>CAWDWV010000001.1:0-134291 GCA_963806095.1 Thermoanaerobaculia bacterium
TGCCACGACCCGCTTCCGGAGCCAGCCGCCGTCGCACCCTGCGCGTGGCGTTGGTGTTGCTCAGCACCGGCGTTGCCCTGATCGGGGCGGAGCTGGTGGCGCGGGCCAGCCACCCCTTCGGCTTTCGGCAACGCGGCAGCACGCTGGTGCTGCCCAAGAACCAGGTCTACGACATCCGGGCGGACGACCGCTCGCGCTCGGACCAGCTCGAGGCCCACGTCGTCCACACCAAGAACTCGCTGGGTTTTCGTGGCCCCGAGCCCCCTGCCGACTTCGCCCAGTGGCTGACCCTGGTGGCGATCGGCGGCAGCACCACGGAGTGCTTCTACCTGGCCGACGGCAAGACCTGGCCCGAGCGGCTCGGCGCCCGCCTGCGGCCCGAGCTGCGCAGAGTGTGGGTCGACAATGCCGGGCTCGACGGTCACAGCACGTTCGGGCACATCTTGCTCACTCGCCAGACCATCGTCGGCCTTCACCCCCGGGTGACCCTCTACCTGGTGGGCATCAACGACATGTTCACCGACGCGCCCCATGACCTCGACCGCGTGAAGGTCGACCCGGTCGGCGCGTTGGCCGATCGCTCAGAGCTGGCGGCGACGGTGCTCAACCTCTATCGCTGGAAGAAGACCCAGGCGATCGAGGACCTCGGCGCGATGCCCAAGCCGCTGGCGCTGCGGGACCGGCCGAGCTACGAGCTGCCCCCCGCCACGGCAGCGCGGCTGTGGCAGGAGCAGGAACCTCGGCTGGCCGGCTTCCGCCGGCGCCTCGAGCAGCTCGTCGCCCTCAACCGAGAGCACGGGATCGAGCCGGTGCTGATCACCCAGCCGACGCTGCTCGGCGGGGTCGACGCGCGCACCGGGCTCGACACGCGGGCGATGGAGGTCGAGCTTGCGGAGCGCATCAACGGCACCTTCGCCTGGCGCCTGCTGGAGCGCTACAACGAGGTCACCCGGCAGGTTGGCGGCGAGCGCGGCGTGCTGGTGGTCGACCTGGCGCGCGAGCTGCCCAAGGACTCGACCTACTTCTACGATTTCTTCCACTTCACCAACCCGGGCGCGGACCGCGTGGCCGCCATCGTCTACGCAGCCCTCCGCCCCTGGCTGGTCGTCCGCTTCCCGCGCTTCGCCAATCCGCCGCCACGAGCCGAGGCGGCGACTTAGCCGCGCGGCTCAGGCCGCGACCACCGGGCGCAGCGCGAGCGCCGGGCGCAGGTGGTGCAACCCGACGACGAATCCCGCCTCGTCGACCTCCACCCGCGCGCTGCGGGCCTCGCGCAGCGACTGGCCGAGGGCGTCGTCGAGACGGAAGCGCTGCCAGACCACGCGGTCGGCGACCTCGTGGGCCTTGACGCGGCGGCGATCGTGCACCCCGCCGTAGCGGGTCACGTTCCAGACGATCCAGAGGGCCAGCAGACCCACCAGCACCAGCAGCGTCGACGAGTACGCGATCAGGGCATGCGCCAGCACGCGGTAGCTGTCGGCGCTGGTCTGGCTCATGAACCGCTCGACCCCCGACGCCCACAGCACCAGGCTGACCAGCGGCAGGACGAGGTAGATCCAGACCGCCCAGAAGACCACCGTGAGGGTCCCCAGCATCCCGGTGGGCAACGGCTTGCGCGGCGAACCGCGCCGCCGGCGCATCGCCTCGACGGTGCTCGCTTCATCGATCAGGGCTGCGCCAGACTGCATTGCGGGAGCTCCCCAGGTTGGCGAGGGCCAGCGGCAGCGCCACCACCGAGGTGCCGGCAGTGATCACCCAGTAGAGCACCGGGTACCAGATGGCCCAGAAGAGGTTGCGGACGAGACCACGCCCCTCGTAGCGGCGATCGAGGGTGAGGCCGGTGACGAACTGCAAGAGGCAGACGAGCGCCAGCAGGCTGCCGCTCCAGCCGGGCAACAGGGTCACCACCTGCAGCGACTGGGGCACGTAGGCCGGCAACAGCCGGGTCAGCAGCCAGGCGAGCACCACCAGCAGCACGGCGTAGCACCACACGGTGCTGACGAAGAGCTCGGTGAAGACCGGCCACATGCGGCGCTTGGTCCACTGCACGATGGCCCGGCGGTGGGTCGCCGCGGCCTCGATGCCGCCGCGGGCCCACCGCAGGCGCTGCTGCCAGAGGCCGCGCACGGTCTCGGGCACGAGGATCCAGCAGACGGCGCGCGGCTCGTAGAGGATCCCCCAGTAGGCGAGCTGCAGCTTCCAGCTGATGTCGACGTCCTCGGTCACCGTGTCCGACGACCAGTAGCCCACTTCGTGGACGGCGACGCGGCGGAAGCAGGAGCAGACGCCGGAGACGGTGTACACGCGCCCGAGCAGCCGCTGGGTGCGCTTGATCATGCCGACGATGGCGGAGAACTCCCCGACCTGCACGCGCGACACCAGAGTCGTGCGGTTGATGACGCGCGGGTTGCCGGTGACGGCGCCCACCCGTGGGTTGCTCTCGAGGTCGCAGACCATCCAGCGGATGGCCTGCTCGTCGAGCATCGCGTCGGCGTCGAGGCACATCAGGTACTCCGACGTGCTCGCCAGCGCGCCGAGGTTGAGCGCCCGCGCCTTGCCCATGTTGCGCGCCAGCGCGAGCAGCCGCAGGTTCGGCAGCTCCGCCTGCAGCCGCTGCACCCGGTCGCGGCTGCCGTCGGTGCTGGCGTCGTCGATCACCAGGATGTCGAGGTTGGGGTAGTGGCTCGCCGCCACCATCCGCACCACCTGCTCGATCGACGTCTCTTCGTCGCGGCAGGGGATCAGCACCGTCACCGCGGGGTAGCTCGACAGCTCCGGGGGCGTCTGGCGGCGCCACTCGCGGCGAAAGTAGAAGATCAGCGAGCCGACGATCCAGAACAGCGCTATGAAGAAGGGGTAGAAGAAGACGAATTGGAAGAGCGCCTGCATCGGTGTCCTCAGGGACGCGTCGGCTTGCCGGCGGATGGCAGCGTGAAGGCGGCGAGGGAACGCAGGGAGCCCTGCAGCCCGAGCTCGGCGAGCTCGACGGGCAGGCCGACCCACTCCCAGCCGGCGATCGCGAGATCCGTCGCCTCGCGGTCGGCGGGGGCCACCGTGGAGGCGCCGACGGTGGCACCGCGCGACTCGTCCTGTCCGGGCGCGAAGGGGGCGAGCCGAAAGGCGCGCTCGCCGAGCCCGCCCTCGCCTCGCCGTGCCAGCCGGGCGGCGGGGCGCAGGTAGTGCATCGCCTCGCCCAGCCGGTCGCTCTCGCGGGCGCCCGATCTGGCGCGTCTCGGGAGCGCCGGCAGGATCGCCACGTCGAGATCGACGGCGCGCGCGAGGTCGCTGCCCAGCGCCACGTCACGCCCTGCGTCGCCAGTCGACGGCACGTCGACGGCGATCCAGGACACGCCCGCGGCGTGGAGGGCGCGCGCCAGCGGTCCGACGACGTCCCCGCGCACCGGCGCCGCGTTGGTGGGGAACCACACGCCGGCGCCGTCGCCGGGGAGCAGCCGCACGCCATTGAGGCCGAGACGCCGTACGACGGCGACGATGCGCAGCAGCCGCGCCTGCGGGTCGCCGCCGGCGCACACCCAGGCGGCGTCGACCTCGACGAAACGTACCGGGTGTTGCTCCGGGTCCCAGCTCACCGCTGCCTGCGCGACCGCCCAGACGCCGGCCCACGACGGCATGGCGAAGCGGGCAACGCGAGGGGGCGCGAGCTGCGGCGGCATGGTGGTGAAGGTGGGCAGGTTGGTGGTCAGGCCGAGGCTCGCCGCGACGGCCTCGGTCGAGCCGCTCCAGGCGCCGGGCCCCCAGGCCACGGCCGTCGGCGCGACGCCGCTCAGCCGGCGCAACCGCTCCACCTGCGTGGCGAGCTGGGCGCGGAGGGCGGTGAGCACGGGCTCCTCGCTCGTCGCGGCTCCAGGCGTCCCGCAATGCACTTGGCCGCCGTTCTCCAGCGCGCCGGGAGCGAGGTCGACCCGGGGAATGAGCTCGATCCATGGCGAGCTCGCCAGCAACGCGAGCACGGGCACCAGCGCCGGGTCGCGGCCCTGCTCCGTGCCCACCGTCACCACCGCCTTCATGCGGTAGAGCTCCAGCAGCGGCACCACGTATCGGGCCGCGCTCGCGAGATCGTCGAACGAGATCACGACGGCCCGGGCGGGAAGGTCGCCACCGGCGAGCTCGCGAAGACCGACCGGCTGCCAGCCATGGGATTGCAGGAACTCGAGGTGCTCGGCGACCCTGCCGGGCGCCATGGTCCCCTCGACCGCAGGCTCGCTGACGACGCCCCAGGACAGACCGAGCGGCGACGCGAGCAGCGGAGCGACACCCGCCGGGAGGAGGAGCAGCGCGAGGAGGAACCGGCGCATCAGAACCGCCTCCGCACCGTCACGTACAGGCGCGGGTCGAGCTCGCGGACGCCGTCGTAGAGCTGACTGCGGGCGCCGGCGCCGACGACCAGCGCGGTGCGCCCGGTGAGGTCCCAGTCCGACTGCAGCCAGGCGCCGCCCACCGGGCCGGCATCGAACCCTTCCTGGTCGTAGACGCCGGCGGTGAGCAGCAGCGAGAAGGTGTGCCGCCGCCCCGAAGAGTTGGCGCTCACAAACTCCGAGCGGTGGCTGAGCGAGGCGCTGCGGTCGCGGGGCGGGCTGTAGTAGGGCACGTCGGTGCGGCTGCTGTCGGAGGCGTAGACCTCGGCGCCCACGTAGGCGCGGTAGATCGGTCCCTGGTGCGCCAGCAGCTGTCCGCCGAGCAGCCCCCAGCGCCGCACGTTGCCATCGCTCACATTGGAGTGCCCGGCGCCGGCGCGAACGTTCCACCGCGGGCTCGCCGTGAAGGAAACGCCGAGATCCACTGTGTCGGCCACCAGGCCGGCGGCGCGCGCCCGCAGCGGCAGCTCGCGCCACAGCCCGCTCGCGTAGCCGGCATCGACTCGCCAGCGATCGTCGGGGAGCCAGGTGACTCCCGCGCGCCAGGCCGGGTCGCGGTCCAGTTCGTTCTGCGCGGCGTCGACCGAGGCCTCACCGCTCAATTTCAGCCACCGCCTGGGCCTCACCGCGACGCCGAGGTAGGCGTCCTGGACGTCGCCCAGCGAGTAGCGGTCATCCTGCGAGCGGCTCCCATGGCCGCCGGCGGCGAGCCGCGCGCGGGGTCCCAGCGGCAGGCTGACCTCGAGCTGCGCCTGCGATTCGCCGAGCCCGCGATCGGAGGTTTCGTAGCGGCCCTCGAGGCGCACCTCGGGCGACAGCACCGTGTGGACGTCGCGCTGCAGGCGGCGGGCGTGGAGGTTCTGCGGGTAGCGAGCGACGAGGTCGTCGGCCTCGCGCCGTGCCGTCGCGAGGTCGCCGAGCGATGACAGGGCGCCGGCGCGCGAGATCCGCGCCGGCGGGTTGTCGACCCGCGAGCGGTCCAAGGTGCTGCGCGCGATCAGCTCCTGGAGACCGCGCAGCCCCCGGCGCGGCCACCCTTGCCACAGCTGCGCGGTGACCAGCCCGCTGCGCACCTCCGGGTCGCCCGGGTAACGGTCGGCCAGCGATTCGAAGTGAGCCTCCGCCGCGGCCGTGCGGTCGGCGTAGAGCAGCAGCCATCCGCGCTGGAGCTCGGCCGCGAGCTCCTGGCCCGGGACCTTCGCGAGCTCGAGCAGCGACGCCTCGGCGTCGTCGTAGTGCCGTTGCTCGATGGCCGCCCAGTAGATTCCCATCCACGGCTCGCGCGATGCCGCCCGTTCGTCGGCGAAGCTACGGTAGAGCTGCTCGGCCTTCGCCGGCTGGCGCTCGGCCAGGTAGGCATCGGCGGCGGCGTTGCGCAGCCAGTAGGGGGAGTCGTCGCGCGCGATCGTTTCCCACAGCGCGATCGCGTCGGTCATCCGCTCGGCGAGCCGGTAGGCGAGCACGAGGTCCGCCGCCGTCCGCTGGTCGCCGGGATCGACTCGCCGGATCTCTTCGAGCGCGGTGATGGCGGCGTCCGCCTCATGGCGACGCTGTGCGGGGTCGAAGACCGGCTCGTCCCAGCCCCAACGGACGTGCCGCGCCGCCAGGTCGCCGGCCACCTGGCGCCGGAGCGCCGCGCCGGCGGTGCCGGCGAGGGCCACGGGGTGCCTCTCGACCAGCGCCGCGGCGGCGGCCGGCGCGCCTGCCGCCAGCAGGTCATAGGCCGCCGACCGCGCGTTGTCGCCGTCGTCGGGCCGGAGGCGGAGGATCTCGCGACGGTCGAGGTATGCCTGCATCGACAGGCCAGAGGATTCCCGCAGCCCGGCGCGCTGCGCGAGCGCCGCGAGGTCGTGCGGGTTGGCGGCGAGGGTCGCATCGAGCTGCGCCAGTGCGGCGGCAGTCTCCGCCGGCGGTACACCGGCGCGCAGCGGCATCGCCGCCAGGCCGGCGGCGGTGGCGAGCAGCAGCCCGATGCGGCATGCGCGCCGGCGAGGGGACTCCCTAGTCGGTACGCCAGTGGAATCGGAATGCAAGGGGGAATTACCGGTGTGAGGCGCGTGGGCGGCGGGGTCCGCTCTGCCAGCGGCCGCCCCGCATTGGTTCTGCCATGACATCGGCCAGAGCACGAACGGTGCCGCTGCGGGCTCGCGGCCCGTCGTGCCACACCAGAGGCTGCGTCACACTGCGAGCTGCCGGGCGCCTCCCGGCAGCCGACTCAGCTCGCCGCCGGGCGTGGCTTCCGGGCGCGCGCGCCGGCGATCAAGCCGTAGCTCTTGAGCTTGCGGTACAGCGTCGCCGAGCCGATGTGGAGCTGCTCGGCGGTGCGCGTCTGGTTGCCGCCGTTGAGCTCCAGCGCCGCGAGGATGTATTCCTTCTCGACCTCGTCGAGCGGCCGCACCGCTCCCGCTGGTCGCCACCGGCGTGGGAAACGCCTGGCGGACCTCCTCCGGGCAGGTCCTCGAGCTCGACGCGACTCCCGCGCGCGAGCGCGACGGCGCGCTCCATCGCGTTCTCGAGCTCGCGCACGTTGCCCGGCCACTCGTAGCGCAGCAGCTGATCGGCGGCGCCGGGCGCGAGGCCCGCGATCTTGCGCTTCATCCGCAGCGCCGCGTCGGCGAGCAGCACCCGGGCCAGCGGCAGGACGTCGTCGCGGCGCTCGCGCAGCGGCGGCACGTGCAGCTCGACGACCTTGAGCCGGTAGTAGAGGTCCTGGCGGAAGGCGCCGCCGGCGACGCCGTGGGCGAGGTCGCGGTTGGTCGCCGCCACCACGCGCACGTCGACCGCGCCGGCTCTTGTTCTCGCCGACCCGCCGGATCTCCCGCTCCTGCAGCACGCGCAGCAGCTTGACCTGCATGCCCGGCGAGACCTCGCCGACCTCGTCGAGCAGCAGCGTGCCGCCGTTGGCGGCCTCGAACAGGCCGGGCCGATCCTGGGTCGCGCCGGTGAACGCGCCGCGCGCGTGCCCGAACAGCTCGCTCTCGAGCAGCGTCTCGGTGATGGCGCCGCAGTTGACGGCGATGAACGGCCCCGCCGCGCGCGTCGACTCCTCGTGGACGAGCCGCGCGATGCGCTCCTTGCCCGAGCCGCTCTCGCCGGTGATGAGCACGGTGGAGTCGACCTTCGCCACGCGGCGCGCCAGGTCCACGAGCTGCCGCATCGCGCGGGCTCTTGGCGACGATGCCCAGCGGCTCGTCGACGTCGCGGCGCGACGCGGACCAGCGCCCGGCGGTGCTCGCGGAGCTTGCGCTCGGCCGCCTTCAACGTCTCGGTGACGCGCTGGAGCGAGACGTCGAGGCACTCCTCGAGGCGCTTCGGCTCGAAGAAGCGCAGCTCCTCGGCGCGCTCGTCGCCCCACTCCTCGCGCGTGCGCCCGACGAGGTGACAGGCCGCGTCGCCCTTGCCCATGCAGCGGTCCTCGAGGACGTAGATCTCCTTGCCGGCGCTGCGGCTGAGGTAGCCGCTGGTGAGCCCGCAGATGGTCCAGCACACCGGCACGTCGGAGCGACCGAAGTGCAGCAGGTGCTGCTCCGCCTCGTAGGAGGCGACGAGCATCACGCCTTGCTTCGACAGCGGGCCGGCGCCTCCGGGCTCGACGCGGAAGAGGCCCTCGAGCGCGTGGATGCGGGTGCCCGCGCGGCGCCACTCCTCGTCGCTGTCCCACTTGAACTCGGCCTGCATCGCCTCGGCCATGCGCCAGCCGTGAGCGAAGCCGAACTGGGTGAGCACGGTGCGCGCGGCGGTGAGGCCGAAGTTCTCGACCAGGTACTTGCGCAGCAGCCCCATCGCGACGGCGTCGAGAAGCAGCGCGCGCTGCCCGGCGAAGCGGATCACCCCGCCTTCCGGGTCGAGCTCCAGCAGCTCCTCGTGATCCAGGTCCTCGGCGCGCACGGGCCTCCTTTTAACTGATGGGGTCTCCTTCGAACTGATCGCCAGACTACTTCATCTTGATCGGGCTCGGCGGCGCGCCGCGTGACTCCCGAATGGAAGTCGTTGAGCCTGCGTGCACCCACCGATGGCGCGACTACTGCTCTCGTCTCGCCGAGGGGCCCACGCGGCGCGAAGCCCCCGCGCCATCTCGAGACAAGAGGAGAGAGGCCGATGACGCTGATCCTGCTGATCGTCGTTCTGCTGCTGCTGTTCGGTGGGGGTGGGTACGGCTATCGGAGGTGGGGTGCGGGTGGGGGCATCGGGATCGTCGGCGTCGTGCTGATCGTCGTGCTGCTCCTCTACTTCTTCGGCGGACTGCGACTGTGAGCCGCGCCTGAAAAGGAGCCGATGATCACTCTCCTCAGGGCAACGGAGCGCCACCATGACCGCCGGCGAGAGCAGGAGGTCTGGCACACGTTCCACTCGAGGGGCCGAGGCGCCCTCGCCCGCCGACGCGTTCGCGGCTCTCGCGGCCCTCGACGAGAGCCGCCTGCCACCGGACGGCCACATCCGGCGTCAGCCGCATCGCGAGGTCGAGACCGTCACCTACGTTCGCGAAGGGGCGTTGGCGCAGGAGGACTCGACGGGGCGCTCCGGCGTCGTCCACGCCGGCGAGTTCCAGTGCCGGGCGGCCGGGCGTGGGGCTCGCCGCAGTGAGCGCAACGCTTCGCTGACCGACCCGGCGCACGTCTTCCAGCTCTGCCTCGGAGCCCGACCCTCGGGACTCGAGGCCAGCGAGCAGAAAGCGTTTCAGCACGGCGCAGCGCCGGGATGGGTTGTGCATCGTCGCTTCGCCCGACGGGCGCAGCGGTTCGCTGCGCGTCGACCAGGATGCCCGGATGTATTCGGCCCTCCTCAGTCCCGGGCAACACCTGGTCCACGAGCTCTCCCCGGCGCGCAGCGCGTGGCTCCACGTCGTCGAGGGGGAGGTCACCTTCGACGGCTTGGTGTTGACTTCCGGCGACGGCGCCGGCATCACCGCCGAACGGGCAGTCTCGCTCACGGCACGCGAGGAAACCGAGGTCCTGCTCGTCGACCTCGGCGGCCCGCCGGTAAATCACTGGGCTGGAGGTGCCTCATGAGGCTTTTCCGTTCGCGGAAAGGGACCGCTGCCGGTGAGCGGGAGAACGGCTCGAAGCACGGCGCCGCCAATGCCGCGGACCAGGTTTCGGCCGACGACCAGGTTTCGGCCGACGCAGCCGCTCTGGCCACCAGCATCATCGACACTTGCGAGAGCCGTTCGTCGTTCTCGACACGCACCTGCGGGTCAAGACGGCGAACCGCGCCTTCTACGAGACCTTCCAGGTCGCGCCGAGCGAGACGGAGGGCCGCTTCCTCTACGACCTCGGCAACGGCCAGTGGGACATCCCCCAACTGCTGCGGCTGCTGCGCGGCGTCTCCAGCGACCACGCCGCGGTGACGACTTCGAGGTCGAGCACGACTTCCCGCGCATCGGCCGCAAGACCATGCTGCTCAACGCCCGCCGCTTCCCGCCGGAGGGCGACGACCCGGACCTGATCCTGCTCGCCATCGAGGACATCACCGACCGCAGGCGGGCGGAAGCCGCCGTGCAGGACTCCGAAGCTCCGGTACCGGCGGCTGTTCCAGACGGCCAAGGACGGCATCCTCATCCTCGACGCCGACACCGGCAAGATCATCGACGCCAACCCGTTCATGACGGACCTGCTGGGCTACTCGCACGACGAGTTCCTGGGCAAGGAACTGTGGGAGATCGGCCTGTTCCGGGACAATCGAGGAGAGCCAGGCCGCCTTCCGGGAACTGCAGGAGAAGGGCTACATCCGCTACGAGCACCTGCCGCTGGAGACCAAGAGCGGGCGAGCAGGTCGAGGTCGAGTTCGTCAGCAACGTCTACCAGGAGGACGGCCAGCCAGGTCGTCCAGTGCAACATCCGCGACATCACCGAACGCAGCCGCCTGGAGCGACAGACGCAGGAGCAGGCGGCGGCGTTGGCCGACCTGCACCGCCGCAAGGACGAGTTCCTGGCGATGCTCAGCCACGAGCTGCGCAACCCGCTGGCCCCCATCCTCAACGCCGTGCACCTGCTGCGCCTCCAGGGCGGACGAGAACCCGATCCAGCAGCAGGCCCGCGCCATCATCGAGCGGCAGGTCGGGCAACTGACACGCCTCGTCGATGACCTGCTGGAAGTCTCCCGCATCACCACCGGCAGGATCCAGCTTCGCCAGGAGCGGGTCGCCGTGAGCGGCGTCGTCGAACGTGCGGTGGAGACGGCCCGCCCGCTGATCGACCAACGCCGGCACGAACTCACGGTGTCGCTGCCGCCGCAGCCGATCTGGCTGCACGCCGACGCCGCCCGGCTGGAACAGGTGGTGGTGAACCTGCTCACCAACGCCGCCAAGTACACCGACCGACGGGCGGTCACATCTGGCTGACCGTCGAGCAAGAGGGCGACGAGGCGGTGCTGCGGGTGCGGGACACGGGCGTCGGCATCGCCCCCGAGCTGCTGCCCCGCATCTTCGACCTGTTCACGCAGGCGGAACGGTCGCTGGACCGCTCGCAAGGCGGGCTGGGCATCGGGCTGGCCCTGGTGCAGCGGCTCGTGGAGATGCACGGGGGCACGGTGGCGGCTTCACAGCTGCCTTGGGGCAGGGCAGCGAGTTCGTCGTGCGCCTGCCGGTGGTGCCGCCTCCCGCAGCCGCAGCGCGCCATCGCCTGCCGCCGAGACAGCCCAGCCGACCGGACCGTCCTTGCGGGTGCTGGTGGTGGACGACAACGTGGACACGGCTGACGAGCCTGGCGATGCTGCTGCAAGACGTCCGGCCATGACGTGCGGACGGCTTACGACGGCCCGGCGCGCGCTGGAAGCGGCCCTCGATTACCGGCCCGAACGTGGTGCTGCTGGACATCGGCTTGCCGGGCCTCAACGGCTTTGAGGTGGCGAAGCGGCTCCGCCAGCAGCCCGCTGCTCCAGGACATCGTGCTGGTCGCCATGACCGGGTACGGACAGGAGAGCCGACCGGCAGCGTTCGCAGGAGGCGGGGTTCGATCACCACCTGGTCAAGCCGGTCGATTTCGGCGCGATGCACGAGATCCTGGCCAAGGTGAAGGCTGGCGTCTCGACAGCGGACCCGGAGCCCGCGAGCGCGGCAGCGCATCACTAGTTCGCCGGCAGACACACCAATCGGGCGTACAATCTCTACAGCGACCGCAACCAACGAGGGCGATGCAATGAAGCGAACGTACTTCCGTCTCCTCGGCGCGTTCGTGGGATTCGCCGCGCTTCTTTGCGGCCCGTTCCCGGCGCTGGCCCAGACAGCACCGCCGCTGGGCGTGGCGCAGCAGTTCGCGGTCTTGGGCAACTCGGGGGTGACTGGCTCCACCGGCGCGGGCACCGTGGTCAATGGCGACGTCGGTTCTTCTCCAACTGCCTCGATCACGAACTTTCCACCTTCGAGCGTGACTCCTCCGTTTACCCTGCACCTCACGAATGATCTGACCGTGCAGCAGGCTCATACCGATGCCATCGCTGCCTACAACTTTCTGGCCGCCCAGGGGCCGGGTACGGTGCTCCCGGCGCAACTGAACGGAGCCGTGCTCACCTCGGGCATCTACTCCTTTGCGGGAGGAGCGGCCGATCTGGCGGCCCTCGGAACGCTGACTCTCAACGGGCCAGGGATCTTCGTCTTCCAGGTGGACAGCGCGCTCACCGCCAACGTCGGCTCGAACGTCATCGGTACGGCCGACCCTTGCAGCGTGTTCTGGCGGGTCGGCACCTCCGCGACTCTCAACGGGATCAGCTTTCGTGGAAATCGTCATCGCGGATGCGAGCATCACCGTCGGGTCCGGTTCCAACGTGACCGGCAGGGTCCTCGCGGGAACGGGTCCGACCGGGTGCGGTGACGATGGCGGGCGCCGGCGGCAACACGATCGGGGGATGCGCCGCCGGCGTGGTCGGCGCCAGCCATTCCGGCGCTCGGTCCGGGCGGAATGGCGATTCTCGTCGTCCTGCTCGCCGGAGCCGGACTGTTGGTCCTGAAGAGGCTCGTCTTCTAGCTCTCGAGGAGGCGCCAGCGCCTCACCGCACGCGCAGCGTCCCGCGCATCGTCGTGTGGTAGGCGCACGCGTAGGCGGAGAGGCCGGTGGCCTTCGGCGTGTAGGTCCAGGATCCTCCGGCCGGGATGTCGTGCGAGTCGTAGCGGCCGTCGCGCGCCGTGACCGTGTGCACGAGAACGTCCTTGTTGACCCACACGACCGAGTCGCCCACCGCCACGGTGACCGTCTTCGGCGAGTAGTTGGTGGCGTCGATCGTCACCGTGTGCTTCACCGGCGCGCGCTCGGCCGCCGCCGCAGCCGAGGGCGCTGCCGCCCAGCGCCAGGAGCAGCGTCCCGGCGCCGGCGGCCAGCCAGGTCTTCAGGATCGCGCTCACCCCTTCGGCAGCCCCTGCTGCACCTGCTTGGCGTGCTCGAGGTGGGCGACGAACGCCGGCCTCACCTTGACCAGCAGCGCCTCGAGCTCGGCGTTGCTGGCGTTGGGGATGAGCACCTTGTCGACGGCGTCGAGCACTTGCTGGTGGTACTCGATCTCGCGCTTGACGTAGGCGCGGTCGAAGGCGGCGCCGTGAAGGGTGTGCAGGTAGGCGACGTGCTTCTTGCCGTCGGCGGCGAGGCTCTGCGCGGTGGGGTTGTCCTCCGGCGTGACGCCGAGCCGGGTGACGAGGTCGGTGGCCGACTTGTTGACGGCGGTGTGGTCGGTGACCATCAGCTCGGCGAGCTTCTTGACCTCGGCGTTCGAGGTGGTCGCGGCGGCGAGCTTGCCGGCGTCGACGTCGACCTGGTTGGCGGTGACCACGATGGCGGCGATCTGGGCGTCGTTGACGTCGGCGGCATGGGCGGCGGCGGTGGCAAGCAGCAAGGCGCCGCACGCGGCGAGGGTAGAGATCTTCACGCTTTGCATCTCCTGACGTGCCTTGGCCTCGTACATCGAGGCCAGGCTCGCTCTCTTGGATGCCGGCCGGGCCGCCGGCGTTCCCGCCGGGCCGCCACCGTCAGGCGCGTGAGGCGTCGAGCGCCGGCAGGCGCGCGAGCACGCGTTCGACGATGCGGTCGCAGCGCGCGCCGGCGAAGGCGAAGACCTCGCCCGTCGCCACGTCGAGGTCGCGGGCGATCGCGTCGCGCAGCAGCGCGCGGGCGCGGAACAGGCGCGTGCGCACGGTGGCGGCGGGGATCGACAGTGCGTCAGCCGTCTCCTGCACCGTCATGTCCTCGACCTCGCGCATGACGAAGACGGTGCGATAGGCGACCGGCAGCTCGTCGATCCGGCGCTCGAGGAGGCGGCGGACCTCGGCGCGCAGGGCGGCGTCGGGCGGCGACTCGCCTTTCGTGTCGGCCATCTCGGCGACCTCGCTGTCGGCGGGCGCGGCTCCGCGCCGGTCGATCGGCACCACCATCGACCGGCGCCGCCGGCTGCGCAGCCGCATCAGCGCGCGGTTGATGACGATGCGGGTGAGCCAGGTGCCGAGCGCCGCGCCGCCGCGGAACTCGTGCATGTGTCGATAGGCGTCGAGGTAGGCGTCCTGCAGCGCGTCCTCCGCCTCGGCGTCGTCGCCCAGGGTGGCGCGCGCGATGCGGAAGAGCTTGCCGTTGTGGCGCCGCATCAGGGCGGCGAACGCGGCGTGGTCGCCGCCGGCGATGAGATCGACGAGCGCGGCGTCGGCGCTGGTGGCGTCCGGCGCGGTGAGGGTCTCGGTGGGCATGGGCGGTGGCGCGAGGTCCGGCACCCATTGGATGCCGGGCCGCGCGCAGATGTTCCCACGCCGCCGTGACGACGGCCCGAGACGGCGCCACACCCGCGTCAAGGCGCGACAGAATGCGCCGTCACGCAAACCGGAGGGGTCGCGATGCGGTGGTTCGTGCGCGGCGACGTCGACGGCTTCTTCGGGCTGGCGATCGACAACCTCGTCCAGCTGCTGCTGATCGACGCGCTCTGCCGCACGGTGCTGGGCTTTCCGCCCGAGCTCGTCTACGGCCGCATCCTGCCCGGCGCCGCGGTGTCGCTCGTCGTCGGCAACCTGTTCTACGCGCGCCAGGCGATGGCGCTGGGGCGCGCCACCGGGCGCAGCGACGTCTGCGCCCTGCCCTACGGCATCAACACGGTCTCGCTGTTCGCCTACGTCTTCCTGGTCATGCTGCCGGCGAAGCTCGCGGCCGAGGCGGCCGGCGCCGCCGACCCGGCGCTCGTCGCCTGGCGGCCGGGCTCGCGGCCTGCGTCGGCTCGGGCCTGATCGAGCTCACCGGCGCGCTCTTCGCCGAGCGCATCCGCCGCGCCACGCCGCGGGCGGCGCTGCTCGGCACGCTCGCCGGCATCGCGCTCACCTTCATCTCGATCGGCTTCCTCTTCCGCACCTACGCTCGGCCGCTGGTCGGACTGTCGACGCTGGCGATCGTCTTGCTCGTCTACTTCGGGCGCCGGCGCTTCAAGGGCGGGTTGCCCGGCGGGCTGGTGGCCGTGCTCCTCGGTACGCTGCTCGCCTGGATGCAGGGGATCGCGCCGGTGGGCACGCAGCCGACGACGGGGCTCGCCCTCTACCTGCCGGTGCCGGTGGTCGGCGACCTGGTGGCGGCGCTGTCCGACGAACTGGCTCGTCTACCTGTCGGTGATCCTGCCGATGGGGCTGTTCAACCTGATCGGCTCGCTGCAGAACATCGAGTCGGCCGAGGCCGCGGGCGACGCCTTCCCCACCCGGCCGTCGCTCGCCGTCAACGGCGTCGGCACGCTCGCCGCCGCGCTCTTCGGCTCCTGCTTCCCGACCACCATCTACATCGGCCATCCGGGCTGGAAGGCGATGGGCGCGCGCGCCGGCTACTCGGTGCTCAACGCCGTCTTCTTCACCGTCGTCTGCCTCACCGGCACGCTCGCCTGGATCGCCTGGGCGGTGCCCATCGACGCCGGCATGGCGATCGTGCTGTGGATCGGCATCGTCATCACCGCGCAGGCGTTCTCGGCGACGCCGCCGCGGCACGCGCCGGCGGTCGTCGTCGGCCTGCTGCCCGGCGTCGCCGCGTGGGGCGCGCTGCTGCTCAAGAACGGCCTGCGCACCGCCGGCATGGGGACGCCGGCCGGCGCGCCGTTCGGCCCCGACCTGATCGCCGGGCTCGCCGTCTCCGACACCTGGGGCCACGGCATCTTCGCGCTCGAGCAGGGGTTCATCCTCACCTCGATGCTGCTCGCCGCCGCGGTCGCCGAGGTGATCGACCAGCGCTTCGGGCGCGCCGCGTTGTGGTGCTTTGCCGGCGCGGCGCTCTCCGCCGCCGGCCTCATCCACGCTTACCGCTTCACCCCTGCCGACACCGCCGTGGCGCTGGCGCCGGCGTGGGAGCACGCGGTCGGTTATCTGGCGATGGGAGCGCTGCTGCTCGCCGCGCGGTGGGTGACGGTGGCGGCGCCGGACCACGGCGAGTAGCGCCGCAGCGCGATGGGAGACGAGGGCCGCTGGTTCCGCGCCTGCCGCAGCGAAGAGCTGGGACCGCAGCTCGTGCGCCGCACTCTGCTCGGCCGCCACATCGGCTTCTTCCGCGACGAGGGCGCCGTCCTCCACGCCGTCGAGGTCACCTGCCGCCACCAGGGCGCCGACCTCACCCTCGGCGAGCGCCACGGCTCCCTCGTCACCTGCCCGCGCCACGGCTGGGTCTACGACCTCGCCACCGGCGCCTGCCTCACCGAGCCGTGGGCGCACCTCCGCCGCTTCGCGGTACGCGAGGAGGCGGGCGCGGTGTGGATCGACCTGTCGCCGAGCCGGCCGCCATAGCTTCGGCGGCTTACTGGAAACGCCGGCCGCCGACCTCGATCCAGCCGCCCTCGTGCCGCCGATCGGGGTCGGCGTGCGTCCAGTGCAGGATGCCGCCCTTGGCGTTCCACACGTACTCGCCGCGGAAGCGCACCTCGTCGCCGGCCTGCAGCGGCGCGACGCGCTCGGCGAGGTCGATGTTGTGGGCGACGAGGACGGTGGGCCCGCCGTCGACGCGGAGCAGGAAGCGCTGGTGCCGACTGCCATGCCGGTCGTCGGCGAGCAGCTTGGCCACGTGGCCGGTGCCTTCGACGACGGCGGCGCGGGCGTGGCTGCGGAAGGCCGCAGCCACGCTGCCTGCCGGAGGCTCCGCAGCTGTCGGGCGCGGCGGAGCGAGCGCGGCGGGTCGCTGGCGCGGGACAGTTGTCGGCGCGGATGACGGTCCGAGGGGCGCACCCGCCGGCCGCGGCTCGCGGACGAGCTGGTGATAGAGGACTGCCAGCGCGGCCACCAGCGACAGGACGATCAGGCGTCGCATGGCGGGACCGCGCGCTAACGGCGAGAGACTGCCCAGTCCTCCCACTTGAGTCCCGCAACCCGAACGAGCTCCCTCGCGTTGGAGGTCACGAGGATCGCGCCGCGTCGCCTCGCCTGGCCGGCGAGGAGGACGTCGTAGGCGCCGATCGGCGTGCCCGCCGCTTCGAGCTCAGCGCGCACGGCTCCAGCGGCTTCCGCATCGTCTTCGCCGAACGGCGTCCACTCGAGCGGGCCGGCGAGGAACGCTTCGAGCCGTTGCCGATTGCTCTCCTTGCGCTGGCTCTTCCCAACGCCATACCAAAGCTCAAAGGCGACTATCGAGGACAGCAGCATCATGCCGTTCCGCGCCGCTTCGCGCTGGAATCGCCGGCGGACTTTGGCCTCGCTGCCGTTGATCAACGCGATGCAGGCGTTGGTGTCAAGCAGGTAGGTCGTCATCGAACATATCGCGCCGCGGAGTTATCGGCTGCCGGCGCCCCTCGGGCAGGAAGGGCTCGGAGGCGAAGCGATCGAGCTCGGCGAACCACTCCGAGACATCTTGGAACAGCGGCTCCACGAGCACCCCGCGTCCGGCGCGGCGCACCCTCACACGGTCGCCCTCGAACCTGAACTCGCGAGGAAGCCGTACGGCCTGACTACGTCCGTTCTTGAACAGCTTGGCGGTGGTGGCCATAGGTCTCCCTCTTGGCATAGACCATTAGTATAGACCAGCCTTCGGCGGGCAACCCGGCGGGCAACCAGCCGCGCCGGAGCTGGCGACCACCGCGAGCGCCGTGGGGGCTCCCCGTTCCGCTTGCCAGGCGCGACACGCGTCTCTACACTCCGCGGGTCGTTCCCCAGCCCGCCGCGCTCTAAACCCGTTCGCCAGGATCGCCCTGGGCGCCCCTCCGAGGAGACACGAGATGCTTTCCCAGGATGCGGCTCGGCGTCGTTGCGCCGCTGCCCTGACCACCACGCTGCTCGGCCTCCTCGCGGCGCCCGTCGGAGCCATCGAGAGCCGGGAGAGCCGCAGCCCGCTCGCCTCTCACGCCTTCGTCAGCGAGCGCCTGCAGCCGCGGCCGCTGCTGCAGCCGGCCGACGCGGTGACGGCTTCGCTGGCGCCCGCCGTGCGTGACGGCTGGGCGGCCTTCAGCGCCCTCTACCCGCGGTGGACCGCGGTCTTCGACCGCCGCAGCGGCGCGCTCGAGATGGCCGAAGGCGACGGCATCCCGCTGCTCCCGGGCAGCGGCAACGAGCTGACCAAGGGCGACATCGCGGCCTACCTTGGCAGCAAGACCGAGGTCGACCTGGCGGTTGCCGAGCGCGTCACGCGCGCCTTCCTGCCGCGGGTTGCGGGCCTGCTCGGCGTCGACCCGGCGACGCTCGTCATCAACTCGGACCGTTCGGGCCAGCCGACGGCGAATGTCTGGTTCGTCGACTTCGACGTCGTGCGGGCCGGGCTGGCGATCGACGGCGCGCGGGTGATCTTCCGCATCGCGCACGGCAACCTGATCCAGCTCGGCGGCGAGAACCTGCCGTCGCCCGACGCCGCCGTGCCCGCCGCGACGCTGAGCCGCGACCAGGCGGAGTCGTACCTCTCGGCCTTCCTCGGCGGCCTCACGTCGCACGACCGCTTCCTGGACGCCGGCTCGCTCCACCTGCTGCCGGTGCGCGTCGACGACAGCCGCTTCGCCGAGGGCTTCGAGACCGGGCGCGGCCGCGGTCTGTTGCCGGTCTGGCAGCTGACCTTCCGGCGCGACAAGGAGCCGGAGACCTGGCGGGCGCGCATCGACGCCTCGACCGGCGAGGTGCTCGAGCTGCGCGACACCAACGAGTACGCGCAGGTCACCGGCGGCGCCAAGAACCTCGGCGTCGAGAGCATCAGGCCGATGCCCTTCGCCAACGTCTCCAGCGGCGGCTTCGCCAATTCGGCCGGTCTCTACGACTACGTCGGCGGTGCCGTCAGCTCCACGCTGCAGGGGCAGTACGTCAGGATCAGCGACACCTGCGGCTCGATCTCGCAGAGCGCCGACGTCGACGGCAACATCGCCTTCGGGACCTCCGGCGGCACCGACTGCACGACGCCGGGCACCGGCGGCGGCGGCAACACGCACGCCTCGCGCACCCAGTTCTACCACCTCAACCGTGCCAAGGAGGTAGGGCGGGGCTGGCTCAACCGCCCCTGGCTCAACCAGCAGCTCACCGCCAACGTCAACATCGCCGACACCTGCAACGCCGGCTGGAACGGCTCGACGGTGAACTTCTTCCTCTCCGGCGGCGGCTGCGGCAACACCGGCGAGATCGAGGCCGTCTCGCTCCACGAATACGGCCACGGGCTCGATTCGAACGACGGCAACGGCGGCTCCCCCGAGAACGGCACCGGCGAGACCTACGGCGACTTCACCGCCGCCCTCGCCACCCACAGCTCCTGCATCGGCAGCGGCTTCCGGGCCACCAACTGCACCGGCAACGGCGACCCCTGCACGGCGTGCACGGGCGTGCGCGACATCGACTGGGCCAAGCACACCAGCGGCGCCCCGCACACGGTGGCCAACTTCACCCAGCCGCTGTGCCCGACGAGCCCCATCGGCTACGTCGGGCCGTGCAACCGGGAAGGGCACTGCGAGTCCTACGTCTCGTCGGAGGGGCTCTGGGACTTCGCCAACCGCGACCTGCCGTCGCCGGGGTCGGGCGCCGCCTGGACGATCGTCGACCGCCTGTGGTACCTGTCGCGGTCCACGGCCACCAGCGCCTTCGTCTGCACCACGAGCGGGACCTTCACCTCGAACGGCTGCAACTCCGGCTCGCTGTGGAAGACCATGCGCGCCGTCGACGACGACGACGGCAACCTCGCCAACGGCACCCCCAACTCGGCGGCGCTCTACGCGGCGTTCAACCGCCACGGCATCGCCTGCACCACGGATAGCGGCGCCAACGTCAGCTTCCGCGGCTGCACGCAGCCGCTTTCGCCGGCGCTCGTGCTGGTGCCCGGAGACAACCAGGTGACGGTCAACTGGACCGGCTCGACCGGCGTCTACGACGTCTACCGCAACGAGGTCGGCTGCGACGCCGGCTTCACCAAGATCGGCAACGACCTCGCCGGCCCGCCGCTGCTCGACAGCAACGTCGCCAACGGCATCACCTACTACTACCAGGTGGTCGCCCAGCCGGCGGGCAACGAGGCCTGTGGCTCGGCTCCGAGCACCTGCATGGCGGTGACGCCGGAAGCGCCCCCCTGCCTACCGCTCGGCGTGCCCACCAACGTCGCGGCCAGCGGTGGCGCCTCGCAGATCACCCTCTCCTGGGACGCGGTCGCCGGCGCCACCTTCTACAACGTGCTGCGGTCGAGCGCCGCCAACGGGCCGTACACGCGGATCGCGCAGCCCGCCGGCACCGGTTACGTCGATGCCGGACCGGCATGCGGGGAGACTTACTACTACGTCGTCCAGGCGGCGAGCGCGTCGACCTGCCACTCCGCCAATTCGGCCGAGGTCTCGGCGACCACCAATGCCTGCCCGCCCTGCGCGACGCAGAGCCTCTACAGCAACAACTTCGACAGCACCGCCGGCCTCGCGGGCTGGACGACGGGCTCCTTCGTCGGCGGCTCGGTGACCGACTGGCGCGGCGTGCAGGTCTGCACCGCGCACAGCGGCAGCGCCGTCTTCCGCTTCGGCGGCACGACCTGCACCGGCAACTACGTGAGCAACGACTTCAACTACGCGCAGCCCAACGGCGCGGCCGGCATCGCGGTGCCGGCGGGCTCGCGTACCAACCGCCTGACCTTCTGGCACCGGCGCGACTTCGAGAACGGCTTCGACGGCGGGACCCTGACGGTCTCGCTCGACGGCACCAGCTACGTTCCGGTCCCCGCCACGGCCATCCTCTCGGGCAGCTACAACGGGACGATCGCGGGCGACTGCGCGCCCGCCGGCGCCGCCGGGCTGTCGGCCTACACGGGAACGGCGGCGAGCTTCACCCAGACCGTCGTCGACCTCGACGCCGCCTGCAACCTCGCCGGCGGCCTGACCGAGGGCTGCGGCGGCCAGTCGGTGCGCATCGGCTTCACCGCGATCAGCGACTGCTCGGTCACCGGCGACGGCTGGTTCCTCGACGACGTCGACGTGGCGTCCTGCGTGCCGCTGCTGTCGCTGCTCTCGGACGGCTTCGAGAGCGGCACCCTGAGCGCGTGGGCGGGGCACTCGCCGTAGCGCGAAGGGCGGCGCGGGTCACAACGCCAGCAGCTTCTCGAGCCGCAGGCGGGTGATCTTGCGCTGCTCCTCGGCGGCCACCTCGAGCTCGCGGTCGCGCGGGTTGGCGAGGCGCTGTTCGCACAGCGCCAGCATCTCCTCGGCGCTCTTGCCGCTGGCGCAGACGATGAAGATGTGGCCGAAGCGCTCGCGGTAGGCGCGGTTGGCGGCGGCGAGCGCCTCGCGCGTGGCCGCCGCGGCGTCGCGCGTGCCGGCCTGCTCGGCGGCCGACCAGGCGCCGGCGGCGCTGGACTGCACGTGCTCGGCGGCGCGCTCGCCGATCTCGGGGTGGCTCTTGAAGGCCGCCAGCCACTCCTCGCGGCCGGCGGCCTGCCAGAGGGTGTCGGCGGCGGCGAACAGCTCGCCGGCGCTGGCAAACGGCCGCCGCTCGTTCATCGCCCGCGCCCACGCCGGCGAGCCGCAGCAGTCGAGGAAGGCGGCCTTGGCCTGTCGCGGCAGCAGCGCGTTGAGGCGGCGCAGGCCTTCGGCGCGGCGGCCGTCGGCGCTCGGCACACCCCACAGGCGGAGGCGGCTCACGCCGCCGTCGGGGTGGATGTTGATGCGGGCGTGGGTGGCCGCTGCTGCTTCGATGGCGTCGAAGACGTGGCGGGTGTCGGCCTCGAGCTTGGTGCGTCGTAGCGCTTCGCGCCACTGCCACTGGTTCCACTCGCCGTCGGCGGCATCGGCGGGCGCCGCGGTGACCTCGAGCGAGCAAGTGTCGGGGTAGTTGCCCTTGAAGTGCGCCGTGTCCACCTCGACGCGGCGCACGATGCCGGCGATGCCGAGGCGCAGCACCACCCAGTCGAAGCCGGGGCCGCGGCGGCGCTTGGTCTCCCAGCCGTCGTCCATGCGCACGCCGCGGCCGGGCATCAGCAGGTTCTGCGGCGCGCTGAAGAACATGTCGCTCGCCGCCAGCCAGCGGCCGCCGTGCTCGACGGCGACGAGGTCGAGTTCGCCCTCGTTCGAGGAGACGGCCGCAGCGAGGATCGCCGGCCAGTCGGGGACCACCTCGCCGTGCACGCGCAGACGAGCGACGCCGCCGTCGGGGTAGATGTGGAAGCGGAGGTGGGTGAAGCGGTAGGGACTGTCGATCGCGAAGAGGTTCTTCGAGTCGCCGCGCAGCGCCGACTTGGGGAGCACCTCGACCCATTCGGTGGCCGGCCCCTGCAGCTCGTCGAGGCTCGGCGAGCCGTCGACGGCGCAGGCCTCGAGCGAACAGTGCTCGGGGTAGTTGCCGCGGAAGAAGGCGGTGTCGACGACGACGCCGCGCACGACGCCGGGGAGGCCGAGCTGGACGATGCACGAGTCGTGGCCCGGCGTGCGGCGGCGGCGGCTCTCCCAGCCGTCCATCCACTTGCCGCGGTCGGTGTACTCGTGCTCGCGCCAGACCGCGGCCTCGGGCCTGAGGAGGTTCTCCTTCTCGGCGAAGAAGTCGTCGTTGGCCCAGAGGACGACGCCGCCTAGGCGCGCGGAAGCGAGGTCGGGGTGCTGCAGCCAGGCCGGGGGCGGCGGAGCGTCGGCGGTGGGAGTGGGAGGCTGGCTCATCGGGTAGTCGATCGCGCCGCGTCCGCCGGCGCCTCTGGATGCTGCGCGATTCGCGGCCCGGGAAGCAAGCCCTTTGAGGTTCCCGCAGCAGCAGCCGCGGGTGTCAGGCGCCGCCCAACAGGACGCGGCCGGTGAGCGGCTGCGGGAACGCGCCGCGCGCGAACACCTCGCGACCGCGCAGGTAAGTGGCGTGAACGACGCCGTGCAGCTCGCGGCCGGCGTAGGGCGTCAGCTTGTGGCGCTGGTGGAGGCGCTGCGGATCGACGGTGAACGTGGCGTCGGGGTCCCACGCCACGAAGTCGGCGTCGCGGCCGGGCGCGAGGGCGCCCTTGCGGCCATCGAGGCCGGCGAGACGCGCCGGCGCCGCTGCCATCCACTCGGCGAGGCGCTCGGGGCCGTGGCCGCGGCGGCGCGCCGCCGTCCACGTCACAGGCAGTGCGAGCTCGAGCGAGGGGACGCCACCCCAGGCGCGGAAGAAATCGCCGCTCCCGGCGCTCGCGCCCGCCGCCGGGTCGTCTGGATCACGCAGATGCTTCATCGCCGGCGGGCAGGGCGAGTGGTCGCTCGCCACCAGGTCGATGACGCCCTCCTCCAGCGCGGCCCACAGCGCCTCCTGGTTGGCGCGCTCGCGGATGGGCGGCGCGCACTTGTGGTCGGTTCTGCCGTCGGCGATCTCCTCGGCGACGAGGGCGAGGTAGTGCGGGCAGGTCTCGACGCTCACCGGCATGCCTGACGCCTTCGCCGCGCGCAGCATGTCGACGGCGCCGCTCGCCGAGAGGTGGACGACGTGCAGTCGCGCCCCGTGCTCGCGGCAGAGGCGCAGCAGCAGCGCGATCGCCTCCTCCTCGGCAGCCGGCGGCCGGGAAGCGAGCCAGGTGGCATAGCGATCCGCCGGCGCATCGGCGAGCGCCGCAGTCGCCGCCTCGATCGGCCCCCGCAGCTCGGCATGCGCGAGCAGCGGCACGCCGAGCTCGGCGAGCACCGGCAACGCCTCGCGCAGGTCCGCCTCGCCGACGGCAGGGAACTCGTCGACACCCGACGGCACCAGGAAGCACTTGAACCCCAACACGCCGGCTTCGCGCAGCGGTCCGAGCTCCGCCACGTTCCCCGGCACGACGCCGCCCCAGAAGCCGATGTCCACCGCAAGCTGCCCCTCGGCCGCGGCGACCTTCTGGCGCAGCGCGTCGACCGTCGTCGTCGCCGGCACGCTGTTGAGCGGCATGTCGACCACCGTCGTCACCCCGCCTGCCGCAGCGCCGCGCGTCGCGGTGGCGAATCCTTCCCACTCCGTCCGCCCCGGCTCGTTGACGTGCACGTGCGTGTCGACGAGGCCCGGCATCAAGACCAGATCGCCGAAGTCGAGGAGCTCGGCGCCGGCGAGAGCGCCGCCGTGGTCCACGAGCTCCACTATCCGACCATCCTCTACGCGCACGGCCGCCGGACCCATACCCTCGGGTGTGACGACGCGTTGGCTGCGGAAGAGCTGGCGAATGGGCATCGGGGGTGAGTAGATCTTAGCCGTGCGCGTATCTGCCCGCTTCTCGCCGGTGGTATTGCTACACTTCTCTCCGGAGGTATACTAACGAAGATGAAGTTGGGTGTCTCACTGCCTGATGATTTGATCGAGTTCGCCGACGAGGCGGCCCGCCGGCGGGGTACGACCCGATCCGGCTATCTCGCCGAATTGCTGACCGCGGAGCGGTTGCGCGAGCAAGTCAGCAGCTACGTCGATCGCCACGGCTGGGATGTCGCCGAGGACGATGACGCCTGGCGCCGCTACCAGCAGCAGCGCATGGCGCAGGACTACGCCGACGATGAATGGTGAGCCGCTGCCGCGGCGCGGCGAGATCTGGTGGGTGCTGGTCGACAAGCGGCGACCGGCGGTTATCGTGCAGACCGACAAGGTGCGAGAGCTGCGGATGAAGACGGTCCTCGTCGTTCCGCTCACCAGCCGCATGCACCTCGCCGAGCTGCCAGGCAACGTCCGCCTGGCACGGCGCACCACCGGCCTGGGGAAGGACTCCGTCGCCAACGTCTACGACGTGCAGAGGGTCTTGCGTGGCGATCTCGTCTCGCGTGCCGGCGCGCTTCCGCCTGCCGAGCTGGCGAGCCTCGACGCCGGCCTGCGCCTGGTCCTCGACCTCTAACTCTGCTGCCGGAGAAAGTCGACGAGCAGCTCCTGCGCCACTCGCAGGCGGTAGCGGGCGGTGGAGCGGAAGTCGTCGATGGGGGCGATCTCGCGGGCGAGCTCGGCGCGGGCGGCGGCGATGGTGACGTCGGTGAGGCGTTCGCCGCGCAGCACCGCCTCGGTGCGGGTGCAGCGCAGCGGCATCGGCGCCACGCTGCCGAGGGCGAGGCGGACGTCCTCGACCATGTCGCCGGCCATCGCCACGGCGCCGGCGAAGCAGACCTTGGAGATCGCCTGCGCGCGGCGAGTGCCGACCTTGCGGTAGCTCTCGCGCCACCGCCCCTGCGGTCGCCGCGGCAGGCGGAAGGCGCGGATGAGCTCGCCGGTGCCGAGGTCCATCTTGCGGTAGCCGCGATGGAAGCTCGCGTAGGGCACGCGGCGCACGCCGTCGGGGGAGACCAGCTCGAGCTCGGCGTCGTAGACGAGCAGCGCCGGCGGCGAGTCGGCGGCGGGCGAGCCGTTGGCGACGTTGCCGCCCAGCGTGCCGCGGTTCTGGATGGCGACTCCGCCGGTCTCGGCGGCGGCTGCGCACAGCAGCGGGTACTCGCGGCGCAGCAGCTCGTCCGCCTGCACTTGCGAGTAGGTGGTGAGGGCGCCGATCGTCACTTCCTTCGGCGATACGGTGACGCCGCGCAGCTCGCGGAGCCCCCAGATGCTGACCCAACGGCGATGCGGCAGCTTGCCCGCCTCGGCGAGCACCATGAGGTCGGTGCCGCCGGCGAACGGACGGTGGCCGCCCGCGAGCAGCGCCAGCGCCGCGCCGAGGTCGGCCGGTGTGGCGAGCTCGTAAGCAGGGAGGTTGGATCTCACGTGGGAACCACGCCCTCCGTCATCGCGAGGAGCGAAGCGACCCGGTTCCAGCGGGCACGGGACCGCAAGCGATCCCGTGGATCTCGACCATCGAGATCGCCACGGCCCTTGCGGGCCTCGCGATGACGATGGGGCGCTCGACGTGACTCATTCTGGCGCCTTGCCTCTGGAGGAGCCGGCCGCCGCGGCGACGGCGTCGAAGATCTTCACGTAGCCGGTGCAGCGGCAGAGGTTGCCAGCGAGGCCGGTGCGGATCTCCAGCTCGCTCGGCTGCGGGTGTTGCGCCAGCAGCGCCACCGCCGCCATCACCATGCCCGGCGTGCAGATGCCGCACTGGGCGCCGCCGTGGGCGATGAACGCTTCCTGCACCGCGTGCAGCTTGCCGTCCGCGGCGACGCCTTCGATCGTGGTGACCTCGGCGCCCGCCACCTGCGCCACCGGCACCAGGCAGCTGTTGACCAGCGCGCCGTCGATCAGCACCGAGCAGGCGCCGCACTCGCCCTCGCCGCACCCTTCCTTGGTGCCGGTCAGGGCGAGCTCCTCGCGCAGCACGTCGAGCAGGCGCGCCATCGGGTGCGTGCTCACCTCGACGGCGCGGCCGTTGACGGCGAAGCGAACGGTGCCCGGTTGACTCATGCTGGTTTCGCTCGTCCGGATGCGCGCTTAGCGCGCGGCCGCAAGCGCCGCTTCCTCGCTCCCCGCCGCCTCGTCGAGCGCCGCCATCAGCGTCTCGGGCGTCAACGGCACGTGCCGCACGCGCACGCCGGTGGCGTGGTGAATGGCGTTGACGATCGCCGGCGCCGGGCCGTCCATCGGCAGCTCGCCGATCCCCTTGGCGCCGCCGGGGCCGCCGGCGTACGGCCGCTCGGCGAAGGCGACGCGGATGGGCGGCACGTCGGCGGCGGTGGGGATGATGTAGTTGGTCATCTGCGCGTTGACCATGCGGCCGCGCTCCCACACCACGTTCTCGTACAGCGCCCAGCCGATCCCCTGCGCCACGCCGCCCTCGATCTGGCCGGCGGCGAGGACGGGGTGGATCACCCGCCCCACCTCCTGCACGGCGACGAAGTCGTCGACCGTCGTCTCGCTGGTGAGGGTGTCCACCGACACCTCGGCGACGTAGACCGCCCAGGCGTAGGCGCCGTAGGCGTCGCCCTGGTAGGTCTCGTCGTTCCAGCGGATGCCCGGCGGCGGGCGGTACTGCGTCACCGCCTCGAGCGGCCCGAAGCGCTCGTGGTATCTCGCACACGCGGCGCGAAAGTCGTCCGCCGAGTAGCCGCCCGCCGCCGCATCCGCCAGCAGGCCGTGCTCGACGAGCTTGGCCCGCAGCGCAAATGCCGCGCTCTCGACCAGCTTGCCCACCACCATCGTCGTGCGCGAGGCGACCGTCGGGCCGCTGTTGGGCACGTTGGCGGTGTCGGGCTGCGCCACCTCGACCGACTCGTAGGGCAGCGCCAGCGCCTCGGCGGCGATCTGCGCCAGGATGGTGTTGGTCCCCTGGCCGATCTCCGTGCTCGCTACCCGCACGCGGACGACTCCGCCGGCGGTAGCGTCGACGCCGACGATGGAGGCGAGGTACTCCTCGCCCGATCCCGTGAAGCCGGCGCCGTGCATGAAGGAGGCGAAGCCGATCCCCTTGCGCACGCGCGGCGAGGCGGCGTTGCTCCGCGCGAAGCGCTCGCGCTTCTCGTGGTAGCCCGTCATCGCGAAGGCGCGGTCGAGCAGCGCCGGCAGGTCGACCTCCTCCTTGATCACTTGCCCCACCGCCAGCGTGTCGCCCTGGCGGATGAAGTTGCGGCGACGGATCTCCTCCGGTGTGAAGCCCAGCTCGGCAGCCAGCTCGTCGAGGTGACACTCCATGGCGAAGATGCTCTGCGGCGCACCGAAGCCGCGGAAGGCGCCGTGCGGCGGCGCGTTGGTGGCCGCGGCGCGGCTCTTCACCCGCACGTTGGGGCACAGGTAGGGCCCCGCGGCGTGGATGGTGCCGCGCGACAGCACCACCGACGACAGCGTGGCGTAGGCGCCGCCGTCGATGGCGAAGTCGACGTCGAGCGCGAGGAGCTTGCCCTCGCGGGTCGCCGCCGAGCGGATGCGGGTGCGCGACGGGTGCCGCTTGGTGGTCGCCACCATGTCCTCGGCGCGGTCGTAGACCATCTTCACGGGTTTGCCGGACTTCCACGCCAGCAGCGCGGCGTGGCCGGCGATCATCGACGGGTACTCCTCCTTGCCGCCGAAGCCGCCACCGGTCTCCGTTTGCACGACGCGCACCTTGTCCTTGGGCAGCGCGAAGAGCGGCACCAGCGCCTTGTGCACGTAGTACGGGCACTGCAGCGAGCCCCAGACGGTGACGCCGTCGTGCGGATTGGCCTCGGCGATGACGCCCTGCGGCTCGATGTAGAGCTGCTCCTGCGCGCCCGTCGAGTAGGTGCGCTCGAGCACCACGTCGGCCTGCGCCCACGCGCTGTCGACGTCGCCCTTCTCGACCAGGTACGACTTGAAGAGGTTGTCCTCGCCCCAGATGACGGTAGTCGCGGCGAGCGACTCCTCGAGGTCGAAGACCGCCGGCAGCTCGTCGATCTCGAGGCGCACGGCACGGCGCGCCTCCTCCAGCAGGTAGCGGTCGGCGTGGGCGAGCAGCAGCACCGGCTCCTCGGTGTGGTTGACGGCGCCGTCGGCGAGGCAGGGCTGGTCCTCGAGGATGAGGGTGATGCAGTTCTTCCCCGGCACGTCGCGCGCGGTGACGACGACGATCTCGTCCCACGGGATGCCGTCGCCGAAGTGGACGGCGCGGACCCGCCCACGCGCCACCGGACTGCGCACGGTGGTGCCGAAGAGCATCCCCTCGCGGCGCAGGTCGTCGACGTAGCGCGCCGCGCCCGTGACCTTCTCGCGCCCCTCCTTGCGCGGCACGGGCTTGCCGATGAGCGCCATCAATAGGGAACCTTGTCGGCTTTGTCGTGCCAGGCGCGGAAGGCGGCCTGCGCCTCATCGCGCATGAGCTGGATCATCGGAATGCGGCGGCGGGCGTGCGGCAGCTGGAGCTCGTCGTAGATCGCAGAATCGTCGAAGCCCACCGCCGCGGCATCGGCCGCGGTGTTGCCGAAGTAGACGCGATCGGGCCGCGCCCAGTAGATCGCGCCCAGGCACATCGGGCACGGCTCGCAACTGGTGTAGAAGTCGCAGCCGGCGAGCTGGAAGTCGTCGAGCGCGCGACAGGCGGCGCGGATCGCCACCACCTCGGCGTGCGCGGTGGGGTCGCTGGTCGCCGTCACCTGGTTGGTGCCCTCGGCGAGGATGGCGCCGTCCTTGACGACGAGCGCCGCGAACGGCCCGCCGCCGGCGTGCACGTTGGCGAGCGACAGCTCGATGGCGCGGGCCATGAAGCGTCGCGGATCGGCAGGCTCTTTCGGCACGGGCGCAAGCTTGTGGTGCGCGGGGGGCCGCTGTCTAGTCGTGGTGCCGATAAAGTGGCGGCGATGAGACCGCGCCCCGGCCACCATCGCTCCGACCTCGTCCACATCGCCCGCCAGGCGATGATCGACCACGGCCTGCTGCCCGACTTCGACGCCTCCACGCTGAGTCAAGTGGAGGCAATGAACGGCGAGGTGGAGGCGACGAATGGCACGCCGAGGTCGCGCGTGCCGGGAGCCGTCGACCTCACCGCCCTGCCGTGGTGCTCGATCGACAACGACGACTCGCGCGACCTCGACCAGCTCACGGTGGCCGAGGAGCTCCAGGGCGGCGCCGTCCGCGTGCGGGTAGCGGTCGCCGACGTGAGCTCGCGCGTCGCCAAGGGCTCGCCAGTGGACGTCCACGCGCGCCACAACACCACCTCGGTGTACGCCAGCTGCTGCATCTTCCCCATGCTGCCCGAGCGCCTCTCCACCGACCTCACCTCGCTCAACCCCGACGAGACGCGGCTCGCCGTGGTCGTCGAGATGGTGGTGCGCGACGGCGCCGTGGAGGGCTCGGAGATCCAGCACGCGCTGGTGCACAACCAGGCCAAGCTCGCCTACAACTCGGTCGCCGCCTGGCTCGACGGCGAGGGGCCGCTGCCGGCGCCGGCCGCCGCGGTGCCCGGCCTCGACGACAACCTGCGTCTGCAGGACCGCGTCGCCCAGGATTTGCGCCGCGAGCGCCACGAGCACGGCGCCCTCGACCTGCAGACCATCGAGGCGCGCCCGGTCTTCTCGGGCGAGAACGTCACCGAGCTGCGCGCCGAGCTCCCCAACCGCGCCAAGCAGCTCATCGAAGACTTCATGATCGCGACCAACGGTGCCACCGCGCGCTTCCTCGCCGAGCGCCGCATCGCCTCGCTGCGCCGCGTCGTGCGCTCGCCCGAACGCTGGCAGCGCATCGTCGAGGTGGCCGAGGAGCACGGCGATTCGCTGCCCGCCGAGCCCGACGCGCGCGCTCTGCAGGGCTTCCTGCGGCGGCGGAAAAAGGCCGATCCCGAGCGGTTTCCCGACCTCTCGCTGGTGATCGTCAAGCTGATGGGCGCCGGCGAGTACGCCGTCGAGGTGCCGGGGCGCGAGAGCCCCGGCCACTTCGGCCTCGCGGTGCGCGATTACACCCACTCGACAGCGCCCAACCGCCGCTACCCGGACCTGGTGACCCAGCGGCTGCTCGAGGCGACGCTCGCCGGCGCGCCGGCGCCCTATGCCCAGGGCGAGCTCGCCGAGCTCGCCCTCCACTGCACGCGCCAGGAGGACGCCGCCAACAAGGTCGAGCGTCAGGTGCGCAAGTCCTCGGCGGCGCTGCTGCTCGAGGACCGCCTCGGCAGCCGCTTCGACGCCATCGTCACCGGCGCCTCCGACAAGGGCACCTGGGTGCGCGTCTTCCGCCCGCCGGTGGAAGGCAAGCTCGTCCGCGGCAGCCACGGCCTGCGCGTCGGCGACAAGCTGCGAGTGGAGCTCGTCTCGACCGACGTCGAGCGCGGCTTCATCGACTTCGTGCGCGTCGGTTAGACGCGGCTACGTCCTGGCGCGTGCCGTGTTGTGGAAGGCGGCGATGCGCCACGCACCATCGTCGTCGACGAGGACGAGCGACGGGATGGCACTGATGTCGCCAGCCAGCGGCCCTGCGGGGACGCGGAGCTGCGCGTCGAGGTGGGCGAGCAGCACGCCGGGCGCGAGCTGGCGCAGGCGCGAGAGCGAGTAACGGAGGGTGCTGCCGGCGTAGATGCCCTTCCAGATCGCGGCGTGGCCCTGAGCCACCGCGTCGCGGCCCGAGGAGTAGTCGCCTCGCACATTGACGAAGTCGGCGTCTGCCGTGAACTCGGCCGCGAACGCCGCGGGATCCGCCGCGTTCCAGGCGGCTTCGAGCCGCGCCACCAGGGCTTCGACTGCCGCCCGGTCATCGTTGGCTATGGGACGGATCTGAAGGCGCACCATGCCGCCATGGTAGCGCTCTCATGCTCGCGCCTCAGCCGCCCAGCGACCACTCGACGAACATCGGGTCGATGACGACGCGCTTCTTCTTCTCCGCCGCCTGCTGCGCCGCCTCGAACTGCGCCCACTCCTCCTTCTTGAACAGCCGCGGGAAGTCCTTCTCGGGCTTCGCCCAGCCGACGTCGGAGCGCAGCACGCGGCCGCCGGACTTCTGCAGCAGGCGCTTGTAGAGGCCGCGCGCCGGCATCTCCCAGCGCGGGGTCTTCCTGATCGCCACCGCGCGGTCGACCGGGATCAAGGCGACGAGGTCGGGGGACTCCATCATCTCGAGGCCGTGCTCGCGCACCGTCGCGTTGTGGCTGGCGTGGTGGCCGACCTTGTAGAGCACGGTGTGGGCGAGCAGGTCCTTCGCCGTCAGCGTGCGCGTGCCGCCGCCTTTGTCTTTCACCTCGAACTTCATCGTCTCGCCATGCCACGACAGCCAGTTGCCCACCTGGGCGTCGGCCGGGAAGAGCAGGACCTTGCCCACGCGACCCTTCTCGATCAGCTCGAAGGCGAGCGCCAGGCTGGTGTTGTTGGTCTGCCCGTCGAGCTGCAGCGCCAGGTCGGCGGCGCCGGTGAGCCAGTCGTGGTCGATGCGCCGCCAGCCCTCCTCGGCGCCGAAGTAGGCCTTGGACGCCGCCTTGCCGGCGTCGCCCTTGGCGTCGATGCGGTGGCGGGAGTCGAACGGCCGCACGCGCTCGAGCTCGGTGCGCTCCTCGGCGTCGACGGTGGCGTAGTAGGCCTCGTGCGGTTCGGCGGCGGCGAAGAAGCCCGCCGTCGCCACCAGCTCCTTGCCGCGCCGCGCCGCCAGCTCGTAGAGCTCCTCGGAGCCGTGCTTGCCGAGGTTGGCGAGCGCCTTGGGGTCGCGCGGCGGCCCCAGCACGTAGACCCGCACGCCGGGCAGCCAGGTCGGCTCGATCACCTGGCCGGGCTCGCGGAACTCGAGCTCGGCGCCCTTCTTGGTCTGCACGTAGCCCATCGCCTCGTTGACGGTCTTGGCCAACGTCGCGCCGAGCGCCGACTCGTCCGCGAAGTCGAGCAGCTCGCGGATGCCGCCGCCGAGCTCCTTCGCCCGCGCGTGCGCCGCTCCGGCGCCGAAGGCGTCGGTCTCCAGCGCCCGCGCCGCCAGCTTCGCCGCGCCGAGGAGGTCACCCTTGTACTTGGCGATCTTCTTGGCGTCGTCGTCTTCCGCGTTCTCCGTCCAGGCCAGCCAGACGTGGTCGACCTTGACGTCGTCGAAGGTCGTCGTCTCGCTGCCGAAGCCGGAGACGTGGTCCTTGTGCTCGTGGGTGGCGACGAGCAGGTCGAGGTGCTTGCCGGTGCTGTCGCTGACGTGCTTGACGACGTCCTTCATCTTGACGCCGGTGGTGGTGGCGCCGAGAGTGCCGCAGTCGATCATCACGTGGCGCTGCGACCCCTTCTTGCCGAAGCTGATGAGGAAGCAGTCGCCGAGCCCCTGGCGGTACATGCGGACCTTGACGGGGAGCGCGGAGGAGGCGGCCATCTCAGAACCCTCCCCGGTGCAGCGCCGCCACCGGCTCGCCGAGCGGGCTGCCGGCGCCGAAGTAGGTGGCATAGAGCGAGGTCACTCCCAGCTCGTTGGCGAACTCGCGCTGGCGCGCCAGGCGGTTCTTGCTCGCCACGTTCTTGCGGATGCAGTAGTCGACGGCGAGCCGCTGCAGGTCGGCGATGATGGTGCAGCCGCCCTCGACGACCATCTTCGGCCCGGCGGGGTCGTCGGCGTCGAGCGGCTCTTCGCGCTCCTGCAGGATCTCGAGCACCAGCTGCCGCAGCAGGTCGCCGTCGGGCCCGACGCGGTTGGCGACGCGCAGCGCGTGCACCTCGAACTCGTAGGTGCCGTCACTGGCGGCGGCGAGACCGAGGAAGCGCGCGTCGGCCTCGCCGGCGGTGCCCTGCTCGATGTGGCGGGCGAGCCACTCGTGCATCGCCGCCCGCATGGCGCGCGAGACCTGGAACTGCGTCTCGCGCGAGCCCGTGTGCTCGTGCTCGCGCGACCAGTCGCGCACCTTCTCGAGGCCGGCGAGCAGCTGCGGCGAGGGGCGCAGCTCGTCCTCCTGCGGGCTGCGCCAGCGCAGGCTCTCGACCGACAGCGTGCGCAGGTCGCGCGGGTAGATGCCGCGGTGGCGGAAGGCCTCGATGAAGGCGACGCGGTAGCCGAGGTCGTCGTCGCGCACCAGGTCGTAGTCGGCGGTGATGAGGGCACGCAGGAACTCGCCGAAGGTGATGTCCACCGGCGGGCTGTAGTCGAGCGCCCGCACGCACATGGTGAGCACGTGGTTGGCGGACTTGCTCGCCGCCTCGGCGAGCCGCTCCACCAGGTCGGGCGGAATGGCGCCCGGCGGCAGCACGCCCGAGCCGCCGGTGGCGAGGCGCAGCAGCGGCCGCGATGCGCTTCTCGTAGATGGAGAGGAAGGCGTCGAAGACGGCGGCCACCAGGATGGCGCCGCGCAGGTGGGGCTCGGAAACTTCCTGGTACTCGCGCGGGTCGGGCTTGTGCGGCTGCCACCTGCCGTTCTCGTCGGGGCCGCCGATGGCGCTGCGCAAGGCGCCGCGCAGGCCGGTGGCGCGCCCGAACTCGCCGGCGAGCTCGCCGAGCACGTTCTCGTGGGAGCGGATGTTGCCGCGCGTGCGCGCGATCTGGTGGCGCAGCACCTCGGGCAGCGAGAAGTGCTGGAACAGCGCCACGATGTCGGCGAAGGCTTCGTGGAAGGCGAGCACGTCGGGGTTGCTGGGGTCGATGAAGCGGCGGTGCATGCCGTCGAGGAGGGCGTGCGTCGTCTCGTGGGCGACGATGTCGTGCGACAGGCAGGTGAAGACCATGCCGCCGGGCAGGTGCTCGCCGGGCGCGTCGCTGGAGGCGGGGAAGTAGCCGAACAGCAGCGCCTTCTTCGCCGGGCTGTAGTAGGCGTTGGCCTCTCGCAGCGCATGCGGGTAGATGCGCAGGCGCTGCACGAAGTGGGAGTCGTTCTTGGGGTGCGTGTCCTTGGGCGGCGGCCCCGGCGACCACAGCACCTTGCGGCCGAGGGCGCGCTCGAAGTTGCTTGATGGTCAGCGAGGCGACGGCGTAGACCATCTGCTGGTGGAACTGCGGCGTCCCTTCGGAGGGCGCCAGCCCGTCCTGCGCCAGCAGCTTGGGGTCGTCGAGGTCGACCGGCTCGTAGAAGCAGCAACCGGCGGGGTCGAAGTCGATGACCTCCAGGTACTCGCCCACCGGGCCGGGTTCGAGCCGCTCCCAAGGCACTGAGAAGGTGACCTGCGAGATGGGCAGCGTGTCGAGGCGCTGCGCCAGGCTGGGGTCGATGGCGTAGCCGCGCAGGCTGCGGTAGGGGGGCTCGCCGGCGTAGGAGCGCGGCGTCGGGGGGACCGGAGCGGGTGCGGGTTGGGCAGCGGTGGCCGCGGCCGCCGCGGCGTCCGCTTTCGGCTTGCCGCCTCGTCCCTTCGCACCCTTCGCACCCTTCGCGCCGGCGGCAGCCTCGCTGGACTTGGCGCCGCCGCCGACGGCGCGGCCGCCGAAGACTTCCTGGTGGGTCTGCTTCAGGTGCTGCTTGAGTGCCTGCGAAGCGCGCGGGTGGTCGATGAGCGCCTCGACGAACCGGCGCCGCTGCTCGGCGGGGATCGCCTCCGCCGGCAGGTCGGGGTCGGGGAGGATCTCCTCGAAGGGGTTGGGCTCGCTGAGGCTCACCCCCTGCTGCACCAGCTGCGTCGCCTCGAGCCCGAACATCTCGATCCGTTGCGACGCACCGGCCGCCAGACCGAGCCCGGTGAGCACGCGCAGCAGCGACAGAGTTGCGCTGTCGCGCGGCGTCTTCGCCAGCGAGTTGGTGGGCTCGATGGCGAGCGCCCGCCTCGCCCGCAGCACGCCGTTGCCCAGCTTCTGGCTGCTGCCGCCGTCGGCACTCTTGTCGGCGGAGGTGAAGAGGGCGTGGCGCACCGCCTCGACGCGCATCCACGGCTCGCCGTACTGCGCCACGCGCGCCCGGTGCCTGGTGAGCCAGAGGGCGGCGGCCGCCGCCACCTGCGGCGTCGCGCTCGAGGTGCCGGCGCCGTCGCGGTCGACGACCTTCCCGGCGCCGTGCTCGGCCCACGGCATGTTGGGGGTGAAGGCGGCGATGGCGGTCGCCATCTTGCTCGCCGGCCCCCAGTTGCCCTGCATCTTTCGGATCGGCAGGTTGTAGTAGGGCTGGCGGTTGGCCATCACGCCGCAGGCGGCGATGACGCGCCGGAAGCGCGCCGGGTAGACGATGAAGTGCGTCGGCACGCCGAAGATGCCGGTCGAGAAGTTGTTGCCCGCGGCCGCCACCAGCACGACGCCCGCCTCGTAGCACTTGTTGACGGCGTCGGCCCAGGCGCGCGAGGCGACTCCGCCCATCGAGAGCGAGACGACGTCGGCGAGCCGCCTGCCGCCGGCGCCTCCCGCGGCCACGTGGTCGAGCGCCTTGGCGAGGGCGCTCGTGCCGAGCAGCACGACGCTCTTGGCGATGCGCAGCGGCACCACCTCGCACTGCGACGCGCCGCCGAGGAAATCGCCCAGCTGCGAGCTGCGGTTGCCGGCGAGGATGCCGAGCGTGCCGGCGCCGTGCCCCGGGTTGTCGAGCGGACCGTGCTTCTTGCCGGGGTCGGTGGCGTCGTCGGCCGGCTGGTCGTCGACGAAGTTGCGCGGCGCCTGCAGCAGCAGGTTCGCCGGCAGCGTCTCGTGGTTCGGGTCGTAGCCGACGTCGAGGTGGGCGATGCGCACGCGCTTGCCGGGCCCCGGGTCGCCGGCGTCGGCGCGGGCGGCGCGCAGCTCGGCGAAGTCGTCGAGCAGGTGCCAGGCGAGCTCGTCGCGGAAAGGGAGGTCGCGGTCGGGCGGCGTGACGGTGCCGCTGCCGCTGCCGGCGGCGAGCGCCTCGCCCGGCTGCCGCGGCGGCGTCGAGAGGTAGACCTGCTCGATGTCGGGCTCGACGTAGACCTCGCCACCAGCGGCGGCCAGGCCGAAGCCGCCACCTACCGCCGCGTGCACGGCGTCCCACGGCGACGAAGGCCCGCCGGGCGCCACCGCGGCGCGCAGCCACTGCGCCGGGGCCGAGGGCGCCGCGCCTAGCGTCGCCGGCGGGACCGACGGCACGCTGAAGAGCTCCTCCAGCGGGCCGAAGCCGAGGTCGCGCAGCGGCGCGCCGGCCGCGGCCGCCGCCGCGCCCAACGGCGCTCCGGCGGCGCCGCGGACGCGCACCAAAAGACCGACGAGCTTGGGGTTCTCCATCGCGTCCCCCTGTGACATCCCGATGGCACCTCGACGAGATCGAGGTCAGTCTCACCCTCACGCAGCGCTCCCCGACAGCCGGGTATTCGCCGCGCGGCGTGCAGATCTGACAGCGACTCTACGTCGAACGCCTGGGGACGCGCTTCTGTGGCGACGCGACCCGGTCGGGCGGGCTACGCGCCGCTCAGCCCTTGCCGGGCAGGATGAAGTCCACCCGCGCCACCTCGTCCCAGCGCACGTAGGTGGGCTTGGGCCGTTTGGGCTCGAACACCAGCATGCCGGCGTTGTCGTCGGAGACGTCGGTGGTGTCCTCGAGCAGCAGCTCCTCGCCGCTGCGTAGCGTCACCCGCGCCGCTTCACTCTGCGGCTGCACCGAGGCGATGAGCGCGAAGGGGATGCTGTACTGCACGTCGCGGCGGTGGCCGTCGAGCATCTCGGTGGTCTGGCTCTCGTCGAGGTCGTAGACCAGGCGGCCGACGAGCTTGCGGCCGTCGTCGGTGGTGACCATGCCGGTGAGCTTGCCGCCGGAGCGGTAGGCCCCGTAGCCCGGACCGCTGCCGCCGGCGCTGAAGTCGACGCGCTCGAAGGCCCGCCACTCGATCAGCACGCGGCCGTAGCGCGGGTCATCGACGTAGATGCCGCGGTTGTCGTCGTCGACGTCGTTGGTGCCGGAGAGCACCAGCGTGCGGCCGTCGTGGAGGGTCACCGTCGAGCTGCCGTGCGAGCGCTTCTCGATGGCGCGGATGGTGGCCATGCTCAGGCTGACGTCGTCGTCGTCGCGCGTCTCGCCGTCGAGCTCGTCGCTGCCGACGCACTCCTCCTGGTCCCACTGCACGAAGCCGGTGAAGACGCCGTCGCGCGTCTTTACCTTGCCGTAGAGGCGCGGCTCGCTCCCCTGCACACGGGCCGGCGCCGGCATGAAGACGATGGAGCGGATGCGCCGCCAGTCGACGCTCACCTCGCCGAGGCTCTTGTCCCACACGCGCACCTCGTCCTCGACGTCGTTGCTGCCGCCCTCGAGCTCGAAGACGGTCCCGTCCTTGAGCGTCACCGTCACCTCGTCGCCGGTGTGGGGCTCGATCTTGGCGATGTCGCCGAAGCGCGAGACGAACTGCCGGTTCTCGAGGTCGTGGCTGAAGGAGCCGATCGGGATGCCGAACACCTCGATCTCGTGGCGCGGGCGGCGCTGCCCGAACCGCGGCGCCTCGTCAACCCAGGGGTTGTCCTCCTTCGAGCTGTTGAAGAAGTCGCCCCAGAAGGCCTCCTCGTCGTCCCAGCGCAGGCGCCCCTCGTAGGTGGTGCCGTCGCGGGTGGTGAGGCGGCCGTAGAGGAAGCCCTCGTCGCCGGCGGCGGCGGGCAGCGGCAGCGCCGAGGCGCCGAGCAGGGTGGCGAAGATCGCTAGCGAGGCAAATCGTGTCGTCCACGCGCGCATGGTCGTAGTTCTCCTCCCGTCGGGGCAGGTCTCTCAGCCCTTGATACAGCGAAAGGGGGCCAAAGGTTTCAGCGGGGCGGAAACGGAGCGCCATCGCGCCCGGCTGAGTAGGCCCTCGAGCTCACCACTTCTCGCGGCGGTCGGGCCGCCGCGGTTGCTCGCGCTTCAGCGGACCGATCCACTTACCGACGACGCGCTGAAACCATCGCGCGGGCCAGCCTCCGACGCCGAGTCTCCTCTCGAGCTCGGTCGTGGACACGCCCATTCCAGCGTCGGCTTGGACGCGTGCCTCGGTCAGTCCGCCGTCGCGGTCGTCGTCGTCCGGCTCGTCATCGAAAGGCGCCTCGTCGAGTGGATGGGCGGCGGCGGCAGTCTTGGGGACTGTCATCGCGAAAAATGCTAGCACCGCGATCCTTGTTAACTCAGGAGCATCGGCGTGCCGAGCTTGCCGACATAGCGGGGCCGGTAACGGTCGACGTCGTAGAGCGCCGGCACGTTGACCTGGCGGCTACCCTGCTCTCGATCGGGGAGGTCGACTTCGGCGTAGCGGCCGTCGCGGATGGCTACCATGCGGCCGGTGACGCCGTCGCCGATCAAGTCGAGCGCGACGTTGGCGAAGGTGGTGGCGACGGTCTGGTCCAACGCGTCCGGGTTGCCGCTGCGCAGGTCGTAGGTGAGGTCGCTGTGCATCGTGTCCTGGCCGGTGCGCTTCTTCAGCTCGTCGGCCAGCGCTTGGCCGATGTCGGTGTGATGGCGCCTGCCATCGGCATCGCGCGCCGCTCCCCTTGCCTCGTAGCGTCCTTGCCACGTGGCGCCCTCGGCGGCGATGACGAACGCGTACCTGCTGGGGTTGTTCTCCTTGTCGCTCAACATCAGCTGCGCCAAGCGGTCGAGGTCGAAGGGGTGCTCGGGGATGACGCAGCGGCCCGACGTCACATATCCCGCGTGCAGTGCCGTGAAGCCCGAATCTCGTCCGAAGATCCTGAAGACGCCGATGCGCTCGTGCGAGCCCAGCGTCGTGCGCTGGCGGGTCACCAAGTCTTTGGCGCGGGTGATCGCGGTCGAGAAGCCGAGGCAGTACTCGGTGCCGGCGACGTCGTTGTCCATCGTCTTAGGGATGGCGATGAGCGGCACGCCTTCGCGCGCGAGGCGTGACGTGACGGCCAACGTGCCGTCGCCGCCGATGACGATGAGGCAGTCGATGCCGAGCTTCGCGAGGTTCGCGAGCACGATCGGGACGAGGTCGAAGCGGCCGTCCTCGCGACGGTAGCGTTCGAGCTCGTCCAGCTCGCCCGCCGCGCCGAGCAGGTGCCGCGGCACTCGGTCCTCGCGCACCCGCTGCGGGTCGAGCCGCGAGGTGTGGAGCATGGTGCCGCCGGTGCGGTCGATGGTGCGGGTGTTCTCGCGCGTGAGAGGGCGTGCGTACTCGTCGCCATCTGCTCCCGGGCGGCCGTGGGTGAGGCCCTCCCAGCCCTTGCGGATGCCCACCACCTCCCAGCCCGCCTCGCGGCTGCGGTAGACGACGGACTTGATGACCGAGTTGAGGCCGGGGACGTCGCCGCCGCCGGTCAAGATGCCGATGCGCCGCGTCTTCATCGCCCAAAGATGCCACACGCTTGCTTGACAAATCGGACCACCGTTGTCCAGAATCGACCCGGCTCGATTGAGACGTCGTCTCAACAACCGCGTCGCCCTCGAATCCATGCTCCAGGAACGCGAACAGTTCGCCGGCTACCTGCGGGCCCAAGGCCTGCGCCTGACCGGCGAGCGGCTGGCGCTGTTCGAGGAGATCTACCGCCAGCACGGCCACCTCGACGCCGACGCGCTGCTCGCCGCCGTGCGCGAGCGCGGCCACGACGTCTCGCGCGCCACCGTCTACCGCACCCTCGAGCTACTCGTGCGCTCGGGGCTCGTGCGCAAGCAGCGTGTCGGCGCGCGGGGCCAGCTCTTCGAGCACGTCCACCCCGGCCAGCAGCACGACCACCTGGTCTGCTCCTCCTGCGGCCGCGTCGTCGAGTTCGTCAGCCCCGGCATCACCGCGCTGCAGGCGGAGATCTGCCGCGCTCACGGCTTCTCGCCCGCCCACCACCAGCTGCAGATCACCGGCCTGTGCAACGCCTGCCGCGACGAGGCGGCGGCGCAGGCGCACGCCTGACCGTGGGTCTGCCAGCGCGGCCCTTGCACCTCATCTCATGAAGCGTCTGCTGGCCCTCCTCCTGCTCGCCGTGGCGGCGCCCCTGTTGGCGACGCCGGCCTTCGCGAGCGGCGATCCCAGCGCGCTCCTTCAGCTCGTCGACTACGTCGGCGTCGACTACACGGAGGCGGTGTCCGCCGGCAAGGTGATCAACGAGGCCGAGTACGCCGAGATGCAGGAGTTCGCCGCCCGCGTCGTCGAGGGTGTCGCGATGCTCGACGACGGGCCGGCAAGGCCGGCGCTGCTAGGCGACGCCAGCGAGCTCGTCGGGCTCGTCGCCAAGAAGGCGCCGCCCCGCGAGGTCGCCGACCTTACGCAGCGGATGCGCGACGCGCTGATGCGCGCCTACCCGGTGGCGGTGACGCCGCGGCGGCCTCCCGACCTCGCCCGGGCCAGGGTGCTCTACCAGCAGAGCTGCGCGTCCTGTCACGGAGCTGCGGGCCGTGGCGACGGTCCTGCGGCCGCGGGCCTGGAGCCTTCCCCGACCGACTTTCACGACCCGGCGCGGGCGCGGCAGCGCAGCCTCTACGGGCTCTACAACACGATCACCCTCGGCGTCGCCGGCACCGGCATGGCGAGCTTCTCCCACCTGCCCGACGACGACCGCTGGTCGCTTGCCTTCCACGTCGGCTCGCTGTTCGCCGACGAGGCGACGCTGGCCGCCGGAGCGACGGCGTGGGAGAACGAGGACCGGCTGTCGCTTCGCGAAGCCGTGACCAGCGCTCCGGCGGAGCTGTTGGCGACGCAGCCACGAGCCCTTGCGCTGACCGCGTGGGTGCGGCGGCATCCGGACGCGCTGTTCGCCGGCAAGCCCGACCCGTTCACGACCGCGCTGACGAAGCTCGAGGAGAGCACCGCCGCCTACGAGGCCGGCCATCGCGCGAGCGCGCAGTCGCTGGCGGTCTCCGCCTACCTCGACGGTTTCGAGCTTGCCGAGGCGGGGCTGACCACCGTCGCCCCTGGGCTGGTGCGAGCGGTGGAAGAGTCGATGATCGGCTTCCGCGGTGCGCTCGAAGCCGGCGCGCCGGTCGCCGAGGTCGAGCGGCGCGCCGACGAGCTGCGCGGGCTGCTGCTGCGCGCGCAGGGCGCCGTGCAGGAGAGGTCCCTCGGCGCCGGCGTGGCGTTCGCCAGCTCGCTCGTCATCCTCTTGCGCGAGGGCCTGGAGGCCATCCTCATCCTGGGAGCGATCTACGCCTTCCTCATCCGCAGCGAACGGCGGGAGGCGCTCGTCTACGTCCACTACGGGTGGATCGCCGCGCTCGTCGCGGGCGTCGCCACCTGGGCCGCAGCCACCTGGGTCATCGACATCAGCGGCGCGGCGCGCGAGGTGACCGAGGGTGCCACGGCGCTGCTCGCCGCGGGGATCCTCTTCTACGTCGGCTTCTGGATGCACCAGGCGCTCAACGCGCGGCGCTGGACGCGGCTCATGCAAGAGAAGATGCGGCGCGCCCTCGACGGGCCGACGCTCTTCGGTCTGACGCTGATCAGCTTCCTCGCCGTGTACCGCGAGGTCTTCGAGACCGTCCTCTTCTACCAGGCGCTGTGGCCGCAGGTGAGGGCGGGTGCGCAGGGCGCCCTGCTCGGCGGAGCAGTGGTGGCAGCGGTGGCGCTCGGCGCCATCGCCTGGTGCATCTTCGCGCTCGGCGTGAAGCTGCCCTTGCGGCAGTTCTTCGCCACCAGCGGCGTGGTGATGTTCGCGCTGGCGGTGATCCTCGCCGGCAAGGGGATGGTCGCCCTGCAGGAGGCGGGACGGATCCCGATCAGCCCGATCGACTTCCCGCGCGTCGAGCTGCTCGGCCTCTACCCGACGCTGCAGAGCGTCCTCGCACAGGTGGCGGTGACGCTCGCGGCGCTGACGGTGGTCTGGTGGAACCGGCGAGGGCAGCCGGGTACGCAGCCGATGCCGCCGGTGCCGGCGCCCTAGACGCGCGGGGCAGGCGCAGAGGGCGTTGGCGCACTAGAATCGACGCCTCCGTCCCGCGAGGCAACCGAGTGGCCGACGAAACGAGCGGCGTGCCGCTGGCCGACTTCCTGCGCGATCTCGCCATCGCCTGGAAGAGCATGCTCGCCTACCCCGCCGGGCACCCGTCGCGGCGCGAATCGTTTTCGCGCGCGCACCGCCAGCTCGGCGGCGTGCTCGCGGCGGTGTCGCCGCTGGTGCTCGGCGTGAGCCGCGACGGGCTCATCCACGGACCGGCGAAGATCACCTCGACCGGGTCGCAGCGTCTCGCCGAGGCGCTGCACCGCCAGCGCGTGGCGCTGGTGGCGATCGACGAGAGCGTGCAGGCGAGCGAGCTCGAGACCTTCCTCGGCTCGCTGACCACCGACAAGCAGGCCGAGCAGGCGCCGCTGTGGGAGCGCCTCCCCGCCGCCGGCGTGCGCGCCATCGTCGTCGAGCCGATCGACTACCAGGCGCTGGTGATGACCGACGAGGCGTCGCCGGAGGCGCACGCCTCGGGCACCATCTGGGAGACGGTGACGCGCGAGCTGCTGGCCGGGCGCCAGCTCGCGCCGCACCAGCGCGAGGCGGCGCTCAGCGCCACCGCCTCGGCCGAGGACCTCGCGCAGTGGATCGAGAACCTGCTGCGCGAGAGCGGGCGGCCCGGAGGAGGCGTGGGTGGCGTGGACATCGGTGCGGGTGGCGGCATCGGCGCCGGCGGGCCGGCGAGCGCCGTCGGCTCGCCGCCGGCGGGCACCGGCACTGGCTTCGGCAGCCCAGGCGCAGGCGTGGGCGTCGGCAGCGCGGGCGTGGGCGGCACCGCGCAGGGCGCGGGGCTCGCGGACGTGCCACGCGACGCCGACCTCGCCGTGGCGCTCGGCAGCGCCGTCGCGGCTCAGCTCGGGCGGCTGCGCGGCGCCTCGCGCCAGCGCGCCACGCGCGACGTCGTCGACCTCACCAACCGCCTGCCGCCACACCTGCGCCAGGCGCTGCTGCAGGCCTCGATGCGCACCCTCGCCGTCGACGAGGAAGGCGGCGAGGCGCTGCGCGACCTCGCCGGGGCGCAGCCGCCGGCCGGCGTGCTCTCGACGCTGCGCCAGCTCGCCGGCGAGCGGCAGAAGCTCTCGGCGAGCGCCCTGCGGCTGGCGCGCCAGCTCACCGCGGCCGCGCACGCGGCGCGCGAGGCCGCTGTGGAGCCGGTCGAAGCCGGCGCCGCCGCGGCGCTGCAGGAGCTCTTCCGCGACCGCGACGTCGACCGCGTCGGCCAGCCGCCGCCGTCGCCCGACGACCGCCGCAGCGTCGTCGAGCTGCCGCGCCCGCGTCCGCTCGCCGAGGTGCCCGAGCTCGGCGCGCGCCGCGACACGCTGCACGACGAGACGCTGGCGCGCCAGCTCACCACGACGCTGCTCGAGCTCGTCGCCGCGCGACTGCCGCAGGAGCCGCCCGAGGAGCCGACGCTGTGGCGGCTCGAGGACCTCTACCGCGGCTTCCTGCTCGCCGGCCAGCTCCAGCAGGCGGCCGGCATCGTCGAGGCGCTGCGCGGCATCTTGCAGCAGGCGCGCGCCGCAGGGGGCTCCGACGCCGAGCTGCGCCGTTGCGTCGAGCGGCTCGCCAACCGCGAGACGATCGCGGCGCTGCTCGCCGCCCTGCCCGACCTGCCGTCGCCGGCGGCGGCGCGCCAGCTCGTCGACGTGCTGGGGCCGGTGGCGGTGCGCCACCTCGTCGCCGCGCTGCCGGAGGAGACCGACCGCTCGCGCCGGCGCCAGCTGCTCGACCTGCTCGCCGCGCTGGGACCGGCGGTGGTGCCGCACGCGACACTGCTGCTCGGCGACCCGCGCTGGTACGTGGTGCGCAACATGATCCAGGTGTTGCGCGCGGTGGGCGACCAGACCTCGCTGCCGCAGGTGCGCAAGTGCGCGGAGCACGCCGACCTGCGGGTGCGGCTGGAGGCGATCAAGAGCCTCTTCGCCGCCGACAGCGAGCGCTCGGCCGACCTGCTGGCGCAGGCGATCAACGACCGCGACCCCAAGGTGGCGGAGGCGGCGATCGGCCTCGTCGGCTCGTACCACATCACCCAAGGGGTGCAGCCGTTGGTGGCGTTGATCAAGCGCTGGGACCCCTTCGGGCGCCGCCGCACGGTGCGGCTGCGCGCCATCCGCTCGCTCGGCCGCCTCGGCGACCCGGCGGCGCTGCCGCCGCTCGAGCCCTTCTTTCGCGACGGCTTCCGCGGCCGTAACCGCGAGGAGCGGCTCGCCGCCTACGAGTCGCTCGGCGGCTACCCGGCGGCGGCGTGGCGCCCGATCGTCGAGCGCGGTCTGCGCTCGCGCGACCCCGAGGTGCGCGCGCTGTGCGAGCAGGTCGGCACGCGCGCCGCAGAAGCTGCCGCCGCCGTCGCCGAACGCGGCCTGGACGAGACGCATGTCTGAGCCCGAATCCCCGCGCTCGCCCGGCTCGGCGGAAGGCTCGCTGGCGGTACAGCGGCTGGTGCTCGCCATCGTGCACGCCGTCAACAGCAGCGCTCTCTACCCGGCGAGTCACCCGCGCGTGGGCGAGGCGATCGCCCAGCTCGTCGCCGGCCTCGAGAGCCTGCTCATCGCCCGCCACCAGCACTCGATCAACCTGCTGATGGTGGACGACGACCTGGTGGTCGACCAGCAGCCGTTCCGCTACGCCGGCCTCCACCTGCGCGGCTTCCTCCACGCCATGAAGCACCTCGGCGTCGAGGGGCTGACGCTCTCTCGCGGCCTCGATGCCGAGGAGTGCGCCGGCTTCCTCGCCGCCATCGCCGAGCGCGGCACGGCGGTGTCGACGCGGCACGTGACGGTGGGGCGCGTCAAGCTCGCCTTCACCGGCGAGGGAAGCGGCGGGGACAGCGGGGCGGCGGGGGACGGCGGAGAGGGCGAGGGAGGCTGGGCCGGCGGCGAGGGCGTGGGCACTGGCGGCGCGGCCGGGACCGGCGGTCGCGGTGGCGTCGGCGGCGCGGGCGTCGCCGGGTTCGCGGGTGGAGCGACGGGCGCCGGTACCGGCGCGGCGGACGGCCTCGCCGGCGACGGCCGCGACGCGCTGCTCGACGCCCAGCTCGAGGCGGCACGCGAGGCGTTCATCGGCCTGCGCGCCGACCGCAAGGGCGGGCTGCCGCAGCTCGAGGCGCTGGTCTGGGGACTCGCCGACGCGCTGGCGCGCGGCGGACGGCCGGCCTACCCGCTGGCGGCGCTACGCGAGCCCGACGACCTCGTCTACGTCCACTCGGTCAACGTCGCGCTGCTGGTGCTCGCCCATGCCAAGGCCCTCGGGTTCCGCGGCGAGGTGCTCAAGGAGATCGGCCTCGGCGCGCTGCTGCACGACGTCGGCAAGCTCAGCCTGCCGCCCGAGCTGGTGGTCAAGGACGGGCCGCTCGACGAGGAGGAGTGGCTCCTGATGCGCCGCCACCCCGAGCTCGGCGCGGCGCGGCTCTGCGCGCTCGACGCGACGACGACGGTGGCGGCGCTCGTCGCCTACGAGCACCACCTGCGTTACGACGGCGAGCCGAGCTACCCCCTGCTCGAGACGCGCCGGCAGCCGATCCTCGCGAGCCAGCTCACCGCCGTCGCCGACACCTTCGACAGCGTGCTCACCGTGCGGCCGGGCAGCCGCGCCGCCACGCGCCCGGCGGCGCTGCAGCTGCTGCGCTCGCGCGCCGGCACCTGGCTCGACCCGCTGCTGGTGTCGAGCTTCTGCCGCGTCCACGAAGCGCCCGCTCCTGCCGCCACCTGAACGCGCTCACGGGCAGGTCGCGAAGGCGGCGGTGTCGGTGACCGCCGGCGCGCGGCGGCCGAGCGGGTTGTCGTAACGGCGTACCTGGCCGGTCACCGTGTCGGTGACGGTGAGCGTGTACTCGACGTTGGTGCTGGCCGCGTGGAAGACCCAGAAGCGGCCGTTGAGCGCACAGCCGTCGAGCACCTTCACCATCAGCTCCCAGTTGTCGGGGCTGAAGAACCAGAACAACGCGGAGGCGTCGGTCGCCGGCGCCGCCACCCAGGCTTTTCCCGTGCGGCCCACGAAGTCGCGCCACGTCACCTCCGCCTCGAAGCGGCCCTGACGTAGGGCGACGCGGATCGAGTCGGATGCGTGGTGGCAGCCGCCGCTGCCGCTGTCGGTGAAGGAGCCGCCGGCCGCGGGGAGAAACCGCCAGTCGTAGCCGTCGGGGCGCAGCTCCAGGCGCAGGACGCCGAAGGTGTTCGCGTTGCGCACCTCGCTGTTGGCGCGCACGGCGCCGAACGGCCGGATCTCCATGCCGCCGGTGCCGACGACGAACTGGCGGATGCCGCGCTCGAGGTCGGGCCGACCGTCGGGATCCTGCGGCGCGAAGCGCTCGTAGTCGTGGTCGTGACCGACGAGCACGACGTCGGCGCCGGCGGCGTAGAGCACGCGCCAGAAGGCGTCGTACGTCGGGTCGTCGCCATGCAAGCCGGAGGAGAACCGCGGGTGGTGCCAGTAGGCGAGCGTGCAGGCACGCGGGTGGGCGGCGAGGTCCTCGGCGAGCCACAGCAGCTGCGGCGAGCCGGCCCCGCAGCCGCCGACCGCGGCGCAGTTGGAGTTGAGCACCACCACGTGCCAGGTGCCGAGGTCGTAGCTGTACCAGCCGCGGCCGCGCTCGCCGGCCGCGGCGCCGAAGTAGTCGAAGTAGCCCGCGGCGCCCGGCGTCAGGTACTCGTGGTTGCCCGGCACCGGCCGCAGCAGCGGCTTGACGCGCCCCCAGCTCGGCGCGAACGAGGCCTGGTAGTCGGCGAGCTCGCCTTCCAGGTACTGGTTGTCGCCCAACGTCAACACGGCGTCGTAGCCGCCGCCCAGGAGCAGGTCCGACGTCGCCCGCTGCCGGCAGAGCGTCGCCGTGCCGGCACCGCCGTGGAACGCCGGATGGGTGGGGTCGCAGGCGATGTCGCCAGCGGCGGCGATCAGCGGATCGTCGGCAAGGGCGGGCGCGCCGACGGCGAGCGCGAGGAGGAAGGCGACGGCGAGGCTGGCACGCAGCAACTCCGACCAGCGTAGACCAAGCGCCGGCGACCGGCAGTGCAAGGTTTCTCCGGCCGATTCCGTCTGAGCCGGCTGGAGGACGGGCACCATGGCATCATGGAGGAGGCGAGGATGGAACGATCCGTGGCCCAGGGCGCGACCAAGCTCACCTACGACGACTACCTGCTCATCCCGGATGACGGGAAGCGGCACGAGCTCATCGACGGGGAGCACTTCGTGAGCCCGGCGCCGAATCCGGACCACCAGGAGCTCCTCATCCGCCTGGTCTTCGAGCTCCAAGGGTACCGGCGGACGACGGGCGCGGGCCGACTGCTGATCGCACCCACCGACGTGGTCATCAGCGGCATCGACGTCGTCCAGCCGGACTTGCTCTACATCGCCGAGCGCGGAAGCGCCGAGGTCGGGACCCACGTCACCGGCGCCCCCGACCTGGTGGTGGAGATCCTCTCGCCGTCGAATCGCCGCTACGACGAGGTGACGAAGCGCAACCTGTACGAGCGGGCCGGCGTCGGCGAGTACTGGCTCATCGATCCGGAGGCGGAGACCATCAAGGTGTTCCGGCGTGACGGGGAACGCTTCGGCCGCCCGCAGCTGCTCTCGGCACGTGACCAGGACGTGCTCGCGTCACCGTTGCTGCCGGGCCTCGCGATCTCGCTCGCGGCGCTGTTCGACCGCTGACCGCAACGCCAACGGCCGGCCTTCGCCGCAGCGCGGCGTATACTCCCGCGCTTCCATGACGCTCGAGGTCTACAAGTTCGGCGGCGTTGCCATGGGCACGCCCGAGGCGATCCGCGCCGCCGTCGGGCGCGTCGCCGCCGCGCGGGACGCCGGCAACGAGGTCGCCTGCGTGGTGTCGGCGATGCAAGGCGTCACCGACCTCCTGCTCGCCGCCGGCCGCGCCGCGCTCTCCGGCGACCGCGGCGCGTGGGAAGAGGCCGCGAACCGCTTCGCGGCGCGCCACGACGAGGTGGCGCTGGCGTTGCTCGCCGACGCCGACCGCGCCGCGGCGATGCGCGGCGAGATCGCCGCCTCGACGCACGAGCTGCGCGCCATGTGCGAGAGCGTCGCGGTGCTGCGCGAGCTGACGAGCCGGGCGCAGGACGCGCTGGTGTCGCGCGGCGAGCGGGTGCTGGCGCAGCTCTTCGTGGCGGCGCTCGCCGAGGCTTCGATCGACGTCTCCTACGTCGACGCCACCGACGTCATCGTCACCGAGCGCCGTCTCGGCGGCATCTGGCCGAGCTTCCCCAAGTGCGCGCGCGCCGCCCACGAGCGCGTGCGGCCGCTGCTCGCGCAAGGGCAAGTGGTGGTGATGCCGGGCTTCCTCGGCCGCGGCCCCGACGGCGAGCTGGTGACGCTCGGCCGCGGCGGCACCGACTTCTCGGCGGCGCTGCTCGCGCGCAGCCTCGACGCCGACGCGGTGACGCTGTGGAAGGAGGTCGACGGGCTGATGACCGCCGATCCCAAGAGCGTCCCCGGCGCGCGCGTGCTCGCGGCGCTGCACTACCGCGAGGCGGCGGAGCTCGCCTACTACGGCGCCAAGGTGCTGCACCCGCGCACCATGATCCCGCTCGTCGACCGCAAGATCCCGCTCTTTGTCAGGAACGCCTTCCGCGACGTGCCGGGAACGCGCATCGCCGGCGACGTCGGCGGCGGCGACTACCCGGTCAAGGCGCTCACCGCCGTGCGCGCTCAGGCGCTGGTCGCGATCGAGGGCGGCGGCATGATCGGCGTCCCCGGCGTCGCCGGCCGCGCCTTCAACGCGCTGTCGCAAGCCGGGCACTCGGTGTCGATGATCAGCCAGGCGAGCAGCGAAGCGAGCATCTGCTTCGTGCTCCCCGGCGAGGAGGCCGAGCACGCTCGGCGCGCGCTCGAGGAGGCCTTCCTGCTCGAGCGCAAGGCGCGGCTCATCGACCGTATCGCCGTCGAACGCGGCGTGGCGCTGGTCGCCGTCGTCGGCCTCGGCATGCGCGGCCGCCCGGGCATCGCGGCACGCACCTTCTCGGCGATCAGCGCGGCGGGCGTCAACGTGCTCGCCATCGCCCAGGGCTCGTCAGAGCTCAACATCACGATCGCGGTGCCCGAGGCCGACGCCACGCGCGCGCTGCAAGCGCTGCACCGCGAGTACCAGCTCGACAAGCGGCGGCCGCTCGCCGACACCACCGGGCGAGCCAGCAAATTGACGCTGCTCGGGTTCGGCCAGATCGGCCGTGCCCTCGCCGAGCAGCTGGTGGCGCAGCAGAAGCACCTGCGGCAGCAGCTCGGCGTCGAGATCGAGGTCACCGCCATCGCCGACCGTTCCGGCGTGCGCGTCGAGGAGCGCGGCCTCGACGCCGCCGAGCTGCAGCGGCTCGCCAAGCGCAAGGCGGCCGGCGGGCGGCTCTTCGCCGACCGCTCGCCGCTCTCGCTCGAGCAGCTGCGGCAGGCGTTGCGCGACGAGCTGTGGCTGCTCCCCTCGCACCGCCCGATTCTCGTCGACCTGACGTCGGAGGAGACCGCGCCGCTGCTCCAGGAGGCGCTCGAGCAGGGCTTCCACGTCGTGCTCGCCAACAAGAAGCCGCTCGCCGGGCCGCAGCTCGCCTTCGAGGAGCTGCTCGCCACCGCCCGTGCGCGCGGCCTGTCGCTGCGCTACGAGGCCACCGCGGGCGCCGGGCTGCCGGTGCTCGACACCCTCGCCAAGCTGCAGGAGTCGGGCGACCGCGTGGAGAGCATCCTCGGCTGCTTCTCGGGCACGCTAGGTTTTCTGATGACGGCGCTCGAGAACGGCACGCGCTTCAGCGCCGCCGTGCGCGAGGCGTGGCAGCGCGGCTACACCGAGCCGGACCCGCGCGACGACCTCTCGGGGCGCGACGTGGCGCGCAAGGCGCTCATCCTCGCCCGCACGTTGGGCCGCCGCCTCGAGCTCGACGAGGTGGCGCTCGAGCCGCTCTTCCCGCCGGCGCTCGACGATGCCGACCCGGCGCGCTTCGTCGACAAGCTCTCGGCGCTGGACGAGCCCTTCGCCGAGCGCGTCGCGCGGGCGCGCCGCGACGGCAAGGTGCTGCGCTACGTCGCCCGCGTCGGTCCGCGCGGCATCCGCGTCGGCGTCGAGGCGGTGGACGCGGCGTCGCCGATGGGGCGCCTCTCCGGCACCGCGAACCAGGTGGTCATCCGCAGCCGCCGCTACCACGACAACCCGCTGGTGGTCACCGGCCCCGGCGCCGGCGCGCAGGTGACCGCTGCGGGCGTGCTCAACGACATCGTCGCGATCACCGTGCAGGAACGGCGGGGCGAGGCGGGCGCCACGGCCGGCAAGGCTCGCGGGCGCGCACGTCGGCGCTGAGCCGCTCGCGCCGTCCGGCGCGGTTTGGCGGCCGGCGTCGCCACCGCGATCAGGGCTCGGTGGCGCTCGACCAGCGGTCGACGGCGCCGGTCTCGAAGCTGTCCCTGAAAAGATCGCTGGCGGCCGACCACACCCACGGCTCGAGCCCCGTCGTGCCGTCGTCGGCGAAGAAGTAGAGCCGCTCGCCCACCGCGGTGAGCCCCTGCGGGCTCGCCGGCTCGACCCCTGGCCGTAGGTCGACGACCAGCTGCGCGCCGGCGCCGGCGGCGTCGACGCGCCACAGCTCCATGCCGTGCACGTCGTCGTCGGCCGCGAAGACGAGGCGGCCCATCCAGTCGACCAGCTCCTGCGGCGACGACGACTCCGGTCCCGGCCGCACGTCGGCGACGAGGTGCGTGCCCCCGGTCGTGCCGTCGCTCACCCACGGCTCGCGGCCGTGGACGCCGTCGTCGGCGACGAAGTAGATGCGGCCGCCCGCGGCCGTGAGGTCCCGCGGCTCCGAGCCGGCTGCTCCCGGGCGTACTTCGAGCAGCGTCGCGTTGCCGGGAGTGCCGTCGGTAACCCACAGCTCGTCGCCGTGAATGCCGTCGCTGCCGGCGAAGACGCCGAGCGGCCCTAGCGTGGCGACCAAGCGTTCCTCCTCCAGCCCGCCCGGCAACACGAAGGTCGACATCCCGGAGGCCGCGCCCGGCAGCAGGTCGACGACGCGTTGGGTGCCGCCGTCGCTGCCGTCGCTCACCCAAAGCTCGTTGCCAGCAATGGCGTCGGCGGCGGGGAAGTACAGGCGGTCCTCGCCACCGCTGTCGGCGGTGAGGACCAAGCGGCCAGGGCTCAGTCCGAGGGCCGGAGCGACGGGTTCCGTGCCGCCGGCGCTGCCGTCGGTCTTCCACAGCCCGTTGGCGACGAAGAAAAGCTGCGACGCGCCGGGCGCGAATCCGTGGGCGTACTCGGGGCCGGCGAGCGGCCCGGTGCCGGCCGGCGTGCCGTCGCTCCTCCAGATGCCGTCGCTGCCGGCGAAGTAGGCGGCGCCGTTCCAGGTGACGAGGTCTCCGGGGCCGTGGTCGAAATCGCCGTCCGTGAGCTGCGTCGAAGCTCCCGTCGCCGAGACCCGCCACAACTGCTGGGGGGGCGAGCCTGGAGCGTCGAGTCCCGCGTCGCTGGCGCTGAAGAGCACGTCGCTCCCCAGCGGAGCGATGGTGAGGAAGCTCGCCGCCGGCGCCATCGAGGAGCTCGGCCCCGGCGCAAGGTCGACCGCGAGCATCGTGCCCAGCGAGCTGCCGTCGCTGCGCCACAGCTCACTGCCGTGCGCCGCCTCGCGCGCCGGGAAAGCCACGCCGCCGGTGACGGGAGTGATCTGGGGAGGGCAAGTCCTGAGCGTGCAGGTGGCGAGCGCGCCGGGGCGGGCCGCCGCGGTGTGGACGATGGTGGTGCCTGTCGCCCCGGCCTGCGCGGCGCGCACGGTCCAGCCGCGCAGCGGGTCTTGCGCGCCGAGGAGCACCGTGCTGCCGAGTCCCTCCGGCTTGATGAAGGTGAGGAACCAGTCCGTCGAGCTGCCGCTGCCGGGCATCAGGTCCTCGACCTGGAACGTTCCGCCGCTCGTGCCGTCGCTCTGCCACCACTCGGTGCCGCTGGTGCCGTCGGTGGCGGGGAACCAGAGCCGGCCTCCGGCGGCGGTGAAGGCGAAGTACGCCTGGACCCCGCTGTCGCTCCCGGGAGTGAGGTCGGTGATCCGTTGCGTACCGTCGACGGTGCCGTCGGTCGACCACAGCTCGCTGCCGGTCGCCTCTTGATAACCAGGGAAGTAGAGGCGATCACCCAGAGCCGCGAAGTCATGCGGGTTCAACCGCTCGGTGCCGTGGCCAGCGTCGCCCAAGGGGTAGGTGCCCGCCGCCGTGCCGTCGCTGCGCCAGAGGGTGCGCGGCCAGCCGCCGGTCGCGCCGGCGGGGAAGTAGAGGATGCCTTGCCATTCGTGAAGCGGGTACCCCTGGCTCGAGTCGGCGCCGGGAGCGATGTCGAGCACCAGCTCGGTGCCCGCAACGGACCCGTCGGTCGCCCACAGCTCTGTGCCATGCACGCCGTCGTCGGCGGCGAAGAAGACCTTCCCGCCGGCGACACGCGGCGACCCCGGCGAACCGGGATAGGGCTCGTACACCTGCAAGCCGTCGCCCGCACCGGGCTTGACGTCGGCCAGCATCGCAGCGGCCCCGGCGGTTCCGTCGGCGCTCAGCCAGATCTCGCGGCCGTGGGTCGCATCCTCGGCGGCGAAGACCAGGCCTTCGCCGGAGAGCCAGATGAGGTGGCTCGGGCCGTAGTGGTCGCCGGCGGGATTCCCCGGCAGCAGATCGGCGACGAGGTGGGTGCCGGCCGAGGTGCCGTCGCTCCACCACAGCTCGTAGCCGCGGGCGCCGTCGTTGGCCACGAAGGCGACGCCGCCGGGGACCGGCGTGAGGAAGAACGGCTGCGACCAGGCGAGCCCGGGCGCCACGTCGGCGACCATCCCGGTCCCCGCGGCGGTGCCGTCGCTACGCCACAGCTCGCGGCCGTGGGCGCCGTCATCGGCGCCGAAGTAGAGGATGCCGCCCGACTCCACCAGCTCGTTGTAGAGGAACCCGTTGCACGATCCCGGGCAGACGTCGCGCACGGTGCGCGTGCCCGCCGCGGTCCCGTCGGTCGCGCGCAGCTCCAGGCCCTCCGTCGGATCCCACGCCGCGAAGTAGACCTCGCCACTCAAGGGGACGAAGACGACGGGGTTGTTGAGCAGCGTGTCCGGCACCGGCTGCGGATCGCTCGCGACGTCACGCAGCAGGCCAGGGAGACCCGTCTGCGCGGCGGCGCTGGCGCCGATGGCGAGGCTGACGACGAAGGCGGCGATGCAACGGTGCCGTGCCGTGGGGACGGACGAAGCGCGCATGGGAACCTGAATGATACGCCTGATGCCCGCTGTACACTCCGCCGCTCCCCATGCACGGCGACCCCCGAGACGGCCGCGCCGCCACCGCCTTCGCTCCGGGCTCCATCGGCAACGTCGGCCCCGGGTTCGACGTGCTCGGGTTGGCGATCGACGGCATCGGCGACACGGTGACGGTGGAGCTCGCGACGGCCGGCGCTTCGCGGGTCGGCGAGGTCTCCGGCCGCGACGCCGGCGAGATCCCGCGCGACTTCGGCACGAACTGCGCTGCCATCGCGGCGCGCGAGTACCTGCGCCGGCGCGAGATCGCGATCGAGATCGTCGTCCACCTCGACAAGGGGTTGCCGTTATCCGGCGGCCTCGGCGGCAGCGCCGCGAGCAGCGTGGCTGGCGCCTACGCCGCGCACCTCTTGGTCGCGGACCTCGAGTGCGACGGGCACGCGCCGCAGCCCGAGATCCTCTGCCCCGCGACGGCCGCCGACGTGCTCGCCGGCGACCTCCTCGCGGCGGCGCTCGCCGGCGAGACCGCGGTCGCCGGACCGCACCTGGACAACATCGGCCCGGCGCTGTTCGGCGGGCTGGTGCTCTCGCGCAGCGTCGACCCCATCGACGTCGTGCCGCTGCGAGTGGGGGCACCTTGGTGGCTGGCGCTGTGGACGCCGCGCGTGCGCGTCGAGACGCGCGCCGCCCGCGCCATCCTGCCGGAGGACTGCGACCGCGCGACGTGGGTGCGGCAGATGGCGAACACGGCGGCGCTGGTGCACGCCTTCGCCGTCGGCGACGGCGAGCTGCTCGGTCGCGCGCTCGACGATCGCTACGCCGAGCCGCGGCGGGCACCGCTGATCCCGCGCTTCGCGGCGGTCAAGGCGGCGGCGCGAGGGGCGGGGGCATTCGGCGGCTCGATCTCGGGCTCCGGCCCCACCGTCTTCGCCGTCGCCGAGGACGAGGATGTCGCGCGCGCCGTCGCGGCGGCGATGCAGCGCGCCGGCGAGATCGACTCGACGACGCACGTCGGAGCCATCGCACGACAGGGTGCCCGTCGCGCATGAGCGATCGCCTGACATCCGCTGACGCGGCGTCGGTCGCGCCCGCGGTCGGGCGCGAGTGGCTGCAGTGCGGCGGCTGCGCCCGCCGGTACCCGCTCGCCGAGGTGCGCTACACCTGCGACTGCGGCGGCCTGCTCGCCGTCGAACGGCCCGCCATCGCCCTCGACCGCGCGACCGTCGACGCCCGTCGCCTCTCGCGCGTGCCCGCCGACGGGAGCGGCGTCTGGCGCTTCCGCGAGGCGGTGCTCGACGTCGGCGTCGACGCGCTGGTGACGCACCCCGAGGGCGGCACGCGCCTCTACGAGCGCGGCGGCCTCCTCTTCAAGCACGAGGGCGAGAACCCCACCGGCTCGTTCAAGGACCGCGGCATGACGGTGGCGATCACCCAGGCGGTGCGGCTGGGCGCGCGCGCCGTCGCCTGCGCCTCGACCGGCAACACCTCCGCCTCGCTCGCCGCCTACGCGGCGCAGGCGGGGCTGCCGGGGATCGTCTTCGTGCCGGCCGGCAAGGTGGCGAGCGGCAAGCTGGCGCAGACGCTCGCTTACGGCGCCCGCTGCCTGCAGGTGCGCGGCGACTTCGACGCCGCCATGAGGCTCGTGCGCGAGGCGTGCGACAAGCTCGGCATCTACCTCGTCAACTCGATCAACCCCTTCCGCATCGAGGGGCAGAAGACGATCGTGTGGGAGCTGTTGCAGGACCTCGACTGGCAGGCGCCGGACTGGATCGTGCTGCCCGCCGGCAACCTCGGCAACACCAGCGCCTTCGGCAAGGCGCTACGCGAAGCGCTCGCCGCCGGGTGGATCGACCGCGTGCCGCGGCTCGCGGCGGTGCAGGCGCGCGGCGCCAACCCGTTCTACCGCTCCTTCGCGGAGGGTTTCGCCAGCCGCCACCGCGTCGCCGCCGAGACGGTGGCGAGCGCCATCCGCATCGGCGACCCGGTCTCGCACGACCGCGCCGTCGCCGCCATCCGCGATACCAAGGGCATCGTCACCGAGGTCGGCGACGACGAGCTGATGGCCGCCAAGCGCACCATCGACGGCATGGGCATCGGCTGCGAGCCCGCCTCGGCGACCACCCTCGCCGGTGTCGAGCGCCTGCGCCGCGAAGGCACCATCGCCCCCGGTGACCGCGTCGTCTGCGTGCTCACCGGCCACGTGCTCAAAGACCCCGAAGCGGCATGGCGCCCGGAAGGGCTGGTGGAGATCGAGCCCACGGTGGCCGCCGTCGAAGCCATCTTGGCCGCGCCTTGACATGCATGTGCATGCAGGTGATGCTCGACTCATGCGTACCACCATCGAGATCACCGACGAGCAACGCAGCAAGCTGCTGGAGGCGGCCGCCCGGCGGGGCGAGAAGGGATTCTCGACGATTGTCCGGGAAGCGCTGGACCACTACTTCGAGAGCGAGTCGGCCCGCCGCGAGCGTGTCGAACGAGCGCTCGCGACCTTCGGCAGCCTGTCGGCGGCGGCGGCCGACAGGCTGGAGGAGCACGTGCGCGAGCTCCGGCGGTCCTGGCGGTGATCGTTGCCGACACCGACGTCCTGATCGACGTCTTGCGCGGTCGAGAGCCGGCGGTGGCGCGGGTCTCCGCGGCGATCACCGCCGGCACCTTGGCGACCACGACGATCACCACCTTCGAGCTGCGCAGCGGCGCCCGCACGGGAAAGGAAGTGGCTGCCATCGAGGCCCTGCTCGCAGGGCTCTCGATCCTCTCTTTCGACGAGCGCGCCAGCGAGGCCGCGGCAGTGTGCTGCCGCGAGCTGGAACCCGAGGGTCGCACCATCGGTATGGCGGACTACCTCATCGCCGGCACCTGCATCAGCCGCGAGGCGGCTCTGTTGACGCGCAACCGCCGGCACTTCGACCGCATTCGTCAACTGGTCGTCGAGGGTCTCTGAGGGCGGGGCGTGCGCTCGGCGCCCATGCCCCGTGCCCGCCCCCAGCTCATCCGTAGCCTTGCCGGCGGCGTAGTGAGGCGCATGAGGCTTGCGAGCCGGTTGTTGTGCTTCGTCCTGCTGAGCGCTTCGCTGGCCGCTCCTGCCGCGGCGCACGATTTCTGGATCGAGCCTTCCACCTACCGGCCCGAGCCGTTGCAGCGGGTGACGCTGCGGCTCCGGGTGGGCAACCACTTCCTCGGCGATCCAGTGCCGCGCGACGAGGGGCTGCTGGTGCGGTTCGCGACGCTGGGCGGCGACGGCGAGCAGCGGGTGCCGGGCGTGCACGGCGTCGACCCTGCCGGGATCGCGCACGCGCCCGAGACGGGGACGCTGGTGGTCGCCTACCAGAGCCGCGGCACGGTGGCGGAGCTGCCGCCCGACAAGATGGCCAGCTATGCCAAGGAGGAGGGCATCGGCTCGCAGCTCCCCGCCGGCTGGCAGAGGAAGCCATTGCTGCGCGACAGCTTCTCGCGTTCGGTCAAATCGCTGCTCGTCGTCCACGGCCGCGGCGGCGCCGGGTTCGACCGCGTCGCCGGCCTGCCGCTCGAGCTGGTGCCCCTGGTGGACCCGGCCGGGCTGGCGGCCGGCGGCGCGCTGCCGGTGCGGCTGTTGTGGCAAGGTAAGCCGGTGGCCGGCATCCAGGTGGCGGCGCTGTCGCGCCTCGATCCGAGCAAGGCGCTCGTCGCGCGCACCGACGGCGACGGGCGCGTCACCTTCACGCTGCCACGCACCGGCGAGTGGCTCGTCAAGGCGGTGAAGATCCTGCCGCCGCCCGACGCCGGCGCGGACTTCGCGAGCCTGTGGACGTCGCTCACCTTCGTGGCGGGCGAGCGGTGAGATCAGCGTCGGGCGGGCCGGGACGTGCGACAGAGGAGAGCGTGGCGCACGCCGGCGTTGTCGCCGGCATGTCGGCCGTCCGCCGTTGCGCCGCTCTTCTGGTGGCGTCAGCGCTCGCCATCGCGGGCACGGCCCGCGCCCACGAGCTCGGCGCCGGGCGCGCCGAGGTGTTCCTCTCCCGCGACGGCGGCTTCCGCGTCGACCTGCAGCTCGACCCCGACCTGACGCTGCAGCGGCTGCAGCTCGCCGCCGGCGAGCCGCTCACCCCGGGCCTCGCCGACGGGCCGCTGCGCACCGCACTGCTCGCGAAGCGCGACGCGCTCCTCGGCGCGGTGACGGTGAGCGCGGCCGGCGCCGCGTTGCCCACCTCCTTCGCTTACGTCCCACCTCCGCCCGCTGCCAGCCCCGGTGCCGCGGCGGTGCAGGGCAAGGGCGGCGCCCGCCGCGAGGCGATCGTGCGCGTCGCCGGCCGCCTCCCCGCCGGCGCGACCGCGCTGCAGCTGTCCTGGTCGCTCCCCGCCAGCCGCTACGCTCTGGTGGTGCACCGCGAGGGCGAGAGCGGCGACCTCGAGACGCACTGGGTGGAGCCGGGCGAGGCGGGGCCGCCGCTGCGCCGCGCCGCCGCCGCGCCGTCACGCCTCGCCGTGGCGCGCCAGTACCTCGCCCTCGGCTTCACCCACATCCTTCCCGGCGGCCTCGACCACGTGCTCTTCGTGCTCGGCATCTTCCTCTTCGCCACCCGCCTCAAGCCGGTGCTGATACAGGTAACCGCCTTCACGCTGGCGCACTCGATCACGCTCGGCCTCTCGATCTACGGCGTGGTCTCGCTGCCGTCGTCCATCGTCGAGCCGCTGATCGCGCTCTCCATCGTCTACGTGGCGGTCGAGAACGTGCTGCGGCCGCAACTCACTCGCTGGCGGGTGGCGGTGGTGTTCGCCTTCGGGCTGCTGCACGGCCTCGGCTTCGCCGGCGCGCTCTCCTCGCTCGGCCTGCCACGCTCGGAGTTCCTCACCGCCCTCGTCACCTTCAACCTCGGCGTCGAAGGCGGGCAGCTGGCGGTGATCGCGCTCGCCTTCCTCGCCGTCGGCTGGTGGGCGCGGCGCGAGGACTGGTACCGGAGCCGCGTCGTAGTCCCCGCTTCGCTGGCGATCGCGGCCGTCGGCCTCTACTGGACGCTGCAACGCACGATGGGCTGAAGCGCGGCGCGCGAAGCGCCTTCGTCGAGCAGAGGCGCACGTGCGCGACGTGGATGCCCGAGCGGCGGCGGGGGGCTTGAAACACGCCTCCGACGCTCCGGCTACAATCGCCGCCGAGCCACCACAGCGTTCGCTCGTCCATCGAGGAGCTCGCACCTTGCGCACTGCCCGTCGCCTCGCCGTCCTCGCCTTCGCCGCGCACGCCGCGGCAGCCGCGGCCCAACCCGCACACCTCGTCGCCGACCTCGTCACGACTACGTCGGCGACCTACAGCTCTGGCGTCGCCCTCCTCGCCGCGGCCGGCGGCAAGGCCTTCTTCACCGTCGAGGCGGGGGACGGCCGGGAGGTCTGGGGCACCGACGGGACGGCCGCCGGCACCGGGCTCCTCGCCGACACCTGCCCGGGCGCCTGCACGCCGGCGATCGATCTGCTCGGCCGCGTCGACGACCTCGTTCTTTGGAGAGCCACCGATGGAAGCGGTGTCGACGCGACGCGCGAGCTGATCCGCTCCGACGGCACGCGTGCCGGAACCTATCGACTGGCCGGTCCCGACGGCGACCTGTCTGCGTTCACCAGCTACGACCAGCGGCCGGTGGTGGCTCACGGCCGACTGTTCTTCAACGGGCGTACCGCGGAGGGCGGCTTCGAGCTCTGGCAGAGCGACGGTACCGAGGCTGGAACGGTTCAGGTCACCGACCTCGGGCCCGGCGCCGAGAGCAGCGCCCCCGAGGATCTCGTCGCCGCCGGCGCGGCGCTCTTCTTCAGCGCCAAGGACGGCAACTACAGCCCCCGAGCGCTCTACGTGATCGCCACCCCCGGCGCCGCCCCGAGCCGCCTGGCCGGCGTCCCGCTCGGCATCCGCGCCATGGCCGCCGCCGGCAACCGGGTCTACTACCTCACCGGCGAGTACGAGACGACCGAGCTGTGGACCAGCGACGGCACTGCGGCCGGCACGCGCAAGTTGCGCAGCTTTCCCACCGGCCAGTTTCGCGACGAGGCGACCTGGCTCGAAGCGGCCGGCGACCGAGTGCTCTTCGCCGCCGACGACGGCACCCACGGGCCGCAGATATGGCGCAGCGACGGCACCGCAGGCGGGACGATGCAGCTCAGCGCTCTCCCGGCAGGTCACAGCGACGTCGACCTCACGGCATCCCGCGTCGAGGCCCTCGGGGAGAGCGTATTGGTGCTCCACAGCACAAGCTCGGGCCACAGGCTCTACGTGGCGAACGGCGAGGGCCAGCCTGCGCTGGTCCTGGACTCCTCGCCGTGGGGCTACGCCGGTGCGCTCCAGCGCATCGGAGACCGGGTCGTCTTCCGGCGTCGCCAACAAATCGGCAACGGCCCACACACCTCGACGCATCTGTGGACGACCGACGGCACCGCGGCCGGCACGATGCCGCTCGTGACGACCTGCTCGGTTTGCAGCGCGTTCGAGTCGGGGGCGCCGACCTTCGCCGGAGGACTGTTCTTCGTCGTCGACGAAACCGGCGTCGCGAGCCTGCGACGGACAGACGGCACCGTGGCCGGGACGCGCCTGCTCGCCACGTTCCCCGCCGGCGTGCTTCCCAACCCGGGGGAGGTTGCGTTGACCGGCGATCGACTCTTCTTCGCGAGCTATTCGCCGCAGACGAGCCACACCCTCTGGGTGATGACGACGACGAGCGGCACGACGCGGCCTGTAGCGAGGCTCGCCGCCGTGCGCCCGTCGTCGCGGCCGCGCGAGCTCGCCGCCCTTGGCGACCGGCTGCTCTTCACCGCCGAGCAAACCGGCAGCCCGCAGCCGCAGCTGTGGACGACGAGCGGCACCGCCGCGACGACGGCGGCGTTGACCGCTCTCGTGTCGACCTGGAGCAACCCGCCCGGGCCCGCGCACTCGACCGTCGCCGGCGACCAGGTGTTCTTCTGGATCGATGAGCACGACCCCAGCCTGCCGCGGCCGCTCTGGCGCAGCGACGGCACGGCGGCCGGCACGTTCCCGCTCCTCCCCGAGCAGAGCATCGCCGCGCATCCGGCGGCGCTCGACGGCGAGCTCTTCTACGTGCTCGACGAGCCCAACGCCACGGTGGTGTGGAAGAGCGACGGCACGGTCGCCGGGACGGAGCCGGCCTTCGAGCTGCCGGCGGGAGTGCGCAGGCCGCAATACCTCACCGCCGTGGGCGGCGAGCTGTACTTCCTGGCGCTCAGCGTCGACGGCACCGAAGTGTGGCGCAGCGACGGCACCGCCGCCGGCGTGCACCGCGTGACGGCGTTCACCGGGGACGTACCCTTCTCCGGAGACCCCGGCTTCGTGAAGACCAGCGCCGGTGTGCTCTTCCTCGCCCGCGACTCGCCCTACGATATCGGGCCGTGGGTTACCGGCGGCACGCCGGACTCGACACGCCGGCTCTGGCCCCATCTGCCACTATCCAGCCTGCGGCCGCTCGGCACCCTTGGCGGCAGCTTCTACTTCCTCGCCTTCACGGCGGGCGAGCTGCGGCCTCTGGCGCACCGACGGCACCGACTCCGGGACGGCCCGGCTGCTCACGCTCCCCGATTCGTCGAGGGACGTGCCGCGCGAAGCCGTGCAAATGGACGGCGAGCTCTTCTTCATCACCGACGACGGCGCCCACGGCATCGAGCTGTGGGCGACCGACGGCACCGCGGCCGGAACACGCCTGGTCGCCGACGTGGCGCCCGGCGCGGCCTCCTCGTCGCCGGGCTCGCTGACGGTCGCCGGCGGCGTGCTCTACTTCTCGGCCCACGACGGAGCGCACGGCTTCGAGCTCTGGAAGAGCGACGGCACCGCCGCGGGCACGCGGCTGGTGCACGACGTCGCACCCGGCGCCGCCTCCTCGTTCCCGCGGAGGCTGACGGTGGCCGGCTCCCGTCTCTACTTCTCGGCTGACGACCGTGCGGTGGGGGAGGAGCTGTGGGCGCTCGACCTCGGCGCCGTGCCGGGACCTTGCGCACCCTCCGCCACCACGCTGTGCCTGGGCGGCCATTTCCGCGTCGAGGCGAGCTGGATGGTGTCGGGCCGGACCGGCGCCGGCCGCGCCGTGCCGCTCACCGCCGACACCGGCGGCTTCTGGTTCTTCGGCGCGGAGAACGTCGAGGTGGTGTTGAAGGTCCTCGACGGCCGGCCCGTGAACCAGCACCGCTGGGTGTTCTACGGCGCCCTCTCGGACGTCGAGTACCACCTCACCGTGACCGACACCGAGACGGGGTTGACGCGGCGCTACGTCAATCCGGCGGGACAGCTCGCGAGCGTCGCCGACACCACCGGCTTCGGGCGGCTCGGCGCCTTCGCGGTCGCGCAACGCCCCGGCGCGGCGCCGCGGCGGCGAGCGGGCGTCGAACCGGCGGCTGCGAATGCGGGCCCTTGTGTCGCCGCTCCGAAGCGTCTCTGCCTGAGCGACGGACGCTTCGCCGTCGAGGCCACCTGGAAGGACTTCGCCGGCCACAGCGGCCATGGCACCGCGGTGCCGCTCACCGGCGATACCGGCTGGTTCTGGTTCTTCGGCCCGACCAACGTCGAGGTGATCCTCAAGGTCCTCGACGGCACTCCCGTCAACGGCAAGCACTGGGTCTTCTACGGTGCGCTGTCGAACGTCGAGTACACCTTGAAGGTCACCGACACCCAGACCGGCGCCGTGCGCACCTACACCAACCCGAGCGGCAACCTGGCAAGCGTCGCCGACACCGGCGCCTTCTGAGGAGTCTCTCCGTGACGATCCACCGCCCCGCGATGCGTTTCGCCTGCAACCAGCTGCTGCTCTCCCTGCTGCTCGCGTCGCCGGCCCTGGCGACCGGGGCGCAGACCGCCGCGCTCGTCGCCGACCTGGCCACCGGCGCGGAACGGAGCGACTCGACCATCTACCGGCCCGTCGTCCTCGGCAACCGCGCGATCTTCGCGGTCCACGACTATGTGCTGGGGTCGGAGGCATGGGTCACCGACGGCAGCGACGCCGGCACCGAGCTGCTCCTCGACGCCTGCCCGGGGGAGTGCTCCGGCTTCGTCGGCGGCGTGCTGGGCACGGCCCACGGCTTGGCCTTCTGGACCGGCCAAGCCGAAGCGATCGGGCCGCTGGCCGACCAAGAGTCGCGGGGAGCGCTGGTGGTCTCCGACGGGACACGGAGCGGCACCCACCGGCTCGGTGGTCCCGAGGGCGACCTGACGATCGGCTACGGCGGCGCCGCCATGCTGGGCGACGCGGTGCTGTTCCACGGCTGCACCGCGGCGACCGGTTGCGAGCTGTGGCGAAGCGACGGCACCGAAGCGGGGACCGTCCTGGTGAAGGACCTGCTGCCGGGCGCCGGCGGCGCCGCGCTGAGCTTCTTCGTGGTCGCCGGCGGCAAGCTGTTCTTCATCAGCGAGGAGGCCGGCGCGGTCGTCGTGTACACCAGCGACGGCACCGCCGGCGGCACGGTGCGGGTCGAAGCGGTCGGCCCGGAGGGCGTTCGGAACTTTCCGGTGGCGGCCGGCAACCGCATCTTCTTCACCCGCGTGTCGCCCACGACCGGCGGCGAGCAAGACATCTGGACGAGCGACGGCACGGCCGCCGGCACGCGGCCGCTCACCGACTTCGTGCCGCAGCTTGCCCACGCCAACGCCGGTGGGGCGTGGTACGAGCCGGCGGGGGACCACGTCTACTTCACCGCCACCGACCCCGTCCACGGCGTCGAGCTGTGGAAGAGCGACGGCACCGCCGGCGGCACCGTCGCGCTCACCAACTTTGCGTCCGGCAAGGAGCCGTTCTTCTACGAGCTCGGCCGCAACCTGGTCGAGGAGGTCGGTGGACGGGTGCTCTTCCTGACGGTGCAGATCGACGGCGGCCAACAGCGTTGGCGAATCTGGGCTGTCGGGGGCGACACGGTGCAGGTCGTGGTCGACGACTGCTCATACTGCGGCGACCTCCACCGTGTCGGCAACCGCGTGCTGTTCTTTCGCGGCGGCCCGTACGAGGGCGACCGCGACCTGTGGGCGACGGACGGCACGGCGGCGGGGACGCGCACCTTGATGCGCGTCTGCCACCAGCCGTGCCCCTCGGGATCCGTGGGCCAGCTCTTCGACGCCGGCCTCTTCGTCATCCAGAACGCTCAGCCGGAGAGGGGCGTCTGGCGTACCGATGGGACCGCCGAGGGTACGCGGCGCTTTGCCAGCCTGCCGGAGGGCGTCGTCGTCGACGAGGACCGGGCGGTTCTCGCCGGTGGGCGCCTCTACGCTGCCGCCTACGAGTACGTAGGATGGGAGCCGCTGAAGGCGAAGCTGATGGCCACCGACGGCGGCGAGTGGCAGCTGATCGCCGAGGTCCCGAGCCGGCCGCCGTCGTCGAGCCCGCGGCGCCTCCTCGCCGCGGCCGACCGGCTGCTGTTCGTTGCCGACACCGGACCGGTGCCGCAGCTGTGGAGCTCGACCGGCACCGCCGCCGGCACGGAGCAGGTCACCGAGCTGACCGCGCCCGACGACTACCACGCCCGTGACGCCGTGGGCCCGGTGGAGCTCACCAGGCTGGGCGACAAGGTGCTGTTCGCCGTCAGGGAGCGGTGGGACGCCGCTCACCTGTGGACGAGCGACGGCACTGCCGCAGGGACCTTCGCGCTCGCCGCCGGCGACGACGCCGCGGCCGGGCTGACGACTCACGACGGGCAAGCCTACTTCGTCCGCGAGGGACCAGGTTTCGACGAGGTCTGGCGGACCGACGGCACCGACGCCGGCACCGCGCACGTCTTCGTCCTGCCCGGCCGCTCGTTCGGCGACCGCTATCTCACGGCGGTCGGCGACCAGCTCTACTTCGCGGCCTACGTGGACGGCAAGGGCAACGAGATCTGGCGCAGCAGTTTCACCGGCACCGGCGTGACGCAAGTGACCGGCTACGTCGAGCCCTTCATCTTCGACACCGACCCGTCGTTCACCAGGCTCGGCGGCGAGGTGTTCTTCGTCGGCCCCTCGCCGGAGGACGGCGAGGTGTGGAAGACCGCGGGTACTCCGGCGAGCACCACGCGGCTCATCGACGCCCGGCCCGGCGACACCGGCTCGCGGCCCGGCGACCTGCTGGTCTTCGGCGGCGCGCTCTACTTCCTCGCCGACACCTCCGGCGACGAGCGCGCTCTCTTCCGTTCCGACGGCACGACGGCGGGGACGATCGCGCTACGCCAGTTCCGTCGTCCGCTCGGCGAGGCGCCGCGGGCGGAGCTGCTCGCCCTCGACGGCCGCCTCTACTTTGCCGCCGACGACGGCATTCACGGCCGCGAGCTGTGGACCAGCGACGGCACTGCCGCAGGCACGAGGATGGTGAGCGACGTCTTCCCCGGTCTCGCTTCGTCGTCGCCCGCGTGGTTGACGCCCGTGGGCGGCCGGCTCTACTTCTCGGCGCACGATGGCGTCCACGGCACCGAGCTGTGGTCGAGCGACGGCAGCGAGGCGGGGACAGAGCTGGTGCACGACGTCGCTCCCGGCGCGACCTCGTCGCGCCCCGAGGAGTTGGAGCTGCAGGGCAGCCGGCTCTTCTTCGTCGCCGACGACGGGCTCACCGGCCGCGAGCTGTGGATGCTCGACCTCGCGCAAGCCACCGGCGTGTGCGTCCCCACGGAGACCGCTCTCTGCCTCGGCGGGCGCTTCCGCGTCGAGGCCGCGTGGAAGGACTTCGCCGGCCATGCCGGTGTCGGGCGCACGGTGCCGCTCACCGCCGACACCGGCGCCTTCTGGTTTTTCGGCTCCGACAACGTCGAGGTGGTGCTCAAGGTCCTCGACGGCCGGGGCGTCAACGGCCATCACTGGGTCTTCTACGGCGCGCTGTCGAGCGTCGAGTACGCGCTCACCGTCACCGATGTGCAGACCGGGCTCACCGCGCGCTACCGCAATCCCGCCGGCCGGCTGGCGAGCGTCGCTGACACCACCGGCTTCGGACCCTTGGGAGCGTTCGCGGTCGTCGAGCGCCCGACTGCGGAGTCCGGCACGCGGCCGCGGGTGTCGTCGCGCGCCGACTCCACGGCCGCAGGGATCTGCACGCCGGCCCCCACCCGTCTCTGCCTGCGCGCGGGCCGCTTCGCCGTCGAGGCCAGCTGGAAGGACTTCGCCGGCAACAGCGGCGTCGGCACCGCCGTCCCGCTGACCGCCGACACCGGCTGGTTCTGGTTCTTCGGCCCCGACAACGTCGAGGTGGTGCTCAAGGTCCTCGACGGCACGCCGATAAACGGCAAGCACTGGGTGTTCTACGGCGCGCTCTCCAGCGTCGAGTACACGCTGCGCGTCACCGATACCGCCACCGGGGTGGTGAGGACCTACACCAACCCGAGCGGCAACCTCGCGAGCATCGCCGACACCGGCGCCTTCTAGGCTTCGGATCCCACACGATATCGTCGGCCTCACGATGCGCTGCCCGACGCTCGACGAGGTCCGGCACGTCGTCGCCCTCGAGCTGGGGGTCAAGGCGGTGAGCGCCGAGGACCACCTCGTCGACGACCTCGGCGTCGAGTCGATGGACTTCGTGGCGATCCTCGCCGCAATCGAGGACCGCTGGGGCATCGCCGCCGGCGAGGCCGACCTCTCGCCGGTGCGCACCGTCGCCGACCTGCACGGGCTCGTCGGCCGGCTCTGCGGCTGACCGGCGAGCGCGGCGGTGACTGCGCAGCACCTGCTCGAGGTCCTCGCGCGGCGCGGGCGCGACGGCGGCGAGACGCCCGCCTTCGCCTGGCGCGGCCGGCCAGTGGCGTGGCGCCGTTTCGACACCGAGATCGCGGCCACCGCGCGCACGCTGCTCGCCCTCGGCGTCGGGCGCGGCGACCGCGTGCTGCTGGCGATGGCAGAGGGCGACGCGTTCCTCCCCGCGTTCTGGGGGACGTTGCGCGCCGGCGCCGTGGCGGTGCCGATGCTGCCGCGGTCGGGGGCCGCGCGGCTGCTCGAAGTGGCGGCGCGGCTCGGCGCGGCCGTCATCGTCGCCGACGCCGAGCCGGCGGCGCGCTGGCAGGCGCTGCTCGACGGCATCGCCGCGGCGGGCGTGCAGGCGGTGGAGACCGCGGCGCTCCCCGCGGCCGGAGCGACAGGCACGGTGCCACTTCCGCCGCTGCCGGCTCCCGACGACGTCGCCTTCCTCCAGCTCACCTCCGGCAGCACCGGCGAGCAGAAGGCGGTACGCATCCGCCACCGCGACCTGGCAACCAACGTCGGCCAGATGGTCGAAGGCTTCGCCGTCAGCGCCGACGACGTCTTCCTCTCCTGGCTGCCGCTGCACCACGACATGGGGCTGATCCTGATGGGCGTCGTGCCGCTCGTCACCGGCTGCACGCTGCACCTGCAGCCGCCGGGGATGGCGGCGATCCGCGGCTGGATGGAGGAGGCGGCGCGCTGCCGCGCCACCTTCACCGCGGCGCCCGACTTCGCCTACCGTCTCTGCCTCCGCCTCGCCCGCGAGCGCGACGGGCTCGACCTCTCGCGGCTGCGGGTGGCGCTCGACGCCGCCGAGCCGGTGCGCGCGAGCACCGTCGAGAGCTTCGAGCGCGCCTTCGGCCTCGGCTCGGTGGTGACTCCCGCGTACGGCCTCGCCGAAGCGACGGTCGGCGTCACCACCTGGCCGCCCGGCGTGCCCATCCGCGTCGACGAGCGCGGCGCCGTCGCGCTCGGCAGAGGGTTTCCCGGTGTGCGCCTGCGCATCGCCGGCGAGGGTGGCGTGCCGCTGCCTGCGAGCGAGATCGGCGAGATCGAAGTCGCGAGCCCCGCACTGACCGATGGCTATTGGGGCGAGCCGCCCGCGGAAGCCGGTCGCTGGTTACAGACCGGCGACCTCGGCCACCTCGACGCCGACGGCAACCTCTACGTCGTCGGCCGCGCCAAGGAGACGATCATTCTCGGTGGCCTGACGCTGGCGCCGCGCGAGATCGAGGAGACCGTCGACCGCCTCCCCTTCGTGCGCCGCTCCGCCGCCGTCGGCATCGACCGCGGGCGCCTGGAGGGCGAGCAGGCGTTCGTCTTCGTCGAGCTCGTGCGCGGCGCTCGCGGCGAGCCAGCCGAGCAGGTGGCGGCGGTGGTCGGCGCTTTTCACGAACGGCTCGGCCTGCGACCGGGACGCGTCTACCTGGTGGCTCCGGGGTCGTTGCCGCTCACCGCCGACGGCAAGCTGCGCTACGGCGAGCTGCGGCGCCTCTACCTCGACGGCGAAATGCGGCGCGACGGGGCGCTGTTGTTTCCTCTTGAGTAGCCCCCGAGCGCCCGCCCGGCCTGCGATGAGCCCCTCGGGGTCGGCTTCTCGCGATAGCTGGTGAGCAGGCAAGCAGGCGGCGGCAGGCCGGCAAGGATTCAAACGCGACCCGTTTACGCGAGAGGTCAACCGATGATCGTATCCAGCGAAGAGATCGTGGTCCGCGACAAAGTGAAGCGGATCATCTTCAACGTCACTCGCATCCCCGTCGAGCGCATCGGCGACGACGCCTCCTTCCGTCAGGACCTCGAGCTCGACTCGCTGTCGCTGCTGGAGGTGGGTGTCGACCTCGACTACGAGTTCCAGCTCGGCCTCGAGGACCTCGAGCAGCGGCTGGGCGACTTGCCGACCGTCGAGCACGTCGTCGACTTCGTCCGCCAGCGCCTGCAGGAACGGGCGGTCGCCTAGCCGGCGCGCACCAGGCTTCGCGGCGCGGGCGCGACCGGCGTATCCTGAACGACGCAGCGACGAAGGGACCCGGTGATGCCCGTGCGCGGAACAGCCCCCGACTCCCCGCCGCGCCGGCGGGTCGCCGTCACCGGCATCGGCGTCGTCACTCCGCTGGGCAGCGGACGCGAGACCTTCTGGCGCGCCCTGCTCGCCGGCGAGTCGGGGATCGCGCCGGTCGCCTCGTTCGACACCTCGCGCTTCAAGGTGCACCTGGGCGCCGAGGTGCGCGGCTTCGACCCCGCGCCGTGGTGCCAGCGCGTCGATCCTTCGCAGCTCGGCCGCGCCTCGCAGATGGCGGTCGCCGCCGCCCGCATGGCGCTCGCCGATGCCGGGCTCGATGCCGCAACGCTCGACGCCGAGCGCGTCGGCGTGGCGATGGGCACCACGTCGGGCGAGCCGCTCGAGATCGAGCTGTTCAACGACGCGCTGCTGGGCCGCGGGCACGAGGCGCTCGACGGCGCCATCGCCACCCGCTACCCCTGCCACCGCATCCCCGGCCAGGTGGCGGCCGAGCTCGGCTTCGCCGGCGTCAACGTCATGCTGCCCAACGCCTGCGCCGCGGGCAACTACGCCGTCGCCTTCGCCCGCGACGCGCTCGCCACCGGCCGCGCCGAGGTGATGCTCGCCGGCGGGGCCGACGCCTTCTCGCGCATCACCTACACCGGCTTCGCGCGGCTGGGCGCCATCACCACCGACCGCTGCGCGCCGTTCGACCGCGAGCGCAAGGGGATGGTGCCCGGCGAAGGCGCCGGCGTGCTGGTGCTCGAGCCGCTGGAGGCGGCGCGCGCGCGCGGCGCCCGCGTCTACGCCGAGGTGGTGGGCTACGGCCTCTCCTGCGACGCGCATCACATGACCGCCTCGCACCCCGAAGGCGAGGGGCCGGCACGCGCCATGGCGATGGCGCTCGCCGACGCCGGGCTCGCGGCGGAGCAGGTCGACTACATCAGCGCCCACGGCACCGGCACCCCGACCAACGACCGGCTGGAGACGCTGGCCGTCAAGCGGGCCTTCGGCGACGCCGCGGCGCGGGTGCCGATGAGCTCGGTCAAGTCGATGCTCGGGCACACCATGGGGGCAGCCTCGGCGCTGGAGGCGGCGGTCTGCTGCCTCGCCATCGCCGAGGGTTGGGTGCCGCCGACCATCAACTACGAGCACGCCGATCCCGACTGCGACCTCGACTACGTGCCCAACCAGGCGCGGCAGTTGCCGGTGCGGGTGGCGATGAACAACGCCTACGCCTTTGGCGGCGCCAACGCCTCGGTGCTGTTCGCGGCAGCCGATGAGCACGCGGGTCGGGCGGGGGCGCCCCCTGCCCCTGGAGGGGCAGGGGGGCAGGGGGGTTAGGGGTGAAGTCGACCGTGCAACGGCAGGTCGTGGTGACCGGCGTCGGGGTGCTCTCGCCTCTCGGCGACTCGCCGGCGGCGCTGCACCGCGCGCTCTGCGACGGCTCGAGCCACCTGGCGCCGATCGAGGGCTTCGCCGTCGACGGGCTGCCGATGGGACGCGCCGTCGAGCTTCGCGGCTTCGATCCCGCGCGCTACCTCGGCGAGGGCAACTTCCGGCCGCTCGACCGCACGGGACTGCTCGCCGCTTGCGCGGCGCGGCTGGCGCTCGACGACGCCGGTTGGGGAAGCGACGCCGTCATCGGCGGCGAGCTGGCGCTGCTCGTCGGCACCATGTTCGGCAGCGTGCGCACCATCGCCGAGTTCGACCGCCGCGGGCTGCAGGCGGGGCCGCTCTACGTCAAGCCCTTCGACTTTGCCAACAGCGTCATCAACGCCGCCGCCGGGCAGACCGCCATCTGGCACCACCTGCGCGGGCCCAACTCGACGGTGTCGGCCGGCACCGCCTCGGGCGTGCAGGCGATCGCGCTGGGCGCCGACCTGGTGGCCGAGGGGCGCGTCGAGGTGGCGCTCGCCGGCGGCGCCGAGGAGCTGTGCTGGGAGTCGTTCGTCGCCCATAGCCGCGCCGGCATGGTCGCCAACGGCGACGGCACGCCGCGACCGTTCGACGTCGCACGTAGCGGCTTCGCGCTCGGCGAGGGCGCGGCGTTCCTCGTGCTGGAGAGCGCGGCGGGCGCCGCGGCGCGCGGCGCCCGCGTGCTGGCCACCGTGCTCGGGCACGGCGCCGCGTTCGATCCCTCGCAGGGCGCCGACGCACGCAGCGGCGCCGGCGCGGTGGCGCGCGCCGTGCGGTCGGCGCTCGCGCAGGCGGGGCTGGAAGCGGAGGACGTCAGCGCCGTCTCCGCCGCCGCCAGCGGCCACCCGCGCGCCGACGACGCCGAGGCCCGGGGGCTCGCCGCCGCCCTCGGCATGCGCGTCGCGAGCGTACCGGTGACGGCGCCGAAGGGCCTCCTCGGCGAGTGCCTCGGCGCCAGCGGCGCGCTGCAGGCGGCGGCGATGCTGGCGGCGATGGAGGCGGGCGAGCTGCCCGGCGTCGCCGGCTTCGCGGCCGCCGCGCCCGGCTTCCCGCTGTGGGCGATCTCGAACGAAACCACGCCGCTCGACCTCACCGTCGGCCTCGTCGACGGCGTCGGCCTCGACGGCCCCTGCTGCGCGCTCCTCTTGGGGAAGGGCTGATTGGCGCGCGAACCGCGGCCTAGTCGTCCGCAACGGCCGGCGCTCGTCCCGCGGTTCGCGGGGCAGGGCTACAGCGACGAGGACGTGGCGCAGCGCCGCGCCTGGCTGGAGGAGGTCACCGGCTGCGCGCTGCCGGTGGTCGGCGCCGGTGCCATCGCCGGCAGCGACATGCGCGGCAGCGTCGAGAACCCCATCGGCGCGGCGCAGGTGCCGCTCGGCGTCGCCGGCCCGCTGTGGGTGCGCGGCGAGCACGCCGACGGCACCTTCTACGTCCCGTTCGCCACCACCGAGGGCGCCCTGGTGCGCTCCTACGAGCGCGGCATGGTGGCGGTGACCCGCGCCGGAGGCGCCGAGGTGCGGGTCCTCGTGGACAGCAACCGCGCCACGCCGGTCTTCGCCTTCGACACCGTCGCCGAGGCGGCCGCCTTCGCCCGCGCGCTCCCCGCGCTCGAGCCCGAGCTGCGGCGCGCCGCCGAGGCGACGACGCGCCACGGCCGGCTGCTGGCCGTCGAGCCGCGGGTGGTGGGCCGCGACGTGCTGGTCGCCTTCACGTTCTCGACCGGCGACGCCAGCGGCATGAACATGGTGGGGCGCGCTACCGAAGCCCCGTGCCGCCTGCTGGCCGCCCGCTTCTCCCCTCGCCGTTGGCTGCTGATGTCGGGTGCCGAGGGGGAGAAGCGCGCCGCGGCGGCCCTGCTCGCCGGCGGCAAGGGGAAGTCGGTGGTGGCCGGGGTGCGGCTCCCCGCTGCGGTCGTCCGCGCCGTGCTCGGCGTCGAGGTGGCGGCGCTCGCCGCGCTTTGGCACCGCACCGTCGTCGCCCACCTGGAGACCGGCGCCATCGGCCACAACGGCCACTATGCCAACGGGCTCGCCGCCGTCTTCATCGCCTGCGGCCAGGACGTCGCCAACGTCGCCAACGCGGCGGTCGGCGTGAGCACCCTCGAGGCCGAGCCCGACGGCAGCCTGTGGGCAAGCGTGCACCTGCCGTCGCTCACCGTCGGCACGGTGGGCGGCGGTACCGGCGTCGGCACCGCGCCCGAGTGCCTGCGCCTGCTCGGCTGCGAAGGGAACGGCAAGGCGAGCCGGCTGGCCGAGATCGTCGCCGCCACGCTACTCGCGGGCGAGCTCTCGTTCTCCGCCGCGCTCGCCGCCGGCGGCCACGCCGATGCCCACGAGCGCTACGGCCGCAACCGGCCGTCCTGAGCCGCCGCACCGCTGGCGATTGCCGCGGACGACGCCCCCCGGCCTAGACTGCGCGCGATGGCGCGCCGCCCCTTTCGCGGCCTCCGCGACCGCCCGCCACGCGAGCGCTATGACGCCGTCGTGATCGGGGCCGGCGTCGGCGGCCTCTTCTGCGCCAACCTGCTCGCCAAGGAGGGGCTCTCGGTGCTGCTCGTCGAGCAGCACTACATGGTGGGCGGCTTCTGCAGCACCTTCCGCCGCGGCGGCTTCACCTTCGACGCCGCGACGCACTTCTACCCGCTGCTCGGCAACCGCGAGACGCTGCCGGGTCGCATTCTCGCCGAGCTCGGCGTCGAGAGCGGGTGGGTGAAGATGGACCCGGTCGACACCTTCCACTTCCCGGATGGTTCTGGCTTCTCGGTGCCGGCCGACCTCGATCTGTACCTCGCCGCCGTCAAGGCGCGCTTCCCGCACCAGGCCGAGGCGCTCGACCGCTTCTTCGACGCCGTGCGCGAGGCCTACCTGCACGGCCTCCTCGCCTATTTCCGTGGCCGCGAGACGCCGCGCTTCGCCGAGCTGCGCGACCTCTCGCTGCGCGCGGCTCTCGACCGCACCTTCGACGACCCGGCGCTCGAGCTGCTGCTCACCGCCGACTGCCCGCACTGGGGCTCGCCGCCGAGCCGCATCTCGTTCGTCTTCGACTCCATGCTGCGCCTCGCCTACTTCCTCGGCAACTACTACCCGGCGGGCGGCTCGCAGGCCTTCGCCGACGAGCTGGCGCGGCGCTTCGAGGAGCGCGGCGGCGAGATCCTGATGAGCACGCGCGTCGACCGCATCGTCGTCGAGGACGGCCGGGCGGTGGGAATCGAGGGCGAGACCGACCGCGGGCCGCTGAAGGGACGGTACCGGGTGGCGGCGGAGGCGGTGGTGTCCAACGCCGACCTGACGCTCACCCTGAGGGAGCTGCTGTCGCGTCAGGAGGCGGCGGCACCCGACCTCGCGCGCGCCGAGCGGCTGCGCCCGTCGTGGCCCTGCTACCTCACCCACCTCGGTCTCGCCGGCGTCTCGCGCGACGACCTCGAGGCCGTCCAGGGCTACCACTGGCAAGGCTGGGACAGCGACGAGCTCGGCAACCTCGCCGACTTCCGCCGCGGCGCGCTGCGCTGCAAGGTCTTCGTGCCGACGCTCTACGAACCGGCGATGGCGCCGCCCGGCAAGCAGGTGGTGATCCTGCAGAAGGTGATGCCGGTCGACTACGAGCACGTCACCGATTGGGCGGCGCACAAGGCCGCCGTGCAGGAGTACCTCGTCTCCCAGCTCGAGGGCCTGCTGCCCGGCGTCTCGCGGCGGGTCGAGGTGGCGACCACCGCCACCGCGCGGACCGCCTGGCGCTTCACCCGCAACGAGCACGGCGCCATGCTCGGCTGGGACATGGCGCCCGACCAGCTCGGCACCGCCCGCCCCGGCGTGCGCGGCCCCATCGCCGGTCTCTTCCTCACCGGCCACTGGGTGCGGCCGGGCGGCGGCATCACGCCGGTGATCGTCTCCGCGGTGCATGCCGCGGAGGCGATCCTCGGCCGGCGGCTCGCGAACGCGAGCTGAGCGCCCTAACGCGCGATCCGCTCTACCCTGCCGCTGGCGGCGTCGTAGTAGGCCGTGTAGATGGTGACCTGCTTGTTCGTCACGCAGGCGCCCAAGAGCGCGCTGTCCCTGGTCAGCTGATTGGCCACGTAGAGGGTATTGGCGTCGGTGGCGCGCCGCAGCTGCTCCGAGGTCGGGCTGTTGGTGCGGCGGATGTCCGTGCCGACAAACGCTCGGCGGATCTGGGTCACGAGTGCGAGCAGCGCCGGCGTCAGCGTCCTGTCCCTGTCGTCGGTCTGCAGCGCCGCCTTGATCGCGCCGCAGTCGCTGTGACCCATGACGACGACCAGGGTCGTCCAACCATTGGCGACGGCGAACTCGAGGCTCGCGAGCTCGGTCTGGTTCCTGGGGGCGACGTTGCCGGCCACCCGCGCGACGAACAGCTGGTTGATCGTGCGCTGGAAGGTGACCTCGGGCAGGACCCGGCTGTCGGAGCAGGAGAGGATGGAAACCGGCGGGTTCTGCTGCCCGGCCGTCGCCGTGCGCAGGCCGGCCAGACCGGTGTAGTGCACGTCGCCGCCGACGAAGACGGCGTTGCCCGCCTCGAGCTCCGCCCACAGGTCCTCGGGGAGGCGGCGATCGGCGGTCTGGGGCGGACACTCCACGGCCGCGGGGGCCGGCATGGTGGCGCATCCAGCGGTGGACAGGATCGAGACGACGAGCAACAGGCGCAGGCAGGCAGACGGGAAGCGACGCATGGGAGCCCCCTTTCCGACGGAACGTGGATTCGACGGCGACGAAACTGTGCGCTGAACGGCGCTACCCTAACACCGCATGCGGCGGGTGTAAGCCAGACGCAGTCCGCCGGCTGCGGTCCTTCGCTCAGCCGCGCGGCCGCGGAGCCAGCGGCCGCAGGATCCGTAGCGCCGGCCGCGTCAGTGTCTCGTCGCGCCAACGCCGGTGCAGCTCGTCGTCGGGGAAGCGTTCGTCGGCTGGATACGGGTAGCGCGACATGCCGTGGAAGGGGAGCGGCTCGACGCTCTGCGAGAAGGCGGTGTTGGCGTCGGCGTCCTTGGCCCAGCCGTCGAAGAGGAGCAGGAAGTCGCGCCGCCAGCCGGCGGGGAGCGGCGGCAGCGCGTCGGCGTCGAAGTCGAGGCTCACCTCGTCGCCCGAGCCCATCACCACCAGCAGGTCGTCGACCTCGGCGAGCAGCTCGCGCACGTCGCCGAAGCGGGTGTAGTCGCCGGGCGTCGGGTTCCACATCGTCACCGCGAGCAGGCGGTCGTAGTCGAAGTGCTCGGGTTGCTTGCGCTGCGGGTGGATGACCGGCGTCGAGAAGCCGCGGAAGTGGAGGTCGGCGCTCGCCGGCGCGAGCCGGGTGAGGACTACCGGCGGCTCGGCGGCGTCCTCGGCGAGGAAGATCTCGTCCCAGTAGACGCAGAGGTTGGTGACGATGCGCACTCGCCGCGATGCGCTGAGAAACTTGCCGGTCAAGTCGACGACGATCGACTTCGGCTTGCCGGCGGGGATGCCCATGTCGGCGATCACCGTCTGCCACTGCCCGCGCTCGTCCTCGACCTGCAGCTGCGGCATCAGCAGTCCGCCGCCCTGCCGCTGCGCCGAGCCGAGGAAGGTGCTGCCGTCGGCCCAGTCGACCCACCCTGAGAGCACCAGCACGGCGCGGCCATCCCCAGCGGCGTCGCCGAAGTCGAGGTCGAGGTGGTGCACGTCGGCGACCCCCGCGAAGTCGCGACGGAAGCCGTCCGGGTAGCGTCCGTCGCGCGCGGTCAGCCGGTCGCGCACGTCGGCACCGTCGTCGTCGGTGGCGCGCACCGGGTGGATGCGCCGGCGGACGCCGAAGAGCCGGAAGTCGGGGAAGGGCGGCCCGACGAACTTGTCGTTGGTGAACACCTCGACGCCGGCGGGGTGGTCGACGGCGACGAGCTGGATCTGGTCGAGGTAGGAGACCTCGCGCAGCTCCTCGGTGACCTGTACGCGATAGCGGCCGTCGACCGCGACCAGCGCCTCGCCCGGCACCTGCACGTACTCGTCGTGGTCGACGGGGAAGTACTCGCCGTCGCCGGCGCTGGCGCCGAGCGGCGCGACTCCGAGCACGTCGGTGAGGAAGCGGAAGCGGCTGCCGTCCCAGGTGAAGATCATCGGGCAGGAGCCGGAGAGGCGCGGCGCCTCGGCGTAGGTCTTGACGGCGCCGGCGGGCTGCCGGGTCTCGTTCTGGATCAGCCCGTTGGGCCAGCTGATGCGCACGGTGTCGGCGGCGTCGCGCCGGCCGAGGCCGAAGTGCAGCGGCACGCCGGCGTAGCGGTGCTTCTGGTAGCTGCCGCCGGCCTTGACCTCGACCTCGGCGCCGGCGGCGAGGCGGAGGTTCTTGACCCCCTTCAAGCCGACGCCGAGCCAGCGGCCGGCGCCGGCGGTGCGGTTGGCGAGCAGCCGCAGGGAGCCGCGGGCGAGCAGCGCGACGTCGGTGCGGCCGTCGCCGTCGAAGTCGGCGGCGGCGAGGGCCTCCGCGGCGGTCGCAGCAGCCGCGGGTTTCGCGGCGGCGCCGAGCAGCGGCGTCGCCGCCGCCGCGAAGGCGCCGACCGGGCCGCCGAAGTGCACGCTGGCGGCGGCGACGAGGTCGACGACGCCGCGGTTCTCGAGGTCGGCGAGCAGCGCCGGCGCGCGCGCCGCGGCCGGCGGACCCAGCGCGCGCCAGCCGGCGCGCAGCTGTCGTTCGCTGCCGCCGTTGAGCAGCAGCAGCGGCCGGCCGCCGGCGCCGGTCGCGACGACGTCGGTCCAGCCGTCGCCGTCGACGTCGGCGGCGGCGAGGTTGCGAGCGCCCGCCGGCAGCGCCGGCAGCGGCTCGGCCACGTAGCGCCCGCCGAGCTCGTCGCGGTAGAGCACCCCGGCGCGCCCTTCGTAGCTGACGACGAGGTCCTCGCCCTGCGTGTCGGCGACGGTGTCGAGCACGGTGGCGGAGAGCGCGCGGCCGGCGACGAAGGGGAAGCGCGCCGTGGCGTCCGCCCAGCTGCCGTCGCCGTTGTTGCGCAGCAGCGCTGCCGCATCGCCGAGCAGCAGCAGGTCGAGGTCGTAGTCGTGGTCGAAGTCGAGCCAGGCGGCGGCGCGCCACGTCCCGCTGGGCAGCGTCGCCGCGGCGGCCTCGAAGCGCCCGCCCGCGCTTCGCCACAGCCGCGCGCCGCGGCTCTCCAGCACGCAGAGGTCGGCGAGTCCGTCGTTGTCGAAGTCGCCCGGCACGGCGGCGATCACCGCCTGCAATCCGTCGAGCGGCGTCTTCTGCACCGGCCGCGCGCCCGCGGCGAGCAGGCGCAGCCGCCCGCCCGACCAGGCGAGCAGGTCGGGCCGGCCGTCGCCCTCGGCATCGAGCACGGCGAGGCCCGCGGGCAGCGCCGCGGCCGCCGGCGGCAGCGCCGCCACCTCCTTCGCGGCGAGCGCCAGCGGCACCGGCGCCGCCGGCGCGCCCTTGCCGCGCGGCTCCACCGGATCGACGAGCTCGGAGTAGCGGCTCCATTGCGGGTCTTCGGGCACCGCCGCGCCGGCCTGCGCCTGCTTGAGCTCGCGGAAGCGCACGAGCTCGCGCCCGGCGTCGTCGGCGCGGCTGGCGCGGCGGTAGAGGCTCGCCAGCTGGTAGTGAGGCGCCGCCATGTCGAGATCGAGCCGCGCCGCCTCCTCGAGGTGGCGCTGCGCGGCGGCGGCGTCGCCCTCGACTTGATAAAGCACGCCGAGGTTGTAGTGCGCGGCCGCGTCGCTGGGGACGCGCTCGACCATCCCCAGCAGCTGCGTGCGCGCCTCGTCGTGACGCGAGGCGTTCTGGTAGGCGATGCCGAGGTTCCACCAGGTGTGCGGCAGCTCGGGGTCGAGCTTCTGCACCGCCACCAGCTCGGCGATCCCCTCGGCGTCCTTGCCGGCGCGCAGCAGCGCCAGCGCGTAGTTGAGGCGGTCGCCGACGGAGCCCGGCGCCAGCTCGCGCGCCTTGCGCAGCTCCTCCACCGCCTGCGCTTTCAGCGTCGGGTTCTCGTAGAACGCTTTGCCGAGATTGCGGTGGCGGGCCAGCTGCTCGGCGCGCGAGGGCGCCGCCGCGGGTGCGGCGGCCACCGCGTCGAGCACGAGCACCGTGGCCGACGCGATAGCGATCGCCGCCGCGAGCGTACGCCCGTTCGTCAACGCTGCACGCCGCTCCCTTCGCGCACCGTGCTCACGCGGTCGACCGGCACCGCCACCGTCTCCACCGCGCCGTTCGGCCAGCGGATCTCCACGGCGTCGACCTTGGCCGCCGCGCCGAGGCCGAAATGCAGCACCTTGCTGCTCTGCGCCGCGTAGCCGTTGCCGCCGTCGAGCTCGTGCACCTGCCGCGCGCCGCCGGCGGTCACCGTCACCCGTGCGCCGATGGCATCGCCATTGCCCTTGGTGCCGACGAGGCGCAAGCCCAGCCAGTGGCCGGCGCCCGTCGTGCGATTGAGGTAGAGCAGGCTCTCCTGCGCGGCGTTGGTCTGGAAGACGTCGAGGCGGCCGTCGCCGTCGAAGTCGGCGAGCGCGATGCCGCGGCCGTCGCGGTCGTTGTCGACTCCCGCCGATGCGGCCACCTCGGCGAAGGTGGAACCGCCGAGGTTGCGGAAGAGCTTCTTCTTCTGGTACCCGCTCCAGCTGCGGTCGCCGATCGGCGGGTAGGCGGCGGCGTCGCTGAAGTCGAAGCCGGGCTGCACGATCGCCTCGACGAGCACCGGGACGTAGTCCTCACGTCCGGCCGAGCGCAGGCCGTTGGCGACGAAGAGGTCGGGCCAGCCGTCGTCGTCGAAGTCCCCCCACTTGGCGCCCCAGCCCCACAGCGTGTTGCAGGTGCCGGTCTCCTTGGAGACGTCGGTGAAGGTGGGGCGCGGTGGTGCGGCCGCGGCGGCGGAGCCGGCGGCGCTCGCCGCTGGTGCCACCCCCTCACCGCGCCAGAGCATGTTGCACTCTTTCATGTAGTCGTCGGTGATGTTGGTCACGTAGACGTCGAGCCAGCCGTCGCGATCGTAATCCGCGACGTCGACGTTCATCCCCTTCTTGGTGTCGAGACCGCCGAGCGCCGCGACGGTGCCGTCGACGAAGGTGCCGTCGCGCTGGTTCCAGAACAGCCGGTCGGTGCCGTAGTCGCAGGCGAGGTAGACGTCCTGCCAGCCGTCGCCGTCGAGGTCGGCGTGGCCGACGTCGAGCGTCCAGCCGGTGTGCGCGGCGAGGCCCGCGGCCTTCGTCACGTCGGCGAAGCGCACCCAGCCCTCCCCGCGCGCGGGGCGCGCTCCGAGGTTGCGCCACAGGGTCACGCCGCCGCCGTTGTTGGCGTCGTCGAGGTCCTCGGGCAGCACGTGCCGGTCGGGGAGGTCGAGCAGGTTCTTCGGCTCGAAGTAGTTGCCGAACAGCAGGTCGAGCCGGCCGTCGCGGTCGTAGTCGAAGGCGACGGCGGCGATGGTATTGGCGAAGGCGTCGAGCCCGGAGCCGACGGTGGCGTCGACGAACCTGCCGCCGCCGAGGTTGCGGTAGAGCAGCGGCGCGCCGAAGCGCGCGACCAGCAGGTCCTGCCGCCCGTCGTCGTCGGCGTCGAACCACAGCGCGTCGGCGACGATCGAGCGCGCGTCGTTGCCGGCCCCGACGCCCGCCTCGACGGTGACGTCGCGGAAGCGCGGCACGCCGTCCGCTCCGGGGCCGTCGTTGTGCAGCAGGTGGTTGCCCCGGCCGAGGTCGGAGTCGGTGAGGAAGAGGTCGTCGCGCCCGTCGCCGTCGTAGTCGCCGACGGCCACCGCGGCGCCGCCGGCGGTGAACATGCCGAGCGTGTCGGCGTAGGGCCCGGTGAAGATGCGGGCGTGGTGACGGATGCGCGCGCCCGCCACGGCGCCGACCTCGACGAAGCGCAGAGCACCCGGCGGCGTTGACGCCGGCTCGGGTACAGCTGCTGCTATTGCCGCGGGAGCGAGCGACGAGAGGTCGGTGTCGACGCGCTGCCGCGGGTCGAGGTCGGCCTCGATCAGCGCCGCGAGCTCGTCCCCTCGGCTCGCCAGTCGTGCCGCCAACCGCGCCTCGCCGGGAAACAGCCGCAGCCCTTCGTTCCAGGCGGTGCGCGCCTTGTCGAGCTCGCCGACCTTCCAATGCGCGTCGCCGAGGGCGATCCAGCCGCGCCGCTGGTGAGGTAGCGGCGAGCGGCGCGCGATGGCCGCCGCGCGCCCGAGGTCGGCGACGGCGAGCGCCGCGCGGCCGAACGACGGCGGCCAGTAGAGGTAGCTGTTGCCGCGCGTGAAGAGCGCCAGCCAGCTCGGCTCCACCTCGACGGCGCGCGAGAACAGCCCCAGCGCCGCGTTGGCGAGGAGGACGCGGTGGACGGCGCCGGCGGTGGGGAGCTTGTCGACGTAGGCGTAGCCGTGGTTGAGCAGCACGCTCGCCGAGCGCGGGTGCGCGGCTCCGAGCTCGGCGAAGAAGGCGAGCGCGCGGTCGTGGGCGCCGCAGGCGATGACCGCGTGGCGGTAGTCGCTGCCGAGGAGCAGGTCGTCCGGCGCGGCGCGGACGGCGCCCTCGAAACGCGCGAGCTCGGCGCCGCAGTCGGCCGGCGCCGGCGTGAGTGTCGCGGCCGGCGACGGCACCGTCGACGCCGCCAGCAGCAACGCGGCGATGGCCGACGAGAGCCTGCCGGCGCTCAAGACGCCGGCACTCCGTAGCGCTGCTCCATGCACCCGAAGTCTAGCCACCGCCCGGAGAGCACCGCGAAGTCTGCAGCGCGCCGCCACCGCAACGACCCGCGACCCGCGTGCTAGCGTCCGCGCGGCATGAGCGACCGGCTCCGCTACGCCGCGGCGGCGTGCCAGACCGACTTCGCCAACCCGCTCGACCGCGGCGGCATCGCCCGCCATGTCGACCGCATGCTGGCGATGATCGCCCAGGCGGTGGAGGGGTACTCCCCGTTCCTCCCCGTCAAGCTGGTGGTCTTCCCCGAGTTCGCCCACGCGGCGCCGGTGTACCCGACCGCCGCCGAGCTGCTCGACAAGCTCGCGGTCGAGATCCCCAACGAGCACACGGCGCGCTACGTGGAGGCGGCGCGGCAGTACGACGTCTACGTGCAGACCGGCACCTTCCTGGAGCGCGACGAGCGCTGGCCGGGCGTCGTCTTCAACACCACCTGTCTCGTCGGCCCCGAGGGCATCCTCGCCAAGTACCGCAAGGTCAACCCCTGGATCCCCTGGGAAGTGCACGCCAGCCCGCACGACCTGCCGGGCTACGACGAGGAGATGTTCCCGGTGGTGCGCACGCCGATCGGCAACCTCGGCGTGGCGATCTGCTACGACTGGCTCTTCCCCGAGGCGCTGCGCCAGCTCACCGCCAACGGCGCCGAGGTGCTGATCCGCGTCTCCGCCTACATGGACCCCTGGGGCGCGACGCCGCCGATGGACTGGTGGACGGTGGTCAACCGCTGCCGCGCGCTGGAGAACATCGCCTACGTGGTGGCGGCGAACCAGGGCGCGAGCCTGCACCACTACCCGCCCTTCTCGTGGCCCGGAGGGAGCATGGTGGTCGACTTCGAGGGCCGCATCCTCGCCCAGGCCGATCCCGGGCCGGGCGAGAAGATCGTCGTCGCGCCGGTCGACGTCGACGCGCTGCGCCACGAACGGGCGACCCGCCGCGGCCACCAGACCCTCGCCCACCTGCGCAGCGAGTGCTACCCGATGTACCGGCAGGGCTTCTACCCCGCCGGGCGCGGCGCCGACGTGGAGCGGCTCAGCGTCGAGGGGAGCGACGCGGCGACGGCGGCGGTCAAGGAGAAGCTCGGATATCGCTGAGCCGAGGCGCGGCGCGGCGGCGGGACCGCTCGGCGAGAGTGAGCTCGCCGGCTCGGGTCTACTGGTCGGCGGCCGCGGCCCGCTGACGGCGGGGCTCGCGACGGCGCTGGGCGCGGAGTGGAGCGTGTGGAGCTCGCCGGGGCTGCCGCCCGCTCTCGCCGGCGGGCGCTGCGCCCGCCCCGTCGTCTACGTCGCCGCCGAACGCGGCGCGCACGCGGTCCCCGATGCCGGCGACGCGGCGGTGGTGCTCGCCGCGGCGGGGCGCGCCGGCGCGCCGCTCGTGGTCGTGGTGGCGAGCACCGCGGTGCACGAGCCCAGCCCCCATCACCCCGGCGTCGTCGAAGAGGAGCGCTGGCGGCCGCGGCGCACCGGCAACCCGCTGGCGGCCGCATGGCTGGCGCTCGAGCGCGCCGCCGCGGCCGCGGTGCCCGCTTCCCACCTGCTGCTCCTCCGCGCCGCTCCGGTGCCGCTGCCTGGGGGCGCCGACCTGTGGAGCCGCAACCTCTTCGCGCGCGTCGCCTTCACGCCCTTCGGCTGGGACCCCATGGTCCAGCTGCTGGCGCTCGACGACCTCGCCGCGGCGCTGCGCGCGGCGCTCGCCGCCGGTCTCACTGGCACCTTCCACGTCGCCGCCGAGCCCGCTCCCGCGCGTGCCGCCGTGCGCTCGGCCGGCGCGCTACGCATCGCGGTGCCGACGCCGCTGTGGTCCGTCGCCCGCCGGCTCGCCGGTCGGCCGCCGGCGGAGCTCGCCGCGCTCGTCCACCCCGCCACGGTCTCCACCGCCGCGCTCCAGCGAACCGCCGGATGGACGCCGCGCTGGAGCACACTTCAAGCCGCGCGGCGCAACCAGAGCCGCGAGCCGAAGGCGCCGCCCGCCATCGCCGACCCCTTCGGCTTCGACCCGCGCTACCGCGGCCGGCTCGGCCGCACCCTCTTCCGCTTCCTGCGACGCATCTACTGGCGCGTCGACACGCGGGGCCTCGAGCACGTCCCGCGCGAAGGCCGCGCCATCCTCGTCGGCCTCCACCGCGGCTTCCAGCCCTGGGACGGGGTGATGATCCAGCAGGCGGTGCACGCGGCGACCGGCCGCTATGCGCGCTTCCTGCAGCACCCGGGGCTCGTCAAGCTGCCGGTGTTGGCGCCCTACATGACGCGCATCGGCGGCATCCCCGCCTGCCGCGAGAACGCCGCCTGGGTCCTCGAGCGCGACGGTCTCCTCGGCGTCTTCCCGGAGGGGATCCGCGGCGCCTTCAGCCTCTACCGCGACGCCTACGAGCTGACTCCGTGGTTCCGCGACGAGCTCGCCGCCTTCGCCATCCGTCACCGCGCGCCGATCGTGCCGTTCGTCACCGTCGGCAGCGCCGAGACCTTCCCCATCTTCGGCCGCATCGACTGGGAGTGGTGGAAGCGGCAGACGCTCTGGCCGTACCTGCCCGTCACCACGCCGCTGCCGCTGCCGGCGAAGTGGCACACGCGCCTGCTGCCGCCGATCCCGGTCGACCGCTGGCAGCCCGAGCAAGCCGACGACGCCGCCGCGGTGACGGCGCTCGCAGCCGAGGTGCGCGCGCAGCTCGCCGCCGCGCTCGCCGATCTGGTGGCGCGCCGCCGCCGGCGTTTCTTCGGCGGCCTCGCTGAGCCCTCTCCCGACGACTTCTCGCGCTCACCTTAGATGGACCCAATCATTCACACCGACGTCGTCATCATCGGCGGCGGCCTCGCCGGCCTGACGCTCGCCCGCCATCTGCTGCTCGACACCGACAAGCGAGTCGTGGTGGTCGAGCGCTACCAGCCGCACGAGCACGGCCGCGACCGCCAGAAGTACGGCGAGTCGACGGTGCAGCTCTCCGGCTGGTACTTCGGCAAGGTGCTCGACCTCACCGAGGAGCTGCTGCAGAACCACTGGATCAAGTACAACCTGCGCTTCTACTGGCCGACGCCGGGCGGCGACGACACGCGCTTCGAGAATTACTGCCAGAGCTACCTGACGACGTTCTCCAACATCTGCACCTTCCAGCTCGACCGCAACAAGATGGAGGATGCGGTGCTGGCGCTCAACGAGCAGAGCGAGCGCTTCACCCGCATCCTGCCGGCGACGCGGCTGGAGGTGGAGCTCGACCCGCGGGCCGAGCACCGCGCGACCTTCGATCACACGCTGCCCGACGGCACCGTCGTGCGCAAGACGGTGGCGGCCCCCTGGCTCGTCGACGCCAGCGGCAGGAACCGCGTGCTGGCGAGAAAGCTCGGCCTCACCGCCAAGAGCCCGATCGAGCACGGCGCCTCCTTCGCCTGGGTCGACGGCCTGGTCGACATCGAGAAGCTCACCGACGCCTCGCCGCGCGAGCAGCGGCTCGGCTCCTGGCACCGCCAGGCCGGGCACTCGCCGCTCTACCTCGCCACCAACCACTTCTGCGCCGAGGGGCTGTGGTTCTGGGTCATCCCGCTCCACGGCAAGACCAGCCTCGGTCTCGTCTACGACCACAGCGTCGTCGACTTCAAGGACGTCAACAGCGGCGAGAAGCTGATCGAGTGGGCGTGCGAGCACTTCCCCTGCTTCCGTCACGACCTGCCCAAGCGGAAGCTCCTCGGCCACTACGGTCTGCGCGACTACGCCCACGACTGCAAGCTCGCCATCAGCGAGGAGCGCTGGGCGATGACCGGCGAGTCCGGCCGCTTCTCCGACCCGCTCTACAGCCCGGGGTCGGACCTCATCGCCGTCCACAACACGCTCATCGTCGACGCCATCAAGCACAACCGGCGCGCCCGCTGCCGCACCCACGAGACGATCGCCCGCGCCCTCTACGACGGCTACGTGCCGGGCTACGCCGACGGCTACATCGCGCTCGGCGACCAGGAAGCGTTCACCCTCAAGTACGTCTGGGAGCTCACCGTCTACTTCGTCGCCTACGTCTTCCCCTTCATCAACGAGCTGTTCACCGAGCCGGCGTTCGTCGGGGCCTTCCTCAAGCAGTTCACGCGGCTGGGCCCGTGGAACCGCGGCCTGCAGGACCTCTTCACCGGCTGGACGCGGTGGAAGCTGGCGCAGGGCACGGGAGGCGGCGGCGGCAGCAACGGCGTGCCGCTGCTCTACGAGTTCTCGGACTTCGCGCCGCTGGCGCGCTCGCGGGTGCTGATGAACGACGTCGGGCTCACGCCCGAGGAAGCGCTGCGGCGGCTCGAGCCGCACTGGGCCGACCTCGAGGAGATGGCGCGCTTCATGGCGGCGCACGTCATGGCGCGCGTCATCGGCGAGCCCGAGGCGATCCACCGCCGCGCCTTCGTCGAGGGGATCGACATGAACGCCCTGCGCTTCGACCCCGAGGCGATGCGCGCCCACTGGGAGGCGACGCGGCACGACCGCACGCCGCAGCGCTGGACGCTGCTCGACGCCGAGGTGATGGCGGCGTTCTGGCCGATGGCGGCGGTGGCGAGCAGCGGCGGACGAGCAGCAGGCGGCGGGATGAGCGCGAGCTCAGCGGCGCTCGACGAGGCGCCGTCGCGCGACCACGCGCCGCTGCTCGAGCGCGCCTTCGCCGACGAGCCGGTCGAGGGCGAGCTGACGATCGCCGGCATCGAGGGCGAGCTGCCGCGCGGCCTCTTCGGCACCTACTACCTGAGCGGCCCGGCGCGCTTCGCCGCCGGCGAGCTGCGCTACCGCAACTGGCTCGACGGCGACGGCATGGTGATCGCGGCGCGGTTCGACCGCGACGGCGCCGGCGCGCCGCGCATCGGCGTCAAGCAACGCTTCGTGCAGACCGCCAAGCTCACTGCCGAGCGCGCCGAGGGGAGGGCGCTGTACCGCACCTTCGGCACCCGCTTCGCCGGCGACCGGCTGGTGTACGGCGTCACCGTCGCCTCGCCGGTCAACCTCTCCGCCTGGCCCTTCGCCGGCCGGCTGCTGGCCTTCGGCGAGCAGGGGCAGCCGTGGGAGCTCGACCCCGAGACCTTGGCGACGCGCGGCCCGGGTACCTTCGACGGTGCGGTCACCGCCGCGACGCCGTTCTCGGGCCACCCCAAGGTCGACCCGCACACCGGCGAGCTCGTCACCTTCGGCGTCTCCTTCGCGCCGCAGGAGCCGACGCTGTTCCTCTTCCGCTTCGCGCCCGACGGCGCGCTGGCGCTACGCGCGCGGCAGCGGCTGCCCTACCCGGCGTCGATCCACGACTTCGCGCTGTCGACGCGCCACGCCGTCTTCCACGTCGCGCCCCACCTGCTCGACCTCGCGACACTACGCGGCGGCGGCACCGTGCTCGAGGCGCTCTCGTGGCGGCCCGAGCTGGGCACGCGGCTGCTGGTGCTCGGGCGCGAGGACGGTGCGTTGTCGGCCGACGTGGCGCTCGGGGACCGCTACTGCCTCCACCTGCTCAACGCCTGGGACGACGGCGCGCGGCTCACCGTCGACCTCGTCGAGCTCGACCGGCCGGTCTACGGCGACTACCACGGGCTGCCCGACCTCTTCGTCGACCCACCGGCCGGGCGGGCGGTGCGCTACGTCGTCGACCTCGGCAGCGGCACGCTGCTGTCGCGGCGCGAAACACCCGACCTCGGCACCCCCGACTTCCCGACCCTGGATCGGCGCTGCTCGGCACGTGAGAATGATCAGGGCTGGATCTTGCAGGTGCCCGCCGCCGCCGGCCCGGGGCGCCGGTTCTTCGAGCGCCTGCTGCACGTGCGTTGGGACGAGGGGAGGGTCGCGGGAGAGTGGCAGACATCTGGAAGCGCCGGCCGTACGTATCTCGCCGGCGAGCCGGCGTTCGCACCGGCGGCAGAGGGAGAGGCCGCGCTCGTCGTCCCGCTGTGGGACGCGGCGGCGAACAAGAGCGCGCTGGCGCTCTTCGACCCCTTCGACGTCGCTGCCGGTCCGCGGGCGACGGTGTGGCTCGACGAGCGGATGCCGCTGGGCTTCCACTCCTTCTGGAGCGGCGCGGAGGGCTGAGCTTCGGTCGCGGCGGCGCCGCCGAGCGGAGGCCGGCGCCGTGACCCTGCCGGTAGCCACGAGCTCCGAGCCCGTGCCGGAGCCCCTCGCCGCCGCGGCGCCGGCCCCCCTCCCAGCACGGCGCACGCCGCCACGGGCCGGCGCGCTGCTGCTCGCGCTCGCCGCGCTGCTGCTCGTGCTGCAGGGCGCGCGAGGCCTGTGGGACCCCGACGAGGGGCGCTACTCGGCGGTGGCCTGGCGGATGGTCGTCACCGGCGACTGGTTCACCCCGCACCTGTCGGAGGAGGTGCCGCACTTCACCAAGCCGCCGCTCACCTACTGGGCGCTCGCCGCCAGCATGTCGGTGCTCGGCCACACCGAGACCGCGCTGCGGCTGCCCGGCGCCGTCGCGGCGATCCTCACCGTGCTGCTCACCTACGCCATCGCCCGCCGGCTGGTGCCTACCGACCCGCTGCTCGCCGCCACGGTGCAGGCGACCGCGCTGTTGCCGTTCGTCGGCGCGCACCTCGTCACCACCGACCCGTTCCTGACGCTGTTCGAGACGCTCGCGGTGTGGGGGTTCGTCGTCGCCTGGTGGGACGAGCCGGCGCCGCGCGATTCTGGAAGAGCGCCGCTCGGCGGCCGCTGGGCGATCCCGGTGATGTGGCTCGGCTTCGGCCTCGCCTTCTTCACCAAGGGCCCTCCCGGGCTGCTGCCGCTGCTGCCGATCGTCGTCTTCGTCGCCTGGTCGGGAGGTGCGCGCGGGTTGCTGCGGCTGGTCTCGGCCGCGGGTTTCGCGCTCTTCGCGCTGACCGCGTTGTCCTGGTACTGGCTGCAGATCCGCGTGCGGCCGGACCTGCTCTCCTATCTCCTCGGCTTCGAGGTGGGCGGCCGGCTGCTGGGCGCGCAGCAGCGCAACCCCGGCTGGCGCGGGTTGGTGAAGGTGATCGTCGCGGTGGCGATCGCCGGGCTGCTGCCATGGAGCGCTGCCGCCGTCGTCGCGCGTCGAGACGCCTCGGCCGCGCCGCGGGTCCCGCGCGGCCGGCGATTCCTCTGGCTCTGGCTGTTGCTGCCGTTGCTCGTCTTCAGCATCGCGCAGTCGCGCCAGCCGCTCTACCTGCTGCCGCTGGCGGTGCCCGGCTCGCTGCTGGTGGCGCGGCGCCTCGCCCCGGCGTGGACGTGGTCGCGCCGCCAGCGCGGCTGGCTGGCCGCATGGGCGGCGGTGCTGGTGGCGCTCGCCGCGCTGGGCGCTGTCTGGCCGGAGGCGCGCGACGGCCGCCGCTTCACCGCCGCGGTGTTGAGGCTCGCCGGCGAGCGGCCGAGCGCGCTGATCTTCGTCGACCGCCACGCCCGCTACAGCGCCACCATGTACTGCCACTGCGAGGTGGAGAGCGTGCAGCTGCTCGAGGACCTCGTCCAACGCGCCGGTCCTGCCTACCGCCCCATCGTCGAGCCGCTCGCCGAGGAGCTCGCCCGCCGCGAGCCGGGCGCCGTCTGGCTGGTGCGCCCGCGGTCGGAGGCGGCGTGGCTGCAGGCGATGGCGGAGGCGGATTGGCGCGTGCGCCGCCTCGGCACGGTCGAGGACTACCCGGTTTATGCCGGCGAGCCGCCGGCGGCAACAGCAGCCGCCGGCGGCGATTGAGGCGTCACGCCCGCGACCGCCGCGGGCGCGCGTGTCACCAGGGGAGGAGGCGCCCGCAATGCCGCGGGCGCCTTGTCGTCTCAGGGGATCAGCTGCATGCGGACGTTGGTGTAAGCCCAGCCGTTGTAGGACGGCACTTCGTCGGGGGTGACGCCCTCCTTGAAGCCGAGGTCGACGAGCAGCCGGTCGGTGGACTTGAGGGTCACCTTCGCCACGTTCGGGGTGTCGAGCATGGTGACGACGGCACCGGTGGCGAGGTCGGTGATGGTGATCGTGAACACGCCACCGCCCATGTCGACGTCGTTGACCACGCGATAGGTGTGGCCGGCGATGCCGGTGAAGGGCTGGACGTGCTTCTTCTTGAGCTCGTGCCTGAGGGCGATCCCCCAGCGGGCGAGCGCCGTCGAGGCTTCGGGGCCGCGGAAGTAGAGCATCCCCAGCATGTCGAGGTTGCGGTTGATCACCCACCAGTAGGCGAGGTGCTTGCCGTCGGGGTCGGCCGGGTACCACTCGCCGATGGTGACGTCGATCGACAGCCGTGCGCGCTTGAAGGTGCCGGCGGGCGCGGGGAAGACGACGTGGCCGACCGGGTTCGCGGGCGTCGGCTGGAAGAGCAGCGAGGAGGCGAGGCAGGTGGCGCCGGTGGGGCAGGCGGGCTCCTCGCCGGGGCGGGTCAGCGACGACTCGCCGCTGCCCGCCGGCTCGACGACGGCGATCTCGCCCGTCGCGCTGTCGGTCGTCAGCGCGTAGGCGAAGAAGTTGCGCGTGCAGCTGACGTGGGCGCGCGCGTCGGTGAGCGCGGCGAGGCCGTTGAAGACGTTGCCGAGGCCGAGCTGCGAGAGCGGCTTCAGGCTCGACGTCGTCGGGCTGGCGAGCGCCGCGCCGCCGGCGCTCAGCAGCGTGACCGTGCACTGACTCGCGGAGTGCGCGAGGTTGACCAGCACGAGCCTCGTCGAACGCGTGGCGCTGCCGGCGAGGCCTTGGAGCGAGAGCGCACCGCCGCCGGCCGCCGTGTTGCTGGAGCCGATCACGGGCAGCGCGACGCCCATCTGGCCGAGGGCGCCCTTGCCGGTCAGACGCGCCGCGTAACGGGCGTTGGGCGAGCCGGCGAGCTCGGCGAGACCGACGAAGGAGGCGCCCGGCCGCACCAGCAGGGTCTGCGCCGCCGCGACGTTGAGCGTCGCCGGAGTGAGGCCCGAGCGCTGCGTGCCGTCGGTGTCGTGGGCGAGCAGCAGGCCGCTCAAGGCGAGCGGCTGGGGCGAGGCGTTGGCGATCGTCAGCTCCGCCTCCCAGGTGGCGGTGCCCACCGTCGTCACCCCTGGCAGCGGCACGTAGACGGTGCCGGCGTGCGCGGGCGCCGCGGCGAGCGCGAGGCCGCCGAGCAGGGCGAGGGCGGCGAGGACGGGCGAGAGCGAACGCGGGCGTGGCGGCATGGCGGTGATTCCCTGTCGGAGCCGAGCGGTGGACGAGCGGAGCGGCGGAAGGAAGGATTATAGGCCATTGACATGAAGCGCGCAGCGGCCTGGCAGCCGGTCCGTCAGCCCGGGCCCCAGGGCCTGGAGTAGAGCAGGCTGCCGCAGCCTCAGACGCGCAGGTAGTCCGGCTCCCAGGTCTGGATGCGCTGCTTGATCTCGCTGCCCTTGACGAGGCGGCCGGCGAGGATCTCGTCCACCAGCCCAGGGACCTCGGCGTCGGAGGCGAAGCGCAGGGCGATGAGCTGGCCCGGGCGCAGCTCGGCGATGCGCGGGTGGAGGTCGGGCGGCAGCAGGCGGGCGAGCCGCAGCCGCATCTCCAGGCGGATGATGCGGTCCTGCAAGCGGGCGTCGAAGGTGCGCACCGACCAGGCGAAGAGCACGAGCGCCGCCGCCAGCAGCACGTCGATCAGGCTGCCCCAGCCGAACCCGCGCACCACCGCCACCAGGCGATAGATCAGGTTGAGGACGAGCAGGCCGAAGACGACGAAGTGGAACAGCGGCACGATGCGGGAGTGGTTGGCGTAGGTCTGCGGCATCTTCTCGCCGAGCATCGGATCCTCCTTGTCGGGTGAGACGGTGGTCAAGGATGTCGTAAGGCCGCGGCGCCGTCGAGGGCCGTATCCACGCCGATCGATAAGATCGTCTCGAGATCCACCACCACCTGAGGAGGTGCAGCGTGACGGAGCCGCCGAGCTCGTCGGATGCGCTCGTGATGCCGGAACCCGTTCCTCAACCCGGAGGCGGGGGCCCGGGCTGGTACGACCTCGGCCCGGTCGAGGCGCTCGCCGGCCGCCCGCTGCGCGAGGTGCGGATCGGCCGCGTGCGGCTCGCCCTCACCTACCGCGACGGCACCTTCGGCGCCATCTCCGGCGTCTGCAACCACGTCGGCGGCCCGCTCGGCGAGGGGACGCTGGAAGGCGAGTACGTCGTCTGCCCGTGGCACTACTGGCGCTTCGAGAGGCAGACCGGCGCCGGCGAGCCGGGCTACGAGGCCGACCGCGTGCCGAGCTACCGCGTCGAGGTGCGCGACGGGCGCCTCTGGGTGGACCTCGCGCCGGCGACCAAGCGTGGCCGGCTGCCGCATGTACCGCACCCGCTCGCCCGCGAGCCGGTGCGCGAGCCGGGGCCGCCGCGCGTCGCCGGCATCTCGACCACGGTGATGGACACCACGCACCCGCGCTACTCGACCTCCGAGGCGCTGCTCGAGGTCGGCCTCGAGCACGCGGCGGCGATGGGGCACGAGACGCGCCTCTTGCGCTTGCGCGATCTCTCCTTCCGCAGCTGCGAAGGCTTCTACAGCAAGAGCGCCCGCGCCTGCACCTGGCCCTGCTCGATCACCCAAATGGACAAGCGCGACCAGCTGGAAGCGGTCTACGAGGCGGTGGTGCACTGGGCCGACGTCATCCTGCTCGCCTCGCCCATCCGCTGGGGCGCGGCGAGCTCGCTCTACTACAAGATGGTCGAGCGCATGAACTGCATCCAGAACCAGATCACCATCCGCAACAAGGTGCTGATGCGCGACAAGGTGGCGGCCTTCGTCATCACCGGCGGCCAGGACGGCGTGCAGGCCGTCGCCGGCCAGATGCTGGGCTTCTTCGCCGAGATCGGCTGCACCTTCCCGCCCTTCCCTTACGTCGCCCACACCCGCGGCTGGTCGGCCGAGGACATGGAGCACAACGTCTGCTTCGTGCAGCAGAGCGAGGAGTTGCGCGACGGCACCCGCGAGCTCGTCGACCGCGCGCTGGAAGCGAGCCGGCGACTGCTGGCGGCGCCCCCGATCGGCGCCGAGAGGATGGCGCGCGGCGGCCGGAAGGCGCATGGGCTCGCCAACGAGATGCCGGCGCAGCCGATGGAGCCGCCGGCGGAGCCGATCCCGGCGCTGGAGGGGGTGTGAAGGCGGGCATCGCTGCTCCGCGTGACACCGCGGCGGCCGGCGCGTGGGCGCGATGAGCCGGGCGCTGTCGTCGTTGCCACTCGCCGAGTGGCGGCCGACGCGCGATCGCCTCCACCGCTGGGCGCGGCTCGCCGGAGCCGTGCGCCGGCAGTGGAGCCCGCACCGCAAGCACTGGTGGCACATCGGCCTGGTGCCTTCGGCGCGCGGCTTGACCACCACGCCCTTCGCCACGCCGCACGGCGGCGCCGAGCTCGAGCTCGACCTCCACCGGGGCGAGCTGCGGCTCACCGCCGACGACGCGCGCGAGCAGCGCGTGGCGCTGAGCGCGGATCCGGCGGCCGGCGGCCGCGACGACCTGCTCGCCGCGCTCGCCGCCCTGGATGTCGCCGTGGAGCTGCCGAGCTTCGACGGCCCCACCGGCGGCGACTACGACGCCGCCGCGGCGCGCCGCTATCTCTGCGTCCTCCACGCGGTCGGCTCGGCGCTGCGTCACCTCCAGGCCGAGTGCCACGAGGAGACTAGCCCGCTGCAGCTCTGGCCGCACCACTTCGACCTCTCCCTGTCCTGGTTCTCCGGCCGCACCGTTCCCGGCAAGGAGCACTGCGAGCCCGACGAGCGCAGCGAGTCGGTGACCGTCGGCTTCTCCACCGGCGACGACGGCGACCCCGAGCCCTACCTCTACGCCATCGCTTACCCCTGGCCGCCCGGCGCCGAGGGCGCGCCGCTGCCCGCCGGCCGCTGGCACGGGCCGGGGTGGAGCGGCGGCTATCTGCCGTGGAACGAGGCAGTTGCGAGCGGTGGCCCCGGTGATACCGAAGGCACCGTCCTCGCCTTCGCACGAGCCACGCGGCAGGCGCTCGCCGCGGCCCAAGGGCGTGTTACGATGTAATACATGGCCACTCTCACCGTCCGAATCGACGACGACATGGAACGCCGGCTCAATCAGGTGGCGTCGCTTCGCGGCGTGAGCCGGAGCGACCTCGTGCGCGACCTTTTGCGTCGGCACCTCGTGGTCGAGATGATCGACCAGATCCGTCAGGAGCTCATTCCCTACGCCGAAGCGGCCGGCTGGTTCACCGACGAGGACGTCTTCCGCGACATCTCTTGAGGGTGTTCCTCGACACCAACGTGCTGGTCGCGGCATTCGTCACCCGCGGTCTCTGTCGCGACCTGCTGGTACAGATCGTCTTGAGGCATGAGCTGCTCCTCGGCGCACCCGTCGTTGCCGAGGCGAAGAGGGTCCTGCCGACCAAACTGGGCCTCGCTGAGGCGTTCGTTGCGCGGCGGCTCGCGGTGCTGGCGGATTATTACGTCGACTGCGCGGCGGTGGAGGAGATCGACATCGAAGTTCGCGATCCCAAGGACGTCGAGATCGTGCGCTGCGCGATCGCATGTCGAGCGGACGTCTTGGTGAGCGGAGACCGTGACTTGCTCGAGGCGGTGCTGCCGATTCGCGTCCTCTCGCCGCGTGAGCTGTGGCAGACCATTCGCCCGGGGTTACAGCCCGACGCCGTCCACGAGCCCGCCGAGCCCTTCGGGCGGTAGGCGCGGCAACTTCGCGTCTGCGCACTCACCCGATGCGCTTCCGGAAGCGTGCCGCGGCGACGCCGATGAAGACGAGGCCGAGCGCCAGTAGCCACAGGTGCGCCCGCCACAGCTCGGGCAGGCCGACGCCCTTGAGGAAGACGCCGCGCACGATCTCCAGGTAGTGGCGCAGCGGATTCAGTAACGACAGCGCCCGGAACAGCGGCGGCATGCTGGCCACCGGGAACATGAAGCCCGAGAGGAGGATGGCGGGGACCAAGGTCAGGTAGCTCGCCATGAAGGCCTCCTGCTGCGTCTTCGAGGTGGTCGAGATGAGCAGGCCGAGACCGAGGCTGGGGAGCAGGAAGAGGACGGTGGCGAAGAGCAGCAGCAGCGGGCTGCCGACGAAGGGCACGCCGAACCAGAGCACCGCCAGCAGCGTCACCAGCACCAGGTCGACGAGGCCGATCAGCGCGAACGGCAGCGCCTTGCCGGCCACCAGCTCGAACGGCAGCAGCGGCGTCACCATCAGCTGCTCGAGCGTGCCGAGCTCGCGCTCGCGCACCACGGCGAGCGCGGTGAGCAGCATGCAGACGAGGAAGAGCAGCACGCCGACGACGCCGGGCACGTTGTAGTCGCGGCTCTCGAGGTCGGGGTTGTACCAGGCGCGGTCGCGCAGCTCGATGGGCGGCACGAGATCGCCAGCAGCGGTGCCTGACGGCGCCTGCCCCGCCAGCGCTGCGGCGGGCGGAACCAGCGACACGCCGAGCGCGGCGAGAATCCCCTCCGCCTGCCCGAGCGCCACGGTGGCGACGTTGGAGTTGGTGCCGTCGACGAGCAGCTGCACGGTCGCCGCGCCCGCCGCGAGGTCGGCGCCGAAGCGCGGCGGGATGACGAGCCCAACGACGGCGCGGCCGTGGTCGAGCTCCGTCACCAGGTCGGCGTCGCGCGTCGAGCGCCCGACGACGTCGAAGAAGCCGCCGGCGGTGAGCGCCTCCACCACCCGCCGCGAGGCGGCGTCGCCGGCGTGGTCGACGACGAAGGTGCGCGTGTGCCGCACGTCCGTCGACACCGCGTAGCCGAAGATCAAGAGCTGCACCACCGGGGCGACGAAGAGGATGCGGTACAGCTGCGGGTCGCGGAAGATCTGCCGCAGCTCCTTGCGCAGCATCTCGGCCACCCTGGCTGGGCTGAACCGGAGGGCCGCGTTCACTCGATCTCCTTCTTGAAGCGCACCACCGCCAACGTCACGCCGGCGACGGCGAACAGCGCCATCAACAGCGCCTCACCGCGCAGCACCTCGATGCCGACACCCTTGAGGAAGATCCCTCGCGTCACCACCAGGAAGTAGCGCGCCGGGATGAGGTAGGTGATGGCCCGCAGGGGAGCCGGCATCGAGCTGATGGCGAACATGAACCCCGAGAGCAGGAGCGAGGGCAGGTAGCTGACGATCATCGCCACCTGGGTGGCGAGCAGCTGGCTCTTCGAGCCCGCGGAGACGAAGATGCCGATGCCCGAGGCGCCGAGCAGGAAGAGGAACGACAGCACGGCGAGCAGCACGACGCTGCCGCGGAAGGGGACGCCGAAGAGCAGCACGCCCACCGCCGAGGTGGCGGCGACGTCGACCATGCCGATGGCGAGGTAGGGGAGGAGCTTGCCGAGCACCACCTCGGCGCGCGACACCGGCGTCGAGGCGAGCTGCTCCATGGTGCCGCGCTCCCACTCCCTCGAAAGGGTGAGCGAGGTGAGCATGGCGGCGATGATCATCATGATCACCGCCACCAGGCCGGGCACGATCATGTTGCGCGAGCGCAGCTCTTCGTTGTACCAGACCCGCGATTGCACGGTCAGCGGCAGCGGTGGTCGTCCACCCTCGAGGCGCACGCGGGCGCCGTAGCCGAGCACGATGGCGCGCGAGTAGGCGAGGACGATCGTCGCGGTGTTGGCGTCGCTGCCGTCGACGAGCGCCTGCACCGTCGCCGTCTCGCCAGAAGCGAGGTCGCGGGCGAAGCCCCGCGGCAACGCGAGCACCACCGCCGCCTCGCCGCGGTCGAGCACGGCGCGTGCGGCGGCCGCGTCGCCCACGCGCGCCACCTCGTCGAAGTAGCCCGACGCCCGGAAGGCGTCGAGCAGGGCGCGGCTCGCGGGCGTGTTGTCGGCGTCCCACACCGCGGTCGAGATCTCGCGCACGTCCCAGCTGATGGCGTAGCCGAAGAGCAGCAGCAGCAACAGCGGCAGCAGGAAGGCGAGCACCATGCTGCGCCGGTCGCGGCGCAGCTGCAGCACCTCCTTGCGCGAGACGGCGAGCAGGCGGCGGACGTTCATCGCGTCCTCAGCTCACCAGAGCGCCGCCGCTCTCTTGAACGAGCGCCACGAAGACGTCCTCGAGCGACGGCGGGATCCGCCGCAACGACTCGACCGCGATTCCCGCCGCGGCCAGGCGCTGTCGGACCGCGGCCTCGCCGCGGGCGCCGTCGTCGACGGTGACGTGGAGGGCGCGGCCGAAGAGCCCCACCGCCTTCACCTCGGGCTGCCCCTGCAACGCCTCGACGGCAGCCCCGGGGTCGGCGGCGCGCACCTCGAGGATCGGCGCGCCGTGTCGACCGCGGAGCGCTCGCGGCGTGTCGAGCGCCACCAGCTTGCCGCGGTTCATCAGCGCCAGCCGGTGGCAGTACTCGGCCTCCTCCATGTAGTGCGTGGAGACGAGCACCGCCGTGCCGCCGCGGGCGAGCTCGTGGATCAGGTCCCAGAAGCTGCGCCGCGACAGCGGGTCGACGCCGGAGGTCGGCTCGTCGAGGAAGAGGATGGGCGGCTGGTGCAGCACCGCGCAACCGAGCGCCAGGCGCTGCTTGTAGCCGAGCGCCAGCTCGCGCACCAGGCGCCGCCGCGCCGCCTCGAGGCCCGCCATCCGGAGCACCCAGTCGCGGCGCTCGTCGCGCGCCTGGCCGCGCAGGCCGTAGAGGCCACCGAAGAAGGTGATGTTCTCCTCCACGGTGAGGTCGCCGTAGAGCGAGAACAGCTGCGACATGTAGCCGATGCGCTGCTTGACCGCCTCGGGCTCGCGCGCCACGTCGAGGCCGTCCACCCGCGCCTGCCCAGCGCTGGGCGCGAGCAGGCCGGCGAGCATCTTGATCGTCGTCGTCTTGCCGGCGCCGTTGGGGCCGAGGAAGCCGAACACCTCGCCGCGCGCGACCTCGAAGGTGACGTGGTCGACGGCGACGAAGGCGCCGAAGGCGCGGGTGAGGTCGCGCACGGCGATGGCTGGTTCGGCGGCGGGGGCTCGTGGCGCGTGGCGCGTCGAGATCGCTTCGTCGCTGCGCTCCTCGCGATGACGCATGCGCTATGTCGTCTCCGCCGGTGCGGTCGCGTTGCTCGCCTCGACGCGGGCGAGGAAGACGTCCTCGAGCGACGGCGGCACGGACTCGATGCCGCCGGGCTCGATGCCGGCCTCGCGTAACGCAGCGAGGATCGCCGCCGCGGCGCGCTCCGCCGGCGGCTCGACGGCGACGTGGAGCCGCGCGCCGTAGGCCGTTGCCTGCCGCACCAGCGCGAGGTCGCGCAGAACGTCGCGCGCCCGCTGCGGCTCGTCGACGCGCACCTCCAGCACCTCCTCGCCCAGCGAGCGCTGCAGCGCTTCGGGAGTGTCCAGCGCCAGCAGGCGCCCCTCGTGCAGCAGCGCCACGCGATCGAAGCGCTCGGCCTCGTCGAGGTAGGAGGTCGAGACGATGGCCGTGACCCCCTCGGCGACGCGCTCGTGGACGATGCGCCACAGCTCGCGGCGCGACACCGGGTCGACGCCGAAGGTGGGCTCGTCGAGCAGCAGCAGCTCGGGCTCGTGGATCAGCGCGCAGGAAAGCCCCAGCTTCTGTTTCATGCCGCCCGAGAGCTGGCCGGCGAGGCGGTCCTGGAACGGGCCGAGGCCGGAGAAGGCGAAGAGCCGCTCGAGGCGCGCCGGCAGCTCGCGCCGCGGCACGTCGTAGAGGTCGGCGTAGAAGGCGAGGTTCTCGCGCACGGTCAGGTCGGTGTAGAGGCCGAAGCGCTGCGGCATGTAGGCAAGGTGACGTTTGACCGCTTCGGGTTGCCGCGCCACGCTCGCCGCGGCGCCGACGCCCGCTTGGCGCCCCCTGGCTGCGTCGCTGTCGCCGGCGTCACCGACACTGCCGGCTCGATCCATGCCGCCGGCGCGACCGTTCTTGCCGCCGCCGGCTCGGCCACTCCCGATCCACGCGTCACCGGCGCTCGGCCGCAGCACGCCGGCGAGCATGCGCAGCGTGGTGGTCTTGCCGGCGCCGTCGGGCCCGACGAGCCCGAAGAGCTCGCCACGCCCGACCGTGAACGACAGCTCGGCCACCGCCACGCGCTCGCCGAAGCGGCGCGAGAGGGCCTCGACGCGCACCATCGCCTCGCGATTCGCCGTCGGCGCTGGCGAGCGGGCCGCCGAGTCTCGCTGCCCGGTGTTCACGGACGAGCCTCGCGCTGGCCGCGCGTGACGGCAGCCGCGGTCTGCACGCTCACCTCTGCTCGGACAGGAGCGAGATCTCGACGTCCACCGGCAGCCCCGGCTTGAGCTCGAAGCGCGCGTCGTCGACGATGCGCACCTTGGCGGCGTAGACGAGGCGCACGCGCTCCTCCTGCGTCTGCACGTTCTTGGGCGTGAACTCGGCCTCGCTGGCGAGGAACGTCACCGTGCCGCGGTAGGTCTTGTCGGGATAGGTGTCGGAGCGCAGCGTCGCGGCGGCCCCCAGCGGCACGGCGCCGAGGCGGTCCTCGGGGACGTAGATGCGCACCCAGCGGTCGTCGCGCCGCAGCAGCGTCAACACCGGAGCGCCGGGCGCCACCACCTCGCCGGGCTCGCGGTGACGCACCGAGATGACGCCGGCGAACGGCGCGCGCAGGGTGGTGTGCGCGAGCGCCACGTCGGCGGCCGCCACCTGCGCGCGTGCCTGCTCGACGACGGCGCGCTGCGCCTCGACCTGCTCGCGCCGCGGCCCGCGGCGCAGCAGCGCCACCTGCTCGCCCGCCTGCTTGACGCGCTCCGCCGCGACGTCGCGGGCCGTCTGCGCCTTGTCGAGCGCCTCGCGCGGCGTGGCGCCGCCCTCGACCAGGATGCGCGTCCGAGCCAGCTCGCGATCGGCCTCGCCGAGTTGCTCGGCGGCGGCGCCGCGCTGCGCCTCGGCCTGGGCGATCTCCTCGCGGCGCGCGCCGGCCAGGAGCTCGGCGAGACGCGCCGCGGCGGCTTCGACTTGCGCCACTGCCTGCGCCCGCCGCGCCTCCAGCTCGGCGCGGTCGAGTCGCGCGAGCTCGGCGCCGGCGGCGACGGCGTCACCCTCGTGCGGCCCCACCGCGAGCAGCCGGCCGCCGGTCTCGAAACCCATCCGCGCCTCGGTCGCCTCGACGGTGCCCGAGGCGCGCAGCACGCCCTCGGGCGCGCGCTCGCGGCGCGAGCGCCACCACCACCAGCCGCCGGCGGCGAGGGCCACGAGCAGCAGCACGACCACTGGGATCGGAGGCTTTCGTCTCATCGTGCGCTCTCCCGCATCGCGTGCCCGCTCGTCATGGCGTCTCCTCCGGCGGCGGCGCCGCGGTCGGCGCCCCTGCGGCGACGACGAAGCTCTTGGCCACCCACTCCTCCGACAGCTCGCCGGCGACCCGTGCCAGCTCGGCGCGCGCGGCGGCGACGCGGTTGCGCGCCTCCGCGGCGTTGGCGCGGGCGGCGAGCAGGTCAGCCTCGGCGCGCAGGTAGTCGGCTTCGACGCCGGCGCCGGCGGAGAGCCGCAGTTTCTCGATGCGCAGCACCTCGGCGTAACGCGCCTCGGCCTCGCCGAGGCTCCCTTCGCGGGCACGTGCCGCGGCAAGCTCCGCCCAAGCGCGATCCAGCGCGGCGGCGACCTCGTCGCTCACCACGCGCAGCGACGCAGCGGCCGCGTCGCGCCCCGCTTCCGCCAGCGCGATGCGGGCGGCGACGTGGCGGTCCCACAGCGGCAGGGCGACGCGCACCCCGGCATTCCACTCCCCGCTCGCCTCGCCGTTGCCGCCGGCGTAGCCGAGCAGGTTGCCCTCGGCGCGCAGCGACAAGGAGCGGCCGGCGCGGGCGGCGGCGACAGCGGCCTCGGCGGCATCGAGCTCGCGCCGCGCGCGCTCGACGTCGCCGTTATGGGCGAGGGCGCGGGCGAGCAGCTCGCCGCGCGGTGACGGCTCGGGCTCGGCGAGCCGCACCGGCACCAGCGGCGGCAGCCCTGCGGGCGGCATCTCCTCGCCGAGCTGCCGCAGCAGATCGCGGGCGGCGCGGTCGTGGTTGGCGACGAGCGTGGCGCGGTCGGCCTCGGCCGCGGCCTGCGCCGCGCGGATCTGCAGCACGTCGACCTCGGCGGCGCGGCCGACGGCGAGGAGCTGGCCGACGCGGTCGCGCTCAGCCGCCAGGGCGGTGAGCCGCTCGGCGTGCGCGGCGATCTGCTCGTCGAGCGTGCGCACGGCCAGGTAGGCGCTGACCGTGCGCGCCGCCGCGGCCCCGGCTGCGGTGCTCGCGGCCGCCTCGGCCGCGGCGAGCTCCAGTCGCCGCTGGTCGAGGCGCGCGGAGCGGGCGCCGCCGTCCCAGAGGTCGTAGCGGAGTTGCAGGTCGCCGAACAGCACGGTGCGGTCGAAGCTGGGGAGGAGGTCGGGCCGGAAGGCGTGGATGGGCTCGACGAGGGTCGGCTTCTGGTAACGGAAGGCCGAGCCGGAGAAGAACAGCGCCGGCGCCAGCTCGGCCTCCGCGTCGGCGAGCTGCGCACGGGCCGCGGCCTCGCCGGCGCGCGCCACCGCCACCGCCGGCGCCCCGTCGAGGGCGCGGGCCACGGCATCGGCGAGGGTGAGGACCGGCGCCGGTGTCCCTGCTTCCTGCGCCGGTGCGGGAGGCGCCGTGGTCAGCATGCCGGCGGCGACCGCGCAGGCGGCCAGCAGCACCGGCAGGCCTGCGGCGCGCGACCTCCCCTTCATCGCTTCCTCCCGCGCGCCCCGCCGAGCTTGCGCGGTTCCGGCCCGAGCAGCCGCTCGACGACGAAGGCGGGCAGCTCGTCGCGCACCTCGCGCTCGACGGCGCGGCTGGTGCCGAGCCGGTGCTGCAGCGCCGTCGAGGCGCCGATGCCGATGAGGACGACGCCGAGCGCCGCGACGCTGGGCCCTTCCTCGCCTCCGCCCGCCTCGGCGATGAGGCCGCCGAGGATCGCCCGCAGCTCGCCGACGATGACGCGGAAGCGGGCGAGCAGCGCCTGGTCGCCGGCCGCGGCGGCTTCGGCGAGCACCAGCACCGGCAGCCCCTCGAGCGCCAGGACGGTGCCCACGTGGTGGCGCACCACGGCCGCGAGCCGCTGTCGCGGCGTGCGCTCGCGGTCGGCGGCGATCGCGCGCATGGGGGCGAGCAGCCGCTCCTCCGACAGCCGCTCGACCATGGCGAGCAGCAGCGCCTGCTTGTTGTGGAAGTGCCGGTAGAGCGCCGCCTCGGTGAAGCCGGCGCGCTCGGCAAGCTTGCGCACGGTCAAACCGGCGAGGCCGACCTCGCGCGCCAGCTGTAGGGCGAGCTCGAGCAGCTCCTCTTGGCGGGGAGTGTGTGCCGGAGAGTGCGCCGGGGCCGCGCTCATGAGGTCAACGCTAGTTGACTATCCGTTGGCCTGTCAACGCTCGTTGACTGACGAAACGCCGCGCCCGTCATCGCGAGGAGCGCAGCGACGAAGCGATCTCGATGGCCCGGTTGCGCGCACCCGTTGATCAGCCGCCGGTCTTGACGTCGCTCATCAGCGCCAGCATGTTCCCTTCGGGGTCGCTGAAGAAGGCCACCCACAGCTCGCCGCCCGGGTAGCGGTGGACGACGTGCGGCTTGCCCTCGAAGGCGACGCCACGCGCTACCAGCGCCGCGTGCGCCGCGACGATGTCGGCCACGTCGAGGTAGAGGATCGAGCCGTGCCGGTGCTCGCTCCCTTTCTCGGGCAGCGACAGCATCAGACGCACGCCGCCGAGGTCGAAGAAGCTCATCCCCGGCGCCGCGAAGAGGAAGCGCAGGCCGACGGCGTCGCGGTAGAAGGCGGTCATCCCCTCGAGGTCCTTCACCGAAACGCCCAGCTGCCCGAGCCTTCTCACCTGGGCGCCCTCCGCCGTCCCGGTTTCCCGCTCGGACCCTGCCGTCGTTGCGTCCTGGGTCGTCATGGCTTGCCTCCCGTTGCGGTTGTGCCCGGCGGTTGTGCGCCGTCGCCGGCCTGGGTTAGAATATTGCTTAGCTAAGCTAACTATAGGAGCCGCCGTGCCCCGCCGTCAAGCCCCCAGGAAACCGGCTTCCCGCAAACCAGCGCCCAGGCAGCCAGCCCCCGGGAAACCAGCCCCCAAGAAACCTGGTGCCGCCGTCTCGCGCGCCGCCGCCGCGACGCCCGCCGAGGCGCTGGCGCAGCGGCTCCACGCCGCGGCCATCCACCTGCTGCGCCGGCTGCGCGCCGAGGACGACGCCTCCGGGCTCACCGCGCCGCGCCTGTCGGCGCTTTCGGTGCTCGTCTTCGGCGGCGCCGCGCTCGATCGGCGAGCTCGCCACCGCCGAACAGGTGCGCCCGCCCACCATCTCGCGCCTGGTGCGCGAGCTCGAGCGCGACGGGCTGGTGCGCCGCGAGGCCGACGCCGACGACGCCCGCGTGCAGCGCGTCCACGCCACCGCCGCGGGCGAGGCGCTGCTCGCGCAGGGGCGCGACCCGCCGCGTCGCCCGCCTGGCCGCCTCGCTCGCCGCGCTGCCGGCGGCCGACCGGCGGCTGCTCGCGCAGGCCGCGCCGCTGCTCGAAGCGCTGGCGCGTCCGGACTGAGCCCGGCACACGCCACGGCGCGCGCCGCGACGGCACGCCGACGCGGACACCGCCGCTCGACCGCCCGCCATTCGTCCCGCCCGCCGCTCCCTCCCCCGCACCCGCCGTTCGCCGCTCGGCCACCGCCGTTGGGCGATATTGTCTCGCCGCCCGCCCGCATCGCCCGTACCTTGAGGCAGCCATGAACGAGACCGCTCCTCGGCCCACCGAGCCCGCATCGAGCCAGCCCTCCGGCCAACACTCGGGCCAATCGAGACTGGTCGCGGCTCGACGAGCTGCGCATCGACCGCGGCGAGGAGCGGGCGCCGCGCCGCGTCCTGGCCCTGGCTCCTCGCGCTCGTCCTGCTCGTCGCCGCCGCCGCCGCTTGGCTGCTGCTGCGGCCACGGGCGCCGGAGGTCAAGGTCGCCGCCGCCACGGAGGTGGCTTCCAACCCCAGCGGTACCACCACCGTGCTCAACGCCTCGGGCTACGTCACCGCCCGCCGCCAGGCGACCGTCTCCTCGAAGGTCACCGGCAAGGTGATCGAGGTGCTCGTCGAGGAGGGGACGCAGGTCGCCGAGGGGCAGCTCGTCGCCCGCATCGACGCCGCCACCCCCGACGCCGCGAGTCGCCTCGCCGAGTCGCAGGTCGCGGCCGCCGCCACCGCCCGCGAGGAGACCCGCGTGCGCATCGACCAGGCGCAGCTCGACCTGCGGCGCCAGCAGGAGCTCGCCAAGGAAGGCTTCACCGCCCAGGCGGAGGTCGACCGGGCGAGCCACGACCTGCGCGCGCTGCAGGCCCGCCTCGCCACCCAGCAGGACGAGCTCGCGGTGGCCCAGCGCTCGCTGGCGCTACGCCGCCAGGACGTCTCCGACACCGAGATCCGCGCCCCCTTCGCCGGCGTCGTCACCTCCAAGAACGCCCAGCCGGGCGAGATGATCTCGCCGATGTCCGCCGGCGGCGGCTTCACCCGCACCGGCATCTGCACGCTCGTCGACATGGCCTCGCTCGAGCTCGAGGTCGACGTCAACGAGGCCTACATCAACCGCGTCCGCGCCGGTCAGCCGGTGGAGGCGGTGCTCGACGCCTACCCCGACTGGACGATTCCGGCGCACGTCATCACCATCGTCCCCACCGCCGACCGCCAGAAGTCGACGGTGATGGTGCGCATCGGCCTCGACGCCCGCGACCCGCGCGTCCTCCCCGAGATGGGAGTCAAGGTGTCCTTCGTCGAACCGCGGCGGGAGGGCGCTCCGGAAGCACGCGCGGTGACAGTGCCGAAGACGGCGCTGCGCCGCGATGGCGAGCAGGACGTCGTGCTGGTGGTGAAGGGAGAAGACGAGCTCGAACGCCGCGCGGTGCAGGTCTCCGAGACCGCCGGCGAGCAGGTGAAGGTCGCGGCCGGCCTCGCCCCCGGCGAGCGGGTGGTGATCGAAGGGCCGGCGACACTGAAGGACGGCGACCGCGTGCGCGTCGCCGCCGCTGACGAAAAGGGAAGCCAACCATGACGCAACCAGTCTCAAGCCTGTCGCGCGCCGCCGCTCCCGCCGGCCTGTCGCCGGCGGACGCCTCCTCCACGCTGGCCCGCCTGCGCGGCGTCGAGAAGCAGTTCCGCCGCGGCGCCGAGGCGGTGCAGGTGCTGCGCGGCCTCGACCTCGACCTCCGCCGCGGCGAGTTCCTCGCCCTGATGGGCCCGTCGGGCTCGGGCAAGAGCACGCTGCTCAACCTGCTCGCCGGTCTCGACCGGCCGAGCGCGGGGAGCGTCGAGGTCGCCGGCCAGCGCATCGACCAGCTCTCCGCCGGCGCGCTCGCCCGCTGGCGGGCCCGCCACGTCGGGCTCGATCTTCCAGTTCTACAACCTGCTGCCGGTGCTGTCGGCGGCGAAGAACGTCGAGCTGCCGCTGCTGCTGGCGCCGCTCTCGCGCGCCCAGCGCAAGGCGCAGGTGGCAACGGCGCTGGCGCTCGTCGGGCTCGAGCACCGCGCCAAGCACCTGCCGCGGCAGCTCTCCGGCGGCGAGCAGCAGCGCGTCGGCATCGCCCGCGCCATCGTCACCGACCCGACGTTGATCCTCGCCGACGAGCCCACCGGCGACCTCGACCGGAAGACCGGCGACGGCATCCTCGACCTCATGCAGGCGCTCAACGCCGAGCACGGCAAGACCATCGTCATGGTCACCCACGACCCCCACGCCGCGGCGCGCGCGAGCCGCATCCTTCACATGGTGGACGGCCAGCTTTCTACGGAGATGGCGGCGTGAACGGGTTGCGGCTACGAGCGGGCTGGGTGGGGGCTCCCCCTGCCCCTGGAGGGGCAGGGGGCCGGGGGGACAGGGGTGGAGTAAAACCCAGGGGCGGGGGTCGGGTGGGTGGTGGCAGCGGGCTTCGCCCGCGGGGTGGGACGTGACCCGGCTGGGATTGCTCGCCGCGGGGCTGCGCCGCCACAAGCTGCGCCTCCTGCTCACCGGCCTGTCGATCCTCGTCGCCATGGTGCTCTTCTCCTACCTGGTGGCGATCAAGAAGGCGTTCGAGATGGGCGTCGACGTGGCGGGCCAGGACCGGCTGGTGGTGCGCCACGCGGTGTCGATCATCCAGATGCTGCCCGCTGACTACGAGCAGCAGATGGAGCAGTTGCAGGGCGTCGTCGACGCCACTCCGGCCAGCTGGTTCGGCGCCATCTATCAGGACCCCAAGAACTTCTTCGGCCAGTTCCCGGTCAAGCCCGAGGAGTACCTGGCCATGTACCCCGAGTTCCTGCTGCCGCCGGAGCAGAAGGCGGCGTGGCTGCGCACCCGCACCGGTGCCGTCGTCGGCCGCCAGATCGCGACCAAATACGGCTGGAAGATCGGCGACCGCATCCCGCTGCAGGCCACCATCTGGCGGCCGAAGACCGGCGGCGAGACCTGGACCTTCGAGCTCGTCGGCATCTACGACAAGAAGGAGAAGGAGACCGACGACACGCAGTTCCTCTTCCGCGACGACTACTTCCAGGAGAACCGCACCTTCGGCCAGGGGACCATCGGCTGGTACATGCTGAAGATCGACGACCCGGCGCGCGCCCCCGACGTCGCCAAGCGCATCGACGCCACCTTCGTCAACTCGCCGGCGGAGACCAAGACCGAGACCGAGGGCGCCTTCGCGCCAGGCCTTCGCCAACCAGATGGGCAACATCGGCCTCATCGTCACCGTCATCCTGGCGGCGGCCTTCGTCACCATCCTCTTCGTCGCCGGCAACACCATGGCGCAGGGCGTTCGCGAGCGCACGCAGGAGCTCGGCGTATTGAAGGCCCTCGGCTTCGGCAACGGCGCGGTGCTGGCGCTGGTGCTCGGCGAGTCGATCCTCATCTGCGCCCTCGCCGGCGGGCTCGGCCTGCTGCTCGGCTGGCTGCTGGTGGCGCAGGGCGACCCCACCGGCGGCTTCCTCCCCATCTTCTTCTTCCCCGCCGACGACCTCGTGCTCGGCGCCGTGCTGGTGCTGCTGCTCGGCCTCCTCGCCGGCGCCCTGCCGGCCTGGTCGGCGATGCGGCTGCGCACCGTCGACGCGCTGCGCCGCGGCGGCTGACGACGCACGTCGAGGAAAGGACACGACCATGTTGCGCTGGTTCTCACAGATCGCCGCGCTGACGGCGTTCAACCTCAAGACCATGGTGGAGCGCCGCGGCTGGGTGGCCTCGGCGGCATTCGGCATGGCGCTGGTGGTGCTCGTCCTGCTCTTCGTGCTGTCGATCGGCGCCGGCTTCGAGCGCACGATGAAGGAGAGCGGCTCGCCGACGCGCGCCATCGTGCTGCGCAGCGGCGCCGACGGCGAGATGATGTCGATCGTCGTGCGCGACGACGCCCGCGTCGTCGAGGCGGCGCCGGGCGTCGCCAAGGCCGGCGACACGGCGCTCGTCTCGCCGGAGCTCTTCGTCATCATCAACCTGCCCAAGCGCTCCACCGGCACCGACGCCAACGTGCCGATGCGCGGCGTCACCGGGCCGGCGTTCGGCGTCCACGACGAGGTCAAGGTCGTCGATGGACGGCCGTTCGCCTGGGGCCGCAACGAGGTGATCGTCGGCCGCGCCGCCCAGCGCGAGTTCCGCGGCCTCGACGTCGGCAGCAAGCTGCGGCTGGGGCAGAACGAGTGGACGGTGGTGGGGGCCTTCACCGCCGACGGCGCCTCCACCGAGTCGGAGATCTGGACCGACGCCGCGGTCCTGCAACCGGCTTACCGGCGCGGCAACACCTTCCAGTCGATCAAGGTGAAGCTGGTCTCGGCGGGGAGCTTCCAGCGCTTCAAGGACGCGCTCACCGCCGACCCGCGGGTGAAGGTGAAGGTGCAGCGCGAGACCGAGTTCTTCGCCGGCCAGTCGCGCGCCTTGACCGGCATCATCGGCGGCCTCGGCTTCCTCATCATGCTGCTGATGGGCCTCGGCGCCGTCTTCGGCGGCCTCAACACCATGTACACGGCGGTGGCGTCGCGCAGCAAGGAGATCGCCACCCTGCGGGCGCTCGGGTTCCGCGGCTCGCCCGTCGTGGTGTCGGTGCTCCTCGAGTCGCTGCTCATCGCCCTCGTCGGCGGCGGCGTGGGCGCCCTCGCCGCCTGGCTCGCCTTCGACGGCTACAAGGCGGCGACGATGAACTGGCAGAGCTTCAGCCAGGTGGCGTTCGCCTTCGCGGTGACGCCGGGGCTGCTGGTCTTCGCCCTCGTCTACGCCGCGCTGCTCGGCTTCTTCGGCGGCCTGCTGCCGGCGATCCGCGCCGCCCGGCTGCCGGTGGCGAGCGCGCTACGCGACTAGGGAGCTGGCGGGAACCGGCGGCGAGCGCTGGCCATGGCCTACCGGGCGACGGCCACTCGAGGCGCGCTTGCCGCCGCCGATCGCCTGTAGAGTCGGCCGCCGGAGGTCCCCATCATGGCCAGGTCCTACGCGCGTCTCGGCAACGTCTGCCTCGGCGTCTACCTGCTGCTGCAGGGGTTGGTGCTGCTGCTCGGCCTCTCCTTCACCGGCCTGCCGATCCTGCTCGGCGTGCTGGCGATCATCGCCGGCGTGCTGCTGATCGCCGGCCGGTAGGGCGGCCTCGGCGGCCGTCGCCTCGGAAGGGGTGAAGGCGCGGGCGGCCGGCACCGCGGCTCGCCGGCCGTCCGCCGCCGTTGGGCGACGGCGGCGTGCCGGCGGCTCGCCGTCGCCGTACTCTGCGTTGGAAGGAGATTCGACGATGGAACCCGAACCGACGACACAACCCGATCCGACGATAGTAACCAGCGACTCTCGCGCCACGCCCATCGACAGGTCCGTGCTCGGCCTCGGGCTCGCCCTCGTCGTCGCCGGCGTCGTGCTCACCCTCGCCCAGCTCGACCTCGTCGACGTCCGCGGCATCGGCGCCTTCTGGCCGCTCTTCGTCGTCGGCGCCGGCGTCTGGCAGCTGGCCACCGCCAAGAAGCCCAAGCACCGTCGCGGCGGCCTGTGGATCGCCATGGTGGGCGTCTGGCTGCTGGTCAACACCCTGCAGGTCTTCGGCCTCTTCTGGCACAACTCCTGGCCGGTGCTGATGATCCTGCTCGCCCTGCTGCGCATCGCCTGGCCGCACGGCGACGAGGACCGCGGCGGCGGCATCGTGCTGCTCTCCGTCGGCGCCTGGCTGCTGCTCACGGTCACCCACACCTTCGGCCTCGAGTGGCGCACCGCGTGGCCGCTGCTGCTGGTGCTCGTCGGGCTCTCCTTCGTCGTCAAGGCGCTGCTGCAGGCGCTGCCCGCCTTCGTGGGAGGCCGGTCATGAGCGCGCCCTTCCCGCCCCGCGCCGACGTCGGCACGCCGCGCAACTCGCGGGCCGCCTTCCGCCATCTGCTGCCGCGGCTGCTCTTCGGCACCTGGCTCGCGGCGCTGGGCATCTTCTTCACCCTCGACAACGTCGGCATCCTCGACGCCGACGACTGGCTGCGCTACTGGCCGGTGCTGCTCGTGGTGCTCGGCGCCGGCCTCCTGATCTCGGCGTCGAGCCCGGGCGAGCTCACCGGCGGCATCGTCTGGATGGCGATCGGCGGCGCCCTGCTGCTCGACCGTCTCGAGGTGCTGCCGGTGAGCGTCTTCGACTTCTGGCCGCTGGCGCTCGTGGCCCTCGGCTGCGTGCTGGTGATGCGCGGCGCTGCGGCCGAGGGGCGCCGCGCGCGGCGACGAGTCCTCGACCGTGCACGCCTTCGCGATGATGAGCGGCGTCACCAGGAAGAGCGCCAGCCTCGCCTTCGAGGGCGGCAGCCTCACCGCCATCATGGGGGGCGTCGAGGTCGACCTGCGCGCCGCCCGCATGGTGCAGCAGCAGGCGGTGATCGACTGCTTCGCCTTCTGGGGCGGCATCGACGTCAAGGTGCCGCCGGGCTGGATCGTGCACGGCCGCGTGTGGCCGCTGATGGGCGGCTTCGAGGACAAGACGACGCCGCCGGCGCCCGAGGACGTGGCCGGCGAGCTGGTGATCACCGGCTGCGGCGATCATGGGCGGCATCGCCGTCAAGACGGCCCGCGAGTGAGGCTGCGGCGGCGCCGCGGCGCATGCGTCGCGGTCGCCGCCCCACCGTCACGAGAGGCTCCCATCCCGTGCTCCACCCGTTGCTCTCCGAACCGCGCCGCCTGGGGCTGTACCTCCTGGTGTGGCTGCTGCCCACGGCGCTGCTCGTCGCCGTGCCGGTGCTCACCTATCCGCCGGGCTGGCGCTCGATCCTGCTCGTCGTCGTGCCGCTCGCGGTGCTCTACGCCTTCGTCTGCCTGTCGGCGTGGTACCCCAGCCAGGCCAATCCGCCGGGTACGCCGCTGCGGCGGCTGATCGGCGTCCAGCTCGGCGCCGCGACGGCATCCACCGTCGCCTGGCTGCTGCTCGGCCGCGGCTGGTCGACCCTCCTCGGACGGTGGCGGCCGGGCGTGCTCGAGGCCTACGACCGCATGTTGCCGCTGCTCGCCCTCGCCGGCTTCTTCCTCTACCTGCTCGCCACCGCGGGGTGCTACCTGTACCTCGCGCGCGAGGCCGGCCACCAGGCCGAGCGCCAGGCGCTGGAGGCGCAGGTGGCGGCGCGCGAGGCGGAGCTCAAGGCGTTGCGGGCGCAGATGGACCCGCACTTCCTCTTCAACGCCCTCAACTCGGTCTCGGCGCTCGTCGGCACCGACCCGCAGGGGGCGCGGCGGATGTGCGAGCAGCTCGCCGGCTTCCTGCGCGGCAGCCTCGAGCTCGACCGCGCCGAGCGCATTCCGCTCGCGAAGGAGCTCGCCCTCGTCCATGCCTACCTGCAGATCGAGCGCGTGCGCTTCGGCGACCGCCTGCGCTTCGTCTCCGAGATCGACGAGGCGGCGGCGACCATCGAGGTGCCGCCGCTGCTGCTGCAGCCGCTGGTGGAGAACGCCTTGAAGCACGGCATCGCCCACCTGGTGGACGGCGGCACGGTGACGGTGCAGGCGAAGCGGCGCGGCGGTACGGTGTACCTGGTGGTCGACAACCCCACCGACCCCGACCGGCCGCCGTCGCCCGGCGTGGCGCTCGGGCTGGAGAACGTGCGGCGGCGCATGCAGGCGACCTACGGCGAGCGCGCGCTGGTGGTGGTGGATCAGAAGCCGCAGCGGTTCCGCGTCGAGCTGCGGATCCCGCTCGGGGGCGATGAGGCACCGTCGTGAGCGAGCCCGCGCCCCTGCGCGTGCTGATCGTCGACGACGAGGAGCCGGCGCGCCGGCTGCTCGCCGAGCTGCTCGCCGGCGACGACGACGTCGCGGTTGTCGGCGAGTGCCGGAACGGCTTCGAGGCGGTGCAGGCGATCCAAGCCGTCGCGCCCGACCTCGTGCTGCTCGACGTGCAGATGCCCAAGCTCGACGGCTTCGAGGTGCTCGAGCTCCTGGAGTCGCCGCCGATGGTCGTCTTCGTCACCGCCTACGACGAGTACGCCGTGCGCGCCTTCGAGGTGCACGCCGTCGACTACCTGCTCAAGCCGGTCTCCGGCGAGCGGCTGCACGCCGCCTTGGAACGCGTGCGTGCGCGGCTGGCGGCGCACGAGCCGCCGGTCGCGGCCGGGCCGCTCGCCCGCGCCGCGAAGCCGAGCGGAGGCTTCCTCGAGCGCGTGCTGGTGCGCGACGGCGACAAGGTCCACGTCGTGCCCGTGGCCAGGGTCGACTACTTCGAGGCCCAGGGAGACTCGGTTGTCCTACGCGTCGGCGCCGAGAAGCTGAAGAAGGCGACGACCCTTAACGACCTCGAGCGCGAGCTGGACCCGGGACGCTTCCTGCGCGTCCACGGCTCCTACATCCTCAACCTCGACCGCCTCGCCGGCCTCGAGCTCTACGCCAAGGACAGCCGCGTGGCGATCCTCAAGGACGGCACCAAGCTGCCGGTGTCACGGCCGGGGTACTCCCGGTTGCGCGGGCTGCTGTAGGTACGCCTACTGCGCCTGAGGCTGGTCGCAGCGGCGCTGCCAAGCCGCGGCGTTCCTTTCGCTCCTGCGCCCGCACCTCGAACAGCCGCTTGTCGGCGCGCTGGATGGTGCGCTCGAGCGTCTCGCCCGGCCGCCGCACGGCGAAGCCGAGCGAGAACGGCACCGGCGAAGGTAGGTGCTCGGGCTCGCGCAGGCGCGCCGCGATGGCGGCGGTGGAGTCGGCCTGGTCGCCGACCAGCAGCACCAGGAACTCGTCGCCGCCGAGACGTACCACCGCGTCCTGCGCCCGCGTCTCCCGCATCAGGAAGTGGGCGACGCTCACCAGCGCTTCGTCGCCGGCCTGGTGGCCCTGCTCGTCGTTGTAGCGCTTGAAGTGGTCGACGTCGACGACGATGGCGCCCCAGTCGAGGCCTTCGCTCACCAGCCGGGGCTCGAGCTCGGCGAGGTAGCGGCGGTTGTAGCAACCAGTCAGGGGGTCGCGGCCGGTGATCTCCTTGAGCTGCTGCTCGAAGAGCTTGCGCTCGGTGATGTCGACCAGCACGCCATGGTGGAGCATCTCGCCGCTGTCGGGGTCGCGCACGCGGTAGCAGCTGTCGATCACCGTGCGCACCTGGCCGTCGGGGCGGCGCAGGCGCAGCTCGTGCTCGCTCAGGTGGCCGGTCTGGTCGAGCAGCTCGCGCTGCTGCGCGCGGACGGCGCGGCCACCGACCAGCAGCTCGTCGGCGCCGATGTCGCGGAGGCGCTCTATCGAGGCGACGCCGACGAGAGCGAGGAAGCCGGGATTGGCGTCGAGGATCTCGCCGTCTTCGTTGGTGATGTAGACGCCCACCGGCAGGTTCCTCACCAGCAGGCGTAGCGTCGGGGGTTCGTCGAGGCGGCGAAACGGCATCGGACCTCCTGTTTACCGAGGGCGACTCGCAAGTTCTGTGCCCCTCGGGCCGCTGCGCCTCGTCGTGCCCCGCCCCCCACAGCCGGCAGGGGTGACCACACCGTCACCCCCAGGGTATAGCGGTCGGCGCCCCGACCGTGCGAGAATCCCCCTGTCCGCAGGATGATCGATCCGCCCGCAGCCCGCTCCCCCTCCGGCGGAGACCGCGCGACCGGCGCGGCTGCCCTCTCCTTTCCGGCCTCGGTTCCCTACCCTTCGCGGCTCACGGCCAGCGCCGATCTCGCCTCACCCGGGACCTCGCGGCCTCCTCGCCTCGCACCTCGTAACTCCAGCGTGCCTCCGGCCTCGGGTTGGTCCCCGCAAGGGTCCGCCCCAGAAGCCCGGTAGGCGGAGACCCCATGGACGAGCCCCTCGGCAGCGCCTTGTCCGTTTCTCATCCGCTACGTCCCTCGCCGCCGCCCGCGGCACCAAGGTCTTCGTTCTCGACACCTCGGTGATCCTCTACGACGGGCAGTCGCTCGAGAACTTCCAGGAGCACGACGTGGCGGTGCCGATCACCGTCCTCGAGGAGCTCGACCAGTTCAAGAAGGGCAACAGCGTGATGAACCTGCAGGCGCGGCAGTTCATCCGCCAGCTCGACACCCTCTCGGGCGGCAACCTGCTGCGCGAGTGGATCCCGCTCAACGGCGCGACCTCGGGGCGCGTGCGCGTGCTGCCCGACGACGGCCAGCTGCCCGAAGCGGCGCGCGTCTTCGGCAGCGACTCCAACGACCACCGCATCCTCGGCGCCGCGCTGCGGCTGCGCGAGGCCGAGCCCGGCCGCCGCGTCATCCTCGTCTCCAAGGACATCAACCTGCGGCTCAAGGCGCGGGCGCTCAACCTGCTCGCCGAAGACTACGAGACGATCAAGATCCGCGACGTCGAGAAGCTGCGCCGCGGCCACCTCGCCGTCGAGGTGACGCGACGAGGCGGCCATCGACGCGCTCTCTCGTGCAGGGCGCGCTGCCCCCGCGGCGTTCGGCATCGAGTGGCCGTCGGCCAACCACTACTTCATCCTCAAGTCGGCGAAGAAGTCGGCCCTCGCCTACGTACAACGCCGAGACGCGGACTGCTCGAGCGCATCCAGAAGGTGGGCGCCTACGGCGTCTCGCCGCGCAACGCCGAGCAGACCTTCGCGCTGCACGCCATCCTCAACCCGGCGGTCCAGCTGGTGACGCTGTCGGCGCGCGCCGGGCACCGGCAAGACGCTGCTGGCGCTCGCCGGCGCGCTCGAGCAGCGCCGCGCTCTACCGGCAGATCTACCTCGGCCGCCCGATCGTGCCGCTCTCCAACCGCGACATCGGCTACCTGCCGGGCGACATCGACTCCAAGATCAACCCCTACATGCAGCCGCTGTGGGACAACCTCGGTCCTTCATCAAGGGGCAGTTCGAGACCTCGGAGAAGGAGTCCAAGCGGATCGACGAGATGCTCGAGCAGGAGAAGCTGCAGATCGCGCCGCTCACCTACATCCGCGGCCGCAGCTTCACCAAGGTGATCTTCATCGTCGACGAGGCGCAGAACCTCACGCCGCACGAGGTGAAGACGATCATCACGCGCGCCGGCGAGGGCACCAAGATCGTGCTCACCGGCGACATCCTCCAGATCGACACCCCCTACCTCGACGCGCAGAGCAACGGCCTCTCGTACCTGATCGACCGGCTGCACGGCCAGCCGCTGCACGCCACATCACCCTGGAGAAGGGCGAGCGCTCGGCGCTGGCGAACCTGGCGAGCGAGCTGCTGTAGCCGGCGAGCGGCGCAGTGCGCGTCGCCGTAGGCGAGCTGGCCATGACCGCCAAGCGGCGCCGGACTGCAAGCGCGTCGCCGCAGCTGCGCGAGCGAGATCCGGCGGCACGACCACCTCTACTACGCGCTCGACCCGCCGGAGATCTCGGACGACGGCTTACGACGGCTGTTCGCGGAGCTGCGAGGCGCTCGAGGAGAAGCATCCGGAGCTGGTCGACCCCGGACTCGCCGACGCAGCGGGTGGCGGGCGCGCCGCTCGAGAAGTTCGCGACGGTCGAGCACGCGGCGCCGATGCTGTCGCTGGAGTCGGACAAGGAGGCGCGAGGCGCTGCGGCGCTTCGACGAGCGGCTGCGCAAGGCGCTCGGCGAGCGAGGTGGAGTACGTCGTCGAGCCCAAGCTCGACGGCCTGTCGCTCGAGCTGGTCTACGAGGACGGCGTGCTGGCGCGCGCGGCGACGCGCGGCGACGGCGTGCGCGGCGAGGACGTGACCGCGAACGTGCGCACCATCGCCGCGGTGCCGCTGCGGCTTCCGGCGCGACGCGCCGGCGCCGCCGCTTCTCGCGGTGCGCGGCGAGGTGATCCTGCGCATCGCCGACTTCGAGCGGCTCAACGAGCGGCTGGTCGAGGACGGCGAGGAGCCCTTCGCCAATCCGCGCAACGCCGCCGCCGGCACGCTGCGCCAGCTCGACCCGCGGATCACCGCGTCGCGGCCGCTCGACTTCTACGTCTACGACGTGTCTCGCGGCGCGCGGACTCGCGGCGCGAGCCACCGCGAGCTGCTCGAGACGCTGCGCGACTGGGGGCTGCGCGCCAACGACCTCTGCCGGCGCGGCGCGCGGCGTCGACGAGGTGCTCGACTACCACGCGCGAGCTGGAGCGAGCGGCGCGACGAGCTTCCCTTCGAGGTCGACGGCATCGTCGTCAAGCTCGACGACCTCGGCCTGCGCGAGGAGCTGGGCACCACCGCGCGCGACCCGCGCTGGGCCTTCGCGCTCAAGTTCCCGCCGCGCAAGGAGGTGACGCGCGTCGAGTCGATCGCGCCCCGCGTCGGCCGCACCGGGGTGGTGACGCCGGTGGCCATGCTGCTGCCGGTCGAGATCGGCGGGGTGACGGTGGCGCGCGCCAGCCTGCACAACCGCGAGGAGGTGGCGCGCAAGGACATCCGCGAGGGCGACCTGGTGCGGGTGGAGCGGGCCGGCGACGTCATTCCTTACGTCGTCGAGCGCATCGCAGAGGAGGGGCACGTGCGCCGCGGAGCCCTGCGCATGCCGGCGCGCTGCCCGTCGTGCGGCACGCACGCTGGTCGAGCGCGGGCCGTTCACGGTGTGCGCCAACGGCCTCGCCTGTCCGGCGCAGCTCGCCGGCCGCCTCTGCTGCACCTCGCCTCGCGCGCCGCGCTCGATATCGAGGGGCTGGGCAGCGAGAAGCCGGCGCTACTGGTGCGCGAGGGGCTGGTGCGCGAGCTGCCCGACCTGTTCGAGCTCACCGTGGAGCAGCCGCTGGAGGTGGCGCTGAGCTGCCGGCGGCCGAGGGCTTCGCCGAGAAGTCGGCGACGAACCTGGTCGCGGCGATCGCCGCGGCGCGCACGCCGGCCTGACCGCGCTTCCTCTATGGCCTCGGCATCCCGGAGGTGGGCGAGGCGGTGGCCAAGGACCTGGCGCGGCACTTCGGCTCCTTCGAGGCCTGCGCGCGGCGACGTCGAGGCGCTGCAGGAGGTGAACGGCGTCGGGCCGCGGATGGCGGAGCAGATCGTCGCGTTCTTCGCCGAGCCGCAAGCAACGCGGAGGTGATCGACCGTCTGCTCGAGGGCCGCGTCAGGCCCGCGCGCGCGCCGGGCCGGCGCGCCGCGCTCGCCGGGCCACAAGGTCGTCTTCACCGGCGGAATGCCGAGGCTGTCGCGCGCCGAGGGCAAGCAGCTGGTGAAGGCCAACGGCGGGCGCGTCGCGGGCTCGGTGTCGAAGGCTACGGACTACGTGGTGGCGGGGGAGGACGCGGGGAGCAAGCTCGACGAGGCGCAGCGGCTCAAGGTGCCGGTGCTCGACGAGGCGGGGTTCCTCGCGTTGCTGCGGGAGCGGGGCGTCTCCACCTGAAAGCCGAGCGCGGGGAGCGCGGGACCGTCACGCCAGTGGTCACGTGAGGGGGCCGATCGGGACCGGATACTCGGAGTCCCTGCGATCGGCGGAGGTCATCGTCGGCATCGCTACCGGCCTCGTCCGCACCATCGACGGCAGCGGCAGTCCCGACCACCCTGCTCGGCCCCCTCGGCGTCGAGGTCCACAGCCTCGTGGCCAGCGACTTCACCGGCGACGACGTGCGGACTACCTGCTACGCCAGCGACGACGCCGTAGTCATCCGCGACGGCGTCGACGGCAGCCAGCGCTGGTCCAGCGGCCCCCTCGGGCGAAGCGTCGGCGTCGGCGACCGCGATCCGCGTCGAGCGACTTCGACGGCGACGGCGAGACCGAGGTCCTGGTGGGCCTGGAGCAGGCGGTGGTGATGTTCGGCGACGACGTGCGGGACAACGCGCTGCTGCGCGACGGGTTCGAGAGCGGCGGCTTCTTCAAGTGGGCGGTGGAGTGAGGCGCTGCCGAGCGGCCGGCCTCGGTCATCACCGACGAGCGCGTAGGGGATAGCGAGCAGCACGAGAACGAGCCGCTGCACCTCGACGTCGCCCCAGTTGTCTTCGAAGAGTCCGGCGACTGCAAAGGCGACGAGGCCGCCGAGCACGGCGAGCCAGAGGTCGGCGCGCGGGCCGCTGCGGCCGCCTTCGCGGTGGTAGGCGGCGAGCGCGCGCGCGGCGGGGAGGCCGAGGAGGAGCAGCAGGGCGAGCAGGGCCGGCACGCCACGTTCGGCGGCGACCTCGAGGAAGGCGTCGTGGAGGTGCGGCACGTTCTGGCGCCAGGCGTGCGGCGTGCGGTAGAGCGGGTAGCGCACCTCCACCATGTCGGGGCCCTGGCCCACCAGCGGCCGCTCGCGGATCATCGCCGAACCGGCCTGCGCCATGCTGATGCGGTCGGCGTTGGTGAGGTCGTTGGGGTCGACGATGGTGGCGGCGCGCTCCATCACCGACGAGGGCAGCAGCAGCAGCGCGAGCAGCGCCACCGGGACCCACCACAGCAGCAGCCGCCGGCGGCCGAGCAGCAGCAGCGCGACGATGCCCGCGGCGAGGCCCACCCAGGCGCTGCGCGTGAGGGTGGCGATCAGCGCGGCGTTGATCGGCAGTAGGGCCCAGAGACGCCAGTCGGTGCGCCAGCCGCCGGCGCGGCCGCCCGCCAGCAGGCGCGCCAGCAGCACCAGGTCGGCGATCATCAAGACACCGGAGAAAGTCATGTAGTGCGACAGCGTGCCCTGGATGCGGCGGTCGAGGTCGGGGCCGCCGGCGGCGACGAGCTGCACCAGGCCGACGAGCGCCTCGAAGGTGGCGAGCAGCACCACCGCGTCGAGGACGGCGCGCACGGTGCGCTCGTCGCGCAGCAGGACGAGCCCGAGCAGCAGCGTGCAGAGCGCGAAGATCTCCGTCAGACCGCGGGCGCTGCGCGCCGGATCGAACGAGGTGACCACCGAGACGCCGAGCAGCGCGACGTAGAGAGCGACGGCGCCGAGCAGCGGCCGCACCGCGCGGCGGCCGAGCCCGCGCAGCTGTCCGGAGAACGGCGTCGCCAGCACGGTGAGCCCGAGCAGCACGTTGGAGGCGCCGAGGCCGAAGAGGGCGAAGAGGTGGGCCCAGTAGAGGCCGAAGGCGACCGGGGGGCGGCGCCGGGCCGGCAGCGCAGGAGCGGGGTCGACGTCGACCACGTCGACGAACGGCTCCTCGACGGCCAGAGCGGCGGCCGACTGCTCCCCTCCGCCGGCAGGCATCATCGCATTGTATGCCGCCGGCCCGAGGCAGCCGCCGTGCAGCGGCGACGGGTGGGGGCGCCCCCGGCCCCTTGAGGGGCAGGGGGACGGGGGACAGGGGTGGAGTGAAACCCAGGGAGGGGGTCGGGAGGGGGGCGGCAGCGGGCTATGCCCGCGGGGGCGGGCCGGTGAGGCGGTGCAGCAACGCCAGGTGCTCGGCGGCGACGAGGTCGATGGAGAAGCGCTCGGCGACGCGCGCCCGCGCCGCCTCGCCCATCCGCCGCCGCCGCTCGGGGTCGCGGAGCAGCGCGATCAATGCCTCGGCGAGCGCGTCGGCGCTCTCGGGCGGCACCAGCACGCCGGTCGTGCCGTCCTCGACCGCCTCGGGGTTGCCGGAGACCGCCGTCGCCACCACCGGCAGGCCTGCGGCCATCGCCTCGAGGATGGCGAGCGGCAGCCCCTCGTAGATCGAGGGCAGGCAAAAGACGTCGGCCGCGGCGAGGCGCGCCATCGCCGCCGGCCGCGGCAGCGAGCCGGCGAGCTCGACGTGCGCCGCGAGCCCCCGCGCCCGCACCGCGGCGGCCACCCGCGCGCCCTGCTCGCCGTCGCCGACGATCACCAGCCGGCAGGCGGGGAAGGCCGCGAGCACGCGCGGCATCGCGGCGAGCAGCACCGCGACCGCCTTGCGGCTGCGCAGGCGGCCCGAGTAGAGGATCACCGGCGGCACCTCGCGCCGGTGTGGCAACGGGGCGGGCGCCGGCGGCACGCCGTTCGGAATCACCTCCACCGCGGCGACGCCGTAGTCGCGGCGCAGCTCGGCGGCGGTGGCGTCGCTGGGCGCCACCACCGCGTCGGCGAGCCGGGCGGTGAGCCGGCCCATCGCGGCGAGCAGCGGCGCGCGCAGCCAGGCGAAGACGCGCTCCGCGGCCGTCGGGCGTGACACCACGACGCCGTCGGCGAGGATCGGCCGCACGGCGCGACGCTCCTCGACATAGGAAACCTGCAGCGTCGCCACGAGGCGCGCCTGGCCGGCCCGCGCGCCGAGCGCGCGCAGGAGCCGCAGCACCACGGCCACCAGCGCGCCGTCAGACTCGTGCACTTGCACCAGGTCCCACGGCGTGCGCGGCGCGAGCGCGAAGCGCAGCGCCACGAGCAGCGGGAAGAGCAGCTTCGGCCCGCGCACCGCCTCGGCGTGCACGTCGTCGCGAGGCGGCCGCCGCGTCAGCACGGTGACGAAGTGGCCGTCGTGGCCGAGGCGGCGCGCCAGCTCGCAGGCAAGCGTGCCGACGCCGGAGAGGTCCGCCGGCGGGTAGGTGTTGGTGACCAGCAGCGCTCTCACGTGCGGGCTCCCGGGCGCCACGCGGCGGCAGGCTTGGTGCCGGCGGCGCGGCGGGCGATGCCTTCGGCGTAGGCGGCGCGATAGCGGCTCGCGACAGCGTCCCATCCGAGCTCGTCGACGGCGCGCCGGCGGCCGGCTTCGCCCATGCGACGCGCGCCATCGCGGTCGACGAACAGCGAGGCGAGCGCCTCGCGCAGCGCCCGCCCGTCGCCCTCGGGCACGAGGACGCCCTCGACGCCGTCGTGGATCGCGAGGGGGATGCCGGAGACCGCCGTCGCCACCACCGGCAGCGCGCTCGCCATCGCCTCGAGCACGACGTTGGGCAGGCCGTCGACGTTGCCGCGCGGGTCGTGTACCGCCGGCAGCACGAAGGCATCGGCGGCGCGGAAGAGGTCGGGGAGCGTGTCGCGCAGCACCGCGCCGGGGAAGTGCACGCGCGACGAGAGGGGCGCCGTCTGGGCGCGGAAGCGCGCGAGCAGGTCGCCGGCGCCGGCGAGCACGACGTGGAGGTCCGGCACCGCCGCGAGCAGCGCCGGGAGCTCCGGCAGCAGCACTTGGAATCCCTTCTTCGTCGCCATGCGGCCGAGGCCGAGCAGCAGCGGAGCGTCGAGCGGGATGCCGAGCCGCTGGCGCCACTCCGCGCGCCGCGCCGGATCGGGGCGGTAGGTCTGCGCGTCCACGCCGTAGGGGATGACGCGCGCCTCGGCGGTGGGGAAGCCGAGCGCGCAGACGCGCCCGACGAGCTCCGGCGAGCAGCCGGTCAAGAAGTCGCAGGCGGCGAGGGTCCGTCGCACCACGCCGCGCGCCGCACGCCGTTCGGCGAGGAAGACGTCGCTGCCGTGGATGCCGACACCGAACGCCGTGCGCGCGGCGAGGCCGCGGGCGAGCGGGCCGTTGGGGAGCAGCCAGTGAGCCTGGATGGCGTCGGCTCGCCGCTGCCGAAACGCGCGCCGCACCGCGCGCCAGGCTCCGGCGGCGTAGAGCGGCGCCGCGAGCAGCGAGGCGCCGCGCACGCGCTCGTCGGCGGCGAGGCTCCTGCCGTAGCCGAACAGCTCGAGCGGCACCGGTGCGTAGCGGAAGGTCTCGACGTCGACGCCGCCGTCGTCGCGCCGGTAGGGGATGCCGCGAGCGTGCGGCGCCAGCACCCGCACACGGTCGCCGCCGCGCACGAGCGCCAGCGCCAGCTCGCGGATGAACGGCCCTGCCGTGTCCTCGGGCGTACGCGGGTAGGTCTGGGTGAGGAAGAGCAGGTCCACGCGGCTGGCGATTATGGCCGCCCGGCGCGCGAAGCGCGCTGCCGGCGGGGCACGCGCGCCCGCAAAGCGCGCTGCCGGCGTGCTATACAGCCCGGATGCCCGCCTCCGCCCTCGCTCCGAGCGAGGCCCCGATGCCGGCTGCGGCCCACGGCGAGTCGCCAGCGCCCGCACCGCCATCGGCCCCGCGCGCCGCGGTGGTGCGGCCGACACTCGTCGGCGCGGCGATCGGTGGCGCGCAGGGGGCGTTGCTCTACGGCGGCGCCATCGCGCTGCTGCATGCGCGGCACAACGCGCTCGGGACCTGGGACGCGCTGGTGCTGCTCGGCTGGTGCCTGCTGCTCTACGGCGCCGGCGCGGCGGTGGCGACCGGCGCGGCGATGGCGGCGCTGCGCCTGGTGCGACGGGTCCGCGGTGCGGCGACGACCGCCACGAGGACGGCCGCGACGACGAGCGCTCGCGACGCTGCTCCGGCGACGACTGCGGCGACGGCGACGGCGACGGCGACGGCGACGACGATCCCGCGTGATGCCGCCGCCGCGGGACTGCGCCGCGACCTCTGGCTCGCGAGCGCCGCCTTCCACTTCGTCTTCTGGCTCCTCGCCAGCAGTTACGGCCTCACCTACGACGAGGCGCCGCGTTGGGTGCAGACGGCCTGGCCCATGCTCGGCTACCTCGTGCTGCGCGGGCTCGTCGTGCTCGCCGCGACGGCAGCGATGGCGTGGCTGCTGCTGGCCATCGGCCACGCGGCGGCGCGCCGCGGTCGTCTCCGCACCCTGCTCGCGACCCTCGCCCTGCTGCTCGTCGGTGGCCAGCTGGCGCTCGCGCTCTCTCACCGCGGGGCGCCGCGCGAGAAGCCGCCGCTGCCGGCCACCTTCGGCGCGCGCGGCGGCCAGCGGGTGGCGGTCGGTCGGCGTCGACGGCGCCGACTGGCGCGTCATCCTGCCGATGGTGCAGCGCGGCGAGCTCCCCCACCTCGCGCGGCTGATGGCGGAGGGCAGCTGGGGCCCACTCGCCACCTTCCCCGATTCCAACTCGGCGGTGATCTGGGCGTCGATCTACACCGGCCGCCGCCCGGCCGTTCACGGCGTCCACGACTTCTACGCCATCCGCCTCGCGGGGATGAGCGAGGCGACCTTCGGCGTCTACCCGGTGCACCGCACGTTTTTCAAGGAGCTGGCGCTGCGCCTGCAGCGTCTCGGCCTCGCGCGGGTGCAGCCGATCGACCGCTCGCAGGTCGCGGCGCCGCTGATCTGGGAGGTGGCGAGCGCCGCTCGCCGCTCGGTGGGCGTCGTCGACGGCTACTACTACTCGTACCCGGCGCCGGTGCTCGGCGACCCACGGAGCTTCTTCCTCGGCTACGGCAGCGACGGCTTGTGGCAGCAGGCGCGGAAGGCGAAGCGCGCCATCGGGCACGACGAGGCGGCGCTGCAAGCATGGCCTGCCGGGCTCCTCGCCGCCGAGGGCCGCTTCCTCACCCTGCCCGACTTCACCTGGCAGGGCGCGGTGACGCTCGACCTTCTGGGGCGCTACGCGCAGCCGGACCTGCTCACCCTCTACTCGCACGAGCCCGACGCCGTGCAGCACGAAGCGTGGCGCTTCCACGAGCCGTCGCGGTTCTTCGGTGTCGGCCCGACGAAGGCCGCCTCGCACGACGGCATGGCGCGCTTCTACCGCGAGCTCGACGCTTTCCTCGGCCGCCTCCGCGCGCGCCTCGCGCCAGACACCGTGCTGGTGGTGGTTTCCGACCACGGCCACAGCCCCACCATCTTCCACAGCATGGACACCCAGCACCGCCACGGCCCGCCCGGCATCCTGCTGCTGCACGGCGGCCCGGTGCGCGCCGGGCGGCTCCCCGCGCGGGCCGGCGTGCTCGACGTCTACCCGACGCTGCTCTACCTGCTCGGCATCCCGGTTCCGGCCGACGCCGACGGAAGGGTGCTCGCCGCCGCGCTCGACCCGGCGTTCGTCGCGCGACACCCGGCCGCACGCGTCGGCAGCTGGGACGGCCTGCCGCGCCCGCGTAGCGCCGCACCGCCCGACCCCGAGCGGCGGCGCCAAGAGCTCGAGAAGCTCTACTCGCTGGGCTACATCCGCTGACGATCCGCGACAGCGAGGTCGCGCCGCTGCCTACGGCAGGTCGACCCACACCTCGTCACCGCGCAGCTCGACCGCGTAGGTGCGCGTGTCGACGGCCCACGGCGTGTCCTGCTCGACCTTGCCGGTGCGGAAGTCGAAACGGGCGTCGTGCCAGGGGCAGGTGACGCAGTAGTCGCCCTCGCGCCCGAGCTCGCCTTCGTGCAGGAAGGCGCCGGCGTGGGTGCAGACGTCGTCCATGGCGAAGACCTCGCCGCGCACGCGGGCGAGGACGATCTCGTGGCTGCCGTGGATGCGGCCGATCATGCCGCCCTCGGGGAGGTCGGTGAGGCGGGCGAGGAGGACCGGCGGCACGGCGCGCAACGGTAGCATTCGCAATCGGACGCACGTCTCGCCCCTGCTAGCATCGGTGCGATGTACGGCACCGAGCAAGTCATCACCCAGCGCGAGTGCCAGGTGATCGAGATCCCCGACGGCACGCCGATCGAGCTGCCGGCGGGCACGTCGGTGCGCATCGCCCAGGCCCTCGGCGACACCTACACGCTGGTGACGCCGCGCGGGCAGATGGTGCGCCTCGACGCCCGCGACGCCGACGTCATCGGCAAGGAGCCGCCGGCGGCGCCCGTCGAGGGCGAAGGCGGCCCGCTCGAGGAGCAGGTGTGGGGGCAGCTGCGCACCTGCTTCGACCCCGAGATCCCGGTCAACATCGTCGACCTCGGGCTGATCTACGACTGCAGCCTCTCCGACGCCGACGACGCCGGGCAGCGGCAGGCGCACGTGAAGATGACCCTCACCGCCCCCGGCTGCGGCATGGGCCAGGTGCTCGCCGACGACGTCAAGCGCAAGGTCGAGCGCCTGCCGGGGATCGCGGCGGCCGAGGTCGAGGTGGTCTTCGACCCGCCCTGGAACCCCAACATGATGACCGAGGCCGCCAAGCTGCAGCTGGGAATGTTCTGAGTCGCTATCTGCGCCTCGTCTGGCTCCTCCTCGGCCTCGCCGCCTTCGTCTTCCTCGGCGTGCTCTTCGTGCTGCCGACGAAGTGGGAGGTCGTGCGCCACCGCGAGGTCGCGGCGCCGCCGGCACGCGTCTTCGCGCAGCTCGACGACCTGCGCGCCTGGCGGGCCTGGTCGCCGTGGCGCGAGGACGCTTACCCGGGTCTCGTCTTCCGCTACGCCGGCCCGCCGCGCGGCGCCGGCGCCGAGGTGTCGTGGGACAGCAAAGCCACCGGCGACGGCCGGCTGCGCATCGTCGAGAGCGTGCCGCCGCGCCGGCTTGCCTTCACCATGACCTTCCAGCGCGGCCGGATCCGGGCTCGCGATACTCTGGCGCTCGAACCATCGGCGGGAGGCACGCGGGTGACCTGGACCGATCGCGGCACCCTTGGCCGCACGCTCCTGGGCCGGCTGTCGCTGCCGGTGATCGAAGAGTCGATGGGCCGCGACCTCGAGCGCGGGCTGGCGGAACTGGCGGTAGTCTGCGAGCGGGATGCGGCGGCGGCGCGATGAGCGCGGCGGGTTTCGCGGGCATGGCATCCGTCGTGCCTGCCGTCGGAGTCGAGGAGCTTCTGGAGTAAGCCCGTGAGCAAGACCCACTACAACTGCGCGCGCTGCCCCGCCTACTGCTGCACCTACTCCCGCATCGCCGTCGAGCCGCGCGACCTGGTGCGGCTCGGCAAGCACTTCGGCCTGCTGCCCGCGACGGTGCGCCGCCGCTTCACCGAGGCGGGAGAGGAGCCGGGCGAAGTGATCCTCCGCCACCAGAAGGACCCGCTCTTCGGCACCGCCTGCACGTTCCTCGATCTCGAGACGCGCCGTTGCACCGTCTACGAGCACCGACCGGGCGTCTGCAAGGGCTACCCCGACTCGGCGCGCTGCGGCTACTACGACATGCTGCGCTTCGAGCGCCGCCAGCAGGGCGACCCCGACCTCGTCGTCCGCGCGCGCGTGCTCTGAGGCCGCACGGCGGGGCCCCCGGGTCTCACGCGGCCGGATTGTCAGGGCTTGGCGGTCGCCGCCGGAGCGAGGGCAGCCTCGAGCTGCCGCATCGCCGCGCCGTTGGCCTTGATCCAGTCGCCGGCGCCGCTGATGTTGGCGCGCTCGGCGACGAGGTAGCCGAAGGTGGCGAGGTCGCGCTCATCGAGCGCGAGCAGCGGCGCGGTGACCAGTCGCCACTCCGCTTCCCGCGACGTCGCGGCGTGCTCGGCAGACGCCGAGAGCTCGCTGGTGATGGCCAGCCAGGCCGCCAGCGCGCCGGCGACGAGGTCGGCGTCGGTCTTGCCCTCGCCGCTGTAGACGGACGCCGCGGCCAGCGATCGCGACAAGGCGAGCATGCGGTAGAGGCCGCCGCCGCTGCCGACGGTGTCGGGCGTGATCGCGACCTCGATCTGCGCCTTCTCGTCCTTGCCTGCCGGCTTGCTGGTGACGCCCCGCTTGAAGAGGTCGACCGCCAGGATCGCGGCCCGCCGCGAGCGCTCGGAGTCGCGGTCGATCGTCAGGTAGCGCAGGAAGGCGAAGAGCGCCTGCACGTCGCGCTGCTGCTCGTGCTGGAGGACGGCGAGCAGCATGTAGGGCGAGTCGTAGGTGGGCTCGTCGCCGATCGTGGTGACCAGCTCGGGGATCGCCTCCTCTCCCTTCTTCTGCCGCCACAGCGCGACCGCGTAGTTGTAGCGCAGGCGGCCGTCGTGCGGGTGCTTGCCGAGACCTTCGCGGTACGTCGCCACGGCATCTACCGCGCGACCCGAATCGTCGAGGCAGTTGCCGTGCAGGGTGTAGAGCCGCGCCCCCTCCTTGCCGGGATTGCGCAGTCCATCGCGCGTCGCCTCGAGGCAGTGCGCATCGTCCTTCTCGGCCTGATAGCTGAAGGCGAGCTCGTAGAGCGCCGTCGAATTGCCGGGCTCGAGAACGAGCGCCTGGCGGTAGCGGGCGATGGCTTCGTCGTAGCGGCCGGCATCGTGGAGCGACTGGCCTTCCCGGATGAGCGCGCTAGCCGACTTGTCCTTGCCACCGCCGGCGGACTTGGCTTCAGGCGCAGCGACCGCGGGTGCCGCGAGAAGCACGATCGCCAGGATCGACGACGCGACGGTGCCGGGGCGCATGCGTCGTCGCCTCAGCGGCCGGCGGCTGCCGGTTCGGAAGCGGCGGCGGCGTCGGCGACCGCCACCGGCGCCGGACCGCTGCCCCACTTGACCGCCACGTAGTCCTCGACCAGCCGCTGGAACTGCTCGGCGAGCTCGTCGTAGGTGCCGCGCAGCTTGGCGAAGGGCTGGCCGTCGACGAAGACCGGGCAGTTGGGCGCCTCGCCGGTGCCGGGCAGCGAGATGCCGATGTGCGCCGCCTTGCTCTCGCCGGGGCCGTTGACGACGCAGCCCATCACCGCGAGCCGCAGCTCCTCGACCCCCGGGTACTTCACCTTCCACTCCGGCATGCGCTCGCGCACGTACTCTTGGATCCGCTCGGCGAGCTGCTGGAAAGTGGTCGAGGTGGTGCGGCCGCAGCCGGGGCAGGCGGTGATCGCCGGCGCGAAGCTGCGCAGGCCGAGCGCCTGCAGCAGCTCGCAGGCGGCGTAGACCTCCTCGCGGCGGTCGCCGCCCGGGCGCGGAGTGAGCGAGATGCGGATGGTGTCGCCGATCCCTTCGCCGAGCAGCACGGCAAGCGCCGCCGACGACCAGACGATGCCCTTCATCCCCATCCCCGCCTCGGTGAGGCCGAGGTGCAGCGGCTGCCGCGTGCGGCGCGCCAGCTCGCGGTAGACGGCGATCAGCCCCGCCGGCCGCGACACCTTGCAGGAGATGGTGATCTGGTCCTCGCGCAGGCCGTGGGCGATCGCCTTCTCGGTCGAGTCGAGGGCGGAGATCACCATGCACTCCTCGACGATCTCGTCGGCCGAGTGGCCGCGCTCCTCGCGGGTGTTCTCCTCCATCTTCGCCATCACCAGCGCCTGGTCGAGCGACCCGCCGTTGACGCCGATGCGCACCGGCTTGCCGTGCTCGGCGGCGATCCTGACGATGGTGGCGAACTGCTCGTCGCGGCGGCTGCCGAAGCCGACGTTGCCGGGGTTGATGCGGTACTTGTCGAGCGCCGCGGCGCAGTCGGGGTGGCGGCCGAGCAGCACGTGGCCGTTGTAGTGGAAGTCGCCGATCAGCGGCGCCGTGCAGCCGGCGTCGAGCATGCCGCCGCTTGATCTCGGGGACGGCGCGCGCCGCCTCCTCGACGTTGACGGTGATGCGCACCATCTCCGAGCCCGCCTGGGCGAGCTCGATGCACTGCTTGGCGGTGCCCGCGGCGTCGGCGGTGTCGGTGTTGGTCATCGACTGCACCACCACCGGGGCGCCGCCGCCGACGGTGAGCGCGCCGATGCGCACGCCGACGGTGGCGTGGCGCGGGGCGAGCGGGGAGCCGGAAACCTCGGCGGTCACGGCGGAAATCTTACCAGCGGGTCTCCGGTCTGCTCCCGCACACGCGCTCGGAGCTGCCCGTAGGCGCAACGCCGACGACTATGCTTGATGCGGATGCGCGACGACGAGGACGACGACGAGCCGCAGTCGGCGCTCGACGAGCTGGCCGCCGACCGTCTCGCCGATCGCAGGTGGGAGATGCCGGCCGAGTCGCGCGCCGTGCTCGTCGAGAGCCTCGAGAGCGACGACCGCGAGGTGCGCCTGGAGGCGCTCGAGATGCTGGCCCAGTCGCTCGACGACGCGCTCGCGGCGCTGGCGCTGGACGTGGCGCGCGGCGACGCGGACGAGGAGGTGCGCGCGGCGGCGGCGCGCTCGCTGGCGTCCGGCCTCGGCGTCGCCGCCGCGGCGGCGAGCGGCGACCCGGTGACGGCGCCGATCTCGCCGGCTGCCGCTGACGCGGTGGGCCAGGCGCTGAAGCTCCTCTACTTCGACAGCGCGGCGCCGAAGGGCGTCCGCCGGGCGGCGCTGGAGACCGCCTCGCACGCGCCCGAGTGGTGGCAAGAAGGGGCGGTGCGCGCGGCGTGGGCGAGCGGCGACGCCGAGTGGCGGACGACCGCCGTCGACTGCATGGCGCGCCTGCCCGGCTTCTGCGACGAGCTGGTGGAGGCGCTGCGCGCGCGCGCGCCGCAGATCCGGCTCGGCGCGGCGCGCGCCGCCGGCGACGCCGGCTGCCACGAGGCGGCGCCGCGGCTGCTGGCGTTGGCGCGCGCCGCCGACGAGGAGGGGCGGGTCCGCATGGCGGCCATGGAGTCGCTCGGCTTGCTCGGCGACCGCGAAGCGCTGGTGCCGCTGCGCGAGCTCGCCCAAAGCGCCGACGCCGAGCTCGCCTTCGCCGCCCGCTCGGCGCTCGCCCGCATCGCCGGCAACGAAGCCGCCGCAGAGATCGACGACGACGACTTCACCTGAGCCCACCCCCCCCGCGGGCGAAGCCCGCTGCCGCCGCCCTCCCGACCCCCGCCCCTGGGTTTCATCCCACCCCTATCCCCCCATCCCCCTGCCCCTCCAGGGGCAGGGGGCGCCGCGAACCGGCCCTTCCTAGCCGCCGGGGTGGACGCGCCGCCAGGAGAGCACCATCACCTGCGGCTCGATCAGCACCACCGCCTCGGCCGCGCCGCGCCGCGTCAAGTAGGTGGCGTTCACGCGCAGGATCACCTCGAACTCGCCCTCCTCGCCGGGCCGGCGCTCGACGGAGGTGAAGCCGGCGCCCCAGCGCTCCTCGCTCTCCAATGACCGCCCCTCGGCGAGCCGGGCGAGCGCGTCGGCGAGGGCGCCGTCGAGCAGCGCGCGCAGGTGGAAGCGCGCGGCCTCCTCCTGCTGCGCCTTCTCGCGCAGGATGATGTCCTCGGCGACGAAAGCGGCCGCCATCGAGCAGATGAACAGCGCGAGCAGCGCGAAGAGCAGGGACTGGCCGCGCTCGCCGCGTCGCTCGCGCCGGCGGTTCAGTTGCGGGGCGGGGAGCGTGGCGCTCACCACCGCTGCGCCGCGCCCCCGCCGCGCGTCACCACCACCAAGTGGATCTCTTCGTCCACCCCCGGATCGCTCTTCGGCAGCGAGCCCGCGAGCTGGCGCAGGTAGGGCGAGCTGGCGCGGTACTCCACCCACACCTCGACGGCATCGCCGAGCGGGCGCCAGCGGAAGCTGCGCACCCCTTGGACGTAGCCGTGCTCGACACCGCCCGCCTGGCGCACGAGGACGCCGTCGTCGCTGCGCATCCACACCACCTTGCCGTCGGCCTCGGTCAGCAGCTCCAGCTCCGAGTGCTCGAACCGCAGAGCGACGATGCCCGGCGCCGCCGAGCCGCGCAGGTCGTTGCGCAGCAGCTCGGCGGCGATGAGGTCGGAGGGGTCGAGGGCGCGGCGCACGGAGTGGTGGAGCAGGCGTCCGCTCTCGTCGAAAAGCTCGCAGGCGAGCAGCACGGCGAACAGCAGCACGGCGGTGGCGACGACGAGCTCGACGAGGGTGAAGCCGGCCTGGCCCCCCTGGACCTTGCGCCGCGCGCTCACGGCTGCCACATCCGCGTCGTCACGCTGCGAAAAAGGATGTCGCGCCCGGCGCGGTAGCGCACGGTCGCCGTCACCTGCCGGAGGTTCTTGACGGGCGGATTGCCGACGGTCGTCACCTCGATCCAGAGCACGGCACCGCGGCGCACCGGAATGGGCAGCCACGGCGGCACCGGGTCCTCGTAGGCGGTCTTTCCTTCGACGAGGGGCACCGCGCCGGCGCGGATCCCCTCGAGCGCCGCCTCGAGCAGCACGTAGGCATCGTGCTGCCCAGCGGCGCGGGCGGTGAGCCTCGCCTCGTGGGCGAGCAGGCCGATGACGAAGAAGAGCGCGATGGCGACGATCGCGGCGGCGACCAGCGCCTCGATGAGGACGGCGCCGGCCTCCGACCGCCGCCGCCGCGCGCGTCGGTGCATGCGCCTAGCGTACGATGAGCGCCCTTCCACCGGAGGTTCGACGTTGGATCCCGCTCCCGCCGTCACGAGCCCGGGCCCCGTGCCGTCGGCCCCCGTGCCGTCGGCCAACGTGCCGTCGGCACACCTGCCGCCCCCCGCCGCCGGCGACGCGGGTGCCGAGGCGAAGCCGCGGCGCCGCCGGCTCAGCGGCTGCCTGTGGGCGTTCGCCATCTTCGCCGTCGTCTACCTGGTGTGGGAGGCGGTCACCTGGCCCGACGTCGCCTGGTACGCCGACCACGACCCGAAAAGCAGCGCTTTCATCGACCGCTATCGTGCCCGCGCCAAGCGCGACGGGCTGCCGCCGCCGCGCCACCGCTGGATCGCCTACCGCCATATCTCGCGCCACCTCAAGCACGCGGTGGTGGCTGCCGAGGACATGGAGTTCTTCGACCACCACGGCTTCTCGTCGCACGAGCTGCAGGCCTCGCTGCGCGACGCCTGGGAGGAAAAGGAGCTGCCGCGCGGCGCCTCCACCATCAGCCAGCAGGTGGCGAAGAACCTCTGGCTCAGCCCCTCTTACAACCCGCTGCGCAAGGTGAAGGAGGCGATCCTCACCTGGCAGCTCGAGCGCGCGCTCTCCAAGCGGCGCATCCTCGAGCTGTACCTCAACGTCGCCGAGCTCGGGCCCGGCACCTACGGCGCCGAGGCGGCGGCGCGGCGCTACTTCGGCAGAGGCGCGGGAGGGCTCTCGGCGGCGCAGTCGGCGCAGCTCGCGGCGGGGCTGTCGCGGCCGAGCAGCTGGCACCCGGGCGCCAAGAGCCGCGGCTACCAGCGCCGCGTGCGCAGCGTGCAGCGGCGGATGGCGCAGGCGCGCTGGATCCTGCGCAACGTGTAGCGCCCCGGCGGCACCCCGCCGTTAGAATGCGGGCGATGTCCTCGCCTGCCCTTCGCATGCCCGAGGAAAGGGACCAGGCCGAATGGCTGCGCCTGCGCCAGGCGCTGTGGCCCGACTGCGCCGCCGAGCAGCACGAGCTCGAGATGGGCACCGTGCTCGCCGACGCCGACCGCGCCGCGGTGTTCGTCTCTCCCGCTGACGGCGAGCGGCTCGCCGGCTTCGTCGAGGTGGCGTTGCGTCCGTGGCGCGAGGAGTGCGCGGGGTCCCCGGTGGGCTTCGTCGAGGCGCTCTACGTCGACCCCGAAGAGCGCGGGCGCGGCGTCGGCGACGCCCTGCTCGCCGCCGCGGAGGCGTGGGCGAGCGCCCGCGGTTGCCGCACCATCACGGCAGACGCGCGCGTCGACAACGCGGCCGGCCGCGCGCTGCACCGGCGGCACGGCTACGAGGAGGCGAGCGAGCGCGTGCGGCTGCGCAAGCGCCTCGATGCGCCGCCCGCCGGCGAGGAAGGCGCGTGATCGGCGCCAGCCGCACGGCGCTGCTGGCGCTCGAGGACGGCACCGTCTTCCACGGCCGCAGCGTCTCGCCCGGCACCCGCTTCGGCGAGGTGGTCTTCAACACCTCGATGACCGGCTACCAGGAGATCCTCACCGACCCCTCCTACCTCGGGCAGATCGTCGTGCTGACGCAGCCGCACATCGGCAACTACGGCGTGGCGCCGCACGACGAGGAGTCGGGCAAGCCCTGGGTCGAGGGGCTGGTCGTCCGCCGTGCCACCGCGGTACCGTCGTCGCACCGCGCGAGCGAAGGGCTCATCGAGTACCTGCGCCGCCACGAGCTCGCCGGCCCTCGACGGCATCGACACCCGCGCCCTGGTGCGGCGGCTGCGCGAGAAGGGGGCGCTGCGCGGCGTGCTCACCAGCGAGCGCAGCGACGTGCCGGCGTTGCTCGAGGAGCTCGCGGCGTTCCCGCTGATGGAAGGGCGCGAGCTGGCGCACCAAGCGTCGTGCAAGGAGCCGTGGGAGATGGTGGCGACGGTGCCGCAGCGCTGCCACCTCGCGGTCTACGACTTCGGCATCAAGACCAACATCCTGCGCTCGCTCGCCGCGCGCGGCGCGCGTCTCTCAGTGCTGCCCTCGGACACCCCGGCCGAGCGCGTGCGAGGCGCTGCGCGTCGACGGCGTCGTGCTCGGCAATGGCCCTGGCGACCCCGAGACCCTGCACGGCCCCATTCGCGAAGTGCGACGGCTGCTCGACGCGGAGGTGCCGGTGCTCGGCATCTGCCTCGGCCACCAGCTGCTCGGCCTCGCCTTGGGCGCCAAGACCTTCAAGCTCAAGTTCGGCCACCACGGCGGCAACCAGCCGGTCAAGGACCTCGACTCCGGCAAGACCCTCATCACCAGCCAGAACCACGGCTTCGCGGTGGTGCCGGAGACCCTGCCGGCCGGGTGTCGCGTCACCCAGGTCAACCTCAACGACGGCACGGTCGAAGCGTTCGCCGTCGACGGCAAGCCCGTGATCTCGGCGCAATACCATCCCGAGGCGGCGCCGGGACCGCACGACGCGAGCGACATCTTCGACGAGTTCCTGCGGCGGGTCTGCTGAGGCCCGCGCCGCGCACGAGGATTCCCGGCTCGACTAGGATGGCGCCTTCGATGCGACGTTTCCTCGCCGCCGCGCTGCTGTTCCTGCCCCTCCTCGCCTGCGGCGGCGGCAACACGCCACCACCGCCGTCCACTGGCCGGATCCTCGTCCTGGACGTCAAGATCGAGCAGCCCGACGAGCAGGCGGCGATCCTCGGCGCCACGCTGCTGTTCGACGGCAAGGCGGTGGCGCAGTTCCGGCAGTCGCGGCCCGAGGTGGCGGTGGTGTTCAGCAAGAACCTCGACGGCGTCGCCGACGGCCAGCACGCGGTCGAGGTGCGCATCGACGCGCAGGCGCAGTCGCCGACGGTGTACGTGAGCGGCGGCTTCGCCACCTACGCGATGAAGCCGTTGCCGCTGATCGAGACCGGCGGCCCGCTCGCCACCGGGCAGGCGTACCGCTGGCCGCTCGACCTGCCGGCGCCGCCCTGATCGCGGGCAGCTCAGCCTGGTGGGGGGTGCGGCCGGCCGCCCATCGCCTCGACGATCTGCGCCGCCGCGCGCTCGCCCGATTCGATGGCGGCGTTGATCGAGCAGTGAAACGCCGAAGAGCTCTCGCTGCCGGCCCAATAGATCGAGTCACAGGGCTCGCGCAACGCGGGGCCGAAGTTGGTGAGCACACCGGGCGGGAAGTGGGCGATCATGCCCCCGCCCGACCACGGGTCGGTCGACCAGTCGTGCTCGAAGTAGCCCTTGTCGATCGGCTTCGCCGCCTTGGGGCCGAACCGATGCACCAAGGAGTCGAGGATCCGCTGCCGGCGGTCCTCGCAGCTCAGCAGCGCTAGCGTGCGCGCATGGCGGCCGAAGACGAAGGCGATGAGCAGCCCCGGCTTGGGGTCGTCGGCGTCGGTGCAACCGTCGTAGGTGATCCCCACCGGGTCGGCGATCGCGATCGACTGACCGCTGCGCCCTTCATGGCGCCAGAACGCATCGTCGTAAGCGACCAGGACCTTGATGATCTCGCCGAACGGCACGCGCTCGGTGAGCATCGCCCGCGCCGCGGGCAGCGGCGGCTCGTACTGGATGCGGCCCGACACCGCCGGCGGCATGGCGACGACGGCGCGCTTGGCGCGCACCACCACCGTTTCCGACTCCACCTCGACACCGTCCTTGTCCTGGGTGATCCGCCGCACGGGGGAGCACAAGCGCACGGCGTCGCCCAGGCGCCGGCACATCTCGTCGGCGATCGCCTGCGCGCCGCCCTTGATGCGGTCCTGCTGGTCGCCGCCCGTGGTGCCGGTGATCTGCAGGATGCCGTGGTGCGAGCGGATCAGGTAGAGCGCGTCGAGCAGCGAGACCTCCGCGAGGTCGCAGCAGAAGAACCCCTCCATCAAGGTGACCAGGGGCGTCAGCAGGGCCGCGTCTTCGCCGTCGCGCTGGCCGTTCAACCAGGCGGCGAAGGTCTGGCGGTCCCAGTGGTGAGCGCTGGGCGCCGTCCACGGCAGGTCGGGCGGCAGCTCTTCGTACATCGCCACGAATTCCGCCAGCGCCGCCCCCGAGACGGCGGCGGTGTCGGCGACGTTGCACAGCTCGGCGAGCGTGAAGTCGCTCGCCTTCCAGATGACCTTGCCATCCGCGAGAACGGCGGCGGAATCGCCCTTGACGTAGGTCGGATAGGTACCAATCCCCATCTCCTCGGCGAGACAGTAGGCATGGCTCTGGTCGGGGCCGAACCAGGTGCCGCCGAAATCGAGCCAAGTGCCGTCCTTCAAGTGGCCCGTGTAGACGCGGCCGCCGACGCGGTCGCGCGCCTCGAGCACGATCACCGTGCCGTGCTTGCTGAGGCGCAGCGCGGCGGTGAGGCCGGCGAAGCCGGCACCGACGACGACGAAGTCGGCCTGCTCGCGTGGGAGGCTGGAAGACGGGTCGGCTGGCATGGTGCTCCCTCCATGGGATGCCGAGCATCGCGAGCGACGCCCGGCGATCGGAGGCGGCTCGACGCCCGGCGAGCCGCGTTTGGGAATGTGGCGGTGACGCTCGCGGAGGCTAGCACCGTAGCGTCGCGCCGGGCGCCTGCACCGTTGTGACACTCCGGTGTCGCGCACGAGCCCCGCGACCCGCCTGGTCGCCGCGCCGTGGCGGCGACAGCGGCACGGGGCCGACGATCCTCGCGTCTCAGCTGACGCGTCGCCCGCGGGCCCGCGGCGCTGCCGCCGCTGCTATGCTGCGCGGCCGACGCGCGACCCGCCGCTCCCGGAGCGCCCCCTTGCCCCGCCGCGACGACCTCAAGTCCATCCTCATCCTCGGCTCGGGCCCGATCGTCATCGGGCAGGCGTGCGAGTTCGACTACTCGGGCACCCAGGCGTGCCGCGCGCTGCGCGCCGAGGGGTATCGCGTCATCCTCGTCAACTCAAACCCGGCGACGATCATGACCGACCCCGAGCTGGCCGACGCCACCTACGTCGAGCCGCTGGTCCCGGAGGTGGTCGAGCGCATCGTCCGCCAGGAGCGCCCCGACGCCATCCTCCCCACCGTCGGCGGCCAGACCGGCATCAACCTCGCCCTCGCCCTCGACGAGTCGGGCGTGCTCGCCGAGCTCGGCATCGAGCTGCTCGGCGCCAGCGCCGCCGCGCTGCGCCTGGGCGAGGACCGCCTGCTCTTCAAGCAGGCGATGGAGGAGGTCGGCCTCGCCGTGCCGCAGAGCGGCTACGCCACCTCGATGGAGGAGGCGGGCAAGATCGCCGACGATCTCGGCCTGCCGCTCATCATCCGCCCCAGCTTCACCCTCGGCGGCGAAGGAGGCGGCGTCGTCTACAACCGCGACGAGCTCGACGAGGTGCTGCGCGCGGCACTCGCCGCCTCACCGGTACACCGCGTGCTGATGGAGCAGTCGGTGCTGGGCTGGAAGGAGTTCGAGCTCGAGGTGATGCGCGACCACCTCGACAACTGCATCGTCGTCTGCTCGGTGGAGAACGTCGACGCCATGGGCGTGCACACGGGAGACTCGATCACCGTGGCGCCGCAGCAGACGCTCTCCGACCGCGAGTACCAGGCGATGCGCGACGACGCCTTCACGGTGATCCGCCGCGTCGGCGTCGCCACCGGCGGCAGCAACATCCAGTTCGCGGTGGATCCCAAGACCGGCGAGCGCGTCGTCATCGAGATGAACCCGCGCGTCTCGCGCAGCTCGGCGCTGGCTTCGAAGGCGACGGGGTTCCCGATCGCCAAGATCGCCGCGCTGCTCGCCGTCGGCTACACCCTCGACGAGATCCCCAACACCATCACCGGCGGCAAGACCCAGGCGGCCTTCGAGCCGTCGCTCGACTACACGGTGGTGAAGATCCCGCGCTGGGCGTTCGAGAAGTTCCCCGACACGCCGTCGACGCTGGGCACGGCGATGAAGTCGGTGGGCGAGGTGATGGCGCTTGGCGGCACCTTCCAGGAAGCGCTGATGAAGGGGCTCGCCGCCCTCGAGCTCGACGGCAAGATGGCCGAGCGCGAGCGGCGGATGTCGGACCCGGTGCGGCTGCGGCGGCGCCTCTCGGTGCCCAACTGGGAGCGGCTCTTCGCGGTGTTCGCGGCGCTGCGCCAGGGGTGGACGGTCGCCGAGGTGTCAGCCGTGTCGCACATCGACCCCTGGTTCCTGCGCGAGATCCAGGGGGTGGTCGAGCTCGAGGCCGAGATCGCCTGCTGGGACGAGGCCTCGGTGCCCGCCGAGGTGCTGCGCCGCGGCAAGGGGGCGGGGCTCTCCGACGCCCGCATCGCCGAGCTGCTGTCGGGCAAGGAGGCGAACGTCCGCGAGCGCCGCATCGAGGCCGGCGTGCGGCGCGTCTACAAGCGCGTCGACACCTGCGCCGCCGAGTTCCCGGCGACGACGCCCTACCTCTACTCGACCTTCGGCGACGAGGACGAAGTGGACGCCTCCGACCGCCAGAAGGTGTTGATCCTCGGCTCGGGCCCCAACCGCATCGGCCAGGGCATCGAGTTCGACTACTGCTGCGTGCACGCGGCGTTCGCGCTGCGCAAGATGGGCTACGAGACGGTGATGGTCAACTGCAACCCGGAGACGGTGTCGACCGACTACGACACCTCGGACCGGTTGTACTTCGAGCCCCTGACGCTCGAGCACGTGCTGTCGATCGTCGAGCGCGAGAAGCCGGTGGGGGTCGTCGTGCAGCTCGGCGGGCAGACGCCGCTCAAGCTCGCGCGCGGGCTGGCGGCGGCGGGGGTTCCCATCCTCGGCACCACGCCGGACGCCATCGACCTCGCCGAGGACCGCGAGCGCTTCGGCGCTCTCTTGCGCGAGGAGGGGATCGCCGCCCCCGAGCACGGCAACGCGCGCACCTTCGAAGAGGCGCTGCTGGTGGCGCGCCGCATCGGCTTCCCGGTGATGGTGCGGCCGAGCTACGTGCTCGGCGGCCGCGCCATGGTCGTCTGCCACGACGAGAAGAACCTCGAGAAGTACATGCGCTACGC
>CAWDWV010000002.1:0-4356551 GCA_963806095.1 Thermoanaerobaculia bacterium
CGCGCCCTACGACGCTCGACCCGATCACGCCCACGCGCTTGGCCATCGTCTGTCCTCCTCGCGGAGCATCGTAGCTCTCGCGGCAGCGCGCGGCCCAAGACCACCGTTTCCCTCTTACAAGCGGAGGTGCGGCTCGTGGCCCAACTGCTGCCGGGCATGCCAGAGTCGCTGTCATGGAAGTGGTCAGCGAGCAGGGGCAGCCGTCGCCGGCCCGGCCCGCCGCCGAGGCCCGGCACCTCGCCATCGGCTGCATGCGGTTGTCGACGGCGGGCGACGGCGACGAGGCGCGGGCGATGGCCGTGCTCCACGCGGCGCTCGACGCCGGCGTCACGCTGCTCGACACCGCCGACGTCTACGCGCCCGAGGATCGCGCGCTCGGCCACAACGAGCGCCTGATCGCCCGCGCGCTGGCGAGTTGGTCGGGCGACAGGGCGCAGGTACGCGTCGCCACCAAGGGTGGGCTCACGCGCCCCGGTGGCCGCTGGGTCCCGGACGGGCGCGCCCGCCACCTCGCCGCCGCCTGCGCGGCGAGCCGGAGCGCCCTCGGCGTCGACCGCCTCGACCTCTACCAGCTGCACGCGCCCGATCCGCGCGTCCCGTTGGCGACCAGCGTGCGCGCCTTCGCGGCGCTGCAGCGCGACGGTTGGATCGCCGAGATCGGCCTGTGCAACGTCTCGCTGCCGCAGCTGCGCGAGGCGCTGGAGCTGGCTCCGATCGCCGCGGTGCAGGTCGAGCTCAGCCCGTGGCGGGACGGCGCGCTGCGCGGCGGCCTCGTGCAGGAGTGCGCGGCGCGCGGCATCCGGCTGCTCGCCTGTCGGCCGTTCGGCGGCGTCGAGGGGGCGCGGCGGATCGGCCGCGACGCCGTGCTGCGGCGGGTGGCCGACCGCCACGGCGCGACTCCCTGGGAGGTGACGCTCGCCTGGTTGACCGGCCTCTCACCCGTGGTGGTGCCGCTGCCGGGACCGACGCAGCCGTCGACCGCGGCCGCGGTTGCCCGCGCCGCGACGCTGGCCCTCGACGACGCCGATCGGGCCGAGCTCGACGAACGCTTTCCGGCCGGACGCCAGCTCCGCGAGCCGCGCCGCTCGCGTCCGAGCGCAGCCAGCGGCGACGGCGAAGTGGTGCTGATCATCGGCATGCCCGGCGCCGGCAAGAGCAGCCTCGCCGCGGAGCTCACCGCGCGCGGCTACGCGCGCCTCTCCCGCGACCTGCGCGGCGGGCGGCTGCGCGACCTCCTGCCCGCGCTCGACGCGCTGCTCGTCTCGGGGCAGCGGCGCGTCGTCCTCGACAACACTTACGCGACGCGCGCGTCCCGCAACGAGGTGGTCGAGGTCGCCGCGTCGCACGGCGCGCCGGTGCGCTGTCTGTGGCTCACCACGTCGCTCGCCGACGCCCAGGTCAACGTCGCGACGCGGACGTTGCTCGGCGAGACGACGGACGCCGTGCCCCTGCGGCCCGACGTGCTCTACCGCTACCAGCGCGAATTCGAGCCGCCCGAGCTCGACGAGGGTTTCGCCGCGGTGGAGCCGGTGCCCTTCGTGCGCCGCCGCGACCCTGCGCACACCGGCCGGGCGCTGATCTACTGGCTCGACGGCGCGCTGCGCCGAAGCCGCAGCGGCGCCCGCGCGCCAGTCTCGGCCGAAGACGTGGAGATCGCGCCCGGCGCCGCCGAGGCGCTCGCGAGGTACCGCCGTGAAGGCTTCGTGGTCGCCGGGCTCTCGTGGCACCCGGAGGTCGCCGACGGCACGCTGAGCCGCGAGGCGCTCGATGCCATCCAGACCCGCACGGCGGAGCTGCTCGGCGGCGACGTCGATCTCCTCGACTGCCCGCACGGCGCCGGCCCTGCCCGCTGCTGGTGCCGCAAGCCGCTCCCCGGTCTCGGCGTCGAGCTGATCGCACGCCACCGCCTCGACCCGTCGCGCTCGATCTACGTCGGACGCGATGTCACCGACCGCAGCTTCGCGGCGGCGCTGGGCTTCGTCTACAAGAGTGCGGACGAAGTGCTTTCGGTCGGCTGGTGACACCCCGGCAAGCGGCGCATCGCGATTCGGGATAGGGTGTCCGTGGTCAACCACCTGAACTGGGGAACCCATGCCCAAGCTATCGTCGGCGCCGGTCGCCTCCTCGGCGGGGGTGCGCTGGAGCTCCGAGCCCTCCTCCGACGCGCTGATCGCGTCGATCGACGCGGCTCCGCAACCGTCGCGCAACGTGATCGTGCGCTACGGGGGCTTCCGCGCCACCACGCGCGGACGCGAGTACACCATGCACGTGGCAGACGGGCTGTCGTCGCGCGAGTTCGTGCTGCTGATCCCGCACCAGGCCTTCGCCGATCGCGAGGCGCGGTTCCAGGACGCGCCGGACGTCTGCTCCAGCAAGCTGCGCCGCGAGCTGGCGGCGGACCCGGGCCTGGTACCTAACGCTTGCATGGCGGTGACCGCGCAGGACCTGCTGGATTACCGCGGCGAGCACACCTCGCCGCTCAAGAAGCGCGAGCGCGCGAAGCCCCTGAGCGACCACGGGCCGCTCGATCCGGCTCCGCGCTGAGCGCATCGAATCGCCACCGTTCCGCTGCGCCGCTCGGCCGCAGCGGTGCGGATCTGCGCGCGTTCGTGGGCCGAGGAATGACCCCCGAACGGGTTAGGGACTGATCCACCTGCGGTCCGGGCTCCACCGCCCGCCGTCACGCAACTATTTGGCCCCGTTCGATTTGGCTGATCCACGCCCGGTCGGCCCGGCTCTTGCTCAGCGTGGTGCCCGCGCACCGACCCTTTAACCGCTGTCCTAGGAGAGAGCCAGCATGAGGTACCCCGTCTCGCGTCACCTCGCGACCGCTCTGCGCTGCGCCGCCGGCCTCGCCCTCGCCCTGGCCGCCACCCCGGCCTCGGCCGCCGTCCTCGCCGACACCTGTGCCGCCAAGGCGATGAAGCCGGCGACGTTGGTGGAGGCGGTCCGCGCCGAGGGGGCGCGCTTCGACGTCGCCAACCTGCTCGTCGCCGACCGTCAGATCGACGCCAAGGCGCGCGGTGTGGCCGACGATCTGGCGCGCGAGAGCGTCGTGCACCGCCCCAACCCGGCCGCCGTCAAGCGCTTCCTGCGCCAGCCGCCCGACAGCTTCACCCTGCCGGTGGAGGTGTCGGGTGGCCGCGTCGACCTCGAGCTGGTGCGCGTCGACGTCACCACCGCCGACTTCAAGGTGGTGACCAGCGACAGCAACGGCCAGGCAGTGCCCTACGAGCCCGGCGTGCACTACCGCGGCAAGATCAAGGGCGACCCCGACTCGCACGCCGCGGTGAGCGTCTTCCGCGACGAGGTGATGGGCTCGTACTTCACCGAGGGCGACGGCACCGTGGTGATCGGCCGGCTGCTGGGACAGAACCCCAAGGGCGACCACATCGTCTACCCGTCGCGCATCATCGACGCGCACCACGACTTCACCTGCGCCACCGAGGACGACGGCGACGACGACGGCCGCCGCGGCGCTCGAGTCTCGGCGGTGCCCGACGGGCTCGACTTCCTCGCCGCTCCAGGGGTCTCGGCGAGCGCTCTCGACAAGGCCGACAAGGCCATCGTCAAGTGCGTCAGGGTCTACGTCGAGGCCGCCTACGACATCTACCAGAACAAGGGCAGCTCGTCGGCGGTGACCAACTACGTCACCGGCTTCTTCAACCAGTCGGCAGTGCTGTACTCCAACGAGTCGATCCCCATCTCGCTGTCGCAGGTCTACGTGTGGACGAGCAACGATCCCTACAGCGACACCGGCAGCTCGAGCACGATGCTGTCGGGGTTCCAGTCCTACCGCAACTCGTTCAACGGCGACGTCGGCCACCTCGTCGCCTTCCACGGCGGCGGCGGCATCGCCGCCGGCTTCAGCGCCTTTTGCAACTCCAACATCGACAACCGCCAGTGCTTCAGCGGTGTCAACAGCAGCTACTCGAACGTCCCCACCTTCTCGTGGACGGTGCAGGTGTTCACCCACGAGATGGGGCACCTCTTCGGCTCGCGCCACACCCACGCCTGCGTGTGGAACGGCAACAACACGGCGATCGACGGCTGCTCGGCCCCCGAGGGCACTTGCTCGCGTCCCGGCCTGCCCTCGGGCGGCGGCACCATCATGAGCTACTGCCATCTCTCGGGTAACCCCGGCATCAACTTCAACAACGGCTTCGGGCCGCAGCCGGGCAGCACCATCCGGTCGCGTTTCAACGCTGCGAGCTGCCTGGGCACCTGCGACACCGGCGGTGGTGGCGGCAGCTGCACCACCTACTCCGGCACGCTCTCCGGCACCGGCTCGGCGGCCATCCAGCCCAACGGCACCTACTACCAGAGCACCACCAGCGGCGCCCACACCGCCACGCTGAGCGGCCCGGGAAGCGCCGACTTCGACCTCTATCTCTACAAGTGGAACGGCAGCACGTGGGTGATCGTCGCGCGCTCCGAGGGCGCAACTTCGACGGAGTCGATCAACTACAGCGGCACCGCCGGGTACTACTACTGGCGGATCTACTCATACAGCGGCTCGGGCAGCTACAGCCTCTGCATCACGAAGCCGAGCTGAGGTCGCACGACGTCGCATCTCGACCGCGCCCGCCACGCTCTCGCGGCGTGGCGGGCGTCGTCGTCTTGGGCGCGCGACACGGCGGCGAGCTGGCGCAGGGCTACCCTTTCCACCTCGTCTTCTGCCCGCGCGTGTCCATGTGCACCATGGGGCCGAAGCGGGGGTTGGGTGGGTAGATGCCGAGGCCGCCCTCGAAGGGCTCGAACCAGGTGTCCCTCGACAGCCCGTCGACCATGCCGTAGATCAGCAGGGCGTCGTCGAGATCGGCGCGGCCGTCGCCGCTGATGTCGTCCATGCGGCCGTCGCCGTCGCGGTCGACGAAGACGTCGGCGGCGTCGCCGTAGGAGTGGCGGCTGTACTTGGTCTTGTTGCCGATGGAGGCGTTGTAGTGCGGCGTCCGGTAGCCGCTCATGACGAAGAGCGTGTCGGAGGCGACGCCGCGCTCGCGCAGCTCCTCGAGCACGGCCTCGAGCTTGAGCAGCAGCCGCGTGCGCAGGACGACGTACTTCGGGTAGTCGCTCTTCTGCTTGCCGACGAACTGCGCCAGCCGGAAGTGCGGCGACACCCAGGTGCCGAGGTTCTCCCGCGTCACCTCGACGAGCCCCGGCGGCATGGCGTAGGCGGCCTGCCCCTCGAGCGGAGTGCGCTGGTAGTGGCCGATGCGGTAGCCGTTGATCTCGTCCTCGCCGTGATACGGCACCATGACGAAGGCGTTCAGGCAGGTGCTCTCCGCCGCGCCGGTCTCGCGGACGGCGAGGCAGTGCACGCCGCTCTCCGCCGGCGCCGTCCAACGCCAGCGGTCGGGCGCCACCTGCACCAGGTCGCCCGCTCCCACCGAGGCCTCGAGCGCCATCGGCTGGTCGGTGAAGACGGCCTCGACCTCGAGCTGCTCGCCGGGCAGCACGAAGGTCGAGATCAAGCTGTACGGGCTCACCTCGTCCTTGAACTTGAGCGAGAAGCGCGCCCGCGGGTTCTCCACCGGGCTCTTGCCCTCGGCGTTGCCGGTGATGCCGCCGGTGGCGGCGTAGAGCACGTCGCGGCCGCAGTCGTCCTCGTCGATGCCGACGGCGGTGGCGATCTCGGCGAGGGGCGACTCGGCGGCCGCCTCACCCTCGGCGCCGGTGACCTCGGCGGTCTCTTCGCCGGAGATGCGCAGCCAGAGCAGCGCCGCGCTGGCGAGCGCGATCACCATCAAGCTCGCCGCGATGATCGAGAGCAGGGTACGACGCGCTGCCACATGCACCTCAGGCGAAGGGGTTCTCGTCGGCGCTGGGGCCGTAGATCGAGGGGATCGGCACGCCCAGCAGCCGCAGGTAGACGGTGAGCTGGCCGCGATGGTGGTACCAGTGGTTGAGCATGATGCTGCGCAGCATCGCCACCCGCGGGAGGGTGAAGAGCTCGCGGTTGCCCTGCATCATCGTCCACGGCGCGGTGACGGTGGCGTCGTCCATGCCGCCGAGAAGCTGCTTCGCCTTGGCGACGCTCTGCTCGAGCGCCGGCACCAGCTCCGCCGCGCTCTGCGGGCTGGGGTCGACGAACTGCGGCGCCTGCGCGGGCGACGGGGCGCTGACGAACTCGGCGACGGCGCCCGGCACCGCCGCGACGTGAAGGGCCAGCTCGCCGAGCGTGCGCGCCTTGGCGGCGGGTCGCCAGCCCAGCTTGTCGTTCGGTACCCGCTCGAGGACGCGGCGGGTGGTCTGCGTTTCCTGTTCGAGCTCCTGCAGAAGGCTGTCGACGATCGCCATGGGGGTGGCTCCTTTGCGTTCCGCGCGAGTGTATGTCGCAGTGTGCCGCGACACATCCGGCGCGGCTGGAGCGCCGTAGAGTTCGACCGTCAGCCCACGCTTGCCACTTGCCGTAGAGGGAGAACGCGATGCCTCTCGATGCACTGCCGCCATCGCCGCTCGCCGTCGACGCTTCCCGCCGCCGCCGGCTCCTTGGCCTGATCGCCGTCTGGATCGCCACCATCGCGCTACCGCTCCGCGCGCAGCACGAGGCGCACGACGCTCCCGTTCCCGCCGCCGCAGCGCCGGCGGCTGTGGCGCGGCTCTACGACGGGCTGGGCTCGGCGCACCTGCCGGTCACCACCTACCGCCCCGAGGCGCAGCGTTACTTCGACCAGGGGCTGCGCTGGATGCACGCTTTCAACCTCGAGGAGGCGGAGGCGTCGTTCCGCGAAGCCTCACGGCTCGACCCCAGCTGCGCGATGTGCGCGTGGGGGACGGCGTTCGCCCTCGGTCCGCACATCAACCTGCCGGCGCTGCCCGAGCGCACAGTGGCGGCGGCGGCGGCGATCGCCGAGGCGAAACGTCTCGCCGCCGTGACACCCGCGGCGGCGACCGACCGCGAGCGCGCGCTGGTCGAGGCGATGGGGAAGCGGTACAGCGATCCGGCGCCGGTGACTCCCGAAGCCCAGGCCGCGCTCGACACCGCCTACGCCGAGGCGATGCGCGCCGTCGCGCGGCGCTTCCCCGCCGACGCCGAGGTGCGCTTCCTCCTCGCCGAGGCGCTGATGGATCTCCACCCCTGGGACCTCTACGACCCCGAGAACGGCGTGCCGCGGCCGTGGACGGCCGAGATCGTCGACACGATCGAGACGGGGTTGAAGCTCGACGGGCAGCATCCGGGCCTGCACCACCTCTACGTGCACGCCGTCGAGGCCTCCACGCGGCCCGAGCGCGCCGAGGCCTCGGCCGACTTGCTCCGCCGCGCCATGCCCGACGCGGGCCACATGGTGCACATGCCCGGTCACGTCTATCAGCGGCTCGGCCGCTACGCCGACGCCGCGCTCGCCAACGAACGCGCGGTGGCGGTCGACGGCGGCTACCTGCCGCAGGCTAGCGGCAACGTCGCCTTCTACCGCATGATCTACGCGCCCCACAACTACGACTTCCTGGCCGCGGCGACCGGCATGCAGGGGCGCAGCGCGGCGACGCTGCTCGCCGTCCGCAGCGTCCACGCCGCGCTCGACCCCGAGATGCTGCGGCAGATGCCGGGCTTCGACTTCCTGCTCGGCCGCCTCACCTGGACGCTGCTGCGCTTCGGTCGCTGGTCCGACGTCCTCGCCGAGCCGGCGCCTCCCGGCGGCTTCACCTTCGCCGCCACCGCGGCGCACGCCGCCCGCGGTCTCGCGCTGCTGCGCCTGCACCGCGACGACGAGGCGTCGCGGGAGGCGGTGATGATGGACAACATGGCGCTGCAGCTCGAGCCCGGCGCGATGGAAGGGCTCAACGACGCGAAGCTGCTCTCCTCGATCCCGCGCCAGCTGCTGCTCGGCGAGCTGGCGATCTCACGCGGCGACGTCGACGAGGGGCTGCGCCTCCTCGCCCAAGCGGTCGCCGCCGAGGACCGGCTGCGTTACAACGAGCCCAGCGACTGGCACTTCCCGGCACGCCACTGGGTGGGCGCCACGCTGCTGCGGCTGGCCCGCAACGCCGAGGCCGAGGCGCTCTTCCGCGCCGACCTCGAGCGCAACCGCGAGAACGGCTGGGCGCTCGCCGGCCTGCGCGCGGCGCTCGAGCGGCAAGGGAAGCGCGCGGAGGCCGCGGCCGCCGCGGCGCGCCTCGAACGGGCGTGGGCGGGCGCCGACCTCGGGCTGGAGCGGCTGGTGGCGTCGGCAGCGACGCCGAACCGCGACGCTGCGACGGCGCGCTGAGGATCGCAGCGCTCGCCTCGCCCGAAAGGATCGCGAGCGGAGCGAAGCGATCTCGATGTGCGTCACCGAGAACGCTGTGCTGCGCGACTCGTGTCCGCATTCCGGCGACGCAAGTGGACCGCGAGTTGTGACGGGAAAGGCGGCGGAGCGCAGCCGGCACCCGAGCGGCACGACAGACTCGCCTTCACAGCGAAAAATGAGCGTGTGGCAAGTAGCCGCAGTCACCACGGCGACGCCCGAGCTCGCGCCAAGTCGTTTGACGACCACTCATGAAGGCGGGTACGCAGCGGGGCCGGAGGGCGCCGCCCAGGGGCTTCCTGCAGGCGCTTCGTTGCGAGCGTCCGGTGACAGCGGGTTCCATGCGCGCCTGCAGGCAAGGCGAGCGCTCCCGCCCGAAGCTCTCAGAAAGCGAGATGCCCTGTGTCAACCTCCGGCGGCGGATAGGGCCGCAGCTGCTCGGTGTTTGCTGGGATCGTAGGGTTGATGATCCTGCCAAGCACGCCAGAGCACTCGTGTCCACGCGCGGGCCAGGACGCGTGTGGCGTGAGGGTGATCAGCACCACGCTGTCTCGCCCGGCGATAGACGGCTGCCGCCCAAGGAGAGGCGTGTCGTGACTGATCGGCAAAGGTGGTCAGCGCCACACGGAGCCGGCGGTTGCAGGCCCAGCGCGCATGGACTCCACGAGACTTACCCGACTGGCTGGTGATCGGTGCGACGCCTGCCTCCGCAGCGAGCTGCTGCTCGCTCGGATAGCGGCTGCGATCCTCACCGAGCTCGGCGAGGATCTTCGCCGCATTGATGCGTCCTGCCCGCGGAAACGACATCACGAGCCGGCCGTCGGGCAACACCGCGATGGTGCGCTCGATGCGAGCCGAGAGGGCGTGCAGCTGTTTGACGAGCGTGCCCAGAATGCTGGTCAGTGCACAAACCAGCTGTCCTTTGGCCGCCATCTCGAGATCTCCTGCTCGAGGTGGCGCTGCCGATCGCAGCCGATCCAGTAGCTGCTCAGGGGTTCGGCGGCCGGGATACGAGTGCTGCGCCAGAAACGTGGCTAGGCGTTTGACCCCGAGTCTGGCCGCGCTCTGTGGGGTGGGATACCGCGCCAGGAAGGCAAGGCAGATAGCGGAGTCGACGTCGGCAAAGATCGCTGCAGCTCCCGGCCAGAATGACTCCAGCAAAGCCCGCAGCTGATTAGCCAACGCCACACGCTCGGCGACCAAGTCATCGCGGGTGCGGACCAGTGCCCGCAGAGCTTTGATCTGGTCCGAAGTGGGCTGCAGCTGCCGAAAGCGGTGACCGTCGGTACGCAGCAGATCGGCCAGGATGTAGGCATCTTCCGGATCGCTCTTGCCTCCGGCTACACGGTAACGAGGTCGCGAAGCCTTGACCGCGTTGGGTTGGATGGGCACCACCGGATGACCGGCTGCAACCAGCGCTTCCACCAGCAGTCCCGACGGCCGCTCGATGGCGATCGGAAGCTGATCGGACGCCCCCCATCGCGACAGCCGCTCGACGAGCTGTTGGAGACCAGCTGCCGTGTGCTGCACACGAAAACGATCGACGACCGAACCGTCCCCATCGAGCACGCAAACCGCATGCTCTTGCGAGCCCCAATCGATTCCTACTCGCTTCGGCATCGCGCTCCTCCCTTAGTAAGCTGCCCGCACCCGGGAGGTCCTGCCGGTCGCTCATTGCCCGGCGCTCGGGGTCTTCTACACCCTCGGCGCAATGCCCTGTGGCCGGTCTCGACCTCCCGGTTCTGCGAAGGGGCGCATCTCGCTTCGGCCGTCTGTGCGGCTAGCCGTGCAGGCCCTCTTCGCAGACCGGGCCGACCACCCCTACGGCACCGTGCCGGCGGGGCAGTCACCCACTAGGGTGCACCAATGAGCCGTGCCCCTGGGCGGCGCCCTCCGGCCCCGCCAGCACCCGCCGGCCGAATGGTCAACGCCCTCCGCCGACCACAGCCGCCGTCACGGCTCGCGAAACGTGGGTCCCGCGCCGGCTCGGATCTTGCTGCCTCGTCGCGGCCGACAGCCGCGCACCGACACGCTCCCCGGTGCAGGCTTTGGAGGCCGCGCACCATGGAATCCCGTTCGACAACAGCCTCGCGACTCGACCGCAGCACCACCGCGCTGCTCTGCACGCTCCTCCTCGCCGGCTGCGCCTCCTCGGCGCGCCTGCCGGTGTCGGCGGGCACGGGGCCCAATCCGACCTTGCCGCCGCCCGAGCGCTCGCTGATCCCCATCGTCCACGTCGTCGACGCCCAGGGCTGGCCCGAGGGCGCGACGCCCGTCGGCGCCGCGGGGACCGCGGTGACCGCCTTCGCGCGCGACCTCGACCACCCGCGCTGGCTCCACGTGCTGCCCAACGGCGACGTGCTGGTGGCCGAGACCAACGCGCCGCCAGCGGCCCGAGGACAACACGGGCATCAAGGGGTGGTTCTTCAAGCTCTTCCAGAAGAAGGCCGGCGGCGCGGTGCCCAGCGCCAACCGCATCACCCTGCTGCGCGACGCCGACGGCGACGGCGTCGCCGAGACGCGGACCGCCTTCCTCACCGGTCTCAACTCGCCCTTCGGCATGGCGCTCGTCGGCGACGACCCTCTACGTCGCCAACACCGACGCCGTGCGTGCGCTTCCCCTACACGCGACGGCGCGACGCAGATCGACGGCGCCGGGCACCAAGGTGGTCGACCTGCCGGCGGGGCCGCGCAATCACCACTGGACCAAGAGCCTCATCGCCTCCGCCGACGGCAGCAAGCTCTACGTCGGCGTCGGCTCGCAACAGCAACGTCGCCGAGCACGGCATCGCCGAAGAAGAAGGCCGCGCGGCGATCTGGGAGATCGACGCCGCGACCGGCAGCCACCGCCTCTTCGCCTACGGCCTGCGCAACCCGGTCGGGATGGCGTGGGAGCCGGAGAGCGGGATGCTGTGGACGGCGGTCAACGAGCGCGACGAGCTCGGCAGCGACCTGGTGCCCGACTACATGACCTCGGTGCGCGACGGCGGCTTCTACGGCTGGCCGTACAGCTACTACGGCAGCCACGTCGACGTCCGCGTGAAGCCGCCGCGGCCCGACCTCGTCGCCAAGGCGATCGTGCCCGACTACGCGCTGGGGCCGCACACCGCGTCGCTGGGCCTTGCCTGGTCGGGCGGCGCTTCGCTTCCCGAGCCCTTTCGCCAGGGGCATGTTCGTCGGCCAGCACGGCTCTTGGAACCGCAAGCCGTTCGCAGCGGCTACAAGGTGATCTTCGTCCCCTTCCGCGGCGGCCGCCCGGCGGGCGATCCCCTCGACGTGCTCACCGGCTTCCTCGGCGACGACGGCAAGGCGAAGGGCCGCCCGGTCGGCGTCGCCGTCGACAAGCGCGGCGCCCTGCTGGTGGCCGACGACGTCGGCAACGTCGTCTGGCGCGTCGCCGCGCGTTGACGAGCGGAGGGGCACGTGGATTGCTGCCCTCGACGGGACTTGGAGGTGCACCATGCCCGAGAAGGAAACCATTCGACGAGCAGCCAAGGACAAGCGGCAGGGCAAGTCGCCGAGCACGCAGGCCGGCGAGTTCGTGCGCGAGGAGATCCACCACGTGCGCGAGGGCAAGCACGGCGCGCGCTCGACCAAGCAGGCGATCGCCATCGGTCTCGCCAAGGCGCGGCGACAGGGCGTCAAGCTGCCGGTGCCGAAGAAGGGCGAGGCGCCGGCGGCGACGCGCCGCAAAGCGGCCAAGGACCTCGCGGCCGGCCGGCGGCCGAAGAAGAGCGTCTCGCGCACCCGCTCGCGGGCCACCCGCGAGGCTCTCGAGCACGAGGGTCACTCGGCGGCGTCGAAGAAGGCGCTGTCGCGACAGGCGCGCACCGCGGCCAAGCAGCGCACCGCCAGCGACCGCTCGGCGGCGGCCAAGAAGGCGGCGCGCACCAAGGGGCCGGCGAAGCGCTCGGCGGCGGCGAAGAAGGCGGCGCGCACGCGCGCGCGTCGCCACTGAGGCGCGGCTGGCGCCGCTGCGCGGCTAGGATGACGCCATGGCCCCTCGCGCGCCGGGCGTCGACGACGAGGTTCGCGCTCTCTACCACGGCGCGTTCGGCGAGTTCATCGCCGCCCGCGACGCCCTTGCCAAGCGGCTCAAGCAAGCGGGCGATGCGCGCTCGGCGGAGGTCAAGCAGCTGCGCAAGCCGTCGCTTTCCGCATGGGCCGTCGACCAGCTCTTCGCGCACGAGCCGCGGGCCATGGCCGCCTTCGTCGGCGCCGGCGAACGGGCGCGCGCGGCGCAGCGCCGGGCGGCATCGGGCGGCGACCCCAAGCCGCTGCGCGAGGCGCTCGCCACGATACGCGGCGAGACGCCGCGCCTCACCGCTCGCGGTGTCGAGCTGCTCGCCGCCACCGAAAAGGCGCCGGGCGAGGCGATCGTCGAGCGCCTGCGCACCAATCTCGAGGCCTTGGCCCTCGACCCCGAAGCCGTGCCGGTCGCGGCGCGCGGCTGGCTCGACGCCGACCTCGACCCACCCGGCTTCGAGGTGATGGCGGCGCTGCAGGTGGCGGCGTCGAGCCGCGCCGCGGGCAAGGCGACGCGCGCGCCGTCGGCGGCCGGGCCGCGCAGCCTGTCGCGCGAAGCGCCGCCTGCGGCCCGCACCGGAAAGAGCGCTGCTGCGGGCGACGGCGCGGCGCGCGGCGGCGCCAAGAAAGCCGAGCGACCGCTCGCCACCGTGCACCGCCTCGACGACGCGCGTACGGCCGCGGCCGAGCGCCGCGAGCGCGCCGACCGCGACCGCCTCGAGCGCCGCGCCCGCCGCGACCGCTTGGCCGCGGAGCTCGCCCGCGCCGAGCGCGAAGCCCGCGAGCGCCGCACCGCCGCCGACCGCGCCGACGTCGACGCCGCCGACGCCGACCGCCGCGCCGCCGAGGCGCGCGCGCGAGCGCAGAAGGCCCGCGAGCTCGCCGCGGCCGCGGAGGCCACCGTCGCCCAAGCCCGCAAGGCACTCGACGACGCCGAATCGAGCTGAGGCGCGCCCAGCGCCAGCCTAAGGGTGCTCGGCTTCGAGCGGTGGCCGGCTGCGCTCGCGGTGCAGCAGGTACAGGCCGGCGGCGATGACGATCGCGGCGCCGGCGAACATCCGTGTCTGCGGCCGCGTCGACCACAGGGCCCAGTCGAGGCCGACGCCCCAGCCGATGGCGGTGTACTCGAACGGCGCCACCACCGAGACCTCGCCGCGTCGAAACGCCTCGGTGATGGCGTACTGGCCGAGGGCGCCGGTGACCGCCACGCCGACGAGCAGCGGCCAATGCTCGGGTTTGAGCGCCACCCAGCGCGGCGCCGCCAGCGCGCCGGCGCCCAGCGCCACCATGGTGGTGAACCAGAACATCATGCTCTCCGTCGAGTCGGTGCGGCCGAGCACGCGCACGGCGATCGCCGACAGCGAGTAGCAGGTGGCGGCGACGAGGGCGGCGATGCCGGCGAGCGTCAGCGTGCCGGCGCCGGTGGGGCGCAGCACGACGAGCACGCCGAGCAGGCCGACGGCGATGGCAGCCCAACGCCGCGCGTCGACGCGCTCGCCGAGCAGCGGCACCGAGAGCGCGGTGATCAGCAGCGGCGAGACGAAGAAGATCGAGTAGGCGTCGGCGAGCGGCAGCGCACGCACGGCGTAGATGAAGCAGGTGAGCATCAGCACCGACATCGCGCCGCGCGCAAGTTGCAGCCCCCAGCGTCCCGTCGCCACCTGCCGCAGGCCGCCGCGCAGCGCCAGCCAGGCGAGCACGATGGGCAGCGAGGCGGCGCCGCGCATGGCGGCCACCTGCAGCGGCGGGTAGTGCGGCGCCAGCCACTTCATCGCCGCGTCCATCAGCGACAGGATGCCGACGGCGGCCAGCATCCAGAGGATGGCGACGAGGTTGTGGCGCCCTTGCGGCGTCGACGGCGACCCTTCGAGGTGGCGCCGCGCCGGTGCGGCGTCGCTCATCGGGGCGGGCTCGGTGTCGGCACCGCCGGCGGCTCGCGCAACACGCCCGGCAGCAGCACGCCGTCGGGCGCGGCGAACGACAGACCGAGCAGCCGCGCGACGAGCGGCGCCACGTCGGCGCTGCTCATGCGCGGCACCATGGCGCCGGGCTGCACGCCGGCGCCCCAGGCCACGAGCCCCGTCTGCAGGCCGCGCTCGTCGGGCAGGTAGCCGTGGTCGCCGCCGCTGCCGGACAGCACCGCCTCGCCGGTGAAGTTGCCCGAGCCGCCGACGCCGGGCGCGTAGGCGAGGGCGAGCGCGGCGTCGGGCGCCGCGCCCAGCCGGTCGAGCTCGTCGCGCTCGACGACGCGGAAGAGGCGGTGCACGCCGGGCGGCTGCGCCGCCAGCAGCTCGCGCACGCGGCGCACGGCGTCGGCATCGGCGGGATCGCGCAGGTAGAGGAACGCCGACGCCGAGCTGACGTGGAAGGTGGCGCGCCAATCGCCGCGGTCGCGCTGCGCCGCGCGCAGGCCGGCGGCGGCGAGCCAGACATTGGGCGCCAGCCGGCTGTGGGTGTCGGAGAAGCCGTGGTCGCCGGTGACGACGAAGGCGGTGCGCTCGCGGATGCCGGCACGCTCGGCCGCCTCGACCATGCGGGCCAGCGCGCGGTCGGCGGCGCCGAGGGCGCGGCGCACCATCGGGTGCTCGCGGCCGTGATCGTGCTCGAAGTGGTCGACACTGAGAAGGTGGACGAGCAACAGCGCCGGCTTGCGCGTCTGCAGCAGGTGGGCGGCGATCTCGCCGACGCGGTCGTCGCGCGCCATCTCGCCGAGCTTCCACACCTCGTCGCGGAGCTTGCCGACGGCGTCGCGCTCGAGCTCGTCGACGAGGCCCGGAGGCGTCGCGTGCCGCCGCAGCTCGGCGACGATCGAGGCGTCCTTTTCGAGCGGCCAGATCTCCGGCACGTTCCAGTCGAGGTCGGCGCCGACGGTCACCGGCCAGGAGACCGCCGCGGTGGTGAGGCCGGCCTGGCGCGCCGCCGTCCACAGCGTCGGCACGCGGATCGCGGACGCCTCCCAGACCCAGCGCCCGGTCGGTCCCGCCGCTTCGAAGGGGGTGTTGAAGTAGACGCCGTGCCGCGCCGGCAGGGCGCCGGTGGCGATCGTGGTGTGCGTCGGGTAGGTCACCGACGGGAAGACGCCGAAGACCGCCTCCGCCTGCGCGCCCTCGTGGGCCATCTGCTGCAGCATTGGGGCGGGCCAGGAGGTGTCGCGGTACATCTCCGGCCGCAGGCCGTCGATGGAGAGCAGCACGACGTGGTCGGCGAGGCGCGGCGGGCCCGGTGACGCGATGCCGGGCGTCGGCGCGGGCGCCGGCGGCGCGGCGCCGACCGCCGCCAGCGTCGCAAGGCCGAGAACGATCGCTACCAAGGCGGCGTGAACGGGCTTTCGACGCAAGATCGCACCTCCGGGTCGGCGCGAAGCTAGCGCATCTGGGCCGCGCTAGGATCGCCGCCGCCGTGACGCCAGACCTCGCCACTCCCAGCTTCGGTGTCGCCGCCGCCCCATTCGACGTCGCCGGCGATCGCGCCACAGCCGTCATCCCGCCGGGGTGGAGCCAGGGCCGCGCCACCTTCGGCGGCCTCGTGCTCGCGCAGGCGCTCGGGGCGGCGCGGCGCACCCTGCCCGAGCCGCGCCCGTGCCGCGCCATGGTGGCGGCCTTCCCCGCTCCCGTCGGCGTGGGCGAGGTCGAGCTGCGGCTGCGTCCGCTGCGCCACGGCCGCGCCGTGAGCAGCGTGCAAGTGGAGCTGCACCAGGGAAGCGAGGTGGGCTGCGTGGCGCTCGCGACCTTCGGCGGCCCGCGCCCTTCGGCGATCGACGTGCCGCCGCCGCCGCGTCCCTCGCTGCCGCACCCTGACGAGCTGCCGGCGATGATGCCTCGCGGCGGCGGCGTGGCGCCGGAGTTCACCCGCTTCTTCGACTACCGCCTCGGCTTCGGCGCGCCGCCCTACGCCGGCGCCGAGGTGCGCGAGATCGGCGGCTGGTGCCGCTTCCGCGACGAGCCCGGGCCGCTCGGCGAGGAGCACCTGCTCGGCCTGCTCGACGCCTGGCCCTCGCCGGCGGTGTCGCGGATGGCGACCCCGGCACCGGCGGCCTCGATGACCTGGGCGCTCGAGCTGCTGCCGATCGAGCCCGAGCCCGCTGCCGACGGTTGGTGGCTCTACCACGCCGAGCTCGAGGCCGCCCGCGACGGCTACGCGCACGCGGCGGCGCGGCTGTGGAGCCCCGCCGGCCGCCTCGCCGCGCTCAGCCGCCAGGCCGTTGCCGTCTTCGGCTGAAGCCACTCCGCCCCCGTCGGCGAAAACCGCCGCCGCCCCCCACCCGACCCCCCTCCCTGGGTTTGCACTTCACCCCTATCCCCGCCCGGTGTGTCGTTTCTCGGACGGGCTTCTGGAGCGGAGCGCCTTCTTGGTCTCAGAACGTCTTCTCGTCCGCCGACGGCCCGTAGATCGACGGCACCGGCAGGTCGTTGAGCCGCAGGTAGACGGTGAGCTGGCCGCGGTGGTGCGACAGGTGGGTGAAGGTGTCTTCCACCACCGCGTGCCGCGGGCTCTCCATCACCACGTTGCCGGCGACGAGGAGCTTCCAGGTCGTCTGCAGGTGCTCGTCGTCGGTGCCGGCAAGCGCCGCCTTCGCCTTGGCGATCGAATCGTCGAGGATGGCGATCAGCTCGGCGTTGGTGGTCCAGGTCGGCGCCTGGTAGCCGCCGCCCCCCGACGGGTTCAAGTCGAGCGAGTCCTGGTCGATCGCCATCGCGATCCACGCCGGCATCGTCGCCACCAGCGTGGCGAGGTAGCCGAACGCCATCGACTTCGGGTGCGGCTTCCAGTCGTGCTTGCCCTCGGGCACGCGCTCGAGCGCCTTGCGCGAGCCGACCATCTCCCGTTCGAGCTGGGCGAGGTAGATCTCCGTCAACTTCATCGCGGTTCCTCCGTAGTTGCGGCCACGGCGACGAAGTCTAGTCGCCGCTCGTGCCGCCGGTGCCGCCGTTCGGCCCGCCGCCGCAGTTGGTCACCGTGCTGTCACCGTGCCCGCTGGCTGCCCGGGTGGTACTCCCAAGCGGGCTTGCCCTCGGCGCCCTCGGCGAAGCGGACGTCGACGTACTGCTCGAAGGGGAGGTCGTGGTCGAGCACGCCGGTCTCCACCATCAGCCGGGTGACCAGCTCGAAGTCGGCACGGTAGGGCGAGAGCGGCTCGTACATGACGCGGTCGAGCGGGCGGGTGAGGGCCCAGGCGAGCACCCGCGGGTCCTGGTGGAAGTAGTAGCGGCCGACGAAGTCTGCCGCGTGCAGGCGGTTGTCGCGGCCGCCCTCGAGCCACAGTCCCGAGCGGGCGATGCCGTCGACGAGCGCCTGCACCGCCTCGGGGCGGCTGTCGATGACGTCCTGGCGCACCACCAGCACGCACGAGATGTAGTCGGGCCAGTACTCCTTGGCCTGGAAGAGGACGCGGCCGATGCCGGCGATCTCGGCCTGCGCGGGGAAGGGCTCGGCGACGACGAAGGCGTCGATGGCGCCGGCGGAGAGCGCGGCCGGCATGTCGGGCGGCGCCATCTCCGGCATCTTCACGTCTTTGAGGCCGATGCCGGCCTCTTGCAAGGCGCGGATGGCGAGCAGGCGCTCGTCGGAGAAGCGGCTGGGAATGGCGATCGTCCTGCCGCGCAGGTCGGCGACCGCGTGGATCGGCGAGTCGCGCCCGACCACCAGCGAGCTGCCGTAGCGATGGCCGAGGTAGACGATCTTGAGCGGCACCCCTTGCGCGCGCAGCGCGATCGCCATCGGCGCGACGACGAAGCCGGCCTGCATCTTGTCGGCGAGCAGCGCCTCCTTGATCTCGGGGAAGCCCTGGAAGAGGCGCGGCACGAAGAGCTCGCCGGCATCGGTGAAGTTGCTGATGTAGTCGGTCACCGGGCAGGCGAGGTGGCAGGTGACCGGCACGTAGGCGACGTTGAGCTTGCGCTCCGCCTTCGGCCGCAGGTCGTTGAGCGCCACCGCCCAGTTGACGTTGAGCGCCATGTGCAGCGCGGTGACGGCGAGCACCCAGCCGGCGACGAGCAGCGGCAGGCGGCGGCTCCTCGGCGCGGCCCCGTTCACTCCTGGAACCCCCAGCGGACGGCCGGCAGACGCTCGAGCCGCCGCATGGCGAGGTCGAGGACGAGGCCGATGCCGCCGATCATCAGCATGCCGGCGATCACCAGGTCGTAGCGCTTGCCGGCGTTGCGCGAGTCGAGGATCAGGTAGCCGAGCCCCGAGTCGACGCCCAGCATCTCGGCCGCCACCACCACCATCCAGGCGATGCCGAGCGCCACCCGCAGGCCGGTGAGCACGCGCGGCACGATCGCCGGCAAGAGCACCCGCCGCAGCAGCGCGCCGCGCGGCAGCGCGAAGTTCGTCGCGGCGCGGAAGAAAGCCGGCGGGATGGTGCGCACGGCGCTCGCCGTGGCGACGACGACCGGGAAGAAAGCGGAGAGGAAGATGAGGAACGTCGGCGCCAGGTCGGAGAGCCCGAACCAGATCACCGCCAGCGGCATCCAGGCGAGCGGCGAGATCGGCCGCAGCAGCTGGATGAGCGGGTTGACCAGCCGGTCGAGGGTGGCGGCGCGGCCGAGCGGCACGCCGAGCGCAATGCCGAGCACCGCCGCGGCGCCGAAGCCGAAGGCGACGCGGCGCAGCGAGTCGCCGGCGTAGCTCCAGAGCACGCCCTTGCGCAGCAGCTCGGCGAAGCCGCGCGCCACTTCGGCGGGGAGCGGAAACACCTGCGTGCGAGTGAAGGTCACCAGCAGTTGCCAGGCGAGTAGCGCCAGCAGCACGGCGCCGAGCGGCAGCAGCAGCCGCGCCGCGGGCGACAGCGGCGCCTCCATCGCCGCCGCGCGCGGCGCGCGCCGGCCCTGCGCGGCGACGGCGGGCGCGGCGGCGCCGCGGGCGGCCGCGGGTTCAGACACGGTGCGCCAGCCCTATCTCGGCAAAGATGCTGTCGCGCAGCTCGATGTAGCGCGCCGACGACAGGTCGCGCGGGTGGGGGATGTCGATGGTGACGATGCGCCGCACCTGCGCCGGCCGCGCCGACATCACCACCACGCGGTCGGCAAGCTGCACCGACTCGTCGATGTCGTGGGTGACGAAGAGCATCGTCTTGCGCTCGTGCTCCTGGATGCGCAGCAGCTCGCTGCGCATCTGCAGGCGGGTGATCGAGTCGAGCGCGCCGAAGGGCTCGTCGAGGTAGAGCACGTCGGGGTCGACGGCGAGGGCGCGCGCCACCTCGACGCGCTGCTTCATGCCGCCGGAGAGCTCCTGCGGGTAGGCGCGCTCGAAGCCGGTGAGGCCGACCAGGCGCACGTAGTGGGCGATGCGCTCGGCGCGCTCGCTGCTCGGGCAGGCGCCAGAGGCCGAAGCCGATGTTGCCCTCGACGGTGAGCCAGGGGAAGACGCCGCGCTCCTGGAAGACGAAGATGCGCCGCGGATCGGGGCCGACGACCGGCTCGCCGTCGATGAGCACCTCGCCCTCGCTGGGGGCGAGGAAGCCGGCGACGATGTTGAGCAGCGTCGACTTGCCGCAGCCCGAGGGGCCGAGCAGGCAGACGAACTCGCCGGCGGCCACGTCGAGGTCGATGCCGCGCAGCACTTCGACGCTCTTGTCGACCGTGGTGAAGGTCATGCCGAGGCCATGGATCGAGACCTTCGGTCGCACGCTCGCGCCAGCGCCGCCGCCTGGACCGATCACGCCGAGAACCCCCAGGCGCACCGACGGCAGCCGCTCCAGCCGCCGCACCAGGTTGTCGAGCAGCAGGCCGACGGCGCCGATCATCACCATCCCCGCCACCACCAGGTCGTAGCGGTTGCCGGCGTTGCGCGCGTCGATGATGAGGAAGCCGAGCCCCGAGTTGACGGCGATCATCTCCGCCGCCACCACCACCAGCCAGGCGACGCCGAGGGCGAGGCGCAGGCCGATGACGAGCTGCGGCAGGATGGCCGGCAGCACCACGCTGCGCACCAGCCGCCGCCGGTCGAGGCCGAAGTTGCGCGCCGCGTTCTTGTGCACCGGGTCGACGTCGTGCACGGCGCGGATCACCGTCACCAGCAGCGAGAAGAAGGAGGCGATGAAGATCAGCCAGATGGCGGCGCGGTCGCCGACGCCGAACCAGAGGATGGCGATCGGGATCCAGGCGAGCGGCGAGATCGGCCGCAGCACCTGCACCAGCGGGTTCCACGCCGCCTCGGCGCGGCGCGAGAGGCCGAGCGCGATGCCGGCCGGGATGGCGAGCGCGGCGGCGAGCAGGAACCCCCAGGTGACGCGGAACAGCGAGGCCACCAGGTAGCGGAACAGGAGGCCGTGCTCCAGCAGCTCGCCGAGAGCGCGCAACACCGCCACCGGGCCGGGCACCAGGCGGGTGCCGGAGAGGGCGACGGCGAGCCGCCCAGGCGGCGACGAACAGAGCGACGCCGAGAACGGGCAACACCGCGGACGGCAGAGAGGTACGCCGGCGCATGGTCGAGACTTCGTTACGAAGCGGTGATCGGAAACGGACACCGCGACCGCCCCGCCGCAGCGTGCGCGAGACCGGTGCGGCTCCTCAATTCAATCTGCAGAAACTAGTCCGGTTCCCCACGGGCGGTCAAGCCGAGCGTAGACTCCGTTGCAAGCCGGTCGAGCGATGCCCGAGACCACCGTCCACTACCGGGCCTGCAACCTCTGCGAGGCGATCTGCGGCCTCGAGATCCGCCTCGAGGGCGGCCGCATCGTCTCCATCCGCGGCGACGAGGACGACCCGCTGTCGCGCGGCCACATCTGCCCCAAGGCGGTGGCGCTGCAGGACCTGCGAGAGCGACCCCGACCGGCTGCGCCAGCCGCTGCGCCGCGGCGACGACGGCGGCTGGCAGCGAGGTCGAGTGGGAGGCGGCGCTCGACGAGATCGCTGCGCGCACGCGCCGCATCCAGGCGCGAGCACGGCCGCGACGCGGTGGGCGTCTACCTCGGCAACCCCAACGTCCACAACACGCGGCTCGATCCTCTACCTGCGGCCGTTCCTGCGCGGCGCTCGGCAGCCGCAACCGCTTCTCGGCGAGCTCGGTCGACCAGAACCCGCACCACCTGGCGGCGATGCTGATGTTCGGCCACCAGTTCCTGCTGCCGGTGCCCGACCTCGACCGCACGCAGTACCTGCTGGTGCTCGGCGCCAACCCGCTCGCCTCCAACGGCAGCATGATGACGGCGCCGGGGATGCGCGACCGCCTGAAGGCGCTGCGCGCGCGCGGCGGCAAGCTGGTGGTCGTCGACCCGCGGCGCACCGAGACGGCGCGCGTCGCCGACCGCCACCTCTTCATCGAGCCGGGCACCGACGCGCTGCTTCCTGCTCGCGCTGCTGCACGTGCTGTTCGACGAGGGGCTGGCGCGGCCGGGGCGGCTCGCCGCGTTCACGCGACGGGCTGGCGACGCTGCGCGCGGTCGCCGCCGACTTCCCGCCCGAGCGGGTCGCGGCGCGCGACCGGCATCGCCGCGGACGACGATCCGCGTCGTGGCGCGCGAGCTCGCCGCCGCCGAGGCCGGCGGTCTGCTACGGCCGCCTCGGCGTCTCGGTGCAGGAGTTCGGCGGGCTCTGCCAGTGGCTGGTCAACGTCGTCAACGTCGTGACCGGCAACCTCGACCGCGCCGGGCGGCGCGATGTTCCCGCGGCCGGCGATCGACGTGCTGGCGCTGCACCGGCCGCGGCAACTGGGGGCGCTGGAAGAGCCGCGTGCGCGGGCTGCCGGAGTTCGCGGCGAGCTGCCCGCGGCGACGCTCGCCGAGGAGATCGACGACGCCGGGGCCGGGGCAGATCCGCGCGCTCTTCACCGTCGCCGGCAACCCGGTGCTCTCGACGCCCAACGGCGCGCGGCTCGAGCGGGCGCTGCCCGGCCTCGAGTTCATGGTGTCGATCGACCCCTACCTCAACGAGACGACGCGCCACGCCCACTTCATCCTGCCGCACGACGCCGCCGCTGGAGCGCGACCACTACGACGTCATCTTCCACGCGCTCGCGGTGCGCAACACGGCGCGCTACTCGGCGCCGCTGCTTCGCGCCGAGCCCGGGCGTGCGCCACGACTGGGAGGTGCTCGCCGGCGCTGGCGCGGCGGCTCGACCGCGGGCCGCTGGCTCGGCGCGGCTGCGGCGGCGCGCTGCGTGGCGGCGCTCGGTCCGCGGCGCCAGCTCGACCTGGCGCTGCGCAGCGGCGCCTACGGCGCCGGCTTCCGCCCGCTTCGCGCGCGGGCCTGACGCTGCGGCGGCTGGAGCGCGAGCCGCACGGCGTCGACCTCGGCCCGCACGAGCCCTGCCTGCCGGCGCGCCTGCGCACACGCGGACCGGCGCATCGACGCTCGCGCCGGCGCCGTTCGTCGCCGACCTGCGCGCGGCTGCGCGAGCGCCTGCGCCGAGGCCGACGCGGCCGCGGCGGCGATCCACGGCGAGCGAGCGGCAACGGCCACGACCCGCTGCGCCTCATCGGCCGCCGCCACGTGCAGAGCAACAACTCGTGGATGCACAACGTGCCCCGCCTGATGCGCGGCAAGGCCCGCTGCACGCTGCTCATGCACCCGACGACGCCGCGAGCCGCGGCCTCGCCGAGCGGCGCGGAGGTCGAGATCGTCTCGCGCATCGGCCGCGTCCGCGCGCCGCTCGAGGTCAGCGACGAGATGAAGCCCGGCGTGGTGAGCCTGCCGCACGGCTGGGGGCACCACCGCGCCGGCACCCGCATGGCGACCGCCGCGCGCCAGCCCGGGAGCGAGCCTCAACGACGTCACCGACGAGGAGCGCGTCGACACGCTGTCGGGCAACGCAGCTCTCTCGGGCGTGCCGGTGAGGGTCGGCCTGCCTGGTTGACCCGGCGCCGAGCAGCGCTCGTCCGCGCTCGAGCTCCGCCGCCAGCGGCTCGCGCACGGTGGCCCGCCGCAGCTCAGGCGTTGCGCTGCACGAAGGACTCGAAGGCCGCCTTGGGCATCGCCCCCATGGCGCGGTCGGCGGGCCGGCCGTCCTTGAAGAGCACGAAGGTGGGAATGCTCGACACCTGATACTGGAACGCAAGGTGCTGGTTGTCGTCGACGTTCAGCTTGGCGACCTTCACCCGTCCCTGCCACTCCTCGGCCAGCTCATCGAGGATCGGGGCCACCATCCGGCACGGGCCGCACCAGGTGGCCCAGAAGTCCACCAGCACCAGCCCCGGCGCCTGCAGGACCTCGCGGTCGAAGCTCTCGCTGTCCACGATGACGATCTTGTCGCTGGGCATGGCGGGCTCCTTGCGGCGAAGCTAGCACGTCGAGCGTGGTAGAACTGCTCGCCATCGATCACCCCTGCGTCGAGATCGCGGGCGTCGGCAAGCGCTTCGGCGACGTCGTCGCCGTCGACGGGGTGACGCTCGCGATCCGCCGGGGCGAGATACTTCTCGCTGCTCGGCCCCTCGGGCTGCGGCAAGACGACGCTGCTGCGGATGATCGGCGGCTTCGAGCTGCCCGACGCGGGGACGATCCGCATCGACGGCGTCGACGTGACCGGCGTGCCGCCGCACCGGCGGCCGGTGAACATGGTGTTCCAGCACTACGCGCTCTTCCCTCACCTGACGGTGGCGGAGAACGTCGCCTTCGGCTTCCGCTACCAGAAGTTCCCGCCCGGCGAGCACCGCCGGCGCGTCGCCGAGGCGCTGGAGCTGGTCCGCCTCGCCGGCTTCGAGCGCCGGCACCCGAGCCAGCTCTCCGGCGGCGCAGCGGCAGCGGGTGGCGCTCGCCCGCGCGCTGGCGCTGCAGCCGCGGGTGCTGCTGCTCGACGAGCCGCTCGGCGCCCTCGACCAGAAGCTGCGGCAGGAGATGCAGGTCGAGCTCAAGGGGCTGCAGCGGACGCTCGGCATCACCTTCGTCTTCGTCACCCACGACCAGGAAGAGGCGCTGACGCATGAGCGACCGCGTGGCGGTGATGAACGCCGGCCGCGTCGAGCAGGTGGACGAGGCGGCGCGGCTGTTCGAGCGGCCGCGCACCGACTTCGTGGCGCGCTTCCTCGGCGCCGGCAACTTCTTCGCCGCGACCGTCGCCGGCACCGGCGTGGCCGGCGGCCTGGAGCTGGAGCTCGACGGCGGGCAACGCATTCACGTGGCGGTAGGCGAAGGGCTGCGCCCCGACGGTACGCCGGTGCGCTTCGTCGTGCGGCCGGAGAAGCTCGTGCTCCGCCGGCGCGACGACGCCGCGCGCGACGCGCCCTGCGTAGGTGTGACTGTCGAGGAGCGCGCCTACCACGGGGTGAGCACCACCTGGACCGTGCGCGACGACGCCGGCGCGCGTTTCACCGTCTACGAGCAGAACGACGAGCGCTTCGCCGAGCGCGGCGAGCTGGCGCCCGGCGACCGCGCATGGCTCTGCTGGCACCCGCGCCACACGGTGCTGCTCGACTGACCCGGTGTTTCTCGACGAACCGATGGCTGCCGACACGCCCCGCCGCGACCGCCCCGCCTTGCGCGGCATCCTCGCCCGGCGCGATGGTGTCGGCGAGCCCGCGCGCCTACCTCCTCGCCCTGCCGACCTGGGCGATCCTCGGCGGCTGCTTCGTCGTGCCGCTCCTGCTCATGCTGCTGCTCTCCTTCGCGCGGCGCTCGACCTACGGCGGCATCGCGCCGATCCCCGACCTCTGGAGCTACGTCGCCAGCGGGAGCTTCCTCGCCAACTACGCCCGCTCCCTGCAGCCCATCTACCTGCAGATCTACTGGCGGTCGCTGTGGCTGGCCCTGCTCACCACCGCCGCCTGCGTGGTGGTGAGCTACCCCATGGCCTACTGGCTGGCCCTGCGGGCGCCGTGGCGGTGGAAGACCACGCTGCTGGCGCTGGTCGTCATCCCCTTCTGGACCAGCTTCCTGATCCGCACCTACGCCTGGATGGTCATCCTGCGCACCGAGGGGCTGCTCAACGTCGCGCTGCTCCGACTGGGCATCGTCGACGCGCCGCTGCCGCTGCTCTACAACGACTTCGCGGTGCCGATCGGGCTCGTCTACGGCGAGCTGCCGTTCATGATCCTGCCGCTCTACGCCTCGCTCGAGAAGCTCGACCGCTCGCTGCTCGAGGCCGGAGCCGACCTCGGCGCCGGCGAGGCTCGCCACGTTCTGGCGCGTCACCGTGCCGCTCACCATGCCCGGCATCGTCGCCGGGATCGTGCTCGTCTTCATCCCCGCCCTCGGCCAGTTCGTCGTCTCCGACCTGCTCGGCGGCGCCAAGACGGTGCTGGTCGGCAACCTGGTGCAGAACCAGTTCGCCATGGCGCGCAACCAGCCCTTCGGCGCCGCCGTCGCCGTCGAGCTGACGGTGGTCGTGCTGCTGTTGTTGTGGGCCTACTCGAGTTGGACGCGGCGACGCGGTGGCGAGGCGCTGCTGTGAGTCACTCTGCGACGAAGCCGCGCCCGCACCGCGCCGCGCGCTGGCGGCGCGCGCTGCTCGCCGGCCACGCCTGGGCGGTCTACCTCTTCCTCTACGCGCCGATCCTCGTCCTCGTGCTGTACTCGTTCAACCGCTCGCCGCGCAGCGCGGCCTGGACGGGCTTCACCTTCGACTGGTATCGCCAGCTGCTCGCAAACCGCGCCATCCTGCGCGCCGTCGAGAACAGCCTGCTGGTGGCGCTCGCCACCACCGCCGTCACCACCGTCGCCGGCACGCTGGTGGCGCTCGCCCTCGCCCGCTTCCGCTTCGCCGGCAAGGGGGCGACGCAGGCGGCGCTCTACCTGCCGGTGATCGTGCCCGAGGTGGTGATCGGCGCCGCTCTGGTCACCTTCTTCGGCGCCGTCCACCTGCGCCTCTCGCTCGCCACGGTGGTGATCGCGCACGTCGCCTTCTGCTTGAGCTACGTGGCGATCGTCGTGCGCGCGCGGCTCGCCGGCTTCGACCGCGCGCTCGAGGAGGCGGCGGCCGACCTCGGCGCCGGCGCGTTCGACGTCTTCCGGCGCGTCACCCTGCCGCTCATCGCCCCCGGCGTCCTCGCCGGCGCGTTGCTCGTCTTCACCGTCTCGCTCGACGACTACGTGGTCACCTCGTTCGTCGCCGGGGTAGGCTCGACGACGCTGCCGCTGCAGATCTACTCGATGCTCAAGGTGGGAGTCACGCCGGAGGTCAACGCCGTCTCGACGCTGCTGCTCGGCGTCACCGTGGTGCTGATCGCCGTCGCACAGCGGCTGCAGAGGAGCGCATGAGCCGCGGACTTTCGCAATGCTTCGCCTTCGTCATCGTGCTCCTCGCCGCCGGACTCGCCGCGAGCTGCGGCCGGCGCGACGCCGCCGCGCCCGCCGCTGGAGCTACGCCCGCCGCCGATGAACCCACAGGCGCCGGCGCCAGCGACTCTCAGCGCGGCGGCGAGCTCCACGTCTACATCTGGTCGGCCTACCTGCCCGACGCCGTGGTCGAGGAGTTCCGCCGCCGCACCGGCGTCGAGGTGACGGTCGACCTCTACGACAGCAACGAGGCGCTGCTCGCCAAGCTCCAGTCCGGCGTCGCCGACTACGACCTCGTCGTCCCCTCCGACTACATGATGCGCATCCTCGTTCACGAGGGGCTGCTGCAGCCGCTCGACAAGACGACGATCGCCACCGTCACCAACCTCGATCCGCGCTTCCTCGACCAGGACTTCGACCGCGGCAACCGCTACTCGCTGCCCTACCTGTGGGGCACCACCGGCCTCGGCTACGACAAGAGGAAGCTCGGAGCCGTCGACAGCTGGCAGGCGCTCTTCGACCCGCGGCACAAGGGCCGCATCCTCATGCTCGACGACGTGCGCGAGGTCTTCGGCGTCGCGCTGCGCACGATGGGCCGCTCGATCAACGAGCGCGACCCTGTCGTGCTCGCGCGCGCGGCCGCGCTGCTGAAGCGTCAGAAGGCGCTCGTCACCACCTACGACAGCGGCGACTTCGCCAACGTCCTCGCCCGCGGCGACGTCGATCTCGCCCACGGCTACAACGGCCAGCTCGCCGCGGCGGTGGCGGCGGAGCCCGACCGGCTCGCCTACGTCGTGCCCAAGGAGGGCGGTACGCTGTGGATGGACAGCACCGCGATCCCCGCCAAGGCGCGCAACGTCGACAACGCGCTGCGCTTCATCAGCTACGTGCAGGAGCCCGAGGTCAACGCCAGGATCGTCGACGGCGTCCACTACGCGAGCGCCAACCTGCCGGCGCGGCGGCTGATCGCGCCGGCGATCCTCGCCGACCGCGCCATCTACCCCGACGACGCGACCATCGCCCGTTGCGAGCTGCTCGAGGACCTCGGCGAGACGACCATCGAGCTCGACCGCCTGTGGACCGAGGTCAAGTCGCAGTGAGCCCAACTGCCGCCCAACCGTCAAAGTGTCCAGCACGACGCTGAACGAGCGCGACGAGGCTGTGCAAGGATTGGTGATGAACATGCTGAGGCAACGCCCGTGATCGTCCTCGTCGCCGATAAATTTCCCGCCGACGGCCTCGCCCAGCTACGCGCCGCCGGCGCCGAGGTGGTCTACGAGCCCGACCTCAAGGGCGATGCGCTCGCCGAGGCGGTGCGCACGAGCGGCGCCGAGGTGCTGGTCGTGCGCTCGACCGAGGTGCCGGCTTCGGCGCTGCGCGCCGGCCGCCTCGGCCTCGTGGTGCGCGCCGGCGCCGGCTACAACACCATCGACGTGGCGACGGCGTCGGAGCTCGGCATCTACGTCTCCAACTGCCCGGGGAAGAACTCCATCGCGGTCGCCGAGCTGGCGATGGCGCTGCTGCTCGCCCTCGACCGCCGCGTCGTCGACGGCGCCGTCGACCTCAAACGCGGCGTGTGGAACAAGAAGGAGTACGGCCAGGCGCAGGGGCTCTTCGGGCGCACCCTCGGCATCGTCGGCACCGGCTCCATCGGCCGCGAGGTGGCCGCGCGCGGCCGCGCCTTCGGCATGCAGGTGGTGGCCTGGAGCCGTTCGCTCACCGACGAGGCGGCGAAGGCGCTCGGCGTCGAGCGGCTCGACTCGCCGGTGGCCGTGGCCGCCGCCGCCGACGCGGTGTCGATCCACCTGGCGCTCAAGCCGGAGACCCGCGGCCTCGTCGGCGCCGACTTCTTCGCCGCGCTCAAGCCGGGCGCGCTGTTCGTCAACACCTCGCGCGCCGAGGTGGTCGACGAGGCGGCGCTGCTCGCCGCCGTGCGCGACAGGAAGGTGCGCGCCGGCGTCGACGTCTTCGCCGGCGAGCCCGCCGGCGGCACCGGCACGGTGGAGAGCGCGCTCTTCGCCGAGCCCGGCATCGTCGGCACCCACCACGTCGGCGCCTCCACCGAGCAGGCGCAGGAGGCGATCGCCGACGAAACCGTGCGCATCGTGCGCGAGTACGTCAGCAGCGGCCGCGTCCCCAACTGCGTCAACATCGCCAAGCGCACGCCGGCGACGCACCTGCTGGTGGTGCGCCACCGCGACCGCGTGGGCGTGCTGGCCCACGTCTTCGGGCGGCTCAAGGATGCCGGCATCAACGTCCAGCAGACGGAGAACGTCGTCTTCGACGGCGCCGCGGCGGCGATGGCCCGCATCCAGGTCGACCAGGCGCCGGCGGCGGAGACCCTGGAGGCGATCCGCGCCGGCTGCGAGGACGTGCTCGACCTCAAGCTGGTGGAGATCCCGCGGGCGTAGCGCCTCCGGCAACTTCGGCTAAGACATGGCCTTCAGTGTCTTGCGCGACTACCCGCGCCGCCAGCACCTCGAGTTCTTCCGCCGCCAGGCCAACCCGTTCTACTCGCTCACCTTCGAGCTCGAGGCGACGCGGGTGCGGGCGCGCGCCAAGGAGGCCGGCGGCTCCACCTACGCCGCGCTCGTCTACTGCTTCCACCGCGCCCTGCTCGCCATCGACGCCTTTCGCACCCGCCTCGACGGCGAGGACGTCGTGCTCTACGACCATCTCGACGTCGGCATGACGGTGCCGGCGCCCGACCGCACCTTCTCGTTCGCCAACTTCGCCTGGGAGCCCGACCCGCTGCGCTTCCTCGCCGCGGCGCGCGAGGCGATGGCGGCGGGCTCGGCGCGCGCCGACTTGACCGGTGGCAAGACGCCCGACTACGCCTACTACACGGCGCTGCCGCTCGTCCCCTTCACCAGCTTCGCGCACGTGGCGCTGCCCGATCCCACCGCCGGCCAGCCGGAGACGGCGTTCGGCAAGTTCCGCGAGTCGGGAGCGCGTAGCGACGTGCCGGTCGGGATGCTCGTCAACCACCTCTACGTCGACGGCGCCGACCTCGGCGACCTCTACGAGGCGGCGCGCGAAAGCTTCGACCGCGCATTCTGAACGGCGCAGGAACGGCGAAATGCCGTATCCTCCGCTTTCCGAGGGAAGGATGAGGCGGTGACGCGGCCGCGCCAGGCCGCAAGGAGAAGCCCCTGCGCGTAGGCGTCCTCGAGATCCTCACCGACGCGGTCGACGGCGACTGGTTGGAGCGCAACTACGACCGCCGCTTCCGCCGCTACTACGCCAGCATCGCGCCGCAGGCGGTCTCGGCCTGGTGCCGGCAGCTCGGCCACGAGGTCCACTACGCCACCTATTGGGGGCAGGCGCCGCCGGAGCGGTTGCTGCCGCTCGAGCTCGACCTCGTCTTCATCGCCACCTACACGCAAGCGAGCGCGCTCGCCTACGCCCTCGCCCGGCTCTATCGCCGGCGCGGCGTGCGCACGGTGCTCGGCGGCCCGCACGCCACCGCCTTTCCCACCGACAGCCTGCGCTTCTTCGACCTCGTCGTCCACGACTGCGACAAGGCCCTGGTCGCGTCGATCCTGCGCAACGAGCACGCCCCCGGCAGCGTAGTGAGCAGCGGCCACCTGCTGGAGGAGGTCCCGACCGTTGCCGAGCGGCTGCCGGAGCTCGAGATCGGCAGCTTGGACCGCGTTCGCCGCAGCCGGATCAGCAACGTGCCGCTGCTCACCAGCGTCGGCTGCCCCTACCGCTGCGACTTCTGCGTCGACTGGAAGAACGACTACGTGACGATGCCGCGCGAGCGCCTGCGCGAGGACCTGCGCTACGTCTCCGAGCGGCTGCCGTGGGTCATCGTCGCCTTCCACGACCCCAACTTCGCCGTCCGCTTCGACGACGTGCTCGGCCTGCTCGAGGAGGTCCCCGCCGGCCGCCGCAACCGCTACGTCATGGAGAGCTCGCTCTCCGTCCTGCGCGGCGAGCGGCTGCAGCGGCTGCGCGACACCAACTGCCTCTACGCGGCGCCGGGCGTCGAGTCGTGGAGCGAATACTCCAACAAGGCCGGCGTCGGCAAGAGCGTCGGGCAGGCGAAGCTCGACAAGCTGGTGGAGCACTTCACCGAGCTCCACCGCTACGTGCCGGGGCTGCAGGCGAACTTCATGTTCGGCACCGACGGCGACTTCGGCGACGAGCCCGCCGCGCTCACCCGCGAGTTCGTCCGCCGGCTGCCGTTCGTGTGGCCGACGGTGAACATCCCGGTGCCCTTCGGCGGCACGCCGCTCTACGACCGCTTCATGGCCGAGGACCGCGTGCTGCGCGCGATGCCTTTCGCCTTCTACTACGCGCCCTACACCGTGGTGCGGCCCAAGCACTACGGCATCCTCGACTTCTACGACCAGCTGATCGGCACCTTCGAGACCATCGCGTCGCCGGCGCTGCTCGTCCGCCGCGTACGCAGCGCGCGCACGGCAGGGTTCAAGGCCCTGCACGCGCTGCGCGTCTCCGGCGCCTGGGCGCAAGTGCGCCGGCTGCGCGCGCTGCGCGACCGCATCGCCGGCGACGCGGCGCTGCTCGCCTTCCACGAGGGGCGCACGCAGGCGCTGCCGGGCTTCTACCGACGGCTGCTGCGGCGGCGGCTCGGGCGCTACGGCGAGCTGCTCGCCGACGGCGACCTGACCCCCGAGCTCGAGCCGCTGGGCGGGCTGGTGGCCCTCCCGCGGCGGCTTGGTGAAGCAGGCAGCGGGTTGACGGGCTCAGGTAGCGGGCGAGCGATGCCGCTGCCGGCCTGAGCCGCCGGGCGACGCCGCTGCCCAGCGCCATGCTCCTGCCCGAGTACGACCGCCTCGACGCCATCGACCTCGCGGCGCTGGTGCGCCGCGGCGAGGTGCAGCCGCGCGAGCTCGTCGAGGCGGCCATCGAGCGCATCGAGCGGCGCGATCCGGCACTCAACGCCGTCGTGCACCGCCGCTTCGAGCGCGCGCGAGAGGAGGCCGCGGGGCCGTTGGCGGACGGGCCGCTGCGCGGCGTGCCGTTCCTGCTCAAGGACCTGTTGGGCGAGATCGCCGGCGAGCCGCTCACCGGCGGCTGCCGCTTCCTGCGCGACTTCCGGCCCAGCTACGACGCCGAGGTGGTACGCCGCTATCGCGCCGCCGGCCTGGTGATCCTCGGCCGCACCAACACGCCCGAGCTGGGGCTCGTCGGCACCACCGAGCCGCTGCTGCACGGCCCGACGCGCAACCCGTGGGACCGCGAGCGCTCGGCCGGCGGCAGCAGCGGCGGCTCGGCGGCCGCGGTGGCGGCGCGCATGGTGCCGATGGCGGCGGGCGCCGACGGCGGCGGCTCGATCCGCATCCCGGCCGCGGCGTGTGCGCTCTTCGGCCTCAAGCCGACGCGCGGCCGCACGCCGCTCGGCCCCGAGCGCGGGGAGGATTGGAACGGCCTCGTCGCCCAGCACGCGCTCACCCGCACGGTGCGTGACAGCGCGCTGCTGCTCGACGTCTCGCACGGCGCCGAGCCGGGCGACCCCTACGCCGCGCCGCCGGCGCCGCCGTCGTACCTGGCGCTGCTCGACCAGCCGCCGCCGCGGCTGCGCATCGCGGTGTTCGACGGCGCGCTGTTCGGCCGCGCCATCGACGCGCGCTGCGCCGCGGCGGTGCACGCGGCGGCGGCTCTCTTGCGCGAGCTCGGCCACGAGGTGGAGGAGGCGGTGCCCGCGATCGACCGCGAGGCGCTGGTGATGGCGTACTTCACCATCGTCGCCAGCAACGCCGCGCGGCTGCTCGATCGCGCGGCGGCGGCCGTCGGCCGCCCGCTCGACCGCGACGGGTTCGAGACGGTGACTTGGTTCCTGCGCCAGCTCGGCGCCCGGCTCTCCGCAGCCGAGCTGCTGGCGGCGCTCGAGGAGGCGCAGCGCGCCGGCCGCCTGCTCGCCGCGTTCCACCAGCGCTACGACGTGCTGGTGACGAGCACGCTCGGCACGCCGCCGAAGCAACTCGGCGAGCTCGGGCCCACGGCGGCGCAGCAGCGGATGCTCGCCACCCTGTCGCGACTGCCGCTGCGGCCGCTGCTGTTGCGGGCGCTCCGCGAGATGGGTCCCGAGGCGCTCGAAGCGCTGCCCAACACGCAGCTCTTCAACCTGACCGGCCAGCCGGCGGCGAGCGTGCCGATGGGCTGGACGCCCGATCCGTCAGGGTCTCAGAGCGGGCTGCCGCTCGCCGTCCAGCTCGCCGGCCGCTGCGGCGACGAGGGGCTGCTGCTGCAGCTCGCCGCGCAGATCGAGGCGGCGCGGCCGTGGGCAGATCGCTTGCCGCCGACGGCCGCGGTGCTCTGAGCTACCTGCCGAACAGGCACTCCTCGATCTTCTTGCGGCGGGCGAGCCATTCCGGCGAGACGAGGTGCCAGGTGATGCGGCCGACCTCCTCGTCGCGGTTGCCCTCGACGAGCACCTGCCGGGCGATGACCTGATAGCCGGACTGCTTGCGCGCCGCTTTCGGCAGCTCGACGATCAGTCGCGCCCGCGCCCGCAGCTTGGCAGGGAAGAAGGCCTCGCCCACCCGGTAGCGGCCGTGGGGGAGGAGGCTGATGCGGCCGTCCTCCGGGCTGCCCTTGACCGGCTCGATCGGCACGCGCCGGCCCAGGGAACGCAGCAACGACAGCGGCGCCTGCAGCCACAGGCGCGAGCCGCGGGGAAGGCCGGCGACGACCTCCAGCGCCATGCGCGCCCGCCGGTCGGGAGCGCCGGCGACGAGGAACGGCAGCTCCTGCGACGGATCCGACGGGTCGGGCGTGTGGTTGACGACGTTGAAGTTGCGCCAGGTGACGTTGTTGTTGTTGCGGATGAAGGCGCGGAAGTTGTCGAAGCTCATGAGGTCGGCCAACAGGGGCCCCGGATCGCCGGCGGAGTCGAGCGTGGCGACGAAGCAGTAGTGGCCTTCGGCGGGGATGTCCGCCGTTGCCCAGGTCAGGGCGTCGGAGACGGTGAGCAGGTTGCCCTCGGGCACGGCGGGCAGCACGACGGTGCCGACGAGGTTCCACAAGTCCGGCGTCACCAGCGTCGCCGGCTCGGACCAGTAGACGGTCGCGGCGGTGGCGCCGGCGTCGAGCGGACCGCGGTTGCGCACGCGGACGTAGATCGAGTTGTCCTGGCCGGCCTCCACTTCGTAGCCCACGACGCTGCTGTTCTCGGTGCCGCTGCCCTCGCCGTAGGCGGCCTGCGGGTCGGGCACCGGCGTGGGGCGGACGATGACGTCGGGGCTGGCCGAGATCGAGCCGGCGTGCGGGCTGCCGTCGTCGCCGACGAAGTCGCGCAGGTAGACGTCCTCGCGTCCCGTCCCGAGCAGCGACCCCAGGATCGCCTGCAGGTCGGGCATGACGCCGATGAGGTCGACCGGCGGATCGTCGGAGGCGGTGCCGGTCGCCGGATCGCGGAGCACGTCGCGCATCTGCGCCGGGCTGAGACGGGACCCGAGCGCCGCCTCCAGCGCGCCCTGCACCGCCAGGGCGGCGCCGGCAATGATCGGCGACGCCGAGGAGGTGCCGTTGAAGCCCGGGTTGTAGAGCGTGGTGGAGAACGGCATCACGGTCGTCGACGAGGTGGTGTCGACGTTCTCACCCCAGGCATAGCAGTCGACGCGGGCGCCGAAGGAGCTCGACGCCCGGCGGGTGTGAGGCGCCGCCGACGAGGCGGCGCCGACGATGATGGCGCCCGAGTCGCGGAAGTCCGCACTGGCCGGGTTGAGGATCTGCAGGCCGCCGCCGTTGGTGAAGGCATCGAGGTCGTTGGCGCCGTTGCCGCCGGCCTCCACCACGATGATGCCGAGCGCGGTGGCCAGCCGGATCGCCTCGAAGCAGTCGTCGCGGATCTCGACCGGGGCGCCGAAGGGGTCGGGCATCACCGTCTGCACCTCGAGCAGCAGCACGTTGCCGAAGTCGAGGGTGCCCAGCGCCGCCAGGATGGCATCGGGCACGTTGGCGGTCGAGCCGCTGTGCGAGACGACGTCGACGCCGGCGACGTTGGGAACGATGCCGACGCAGCCGACGGTGTTGTCGACCGCGCACATCTCGCCGAGCACGGCGGTGCCGTGCGGCCGCGAGGTGTTGACGAGCGTGCCGAACAGCAGGCTGCCGCCGTGGGCCACGAGGTCCTCGTGGTCGAGCGTCCACCCCTGCTCGAGGTCGATGACCCGCTGGCCGGCGCCGTCGCCGCCGGCGACGGTCCACGCGAACTCGGCGTCGATGCCGTCGGGAGCGGGATCGAGATAGCCCTGGTTGGGCGAGCGCACGTCGTCGGCGGCGTTGACCACCGGATCGCCGGCCGGCGCGTCGGGGAAGGCCTTCTCGACCACTTCCCAGGTGAGCAGGATGCGGGCGAGCTCGGCGGGCTCGAGGCCGGGCGGGCAATCGACGGTGTACCAGGTGAGCAGGTTGCGGCGGCGATAGGTCTCGTCGCGCTGAGTGGCGAGGTCGACCAGCTCCTGGATGCGATCGGGCGGCAACGCCGTGTAGAGCCGCTGGAACGTCAGCGCGCCGCGCTCGGCGACGAGCTTCTGCCAGGGGCCGAAGCCGTAGCGCTCGCCCAGCGCCTTCTCGGCGCCGTCGGCGTAGGGCACGTCCACCCAGTCGGCGAGCTTCACCACCACGCGGGGGCGGAAGAACGGCCGCACGGTTTCCTTGGGCCGGTTGGCACGGGTCTGAACGGGCTTTGTCGGGCGTCGTTGCTTCTTGGCGGCCATCGCGACTCCTTGGGGTTGCCGGTGGATGAGGACTTCGCCGCCTCGACCGGCTTTCTGACAAGGAGCGGCGAAGAGCTACGCTGACCGCGTGTCCGCGTCGCTCGATGGCGCTCGAGAGCGAGAGGTGCCGCGCTCGACACTCGCCGGCGCTCTACGGTTCGCCTACCTCGAGTCCGGCCGAGGTGAGGAAAACAGGCCGCTGGTGCTGCTGCTCCACGGCTTCCCCGACGACGCCTACACTTTCGACGAGCTGCGGCCGGCGCTCGCCGCGGCCGGCTTCCACGCGGTGGCGGTCTTCCTGCGCGGCTACCATCCGACCGACGTCCCGGCCGGCGGCGACTCCTCGCCGCTCACGCTCGGCCGCGACGTCCTGGCGCTCATCGCCGCCTTCGGCGCCGATGACGCCGTCGTCGTCGGCCACGACTGGGGAGCCATCGCCGGCTACGTCGCCGCGAGCCTCGCGCCGGAGCGAGTGCGCCGGCTCGTCGTCATGGGGATCCCCCACGCCCGCGCGCTGCGGCCGACGCCGCGGCAGGTCTGGCGGGCGCGCCACTTCGCCTACTTGACGATGCCGTGGGCGGCGCGCGTGATCCGCCGCCGCGGGCTCGCCTACGTCGACCGCTTCTACCGCCGCATGTCGCCGCGTTGGTCCCCGCCGGCGGAGCACGTCGAGCGCGTCAAGGCGGCGCTCGCGCTGCCGGGCCGGCTGGAGGCGGCCCTCGACTACTACCACCACGTGGCAGGCGCGTTGTTCCGCCGCTCGTCGCGCCGCGTCATGCTGCGGCCGATCTCGGTGCCCACGCTGGCGATTGCCGGCGCCGAGGACGGGGGCGTTTCGCCCGCCACCATGGCGGCCGCCGCCAAGCACTTCACCGCCGGCTACCGGCTCCACGTGGTGGCCGGCGCCGGCCACTTCATGCACCGCGAGCGGCCGGCGGAGGTGGCGGCCGAGGTGCTCGCGTTCGTTGGCGGGCCGCCCTGAGGACTGCTCTCGGCGCTGTTGCGGCCGCTCGTGGTGTGCACAAGCACCTCCCCGGAGCGCGTGTTAGGCTCGCTGCGAGCGAACCAGGGACGACGACGCCGGTCTCCATGCCCAGCACCGTAGAGATCAGTGAGCTCATCGAGCGGCGTCGCGATCTGCACGGCGGTAGGCCGGTTCTAGCCGGGACGGGAGTGTCGGTACAACGAGTGGCAGGCTGGTACAAGCTGGGCCTCACTCCCGAGGAGATTGCCGCCAACTTCGGGCACGTGTCATTGGCCCAGGTCCACGCGGCCCTCGCCTACTACCATGCGAACCGCGACGAGATCGAGGGCTATCTCGCGGCGGAAGAGCTGGAAGCGAAGGGTCTGGAAGACCGGCGTTAGAGCCCGCGATCGTGGGGCTCAGCTTCTACCTCGACGAGGACTCGATGAGTCGAGCCCTCATCCGCTCCCTCTCTGCGCGCGGGATCAACGTGGCGAACGCCGTCGATGCCGGTCTCTCAGGCCTCACCGACGAGGCCCACTTGGAGTACGCCGCCAAGGCGGAGAGAGTGCTCTATTCGTTCAATGTCGGCGACTTCTACCGCCTGCATTGCGAATGGCTCCGTCGGGGCAAGGTCCTGGTGCCGCAGCAGGTCTATTCCATCGGTGAGCAGATGCGCCGGCTCCTTCGTCTCAGCGCTGGTCGTTCGGCGACCGAGATGCGTGATCACGTTGAGTTTCTCAGCTCTTGGGGTTGAGCCAAGAGCGACGGCCGCTAAGGCCTCATCAGCCCTGCCAGCGCCTCCTCGAGTAGGCCCGCAACGTCGCGCGGTCGAGGTCGGGCTGGCGCACCGCGCGCGCGGACCAGCAGCCCTTCGATGACGCACTGCAGGGCGAGCACGCGGCGCTCCGCGGAAACCGTCGAGTAGCAGCGTGCGCGAGCTATCGCGGTTTCGTGGGCTGCCGCGACGGGGCGCCGCGGCGGCGCAGCGTCGCGCCGCCGGCGAGCAGCAGGCTGAGGGCGAGAGCGGCGAGACCGAGGTCCGACAGGGTGGGCACCGCGACGACGCCGGCGAGGCTCGAGGCGTAGGAGATGTCACCCACGTTCACGATCGGGGTGCTCTGCGGGTTGAAGGGGGAGGAGATGGTGATCGTCTGCAGGCCGCCGGGATCGGCGAAGCCGAGGAAGGCGACCTGCGAGGCGCTGAAGGGGACCGTCACGTCGGGCTCCGAGGCGTAGCCGGCCGTCACCGTCACCGGCAGCACCGAAACGACTTTCATCCCTCCGGCCCGGGTCCCGGGCGGGAAGGTGATGACGACGTTGTTGCCGGTGTCCTGGACGCCGATCGAGAGGAAGTTGGTGGTGAAGCCGAAGGGACCAGGGCCGAAGATCGGCGCGCTCGCCGAGGCGGTGAGCAGGACGTTGACGGCACCCAGCTGCAGCGAGCTCTGGGGGAGGAAGCCGACCGGGAAGAGGTCGAAGGAAACGGTCGTCGGGGCAAGCACGCTCTCCAGGAACGCCGCCTCGCTGGTGAAGGTCTGCGCGGCGAGGGCCGGCTGCGCCGCGCAGCAGGCGATCGCGAGGCCCAATGCGATCCGATAGAGAGCTCGCTTCACAGGGCTACCTTCCTCGTCTCCGATGTTTCTGCGGTGGCGTCAGCCTATCCCAATCGTGGCCGAGACCCCCCTTGGTCCGCTGCGCACCGCAGCGACAGGGTCACCGGCTAAGGCCCGATGAGCCCGGCGAGCGCTTCCTCGAGGCACGCCCGCAACGTCGCGCGGTCGAGGTCGGGCTGCCGCACGGCGCGCACCAGCAGCCCCTCGATGACGCACTGCAGGGCGAGCACGCGGCGCTCCGCGGACGCCTCGTCGAGCTCGCCGCCTTCGGCGCGGACGCTGCGCCGCAACGCCTCCTGCAGGCGCGCGCGCACCAGGCAGTCGGCTGCGCGCGTCACCTCCGCCACCCGCGGGTCTCGCGTCGCCTCCGCCGCCATCTCCAGGAACAGCGCGGCGTTCATCTCGCCGTCCTGCGGGCGGCTCCAGCGCTCGAAGTGGTCGAGGATGGCGGTGACGAGGTCCTCGGCCGAGCCGATGGCGTCGAGCAGCTCGCGTGCCTCCTCGATCTGGCGGTCGACGATGGCGCGCACGATGGCGTCCTTGCTGTCGAAGTAGCGGTAGATGAGGCCGGCGCTCATCTCGGCCGTCTTGGCGATGTCGGCGATGCTGGCGGCGTGGAAGCCGTGCTCGACGAAGCAGCGCTTGGCGGCGCGCAGGATGCGTTCGCGCTGCGCTCGTGCCCGCTCTCCGCAGTCGCGCGCCGCCGCCGGCTCCCCGGGCCGCAGGGGCTCCGTCATTCGCTGTTCTCCCGCCAGCCGCCGCCGACCGAGCGGTAGAGCTCCACCCGGTTGAGCTCCTCGGCGAGGCGGAGGACGATCAGTCCCTGCTGCGCGAAGTAGTGGGAACGCTGCGAGTCGAGCGCCAGCAGATAGCTGTCGCGGCCCGAGTCATAGCGCGCCCGCGACAGCTCGTAGGCGCGGCCCGCCGCCTCGGTGAGCGCCGCCTGCGCCGCGCGCTGGCGGGCGAGGCTGCGAGCCCGGACCAGCGCGTCGGCGACCTCGCGGAAGCCGACCTGGATGGCGCGCTCGTACTCGGTCACCGCGGCCTGGCGATCGACCTCGGCGACGCGGCGGCCGGCGCGCAGCCGTCCGCCCTGGAAGATCGGCACCGTGAGGCGGGGCAGGAAGCTCCAGATGCCGGTGCCGCCGCTGAACAGCTCGTCGAGGTCGGCGCTGGCGTAGCCGGCGCTGCCGGTGAGCGTGATGCGCGGGAAGAAGGCGGCGCGCGCCGCGCCGACGTCGGCGTTGGCGCCGCGCAGGAAGTGCTCGGCCTGGAGGACGTCGGGCCGGCGCAGCAGCACCTCGGAGGGCAGCCCGATGGGCAGGGCGGCGGCGGCGCTGACCCCCTCGTCGAAGCCTGCGGGCAAGAGCGCCGGGTCGACCGGCCCGCCGATCAGCAGCGTGAGCAGGTTGAGGTCCTGCTCCACCTGGCCCTCGTAGCGCGCCGCGTCGACGCGCGCCCGCTCCACCGTCGTTCGCGCCTGGCTCGCCTCGAGGCCGGAGACGGCGCCCAGCTCGTAGCGGCGTTCGGTGAGGCGGAAAGACTCCTCCTCGCTCTGCACCGTGCCCTCCGCGAGCCGTTGCAGCTCGCGGTCGGCGGCGAGCGCGAGGTAGGCGTCGGCGACGGCGGCGATCAGCGACAGCTGCGCGCCGCGCCGCGCCTCCTCGGTGGCGAAGAAGCGCTCGAGGGCGGCGTGCGACAGGCTGCGCACGCGGCCGAAGAGGTCGAGCTCGTACGAGGTGACGCCGACCTGGAGGTTGTAGGCGCTCACCGTCGCCGGGTCGCCGCCGGTCTCCGAACCGGACAGCCGCTGGCGCAGGGCGCTGGCGCTGCCGTCGACCCACGGCACGCGCTCGGCCCGCTGGATGTCGTGCAGCGCGCGCGCCCGCTCGACGTCGAGCACGGCCAGGCGCAGGTCGCGGTTGTTTTGCAGGGCCAGCGCGACGAGCTGCTCGAGCCGCTCGTCGACGAAGAAGTCGCGCCAACCTACGTCAGCTGCAGCGGCTGCGCCGCCGCCGTCTGCTGCGGCAGCCGGTGCGCCGCCCGTGGCCGCCTCGCCCGTAACCGCGGGAGCGCCGCCGGCCGGTGCCTCCACGGGCGCCAGCGCCGTCGTCGGCGGGATCGGCCAGGCGCCGGCGATCGGCGGCGGCGGCAGCTCGAGCTTGGGCTCGAGGCTGATGCAGCCGCCTCCGAGGAGCGATGCGGCGAGCAGCGCTGCCGCGAGCGACGCGGAGGCGGCGCGACGCCCGCTCACGTCGCCACCCCCGGCAGCGTCTCGCGCTCGGGCAGTGACGCCGGTCCCCGTCGCCTGCCGAAGAGCTTGCGCACGACGACGAAGAACAGCGGCACGAAGAAGACGCCGAGGAAGGTGCCCGCGATCATGCCGCCGAGCACGCCGGTGCCGATGGCGCTCTGCGCGCCCGAGCCGGCGCCGCTGGCGAGCGCCAGCGGCAGCACGCCGAGGCCGAAGGCGAGCGAGGTCATCAGGATCGGCCGCAGGCGCGGCGCGCACCGCCTCGCAGCGTCGCCTCGACGAGCCCCATGCCCCTGCTCGACGTGCTCCTTGGCGAACTCGACGATCAGGATGGCGTTCTTGCTCGACAGGCCCGACCGTGGTGAGCAGGCCGACCTGGAAGTAGATGTCGTCGCTGCAGGCCGCGCAGCATGGTGGCGAGCACGCGCGCCGAGCACGCCGAGCGGCACGACCAGCATCACCGCGATCGGGATCGACCAGCTCTCGTAGAGCGCGGCGAGGCAGAGGAAGACGACGAGCAGCGACAGCGCGTAGAGCAGCGGCGTCTGCGCGCCCGAGGCGCGCTCCTGGTAGCGACAGCCCGGTCCACTCGATGCCGAAGCCGGGCGGCAGCTGCGCCGCCATCTCCTCGACCGCGGCCATGGCGTCGCCCGAGCTCACGCCCGGCGCCGCCTCGCCGACGATCTGCATCGCCGGCACGCCGTTGTAGCGCTCGAGCCGCGGCGAGCCGCGGCGCCAGTGCGCGGTGGCGAAGGCGGAGAACGGCACCATCTCGCCTTCGCGGTTGCGCACGTACCAGCGGTCGAAGTCCTCGCGGCACCATGCGGAAGGGCGCGTCGGCCTGCAGGATAGACCCGCTTGACGCGGCCGCGGTCGATGAAGTCGTTGACGTAGCGGCCGCCCCAGGCGAGCGACAGCGTCTCGTTGATGTCGCCGATCGTCGAGGCCGAGCGCGCCCGCCTTGGCGACGTCGACGTCGACCCGCAGCTCGGGCGTGTCCTCCAGGCCGTTGGGCCGCACGTTCTGCAGCAGCTCGCTCTGCGCCGCCATGCCGAGCAGCTGGTTGCGCGCGGCGATGAGCGCCTCGTGCCCCAGGCCGCGCAGGTCCTTCAAGTAGAAGTCGAAGCCGCTGCTGGTGCCGAGCTCGAGCACCGCCGGCGGCGCGAAGGCGAAGACCATGGCGTCCTTGATCTGCATCGAAGGCGCCCATCGCGCGGCCGGCGATCGCCTCGACCCCGCTCGTCCTTGCCCTTGCGCTCCTCCCAGTCCTTGAGCTTGACGAACGCGATGCCGGCGTTCTGCCCGCGAGCCGGCGAAGCTGAAGCCCTGCACGGTGAACAGCGACTCCACCGTGCTCCTTCTCGCTCTCCAGGAAGTGCTTCTCCACCGGGTCGATGGACGTTCATGGTGCGCTCCTGGGTGGCGCCCACCGGCGCCTGCACCATGGCGAACAGGAAGCCCTGGTCCTCGTCGGGCAGGAAGGCGGTGGGCAGGCGCAGGAAGAGCAGCGCCATCACCACGGCGAGCCCGGCGTAGACGAGCATGAAGCGGCACGCTGCGCGCGAGCATGCCGCCGACGGCGCGTGCGGTAGCGGTCGCTGCCGCGCTCGAAGCCGCGGTTGAACCAGCCGAAGAACCCGCGGCGCTCCCCGTGGGCCTCGGCGTCGTGCGGCTTCAGCATGGTGGCGCACAGCGCCGGCGTGAGCACGAGGGCGACCAGCACCGACAGCACCATCGCCGCGACGATGGTGATCGAGAACTGCCGGTAGATGACGCCGGCGGAGCCGCCGAAGAAGGCCATCGGCACGAACACCGCCGCCAGCACCAGCGCGATGCCGACCAGCGCGCCGGTGATCTGGTCCATCGACTTGCGCGTCGCCTCGCGCGGCGACAGGCCCTCCTCGCGCATCACGCGCTCGACGTTCTCGACCACCACGATGGCGTCGTCGACCAGCAGGCCGATGGCGAGCACCATGGCGAACATGGTGAGCATGTTGATCGAGTAGCCGAAGCGCGGCGAGCACGCCGAAGGTGCCGAGCAGCACCACCGGCACGGCGATCGTCGGGATCAGCGTGGCGCGCAAGTTCTGCAGGAAGAGGTACATCACGAGGAAGACCAGCACGATCGCCTCGAGCAGCGTCTTCACCACCTCGCTCGATCGAGACGCGCACGAAGGGCGTGGTGTCGAAGGGGATGACCGCCTTCAGGCCGGGCGGGAAGGAGCGCTCGAGCTCGCGCGATCATCTGCTCGACGCCGCGCGCCGCGTCGAGCGCGTTGGCGCCGGTGGCCAGCTTGATGGCGACGCCCGGATGCCGGCTTGCCGTTGTAGCGGGTGACGAAGCCGTAGTTGGCCGCGCCGAGCTCGACGCGCGCCACGTCGCCCAGCCGCAGCACCGAGCCGCCGGCGTTGCTGCGCAGCGACGATGTCGCGGAACTGCTCCGGCGTCTGCAGGCGCGCCTGCGCGGTGATCGTGGCGTTGAGCTGCTGGCCGGGCACCGCCGGCGCGCCGCCGAGCTGGCCGCGCCGACACCTGCGCGTTCTGCGCGCGGATCGCGGCGACGACGTCGCCCGGCGTGAGCTTGTAGGTGTTGAGCTTGCTCGGGTCGAGCCAGATGCGCATCGCGTACTGGGCGCCGAAGAGCTGCACGCTCGCCGACGCCCTGCACGCGCGACAGCGGCTCCACCAGGGTGCTGCGCCACGTAGTCGGCGATGTCGCTGCGCGTCATCCGCCCGTCCTCGGAGACGAAGCCGACGACGATGCAGGAAGCTGGGGTCGGCCTTGGTGACGCTGATGCCCTGCTGCTGCACGACCTGCGGCAGCAACGGGATGGCGCCCTGCAGCTTGTTCTGCACCTGCACCTGGGCGATGTCGGGATCGGTGCCGTTCTCGAAGGTGAGCGTGACCGCCAGCGCGCCGTTCGACTCGCTGGTCGACGACATGTAGATGCAGGCCGTCGAGCCCCTTCATGTTCTGCTCGATGACCTGGGTCACCGAGTCCTCGACCGTCTGCGCCGAGGCGCCGGGGTAGATGGCGGAGATCGGTCACCGAGGGCGGCGCGATCGTCGGGTAGCGCGAGATCGGCAGCCGGGCGATCGAGAGGGCGCCCGCCAGCATGATGATGATGGCGATCACCCAGGCGAAGATCGGGCGGTCGATGAAGAACCTGGCCATGAGCTTGCGCCTCGTTACTCGGCCGCGGGTGGCGGCGGTTGCTGCCCTGGTCCAGGAGCCGGTGGCGGCGGCGCGGAGCCCAGCTCGACCGCCGTCGCCGGCATCCCCGGCTGTACCTTCTGCAGCCCCTCGACGATGACGCGGTCGCCCGCCGCGAGGCCTTCCTCGACGAGCCAGCGGTCGCCGACGGTGCGCGAGACCCTCACCTGGCGCACCGCCACCTTGCCGTCGGGGCCGATCACCATGGCGCTGGCGTTGCCCTTGGGATCGCGGGCGATCCCCTGCTGTGGCGCCAGGATGGCGTTGGCGTCCTGGGCCTGGGCGAGCACGGCAGTGACGTACATGCCGGGGCGCAGCACGTATTCGGGGTTGGGGACGAGGATGCGCAGCGAGAAGCTGCCGGTGCCCTCGTCGACGGTGACGTCGGTGGCCTGGAGCTTCCCGGGGTGGGCGTAGCGGCTGCCGTCCTCGAGCACGATGGTCACCGGCGTTGCCGCGTCGCCGGCCGCGACGCCGCCGCCGGCGATCTCGCGGCGCAGCCGCAGCCACTCGCTGCTCGACTGGTTGACGTCGACGTAGATGGGGTCGAGCTGCTGCACGGTGGCGAGCGGGTCGTCCTGGTTGGCGGTCACCAGCGCGCCGGCGGTCACCGTCGACATGCCGACGCGGCCGGTGATCGGCGAGGCGATGCGGGCGTAGCGCAGGTTGAGGCGGTTGCGCTCCACCATGGCGCGGCCGGCGGCGACGTCGGCCTCGGCGGCGCGTTGGGCGGCGACGGCGTTCTCCTTCTCCTGCTCGGAGACGGCGTCGATCTTGCGCAGCTCGTCGGCTCGCTTGGCGGTGAGCCGGGCCGCCTGCGCCGCCGCCTCGGCCTTGGCGAGCGCGGCGCGGGCGTTCTCGTACTCGGCGCGGTAGACGGCGTCGTCGAGCTCGTAGAGCGGCTGGCCGGCGCGGACGATGCCGCCCTCGGTGAACAGCCGCCGCTCGACGATGCCATTGACCTGCGGCCGCACCTCCGCCTCCATGACCGGGGTGATGCGGCCGGGCAGCTCGCGGGTGAGCGTCACCGGCTCGGTCTTGAGGGTGACGACCGTCACCTGCGCCGGCGGCATCTCGCCGCCGCCCCCTGGGGCGCCACCGCCGCCTCCGCCGGCGGCGTCCTCGTCCTTACCGCAGGCAAGGAGCGGCAGCAGGGCCAGGAGGAGGAAGGGGGTCGTCGAACGGGAAAGCGAGCGACGTTTCGGCATCACGCGACCTCGCGGCTGTTCGGGATGGCTGTTCGGAGCGTCACGCACCGCCGAATGGCGTAAACGCGACGTTAATTGAGCGTTCATTCTCATGCCCCTCCAGGCCGGCTGTCAACCTTGTAGACGAACGGCGGCCCCGTTTCTCGACAACGTCGCCACCGGCGCCGCGCAAAGGTCTGCGCAGCGCCGGCCGCTGTCAAGGCGGCGCGGGCCGAGTGCGCTCAGCGGCGGGCCGAGCTACCGGCTCGGCGAGCGCTGCAGCTTCGGCTTGGCCTGGATCACCGGCGTGAACTTCTCGCGCTCGCCGGCCAGCGAGATGCTCTCGACGTAGTAGAAGTAGGTCTCGTAGGGGTCGATGGTCTCGTCGACGAAGCTGTACTTCTGCGGCTCGTCGGTGGTGCCGGCGCCGGGGACTGGGTCCTTGGTGAGGCGCTCGAAGGGGCCCTCGGCGCTAGTGCCGCGGTAGACGTCGTAGCCGAAGTTGTCCACCTCGCTGGCGGTGGACCAGCGCACGGTGTTGCGGTAGGGCGGCGTCGGCGCCGGCGACGGCGCGGGCTCGGTCGTCGCCGGGCCCGGAGTCGGGCTCGGCTCTGGCGAGGGCGTCTCGATCCCCTGTGGCGTCGGTGCCGGCGCCGCCACCACGGCAGGCGCCGCGCTCTCGACCGGCGCCGGCGGCGGCGGCGCGCCGCTGCTGCAGGCGATGAGGATCGCCGTCGCCGCGACGGCGGCCCACGTGGCGAGCGCGACCCGTCTCACTCCGCCCCTCCCGCCGCTACCGGCGTGCCCGGCGGCGGCGGCCGAGGCGGCAGGCGCAGCGCCGGGTCGCCGAGCAGGTTGTACTGCTCGATGAAGTCGCGGTCGTGGGAGAGCTGCTTGGCGTTCTGCAGCGCCTCGCCCAGCGTCGGGGCGACGAGGATCTGGTCCACCAGGCCCTGGCTCATCGTCAGGTTCGGCGCGTTGCGCCACGACGCCGCCACCACCGCCACCGCGCCGCGCTGCGCGTCGCGCAGGAACTTCTCGCCGATCGAGTCGGCGGTGGGGTGGTCGAAGGGAGCCGAGTAGCAGGTCATCGCCAGCACCACCGGCAGCTTCTCGCTGGACGGCAGCTTGCTCACGTCGTCGAGGTTGAAGAGGTCGCGGTGCTTGGTCCAGTCGGGCGGCCCGGTGCGCCAGATGAAGCGGCCGCCGTGGCCGACGAAGTGCACCAGCAGCGAGCCGCGGCCGAGGGCGTCGCGGATGGCGGCCTGGTCGGCGTCGCTCACCGTCACTCCCGCCTTGGCGTAGATCTTCTCGCCTTCGTAGCCCCGCTCGCCGAGGTGCGTCGCCAGGCGGTCGCTCATCGTCTGGAAGCCGACGTCCTCGTTGCTGATCCACACCACCTGCTTGCGCCAGTCGCCGGGCGGCGGCGCCGTCTCGTAGCCCACGATCTTGTCGACGATGGCGGCCACCTCGGCGGCGGTGACCACCGGGAAGCGGCCCACGGCCAGCTCGGGCTTCTCGTCGTTGCCCTCGAGGGCGACGAACCAGTTGTCGCTCGCGGCGTGGCCGTCGTAGGTAGCGAGGCTCCAGGTGGGCACGAGGTTGCGGTGGAGGCGCTGGTCGGGCGCGTAGGGCGTGCTGCCGATATGCGCGAAGGCGGTGCCGTGGCCGGGGTTGTAGACGGCGTCGGGGTAGTGGTCCTCGTCGGGCTGCTCGCCGAGGTCCCAGCTCGCGTCGCCCACCAGCAGCAGGAAGCGCGGCGCCGGCCGCGGCCACTGCCGCCAGGCGTGGTCGACGAAGGCGCGCAGCGCCTGCGGGCGCGGGATGCCGTGGCTGAACTCGTCGTAGACGTCCTGCACGTCGGCGACGGCGACCGCGAGGCCCTGATCGCGGCGCAGCTGCAGCAGCGGCGCAAGCGCCGGCCGCAGCTCCGGCGTCGTGATCACCAGGTAGTCGGCCTGCTGGCCGCCGGCGAGCAACCGCGACGGCTCGTCGCGCTCGACGGCGGCGGGGGTGGCGAGCTGGTCGTCGACCACCAGGTCGAGGCCGCCACCGGCAACGGCGCCGAAGGCGAAGGCGCCGTCCTTGCCGGCGCGGCCGACGCGCCGCATGCCGTTCTCGGTGTACAGCACGACGCGTTTGTGGCCCGGCGCCCGCAGGTGCAGGTGGGTCGCGTCGCCGGTGAGCTCGAGGTGCTGCTGCGCGGCGCGCAGCCGCGACTGGCGCGGGAAGACCACCTCGATCCAGTCGACGACGGCGACGTCGACGATCGGGTTGCCGTCGGCGCCGGGACGCTTGGGCACCCGCACCACCAGCTCGTGCGCGCCGGGGGCGAGGCTCGCCGCGGGCAGCGTCGGCAGCGTCAGGTCGTAGGCGCCGACGTCGTTGTTCCACTCGCCCTCGCCGAGGGGCTTGCCGTCGAGCGTCACCTCGACGCGGTGGTCGGTGACGCCGGCCGGCTTGGTGGCCGGCCGCGACCAGCCGCGCATGCGCAGCCGTACCTCGACCGGCCGCGCGCTGGTGACGTCGAGGTCGGCGAGGTCGAGGGTCTGGCGGAACGGCTGCGCGTCGATGTGCGTCAACTTCGCCCAGTACCACAGCTCCTGCTGGTGCTCTTTCTCGCCGGTGTAGCGCAGCAGGAGGATGTCGCGCTCGAGGTGCTGGCGGGAGAGCAGGCTGGTTCCGCCCGCCGCCGTCGTAGCGGCCGCAGGCGCGGCGGCAGCGGTGGCCGTCGTCTGCGGAGCCGCGTCGCCGCCGATATCGAGGACGTAGACGTTGAACGCCGAGTAGGGGTCGCGGTAGGTCAGCTCGCCGGCGAGGTGGCGGCCGACGATCTCGAGGCGGTCGCCGGGGCCGAAGCGGCCGTCGCCGCCGTCCTCCACCCACAGCGGCACCACCGCGCCGCGGTTGCGCACGACCAGCGAAGCGCTCGGCGGCTCTGCGGCGAGACCGGCCTTGGCGAGCGCCTCGTAGGTGACGGCGTAGACGCCGTCGTCGCGCACCTCGATGCGGAAGCGCTGGTGTGCGCCAGAAGGCGCGGTCGAAGGCGCCGGCGCCGCCGCCACTGCGAGAGCGGTGGCGACGAGGCTCCCACACAGCCACGCCGTGGCGCGGCGCCGAAACTTAGTCTGCATCGCCATAATCCTACCCTCCCGGACGCGAGTTGCCGGGACTCTCATCGACCGCCGAAGGCGAGGAAGACCAGGAGCGCCGCGAGCGCGCCGCCAAACACCCACGTGCGGGCCGGCGGCGACGGCCGGTGCAGGGTCTCGCCACCAGCCGGCCGCCGCAGCCGCGACCACGCCCACACCAGCGTCGCGCCGGCCCAGAGGTCGAGCACCGGCATCATCTGCACGCGGTAGCGCGTCTTCACGTGCAGCACCAAGAGCAGCGCCAGGTTGTAGACGACGAAGAGGGCGGCGACGAGGAGCCATGCTCGCCGTTGCGCCGCCGTGGTGGCGGTCGCATCCGCGGCGGCGGCCGGCGAGGCACGCAGCGTGGCCACCGCCAGCGCTGCCGCCACCAGCACGGCGCCGTAGATCGTCCACCCCCAGCCGCGCAGCGCCGCGGCGAGCCACGCCGGCGGCGCGACGTAGCCGTAGCCGTCGCCACGCTTGGCGATGGGGCCGCCCGGCAGCTGGTCGGTGAGGAACGAGTCGCGGTCGAAGAGCCGGAAGTACTGGCGCGCGAGCTGGGCGCGCAGCACCGTTGAGGCGCCGCGCTCCTCGACCAGGGATCGGGCCTTCGCCCGCGCGATCGCGGCCCGCATCGCCGGGTCGGCAGCGCTGCGCAGGTAGACGCCCAGCTCCTCGCCGACGATCTCGTCGACGAAGTTGCGGCGCGAGCGGTCGTTGAGCCCCACCCAGGCGTTGAAGGCCGAAGAGTCGGCGACGGTGGCGACGCCGTAGCGTTCGCGGTTGTGCAGTTGCACCGGCAGCAGCGTGAGCGCCATGGCGCCGGCGACCACCGCCGGCCGCAGCAGCCGCCGCCACGGCGGCCCGTCGAGGAGCAGCGGGAAGAGCAGCACCGGCACGAAGGCGAGCAGCAAGCTCTTGGCGAGCAGCGCGAGGCCCAGCGCGACGCCCGCGGCGACGAGCCACGGCCAGCGGCCGCCGCGCGCGACCAGCGCCCACCAGGCGAAGAGGAACAGCGCCAGGTGGAGCGCCTCCGGCCACAGGTAGGCGCCGAACACCGCCACCTGCGGGTCGAGCAGCAGCAACGCTGCCGCGACGTCGCCGGCGTGGATGCCGCCGGCCGTATCCAGGCCCGGCAGCAGCGCGCGGCCGAGTCTGGAAAGCAGGAACGCCGCGACGGCGAGCAACGCCACCTGCGCGAGCTGCGCCGCGAAGCGGGTGCCGGCACCGAGCGGCATCAGCGTCGCCAGAAACCGCGGGTAGAGCGGCGGCCACAGCAGGTGCAGGTCGGGCTCGACCCCCGCGCGCAGCTGCTCGGCCGCCTGCCAGTACATCCCCTCGTCGCCCCACAGCACGCGCGGCGCGGGGCGCCACTCGATCCACAGCAGCGCCGCCTGCAGCAGCAGCGCGGCGAGCCCGACCGCGGCCAGTGTCACGCGCGGGGCGGCGCTCCTGGCGGCACCGCCCGGTGTCACGCTCGGGGCGGCGCTCCTGGCAGCGCCGCCCTTGCTGCGGCGCCGCGCGGCGCTCGTCGCTCGCGTCTCGCTCATGCGGGGTCGGCGAGGTTAGCAGGACCGACCTGTACACTCGCTCCGTTGCAACTCGTCGTCCTCGGAATGCACCGCTCGGGGACCTCGGTCCTCACCCACCTGCTGGCCGCCATGGGCTGCCACGCCGGCCTACCCGAGAGCCTGCAGCCGGGCGACGCCGCCAACCCGCGGGGCTACTGGGAGAGCCGCGCCGCCTGGGCGCTCGACGAGGAGGTGCTGGCCGCCCTCGGCGCCAGCTGGTGGCAGGTCGCCGACCTCGACCTCGACGCGCTGGCGCCGGCCGACCGCGAGCACTTCGCCGCGCGCGCGCAGGCGATCGTCGCCGAGCTCGACGTGCAACGCCCGTGGGTGCTCAAGGAGCCGCGGATGTCGGTGCTGCTGCCGCTGTGGCGGCCGGCGCTCGACGCGCCCGCCTTCGCCTTCGTCCACCGCGATCCGCTCGAGGTCGCCCGTTCGCTGCAGGCGCGTGACGGCTTTCCGCTCGCCGTCGGGCTGGCGTTGTGGGAGGTCTACACGCTCGCCGCGCTCCGCGACTCGCTCGGCGCGCCGCGCGTCGCGGTCGCCTATCGCCGTCTGCTCAGCGAGCCGGCGAACGTCGCGGCAGAGCTTCTGACGGCGCTCGAGCCGCTCGCCCCCGGCGCGCTGCGCGTGCCGAGCGCCGGCGAGCTCGCCGAGGTGGTGCGCCCCGAGCTCCACCGCCAGCGCGCCGGCGGCGACGAGGTGAGCGGCCACACCAGCGCCGCCCAGCAGCGGCTGCTCGCGGCGCTCGAGGACGGCAGCGCCCTCGGCTGGACCGACGTGCCGGCGCCCTCGGCCGGCGCGCGCGAGCTGCTGCGCTGGTTCGCCACCGCCGAGCACGACCGCCGCGACCTGCCCGACTTGCGCCATCGCGTCGCGGCGGCCGACACCGAGGTCGCCTGGCGGCGCGAACGCGACGTCGAGCTGCAACGCTGGAACAGCGAGCTGCGCGCGGCGGCGGCGGTGGCGGAGCCCGAGATCCTGAGGCTGACGGAGCTGGTGGCGGAGGTGTCGCGCTACAACGAGGACATGGAGCCGCGCCTCGCCGCCGCCGAGGCGGAGGTCGAAGGCCTGCGCCGACGCATCGGCGAGGTGTCGCGCTACAACGAGGAGATCGTCCCCCGCCTCGCCGCGGCCGAGGAGGAGCTCGGCCGCCTGCGCCAGGAGCTCACCGCCCGCCTCGCCGCGGCCGCGGAGGAGGCAGCGCGCGCCGCAGCCGCTCGCGATGAGGCGACCGCCGCTCTCGAGGGCATGCTCGCCGACGCCATGGCTCACGCGGAGCGTTGTCGGCAGCAGGCGACCGCCCTCGACCAACTCGTCGCGGAGGTGCTGCGCTCGCGCACCTGGCACGCCGGGCGCCTGCTCAGCGCACCGCTGCGGAGTTGGCGCGACCGGAAGGGCCGGCCCGGCAAGAGCGTCGAGGAGCAGCACGACGAGCTGCACGCCGATACCGAGACGCTGGTAGCAGAGGGCCGCGACCTCGCGGGCCGGGCCAGCCAGTGGAGCGGCGGCGCGCCGCCGCCGGCGGCCCCGGGCGAGCCCGAAGGTTAGGCCGCCGCGCGGGAGGTCGCGCGGAGAGCGACGTTCGCGGCCGCGTGCCGACGCTGCAAGGAAACGCGCGCCGTTTCCGTTTGAGGGGCCGGCCGCGACGAACACGTCGTCCACACTCCCCGCGGCCGAGGAGGTCCAACATGTCTTCCCCAGAAGCCCGGATGCATCCCCAAGGATGCGAGCGCCGCCGTTTCTCTCGCCGTCCCACCCCCGGGCTCGCCGGGCGCATCGGCTTCCTGCAGGCGCTGCGCGTCCACGACGTCAGCGCGCAGGGCGCCCGCGTCACCACCGCCGAGTCGCTCATGCCGGGACGCCGCTACCACTTCCAAGTCGCCACGCTGAACTTGACCGCGGCAGTCGCCCGCTGCGCGCTGGTCGGCATCGAGCCGGATGAGGACGGCGCGCGGCCGACGTTCGAGGCCGGCCTCGCCTTCGATCCGCTGACGCCGGCGCAGCGACGCCAGCTGCGGCAGATCCTCGGCCGGGCGGCGGCCGCGTAGCGCTCGCGGCGGCGGGCGGCGACTCCGTTAGGATCGGCGCCGCAGATGTCCCAGATGCCGAGGACGCTCGCCGCCGACGCCCTGCGCGAGGTGATGGCGCCGCTCCAGCGCGCCAACGCTGCCTTCGCCGCGCGCCACCCCGGCGACGCCGGCGGGCGCCAGCCGGTGCACACCGTCTACGGCGGCGCGCAGCTGTTCACGCGCCGACGCGGCGCAGCCGCTGGGCGCGCTGGCGCTGCGCTCGCTCGACGAGTACGCGCCCGACGCCGGCGACGCTCGCCGCGGCGCTCGGCTTCGCGCCGCGCGCTCGCCGACACGCGTCTACGCGCGCGTGCGTCGAGAAGCTCGCGCGCGAGCCGGTCGAGGACTTCCGCATCGACTTCGAGGACGGCTACGGCAACCGGCCCGACGCCGAGGAGGACGGCCACGCCGGCAGCGCGCCGCGCGAGGTGGCGCGCGGGCCTGCGCGACGGGCACGCTGCCGCCGTTCATCGGCATCCGCATCAAGCCGCTTCACCGAGGAGCTGCGCGCGCGCAGCGTGCGCACGCTCGACCTCTTCCTGACGACGCTGGTGCGGGCGACGCGGCGGCGCGCTGCCGCGCAACTTCGTCGTCACGCTGCCGAAGATCACCGTCCCCGAGCAGGTCGCGGCGCTGGCCGACGCTCTGCGAGCGCGCTCGAGGCGGCGCTCGGCCTCGCCGCGCGGCGCGCTGCGCTTCGAGCTGATGATCGAGACGACGCAGTCGATCCTCGACGACGACGGCGCGGTCGCGCTGCCGCGCCTGCTCGCCGCGGCGCGCGGCCGCTGCGTCGCGCGCGCACTTCGGCACCTACGACTACACGGCGAGCGTGCAACATCACCGCCGCGCACCAGCACATGAGCCACCCCGCCTGCGACTTCGCGCGAGCACATGATGCAGGTCGTCGCTCGCCGGCACGCGGCGTCTGGCTCTCCGACGGCGCGACCAACATCATGCCGGTGGCGCCGCACCGCGCCGCGGCCGGCGCGACGCTCACCGCGACGCAGGACGCGGAGAACCGCGCCGCCGTCCACCGCGCCTGGCAGCTCGCACTTCGACCACATCCGCCACTCGCTCGAGCGCGGCTTCTACCAGGGCTGGGACCTGCACCCGGCGCAGCTGCCGACGCGCTACGCCGCGGTCTACGCGTTCTTCCTCGAGGGCCTCGACGCGGCGGCGGAGCGGCTGCACGAACTTCGTCGACAAGGCGGCGCAGGCGACGCTCGTCGGCGACGTCTTCGACGACGCCGCCACCGGCCAGGGGCTGCTCAACTTCTTCCTGCGCGCGCATCAACTGCGGCGCGATCACCGAGGAGGAGGCGGCGCCGCGACCGGGCTGACGCTCGACGAGCTGCGCACGCGCTCGTTCGTGAAGATCCTCGCCGGGCGCCGCGGCTAGGTTCGCCTCCAAAGCTCGGGGCATGTCCGTCTGATCTCGAAAAGGGGAAGCGGGTGAGCGACGCGACGAGTAGGCGCAGAGGCCGCGCAGAGGCCAAGGACACGGCTAAGAGCGAGAAGACAGGCAAGCGCAAGACTGCGGGCAAAGGTAGGCCGGCGGGCGCGACGAGGAGGCCGGCGAAGCGGGCGGCGCGGGGCGAGGTCACCCGCGTGACGACGACGAGCAGCACGCCCGCGCTGACGACGGGACGCACGCCGCGGGCGCGTCGCATCGACGTCGTGCTCAAGGGGCTCGCCGTCGCCGCCGAGCCCCCGATCGACGCCAACCCGGGACACCTCGACCCGGCGTTCCGCAACAAGCTGCAGGCCCTACTCACCAAGCTCGCCGGCCGCGGCACGCCGTTCCGACTCGTCGAAGGGTTCCGCACCCGCGCCCGGCAGCAGTGGCTCTTCGGCTCCGGCAGGCCCGACGTGGTCCCCTTCGGCCGTCCCGGGCCGGTCCTCACCAACGCCGACGGAGTCGACAAACTGTCGCGGCACCAGGGCAACGGCACGCCAGGCAGCGGCCGGGCCGCCGACTGCTACCCGACCCGCGAGGGCCGCGTGTTCATCCCGCCCAGCTCGGACCCGATCTGGGCCGCCTACGCCGATGCGGTCGAGGCCGAGGGGCTCATCGCCGGCCACCGCTTCCCGACCTTCAAGGACTCGTCCCACTGCGAGCTGCGGTGAAGCGCCAAGCGCCCGCTCGGAGCGCCGCGCCGGTGAGCCCGGCGTAGGGCGGCCTCCGCGGCCGCCATCCGGCCGCTAGCCCGGCGGTCGCCACCCCGCGGCCGGGCGGAAGTAGGCGGTGAGGCGCGCGCGCCGCGCGCGGTCACGCGAGGCGTTGGCGAAAGTCGCCCACACGACCGTGCGCTCGCCGCGCTCGATCGTCGGATGCCCCAGCCAGTGCGCCTCGCCGACCGTGCACGGTTGGTCGCCAACGCAGTCGCCGCCGCCCCAGCCGTCGAGCGCTTCGTAACGGTAGGCGAAGTAGCGCGCGTCGGCGGGCAGCACGATCGCCACCACCGCGCAGGCGGAGCCGGCGGGCACCGGCGCGGTCACCGGCCCGGCGTAGCCGCGCTCGGCGGGCGGCGGCGTCGAGCGCGCAAGCGCGACGAGCCCGGGCCGCACGGCGGCGGCCACGGCGGCGCAGTCGCTGCCGGCGCCTGCGGCGAGCGGCGCGGCGGCCTGCTCGCCGGCGGCGGCCCATTCGCCGGCGCCGCACTCGGCGCAACTGCCGCGTTCGGCGGAGCGCAGCGTGTCGGCGGCGGGTGGAGCCGGCGGCGTCGCGGGCGCTGGCGGCGGCGCGGGTGCGGGCGGAGGAGCGGGTGCAGCCGGCGGAGCCGGGGCCGCGCGAGGCGCCGGTGCCGCGGGAGGCGCCGGTGATGGTGCGGGTGCAGGTGGCGGCGCGGCCGCGGCCGGCGGAGGAGCGGGTGCGGGCGCAGCGGGAGCAGTCGCTGCGGCGGGCGGCGGCGAAGGTGGGGGCGGAGCTGGAGCGGGCGCGGCCGGCCGCGCGGGCGGAGTCGCCGTAGTCGCGGCCGGTGCCGCGGCCGGAGCGGGAGTCGCCGACGCTGGAGCGGCGGGAGTCGGAGGCGCCGCGGCCGGCAGGCGGTGCAGGCGCCGGTGCGGGCGTTGCCGGTGGCTTCGCGACGGGAGGTGGCGCAGCAGGTGCCGGCGGCGCGGGCGTCGCGGCCGGAGCCGCGGCCGGTGCGGAAGTCGGTGACGCTGGAGCAGCGGGGGCCGGAGGCGCCGCGGGCGCAGGCGGTGCAGGCGCCGGTGCAGGCGTTGCCGGGGGCTTCGCAGCAGGAGGCGGCGCAGCAGATGCCTGCGGAGGTGCCGGCGGCGCGGGCGTTGCGGCCGGTGCTGGAGGCGGCGGCGCTGTCGCTGCAGGTGGGGCGGACGGGACTACCGGGGCCGGCGCCGGCCTCGGGGCAGGTGGCGTCGTCGCCGGCGTCGCCGCCGCGACGGGCGACGGTGGCGGCGCAGCGGCGGGGCTGGCTGGAGCCGCGGGAGTCGGCGTCGACGCGGCAGATGGCTGCGGCACCACCGGCACTACGGGCACCGAAGGCGCGACGGCGCCCTCGCGCGGTGTCGCAGGCGCGGACGCCGCCGCCGCAGGTGCCGCAGCCACCACTGGCGCCGCCGGCGGCACGCTCTTCACCTTGATGAACTCCACCCGCAACGGCGACCACGAGCTGCCCGTCGACACCTGCGCCGCGAAGGTACTCTTCGCCGCCTTACCGGCGCGCGTCTCGACGTAGGCGGTGAACAGCATGGCGTCGGGGTGGCTCACCTCGACGTACCAGCTCCCCTCCGCGAGGTGACCGAACGCCGCCTGCCCCTTGGGGTCGGTGCCGATCGGCGCCGGTCCCACCGCCGGCTGCAAGTCCGTGTAGCGAACCGTGACGCGCGCGCCGGCCACCGGCTTGCCGGACTGGTTCTTGACCTCGACGGCGATGACGGCCGGGCCATCCCAGGCGCTGGCCGTCGACTGAGCGAACGCGCCGCCGCCGATCGCGGCGAACAGCGCGGCAACGAGCAGCGCGGAGGCGAGCGCGGAAGCGGTGGCGTGTCGGATCACGGGTCCTCCTGCCGGCGCGAGCGTGAGTGGCTCGCCGAGAGATTACTTCACGCCCACCGCTACGCGCTCGGCGCGGCGGTTGAATCGGCGCCCGACCGCAAGTATGGTCAGCCGCGAGCAGCCGCGGAACTGAGCGAACATGGGAATGCGCATCGAGAAGAGCGTCGTCGTCCAGGCCCCCGCCGCGGCGGTGTGGGAGTTCCTGACCGACCCGCGCCGCGTGGCGAGCTGCCTGCCCGGCGCCGCCATCACCGACCAGCTCGACGCGCAGACCTACGGCGGCACCATCACCGTCAAGGTCGGCCCGGTCACCGCCAGCTACCGCGGCAAGATGAAGTTCGACCGCCTCGACGCGGCAGCCGGCGAAGCCGAGATCAGCGCCAGCGGCCAGGAGACCCGCGGCAAGGGCGCCGCCGACATGCGGATGAGCAGCCGCGTCGTGGCACACGACGCCGCCACCACCGAGGTCGTCATCGTCTCCGACGTCAACGTCGTCGGCGCCCTCGCCCAGTTCGGCAAGGGGATGATCGAAGACGTCAGCGACCAGATGTTCGGCAAGTTCAGCGCCGCCATGCGGCGCCAGCTCGAGGCGGCGCCTGCGGCGCCCGCGCCAGCCGCAACCGCAGCGAGCAGCACCGCGACGGCGGTACAAGTGGCGCCGGCGGTGACGCGCGAAGCTGAGGCGGCTACGTCTGCGGCTGAAGCGGTATCACCGGCTACCGCATCGCTGCGCCATAGCGAAGAGGTCCTCGACCTCGGCGCCATCGGCACTGCCGCCGCCGGCCGCGCCGCGGGCCGCGCGCTGCGCAATCCCGTCCTGTGGATCGCGGTCGTTCTCGCGCTCCACCTGCTTTGGCACCTGCTCCGCTGACGGGCGTGCGCATCAAGACCCTCGCCGACCACGGCTACGCCGACGCCGTGGCGAACCCGTCGAAGTTCCCGGCGGGGCTGTTCTCGATCTGCACCGGCTCATACGACCTTGAGCACGCCTTCACCGAAGTCGACGCCGCGTCGCCAACGCGCCGTTCCTCGCGCGAGCCGAGTTCGCCGGCGAGCAGGCGATCGAGGAAGCGATGCTGACCTGCTGGCGTTCTACGGGCCATTTCAAAGTTGGGAGATGGCAAGTCAGCTCGGGCCCCGCCTGGCCCCCGGCCTCAGCGACAACTCGTAAGAGTCTAGGTGTCGCCTTATCTCGCAAGACGGGTGTCGCTTGACACCTGCGACATCCGGCGGCGGTGCGGGAAGCAGTCGCCCGAAAAGACACGGCTTCGGCGCCCACGGTGCCACACACCAGCCTGCCGCTGTCCCACGACCCGCCCGATGGGCTCAGCCGTCTCCTTGAGCCCCGAGATCACCAGGGCTGTGGAAGTCGTCCCTAATCGGGGACAGTCGCGACCTGCTCGTGCGACGCAACCCCGGCCGAAGACAACCCCTCGATAGATGGGACGTGGATACCGAGTACCGCTCGATCCACCGAGTCAAGTCTCTTCAGGACCGCGTCGCTGAGTGCTGCGTAGTCTCTAGGCCGCTCCTCCACAAGGGCCCGGTAAAAGTCGCGGGTGAACTCCAACACAGGAGCGACGAATGGGGCCTGCATGCGAGGCAAAGCCCTCGAGATACTGTGGATCTCCCGTTCAAGAGCCTCGATGGGACTCTCCCCTCGTGCCCGGCCCTCTAGATCGAGCGCCTCGGAGCAGGACCTCAAGAACGACCCCAACAACCGCACCTGATCCACGGAGTATCCTGACGGCGGCATAACGGCTACCTCCCCTACAACGGTACCACTAAGCTTTGGCGCCCGGTGCCCTTGCCAGTGCCATGCCAACGCCATGGAGAGTTCGAAATGCCTCAGTCTTCATCCAATGGACAAACAGCATCGTCAGCACGGCGAGGCCGAAGCCATACGCGTTCACGATTCCCTTGGCCACCACGCCACCGCCAGGCGACGCCCCGTTGCCCAGCCATCCAGAAAAAGTTACGACCTCGCCGAGGCCAAAGACGCTCAACAGCATGACCGTCCAAGCGCCGATCAGCCACCACTCCAACGAGAAGACATGCAGTCGCTGGCTCATGGACTCCAGCAGAGCCTTTCTCTCGTCCTCAGGAAGGGCGCTCAACTTGCAGTTGGCCTCGTAGTACTGCTTGTGGACCTCGGCGCTGTCACGCAAGTAGAGAAAAGGCAGCAGGACGAATCCCGCCAGATATCGCAGCGCTCCCCAGTCTTCAGCCAGAACTTGAACGAGGTCCACTTCTCACCCTCCAGACGATGTCTTTCAAACGCACCGAAGCATAGAGCAGGAAGTAGGTCGCAGTCGACCCCACGAACGCCGCGAGAGGAGGAGCGACGTACCACGACTCCGCGCGAATCCCGAACCACGGCACCTCCGATAGTGCTGTACTCAATGCCATGGCCCACCCAGCCACGATTGCGCCCACGGCAGGGCCCGCAACGAGCGATCTGCGCCTGAAGAAAGCCAGACCAACGACGGGGGCCAGACTGATCTGGAGTGCATAGATTGCGTACAGCACGGCATCGATACGGTTTTCGAGCGCAGTTCGCAAGATAAGATAGCCAACATAGATTAGCGCCAGTGTCACAAGAGTCACCCACCGGGCGACTCGCAGCCCGTTGGCCCCGCTGTTCGCCCCTGGCGCATTGCGAACCTCGGCAGGACAGAGGTCGTAGTAGGCCACGAACGCCATCGCGCTAATAAGTCCATCGATAGTGGACATCATGAATACGAAGGCGGCAAAGATTAAAGTGGGAAGAAGCAGGATTGCGGGCCCGCGGAGGCCCCCCAGGAAGGTCCCTATCGCGTCTGGGGTCCCTACTCCAGCAGCCCTCAGCGCCAACGCCATGAGCATTATGACAATCCATGCTCCGCAAGTCTCAAAGCTAGCAGTCCCTAAGCCTACGGAAATACGGTGGCGAGACCTCTCTAGATCGGCAGGAGTGTCGGCGGAGAACTCAACCGACTGCAGCCTCTGCAGGCTCGAGATGTCGACAAACTGCCAAATAGCGTTCGCGAGGGTTAGTGCTAGGACCCCGATGACGCCGAAGCCCAGAAACAAGCCGCTGGGAGGAAAGAATAGGGCGCGGCTCTGCAACGAAGGTGGGCCGTGGCGATCCCATAGGTAGAAGACAACGAAGGCCGCGATCGTGGGCAGACCCCAGAACACCAGGCGATCTATGTTCAAGGAATAGGTCGGGTCTTCCTTCTTGATGCGTATGCGCGACCTATAAAACGCCAGGAACATCGCTATCAGCGCGAGTAAGACCATCATCGCAACTCCGGTGTGCCGGGGCGACGCAAGCGCGCAGACTCCGATGAGAACGGCGCCGAACGCAGAGTATGCCGCCGGGACCTGAAGAAGATCGGTATCCACGACGGCTTTGTACCCGCCCCAGAGCACGTAGCAGCCGGTGAAAGCCAGAACGGCCACGTGGACAGCGACTATGCCGGCGATACCGGGCGCGATCCTCAGAGCCTGTAGCGCTAGATCCGTGGCGTAGTCGACCTCGGCAAGAAGGGTGCCCGCAAGCCCGACGACAGTCGTCAGCGCCGCGGCGAGTACGAGGTGGCGCTGACTCTGAAGCTTGCCTGCCGAGACCTGACCAAGGTAGCCGTGAATCGTCCTCCGATCCGAGTGCTCGGCGTTCTTGAGAAAGCCATCCAGCGCGCCACGGCGAACACCCCAGCGAAGTGCGAGGTACCCTCCGCCCCAGGCGAGAGGGACAAACAGTGCCCTCAGTCCGTAGGAGAAAGTCCAGAAGAAGAACAGAACAATAGCAGCCACCTGGAGTGAGTAGCCGACGCTTGTCCGGAGAAACTCCCCAGAAGTTAGGGAGCGACTGTAAAGAAAGTAATCATCCAGGCCGCTCGGCCGCAGTCCGGGTCTCAGAGCGGTGAAGAGGGCGAGGACGAAAGGCAGACTCGCGGCGACCAATGTAAGGCCCACCAGTGCACCGGCTCCACCCATGGCACAGCTCCACAGTTCTGGGACCCGAGAGTATCTCGGCTCCCTTTCGCGGAATTCTCGGATTATATGGCCGTCCGCTGAGGGGCTGCCAACGGATGTGTTCTTGGGTCTCCCTGCAGGCGCTCAGCGCGCCACCCCCGTTCTGCGGCGTCGCGGGAATGAGTCCCCTCTGCACGGTGCCACACATCAGTCGAACGACGGGAGCATGGGAGAGCCGCTGAGCGCGTTTCAGCGGTGGCGTGGAGGTCGATCATGACGTTGCTGGTGGGCGCCAAGGCCACTGGCCGGGCGGTGGGCGCAGCGGGCGCGTGGCCAGTCGCGGAGCTCGCTCTAGGCTCCGGCCTCTCCTCTTTTCGGGCTAGACCAACGGAGAGGAGATCACGGGCACCGTCCGTCGCGGCGAGGTGGCGGGCCGGTTCCTCGCCCTCGCCCGGGTCGAGCGCACCGAGTTCGCCGCGGGGGCTCGAGGAGCTGGGCGGAGACGCCCAAGGCCGCGTTCACCTCACTGCTGGCCGCCCCCGAGGTCGATCGGCGGCGCGTCCGCCTCTTCGGCATCAGCCAAGGCGGCTGGCTCGGCGCCCTGGTGGCAGCACGCCATCCCGAGACGGCCTTCATCGTCCTCCACGCCGGGGGGCTCATAACCGCGAAGCTCGTGCTCGAGGAGCAGCTCCCTTCGCCTGTTCGGTGTCACGCTCGGCCCCGAGGAACAGATCGCTGAGGTCCTCGCCTATCAGCGGCTCGACGACGACTTCACCCGCAGCGGCAAGGAAGGCAGGCCCTCCAGGAAGCGCACCGCAAGGCGGTCGGGGCGCAGGCACCGTGCTCGTCGGCGATCTCGAGCCGGCCGACGACTGGTTCCGGGTGATGTAGGGCGGGAGGTGGGTTAGCGCTCGCGCGCACGGCTGCGTTTCACGATCGTCGTGCTCCCCAAGGCCAACCATCTCTCTGTCCGCGCCGGGACCGGGCGCAGCCCGGAGTACCCGCGGCTGCGCGGCTTCGCCCCCGGCTACTTCGACCGGCTCGCGCAGTGGCTCGCGGGCGTGCTCGCGCGACCGTAGGGCACCGATGCACCGCTGCGGAGCGCTGGGCATCGATCGCCCGGGGTCGCTCAGCGCGGCGGGTCGGCGAAGTAGCGCACCCCGTGGCGGGCGAGGAGCTCGCGTAGGCGCAGCGGGTCCACCTGCCGGGCGGCCGGCACCAGCCCCGTCTCGGGGAAGGTCCCGGCCGCGAGCGCGCGGCCGGCGAGGACCGCCGGCGCCACTGCCACCAGGTAGCTGTGCCGGTCGTGCACGAACCCCGCGCGACGGACGTCGCCGCCGGCCGCCTCGACCTCGACGGCGAAGCCACCCGAGCGGGGCCCGAGCCAGCGGGCGAGCCGGCGGCCGACGGGCATGGCCGCGCGCAGCGATGCGAGCAGGGCAGGGTGGCGCGCCGCCGCGGCGAGCAGGTGGTCGAGCGGCAGCCGGCGGGTGGCGATCCGGAAGTCCACCTCGCGCAGGGTCGGCCAGGTCGCCGGCAGCGTGACGACATCGGGGCTTTCGCCCAGGCGGCCGCTGACGACGCCGACCGGCGCCGGCAGCTCGACGTCGCGGGCGGCGGAGAAGGCCGGCGCGGTGACCAACTGGCCGGCGCGCAGCACGCGCACCGGCCGCTCGAGCGTCCGCAGCAGCGAGGCGGTGGTGGCGGCGGTGGCGGTGTTGCCGGTGGCGGGAACGAGGAAGGCGGAGACGCGCACCGGCTCGGGCACCGCCAGCAGCCGCACCAGCGCGGCGCTCACCGCCGAGACCGAGCTGCAGGCCGGCAGCAGCCGCGACCCGATCGTCCCGATACGGCCGCGCTCGGCCGCGAGGCGCTGCAGCGCCAGCACGTGGTCGAGGCTGTCGGCGAGGTCGACGAGGTCGCAGCCGAGCTCGAGCGCCACCTCGGCGAGGGTCGTCGTGCGTTGCTGGAAGGGGCCTGCCGCGTCGATCACCACGTCGCCGGGGCGGAGCCCCGCGCGCAGCGACGCGGCGTCCTCGGCGTCCACTTGCAGGTCGCCGCCGGCGCCTCGCGCGCCGACCAGCGGGCGCTCTCCCTCGGCACGAAGCAGGGCCACCGCCGCCGCGCCGAAGAACCCCCGGCCGCCGAGGACAACGAGGCGGCCCATCGTCTAGCCGGCGCGCCGCAAGCGCTGACCGAACCACACGACCCACGGGCAGAAGAGGGCGAAGAGGATGCCGGTGGTGGCAGCGATCAGCGGCGGCGATTGGGCGAGCGTCGCCGCGGTGAGGGCGAAGCCGGCCGTCCAGACCGCCCAGGTCAACGCGCGCAGCGCCCCGCGGAGCCCCGGCGTGGCGAGCGTGAGGAGCACCCCCGCGAGGCTGTAGAGCCCGTTGGCGAGAGCGCCGGTGAGCAGCGTGGCCGCGGGCGCCAGGTGATGGAAGCCTTCCGGCACCCAGGCGGCCAGCCACGACTCGGCGAGCAGGTCGGCGGCGAGACCGAGTGTTGCGACGCCGAGCGCCGCCGCCACCGCCGGCCACGATCGCAGGTGGCTTCCCCACCAGGCGTAGAAGGCCAGCAGGCTGAGGGCGGCGGCCACCCACACCGCCCAGCCGCCGCGCCAGAGCGCGGGGTGCTCCGCCATGTAGGCGAGGCGCCGGACGGGATCGGCGACCACCTCGGTGCCGCCGCGAAGCGCCGTCGCCATGGCCACGATGGCCGCGAAGTTGAGCGCCGCGCAGACGAACGGCGCCGACCGCCGCAGGGCGGCCGCGAACCGCGTGCCCTCGAGCAGGAAGAGGCCGAAGGGCAGCCACCAGATGAGGTCGTTGAAGACGACCAGCGTCACCGTACGCAGCGGCCATTCCCCCTGCGCGACAGTCGCCACCCAGCCGATGGGGCCGAGCAGCTTTCCCAGCAGGCCGATGGCGACGAGGGGCGCCGCCCGCTCCAGGTCGCGCGCGGCGAGGGCGTAGACCAAGCCGTAGAGGCCGACGACCATTCCCAGGCAAGCCCAGATCGCCGGGTAGCGTGGCGGCGGCAGCGCGAAGAATTCGAAGAACGAGAGCGGGAAGAGCGCCGCCCACAGCCCAAAGGCGATGTTGTAGGCGGCCGCGGCAGCGAAGATCAGCCGGTAGAGGCGGGCGCGATAGGGAGTCACCGAGCCCGAACGATGCCATAGCCGAAGCGCTCGATGGGCGAGGCCGTGAAGGGCGTTCCGTTGTGAGGGGCCAGCGTCTGTTGGCGGCGATCCGCCAGGATGTCGCCTTCCCGGTCAGGTTCCCTTGGGCACATCGAGACTCTCAGCGGGTGCCACCCATTCCGTCGGCTGACCGGTCACCCGTGCGATCCGGTCGTAGTCGTCGTCGTAGTGGAGTACGGAAAGACCGGCGGCTTCTGCGGCTGCGGCGACGACGAGGTCGACGGGTTTGGCGCCGCGGTGGAGGCCGGCGCCCGCCATCGCCCCTGCGACCCAAAGGGCTCTCTGCATCACCGAGACGGTGACCGGTGCCTCGGGCAGGGCCCTGCGCTCCTCGATCACCTCGGCGACATCTCGAGCTCGCGAGCTATTGACGACCTCGAGATCGATCAGGCGGCACGTCCACAAGGCACCCGCTTCCGCCAGAGCCTCGAGGCGCTCTCCGACGCGATCCTGGCTAGCGCGAGCGAGGACTGATGTGTCGACGAGGTAGCGCACGGCTCAGCGACCCACGCGCGGCCGCCGGGCTTCCTCGACGCTGGCCGGATCGAGCGCGCCGTCGCCGCGCAGCCGCCCGACGTGCCTCAGCACCCGTTGGTCGTCGACGAGCCGCCTCAAGGCCGTGCTCACAGTCTCCTTGATCGTCTCGGTGCCGGCGATGCTTCGGGCTCGCTCGAGCAGATCGTCGTCGATCTCAACCAGTCGCTTGGTCATGACCTTGAGTATGCCCCGCAGCCATGAATGGATATAGACGATCTCGAAGTGCTGCGGTGTCAGCCGCGAAGGTCCGAAAGTGAGCTAGCCGCCGCCGCGAGCTCCAGCCGGGGAGCGAACCTGAGCCAAGCGCCACCGTTCACGGTGCGCGTTGGCCTCTTCGATCGACGCGAACTTGCGCAGCCCCGGCGACAACTGCCACGGATGCAGCGAGAAGGCGAGCTCGCTCAGCTCGCAGGCGATCCGTAAGTTGCCCGGGTCGAGCGGCGGCAACCGCCGGTCAGGCATGTCGGCGACCGAGCGGAACTTGCGGACCGGCATCAGTCGGCCCCCAGGCCGAAGGCCTCTCGAATCCGTTCGGCATCGAGCCGGTCCTGCGGACGCACGGTGTCGCGCTTCATGCGGTACAGCAGCCCGGGCGTCGCGACGCGCACGACGAGCTCTCCGAGTCGCAGCTCCTCGGAGCCCGCCGCCACCTCCTCCCAGCTGAAGGCCTCGCCCAGGCGCGTCAGCAGATCGAGCGAGTAGTGGCCGTGTGGAGGCGTGTACTCGACGGCCGGATAGGGGCCGGCCATTTCGCCAGCGTCGATCTGGTCCACCGTGGGGTCATCGAAGAGCCCGCGCAGCGCTCGCTTGAGGGCCTCGATGTTCTCGGCCTGCGGCGAGACGAAGAGGTCGAGGTCGTGGGTTGCCCTCGGCAACCCTTGGGCGGCCATCGCCATCGAGCCGATGATCACCAGCTCCACCCCTTCCCGATCGAGGGCGGCCAGCACGCTGGTGGCTTCGTCGAGCGTCACACGGGCAGTCTAACCGGCTCGCGTTCGCGGGCCCCCACGCGCAACCGGGGTGCGCTGATGCTGCGCTAGACTCGCGAGCATCTTGTCGCCGCTTCCGCTACGCATCGCCGGCGTGCTCATCCTCGTCCTCGCCGCCGCGACGGCGCAGGCGCAGCCTGCCTCCCCCGCCGCCGCCGCGGACCTCCTCGAGGCGGCCGACGACAGCATGCGCGCGGGCGATTTCAAGGAGGCCATTCGCCAGTACAAGCAAGCGGACAAGGCCTCGGGAGGGTCGTGCGTCATCTGCCAGCTCGGGCTGGCGAAGGCGTTCAATGCGGTCGGAGCGCACAAGGAGGTGCTCAAGAGCGTCGAGACGGTGCTCCGGCTCACCACCGACAAGCAGGCGCTCGCCATCGCCTACAACGAGCAGGGTCTTGCCCTGCTGGCGTCGGCGGGCGACGACCAGGACAAGCTCAAGCAAGCCGAGGCTGCCTTCCGCCAGGTGATCGCCTTGAGCGATCCCGCGCCGGCGCACTTCAACCTGGGCGTCGCGCTGCTGCGCCTGGGCCGCGACGAGGAGGGCGTCGCCGCCCTTCGCGAGTACCTCGCGCTCGACCCCGACTCGCAGCTTGCCGCGAGGGCGAAGGAGCTGATCGAGAAGCCCCTGCGCGCCCGCAAGCGTCTGCTCCCCGACTTGGATCTGGTCACCCTGGCGGGCGACTACCTGACTACCGACGATCTTCGCGGCAGGGTCGTCCTCATCGACATCTGGGGCACTTGGTGCGCCCCGTGCAGGGCCGCCGTCCCCGAGCTCAGGCGCCTTCACGCGCGGATGAAGAAGGCGCCGTTCGCCTTGATCAGCATCAGCAACGATTCCGACGAGCCTACTCTCCGGCAGTTCATCGCCCAGAACGGCATGGAGTGGCCGCAGGTCTGGGACAAGGACCACCAGATTCTGCGCAAGCTCGACATCCATCGCTTCCCGACCTACCTCTTGGTCGACCACGAGGGCGAGGTCGTCTACTCGGCGAGCGGCTGGGGCCCGAGCGTCGAGAGGGAGATTGAGGCACGCATCGCACGCGCCGTGCGCGTCGCCAAGAAGGCCGCGCCCGCCGCGGACCGCTAGCGGCCCCCCGGCGAGCTCTGCGGGTTAGCGGCCATGACCGACGCCGATGCCTGCTTCGAAGAGGGCATGAAACACATCGGTCTTTCCCGGCATGCCGACTACCACTCGGAGTACGTCGGCGACCTGGAGGACGCGATCGCATGCTTCGACCGGGCGCTCGCGCTGAAACCAGACCATGCCGACGCCTTGGGCGAGAAAGGAACAGCGCTGGCGGCCCTGGGACGCGATGCAGAGGCGGCGGAAACGCTTGCGAGGGCGATCCACCTACGGCCCGAGATGGCGCAGCTCTGGCTCGAGCGCGCTGGGTCTTTGCAGCGCCTAGGCCGGTACGAGGAGGCGATCGCTTCCTGCAATGAGACGCTGCGGCGGCGACCTGACGACGCAGATGCGATGTTTTGCCGGGCGGAATCGCTTGACGCGCTGAAGCAGGACGCGGAGGCACTTCCCGCCTGGGACGAAGTCCTGGCCAAAGGCGATCTCCGGGCGATGAGCTTCCATGGCCGCCCCGTGCGCATGCTCGGGAGCGATTACCGGCACCTTCGGGCCCTCCTTGCAAGAGCAGGGGCGCTTGCCAGGTTGGGGCGTACCACGGATGCGATCGATGCCTACCGGAAATCGATCGACGAGGGCGCGTCACGCGACAACTCGGTGTCAGACATGTTCAGCGCGGCCCTCGCGGCGCAGGAGCCGGCCCGCACGGCATACCAGACGTACATCGAGAGTCACGGCGACGAACCAGCGGTTTGGCGGGAGGCGGGAAGCAATTTCAACCGCGCAGGCATGACCGCGGACGCGCTCGCTGCGTACGAGCAGGCGATTCGCCTCGCGCCGGGCAACCCCGATGATCGCCTCGCGCAAGTGGAGGGTGATGGGGCGCGGCGTACTCCGTCGTCGACGTGAGCTGGGGTGGGCACCTACGCGCCTTGCTCCAGCGCCTGCAGCTCCCGCGCCCCGACCGCGTCGTTCAGCCGCGTGGCCGCGTCGCGAAAGTCCGCCCGTGCGCGCTCGAGATCCTGCCGATTGCGATGCACGTACCCGCGCATCACGAGCGCGCGGTTGTGGGTGTCATCGAGCGCGAGCGCCTTCGTGAACGCGGCGATGGATCGCAGGAAGATCCCGTCTTGCGGCCCGCTCGTCTCGCGCGTGCCGTCGGTCATCACTATGGTGATCCCCTGCGCGCCGTCGCCGAAGTGAAGGAGCGCGACGCCGAGGTTGTACCAACAGGAGACGTTCGCCGGCTCGAGCTCGGCGGCGCGTTCGTAGTCCGCGACCGCCTTGTCGAGTTGCCGCTTGAAAAACCAGTTGTTGCCGCGCGTGTAATGCGCCTGCGGAAACCGCGGGTCGGCCGCGATGATCTCGTCGAGAAGCGCGATCGCCGCGTCGTGCTCCCCATTACCCTCGTGCTCTACCGCCCGATCGAGCTTCGCTTTCAGAGCCATGCCCGCAGGTTACTCGACTTCGCCCTCCCTGCCGAGATGCGCATCTGGCCGCGGCACATCTTCGACGCCACCGCCGACTTCGCACGCACCAACCCGTTCGCCAACCGGGTTCTCGGCTGCCTCAACCTGCACGTCATCCACCATATGTTCCCCGGCGGCCGCATGATTCGGCCATGACGGAAACGGAATGGTTGCAGATGGGTGCACTGGCTGCGGGTGGTCTCGCGGTCGCGGGTATGGTCTACGCCATCGTCCGATGGCTGCGGAAGGTCGACGCCGTCTTTCCCGAGGCCGCGAAGAAATACGGGCTTACCTTCACTCGCGAGCAACGGGGCAGCGCGTTCACCAACGTCGCTCAATCCTCGCGGTTGCGTGGTGTCGCGAACGGTACGCCGATCGAAGTGATTTCCACTTACGAGACCCGCGGGCGCTTGCGGATCAGGAGCACCCTGGTCGCTTCGCGGGCACCCGCGGGGTTGCCGGCGTGCACGCTGAACATCCTGCGCCGACCGCCCGCTGCGACCGTGCACCTCGTGCCGACGGGAGACGCGCAGTTCGATACCAGGCGCTGGGTGACGAGCGATGTGCCGGCTGTCGTGCGGGCGGTGCTCACGCCGGCGGTGAGAACGGAGCTGCTCCGCTGCCCGCAGCCCGAGCTCCGTCTCGTCGTCACTGGTGGAGACCTGGTCCTCTCGTTTCCCGATACGCCGGTGAACGAGGCCGAGCTGCACGGTCCCATGGACGTCGTGCTTGCGGTCGCCAGGATGAAAGCACCATGAGTACCAACACGTACCTCGAACAGCTCGGACGTGAGCACGGCTTCACGCTCGCTGAGCTCGAAGCCAATCGGCAAGGCGCGTTACATCCTGCGCAGCTGGCGAGAGGGACACGCAAGGGACTCGCAGCGGTCGTCGTCTTGACCGTGCTCGGCTTCCTGGCGCTCGGCGGTGGGCTGGTGGGAGCGTATGTTTTCTACGACGGGCTCGGCCCCGGCCCGTCGAGTGTCGATCTCAACGCCGTGTCTGCTACCGGCGGGGCGGGCGTAGGACTCGCGCTCATCTTCTTCGTCGGCGCTGGAACGAGCTTCGTGCGGCGCCGCACGCGCAAGGCCGCCTTCGTGAGCGGACGGATCGACGTGCTGGAAGGACCGCTGAACAAGATCCACATCCGTGGCCGCGGCTTCGCAAGCCAGTACATTTTCCGCGTGGGCGGTCGCTCGTTCCATGCGTCGGAGAAACTGTGGGAGCTGCTGACGCAGGGCGCACACTACAGGCTCTACTGCGTGGCTGATCAGCTCCTGAGCTTCGCGCCCGGCTCCGCGGAGAGCGGCAGCACCGCCTCTCGCCGGATGGCGACGAAGGCGCTCGGGATGTTGCACACCTGACCTTCACGCTCTAGGGTCGTTCTCCTCGGCGCTAGTGGGGCTTCCCCTTCTTCTTCGGTCGGGGCTTTCGCCAGCCGTCGTGCTCGTTCTCGCGTAGTCGGCGCTCGTCCGCGCTCATTCGCGCGCGCAGGCGCCGCTCGGCCTCTCGCAGGCGCTGCTCGGTGCGCGGCGAGAGCTCGCCGCTCTCGAGCTCCTCGGCGGGGATGACGATCACCTCTTGGAGCGGCGCTCGTGCTGCCGGCGGCGGCGCCGGCCCCGCTCGAGGCGCCTGGTCCCACCAGCCGCGCCAGCGTGCCCACAGCCCTTCCTCATGGCGGCCGGGACAGACCGCCCGCGGCACGCTGTCGGAGACGAAGGCCTCGGCATAGCTCCGCCCCGAGCGGGGGGCGCACCCCTCCGCGATCCGCTCCCCCGTTGCCGCGTCGACGTACGCGAGGACGACACCGTCGGGCGGCGCCCAGCCGCCGGGATGCTGGCGATGGCGATAGAGCTCACGCACGATCCTTCCCCACACCGGCGCGGCGAGCCGGCCGCCGCTCGCTCCGCGCACGATCGGCTGCGGCCGGTCGAAGCCGATCCAGACCGTGCCGACGACGTCGGGCGTGTAGCCGGCGAACCAGGCGTCGTGACGGTCGCTGGTGGTGCCCGTCTTGCCGGCGGCCGGCACCGGCAAGCCGACGCGGAAGGCGGCCGCGCCGGTGCCCTGCCGCACCGCCTCGCGCAGCAGGTCGGTGACCACGAAGGCGACGGCGGGCGGCAGGACCTCCGCGCGGTCGGGCTCCTCCGCCTCCCACATCACCTTGCCCTCCGCGCTCTCGACCCGCAGCACGAAGCGCGGCACCACGCGCGATCCCATGCCCGCGAGGGCGCTGTACGCGGTCGTGAGCTGCAGCGGGCTCACCGTGTCCGAGCCGAGCGCGGCTGCCGGCACCCTCGACACCCGCGGCAGCCCCGCTCGCTTGGCGAGCGTGGACACGCGCGCGAGCCCGACCGTCTCCGCCAGCCGCAGGGTCGCCATGTTGCGCGACTCGACGAGCGCCTGGCGCACCGTCACCGCGGGGAGGTAAGAGTCGCCGAAGTTCCGCGGCTCCCACACCTGACCATCTTCGAGGGTGAGCGCGAGCGGCAGGTCGGAGAGCTGCTCGGTCGGCGGCACGCCGGCCTCCACCGCCGCCGCGTAGACGAAAGGCTTGATGGCGCTGCCCATCTGCCGCTGCGCCAGCTCGACGCGGTCGAAGCGCGAGTGGCGAAAGTCGCGCCCGCCCACCCAGGCGAGCACGTCGCCGGTGGCGGTCTCGACGAACAGCACGGCGCCCTGCAGGTACGCGGGGTCTTCGTCGCCGCCCGCGCGCGCGCCGTCGTAGCGAGCACCGCTGAAGGCGCCCAACGAGCCATCTTCGATGCGGTCGAGCTGCGACGAGAGCTCGCGCTCGGCGGACTCCTGCGCCCGCCGATCGAGCGTCGTGATCACGCGCACGCGCTCCTCGTAGACCGAATCGCCGAACCGCTCCTCCAGCTCGCCTCGCACCTGCTCGAGGAAGTAGGCGGCGAACGCCGGGGCCGCCGTGCTGGCGCGTCCCCGGCGCACGACTCCCAGCGGCGCTGCCTGCGCCTCGTCAGCCGCCGCCGCTCCGATCCGCCCCTGCTCGGCCATCAGCGCCAGCACGAGATCGCGCCGCTCGCGGGCGCTCTCGGGGTGATCGCGTGGGTCGTAGTGGGCCGGTGCCTTGGGCAGCGCGGCCAGCAGAGCCGCCTCGCGCAAGTCCAGCGCGACGGCGCTCTTGCCGAAGTAGTGCTGCGCCGCCGCCTCCACCCCTCGCTTGCCGTCGCCGAGGTAGATGTTGTTGAGGTAGAGCTCGAGGATCTCGTCCTTCTCGTAGGCGCGCTCGATCCGCTGTGCCACGCGCAGCTCGAGGAGCTTGCGGCCGATCGACCGTCGCGAGACGGACATTCGGTCAGGGAACACGCTGCGGGCGAGCTGCATGGTCATCGTGCTCGACCCCTCGCGGAAGGCGCCGGCCTGGAGGTTGTGCACGAAGGCCCCGGCAACGCGTCGCCAGTCGACGCCGTCGTGCTCGCGAAAGCGCTTGTCCTCGACGGCGAGGAAAGCCTCGCCCAGGTGGACGGGAAGCGATGCGAGCGGCACCACCACCTGCTCCGCGAGAGTCAGCTCGCCCATCGCCTCGCCGTTGCGGTCGAGGATGCTCGGCGCGCCACCAGGGCGGTAGGCGCCGAGCCGAGCGACGCTGGGGCAGCCGCGCAGGCCGCACCGGCTCCACAGCACCGCCGCGGCGAGCGGCGCCGCGACGGCGAGAACCAGCAGCGCGGCACAGGTCAGTTGGGCAGGGCGCAGCCGCGGCCGGACTGGGAGGGCGGCGCGGGGCGGCGAAGGCTGGCCGGTCGGCGGGGCAGGCGCGAGCAGGTCGGGGGCGGGCGAGGCGGCCGCTGGGGGTGTCGACTCCGGTGCGCTTTCCGGCGCCGGCTCGCGCGGGCGAGCGGCGGGCAGTCCCGCCGGACGGCGCGCCGGGGTCCTAGGCCCGGCTTGGGGCGCGCTCGCCATCCTGGCGCCTCTCGCAAGCCGCGCGCCATGGCATCGGGACCGCCCTCGACCGGCTTCGCGACTAAGCCCTCGTTGCAGCCATGTGCGAGCAGTACGAGCTCGTGGGGGCGCCTAATCCACGAGCTCGATGCAACCGAAGTTCTCGATGATGATCCAAGTGCCCGTGTTGCTGCCTGGGCCTTGGGACCGGAACGTCAGTCGGTAAAACCGGCTGCCGGCGTTGAAGGACACGCGGTAAGGGCCGGTGAGCGAGAAGTCGCCGTCGAGGACCATGTAATGAGTCCCGTTGAGCTCGACGAGGAGCTGACTCTTGGTGCTGGCGCTCGCGAGCCGCTCGACGTCGAAGGCGACGCCTTCGTAGTCGAACGGGCTCGCTGAGCAGTAGAAGTCGGCCGAGAAGACGCCCAGGGCGCCCGCCCCGAAGGTCAGCTCTTGACTTGCTTCGCTCCAATGCGCTGACCCGGAGGTCCTGACGTTGGTGAATTGGACGTCTGCAAGGCTGAAGCTCGTTCCGGGCGACGGACTCGAAGGCTCGAGGTGGACTTGACCCGCCGGCGTCACCGCTGGCCAGGTCTGTTTGTAGAGGTGATCGAGCTCGCCGGTGTTCTGCGGCTGCAACACCGGGGACCAGTCGAGCCCGACCAGGAGGGGCGGTTGCAGACTCCTGCCTTCGGCCGCGGCGCCGGCGTACCAAGTCGCTGCGTAGACGTGGCGGTCAGCGAAGTCGGGGAGTCGGGGAAGAGCGTCTGGGATGGAGCGAGACGTCGACGACGCCGCCCAGGTTCGCGAAGTCGGTGTAGGGGAAGTCGAACTCCGAGACGTAGTTGTCGACGAAGATCTCCAGCGCCTTACCCTTCGTCGGCTTGGTGCTGATCGACATCTCGTCGAGGTAGAGCCAGTTGAAGTTGGCGGCACCGGGCTCGCGGGACTCGAGATCCTCCGGCGAGTCGAGGATGGTGAGCTGGTCGACCTGGAGATCGTTCCTCTGCAGAGCGTGGGCGGCGGTAGTGACGACCTTCGAGCCGTGGCTGTGGCCGATGAGGTGCAGGAAGGACAACGGCTGTCGGAAGACGTCTTGAGCTTCGTGACCGGTCGGCCCGCGAGAACCGACGGGGAGGTCACTGGACTGCGGAAGGGCTGCCCGTCGGACGCGTTGCAGTGCTTGCCTGGCGCTCCGACCCCCGAGTGCGAGATCTGGCCAACCGCGGCCGGCTGGACTTTCACGCCGTTGACGTCGGTTTCCCATGGCCGTCGGTGGTCGAAGTCAGGCTGGCCGAGTAGGCGAAGGGCACTACTTCAGGCCGACGTTGAAGCGCGCGTCGAGCACCAGCCCATGGCCCATGATCTCGTGGGCTCCTTTCGAGTAGAGCCTGCCCTCGACCTTGCCGGCGTCGAACGCCACCGTCTCGAGCTGCTGCCAGCCGGTGCTCGAAGCGAACTCGAGGCCGGCGAGGTGGAAGCCTCCGCTGATGACGCGGCCGCTGGCGTCGATGGTGACCCAGAGGCCGTGGAGCTTCCCCGCCTTCACCAGGTCGCGGGGGCCGAAGCGGTCGTTCAGGGTCGCCGCCGGCACCAGCGCGTCGACGAGGTGCAGGACCACGTCCCTCGTCTTGGCGTCGAACGCGCCCGGCTCGGTGCGCGCGTAGGCGTGGCGCAGCTCGTACACCTTGCCGTTGACCGTCAGCGTGCCGGCAGCCGTGTTCGTCTGCATCGAAGGCTTGGGCAGCGGCTGCACGGGAGCATCGAAGGTCACTTGGTAGGTCCACGCGTCGTCGAAGAAGTCGGCATCGGCGGCAGCCTTGCCGGCCACCCGCGCGTCGAGCCGGCTGACCTCGAAGCTGTCCGGACGGCCGGGAACCTCGCTGCCAAGCGCGCCGTGGTGGAGCGACTGCCGCGCCGCCTGTCCCTTGCCGTCGACCACCCACGAGATCCCCTGCACCTTGCCGTCCCCCAAGGCCCCCTCGACGCTCGACACGTAGGTGAGATCGGCCACCGGCAGCGGCTCGTCGGTGAGGACGACGAGCACACCCTCGGCCGCCCTCTCCCCTGCCTCGGGCGGACGAAGCTCGAACTGGTCGCTGTCGGGCATCGTGGCGCCCGTCACCTTGCGTGCATAGGCGTGCTTCAGGGTGACGGCCGTGCCGTTGACGGTGAGCGTGCCGGTGGCGGCGCCGCCCGGTGGTGCCGCGGGAAGAGGCGCGCCGGCGGCTCCCAGGCAGAGCCCGACGATGGCGATGGCGACAGCCGGAGAACGATGATGCATAGGAGCCCTCCGATCGAGTCAGGGACGGTCGGCGATCGATTGACGGCCATACACCTCCCATCGCGGAGGACCCGCCTCCGAGGGCTCACCCCGCCAGGGGGCGAGCCGGGCAGTGTCAGCTCAGCGACCGGCCCGCCGGCCGGCAGCGTCGACCTGAGCCAGGCGCCAGCGCTCGCGGTGCGAGCTGGCCGCACCAGCTCCACCCTTCCCGATCGAGGGCGTCAGCACGCTGGTGGCTTCTTCGAGCGTCACACGGGCCGTCTACCCGGCTCGCGTTCCGCCCCCGCGCGTGCGACGGCGCGGGCCTTCGCGACGAGGTGCTCCTCGATGCGGTCTACGAGCTGGGCCCACAGCTACCAGCGGATCCCGAAAGAAGCGACTCCGGTGGAGATCGACTCGCTCGTCCCGTCGTCGCGAGTGCGATCGCCGACGCCGGTATAGCGGAGATTGATGCCGTAGTCGGCAGCGTCCGCGCGCGGCCAGCGCAGCCCGACCTCGACATAGCCACCGTTGGCGTTGCCGGACACAGCCGAGTGCTCGTACTCGTAGTCGAGACGGGCCAGCCCGGCGCCCCAGCTCCACACCGACCGTGGGCCGCGCGCGAAGTCCCCGCTGACGCCGGCGCTGAGCTCGACGACCCGCTCGGCGAAGATGTCGAGGGCGATGGAGGCTCCCACCGCGGGGTGGACTCGCCAGCTGTCCGGGCCGAAGAAGAGCCGCGCGCCGACTTGCGGCCAGGCCTGGTCGGCAAATCGCCGAGCGCCGATGTCGAGACTGACGTGGGAGTCCCAGGCGGCGCAGGGTACAGCGATGAGCCCGAACGACAGGCAGCAGGCGGCGACGACAGCTCGCATAGGGAGTACCAGAGGGCGCCTAACACTACACCCGACCACGCCGCTCGACGCTGGTCGTACCTACGAAGGAGGAGGCTTACCCTCGACACCATCGTGGGATCGTTCCAGCGTGGAGCAACGCCGGAGGAGATTGCACAGGACTATCCGCCAGTGTCTCTGTCGGACGTGTACACCGTCATCGCCTACTACCTCCGCCATCGTTCAGAAGTTGACGACTACCTCGTGAAGCGCCGTGCTCAACACGAGACCCGCCGAAAGCGCCCTCGGTGAGGGCGGTCCTCGATCCCAATGTCCTCATCTCTGCTGGCTACAAGGCGTCTACGAGCTTGTCGTCTCGCCCCTACTGCTAGCCGAGCTCGAGCGCGCTCTGGCGTATCCGAAGCTGCGATCTCGCGTCAGTCCGCAGGAGGTGGCCGAGCTGCTCGATCTTCTGCGACGCCACGCCGTGGTCGTGGCTGATCCGACCGGTTGGTCTGGTGTCAGCTCGCCGGATCCAGGCGATGACTATCTGATCGCGCTCGCCGCCACGAGTGACGCGCTGTTGGTATCAGGGGACGCTCATCTCCTGGGCCTGGCCAAGAAGCTGCCCGTTTTCTCACCAGCGGCTTTTCTGAAGCGGGTCGGGGTCCAGCCATAAGGCGTGACGGTCGCGGGTACCCGCAACGGCGCGGGCAGAGGCGCGCCTCAGGGCGACGAGCTCTCGCGCAGCCACTCCTGCAGCACGTCTACCTGCGGCTGCAGCCGCTCCCGATCGATCGTGATCTCCACCCTGGCGAGGATGTCCAACAACTGGTCCACGGCCTCCGCCACGATCTTCGGCGGCGGCGGACAGGGAGTGCAGGTGGGGCAGACCGGGCAGGCGATGGGCTGCGGCGGGGGAGTCACCGCGATGCCGCCGCACTGGAGCCGATCGAGGATGCTCTGCAGCTCGCGCAGCAGTGGCAGCAGGGTGCGCACCGGCACCTCCTCCTCGTTCTCCAGCGTCGAGACGAGCTCGCCGGCGACGACCTGCGCGCTGAAGAGCATCGAGCTGCACTTCGGACATTCGGGGCAGAGCGGGCAGGCAATCGCCTGCGCCGGGGGCGGCAGGGTGACGCTCAGCGCGGCGAACGCGATCAGCGTGAACATGAGCTTGCGCATGGTGGAATCTCCTTTAGGAGGGGTTGAGTTGGCCTCCACCCCTCTAGCGGATTCGCGAGGGAAACCTGCTCAGGTTGCGCTGAGCGCTAAGGGCAGAGGAAAGCGCTCGTGTCGTTGTAGCCTGTGAGTGGGCATTGGCACGCAGCTGGCTGCACGAGCGGCCGGAGGCCATCCGCGATGGCCACGCCTCCCGACGACACGATCCCCACTCCCTCGCCGCCCTCGACCTCGGAACTCGAGCGCTGGCAACGCCTCAAAGCGATCTTCGTCGACGTCGTCGAGCACGAGCGCACGGCGCGCGAGGCCGTCCTGCGCGAGCTCGCCGCGCGCGACCCCGAGGCCGCCGCACGAGGCACGGACCCTCCTGCGCCGCTTCGACGAGGCGCCGACGAGCTTTCTCGCCGCCGCGCCCCTCGCCGCCGGCGACGAGGCCGAGGAGGTGCCCGACCTCAGCGGGCGCACGGTGGGCGGTTACCACCTGAGGGCGGAGCTCGGCCGCGGCGGCATGGGGATGGTCTACGACGCCATCCGCGAGGAGGACGGCAAACACGCCGCGGTCAAGCTGCTGCGCTGGCGCGGCGACCCGGTGGAGATCGCCGCCCAGGTGCGCGCCGAGCGCCGCATCCTCGCCGGCCTCGAGCACGACAACATCGCGCGCCTCATCGACGGCGGCTCCACCGAGGAGGGCCTCCCCTACTTCGCGCTCGAGTTCGTCGACGGGCAGCCGATCGTCGACTACTGCGAGGCGCGCAAGCTCGACGTCCCGGCCCGGCTGCGGCTCTTCCGCAGCGTCTGCGCCGCCGTCGACTACGCGCACCAGCGGCTGGTCATCCACTGCGACATCAAGCCGGCGAACATCCTCGTCACCGCCGAGGGAGTGCCGAAGCTCCTCGACTTCGGCATCGCCCGCCTGCTGCAGCCCACGAGCGCCGGCTCGACGGGAAAAGGCGGCGCCGACGCCGGGCAGTCCGCGCTGCCCATCGCGCTGACGCCAGAATACGCGAGCCCCGAGCAGGTAGCGCCGCCAGCCGGTGACGACGGCCACCGACGTCTACGCCCTCGGCTTGCTGCTGCACGAGCTGCTCACCGGCCGCCGCGCGCAGGCTCTCCAGACGCTGGCGCCGAAGGAGATCGTCCGCGTCGTCTGCGACACGCAGCCGCCCGCGCCCAGCGCGGCGGCGCCGCCTGCACGGCGCCGCCGGCTCGCCGGCGACCTCGACGCCATCGTCGCCAGGGCGGTGCGCAAGGAGCCCGCCGAGCGCTACGGCTCGGTGCGCGAGCTGTCGGAGGAGGTCCGCCGCCACCTCGCCTCGCAACCCGTCGAGGCGCGCCGCGGCGGCACCGCGTACCGCGCCGGCCGCTTCGTGCGCCGCCACCGCGCCGCCTTCGCCGCCGGCCTGCTGGTGATGGCGAGCCTGGTGGGCGGCACCGTCGCGGCGCTGCGCGAGGCGCAACGCGCGCAGCGCCGCTTCGAAGACGTGCGCCGGCTGGCGGGCTCGTTCCTCTTCGAGCTCCACGACGCCATCCGTGACCTTCCCGGCGCCACCCCCGCGCGCAAGCTCGTCGTCGCCAAGGCCCTCGAATACCTCGACATCCTGGCGCGCGAGGCGGGCGGCGACCTCGGCCTGCTGCGCGAGCTGGCGACCGCCTACCAGCGCGTCGGCGACGTGCAGGGCTACACCGCCAACGCCAACCTCGGCGACACGGCGGGCGCGGCGGTGAGCTTCGAGAAGTCCAGGGTGCTCGCCGAGCGCCTCGTCGCCGCGACCCCCGCGGATTCCGGCGCCCGCCTCCTGCAGGCGCTCGCGCTCGAGAAGCTCGGCACCATGTCGATGGTGCTCGGCAAGAGCCCGGCGGCGCGCAAGGAGCTCGCCCGCTCGCAGGAGATCCTCGAGACTCTGCACCGCGAGGAGCCGCGCCACGCCGACGTCGCGCACTCGCTCCACGTCGTCCACGTGCGCCAGGGGCAGCTCCTGCAGCAGCTCGGCGAGCCCGACGCGGCACTCGCGTCTTACCAGGCAGCCCAGCGCGTCGACGAGAGCTTCGTCGCCGCGGTGCCCGCCGACGCTCGTGCCCAGCGCGACGCGAGTGTCGCGCGGTCGTTCGTCGCCTCCATCGTCGGCGAGCGCGACCCGGTGCGCGGCCTCGAGCTCTACGCCGCGCTGCTGCCGCCCGCCGTAAAGCTCTCCGCCGCAGATCCCACCAACGCGCAACTCCAGCGCGACCTCCTCATCTCCTACGAAGACGTGGCTCAGATGCAGGGCGAGCTCGGCCACTGGGCGGAGTCGCTCGACAACCACGGCAAGGCGCTCGTCATCGCCGAATCGCTCCTGCGCGCCGACCCCACGAACCTGCAGGCCCTGCAGGACCTCTCGATCCGCCACGCGCAGATCGGCGACGTGCTGCTCGCCAAGGGCGACCTCCCCGAGGCGCTCGCCAGCTACCAGCGCTCGCTCGACCTCGACGGGCAGGTCGCCGCCCGCGACCCCAACGCCAAGGCCGTCGAATACCTCGGCTGGAGCCACCTCAACGTCGCCGGCGTGCTGGAGAAGCTCCACCGCACCGAGCCCGCGCTCGACCACTACGGCCGGGCGATCGCCATCGTCACTCCCGCCTCCGAGAGCGACCCCGAAAACGCCCAGCTCCGTCTGGTGCTCGCCGACGCGAACGCCGGCCGGGGTGAGGCGATGCTGGCGCGCGCGGGAGCGCGCGACGCCGGTGCGTGCCCCGCGCCCGCTCGAGACTCGCTCGCACGCGCCGTCGCGCTGTGGGACGGCGTGGGGCTCGAGCCGGGCCACCCCGACAAGGAGCGCCGTGATCGCCTCGCGGCCAGAGTCGCCGCGTGCGGACCGGCGCGCGGCGCCGCGGCCGGTCCGTAGCGCCGAGCGGAGTGCGCCTGGCGCACTCTCGCCCCGCGCACGTCTCAGTGCAGCAACGTGGGCCTGGCGTCCTCCACGGCCGACATCATCCACTCGACCTGCCCTTGCGTGAAGTGGTCCATGCACAGGTCGCTGTCGGTGTAGTTCATGAAGTTGCGCACGTCGTCCGCGCCCGGGAGGGCGGGACAGCTGTCGACGTGGTCCGGGCACGCGTGGTGCGGGAATCCCTGGCTCGGCGTGTCGCTCACGAAGTCGCCGGGGTCGGTGCACGCCTGCTGCCCGGGGTTGAAGAGGCTCTCGAAGGTGTGGAACGCGCCCAGGTAGTGACCGGCCTCGTGGACTCCGGGCAGCCCGTACGGCCAGGACGAGCCGTTCCAGGTCCCTCCCGGCAGCACTCCGGGATGGAGCACCACGCCCTGCCGCTTGTCACCGTTCGGCGGCGCGAGCACACCCAGCTCGGGGTGGGGAGGGAACGTCGCGTACCCGCCCATGTTGATCCCGGGCTGGCAGGAGTAGATGTTCAGCACGAAGCGCGTGTCGACCGCGAGCCTCTTCTTCATCGCCGCCTCGTTCCTCGAAAGGAACGCGCAGTTCCCGTACCACGCCTTGTTCTTGGTGCTGTCGAGCTTGTACAGGAAGAACGAGAACGGGCTGTTCCTGAAGCCCCAGTTGAGGTTGTGGATCAGCACCTCGACGTTCTGGCGCGCGATCTTTCCGTTGCGGCCATCGTGGATGGCGTGGAAGGCGACGGGAATGAAGACCCGCCCCGTGATCGCCTTGGCCGCCGGCGGACGGCGCTCGACCGCTTGCAGGAACGCTCGCGCCTGCTCCGGCGTGGGACTGGGAGTCCCGCAGAAATGGCCAGTCGGAGACACCGGCTGCCCGCTCGCAGCCGCGGACGTCAACGCTCCCGCCACCAACACCGCAAACGCAGTAGCTCTCATGGGGGTCACCTCTCCCAAGTCGCGCAAAGCGGGGCGCGGGAGTGCCACGGCCGATCAGGTCGGATTCGATCCGGTCGAGCCTCGCTCAGGGCGCGACGCCGTGGGCGGCGAGGAACGCTCGCGCGTCGTTGCGCCACAGCGCCTGGCCCTCGGGCTTGGTGAGGAACCGACCGTGCGCCTCGTGGCACTCCATCTCCGGGAAGGGGTAGATCTTGTGGTCGCCGCCATGTCGCTTCAACAGCGGACCCAGCGTCTTGGTCGGGTCGGGGCCCGAGCACTCCTCGTCGTCCTGGAAGGCGAAGACGGGGATGCGGACGCGCTTGGCGACGTTCGTCAGGTAGGCCTGCAGGTCGGGGTTGATCCACCACGAGAGGCAGCCCCCGGCGATGTCGAGGCCGGCCTTGAAGCCCTTGACGTCGGCGGCGGCGATCAGCGCCGTCATGCCGCCATAGGAGTGACCGGCCACCGCCACCTCGTCGGCGTCGGCGTTGGGCAGACGCTTCACGTACGCCAGCGCCGCGGCGACGTCGGGTATCGAGGCCTCGAGCAGCGGTCCAACGGAGATGTTCTTGAGCCTGCGGTCGTCGGCCTCGATCCGCTCGAGGACGTCGACGGCGTAGACGCCGGTGGAGCGCACGGGCTGCATCTTGTCGGGGGCCACCCAGACGTCGCCGGAGTGGCCGCGGCGGAAGGGCACGAAGACGAGGTAGCCGTGGTTGGTGAAGACCTTGGCGACGTCGCAGTAGTCGTGGCCGCTCGAACCGTGGTTGAAGAGCACCACCGGATGTTTGCCGGAGCCGGGCGGCGCATAGAGCACGCCCTGGAGGTCCACCTTGCAGTGGATCCCGGCGGGCGGGGCCCCGGCCGCCGGCGGGTCGCAGCGCTGGTCACCGAGGGTCGCGGTCGTCTCGAGGTAGTGCACGACCCTGGGCTTGACGCCCTTGCCGCACCTGTCCTCGTCCGCGGCTGCCAGACGCGGCAGCAGGGCGAAGGCGGCCAGGGCGAGCAACCGAAGGCTGGCACGCGGGAATGCAGTCTTCCGCCGGCAACCGACGACGCGCGCGGTCTGGTGCATACCGGGCTCCTATTGGGTTGCCCGCACCCTAACACCGGCCGAGCGGAGCGGGACTCCCGTTCCGCTCAGCACGGCTCGACCGGCAGGCAGAGATCCGTGTGGTTCAGCCGATAGCGCACGTTCACCCGGGTGGTGTGGTAGATCTCGACCGCCGGCAGGCCGACCAACCGGTGACCGGGGAGCGCCAGGAGGCGCGGGAAGATCGCGGCGTAGGCTGCCGGCAGCGTGTCGTACGGTCCCGCATGCGTGGTGACGGCGAAGGGACCGCCGGGCAGGAGCTGGTAGGCGATGCGCCCTTCGGGGGCGAAGGGACCCGGCACCACCAGCGCCGCGTCGAAGCGGAGCTGCTCGGGCGGAGTGGTCCCGGGGGCGTCGTGCCCGATCCCCATCCAGACCGGCGGACCCGGCAGCGCGCGCCGGGTCGCCCACTCCTCCAGCTCGTCGAAGAGGCTCTCCGGGACCGACTCGTACGGCCCCACGTGCCGCCGGAAGGCCAGGTGCGCAGGCCGCAGCGGAATCACCTTGGTCGCCGAGATCTCGAACGTCGGCGCGGTCTCGGAGCAGTCCTCCGCAGCGGGTTCCTCCGCCGCGGTGAGCTGCCCGCGCACCCACTCCCGGTAGTCGCGCGGCACTACGGCCGAAGCGCCGGCGGAAGGCGCGCAGAAACGTCTCGTGGCTCTGAAAGCCGCACTCCAGCGCGATGTCGAGCACGTTCGAGTCGTGCACCAGCAGGCGGAAGGCGCCGCGCTCCAGCCGGAGGCGCGAGGTGTAGGCCTTCGGCGTCTCCCCGATCGCCGCCTTGAAGAGGCGCTGCAGGTGGAACGGCGAGAGCCCCGCCTTCCGGCCCAGCGCATCGAGACCCAGCTCGCCGTCGAGGTGGGCCTGGATGTGGACCAGGAGCGGGAGCAGCGTCTCCCAGTCCCGCGTCACGCCGGTGCCGCGACCTCGTTTCGGGCGGCACTGCTTCGCGCGGCACTGCGGCCTCCGAGATGGCAAGCCAGGAGCTTGAGGAGATAGCTGGCGGCCACGAACCCGAGGATGCGGGGAGAGGGCGTCCCCGCGGAGAGCACCAGCGCGAAGTCGACGAGGACGAAGAGGCCGAAGAGGGCCATTGCGGTCGGCCAGGCCCGGGAGGGGACCCGCGAGCCGATCCAGCGGCAGACCAGGTAGAAGATCGGCGTCCCCGCCAGCAGCGACACCCACGGGCCCGCCACCTGTGCGTAACGCTGGTAGAAGGCCGGCGTCTCCCCCGGATGCACGAGATAGCTGTAGAAGGCGACCCAGGCGAAGGTGGCGGCGATCTGTCCGACCTCGGCCACCAGCATCCCGCCGAGCGCCGCGCCCCATCGGATGTCTTTCCATTTCATGAAGCCGAGCATAGCGACGGGGGGCCCGAGCGTCTTGACGTTTCTTGCGGCCGGGGCACCGGAGGTGATCGTCAAGCTGCCGCGGGGGACTTGACGGCGGCGTGCGCCGCTGATCTGCTTGACACCGTTGAGACGTTGCGTTGCCGCCGGCAGCGCACGGCCACCGTCGAGGGGCGCTGCAGCGGAGCGAATCCGCCACGCTCGACGCTGGCTCCGAATGACGAAGGGCGCCTCCAGAGTGGAGGTCGCTCATGAGTCGCTCTCGCAACGGTGGGCCGGTCGGCCGGGTCGTGGGTCTGTGGCGCTACCCCGTCAAGTCGATGGCGGGCGAGGAGCTCGCGGCAGCCGAGGTGTCGTGGCACGGCATCGCCGGCGATCGGCGCTGGGCCTTCATCCGCGACGGCGTGGTGCAGAGTGGGTTCCCTTGGCTCACGCTCCGCGAGCGCGGGGACATGGGTCACTATCGTCCGTCGCTGCTCGAGCCGGCGCGGCCCGACCAGTCGCCGACGGCCGTGCGGACGCCGTCGGGGGCCACCTTCGACGTCGCCGACCCGGCGCTCGCCGCCGAGCTCGGCGCCGGCGTGCGCGTCATCAAGCAGGACCGCGGGGTCTTCGACACCATGCCACTCTCCCTCATCACCACGCAGACGATTACCCGTCTCGGCGGAATGGTCGGGGCCGAGCTCGACGTCCGGCGCTTCCGGCCGAACGTCCTGGTGGAGGCGACCGACGAGGCGCCGTTCGCCGAGGACGCCTGGGTCGGCTGCGTGCTGCGCATCGGCGGCCTGCGCCTGCGCGTCGACAAGCGCGACGGCCGCTGCGCCGTTGTCACCATAGACCCCGCGACGACCGAGCGCAACCCGGCGATCCTGCGCGCGATCGCGCGCGATCGCCAAGGCTGCCTCGGCGTCTACGGCTCGACCGTCGAGCCGGGGCGCATGGCGGTAGGCGATTCCGTGGTCGTCGAGTCGATCTGAGCGTCGTGCGTTCGCTGACCTCGATGATGCGCTCGGTCACGACTCATAGGCCACCACCACCCACCGGTCGCATCGAGAGCTGGGGGAGCTACGACATCCCGGGCATCGGCCCGCGCGGCGTTCGCGTCTACGTTCCGCGCGGCCGTGCCGAGCGCTCGGTGGTGGTGCTCTTCGACGGCCAGAACGCCTTCGACGACGAGGGCTCCTTCGCCGGCGGCTGGCACGCCCACCGCGCCGCCGAGCGGGTGGTCACGCGGAAGCGGCCGGCGCCGATCGTCGTCGCCATCGATCACGGCTACGGCGCTCGCCAGCACGAGCTGCTGCCCTCCGCCGGCAGCCGCTCGCGCGGCGACCTCGATTCGATGGTGGCGTTCCTGCGCGGCCGCCTCGCGCACGACGTGCGCTTCCGCTTCGGCGTGCCCGAGGCGCCGGCACGTTGGATCATCGGCGGCGCCTCGCTGGCCGGTGTCGCTGCCCTGTACACCCACTTCGCGGCGCCGGAGGTGTTCGGCGGCGCGCTCTGCATGTCGCCGTCGTTCGGCATCGTCGGGCACCGCTTCTTCGAGTGGATCGCCGCGCAGCCGCTTCCTTGGACCTCGCGCATCTACCTCGACTGCGGCGTGCGCGAAGGCCGCGGCACGACGCTGCCGCGGGTCGCGGCTATCGCCGGCCTCCTGCGGTCGCGTGGCTACGGCGAGAGCCGGCTGCGCTTTCGCCGCGACGCGCGGGGCCGGCATGGCGAGGCTTCCTGGCGGCGCCGGCTGCCGGGGGCGTTGCGCTACCTGCTGGACCTGCGCTGATAGCGGTACTTCGTCGCCACGAACCAGGTCTTGCCGCCGTCGGTGGAGAGCTCGGTCTCCACCGAGAAGCCGCCGGGGGCGATCGCGAACGTGCGGTCGCGCTGGTGGAACACCTGCCCGAAGCCGTCGAAGGTGGTGCCGGTCTTCTCGTTCGACACCGTCACTTGGCCGTCGCCCAAGCCGCCTTCCTGCACGTTCAGAAAGCCGGCGAAGTCATCCACCTCGACGAAGCGGTAGACCTTGCGGAAGCGATCCCAATTCCTGGTCCGCACCACTGACGACGGCGTGCCCTGGTTGTCCCAGGTCAGCCGCTCCTCGAGCACGTTCCCCTCGACGACCCAGCGGATCGACGACGTCGACTGTGTCTTCGTGAACTCCCCTCGCGGGCTGGAGCGAGTCTCGATCTCCACCTGCCAGTCGCCGGCGAGGGGCGCGAGCACCGCCATGCCCTCCGAGGGCGGCAGCTCGAAGATCGCCGCATCGACCTCGGTGCCCAGCTCCACCGCCTCCACCGTCTGCGCCACGGCGCGGATGCCATAGGACATGTCGACACGGTGCGGCAGGACGAGCCCCTCGACGGCGCGGAACTCGGAGTAGTACGTCCACTGCTCCAGCGGCTGGCCGTAGTCCGAGCCCGTCGAGCGCCGGGCCACCTCGAGGCCGGTCGCGGGGTCGAGGTGCCAGGTCTCCTCCTCGCCGTCCGACCGCCGGAGTTTCAGCTCGATCGTCGGACGGCCCTCCAGCGTCGCCTCGCCCACGAGCTCGAGCTGGTCGCCGTTCTCGCGCCACGCGAGCAGCGGCGGCACGATCTGGGCGTCGCGCGCCAGCATCTTGCGGTTCTGCGTCGGCAACGGCGTCGGCCAGGGGCCGAACAGGGGCTCGATCCACCAGCCCGAGTCGCCGTCCCAGGCGACGACGGTCGGCTTGCCCAGCGCTGCGTACTCCCAGCGCAGGCGCCCGGGCCGCGTGCGGACGAGCGTGAAGGGCGAGCTTTCGCTGAAGGTCTCCTGTTGCCCGCGCAGCACCAGCGATTGCACGGCCTCCCAACGCGCCTTGCCGCCGCGAGCGCGCTCGTGGCGCGCCAGCACCTCGTCGAGCGTGGCGGCGCTGGCGAGACTGCCGGCGAGCACGGGCAGAGCGGCGATAGTCGCGGCGGCGATCGCGCTCCGGCGCTTCACTTCACCGCTCCTGCCGGCGCCGGAGCTCCGGCGGCCGTGCGCAGGTCGTAAGCGACGATCTCGTCCTGGTCGCGGAGGAGGATCCGCCCGCCGGCGACGGACGGTGAGGTCCACGACTTGCCGGTCATCGCCTGCACCCTGCCGAGCTCGCGGTAAGCCTCGGCGCTCGCCTCGACGAGCGCCAGCACGCCGCGGTCGGAGAGCACGAGCAGGAGGCCGTCGGCGAGCACCACCGTCCCCTTGCCGAAGCCACGTTGCGCCCACTTGGTCTTGCCGGTGGCGACGTCGAGGGCCTTGAAGGTGGCGTTGTCGAAGCCGTAGAGGTGGCCCTGGTGGTAGACGGTGGTGTTGAAGTGGTTCTTCATCTCCCGGCTCGTCCACACCTCCCTAACCGTCGCCTTGCCATCGACCTTGGACACCTCGAGCAGCACGCCGCCCACGTCGTTGGCGGTGGAGACGAAGATCCGGTTCGGCGGCACGAAGACCGGCATGGCGATCGGCCCGTGCGGCCAGTTGTGCTTCCAGTGGACGCTGCCGTCGGGCCGCAGCGCGACGACGTCGGCGCCGGCCGTGTGGGCGAACACGTACTGCTTGACGCCGTCGATGGTCACGACGATGGGGGTGGAGTACCCCGGCCGCGCGTCGAGAGCCGTCCACTTCGGCTTGCCCGTGGCGGGGTCGAAGGCGACGATCGACTTCCCATCGGCGCCGCCGACCTCGAGCAGCAGCAGCCCGCCGTCGAGGACGGGCGACGGCGCGAAGCCTCGCAACGGGACCCTGCTGCCCATCTCGGCGACCAGGTCCCGCTCCCACACCTTGCCGCCGTCGCGGGAGCGCAGCGCCGCAAGCCTGCCGGTGGCGGAGAGAGCGTAGACCCGTTCGCCGTCCACCGCCGGGGTCGACCGCGGGCCGTTGCCGAACTCCTCCGTGAACTTGGGGCCGACCGGCGCCTTCCAGACGAGCTCGCCGTCGGCGAGCCGGAGGCAGAGGACGGCCTCCTGCTCGCCGTCGAGCCCCATCGTGTAGAGGCGGTCGCCGCTCACCGCGACGCCCGAGAACCCCTCGCCGATGGGGCGGCGCCAGAGCTCCTTCGGCCCGCCGCTCTGCCAGCTCGGGAGCAGGCCGGTGTCGCTCGAGACGCCGTCGCCGTGCGGGCCCCGGAGCTGCGGCCAGTCTCCGGCGGCTCGAGCCGCCTGGGCGCCAAGGAGCAGCCCGAGGACGACGGCGACCAGGGCGGCGGTGAACGAGACCCGGATCGTCGATCGCGATGCCTGCGACATGGTCCTGCCTTTCGGATACTGGGGACGACCGTGGTGGTACGCAAAAGTACAGCGATGGTTTTCGGCACAGCCGGGACGGCTCGATCGCCGTTGTACCATCGAAGGGCCGCTGCTGGCGGGTTTTGAAGGGAGGTCTGGATGCTCAGGATGCTGACACGGCCGGCCGCCATTCTCGTCCTCACCCTGGCAGCGTCCGCCGCGCTCGCCGCAGCCGCCGCGACGACCTCGCCGGAGTGGCCGCAATGGCGCGGCCCGAACCGGGACGACGTCGCCAAGGAGTCGGGGCTGCTCGCCCAGTGGCCCGAGGCCGGCCCGCCGCTGGCCTGGAAGGCGAGCGGCCTCGGAGGCGGCTTCTCGAGCCTCGCCATCTCCGGCGGCCGGATCTACACCCTGGGCGACCGCCAGGGCAGCCAGCAGGTGGTGGCGATGAACCTCGCGGACGGCAAGATCGCCTGGACGGCGAAGGTCGGCCCCGTCTGGGAGGACGAGTACGGCGGACCGCGCGGGACGCCGACGGTCGACGGCGACCGGGTCTACGCGCTCGGCACCGACGGGGACCTGGTCTGCTTGGAACGCGGCCAACGGCAAGGAGGTCTGGCGGAAGAACCTGGCCCGCGACTTCGGCGGCCAGGTGATGTCGAGCTGGAAGTGGAGCGAATCGCCGCTGGTCGACGGCGACCGGCTGATCGTGACGCCGGGAGCCGCCCAGCGCGACGCTGGTGGCGCTGGACAAGAAGACCGGCAAGGAGGTCTGGCGCGCCGCGGTGCCGCCGCTCGGCGCCCAGGGGAAGGACGGCGCCGGCTACTCCTCCGTGGTGGTCTCCAACGGCGGCGGCGTCAAGCAGTACGTCCAGCTCACCGGCCGCGGGCTGGTCTCGGTGCGGGCGCAGGACGGCAAGTTCCTCTGGGGCTACAACAAGGTCGCCAACGACGTGGCGAACATCCCGACGCCGATCGTCAAGGGCGACCACGTCTTCGCCTCGACCGGCTACCAGACGGGCAGCGTCCTGCTCAAGCTGAGCCGCGCCGGCGACGGCGTCCAGGCGAAGGAGGTCTACTTCCTGCCCGCCAAGACGCTGCAGAACCACCATGGCGGCCTGGTGCTGATCGGCGACCACATCTACGGCGGCCACGGGCACAACCGGGGCTATCCGATCTGCGTCGAGATGGCGACCGGCAAGGTGGCCTGGGGCGGCGAAGGAGCGAGTCCGGACCACGGCGGCACCGGCTCGGCGGCGGTCACCGCCGCCGACGGCCATCTCTACTTCCGCTACCAGAACGGCCGCATGGTCCTGATCGAGGCCACGCCAGCGGGCTACAGGTGAAGGGCGCGTTCGCCATCCCGGGCGTCGAGCATCCGAGCTGGTCCCACCCGGTGGTCGCCGGAGGCAAGCTCTACCTGCGGGAGCAGGACAACCTCTACGTGTACGAGCTGAAAGGCGCCTGAGGCCGCCGGGCCTCAGCGCCCTTCGACGATGACTTCGATCGCCTCACAACCGTGAGGCGCGCACGAAGAGCGGGATGCGCACGGTGCGCACCGTCGCGGCGCCGCCGAACAGCGGCAGCAGCTCGTCGCGGATCAGCTCCGCCGGATCGTCACCGGTCGCCTCGCGGTAGGCGTGCGCGCCGCTCCAGGTGTTCACGTAGGCGAGCGCGCCGGCGAGGTCCCAGCGGGCGGTGACGGTGAAGGGCGGCGCCGCGATCGGCTCGCCGGGCATCTCGATGGTGGCGTACTTCTCGTCGACCCAGGTGACGCGGTGGTCGAAGTAGGGGCGCAGCACGTCCCAGTAGAGGCGGTGAAAGGCGCGGTCGAAGGGCGGCTCGCAGATGGCGGTGTGGTACGTCCACGCGGCGAGCACGCCGCCGGGGCGCGCCACGCGCTCGACCTCGGCGAAGAAGCTCGCGAAGTCGAGCCAGTGCAGCGCCGCGGCGACGGTGACGAGGTCGGTGCTCGCGGCGGGCAGGCCGGAGCGGTCGGCCGTCGCCAGGCGGTACTCGATGCGCGGGTGCGGCGGCGCGTGCGCGAGCTGCTCGGCGCTGCGGTCGGAGGCGACGACGCGCGCGAAGTGCGCCGCGAGGCCGAGCGCCGCCTGGCCGTTGCCGGTCGCGCAGTCCCAGGCGAGCTCGCGGTGGTCGACGAGCCCGGCCAGCCATTCGTAGAGCTCCGGTGGGTAGGTCGGGCGGGCCCGCGCATAGGTCGCCGCGAGCGGCGAGAAGTCAGGGGCCGCCTTCACCTGGCGACCCTAGCAGCGTCGCGGCACCGCGGGTCGGGTCGGCGGCGCTCCGGCTTCATCAGCCTCATCGAAGGCGCTGCCGCCGTCGAGCGGACAGGGTCTCGGAAGCCGGCGGCGGCGGAGCAGCCGTTACGGGCTGGCGATCGCCTGATCGGCCCGCCGCAGCAGGCTGCGGCCCTTCTCCGGCGGAGCGAGGCGCTGACGCCTGGCGCCTCGTGGTCACCAGGTGAGCTGGTCTCGGCGCCTCCTGCGCGTCTAACAAGACAGTGGTGTTCTCGCCACTCCCCAGTTAGACTGTCCGCAAGTCACCGAGGAGGGTTCGCCATGAACGTTGTCCGCCGCTGTGCGTTCGCTATCGCCTTGCTCCTGTTCGCCGCCGGTTCGCTGCCGGCAGCGGTGCTGACGCCCGGCACCCTCTACGCCCTCGTCTACGACGTCGACGCCGAGAAGGAGACGGTGGTGACGATCGATCCGGCCACCGGCGCGCTCACGCCGGTCGGCTCCGGCATCGCCGACTGCTGCCTGATCGGCGGCTTCCCTGTCTTCGCGCTCGACGCCAACAACGGCCGCTTCTACGCCGCGGGCTTTCTCAAAACCGACCCGGGCGATTCCGACTTCCGGCTGCTCGGGTTCGACGCGGTGACCGGCACGCTGGCCACCAGCCCGTTCCTCAACGGCGGCGGCTTCGACTACCTCCACAACTTGTTCAAGCTCGACATCGCCACCGGCATCATCTGGGGCCTCGTCTACGACCTCGGCGCCGCGGAGGAGCAGGTGGTGATCGTCGGGCCCTCGACCGGCGACCTGACGCAGATCGGCACCACGATCACCAGCTGCTGCACGCTCGGCGGCTTCAACGTGTCGGCCCTCGATCCGGCGAACGCGCGCCTCTACGTGGCCGGCAACCTGAGCTCCGATCTACCGGGCAGCGCCAAGCGCCTGCTCGCCTTCGACGTGCTGACGGGCACGCTCGTCTCCAGCCCCTCGCTGCCGCTGACCTGGCAGTACAACGACTTCGAGCTCGATCCCCTGACCGGCACGCTCTACGGCATCGTCTCCGACATCACCCAGGAATACGTCGTCACCATCAACCCGGTGACCGGAGCGGTGACGCCGGTCGGCTCCGGCATCGCCGACTGCTGCACCGTCTCGAGCTTCAACGCCTTCGACCCCTACGCCGGTGACGCCGGCCGGCTCTACATCATGGGCAATCGCCCCTCGGATCCGCCCGGCAGCCTCCCGCGCCTGCTCGGCTTCGACGTCGCGAACGGCACGCTCGCCACCTCGCCCTTCCTGCCCGCGGGCTGGAACTTCAACGTCCTCCAGGTCGCCGTGACGGGAGCGGCCAACCAGCCGCCGGAGGCGATCTGCCAGGACGTCGAGGTTTCCGCCCCGCCCGGGCAGTGCGGCGCCAACGCCTCGATCGACGACGGCTCGTACGACCCCGAGGGCCAGCCACTGCTGCTCAGCCAGGACCCGGCCGGGCCCTACCTGGTGGGCGACACCCTGGTGACGCTCTTCGCCTTCGACGGCGAGCAGTCCGACTCCTGCCAGGCGACGGTGTCGGTGACGGGCGGCGACAGCAACACGCCGCCGACGCTCGCCTGCAACAGCCCGGCGACCATCACGCCGCCGGACGCACCGATCTCGTTCACCGCCTCGGCGGTCGGCACCTGCGCCGCGGCGACCGCGCCGACGATCACCGGCTATGGCTGCTTCAAGCTCGGCGGCAACGGCGGCGCTGCACCCCGCCGGCTGCAGGGCCACCATCGCGGGCGCCACGATCACGATCGAGAACACCGGCGGCGTCGGCACCAATATCGTGTGGACGGTGGCGGCCGGAGACCAGACACTGCAGTGCAGCGTCGTCGTCGCCAACCCGGGTCGCTAGAGAAACGTCGCTAGAGAAACCAGGCCGCCCGGTGACGCCGGGCGGCCCGTTTCCGACCTTTCACGATCGCCAGGGGCGTATCCGGGTCAGGCGGCGCCCACCAGCCAGTCCGCGAAGCGCTCGAGGGCGCTCACGTTCCGCTCGTGTGCCCGCTCGATGCTGGCGCCGACGCTCGCCACCTCGGAGTGGGGCTTCTCCACCCCCACGGCGCGGACGTGCCCGCGGTGGTGGCGCTGCACCACCGTCACCGCGCCGCTGACGTCGCGGTCGGCGGCGTCGTGGCGGCGATCCACGAAGCCGTGCACCTGGGCGAGGTAGCGCTTGTGCGCGCGATGCCGCTCGGCGACGAAGCCGTGGATCTCGCGCACCGGACGGGGCGCGTGGCTCACATGACGTTCGTGAGCCGCCTCCACCTTGTTCACGAAGCGCATGTGGCGGGCGTGCGCCTTCTTGATCGCCCGCACGTGGCGCTCGTGGGCCGCGCGTATCGTGTCGATGGGGCCCGTACCGTACGCCGTGCCGGTGGCGACCGTGCCGGCGAGGACCGCGAACCCTATGAAAATGGCGCCGATGTTTCGGTGTCTGTGCATGACGTACCTCCTGACGGCCGCCTGGCCTCGGGGCACTGGGGCGCGGCCGCCGACGAGGGGTAGGTAGCAAGCGACGTTCCAGGCGAGCGCAAAAGAGGCGCAAATGCGGGCGCCAACCGATGACTTCCAGCGTAACGAGGGACGCCTGGAAGAACCCGGCGTTCGCGTCTTGTTGCAGACGCAATGAAGCGGTCCCTCCCCTCTTGCCTGGCTGTCGCGCTTGCGATCGTCGGCCTCTCGGCGGCGGCGGTCGATGCTCAGGTCGCCCCCGTGCAAACGGTTCGCATCACCGCCAAGCCGGCCGGTCTCGTCGCCGGCGCGCTGCAGGTGCCCGTCGTCGCCAGCGAGCCGGTGGAGCGCCTGGCGCTGTTCGTCAACGGCGTCCCGCGCGACGCGGCCGCCGGGCGGGCGATGACGACGACGCTCAACGTCGGCCTCTACATCCGCCGCCTGCGCGTCCGCGCCGTGGGCTACGACGGGGCGGGCAATGTCGTCGGCGAGGACGAGCTGATGGTCAACGACCCGCGGCCGCCGTTCCGCGTCCGCCTGCAGGGGCCGCCGGTGTGGCCCGCAAGCGGCGACGTCGAGCTCTCGGCGAACGTCCTGCGCCCCGCGGAGGTGCGCGTCGGCGGCGTCGACTTCTTCGTCGGCGAGGAGAAGGTCGCCACCGCCGCCGCGGCGCCCTACGGCGCCGTCGTCGACGCGGCGCGCTTCCCCGGCGCCGTCTACGCGCGCGCCGTGGCGCGAGCGGGCGACCAGGAGGCCAACGACGTCCTCTTCTTCGGCGACGCCGCGCACGCCTCCGCGGACGTCACGCTGCAGCAGGTGCCGGTGTCGGTGGTGGGCGCCGTCGACGCACCGTTGCGGGCGGAGGCGCTGAGGCTCTCCGACAGCGGCACGCCGCGGCCGATCGAGGGGCTGCTGTCCGCCGCCGAGCAGCCGCTGCACGTCATCCTGCTCATCGACTACTCGGAGAGCATGCTCGAGGAGCTGCCGGTGGTGAAGGCGGCGGCGCGGCAGTTCGCGCAGCAGCTGCTGCGCCCGCAGGACCGGCTGGCGGTGGTCGGCTTCAAGCAGCGGGCCTTCTGGCTCACCGGCTGGACCAACGACTGGAACGCCGCCGCGCAGGCGGTCGACCGCATCCAGCCGAGCGGCGAGACCCACCTCTACGACAGCGTCATCGAGATGCTCTACGAGCTGCAGAAGACGCCCGGCCGCCACGCCCTCGTCGTCCTGACCGACGGCGTCGACCAGGGCAGCCGCTTCGAGATCGACCACCTCGTCCACTACGCGCGCTACGCCGGCGTGCCGATCTACCCGGTGATCAAGAACCGCACGCTGTCGCGCTGGATGAAGCTCGGCGTCGGCCGCCTGCAGGCGCGCCGCGTCGCCCGCATCGCCGAGGACACCGGCGCCACCTGGTTCATCATCCAGCGCGAAGCCGAGCTCGCCCCTGTCTACGCCAAGATCGCCCGCGAGCTGCGCCAGCAGTACCAGCTGGTCTTCCACTCCGAGGCCGGTATCGCCGACCAGTGGCGCCCGCTCGAGGTCGCCTCGACCACCGGCCTCAAGCTGAGGGCGCCGACGGGGTACTTCCCGTAGCCGCGGGGCCAGGCGCTCAGGCCCGCGCCTGGTAGCGCTCGCGCGCCTTCGCCGCCGCGGCTTCGCGGTCCTGCGGCGGTGCCTGCGCTACCAGGGAGGCGAGCAGCCGCTCGCTCGCCGCGGCGATCTCGTCGACGGCGCGCTCGAACGCCTCGCTGTTGGCCTTCGACGGCTTGGTGGTGCCGGCGATCTTGCGCACGTACTGGAGGGCGGCGTTGCGGGCCTCGCCGGTCTCTACCGGGGGATCGACGTTGTGGAGTCGCTTGATGTTCCTGCACATGGTGAGAATTCTAGCGCCGGCGCGCGCCGTGCTCCTGCTCCCCGCCGAGCGCAGTCATCCGTCGCCCCGCCGCTCGCGTATCGTGCGGTGATGCGACTGCTCCTGCGCCTCGCCGCACCTCTCGCGGCGGCCACCGCCCTCGCCGGCTGCGTCTCCATGCAGCCGTGGAGCGCCGTGCGGGCCTCGCTGCCCGCCGCGGACCTGCTCGACGTCGACGGCCAGGCGGTGCACGTCGAGCAGTCCGGCGCCGGCGAGCCGCTGGTGCTGCTGCACGGCTTCGGCGAGTCGACCTACTCGTTCCGGCTCGTGGCGCCCGAGCTCGCCACCCGCTACCGCGTGATCGCCATCGACCTCAACGGCTTCGGCTACACCGAGCGCCGGCGCGATCCCGCCGACTACACGATCGACGGGCAGATGCGTCTCGTGCTCGGCGTGCTCGACCGCCTCGGCATCGAGCGCGCACACTTCGTGGGCCACTCCTACGGCGGCGGGCTGACGCTGTGGATCGCCGCTCACCACCCCGAGCGGCTGCGCTCGATGGTGCTGCTCGACTCCACCCTGCCGCGCTACAGCGCCACGCGGCGCTCGCGGGCCGCCAACCTGCGGGCGCTCACCTTCGTCTACCTGCGCACGGTGGCGATGCGGCCCGGCTACGTCCAGAAGAGCCTGCGCGCCTCCTACGGCGACGACTCGCTCGCCACGGCCGAGGTGGCGCGCGCCTACCTCGACCGGCTGCGCATCGAGGGCATCGACGACGCCTACTACGGGCTGATGGCGAAGGACGGCGCGCCGTCGCCCGAGGTCGACCTCGCCGCCATCCGCGTGCCGGCGCTGGTCGTCTGGGGGCGCGACGACGAGCTGACGTCGGTCAGGAACGGCGAGCGGATGGCCGCCGCCCTCCCCGACGCGCGCCTCGCCGTCATCCCCGACTGCGGCCACTCGCCGATGGAGGAACGCCCGCGCGAGCTGCTCGCCGAGATGCTGCCCTTCCTCGACGCGCAGTCGGCGGCTGCACGCTGACGACGATCTGGCCGCCGGCAGGCCGGCAGCGCGCGGCTACAATCGTCGCGTGGGCTGGTTCGATCGGCTGACCGGGCGGCAGGAGGAGAGCGACAGTGGGTCCGCCGCCGTGCGCCGTATCGCCGCCGGCCTCGCGGCGCTGCCGGCGCAGGAGGCGCGCACGCTCGCGGCCTTTGCCTACCTGCTCGGACGCGTCGCTTTCGCCGAAGACGAGGTGTCAGCGGCGGAGAGCGCGCGGATGGAGCAGCTGGTGGTCGAGGTGGGCAAGGTGCTGCCCGAGCAGGCGGTGCTGGTGGTGGAGATCGCCAAGGCACAGAATCGCCTGGTCGGCCACGTCGAGAACTTCCAGGTCAGCCGCGAGCTGCGCGAGCTCGCCGACGAGCCGCAGCGGCGGCGGGTGCTCGACTGCCTGTTCGCGGTGTCGGCGGCCGACGACGAGATCTCGGGCGCGGAAGAGAGCCAGGTGCGCCAGATCGCCAGCGAGCTCGGCTTCTCGCACGGCGAGTACGTCGATGCGCGCGCCGCTTGGTCGAAGCACCGCACGGTGCTGCGCGGCCTGCGCCGCGAGGGCGGCTGAAGCGCCGCTCGTCGATGCGGCCACGAATCAGGCGTGGCGCATCAGGCGCGCCGGATCCAGCTCGCCGCCGCCCAGCCGACGAGCACCATCACGCACAGCACCACCCAGCCGTAGCTGCTGCCGTAGGTGACGGTGGGGAAGTGGTTGCTCATCATCAGGAACGTGACCGGCACGGCGAGGAAGGTGTTCTGCTTGCTGCGCAGCTTGGCGCTCGCGGCCAGGGCGGCGTCGGGCGTGCGCCCTTCCTTGACCGCGGCCACCATCTTCTTCTGCGCCGGGATAATGCGCATCGAGACGTTGTTCGCCATGATGGTGCCGAAGAGGGCGCCGACGTGGATGTAGACGGCGCGGCCCGAGATCCACCGCGAGAGCACGAAGGCGAGGACGGCGATCAGCGCGAAGCCGAGGATGGCGGCCGTGCGCTCGGAGCGTCCGACGGGCGACTTCATCAACCCGTCGTAGACACCCCAGCCGAGGAAGATCACCGCCACGCCGATCGAGACCGCCTTCCAGTTGGCGATGTCGGCAATGCTGCTGTCCACCATCGCGCCGCCGATCCAGTAGACGAGGACGAGCAGCACCATCCCCGACAGCCAGGTGGTGGCCGCCTCCCACTGGAACCAGTGCAGCGTGCGGCCGACGTCGAAGGTCTTCGACTTGGCGACCTTGTAGAAGCCGCCGCTGTGCACCATCCACACCTCACCGACCTTCGTCCCCGCTTTCTCCGCCGCGCTGAAGCGGCCGTCGAGCCAGGTGAAGTAATAGGTGGTGCCCACCCAGAGGATGCTGGCGAAGATGTGCACCCAACGAGCGGCGAGCGTCAACCAAGTCTGCCAGTCGAAGTCCATGCTGCCGGGCCTCCCACCTCAGCTGCCGCGGTAGGTCGAGTAGCCGAACGGGCTGAGCAGCAGCGGCACGTGGTAGTGCTGCGCCGCGTCGCGGACGGTGAAGACGATGGTGACTTGGGGGTAGAAGCCGGCGCCGCCGTGCGCCGCGTGGTAGGCGGCGACGTCGAAGGTGAGCCGGTAGGTGGCGGCGGCGAGCGAGGTGCCGGCGGGGAGGAGATGGCCGACGCGGCCGTCGGCGCTGGTGGCGTGGGAGGCGAGCTCGCGCCAGCCTTCGCCGTCTTCCACCTCGAGGCGCACGGCGATGCCGGCCGCCGGGCGGCCGATGGCCGTGTCGAGGACGTGGGTGCTGAGGCCGCTCATCGGTTCGCGTTCGCCCGGGCTCGAGTGTCCGCAGCGGAAGCTGTGTGAGCCGGATCCTACGCCAGCGCGGTCTCGATGCGCGGTGGCGTTCGAGGCTCTCTCTAAGGTCGAGAGGCTCCGCGTCGGCAACGAGCCGCTCCGTGAGCCCTTCTCGCGCTTCCTTCCGTACGTGATGCCAAAGGAGCCCGCCATGAAAACGACTCGCCTCCTCGTTCGTTCGACGTCCATCATGATGATGCTCGCGCTGATGCTCTGCTGCTCGCTCGCCGTGCGTGCCCAGGAAGTGGTCAACGACGATCTGATCGTCATCGGCCGCGCCTGCGTCGGCGTCGACTGCATCGCCACCGGCGAGAGCGGCCTCGACATCATCAAGATGAAGCACAACAACACGAAGCTGCTGTTCGACGACACCAGCACCTCGGCCGGTTTCCCGGCGACCGACTGGCGGTTGACGGCCAACGACTCCACCTCCGGCGGCGTGAACCGCTTCTCGATCGAGGACGCCACCGCTGCCACCGTTCCCTTCACCATCCGCGGTGCCGCGCCCAGCAACTCGCTCTTCGTCAGCAACCTCGGCCGGGTCGGCGTCGGCACCGCGTCGCCCGACGCACGGCTCGACGTCGAGGCGTCGAGCACGGTCGACATGCGCCTCACCGCTACGGGCGCCAGCACCTGGCGGGTGATCAACGACTCGGCCGGGTTCGCGGTCGAGCTGGTGGGATCCGGCTTCCGCGCCGTGCAGGTGGACGCCGCGGGCAACATGGAGATCGCCGGCCTGCTGAGCCAGGGCTCGAGCCGCGCCATCAAGACCGACGTCGTCGCCGCCGATCCGCGCGCCGCGCTGCGGGCGGTGTCGGCGCTGCCGCTGTCGCACTGGAGCTACACCGCCGACACCGGAATCCGTCACGTTGGTCCGATGGCGGAGGACTTCTATCGCGCCTTCGGCGTCGGCCGCGACGACAAGCACATCGCCCCCGGCGACCAGGCCGGCGTGGCGTTGCTGGCGATCCAGGGGCTCGACCAGGTGGTGGCGGAGAAAGACCGCCGGATCGCCGACCTCGAAGGCCGCGTCGCGGTTCTCGAAGGACTGCTGCGCGAGCTGGCGGGGAAGGGATCGGCGACCCACCCCTAGCAGGGGACCGCGGCACGGAAGGCCGATCGGTCGCTGGTAGCCCGATCTAGCGAAAAGGGATTCGCTCTAGAGCGCTCTCGGCGCGCAGCGCCGGAGCGCGACGACCGAAGCCCTTATGCGCTGACCAGACCGAGCGTGAGCGAGGGATGGTAGCGCATAGGGGATTCGAACCCCTGTTCCCGCCGTGAGAGGGCGGTGTCCTGGACCCCTAGACGAATGCGCCTCGAAAGAGCTGGAAAGACTGACGCGCTGGCACCCGCGGCCTGGGTAGGCGGGGCGCAAAGGCGGCGCAGAAGATAGCACAGCGGCTCGACGGGCGGCAAACCGTCCACCTCCGAGTACTATGTTCGGGATGCGCCGCTGCGCGCGCGACCGCCACGCTTGGCTTTCCCGGCTCAGCCGCCGCGCTTGGCCGCTGTGGCTGGTCGCCGCCTCGCTCGTGCTCGGTCTGGTGCCCCTGCATTCGGGGCTTGAGCAGCACGGGGCGCTCGATGGGCCGACGCGGGTCTGGCTGACGATCTGCCCGCCGGGGCCGGCGCGGCACGTCGAGCCGTCGACCTCGGTCGAGCTGCCGCGCTGCCAGGCCTGCGTGCTGCAGCTGCAGACCATCGGCGCTGCCTTGCCCGCGCCGCGGCAGGCCCTCGGCCTCGCGCTCGTTGGCGCGACGCCCGCGAGCCCGGCGCGCTTCGTCGCCGCGCCTCTGCTCCGTCTCCCCGCCTCGCGCGGTCCGCCCCTCGCCTGACGGCTCGCCATCCGTCGCCGGTGTGCGCGCGATCGCTGCGTGCACGCCCTCGATTCCCGACCGATCGGCGTTGCGGACCATCGCAGGTGCGAGGAGGAACGAATGCAGAACTGTCCCCAGGGGCGGTCGCGGCTCGGCCGGACCGCTCGTGTTTGGCTGTTGATCGCGATCTGCGCCGGCGCGGCCGCGCGGGCGCAGGAACCACCGGACGCTGCTAGCGGCGTCGATGCGTTGCGGGCGGAGATCGCCGCGCTGCGCGCCGAGTACGAACGGCGGCTCGCCGCGATCGAGCAGAAGCTCGACGCGCTCGAGAGCGCCGGCGGTGAAACGCAACCCGCCGAGGCGCCGGCAGCGGTTGCTGAAGTCCCGCCTGCGGAGCCACCGCCGGCCGCCGAGCCGCCGGCCGAGGCTCCGGCTCCGGCGGATGCTCCAGCTCAGGCCTCCAACTACTTCAACCCGGCGATCTCGCTGATCGGCAACTTCCTCGCCACCGCCGGCCATAACGAGGTCGAAGAGCTGCCGAGCTTCGATCTCCGCGAGTCCGAGCTCGGGCTGCAGGCGATCGTCGACCCCTACGCGCGCGCCGACGTCTTCATCGCCTTCGGCGAGGAGGGCGCCGAGGTGGAGGAGGGGTACGTCACCTTCACCGCGCTGCCCGCCGGCCTGCTCGCCAAGGTGGGCCGCGTCCGCGTCCCCTTCGGCAAGACCAACCCGCTGCACCTGCACGGGCTGCCGTGGGCCGACGCGCCGCTGCCGATCCGGAACCTGCTGGGCGGCGAGGAGGGGTGGGCGGGCGACGGCATCACGGTGGCGAAGCTGCTGCCGCTGCCGGGCGACACCTTCTCGGAGGCCACCGTCGGCGTCTTCCGCGGGCAGCGCGAGGGGTTGTTCGAAGAGGAGGACCGCGGCGACCTCGCCTACGACCTGCGCTACCGCGTCTTCCGCGATCTGACGGAGGCGACCAACCTCGACCTCGGCGTCTCCTGGGGGCGCGGACCGAACGCCACCGAGGTCGCCTCGGGGGACGAGGGCTCGTTCGTCGCCCGCGGCACCACGCGCCTCGCCGGCTTCGACGCCACCCTGCGCTGGAAGCCGCTCGCGACCGGCCTCTACAAGTCGTTCATCGGCCGCGCCGAGGTGATCCGCAGCGAGCGCGAGCAGCCGGGCGGCGACGCGAAGTCGCTCGGCTGGTTCGTCTCCGGCGACTACCAGCTCGCCAGGCGCTGGTACCTGGGCGGCCGCGTCGAGGGAGCCGACCATGCCGACGACGACTCGCTGACCGACAGCGGTCAGGCGGCAGTGCTCACCTTCTGGCCCAGCGAGTACTCGCAGCTGCGCGCCGAGCTGCGCCATCGCCGCTACGAGCTGCTCGACCGCGATCCGGTCGACGCCAACGAGCTGCTCCTGCAGCTGCAGTTCGCCATCGGCGCCCACGGCGCTCACCCTTTCTGAGGGCCGCCCACCCCTTCCGACGCTCATTGAGGTAACGCCACCATGAAGATATTGCGAACCCTCATCGCCGCCTGCACCTTCGCGGCGATCGCCGACACCGCCGAGGCGAAGGTCAACGTCGTCACCACGCTGCAGGACCTCGCCTCGATCGCGCAGGCGGTGGGCGGCGACCGCGTCGACGCCTTCGCCATCGCCAAGGGCTACCAGGACCCGCACTTCGTCGACGCCAAGCCGTCGTTCGTGCTCAGGCTCTCGCGCGCCGACCTGCTGGTGGTCGCCGGGCTCGAGCTGGAGATCGGCTACCTGCCGCCGCTCATCGACCAGTCGCGCAACCGCAAGATCCGGCCCGGCTCGCCGGGCTACCTCGACGCCTCGGTGGGCTGCGAGGTCCTCGGCCGTCCGTCCGGCCAGGTGACGCGCGCCATGGGCGACGTGCACCCCTACGGCAACCCGCACTACTGGACCGATCCCGAGAACGGCCGCGTCATCGCGCGCTCGATCGCGCGGCGGCTGTCGCAGATCGACGCCTCCGGAGCCGCTGCCTACGCGAAGAACCTCGCCGCCTTCGAGGCGCGCCTGACGCAGAAGGAGGCGGAGTGGGCGGCGAAGTTGAAGCCCTACGACGGGCTGCAGGTCGTCACCTTCCACGACTCCTGGCCCAACTTCGCCAGGCGCTTCCGCCTCCAGGTGGTGGGCCACGTCGAGCCCAAGCCGGGGATTCCGCCGACGCCCTCGCACACCCTCGAGACCATCAACCTGATCCGGGCGAAGAAGGTGCCGCTGATCCTCGTCGAGCCCTACTTCGACCTCAAGACGCCGAAGTTCGTCGCCGGCAAGACCGGCGCGACGGTGCTCGTCTTCTACCCGTCGGTGGGCGGCACGCCGGCGATCCCGGATTACTTCGTCCTCTTCGACGTCAACGTCGACAACCTGGTGGCGGCGATGAAGGCGCGGCCGGCGCGATGAGCATCTTCGAGCTGCTGCTGCCGGCGTTCGTCGCCAGCCTGATCCTGACCGGCATCCACGCCTACCTCGGCGTGCACGTGGTGGAGCGCGGCGTCATCTTCGTCGACCTCTCGCTGGCGCAGATCGCCGCGCTCGGCACCACCGTCGCCTACCTCGCGGGCTACGACCTGCACTCCACCGCCGCCTACCTCTTCTCGCTCGGCTTCACCTTCCTCGGCGCCGCCATCTTCGCCGGCACGCGCGTGCACCGGCAGACCCGCATCCCGCAGGAGGCGATCATCGGCATCGTCTACGCGGTGTCGGCGGCGCTCGCCATCCTGGTGATGTCGAAGGCGACGCAGGAGACCGAGCACCTCAAGGAGATGCTGGTCGGCAACATCCTGTCGGTCACCTGGCCGGAGTTGGGGAAGACGGCGGTGCTCTACGCCCTCGTCGGCCTCTTCCACTACCTCTTCCGCGAGCGCTTCCTGCTCATCTCGATGGACGAGGCGGCGGCCGAACAACGCGGCTGGAACGTGCGGCGGTGGGACTTCCTCTTCTACGTCTCGTTCGGCTTCGTGGTCACCTCGTCGGTGGCCATCGCCGGCGTGCTGCTGGTCTTCTGCTTCCTCATCGTGCCGTCGGTGACGGCGATGCTCTTCGCGCGCCGGCTGGGGCCGCGGCTCGCCATCGGCTGGACGATGGGCGCCGCGGTATCGGCCGGCGGCGTGGCGCTGTCGTTCGTGCTCGACCTGCCGACAGGGGCCACCATCGTCGCCACTTTCGGCGTCACGCTGCTGCTGATCGCGGTGCTGCGCTGGCTGTTCACGCGCCGCGGCGGCGCGGCGGCGGAGGCCGCTTAGCGGTCAGGGAGGCGGGCGGAAGTCGACGGCCACCGGCAGCCAGCTCTCCGCCGGCTGGCCGCCGCGCAGCGCCGGCAGGTAGGTGCTGCGCTGAGCTGCGCGCCGCGCTGCGTCGACGAGTCGCGGATCGGCGACGGTGGTGCCGGCTCGCGCGCGAGTGTCGAGCGCCTTGCCGTCGGCGCCGACGAGCACCTCGATCGTGACCGCGGCACGCCGGCGCGGAACGCCGGCTGGGAACGCCGCGGGCGCGTGCTGCACCAGCGTGGCGTTGCGGTCGGCGGGCCGCGGCGTGGCGCTGGCTGTCGGGCTGGCGCCCGGCTGCACGCCGATGCCGATGGGGCCGAGCGCGGCGGATGCGGTGGCGACGGGCGTGGGTGTCGGCGTCGGCGCTTCCGGGCTCGCGGGACGCGTCAACAGCCAGCGGGCGAGCAGCGCGATGACGATCAGCAGCAGCACGCCGCCGGCGACGAGCAGCAGCAACCGCGTTCTTGCGGCAGAGCCGACGCTGGCGTCCGCGGCGGCGAACGTCGGCACCGGCGGACTGCCGGTCGGCGGAGGGGCGAGCGGTGGCCGCCCCGTGGGCTGCTGCGCGGAGTACGACGGCCCGGGAAGGTCCGGTCGCGGCCAGGCGATTCCCGAGGCGGGTGCGGCCCCGCCACGCGCTGCGGCGGCCGGCGACGTTGCCCCGCCGCTACTCGCTCCCACCCGCCCCGCGGCCGCGTCGCCCGTCGGTCGCAACCCTTCGGCCTCCACCCGCTGGCGCGCGGCGGCGACCGCGCTGGTGCCGACACCGATGGTGCTCGCGTCCACGCTGACGCGCACACCGGGTGAGCCTGCCTGCGGTGGCGCGCCCGGAGCGCCGGTGCGGGCGAGCGCGATGCGCCGGCGCAGGTCGCGCAGCGGTTGGTGCGAGCCGAGGTGGGCTTGCGCCGCCGCAATGACGGCTTCGGCGCCGTCGAGGTCGCCGCGGCCGAGCAGCGCCTCGGACTCCGCGACCGCCTTGCCGATCGCCGTGCGCCGCGCGTTGGCCTCGTCGGCCGCCTCGGCGCGGGCGCGCTCGCGCTCGGCGAGCTCGGCGCGCCAGCTGTCGCGCAGGCGCAGCGCGTCCTGGTGGTCGGGCGCGCGCGCGAGCAGCTGGTCGATCGCCGCGATCGCCGCTTGCGGCTGTCCCTGCTGCCACTGCGCCGCCGCCTGCGCCAGCGCGCGGTCGGCGCGCGCGCGCAGCAGGTCGCGACGCACGGCGGCAACCTCGGCGCCGGCCCGCGCCGGCACGCTGGCGAGCTCGCGCTCGGCCGCCTCCAGCTCGCCGCGGGCGAGCAGGTCGCGGGCGCGGCGCGCGACGTCGGCGGCGTTGGCGCCGGCGAGCGCCTCCTGGACGTCGTCGAGCAGGCCGGCGCTCGGCGGCGGCGGCACCCGGCGCGCGCCGGTGACGACGGCCTCGAAGCGCTCGTTGACGGAAGGCCCGGCCGCCGGTGCCGGCGGCGCCGGCGTTGCCTTCCCCGGCGCCGCGGCGCGTTGCGGCTGCGCCGCGGTGGGAGGCAACGGCGTCGGCCGCGCGCCGGCGGTGCCGCCACCCGGCGCCGGCGCGACGCCCGGATGCTGCATCGTCGTCTCCTCGCCGCGCCCCGGCCGCTGCAGCTCCGCGAGCGCCGCCTCGAGGGCGGGGATGAGCTCGCTGAAGCCGGCGTAGCGCTGCTGCGGTTCCTTGGCCAGGCAGCGCGACACGATTTGCTCGAGCGCCGGCGGGCAGGACGGCCAATGATTCGCGAGCGGTTCGGGCTCGCGCTGCAGCAGCTCCCAGAACAGCGCCGAGATCGTCTTGCCGGCGAAGGGACGCTTGTAGCTCAGCAGCTCGTAGGCGGTGACGCCGAAGGAGAAGATGTCGGCGCGGTGATCGACGGCGGTGCCGCGGATCTGCTCCGGCGGCAGGTAGGCGGCGGTGCCCAGCGCCATGCCGGTGCGCGTCAGGTGGCTCGCCACGTTGGAGAGCTTGGCGATGCCGAAGTCCATGATCTTCACCGTGCCGTCGGCGGTGAGCCGGATGTTGGCCGGCTTGACGTCGCGGTGGATGACGTCGTGGCGGTGCGCGTACTCGAGGCCGCGCGCCGCCTGCACCAGGACGTCGACGCGCTGGCGCCGGCGGCAGCGGCTCGCGGCGCGCCACCAGGCGGTCGAGGTCCTCGCCGGTGAGGTACTCCTGCACCAGGTAGGGGACGCCGTCCTGGATGCCGAAGTCGTGGACGGTGACGATGTTGCGGTGCTGGAGGTTGCCGGCGATCTCCGCCTCGCGGAAGAAGCGGTCGCGCAGCTCCGGCTCCTCGGAGTTGCAGGTCTTGATCGCCACCCGCCGCTTGAGGAAGGGGTCGCGCCCTTCGTAGACGACGCCGAACCCGCCGGTGCCGATCTTGCCGACGATGGCGTACTTGCCGATCTGGTCCATGGGGTCCAGCGCAAATCGTAGCCGGACGCGCCGACGGCGGGCGCGGAGCCCGCCCTACGCGCCTTCTTCGCGCAGCAGGATGCGTACGCCGTCGGGGTCGTGGGTCTCGAAGGCGAGCACGCCGTCGGGGCCGCGGCGGAGGCCGCCGGGGACGTTCTTGTCGCGGAACAGCAGCTCCTCGTAGGCGCGCTCGGCGGAAGGGACGATCCACGACAGCACCAGCTTGTGCTGCGGGCCCTGGTAGTCGAAGTCCTCGTCCCAGCCGTGCGAGTCGCGCGGCCGGCCGATCACCTCGACGGCGCCGGTGCCGGCCTGGAAGAGCGCGCCGCGCCCCTCTTCGTCGTCCCAGCTCTGCAGCCGCGGCAGCGCCAGCACCTCGCCGTAGAAGTTGCACGTGCGGTCGAAGTTCTTGGCCTTGAGCACCACGCGGAACTGGCGGATCTGCATCGCGACTCCCCTCCTCGCGGCTCGCAGGATATCGCGGGCTGCGGCAGGAGGAGGCGGGTGCTATCCTGCCCGCCGTGCGGCGGCGCCTTGCCCTGCTCCTCGCCCTGCTGGTGACGTCCGGGCTGCTCGCCGCGCAGCAGCTCGCGCCGCCGGGCACGACGCGAGCGCGCCCCAGCAGTGCCCGCGGAACCACCAGCCCGGCGAGGGCGAGCCGACCGGCGAAGAGCCGCCGCCTCCGGCGCCGGCAGCGAGCGCGTTGACCAGCGCGCCGGCGACGATCTCGGTCGCCGGCCGCGACGTCGCCGGCGCGGCGCTCATCGGGCCGGCGGGGCCCGCTCTTCGCGCCTGCCGCCGCTCGCGCCGCTGCTCGGCGGCGAGCTGCGGCCAAGGCCCCGGCGGCGCCGGCTGGGTGCTGCGCACCGGCGACGTCGAGACGGTGCTCGGCGTCGGCAGCGCCGTGGCGACCGTCGGGCGCACCATCGTCCAGCTGCCGCAGCCGGTGGTCGGCGGCGACGCCGGCCCCTGGGTGCCGCTCGAGCTGCTGCGCCGAAGCTTCGGCGAGGCGCTGCACTGGGACCTGGCGTGGGACGCGACCGCGCGCCGCCTGTCGGCGACGCCGCAGCAGCGCCGCGTGGTGCCGGTCGAGTGGAGCCTCGTGCACATGCAGGGGCTCACCACGCTGGTGCTGCAGTTCCCCGAAGCGCCGCGGGTGAACATGCAGGAGCGCGGCGCAGCGCGTCGAGGTGACGATGCTCGGCGACCAGGTGGCGCAACCGTCGCGGCCGCCCGAGGTCGACCGACCCGCTGGTGCAGGCGCTGCGCTTCGCCGACGACAAGATCGTGCTCGAGGTGGCGCCCGGCGCGGTGGTCGAGCACTACCAGCAGCAGGACCCTTACCGCCTCGTCTTCGACGTCTACCAGCGCGTCGCCGCGGCGCCGGGCGCGCCGACGCCGGCAGGCGCCGCAGCGGCCGACGATCGTCATCGATCCCGGCCACGGCGGCGTCGAGACCGGCGCCATCGGTCCCAGCGGCACGCAGGAGAAGGAGCTGACGCTGCTGCTCGCGCAGGGGCTCGCGCCGCGAGCTGGCGCAGCGGCTGCCGGTGCGACGTCGAGCTGACGCGCGACGAGGACGCCGAGCTGCCGCTCGACACTCGCGCCGCGATCGCCAACCAGCACCGCGCGCGCTCTTCATCTCGATCCACCTCAACTCGTCGGTGGGCGCGGGCGCCACCGGCGCCGAGACGTACTTCCTGAGCCTCGAGGCCAGCGACGCGCGCGCGGCGGCGGCGGCGCGGGCGGAGAATCGCTGCCGCCCGCGGCGCCGCGGGCGGCCGGACGCGCGCGCAGCCGGCCGAGCGCGGTGGCCGGGCTCGACGCTCATCCTCTGGGACCTGGCGCAGAGCCAGCACCTCGCCGAGAGCCAGCGCTTCGCCAGCCTGGTGCAGGAGGAGCTCAACACCGCGCTCGGGCTGCGCAACCGCGGCGTCAAGCAGGCGCCGTTCCGCGTGCTGATGGGCGCCGCGATGCCGGCGGTGCTCGTCGAGCTCGGCTTCCTCTCCAACCCCGACGAGGAGAAGAAGCTGCTCACCGCCGAGTACCGCCAGCAGCTCGTCGACGCGCTGGTGCGCGCGGTGTCGCGCTACCAGGCGCAGGGTCGGCAGACGGACCGCAGGCCGCCGTCCGACTGAAGGCCGCGCCGAGGGCGGCGGGGCGGGGCGAGGGCCGCGCCGGGGCGGGACGCGGATCGCGCGCGCCGCGATGGTGGCGACGGTGGTCGTCGCAGCCGCTGCGATCGCCGGCTGCAAGGCGCGGTGGCGAGACGACGGCGACCGGCGGCCGGCGCCACGCCGCGCCGGCGGGACCGACAGAGAACGCGACAGTGTCGCTGCTGTTTCCCGGCGCCGACGGTTACCTCCACGCCGAGAGCCGCGAGGTGGCGCTCCCGCTCGACGGCCGACGGCCGCGTGGCGGCGGTGGTGGCGGCGCTGCTCGCCGGGCCGCGCACAGGCCGGACTCGTCGCGCCGCTGCCGACGGGAGTCACCGTCGCCGACGCCTTCGTCGACGCGCAGGGCGTCGCCTACGTCGACCTCGCGGCGAAGGACCAGCCGGCGCCGCCGTCGTCGGGCTCCGACCTCGAGCTGCTGCGCGATCTACAGCCTCGTCGACACCGTGCTCGCCAACGAGCCGCGGGCGCGCTCGGTGGTGCTGCTGTGGAACGGCGTGCAGCGCACGACCTTCGCCGGCCACGTCGACACCACCGCGCCGCTGCTCGAAGACCGCACGTGGGTCAAGTCGAGCCTCCGCCGCTCCGATCGGCGTCTTCGACTCCGGCGTCGGCGGGCTCACCGTCGTCGCCGCGCTGCAGCGCTGCTGCCGCGCGAGTCGATCCTCTACCTCGGCGACACCGCGCGGCTGCCCTACGGCACCAAGTCGCCGTCGACGGTGCTCGCCTACTCGAAGAAGAACGTCGACTTCCTCGTCGGCCGCGGCGTCAAGGCGGTGGTGGTCGCTTGCAACACCGCCTCGGCGGTGACGGTCGGCGCGCTGCAGCCGCTCGGTGCCGCTGTGGGGCGTGCTGCAGCCCGGCGCCGCGCGGGCGGCCGCCGTCTCGCGCGGCAAGGTCGGCGTCATCGCCACCGAGTCGACGATCGACTCCGACGCCTACGGCCGCGAGCTGCGCCGGCTGCGGCCGGACCTCGAGGTGGTGAGCCAGCCCTGCCCGCTCTTCGTGCCGCTGGTCGAGGAAGGCTGGCACGACGACCCGGTCGCCGTTCGAGGTGGCGCGCCGCTACCTCGCGCCGCTCGTCGCGAGCGGCATCGACACCCTGGTGCTCGGCTGCACCCACTACCCGCTCCTGCGCGACGCCATCGCCGAGGTCATGGGCCCCGAGGTGACGCTGGTCGACTCGGCCGCCGCGGTCGCCGAGGTGGTCGCCGCCGACCTGCTGCGCCACCAGCTGGCGAGCGACGCCGACGGCGACGCCGAGCACCACTTCTGCGTCACCGACGCCGGCTCCCGCTTCGCCCGCATCGGCGCCAGCTTCCTCGGCGCCGAGTCGCTGTCGCTCGAGTGGGTCGACGTCTAGGCCGCGCCGCTCACCGCGGCGGGCCCCAGAGGTCCTTCTCGCGCTTCGGCTCTTTGCGCGCGCGCGGCTTGCACTGGACCTCTTCGACCTGCGCCAGCAGCGGCGCCAGCGCCGCCTGTTGCGCCGCGATCATCTGCCCGATGCCCGCGAGGGCGAGGTCGATCAGGGCGTCGAGCTCCCGGCGCGCGAAGCCGCGCTTCTCGCCGGTGCCCTGCACTTCGACGAGCTGGCCGGAGCCGGTGGCGACGACGTTCATGTCGACCTCGGCCTCCTGGTCCTCGACGTACTCGAGGTCGAGCGCCGGCACGCCGCGCACGATGCCCACCGACACCGCCGCCACCGGCTCGAGCAGCGGCAGCTGCGGCAGGTCGCCCTCGAGCACCAGCTTGGCGAGCGCCGCGGCGAGCGCCACGTAGCCGGCGGTGACGCTCGCCGTGCGCGTGCCGCCGTCGGCCTGAATCACGTCGCAGTCGACGGTCACCGTGCGCTCGCCGAGCGCGGCGGTGTCGACCACCGCGCGCAGGCTGCGGCCGATCAGGCGTTGGATCTCGCTGGTGCGTCCGGTGGGGCGGCCCTTGGCGACCTCGCGCGCGTTGCGCGTCTGCGGTGGCGCGCGGCAGCATGGCGTACTCGGCGGTCACCCAGCCGCGGCCGCTGCCGGCGAGGAACGGCGGCACGCGCGTTCTCCACCGAGGCCGCGGCGAGCACGCGGGTGTCGCCGAGCGAGAGCAGCGCCGAGCCCTCGGCGAACTTGAGCTCGCCGATCGAGATCTGCAACGGCCGCAGCGCGTCGGCAGCGCGGCCGCTCGGCCGCTGCACCACCGATTCCGCGAGCGGCGTCATCGCACGTCTCCCTTCACCGGCACCTCGAGCAGCGGCTGCTTGGGCGAGCTGGTGCGCACGCGCAGGGCGCCGGCGAGCGGGCCCTTCGGCACGTCGGCCGACAGCGTCAGCGCGAGGTCGAACTTCTTCCCCTTCTCGCGCACGTCGATGCGCGCCGAGAGGCCGCGCACGTCGCTGTCGACGCCGAGCAGCTGCAACGGCGCGCTGCCGTGGTTGACGATCAGCACGCTCCCCTTGCGCGGCTGGCCGGCGGGGAAGCTGCCGAAGTCGGCCGCCGGCGGCGTCACCATCAGCACCGGCCGCACGTAGCCGGCGATGGGGACCTCGAGCACCTTCCTGCGCGGGTGGTTGGTCTCGATGCGCACCTCGCCGGAGAGCGGCCCCGGCGGCGGCTCCGACGCAAGCGTCGCCGTCACCAGCCACTGGTTGCCGCGGCCCTGACGCTCGCGTTCCGCCGCGGTGGCGGGCCGGAAGGCGACGGTGATCGCCGGCGACGGCGAGACGACCGAGAGCACCCGCAGCTCCGGGTAGTCGGCCGACCACACCACCTGCGTGCCGGTCTCGGCGGGCGCGCCGACGACGTGGACGAAGCGGAAGTAGCCGGGCTGCGCATCCAGCGCCGCCCGCGCCGTGGCGCGGATGGTGAGCTGGATCATCGGGTTGCCGGGGTCGCTGGTGAAGACGGTGACTTCCTTGGCGATCGCTCCGTTGAAGCCGCCGGTGTCGAGCTCGGCGCGCACCTTCCCCTCGCCGCCGGGCGCGATGGCGGCGTCGAAGCTCACCACCGTGCAGCCGCACGCCGGGCGCACCTCGCGGATCTGCAGCACCTCGGTGCCCTGGTTGCGGATGGTGAACTCGTGGGCGACCTTGGTGCCCTTGGCGACGATGCCGGCGTCCCACACCGGCTCGGGAGCCACCGCGCGCGGCGGCGGGGCGGCGGGTGTCGCCGCCGGCGGCTGTCCGGGCAGGGGCGGCGCGAGCAATGCCAGCGCCACGGCGAGCGCCGCGACGGCGGCCCGCCGGAGCTGCGCAGCGGGACCGAGCGTGCGGTGTGGGTGGTTCATCGGCGGCGCCCTCCGCCGGATGGTACCGGATCGCAACCGATGAATACCGGACGGTGATCCGCGCGCTGCTATATTTCGCGCCGATTTGGGTGCGATCGAGCAGCCGCGGCCACCGCTCACCGTCACCGGCCGCCCTCTCGACATCTACGTCATCGCCATCGGCGGCACCGGCATGGCGCCGTTCGCCTGCCTGATGCAGGCGCTCGGTCACCGCGTGCGCGGCTGCCGACGGGCCGCTCTATCCGCCGATGTCGACGCTGCTCGAGAGCGCCGGCATCGTGCCGCTCGTCGGCTACGACGCGGCGCACCTCGATCCCGAGCCGGACCTGGTGGTGGTCGGCAACGCCGTGCGCCGCGACAACGTCGAGGCGGTGGAGGCCGAGCGCCGCGGCCTGCCGCTGCTCTCGATGCCCGAGGCGCTCTACCGCTTCTGCCTCGCCGAGCGGCGGCCGCTGGTGGTGGCGGGCACCCACGGCAAGACCACCACCACGGCGATGGCGGCCTTCGCGCTGCACGAGCTGGGCGCCGACCCCGGCTATCTCATCGGCGGGCTGCCGCTCGACCTGCCGGCGAGCTGGGCGTTGGGCAGCGGCGTCCGCTTCGTGGTCGAGGGCGACGAGTACAACGCGGCCTACTTCGACCGCGGGCCGAAGTTCCTGCACTACCGGCCGCAGACCTTGATCTGGACCAGCGGCGAGTTCGACCACGCCGACCTCTACGCCTCGCCCGAGGCGCTGCTCGCGACGTACCGGCAGCTGCTGGCGGCGATGCCGGCCGACGGCTTGGTGGTGGCCTGCGGCGACCGGCCGGAGGTGCGCGAGCTGGCGAGCGCGGCGCCGTGCCGCGTCGTCTTCTACGGCCTCGGCGACGGCAACGAGGTGCGCCTCGTGGAGCCGCCGGTGGAGGAGGCGGGAGGCCGCTACCGCTGCCGCGTCGTCGGGCCGGCGGGCGAAGCGGAGCTGCTACCCGGGCTCGGCGGCCTCCACAACCTGGAGAATGCGCTGGCGGTGTGGGCGGCGGTGTCCGCCGACGGCTACGACCCGCGGCAGGTGGCGGCTGCGCTCGGGCGCTTCCGCGGCGTCGCGCGGCGGCTGCAGGAGCTCGGCACGGCGGCCGGCGTCACCGTGGTGGACGACTTCGCGCACCATCCCACGGCGGTCGGCGCGACGCTCGACGCGGTGCGCCGGCGCTACCCCGGCCGGCGGCTGCTCGCCGCGCTGGAGCTGCGCTCGCTCTCCGCCGCGCGCTCGCTCTTCTTCGCCGGCTACCTCGACGCCCTCGCGCGCGCCGACCGCGCCTTCCTGCCGCCGCTGTTCCACGCCTCGCGGCTGCCGCCCGAGGAGCGCCTCGACCTCGACGCGCTGGTGGCGCGGTTGGGCGAGAAAGGCACGGCGACGACGATCGCCGCGGACTACGACGCGTTGCTCGCCGCGCTGCTCGCCACGGCCCAGTCCGGCGACGTCGTGGTGTCGATGTCCTCGGGCAGCTTCGGCGGCCTGCCGCAGCGGTTGCTCGCAGCGCTGCGAGAGCGCGAGTAACGGGTCAACGCGCCCGCGACTCTTCTTCCAGCAGCCGCCACTCGACGATCTGTCGCGGCCCCAGCGCGTCGGTGCGCAGCAGCGCCCGCAGCGGCTCGAGCAGCGCCGCCGCGGGTGCCAGGCCGACGAGCTCGGTGGCGACCACCTCGGTGCCCTGCGCGCGCGCCTCGGCCTCGACGCGGGCGAGCAGCTCGACGAGCGAGGTACGCCGGAAGTCGACGAGGTTCATGCTCACCTGCGCGCAGCCGCGGCTCTCCAGGAGCAGTCCCAGCGCGCGCACGCCGGGGAGCCCGCCGGTCGCCTCGCGCACCGCGCGCGCCACCGCGCGCGCCGCGGTCACGTCGGCGGTGGCCAGCCGCGCGTTGACGGCGAGCAGGAAGAAACGCGCCCCGACCACCGTCACCCCCAGCTGTCGGGTGGACGCGGCGCGGCCCGAAGTCCGGTGCCCACTCGGGCTGCGCGATCTTGGCCGGGAAGCCCTCGAACTGGCCGCGGCGGATGTCCGAGAGCAGCCGTCGTTCCGGCCGGCGGGCGGCTTCCTCGTAGAGGTAGACCGGCAGGTCGAAGGCGTCCGCGATCGCCGCCGCGGTGCTCTCCGCGGCGGCCACGGCGTCGGCCATCGTGGCGCCGGCGAGCGGCACGAACGGCACCACGTCGACGGCGCCCACCCGCGGGTGCACGCCGCGGTGGTGCCGCAGGTCGACGTGCTCGGCCGCCCAGGCGAAGAGGGCGAGCACGCCGTCGCGCAGCGTCTCCGTCGTGCCGGCGAGGGTGACGACGCACCTATGGTGGTCGCGGTCCGGAGCGAGGTCGAGCAGCCGCAGGCCGGGCACCGCGGCCAGGCGGCGTTCGAGGGCCCCGAGCGCCGCGGCGTCGCGTCCCTCGCTGACGTTGGGAACGCACTCGAGCAGCGCCCCGGGGGGCGGGCTGGTGGCGGCGGCGCGCGGCGGCGACTCGATCATGGCGCCATTCTCCCTCTGCTAACATCCATGACCCCCACTGGGCAGTCGGGATCCTTTCCGGAGGGAAGCAGCACGCGCATGAGCTACGCCGGCAATCCCAGCCTCGCTCCCGACGTCCAGAAGCGCATCCTGGAGACCTTCCGTCACACCCTCGACGTGGCGGCCCGAGGCAGCCTCGAGGAGGCGCGGCTGGGGTGCGACTTCATCCTCCAGCTCGATTCGCAGTTCTCCCCCGCGCACACGCTATCCGAGCGGTTGCGCGGTGCCAGCGGCCCGGTAGAGATCGGCGACCTGCGCGCGCGGCTCGACGGCGCTCCGGCGGCGGCTCGCGGCGCCCGCCGCGGCAACCGCTCCGCAGCCCGTCCAGCCGAGGCCCGACGCTGCGCCGGCGGCACCCGCTCGTGACCTCCGGCGCGAGCTCGGCCAGTTGGTGGCCCGTCGCGACTTCGAGGCGCTCAACTCCCTCGCCAAGAGCGAGCACTGGGCGATCGGCAACGACCCCGCCCTGCAGGGGCTGCTGGCGCAGGCGCAGGAGCTGATGGAGGCGGCGCCCTACGTCGACCGCTTCCTCAGCAAGGCGAAGAACGCGGTGGCCGCCGGGCAGCTCGACGAGGCGCGCGCGCTGGTCGACAAGGCGCGCGCTCTCGACGACGGCCATCCGGCGGTGGCCGAGCTCGCGAGCCAGCTCTCGGCGCCGGCCGCGCGCGCGGCCGCTCCTGCGGCCCCTGCCCCTCCCGCCACTCGCCCGGCACCGGCACCGGCCCCGCCGCCGCCCGCCGCACCGGCGTTCTCCGCGCCGGCGTTCGAACCCCACTTCGACGAACCGCTGGTGAGCGAGCCCATCGCCGATCCCACCGCCTACGAGCTGCCCGCCGACGAGATGTCCTTCGGCGACCTGCCGAGCGACGACGACCTGTCGATGGACCTGCCGCCGCTCGAGCTGGGCGACGTCGCGCCGTCGCTCGACGACGGCCTCGGTCCCGCTTTCCATGACGAGCTCTCGCTCGAGGGCCTGGCCGCGGATACCACGGCGACCGCGCCGGCGGCAGCGGCGGCCGCGGGCGGCGCCTCCGACCCCGACCCGCGCATCGCCGAGCTGCTCGACGAAGGGCAGGCGCAGTTCTCCCGCGGCGAGCTGCAGGGCGCCATCGACGCCTGGTCGCGCATCTTCCTCATCGACATCGACCACGGCGAGGCGGCGCGGCGCATCGACCAGGCCCGCAACGCCAAGGCCGAGCACGAGCGTCAGGTCGAGGAGGCCTACCACGACGCCCTCGGGCAGGTGCATGCGAAGGACCTCGACGGCGCCAAGGAGACGCTGCGCCACGTCCTCGCGCTGCAGCCCAACCACGTCGCGGCGCGCGAGGCCCTCGGCAAGCTCGAGCGCGGCGAGCTCACGGACCTGCCGAAGCCGCCGGCCGCGGGCGGCGAGGCGGCGCTGCTCGACGAGCTGTCCGCCGCCGGTGCCGACGACCTCAAGGAAGAGATCCTGGTGCCGCCCGAGCCCGGCACGGAGCGCGCCCGGCCGCTGCCCGCCGCCGCCGTCAAGCCGCCGGCGTCGCGGCGCACGATGCTGCTCGCCGCGGCCGGCGTGCTGGTGGTGCTGCTCGCCGCCGGCTGGTTCCTGATGACGCGCTGGAGCACGCTGTTCCCCAACACCGAGCCGCCGCCGCGGACGACGATCGCGGCCGAGCAGACGCCGATCACCCGCGCCACCGCGCTGTACAAGAACGGCCAGCGCGCCGTCGCCGTCGCCCAGCTCAAGCGCGTGCCCCCGGCGAGCCCCTACTACGAAGAGGCGCAGGCGTTGATCGGGCAGTGGGAGCAGGAGCAGAGCGGCGGCCAGCAGGTGGCCGGTCCGTCGACCGAGCAGGTCGCCAAGCGCAGCAGTCTCATCGAGCAGGCGCGCCAGGCCGCAGGCGAGCGGCACTATCTCGCCGTCGAGCCGCTGCTCACCCAGGCCGCCGCCATCACGCCGCTCTCCGAAGACGAGCAGGCGCTCGCCGAGCAGGCGAAGAAGGCGGTCGAGCCGCTGCAGCCGGTGTTGACGCTGCTGCGCGCCGGGGAGTACGACCGCTCGCTGCGCGACCTCTGGGTGGTGCTCGAGAAGGACACCGACAACGCCGACGCGCGGCTGATGCTTACCACCGCCTACTACAACAAGGGCGTGCTCAGCCTGCAGCAGGGCAAGCCCGACGAGGCGGAGGAGAACCTCGAGGAGGCCGCCGGCCTCACTCCCGCCGACGGCGACGTCGAGCGGCTGCTGCTGTTCACGCGCACCTATCAGGCCCGCAACCCCGACCTGCTCTACCGCATCTACACCAAGTACCTGACGCCGCGGCCGCTATGACGGCCGCCCGCCGCGCCCGCGAGCAGGCGACGCTCTTCGAGCTCGAGCTCGACGACGAGGAGGCGGCCGTCGAGGAGCGCCTCGAGCTGCCGCTCGCCGCTCCAGCGAGCCGGCAGCAGGCGCGGCCTGCCGTGGCGCCCCAAGTGGCGACGGCGCCGTTCCGCGCCCGCCTCTTCGCCGGCCTCGTCGACCTCGGCGTTCACGTCGGGGCGGCGGCGCTGGCGCTCGGCGGAGCGCGCTTCATGGAAGTGCGGCCGGCGCCGGCGCAGCTGCCGGCCTTCGCGCTGCTGGTGCTCGTCTTCTCGCTCTTCTACACCGTCGTGCCGCTCGCCTTCTGGGGCAAGACGCCGGGCATGGCGGCGGTCGGCCTCGCCTGCCAGGCTGGCGACGACCTGCCGCTCACCTTCGCCGAGGCGCTGCGCCGCTGGCTGGCCGAGCTGGTGACGGTGCTGGCGTTGGGGCTCCCCGGCCTGCTCGCGCTCGGCGCCGCACGTCGCTCGCTCGCCGACCGCTGGAGCGGCAGCGAGCTCGTCGTCGAGTGAGTCGAGCGGCGCGCGGCGTCTAACGCGCGGATTGCCACACCGACCACGCCATCCACAAGTTGCCGGCGGCGGTGGCGACGGCGAAGACCGCGAAGGGGTCGATGCCGATCGGCCAGAGCGCCAGGAAGCCGCCTAGCTGGTAGAGCAGGCCGCAGACGCGGAAGGCGGGGAAGGCGAGGCCGCCCATCAGGTAGAACGAGTGGCCGAGGACGAGCAGCCAGAGCCCCGGCAGCAGCTGCGGCTGATCCGCCAGCAGCAGCGCCGCGGAGAGCGCCAGCGCCACCAGCGAGAGATTGCCCTGGATCGTCATCGCCCAGCCCGCGAGCGGCGTGCGCCCGTGCCGCCGGCGGCCGCGGCGGATGCCGACGAGCTCGACGGCGCCGCCGAGCAGGATGGTGAGCGTCCACAGGCCGAGCACGCCGGCGGCTCCGAGGCCGGCGAGCAGCGGCTCGGTGAGCAGCGCCGCCGCCGGCAGCAGCACCGCCCAGGCGACCCACGGCCAGGGCCAGACGAGGAAGGGGCGGCTCGCCGCGGCGAAGAGGTCGCGGGCGCGCTCGAGGTCGTCGCTGCCCGCGGCGGCGGCCGGCACGATAGGGTCGTATTCGCCCAAGCGGACCGATGCTACCGTCAGCCGCCTCCGCGGCGTCGTCGCCTCTTCCTCTTTTGACCCTCTTCACAGCCCCGTGTTAGAGTCGCCGCGCTTTCGCGCGACCACCATCGCCAGCCGTCATCGGCGATGGTGAAGCCCTGTACAAATCGCACGTAAAACTAGGCTTCGGCCGCCCTTTCGGATTACCGGCGCAGCGGAGCCAGCCGACGGAGCCGAACGGTCCGTGAAGTTCGATGCCAGCTTGCTGGTGGTGGTGGCGATCTTCGGGGTCGCCTACTTCCTGCTCAAGGTCTTCCTCTTCGACCGTCTGCTGCGGATCCTGCAGGGTCGTGAGCGGCGCATCGAGGATGCGCGCGCGATCTGGCAGCGCGCCAGCGCGGACGCCGAGTCGGCGCTGACCGCCGAGCGCCAGCGATTGCTCGCCGCGCGCCGCGAGGCGACCGCCCGCCGCGAGGCGCTGCGCCGCGAGGCGCTCGACCTGCGCGGCACCATGCTTCGCGAGGCCGACGACGCGGCGAAGCGGCTGCTCGAGCAGGCCACCGCCGAGCTCGCGGCCGAGCGCGCCCGCGAGGAGCAGGCGCTCGCCGGGCGGGCGTCGGCGCTCGCCGCGCGCATCAGCGAGCGGCTGGTGGGGAGAGCGGTTTGAGCCTGCGCGCGATTGGCCGGGCCGCCTCGACGTTCGCCATCGGCGCGCTGCTCGCGGCGCCCGCGCTTGCCGCCGAAGCGGCCGCTCACGCCGCTGACGCCGGGCACGGCGCCGCCGCCGAGCACGCCAGCCCGAAGTTCCTCGGCCTGCCCTACGAAGTCTTCTGGACGCTCAACCTCGTCGTCTTCCTTGGCCTGCTCGCCAAGTTCGCGGGGCCCGCGGTGGTCAAGTTCCTCGAGGGCAAGCAGCAAGACCTCTCGCACGCCCTCGCCGACGCCGACCGCCAGCGCCAGGAAGCGGCGGGGATGGAGCAGCGTCTGGCGGCGCAGATCGCCGAGCTGCGCCACGAGGTCGACGAGCTTGCCGCTCGCGCCGAGCGCGAGGGGCAGCGCGAGCGCGAGGAGATCCTCGCCGAGGCGCAGCGCGAGTCGGCGCGCATCGAGACCGCCGCCCGCGCCGAGATCGCGCAGGGGCTGCAGCAGGCGAAGCTGCAGCTGACGGCGCACGCCGCCAAGCTCGCCACCGAGCTCGCCGAGCAGCGCCTCGCCGACGGCCTCACCCGCGAGGACAAGAAGCGCCTCTTCCGCGACAACCTCGCGCGCCTCGAGAAGAAGCAGGGGGGCAACTGATGCGTCGCATCGCCCGCCCCTACGCCAAGGCGCTGCTCGGCGTCGCCGGCTCGCTGGAAGAGGCGGCGCAGGTGCGCGACCAGCTCGCCGCCTTCGCCTCCACGCTTGGCAGCGACGCGAGGCTGCGGGCCTTCTTCGCCAACCCCGGCCTGCCGCTCGACGCCAAGCGCCGCGCGCTCGACGGCCTCGCCGAGCGCCTTTCGCTGCTGCCGCTGTCGCGCCGCTTGCTGCAGGCGCTGGTCTCCCGCCACCGCCTCGGCCACCTCGACGAGGTGGTCGCCGGCATCGGCGAGGCGATCCAGGCGCGGCAGGGCGTCGCCGTCGCCACCATCACCACCGCCGAGCCCCTGGCCGACGACGAGCGGTCGCAGCTGCGGCAGGTGCTCGAGGGCAAGGTGGGCAAGCGGCTGGAGCTGCGCGAGAGCGTCGACCCGGCGCTGCTCGCCGGCTTCGTGGCGCAGGTGGACTCGCAGCTGTTCGACGGCAGCCTGCGCGGCCAGCTCGACCGCCTCGCCAAGGAGCTGGCGGGGGCGTGAGCAGAAGAGAAGATGGCGGGCGCGGAGCCCGCCCTACCACCGCAGCATGACCGTCGCATGTAGGGCGGGCTCCGAGCCCGCCATCCGGTTCGCAATTGCAGGGAGCATCACCATGGCCTTGAACGCCGACGAAATCACCACCATCCTCGAGCGCGAGCTCGCCGGCCACGAGGTCGACGTCGACCTCGCCGAGGTCGGCACCGTGGTCTCGGTGGGCGACGGCATCGCCCGCGTCTACGGCCTCGCAGAAGTGCATGGCCGGCGAGCTGCTCGCCTTCCCGCACGACGTCTACGGCCTCGCCTCAACCTCGAGGAGGACGAGATCGGCGCCGTGCTGATGGGCGACACGCGCCAGGTGCAGGAGGGCGACCAGGTGCGCCGCACCGGCCGCATCATGCAGGTGCCGGTGGGTGACGCGCTGATCGGCCGCGTCGTCGACCCGCTCGGCCGGCCGCTCGACGGCAAGGGCCCGATCGCCACCACCGAGTTCTACCCGCTCGAGCGCGTGGCGCCCGGCGTCGTCGACCGCCAGCCGGTGAAGGAGCCGCTGCAGACCGGGCTCAAGGCCATCGACGCCATGATCCCGATCGGCCGCGGCCAGCGCGAGCTGATCATCGGCGACCGCCAGACCGGCAAGACGGCGGTCGCGATCGACACCATCATCAACCAGAAGGACAGCGGCGTCATCTGCATCTACGTCGCCATCGGCCAGAAGCGGTCGACGGTGGCGCAGGTGGTCAAGCAGCTCGAGGAGCGCGGCGCGATGGACTACACCATCGTCGTCGCCGCCTCCGCCTCCGAGCCGGCGCCGCTGCAGTACCTCGCCCCCTACGGCGGCTGCGCCATGGGCGAGTACTTCCTCTACAACGGCCGCCACGCGCTGGTGATCTACGACGACCTCTCGCAAGCAGGCCGCCGCCTACCGCGAGGTGTCGCTGCTGCTGCGCCGGCCGCCCGGGCCGCGAGGCCTACCCCGGCGACGTCTTCTACCTGCACTCGCGCCTGCTCGAGCGCGCCTCCAAGCTCTCGGACGCCAACGGCGGCGGCTCGCTGACGGCGCTGCCGATCATCGAGACGCAGGCGGGCGACGTCTCGGCCTACATCCCGACCAACGTCATCTCGATCACCGACGGCCAGATCTACCTCGAGAGCGACCTCTTCTACGCCGGCGTGCGCCCCGCCATCAACGTCGGCATCTCGGTGTCGCGCGTCGGCGGCAACGCGCAGATCAACGCCATGCGCAAGAACGCCGGCACGCTGCGCCTCGAGCTCGCGCAGTACCGCGAGCTCGCGGCCTTCGCGCAGTTCGGCTCCGACCTCGACAAGTCGACGCAGGCGCAGCTCAACCGCGGCGCGCGGCTCGTCGAGATCCTCAAGCAGGGGCAGTACGAGCCGCTGCCGGTCGAGCTGCAGGTGCTGTCGATCCTCGCCGGCACCCGCGGCGTCCTCGACAAGCTGCCGGTCGACCAGGTGCAGCCGTTACGAGAAGGCGATGCACCGCTTCTTCCGCGACGAGAAGCCGGAGATCCTCGCCGAGATCCGCGACAAGAAGTCGATCTCCGACGACCTCGGCAAGCAGATCGCCGCGGGCATGGAGCAGGTGCGCGAGCAGCTCGCCGCCGACCTGCAGGGGGCCAAGACGGCCTGATGGCCAACCTGATCGACATCCGGCGCCGGATCCGCAGCGTCAAGAACACGCAGCAGATCACCAAGGCGATGAAGATGGTCGCCGCGGCGCGCCTGCGCCGCGCGCAGGACCGCATCCTCGCCACGCGCCCCTACGCGCTGGAGATCCGCAAGGTGATCGCCAACCTGGCGGCGCACGCGGCGGGAGCTCAAGCACCCGCTGCTCGAGGTGCGGCCGGAGAAGCGCGTGCTGCTCGTCGTCGTCACCGGCGACAAGGGGCTCGCGGGCGTCGTTCAACGCCAACGTGCTGCGCCGCGCCACCGAGCGCATCCCCAAGCTCGCCGGCATCGAGCTGCTGCTGCTCGGCAGCAAGGGCGTCGCCTTCTTCCGCCGCCGCTCGTTCAAGGTGCGCAAGGGCTACACGACGCTGTTCAGCAACGTCACCTACGCGCAGGCCGAGGAGATCGCCGCCGACCTGCGCGACGCCTACGCCAGCGGCGAGTACGACGCGGTGCACGTCGTCTACAACAAGTTCAGGAGCATCATCTCGCAGGAGCTCAGCGAGGAGCGGCTGCTGCCCATCCCGGCAGGCGGCGAAGGCGCGGCCGCCGAGGCCGCGGACGGCGCAGACCCGCGAGTACCTCTTCGAGCCCTCGGCCGAGGAGATCCTCGAGGAGCTGCTGCCGCGCTACGTGACCTTCCAGGTCTACCGCATCCTGCTCGAGTCGCAGGCCGCCGAGCACGCCGCGCGCATGACGGCGAGCGACTCCGCCACCAAGAACGCCGGCGAGATCATCGACCGCCTCACGCTGCGCTACAACCGCGCGCGCCAGGCGGCGATCACCACCGAGCTGATCGAGGTGGTGTCGGGCGCCAACGCTCTCGAAGGTTGAGTCGACAAAGGAACCACGCACATGGCACAGACCGCTGAGCAACGCAAAACTACCGCCGGAGCCTCCGGAGCCCCGGCGCCGGCAATGTCGGGAAGATCGTGCAGATCATCGGCCCGGTGGTCGACGTCGAGTTCGCCGACGGCCAGCTGCCGGCGATCCTCAACGCCGTGCGCCTCTCCGACCCCGGGCTGCGAGACCGGCGTGCCGATCGACATCGTCACCGAGGTGGCCCAGCACCTCGGCGAGTCGCGCGTGCGCTGCATCTCGATGAAGCCCACCGACGGCGTCGTGCGCGGCATGGAGGCGGTCGACACCGGCGCAGCCGATCTCGGTGCCGGTGGGCAAGGCCACGCTCGGCCGCGTGCTCAACGTCGTCGGCGACCCGGTCGACGAGCTCGGCGAGGTGCCGGCTGCGGAGCGCTGGTCCATCCACCGCGAGGCGCCGCCGTTCGACGAGCAGTCCACCGAGACCGAGATGTTCGAGACCGGCATCAAGGTCATCGACCTGCTCGAGCCCTACACCAAGGGCGGCAAGACCGGCCTCTTCGGCGGCGCCGGCGTCGGCAAGACGGTGCTCATCCAGGAGCTGATCAACAACGTCGCCCTGCAGCACGGCGGCTTCTCGGTGTTCGCCGGCGTCGGCGAGCGCACCCGCGAGGGCAACGACCTGCTGCGCGAGATGGTGGAGAGCAAGGTCATCTCCTTCGGCGACGTCTTCATGAAGCACTGGCACGACACCGGCCAGCTTCGACCTGACCAAGGTCGACCGCGCCGTCGCTCGAGAAGAGCAAGGTGGCGCTGATCTACGGGCAGATGACCGAGCCGCCCGGCGCCCGCCTGCGCGTCGGCCTCGCCGGCCTGACCGTCGCCGAGTACTTCCGCGACACCGAGGGGCAGGACGTGCTGCTCTTCATCGACAACATCTTCCGCTTCACCCAGGCGGGCTCGGAGGTGTCGGCGCTGCTCGGCCGCATGCCGTCGCGCCGTCGGCTACCAGCCCAACCTCGCCACCGAGATGGGCGAGCTCCAGGAGCGCATCACCTCGACCAAGAAGGGCTCGATCACCTCGGTGCAGGCGATCTACGTGCCCGCCGACGACCTCACCGACCCGGCGCCGGCGACGGCGTTCGCCCACCTCGACGCCACGACGCGTGCTGTCGCGGCAGATCTCCGAGCTCGGCATCTACCCCGCCGTCGACCCGCTCGGCTCGACCTCGAAGATCCTCGACCCCCGCATCGTCGGCGACGAGCACTACCGCGTCGCCCGCCTGGTGCAGACCATCCTGCAGCGCTACAAGGACCTGCAGGACATCATCGCCATCCTCGGCATCGACGAGCTGTCCGAAGACGACAAGCTCACCGTGGCGCGGGCGCGCAAGATCCAGCGCTTCCTGTCGCAGCCCTTCTTCGTCGCCGAGCAGTTCACCGGGCTCAAGGGCCGCTACGTCAAGATCGCCGACACCATCGAGGGCTTCGAGAAGATCGCCAAGGGCGAGCTCGACGAGTACCCCGAGCAGGCCTTCCTCTACAAGGGCACCATCGACGAGGTCGTCGAGCACGGCAAGAAGCTCGCCGGGGCCGGCTGATGGCTGACAAGTCGGAGAAGCACGAGGCCAACGTCCTCGGCAAGCTGCAGCTCCTCCTCGTCACCTACGAGAAGAAGGTGCTCGAGGTCGAGTGCGACGAGGTCACCCTGCCCGGCAAGAAGGGCTACTTCGGCGTCCTGCCGGGGCACGTGGCGATGATCGCCAGCCTCAAGGTCGGCGAGCTGATGTATCGCATCGGCAAGATCGAGCACTACCTGGCGCTCTCGGGCGGCTTCTGCGAGGTCGTCGACGACGTGGTCACGGTGATGGCCGAGTTCGCCCAGCTGCCGAGCGAGATCGACGTCGCCGCCGCCGAGCGCGAGCAGGCCGAGGCCGAGGCGGTGCTCGGCAGCGTCAGCGACGAAGCGCTGGCGCAGGCGCTGGCGAAGCTGGAGACCGCGGTGACGCGGATCCAGGTTGCCGCGCGGGCACGTTAGCGGCGCGAGCTCCAGCGAAACGTCGAGGCGGCGACCTCATGGTGGGCTAGAGGTGTCCGCGATGGACGGCCACGCCCCACCCTCTCGCGGTCTCGCTCCCGATGTGTGGGCCTTCACCACTTCCAGCAGGTGGTGGACGCGTGGCCCCAGCTGGCTCCGCGCTTGGGACGGCGACGCGGGTTCTGGGAGTTCCTGGTGGCGTCGTCAAGGGCTCGTTGGGCGCGTCGCGCCTCACCAGCTTCCACGACGAGGTCCTCGCCGCCTTCCTTCGGCGCGAGCGTGGCTTCTTCCTGAGGGGCGGGGGTCTCCTCGGCTTCCACCTGGGCATCGCGAGATGCTCGATCTCGACCTGTTCACCGTCGACACCGACTTGGGGGGGTGCGGTGATGGCCGAGTTCGCCCTACTGCCGAGCGAGATCGACGTCATCGCCGCCCAGCGCGAGCAGGTCGAGGCCGAAGCGGCGCTGGGCAGCGCCAGCGACGAAGCGTTGGCGCAGGCGCTGGCCAACCTGGAGACCCGCGGTGACGCGGATCCAGGTGGCCTCGCGGGCGGGCTGAGTCAACCAGACACGACTGCGCCGTTCTCTCAGTTGGCACTCAGGCCGGCGCGCTAGGACTCGGTCCCCGGCTGACTGACTGCGAGGAACTGACAATAGACGAGCAGGGTCTCCACCACAGACTCGGCTGAGAGCTCGCCGTAGCGCCCGTGTACCATTGCGTTCCGAACATCCAAAACGTTATCGAGTTGACGAAGGATCTCCCCGAGTTCACCGCTAATGCGTCCGGCCTCAATGGCCTGCAACGCAATTCGGATCCGCTCTGCAATGGTGACCTTCTTTAGGGTCTTTCCAGAGGGGAGATTCAGTGCCTTCTGCCATTCTCGCAGGTCGGAGTCAGTGACGACGCCAGAAATCGTATGAGAAACGGCCTGTTCAACGCGGCCCAGCAGGAACTCGTGGGGACCCCCAAGGATTTCGATCTCCTGGGAGAGCAGTCCGCGCGCAACTTTCTCGCGTATCTCGTGCTCGCGATCGGCGAACCACTTTGCCGATTTCAGCTTGAACAACTCTCCGTCCAAGTCGCGAAAGAGGCGAATGAGCTGTCGCTGCCTGCCCTCCGGCAGATTTTTGAAAACCTCGCGACCGGCTGGCATCAGAAGCGGCAGATAATGCGTCTCCCGATAGACTGCATCGGCCGGGGGCAAGACCGCCTGCAGGCATGCACTCGATAACGAAAGCGCAGAGAGCGGCTTGATCACAACGTAGGTTGTCGTGGTCAGCAAAATGCGTGCTTTGTGAGCCAGTGCGTGTACGTCTTCGATAAAGGCCGCAAGGGAGTCGAGGCCGGCTGACATTCTTAAGATGTAGTCGATCGCCAATCGAACTCCGAGCCCGCCGTACGCACTCGTCACCTCTGGCCGGTTGATCAGCGGCGTGAGAACCTCTCGTTCAAATCGCTCGAGTGGCTCCGTGACGGCCCCTCCGGCATAGTCCAGCGATACGGTCATCACGGCGCTGATCTTGCCGGGGGTTTTGGTGGTATTGCCCAAGACCCATCGAAGCTCCTCGAAATGTTTGCGAGTTGCGGAATTGACCTTAGGGTCATTCCAGTCGTCGCCCAGGGCAAACACCTGATGTAGCTCATCTTCCTTGGGTGACGGCAGATGTGCATCAAAGATCTCTCGGTCCCGGGTCGTGATCACCGCGCCATGAGCCTTGAAGAAGGTTGCGACGTTGAAGTAAGGAAAGGGTTGCCGCCTGTGCTCCGGATCTGGGGACTCTTCGCGCGGCTGGTTCAGTTTTCGTGGCACAACAGAGTTGACGTCATAAAAAAGATCGTACTCTTCGGGTCCCAGGTGGGAAATCATAACGTCATGCTGCCCGAGGACGGCGAGAATCTCGAAATCTTGATTCTGCGCTTTCGCGATGATGTCCGTATAGGAGTCGACGCGAAGAAAGGCAACCCGCATTTTTTGGCCGCAGTAGGAAAAGAGCTCGGGATTGACGACGCCAAGAAAGCGATCGGGTGATTCCTCGTAGTGAGTGTCGATGCGGCTGATGCGTGTGGCTTCGGCGCCGGAGTGAATGGCATAATGGTAGCGACGGCCCAGTGGCGACTTGGTGTCGAAGGTGCTCTTCTTTGGTGGCATTAGCCGTGAAAAGTCAACCTCGAAAACCGTCAGCTGCTCGCGATCGGCCGGGAGCTGAATGGCCGGTACGGTCTTCTGCCCTAAGGGGGTTACGGCCATGATTCCGGAGCCGCCGACGGACCTCGGGTCTCCGACTGCGTTGCAGAGTACACACGCTCGTCCGGCGGCGGAGCGGAGAAGGGCGTCGGCAATGACCCTTAGCGCTTGGATTTCGGGTGTGCAGAGGGGGACGAGATACACGCCCGGATCACGGCGGCGCTGGAGCGGCGATTGCACGGCGAAAGCCAGGTCCAGGCAGATGTGTACGGCCATCCAGTAACGCCGCGCTCGATGCTGCCAAGTAAGTACTACCGGCGGGTCGTGACCTTCGGCTGGGTCGACGTAGCCCGTCTCCCATTGGGAGAGTTCCCGCTTGGTGATCCACTGAGTGGGGGAATTGGGGATTACGATTGCGGACCGGTTCAGGATACGCCGAGTGGCTTCCTCGACCATGTTGTCGGCGCCGGCGACAATGATCTGTCGGTAGGCGTCGCTCTTGGCCTGTAGGTGGGGCAGTGCAGCTTCTAGCGGCAGACTGTACTCTGGGAAGATGACGACCCGGACCTCTGGGTGGTGCTGGTGGATGTAGTCGAGAATGAAGTTGGCCTTCGAGACGCGAAGGTCGATCTCATCAAGCGATACCCAGGTATAGGTCTCTCGGCCAAGGATCACCGACAGGTGTTTGCCGTTCGGCAAGGGGCCTTCGATCTGGACGACGGCAATAGCTACTCTCTCGCCCTCAAGATGAACAGGAACTTCGTTGAAACGGTCCATCGCCCCTCCTCAGTAGAACGTAACCAAGATCTGACGCCGGTCGGTGGCGCGGTTGGTGGCTAGGATCCGAAGATACCCCAAATCCGTTGGGTCAACGAGGGCAGTCATCTACTACGAGTCGGAGGGCAAGCTGCTCAACGAGAAGCGCCCTGAGCTGTGGCACAACAAGGACGACAATCTCTTCCTCCTCGCCGTCCCCCGGCCTCGCCGTATCTCGGAGAGTCGACGGCTGGCGGCAACTACTCTCTTCAACCTCCACGTGCACGAACGCGGTTCGGCTGGTTTTCCGGCGAACGTGAAGCCGGAGGCTCGGCGCGCCGACCTCTTCTCGGCCGCGGAGCCATCCCGGCCGGTCGCCAACCTCCCTGAGCCGGTGTGGCGTGCGCTGGCTCAGGCCTGGCATCTCACCGGTGGGCGCGACGGCGAGGCGGCGCTTGGCCTCGCGCGCGATTTGCTCCATGCGGCCCTGGCTATCGGACATGCTCCGCAATTCGACATCGACCACTCGGCGGCCCTGGGCCAGGACTGGCTTCACCTCCCGATCCCACGAGACCGAGCCGCCTTCCTCGAGGTTGCTGCCGCCGGCCGGCAGGTCGCCACGCTGCTCGATCACCAGCAGGACGCCACGCTTCTGGTGCGCTCACTGCTCGGTCCCACGCAGCGAGCGCTCGCCGTGGTCGGATCCCGGCGGGAGGACGTCGTTCGCGATGGCGACCTGCGCGTGACCATCAACTACTACGGTGGGGCTCAAGGAGGTTGGCGCGAACGACCGGTTCGCCCGGCCGACGAGCTGCCACCCGAGCTTGGGGAGACCACTGGCGACCTCGGGCTCAACGAGGACGTCTTTCTCGCCAACGTGCCCGCCCGCGTGTGGCGCCACGAGCTCGGCGGCTACCCGGTGGTCAAGAAGTGGCTCGGGTATCGGCACGTCGGCCGCCACTCCAGTCAGGCGCTAACGCTGGCGGAGCTCGACACGCTACGCGGCATCGTCCACCGAGTCGCCGCGCCGCTCGTGCTTCGCCCGCGGCTCGACGCCGTATACGAGGTCGCGCTTCGCGACCCCTTCGGACGCGAATTGCTCGGCGAGAGCGAGCTCGAACAGTAGAGCCCGCGATAGTGCTGAAGCCGAAGTCTTGCTGATCACCTGTAAGCGACGAGGCGCACGCGCTGGCGAAGCCGGAGACCGAGTGCGAGCATCGAGGATGCACGTCGGGCACAGTGGGTCCACCGCCGTAGCTGGTAGTCGGGCGGGAACAGCATGATGCGCGCCCCGCGCATGTCGAGATTGCTGGGGGACTAGAGTTGGTTCGCGATGCACTATGCGCGCGCCCCGGAGCTGTCGACCGATCTCGCCGACCCGAAGGCCGTGCCCTATTTCTTGTGGGACGAGCCGATGACCGTCGACAAGCTGCGACACAGTCTGGCTAACGGGCCGGCGGCAGAACGCGCGCGTCTGCTCGGCAAGATCCTGCGCGAGGCCCGCGATCCCGATGTCTGGACCTTCGCCACGCCGCAGCAGGTCGTCGACGCCTGGCCTACCCTCATCAAGCACCTCGGTCGTCGCCGCGAGTTCTGGGAGTACCTACTCACCGCCTGGTCGGAACAGGGACTCGTTGGCCACTTCGCGCCTCAGTAGATGGATGGTAGGTTGCGTCGACAGCCGGCTTGGAACGCAAAGAGACGGCGCCTGGCGCGCGTTGACACGCCAGGCGCCGCTCGTTCTCGCGTCAATGCGTACCGGGCGCGGCGGGGGCCTCGGCGCTAGGCGTCGTCGCCAGGGTGGTGGGCGCCGGCAGCGAAGCGTCCCGCCACTGCAGGCCGTCGAGCAGCACCAGGTACTCGCCGCGCCCCTCGTCCCAGCGCACGGCCCACTCGGTCGGGTACCACCCGGCCCGCGCGAACGCGGCCGGCTGCGCCAGCGGCTTGGTGAGGTCGGGGCGGGTGAGCAGGAACGAGCGCGCGATCATGGGCTCGAGGAAGTTCACCTGGCCGTCGTAGGAGCCGATGATGTAGGTCGCGGTGAAGGACTCGCCGTGGAGCTCGTGGGCGCTGCCGTCGATCCAGTGCACGCCCATGCGGCGGTGCTGGGTGCCGGGCGGCAGGAAGTAGCCGGCGGGGATGGTGCTCGCCGGGGGCAGGCTGTAGACCTTCTCGAGGTCGCGGTCGACGGCGGTGATGCGGTCGGCCTCCTGCGGCGTGGTCATGAAGAAGTGCACGTCGAAGTGGCCGACGTCGTAGATGCCGCGCGGCTCGTGGCCGTTCGGGTTCCAGTAGAGGCCGACGTGATCGAAGGGCGGCAGCGCGACGCCGGCGGGCAGCGGCAGGCGGTAGAGCCAGCCGAGGTCGTCGGCGGGAGTCTCTGCCGGCAGTCCGTCGAGGGCCGCCGCCGAAAGGCTCACCCCCAGCGTGATCGGCTTGCCGTCGAAGTCGATGGCGGCGAGGGTGCGCGCGGTGCCGTTGCCGAAGGCGACCGGCTCGCCGAGGACGATGCCCGCCGTCGGCAAAGGCTTCGACGTTGCCGCGCGGGGCAGCGGCGACGGCGGGCGCGGCCGCCGCGGCGGTCGCGGTGGTGGCGGCCGCGGTCGGCGTGCTGGCCGCCGCTCGCGGCGGTGCGGAGTGCTGGTGCATGGCGTGCGACTGCGCGGCAGCCGTGCCGAGGTGAGCGACGAGCCCGAGAACCGAGAGAGCGAGAGCGGGTTTCATGGCGATCTCCTTGTCTGCTGGGTTGATGGCGTGCGACGGTTTCTCCGTCGCGACAGCGACATTGGACGCGCGAGCAGCACCACACCGCCTTCCCACGATCGGGCCAGAACGCGCGCCGCCACCCGCATGGCCCGTTCCGGCCATGTGCGGCGGCCGGGCGTTTCAGGGCCTAAGCAGGCTCAGGGCTTGAGCAGGCCGGATTCGGCCGCGTAGGCGACGGCAGCCGAGCGTGAGGGCAGGTCGAGCCGGGTGAGGATGTTGCCCACGTGGCGGTGCACCGTGTGCTCGCTCAGCCGCAGCTTGCTCGCGATCTGCTTGTTGGAGAGCCCACGCGCCACCAGCCGGATGACCTCCTGCTCGCGGGCGGTGAGCCGGGTCGCGCGCGCCGGCGGCTCGGCGACGACGACGCCGAGCGCCGAGAGCTCGTCGCGCGCCCGCTGCCGCTCGCAAGCCGCGTCCTCGGCGCGGCCGAGCGCGTCCAGGCACCGCGCCAGCGCCTGGCGCGCGCGAGCGGCCTCGTAGGGGGCGCCGAGACGGGAGAAGGCGAGGACGGCATCCTCGAAGCGACGGCGTCCGCGGTCGTGATCGCCCGCCGCGCAGGCCACCGTGCCTTCTTCCAGCGTCACGATTGCCCGCGGCGCCGGCACGTCGAGGCGCCGCGCGATCTCGCTCAGCTCGGCGAGCGCGGCCTCCGCTGCCGCGACGTCTCCCTGAGCTGCCTGCGCCTCGACGAGCAGCTGGAGCGCCGGCAGCCGCGACAGCCGGTCGCGGTCCGGGAGCTGGCGCAGGTAGCGCTCCACCAGCTCCACGGCCTTCTGCGCGTGGCCCGCGTCGAAGGCGATCCAGGCGCGGCCGAGGATGGCGCGCGCATGGGTCTCGACCTGGGCGAACAACTCCTCCGCCTCCGCGACGCGCCCTTGTCGGCGCCGGAGCTCGCCCAGCCGGCTCGTCGCTTCGCGCACGAACGCGGGCGCGGTGACCCGCGACTCGCGCTCCATCTCGGCGATCTCCTGCTCGGCCTCGGCCCAGCGCCCGGTCGCCAGGAGGATGCCGACCGAGTGGTTGCGGCAGAAGGTGTCGTAGGGCGCCAGGTGCAGCGGGCGGTGGTGGTCCTGAACGCGCGCCAGCCACTGCGCGGCACGCTCGAAGTCGCCGATCTCCTCGCAGGTGGTGAGCACGTAGCAGCAGGCGTTGCCGGCGGCGAAGCGGTTGCTCATCTCGCCGCTGACGGCGGCGGTCGACACCTCGTCGAGGCGCCGCATGCCCTCGACGAGGTCGCCCTCGTGCACCATCATCACGCCCTCGAGACCGAGCGCGATCATCTCGGCCTCGCGGACGTCCGCCCCGCGCGCCAGCCGCAGCGCTTCCTGCAGGCGCTCGCGCGCTCCGGCCGCGTCGCCGCGGTAGAGCAGGAGGATGTGCGCCTCCCAGAAGAGCAGCCAGGCGAGCTCGGCGGGAGCGTCGAGGCCGGCGAGCAGGCGATGGGCCCGCTGCAGCCAACCGTTGGCGAGGGCAGACTGACCGCGGCCGGCCTCGTACTCGTGGGCGAGCCAAGTGGCGGCGCGAGCGGCGCCGCGAGGTTCCTCGCGCGCCTGGTAGAGCCGGTACGCCGCCTCCTGAGCCGCCACCGCGCCGTCGACGTCGCCGAGCCAGTAGCAGGCGACGGCGAGCCCCTCGTGCGCCTGCGGCGAGTCGTCGATCGCCAGCGCGGCCCGGAAGCAGTCGGCGGCGGCGCTCCAGTCGGCGCGCCGCAGCGCGTCGTCGCCCTCGCGCAGGTGGCGCGTGGAGCTCGAGAAATCGCTACGGACGAGGGCGGGCCGTCTCACGCTGCGGCCCCGATTCTAACCCCTCGCGGCGGCGACGCCCCGCTATGATCGCCGCTCGCGCACCGAGCTGGTGGGCAACGCCATCGCGCGCATCACGCCGGACGGCGACGTCACCGAGTTCCCCATCCCGACCCCCAACCTGTGGGTGCCGCAGTACGTCGACCAGTCGCGGCCGGCGCCGGCCGGGCCGGACCACCTGGTGCGCATCGACCGCGCGATCCTCAGCGCGCCGCCGGGCGACGTCTCGGGCGTCGTCTTCACCTACTACCAGGTGCCGACGCGCAACACCGGCATGCACCGCATCATCGAGGGCCCCGACCGCAACATGTGGTTCACCGAGCTCAAGGCCGACCGCGTCGGCCGGGCGATCAGCGGGCTGGGCTAGGTAGGGCTGAGGCTGGCAGGGCTGAGGCTGGGCTGGGGAGCGGCCCCTTCCTCGCTGCCGCGCGCCACCAGCACGGCGGCGGTGAGGTCGCCGGTGACGTTGAGGACGGTGGCGAAGAGATCGGGGATCGCGTCGACGGCGATCAGGATGCCGATGCCTTCGATGGGCAGGCCGATGGCGTGGAAGAGGGGCGTCAGCATCAGGAAGGCGCCGCGGGGGACGCCGGGTGAGGCGACGGTGAGGAAGACGGAGGCGACGGCGATGGTGGCGAGCTGCGAGGCGTGCAGCTCGATGCCGTAGAAGCGGCCGACGAAGAGGGCGCCGAGCGTCCACGACACCGGAGCCGCGATCTTGAATGCCGTCACGGCCAGCGGCAGCACGAAGCCGGTCACCCGCGGCGGCAGCGCGAGGCGGGTTTCGGCGCTGTCGATGAGCGCCGGCAGCGACGCGAGCGAGGAGCTCGAGCTGAAGGCGATCAGCTGCGGCGGCAGTGCGGCGCGGGCGAACCGTCGCAACGGCACGCGGCCGCCGATCGCCGCCACCGGGTACAACAGCGCGATGACGACGAGGCTCGCCAGCGAGTAGACGACTATGTAGTGACCGACCGCGCCGACGAAGCCGAGCGCGCCGCGCGCCGCCAGCGGCAGGACGAGGCAGAAGACGCCGATCGGGGCGAGCTTGATGATCCAGCCCACCGCACCAGCACCAGCATCGCGTCGCCGAGGGCGCGGAAGAAGCCGAGCAGCGTGTCGCGCGCGTTCGCGGGGCTGCGGGCGATGGCGAGCGCGAGCAGCAGCGTGAAGACGATGAGCGGCAGCATGGAGCCGGTGGCGGCGGCGGCGATCGGGTTGGTGGGGATCAGGGTGAGGAGCCAGCTGGAGAAGCCCGGGGCCTCGCCGCTCGCCATCAGCTCGCTCGCCGCTTCGGCGGCGCCGGGCGGCAGCGCCGGCCGCGCGCCGGGCTCGGCCGGCAGCGGCGGGAAGGCCAGGGGAGCGAGCGGCACGACCACGGCGGCCGTCCCCACGAGGAGCAGGAAGAAGACCAGCAGCGAGCGGCCCCCGAGGCGGCCGACGGTGCGCAGGTCGGCCGCGGCGGCGATTCCGGTGATCACCAGCGAGACCACGAGCGGGATCACCGTCATGCGGATGGCGTTCACCCACAGCGTGCCGACGAGCGCGACGGCGTCGACGGCGCGCAGCAGCGCCGCATTGCCGGAGGCGGCGATCGCGGCGCCGCCGGCGAGCCCCGCGCCGAGGGCCACCAGGACCCGGGTGCTGTCTTTCATCGTGCCCTCACATCATCAAGTCGCCGCCGTTGATGTCGAGCGACGCGCCGGTGACGTAGCCGGCGGCCTCCGACGCGGCGAAGCAGATGAGGTCGGCGACCTCGAGCGCCGTGCCGAGGCGCGGCACCGGGAACCCCTGCGCCAGCCGCTCCAGCGTTTCGTCCGTCGCGCTCTCCCGGGTCAGCTCGGTGTCGATCATGCCCGGGCAGACGGCGTTGACGGTGATGCCGAAACGGCCCAGCTCCTTGGCGGCCGCGCGCGTCAGACCGAGCAGCCCCGTCTTCGACGCCGTGTAGTGAGCGCCGCCGAGCGTGCTCACCATGCGCCCGGCGGTCGACGAGACGTTGACGATGCGCCCGTATCCCTGCGCCTTCATCGCCGGCAGCACCGCCTGGATGAGGAGGAAGGGCGCCGTCAGGTTCACCTCCAGCGCGCGCCGCCATTCGTCAGCCGTGATTTGCGCGAAGCGAGTGGTCAGCGGCAGCGCCGCGTTGTTGACCAGGACGTCGACGCGGCCGAAGCGCTCCACGGTGCGCTGGACGACTCGCTCGGGCACACCTTCGACGGTGAGGTCACCGTCGACCGCCAGCGTGCGCTCGCCGAGCTCGCGGGCAACCGCGTCGGCGCGGGCGAGATCGCGCACGTGGACCGCCACCGCGGAGCCGCGCTCGTGCAGCCGCGCCGCCGTGGCCCGGCCCAGACCGCGGGCCGCGCCGGTGACGATGGCGACTCGCCCACTGAAATCCTGCTGCACGGCGTCGCTGGTCAAAGTGCTCCGCGCCGGCAGGCCTGAGTCGCCGATGTCAACCCGCGATCAGCTGCTCGTACTGCGCCGCGGTCAGCAGACCGTTCACCTGCGACGGGTCGGCGAGGCGGAGCGTGATCATCCAGCCCTCTCCGTAGGGGTCGGCGTTGACTGCCGCCGGGTTGTCGTCGAGCGCGCCGTTGGCTGTCACCACCTCGCCAGCGAGCGGGCTGTAGAGGTTGGAGACCGCCTTCACTGCCTCGATGGTGCCGAAGGATTGACCGGCGGCGAAGCTCATGCCCGGAGTGGGCAGCTCCAGGAAGACGATGTCGCCCAGCTCGTTCTGGGCGTAGTCGGTGATCCCCACGAAATACACGCCCTCCTCGCCGGCGGGCTTGAGGTATTCGTGCTGCTCGGTGTAGCGCAGATCCTGCGGAACGTTCGCCATGAGTCTGTCCACCTCGCGAGCCGGGAGCGTAGCGTAGAACGGGCGAGCGGCGCAGGGGCGGTCAGCGGCGCAGTGGCGAGCCGATCGCTCAGTCGAGCAGCGCGGGCGACAGCAGCGCTTTGAGCGCCGGATCTTCAGCCGTCTGCTGTCGCAGCAGCGGGCGCACGCCGCCCTGGACGTGCCAGGCCTGGTAGCCGGCGGCGCGTAGCAGCTCGGCGACGTGGGCGCTCTTGAGGCCGACCTCGCAGTAGAAGACCCAGCGGCGCGCGCGGTCGAAGTTGGGCGCCGCACCCTGCGCCGCGCGCAACGCTGCGAAGTAGTCGCGGTGCTCGGCGCCGGGCCAGTGCCAGCCCGCGAAGGCCTCGCGCGAGCGCAGGTCGACGACGGCGGCGCCCTCGGGGATCGACTCGACGGCGAGCGACGGATCGCCGATCGTCGCGAGGTCGAGGCCCTTGAGGTCGATCACCTCGCGCGCCGCCACCGCGACGGCGATCTCGTCGAGGTCGAGCTTGCCCTCCTCGGCGCGCACGGCACCGACCTTGGCGTGGGTCGCCGGACGCTTGGCCGCCAGCGCGCAGTACTCGGCGACCGCCGCGGAGAGCTCGTAGGTGCCGATCTTCCGCGCCAGCGCGACGATCTCCTCCTTGTCGGCAGCGGCGAGCGGGCGCAGCACGGGCAGCTCGGCGACCTCGTCGATGGCGCGCAGGTTGCGCAGGGTCTGCGACGACACCTGACCGACCGCCTCGCCGGTGACCAGCGCCTCGGCGCGCGTCAGTCTCGCTACCTGGTTGGCGGCGTGCAGCATCAACCGCTTCAGCACCACCTGCCAGTAGCGCGGGTCGGTCTCGCTGCGCAGCCGCTCCACGATCGGCTGTAGGTCGACGGCGTGGAGCTTGGGGCGGTAGCCGAAGCTCCAGCGCTCGGCGACCAGCTTCATCACCGCCAGCACGCCGTCGCGATGGGCGCCGCCGCCGAGGTTGCAGAAGAGGTAGTCGAGCCGCACGCCGCGCTTGAGGATCGACCACGCGGCGACCGCGGAGTCGAAGCCGCCGGAGACGAGGGCGAGGGCGCGCCCCTCGGTGCCGAGCGGGAGGCCGCCGGGTCCGGCGATCGCATCGGTCGAGAACAGCGCCTCGCCGGTGCGGATCTCGATCTGCACGGTGACCTCGGGATTGGTGAGGTCGACGCGCGCGGCGCGCGGCCGCAGGCGGGCGCCGAGGGCGCGGTCGACGTCGGCGGAGCGGAAGGGGATGAAGCGCTTGTCGCCGCCGCGGCGGGCGCGCACCGCGAACGACTTGCCGGCGACGCGGTCGGCGAAGAGCGCCTCGCCGGCGGCGATCACGTCGTCGACGGTGTCCCAGGGACGGCGCTCGACGGCGGAGAGCGACGAGATGCCGAAGACGTTGGGCAGCACCTCGAGCGCGGCGCCGCGCGACGCTTCGACGACGAAACGGCTCCAGTCGCGCTCGATCTTGTAGGGGACGCCGGTCGAGGCGAGGGCGCTCTCGATGTTGCCCTGCAAGCGGTGGAGGAAGTGGAGGCGGGTGCCGCGGCCCTTGACGGCGATCTCGCCGGCGAGGCGCAGGAGGTAGAGCTGCTTCTGCGCGGGCGTTTCCGCGGCGGCGGACATCGGCGGCAATGTAGCAGGTGGCGTTGCCGGAGCCGCGGCTCGGCTAGCCGACGTGAGGTGCCGATGCGCGGAGCCTTGACACCGCGCCGAGCGTCGGGAATCGTCGCGACATCGTGAAAGGCTCGCGACTCGCACCGGCGGCGTTGCTGATGGTGCTCGCGCACGGCATCGCGTGGGGCGCGGGCGCGCCGCTGTTCGTCGACGATTCGGCGCGGTCGGGGCTCGCGTCGGTGGCCTATGAGAACGGCGCGCGCGGGCGGCTCGAGCTGCTGGCGCTGATGGGGCCGGGGGCGGCGTTCTTCGACTACGACGGCGACGGCGACCTCGACCTCTTCCTGCCGCAGGGCGGCACGCTGCCGAGCGATGCCGACGCGACGACGGCCGCGGCGCCAGTGAGCGGCGGCGGGCGGCTGCTGCGCAACGACCTGCAGGTGGAGAGCGGCTCTGTGGTGGCGCGCTTCGTCGACGTCACCGCGCGCGCCGGGTTGCGGCCGGGCGGCTACGGCGTCGCAGCGGCGGTGGGCGACTACGACGGCGACGGCGCGCCCGACCTGTTCGTGGGCAACATCGGCGGCAATCGCCTGTGGCGCAACCGCGGCGACGGTGCGTTCGTGGAGGAGACGCCCGACCCGCTGCGGCGGCCGGGGTGGACGAGCGGCGCTTCGTTCTTCGATGCCGACGGCGACGGGGACCTCGACCTCTACGTCGTCGACTACGTCGAGCCGGTACCGGGCGTGCACTGCTTCGCCGAGAGCAGCCGCCCCGACTACTGCGGGCCGGCGGCGTACAAGCCGCTCCCCGATCGGCTGCTGCGCAACGACGGCGCGGCCGACGGCGGCGGAGCCGTGCGCTGGACCGACCTCAGCGCGACCGGCGGCATCGCCGGCGCCGGCGGTCCGGGGCTGGGAGTGGTGGCGAGCGACGCCGACGGCGACGGCCGGCTCGACCTCTTCGTCGCCAACGACGGGCAGCCGAACTTCCTCTGGCACAACCAGGGCGGTGGCCGCTTCGTCGAGGAAGGCCTCGTCTCCGGCACCGCGCTGTCGCGTGACGGGTTGGCGCGCGCCGGCATGGGCGTCGAGGCGGGCGACCTCGACGGCGACGGTGACGAGGAGCTGTTCGTCACCAACCTCACCGGCGAGGGGAGCACGCTCTACGTCAACGACAGCGCGGCGCTCGCCGGAAGCAGCCTCCTGTTCGAGGACCGCACCGGCGAGGCGGGCCTTTCCGCTCCCAGCAAGCCGTGGACGGGGTTCGGCACCGCCTTCTTCGACGCCGACCTCGACGGCTGGCTGGACGTGCTGGTGGTCAACGGCGCGGTGCGGCTCGCCGACGTCGCTCGCGCGACGGGCGGCACGGCAGGCGGCGAGACGCGGCTCGGGCAGCCGACGCAGCTCTACCTCAACCAGGGCCGCGGCCGCTTCACTCTCGCGCCGCCGGCGACGGCCGGCGAGGTGGTGAGCGAGCGACTCGTCGCCCGCGGCCTCGCCGTGGGCGATGCCGACAACGACGGCGATGCGGACGCCGTCGTGGGGCTCAACGACGCCGCGCCGCGGCTGTGGCTCGGCCAGGCTCCCGCCGCTGCCGCGTGGCTCGGCGTGGCGCCCTGCCCGGGCGTCGCCGATGCGCCGTGGCTGGCGCGGACGGCGACGGTCACTGCCACTGCCACTCCCACTGCCACTCCCACGGCCCCCACGCAACCTGGATCGGCGCTGCCGCCGCTACGCCGCCGGCCACACCGCGACGGCAGCTACGGCTCGGCGCGCGATCCGCGCGTGGTCGCGGGCGTCGGCACCGCGACTCCCGGCGCCGTGGAGCTGCGCGGCGGCGGTACCACGACCTTGCGCTGGAACGCGCCGGCGCCGCGCTCGTACTTGCTGTGGTGTCCGGAGGCACGTGTGCGATGAGGTCGACTCGATGAAGCGCAGTCTCGCGACGCTCGCCCTGCTTGCGCTGCTCGCCTCGATGCTCGTCCCCGCCGCCGCGCTCGGCGCCGTCGACGCCGCGGCGAAGGTGCCATCGCCCGATCTCGCCGGCGTCGAACCGGCGGTCGCCACGCAGCTCGCCACCGGGCGCGAGGCGCTCGTCGCCAAGCTCACCGCGGCCGGCACCAAGCCCGAGGACCTCGCCGACGCCTGGGGCAGCCAGGGTCAGCTCTACCACGCCTACGGGCTGCTCGACGCCGCCGTCGTCTGCTACCGCGAGGCGGCGTTGCTGGCGCCGAAGGAGCTGCGCTGGGTCTACCTGCTGGCGCAGGCCGAGCGCGGGCGCAACGACTTCCCGGCGGCGCGCCTGGCCTTCATCGCGGCGCGCGCCGTCGCACCGTATCCGCCGGCGGAAGTCGCGCTCGCCGAGATGGACCTCGCCGAGGGCGACTCGATCGGTGCCGCCGCAGCCGCCGAGCGGGCGCTGCAGCTCGCTCCCGGCGACGCCGCGGCGCTCGCCGCGCTCGGCCAGGCAAAGCTCTCGCAGCGCGACTTCAAGGGCGCGGCGGAGGCGCTCGAGGCGGCGCTCGCCGCGCTGCCGCAGGCCGACCGGCTGCACTACCCGCTGGCGCTCGCCTACCGCGGCCTGGGCGACGAGGCGCGCGCCAAGGAGGAGCTCGCCCGCGTCGGCCGCACCGGCGCGCGCACGGCCGATCCGCTGCTCGACGAGCTCGACCAGGTGCGCACCGGCGAGCTGGCGCCGCTGCTCCGCGCGCGGCGGGCGGCGGCGGCGGGCGACTGGAAGGCGGCGGCCGAGGACCTGCGCCGCGCCCTCGCCGCCAACCCGAAGAGCGTGCGCGCCCAGGTCGACCTCGGCGCGGCGCTGGCCAACCTCGGCGACCGCGCCGGCGCGCGCGCCGCGCTCGAAGCGGCGCTCGCCGGCGAGCCGGACAACCTGACCGCCCACTTCAACCTCGGCGTGCTGCTGCTCGGCGGCGGCGACGCGGCCGGAGCCGTGCCGCACTTCGAGGCGGTGGTGGCGGCCACGCCCAAGGACGCCGACGCGCAGCGCGCGCTGGGCGACGCGCTGGCCGCCCTCGGGCGCCCGGCCGACGCGCTGACGCGCTACCGCGCTGCCATCGCCGCCGCCGATCTCGACGAGGCGGCGCGCTTCGGCGAGGTGGTCACGCTGCTGCGCCTCGGCCGCTACGGCGAGGCACGCGACCGCCTCGAGCAGGCGCACCAGGTGATGCCCGAGCAGGGGCGGCTGACGCACATGCTGGCGCGGCTGCTCGCCGCCGATCCCGACCTCGGCCGCCGCGACGGCGAGCGCGCCGTCGAGCTCGCCACCGCGGTCTTCAACGCGCAGCCCGACGTCGCGCATGGCCGCACGCTGGCGCTGGCGTTGGCCGAGGCGGGGCGCTGCGCCGATGCGGTGAAGCTGGCCGCGGCGCTCGCCGAGAAGGTGCCGCCGCCCGACCGCGGCGAGCTCGAAGCGGCAGCGAAGGCATGGGCGGTGGGTCCGCCGTGTCGGCCGGTCGCGAGCGGTGCCGCGCCCTGATTCAAGGACGCCAGGCGAGCACGGCCCAGCCGTGGACGTCGCCGCGATAGGGCTCGTCGAAGCCGTAGGCGGCGCCGACCTGTAGCCGCGGCGCCGCCAGGTCGACGAGCGGCAGTGGCGGCAGCCGCAGCTCGAGCTCCGCGCCGGCGAGCGCCAGCCAGTCGCTCCAGCCCGTTCGTTGCGGACCCGGATCGGCGCGCTCGACGCGGTGCCGCTCCCAGAACATCTGTAGCGGGCCGCGCGGCACGGTGAGCGCGACGCGCTGCCCTTCGTAGCCGGTGCCGACGAGCGCCGCGGCGGGCAGCGCGGGCGCCTCGATACGGTTGGCAGTCGCCCAGTGCGGCAGCAGCGTCGACGGCAGGCCGCCGACGCGCAGCTGGTCGACGGCGGTCGGCTGGCCGCCGAGCTCCTGGCGCGCCAGCGCGACGGCGAGCCCGGTGCGCGCGCGACCGAGGCTGAGCCCCAGGCGGGCGGCGCGCCGGTTCCAGGACTCGCCGTCCGTGGTGCCGGTCTGGCCCGCGAGCGCCAGCTCGCCGCCCAGGCGCCAACGCCCGCGGCGCAGCGCCTTGGCGACGACGGCGTCGAGCAGCGCGCTCCGGCGCTCGAGGTCGCCGCCGTCGCTGCGCGGATCGAGGCGCTCGTCGCCGACGGCGAGGCGGGCGCCGAGTCGGCCGTCGAGGAGCAGGCGCTGCCACTCCGCGGCGAGCTCGACGCCGCTCGTCGTGAGGTCGAAGAGCTGACCCGTCTCGAGCTCCACGTCGTGGTGGGCCGAGGGCTGCTCGCGCACGTGATAGACGTGACTCGACAGCTCGACCGGCCAGCCGCGCCAGGCGCCGGCGACGGCGAATCCTCTGGCGCCGGCCCTGGCGGCGACGGCGCCCACGGCGAGCAGGTCCCAGCGGCCGATGAGGTCACCGCCGCGAACGCCGGTCTCCGCGGAAGCGGCGCCGGGCCCGGCACTGCCGCCGGAGAGCTGCGACCATTTTCCGGTTCCGAAGCCGTAGTCGCGGCTCGCCGGCACCTCGGCGAGAGCGAGCGGCGGCGGTGGTGCCGCCGGCGCGGGCGGAACCGCAGGGTGGAGCGTCGCCGGGTCGAACGCGCCCGGTGCTGGAGGCGATGCCGCCGACGCCGTCGCGAGCGACGTCGCCACTGCGGCTTCCGTGGTGGGTGACGTCGCCGCGTCGGTCGGCGTGCTCGCCAGCGCGATGCGCCGCACCTGCATGCCTTCGGGCTCGAGCGAGAGGAAGAAGAGCGCCGCCTCGTCCGGCGTCGGCTCGGGCCCGAGCGCCGCCCCGAGCGCGCGCGTGATGCGCGTCGCCGTCGTCTCGCCGTCGTTCACGGGCAGCCGCTGCACGTCGAGCAGCCCGTCCTGCTCCACGACCGCGTAGATCGCGTCTCCGGCGGGCGACCACGCCGGATCCTGCACCGCCGCGCCGGGCGGCGTTGCGACGACGCGCTCGGCGCCGCTCGAGAGCTCGCGCACCACCAGCTCCCAACCCGTGCCGCGGTGACGGAGGAACGCCACCCGGTCACCGGCGGGCGAGATCCGCGGCGCATCCACGATCGTCGTGACGCTCCACTCCGTCAGTGGCGTCACCTCGCCGGTGGCGAGGTCGACGCGCACGAGCCGCGTCTGCCCCCACTGCGATTGCAGCGCCACGGCCCAGCTGCCGTCCGGCGCCGGGTCGGCGGCGCGCACGTCGGCCCCGCGCGTGACGCGCTCGACCTCACCGCCCTCTGGCCGTCCAGGCCGCCAACGAAACAGGTCGGCGCGGAAGCGCCCGTCGCGATCGGGGCGCGAGCGCGCGAAGACGACCGACCCGTCGGCGAGGAAGCGCGGCGACGGATCGACGGTGTTGCCTACGAGCTCCAGCGTGGCGAGCGGCTCGCGCGGCGGCGCGCCGCCCTCGACTGCCGGCGCATCCTCCGGATCGCGCTCGATCAGCCGGCGCCGCTCCTCCTCGCGGCGGCGGGGGGCCTCGGCGTCGTCGGCCGTCGCGTAGACCGCGAGACGCGGCGGCTGGTCGCGCTCGGAAAGCGCCAGCACCAGCCGCGCGCCGTCGCGCGAGACCGCCGGATGTCCCGTGCCCCACGAACGGTCGAGCCACGGCTCGCCCTCGCGCCGCGCCCCGGCGAGCCGCTTCTCGACCTCGACCGCCTGCCAGGTGAGCTCGGCGCTGAAGCGGTCCCACAGCGTCTCGGGCGACTCGCCGAAGACGCCGCGGAAGGCGTCGTCGAAGCCGCGCACCTTGCGCGCCGACAGCCGCCGCCACAGCCGGTCGAAGCTGCCCGTGTCGGAGGAATGGGCGCCTGCGGCGCCCTGGCCGGCGCGCGCCTCGAGCCATTCGAGGAACGCCGAGCCGCCGAGGTAGGCCATCGCGTTGCCCAGGTAGCGGCGCGAATCGCCGGAGAGCGCGGCGTAGCTCGGCAGCCGGCCGCGCTGCGCCCACCGCCGCAGCACCGCTGCGCGCTGCGCGCCCGACGGCCGCCCGCTGCCGGTCACGCGTCCTTCGATGACGGTGGCGTAGCCTTCCACCACCCAGCGCGGCGTGCGCAGCGCCAGCGGGCCGAACGGCAACCGCAGCAGCCGCACCAGCGGATTGCGCGACGGCCGCGACAGGTGCGCGAGGTGCGTCTGCTCGTGGACGACGAGCAGCTCGGGCCAGTCGACGAACTCGGCGAGCGGCGACGACGCTCCGGGCGGCGTGAGCAGCAGCACCGTGCGTGGATGGCGCAGCAGCGGCCAGGCGACGCCGTTGGGCCCCGCGATGGGATCGGCGAGCACGACGTCGACCGTGCCGTGCGGGTCCGAGCCGACGCTCGCCGCGACGCGCTCGCGCACGGCGGGGAGCCGCGCCGCCAGGTGCCGCGCCCACGGCTCCGCCGGCGCCGGGAAGTAGAGGCGGTAGCCGGGCACGTCGATGGTGCGCCAGTCGTCCGACGGCGTGCCGGTCGACGTCGTCCAGTCCAGCGGGTCCGCGGGCGAGGCGACCGCCGCACTCCCGGCCGCTCCCCACACCACCGCCACGACCGCCAACACTGCCAGCACCGCCAGAACGCCCCGCATCCCCCGCATCGTAGCCTTCCCCTTGCACGAGTCGTGCGCGGCGGGGTACTCACCGCAGCCCCCGCTTTGCCCTCGGCCTCCGCGCTGCGGTAGCGTGCCGCCGACGCGGGAGGGTGCGATGGCAAAGGCGGGTGCCCTCGCCAGGGAACCGCGGCCCGCGCCGCGCGTAGTGGTCGCAGCGAGAACGCCGAGCCGCGATGACGCCATCATCCAACCACCTCACCCTGCGGGGCGCGGTCTTGCGCCTGCTCGGCGGCGCTGCCGTCCTCGCCGCCGGGTTCGCCGCGGGCGCCGCGCTGCTGCCCACCGGGCGCGTCGGCGACCTGCCGCCGAGGAAGGCCTTCGTCGACCAGTATCGCGAGGTCGCCCGGCGCCACGGCATCGGTCTCGCTCCCTCGGCGCCCCGCGTGCGGCTGCTCGTCCCCAGTGACGAGAACCGCGCCGCGCGGCGGCTGATCGGCGAGGGCGCCGATGTCTGGCTCGCCCGCCACGGCCGTGGCCTCGAGGTCGAGGTGTCGCAGAGCGCGCAGTGGGGGCCGGCGCAGGGGCGGCTGGTGCTGGGCTTCTCGGCCACCCGCGAGCCGGGCGACGTGCGCTGGGAGCCCGAAACCGTGCCGGGGTTCTTTTCGCCGCGGGCACCGCAGCCGGAAGGCATCTGCACACTGCTGCTGCGCGGTGGCGAGCGCGTCGGCAGCCAGCGCGAGACCAGCGGCAGCCAGCAGGCGGTGGAGACGCTGACGCCGATCGTGGGCGCCGACCCGCCGGAGCACCTCTACCACCTCGATCCTGCCGGCGGCCAGGTGATGTGCTCGCGCCGGCCCGGCTCGGTGCAGGCCGCCGCCGCCGACCTCGACGCCCACGGCTTCGGCGCCGGGTGGCCCAAGTGGATCGCGCCGCTCGCTCTCGTCGGTTTCGCGGTCGTCCTCTTCGTCGTCCTCGCCTTCCGCGCCCGCCTCGATCTGTGGAACGCCGCGCTGCTCGCGGGCCTCTTCCTGGTCACCGCCCTGCTGGGCGACTGGCCGATCACCTTGCCGATGGTGCTCTTGCAAGGAGTCACGATCCCTGCCACCGCCGTCTGGCTGCTGCTCGCCTGGGCGGCGGCCGAGTCATGGGCGCGCGCGCAGCTGCCCGACTTCACCACCACGCTCGACACGCTGCGGCGCGGGCGCCTCGGCGCGCGGGCGGGGCGCGAGCTGCTCGCCGGCTGGGCGGCGGGCGCCGGGCTCGCCGGGCTGCGGGTGGGGTTGCTGGCGGCCGCCGTCGCGCTGCCCGGCGTCGAGCCCGGCGGCAGCACGGCGGCGCTGCCGCTGTTCGGTCTCGGCGGCCACCCGTTGCGGCGAGCGATGGTGTGGGTGGTGGCGCTGCTGCTCGCCCTCGTCCTCGGGCGCCGCCTCGCCCCGCGGTGGAGCGTGCCGCTGGCGCTGCTGACCGTGCCGTTGATGGCGACGCCGCTCGGCATGCTGCCGTGGCTCGGGCAGTACGGCGCCGGCGTGCTGCTCACCGCGCTGCTGCTGCTGGTGCTGCGGCGCTCCGGGCTCACGGCGGCGCTGGTGGCGGCGCTGGTCGCCGGCCTCTTGCCGACGGCGGCGCTGGCGCTGCGCTACGCCGACTGGCTGCCGGTGACCACCGGTATCGCCGTGGTCGTGGTGCTGCTGCCGCTGGTCGCCGGCTTCGTCGGCCTCACGCGCGGGGAGACGATCGAGCACGACCCCGGCGCGGTGCCCGAGTTCGTGCGCCGCGAGGAGCGCCAGCGGCGGCTCACCTATGAGATGGACCTGCTCGCCCGCATGCAGACGGGCCTGCTGCCGCAGAGCCTGCCGCGGCTGCCCGGCTACGAGGTGACGGCACGCTCGCTGCTCGCCACAGAGGCGGGAGGCGACCTCTACGACTTCATCCGCGACGAGCGCGGAAGGCTGTGGATCGCCGCCGGCGACGTCTCCGGCCACGGCTACTCGTGCGCCATCGGCCAGGCGAGCGTCAAGGCGTCGCTGCTCTCGCTCGTCGACGGCCACGCCACGCCGGCGCGCATCCTCGAGCGCGTCGACCGCGTCATCCGCGGCACCAGCTTCGGCAATCGGCAGTTCGTCACCCTCTGCCTGGTCTGCCTCGAGCACGACAGCGGGCGGCTGCTGGTCGCCAACGCCGGCCACCCCTTCCCGGTGCTGGCGCTGCCGCAGCAGCCGCCGCGCGAGCTCGAGCTGCCCGGGCTGCCGCTCGGCCAAGGCCCGCCGCGGCGGTACCGCGACCTCGAGGTGACGCTGTCCAAGGGCGGCGTGCTGCTGCTCTACTCGGACGGCTTGTACGAGGCCACCGACCTCGCCGGCAACCCCTACGGCTTCGATCGCCCGAGCCGCATCCTCGCCGGCGCCACGGCGTGGAACGCCGCCGAGGTGATGGAGCGCCTGCTCTTCGACTGGCGCCGCCACCTCGCCGGCGCCCCGGCGGCGGACGACACCACGCTGGTCGTGCTCAAGCGGCAGTAGGGTCGGCTAAGTCAGCGATCACTCAGCTCGGCCATATCGTTCCGGTCGCGTCGAGCGACGCGGCGCTCCGGCGCTGCTCCTCAGCGAGCGCTTGGTCGGCGAAGAGCTCGTCGAGACGCCTCGTGATGTCGGCGTCCCGCCGCGCTCGGACGGCTTGACGAAGGACGTGGGTGATGAATCGGCTGCGCGATTCGCTGCGCTCGCGGGCGATCTGATCGATCTCGGCAAGGAGATCCGCCGGAACGGCAAGGGCAATCCTTCGTAGTAGCACGGCGCTCTTCGCCTTCTTCGTCACAGCAACGCAGGTTACCGTGCGCCGTCAGCGGTTACCGATCCATAGCTCGCTGCCGGGGTAGAAGGCTTGCCAGCCGAACCAGAAGGAGGGGACGCCGGATAGACGCGGCAGCGGGTCGGCGCCGCCTGCAATAGCGGTGACGAAGCCCTCGTCGAGGCGCCAGCGGATGCCTTGTTCATCCACGAGCTCACCGTTGTCGCCGGCGCGGAAGCGGTGCGGACCGCGGCGGTAGGCGCGCACCGCACCGCTCTCCGCGTCCGCGATCAGCACCACTGGCTCGTCGCCGATCGCGTCGTTCACTAGGCCGGCGGCGAGCAGCGGTTGCAGCGCGTAGGCCTTGGCGCGGCCGCCGAGGCGCAGGCCCCACACCTCGTCCTTCGGCGGCAGCCGCGTATCTGCGCGCGGCACGGGGAAGGAGACACCGGCGCGGCGCGCGTCGGCGGCGCCGGGGCGGTAGTCGTAACCGTAGCGCCGCGCCACCGAGGAGTCGCCGAGCATCACGGTCGTCTGCGGGTGCAGCGTCCGCCAGGCGCCCCAGGTGGTGAGCACCAGCGGCAGCATCTCGAGGGCCGGTGGCTGTGCGCCCGCGGCGGGGGCGCCGGGCTGCGGCTCGCCGGCGGCGAGCGGACCCAACACCGCCTCGCCGGTGAGGTTGCTCCATAGCGTCAACGTACGGCGGTCGAACATGAGCTTGTTGCTGCGGTAGAGCAGGCCGGAGGTGCCGAAGGTGGTCTCGTCGCCGCTCGGTAACCTGCCGCGGTAGAGCACCGCCGAGCGGCAGAGCGTGCAGAAGGAGAGCGTGACCGGCTCGCCGCCGAGCGAGTCGTTGAGCATCTCGTGCCACGAGAGCACGCCCAGCGGCCACGCGTGCGCCTCGCCGCCGACCTCGGCCGCGAAGACGGGCTCGTCGTCGGCGAGCTTGGCCGCCGCGGCGGGGACGTGCGCCGGCTGCTCGAGGCTGGGGATGCCGTCGAAGGGGACGCCGCCGGAGACGATCTCCTCGGCGCGGATGCGCAGCGGCGCGCCGTCGCGCAGCAGCTCGCGGAAGCGCGGATCGATGCGCGAGAAGAGCGCGCCCTTCCAACCGAGATAGCCCGGCGGCGCCGCGAGCTCGGGGTGATTGCCGACGTACTCCACCCAGTCGAGGTAGCGCTCGTGGCGCTCGCCGGCAAGAGCGGCGAGGACGCGCAGGATCTCGCCGCGCTGACCCTTCGGCACGAAGAAGAGCTGGTCGACGAGCGGCGGGATCCACGCGCGGTCGCGAGTGGCGAGCAGCTGCGCCGCGCCGCGCTCGCGCACGATCGGGCTGGGAGAGGCGAGGGCGGCGACTGCGGCGTAGCGATCCACGCGCTCCACGCCCTCGTCCGCCGCCGCCGCCGCCGCGGCGAACGGGTCGGCTTCCGCCGCGGGATCCTCCTGCGCGGTCGCGTTCGCGCCGGCGAAGGCGACGGTCGCGAGCCCGATCGCGCAGGCACGCACCCACGTCCACGTCCACATCGTCATTCCGGTGAGGTTAGCCGCCTTCGAGCCGCCGCCGGCGGGGTCGCCCGTCGCAGAGTGTTCGTTCCTGGGACGTTCGGGACGTTCCAGTCGCGGCGGCGCGTCGGCTGGCCTTTCTCACTCCGGACGTAACTTTCCCTAAATCCAGTCGTAGTAGCCGGTTGAGCGCGAGGGAACACTCTGGCACACCCCCTGCTATCCGCCCCCGCCGAGGCACACGCACACCTATGGACATCGCCCGTCCCGAACGCGCTCAACAGCTCCGCCGCCGCCGCATCGTCTGGGGAGGCGCCGCGCTGGTCGTCCTCGCCGCCGGCTCGCTCGCCCTCGCCCGCCTCGAGCCCGCCGCGCCCTCGGTCGAGGGCGGCACGCTGTGGATCGACAGCGTCAAGCGCGGCGAGATGCTGCGCGAGGTGCGCGGCCAGGGCACGCTGGTGCCCGAGCGCGAGCAGTGGATCTCCGCCGACAGCGCCGGCCAGGTGGTGCAGGTGGCGCTGCGTCCCGGCGCCCTCGTCACCGCCGACAGCGTCATCCTCCAGATGACCAACCCCGAGCTCGCCCAGCAGGCGCAGGAGGCGCAGTCGCAGCTGGCGACCGCCGAGGCCGACCTGCGCGTGCTCGAGGCGCAGCTCGCGACCACGCTGCTCAACCAGGAAGGGGAGGCAGCCGCCCTCGACGCGCAACTCGCCGAAGCGCGGCTGCAGGTGGAGGCCAACGAGCGGCTGCACACCGAGAAGCTCATCCCCGACATCACGCTCAAGGTGTCGCGCCTGCGCGCCGACGAGCTGACGAAGCGGCGTCAGCTCGAGGAAAAGCGCCTCGTGCGGCTGCGCGAGGCCAACGCGGCGCAGACCGCCGGCCGCCGCTCCCAGCTCGAGCAGCTGCGCACGCTGCAGCGGCTGCGTGCGCAGCAGGTGAGCGGCATGGCGGTCAAGGCCGGCATCGGCGGCATCCTGCAAGAGGTCGCGGTCGAGGCCGGCCAGCGTGTCAACGCGGGAACCATCCTCGCCAAGGTGGCGCAGCCCGACACGCTGAAGGCCGAGCTGCGCATCCCCGAGACGCAGGCCAAGGACGTGGCGATCGGCCAGACGGCGCAGATCGACACCAGGAACGGCATCGTCGCCGGCCGCGTCGTGCGCATCGACCCGGCGGCGCGCCAGGGCACGGTGGCGGTGGACGTGACGCTCACCGGCGCGCTGCCGCAGGGCGCGCGCCCCGACCTCTCGGTCGACGGCACGATCGAGATCGAGCGCCTCGCCGACGTGCTCTTCGTGAGCCGGCCGGCGTTCGGCCAGCCGGGGGAGAAGATCGGCCTCTTCCGCGTCAGCCCCGACGGCGACTCCGCGCAGCGCGTCACCGTGCAGCTCGGCCGCGCCTCGACGCACACCATCGAGGTGGTGAGCGGGCTCGAGAAGGGCGACAAGGTCATCCTCTCCGACACCAACGAGTGGGACGGTTATTCGCGCCTGCGACTGCACTGAGATGCACTCCACCCCTAACCCCCCGTCCCCCTGCCCCTCTAGGGGCACGGGGCGCCACCACCCGCCCTCGTTCTCGACTAGGAGGTCGACGTAATCATGGCCAGCGGTAGCAACGGCAAGCTCATCCGCCTCGAGGGGGTCAAGAAGGTGTTCTTCACCGACGAGGTGGAGACCCACGCCCTCGCCGAAATCCACTTCGAGGTCGACCGCGGCGACTACCTCTCGATCGCCGGGCCGTCGGGTTGCGGCAAGACGACGCTGCTGTCGCTGCTCGGCCTGCTCGACACGCCCACCGAGGGGCACTACTGGCTCAACGGCAAGGAGACCGCCGGCCTCACCGCCGCCGAGCGCGCCCGCGTGCGCAACCGCGAGGTCGGCTTCATCTTCCAGGCCTTCAACCTGATCGGCGACCTCAACGTGTTCGAGAACGTCGAGCTGCCGCTGACCTACCGGGGCATGCCCGGCAGCGAGCGCAAGCAGCGGGTGCAGGAGGCGCTCGAGCGCGTCGGCATGTCGCACCGCATGCGCCACTACCCGGCGCAGCTCTCCGGCGGCCAGCAGCAGCGCGTGGCGGTGGCGCGCGCCGTCGTCGGCAAGCCGTCGATCCTGCTCGCCGACGAGCCCACCGGCAACCTCGACAGCAAGAACGCCGAGGCGGTGATGCAGCTGATGGACGAGCTGCACCGCGAGGGCGCCACCATCTGCATGGTGACGCACGACCCGCGCTGGGCCCGCCACGCCACCCGCACCCTGCACCTCTTCGACGGCCGCGTCGTCGAGGAGCAGGGGAGCGAGGAGATGAACCGCGAGCTCGAGGAGATGGGCTTCCGCGACGTCTGAGCGGCGCCGGTCGCCGGCGCAGGGAGCTTCGCCATGAACGGCTGGTCCACTTCGGTCGGCCGCCTCGGCGGCGACCTCCGTCACGCTCTGCGCGGCTTCCGCCGCCGGCCGGCGGTGCCCGCCCTCGTCGTCGCCATCCTGGCGCTCGGCCTCGGCGGCTTCCTCGCGCTCTGGAGCGCCGCCGACGCGGTGCTCTGGCGGCCGCTGCCGTACGACGAGCCCGAGCGCCTGGTGCGCGTCTGGGGCAGTGGCAACAACGAGCGGCGCAACAACGCCAACCCGCTCGATGCCGCGGACTGGAAAGCGCAGGTGCGCTCCTTCGAGTCGCTGGGGGTGTTCAACGGCAGCGCCGCCACGGTGAGCGGCGGATTGGGAGACATGGGCGCGCCGGAGTACGTGCCGGTGGCGCGGGTGACGAGCGAGCTCTTCGACGTCCTCCGCGTGAAGCCCGCGCTCGGCCGCTTCTTCACCGCGCGCGAGCACGTCGTCGGCGAGCATCGCGTGGCCGTGCTGTCGTGGGAGAGCTGGCAGAGCCGCTTCGCCGGCTCCAAGGACGTGCTCGGGCGGCGCATCCAGCTCGACGGCTTCCCGTACGTCATCGTCGGCGTCATGCCGCGCGGGTTCGTGCACCCGGCGCCGGACATGATGCAAGGACAGGCGGCCCTCTGTCGTCCGCTCGCCGTCGACCCGGCGACGGCCGGCCGCGGCGGCCACTGGGTGCAGGTGTTCGCGCGCCTGAAGCCGGGCGCGACCGTGGCCGCGGCGCAGGCGGAGCTCGACCCCATCAACCACCGGATCCACCTCGCACACCCCGAGGCCGGCGCGGAGTGGAAGGCGTTCGTCGAGCCGTTGCACCAGTCGATCGCCGGCCCCTCGCGCCAGGCGCTGGTGTTGCTCGTCGCCGCGACCGCGCTGCTGCTGCTGCTCGCCTGCGGCAACGTTGCGGCGCTGCTGCTCGCCCGCGCGACGAGCCGAATGTCCGAGCTCGCGGTGCGCGGCGCCCTCGGCGCCAGCCGCGGCGCTCTGGTGCGCCAGCTCTTGCTCGAGGTGCTGGCGCTGGGCCTCGTCGCCGGCGCCGGCGGTGTGCTGTTGGGACGCACGCTGCTGGGCGGGCTGGCGCTGCTGGCTGACGGCCAGGTGCCGCTGCTCGAGCGCGCCGCGATCGACGGCCGTGCGCTGGTCGTGGGGCTCGCCGCCACGCTGCTCACGGTCCTCATCGCCGGAGCGGCGCCGTCGCTCCATGGCGTGCGTGCCGCGCTCGTCCCCTCCGACGGCCGCCGCACCACCGCCTCGCGCGAGCGGCGGCGGCTCGAGCGTACCCTGGTGGCGGCCCAGCTGGCGCTCTGTCTGACGCTCCTCGTCGGCGCCGCGCTCCTCGCCCGCAGCCTCGAGCGGCTCTACCGCGTCGACCCCGGCTTCCGGACCGCACACGCGCTCACCTTCGGCCTCTACCTGCCCGCCGACCGTTATGCCGACGCGGCGGCGCAGCGCTCGTTCTTCAGCCGCCTCGAGGCGCGGCTCGCGCAGCTGCCCGAGGTCGAGGCGGCGGGCGGGGTCAGCAACCTGCCGCTGGGCGGCGGCTACTCCTGCAGCGCAGCGATCGCCGAAGGGGGCGTCGTCATCGACGCCGCACTGCAGCCGTGCGCCGAGGAGCGGGTGGCGACGCCCGGCTACTTCGACGCCATCGGCGTGCGGCGAGTCGCCGGCCGCACCTTCACCGCCGCAGACGACGAGGACGCGGCGCCGGTCGTGGTGGTGAGCGAGAGCTTCGCGCAACACCACTGGCCCGGCCTTTCGGCGCTCGGCCGGCGAATGAAGTGGGGAATCGACGCCAGCTCGAGCGATCCCTGGCGGACCGTCGTCGGCGTGGTGCGCGACGTCCGCCACTTCGGCTTCGACGCGCCCACCAGGCCCGAGGTCTACATGCCGGAGGCGCAGCAGACCTACGACGGCATGGACATCGTGGTGCGCTCGTCGACGCCGGCCGCGGACCTGCTGCCGACGCTGCGCCGCGCCGTCGCCGAGCTCGACCCGCAGCTGCCGCTGGCGCGGCCGCGCGCCCTCGACGAGCTGCTCGCGAGCTCGACCGCCGCGCGCCGGCTGCGCGCCTGGACGGTGGGCGGCTTCGCGGCGCTGGCGCTGCTGCTCGCCACGGCCGGGCTCTACGGTTCGCTCGCGCACGCGGTGGGCGTGCGGCGGCGCGAGCTGTCGGTGCGCATGGCGGTGGGAGCGGGGAAGCGGCAGATCGTCGGGCTGGTGATGGGCGAGGGCGCGGCGCTCACCGCGGTCGGCCTGCTCGCCGGCGGCGCCTGTGCGCTGCTCGCGGCGCGGGCGCTGCGCCAGCTGCTCTTCGGCGTCGAGCCGCTCGACCCGCTGAGCTTCGGCGCCGCCGCGGCGCTGCTCGCCGCCGTGGCCCTCTTTGCGGCCTGGCTGCCGGCGCGACGCGCGGCGAGCGTCGATCCCGTGCGCGCGCTACGCGAGGAGTGAGGATAGCCTTCATGCCCGAAGAGAACGCCACGATGACCGCCATCACGTCCACGCCGCCGCCCGAGCGCGCCGACCAGCTCATCTCCCTCCGCAAGGTGGAGAAGTCGTACCCCACCGGCCCGACGCGCACCTGGGTGCTGCGGCAGATCGACTTCGACGTCGCGCCCGGCGACTTCGTCACCCTGATGGGCCCGTCGGGAGCCGGCAAGACGACGCTGCTGTCGATCCTCGGCATGCTCGACGGCGAGTTCTCCGGCCAGTACTGGTTCGCCGGCGAGCCGGTGCACGAGCTCAAGCCGCGCGCCCGTCAGGAGCTGCACAAGAAGCACATCGGCTTCGTCTTCCAGCACTACCACCTGCTCGACGACCTGACGGTGTACGAGAACCTCGAGCTGCCGCTCTCCTATCGCGACGTGCCGCGCCGCGAGCGGCAGGGCAAGGTGGCCGAGGCGCTCGACCGCTTCGGCATCGTCGCCAAGAAGGACCTCTACCCGAGCCAGCTCTCCGGCGGCCAGCAGCAGCTCGTCGCCGTGGCGCGGGCGGTGATCGCCGAGCCGAGGATGATCCTCGCCGACGAGCCCACCGGCAGCCTGCACAGCAGCCAGGGGACGATGATCATGGAGCTGCTGGCGCGCCTCAACGCGGAGGGCGTCACCATCGTGCAGGTGACCCACGACGACCGCGTCGCCGGCTACGGGCGGCGCACGGTGCTGCTCAAGGACGGCTGGATCGTCGACCGCCTCGACTGACGAAAGGAGGCCGCGATGAACGCCGTGTGGCAGGAGCTGCGTCTCGCCTCGCGGGCGTTGCTGCGCAACCCCGGCTTCGCGGTGGCGGCGACGCTGACGCTCGCCATCGGCATCGCGGCGGTGACCACCGTCTTCGCGCTCGTCGAGGGGATCGTGCTCGCGCCGCTGCCGTTTCCGCAGTCCGAGCGGCTGGTGGCAGTGGGCCACAGCGCCCCCGGTCTCGCCCTCGAAGGGACCGGCATGTCGACCGGCACCTATCTCCATTACCGCGCGCACGCGCGCGCCTTCTCCGGCATCGCCACCTACCACGAGAGCGTCGTCAACCTGGCCGACGGCGAGCGCGAGGTCGATCATGAAGCCGAGCGCGTTCCGGTGGCCACGGTGACCCACGACTTCTTCACCGTGCTCGGCGCACGCACCGCCGTCGGCCGGCTGCCGGCAGCGGCGGACGCCGACGGCAGCGGCGAGCGGGTGGTGCTGCTCAGCCACGAGCTCTGGCAGCGCCGCTACGGCGGCGACCCGGCGATCGTCGGGCGGACCATCGAGCCCAACCGCGTGCCGCGGCGCGTGCTAGGCGTGCTCGCCCCCGGCTTCGCCTTCCCGCGTCGCGAGGTGGGGATCTTCTTCCCCTCCGATCCCGATCCGGCCAGCGCCCGCGCCGCCGACCTCTATAACGAGGGCATCGGCCGGCTGGCGCCAGGGTTCGATACCGCCGCGGCCGAGCGCGACCTCGACCGCTTGCTCGCCACGCTGCCGGAGGCGTTTCCCGACCTCAGCGCGCAGGCGATCGCCGACGCGCGTCTGCGTGCCTCGGTGAGGCCGCTGCGCGACACCGTCGTCGGCGAGACCGGGCCGGCGCTCTGGCTGCTGCTCGCGGCAATGGCGATCCTGCTGCTCATCGCCTGCGCCAACGTCGCCAACCTCTTCTTCGTCAGAGGCGAGCACCGGGCCAAGGAGATCGCGGTGCGCACGGCGCTCGGGGCCAGAGGCCGTCACCTGGTGCGCGCCTTCGCCGCCGAAGGGTTGGTCCTCGCGCTCGCGGGAGGCGCGCTCGGCCTGCTCGCCGCCGCCGGCGCCGTGCGGGCGCTCGCTGGGCGCGAGGTCAGTCAGCTGCCGCGGCTCGACGAGGTGAAGGTCGACGGCCCGGTGGCCGGCGTGACCCTCGCGCTGTCGCTCGCCATCGCGCTGCTGCTCGCCGTGCTGCCGCTGATACGGCTGCGGCGGCGCCAGGTCACCGCCGTGCTCGGTGCGAGGGGCTCGGCGAGCGGCGGCCGCCGCGGCCAGCGGACGCGCCGGCTGCTGGTGGCGGCCCAGGTGGCGCTCGCGCTGACGCTGCTGTCGGGCTCGGCGCTGCTCGCGCGCAGCCTCTGGCTTCTCACCCGCGCCGATGCCGGCTTCCGTTCCGCCGGCGTGCTCACCGCCGATCTCGCGCTGCCGCGCACGGCCTATGGCACCTACCAAGAGACGCGGCGCTTCTGGGAGGCGCTGAGCCAGCGCGTCGCCGCCCTGCCGGGCGTCGACGCGGTGGGCATGGCGAGCAGCCTGCCGCTGGTCCCCCAGGGCGCCTTCCACGACCTCGCCGTCGAGGTCGAGGACCGCCCGCACGAGACGCGGCGGGCGGTGAGCGTCTACCACGCGACCCCCGGGTACTTCGCGGCGATGGGCGTGCCGGTGGTCCGCGGCCGCGGCCCCGAGGCGGCTGGTGAGGTGGAGCGGCCGGTGTGGCTCTCGACGGCGGCCGCGCGACGCCTCTTCCCGGGCCGCGATGCCGTGGGCCGGCGCATTCGCCGCGGCGTCGCCGCAGCCGGCGAGGAGCCGCCGTGGGCGACGGTCGCGGGCGTCGTCGGAGACGTGCCGCGCGAACGCGTCGGCGGCGAGCCGGCCGAGATCGTCTACCTCCCCGTCCTCGCCGCGGCGGTGGACCCCGACCTGCGGCCGAGCTACGGCACGCTCGTCGTACGCACCAGCCTGCCGCCGGACGCGCTGGCGCCGGCGCTGCGCGCGGTGGTGCGCGAGCTCGACCCTCACCTGCCGCTGGCCGCGATGCGCACGATGGAGGAGGTGGTCGCCCGCTCGGCGTCGCGCACCGTGTTCGTCATGGTGGTGCTGGGCGTCGCCGCGCTGGCCGCGCTCGCCCTCGGCACGGTCGGCCTCTACGGCGTCATCTCCTACACCGTTCGGCGCCGCACCCATGAAGTGGGCATCCGCGTCGCCCTCGGCGCCCGCGGCGCCGACATCCGCAACGTCGTGCTCGGCGAGAGCGCGGCGCTGGCCCTGGGCGGGATCGCCGCCGGGATCGTCGCCGCTCTCGCCGTCACCCGTTTCCTTCGCGGACTGCTCTACGAGGTGGGCCCTGGCGATCCGCTCGTCCTCGGCACCGTGGCGGCGCTGGTGCTCGCGGTCTCGCTCGTCGCCGGCTGGCTGCCGGCGCGCCGCGCGGCGCGGATCGACCCGCTGACCGCGCTGCGCGAGGAGTGACGCGTGAGGGCGGAGTTGACCCTTGGGCACTAGGATGCGGGGCGGGTCATGAGCCGCACGAGATGAGCCGCACCGGATCCGCCACCCTGCTGCTCGCCGACGACCAGCCGGACGTCCTCGAGGCGCTGCGCCTGCTCCTCAAGGCCGAGGGGTACGCGACACGCACCGCGGGCTCGCCCGACGAGGTGTTGCGCGCCATCTCGCAGCAGGAGCCCGACCTGCTGCTCATGGACCTCAACTACGCCCGCGACACCACCTCGGGACAGGAGGGGCTGCAGCTGCTCGAGCGCGTGCGCGAGCGCGCGCCGGAGCTGCCGGTGGTGGCGATGACGGCGTGGGGGACGATCGAGCTGGCGGTGGAGGCGATCCGCCTCGGCGCCCGCGACTTCGTCGAGAAGCCGTGGGACAACGACCGCCTGCTGTCGATCGTCGCCAACCAGCTGGCGCTCGCCGCGGCGCTGCGCAAGAGCCGCGGCCTGGAGGCCGAGAACCGCCTGCTGCGCGGCGAGGGGGCGACCGACTTCGTGGCGCAGTCGCGCGCCATGCAGCCGGTGCTCGAGATGATCGAGCGCGTCGGCCCCTCGGATGCCAACGTGCTGATCACCGGCGAGAACGGCACCGGCAAGGGGCTGGTGGCGCGGCTGCTCCACGCCTGCTCGCCGCGCGCCGGCAAGCCGCTGGTCACCGTCAACGTCGGCGGCCTGGCGGCGACGGTGTTCGAGAGCGAGCTTTTCGGCCACGTGCGCGGCGCCTTCACCGACGCCAAGACCGACCGCGTCGGCCGCTTCGAGCTCGCCGACGGCGGCACGCTGTTCCTCGACGAGATCGCCAACGTGCCGCCGACGCAGCAGACGAAGCTCCTGCGCGTGCTGGAGAGCGGCGATTTCGAGCCGGTGGGCAGCTCGCGTACGCGCTCCGCCGACGTGCGGCTGCTGACCGCCACCAACGCCGACCTGGCGACCGAGGTGGGCGGAGGGGCGCTTCCGCCGCGACCTCTACTTCCGCGTCCGCACGGTGGAGATCCAGCTGCCGCCGCTGCGCGACCGCCGCGAGGACCTGCTGCCGCTGGCCGAGCGCTTCCGCGCCGCCCACGCGAAGCGATACCGCAAGGAAGTTGCCGGCTTCGACGGAGGTGCCGTGCGAGCCATCGAGCGCCACTCGTGGCCCGGCAACGTGCGCGAGCTCGACCACGCCGTCGAGCGCGCGGTGCTGCTCGCGCGCGGCACCAAGATCAGCGCCGTCGACCTCGGCCTCGAAGGCACTCCGGCGTCGCGTGGCCTCGAGGAGATGACCCTCGAAGAGGTCGAAGAGCACCTGATCAAGAAGGCTTTGGATCGCTACGGAGGCAACGTCAGCCAGGCCGCCAGCGCGCTCGGGCTGTCGCGGAGCGCGCTCTATCGCCGGCTCGAGAAGCACGAGCGGCCCCCGGAGCCGGAGGTGGAGTGAGTCTCGGCGAGAGTCGCCTTGACGCGGTTTCGGAGGCGCGTACACTGCGCTTGTGACCAAGGCCGAGATCAAGGCGCGCGCTCTCGAGGAGCTTTCGCCCGAGGAGCTCCGGGAGTTGGCTGCGGAGCTGTGGGAGAGCAGCGGCGAGGTCGATCCCGCAAGCGTCCCCGATTGGCACTGGCCGCTGGTCGCCGAAGCCCTCGCGGAGCACGAGAGCGATCCCGCGGGAGCGCTGCCGGGCGAGGAGCTACTCGACTGGCTCCGTCGTCCGCGAGCGTGAAGCTCCGCTATCGCGCCGTCGCTCGCCGCGACGTCGAAGAGGCGCGGGCCTGGTACGCCGCGCACTCTCCCGAGCTCGAGTCGCGGCTCGCGGCGGAGCTCGCGGCCACGCTCGCCACGATCCTGCAGCATCCGCGCGCGTTCCCGATCGTGAGGGCTCGAGTCCGCCGCGCGGCGCTACCCGTGTTCCCGTACCTCGTCTACTACTTGCCCGAGAACGACGCGGTCGTCATCCTGCGGATCCTGCACGGTAAGCGTCATCCGGAGACCTGGAAGCGCGGCGGTCCGTAGCCGTGAGGCGCCTGCGCTACGAGAATCGGCTGTTGCTGCTCGCGCTCGGTGCGGGGGCGCCGGGGCTCGCTGCCGCGCTGGTGATGCTGTGGATCGGGCCGTGGGGGCGGACGTCGCAGGTCGTCCTCAGCGTCATGCTCCTCGCCGCGTGGGGCGGGCTGGCCTGGCTGTTGCGCGAGCGCGTCGGTTACACGCTGCGCACGGTGGCGAACCTGCTCGAGGCGCTGCGGCGCGAGGACTTCGCCATCCGCGCCCGCCGCGGACCGCCGGGGGACGCGCTCGACGCCGTGTTCCGCGAGCTCAACGACCTCGCCGAGACGCTGAAGACGCAGCGGCTCGGGGCGCTCGAAGCCAGCGCGCTGCTGCGGCGGGTGATGGCGAGCATCGACGTGTCGGTGTTCGCCTTCGACCCGGAAGGGAAGCTGCGCCTGGTCAACCGCGCCGGCGAGCTGTTGCTGGCGCAGCCGTCGCGGCGGCTGCTCGGCCGGCCTGCGGCGGAGCTCGGCCTCGGCGACGCGCTCGAGGGGCCGACCAACCAGACGCTGGAGCGGCTCTTCCCCGGCGGCTGGGGCACCTGGGGCGTGCGGCGCAGCGTCTTCCGCGAGGAGGGGCTGCCGCACCGGCTGCTGGTGGTCGCCGACCTCTCGCACGCCCTGCGCGAGGAGGAGCGCAAGGCCTGGCAGCGCCTCATCCGCGTCCTCGGCCACGAGCTCAACAACTCGCTGGCGCCGATCAAGTCGATGGCGGCGACGCTGCAGCGCATCCTCGAGCGCCGGCCGCCGCCGGAGGACCGCGACGAGGACCTCGCGCGCGGCCTCGCCGTCATCGAGCAGCGGGCGGCGAGCCTGGCGCGTTTCCTCGCCGGCTACTCGCGTCTCGCTCAGCTGCCGCCGCCGCGGCTCGAGCGCGTCGGCCTCGCCGAGCTGTGCGCGCGCGGCGGCGGCGCTGGAGACGCGGCTGCCGGTCGTGGTGGCGCCGGGACCGCAGGTGCCGGTCGAGGCGGACCCCGGCCAGCTCGAGCAGCTGCTCATCAACCTGGTGCGCAACGCCGCCGACGCGGCCCTCGAGACCGGGGGCGTGGTGCGGCTCGGCTGGGAGGCACGCGGCGACGGCGTCGAGCTGTGGGTGGAGGACGAGGGGCCGGGGCTGCCGGCGTCGGCGAACCTCTTCGTCCCCTTCTTCACCACCAAGCAGGGCGGCACCGGCATCGGCCTGGCCCTGTCGCGCCAGATCGCCGAGGCTCACGGCGGCACGCTGACGCTGGGCAACCGCGACGACGGCCCGGGGTGCCGCGCCCTGCTGCGGCTGCCGGCCGCGGAAGGGTGAGCTGCGCCGCGGGCGTGGCGCTCAGGCCGCGAGCTTGCTAATGTCCGTCGAAATCGTTCGAGGAGGTACTTCATGAGGCGACTCCGAACCGGTGGGTTTGGTCTCCTGTTGATGCTGGCAGTGTCGGCGCCCATCCTGGCGGCGCAGCGCACCGTGACCATCGTGGTGATGCACAACGGCGCGCCGGTTGCCGACGCCCGCGTTCTCGTCGCCGCCGACGAGATGGATGCGGTGGGCCGGACGGACGCTCAGGGCAAAGTCACCGTCAGCACCACTTCCGAGCGGATCGCGGTGGTCGCCGACAAGGGGACCGCCAAGGGCTCGACCTCGGGAACGGCGGCGGCGCTGACCGTGACGCTCGCGGAGACCGCGCCGTGACGTGCCGTCGCTCAGCCACCCTGCAGCTGGCCGCCTACGCGCTGCTCGCGGCCCTCGCCGGCCCGGCGGCGATTGCCCAGACGCGCGTCTTCGCCGGCAACAACGATGTTCCACACCAGCTCATCAACGCCAACTTCAACAGCCCGACCATGACCTACAACGCCGAGCTGCCGACCGGCGGCTCGACGACGGGCCTGACGACCAGCCTGGCGTTCAACCAGGTGCGACTGTTCAAGTCGACCTCCGGCTGCTCGATGATCGCGGCGACGAACAACTTCACCAACAACGTCACCATCTGGTTCGTCGACGCGGCGGGCGTCGCCTCGCCCGCTATCGGTGCGGTCTTCACCGCCGGCGCCGGCGTGCAGTCCCTCGCCTGGGCGCCGGACGGCGGTGCGCTCTACGTACCGCTCGCCGTCGCGGGAACCGCCAACGTGGTCACCTTCACGGTGAGCTGCACGGCGGGGGGCGGGGGGCCCACGGTCACCAACGCGGGCACCGTCGCCATCACCGGCTTCGACTTGCTACGCGACGCCGAGGTCATCGGTGCCGGCACCGGCACCCACCTCTGCCTCACCGGGACCAACACCAACAACGTGGGCTGCGTGCCGATCCTGCCGTCCCGGCTGCCGGGCACGGCTGCCGTCAACACGATCGCCGTGTCCAACGTCCGCGGCATGCGCATCGCGCCGAACAACTGCGGCTTCGCGGGATCGGGCAACACCGCCACGGTTCAGGGCTTCACGGTGTCCGTCGGCGGCACCATCACCGCGACCAACACCGGAACCGCCAGCACCGCGCCGCGCTACGGCGCCATCGCCGCGGACGGCTCGCTGGTCGCCGTCGGCGGGTTCGGCACGCAGTTCACCCTCTTCACCATGAATGGCTCGTGCCAGCTGACGCTCGTTGGCTCGAACAACAACGGCATCCCCACCAGCCTGGTCGAGTACATGGCCTTCGACACCAACAACCTGCTCTACGTGTCGGACTCGCTGGCCAACCAGATCCGAGTCTTCGCTCCCACCGGCGGAGGCATCGGTGCCGCGCTCTCCACCACGAACACCAACCACGGGACGACCAACCCTCCGGCGGGCATCGACGTCGCGCTGCTCTCCTCCCTGCCGGTGGAGCTGTTGGAGCTCGCGGTCGATTAGTCCCTCGAGGCCTGGCGTGGCCCAGGCTCGCCGTTCGGGCTGGGCTTGCTAGTGCGGCCCTCACGGCGAGGCGAGGTCCTCGTCGCTCGTCGTGGGGGTCGTCGGTCGGGCGGCGGCCGCCATCGCCAACCGGTCCTCCTCGTCCCAGCGCAGTCGGATCGCCGCGTCGCGCTGACGGCGGCGTGCCATGGCGAGCAGCGCGAGCGCGGTGACGCCGAGCCACAGCGTGGCGCCGCTGGTGAGGAACGGCACCCAGCGATAGCGCCAGCGGAAGCGCCGCCAGAAGCCCGCCTCGAAGTCGCCGAGCGAGTCGCCGGTGGCGGTGCGGAAGGCCGCCGCGAAGGATTCGTCGCGCGCGGTCTCCGCCGCGATGCGCGCCACCACCTCGCGCCCGTGCTCGCGCACCAGCTCCTGCACCAGCGCGCCGGCTATCGCGTAGGCGGTCTGGATCGAGTAGCCCTCGCCGTCGAAGGCGCGCTGCAGCGAGGCCATCGACGGCGGCACGCCGGTGACGCCGCCCAGCAGCAGGCGCTCGCGGTCATCGAACGCCCACTCGCGCGCCGCGAGCAGTGCCACTCCCTCCTGGAACCAGCGCGGCAGCTCACGCCCGCCCGCGGCGCGCGCGAGCAGCACGTGCGTCACCTCGTGGGTGAGCAGGGCGCCCAGCGAGTCGTGCGGATACGACAGCACCCGGCCCGGCAGCAGCACGACGGTGTCGCGCTCGGCCACCGCGAAGCCGGTGATCCACCGCGGCGTCCGTTGCGCGAGCGGCGCCTCTTCGGGCACCAGCAGCACGTGGATCGGCGCGCCCGCGTCCTCCAACCCGACGAGCGCGGTCGCGCCGTCCCACCGCTGCGGCGACCAGCGAAGCTCCGTCGCCGCCCCGATCAGCGCCGGCGGCGCCTCGATCTCGAGCCGCGGTTTCGTCGCCGCGGAACCGGTCCTGCTCGCCGCGGTGGCGAGCAGGACCGAGCCGACGATCGCCGAGAAACGTCGTGTGCGGCGCACCGGCGAATGCTAGCCGCCGCGCCGCAACTCGCGGAGGCGTCGATGCGCGCCCGTCTACGGGCAGGTGGCGAAGGCGTCGGTGTCGTTCAATGCCGGTGCCGGCGGCCCGGCGTAGTTGAAGTAGACCTTCTGCTCGAAACGTTCGCTGTCGAAGACTTCCATGCGGTAGAAGACGTTGGTGGCGGACGCGGAGAAGATCCAGTAGCGAGCGTTGAGGCCGCAGCCGTCGATCGCCTTGACCATCACCTCCCAGTTGTCGGGGGAGAAGAACCAGAAGATGCCGGAGTTGTCGCCGGCGACGGCCACCCCGCCGTTGCCGTCGGTGGGCGTGCCGGGCGTCGGGTTGGTGCGCCACTTGGTGGTGATGATGAAGCGGTCCTGCAGGCACAGCGCCGAAGCCGTGCTGGCGGTGCAGGGCAGGCCGGCGGGGAAAGTGAGGAAACCGGTGCCCGAGCCCTGGACGGTGCCGTCGTTGCTGCTCACCACGTCGTTGCCGTTGCCGTCGAGCGTCCACCGCGCCACCAGGCCGGGCTGCGCACCGATCCGCTTGTTGAGGTTGGCGCGGATCTCCGCGGTCGTGCGGGCAACGTTCCACAGTCGCACCTCGTCGATGAGGCCGGACGGCGAGTGCACCCAGGACACGTCGCTGCCGATCTGCAGCGGCTGGCCGTTGGTCGGCAGCAAGCCGGACTCGGCGAAGCTCGCCGCCAGCTCGCCGTTGATGTAGTGCAGGCGCTGGACGCCGTTGTAGACCACGGCAATGTGCGTGAGCACGTTGCGCGGAATGATGCCGCCTTGCCGTAGCGAGGCGCTGCCCTTGAGGTACGAACGCAGGGTCGGCTGGCCGCCGACGTTGCACTGGCCGATCCACCAGGCCGTCGTAAATTGCTTGCCGGCGATGCTGCGGCAGTCCTCACCGCTGACACTGTTGCTGATCGACACCCAGGCCTCGAAGGTGAAGTGGCCGGTGATGTCGAGTGAGGCGCTGTCGGGCACGTTCACCCACCCGTTGGCGGGATCACCGGTGAGCACGAACCAGGCGTCGAAGGGTTGAGCCCGCGCCGCGCTGGCGCCGAGCAGCGCCAGCAACGTCAGAGCGAGGAGTGGCAGGCGGAGGGAGCGGGCGCGGCGGGTGGAACGGACGAGCGAACCGTGGCGTGGCATGGACTCTCCTCTCTTTGGTGTGATCCAGATCGCAGAGGTGGGCTCCTGACGTCCACTCTATGAGAGCGCAGAGCCGCCGCGCACGGGCTCACGGGTGGAAATAGAATGACCGTCGCCCGCGCTTCAACCGGAAGGGCGGGAGCAACCCGCCGCCGCCTCAGCCGTATCACCGCCCAGGAGCCACCACCCCCGGGCCCGCGAGCGCCGGCCGCCGCGTCGCGCTCGTCTCAAACGCCACTTCGACGGAGTACCCACGCATGCCCAAGGTCCTCGCCGCCGCGCTGCTCTGCGCCATGATCCCCGCCATGCTCCAAGCCGCCGACACCAAGCCCGACGCCGCCGCAGCCGTCGCGCCCGCGGCAACGGGGGCGGTGGCCGCCAACCCGCTGCTCGGCCCTTGGGCCGGCCCCTACGGCGGCGTGCCCGCCGTTCGACCAGATCAAGCCCGCGCTCTTCCCGGCGGCGCTCGAGGCCTCGCTCGCCGAGCGGCGCGCCGAGATCGCGGCGATCAAGGCCAACCCCGAGCCGCCCACCTTCGCCAACACCATCGAGGCGCTCGAGCGCGCCGGCTCCTCCTACCAGCGCGTCGCCTCGATGTACGGCACCTGGTCGAGCAGCCTCAAGGACGAGGCGTTCCAGGCGGTGGAGCGCGAGTGGTCGCCGAAGCTCGCCGCGGCGAGCGACGAGATCCTGCTCGACGGCGCCCTCTTCGCCCGCGTGCAGGCGGTGTGGGACTCGCCGGAGAAGGCCAAGCTCTCGCCCGAGCAGGCGCGCCTGCTGTGGCGCACCTACAACAACTTCTCGCGCCTGGGCGCCAAGCTCGGGCCCAAGGAGAAGGAGCGGCTGTCGGCGATCAACCAGGAGCTCGCCGGCCTCTACACCGACTTCGGCCAGAAGGTGCTCGCCGACGAGGACAGCTGGATCGTGCTCGACTCCGAGGCCGACCTCGCCGGCCTGCCGCAGACGATCGTCGACGGGCTCAAGGCCGCCGCCGAGGAGCGCAAGCTCGCCGGCAAGTGGGCGGTGGTCAACACCCGCTCGAGTCGTCGACCCCTTCCTCACCTACTCCTCGCGGCGCGACCTGCGCGAGAAGGTGTGGAAGGCCTTCAAGAGCCGCGGCGACAACGGCAACGAGAACGACACCAACGCCACCATCGCCAAGATCCTGCCGCTGCGCGCCGAGAAGGCGCATGCTCCTCGGCTACCCCAACTACGCGGCGTGGAAGCTCTCCAACACCATGGCGGCGACGCCCGAGCGCGCCCGCGCGCTGATGGAAACCGTGTGGAAGCCCACCGTGGCGCGGGTCAAGGAGGAGGTCGCCGACCTGCAGGCGCTGGCGCAGAAGGAGACGCCCGGCCTCACGATCGAGCCCTGGGACTACCTCTACTACGCCGAGAAGGTGCGCAAGGCGAAGTACGACGTCGACCAGAACGAGCTCAAGCCCTACTTCGACCTCGACAGCATGATCGAGGCCTCGATGTTCATGGCCAACAAGGCTCTACGGCCTGACGCTCACCGAGATCACCGGCAAGGTGCCGGTCTTCCACCCCGACGTGCGGGTGTGGGAGGTCAAGGAGGGCGACAAGCTCGTCGGCCTCTTCTACGGCGACTACTTCGCGCGGCCGGGCAAGAACTCGGGCGCGTGGGAGAACGCCTACCGGCAGCAGGCCCGCTTCGGCGGCGAGATCGTGCCGCTGGTGTCGAACAACAACAACTTCGTCAAGGGCAAGCCGGGCGAGAAGGTGCTCATCTCGCTCGACGACGCCGAGACGCTGTTCCACGAGTTCGGCCACGCGCTCCACGACCTGCTCAGCAACGTCACACTACCAGAGCCTCGCCGGCACCAACACGGCGACCGACTTCGTCGAGTTCCCCTCGCAGGTGCACGAGCACTGGGTGCTGACGCCCGAGGTGCTCGACCGCTACGCCCGCCACTACCAGACCGGCGCGCCGATGCCCAAGGCGCTGGTCGAGAAGGTGCAGCGCTCGCGCACCTTCAACCAGGGCTACGTCACCGCCGAGTACCTGTCGGCGGCCATCGTCGACATGGACCTGCACAGCCTGCCCGACGGCAAGGTCGACCCCGACGCCTTCGAGCGCGAGGACCTCGCCCGCATCGGCATGCCGCGCGAGGTCGCGATGCGCCACCGCACTGCCGCACTTCAACCACCTCTTCACCGGCGAGGGCTACGCCGCCGGCTACTACAGCTACCTCTGGTCCGACACCATGGCCGCCGACGGCTGGCAGGCCTTCGAGGAGACCGGCGACGTCTGGAGCCCGGCGGTGGCGGCGAAGATGAAGGCGATGCTCGCCGCCGGCGACTCCGTCGACCAGGCCGAGCTCTACCGCAAGTTCCGCGGCCGCGACCCGGAGGTCTCGGCCCTGCTCGAAGAGCGCGGCTTCCCGGTGCCGCCGAAGCCGGCGTCGGTGGCGGCGCCGGCGAAGAACTGAGGGACCAGCCGCAGCCGAGAGCCCGTGTCGCGCTCGACGGTCATGGCCCGGGGCGAGAGTCCCGGGCCGTGTTGCGTGTGGGGCGGCTCTTGCCGCGGGCGGCGCGCGCGCTTAGCCTTGCCCTATGAGCGAGGCACTGCCGGTCAAAGAACACATCGCGCGGCGCGCGCACGTCGGCTCGGTCGAGGAGTACCAGCGCCTCCACCGCGAGTCGCTCGAAGATCCCGCCGGCTTCTGGGCGAAGCAGGCCGAGCTGCTCAGCTGGTTCCACCCCTTCCACACCGTCGTGGACGGCGACTTCCACGAGGTCGACTTCGGCTGGTTCCTCGGCGGCCGGCTCAACGCCTGCTACAACTGCGTCGACCGGCACCTCGCCACGCGCGGCGACCGCACCGCCATCATCTGGGCGAAGGACGAGGCGGGCGAGTACGAGCGCGTCAGCTACCGGCAGCTCTACCGCGAGGTGGGGCGGCTCGCCAACGTGCTGCGCCGGCTCGGCGTCAAGAAGGGCGACCGCGTCTGCATCTACCTGCCGATGGTGCCCGAGCTCGCCTACTCGATGCTCGCCTGCGCCCGCATCGGCGCCATCCACTCGGTGGTGTTCGCCGGCTTCTCGGCCGAGAGCCTGCGCGACCGCATCCTCGACGCCCACTGCAAGCTGCTGATCACCGCCGACGAGGGGTTGCGCGGCGGCAAGAAGATCCCGCTCAAGGCGACCAGCGACGACGCCATCGCCGGCCTCGACTTCGTCGAGCACGTGCTCGTCGTGCGCCGCACCGGCGCCGCCGTGGCGATGCGCGAGGGGCGCGACCTCTGGCTCGCCGACGAGGTGCACCGCGAGCGCCCCTACGCTCCCACCGAGTGGATGAGCAGCGAGGACCCGCTCTACGTGCTCTACACCTCGGGCTCGACCGGCAAGCCCAAGGGCGTGCTGCACACCACCGCCGGCTACCTGCTGCAGGCGGCGCTCACCCACAAGCTCGTCTTCGACCTCCACGAGGACGACGTCTACGCCTGCGTCGCCGACGTCGGCTGGGTGACCGGGCACAGCTACATCCTCTACGGGCCGCTGTGCAACGGCGCCACGACGGTGATGTTCGAGTCGACGCCGCTCTACCCCGACGCGAGCCGCTACTGGCGGCTCGTCGACGACCTCGGCGTCACCATCTTCTACACCGCGCCCACCGCCATCCGCGCCATCGCGCGGGCCGGCGACGAGCCGGTCAAGAAGCACTCGCGCAAGTCGCTGCGCATCCTCGGCACCGTCGGCGAGCCGATCAACCCCGAGGTCTGGCGGTGGTACCACGACGTGGTTGGCGACGGGCGCTGCGCCGTCGTCGACACCTGGTGGCAGACGGAGACCGGCGGCATCATGATCACGCCGCTGCCCGGCGCCATCGCGCCCAAGCCGGGCTCGGCGACGCTGCCCTTCTTCGGCGTCGACCCGGTGCTCGTCGACGACGAGGGCAAGGAGATCGCCGGCAACCCGGCGAAGGGGAACCTCTGCATGCGCGGGCCGTGGCCGGGGCAGGCGCGCACCATCTACGGCGACCACCAGCGCTTCCGCGACACCTACTTCTCGCGCTTCCCCGGCCTGTACTTCACCGGCGACGGCTGCACGCGCGACGAGGACGGCTACTACTGGATCACCGGCCGCGTCGACGACGTGCTCAACGTCTCCGGCCACCGCCTCGGCACCGCCGAGATCGAGAGCGCGCTCGTCGCCCACGCGCTGGTGGCCGAAGCGGCGGTGGTAGGGTTCCCGCACGACATCAAGGGGACCGGCATCTACGCCTACGTGATCTGCAAGCCGGAGGCGGACCAGTGGGACGCCGAGGAGCTGGTGGGCGCGCTCAAGGAGCAGGTGCGCCACGCCATCGGCCCCATCGCCACGCCCGATCGCATCCAGGTGACTCCGGGGCTGCCGAAGACGCGCTCGGGGAAGATCATGCGCCGCATCCTGCGCAAGATCGCCGCCGGCGAGTACGAGGAGCTGGGCGACATCACGACGCTCGCCGAGCCCGCCGTGGTCGAGCAGCTGGTCGACGCCCACCGCGCGGGCGCGCGCGCTTGAGCGAGGCGCTGGTGGCGCGCACCGCCGCCGCCGAGCGCGCCGCGACCGGCGGCCGCGAGCGGCTGGCGCGCCTGCGCTTGCCGCGTCTCCGTTTTTATTGGGTGGTCGCCGCCTGCGGCGCGGTGATCATGGCGCTCGAGATCCTCGCCAGCCGCGTGCTGGCGCCGGCGTTCGGCAACAGCGTCTACGTCTGGGGCTCGATCATTAGCGTCTTCCTGGCGGCGCTCGCGGTCGGTTACCGGCTGGGCGGCCGCCTCGCCGACCGCGAGCCGTCGCTGCCGGCGCTGGGCAGGCTGGTGCTGCTCGCGGCGCTGTCGCAGGCGCTGCTGCTCTTCGCCGGGCAGCCGCTGGTCGGCTGGCTGGGGCGGTTGACGGGCGGCTCGCCGGGCGGCACGCTGCTCGCCACGACGCTGCTGTTCGGGCCGGCGAGCCTGCTGCTCGCCACCGTCTCGCCCTATGCCATTCGACTCGCCGCGCGCGACCTCGCCGCGCTCGGCGACACCGCCGGGCGACTTTTCGCGCTCTCTACCGCGGGCAGCCTCGTGGGCACGCTCGGCTGCACGTTCGTGCTCATCCCGCTGCTGCGGCTGCAGCCGCTCCTGGCGCTGCTGGTCGGGCTCACCACGCTGACCGCGCTGGTGGCGATGGCGGGCTCGGGGCGGCGCGAGGCGTGGAGCTACACGCTCGCCGGCGCCTTGCTGCTGGCGACCGCGGTCAAGGGCGTGCGCGAGCCGCCGCTGCCGCCGCTGACGCTCTACTCGGGGATCACGCCCTACCAGAACCTCACCGTCGGCGACGTCGACGAGCGCCGCTTCCTCACCAGCAACGGCACGCTGCACAGCGCGGTGATGCGCGCCACGGGCGAGCCCGGCCTCGCCTACGCGCGCTCGGTCGCGGTGACGGCGCTCTTCGCGCCTCGCATGCAGCGGGCGCTGATGCTGGGCATGGGGTCGGGGAGCGTCGGCATCTACCTGCAGCGGCGCATCGACGGCCTCAGCGTCGACTACGTCGACGTCGACCCCGAGGTGCCGCGGCTCGCGCGGCGCTTCTTCGGCTTCGCCGACGGGCCGCGCTCGCGCGTTCACGTCGACGACGCCCGGCGCTTCCTCGCCAACAGCGACGAGCGCTGGGACCTCATCGTCGCCGACACCTACGTCGGCCTGTCGGTGCCGTTCCACCTCGCCACCGCCGAGTTCATGGGCGAGGTGGCGCGGCACCTGAGCGACGACGGCGTCTTCGCGCTCAACCTCGCGGGGGGGCTCGACGACGAGTTCTCGCGCGCCATCTGGAGCACCGTCAGGCACTCGTTCCCCGCCGCCCGCGCCTTCCACGCGCGCGGCGCCAGCAACGTGCTGGTGATCGCCGGGCCGGGCGCGGTCGGCTACCTGCCCGACCTGCAGGCGCGCGCCCGTGAGCTCGACCGCCGGTGGTCGTTCGAGCCCTCGCTCTCGACGCTGCTCGCGCTCGAGGTGCCGACCGGCGAGACATCGGCGGCCGAGGTGCTGCGCGACGAGTTCGCCCCGGTCGAGCACCTGGTGCCGGTGGGGAAGATGCGCGCCGTCGACGCCGAGCGCTGGCGCGAGCTGCGCGGGCGCATGGAAGCGGGCCGGGCACCGACGCCGACGCCTACGCCCGCGGTGGGGAAGGTCGGCGCCTGATGCGGCGCCTGCTCGCCCGCCTCGGCCTCGGCAGCAAGCCGCTGCTCGGCTGGGGGCTCTACGACTGGGCCAACTCGGCCTTCTACACCATCGTGGTGACGGCGGTGTACCCGGTCTTCTTCGGCCGCTACGCCGCCGCCGGCGCGCCGGAGGGAGCGGCAGCCATCCGCCACGCCAATGCCACCACGCTGGCGCTCGTGGTGGTGGCCGTGTTGTCGCCGCTGCTGGGCGTGGCGGCGGACGCGCTGGGCGCCAAGAAGCTGCTCCTCGCCCTGTTCACCGGTCTCGGCGTCGCGGCCACCGCGGCGACGGCGCTGGTGGGCGAGGGGCAGTGGGGGTTCGCTTCCGCCTGTTTCGTCGTCGCCAACATCGGCATCGTCGGCAGCCTCGTCTTCTACGACTCGCTGCTTCCGCACCTCGTCGGGGCCGAGCGCCGCGAAGAGGAGATGGACCGCCTCTCCTCCGCCGGCTACGCACTCGGCTACCTCGGCGGCGGCGTGGCGCTGCTCTTCGCCCTCGTCGCCATCGCCAAGCCGCAGGTCTTCGGCTTCGCGGACGCCTTCGCCGCCATGCGTGCCTCGTTCGTGTTCACCGCGGTGTGGTGGGCGCTGTTCTCGCTGCCGGTGTTCCGTTGGGTGCCGGAGCCGCCGCGCAACGGCCCGCGCGTGCGGCTCGGCGCGCTGCCGCGGCTCGCCGTGCGCGAGCTCGCCACCACCTTCCGCCACCTGCGGCTGTACCGCCAAGCGTTTCTGCTGCTCGTCGCCGTCGCCATCTACATGGACGGCGTCGGCACCATCGTGCGCATGGCGGCCACCTTCGCCACCGACCTCGGCGTGCCCGCCAACACCGTCATCGCCACCATCGTCGCCGTGCAGTTCGTGGGGATGCCGTTCGCGCTGCTGTTCGGGTTGCTCGGCGCCAGGATCGGCGCCAAGCGAGCGCTGCTGCTCGGCCTCGGCATCTACGTCGTCATCTCGGTGTACGCCTACTTCGTCAAGAGCGCCGCCGGGTTCGTCGTGCTCGGCCTGATGGTGGCGACGGTGCAGGGCGGTGTGCAGGCGCTGTCACGCTCGCTGTTCGCCAGCTTCGTGCCGCCGCAGCGCTCGTCGGAGTTCTTCGGCTTCTTCTCGGTGTTCGAGAAGTTCGCCGGCATCCTCGGGCCGCTGGTGTTCGCCGGCGTGGTGGCGGCGACCGGCTCGTCGCACGCGGCCATCCTCGGCATCGTCGTCTTCTTCGTCGTCGGTGGGGCGCTGCTGCTGCGCGTCGACGTCGAGGAGGGGCGGCGTGCGGCGCAGGCGGCGGCGACCGAAGCGCCGCCTCCCGAGCCCGCGCCGGCAGCGGTGTAAGCTCCGCCAGCACCCGCCGGTATGGAATCAGGCCGCGCCTCGCAGCACCTGCTCAACCTGGCCAGCCTGGTGGTGGTGGTCGCCGGGCTCAAGCTCGGCGCCCCCATCCTGGTGCCGTTCGCGGCGGCGTTCTTCCTCGCCCTGCTGTCGCTGCCGCTGCTGACCTGGCTCGAGGACCGTCGCGTGCCGCACGGCGCCGCCGTCGGCATCGCGGTGCTCGCCAACGTGGCGCTGCTCTCGCTCGTCGGCATGCTGGTGACGAGCTCGGTGTCGAGCTTCGTCGACGCCGCGCCGCGCTACCGCGATCAGCTGCTCGGCCTGCTCGACCTGCTGGTGACCTGGGGCGAGTCGCGCGGCATGCCGGCGGCGCGCTGGGTGGAGGAGGGGCTGTTCGACGCCGCCTCGGTGGTGGAGCTCATCGGCGGCACGCTCAAGGGCGTCGTCTCGATCGCCACCGGCCTGCTGCTGGTGGTCACCATCATGGCCTTCATCCTCCTCGAGGTGGCGATCTTCCCGGGCAAGCTGCAGGCGGCGCTCGGCAACCGCGTGCAGCCGCTGTGGCGGTACGCCCGCATCCGCCTCGAGGTGCAGCGCTACCTGGTGATGAAGACCTTCGTCTCGGTGGTGATGGGCGTGGCGAGCGGCCTCGGCTGCTGGGCGATCGGGCTCGACTTCCCGCTGCTCTGGGGGCTGGTCGCCTTCGTCTTCAACTACGTGCCCAACATCGGGCCGGTGATCGCCGCCGTGCCCGCCCTGCTGCTCTCGCTGCTCACCCTCGGCATCGGCCGCACGCTGCTCATCGCCGCGCTCTTCACGGCTCTCCACCTCGGGCTGGGCAACATCCTCGAGCCGCAGCTCTTCGGCCGCCGGCTGGGCCTCTCGCCGCTGGTGGTGTTCGTCTCGCTGCTGTTCTGGGGCTGGGTGTGGGGGCCGGTGGGGCTGCTGCTCTCGGTCCCGCTCACCGTCATCGCCCGCATCGTCTTCGAGAACAGCCGCGACCTGCGCTGGATCGCCGTGCTCCTCGCCTCCGAGCCGCCGGGGGGGCGGGAGGACGAGGAAGAGTAGGGCGACTTGCCCGCCTCCCGCTCCGGCTTGACAGCCGGGGCGATGCGGGTATCATGCAGAAAACAGGACTTTTCTGGTTCTGTTTCTTGTTCCAATCCCCGAGCTAGTCCACTTCCGAGGCAATCGAAGCAGTGCTGAGGATCACCAAGCAGACCGACTACGGCATCGTCCTGCTCTCCCGCATGGCGGCGGAGCCCGGGCGGCAGCTCAATGCCCCCGAGCTGGCGGCCGAGGCGCAGCTGCCGCTGCCGACGGTGTCGAAGATCCTCAAGCTGCTCGCTCGCGACGGCCTGCTGGTCTCGCACCGTGGGGTCAAGGGCGGCTACAGCCTGTCGCGGCCGCCGGGGCGCATCACCGTCGCCGAGGTGATCGGCTCGCTCGAGGGGCCCATCGCCATCACCGAGTGCATCGACGAGGGCGGCCCGCACGACTGCGTCCAGCAGGGGCGCTGCGCGGTGCAGGCGAACTGGCAGGTGATCAACCGCGCCATCCGCGGCGCGCTGGAGGAGATCACGCTCCAGGACATGGCCGACCAGCAGGTGCCGCAGCAGCTGGTGCGGCTCGGCGCCCATCGCGCCGCCGCCGTGCGCTGAGCCGCGGCTCCGCTTAGAGCGTCTGCAGGAGATTTCGTAAATGCCAACCACTGCCACCGAGACCATCGAGCAGCTCGCGCTGCGCGACTACCAGGCAGGGTTCGAGACCCTCGTCGAGCAGGAGGTCTTCCCTCCCGGCCTCGACGAGGACGTCGTGCGCGCCATCTCGGTGAAGAAGAACGAGCCCGAATGGCTGCTCGAGTGGCGGCTCAAGGCCTTCCGCCACTGGCTGAAGATGAGCGAGCCGACCTGGGCCAACGTCCACTACGGCCCCATCGACTACCAGGCGATCTCCTACTTCGCCGGCCCGCCGAAGAAGGGCCCGAAGAGCCTCGACGAGGTCGACCCCGAGATCCTCAAGACCTACGAGAAGCTCGGCATCCCGCTGCAGGAGCGCGCGCTGCTCGCCGGCGTCGCCGTCGACGCGGTCTTCGACAGCGTCTCGGTGGCGACCACCTTCAAGGCCAAGCTCAAGGAGGCGGGCGTCCTCTTCATGCCCTTCTCCGAGGCGGTCCACGAGCACCCCGAGCTGGTCAAGAAGTACCTCGGCTCGGTGGTGCCGCCCAACGACAACTTCTTCGCCGCCCTCAACTCGGCGGTGTTCTCCGACGGCTCCTTCGTCTTCGTGCCCAAGGGGGTGCGCTGCCCGATGGAGCTGTCGACCTACTTCCGCATCAACGCCAAGAACACCGGCCAGTTCGAGCGCACGCTGATCGTCGCCGAGGAGGGGGCCACCGTCTCCTACCTCGAGGGGTGCACGGCGCCGATGCGCGACGAGAACCAGCTGCACGCCGCGGTGGTCGAGCTCTACGCCCTCGACCGCGCCACCATCAAGTACTCGACGGTGCAGAACTGGTACCCCGGCGACCCGCAGACCGGCAAGGGCGGCATCTTCAACTTCGTCACCAAGCGCGGGCTGGCGGCGGGCAAGGGCGCGAAGATCTCGTGGACGCAGGTCGAGACCGGCTCGGCGATCACCTGGAAGTACCCCAGCGTCATCCTGCGCGGCGACGACACCGATCGGCGAGTTCTACTCGGTGGCGGTGACCAACGACTACCAGCAGGCCGACACCGGCACCAAGATGATCCACGTCGGCAAGAACACCAAGAGCACCATCGTCAGCAAGGGGATCTCGGCCGGCCACGGCCAGAACACCTACCGCGGGCAGGTGAAGATCTTGAAGGGCGCCGACGGGGCGCGCAACTTCTCGCAGTGCGACTCGATGCTCATCGGCCAGGACTGCGGCGCGCACACCTTCCCCTATATCGACGTGCAGAACCCGACGGCGCAGATGGAGCACGAGGCGTCGACCAGCAAGATCGGCGAGGAGCAGATCTTCTACTGCAACAGCCGCGGGCTCGACACCGAGACCGCCGTTTCGTTGATCGTCAACGGCTTCTGCAAGGAGGTCTTCCGCGAGCTGCCCATGGAGTTCGCGGTGGAAGCGCAGAAGCTGCTCGAGGTTTCGCTCGAAGGGAGCGTCGGCTGACGCTTGCGTCAGCCGCCCGAGCAATAGTCGGCTGACGCTTGCGTCAGCCGCCCCAAGGAGTAACGGTTAGATGCTCGATATCCAGAACCTTCACGCCTCGGTCGAGGGCAACGAGATCCTGCGCGGCATCACGCTGCGGATCGGCCCCGGCGAGGTGCACGCCATCATGGGCCCCAACGGCTCGGGCAAGAGCACGCTGGCGCAGGTGCTCGCCGGCCGCGACGAGTACGACGTCACCGACGGCCGCGTCCTCTACGGCGGCGAGGACCTGCTGGAGATGGCCCCCGAGGACCGCGCTCGCGAGGGCATCTTCCTCGCCTTCCAGTACCCGGTGGAGATCCCCGGCGTCTCCAACACCTACTTCCTGAAGGCGGCGCTCAACGCCGTCCGCCGCCACCGCGGCCAGAGCGAGCTCGACGCCGTCGACTTCCTGCGTCTCGTGCGCGAGAAGATGAAGCTGGTCAAGATGGACGAGTCGCTGCTGCAGCGGCCCGTCAACGAGGGGTTCTCGGGCGGCGAGAAGAAGCGCAACGAGATCTTCCACATGGCGGTGCTCGACCCCACCCTCGCCATCCTCGACGAGACCGACTCCGGGCTCGACATCGACGCCCTGCGCGTCGTCGCCGACGGCGTCAACGCGCTGCGCGGCCCCGAGCGCGCCTTCCTGGTGATCACCCACTACCAGCGGCTGCTCAACTACATCGTGCCCGACTTCGTGCACGTGCTCGTCGACGGCCGCATCGTGCGCAGCGGCGGCAAGGAGCTGGCGCTTCGAGCTCGAGGAGAAGGGCTACGGCTGGCTCGAGCAGGAGGCGCGCGCCGGAGCCGGCGCCAAGACCGCGGCGCCGGTGGGAGCGGGAGCTTGAGCGCGGAGGCCGCGGTCGCTCCGCTCGACGGCATCGCGGCGAGCGCCGTGCCCGCGCCGGTGCAGCCCTACGCCGACGACTTCGCGGCGCGCGCCGAGGCGCGCGAGGCTGAGCCCGAGGCGCTGCAAGCGCTGCGCGAGCGCGCCTTCGCCCGCTTCGCCGAGCTGGGCTTCCCCAGCATGCGGCAGGAGGCGTGGCGCTTCACCAACGTCGGGCCGCTCGCCCGCACCGCGTTCGTGCGCGCGACGCCGCGGCCGGTGACGAAGGACGACGCGGCGCCGTGGCTCTATGCCGGCACCGCGCACCTCGTCGTCGTCGACGGGGTGGTGGCGCCGGAGCTGTCGGACACCGCGGGCCTGCCGCCGGGGGTGACCTTCGCCTCGCTGCGCGAGGCGATCGCCGCTGGCCACCCGGCCGCCGAGCTGCTCGGCCGTCACGCCGGCTTCGACGACGCCCCCTTCGCCGCCCTCAACACGGCTCTCTTCGAAGACGGCGTGCTGCTCCACGTCGCCCGCGGCGTCGTCTGCGAGAAGCCGCTGCAAGTGCTCTTCCTCTCCACCGGCGTCGCCGGCGAGCCGCGCGTCTCCTACCCCCGCCTGCTCGTCGTCGCCGAGGAGCACAGCAACGCGGTGCTGGTCGAGCGCTATGCCACCGTCGGTCAATCCGGTGACCAACCAGGCGAGACGCTCGCCGTCGCGGTGAGCGAGCTGGTCGTCGGCGCCGACGCCGTGTTCGACCACTACCGCCTCGCCCAGGAAGGGGCGACCAACGCGCAGGTGGGGCTACAGCAGCTCTACTGCGCGCGCGGCGCCCACCCCACCTCGTACTCCGTCGTCACCGGCGGCAGCCTGGTGCGCCAGGACGTGCGCGCCGTGCTCGACGGCGAGGGCGTCGACGCCGTCCTCAACGGCCTCTACCTGACGCGCGGCCGCCAGCACGTCGACCACCAGATGCTCGTCGAGCACCGCGCCCCGCACTGCGACTCCCACGAGCTCTACAAGGGCATCCTCGAGGACCGCTCGCGCGCCGTCTTCAACGGCCTCATCCACGTGCTGCCGGGGGCGCAGAAGACCGACGCCAAGCAGACCAACCGCAACCTGCTGCTCTCCAACGAGGCGCTGGTCAACACCAACCCGCAGCTGCGCATCTTCGCCGACGACGTCAAGTGCACCCACGGCTCGACGGTGGGGCAGCTCGACGAGGAGGCGGTCTTCTACCTGCGCTCGCGCGGCATCGGCGAAGAGGCGGCCAAGAGCCTGCTCACCTACGCCTTCGCGCGCGACGTCATCGACCGCATCAAGGCCCCGGCGGTGCGCCACGACCTCGAGGAGCTGCTGTTGGCGCGGCTGCCGAAGGGCGACGTGGTCCGCCAGGCCATTTGACGCCATGAGCACCACCGCCCCCGCCGCCGCGGCCCTCGACGTCGCGGCGGTGCGCGCGCAGTTCCCCATCCTCGCGACGCGGGTCAACGGCAAGCCGCTGGTCTACCTCGACAGCGCCGCCTCGGCGCAGAAGCCCGACGTCGTGATCGAAGCGGAGGCGCGCTTCTACCGCGAGAGCTACGCCAACGTGCATCGCGGCGTGCACACGCTGTCGCAGCGCGCCACCGGCGCTTACGAGGCGGCTCGCGAGCGGGTGGGGCGCTTCCTCGGCGCGCCCGACCCGTCGGAGGTGGTGTTCACCCGCAGCGCCACCGAGGGGCTCAACCTCGTCGCCTGGTGCTTCGCGCGGCCGCGCCTGGCCGCCGGCGACGAGGTGCTGCTCACCGAGATGGAGCACCACTCCAACATCGTCCCCTGGCAGATCGTCTGCGAGGCGACCGGCGCGAAGCTGGTGGTGGCGCCCGTCGACGAGCGCGGCGAGCTGCGGATGGACGAGCTCGCGAGGCTGCTCTCTCCCCGCACGCGCGTCGTCGCGCTGGTGCACGTCTCCAACGCCCTCGGCACCATCAACCCGGTGGCCGAGGTGTCGCGGCTCGCCCACGCGGTGGGCGCCGCGGTGGTGGTCGACGGCGCCCAGGCGGCGCCGCACCTACCGATCGACGTGCAGGCGCTCGGCTGCGACTTCTACACTTTCTCCGGCCACAAGGTGTACGGCCCCACCGGCATCGGCGCGCTGTGGGGGAGGAAGGAGCTGCTCGCCGCGATGCCGCCCTGGCAGGGCGGCGGCGACATGATCCTCCACGTCTCCTTCGCCAAGACCGACTACGCGCCGCCGCCGGCGCGCTTCGAGGCCGGCACGCCGCACATCGTCGGCGCCGTCGGCCTCGCAGCCGCGCTCGACTGGCTGGAGTCGCTGCCGCACGAGGCGGTGGCGGCGCACGAGCACGACCTGCTGGCGCACGCCACCGAGTCGCTGGCCGCCATCCCCGGCGTGCGCCTCATCGGCACGGCACGGCACAAGGCATCGGTGCTCTCCTTCCTCGTCGAAGGCGTGCACGCGCACGACGTCGGCACCATCCTCGACGCCGAAGGGGTGGCGGTGCGCGCCGGCCACCACTGCGCGCAGCCGCTGATGGAGCGCTTCGGCGTCGCCGCCACCGCGCGCGCCTCCTTCGCCGTCTACAACACGCGCGAGGAGGTCGACACCCTCGCCGCCGCCGTGCGGAAGGCGCAGAGGCTGTTCGCCTGATGAGCGAGCCTGGTTCTGTCTCGGACCTGATGGACCTCTACCAGGAGGTCATCCTCGACCACTGCAAGCGGCCGCGCAACTTCGGCGCGCTCCGCGGCGCCGACCACGTGGCCGAGGGGTACAACCCGCTCTGCGGCGACAAGGTGAAGGTCTACGTCGCCCTCGACGGCGAGCGCCTCACGGGAGTCGGCTTCGAGGGCTCGGGGTGCGCCATCTCCACCGCCTCGGCGTCGCTGATGACCGAGGCGCTCGCCGGCAAGAGCGTGCCCGAGGCGCAGCTCCTCTTCGACGAGGTGCACGGCATGCTCACCGGCGACCCCTCGACGGCTGCCGAGGCAACCGAGTCGCTGGGCAAGCTCGCCGCGTTGGGCGGCGTCCGCGAGTACCCGATGCGGGTCAAGTGCGCGACGCTCGCCTGGCACACCCTGCAGGCCGCGTTGGCGCAGCGGCCGGGCGAGAGCATCGCGCCGGTATCTACCGAATGAGCGGCGGGCAGCGCATGAGCATCGCCGCCGAAGCGGGCGCGGCGCGGGAATCCGCCACCGCGGCGGATTGTTTTCGGAGCGACATGGTGCGCCCCGTTGCTCCCCGCCTCGCCCGTGCCCTGCTCGCCGTCGCGCTGCTGCTGCCGCTGCTCGCTGCCGCGCCCGCGCAGGCGGTCGAGTCGCTCGACTACCACTGGAGCCTCAGGGGGGTCCTCGGCCGGCTCGCCGGCGTCGTCGTGCCGCGCGAGGGGCGCGGGCAGCTGCGCAGCCGTCCCAACGAAGGCGGCCGCATCACCGAGCTCGAGATCACCTCGCCCGAGGCCGGCCGCGGCGAGTTCTTCCGCTACGGCGGCGAGCTCCGCGCCGACGGCACCACGGCGCAGGCGTGGTCGTCGTACCGCTGGCGCGGCCAGGAGAAGTCGCACCGCGACCCGGTCGCCGAGGAAGGCGTCGTCGACGTCGCCTCGGGCATCCACCTGATCCGCGCCCGCCGCCCGACCAGTCCGCTGCGCCTGCGCATCTGGTCCGACGGCAGGGTCTACCCGGTGGTGGTGCAGAGGGCGGGCACCGAGCGGGTGGCGGTCCCCGCCGGCAGCTTCCTCGCCGACCACTACCGCATCCGCGGCGTCCGCACCGCCGGCGAGCGTTTCTGGAAGGGCGGCCTCGACCTCTGGCTGGCCAAGGACGACGCGGCGACCCCGGTGCGCATCCAGGTCGAGCGCGGCTTTGCCAACGTGCGCCTCGACCTCCTCTCCGCCGGCGCCTGAGCCGACGCCCCGGCGTCACGGCACGGCGGTTGCTAGAGCTCGTCGGGTTGGGCCCGCCGGCGGGGCGGAGCAAAGGAGGCGAGGAATGCGTACAGGGAGAGCGTGGACGGGGCGCATCGACGTCGGTTCGTTGGCGGGCTGCGCCCTGCTGGCGGCCGGCGTGCTGCTCGCCGGTTGCAAGAAGGACGACGAGACGGTAGTGCAGGAGTCCGAGACGGCCTACGCAGCGCCGACTCCGGCCGAAGCGGAGGGCGCGTCGACGGTGACCAACGACATCGCGGGGGCGCAGCTTTCCGGCCCCGCCGGAGCGAGCGCCACCGTCACCTTCACCCAGGAGGCCGGCGGCGTGCACGTGGTGGCCCGAATCGAGGGCGCCAAGCCCGGCCTGCACGGCTTCCACATCCACGCCGGCGGCACCTGCGACGGCCCCGACTACAAGAGCGCCGGCGACCACTTCAACCCCACCAACGCCCCGCACGGCGACCTGGCTGCTCCCGAGCGCCACGCCGGCGACTTCGGCAACGTCGACGTGGGCGCCGACGGCGTCGGCAACGCCGACTTCACCACCGACATGCTCACCCTCGGCGGCGGCGGCGCCAACGATGCGATCGGCAAGGCCGTCATCCTCCACGAGGGCCGGGACGACCTCAAGACACAGCCCTCGGGCGACTCCGGCGCGCGCATCGCGTGCGGCATCGTGCAGCGGGCGCAGGGGCAGGCGGTGGCCGACGCGACACCGGCGGCAACGCCTGGTTATCAGTAGCGCTGGCGCGCGAGGGGTGGCTGGGTGCCCCTGGTAGACTGACCCCGTGCGCATCAAGAGGGCCGAGAAGTACGGCTTCTGCGCCGGCGTCCGCATCGCCGACCGCAAGGTGAAGAAGTTCGCCGCGGCCGGCGGTCGCGGCGCCATCCTCGGCCAGGTGGTGCACAACGAGCGCGTCGTGCACGAGATGGAAGAGCTCGGCGTGCGTACCGTCGAGGGGCTCGACGAGGTGGCGGAGGGGACGATCGTCTTCTCCGCCCACGGCGTGCCGCCGTCGTTCCTGCACACGGCGCGGCGCCGCGGCCTGCAGGTGCTCGACACCACCTGCCCGTTCGTCTACGACGTGCACGACGACGCCCAGGCGGCCCTCGCGCAGGGGCTCCATCTCGCCTTCATCGGCGACCCCCGGCACCGCGAGATCATCGGCTACACGCACGACCTCGACCCCGCCGCCTACCACGTGGTGTCGACGGTGGAAGAGGCGCGGGCGGTCGACTGGGCGAGCTACCCGGGCGTGCGCATCCTCTACCAGACGACCCTCAACGCCGAGGAGTACGAGGCGGTGGCGGCGGCCATCGAGGCGATGGGCGCGAGCGTCTCGCGCACCGACACCATCTGCTACGCCACCAAGGAGAACCAGGAGGCGGCGCTGCACCTGGCGCAGGACCCCGAGGTGGAGGCGATCCTCGTCATCGGCGGCCGCAACAGCGCCAACACCCGCCACCTGTGGGAGATCTGCGCCCGCGTCAAGCCGAGCTACCTGGTACACGGCGCCGACGACCTGCAGGCGGAGTGGCTCGACGGCGTCGACGTCCTCGGCGTCACCGCCGGCGCCTCGACCCCCGACTACCTGATCGACGAGGTGGAGGCGGCGGCGCAGCAGCTGCGCGCCCGCCTCCGCGGCGACCTTGTGTCGGCCGCGCGGTGAGGCGACTTGCCATCGACGGCCGCGCATTGCGCGCACGCTCGCCTCAAGTGAGTCACCTTCGATGAGCCCGGCGCGCGCGAGCGCCGCGCTCGGGACCGCGTTGGAGCGCCTGCGCGTGCGCGCCCGCGACGGCGGCGCGGTGATCGCGCTCGCCGAGCCCGGCGATCCGCGGGTGCTGGAGGCGGCGCTACGGGCGCGCGCCGAGGGGCTCTGCCGACCGATTTTGGTGGGCGACGAGGTGGCCGTCCGTGCCGCAGCGGCACCGCTCGGCCTGGAAGGGATCGCGGTCGCAGATCCCGCCACCGACTCGCGCGCACCACGGCTCGCGGCGCTGCTGGCTCGAGCGCCTCGCGGCGCGCGGGCTGTCGGCAGACGACGCGGCACGGCTCGCCCGCGACCCGCTGCACTTCGCGGCGCTGCTGGTGGCGGCCGGCGAGGCCGACGGCGCGGTGATGGGCGCCGTCGCCACCACCGCCGAGACCCTGCGTGCGGCGCTGCGCGCGGTGGGACCGCGGCCGGGGCTGTCGCTGGTCTCCTCCTGCTTCCTGATGAGCTTTCCGCCGCGCGATGGCGCGACGGATCGCCGCGAGCTGATCTACAGCGACTGCGCGGTGGTGCCCGACCCCAACGCCGGAGCAGCTCGCCGACATCGCCGAGGCCGCCGCCGAGAGCTGCCGCGTGCTGCTCGACGAGGAGCCGCGGGTGGCGCTGTTGTCGTTCTCGACCCAGGGCAGCGCCGAGCATCCGCGGGTCGCCAAGGTGCGCGCGGCGCTCGCCGAGCTCGCACCGCCGGGGCGTCTCCTTCGCCGTCGACGGCGAGCTGCAGGGGGACGCGGCGCTGGTGCCGGCGGTGGCGGCGAAGAAGGCGCCGGGGAGCACGGTGGCCGGGTGCGCGAACGTGCTCGTCTTTCCCGACCTCGACGCCGGCAACATCGCCTACAAGCTCTCCGAGCGGCTGGGCGGCGCGCGCGCCGTGGGCCCGCTGCTGCAAGGGCTCGCGGCGCCGGTGCACGACCTGTCGCGCGGCTGCTCGAGCGACGACGTCGTCGACGTCATCGCCGTCGCTGCCGTACAAGGGCTCGCGGCGCGCTCCAAGAGCGCGCCGGTGTAGGCTCGACCCGTCATGAAGGTCCTCGTGGTGGGCGGCGGCGGCCGCGAGCACGCGCTGTGCTGGAAGCTGCGGCAGAGCCCGCTGTTGTCGGAGCTCTACTGCGCGCCCGGCAACCCGGGCATCGCCGAGGTGGCCGACCTGGTGCCCATCCGCGCGGAGGAGATCCACCAGCTGGCGGACTTCGCTGTCGACCTCGGCATCGCCCTCACCATCGTCGGCCCCGAGCTGCCGCTGTCGCTCGGCCTCGCCGACGAGCTCGGCAACCGCGGCCTGCCGGTGTTCGGCCCCACGCAGGCCGCCGCCGAGATCGAGTCGAGCAAGGTGTTCGCCAAGCAGTTCATGGGGCGTCACCGCATCCCCACGGCGGACTTCGCCATCGCCCACGAACGGGGCGAGGCCGAGGCGGCGGCGAAGAAGCTCGGGCTGCCGGTGGTGCTCAAGGCCGACGGCCTCGCCGCCGGCAAGGGCGTGCTCATCCCGCGCGACGAGGCGGAGCTCGCCACGGCGCTCGACACCTTCTTCGCCGAGCGCCGCTTCGGCAGCAGCGGCGACCGCGTCGTCGTCGAGCGCTGCCTGGTGGGCGAGGAGATCACCTTCATGGTGCTCGCCGACGGCACGCGGGTGCTGCCGCTCGCCGCCTGCCGCGACTACAAGCGCCTCGGCGACGGCGACACCGGGCCCAACACCGGCGGCATGGGCTCGCACAGCCCGCCCGGCGCGCTCGACCGCGACGTGGCCGCCGACATCCTCGAGCGCGTCATCCGTCCCGCCATCGAAGGGCTCGCCGCCGAGAACCGGCCTTTGCGCGGCGTCCTCTACGCCGGCCTCATGCTCACCGAAGAGGGGCCGCAGGTACTGGAGTTCAACGCCCGCCTCGGCGACCCCGAGACCCAGGCGCTGCTGCTGCGGCTCGAGGACGACCTGCTGCCGGTGCTGCAAGCCGGCGCCGCCGGCAACTTCGGCGTCTCGCGGCTGCAGTGGCGCCACGAGGCGGCGGCCTGCGTCGTGCTGGCGAGCGCCGGCTACCCCGGCGTGCCCAGCAAGGGCGAGCCCATCACCGGCATCGACCAGGCGCGCGCCCTCGAAGGCGTGCAGGTCTTCCACGCCGGCACCGCCCGCCGCGACAGCGGCGAGCTGGTCACCGCGGGAGGCCGCGTGCTCAACGTCGCCGCCACCGGCGTCACCCTCCGCGACGCCCTCCGCCGCGCCTACGGCGCCGCCGCGCTCATCGACTGGCCGAGCAAGGTCTTCCGCAAAGACATCGGCAAGTCCGCTCTCGAGCTGGCGGAGTCGCGCGGCTAGCCGCTCACGGCTCCGGGGCGCTTGCGGGACCGTAAAGCTAGCGATCGTTTGACCCTCCACACTCGCGAATGCAATACTGCCGCGGCCGCTGCCAGATCGTTGTCGGCCTTTGGGTTAGCGGCAGTTGCCACTCGCGCCGAGCCCGGACGCATCTCACCGAGGCGGGCCCGTGTCCCCCGGGCGCACCCTGCAGAGCCCGCCTCTGACCATAGGCCGCACGACGATGGGTGGATGCGGGGGTTGTCAATACAAGGGCATGTCGACGGCGGTGGAGCGCACCTTCGTCGGCGTCCGTTTCGGTGAGGAGACCAACCTCACTCTCTGCGCGACCGGCGACGCCATCTACGCCTGCGGCGAGCGGGTGGTGATCGAGCGCCAGGACGGCCTGGCGCTGGGCAAGGTCGAGCAGTCGCCGATGCCGGTGTTCAAGCCCTGCCAGAAGAACAGCGCCGTCAAGGTGGTGCGCGCGGCGGTCGACGAGGACGTGCGCGCCTGGGAGCGCCAGCGCGACAACGAGGTGACCGGCAAGCGCTTCTGCCAGGAGCGGGCGAAGAACCTCGGCCTCGACATGAAGGTGTCGCGCGTCGACTTCCCGCTGTTCAAGGGGCAGGCGACCTTCTACTTCACCTCCGAAGGGCGCATCGACTTCCGCCAGCTGGTGCGCGACCTGTCGCGACGCTTCGGCATGCGCGTGCGTATGGTGCAGGTGGGGGCGCGCGACGAGGCCCGCCTGCTCGGCGGCGTCGGCGTCTGCGGGCGCACGCTGTGCTGCTCGACGTGGCTGAAGGATTTCCGCCCCATCTCCATACAAATGGCCAAGCGGCAGAACCTCTCGCTCAACCCGTCGAAGATCTCCGGGCAGTGCGGCCGGCTGCTCTGTTGCCTCGCCTACGAGGACGAGGAGTACAAGCAACGCCGGACGCCGCCGCCGTCGACGCTGCCGGTGATCCACGACGGCGAGAACGGAAACTGAGCCTCATGGCCAACCGCAAGCTGATCCGGCCCGACCTCGCCGAGCTCAAGAAGGACGCTGCGCCGCGCTCGCTGCGGCGCAAGACGAGCCCGCCCGAGCAGACCAACGCCGAGGAGTTCTACTACCTCAAGCAGATGGCGGCGAAGACGCCGATGGTGGTGGTGCTCGTCGACGGCGAGGAGCTGCACGGCTGGATCGAGTGGTACGACAAGTCGGCGCTCAAGATCAACCGCCACGACGGTCCCAACCTGCTCATCCCCAAGCACAGCATCCGCTACATGTTCAAGGAGGAGGAGCTGCGCCGGCGGTTCCGGCCGCGGCCGGAGCGGGCCGCGGGCGAGCCTTGACCAGGGCCGCTGCGCGGTGCCAGCGGCCCCTTTGACCAGGAGCGCCGGCGCGGCGCGCCCCACGGCCGCCGCGCGAGCGCGGTTGGTGCTCAGCCAGGGCGACCCGGCGGGCATCGGGCCGGAGCTGCTGTTGCGGCTCGCGGCGCGGCCGCCGAGCGAAGACTGCGAGCTGCTGTTCGTCGCCGAGCATGCGGCGCTGTTGGCGGTTCGCCACCTGGTCCCGGAGGGGTGGGAGCGGCTGGCGTTCGTCGACGAGCTGCCGGCGCGTGGCGGCGGCGATCGCCGCAGCGAAGCGCCCGATCGCCGTGCTCGATCCGGTCGGCGAGACGCGGGCGGTGACTCCGGGCCGTTCGGGCGCCGCCGACGCCGGCGGCGCACTGGCGGCGCTCGACCGCGCCGTCACCCTCGTGCGCGCCGGCGCGGCCGACGCGCTGGTGACGCTGCCGGTGGCGAAGGCGTCGATCGCGCGCCATCGGCTGCCGGACTTCCGCGGCCACACCGATTATCTGGCCGCGCAGTGCGGCCTCGAGCGCTACGGGCGCGACTACCTCATGGCGTTCCTCGCCCCCGACCTGCAAGTCGCGCTGCTCACCGTGCACGAGCCGCTGCGCCGCGCGCTCGACGGCATCACCGGCGAGGCGGTGCTCGATGCGCTGGGCTGCCTGGTGCGTCACGCCGGCGGTCGCATCGCGCTCGCCGGCCTCAACCCACACGCCGGCGAGGACGGGCTGCTCGGCGACGAGGAGACGACGACGCTCGCGCCGGCGGTCGCCGAGGCGCGCCGGCGCGGCTGGGACGTCAGTGGCCCGGAGAGCCCCGACGCCGTCTTCGCCCGCTGCCGCGCCGGCGCCTGCGACTGGGTGCTGGCCCTGTACCACGACCAGGGGCTGATCGCGGTGAAGACCGCGGCGCGCGGCGAGGCGACCAACTGGACCTTGGGCCTGCCGTACCTGCGCACGTCGGTCGACCATGGCACGGCGTTCGACATCGCCGGCCGCGGCGTCGCGGACGACTCGTCGCTGCGCGCGGTGATCGCGACCACCGTGGCGCTGGCGCGCGGCGAGCTGCCGCGCCAGCGGTCTACGTCGGGCTGACCGGCGTCGCCACGAGGTCGAGGTCGACGCGCAGCTCGCCGGTCTCGCCCAGCAGGCCGCCGGCGAGCCGCCAGCGCGGGAGGGCGAGCGCGCCGGTGGTGAACGCCAGCTCTCCGCGCGCCCGCCAAACGTCGTCCGCGAGCGTCGCCGTCACCTCGACGTCGAGCGGTAGGGACCTGCCGAGCAGCTCGAGCTCGCCGCTCGCGCGCATCTTGCCGCCGGGCTCGCGGCGCAAGGACCGCGATCGGAAGCGGATCAGCGGCCAGCGCTCGACGTCGAGGTAGCCGGGGCCGCGCAGCTTGACCTCGATGCGCTCGCGGACCCACTGCGGCAGGCGCGGCTGCAAACCGAGGGCGCGCAGCGTCGGCTCGTCGGCGAGCAGGTGCCGGGTGTCGACGTCGACGGCGACGTGCGATTCCTCGGGCGCTTCGGGGTAGAGGTGGACGGAGCCGCCCACCCAGGCGGCGCGGATGACGTGCTCGCGGACGAGCGGGCGGAGTGCGCCGCCGACGTAGAGGTGGACGATGACGCTGCTGCGCGCGGGATCGATGGCCCAGCCGCGCGGCCGCACCTGGTGCAGGAACTCGTCGCGCAGCAGCCGGCGAAAGTCGGCGAGGCGTGCCGGCTGCGGCGGCCCCTTGCGTGCTTCGACGACGAGCACGTGCGGCAGGCCGGGCGTGTCCTCGTAGGCGTCATGGCGCTCGAGGCCGCGGAAGGGCAGCCACTCGCTCTCGCCATGGCGACACCAACTCAGCTCCTCGAAGCCGGCGGCGGCGAGCGCCTCGGCGAGCAGCGGCCGGTTCCACAGGAAGCGGTGCGACCAGCCGTAAAAGGCGCGGTTGAGGCGTAGCGCGCCGCTGCCGGCGCCAGCAGCGCCTCCAGGCGTCACGGGTGTCGCGCCCGTCGCGTACTGCGTCGCCAGCACCCAGTCGAGGTTGGGCGTCGAGAGGCGCAACCGGCCGCCGTCGCCGAGCACGCGGTGCGCCTCGAGCAGGAAGGCCAGCGCCTCGTCGAGCGGCAGGTGCTCGAGGAAGTGCTCGGCGAAGAGCGCCGCGGCGTCGTCGAACGGCAGGCCGGCGGTGACGTCGACGACGACGTCCACCGACGGCAGCTCCTGGCGGTCGACGTTGACCCAGCCGTCGAGCCGCTGGTCGCCGCAGCCGACGTGCAGCAGCAGCGGGGATGGCGTCTCGCCGGCGTTTCGCACGGGCGGCAGCCTACCGCGCCGACCCGTCCGCGCCACTCGGCTAGCCGGCTCGCTACGAGGCGCCGCGCCCGCTCAACACCACCGGGATGGTCTTGAGCAGGATCTTCAGGTCGAGCGACAACGACCAGCTGTCGATGTACTGCAGGTCGAGCTCCATCCAGCTGCCGAAGTCGAGCTCGTTCCTGCCGTTGACCTGCCACAGGCAGGTGAGCCCCGGCTTCATCGACAGCCGCCGCCGCTGCCAGCGCTCGTACCGGGCCACCTCTTCCGGGATCGGCGGCCGCGGCCCCACCAGGCTCATGTCGCCGCGCAGCACGTTCCACAGCTGCGGCAGCTCGTCGAGGCTGAACTTGCGCAGGATCCGCCCCACCCGCGTCACCCGCGGGTCGTCGCGCACCTTGAACACCGGCCCGTCCATCTCGTTGAGGTGCTGCAGGCCCGGCCAGCCGCTCCTCGGCGTCCGCGGTCATGGTGCGGAACTTGTACAGCGTGAAGCGCCGCCCGTTGAGCCCGCAGCGCGTCTGCCGGAACAGCACGTTGCCGCCTGCTCCTCCAGATGTGAGCCGCACGGCGATCGCCACCAGCACGATGATCGGCAGCGCCAGCAGCAGGATCAGCGACGACAGCGCCACGTCGAGCGTCCGCTTGCTGGCGAGCAGCAGCGGGTTGGTCGGCGCGTTGGCGTAGGTGAGCAGCGGGATGCCGTCGATCTCGGTGATCTCCGCCTTCGCCTGCGCGTGGGGGAAGAAGTCGAGCGAGAAGAAGGTGCGGATCCCCTGCTCGTGCAGCGCCGCGTACAGCTCGTCGAGCCCGTCGAGCTGGCGCCGGCCGACGGCGAACACCACGTCGTCGACCACCAGGTCCTGCAGGATGCGCGGCACGTCGGCGACGCGGCCGAGCACCGGCAGCCCGCTCACCTGCCGCCGGCCGCCGCTGGCGCCGTCGTCCACCTCGACGCAGCCGATCAGCCGGAAGCCCCACCAGGCGTGCTCGGCGATGGTGCGGGCGAGCGCCTGCGCCGACGGCCCGGTGCCCACCAGCAGCAGGGTGCGGTAGTTGAGGCCGCGGCTGCGCACGTAGCGCGCCACCACCCGCAGCAGCACCTTCTCGGCGAGCAGCAGCAGGCAGGCGAGGGTGGCGAAGAGCAGCAGCCAGGCGCGGCTGACGCGGTCCTGCGGCAGCATCCGCTCGTCCAGCCGCAGCACGTAGAGCAGCAGCGTGAAGGTGACGGTGGCGGCGCCGCTGACCTGCACCACCTCCCACGCCTCGCGCAAGAGAGGCGTCGTGCGGTGCGAGCGGTAGCGGCGGAAGCGCAGCAGCAGCAGGCCCCAGACCGAGAGCGCCACCGGCAGCAGCGGCAGGTAGAAGCGCAGCGCGTACAGCTCGCCCGGGAACGAGCCGTGGGCGAGCGACGGCAGCACCGCGCTACGCAGCCAGTGCGCGGCGACGAACGCCACCGCCACCAGGGCGAGATCGAGGCTGAAGACCGAGACGTTGAGGAGGCGGGCCCGTTCCTTGAGCATGGGTCCGTGAGAGGCGGCTCACCCGTCTACGGAAGAGACGGCGATACCGTTGCGATTGTAGTACGCCGGACGACGGGGGCGGTGGGACGGATGGCGTCAGCGGCCGGCGAGCCGCCGCAGCAGCGCTGCGTAGCCGTCGGCGACCCGCTCCCAGTCGAAGCGCTCGCGGGCGCGCTCGGCGGCGAGGCGGCGGCGGCGGACCACCTCCGCCGGGTCGCGGCGCAGCCGCTCGAGCGCCTCGGCGAGGCTCGCCGGCCGCTTGGCGCGGAAGAAGACACCGGCCTCGCCCGCCACCTCGCGGTTCTCCGGCGTGTCGTTGACCACCACGCAGTTGCCGTAGCCCATCGCCTCGACGAGCGCCGGGTGCGTGCCGCCGACCTCGGTCGCGTGTACGTAGGTCCACGCATGGGCGAGCAGCTCGCGGTAGCCCTCGCCGTAGACGGCGCCGGGGAAGCGCACGCGCTCGTCGGCGCCGTCGCGGAAGGAGGCGATGAACGCCGAGGCGTACGGCGCGTCGCCCACCATGACGAGCGGCAGCTCGCCGCCCACCTGGCGGTAGGCCTCGACGACGCGGTGCGGGTTGTTCTCGGGCTCGAAGCGCGAGACGTAGAGGGCGTAGCCGCGCTCGACGAGCCCCAGCCGCTCGAGAGTGGCGCGGCCGGCGGGCGGCACCGGGTCGACGCCGTAGGTGAGCAGCTCGGTCGGCAGGCCGTAGCGCTCGAGGTAGTGGCGGCGGATCACCTCGGCGTCGGAGATCACCACGTCGGCCACCATGCCGGCGAGGCGCTCGGAGAGCGCGTAGACGGCGCGGCCGAAGGGGCCCCACTTGCTGCGCCGCCGCTCGATGCCGTCCACGTGCAGCGCGGTGGGCGTGCCGGCGACGGCGAGCAGCGGCACGAACAGGGCGTTGGCGGAGTTGACGACCACCGCCGCGTCGAAGCCCTCGGCCGCCGCGTGCAGGCAGGCGAGGAAGGTGTGGACCGGCGTGTCGAGGTGCTTGGTGGGGAGCGTCGGCAGCACGACGAGCCGCGCGCCGCGGTGCGCGGCGAGGCCGGGCGGCGTGTAGCGGGAGCGGCAGTAGACGGTGACGTCGAAGCCGCGCGCGGTGAGGCGGCCGGCGAGCTCGTCGCAGAGGGTCTCGTAGCCGCCGTAGCGGGCGGGGATGCCGCGGCTGCCGATGAGCGCAACGCGTAGCGGGCGATCGCTGGCGGCAGGCGCGCTCGCGGCATGGCCGCTCATCGGGCGGCCCCTGACTCGCCGAGAGATCGCTCGTCGAGATCGATGCCGTCGCGCAGGAACCAGCGCTCCACCTCTAGCCAGCTCGCTGTGCGTCGAGCCTGGATCGCCCGTCGTCGCGCCGAGCAACTCGGCGCGGTGCGCCCAGAGCCAGCTGTAGGCCGGCAGCGAGGTGCGCTCGAAGAACAGCACCCAGGCAAGGGCCTGGAGGTCGCGGAAGAGCGCGAAGGGAAGCGTCCAGAGCAAGTTGCCCAACGTCTGGTGGTACAGGCGGAGCAGGTAACGGTTCTTCAGCGAGTGGTAGTTGACCGCCGCCGGCATCGCGGCGCGACGGGCGGGAAGGTTGACGCGGCGGTGCTCGCAGACCGCGGCCGGCTCGTAGAGCACCTCCCACCGCCGTTCGCGCAGCCGGAAGCACAGCTCGGCGTCCTCGCGGAAGCTGTGGAAGCGTTCGTCGAGCACCTCGCCGTCGACGGCTACGTCGAGCAGCGCTTCGCGCCGCCAGAGCGTCGCCGCACCGGTGCCGCCGAACACGCGTTGCGGCCGCGCGAGCTGGCCGCGATCGGGCGCTCCCGAGCCGCGGTCGTGATGGCGCCAGGCGGGAGAGAGGCGCATGCCGCAGGCGTCGAGCAGGCGGCTGCCGTCCGCCGCCGGCGGGCGTACGAGACGACCGGTGACGGCGCCGACGCGGAGGTCGGCGTCGCACTCGGCTGCTTCGACGCGGTCGAGCAGCCGCGCCAGATAGTCGGCGCTCGGACGCGCGTCGGCGTTGAGCGTCAGCGCCCACGCCGCGTCGCTCTTTGCCAGCGCCACGTTCATGCCGCCGGCGAAGCCGTGGTTGTCCGCCGAGCGGCACCACCTCGCCGGCGAGCCCCGCCGGCCAGTGCTGCCGCGCCACCTCCGCGCTCGTCGTCGCCGCTCGCGCAGTCGACGACGACGAGCTCGGCGGGCGGCGGCGAGAGAGCTGCGATGGCGGCGAGGCAAGCGGGGAGGTCCCCCGCGTCGTCGTGCGTGACGATGAGGATGGCAACGGGCGCGACGCCTGTCACGCTTGCCGCGGAATCCGGAGCGCCCGTCGCAACGCGCGGATGGCTCGTCAGGCGGCCGGAAGCGTCGATCGGCCCGCTCACTCGCCGGCCTCCGTTCGCCCGAGGCGGCGAGGGCGCCGCCAGTTCGTGATCGCACCCAGGGTCAGAACGGCAAGCCCAACCACTGCTTCACCGCGGCTTCGCGCGCGTCGGGGGCGACGCAGCGGCAGCAAGAGCGCGCGCAGCGTCGCACTGACCACGAGCAGCGCCCGCGCCGCTGCCACCCACCCAGCGCCGTGATGCTTGCGGAGGTAGCGGCCGAGGTTGCGGTGGTAGTGCCATAGGAAAGCGCCGTAACCGAGCGGCGCGATGCTGCCGCCGAGACCGTGACGAAAGGCGGCGGCCGGCCAGTAGGCGATGGCGCCGCCGGCATCCGCCAGCCGGCGCGCAAGGTCGACGTCCTCGAACCAAGCGGGGTGGAAGGTGGGATCGAAGCCGCCGAGCCGTTCCCACGCCGAGCGGCGCAACGCCAACGCCGCGGCCGCAGGCTGCTCGACGCGAGCGCCGGCCGCCGGCTCCACCGCGGCGCCGCGGCCGGCGTCGCGGAACAGCGCATGCTGCAGCAGTTGCATGGGCCGCGGCAGCGCGCGGAGTTGCCACGCCGTCTGCGGCGCGCCGTCGACGCCGAGGAGCCGTGGCGCCAGCCCAGCCGCCTCGGGTTGCGCCGTGAAGCCGGCGAGCAATGCCTCGAGCGCGCCCGGCTCGGGCCGCGCGTCGGGGTTGGCCACCAGCAGCAGCGGCGCAGCCGCGGTCGCGGCGCCGAGGTTGGCGCCGCCGGCGAAGCCGAGGTTCGCTCGCGGCCGAACGATGCGCACGCGCTCGGTCGCCGGGAGCGCCGCGGTGCCGCTGTTGTCCACCACCACCACTTCGAAGCGCGCATCGTTCGGCACCGCGGCGAGCAGCGCCGCAAGATCCTCCTCGGCGCGCCAGTGCACGACGACGACGGAGAGCGCGGGCGCGTCGCTCACGCCGGAAACCTCTCGGCCGCGAGGCGCGACAGCTCGCCGCGTGCCACCAGCGGCGCTCCGCGGCGGGCGAAGCGGGGCAGCAGCCGCACCGCCCGGGCCCAGCCGCCGATCACCGCGGCCGCCCGTGCCGGCTGCCGCGCCGCGTCGGCGACGTCGCGCAGAAACGCGCGCGGTACGTGCGCCGCGAACGAGCCGCCGAGCAGCCGCGCCAGGGCGAGCCAGCGGTTCGCGTACAGCAAACGCAGGCGGCGGCGGCCGAGGGTCGCGGCGCTGCCGCCGCCCGCGTGCAGCGACCGCGCCGCCGGCACCACCGCAGCGCGGCCGCCGCCACGGCGCAGCCGCGCCGCCAGCTCGACGTCCTCGTAGTAGGTGTCGAGGGCGCTGTCGAAGGCGCCGCCGGGCAGGGCCGCGCCGGCGAGCGCCGAGCGGCGGTAGAGCGCCGCCGCCGCCGAGACGCCGAACACCTCGCGCGGCGCACCGCTCGGTGCACGGCCGCCGGCGCCCAGCTGCACCGCCTGCCACCAGCGGTTCCACGCCAGGCCGCAGCCGGCGACCGGACCGTCGTGGCTCACGAGGTCGACGCCCTGCACGGCCACCAGCCCCGGATCGGCGGCGAGCGCCTCGAGCAGCGCCGGCAGCCAACCCGGCAGCAGCTCCGCGTCGTCGTTGAGCAGCAGCACCAGCGGCGCCTCCACCGCGGCGAGACCGGCGTTGACGGCGGCGGCGAATCCCAATGGCGCGGGGAAGGTCAGCAGCTGGTCGGCGAAGGTCGAGACGGCGGCGGGCAGCGGCTGCGGCCCCTGATGGACGACGGCGATCTCCACCGTCGCGCCCTGGCGGCGGACGCTGGCGAGCGCCGCGGCCAGGCTCGGCGCCCCCAGCGTCGGCACCACGGCCGCCACCTCGGCGCTCACCGCCTCCGAGCCCCAAGAGGAGTCCAGTCGAGCTCCACGCGATCCACCAGCAGCGGCGCGCTCCCGGCCGGCAACGCCAGCACGAGCGGTGCGCGTCGCGGCGACCGAGGCCACTCGAAGGGCCCGATCTCGACCGCGCGCCACGCAGTCGACGCCGGCACGTCGGCGCGCGCGAGCACGACGTCTCTCGTGCCCACCGTCAGTCCCGTCACCGCTCGTCCGTCCGGCGTCTGGCACCACAGCCGCAGTCTCACGCGGCGCCCGCCGGCGACGATCGGCGCTGCCACGCGCGAGCCCGCCTCCAGCTGCCAGCCGCCACGGAAGCGCGGGCGGTCGAAGGTCCACAGCGGCGGCTGCAGCGAGCCGCCCGCGGCCACCATTTGCGCGTCCTCCAGCTCGACGACGGCGGTCGGCAGCCGCGCGGCCGCGAGCAACGCGCCCGCCGGCGCCAGCAGCGCCAGCGCGACCCCCGCCGCCGCGGCGCTCGGCAGCGGTCGCCGCGGCCACCGCCACAGCGCGATCGTCACCACCGCCGCCAGCACCGGCCACCACCATGTCGCCGGCCGCAGCCGGATGGCGCTCGGGAAGAGGCGCCCCACGTCGAGCTGCAGCTCGCGTCCGAGCGCCGCCAGCGCGTAGCTGCCGCCGTCGGCGAGGTTGTAGGTCCACCCCGGCATCGCCAGCCAAAAGAGCGTCAGCGCCGCGGTCGCCGCGCCGAGCGCGCCGATCAGCAGCCGCGCGCCGCCGCGCCGCCGCTCGTCGAGCAGCGGCACGAGCACCAGCGCGAGCAGCGGCAGCACCGCGAGCCCGTAGCGGAACGGCGGCGACCAGCCGCCGAACCACTCGCGGCGGAACGACACCAGCATCAGGTAGGGCATGACGAGGAAGGCGAGCTCCGCCGCGAGCGCGGGCCGGCGTCGCACCAGCCGCGCCACGGCGGGGATCAGCAGCGCCCACAGCGGCGCCATCGCGAACAGGCCAAAGCCGACGTCGAAGAACAGCCCCATCGCCCGCGCCAGCACGACGTGCGCCGGCGCCTCCGGCAGCAGCTGCTCGAGGCCGTAGGTCTTGAGCGCGGCGCCGAAGCGCGCGTGGTTGAAGGCGAGGATGGCGGCGAAGAGGGCCGCCATGCCGCCGGCCGCCACGGCGAGGCCGCGCACCCGCCGTCCGCTGCGCCACCAGGCGAGCAGCGCCAGCAGCCCGGCGAAGGCGGCAAAGCGCAGCTTGAGCAGCGGCAGCAGCACCACCATCGCCCAGAACAGCACCGTCGAGCGGCGCCGCGCTCCCACTTGCGGCAGCGCGTCGACGGCGAGGGCGATGAGCAGCGCCGCCGGCACCTCCACCCACACCTGGTGCGAGTAGAGCAGCAGCGGCGGCGCGAAGGCGAGCAGGGCCCAGGCGAGCAGCGCGCCGCCCGGCCACGCCGCGAAGCGGTGGCGCGCGAGTCGCAACGTCAGCCACGCGAGCGCGGCGGCGAGCGCCGCCATGGCGGCAAAGGCGCCCGCCGCGCCGGCGACGCGGTAGGGCAGCGCCAGCAGCAACGGCAGCATCACGTTGTGGCGCGAGTACATCTCGCCGTGCTGCCCGACGGGGTCGCCCGGCTGCGCCTCCAACCGGCGCGGCATGAAGCGCAGCGAGTCGCCCCTGGCGTAGTTGTTGGCGAGGTCGGCGTCGAAGTCGTAGGCGAGGCTGTGGGCGACGAGCAGGTAGTAGGGCTCGTCGCCGTCGGGCGGCCGTTGCGCCGTCGACCACGGCAGGATGGCGAGGTAGGCGAGCAGCGGCAGGGCGAAGAACGCGAAGTGCGGCCGCGCCGGCAGCTCGTCGCCGAGCAACGGCCGCAACCGCGGCAGCAGCTCGAGCAGGTGGGCGGCGAGCAGCGCGAAGAGAGCGGCGGCGAGCGCCGGCGCGAGCGGCAGGTCGAGCCGCGCGCGGGCGGCGGCGAGCACCAGCCAGGCGAGCAGCGCGACCGCCTGCGCGGCGAGCACCCAGCGACGAGGCGGGCGCGCACCGCGCCGTTGCGCGGAGGCGGCGACGACGAAGAGGCCGGCGAGGACCGGCGGCACCATCGCCACGGTGCCGGCGAGCGGATCGCCGGCGGGCAGGCCGAGCGCGCGCGGCAGGATCCACGCCGCTAGCAGCGACAGGGCGAGCGCCGCGGGCTCGGGAGCGCGCACCCGCGCTCCGGGCTTGCGGGACGGCGGGACTGCGCCCGGCTCACGCTTGCGATTCGCAGCTGCGGACCCTGGATCGCGCGGCGCGGCGCCGGGCTCGGCCTTGGCACGGCTCACCGGCTCACCTCGACGCGCAGCAGCGACAGCGTCACGTTCGGCGCGAGCGCCGGATCGCGCACGACGCGGATGTGGTCGGCGCCAACGGGACGCGAGAGCAGCCACGTCGAGGCGTAGGCGTGCGCGTAGAAGGTGCCGGGCGGCGGTAGCCAGCTCCACCAGATCGGGCCGGCGGCCGCGACGCCGCGCAGGTCCGAACGGTCCGCGGCCCACTCGGCGGTGTGGGTGCCGGCGCGTAGCGTCCAAGCGGCCAGCGGCCGGTCGTCGCGCTCGAACGACAGCGTGGCGACGGCCGTCCCCGCCGGCAGCGCGGCGGCGTCGGCGAGGGTGGAGACGACGCGGACGTGCGCGATCGGCGGCCCGTCGAGCGGCGCGCTCCACTCAGGCGCATCGCCGCGCAACGCAACCGTGTCGGTGGGCACGACGTTGCGCGCCGGCGGCGGCATGGCAAAGAGCACCGCCGCGGCGATGCCCGCGGCCGACAGCCCGCCGCGGAGGCGGGTGGACATCCGCGCCGCCACGAGGAGCAGCAGCGCCGCAGCGACGAGCGGCAGCACGGCGGTCAGCAGCGCGTCGCGCCAGCCGAAGGTGCCCGGCAGTCCCACCGCTGCCAGCGCCACGCCGAGCGGCTGCGCGCGCAGCCACGGATAACCCGCAGCGAGGGCGCCGACGGCGAGCAAGGTCCCCAGCCAGGCGCCTTGCAGCGAGCCGTGCTGCAAGGAGCCGCGTTGCAGCGACTCGCGTTGCAGCGAACCGCGCGCGACGCCGGCGTCAGTCGCCAACGCCAGCGTGGCGGCGGCGGCCGCGAGCCCCGCCGATCCCGGCAGGAGCAGCGTGCCGCCGGCGCCGACGAGAGCGGCGCCCAGCAGATGCCGCGGCGCCGCGGCGCGGGGCAGGAACGCCCACGGCAGCAGCGCCACGAGTGCGGCGAGCTGGAAGAGCCGCTGCGGCTCCTCGTGCACGGCGAGACCATAGGCGAGCGGCGCAGCCGCCGCGACCCAGCCCCACGTACGCGGCAGCACCCACAGCGCCGCGACGGCGAAGGCGAGCGCCGCCGCCGCCGGCCGTGCGATGGCAAGACCCAGTGCGGCGAGCGCGAAAGCCAGGGCAGTCATGCCCGCGCGGGACGCACGAGCCGCTCGATCGTGCCGTCTTGCCGCGGCCGCCTCGCGCGTCGCGTCCCGCTCGTCGTCCGCCCCGCTCTGCTGGTGTTCACGCCGCGCGCGCAACGCCTCCACGGCCGCCAGCGCCAGCAGCGGCAACGCCGCGGTCACGGTGAAGCCCTGCGCGGCCAGCGCGACCGCCGCACCCGCGGTGAACGCGGCCCGCGGCGAGACCCGCCGCGCGAGCTCGGCGAGCGCCAACCCGGCGAGCACCGGCGGCAGCAGCAACCGCCCGACCGCCGCCGCGCTCGACGCCGTGGCGTGGAAGAGCACCGCCGGAAGCAGCTCGCTGGCGCGCAGTAGAGCGTGAACCGCGAGCGCCCCCCCGATCGCGGCGGCAGCGTCCAGCCTTGCGTACGACCCGCCGTCCGACTCGCCCAGCTCGACCGCGCGCAGCCGCTGCCAGGCTGCCACGAGGACGGCACCGACGACGACGACGCCGAACGCGACCCCGCGCGGTGGCCCAGCGGGCAGCGCCCACAGTACGAGCCCGGCGAGCAGCGGCCCCGACGCCGCCGTCAACCCGCGCGCACAGCCCAGCAGCGCGGCACCGCCGAGCGCGCAAGCCCCCACCAACACCAGATGGAGCGTCTCCGCCGCCGCCATCGCCGGCTGGTGCGCGGCGAGCACGACGCCGGCAATCGCGAAGGCCAGCACCGGCAGCAGCGGCACGCATCGCCCGGCGATGGCTCGCCCGCGCTGCTCGGCGGCGGCCACGTCAGGCCACCGGGTCGAGGGTCGCCGGCTGGCGCGGCACCTGGGCGCGGAGGGCCACCACGAGGTAAGGGTACGTGCGTGCCGGCACGCTCATCCAGCCGCGCTCCACCAGCGCGTCGAGCACGCGGAGCAGAAGGGCCATCGGACCCGCCAGCAGGCGGCCCCACCAGCGCCGGCTCACCTGGCGAAACGCCAGCCGGCCGCTGAGCGTCTCGAGACGCGCGACGCGGCCCGTCGCTCGCGCCCACTTCACGAAGTCGCCGAACGCCGGCAGCAACGAGTCGGGCACGCGGTGCGCCCGGAAAGCGCCCAGCCGGTCGCCGTGCCAGAAGTCGATGGGGAACGCGCCGTTAGGGCAGTCCACCAGCGTCGTGCCGCCGGCACGAGTGACCCGCGCCAGCTCGGCCACCACAGCTTCGCGCGCGCGGTCGCGGTCGGCATGGGCGCGCACGCGGTAGGGGTTGGCGGTCTCGCTCACCCCGACGTGCTCGATCATCCCCGAGGAGACGACGGCGTCGAAGGCGCCGGCGGCGAACGGCAGCGCGCCGGCGTCGGCGAGCACGAAGGGGCGGCCGGCGCGGTGCTGCTCGACCCAGCGGCCGAGGCGGTAGAACGAGAGGTCGACGCCGATGGCGCCGACGCCGCGCCGCCGCCAGGCGGCCACCGCGTAGCCGTTGCCGCAGCCGACGTCGAGCAGCAGCCGCGCCTGCTGGCCGACGCGGCCGCAGAAGTAGGTCACCCGCCGCTCGCTGGCCTCGCGCTCCAGCGCCTCGGCGGCGGCCAGGAGGTCGCCGTCCCGCATGGTGGCCGGATTATCGCAGTCCGCCGCGCCGCGGCACCAGCATGGGTACGTCATCGACGCTCGCGAGCCGCGTTGGTACGAGCCGCGTTGGTAGACTGCGCCGCCATGCTGTCGCGCGAGCTCCTCCGCCACGACCCCGAGCGCGTGCGCGCCTGCCTCGCGGCCCGGGGCGTTGCTGACGACCTCGTCGTTCTTTGGCAGATGCGCGACGAGCGACGCCGCGACGCAATCGGCGCTGTCGAGGAGAAGAAGCGCGAGCGCAATGCCGCGAGCCAGAGGATCGGTGAGGCCAAGCGCCGCGGCGAAGCTGCCGACGAGGCGATCGCTGCGATGTCGCACCTCAAGAGCGAGATCGAAGCCCAGGAGGCTCAGCTCGCCGAGGTCGAGGCCGACCTCGCCGCGCTTGAGCTGACGCTGCCCAACCTGCCGCACGCCTCGGTGCCGGTCGGCGCTGACGAGAGCGCCAACCGCGTCGAGCGCGTCGTAGGCGAGCCGCCGCACTTCGACTTCACACCGCAAGCCCACTGGGACCTCGGGCCGCGTCTCGGCATCCTCGACTTCGAGCGCGGCGCCAAGCTCGCCGGCGCCCGCTTCACCACCTCCTTCGGCGCCGGCGCGCGGCTCGAGCGCGCGCTCATCTCGCTGATGCTCGACCTCCACACCGACAAGCACGGCTACCGCGAAGTGCTGCCGCCTTTCCTGGTCAAGGCCGAGATGCTCCAGGGCACCGGCCAACTCAGCAAGTTCGCGCAACTCGGCAAGATGGACATGTTCAAGGTCGAGGACCACGACCTCTGGCTGGTGCCCACCGCCGAAGTGCCGCTCACCAACCTGCACCGCGACGAGGTGCTCGACGAGGCGGTGCTGCCGCTGCGCTACACGGCCTACACCCCGTGCTTCCGCGCCGAGGCCGGGTCGCACGGGCGCGACGTGCGCGGCTTGATCCGTCAACACCAGTTCAACAAGGTCGAGCTGGTGCAGCTCACCACGCCGGAACAAAGCTACGCCGCCCTCGAGGAGCTCACCGGCCACGCCGAGCGCGTGTTGCAGGTGCTGGGGCTACCGTACCGCGCGGTGTCGCTGTCGACCGGCGACCTCGGCTTCGCTTCGGCGAAGACCTACGACCTCGAGGTGTGGTTGCCGGGGCAGGACGCCTACCGCGAGATCTCCTCGTGCAGCAACTGCGAGGACTTCCAGGCGCGGCGCGCCAACCTGCGCTACCGCCCAGCGGGCGGCGGCAAGCCGGCGCTGCTGCACAGCCTCAACGGCTCGGGCCTCGCCGTCGGCCGCACGCTCATCGCGATCCTCGAAAACTGCCAGCAAGCGGACGGGTCGGTATTGCTGCCGGCGGCGTTGGGGCCTTACATGGGCGGGCTCGAGCGGATCAGCGCCAGCTGAGCCGTCGCTAACGGCGTCGGGGGCTGATCGGGCGCCCGCGGTCCACCGGCACCGAGCCGCTCGCCACCGCGCACCCCGCCGCCTGCAGCGCCTCCACCGCGCGTGCGAGGTCGCTGTCGCGCACCAGCACGTAGTCGGTGTCGAAGGTCGAGATGGCGATGAGCGACACCTGCGCCGTGGCGAGCGCCACCGTCAGCCGCGCCATCACGCCGATGAGCCCGAAGTCGAGCGGCCCGCGCACCTTCAAGGCGCGGAAGCCGGTCTCCTGCTTCCAGCCGGGCGAGGCCAGCGCCTCGGGCAGCACGATCGAGATCTCGTCCTCGGTGCGGGTGATCGACCAGAAGGGGAGGCGCAGCACCCACTCGGGCACCGGCTGCGACGGGCCGAGCCGGCAGACGGCGAGCAGTCCGGGGAGCACCTCGAGCGTCAGCGCCGGTTCGGTCATCGGTCGGCTGGCGAGCCTAGCAGCGGGCGGCGCGCTGGCGGAGGGGGTGGGATTCGAACCCACGGGCCCCGTGAAGGGCCAGCGGTTTTCAAGACCGCCGCTTTCGACCGCTCAGCCACCCCTCCGCTTTTGCCGAACCCATATTAGTCGCCAACGGTCCGTCGAGAAGGCGGTGTGATTTACGCCTAAATTCCGCCCGTCGAAGCTTAGCGGGAGGTCGCCTTAAGCTTTCGTGTGGCCCATTGGGGCCTAAAGTGGACAAAAGTGGTGCACAGGGCTAGACTTCCACCTCAGGTACTCGGCAGCCATGTGGGCCGGAGTGGGGCATGTTGCGAGGCAGCGCGTCAGCGACCGTCGACGACAAGGGGCGTCTCAAGATCCCAACCGACTTCCGGCGGCAGCTGGAGGAGCGGTGGGGGTCGGAGGTGTTCATCACCTCGCCGTTCGGCGACGCGGCGCGGGTCTATCCGCTGCCGGTGTGGGAGGAGCTGGAGAACCGCCTCCTCGCCATGCCGAGCACCGACCGCGCGCGCAACCGCTTCCTCGAGCGCGTCAACTACTTCGGCCAGCAGACGCGACTCGACCCGCAGGGGCGGGTGCTGATCCCCGCCCTGCTGCGCGAGCAAGGCGGCGATGAGCGGCGAGGTGGTGGTGGCGGGGCGCATCGACTACCTCGAGGTATGGAACCACGAGCGGTTCGCCGCCAGGCTCGAGGGCGATCCGCTGACCGACGACGACTTGAAGGCGCTCAGCGAGCGGGGCTTCTAGGCGGCGGCAGCTGCCGCGACGAGCGGCGACGCCGCCGGATCTTTGACATGTCGCCGATCCACCACCAGCCGGTGATGGTCGAAGAGACGATGACGCTGCTGGCGCCCGAGCGCGGCGGCCTCTTCGTCGACTGCACCGTGGGGTTGGGCGGGCACGCCGAAGCGCTGCTGCAACGCGGCGGCGAGGCGCGGCTGCTGGGTCTCGATCGCGACCCGCAGGCGCTCGCCATCGCCGAGCGAGCGGCTGCGGCCGTTCGGCTCGCGCGTGCGGTTGGTGCAGGCGCGGTTTTCGGAGCTTTCGGTGGTGCTGGGGGACGAGCGGCTCGAGGGAGGAGCGCTCGCCGACCTCGGCGTCTCGTCGTTGCAGCTGGAGCTTCCCGAACGTGGCTTCAGCCTGCAGCAGGAAGGGCCGCTCGACATGCGGATGAGCGGCGGCAGTAAGACGGCAGCGGTAGCGGGTGACGACACGGGGGGAGGAGAGGTTTCAGCTTTCGATCTCGTCAACGAGGCGCCGGAGGGACAGTTGCAACAGATCTTCAGCGAGTACGGGGAGGAGAGGATGGCGCGCCGCATCGCGCAGACCATCGCGGCGGCGCGCGTGCGAGCGGCCGGTGCGCACGACGCGCGAGCTGCGCGAGCTGGTCTACCGCGCCAAGGGCGGGCGGCGCAAGGAGGGGCGGATCGACTCCGCCACGCGCGTCTTCCAGGCGCTGCGCATCGCCGTCAACGAAGAGCTGCAGGAGCTCGAGCGCCTGCTCGGCGAGGCGGTGCGGCTGATGCGCCCCGACGGCCGGCTGGTCGTCATCTCGTACCACAGCTTGGAGGACCGCCTGGTGAAACACCGTCTCAGGGCCTGGGCCGATCCGGCGCGCGATCCGATGACCGGCCGCCAGCGCGAAGAGGAGCGGCTCGTCGAGCTGCTCACCAAGAAGGCGCTGCGCCCGAGCGCGGAGGAGATCGCCATCAACCCGCGCGCGCGCTCGGCGCGCCTGCGCGCCGCGCGCAAGCTGGTTTGACGCCGCGCCGCGCCCCAGGTGACGCGCCCGATGCCGGAACGCCCCGCCCGCGCCGGACCTCTCGCGAGCAGCCGCTTGAAGACTCCCTACCTCCTCCCCCGCCCGCCGCGCAACCGCTACCTGGTGCGCCAGCGCGACCGCCGCCGCATGCGCGAGCTCGGCCGCGTCGGCGTCGCCGTGCTCGTCGTCGGCCTGGCGCTGCTCGGCTACACCTGGGTCCACCTCGAGCTGCTCGGCAGCGGCTACCGCGTCGACGGGCTGGAGACCAAGCTGCACGAGCTCGAGCGCCGCGAGCGCCACCTGCGGCTCGAAGAGGCCTACCTGTCGAGCCCGCAGCGCGTCGAGGCGCGGGCGAGCAAGGAGCTGGGGATGAAGCCGCCCGAGCTCGCGCAGCTGGTGTTCGCGGGAGCACCCACACCGTGAAGCGCGGGACTCTCGCCGCGATCTTCGCCGCGCTCTGGTTCGCGGCCCTCGGCGGGCGCCTGTACTGGCTGCAGGTCGAGCGCCACGAGCACTACGCCAAGAAGGCGGCGCAGCAGCACCAGCGGGTGCTCGACCTCGAGCCGCCGCGCGGCACCATCTACGACGCCCGCGGCCGCGTGCTCGCGGTGTCGGTCGACGTCGACTCGGTGGCGGCCAACCCGCAGGAGATCGTCGACGCTCGGGCCACCGCGCGCAGCCTCGCCAAGCTGCTCCACCTCGACGCCGCGCGACCTCGAGCGGCGACTGCGTTCCGAGCGCGACTTCGTCTTCGTCGCCCGCAAGCTCGACCCGCCGGTAGCCGACGCGGTGCGGGCGCTCGACTTGCCGGGGATCCACTTCCTGCGCGAGAGCAAGCGCTACTACCCGATGCGCGAGCTCGCGGCGCAGGTGCTCGGCTTCGTCGGCACCGACCACGTCGGCCTCGCCGGCCTCGAGGCGCACTACGACCGCGTCGTCGCCGGCCGCGCCGGCCGCCGCACCGTGCTGCAAGGACGCCCACCGCCGCACGCTGCTGTCGCCGCGCCTCGCCACCGTCGAGGCTCGTGCCGGGCGCCGACCTCCACCTCACCCTCGACGCCACCGTGCAGTACATCGTCGAGAAGGAGCTCGCCGCGGCGGTCGCGCGCCACCACGCCCGCGGCGGCACCGCCGTGGTGCTCGACCCGCACACGGGCGCCATCCTCGGCATCGCGACGCTGCCATCGTTCGACCCCAACCGCTTCGCGGCGGCGCCACAGCAGCGGTGGAAAGTGGGCGCGGTGACCGACGCCTACGAGCCGGGCTCGACCTTCAAGATGGTGACCGCCGCCGCGGTGCTCGCCCACGGGCTGCTCACGCCCGACGACGTGCTCGACTGCGAGCAGGGCGGCATCACCCTCGCCGGCGTGCTGATCCGCGACCACGACCCGTACGGCCGGCTGACCGTGCGCGAGGTGCTCGCCAAGTCGAGCAACGTGGGGACGATCAAGCTGGCGCTGCTGCTCGGCCAGCAGCGGCTCTACGAGGAGGTGCGCGCGCTCGGCTTCGGCGAGCGCACCGCCGTCGACCTGCCCGGCGAGAGCGCCGGCATCGTGCGGCCGCTGCGCGTCTGGTCGGCGCTGTCGAAGGCTTACGTGTCGTTCGGGCAGGAGGTGTCGGTGACCTCGCTGCAGCTCGCCCGCGCCATGGCGGCGGTGGCCAACGGCGGGCGCCTGCTGCGCCCGCACGTCGTCGCGCGCGTCGAGGGCGAACGCGGCGTCGAGCGCCTCGACGAGCCCTTCGAGCAGGGGCAGGCGCTGACGCCGCGCGGTGGCGGCGCAGCTCGAGGAGCTGCTCGGCGAGGTGGTGCGCGCCGGCACCGGCCGCCAGGCCGCGATCGACGGCTACCCGGTGGCGGGCAAGACCGGCACGGCGCAGAAGGTGGTGGGCGGCCGCTACTCGCACCGCCACTTCGTCTCGAGCTTCGTCGGCTACGCGCCGGTCGCCGATCCGCGCCTGGTCGGCGGTGGTGGCGCTCGACGAGCCGTGGCCGGTCTACTACGGCGGCGTGGTGGCGGCGCCGACGTTCGCCGCGATCGCGCGGCAGGTGCTGCTCTACTGGGGCGTGCCGCCGCAGCCGGGCTGCTGCCGCCGCCTGCGCCGCAGTCGCCGGAGCTGGTGCCGCCGCCGGAGCCGCCGAGCTTCGCGCGCGCCGACGGTGCAGCTCGCGAGCGCGCCGCCGCTGGCGGTGCCGCCGCGGCCGTCGTCGCCGTTGCCGGTGCTGGAAGTCGGCGATGCTGGCGAGGGGGACGCGCTCGACGGTCCGGTGACGGCGGCCTTGACGGAGGCCCTCGACGGCCTCGCCACGCCGCCGACTCACGGCGTCAGCGAACCGGTGGCGCCGCGCGGCGCCGCCGACAGCAGCGCTCCGCTGGCGCTGCCCCCGGTGAGCGCCGGCATCGGGACCAATGCCGGGACGAACGCCGGAACTGGCGGAGGCGCGCACTGATGCGGCTGCCCGAGCTGTTCGCCGACCTGCCCGTGCTCGGCGACGTCGGCGCGCCGGTGGAGGTCTCCGGCATCCAGCACGACTCGCGCTCGGTCGAGGTGGGCGACCTCTTCGCGGCGCTTCCCGGCGCGCGCTTCGACGGCCGCCGCTTCGTCCCCGACGCGCTGCAGCGCGGCGCGGTGGCGGTGCTCGCCGCCGCGCCTGCCGAGCAGCCGGTCGACGTGCCGTGGCTGCACGCCGAGCAGCCGCGGGCGCTGCTGGCGCCGCTCGCCCACCGGCTCTACGGCCGCCCCGATCGCGAGATGACGATGGTCGGCGTCACCGGCACCAACGGCAAGTCGACGGTGGTGTGGGTCTGCCAGGCGATGCTCGAAGCGGCGGGCCAGCCGGCGGGCCGCCTCGGCACGCTCGTCGTACTCCTTCGGCGACCTCGACCTGCCGGCGCAGCGCACGACGCCGGAGGTGTCCGACCTGGTGCGGCTGCTGCGCGCCATGCGCGACCGCGGCGCCGCGGCGGCGTGCATGGAGGCGTCCTCGCACGCGCTCGTGCTCGACCGCCTCGGCGAGACCCGCTTCGACGTCGCCGTGTTCACCAACCTGACGCGCGACCACCTCGACTTCCACGGCACGATGGAGGAGTACTACCTCGCCAAGCGGCGCCTGTTCACCGAGCGGCTCAAGACCGGCGGCGCGGCGGTGCTCAACACGCTCGACGACTACGGCATGCGGCTGTGGGAAGAGCTGCGAGCGAGCCCGGCCGCGAGCTCGCCGCGCATCGTCACCTACGGCGACGAGGACGACGCGGACGTCTACGCCGTCGACGTGGTGCTCGACACCAAGGGCATCCGCGGCCGCATCGCCACGCCACGCGGCGAGCTGCCGCGTCGAGACGCCGCTGCTCGGGACGTTCAACCTCGAGAACTTGCTGGCGGTGATCGCCGTCGGCGAGGCGCTGCAGCTGCCGCACGAGGCGATCGCCGCCGGGCTGCGCGACGTGACGCCGGTGCCCGGGGCGCATGGAGCCGGTCGACCTCGGCCAGCCCTTCCCGGTGTTCATCGACTACGCGCACACCGACGACGGCCTGCTGCAAGCGCTGCACGCCGTGCGCGCGCTCGACCCCCGCCGCAAGCTGGTGGTGGTGTTCGGCTGCGGCGGCGACCGCGACCGCGGCAAGCGGCCGCTGATGGGGAAGACGGCGGGGCAGCTCGCCGACCTCGTCGTCGTCACCTCCGACAACCCGCGCAGCGAGGACCCGCAGGCGATCATGGCCGCCATCGAGGAGGGCCTGCGGGCGAGCGGCAACGGCAGCTACCGCATGCTGCCCGACCGCCGCGACGCCATCCACCGCACGATCTCCATCGCCGGCGCCGACTGGTCGATGCTCATCGCCGGCAAGGGCAACGAGACCGGCCAGGAGGTCGCCGGCGTCGAAACATCCGTTCTCCGACCGCGACGAGGCGGTCCGCGCCCTGCGGGAGCGCAGCGAAGAGCGCAACCAAGAGCGAAGCGATGCGACGAACGGTGGCTGAGGCGGCGGTCGCCATGAGCGGCGAGGTCCTGCGCGGCGACCCCGACGCGCGGTGGACGCGGGCGACGCTCGACTCGCGCCAGATCGACGGCGGCGAGCTGTTCTTCGCCTTGCGCGGCGAGCAGGTCGACGGCCACGACTTCGTCGACGCGGCGCTCACCGCCGGCGCCGCGGGCGCGGTGGTCGAGCACGCTCGTGCCGCTGCCCGACGTGGCGGACACCGCCGAGGCCGCCACGGCCGCGGGCGGCGCCACCGGCGAGACGCCGCTGATGCCGAGCGGCGCCCTGATCCGCGTACCGAAGGTCTACGACGCCTTGCACGCCCTGACCCGCGCCGTGCGACGCGAGGTCCCGGAGCGCCTCGTCGGCATCACCGGCTCGTCGGGCAAGACGACGACGAAGGAGCTGCTCGCGCCTCTGCCTGCAGCGCCGCTATCGCGTCGCCAAGAGCGCCGGCAACCTCAACAACCTCCTCGGCTTCCCGCTCACCCTGCTGGCCACGCCGGCGGCGACGGAGTGGCTGGTCGCCGAGATGGGGATGTCGCTGCCCGGCGAGCTCGCCGAGATCAGCCGCATGGCGCGTCCCGACGTCGCGCTGTTCACCAACGTGCGGCCGGTGCACCTCGAGGGGCTGGGGTCGCTGGAGGCGATCGCCGCCGCCAAGAGCGAGTTGCTCGACGGGCTCGCCTCCGACGGCCTGGTGGTGGCCAACGCCGACGACCCGTGGGTGCGCTGGATCGCGGCGCGCTGGACGACGCGCGCCGCGGGCCGCGTCGTCTGGTACGGCGGCGACGCCGACTATCGCATCGAGGACCTGCAGCCGCGCGCGGCGGGCGGTACGCGCTTCCGGCTGCTGACGCCCGAGGGCGCGGCGGAGGTGGAGCTGCCGCTGCACGGCGCCTACAACGCCGAGAACTTCCTCGCCGCCGCCGCCTGCGCGCACACGCTGGGCGTGCCGCTGCCGGCACTGGTGGAAGCGGCCGCCGCGGCGGCGCCAGTGGGCGGCCGCGGCGCCGTGCGCGCGCTGGCGAGTGGCGCGACGGTCGTCGACGACAGCTACAACTCCAACCCGGTGGCGCTGCGGCGAGCGCTGGAGAGCGCTCGCGCGCTGCCGGGCGCGCCGTCACTGGGCGGTGCTCGGCGACATGCTCGAGCTCGGCCCCGAGGCGCCGCGCTTCCACCGCGAGGAGGGCGAGGCGGCGGCGCGGCTCGGCTTCGCGCCGGTGGTGGGCGTCGGCGAGCTTTCGCGCGAGCTGGTCGCCGGCGCCGCCGCCGCCGGCGCGCCGGCGCAGTGGTTCGCCACCGCCGCCGAGGCGGCGCCGTGGGCGCGGGCGCAGCTCGCGGCCGGCGACGTCGTGCTGGTCAAGGGCTCGCGCGGCGTGCGGCTCGAGAAGGTGGTCGCCGCGCTTGCCGAGGAAGCGGGAGGGCGGGCACTGATGCTCTACCACCTCCTCTTCCCGCTCGCCGACCGCTGGGCGGTGTTCAACGTCTTCCGCTACATCACCTTCCGCTCGGCGGGCGCGGTGCTCACCGCGGTGCTGCTGTCGCTGCTGCTCGGCCCCGCCTTCGTGCGCGCGCTGCGCCGCCTCTCGGTGGGGCAGAACATCCGCGAGCTGGGGCCCGAAGGCGCACCAGGTGAAGGCGGGGACGCCGACGATGGGCGGGCTGCTCATCCTCTTCTCCTGCGTCGTGCCGACGCTGCTGTGGGCGCGGCTCGACAACCCCTACGTCTGGATCGTGCTGCTCGTCACCGCTCGGCTTCGGCGCCGTCGGCTTCGTCGACGACTATCGCAAGGTCAAGCGCGGCAAGAACCTCGGCCTGACCGCGCGCGTCGAAGCTGCTCGGGCAGCTGTTCGTCGCCCTCGTCGCCGGCGTGGCGCTGTTGATCGTGCGCGGGCGCGCGCTCGACCACTTCCCATTCTGGGAGCCGGGCAGCCAGGCCGTGCTCACCTTCCCCTTCTTCAAGAACGTCGTGTGGACGATCGGCTGGGGCTACCTCGTCGTCGTGCTCGTGGTGCTGGTCGGGGCGAGCAACGCCGTCAACCTGACCGACGGGCTCGACGGGCTCGCCATCGGCGCCACCATGATCGCCGCCGCCACCTATGCGGTGTTCACCTACGTCGCCGGCAACTTCAAGGCGGCGAGCTACCTGCAGATCGCCTTCGTGCCGCCGGCCGCCGAGGTGACGGTGTTCTGCACCGCTCTGGCCGGCGCCAGCCTCGGCTTCCTCTGGTTCAACGCCCACCCGGCCGAGATGTTCATGGGCGACGTCGGCTCGCTGGCGCTCGGCGGCGCCATCGGCACCGTCGCCGTGCTGTGCAAGCAGGAGCTGCTGCTCGTCCTCGTCGGTGGATTGTTCGTGCTCGAGGCGCTGTCGGTGATCGTGCAGGTGACCTCCTTCAAGCTCACCGGCAAGCGGGTGCTGCGCATGTCGCCGCTGCACCACCACTTCGAGCTCGTCGGCTGGGCGGAGCCGAAGATCATCGTGCGCTTCTGGATCCTGGCGCTGCTGTTCGCGCTGGTGTCGTTGTCGACGCTGAAACTGAGATGAGACCTGCCGTGGATACGCCCTGGTCCGACGCTCCCTGGAACCGCGTGCTCGTCTACGGGCTCGGGCTGTCGGGCCGCGCCGCCACGAGCTTCCTGCGCCGTCGCGGCGTCGAGGTGGTGGGCGTCGACGCGCGGCAGGTCGACCAGCTGGAGCTGGGGCCGCTGGCGGACGACGGCGGAGTGCGAGGTGCTCGCCGGCGGCGAGCCGGCGGTGCTGCCGGCGGGAGTCGACGGCGTCGTGCTGTCGCCGGGCGTGCCGGGAGACCGCCCGCTGCTCGCCGATGCGCGACACCGCGGCGTGCCGGTGGTGGCGGAGGTGGAGCTCGCCTTCCCGTTCCTCGCCGGTCCGGTCGTCGGCATCACCGGCAGCAACGGCAAGAGCACGACGACGGCGATGACCGGGCACCTGCTGCAGGAGCGCCGGCATCGCGGCGGAGGTTTGCGGCAACATCGGGCTGCCGCTCACAGAGGTTGCCGACGGCCAGCCCGGCCGCACCTTCGTCGTCGAGCTGTCGAGCTTCCAGCTCGAGGCGACCGACACCTTCCGCCCGCGCGCCGCGGCGCTGCTCAACCTCTCGCCCGACCACCTCGACCGCTACCCGGACATGTCCGCCTACGCGGCGGCCAAGCAGCGCATCTTCAGGCGCCAGGGTGAAGACGACGTGGCGGTGCTCAACGCCGACGACGCGGCGGTGGCGCCGCTCGTAGTGCCGTCGCGGCGGCGTGTCTTCTCGCGCCATGCTGATATGGGGAACGACCGGAGGGTCGTGGATGGCTGCGCGCTGGTGGGCGACGTAGTCGTCGAGGCGGGCAGCGGCCGCGAGCTGTTCCGCACCGCCGACGTGCCGCTGCCCGGACCGCACCACCTGGAGAACGCCATGGCGGCCGCCCTGCTGGCGCTCGCGGCCGGCGTTCCCGCCGAGTCGCTGCCCGCCGCGCTGCGCTCGTTCAAAGGGCTGCCGCACCGCACCGAGCCGGTGGGCGAGGTGGGCGGCGTGCGCTTCTTCGACGACAGCAAGGGCACCAACGTCGGTGCCACCGCCAAGGCGCTGGAAGGGTTCGCCGACGGCAGCGTGCACCTGATCCTCGGCGGCCGCGGCAAGGGGACCGGCCTCGGCGAGGAGCTGCTCGACCTGATCGGCCGCAAGGCGCGCCGCGTCTACCTCATCGGTGAGGAGGCGGAGCGCTTCGAGCGTGAGCTCGCAGGCATCGTGCGCGCTGCACCGCTCCGAGCGCCTCGAAGTGGCGGTGCCCGAAGCGGCGGCGGCGGCTCGGGCGGGCGAGACGGTGCTGCTCTCGCCGGCCTGCGCGAGCTTCGACCAGTTCCGCAACTACCACCACCGCGGCGAGGTGTTCCAGCGGCTGGTGGCCGAGCTGGCGGCGAAGGGCGGGCACTGATGGCCAAGAAGCTCGCCTTCGACAAGGTCCTCTTCAGTACCGTGCTGGTGCTCGTCGGCTTCGGTCTCGTGATGGTCTACTCGGCGAGCGCCGCCATCGCCCGCGAGAGCGGCTCGGCGTGGAACCCCTTCCTCGTCAAGCAGGCGGTGGCCGCCATCGTCGGCGTGGCGCTGATGCTCGCCGTCATGCACGTCGACTACCGGCGGCTGCGCGAGCCGTGGGTGGTCTACCTGCTGCTGCTCGGCGCCCTCGCGCTGCTCGTCGCCGTGCTCTTCGCGCCGCAGCTCAACCAGACGCACCGCTGGCTCTTCGTCGCCGGCGTCTCGGTGCAGCCTTCCGAGATCGCCAAGCTGGCGCTGGTCGTCTTCCTCGCCTACCAGCTGGAGAAGAAGCCCGAGCGCGTCAACCAGCGCGAGCTGCTGGTGCCGGCGCTCGGCGGCGCCGGCCTGATGGCGCTGCTGGTGCTGCTCGAGCCCCACATGTCGGCGGCGCTGGTGCTCGCCGGCGTCACTTGCCTGCTGCTCTTCCTCGGCGGTTTGTCGTGGCGCTACATCGGCGCCGCGGTGGCGGTGGTGGTGCCGCTGGCGCTGCTCGCGGCGTGGCTCGTCGCCCTACCGGCGCGAGCGCCTGCTCACCTTCCTCGACCCCGAGCGCGACCCGCTGGGCAGCGGCTTCCAGGTCGTGCAGTCGCTCATCGCCGTGGGCTCGGGCGGCGTGCTCGGCAGCGGCCTCGGCCACGGCGCGCAGAAGCTCTACTTCCTGCCCTACCCGCACACCGACTTCATCTTCTCCATCGTCGGCGAGGAGCTCGGCCTCGTCGGCGCCCTCGGCGTGCTGGCGCTGTTCGCGGTGGTGGCTTGGAAGGGGGCGCAGGCGGGGAGGCGAGCGCCCGACGCCTTCGGCCGCTATCTGGCGTGGGGGCTCACCGGGCTGCTGGTGTTGCAGGCGTTGCTGCACTGCTCGGTGGTGGTGTCGCTGCTCCCCTCGACCGGCGTGCCGATGCCCTTCCTCACCTACGGCGGCAGCGCGCTGGTGACGGCCCTCGTCGCCAGTGGGCTGGTGCTCAACGTCTCGCAACATGGCTGAGTCGACGACGACCACCGCGGCCCGGCCCGTCGAAGGCCTGCACGTGCTGCTCGCCGGCGGCGGCTCGGGCGGGCACGTGTTCCCGGCGCTGGCGGTGGCGTCGGCGCTGAGCAAGCGCGGCGGGCGCGCCACCTTCGTCGGCAGCCCGCACGGCTTCGAGGCGAGGCTCGTTCCCGAGCGCGGGATCCCGTTCCACGCCCTGCCCGCCAGGCCGGTGCTCGGCCGCGGGTTGGTCGACAAGGCGCGCGCGGGTGTGACGCTGCTCTCGTCGACGTGGCAGGCGCGCGGTCTCGCGAGGTCGCTGCGACCCGACGCCGTGCTCGGCACCGGCGGCTATGCGTCGGCGGCGCCGGTGCTCGGCGCGCGCCTCGCCGGCGGTCCCGTCGTGCTGCTCGAGCCCAACGCCGATCCGGGCGCGCCAACCGCGCGTTGTCGCGCTTCGCCGAGGGCGCCTGCGTGGCGTTCGTCGAGGCCGGCGCAGGGCTGCGCTGCCGCACCTGGACGACCGGCGTGCCGGTGCGCGAGGAGCTGTTCGCCATCCCCGTCGCAGCTGCCTGTTTCTCCAGAAGGCCCCGAGCTGCGCTGCTCGTGCTCGGCGGCAGCCAGGGCTCGCGCCAGCTCAACGAGCTGGTGCCGGCGGCGGTGGGCAAGCTGCAGCTGCCGGCCGGACGCACGCTGCGCGTCCTCCATCAGTGCGGCAAGGCGCACGTCGAGTCGACGCGGGCGGCTTGGCAGGCGGCGGGTGTCGACGCCGCGCTACGCGACCGCGTCGAGGTGCGTGCCCTTCGTCGACGACGTCCCGGCGACGCTCGCCGCCGCTCACCTCGTCGTCTCGCGCGCCGGCGCCATCACGCTCGCCGAGCTGTGCGCCGCCGGGCGGCCGTCGATCCTGGTGCCGCTGGCGATCGCGGCCGGCCACCAGCAAGGCAACGCCAGGCGATGGAGCGCGCCGGCGCGGCGCGCGTGCTCGCCGGCGCGGCGGCGACATCGGAGCGGCTCGCGGCGCTGCTCGCGGAGCTGTCGGCGGGGCCGAGGACACGCCGCTCGCCACGCTGCAGCGCATGGCCGACGCCGCGCGACGCCTCGCTCGCCCCGGCGCCGCGGACGCCATCGTCGACCGTCTTGCGGAGGTAGCCCGGTGAGCGCGGCGTCGATGTTCCGGCAGATGGCCGGCTTGCGCCGCGTCCACTTCGTCGGCATCGGCGGCGCCGGCATGAGCGGCATCGCCGAGGTGCTGCTCGACTACGACCTCGAGGTCACCGGCTCGGACCAGGCGGCGAGCGAGGCGACGCGCCATCTCGAGTCGCTCGGCATCACCGTGTGCGATCGGCCACTCGCCCGAGCACGTCGTGGGCGCCGACCTCGTCGTGCGCTCGTCGGCGATCCACGACGACAACCCCGAGATCGGCGCCGCCCGCGCCCGCGGCATCACCGTCATCCGCCGCGCCGAGATGCTCGCCGAGCTGATGCGCCTCAAGTACGGCATCGCCGTCGCCGGCACCCACGGCAAGACGACCACCACGTCGCTCGTCGGCACCATCCTCACCGAAGCCGGGCTCGACCCGACGGTGATCGTCGGCGGCCGCCTGCGCGTCTCCGGCACCGGCGCGCGCCTGGGCAAGAGCTGGTACCTCGTGGCCGAGGCCGACGAGTTCGACCGCAGCTTCCTGCGCCTGCAGCCGGTGCTGGCGGTGATCACCACCATCGACGTCGACCACCTCGACACCTACCGCGACCTCGCCGACATCGAGGCCGCCTTCGCACAGTTCGCCGACACCGTGCCGTTCTTCGGCCAGGTGATCACCTGCCTCGACGACAAGAACGTGCAGACGCTGCTGCCCAAGCTCGCCGGCCGCCGCGTGCTCACCTACGGCTTCTCGCCGCAGGCGGACCTGGTGGCGGTCGACGTGCGTTCGACGGCCGAGGGCTCGCGCTTCACGGTGCGTCACGCGCAGCGCGGCGTGCTGGGTGAAGTCGCGGTTCCGCATGCCGGGGCGGCACAACGTGCAGAACGCGCTGGCGGCGATCGGCGTGGCGCTGGCGCTGGGGTTGGACTTCGCGGCGATCGCCAAGGGGATCGCGGCCTTCAAGGGCGTGCACCGGCGCTTCGAGCGGCTGGGCACGTTCCAGGGCGCCGCGGTGGTCGACGACTACGCGCACCACCCGGCGGAGGTGACGGCGACGCTGGCCGCGGCACGCGAGGCGTTCCCGGGCGCGCGCCTCCACGCCGTCTTCCAGCCGCACCTGTACTCGCGGACGCGCGACCTGGCGACGGACTTCGGCCGCTCGCTGCTGGGTGCCGACGCGGCGTGGGTGACCGACGTCTACGCGGCGCGCGAGGAGCCGATCCCGGGCGTCAGCGGGGCGCTGGTCGTCGAGGCGGCGCGCGCCTCCGGCCACCGCAACGTCGCCTACGTCGGCCACTGGCGCGAGCTGCCGCCGCGCCTGCGCGAGACGGTGGCCGCCTCCGAAGTGGTGCTCACGATGGGCGCCGGCGACGTCTTCAAGCTCGGGCAGCAGCTGGTCGCGGAGGGTGGGCAGTGAGCGAAGTCCTGCCGATGCGCGGCCTGCTGCCGTCACGCGAGCCGGGCTCGTCGCGGGAGTACTCGTCGTACGAGGACGGACCGACGCCGCTGCGGCGGCCGTTCCAGGTGCGGCGGCGCCGGAAGAGCGGCCTCGCCGCCCTGCTCGCCGCGGCGGCGCTGCGGGCGCTGTTGGTGGTGGCGCTGCCGGCGGGCGTCGTGGTGTGGCTGCTCTACTCGCCCTACTTCCTCATCCGCGAGGTGAAGGTCGACGGCGGCGCGCGCGTCTCCGCCGCCTGGATGGGGGAGAACCTGACGCCGCTCGTCGGCCGTCACGTGCTGGCGGTGTCGCTCGACGGCGTGCGGCGACGGCTCTCGGCGCACCCTTGGGTGGCGTCGGTCGAGCTGCGCCGCGAGCTGCCGGACCGGCTGCGAGTCTCCGTGGTCGAGCGCCAGCCGGTGGCGCTGCTCGCCGGCGAGGATGGCCTCGTCTTCCTCGACGGCGACGGGCTGGCGATCGCGCCCCTGCCGTCGGCGGCGACCACCACCACTTCCGGCGGCACCCACGCAACGGTCACTCCGGCGACTGCTCGCCCCGACGGGCTCCTGACCCTGCACTACCGCTACCCCGGCCCGGTGCCGGTGCAGGCGGCGCTGGACGTCGTCGCCGAGCTGCGGCGCGCGCACCCGGCGTGGGGCGTCGGCGTGCGCGAGGTCGAGGTGCTCGGCGAGCGCGAGTACCGCGTCACCACCGCCGCCCTGCCCTACCCGCTGCTGCTCGAGGCCGGCACCGTCGCCCCGGCGGTCGCCAACCTGCAGCAGATGCTCCCCGAGATCGAACGCCGCGTGCCGGCGGTCGGCGAGGCCGACCTCCGTTCGCCGCGGCGGTTGGTCATTCGTCCGATGGTGATTCGTCCCACGGTAATCCGCCCCGCGGTCCATCGTCCGCAGGCTTCCACGACGTCGACGAGCTAGCGAGGAGAGCGCAACGACATGGCCAAGCCCGACCCGTACATCGTAGGTATCGACATCGGCTCTTCCAAGGTGGGCGTGCTCATCGCCCAGCGTTGCGACGACGGCGCGCTCGAGGTGGTCGGCAAGGGGCGCGCCCCCAACCGCGGCACCCGACGCGGCAACATCGTCAACGTCGAGGCCGCCGTCGAGGCGCTCAAGCAGGCTTGCGAGGAGGCCGAGGTGATGGCCGGCGTCGAGGTCTCGCGCGCCTACGTCGGCATCGCCGGCGCCGACGTGCGGGCGATGAACTCGCGGGGCATGGTCACCGTCTCGCGGCGCGACCGCGAGATCAGCTTCCAGGACATCCAGCGCGTGCTCGAGGCGGCGCAGTCGGCGCCGCTGCCCGCCGACCGCGAGATCCTGCACGCCATCCCGCAGGAGTTCGTCGTCGACGAGCAGGGCGGCATCGCCGACCCGCTGCAGATGCTGGGCAGCCGCCTCGAGGTCTCGGTGCACCTCGTCACCGGCCAGGCGACGCGCAGCAAGACGCTGCTCACCTGCGTCAACCGCGCCGGCATCGAGGTCACCGAGGTCGTCTTCGAGGCGCTCGCCACCGCCGAGGCGGTGCTCACCCACGACGAGCGCGAGCTCGGCTGCCTGCTGGTCGACGTCGGCGCCGGTACCACCACCTTCGCTCTCTTCGCCGACGGCGAGGTGCAGCACAGCGCGGTGGTGCCGGTGGGCGCCGGCCACTTCACCAGCGACCTCGCCACCGTGCTGCGCACGCCGTTCGCCGAGGCCGAGCGCATCAAGCTCGAGAAGGGGTGCTGCCTGCTCAGCCTGGTCTCCGACGAGGAGGGGGTCACCGTCCCCACCGTCGCCGGCGGCGGCACCCGCGTCGTCCCCAAGCGCGAGCTGTGCGAGATCCTGCAGCCGCGCGGCGAGGAGCTCTTCCAGATGGTGCAGCAGGACCTCCAGCGCGTCGGCATCGCCGAGCCGCCGCGCGCCGGCGTCGTGCTCACCGGCGGCGGCGCCCAGCTCGACGGCCTGCTAGAGCTCGCCGAGCAGATCTTCAACTGCACGGTGCGCTACGGCCTGCCGGTGGGGCTGCGCGGCCTCGTCGACGTCATCAACTGCCCGACCTGGTGCACGGCCTCCGGCCTGCTGCTCTACGGCATGACCGCCGAGAAGCGCAAGGCAAGGAGCGGCAAGAAGCAGCCGCGCTCGGTCCGCCACCTGATGGGCACGCTCAAGAGCATGTTCTCCGACCTTCTGTAGTCAAAGGAGCTCGCCATGATCCTGTTCGACGATCCCACGACTGCTGACGGCGCGGGCATCACCCTCGACGAGGAGGGGCTGCCGCCGGCGCGCATCAAGGTGTTCGGCGTCGGCGGCGGCGGCGGCAACGCCGTCAACCGCATGATCGACTCCCGCCTGCGCGGCATCGAGTTCATCGCCGCCAACACCGACCTGCAGGCGCTCAAGAAGTGCAGAGCGCCGGTGAAGATGCAGCTCGGGCCGGCGCTGACGCGCGGCCTCGGCGCCGGCGGCGACCCCGAGGTCGGCCGCAAGGCGGCGCTCGAGGACACCGACAAGATCCTCCAGCTGCTCGAGGGCGCCGACATGGTGTTCCTGACCGCCGGCCTGGGCGGCGGCACCGGCACCGGCGCGGTGCCGATCATCGCCTCGCTGGCGGCGGAGATCGGCGCCTTGACCGTCGCGGTGGTCACCAAGCCCTTCTCCTTCGAGGGGCGGCGGCGGATGGGGCTCGCCGAGCGCGGCGTCGACGAGCTGCGCGGCAGCGTCGACACGCTGATCACCATCCCCAACGAGCGCCTGCTCAACTTCGTCGACCGCGGCACGCCTCTCACCGAGGCGTTCCTGATCGCCGACGACGTGCTGCGGCAGGCGGTGCAGGGCATCTCCGACCTCATCACCGTCCCCGGCGAGATCAACGTCGACTTCGCCGACGTGCGCGCCATCATGACCGGCATGGGCATGGCGCTGATGGGCACCGGCGTCGCCCGCGGCGAGAACCGCGCCGTCGAGGCGGCGCAGCGCGCCATCTCTTCGCCGCTGCTCGAGGAGACCTCGATCGAGGGCGCCAAGGGCGTGCTGCTCAACGTCTCCGGCGGCCGCGACCTGACGCTCTACGAGGTGGCCGAGGCCTGCCGCATCATCCAGGAGGCGGTCGATCCCGACGCCAACATCATCTCCGGCATGGTGATCGACGAGCACCTCGAGGACGAGATGAAGGTGACGGTGATCGCCACCGGCTTCAAGTACCAGTCGGCGCGCGCGGCGCTGCCGGCAATGGAACCGCGGCCGCTGCTCACCCCGCCGCGGGCCATCGACAACCCGCGCCTCGACCGCTCGCCGGTCGAGCAGCGGCGCGCGCTGTCGGTGGTGCGCACGGTGCCGCAGCCGGCCCCGGTGGCCGAGCCGGTCGTCGACTTCACGCCCGCCCCGGCGCTGCCGGTGCCGCCGCCGGCGGTGGTGGAGACGCGGCCGGCCGCCGACCAGCGCGCGACGGCGGACGACGACGAGGTGCCGTTCTTCAAGAAGGTGCTCGCCCAGCACGCCACCGAGGACTCGGGAGGGTACGGGCCGAACTGGTCGGGGGTCGACGACTACGACATCCCGACGGTGCTGCGCAAGCAGATGGATTAGCGAGCTCAGTCGGCAAAGACAGCGGCGAGCGGGATCTGCAGCCCCGGTAGCAACGGGCTGACGATGGCGTCGTCGTCGGTCGCCGACAGCAGCACCACGCGCGAGAAGTCGTCGCCCGCGCGGCGGTAGACCTTGACCGTCTCGGCCACCGGGTCGACGACCCAGTACTCGGCGACGCCGGCACGCTCGTAGAGGTCGCGCTTGAGCAGCTCGTCGCGGCGGCGCGTCGTCGGCGAGAGGACCTCCACCACCAAGTCGGGAGCACCCTGCAGGTTGGCGGCGGTGAGGATCGAGTCCCGCTCGTGGCTGACGAAGATGAGGTCGGGTTCGACGACGTCGTGGCGGGTGAAGACGACGTCGAGTGGCGCGAAGAAGACGCGACCGAGGCGATGCTCCCTCGCGAACGCGTGGAGGAGATGGTTGAGGTTCTGCAGGACCGCTTGGTGCCGCAGGTTCGGCGACGGAGTCACGTAGTGCTCTCCATCGATGAGCTCGTGGCGCTTCCCGTCGTCGGGGAAGAGGACGAAATCGTCGTAGGTGAGCTTCGGCGCGGTCTGGGCCACGGTCCGCCCCATGGTCGGCTCCTCTCATGATGCCATGTCGGTACGTTCACGCCCGATAGACGGAAAGCGCGCGCAGTTCCTTGCTGGAGCGGGTCCGGGCGAAGGGGAGTAGTCTCTGCTCAGGGAGACTCCAGCCATGATGATCTGTCCCCAGTGCGGCGGCGAGTACCGCGACGGCTTCAGCCAGTGCGTCGATTGCGAGGTGCCGCTGGTGGCGACGCCGCCGGGGGCCGCGGAGGAGGCCGAGCCCGAGCCGGAGCCCGACGTCGGGCTCGTCTCCGTGCTCGAGACCGGCGACCCGGCGGAGATGGCGTTCGTCGAGTCGCTGCTGCTGGAGGGGAACATCCCCTACGTCAAGCAGGGCGACGGCGTGCAGGACCTCTTCGGCATCGGCCGCCTCGGCGGCTTCAACGTGCTCACCGGGCCCGCCAAGCTGCTGGTGTCCGAGGAGCACGTCGAGGCGGCCCGGGAGATCCTGCGCGACCTGCCGGCAGCCGGGTCGGTGCCGGCGGAGGAGTCCGCCGAGCTGCCCGGCGACGCCGATGCCGATTAGCGCGCCGCCAATCAGCGCTCCGTGAACACCGGGTAGAGCAGGTAGCGATCGTCGGCCCAGGGCGTGCGGCGGTAGAGCCACGCCAGCCGTGCCTGCGGGTCCTTGGCGAGCTCGGCGTCGGCGGCGAGCGCTTGCTCGTACTCGGCGCGCAGCTTGGCGTCGGCGGCGAGCATGCGCTCGGCGAGCGGCTCCATCACGTAGCCCTCGACGTACTCGGTGCGCTGCAGGATCTCGTGGAAGAAGCCCCACTGCAGGAAGGAATCGGGCGAGGCGGGCTCGAGCAGCACCATGGCGAGGACGCCGAGCGGCTGGTCGGTGCTCACCCGCACGCTGCCGGCGGGGAAGCGCTCGCGCCGCCGCTCGACGGTGCAACCGGCCTTGCCCGCCGTCGGCGCCGTCGACCACGGCTCGCCGTTGCCGCCGGCGAGCCCGACGCGTCCTTCGAACGGCGCGCTCGCGATGGCGACGCCGCTCAATCGGCAGCCCTCGACCTCCACCTCGCGCGCCTCCGCCAGCCGCTCGATCGCGATGCCGTGCGACCCCAGCCGCTCGATGACGTCCGTCCACGCCGGCGAGATCCAGTACGCCTTCGGTCGCGCCACCGCCAGCGCCACCGCGCTGGCGCCGTACAACGGTGCGCGGAAAGTGCGCGGCTTGCCCGTCCACTCGATGCGGGTGCCGCCGGAGACCGTCGACGGCGAGGTGCGCCAGTCGACGCCGAGCACCTCCACCTCCTGCGCCGCCTCGTCGCGCTTGCGCACCAGCGGCACCTGGGCGTCGCGGCGGTCGCGATCGCTGCGGATCGCCTGCCGCAGCGCGTCGCCCTTGGCGCCGAGGTGACGCAGCGTCGCCTCGAGCAGCACGTAGGTGCCGAGCACGCGCTGGTCGTAGGGCTTGAGCGAGTGGTTCTCGACCAGGACCGCCGGCTGGCGGCGCGCGTCGCCGTAGCCGTCGGAGAACCGCGCCTGCTGCGGGTAGTCGACGAAGCCCTTGAGCGGATCGGCGTTGTCGACGAAGTTCGCCACCCACAGCGGCCCCGGCACGTGGCCGGCGCCGCGTAGCGCGCGGTCGAGGTCGGGGCGCAGGACGTCCTCCATCCAGGCGCCGATCGCCGGCGACCAGCCGTCGCGGCCGGCGCCGCCGAAGGTGATGTCGTACTGGTAGTCGGCGCCGTCGGTGACGTGGAGGTCGTAGTAGAGGTCGGGCGCCCACGCCTGCAGCGCGGCGACGATCGCTCGCATCTCGGGGGTGTCGAGCTTGGTGTAGTCGCGGTTGAGGTTGAGGTTGCGCGCCGTCGTGCGCCAGCCGCCGTTGTCCGGCCCGCGCTGGTTGATGCGCGAGTACGCCGTGCGCCGCTCGTGGCCGTCGGCGTTGAGGATGGGCACGAAGAGCAGGTTCGCCTTCGACAGCAGGTCGAGCCGCTTGCCGACGGTGAGGTCGCGCAGCAGCATGAGGCCGGCGTCCTTGCCGTCGATCTCGCCGGCGTGGATGCCGGCCTGGGCGAGGAGGGTCGGCCGGCCGTTGCGGCGCAGCTCCTCGGGGGTGCCGGCACCCTCGGCGGTGGCGACCACCATCCAGAGCTCGCGCCCCTCGCCGCTCTTACCCAGGGAGACGAGGCGCAGCTGGGGCGCCGCGGCCGCGAGCCGGCGCAGCCAGGCCACCGTCTCGTCATAGCTCGGCGTGGTGACGAAGTCGCTCTTCTCGGCCGGCGTCACCCAGGGGTCGTCGGCCGGCCGTACGAGCGAGCGGCTCTCGCCGCTCCAGGGTGGGGGCGGCGGCAGCGGGGCGCTCCAGTCCTGTGCCGCCGCGACCGGCATGGTGAAACCGAAGCCGAGTGTGACGGCAAGGGCGACCGTGGGGAGCGAACGGCGCATGGTCGAGGTCATCGGCGGAACCTCCTTCGGCGATCGGCGGCGCCGCGGCACGCGGCACGGCGTCGATGATGCCATCGGAAGTGCCGCCGGCGCCGGCCGTCGTTATGCTCGCGGCCCGATGGGGATCGACGCGCGCCTTCTCGAGGTCGTCTGTCGCCGCACCGGCCTGCCGGCGGCCGACGTTCACCCTCGGCTCTGGCTGGGCGATCCGGCCCTCGGTCTCGACTCGGTGGCTCTCCTCGAGCTGGTGCTCGAGTGCGAGCGCGCCTGCGGCCGGCGGCTGCCGTCGTCGGTGTTCCAGCGGTCGCCGCTCACCGTCGGCGAGCTCGAGCGCGCGCTCGAGGCCGCCGCGGAGCAGACCGGCTGAGCCGCGCCAAGCTCGGGCCGCTCGCTGGTTTGCCGGCGCTCGCGCGCCCGGCCCGTCACGGCTTCGACGCCGCCGAGCGTTGTGCCGTGGCCATCGGCGTCGGCGCACCGCGCACCGCGCTGGCGCTCGCCGGCGCGCTGGGCGCGCTGCGCAATGGCCTCTCGCGTCGCTGGCCGCCACCGCGGGCGCTGGCCCGGCTGCTCGGTTGCTCGCCAGCGCGCGCGCTGCGCCTCGCCGTCGCCGTCGGGGCGCTCGAGGCCCGCAACCGCACTTGGGCCGCGCTCGAAGCGCGGCACGGCCGCCGGCGATTGCGCGCGCTGGTGCGCTGGCGCTCGGCGCCGGAGCGCTTGCCCGCCCCCGCGATCCTCGTCACCTTCCACGTCGGCGCCTTTCCGGCGCTCGCCGCTGCTTGCGACGCGCAGCCGCAACGGTGGCAGGGCCTCGGCTGGCGCCGACTCCGCCTGCCCGCCGAGGCGTACGCCGTCGAGCGGCGTGCCGGCGCGCTGCGCGAGGCCCTCGACGTGCTCGCAGGCGGCGGCTGGGTGCTCGGCGCCGCCGACGGTGAAGGTGGCTCGGCGGTCACTACCCGCTGCCTGGGGCGACCGCTGCAGCTCGGCCGGGGCGTCTTCGCACTGGCGCGCGCGAGCGGCGCGCCGCTGGTACCCCTCACCGCGCGCTGGCGTGGCGGCGGCGTGGTCGTCGATGCCGATGCCGCCGCGGCGTTACCCGCGTCACCGAACGAGCAGCAGCAGGCCGACGCCCTCGCCGGCTGGCTGTCGTCCCTCCTGCTCGCCCATCCCGATCAGGTCGGTCTCGGGCTGGTGCAGCGCCTCACCGCCGACCTCACCGTGCGCCGCTGGTGAACGCGCGCGGCTAGCCGTCGCCGCCGCGCTGGTGGAGCGTCGCTTCCGGCGGCAGCCGGGCCGACTCGAGCAGCGCCTTCAGCGCGCGGTGCCGCACCTTGCCGTTCTCGGTGCGCGGGATGGTGCGCGAGCCGAGCACCAGCACGTCGGGCGCGAACGACAGACCCTGGCGGACGGCGGCGCTCACCCGCGCTGCGACCTCCGGCGCCGACGCGCCGGCGCGTGTCTCCACCGCGACGACGATACGGTCGCCGACCATGACGGCGGCGCACAGGCGCATCCCCGGGACCGCGTCCGCCAGCTGCTCGACCTCGCGAGGCGCCAGCGTGGCGCCGGCGCGCTTGAGCAGGTTGCGCTGGCGACCGACGACGTAGAGCTCTCCCCGTTCGTCGAGCAAGCCGGCGTCGCCGCTGTGGAACCAGCCGTCGCGCAGCACCGCGGCCGTGTCGGCGGGGGCGTCGAGGTAGCCGGCGAATAGACCGGGAGTGCGGACCACGACCTCGCCGATCTCGCCGCGGCGCGCGTCGGCTCCATCGCCGCCCACGATCCGCACTTGCGCACCCGGAAACGGCGTACCGGTGGAGACCGTCCCCGCCGCGTCCTCGCGCAGCGGCGCCCCTCGGCGCACCATCGTCGCCGCCAGGTTGGCCTCGGCGGAGCCGTAAGCGGGCCGCAGGCGTCCCGGCGCGCCGAAGCGTCGCTCGAAGTCCTCGATCGTCTGCCGGCGCACCGGCTCACCGCCGTCGGTCGCGAGACGCAGGCGAGCGAGGTCGATGCCGGCAGGATCGACGGAGCGGGTGGCGATCCGGTAGGCGAAGTCGGGGGCGCCGGAGAGGGTGCCGCCGACGCGCGAGAGCGTGCGCAGCCAGAGGTCGAGGGTGGCGATCGACGGCTCGACGAGGTGCGCCTCGCAGCCGACGCTCAAGGGATAGAGCAGCCCATGGTAGAGGCCGAGGTCGTGCCACGGCGGCGCCCAGGTGACGAAGCGGTCGGTCTCGTCGAGCTCGAGCGCCTCGCGCGCGGTGTCGAGATAGGCGGCCGTGCCGCCTACCGTCAGCACCGCCGCGCGCGGCTCGCCGTCGGTGCCCGAGGTGAGCTGCAGGTGCGAGACGTCCGCGGGCGCGCCGATCGCGGGCAACCGCACGCCACCGGCGGTTCCCTCGAGCGACTCCAGGGTGGCGAGCCGCATTCCGGCCTCGCCGGCGGCCGCTCCCAGCTCGGCGAGTCGTGACGAGGGCACGACGACCAGGCTCGGCCACGTCCGCAGCGCCCGCTGCACCGTGACGCTCGCCGGCAGGCCGGGGTGCAAGGCGCAGGGCGCGGCGCCGGCGAGCTGGACGGCGACGAAGGTGCGCACCAGGTCGAGCCCTGCCGGCAGCACGAGCGTGACGCGTTCGCCGGGGGCCACGCCGCGGGCGACCAGCCGGCGCGCCAGCCGGGTGGCCTCCGCGGCCAGGTCGCCGTAGTCGAGCCGCTCGCCGGCGAAGGTGAAGGCGAGCCGCCGCGGCCGATCGACCTGGTGCTGCTGCAGGGCGAGCACGGGGTGGACCATGGAGCGTGAGCGCGTCACCGCCGGCGACCCTAGCAGGGCCCGTCCCGGAGGGTGCGACGCTTCACGGCGTGCGTTGCGCGCAACCGCTACGCTCCGCCGGTATGAAGCTGCCTTGCGCCCGGCTCGGCGCCGTCGCGGCGTGCGTCGGCGCCGTGCTCGCGGCAGCGCCAGCGGCGGCCGCCACCTACCTGGTCGGCCCCAGCCGACCCTTCACCAGCCTCGGCCAGCTCTTCGGCGCCGCGAACCTCGAGCCCGGCGATGTCGTCGAGGTGGACGGCAACGTGATCTACGGCGGCGGCATCGTCATGCCCGCCGCCGACGGCGGCGCTCCCGGCAACCCGGTGACGCTGCGCGGCCTCCGTGTCGCCGGCCTGCGGCCGACTCTCCTCGGCGCCACCAACACGATCGAGCTGCAGGCCAACCACGTGGTGATGGAGGGCTTCGAGGTGACCGGCGGCAGCTTCCGCTGCATCTACCACCACTCGCACGACGTCACTCATCCGCGACACGCTGGTGCACGACTGCGCCGCGCACGGCATCCTCGGCGCCGACACCGGGTCGGGCTCGCTCACCCTCGAGCACGTCGAGGTGCACCACTGCGGCAACGGCACCAGCCAGCACGCCATCTACATGGCGACCAACGAGGAGGACTACCCGGGCGCCGTCTTCCGCATGCAGCACTGCTGGGTGCACGACCAGAACGGCGGCAACGCGGTCAAGAGCCGCGCCGAGCGCAACGAGATCTACTACAACTGGATCGAGGGCACGCAGTTCCACCTGCTCGAGCTGATCGGCCCCGACCCAGCGGGCGGCGTGCCGGCGGGCCTCGCGCGCGAGGACTCCGACGTCGTCGGCAACGTGCTCGTGCACCACAACTCGTTCTCCTTCGTGCGCATCGGCGGCGACGGGACGGGAGAGAGCGGCGGCCGCTACCGGTTCGTCAACAACACCTTCGTGCGCGCCGCCGACGCCGGCACGCCGCCCGGCTCGGCCGCCTTCCGCTGCTTCGACTCGCTGCAGAGCGTCGAGATGCACAACAACGTCTTCTACAGCGTCGCCAGCGGCGGCGGCATGCGCCTGCTGCGCGACCTCGAGGCCGAATGGACCGAGGGCGGCCAGCAAATCTCGGGGCAGAACAACTGGCTGGAGACGGGCTCGGTCGACCTGCCGAGCCAGTGGACCGGCACCGTCACCGGCGCCGACCCGGGGTTCACCAGCAACAACCCGCTCGACCCGCGGCCGGTTCCCGGCAGCCCGCTCGTCGACGCCGGCACTGGTGCGCCGGCGCCGCCCACCGGCTTCCCCTTCCCCGCTCCTCAGTTTCCGCCGGGGTATCACCCGCCGCTGCACGCGGTCTCCACCGGCAATCCGCCGCCGCGGCCGGTTGCCGCGCCGCTCGAGATCGGCGCCTACGAGCTGCCCGGCCTCTTCCGCGACGGGTTCGAAAGCGGCGGAACGGGCGTGTGGTCGTCGTGGTTCCCGCCGTGAGTGCTTCGTCGGGTCGCGCTTTTTTCGTTGTACCCTTGCCGCTCACCTTCGCGAGGAGCCGACGATGACCAAGCGGTTGCTGCTGCCCGTCGTGCTGGTGCTGGCCCTCATTACCGCGGCGCTGGCCGAGGAGGCGAAGATGTCGATCGTCAACGAGGACACCGTCCGCACGGTGCTGTCGAAGCAGGTTGGCAAGCAGGTGACGCTCAAGCTCGACTCCGGCGAGGAACTGGGCGGCGTCGTGCGCACCGTCGGCGTGCACGTGGTGCACGTGGAGAGGATCTCCGGCAAGGAGTTCTTCGACGCCGTCGTCGACCTCGACGAGGTGGCGGCAGTGATCCTGCGCGTGCGCTGAGGCGCGCGCGTCGTCGGCGCGGCCGCAGGCGCCCGCCCGCGACCTCTCCGCGGGCGGGGCCTATCGCTGCGTGACAGCTAAGCTGGCGAAGCGGCGAGCTGCTCGGCGAGCGCGCCGAGGCGCTCGCCCCAGAACCGCTTGAGCTCGTCGGCCCGCGCGCGGTCCGGCAGCTTGGTGTGCGCCACGGCGACCATGCTCTTCTCCGGCCCCTTGGGGTAGAAGCCGGCCTCGACCGAGGTGCCGTCGTCCCAGGTGATGCGGAGCGACTTGCCGGGCGTCGCCTTGCGCACCACCAGCGCGACGTCCCCGAGCCACCGTTTCCGCGCCTTCGCGTCGGCGAAGGCCGTGAACAGCCGCTCGACCGGCACCGCGATCGTCTTGCTCTTCGTCGTCTCGTACGAGCCGCCGCGGCGCTGGCCGATCTCGCGCAGGCCGCGGATGCGCTCGTAGCCGACGGTGACGCTTTGCGCCCACCAACCCGGGATGCCGAACTTCTCGTGCACGTGGTCGACGATCTCGCGGTGCGGCTTGTCGGCGGCGCCGAAGTAGTCGAGGTGGTGCACCCAGCGCTCCCAGGTGCAGCCGGTCTTCGCCGCGATCGTCTCGTCGCTCATGCCGGCGAGCGCGGCGTAGTCGGGCTTGGCCTCCTTCGCCGGCGCCACGGGCTTCTTCGCCACGGCCTGCTTCGCGCCGCTCTTCTTCGCGGCGGCGTTGCGCTTGCCGAGGACGTGGACGCGGGCGGCGGTGTACGACTCGCCGGTCTTCTGCATGCGGGTGCGCACGACCCGCTTGAGGTCTTTCTGCTTGGTCATCTCACGAGCTCCTCATGCCCACGCCGGGATCGGGCTCCCCAGCAGCGCGGCCCCGGCGACGGGTTGGGGCTCGTGGATCCGACCCGGGAGTATGCCCCCCTTTGCCTCTCGGTGGGCCTTCGCTGGGGGAAGGCCGAAGAGGTTCGGCGCGGGTGGTCGCCGAGGGCGATTCTACGCCTGGTCGGCCGCGGCCGGCAACCGTCCAGACGCTCGCCACCTACGGCGGCGCCAGCTCCCCGGCGATGCGGTCGGCCAGGGTGGCCAGCGCGCGGCTCATGCCGCCGGCGATGGCGGCGCTGTCGAGCGACGCCAGCTCCTCGGCGACGTGCGCTTGCCGCATCGTCACGGCTGCGCCGGAACCGCTCGCGCTCAGCGACCAGCGCACGTCGAGCACCAGTGCGTTGTCCGGCCCCGCGGCGATCTCCGCGAAGACCAGGTCGAGCGAGCGCGTGCCGCCCGCCGGCTGCGTCTGCCCCGGCAACACCACCATCCCGGTGGGCAGCCGCGCGGCCAGATCGACAGCCAGGGTGTGCCGCACGACACTCGCGAGCGGTGCCGGCCACAGCTCGTGGCCGCGCACCTCGAGCCGGTGACCGCTCGCGCGCACGACGATGTCCTGGCGGTCGAAGCCGGGCGGCAGCTCGACCGTGCCGATGCCGATCGGCGGCCCCGCCACCGCGGCGGTGGCGCCGGTCGCTGGCATGGGCTCCACCGAGTAGGTGTGGACCTCCGGCCGTTTCAACAGCCCGCCGCAGCCGGCCAGCGCCAAGGCGAAGGGCACCAGGTAAAGCAAGGGCAACATGTGCAGCAGCGGCAACGACCGGCGTCGCATCACGGCGCCCTCCCTCTCAACAGCGCGTCGGGGTGCTCGCTCAAATAGGCGGCGAGCGCGCGCACCGACTCGGCGGCGCGCGTCACCTCCTTGACCAGCTCGGCGAGGTCGTAGCTCTGCCGCGGCGCGCTGCCCAGCAGCGCCTCGGCTCGCGTCGCCGCCGACTCGGCCGAGGCGGCCGCCCGCCGCAGGCTCGCCGCGATCGGCTCGACGTTGGCGCCGGCGGTGCCGACCAGCGCCTCCGCCTGGGTCGCCGCCGACTCCGCCGCGGTCGCCGCGTTGCGCAGGCTTTCGGCGATCGGTCCGACGTTCTCGCGCGCCACCCCCGCGGCCTCGTCGAGCTTTCCCGTTGCCCGGTGCAGACGCTCGACGCTTGCCTCGAGGCGCGGGTCGCTCACCAGCGCCTCCACCCGCCGTGCCGCGCTGCGCAGGTCGCCGGCGATCTGCCGCAGCGGCAGGTCCTCGACCGTCGCCGCCAGCCGCTCCGCCGACGCCAGCACCCCCTCGATGCCGGCGCCGCCTCCCGCCGCCGGGATGATCGGCGGGTCGTTGCCGACGATGAGCTGCGCCGTCCCCGGCGTGCCGACCATGTCGAGCGACACCGCGCTCGCCCCGGGCAGCACCAAGCTGGACGCCAGCCGCGCCCGCATGCCCTTGCCCACCAACTGCTGCAGCGCCGCGTTGGTGCGCGCGCGCAGCTCCTCACGTGTGCCCACCGTCGGCACGTCGAGCTCCAGCCGCCGCGCGTCGATGGCCAGCGTCACCGGCGTCTCGAGGCTCGCCGTCGCCGGCAGGTAGCGCAGCCGCACGTCGCGCACGGCGCCCACGCGCACGCCCTTCATTTCGACCGGCGTGCCGGCCGCGAGCCCCTTGAGCGGTCCGGGGAAGAAGGTCAGGTAGGCCAGGTGCGGTCCGTCCGCCGCGGCCACCGCGGCCGAGCGCGAGTCGTAGAGCTCGAACCGCGTGCCCTCGGGGATCGGCGCACCGGCCAGCACCTCCGGCGTGTAGAAGGCGAAGCCGGGGCTCGCCAGCGCCGCCAGCGACACGTCGCCGAGCGACAGCCGCCCGCCCTCGAGCGACAGCGCCAAGCCGCCGGTGCGCCAGAAGCGGCTGCTCTCCCGCACGTAGCCAGCGTACCGATCGGTGACGAAGACGTGGACGACGCTCAACCCGCGCTGGTGGTCGTACTCGGAGCCCAGCACGCGGCCGACGCGCATGTCGCGGAAGCGCACCGCGGCGCCGATCGATGCCTCGCCGGACCCCTCCGACTCGAGGAGGAAGATCTTCCCCGGCTCGGGCGCGCCGACGATGGGCGGATGCTCGATGCCGCGGAACTCGTCGGTGGCCTCCCCCGGGCCGGGCGCGACGCCGACGTAGGTCCCCGAGAGCAGGCTCCCGAGACCGCCCTCGAGCCCCGGCTCGACGATCCAGAAGCGCGTGCCCGAGCGCAGCGCGTCGCGCATCCTGGCGTCCATGGCGATGCGGACGACGACCTCCTGCAGGCGCTCGTCGAGGGTGATCTTCTGCACCGTGCCGACCTTGGCGCCGCGGTAGCGCACCGGGCTATAGCGGTCGAGCCCCCGAGCCTCGACGAAGCGCACGGTGATCTCACCGCCGCCGAGGATCGCGTAGCGGATCACCAGCCAGCCGACGACGAAGATCGCGGCGACGGGCAGGATCCACAGCCAGGGCGACCACTCCACCGGGTGCACGCGCGCCCGCGGCGGCTTCTCCTCGCGCGCTTCAGCGTCTACCTCGCGCGGTTGCTCGCCGTCGCTCATCGCGCCTCCCCGGCCGCTTGCCACATCAACCGCGGCTCGAAGATCCCCACCACCAGCATCAGCAGCGCGATGAGCAGGAAGAACGGCGTCGCGCCGGGGCCGGCAATGATGTCGTCGATCCCCGGGAAGTCGACGATCGGCGCCGCCGTGGCGGCGATGAAGGGGATCACCATCGGCCAGCGCACCAGATCGCGCAGCAGGCGAAAGACCCGCGTCCGCCGCACCAGGCCGACGCGCTCGGGGAAGCGGACGCGCAGCAGCAGCCAGGTGAAGCCGACGAGCTCGACGAGGGGGACCACCAGCCCGGCGACGAGCAAGACCAGCGCCAGCGGCCAAAAACCGTGCTCGGCGATGAGCCGCACGGTGCCGATCACCGTGTGCTCCCACATCCCCGTGAGCCGGTCGTTGACGAGGACGGCGTAGAGGTAGGCGGGGAAGGCGAGTGGAATGGCGGCGGCGAGGGCGACGACGGCGGGGATGAAGCGCCGCGCCAGGTCGCGGTCCAGCTGCGCGCCGCAGCGCGGGCAGGGGTCGCCCGGCGCCCGCTCGGGTACCGCGAGCTCGCAGACGCCGCACGACGTCACCCGGCCGCCGGGGTGCGCGGCGCGGTCGGGGAGGATCGCGTTCCACACCCCCCGCGGGTCCAGCGCGCGGTCGGCGATCCACGACAGCACCGCCACAGCGAGATAGCACCAGGCCCCGATCAGCACCTCGACGTCGGCCGGCACCGAAGCGCGGAAATATGTCGCGATGCCGGCGATCACCACCACGTCGGTCATGCTCCAGATCCTGAGCTGCTGGTTCCAGCGAAACAGCCGGCCCAACTGCGCGATCGGCCATCCCCAGCGTAGCGAGCCGAGCACCAGCACCAGCAACAGCGCGCGTAGCGCCGGGAAGAGGATGGCGAAGAAGAGGAAGCCGAACGCGAACGGGAACCAGACGTCGCGGTAGATCACCGGCACGCTGGTGATCAGCCGCGACTCCTCGAACACCAGGTTGCGGATGGTCGACTGCAGGAACGGCAGCAGCGCCGCGGGCACGATGAGCGCGAAGGCGGCGGCGGCGGCAGCGAAGCTGAGGCCGAGGCTGGTGGCGGCGCGGCGGTCGAGCAGCCGATCGCAGCGGTGGCACTCGGCGATCGACCGCGGACCGAGGGCGGGAAGGATCTGTGTGCTGCCGCAGTCGGCGCAGGTGAGCGCGAGGCCCATCGCGCGACAAGCCTGCCACGAACGCGGCGAGGGCGCCTACTCGGCGTCGGCTGGTACAGCCGGCGCGAGAGACCGTTTAGTGCCTGCCCCTACGCCGCGAAGATCGCTGTCAGCCGGATCTCCAAGCCGGGCAGCAGGGGAGTCCGCAGCACGTCGCCGTAGCGTGCGCTGAGTAGCTCTGGACGCCCGAAGTGAGCGCCCTGGCGCCGAAACGCCTTGACCGTCTCCGCCTCGGGATCGACCAGCCAGTACTCGGTGACGCCGGCGCGGTCGTAGAGCGCCAGCTTGCGCACCTCGTCGTGGCGCCGGCTCGTGGGGGAGAGGATCTCCACCACCAAGTCGGGCGCCCCCTGGATGTTGGGTGCGGTGATGATGCCGAGGCGCTGCTTGCTGACGAATAGCAGGTCGGGCTCGACCACGTCGTGCCGCGTGAGCACCACGTCGAGAGGCGCGAAGTAAACCCGTCCCAGCCCGTTCGCCTCGACGAATTGGTAGAGCAGCGCGTTCAGGCGCTGCGCCACCCACTGGTGGCCGGTTCCCGGCGCCGGGGTCATGAAGTGCTCCCCGTCGACGAGCTCGTGCCGCTTGCCGTCGTCGGGGAACAGCACCAAGTCGTCGTAGGTGAGCTTCGTCGAGCCCAGGGCCACGTGTCGCTCCATCGCCCGCACCTCCATGATGGCATGGGTGGACCTCCACCCTCCTCAAACGGAATCCGCGCGCTCGACCTTGCAGGTTCGAGTGCCCGGACCCCGCGGCGCGGGTGACGGGAGTGCGCCGCTCAGCCGCCGTCGAGCCCGACGACCTCCACGTCGCGCCCCAGGAAGCGCCCGTAGCGCGTCGCCGCCGCTTTCACCGCGCGCCGCTCGCCGGCCGCTAGCGAGCTCCAGAGGTCGAGTTTCACGCGTACCGTCGCCGGCCGCAGCTCCCGCCGCCAAGCGCCGCGGACTGCGCCGTCGACGATGACCAGAGGCTTGCCGATGAGACCGACCCCGTTCGGGTCGGTCTTCCTGAGCGCGCGCGTGGCAAGCGAGCGGTCGCGGTAGGCGACGAGGTATTCGTCCCAAGGCGGCAGCAGCGCCGCCGTGGTGCGGCGGGCTGTCGCCGGCGGCGGCGCGTCGGGGCTCGCGTAGCGCACCACCTCGCCGTGCCGCTCCTCGACCAGCCGCGCGCCGGCGGCGCCGATCGCCCGCCGCGCCTCGGCGACGCGCAGCCCCGCCCACCAGACGAAGTCGCGCAGTGTGGCCGGCCCGTGGCCGCCGAAGTAGCGCGCGGCGAGCGTGGCGAGCGCCTCGTCGCGCGGCGGCTCGGCGGCGGGCGGCACCCACTCCTCGAGCAGGACGAAGGTCGGCTGCTTCCCCTCCCGCGGGCCGCAGCAGAGCAGCCCCTGCTGCGCAAGGTCGGCGAGGACGTGGATGCCGCGCTGCCCGTCCGGCGCCACGCCGCCGCGTCGCAGCTCGTCGTAGGCGGCGGGCCGGGTGAGCCGGCGGCCTCCGCGCAGCGCGCGGCTGAGGATGCGGCCGGCGCGCGCGAAGTCGCCCTCGGCGAACCCGAGCCGGCGGTGGCGGCCGGCGCTCAGCGCCTGCTGCCGCGGGTTGAGCAGGCGCAACATCCAGCGCACGTCCTCGCCGGCGACGAGATGCAACGTACGGCGCATCGGCCAGGTGCGCACGAGCGAGGCGTCGGCGATCGCGCGCTCCACGTCGGCCTCGTCGGCGCCGTCGAGGCGCAGGCCGACGCCCCACAACCCACCCGGATAGTCCTGGGCCTGCACGGCCCCCATCGCGCGCACGAGGTCGACGGGCGAGCCCGGTCGCGGGGCGGCGACGTGCTGGCTGGCGACGCGGCGGCGCAGGAGGTTGCGTTCGGCAGCGGACTCGAGACGAGGCGGGCGCGCCATGAAGGCGGAGACTAACGGGTCGTCACGCGGAACGGCGAGTAACCGACAGCGGCCTCTCCCGTAACCCTAGCGAGACCCGGTGGGGACGAGCTTGCCGCTCCGCGACGGCGACGCCGCCCGACCACAACCCTGAAGGCGAACCCGACCATGAAGAGAGCGACCACCCTCACCCTCGCAGGCGCCTTGCTGCTGATCGCCGCGACGGCGCACGCCGAGGTGCGTGGCGGCTGGACCGCCACCCGCCACAAGGGCGACGCCGGCAGGCTCCAGCTCCAGCTCCAGCACGATCACAACAACAACGGGCAGACCATGGACCTCGCGGTCTTTACCGGCCTGACCACGGCCCAGGTCGCCGCGACGGTTCCCACGCCGGTGACCTTCTTCCTGCGCCGCGAGGCGGGCACGGTCACTTTCGACGGCACCTTCCGCAACGGCTCCGGCGGCGGCGAGTTCGCCTTCGTTCCCAACCCCGCCTACCTCGCCACGCTACGCAACCTCGGCGTGCCGGTGGAGCGGGCCAAGCGCCACGGCGACTCGGCGGACGAGCAGCTCTTGAGCCTCGCCCTGCTCGACGTCTCCACCGCCTTCATCCGCTCGATGCAGGCCGCGGGCTACAAGGAGTCGCTCGACGACTACCTGGCGATGCGCATCTTCGACGTCACACCCGAGCTGGTCGAAGAGTTCCGCGACCTCGGCATGCGGCTGTCAGCGGACGACCTCGTCGCCGGGCGGATTCACGGCGTCTCCCCCGCCTACGTGCGGCAGATGCGCGAGCTCGGCCGCCGCGACGCCGGCTTCGACGACCTCGTCGCCACCCGCATCCACGGGGCGACGCCGGAGTTCATCGGCGAGATGCGCGAGCTCGGCTACGGCGACCTCGACCTCGACGACTACGTCGCCTTTCGCATCCACGGCGTGACGCCGCGGTTCGTCGAGGAGCTTGCCGAGCTCGGCTACCGCGACGTCGACGCCGGCGACCTGGTGGCGTTCCGCATCCACGGCGTGACGCCGAAGTTCATCCGTGAGCTGGAGGAGGACGGGTACCGCGACCTGTCGCCCGGCGACCTGGTGTCGATGAGGATCCACGGGCGCGGACGGCGGTAGGCGCGCGGCGCGCGTGCGGGCGCGAGGCGGGCGCAGATGGTAAGAATCGCGCGTGCCCCCTCGCACCGCGCAACGCCCCTCGCCGGAGGCCATCGCGGCCGTCCTCGCCGCCCTGCCGCTCACGGTGCCGACGCGCGACGAGTGGGCGCCGCTCGCGGCCGCTCAGCTGCCCATCTTCCTCGCCGACCACGCGGTCTGCGAGCAGCAGGTGGCCGCGTTCGCCCTGTCGCTCGCCGGTCACTACCCGGCCGACCGCGAGCTGGTCGAGAAGGCCGCGGCGCTGGCGGCGGAGGAGGTCCAGCACTTCCGGCGAGTCGTCCGCATCCTCCACCGCCGCGGCTACCCGACCGCCGGCCGGCGGCCCAACCGCTGGGTGCGGGCGCTGCGCGAGCGCATCGTGCTCGGGCGCGAGCCGTGGAGCAAGGTCGACCGCCTGCTCTTCGGCGCCCTCGTCGAGGCTCGCAGCTGCGAGCGCTTCACGCGCCTGCTGGCGGCGATCGACGACGGCGAGGTGGCGCGGCTGCTACACGACCTCGGGCCGGCCGAGCAGCGGCACTGGGAGATGTTCTACGCCTTGGCCGCTCGCGAGGTGCCCGCGGACGAGCTGGCGGAGCGCTGGCAGAGCTGGCTGGCGTTCGAAGGCGAGCTGCAATCCCAGGCGGGTGTCGAGCCCACCGTTCACGGCTGAAATCGGGTCCGAGCTTGCGCGCGGTCTCGTTATACGCAATGAATTGGTAAACTGCGTATAACTATGCCGATCGAGCGACTCCCCGAGACCGTCCAAACGCTCTACGCCGAGCTCCTGGACCAGTCGATCCGAGCGCAGGCGGAGCTCTCGCCGTTGGTGCCGCTTCACGGCTCGTTCGTCTCGAAGGCGATCAAGGGTAGGACCTACTGGTACCTGCAACGTCTCGAGGGCGATCGCAAGCGGCAACACTACCTGGGCCCTGAGTCGGATTCGCTGCTCGCGTGGATGGCCGACGTCGAAGCCCAACGCAAGCGCGCCGCACCCGACGCCGCCCGCCGCGAGCAACTCGTCGAGATGCTCGTCGCCGGGGGCGCCGCACGCGAGACCGCCGCGGTGTCCAAGGTGCTCCAAGTGCTCGGCGGGACGGGCATGTTTCGACTCGGTGCCGTGCTCGTTGGCACCCAGGCGTTCACTTGCTACGCGAACGTGCTCGGAGTGCGTTTCGAGCACGGCAGCCTGCGAACCGAGGACGTCGACATCGCCCACGAGCCGGGCCTCGGAGTCGCTCTCGTACCCGACCAGGCCCCTGCCGATGCCCTCGCGGCGCTGCGGGGCGTCGAGCCGACGTTCTTCGCGGTGCCGTCCCTCGACCCTCGCCAACCCAGCACGTCCTTCAAGGTCCGCGGCAGGGACCTGCGCGTCGACTTCCTGACTCCCGCCCGCGGCAGGTCGGAACGCCCGGTGGTCCTGCCCTTGTTCGGCGTCGCCGCGACACCGCTGCCGATGATCGGCTACCTCTCCGAATCACCGATCCAGGCGGTGGTGCTCGGCGGCGGCGGCGTGCTGCTCAATGTGCCACGCCCGGGGCGATTCGCGTTGCACAAGCTCTGGCTCGCAGACAATCGACCGCTCAGCGAGCAAACCAAGGCGCGGAAGGACGTTCGGCAGGCGACGCAGCTACTCGAGGTCCTGCTCGAGGACCGGCCGGAAGAGATCCGCGCGGCTTGGGACGCCCTGGAGCGTCGGCCCCGCGATCGAAGCATCGTCCGCAAGGCGCTGGCGCGTGCCGGCAGCGGCGACGTGCTGAGCCGTGCGCGAGCGCTCGTCGGTTCGCAGCGATGAAGTGCTGGGAGTCTGCCCGGTGTTCATGAAGGTCCACCGGCGGTCCCAGGCCCGGCCAGCCGCTGCTGCATCCGCAGCGAGTCCGCGGCGAAGCTCCGCGAGGCAAGGAAGACGAAGAGCGCCGTCAGGAGAAGCGCGACGGGGATGAGGTACATCGCGTCGTGGAGCCCCACGGCGCGGAAGCCGTCCGTCATCTCGCCCCCTCCGGCCGCCGCCATCGCCGACCTCGCCAGCGCGTCGGAGAGGCCGCCGACGACGGCGGGCCCGAACGCCCCGCCGAGCAGGTACATCCCGGCGAAGTACACGGCGACGGCCGTCGCCCGCAACCGCGGCTCGATGACGTCCTGGATGGCCGGGTACACGCTCGTGTAGTAGCTGTACTGCGCGAGCCAGCCGAGCCCGAAGAGGGCAGCGAACAGCGTCACCGACTGACGCCCCGAGGCGAGCCCCGCCGCCGTCGCGAGCGCGGCCACGACGAGGCTGCCGGCGCCGAAGAGCAGCCGCCCGCGTTCCGAGCGCTTGTGGATGGCGTCGGCCACCCAGCCGCCGGCGGTGAGCCCGACGAGCCCCGTCACCCCGACGATGAACCCCGTCGTCACCGCCGCCGCCGTCAGATCGAGGCCGAAGTAGCGCTGGATCATCGGCACCAGGAACCCGTTGCCCGCGTACGCCGAGAAGTTGACGGTGATGCCGGAGAGGATGATCCAGAGGATCGTCCGCGTGCGCAGCACCGTGCGCATCGGCGCGACGACGTCGACGTTCGCGCTGCGCACCTTCTCGCTCGCGCCGCGCTCCGGCTCGCGGATCAGGAAGAACAGCGCGGCGACGACGAGGCCCGGCAACGCCGCCACCACGAACGGTGCCCGCCAGTCGCCGAACGCCGCGACCAGCGGGCCGACGGTGAAGAACGCCATCATCAGCCCCACCGGCAGCCCGAGCATGAAGATCCCCAGCGCCCGCGACCGCCGCTCCGCCGGGAAGAGGTCGCCGATGAGCGAGCTCGCGGCCGGCGCGTAGCTCGCCTCGCCGACGCCGACGCCCATGCGGGCGACGAGGAACGAGCCGAAGCTCCAGGCGAACGCGTTGGCCGCCGTGAAGGCGCTCCACAGGGCGACCCCCCAGCCGATCACCCTCTTGCGCGAGCCGCGGTCGGCGAGGCGGCCGAGCGGTACTCCGGCGACGGCGTAGATCACCGTGAACGCCGCGGTGATGATGCCGAGCTGGAAGTCGTTGAGCCCCCACTCGAGCCGGATGGGCTCGACGAGGATGGCGGGGATGGTGCGGTCGAAGAAGTTGAGGAGGTTGGCGAGGAAGAGGAGGGCGAGGACTCGCCAGGGGTGAGCGCGGTTGCTGTCCAAGCTGGCATAGTGCCTGATGATGGACGACACGAGCAAGACCAACAGCGAGCAGGCGGCGCTCTGGAACGGTGTCGCCGGCCGCGTCTGGGTCGACGAGCAGGCGCTCCTCGACCAGATCCTCGCGCCGTTCCGGGACCTGCTCGTCGCGGCGGTCGCCACCGCGTCGGCGCGCCGGGTGCTCGACGTCGGCTGCGGCGCGGGTGACACGACGCTCGCCGTTGCGCGGCTGCTCGGCGACGGGGGCCGCTGCACGGGCGTCGACATCTCGGCGCCGCTCGTCGACGCCGCGCGGCTACGCGCCGAGCGCGAGGGCGTGGCGGCAGAGCTCCTCCGCGCCGACGCGCAGGAGCACCCCTTCGAGCCCGGCAGCTTCGACATGGTGATCTCGCGCTTCGGCGTCATGTTCTTCGACGACCCCGTCCGCGCCTTCACCAACCTCAGGCACGCCGCGGCGAGGGGGGCGGCCTTGCGCTTCGTCGCCTGGCGCAACGCCGCCGAGAACCCGTTCATGACCACGGCCGAGCGCGCGGCCGCATCGCTGCTGCCGAACCTCCCGCCGCGACGGCCCGACGCGCCGGGCCAGTTCGCCTTCGCGGACCGCGAGCGAGTGAGCCGCATCCTCGAGGAGAGCGGTTGGACCGAGGTCGACATCCAACCGATCGACGTCGAGTGCACCATGCCCGCGGCCGACCTGATCCGCTACGTGACGCGGCTCGGACCCGTGGGGCTTGCCCTCCAAGAGGCGGACGAGCCGGCGCGGGAGCGGATCGTCGAAATCCTCCGCCTCGCCTTCGAGCCCTACGTGCACGGAGCGGTGGTGCGCAACACCGCCGCCTGCTGGCTGGTCGCCGCGCGGCGTTGAAGTCGCGGGGGGCGCCGCGCACACAGGCAGCGCCAGGGGCTCACCAGCCTCCGCCTCCCCCTCCACCCGAGCTGCTGCTGCTCGAGGAGCTGCTCCCTCCGGACGACCTCCCGCCGCCGCCTCCGCCTCCGCTCGACGAGCTGGCGGGTGGGCTGCTGCCGGCTGCCAGCGCGGTGGCTGCAAGCGCCCACGACGCCGTCGCGCCGCCGCCGCCGAAGGTGCCGCCGCCGCCGGTCCAGCCGCTGCGGGCGGCGCTCGCCGCTCCCGGCGCCGGCGACGATGCCGAGGCGGTAGCGATCGAGCCCCCGGCGCGAGCGGCGCTCGCCGAGACCCGACCTCCGAACGACGAGAACCAGCGTTCGGCATGGCGCCCGAGCCCCAGCGCGATCAGGTAGGGAGCCCACTCGTCGCGCAGCCGAGGGACCGGCCGGCGCAGCTCGCTCGCAAACCAGCGGCGAGCCGCGTCGATCCTGGTGCGCAACAGCACCTTCTCTCGCGACTGCCCGGTGCGCGCGGCGCGCATGACGAGCCAGTAGACGACGAGCACGAAGGCGGCGGCGACGAGGAGCGGATAGTCCCGGACCTGGCTGACCTCACGCCTGGCGATCGTGGCGAGCAGCCAGGCGACGAGCAGCGTCGGCACCGCCGCGCCCAGCCACCACAGGGGCAGCCGCCGCACGCGGTTGGCTGATCCCCGCGCCAGCCCGCGGCCGATGGCGAACGCCACGCCTCCGAGCACGCCCATGTAGATCATCAGCCACAGGCTGGAGAACCCGAAGAACGCCCCGCTCACCAGCAGCGCGTACGCGGCGAGCAACACGCGCGTGTCGAGCCGCTCCCACCGCTGCGGCACGTCCTCCCGCCAGTCGGGGTGGCGCAGCGCGGCCCCGGCGAGGTTGGGCTCGATGTCCTTGCCGGGGTCGAAGCCGCGCTTGCGATAGTGCTTGCGGATGGTGTCGGTGTCGGTCTCGGTCGCGCCCCTCAAGAAGAACATGTGGACGAGCTGCTGCTCCTGGTACTCGAGCGGGGCGTCCGTGTCGACGAGCGTCATGTGGAGAAGCGGCGCGCGCAGGCGCCGGGGCTCGACGCGGCTGGTGATCTTCCCCTCCTGGGCCATACGCGCCAGGATCGCCGCCACCTCCGGCGGCCCGCTCCTGCCGTCGGCCATGTAGCCGATCACCTCGGGGAGCTGATGGAGGATGTGCTCCTCGAGCCAGCCCTCGTCGATCGCCGGCGCCTCGCGCGGGAAGCGGCCGCGCGCTCGTTCGGCCAGCCAGAAGCGCACGAAGATCGCCGGGATGCCGGCGAGCAGCAGCACGAGGACGATGGCGCGCACGAGCGGCGCGGGGCCGCCGAACGCCGCGGCGGGCTTGCCGTGGCCGGAGTAGGCGAGTTCTCGCCGGACGACGAACGACTGCCCTGGCTCGAGCGGTCCGGCGGTGAATCGCTCCGGCAGCGGCGCGTTGGGCTGCCACGCGGGATCGAGCTCGAGGCCGAGGGTGAAGTGCTCGATCGCTCCCGGTCGATCGCCGAAGGCGAAGTCGTGGTCGAGCCTGTAGCGGCCCGCACCCCCGCCGCGAACCGGAACGAGAATGCGGCCGAGCTCGTAGTCGATCTCGTAGACGAGCGGCGTGCGATCGAACGGCGGGTCCGCAGGCAGGCGGCTGCGCCAGCGCAGCACGTCGCCGGAGAACCGGTACTCATCCACCGCGGCGAGGTCGCCGGCACGGAGGTCGACGGCCGCGCCCGCCGGGTCGATGCGGCGCATTCCCAGAATGCGGAGCCGCTGCCCCTCGTCGACGCGGAAGCTCCGTTCGCCGCCGTTCCAGTCGCCGGTGAAGACGAAGTGCTGCCGCTCGCGGACGTGGAGCGTCCCGGCGGCATCCAGCCGCGCCGTCACCTCGATCAGCTCCCAGTGCAGCTCGCGGGCGTGGAGCGGGGCGCCGACGAGGACCAGCAGGGCGAGCAGGAGGGGGCGCATGCGGCAGCGATGCTCTCATGAAGCTCTTGGAGTCAAGCGAACACCGACAGGCCCGGCCTTATACTGCCCCTATGCGTGGAGCAGGGGCTTACACCGCCGACCGCGCCGCCGCCTTGTCGGGCGTGCCGAAGTCGACCGTGCACTATTGGGCACGGAAAGGTCACCTCGTGCCCTCGATCTCGCCCGAGCGCCTCAAGCTGTGGTCCTTCACGGATCTCCTCGCGCTCCGCACGATCTATTGGCTCCGGCAACCCAAGCGGACCAGTGAGGGGCAGGAGATACCTTCGAGCACCATGCCGGCGGTGCGCCGCGCTCTGGAGGCGCTCCGCGCTCTCGACCTGGAGTTGTTCGAAGCCGGCCGGCCGCTCGTGGTCGTCGATCGCAACGGCAACGTGCTGCTGGATCCACCGGGCGGGGCGCTACAGACGCCGTCGGGACAAACGGTGGTGCGTGACCTGCTCGACGTCGTAGCGCCGTTCGACACCGTCGAGGGCTTGCGCGGCCCAGATCTCCAAGCACCCCGCGAGCACCTGCGCATCGTTCCGCTCAAACTGGCGGGATCCCCGCACGTGCAGGGCACTCGCGTCGAAACGCGGGCTCTGGCCGCTCTCGCGACGCGTGGTTATGAGCAGAGCCAGATCGCTGCGCTCTATCCGGGGGTTGGGTTTGGGGCCGTCGCGGAGGCCCTCGATCTCGAGAGCCAGCTCGCCCGCAACCTCGGCAAGGCTGCTTGAGCCCGACTCGCCGGACGCGCTTCGCTCTCGATCAGAACTTCCCCACTCCCATCATCGAGGCGCTTCGCGCCTACATCGTCGAGGCGGAGCTGGTGCCGATTGGCGACATCCATCCGCGCTTGCCGACGCTCGACGATTGTGAGCTCATCGTCGCGCTCAGCCAGGAGACGCCGGCTTGCGACGGCCTCATCACGACTGACAACTCGATGCTCTTGCAGGATCGCGAGCTGGCGGCGCTGATCCAGACCAAGCTCACCTTGGTGGTGGCCGATGCGGCCGGCGACGATCCGATCAAGGCAACCGGGCTGGTACTCGCTCACTTGCCGTGGATTGCCAAGCAGAAGCACCGCCACCAGGCGCAGGTCTGGCTGCCCCGCACCATGTCGCGACCAGCCGAGGACCCATGGGATCGCCTCAGGCGCATCGCCAAGCAGCAAGGCGAGACCGACCCCAAGGCGCTCTATGACAGGCACAGGATCCCGTCTTCGGCTCGGCTCGCTCGGCAGCTACTCGCGCCGGACAAGCTCGGGCGGCCGCGCCGTACGACGAGGCCTCGTCGTGAGTGAGGGCCTCGACCTGCATCGGGTTCTTGGTGGCGGGCTTCCTGGCCACGCGAGACCTCGCGCTCAGATCGTCCTCGGAGATGCCAAGCCGGCGTCAGGCGCGGTTGCCGGGGCCCGCGGAGCGCCATGCGCCGAAGCAGCGCTAGCATGACCGTAGTTCCAGCCGGGACCACGGAGGATGCGCCGATGCGGATCGCCCCCGGAAGGATCGTGCCGCTGGGCTACGGCAAGTACGTGCGCTCCGAGCGCATCGTCGGCTTCGAGCCCATCGAGGACAACCGCGGGCCCGGGCGCCGTACCCGCGTCTTCGTCGAAGGCATCCCCGACTCGCTGATCGCCTCACGCTCCGAGACCGCGATCCTCAGCGACATCGTCGAGGGAGCCGGCGAGCCGGGCCCCGTGGAGGCGCAACGCCGCCTGCTCGTCAAGCTCCTGGAGACGCTCGAGGGCCTCGATCCCGTGCTGCGCCGCAATCATCGGGCATCTGCGCGGATGTTGCTTGCCATCTTCCCGAATCTATTCACGGGTCGCACGGCGGCCAAGGGCCATAGTGACGAAGAGAGCTGGGCCTTCCCGGCTCGCTCGATTGGTTGGCGGGCAGGCGATTTCGGCTGCTAGCACTAGAATTTGTCCGCTGCTCCGCCGATTCCTCTTGGGCCCGGGCCGACGGCCGTCGGATCAAGAGCTCGTGCCACGAGGCAAGCCCATGACCGAGACCTTCTTCGACCGCCCGATCCTCAACTCGCCCTACGAGTACCCGCGTCGCCACTGGGAGCTCGACGACGACGGGCAGCCGACGCAGCAGATCGTCGAGCGCCGCCGGCGCGGCCGAGTTCATCACGCCGATCCCGAAGCCGAAGAAGCGCAAGGGCGGCCGACGCAGCAGGACGACTCGTCTTCGACGAGGGCAAGGGCCTCTCGACCGCGGAGCAGCAGTACGACCCGACCCCGATCATCAACGAGCTGCGCGGCCACGTCGACGCAGTGGCGCGCGCTGCCCGAACCCGAGCGACTGGCAGGTCACGCCCGAGACGGCGCGCCTGCTCGCAGCACTGGCGGCATCACGAGTTCAGCGGCGTCCGCCCGTTCTTCTGCCAGGTCGAGGCGGTCGAGACCGCGATCTGGCTGACCGAGGTCGCGCCGCAGTCGAAGGCGCGGCAAGCGCATTCCTCGACCACCTCGCCAACGCCAACGAGGACGCCAACCCGGAGCTGATGCGCCTCGCGCTGAAGCTCGCGACCGGCGCCGGCAAGACGACCGTCATGGCGATGCTGATCGCCTGGCAGACGGTCAACGCCGTCCGCCGGCCCGGCAGCAAGCACTTCACGCGCGGCTTCCTGGTCGTCACGCCCGGCATCACCATCAAGGACCGCCTGCGCGTCCTCCAGCCCAACGACCCCGACAGCTACTACGCGAGCCGCGAGCTCGTGCCCGCGCGACATGCTCGGCGACCTCGAGCCGGGCCAAGATCGTCATCACCAACTACCACGCCTTCAAGCTGCGCGAGCGCATGGAGCTCTCCAAGGGCGGCCGCGCGCTGCTCCAGGGCCGCGGCGACGGAGCTGCAGACACGCTCGAGACCGAAGGCCAGATGCTCCAGCGCGTCATGCCCGAGCTGATGGGCATGAAGAACGTCCTCGTGCTCAACGACGAGGCGCACCACTGCTACCGCGAGAAGCCCGGACGAGCGACGACGAAGGCGACCTGAAGGGCGACGACCGGAAGGAGGCCGAGAAGAACAACGAGGCCGCGCGCCTCTGGATCTCCGGCCTCGAGGCGGTGAACCGCAAGCTCGGCCTCGCGCGCGTCCTCGACCTCTCCGCCACGCCGTTCTTCCTGCGCGGCTCCGGCTACGCCGAGGGCACGCTCTTCCCCTGGACGATGAGCGACTTCTCGCTGATGGACGCCATCGAGTGCGGCATCGTCAAGCTGCCGCGCGTGCCGGTGGCCGACAACATCCCCGGCGGCGAGATGCCGATGTTCCGCAACCTCTGGGAGCACATCCGCAAGGACATGCCGAAGAAGGGCCGCGGCAAGGCGGACGACGCTCGACCCGCTCAGCCTGCCCGCGCGAGCTGCAGACCGCGCTCGACGCGCTCTACGGCCACTACGAGAAGACCTTCGAGCTGTGGCAGGAGGCGGGCATCGGCGTGCCGCCCTGCTTCATCGTCGTCTGCAACAACACCTCGACCTCGAAGCTCGTCTACGACTACATCTCCGGCTTCCACCGCGAGAACGACGACGGCTCGACCACGCTCGAGAACGGCCGCCTGGCGCTCTTCCGCAACTTCGACGAGCACGGCAACCCGCTCGCCGCGCCCGAACACGCTGCTGATCGACAGCGAGCAGCTCGAATCCGGCGAGGCGCTCGACGACAACTTCCGCGCCATGGCCGCCGACGAGATCGAGCGCTTCCGCCGCGAGATCGTCGAGCGCACCGGCGACCGCGCAGCAGGCCGAGAACATCACCGACCAGGACCTGCTGCGCGAGGTGATGAACACCGTCGGCAAGCACGGGCCGGCTCGGCGAGCTCGATCCGCTGCGTCGTCTCGGTCTCGATGCTCACCGAGGGCTGGGACGCCAACACCGTCACCCACGTCCTCGGCGTGCGCGCCTTCGGCACGCAGCTCCTCTGCGAGCAGGTCATCGGCCGCGCGCTGCGCCGCCAGTCCTACGACCTCAACGAGGAGGGCCTGTTCAACGTCGAGTACGCCGACGTCCTCGGCATCCCGTTCGACTTCACCGCCAAGCCGGTCGTCGCGCCGCCGCAGCCGCCGCGCGAGACCGTCCAGGTCAAGGCCGTCCGCCCCGAGCGCGACGCGCTGGAGATCCGCTTCCCGCGCGTCGAGGGCTACCGCGTCGAGCTGCCCGAGGAGCGGCTGACCGCCGACGTTCAACGACGACTCGGCGCTGGAGCTGACGCCCGACCTCGTCGGCCCGTCGATCACCCGCAACGCAGGGCATCATCGGCGAGGGCGTCGACCTGACCCTCGAGCACCTGGACGACCTGCGGCCGTCGCACGCTGCTGTTCCACCTCACCCAGCGCCTGCTCTACACGAAGTGGCGCGACCCCGGCGAGGAGCCGCAAGCTGCACCTGTTCGGCCAGCTCAAGCGCATCACCAGGCAGTGGCTCGACGACCTACCTGGTCTGCAAGGGCGGCACCTATCCCGGCGCAGCTCATGTACCAGGAGCTGGCCGACATGGCCTGCGAGCGCATCACCGCCGGCGATCACCCGCGCGCTCGTCGGGCGAGCGGCCGATCAAGGCGGTGCTCGACCCCTACAACCCGACCGGCTCGACCGCGCACGTCAACTTCACCACCTCGAAGACGCACCGCTGGCAGACCGACGCCGCGCCGCTGCCACGTCAACTGGGTGATCCTCGACAGCGACTGGGAGGCCGAGTTCTGCCGCGTCGCCGAGGCGCACCCGCGCGTGCGCGCCTACGTCAAGAACCACAACCTCGGCTTCGAGGTGCCCTACCGCTACGGCTCCGAGACGCGCACGCTACCTGCCCGACTTCATCGTGCTGGTGGACGACGGCCACGGCGACGACGACCTGCTGCACCTGGTCGTCGAGATCAAGGGCTACCGCGGCGAGGACGCCAAGGAGAAGAAGGCGACGATGGAGACCTACTGGGTGCCCGGCGTGAACAACCTCGGCACGTACGGCCGCTGGGCCTTCGCCGAGTTCACCGACGTCTACGAGATCGAGTCGGACTTCGCGGCCAAGGTCGAGACGCGACGTTCAACGCGATGATCGAGTCGCGTGGCGGCGCAGCCGGCGGCCGCAGGGCGCTAGCGATGGCGAAGAAGACCGCAAGCCGAAGACGCCGAAGACGGTCGAGACGCTCACGCACGACGAGGCCACGCGCAAGAACATCCCGACCGCCGAGTACCAGTCGGTGCTCGCAGACGAGGACGCAGCAGCGCCCGCTCCGCGTCGCCTACGAGCGCCGCAACCGCGACCTCGACCCGCAGCTCGTCTGGCGCGGCAAGGACGAGCAGGACTGGTCCGACCTCGTCGTCCACGCGCCGCCGCTCTACATCCAGGAGAAGGTCCACCCGAAGGTGCTGATCGACGACCTGCTGCGCCAGACGCGCGAGACGCGCGCACGGACGCAGGCACGAGCACGCCCGACCTCTTCGCCGACTTCAACGGCCTGCCCGAGGGCGCGGACAAGACCGAGTTCTACCAGCACGACGCAGAACTGGTCGAACCGGATGATCCTCGGCGACAGCCTGCAGGTGATGGCGTAGCCTCGCCGAGCGCGAGGGCCTGCGCGGGCAAGGTGCAGTGCATCTACATCGACCCGCCCTACGGCATCAAGTTCAACTCGAACTTCCAGTGGTCCACGACGAGCCGCGACGTGAAGGACGGCAACGCCGAGCACATCACCCGCGAGCCGGAGCAGGTGAAGGCGTTCCGCGACACCTGGCGGGACGGCATCCACAGCTACCTGACCTATCTGCGCGATCGCCTGACCGTCGCGCGCGATCTGCTGCACGGAGTCGGGTTCGATCTTCGTGCAGATCGGCGACGAGAACGTTCATCGCGTCCGGGCGCTGCATGGACGAGGTCTTCGGCGACGACAACTTCGTCTCGCTGATCGCGTTCAAGAAGACAGCAGGCCAAGCGTCAGTCGGAGCTTGCGGGCACTCGTGCGACTACATTCTTTGGTACGCCAAGGACAAGGCAGCCGCTGAAGTACCGATCAGCTCTTCGCTAGCAAGGAGCTTGGCGGAGCTGGGGCTGACGAGTACCAGTACGTCGAGGACGCGGCCGGCCATGACGCAGGCGGATCGTCGGCGACTGAGACGAGTCGCAGCGTCGCAGCGAGTTAGGCCGAGTCTTCGCAATCGACACTCTGACGTCGCAGCGCCCGCCACGGAGCGATTTCCCGTTCGACTTTCGAGGGCAAGACGTATCTACGCCAGGCAACGGGCTGTTGGAAGACCGACTCGAAGCGGGCATGCACGCGTCTGAGCCGAGCAGGCCGCGTTGTGCCATCTGGCAAGGCACTCATGCTACATCCGGTACTTCGACGACTTTCCGGCTATCCCGATCGTCAACTATCTGGCATGACACGAGTAGCGGCGCGAGCACGTCGGACCCGAAGGTCTATGTCGTTCAGACCGAACACCAAGGTCGTCGCAGCGCTGCATCCTGATGACCACCGACCCTGGCGATCTCGTTCTCGACCCGACGTGCGGCTCCGGCACGACTGCCTACGTCGCCGAGCAATGGGGCCGCCGCTGGATCACGATCGACACCTCGCGCGTCGCGCTCGCGCTCGCCCGCGCCCGCATCATGGGCGCGCGCTATCCCGTACTACCTCCTCGCCGACAGCCGCGAGGGCCAGCTCAAGGAGGCCGAGGTCACGCGCACCGCGCCGTCGACGCGCCCGACCCACGGCGACATCCGCCAGGGCTTCGTCTACGAGCGCGTGCCGCACATCACGCTCAAGTCGATCGCCAACAACGCCGAGATCGACGTCATCTGGGAGAAGTGCCAGGCGACGCTCGAGCCGCTGCGCGAGCAGCTGAACGCGGCGCTCGAGCAAGCAGTGGGAGGAGTGGGAGATCCCGCGCGAGGCCGACGAGCAGCTGGCCGGCCGAGGCGAAGGAGCTGCACGCCGACTGGTGGGAGGCGCGCATCGCCCGCCAGAAGGAGATCGACGCCTCGATCGCCGCCAAGGCCGAGTTCGAGTACCTCTACGACAAGCCCTACGAGGACAAGAAGAAGGTCCGCGTCGCCGGGCCGTTCACCGTCGAGAGCCTCTCGCCCCACCGCGTGCTCGGCGTCGACGAGAACGACGAGCTGATCGACAGCGTCGCCGAGAAGCGCGCCGGCTACGACGACGAAGCACGGACTTCGCCGACGATGATCCTCGAGAACCTCAAGACCGCCGGCGTCCAGCAGGCGCACAAGGAGGACCGCATCACCTTCACCTCGCTCGTCGCCCTGGCCCGGCGACCTGCGTCTGCGCCGAGGGCCGCTACCCCGAAGGCGAGGGCGACGCCGGCAAGGAGCGGCGCGCCGCCATCTTCATCGGCCCCGAGTTCGGCACCGTCTCGCCGCCCGACCTCGTCGCCGCCGCCCGCGAGGCCGGCGACGCCGGCTTCGACGTGCTGATCGCCTGCGCCTTCAACTACGACGCCCACTCCACCGAGTTCGACAAGCTCGGCCGCATCCCCGTGCTCAAGGCGCGCATGAACGCCGACCTGCACATGGCCGACGACCTCAAGAACACCGGCAAGGGCAACCTCTTCGTCATCTTCGGCGAGCCCGACATCGACATCCTCGCCGCCGAGCGACGGCCAGATCCAGGTCAAGGTCAACGGCGTCGACGTCTTCCACCCCAACACCGGCGAGGTCCGCAGCGACGGCGCCGACGGCATCGCCTGCTGGTTCATCGACACCGACTACAACGAAGAGAGCTTCTTCGTCCGCCACGCCTACTTCCTCGGCGCCAACGACCCCTACAAGGCGCTGAAGACGACGCTCAAGGCCGAGATCAACGAGGACGCCTGGGCGACGCTGCACAGCGACACCTCGCGCCCGTTCGACAAGCCCGACGTCGGGCCGCATCGCGGTCAAGGTGATCAACCACCTCGGCGACGAGGTGATGAAGGTGTTCCGGGTGGGCTGAACGCCGCCTTACAGGATCCGGTTGGCGCTCGGGGACGGGCGCGGTCGGTTAGCTGGGAGATCCGATGTTCGATCCGACTCTGAATGGGGTGATGACGCAGGTGGAGGCCGGCAAGATCGTGTTGCCGGCAATGCAACGACCGTTCGTCTGGAAGGAGGACCGCATCACCAGGCTGATCGACAGCCTGCTCCGCGGCTTTCCACTGGGCATGACGCTGTTGTGGAAGACGGCAACGATGCAGCGCTTCCGCCGCTTTCAGAAGGACGTCCAGGCCGACGCCGGGATCACCCTCGACTACGAGAGTGACACCTCGACAGAGCGTTACCTCGTCCTCGACGGCCAGCAGCGCCTCACCAGCCTGTTCGTCGCGATCGCCGGTACCTACGACGGGCGCAGGCTGTTCCTCGACGTGCTGAGCGGCGAGAGGGGGACAAGGATCCGGGAGACGTCTACTGGGACAGCCGCTTCCTCACCGAGAAGGAGGCTGCTGACCTCAATGCCTGGCCGCGTCCCGCAGCCGACAAGGCGCTCCCCGTGGCGCGCACCCACTTTGTGAGGTTCGAGAACCTCACCCACCTCCCTGCGGCCAAGGCCGGGGTCAAGGCTACGCAAAAGGCTGGCGAGCTGCAGCTCGACGCTGCCGAGACGACTCGCATGGTGTCGAGCTACCTGCAGTGCGCGACGGTCCTGGCGAGCAAGACGGCCTTGCAGGTACACCTCATCGACGAGGACGCGACCGAGCCTATCGAGATCGAGGAGATCCTCGAGGTATTCGTGCGCGTCAACTCCGGCGGCCTGGTGCTGCAGAAGTCAGACCTCTTGATGAGCTTGCTCGATCTCAAGTGGAACGACATCCAGCCGGATCTCTACCGCGCCGTCAACCAGATCAACGACAGCCGGCCGTTCTACATCACACGCGACGACGTGCTGAAGAGCCTGCTGCTGGCGCGCGGCTCCGAAACGAGGTTCGATCGCCTGGTTGCCGATCGCGACAGGGTGGAGAAGCTGGCGGCCGATCTGCCGCAGTCGCTGCCGGCTGTGCAGCGGGCCTGGCAGTCGCTCACCCTGCTGCTCCTGGACGAGTGCAAGATCACCTCCGAGCGGTTCTTCCGAGGTGGCCACAACTCCCTGCTGCCGTTCGTCACCCACTTCATCTGGAACCCGAGCCCGAACCCCGCGGAGAAGCGCCGGCTCGTCTCCGCGATCTACCTGGCGCTGATGAGCGGCGTCTTCGCCGGCGCCGAAGCACGCATGGGCGCCTTCACGCGCAAGGAGTGCTCGCGACCCGGACCGTTTCCGGTCGAGAAGCTCGCTCGTCTCGTGGCGCAGCAGTACGGCATCACCTCGCTCGAGCTGCTGCTCTCGCGTCACCTCGACCTCGCCCTCAACATCGCCCACGGCGGCATCACCCTCGACAACAACCCCGACAACCTGCAGAGGGACCACATCTTCCCGCGCTCGACGCTGGAGAAGCAGGGCAAGCCGCCCGCCAAGACGAACCACTACGCCAACTTCCATTTCTTGCGCGCCAAGGACAACCTCAACAAGTCCAACATCCCGCCGCACGAGTGGTTCAACAAGCCGGGCCCCGAGCAGACCGCCTATACCGAAGAGGACTTGGCCGAACGCCTCCTCACCTGGGACCTTCTGAAGCCCGGGGCTTTCGAGAGAATGCTGGAGGAGCGCAAGGGCAAGATCCACGGGCGCGCCCTGGCGCTGTTCGGGATGACGGAGCCCCAGTTCGGGGCACTGTTCGAGTCGCCGCCCGCGCCGACCGAGCCGAGCACCCCGGGCACGGGTCCGGGTAGGTGAGTAGAGCCGTGCTCTTCGTCATCTCCCATACCTTCACCGACAGCCTCGCCCGGCTCACGGGTGATGAGCAGAAGGCGGCCAAGACAACGGCGTTCGACCTGCATGTGAACCCCGCGACCCCGAGCCTGCAGTTCCACAAGCTCGCGCGGGCGAAGGACAAGAGCTTCTGGTCGGTAAGGGTCGGCAGCGACCTGCGGGTTATCGTGCACCGGTCGGCTGACAGCATCCTTCTCTGCTACGTCGGCCACCACGACGAGGCTTACCGCTGGGCCGAGACGCGGCGGCTCGAGCGCCATCCCACCACCGGCGCAGCCCAGCTCGTGGCGCTCAGGGAGACGGTGCGCGACATCGAGGTGCCGCGGTACGTCGAGCGAACGGCTCCTGAGCCTGAGCCCGAGCCTGCGCCGGCGCCAGCTGCATCGAAACCGCCGCTCTTCGCCGTGCTCGCCGAGGTCGATCTCCTCGCCTACGGGGTGCCGCCCGAGTGGCTCAGCGAGGTGCGCGAGGCCACCGAGGACACCTGGTTCGACCTCGCCGAGCATCTGCCGAGCGAAGCGGCCGAAGCGCTACTCGAGCTGGCTACCGGCGGCAGGCCCGCGCTCCCGGTGCGGGCGCCGCCCGAGGCCGACCCGTTCGCGCATCCCGACGCCCAGCGGCGCTTCCGTGTCATGGCCAACGTCGAGGAGCTCGAGCGCGCTCTGGAGTTCCCCTGGGAAAAGTGGAGCGTCTTCCTGCACCCGGCGCAACGAGAGCTTGTCGAGCGCTCCTACGGCGGTCCGGCACGAGTGGCGGGCTCCGCCGGGACCGGCAAGACCGTGGTGGCGCTCCACCGCGCCGTACACCTGGTGCGCAGCCATCCCGACGCCCGCGTCCTACTCGCCACCTTCTCCGAGCCGCTCGCCCAGGCACTGCGCGTGCGGCTGCGCCGCCTGATCGGCAACGAGCCGCGACTAGGGGAGCGCCTCGAGGTGCACCCGACGCGCACCGCCGCGCGTCGCCTCTACGAGGCCAACTTCGGCCGGCCGCAGGTGGCCACTGGCGAGGAGGTTCATCAGCGGCTTGCAGAGGCGGGCGCGCAGGTGGAGGGACACCGGTTCGGCGCCCACTTCCTGTGGACCGAGTGGGCCACTGTCGTCGACGCCTGGCAGCTCGAGAGCTGGGAGGAGTACCGCGACGTGGAGCGGCTCGGTCGCAAGACACGGCTCGCCGAGACCCAGCGGGCGGTGCTATGGCTGATCTTTGAGCGCGTCCGAGCCGGCCTCGCCGCCGAAGGGGTGCTCACCGAGCCGGCCCTCCTTCGCCGGATCGAGCGACACCTCGCAACAGCCCACAGACCGCCCTTCGACTTCGCCGTCATCGACGAGGCGCAGGACCTCGGCGTCGCCGAGCTCCGCTTCCTCGCCGCGCTCGGAGGGAGCCGCCCCGACGGGCTCTTCTTCGCCGGCGACCTCGGGCAGCGAATCTTTCAGAACGCCGTTCTCCTGGCGGTCCCTCGGCGTCGACGTGCGGGGGCGCTCGCACAGCCTGCGCATCAACTACCGTACGTCGCACCAGATCCGTCGGCAGGCCGATCGACTCCTTCCCGCGGAGCTCGCCGACGTCGATGGCAATAGCGAAGCGCGGCGGGGCACCATCTCGGTGTTCAACGGTGCCGAGCCGGAGGTGCGGCTCTTCTCGTCGGCGGCCACGGAGGCGACCGCCATCGCCGAGTGGCTTCAGGCGCGCAAGGCGGAGGGGTACGCGCCGCACGACATTGGGGTCTTCGTGCGGTCGGAGACGGAGGTCGAGAGAGCGCTCGAGGCGGTCCGCACGGCGAGCATGGCCGCCGCACTCCTGGATGGCCGATCGAGCGGAACCGCGGGCTCCGTGTCGGTTGGCACGATGCATCTGGCCAAGGGCTTGGAGTTCCGTGCAGTGGTCGTCGCGGCCTGCGACGACGAGATCGTGCCACTGCAGGCGCGCATCGAGGCCATCGCCGATGCGGCGGATCTCGAGGATGTCTACGAGACCGAACGGCACCTGCTCTACGTGGCGTGCACGAGGGCGCGGGATCGGTTGTTGGTTACAGGCGTTGAACCGGCGTCTGAGTTCCTGGGGGACCTGGCCCCCCTAGAGACGCTCCCATGAGCACGAGTATCCGTGACCGTCTTCTCCGAGATCGCCGAGACTTGTTGGATCTCGGCCTCCGCAACACACTCCTCAACTTTCGCGAGCTGAAGGGCCGCGGTGTGCGGGTGGTCGATGAACGCTCTGCCCACACGCATGACTTGCTCGTCCGCCGGGGAGTCGGTATGACGTTCCTCCCCACCTCCGAGCTGCTTGTAGGGATGGGGGCGACCGTCGCGGAGGACGCTTATGCGGCTGGGCAGCCACCGGAGGAGCTCGAAACCGGAGCGGCTGCGCGACATGTAGACGAGCACCTCCAGACCCCCTACACGGACACTGTGCTCCAGCGCCGGCTGTTCGCCACCAGCCATGCAGCCCGCGTGCACCTCGAGGAGCGCGGGGTGAATGTGCTGTATCTCGCTCTCGGGATGCTGCATTGGTACGAGGCCAAAGAAAGCCAGGAGGTTCGCCGCGCGCCGCTTGTGTTGGTCCCTGTGGAGCTTCAGCGCCGAAGCGTGAGCTCACGTTTCAAGGTGGTCCACAACGGGACGCCGATCGGCGAGAACCTCTGCCTGCGCCTCAAGTTGAAGCAGGAGTTCGGTGTGGACCTTCCCTCACTAACGGAGGATGACGAGACAGATATCAGCGCCTATCTCCGACAGGTGGCGGAAGCGGTGTCGGGCATGGGCCGGTGGAGCGTCGAGGGCGACGAGATCAACCTCGGCTTTTTCTCCTTCATGAAGCTCCTGATGTTCGAGGATCTCGATCCAGAACGGTGGCCCGAGGGTAAGAAGCCTCACGAGCACGGATTGATCAGGCAGTTGCTCGAGGACGGCTTTGGCGACGATCCGCTCGAGCTCGACGACGACGGGCACCTCGACCAGCACCTCGATCCGGAGAGCCTCTTCCACGTCGTGGACGCGGACAGCTCGCAGGCGGTCGCGATTCACAACGTCATGCGGGGCCGCAACATGGTGATCCAGGGCCCCCCCGGCACGGGCAAGTCGCAAACGATCACGAATCTGATCGCAGAGGCAGTCGCCGCTGGCAAGAAGGTGCTGTTCGTCGCAGAGAAAATGGCGGCACTGGACGTCGTCAAGCGCAGATTGGACCACGTTGGCCTCGGTGACGCCTGTCTCGAGCTTCACTCGCACACGTCGAACAAACGCGCCCTCTTACAGGAGCTTTCCCGGACGCACGACCTGGGAAAGCCGCATGATGGCCGGCGCGCGGAGATCGCCGACGGGTTGCGGGAAGCGGGCGAGCGGCTCAACGCCTACGCGGCGGCGGTGAATCAACCGCTGAGCGCAACCGGTATCACCCCCTACGAGGCTTACGGGAACCTCCTCAGGGCGCAGCAGCGGCTCGTTCCGCTCGATCCGCCGCGAGTCGAGCGCGCCGGCCAAGGTCTCGAGCTGCTCCGGCCCGCTGACGTACGGACGCGAGAGGCGACGGTGCGCGAGCTCCAGGGCCTCCTCGGCCAGATGGGTATCCCGGAAGAGCACCCTTTCTGGGGCAGCGAAACCGAGGTGTTCGTTCCGACCCTCGACGCGCCGGAGATCGTGCAGTCCACGCGCGGAGCGCTCGAGCAAGAGAGTCAGTGCCAGTCGGCGATTCGAGAGCTGGCCACGGCCCTCGGGCTGCCGGGCCCCGCATCGCTCGCGGGCGCCGATCAGGTGCTGCTTTGCGCACAACGACTGATGCAGGCGCCTGATCTTGGTGGTGTGAGCGTCGCCAGCCCGTCGTGGTCGCGTGACGCGCGCCAGCTCGATCACGCGATCGCGTCAGGCGTGCACCTCGCGGGGACAAAGAGGGATCTCGACGACCGATTGCTACCCCATGCCTGGTCAGCGGATCTCGCGGCGGTGCGGGCATCGATTGCCCACTACGGGCCGAAGTGGTGGCGTGCCCTCTCGTCCGAGTACCGCGCGGCGAAGCGTCGGAGCGCCGGGCTCTGGCGCGGCCAGTTGCCGAGGGGTTTGGCCGATGAGCTCAAGGCGATCGACGCGATTCTGCTCGTGCAGCAGCTCCGCGGCGAGATCGGGCGCTTGCGTACCCTGTTGTCGGATCTGTTCGGGCGAGAGATCGGTGATGCCGAGGAGGATTGGCCTGCGCTGAGAGCAATTCTCGACTACCTCCAGCTCGTCCATCGTGAAGTGTCCGAGCGACTCCTTCCTGACGCCACGGTGGAGCTGCTCCAGGTTGTAGACCGGCGCCACCTGGGTCCGCTGGTTGCGGCTGCGGAGCAGGCGATGGCGTCGTATCGCTCCGCTCTAAAGCGCGCGATGGCGGCTGCAAAGGTGGCTTCAGTTGCAGCGCGGGCGATCGAAGGCGCCACCTTCGAGGCGCAGCGCCACCGAATCGAGGCGTGGCACCGCGAGCCAGGTAGGCTGCAGGAGATGGCGGCGTACCGCCGCTTAGTGGCACAGGTCGAGAGCGAGGGGATGGGCTTGCTCGTCTCCTCGGCGCGGAGTTGGGTTGGAGCGGCTGAGGGGCTTCTCGAACTGTTCAGGGCTGCTCGCTTCGCCTCGCTGCTGGAGCTGGCGCAGCGCGAGCGGCTCGTGCTCGCAAGCTTTGACGGCGCGCGGCACCGCGCAGTGCTTGCTGACTTCTGCGGCTCCGATCGGTTGCTGCTGGAGCGCAACCGCGCGGCCGTGGCTCTCAGGCACTGGGAGGGAATGCCCGAGATGTCGGGCGTCGGCCAAGTGGGGGTGCTCGCTCACGAGATGCAGAAGAAGCGTCGGCACCGGCCGATCCGCCAACTGATGACGGACGCCGGCCGGGCCGTACAGGCGATCAAGCCGGTGTTCATGATGAGCCCGTTGTCGATCGCCGCCTTCCTGCCGCCAGGCAGCGTCGAGTTCGATCTGGTGGTTTTCGACGAGGCCAGTCAGGTGCGACCGGTGGATGCCTATGGTGCGCTCCTGCGTGGTGGCCAGGTGGTCGTCGTGGGGGACAGCAAGCAGCTCCCGCCTAGCAGCTTCTTCGACAAGATGGACGAGGAGGCACCGGAAGAAGACCGTCGACGAGAGGGCGTCGGACCTCGAGAGTGTCCTCGGGCTCGTGGCCGCGAAGGGGGCTCCCCAGTGCATGCTGCCGGTGGCACTACCGCAGTCGCCATCAGTCTCTGATCGCACTGTCGAATCAGGAGTTCTACGACGGCAAGCTCGTCGTCTTCCCTAGCCCCGATGCGGGCAGGGACGAGCTTGGGCTCGTCTACCGCTACCTCCCTGACACCGTCTACGAGAGAGGCTATGGCCGCAGCTACAACCGCGGTGAGGCGCGTGTTGTCGCACGGGCGGCGATGACGCATGCGCGTTCGTTCCCCGATCTGACCCTCGGTGTGGCGGCGTTCAGTCAGTCACAGATGCAGGTGATCCTCGACGAGCTCGAGCTCCTGAGGAGGCAGGACCAGTCCTGTGAATACTTCTTCGCCGCGCACCCGGAGGAGCCGTTCTTTGTCAAGAACTTGGAGAACGTCCAGGGCGACGAGCGGGACGTGATCTTGATCAGCGTTGGTTACGGGAGAACAGCCGAGGGCTTTGTATCGATGAACTTCGGTCCGCTGAACCAGGACGGTGGGGAGCGGCGGCTGAACGTGCTCATCACTCGGGCGCGCCGCCGGTGCGAGGTCTTCACAAATCTCCGCGCAGACGACTTGGACCTACAGCGCGCCAAGGGGCGTGGAGTCGCTGCCCTAAAGCGCTACTTGCGTTACGCCGAGCTGGACATTCTCGACCTGCCCAGCGCCAGCGCGCTCGAGGCCGAGTCCCGATTCGAGGAACAGGTCGCCGACGCGCTGCGTGCACACGGACACACCGTCGAGCACCAGGTCGGCACGGGCGGCTTCCTCATCGACCTGGCCGTGGTGGATCCCGGAAAGCCGGGGCGATACCGGCTCGGAATCGAGTGCGACGGCGCGAGCTATCACAGCGCCCGGTGGGCGAGGGATCGCGACCGGCTGCGACTAGAAGTGCTCGAGGCTCTCGGGTGGCGGATCCACCGCATCTGGAGCACAGACTGGTTCTACAACGCTGAGCGGGAAACCCGCAGGGTGCTGGAAGCAATCGAGGCGGCGACCTCGACAGCCCCGGTTAGTGTTGCCACCTCCCTTGTGAATCCGCGTGCCTCCGAGCGCGAGACGGCCGTACTCAGGGAGGAGGCCACCGTCAACGATCGACAGCAGGCGGCCGACGCGCCCGTGTTACCGCCCTATCGCAAGGCCGAGCTGGCGATCCACCTCGGCGGACTCGAGATCTTCGAGATCGATGCCGAACGAGTCGGCGCGTGGGTCGCCGAGGTGGTCCAAGTGGAGTCTCCGGTTCACATGAGCGAGGTGGTGACTCGGATCTCCGAGGCGGCAGGCTACACGCGGGCAGGCCGACGGATCCGTGAAGCGGTCGAGCGAGGCATGGTACGTGCCGCGCGAGGTGGGCGGATTCGCTTCGATTCGGAGCAGTTCCTGTGGGCGGCGGAGATGTCGGAGCCGTTGCCGCGCGATCGGAGCACCCTGTCCGCGGTTGGACGCCGACTGGAGCTGGTTAGTCCGCGTGAGATCGGGGTACAAATCGTCACGCAGGTCAAAGCGGCGCACGGCGTCAGCCGCTCACAGCTCGTCGCCAGTGTGTGCCGCCAGTTCGGGTTCGCGAGAGTAACCGCCGGGATGCAACAAAAGGTTGATCTCTGCATCGATATGTTGCTGCAGTCCCGGTGGTTGGTCACCGAGGGCGACCACTTGGTGGTACGCGAGCCTACCGATCCCCCGCCGTCACCGGGGTGCTGAGCGGGGCGCCGACTGGTGCCAAAGGAGTTCGCTCATGTCATCGCGATTCTTGTTCAACGTCAGCCTTTGGGACGAGCTAGAGAAGCGTGCCGCCGTCGCGAAGTCAGTTCGAGCCGCCGTCGCCTACGTGGGAACGGGAGCTAGCCGAATGCTGACTCTCAAGCAAGGCGACCAGCTCGTCACTGACATGAGCCTGCGCAGTGTCCGCGCGGGAGTCACGAATCCGCACGAAATCAAGGTCATGCTCGAAAACGGCGTGCAAGTGTTCTCGCGCGCCTCCCTTCATGCGAAGTTCTTCATTCTGGGTACGACCGTGATAGTCGGGTCTTCGAACATCTCCCGCCATTCCAAGGAATGCCTGGACGAGGCTGCCGTTCTTACAAACGACCCTGCGGCTGTGGCGCGTGCCCGTGCGATCTTTGAGCAACTGTGCACGGAACCGGTACGCAATGACTATTTGCAAAGGTGCCTCGAGGAGTACAGACCGCCTACGTTCGTGCCCAACCCGGCGCGCGGGCCGCAGCGGCGTCGGGAAGCGGTACAGGGAAAGCTATGGCTCATAGCCAACCTCGAACACAAGGAGATTCCGGACGAAGAGCTGGCCTCCGCTGCCCGGGCCGTTGCCGGCGCCGCGGGGAAGATCCTTGATTTCGAGCGCTCGGAGGTCGACTATCTTCACTACAGCAAAAGAGCCGGGTTCTTTGCGAAGTTGAGGGAGGGCGACTGGGCGATCCAGTGCTTTCCTGAGGGCCGAGGCTACGAGGTCTGGCCGCCTGCTCGCTTCCTAAAGATCACGCATTACGACAGGGGGCGGGGTAAGCGGCGGTACCTGTTGCTCTTCGAGCAGCCGAAAAACGGCTCACCGATTCGATGGAGCGCTCTGAAAGCTCGGGCATCCGCTGTGAAGTTATTGAAGCGAGCCACGCCCAGAACGGGGCCGATTGGCAATGACGCGGAAGCTGATGTGGTGCTTCGGCTGTGGGACAGTCGTGGGCGCTTCCGGCCTCCGGGAAGGTGAGGATGGCCGCCAGCTCGTAGGGCAGCGTCTGCCACGCGAGCGGCGTCGAAGCTCCGCCTCGTGCGGGACGTGCATCTCGTTGCCCTGCAGGACCCGCGGCCGAAGTAGTGCGGCCGGCCGAAGTGCCGAGTAGTGCCAGCCACCTCGCGGAGGCGGCGGAGTGCGGGTGAGGGCCGGCTGGAGCGGTGGAGTGAGGGGGTACTCCCCCGGGGATGCGGCGCCGGTGGGGAGGCTGGGGGCAGCTGGGACACCCTGGTCAGGGCGCGATGGCAGAATCGCTGGGGGGGTGAGCGTGGGCGCGATCCTTCGCTGAAAGCGCTCAGCCGCCTCTGGCTGGCCTGGTCGAGAGGAGGGCGATGATGGCCAGGAAGACCAAGAAAGCGAAGCATCCGGCGAGCGATCCGATGCTCGCGCCACTCGCCACCTTCCGCGATCCGATGCGCTCGGACTGGGGGAACGCCTGGTTCGGGATGGAGCCGACGTTCCAGAGCAAGAAGTCGGTGCGCAAGTGGGTCGAGCTTGCCGAGCAGGGCGAGAAAGGGGAGGCTGCCTACTTCAAGGACGACTACATGCTGGGCACGCTGCGGCGCGTGGCCAAGGCGATCGAGAAGCGCTACCGGGCGCGCCGCAAGGAGGGCACCGCCTGCTGCATGTTCGATCGCGTCGAGCGCCGCGAGGAGCTCGATCAGTGGGGGGTCGTGCGCCAGAACCTGACCTTCAGGTGGCCGGACGATGGCGCCGAGGCGTTCGAGGTGCGCCTCACGATCGACCCCGAGACCTTCGAGTACAGCATCAAGCCGGTGCCGCTCGTCTGGTGCTACGACGCCCGCTTCGTCGGCTTTCTGCAAGAGATGATCTGGAAGCCGCCGCACAAGGCCGGGCTCGCCCCGTCGATCGTGCACGGCGGCGCACAGTTCTCGCTGTCGGCGAAGACCTGGATGACGGGTTGCCTGCTCGCCGACGACATCGCCGACAAGCTGAACCATCCGGAGCTCGCCACCTGGGTCATGGACTGGCCGAACCCCGACGATCGGGCCTTCCGCGCCACCTCACCGCGCTTCGCCGCGTTCCGCTCCATCCTCGAGCGCTACCGCGAGGGCGCCTTCCATCCGCGGGCCATCGGCACGTTGACGCCGCTGCTGGTGTTCCTCGACCGCGGCTTCGGTCCGGCGCCCTCGCCGCCGGCCGGGCTGATGAACGCGAACGGGTCGCCGAAGGGGAGCGGCCGGGAGATCTTTCTCACCAACTTCGCGTTCGGCCGCGCGGTGCGACAGCAGGCGCAGAACGTCGAGCCCGGCTACTGGCAGGAGGCGCACCCTACCGAAGAGGGCTACCGCCCGGACCAGATCATGCGCTACGGCGAGGGCAACCTGAACCGACTGCAGATCGCGGGCGAGCTTCACGTGAAGAGCGGCGAGGTGCTCGACGAGGATCGGGTGCCGCCGGCCGGAGGGCGCCTCGATCAGTCGATGCTCTACGGCGAGGCCAGCTGGGAGAACCGGGGGCAGATGGGGCGCACCAGCGCGCGGGACTTCGTCGAGGCGCTCCTGCTCGACGTGCACAACGCCAGGTGGCTGCAGGCCAACCCGCGCGTTCAGGTGGTTGGCTCGCTACTGCAGGACCAACTACTCGGCGACGCCGAGGAGACGGTGAGGCGTCATGGCAGCCCCAAGACGCTCGCCAAGCTCCACCGAGCGGCGGCCGCCAGCAATCTTGAGGCCTCGCGCGGTCGCTTGCGAAGCGACTGGATCGAGCCGGAGCTGTTGATGTGGGCGGCGTGGAGGGTCCTTCCCGCCGGTGAGCGTGGGGCCCTCGCGCGCGAGGTGGTGAATGCGTTCGTCGAGCGCGTCACCCGCGCCGCCTCCTTCGACCCCCGGCCCGAGGCGAGGACCGCCGACCCGATGGAGTGGCACCGCCACCGGATCCACCCCGTCCTGTGGAAGTCGCTCGAGAAGCAGAGCGGGCTCAGGACGAGGGATCCGGCCGCGCGCGAGCTGTCCGCCTGGAAGGCCCGGCGGCAGGAATACCTCGCCCGCCGCCCGAGCTTCTCCCCCGTCGATCCCGCGCCCCGCTTGTAGGCGGAGTTGCGGCGGTGGTCGAGTGTATGGTTGGGGGAAGAGGGAACCGTGCCCACGGTACTCACGCACCCAGCAATCCCTCTCGCTGCTCGCGCGGTGACTGGCGGCACCATGACCTCACGCCGCTTGGTACTGACCGCTGCGCTTTGCTCCGTCCTGCCCGACGTCGACTCAGTCGGTTTCTTCGCCGGCATTCCGTATGCATCGCTACTCGGGCACCGCGGCCTCTCCCACTCGCTACTGTTCGCCCTTCTTCTAGCCTCTTGTGCCCTGGCCCTTGCGAAGTGGCTCCATGCCAAGAGCTGGTGGGCGTTTACGCTTGTCTTCCTCAGCACGATTTCGCATGGAATCTTCGATGCCTTCACCGATGGCGGGCTCGGCGTCGCGTTTTTCAGCCCGTTTTCCAACCAGCGGTTCTTCTTTCCCTGGCGGCCCATACCCGTCTCTGCGATCGGCATCTCGGAGCTATTCTCATCGTCTGGTATCCACGTTCTCTCTTCAGAGCTCCTGCTCATCTGGCTCCCCTGTCTTCTCGTGGCCGTAGCCGCACAGACGGCGCGGAGGCGATCCGGGCTCGCGACCTCCGTCTGGCCTTCGGTCATGATCGGAACGATCCTTGCGGTCGCGTCCACCATTGGCGGCGCGTACGCCGGCGTCGTGGGCAGCGGCCCGTATACGCATCTCCGACCGTCCTCGCAGTCCGCCATGCTCGCCGAGGCGATCGAGAACCTCGAGACGCAGGCCGAGAAAATCGCCGCCCGACCCGGCGCCTCCTGTCCACAGGACTTCTCGGCGCTCGAGGCCAGTCGCACGCTCCGCATCTCGATGTTCTACGGCTACGACGACCATGGCGGAAAGGTCTACGATCGTCTCAATGCCAACGCGATGTCTCATGTTTTGACCAGCAAGTGCCGCGGCCAACTTTCTACTTGCGGTTTCTCGCTCGTTGCGCGCTCGGAGTCGGCGACGACATTGGTCAGGGGTCTCGCCGGTCGCCGAGTCGAAGTGAATCTCTTCACGAGCTCGCTGGCCGACGACGCCAGCAGGAACCTGAGTCTTGTTGCCGCGTATCGGGAGCAAGAAAAGCTCAGCCGCGCGGTGAAAGCCCGTTTCTACCGCGAGCTCCTCGAGAGCGACGTCGTCTTCTACATGGGCCACTCGCGTCTGGGAGGCAGTATGGGATTCGACGCCCAGACTGGCGTCACGACGCTCGTCAACGCAGTATTGCGCCGTCCGATGCTTCCCGTGCTCGAGGCGCTCCGGCAGCGCCCGACGAAGCTCAAGATCATCGGCATGTTCTCGTGCCAGTCGAACCGGTATTTTCACCAAGACTTTCAGGGCGCCAATCCTTCGCTCTCCTTGATTCTCACCACCGGTGAGATCAACTACGGCCCAGCGGAGCAGGCGAGCCTCGGCGCTCTGGAGGCCGTTCTCTCGAAGAATTGCGGTTATGGCTTTCATGAATCGATGATCTCGGCCGACGAGCCCGATCCGGAGATGACCTACCTGTTTCGCGGGCGGTGACCTACGGCCTCGCCTCGGCCACCAGCTCCGCGAGCCGGCGGTCGAGCTCGGCTTCGGTGAGCCGGGTGGGCTCGTAGAGGCGCACTTTGCCGGCGCGGTCGACGAGGACGAAGGTGGGCGTGGACGAGGCGCCGTAGCGGACCATGGTGGCGGTGTCGACGGGCACCGGGATGCCGGCGAGGCCCGGGTAGTCGGCGGCGATCGTCGCCGCGACGTGCGCGCTCTCCTCGTCGGGAGTGGCCGCCGCCCCGTCGCGCGCGGTGCCGTAGAGACGGGTGGGCATCAGGAAGGAGACCTGGTCGCGCCAGCGCTCGCGCAGGCGGGTGAGCGCCGCGCCCTGGGCTCTGCAGTCGCCGCACCAGTGGGCCCAGAAGAAGAGCAGGACGGGCTTGCCGCGCAGGGCGGCGAGGCTCGGCAGGGCCGGGTCCATCGCCGCGGTCGGCGGCCCCAGCTCGGGCGCCGGCTTGCCCACCAGCTCGAGGCGGTTGATGTTCTTCCACAACCGCGAACGGAAGGCGACGTCCTCGCTCAGGCGCAGCTCGCCGGTGAGGAAGGCCACCGCCGCCGCGCTCCCGTCGCGCGCCGCCCGCACCTGCGACTCGGCCTCGATGGCGGCCCCGAGGGCACCCAGCCGCTCTGCGGCCACCGGCTCGGGGATGGCGGCGCGCACCTCGCGGGCGTAGGCGAGCGCCGCGTCGGGCTGCCCGAGCATCACCGCGCCGCGGGCGAGCCAGCCGACGGCGTCGAGGTAGGTGGTGTCGACGCCGTACTCGCGCTTCCAGTCCTCGGCGTAGGCGGCGCCGCTCGCCAGGTCGGCGGCAGAGAGCTTCGCGCGTACGATGCGCACCAGGTCGACGCGCGGCGCCGGCGTCGCCGCCGGGGTCGGGGCGGGTGCGGCGGCCGGTGACGGAGCGGGCACCGCGGCCGGCGCGGCCGTGGCTTCCGCCACGGTGAGCAGGGCGAGAGCCGCGACCGCAGACGCGGCGACGAGGGAAGAGAGGCGTGGCTGCATGGACGGACCTCCGACTCGAAGCGAGCATCCGTGCGGCGCGTAGTATCCGGCATTGGAGCGGCTCGACCGCGACGGCGGTCGCCGGATCGCTCGCGAAAGTGTCGACGCGGATTCTAATCAGGCGCGCGCGTGGAGCGCTCCTGGACCCGCTGCCCCTTCTCGCGCGTCTTCCGCCGCACGCGCTCGTACACCGTGCCGCTCGCCGCCGCGACGAGGGCGCCGACGCTCCAGCCGGCAAGCACGTCGGTCGCCCAGTGGACGTCGAGGTAGACGCGGCTCGAGCCGATGACGAGCGGCGGCGCGGCGGCCAGCGCGAGCGCCGCCGGCCGCGGCGTCATCTCCTCGCGCCAGAGGACGTGGCCGAGGGTGCCGAAGACGGCCGCCGCGGTGGTGGCATGGCCGCTGGGGAAGGAGTGGGTGACGTGACGCGTCCCGGCCGCACCGGGCGGACGGGGACGCTGGAAGTGCCGTTTGAGCGCCACGAAGATGCCCGACGCCACGGCGGGCGCCATGACGACGGCGGCGGCAATGGGCAGGTGGCGGCGGCGCCAGAACCAACCGGCTCCGAGGATGGCGGCGGGCACGACGACGCTCGGGGCGCCCACGGTTGTCGCGACGCGAAAGATCCCGCGCAGTGGCCGGCTCTGGTGCGCGAGCACGAAGTCACGGACCGGCTCGTCGAAGGGCGCGGTCTCGTTGTCGGCGACGTCGTCGCCGATCTTGGCGCAGGCGGCGAGGGCCGCGGCCGACACGCCGAGGAGCACGAGGGTGTGGGACGCGAGGCCGAAGGGCCGGCGGGCCACTCCCGTCGAGCCGGCGGAGAGCGTCACCGCCGCGGGTTGCGTCGCGGATTCGTGCAAGTTGCGAGAGCGAGGGGCTGTCGCGCGCATCGGCGGCGGGCTCTGCAAGAGCGCGGCCTGTCGGCGACGGGTGCCGCGCTTGCGATCGTGCTACCATCCATATCGTATGGCGCATCGGACGACCCTTCTCCTCGACGACGAGACCCGAGCTGCTGCTCGCGAGCTCGCGCGCCGTTATGGAGTGACCGTCTCGGAAGCCATCCGGCGCTCGGTGATCCGTCAACGCGACCTGGCTCTGGGTCCTGCGGAGGGTCGGCGCGCCGAACGTCTGCGCGTGCTCAGGCGCGCCTTCGAGTTGTTCGAAGGTAACGACCCGGCAGCCGAGGTCCGCACTCTGAAGGCGCAGGACGCCGGGTTTTAGTGCTGGTCCACCTCGACACCGACTTCCTCGTCTACGCGCTTTCCACCTCTGGACCTGAGCGTCGGAAGCTCGAGGAGCTGGTGAGCTCGGACGCCCAAATCGAGATCAGCGCCGTTGCCTGGTATGAGTTCTCCCGCGGCCCTCGCACGCCCGAGCAGCTCGCGGTAGCGCGATCTCTTTTCGGCGCAGAAGGCGTCGTCGCCTTCTCCGAAGGTCTCGCCGACGCCGCGGCGGAGATCTTTCGCAAGCTCGGCTCACCGCGGAAGCGCGCCGCGGACGTTGCCATCGGCGTCACCGCCGCATTGACTGGCGCCGTGGTGCTGACGCGGAACGCGAAGGACTTCGCGGGCGTGCCGGATCTGCAGCTCGAGGCGGTGAGCTGACTGCCGGGCGCATCTAGTGGGGCGACGCCCCGATGAAGATCCTCGTCGACGCCGACGCCTGCCCGGTCAAGGACGAGATCTACCGCGTGGCGCGGCGTCACGCGCTCCCGGTGGTGCTGGTGGCCAATTCGGCGATGGCGGTTCCGGCGAGCGAGGCGGTCCGGCTCGAGGTCGTCAGCGGGCGCTTCGACGCGGCGGACGATCGCATCGTGGAGCTCGCCGAGTCCGGGGACGTCGTGGTCTCGGGGGACCTGCCGCTGGCCGCGCGCTGCATCGCCAAGGGGGCGCTGGTGCTGAGCGCCAAGGGGCGGCGGTTCGACGAGGAGAGCATCGGTGACGCGCTGGTGACGCGGGACCTGCTCGAGCACCTGCGCGGCGGAGGCATGATCACCGGTGGGCCGCCGCCGTTCGATCGCAAGGACCGGTCACGTTTCCTCGACGGGCTCGAAGCGAGCATCCGGGCGGCGCGAAGCCGGTCGAGCCGCTCCAGTGCCGGCTAGAGGCCGGTCGCCGCTCGCCGCCGGCTTCCTCGGGTCGCGCCGACTCGCGGCTTGCGCGCGACTTCCCCTCCCGGCTCGCGCCGCCGGCGTCAAGTGGCAGTGCAGCTCGCTCTCCAGCGCTCGCGCCAGGCGGACCATGGTCGCCAGGGTCAGGTTGGCGTTGCCACGCAGGAGCCTGGTGACGTAAGCGGGGGAGGTACCGAGGCGGCGCGCCAGCTCGGAGCGGCTGACACGCTGCTCCTCCATGCGCCGCACCACCTCCTCGGTGAGCTCGAGGATGGCACCGGCGACCCAGAACTCCTCGGTCTGCTCGGCCTTCTCGTACAGGTCGGCGAAGCTTCGTGGCTTCACGACTCCTCCTCTTCGCTCAGGGTGCCGGCTGCTTTCGCCAGCCGATACTCCCGGCATGACCGCTCCGCCCGGACGAGCTCGCCGGCGGGCGTCTTCTGCGACCGCTTGACGAAGCCATGGCTGCAGACGACGACCCGGCGCTCGGCGTAGAACCAGAGGACGCGCAGCTGGCCGACGCGGAGCTCGAAGATCTCGGCACCGAGCTTCTTGCTCGTCTCGGGGTTTCGCGGTGGCCCCACCTGGGCGACTCTCTCGAGCAGCTTGAGCTTTCCGAGCTGGTCCCTGCGCAGGTTCCCTTCGATCCCGCCAAGGAACTCGAGCAGCGGACAGTCACCGCGCGTGGTGCAGATGGCGAGGACCCGCCACTCTCCCTGGCGAACGACACGCAGTTTCATTTTAACCTGGAAGTTAAGTCAGTCGCCTGCGTCGGCCAGCGCTCGAGGCAGTACGCGCGGGGCAACGCGCCAGACATACAAACGGAGATCGGCGTGAAGTCTTGCTGCAGGCGCGCGTGTGCTGGCCGATCTTCAGCGACTCCTAAGCCATTCCTCAGGACGAATCCCCTTCGCCGGTCCGATGCTGAGCGGCGAAAGGAGTCGTCCATGCGAACCCTCACGCTCGTCCTTCTGCTGGCGGCCGTCCCGCCGGCCCTGCTCGCTGCCTCGCCGGACAACGATCCCGCCCGCGAGGTGGCGCTCGCCCGGGAGCTGATCGAGGACGCCGCCATCCGCTTCGACGACGAGGGCCTGCGGCTGGGAAGGGAGCGGGCAGCTCGTCTCGCGGCCGCCGCCGAGGCGGCGGGCGACACCAGGCTGGCCCGCGACGCGCACTACCTCGTCGCGCTCGCGGTGTACGCGCAGCTCTACACCGGGCACAACGACGTCGCGACCCTGGCGCGCATCGCCCGGGAGGGCGTCCTCCATGCCGATCGCGCGGCGGCGCTCGACGACATGTTCGCCGACGCATTCAGCATCGGCGGGGCCGACCGCTTCGGGGTGTTCCTGTACGGCGGGCGCGCGCCCGAGATGCGCGGCGCGGCTCTCGAGGCGCTGCAGAAGGGGATGAAGATCGACCCCACGTCGACGCCGGTCGCGTTCTTCGCGGCGCTCGGCGCGTCGATCGATCCGGCGGGGCCGGCGCGGCCCGCGGGGGTGAAGGCCTACGCCGATCTCGTCGCGCGGCTCGATGCCCGCCGCCGCTCCTCCGGCGAGCCCGTCCGCGCGGGGTTCTGGGACGTGCAGGCGCACGCGTGGTACGCGATCGTGCGGCTGCAGCAGGTCCAGCCCGGCGCCGCCGCGCTGCGCACCGACCTCGCCAGGCTCATCGCCATGCGGCCGGACTCGGCGCTGGCGCGCGAGCTCGCGACGCGCGTCGAGCACCGCCCCTGGGCCCCGGCCGCGGCCGTTGATGGGCTGAGATGGCGGCCGCTCGGCAGCGATCCCGCGGGCGACGGAACGGTCCCGGGGGCACCCGAGCTGCGCCGGCTCGACCTCGCCCGCAGCGCCGACCGCGTCTGGTTCCGGTTGACCTACGAAGGGGAGCTGCCGCCCTCGTTCGGGGCGAACGTGGCGATCGATCGTGACGGCGACGCGGGCGGCGACGCCCAATGGTGGGGCGGCGGGTCGACGTTCCGCTTCGACCGCCTGGTCACCGCCTGGATCGTCCGCGAGGGGGACGGATACTTCGGTCTGGTGGGAATCTCCGACGCCAACGGAGCGATCACGCAGCGGATGATGAAGCTCGGGACCGACGTGCTGATCCGGCTCGGCGAGGACGGCAAGAGCCTGATGCTCGGCGTGCCCGCCGCGACACTCGACCTCGGGGCGGGCGCGAAGGTCATTGCCGCGGGGGGCACCAACCTGATCTGGAGCGACGACCTCACCGCCGAGGGAGGCGGCGGCATCGCGATCCCAGCTCAGTGAAGGGCGGCGCTCACGCCGGCGCGGCGGGTGAGCTCGACGAAGGCCGCGTCGCGCCGCAGCGACGCGAACGAGGGCTCGACGGCGATCCACAGCGTCGCCGGCTCGCGCCGCTCGACGGACTGAGCGAGCAGCGCGAGCGCGTCCTGGCCAAGTCCCGCCAGCGCGGCGCTCATGGCGACGCCGAATCGTGGCATCGGCCGCTCCTTGCCCCGCGCGGCGAAGGTCGCGAAGACGCCGCGTAGCCCGTTCGCCGCGAAGTCCTCGTCCGCCTTTTCGAGCACCGCCGGTGGCACGCCGGCGATCGACAGCCCGCGGCGGTACTCCACCCACGCCTCGCGGTCGCGGCCGAGGGAGGCGAGGCAGCGGCCCAGCGTCATCGCCGCGCCGCCATGGGTCGGCTCGAGCCGGAGTGCCTCGCGCAGGGGGCGCTCGGCCGCCGCAGGATCGCCGGCGAGGATCTCGATCCACCCCAGGTCGGCAAGGGCGGACGCGGACGTCGGCGCCAGCTCGGTGGCCGCGCGGGTGTGCGCCCGCGCCTCGGCGAAGCGGCCGTTGGCGGCCAGCAGGTAGCCGATGCGCCGGTGCACGCTCGGAATGGTCGAGTCGAGCAGGATGGCCTGCCGGAAGCTGCGCTCGGCGGCGGCCATGTCGCGATCGAGCACGAAGAGGACGGAGGCGCGGGCCGCGTGGGCCAGCGAGGACTGCGGGTCGAGATCGAGCGCTCGGGCCGCCTCGCGTCGCGCCTCGGCCTCGGTCTCGGCGGTCACCCGGCTGGTCATCTCCATCTGCCGGACGAGCGCCTCGGCGAGCGCCGCGTGCGGCTCCGCGAAGCGCGCATCGACGGCGATGGCGCGCCGGAACTCCTCGACCGCCTTGTCCATGTCGGCGGGCGTCCGCCGGTCGCTGAAGAAGAGCCCGCGCGCCTGCGCGCGCATGAGCACCGCGGTCTTCGTCATCGACGGCATCGGGTCGGGACGGCGCAGCAACAGCCACGCGCAGCCGGCGGAGAGCAGCAGCAACAGACCGAGCAAGGGGAGGGCGGCTCGCGACCGTCTCGTCGCCCACAGCGGCGGCGTAGCGGTCGGCTCTGCGCCTTCAGGACTGTCGAGCGGCGCGATCCAGCGATAGCCGCGGCCGCGCACGGTCTCGATGAAGCGCGGCCGTCGCGCGTCGTCGCCGAGCGCCTGCCGCAGCGCATGCACGGCGACCGTCACGACGTCGGAGGTGACGAACTTGCCGCCCCACACCACGTCGATGAGCTGCTCGACCGAGACGACCTCGTGCGGACGGCCGGCGAGCAGGACGAGGAGGTCGCAGGCCTTCGGCTCGAGCCGCGTGGTGCGACCGTCGGCGGCGGTGACCACCCGACCCACCGGATCCACTCTGCAGCCGAGGGCGGAAAACGAGCCGGGGGCGACGAGCGGCGGCGCGACGACCGTTGCGGTGCCCTCGCCGTTGCCGCCGACCGAGGGCGCGCGCATCCCCGCACTCTACGGCAGCGTTCTCCCGGGTTGCGCCGCCTCGCGCGTCAGCGTCGGAAGAGCCGCACGAACAGCCGGCGGTCGAGGAGGCCCCCGGCGGATCGGTCGTCGGCTTCCCAGGCGATGATCCAGGAGTCGCCGGCGAGCGTCCCGACGGCGCAGTCGACGTTGTGGAAGCCACTGCTCGCCGGCGAGGCGAAGTCGAAGCGCTCGGCGGTGAGCGCTCCGCGGGGTAGGACGGCGGCGTGGGACGTACTGAACGGATCGTTCAGGCCCGCTGCCTTCGTCCAGAGGACGAGCGTGTTGCCCGCCGGGTCGACGGACACACTGTTGGGAAACCGGGCGAACGTGGAGCCGGGGGCCCTCTCGTCGACCACGATGGCCGGCTGAAGCGGCCGACCCGAAGCGTCGAACGCACGCAGCATCAGCAGCTCCGACACGTTCTCGCCGCTTCCGGGCTCGAGGCGGTAGGCGACGGTCAGGGTTCCGTCGTCGCCGAGGCCCAGCCTGTAGGTGCTGAGGAACCGGAACCCCCCGGGAGGCGGGACGAGCTGCACGTTGCGGCCCTGCGAGCGGCCGAAGGCGTCGAAGCGGCGCGCGACGAGCAGGTCGGAGCCGCCGACCCGCTGGAGCCAAGAGACGGCGAACTGGCCATCGGCGCTGTGCACGACACGTGGAAAGAAGGGCCGCGAGGCGGCGATCTTGACCGGCGGTCCCGCCTCGCGGCCCTGCTCGTCGAGGAGCTGGACGTGGATCGCCCTCCGCCCATTCCAGGCCGCAACGAAGCCGCCCCCCGGCCGCGGGCTGATGTCGAGCGCGGGGCGGCGGAGGTCGATGGGTGCGCCGAGGCTCGCGCCGTCCGCGTCGCGCTCGCTGGCGAAGAAGGCGGGGCGGACGCCGTCGACGATGCGGTCGTCCTCCTTCCACAGGAACGTGTAGCCTGCGGAGTCGGGCGCCAGACGCAGCCGGTCGATCTGGAAGCGGGGCCGGCGCGCGACGATGTGCGTGGGAGCGAAGACACCGCCGCCGTCCGCGGTGCGCACCACCAGCTCGGTGTGGTCCGTTTCGTCGAAACGATTCCAGGCCACGGCGAAGCTGCCGTCGTCGTGCCCGGCCAGCACCGGGCAGGGGATGTCGGAGGCCAGCGGAGAGTCGAGGGTCGTCTCGGGCCCGAGTGGAACGGGCTCGGCCGCGGCTGGCAGAACGCAGCCCGCCGCCAGGGCGGCGCCTGCGAGCGCCCACGAAGCAAGCCGGTGCGGCCGAGAGCGTCGGGCGGTCGTCATCGTTCGTCCTCCTGGATCTCCTGAAGGTGACGCGCAAAGGCGGCACGAATCCGATCTAAAGGTCGACGCGCTAGTCTACCGTTCGACCAGCATCCCGTCCGCCGACGGCGTCTGCGCGATCTCCCAGCGGTTGCCGTCGGGGTCGGTGAGCAGGAAGCTCTTCTCGCCCCAGGGGTGTTCCTTGGGCGGACCGCTGAGGTCGATCGGGACCTCGGCCGTCATCGCGACGAGGGTCTGGTAGGTGGCCTCGACGTCGTCGACCGTCACGCCGAAGGCACAGCCGCCCCGGCCCGCCGCGGCGTCGAAGCTGCGCGCCGACTTGCCCACCGGTACGAAGAAGGCGACGCGGAACCGCGACGGCAGCACGAACTCGGCGAAGAGGTCGTTGGCGAAGTGCGGTTCGAGCCCGAACGCCGCGGAGAAGAAGCGCGTCATCCTCGGCACGTCAGCCGTGGCGACCACGAGGTGGGAGCAGGCGAGCAGCATGGGTCCGCGATCCTAGGCTACTGCGTCCGCCATCGGCTGAACCCATCTCGTCCTCCCAGGTACCCAGCTCCGGGAGCGGTTGTCCCGCGCCCCGCACAGATCGTCCCACCCGGCTCGGCAGGCTTCCCGTTTCACCTGTCGGCTTCCAACGTCACGGCAGAGGAGGGGACCCACACACAACCGTCCGGCAATTCCGCGTCTCCCGCGAACAGACCGCTCACACCAACGACTCACCAGGGAGATTCAGTCACATGGCCGCGCACGCCACGATTCCGCAACGCCGCCTCGCGTCTCTTCTCGCCACGCTCTTCTTCCTCCCGCTCCTCTTCCTTCCGTTGGTGCCTCCCGCCCACGCGCAGTCGCCCATGGGCGACCCGATGACGATCGGCGTCCGCCTCGTCGCCCAGGGCTTCACCTCGCCGGTCTACCTCGTCTCGCCGCCGGACGGGTCCCGCCGCCTCTTCGTCGTCGACCAGGTCGGCTTCATCCGCATCGTCGACGCCTCGGGCGCTCTGCTGGCGGCGCCGTTCCTCGACTTGCGCAGCAAGCTGGTGACGCTGAACCCCAACTTCGACGAGCGCGGCCTGCTCGGCCTCGCCTTCCACCCCGGCTACGCGACCAACGGGCGCTTCTTCGTCTACTACAGCGCGCCGCTGCGCCCGGGCGCGCCGCCGGACTGCAACTACACGGCCACGATCGTCCGAGCTCCACGTCTCGGCGAACCCGAACGTCGCCGATCCGGCCTCGGAGCGGATCCTGCTGCAGATCGACAAGCCGCAGTTCAACCACAACGGCGGCACCGTCGCCTTCGGCCCCGACGGCTTCCTCTACGTCTCGATCGGCGACGGCGGCGGCGCCGACGACGTCGGCCCCGGCCACGTGGAGGACTGGTACGCCGTCAACGCCGGCGGCAACGGCCAGGACGTACAGGCGAACCTGCTCGGCAACCTGCTGCGCATCGACGTCGACGGCTCGACGCCGTACGAGATCCCGCCCGACAACCCGTTCGCCGGCGGCGCCGGGTGCGCCGACGGCTGCGACGAGATCTACGCCTACGGCTTCCGCAACCCGTATCGCTTCAGCTTCGACATGGTGGGCGCGCGAGCTGCTGGTCGCCGACGCCGGGCAGGGGCTGTGGGAGGAGGTGTCGCTCGTACGCCGCGGCGGCAACTACGGCTGGAACGTCAAGGAGGCGAGCTACTGCTTCGACGCGGCGAACAACACGGTGTCGCCGGCCGAGCTGTCCCGAACGCGGTGAGCGGCTCGCACCCGCACGCCGGGACGCGGCTGGTGCGTCCGGTCATCGAGTACGCCCACGTCCAGAACCCGCGCGGCGGCCTCGGCGTGGTGGTGATCGGCGGCCATGTCTACCGCGGTAGCGACGTGCGGCAGCTGCGCGGCCGCTACGTCTTCGGCGACTTCAGCCGCGGCTTCTCCGAGCCCGACGGGACGCTCTTCGCCGCCACGTCGAGCCGGCGCGGGCTGTGGCGCATGCAGGAGCTCGCGGTCGCCAACTTCCCCGGCCGCCGGCTGGGCCACTTCGTGCTCGGCTTCGGCCAGGACGCGGCGGGCGAGGTCTACGTGCTGACGAGCGACAGCCTCGGCCCCGCCGGCAGCACCGGCCGGGTGTACCGCATCACGCGGCCGGGGCGGGGAGAAGGCCCGCAGTAAAGCTTACGGTCCTTCGGCTACGCTCGGCCATGGAGTTTTCGCGAAACGGTCGCGTGAGTCCTCGCATGGTCCGCCCCATCCTTGCCCTCTGCCTGACCGCGGTCGTCCTCGTTCCCGCGTCCGGGCGGTCGGAGGAGGCCGCCAAGCCCGCGGCGTCGCTTCTCGCCGGTGCCTGGGCGGTGGAACGCCGACAGGAGCTGCTCGGCAAGGTCCTCACCGTCCGCCTGGCGCCGGACCTCTCCCACCTCACGGCCGGCGAGCGCCGCGCGGTCGACGAGCTCCTCGCCGTCGGCGAGATCTTCCAGCGGCTCTACGAGGAAGCGCTGCACCACCAGGCGGCCGCGGTCCGCGAGCAGCTCGCGGCAAACCCGGCGGCCGTCGATGCGCGGACCCTCGACGACCTCCGCACCCTCTTCCGCCTCTTCCAGGGCCCGATCGCCACCACCCTCGACAACAAGCGCGAGCCCTTCGTCGGCGTCGACCCGACGGTGCCGGGGCGCAACATGTACCCGTGGGGGATCGAGGAGAAGGAGGTCGAGGCTTTCCTCGCCGCGCACCCTGACCGGCGTGAGGAGGTCCTCGGCGAGCGCACCGTCGTCCGCCGCGCCACCGCCGCGAGCCTCGCCGCCGACCGAGCCGCCCTCTCCGGATCGCCCGCCCTCGGCGCCCTCCATCCCGGCCTCGCGGAGCGCCTCGCGGCCCTCGCCGCCGCGCCCGATCCGGCCGTGCTCTACGCGGTGCCGCAGGCGGTCGCTTGGGCGCCGGAGCTCGGCGAGGCGCAGCGGCATCTCTTCCGCGCCGCCGACGCCGTCGAGGCCGACGACCCCGAGCTCGCGCGCTACCTGCGCAACCGCGGGCGCGACCTGCTGTCGAACGACTACGAGAGCGGCGACGCCTCGTGGGTCACCGGGCGCTTCCGCCGGCTCAACGCGCAGATCGGCTCGTACGAGACCTACGACGACGCGCTGTTCGGCGTCAAAGCGTTCGCTGGCCTTGTCCCTGCTGCTGCGCGACGAGAAGGCGACGGCCGAGCTGGTAGCCGCCCTCGGCGGGCTGCAGGCGGTCGAGGACGCGCTGCCGTACGAGACGCACCGCCGGGTGCGCGAGGACATCCCGGTCGGCGTCTACGAGGTGGTGGCCGACTTCGGCCAGGCGCGCGGCACCAACACGGCGACGATCCTGCCCAACGACGCGCTGTTCTCGCGTCGCTACGGGCGCGTCATCCTGATGCGCGAGAACGTCCTCACGCACCCGGACCTGTTCGCCATCGCCGACCGGCAATGGCGGGCGGCGGTGGCGCCGGCGTTCGCCGACCAGCTCGCGCCGGAGGGCGAACTTCCAGCGCACGCTGTGGCACGAGGTCGGGCACTACCTCGGCGTCGACCGCACGCGCGACGGCCGCGCCGCTCGACCAGGCGCTGGGCCGCTGGGCCGACGCGCTCGAGGAGATGAAGGCCGACCTCGTCTCGCTGTTCGCGCACCACCGCTTCCGCGCCGCCGGCACGGCCAGCGACGAGCGACTGCGCGCCGTGCAGGCGAGCGGCATCCTACGCACGCTGCAGAACAACAAGCCGCGCGCCGACCAGCCCTACCAGACGATGCAGCTCTCCCAGTTCAACTGGTTCCTCGACCGCGGGCTGCTGTCGTTCGACGCCGAGCGGCGACTGGTGCTGCACCCGGAGCGCTACGAGGCGACGGTGACCGAGCTGCTGCGCGAGGTGCTCACGATCCAGGCGGCTGGCGACCCGCAGAAGGCGGAGGCGTTCTTCGGCCGCTGGACGGCCTGGACCGACGACCTGCACGCGCCGCTCGCCGCGCGGCTGCGGCAGGCCGAAGGGCCGCGCTTCCGGCTGGTGCGCTACGGCGCTTTGGGGGAATAGGGCGTCGCGTTCACGCCCGCTCCTCGAGACGGCAAGCTCGATGAAAAGATCTTAGCGCTGTCGATTTCGCCTCCGGCCGTTCGACTAGGAGGTGAACCAGCGGTCAGCCGACCGCACAACCAGGAAGGGGATTGACCATGCCAAGCGAGCTCGAGACGTTTCTCCGGGTGTGGGACGAGGAGGCGAAGAAGACCGTCGCGCTGCTGCAGGCCCTGCCCGAGGGCTCCTACGACTTCCGCCCGGACCCCAGCGGCCGCTCGCTGGGCGAGATGGCCTGGCACCTCGCCGAGGGCGACGCCTACATGAGCTTCTTCGTCGAGCGCCGGGCCTTCGACATGGGCGGCGCGCGCCCGCCGGGCATCGAGCGGCCGCGCGCCATCGCCGAGCTGGCGCCGGGCTTCGAGCGCGTGCACGCCGAGGCGGTGGCGCGCATCCAGCAGCTCACTCCCGCCGACCTCGGCACCCAGGTGCGTTTCTTCGACGGCAGCGAGCGCGCGATCGGCTCGATCCTGTGGGAGGGGATCGTCTTCCACCTCATCCACCACCGCGCCCAGCTGTCGCTGCTCTGCCGCCTCGCCGGCGGCGCCAGCCCCGGTATGTACGGCCCCAACCGCGAGGACATGGCCGCCATGCGGGCGGCGCAGGAGGCGCAGGCCGTGCGCGCGGAGGCCGTCGCGCCGTAGACGAGCTGGACGGACACGATGGCGAAGACCGACTTCCATTCCGTGGACGAGTACCTCGCGGCACAGCCGGAGGCGGCGCAGGCGACCCTGCGCCGCGTCCGCGCCGCGATCCGCAAGGCGCTGCCCGACGCCGAGGAACGCATCAGCTACCAGATCCCGGCGTACAAGCTGCACGGCGGGACGGTTTTGTACTTCGCGGGCTGGAAGGAGCATTTCTCGCTCTACCCGGCGAGCGCCGCGCTCGTCGCTGCCTTCGGCGACGAGCTGGCGCCGTTCGTGGTCAGCAAGGGGACGATCCGCTTCCCGCTTTCGCAGCCCGTCCCCGTGAAGCTCGTCGAGCGGATAGCCAAGTTCCGCGGCGAAGAGGCTCGCGCGCACCCGCGAGCGACGAAGCGGCCGGCGGCGCGGACGAAGCGGGCCGTCCGCAAGCGCTGAGCGCTCTCTCCCGAACCCGGAACGCTGACCCAACGCACGGCACGCGGGAGCCGTCGTATTCTCGCGCGCATGGTCCGTTCGTGCGCCACTCTGCTGACCCTGGTCTTCGCCCTCGCTGCCCGGGCCGTTCTCGCCCAGGCGGCCGGCACGGCTCCGGCGTTCGACGAAGCGTTCATCCGCCAGTTTGCCGCCACCTACGGCTTCCGCCTCGGCACGCCGCAGGAGATCACCATCGCGCCCGACGGCGACGTGCTCTTCACTCGCACGGGCCCGCGCAGCTTCGTCGGCGACCTCTACGAGCGTGACGCGAACAGCGGCGAGGTGCGGCAAATCCTCGACGCCGAGACGCTGCTCGGCGGCGGCGAGGAGCAGCTCTCCGCCGAGGAGAAGGCGCGCCGCGAGCGCCTGCGCAAGGCGACGCGCGGCATCGGCGGCTTCGAGCTGTCGCGGGACGGCGGCCGCCTGCTGGTGCCGCTGTCGGACCGGCTCTTCCTCGTCGAGCGCGGCAGCGGCAAGGTCGCCGCGCTCGACACCGGCGCCGGCTTCCCCTTCGATCCGCACCTCTCGCCGGCCGCCGACCGCGTCGCCTTCGTCGTCGACGGCGACCTTTGGGTGGTCGACGCGCAGGCGGGCGCCACGCCGCGGCGGCTGACGACGCGCCCTGTTCCTCCTGGCCCCGGAGGGCCGACCGTCGAGCACGCGGTCGCCGAGTTCGTCGCCCAGGAGGAGATGGACCGCACGCGCGGCTACTGGTGGTCGCCCGACGGCACGCGCATCGCCTACCAGCGCAACGACGTCTCCAAGGTCGACACGTTGTACGTTGCGGACCCGGCGCACCCCGACCGCGCGCCGACGCCGTTCCGCTACCCGCGCGCGGGCACCGCCAACGCCGAGGTCACGCTCGGCGTCATCCCCGCGGCCGGCGGCGAGACGACGTGGATCGAGTGGGATCACGCGCGCTGGCCGTACCTGACACGCGTGCACTGGCCCGAGCGCGGGCCGCTCACGCTGGTGGTGATGAACCGCGCGCAGACCGAGCTCGCGATCCTCGCCGCCGACGATGCGACGGGCAAGACGCGGACGCTGCTCACGGAACGCGACTCGGCGTGGCTCGACCTGCCCGACGCCGAGCTGCCGCGCTGGCTTGCCGACGGCAGCGGCTTCCTGTGGGCGAGCGAGCGCCACGACCACTGGCAACTCGAGCTTCGCAAGGCGGACGGCTCGTTCGACCGCGAGCTGCTGCGCGCCGGCTTCGGCTACCAGCGCTACGCCGGCTTCGACGACGCCGCGCGCGTGGCGTGGGTGGTCGCCTCCTTCGACCCCACGCAGTCGCAGGTGTGGCGCGTGCCGCTGCGCGGCGAGCCGCGGCAGGTGACGCGCGAGGACGGGCTGCACTCGGTCAAGGTGGCGCGGCGCGGCGGCTGGGCGGTCACCACCTCGACGCCGAGCGACGGCAGCCGGCGCGACGAGGTGCGGCGCCCCGACGGCACGGTGGCGGGCGCGCTGCCCGCCGTCGCCGAGCAGCCGCCGTGGCTGCCGTCCGTCGAGTGGACCGTTGCCAAGGCCGACGGCCGCGACTTCCACGCCGCCATCGTGCGGCCGCGCGCTTTCGAGAAAGGGCGCCGCTACCCGGTGCTCGTCCACGTCTACGCCGGGCCGACCTCGCAGATGGTGCGCCGCTCGCCGCGCAGCTACCTGCTCGACCAGTGGTACGCCGACGCCGGCTTCGTCGTCGTTGCCATCGACGGCCGCGGTACGCCCAACCGTGGCCGCGACTGGGAGCGCGTCGTCCACAAGGACCTCATCTCGGTGGCGCTACGCGACCAGGTCGACGTGCTGCGCGCCCTCGGCGCCCGCTACGCCGAGCTCGACCTCGACCGCGTCGGCATCTACGGCTGGTCCTTCGGCGGCTACGCGAGTGCCATGGCGGTGCTGCTGCACCCCGACGTCTTCCACGCCGCCGTCGCCGGCGCGCCGGTGACCGACTGGGCGCTCTACGACACCTTCTACACCGAGCGCTACATGCAGACGCCGCAGGAGAACCCGGAGGGCTACAAGAACAGCAGCGCCATCGCCCACGCCGCGGAGCTGACGCGGCCGCTGCTCGTCATCCACGGCACCACCGACGACAACGTCCACTTCGCCAACAGCCTCGGCCTCGTGCAGGCGCTGTTCCGCGCCGGCAAGGACGTCGAGCTGCTGCCGGTTTCCGCCACCCACATGACGCCAGACCCGGAGGTGGCGCTGGCGCTGCACCGCAAGCAGCTGGCGTTCTTCCGCCAGCACCTTCGCTAGGGGCGGCCGAAGCGCCCGCCGTCGACTACGTCCGGGCGGCGAGCTTGCGCAGGACCAGCGGCCGCTGCAGGTCGCGCAGCGTGTCCTTGCCCACCCAGCGCGCCGCCGGCTCGGTCGAGGCGGCGAGCCGCTTCGCGAGCTCGACTGCCGCCATGTGCAGCGCCGGCGTGCGGTGGCCGATACCGCGCAGGGCCCAGCTGACGCCCTTCTTGACGAAGTTGCGCTCGTCGGTGGCGGCGCCCTCGACGAGCGGCAGGCAGCGCAGGAACGCTTCCTCGGGCGCGTCCTTGTCGTGGCCGGCGAGCGACGCCAGCAGCGCGAAGGCGGCGCGCTTCTCGAATTCGTCCTTGCGCTTGGCCCACTGCTTCACCTTGGCGAAGGCGTGCGGCGTCTGGTCGAAGAGGTGGAAGCAGAGGTGGTCGCAGATCGCCCAGTTGTCGAAGTCGCGGCACCAGCGGTCCATCTGCGCCGCCGTGACGCGGTCGGGCTCGTCGACGAAGGCGGTGAGCATGCGCGCCTCGTACCAGCCGCTGTCCCACAGCGCCAGCGCGAGCTCGTGGTCGCGCCCGAGCTCCTTGCCGAGGCTGCGCAGCGTTCCCACCGACACCCCGAACGCCTTCTCGGCGACGATGCCGTAGCGGGCCATCCCTTCGCGGTTACGCCGGCTCCCCTGGCGCTCGAGCTTGGCGAGCACGGCTTGCAACCGCTCCGACACACCGCTGGTCGTCGTCGCGGCGGCTGCCTTCTGCGGTTTCGGCGGCACGGCGGACGAGCGTAGCGCAGCCGGCGCCGTCGCGGGTCTACCGACGCGGCAGCCCCGGATGTGCGAGTATCCCGCCCCATGCGCACCCGACCCCGTTCGTTCGCCGGTCGTTTCGGCCTCGGCTTCGCCGTTCTCGTCTCAGCGGCGGCTAGCGCGCCCGCTCAGCAGGTGCCCGTCGACTTTGTGCTGCGCGACTTCCGGAGCAGCGGCACCTACGTGCTCACCATCGACGGCAAGCCCGCCGATGCCGAGATCTTCGAGAGCAACGTGCCGGCGGTGCTGGTGATCGCGCCGGTGCTGCCGACGCCGGTGCTGCTGCGCCCCGGCAAGGCGACGGTGGAGACCGTGCCGCTGGCGAAAGTGGCCCGCCAGAGCGACGGCTCGGTGGACCTGCTCGCCGATGCCGAGCTCGCGCTGCTGGGCAAGTTCAAGCCCGTGGGCGCGAGCGTCGCCTTCCTCTACGGCGGCAAGCAGGTGAGCCTCGACCCCAAGCCGCCGCTGCTGGGGCTGCATGCGGCGGCGGAGCTGCTCGCGCACGACCCCGCCTACGCCCGTAACGCCGCGGAGTACCGGCCGGGCCCGACCTCGCTCGCGGCTTTGGGGGCGGCGAGCACGCCGGTGACGGTGCGGGTCTTCTTCGGCTCCTGGTGCTCCTTCTGCAAGCTACGCGTGCCCCGGATGCTGGCGGTGGAAGCGGCGCTCGCCGGCTCGAACGTTGCCGTCGAGTACTTCGGCCTGCCCAGCCCGCCCGCCGCCTGGAAGGACCCCGAGGCCACGCGGCTCAAGGTTTCCTCCGTGCCGACGGCGATCGTCTTCGTCGACGGCAAGGCCGTCGGCCGCCTCGTCGGCGACGACTGGAACGCGCCGGAAGTGGCGCTGGCGCGGCTGGCCGCCGGCCGCCCGTAACCGCACCGCCGCGGCCCGCTTAGCTCGCTGCCTCGACCGCCCCCTCCGCCGGTGCCGGCGCGGGAGCCGGGAAGCGCTCGCTCAGCCAGGTCTGCCACTTCGCGCCTTCGTCGGCGGCGACGGCCGCCGCGGGCTCGCCGTAGAGGTAGAGGGCCGCCCAGATCATCAGCCCCAGCGGTCCGCAGTCGCCGGCGCCGAACGCCGCGACGCCCGCGGCGGGCTCGTCCGCGCGCAGAATGATCATCTTGCTCTTGCCCTCGCGCGCGCTCTCGACGGTGCCGGCGAGGCGGGGCGCTCCGCTCCCCGCGGTGGAGCGCCGCTCGCCCGGCGCCGCGCCGGTGAGGCCGAGGCCGGCGAGCAGCTCCGCCCAGGCGCGCTCTTCGTCGAGCTTGGTGATGGTGACCGCTTGCACGGGCGTGCAGATCTCGCCTGGGAAGTGGGTGAGGTAGATGCGGAGGATCTCGAAGAAGCCCGGCCAACCCTTCTCGAAGCTCTCGAGCTGGTCGTCCCAGTCGGCCTTGCTGGTGAAGAGGCTGTTGACGAGCCGCACGCGGCAGGTGCCCCCCGCCTGCGCGTCGACGACGATCTCGGTGGCGCAGGGCGGCGCGCCGGGCATCCAGTTGCGCTCCTCGGCGACGAAGCGCCGCGGCGGCTCCCAGGCGGTGACGACGCCGGTCGACTCCATGCCCGGCCCCATGCGGAAGGTGACGGCGCCGCCCTCGCGCTCCTCGACCGTGGTGGGGCAGAACCAGGCGGTGAAGCCGGGGCCGGTGGCGATCGCCTGCCAGACCTGCTCGGGGGTGCCGGGCACCTCGACCTCGACCTCGATGAAGCGGACGGGAACGGTGTCGTCGTGGCCAACGCTCATTGGACGGTCTCCTTCGGTGGCGAAGCGGGGAGGGGGTGAGCCGCCACCACCAGCCGGTGGGAGCGGCCGCCGGGAGCGGCAGGGTGGTGGTAGCGCGCGGCAAGGTCGGCGATCGACTGCGTCAGCTCGGCGGTGAAGGCGGCGCGGTCGGCCGCCGAGCGGAAGCGGATCTCGGTGTCGATGGCGAGCGTCGCCAGCCGCTTGCCGCTCTTCTCGGCGCGGCCGAGCAGCAGCCCTACCTCGCGCACCAGGCGTGCGGCGAGGGCGACGAGGTAGCTCGCCGACAGCCGATCGACGTAGCGCCCGGGGTCGCAGGCGTCCTCGCCGAGCGCCGCCGGCGAGACGACGTACGAGGCGGCGGTGGCCTCGAGCACGCGTTCGGTGAGCCCACCCCAGCGCCGCTCCTCGACGACGCGCACCAAGCCGTGCGCCTCGAGCGCGCGCAGGTGGTAGTTGACCTTCTGGCGCGGCAACCCGACGCGGCCGGCGAGTGCCGAGGCGGAGCCCGGGTGCGCCAGCTCCGCGAGCAGGCGCGCGCGCACGGGGTCGAGCGCGATGGCGGCGGCGGCGGGGTCTTCGATGACGGTGAGGGGCTGCATCAGAGCCCATTTTGAGCATTGACAAGAAAAATTGTCAAGCCGTCCAGAGCAGTAGACTCGGCGCGCTTGATCCGCACCGACGACATCGGCGCTACGACACCGCCGGGCCCTCGCGGCTCGCTCCTCCTCGGCAACCTGGGCGAGTTCGCGCGCGACAACCTGCGCTACTTCCAGCGCCAGATCCGCGCCCACGGCGACGTCGTCGGCGGGCGGTTCTTCAACCGCCGCTTCGTCGTCCTCGGCCACCCCGACCTCGTCGAGCAGGTCCTCCTCACCCAGCACAAGAACTTCGTCAAGCACAGCTTCTTCTGGCGCCACGTGACGGCGCTGTTCGGCCGCGGCCTGCTGGTGAGCGAGGGCGAGGTCTGGCTGCGCCAGCGCCGGCTCGCCGCGCCCGCCTTCCACAGCCGCCGCATCGCCGCCTACGCCGACGTCATGGTCGCCTTCACCGAGCGCATGCTCGACGGCTGGCGCGACGGCGAGCGGCGCGACGCGCACGCGGAGATGATGGGGCTGACGATGCAGATCGTCGCCAAGACGCTCTTCGACGCCGAGGTGAGCGAGGACCACGGCGAGGTGTCGCGCGCCTTCGACGACGTGGTGGAGGAGATCTCGCTGCGCTTCCGCCAGCCGCTGCCGATCCCCGACTGGGTGCCGATCGCCCGCAACCGGCGCTACCTGGCGGCGGTGCGGCAGCTCGACCGCCTCGTCTACCGCTTCATCGCCGAGCGCCGCGCCGACCCGCGCGACCGCGGCGACCTGCTGTCGATGCTGCTTGCGGCGCGCGACGACGACGGCGGCGGCATGAGCGACGCTCAGGTGCGCGACGAGGTGATCACCCTCTTCCTCGCCGGCCACGAGACGACCGCCATCGCGCTGTCGTGGACCTGGTACCTGCTGGCGCGCCACCCCGAGGCGGAGGCGCGGCTTGCCGCGGAGCTCGACGCCGTGCTGGGTGGCCGCGCGCCGGGGCTCGAAGACCTGCCGCGCCTCGTCTACGCCGAACAGGTGATCAAGGAGTCGATGCGGCTCTTCCCGCCCGCCTACGCCTTCGGCCGCGAGGCCATTGCCGACTGCGAGATCGGCGGCTACCGCGTGCCGGCGAAGACGACGGTCTTCATGAGCCAGTGGGCGATGCACCGCGACGGCCGCTTCTACCCCGACCCCGAGGCCTTCCGCCCCGAACGCTGGACGGCGGATTTCGAAGCCGCGCTGCCGCGCTACGCCTACCTCCCCTTCGGCGGTGGGCCGCGGGTGTGCATCGGCAACCGCTTCGCGATGATGGAAGCGGTGCTGCTGTTGGCGACGGTAGCTCAGCGCTACCGGCTGCAGCTCGCGAGCGCCGCGGTGATCGAGCCCTTCGGCTCGATCACCCTGCGCCCGGTGGGCGGCGTGCCCGTGCGGCTCGAAGCGCGTCAGCGGGCGGCGTCGGCCGCGTAGGGCGGCCTCGGCGGCCGCCTCCCAGCCGACCGCCGATCCGCAGACCCGAGATCGCCACGATCTCGCCACCACCGCGGCGGCCGCCTTCGGCTATCTTGTCGGCGCTCATGCCCGGTTTCCGCACACCTCGCGAGCGCCGGCTCTGGCTGCTCGTCGCCGGCGTGGTGCTGCTCATCTACGCCTCTGCGTACTTCATGGTGTTCCTGCTCGACGCGCTGCGTACGCGCGGCCTGCTCTCGGCGACGATTTGGGGTGGCGTCATCGTTGCGGCCGCCGCTGCGCTGGCCTTTCTCGTCCGCGCGCGCCCGGGGCCCTGGGAGGTGGCGCTGCTCGTCGCCGCCGGCGGCGCTTACCTGCTCATGCTGCGCCACCTGCAGATCATCCAGGAGCGCATCCACCTCATCGAGTACGGCCTCGTCGGCGGCCTCGTCTATGCGGCCCTGCTGGAGCGTTGGCCGGACGACGGCGCCGCCGCGGCTGCCGGCGAGCGCCGGCGCTGGCAGCGCTGGCCGGCTGTGTGGGCGATCGTCATCGCCGGCGCCGCCGGTTGGGGCGACGAGCTGGTGCAGGCGCTGCTGCCCAACCGCTACTACGACCTGCGCGACGTCGCCACCAACGCCGAGGCGGCGGCGCTGCTCGTGCTGGTGCTGGCGGCCCGCCGCAAGCTGCGCGCCACCGCTGCCATAGAATAGGCCTTCGTCACTCCGCACGCGGGCGGACGAGAAGGCACACTGGGAGGGCTCTTTTGGGCCTGGAAACCAGCGGGCTGCTGGACGACAAGTACGAGATCATCAGGCGCCTGGCCATCGGGGGCATGGGCGACGTCTATCTCGCCCGCCACCGCCACCTCCACGAGCAGCGGGTGGTCAAGGTGCTGCGCGCCGACCTCGCCAGCGACGCCGACGCCATGCAGCGCTTCCAGCAGGAGGCGCGCATCGCCACCCAGATCAAGCACCCCAACGTCGCCATCCTCTACGACTTCTCGCGGCTGCCCGACGGCCGCTTCTACATGGTGCTCGAGTACATCGAGGGCGAGGACGTCGGCAGCCGCATCAAGAAGGGCCCCGTCCCCGCCGCCGAGGCCACCGAGCTCGCCATCCAGGCGCTGCGCGGGCTCGACGCCATCCACTCGGCGGGGCTGATCCACCGCGACATCAGCCCCGACAACCTGATGGTGACGCGCGACCGCAAGGGCCGCGCGCTGCTCAAGATCATCGACATGGGGCTCGCCAAGGACCTGGCGCCCGACGCCGACCTCGAGCTGACGCAGGCGGGCGCGTTCCTCGGCAAGTTCCAGTACTGCTCGCCCGAGCAGGCGGGCTCGCTCAAGGACGAGCCGCTCGACCACCGGAGCGACCTCTACTCGCTCGCCCAGGTGCTCTACGAGATGCTCACCGGGCTGCCGCCGTTCGAGTCCGAGAGCCAGCACGGCTTCGTGCTCAAGCGGCTCACCGAGGAGCCGCTGGCGCTGCGCCGCCGCAATCCGCGCCTGCCGCTGCCGGCGGCGCTCGAGGCGGTGGTGATGCGCGGCATGGCGCGCGACCGCGAGAAGCGCTTCGCGGACGCCGCCGCCTTCATCTCCGCGCTGGTCAAGGTCTCCGAAGGGCTCAAGGAGCTGTCGACCCAGGAGCTGTCGGCGGCGGACGTGCAGCGGGCGCTCGAGGGGCAGGGGCTCGGCCGCACGGCGGCACCCGCGAAGCCGCCTGTAGCACGGCAGCCGCCGCCGGCGGCGAGCCCGCGCCCGGCGGCACCACCAGCGGCGGCGGCGCTGCCCGCTGGCGCCGCGCCTGCGAAGCCCGCGGCGGCGGCAGCACCCGCGAAGCCTGCCGCGCCCGCCCCGCCGGCGCGGGGCGCCGGCAGTCTCGAGCTCTCCAAGCAGGAGCGCGACGCCCTGCTCGCCCGCATCGACCGCGCCGCGAGCCGCGTGCAGGAGGGCGGGCAGCTACTCGCCCAGGCCGAGGTGGCGCTCAAGGAGGGGCGCTTCGAGGACGCGCGGGTGCAGATCCAGAAGCTCGAGACGGTGACGCCGTTGCCGCGCGGCGTCGTCGAGCTCAAGCGGCGCCTCGCCGAGGCCGAGGAGATCGCGCGCCGCCGCGGGCAGGTGGTGCAGGCCGAGCAGATGCTGGAGAAGTACCTGCTCGACCGCTCGCAGACCCTCGCCGGCCTCGCTCTCGAGACGCTGCTCGACCTCTACCCCAACCACCCCAAGCGCCACACTTACCTGACCTGGATCGGCAGCCTCGCCGACGACGCCGAGCGGCAGAAGCGCGCCGAGAAGCTGTTCGAGGAAGGGCAGGCGGCGGTGTCGCGCGGCGACCTCGCCGCGGCGCGCCGGACGCTCGAAGAGGTGGAGCGCCAGGACCCCACCGGCAAACTGGCCGGCTCGCTGCTCGCCGAGATCAACGATTCGGAGCGCTCGCGAGCGCAGGGGCAGCAGGCGGCGTCGGTGCGCCAGCAGGTGGAGGACGCGCTGCGCCGCGGCGCTCTCGACGAGGCGAGCCAAGGGCTCGACCGCCTCAGCAGCCTCGACGTCACCAAGGTGACGCTCGACATGCTGCGCGGGCAGGTCGAGGAGGCGCGGCAGCAGAGCGCACGCGATGAGGCGACCACGGGGATCGAGGCCGCCTTCCGCGACGCCCTGGCGAGCCATGACTGGCACGCGGCGCGCGACGCGGCGCACAAATTCGAGGACGCGTTCGCCGACAGCCCGCGGCCGCGACAGATGCTCGCCGAGGTGTCGCGGCTACAGGAGCTCGAGCAGCGCCAGCAGGCGCTCGCCGAGGGGCTGCGCGCCTTCGACGGCTACCTGCGCGCGGGCCAGGTCGGTCAGGCCGAGATGGCGCTCAAGGTGCTGCGGCAGTTCGGTGCCGACGACAGCCGCGTCCTCGACGCCGAGCGGCGGCTGAGCAAGGCGCGCGGCTGACGCTGGCGTCAGTCCGCGGCTAACGCCGCGATCCGGCTCACGGGCAGGAGTGCGGGAAGGCGTCGGTGTCGCGCACCGGCACGAAGCTGGTGCCGCGCGGATTCGTCCACTCGCGCACCGCGCCGGTGGTGGTGTCGGTCACCTCGAGGCGCACCTCTTGATCAGTGAGGCCGCTCGCGAACACCCAATGGCTGTCGTAGAAGCTGCAGGCGTCGAGCACCTTGACCACCACCTCGACGTTCTCCGGCGCGAAGAACCAGAGGTAGCCGGTGTCGGCGGTGAGCGCCACCACGTTCGCCGAGCCGCTCGCAGTGGACGTCGCCCAAGTTCCCTCGACACTGTAGCGACCGTTCGAGAGGCAGAGGGCGGTCGGGCTCGACACGCAGTTGGCCGCCGGTGGTGCTGCGGCCGGCGGCGCTTCTGGCGTCGTGGCGAGCTGGCGAGTGGAAGTGGCGACGAGCCTGCCCACCGGCGCGGTGCAGCTGCGCTTGAAGGCGGCGGTCTGGAAGAACGGCGCGAAGCCGGTCGACAACGGGTTGACGATGTCGACCACCTCGCCGGTCCAGGTGTCGACCACCGTCATGCGCACCTCCTGGTCGGTGAGCCCGACGGCGAAGACCCAGAAGTTGTTGGCGCCGGCGACGCCACAGGCATCGAGCACCTTGACCACCACCTCGACGTTCTCCGGCGAGAAGAACCAGAAGTAGCCGGTGTTGTCGGTGAGCGATACGGCGCGGCCGTCCCCTTCGCCGGTGGCAGTGCGCCAGCGCAGGCGCAGCTCGAAGCGGCCGCCGAGGGTGCACAGCGAGGTCGGCCCGGGCTCGCAGAAGCGGTTCCAGGTCTCGACTCGGCCGCTGTCTTCGCCGGCGACGTCGGCGAACGGCTCGCCGGCCACCACGCCCGCGGCGCCGGCCGCCAGCGCGTGGACAGGGTCGGTCGCCGGCGGCGCGGCGAGGAGGCGCCAACCGGCGGTCTCGCGATCGTAGGCGTACACGCGCACCGCCCCATCCGCTGGGGCTGCCAGGAGGTCGTCGCCCAGCGCCACGCCAACCGGGTACATCACCTGCTCGATCTGCGCTGCCGGCTGCCACGCGGAACCGGCGTCGGCGCGCTCGTACACGTAGACGATGCTGCGGCCGGCTCCGTAACTGCCACCGGTGGTGAAGGCCAGCCGATTGCCGCGCAGGTCCACGGCGCTGCCCAGACTCCAGCGCGCGGTGACCCCGGACGAGGGGTCTCCCAAGCGCTTCTGCAGCGACCAGATCGCCGGGGCCGTGCTCTCGTAGACGTACACCAAGCCATCGCGTCCGATGTCGTCCGCGGGGGCGCCCACGACTAGCGAGCTCCCGTCGAGGGCCAGCGCGTGGCCAAAGCCGTCGAAGGGGCCGTCCACCGTCGCCGTAGAGCCGAGGCGAGTCGTGCGAGTCCAGGCGTTGCCCTTCTCGAACACATGGACGACACCGGCGCGCCCGCTGTTGCCGTCGCTGTTGGCGCTTACCGCGAGGGTGTCGCCAGAGAGAGCGACGGCGAGCCCGAAGTGGGGAACGCTCGGCTCGGGGTTGGCGATCTGGGCCACCTGGTTCCAGTGCTCGCCGCTGCCGGGAGCACGCTCGTACAGCACCACAACGTCTTCGAATGGGAAGCCGACCGCCAAGCGATCACCGTCCAGGCTCACCGCGGTGAGCCCGGAAAATCCGGAGCGTGGCAACGTCGCCAGTCGGACCCACCCTCCCGGCTCCGACGGTGCGCGGCGGTAGAGCTCCACGTCGGCGTCCCCGCGGCTGGCCACCGCCAGCCGGTCGCCGTCGAGGCTGAGCGCCGAGCCGAAGTCGCGGCCGGCGGCAGCGGCGGGCAGCCTGCTTAGTGTCTCCGGCGCGCCGAAGCTCAGCCGCGCCTGCATCGTCGAGCCGGTCGACGACAGCACCTCCAGCGTGCCGCTGGCGTCGAAGATGCTCTGCCGGGTCCAGCTCAGCGACTCTCCGGCGCGCCACACCGTCCCTTCGGTGACGCCGTGCCCATTCGGCGGCGTGTCCCCGTCCACCAGCCAGACCGGCTCGGGGCGCGCCGCGAAAACGTCGTAGAGGACGATGCCGGGGGCCAGCTCGAGGGCGGCGTCGTACCCCTGCGGAGTGCGTGCTTCGGCGACCAAGTGATGGCCGTCCGCGGTCGGTACGCGCAGCATGCGGTAGGCCCCGGCGGGATCGGCGACGCTGACGTCGACGAGCGAGAAGTCGTAGCTCCCGCTGCTCCCGGGCGCCAGCGTATGCGGGTCGGGGATCCAGCCGAGCATGCGCTTGTGTTCGACGTTGGTCTGCTTCGGCAGGACGCCGTAGGCATCGCTGGGGATCGCCCAACGGCTGACGTTGCTCATCAGGTCCCACGGGTTGTCGTAGGGGTTGCTGTCGCCGTCGGAGTTGTTGGCGTGCGGCAGCCCGAAGCCGTGCCCCATCTCGTGGGCGACGGCGCCCAGCGCGTTCGAGGCCCAGACGGGCAGCCAGGTCGTCGCCCACACCCGCTGCTCCCCGTCGAGGTCGAGCACCATGGCGCCCCCGAACGCAGCGTTGGCCTGAGCGTTGAGAAACACGTTGATGCCGTAGAAGCGCCTGAAGTCGAACGCCGCGTCGGCGGCGGCGGCGCAGTCGCGAGCGAGATCCACAATCTTCACGAGGTTGTCGTCGACGAAATAGAAGGAGCGCGGCTGGGGCAGGGTGAACCAGCCCGCCGTCTCGCTGCCCGCCACGTCGGCGATGCCGAAGGACGCTTCCTTCCAGTAATGGCCGAGGCGCGGGAAATCGCTGCCGAGGAGCTGACGGTAGTCATCGATCGGGTGCGGCTCGTCGGCGACGTCGGAGAACTTGCAGAGCAGATTCACCCACTTGAGGTTCCCCCGCACGACGGCCGAGGGCGGCGTCGCCGCCTTCGACGCGCTGACCACGGCGGCGGACCAGGCACCACCCGCCGCGGCGGCAGCGGCCTCGCGGCGCAGCAAGACCTCCTCGCCCACCAGGGCGCGCAGCCCGCCGGCGCGGCCCACGGCGCCGCTGTCGAGCTCGACCCGGCTCACCCGCCCGCCCAGCTCGAGGTCGGCGACGATGCGCGAGGGTTGCGACGGATCGCGCGGGTCCTCGTACCAGACGGCACGCAGGCGGCCGGTGCTCTCGGTCTCGACGACGTCATCGGTCGCGGTGGAAGCGACCGCCGCCGGCGGCGCGGCGAGCGCGCAGGCGAGGACGACGAAGCCGAGGTGGCGGCCGTGGCGCGCCATGGTGTCTCCTTTTCGTACGCGCAAATCGGGTCAGCTCCCGATCGTTTCTTGCCAGTCTAGCCCCCTTAGCCAGCAGCCAGGCCCGCACCTGCGGCCAAGGGCGCTCGTCGGATATCCTCTCCGCCGCCGCCGAGGCCCGCCCCCATGCTCGAGTCTCCCCTCGTCCGTCCTGCGGCCGCCCCAACCGTCGCCGCCGTCACTACGCGGCTCGTTCGCTACGCCTTCATCCGTCTCACCCGCGAGCTCGACTCGCGCTTCGAGAACCTGCTGCTCACCGGGCGGGTGGCCAAGTGGTACAGCGAGGTGGGCAACGAGGCGACGACGGTGCCCGCCGGCCTCGCCCTGCGCGCTGGCGACGTGCTGTGCACGCTGCACCGCGACCTCGGCGCCATCCTCGCGCAGTACCTCGACCCGGTGCGCACTTTCCCGGGCCTCGACCTGCCGGGCGGCGGCCTTCCGGGCGGAGGTTACGGCGAGCCCGACGCGCGGCCGGAGCCCGAGGAGATCCTTTACCGTCTCGCCTGCCAGCTGCTCGGCAAGGGCGACGGCTTCTCGCAGGGCATCGAGCGCTCGTTCCACTACGGCTACCTCGACCCCGCGCGCGGCATCCGCCACGTCGGCATGATCAGCCACCTCGGCTCGATGATCCCGGTGGCGGCGGGGTGCGCGTTCGCGCTCAAGCAGTCGGGCAGCGACGGCGTTGCCGTCAACTTCATCGGCGACGGCGGCACCTCGACCGGCGACTTCCACGAGGGGCTCAACATGGCGGCGGTATGGCGGCTGCCGCTGGTGCTGGTGGTCGAGAACAACCGCTACGCCTTCTCGACGCCGACGCGGCTGCAGTACGCCTGCCGGCAGCTCGCCGACCGCGGGCCGGGCTACGGCGTCGCTTCGGTGATCGTGGACGGCAACGACCCCGACGCCATGGCCGCGGCCTACGACGAAGCCTTCGTGCGCGCGCGCGCCGGCGAAGGGCCGACGTTGATCGAGGCGATGCTCGGCCGCATGCGCGGGCATGCGGAGGGCGACGGGTCTTTGAAGGTGGTGCCGGAGGCGGAGCTCGCCGGTTATCTCGCGGCCGACCCGGTGCCGGCGTATGCGCGGCGCCTGGAGGAGGACGGCGTGCTGGCGGCCGACGTGCGCGAGGCGATCGACCGGCGCTGCGCCGAGCTCGTCGAGGGCTGCCTGGAGCGCGCAATGGCAGCGGCGCCGCCGTCACCGGAGGTGGCTTGGCGGCCGGTGTTCGCGCCCGTCGACGACGAGGATTTGCGTGGTTCGGCGCCGGCAGCCGCACGGGCGAGCAGCGACACCGCCGCCGTGGTCCACATGCCGGAGCCGGTGGCGATGGCCGCGTTCGCTCCCGACGCCGCGCCCGCCGTGCGCACGGCGAAGAGCGCCGACGGCGAGCAATCCACCTACCTCGACGCCATCCACCAGGCGTTGCGCGAGGAGATGGAGCGCGACGAGCGCGTGGTGCTGATGGGGCAGGACATCGGCGCCTTCGAGGGCGCCTTCCGCGTCACTCGCGGCCTCTTCGCGCGCTGGCCCGAGCGCGTGCTCGACACGCCGATCGCCGAGGCGGGCACGGTGGGCATCGCCGCCGGCGCCGCGCTCCTCGGCTACCGGCCGGTGGTGGAGATGCAGTTCGCCGACTTCGTCTCCAACGCCTTCAACCAGCTCGTCAACGTGGCGGCGAAGCTCTACTACCGCTTCGGTGTCCCCTGCCCGCTGGTGGTGCGGCTGCCCTCGGGCGGCGGAGTCGGCGCCGGGCCGTTCCACTCGCAGAACCCCGAGGGGTGGTTCGCCCACGCCGGCGGCCTCAAGGTGGTCTGCCCGGCGACGGCGCGCGACGCGCGGGCGCTGATGAAGGCCGCCATCCGCGACCCCAACCCGGTGATCTTCTGCGAGCACAAGTTCCTCTACCGGCGCATCAAGGAAGTGTTGCCGGCAGGCGAGGCGCTCGCTCCGCTCGGCAGCGCGCGCCTCGCCCGCGAGGGAAGCGACCTGACGCTGGTGGGCTACGGCGCCACCACCTGGACCTGTCTCGAGGCCGCCGAGCTGCTGGAGGGTGACGGCGTCGCCGCCGAGGTCGTCGACCTGCGCACGCTGGTGCCCTACGACGAGGCGACGGTGCTGGCGTCGGTGCAGAAGACCTCGCGGGCGGTGGTGGTGCACGAGGACCTGCTCACCGCCGGCTTCGGCGCCGAGGTGGCGGCGCGGCTCGCCGACGCAGCTTTTCCCTGGCTCGACGCGCCGGTCAAGCGCGTCGCCTATCCCGACCGGCCGTCGCCCTACGCCAAGGTGCTCGAGGGGCAGCTGCTGCCGAGCGTCGACAAGGTGCTCGCGGCGGCGCGGGAAGTCCTGTCGTACTGATTCAGGCCGGGATGAGCGAGGAGCTCGGCGCCGAGGAGGTCCGGCGGCTCGTCGCCGCGGTGCCGTCGTGGCACCACGTCCTCGAGCTGCCGCACGGCATCCGCACGCCGGGCGCCTACGAGCCGCGCGACATCTGGTGGCTGCTGCGCGACGTCGACCTGCGCGGCAAGCGAGTGCTCGACGTGGGGGCGCGCGACGGCTACTTCTCCTTCGCCTGCGAGCGCCGCGGTGCCGAGGTGGTGGCGGTCGACCATTCGCAGCCCGAGCTCACCGGCTTCCCGCTGGCGAAGCGGCTCCTGGGCTCCTCGGTCGAGTACGTGCAGGCCAACGTCTACGACCTACGACCCGAAGATCTCGGCACCTTCGACGTCGTGCTCTTCCTCGGCGTGCTCTATCACCTGCGCCACCCGCTGCTCGCCCTCGACCGGCTGCGGGCGCTGTGCCGCGAACGCCTCTACCTGGCCGCCTGGGTGGCCGACGAGGGTTTCTTCACCAGCCTCGAGCGCCGCGGTCCGCGTGGCCAACTGGCGCGGCTGCTGCGCGACCTGCCGCTCACGCAGTTCCTCCCGGTCGGCCGCTTCCACCCCGACGCCACCAACAAGTGGCTGCCCAACGTGGCCTTCCTGCGCGCGCTGCTCGCGGAAGCGCGCTTCGAGCCGCTGTGGACCGAGCGCGCCGGCGAGGTGGCCGTCATCGGCGCGCGGCCGGTGGAGGCGGAAGAGACGCAACGCTGGATCGCCCTCGACAGCGGCGTGCGGCACCCCGGGAGCTGAGCGCACGCGCAGTCGTCGGCGCCGCGGCGTCGAGATCGCTTCGTCGCTGCGCTCCTCGCGATGACATCCGGTCGTCATCGCGAGCGTAGCGAAGCGATCTCGGTGCCGCAGACACGGCCACCTGCCGGACCGGTCGTGTTAGCGTCGCCGTCGCCGTCATGAAGAAGCGAGCGCCCTGGCGGATCCTCGGCGTCCTCGCCGCGGCTGTGCTCGTTGTGGCGCCGCGGCCGCCGGTTGCCGCCGCTGCCGAGCCGGATGGCACGGCCGCCATGCCGCGGCCGCTCAACATCCTCTTTCTGCTCACCGACGACCAGCGCTGGGACACGCTCGGTGTTGCCGGCAACCGCATCGTCCGCACGCCCAACCTCGACCGCTTGGCGCGGCAGGGCGTCCTCTTTTCTAACAACTTCGGCACCACGCCGGTCTGCTACGCGAGCCGCGCCAGCATCTACGCCGGCCAGTACAACCGGCGGCACGGCATCGACAGCTTCGAGGACTCCTTCACCCCCGAGGCGCTGGCCGCGACGTACCCGCTGATACTCCGCCGCGCCGGGTACCACACCGGCTTCATCGGCAAGTGGGGGATCGGCGGCGAGCTGCCGGAGGCGGAGTTCGACGACTGGCAGGGCTACGCCGGGCAGGGGGACTACTTCGAGCCCGGCGAGCCCGAGCACTTAACGGCGCGGCAGGGGCACGCGGCGGCGGACTTCGTACGCACGGCGCCGGAGCCCTTCCAGCTCACGGTGGCGTTCAAGGCGCCGCACGTGCAGGACGGCGGCTGCTCGTGCACCATGCCGCCCGACCCCGCCGACGCCCACCTCTACGACGACGTCACCATCCCCAACCCGCGCACCGCGACCGAGGCGGCGTGGGAGGCGCTGCCTGACTTCCTGCGCTACTCCGAGGGGCGCACGCGCTGGTACGACCAGTTCGCCACGGCGGAGATGGCGCAGAAGTCGCTCAAGGACTACTACCGGCTGATCACCGGCATGGACCGCGCGGTGGGCGAGATCGTCGCCGCGCTGCAGGCGCGCGGGCTCGCCGAGCGCACGCTCATCGTCTTCACCTCCGACAACGGCCTGCTGCTCGGCGAGCACGGGCTCACCGGCAAGTGGCTGATGTACGAGGAGTCGATCCGCACGCCGCTGTTCGTCGTCTGGCCGGGGCTGCCGCCGGCGCGCCGCGGCGGCCGCGCCGGGCATCTCGTCCTGAACGTCGACCTCGCGCCGACGATGCTCGACGCCGCCGGCATCGCGACGCCGGCGCGGATGCAGGGCAAGAGCGTGCGGCCGCTGGTGTTCGGCCAGCGCGTGCCCTGGCGCGGCGAGTGGTTCTTCGAGCATCACCTGGTGTGGAACGGCATCCCGATGAGCGAAGGCGTGCGGCGGCCGCGCTGGAAGTACGTGCGCTACGTCGAGCAGAGCCCCGTCTACGAGCAGCTCTTCGACCTCGACGCCGACCCCTACGAGGAGCGCGACGTGCTGCACACGCCGGAGGTCTACGACCGGCAGCCGTGGCTCTACGATAAGCAGCTGCGCCTGCTGCGCGCCCGCTGGAAGGCGCTCGGCGAGGCGGCGCGCTGAGTGGGAGGGGGTCGATGCCGTACTTCACCGCCAAGGCCCTCGAGTTCTTCACCGGCCTGCGCGACCACAACAGCAAGGTCTGGTTCGAGGCCCACCGCGACGACTACGAGCGTCACGTCAAGGAGCCGATGCAGGCTCTCGTTGCGGCGATGGACGCGCGCTTCGCCCGCTTCGCGCCCGAGATCGGCGGCGACCCGCGGCGCTCGGTGTTCCGCCTCCACCGCGACATCCGCTTCTCCAAGGACAAGTCGCCGTACAAGGTGCACACGGCGTGCTGGTTCTTCCACCGCGGCGCGCACAAGAGCGTCGGCCAAGAGGCTGAAGGCGGCAGCGCCGGCTTCTACTTCCACCTCCAGCCGGGCGCTTCGTTCGTTGGCGGCGGCATGTGGATGCCGCCGCGGCCGGTCCTCGACCGCTTCCGCGCCGCCATCGCCAAGGATGCGAAAGGCTTCGGCAAGCTGCTCGCCGAGCCGCGCCTGCGCAAGCGCCTCGGCGGCCTCTCCGACGAGAACCAGCTCAAGCGCATGCCGCGCGGCTACGCCGAGGACCACCCGGCGGCGGCGTGGCTGCGCCACCAGTCATTCACGCTCGGCCGCCGGCTGACCGACGCGCAGGCGACGAGCGCACGCCTGCCGGCGCTGCTCGAAGCGGACTTCGCGTTGATGCTGCCGCTGGTGCGTTGGCTAAATGGGGTGCTGGAGCTGCAGGCTAGAAAGTGATCGAAGCCTCCTCAACGCGACGTATGTGCCTCCCCTCTTCCCCCTTAGGCTACGGAGGTCGAGGAGCCGCTGGCGAAGGTCGGCCGTCGAGGTAGACTTCGGCGGTTCCCGTCACAATCGAGCTGAAGTAGCCCGGGCCCGTCATAGGAAGGCTCATCATGCGTATGAACAGCTTCGACCGCGCCAAGCTTACGCCCGCCCTGGCCCTTCCCTTCTTACTCACCACGGCGATTCTGGCCGCACCGGCCCCCGAGCAGGTCCCTGCCGAGCTCAAGGTCATTTGGAGCGAGGGCGCACGGGACAGAGTTCGCTTCTTTCCAGGGCAAGCCCTGGCGAGCCCCGAGCTCGTTCGCGCGAAGAGCTCCCAGGAGCGCAGCACGATCGCCGCGGCGGCGGCTTCGGCGCTCCGCGATTTCGATCAAGATGCCCGACGTGCTCCGGCCTGTGTGCCGCCCCCTCATGCCGACGGCTTCGGCACTACCCCCAAGTGGCGCGACCGCTCCATCCAAGACCTGGTAGCCGCCGCGGAAACCGCGGTGGTCGGCGAAGTCACGAAGGTCATTGCGGGATGGGGCGTGCCCGATCGCCGCGTCGTCTCACTCGTCGAGGTCGCGGTCGCCGAGGTCCTCGCGAAGCCGGCGGGTAGCGCGCTCGCCCCGGGCCATCAGGTGACGTACGTCCAGAGCGCCGGGACCTTGCGGATTGGACCCAAACAGGCCTGCAGCACCAACTACGCCGGCTTCGCGACCTTCGCGCCGGGGGACCACCTGCTCCTCATCGGGAAGATGCATGGCCCCGACACGTCTCACCTCAGCCGACACTACGTCTTTCCGCTGCGCGATGGCGTGCTGGTTCCGCAACCCTATCTCCGCGTCGAGCGCGTGCCCCTGCCGCTCGATCGTCTGCAGCCCCATGCGCGCTGAGGCCTTGCGCATCGCCAGACCGCTGCATGGCACCAGGGTTTGGGGCGAGCGCCCGCTAAACAGGCGCGACTCAGAAGCTGATTCAGGCGATCGTCCCTGGTGGAATTGCGATCGTAGATGGATCGCAGATTACTGCCAAGGAGGCGATCCCCCTTCCCGTTCTGGATCCTCAGACCAGGTCATTCTCTTGGGGCGCACTGGAATGCCAACACCGGAGGTGGTTACTGTGACGCACCTGCTCAGGGTGAGGGGAAGCAGCGTTGATGCGGGCGTCGGCCTGACCGCATCGAGGCAGCTGATCCTCACCATCGCCAACTGAAGCCGGATAGCGTCGCGGAAGGCCCGCCCTTCAGCCGACGAGCTCCGCGGCGGCAGCCCGCAGGTCTTCGAGCGCCATCTCCATGCGGTCCTGGTGGGTGCGGAAGGAGAGCACGCAGATGCGCCCGACGAAGCCGTCGGCGAGGTCGGTGCCGGTGAGCAGCACGCGCTGGCGCGCGGCGACCTTGGCGAGCAGCTCGCGGTTGAGGCGGTCGCGCTCCTCGCGCGTGCTGCCCGGCGGGTCGAGGCGGAAGGCGAGCAGCGACAGCTCGGGCGGCGCCACCAGGTCGCATGTGCGGGATCTTGCGCCACCTCGGCCGCCGCCCAGAGCGCGAGGTCGAGCTTCTCGTCGAGCGCGTCGCGGAAGGCCTGCACGCCGCAGAGCTGCAGCGGCAGCCAGACGCGCAGGCCGCGGAACGGCCGCGACAGCTCGGGCGAGAGCTCGGAGAAGTCCCACCAGCCTTCGCCCTCGCCTTCAGCGGGGTGCGCCGGCGGCCGCGCCGGCAGGTAGGCGGCGTGGAGCCCGTGGGCGCGGGCGAGCGCCTCGCCGTCGCGCACCAGCAGGCAGCCGGTGCCGTAGGGCAGGAAGAGCCCCTTGTGCGGGTCGAGCGTCACCGAGTCGGCGCGCTCGATGCCGGCGAGCGCGGCGCGGCCGCGTTCGGTGAGCACGAAGAAGCCGCCGTAGGCGCCGTCGACGTGGAACCACAGGCCCTCGCGCGCCGCGACGTCGGCGAGCGCCGGCAGCGGGTCGACGGCGCCGGTGTTCACGGTGCCGGCCGAGGCGACCAGCATGAAGGGCTCCCGGCCCGCGCGCGCGGTCCTCGCGGATCGCGGCTTCCACCGCCGCCGGGGCCAGCCGGAAGCGCGCGTCGCACGGCAGCGCGCGCACGTTCTCCGCCGGCAGGCCGGCGAGCATCGCCGCCTTCTGCAGCGAGTGGTGTACCTGGTCGGAGCAGTAGACGGTGCCGCGCAGGAAGTCCGGCGGCAGCTTCTCGCGCCGCGCTACCACCAGCGCCGAGAAGTTGGCGAGCGAGCCGCCGGTGGTGAGGAAGCCGCGGGCGCCCTTGCCGTAGCCGACCTCGTCGCACAGCCAGCGCAGCACGTTGGTCTCGAGCTGCACGAGACCCGGCGCCGCCTGCCACACGCCGGAGTAGCGGTTGAGGGTGTCGCCGATCAGGTCGGCGACGGCGCTGTGGAAGAGGCCGCCGCCGGGGATGTAGGCGAGGTAACCGGGCATCGGCGTGCCGAAGCTGTGCGGCGTCGCGCGGTCGAAGATCAGCGCCAGCGTCTCGTCGAGTGGCTGCCCGCGGTCGGGCATGGCGGCGATCAGCGCCGCCGCCGCGTCGACGGCTCCTTCGACGTCGTAGATCGGCTGCTGCGGATACGTCTCGACTGTCGGCACGAGCCGCGCCATCGCGGCCTCGACCAGCTCGCGCATCTGCGCGCCGTCGGGCTCGAGGGGCCAGCCGCGCAGCGGCGCTCCCATGCTCACCTGACCGTTCACTTGTAGCGCACGCCGTGCTTGATCACCACTGCCACGTCGGAGAGCACCTCGGGCCGCAGGAGCACGTCGCCGCGCACGGCGATGACGTCGGCGTACTTGCCTTCGCTCACTGTGCCCACCTCTTTGTCGACCTTCATCGCCTTCGCCGGCCAGTAGGTGGCGGCGCGGATGGCGTCCATCGCCGGCACGCCGAAGGTGCGCACCCAGGCGTCGATCTCGCGCCAGGTGGAGTCGCTGTGGAAGGTGAGCGGCACGCCGCTGTCGGTGCCGACGAGCAGCGTCACGCCGCTCGAACGCAACTGCTCGAACTTGCTCGGCACGTTGGGGGCGCGCCGCGGTACGTTCTGGAAGTACTCCAGGCGGTCGACGTGCGCCAGGGACTGCCGGATGTCGGCCACCACCTCAGGCGGCAGCCCCTCGTGCCAGCGCGGGTCGTCGAGGCGCTCGGGGTTGTCGCGCGTCTGGCCGTAGAGCAGCAGCGGCGCCGCCGTCGGTGTCCAGTAGAGCGGCGTCGCGCCCGGCGCGGCGACGCGCGCGCGCAGCAGGTCCATGAGGTCGGCGGGATACTCGGGGGCGGTGGCGAGCCCGGTGTGCTCGAAGTTGTCGACGCCGGCGGCGATGCCGCGGCGGATCTCCTCGGGGCGGTGGGCGTGGGCGATCACCGGCAGCCCGTGCGCGTGCGCTTCGTCGACGACCGCCCTCACCTCGTCCATCGTCATCTGGTCCTGGTCGATGAGCTTGATGAGGTCGACGCCGGCGTCGGCGAGGCGCTTCACCTTGGCGCGCGCGTCGGCGGCGCCCTTGACGCCCCAGCGGAACGCCTCGGTGCCCGGGTAGGGCTCGTGCTGGATGAAGGGGCCGGAGACGTAGAGGGTGGGACCGGGGATCTTCCCCTGGTTGATCGAGTCGCGGATGGCGAGGACGTCGTCGAGCGGCGCGCCGAGCTCGCGCGCCGAGGTGACGCCGGCGAGCAGCAGCTGCTTGGCCGCCGCCGGCATGATGGTGGAGCGGAACAGCGGCGGGTAGGTCTTGTCCCAGTGGTCGTAGTCGCCGTGGCCGACGATCATCAGGTGGACGTGGCAGTCCCAGAGGCCGGGCAGCACGTCCATCCCCTCGGTGGAGATGACCTCGGCGCCGGCGGGTATCGCCACCTGGCCCTTGCGGCCGACGGCGACGATCTTCTCGCCTTCGATCAGGACGACGCTGTCGAGCAGTGGCGCGCCGCCGTAGCCGTCGATGAGGCGGCCGCCGACGAGGGCCTTGACGGGGCCGGTGGCGGCGGCGGAGGCCGGTGCCTGCGCCGTCGACGGCGCGGCGACGACGGCGAGAACGGCGAGACTGACGAGGGCGAGGAGCTGGCGGAGCATCGAACGCATCTGGACCTCCCGGGACCTGCGGAGCGTGCGGCGGGCTGTCGGAGCGGTCAGCCGGCGTCGGGGCAGGTGGCGATCACCACCTCGACGCGGCGGTTCTTCGCGCGGCCCGCTGGATCGTCGCTGCCGTCGGGCTTGGCGTTGGGGGCCAACGGCTTCGACTCGCCATAACCGATCGCGGTGGTGCCGGCGGCGAGGTGGTGGTGCGCCGCCAGCCAGTCGCGCACGGCGCGGGCGCGGCGCTCGGAGAGCTTCTGGTTGTAGTCGTCGCCGCCCTTGGCGTCGGTGTGCCCCTCGACGGTGACGGCGCCCTTCTCCTTGGCGAGCTGCGGCCCGAGCGCCGCCAACGTGGCCTCGGCCTGCGGCGAGAGCGCGGCCTCGTCGAAGGCGAAGAGGGCGTCCGCGGCCACCACCAGGCGGTGGCGGCAGCGCTCCTCGACGCGCTGGACCTCACCGGGCTTCTGGATCTCGCCGGGCACCTGCCAGGTGCCCTTCGGCTGCTGGATCTCGCCGGGAGTCTGCCAGGTGCCTTTCGGCTGCTCGCCGGGCTTGGCGTCGTCCGCGCGCGCGGCGCGCAGGGTGAGGGTGGCGCTCGCCAGGAGCAGGGCGGCGACGTAGAGAGCGTTCGGACGGTGGCAGCGCGGGCGGCGGAGCATGGGCGCCTCCTCTCGGCGGACGGCGCGAGCCTACCGCGGAGGTGCACCGCGACGTAGGGCGGCCTCCGCGGCCGCCACTTCTCCACCAGGCGGGCGCGGAGCCCCGCCCTACCGGACCCACCGCTACGCCTGCGGCATCAGCAGCCAGAGCAGCAGGTAGAGGATGGCGCCGGCGAAGATCGTCGTGGGGGTGAGGATCACCCACAGCACGCGCACGAGGGTGGGGCTCCAGCCGAGCCACTCGGCGACGCCGCCACAGACGCCGGCGATGACGCGGTTGTTGCGGGAACGGTGCAGGGCCATGGCAATCCTCCTCGCTCGCTGGGCGCCTGCAATCGGCGCACCGGCGGCGACGTTCGTCCATCCACACTACGAGCCGGGGGCCCGCCATGTTCCGTGGTGTCGCCGCCGGCGTGTCGCGATGCGCTCAGCCGGGGTCGTCGAGGGTGAGAGAGGCGCCGTAGGCAGCGAGCTTCTCGCGCAGCCATGGCGGCAGCTCGCGCTTGGCGTAGCTGTCCATGTCCATCCCGACCGTGACGATGGTCGCCTCGGCCGCGAGCGAGCCGTCCTGCTTCCACACCGCGTAGCGCCAGGTGACGGAGGTGGTGCCGAGCTCCAGACCGCGCACCTCGACGTCGATGGCGTCGCCGAAGCGCAGCGGCCGCCGGAAGTCGATGGCCAGGTGCACCGACGGCAGCCCCAGCCGCTGCTCGTTGATCACCGTGTGGTACTCGACGCCCACCACGTGGGTGAAGAACTCCTCGAGCGCGACGTGGAAGTAGTGCAGGAAGCGCGGGTAGTAGACGATCCCGGCGTGATCGATGTCGCCGAAGCGCACCTTGAGGTGAGCGCGGAAGGGCATGGCGGCGGATGCTAACAAAGGCATCCGCGGCGCGGCGTAGGATGCACCCGTGAGGAGCCGCCGCAACTTGCCGCCGCCGCCACGCGCGCGCAAGGGTGGACGCGGCAGACGGCGCGGGCGCGGTGGCGGCCGGCTCCTCGGTTTGCTCGGGGTCGCGGCGCTCGGCGCCGGCCTCGTCTACCTCGCCAGGCGCGACGCCGAGCAGGACGAGCTGCCGCCGCCGGAGCCGCCGTCGCCGCAGCCGCCGCCGGGCGCCGAGGCGGAGGGGGCGACAACGGGTCGCTTCGTCGACCTCGAAACGGGGCGGCTCTTCGTGCGCGCGAGCGGCGATTCCGGGCCGGCCCTGCTGCTGCTACACAGCCTCGGCGGCAGCGGAGCGCACTGGCACTCGCAGATCTCCGCGCTCGGCGGCACCTGCCGCGTAGTCGCGCCGGACCTGCGCGGGCACGGCCGCTCGGAATCCCGAGGCGACGCCGCGTTAGACGTGGCGGCGCACGCCGCCGACGTCCTCGCCCTCGCCGATGCGCTGGGTCTCGACCGCTTCGCCATCGGCGGCCACAGCTTCGGCGCCTGCGTAGCGCTGGAGGTCGCGGCAACGCAGCCCGACCGCGTGCTCGCGCTGGCGCTCGTCGACCCGGGCGGCGACACCAGCGGCGAGCCGCCGGCCGCGGTCGACGCGGCGCTCGCCGCGGTGCGCGACGACCCGCGCCGCGAGTTCACGCAGCACTACCGCGAGTTCCTCCACGGCGCGCGGCCGGCCACGGCGCGGCGAGTGCTCGCCGATCTCGCCGCCACCAGCGACGACGTCCTCGTCACCGGCCTCGCCGAGGCGATGCGCTACCCGGCCCGGGCCCGCCTGGCCGCCTACCCAGGCCCGGTGGTCTGTCTCGCCGGCCCGCTCAACGACGTGCCCGCGTCGCTGACGCGCACGGTCCCCGGGCTCGCCACCGAGTGGCTGGCGCCCACGAGCCACTGGCTCATGCTCGACCGCCCTGAGCAGATCAGCGGGTTGTTGGTGGAGCTGGTGCAGTCGGCGGCTTCAGCATCGCGCTGAGCCCCCGACGCACGCCACTTCGGCCTCGTATGCTAGAGGCACCGTCATGGGCACCTCGGCGACCTCCCTCGCGGCGCACGCGGCTCGTCTCGGGTGGGTGTGGGGTCTCGCGCTCGCCGTGTGGCTTGCGGGCTGCGCGGCCGGCTCGACAGCCAGCGAGGAATCAGCGGCCTCGCCCGACGCCGCGCCGCTGAAGGTGGAACGCGCCCCTCTCGCCGGGCGCCTGCTGCTCTCCGGAGAGATCGTGGCCGCGAATGCCGCCGTCGCCGCGGCGCCGGTGGTGCGCATCTGGCCGCTGCAGGTGCGCTGGATCGCCGAGGACGGCTCGCGGGTAGCGGCCGGCCAGCGGGTGGTGGAGTTCGACAACGGCCAGCTCACCTCCAAGCTCGAGGACCTGCGCACCCGTGTCGTCGAGCAGGGCAGCAAGCTCGACGAGGTGACGGCGCGCGCCGCGGCCGACGAGTCGGCGGCGCTGCTCGACCTCGAGCGCCGCCGCGCCGCGCTGCGCAAGGCCGAGATCCGCGCCGAGGTGCCGGAGGGGATCCTCGCAGCCAAGGAGCTCGCCGACCGTCAGAAGGAGCTCGCTGCCGCCCGTTTCGACTTGCAGGCCGCGGAGACCGCCTACGCCGCCAAGCGCGAGGGCGGCCGGGCCCTGGTGGCGGACGCGCGGCTGACCTTGGTGCAGGCGCAGCGTGAGCTCGCCACCACGGAAGCGAGCCTCGAGCGGCTGGTGGTGCGCGCGCCGCGCGCCGGCATCCTGCTCGTCGGCGACTACTGGCAGGACCCGCGGCCGATCCGCGAGGGCGACCAGGTATGGCCGGGGATGACGGTGGCGCGCATCCCCGACCTGTCGACACTGATGGTGCGGGCGCGGCTCTACGACGTCGATGACGGGCTGGTGGCGTCCGGGACGCGCGTGCGTGCGTTCCTCGACGCCTTCCCGGGTCGGCCGTTCCTCGGCTCGGTTCGCGGCATCGAGAGCATCGCGCAGCCGGTGACCGCCAAGTCGCTGCGCCGCGCCTTCCAGGTGACGGTCGACCTCGACGGTGGCGAGCGCGAACAGATGCGGCCCGGAATGTCCGTGCGCGTCGAGGTGCCGCTGCCGGTGCGTGAGGCGCTGTCGGTGCCGCGCCGGGCGCTGGGGTGGGACGGCGCCGCCCCGTACGTCCGCCTCGCCGCCGGCGGCAAGGTGAAGGTGCGACTGGGCGCCTGCTCGACGACCCGCTGCGCGCTCACCGGCGGCGTGCGCGAGGGGACCCTCCTCGCCGCTCCGACTGGCGACGGCGATGCGTAGGCGCAGGCTCGCCGGCGTTGCCCTGATGCTCGGCGCCGCGCTTGCCGTCTGGGCGTGGCGCGCCGCCGGCAGCGAGCACCTGCGCGTCGCCATCTCGCGCCAGGACCTCGTCCTCGGCGTCGAGGTCGAGGGCGTGCTGCGCGCCGTCGACGCGGTCACCATCGGGCCGCCGGGCGTCCCCGACATCTGGAACTACAAGATCTCCTTCCTGGTGCCCGAGGGCACCGAGGTGAAGGCCGGCGAGCCGGTGGTGGGTTTCGACACCACCGAGCTGCGCCAGACGCTGCAGGACAAAGTGGGCGAACGCGACTCCGCCGCCAAGGCGCTGGAGAAGCGCACCAGCGAGCTCGACATCGAGCGCCAGGACCTCGAGCTGCAGCTCGCCGAGTCGCGCTCGCACCTGCGCAAGCGCGCCCTCGAGCTCGAGGTGCCGGCCGAGCTGGTGGCGCGGCATGAGCTCGCCTCGACGCGCGTCGACCACGACCTCGCCGCCGCCGAGATCATCGCCCGCGAACGCCGGCTCGGCCAGCTCGCCCAGCGCCGGCGAGCGGAGCTGGCCGCCCTCCAGGGCAAGCGCGACCGTGCCGCCGGCCGCGTCGCCGAGCTCGAGCGTCACCTCGTCGCCATGGAGGTCAAGGCGCCGCGCGCCGGCACCGTCGTCTACGAAGCGACCGAGGAGGGCGAGAAGAGCAAGGTCGGCGACTCGGTGTGGCGGGCCCAGAACATCCTCGAGATCCCCGACCTCCATCGCATGATCGCCGAGGGCAAGGTCGACGAGGCGGAGATGGGACGTCTCGCCGCCGGTCAGGCCGTGCAGCTGCGCCTCGACGCGCTGCCCGACGAGACCTTTCGCGGCGTCGTCCGCGCGGTGAGCCGCTCGGTGGAAAACCGTTCCGCCGGCGACCCGGCGCGGGTGGTCAAGGTGCAGATCGCGCTCTTGCGCTCCGACCCCGCGCGTATGCGGCCGGGTATGCGGTTCCGCGGCGACGTCGAGGTCGACCGCGTGCGCGGCGTGCTCTGCCTGCCGCTCGAGGCCATCGCTCCCGGGCCCGGCCCGCCGGTGGTGGCGGTGGCGCGGGGGTTCACCACCGCGCGCGTCACGCCGCGGTTGGGCAGGCGCGACGACCACTGCGTCGAGGTGCTCTCCGGTCTCGCCGCGGGAGACCGCGTCGTGGTCGGTGGCGGGGGCAAGGGGTGAGCGGCAGGGGCGGGGCGGGCCGGCGTGCCTGCAGGCGGTGGTGGTACGCGGTCGCCGGGCTCGGCGTCGCCGCCGCCGTCACCGGCTGTGAGCCCGCCGCCGAAGTGCCGACGCTGCGCCTCGAGCCGCGCCCCTTCGTGCAGAAGGCGACCGCCGAGGGGTGGCTCGCCGCCGAGACGGTGACGCCGGTGACGGTGCCGGCGCAGGTGCGCACGGCGGTGCGGCTGTCATGGCTCGCGCCCGAGGCGGGCGACGTGAAGCGCGGCGACGTCGTGGCACGCTTCGACTCCGGCGACCTCGAGGCCAGCCTGCAGACCGCCCGCGCCTCCTTCGACGGCGCCGGCTTCCGCATCGTGCAGACCGACTCGTCGAGCCGCGCCGAGCGCGCCGGCTTGGTGAGCGAGCTCGAGAAGGCGCGCCTCGAGCTGAGGATGAGCCGCCGTTTCGAGAAGGCCGACGACGACATCTGGTCGCGGCACGAGATCATCACCTCGCAAATCGACGGGGAATACGCGCGCGACCGCCAGCAGCACGCCGAGCGCAAGCAGGCGACACAGTTGAAGCGGGTGAAGAGCGACCTCGGCCTGCTGGCGATCGAGCTGGGCCGGTCGCAGCGCAGGATCGGCGAGGCGCAGGAGGGCCTCGCCGCGCTGCTGGTGACGGCCCCGCACGACGGTCTGTTCATGCGCGCTCGCGACTGGCGCGGCGAGCCGCTCGAGGTGGGTGCCCAGATGTGGCGCGGGGTGCCCGTCGGCGAGATCCCCGACCTCGCCCGCATGCAGGCGCGGGTGTTCGTGCTCGAGGCCGACGCCGGCGGCATCGCCGCCGGGCAGAAGGCGGAGGTGGTGCTCGAGAACCGTGCCGAGGTGGTGCACGCAGCGACGGTGAAGCGCATCGACACCGTGGCGAAGCCGCGCGAGCAGGGCTCGCCGGTGCAGTACTTCGAGGTGACGCTGGCGCTCGATCGCGCGGCGGGAGCGACGATGAAGCCCGGCCAGCGAGTCCGCGCCGTCCTCTACCTGACGCGCCAGGAGAGGGCGCTGGTGGTTCCACGGCAAGCGGTGAAGCGCGTCGGCGATCGCCACGAGGTCTTTGTGCGCGCCGGCGATGCCTTCCGCGCCAGGGCGGTCGAGCTCGGCGCCGGCGACCACGGCTTGGTGGTGGTGACCCGCGGGCTCGCGGCCGGTGACGTCGTCGCCCTGGCGCCGCCGGACGGCGAAGGCGACGAAGGGCGCCGCAAGCGAGGCGAGGGCGCTGCCGAGCGCGGTGCGGCCGCTGCTACCGGCGGACCGGTCGGCGGAGGCACGCCCTGATCGACCTGCGCGAGGCGGTGGCGACCTCCGTCGCCAACCTCGGCGGCCACAAGCTGCGCTCGGGCCTCACCACCCTGGGCATCGTCTTCGGCGTCGGCGCCGTGATCGCCATGCTCTCCATCGGCGCCGGCGCCGAGCGGCAGGCGCTCGCCACCATCGCGCGGCTCGGCCTCCACAACGTCGTGGTGCGCGCCAAGGAGCTCAAGGAGGACGAGGCGAAGGAGTTGCGCACCAAGTCCGTAGGTGTCTCGCTGCGCGACGCCGAGGCGATCCGCGACGCCGTGCCGGGCGTCCAACTGGTGGCGCCGAAGGTCGAGATCCGCGCCCGCAAGGTGTTCGCGCTGCAGCGCTCGACGGAGGCCAAGGTGTTCGGCGTCGCCGCTTCACACGCACGGCTGGTCGACCTCCACGTCGCCGAAGGGCGCTTCCTCGATCCCCTCGACGAGACGCGCCATGGGCAGGTGGCGGTCATCGGCAGCGGCGTACGCCGCGCCCTCTTCGGCTTCGGCCCGGCGATCGGCCGCGAGATCAAGGTCGCCGACGTCTGGCTGGAGGTCGTCGGCGTGCTGGCGCCGGTCGTCGAGGAGGAGACCTCCATCCAGGGCGTCGACCTCGGTTCGGCGTCGACGGCGGTGTTCATTCCGGCGTCGACGGCGCTGCGGAAGTTCGATCGTGACCCGCTGGCTTCGCCGCTCGACGAGCTCATCGTCCGGCTCGACGAGGACGCCAGCGGTCGCGAGGCCGCGGCGGCGGTTCACGCCTTGCTCGACCACCTCCACGCCGGCGCCGACGACTTCGAGTTGGTGGTGCCCGAGACCCTGCTCGCCGAGAGCCAGCGCACGCAGCGCATGTTCGATCTGGTGATGGGCTGCATCGCCGGCATCTCGCTGCTCGTCGGCGGCATCGGCATCATGAACATCATGCTCGCCACCGTGCTCGAGCGCACCCGCGAGATCGGCCTGCGGCGGGCCGTCGGCGCGCGCCGGCGCGACATCGTGCTGCAGTTCCTCGTCGAGGCTTTCACCCTCAGCGCGCTCGGCGGGCTGGCCGGCATCCTCATGGGGACGCTGATCTCGCGGCTGGTGGCGGCGTCGGCCGGATGGCCGACCGTGGTCACCTGGGGCTCGGTGGCGCTCGCCGCCGGCGTGGCCATGGCGGTGGGGCTGGCCTCGGGCCTCTACCCCGCGAAGCGAGCCGCCGAGCTCGATCCCATCGAGGCGCTGCGCTACGAGTGATGAGCGTGAGTCTTGAGCCGTTTATAGGCTCTCACTCTGCCGCGTCCTGCCGTCGTAGGGAGCCCTTCCATTCCAGGATTCTCTGGTCGGAGGTGAGCAGGGTCGCCCCCGCGACGGATGCCGTGGCGACGATGAAGCGATCGGCTGGATCGTCGTGAAAGTCACCGACCTGAGCGGCAGCCATCGCGATCTCGCCGTCGACCTCGATCTCCACGAGGCCGCGCCGTAGCAGCCCATCCCGCCACGCCCGCGGCGGCCGTCCGAGCTCCAGCCGGCGCTTCACCACCAGCAGGGCGATCTCCCAGAACGAGACGGCGGAGACCGCCAGCTTCCCGTCGGCGAGAGCGCGATCGGTCACCGCCCGGGCTCGACGTCCCAGCCGCTTGTCGTCGCTCGCGAGCCAGACGAGCGCGTGCGTATCGAGGAGGATCAGCGGTTGGCTTCCCACTCGACGTCGATCGGCTCGATGATGTCCCCCAGGATCTTCATCTCTCCGGCGTACAAGCCCAAGAGAGTGGCAGCCCGCTGTCGATAGGGCACGAGCCGGCTCACCGGCCGTCCCCGTTTCGTGATCACGATCTCCTGGCCGCTGTCGTTGACCTCGTCCATCAGCTGCAGGCAGCGCGCCTTGAACTCGGAGGCGGTCACGGCGCGAGCCTGGCGGGTGACGTTCTTGACCTGGGAGCTGGCTTTCGGCTTGGTCTTGCCTTTGCTCTTGGCTTTCGTGACCATGGTCATGACTATAGCACTGCCGCTGGCGTGGCGAGTCGAGGGAAGGCCTCCCCCGGAAGCAACTCGCTCCCGGGGGAGGGGATGCGGAGGCGTCGTCAGTGCGGCGTGATGGCGAAGGCGCGCAGGTGGACCTGGGCGGGGTCGCCGGGACGCGGCGCGTCGAGGCCGGAGAGCCGGCCGTAGCCGTTGGTCGCCAGCGCGTAGACGTGCAGCCACTCGGCGAAAGCCGCGCGGACGCAGGGTGTCTCGCCGGGCGGCAGGCCGCTGCGCATCAGCGTGTCGATGGAGAGCGGCGGCGTGGTGCTGAAGGTGTCGCCGCTGCGCGTGAAGCCGCCGGCGGTCGCGTCGTCCACCAAGCCGCTCGCCGTACCTTCGGCGACCTGGGTGGTCACCCGCACGAGCTCGAAGCTGAACGACGCGAAGTTGGCGGGATGGCTGGCGCGGAACGAGACGTTGGCGGTGTCGGTGAGGGCGTTGTACTCCAGGAAGCCGCAGCGGCCCGCCGGGATGCCGTTGACGGTGACGTCGTTGATGGTGCCGAAGCAGACGCGGTTGTCGACGTGCAGCACCAGGCGGTAGGCCACCGCGTTGCCGCTGGCGTCGTTCAACAGGCGATCGGCGGTGGGCGGCGTGGTGGTGTAGGAACCCTCGACCAGCGGGGCCGGGTCCGTGATCTCGTACACCTCGATGTCGGCGCTCGGTGCGCCGGCGGCGCGCAGGACGACGCGCTGCGGGACGCCGGCGACGAGCTTGAAGAGCTCGAGCTTGAGCTCGTACTTGCCGGGTGACAGGCCGCTGGTGTCGAAGTGGGCGCTGGCGAGGTCGTAGCCCTCGTCGAGTACCTCCCAATCCTCGCCGTTGGACGGCAGGACGGGATCGATGATCGCGTAGTAGCCGGTGAGCGCGGTGTCGGGGCCGATCTGCACCGAGCTGTAGATGGTCGGGCTGCCTGAAGGCGTCGCCACGCGATAGTGACGCGACACCGGCTCGTCGATCACCTGCCAGTCGGCCTCGCTGGTGCTGCCCAGCGTGCGGTAGGACCAGCGGTAGTGGGTGATGCCGGCGGCGGCGAGGCCGCTGCCGAAGTCCACGCGCGGCTCGAGCGTCGCCCCGAACGGCGAAGGCTTGGTGGGGTTGATCCAGCCCTCGCGGACCTGGCCCTCCCGGGCGGCGAGCGCGGGCACCGCCGACTGGCGATAGATCTCGCCCATGCTCACCTCGCGGCCGATGGTCTTGACGACCACCTTCTTGCCCAGCACCTCGACCGGGCCGTCGCCGCAGCCGCGCACGCGCGGGTCGTGGAGGCGGATGGTCACCTCGCTGCCGCAGGCGTAGTTCCAGTGGGTGTTGCAGCGGATCGGCGGGTGGTAGACGGTCACCCAGCTGCCGCCGATGGAGTACTCCACCCAGAAGTAGAGGTCCGGCTGGTCGCCGCAGCGGTACCAGACGGTGGTGTCGAAGCGGCCGTTCTCGTCGGTCTCGATGACGGCGAGCTCGTCGCACTGGTAGCGGAACGGCCGGATGTAGGGCTCGAGCCAGTCCCAGCGGCACCAGTAGGGCCGCAGCAGGTGAACGTTGGCGATGAGGGCGTCGCGCAGCAGCCGCGGGGAGCTGGCCGACAGGGTGCTGCGCAGCTCGAGCGACATGACGGAGCTCGCCTTGGGCGGCAGCGGCTGGGGGTTGAGCGCCACGCGCTCGAGGGCCGAGCTGGCGCGGATCCGCGGCGGGTCCGGCTGCGGGTTGAACGCCCTCGCGCCGGCGCCGCCCAGCACGCTCGCGGCGCCCGTGACGCGCGTCGCCTCGAAGACGGAAGGGTCGATGACGAAGGGCGGATCGGGCGGGTTGGGATCGACGGGGAAGGGGCGCTCGAGGGCGAGGATCAGCTCGTCGCGCAGGCGGGTGATGACGGGGTCGGGGAGCTGGAGGATGATCCACGGCAGCCGGTCGACCTCGCAGATGTGCACGCGCGCGTGGCAGACGCGCTTCTCGTAGGTCACGCCGCCGAGGGTCTCGACCTTGATGACGCGCCCGCGCACGCGGCAGGAGCACCAGCCCCAGTGCGGCCACAGCAGCTCGGGGATGGGCAGCAGCTCGTACTTCGTGCGGTCGCGCTCGAAGCGCCACGTCGGCTCGTAGGCGCGGATGCGCTCCATCGTCTCGGGGGTCGGGCTCTGCGCCCGGTCCTCGGGCAGCGTCGGCGCGACGAAGAGCCGCGCGCGGCGCAGCTGCGACGGCTCGAGGTCGAGCTCCGCGTTCCCCTCGCGCAGCGGCGCGCTGGCGATCAGCGCGCCGCGGGAGTCGAAGGCGTAGAGCGTGGTGTCGAGCGCACCGTCGGGTTTGCCCTCGACGCCGATGTTGAACGTGACGGACTTGGGTTCGGTCTTGGACTTGGGTTCGGTTTCCGGACGGGGCATGGTCTTTTCTCCTTCGAAGGGGATGGCTCAACGCCGGCGTCGATCGCCAGCCTGGGGTGCCGAGGTTTTCGCGGGGAGCCGCGGTTCTCTGACAAGCGAGGCTCGCGCTCGCGACCGTCAGCGGGTCGAGGCGGCTCGGCGGCGGACCAGCGGTTTCAGCGCGATCGGGGCGCGGCGGCGCCGTTCAAGACCTGGGCGAGGTGCAGCCCGCGCCGAGCGCTGCCGTGCTGGATCTGGTTGCGGCAGGAGAAGCCGTCGGCGAGGACCAGGGACTCAGCGTCGCTCGTGCGCATCGCGGGCAGCAGCGCCTGCTCGCCGCAGGCGATCGAGATGTCGTAGTGCTCGGCCTCGAAGCCGAAGGAGCCGGCGAGGCCGCAGCAGCCGGCGTCGAGGAAGGTGGCGTCGAGGCCGGTCTTGGCGAGGAGGTCGCGGTCGGCGCGCATGCCCATCACGGCCTTGTGGTGGCAGTGGCCGTGGACGACGGCCTTGCCGGTGAGGTGCGGCGGCTGCCACGCGGGAGCGCGCTGCTGCAGCAGCTCGGCGAGGGTGAAGACGTTGCGGCTGAGCTGCTGCGCGTCGGGGTCGTCGGGGAAGAGGCCGGGCAGCTCGTCGCGGAAGGTGGCGACGCAGGAGGGCTCGAGGCCGACGATGGGAACGCCGCGCGCACGCCGTCTCGCGGAGCTCGTCGACGTTGCGGCGGAGCAGTCGCTTCGCGAGGCCGAGGAAGCCGTAGTCGTAGAGCGGCCGGCCGCAGCAGAGCAGCTGCTTCGGCAGCTCGACGTGGAAGCCCGCTGCCTCGAGAACGTCCACCGCAGCCACGCCGATCTCGGGGTCGAAGAAGTTGGTGAAGGTGTCGGGGTAGAGGAGCACCGCTGTCGTGTCATCACTCGCAGGGCGTCGCTTCGCCATCCGTGCGCGAAACGTCGTCGTCGCGAAGCGCGGTACCGCGCGCTCGCGCGCCAACCCTGCCGCCGCCTTGAGCACTCGCGAGATCCCCGGCGCCGCCATGACTGCGTTCACCAAACGCGGCGCCTTCGACGCGATCCTTGCCCACCACGGGATGAGCCCCATCGCGTAGGCCGCCCGCGGACGTAGGCGCCGCCGGTAGAAGTGGTGGAGGAACTCCGCCTTGTAGGTGGCCACGTCGACGCCGACCGGGCAGTCGCTCTTGCACCCCTTGCAGGCCAGGCAGAGGTCGAGCGCCTCCTTCACCTCCCGCGACCGCCAGCCGTCCCGGATCACCTCGCCGACGAGCATCTCGTGCAGCAGGTGGGCGCGGCCGCGGGTCGAGTGCTGCTCGTCGAGCGTCACGCGATAGCTGGGGCACATCGTGCCGCCTTCGAGCCGCCGGCACTTGCCGACGCCGACGCAGCGCATGGTGGCGCGCGCCAGCGAGCCGTCATCCGTCGCGAACGCGAACACGGTCTTCGGCTGTGCCGGCCGGTACTCGGGCCCGAGCCGCAGGTTGGAGACGATCGGGTAGGGGTCGACGACCTTGCCCGGGTTCATCCGCCCTTCCGGGTCGAACGCCGCCTTGACGGCGCGGAAGGCGCCGAGCAGCTCCTCGCCGAACATGCGCGGCAGCAGCTCGCCGCGGCTCTGGCCGTCGCCGTGCTCGCCGGAGAGCGAGCCGCCGTAGGCGACGCACAGATCGGCGGCTTCTTCGACGAAGCGGTGGTACTTGTCGATCCCCGCCGCGGTGTAGAGGTCGAACGAGATGCGGGTGTGCACGCACCCCTGCCCGAAGTGGCCGTAGAAGGAGCCGCGGTAGCCGTAGCTCTCGTAGAGCGCGCGCAGGTCGCGCAGGTAGTCGGCGAGGCGCGCCGGCGGCACCGCCGAGTCCTCCCACCCCTCCCAGGTGTCGCTCTTGCCGGGCACGCGGGCGGTGGCGCCGAGCCCCGACTCGCGCAGCTCCCACATGCGCTGCTGCTGCGGCGGCGCGAGCAGCGTCTGGCCGCGGAAGCCGGGCGAGCTCGCGCATCGTGCGCATCGGCGCGCGTCGCCTCGGCGTCGGCCTCCGCTTGCGTGGCGCCGCCGAATTCGACGAGCAGGTAGGCGCCGCCGATCTCGCCCTTCTCACCCCCGGCACTGGGCAGCAGCTCGCGCCCTTCGGCGTTGATCCCCTTGGCGACGTTGTCGAGGATGAGCCGGTCGTCCATCCCCTCGAGCCCGATGGGGCCGAGCGCGAGCACCGCCGGCACCGCCGCGGCCGCCGCGTAGACGTCGGCGAAGCCCACCACCACCAGCGAGCGCGCCGCCGGCCACGGCACCAGCCGCAGCGTCGCTTCGAGGATCGTGACCAGCGTGCCCTCGCTGCCCACCAGCAGCCGGGCGACGTCGAAGCCGTTCTCCGGCAGCAGCGCCGGCAGGTTGTAGCCGGAGACGCGGCGCGGGATGTCGGGGAAGCGGCGGCGGATCTCGTCGCCGTACCGCTCGACGATCGCCTGCCAGCGCGCGGTAGATCTCGGCGCGCCGCCCGCCGCCGGCGACGATCGCCGCCAGCTCCTCCGGCGGCGTCGGCCCCACCCGCAGCCGCTCGCCGTCGTAGGTGAGCACGTCGAGCCCGAGCACGTTGGCTTCGGTGCGCCCGGCGAGCACCGAGTGCACGCCGCAGGAGTCGTTGCCGAGCATGCCGCCGAGCGTGCAGTGGCTGTGCGTGGCGGGGTCGGGCCCGAAGGTGAGGTCGTGCGGCGCGACGTGGCTGCCGCAGCACGTCGAGCACCAGCCCGGGCTGCACGCGCGCGAAGCGCCGGTCGCGGTCGACCTCCACCACGCCGCGCAGGTGCCGCGACCAGTCGACCACCACCGCCAGGTTGCAGCACTGGCCGCAGAGGCTGGTGCCGCCGCCGCGGTTGAGCAGCGGCGCCCCCGCGTCGCGGCAGAGCTCGACGGTCGCCATCACGTCGTCGAGCGTGCGCGGCAGCACGACGCCGATGGGCACCTGCCGGTAGTTCGAGCCGTCGACGGCGTAGAGCGCGCGATGGCCGGCGTCGAAGCGGACCTCGCCGGCGATGGTGCGCGCGAGGCGATCGCCGAGCGCCCGTGCGTCGCCGGGCCACTCGCGCGGTGGGTCGCGCGTCCACCGGCCGGCGGCCGGGCTAGGAATCGGAGCGGTCGGGACGGACGGGCTCACGAGCGGCTTCCCGGCGGCATCGTACGCCGGAGCGCGCGCCGCTCGACGGCGTCATCGTTCTGCCGCGCGAACCTCACCCCGGCGGCTTCTCCCACTCCTCGCCGGGCTGGTGCAGCCCGACGTAGTAGAGCAGCGAGCGCGCGAAACCGTCCATGCCGGGGAAGAAGCTCGCCGCGGTGAGGTTCATCCGCCAGAGGTCCTCGCGCGCCGGGCGGTGCAGCGCCTGCGGCAGCACCACCTCGACGACGCTCGCGGCGAGCGCGTCGCCGGCCTCGGCGGCGCTGCCGAAGGCGCGCGGCGCGCGTCGGAAGTCGAGCTCGCGCGACGCCGAAGGTCGCGGCGAGGTTGTCGACGAAGCTGCGCGAGGGGTCGAGCGAGACGAGGAACATCCCCTGCTGCGCCGCCAGCCGCTCGTCGAGGTGGAAGGGCTCGATGGGGAGCACGCCGGCGCCGAGGTCGCGGCGGCCGAGCACGGCTTTCGCCAGCTCCCAGCCTTCCGGCGGCAGCTCGGCGAGCTCGGGGGCGACGCGCGGCGAGCCGCGCCGCCGCCGCCTCGCGCAGCCGCTGCAGGTCGACCGCCCACACCGCGGCGTCGCCGTCGGCGCTCTCGATGGCGAACCAGACGGCGACGTAGAAGGACTTGCTGAAGTCGAGCAGCCGCGTCGGCGCGCCGTGGTGGCGCAGCAGCGCCAGCCAGCCGAGCGCGTCGTCGTCCTCGGGCACGTGCGGCGACGTACTGCCGCGCCCGCCGCCGCGCCTCGCGCAGCATGCGCTCCTCGAGGGTGTAGAGGTCGCGGCGGTCGTACTGCAGACGCGCCGCCGCGCGCTCGATCGAGGTCGAGGGCTCCTGCGAGGCGTCGGGCTGGCCGCGGAAGGCCGAGCGCGGCAGCCGCCGCGCCAGGTCGCGCGCGGCGTCCCACGAGGTGGGGCGGATGGCGGCGAAGACGGGGGGCGATGGCATGGCGCGGCTAGCGGATGGTGCGCAGAGCGCACCCTACCGCGGAAGCCATTGCGACGAAGTGACGCTCCGGCGTAGGGTGCGTTCTGCGCACCACTCCGCTCCGTTCAAGGCTCGCCCACCGCGATGCGCTCGCCCGGCGCGAGCGTCTTGCCCACCATCCAGAAGTCGGGCATGTAGGTGGTCAGCGAGTCGTCGAGGTAGCTGCGCGAGTAGCCGCCGGCGAGCTGGTTGGGGTAGTACTGCAGGTAGAACTCGAACGGGTCCTGCGGGTGGGCGTCGGCGATCTGCAGGTTGGTGGCCACCATGAAGAGGCGGCCGAAGCGCACCGTGCCGCCGTAGAGGTGCATGAAGTTCGTCGGCCGTCGGGATCGGGCGGCGGCGGCGGCGCGGCGATGCGCTCGGCGCCCGGCGGCGGCCCGATCACCTGCACGAGCTGGTCGCCCTCGATGCGCACCTTCTGCAGCCGCCCGATGATGCGCGGCGGCGGCAGCGCCCGGCCGGGGTCGAGGATGAGGTCGTTGCCGTCGACGCGTAGGCCGCGCGCGCCCGAGAGGTCGAGGAACTGCTCGAGCTCGAGGTTGCAGCAGGTCCATCAGCGGCTTGCCGTTGACGTCGCAGATCTCGACCTTCACCGGGCGGATGCGCAGCAGCCCGTCGCGCGTAGGCTCGACGTTGGCGATGATGGTGAACGGGACGTCGAACCCCTTCTTGCGCAGGTGCGCCCAGTGCAGCACGCCTTCTTGGCGCAGCTTGCCGTCGCGCGTCGTCGAGACGCGCAGCTTCTTGAGCGGCGCGCCCTCGTAGGCGAAGACGTGGTTGTTGAGCAGGCCGGTGAGCGACTCGGCGCTCATCGCCACCTCCGCCTCCTGCACGCGCACCTCGTACGACTTGGCGTCGCCGAAGACGACGACGCCGTCCTTGCCCGTCGGCACCATCTCGCCGAGGAGGCGACGCACGTCGAGGAAGAAGGTGTCGGCCTGCCGCAGGTAGACGTGCCGCATCAGCAGCCGCGTGTGCTGCTCCACCGGCGGCACGGGTGGCTGCAGCGGCGCCGGCGGCTGCGCCTCGTCGAGCACCTCGACGACGGTCTGGTACTTGTTGCCGCAGCAGCAGCCGGAGACGAGCAGCGCCAAGGGAAACAGTGCCAGGGCGAGCGGCACCCGGACGAGGAGCGTGCGGGCGGAGGCGAGTCGCCGCATCGCCGAGGTCTACTCCGGCAGCGCCAGCAGACGCGCGCAGACCTCCTCGAGGTCCTTGCCGCTGACGTCGGGCGGGTCGAAGGCGTCGATGCGGCTCTCGCCGCGGTCGACCCACGCGGTGGCGAGGCCGGCGCGGTGGGCGCCGTGCACGTCCCAGGAGTGCGCGGTCACCAGCGCCACCCGCGGCGCCTCGACGCCGAGCAGCCGCACCACGTGCCAGTAGACCTCCGGCCGCGGCTTCCACTGCTGCACGTCGTCGATCGAGACGATGCCTTCGAGCAACGCGCCGACTCCGGCTTGTCCGAGCAGCTCGCGGGTGCCGGCGGTGTCGCCGATGGCGAGCGCGACCACCGGCACGCCCGCCGCGCGCACTCGCGACAGCGCCGGCTCGACGTCGCGGTGCGCCGGCAGCTCGCGCAGGCCGGCGGCGAGGCGGTCGACCTCTTCCGCGGCGATGCCGTTGCCGAGCTCGGCGACGACGCCGGCGAGCGCCGAGCGCGCCACGTCGTCGAAGGTGCGGAAGGAGCCGCTGGCGGCGAGCGCGAAGCCCGTTTGCATCGTGCGCGCGAGCCACAGCCGGTGCGAGCCGGGCGGCAACCCGGCGGCGGTGAGCGACGCCTCGAGCGGCGCGGTGTCGAAGAGCGTGTCGAGGACGTCGAAGGCGAGAGCCTGCGGGCGTTGCGGCATGATGTCAGCGGCAGTGCAAGCGCTGGGCCGGCGAGGTGTTCGCGATGGCTCTCGCGGTCGGCGTCGGGTCGGCGCGCGGTCGTCAGGTCGAGATCAGCGTCAGGTCGGGATCAGCTCGCGCGCCTTCTTCTTGAGCGTCTGGCGGATCATCGCCGCGGCGCCGGGGTCGCCCTTGAGCACCGCACGTGTGAAGTTGCGCGCCTCCTCGAGGGTGACGTGCGGCGGCAGCGGCGGCACGTCGGGGTCGCAGAGGGCGTCGATGACCACCGGGCGGTCGGCGGCGAGCGCCTCGTCCCACGCCGGCCCGACGTCCTCGGGGCGCTCGACGCGGATGCCGCGCAGGCCGCAGAGCTCGGCGAAACGGGCGAGGTCGAGGGCGGGCACGTCCTGCGACGCCTCGTACCGGGGGTTGCCCTGCATCGCCCGCATCTCCCAGGTCACCATGTTGAGGTCACGGTTGGCGAGCACCAGCACGACGAAGCGCGGGTCGAGCCAGTGGTCGCGGTACTTGGCGATGGTGAGCAGCTCGTTCATGCCGTTCATCTGCATGGCGCCGTCGCCGACGAGGGCGAACACCGGCCGGTCGGGGAAGGCGAGCTTGGCGGCGAGCGCGTAGGGCACGCCCGGCCCCATGGTGGCGAGGTTGCCCGAGAGCGACGCCGCGCATGCCGCGGCGCAGCCGGATGTCGCGCGCGTACCAGTCGGCGGTGGTGCCCGAGTCGGCGGTCGAGGATGGCGCCGTCGGGGAGGCGCTTGGAGAGCTCCCAGAACAGCAGCTGCGGATTGACCGGGTTCGCGGATTGGTAGGCCTGCGCCTCCATCAGCTCCCACCACTCGCGCACGTTCTCCTCGATCTCCTGCCGCCACCCGCGGTCGCTCTTCTTGCGCAGCAGCGGGATCAGGGCGCGCAGCGTGTCGCGGCTGTCGCCGACGAGGTTGACCTCGGTGGGGAAGCGCAGGCCGATCATCTTGGGGTCGCGGTCGACCTGTACCGCGCGCGCCTGGTCCCAGTCGGGGAGGAAGTTGGAGTAGGGGAAGGCGGTGCCGATCATCAGCAGCGTGTCGCACTCCTGCATCAGCTCCCACGACGGCTTGGTGCCGAGCAGGCCGATCGCGCCGGTGACGAAGGGCAGGTCGTCGGGCAGCGCGTCCTTGCCCAAGCAGCGCCTTGGCGACGCCGGCGCCGAGCAGCTCGGCGACCTCGATCACCTCGTCGCAGGCGGTGCGGGCGCCGGCGCCGGCGAGGATCGCCACCTTGCTGCCGGAGTTGAGCACCTCGGCGGCGCGTCGCAGGTCCTCTTCGGCCGGGATCACGCGCGGCTCGCTGTAGGCGGCGCTCGTCGGATTGATCTTGATCTCGTGCGGCGGCGTCTCCACCGCGTCGGCTTCCTGCACGTCGGCGGGGATGATGAGGCAGGTGACGGTGCGCTCGCAGCGGGCGATGCGGATGGCGCGGTCGACCACCGCGGGAAGCTGCTCGGGCACCATCACGACCTGCACGTAGGCGCCCGCCACGTCCTTGAACAGCGACAGCAGGTCGACCTCCTGCTGCTGGTGGCCGCCGAGGGCGTGGCGCGGCTGCTGGCCGACGATGGCCACCACCGGCGCGTGGTCCATCTTGGCGTCGTAGAGACCGTTGAGCAGGTGGATGGCGCCGGGGCCGGAGGTGGCGAGGCAGACCCCCACCTCGCCGGTGAACTTGGCGTGGCCGCAGGCCATGAAGGCGGCCATCTCCTCGTGCCGTACCTGGATCAGCTCGGGGTCGCCGTTCGCTTTCTGCAAGCGCGCCGAGGATGGCGCTGATGCCGTCGCCGGGGTAGCCGAAGATGCGGTGCACGCCCCACTCGCGCAGGCGTGCGAGCAGGAAGTCGCTCACCGTGCGGGCCATGGGGACCTCCTCCTGCGCGTGTAGGACGGCGTGTAAGAGCTACACGCGCCGTGTAACCGCTTCGCGCGCGCGGCGGGCCTCATCGCGCGTCCTTCTGCCCCAGCTCGGTCGCCTCCCGGTCGGCGGTCTCGACGACGCCGACCTTGTGCTTGAAGACCAGCTCGCCGCCGAGGTATCCCGAGGCGCCGAGGATCAGGAAGGCGACCGTCGAGGCGGCGAACCCGGACACGCACCAGCCGTCGGGGTCCTGGAGCCGCAGCCACAGGCTGACCACGAACAGCGCCACCGCGATGAGGTTGAGGACGAGGTGCCGGCGGGCGACGCGAAAGCCCGCCTCGCTCATCGTCACCTTGAAGTAGTCGATGAGCCCGAAGACGGCGGCGACCAGCGCGCCGACGATGCCGACGATCAGCGCGTAACGGGCGGTGTGCCCCCAGCCCGGGTCGCCGGTGGTGTAGGCGACCACGTCGGCGACCAGCGTGACGGTGAACGCCCCGATGGGGATCGCCACCGTGGCCGGGTGGATCGGATGTCCGTTGAACGATGCACGGCTGCGCATGGGCTCCTCCTCTTCCCGCGTGACTCCAGCCCAGTGCCGTGGGCCCGCCGAGGGCCATTCGCCCCCGGAACGGCCGTCCGCCTCTGCACGGCCCGCGCCTATCGTGGCCGCGCCCGTCGACCGGGTCTCGGCGGCAACCTTCACGCCGGAGCGCCGTACCAGAGCCGCGTGGAAGCGAAGAGAACGCGAGCAGGTGCGACGACGATCGTGGCACTGGCGATCGGCATCGCCGGTTGTGCTGCGCGGCCTGCAGTGTCGCCGGTTACGGCGCCGCCGGCAACGCCCTCGGCGGCGAATCCGGCGGCCGCTGCCGCGACAGCCGGCGCCGCCAGCGCCGCACCGGACGAGATCGCGGCTGGCGTCCATCTCGTTTCCGGCACGTTCGTGCCCGGCCGCCAACCCGACGGCAACAGCGTCGTTTTCGTCGCTCCGGAAGGCGCCGTCGTCGTCGACACCGGCCGCCATCCGCAGCACACGCAGGCGGTGCTCGAGCGCGTCGCCGCGCTCGGCTTGTTGCCGCACGCCGTCGTCAACACCCACTGGCACCTCGACCACGTCGGCGGCAACGTCCTCGTCCGCCGGCGCCATCCCGGCGTGCGCATCTTCGCGAGCGACGCCATCGCCGAGGCCCGCACCGGTTTCCTCGCCGACTACCACCGCCAGCTCGAAGCGATGCTGACGAGCGACCGGCCGAGCGCCGAGGCGAAGGAGGGCTTCCGCCGCGAGCTCGCCCTCATCGACGCCGCCGAGCTGGCGCCCGACGAGGTCATCACCGCGACCGGGCCACGCGTCCTCGCCGGCCGCTCCCTCGACGTCCACCTCGAGCGCCACGCCGTCACCGCCGGCGACATCTGGGTCCTCGACCCCGCCACCCGCGTGTTGGTCGCCGGAGACCTCGTCACCTTGCCGGCGCCGTTCCTCGACACCGCCTGCCCCGCCGGCTGGCAAGCCGCGCTCGCCAACGTCGAGCAGGCCGACTGGCAACTGCTGATCCCCGGCCACGGCCCGCCGATGCGTCGCCAGGACTTCATCGCCTACCGCCGAGCCTTCGACTCCCTGCTCGCCTGCGCCGCCTCGACGCGGCCCGCCACCGAATGCGTCGCCGACTGGTTCGCCGACGGCGGCGCCCTGATCGCCGACAACGATCCCGGCAACGGCCACGAGATGGTCACCTACTACGTCGAGCAGGTCCTGCGGGGCGATCCGACGCGCCTCGCCACGCTCTGCGCCTCCTGAGCGGTGCATCGCGCCGCGTAGACTCGCGGGATGGAAGCCGTCAACATCGCCGCCAAGCTCGCGAGCTTCGACGACCTCTGGCAGCAGCGGCTGATCGCCGAGCTCAACGGGCAACACGTCAAGCTGGTGAAGCTCCAGGGCACCTTCGTCTGGCACCACCACGAGCACGAGGATGAGCTCTTCCTGGTGATCAGCGGGCGGCTGCTGATGGAGTTCCGCGACCGCCAGGTTTGGCTCGAGCCCGGCGAGCTGATCGTCGTCCCGCGCGGCGTCGAGCACCGACCGCACGCCGACGAAGTGACCTCGATCCTGCTCTTCGAGCCCGCCGCCACCGTCGCCACCGGCAACCGTGCCGACGAGCTGCCTCCCGAGCCGATCCAGCGCATCTGACGCGCACTCCGCTTCCGCTTGAAGACCACGACTGCAGGCGGGTGCGGAGCGGATTCGGGGGCCGCCGCAGCGGGACCTCTCGGAAGCCGCTCCGCGACTCTCGCGCGGTCACGGCAGTAGCGGCGGCTGGAGAGCGGAGGCGCGCCCTCTTCCTCCCGACAGGCACTGTAGGCGCGCCGGTCCCGCAGCGGCGGCCCCCGAATCCGCTCCGCACCCGTCGGCCGGTGGTCAGCGCCGCTCGCAGATCGCTGTCCCACCCTCGCCCGCTGTTAACGTTCCCCACCCCCTCGCGTAAGACCATCGAGCCCAGACAGGAGGGAGCCTCCACCTAATGCAAGCCGCCACCAACCCCCAGCCCGCGTCAGCCGACGCCCAGCTCGAAGAGCTGTTCCGCGTCCACGGCCGGGACGTCTTCAAGACCGCCTTCCGCGTCACCGGCAGCGAGAGCGACGCCGAAGACGTCGTGCAGACGGTCTTCCTGCGCCTCCTCGCCAACCGCCACGCGGGCCGCGTGCGGCGCGACGAGGCCGGCGCCTACCTGCGGCGCGCCGCCACCAACGCCGCCCTCGACTCGCTGCGCCGCCGCAAGACCCGCGCTGCCGTGCCGCTCGACGACGCGCCGCCCGACACGCTCGCCGACTCGGCCCCCTCGGCCGAGCGCCAGGCGGGCGGCGCCGGCCTCCGCCGCGCCCTCCGCGACGGCCTCGCGCGCCTCAACCCTCGCGCCGCCGAGGCGTTCGTCATGCGCCACTTGGAAGGTTTGAGCAACGGCGAAGTCGCCGCGGCCCTCGGCACCTCGGCCCCCGTGGTGGCGGTCACCCTCCACCGCGCCCGGCGCTCCCTGCAGAAGCACCTCACCACCGCCTCGGGATCCACGAGCACGAGCCTCACTGGAGTACGGTCATGAGCGACGCCCTCCGCGCCCACAACGAAGACCTGGTCGACCGGGCCTGCGCCGCGGTCCGCCAGGAAGCCGAAGGCCTCGACAACGCCCGCACCGACGCCGCCCTCGAGCGCGTCCGCGAGCGCCTCGGGGTCGCCCCCGAGATCACCGGCACGGTGCTCGGCTGCGCCGACATCCAGCGCCTGCTGCCGGCCTTCCTCGCCGGCACGCTGTCGCACGAGCGCGAGCTGCTGGTCGCCGACCACAGCCGCAGCTGCATCGCCTGCCGCCGCGCGCTCAAGACGCTGCAGGAAGGCGAGCCGGCCGCGACCGGTCGTCGCCGCTCCCTCGCGCGCTCCGCCGCGTGCCCACCTGGGCGTGGGCGGCCGCCGCTGCCGTCGTCGCTGCTCTTCGGCCTGCAGCTGCTGGTGCTGCGCCAGGTGTGGCCGGGCGGCGCCGCGGGCGGCAACATGCTGCGCGTGCTCTCCGGCACCGTGGTCGGCGTCGGCGGCAGCCAGGCGCAGACCTTCGGCGCCGGCGCCGACGTCCCCTACGGCCAGCAGGTGGTGACGCCGCGCGGCCAGAGCGCCATGGTGCGCCTCGCCGACGGCTCCACCGTCGAGCTGCGCGAGCGCACCCGCTTCTCGGTGATCCGCCGCCGCGCCGGCACCACGCTCGAGCTCCAGGGCGGCGACGTCATCGTCGAGGCCGCCAAGCAGGAGGCCGGCAAGCACCTGTGGGTCGCCACCAACGACTGCACCGTCGCGGTGGTGGGCACCGTCTTCGCCGTCGACGCCGGCACCCGCGGCTCGCGCGTGTCGGTGTACGAGGGCACGGTGCACGTCGACCAGCCCGGCCGCCCGCAGCGCGTGCTGAAGCCGGGCAGCCAGGCCACCACCAGCGCCCGCGTGCGCCCGGTGGCGCTGAAGGACGAGGTGGAGTGGAGCGTCGCGGCGCGAGCAGCACATGGCGCTGCTCGCCGGCGTCGCGCTGCTGCAGAAGGAGCTCGCGGCCCTGCCCGCCGCCGAGAAGCGCTACGAGAGCCCCTTCCTCGACCGGCTGCCGGCGGGCACGGTGATGTACGCCGCGATGCCCAATCTCTCCGGCAACCTCGGCCAGGCCCTCGACCGCGTGCGCGAGCGGCTGGCCTCCGACCCGCAGCTCGCGGCGCTCGTCGGCAACAGCGGCGACGTGGCGCGGCTGGGCAGCTTCCTGCAGCACCTCACCGGCCTCGGCAGCGAGCTCGGCGACGAGATCGCCGCCGCCGGCTGGCTGGGCGCCGACGGCAAGATGGTCGGCCCGGTCGCCATCGCGCCGGTCGCCGACCCGGCGGGCTTCCGCGCCCACCTCACCGCGGCGCTGCCGCAGCTGCGCCAGGACCTCGGCGGCGACCACGTCTTCGTCGTCACCGATCCTTCGGCGCCGAATGCGGGCGAAGGCCTGCAGGTGTGGATCAGCGACGAGCTCGGCGCGGTGGTGATCGCCTGCGAGGGCGCCGCCCTGACGCAGATCGCCGCCGCGCTCGAGCGACAACGCGCAGCCCTTCCGCGACGCGCCCTTCCACCAGACCATCACCGGCCGCTACGCCGCCGGCGTGGACGGCCTCCTCGCCGTCGACCTCAAGAGCATGATGGCGACGCACGCCGACGCCGACGAACGCGAGAAGCTGTCCAAGCTCGGCCTCGACGGCGTGCAGCACCTGCTGCTCGAGCAGTGGGTCGAGGGCAACGAGACCAAGCGCGAGGCGGTGCTCTCCTTCGACGGCGCCCGCCACGGCATCGCCTCGTGGATCGCCGCGCCGGGGCCGATGGGCGCGCTCACCTTCTTCTCGCCCGACGCGACGGCGGTGGCGGCCTTCGTCACCAAGGAGCCGACGCTGCTGCTCGCCGACGTGCTCGCCGCCTTCACCGCCGAGGAGCGCGAGCGCTTCGAGGCCGACCGCGCCCGCTTCCTGGCCGAGCACGGCTGGGACCCGATCGAGGACCTCGCGGCGCCGCTCGGCGGCGAGATCGCCGTCGGCATCGACGGCCCGCTGGTGCCGACGCCGGCGTGGAAAGCGGTGCGTCGAGGTCTACGACCCGGCGCGCCTGCAGGTCGGCATCGAGCGGCTGGTCGCCGACGTCGACGCGCAGCTGCGCGCGAAGGGTGAAGGCTCGCTGGCGCTGCAGGCCGAGGGCGACGGCTGGGTCGTTCGCCGCACGCGGGCCGACGGCACGGCGCACGACGGTCACTATCGCTATCAGGACGGCTACCTGGTGGCGAGCGCCACCACCGGCCTGATCGACAACGCGCTGGCGAGCCGCGCCACCGGCAGCGGCCTGCTGCAGTCGCCGCGGCTGCGCGCGCTGCTGCCGCCCGACCAGCAGCTCAACCTGTCGGCGCTCTGGTACCAGGACCTCTCCGCCGTCGTCGGCCCGCTCGCCGGCGTGCTCAAGGGCATCGCCGGGCAGGCCGCGCAGGCGGGCGGCAACGGTACGGATGGCGCCGAAGGCGCGCCGGTGCCGCCGCCGCAGATGGAGGCGCTCACCAAGGCGCTCGGCGACAGCGCGCGGCCCGACGGTGGTCTTCGCCTACGGCGAGGAGGACAGGATCCGCCTCTCCTCGTCGCAGCCCGCGCAACCCGCTGGGGTTCGATCGACATGCTGCTGCTCAAGGGCGGCAACCTCGGCCCGCTCGCGGCAGTGGCGCAGGGCCGGCGGGGAGAGCTCGGCGCGGCTGACGAGCCGACGCTCAGCGAAACGTGGTGGGTGGCTGCATCGAAACACCGCCCACCCATCGCGCGTAGAGTGACGCCTGACCATGGACACCTCGCCTCCCGTCATCGTTCTCGACGGCTTCGGCGTCAAGCTCGGCAAGCGCTGGATCTTGCAGGAGCTGACCGCCGAGCTGAAGGGGCGCTCGATCGGCCTGCTCGGCCCCAACGGCGCCGGCAAGACGACGCTGATCAACACGCTGCTCGGCTTCCACAGCGTCGACGCCGGCCGCGCCCGCATGCTCGGCCACGACGTGGCGCAGGAGCGCCGCGCGCTCGCCGCGCAGGTCGGCTACATGCCCGAGCGCGACGCCTTCGTCGCCGGCATGACCGGCATCCACTTCGTGCGGCTGATGGGCGAGCTCGCCGGGCTGCCCCTCGCAGGTGGCGCTCGAGCGCGCCCACGAGGCGCTCTTCTTCGTCGGCCTCGGCGAGGCGCGCTACCGCGCCGTCGACACCTACTCGCTGGGCATGAAGCAGATGGCCAAGCTCGCCCAGGCGCTGGTGCACGGGCCGCGGCTGCTCTTCCTCGACGAGCCCACCAACGGCCTCGACCCGGGCGCGCGCCAGCGCATGCTCGACCTCGTCAAGGCCATCCGCGACCGCGGCGAGACCCGCATCGTGCTCTCCTCGCACCTGCTCAAGGACGTCGAGACGGTGTGCGACGAGGTGGTGGTGCTCAAGGCCGGCCGCATCGCCACCGTCTGCGACCTCGAGGCCGAGCGGCGCGCCAACCAGAGCTTCCTCGAGCTCGAGCTGCGCGGCGGCAACGGCCACTTCGCCGAGGCCGCGGCGGCGCTCGGCTGCGAGTGCCTGGTGCACAGCAAGCGCCGCCTCAAGCTGCTGCTGCCGCCGCAGGTGCAGGTGCAGCAGCTCTACGCCATCGCCGCCGAGCAGGGGGTGCAGATCCGCCGCCTGCAGGCCCGTCGCGACTCCCTCGAAGACATCTTCCTCAAGGCCATGGAGGAGCGCGATGGCGGTTCATAGCCACGTCTTCCACCCCTACACGGGGGCGCGCACCTCGCCGCGCAACCGCTGGATGGTGGTGGCGCGCTACGCGCTGCGCGGAGGCGCTGTCGCTCAAGAAGACCATCGCCCTGCTGGTGATGGCGGCCTTCCCGCTGCTCGGCGGCGCGGTGATCATCTACCTGCACCACAACCTCGAGGCGATCAAGATCCTCGAGCTGCCGCTCAAGGCGCTGGTGCCCATCGACGCCAAGTTCTTCTTCTGGATCCTCACCATCCAGTGCTACATCGCCTTCGGGCTCACCGCCTCGGTGGGCGCCCGCGTGCTGGTCAACGACCTGCGCGACAACGCGCTGCCGCTGTACCTGTCGCGGCCGCTCACCCGCGTCGAGTACGTGCTCGGCAAGGCGGCGGCGATCGCCACCCTCACCTCGCTGGTGACTTGGGTGCCGTCGCTGCTGCTGTTGGGCCTCCAGGGCTCGCTCGATCGCGCCTGGATCGCCGCCAACTGGTGGATCGCGCCGGCGATCTTCTTCGGCGCCTGGACGGCGATCCCGCTCTTCGCCCTCGTCTGCCTGGCGGTGGCGGCGGTGCTGCGCCGGCGGGCGGCGGCGGAGGCGGCCTTCGTGGCGCTCTTCATCGTCGTGCCGCTGGTCGCCCGCGTCATCGACCAGTTCCTGCACGCCGACTGGTGGATCCGCTTCTTCGTGCCGTCGATCTTCGAGTCGCTGTGGACGCCGCTGTTCCGGCTGCAGCAGAGCAACGGCCTCTCCGCCGGCGGCGCGCTGCTGAGCCTCGCCGTGGCGCTGGTGCTGGCCAGCACGGTGCTGCTGCGTCGCGTGCGGGCGTGGGAGGTGATCCGGTGAGCGCCGCGGCTACCACGAGCAGCGGCGGTCGCGGAGACCGCCCTACGGGTGCGCCGGGCTCCGCGCCCGCCGACGTTACGGGTGCTCCGGGTAGGGCGGGCTCCGCGCCCGCCGCCAGCGGCCACGGCGTCGTCTTCCACGACGTCTCCAAGTTCTACGGCGAGGTGCTGGGCGTCAACGGCGTCACCATGACGATCGAGCCCGGCATCACCGCCCTCGTCGGCCCCAACGGCGCCGGCAAGAGCACGCTGATGAACCTGCTCACCGGTCTCGTGGCGCCCACCCGCGGCACCATCTCGGTGCTCGGCCACCCGCCGCGCGACCCCGAGGTCTTCCGCCGCCTCGGCTACTGCTCGCAGTTCGACGCCTTCCCGCGCGGCGCCACCGGCCTGCAGTTCGTCGCCGGCTTCCTGCGCCTCTTCGGCTACGAGGAGTCGGAGGTGCGCCGCCGCGCCACCGCCGCCATCGAGCGCGTCGGCCTGACCGAGGCCGCCAAGCGCCGCGTCGCCGGCTACAGCAAGGGCATGCGGCAGCGCGTCAAGCTCGCCCAGGCGATGGCGCACGACCCCACGGTGCTGGTGCTCGACGAGCCGCTCAACGGCCTCGACCCGATGGCGCGCAGCGAGTTCATCGCCCTCTTCCGCGAGCTGGCGAGCGAGGGGCGCCACGTCATCGTCTCGTCGCACATCCTGCACGAGGTCGACCTCATCGCCGACCAGCTGGTGATGCTGCACCAGGGCTACGTCGCCGCCGAGGGCGAGATCCCCGAGATGCGCGAGGAGATGGTGGTCGACCGGCCGCTGCAGATCGCCGTGCGCTGCAGCGAGCCGTCGCGCCTGGCGGCGCGCCTCTTCGGCGCCGACCACGTCATCGAGGTCAAGCTCCTGCCCGACGGCGGCGGCCTGGTGGCGACGACGCGCGACGCCGACCGCTTCTACCTGCTGCTCAACGAGCTCGCGAGCCGCGGCGAGGTGGGCGTCGAAGCGGTGGCGCCGGCCGACGAGGACGCCCACGCCGTGTACCGCTACCTGGTGGGGAGCGAAGCGCAATGAGCACCGCGACGACCGCCGATCCGCGTCTCCTCGCCGCCCCCGACGACGTGCCCAGCGGCCGCGCCGCCACCCTGCGCGCCCTCTTCGGTGTCATGCGCCTCGAGTGGCGCCGCCAGCTGCTCACGCCGCGCGTGCTCTGGCCGCTGCTGCTCGCCGCGCTGCCGCTTGCCGTCACCGGCGCCATTGCGTGGGGGGCGATGCACTGGCGCGGCGAGCTCACCGAGCTGCCCAACCTCAACGAGGTTTACGCCAACCTCTACCACGCGCTCATCGTGCGCATCGTGCTGTTCTTCGGCTGCCTGGCGCTGTTCCTCAACCTGGTGCGCGGCGAAGTCGAGGAGCGCACCATGCACTACCTGCTGCTGACGCCGGTGCGGCGGCCGCTGATCGTCGCCGGCAAATACCTGGCGGCGGTGGGCTCGGCCTGGCTGCTCTTCGTCACCACCACGATCGGCAGCTTCCTCCTGGTCCACCTGCCGCAGGGCCTGGGCACGGCCTTCACCGGCGGCGCCCTGCGCCAGCTCGCTGCGTACGTGGCGATGACGATGCTCGGCTGCCTGGGCTACGGCGGCGCCTTCCTGCTCCTCGGCTCGCTGCTGAGAAGCCCCGGCCCGCTGGTGGCGCTCTTCTTCACCTGGGAGTGGTTCCAGTTCCTGCTGCCGCCGCTGCTCAAGCAGGTCTCCGTCGTGCACTACCTCAAGGCGCTGACCCCGGTGCCCATCAGCGAGGGGCCCTTCGCCCTGCTCGCCGACCCCACCCCGGTGCCGCTCGCCGTGCTGCAGGTGGCGATCTACGCCGCGCTGACGGTGAGCCTCGCCGCCTGGGTGGCGAGCCGCGCCGACCTCGACTACGGCAAGGGCTGAACCGTGCCGGCCGCGAAACAGGCCGCTCAGGTTCCGAGGCGCTGACGGGCGTTGACGATCATCATTGCCGCCGGGATGGCCGTATCGCCGGCGTAGGGACTGGGTGTTCCTTCCGCGAGGGCGAACGAGCCGAGCGCGGCGGAGGCAGTGCCGATCGCTGCTGCCAGCGGCGCGGCCGGAGCCGCCAGCTTCCATGTCGTGTCGAAGAACGAAAAGCAGCGCTTCCACCGGCGCCACTTTTTCTGCTGAGTGGTCGCAGTGTTGACCTTTTCCACCAGGCCCCTCATGTCCTCGACTGCCGCGCGAATTGATCGAGCATCCGTGGTCGCATCGCTGCTCACGAACTTCTGCTGCCAGTCGTACAACGCTCGGCGGGCGACGCGATAGTCGTCGGTCGACGCCACGTCGGCGGCGCGGGCCAGCGCCTTGAGGTAGCCGCCCTCGAGGCTCGGCAAGAGCAGCTCATGACCGAGAACGGCCAAGAGCGTGCTCGCGGGGAGCTTCTCGTGCGGGGTTTGCCGTCGAATTCCGCTCGCCGCTTCGAGTTCCTTCAAGCTGTACGTGGGCGACACTGCCACCACGGTGCGCGCCATCTGGGGGGCGAATCTCTCGAGCACGCTACCCGTCAAGAAGTACCCATTGTGCCGGGCGCCAGCGAAGGACTGTCGCAAGCCCGCCCACTCCGCCTCCCGGGCAGGAGTCCACGGTATGAGCTCGGCCCGGTACTTCAGAGCTTCTACGACCTGGGTCTGCCGATGGGGGGACCACTTGTTTTCGGTCCACCTCTTCCACTGGGCATCCGCCACCTCGGCGGGCACATCCCTGCTGGTAGGCACGACGGGGATCATCAGCTTGTCGTACAGCAAGACCTCGGCGATGAACGCACCCCGCCGGCAATGATCCCTCACGGAGAAGGTCGCCCACAGCTCGTGCCACGGCTCTCTGTTCTCGGTCACCTGCGTCCCCACCAGTGGAGCATCACGGAATCTTGCGGCCGCGATCTCCTGCCGTCAAGCTGGCCGTGAAGGGGTGAGTCAAACGCGCGTGATCTGGGGCAAGTGGTCGAAGTGGCGGTCGCGCGCGCAGAGCGACAGGCCGTGTTGCGCCACCAGCGCGGCGATCCACAGGTCGTTGGTAGGGATGGGCGTTCCCTGCTCGCGGAGCTGGCGGAACAGCGTCGCGTAGTGGTGGGTGGTCTGCTCGTCAGCGAGCAGGATCGCCGTGGCGGGTTTGGCAAGAAACCGGCGCAACACCCGCTCGTTCTCGGCTCCTCGTCTGCCGACGGCGAAGCCGGCGCGCAGCTCGGCCACGACGACGAATGGCAGGAAGACGGCCTCGGCGTGCTCGATGAGCGTGACGACGTCAGAGTCGCCGCGGCAGAGGTCGGTGTAGCGGTTGGTGTCGAGGGCGAGCCTCAACGCCACATGGCCTCGTCGACTCGGTCCTGATCCGCAATCGCGCGGTCGAAGTCCTCGTCCTCCTGCCAGGTGGAGGCGATGTCGCTGAGGTCGCGCGCTCGAACAGGCGTCTCACCGAGCCCAGCCCCGCGGATCAGCGCTTCGATGGCGATTGCGTTGAGGCTCTTGCCCTCGGCGCGCGCTCGGCGGCGAAGCTCGTGGTCGACTCCGGGTGGAACGTCCCTCAGCGTGTACTGCATGCAAGAAGTGTAGGCAGTGCAGGCGCAACATGCAAGCGCGGTGTCTACGGGCGGCTCCCGTGCCTGATTCACGCGCATGGTTCATAGCGCCCGCGCCACACCGATTGCTACACTGCCCCCGCTCGCACACCGGGACGATCAGCGGACCGCCAGCAGAAAGGGACCCCGTGAAGAAAGCCACCGCCCTCGCTCTTCTACTCGGTTCTCTCGCCGTCGGCGTCGAAGCCGCCGGGCCTCCCGCGCCCCCGAAGCCGGTGGCCGCGGCGTTCCGCGTCAGCTCCTGCGCCAGCACCGCCACCTGCCGCCAGGAAGACCCGGCGGTGGCCGGCGTCGTCGGGAGCGGCAAGAGGGGTGGCGGCTCCGACGCGGGCTTCTTCGCCCTCTGGGCAGGGCGCAGCGAGACCGACCTGCACGGCATCAGCGCGCGGCGCTTCAACAAGACGAGCCCGCTCACCGCCGACACCCTGCTGAGCCCCATCGCCGGCGACCAGTACGACCCCGGCGTCACCGTGCAGAAGGCGGGAACGTTCGTCGCCGTGTGGTCCGAGATCAGCAACGGCCACAGCGACGTCAAGGCGCAGCGGCTCAGCGCGGCCGGCGTGCCGCTGGGCGCTCCGATCACCGTCAACGTCGACGATCCCGCCGCCCCGGGTGTGCCCGACGACCTCCTGCCGGTGGTGGCGCCGACCAAGGACGGCGGCTTTGCCGTGGCGTGGATGAAGGTCCTCGCCGGCGTCCCCTACAGCCCAGCCTCGCCGCAGGTCGTGTTCCGGCAGTTCGACGCCGCCGGCGTGCCGCGGGGCCCGCAGATCGCGCTGAGCCAGGGACTCTCCGACGACCGGCCGGCGCTGTGCGTCGACAGCGTCGGCAACGTCAACGTGGTGTGGGCGTCGGTGGACGAGTTCGTCCCCTTCGCGCAACTCCAATACGGCGTGTCGCTGCGGCGGCTCTCGGCCGCCGGCGTGCCGCTCGCCGCCGAGCAGGTGGTGACGCCGCCGCTGTCGAGCGAGCCGCTGCACCCCTCGATCTCGTGCGCCAGCAACAACACCTTCGTCGTCCTCTGGCACACCGACCGGGCGCCGGCGACGGACGGCACGGACATCGTCGGTCAGAGGTACGCCAAGACCGGCGTCAAGTCGGGAGCGCCGTTCGTCGTCAACACGACGACCGCCAACGAGCAACGCAACCCGTCGATCGCCCACGATGCCACCAACGCCTTCGTCGTCGTCTGGGAGACGGCAACCGCGAATCGCGGCGGCAGGCTGGGGATCTTCGGCCGCCGCTACACCGGGGCCGGCAAGGCAGGCGCGCAGTTCGAGGTCACGCAGGATGCCACGAAGAGGTCGCTCAACGCGGTGGTGGCCCCCACCAGCGCCGCCGGCAACTTCGTCGTCCTGTGGCAGGACGCCAGCCGGGAGATCTGGGGCCGGCGCTTCACTCCCTAGCGGCCGGACGCGGGGAGAGAGCGGCGGCTCCCGCCGCCGGTGGGCCGAGGTCGAGCACCAGGTAGTCCGGGTCTTCGTAGGCGAGCGTCACGCCCGGGCGGCGCCGTAGCTGCAGCGCCACGGCCTCGTAGCTCGGCTTGCGCCACAGCGTCACCCAGCGGCAGCCGAAGGTGTCGCGGATGACGCGCGCCGGGTCGCCGGCACGCCCTTGCACCACCGCCACGTAGCGCTCGAAGCGGTCCGGGTCCTTGGTGTGGAAGACGGTGGGATCGAGGGCGAAGAGCGACTGCACCTGGGGTGCGGCGTAGAAGAGGGGCGCGCTGTCGGCCCACTGCGCGGTGAAGACGCGCTCGCCGGGCGCCGCGTGGGCACCTAGCCAGCGAGCCATGGCGAGCGGCGCCGAGCGCGAGCCGTAGCCCTGAACGCGCAGCATCGTTACCGTGACGATTACCGCAACCACTGCCGCGGCGGCGAGCGCGCGGCGCGTCCACGGCTGCGGCGGCGACAGGCCGCGCAGCGCGCCCTCGCGAGCCACTACCGCCAGCGCCAGCAGCACGAGCGGCTCGCCGAGCTCGAGGAAGCGTCGGATCGCCAGCGTGCCGACGAGCATGAAAGCGAGTGCAGGCAACGCCGCGGTGATCGTGGCGCGGCTGCGCAGGCGCGGCTGCAGCAGCAGCGCCGCGACGACAGCGGCGGCGACGACGTACGCCGGCCACTGGCTCGCCGATGATCGAAGCGCTCGGCGGCAGCAGCTCGGTGCCGAGCTGGCTCCTGAGCGTCGCGTTGCCCGCCGAGGTGGCCTGGAAGGGCACCACGAAGTTGGCGATGATGAAGATCTCGAAGTTCGCCGGCACCTCGGGGTGCGCGAGCTGGCCGAGCAGCCAGCCGCCGGCCGCGGCGGCGAGCGGCTGCCAGGGCGCGCGCGCGGCGCGAGGCAGCTCGGCGCCGCGGCCCTCGTCGGCGTCGCGCACCACCAAACCGGCGAGCGACCACAGCGCGGCGATGGGGATGGCGATCCAGCCGCCGGTGTGGGTGAGGCCGAAGAGCGCGCAGACGACGACCAGCGACTTCCACCGCCGCTCGACGAGCAGCGCGATCACCAGGACAGTGAAGCCGATGAGCCAGACGTGCGGCCGCAGCATCTCGAGCCGCTGCAGGAAGAGGGTGCCGAGCCCGGGCAGGGCGAGCACGAACCACCACGGCCGCGGCACCCGCATCGACCACAGCGACCAGGCGAACGCGCCGACCATGAAGAGCTGGCCGAGCAGCACGCCGAGCCGCGAGGCGAGCTGCAGCGGCAGCGTCGCGAAGGGCATCAGCAGCACGTGGAACAGCGGCGCGCTGTCGACGAAGCGGTCGTAGAGCGTGGAGAACGGCGTCCACCAGAACGAGGTCAGGCGCAGCTGCGTGCGCATCTCGCGCGCCAGGCCGAGGTGGTAGTACTCGTCGTAGGACCAGGGTGCCGGCGCCTCGAAGCGCAGCCAGGCGCACAGCGCCAGCACCGCGGCCGCGGCGAGAACCAGCTTGGCGAGAGGTCGCGTGGCCGCCGCCGCGCGCCTGCCGGACGCGAGCGCCGCTGCCGCCGCGCCTCTCTCCGCGCGGCGCGCCTCCTGCCGCGCGCCGTCGAACCTACATCCGTTCCGGCAGCGGGATGCCGAGGATGCCGGCGAGGGCGCCGAGCGCCGCCGCGAAGGCCTGCGACGCCGCCAGCCGCGCCGCGCGCAGCGTCGCGTCGGGCTCCTGCAGGATCGGGTGGCGGTGGTAGACGGCGTTGAAGCGCTGCGCCAGCTCGAGCGCATGCCGAGCGACGAGCGACAGCTCGAGCGAGCGCCCGGCGCGCTTCTCGACCGTCTCGCCCAGCCGCGCGCCGAAGAGCGCCAGGTCCCAGAGGTCGTCGGCCCACGCCTCCTCCGGCAACGCCGCCGCCTCCTCCGGCGTCACCGCCGTCGCCAGACCCGGCCGCGGCGAGCTTGCGCTGGATGTTGCGCCAGCGCACGACGGCGTACTGCAGGTAGGGCCCCGACTCGCCCTCGAAGGCGAGCGCCTCGGCGAAGTCGAAGGCGATGACGCGGTTGGTCGATGCCTTGACCATGAAGAAGCGCATCGCCGCGGTGGCGATCGCCACCGCGAGCGCGCTGCAGCTCGGCTCGTCGGCGAGCTCGCGGTTGCGCGCCGCGATCTCCTCGCGCGCCTTGGCGATCAGCTGGTCGAGGAGGTCGTCGGCCTTGACGCCGATCCCCTTGCGGCCCGACATCTCGAGCGCCTTGCGCTTCGCCGTCCTCGCCCTCGACGGCGACGCCGAGCGTGCGCGCCGTCGGCGGGCGACAGCGCCACCATCTCGTAGGCGAAGTGCACCGAGCGCTCCGCCTGCTCGGCGTGGCCGAGCGCCTCGAGGCCCGGCGCGCACGATCTTCTGCAGGTAGCTCTGGCGGATGTCGATGACGTTGACGACGCGGTCGGCGCGGCCGAACGGCGGGTGGTCGGCGACGCCGCCTGGTTGCCATCCGAGGCGCAGGTCTCCCACACCCGCTCCTCCTCCCAGCGGCGGTACTGGAAGTCCTTGCCGAGGAGGCCGAACTTCCACAGCTGGTAGGCGATGTCCTTGCCGACGTAGGTGACCGTGCCGTCGGAGCGCACGATCACCTTGTCGGGCTCCTCGAGGCCGGCGAACTCCTCGGCGTGGGCGAGCGGCATCATCCAGCAGCCGGCGTTCTTCCCTTCCGTCTCGAGGCGCACGACGCCGGCTGCCTTCGAGCCGCTCGAAGGCGACGTGGAAGAAGTCGAGGGCGAGGATGTCGGCCTCGTGGGTGAGCAGGTCGTAGCCGATGCCGAGCCGCCGCATGGTGGCGAGGTGGCGCACCAGCACCCGTCGCGCGACCAGCCGCCCCATCTCGGCGCGCGGGCCCTGCGCCGCGCTCGAGCTCGTGCAGCGTCTCGCGGCGCAGCGCCTGCCGCGACGGGTCCTCCTCGTACCAGCGGCCGACCTCGCTGTAGAGGTCCCAGCACCAGTAGTCGAAGGGCTCGGGGATCGCCGCCACCTGGTCGAGCGTCAGCCCGCGCAGGTCGACGCAGCCGACCACGACGTCGGCCACCTGCACGCCGGTGTCGTCGATGTAGTTCTGCACCTCGACGGGGTGGCCGAGGGCGCGCAGCGTCGCCACCAGCACGTCGCCGAGCACGGCGTTGCGCAGGTGGCCGATGTGCGCCGCCTTGTTGGGGTTGATGTTGGTGTGCTCGACGATGACCTTTTCGCGGCTCGGGCCGTGCGCCGCCGGCGCCCGCCCCGAACACGCGGCTCCGCGAGCAGCCGCGCCATCGCCTGCGAGCGGGCGAGGAAGACGTTCAGGTAGCCGGCGCCGGCGAGCCGCACCTCGCGCACCCACGGCGGCGCGTGGCGAGTCCGTCGAGCAGCTCCTGCGCGATCGTCGCGCGGCGGCTTCTTGAGCTGACCGCGCCAGGTGCAGCGGCGCCGGGAAGGCGAGATCGCCCAGCTCGCGCCGCGGCGGCACCTCGACCACCGGCTCGTGCTCGACGCCGTAGAGCTCGCGGATGCGCGTCGCGAGCGACGCCGTGACAGCTCACCTTCGGTGGCCGCCCACATGGCGGCGGAGCCTACCAGCAGCACCGTCGCGGCCCGGACGCTGGCGTCGCCGAGACCGAGCCGCGACGCTCGGCGTACAGGCGGCTCAGCCTCACTCGCTACGGACAGGTCGCGAAGGCGTTGGTGTCCTGCAGCGGCGGATAGGGCTGGTTGAGCGGATTGAAGTAGGTCTTCTGACGCTGACCCGTCTGGGTGTCGGTGACCTTGAGGTCCACGTCGCACGTTGGTCAGGCCCGCTGCGAACACCCAGTAGCGGTTGTTGACGCCGCAGGCGTTCAAGACCTTGACCACCAGCTCGATGTTGTTCGAGTTGAAGAACCAGAGGTAGCCCGAGTCGTCGGTGAGCTCGATCGCCGTGAACGCCGCGCTGAGGATCGGATTGGCTGGCCGTCGCGAACGTCGCCTCGACCTTGAAGCGGTTGTTGTTGAGGCACATCGCGGTGGCGGTGGCCGTGCAGCCGCCGGCGACCACGGTGTGCGGATCGACGCGGATGCCCAATGCCCGGGGCGGAGTGTTCGGCGGGGCAAACAGCGTCGTCAGGTATGCCCCAGCTGCCCCGTTGGTTGCAGCTGACGTAAGTTGTTGCGCTGCGTGGTCGCGGTCGAGGCGTCGCCGCAGATCAGATACTTCGGCCCACGTCCCGGCCACAGACGCCGACGTAGACGCTGTTGTCCGGCAGCGTGAAGAGGCCGGCGGGTTGAAGGAGAAGAAGGTCCCGATGGTGGAGGGAGATACCACTCGCCGTGCTGGGGGCGCGGGCACCAAGGTGCCCGGCTGCCCGCCGGCGCCGTTGTCGTTGTAGACGACGAGGTGGAAGCTCATGCTCGAGGGATCGCCGGGGGCGCGGCAAAGCAGAGGCACACTGGTCGAGGGATGTCGTTCCCGGCGGCAGGTCCAGGCGCATCACGCATCGTGGAGTCGCCTGGATCACCGTCGCCGAGGCTGTAGCCGTGGTTGAGCCCGCCGTCGTCGTAGACGACGCCGCCGCTGCAGTTCGCGGTGACGGCCTTGGTTTCCACGCCGTCGGTCGGCGACAGCTGACGGTTTCGACCGTCTCGCCGTCGACGACGACCCGGTCGGAGGTGACCTCCTGCGCAACGGCTGGAACCGCTACGGCTGCGAGAACGGCCGCGAGAACCATCATGGAGAGCAGGCTCTTCTTGGACATCACGTCTCCTCCCGCCCGAACGGGCTCTGTTGCGAGGTGCGTGCGAGCGAGCGCTGAGTGAGGCATATCACACCGGCGTCTACGGGGGATGCGGAGCCGGCCGGGCCTCGGCGACCCCTTTGATATGCTGCGCCGGGCCGTGGGAGACAGCGCCGTCAAGGGTAAGGAAGTGGCCCCGGCTACAGGCCGCAGCCTCTCGATCAAGATGCGGGAGACCGACCTGCAGCTGCTGGAGGGGGACATCACCGACCTGTCGGTGGACGTCATCGTCAACGCCGCCAACGAGAAGCTGCAGCTCGGCGCCGGGGTGGCCGGCGCCATCGCCAAGAAGGGCGGCCCCTCGATCCAGGAGGAGTGCAACCGCATCGGCGGCACGGTCGTCGGCACCGCGGTGATGACCGCCGCCGGCAACCTCAAGGCCAAGCACGTCATCCACGCCGTCGGTCCGAAGAAGGGCGAGGGCGAGGAGGACCGCAAGCTCGCCTCCGCCGTGCGCGTCGTCGCTGGCGCTCGCCGAGCGGCAGGGCATGCGCTCGATCGCGCTGCCGGCGATCTCGGCGGGCAACTTCGGCTTCCCCATGGACCGCTGCGCCCGCATCATGCTCACCGAGATCCAGCGCTACATCCAGGGCGGCACCAAGCTCGAGCAGGTCGTCGTCTGCCTCTACGGCGACGAGGCCTTCGACACCTTCAAGCGCGAGCTGCGGCGCGGCTTCCGCTAGCGCCTGCGCCGGCGAAGGATCGGCCCGCGCGCGGGCCTCAAACCGACACGCGAAGCCGATTCTTGCTGCGGCACCGTCTCGGCTCTCACTGTCTGAGCCGCCCTCGTCCTCGTCGCGGCGTCGACGCCGCTCGCGCGCGGTGTCGCTCAGCCGGCGCCCTCGGTGCTGGCGGCGGAGGAACCGCAACCGCGGCGGCGCCGCACCGTCGGCTTCCCGCTCGAGCCCGGCGTCTGGCAGCTCGACGGCACCGACCCCGACCTCCCGTTCGACGACCTCGAGCCGCTGCGCGGCATCGTCGGCAAGGCGACGGTCGTCGGCCTCGGCGAATCGATCCACACCTCGGGCGGCTACTACGAGGCCAAGCACCGGCTCTTCCGCTTACCTGGTCGAGACAGCTGGGCTTCCGCGTCTTCGCCTTCGAGACGCCGTGGCTCGCCGGCGAGACCGCCGAGCCCTACGTGCAGACCTGCGAGGGCGACCCCAATACCGCCACGCCGGGCTTCTTCGGCGTCTGGCGCAGCACCGAGCTGTCGGCGCTCTCGCGCTGGATGTGCGAGTGGAACCGCCGACTCACCCCAAGCCCAAGGACCGGGTTCACGTCTTCGGCTTCGACATCCAGGGGCAGGCGCGGCCGGACGTGCGGCGCTGCAGGAGTTCCTGGTTCGCGTCGGGCGCGACCCCGCCGCCGAGCCGTGGGCCGGCCTCGACGTTGCGGCTTCGTCGAAGACGGTCTTCAACTTCCGCCTCTCCGTGCCCGCCGAGGCCGAGGCTCGCCGTCTGCGACGCCTCCGTGCAGGCGGTCGAGGGCCTCTTCGCCGCCAACGCCAGGACGTTCGGCCGCGGAGCCAGGAAAGTCGACTTCGAGTGGGCGAAGCTGCGCCTCGCCGGCCTGCGCGCCTGGGTCGACGAGATGATCTACAACGACAGCGACTCCCCAGCGCTCCTTCGCGGCGCGCGACCGCGGCATGGCGACCCTGTTGCTGGGCATCCGCAAGCTGCGCTACCCGAAGGCGAAGGTGGCGGTGTGGGCCCACAACGGCCACATCACTCGCGATCCCTCGGCCTACGACCTGACGACGATGGGCTCGTTCCTCCACGCCGAGCTGCCGGCAGGAAGTACGCCATCGTCGGCCTGGTGAGCCACTCGGCCGCCATCGACTGGCCACCGATCGGCTGCGGGCCGATACGACGTCCCGGGCCCGGGCTCGGTCGAGGAGATCCTCCACGGCTTCGGCGAGGCCGGCGCTGCTCGTCGACCTGCGGTTCCCCGGCGCCGGCACGCCGCTGCTGGAGCCCGGGGCGCAGTACGAGCGTCAACAGCACGTAGATGGTGCCGGCGCGCGCTTTCGACGCTCTGATCTTCCTCGACCGCTCGCGCAAGATGACGCCGCTTCAGTGGCGTCCCTGCTAGCTCGCCGGGCTGACGTGCCGGGGTTCGCGGCCTGCGTCAGGGCCCCTCCGGTGGCCCCGGTGGCCCCGGCGGCGGCGTTTCCAGCGGATTTGACAACCGGCTTTTGCTGGGCAATCCTCCCCCCGTCCACGACACACGGACGGAGAAGGCGATGAGCACGAAGCGTTGGCTGGTGGGGGCGGTGCTGTTTGCGGGGCTCGGCTGTGCGGCCGGCGCGCGCGCGTACGACCTGGTGAAGGTGGTGAGCGGCAGCGAGATTCTGGTCAACCAGGACGGCCGCCAGGTCTCGCTCATCGTCTCCGGCATCTCGGTGCCGGCGCCGCCGACGGCGGGCTCGATGGGCGAGTACCGCGGCACCGAGGCGCGCGACTTCCTCGTCCAGGTGCTCAAGGCGCAGGACGCCTACATCAAGGAGCTGCAGCCGCTGCGCCCGGATACCAAGACGCTGCGGGTGCGCATCCGCGTCGGTGCCGAGGGCGAGCGCGACCTGGCGGTGCTGATGGCCGAGGCCGGGCTGGGCGTGGTCGACAAGGCGCCGAACGAGGACCCCGAGTTCCTCGCCGCCGTGCGCGACGGCGAGCGCGCCGCCCGCGTCGCCCACCGCGGCATGCACGACGGCGGCTACCAGGCCTTCGTGACCGGCAAGGGGAAGATGATCGACTTCGGCGTCGGCACGCTCTCGGGCGACAAGCCGACTTACGCCTCCTACCTCGAAGACCTCGCCAGGGGCGGCGGCGCGCGTGAGCGCTCGCGCACGAGCTCGACCAGGCACGCCGACATCCACCGCAGCGGCACGGCCGCCATCAACGACTGGGGCAGCAAGATGGGCCTGCCCCCGGACTCGTCGGCCAGCGGCCACTGAGCGCGGCGCCGGCGCCTCCGTTCGTGGAGGCGCCCACGGACCCCTGTCTAGAGCTGCTCGGCCACGCGCTTGAGCCCACGTAGCTGCTCGACCAGCGTGCGCTCCCAGCGGCGGTCGAGGCGGAAGAGACTGAGCAGGCCGGCGAGGGCGCCGGTGAAGCGGCTGCGCGCCACCACGCGCACGCCGTCGGGGCGCGGCTCGAGGAACCACTCGTGGCGCAGCGGCACGCCCAGCCAGCGGCCGTCCCAGCCGATCGACTTGCCGTCGGCGCAGATCGTCACGCGCGCATGAGTGGTGGAGGTCGAGAGGCCCGTGCTGCACGGTGAGCTCGAAGCGGCTGCCCTCGCGCAGCGGCTTGAAGTCCTTGCTGCGCGCTTCGCGCACCGCCGGCCACCAGCTGTTCCAGTGCGCGGCTCGACGATCAGCCCCCAGACCTTGGCGGCCTCGGCGGCGACCGACAGGCGGGACTCGAGAGCTAGCGGCACGGCGACGCGCCGAGCGCGCTCACGCGCCGAACTTCTGCAGCCGGCCGGCGTGGGCGAGGAGCATCGCGAGCAGGGCGCGCGAGGGGAAGGTGCCGAGGTGCCCGCAGGTGGCGAGGACCTCGTCGAAGCGGTCCGCTTCGTCGACGAAGACGGTCTGGCGCGCCCTGGCCGTCCGGCCCCGCGAGCAGCAGCGGCACGGGGTGGAAGCTGTGCGCCTTCATCGGCACCGGCGTCGAGTGGTCGCCGGTGACGGCGACGACGTCGGGGCGTAGCGCCAGCAGCGTGGGCAGCGCGGCGTCGACCTCCTCGATCGCCGCCACCTTCTGCGCCAGGTTGCCGTCCTCGCCCGCCTGGTCGGTCTGCTTGACGTGGAGGAAGAAGAAGTCGAAGTCGTGCCCAGCGGCTCTGGCGACGGTCGTCGACGATGTCGCCGATGCGCTTGCCGCAGGGCACGACTTCCATGCCGCAGGCCGAGGCGACGCCGCGGTAGAGCGGGTAGCCGGCGAAGCAGCCGCAGCGCAGCTGGTAGAGCTCGCGGCATCGGCTGGCAGGTGGGGGAGCGAGGAGAAGCCGCGCAGCAGCGCGCGGTTGGCCTTCGGCTCCTGCCGCGAGCTCGCGGTCGAAGGCTTCGAGGAGCCGCGCCACGATCGCTGCGGTCGCTTCACCCTCGGGCGCGCTCGGCGCGCGGCGGCAAGCGGCGGCACGCCGGTCTCCTGCGGGTCGGTGTCCTCGACCTGCGGCGACAAGCCCGGCCCGCGCAGCAGCAGCACGAAGCGGTGCCCCTCGCCGGGCGAGACGATGCGCCTCGACGCCGCCGCCGAGGTCGGGCACCGCGCGCTGCAGCCGCTCGACGATCGGCGCGCGACTCCTCGGTGGGGATGCGGCCGGCGCGGCGGTCGGTGAGGTTGCCGTCGACGTCGGCGGTGGCGAAGTTGCCGCGAGCGACGACGTCGCCGGGCCGCACCTCGACGCCGGCGCCGAGCGCCTCGAGCACGCCGCGGCCGATGTCGCCTTCGGGCGCGAGGAGCGGGTCGTAGCCGAAGAGCGCCAGGTGGCCGGGGCCGCTGCCCGGCGTGATGCCCTAGGCGACCGGCATGATGCGGCCGAGCGCAGCCGCTCGCGGCCAGGGCGTCGAGGTTGGGCTTGCGCGCCACCTCGAGCGCCGTGCGCGGCTGGCTCGCCGTGCGCACGTCGCCGAGCCCGTCGAGCACCAGCAGCACGATCTTGCTGTCGTTGGGTGCGGCTGCGGCCAGCTCCGGTCGAGCACGCTCGCGGTCGAGCGTTCCGCTCACGCCACGAAGTAGCCGTAGGCACGCACCTGGAGGCGCGTGCGCGGCTCGAAGCCGGAGCCGAAGAGGCCGAAGGCCGCCGTGCGCGCCATCACCGGCAGCACGATCCAGCCGTCGAAGCTCTCGCCGCCGGCGTAGGCGGGCACCACCGGCTCGATCTCGGCGAGCTTGAGCCAGTGGTCCTCGCGGGCGTCGAGCCGGGCGCGCAGCTCGACGTAGGCGCGGTCGAGGTCGATCACCCGCCGCGACGACGGGTGCCAGATGGAGAACAGGAAGCGCGCCTCGTCGAAGTCGGCGGTCGTCGAGCTCGGCGCGGCCGGCGACCAGCAGCGGGAAGTTGAAGGCGCCGCCGCTGTCGGTGGCGTAGATCTCCGGCGTGGGGTCGAAGACGACCTGCAACGGCTCGGCGGGGAGGTCGACGGGCTTGCGGCGTTGCATCTGGAGGTTCTGGAGGTTCTGGAGGTCCAGGGGGTGGCGGTGCGGCGTGACGGGCCGGGAGAGCAGCCGCCGGCGGTGGAGGAGCGCCGGTGCGGGCGGGCAGTCTATCAAGCCAACCGCCGCGCTCCGCCGCCGCCGACGGCAGTAACCACGGGCACGCCGCACGGTAGTGGTTTGCGGCGGGCGGTCGCTACGCCCGTGCTGGCGCACGCCACAGCCACTCGTCCACGGGAGCGTTGTCGGCTCCGCTTGAAGGAGGCTCCATGCACCTGCTGCTGCCGCTCACCGCCACCCTGCGCCGCCTCGCCCGCCGCCCGGCCTTCCTGCTGCTCGCCGTCGGCACGCTGGGGCTCGGGATCGGCGCCGCCACGGCGACCTTCGCCGTCGTCGAGGCGGTGCTGCTGCGGCCGCTGCCTTACCCCCGCGCCGACGAGTTGGTCACCGTCTGGTCGCACTCGGACCTTCCCGGACGCGTCGGCGGCAGCCCGCTGTCGACGAACGAGGCGGTGGAGTACGGCGCGCGGTCGCGGGCCTTCAGCGGCTTCGCTGCCTACACCTGGGGGCAGGCGACGCTGCTCGGCGGCGGAGAGCCGCGGCAGCTGGTGGCGGCGCGGGTGATGCAGCCGCTCTTCTCGACCCTCGGCGTCGCGCCGGCGCTCGGGCGCGGCTTCCTCGCCGCCGAAGACGCGCCGGGGCGCGACGACGTGGTGGTGCTCTCGCACCGGTTGTGGCAGGACGCCCTCGGCGGCGACCGCGGCGTGCTCGGCCGCAAGGTGGTGCTCGACGGGCGGCCGCGCACGGTCGTCGGCGTCATGCCTGCCGGCTTCGACTACCCCGGCCACGCCGACGTGTGGGTGCCGATGGCGCTCGACCGCGGCGCGCTCGACGCCAAGACCGTCGAATCGCACGGCCTCAACGCCGTGGCGCGGCTGCGGCCCGGGGTGACGCTGGCGCGCGCGGAAGCCGACCTCGACCGCGTCGTGCGCGAGCTCGCGCCGGTTTACCCCGGCCACTTCGCGGAGCGCGAAGGGCCGTCGCTGTGGACGCTCGAGCGCACGCTGCTCGGCGGCAGCCGGACGCCGCTGCTGTCGTTGCTCGCCGCGGTCGGCCTGCTGTTGCTGCTCGCCTGCGTCAACGTCGCCAACCTGCTGCTGCTGCGCGCCCAGCAGCGGCAGCGCGAGGTGGCGGTACGCGACGCGCTGGGTGCCAGCCCGTGGCGCCTGTTCGGCCAGCTGCTCGGCGAGGCGCTGCTGCTGTCGACGCTTCGCGGCGCTGCTCGGCATCGTGGCGGCGCGACTGTCGCTCGCCGGCGTGCGGGCATTGCTGCCCACCGATCTGCCGCGGGCCGAGGCGCTGGCGATCGACTGGCGGGTGCTCGGCTTCGCGGTGCTGCTGGCGATGGCGAGCACGCTGCTGGTGTCGACGGCGCCGGCCTGGTGGCTGCGGCGCGGCCGCGGCGCCGCGGCGCTGCGCGGTGCGGCGCGAGCGCCACGCAGCGGGCGGCTGCCGGACGCCCTGGTCGTCGGGCAGGTGGCGCTGGCGTTGGTGCTCGCCACCGGCGCCGCGCTCGCCGGCCGCAGCCTCGGCGAGCTGCGGCGCGTCGACGTCGGCTTCACGCCGCGCGGCGTGCTCACGGCGCGCCTCGCCTTGCCCGAATCCGCGGCCTACCAGACGCCGGGGCAGGTGCAGGCGTTCTACGCCGAGCTCGGCCGGCGCCTCGGCAACGACCGCCGCATCGAGGCCATCGGCGCGGCGAGCTGGCTCGCCTTCGCCGACTACCCCTCCGACTGGGGCGTCGAGGTCGAGGGCTACACGCCGCCGCCCGACGCCCCGCCGGCGGGCGTCGAGTACACGATCACCGCCGGCGACTACCTGCGCGCCATCGGCGCCCAGGTGCTCGCCGGGCGCACGCTGCGCACGGGCGACGAGACGGGAGTGCGCAAGGCGGTGGTGACGCGCCAGTTCGCCGAGCGCTTCTTCGCCGGCCAGCCGGACGTGCGAGCGCCGCTGGGGCGCCGCGTGCGCCTCAAGCTAGACACGACGTGGTACGAGGTCGTCGGCGTCGTCGCCGATCAGCCTCTGCGTGGACCAGGCGCGCCGGCGCGGGCCGGCCTCTTCCTGCCCATGGTGCAGATCGAGACCGGCAACCCCTGGCTGCCGCGCGACATGACGCTGGCGGTGCGCACCGGTGGCGAGCCGTCGGCGATCGCGGGCACTCTGCGCCGCGCCGTGCACGCTCTCGACCCGCAGCTGCCGCTCGCCGAGGTCAAGAGCTTCGACGAAGTGTGGCGCGAAACGCTGGGCGAGCCGCGCTCGCTGTTCGGCATCCTGGCGCTGTTCGCCGGCGCCGGCCTGCTGCTCGGCGGCGTCGGCACCTTCGCGGTGGCCGCGGCCTGGGTGGTGCGCGGCCGCCGCGACATCGGCGTCCGCATGGCGCTCGGCGCCGAGCGGCGCCGCGTCGTCGGCGAGCTGCTGCGCCGCGCGGCGTGGCTCACCGCCCTCGGCTGCGGCATCGGCAGCATCGTCGCTGTGGTGGCGGCGCGAGCCGTGCGCGCACGGCTGCTCTTCCAGGTGGCGCCGAGCGACCCGCGCTCGCTCGGCGTCGCGGTGCTGCTGCTCCTCGTCGTCGGCCTCGCCGCGACGCTGGTGCCGGCGCGCCGCGCCGCCGCCGTCGACCCGATGCGGGTGCTGCGCGAGGAGTGAAGCGGCCACCTCGCCCGCCGAGCTCGGACAATCTGCGGTCCGCAGTCGCCCGGGGGTTGGGCACGGCGGCCGGGACCGATATGCTTCCCCTCCAGCCGTCAATGGGCAGGAGGTCGTGGTTTGAGAGGAACGCTGCTGCTCATCGGCCTCACCCTGTTCGCCTTGCACACCGTTCGACCGGCGCTCGCGGCACCGGCCGCGGAGAAGCCGTCGGCGCAGGAACAGGACCTGATCAACTTCAGCGCCGGCGTACACGACGGCTGCCTCAAAGGCCAAAAGGCATCGGGCAAGTCCGAGAAGGAACAGGGAGCCTTCTGTGCCTGCCTGCTGTCGGTGTTCGGCCAGGTTCCCGAAACAGACCGGCAGGCCCTCATGCAGCGCGCGACCGCCGACCCCGCCGCTGTGGCCGCCGATCCGGCGTGGCTCGACAAACTGGACCAGCTGGGCTCCGCGGACTGCGCGCTCGTTGGCAAGTTCGACGACACCAACACCTTCACCAAGGAAGAGCTCGCGCGGCTGAGCGACCCCAAGGCCTTCGATGGATTCTCTCTTCGGCTGCCGCGCGGCTTCATGGCCGTCCCGGTTCAGCAGCAGGGACCGGCCCGCATGTTCGGCTTCGCCCGCTACCACGCGGACATGACGACTTCGACCGTCCTCCAAGTCTCGCTGCTGGACCCGCCAAAACCTCCCTCCGCGGAGCCGACGAAGAGCGAGCGGGAACGGCTCCTCGCGCTTCTCCTCGAGGGGATCAGCGCGAGAAGGACGGACTGGTCCCTCTCGGCGCCGTCCGAAGTCGAGATCGGGGGACTGCTATTCGCCACCGCCGACTGGTCCGGCAAGAGCGAAGGAAGGGCGATGCAGGGAACGATGTACGCTGCGCGCAAGGGCAACAGGGTCGTCATGCTCGCTGCTCAGGATCTGGAGCCTCATTCCCGGCAGACCATCCCTTTGGCGAAGGAGGTCTTTCGAAGCTTCTTGCTGAGGGCGACGCCCTAGGCCGCCTCACCGGGCCTACGGCGCGACTGCCTCGAACGGCACCGAGGCGAGCGTCTTGTCCCAGACGATCGCCAGCGAGCCGCCGGTGTCGGTCATGTCGACGAAGACCCAGGTGAGCTGCTCGACCGAGTGCGGCAGCGTCTCGAGCTTCATCGGCACGCGCACCACGTCGCGTTCGGGCGTGTAGCCGTACGAGCCCCACAGCGCATCCTTGTCGTTGGCGTCGTAGGTCTGCTGCGCCGGCCAGCTCGACACCACCAGCGTCCACGCGCCCTCCTTGAGGTCGATGAAGAGGCTGTACTCGCCCGCCGGCACGGTCTTGCCGCCGAGGCGCAGCGGCACCTCGCTCTTGAGGCGCGTCGTGACGTTGGCGCCGGCGCGCTTGGATGTGGGTTTCAAGACAGCGCCGCGGGCGACGGCCGCGGCGCCGCAGCCGCGATAGGGTCGGCGCGTCGTGCGCGCCATCCAGCTTGTCCGTGGCGGAGCGCCGCTCGAGGAGCGCGAGCTCCCCGATCCCCTGCCGGGTCCGGGCGAGGTGCTGGTCGACGTCCACTTCGCCGGCGTCTGCCACAGCGACGCCCACTACCGCGGCGACGCCTCGCGGGTGCGTCTGCCCATCACCCTCGGGCACGAGGTGGCGGGCGTCGTCGCAGCGGTGGGCGCGGGCGCGGAGGACGTTGCCGCCGGCAGCCGCGTGGCGCTGCACTACCTGCTGCCCGGCGGCGAGATGATCGGCAAGGAGCGCGACGGCGGCTACGCCGAGCGCATCGTGGTGCCGGCGGGCAACGCCGTGGCGGTGCCGCCGGAGGTGCCGCTCGAGCAGGCGGCGATCATGATGTGCTCGACGTCGACCGCACTGCACGCGCTGCGCGTGGCGCCGCTGCTGCGCGGCGAGTCGGTCGCCATCGTCGGCTTCGGCGGGCTCGGCATCTCGGCGCTGCAGCTCGCGGTCGCGCTGGGAGCGGCGCGGGTCTTTGCCGTCGATCCGGTGCCGGCAAAGCTCCAGCTTGCAGAGACGATGGGAGCGATCCCGGTGCCGTTGGACGACCTCCACGAGATGCCGGAAGTCGACGTCGTCCTCGACTTCGCCGGTCACGAGGCGACGATGCTCGCCGCCCTGCGCCGCCTCGCCACCGGCGGCCGCCTGGTCCTGGTGGCGATCAACCTCCGGCGGCTCACTCTCGATCCCTACGCCGACGTGCTGGGCCGCGAGCGGCGCATCGTCGGTTGCTCCGACCACACCCGCGACGAGCTGGTCGAGCTGATGGCGCTCGCGGCCAGCGGCGCCATCGATCTCTCGCGGGCCGTCACTCGCCGCATCCCGTCGGCGGCAACGGCCGTCAACGCCGCGCTCGACGACCTCGAGAACGGCACCGTGCACCTGCGCACGGTGATCGCCGCGAGCGCGCGCTGAGCGACCCGGCCGGGTCAGCAACTGCGCCGGCGGCGGGTCGAGAATCGAGCTTTGACCCGTCGCCACGACCGCCGCGGCTCCCTGCAGCGTCTCGTCAAGTCGTTGATGAGGTGAGGTTTGTCGCGAAGCGCCGCGGCGGGCACGGCCGCTGCTACTACCCGCGACAGTCGATTCGTGTGTCCAGTCCGTGCAATCGCATCCTGCCTCGCGGCAAGGGAGCTGCGGGCAAACCCAGTCTGGAGCCCAGAAGCATGAGCGGCAAGGCCTTCGTCCTCCGTTTGCGGAACCTCCTCGCGGCCGGCATGGTGCTGGCTGCCGCGTCGACCACCGCCGCCGCGGCGCAGCGAATCGACAACGCCCGTGGCGTCGACCCGGGGGTCGACTACCAGGCGTTCACGCGCATCGGGCCCTGGGACGACCGCAACTACCTGGTCACGCAGGCCGACCTCGGGCTGCTGGCCAAGAACGAGCACGAGCTGCGCGACCCCATCCCGGTGTTCTTCCGCATCGAGCTGCGCAAGAGCGTTCCCGGCATGCTGCGCACCGGCCCCGCCCAGTACCCGCGCAGCGCCCTGCAGATCTTCAAGATCCGCTACGGCGGCTACCTCGTCGGCGGCAAGCTCTACCGCCACGCCGTCGTGCGCAGCGGCCGCTTCGTCATCGTCGAGGAGCGCGGCACGCCGCAGGAGGAGTTCGAGCACAACAAGGCGCTCACCAGCGACGTCAAGGTGACCTCGCCCAACGGCGCCGCCGAGTCGGCGGTGAAGATCCACCCCACCGACCTCAACAAGGTGGTGGCGGGCTCCAACGGCCCCGGCTCGGGGCAGATCATGTGGTACTCGACCAACGGCGGCTCTTCGTGGAGCCAGTCCGCCGCCCTGCCGCAGGGGGGCACCTGCTGCGATCCCACCGTCGACTGGTCCTCCAACGGCCAGTACGCCTACACCTCGACCCTGGGCGGCTGCGGCAACCTCTGCAACGTCTGGGTCTACCGCTCCTCCGACGGCGGCGCCACCTGGAACGACCTCGCCACCATCACCCCCGGCGACGGCCGGCGCGAGCTGACGGCGGCCAGCACCAGCGACAAGCAGTACATGCACGTCGACAAGTTCGCCACCTCGCCCTACCGCGACAACGTCTACCAGTGCTGGCACGACAACAACACCCTGAAGTTCTCGCGCTCCACCGACTTCTCCAACACCTGGAGCGCCAACGTCGCGATGTCGAGCGGCACCGGCCAGTCGGGCATCGGCTGCGACCTCACCTCCGACAAGAGCGGCAACGTCTACTACTTCTGGCCGGCGACCAGCGGCCAGACGATCCTCATGCGCAAGTCGACCAACGGCGGCAGCAGCTTCGCCACCGCGGTCACCGTCTCGCCGACCACCGACGGCTACGACTTCGCCATCCCGGCGATGGAGACGCGCCGCGCCTTCATCTACGCCTCCGCCGACGCCGATCTTTCGAGCGGCGCCTTCGCCAACTCGATCTACGTCGCCTGGACCGACACCACGGCAGCGGAGAACACCACCAACCCGGCCGCCAACCACGGCCGCATCCGCGTCGCCTACACCCGCGACGGCGGCGCCACCTGGACGGTTCGCACGCCGCACGAGACCGCCGACGCCAACACCGTCGACCGCTTCCACCCCTGGCTGGGCGTGGGCAACGACGGCAAGGTGTACGTGATGTTTTACGACACCCGGCGCGATCCCTCACGGCTGGGGGTGGACGTCTTCTACTCGGTCTCCTCCGACGGCGGCAACACCTGGCCGACGCCGACGCGGCTGACCAGCGTGATGTCGCCGCAGATCGACGACAGCTTCGAGTGGGGCGACTACAACGGCCTCGACGTCGTCGGCAACCAGCTCATCTCCATCTTCACCGACAACCGTAACGAGGGCGGCGGCGGCGCCGACTCCATCGACGTCTACGCCGCTGGCTTCACCATCGGCGGCGGCCCCGGCAACACCGCGCCGACGGTGACCATCACAGCGCCGGCCAACGGCCACACGGTGACGCAGGGCACGTCGATCACCTTCAGCGGCACCGCCACCGACACCGAGGACGGCACCATCTCGGCGAGCCTCAACTGGTCCTCGAGCATCAACGGCAACATCGGCAGCGGCGCGAGCTTCAGCACCTCGTCGTTGTCGGTGGGGACGCACACCATCACCGCCTCGGTGACCGACAGCGGCGGGCTGGGCGGTTCAGCGCAGCGCACCGTTACGGTGACCAGCACCAGTAACGTGCTGCAGAACGGCGCGCCGGTCGGCGGCATCGCCGGCGCCACCGGCAGCCAGCAGTTCTGGACCATGACGGTGCCGGCGGGCGCCACCAACCTGACGTTCAACACTTCGGGCAACACCGATCCCGACATGGACCTCTACGTGCGCTTCGGCTCGCCGCCGACGACGACGGTGAGGGACTGCGCCTCGGAGACCGCGAGCAACACCGAGAGCTGCAGCTTCCCAGCCCCCTCGGCCGGGACCTGGCACGTGATGCTCTACGGCTACTCCGCCTACTCGGGCGTCACCCTCACCGGCAGCTACAGCAGCCCCTGCACGCCGCCGGCGGTGCCGACCGGCGTCGGGGCCAGCGCCGCCTCCGCCTCGCAGATCAACGTGTCGTGGACCGCCTCCTCGGGCGCCACCTCCTACACCGTCTCGCGGTCGGCCACCAGCGGCGGACCCTACAGCTCGGTGGGCACCTCGGCGACGACGTCGTTCCCCAACACCGGCCTGACCTGCAACACCACCTACCACTACGTGGTGAGCGCCAGCAACGGCACCTGCAGCTCGGCGAATTCGGCACAGGCGTCGGCGACCACCTCGGCGTGCAGCGGCTCGACGACGGTGACGTTCTACTCGACGGCCGCCCACGACGGCCGCATCTGGGAGAGCGGCGAGAACACCAACGTCGGCGGCGGCGGCAACGCGACCGACAACCTGACCACCGCCCTGCGCGTCGGCGACACCGACGCCGACGAGCAGTACAAGAACGTCGTCTCCTTCGACACCTCGTCGATCCCCGACGGCGCCACCATCCAGTCTGCCACCCTGCTCCTGGTGCGCGGCACCCTCTCGGGCACCAGCCCCTTCAGCACCCACGGCCCCTGCGTCGCGGACATCGTCACCGGCGGCTTCGGTGGCTCCACCACCTTCGCCTTCGGCGACTGGCAGGCGGCGGCGACGGCGAACAGCGTGGTGACACTGTCGAGCCCGGCCAGCAACGGCTCGCCCTCCTCCGGCGGCCTCAGCGCCGCCGGCCTCGCCGCCATCAACAAGACCGGCTTCACCCAGCTGCGGCCCTACTGCACGCTAGGCGACAACGACGACCTCGGCTACGACTACATCGGCTTCTACCCGGGCGAGACCGCGACGCAGGCCAACCGGCCGCAGCTCACGGTCACCTACCAGTAGCCGTCCTCAGGCAGCACCCACGGCCAGGCGCCCCCGCCTGGCCGTGGCGCTCTGCTCGTTCTGCCGGAGTACGATGACGGCTGCGTGCGGCAAGACGCGGCCCACCCGATGACGTTGCGCGGGGACGTGCCGCTGGTGGTCGTGCTCGGCGGTCCGAACGGTGCCGGCAAGACGACGACCGGTCCCGCGTTGCTGCGCGGGGCGCTCGCGGTGCGCGAGCTGGTCAACGCCGACGCCATCGCGCTCGGGCTTTCGCAGCTCCAGCCGGAGTCGGTCGCCGTCGCTGCTGGCCGCGTGATGGTGCGGCGTATGCGGCAGCTCGCTGCCGAACGCCAGGACTTCGCCTTCGAGACGACGTTGGCAACGCGCTCGTTCGCTCCGTGGCTCGCTCGGTTGCGCGCGGACGGCTACCGAGCTCATCTCTCATTCCTCTCGCTGCCGAGCGCCGACCTCGCGGTGCGCCGCGTTGCCGAGCGCGTGCAGGCGGGCGGCCACGACGTGCCCGAGGCGGTGGTGAGGCGGCGTTTCGCCGCCGGCCTGCGCAATCTGTTCGCCATCTACCAGCCGCTCTTCGACACCTGGCAGGTCTTCGACAACTCCAGCCTCGCGGGACCTCGCCTGCTCGCCTCCGGCCGCCGCCGCGAGTGGGAGCAGGTCGAGGACCCCCAAGCATGGCAAAGCCTTCGGGAGAGCTCGCGATGAAGCGAACGGAGCGCCCGCAACCACCGCCCGCCGAGCGCGTCGAGGACCTGCCGAGGATCCTCGCGGCGCTCACCTCCGCCGTCCAGGAGGCGCTCGCTCGCCACAAACGGGCGGGCCATTCGGTGGCTGTATGGCAGGACGGGCGTGTCGTCCTCGTGCCTCCGGAGGAGATCCCCGCGGCTCCCGACCGGGCGCTGAGGCTCCGAGAGGGCCGTTAGCCTTCGTACTTGATCGGCTCGCCCAGCTCGCCGAGCGAGAAGTTGGCCATGATCTGGTGGCCATTGAAGTCGAGGACGCGGATGTCCTCGCTGCCCGCGAGGTCGGCGGCGACGCTGGGGTAGGCGTGGCCGTAGCGCGCTTCCACCGCCGCGAGGGAGACCTCGTAGGCGAGGAACTTGTCGATCCCCTTGTAGCGCAGCTTGATGAGCAGGCGCTCGTCGGTGAGCTTGGGATAGCTCGACAGCACCAGGATCGGGCCGGTGCCGGTAAAGATCAGGTAGGCCCGCGGCCGGCCGTCGACGCTGGCGTTTTCCGCACTCATCGAAGGGCAAGGTATCGCCCCCCTAGCGGGGAGTCAAGCCGTTCGGCCCAAATGGCTTGAGCGCTCCCGGTGCGGCGTGGCACGATCCCAACCTGACATGGGCGCGTTTCGCCAACTTCACGAGCATGGGCTGCTGCTCCTGCCCAATGCCTGGGACGCCGGGAGCGCGCGTCTGATCGAGAGCCTCGGCGCAAAGGCGATCGCGACGACGAGCGCCGGGGTGGCGTGGGCGCGCGGTTACAACGACGGCAACCGGCTCCCGGTGCCGGCGCTCATCGCCATGGTCGAGGAGATCGCGCGCGTCGTCCGCGTTCCCCTCACCGTCGACATCGAAGCCGGGTACTCGGACGAGCCGAGCTCGGTCGCGGAAACGGCCGCGCGGGTGCTCGCCGCGGGTGCGGTGGGAATCAACATCGAAGACGGCGAGGGCCCACCCGACCTCTTGGCGGCGAAAATCGCGGCGGTGAAGCGGGCCGCGCAGGGAAGCGGCGCCGATCTCTTCGTGAACGCGCGAACGGACGTCTATCTTGCCGGTCTGGCGCCGAACGAGGCGCGCGTCGAGGAGACGATCGCGCGGGCGGCGCGGTATCGCGACGCCGGAGCCGACGGCATCTTCGTGCCTGGCATCACCGAGCCCGCCGAGATCGAGGCGGTCGCCAGCGCGGTGCAGATGCCGCTCAACGTGATGTCGATGCCGGGGCTGCCGTCGCCCCGCGAGCTCGAGAGGCTCGGCGTGCGACGACTCAGCGCCGGGGCGGCGATCGCGGCGATCGTGCTCGGCACCGTCGCATCGTCGACGGCGGCGTTTCTGGAAGACGGAACGCTGGATTTCAACCAGGCGATGCCGTACGCGGAGATCGCTTCGCTGTTCGCGTGATCACGGCTTCGCCTGCGCGAGCAGGTCGATCCCGAGCTCGCCGGCGAGGCGGTAGAGCAGCGGCTGCGGCAGGCCGACGACGTTGGCGTAGTTGCCGGTGACGGCGGTGGCGAAGACGGCGAAGAAGCCGTGGATGCCGTAGCCGCCCGCCTTGTCGCGCGGCTCGCCGGTGGCGACGTACCAGGCGATCTCGCGCTCGCTCATCGGCGCCACCGCGACGCGGGTGCGCTCGACACCCGCGGCGACGCGGCCGTCGTCGCCGGCGAGCACCGCCATGCCGGTGATCACCTCGTGCTCGCGGCCGGCGAGCCGCCGCAGCATGCGCGCCGCGTCGGCGTCGTCGCGCGGCTTGCCGAGCACCTCGCCGTCGATCACCACCTCGGTGTCGGCGGCGATCGCCAGCTCGCCCGGCCCCGGGCGCGCCGCCGCCGCCTTCTCGCGCGCCAGGCGCACCACCAGCGCCGCCGGCTCCTCACCAGGGCGCGGCGTCTCGTCGAGGTCCGCCGGCCGCACCGTGAACGCTAACCCCATGCGCGCGAGCAGCTCCTTGCGCCGCGGCGAGCCGGAGGCGAGGACTAGCCGGACTACGGGTAGTACCCCTTCGCCGCCGCCGCGCTCACCCCCGGCCGCTTCACCTCGACCTCGACCTTGCGGTAGCCGGTGCCGCTGCCGTCGGACTGGTAGGCGAGCAGGTACTGCGAGCGCAGCTCGCGCTCGATCGAGCGGTAGACGTTGTCGAAGGCGCCGCTGCGCTCGACGAAGAACGCCGTGCCGCCGGTCTCCGCCGCCAGGCGCCCCAGGTTCATGCGCGCCACTTGGGCGTTGCTGGTGAGGCCGAGGCCGATGGTGTAGACGGCGACGCCGCTCCTGCGCGCGAACTCGATGACCTCTTCGAAGCCGTAGCGGCTCTTGACGTCCTCGCCGTCGGAGAGCAGCACCAGCACGCGCTTGCCGCGGATGCCGCTGAAGTACCACAGCGCGTAGACGACGCTGTCGTAAAGGGCGGTCTCGCCGTCGGCCTCGAGGCGCGCCAGGCCGCCCCGCAGCACCGCCGGGTCGTGGGTGAACGGCACCCGCAGCTGCGGCTTGTCGGCGAACGACATCACCGCCGCGCGGTCGCGCGGGGTGAGCAGCTGCTCGAAGAAGCGCGAGGCGGCGTCCACCGCCTGCTCGAGCTCCTCCATCATCGAGCTCGAGGTGTCGATCAGCACGCCGGCGTGGATGGGCAGGTCCTCGACGTACTCGCAGCGTAAGAGCTCCTGCCGGCGGCCGTCCTCGCGGACGCGGAAGTCGGCGGCGGTGAGGTCGGTCACCGGCTTGCCGCGGCGGTCGTTGGCCGCCGTGTAGAGCTCGACGAGGTCGACGTCGACGGTGGCGCGCTCGCGCGGCGCGTTGAGGAAGGCGACGTCCTCGGCGACGGCGCCGCTCTGCAGGTGGGCCACCGCGCGCACGTAGGAGACCAGCCGCCCCACCGGCGCCAGCAGCGACTGCACGAACGGCGGCTGGTAGAGGGTGGCGAGGTGGGTCTCGTCGACGAACAGCTCGAGGCGGTCGAGGCGCTCGCCGCCCGGCACCTCGACGATGGCCTCGGCGCGCACGGGTTGCCCCGGCTGCGCGGTGCCGACCTTCGGCTCGACGAGGCGCACGGCGAAGCGGTGCGGGCCGGCGTTGACCGCCACCTCGTCGCGCGCCAGCTCGTGCCCGTCGGCGGCCTCGGCCACCGCCGCCAGCTGGTGCAGGCGCGGCTCGTCGCCGAGGTCGAGCTCGACGGTGTACGGCGGCCGCGCCTTGGCGAGCAGCCCCTGACCGTCGAGCAGGAAGCGCACGCGCGCCACGCCGGCGCCGCGCACGTCTGCGGAGACGCGCAGCCGGCCGGTGAGGAGGTCGGCGGGCGGCGGCGAGAGCTGCACCACCACCTCGTCGGCGGCGGCTGGAGAAGCGGGAGCGGCAGGCGCCGTGGCGCCGTCCGGCATCGCGGCCGCGGGCTCACTCGGCGGTGCCGCCGCGTCGGCCAGCACCGTGGCCGCCGTCGCCGGCACCAGCGGCACGCTGAGCGCTCCCTCGTGGCGGAAGAAGCTGCCGCCGTTGAGGTCCTCGACGCGCAGCAGCAGCCGGTAGTCGCCGGGGCGCAGATAGCGCTCGAGCAGCAGCGGGATCTGCGCCGGCGCGTCCGCAGCCGGCAGCTCGAAGCGGTAGCGGAACGACTCGAAGAGCTCGTCTTTGCGCAGCACCTCGCCGTCGACGAGGAAGCGGTAGAGCTTCTCTTCCTTCTCGCCGGCGGCCACCGCTGCGGTGGCGGGCACCCGCACCACGCCCTGCACCACGGTCCGGCTCTGGCGGCGGCCGGGGAAGACGAGGTCGACGGTCGCCGGCATCAGCGCCGCGTCGGCGGGGAGGGTGGTGGAGTGGGCGGAGAACGTCTGCACCCACTCGGTGCCGGGGTGGTGCGGCTTGGCGCCGCGCTCCTCGAGCGTCTGCCAGTCCTCGGCCGAGCCGAGCAGCGACAGCAGCTCCTCGGCCTGCAGGCAGTCCTCGCGGATCTTGTCGACCAGCTGCGCGTCGGTCTGCATGCTGCCGAGCAGCAGCAGCGAGGCGACGCCTTCGCTCGGATGCCACAGCTCGTAGCGCCCCTGCCGCGACCCGCCGCGGGCTACGAACACCAGCACGAACGACCCCTTGACGAGGCTGCTCTTGTCCATCCGCCACAGCTCGATGGGCCGCAGCAGCGACCCGCATCGCGACGTCAGCACGCGCGCCGGCGGCCCGTTGAGGAGCAGCAGCCGCGAGCGGTCGTCGGCCAGCGTCCCGTAGCGCTCCCGCGCCTCTTCCACCCGCGCCTGCCACGCATCCCGCAGCTCGTTGCCCGGCGTCTCGGGGTACGGGTCGCGCGCCTCCCAGAACGCCCGCAAGAACGCCTGCCGTTGGTAGTCCTGGGCGAGCGCCAGGAACGCCTGCCGCTCCTCCTCCGACATCAGCGGCGCCACTTCTTCCAGCCAGTCGACGTAGCGCTGCGGCAGGTTGGCGGGCAGCGGCGCGGGCGCCGCGGGCTGGCTGGCGGCCCACCCTGGCAGGGCGCCGAAGATCAGCAGCAGGATGAGGAGGCGGCTACGGGTAATACCCACGTATCGTGTGCGCCTCCAGCCCCGGCTCCTTGACCTTCACCTCGACGCTGCGGAACTTCTTGTCGGGCTTGGGGTTGGTCGACTGGTAGACGAGCAGGTACTGGCTGCGCAGCTCTTCCTGGATCGACTGGTAGATGGGCGCCAGCTCCTTGGCCTCGTCGACGAAGAAGCTCCGCCCGCCGGTGTCCTCGGCGAGCTTCTCGAGCGCCTTCTTCGCCTCCCGCTCGAGGTCCTCGCCGAGACCGATGGTGTAGATCGCCACCCCGGCGCGGCGCGCGAAGTCCAGCGTGTCCTCGAACTTGAACCTGCTGCTCTCGTCCTTGCCGTCGGAGAGCACGATCAGCGCCCGCTGCCCCTTGAGACCGTTGAAGTAGTAGAGCGCGAAGACGACGCTGTCGAACAGCGCGGTGCCGCGCTCGGCCTTGAGCCCGGCGAGGCCGCCGCCCAGCTGCAGCAGCTCGTTGGTGAACTTCACCTGCAGGCGCGGCCGGTCGTTGAAGGTGATCAGCGCCGCGCGGTCCTTCGGCGTCACGATGTCGGTGAAGTAGGCGAGCGCGGCGTGCTGCGCCTCCTCGAGGTTGTTCGCCATCGAAGCCGAGGTGTCGAGCAGGATGGCTGTCTTGAGCGGCAGGTCGCGCACCTTCTCGAAACGCACCAGCTCCTGCGGCGTACCGTCTTCCTTGACCTGGAACTTCTCGGTGCCGAGGCTGTCGACGGGACGCCCGTTGCGGTCGGTCACCGCGGTGTACAGCTCGACGAGCTGCACCGCCACCTCTTCGAGCCCGGGCGGGGCGTTGATGAAGACGTGGTCCTCGGTGTCGGCGCCGTCGCCGAGGTAGGCCACCGCCCGCAGGTAGGCGAGCGCCTCGCCGGCGGGGAGCAGGATCGGCTGCTGCCACGGCGGCTGGTAGAGCGTCGCCACCAGCGTCTCGTCGCGGTAGATCTCCAGCCGCTCGACGTGCTCGCCCTCCGGCACCTCGACCTTCGCCACCAGCCGCACGCTCTCGCTGAAGTGCTGCTTGGGGGCCGGCTCGGTGATGGTGACCGCGAAGCGGTGGGCGCTGGCGTTGACGATCATCTCGTCGCTCGCCAACGCCCGCCCGCCGGCGTCGGCGGCGGCGGCACGCAACGTCTGCGAGCGCGGCAGGTGGCCGAGGTCGAGCTCGACGCTCCACGGCGGCGTGCGCTTGGTGAGGATCGGCTGGCCGTCGAGCGAGAAGGTGACCGAGGCTGCCTGGTCGCCGGTGACCAGGGCGTCGAAGCGCACCTTGCCGGCGAGCATGTCGCGGCCCACCGGCGCCAGCAGCTGCACCGTCGTGTCGCCGCTGGCGATGAGGGCGTTGGCCTCGGCGAGCATGCGCGCGGTTTCGGGATCCGACGGCAGCGGCGGCGGCACCACGCCTTCGACCGCCGGCACCGTCACCTCCTGCACGCTGCGGAAGAAGCGTTTGCCGTCGAGGTCCTCGACCTTGAGCACCAGTTTGTAGTCGCCGGGGCGCAGCGGCCGCTGGATCACCAGCGGCAGGTAGGGGGCGCCCACCTGCGCCGCCGGGAAGTCGAACTTGTAGCGGAAGCGGTCGAAGAGCTGGGTGCCGCGCAGCACCTCGCCGGTGAGCAGCAGGTTGTACGAGCGCGCCCCGCCCAGCTCGGCGAAGCCGATGTCGGCGACCGCCACCTTGACGGTGGCCTGCAGCACGGTGCGGCTCTGCTGGCGGCCCGGGAAGGCGGTTTCGATGGCGGCGGGGAAGGTGCCGGCCCCCACCGGCACGTCGGTCGAGTAGGAGGCGAAGGTCGCCAGCCACTCGCCCGAGGGTTTCTCCAGCGGCGCCTGGGCCTTCATCAGCAGCATCGGGTAGGCGAGGCGGCCGTAGGCGGAGATCTTGGAGATGGCGGCGAGGAGCGCGTCGCCCGAATCCCCCGCGCAGCCGTCGCGGATGCGCTGGAAGGCATCCTGGTCGCCGCCGGCGGGACCGGCCGCCGCGGCGCCCATGTCCTGCAACAGGGCGCCGCCGCCGTCGAGCGGCATCCACAGGTGGAACTGGCCGGCGCCGAAGCGCTGGTAGAAGATGAGGAAGAGCTCCTCGCGGGTGCGGTTCTCCTTGTCGTAGTACCACACCTCCGCCGGCCAGGTCACCATCGAGCAGCGGACGACGATGCGCGCCGCCGGCGGCCCGTTGAGCAGCAGGAAGCGGGCGCGCTCGTCGTCGACGCTGCCGAATGCGGCTTGCGCCTCCTCGAGGCGCGCCTCCCACTTGTCCTTGAGCTCGTTGCGGGCGGTCTCCGGGTAGGGGTCGCGCGAGCGCCAGAACTTGTCGATGAAGGCGTCGCGCTGGTAGTCCTCGGCGAGGTCGAGGAAGGACCTCTTCTCGTCCGCCGACAGCAGGAGCTCGACCGCGCGCAGCCACTCCTGGTACTTGGGAGCGAGCTGCGCGATCTTGGCTTCCTGCTCCCTGCGCTCTTTGCGGCTGCCAGCTGCCGGCGCGGCGAGCGCGGCGAGCAGCGGCAGGAGGATGACCAGGACGAGAGCAGTGCGCAGCCGCACGGGGAAAGGGTACAGGACGACGGGCGGCCTCGCCAGGGCGATGCGACAGGCGGCGCTACAATCAATGGGCTGAATCGACGGCGGTTCGGGACGGGCGGCTGCGACCGCTTCCCATGAACGATCTCCCCATGAACGATCTCCACTACTTCGACCACAACGCCACGACGCCGGTGGACCCTCGCGTGCGCGACGCGATGCTGCCGTGGCTCTCCGAGCTGCACGGCAACGCCGCCTCGGCGCACCGCGCCGGCCAGGCGGCGCGCGAGGCGGTCGAGGCGGCGCGCGACCAGGTGGCGGCCGCGATCGGCGCGCATGCGGACGACGTGGTCTTCACCGCCTCGGGCAGCGAGGCCAACAACGCGGTGGTGTTCGAGGTCGGCCGCGCGGCACGCCTCGGGAAGAACCAGGGCGGCGAGATCGTCGTCGCGAGCTGCGAGCACCCGTCGATCCGGCGTGCCGCCGAACGCTGCGCCGAGCTGGGGATGAGCGTGCGCGTGGTGCCGCCGGGTCGCGACGGTGTGGTCGCCGCCGAGGCACTGCTCGAAGTCGTTGGGCCCGAAACGCGGCTCGTCTGCCTGATGCTCGCCAACAACGAGCTGGGCACGCTGCAGCCGGTCGCGGAGGTGGCGGCCGCCTGTCGCGAGCGCGGCGTGCCCGTGCTCTGCGATGCCGTGCAGGCGGTGGGCAAGGTGGCGGTCGACGTCGAAGCGTTGGGCGTCGACTACCTCACGCTCGGCGCGCACAAGTTCCACGGCCCGCTGGGAGCGGCGGCGCTGTGGGTGCGGCCGGGGAGCGCCGGCGCGCCGGCGCCCCCCTTCGAGTCGCACCTCGTCGGCGGCACGCAGGAACGGCGGCGCCGCGCCAGCACGGTCAACGTGCCGGCGGTGGTCGGCCTCGGCGTGGCGTGCGAGCTCACGTCGCGCGAGCTGCCGGCGCGCCGGGCACACCTGCTGGCGCTACGCGAACGGCTCGAGGCGGCGCTTCCGGCGATGGGCGCGATCGTGCACGGCGCCTCCGCTCCGCGGCTGCCGCACACCACCAACGTCGCCTTCCCCGGCCTCGTCGGCCACGACCTCGCCATCCGCCTCGACCTTGCGGGCTACGCGGTGTCGACCGGCGCCGCCTGCCACTCGGGCGTCGTCGAGCCGAGCGAGACACTGCTCGCGATGGGCATCCCGCGCGACGAAGCGCTCGCTTCGCTGCGCATCAGCTTCGGCATGACCAACACGCTGGCGGAGGTCGACGGCTTCCTGCCCGTGCTGGCGCGCGAGGTGACGGCCTTGCGTGGGCTCGGAGCGCCGCGCGAGTCGCGCGCGGCTGTCGCCGTCGTCGCATGAGCGCTCTGACCGCCGTCGCCATGAGCGGCGGCCTCGACTCGTCGGTGGCCGCCTGGCTGCTCTCGCGCGAGGAGCCGGTGGTCGGGCTGTCGATGCTGCTGTGGGACGAGTCCAAGCGGGCCCGCGGCAGCGGCCGTTGCTGCGGCGCTTTGGACCTCGGCGACGCGCGCCGCGTGGCGCAGCAGGCTGGGATTCCGCACTACACGCTGCGCATGGACGACGACTTCCGCCGCGACGTCGTCGACCCGTTCGTCGACGACTACCTCGCCGGCAAGACGCCCAGCCCGTGCGTGCGCTGCAACACCTTCATCAAGTTCGACGCCCTCCTCGCCCGCGCCCGCGCCATCGGCGCCGAGACGGTGGCCACCGGCCACTACGCGCGCATCGTCGCGGGGCCGGAGGGCCCCGAGCTGCACCGCGGCGTCGACGAGGCGAAGGACCAGAGCTACTTCCTCTTCGAGCTCTCCCGCGAGCAGCTGTCCCGCTCGCGCTTCCCGCTCGGCGAGCACAAGAAGGGCGAGGTGCGCCAGATCGCCCGCGACGCCGGCCTGGTGGTGGCGGAGAAGGGCGAGAGCATGGAGATCTGCTTCGTCGACGGCGAGGTGGAGGACTTCGTCGCCGCGCAAGCGGCGGCGCGCCCCGAACGCTTCGCCGCCGCCGCGGTGGGCCCGGCGGCGATCGTCACCGAAGACGGCACGCGGCTCGGCCAGAGCGCGAACCATCTCAGCTCGCCCTACTACCGCTACACCGTCGGCCAGCGCCGCGGCCTCGGCGTCGCCGCCGGCCACCGCCTCTACGTGCTGCGCGTGCTGCCGGAGGAGAACACGGTGGTCGTCGGCGAAGAGGAAGCCCTCGCCGCCCGCGGCCTCGCCGGCGAACGCCTGCACTGGATCGGAGAGCCGCCGGCGGGCGAGGTGGAAGCGACAGTGCGCATCCGCTCACGCCACCCAGGCGTCGCGGCGCGCATCCGCCCTCGCGGCAGCGGCGCGAGCCGCGAGGTCGAGGTCGAGTTCGCCACGCCTCAGCGCGGCGTCGCCCCCGGCCAGGCGGCGGTCTTCTACGACGGCAGCCGCGTCCTCGGCGGCTGCTGGATCAGCGGCCCGCTCGCCTGAGCCCGCCGCTTCCGCTCAGCTCTGCGGCTGCTGCGCGCCCTGCACGTTGACCATCCACGGCGTGCCGAAACGGTCCTTGAGCATGCCGAAGCCTTCCGCCCAGAAGGTCTTGTCGAAGGCCAAGATGACGTGGCCGCCGTCGGCGAGCGCCTCGAAGATGCGCTTGCCCTCGTCGACCTTGTCGTAGTGGAGCGACAAGAAAAAGCCGCTCATCGCCTTGTGTTGGCCGGGCATCTCGTCGGAGGCCATCAGCGTGCCGCCGCCGGGCAGCGTCAGGTGCGCGTGCATGATGCGGTCGCCGGCGTCCGGAGGCGCCTGGTCGGCCATCGGCGACTGCGCGTGGGTCATCAGCGCGTCGAGCTTGCCGCCGAGAGTCTTCTCGTAGAAGCGCATCGCCTCGGCGCAGTTGCCGTCGAAGAAGATGTAGGCCGCGATGTTCGACATGAAGGGTCCTTTCTGCTGCGCCGCTCAGCCCGTGCCGAGCAGCATGGGAAGCCTGTCGCGGAAGGAGCGGCTGACCGTCAGCCGCTGGCCGCCTTCGAGGATCGCCACGTAGTTGCCGTGGGTGGTGAGCTCGAGCTCGCGCACGCGGTCGACGTTGACGATGGTGGAGCGGTGGATGCGCACGAAGCGCTCGGGGTCGAGGCGCGCCTCGAGGTCGCTGATGGCCCCGCGCACGAGGTGGGTGCCGCCGTCGATGCCGTGGATGCGCACGTAGTTGTGGGCCGCGTCGACCCACTCGACGTGGTCGACGCGCAGGAAGCTCACCCGCCCCGCCGAGCGCAGCGGCAGGCGGTCGAGCGGCTTCTTCCGCTCGCCGCCCTTGCGTAGCGCGCGCAGCGAAAGCTCCTCGCGCACGCGCGAGAGGGCGGCGGCGAAGCGCTCCTCGTCGAACGGCTTGAGCAGGTAGTCGACGGCATCGACGTCGAAGGCGCGCAGGGCGTGCTCCTCGTGGGCGGTGACGAAGACCACCGCCGGCATCGCGCGCGCGCCCACCGCCTCGATGAGCTCGAACCCGTCGGCGCCCGGCATCTGTACGTCGAGGAAGACGACGTCTGGCGGCCCGTTGGGCGCCTGGCGGATGGCGGCGAGCGCTCCCGGCACGTCGGCGCTCTCGCCCACCACCTCGACGTCGCGCTGCTTCTCGAGCAGGTCGCGCAGGCGGTCGCGCGCCGACGGCTCGTCGTCAACGATGAAGGCCCGCAGCATGCGGCATCTCCTCCAGCAGCTCCAGCGGCTCGTCGCCGGCGGGCGCCTCGGCCAGTTCCTCGCGATACGGCAGCTCGACGACGAGACGCGCGCCGCCCTCCGGCCCGTCTTCCAGGATCAGCCGGTGGGCGTCGCCGTAGAGCTTCTGCAGCCGTGCGCGCGTGTTGCCGAGGCCGATCCCCTCGCGGCGCGCCTCCGGCGCCACCGGCGGCAGGCCCGGGCCGTCGTCGGCGATCTCGATCTCCAGCAGCTCGCCGCGGCGGCGGGCGCGGACCGCCGCATGCACCGGCTTGAGCCCCACCGCCACGGCGTGCTTGACGACGTTCTCGATCAGCGGCTGCAGCAGCAGGTTGGGCACCTGGCAGCAGAGCAGCTCGGGCGGCACCTCGACGGCGAGCGTCAGCCGCCCGCGGAAGCGCACCATCTGCACCTCCATGTAGCTGCGCAGGTGGGCGAGCTCCTGCCGCAGGCTCACCTCCAGCGCGCCGGTGCTGGAGAGCGACAGGCGCAGGAAGTCGGAGAGGCGGCTGATCATGCGGTCGGCCGCCGCCGGGTCGCGGTGCACCAGCGCCGAGATGGTGTGCAGGGCGTTGAAGACGAAGTGCGGGTCGAGCTCGGCCTTGAGCAGCTTGATCTCGGTCTGCGCGAGCGCCGTCTCCAGGCGCGCCGCGTCGACCTCGGCGGCGCGCAGCCGGCGCTGCCAGACGAGGGCGCTGACGATGGAGAGCGCGATGCCGTACATGAAGAGGTCGAAGAGCAGCCAGCTCGAGAAGAGGTTGCTCCACATCTGCCGCAGGGTGAGGCTGCCGCTGATGCCCTGCAGCTGGTCGCCCACCCACCGCGTCGCCCAGATGCCGAGGCCGGAGGCGACCGAGGCGGCCAGCGCGCGCACGAGGTGTCGCGGGATCTGCGCACGCACCTGGCCGGGAGCCAAGGGGTCGCGCTCGGACCAGTGGACGATGAAGGGGAGCGTCAGCCCCCACCAGCAGCAGCCGATGAAGGTCCACAGCAGCGCGCTGCCGCTGATCGGCATCCCCAGCGTGCGGTAGGCGGCGACCAGGCCGACGTCGCGGATCACCCCCAGCAGGGGGCCCACGGCGGCGAGGAGGAGGAACTTGCGCGGCGTCACGGCGTCGAGGTGTCCACGGGCGGGCGGTACCCGATGGCGAGCAGGGCCGAAGTGTGCATCGCCACCGCTCGCAGTCAGTCTACTCGCGGGCCGAGCCGCCGGTTCCGCGGGCCGGCTCGCCGGCCTTGCTCACCCACAGCGCCGCCGGCAGCCCGACGAGCAGCGCGTGGCCGATGATGCCGTTGAAGAACACCGGCCACGCCGGCCAGTGCACGCCGCGGCCCGGGACGCCGGCGTTGGAGAGCGGGATCACTACGAAGCTCATCACGAAGTAGCAGACGACGCCGTAGGCGAGGCCGTAGAGGACCGGCCGCCGCACCAGCGCCGGCAGCTTGCGGCTGACGAGGAAATAGATGGCGGTGATGATGGTGGCGATGGTGAAGTGGAGGACGCCGCCGAGGATTGCCGTCGGGATGCCGCCGGCGCGCGCCGCCTCGCGGCCGATGAGGCCGGCCGCCACCGACTGGAAGATGCGGATCGGCGTCGCCGGCACGTAGAGCCCGAAGAAGATCAGGGCGTCGGTGATGTCGAGGATGCCGACGGTGAGGCCGCCGAGGAGGACGGCGCGCAGGCCGCTGATCGGCCGCGGGACGGCGGTGGCTTCGAGCAGCGAGTGCTGGCGGACGAGCGACGGTGCCGGCGTGGCCATGGTGGTGACCTCCGATCGGTAGCGAGCTGCGGGCCGCGGAATGGCGGTTTGCGCGAGGACTTCTTAACCCGGCTCATGCGTGCCCGAGGCGGTCCTCGCCCCGAGTCGGCGGCGGCGCGGGCTGAATCGACGTGCGGCAGGGCCGGTTGCGGAGATGGCGGCCGCCGGCGCCGTGCGCGCGCGAACGGTTCAAGGTCCTGGATGGCTAGCGTGATGCGTGCGGGCGCGGGCCGAGCACGCGGGATCGCGGGCCGTGTCGCACCACGGGCGCGCCGGTCAGCGGGCGGCGGCGTCGCCGCTCATCGCGTCGCGACGCCGCCGTCCGAGCGCGATCCGGAAGCTTGAACGCGGCGGCGCCGCGCCGGGTCGAGGGCCGAACGGGGAACGGCGCGGGCCGATCGTAGGTGGACGCCTGCCGAGCCGCCGCAAAGACGTGCGGGCTTGCCGCTTGGCGCGGCGGGACGCCGATCCAAAGCTCCGGTTCGCGCTCCGCTCCGCGACCCTGAGCAGCGCCGCATCGACCGCGGCGCGAATGCGCCAAGTGACTCCAGGCGCGACGTTTAGGCGGCGATTCGAACTGCCGTTCGAGTCCTGGCTACGCCCTTGCTCTCCCGCCCCGGCAATCGCGAAAGGAGGGCGCCGCCGCCGAGACCCGAGCCGCCGCGCAACGTCATCGAATCGCAGCCTCACCATCAACGACGAGTGGAGAAACGAACCAACATGAATACTCGAATCACGCGACGGATCGCCGGGCTCTTGCTCGCGCTGTCGCTGCTCCTCAGCGGAGCGGCCGTAGCGCAGCTGCAGACCGGCAACCTCTACGGCACGGTCAGCGATCAGCAGGGCGCCGCCCTGCCGGGCGTGACCATCACCCTCAGCGGTCAGGGCGCGCCGCAGGTCCAGGTGACCAACGCGCAAGGGCAGTTCCGCTTCCTCAACTTGAGCCCCGGCAGCTATGGCCTCAAGGCCGAGCTCGAGGGCTTCTCGACCATCGACTACCCGAACATCACGATCAACGTCGGCCGCAACACCTCGATCGAGGTGACCCTGCAAGCGGCGGTCGAGGACGTGATCACGGTGACGGCGGAGTCGCCGCTGCTCGACGAGCGTCGCATCTCCACCGGCGCCACCATCGCGTCGACCGAGCTCGAGAAGATCCCCACCGCCCGTGATCCCTGGGCAATCCTGCAGACGACCCCGGGCGTGCTCACCGACCGTGTCAACGTCGGCGGCAACAACAGCGGCCAGCAGTCGCAGTACGTCGGCCCCGGCGCCATGATGGACCAGGCGGTGTGGTCGGTGGACGGCGTCGTGATCACCGACATGGCGGCCCTCGGGTCGTCGCCGGCGTACTACGACTTCGACTCGTTCGAGGAGATGCAGGTCTCCACCGGCGGCTCGGACAGCACGCTGTCCACCCCCGGCGTGGCGCTCAACATGGTGACCAAGCGCGGCACCAACGAGTGGCGCGGATCGGCCCGCTACCTCAAGGCCGACGACGACTGGCAGTCGTCGGGCGACATCGACGAGAGCGACCTCGGTCAGGCCTTCGGCCCGACTCCGGCGCAGCCGGCCTTCAAGCAGGGCAACCGCATCGTCTCGGTCGAGGACTACGGCGCCGAGATCGGCGGTCCGATCGTCAAGGACCGGCTGTGGATCTGGGGCAGCTACGGCAAGAACGAGGTCGACCTGCTGACCATCGCCGACGTCAGCGACTTCACCGAGCTGGAGTCGATGAACGGCAAGATCAACGGCCAGATCACCGCGTCGAACTCGGCCACCGGCTGGTACTTCGACAGCGACAAGATCAAGATCGGCCGCAACGCCGGGCCCACCCGCCCGCAGGAGACCACCTGGGACCAGAGCGGCTTCGGCGACAAGCCGACCGCCTACAAGGTCGAGGACACCCAGATCTTCGGCAGCAACTTCTACCTCACCGGCCTCGTACTCGAAGGTCAACGGCGGCTTCCAGCTGGTCCCCGAGGGCGGCTCCGCGCTCGGCGCCCAGCAGCTCAACGCCGCGCTCGATTCGAGCTTCGTCTGGCACAACACCTTCCTGCTGGTGCAGACCGAGCGCCCGCAGGAGCAGATCAAGGGCGACGCCTCGTACTTCTTCAACACCGGCAGCCTGTCGCACGAGCTCAAGTTCGGCGCCGGCTACCGCGAGGCGGAGATCAGCACGCTGACCCGCTGGCCCGGCTTCGGCCAGGACCTCAACTACTACCAGTCGTACGGCTACACCTACAACGTGGTCGGCCTGACCCGTGACGGCAACGCCGCGTGGACCTTCGAGTACGAGAGCGTCTACGCGCAGGACACGCTGACGGTGGGCAACCTCACCGCCAACATCGGCGTGCGCTACGACAAGCAGACGCCGAAGAACCTCTCGTCGACGGTGGTCGCCAATCCGGCGTTCCCGCAGGTGCTGCCGACGGTCTCGTTCGCCGGCGGCGACCCCGGCTTCGAGTGGAGCGACATCACGCCCCGCCTGGGCCTCACCTACGCGCTCGGTGCCGAGCGCAAGACGCTGCTGCGGGCCTCCTACTCGCGCTTCGCCGACCAGCTCGGCGGCGGCCTCGCCAACATCGTCAACCCGCTCTACGGGCCGTCCTACGCGTACTACTACTACAACGACCTCAACCACGACAACCACGCGCAGCCCAACGAGGTACTCGGCGCCGTCGGCCCGGGCCACGAGCTGTTCAGCAGCGCCAACTACAACGCGGTGACCGGCGGCCTGCTGCTGTCCAACGGCATCGACCCCAACCTCAACGCGCCGCTCACCGACGAGATCCTGCTCAGCGTCGAGCACGCGCTACGCCCGGAGTTCGTCGTCGGCTTGAACCTCACCTTCCGCCAGATCTCCGACATCCTCGAGGCCCAGCGCCTGGTGTTCGACGGCGACGCCTTCACGGGCGCCAACCTCAACAGCATCGGCCGCGTCAACCGGCCCGACGACTACGTGATCAACACCTCGTCGGTCGTCCTGCCGGACGGCTCGACGCGGCCGATCACCTACACCACGCTGCGTCCGGGCGTCGACACCCGCAACGGGCAGTGGTTCTACAACAGCGACCTCGAGCAGGAGTACACGGGCGCGTCGCTGACCTTCAACAAGCGTCTCGCCAACCGCTGGATGCTGCGCGGCAACTTCACCTGGTCCGACTGGAGCTGGAACGTTCCATCCAACGAGATCATCGACGTCAGCCGCAACGTCAACGAGCCGCGCGACGGCGAGGCGGTCATCCAGGGCTCGGGCACCGGCTCGGGCGCCAACGGCGCCGTCTACATCAACAGCGAGTGGTCGTACAACGTCAACGGCATGTACCAGATCGCTCCGGACCGTCCGTGGGGCTTCAACGTCGCGGGCAGCATCACCGGCCGCGAGGGTTACCCCATCCCCTACTGGCGGCGCATCAGCCGCGGCGCCATCAACGGACCGGCGTCGGTGTTCCGCAACCTGCAGGTCGTCGAGAGCGACGAGTTCCGCAACGACGACGTGCACACGGTCGACGCTCGCATCGAGAAGGAGTTCCAGTTCTCCGACTTCGGTGTGACCGTCGGCGCCGACGTGTTCAACCTGCTCAACGAGGGGACGGTCATGCAGCGCCAGCCGCGCCTGCAGTTCGCCCCCAACGCCACGGGGACCAACGGGCCCAATTACGCCACCGAGGTGTTGAGCCCGCGCATCTACCGTCTCGGCGTCCGCCTCAGCTTCCGCTGATCGACCCGCATCTCCCGCCTTGGTTCATCTGGTCGGCCGCCGGGCGATCCCCGGCGGCCTCTTTTCTCGCTCCACCCCACCTTGCCAGGTCATGATGAGGAGAACCGCATGAGACAGCCAGGCCTACCGTCGCCCTCCTCGATCTCGCGCCGCTGGCGGCTGCTGCCGGCGGCGGCGGTCCTTGCCGCGCTGTGCGCCGGCGATGCCGGCGCGGCCGTGCTCGTCGAGCTGTTCACCGCCCAGGGTTGCTCGAGCTGCCCGCCGGCCGACCGGCTGCTGACCGCCATGGGCAGCGACCCCGACCTCGGCAAGCAGGTGGTGCCGCTCGCCTTCCACGTCACTTACTGGAACACCGACGCGTGGCGCGACCGCTTCTCCGACGCCGCGTGGACGAAGCGGCAGAAGGAGTACGTGATCGCCGCCGGCGGCGAGCGGGTGTACACGCCGCAGATGGTGATCGGCGGCGGCGCGCAGTGCATCGGCTCGGACGTGAAGTGCATCAAGGCGGGCGTCGAGGCCGCGGCGGCGAAGGCGCTGGGCGCGGTGAGCGTGGTGCCGGCGGTGCGCGGCGGCGAGGTCTCGGTGACCGTGATCGCGCAGGCGCCGGCGGGGCAGAAGTCGCTCGACGTGATGGTGGCGCTCTTCGAGAGCGGCCTCGACACCCAGGTGCGCGGCGGCGAGAACGCGCAGAAGACGCTGCGCGACGACTACGTGGTGCGCCGGCTGCAGCGCGCGTTCAAGGTGTCGGGAGACGGGCAGCGGCAGCAGGCGGTGACGTTCAAGCTGGAGCCGGAGTGGCAGCGCGGCAAGCTCGGGGTTGCGGCGTTTCTGCAGGACCCGAAGACACGTCAGGTGTTCGGGGCGGCTTCGGCGGCGCTGCAGTAGCGTTGATTAGCTTGGGCCTATCACTACCACCACTTCGCCGCGCACCTTGTCTGCGGCGAAGGCGGTGGCGAGCTCCGAGAGCGTGCCGCGGTGGACTTCCTCGTGGAGCTTGGTGAGCTCGCGGGCGACGACGGCGGGGCGATCGCCGAAGATCGCGGCGGCGTCGGCGAGGCTGGCGGCCAGGCGGTGCGGCGACTCGTAGAAGACGACGGTGTGGGTGAGCGCCGCGAGGCGGGTGAAGAAGGTTCGACGCTTGCTCGGGCGGGGCGGTGGGAAGCCGGCGAAGGTGAAGGGCAGCGGCGGCAGGCCTGACACGACGAGAGCTGCGAGCAGCGCTGACGGGCCCGGGATCGCTTCGATCACCATGCCCTGTGCGACGGCTTCGCGCACCAGCACGAAGCCGGGGTCGGAGAGCAGCGGCGTGCCGGCGTCGGAGACGAGCGCCACCGTGTTGCCGTCGGCGAGCGCGGCGAGCAGGGACGGCAGTCGGGCGCGCTCGTTGTGCTCGTGGTAGGAAACCAGCCGCGCCTTGATGCCGAGCCGCGAGAGCAGCAGGCCGGTGTGGCGCGTGTCTTCGCAGGCCACGAGGTCGGCGGTGGCGAGCGCCTCGCGCGCCCGCGGCGAGAGGTCGCCAAGGTTGCCGATCGGCGTGGAGACGACGAGCAGCCGGCCGCGAGGATCGAGCGAGCCCACGGCTCCGAAACTACAACGGAGCGGTGTCGGTGCGCGCTGGGAGCGCCGGTACGGCATCGTGCGACGGCATCCGCGCGCCGAGCCGCCGGCGATGCAGGCCGATGCCCCAGGTACGATTCTCGCAGTCTGCCGGCGCCCATGGACATGCCGTCGCCGGTCCGTCTCGCCCTTCTCCTCGCCGTGCTCCTCGCCGGCTGCGCACCGGCGGCTCCCGCCACCCCGCGTGCCTGCACCAAGATCGGCTGCGAGAGCGGCCTCTTCGTCGAGGTCGAGGGGACGCCGCAGGGCTCCTACCGCGTCGAGGTTCGCGCCGCCGGCGAAACCCCGCGCGTGCGCGAGTGCCCATCGCCGCCGGAGTGTGGCCAGATCTTCTTCCCCGACTTCCTGCCGGCGGAGGTGACGGTGGAGGTGATCGCCGGCGGCGAGCGGTCGTCGCAGACGGTGCGGCCGCAGATCGAGGTCGTGCAACCCAACGGTCCCGGCTGCCCGCCCACCTGCCGGCAGGCGCATGTGACGGTGCCCTGGCCGGGCGACTAGGCGAGCGGCGTCTCGCGTCGGCGCGCGCTACGTGCTGGCCGGCGAGCTCGTTCTACTGTCCTCTTCGCGATGGCCCCCGTCATTCCCGATCCGCGGCGCATCAAGACCTTCGAGAGCGCCGCCGCGTTCGAGACCTGGCTCGCCGCGCATCACGACAGCGAGCCCGAGCTGTGGATCAAGATCCACAAGAAAGCCTCGGGGCTCGCGTCGGTGACCGCCGCGGAGGCGCTCGACGTCGTCCTCTGCTGGGGCTGGATCGACGGCCTCCGCAAGGGGTTCGACGAGCGGTCGTTCCTGCAGCGCTACACGCCGCGCCGTCGCAAGAGCCCCTGGAGCCAGGTCAACCGCGACCACGTCGCGCGCCTGGTGGCCGCCGGCCGCATGACGCCGCCCGGCCAGCGCCAGATCGACGCGGCGAAGGCCGACGGCCGCTGGGACGCGGCCTACGCGCCAATTCGAGCCACCACCGCGGCGACCGTCCCCGACGACCTGCGCGCCGCTATCGAAGCCAACCCGCGCGCGAGAAAGACCTTCGGTACGCTCAGCAAGCAGAACCTCTTCGCCCTCGCGTTCCGCACCAACGCGATGAAGACGCCCGCGGGCCGCGCGAAGAAAGTCGTGGATCTCGTCGCGATGCTGGCGCGCGGGGAGACGATCGTCCCGAACACCCCGAGCCGGCCGTTGCCCGAGGCCGCCGCGCCGCGCCGGTCTCGGCGAAGCTAGGCTTGACCCTGGCGACGCGACTTGGCTGGGCGCTCGACGTGGTAGACGATGCTGTCGATCTCTTCGCTGAGACGCTCGTTACCAGCCGGGAAGTGGATGGGCTTCCAGTTCGCCAACGTGCCGCGCGGGGCTGTGAGCTTGCGGATCGTCGTGTCCATGCCGCTCACGAGTGTAATGGCAATGCTGCGTGCGTGCCGCGCGGAGTGCGAACGCACTCGTTGTAGTAGCGTCGTGCGTACTGACCCGAGGAGCCTGTCATGCATCGATTGCTCATCGCCGCCATATTGATATTCCTGCTCTCCGCACCGCCGCTCGCCGCCGAGGAGTGCGGTTGGCTGCCGACCCGCGACGTCGACGCCGCGCTGCCCGCGTTCGCGCCGTGGTCGGTGTTGGTCGGCGGCGCCGCGGGCTCGTGCAAGTTCCTCGGCAGCGGCGGGGGAGCGAACGTCTTCGGCGCCAACCAGATGGTGAAGGCCTCGCCGGCCGAGGCCGCGAGCTTCGTCGGCGGGCTGCGCCCCACGATGGCGAAGTCCTACACCGTAGCGCCCGCCAAGGACATCGGCGCCGAAGGCTTCACCTACCGGCCCAAGGAAGACCCGCTCGACGACCGCTCGATCTTCTTCGTCGGCCACGAGGGCCGCATCGCCGTCCTCTCGTCGCTCAGCCTCTCGGTGCCCGTGACTCCCGAGCACATCGCCGGTGCCACCAAGCTCGTGCGCGCCGCGCTCGCCGTCGACAAGAAGCCCGAAGTGCTCGCCGCCGCCGGCACGTGCCCGTGGTTCGACACCGCGATCCTCCAGAAGCTCCTGCCCGGGAGTGACTTCAACCAGCAGAGCTTCGGCAGCAACAGCTGCATGGCGCAAGCCGCCGGGAGCGTGGTGGTGGTGACGATCGTCAGCGCGCAGGATCCAGCGGCGGTCTTGCAGGCAGGCAGCGGAGGGTGCGCCAGCGAGCCCGTTCCGTCGCTCGGCCCCGCCGGAGGGACCGCGTGGGTCTGCCATGGCGGGCGGCCCCATGCGAAGGTGAGCTACGTCAGCGGCAAGCGGCTGATCGAGTACGCATTCTCGCCCGGGAAGGAGCGCGAGCCGACGAAGGAGGAGCGGGCGCTGTTGATCGAGCTGGCGAAGAGCGCCGCGGCGCGGGCGCACTGAGCCCGGCAGCCTTCCGGCCACCGCCGTCGCGATGCCTCGCGCTACACAGGGCCCACCGGGCGAGGACCTCGTGGCCCTCCTCTTCGTCACCCTCGTCGTCGCGGTCTTCCTCGGCGCCGTCATCGTCATCCTGCGCCGATTCCTCGCGGTGCCGCACCGGCCGCTGGGCCTCGCCGGCCGCGCGCTCGTGGCGCTCGCGGCGATCGGCATCCTCTGCATCGCCTACGGCCGGTTGGTGGAGCCGCGGTGGCTCGAGGTCACGCACAGCCGCGTGCCCACCCACCGCCTGCCGCCGGGCCACCGCGGGGTGCGCATCGTGCACCTCTCCGACGTCCACTCCGATCCCCGGCCTCTCCTCGAGGAGCGGCTGCCGGCGGTCGTCGCCTCCCTCAGACCCGACCTCATCGTCTTCACCGGCGACGCCGCCAACTCGCCGGCCGGTCTGCCCGTCTTCCGGTCGCTGGTCACCGCGCTGGCGCGCAGCGCACCCACCTTCGCGGTCAAGGGCAACTGGGACGCCTGGTACTTTCGCGACCAAGACCGCTTCGCCGGCACCGGAGCCCGCGAGCTCGACGGCGACTACGCGAGCCTCGACGTCGCCGGCGTTCCCGTCCACGTCGCCGGCGCCGCCTTCGACCACCCCGAGCGCCTCGACGCGGCCGTTGCCGCGCTGCCCGCCGATGGCCCGGCCATTGCCCTCTACCACTGCCCCTTCCCCGATCTCGTCGCCAGCGAACGCGCGCCGCGCGTCGACCTCTACTGCGCCGGCCACGTCCACGGCGGCCAGGTGGCACTCCCCGGCTACGGCGCCATCCTCACCCTCTCGCGCTTCGGCAAGCGCTTCGAGCGCGGCCTCTACCCGGACGCCGATGGGTTCGGGTTCCCGCTCTACGTCAGCCGCGGCATCGGCATGGAGGGCGGCAGCACGCCGCGCGTGCGGTTTGCGTCGCGGCCGGAGGTGGCGCTGATCGAGCTGGTGCCGACGGCGCGCTGACGTTGACGCGTCGCTCCCGCTACTCGTCGATCTCCTTCATCTCCTTCACCTGATACCCCTGAGCCGCGCGCGATAAAATGACCAACATGCCTGGCCCTCCGACCGCCGTCATCGCCCGGTTCCGAGAGCTGCTCGACCTCTATGACCTGAGCGTGGCGTTGGTGCGCCAGAACCTCCGCCGCCGCCGTCCCAACGCCACCGACGAGGAGATCGAGATCGGCGTTCGACAGTGGCTGGTGAAGGCCGGCGAGCCGGAGCAAGTTCCCTGGACCGTACCCAAGCGGTTCCCGAGTTGAATCGCCTCGCGCTGGCGCTCGAGAAGACCCGCGCCGAGCTCGATCGCCTGGGCCTGCGCTGGGCAGTGATCGGCGGCTTGGCCCTGGCGGTTCGCGCCGAGCCGCGCCAGACGCGAGACATCGACATTGCGATCGCTGCAGAGGACGACAGGGAGGCCGAGGCCGCCGTGCGTCACTTGACCGGACGCGGCTTTCTATTCGTCGATGAGGGGGTGTTCGAGCAAACCACGATCCACCGCCTCGCCACGGTTCGCTTGCACGAATCGGTGGCGGGGGACGCGCCGGTGCCTGTCGACTTGTTCTTCGCTTCCTCGGGTGTCGAGGCGGAGCTCGTTGCCGCGGCCGAGCGGCTCGAAGTGCTTCCAGGATTGTCTCTCCCGGTTGCCACTACAGGGTTCCTCATCGCCCTCAAGGTGCTGGCGGGTCGCCTGCAGGATCTGGCCGACGTCGAGAGTCTCCTCCGTTCGGCTTCGCCCGGCGACGTGGACGAGGCGAAGCGGGTTGTCTCCCTCATTCGCAGTCGCGGTTGCCACCGCGATCGCGATCTCGAGGGAATCCTGGCGGAGCGCATCAGAGCCTCGTCCCCGGCCGGCCGCTAGCGTTCTCCTTTGGGCGGTTGCGCACGGACCTCATCAGCTCCGCGGCAAAGTCCGCCGGCAGGGATGCCGCGGTCGTAGCGCATCAACCGAGGCCGCGATAGAGCCCGGCGTTCCTGGCGAGGACGCGCTCGGCCACGGCCTTGAAGTCCTCGGGCGGCTTGGTCACCAGATCGACGACTGCCGCACGAGCCAAGTCTTCCGCGCGTACAGCGAGGGCGCTGGCTTGATCGCGGAGCTGGGCCAATTGCTCGTCTGTGAGATCGATGGCCACTCGCATGCCCTGATAATCCCACCAAGCTGCTCGTGGCCGCACTTCGGACACCGTGTAGCCTGCAGCAGCGCCCTTCGGCTCACTCCTGATGACCAGCCGGCGGCGCGCCCTCTTCCTCCACCTCGATCTGGTCGGCAGGAATCCACACCACCTTGCCGTCCTTCCAGCCGACCACCGGGTCGCCCAGCTTCTTGTGCACCAGCATCGCGTCGCGAACCGCCCTGCGGATCGCCTCATCGACGAGTGTCCCCTCGCGAATGGTCTTCCCGATGTCTATGGCCTTCTTCTCGCTCATCGGCTGGGGGTCCCTTCGATTCGTTGCCAAATCTCGACGTCGAGAACTTCGACGGTACCGATGCCGCCCCCCATCGCAATCGGGCGGGGGGCGCCTGCGGCCGAATTATCGTAAACCTTCCACGTAGCCGCCAGAGGCCGATAGAGCTCGCGAAAGTTCCGAAGCCCTCTGTGATAGCGCCGCCGCACGAGCTCATCGGGCACGAAGTGTCCGCCGCGCCGGACCCGTTCGGCCACTCGCTGCAGCGCCAGCTCGGGGTTCTCCAACCACAGGTAGATCAGATGAAACGTGTAGCCGGTTGCCACGAGCTCGCCGATCAGCCGGGCGTGGCCCCGGCCGGACAGCGTCGTTTCGAAGGCGAAGGTCTCGCGGCGTCGCGCCAGGTCGTCCATCCGCCGCAGCATGACGCGGCCAGCCTCGAGGGCCGCCGATTCCGGAGCGAAGCCGAAAGGCCGCGCGCGATGTCATCGGCATTCACGAATTGCCGGATCCCCAGGGTCTTCTCGAGCAGGCGCGCGCCTACGGTCGATTTGCCGGCGCCGTTGGGGCCGGCGACCGCCACAACGTCGGGACTGGCGGACTCGGCGAGCCTCTTCATCGCGTGGGAACCGAGACAGATCCTATCCGTGCCATGGCGCGGCGACGGCTGACGAGCCTGGCCATGCCGACCTCTCGGATCAGCGCTCGCCCGTCCTCAGGCCGACGGCCCGGCGCGCCATCGAGCATCACCCAGACATGCCGGCGGCCGTGGCGCGCGTAGGCGATGACGCGGACCTTCAACACCGCGCGGCGATCGAGTGTGGGGCCGGCGAAACTCAGACGGTCACGGAGCGGCCCTGCGGCGCCGGTACCGGGCGACCGAGCTCCCGCCCCGTCTCGATCCACTCGCGGATTGCCACCTCCGCGTTTCGCAGCACGACTCGGATGCCGGCCGCGCGCAGCACCGACGGAAACGTCCTGGTGCCCAGGTCGCGATCGATGAAGAACTCTGGGGCCGAGAGATCAGGCTGCCCGCTCGAAGGCAAGGGCGTCCTCGACCTCCTCGAGCGTCAGCCCATACTCGGCGGCCAGCTCGTCGACGGAGGTGCCGGCGTCGTAGAGATCGGCGAGGACCGAGGTGGCGATGCCACGCGAGGCCGTCATCGGCGTGCCGAACGACACCGCAGGGTCGATCAGGATCGACTTCTTGGGCGGCTGCGTCCGATCCGGAATCCACGGATACAGCTTGAACGATACGCCGGTTGGATCTTGCACAACCGCCTGCAGGTGCGAGTCCCACACCCGCTCGATCACGTGTTGTCCGCTTCGCGTCAGGTCGACGAGCTCGGCATAGCGCTGCAGGAACATCCTGCCCGGCGCGCGCGCAGGCGTGGGTCGATCAGGAGCCGTGCGATGCCGAGCTCTCTCCGCACGAAGTCGAGTGCGCCACGGACGGCGTGCATCGGAATGCCATGCTTGGTCCGCAGTGCGCGCAGAACGTGCGCTTCCACGAGATTGGAGAAGGACAGTCGACGGTCGGTGGGATCCTCGAGCCGTAGCACCGGCTCGAAGGTTTGGTGCTTCGCATGAATGCCGCGGAACCACGCGTTCACCGTTGGCGCAGGAATGGCCAGATAGCGTGCCGCCTCAGCGACCGTGTACGCCGGTCGCGCTCGGAGGCTCACGGTTGTGGGTGTCTGATTGCCCATCGTGGCAGCCGGTGTATTGGCTGTATCCGCGGCCTCTTTCGTGATCATCATAGCGCCGCGGCAGGATCAGGCACGCTCCGTCGGCGGCGTGACGGGCGGCGCGAAGGTGCCCTCGCGCGGGCCGCGCAGTGCCTTGTGGATCTGCCGAATGGCGCCCAGGTGGTAGGCGAGGTGGGCGATGCTGCCGATCATCCAGCGGAGGTCCCGGGTGCTCGCCGGCGGGCGCGAGGCGAGCGTCTCGAGCCAACCGTGGACCTCCTCGCGCAATCCGGCCTGGATCGCCTCCCACTCGCGGTCATCGACGGCCGACGTCTTCCACGGCTCGTCCCACTTCGCGTCGCTGAAGGGATCGCCTCCCTCGCGCGCCCAGCGGTTCAGGAGCGAGAGCCCGAACCGTAGGTGTTGCGCGTGCGCAGCGATCGTGGCGCCGCCTTCCGTCGATCGCGAGGCGTCGGTCGCCGAGAGCCTGGCCAGCGATCGCACGAGGCCGAGGTCGCCGGAGTTGAGGGCCACTGCGTCGCCCGGAGCCGGCGGCCCGTCGGCGAGCTCGGCGAAGACCCCGGCGAGGGCTTGATTTGTGTCGATGGAGCTCATGGGGCAGCCATATCACTTTGGCCCGGATGCTCTCAGCACCCTGCGGAGATCCCCGAGCACGCCAGCGCGCTCGCGTTGCAAATCCCGGCCGAGGTCAAGTGTCTCGATGCGCATCGACCTCCCTGAACCAGGATCCCACAGATGCTTCGGATTGACGCCCGCAACTCGTGGGAAGAGCAAGATGTTGTCCGGGCACTCGTAGCGGGTGGCATAGGCAAAGAGCTGGTAAACGTCTCCACTCGCGACGCCGCCGTTCCGATCCACGGCGTCAGGCACGAGCGTTTTCCACTTGGTGTCGAGGATCAGAGCCGCGGCTCCCCCCTGACGCTCGAGCACCAAGTCTGGCCTCAGTCGAAAGCGCCCGTCGCCGGCCTCGTCCCTCGCTAGCCATCGTTGGCTCGATTGGGCACGCACCCGGAGGTGGCCGACTCCAAGCACCTCCCTGTTCCGCAGGACCAGGGCCGCTACGAAGGCCTCGAAGACGCGCTCCATGGGGAACAGGACGGTGAAGGTCGGTTGCTCGCCAGCCCTTTGGCTCGGGGATTGACCAGACAGAACGAGTCGACAGAAGGTGAAAACGTCACGAAAGCGCTCGTTCGTGCGATCGAAGGTGACTCCGCGCAGCTCCGCATCGCCTATCCGAGTAGCCCGCACTTCGGAGAGGTACATCAGAGCACGTTCGAGGAGGTGGAGCGCGGCCGCGGACCTCACTCGCCGGGCCAGCAGCTCGCAACCCGCCTTGAGAACTCGATTCAGAGGCGTGTCCGAGACGAGCTCGTCAAACTGAACGTAGACCTTCCCCTCGAGCCCCCGGCTATGGAGGATGTGCTCAGCGACGAGCAGCTTGCCTCGGAGCACAGGAAGCTGCTCCTCGCGCACCACATAGCTCCGCTGGGGCCCGCGAATGAGCTCCTCCACCAGACGCTGGGCGAAGGCCATGACGATCGCCTCGAGGAGGGGCATCGACTCGGTGGCGATCGCCGCCACGCCTCGAGCGGCAGATGGGATGGCACCGGAAGCGTGCAACATGCAAAGCAGGTTGCGGCGTGCAAGGCCATCGCTGTCACCAGGAGCTGTCTTGGGGAGGATCTCCACCGACAGACCTGGCACCTCGACCACTCCCACCCAGTTCCGAGCCCTGACCTCGGCCTTCCGGCTCCAGTCGAAGATCCTTTCGCCCGCACGCCGGGAATAGTCGTAGTCGAGCCGCTCCAATGCTCGACAGGCCCGAGGTCCCAGGCGCTCGCGGGGGGCGCCTCGGTGCTCGCTGAGCACCTCTACGTTCCGGCGAAGCGGGCTCATGGTTCAATCGCGGTCAATCCGGCAGGCCGATAGACCCCCTGCAGAAACGCAGCGAGCGCCTCGTTCGAGGCTTCCAAGAACCGCTCGCTTACAGTGCAACGGATCCGCGCATCCCACGTATCGCTGCCACCGAGCAGGATTTCGCGATTCAGCGGCTGCGCCGACAAGATAGGGCTCTTGTTTCGCTGCTCCCCGCTCTCGTCATAGGGACAACCCAAGACGGCTGCGACTCTCGAGCTATCCCCGTAGAAGTACTCGTTAAGGAGCGGGATGACCGTACTTGTGAAGATGCGCCTGAGATCTTCAAGGGTTCGGGCCCAAATGAAGTAGGCATGACCGAGCGCGTGGTCGCGGTCGAGCAGCAGCTCTATGCGGTCGTTCATAACCTCCAGAAGCCGGGGGACGTCCACGCCACCGAGGCTGCCATCGACCCCAAGACCCCGCAGTACGCCAGGCTCGGGCCGCATCTCCTCGAACGTGAACCTTCGGCGCAGCGCCGTATCGAGCAGAGCAATCGAGCGATCGGCGGAGTTCATGGTGCCGAGGATGTGCAGGTTCGCCGGCACGCCGAACTTCTCTCCGGAGTAAGGAAGGCGCACGCGCAGCTCGTTCGGCGCGCCGATTCGTTTGTCGGGCTCGAGGAGCGTGATCAACTCGCCGAGCACCTTGGAGATATTGCCGCGGTTGATCTCGTCGATGATCAGCACATGCGGCAAGGCTTCGCTCTCGGCCATGGGACTGCGCAGGATCTCACGTAGCCCCTCGAGATTCGTAGTGTCGGCCGCGAGGCGGTAGATGGTCGCCTGAGAGAGCTGCCGGCGATAGATGCGGTCGATTGGTTGAGGAGTATCGAAGACTACAAGCCACTCGATCTGTCGCGTCTGGCAGTGCCTCTCCCTGTCCCGAAACTGATATGGGCCCGTGATCCGTCCGATTGCGCGGAAGGCATGTAGACCGCTGGAGACGACAACAAGATCGCCCTCAGCCATCTGATTCTTGAACCTTTCAACCGCCTGCCATGCGTAGGAACTCGCCGTCGCCGGGCTGGGTCGCGCATCCTCGAGCTCCTTCCTTATCGCCGACGGGTCCGTACATAAGGAGAAATCCAGAGGGTCGCCCCAGCCCATGGTGATCAGACCTTCGTTGATGGCTTCCTCGTAGAGCTCCTCGTCATCGGTGGCGCCGGATTGGCCAATCGACATCTTCCAGAGGCGGACCCCCTCATCGATATCACCAAGCCCTGTCCCCTGGGTGACCTTGCGCGAGGCACTGGCGCAAAGCTGCTTGAAGACACCGTCTCGACACTCATACCGCACGCTACCTGTCTCACCCTCGGGTGCAAGAACCACCGGCCGAATCCCCTCGACGAAATCCTCGTAGCTGAACGACTGGTGGAACGTCACGAGCTCGATCCGGCCCGCGTCGCTGAGTGTGCGATAGAGCGCCATCAGCTCGGCTCGGTCCGCTGGGGCCTCCTCATCGCACAGTTCCACGGCCCGGCGAGCCGTGTCGTATGTCTTGCCAGTGCCGGGAGGCCCGAAGAGGATGACGTTCTGCGGTTGCACGTGGCGCTCTCCTAGTGAAACAGGGCCACGATTGCCCGGGGAAATCCTGTCGAGAAGGACCTGCGCCGCAGCGGGCGCGACCGGGAACAAGTAACCCTGCTTGGGACGCCCGACCTGAGTGATCGGGCCGTAGTCCCCCTGCAAGGCCAGCACCTTCGTGGCGATTGAGGGGATCGCGATCTCCGGATCCAGCGCCTCGTAGGAAACCGAGACGCGAATCTTGACCGGGCCGCGCCGCGAGATCTGCTGCGGCGCACCCGACACCGTTGCGACGGCAGAGATCTTCCCGCGCTGGTTGCAGAAGACGATGTCCCCCTTCGCCAAGCGCTCGATGTCGGAATGGTGGCGCGGCTTGGCGCCCCCCTCGGTGGTAAGCGTCGCTTCCAGGTACCCGCCTGCGCGCTCGCCCTCCAAGCCAGAGCTCTGATTGACCCACCAGTAGCGGCGTGCACTTGCCACTTTCAACCACCTCGTTTCGCTGACACCGTCGCCGGCTGCATCCGATCCGAAGCGCTCCGTGAAACGCCGGAGCATCCCCGCCGCCACGGCTGGGTTCGGCTGGAAAGCGGCACCTGTCGCGCCCTCGATCGCCTTTCGAGTTCGGCCGCCGTTGAAGCCGCGAGGCGAGCTTTCCTCACGGGATAGCTGCTGCAAGGCGCTGTAGACGACCGGCGTCATCCCCCGAAGCCCTGCCCACTTCGCCGGGGCGATCCGTCCAGCGTCGTCTACGACCCAGTACTCAGGATGCACAACCGCGAAGAGCACTTCTCGGTATCCAGCAGCGAGCGCATCGTCGAAGGCGCCGAGACTCTCTTGGATTTGCCCAATACTCGCGCTCAGCCGAAGAGGACCTTCGCCGCTCGACCACAGATGGCGTTGCCACTCGACCTCCAAAGAGCTCAGGATTGCGTCGTCGATCCGCACCCCCGAGGCCTGTGGCGTCCAAGCGACGTCCGGGAACTTCTCCCCAAGAACCTCTAGAGGCAGCACGGCCTTGGAGCGGGGATCCAGGAGCTCGTCGTAGCGGATATCGGCGTAGAGAGCCGTGCGAGTTGACGACCGGTCGGCGGCCCAGTGTTCGGTCTCATAAGGGGAACCAAGTACCCGCCCGGAGGCAATCAGACCCGGTGAGGACTTTCCCAAGCGAACCAGATAGAACCGGTCGCCTCGCCTGAGCGCCTTGGTTACGCCGGTGCTCCATCGGCCGCGAGGTTCGGAGTCTCCCCCGAGGGTACGTAGGAGGCGATCGAGCTCGTCCTCTGGCCAGCTCCACTTGCCGGGGTTCCACGTGAGGAGCCAGGTTGCCGACGGGAGCGGCAAAGGGCGCTCGTCGTCGACCTCCGTCGATGCGTCGAAGCTCGGGTTGGGCAAGTCTCGTCCAAGGAGTTGGGAAACCTCGCTGACGAGCTCACTCTCGTGGTGCTTTCTCGAGCCGCCTTGCGTTCGCGTTCCCGCTCTGACCATCTTCGCCACATAGGGATCGACCGCTGGCAGAAGGAGGCCGATTGCCTGCACGAGCGACTCTGGGTCAGCCGAGGGCACCAAGACCGCACGCCCGCCTTCGACGGTGTCAAAGCCCCTGGTGATCCGGCAGCCAAGGTCCTCGAGCCTCTGCTTCGTCGCTTTCAGCGTCGGCCAATCCACCCCGACTTCTACGCCTTCGACGTAGCCGCCCGAGAGGCCGACGTTGATGCCCAGGCTGTATCGCAGCGCTGTGAGAATCACCAGGGAAGGCTTGGCGTCAGCGGGCGCAGAGCTGGCCCGAACTCGTCGAAACACCCAACTGCCCGGGCTTCGGCCGTGGGCGCTCGAAATGAAAGCACCCGCCAACTCGGCGACGGCGCGACGCGCCCGAGGATCGGGGACAGCTGCTCTCAGCAGATTGTCCATGCTACGTCCTCGCTCGTCGGTGTCGGGCCCGATGCCGGTGCTTTGCTCGGCGCTTAGACCGTGAACAGCTGCAGGTGCGAGACGAGGCCCCCGATGTCATTCGGCCTGTCACATCGGCGGCGTGGGTCGGACCCAATGACCGCTGTGTCGCCCCTCAAGCCCAAGCCACATCCTCAACTGCGCCGGCTGGGTGCGTCACCCCAGAGCCGCGAGACGGCCGACGCGATCCACGATTCGACTGGCGGCACCTAGTGCCGCGACCGTGCGGGGGAAGCATCACAGCCGCCCCGCCTCCAGAAAGCTGAAGTATCCTGTCCGATTGAAGATGATGTGGTCGAGGAGTGCGATGCCCATTACCACTCCTGCGGCCTTAAGCTGTCTTGTTACCTCAATGTCGGCAGGCGACGGATCCAGGCCGCCGGCCGGATGATTGTGGGCGACGATGATCGCCGAGGCGCGGTCGGACAACGCCTCCGCGAACACCTCTCGAGGGTGGACCGGCGTCCGGTCGACGAGCCCGATCGACACGACTCGGATACTGAGAATCTCGTTCGCTCCGTTGAGGCTCGCGCAAAGGAAGTGCTCCTGCTTCCGGTCAGCGTAGTGCCGCACTTGTGGCAGCAGATCGGCAGGGGTTGCGATCCTCGCCCCGTCTGGCTTGATCCTCCGCCGGGCGTACTCTAGGGCCGCCAGGACCAGCGCTGCCTTCGCGTCGCCGACGCCATCGAACTCGCGGAGATCGTCAGCCTGCACACCGAGCCCCTTTTCATCGATGACCTTCGACATCTTGGCGGCGAGCTTCAACACGTCCATGCCCGGTGTTCCCTTCCCGAGCAGCACCGCCAACAGCTCTTGATCGCTCAGGGCGGCGGCCCCCTTTCTAAGCAGCCTCTCCCGCGGGCGATCAGGTTCAGGGATGTCCTGGATGCGACGGGTCATCGCCTCAAACCGCCGTAATCAAATGCGTCTGGATGACGGTGATTGCCATGATGTCGAAGATGCCACCGGTGTCGGTGTACTTCGGATCGGCGAGCTCATCGTAGCGGGCGAGGTCGTTGTAGCTCAGCTTGATTTCACCGTTCACCTGCCCTCTATAGGCCCCTTCGAGGTAGATCCGGTCGTCCCGGTGGGCTTGCACAGTGCCGCGAATCCCGGGGTCCGCCACCTTCTCCTCAGTAACTTGTTTGATGTAGAGAGCCTCCTCGTCGCTGATACTGAACTTCGTGCGGATCTCGTCGATCATGTCCTGCACTGACACCTTTCGCGGCGGAGGTCCCGCGCCCTTCTTGCCTCGCCCCGGACGGAGCTTCACCTCGCCGCCGGTGTTCCGCACTTTCCCCTGGTACTCCACGGCGGCCTTCACCACCTCGGTCAAACGGATCTGCTTCATCAGTTCCGAGACGCTCCCCTGCTTGATGAGCTGGGGGCCGACATACTCCGCAAAGGCCACGAACTCCTTGATCTCCCCCGCGTAGGTGAAGAAGCAGGTGAGGAAGTGGAAGCTCTTGACGAACCGCGCCAGCAGGTACACGTAGCTCTTTCGGTCCTCGGCGGCAGGAAACTTTGCCTGGAACCGAACGCGCAGGCCGTTGATGGCGAACTGCACCTGAGCGTCGGTGCCTGCTGCGGCCAGAACCACGAAGTCTTGGGCGTCGACCTGGGTGAACAGACCCGCTGCGAGGATCTCGGCGTGCAGCTGGATGCAGCGCGCGGGATCGGGCTCGTCGGGCTCGAACGGCGTGCCCTTGCGGTACTTGGCGAAGGCCTTGAGGATGGCCGCCGCGTTGTTCGTGAAATCGACAACCACGACGTCCCCTTTTCCGTCGTGGCTCCGATTGAGACGCGAGATGGTCTGGACCGCATTTCGGTGGACGACGCGCTTATCGAGGAACATGCCAGCCAGCAACGGCTGGTTGAAGCCGGTCTGGAACTTGTTCGCGACGATCATCAGACGGTAGTCGTCGCCCTCGAAGCGGTTCTCGATCAACTCGCCGTCCTTGAGCTCGTTGATGGCGTACTCGCTGATGGCCGCATTTGTTTCCGGGTGCACGAAGTCCGAGAAGGCGTAGAGGACCTTGTAGTCGGCGCCGCGCTCCCTGAGCTTCTCCTTCATGATGTTGAAGTAGCGTAGGCCGGCGACGCGCGAGGTGGCCACGATCATTGCCTTCGCGCGCCCGCCGATGAGCGGCTTCACGTTTTCCTCAAAGATCCGGAGCATCACCTCGGCCTTGTACTGGATCAGGCCGTCGTCCTGGAACGCCACGTTCTGCAGGGCCTTGGCGACCACCCCCTTCGGGTAGAGCTCCTCCTCCTCCGGCTTGGGCACTAGCGGGCAATGGAGGTTGTAAAGCGTCTTGTACGAGATGATGCTCGCCGCCACGTCCACAATGTAGCCCTCAGCGATCGCCTCGGCCTCGGAGTAGGTGTCGAACGGGGCGCCAAACAGCGCCACCGTGGCCGGGGCCGGCGTTGCGGTGAAGGCGACGAAAAGCTGATTGCGGTCATGCTCGCGGATGATCCTCGCGATCCTTTCCTCGTCGTCCTTGCCCTCGTCTTCAGCATCCTCGGCATCCGGATCGTCCGATTTACGGAACGGCACGCGGATGGCGACACCCATCTGTCCCTCCTGCGAGCGGTGCGCCTCGTCGATCAGGAACGCCACGCGGAGTTCCTTCAATGCCGGGTTCTTCTCGATCTCCTCCAGCACCCAGGCGAACTTCTGCTGGGTCGTCACGATGATCGGCTTGCGCTCCTTCAGGAAACGCGGGAGGTCGTCGGCCTTGCGCGCCAGGCCCACCAGGTCCCTCAGGTGGGTGAACTTCTCGATGTCCTCGCGGATGTTGGTGTCGAGGGACTTGCGATCTGTGAGGATGAAGACGACGTCCACGAGCTTTTCGTTGGTGCCGCGTCGGAACAGGCTGTGAAGCCGGTCGGCGAGCCAGCAGATGGAGAGCGTCTTGCCGCTGCCCGCCGAGTGTTGGATCAGGTACTTGCGCCCGATGTCTCCGGACGCCCCGAAGTGCGATACGGCATCGTCGGCCACCTTTCGCACCATTCGGCTCTGGTGGTACCGCGGCAGGATGGTGAAGGCCCGCCGCTTGGGTCGATCGTCTTCGGCATCGCGCTCGGGCACGCGCACCAGAAAGAACGACAGGGCCTCGAGCAAGTGGTCCTTCGACAGCACCTCGCGGTAAAGGAACTCGATCGGGTACTCGCCAACGGATTGCGGCGTGTTGGTCAGCCCGCTGTTGTGCCAGCGGAAGTTCTCAACCCGGCAGGGGTCGGTAGCCGCCATTACGTCGCTGGTATCGGCGGCTAAGTAGAGGAAGGGATGCCGAAAGCAACTACGCAAATGATCACGCCGAGCGAACTGCGCCACGGCATCATGTACGTTCTGGTTCTTCTCGTGCTTCAGTTCTAGCGCCACGATGGGCAGGCCGTTGAGGAAAAGGACGAAGTCGATCTCCTGGTTCGTCTCGCCGAAGTAGAAGTGCGGCCGGAAAGTGATCCGGTTCGCGCCGTGCTTCTGTGCGGCGGCGCTCTCGGCCGAGCGTGGCCTCGCGTAGTAGAGCCGGAACTCCAGCCCGCGCACCTTCAGGCCGTGGCGCAGGATCAGCCAGAGCGGCGTGCGCTCCAACTCCTTGCGTAGCGCGCGGACCACCTCGTGCCGCGCGTCCGTGCCGTAATCGTCGGTCAGCTTCTGGAGCTGATCGGCCTGCGTAGCCGTGAGGAAGGCCCAGAGCTGATCTTCCGCGATGCTGTGCTCGGTGTCGGTGATGTCGACCTGTTCGAGGACGCCATAGCGGTGCACGCGGACGAGAAAGTTCGCTATGTGCTGCTGAAAGGTCAGCTCAGGACGCTTCCTGCTCTTAGCCATCCGCCTGCGCTCGCTTGATGTCGGCCTCGGTCACCCGCCGACGGCCAGTGACGCACTCGTCAGTCAGCGACCTGCGATAGGAGTTGAGCGTGCTTATCTGCTGATTGATCGTGCCGATGGCCTTCTTGATCTCGGCGAGCTTCGAATCCAAAAATTCGCAGATCGTTTGCTGTTCATTAGGCGGGGGCAGAAGGGTTCGCAGATAACCGGTCTTCACTTGATCGAAAATGGGAAGCGTCGTCGAAGCAGCTATTCCGGGAATGACATCTTCATAGAGCTTCATTTGGTACGCGAGAAAGCGTCCACTCAGTCGGTGATCGCAGACGATGCCGATGATTTGCTGATTGCACGACGCTGGTTCATCTACGATGCCAACCCTGCCGATTGTTGCCCCTATCCCGACTAGAAAGACCGATTGAGCCGGGAACATTCTGAGCGCGCCCTCACGTAAGGCAAGCTCATTGATGAGCTTTCGCGGCTTGGTCAGTTCAAGGTTCCCGTCAAAACTGCCAGGCGCAAACCACGGGATCGTGCCATTCAAATAATAGCTAGGGGTGTCGGTCGGCGGTGTGACCCCCGCTTGGATGCGCTTAGCAAGGCGTTTGAGGTGTTCACAGCCCCAGTGCTTGGGAATCTGGCCGAGCCACTCTACGTCAGATTCCCGAAGCGTCACGTTGTCGGCGAGCCCGGTTCTGACGGCATGTGCGATGGTGGACTTGGCCATGGCTGCAAGCGCCTCAATTTGCCGCCCCTTTGCCGCCACCGCCGCGTCGATCGCCTCGCGGCTCGCATCCAGATGCGCCACGATGTGCTCTTGCGTGGGCCTGTCCGGGAGTGGGATACGGAGTTCCCCAAGATCACGTTGGCCCAGGCCCTGCCGCGATGCTCCAGTGAAGGCGGAGAGGATCTGATCTTGGCCCCAAGGCGAGGCAAGGCAATAAGCAAGGTATCGATGGTCAAGCCGGTGGGTTGGGCGAATTATGCAGACGTGCTGGTTCACATTGCCGTCACCAAAGTCCTCCGGAACGAAGGTGCAGCGCCCGATCGAGGCCCCCGTAATGTTGAGTAGTACATCATTGGCTCTTAGCTGAGAGCTCGCCATCTTAGCGTGAACGTTCTCGTCAATAAAAGCAACGTCATCTAACCTCAAGCCATCCGGGTACACGTTCTGGCTGCGAAGCAACGGCACACCCGAGGCGCAATACGATGTCGCCCCTCCCGTTGGTGTGACCCCACTACCAATCTTCGAGGCGTGATCCTTGACGCGATCTAGGGGCCAAGTCACGTAGTTGGCCAGGTCGGTTGACGCTGGTTCCGTCACGTTGCTAACCCCTTGAGCATCTTCTCGGCTTCCTTTTCCAGACGCCAGAACTCGGCGAGTAGGTCTTTCGCTGGTGTGGGTGGCCGGTAGCGGTAGAAGTACCTGTTGGGAAGGATCTCGTAGCCGAGCTGCGGGCTGTCCTCCCAGCGGATGATCGGCTTTGCGATCTCGCGGTGCAGAAAGGCCTGGATGTCCTCTCCGTGCGAGATGTACTCATCGTCCTTGACGTAGTGGCGGTGTGTCCACTCCACAGCGAGAACCTCGGGCTTGTCATGCATCAGGGCCCTAAACATCTTGGCTGCATTGTCCTTTGGGCCGAGCGCCAGAGTGGCTGTCTTTTTGGCCTTGCCGACCTTCAGGAGCACCCGGAAGGTCAGCTCGCTGTCGAAGAACTCCTGATCCCTTTTCAGGTTCGCCATCGTGAAGGCCTTTTCGTATGGCTCGGTAACGATGGCCGGCGTGTCGTCCTTGTCGGACTGCCAGAAGACGACGCTCACCTTGTGGTACGCAAAGTCTTCGCGCCGGAAGATCTTGACCCGCTCGTCGGCGAAGCCGGCCTTCCAGCCGTCGCGGTAGCGGGCCTCGATCCAGGCGCGGTGCGCGTCGGTGATGCGGTTGCGCTTGTTGCCGAAGGACTTGGGCTCCTTCTCGAACTGCTGGCGGGCGTCGACCAGCATCACCCGGCCCTTGTGCGACGCCGGCTTGTCGTTCCGCAGCAGCCAGATGTAAGTGTAGATGCCGGTGTTGTAGAACAGCTCGTCGGGCAGCATTACGATAGCGTCGAGCCAGTCGTTCTCCAGAAGCCAGCGCCGGATCTCGCTCTCACCTTGCCCGCAATCGCCGTTGGAGAGCGGCGAGCCGTTAAATATGATCGCGATTCGGCTGGCACCCTTATCCGGCTCCTTCATCTTGGCCAGCATGGTCTGCAGGAAGAGCAAGGCCCCGTCGTTGACCCGCGGCATCCCGGCCCGGTAGCGGGTCTTACTCAGCTTGCGCGCCTCGGCCTCGTAGCCGTCTTTGCCGCCCCAGGTCACGCCGAAGGGCGGATTGGAGAGCATGAAGTCGAATTTGAACTTGGGCTCCGGGAACTGATCGCCCGGCTCCCGGCTATGCGGGTCGTGCGGGATCAGCGAGTTGCCGAGATGCACCTTGGTCTGCTGGTCGTTCTTGATCAGGAGGTCGGCTTGGCAGATGGCGTAGTTCGTGGGCGACAGCTCCTCGCCGTGGACAGTCACGAACCTCTCGACGTTCGCGCGCTGTGCCGGCGTGGCGGCGCGGTCGAGAAGGTGCTCCTTCGCCACCGAGAGCATCCCGCCCGTGCCGCAGGCCGGGTCGTAGATGGAGATGTGGCGGTCGGGGATCGGGATGTCGAGCAGCTCCACCATCAGCCGGATGACTTCGCGCGGGGTGAAGTGCTCCCCAGCGTCCTCGCCGCTCTGCTCCGAGAAGCGCCGCAGCAGCTCCTCGTAGACGTACCCCATCTCCAGCGGAGATAGCTTCTCAGGCCCGAGCTCCAGCTCCTTGTACTGGTTCAGGATCGGGGCCAGCCGGTTGTTCTTCACCATCAGCCCGATGGTGGCCCGGTAGTTGAAGTGCTCGATGATGTCGTCGACGTTCTTTGAGAACCCGTTGATGTAGGCGCGGAAGTTCTCGTCGAGGAGCGTATGGTCTTCCTCGTACACCCGACGCAGCGTCCAACCGGTCTTGTTGGAGAACGGCGCCGTGCTCGTCTCCAAGCCCTTCACAAGCTTGGCCAGCTCCTTCTCAGTCAGCTTCGGCCGCTTGGCGAGAACTTCGGCGGCCTTCTCCTCCCGCCACTTGATCAGCACGCACTCAAGGCGACGGATCACGATGATCGGCAGAACGACATTCTGATACTCATACGGCTTGAACTTGCCGCGCAGCCGCTCGGCCGACTTCCAGATTTCGTCGGCGAGATTGTCGAGTTTGGGCTTGTTGAGGGCAAGGGACATATGGCTTTACATCTCCACTTGAGCGTAGGGCTGGAGTGACCGTGCGATACGAACGCCGTCTCAGGCCTCAAAAATGCGCGCGGTGGCGATGGTTGTGGTTGGGCACGCCCTGGGCTGGCCAACTCCTTGCCCGTTGCGACCCCGACTTGCCGACGGAACGCGAGCCTCGGTACTCACCCATTGTGAGTGCTCGGCGGATACAGCGCAAGAGATGAGGTGTCAGCCTCTAATCCGAGAGCCGGTCATCCTGTCCCCCGACGCCCTACCCTTTGCCGCGAGCTTCGCGGCTCGGGCAGGGGGTCCGGTGTCTGCGAGCCAACCAGATCGAGCAAGAGGGCTTCGCGCGTCGTGTCGTGCAGATCCCCTAGAGTCCACAGTAGGCGTGCGGGGTCCAAACTCGCTCTTTCGATTGGTCGAGCGCTGCCACGATCTGCCTGGAAGCTCGAGCACGGCTTCCTCGTCGGCACCGCGCTCGGCGGGCGGCGGCTCGACACGATCACCGTCGACGGCGGCGTGTACCAGTGCTGCCCGCACCTGCGGGGAAAGCCTCGCGGAGAGCTGCTCACCACCAGGGCGCCCGTTGCCGGCTGCGCCGGCACCCTCGCCGATCACGCCCTGTCGAGCAGGGGCGCCGCTGACCGTGCGCTTTGTCGCCGGCTGCTGGCATTGACATGCCATGGGAAGCTCGCGGCTCGAACGAGCTGCGCGTGTGTGTTAGCCGCGTAGGACACGGCAACTTGGACGTCGTCGAGGGTAAGAGGCGGATACCTCCACGACGATCTCGGAGGGGGAAAGGCCGGCCGCCAGGTTGTCGAGCACCACAGAGACCATGATCCGGGTACCGCGGATACAGGGCCTTCCGTGGCAGATCGCCGGATCGCGAGTGATGCGTTCCTTCCAGGTCATGCGTGCCTAATCCGTACAGCGAGTATAGCGATCATCGAGGACTCGACCGCAGCACGCCATACCCTGGACCGCGGCTGTTGGGAGCTGACCGTGCGTCTGTCGCCGGCTGCTGGCATTGACATACCATGGCAATCTTCTACCAATGAAGGTCACCATCGATGCCGCCGGCCGGCTGGTCGTGCCCAAGCTGTTTCGCGACGAGCTGGGGCTCGAGGGGGGTATGGAGCTGGAGATTCGCGTGCGCGAGGGCCGTCTGGAGCTGGAGCCGAGCCCGACGCCGATGCGGCTCGTCCGCCGGGGCAAGGGTCTGGTCGCTACCACCGACGAGCCGCTTCCCCGCTTGGGCGCCGACGACGTCCGCGCGATCGTAGAGGCGATGCGGCGGTGATCGCCGTCGACAGCTCGGTGGCGATCGCCGCGTTTGGCGATTGGCACGCGCTGAACGAACAGGCGGTCAGGGTCCTCGACGAGGGCACGGCGATTCCCGCCCATGCGCGGCTCGAGACCTATTCCGTGCTGACCGGCTTTCCGCCGCCGACCGGGCGCCTGCCGAGCTCGTGGTCACCTGGCTCGGACCGCTTCTCCAGGTCCTGGCGCCCCCGAGCCCAGGCGAGCAGAAGGAGATGCTCGCTCTCCTCGCCGGCGCGGGTCGCATCGGCGGTGCGGTGTACGACGCGCTGGTGGCGCTCACCGCGAAGCGCGCCGGGGCGACGCTGGTGACTGCGGATCGCCGGGCCGCTTCGATCTACGAGCTCGTCGGCGTCTCGTTTCGGCGGCTCGAGTAGCTCGCGAGCTGAAGCGCACCCTACGGCCGCACGCCGATCTGGGCGGTAGCTGGCGCCGGGCGGTCGAAGTTAGTCCTCGACGTCGGCGCTGCGGCGCAGCTCGGCGGTCCGGGTCGACGCGCTCAGTCCCCGCCGTCGCGCCGCCGTTGCTCCTCGGCCATCAAGGCTCTCAGGTAGTTCACGTCGGCCGCGTCAGACGGGCGGATTGTCTGCTTGGTGCGGACGAGGAGCTCCTTGCTCGCCACCGCGATCGGCACTCCCTCGACGACGACTTGGTCGCTGCCTCCATCGGCTACCGCCTGCTCGAAGGTGATGCCGCACGCCGACGCCATCAGATCGACGACCACTGCATCGGCAACGCGCACGACTCCGTACTTGGCGACCTCGCCGTCGCCGAGCTCGCGGACAGCGTTGTCGGGCAGATCGGCCAGCGCCCGGCGAATCGCCTGAACGTTGGCGGCCGACGGGTCGACGAGCAAGTCGATGTCTTTCGTAGTGCGCACCGAGCCGTGCAGGATGACGGCCCAGCCGCCGATGAGCAGATAGCGCGCCCGCTCGCGATTCAGCGACCGGCAGAGGCCGACGACGTCTTCGAGCTCAGGCGCCCGTGAGTACTCGCGATCTGGCGGACCATCCACTCGTCTGCCTCCTCGTGCCGCTCGAAGCGGTAGACGCCCTTGGGCACGAGCGCCCCCCCACGCAGACGGTTGAGTGTGCGCTGCAGGATGGCGACGTCGGCCAGCACGTCCTGGCCGCGCGGGCGGCGGGAGATACGGCGTCGCGGCTCTTCGCTCATGACATCTCCATTGTAAGCCCGGTGATCCCAAGAACCCCGACCGGGTCTACCTCGGAGCGGCACGGTGAAGGTGAGCGGGCGCGGACGACAGGAACCGCCGCCCGAATCCGTTTGTGTAGCCGGAGGGGCTACCCATGCCATCATGGAGGGCGCGAGGATGGGGCGCACGATGCCGCAGCACGCGACGAAGCTCACCTACGAGGAGCTCGTGCTGTTCCCCGACGATGGGCGGCGGCACGAGCTCATCGACGGGGAGCACTTCATGACTCCCGCGCCGAGCACGCGGCACCAGCGCACGCTGCGTGAGCTCAACCGTCTGCTCGACGCCTTCGTCAGGGAGCGGGCTCTCGGCGAGGTGTTCTTCGCGCCGTACGACGTGATCCTCTCGACTCATGACGTCGTCGAGCCGGATCTCCTGTTCGTGAGCTGCGAGCGAGCGGGCATCGTCACACCGGACAACGCGCGTGGCGCGCCCGATCTCGTCGTGGAGGTCGTCTCGGCGAGCAGCCGCCGCCAGGACGAGGTGCTCAAGCGCGGGCTTTACGAGCGCGCCGGTGTGCCGGAGTACTGGCTCGTCGACCCGGACGCGGAGACGGTCAAGGTCTTCCGCTCGGAGGGCGGGAGGTACGGCAGGGCGCTCCTCTTGTCCCTGCGCGACGAGGACGTGCTGACGACGCCGCGGTTGCCCGGGCTCGCGATCCCGCTGCGGTCGATCTTCGCGAGCTGAAGCGCACCCTACGGCCGCACGCCGACCTTGGGCGGCAGCTCGCGCTCGGGGCGGTCGAAGTAGTCCTCGACGTCGGCGCCGCGGCGAAGCTCGGCGGTCCAGCGCAGCAGCTCCTCGTTGAGCCGCTGCTGGCGCAGGACCTCGCGGATCTGCTCGCGGACCTCGTCGAGCGGCGGTACCGGTTGGCCGGCGACGCGCAGCTGCGGCACCAGCGTGGCGTGGTAATGGGCCTCGATCTCCTCGAGGCCGACGAAGACGCGCGCGCCGAGCAGCTCGTCGACGTAGACGAGCACCTGCAGCTGTTGGGCGACGAGCTGCTCGAGGCCTTCCATCGTCATGCCGAGCGCCTGCAGGCGCTGCCGGAACGCCTCGTCGGAGGGGAAGCGCGCGCGGATCGTCTCCACCTGCTTGGCGATCAGCTCCACCGGCACCTGCTCGAAGCCGTAGCGCTCCACTTCGTGGATGCGCAGGCGCTCCTCGATGAGGCCGTCGAGCACGCGGCGCCGCTGGTCGCGCTCGCTCACGCCGGTCGGCGGCGGCGCCGTGCCGAGCGCCAGCGCGCGCTCGACGTCGGACCGCAGGATGGGGTCGCCGTCGACGACGGCGACGATGCGGTCGCGCAGCGTCGCCTCGGCGGCCGCCGGCGGCTGCTGCGGCGCCGGCGCCGGGGCGGCCACGGCGGCTCCACTGCCGAACGCGGCGAGGGCGAGGAGCAGCCGAAACGTCCGTGGCATCCGCGTCCGATTGCCGAGGATCACGGCGCGGGATCGTAGCACCGGCGCGCGGCCGCCCGCGCGCGCGCCAGACGCGTCAGCGGCGTGCCGTTTACGGCTTCAACTCGCGGTACGCCATCTGTGCCCCCAGCACGCGGGCGACGGTCGTGCGCACCTCGGTGTTGCCGATCTTCGCCAGCGACTCGGCGGTGTCGTTGCTGGTGCACCACGACGCCCACAGCCGTGCCTGTTGCGTGCCCACGAGGTGCGCCGCCAGCACCAGCGCCGGCCGCCCCTGGAACGTCGCGCCGAGCTGGGAGAGCCGCGCGGCGCCGACGCTGATCGCGACCTCGGGGTCGTAGAGGTCGTCGGGGCGCACCTTGCCGATGCCGGCGGCCGGCGCCGCCCGCTCGGCGCTCGCCGGGTCGAGCAGCATGCAGCCCGCGGCCGCCCCAGGCGCTCATCGCCGTGGTGTCGAAGCGGCTCCCTTCGCGCATCAGCGCCCAGAGCAGGGCCGGCTCCACGGCGCCGCGTCGCGACGCCGCCTGCACGCGCTGCGGCCAGGGGCGCGGGAAGAGCACCTCGCGCAGCGCCAGCGGCAGCAGCTGCGGCGGTGCGGCGGCGAGCGCCGGCGCCGCGGCCTCCTGCGCCAGCGCCAGCGCGCGGCCGGGGTCGCGCGCGAGCAGCAGCCGCTGCGCGGCGGTGAAGGCGAGCGCCGGCTGGCGCAGCGGGAAGTGGCGGGTGATGGTGTCCTCGCTCACCTCGCGCCAGCCGCCGAGGGCCAACACACGGTCTTCGGGGTTGTCGAAGGCCGCCTGCCACAGCGGCCACAGCTCCGCCTCGACCGGCGCCAGCTTCAAGTAGGGGGCGAGGCGGCGATCGCGCGCCCAGCGCTGGTAGAGCGAGAGCCGCAAAGGCTCGCGCTGCGGGTCGCCGGCGGGGAGCAGCAGCCAGGCGGCGAGGCGGTCCTCGGCGCGGGTCGAGCGCCGCCAGCGCTCGACCGCGGCTTTGACCGCCGGCACCATCGCCGGGGCGGCGAGCCGCACCCGCGCCTCGGCGGTGAGCGGGTGGTAGGGGATCTCGCGCAGCAGGCGCAGGTACTGCGCGAGCGCCGCCGCCATCTCGCCCTGCGCCTCGTCGGCGCGGCCGATCCAGTAGGCGGTCTCCGGCTCGCTCGTGCCGCGCAGCTGCACCGCCTGCTGCAGCAGCAGCGGCGCGTTGCCCGCCTCGCCACGGGCGAGCTGCGAGACGGCGAGGAACACGGCCGCATCGGCGGCGGGGCCGCTCCACTCGCGGCGCGAGCGCAGGATGTCGAAGGTGTGCTGCGCGTCGTTCTTGCGGCCGAGCAGCCACTGCACGCGGCAGGCGGCGAGGAGGGAGGCGCTCGTCCACTCGCTGTTGGCGCTGAGGTTGGCGGCGCGCACGTAGGCGTGCAGGGCGCCGACGCGGTCGGCCGCGAGCTCGCGGGCGATGCCCTCGTTGTAGTGGGCGCGGGCGCGCTGGTCGGCGCGCGCCACCCGCTCCGCCATGCGGGCGAAAGCGCCGACGGCGCTGCGGTAGGCGTCGCGCGCCACCTGCGCCATCGCCAGCAGCTCGAAGGCCTCGACGTGACGCTCCTCGCGCAGCTGCGCCGGCAGCGAGGAGACGAGCGGGCTGAGGAAGGAGCTCGCGAGCTCGGGCTGCCGCATCCGCTGGAAGGCGCGCCCGAGCGCGAGCGAGACCTCGGGCGTCATCTCCGCCCGGCTCAGCGCGGAGAGCCGCACGGCGGCGTCCCACGCCGCCTCGTCGGCGGGCCCCTCGGCGAGCCGCGTGAGCTCGGCGACGCGCCGGCCGCCCGCCGGCGCGCAGTCGGCGCGCGCCACCGCCAGCGTGCGGCGGTCGGCCGCGGTGAGCGCTTCCCAGTCGAGCCCGCCGAGGAGGCGGCAGTCGCCGCCGGCGCGCAGCGAGCGGTGTAGCAGCGACGCCGCCTGGTGGCGCAGTGCCGGCGGCGAGCGGCGGGAGACCAGCGGCGCCAGCAGGCCGGCCGCCATTTCCGGGTGCTTGTCCGCCTGCAGGCGCGCGAGCCGCAGCCGGCAGTAGGGGGCGAGCGCCGGCGCGCGCTGCATCGCCAGGGCGAACGCCTTCGCCGCTTCGCCCGGCTGCCCCAGGAGCTCGAGCAGGTTGCCGCGCAGGTAGTCGATGCCCAGCTCGCTCGCGCCCGGCTCGGCGGCGAGGCGATCGGCGGCTGCCAACGCCGCCGCCGGCGTGGCGGCGCGGTGCACCTCGGCGAGCCGCTCGACGCCGGCCTGCGCCGCGGCAGGCGGGGCGGCGGCTGGCAGCCCGAGGGCGAGGAGGATGAGCGGTGGGAGGGAGCGTCGCGCCGTCACCGGGCTCATGGCGCCGCGACGCGTTCCACGCGCGCACCGAGGCTCTGCAGCTTGAGCTCCATCCCCTCGTAGCCGCGGTCGAGGTGGTAGATGCGGTCTACCACCGTCTCGCCGGCGGCGGCGACGCCGGCCACCACCAGGCAGGCGGAGGCGCGCAGGTCGGTGGCCATGACGGTGGCGCCGGAGAGCGGGCGCGGTCCGCGCACGACCGCCTCGCGCCCTTCGATCTGGATGTCGGCGCCCATGCGCAGCAGCTCGGCGACGTGCTGGAAGCGGTTCTCGAAGATGGTCTCGGTGACGCGCGAGGTGCCCTCGGCCTGCGTCATCAGCGCCAGGTACTGCGCCTGCAGGTCGGTGGGGAAGCCGGGGTGGGGCGCGGTGGCGACGTCGTGCGCGCGCAGCGGGCCGTTGCGGCTGACGCGGATGCCCGCCTCGCCGGCGGAGATGTCGGCGCCGATGGCGGCGAGGGTCTCGAGCAGCGGCCCGAGGTCGGCGGGCGCGGCGCCGGTGAGCGTCACGTCGCCGCCGGTCATCGCCGCGCCGACGAGGTAGGTGCCGCCCTCGATGCGGTCGCCGATGATCTCGTGCTCGGCGCCGCCGAGCTGGTCGACGCCCTCGATGCGGATGGTCTCCTCGCCGGCGCCTTCGATGCGCGCGCCCATCGCGTTGAGCAGGTTGGCGAGGTCGACCACCTCGGGCTCGCGGGCGCAGTTCTCGAGCACCGTCTCGCCGTCGGCGAGCGCGGCCGCCATCATCAGGTTCTCGGTGCCGGTGACGGTCTGCACGTCGAAGCGGAAGCGGGCGCCGCAGAGGCGCTTGGTCTCCGCCAGCACGTAGCCGTGCTCGAGCTTGATCTGCGCGCCGAGGGCGTCGAGCCCCTTGAGGTGCTGGTCGATCGGCCGCACGCCGATGGCGCAGCCGCCGGGCAGCGAGACGCGGGCGCGGCGGCGGCGGCCCAGCAGCGCGCCGAGCACCAGCACGCTCGCGCGCATGGTCTTCACCATGTCGTACATCGCCTCGAACGAGGCGCCGTCGTGGTTGGGGATCAGGCGCACCGCGCCGTCGCGGTCGTGGCTGTCGACGCCGAGGTAGCCGAGCAGGCGCCGCATGGTGGCGATGTCGCGCACCTTGGGCACCCGGCGCAGCACCACCGGCTCGTCGGCGAGCAACGTCGCCGCGAGCGCCGGCAGCGCGGCGTTCTTGGCGCCGCTGGCGGCAACGGTGCCGACGAGGCGGCTGGGGCCGTGGATGCGGAAACGGTCCATAGTGGCGCGCTAGTTTGGCCGATGGCCCTGGGGTCTACAAGGCAAGTGCACAGGCGAGGCCGCGGCGGATGGTTGCGGAGCAGGAAGCGTGCCGCGTGAGCATGACCCGCCGCGACGGCCTAACATGGGCGCGATGGTGGCAGACAGGAGGACCTCGACATGCGACGGGTGACAGCAGTGTGGGTCGGAGCGACCATTTTCGCGGCGGCGGTGCCCCTACATGCGGCGCGGCTGGTGCCTCTGGAAGACCTCGCCACCGGTGCCGACCCGGCCGCCCTTCCAGGCTCACACCAAGAAACCCCCGTGGTGGGCCTGCTGCCTGACGGAGCGGTGCTGGTCTGGAACGAGCCCAAGAAGGGGCTGGTCGCGCACTTCTTCGACACCACCGGCGCCGCCAAGGGTGGCGAGGTGGTGCTCGCCGCCAACGATGCGCATCCCCCGGGCAAAGTGTTCGTCGCCGACCTGCGCGAACAGCACGAGCCGCAGGTGGTCGTGCGCCCCGACGGCACCTTCCTGATGGCCTGGACCGAACGGCTGGTGCATCGGACCCTCGAGATCTACCACGACGTCCGAAAGCCGATCTCGAACCGTGTGTTGCTCGGCCACTTCGGCGCCGACGGCAAGGCGCTGGCGCCGCCGCAAGAGATCGCTGCCGGGACCGACCAGCCGGGCGAGCCCGCGCTCGCGGTCAGCGGCGAGACGACCTGGGTCGCCTGGCAGGCCGACTGGGCGGTGCGCGCGCGTTCGGTCGACGGCGGGGGCCGACTGGGCGACGTTCTCGAGGCGGGAACGGCCGGCCGCCACCCGGCCCTCGCCGTCGCCGGCGAGGGGCTCGTGGTGGCCTGGGAGACGGCCCACGGGGGAGACGACAAGCAGGTGTCGGCCAGGGCTTTCACCAAAGGCCGGCCCAGCGGGGCGGCATTCGCGCTGGGCGCGGTGACGGGAAGCGACTGTACGCACGCCACGGTCGCCCCGGCGGCCGACGGCAGCTTCCTCGCCGCCTGGGAGTGCAAGCTGAAAGGAGCAGGGGGTGCGGCGCGGGTCTACGGGCAGCGGATCGACCGCGCCGGCAGGCCGCTGGCCCAGCGGCTCGACCTTTCCGCCGGCGACGGCGACGCCAACTTCAGCCCGGTCCTGGCTGCCCTGCCGGGAGGCGGGTTCGCGGCGGTTTGGATGTCGAAGCTACGCGGCGCCCACTCGCCCACGCTCGTCCACTTGGACGGCGAGGGCGCCGTCGTCGGTTCGCCCCTCGCCCTGCACCGCTACCCGGGACGCGCCGGGCGCCTCGACATGGCCCTCGCAGTGGCGCCCGACGGGCGGCTGGCAGGCGCCTGGCTCGGGTTCGACCCCAAGGGCCTCATCGTGACCTACGCCCGCGCGGCTCGGCTCGAGCCCTGAACCCCCTTACCGGGCACGCGGGACGACTGGGCGGGCCGAGGCCGCCGCCGGCTCCGGCCTAGCTCAGCCACGCCGCAGCTCGACGACGCGCTCGATGCCGGCGAGGTCGCGGTGGACGGCGGCGAGTTGCCAGCCGGCGCTCGCGGCAAGCTCGGCGAGCGGTGCCGCCTGGTCGAGGCCGATCTCGAGCAGGAGCGGCGTCCCCGGCCGTGCTGCCGCGAGGTCGGCGAGCAGCTCGCGGTAGGCGTCGAGGCCGCCGGTGCCGGCCCACAGCGCCGAGGCGGGCTCCCACGCCGCGACCTCCGGCATCACCGGTCCGGACGGGTCGAGGTACGGCGGGTTGGAGACGACGAGATCGAAGCCCCTGACACACAGCGGGGCGGTCCACTCGGCGGCGACGAAATCGACGCGAGCGCCCAGCGCATTCGCGTTTCCCTGCGCCACGACGAGCGCCGCGGGCGACCGGTCGGTGGCGGTCACTTGGCTCGCCGGCAGCTCCAAAGCCAACGTCACGGCGATGCAGCCCGACCCGGTGCCGATGTCGAGGATCCGTGGTCGCGGCGGCAGCGACGCGGCCAGCGCGAGCGCCGCTTCGACCAGGTGCTCGGTCTCCGGCCGCGGCACCAGCACGCGGCGATCGACCGCGAACTGCCGGCCGAAGAACTCCTTGCTGCCGATCAGGTATGCCACGGGCTCGCCGGCGAGCCGCCGCTCGATCAGCGTCGCGAAGCGGGCCCCGTCCTCCTTGCCCACCTCCATGTCGTCCCGCGCCAACAGCGAAGCCTCGCCCAACCCGAGCACGTGCCCCAGCAGCAGGTGCGCCTCGCGCGGGCTGGCGAAGGCAACCAGGCCCAGTCGCTGACGAGCCATTGCGAGCGCGTCTCGAATGGTCAGCTGCGGCGCTTCCAGTGCTTGGGGTGGCGCGAGCCGTGGATCACGCCAACGACGACAACCAAGTCGGTGCTCTCTGCGCGGTAGAAGACCTGAAATGCGGAGAAGGGGCCGATCATCATGGCCCGCCGGGTCTTGCGGCGGACTATGGGAAAAGCGCGGGGATGCTGGAGGATGTTGACGAAGGTGTCGTCGAGGGCCTGTTCGAATCGGTCGCCTAGCTGATGGTCTTGCTCGCTGTACCAATCGCGCGCCTCGGCGACGTCCAGGGCGGCGAGCGGGGTGAGCCGGAGCCTCATGCGCTCTTGCTGCGGCTGAGACTCGCTTTGACCTCCTCCCACGATCGCGTGTTGCCCGGGTCGCGCTCGAAGGCGTCGAGCCGCTCGTCGAGAAGCTCCCGCTGCCAGTCGGCGAGCGGCTCCTCGAGCAGGCTGACGTTGAGCGCCTCCATCAGCTCCGCGCGCTCCTCGGGCGGCAGCTTGAGGGCTTCTTCTCGGATCTCGGTCTTGGTCATAGACGGCAGTCTACGCCCCCTCCGAGCTCGCGCTGCGTCAGGCGCGCGCCGTCTCGGTCGCGAGCTGCTGGGCCTCGAAGTGCTGCGCCAGCGGCTCTAGGAGCGGGTCGAGGCGCCCTTGCATCACGGCGTCGAGCTGATGCACCGACAGCCCGATCCGGTGGTCGGTGACGCGGTTCTGGGGGAAGTTGTAGGTGCGGATCTTCTCCGAGCGGTCGCCGCTGCCCACCATCTTGCGGCGCTCCTCGGCCTCGGCGGCGTGCTGTTTCGCATACTCCATCTCGAACAGGCGCGCCTTGAGCACGCGTAGCGCCTTGGCCTTGTTCTTGATCTGGCTGCGCTCGTCCTGGCAGCTCACGACCAGGCCGCTGGGCAGGTGCGTCAAGCGCACGGCCGAGTAGGTCGTGTTGACGCCCTGGCCGCCGGGCCCCGAGGCACAGAAGCGGTCGACCCGCAGGTCCTTCTCCTCGACCTTGACCTCGACGTCGTCGGCCTCGGCGAGCACCGCCACCGTCACCGCCGAGGTGTGGATGCGCCCCTGCGCCTCGGTGGACGGCACGCGCTGGACGCGGTGCACGCCCCCCTCGAGCTTGAAGCGGCGCCAGACGCCGCGCCCCTCGACGATGGCGGAGACCTCCTTGATGCCGCCGACGCCGGACTCCGAGAGATCGATGACCTCGACCTTCCAGCCCTGCGACTCGGCGTAGCGGGTGTACATGCGGAAGAGCTCGGCGGCGAACAGCGAGGCCTCGTCGCCGCCGGTGCCGGCGCGGATCTCGAGCACGACGTTGCGGCCGTCGCGCGGGTCCTTGGGCGCGATCTCGCGCTTCAAGTCCGCGAGCAGCGCCTCGCGGCGCGCCTCGAGGCTCGTGCGCTCTTCCTCGGCCAGCGCCGCGAGCTCGTCGCCCTTGCCCAGCGAGGAGAGCAGCTCCTGGTTCTCGACGCGCTGGCGGTCGACGGCGCGCAGCTCGCGATAGAGCCGCACCACCGGCTCGAGGTCGGCGAGCGCCTTCGACACCTCGCGCACCTGCGCCGGCTGGGACAGCACCGCCGGGTCGGTGAGGCGGGCGGTCAGCTCGTCGTGGGTCTTCTCGAGCTCGGCGAGTTTCTCGATCATGGTCGTTCGGCCTCGCAGGTCAGCGGTACGTCACCACAAACGACAAGGGCCGCTCCACGCGGGAGCGGCCCTCGAGTCGATGCGGCGGCGGCAGCTAAGCCTGCTTCTGGGCGGCGGCGGCCTGCTTCTGCTGGGTCGCCTCGAAGCGCTTCTTGAAGCGCTCGACGCGGCCGGCGGTGTCGATCAGCTTCTGCTTGCCGGTGAAGTAGGGGTGGCACTCGTTGCAGATCTCGAGCCGCAGCTCGTCGTGCGTGGAGTGGACCTGGAAGGCGTTGCCGCAGGCGCACACCGCGTTGACCAGGTGGAGCTCAGGATGGATGTCGGGCTTCACGATTTCGTCCTCCAGAAAGGGCCGCCAAGGATAGCCGCAAGCCGGCCGGCTTGCAACCGGTCTCGCCAATCTCCTGCGGGCTTCGCGGCCTCGTCTACAACAAAACCGCCGGGCGGCTCATTCCGCGGACCCGCGCCGGGCGCCGTCCGCGGCGCGCCGCACCCGGCGGTCGAGCCCGCGGACGAAGACGTAGAGACCGCAGCAGCCGGCGAAGAGAATGCCCGAGACGATCGCCGCCGGGAGCGCCGTCTCCCGATGCCCGGCGAGGAAGGCCTCGAGCGCCGCCGTGAGCAGCCACATCTGCACCACGAGGAGGATCGCCAGCAGGGCGAGCGCCCCGTCGACGGCGGTGAGCTCGCGCCGCTGCGGCGGGTAGAGCGGTCCCTTGCGCGTCAAGCTCGTTCCTCCGCGCCCCCCTGCAGGTCGAGGCCGACCGCCAGCAGTTGGCCTCCCCGGCGGCGCAGCACCACCCGCGGCAGCGGCCGCGGCGGCGGCCCCTGCAGGACGCGGCCGTCCTCGACGGCGAAGAACCCGTGGTGGCAGGGGCAGACCAGCCGCCGCGAGTCGCTCGCGTAGTAGACGGCGCAGGAGAGGTGGGTGCACTTCTGGCTGTACGCCGCCCAGCGGTCCTCGGCGTAGCGCACCAGCAGGCAGGGGTCGTCCGGCCCCGGGTAGGCGAAGGTCTTGACGCCGCCCACCGGCAGCTCGGCGAGGCCGGCGACCGGCACCTCGGGCAGGCGCTGCCGCGGCCGGCCGAAGAGGCCCTTGGCGAGCAGCCAGAGGTTGCCGGCGAACATGCCCAGACTGGTGAGCACCAGGAACTTCGCGAACTGCCGGCGTCCGACGTAGCGCTCGTCGGCGGCGAACACCGACAGCTCCTCGCGCCACAGCGGCTCGCGCTCGTCGTCGCGACTCATCGCTCCTCCCACATGAAGTCGACCACGTCCACTCGCACCTCGGCGACCTCCGGCGGCACCATGTAGAAGACCTTCGTCGTCACCCGCTCGTTGCCGAACCAGAAGACGTTGGTCGGCACCTCGCGGCGGTCGCGCGCCATGGTCTCGGGGCGCACGAAGGCGAGCGCCTGGCTGGGGCAGACGGTGGCGCACATCGGACGGCCGCCGGCGGAGGTGCGGTCGTAGCAGAGGTCGCACTTCATCATCTGCTCGATGGCGACGAACATCCGCGGCACGCCGAACGGGCAGGCGAGCACGCAGTTGCTGCAGGCCGACGCAGCGCGGCTTGAGCGCCGAGTGGACGACGCCGTCGGCCCCCTTCTTGATGGCGTCGGCCGGGCACACCTGGGCGCAGGTGGGGTCGTCGCAGTGCATGCAGACGGTGGGCACGGTGGCGATCGAGTGCCGGCGGTCGAGGTAGTCGACGTGGATCATCGGCACGCCGCGGTGGGTGTCGCACTCGGCGCAGGCGTTGACGCAGGCCTGGCAGCCGATGCAGCGCGAAGGGTCGACGTAGAACTGCAGCTCGCTCACGGCGCGTCCACCTCCGCCGGCGGTCCGTCGGCGCGCCGCAGCCGGCAGGCCGACACCTTGTACTCGGGGATCTTGCTGCGCGGGTCGAGGGTGCGGTGGGTGAGGCGGTTGACGCTGCGCCGCCCCGGCCAGTGGTAGGGGATGAAGACGGTGTCGGGGCGGATGGTGGTGACCACCAGCGCCTGCAGCGTCATCGCGTCGCGGCGGGTCTCGATGCGCACCCAGTCGCCGTCGGCGATGCCCAGCTCTCCCGCCAGCCGCGGATGGATCTCCACGCGCGGCTGCGGCGCCTGGTCGACCAGCGGTCCGATGCGCCGCGTCTGCGTGCCCGAGAGGTACTGGCTGACGACGCGGCCGGTGGTGAGGTAGACGGGGTGCTCGGCGCTCACCGGGTCGCCGCTCTCGCGGTACTCGGGGACGACGAAGCGCGCCTTGCCGTCGGGGTGGAAGAAGCGGTTGCCTTCGAAGAGGCGCGGCGTGCCGGGGTGGTCCTCGCTCGGGCAGGGCCAGAAGACGCCGAGCTCGCGGTCGATCTTCTCGTAGGTGATGCCGTAGTAGTCGGCGATGCCGCCGCGCGAGGCCTCGCGCAGCTCGTCGAAGATCTCGCGCGGCTGCTGGAAGGGGAAGAGCTCGGGGCGGCCGAGGCGGCGACCGAGCTCGCAGAGGATCTCGCTGTCGCGACGCGCCTCGCCCGGCGGGTCGACGGCGCTGCTGGATGTGGAGGACGCGCCCCTCGACGTTGCAGGTGACGCCTTCTTCCTCTTCCTGCAGGCTGCCGGCGAGCACCACGTCGGCGTGGTGCGCCGTCTCGGAGAGGAAGAAGTCGATGACGCAGAACAACTCGAGCCGCTCGAGCGCGGTGCGCACGTAGCCGGCGTCGGGGAGCGACACCAGCGGGTTGAAGCAGATCGACAACAGCCCCTTGATCTCGCCGCGGTGGATGGCCTCCATGATCTCCATCGCGGTGTAGCCGGTGTGCGGGATCTCGTCGGGGGAGACGCCCCACACCTTCGCCACGTGCTCGCGCGCCGCGGGGTCCTCGAGTCGAGCGCTGGCCGGGGAGCTGGTCGCACTTCTGGCCGTGCTCGCGGCCGCCCTGGCCGTTGCCCTGGCCGGTGATCATGGTGGAGCCGGCGCCGGGGCGGCCGATGTTGCCGGTCGCGAGCGCGAGGTTGATCAGCGACAGCACGTTGTCGACGCCCTTGCTCTGGTGCTCGATGCCGCGGGCGTGCATCAGCACGACGCGGCGGCTCTCGCCGATCCAGTGCGCGGCGCGCTCGATGGCGGCGGGCGGCACGCCGGTGAGCCGCGCCGTGGCCGCCGGGTCCCACGGCTCCGCCGCCGCCCGCACGGCGTCGAAGCCAGTCGTGTGCGCGGCGATGAAAGCGGCGTCCTCCAGGCCGTCGCGAAGGATGACGTGCAGCAGCCCCATGTGCAGCGCCACGTCGGTGCCCGGCCGCACCGGCAGGTAGAGGTCGGCGTTGCGGGTGATCGGCGTCATCCGCGGATCGAAGACGATGAGACGCGCCGCCGCGGTCGCGCATCCGCCACAGGTAGTCGGTGGTGATCGGCGCGCACTCGGCGACGTTGGCGCCGGCGACGAAGGCGACGTCCGCCTCGGCGATGTCGCTCCACGGGATCGGCGAGCGGTCGACGCCGAAGGCCAGCTTGTAGGCGGTGCCCGCCGAGACCATGCACAGCCGGCCGTTGTAGTCGATGTGGCGGGTGCCGACGGCGAGGCGCGCCAACTTGCCCATCAGGTACGCCTTCTCGGTGGTCAGCGAGGCGCCGCCGTAGACGGCCACCGCGTCCTTGCCGTGGCGCTCCTGGATGGCGCGGACGCGGCGGACGACGAGGTCGAGCGCCTCGTCCCAGCCGGCGCGCCGGAAGCCGCCCTCCTCGCGGATGAGCGGGTGCAGCAGGCGGTCGGGGTGGGCGCTCTGCAGGTAGCGCCGGACGCCCTTGGGGCACAGCATGCCGCGGTTGAAGGGGAACTCCTCCCAGGGCTCGAAGCCGACGACCTGGTTGTCGCGCACCTTGAGCTGGATGCCGCACTGTTGGCCGCAGAAGCAGCAGTGCGTCTTCACCAGCCGGTCGGGCGGCCGGCGCGACTGGGCCTCGAAGCCGCCGGGCGGCGCATACGCCGGGTGCGGCCCGTAGCGGGCCACCAGCTCGGCATAGGGCTGTGGCGGCCTAGCCAGGGGAGGACTCCTCGCGCAGCCGCAGCTGCGAGTTGGCGAGCGAGATCCGCTTGCACGGAGGGCAGAGGTCCTGCCAGCTCCGGCTGCTGTCGCCGAAGCGGTAGTCGAAGCCGAGCTCGGTGAGCGCCTGCCCGAGGTCGTCGCGGTGCAGGCGCGAGGCGAACCGCGTGCCGCAGCGGGCGCAAGCGGCGCCCTCTCCTTCTTCGCCGGCGCGGTGGTAGAGCTTGACGCCGAGCTGCGCCGGCCGTTGGAAGACGTGGAAGAACTTGCCGAAGGGCAGGAAGAGCAGCGCCGCGATCACCGTCACCGCGTGCAGGATGGCGAGGAAGGGGTAGAAGCTGCCGCGCAGCCAGAGCGTCGAGACGGTGAGCGCGAGCCCGGTGACCGAGATCGCGAACAGCAACACGAGCGGGAAGAAGTCGCGCGCGAAGTCCTGCACCGCCAAGGCGCCGCGGTCGCGCATGCGACGCCCCAGCGCCAGCGCGATGCCGGCGAGCACCAGCACCGCCGAGACGTCGAGGCCGTGGAAGATCAACCAGGCGAGCGGCGTGCCGAGCCGGAACGAGCCGGCGGCGAAGCCGAAGAGGTGGACGACGTAGGTCATCTGGTTGCCGGGCGCGCGTCGTGAAATGGATCCAGCCGAACACCAGCGGGAAGGTGATCGCCACCGCCAGCAGGCAGCCCCAGAACAGCAGCTGGTGCATCCACCAGCGCCGCCGCGAGCGGCGGGCGATGAAGGTCTGCGCGATGAGGTGCGACCAGGCGGTGGCGAGCAGGAAGCCGGCGCTGCGCAACAGGCCGCGGCTGCGCACCAGCTGCCAGCCGCGCCGCCAGTAGATCCGCGTCGGCGGCTTCTGGATCCACACCGCGTAGTGGTAGACGACGCCCCAGGTGGCGAAGACCACGGCGAAGGTGTAGACGACGAGCGCGGCGTCGAAGTGCTGCAGGTTGCGCGAGCCGACGACGATGGCGGCCACCAGCGCCGCGGTCCAGAAGCTGGCGATGGCGCCGGCGCGGACGCGGTCCGCGGTACGCACGAGGTGCGGCGGCAGCGTGAGCGCGCGGGCCTGCTCGTCGCGTAAGAAGGTGCGGCTGTCGAGCCACCAGAGGGCCAGCGAGGTGGCGGCGAGCAGCACGAAGCCGGGCCAGACCGCCCCCATGCGGTCGCGGAAGAAGCCCAGCAGCAGCGGCGGGAAGAAGCCGCCGAGGCCGCCGAGGGCGCCCACCAGGCCGGCGACAATTCCGGCGCGCTCCGCGAAGCGCTCGCCCACCAGCTTGAAGACGGCGCCGTTGCCGAGCCCGAGCAGCGCCGCGCAGCCGAGCGCGCCGACCGTGAAGGGGATCATCGACTTCCAGCCGAGCAGCAAGGCGAACGGGACGACGCCGAGGAACACTCCGGCGAGCACGCGCGCGCCGCCGATGCGGTCGGCAAGCCAGCCGCCGAGCGGGCGGGCGACGGTGGCGAGGACGACGAAGCCGGCGGCGCGCAGGCCGGCGTCGGCGGGGGTGAGGCCGAAGTCGTCGCGCAGCAGGGTCGGCAGGTAGATGCCGAACGCCACGAAACCGCCGAAGGTGAGGAAGTAGAAGAGGGCGAGCACCCAGGCGCGAGGCTCGTGCGCCAGCACGCGGCCGAGGGCGGCGAGGCCCGGCGGCTTGCCGCGCGCCGGCGGGTTGCGCGCCAGCGCCACCCAAGCCACCGTCCACACCACCAGCGCCACCGCCATGCCGCGGAACAGCGCCGGCAGGCCGAAAGCCGCCGCCACCAGCGGCGCGAAGAACACCGCCAGCGACTGGCCGACGTTGCCGGCGCCGTAGATCCCCAGCGCCAATCCCTGGCGCGCCGGCGGCGTCCAGCGCGAGACGAAGCCGACGCCGACGGAGAACGAGGCCCCGGCGAGCCCGAGCAGGAAGCCGGCGGCGAGGAGCTCGCCGAAGGTGTCCGTCAGCGGCACCAGCAGGCAGGCGCCGGCGACCACCAGCTGCAGCACCGCGATCACCGCGCGCCCGCCGAAGCGGTCGCCGAGCGTTCCCATCGGCAGCCGCGCCAGCGACCCCAGGAGCACCGGCGTCGCGATCAGCAGGCCGGTGGCGGTGTCGGTGAGCCCCAGCGCTTCGCGGAAGCGCGGCGCCAGGGCGCCGATCAGCCCCCAGGCCGCGAAGCAGACGGCGAACGAGGCGGTGGCGAGCGCGAGCTGCCGGTTCGTCGCGCGCTCCACCGCGGGCTCTGACGACTCCCTCACGCGGACACCCTCCACACCGAGCCTAATACCGATGGCAGGCCTCGCGCATTGGCCCAAGGGCCGCCGGGCGGAGCTGCTGGGACGTCCATCGCGATGACCGCTCCACGGTGGGAGGGTGTCATCGGCCGGGACGGCCGCGCGCCACCCGCGCGGCTGGGATACGCCTACCCGGCGGGGCGGCGAGCGAGGCGCGGGCGGGCGCCCTGTCGACCCGGCGCCGCTTCGCCTTTACGATTGCGCCCGTGACCACCGAGCCGCCACTCTTCGTCTTCGACGGCCACACCGACGCGCCGACGCGCCTCCTGGAGTCGCCGTGCGACCTGCGAGGGCCGTGCCCCGACCGCCACGTCGACCTGCCGCGGCTGCGCGCGGGCGGCGTCTCCGGGCTCGTCTTCGCGCTCTTCCTGCCGGCGAGCCTCTCGGCCGAGGAGGGGCTCGCGCGGGCCGAGGCGATGCACGCTCTCGTCGCGGCGCAGCTGCAGCCGGGTGGGCTCGAGCTCGCCACCTCGCCCGACGAGCTCGACGACGTCGTCGCTCGCGGCGGCGTCGGCGTCGTCCTCGGCCTCGAGAACGGGCGCCCGCTGCGGCTGCCCGGCGCGCTCGAGCGCTTCCTGGCGATGGGCGTGCGCATCGTCACCCTCACCCACTTCGGTTCCCACGAGTGGTGCGACGCCTCGACCGACGGGGAGGTCCACCGCGGCCTTTCGCGCGAGGGCGAGGAGATCGTGCGCCGGCTCAACCGCGCCGGCGTCCTCGTCGACGTCTCGCACGTCTCCGACCGCGCCGTCGAGCACGTGCTGGCGATCTCCGACGCGCCGGTGGTGGCCAGCCACAGCTCGGCGCGCGCCCTCTGCGACCACCCGCGCAACCTGACCGACGAGCTCGTCCGCGCCATCGCCGAGCGCGGCGGTGTGGTGATGGCAAACGCCTTCCCGGTGTTCATCGATCCGCGGGCCGAGAGCGCCAACCGCGAGCGCATGGCCCACCTGCGCGCGCCGATGCGGGCGCTGGAGGAGGCCTACGCCGACCGTCCGGCGGAGCTCGCCGCGGCGCGCCACCAGCTGCTGGCGCCCTACCCGCAGCCGCCGGTGCCGCTGTCGGTGTTCGTCGACCACGTCGTGCACCTGCTCGGCGTCGCCGGCGAGCAGGGCGTCGGCATCGGTTCCGACTTCGACGGCATCCCCGAGACGCCGGTGGGCTTCGAGGACGTCTCGTGCTTCCGCGCGCTGACGGCGGCGCTGCGCGAGCGCGGCGTCGACGAGGCGACGCTGCGGCTGGTGATGGGCGACAACTTCCGGCGCGTCTGGCGGCAGGTGGCGGCGAAAGCGCAGGCGTAGCTCAGCCGTCGCTGGCCCTGATACGGATGCCGCCGCCGCTCGAGCGCAGCAGCAGCGGCGCGCCGCCGCCGTTGAGCTGGCCGCGCAGGGCGCTGCGCGACTGCTTGCCCTGCACCGTCACCGGCAGGTCGCAGACGACCGAGCCGCCCGAGGACGAGGCGTCGATGGAGAGCCGCGCTCCCGGGTCGACCTCGACGCGCACGCCGCCGCCGGAGGACGAGAAGCTGCCGCCTGCCGTGTTGTCCGCCGCCAGCATCGCGGTCACCGGACCGCCGGAGCTGTGCGCCGTCGCCCGGCCGCCGATGCCGTCGAGGTGCACGCCGCCGCCGCTCGACGAGGCGTCGACGTCGCCCGAGACGGCTTTGACGTCGACTCCGCCGCCGCTCGATTCGGCGTCGACGTCGCCGGTGATCTGCTCGGCCGAGACGCCGCCGCCCGAGCTCGCGATCCGCACGTCGCCGCGCACGCGCTGCACTTCGACGCCGCCGCCGCTGCTCTTCGCGTCGACGGCGCCGACGAGGTCGGCGGCGCGCACCGCCCCGCCCGAGGAGCGCAGCCACGTCTCCCCCTGCAGGTTGGAGACGCGGATGCCGCCGCCGGAGCTCTGCAGGTTGACGGCGGTCTGCCGCGGCACCTGGATCTCGAAGTGCAGGGACATCCCGCGACCGATCTCGAACCAGCCGAGCATCCCCGGCCGGCGGCGCTTGTTGATCACGCGGGCCCGGTGGCCGTCGCTTTCGTACTCGAAGGTGTAGCGCTCCTCGACCGCCTCGCGGTCGCGCGTCGAGGTGACGACGATGCGGGCGCCGTCGCCGGGGCCGCCGGTGACGGTGACGCTGCCGCCGGCGGTCTCCACCAGCAGCTCGCCGCCGGGGGCGAGGGGGAGCGACTTCTCGAAGCGGTAGTCGGCGAGGGCAGGGGCGGCGAGCAGCAGCCCGGTGCGCCAGAGCGAACGAAGCAAGCAGCGTCGAGGTACGGCGCATGGAGTCCTCCCGTGGTCGAGTCCTACCCGCTAGAACGTCGATTCACCGGAGAAGGTTTCACCCTACTTGCCGGTGCGCACCGTCTCTCGCGACTTCGACGGCGCCGAGGTCCACCATCGCCTGGTCGACCATCACCACGAACGGCCGCGGCTCCAGCCTCAGCCCGCCGCGGCCGTCGTGGGCGACCACCTGCACGGTGCCCATGCCGTAGCCCATCGGGCCGCGGCTGTAGTAGTGCACCTTGAGCCGGTACGGCGCGCCGCCGCCGCTCGGCTTCGACACCGCGAAGCACTCCGGCCCGTAGCCGGTGGTGACGTCGGCGTAGAGGCTGCCGCCCGAGGGCAGCTCCTTGGCACTGTAGTAGGCGTGGCCGCCGCGGCGGTCGAAGACGTGCAGGTCGACGTCGTTGGCGTCGGTCTCCCAGCGAGAGCACGAAGCGCAGCGACGGCTCTTCGTCGAGGCGCGCGCCGGCGAGGCGCAGGCGGTCGAGCACCTCGACGCGGCGCGCACGGCTCGGCGTGCAGCCAGGCGGCGCCGAGGATGCCGAGGTCGTCCTGCATCACCTGCTGCACGCCGGCGAAGCGGCCGCCCGGGTAGCGCTGCTGCAGGCCGCGCTCGAGCGCCGCGAAGGCGTCGGCGAAGCGGCCGGCGCGCACCAGCGCCCAGGCGAGCAGGCGGTGGCTCGACGGATGGTCGGGCCGCTGCAGGACCGCCTTCTCGTAGGTGTCGACGGCGAGCGCCAGGCCGCCCTCGCCCAGCCGCTCGAGCCGCTCGCCGGCGAGGCGCCGCAGGTCGGCGCGGCTGGGGAAGAGGTCGATCAGCGAGCCGTAGGCGCGCGCGGCGCCGCTCGTGTCGCCGGCGGCCTCCCACGCCTCGCCGAGGGCGAGCAGCGCCAGCACGTCGCCGGGCGACTCGTCGCTCCAGCTCTCGGCGAGCGTGCGCGCGACCGCGGTGCGGCCGGCGGCGAGCTGCGCCATCACCTGGGCGAACCGACCCTCGTACGGCGACTTGTCGAGAGGCTCGTCGCGCTCGCCGCCGCCGCGGCGGTTGCGCGCCGGGCGGTCGTCGATGACCACCTCCTCGACCGCTCCCTCCGGGACCTCGACCGGCGGTGCGGCGACGCTGGGGATGCCTCCCGGGACGCCTCCCGGAGTGCCGCCGTGGACGCCGCCCTGCACGCTGCCGGCGACGCCCTCCTCGACGCCTTCGGTCGGCTCCGCGACATCGCCATCGTCCTCGCGGACCGAGATCGCATCGGTCACGATCCCGGGGGCTTCCTCGAGCGTGCTCGAGGGATCGCCGGCAGCCGGAGCGCTCGCGATCGCGGGCGGGCTCGCCGCCGCGGCGGCGGTGACTCGGCGGTCGGGGAGCGGCGACTCGGCGGTGACGGTGACCTCGTCGTCAGCCGCACCGGGCTGGCCGCTGCTGGTGGCCGGGACCTCGCGCTGCTCGCCGACGCGGAGCGGCTGCTCGCTCTCGACTCGTGGGCTCGCTGCGCGGCCCAGCGCGGTCGCGTCCGCCATCTTCGGTGCCGCCGTCGCGGGGGGCATTACCGTCGCCGGCGTGCTGCGCGCCAGCACCTCGAGCCCGCCGGCGCCCACCGTGAGCACGTCGGCGAGCGCGCGACGCTCGAGGCCGTAGCGCTGGTAGTCCCACTCGGTCTCGAGCACGAGCAGCGCGGTGAACGGCGACAGCACACGGTTTTCGATCGAGAGCTGCGTCACCTGCAACGTCAGCGCGCGGCGCAGGTCGGCGTCGCCGGGCGCCGCCACGTCGCGCAGGTGCAGCAGGCGCTCGATGCGCGCCTGCGCCCAGGCGCGCTGCAGCAGCGGCCGCTCGGCGCCGGCGAGCTCGCCGCGGAGCGTGGCCGGACGCCCGTCGAGCGTCACCCGCAGCGGCCGTTCTGAAGGAAGGTCCGGCAGGTCGGCGAAGACCAGCGCCTCGTCGCCCGGCTGCACGCCGTCGAGGCGCTCGGGCCAGATCCAGCTCGCGCCCTCGACGGCCACCGTGATCCCGGAGCGGCAGGCGAGGGTGAGCCGTCGCGCCAGCTCGGGGAGCGACGCGCGGCCGTCGAGGCGCTGGCCGTCGTGCGGCAGGTTGCCGGTGGTGAGCTCGCGCAGCACGGCGTCGTCGCGCAGCCCGCCCATGGCGAGCACGTCGAGTCGCTCGACGCCGCGCGCCGAGAGCACGCGCACGGCGGCGCGGAGCGACGAGGTCTCGACGTCGCCGGCGGTGGCGACGCCGTCGGTGATCAGCAGGACCCTGTCATAGCGTCCGGATGGATACCGCCCGCTGGCACCGCGCAGCTTCTCGTCCAGCCAGCCGAGGGCGCCGGCGAGGTCCGAGGCGCCCAGCGCCCGCCGCGCGCGCAGCTTCCGCACGGCGGCGTCGCCGAAGCCACCGGCGGTGCCTTCGAAGACGGGCGCCACTTGCTGGTCGAAGGCGGCGACGGCCAGCGGCGTCGCCGCGCCGGCGCCGTCGCGCAGGCCGGCGACGAGGTCGGCGAGACGCTGCACCTGCGCCGCGTAGCCGAGAGCGCGCGAAGCGCTCGAGTCGACGAGCACGAACAAGCCGCCGATCTCCTGCGGCCGCGCCTCCACCGGCGCTGCCACCCGCACCACCGCCAGGTTGCCGTGGCGCAGGCCGGCGCGCTCGGCGACTCGCCCCTGCGCGATCACCAGGTCGCGGTCGGGCGTCCACGCCTGCTTGTGCAGCTCGACGACGCGGCGATCGCTGATCTCGGCGTCGGGATCCGCCTTGGTCGCATCGCTCCTGGCGGTATCGGTCACGCGGCGCTCGCCGAGCAGCACGCTGGCGTCGAGCGCGCCCACTTCGGGCAGGCCGAGCAGCGGCAGCACGTAGGGCTCGTCGCTGCCGACCAGCGCGTGCGACCAGGAGACGACGATCTCTTTCCGGCCGCGCGCCGGGATGGGGAAGACGCGGGCGGAGAACTCGTTGGCGGACTCCTGCTCGAGCAGCGCCGGGTCCTGGCGGCGATGGAGGAAGTCCTCGTAGGCTTGGCGGGCGCGCTGGCGCTCGACGACCTCGCCTTCCTGCCAGTTGTCGCCGATCTTCATGGCGAAGCGCGACAGCGCGGCGCCGGCCGGCAGCGCGACGCGGAAGCGCCCCTCGATGACGCGGTCTTGCGGGTTCTCGAAGGTGAGGCGCAGCTCGGTGAAGGCGAGCGGCGGCTCGAGCACGCCGCGGGCGTCGAGCGCCACCAGGGCCAGGCCGGTGCCGTCGGTGGCGGTCAGGCTGAACGGCGGCGCAGGGTCGGCGGCGACGGCGCGCGGGTCGTCCTTGGCGGCGACGGGGAAGCGGAACGAGGTGCCGCCGGGCGCGAGCGCCGCGGCGTTCAGCGGCGCGTCGACGAGGCCGCCGGTGCCGCGAGCGTCGGTGCCGCCGCGGGCGGCGTCACTCCCCGCGGCCGTGAGGGCACCGTAGCCGCCGATGCCACCGACCACCGAGAGCACGAGCAGGAACAGCGACGGGACGGCGCGGCGCATGGGGGCCTCCAGGGATGGATCGGGCCGCCCCGGGAGTGGGGCGGCACTCCCTTAGACCCGCGTCCGTGCCGCCAGGCAACCGCCCGCTACGCGCTGCGCGCGACCGGCTTCACTTCGACAGGCGCTTCGACGGCGGGCGCGGCCACGACCTCCTCCTCCACCGCGATCGCCGACGCCTCGACCTTGACGTAGTTGAGCAGCACCGGCGCCAGGATCATCCCCGGGATCCCCATCAGCCGCTCGCCGAGGATCAGGCCCAGGAGCGTCAGCCATACCGGGTTCCGGATGCGGTCGCCGATGATCTTGCTGTTGAGGAAGTACTCGAGCTTGTGGATGATGACGAGGAAGGCGAGCGCCGCGAGCGCCATCTTCGGCGACACCGTGAAGGCGATGGCGACGATGATGGTGTTGCTGATCAGGTTGCCCACCACCGGCAGCATGCCGCAGAGGAAGGTGACGCCGATCACCACCGCCCAGTTGGGCAGCCCCGAGGCGACGACGAAGATCGCGGTCAGCGCGGTGTTGATCGCCGAGATGAGGATCTGCGCCCCCATGACGGTGGTGAAGCAGCGGTAGAAGTGCCGGAAGCGTTCGACGATCGCCTCGCTGGTGAGCGAGTAGACGTTGTTGCGGATGCGGTGCGTGGCGCGGTCGAGGTCGACGGTGCTGTTGAAGAAGAGGCTGGCCGCCACGACGATGCCGATGATCAGAAACGCCAGCTCGCGGGTGGCGCCGGTGGCGAAGCGGCCGACGTACTGGAACTTGCCCTTTGCCGACTCGAGCGTCACCTCCTTGAGGCTTGCCCAGTCGGTGAACGGCAGCTCGACGCCGTTCTTGTCGGCGTAGTCGATGATCGACGGGATCGCCTTGTCGGCCACCGCCGGCAGCGCCACCACCGCCTGCGCCGTGAAGCGCGCGAGCGCCACCGAGCCGGCGAGCAGGATGAGCGCGAAGAGGCCGATCGCCAGCCACTTGCTGCGCACGAAGTGCAGCTTCTCGAGCAGGAAGAACGAGAACAGCGCCGCCAGCAGCGGCGTGCCCAGGTGCAGCAGCCCGACGAGCAGGAAGGTGGCGGCGAGGAACCAGTAGCTGATGCGGACGGGTTTGGTCATTTGGTCAGCCGGAGATCATGGCGGTGTCGAGTGGGTCATGCGATCTCACAATGGTCGCACAGCTCGACGAGAGCCGGGCGCTTCGGCTGTCGCCCGTCGGCGGAAGAACCGCCGCGCAGGTGCTGCCACAGCCAGGGCAGCAGGTGCCGGCGGCACCAGCGCAGCTCGCCGGCCAGCCGCTCGGCCGCGCTTGGCGGCCGACACCGCGGCAGCGCCGCCTGCCACGAGATATCGCTGCCGGGCAGTCCGAGCGCGTGCGCCAGGGCCGCGGCGACCCGCTGGTGGCCGGCGGCGTTGGCGTGCAGGCGGTCGTCGCTCCACAGCCGCGGGTCGCTGGCCACCGGGTAGGCCGCGAAGTCGAGCAGCGTCGCGCCGGTATGCGCGCAGGCGTCGCGGATCGCGTCGTTGAGCGCCCGCACCCGCGAGGCGATCGGCCGCGCGAGCGGCATCACCGGCGTGAGGTCGGGCAGGGTGAAGGTGAGCACCGTGGTGCCGGCGGCGACGAGGGCCGCCTGCATGCGCTCGACGTCGGCCGCCACGGCGGCGACGTCGAAGCGGTGCGCGGTGACGTCGTTGGTGCCCGAGAACACGGTCGCCAGGTCGGGCCGCATCCCGAGCGCCGCCGGCAGCTGCTCCGTGGCGATCTCGCGCGTCGTCTTGCCGCGCACGCCAAGGTTGGCGTAGAGCACCGAACCCTGCGCTGCCGCGAGATGCTCGGCGAGGCGGTTCGCCCAGCCGCGGTAGCCGCCGTCACCGTCGGGGTCGTCGAGCCCCTCCGTGGAGCTGTCGCCGATCGCCACGTACCGCTCGAAACGGCGGCTCATGGCAACCGGCCTCTTACGAGGCGCCTCAGCACGCTCCGTGAGACGCCGGCGCCACGATGTCTCCGACTATCTCGCCGGTCCCGCGCATCGCGCCCAGCCAGCCCGTCTTGAGCGGCGGCGGCGTCACGGGCACGATCTGTGCGATCGGCCGTCCGAGCCGAGTGACGAACACGGCCTTGCGAGTCAATCGAACACGCTCGAGCACTGCACAGCAGGTCGCCTTGAACTGCGAAACACCGATCTGCTCCATGAAGAGATCGTACAGTGAGCTCGCCTAGCCGGCCTGTGCCCTCTCGTGCGCCAGCAGCTTCCGCTTGCGCTCGACCCCCCAGCGGTAGCCGGAGAGGCCGCCGTCGCCGCGGATGACGCGGTGGCAGGGGATCGCCACCGCCACCGGGTTGCTGGCGCAGGCGCGGGCGACGGCTCGGCTGGCGCGCGGGGCGCCGATGCCTGCCGCCACCTCCGCGTAGCTGCGCGTCTGCCCCCAGGGGATCGACTGCAGGAAGGTCCACACGCGTTGCTGGAACGCGGAGGCGCGCACGTCGAGCGGCAGGTCGCCGTGCGGGCGGCCCTCTTCGACGTGGCGGCGGAGCGCCTCCATCCACGCCGCGAAGGCGGGCGAGGACGACTCGCCCATGGCGCGCAGCTCGGCCGCCGGGTACTCGCGACGCAGCCGCGCCAGCAGCTCGCGCTCGCTGCCGCCGAGCTGCACGAAGCAGAGGCCGCGGTCGGTGGCGGCGAGCAGCAGCTTGCCCACGGTGGTGTCGGCCGCGGCGTAGGTGATCGCCACGCCCTTGCCGCCGGCGCGGTACTCGCTCGGCGTCATGCCGAGGCGGCTGTCGGCGCGCTCGTAGACGCGGCTGGTGGAGCCGAAGCCGGCGGCGTAGATGGCGCCGGTGACCGACTCGCCTTGGCGCAGCTCGCCCTTCAACCGCTCGAGGCGGCAGAGCTCGGCGTAGCGCCGTGGTGAGACGCCGACGTGGGCGCGGAAGGTGCGCTGCAGGTGCGCCGGCGAGAGGCCGACGCGGGCGCCGAGGGCGGCGAGCGTCAGCGGGTCGCCGCCGTCGGCCTCGCGGCGGATGTGATCGCAGAGCTCCGCGACCCACGCCGGCACGGACGCCGTAGCCACCTCGTCGGGCTTGCAACGGCGGCAGGCGCGCAGGCCGTCGCGCCGGGCCTGCTCCGGCGTCGCATAGAAGCGCACGTTCTTGCGCAGCGGCCGCCGCGCCGGGCACGACGGGCGGCAGTAGATGCCGGTGGTGAGCACGCCGAGGAAGAAGCGGCCGTCGAAGCTCGCGTCGCGGCGGGCGACCGCCTCCCAGCGCTGCTCGTCGTCGAGCCGCGGCGCCGCGCCGGCGGGTGGCGTGAGGCGGTGGGGCAGTGGCTGCGGCATCGGGTGACGGTCCGCGACTCGTTCGAACGCGATCATGATGCACCCCCTGCGGTCGAGAAGTGAAGGGTGGTCGCGGCGACGGACGGAGCGCCCGCGGCCGGGAAGTCGAGCGTGGTGGCGACGACCGGGCGCGCCGGCTGCGGCGGCCGGTACATCGACTCCGGTATCTCGGCGAGCCGCGACGGGTGGATCGTGCCGCCGGCGAGGCCGAAGAACTGGCAGAAGCTCATGATCAGCGGGCGCCACTTCAGGGGATCGATGCGGTCCGTGGTGCCGTCCACGATCAGCGACTCGTCGACGTGCACGCGGCGGATGCGCACCTCGAGCGCCACCAGCTTGCCGGTGCGCTCGGGGTCGCCGGCGAGGATCGGGTGCGTCGCCTCGAGCGTCGCCTCCAGCTGCACGGGGCACTCGCGCAACCGCGGCGGCGACACCAGGTCGGAGGGCATCGGCGTCAGCCGCCCGGTGCCCAGCTTGTCGGGCTCGTGGCGGTACCCCATCGCCACCTTGTGCGGCGGCACCGGGTTGCTGCCGGTCGTGCGCGCGAGGCGATCGACAGCGTCGACCTGGTCGACCGACGGCAGGTTGAGCACGCACTCGCCGGTGCGCAGGATGTTGGCCGGCGTCTTCGAGCGCGCTCCGAAGCCCAGCATGCAGCTCCACCCCAGCCACCAGGCCGACGACATCGGGGCGACGTTGGTGCTGCCGTCCTCGTTCTCCGAGCTGACGAGGACGACCGGAGTGCCGAAGTAGAGGATCGCGGGCTCGATCGTGCGGTGCATGGCGGGCTCCCTGGGTTGCGACGCATTCGGCGGCGGTGGCCGACACCTTGGCGCGTCGAGGCCCATGGTAGGGAGCCGCGAACGGAGGGACACTCCGATTCTTGCGGTCGAACTCGGAGCCGCTCGACTCAGCTCGGGACCACGTCAAACCCCTCTGCCAGTGCGGCAGTGGAGAGGCGCTGATCCAGGCAGCAGAAGCGATGTCCAGCCGGACGATCGCTGCACCAAGCGAGCGCCGCGGCGAGTTGGAGAGCATCGGCGCTGCTCAGATGGTGACGGCGAAGAAGGCGGACTGCCGTCTCCCGGACGGCATCGGAGGGCGGCACCTCGTCCCAGCTCGCCGCGAGGATGGCGAGCCGTGCTCGTGCGGAGCTCGCGAGCTCGTCGTCCATTCTTTCCGCGCGTCGTGCTCGCGCGATCGCCGACTCGCATTCGACAGCCGTCGCCCACCAGACGACCAGGTTGCCATCCGCTTCGAGCACCGAGGCCACTTCCGAGGCTCGCGGCTGTTCCGGCGCCAGGAGTGGCACGGCCGCGGACGCGTCCCAGAAGATCACCGCGCCTCCCGGCGCTCCTCGAGGAGAGCTTCCAGCAGGTCTGCGCTCGGCTGGCGCTGCGAAGGTCTGCGGCGACGGGGATTGAGAGTGGCCAGGAAGTCCGGCGGTACGGCGCCGGTCCCGAGGCGAAGCTTGCCTTCTCTCGCCAGCGCCAGGCGCGCGGCTTCGACGTCGCGCGCCGGTACGATCCGCGCCACCACGTGGCCGTGATCCGTGACCAGCAACTCTTCTCCGCGCTGCACGTCTCGCAGCTTCTCGGACAATCTTGCTTTCAGCTCAGTTACCGTGACGGTACCCATCACTGACCATTCTAGTCCGATTCGGGCCGGACGCGCGCCACGCGGTGTCCGCGGCTCGCTGACAGACGCCCTCTGCTGGACGGCGATGTTGCCGTAAAAAGGGATGGATCGGGGCAACCTGCTATAGTGTCGGCGCACGAGAGCGAGGGACCCCTCATCCGGAGGGGGCCGCTGCGACTGAAGAATCCCGAGTTTTTCCTGCCGCCGCCGCTTGGTTCCCGACTCCTCAACGAGCAAGCTCCCGTAAACGAGGCCCCGAAGCACGGGGCCACCCAGATTCACGGGCTCGTCGGATTGGATCCGCGCCCACCCAGGAAAGAAGAACGGTTTTCACCATGACAAAGATCTACGTCGGCAATCTCGCCTTCTCCGCCACCGAGCAGGAGCTGCGCGACCTCTTCGGTCAACACGGCACGGTCAGCAGCGTCGCCCTCATCACCGATCGCGAGACCGGTCAGCCCCGCGGCTTCGGCTTCGTCGAGATGGAGAATGGGGCCGACAAGGCCATCAGCCAGCTCGACGGCAAGGAAGTGGGCGGCCGCACGCTCAAGGTCAACGAGGCTCGCCCTCGCGAGTCCGGTGGCGGTGGCCGCGGCGGCGGCGGCGGCGGTCGGCGCGACCGCTACTAGCAGCTGATCGCGGTGCCGCCGGGACTCGGGACCCGGCGACTCGCCGCTTCTCTCGTTTCGATTCAGGCCCTCCTTCGGGAGGGCCTTTTTCGTGGGTCGCCTCGAGCGCGGCACGTTCGGTAGATTGGCCGTCCTGGCGGGGACGCCGACCCTGGGTCTCTCGCCGCAGGAGGTGCCATGGGTCGTTCTCTTGCCCTGCCGCTGCTCGCCTTCGTCCTCGTCGCTGTTCCTCTCGGCGCCGAAGCTCCTCCGCTGCTGCCGGTGCCGGCGGCGGCTGCCCTCGCCGAAGAGATCTCGGGCGAGCTCGCCAAGCGCAACCTCGAGCTGATCGCTCGGCAACACCGCATGCGCGGCTCGCGCGGCTACGCCGAGGCGGCGCAGTTCGTGGCCGGCGAGCTGCGTCGCTACGGGCTGAGCGAGGTCGAGGTGGTGGCGATCCCCGCCGACGGCGAGACCTTCTACGGCACCCAGCGCTCGCGCCGCCCGTGGGACGCCGACTTCGCCGAGCTGTGGGAGCTGCGCCGCGAGCAGCCGGAACGCGCCGCCGCCGCCGATTCGCCGGCGAAGTGGACGCGAGCGCGCCGCCTGGCGAGTTGGGACGCCGTGCCGCTGTCGCTGGCGCAGGACAGCGAGAGCGGCGACGTCGAGGCCGACCTGGTCGACGTCGGCGCGGGCACCACCGCCGCCGACTACGCCGGTCGCGAGGTGCGCGGCCGGCTGGTGCTCACCTCGTCCCAACCGGAGGCGGTGGTGCCGCTGGCCCTCGAGCGCCTCGGCGCCGCCGGCATCGTCAGCTACGCGCAGAACCAGCGCACCGCCTGGTGGGGCGACGACGCGACGCTGGTGCGCTGGGGGCATCTCGGCAGCTTCAACCGCGTGCCGGCCTTCGCCTTCATGGTGTCGCTGGCGACGGCGCGCGACTTCCAGGCGCGGCTGCTCCGCGGCGAGACCATGCGCCTGCATGCCGTCGTGCGCGCCGGCCAGCACCGCGGCGCCTACCAGGTGGTGACCGCGGTCATCCCCGGCGCCGATCCCGTTCGCCGCGGCGAGGAGATCGACCTTCAGCTGCCACCTCGACCACCCGCGGCCGGGCGCCAACGACAACGCCAGCGGCTGCGCCACCATCCTCGAAGTGGCGCGGTCGGTCTCCAAGCTCCTCGGCGACGGACGGCTGCCGCGCCCGGCGCGTACGCTGCGCTTCGTCTTCCCGCCCGAGATCGAGGGCACGCTGGCGCTGCTGCACCACCGCCCCGAGATCGCCTCGCGCGCCCGTGCCGCCATCCACCTCGACATGGTGGGCGGCGGGCCGGCGACCAAGGCGGTGTTCCACGTCACCCGCGGTCCCGCCAGCCTGCCGTCGTTCGTGCACGACGTGGCGGCGGCGCTGGGCGCCTGGGTCAACCGCGAGACCGGCGCCTTCGCCGCGCACGGCCGCGCCGAGTGGCCGCTGGTCGCCGCCGAGGGCGGCAAGGAGCCGCTGCGGGCGGAGCTCTCCGACTACACCGGGGGCAGCGACCACGACGTCTGGAACGAAGGCTCGTTTGGCGTCCCGGCGATCTACTTCAACGACTGGCCCGACCGCTACATCCACACCACCGGCGACACCGCCGCCAACATCGACCCCACCAAGCTCGAGCGCGCCGCCTTCCTCGCCGCCGCCTCGGCCCTCGTGCTCGCCGATCTCGACGCCGATCGCGCCGTTGCCGTGGAGCCGCTGCTCCGCGCCGCGAGCCTGCGGCGTCTCGCCACCCTGGTCGAGCGGCGCGCCGGCCTGCCCGCCGACGAGGGTGCGGCGCTGGCCCGCTTCTGGAGCTGGCACGAGCGGGAGGTGCACGCCTCGCTGGGACGCTTCGTCGGCAGCGGCGGCGCCGCGCCGGCGGCGTCCAGCGCCGACAGCGCGCCGCTCCTCGGCGAGTGGGAGCGCCTGCTCGGCGGCGTGACGGAGGCGCCGCCGCCGGTGGGAGACGGCGCCCTCGTCTTTCGCCGCCAGCGCGAGCCGCGCGGCCCGATGAGCGCCTTCGGCTACGACTACCTCCAGGCCCACCTCGGTGCCGACAAGCACGCGGCGCTGGCGCTGCTCGCGGCCCAGCCGCGTTGGGGCGGCGGCGACTACGCCTACGAGGCCCTCAACCTCGTCGACGGCCGCCGCAGCGCCCAGGAGATCCGCGACGCCCTTACCGCCATCTACGGCCCGGTGCCGCTGGCGGCGGTGGTCGAGTACCTGCGGGCGCTGGAATCGGTGGGCGTGTTGGCGGGGCGCGGCGCCGCCTGAACGTCCCGCTCAGCCGCAGCTCGGCGGCGTGGTGCGCACGGCGAAGCTCACCGGTCCGTCGACGCGGGTCGCACGCACGACGTGGAAGGTGTAGGTGGCGGCGAAGCAGAGGCACAGCGGCGCGGGGCCGGCGTCGGCGATCTTCACCGTCAGCTGGCCGCCGTCGCGGTCGACGTCTTCGATGGCGACGTCGCCGAAACAGGAGAGCGAGGCGGTGGCGACGATCGCCATCTCGCTGCGGAAGTCGATCGACGGCCGCGGCGGCGGGGCGTCGCCCCAGAGCTCGCGCCACGTCGCCTCCCAGCTCGCCTCGTCGCGCACCACGGTCCGCAGCTGCGGGCCGACGCGCGGTGAGAGGGTGGTCTTGGTCAGGCTCTGGAACGTCACCTCGCCGCGCGGTTCGCTCGGGGAGTCGTGGCAGCCGAGGGCGAGTCCGACGACGAGTGCCATCGCGCTCCTCACGTGCCACCTACTGCGCGACCGCGGCGAAATTGGGGAGCGAGCCATGGGTGCCTCCGGGAAGCTGTACCTGCCACCGACCGCAGCAAGCCGGGTGCCCGCCGGCGGTGGTTCTCTCGTTCAATGTCCTCAACGAGTTGAGGCGGCGAGCGGCGTGCCGCTCCGGCCGCTTGGATCGGCGTTCCGGCCTCTTGGAGCCGCGAAGCCCGGCACCAGCACGTCGCACCAGCGCTCCGGCTTGAGCGCCCCCTGCGCCCGCAGGTAGCTGGCTCCGGCGCGTCCGCGTTCGTCGTCGGGGCGCTCGAGCAGCTGCGCGAGGCGCATCCGCGCGGCGGCGGCGTAGAGCGCGAGCTGCGAGCGGTCGCACCCTTCCGCCGCGCTCGTCAACAGCCGCGCCGCGTTCTCGTGGTGCCCCTCGAGCGCCGCGATGCCGGCCTGCAGCAGCTCGATCAACGGCACCGCCCAGGCGACCGGCGCGCGCTCGAGCTTGCGCAGCTCGCGGCGCACCAGCGGCTGCAAGCGCCGATACGTCTCGCTGTCGAGGCCCGAAGCGGCCATCGCCGCCACTGCGGCGCGCAGCCGCAGGTGGTTGGCCTCGATCCTGGTGAACTGCACCCGCAGCAGGTGGGTTTGGGCGAGCTTCGGCCAGCTGCTCTCGATGACCTCCCACGCCGCCTCGCCGCGCCCCTCGTAGAGGGCGATCTCGGCGAGGCCGGTGAGCTGCCAGTAGTGCTGCAGGTGGAAGCTCTTGTGCGACCAGCGGGCGATGGCGTCGCGCGCCTCGCGCCGTGCCTCCTCGGGCTGGTCCTGCATCAGCCTCGCCACCCAGCCCATGCGCGAGCGCACGTTGGTCTCGGCGTAGAGGTCGCCGCGCGCCGCGAACCCTTCGAGCGCGGCGGGCAGGCGGCGCCGGATCTCCGCCCAGTCGCCGAGGAACAGCAGCGCGCGGAAGAGCATGGTGGTCGCGGTGTCGAGCTCCCAGGTGACGCCGCGGCAGCGCTCGCGCAGGATGCGTTCGCCGCGTTCCAGGCGCTCGCGGGCGAGGCTGAAGTCGCCGCGCAGGTAGGCGGCCATGCCCGAGGTCACCGTCGCCAGCCCCTCGATGCGCGGCTCGCCGAGCTTCTTGGCCAGGCGCATCGCCTGGCGCACCATCTCCTCGGTGGCCTCGACGTTCTTGGTGCCGGAGGTGCCGGAGACGCCGATCTCGAGGGCGAGCGCGCGCGCCACCCGCGACGGCTCGCCGGCGTCGAGCGCCAGCAGCAGGCCGCGGGTGCCGAAGTCGAGGCCGCGGATGGTGTCGACGAGGCCGAGGCCGACGGTGACCGACCAGCAGGTGTCGATGGCGATGAGGCGCTCGCTCGCCACCTGCGTGCTGTCGCGCTCGCGAAAGCGGATGCCGCGCAGCCGCAGCAGCAGCCGCCGCCAGACCAGCGACAGGAACGCCGCGCGCGCCGTCTTCGGCAGCCGCATGCCGATCGAGCCGAGCACCTGCTCGATGGCGGCGAGCCCCTCGTCGATGCGCCCCGAGACCAGCAGCTGCTCGGCGGCGCGGCGGCGCAGCTCGATGGCCTCGCCTGCCTTCGCCCCCGGCGCCGCGGCGAGGTAGGCGGCGGCCGCCTCGGCGCCGCGGCCGGCGTTGGTGGCCGCCTCGCCGAGCTCCACCGTCAAGGTCCGGCGTTCGGCATCTGACTGACCCGGTTGGCCGCCGAGCTCGAGGACGAGGCGCAGCAGCTCGACCTCGCGGTCGAAGGCGAGCGCCTCGCGGGCGCGGCGCGCGGCCTGCAGCGCGTACTCGGCGGCCCGCGTCTCCTCGCCGGCGGCGCGGAAGTGGACGGCGAGCGCCTCGGGGTCGACCTGCGGGTCGAGCAGCAGCGCGGCGGCGATGCGGGCGTGGAGGGCGCGCCGTTTCTCGGCCTCGAGCACCGCGTCGACGGCCTCGGCGATGCGGGTCAGGTAGGTCTCGATCCAGCGCGTGCCCGCCGCCTCGCGCACGATCACCAGCCGGCCGGCGCGCAGCACGGTGAGCGCCGCCTGCAGGCCGTCGTCGAGGCGCGCGGCGCGGGCGGCGGCGGAGAGCGTCAGCGGGTGCCCCGCCACCGCCACCACCTCGAGCAGCGCCCGCGCCTCGGCGGGCAGCCGCGCGAGCAGCGCCCGCACCAGCGCGTCGAGGGAAGGGAACGAGAACGAGCTGCGCAGCGAGTCGGCCGCCGGCTCTTCGCCGGCCGCCGCGGCACTCTTGGTGCCGGAGAGCGGGTCGGGCTCGCTGAGCGCCTGGGCGTAACGCACCAGCGCCTGCAGGAAGAACGGGTTGCCCGCCGAAGCGCGGGCGAGCACGGTGGCGAGCGCCGCGTCGGGGGCGCGCCGCGTCGCGTCGCTGTGCACCATCGCCGCCCGCAGCCGCTCCGACTCCTCGGGCGAGAGATCGGCCGACTGCGGCTCCGCCGGCCGCTCGGCGAGGAGCTGGCGGGCGATGACCTCGGAGTCGGCGAGCGCCAGCGGCCCCACCGCGAGCTCGCGCAGCTCCGACGCCGACGCGGCGGTGCTCGCCGTCTTTCGCAAGCTCTCGACCAGCGGCGAGACCGAGCCCTCGCCGGTGCGCACGCCGCCGAGCAGGAGCAGCGGCGGCGGATCGGGTGCCCGCGCCAGCTCGGCGAGGAGCGCCGCGCTGTCGGCATCGCCCCACTGCAGGTCGTCGACGTAGAGCACCAGCGGCTGCCGCGCCGCCAGGCGCCCGAACAGCTCGCGCAGGGCACCGAAGGCGCGGCGGCGCAGCTCCAACGAGTCGGGTACCTCGAGCACCTTGCGCTCGGCCGCCGACACCGCCTCGACGCGGCCGAGCACCGGGAACAGGCGCGCCAGCGCCTGTACGTCGGCGGGCACCAGCCCCTGCGCCTCCTCGCGCGGCAGGCCGCGCAGGTAGCGGCTCAACGCGTCCATCAGGCTGTCGACCGCCTTGTAGGGGAGCGACTCGTTGAGGTAGCAGCGGCCGGTGAGCACCACCGGCGCGCCGGGGTTGCCGGTGGTGCTGGCGCTGCCGTCGCGGTCGCCGCGCAGCTCGTCGAGGAAGCTGCGCACGAGGGCGCTCTTGCCCGAGCCCGGCGCGCCGCCGACGAGCACCGTCACCTGCCGCTGCCGCGCCGTCTCGTAGGCCTCGCGCAGGGCGCGCAGCTCGCGGTCGCGGCCGACGAGGCGCGGCGTCCCCGGCCACGACGTCGACTGGCTGGCGAACGGGCCGCGCGGCGCCGCGGTGGCGCCCAGCCGCTTGAGGATGGTGCGCCCGGTGGGGCGGCGCACGGCGTCGCGGGCGAGCAGCTCCATCGCCAGTTCCTGCAGGTCGCGGGCGCGCGCCACCGAATCGACGCCGTGCATCCAGCGGCTCGGCGGCGGCGGGTCGATCGACTGCTTCTCGACCAGCACCTGCAGGCCGCGGCCGACGAACGGCGGCCGGCCGGTGAGCGCCTCGTAGAGCATGACGCCCACCGCGTACCAGTCGCTCGCCGGGCTCACCTGCAGGCCCGCCGCCTGCTCGGGCGCCATGTAGGCGGGCGTGCCGACGATCCCCTCGTGCAGGCTCTGGTAGGTCTGGTTGGGCTCGGCGTCGCGGATCAGGCCGAAGTCGAGCAGCACGACGCGGCCGCTGCCCGCCACCAGCACGTTCGAGGGCTTGAGGTCGCGGTGCAGCTTGCCGGCGCCGTGCAGGGCGCTGAGCCCCTGGGCGAGCTGCACGGAAGCGGCGCGCAGGCGCGCTTCGTCGAAGCCGCTGTCGAGGTCGGGCGGCGGGTAGACCGGCCCGGTGCGCGGCCGTGTGGGATCGGCGGCGACGTGGGCGCCGTGGCCTCCGTGACTTCCAGATGCGAGGGCGGGGTCGGGGATCGCCCGCAGCGTCGGCTCCGAGCCGGTGCGGATCATCGCTCCGTCGGCGGCGCGATCGCCCCGCACCCAGGTGCAGAAGTCGACGCCGTCGACGAGCTCCATGGTGAACGACCAGCGCTCGCCGTCGGAGAACAGCTCGTACAGCTGCACCAGGTTGGGGTGGACGACGTCGGCGAGGGTGCGGAACTCGTTCTTGAAGCGGTAGAGGTCGGCCGGGCCGAGCTGGCGCAGCACCTTGACCGCCACGGTCGTGCCGCGCTCGGCGTCGAAGGCCTCGTAGACGGTGCCGCTCGCACCCTCGCCCAGCCAGCGGCGCAGCTCGAGCCGGCTCTGGGCGCCGAGGTCGGCGGGGAAGTCTTGAGTCATGGCTTCGCGGCGGCGGCCCGATTTCAAGCGGTGGCGATTGGTGCGACGATATCGCTACAGCGCGCTCGGTACACCGGTATTCGCTAGAGAGGGGCGAACCTGACATGGATCCTTCGCTGCCCGGCTCCAACGCCGCGGGGGACGACGACGGCCCCGGCCTCGCCGGCGACCTCGCGCTCTGCCTCTCCGGTGGCGGCTACCGCGCCGCCGCCTTCCACCTCGGCGTGCTCGACCTGCTCGACCGTGTCGCGCTGCTGCCGCGCGTGCGCACGCTGTCGACGATCTCGGGCGGCACCATCGTCGGCGCCGCGTGGGCGCTTTCGTGCGCGCGGCGCGAACCGTTCGCCGCGTTCTACGCCCGCGCCTGGGAGACCCTGCGCTCGCTCAACGTGGTGAGCGAGGCGGTGGCGCGGCTGGCGGGGCGCAAGACCGAACCTGGCGCAGCCGGACACGGCGAAGCTGGTGACGGCGCCTCGAGCCTCATCCGTGCCGCGGCTCGCGTCTACGCCGCCTCGCCGCTGTTCGGCGAGGCCAAGCTCGGCGAGCTGATCGACAGCGAGCACGGGCCCGACGAGCTGATCTTCTCCGCCACCGAGTTCCACTCCGGCCGCGCCTACCGCTTCCAGACCAGCCGCCGCTCGCGCGTCAGGGTCGGCAACCTGGCGCCGCTGGAGATCCCGGCCGCGGTGGCGCGCGAGGTGCGCCTCGCCGACGTGGTGGCGGCCTCGTCCTGCTTCCCGGGCGCCTTCGAGCCGCTGGTCTTCCCGCGCGACTTCGCGTGGAACGACGCGGCGGCCGTCCGCGCGCAGCTCGGCGACCGCTTCCCGCAAGTGCCGTTGATGGACGGCGGCATCTACGACAACCAGGGGGTCGACGGCGTCCTCACCGTCTACGACCGCGCCGGCATGTTCGACCGGCTCGGGTTGGTGCTCGTCTCCGACACCAGCCAACGGAAGGAGCCGCTGTTCGAGGAGCCGAAGGCCAATCGGCTGCCGCGATTGAGGGTGACGACTCTGGTGCGTCTGGGGTGGGTGGGCTTCTGGCTGGCGCTGCTGTCGGGCGTGGCGGTGCTCGTCCCGGTGGCGACGACGCTGTGGCGCGGGCCTTGGACGGGGATGACGGCGCTGCGCCTGCTGCTCAGCGGCGTCGTCCCGGCGGTCCTGGCGGGCGGCACCGCGGCCGGGCTGTGGTGGGTCCGGCGCGCCTTCGCACGGCAGCTCGCGACGGTCCACGCGGAGACCGGCGTCGACCTGCCGCCGCTCCTGGCCGGGCTGCGCATGAGCGACGTGGGCGACCTCGCGAGCCGCCGCATCGGCTCGGTGATGGCGATGGTCGACCACGTGTCGATGAAGCGCGTGCGCGGTCTCATCCAGCGCTCGCTGCTCGGCGAGGATTCGCGCTACCAGCGGCGCGCGCGGGTGGTGCTGCTCTACGACCTCGACGCCCGCCGCGCCAAGCCGCGCGAGCGCCATCCCGACCTGCTGCCGTCGCTGGAGCTGCAGCTGCTCTCCCGCCGCGCCGAGGCGGTGCCGACAGCGCTGTGGGCCGACGAGGAGCAGCTGCGCGACCTCGTCGCCTGCGGCCAGGCAACAGCCTGCCTCAAGCTGCTCGAGCACCTGCGCGAGCGCCGCGCTGCGGCGCTGGCTACGCCGGGCAGCGTCGAGACGACCGTGGAAGCAGCCCTGCTGCCGCTGTGGGCGGCGCTGCGGAAGGAGCCGCACGCGCTGCTCGCGCGGCCGCCGCTGACGACGCTCAGCGGTCGATGAGGCTCAGCATGCGCTCGCCGTAGCGCGGGCCCGCGGTGGTGCCGGGCGGCAGCGCGGCGTCGAGCGCCGCCATCTCCGCGGCGTCGAGGCGGAGATCGGCGGCGGCGACGTTCTCCTCCAGGTAGCGGCGCCGCTTGGTGCCGGGGATCGGCACGATGTCGTCGCCCTTGTGCAGCAGCCAGGCGAGCGCGATCTGGCCCGGCGTCGCGCCCTTGCGCGCGGCGAGCTCGCGCACCGCCGTCGGCGGCGCGCATGTTGGCGTCGAAGTTCTCGCCCTGGTAGCGCGGATCGCCGCGGCGGTAGTCGCCCTCGGGATACTCCTCGGCGCGCTTCACGGCGCCGGTCAGGAAGCCGCGGCCGAGCGGGCGAACGGGCACGAGGCCGATGCCGAGCTCGCGCAGCAGCGGGATGATCGTCCGCTCGAGGTTGCGCTCCCACAGCGAGTACTCGCTCTGCAGCGCCGAGATCGGGTGCACGGCGTGGGCGCGGCGGATGCGTCGTGCTCGCCGGCCTCGGAGAGGCCGAGGAAGCGCACCTTGCCCTCGCGCACGAGGTCGGCCATCGCGCCGACGACGTCCTCGATCGGCACCGCCGGGTCGACGCGGTGCTGGTAGAGCAGGTCGATGCGGTCGGTGCGCAGCCGGCGCAGCGAGCCCTCGACCGCCTCGCGGATGTGCTCGGGCCGGCTGTCGGTGCCGAGCGAGCTGGTCGCCGTCGATGCGGAAGCCGAACTTGGTGGCGATGACGCACCGCGTCGCGCCGGCCTTCGAAGCGCGCGGCCGAGCAGCTCCTCGTTGGTGAACGGCCCGTAGACCTCGGCCGTGTCGAAGAACGTGACGCCGAGCTCGATGGCGCGGTGGATGCGTGGCGATCGACTCGCGCTCGTCGCGCCTGGCGCCGTAGGACTGGCTCATCCCCATGCAGCCGAGGCCGAGGGCGGAGACCTCGAGGCCCTGACTGCCGAGGCGGCGTTTGCTGAGCACCAAGGCAGCGTATCGCGTCGTACGCGGCGGCAGCGGGCCGCCGCCGCGGCCGCGCGCGACGCACCGAGCTTCAGCGCCGGTGGTACTCGCCGTCGATCGTCGAGCTCCAGCTCTTGCCGCCGTCCTCGCTCATCTCGATGCCGAACTTGAAGGCGTCGTCGCCGTCGAGGGCGAAGATGGTGCGGCCGCGGTGGTTGCCGCTGCCGTTCTCGAGCACCAGCCGGTCGCCCTGCCAGTCGCCGCGGCTGGGCTCGGCCGGCGGGCTGCCGAAGTTGTCGAACCAGTGCAGCGTGTAGGACTCCTGCTTGGGGTCCCAGCCGAGGACGCCGTGGCCGCGCATGTTGGGCTTGCCGGCGATCGAGTCCTCGTAGTCGGCGAGCAGATAGAAGCCGTCGACCTCCTTGCGGAACTCGAAGGCGCCCTCGGCCTCGGCGCCCTCGGGCGTGAACTGCGAGGGGTGCCAGGTCTCCTTGCCGTCCCACTCGCCGCTGAGCCGCTCCAGCTTCTCGTGCGGTTTGCCGGGTTTGGGTAGCTTCATCGCGGAACCTCCCGTGTCATTTGCGGCGCGGAGAGGCTGCAGGAGCGCTGCCAACGCGAGCCGATCGGCGCCGCTGGCGTCATCGAGAACGCCATTGGCGTCATTCGGCCCTGGCCAGCGCGAGCGACGTGCCTAGAGTCGTCGGATATGAAACCCGCGCGCCACGTCGTCGTACCCACGGGCATGAACAAGTTGATGGTTGGGGTGGGTTTGGCGTTGGTGTCGACCGTGGCGCTCGCGCAACCGACGGCGGCGCCTGTGAGCGAGCCGCCGGTGGTCCTGCGCGGCGACAGCTGGGCGGCCACCCAGCGGGCCGGCCGCGGCAGCGTGACGCTCGCTTACTACTACCCGCTCGAGGGCTTCGCCTACCTTGACGGCAGCGGCAAGGTCTCCGGCGTGATGATCGAGCTGATGGACCAGTTCCGCAGCTACCTCAAGAACGTGCGCAACGTCGACCTCACCTACCGCCACGTGGCCTACGACGACTTCCCGCGCTTCTACGCCGCGGTGCGCGAGGGGCAGGGCGGCGTCATCGGCCTCGCCGGCACCACCATCACCGAGGAGCGCAAGAAGGAGGTGACCTTCGGCCCGCCCTTCTTCTCCAGCATGCCGGTGCTGGTGACCAACGCCGCGGTGCCCGACGTCACCAGCCGCGAGCGCGTTCCCGCGGAGCTCGCCGGCTTCACGGCGCTCGCCTTCCGCGGCACGACGCTCGACGCGCTGACGCGGCGCTTCAAGTCCGAGCGCTGGCCGGCCCTCGCCGTCGAGAGCGTGCCCACCTTCCACGAGATCACCGACCGCCTGTCGCGCGACCCCAAGACCTTCGCGTTCCTCGACCTCAACGTCTTCTGGGTGCAGCGCAAGGCGGGCGCCCGCATCAAGCGCCACCGCGCCGCCGACGGCGCGCACGAGGAGTTCGGCTTCACCATGCCGCTGGGCTCGGATTGGGCCGCGCCGCTCGCCGACTTCTTCGCCTCGGGCGGCGGCTACCGCAACAGCCGCGCCTACCGGCAGCTGCTCATCAAGCACCTCGGCGTCGACCTGAAGGAGCTGTTCGAGGCGACCGGGCGCTAGCGGCGGAGCGAAGTCCACCCAGCGCAAGCCGGAGCTCGCCTTCGACAACCCGCTCGAGAAGGCCCGCGCCTCGAGGCGCAGGCTACTGGAAGATCTCGATCCCCGATGCTCCCAGCAGCCACCAGAAGAGGATGAACAGCAGGATCCCCCCGCACCCACAGCCGCCGAGCCTCTTGGCCCCGTAGCCTGCCACCAAGCCGCGCAACAACTTGCTCATGCCCCGGGCCTCCTGGTGCGGACCATACGCCGGTCCGCGGGCGGCGTCGAGCCCTCGCGCCGCAATCTCGCGCGCCGCAAACCCTAGGCGGGCCCTAGGCGCGCAGGAGGGCCTCGAGCGCCGCGTCGTCGCTGCGCTCCATCGCCGCTTCGACCTCGAGGCTCGCGCGGTCGCGGCCGACGGTGACAACGGCGGCGACACGGCCGGCCTGACGGTAGGCGACCAGCGCGTCGCGTCCCTCCAGGCTGCCGCGGACCTCGATCGCATCCCACGCCTCGGCGTGGCCGACGTAGTCGAGCGTCACGTCGAAGTGCGCGCTCCAGAAGAACGGCACGTCGCGATAGGGAAGTCCCGCGCCGAGCATGTTGCGCGCCGCCGCCTGGCCCATGCGCTCGGCGACGACCCAGTGCTCGATGCGCACCGGCTGCCCCGACCGCCAGTCCGGGTAGCGCGCGACGTCGCCGGCCGCCCAGACGCCGGGAGCGGCCCGGAGCTGCTCGTCGACGACGACGCCGCGGTCGACCACGAGCCCGGCCGCCTCGGCGAGCGCGAGCCGCGGCCGCACGCCGACTCCCATGACGACGAAGTCGCAGGGCAGGAGGGCGCCGTCGTCGAGCGTCACCGAGCCGTCGCCGATCGCGGCGGGCTTCCTGCCGAGGTGGAAGCGCACTCCCTTCGCCTCGTGCACGGCGCGGACGAACGCGCCCAGCTCGTCGCCGAGGATGCGGGCGAGCGGCACCGCCTCGGGGGCCACGACGTCGACCTCGAGCCCGCGCGAGCGCAGCGAGGCGGCCACCTCGAGGCCGATGAAGCTGGCGCCGACGACCACCGCGCGGCCGGCGTTGCTGGCGCGGGCGATGATGGCGCGGCTGTCGGCGAACGTGCGCAGGACGTGGACCTCCGGCCGGTCGGCGCCGGGCAGCGGCAGCCGCACCGGCTCGGCGCCGGTGGCGTAGAGCAGAGCGTCGAAGTCGAACCGCCGGCCGCTCTCCAGCGTCACCGACTTCGCACCGAGGTCGAGCGAGCGCGCCGGATCCGCGGTGACGAGGTCGACGCCGATCTCGCGGTAGAACGCCTCGCCGCGCAGCGGGATCCACTCCTCCTTCGCCTTGCCGGCGAGGTAGTGCTTCGACAGGTTCGGCCGGTCGACCGGGGGCTCGGCGCCGACGAGCGTCAGCGGTCCGTTGTAGCCCTCGTGACGCAGCGCCTCCACGGCGGCCGCTCCCGCCGCGCCCGAGCCGAGGATGAGGATGGAGGCCGGAGAGGAGACGGGGTGCCGCGACGGCGGCGGTGTGCGCCGTCCGCCGACGCGCACGCGATCACCCTCGCGCACCACCTCGAGGCTGGCGACGGGATCGAGCGCCGGCGGGCCGATCGCTTCGCCGGTGGCGAGGTGGAAACAGGCGTGGTGCCAGGGACAGCGGATGGTGTCGCCCACCACCAGACCCTCGGCAAGCGGCCCGCCGTAGTGCGTGCACTTGGCGCCGACGGCGTAGACCGTCGCGCCCCGCCGCACCAGGATCGTGGCCTTGCCACCGGCGTGGCCGAGGACGGGCTTGCCTTCGGGGAGATCGGCAAGCGCGACGCCGGCCGCGAAGTCGGGACCGGTGAGTGGCGGTGGGGCGTCGGAAGACATGGTACCGACGCAAGGCTACACCCGTCGACGACGCGGGACGGCCGCGCGTTCAGCGCGCGATGGCGATCTGCGCGTTGACGTCGATGGGCGGCCCGTTGTCGGGCTCCTTGCCGTGCGGGTTCTTGGTGGTGAACTTGCGGATGGCGCCGGGCTGGAAGACGACGGCGAGCGTCGAGCCGCCGTAGCTGAAGTAGCCGAGCTCGTCGCCCTTGTCGACGTGCTGCCCCTGCTCGACCGAGAAGCGCACCGAGGAGATCTCGGTGATGCCGATGGGCATCACGCAGACGGTGCCGAGCTTCTTGTGATCGGCCTCGATGAACACCAGGCCGCGGGTGTTGGTCGCCGTCTCGTAGCCGAGCGACAGCACGCCGGCGTTGGGGTCGGGCCCCGCCGACTCGGCCTCCGTGAAGGTGAGTGCGTCGACCTTGGTGTAGCGCACGGTGCCGGCGACGGGCGCGTGCCAGCGGTGATAGTTGGCGCCGGAGAGGAACGACTGGAAGACGTCGCCGCCGACGAAGGGCGTCGCCTGTTCCTCGCCGCCGAGCATGTTGAGCAGCGAATAGGGCTGCCCCTTCACCCAGAAGCGGTCGAGCAGCTTCACCTTGCGGGCGATGTTGTAGATGGTGCCGTCGTTGGCCGAGACCACCACCTTCGGATCGCCCGGTCCGGCGAGCGGCCGCGCCTCGGCCTTGATCTCGCGATGGAAGAAGTCGTTGTACGAGGTCCACCCCCAGTGCGGCGCGCTGCGGTCGGGGATGACGAACTCCTGCAGCTCGTACTGCTTGTAAGCCGGCGGCGACAGCCAGCCGTACTTGCTCTCGTTGAGCACGTAGGTCGACTCCGGGCTGTCGAGGAAGCGGCACCACTCGGCGAGGACGGCGTTGACGGCGTCGTTGATCGCCGGGTAGCGGAAGGCCGCGTAGCCGGCGGTCGTCATCATCATGTAGGCGAAGAGCGACGACATGGGGAAGAAGTTCTGCTTCTTCGGGTCGGGGTTGTACAGCGGCGCAGTCTCGACGATGTGCTCGAGGGTGGCGAGCATCTCCTCGGCGTCGTTCACGCTGGCGTGGCCGCGCGCCTGCTCGCGGATCATCTCGTCGACGTACATGCGGACGATGCCGTCGTTGCGGATGAGCTCGGCGAAGGCGGCGACGGCCGGGCTCTTCCACTCCGGCTCGCCCTTGCGCCGCTTCTTGCGCTTGGCGAGCGCCTCCTTGCGCAGCGTCCTGGCGTACTCGTCGACGGCACCGCGGTCGCGCGGCAGGTAGCCGGCCATGCGGCCGAAGAGGCGGCGGTACTTCGCTTCGAGGTGGCGTTCCTTGATGCGGGCCATGCGTGGGGACCTCCGGAGACGATGGAGAAGGGCTCGGCGGCGCCGGGCCGGTCGCTACCGAGCGTGGCTGATTAGACGGACGCGGGAGGGGAGATTCCCTTGCGGCGGGGAGTGAGCCCGCGACGAAGCAGCTGCCGACGGCTGTCAGGCCGCGGAGCCGCGATTGACCGCTTCGCGGAGGTCCCAATCCGCCTGCAGATGCATCCAGAGCTGCGGCGTGGTCCCGAACCGTCGTGCGAGACGCAGTGCGGTGTCGGCGGTCACCCCGCGCTTGCCCAGCACCAGCTCGTTCAGGCGGTTGACGGAAATCCCCAGTTGGTGCGCGGCCTCGACCTGCGTGAGGCCCAGAGGCTTGAGGAACTCCTCGAGCAGCATCTCGCCCGGATGCACCGCCGGCCCCAAGGCGGCCGGATCACGCGTGATAGTCCTCGCAGCGGACTTCGTAGGCATGGTTACCTTCCCATCGGAACGTCAGGCGGTACTTCTCGTTGACCCGGATGCTGTGGCGTCCACGCTGGTCACCTTTGAGAGGTTCGAGGCGATTCCCCGGCGGGCTCGCCAGATCGGAGAGCTGCTGCGCCACATCCAACCACTTCAGCTTCCGGCGCACGACGGGCCATAGCTCGGCAGGAATCCTGCGGGAGCTACGGGTAGACAGTTCAAGGAATAGATCCGCCGTCGTCTGGTCGGCGAACGACTGGATCATGTGGCGTTACATGGTACTCGTGTAACGCGGTCTTGGCAAGGACGGCGGAATGAGTCCGCCGCGGCGAGAGGGCTCAGGCGCGAGCGGCGACCGCTTCCGGCTTCGGCACCCCCGGCTGAGTGACGACGTCCGGCTCCGCCTCCGCCGTGCCCTTGCGCCCGCGCGACAGGCTCGGGAACGTCCTCGCGAGCCACTTCTCGAAGCCGTCCATGTAGACGTAGAAGACCGGCGTCACGAACAGCGTCAGCAGCTGCGAGAACACCAGCCCGCCGACCACCGCCAAGCCCAGCGGCCGCCGCGACTCGGCGCCCGCGCCCATTCCCAACGCGATGGGCAACGTCCCGACCAAAGCCGCCATGGTCGTCATCATGATCGGCCGGAAGCGCACCAGCGACGCCTCGTAGATCGCATCCCTCGCGCCGGCGCCCTTGTGGCGTTGCTCGATGGCGAAGTCGACCATCATGATGCCGTTCTTCTTCACCAGCCCGACGAGCATGATGACGCCGACGAAGGCGTAGAGCGTCAGCTCCTGCTTGAAGATGAACAGGGTCGCCAGCGCACCGAAGCCCGCGAGCGGCAGCGCCGAGAGGATCGTCAGCGGGTGGATGAAGCTCTCGTAGAGCACGCCGAGCACGATGTAGATGACGAGGATCGACATCAGCAGCAGCACGCCGAGCCCCTGCATCGACGACTGGAACGCCTGCGCGGTGCCTTGGAAGTTGGTCTGCACGGTGGCCGGCAGGGTCTGCAGCCCGAGGTCGTTGACGCGCTGGACCGCCTCGCCGAGCGCGGTGCCCGGCGCGAGGTTGAACGACAGCGTCACCGCCGGGAGCTGCCCCGAGTGCGCCACCGACAGCGGTCCCACCGTGCGCTGGAAGCTGGCGATGGCCGCCAGCGGCACCAGCTGGCCGCTGTCGCTGTTGACGTAGAGCTTGCCCAGCGCGTCGGGGTCGCGCTGGTACTCGGGCAGCAGCTCCATCAGCACGTCGTAGGCGTTGTTGGGGGCGAAGATGGTGGAGACGCGACGGCTGCCGTAGGCGGAGTAGAGGGCGTCCTCGACCTGGCGCGCGGTGACGCCGTAGCTCGCCGCCTTCTCGCGGTCGATCGACACCAGCACCTGCGGGTTCTTGAGGTGGAGGTCGCTGTCGACGTCGAGGAAGCCGGGCAGCTCCTTCATCTTGGCCACCATGTCGTTGGAGGCGCGGTAGAGCTCGTCGGTGTCGGCGCCCTGCAGCGTGTACTGGTACTGCGCCTGGGTGAAGCGGCCGCCGAGGCGGATGGGCGGCGGGATCTGCAGGAAGACCTGCAGGCCGGGGATCACCGACAGCTGCTTGCGCAGCTCGCTCATCACCACCTCCGCCGGCGGCCGCGTGCCGCGCGGCTCGAGGCGCATGAAGATGGTGCCGGTGTTGTTGCCGCCGCGGCCGGCGAAGGACATGAACTGCTCCACCGCCGGGTGGGCCTGGACGATCGCCGCCGCCTGCTGCTGGTAACGCATCATCGCCCAGGGCGAGATCCCCTCGGCGGCCTCGGTGAAGGCGAGGATCGAGCCGGTGTCCTCGTTGGGGAGGAACCCCTTCGGCACCTTGACGAAGAGCCAGCCGGTCAGGACGAGGGCGACGGCGAGCAGCGCCATCGTGGTGCGCTTGTGGTCGAGCGACCAGGCGAGGCCGCGGTCGTAGCCGTCGCGGGTGCGGTCGAAGAGGCGCTCCGACCAGTTGTAGAGGCGGCCGTGGCGCGCCTCCGAGGGCGGCCGCAGGAAGCGGCTGCACAGCATCGGCGTCAGCGTCAGCGAGACGAAGCCCGAGATCAGGACCGCCATGGCGATGGTGACGGCGAACTCGTGGAAGCAGGCGGCCGAGGATGCCGCCCATGAACAGCACGGGGAGGAAGACGGCGGCGAGCGAGATCGTCATCGACAGGATGGTGAAGCCGATCTCGCGCGCCCCGCGCAGCGCCGCCTCGAACGGGCGCTCGCCGTGCTCCATGTGGCGCACGATGTTCTCCAGCATGACGATGGCGTCGTCGACGACGAAGCCCACCGAGAGGGTGAGCGCCATCAGCGACAGGTTGTCGATGCTGTAGCCGAGCAGCGTACATCACCGCGAAGGTGCCGACGATGGAGAGCGGCAGGGCGAGGGCCGGGATCACCGTCGCCGAGAGGTTGCGCAGGAAGAGGAAGATCACCAGCACCACCAGCGACAGCGACAGCCAGAGGGTGAACTTGACGTCGTCGACCGACTCCTCGATCGACTGCGAGCGGTCGAAGAGGATGTTGAGCTTGACCGACGCCGGCAGCTGGCTCTCGAAGCGCGGCAGCAGCTCGCGCACCGCGTCCGCCACCTCGCACGGTGTTGGTGCCCGGCTGGCGCTGCACGGCGAGCACCATCGCGCGCTTGTCGTTGAACCAGGCGGCGGCCTTGTCGTTCTGCGACGCTGTCGAGCACGCGGCCGAGCTCCTGCAGCCGCACCGGCGAGCCGTTCGGTAGGCCACCATCAGCGGGCGGTAGTCGGCGGCGGCGGTGAGCTGCCCCTGCGACTCGATGGTGAAGGCGCGCTCGTTGCCGTAGAGCGTGCCGGTGGGCAGGTTGACGTTGGCGTTGCCGATGGCGGCGCGCACCTCGTCGATGCCGATGCCGCGCGAGGCCAGCGCGTCGGGGTCGAGCTGGATGCGCACGGCGTACTTCTGGCTGCCGAACACCTGCACCTGCGCCACGCCGGGCACCGTCGAGATGCGCTGCGCCATCATCGTCTGCGCGTACTCGTCGAGCTGCGACAGCGGCAGCGTGGGCGAGGTCAGGGCGAGGTAGAGGATCGGCGAGTCGCGCCGGGTTGACCTTCTGGTACGTCGGCGGGTTGGGCATGTCCGGCGGCAGGTTGCCGCCCGCCGCCGCGATCGCCGCCTGCACGTCCTGCGCGGCGGCGTCGAGGTCGCGCGCGAGGTCGAACTGCAGGGTGATGGAGGTGAAGCCCTGGCCGCTGCTCGAGGACATCTGCGACGATGCCGGCGATGGTGGAGAACTGCTTCTCGAGCGGCGTCGCCACCGAGGAGGCCATGGTCTCCGGGCTGGCGCCGGGGAGCGCCGCCGACACCTGCAGCGTCGGGAAGTCGACGTTGGGGAGGTCGGCCACCGGCAGACCGCGGTAGGCGACGATGCCGAAGAGCAGGAGCGCTCCCATGAGGAGCGTCGTCATCACCGGGCGGCGGATGAAGATCTCGGAGAGGCTGATGCCGGTGCCGGGCCCGGCCTGCGATTCGCGGGCCTGGCTCATGACGCACCTCCCGGCGCTGCGGCGGGAACCGTCGCGGGCGCTGCCTCGCCGCTGCCCTTGATGGTCACCTTCGCCCCTGGCACGAGCCGCAGCTGGCCGTCGGTGACCACCGTCTCGCCGCCGGCGAGCCCTTCGCCGATCACCACCAGCTCGCCAACGCTGCGCGCCACTTTCACCGGGCGCGACTCCACCGTCTGGTCGGGCTTGACGACGAAGACGTAGTCGCCCTGTTGTCCCGATTGCACGGCGCTTTCGGGCGCCACGACCGCTTGCTCCTCGCCGAGGGCGAGGACGACGTTGACCAGCTCGCCGGGCCACAGGCCACGGTCGCCGTTCTCCACCGTGGCCTTGAGCTGGATGGTGCCGTTGGCGGGGTCGATGGCGTTGTCGACGAAGGTGAGGGCGCCGCCGCGGCTGGAGCCGTCGCTGCTGCGCACCGCGACCTGCAGCTGGCCGGCCGTGGCGCGGCGGCGCACGTCGCCGAAGTACTGCTGCGGCACCGGGAAGCGGACGTCGATGGGCGCCATCTGGTTGAGCACGACGAGCGCGTCGTCGTTGGCCTTGACCATGCTGCCCACGTGGACGCGGAGGACGCCGGCGCGGCCATTCAGCGGCGAGCGGACGGTGGCATAGGAGAGCAGCTCGCGAGCGCTGTCGACGGTGGCCTGGTCGGCGGCGAGCGCCGCCTTGAGCGAGCGCGCCTCGGCCTGGGCGGCGTCGTACTGCTCCTTGGTGACGAAGTCCTTCTCCACCAGCTCGGCGTAGCGGGCGGCCTGGCGGGCGGCGTTGTCGGCCATCACACGGTCGCGGGCGAGGCGCGCCTGGGCTTCGGAGAGCGCGATGCCCAGCAGCCGCGGGTCGATGGTGAACAGCGGCTGGCCGGCCCTCACCTCGTCACCCTCCTGGAAGTGGATCTTCGTCACCTCGCCGCCCACCCGCGAGCGGAGCTCGACGGTCGACTTGGCCTCGACGGTGCCGACGGCGGCGAGCTGCAGCGGCGCGGACTCACGGCGCGCCTCGGCGACGGTGACCGGCACGGGAGGACGGGGCGGCGGTGAGCTCTCGCCCTTGCCACAGGCGATCGAAGAGGCGATCGGGAGGAGGAGGGCGGGGATGAGGATCGCGTGCTTCATGGTGCGTTCCCGTGGGGTGTCGAGGCGGCGGGGGGAGAGGGGATGAGCGCCACCGTCCCGGCGGCGGCCAGCGTGCCGGTGTCGTGGGCGAGGCGGGAGAGGGCGAGCAGCCAGTCGGCGCGGGCGAGCACCCTCTGCGCCCGCGCGTTGGCGAGCGCGCTCTGCGCCGCCAGCAGATCGAGGATGCTGCCGACGCCCTCCTGGTAGCGGCCGGCGGCGACCTTCGCCGACTCGTCGGCCGCGGCGAGCAGGTCCTGCGACGTGGCATAGCGCTGTGCCGCAGTCTGCAGGTTGTAGTAGCTCGTCCACACCTCGAGCTGCACGTCGTTGGCGAGGTCGTCGGTGCGGGCGCGCTCCTCCGCCGCCTCGGCGCGGGCGCGCGCCACGTCGTAGTGGTGCTCGAAACCGGAGAACAGCGGCACCCGCACCAGGAGCGAGGCCGCGTAGTTGTTGGCGGGGTCGCGGTCCGGGGTGCGGTAGTAGAGGCGGTTGGCGTTGCTCGCAAACCCGAGGGTCGGCAGTCCCTCGGAGCGCTCCTGGGCGATGCGCTGCGCCGCGGCGCGGCTGCGGGCGCGGGCCGCCAGCAGATCGGGGCGGTTGGCGAGCGCGCGGTCGAGCATCTGCTCGATCCCCTGCGAGGCGGCCACCACCGGAACGTCCTCGTCGAGCGGCTCGGCGTCGACGGGGATGTCGGCCGGCAGCCCCATGGCGGTGGCGAGGGCGCCGCGGATGACGTTCATCTCGCCCTCGATGGTGAGCAGGCTGAGCTGCGCCGTGGAGACCGCGGTCTTCGCCTGCAGCACGTCGGCGATGGTGGCGAGGCCGGCGTCGTGGCGGCGCTCGGCCGCGTCGAGGTTGGCGCGTGCGCCTTCCAAGTCGGCCTGCGCGGCGTCGCGCAGGGCGCGGGCGCTGACGTACTGGTAGAAGGCCTGCGAGACCTCGAGGATGGCGTCCTGGATCTCCTGGTTGTGGGTGAAGTTGGCGGCGACGAGACTCTCGCGCGCCTCCGCCACGTCGGCCCGGCGGCCGCCGAAGTCGAGCAGCAGCCAGGCGAGGTCGAGGGCCGGCACCAGCGTCGTCTGCTGGAAGGAGAGCTGGCCGCCGCCGACGGTGCCCTTCTGCCGCTGCGCGGTGCCGGTCACGTTGAGCTCGGGGTAGAGCTGCGAGCGCTGGCTGCCCACTTCGGCGGCGGCGGCGCGGGCGGCCTCCCAGGTGGCGCGCGTGGCCGGGCTGTTGCGCAGCGCGAGGTCGATGGCGAGGGGGAGCGAGAGCTTGCCGTCGGGGAGGGCGGCGAAGATGTCGGGGAGAGTGATCGGCGCCGCGCCGTTCGGGGACGTCGCTGCCGGAGGGGGCGCGGCGTTCGCGCTGCTCGCGACAATCTCCGCCGGCGGCTCCCACGGCTGGTCGGCTGCGGGCGCGACGTGGACGTCACCCGTGCCGGCGTGCGCGCAGCCGAGGAGCTGCACGCATGCGAGCGCGAGGGCCGCCAGAAACGAGACAGTCCGAGAGCACTTCTTCATCGCGCCGGCTAAGCGGCGATGGCGTCGTTGGCGAGGGCGCGGATGCCGGCGACGGAGAAGCGCACCGTGTGCGCCACCAGCTCGGGCAGCTTGCGCCGGTTGTTGCCTTCCGGCAGGCAGCGCTGGATGTTGACCGCGTGCAGGAGCTGGCCGATGAGCGAGTGGATGCAGAGCTGCGCGTCCTCGCGCGTGAGCTCGGGGCAGACCTGGGCGAGGGCGTCGATCAGCGCCCGCTCCATCGGCTCCACCATCTCGGCGTGGAAGGTCTCCGCTGGCAGCTGCGGGTCGATCAGCTCCTGCGCCAGCAGCAGCAGCCAGAAGCGGCCGGAGCTGTCCTCGACCAGCGGCGCCACGAAGGCGCCGGCGAAGGCCTGCACCAGGAGGTCGAGCGTGGCGTCCTTGCCGGCACGCGTCAGCGCCGCGTCGATGGCGTCGAGCCGGAGCTTGCGCATCGATCGCAGGCGGCGCAGGAAGACCTCGCGGTAGAGGTTGGCCTTGCCGCCGAAGTGGTAGTTCACCGCCGCGATGTTGCACGAGGACTCGCGGGTGATGTCGCGCACCGAGGCGGAGCGGAACCCCTTCTCGGCGAAGAGGCGCTCGGCGGCGTCGAGGAGGCGTTCGCGGGTGTGGGCGCTGTCGGGGTTGGTGATCGGCGGGCGGTCGGGCATGGCAGCGGGCCCCCGTAGGTCAGGAGTGGATGAAACAATGAATTCAAACACTCGTTCGTTGACCTGTCAAGCGAGCGCCGCCCACGCGGGATGCTCTCGCACGGCGCTCTCGCACGGCGCCCCGAGGGGCGCGTCAGGAGCAGGGGAAGGCGTTGGTGTCGAGCCGCGTGGGGAAGACGCTCCCCGCGTTGCTGCGGTACGTGCGCAGATCGCCGGTCGCCGTGTCGCGGACCGTCAAGGTCACCGCGGTGTCGGTGAGGCCGCTGGAGAACACCCAGAAGCGACCGTCCGCGCCCGCCCCGCAGGCGTCGACCACCTTCACCGTCAGCTCGAGGTTGCTGGCGGCGAAGAACCAGAAGGAGCCGGACTCGCCGGTGACCGGCACGGCGGTGGCCGGGCCGGCGAGCTCGCCGCTCTGCCAGCGCGCCGTGACCTCGAAGCGCCCGCCGGCGAGGCAGAGGCGGTCGTTGCCGGGCACGCAAGCCGGCGTGAGCTCGACCGCCCCGGCATCGCTGCGGCCTGTAGCCGCGTCGTTGCGGCGCACGCCGCGCTGGTCGAAGGTGTCGCGGAAGAGGCCCTCGACCGCCGGGCCGCCGGCGTCGACGGCCGGGCTGCCGGGCAGCAGGGCGTGGGTTGGGGTCGGCCCTCCCTGCTCGGCGAGCGGCGCCAGCTGAGGGTCGAGGGGGTGGGCGGCGCTGCCGCCCTGGTCTCCCGAAACCAACGTCACGCCGTCGGCGACGCCCCAGAGATTGAAGCCGGCGGAGGCCGGGACGCCGGCGGCGTCGGGATGCAGCGGCGCCACGTTGCCGGCGACGATCGAGCCGGTCCAGGGCAGCGCCGCGTCGAGGTACGCGCCGCCGCCCTGCACCGCTTCGTTGGCCGTCACCGTGACGCTGGTGAGCTCGCCGTTCGCTCCCGCCTCCACGTAGAGGCCGCCGCCGGCCACCGCCGACTGGTTGCCGGAGAGGGTGGCGTTGTAAATGCGGAGGCTGCCGCCGGCGGCGACGCCACCACCAAGTCCGCCGGCCTCGTTGGCGCTGACGGTGCTGGCGACGACGGTCAACGTGGCGGCTCCTTCGCTGAGGATGCCGCCGCCGGCCTCGCCCGCGGTGCTGTCGCTCACCGTCACGCGCAGCAGGCTCAGCGCGCCGGCGTTGCGGATGGCGCCGCCGCCGCCCGCGGTGGCACCGTTGCGCAGGGAGAGGTCCACCAGCTCCACGGTGGCGTTGGCTAGGACGTCGATGGCGCGGTCGATGCCGGCGGCGTCGATCGCCGTACGGCTGGCGCCGGCACCGGAGATCACCAAGCTCTGCTGGATGTCGAGGTCGCCGGTCGCCTCGCTGTCAGGGTCGTTCCCCGCGGCGAGCGTCAGGCGATGGGTTCCGGGGCCGAGGACGATGACGTCCGGGCCCGCGAGCTGGCGAGACGCGATCACGGCCTCGCGCAGCGAGCAGTCCTCGTTGCAGGCGCCGTCGGCGGTGTCCGTCGTCTTGGTGACGGCCAGCACGGTGGCGGCCGTGGGCAGCGCGCCGCCGAACGCCAGCAGCAGGGCGATGGCCAAGGTCGTCACTCGCACGGGATGGCCTCCGTCGCGAGGTCGGCGGCGAAGGCCTGACCGCGCGGGTTGGTGTGGACGTAGCGCCGGCCGGTGCGGGTGTCGTCCACCGCGAGCTCGACGCCGACGTCGGTGAGGCCGCTGGCGAAGACCCAATGGTGTCCGTTGACGCCGCAGCCGCCGAGGACCTTGACGGTGAGCTCGACGTTGCCGGGCGCGAAGAACCAGAAGTATCCGGTGTCGGCAGCCGCGGACAGCGCCTGGCCGGCGCCGGCGCCGTGCGCGGTGGTCCACCGCGCGGTGACGCGGAAGCGCTCGCCGAGGCAGAGCTCGGGACCGGCGGTGAGGCAGGTCTCGCTGCGCTCGTAGGCGCCGATGTCGCACCAGGCCAGGCCGTCGAGGTTGCCGTCGGCCGGACGTGCCCGCTGTCGCTGGTCGCTGGGATGGCAGTCGAGATTGGTCGCCGAGGTCAGCACCCGCGCCCCGGTGTCGATGGCCGGGCTGCCGGCGAGCAGCGGATGCGTCGGCGTGGGACCGCCGTAGTCGCCGAGGGGCGCAAGGAGCGGGTCGATGGGGGCCTGCGCGGTCCCCACCTGATTGCGTGCCAGGTCGCCGATGAACGTACAGCCGTCGCCGCGGCCGATGAGGTTGGCGCCGTCGGAGTCGACGATGCCGTCGCAGTCGGCGCCTAGGGGGGCGGTGTTGCCGGCGACGATGGAGTTGCCGAGTCCGACGCCGATCGGTTCGAACGGTCCGCCCGAGGGCACCTCTTCCGGGCCCGTTGTGCCGATGCCGCCGGCGAAGAAATCGGCGCGGTTGCCGGTGATGGTGACGCTCTGCACCGTCGAGAAGAACTGGACCAGGGCGACACCGCCGCCGCTGCCGGCGTGGTTGCCGGAGATCGTGCTGCTGGTGAGGATCAGCTCCCCGCCGGCCCATAGGCCGCCGCCCTCGTCACCGGCGTCGTTGCCGGCGATGGTGCTGCGGTCGATGATGATGTCGCCGCTGCCGACGAAGTGGCTGCTGCCGGTGGCGTAGACGCCGCCGCCGTCGAGGCTCGCCGAGCTCGCTTCCACCAGGCAGCGCTCCATCTTGAAGGTGGTAGTGGCGAGGATGCCGCCGCCGTCGCCGGCGACGCGCCCGTTGCGGACGGTGAGCCCGAACAGCTCGAACGCGGCGATGCCGCGCGCATCGAGGACGCGGTCGAGGCCGCCGCCGTCGATGACGGTGTCGCGGGCGCCGGCGCCGACCAGCTGCAGCCCACCGGTGGAGTCGAGATCGCCGGTGGCGCCGAAGTCTTCCCCCGCGCCGGGCCGAGTCAGGGTGTAGGTGCCGGGACCCAGCATCACGACGTCGGTGCCGGCGCGGTGGTTGGCGGCGACGATCGCCTCGCGCAACGAGCAGTGGTCGTCGCAGACGCCGTCGAGCGTGTCGGCGGTGCTGGTGACGTGGAAGACCGCGGCGCCGGCCGGCGCGGAGAAGAGCGCGACGAGGATCGCGTAGCGGAACAGTGCGTGCTGCAAGTGCCCTCCAGGAGGAAATCCGGCGGCGATCATTCTATGTCATTAGAGCATTGTCAAACTGGAACAGCGTTGCGCCGGCCCGCTCCCGTGGTGCATCGTTTGCTGAGGTCGCCGCCATGGCCAGGCTGCGGCTGATGACTTACAACGTGCGCAGCTGCACGGCGGCCGGCTGCGGCGGCGCCGTCGACCGCGTCGCCGCGGCGATCGAGGCCGCCGAACCCGATGTCGTGGCGCTGCAGGAGGTCGAGGCGGGCGCCGCGCGCAGCGGCGCGCGCGACCAGACGCAGGAGCTCGCGGCTCGGCTCGGCTGGCAGGCGCACTTCCAGCCGGCGATGCGCGGCGAGGGCGGCGGCGCCTTCGGCAACGCGCTGCTGAGCCGGCTGCCGTTGCGTCTGGTGGCGAGCGGCCTGCTGCCGCAGCTGCTCGTCGGCATCGTGCGAGAGCCGCGCGGCATCTCGTGGCATGCGGTGGAGGTCGACGGCCAGGAGCTGCAGGTGCTGGTGACGCACCTCGGCCTTACCCGCCGTGAGCGCATGGCGCAGATCGAGGCGCTGCTCGGTCCCTCGTGGATGGGCGACCCGCGCTGCACCGGGCCGCGGCTGCTCTGCGGCGACCTCAACTGCCGCCCCGGCTCGCCCGAGCACCGGCGGCTCGAGGAGGTGCTGGTCGACGCGGCGCTGGTGTCACCGCCGGCCGCGGGGAGCGCCACCTTCCCGGCGCTGCGCCCGCTGGTGCGCCTCGACCACGTGCTCGTCTCGCCCGACCTGCGCGTGCACCGCACCCAGGTGCCGCGCAGCCGCGAGCTGCGGCGCGCCTCCGACCATTTGCCGCTGCTGGTCGACCTCGAGCTCGCCTGAGGCGCTGAAACCTTGCCGGCGCGGCCGCGTACTTGCCGACGGACCATCTACCGGAGACCGCATGCACCGCAAGACCTTCGCTTTCGCCCTCTTCGCCCTCGCCCTGCTCTCCTCGGCTGGACGCGCCGCCGAGGCCGCCAAGCCCGCGAACGACCTGGAGGCCCGCCGCAAGGCGCTCGCCGACCTGATCGCCGAGCACTGGGAGTACAACCTGTCGCAGAACCCCGAGTTCGCCTCCATCCTCGGCGACAAGCGGTGGAACGACAAGTCGAGCGAGGTCTCCGACGCCGCGGTGCAGCGCGACCTCGCCAAGAGCCGCGAGTTCCTCTCCCGCTTCGAGGCCGTCGACACCACCGGCTTCCCCGAGCAGGAGGCGCTCAACAAGACGCTCATGGTGCGCGATCTGAAGCTCGGCCTCGACGGCGCCCGCTTCGAGAGCTGGCTGATGCCGGTCAACCAGATGGGCGGCCTCCACCTCGAGGCGCCGCAGCTCGTCTCGCTGCTGCCCTTCGAAACGGTCAAGGACTACGACGACTACGTCACCCGCCTGCGCAACTTCCCGGCGCAGGTCGACGGCACCATCGGCTTCATGCGGCAGGGGATGGCGAAGCGCCTCATGCCGCCGAAGTTCCTGCTCGGCAAGGTGGCGGCGCAGGCCAAGGGCATCGCTTCGCAGAAGCCGGAAGAGTCGCCGTTCGCGATGTCGCTCGCCAAGATGCCGGAGAGCTTCTCGGCGGCCGACAAGGAGCGCATCCGCGCCTCCATCCTCGGCGCCATCCGCGACCAGGTGCTGCCCGCCTACGCCCGCTTCGCCGAGTTCGTCGACAAGGAGTACGCGCCGGCGGGGCGTACCGACGTCGGCGTCTGGTCGCTGCCCGACGGCGAGGCGCGCTACGCGGCGCGTGTGCTGCGCTCGACGACGACGACGATGACGCCCGAGGAGATCCACCAGCTCGGCCTGCGCGAGGTGGCGCGCATCGAGGGCGAGATGCTGGTCATCGCCAAGCAGCTCGGCTTCGCGGACCTGAAGAGCTTCCGCGCAGCGATGGAGGCCAACCCGGCGCTCAAGGCGAAGTCGGGCGAGGAGCTCGTCGCCCTCTACAAACAGCACATCGACGCCATGCAGACCAAGCTGCCGCAGCTCTTCGGCCGCCTGCCCAAGGCCAAGGTCGAGGTGATGGCGATGGAGGACTACCGCGCCGCTTCGGCGGCCGCCGCCGACTACATTCAGGGCGCGCCCGACGGCTCGCGCCCCGGCAAGGTCAACGTCAACACCCACGAGGCGACGACGCGCAAGACGATCGACGTGGAGACGACGGCGTACCACGAGGGCGTCCCCGGCCATCACATGCAGATCAGCATCCAGCAGGAGCTGCCCGAGCTGCCGCCCTTCCGCCAGCAGGGCGGCAACACCGCCTACGTCGAGGGCTGGGCGCTTTACTCCGAGCGGCTGGGCCGCGAGGTCGGCTTCTTCCAGGACCCGTACAGCCGCTACGGCCACCTGCAAGACGAGATGCTGCGCGCCATCCGGCTGGTGGTCGACACCGGCCTGCACTACAAGAAGTGGACGCGCGAGCAGGTGGTGCAGTTCTTCCACGACCACTCGGCGATCAACGAGGTGGACGTGCAGAACGAGACCGACCGCTACATCGTCTGGCCCGGCCAGGCGCTGGGCTACAAGATCGGCCAGCTCCAGATCCTCGAGCTGCGCGAGCGCGCCAAGCAGGCGCTCGGCGACCGCTTCGACATCCGCGGCTTCCACGACGAGGTGCTCGGCGCCGGGTCGCTGCCGATGGACGTGCTCGAGGCGCGCATCGACGCCTGGATCGCCGCCCAGAAAGCGGCGGCAACCAAGGCGGCCGCCTAGCGCGAGAGAAACGACTCGCGGGCCGCGCGCCCGCCACGACTCTTCCACGGTCCGGACGGTCATCCCCTTCCCACGGCGGGCAGCCATGCCCGCCGTCTTTTTGCGCCGTCGTCGTCCGTTGACCGGTGCGAACGACGTCCTCATCGTCATCGCGAGGAGCGCAGCGACGAAGCGATCTCGATGTCACGGTGACGTGGTTAGATCGGCGCCGATGCGGAAGCTCGCACTCGCGATCCTCGCTCTCACGCTCGCCGTTGCCGCGTCCGCTCGGTCGCCGCCGCCGGTGGATGCCGCAGCTGCGACGCCTTCGCCGTCGCCGTTCGCCGTCGTGCTCGGCATCGCCCAGGACGGCGGCTACCCGCAGGCGGGCACGAAGGAGAGCGCGGCGTGGGACGATCCCGCGCAGCGGCGGCTCGTCGCCTCGCTCGGGATCGTCGATCCGCAGAGCGGCGAGCGCTGGCTGGTCGACTGCACGCCCGACTTCCCGCAGCAGCTCCAACGGCTAGATCGCCTGGCGCCGGCGGCGGGCACGCCCGGCCTCGCCGGCATCCTGCTCACCCACGCCCACGTCGGTCACTACGCCGGCCTCACCCACCTCGGCCGCGAGGCGATGGGCGCGCAGCGGGTGCCGGTGTACGCGATGCCCCGCATGGAGGCGTTCCTGCGCGGCAACGGCCCCTGGGAGCTGCTGGTGCGGCTGGGCAACGTCGAGCTGCGCCCGCTCGCCGCCGGCACGCCGGTGCGCCTCGGTGCGCGGCTCACCGCCACGCCGCTGCTGGTGCCGCACCGCGACGAGTACAGCGAGACGGTGGCGTTCCGCATCGCCGGCCCGACGCGTACGCTGCTCTGGCTTCCCGACATCGACAAGTGGGAGCGCTGGGACGCGCAGGGGACCAAGCTCGAAGAGGTGCTCGCCGGCGTCGACGTCGCCTACCTCGACGGCACCTTCTTCGCCGACGGCGAGGTCCCCGGCCGCTCGATGGCCGAGATCCCCCACCCATTCGTGCGCGAGACGATGGCGCGCCTTGCGGCACTGCCGGCCGCCGAGCGCCGCAAGGTCCGTTTCGTCCACCTCAACCGCACCAACCCACTGGTGCGCAGCGACGCCGCGGCGCGCGCCGAGGTGGCTGCAGCGGGCATGTTCGTGGCCGAGGAAGGCGAGCGAGAGTCGCTGTAATCGGAGCCTCGCTACACACCAGAGTGTGTAGAATGAGCGGGGAGGTGCACCATGCCCACCAACCTGGCGCTGGATGACGAGCTCATCGACCAGGCCGTGAAGGCAGGTCGTCACAAGACCAAGCGCGAGGCCGTTACCGCCGCTCTGCGCGAGTACGTGAAGGCGCGCAAGCGCCTCGGCATCCTCGATTGGGTGGGTGAGGTCGATTACTTTGACGACTACGACGCCAAGGCGCTGCGCCGCGCCAAGAAGCGTTGATCGTCCTCGTCGACACCACCGTCTGGTCGCTGGCGTTGCGGCGCCGCCGCGAGGCACTCAGCTCCGCCGAGAGTGCCGTGGTCGAGGAGTGGGCTCGACTGGTCAGCAGCGGCGAAGCCGCGCTCGCCGGGCCCATCCGCCAGGAGGTGCTGTCCGGCATCCGCAGCGCCGAGGCGTTCGCGGCCCTGCAGGAGCAGCTGGGCAACTTCCGCTACCTCTCCATTCTCCCGGGTGACTACGATCGAGCCGCCGGGTTCTTCAACGAGTGCCGGACGGCAGGCATCGCCGCGACGTCCATCGACATGCTGCTCTGCGCGATCGCCCATCGGCACGAGGTCGCCATCTACACTACCGACGGCGACTTCCCGCGCTATGCCGATCGCCTCCCCATTCGCCTGCATCAGCCGCCTGCCACGCGATAGGATCGCTCGGCGAAATGGCTGAGACGACGATCATGGACGACCCGACGACGCTCTCTTTCGAGCCGTTCTGGAGCTGGCTCGCGAGCCACCCGAACTGCATCCTGCGGGCCGGCACGCCGGACACGGTGATCTACGACGACGAGGACCTGCACTGGCACTTCGGCGCCGAGGGGGACTCGACGGTGACCGTGCAGGTGCTGCGCGGCAAGCGGCTGATCGGCGAGATCCTCGTCGAGCCGGAGCAGGTGTCGTACGTACAGGGGACGGCCGGCGAAGAGGAAGGCGAGTACGTCTTCGAGCTCATCGCCGAAAGCGAGAGCGACCAGGTGGCGAGCTGGTTCTTCGTGCTGTCGCACGGCTACGAGACCGAAGGCGCGCCCGTGCACGGGCGCGTTCATTAGCCAGCCGCCGAGCAGGCGATCGAAGTCGGCGGGCGAGCGCCTAGCCCCGCGGCGGCGAGGGCTCGTTTCCGAGAGCGCACGGCGAGACGATCGCGACGCCGCGACTTGCTGGTAGCGTTCGCCGCCGATGCGTTCCGCGGAAGTGGTCGTGCTCGGCGCCGGCATCGGCGGCATCGCCGCCGCCCATGAGCTGGCGGTGGTGCACGGGGTCCGCGACGTCGTCATCGTGGACGACCGGCCGCCGCTCACCGTCACCTCCGACAAGTCGACCGAGTGCTATCGCGACTGGTGGCCGCAGCCGGCGATGGCGGCGTTGATGGGGCGCAGCATCGCTCGCATGGAGGCGCTGGCTTCAGAGACCGGCAACGCCTTCGCCATGAACCGCAACGGCTACGCCTACGTCGCCGGCAGCGAGGAGAGCGCGGCGGCCCTGGCGGCATCGGCGGACGCGACGGCGGCGCTCGGTTCGGGCCCGCTGCGCGTGCACCGCGGCACCGCCGACGATCCGCCGTGGCCCGACACGCCGTGGGAGCAGCTCGACCCGACCCTGCGCGGCGCCGACCTCACGCTCGATCCGGCGCTGGTGCGCGCACGCTACCCCTTCCTCGCCGCCGACGCGCGCGCCCTGCTGCACGCGCGGCGCTGCGGCTGGGTGTCGGCGCAGCAGCTCGGCATGGTGCTGCTCGAGCGGGCGCGCGAGGCCGGCGTGCGCCTCGTCGCCGGGCGTGTCACCGGCTTCGAGCGCGACGCGTCCGGCGTCTCCGCGGTGCGCATCGATGCCGGCGCCAGCGCTGCCGGCGAGCGCGTCGACCGCATCGCCACGCGCCGCGTCGTCGCCGCACCCGGGCCCGGGCTGCCGCACCTCGCCCAGCTCGCCGGCCTCGACCTGCCCGTCTTCTGCGAGCTGCACGCCAAGGTCACCTTCGACGACGCGCTCGGCGTGCTGCCGCGCCACCTGCCGCTCGTCATCTGGACCGACCCGGTGACCCTCGACTGGAGCGACGACGAACGCCGCGAGCTCGCCGCCGACCCGGCGCTCGCCTTCCTCCTCGGCCCGCTGCCGCCGGCGGTGCACTTCCGCCCCGAGGGCGGCGAGGGGAGCCGCAAGCTGCTCCTCCTCTGGGCCTTCGACGTGGCGCCGGTGCCGCCCGTCGAGCCGCCGTCGTTCCCGCCCTGGCTCGCGGAGGTGGTGGTGCGCGGCGTCGCTCGCATGGCGCCCGCTTTCGGCGTCTACCTCGAGCGCATGCGCCGCCCCTTCGTCGACGGCGGCTACTACACCAAGGTCCCCGACAACCGCCCCGTCGTCGGACCCACCGAGCTGCCCGGCCTCCACCTGCTCGCCGCCCTCTCCGGCTACGGCATCATGGCCGCCATGGGTGCCGCCGAGCTGCTCGCCGCGCACCTCGCCGGTGCGGCACCGTCCTGGGCCGGCGATCTCGCGCCAGAGCGCTTCGCCGACGCCGCCTACCGCGAGCGACTCGCCGGCGAAGCCGGCGCGGGCCAGCTCTAGCTGCTGCGCACCGCTAGCGCGGGCGGTCGAGGATCATGATCTTCTGCCAGATCTTCCGCGACAGACCGGCAGCGAGGCTCTCCACCTGGTCGACGGCCGCCATCGTCACCGGGTCCTGGAAGCGCTGCACGTGCAGCGCCGCCACCTTGCTGATCACCGAGAGGAGCTCGCTGCAGTAGTCGAGGTAGCGGGTGAGCTCGAAGGTGCTCATCGTCCGCTGCGGCGAGGCGGCGGTGTCGCTGCCGGCGGCGATCAGGCGCGCCGGGTCCTTGGTCAGCTGGTGCATGTCGATGACGTGCGCCAGCGCGCGCAGCTCGTGAATCGCGGCCAGCGCACGCCGACGCTTGAGCCGGGTCTCGAGGGTGAACAGGAAGAAGACCGCCAGGCCGACGAACACCACGTCGTTGACCGCTGCCTCGAGGCCCTGGAAGAGGTCGGAGAGGTTGCCGAAGCCGGGCTCCAACCGCAGGCTGATCAGCGCCCCGAGCAGCACGCCGACGATCAGCAGCAGGAGCAGGACCACCAGCACGCGCAGCCCGACGTTGGGACGCGCCAGCCAGGCGCTGGTCCCCGCGGCCTGACGGGAGGTGGCGAGGATCTCCTCGGCCACCTTCGACAGGCTGGAGCTCGGGAAGCGCTCGCCGATGCGGTCGCGCAGGGCCGCCGCGGTGCCGACGATCTTGCTCGCGTCGAGGTTGCGGTACATCACGCCGGCGGACGATACAGGAGCCGCCCTGACGCGCGGCTCCGCGCTTGCCCCGCCGGCTCCGACCTGGCGGCCGCTTCCGCGACAAAACGGACCAGGGCGCTGTCCGGAGAGTCCCGGGCCTCAGCGGATGAGTCTCGCGGTCACCGTCCGCGTCAACGGATTCACCGTGAACCGCAACAGCTCGAGCCCCGGGGTCGGCGTCGTCGCACCGCTGCCACCGGCGTCGTCGGGGTTCGTCACTTCCTGGTCGCTGACGATGGTGAACAGCGTCGGACCGTTGACGAAACCGACGACGCGGTAGACGTAGCGGGTGTTGCCGGCGACCGCGGCCTCGACCTGCTCGTCGGGACCGAGGTTGCCCGAGCTCGCGATCACCTGCCCGGCCGCGTTGCGCAGCTCGAAGTCGACGTCGGGATAGGCGACCGCCGAGGGCGTCGTCGAGAGCGTGCCGACCACCGAGCGCGCGCTCGGCTTGGTGGTGAACTCGACGTCGACGTAGTCGACGCCGTTGGCGATCCCGCCGCCCGCCGTGCCGATGACGATGACGCCGGTGTGCTCTTGCACGTAGCGCGGGTTGGGCTGCGGCTGCGGCGACGGGTCGATGGTGCCGTCCGCCGGCTGGCTGCCGCTGCTCGGCGTCGGCGTCACCTCGACGCCGCCGGTGACGATGGCGTCGAAGGTGAAGAGCCGTCCCTGCGGGTCGGCGAAGCGGAGGTTGCGCGGCTGCGCGGTCTGGCCGACGGCGAGCGACGGCTGGTAGGTGAAGTGCGCCTCGTCGCCGTTCTGGCCGCTGCCGCCGTTGTCGGCGTTGATGACGGTTATCGCGGGATCGCTGATGCTGATCACCTTGAGCGTGATCGGCGTGTAGATGGTGCCGTTGCCGACGCCGGCGCCGGTTTGGTTGCGCAGCGTGTGGTCGAAGGAGAAGACGCCGTTGCTGAACTGGTGGTTGGAGCTGCTGCGCTGCATCTCCTCGGTGACCCTCTGCACCTCGACCGCTAGCTCGGCGGTGCCGGAGAGGTCGGAGAAGCCGAGCTGGTTGGCGTGGACGGCGCCGAGCGGCGCGATGGCGCGCACGACGTACTCGTAGGCGAGCGTGTCGAGACCGTTGCCGGCGCCGCTGCCGATCCACTGGCCGCGGTCGAGGTAGGTGGTGGCGCCGTTGCCGTAGGTGTATTCGACGAAGGTGAAGCCCGACAGCTGCGCGGCGACGTCGCCGTCGATGTACTCGCGCCCCGGCACGCCGGTGAACAGGCGCTTGCGCTTGATGTCCGCCCTGCGCTTGAGCACCTCGTAAGCGACGGCGCCGGGCACCGGCTGCCAGCTCACCTCGATCGAGCTCGGCGACCTCGGCGCGGCGACGACGCCCTGCGGCGCCGCCGGCTTGGGGAGCGACGCCACGTAGGAGCTGACGCCGGTGGAGATCGTCTGCCGCCCGCCCTCGGGGGGCAGCGCGTTGGCCCCCAGCTCGCGCGCCGCGAAAGCCTGCTCGATGACCGCGCGATGCCGCCCCGGCGTCTCCGGGTCTACGGGATCGACCGGGTAGAGCGCCGCGTCGGCGATCAGCATGGCGTCGCGCGCCCGCACCATGGTGTCCGGGCTCATCGTGCCGAGCACGTACATCGCGCCGAGGAAGAGGCGCTCCCAGGTCTCCTTGCCGAGGCTGATCGAATCGGTGGGCAGGCCGGTCACCGGGTTGGGCCGCTTGAAGGGGCCGCCCTGCTCGTACTGCAGCATCAGCTGGCGGACGTCCCACATCGCGCCGGCGTAGATCTCGCCGTCGCGGTGCACCTCGAAGGCGTTGCTGCGCGTGCCCAGCTGCGAGTAGCGGATCTGCGAGTCGGCGTTGCGGATCCAGCGCACGGAGTCGGGGTCGCCGCCGCCGTCGCGCACCGACTGGCGCAGCCGCTTGGCGTTGACGATGTAGCCGCCGAGGCTGGTGTTCTCGCCGATGGTGTAGGCGAAGAGGTCGGCCTGCCCCTCGTTGAGCGCGCCGCCCTCGGGCGACCCCTCGAGGCCGGCGATCGGCGTGATGGTGGCGTGGGTGCCCTCGTGCAGCGGCACGGCGAAGTCGATGCCGAGGTCGTTGAAGAGGAAGCCGTGGCCGTAGAAGGTCGGGTTGACGACCACCTTCTGCCCGGCGACGACCTGCGAGGCGGGGACGGCGAAGGCGTTGTCGCAGGCGAGCAGCCGTTCCTGGAAGTCCGCCGCGCCGGGCTCGGAGAGCGGGCCGCAGATGTCCTCGAGCACGTTGGGGATGTGCACGGTGCCGGTCAACGGCGTCGACTCGTTGGGGTAGGCGTCGGGGAAGTCGCCCTGGCCCACGCCGTTGCTGTGTGCCGCGTCGCCGGCCTTGTGCAGGTAGTCGAGGTACTCGATCAGGCTGGTGATGTAGATGAACTGCGAGATCCCGTCCTGGTGCTCGGCGGGCTCGGCCGTCTGGTCGCGCTCGTTGGTGCGCCCCTCGAGCGGCGCCGCGTCCTGCGAGAAGTGGAAGGCGCCGGCCGCGGCGCCGGCGAAGGGCAGCGCGATGGGCAGAGCGTTGAAGATGGCGGCGTGCGTGCCGGTGAGGGTGCCGCGGGCGCCGGTGACCCGGCTCGTCGGATCCATCTTGCGCACCTCGACGCGGACCTGGCCCATGGGCCGCCCGACCTCGAGGCCGTCGGCGTCGAGGATGGCGCTGTCGTCCTGCAGCGCCTGCGTGATCGGCGGGCTGGTCGGGAAGTAATCGGCAGTGATCGCCGGCGCCTGCTGCGTGCGCACCTGGTTCTCGCGCCCGAGCACCTCGCCCGAGCTGGCGTCGACGAGGTAGCGGTAGAGGCCGAACGGGTTGCGCGAGAAGTAGAGGAAGCCCCACGCCAGCCGGTGGCCGGTGGCGGTGGGGACGACGCGCAGCTCCGGATGGGGCTGGGCGAGCACGCCGAGCTGCGACTCGATGAGGTCGAAGGCCGGCGCGAGCGTCGCCTCGGAGGCGGCGTCGAGCGAGCGCGCGAAGACGGCGAGGTCGGTGGCGGCGCGGCTCACCGCGGCGGCGGAGGTGAGCGCCGGCGTGGCGTCGATCGCGACGTCGGAGTAGAAGGGGCCGGAGACGGCGCGCACTCGCTTCTCGGCATCGAGGACGAAGCCGAGGCCGGCACCCTCGACCGGCACGCCGGCATGGACCTGGTCGAAGCGCACCAGGTAACCGCCGAGCGCCGCGATCGTCTCGCTCTGCCGCAGCGACGAGGGCGCCACGGCGCCGAAGATCCCCTCGTTGGCGGCGACGAAGTCGAGCGCCGCCTGCTCCGGCGTCCCGGTCGAGGGCGCCGAGGCGAAGCCGTGCATGACGTCGATCGAGCCGGCGAAGCGGTCCCAGCGAGCCACCGCGGCGGGGTGGGCGGCGCGGAAGGCGGCGAGCGCCTGCGTCTGCGCCGCGGTCGCCAGCCGCTGGGCGACCGTCCCCGCCGTCTGGTTGACGTCGATCGTCGGGATGTGCGTCACGCCCTGGTCGCGGGCGCGATCGAGAGCGTCCGCCGAGGCGGCGAGGGGCGCGGCCGGCAACAGGAGGCTGAAGACCAGGCCGGCGACGACGAAGACCGCGAAAGGCCGATGCTTGGCAGCGATTGAGCTCGTGATCACGATTCGATCTCCCGGATATGAGGTTTCTTCCCTGGCGCCGGTTCCGGCGCCAGGAGCACGCTCGCACTGTCGGGGCGAGCTCCCCATGAGGCATTCTCCTCAGGGACCGCCGGGAGGCCCCCTCAGGTGAGATCGACGCCGCCCTGGGGGGCGCGCTAAGCTTTCGGGCGAGGGTCCCGCCCATGCTGCACCGCTCCCTCGTCGCCGCCACCACGCGCGCCCTGCTCCTCGCGCTGCCGCTGCTGCTCCTCGGTCCCGGCTGCGCCACCAACCCAGCCACCGGCCGCACGCAGCTCACCTTCTTCGGCGAGGAGGCCGAGCTCAACATGGGGCGCGAGGCCGACGCCGAGATCCTCGGCACCGTCGGCGTCTACGACGACTACGACCTCGGCGACTACGTCGACGAGGTCGGCCAGCGCCTCGCGGCGAGCAGCGAGCGCCCCTACCTGCCGTGGAGCTTCAAGGTCCTCGACGACCCCACGGTCAACGCCTTCGCGCTGCCCGGCGGCTTCGTTTACGTCACCCGCGGCATCCTCGCCGAGCTCGGCTCCGAAGCCGAGCTCGCCGCCGTGCTCGGCCACGAGATCGGCCACGTCACCGCCAAGCACTCGCTCCACCGCCAGAGCCAGCAGATGCTCGCCGCCGGCGCCGTCATCACCGCCGCCGTCATCCTCGACCCCGAGTACGCCGAAGAGTGGGCCGAGCTCGGCATGCTCGGCGTCGGCCTCACCTTCCTCAAGTACAGCCGCGACGACGAGCGCCAGGCCGACGACCTCGGGCTGCGCTACATGATGCGCGCCGGCTACGACCCGTAGCGAGATGCCCGGCGTGTTCGAGATGCTCGAGCAGGTGAGCCAGGCCGAGGGTGGCGGCGCGCTGCCCCGCTGGCTCGCCACCCATCCCGACCCCGGCAAGCGGCGCCTGCGCATCTCGCAAGAGGTCTCCGGCGTGCAGGCGCGCGGCGAGATGCGCACCGACCTGCGCGTCGAGCGCGAGGGCTACCTGCGGCGCCTCGACGGCCTCGCCTACGGCCCCGACCCGCGGCTGGGCGCGCTGCGCGACGGCGCCGCCGTGCACCCGACGCTCGGCTTCCGCGTCGACGCGCCTCGAGGCTGGAGCCTCGCCGGCACGCCGAAGGGCTTGACGCTGCGCAACCCCGGCGGCGGCGCGGCGCTGGTCGTCGAGGTCGCCGAGGGCGCCACCGCCGAGGAGGCCGAAGCGAAGTTCTTCGCCGCCAAGGGCGTCGACCGCGGCCGCCAGTGGGAAGACGGCGGCACGCGGTGGAGCGGCTTCACCGCCGAGCGCAAGGAGGGCAACCTCGCCGGCACCGTCGGCTTCGCCACTCACGAGGGGCAGACGGTCGAGCTACTGGCGATGGCGCCGGCGACCAGCTGGGACGGACAGCGGCAACAGCTCGAAGCGGCGCTCGCGAGCTTCCAGGCGCTCACCGCTCCCGACGACATCGACGCCGACCGCCTGCAGCTGGTGCCGCTCGACGAGCCGCTGCCGCTCGTGCAGTTCGCCGAGCGCTGGCCGTCGACGGTGGGGCTAGCCGACCTCGCGCTGCTCAACCGCGTTCCCGCGGACGGCACGCTCGGCGCCAACACGCTGGTCAAGCGGGTGGTGGCGGGCGAGGCGACCGCGGCGGCGAAGCGCGGGCTCGACTAGGCGGCGAATCCGCGCCTCGACCCCTGCCGTATCCTAGGCACCATGACACCTGCCACCTCCACCAAGCTCCGCGTCCCCACCGCGGCCGAGGCGCTGCCCGGCCGCTCCACGCCGCTTCCCGTCGCCGAGCGGCACTTCGTCAACGGCAATCGCCTGACGCCGCCTTACCCCGACGGGCTCGAGCTGGCGCTCTTCGGCATGGGCTGCTTCTGGGGCGCCGAGAAGCTGTTCTGGAAGCTGCCCGGCGTCTACTCGACGGCGGTGGGCTACGTCGGCGGCGGGACGCCGAACCCCACCTACCGCGAGGTGTGCTCCGGCGCTACCGGCCACACCGAGGTGGTGCGCGTCGTCTTCGACCCCGCGCAGGTTTCCTACGAGGCGCTGCTCAAGGCGTTCTGGGAGAACCACGACCCGACGCAGGGCATGCGCCAGGGCAACGATGTGGGCACGCAGTACCGCTCGGCGGTCTATGCGTACGGCGAGGGGCAGCGCGATTCGGCCCTCGCCTCGCGCGAGACGTACCAGGCCGCGTTGGCCGCGGCAGGCCATCGTGGCGCCGTCACCACCGAGATCGCCGACGGCGCCCGACTTCTACTTCGCCGAGGACTACCACCAGCAGTACCTGGCGAAGAACCCCGGCGGCTACTGCGGCATCGGCGGCACCGGCGTCGCCTGCGCCATCGGCACCGGCGTCGGCGCGACGGGCTGACCGCGCCACGGCCTCGCGTCGGCAGACTTCTGACGGCGTCGCACGAAGCGGCGCGTGCTGTGCTCGGCGCCGCTTTTGCGTCGCGTCTGGCCGCCATCTTGCTGCGATTTCGCGGTCTGACCGAAAGGAGGCCTCAACATGCTGAGTGACGTCAAAGTGCAACCCATGCTTCCCGTGTCAGACCTCTCCACGGCGGAGAAGTTCTACGAGAAGACGCTCGGCCTGCAGAAGGTCGGCGGCATGCCGGGAGTCGCCACGACTTACAAGAGCGGCGACAGCACGCTCAACGTTTACAAGTCCGACTACGCCGGCACCAACCAGGGCACCGCCGCGGTCTGGGAGGTCGACGACGTCGAAGCGACGGCCAAGGAGCTCAAGTCCAAGGGCGTCAGGTTCGAGTCCTACGACATGCCCGAGATGGAGCACAAGGGCGACGTCTACTACGGCGGCGACGTCGAGGTCGCGTGGTTCAAGGATCCCTCGGGCAACATCCTGTCGATCCAGAACCGGCCTCGCGGTACCCGCAACAACTAGCGCTTTGCGGCACGCGGCGGGGCGGCAGCGGCCACCCGCAGGGTGGGCCGGCGATAAACTCGCCGCACCATGGATCCTTACGGGCCGGCGCCGGCGAAGCCCGGCATGTCGGGGTGTCAGAAGACGGCGATCGGCTGCGCCATCGGCTGCGGCGGTCTCATCGTCTTGGCGGTCGTCGCCGGCGGCATCGGCTCTTGGTGGATGATGCGGCCGGGCGAGCAGCGCACCACCGCCGCCGTGGTGTCACCCGAAGCGACCGGCACCTTCACGGTCGTCGATCTCGGCGCCGACCCCGGCGTCACGGCGCTGCTCGACCGCGTCCTGCTGGAGTCGCAGCGCCAGCAGCAGCGCGGCGCGCCGGACTGGGTGCGCCAGATGCAGCAGCTCAGCCGTGGCGGCGGCAGCCAGTCGACGGGGCTGCGCATGTTCCTGCCGCGGCAGGCGACCATCTCGCTCGAGCCGTCGACCGAGGGCCGCGACTCGGCGGTCGTCGCCGCCGTCAACCCGCGCGGCTTGACCAACCTGCTCCACTTCGTGCTGGCGCGCGGCGACACCCTGGTGGGCAAGCATCGCGGTCACGACCTGCTGCGGATGGGCGATCGCGCGTGGGGGTCGCTGCTCGGCGGCACGCTGCTCGTCTCCAATGAAGAAGCGGCGCTCAAGCGCGGCATCGACCGCGTCCTCGACGGCGGCGGGTCGGCGCCGCCACCGCCGGCGGACCTCGGCCCGCCGGCGCGCAACTGGGACGTCACCGGCACCGTCGACGGCAACGACCGCGAGCTCTCGACGACACTGTGGGGTGACGAGCCGGCGCCCGCGGGGGTGAAGCGCGCGCTGCTGGGCGTCGACGTGGCGACGAGCGACGTCACCAACGGCCGCGTGGTGGTCGACTGCGACTCGCCGGAGTCGGCGCAGGCCGCCGCGCTCGCCCTCGACCGCCGCGCCGTCGAGCGCGCCGAGAAGCTGGCGGAGAAGGGGCTCGCCCTTCGCGCCACCAGCCGTGTCGAAGGCTCGCGCGCCGTCCTCGACTGGGACGTGCGCGGCGTCGACGCCGCGATCACGACGTGGCTCGCGAGCAGCCACGAATACGAGTACGAGCACGGCCCGGCGGACGAGCCATCGACCTACGACGATCCAGCGGCGGTGGAGGAGCCGACGCCCGCCGCCGCCGTCACGCCCGGGAGCTCTTAGCCCGGTCTGTAGCGCGGGAAGGGGCGCGGCGACGCACGCTCGCCGCGGCCTTGCGCTTGGCCGGCGCGCGGCGGCTGGTGGCACCGCGGGAGGCGCCGCGGCGCGCAGTAGAGCCGCTGTCGCGGGCGCCGAGGCTGCGCTTGAGCACCTCCATGAGGTCGATCACCTCGGCGCGCTCCTCCGCGGCGGCTTCTGGACCCCCGGCACCTCGACGACGTCCTCGCCCTTCTTCTGCTTCTTCTCCGCCAGCGCTTCGAGGCTTTGCGTCCAGGGGTCGACGAGCTCGTCGGGATCGAGCGTCTTCTCGCTGCGCGCGGCGATCAGCCGCTGGAGCTTCTTGACCTCGGCCGCTTTCGGCTTGCGCGCCTCCGGCAGCCCGACGTCCTCCGCCGAGCGCACCTCGTCGGCGAAGCGCAAGGTCTCGGCGCGCAGGATGCCGCCCTCGGCGAGGATCGCCACCAGGTACTCCTTGTCGCGCATGACGAAGGTGGCGATGCCGGCGCGGCCGGTGCGCTCCATGACGTCGGCGAGCAGGCGGTAGGCCTTCACCGACTCGCCGCCGGGAGCGAGGAAGTAGGCGCGCTCGAAGAGCACGGGGTCGACCTCGTCGACGGGCACGAAGCGTGAGAGGTCGATGTCGCGGCTCTTCTCGGGCGCTAGCGCCTCGAGCTCGTCGTCGGTGACGATGACGTGCTCGTCGCGGGCGACCTCGTAGCCCCGGATCAGGTGCGACGACGGCACCTCGACGCCGTCCTCGCTGGAGACGTAGCGGCGCTGTACGGGGAGGCCGCTCGGCGCCAACCAGCGCAGCCCGGGACGGCCGGGGCGGTTGGCGGGGAAGAGCTCGATGGGGACGCTCACCAGGCCGAAGCTGATGGTGCCCGTCCACAGCGCGCGCGGCCGAGCGGCGCCGTTGCCGCTCTCGGCGTCGCGCTTGGCGCGCTGGCGGCCGCGGGATCGAGTGGCCATCGTCAGCTCGCCTTTCGCTGGTGATGCGCGGGCGTCGCCTTCGCGGTACGCGCGAGGCTCGCGGCGAGCGCGCGCTCGAGGCTCGCCGGCGCCTTCTTGGTCTTCGGGCGATGGAGCTTGGGCTTCTTGCCCTTGGCCTTGGCGTCGACGAGCTCCTGCACCTTCTCGCGATAGGTGTCGTGGTAGGCGGCGGGGTCGAAGTGGTCGGCGAGCGCCTCGACGAGCTGCTCGGCGAGCTTGCGTTCTTTGGCGTCGAGCTCCTTGCCGCCGGGCGCTGACAGCTCCGAGGGGAGCACCACCTCTTCGGCGTGGCGCAGCGCCACCAGCATGAGGTGGTCGCCTTCGAGCCGCAGCGCGCCGACGTACGGCCGCTTGCGCATCACCCAGCGCGCGACGCCTTCGCGCTCGCTCTCGCGCAGCGCGGCGGCGAGGGCGAAGTAGGTGTCGGTGTCGCCGTCGGGGCCGAGCCAGTAGGGGCGCTCGTACCACTGGTGGTGGATGGCTCCCACCGGCACGAAGCGGGTGATTTCGACGTCGCGCGAGGGTGGCGGCTCGAGCTCGGCGAGCTCTTCGGGCTCGAGGACGACGAAGGTGCCGGGCGCGGTCTCGTAGGCCTTGCGGAGGTCTTCGTTGGGGACCGGCTCGTCGGTATCGGGGTCGACGAGGCGTTGCTCGACGCGGGCTTCGTCTTTGTCGTGGAGGAGGTGGAAGTGGACTTTGCGGTCTTGGACGCCGGCGTAGAGTTTCACTGGGATGCGTTGCTTGCCGATCGCGAGCTCCGCCTTCCACATCGCGCGCGCGGCCACGATCTACGCCTCCTCGGCGGCGGGGGTGCCGCAGTCGCAGTCGGGGCAGTGGAGGGCGACGACGTCAATCTGGAGGCGGCGGGCGCAGCTGGGGCAGAGGGGGTGGTCGCAGTCGGTGCAGCGGATCTCGAGGTCGTAGTGGTAGCGCTGGAGGCAGTAGACACAGACTTCATCGCCTGCTGTGGCCCACCAGGGAGGCGAGCCGGTGGTCGTCGTGGACGCGCGCGCCATGTGGTGGCGGGGCAGCAAGATCGTTGCCCGCGGCATGGGACGCGAGGTCGCGAACACGCGAGAAAGGCCGGTGCGGGCGCCGCGCTCCACGGGTCCCCGCCTCGGCCGGTATCCCGTCCGTGCTCGACGAAGACGTCTGCGCGCGGACGGGAGCCCTCCGTCCGGGCGCCCGCTCCGCGCGGCGCCCGCACCGGCCGGCCCTAGGCGAGATCGGGCTCGCCGACGTGGGCGAGCATCCAAGTGCGGGCGTTGTCGCGCAGCGCTACGGCGTCCGCGAAGGCGGGGCCATTCGGAGAGAGTGGTTGACCGATGGTGGCGGTGACTCGGGCGCGGTGTGGCAACCACTGCTCGGCCCGTAGCACCGAGCGGCTGCCGCGCAGCGTCATGGGGACGACCGGGAGTGCGCCGCGGGCGGCCATGGAGAAGGCGCCCAAGCGGAAGGGGAGCAAGCCGGCGCCGCGGCGGAAGGTGCCTTCGGGGAAGACGACGAGAGAGTCGCCGGCGGTTGCGGCTTGGGCGCCGCGGCGGGCGTCTTCGGCGGCTTGCTCGGCGTCGAAGCGTTCGACGAAGAGGGCGCCGAGGGCGCGGAGAGGGAGACGGGTGAAGGCGTGGTTCTCGAGCTCGCCCTTCACCACGTAGGTGAAGCGGGAAGGGAGGATCGCGGTGAGGAGGAACGCGTCGACGTAGCTTTGGTGGTTGCAGACGACGATGCAGGGAGTCGCGGGCAGACGTTCGAGGCCGGCGGCGCGAAGCGGCGTGCCGCTGCCGTGGATGAGGAGGCGGGCGGCCGCGCGCGCGGCGCGGCGGCGCAGGCGGCGGGTGGGGAGGAGGACGACGGCGAGCCATGCGGGCGGGGTGAGCAGCAGGAAGAGGATCCAGGCCCACGCACCCCAGGCGATGTCGCCCGCGCGGCGAACGATGCGCATCGCGCGCGGCACGGCGCCGGCGGCGCCGAGGCGGAGGAGCTGCCACCAGAGGGCCGTGGTGCCCTTGCCGATGCTGCCGCTCTCGAAGAGCTCTCGGGCGGCGTTGCGGCGGATCTTGCCGCTGGAGGTCTTGGGCACCGTGCCGGGCGGCACCAGTGCCACCTCGTCCGGCGCGCTGCCGACGAGGTCCATCGCCAGCTCGCGCATGCGCTGGCGCAGATGGGTGGCCGCGGCAGCGTCGGACGGGCGCGCTTCGGCCATGACGACGAGGCGCTCGGTGCCCTCGCCCGCGGCGCTGGTGGCGAAGACGGCGACGCAGCCCTTGCGTATGCCGGGCAGCGTGCCGACCGCCTCCTCGAGCTCCTGCGGGTGGAGGTTGCGGCCGGCGCGGATGATCATGTCCTTGCTGCGGCCGGTGATGAAGAGCTCGCCGTCGGCGACGTAGGCGAGGTCGCCAGACTCGAGCCAGCCGTCGGCGGCGCCGGAAGGGAGCAGCCGCGCCGTCGCCTCGGGGTTGCGGAAGTAGCCGCTGGTCGCAGACGGGCCGCGGAACTGCAGCCGGCCCTGGTGGCGCTCGGGCAGCTCGCGGCCCGCGGCGTCGACGATGCGCACCTCGTGGTCGGGGATGGGGACACCGGCGGCGACGAAGCGCAGCGGCTGCGCGTCGCCCTCGCCGACGTCGTGCGCCGGCTGGGCGCGGCCGTCGCGCTGCAGGCGGGCGCGGCGCACGGCGTCGACGCGCGGGCCGCGGCCCGGCGGCGTGAAGGCGAGGGCCAGCGAGTTCTCGGCGAGGCCGTAGACCGGCATCATCGACTCGCGACGGAAGCCGCAGCGCGAGAAGCGGGAGATGAAGCCCTCGACAACCTCGGGCGACACCGGCTCGGCGCCGTTCATCGCCACGCGCCACGACGAGAGGTCGAGCCCGGCGAGATCTTCGTCCGCCACCTTCTTGACGCACAACGCGTAGGCGAAGTTGGGCGCCGCCGAGACGGTGCCGCGGTGGGTGGAGATCGCCTGCAGCCAGGCGAGCGGCCGCGCCAGGAACGACAGCGGCGACATCAGCACCAGCGGCAGCCCGAAGTAGAGGCTGCCCATCCAGGCGCCGATCAGCCCCATGTCGTGGTAGAGCGGCAGCCAGCGAGACGACGACGTCGTCGCCGCCGAAGCGCACGGTCTTGCCCACCGAGCGCAGGTTGGCGAGCAGGTTGGCGTGCGTGAGCACGACGCCCTTGGGATCGCCGGTGCTCCCCGAGGTGTACTGGATGAAGGCGACGTCGGAAGCGACGACCTTCGGCAGCACCACGCGCACGCCATCTGGACCAAGCTCGGCGGCGAGCTCGGCCGGCGTCGTCACCAGCCGCAGGTCGGGGGCGAGCGGCACCAGCAGGCGCGCCAGCGTGCGCACCTCGGGCGCCGCCACCAGCACGCGCACCTGCGCGTTGCGCAGGATGCCGGCCTGGCGGCGCAGGTGGTCCTCGACCTGGCTCTTGCGCGCCGGCGGGTAGAGCGGCACGGGGACGCCGCCGGCGAGCAGGATGCCGAGGAAGCAGGCGAAGTAGTCGACGCCCGAGGGGAGCATCAACGCCACGGTCTGCGCTCGCTCGAGGCCACGAGCGAGCAAGGCGGCCGCGATCGCTTCGGCACGCCCCTGCAGCTCGCCGTACGAAAGAGGTGTGGCGGCGCCGCCCTCGAGGAAGAGCAGGTGGCGCCGTTCGGCGTGGTGTTCGGCGTGCCACGCGAGCACCGCCGGGAGCGTCGGCGCGTTCTCCGGCGCCGACTCGGCGGCACCCACTTCGGCAGTCGCGGTGGTGGCGGAAGTCGCGGCCGCCGCAACTCGCACGGAGGCGGCCGACGACGCCGGTGCGGCGCTCTCGACCGCCCGCAGCAGGTCGCGCGGCGTCTCCGCCTCGGCCAGCAGCCGCTCGGGGAGCGCGACGCCGAAGGCCGCCTCCAGCCGCAGCAGCAGCTCGGCGCGGGCCAGGCTGTCGAGCCCGAGGTCGCGGTCGAGGGTGCTGTCGAGACCGACGCGGCGCTCCGCCTGCCGCGGGTGCAGCTCGACGAGCAGCGCGTGCACGGTGGCGAGCAGCGTGTCGGCGGCGGGCGCCGCATCCACCGGCGCCGCCGCGGCGGGGGTGACGTCGGGCTCCATCAGGGATTCTCGCGCAGGCGCCGTCGCAATGTATCAGCCGGGCCGGCGCCACCGGCGCGATTCGTGCTAAGACTCGCCCGACGTTTTCGTGAAAGGAGAGTGCATGCGTTTCCTGAACCGGTACTCGGAGCCGATCTTCCTGGCGCTGCGGGTGGTGGCGGGTTTGCTGTTCGCGTTGCACGGAGCGGACAAGTTCGGCCTGTTGGGCGGCGAGCCGAAGACCGGCACGACGCTGATGCTGGCGGCCGCCATCATCGAGCTCGTCGGCGGCCTGATGATCGCCCTCGGTTTCTTCGGCGACTTCGCCGCCTTCATCGCCAGCGGCGAGATGGCGGTCGCCTACTTCATGGCGCACGCGCCGCAAGGGTGGAACCCGGTCGCCAACCATGGCGAGAACGCGGTGCTCTACTGCTTCCTCTTCCTCTACATCGCGGCGCGCGGCACCGGGCCCTACAGCCTGGATCGCGGTCTCCGGCATCGAGCCTGAGCGGGCCGGGCGTCGAGATCGCTTCGCTGCGATGCTTGATTTCGCGCGCCGAGCGCGCCGGCTCGCGATGACGTAGCAACCGTCATCGCGAGGAGCGCAGCGACGAAGCGATCTCGATGCTTGCCTTCAGCTCTCGAGCGCAGGCGGCGCCTCGTCCTCGACCGTGACCTCGACGAGCGGCCGCGCGCGCCGCCGCACGCGCAGCTCGAAGACGTCGGGCCGCGCGTAGTGCCCGGCGACGTCGAGCTGGGAGCGCGGCCCGCGCACCGCCCGCGGATCGACCTCGGCGTAGAGGATCGTCTCCTCCTCGTGCGCCGGCCCCGCGACCAGCTTGCCGTCGGGATCGACGATGGCGCTGTCGCCGGGGTTGAGCCACGGCGTCCGCGGCAGCCAACGCTCGAGCCCATGCACGTCGGGCACGTCCTCCCGCCGCACCGCGCAACAGCTGCCGACGACGTACACGCGGCCCTCCTTGGCGATGTGCCGCAGCGTCGACAGCCAAGGCTCGCCGCGATCCCACGTCGGCGCCAAGTGCACCTCGGCGCCCCAGGCGTAGAGCGCGTACCGCGCCAGCGGCATGTAGTTCTCCCAACACACGAGTCCCGACACCCGCGCGAAGCCGAGGTCGTGCACCCCCAGCGTGCTGCCGTCCCCCTGCGCGTGCACCAGCCGCTCGCCGCCGGTGGGCACCAACTTGCGATGCCGCCCGCGCAACTGCCCCTGATCGTCGAACAGCAGCAGCGTGTTGTAGAGCGTCGTCCCCGAAGCCTCCACGTTGCGCTCGTTCACCCCGATCGACACCGCCACGCCGGCCGTCCGCGCCGCCTCACTCAACCGCTCGATCGCGGGCCCGGGCACCGTGACCGCTTCTTCCAGCAGGTCCGCATAAAGCGCCCGCAACGTCTTCGTCTCCCCCGCAGGCACGTGCCAAACCCACAACGGGTAAGTCGGCACGAACGCCTCGGGAAACACCACCAATCGCGCGCCCTCGCGCGCCGCTTCCTCGATGCGCTCGCACACCTTCTCGACCGTAGCCTCGCGGCGCAGAAACAGCGGCGCCGTCTGCACGGCGGCGATGCGAAACGGGCTGCTCATGCCACGATCTTACGGCCGCTCACGAGTGGAGGCGGTTGCGCTCGGCGGCGCCACCCACGGGCGCGCCGGGCGGAGGGCTCCCACCGCGCGCAGGCGCGTCCGCGCGCCGAGCACGGTGGGATACCGACCGGCAAGCGGGGACCCGGGCGGTGGCGCCGCCGAGTGCGCAACCGCCGGCCGAATTCGCAGCTGCGAAGTGCGCAACCGCCGGCCGAAGTCTCAGCTCCCGCTGTTACGAGATCGCGGCAGCCGTCACCAGCTGCGCCGCCCCGCTGCTCTGCCACAGCCCGCGGTGGTAGTCGACGTACCGCGTCAGCACCTTCTGCACGTACTGCTGGGTCTCGGGGAACGGCGGCACGCCCTCGTAGTTCCGCACGTGACGTGGCCCGGCGTTGTAAGCCGCCAAGGCCAACCCGAGGTCGCCGTCGAACCGCGAGATCAGCTTGGCGAGGTACTTCGACCCCGCATCGAGGTTCACTCGCGGGTTCTCGAGTCGCGCCCGCGACATCCCCGCCGTCGTCGGCAGCAGCTGCATCAACCCCACCGCTCCCTTGTGCGACCCGGCGGTCGGCCGGAACGTCGACTCCACCTCCACCACCGACGCCACCAGCAAGCTGTCCACGTCGTGCTCCTTGGCGGCGGCGGCGATCTCCGACCCGAAGGGCGTGTCCACCAACGCCTCGCGCCGCTCCTGCTCGGTGTGGAAGCTCGCGAACAGCGTGAAGCTCTCGCGGTCCTTGCGGATCTCCTCCACCAGCTGCGCGGCCGGCATCCGCGTCTCGGGCGACTGCCCGAGCCACTCGGCGACCGTGGCGAGGGCGTCGAGCTCGTCCTGCGGCAGCGGGCGCGCCGCGGTCGTCACCATCGCCAGGTGCTTGGGCACCCGCGGATGGGTGAAGCTGCGGAAGCCGTAGGAGGTGAGGAGGGCGACGCCGAGCAGCGTCAGGGCGCGGAGCGAGCGACGGGAGGAGAGGTGTCCAGCCATGCCTCGAGCGTCTCCTTCCAGTGGTGGGCCGCCTGAGTCGAGATCGGCGGCGTTCGCGGGGGTTTGCTGTCCGCGACTTACAACAGACGTTGTACGGAGTGCATTCCAATTCCGTACACGCCTGACCTGGAAGGACTTACGTCGAGGCCAAGGCTGGACTTTACGAGGGCCTGGCTACAAGGCCGGGCTACGAACGATGCCGGGAGGGCTCAACGCCGCAGGGCCCACACCACGAGGGTGGGCAGCGCGACGCTGAGCGCACCGAGACCGAACACGCCGGCCGCCACCTTGCGGGCCGTGGGACTCTCGCGGAGCCCCTGCGCCACCGCCAGCGCCGCCATCCCGGCCTTGGGATGCCGCATCACGAAGGTGGCCTTCGGCGCCTTGGCGTAGCCGACAGCGAGGGCGAGTTTCTTCAACATGGCGTCACCTCGTCACGTTCTCAGGATGAACGGAACACGCCGAACGCGAGAACGGCGATGCCGGCCGCGATGAGGGCAACCTTGCCGACGCGCTGGCGCGACAGCAACGGCGTCACCCGCTTGCGCAGCCGCTTCTCGATGCGGCCGTAGCCGCCCTTGAGGTCGTCGAGCCGCTCGAGCGAGCTCTTGCGCAGCGAGGCAAGCGCCTCGCGCGAGAGGTCCTCGAGGTCGCCCGCCGCCCTCTCCAGACGCGGCTCGGCGAGGTCGAGGGCATGGTTGACGGCGCTGCGAGTGATCTTGACCGCTTGGCGCACCGGGCCGCGTGTAACGTGGTTTCTGGCGAACATTTTGATGGTGTCTCCTTCCCTACAAAGTTGTTTGCCGCCAACGAGGGCGGCAGCCGTGCCGGGCGTCGGTGCAATCGTCATTCCCGGCAATCGTCATTCGCGGCAATCGCCGTTCGCGCGCGTGGCATAATCGCGCGCTCCCACTGGCGAGAGGTGCAGCGATGACTCAGGCCGCGGCGTTCTGTGCCGCTCATCCGCAGACCGTTGCCCGTTTCCAGTGCGACGGCTGTCGCCAGATGTTGTGCGACGCCTGCATCGTGGAGAGCCATCGCCTGCTGCTCTGCCGGCTCTGCGGCGAGCGCGCGCTGCCGCTCTCCGCCGACGCGCCCGCCACCACCACCGAGCGTCGCGAGGCGGCGCGGCCGGCGACGGCGGGGCCCTACGGCCTCGGCGCCACCCTGCTCTACCCCTTTCGTGGCTCCGGGCTCATGATGTTCGTCATCTCGCTCGTCATCGCCGGCGTCACCACGTTCCTCGTCAAGTACAGCATCTTCGGCTGCGCCGCATTCGCGATGTGGCTGTTCTGGTTCTCGCTGCTCATCGGCATCCAGTTCAGGATCGTCGAGAGCACCGCGAAGTGGGAGAACGAGCTCCCCGACTGGCCGCAGTACTTCAGCCTCGGCGAGCGGGCGGGGGAAGTGCTCACCTATGTCGTCATCGCGCTGCTCAACTTCGGGCCGCTGGTCGCCTTCATGCTCGCCTTTGGCATGGAAGGCCTGATGACCAGCGAGCCCAGCCTCGCCTTCTGGCTCGGCGCCGCGGCGGCGCTGTGGCTGGGCACCGCGCTGTCGGTGATGGCGTGGGGCGGCGCGGCGCTGCACTGGCGGCGCTCGGCGCTGCGCGTCGACCACCACGTGCGGGCGCTGCTCGCCACCGGCGGCGACGGCTTGAAGACCGTCAACCTCACCTTCCTGCTCTGCGGCCTGGTGGTGCTGGCGCGGGCGTTGATGAGCAAGCACCTGCCGATCGCCGGCATCCTGCTCAGCGGCGTGCTCGCCATCTACTGGACCTTCGTCGCCCCGCACCTCGTGGGGCTGCTCTTCCGCCGCCACGCGGCGGCGCTGCACGAGGTCTACGAGGGATAACCGGCGGGCTAGAATCAGCCCGCCCGATGAGCGCGCTGCGACCACGCCTTGGGCGAGTCGCCACCTTGGCATGGCTGGCGTTTCCCGGCCTGTTCTACCTCCTCATCACGGCGTTTTGGCTGCACCGGGACATGAGCCCGCTCGTCGGCGACGAGCCGACCTATCTGCTGCTCGGCGACGTCTTGACCACCGAGCGGGCGCTGAACCTCGAGCCTGCCTACCGCTCGCCGACCGCCATCGCTTCGCCGATGAACACCGTGCGCAAGGGCGATGCCGTGTACTCGCACCATGGGCTGGGACTGCCGCTGCTGGTGGGGATGCCCTATCGGCTCCGGGGAGTCGTCGGCGCCAAGGCGGCGCTGTGCTGCCTGGCTGGGCTCCTGGTCACCGTCTTCTACTGCGTGCTCCGCGTGCAGACCGGCTCTCGGGGCTGGGCCGTGGCCGGCTTCCTGGCAGTGGCCACCAGCTTGCCCTTCACCATGGCAGCCGGGCAGATCTACCCCGATCTGCTCGCCGGGTTGATTCTCGTCTATCTGTTCTACCTGATCACGCGGGGCTTTCGAGACCGCCGGCAGTGGCCGTCGCTGCTCGGCTTCGCGCTGGCCTGCGGCTTCCTGCCCTGGTTGCACCACCGTCACCTGCCGGTGGCGGTGCTGTTCGACCTCGCCTTCGCCTGGCGCCTGCTCTTCGCCACCAGCGAGGCCGGAGGCCCATCTGCTGCCCCCTGGCGCGACCGCCTGCGGCTCGGCTCGCGCCGGCTGCTCGTCCCTCTCGCGGTGATGCTCCTGCTCCAGGCGCTGGAGCTCGTCTACACGATCTGGCTGTTCGGCTCACCCTTCGGCGTGAACGTGACGCGGGCGTTCAACCTCTACACGGCGATGATGTTCCTCGGGCTGCACCTGGATCAGTTCAACGGGCTCTTCTTCCAGGACCCGCTCTTCCTCCTCGGCCTGGCGGGCCTCGCCCTCTTCGTTCGCGCCAGGCCGCGGAGCGCCGCGCTCTGGGCCGCCGTCTACCTGCTCTCGATCCTGCCCATCTGCGTGAACAGCATCGGGTACGGCGGCGCGGCCTTCCCCGGGCGCTACCAGTGGGACTTCGCCGGTATGTGGATCTTCCCTTTCGCGTACTTGATGGACTGGATGCTCCGCCGTCGAGGCGGCGAGGTCGCGCTGGCGGTCGTGCTCACCGCCAGCGCCTGCCTGCAGCTCTTTTACGCGCACCAATGGATACCAGGGACGGTCAAGCTGATCTCCGAGGCGAGCAAGCCGGTCTGGGCCATCAGCACCTTCTACGGGACGCTGCGCTGGCAACTGCCGTGGTTCGGCTCTCCCTGGGAGGCGTTCCTTTACTGGCCCAATCTCGCCTGGACGATGGTTGCCGCCTCGGTGGTCGTCGTCGGCTTGCTGCTGGCCAAGGACGAGACGAGGACCTCGGCTTGGGCGGTCCTGCTGCCGGCCGCCCTGCTGGTGACGATCCCTCAGCAGCCGGTGCTCTCGACGATGACGTTCCCAACCGTGATGCTGCCCAAGGCGACCGGCCGCGACGTCGGCATCCGCCGGATCGCCAACGAAGGCGAAGATGCCGCCGGGGCCTTGAGCACTGGACCCGTCGTCGACCTCCCATCGGGCTGCTACGACGTCGCCTTGCGCTATCAGTCGTCCATCGTCTCCGACGAGGATGCCTCGAGCTGGGACTGGACGGGCGCGGGCGGCGGGATCGTACTGGCCCAGGGTAGGCTGCCGCCTGCCCCGACAGGCGCTTCCCTGCAGCGACAGCTGCTCATTCCCGCGGGTGCGAGAGTGCTTGCGTTCGAGTTTCGCGCCTGGTACTCGGGGAAAGGCACCTTGTCCGTGGACGGAGTGACGATCAAGCCGCGGTCTCGGTGCGGGGCCGCGGCGATCGAAGCGCCGGCGCCCTGAGCACGTCGGCCGCCGACCCGGCCGTCGCCAGCTACTGCGGCAGGTCGCCGCCGGGATCCACCGGCTGGTCGTTCTCCTTTGCCTCGTCTTCCTTCATCTGGCGGAAGAGCTCCTCGACCTGCTTCTGCTGCTCGGCGGGGCCGCGGCCGCGCATGCCGGGCGGTGGCGGCGGCTGCGAGCCGGTGGGGCGCGGCGGCGGCCAGGCTGCCGGGTCGGGGGCCTCGTAGGAGGCGTCGCCCGGCGCGTCGGCGGCCTCGGCCCCGGCCGAGCCGGCGGTGGCGAGCACGCCGCCGGCGAAGCTCTCCAGCACTGCCTCGTGCGCGCTCCAGAACAACGTGCCGGTGCCGCCGACGAGCAGTGCTGCGAAGAGCAACTGCATCGGGAGCGAGGTGGGAGCGTTGCTTTGCGCTGCGCGTCCTGAAGCGGGGCTGCGACGCGCGCCGGTCGTGCCGCCGCCAGCCTCGCTGCGACAGCGGACGCAGCCCTTTTCGGCGGCGCGGTTGTAGCGCAGGCCGTGCTTGTCGCAGGTGACGATGTCGACGGCGCGGGCGGCGGTTGGAGTGCGCGGCTCGGGCGGCGCCACCGCCGCGTCTATGTCGGGAAGGCCCACGCTCGCCGTCAGCGGCGCGGAAGGACGCGGGATGGAGCCGGTAGCGGGACGCGGGGTGGCGGCGATGGAGGCCGGCGGTGCAGCGGCCGGACGCGGTCGGGGCGGCGGCGGCGCGGCCGGGCGGGGCGCCGGCGGCTCGGCCACCTCGCCGTCGCGACGGCAGAAGGCGCAGCCGGTGTCGACGGCGCGGTTGTAGCGCAGCCCGTGCTTCTGGCAGACGACGATGTCGATCCGGGTGCCCGGCGGGTTTCCCATGGAAGCGCGCTCCTCGCGACGGTGAGCGAATTGTAGTCGCGAGCCCTCGGTGGTGCCTACCGCGGCGGTCAGTCGTCGTGTTCAGTCCTCGCGCAGCACCGCCTGCGGGTCGACGCGCGCCGCCCGCACCGCGGGACGCAGCGAGGCCAGCACGGCCGCCGCGAGGACGACCGCGCCGACGGCCGCCATCAACGAAGCGGGCGGCGCCTCGAGGCCGCCGATGCGTGCGCGCAAGAGCTGGGCGGTGCCGGTGGCCGCCATCGTGCCGAGCACGGCGCCGCCGCCGGCGAGCGCCAGCGCCCGCGCCAGCAGGCGGGCGGCCACGGCTTGCGGACGTGCTCCCAGGGCGAGCCGAATGGCCAGCTCGCGCCGGCTCGACCGCAGCATGAACGCCACCGTGGCGTAGATGCCGAGCGCGGCAAGCGCCAGCCCGTAGGCCGCGAGCAGCGCCAGCAGGCGGGCGTTGAAGCGCGGCTGCGAGAAGGCCGTCGCCTTCGACAGCCGCTCGTCGAGCGGCGCGAGGTCGGCGAGGGGCAACTGGCGGTCGAGGCCCCGCACCGCCGCTCTCACCGCGCCCGCGAGCGCGGCCGGGTCGCCGTCGCTGCGCAGCACGTAGCTCATGGTCCGGCGCATCGACAGCGGCACGCTGCTGGCTGCGCTGGGCAGGTAGACGATCGGCAGCGCTGCCTGGCCGGCGATGCGATGGTCCTCGACCACCGCGACGACCTCGTACGAGTCGCCGTTGAAGCGGACCCGGGCACCGAGCGGGTCGGCCTCGCCCAGGAGGTGCCGCGCAGCCGAGCGGTTGAGCACGGCCTCGCGCGGTGCAGCGCGCGAGCCGTCGGGCAGCCGGCCGGCGAGCACGGCGGTGCCGAGAGCGCCGAAGAAGCCCGGCGTCGTCAGCTCCCAACCCGCTTGGACCGGCGGCCGGGCTCCTCCCTCGACGGTGGCCTGGTAGGACCAGGGGGCGGCTGGCGGCACCTCTTTGGCGGCGCCCGCGCGGGTGACTCCCGGCAGCGCGGAGAGTCGCGCCAGGAGCGACGCATGGAAGGCGTCGACGTGCGCCGGTTCCGGGTAGCGACTCGCCGGCAGCGTGAGGTCGAAAGCGAGGACCCCATCGGCCTGGAAGCCGCTCTCCACGTCACCGAGGCTGAGGTAGGCGCGCACCAGGACGCCGGCGGCCACCAGCAGCACGAAGGCGAGCACCGTCTCGGCGACGACCAACGTCGACTGCAAGCGCGCCACGCGTCTGGACGCCGTGCTCCGACCGGCGCTACGCGACCAGGTGGCATCGCTGCCGCTGTGCCAGGCGGGCACCACGCCAGCGAGCAGCGCGGTGGCGATGCTCAGCGTGCAGGCCACGAGCAGCGCGCGGCCGCCGAGCTGCGGTTGCAGGTTCGCGGGCAGGTAGATGCCGGAGGGGTCGACCACCATGCGCAGACCCAGGTGGGCGAGCAGGAGACCGAGGGCGCCGCCTGCCGCCGCGATCCACGCCACCTCGAGCGCGAGCGCTCGCGCGACGCGGCCGCGGGTCGCGCCGAGGGCGCGCCGCACCTCGATCTCCTGGCGCCGAGCGAGGCCGCGCACGAGCTGCAAGGAGGCGACGTTGACGCAGGCGATCACCAGCACCAGCGCGGCGGCGGCGAGCAGGGCCGCCAGCGCGCCCCGCCCCGGCCGGGCGTGGAGATCGCCCAGCGGCATCACCTCGAACCCGAGGTCGGCGTCCTCGGCGGGGAGCTCGCGGGCGATCGCCGCCGCAATCCGTGCCACGGCGGCGCCCGCCGCCGCCGGCGATACGTCGTCCCGCAGGCGGCCGACGCCACCGAGGTATCCCGAAGAGCGATCGCGTGCCGCGTCGACCGCGAAGACCAGCGGCAGTACGACGTCGGGGTCGCTGCCGGGAAGCCGCAGCCGGCGAGGCAGCACCCCCACCACCGAGTGGGGGATGCCATCGAGCACCAGGCGCCGGCCGACGACGTCGCGATCGCCGGCGAGCCGGCCCTGCCAGAGACGGTGGCTGACCATCACCACGCCGGCAGCGGAGGTGACGTACTCGTCGGCCGTGAACCGGCGGCCGATCTCGGGCTCGAGCTCGAGGGCATCGAAGAGGCCGGCGGAGACCAGCGCCCGCGTCAGTCGCTGAGGGTCCTCGCCGCCCGCCATCTCCACGGCACCGAACGGAACGTAGGCGCCGAGCGCTGCGAAGGGCCCGCCGGCGGTGGCGGCGGCTTCGCGACGGAGCGCCAGGAAGTCGGCCGGGGTCATGGACACACCGGTGACCCCGCGCTGCGGATGGGAAGCGAGCACGCTGACCAGCTGCTCCGGCCGCGGGTACGGCACCGGGTGCAGCACCGCCGCGTCGAGCACGGCGAACAGCGCCGTGCCGCCACCGATGCCGAGCGCCACGACCAGCGTCAGTCCCGCGGCGAGTTGCGGGGTCCGGCGGAGCGAGCGCGAGGCGACGAGAAGCTCATGGATCCAGTCGCGCATGTTGGGGTCCGGCGAAGCGCAGTGGAAGGAGCGTGCCAACCGGGCGACGGCGGCGGTGTCCGGGGGCGAACGCCGCGGGAAGGCGATGACACCTTCACGTGACGTTCATTTTCGGCCATGACTCTCCCGCGACCGGACGCTTTGCGGCGAGACCACCGCGATAAAGTCCGCGCTCCGGAGCGGACCGATGAAACCGAGCGAGCGAACCGCACCCCCACGCGACACGGCGACAGCGGCATCGCCCGGCGAAGATTTCATTCGAGACCGCTCGCCAGGCGCCTCGCCTGGCGAGGATTTCATTCGCGACATCGTGCGGGCCGACCTCGCCGCCGGCCGGCACTCGCAGGTGGTCACGCGCTTCCCGCCCGAGCCCAACGGCTACCCGCACATCGGCCACGCCAAGTCGATCTGTCTCAACTTCGGGCTGCCGCGCGACCTCGGCGGCTACTGCAACCTGCGCTTCGACGACAGCAACCCGCTCACCGAGGACGTCGAGTACGTCGAGGCGATCCAGCGCGACGTGCGCTGGCTGGGCTTCGACTGGGGCGATCGCCTCTACTTCGCCTCCGACTACTTCGAGCGCCTCTACGAGCTCGCCGAGCTGCTGGTGAACAAGGGGCTCGCCTACGTCGACGAGCTCTCCGAGGAAGAGATCCGCGCCCATCGCGGCACGGTCACCGAGGCGGGGCGGCCGAGCCCGTACCGCGACCGGCCGGTCGAGGAGAACCTCGCCCTGCTGCGGCGGATGCGCGAGGGCGAGCTGCCCGACGGCGCCGCCGTGCTGCGCGCGCGGATCGACATGGCGGCGGCGAACATGAAGATGCGCGACCCGCTGCTGTACCGCATCCGCCACGCCGAGCACTACCGGCGCGGGGACGCTTGGTGCATCTACCCGATGTACGACTTCATCCACCCGCTCTCGGACGCCATCGAGGGGATCACCCACTCGCTGTGCACGCTGGAGTTCGAGAACAACCGCGAGCTCTACGACTGGCTGCTCGCGGCGGTGGACTGGCCCGAGCCGCGGCCGCACCAGTACGAGTTCGCGCGCCTCAACCTCAACTACACCGTGATGAGCAAGCGCAAGCTGCTCGAGCTGGTGGAGTCGCGGGCTGGTGCAGGGGTGGGACGACCCGCGGATGCCGACGCTCTCCGGCTTGCGCCGCCGCGGCTACACGCCGGAGTCGATCCGCAACTTCTGCGACCGCGTCGGCGTCGCCAAGGCGCACAGCACGGTCGACGTGGCGCTGCTCGAGCACGCCGTGCGCGAGGACCTCAACACCAAGGCGCCGCGCGTGCTCTGCGTGCTGCGGCCGCTCAAGCTGGTGGTCGAGAACTGGCCGGAGGCGAAGGTCGAGACCTTCGACGCCCCGTTCTGGCCGCACGACGTGCCGAAGGAGGGGTCGCGCGGACTGCCGTTCTCGCGCGAGCTGTGGATCGAGCGCGACGACTTCGCTGAAGTGCCGCCCAAGGGATGGCACCGCTTGACGCCCGGCGCCGAGGTGCGGCTGCGCTACGCCTACGTCGTGCGCTGCACCGGCGTGAGCAAGGACGAGCGCGGCGAGGTGGTGGAGGTGCGCTGCACCTACGACCCGGCGACGCGAGGGCGGCGCGGCGCCGGCGGGCCGCAAGGTGCCGGGCACCCTGCACTGGGTGTCGGCGGCGCACGCGGTCGACGTCGAGGTGCGGCTCTACGACCGCCTCTTCCGCGACGAGCAGCCCGACGCGGCCGGCGACTACCGGCAGGGTCTGAACCCCGGCTCGCTGGAGGTGATCGCCGGCGCCAAGGCGGAGCCCGGGCTGGCCGACGCCGAGCCCGGCAGCCGCTTCCAGTTCGAGCGGCAGGGGTACTTCTACCGCGACCCCGAGTCGTCGCAAGGAGAGGGCGGCGGGCGGTCCGTCTTCAACCGCATCGTGACCTTGAAGGACACCTGGGCGAAGCTGGCGCGGCGGCAGCGCGAGGAGCCTGCGCAGCCGCGAGGCGACGGCGGCGGACGCGGAGCCCGCCCTACGCGTTCGCCCGAAGCCGACGTCGCAGCCGCGCGGACCGCCGACGATGGTGCCGCGCGCGGTAGGGCGGGCTCGGAGCCCGCCGTCCGGCCGGAGGTGGCCGACACTCCCGAGGTCGTCGCGCTGCGCGACCGCCACGGCATCGCCGTCGAGGCCGCGCGCGTGCTCGCGGCACGGGCGCCGCTGCGTCGACTCTTCGACGAAGGCGTCGCCGCCGGCGCCGCCGCACGGCTGCTCGCCAACTGGATCGCCAACGAGCTGCAGCGCGAGCTCGAGGCGGCCGGCGTCGACGCAGAACGCGCACCGTTCGGCGGCGCCGAGCTCGCCGAGCTGCTGGCGCTGGTTGACGACGGCACGCTGTCGGCGACGGCGGGTAAGGCCGTGCTCGCCGAGCTGGTACGCGCCGGCGGCAGCCCGCGCGCGATCGTTGCCGCGCGCGGCCTCGCCCAAGTGAGCGATGCCGCCGAGCTGGGCGAAGCGGTGTCGCGCGTCGTCGCCCGCGAGGAGGCCAACGCGGCCGCCTACCGCGGCGGCCGCACCGGCCTGCTCGGCTGGTTCGTCGGCCAGGTCATGAAGGAGACCGGCGGCCGCGCCAACCCGCAGCTCGTGCAGCGGCTGGTGCGCGAACAGCTCGATGCAGGCGCCGGCAGCTGACCTGCGGGCCGTTCTCGAAGAAGCCGCCGGCGGCGGTGGCGCCGAAGGCGTGGGATACTTCTCGGGTCACTCCTAGGCCCGTCTTCCTGGAGACAGCCGATGCGCCACGTCGCCGCGCTCCGCACGCTCGTCGCGTCGCTCTGCCGCGCGCCGCTCGCCCTCGCGGCGATCGCGGCCGCGCTGCTCGGCGCCCGCCCGGCGGCTGCCGACGAGATCACCTGGCTGACGATGAAGTTCCCGCCGTTCTACATCCACGAAGGTAAGGACCGCGGCCAGGGCATCGCCGACGGCGTCACCCACTTGCTGCAGCGTCACCTTCGCGGCTACACCCACCGCGAGGAGCTCGCCGAGCCGGCCACGATCATGACTCGCCTCAAGGCCGGCGACCACGCCTGCTCGGCCGCCTACATCAAGACCGCCGAGCGCGAGCGCGTGCTCGAGTACTCGCTGCCCGACCTCATCCTGCCGCCGCACGGCATCACCGCCCGGCGCGAGACGGTGCGGCGGCTCACCGGCGGCGCGGAGGGACCGGTGTCGCTCGCGCACCTGCTCGCCAACCGCAACCTCAAGCTGGCGGTGGCGGTGGGGCGCTCCTACGGCCCGACGCTCGACGCCCTGCTCGAGCGCGCCAAGGGGAGCTCGCACGTCTACCGGCGCCACGGCGAGGACATCTACCCCAGCCTGTTCGACATGCTACTCAAGGGGAGCGTCGACTACCTGGTGGGCTACCCGTACGAGGCGCTCTACCTCGCGCGCGAGCGTGGCGTCGAGGGGCAGGTGGTGACGCTGCCGCTCGTCGAGCTGCCCGACTACACGCTGGCGCACGTGGTCTGCCCGCGCACGCCCTGGGGCCGCGCCGTGGTGGCCGAGGTCAACCGCGCGCTGCAGCTCGAGCGGCCGCGGCCCGAGTACCGCCAAGCCATCGAGCGCTGGCTCGACGAAGGGCTGCAGGCGGAGTTCCGCCGTCAGTACGAGGCGAAGTTCCTCGCCGGCGCGGCGGCGCCGGCGCAGTAGAACCGACGCTAGGCGGCGCCCACCGCCGCCTTGATTCTCTCGATCTGCCGCAGGTGGACGAGGTCGTGGGCGGCGTAGAGCTTGAGCATGTGCGCCACGCTCTCGTCGCCGCGCTCGGTGTGCACGCCGGCGCGCTCCAACTCCGCCGGCGTGGCGGCGCGGATCAAGCGCAGGTTGCCGGCGCGGTTGGCCGCCAGCAGCGTCAGCGAATCGGCGAGGGTCGCCTCGCGGTAGCGCAGCCGGTTGGCCCACAGGTCCTGGTCGTAGCCGGTGATCTGCGGGCGCTCCTCGGCGAGGACGCGGCGCAGGCGGTAGCCCCACACCAGGTCGCTGTCGGCGAGGTGGGCGACGACCTCGTTGATCGACCACTTGCCGGGTTTCTCGGGACGGCGCAGGCGCTCGTCGTCGAGGCCGGCGACGGCGCGCTCGAGTTCCGTGGGCGTGGCCTCGACGACCGCCAGCGGATCGCGATCGCCCAGCAGGTCGAGGAGGGCGCGCACGTACGAGGTCGTTCCGCCGGGCTGCTGCGCCTCGGCGAAGTCGTTGACGAACTGGGAAGCGACGGTGCTCTCGGGCATGACACTCACCTCGTCGGTAGACCGAATCGTCAGTAGCCCGGCTCCGGCGAGCCGAGCTCCGCCTCGACCTCGAGCTCGACCTTCCAGCCCGGGTCGAGGAGCCGCGTGACGACCATCGTCGCCACCGGCTCGGCCGCGCCGAAGACCTCTCGGTGGGCACGCCCCACGTCGTCTGCGTCGGCGGGGTCGGTGATGTACATGCGGGTGCGCACGACGTCTTCCGGCCGCGCGCCCAGCCGGGCGAGCGCCTCGGCGGCGATCTCGCCGCAGCGGAGCATCTGGCGGTAGGCGTCGGCGGCGAGCTGCTCGCCGGCGCGCGGGATGGGCGCCGTGCCGGCGACCTCGACGCGGCGCCCGCGGCGGATGGCCCGGCAGAAGCCGTAGCGCGCCTCGTACGGCGAGCCGGACCGCACGCGCTCGCTGTCCTGGCGCTCAGTCATGGGCCGATTCTGCCTCATGCGCGAGGCGGCCGGTGACCTGCGCCAGGCGCCGCAGCCGCGCCGGCTCGTCGCCCTTGGGGAGCCCCGGCGGCACCCGCCACGCCCAGTTGCCGGCGGCGCGGCCGGGCACGTTCATCCTCGCCTCGCTGCCGAGCCCGAGCACGTCCTGCATCGGCACCACCGCCAGCCCGGCTCGCCGAGGTGTAGGCGGCGCGGATGAGCTGCCAGTGCGGCCCCTCGCCGTCGCGGCCGAGGTAGTCGACGAGGCGCCGCCGCGCCTCGCCGCCGAGCCGCGCGAACCAGCCGACTGTCGTGTCGTTGTCGTGGGTGCCGGTGTAGACCACCGAGCGTCGCGGATGGTGGTGCGGCAGGTGCGTGCTGTCCTCCTCGTCGAAGGCGAACTGCAGCACCTTCATCCCGGGCAGCTCGGCGCCGTCGCGCAGCGCCTCGACGTCGGCGGTGATGATGCCGAGGTCCTCGGCGACGATCGGCAGCCCGCCGAGGCCACGCCGCAGCGGCTTCGAAGAACGGCAGCGCCGGGGCCCTCGACCCATTCGCCGACGAGCGCCGTCTGCTCGCGTCGGCCGGCACCTGCCAGTAGGCGGCGAAGCCGCGGAAGTGGTCGATGCGCACGAGGTCGGTGAGCTCGAGGCTGCCGCGCAGGCGGTCGATCCACCAGCGGTAGCCGTCCTTCGCCATGCGGTCCCAGCGGTAGAGCGGGTTGCCCCAGCGCTGGCCGGTGGGGCTGAAGTAGTCGGGCGGCACGCCGGCGACGTGGCGCGGCCGGCCGCCCTCGTCGAGGTCGAACAGCTCCTGATGCGCCCACACGTCGGCGCTGTCGTGCGCGACGTAGATCGGCAGGTCGCCGAGCAGGCGGATACCGCGCCGCGCGGCGGCGCCGCGCAGCTTCCCCCACTGGGTGAAGAAGAGGAACTGCACGAAGCGGTGGTAGCCCGCCTCGGCCAAGCAGCTCGACGCGCGCCGCCTCGAGCGCCGCCGCGTCGCGACGGGCGAGCGGCGCGGGCCACTCGTACCAAGGGGCGCCGGCGTGGCGCTCCTTCAGCGCGCGAAAGAGCTCCCAGTCGCCAAGCCACGACGCGTGGCGCGCGTCGGCTGCGAAGTCGCGGAAGCGGTCGCGCAACGCGATGTCGCCTTCGCGGCGGAAGCGCTCCCAAGCCTCGCGCAGCAGCTGCTCCTTCCACGCCGCGACGGCCGCGAAGTCGACGCGGTGGGCGGGGAACGACGGCACGTCGCCGAACGCAGCGGGCGGGAGGAGTCCGTCCTCCAACAGCCGCTCGGGCGAGATCAACAGCGGATTGCCGGCGAACGCCGAGAGCGACGTGTACGGCGAGTGCCCCTCGCCCGGCGACGTCAGCGGCAGCACCTGCCACAATCCGAATCCCGCAGCGACCGCCCAGTCGAGAAACGCCTCGGCGCCGGGACCGACGTCGCCGACGCCGAACGGTCCCGGCAGCGAAGTGGGGTGGAGAAGGATTCCCGCGCGGCGCATCGGTGGAGACCGACGTGTGTGCGACGTGGTGCAAGCACGACGCCCACCGTCAAAGTCGCCGGAGCCTATGCGACGCGCATGACGAAGCGGTTACTTGCTCGCCACCGGCGGCAGCGACAGGTCCCGCCGCACGGTGTAGCGCTTCGAGTCGAAGCCGCGGCAGATCGCCATCGTCTTCGCAACCTGCGCCTGCCACGCCTCGGCGCCGATCGCCTTCATCGCGGCGGCGTTGATCTCCGCCAGGTTCGCGGCGTCCTTGGCCGGCGTGCTCACCACCCACAGCGGCCCGTCGTTGCCCAGCGCCAGCTTGTACACGCTGTAGCCGTGCGGCACCTTGTTGCTCTCGAAGAGCTTCTTCCACGACGCCGCCACCTCGCCCGCGGCGTCCTCGAAGCCGGGCGCCACGGAGTAGAAGTCGAGCTGGTAGTAGCCCGCGTTCTGCGGCGTCACCGCCGCGCCGGCCGGCCAGTAGGAGCCGCCGGGGACCTCGACGAACGCGTTGTCGTCGTAGCTGGAGAAGGTGGCGCCGCTGCGCCGCATGTAGTCGCCGAACTTCTCCGCGCCCACCGCCTTCGCCAGCGCCTCGAACGACGCCATGAGGCCGTCGGCGTCGGCGAAGCTCCGGATCGGAGTGACGAAGTTGTACGAGAGGTCCTCGCCCTGCAGCACGGTGAAGGCGAAGCCCGGCATCGCCGAGCGGTTGGCCTGCACCAGCGAGATGAACTCTTTGGTCGTCGCCTCGTAGTCGGCGAGCTTGCTGGGCACGGCGCGCTCGGTGTGGATGACGAACATCTGGGGCGCCTGCAGTGGCGGTGCTTGGGCGGCGCCCTGCGCGAAGGCGGCGGCGCCGGTGAGCGCGGCGGCGGCGACGGCGAGCGACAACGAACGGAAACGATGGCTCATGGGGATCCTCCTCGACGGAATGGGATGGTTGCGGCGGACAGCTCCTCTACGGAGCGACGCACCACTCGGATGGCGATGGAGGAGGGGAGCAGATCACAGAAGCGGCATCTGCGCCGGCCGCAAGACGCCCCACGCCGCCGCCTCGACGGCGTCCAGCCACCCCTCGCGCGCGTCGGGCTCGAGGCGCAGCGGCTGCAGCCCACGGCGCTCGACCTCGCGGCCGAGGCGGTCGTCGACGAGCTGCTGGAAGGCGGGGTCGGCGGCGCGGATGCCGTCGGGCAGCAGGCGGCCGACGATCGGCACGTGCACCAGCAGCTGGTAGCTCTGCATCCAGGTGGCGACGACGCTCTGCAGCGGCTCGCGGTCGCCGGCGGCGAGCAGCAGGTAGACGTAGTTGTCGAGCACGCTGCGGTCGCAGAGCACCACCGGGTAGCGGGCCGCCGCCACCAGCTCTTCGGCCACCTGGGTGTGGAGGATCCACGACTGCGCGGCGACGCTGGTCTCCTCGTTGATCGGCAGCGGGCACCGGCGCGCCACCTCGTGCACCACCTCCAGCGAGACGTCGCGCGCCTTGAGCCGCGCGGCGAGGCCGAAGGCGAGGGTGGTCTTGCCCACGCCGTGGCTGCCGATGAAGGCGATCTTGCAGCGCGGGTCGGTGGGCACGGCGCACATCCTAAGGCGCGGGCCGCGCCGGTGGCACGTGCACGCCGTTCGTACCCTACAGCTCATCCCGGTGGCGCTTGTCAGCGCCCGCCACCCTCGACATACTCCGCACCGGTGCGGATCCCCCTCCACACGCGGATGCTGATCGGCGGCGTCGTCGGCGCCGGCGGCGGCGTCCTCGCCTACTTCCTTGCCGGCCAGTCGCCGCTGCTCGCCGGCTTCGTCAAGTACGTGACGCAGCCGATCGGGCAGATCTTCATTCGCCTGCTGTTCATGCTGGTGCTGCCGCTGATCTTCGCGGCGCTGGTGCTCGGGGTGGCGGGGCTGGGCGACATCCGCGGGCTCGGCCGCGTCGGCGTCAAGACGCTCGTCTACACCGTCGTGGTGTCGAGCATCGCCGTGCTGCTCGGCCTGGTGCTGGTCAACGTGCTGCGGCCCGGCGACGGCATGTCGCCGGAAGCGCGGGCGCGGCTGACGGTCGGCGCCGCCGAGCGCGCCGCCACCTTCTCGACCACGGCGGCGGCGCCGAAGACCGGCCTCGACCTGCTCATCCAGATCATCCCCGACAACCCGGCCAAGGCGGCGGCCGGCGGCGAGATGCTGGCCTGGATGTTCTTCTCGCTGATGGTGGGTGTCGGCCTGATCCTCACGCCGACGGCGGCGGCGCGGCGCTTCCAGGAGGCGATCGAAGGGCTCTACGACGTCACCATGACGCTGATCAAGCTGGTGATCTCGTTCGCGCCCATCGGCGTCGCGGCGCTGCTCTTCACGCTCACCGCGCAGCTCGGCTGGGAGGTGCTCTTCCAGCTCGCCCGCTACGTGGCGGTGGTGCTGCTGGCACTCGCCATCCACCAGTTCGTCGTCTACTCGCTGGCGGTCAAGTTCCTCGGCGGCATGAGCCCGCGCTTCTTCTTCCGCAGCATCCAGGAGGCGATGGTCACCGCCTTCTCGACGGCGTCGTCCAACGCCACGCTGCCGACGGCGCTCGAGGTGGCGGAGAAGAACCTCAAGCTGCCGCCGCAGATATCGCGCTTCGTGCTCACCATCGGCGCCACCGCCAACCAGAACGGCACCGCGCTGTTCGAGGGCGTCACGGTGCTCTTCCTGGCGCAGTTCTACGGCATCGACCTGACGATCGCGCAGCAGGCGCTGGTGCTGTTCATCTGCATCCTCGGCGGCATCGGCACCGCCGGCGTGCCGGCGGGCTCGATCCCGGTGGTGGCGATGATCCTCGGCATGGTCGGCGTGCCGGTCGAGGGCATCGGCCTCATCCTCGGCGTCGACCGCCTCCTCGACATGTGCCGGACGACGCTCAACGTCACCGGCGACCTGGCGGCGGCGGTCGTGGTGTCGCGGGGCGAGCCGCAGGCGCCGGCGGCAGAGCCGGTCATCGAGCTCGCGAGCTGAGTCGGCGGCCTCGGGGCGTCGAGATCGCTTCGTCGCTGCGCTCCTCGCGATGACAGCCCGCCCGTCATCGCGAGCATCCTTAAGACCCAGCGAAGCGATCTCGAGGATCCGCCCGGCGACGGTCGCCGCGGCGCGCGGTGATGTAGCGTCCGTCGTCGATGGAGCTCACTTTCCTCGGCACCGGGTCGGCGATGCCGACGCGGCAGCGCAGCATGTCGGCGGTGGCGCTGCGCCTCGCCGAGCGGCGCGAGGTGTGGCTGTTCGACTGCGGCGAGGGGACGCAGCACCAGCTGCTGCGCACGCCGCTGCGGCCGCCGCAGATCCGGCGCATCTTCCTCACCCACCTGCATGGCGACCACCTGTACGGCTTGCCGGGCCTGCTCACCAGCCTCAGCATGCTGGGCGTCGAGACGCCGGTCGACCTCTACGGCCCGGCGGGGCTCGGCGAGGTCGTCGAGGTGACGCTGCGCGTGGCCCACGCCGGCTGCACCTTCCAGCTGGCGGTGCACGAGCTCGCCCCCGGCCTCGTGCTCGACGAGGGTGAGGGCGAAGGCGCGTTGCGCGTGCGCTGCCTGCCGCTCGCCCACGGCGTGCCCTGCTTCGGCTTCCGCGTCGAGGAGGCGCCGCGGGCCGGCCGCCTCGACGCCGAACGCGCCGCCGCCCTCGGCGTCGTCTCCGGCCCCGACCTCGGCACCCTCAAGCGCGGAGGCACGGTGGTGGTGGATGGCCGCGAGGTGCGCAGCGCCGACCTCGTGGCGCCGCCGGTGCCCGGCCGGGTGCTGGCGCTCTGCGGCGACACCTTGCCGTGCGAGGCGACCGTCGAGCTCGCGAGCGGCGCCGACCTGCTGGTCCACGAAGCCACCTTCGGCGAGGCGCGCAAGCAGATGGCGGCCGAGCGCGCCCACTCGACGGCGGCGCAGGCCGCGGAGCTGGCGAGGCGCGCCGGCGTCGCGCGCCTCGTCATCACCCACTTCAGCGCCCGCTACCAGCAGAGCAGCGGCGAGACCGTCGACGACCTCCTCGCCGAAGCGCGCGCCGTCTTCCCGGCGACCGACGCGGCGCACGACCTGATGACCGTCGCCATCCCGCGGCGAGCGCCGCTCTCGACGTGAGCGCGCCCGCCGACGGCGCGCCGTCGCCGTCCCGCAGCCAGCGCGAATGCGGGAGACGTGGCTGTGCGCAGGCGACCCAGCGTAGTCAGCCTTTGGGTCGCAGCCGCGGTCGTCGTAGCGCGCGCTCGCCATCGCGTTCCGTTGCTCGAGCCTGGACACCGTGCCGCCGGGCCTCTACGTCGACGAGGTGCTGACGGCGCGGAACGCCCTCGCCTGGCGCCTCGACCCCCAGGCGAGCCTCTTCGGTTCGCGGCCGCTGCTGATGCCGGGCTGGGTGGAGACCTCCAACCTCTACCTCGCCTTCGCCTCGACGATCCTGGCGCTCGGCGGCGACGGCCTGCTCGGCATCCGCCTCGTTTCGGTGCTGCCCAGCCTCGCCGCCGTGCCGCTGCTCTACTGGCTCGGCGCCCAGCTCGCCGGCCGCCGCACCGGCATCGTCGCCGCCTTCCTGCTCGCCTGCTCCCACTGGGCCGCCCGCAGCGGCCGCACCGGGTGGGACGCGGTCCTCATGGTCACCCTCCAACTCGCCGCCCTCGGCTGCCTGGTGTGGGCGATACGCCGAGATCGACTCGCTCCCGCGATCGCCGCCGGCGCGCTCATCGGCCTGTCGCTCTACACCTACGTCGCGTCGTGGCTGGTCGCGCTCCACGCCTTCTCATGGCTGGGCTGGGAAGCGATCGCTGCGCGCCGAGAGTCGTCGCCGGAACGCAACCCCAGTCACGGCCTGGCGCAGCGATCGTTGGCGCGCTGGCTCGTCACCTCGACGGTCGCAATCGCGATCGCGGCGCCGCTGCTTTCCCATCGTCTCGGTGCGGTGCGCGTCTCCCAGCTCTCGGTGTTTTCGCCTCGCGCCGACGGAGATCCCTGGCTGACCATCGCCGACAACGTCGTCGGTCACCTCCTGATGTTCAACCTCCGTGGCGGCGCCTACGCTCGCGACGCTCTGCCGGGCTTCCCGATGCTCGACCCCCTCACCGGCGCCCTCTTCCTCCTCGGCCTCTTCGTGGTGGTGCGCGAGCCAGTCCTGTCGCTGATCCGGCGGTTGCATCGGCGGTGCCGCGCTGGGGAGCGCCGGGGGTATGCCCTTCTCCTCTCCTGGCCCGCGTTGATGGTCCTCGGCGGCGTGCTCTCCACTTCCGGCGAGGGCCCGCCGTACCCATACCGCGTCCTCGCGCTGGCGCCGTGGGCCTGCCTCGTCGCTGCCATCGGCGCCACGACCGTCTGGGATGCGGTCGCCGAGCGCTCGACGCCGTTTCTGCGACGCGCCGCTGCCACGCTCGTGCTCGGCGCTGTCGTTGCGATCAACGCGTGGGTCCTCTTCATCGCCGCTCCAGCGGACCCCGGCACCCGCCACGTCTACGGCGTCGCCCCCACCAGCCTCGGCCGCTGGCTGGCCGACCATGCCCAGGGCCGCCCGATCGTCATCGTCCCGAACGCCCTCACTTCCCCCCCGCTCCCCGCCGGCTACCCCTACGCGAAAGCCAACCCCACCAACTTCTTCCGCCCCCAGGACGACCTCGTCGCCGTCCACCTCGCCTCAGGGCTCTACCGCCGCCATCCCGAACGCGCTCTCGCCCCCCTGCGCCCGGCAGGCGACATCGACCTCCTCCAGGCGCTGCCACGACAGCTCGCCGAGCCCACGATCCTCGTGCTGCCGCCGTCCCTTCTCCCGGAAGCCGCCCGACGCTTCCAGGTTGGCCGCCGCACCGACCTCCGCGACCCCACCGGCGCCCGCCTCGCGACCCTCCTCGAGGCGAGCCCGCCGCGACCCTGATCCACGTTCTGCGGCCGCGCCAAATTGGCACCCTTCGCTCCTAACCCGCGCTCAAACACGCACTTCGCCGACCTCCGAAGCCTGCTCCACCGCCGCAGGGCGGTAGGTCTACGTCTTGCACAGGCCAGCTCGACGACGATGAGCTCACACGTACACGCAAGGGAGAACCGCATGCCTCGGAACCTCGGGAAAAGGGCCTCTGCCATCGCATTCCTCGTCCTCGCCGCCTGCGGCGGCGACCGTGGCGCGGCTCAGGCACAGCGCGGCACCGACACGCCGCCCGCCATACGTGAACAGATCCGCGACACCGCCACCCCCGGCCAGCAGAGCCAGGCCCAGGCCCTCTCGGCGACCTTCCGCAGCGCCTCCAGCCACGTCCTGCCGGCCGTGGTGTACATCCAGGTCGAGAAGAAGGCCTCGGTGGCGCAGCAGCAGATCCCCGAGCAGTTCCGCCGCTTCTTCGGCCTCCCCCCCGGCGGCGAGGACGGCGAAGGCGACCCGGTGGGCGGCGCCGGGTCGGGCTTCATCTTCGACCGCGAAGGGCACGTCATCACCAACAACCACGTCGTCGCCGACACCGACCAGGTGCTGGTGCGGCTCGTCGACGGCCGCGAGTACACCGCCAAGGTGGTGGGCAGCGACGAGATGACCGACGTGGCGGTGCTCAAGATCGAGCCCAAGAGCGGCGAGCAGCTCCCCTCCGCCGAGCTCGGCAACTCCGACAACCTGCAGGTGGGCGACTGGGTGCTCGCGCTCGGCTCGCCGCTGGAGCTGCAGTTCACCGTCACCGCCGGCATCGTCAGCGCCAAGGGGCGCCAGCTCACCGGCAACCCCAGCAACCTCGAGGCCTTCATCCAGACCGACGCGGCGATCAACCCCGGCAACTCGGGCGGCCCGCTGGTCGACCTCGACGGCAAGGTGGTGGGCATCAACAGCGCCATCTACGGCAGCGACCGCTTCGTCGGCTACGGCTTCGCCATCCCGGTCAACATCGCCAAGAAGACCGTCGCCGACATCCTGCAGTACGGCCACGTGCGGCGGCCGCAGCTCGGGGTGCAGATCCAGAGCGTCAGCGAGGCGGATGCCGAGGTCTACAAGCTGCCCGCGATCGCCGGCGCCGAGGTGGTGGTGGTGGCCCCCGACTCGCCGGCCGCCAAGGCCGGCTTGAAGATCGGCGACGTCGTGGTCGCCGTCGACGGCGAGCCGATCAAGGACGGCACCGACCTGACGACGACGCTGGCGCGGCACCAGCCCGGCGAGCGGGTGAACCTCACCCTCTACCGCCGCGGGCAGAAGCAGGACGTGACGGTGACGCTCGGCGAGTTCGAGCACGGCGAGCAGGCGAGCCGCAGGCCCACGGACCGCCGCGCCGTCGAAGAGGCGCTCGGCTTCCGCGTCGAGCCGCTGACGCCCGACCTCGCCCGCGAGCTCGACATCGAGCGCACGAGCGGGGTGGTGATCTCCAACGTGTCGCCGCTCAGCGGGGCGGCGGCCGGCGGCGTGCGGCCGCGCATGGTGTTGCTGGAGATCAACGGTGAGCCGGTCAAGTCGGTCGGCGACGTCGAGCGCATCGCGGCGACCGTCAAGGTCGGGCAGGTGGTGTCGCTCCGCGCCCTCGCCCCCGAGAGCGGCGACGAGCTGATCGTCAACTACCGCGCGCGTCGGTAGCCCGCCCCCGCGCGCAAGCGCGCTGCCGCCGCCCGCCCGACCCCCTCCCCGGGTTTGGGTTTTCACCCCTGACCCCCCGTCCCCCTGCCCCTCTAGGGGCAGGGGGCGCCACCGCCCTCCCGTGTCACCCGGCCCTGAAGCGCAGGACCGCCGCGCGGGCGGCGTCCTCGGCGAGCTTCGCCCGCGTGAACTGGTAGCCGAACTCGGCGATGGGCTCGATCTGCGCCATGTCGAACATGTCGAAGCCGTCCATCGGCAGGTCCAGGTAGAGCTCGACGTCGCGCTGGTGCTGCTTGGCGTAGACGTCGCTCGCCAGGATCGCCGCACGCTGCACCAGGCGCAGGATGTTGGGGAAGGCGCGCCGTTTCGCCCGCGGTCCGAAGCGCTGGCGCAACAGCTGCCACGGGCTCGGCGAGCTCGCGTAGCTGGGGTCGGCCCGCACGTCGCAGGCGGCGGAGACGTCGGAGGCGATGATCGGCCCCGGCCCCAACGCGCGCATGGTGTTGGTGGGCAGGTTGTCGAGGACGCCGCCGTCGACGAGCAGGTCGCCGCCGGGGAGCAGGCGCGGCGGTGTCATGCCGGGGATCGTCATGCTCGCCGCCACCGCGTCGACCAGCAGGCCCTGGCGGTGCACCATCAGCTCGGTGCGGCTCAGGTTGGTGGAGACGCAGAAGTAGGGGAGCCAGAGGTCCTCGATGCGGGTGTCGCCGAACCAGGCGTGGAGCATCTTCTCGCCCTTGACCCCCGACAGCACCGAGACCAGCGGCAGGGTGTAGACCTTGTGCGGCGCGATCCGCACCCACCCGAGGTGGGAGAGGTCGATGAGCTGGCGCCAGTCGCGGCAGCGCGCGTACTGGGAGGAGAGGATCGCCCCCATGCTGGCGCCGCCGATGCGGTCGACGGGGATGCCCGCCTCTTCGAGGGCGCGGAGGACGCCGATGTGCGCGTAGCCGCGGGCGCCGCCGCCGCCGAGCACCAGGCCGACGCCGCGGCCGAGGAGCGAGCGGGCGAGGCGGTCGAGGTCGGCGCCGCTGCCGTAGCGCAGGTGGAAGTGGTGGCGGAACGGCCGCAGCGCGAGCCACGCCGCGGTGCCGCGCGGATGCTCGCTGCTCGGTTGGTGCAGCAGCACGAGCTGCTCGAGCTGGCGCCCCTGGTCGCGCTCGACGGCCTCGAGCTCCGCCGCCAACGGCCCCAGCGACGGCGTCGCCTTGGCATCGGCGACGACGACGATGTGATCGGCCTGGCGCAGGCAGCGCTGGGTCCACACGCTGGGCGCGGCGTCGGCGACGTAGAGCTTGACGGCGTAGATCGCCTCCTGCTCGTCGAGCCAGGCGGCGATCGCGCCGTGAATCGTGCCGTCGTCGCAGGCGGCGGCGCCGGCGCCGAAGCGCTCGTCGATGCGGCGCGCGTCGAGCAGCAGCGTCGGCGCGAGCTTCATCAAGGCGGCGGCGAGCGCCTCGGCGAAGGCGGCGAGGTCGACCCCCGGCCCGGCGGCGGTGAGGGCGATGGCGACGCACCCACCGGCCGGCGGCTGCGGCCCGCGCTCGAGCAGCGAGGCGAGCATCCGCGTGATCGCCATCAAGACCTCGGGGTGCCGGCGCAGCACGACGTCGAACCGCGCCTGGGGCAGGCTGGCGAGGACGCTGTCGCGCAGCGCGCGCACGGTCGCCGAGCGCGGGCGGCCGGTGATCATCGCCATCTCGCCGATGCTGTCGCCGCGCCCCTTCTGCCCGACCACCGTCTCGCCGCCGGCGCCCTCGCGCGACACCAGCAGCCGTCCGCTCGACACCAGGTGGAGGGCGTCGCCGGCGTCGCCCTGGCGGAAGACGCAGGCGCCGCCGGGGACGAGCTGCCACTCGAGCTCGGCCGCGACCGCGTCGAGCTCGGCGGCGTCGAGCGCGGCGAAGAGCGTCGTCGAGGCGAGGAAGGCCCGCGCCTCGGTGGCCGGGGGGGCGGAGATGGGCGGCATCGGTGGGTGGATTCTAGAGTCGGTCGCCGCCGGCTGGCGTTGCCGCATCGCGGCGTGCCGGTGATACCCTCGCCGCTGCCGACGAAGCGCAGCCGTCGAAAGGAGCTTCCTTGCCCGCAGCCGCCGGCGCCCTGCGCGCCCCCGAGGCCGAGAGCGCCATCCCGCCGAGCTCGCGGGCGTCGATCGACGCGGCCGTCGACACGTTGCGCTCGCGCAAGGTGGCGTGGGCCTCGCTGCCGCTGCTCGAGAAGATCGACCTGCTGCGCCGCCTGCGCAAGAGCTTCGCCGCCGTCGCCGAGGCCTGGGTGGCCGCCTGCCAGCGCGCCGAGGACATCCCCGGCGACTCGCCCCGTGGCAGCGAGGAGTGGATCGCCGGCCCCTATTTCGTCCTCCGCAACCTGCGGCTGTTGCAGGAGTCGCTCACCAGCCTGTCGGTGCACGGCGCGCCGCGCATCCCCGGCCCGGTGCGGCAGCGGCCCGACGGTCGCACGACCGCCGAGGTCTTCCCCGGCGACCTCTACGACCGCCTCTTCTACCCCGGCGTCACCGGCGAGGTGTGGCTGCAGCCCGGCGTGACGCCGGAGACGATCGCCCGCCACCAGGCCGTCGCCTACCGCGAGGAGCTGCCGCGCGGCAAGGTGGCGCTGGTGCTGTCGGCCGGCAACGTCTCCTCGATCGGGCCGATGGACGCGCTCTACAAGCTGTTCGTCGACAACGAGGTGGTGGTGTTCAAGACCCACCGCGTCAACGACTACCTCGGGCCGCTGCTCGAGCGTGGCCTGCGGCCGCTCGTCGAGGCGGGCTTCCTGCGCGTCGTCTACGGCGGCGCCGAGGAGGGCGCCTATCTCTGCGAGCACCCGCTGGTGGACAGCATCCACATCACCGGCTCGGACAAGACCTACGACGCCATCGTCTTCGGCACCGGGGCCGAGGGGGCGCGGCGCAAGGCGGCGGGGGAGCCGCGCCTGGACAAGCCGGTCAGCGCCGAGCTCGGCAACGTCAGCCCGGTGATCGTCGTGCCCGGCACCTGGAGCGACGCCGACCTCGCCTACCAGGCCGAGAACGTCGCCACCATGCTGGCCAACAACGCCGGCTTCAACTGCAACGCCGCGCGCATGCTGGTGCTGCACCGCGGCTGGAGCCAGCGCGAGGCGTTCCTCGCCGCCGTGCGCGACGTGCTGCGGCGAGTGCCGCCGCGGCGCGCCTACTACCCCGGTGCGGCCGACCGCTTCGCCGCCTTCCTCGCCGCGCACCCCGACTCGGTGCTCATCGGCGAGCCGGGCGAGGGGGAGCTGCCGTGGGGGATGGCGCTCGACCTCGATCCGGACAAGCGCGACGACGTCGCCTTCACCACCGAGGCCTTCTGCAGCTTCTTCGGCGCCGTGCCGCTGCCGGCCGCGGGCGCCGTCGACTTCGTGCGCCGGGCGGTCGCGTTCTGCAACGAGACGCTGTGGGGGACGCTCAACGCGACGCTCATCGTCCACCCCGACAGCGCGGCCGAGCCCGAGCTCGGCGCCGCCGTCGAGCAGGCGATCGCCGACCTGCGTTACGGCACGGTGTCGGTGAACCACTGGGCGGCCATCGGCTACGGGTTGGTGGTGACGCCGTGGGGCGCCTACCCGGGCCATTCACCGCAGGACATCCGCTCGGGCGTCGGCGTGGTGCACAACACCTTGATGTTCAGCGACGTCGAGAAGGGCGTCGTGCGCGCGCCGTTCCGCGCGCGGCCGAAGCCGCCCTGGTTCGTGCACCACCGCACCAGCCACGAGGTGTTCCGCAAGCTCACCTTCTTCGAGGCGGCGCCGGCGCCGTGGAAGCTGCCCGCGATCTTCGCGCTGGCGCTGCAAGGGTGAGGCGGGTGCGGGCGGCGGGGCCGGCGCTGCGGTGAGCGTCGCCGGCGAGCGCGGCGCGACGACGGCTGCCGGGTCGCTGCTCGGATGGCAGTTGCTCGGGCTGGCGCTGTTCCTCTTCATCCCGCTGGTGCTGTTCCTCTTCGTGCGCCACCCGGAGCCGGTGGGCGCGAGCCTCGCCGCCGGCGTGGTGCTGATGGTCGGGCATCGTTTCCTGGCGCGCCCCTACATGCACGCGGTACGGACGAGGAAGTGCCTGTGGTGCAACGGGAGGCCGCGGCCGCAGGGCGAGACGCTGCCACTGCTCGTCGGCGGGCGCGGCGGCGCCGACGAAGCCGATGCCGGCCGCGAGCTCGTCGCCGTCGTCTGCCCGCGTCACCGCGACCCGGCGGCGCGCTTCGTCGCCTTCCTCGACCGCGCGCGGCTGCCGCTGCGGCTGGGGATCTTCGCGCCGCTGCTGCTGCTCCTCACCGCGCTCTCGCGGCGGCGCTCGGCGAGCGGCGCTGGCTCGACTCCGCGGTGGCGCTCTTCCAGGGGCTCGTCGGCATCGCCGTCAACGTCGCTGCTTTCGGCTACTTCGCCGCCACTCCGCGCCTGCCGGCGCGGGTGCCGTTTCCCGCCCACAACTTCTTCCTGCTCGGCATCCGCAACCTGCTGTGGGTGTTCCGCCTCGTCGGCATCTGGTGGATCGTGCGCGGCGTCCTGTTCGCTCGTCGGCCGTAGCTCGATAATGGGCGGCGGCGACCGCCGAGGCCGCGAACCGATGGCTACCGAGCGCCCCCTCCACCGCAACCCCGTCGCCTGGCTCGCCGGGCTGGTGGCGCTGCTCATCGTCGTGGTCGCCGGCGGCGCCTGGTACGCGACGCACGCGCTGCGCGAGCTGCCGCGCGCGGCGGCGCGCAGGGCCGGGCGCTGGTGCGCGAGGTCGTCGACCTCGCGCGCGGCTTCAAGACCGGCACCGTGCAGCGGCGGTTCGCCGCCTACACCACGAGCCTGCAAGGGACGACCTACCTGCAGGTGGCGACGCTCAAGCAGGTGCAGAGCTTCGAGCTCGAGGACCGCTCCGCCGTGTTGTGGGGCACCGTCGAGCTGCCGCCGGTCGTCGTGCGCGCCACGGCGCCCGTCGACTACACCTACTTCGTCGACCTCCACGGCACCTGGCGCTCGGCTCCGCGAGGCGGCGCCGGGACAGCGAGCGGGGAGCGTGTTGGTGCTGGCGCCGCTGCTGCGCTTCAACAAGCCGGCGGTGGACGTCTCGCGCATGCGCTGGCAGGTGGTGCAGGGGAGCCTGCTGCGCGACGAAGCCGCTGTGCAGCAGCAGCTGCGGCGCGAGATCACCGGCCGCAGCGCCATCCAGGCGACGGCCAACGTGCCGCTGGTGCGCGAGACGGCGCGCGCGCAGGTCGCGCGCTTCGTCCGCGACTGGCTGCTGCGCAGCTATCCCGACGCCGAGCGCTACGAGGTCGAGGTGTTCTTCGCCGACGAGTCGCCGGCCTGGCAGGCGGCGGTCAAGCCGTAGCGGCTTCGTCGCGCGTGGCGAACCATAGGCCGGCCCAGACCTTGGGGTCGACGAGCGTGCCGCCGGCTTCGCGGTCGCGCAGCCAGGCGGGGACGCCGTCGAGCGGGATGGCGTGGACGGTGATGCGCTCGTCGCCCGCGCCGCCGCCGTCGCCAGACGGACGAGCCCGCGGGCGCGCATCAGGGTGACGACCTCGCTGGAGAGGCCCGAGGTCGGCGGGCCGGCGGAGAGGCGCTCCCACGACGCCGCCTCCCAGCCGGTCTCCTCGCGCAGCTCGCGGCTCGCCGCCTGCTCGAGCGACTCGCCGGCGTGGGCCGGCCTCGTCGCCGGCGAGGCCGGCGGGGAGCTCGATGACCGTGCCGCGCACGGCCTCGCGGTGCTGCTCGACGAGCAGCAGCTCGCCCTGCGGCGTCACCGCGACCAGCACGACGATGCCGTGCGACGCCGGGGCGCTCGACGAATTCCCAGCCGCGGCGGTGCACCAGGCGCAGGAAGCGGCCCGTCGCCGAGCAGCTCGACGTCGTCGTCATCCGCCATCGTCGCGCGAGACTAACCCGGCGGCGGTCGGGCGGGCTCCTCGAGCGAGGTGAGCGGCCGCCGGCAGCGTCGACCGTCTTCGGCAGCAGCATCCACAGCCGCCCCGGTTGCCGCATGCTGCCCGCCGTCGCCGCGGCGTCGTCGCCGTGGCCCCAGAAGACGTCGCCGCGCACGGGGCCGTTGATGGCGCCGCCGGTGTCCTGGGCGACGAGCAGGCGCTGCAGCGGACGCGGGCCGCGCTCCGGTCGAGCGCGCCGGCGGGGATCGTGGTGTCGATCCACACCGGCACGCCGAGCGGGACGAAGAGCGGATCGACCGCCAGCGAGCGCTCGGGCGTGAGCGCGACCCCCAGCGAGCCGACCGGGCCGTCGCCGGTGAGCTCGCGGAAGAAGACGTAGGAGGCGTTGGTGCGCATCACCTCGCGCGCCTCGTCGGGGTTCGCCGCCAGCCACTCGCGGATGGTCTCCATCGACATCTGCTCGCGGGTCAGCGCGCCGCGGCGGATCAGCTCGCGGCCGATGGCGGTGTAGACGAAGCCGTTCTGGCCGGCGTAGCCGACGCGCATCTCGCTGCCGTCCTCGAGCTGGATGCGCCCGGAGCCCTGGATCTCGAGGAAGAAGGCGTCGACCGGGTCGTCCACCCAGACCAGCTCGAGCTCGCGGCCGGCGAGCGCGCCCTCGTCGATGGCGGTGCGGTCGAGGTAGGGAACGAGCGCGCCGTCGGCGACCTTGCCGGCGATGCGCTTGCCCTTGAGGTCGGCGCGGAAGCGGCCGAGGTCGACGCTCACCAGCTCGGGCGGGCGCACGTAGAGCGGCACCGTGAAGTCGCCGCCCTCGACGCGGCTGCCGCGCAGCGTCGGCTCGTAGTAGCCGGTGAAGAGCCCCTCGCGGTCGCCGCGGTTGGAGACCGCCACCGGGCGCAGGAGATCGGCGAAGAGAGCGCGGGCCGCCGCGTCGTTACCGGGAACGATCGTGGCGACGCGGTCGCACAAGGGCAGCCAGTCGCGATCGTGCCGCCGGCGCCCTGCTCGCCGAGGACGGTGGCGGGATCGCGGTTCCGCCAGACCCCGCACGAGCGCAGCAGCGCCGGTAGCGCCGCCGCGACCGCGTCTTCGTCCCAGCCCGGCAAGTCGTCCCAGTCGGCCTCGGCAAGGACGAGGCGGGGAGGCAGCGGCGTCGGCGACGGAGTGGGGGCGGGGGACGGGCGCGGCGGTGGGAGCCGGCGTCGGCGCGGGCGGCGCTTCCTCGCCGTGGCGTGGCGGCGGTGGCCCCGGCGTGGCGCAGGCTCCCAGCAGCAGGAGGAGCAGCGGCAGCGCGCCGCGAGTCGCCCTTGACAACCGCCCTCCAGGTGCTAAAAATCTAGCATGCTGGTTTTTTAGCATTCCAGTGCAACCTCACGAACCGCGGCCACGTAGAAGGGTAAATCGGAGGTGGTGATGGCAAAGAAAGACGAACCACAGCTCAGCCGCCGCGAGCGCCAGATCATGGAGATCGTCTACCGCAAGGGCAATGCCACGGCGGCCGAGGTGCACGAGGGCATGGCCGACCGCGCCGAGCTACTCGGCGGTGCGGGCGCTGCTGCGGGTGCTGGAGGACAAGGGGCACCTGCGCCACCGGCAGGACGGCCCGCGCTACGTCTACTCGCCCACCGTGCCGCGCGACCGCGCCCGGCGCATCGGCGCTGCAGCGCGTCGTCGGCACCTTCTTCGCCGGCTCGGTGACGGATGCGGTCGCCGCCCTGCTCGACCTCGAATCCGGCCCGCCTCGACGACGACGAGCTCGAGCGCCTCTCCGCGCTCGTCGCCGAGGCCCAGCAGAAGGGGAAGTGACATGAACGCCGCCAACTCTCGCCCGTCTCCTCCTCGAGTCGCTCCCCGCCTGGGCGTGGAAGGGGGCCGCCCTGCTCGCCCTCGCCGGCGCCGCCGACGCGGCGCTGCGCCGCCGCAACCCCGCGGTGCGACACCTGCTGCTGGAGCAGCGCTCTCCTCGGCGCTCTGCTGCTGCCGGTGGCCGAGCGGCTGCCGGCGGCGTGGAGACTACCGTTGCCGATGCCGGTCGCGGAGCTGTTGGCGCCGCTGAGCCCGCCGGCGGTGCCGTCGCGGCACGCGGCGACCGATATCGCGAGACCTGCCGAAGCCGCGAGCGGTGCAGCACCGACCGCGAGAGGTGACTCGAGAAGCTACTCGTTCGTGTCCGGCGCGGTCGCCACGAAGGCTACGAGCGGTGCCGCCGAATTGCGGGCCGCAGATGGCGGGCGCGGAGCCCGCCCTACCGGTGAAGGGACCACGGCCGGCCGCACGGTCATAGCCGGCGAGTCGTTCTCCGTTGCCGCGGCGCCGTCGCAGAAGGCCCCGGTGCGCGACGCGACGCTGCCCCTTCTCGTCGACGCGGAGGCCGCGGCTGCGGCGAACCCTGCCGACGATCGCCCCACCGCGGCGCCCACCGGCGTGCCTGCCGCTGCGCCGTTCTCCGGCGTGCTGCCGAGCTACGCCCTCGCGACGCTGTGGGCGCTCGGCGCGCTGCTCGCCTCCGTCCGCCTCGGCGCCGCGTTGCTGCGCCGCCGCCGACTGCGCACCGGTGCGCGGCCGCTCGGCGCCGACTGGCAGCAACTGTTCGAGGAGTGCTCGGCGCGCCTCGGCCTGCACCGGCCGGTGACGCTGCTCGCCAGCCGCGACACCGAGGTGCCGATGACGTGGGGGGTGCGGCGCCCGCTGGTGCTGCTCCCCGCGAGCGCCGCGCGTTGGCCGCTGGCGCAGCGGCGCAGCGTGCTGCTGCACGAGCTCGCTCACGTGCGGCGCGGCGACGCGCTGGCGCTCAACGTCTCGCACCTCGCCTGCGTCGTGCACTGGTTCGATCCCTTCGCCTGGCTCGCCGCTCGTCGCCTGCGCATCGAGGCCGAGCACGCGAGCGACGACCTGGTGCTGCTCGCCGGCTCGCGGCCGTCGCTCTACGCCGGCCACCTGCTCGACGTGGCGCGGGCGCTGCGCGCGGCGCTGCCATCGCCGGCGCTGACGCTGCCGATGGCGCGGCGGCCGCAGCTGTCGGATCGCATCGCCGCCATTCTCGACGAGGCGCGCGACCGGCGGCCGCCGGGGCGCGCCGCGGCCGTAGCGGTGACGCTGTTCGCTGCGGCCGTCATCCTGCCGCTCGCCGCCGCGAGCGCGGCGCGGCCGGTCACGAGCACTCCAAAGGCCGCACCCATTCGCGGTGAGGTCCTGCCCGCACCGCCGGGCGCGTCCACCGCGCCACGGTTGGCCTCGGCGCTCGACGTCGGCGCGACCGCCGAGGCGGCCGCGGAGGCGGGCGAGGTGGAGGCGCTCGTCACCAGGCCCGTCGCCGTCGTCGCGCCGGTGGCGGCGGTCGCCGCGGTACCGGCGATCTCCGGCACCCCAGTGGTGGCGGTTGCCGCGTCGGCCTCGCCCACCGCGCGTACCGCACCCGTCGTCGCCTTCGCGATGGCGAACTGGGCGTCGCCGCCGGCGCCGCCGTCTCCCGCGTCGCCTCCCTCTCCACCCTCTCCACCGTCGCCGCCCTCACCGCCCGCCCCGCCGGCTCGCCACTCGATGGCAGCGCCGCCGGCGTCCGCCGCACCGCCGGCCCCTCCGGCTCCGCCCGCTCCTCCCGCGCCGCCGGCCCCCCCGGCGCCGCCGAGCGGGTTCGACTTCGACGACCCCTCCTGCAGCGGGGGCGGCAGGAGCCGCCGCCACGCTAGCCTCAACGTCGACGACGACAACAGCTGGACGATCCGCGTCCGCGACGGCAGCTGCCGCCTCGACATCGACCTCGAGGGGAAGGTCGAGTTCGCCGCCGACGAACGCACCATCGCCCGCCTCTCGCCCGGCGGTCGCCTGCGCATCCTCGAGCGCCGCCGCGGCGTCGAGCGCGAGCTGGTCGCCAAGCCCGGTCCGGGCGGCGCGCCGCAGATCGCCTTCGAGCTCGACGGCGACGAGCACCCCTTCGACGAGGCGGCGCGCGCCTGGCTCGCGCGGCTGCTGCCCGAGATCTTCCGCCAGACCGGCATCGACGCCAAGGGCCGCGTCGGCCGCATCCTCGCCCGCGGCGGCGTCGACGCCGTGCTCGCCGAGAGCCGGCTGATCCGCTCCGATCACGTGCAGCGCATCTACCTCACCGAGCTGCTGGCGCAGGCCAAGCTCGGCCCGCAGCAGGTCGAGCGCGTCGTCGACCTCGCGGCCAAGGGCATCGACTCCGACTACGACCTCGCCGAGCTGCTGGTCGCCGCGCTCGGCTCGCAAGGTTCGAGCGCCGTCGTCGGCAACGCCTTCGGCACCGCCTGCGCCGCGATCGACTCCGACTACGACCTGCGCCGCGTCCTCGTCGAGGTGGTCGAGCAGGCCAAGGAGCCGGCGCCGGTCGAGCGCGCCCTCGGCTGCGCCCGCGGCATCGGCTCGGACTACGACCGCGCCGAGCTGCTCACCGCGGTGGTGCCGCGCTGGCCGCGCGGTCGCGCGCTCGGCGACCAGTTCTACACGCTGGCGCGCGGTTTGAGCTCCGACTACGACCGCCGGCGCACGCTGCAAGCGGCGGCGCAGCGCCGGCCGCTGCCGGAGGAGGACCTGCGCCGGCTGCTCGCCAGCGCCGACGCCTTCGGCTCGGACTACGACCTCGCCGAGCTGCTGGTCAGCGTCGCCGGCGCGGCGCGCTTCGAGGGCGAGCTCGCCACCGCCTTCGAGCGCGCCGCGGCGCACATCGGTAGCTCCTACGACCGCAAGCGCGCGCTGGCCGCGATCGGCCGCGATCACGACGGCTGACACGTAGGGCGCCGTCCGACGCCGGGTGTTACCATCCGTCGCGGTGGAGCCGCAGCGCGCGCCGGCGAGCCTCGGGCGAGCGCCGACTGCTGAGCGACCGACCGTTACGATCACGCCGCTCAGCGGCCGGAGCCTGCCGGTCTACGTGGCCCTGGCGCTGCTCGCCTTCGCCGGCAACTACTTCGCCTTCCCGCTCTTCTTCGGCCTCGAGTTCCTCTTCGGCAGCATCTTCGCGCTGCTGGCGATGCAGCTCTACGGCCCGGTCTGGGGCACCGCCGCCGCCGCGGTGGCGGCGAGCTACACCTTCTTCCTGTGGGGCCATCCGTGGGCGGCGGTGATCCTCACCGTCGAGGCGCTGGTGGTGGGCCTGCTGGCGCCGCGCCTCAAGGCGAACCTGCTGCTCGCCGACGGGCTGTTCTGGCTGCTGCTCGGCGTGCCGCTGGGGGCGCTGTTCTACGGCGGAGTGATGGAGACCGGCGCCACGGCGACGCTGCTGGTGGTGCTCAAGCAGAGCGTCAACGGCATCTGCAACGCCCTCGTCGCGAGCCTCCTGCTCACCCACACGTCGATCGGCACGGCTGGCTGGCGCCGGCGATCGGCAGACGGTGCCGTTGCGTCAGATGGTCTTCGAGCTGCTGGTGACCGCGGTGCTGGTGCCGCTGCTCGCGCTGGTGGTGATGACGACGCGGCAGGACCTGCGCAAGCTCGAGGGCGACCTGCTCGCCCAGCTCGACCAGACGGCCGACAGCCTGGCGAGCCGCGTCGGCACCTGGCGCGACCGCCACCTGCGCGCCATCGTCGAGCTCGCCAACAGCGCCGCCGATCGAGGTCTGGCGCCCGCCGCGCTGCAGCCCGACGTCGAGATGGTCCGCCGCATGTTCCCCGAGCTCGCCACCGTCTACGTTGCCGACGCCGCCGGGCGGGTCGAGGCCGTGACGCCGCGTACCGACGCCGAAGGCGTGGCGCAGGTGGGGATCTCGGTGGCCGACCGTCCGTGGCTCGCCGCGGCGCGCGACCACCGGCGGCCGGTCGTCACCAGCGTCTTCCGGGGCGCCGTCGGCCGCCGCGAGCCGGTGGTCGCCATCGCCGCGCCGGTGGTGCGCGGCAACGTCGTCGCCGCCTTCGCAGTCGGTGCTCTCGACCTCAAGCAGCTGCGCGGGCTGCTCGCGCTGTACGCCCCCAGCAAGGCAGCGCAGCTGACGCTCACCGACGCCCATGGCGTCGTCATCGCCTCGACGATGACGGGGACGCTGCCGCTCTCGTCATATCGCCTCGAGGGTGAAGTGCGGCCGCTCGCCGGCGGCCGCTACCAGCGCTTCTCCGAGCCGCCCGGCGAGCCGGCGATCAACCGCTGGCGGAGCTCGCTCTACGGCCGCGAGCTCGCCGTCGGCGCGCCGCCCTGGCACCTGCGCGTGGAGCTGCCGGTGGCGCCGCTGCAGCAGTTCCTGCAGGAGCGCTACCTGCAGGCGCTCGGCGGACTGCTGGCGCTGTGTGCGCTCGCCCTGCTCGCCTCGGCCGCCGTGTCGGGGCTGCTGTCGCGCTCGCTGGCGCGGCTCGCCGAGGCCACCACCGGCCTGCCGGAGCGGCTGCAGTCGGGAGCGCTGCCGGCGTGGCCGCGCAGCCGCGTCGCCGAGGTGGACTCGCTGGGACGCAACTTCCGGCGCATGGCGCGGGCGCTCGAGGAGCGCTTCCAGGAGCTCACCGCGACGAGCGCCGCGCTCGGCGAGCGCTCCGAGCAGCTCGCCGCCGCCAACCGCGAGCTCGAGTCGGAGGTGGCGGAGCGTCGGCGCGCCGAGTGGGCGCTGCGGCTGCTCGCCGAGGCGGGCAGCGCGCTGGCCGCCTCGCTCGAGCCGCAGAAGACGCTCGAGCGCATCGCGCGCGGCTGCGTCCCCGGTCTCGCCGACTGGGCGCTGGCGTCGCTCGGCGCCGGCGGCGGGCCGCCGCAGCTCGCCGTCGCCCACCGCACCGGCGAGCAGGAAGCGCGGCTGCGCGAGCTCGCCACGGCGACGCCGCCGCTCGTCGACGGCGACGGCCTCGACCAGCCGGTGCTGCTCGCCGACCCGCTCGACGCGACGATCGCGGGCGGCGACGGCATCGGGCGGCTGGTGCGCGAGATCGGCGGCACCAGCGCGCTGCTGCTGCCGTTGCGGGCGCGCGGCAAGACGCTCGGCGCGCTGGTGCTGGTGCGCGACGGCGGCGACCGTTTCGATCGCCAGGCGACCGGGCTCGCCGAGGAGCTGGCGCGGCGCGCCGCGCTGGCGCTCGACAACGCCGCGCTCTACGCCGAGCTGCGCGAGGCGGACCGCCGCAAGGACGAGTTCCTCGCCATGCTGGCGCACGAGCTGCGCAACCCGCTGTCGCCGGTGGCCACCTCGCTGCAACTGTTGCGCACGACGGACGACCCCGACACCAGCCGGCGCGCGCTCGCCGTGATGGAGCGGCAGGTGGGCCACATCGTGCGGCTGGTGGACGATCTGCTCGACGTCGCCCGCATCACCCGCGGCCGCATCGAGCTGCGGCTGCAGCCGCTCGACCTCGCCGCCGCGGTGTCGCACGCGGTGGAGAACCTGCGCCCGCGCTTCGTCGAGCGCGGCCAGGAGCTGCACCTCGAGCTGCCTGGGCCTCCAGAGGGGCAGCTGCCGGTGCGCGCCGACGCCACGCGCCTGGATCAGGTGGTGGCGAACCTGCTCGCCAACGCCAACAAGTACACGCCCGCCGGCGGTCACGTGACGGTGAGCGTGGAGCGGCGCGGCGAGCAAGCGGTGCTGCGCGTGCGCGACGACGGCATCGGGCTGCCGCCCGAGCTGCTCGGCCGCGTCTTCGACCTCTTCATGCAGTCGGAGCAGGCGCTGGACCGCTCGCAGGGCGGCCTCGGCATCGGGCTGACGCTGGTGCGGCAGCTGGTGGAGATGCACGGGGGCAAGGTGGCGGCGCGGAGCGAGGGGGAGGGGAAGGGGAGCGAGTTCGAGGTGGTGTTGCCGCTGCACCAAGCGGCGCCGGCGGCCGTCGCGCGAGCGGCCGCGAGCCGCGCCGCGGGTGGCGGCGCGGCAGGTGCTGGTGGTGGACGACAACGTCGAGGGCGCGGAGAGCCTCGCCGAGTTGTTGCGGCTGTGGGGGCACACGGTACGGGTGGCCCACGACGGGCCCAGCGGCCTCGCGCTCGCCGCCGAGGAGTGCCCCGAGGTCGTCCTGCTCGACATCGGTCTGCCGGGCCTCGACGGCTACGAAGTCGGCCGCCGCCTGCGCTCCGACGAGGCGACCCGCGACGTGACGCTGGTGGCGGTCACCGGCTACGGCGAGCAGGTGCACGGCGGGCGCCTCGAAGAGGTCGGCTTCGACAAGCTCCTCGTCAAGCCGGTGCGGCCGCCGGAGCTGCAGGAGCTGTTGGGGCGCGGCAGGGCTTAGCGTTTTCGCTGGCGCTGATCGAGGTCGTGGTCGTCGAGGGTTCGCTGGTCGCCGGCCGGCGTTCGCCTGCGGGGCCTGGGAGCGCCGCCGCGGGGGCACGGCTCGCTTTCTGAGACCTTCGGGCGGGGGCGCTCGCCTCGCCCCGAGGGCGCGCATGGCAGCCGCTGTCACGCACCGACGGTGCGAAGCGCCCTCGGGGAGGCCCCCGCCGCGGCGCTCCCAGGCCCCGCTGGCGCGAACGCCTTCACGGGTGGTCGTCGAGCTTCCTGTCGGCGAGCTCTAGCGCTGCCGTGGTGAGTTGAGCCTTCTACCTCGCGCTCCTTTTCAGGTCGCCACACCACCGCCGTCGTACCGCTCGGGTGCCGGACTGCGCTCCGTCGGCCTTCCCGTCACAACTCGCGGCCCACTGCGGTCGCCGGAAACGGCGGACTGAGCAGCATTCCCGCCTCGTCTCGGTGTCCACACCTTTCTCGGCGTCCGCCGCCGGGCTGCTCCCTTCACCATCGATTTCCGCCGGCTCCTCCGTGTGCCGCGCGACGGCGGTCAGCTTTTGATCGTGTAGCCAGGTCAAAGACGCCCGACGCGGCAGCCCGCCTCTACCAGTCCGCGAGACGCTGGCTCCGTTCTCGCTGAGCTCGCTGCAGATGTCCACGGTCCTGCCTCGAAGAGTGCGGCTTCGACAAGCTGCTGGTCCAAGCCTGGTACGGCCTCCGGAGCCGAGGGACCTGCCGGCGGCGGCTGACGCGTGACTGACGGTTAGAATCTGGCAGTATGAACCTCCCGACCATCGACGGATTGCTGAAGCCGTTGCTGCAATTCTCGCCGTCGCCCACGCAAGTCCTTTGCCTCCTGAACCAGCTCAGTCGAGCGGGCAAGGCACTCTCTTGCGATGGTAACTATCACGGCTGGCAATAGCGTGCCCGGCGTGCAACTACGTACCCTGGCCGCACGCTGGACAGTATGGAAAGAGGTTCTCTGGCGCCCCTTCTGGAAGGTCATAGGCGTGGCCTATTTCCTGTTGGGTGTCACGCAGACGATTTACGGTTTCTCCGCGACCTTCCGTGCGAAGGCATCTTGGTTAGCTCCCTTACTCGACTGGCCCTGGCACTACTGGGCACTTGCAATCTTGCTGACCGCTGTATGCGCCGCTCTTGAAGGCAGCTATCGAGTTGTGAGCCAAGCAAGAGCGGAAGCTCAATCCCTGGTCGCATCCGCAAACAAGGTTGCCGACGACCTAACGACCAAGGTGGCCGAATACGAGACAAGGCTCACAATCGACTTTGTCAACTACAGAAAATACAGCTGGCTTGGACTATCAGACTGGCCCGGTGGCAAGCGCGTAAGCGTCTACTTGGATGATGTTCGGATCCTCAACCATGACGACGTACGATGCGCTGTCAAGAGAGTCTCGATTGTTCTAGAGGGCGCTAACGCCGCGGAGATTGTCAAGGACGACTGGCACAGCTTCACGGGCGCAATAGACATCGAGGGACGGAGCTGGATACAGGTGGCCGTGCAGTACGTGGCCATCCTCCATACGGCGACGTTTCTCCTTGTTCCGGGGGCGGTAAAGGTGCGCGTAGAGACCGTAGGTCTCGGGACCATTGAGCGAGATGTGCCGCCTGTATTCATCCTTGACCCTGTGCCCAGCGGGAAAGACCCGCAAAGGCAGCTAGATCGCGAGACCGACCAGTCAGGCTAGTCCTCGATTCGCAGGAAGTCTCTCAGCGCTCGCCGCAGGGTTTTCGCCTTTCAACCTCACGTGCGGCGTGATCAGCCCACGAAACGGATCACGGCGACCGCAGTGGACCGCGAGTTGTGACGGGAAGAGTGACGGAGCGCATCCCGTCAACCGAGCGGCACGACGGCGGTGGTGTGGAGACGTGAAAGGAGCGCGAGGTACAGAGGCACGATCACCACGGCAACACACGAGCTTGCCAACAGGTCGCTCGGCGTCCACTCAAGAAGGCGGGTGCCCAGCGGGGCCGGAGGGGCGTCGCCCAGGGGCTTCCGGCAGGGCGCTTCGAGGGGACGCTGGGTAACAGCAAGTGCGTTGCGCGCCCTGCCGGCAAGGCGAGCGCTCCCGCCCGAAGGTCTCAGAAAGCGAGCCGTGCCCCTGGGCGGCGCCCCTCCGGCCACGCCTGCACCCGCCGACCGGGGGGTCACTGACGCTCAGCTGCCACCAGCGCGCAATCCGTCTCAACCACGACCCGCCACGTCCGCACGTGACCGGCCGCGGCGGCGAAGCTACAAGCTCGGGCCGTAGAGAACGGCGTTCAGCAGCAGCGGCATCGTGCCCCGCCAGAAGAGCCGGAACGCCGGGTCCTGCGTGAACACCACGACCTTGCCCTTCCCGCGCGACTCGGCGGCCATCAGCAGCGTGCCGGGCAGCACTTGCTTCGCTTCCGGCCAGGCGATGCCGGCGAGAAGCGGGTCGCTGCTGCGGGCGCGCAGGAGGTCCTGCTGCGGGTCGCCGGTGGCGTCGTAGAAGGTGTCGCCCCAGAACAGCGCCGGCGGCGGCGTGGTCACGCCGACGGTGAGCGGGTGGCGCCGCACCTCGGTGGCGATGATGGCGCCGGGCACCATCAGCTCGGTGTCCCACACCTTCTCGGCGTCGGCGGCGGCGGGGCTGCTCCCCTCGCCGTCGCTCTCCGCCGGCTCCTCCTCGTGCGGCGCGACGGAGGTGAGCTTCTGATCGTGCAGCCAGTCGACGACGCCGGACTCGGCAACCAGCACGCCGCCCGCCTCCACCCAGTCGGCGAGACGTTTGGCGCCGTTCTCGCCGAGGGCGCCGCGGTAGCCGCCGCCGTCGGGGAGCACCAGCACGTCGAAGCGGCCGAGGTCGACGGCGTCGAGCCGCTCGAGGTCGAGCACCGAGTGCGGCGCGCCGACCTGCTGGTCGAGCAGGTGCCAGAGGGCGCCGAACGTCGTCGCGCCGATGCCGCGTCCGGCGACGAGGCCGATGCGCGGCTTCCGGATCGCCACCATCTGGTTCGAGCCCAGCGGGATGCCGCCGGTGAGCGAGCTCTCCGCCGGCAGCAGCTGCACGCGGGCGGCGGCGGCGAGCGGCGCCAGGATCGCTTCGAGACCGGCCTTGCCGGCGCGCGGCACGAACAGCGTGCCGGCGGGGAGCTGGCGGCCGCCGAGCGTGAGCGGCTCGAGGGCGACGCGGAAGGCGACGTCGCGCGCGCAGCAGCGCCGCGGCGAAGCGATAGCTGGCGAGGCCCGACGGCGGCAGCAGCCAGCCGACGCGCCCTTCGCCGCTGAGCCCGCCGGCCGGCATCTCGGCGCCGGCGGTAAGGCTCGCCGGCGCGTCGTCGCTCGTCCAGGCGTCGAGGTTGTAGGCGAGCGGCAGCGCCCAGGCGGTGACGTCGTAGAACTCGGGCTCGAGGTGCGCCGTCACTCGCTCGCGCTGGCGCTCGACGTAGGCCGCGGGCAGCGCCGGCTCGCGCTCGAGCAGCACCTGCACCAGCTCGCCGAGCGGCTGCGCGGTGGAGACCGCCCAGGTCCCCGCCGGCAGCTCGACGTTGCGCGGCTCGCCGCCGGCGAGCGGCCTCGCGTTCACCTCTTCGGCGCGGGCGAGGCGGCCGACGTTGACGCCGTGCAGTTGCAGGAGCGCCGCGAGCTCGCTCGCCTCCTGGCCGTCGCGCCAGAGGAAGGTGCGGCCGCGGCCGCGCGCCTGCGCCACGCGGTCGCCGACGAAGTCGGCGACCAGCTGGCGCGCCTGCGCGGCGGCGGTGTCGACCGTCGCGAGCGAGGTGGCGAGGTGGCGTGCGATGCGGTCGGCGAGGCCCCAGGGACCGGCGCCGCGCCGCTCGACGACGCTGCCGGCGCGCCCTCCGCCGGCGACCTCGTAGGTCATGCCGATGCCGCCGCGCAGCGTCGGGTAGGTGTCGCCGTAGGCGGGGTAGAAGAAGTCGTACTCCTCGCCGACGTAGTAGGTCCAGCCCATGCGGTCGAAGGCCGCGGCGTTGGCGTGGCCGAAGCGCTCCAGCCAGCGCCGGGTGGCGGCGCCGAAGGCCGGGTGGATGGGCTCGGCGGTGGGCGGGAAGAAGTAGGTCGACTCGGCGTTCATCTCGTGGAAGTCGACGTACACCTGCGGCTCCCAGACGGCGATCTCGGCCACCCGCGCCCGCGTCTCCAGCTGGGTCGCCCACGCCCAGTCGCGGTTCAGGTCGACGTAGTAGTGGTTGCCGCGGCCGCCCGGCCAGGGCTCGTCGTGCTCGCGCGAGAAGGGGTCGGGGTTGGCCTCGCTGCCGCGGCGCTGCAGGTAGCCGTTGACGTAGCGCTCGCGGCCGTCGGGGTTGACCAGCGGGTCGAGCAGCACGACGACATTGGCGAGGTCGGGAGCGCCCTCGCCGCGGCCGGCGGCGAGCAGGTAGGCCGCCGCCATCGCCGCCTCGGTCGACGACGACTCGTTGCCGTGCACGCCGTAGGCGAGCCAGACGACGGCCGGCAGCTCGCGCAGCAACTGGGCGCGCGCCTCGTCGGAGAGTCGCTCCGGCCGGCCCAGCCGCGCGCGATCGGCGCGCAGCGCCTCGAGGCGCGCGATGTTGTCGGCGCTGGAGATCGCCAGCAGGCGCAGCGGCCGGTGCTCGTAGGTCTCGCCGTACTGCCACGCGGTCACTCGCGGCGAAGCGGCGTCGAGGGCGTCGAGGTAGGCGAGCACCTCGGCGTGACGGGTGAAGCGGGCGCCCAGCGGGTAGCCGAGGAACGCCGGCGGCGAGGGCAGCGCGGGGTCGACGCCGGGAAGCGGCAATGTCTGCGCGTCGGCGAGCGGCGCCAGCAGCGGCCGTACGGTGGGCGCCGCCGCCGGAGCGTCTGCTGCGCCGAGCGGCGACGCCAGGGTGACGAGGAGCAGGCAGAGGCGAGCCGTGCGGCACATGCGGATCAGGTCCTCCAGAAACGGCGCGCGGCGCGCGCCTGAAAAACGGCGGCGGCGAGCACGGCCGGCCACCCGGCCGGCGCCCCGCGGCCGCGCTAGAACCACTAAGTAGCGTGCTCCAGCGAGATGTTGAGCCGCTTCATCATCTCGTGAAGCGTCGTCGGCTTGACCTTGAGCAGCTCGGCGGCGTGCTTCTGCACGCCCCCCGAGGCCTCGAGCGCGCGCAGGATGAGCCGCCGCTCGTAGCTGCGCACCGCGTCGCGGTAGGAGATGCCGTTGGTGGGCAGCTCGACGGCGGTGATGCGGTCGCTCGGCCGCCGCACCTGCTGCGGCAGGAGCTCTTCGGAGAGGGTCGTGCCGGTGGAGAGCACCACCGCGCGCTCGACCACGTTCTCCAGCTCGCGCACGTTGCCCGGCCAGTGGTAGTCCATCAGCCGCTGCATGGCGCCGGGGGCGATCTCGCGCAGCGGCTTCTCGTTCTCCTGCGCGTAGCGCTTGAGGAAGTTGTGGGTCAGCAGCGGGATGTCCTCGGTGCGGTCGCGCAGCGGCGGCAGGGCGATGGTGATGACGTTGAGGCGATAGTAGAGGTCCTCGCGGAAGCGGCCGCCGCGCACCTCGTGCTCGAGGTCGGCGTTGGTGGCGGCGATGATGCGCACGTCGGCCTTGAGCGTCTCGACGCCGCCCAGCCGCATGAACTCCTTCTCCTGGATCACGCGCAGCAGCTTCGACTGGGTGTCGATGGGGACGTTGCCGATCTCGTCGAAGAAGATCGAGCCGTTGTCGGCGAGCTCGAAGAGACCCTTCTTGCTGGCGATGGCGCCGGTGAAGGCGCCCTTGACGTGGCCGAAGAGGTTGCTCTCCAGCAGGTCGGGCGGCATCGAGCCCGAGTTGACGGTGATGAAGGGCCCGGAGGCGCGCCGCGAGTGGTGGTGGATGGCCTTGGCCACCAGCTCCTTGCCGGTGCCGCTCTCGCCGAGGATGAGCATGTTGCTCTTCGAAGGCGCCGCCAGCTCGATGAGCTCGAAGACCTGCTGCATCGGCTTGCTCCTGCCGATGAGCTTGTGGAAGCCGAAGCGCTCGCGCAGCTGCGCGCGCAGCGAGCGGTTCTCGCTGGCCAGGCGGCGCTGCTCGAGCCCCTTGCGCAGGGTGTGCAGCACCTCCTCGTTCTTGAACGGCTTGGGGATGTAGTGGAAGGCGCCCAGCCGCATCGCCTCGATGGCGCCCTCGATCGAGGAGTAGGCGGTGATCATCACCACCACCTGGTCGGGGTCGTTGTCGCGGATCTTCTGCAGCACCTCCATGCCGGAGATGCCGGGCAGCATGAGGTCGAGCAGCACGAGGTCGACGTCCTCGCGCTCGAGGACGGTGAGCGCGTCCTCGCCGGTCTTGGCGGTGAGCGGCCGGTGCCCTTCGCGCCGCACCAGCGTGGTGAGGACGTCCTGCAGCACCTCCTCGTCGTCGACGACGAGGACGTTCACCTGAGGTCTCCCGAGCTCACCAGAGGTCTCCCGCTGCTCACCAGAGGCCTCCGGTGGCGTCGCCGTCGAGCAGCGGCAGGTCGACGACGAAACGGCTGCCCTGCCCGGGCTCGCTCTCGACCCGCAGGTCGCCGCCGTGGCGGCGCACGATCTGGTAGCTGATCGAGAGGCCGAGGCCGGTGCCGCCGCTCGCCAGCTTGGTCGAGTAGAAGGGGCGGAAGATGCGCTCCTGCTCGGCGCGCGGGATGCCCGGACCGCTGTCGGCGACGGCCGCGATGGCGCGGTCGCCCTCGGTCCTCACCGACAGCTCGAGGCGGCCGCCGCCCTCGCCCATGGCGTCGAGCGCGTTGCCGATCAGGTTGACGAAGACCTGCTGCAGCTCCTGGTCGCCGCCGCGCACCGCGGGGCCGTTCTGGGGCGGCTGCCAGAGCAGCTCGACGGGCGCCTGGCGCAGGCGGTCGTCGAGCGCCTCCAGCGCGTCGCGGACGACGCCGGCAAGAGCCAGCGTGCGGCGCTCCTGCTTGCGGTCGCGGGCGAACTCGAGCAGGTCGTTGACGATGCTGGCGGCGCGGAAGGTCTGCTTCTCGACCTTGCGCAGCAGCTCGTAGCGCGGGTCGTCGGTGGAGGTCTCGGCGAGCAGCATCTGGGCGTAGCTGGAGATGCCGGTGATCGGCGTGTTGACCTCGTGGGCGACGCCGGCGGCGAGCATGCCGAGGGCGGCGAGGCGGTCCTTCTCCTTGAGCGCGTTCTCCATCGCCACCCGCTCGGAGACGTCGTGGACGACCAGCACGCGCAGGTCGTCGTCGGCGCGGCCGCAGGCGGCGAGCGACAGCTGCAGGTGGCGCTCGCGGCCGTCGGGCTCGCAGTAGGAGACCTCGCGCAGCCCTTCTTCCGGGCTCGGCAGCGGCGCCACCGGCAGCGCGTCGGCGAGACGGCGGCCGAGCAGCTGCTCGCGGCGCAGCCCGCTGAGCTTGGCGAAGGCGCCGTTGGCGGAGACGACGCGCTCGGCGCCGTCGAGCACGACGATGCCGGCGGGCGAGGACTCGAGGATCGACTCGGTGTGCTGCTTGAGGCGGGTGACCTCGGCGAGCTGGGTGCGCAGCTCCTCGACCAGGCGCGCGTTCTCGAGCGCCAGCGCCGTCTGGTCGAGGACCGTGCGCATCAGGTCGAGCTCTTCGCTGTTGAGCGGCTCACCGTCGAGGCGGCCGGCGGTAGCCAGCAGGGCCACCGGCCGGCGGCGGCTGGAGAGCGGGAAGGCGTAGCGGAAGCCGGCGGCGTGCAACGCCTGCTCGGGCGTGGTGGCCACGCCGGGGAAGCCGCCGGAACCGAGCCGCGCCACGCGCAGCGTCCAGAGGTCGTCGAGGTCGGCGAGGGCGAGATCGCCGGGCGCGTCGCCGGCTTCGGCGGCGAGGCGCAGCAGGTCGCCGTCGGCGAGGTAGAGGGCGACCTGGTGCAGGCCGAGACCGGTGGCGAGCCGTTCCTGCAGCCGCTGGCAGAGGCGCGGCAGGTCGCGCTCCTCGAGCAGCTCGCGGCCGAGCTCGCGCAGCGCCTGGCGCTGGACGAAGGTGCCGCGGTGCTGCAGGCGCTCGATGCCGGCGCGCACCCGCCGCTCGGCGGGGACGAGGACGGCGGCGATGGCGAGCCCGGCGACGAACGACAGCGCGCTGCGCGCGAAAGCGCGGTCCGCGGGCAACCCCCGGCTGATGACGAGGTGGAGCAGCGAGAACGAGAGCACGCCGATCAGCAGGGTGGCGGCGTAGGAGGCGGCGCCGCGGAGGATGAGCTCCATGTCCCACAGCCGGAAGCGCAGCAGCGCCCAGGCGAAGGTGAGCGGCACCAGGGCGAGCGCGGCGGCGCTGGCGGTGGCGGCCCACGCCGGAGGCGCCAGGTGGAACGCCAGCGGCAGCCCGTAGAGCAGGATGAAGGGGAGGTAGCCGACGGCGAGGCCGAGCACGATCCACTGCAGCTGCCGTCGCTGCTCCCAGCCATGGCGGCGCGCCATCTGCACCGCCAGCGCCACCAGAGCGGCAAGCGAGAAGACGGCGAGGAGGCCGATCTCCAGCCGGTCGAAGGCGACCAGCGACTCCTTGCGCAGGCCGCCGAAGAACCAGCGGCCGCGGTTGAAGAAGAGATCGGCCTGCAGGGTGGCGAGCGCCGCCGCCGGCACGTAGAGGAACGGCACCAGCCGGCGCAGGCGCCGGCGCAGCACGGGCACCGGGAAGATCAGGAAGAGGTGGAGCGTGAGCGGGGGCAGGAGCAGGCGGCCCAGCTCTTCGACCACCTGGCTCGCCTTGCCGAGACCGTCGAGGGGAGTGCCGGGGACGCGCGTGCAGACGTAGACCGCCGCCGAGGCGAGCGACCAGAGGAAGAACACTCCCGCCGGCGAGCGCCGCCCTCCCACGTCCCGGCGGTAGGCGTGAAGCAGGGCGTAGAGGCCGATGATGAGGTAGAGGATGCCGGCGCCGGCGAGCACCAGGTAGGACCAGTCGATGCGCAGGGCGGGACGCTGGTAGGGGACGACGACCAGCTCGTCGCCGCGCATGACGGTGAGCGGCGTCGTCTCGCCGGCGAGCAGGCGCTGACGCACCTCGCTGCTGCGGCCGGCGTCGGCGCCGGCGACGAGCAGGATGGCGTCGTCGGGCCGCAGGCCGGTCGCCGGCGCGTCGACGACGGTCACCCGCCAAGCGCCGCCGCGGATGTGAGCCTGAAAGCCCAGCGAGCGGAAGCTGTCGACTTTGCGGACGAGGTCGACGGCGCCCACCAGCGCCACCGCCAGCGCGAGGGCGGCTGCGACGAGCAGTCGGGGGCCGGCGGTCGCTAAGCGGCGGGGCATCGACTGGGCGGCTCCGCCCGCCGCAATCGCAGGAAGTGTGCCATGGAGAAGGAGTTAGGCGGCAGCGGCTGCATCCGTGCGGGAATGCCCTTGGCGAAGCCAAGACGGCTTCAACATTCTAGCGCGCGTCCGGAAACTTGGATCCGGCAAAATGGATCTGATGCGGCGCGCTGGAGTTGCGCGCGGCCGGGCGCCTGGAAGCCCTCAGGAAGGGCCAGACTCAGAATTTGACCGAGAGGCCGCCCGTCACCCGCCGCCGGACCTCGTCGTCGGTGGCGTTCTGGACGGTGAAGGGGAGCGAGCCGCGGCTCACCTCGAAGTTGAGGTGGACGGACCAGTCGGCCGCCAGCCGCATCAGGACGTTGAGGTCCTGCGACAGCATCAGCTGCATGCGCTCGAGCTCCATCGTCGGCAGGCCGGCGGCGTCGAAGCGCTTGTCGCCGTTCGCCGCCGGGGTCGCGACCACCACCGGGTCGACGCCCTGCGTCAGGTGGTGGAAGGCGAGGAAGACGCCCGTCGAGCTGCGCTGGAAGCGGGTGTCGAGCGAGGTCACCAGGTAGCTGACCCGGTTCTCGTAGGGCTTGTCGTCGATGGCGTAGATCAGCCCGCCGCCGCCTTCGGCGTAGCTCGACTCCAGGCGCGCCACCACTCGCGGTGCGACGTGCCGTTCGACCACCATCTGCACCTCGGGCAGCTCGTCGCCCTGCACCAGGTAGAGGCTCTCGAGGTGGTCGAGGAAGTCGTCGTCGAAGTACAGGTGCAGCGTCTCGGCGAGCTCGCGGTGCACGGCGCCGACGGCGAAGGTGGTGCCGCCCTCGTCTTCGCCCTGGCGGGCGAGCAGCACGCGGTAGCAGTGCTGCTCGAGGTCCTGGCAGCCGCGGCCGGCGGGGTCCTGGCCGACGCTCGCGAAGCGCACCGGCGTGAAGGCGTCGAGCGCATGCGACTGCCCCTGGTCGACACGATGGCTGGCGGTGGCGACCGCTTGCCAGCGGTCGCCGAGCTGCACGACGACGCCTCCCTGGGGAGCGAGCGCCATGCTGCCGTCGCGCAGCTGGGTGTACATGCCGTACTCGACCAGCACGCTGGGCTCGAAGCGCCAGCCGCCGCGGCCGAAGAGCTCGAGGGCCCGCTCCTGCGCGACCAGGCGGTCGGCGAACGTCGAGGTCATGGCGCCGAAGCCGCCGTCGCGCACGCGGTAGCGCAGGCCGGTCTCCAGCGAGCTGCGGTCGGAGATGTCGATGCGGTAGGTGCCTTCGACGTTGAAGGCGCGCGACTCGCTGCTGGCGAGCGCGTCGAGGCCGGCCGGCCGCAGGAAGTTGTTCTGGCTGGTGTACTGCGCCACGAAGTTCGAGCGGCTGCGCTCGCCCACCGGCTGCGACCAGCTGACCCGGTAGCGCTCGAAATCGGCGCCCTCGGCGCGCGCATCGGCGGCGGCCCCGCGGTGGCTCACCGTGGTGACGTTGATCTGCCCCTCGCCGCTGCCCGTCATGCGCAAATTGAGCGCCGCCGCCTGCCCTTGCGGCGTGGCGCTGACCGTTGCGTCGTTGACCCCGGCGAGGGTCCAGAACTCGCCGCTGACGCCGAGGCGCAGCGAGCCGATGCGACCGTTCATGTCGATGCCGCCGCCGGCGAGCTGGGAGCCGCCGCCGGCGCTGGCGCTCTCGACGCCGGTCATCGCGCGCACCGCGCCATCGAAGGCGCGCAGGTCGGCGGACACCGTCATGCCGGCCGTCGGCCGCGCCAGCTCGGCGAGCCGGATGCCTTCGAGGTCGCGCAGCACGTCGGGAGGGACCTGGTCGCGCAGGGACCAGAAGTCGTCGCCGGCCTTCGCGTCGTCGTGCCGCTCGGCGGCGAGCTTGAGCTCGACGAACTGCACCGCCTCGGCGGCGGCGCGCGAGAGCAGGACGACGCCCGGCTCGTAGCCGGGCTTGAAGGCGATCAGCTTGTAGACGCCGGCGGGCAGGCCGTCGAAGCGGAAGCCGCCGTCGGCGCCGGTGACCACCTTGGTCACCGAGGCCCGCGCCAGCTCGTAGGCGAAGACGCTGGCGCGGCCGAGCGGCGAGGCGGAGTCCTTACCGTTCCTCTGCAGCGCATCGGCGCTGACCCGCCCGCGCACACCGGGCTCGGGGGCCGGCGCCTCGGTCGCCCGCAGGGCGGGAGCGAGGAGGGCTGCCAGCAGCAGGGGGCCTGAGACGACGCGTAGGGTCCGAGGCATGATGAGACTCCCCAACGTCGTCGATCCTAGACACCAGTGCAACCGGTTGTCAACGTGGGTCTTGACGTGCCCGGGAACCCTTGACCTCGGGGGTGGCGCCGGCCGCTGCCGGTCGATACCTTGACATTCGACAATCGATGCGTACGATTTGTCGGACGTCTAGGCAACGCGCCGCCGACACGCGAGAGGGCCGCAGCGATGAACGACCGCGACCGCGCCGACCTGTTGCAGGGGAGCCTGGACCTGCTCATCCTGAAGACGCTGGTGCTAGAGCCGCTCCACGGCTGGGGGATCAGCAAGCGGATCCGGCAGCTTTCCGACGAGGTGCTGCAGGTCAACCAGGGCTCGCTCTACCCGGCGCTCTACCGGCTTGAGGAGAAGGGGTGGATCGCTGCCGAGTGGGGCGTCTCGCCGGAGGGGCGGCGGGCCAAGCTCTACCACCTCACAGCCCAGGGGCGTCGCCGCTTCGTCGAGGAGCACGACGGCTGGCGACTGTTTGCGGGCGCCGTGGAGCGCGTGCTCGCCGCGACCTGATCGCCATTTCGAGGAGAACACGCCATGAGCTGGTGGAGTCGAGCGCGCGAGACGTGGCGGCCGGCGGCACGGCGCTCTCGCTACGGCGAGATGGAGGAGGAGATGCGACAGCACGTCGAGCTCGAGGCCGACGACCTGGTGCGGCGCGGCGTGCCCGCCGACGAAGCGCGTCGCCGCGCACGGCTCGCCTTCGGTGGCGTCGAGCGCTACCGCGAGGAGGGGTGGGAGGCGCGGCGGCTGGGTTGGCTCGAGGACCTCGCGCGCGATCTCCGCTACTCGCTGCGGACGCTGCGGCGCTCGCCCGCCTTCACCGTGATGGCCGTGCTCTGCATCGGCCTCGGCATCGGCGTCACCACCACCATCTTCGCCGTCGTCGAAGGCGTGTTGTTGCGGCCGCTCCCCTACCCGCGCGCCGAGCAGCTGGTCTCCGTCTACGCGGCGAACCTGCAGCGCGACATGCACGGCGTCAACATCTCGCGCTTCGACTTCGACGCCTGGCAGCAGCAGAGCAAGAGCTTCGCGCAGCTCGGGATGTGGACCTGGAGCACGTTGACGCTCTCCGGCGGCGGCGAGGCCGAGCGGCTGGAGACGGCCGACGTCACGCCCAACCTCTTTCGGCTGCTCGGCGTGACGCCGGCCCTGGGCCGCGGCTTCCTGGACGGCGAGGACGGCGGCGGCCGCGAGCACGTGCTGCTGCTGTCGTGGGGCTTGTGGCAGCGGCGCTTCGGCGGCGACCGGGCGATCCTCGGCAAGCGCATCGAGGTCGACGGCGCGCCGTACACCGTCGTCGGCGTCATGCCGCAGCGCTTCGCCTTCCCCGAGGAGGGCCAGGCGTGGCGGCCGCTGGTGCGCGACCCGGTGAACGACTCGCACGGCAACCGCTTCTACGCCGGCGCCATCGGCCGCCTGCGCGACGGCACGACGGTGGACGCGGCGCGCGCGGAGATGCGGCGCATCTCGCGCGACCTCGAGCGCGCGCACCCCACCGACAACCTCGGCTGGGAGGCGGAGCTGGTGCCGTTTCGCGAGGACCTGGTGGGCAACCTCCAGCGCCCGCTGCTGGTGCTGCTCGCCGCGGTAGGCTGCGTGCTGCTCATCGCCTGCGCCAACGTCGCCAACCTGTCGCTGGTGCGCGGCGCGGCGCGCAGCCGCGAGCTGGCGGTGCGCGCGACGATCGGCGCCGGCCGCGGACGCGTGCTGCGCCAGCTCCTCGCCGAAAGCCTGACGCTGGCGGTCGTCGGCGCGCTCGTCGGCGGCCGCGCTGGCGGCGGTGGGCGTGCGGCTCGCCGGCCGCGCCTTCCCGGACGGCGTGCCGTTCTACGTCACGCTCGGGTTGGATGCGCGGGTGCTGGCGTTCGTCGCGCTGCTGGCCGTTGCGACCGGCGCGCTCTTCGGGCTGCTGCCGGCGTGGCGCGCCGGCGACCTCCAGCTCGGCAGCGCGCTCCGCGAGACGACGGCCGGTGCCGGCGAAGGCCGCCGCCGCGCCCGCACGCGCGCCGCGCTGGTCGTCGCCGAGGTGGCGCTGTCGCTGGTGCTGATGACCGGCGCCGGGCTCCTGGTCGCAGCTACCTGGCGCTCGTCGGCACCGACCTCGGCTTCCACCAGCGCGGCGTGCTGTCCTTCCGCGTCACGCTGCCCATGGCGCGCTACCCCGAGCACGCGCAGCGCGTGGCGTTCTACGACGAGCTGCTCGCTCGGCTGGGCGCGCTCCCCGGCGTCGAGGCCGTGGGCGCGGCGCAGGGGACGCCGTTCTCCGGCTGGGACGTGCAGGGGGGGATCTCGGTCGAGGGCCGGCCCGCCCCGGCGCCCGGCCAGGAGCTCGACGCCCTCTATCAGAACGTGGCGCCCGGATTCTTCGACGCCATGGGCGTGCCGCTCCTGCGCGGGCGTGGTCTCAGCTGCCCGGACGACGATCCGGACGCGCCGGTGGTGGTGGTCAACGAGAGCTTCGCGCGCGCCTTCTTCCACGACGCCGATCCGATCGGCGCACGGGTGAAGATCGGCGGCGCCGAGAGCGAGGACCCCTGGGCGGCGATCGTCGGCGTCGTCCGTGACTACCGCCACTACCGGCTGCCGCAGCCGATGGGAGCGGCGATCTACTACCCGATGCACGCCTGGTCGAGCCGCACCGAGACGGTGGTGCTGCGCACGCGCCTCGAAGACCCCACGACGCTGATGCCGGCGGTACGCGAGGTGCTCGGCGGCCTCGAGCGCGACGCGCCGCCCTACCGCGTGGAGAGCTTCGAGCAGACGGTGGCGCGCACGCTGTGGCGGCAGCGGCTGCAGGGGCAGACGCTCGGCCTCTTCGCCGCGCTGGCACTGCTGCTCGCGGTCGTCGGACTCTACGGAGTGGTGGCGTACTCGGTGGCGCAGCGGCGGCGCGAGATCGGAGTCCGGGTTGCGCTCGGAGCGACTCGGCGACAGGTGGTCGGGGTGATCGTCGGTCAAGGCGCGCGGCTGGCCTTGCGCGGTATCGCCATCGGGCTGCTGGTCGCGCTCTTCGCCACGCGGCTGCTCGCCGACTTGCTGTACGAGGTGCGGCCGCACGACCTGGCGACCTTCGTCCTCATCCCATCGCTGCTCGCCGCGGTGGCGCTCGTCGCCAGCTGGCTGCCGGCCATGGCGGCGGCGAGGGTGGCGCCGCAAGCGGCGCTCCGCGCCGAGTAAGACGAGCGCCGCGTAGACGAGCCCGCGCAGACGAGCGCCGCGCTCGTCGTCCGGCTCAACGCTCGGGCTCCCCCCAGCTCGCGTCGGGCGTGCGCGCCACGACCGCCGCCATCACGGCGACCGCACCGGCGCGGCGTAGCGCGCGCGCCGCGGCGGCGAGGGTCGCGCCGGTCGTCATCACGTCGTCGACGAGCAGGACGCGAGTGCCGGCAGCCAAGCGCCGGCGCGGTGTGAAGGCTCCGCGCAGGTTGCGGCGCCGCTCGGCGCGCGACAGCAGCGCCTGCCGCGGGCGCGGCCGGCGGTGCAGAAGCCGCCGGCAGGGCAGCCCGAGGGCATGGGCGAGCGGCCGAGCGATCGCCTCGGCCTGGTTGTAGCCGCGCACCAGCAGCCGCGTCCAGGCGAGCGGCACCGGCGTCACCACGTCGACGCGCGCTACCGCGGCAGCGCAGATCACCGCCAGCGGCTGCGCGAGCGCCTCGCCGAGGTGCTCGGCGCGGCCGAACTTGAGCGCCTTGACGACGCCGACGAGGGGCGGCGCGTAGAGGTAGGCGGCGACCAGCGACTCCCACGGCGGCGCCCGCTGCCGGCAGCCGCCGCAGAGCGGCCCGCGCACGTTCGCCGCCACGCCGAGCAGCGGCCGGCCGCAGCCGCGGCAGGCGGGCGACGCTGGCGCGCGCAGCCGAAACCTGCAGTCGAGACAGAGCGCCAGCGACGCCTCCCACGGCAGCGCGGCGCCGCAGCCGACGCAGCAGCTCGGAAACACCGCCGCCATCGCGCTCGTCATCCATCCCGATGCGATCCACCTCGACCCGACGCCGGCCATCGCTGCTGCGTACACCTCCGTGGCGAGCGTTCGGCCGAGAAGCGGCCGAACGTCGACCATCAGACGGAAAACACGCGGCTATACTTGCGCCCCTTCGCGCAGAGACCCCGCGCAGAGAGGTGGCCGCGTCGGCGGCAGGAGGGACGGCGGATGGCGACAGCGAGCAGCCGAGCGGTGGGGATCGCAACGGCGAGTCGGGCGGGTTGGCTGGCGGTCGCGGCGTTACTGGCGCTGGGAGCGCTGGCGACCGCTCCGGCGCGTGCTGCGGAGCCCTACGTGATGAGCATCGGCGTCCTCGGCGGCATCGGCGGACCGCTCGATGCCGACGAGCCCGACCCCGGCACCGGCCAGCGCTCGCTGCAGCTGCAGATCGGCCTCGTCACCGAGCCGCGGACGCTGCTCGAGCTGCGCGTCGGCCGCCTCGATTTCGGCGAGGGTGACCAACTCGGCGACTTCTTCGAGCCCCAGCTCGACTACGTGACGATCTCCGGCGAGTACCGCTTCTACAGGAACTGGTACGACTCCGGGATCTTCCTCGGCCTGGGCGGCTACCGCTTGTCGGGCCTCGTCGGCGGGCCGCTCGGCAGGGACGACGACGACACCGCCGTCGGTCTCACCGCCGGCGTCACCGGCGAGTTCGAGATCACCAACCACTTCTCGCTGCTCGGCGAGATCAGCGGCCACTACGTCGACCTCGACGCAGTCGCCGCTCTTCGCCGCCGCGTTGGCGGGCGTGAACGTCCGCTTCTAATCGGCCAGACCGTCAGTCGACGGTCTCGCGGACCACCTCGTCGATGCTGGTGACGCCCTGGCGGATCTTCTCCAGGCCGCTGCCGCGCAGCCCCATCATCCCCTTCGCCAGCGAGCGCTGCCGCAGCTCGAACGCCGAGGCGCCGGCGAGGATCATCTCGCGCATCTCGTCGTCGATCTCCATCACCTCGTAGAGCCCGACGCGCCCCTTGTAGCCGGTGTTGCTGCAGCGCTCGCAGCCGCGGCCGCGGAAGAGCCGGATGTGCCGCGCCTCGGTCTCCTTGAAGCCGATCTCGACGAGGCCGGCGGGCGGCTGCTCGATCGGCTCCTTGCAGTAGCTGCAGATGCGCCGCACCAGCCGCTGCGCCACCACCAGGTGCACCGAGGTGGCGACGAGGAACGGCTCGACGCCCATGTTCATCAGGCGGCTGATCGTCGACGGCGCGTCGTTGGTGTGCAGCGTCGACATCACCAGGTGGCCGGTCATCGCCGCCTTGATCGCCACCTCGGCGGTCTCGAAGTCGCGGATCTCGCCGACCAGGATGATGTTGGGGTCCTGGCGCAGGAAGGAGCGCAGGCTGGCCGCGAAGTTGAGGCCGATCTGCTCCTTCATCTGCACCTGGTTGATGCCGGCGAGGTTGAACTCGACGGGATCCTCGGCGGTGATGATGTTGACCTCGGGGGTGTTGATGCGCTGCAGCGCCGAGTAGAGCGTGTTGGTCTTGCCCGACCCGGTGGGCCCGGTGACCAGCACCATGCCGTAGGGCTTCAGGATCGCCTGCTCGAACTTGCGCAGCGACTCGGCCTCGAAGCCGAGCTTCGTCAGGTCGAGCATCAGGTTGGCCTTGTCGAGCAGCCGCATGACGATCTTCTCGCCGTAGATCGTCGGCAGCACCGAGACGCGGTAGTCGAGGTCCTTGACCTTGCCCGAGATGCGGGTCTTGATCTTGATGCGGCCGTCCTGCGGCATCCGCTTCTCGGCGATGTCGAGCCGCGCCATGATCTTGCAGCGGCTGGTGATCGCCTCGCGCAGGCGCAGCGGCGGGTGCATCATCTCGTAGAGGATGCCGTCGATGCGGTAGCGGACGCGGAGGTCCTTCTCGTAGGGCTCGATGTGGATGTCGGAGGCGCCGCGCTTGATGGCGTCGGTGAGCACGATGTTGACCAGGCGCACGACCGGCGCCTCTTCCGATTCCTGCTCGAGCGCCGCGAGGTCGAGCTCCTCTTCCTCCTCGAGGACCTCGAGGTCGGTGTCCTCCTCCTCGGCGATCTCCTCCATCACCTTCTTGAGCTCGATGGCGTGGGTCGAGCCGTAGTAGCGCTCGATCGACTCGCGCAGCGAGCTCTCGGAGGACACCACCGGCTCGACGTTGTAGCCGGTCATGAACTTGATGTCGTCCATGGCGAAGACGTTGGTGGGGTCGAGCATCGCGATGGTGAGCTTCGCCCCCGCCTTGGAGATCGGCAGGATGGTGTACTTGCGCGCCACGTCGGCGGGGATGATCTTGATCACCGCCTCGTCGACCTCGACGCGGTCGAGGTTCACCGACGGCACGCCGAAGTGCTTGGAGAGGAAGTCGGTGAGCTTGTCCTCGGAGACGAACCCGAGCTTCACCAGGTTCGTGCCGATGCGGCCGCCCTCTTTCTTCTGCAGGTTGAGGGCATCCTGCAGCTGCTTCTGGTTGATGGTCCCCGAGGAGACCAGCAGCTCGCCGAGCTTGCTCATGTGCGGCGGATTCTAGTCGGACGTCGAGCAGGGCGAGAGCGACGCGGCGGCGACCTCGGCGGGCGCGAGCTCGAGCAGGCAGGCCTTGGTCTCGGCGAAGCGCCGGTAGCAGAAGCTGCAGGGCAGGCGGCGGTAGAGCGTGCGCTCGGGCGCGCCGTAGGGGCCGTGGCGCGCCGGGTCGGTGGGGCCGTGGAGGGCGAGCACGGGCACGCCGAGGGCGTGCGCCAGGTGCAGCGGGCCGGTGTCGCCGCCGAGCACCAGCCGCGCGCCGCGCAGCCAGGCGGCGAGCGCCGTGAGGTCGCCCGGATCGAGCGGCTCGGCGGCGTCGCCGGCAGCGTCGACGACGCCGGCCGCGAGCGGCGCCTCGTCGGGGCCGGCGAGCACGCGCACGCGCTCGCCGGCGGCGGCGAGCGTGCGCGCCACCGCTCCCCACCAAGCGAGCGGGTAGCGCTTGTTGCCCCAACCGGCGCCGGGCTGGAGCAGCACGTAGCCGGCGGGCTCGCCAGGCGCGTCGGAGGCCCGCGCCGGCAGCAGCGCCGGCGAAGCGAAGTCCGCGGGCTCGGCGGTCGTCCCCGAGCGCGGACGACCAACGACAGCGCGCGGTCGACGGCGTGCTCGCCGCTCGGCACGACGAGACGGTTGAGCCACAGCGCGCTCGACGGCTCGCGCCGCGCCGCGCGTACGGCACCGATGCGCTGACGCGCCCGCGACAGCCACGCCAGGATGCCGCCCTTGTGGTTGCCCATCAGCTCGAGGGCGACGTCGGGGCGCAACGCCCGCAGGCGGCGCACGAAGGCGAAGACCTCGCGCCGGGTGTGTGCCGCGAGCGGCGTCCGCCGCCAGCGCCGCAGCTGCACCGGGATCGCCTCGTCGACCGCCGGGTGCGATGCGACCAGCGGCAGGAAGGGCTCCTCGACCACCCAGGCGATGCGCGCGGCGGGGAAGGCGCGGCGCAGGGCGCTCGCCACCGGCAGGCAGTGCACGACGTCGCCGAGGGCGCTGGTGCGCAGGATCAGGATCGAGCGCGGCGCGCTCACGAGCCGTCGCGCACCTTGCGGATGAGGTCGCTCGTCGCGTGGTCCTTGGGGTCGCCGACGAGCACCGTGCGGCCGCCGTAGGCCTGCACGGTGGCGTACTCGGGGACGCGCTCGGGCGTGCCGTAGTCGGTGCCCTTGCAGTGCACGTCGGGACGCAGCGCGGCGAGCAGCGGTGCCGGCGAGTCGCCGGCGAAGGTCACCACGAAGTCCACCGGCGCGAGCGCCGCCAGCAGCTCGGCGCGCTCGGCGGCGGGTACGAGCGGGCGCCCGGGGCCCTTGAGACGAGCCACCGAGTCGTCGTCGTTGATCGCCACCACCAGCGCGTCGGCCTGCGCCTTGGCCGCCTGCAGGTAGCGCAGGTGGCCGACGTGGAGGAGGTCGAAGTGGCCGTTGGCGAGCGCCAGCGTCCGCCCTGGCGGCGCAGCTCGTCGGTGCGGGCCAATAGCGTGTCGAGCTCGAGCACCTCGCCCATGCTCAGCTGGCCTCCCAACGCACCGCCGCCGGCAGCTCGCGGTCGCGCTCGATCGCCGTACGCAGCTCGTCGGGCGAGAGCGTCGCCGTGCCGCGCTTCATCACCACCACGCCGCCGGCGTAGTCGGCGAGCAGGGTCGCCTCGAGCGGCGTGGCGCCGGCGGCGAGGGCCAGCGCGAAGGTGCCGATCACGGTGTCGCCGGCGCCGGTGACGTCGGCCACCTGGTCGGTGCCGTGCACCGGCACCTGCGCGCAGCCGCCGTCCTCGAACAGCGCCATGCCGAGGCTGCCGCGGGTGACGAGGACGAAGCGGGCGCCCAGGCGTTCGCGCAGCGCGGCGCCGGCGGTGTGGAGCACGGCGCCGTCGCCGAGGCGGCGGCCGAGCATCGCCTCGGCTTCCTCCTCGTTGGGCGTCGCACCGTCGACGCCGGCGAACTCGGCGAGCCGGTAGCGGCTGTCGCAGAGCACGGTGCCGGCGCCGCCGACGGCGGCCCGCGCCGGCGCCACCAGCGCCGGATCGACGGCGCCGTAGCCGTAGTCGGAGAGGACCGCCACCCGCGCGGCGCCGGCGAGGCGCGTGAGCTGGGCGAGAAGGAAGTCACGATCGTCGTCGGCGAGCTCGAGCTCCCCCTCGACGTCGTAGCGCACCACCTGTTGCTTGATCGAGTGACGGGCGCCGGCGAGGATGCGCACCTTCGTCGGTGTCCGGTAGCCGGCGCGCCGGCGGATGCCGTCGACTGGGATGCGGCGCTGGGCGAAGGCGGCGAGCAGCTCGTCGCCCGAGGCGTCGTCGCCGACGATGCCCACCGGCAGCGGCCGGCCGCCGAGGGCGGCGACGTTGGCGGCGGCATTGGCGCCGCCGCCGGGCAGCACTTCCTCGTGCTCGTGGCGCAGGATCAGCACCGGCGCCTCGCGGCTGATGCGCTTCGGCGTGCCGGTGATGAAGCGGTCCGCCACCAGGTCGACGAGCATGATCACCGGCTGGCCGGCAAGCCGGTCGACGAGCGCCAGCAGGCGCTCGGGCGTGGGCACCGCCGGCTGCATGGCGAGCGATTCTATGCCCGCCGCTTGCTCTGCCGGTTCATGGCGAGCTGCGGTGAGGCGTCACGCCGACGCGCACGAACAGCTGGGCGAAGGGTCCATCGCGCAGCGGCAGGTGCCAGAGCCGGTAGTCCTCCCGCAGCCGCCGATCCGCCGCCAGGTCTCGTTCGTAGACGCGGACGCTCCGCCAGTCGAAGGGACCCGGCTGTGGCGCTCGGGGTCCGTTGCCCAGCATGATCAGGTCCGGGCGCCGATCGAGCACGTGACGGCCATCGTGCCGTTGATGCCCCGGATACCAGTAGCGAAGGTCGGCGGGTGTCCTCGCCACGCGAGGCTCGGTCAATCCCAGCATGTCGACGGTGCGTAGCCCGGAGTGGTAGGGCAATGCGCCCACCGGGCAGAGGGCGATGGTCGTCTGCGGAGAGAATTGAACGCGGAGCGCCTCACCCATGGCGCGCCAGTGAGCCACCCAGGTCCCTTCGCGGGCTATCGCGGCCGCCGCCGACTGGTATTGCGTCGACAACGCGATGATCGCGATCGTGGCGTACGCCCACCTGCCCAGCGTGGGCCGTTTCACCCCCTCCGCCCGCTGCCGCCAGAGACCGCTGGCGGCGAGCAGGAAGAAAGTCGGTGCGATGGGTACGAAGAAACGCCAGAGCGGGAAGCTGTCGCCACCGCTGAGCGCCAGCAACCCGGAGGCGCCGAACAGGAAGAGGGCAGCGGCCAGCGTCACCTGGCGCTGGGAGCTCGCGTCGCGGTCGCGAGCGGCACGCCAGATGGCCGCCAACAGCGCCAGCAGCAGCACGCCCCAAGCGCTGGCCGCCCAAGCAAAGCCGGCCACGTCGCGCACGCCGTGAGGGATCGCAACGCTGAACGGCAGCAGCTTGGCGCGCGCCGCGTTGGGTATCCACTCGCCGTAGTAGACGAGGCGCCAAGCGATCGCGAAGGTGGGCGGTGGTCAGCACCGTGACCAGCAGGGTGGTCAACGCGGTCTCGAGCCCGTTGGCCGAGTGATAGCTGAAGGGCAGGAAGAGGGCGGTGAGCACGGCGGCCAGCGCTCCGGCACCGCCCCGCCGCGCCAGCGTCAGCAGCACGGCGATGCCGCAGGCGAGGCCGAGCACGACCGCGGCCAGCGGCACCGGTAGCCCGATACCGTCGACGGCGGCGAGCAGGAGCAGCCAGGAGAGGCTCGAGTAGCCCTCGACGCGCTCGCCCGGGTTGAACACCGCTCCTTGCCCCGGCAGCGACGTTCTGGGCATAGCGAAACGTGATGTAGGCGTCGTCCACGGGCACATGCCGCCAGACGAACACCGCCGTCGCGCCGAGAAACAAGGCAAGCGCCACCAGGCTCGGCAGCACGCTCCGCCAAGCCGGGGCTTCGGTCGCCGAATGCTCAGCCGCCGGCTGGCGCCGCTTCTGCCGCGGCGCGGAGGACTCGCTGCGGCCGGGACGGCGCTGGCCGCGCCTCATCTCTCAGACCCACTCGCGCGGCCGGCGCAGCACGTCGAGCGTCGCCGCCTCGGGGCTGCCGGGCTCGGGCTCGTGGGCGTACTCCCAGCGGGCGTGCAGGGGCAGTGACATGAGGATGCTCTCGACGCGGCCGCCGGTGCGCAGCCCGAAGCGGGTGCCGCGGTCGTACATGAGGTTGAACTCGACGTAGCGGCCGCGGCGGAGGCCCTGCCAGCGGCTCTCGCGCTCGCTCCACGGTCGCGACAGGCCGCGCTCGACGAGCGGCAGGTAGGCGGGGACGAACGCCGCGGCGCAGTCGGCGACGAAGGCGAGCAGCGCCGCGGGCTCGCGGTCGCGCAGGTCGTCGAAGAAGATGCCGCCGATGCCGCGCGCCTCGCCGCGGTGGGGGAGCTGGAAGTAGTCGTCGCACCACTTCTTGAAGCGCGGGTAGAAGGCCGGGTCGTGGCGGTCGCAGGCCTCCTTGAGCGTGCGGTGGAAGTGGCGGGCGTCGTCGGCGACGAGGTAGGCGGGGGTGAGGTCGGTGCCGCCGCCGAACCACCAGCGGCCGTCGTCGAGCTCGAAGTAGCGGTAGTTGCAGTGCACCGTCGGCACCCAGGGCGAGCGCGGGTGCACCACCACCGAGAGGCCGACGGCGACGAAGCGGTGCGGCGCCGGCTCGAGGTCCTGCTTGGCGATCATCGCCGCCAGCGCCTCGGGGTGCAGGCTCCCCTCGACGGCGGCGACGTTGACTCCCGCCTTGTCGAAGACCGTGCCGTCCTGCAGCACGCGCGAGACGCCGCCGCCGCCTTCGGGGTGGCGCCAGGCATCTTCCTGAAACGGCCGCTCGTCGAGCGGGCCGAGGGCGCCGCAGATGGCGGCCTGCGCGGCGCGCACCATCTCCTCCATGCGCGTGCGCATCGCCGTCGGCGTGGTGAGCATCGCGGTGTGATTGTAGGCGCGGCACGATGTCACCCTCTAACTGATGGTCCGCGCGCTGCTAGCCTTGACGAGCATGCGACGCCACGACACCTCCACGACGGCGCTGCGGTGGCTCGCTCCGGCGCTCGCGGCGTCGCTCGCTGTCGCCCTCGCCGCTTGTGCGGGCCGGCGGCCCGCGGAGGAGCCGCCGGCCCCCTCCGCGGCTGCCACGGCGCCCGTCGCTCCGACGCCCGTGCCGACTCCGACTCCGACGCCGGTGCCGCCGGCGTTCGCCTGCGCGGGCGACGCCGACTGCACGCTCACTCCTTACCCGCGCCCGGTGCCGGGCGCGGCCGGCTGCTACTGCCCGACCTGCCCGCAGCCGCGCAACGCGGCGATGGCTGCCGCCAACGAAGAGTCCTGGCAACGCCTCTGCGGCGCGGCTTGGGCCGCGGGTGCCGGCTGCGTGTCGCCGATGTGCGCGCGCTCGAGCGCGCCGGCGTGCGTTGGGGGAGCCTGCCGGCCGGCGGTCAGCGGCCTCGCAGCGGGTGCGCCACCAGGGTGAGCACGTAGTCAGCGGGTCGGCGCTCGCGGCCGGCTGCCGGGTAGGGCTCGACCGCCTGCAGCTCCCAGGTGACACCGCCGGCACTGGCGACGGACGCCTCGGGGTCGGTGGCGAGCTCGATCCAGGCCGGCGCCGTGCGGCCGCGGGTCACCTCCAACCGCACGCGAGCGCGGCCCGCCTGCACGCACTGCACGCCGGTGGGGCAGCGGTTGTCCTCGGGCACGGCGTCGAAGCGGACGCGGGTCTTGCTGTGCTCGACCTTGGCGCTACGGCCGAAGGCGAGCCGGAACGGCTCGCCGTAGCGGACGACGGGCAGGCGATCGCGCCGCGAGCTCGCGTCGACGTTGCCGTCGCTGTCGGCTGCCGGCGCGTGGATCTTGCCCCCGTCGGCGGCGCAGGCGACGACGGGCACGAGCAACGCGAGGCTGAGCGCGAACGCGGTTCTCATGCGCGGCGATTCTCGCAGGAAGCGTGCCCGCGAATCGGCGCACCGTCTACACTGGCGGTTCATGCGCTGGCTGGCGCGCATCGTCTTCTTCGCGCTCGCGTTGCCTGCGGTGCTGCGTGCGGCGGCGCGTCTCGCCTGGCTCGAGCGCCGGCTGCCGCTCGACGAGCTGGTCGAGCGCTTGCGCTCGGCCGGCCCCTTCGTGCTGCGGCCGCTCGGGCGGCCGGAGTGGCTGCTCGCGACGCTCGACCGTGTGCTGCCGCTGCTCCCTCCACGCCGTTACGGCCGCTGTCTCAAGCGCTCGCTGCTGCTGCTCGACCTGTGGTCGCGGTGCGGCTTGCGGCCACGGCTGCACCTCGCCCCGCCATCGACGCGCGACGGCGCGCCGACCGCGCGTCGCCACGAAGGGCACGCCTGGGTCACCGTCGATGCGCCAGCGCCGCGCGAAGCTGGCGTCGAGCGGCCGCTCGGTACCTCCTCGGAGGGCTACCCGGAAGCCTTCATGCTCTGACGACCGGCTGACGGCGGCGCGCCTCGCCCGGCTAGGATCGACGATCGTGAACGACGAGCAGCGGCCAGATCCGAGCGGCGAGTCGTGGGGCGCGCAGAAGGCGCTGCAGATGCTCGCCTTGGCGTTCCTCTTTCCGGCGGCTATCGCCGTCGGCTATCTCGCCGGCCGCTGGCTCGGAGCGCGGATCGGGTGGCCCACCGCCGGCAGCGTGGTGGGCGTCGGCCTCGGCGCCGTCGCCGGTTTCTGGCAGCTCTACACCTTCCTGCGCCGGCCGATCGGGCGATGACGGTGGAAGCCGAGAACCCCGAGGTCGACAGCGGGGAGGTCGCCGCTGGAGGGGTGCTGCGCCGCATCGAGGCGATCGCCGCCATCTACGGAGTGGCGGCGGGGATCGCCTTCGCTGCGGCGCTCGGTTGGCGGCGCGGCATTGCCTTGACAGCCTCGGCGGCCGTCAGTATCGTCGCGCTCCGCAGTTTGGAGGGGGTGGTTCGCCGCCTCCGCGCCGTGGAGGGGGAGGCTCCTCCGGGGCTCGGCTGGCAATACCCCCTGCGGCTCCTCCTGCTCGTCGGTTTCGTCCTTCTCCTGCTCCTCGGCTGGCACGACGGGCTGGCAGTGGTGCTGGGGCTGTCGGCGGTGCCGCTCGCGCTGCTCGTCGAAGCCGGCCTTCAGCTGCCGTTGCGCTCTCACCGATAGCGATGACTCGATAGCAACAGCCAGATGCAAGAGCACCACTCGATCCTCTACGGCCCCGTCAATGCCCTCTGGCATCGGCTCGGAGGCCACTCCGCGATCCCCGATCACCTGGTGATGTCGTTGTTCGTGGTGTCGCTGCTGCTCGTCATCTTCATCCCGGTCGGCCTCTCGCTGCGCGAGGAGAACCCGAGCCGGTTCCAGGTCTTCATCGAGCAGCTGGTGGGCGGCCTTCGCGGCATGATCGAGGCGCAGGTTGGGCACGGCGCCGGCGACCGCTACCTCGCCTTGATCGGCGCCTTCACGCTGTTCATCTTCACCTCGAACTTCATGGGGTTGTTCTTCTTCCTCCAACCGCCCACCGCCAACGTCAACGTCACCTTCGGCCTCGCCGGCATCTCCTTCGTGCTCTACAACGTGATCGGCATCAAGCGGCACGGCCTCTCGTACATCAAGCACTTCCTGGGGCCGATCTGGTGGCTGATGCCGCTGTTCTTCGTCATCGAGCTGATCTCGCACGCCGCCCGCTGGCTCTCGCTCGGGCTGCGTCTGTTCGGCAACATGACCGGCGAGCACATGGTGTCGGGCGTCTTCAACAAGCTGGTGCCCTTGCTCGCGCCGCTGCCGATCATGGCCCTCGGGCTCTTCGCGGCGGTGATCCAGACCTTCATCTTCATCATGCTAACGACGGTGTACATCGCCGGCGCGGAGGCGGAGGAGCACTAACCCCCCCTTGCGCGCCCCCACCCCCGGCCGGCGGGCGGCACCGTGTTTCACAGGAGCGGACGAATGACGTCTAGACGCGTGTTCATGATCGGGATCCTCCTCCTCGCCGTGCTGGCGCTGCCGGCCATGGCGCAGGAGAACGCGGCCGCAGCGCCCGCGGGCGGCGGCGGCAATGCGGTCAACCTCGGCATCATCGGCGCCGCCTTCGCCATCGGCGTGGCGGCGGCGGGAGGCGCGGTGGGACAGGGCAAGGCGGTGTCGGCCGCCTGCTCGGCCATGGCGCGCAACCCCGGAGCGGCCCCCAACGTCCGCTTCGCGCTCATCCTCGGTCTCGCCCTCATCGAGTCGCTGGTGCTCTACGCGCTGCTCATCGCCATGCGCGGCGCCGGCCTCTTCTAGGCGGCTCGCGGCGACCGGCCCGTTGCCCCGGCTGCAGGTCAGCGGCGTCCCTCTCCAGGGACGCCGCTGCCTTTTTGGCGTGCCCCCAGGGACCAGCCGAGCCCCGGCGGCCACCGCCAGTCTTCGTCCGCTTCCCGCGTTTCACTCTGCGAGGGGCCCCGCGAAAGCGACCTCACAACTGATGGCATGTGCCATGCGTATTACAGAGTGCGGGGGGAGCTGCCGATGAATCAAGTGAGCAAGAAAGAGGACCTCCACCAGAAGGGGTGGGACTTCGAGGCGGTAGCCATGCCCTACCTCGACCCGCTCTACAACGCCGCGTACCGCATGGCCCGCAACCCGCAGGACGCCGAGGACCTCGTCCAGGAGACCTACCTCAAGGCCTACAAGTACTACGACAAGTTCGAGGAGGGAACCAACCTCAAGGCCTGGCTGTTCAAGATCCTGAAGAACACCTTCATCAACAGCTATCGCAAGAAGCAGCAGGCCCCTCCCAAGGCCGATTTCGCCGACATCGAGGAGTCCTTCGAGACCATCGTGCGCGACGACTCCGGGCAGCAGGCCAGGACCCCGGAGGAGGAGCTGCTCGAGAAGGTGCTCGACGCGGACGTGCAGTACGCCATCGAGGAGCTCCCCCACGACTACCGGATGGTGGTGCTGCTCGCCGACCTCGAGGGGTTCTCCTACAAGGAGATCGCCGACATCCTGGAGATCCCCGTCGGCACCGTGATGAGCCGCCTCTACCGCGGCCGCCGGCTGCTCGAGGAGGCGCTGCTCAAGTACGCGCGCGGCCACGGCTACATCCGCGACGGCGAACCGGCGAAGATGCGCAGCCGTCGCGACCCCAAGATCGACGTGGAACCGGAAGTCGGGTGACGTAGAATGCCGGCGCTCATCGGAATTCCGGGCGGGGGTGGCGGGGTTTCCAGTCGTAGGCGCCAGCGCGCCCAGCAGGCCGCCGAGCCCGCCCAGCAGCGTCAACCCCGAGGGACCCCGTCGATGGACTGCCAAGCCGTGCACGTGGCGATGTACCGGGCGAGCGACAACGAGCTCGACGGCGAGACGCTGCTCTCGTTCCGCCAGCACCTCACGATCTGCGCCGGCTGCTCGCACCGCTTCGGCTTCGTCTCCAGGCTGCTGACCGTCGTCCGTGGCCGCTGCTGCCGCGACCAGGCGCCGCTGACGCTGCGCACCCGCATCCTGGCCAGCTTCCCCCACCGCGGCGCCGCGCTCGACTGACGAGGCGATGAAACTTCACGTCCTGGGTCGCTGCGCTGCGGCCGCGGCCGTCGTGCTCGTCGCCTTCGCGGCGTTGCTCGCGCGACCGACGATGGCGCAGGAGGCGTGGCGCCTGCCCGGCCTCGCCGGCGGCACGCTCACCTCCGGCGACGTCGCCAGCGGCACCACCATCGTCGTGCTGTTCGCGGGCTGGTCGCCGCGCTGCCAGGACGTCGTCGAACGCAGCAACCGCATCGTCTCGAAGTGGGGCGGCCGCGCGCGCGTCGCCCTCGTCGACTTCCAGGAAGAGACGGCCGAGGTGCAGGGCTTCCTCGCCGGCAAGGATCCGCAAGCGCCCGTCTACCTCGACGGCGACGGCGCCTTCGCCAAGCGCTACGCCCTGACCAACCTACCCGGCCTGCTGCTGCTGCGCGACGGCGCCGTGCTCTACAGCGGCCGCCTTCCCGACGACGCCGACCGTCTGATCGAAGACGGGCTCGCCAAGCGCTAGCCCACCCTCGCGGGCGAAGCCCGCTGCCCCCTCCCGACCCCCTTACTGGCCGCTACCGGTTCCATTGCCAGGCCGGGATCGCTTTGCTATAGTCGCGGCGCTTTTGCACAGGAGAGCGGTGTCGGCAGCATCTGTACGTCTTGTGCCACGCCGCGTGTGATTCCCAGCCAAGCGGATCGAGGCGGGTCGTAAGACCCGATCGGCTCCTCGGCATTCCGCAGGAGACGGCGTTATTCAGAGAGGGAACGAGCGACCGCGCACGCTGTGGCACCGGGTCCGACCGACCCGGGCCCTGATCGTCCTGGCGGTTCCGCTCGCGGCCCTCGCTGTAGCCTCTTTGTCGCAGGAGCCGGCACGGCAGCCGGTCCCCCGCCTCCTCGCCCCGCCCCAGTTCGACGCCGCGCAAGTCCGTCCCCCCAGCCTCGAAGCCACGACCACCGCCGCGATCCCGTTCGAGCGCACGCTCGGCCGTGGCGAATCGCTTGCCGGCCTGCTCGGCGAGCTCGGCCTGCCGCCCCGCGACCGCATGCTGGTCTCCGACGCGCTGGCGAGCCACGTCGAGCTACGGCGCCTCAAGCCGGGGCTGCGCGTCTCGGCGCTGCTCGGCGCCGGCGCGCGGCCCGCCGAGCTGCGCCTCGACGTACCCGGCAAGGGCAAGCTGCAGCTGGCCTCCCTGCACGGCGACTGGAAGAGCCATTGGCAGGCGGCGGTGGAGACGGTGGAGCTGCGGCGTGCGGTGGTGGAGATCGAGAGCAGCGTCGCCGAAGCCCTGGCCGATGCAGGCGCACCCATCGAGGTCGCCTACCGCGCCGCCGACGTGCTGCGCTGGGACGTCGACTTCACGCGCGACCTGCGCCAGGGCGACCGCCTGCAGGTTCTCTACGAGCAGCAGCTCGTCGACGGCGAGCCGGCGGGAGTGGGAGACGTGCTGGCGGTGGCGCTCGACAACCGCGGCCGGCTGCTCGAGGCCTACCGTTACGGCAGCGACGGCTACTACGACGGCGACGGCCACCCGCTCCGCAAGATGTTCCTGCGCTCGCCGATCGCCTTCTCGACGCGCATTACCTCCGGCTTCACCAAGCGCCGCTTCCACCCCGTCCTCAAGGAGTTCCGCCCGCATTGGGGCATCGACATCGGCGCGCCCACCGGCACGCCGGTGCACGTGACCGCCAACGGCGTCGTGCTCTCCGCCGGCTGGGACGGCGGCGGCGGCCGCACCGTGAAGGTGCGGCACCCGAGCGGCTACGTGACCTGCTACCTGCACCTGTCGCGCTTCGCCAAGGGAGTCGTGCGCGGCGCCCGCGTGCAGCAGAACCAGGTGGTCGGGTATGTCGGCGAGAGCGGCCTCGCGACCGCGCCCCACCTCGACTATCGAGTGCAGCACCTCGGCCGCTGGGTCAATCCGCTGTCGCTCAAGAGCGTTCCGGCGGCGTCGCTGTCGCGGCGCGAGATGGTGGCATTCGGCGCCTGGCGCGAGCAGCTCCGTCTCGCCATGCGCACGGGCGTGATGCCGGGCGACGATGCCGCCGGCGACCTGCAGCTCGCGACGGCGGCGAGCGAGCGCATCGAGACGCCGCTCGCCCTCGGCGGCCGGTGAGCGGTCCCGGCCGCAAGTCCGTTCGTGCGCGCGCCCGCTGCCGCGTCGACCTCGGCGGCGGCACGCTCGACATCTGGCCGCTGGGGCTGTTCTTCGCCGGCGCGCAGACGGTGAACGTGGCGCTCGACGTGGTCGTCGAGGTGACGCTCACGCCGCGCCGCGCCGGCTACCGGCTGCGCAGCGACGGCACCGACGTCGAGCTGCCGACGGTGGAGGAGCTCGCCGCCCACCGCGAGGGCGCCCTGCCCGGGGTCGTCGTCGCGGCGCTCGGACTGCCGCCCGTCGACATCGAGGTGAGCAGCGGCTCGCCGCGCGGGGGTGGGCTCGGCGCGAGCTCGGCCGTCACCGTGGCGCTGATCGCCGCCGGGGAACTGCTGCTGGGGCGTCCGCCGCGCGACACCGCCGGCACAGCGCGCCTGGCGCGCGATCTCGAGGCGCGGCTGATGCGGTTGCCGACGGGGACGCAGGACCACTATCCGGCGCTGCTCGGCGGCGGTCTCGCCATCGGCTTCGCTCCCGGCGGCGAGACGGTACGCCGGCTCGATGTCGACCTGACGAAGCTCGGCCGCCACCTCCTGGTGGCCTACTCGGGCCAGAGCCACTTCTCGGCGGCCACCAACTGGACGATCATTCGCCGCTGCCTGGAAGGGGATGCCGAGGTCGTGGGACTCCTGCGGGGCATCGCCGAGGTGGCCGCCGAGCTGCCCGAACCGCTCGAACGCGGCGACTGGCAGGCGGTCGGAGCGCTGGTTGAGCGGGAATGGCAACTTCGACGCCGCCTGGCCGACGGGGTCTCCGTGCCGGCAGTCGAAAACCTGCTCGCCGTGGCCGCCGCAAATGGCGCCTGGGGCGGCAAGGCCTGCGGAGCGGGCGGCGGCGGCTGCGTGGCGATCCTGACGCCGGCCGATCGCCGAGAGGCTGTGAGTCGCGCCTTGGTCGCTGCCGGCGGCGAGCTCGTGCCGGCCCTTCCGACGGCCAATGGCCTGGAGGTTGCCGCGGTCTCTGCCGGGGATGGCGCCGAGCCTGTCGGCGACTCTGCCCCGGATTAGCCGCGGCTCACCTGTCGGCGAGCCGCCGCGCCACCAGAGCGAAGGCCTCCTCGTCGCTGAGCGCCGGGCCTAGCGCGAGGGTGCGGAGAGGGCTCCAGCCGCCATCGGCGGTGCTCTCGCGGTAACGAACCGTACCGTCGACCTCCCAGGCCACCGCCGCGTCGTCGCCGTTCTGCGACAGGAAGAGGCGCAGATCGCTGTCCGGCAGCGGCGGCAGCCCCCGCCGAGCGGCCTTGCGCACGTCGAGCAGGTGGCTGGTGCCTCCGGTGCCGTCGGAGCGGCCGATCTCGATGACAGTTGCGAGGGCCTTGTCGGCGATGCCGCGGCGCAAGGAGACGCCGGTCTCGATCACCTGCGCGCGCGCCTCCTCGGCCGCGTCCTCGAGGGAGACGTCGGGCGCCGAGTCACCGAACCGGTCGAGGAAAACCCTGGCCAGGTAGTCAGCGGCCTCGCGCCGCATCAACTTGCGACCGGTCTCGATGACCTGCGCCCGTGCCTTGTCGGCCAGCGCGCGGCGCCCCAACCCGGGGTTCTGGAGGCCGGTCTCGATCACTTGGGCGCGCGCCTTGTCGGCGAAGGACACCAGCTCACCGGTCACCGAGCGCAGCTCGAGAGACGAGAGCACGTCGCTGTCCGGCGCCACGAACGCGATCACCACGCTCTGGCCGCCGCGGCCGCTGCGCACCTGCGGCTTCCGCCGCATGTCGGCAGGGGCGGGCGCGGCGTTGGGTGCTTCGGTGCCGAAGGCGAGCTCGGGCAGGTCGAACACCCGGTTGCTCTGCAGCACCTCGCCCCCCTCGACGACCAGCGGCGTGTAGAGGACGCGCTGGCGCCCGCCGTCGTCGTCGTACCAGGCGAGGTGAAGGATCGTGCGCGTGGCCGACACCACCTCTCCCTCGGCGCCGAACATCTCGTAGCGGTCGAGAGTGGTGGCGAGCTGGGGATTGCTCTTGTAACTGAACGGATCGGCGGCGAACTGGAAGACGCTTCCCCAGGCCTCGTCGGAGAAGGCGATGAGATTGAGCACCGAGAGCGGGAAATTCGGCCGCTGCGCTTCCCACACCAGGAAGACGCGGTTGGTGGCTCGATCCACGGTGAGCGCCGGCCAGCGCTCGACCTCGGGGCCGTCGGTACCGGGCACCAGGAGGCGCTGGCTCACGCCGTCGCGCACGACGTCGAGCGCCAGGACCGCGTTGTCCGCATCAGCCGCCGGCGCCTCGGCGAACAGCGACCGGTAGGTTCCGCTTTGCAGGGAGTACAGCTCGCCACTGGCGCCGATCGCAGAGCTGGCGGCGGCCACGGCATGGCCCGCCACCGGCGCGGCGAGCGCAAGGAAGGAGGCGAGGAGGACGCGGCGTCCGGTCATCCTGATCATGCCCGCAGGTTCACCAGTTGACGGACGTCGACGTTGACGAGGAAGTCCGAGAGGTAAGGCTGGCCAGGGAAGAAGCGCGTCTGCAGCTCCTGGAAGCGGGCGCGTCCTTCGCTGGAGGCACCACCCAGCACGGCCACCTCGCCGAGCAGATAGAGCGCGTTCTTGACCCAGTCGCGCTCGCCGCTGGCCTCGGCCAGCGCCAACCCAAGGCGGCCGTGCCGCTCGGCGTCGCGCAGCCGGCCGAGCTCGAGGTGGGCGTAGCAGAGGTCGACGTGGGCGATCATCGCGCTGCGCGCCCAGCCGCGCCGGCGCGACGTGCGCAAGGTGCGGTAGAGCAACCGCAGCCCGTCACTGAAACGTCGCTGCATGAGCTCGCAGTAGCCGAGGTTCGCCGCGAGCACGAGCTGGCGGGGACTTTCCTCGGGCGGCAGCAGCGAGACGGCGAGGCGATAGGTCTCGGCGGCTTCGCCGAAGAAGCTGTCGCCGAGCAGGAAGTTGGCGATCTGGTTCCACGCCGAGGCGAGCCACTCCGGCCGCTCCAGGACCGCCGCGCGGTCGCGCGCGAGGCGGGCGTAGAAGAGGCCCTTGCGGTTGTCCCGGCGCAGCTCGTAGGCACGGGCGATGGTGTAGGCGGCGAGGAAGCAGTTGATCGGCGACTCGTTGCGCACCAGGATCTCGCGCAGCTCGAGCACCGCGGTTTCGCCATCGCCCAAGGCGACCGCGACCGCTGCCTCGTTGCAGAGTGCGCGGTCGACGAGCTCGCGGTTGCCTTCCGCGAGTGCCGCTTGGCGCGAGACCGCATACCAGCGCACCGCCTCCTCGAGGCGGCCGGCGTCTTTGGCGTCCTCGGCAAGACGCCACGCTCGCAGGTATTCAGGGGAGCCGCCGGAGTCGATCAAGTACGGTCTCCCTCCCTACCCTGGTCCTGCACGCGCTTGAAGGCGATGAAGTCCTCGACCTCTCGTTGAGCCTCGGATGGCAGCGACGTAAACTCTCGCGCGATGCGCAGCTCTCGTGGGCCCGGCGGCTCCTTGCCGCCAACGTCGTCGAAGAACTCGCCGATGCTGAGGTCGAACTCGGCCAGGATCTTGAACAAGGTGTCCAAGCTTACCCGATACTCGCCCTTCTCCATCCGCGACAGGTCCGACTGCTGGACGCCGATCCGTGACGACAGCTCGGTCTGAGTGAGCTGCCGCTCCTTGCGCAGGCGCCGGATCTTGCGACCCACGAGCTGCACCTGCCTGACCTTGGGAGGCTTCGCCGTCTCGATCATCTGGACTTGTCACAATAGCATCGAGTGGACCGGATTGTACCCCCCCTCCCCGGGTGCGTCAACGCGCCTCGGAGCAAGGGCGGTGGCGGCCTGAGCCTGGCCGCGGGATTCTTCGCGCGATCGTACCTGCTGCGCCAGCTGGTGCGCCGCGACTTCCAGAGCCGGTACGTTGGTTCGGCGCTGGGCTTTGCGTGGTCGTTCGTCCAGCCCCTCTGGCAACTGATCCTCTTCTCGTTCGTCTTCTCGCTGGTGCTACGCATTCCCATGACCGGCCAACCGACCCAGCGCTTCTGGGTTTTCCTCTTCAGCGGCCTGCTGCCCTGGCTCGCCATCCAAGAGGGTCTGATGCGCGGCAGCACCGCCGTTACCGACAACGCAGGCATGGTCAAGAAGCTGCGCTTTCCGTCGGAGGTGCTAGTGCTGACGGTCGCGGTGAGCGCACTGCTCCACCAAGCGATCGCAGGCGTCGTCTTCGTCGGTGTGCTGGCGGCGCTCGGCGAGCTCTCCTGGCAGGGGCTGCCCTGGCTCCTGCTGGCGTTGCCGCTGCAGCTGGCGCTCACCGTCGGGCTCGGTCTCCTCTTCGCCGCCGTACAAGTCTTCGTGCGCGACCTCGCCCAACTGCTCGCCCTGGTGCTCAGCGCCTGGTTCTACCTGACACCGATCGTCTACCCGGCTGCCATGATCCCGGCGCCCTATCGGTCCTGGATCGAGCTCAACCCGCTCAGCGGGCTGGTCGAGCTCTATCGCCGGGCCCTCCTCGGCGCCAGGCCGGAGGAGGGCGAGGCAAGCATCGCCATCCTGGCGCTGGCGGCCATCGGATCTCTGGCGCTCGGGTGGTGGGTGTTCCAGCGCCTGCGCGGGAGCTTCGTCGACGAGATCTAGCCGGCGGGAGCGGGTGCGCCGCCGGACGCGCTGCCTTCGACCTTGCCCGTAAGCGGGAGCTCGTAGGTCGGCAACTTGGAGCTGTCGGTACGCAAGATCAGCTTGCCGCTCAAGGGCCCGGCGGCGACTTCGGGGGTCAGCTGCAGGGTCACCTGATAGAGGCGGCCGTCCTGGAGCGGCGCCACCGTGGCGTTGGCGCCAGGCACGGTGATCTCGGCCGACGTCAGGCGGATCGGCGCGGTGCCGAAGAACCGCACTTTGAAGTCGATCTTCGCCGTGGCGCCGACGTTGACGGTGCCCAGGTCGCCCGACGGAGGGTCGACGAACACGACGGGGCGGACGAACCCCGAGAGCGGAATGAAGGCCCGGTGTTGCTTGGGGTTGTCGGTGTGCACGACGGCCGAGCCGGTGATCGCGCCGACCGGAGCCCAGCTGTCCAAGGTGAGATCGACGCGCCACTGCGTGCCGGCGATGTTCGCCACACGCTCTTCGGGGCGCGCCTCGCGCACCGCGGTCTTGACGTGCGGCGGCGCATCGACCGAAATCACCCGGAAGGTCGCGCCGTCGCTCGCCGCGATGGTCTGCGTGATGGTGGCTTCCTTCTCCCCTTGCACCGTGTTCCAGCGGGCGTAGCCGGGCTTGGCGCCAAGCAGCTCCTTGACCTCGCCGGCGAGGGCAAAGGACAGCTTCGGCTGCGAGGGGTCGTTGCTCGTCAGAGGCAGAGCGACCTCGGTGGGTCCCACCGGGACGCTGGCGTCGAAGATCAGCTCGACGGCGCCAGTGGCACCGGGGAGGATCGGCGCCGGATCGCTGGCAAGGCGGACCTGCGGCTGCGAGCCGTCGGCAGCGAGGGTGAGCGGAGCGTCACCCTTGTTGTGCACGGCGAAGGAGTGCCGCAGCTCCTCACCCTGGCCGATGATGCCGAACTCGAAGCGGCGCTCCGGGATCTCGGCCTTGGGCGCCGCCGCGGCAGCTGGCAGGACCTGCACCAGGGCGAGGCCGAGAATCGAGTACACGATCCGTCTCATGCGCGTGCGTCTCCTCGGGGGTGGGCCATCCGGAGGATCCGGCAGCCGATGCCATCGTAGCATCCGCCGTCCTCGCGACCCCTGGCAAACGCGGAGCCGCGGCCGGTCTGCCGGCCAGCCGGGCGGTGGATCAGCGTGCCAGCAACCGGCGCGCCGCGATGCCTCGGCCCCGATCGAGCCGACTCTCCCACGCCGTGAAGATCGTGCCGCGAGGGCTGGCGGCGACGGCGTTCTGGTACTGGGGATACAGCTTGTCCTCGCTGACGCGGACCTCGGGGCCGAGGGGAAGCCCGGTCTCGTCGACCACCACGGCATAGAGGCCGATCGGCGTGGCGCCGACCCAGTCCAACCAGGTCGCGATGACGTTGCCCGAGGGGAGGAGCGCGAGAGCCGGCGCGATCTGGTCCTCGCCCACGCCCGTGGCGAGTTGACGCTCGGCACCCACCGCCACGCCGGCAGGGCTGACGAGCTGGCCGAAGATCGCGTAGCGCGACCCGCCGCCCGGCAGCCAGCCCTGCCACGCCACCAGGAAGTCTCCGCCGCGCGTGGCGACGACCGCCGGGCGCCGCTGGCGGCCGGCCGATGACGCGTGGGGAACGAGCTCGGGCCCGGATACCGCGCCGTTGCGATCGAGCGGTCGAGCCACCACTTCGAAGTCGCCCTCGCGGCTCATCTCCCAGACCGCGAGCATCTCGCCGCCGGCGTTGCTCGCCAGGACGAGGTCGCGCACGGACGAGCCCTGCCCCGTATCGAGACGCTCCGCGGGGCCACGGGGCTGGCCCCGTCGACTCAGCAGGCGGCCCGAGACCGCCACCGAGGTCCGCCACCCCTCGGCACTCTCCCACACCACCATCACGTCGTCCTTGGACAGCACGGCGTGGGGTCGACGCTGGAAGCCGGTTCCGGGCTGGCTCACCGCGAAGCTCGCTTCGACCGGCTTGCCGGAGGCGCTGAACCGCTGCCCGCGCACGCTCTGCTCGAGGATGTGGCGGTCTTCGTAGAAATGGTCGATGGAAAGCGAGTCGCGTTCCTCGGTCCAGAAGAGGAGGAATTCGCCGCCTGGCAGGAAGACGACTGCCGGATGCTTGCGGAGCAGGACCTCGCCGCGGCTCGGGATCGGCACCTGCTGGTTGGCGACGAGGGTGATCTCCGCCGAGGCGGGCTTGCCGCTGGCGGCGTAGAAGCGCCCGAGGATGCCCTTGATGTCGCTCTCCCAGACGATCAGGCAATTGTCCGAGGAGCCGAAGGCGGCCAGGGGTGCGAGCTGCTGGCTCTCGCGGCTCTGGTTGACGCGGAACTCGTGGCCGACCAGAGCTGGCTGCGCCGACGCCGCAATGGCGGACATCAGCGGCGCGATACAGATGAGAACCGTGACGAGAGACCGCCGATGGTGCTTGAGCTTCATGGCTCCTCCTGTTGAGGTCTGGCGTCTGCTGCCTGTGAAGTCTAGGGCACCGGGATGATGGTGGTGTTCGGCGTGTTGGCGTTGTCGAGCTGGACGGCGTCGAAGCCGACGCTGAACCGGCCCGAGGCGTCCATCACCGCCGTCGTCCACGACTGCGCGAAGGCGTCGCCGTAGATGGCGACGAACCCGGGGTTGTTGTGCTGCAGGTTGAGGTACGCCCAACCGAAGTTGAACGGCGCCAGCAGGTCGGTGGCGACGTCGATCCGGTTGGCCTCGTTGGGGATGGTGACCGTCTGCTCGCAGGTGGGGTCGCCCGAGAGGCACTCCTCGGCGGTGACCGGCTGCTCCTGCTCGTCGAAGATCACGATCTGCGTCGACTCCAGCGGATACCAGCTGGCGGGGCCCTGAAGGGTGCACGAGTAGGCCGAGTCGGCCGAGTTGGCCTCGCGCCAGATCAGGAAGTCGGTGCCACCGTCGAAGCCGCCGCCGTTGACGAACCGCGCGGCCTCGGTGGTCGGCAGGGCCTCGCGCGAGTCGTCCGCGGTGGCGGCGTTGTAGCGACCGTAGAAGGTGTGGTCGCCGGGGACGAAGCACGTCGGGCACGACTCGATGTGCACCAGCGTCTCGCCCTGGGCGAATTCCTGACCGCCGTTGACGTAGAAGTAGTCGCCCCAGAGGACGTTCTGGTCGGTCACGAACGGAGCGTAGAGCGCCCAGTCCGAGGGGAAGAACAGGTTGCAGGCGTTGACGGTGTCGACCGTCACGTAGCCGCGGAGGATGTTGTCCTGCTGCTTCGAGCCGGCGCAGTTGCCGGTCGAGGGCGATGCAAAGCCCTGGAGCCAAGCCTGCAGGTGGGCGCGGAACCCGACGCCGAGACGGGGCTGCGAGTACGGCAGCGCCGAGCACGAGGCGAAGTTGATGTCCTGCGACACCGGCCCCTGCGGGCTGATGGTGTCACCCGCGGTGTCCTGGCCAGCGGAGGCCGTCGTCGGCACGATGCCGTGGATGAAGATGTCGCGCATGTTGATGGTCTGCACGTCGTAACCGGTCAGGTAGATGTCGAAGTCGAGGACCGGGACCGACTGGTCGGACCACACCGTGACGTGCGCCAGGACGGCGGTGGCCGAGGCATTGTTGATCGAGAACAGGGTGTTGATGCAGTCGGGGTTGTCGTCGAGCTCGACCTCGAAGTAGGGCAGCAACAGGGTCGCGGCCGGCACGTCGTCGATGGTGCCGATGACGGCGGACGCGCGATCGCTTGCTGCCAAGGTGGCGGCCAAAGCCAAGAAAAACGCGAGGTGGTGCTTCACAGGGGTTCCTCCTCAAAGACGTCCGTGGCGGAGAGCGTCACCTTGGGCAGTCGGACAGCTACCTGCAGCCTACGGCTGTTGGCTGCTCGTAGCAACCCCCCGACGCCGGTTCGCGGCTGCTCAGTGGGCGCGCGCGAAGATGCACTTGCGGCACATGAAGTCGGCGGGCGCCTCCTCCAGGCCGTAGACCCAGCGCCGCAGGCGGCCGATCTCCGGACCGCTGAGGACCTCGGCGACGGTGCTGACGTTGAGGTCCCCGACGACGTGCTTCTCGTAGTAGTCCTCGCAGCAGAGCACGCAACGGCCGTGCGGCGTGATGTGCAGGTGCTGCAGCGGCCGCGAGCCGACGTTCTCGCAGCCACACAATTTCTGGTGACCCCGCGGCGGCCGGGCGCCGATCGGCATCAAACCGGCGCGATCCATCACCCGGTGCTTGGAGACGGTGAAACGGGAGCCGGCGAAACGGTCGGAGATGGCGGCGAAGTCGCGCGCGTGCGCCTCGTCACCGGTACCGAGCACGACCATGTCCATGCGCTCGGCGAGCGGCTTGTCACCCGCATAGTCGAGGTGGCGCAGCACCTGTTCGAGATGGTCGCCGCCGCGCGTCTCGCGGTAGCGCTCGCGGTCGACCGTCGACAGGTTGATCGACAGGAAGCGCAGGCCGCCGATGGCCAGCAATGCGTCCACCTTGGCGGGGGTGAGACCGGTGCCGTTGGTGAGCACCGCCGGAGGCAGTCCCGCCTCGCGAATCGCCTGCACCTGCTCGACGAAGCGCTTGTCGGCGGTGGGCTCGTTGTAATTGATCATGAACACCGCTTCGATGGTGTCGCGCCAGGCGGCGAGCTGACTCACGATGTTGCGGTAGAGCTCCATCGGCATGAAGTGCGCCTCGCGTGGCGCCACCGACACGGGGCAGAAGTAGCACGACTGGTTGCACACCGTGTGCGCTTCGAGCGAGACGTACTTGAGGTGGAAACGGCGCGACTCGTCGATCGCCGCAGGCACCAGCCAGCCCTCCCGGCGGAGCCGATCGCTGACCTCGGCCGCGAGCTCGTCCGCCGCGACGGTGCCGGCCAGCAACGCCCGCAGCTCGGTGTAGCCGGGCTCGGCTTCACGCAGGGTCCGATCGGTGAGCGGGTTGTAGACGCGGTCGCGGCCGACGTGCAGGTAGGAGCAACTCTGCAGCGCTTCGGCTGCCGGCGAAGCCTCGCTGGCGATCGGCAACAAGGTCGACCCGTTCATCGGTTCCTTTCGAGGGTGCTCGGCTCGCGAATGGCCGCTTCCCAGCGATGGGGTGGCCGGATGAGCCCGAAGACGTAGGCGTCGTTCTCGACGGTGAAGGCGCGCTCGACGATTCGTTGATCGTAGACGTGCAGGCCCGCCTCGTCGAGCAGGTAGACGAAAAGTGTAAACGTCCCCTTGACCAAAGGCAATTCGGGGACCACCAGACGCAGGCGGTGGTTTCCAGCCCCGCCGTTCACCGCCACGCCGTCGAGGTTGCTGCCGAAAGCGCACACCTCGACGCCATCGAGCCGGTTGACGCCGACACCGACGGAGAAGCCAAGGCGCGGGTCGTCGCTTCGCCACTCCACCTCGAGCTCGAACGGTTCGCCGTAGCGGTAGCCGGCGGCCTCGCTGGCGATCTCTCCTGCCGGTCCGTGCCGGATCTGGCGAACGTCGAGGATGCGCGCCGGCGAGGGCGCCGCCGCTCTCGGCCTCTCGTCGTGCTCGGCGGCCGCCGTCTGCTTGGCGAGCAGGTAGTCCTCGTAGGCGCGGATCACCTCGAGCACCGGGCCGTAGGCGGCGACCTTGCCGTGCCGCAGCCACAGGGCGCGCCGGCACAGGGCGCTCACGTAATACATGGCGTGCGAGCAGAAGAGCACCGTGCCGCCGCCGTCGACGAACTGGCGCATGCGGTCCATGCATTTCTTCTGGAAGTAGCCGTCGCCCACCGACAGCGCCTCGTCGATGATCAGCACCTGCGGCTCGACCTGCGTGGCGATCGAGAACGCGAGCCGCATCGCCATGCCCGTCGAGTAGGTCTTGACCGGCTCGTCGATGAAGGAGCCCAGCTCGCAGAAGTCGAGGATGCGGGGCAGCGCCGCGGCCACCTCCGGCTCGGAGAGGCCGAGCAGCGCGGCGTTGAGGACGGCGTTTTCCCTGCCGCTGAACTCGGGATGGAAGCCCGCTCCCAGCTCGAGGATGGCGGCGACCTTGCCGTCGACGCGAAACGAGCCGCTGCTCGGCTGGGTGACCCCGCAGAGGAGCTTGAGGAGCGTGCTCTTGCCGGCGCCGTTCTCGCCGATGATGCCCAGCCCCTCGCCCGCCGGCACCTCGAAGTCGACGTCGGCGAGCGCGACGACCTCGCTGTGCGACGGCCGCCGGGTGATCGCCTCCCAGAGCCGGTGCACGGGGCGGCGGTAGCGACGGTAGGCCTTGCCGAGCCCACGCGCCTGAATTGCCAACTCCGGCATCGAGGTCACTTTACGTGCACGGTGCGCGCGGCGTCCATCGCTGCCGCGCGCCGTGACGGTCGCGGCGCTGGCGCTAAGATTCGGCGCCGTAGCCCATGAAGCGCAAACACGCCCGGCCGACGCGACCGACCCGGCAGACGCCGCAGTCGCCGCCCGTGCCGATGACGGCGGGCCCCGCGTCTTTCCGCCAGCGGCTCTTCGCGCCGGTGGACATCGCCTCGATCGCCCTGTTTCGCGTCGCGTTCGGGCTGCTGATGGTCTGGGACATGCTCCAGTACTTGCTGGGTGGCTGGCTGGAGAGCTACCTGGTGCCGCCCTTCCTGTTCAAGTACCCCGGATTCGAGTGGGTAGAGCGCGCCGCCCCCGCCACCATGAAGCTGATGTTCGCGGCGATGGCCATCGCGGCCGCGCTCATCGCGCTGGGTCTCGCCTACCGGGCCGCTTGCGCGGCGTTCTTCGTCGGCCACACCTACATGCTGCTGCTCGACACGGCGCATTACCAGAACCACCTCTACCTGATCAGCCTGCTGGCGTTCCTGCTGATCCTGATCCCAGCGCACGGGGCGTTCGCCCTGGACGCGCGCAGAAAAAGGAGCTGGGCTCGGCGACGATCCCTGCGTGGTGCTTGTGGCTGTTGCGCTTCCAGATTGGCGTGCCCTATTTCTACGGCGGATTGGCCAAGCTCAACTCCGACTGGCTCCTGCGGGCCCAGCCGATGCGGCTCTGGCTCAGCGAGGGCGCTGCGGAGCGACTGCAGTTGCCCTTCCTCAAAGAGGCCTGGGCGGCCTATGGCATCTCCTGGGGCGGGCTGGTCTTCGACTTGTTCATCGTTCCGGCCCTGCTCTGGCGGCGGACGCGGGTCCCCGCTCTCGTCCTGGCGGTGCTCTTCAACCTCACCAACTCGGCGCTCTTCTCGATCGGAGTCTTTCCCTGGCTGATGCTGGCGGCCCTGGGGTTGTATTTCCCGCCCGACTGGCCGCGGCGCGCCGGGCTCGTGGGCCGCTCCAGCCGCAAGCTCCCGGCGGCGCGGTCGGGACCCTGGCAATCGGCCCCGGCGCGGCAGGGAGTCGTCCTGGCGTTCCTCGGCTCCTGGCTGGCTTTCCAACTCCTGGTCCCTTACCGGTACGTCCTCTACCCCGGGAAGGTGGACTGGACCGAACGCGGGCACCGGTTCTCCTGGCGAATGAAGCTCCGAGACAAGCGGGGCGACGTCCAGTTCGTAGCCATCGACCCGTCGTCCCGCAGGGCTTTCCCCTTGAGTGATCTGGGAACCGTGGTGAGCCCGGAGCAGCGCCGGATGATGGAGCACGATCCGGAGATGATGCGGCAGCTCGCTCACTTCCTCGCCGCTCGCCTGCGGGAGGCAGGACGGGGAGACCTCGAGGTGCACGCGGTCACGGCGATCTCGCTCAACGGCCGCCCGAAGCAACAGCTCGTCGACCCCGCCGTCGACCTGGCGCGCCTTCCCAGCACGGCCGACCCTGCGAGCTGGATCGAGCCGCTCCGGGAGTGATCGCTTCGCGCGGTCAGCCTGAAGCGCGTGCTACCATCCGCCGCCCTTGTCCCTTCGGGCGCCCCGCCCGAGCCCGCAGTCCAACCTCGAGGCCACGTCTCCATGACGATTCTCTCCTCTACCGCTCCCGCCTCGCGCCGTCCACGCTCTTGGTTGTGGCTCGGCCTGGCGCTGGCCGCGGCCCTGGGGTGCACGCAGTACACCGGGTCCGCGGACGGGACGAAGAGTGGGCCGCCGCCGGCGGCGGTCCCCGATACGGCAACTGCAACGCCGGTCGCGGTAGCCCCGACGCCGGTGGATGCCGCGGAGGAGGAGTTCCCCGTCGAGCCGGCGGACGGAAAGTGGCTCGTCGACGACCAGGGCCGCCAGTACTTCCTGCACGAGACGCCGAAGGTCGAAGGCTGGTACCACTGGCTGAACCCCGAAAAGACGCTCGTGCGCCTCGCCTTCGGAATGCAGTTCGAGGTGGCGAGCTACGACGAGGACAGCTTTCAGGTCAAGGTCTTCAAGGCCCCGGCGGCCGGCGCGCTCGAGCGGAAGTCGCCCTCGGTGCGCCCGGAGCTGACCGCGGCTGATAAGGAAGCCATCGCCGCCCGCTATCGGAACCGCACCGCCTCCGGCGATACGCTCACCATCGCGCCTTTCGGCCGCGGGCTGCCGGACCGCGGCCAGTGGCGCAATGGCTTCAAGATCGCCGACCTCAACGGCGACGGTCATCCGGACATCGTCCACGGTCCAGCACGTAAGGCCGGACGGCAACCGGTCGTCTTCCTCGGCGACGGCCAGGGCAACTGGCGGCGTTGGACCGAGGTCCGCTTCCCGGCGCTGCCGTACGACTACGGCGACGTGGCGGTCGCGGACTTCAACGGCGACGCTCGCCTCGATCTCGCGTTCGCCGTCCACCTCAAGGGGTTCCTCGTCGTCGTCGCCGACGGGCCGGCAAGCTTCGTCGATTGGGGCCGGGGGCTCGACTTCCAGGTTCCCGGGTGGGCGGGTGCGGACGCCTCCGGCTACTCCTCGCGCACGCTCGAGGCTGCCGACTGGAATGGCGACGGCCGCCCCGACCTGATCTCCGTGGGCGAGGGGCCCCATATGGTCGCCTCCCCCGGCGAACGTCCTTCCCAGTCCTACGGAATGGTCGTCTACCTCAATCAGGGCGACGGCAGCTGGTTGCGGCGAGACGAGCTGCAGGGCGGTGTGCGGGGCTTCGGCGAGGACCTGGTGGTCGCCGACCTCAACGGCGACGGCAAGCTGGACGCCGCCCTGGGCAGCAGCGTGATGGGTGCCAACGACATCCTGCGCTTCGGCGGCAGCGAAGGGAGCTGGTCGCGAGAGCGCCTCGCCGACCTGCGGCCACGAGGGTACGTCGGCGCCGTGGATGCCGGCGATTTCAGCGGCGACGGCCGCCTCGACCTCGCCCTGGGTTACCTATCCCACGAGGGGGGCGCCTGGCGCACCGGGCTCGATCTCTTCGTGGCCCAAGCCGCCGGCGGCTGGGAGCGGCGCCCGGTAGCGGCGGAGGAGAGCCGGGATTGGCTCACCGCCCTCGACAGTGGCGACCTCGACGGCGACGGCAAGCTCGACCTGGCCGCCCTCACCGGCGACGGCGAGCTGTGGCTTTTCCTCGGCAAGGGAGACGGGACCTTCGTGCGGGAGGGTGAGCCACCCGAGGTGGCGGAGGCTGGGGGCGGCTGCCGCGGCTTCGACGTCAAGATCACCAATCTCGATGGCGATCCCGGCGCGGAGCTGGTGACCGAGTTCGCCGGCGAAGCGTCGGCGAGCTATGTCGTGCTTCCCTGCAAGAGCGAGGGGAAGCTGAGCGCTTGGAAAGTCCGTCCACGCGAGTGAAAGGCGCTTCTTGACAAGGCCTCCCGAAGGTGCCTATAGTGCAGAAGCATATTCGCCGGGTAAACATCGGTGAAAGCGGGCGCTTGGATCTCCGAAGCACTTGGACTTCCGAGCACCTGGTCTTCCGAGGACGCTGAACTTCGAGCTTCGAGTCTTTCAACAGGAGGTGATGGTCTTTCCCGCGGGCGGACCCGGGAACATTCGATCGGCAGTGTTGGTTTCGCGTTTCGTAACGCTTTATCAAGGAGATCGTCTCAAATGAAGAAGCTCTGCCTCTGTCTGGCTATCGCCAGCCTCCTGGGCATGGGTGGCCAGGCTTTCGCGGTGATCGGCACGATCGATGACGTGCCGGCCGCGACCCTGCTGCTGCCCTACTTCGAGGTCGACGTCGACAATCCGGTGACCGGCGTCAACACGCTGTTCTCGATCAACAACGCCTCGGCCACCGCGGTCCTGGCGCACGTCACGGTCTGGTCGGACCAGTCGGTGCCGGTGGTCGACTTCGACGTCTACCTGACCGGTTATGACGTGCAGACCATCAGTCTGCGCGACATCTTCGTCAACGGCATCGTGCCGACGACGGCCTCCGCCGGCCAGGACACCGGTGGTGACACCATCAGCCCGCAGGGGCCGGTGTCGCAGGACATCAACTTCGCCTCGTGCTCGGCGCTGCCGTACTCGCAGCCCCGCCTCGGCGCCGCGTTCCGCGCCCACCTGCAGGCTTGGTTCCAGGGCCTTGCGTCGCCCTCGACCGGCAACTGCGCCGGCTCGAAGCAGCCAGGACGGCATCCTCCGCGGCTACGTGACGGTCGACACCGTCAACGCCTGCAACCTGTTCTTCCCCTCGGACTGGGCGCTCTACGCTCCGTTCGTGACCGACCAGAACGTCCTGTGGGGCGACTACTTCTACGTCTACGAGGGTGAGAACTTCGCCCAGGGCGAGACGTTGGTGCACATCGAGTCGTGCCCGACGTGCTTCGTCCCCGGCGACCACACCTTCTACGGTCGCTACAACGCCGCTACGGCCGATGACGCCCGCGAGGCTCTGCCGACGACCGAGGCCGCTCGCTTCATCAACGGCGGCGGCTTCAACGGTGGCACCGACTTCCTGATCTGGCGTGAGGCCAACTCGGCCGACTCGGCCTACTCGTGCGCCCTCCAGGGCCCCGCCGAGCTGGTACCCGCTCGAGTCGACGCAGATCGTGCTCTTCGACGAGCAGGAGCAGCCGGTCACCGCCGAGGAGTGCCTCTCGGGCGACCCGACCTGCGAGCAGATCGTCACCATCCCCAACGAGGCCAACCGCATCGACGTCGCCACCGACCTGCTGGCGCCGTTCAACTTCGGTTGGGCGTACCTCAACCTGCAGCACCTCAACCCCGGGTTCGTCGCCATCTACGGCGACGGCTTCGCGCAGTCGTGGACGACGGCCGTGATGGACGCCTCGGGCCGGTTCAGCGTCGGCTTCGACGCTATCCAGCTCGACAACGCCAACACCCCGAACACCACGATCATCCCGGTTCCGTAAGCTGGGTCTCTCCGGTGGGCGCTGTCTCGGACAGCGCCCACCCTTTCTCCATCGGCCTCTGCGCGGTACCCCTGGACCAAAGAGGTAGCGCGGACAGGCTGTCAACTCGAGCGACTCGATAGAGCATCACGCCTTCATGGGCGTGGTCCACAGGCGAACGCACAGCAGAGTCTCGGCGGCAGCAACGGCCCCGGAATCTTGAAGGAGTTACTGGATGAACTCGATCTCGCGTCCCCGTCCCCGCCTTCACCGTTCGGTCCGGTTGCCAGTGCTGGCGCTCACCGCGGCCTTCCTGCTGCTGGCAGGCAGGCCGGCATTCGGCGCCGCCGGGACGCCGGCTAGTCCCCCGCCTGGACCGAACGGGTCGAACGCGCGCTGGAACAATGCGAGCTCGCTCAAACCGGCTGCGGTGCCGATCCTCGAAGACTTCACCTGGTTCGCCGGGCACTCCGATCCGCGGCCCGGCGAGATCCGCCAGTTCTACGCTCTCGACATCGAGGGCGGGAAGCTCTTCACCGCCACCGGCCAGGGCATGGAGATCCTCGACATCTCCGACGGCCCGACCACCGAGGAGGACTCGTTCATCTACGGCTGGCACGGCGGTCAGGGCTCCTTCCCCGGCTGGCAGTTCGCCGGCGACGCCGACTGGTTCGTCAGTCACCTCGACGCGCCGGCCGGAAACCCCGGCATCCTGGCGCTGAGCATGGACCTCCAGGGCTTTGCGATCGTCAACACGTCGAACCCCGCGAGTCCGGTGGTGGCGTACCACGGCATCGGCGACAGTGCTTCTACCGGCGCCGTTTACGCGGTGCGCGCCGCCGGCACGGACTGGGCCTACGCGCTCAACCTCAACAGCCAGGTGGTGCGCTACAACATGACCGCGGCAGCGGGGCTCAACCGCTGTCTCGAGACCCCTCCGGTGACCGTCTGCCCCAACGTCTACAAAGGGCTCGTCACCTCGCTGGGAACGACCACCTGGAGCACCATTCACGGCGTCGGCAACTTCCTCGCCACCGGCAAGTGGCTGGCGGGTGGTCTGATCAAGATCTGGAGCCTGAGCGATCCGGCGGCGCCGTCGCAGCTGTTGCAGATCAACGCTCCAGCGATGGGAATCGCGATGTGGCAGTCGGGCAGCTCGTACTACCTGGCGCGCATCGACCAGACCAAGGTCCTGACCGTCCACGACGTCAGCTGCATCGCCGGCGGTGCCTGCTCGAGCGCCCCCGTGGTGTGGCAGAAGACGCTGAGCTCACCGAGCGCGCTCAAGCACGTCACGGTCTCGCAGGCCGGCGGCAAGACGTACCTCTACGTCGGCGGCGACGACCTCGGCAGTTGCGCTCCCCAGCGTGAGTACCTGTTCGACATGACCACGCCGGCGACCGCGCCGCTCGACGACCTCACTCCAAAGATCCACCCGGACGGCTACTGGGGCTGGTACTACCAGGATTGTTCGACCGGATTCAACCTGGTCGGGCCGCGCATCGGCAAGGTGTACGCGTCGTCGAACGGCACGCACCTCTACCGCGCAGCCCAGAGCATCCTCGACGCGCACACCATCAACGTGCAGAGCGGCCCGCCGACGGCGGCCTTTTCGTGGACGCCGACGAGCAGCATCTATCCCGGCACGCCGGTGCAGTTCACCGATCAGTCGTCCGGCTCTCCCACCTCCTGGAGCTGGACGTTCACCGACGGGACCCCCTCGCAGGCACAGAACCCCGCGGTGACCTTCGCCAGCGAAGGGCAGAAGGCCGTCACCCTGGAGGTCGCAAATCAGTTCGGCGCCGGCACGCCGGCTACTCAAACCCTGACCGTGCTCGATCCGGCGCCGCAGCTGGCCGGCATCACGGTCACGCCGGCCAGTCCGCTGGTCTGCCAGCCGGTGACGATCACGGCGGTCGAGCCGGGCGGGCAGCCGGCGCTGCAGTACGCGTGGGCGGTGGAGAACACCTCGGGCACGGTCTTCAGCCAGACCAACGCCAACACCTCCCAGGTGTGGAACACGGCGGGCGCGGCGGCGGGCATCTACACCGCCAAGCTGACCCTCTCCAACGGCGTCGGCAACGTCGTGCGCACGGCGCCCTTCACGCTGGCGGCGCTGCCCGCGCTGCCTCTCAGCGGACAGTTCACGCCGACCAAGGACCCGTTCACCTCCGGCACCGTGACCTTCCACGTCGTCGCCCCGGGCGCCACCGAGTGGAACTGGGACTTCGACGGCGACGGCGTCTTCGAAGAGTCCGGCTGGACCAACGACCCGCTCACCGGTCCGAACCCCACTCACTCGTACACCTCGACCGGCATCCGCCAGGTGCGGGTCAAGGTTCGCAACTGCGTCGAAACCGTCGGCACGCTCAGCGCGCCCGTCGAGGTGAACGTCACGCAGGTCACTCCGCTCGCCGCGAATTTCCAGGCCAACGTCCTGTGCCCCGGCATCTGCTTCGTCGACGCCGGTGTCGCCGTGCCGTTCGTCGACGCCTCGACCGGTGCGGAATTCTGGGACTACGACTGGGACGGCAACGGCACCTACGAGGATCCCAACAACGCCACGCCCCGCCTGACTCACACCTTCAACGCCGTGGGCACGTTTACGCCCAAGCTGCGGGTGCGTCGCGGCGCCAACGAGGAGGCCGTCGACGCCCACGACATCGCCATCCAGGTCGGCGCGGCCACGCCGCCGGGGATCAGCGTCAGCGGCCCGAGCTCCGGCCTGACCGGCGCTTCGCTGACGTTCAACGCCTCCGGCACCGGCAGCTGCAGCCCGGCGGCCTCGGGTTGGACCTGGAACCTGGGCGGCGGCACCGCTGGCGGCTTGACCACGGGCAGCTCGGTGACGATCTCGTGGTCCGCAGCCGGCGGCAAGTCCATCTCGGCCTCCAACAGCGCCTGCGGCAGCGCCAGCGACAGCCACTCGGTGACCATCACCGCCCCCAACAACAACCCGCCGGTGACGCTCAACGCCCAGTTCACCTACACCCCGGCGGCGCCGAAGGCCGCCGAGCCGGTGAGCTTCAATGCCTCGGCGTCCACCGGCAGCCCGACAAACTATTCCTGGAACTTCGGCGACAACACCCCTGTGGGCAGCGGTGTCCAGACCTCGCACACCTATGCGACGGCGGGCCTCTACGTGGCGACGCTGACGACCACCAAGGAGAGCACCGCCTGTCCGCCGGCCCCCTTCTGCGAGAGCACCATCACCAAGCAGATCGCGGTGACGGCCAACGTGGTTCCCCAACCCGGGACCTTGCGTTTGAGCCTCGGTTCCTACACCGTCAGCGAGGGGAACGGCTCGGTGTCGATCTCGGTGCAGCGTGTCGATGGTGACGACGGTGCCGTGTCGGTGCAGTACGCCGCGGCCGCGGGCACCGCGACCGCCGGGCTGGACTTCACCCCCGTCACCGGAGCGCTCTCCTGGGCGGACAACGACACCGGCACCAAGAGCTTCAACGTCGTGATCGGCAACGACACCGTGGCCGAGGCCAACGAAACCGTCCTGCTGACCCTGTCGACTCCCAGCGGTGGGGCGATCGTCGACCCCAGCCGGCTGGCGGCGACGCTGACGATCCAGGACGACGACGGCACGCCGGGGAGCACCGTGATCGCCCCCAGCGGCCTGACCGCGAGCCAGGACTCGACCACCACGGCCCAGGTGGCGTGGGCCGACCATTCGAACAACGAGACGGGCTTCAGCATCGAGGCGCGGACAGTGAGCGGCTCCTTCCAGGAGGTCGCCACGGCCGCGGCCAACGCGACGAGCGCCCTGGTGCCGGGGCTCGACCCGGCGACCTTCTATCTCTTCCGCGTGCGCGCCACGGCGGGCACGAGCAGCTCTCCGTACTCCAACGAGGCGTCGATCGCGACGCTCGGTAGCCCGGGCGCTTGCGTCGCCGGTGCGCAGACCCTCTGCCTCAACAACTCGCGCTTCCGCGTCAAGGTCGACTGGCGGACCGTGGACGGCACGACCGGTGCCGGACACGCGGTGCCGATCCCCTCGGCTCCAGACTCGGGATTGTTCTACTTCTTCGGTCCCGCCAACATCGAGCTGCTCGTCAAGGAGCTCAATGCGTGCGCGGCCCCGTTCCACCACTTCTGGACCTTCTACGCCGCCACCACCAACGTCGAGTTCGCCCTCGTCGTCACCGACACGCAGAACGGCCAGACCAAGGGGTACTTCAACCCGCTGGGCCATGCGGCGGCGCCGGTGCAGGACATCCACGCCTTCGCGACCTGCCCCTAGGTCTTCGCCTGGGCGACCGGGGGTGGGCGAGCCACCCCCGGTCCGCTGCGCTCGCCTCCCGTCCCACCGTCCTCGGTCGCGTCGCCCCCCAGCCGCCCTGGCGAGTCGCGCGTCAGCCGCCCGCTGGCAGCCCTTCCGATGCCCGACGACGGGGCGCCGGACCGCGGGGCTTGCCAAAAGGGCGGCTTTCGACGTAGGCTCGGCCGGCATTCCACTCACGAGCGTCGAGTTGACGCCGTTTGTCTTGAGGGCGATCGGGCCATCGGACAGGCTCTCGCGGCCGAGTGGGTGTTGGATTCCGACTCCGAGCTTCGATTCTTTAAACAGGAGGTGATGGAGCTTCTCAGGCCACAGACTTGGATCGCCTGCCTTGGTTTCGTTGCGAACGCTAACAAGGAGATTGTCTCAAATGAAGAAGCTCTGCCTCTGTCTGGCTATCGCCAGCCTCCTGGGCATGGGCGGCCAGGCTTTCGCGGTGATCGGCACGATCGATGACGTGCCGGCCGCGACCCTGCTGCTGCCCTACTTCGAGGTTGACGTCGACAATCCGGTGACCGGCGTCAACACGCTGTTCTCCATCAACAACGCCTCGGCCACCGCGGTCCTGGCGCACGTCACCGTCTGGTCGGACCAGTCGGTGCCGGTGGTCGACTTCGACGTCTACCTGACCGGTTATGACGTGCAGACCATCAGTCTGCGCGACATCTTCGTCAACGGCATCGTGCCGACGACGGCCTCCGCCGGCCAGGACACCGGTGGTGACACCATCAGCCCGCAGGGGCCGGTGTCGCAGGACATCAACTTCGCCTCGTGCTCGGCGCTGCCGTACTCGCAGCCCCGCCTCGGCGCCGGGTTCCGCGCCCACCTGCAGGCTTGGCTCCAGGGCCTTGCGTCGCCCTCGACCGGCAACTGCGCCGGCTCGAAGCAGCAGGACGGCATCCTCCGCGGCTACGTGACGGTCGACACCGTCAACGCCTGCAACCTGTTCTTCCCCTCGGACTGGGCGCTCTACGCTCCGTTCGTGACCGACCAGAACGTCCTGTGGGGCGACTACTTCTACACCTTCGAGGGTGAGAACTTCGCGCAGGGCGAGACGTTGGTGCACATCGAGTCGTGCCCGACGTGCTTCCTCCCCGGCGACCACACCTTCTACGGTCGCTACAACGCCGCTACGGCCGATGACGCCCGCGAGGCTCTGCCGACGACCGAGGCCGCTCGGTTCATCAACGGCGGCGGCTTCAACGGTGGCACCGACTTCCTGATCTGGCGCGAGGCCAACTCGGCCGACTCGGCCTACTCGTGCGCCCTCCAGGGTCCCGCGAGCTGGTACCCGCTCGAGTCGACGCAGATCGTGCTCTTCGACGAGCAGGAGCAGCCGGTCACCGCCGAGGAGTGCCTCTCGGGTGACCCCACCTGCGAGCAGATCGTCACCATCCCCAACGAGGCCAACCGCATCGACGTCGCCACCGACCTGCTGGCGCCGTTCAACTTCGGTTGGGCGTACCTCAACCTGCAGCACCTCAACCCCGGGTTCGTCGCCATCTACGGCGACGGCTTCGCGCAGTCGTGGACGACGGCAGTGATGGACGCTTCGGGCCGGTTCAGCGTCGGCTTCGACGCTATCCAGCTCGACAACGCCAACGCCCCGAACACCACGATCATCCCGGTTCCGTAAGCCGGACTCTCCAGGTGGGCGCTGTCCCGGACAGCGCCCACCTGCCTTCCCTTCCCTCCCTCCGCCTCCCTTCCCGCTTCCCCCTCCGCTTTTCCGTTCGTCGGGCCGGCTCTTGCGAGGTGTCCTCGCGCCGGGGCAGCGCGGACAGGCGTTCTATGCGGTCGCGTCGCGCGTGGCTGGCTCCGTAACCGCGGCACGCTCGGCCGCCCAGCGCACGGCTTCGTCGAGCAGCGGCGCCACTGCCGCGGCGTCGTAGTCGCGGGCGCGCAGCAGGCCGCGGTCGCGTCGCAGGCGCCAGCTCTCGGCGTCGCTCAGCAGCTCGCGGCAGGCGCCGGCGAAGGCTGCCGCGTCGTGCGCCTCGACCAGCCGTGCCGCGCCGTCGGCGATGATCTCGACCGAGGGGATTCGCGACGCCACGGCCGGGACCCCCGAGGCCATCGCCTCGAGCAGCGGCAGGCCGAAGCCTTCGCCTTCCCGCGACGGCAGCATCAGCAGGTCGCATCGGCGCAAGGCGTCGGCGACCACCCGCGGCTCCACGGCGTGGAGGTAGCGGTCGGGCTCGAGCAGGGCGCGCTCGGCTTCGGAAAGCGGGAAGGTGGAGAAGCGGAGCAGGCGACAGGGCATGCCGCCGCCGCGGAGCAGACCCACGGCGGCGAGCGCCGTCGGAACGCCCTTGACCTCGGATTCGAAGATGCCGGGCAGGGCGATCCACGGCGCGGCAACCGGACCCCGCCGCGGCGTCGGATGGAAGAGAGGGTCGAGCGGCGGCGGCACCGCGCGGCACTCGCGGCCGAAGCGCGCGGACAGCATCGGCGCCAGGTGCGGCGAGACCACCAGCGTCGGCACCGGCTGCGCGTAGGCGGCTTCGATGCGCGGCAGCTCCCGCCGGTTGTGGGGGAGCGCGCCCTCGTAACCCTGGCAGAAGTGCGCCAGCGGTCCGAGCGCGAGCTGCCGCGCACGCTCGAGCGTCGTCCAGAAAGTGGCGATCACCAGGTCCTGCGGCGGTAGTGTCGGAGCTTCGCGTGTGAGGTCGATCCAGCGTTGGTCGCTCGCCGGCGCCCATTGCGGCGACGGACCCTCGCCGAGCAACGTCACCTGGTGACCGCCGCCGCCCAGCAGCCGGGCGTGCTGGAGAGTCACCTTGTTGCCGCCGTTGAGCTCGGGGAAGGGAAGCAGGTAGGAGATGTGCACGGCTCAGACCTCGATCCGCACGCAGAAGCCCTTCGTGACCATGGTGCTGGGCTTGGACCCGCTCTCGCGGGGTTGGCCAGGCGGGCCGAAGATCATACGGTACGCTTCCGCGGCCCGTGGATGCCGCCGCCGACGTCTCGCTGGTCCTCGTCGCGCACCGCTCGACGGCCCTGCTCCCGGCGGCGATCGGCAGCCTGCGACGCGAGGCTGCCGGCCTGCATCTCGCCGCCCAGGTGGTGGTCGTCGAGCAGTCGGAGGACGCCGCCGAGGCCGAGCGGGCGGCCGCCTGCTCGCCTGACGTCCTGCTGGTGCGACCCAACCGCGGGTACGCCGCCGGGGTCAACGCCGGGATCGCCGCGGCGAGCGGACGGCTGCTGCTGGTGGGCAACCCCGACGTCGAGCTACGCGCCGGCGCGCTGCGGCCGCTGCTCGGCGCCCTCGACCGGGACTGCGACGTCGCCGGGCCGCAGCTGGAGCTTGCCGGGCTGCTCTTCCCGCCCGCCGATCGCCAGACCCCGCGGGCCGAGCTGCGACGTCGCCGGGCGGGCCGCAGTCGCGGTGCGTGGGAACGCCACCTCCGGCGGGAGCTGCGCGACTGGGATCGCGTCTGGGGTGCGGCGTCGCCGACGCTGGTGCCGGCACTGTCGGGCGCGCTGCTGGCGTTGCCGCGCGCGTTGGCGGTTCGGCTCGGGCCCTGGGACGAGGAGTACTTCCTCTATTTCGAAGAGACTGACTGGCTGCGACGGGCCCGACGGGGTGGCGCCAGGCTGGCCGTGGTCCCACAGGCGCGGGCGGTTCATCGCTGGGGACACTCCACTCGTCAGGAAGCTCGTCAGGAAGCTCGTCAGGAAGCTCGTCAGGAAGCGCGGCAGGAGGATTCTGGTGGACGGTTTGCCGTCTCGCAGCGGCGCTTCTACCGGCGCAGCTATGGCTGGTTGGGTTCGCTGGCGCTCGGCGTGACTCCACGCCTGCGCCCGCGCGCTCGTTGGTCGCCGGAGGCAGGCGCGCGCGCGCAACGCTGGTTGCTGTCGCCGTCGCCGAGCGGATTCCCCGCCGCGCTCGTCGAGCCCGGCAACACGGTCGAGGCGGCGGCACGCGGCTTCTGCGCGGCCTGTGGCTGCGCCGACGTCACCCTCCTGGGGCTCGAGGGCTTCGACGGCAGCAGGCGGGTTCTCGGCCCCTACGCTTGGCAGCCTACAATGCGCCCCGCATGACCGAGCCCAGCCCGCAGGCGGGCCCGCCCCCGGTGAACGCCGCGAAGGAGATCGACCTCAGTGTCGTCATCCCCGCCTTCAACGAGGCGTCGCGCCTCGGCGACAGCCTCGCGCAGTTGCTGCCCTACCTGGAGCGGCGGAAGAAACCGTTCGAGGTGCTGGTGGTCGACGACGGCAGCGCCGACGCCACCTCCGAGGTGGCGGCGCAGTACGCCCACCGCGGCGTCTGGGTGCTCGAGCTGTCGCGCAACCGCGGTAAGGGCGCCGCGCTGCGCCACGGCGTGGTCGCCTCCAGCGGGCGCCAGGTCCTGCTCTGCGACGCCGACATGTCGACGCCGATCGAGGAGCTCGAGCGCCTCGAGCCGCGGCTGCAGGATGCGCGGCTCGTGCTCGGCAGCCGCGACATCGCCGGCGCCCGCGTGGAGCTACACCAGCCGTGGCACCGCGAGCTGATGGGAAAGGCGTTCAACCTCTTCATCCGCGCCCTCGGCTTCGGCCAGTTCCGCGACACGCAGTGCGGCTTCAAGCTCATGGACGGCGCCGCGGCGCGAGAGCTGTTCCCGCACCTCACCGTCGAGCGCTTCGCCTACGACGTGGAGCTGGTCTGGGAGGCGCAACAACGTGGCTGGCGCGTGGTCGAGGTCGGTGTCGCCTGGCGCGACTCGCCGGTGTCGCGGGTGCGGCCCTGGGCGGATGCGCCGCAGATGGTGCGCGACGTGCTGCGCGTGCGGTTCCGGCGGCGCCCTGCCGCGGCTCAGCGCGCCGAGGTGCCCGTTCCCCCGGCCGGCGACGAGAGCGGCCGCAGGCGCGTGTAGGCGATGAGCGTTCCGGCCTGGTCGCGCGCCTCGAGCCACCAGTAGACGTTGCCGGGTCCATAGAGGGCCGCGCTCGTGCGCAGGAAGTCCGGCGGCACGGCAACGCGCAGGCGGTCGCCGGGCGGTGCGGGCGGCGGCACTTCGAAGACCGCACCGTTGACCGGCGCCGAGACGAGGAGACGGAAGCGCCGGTATGGACCGGGTGGAATGCGTACCACGGCCGCCCCGTCGCCATCGCTCTCGACCGTCAGCTCGAGCAGCGAGGGTCGGAGAGCGGGCGCTCCGGTCTGCAGACGACCCGGAGGGGCCCGCAGACGACCCGGAGCGGCCCACTCCCAGACCCGACCGGGTCCGATGCCGTGCACGACGGGTACGAGCTCGTCGCCGGCGAGCGGCGGGAGCGGCAACACGTCCACGGCTCGCGGCGAGAAGGGCGGGCGCAGAGAGTCGCGCAGCCCGTAGTGGAAGACCTGCGCCACCGGCACCCCGTCGCGGTTGAGGAAGTAGGGATAGCCGGTGACGAACCGGGGCCCACCGGCGTCGCCTCGCAGCTCGTTGAGCAGCGCCTGCCGCACCGCCTCCGCGGTCCTCGCCGCTTCAGCGCAGGCGCGGAGGTGAGCCGCCAGCAGGCCCGCCCAGACGAGCCCGAGGGCGGCCGCCGCGCCCCACGTCAGGACGCGGCCCCACTCGCGCGGAGCGGCGCGTGGGGTGCGGAGCCAGGCCGCGGCCGCCACCGCGACGCCGGCCGCGGCGAGATAGCCATAGCGGCCGTTGCCCGGCACCATCGACTCGAATCCGAACGGTGCCAGGCCGGTGACCAGCAGGACCCAGCCGGTCGCCCAGATCCGCGCCGCCGGCGCTTCGCCGCGCGCCAGCAGCCACACGACGGGTCCGACGATCAGCAGCACGCCGCCGAGCGCGAGCCATAGGGGAGCGATCGTGCCGCCCAGTCCGGGCAGCAGCAAGCTTCGGATCGACTCGAGGATCGTTGCCGCGAGGGCCAGTGGAGGCGAGGCGAGCAACCGCCGGCTCGTCGCCTCGTAGCCGCCGATGACGACGCCGAAGACCCAGAATCGCCAACCGAGGTAGAGGCCCAATACGCCGGCGAACGGCAGCCACCCGGCGAGGCGATGCCGCTGCGGTCGCGGCGCACCCGGCGCGGCGAGGTGGTCCGCCGCTGCCAGCCAGAGCGGCAACACGGCGGCCGCCTCGTACGAGAGCAGCCCGCCGACGAAGGCGAGCAGCGACAACGTCCACCAGCGGCGACTCCCCTGCCGGCGAAAGCGCAGGTAGGCGAACAGGGAGGCAAAGACGAAGGCGGCGCCGAACAGGGTGGCGAAGCTGGCCGAGAAGATGACGGCGTTGGGATGCAGCGGGTGGAGCGCGAAGAGCAGACCGCCTGCCATGCCGGCGCGGCTCGCCGCTCCGCTGTGTCCGCACAGCTCGCGCACCGCGGCGGCGACAAGCAGCGCGTTGAGCGCGTGCACCAGGACGTGCACGGCGTTGTAGCCGACGGCGTGAGCGCCGAAGACGGCGATCTCGAGCGCGTAGAGGCTGGTTGACAGCGGCCGCAGGAAGCGGATGCCGCTGATTCCGAGCCAGGGCGCGGTGAACTGCGCCGCGGGGTCGCGCCAGGGCGGGTGGTCGCCGAGGAAGCGGATGAGGAGGAAGTCCTCGCTGGTGAAGCCGCGACCGAGCAAGGCCGCATACGCCGCGACGGCGACCACGGCGACGAGTGCGAGGCGGGCCCGACCGTTGCGCAGGAGCATCGACGGGTGAGCCTGTACTATGCCCGCCGTGAAGGAAAGGGGAGTCGCGCCATGCCGCCGCGGCGGACGTGGAGCTCGGACGGCGTGTGGATCTAGCGCCGCCCGCTGAGCCGCTGCCGCACGGATTGGCGGCGCTGCTGCCGGCCGCCGGCGCGCGGCTCGCCCTCGTTCCTCCCGGCGCCGAGGCGACCGCGGAGCTGCTCGCGGCGCGCGGTTTCGCTACCGCGCCGATCGCCGCGCAGCCGGCCGCGACCGTCGTGCCCGCCGCTCCGGAGGCGGGGGGGTGGGACGCGGTCGTGGTGCTGGCTGGACCCGTCGGTGCCCCACTCGATTTCCCACCTCTGCTGGAGTCGCTGCGCGCGGTGTTGGCCGAACGCGGCCAGCTCCTCGTTGCCGGCACCTTCGGCGCCGGTGACGCGCAGGGAGACGTCGACTCCCGCGCGCTCGTCGTCGCGCTGTCCGAGGCCGGCTTCGTCGTGCTGCGACAGCAGCGTTTGGAAGCGGCGAGCGGCCTGCCGTGGCGCGAGGTGTTGGCGGCCCGCCGCGACGTCTATCGCGTCCGCGAGTACCGGCCCGGCGACGAGGTACAGATCCTGCCCATTTTCGAGGGCAGCTTCTTTGTCGCGCGCAGCCTCCAGCGGTGGGCCTGGGAGTACCGCGAGAACCCCTACGGCAACCTCAACGTCAGCGAGGCATTTGCCGAGGACGGCCAGCTCGTCGCCCACTACGCGGGCTTCCCCGTGCGATTCCGGCTCGCCGGTCGCGCCGAACCGGTGACCGCTCTCCACATCGGCGACACCATGACGCTGCCCGGCGTGCGGCACGTCGGTCGCGGCGCCACCAGCCTCCTCGGCCGCACCGTGCGCCACTTCTACGCCCGCTTCTGCGAGGGGCGCGTGGCGTTCAACTACGGCTTCAACACCGGCAACATCCAGCGCTTCTCGATGGCGTTCGTCGGAGCTCGGCGGCTGGAGGACGTGCCCTTTCACGTGCTGCCGGTGCCGGCCGCGCGTTGGCCGCAGGCTGCAGGGGTGACGGGCTGGCGGCGCCGCATCGCCGACCGGCTCGGGGGCTGGCGGTGCGCGCGGAGCGAGCGGTTCGACGCGGCCTTCGACGACCTGCTGGGCCGCGTGCACGCCGACTACGGCATGCTCGTCGAGCGCGACGCGTCCTACCTCGAGTGGCGCTACCACCGGCAGCCGGGCAACGCGTACCGCGTCTACGCCTGCCACCGCCAGGGACGCCTGGTGGGTTGGGGCGTCTTTCGCCGCCGCGACGACACCCTGGTGTGGGGAGACGCGCTCTTCGACCCGCGCTGGCCCTCCGCGGTGACCAGGGTGCTCGCCTTCGCGCTCGAGCAGCCAGAGCATGCCGGCGTCACCGCCGTCGAAACTTGGGCGAGCTCGCGGCCCGCCTGGTGGCAGCCGCTGCTGCGGTCGCTCGGCTTCCTGGACCGCGCGGATCCCCAGGGCCTCGGCCTGGTCTTCGTGCCGTTCACCATCGATCCCGCCGAGGACATGCAGGCGCGGCTCTACTACACGATGGGCGACGGCGACCTCTTCTGAGCGGGGCGGCATGCGGGGTGGGAGGTAGTATTCGCGGGTGACCCACCCCGGCGATCCCGCGCTGTACGCCCGGGCCTGACCATCCGCGCGTTCCCCGCCATGGTGCTGCGCTTGCGACCCCTGCTGAGGCTTGCTGCCGCCTGCCTGACCGCGGCGGCGTGCGGCGACGCCGGAGAGGGGTCGGTCCGCGCCGCGTCGAGAGGCTCCCACCGTCCGCCCAACATCGTGCTGGTGGTGGTCGACACCCTGCGTGCCGACCACCTGACGCCCTACGGCTCGTCACGGCCGACCAGTCCCAACGTGCAGTCCCTGCTCGCCGAGCGCGGGGTCGTGGTGGAGGAGGCATACGCGCCGGCGCCGTGGACGATCCCCTCGATGGTCTCGCTGCTCGCCAGCCGCTGGCCCGGCGAGCTGGTGTCGAGCGACCCTGGCGCCGCCTCGCTGCCGCCGGCTGTCCCCAACCTCGCCACGGTGCTGCGCTCGCGCGGCTACGAGACGGCGGCCTTCGTCGGCAATCCGACCCTCGACCGCAGCCTCGGCTTCGCCAACGGCTTCGACACCTTCGTCCTGCCCGAGAGCCCGGTCGCCGCCCTGGAGAAGGACCATGCGGATCGGCTGACGGCGCAAGCGCTGCGCTGGCTGCTTCGCGAACCTCACCGGCGGCCTTTCTTCCTCTACGTGCACTACCTCGATCCACACGACCCCTACGACAACCCCGAAGTGGTCGACGGCCGCTCGCCCTTCGAGGTCGAGCGCGCGAGCACCCTCGGCGGCCGCGACTTGCACGGCGTCTTCCTCGGCCAGGTCCCGTTGCGCAACACGGCCGCCGACGTCGCGCATCTCGCCGCTCTCTACGATGCGGAGATCGCTTACTGCGACCGTTTCCTGCGCTGGCTCCTCGCGGCGCTGGAGGACGAGGCGCGCGGCGAGACGCTGGTGGTGCTCACCGCCGATCACGGCGAGGAGCTCTACGACCACGGCGGCTGGAAGCACGGACGAACGTTGTACCAAGAGCAGCTGCGGGTGCCGATGATCTGGCGCTGGGAGGGCCGGCTGCCGGCCGGCACCCGTGTTGCCGGGCCCGTTCGCCTGCTCGACGTCGCCCCCACGCTCGTCGCGGCGGCCGGCGGCGAGCCGCCGCGCTCCTGGCAGGGGAGAGACCTGCTGCCGCAATTGCGCGGCGAGGGGCGAGGCCAACGGCCGCTGCTGTTCGCTCAGCACCTCGCCGACGGGCCGCCGCGCGCCGCCCTCATCGGCCGGCGGTGGAAGCTGATCCTCTTCGACCGCCGGCGCCGCTTCGCGCCCGACAGCGAGCTGTCGTCGATCCTCTATCACCAGGAGCTCGGACGCCTGGCACGGGTGGAGCTCTACAACCTCCAGCGCGACCGCGGCGAGCGCCACAACGAGGCGGCGCAGCGGCCCGACGTCGTCGCCGCGCTCGCCGCGCAGCTGCAGGCGCGGTTGGCCGCGCAGACACCAGGGCTGCGGGTCATGCTCAGCGGCGGCGATGCCGGCGCTCCGGTGGAGGTCGAGTTGCGGCTGCGGCAGCCCGAGAAGGGCTGGGACTCCTGGTTTCTTGCCGACGACGACCGCGTGGAGCTCGACGGCGACCGCCTGCGCCTGCGGCTGACAGCCGAGGCGCTGCCTAAGGGAGTCCTGCTGCCGGCCGTCGCCGACGTCCTGGCGGTCGACGTCCTCGCTCCGCGCGGCCTCCCCGTGCGGCTGGCCGGCAGCGGTGCCCTGTACCGCGGCGGCGAGCTGACGGCGGCGGCGGCCACGCGCGGCGGCTGGCCGGAATCGGGCGATCGCGGCCCCACGCTGTGGCTCTGGGCATCGCCGCCGCGCGCTCCCCAGGCGCCGCGCAACCCCGAGGCCGTGGAGCGTCTCAAGGCCCTGGGGTACGTGGGGTGAGCGACAGGCTGCCGCCGGGCGTGGCGGAGTCGGTGCGGGCGCAGCGCGTGCTGGCGATAGCGCCGCACTACGACGACGAGGTGCTGGGGTGCGGCGGTCTGCTGGCGCAGCTGGTGCGCGACGGCGCCGAGGTGCGGGTGCTCTTCCTCTCCGACGGCAGCGGCGGCGTCGAAGAGGTTGGCGACCGCGCCGCCTACGCGGTGCGCCGTCGCGCGGAGTCGGCGGCGGCGCTTCAGGAGCTGGGGATCGACAGCGCCGAGCACCTCGGGCTCCCTGACGGTGGGTTGGCGACCTGCATCGAGGAAATGGCGGCGGAGATCGGCCGCGACCTCGTGGCGACGCCGCCGGACCTCGTCCTCGTGCCCTCGCCGCTGGAGGCCACGGCCGATCACCAGGCCGCCTTCGCAGCGCTGTTCCGTGTGCTGTCGCCGCTGCGGCCGGGCGACGCCCTGCACGCCGCGCTTGGCCAAGCGCAGGTCCTGCTCTACGAGGTCAACCACCCTGGCTTCCCCGACCTCCTCGTCGACGTCACCGCCGAGCTGCCGCTGCTCGAGCGCGCCATGGCCGCCTATCCCAGCCAGCAGGAGCGTCACGACTACCTCGCCGCCGCCGTCGGGCTGCGCCGGTATCGCGCGCTGTCGCTCCCAGCGACGGTGGGCGCGGCGGAGGCGTACACCAGGCTGTCGGTGGAGGACTTCACCACTCGCAGCGCGGCGCGGCTGGTGCGCGACCTCGGCGGCGTCCCCGCGTTGCACGAAGTGCGCGAAGGGCCGCTGGTGTCGGTCGTCGTGCGCACCTGCGAGCGGCCGGCGCTGCTCGCCGAGGCGCTGGCTTCGCTCGCCGCTTCGACCTACCGGCGCGTCGAGGTGGTGCTGGTCGTCGACGGCGGCGGGCCGGCGCCGGTGCCGGAGGGCTTCCCCTTCCCCGTGCGGCGAGTCGACCTGGTACCGCGCCGCGGACGGGCGGGCGCCGCCAACGCCGGCGTCGAGGCGGCGACGGGCGCCCTGCTCGGCTTCCTCGACGACGACGACCTGCTCGAGCCCGAGCACCTGGCGACGCTGGTGGGCGCGGTCGGCGCGGCCGGCGTGCGCGCCGCCTACAGCGACGCCGCGGTTGCCGTCTACGAGCTCGCCGGCGACGGCGGCGGCTGGCGACAGGTCGAGCGCCGCCTGCCCTACAGCCGCGACTTCGACCCCGACGTGCTGCTGCTCGACAACTACGTGCCGCTGCACACGCTGCTCGCCGAGCGCGAGCTGTGGCTCGCCGCCGGCCCCTTCGACGCGGAGCTGCCGTTCTTCGAGGACTGGGACCTGCTCATCCGGCTCGCGGCGCTGGCGCCGTTCCACCACCTGCGGCAGGTGACCTGCGAGTACCGCCACTTCCGCGGCGGCGGACACGTGCTCGGCGAACGCCCGCGCGAGCGGCCGGACTTCCTGGCGATGAAGGAGCGCGTGCTCGAGCGCCACCGCGCGCGCCTCACCCCCGAGACGCTGGCGCGCGCCGTCGACCGCCTGCGCGGCGAGGCGGTGGAGGCGGGCGAGGCGGCAGCGGCGGCGCGGCGCTCGGCGCTCGAGGAAGGCGCCGCGCGCGTCGCCGCCGACCACGCGCGCGCCGCCGCCGACCGCGCGCACGCCGCCGCCGAGCGCGCCCGCGACGTCGCCGAGCGGGCGCGGCTCGCCGCCGAGGAGGCCATGCACCGCCACCACGGCGAGGCGGTGGCGGTGGGCGAGGAGAACGCGCGGCTGCGCGGCGCCGTCGCCAACCAGGGCGACGAGCTCGCCCGGCTGTTCCGGGTCGAGGAGGAGCTGCGGCGCCTGATCGCCGACCAGGACGCACACCTCGGCCGCACCTACGCCGAGATCGCGCGGCTCAACGGGCTGCTGGAAGAGATGCGGGCGACGCGGGCCTGGCGCACCCACGAGCGCCTGCAGCGGCTCAGGCGCGGGCGATGACGCGGATCGCGCTGCTCTCCAGCGAGCCCGTGCGCGAGCGCATGGCGGGGATCGGCATCCGCTACCTCGAGCTGGCCCGCCGGCTGCCGCGGCCCGGCGTCGAGGTGGTGCTGATCTCGCCGGCGCCGGTCGCCGAGGTGCCGCCGGTGCCGGGAGAGGTCCGTACCTTCGCGGCCGAAAGCGTGCGCGAGCTGGTCGCGGACTGCGACGCCGCCGTGGCGCAGGGGCAGCTCGCCAACGACCTCGTGCTCGCCTGCCCCGAGCTGCCGACGGCGATCGACCTCTACGATCCCTGGCTGGTGGAGAACGCGCACTACCTGCCGACGCTCGGCCTCGACCCCTGGCGCAACGACCACGCGACGTGGGTGCTGCAGCTGTCGCGCGGCGACCTCTTCCTCTGCGCCTCGGCGGAGCAGCGGCTCTACTACGCGGGGTTCCTGACCGCGCTCGGCCGCGTCAACCCGGAGCGCCTGGCGAGCGACCCGGATCTCGAGCGGCTGGTCGTCGAGGTGCCGTTCGGAGTGCCGGGTGAGCCAGATGAGCTGCCGCCGCACCAGCCGCTCCTTCCCGAGCGGCGTGGCGGCGAGCGGCGGATCCTCTTCGGCGGGCTCTACGACTGGTACGACCCCTTCACGCTGCTCGACGCGCTCGAGCGCCTTCCCGACCTCGACTGGGAGCTCTACTTGGTGACGAACCCCAACGTCGAGGGAACGCCGCAGGCGCTGCTCGCGCAAGTCGAGGAGCGCTGCCGCGCTCGCGGCTGGTGGGGCGAGCGCGTGCGCGCGCTCGATTGGGTCCCCGCCGAGCGCCGCTTCGACCTGCTGCGCGACGTCGACGTGCTCTGCTCGCCGCACCGGCCGTCGCTGGAGACGCGGCTGTCGTTGCGCACGCGCTTTCTCGACGCGCTCGCCGCCGGCTGCCCGGTGGTGCTCACCGAGGGCGGCACGGTGCCGCGGCTGGTGCGCGAGCGCGGAGCCGGCTGGGTGGTGCCGCCGGCGGATGCGGCCGCACTGGCGACGGCGCTCGCGGCGGCGCTCGGCGACGAGAGCGAGCGCGAGAAGCGGCGCGCGGCGGGCCGCGAGCTCGCCGGCGGCTTCGCCTGGGAGCACGCGATCGCCGCCGCTGGTTGCGTTTTGCGAGCGGCCGTGGCGCGACGAGACGCGCGAGCGCTTCGCCTTCCGGCCGCCGACGGTGGCGCCGCCGGACGCGGTCGGCTTCCGCCTGCGCCGGCGCCTCAAGCGCGTGTTGGCGTCGGAGAGCTGATGCCCGGCGTCGCCGTCCTCATCCCCAGTTGGAACGGGCGCGCCCACCTCGAGACCTGCCTCGCCGCCCTCGCCGAGCAGCACGACCCCGGCGTGCCGTGGGAGGTCTGGGTGCTCGACAACGGCTCGCGCGACGGCACCGCCGACTGGCTGCGGCGCGAGTGGCTGCCGCGCCGTCAGCCGCGCGTCCACCTCGTCGAGAGCGAGCGCAACGTCGGCTTCGCGGCGGGCATCGAACCGGCTCGTCGAGGCTGCCGACGGCGTCGAGCTCGTCGCCTTCCTCAACAACGACACGCGGCCGCGTCGCGAGTGGCTGGGCGAGCTGGTGGGCGCGCTCGCCGGCGGCGCCGGCGGACGTCGCCGCGGTCTCCGGGTGCATCCTCGACTGGGAGGGCGAGCGGCTCGACTTCGGCCGCGGCGTCGTCACCTTCGACGGCCACGCCTTCCAGCTCGACTACCGCCGGCCGCTCGCCGGCGCGCGGCTGCCGGCCGCCGGCGACGAGCTGCCCTTCGCCTGCGGCGGCAACCTGCGTCGCGCGCCGCGACCGCTTCCTCGCCGCCGGCGGCTTCGACTCCGGCTACTTCGCCTACTACGAGGACGTCGATCTCGGCTGGCGGCTGTGGGCGAGCGGCCAGCGCGTGCTGGCGGCGCCGGCGCGCCGTCGTGCACCACCGCTCCGGCGCCACCAGCGAGCTGCTCGGGCTCTACCGCCGCGGCTTCCTCTTCGAGCGCAACGCCTTCCTCACCGTCTACAAGAACCTCGACGACGAGCTGTGGCCGCGGCTGATGCCGGTGGTGATGCTGACGCTGCTCGCGCGCAGCCAGCACCTGCTGGCACGCGCCAACCCGGGAGGCGAGGTGCTGGCCATCGACCCTTACGCGGCGCACGACCAATCGCCCGTCGCGCCGCGCAGCGAATCCGACATCAGTAGCGCGGCCGCCGCGGGCCGCTTCGGCAACCTCCGCCGCGGCGACCTCGCCGGCGCCTGGCGCAGCCTGCGCCGCCGGCTCGACCGCCTCGCCGGTGGACCCGCCGCAAGCGACGGCACGTCCGCGCCTCGGCTCACCGACGAGCGCACGGTCGCGCAGCTGCAGGCGGTCTCGTCGCTGCTCGGCGACCTCGACGGCGCCGCGAGCGCCGGCGCCGCGCGCAGGCGGCGCGCCGCGTCCCCGACCGCGAGATCCTCGCCCGCTTCCCGCTCTGGGTGGTGCCGACCTACCCCGGAGACGAAGCGCTCTTCGCCTCGCCCGGCTTCCGTAGCTGGCTGCCCGCCGACGTGCCGCATCGTCGAGGCGACGCTCGCCGAAGTGATGGAGTGGGGCTAGCGCCCGTCGCTCTCGTCGCCCAGCAGCACCGCGGTGCCGTAGGCGAGCAGCTCCGCCGCGCCCTCCATCATCTCCGAGGTCTGGAAGCGCAGGCCGACGACGGCGTGGGCGCCGATCGCCTCGCGCGTCCTCGACCAGGCGGTCGAGCGCCTGCTCGCGGGCCTCGGCGAAGAGCTTGGTGTACTCGGGGACCTCGCCGCCCACCATGTTGCGCATGAAGGCGGTGACGTCCTTGCCGAGGTGGCGGGCGCGCACGCTGCCGCCGCGGACGAGGCCGAGCGTCTTCGTGATGCGCCTGCCGGCGATGGTGTCGGTGGTGACGACGATCACTACGGCCGGCCTCACTTCTCGACTCACTTCTGGACTACGTGCGGTAGCGATCATGGCGCAGCTCGCGCAGCCGGTCGAGGAGCACCGACAGCAGCAGCAGCGCGAAACCGGCGACGACGCCGGCGACCGCCACGCGCCCCCACGCCGGCACCGCGGCGCGCGCCAGCTCGACGGCGCCGCTGCCCACCACCGCCGCCAGCCAGAGCACCAGCAGCGCCCAGCCGCCGAGCCGCAGCGCGCGGCTGCCGGCGCTGCGCGGCAGCTCGCCCCATGCGTCGTCGGCGGGGAGCTCGAAGGCGGTCCCCCGCGCCGCCACGCGCAACGCCGTCAGGTCGTCGAGCTCGCGCCGGCAGTCGGCGCACCCCTCGAGGTGTAGCGACACCAGCTGCCGCTCGCGCTGGGTGAGCGCGTCGTCGAGGTAGCCCGAGAGCAGCGCCTCGTCGAAGCGGCGGCCGCAGGCCGCGGCAACTCTCACGGGTGCGACTCCTTCGTCGTGCTCTCGGGCAGCGCACCCGACGCGCGCATCGCGGCGCCGAGCGCCTTGCGGGCGCGGTGGAGGCGCGACATGACGGTGCCGCGCGGGACGCGCAGCACCGTGGCGATCTCTTCGTACGAGAGGTCCTGGTAGTCGCGCAGCACCAGGATCTCGCGGTGCTCGCGCGCGAGCACGCCGAGGGCGGCGAAGACCTGGCGGCGCAGCTCGCCGCGCTCGGCGTCGAGCTCGGGGTCGGCGCTGCTGTCGACGAGCTCGGGCCGCCAGCGGTCGGGCTCGGCGTCGAGCGGCTCGGCGCGCCGCACGCGGCCGCGGCGCATGAGGTCGCGGCAGCGGTTGCGCACGATGCTGTAGAGCCACGGGCGCACCGGCTGCTCGGGGCGGAAGCGGTCGAGGGTGGAGAAGAAGCGCAGCAGCGCGTCCTGCGTGGCGTCGAGCGCGTCCTCGCGGTTGCCGAGCAGCTGCAGGGCGAGCAGGTAGGCGGCGCGCCGGTGGGCGACCGCCAGCTCCTCGCGCGCCGCGTCGTCGCCGGCGCGCGCACGGCGCACCAGCTCGCGCTCGACCGGATCGCCGGCTTCAGCTGTCGACTGGGAGCCGGCGGCCTGGCGTTCGGCGAGCTCGCGCGCGTCGCCGCCGGCGCCCGCGAGGGTGGCTAACGGGGTGAGGGCCATGGCGGTGTCCACGGATCATGTCCTACGCGGGCCGGCCGGGAGAAATTCCGCCGGCGCCCGGCCAACGACAGTCGACAAAGACAGTCGAGCTTGACCCCTCCGCGGGCCGGCCCTACGCTGGACCTATGCCTGCGGTGTCGGTGGTGATCCCCACCTACGAGCGCCTCGACGTCCTGCCGGAGGTGCTGGCCGGGCTCGCCGCCCAGCGCGCGGCCCCCGCCTTCGAGGTGGTGGTGGTCGACGACGGCTCGCAGGACGCCACGCCGGACTTCCTCGCCGGCTACCGCGGCCCGCTAGCGCTCCACGTGCTGCGGCAGCAGAACCACGGCCCGGCCGCCGCCCGCAACGCCGGCGTCGCGGCGGCGAGCGGCGAGCTGGTGGCCTTCCTCGGCGACGACACCGTGCCGGAGCCGGGTTGGCTCGCGGCGCACGCCGCCGCTCACGAGGCGAGGCGCGGCCGCGGGCCGCTCGCCGTGCTCGGCTACACGGGCTGGCACCGGCGCATGCGCATGACGCCGTTCCTGCGCTACATCAACGAGCACGGGCTGCAGTTCGGCTACGCGCTCATCGACGAGCCGGAGAAGGTGCCGTTCAACTTCTTCTACACCTCCAACGTCTCGCTGCCGCGCGCGCTGCTGCTCGCCGAGCCGTTCGACCTCGCGCTTCCCGCACGCCGCCTGGGAGGACGTCGAGCTCTCCTACCGGCTGCACCGGCGCGGCCTCACCATGGTCTACGAGCCGTCGGCGCGCACGGCCCACCTGCACCCCACCGACTTCGCGCGCTTCAGCCGCCGCCAGGAGAAGGCGGGGGAGTCGGCGGTCGTCTTCTTCCACCTCCACCCCGAGCTGGGCGGCTTCCTCGGGCTCTCGGCGGACGGGCCGCCGGCGCTGCCGCCGCGCGCGCCGCAGCGCCTCCGCGAAGGGATGGTTCGGGCCTTGCAAAATCTTCCCGTGCGCACACCCAAACTGTGGGACGAAACACTCCGCCACTACTACATCCGAGGGCTACGGCGCGGCTGGGAACGGATGGGCGGGGTGCCCCAGGAGGAGATGAAAGGTCATGGACAGCTTGAGGTTAGCGATGAGCGGGAGGAGCGGGCTGGCGGTCGCGGCGGGGGCGTTCGCGCTGCTGATCGCGCTGCCGCAGTCGGCGGAAGCGGGCCGCGGGGCGTCCACGCGGAGTGACGGCGGCGTCTCCACGCGGGGGACATCCGGAGGTAGCTCGGGCGGCTCCGGATCGCACTCGGGATCGGGCGGTTCGCGCGGCGGCGGCTCGAGCGGTTCGAGCTCGAGCGGATCGTGGAGCGGCGGCGGCGGCGGCACCAAGCCGGCGCCGAGCGACGGCGGCGCCAGCAGCGGATCGAATGACGGCGGCGGCCGCACCGCGGTGCCGCGCCCGGGTGCGGGCGAGGTCGGCGGGCGCCAGCCGAGCCACGGCGGCCGCTCGCACGGTGGCAACGGGCACCACCACGGCGGCGGCTACTACGGCGGCTACGGTGGGTACTACAACCCCTGGTACTACGGCTACGGCTACCCTTACGGCTACGGTTGGGGGTGGGGCTGGGGCGGTTGGTGGTGGCCGTGGGGCCCGGCCGGCGTGCTCTACGACCGCCCGTACCAAGGCGGCGGGCGCGACGGCGGCTACGGTGCCCTCGACGTCGACATCTGGCCGGGCGAGACCGAGATCTACGTCGACGGCGAGCGCGTCGGCACCGCCGACGACTTCGACGGCTTCCCGACCTACCTCTGGCTGCCTCGCGGCACCTACGACGTGGTCTTCTACCTGCCGGGCTTCCAGACGCTCGCCCGCCAGTACTCCATCTACGACGGGCTGGTGATCGACGTCGAGGACCGCCTGCAGCGCGGCGAGGCGGTGCGCCCCGAGGACCTGCCTTCGAAGTCGACGGTGAACCGCGACGAGCGGCTGCGCCGCGACTCCGAGCGCGAGGAGGCGGCGCGCCGTCACGAGGACTGGCGCGCCGCCAGGACGAGAGCGACCAGCCGCCTGCCGTGGCCCCCGAGGGCAACAACGGCGGGTTGATCCCAGAGGGCGGCAACGCGGCGCGGCTGCGCCTCGACGTCAGCCCCGACGACGCCTCGGTCTACCTCGACGGCAACTTCCTCGGCACGGCGAGGGAGCTCGAGCAGCTCTCGGCGGGCCTGGTGGTCGCCCCCGGCAGCCACCGCGTGGAGGTGGTGCGGCCCGGCTACCAGGGCGAGGAGGTCCACTTCGAGGGCATCCCCGGCCAGGAGGTGCCGGTCGAGGTGGAGCTCGAGGAGCAGTAGGCGTCAGGAAGCCGCACCGGCTGAGCCGTAAGCGGCGGGTACCACGCGTAGAGGGAACGACGTCCAGCGCGCGCCGGCGAGGGCGACAGCAAGCTCGCCGTCGCCGGCGTAGCGCCGGGTGTCCACCCAACGGCATTGGACCTCGAAGGTGGTGGCGCCGGCGAGCGGGAAGGGCGAGAGGGCGAGCCCCTCGTCCCCCAGCCGGGCGGTGAAGCCGTGGCGGGCGAACGGCTCGCTCCAGCCGTTGCAGACGGCGAGCGAGAGGCGGTCGGCGAGGTCGAGGAAGCGGTAGTCGGCAGCCAGGTCGTCGGCTCCCAGTCCGCAGCGGGCGAGCAGCTCCCCGCGGCGGTCGGCGAGGCGGGCGAGCAGCTCGCGCCAGCCGTCAGTGGCGGCCTCGCCGGCGAAGAGGGTGAGAGCGTGCTCGGTGGTCAAGAGGGCGGTGTAGGGGTCGGAGTCGACGTAGCGGGCGGTGCCGCGCTCCCAGACTTCGAGGCGGAGCGGGCGCGGCAGGTCGATGAAGGTGTGGGGGAGGCCGCTCGCCGGGTCCACCGGCGGGGCGGCGTCGAGCTCGCGCCAGCCGTTGTCGTGCAGTCGGACGGCGCGCAGCAGGGCGGCGCGGCGCGGGTGATCGACGAGCTCGGGGAGGCGGAACAGGGCGATCAGATCGGCGGCGAAGGCGGCGTGGTCGGGCTGGGTGACCAGCCGCAGCCGGTCGCCGTCGCGGCGGACGATCATCGGCGGATCCTAGCGAGAGAACGAAGTGTGGCGCCCCATCCCAGCGAACGCCGGGCGAGGGGGTACAATGACCGGACACCCAAGGAGGATTCGAACGTGCGAAAGAGTCTCGTGGCAGTTCTGTGCTGTGCGCTGGCCATTGGCGCCGTGGCGGCCGTGCAGGCGGCATCCTCGGACAAGCCGCGGATCGCGGTGCTCGAGTTCAAGAACAAGGCCGACAACCAGTGGTGGTATCACGGCGGCGCCACGGCGGCGCAAGACGTCTTCGTCACCGAGCTGGTCAAGAGCGGCCGCTTCCGCGTCGTCGACCGCGAGCAGCTCGCGGCCCTGCTGGAGGAGAAGAACCTCAGCCTGTCGGGCGACATCGACCCGAAGACGGCCGTCCGCGCCGGCAAGCTGCTCGGCGTGAACTACTTCCTCACCGGCGCGGTGACCGAGTACGGCACGACCAAGAACAGCGTCGACACCCCCAGCGTCGGCACCAGCCGCGGCTGGATCCCCGGCGTGAGCGTCGACAAGAACTCGTTCGTCGCGGCGATGAACGCGCGCTTGATCGACACCGAGACGGGCGAGATCCTGTGGGCCGACGAGGGCCGCGGCGAGGAGGGTAACTCCCGCGTGCGCGTGGGCGGCTTCGGCGGCGGCGTGGACCACGACGAGCGGATGTTCGACAAGGTGTTGAAGCCCGTCATCCAGCAGCTGGTGGCGAGCCTCAAGGCCGCCGACCTGTAGTCGTCGGCGGACATCATCGCGACGCGGAGCGTGGCTTCGCGTTGAGGAACGGCGGCCGGGTGAAACTGGCCGCCGTTTCTGTTTGTTGCGCGCCGAGAACGCTCGTGGTTCGTTGACGACCGCTGGTCTCCGGCCGGCGTTCGCGACCGGTGCCGGAGGGCGCCGCCCAGGGGCACGGCTCGCTTTCTGAGACCTTCGGGCGGCACCGCTCGCCTTGCCTGCAGGGCGCGCATCGCAGCCGCTGTTACCCGGCACCCGCTCGAAGCGCCCTGCAGGAAGCCCCTGGGCAGCGCCCTCCGGCACCGGTTCGCGCGAACGCCTTCACTGGTGGTCGTCGAGCTTCCGGTTGGCGAGCTCAGGCGTCGCCGTGGTGACTGGCGCTCTCTACCTCACGCTCGTTTGTCGTTGACTCGTTGAATCTGTCGTGCCGCTCGGTTGCCGGGATACGCGCCGCCGACTTTCCTGTCACAACTCGCGGTCCACTGTGGTCGCCGGAATGACGATGGAGATCGAGACTGCTTCGTCGCTTCGCTCCTTGCAGTGACGTGGTGCGACGTCCTGAGCGACGCCCGAGCAGCATTGCGAATTGTGGAGCGATCTCGCGACGGCATCGCGGAGACTCCCGTGTCATCGCGAGCGGAGCGAAGCGATCTCGACGCCGGCACACCACGAACGGGCGAGTGCCGTGATCTCAAATGTCGCGCGACGGCTCTCTTCAGCTGAGACTCTGGCGACCACAGTGGAGCGCGAGTTGTGACGGGAAAGTCGGCGGCGCGTATCCCGGCAACCGAGCGGCACAACGAGGCGAATCACGCCACGACAAAGGAGCGCGAGGTACAGCGCCTCAATCACCACGGCAGCACCCGAGCTCGCCAACAGGTAGCTCGGCGACCACACAAGAAGGCGCGTGTGTAAGGCGTGGCCGGGGGGCGCCGCCCAGGGGCTTCCTGCAGGGCGCTTCGAGTGAACGCTGGATAACAGCGAGTGCGCTGCGCGCCCTGCAGGCAAGGCGAGCGCACCCGCCCGAAGCTCTCGGAAAGCGAGCCGTGCCCCTGGGCGGCGCCCCCCGGCCACGCCAACACGCGCCGGCCGGATGGTCACAGCCGCCCGCGGTTCGCTCGCTCTGTTCTCCGTTCAGCCGGCGTCACGCCCCTCAGGTGAGGTCGCCGACCTCGAGCAGGTTTCGCACGCCTCGCACGCCTTCGGTCTCACGCGCGATGCGCTCGGCTTCTGCTTTCTGCGCTTCGGTCTTCACGCGCCCCACGAGACTCACGACCCCCTGCGACGTCGCGACGTCGACGTTGAAGGGGTTGATCTCGGCGCTCGCGGCCAGCTTCGCTTTGACCTTGGCGGTGATCGTGCCGTCGTCGGCCATCTCGCCGCCGGTGGGGTCGCCGACGCTGATGTCGTTGATCACCCGCCGCACGCCGTCGACTCGCATCGCCTCGTGCTCGGCGAGACGACGCTCCTCGGCGTCGTCGACGGTGCCCGCGAGGTGCACCACTCCCTCGCTCACCTGCACGTCGAGCCGGAAGGGGTTCGTGCGGCCGTTGGTCGACAGGTTCGCGAGCACCTCGGTCTTGATCGCGGCGTCGTCGATCTGCATCGACACCGGCTTCGTGCTCGAACACGCGGCGACGGCGACGAGCGTGACGGCCACTACGGCCAGGCGCCAGCTGCTGCGGATGTATTGGATCCGGTTGGCTCTCATGGGTGCGGACCTCCTTGCCGATCCAATTTGTAGAATTTACAGTCAGCCCGGTCAGGCGCCCTCAGACCTGGGCGTACTGGTTGAGCCGGTTGTAGAGCGTCTTCAGGCTGATCCCGAGCACCTCGGCCGTCACCTTCTTGTCCCCCTCGTGCTGGTCGAGGGTGGCGAGGATCAGCCGCCGCTCGGCGTCCTCGAGCGAGGTGCCCACCTTCAGGTGCAGGTGCGGGCCCGCGATCGGCGCGTCGCCGCCCAGCTCCACCGGCAGGCAGTCGGGGGTGATCTCCTGCTCGCCGAGGATGAACGCCCGCTGCACCACGTTCTGCAGCTCGCGCACGTTGCCCGGCCAGTGGTGCGTGCGCAGCCGCTCCATGGTGTCGACCGAGAAGCGCTTCGCGGCCCCCTCGCGCTTGTTGAGGTTGTGCAGGAAGTACTGCGCCAGCGTCTCGATGTCCCCCTCGCGGTCACGCAGCGGCGGCAGGGTGATGGGGAACACCTTGAGCCGGTAGAGGAGGTCCTCGCGCAGCTTGCCGTCCTTGACCGCGTCTTCGGCGTTGCGGTTGGTGGCGGCGATCACCCGCACGTTGATCTCCACCTCGCGGTCGCCGCCGACGCGCATGATGCGGCCGGTCTCCAGCACGCGCAGGAGCTTCACCTGCAGCTCGATCGGCATCTCGGTGATCTCGTCGAGGAACAGCGTGCCGCCGGAGGCGCGCTCGAAGTAGCCGCGGTGCTGCCGCTGGGCGCCGGTGAAGCTCCCCTTCTCGTGGCCGAACAGCTCGCTCTCGATGAGCGTCGGCGACACCGCGCCGCAGTTGAGCGGCAGGTAGGGCCCCTTGCGGCGCTTGGAGAGGCGGTGGACGGTCTCGGCGGCGAGCTCCTTGCCGGTGCCGCTCTCGCCGATGAGGAAGGCCGTGGCCTCCGTCGGCGCCACCTTGTCGATGAGGTCGTAGACGCGTTGCATCGCCGGCGCCGTGCCCACCATCGGCCCGAAGCGGCCGAGGTCGCGCAGCTCGGCGCGCAGCGACGAGACCTCCTGCTTGAGCTCGCGGGTCTCCTTGACCCGGGCGAGCAGCGTCTTCAGGCGCGCCGAGGTCGATCGGCTTGGTGAGGTAGTCGAAGGCGCCGAGGCGCAACGCCTCGACTGCCGTCTCCACCGTCGCCTTGCCGGTGATCAGGATCACCTCGACGGTGGGCTCCTCGAGCAGCTCCTTGAGCAGCTCGGTGCCCACGGCCGTCGGGCAGCATCAAGTCCGAGAGCACCACGTCCGGCATCCGCTGCTCGAGCCTGCTGCCTGCGCCTGCGCCAGGTTGTCGGCGGTGGCGGTGTCGAAGCCCTCCGCCTCCACCAGCTCGGCGAGCGCCGAGAGCGAGTGCATGTCGTCGTCGACTACCAAGGCGTGCAGCATTCTCATCAGCTCCCTGGACCTGTCAGCGGTAATTCGAGCTCGAAGGTCGTTCCCTCGGGCCCGCTGCTGGCCGCCTGCAAGGTCCCCCCCTGTGCCTCGAACATCGAGCGCGCCACGTAAAGACCGATGCCGGTGCCGGTTTGTTTGGTGGTGAAGTGCATGTCGAAGATGCGTTCGCGAAGCTCCGGCGGGATGCCCGGACCGGTGTCGGAGATGCGCATCCGCGCCCGCGCGGCGTCGCGCTCGAGCGTCATTCCCAGCGTGCCGCCGTCGGGCATCGCCTCGAGGGCGTTGATGGCGATGTTGAGCGCCGACTGCTTGACCTGGTCGCGGAGGGCGACGATGGTGACCATCTCCTCGGGCACGGTCACCGCGAGCGTCACCTGCTGCTGCCGCGCCTGCGGGTAGAGCAGGGCCTCGATCTCCTCCAGCACGCCGCGCAGGTCGAAGGGCTCGGCCTTCTCCAGCGGCGGCGCCGTCTGCGCCAGCAGCACGTCGAGGGCGCGGCGCAGCCGCTGCAGCTCCTGCTCGATGACGTTGACCCAGCGCTGCTGCTTGCTCTCGAGGTCCTCGCGCCTGGGCGTCGTCGGATCGAGCGAACGGCGGAGCAGCTCGAGGTTGAGCACCATGGCGTTGAGCGGCGCGCGGAGGTCGTGGGCGACGCCCCGGTAGACGCGCGTCAAGGCGCGCAGCTGCGCCGCCATGCGGAGGTCGATCTCGACGGCATGCAGCAGCTCGCGGTCGCGGAGTTGCACCAAGTGGCCGGCGTTCCCTTCTTCGTCGAGTGGGTAGACCTGGCAGCGGATGCGGCGAGGCTTGCCCAGGCGCGTGACCTCGAGGTCTGCCTGGTCGCCGCTGGCCCGGTCCTGGGGGCCGTTCTGCAAGAAGCTTTCCAGGGGCGCCGATGCGGTGCGCCAGTCTTCCTCGGAAGGGTCGGCCGGCAACCCCAGCAGCGCACGCGCCTCGGTGGTTGCGAACTCCACCTGGCGATCGCGCGACAGCAGCACGAGGCCGACGTCCATCATGGTGGCGAGGCGCTGCAGCCGGCGGCCGGCGGCGACGTTCCGCCGCCGCTCCTGCTGCAGCTCGCGGCCCAGGCGGCCGGCGACGGCGAGCGCGGGGTCGAGCTCCGCCGGCATCGACGGCGCCGCTTCGAACCCCTCGCCACCCATCGCTGCCCGCTCGAGCGCGGCGACCAGTTGATCGTTGCGCCGTCGCAGCTGGAGGTGGACGGCGTAGGAGAGCCCGGCGACCAGCACCAACCCGCCGAGGGCGCCGAAGAAGAGCCGGCGCCGCAGCGCCGTGTAGAGATGCTCCAGCCGCGTGGTGTCGAGGCCCAGCCGCAGGTAGCCGATCAGGGCGCCGTTGCGCTGCAGCGGCAGCAGCAGCACGAAGGCGCGGCCGCGCCGCCCCTCGGCGCGCTCGGCATGGAGGCGTTCCGTGTGGAGTATCGGCTCACGGCGGCTACCGAAGACTTGCGCCGGCGTCGGCGCCCGGCGGGCGGTACCGACGAAGCTCTCGCTGGCGAAGATCTCGCCCTGGCGGTCGACGACCTGCAGCGACCGTACCGTGGCGGAGCGCTCGGTGAGCTCGCGGATCTGGTCGATGAGCCGGAAGCGGTCGCCGGGCTTGCCCTCGACGAGGTCGTTGACCAGCTGCTCGTCGAGGGCGGCAGCCACCTCCGACGCCACCAGCTGCGCCGTGTCGTCCATGACCGTCGAGGCAGCCGTGTCGAGCGCTTCGTTGGCCCACCAGGCGAGCGCCGCGACCAGCAGCAGATAGAGGACGAGCGGCAGCAGCGCTCGCTGCAGCGGCAGGCGCATGAACCGGAGTTTGTCACCTGCCCGGCGAGGGATTATGACGGTCGCGCTTCGAGGCTGGAGGGCAGCTCGCTCTCGGCGCCGACGAGGCGCCGGTCCCCTTCGATCTCGCCGGTGTCGAGCAACGCCGGCGGCGCCAGGCGCGCCACCCAGCGGCGCGCTATGGCGGCCCACTGCGGCGCCGTCGACTCGCCGCGCGCCTCCGCCGCCGCGGCGCGGTCGAGCGAGGAGGCTGCCGGCGTACGCGGCGGCGAGCGCCAGGGCGATGCGACGGGCGCTCGCCGGCGAGGCGCTCGCCGTCCGCCGCGCCCGCCTCCAGGGCCACCGCGGTGGCGGCGAGCGTCTCCAGCACGCGCCGGCCGAGCGGGTTGGGCGACAGGCGCAGCCGGCGCTCGACGTCGGCGAGCAGCGCCGGCAACGCCTCCCCGCGGGCGATGGCGCGCAGCACGTCGAGCGACAGCACGTTGGTCGTCCCCTCCCAGATCGGCAGCACCTGCGCGTCGCGCAGCAGGCGCGGCAGGCCGGTGTCCTCGACGTAGCCGGCGCCGCCGAAGCACTCGAGCGCCTCGCTCGCCACCGCGACCGCCTGCTTGCCGGTCGAGAGCTTCACCAGCGGCGTGAGCAGGCGCAGCAGGGCGCGCTCGGGCGCGGTCGCCTCACCCGTCTCCTCGCGCCCCTGCAGCGCGGCGGCGCGGAAGAGCAGCACCAGCCCCGCCGCCACCTCGGTCTGCATCGCCGCCAGCGTGTCGCGGTGCAGCGGCGTGCTCGATCAGCGGCCGGCCGAAGGCCCGGCGCTGTCGCGCGTAGTCGCAGGCGAGGTCGACGGCGCGCCGCATGCCGGCGACGGCGGCGTTGGCGTTGTAGACCCGCGTGACGTTCATCAGCGTGGCGATCGTGCGCACGCCGGCGCCGGGCTCGCCGATGAGCGTCGCCGGCGTCCCCTCGAGCGTGAGCTCGGCGGTGGGCAGCGCGCGCGTGCCGAGCTTGTCCTTGAGCCGCTCGAGGCGGATGCCTTGCAGTCGTCCGTCGCCGTCGCGCAGCTCGACGAAGAAGGCGGAGAGCCCGGCGCTTCCGGGCGGCGAGCCCGGCAGCCGCGCGAGCGTGAAGGCGACGTCGGAGTCGATCGCCGAGGTGAACCACTTGCTGCCGAAGAGCCGCCAGCGGCTGCCTTCGCCGGCGTCGCCGTCCATGGCGTCGCCTTCGGCCGTGGCGATCGTGGCGGTGCCGCCGCCGACGTCGGAGCCGCCGCCGCGCTCGGTCATCCACTGGCCGGCGGTCCAGAAGCGGTCGACGTCGCGCGCGAGCAGGCGCGGCAGCGCGCGCGCGGCGAGCTCGGGCGGCGCCGCCGTCTCGAGCAGGCGCGCGGCGCCGTCGGTCATCGCCAGCGGACAGAGGTAGGTCGCGGCCGAGGGATTGAACAGGTAGAGCAGCGCGTGCTGGTAGAGCGCGCGACCAGGGGCCGTGCGTGCGCTCGTAGCCGGCGGCGACCAGGCCCTCCTCGGCGGCGACGCGCTTGAGCCCGAGCCAGCCGGGCGAGAGCTCGAGCCGGTCGACGCGGCGGCCCCAGGCGTCGAACGGCACGTGGCGCGGCGGCTGCGCCTCGGCCGCGGCGGCGAGCGGCAGCAGGTCGGCGGCGGCGCGCTCGCCGAGGTGGCGCAGGTGCGGCTCGACGGCGGCGAAGACGTCGGGCGGCAGCAGCGCCGCGAGCAGCGAGCGCAGCAGCGGGTCGCCGTCCCAGCGTGTTGCAGAGGCGCGGCGGTTCTTGGAAGAAGTCGGTCACCGCGAGTCGCTCGCCGGACGCGACGCTATACTGCCTTCGTGCCCTCCTTCAACGCGGTGCTGGGGCTTGCCGCCGGCGAGGACGGCGAGGTGGTCCTCGACACCCGCCCCGAGCACGAGGTCGCACCCGGCACCATCCACTTCGCGGTGCTGGCGACGGTGGCCGAGGTGGCGGCGGCCGGCGCGGTGGGGGCGCCGGTGGTGCCGGCCGCGGTGTCGCTGACGCTGCTCACGCGAGCGCGGCCGGGCAGGCTGATCGGCCGCGGCAAGCTGCTGCGCCGCGGCCGCACGCTGGCGGTGGCCGAGGGCGAGGTGCTGCAGGAGGAGCGCCTGGTCGCCAAGGTCACGGTGACGTTCGCGCTGCTCTAGCCGGCGCCACCGCCCGCTCCGCGCGGCTCTCGCGCGTCCCCGGAACCTTTCGCGCGTTCGTCCGTTTGTTGGTTGGATGCGGGCAGCGGCCGCCATCCCACCACCGATGATCGACTCCAGCGACGGCGAGCTCATGGGGCGCGTGGCGCGCGGCGACCGCCAGGCCTTCGCCGCCCTCGTCGAGCGCCACCAGCGGCCGCTCACCGCCTACCTCGGCCGCCTCTGCGGCAGCGGCGACCGCGCCGAGGAGCTGGCCCAGGAGTCGTTCGTGCGCCTCTTCCAGGCCGCGGGCGGCTACCGCGAGGAGGGGCGTCTGCTGCCCTACCTCTTCCGCATCGGCACCAACCTGCTGCGCAGCGACGAGCGCCGGCGCCGCCGCTGGCGCCTGATGCTGCCGATGGTCGCCAACGGCAACGGCCACCACGCGCCGCCGCTGGGCGAGGCCGCCTTGCTGCGCGGCGAGCTGCAGCAGCGGGTGCGCCGCGAGCTGCAGCGGCTCCCCTTCCGCTACCGGGTGCCGCTGGTGCTGTTCGAGATCGAGGACTGGAGCTGCGCCGACATCGCGGCCCTGCTCGGTTGCCGCCAGGGCACCGTCAAGTCGCGCCTCCACCGCGGGCGGGAGCGGCTGCGCGCACGCGCTCGCTGCCCTACTGGCGAGAAGGAGCAGCGGATGAGTGAGCAGCTCGAGCGACCGCGACGACGGCCTGCGCGAGGCGCTGCGCGGCCTGCCCGCGGCGACGCCGGGACCGGCGTTCACCGCGCGCGTGCTGGCGCGGCTCGATCGGCCGGCTCGCCCGCCGCGCCATTCCCCGAGGGTCGTTATCGAGTGCCCGCCTGGGTCACCGCCGCGGCGGCGATGGCGGTGCTCGCGGGCGGGCTGTGGGGCGTCACCGCCGGGCCGGCAGGCCTGGCAGCAAGAGCAGCGGCGCGCCGCGCTGCGCGCGGAGTCGGCAGGCGCTCGCAGCGCGAGCTCGCGGCGCTGCACGAAGAGGTGGCGAAGGCGGCGCCGGTGCTCTACCTCGGCGGCAACGAGCAGGTCGACGTCGTGCTCGACCTCTCCTCGCTGCCCATTGCCGCGGCGCCGGGAGCCGGCGTGACGCTCGGCGTCGGCAGGCGCTGAGCAAGCATCGCAAGTCCGAACGAACTCAACCATCGATGAGCCCACGAGGAGACGCGTTCATGGCCCACAGCTACCCGCACTCGTTCTTCGATCGGCGGCGCTTCCCGCGCTTGCTGCCCGCGCTGCTTCTCGTCGGGGCCGCGCTGCCGGCGCCCGCCGCCGCCAGCCCTTCCGCCGGCGCCGAAGCGCGAGCGGCCAGCGCCGAGGCGCGCGCGACCGCGACCCGCGCCGCCGGCGACGCCCGCGTCCGCGAGCGCGCCGTCGTTGCGCGCGCGCACGGGACGTCCGCTGCTCGTCGCCGGCAAGCGCGGCTTCCTCGGCGTCGACCTGCTCGAGCTCACGCCCGAGCTGCGCCGCCACTTCGACGCCGGCGACGACGCCGGCGTGCTGGTGGCGCACGTGGAGAGCGGCAGCCCGGCGGCGCTCGCCGGCCTCCTCGTCGGCGACGTGCTCGTCGCCATCGAGGGCAAGCCGGTGAAGGGCTGGTGGGACCTGCGCGAGATCGTCGCCCCGCGCAAGACCGGCGACGTGGTGTCGCTCGAGATCGTGCGCGACGGCGCTCGCCGGCAGCTGCAGGCGACGCTCGTCGAACGCGAGGGGAGGGTGCTCGAGCTGGGCAAGCTGATGGAGGGGCACCTGCTGGAGGACGAGGACGGCGACGGCACCGTCGTCGTCGTCCCCAACGCCAAGGACTGGGAGAAGTTCGGCGAGGAGATGGGGCGCTGGGGCGAGCAGCTCGGCTCCGACCTGGCCCAGGCGTTCGCCGACCCGCGGGTGGGAGTGCGCATCGAGCGCGCGGTAGACGAGCGCGTTCGCCTGCAGGGCAAGATCGAAGCGCTCGAGCGGCGGCTGCGCGATCTCGAGAAGCGGCTGGAAGAGCAGCGCCGGTAGTCGCGGGTGGCGGCGCCCCTGCCCCTGGAGGGGCAGGGGGAAGGGGGATAGGGGTGAAGGGTGAAGCCCAAACCTAGGGGAGGGGGTCGGGTGGGGGGCGGCAGCGGGCTTCGCCCGCGCGGGTGGGGCCAGGCGACAATGGCGGGATGCACCGCGGCTGGCTGCTGGCGCTTGCCGCTCTCGGCGTCCTGGCGCTGACCGCGGCCGCGCTTGCCGCCGGTGTGGAGGCGTGGGCGGGGCTCTACCCGCGGTCGCCGACGTTGGCGCGGGCGGCGGCGTGGCCGCTTGTCGGCTCGTGGATCGGCGCCGTGCGCGAGCGGCACGCCGCACCGCCGGCGCGGCGCGATCCGGTCCCGCGAGTGCGGGTCGTCGTTCCGCCGCGCGCCGCGACGACAGCGGCGCCGGCGGGTCCGGCGCGACCTGCCGGCGGGCGTGTGGCCCGAGCTGTGGCTGCAGCCGGGCGACGTGCTGCGGGCGCGGCCGTCGCGGACCGCGCCGGTGGTGGCCGAGGTGAGCGCGATCGCCAACGTCTCCGTGCTCGCGGCGCAGGGCGAGTGGCGTCGCGTGCGCTGGCACGGCCGGGAGGGGTGGGTCCGCGAGCGGCCGAGAGCGGCCGGGCCGCCGCTCGGCAGCGCCGTCGAGCCGGTGCGTCCGGTGGGCGGCCGCGCCGCCGAGCCGGCGCTGCTTGCCGCGGCGCGCGACGTGCTCGCCGCCAGCGACGGTGGCGTGGCCGCCGGCCTCGAGACGCGCAAGCTCGGGCCGTACGCGCTGCTCACCGACGTCGACGAGCCGGCGCTGCTGATCCTGCTCGACCGCGCGGCCGGCGCCGTCGAGGACGCCTACCGTTCGCGCTACGGCCTGGCGCTCGCCGGCGCGCCGGCGGAGACGGTGGTCCTCTTCCGCCGCCGCGGCAGCTACGAGCAGTACCTCGCGCGCACCGGCGGTCCCGCGGCCGAGACCGGGCACTTCGCCGGCGGCGTCGTCGCCCTCTACCGAGAGGGGCGGCTGCAGGAGGACGTGCGCACGACGCTCGTCCACGAGCTGGTGCACGCGCTCGGCCGCCGCGGCCTCGGCCCGGCGCTGCCGCCGTGGCTCGACGAGGGGATGGCCGACGACCTCGCGGAGTCGCGGATCGGCGCCTCGACGGGAGTCGAGCCGGGCACCGTCAGCGGCACGACGCTGCGCTCCGGCAGCTTCTTCGAGGTGCACGGCGGCGAGGCCTCGCGCGAGCTGCTGCGGCGCGCAGCTCGGCGCGCGGCGGTCTGGTGCCGCTGGCGCGGCTGGTGGCGATGGAGGACGCCGAGTTCCACGCCCTGCGTCCGGCGGGGCTCGGCTACGCCGAGGCGAGCTTTTTCGTCCGCTACCTACTCGCCGGCGAGCTGGCGACGCCCTTCCGCCGCTTCCTGCGCGACGTGGCGTCGGGGGTGCCGCCGGCGCCGGAGGCGCTGGCCGCGGCGCTCGGCCGCTCCTGGGAGGAGCTCGACGCCGGCCTCGCGGAGTGGATCAAGGGCGGCCCGCCACCCCCGCCGGGCGCGCCCTGGCCGGCGCCGGCGCCGTCTCCGGAGGGGCTGGCACCGTAACCCCACATTTTGACGGCTGAGACTCAGGGCACTTGCGCTCCGCTCCCAAATCGGTATTATGGGCGCCTCACCCTTTTCTCCATGGGCGCTCCCCAAGCGCCCACTTTTTTTTTCTGCCGGCTGAGTTGGTCTGCCACCCTTCATCCCCCAGCCCCCTTCTCCCCTCGCCGGGGAGAAGGGGGTCCCGATAAGACGCGGATCGCCGTCGCGGCAGCCGCAGCCTACGATCAGGCGCGGCGAGATCGCGCCGCGGCTGAGGCGGCGCTAGTTGTCTAGTTCGAGGGTGAAGCGGTCGGTCTTGCCGCCGGCTTCGACGGTGTAGGTGCCCCTGGGGAGGCGGGTGATGGTCACCGGCACGGCGAGCTCGAAGGGGACGAGGGCCTGGGTGCAGAGCTTGCTCTTCTCCCGGGTGGCGGGGAGGGCGATATGGAACGTCCGCCCCTGGCGGGTGACCTCCGGGTCCTGCAGGCGGACGCAGCCGTCGGTGAGGTTGCCCCGGATCTCGACGTGGAGCCTGGCCGGTAGCGACTTCTCGAGCATCGCCGTCACCCCGTCGACGTAGACCTTGCCGTCGGAGGCGTCGTCCGACGCAGCCACCGGCACTGACGCCGGTGGAGCTGGCGCCGGTGGCCGTTGCCGGCTTCCACGAGCCGTACATCGGGTTGGGGAGGATGACGAAGCGGTCGCCGAACGCCGCCAGCGCCTCGGGCGGCGCGTTGCGCAGCGACTGGTCGCCGCCCGGGAAGTCGCGGATGTTGTCGCCCACCCACATGCACGATCTCGAGCGGCGGCAGCTCCCGGCGCCGCGGTGCCCGCCTCGACGGCGTCCCAGCGCGGCTCCTTGGCGCCCTTGTCGGGGCTCGGGCCGCAGCAGCAGCAGGTCGAAGGGAACGCCCTCCGCGCGCAGGTTGGCCTCGGTGTCGGCGCGCATCGACCTCGTCGCGGTTGGTGACCAGCGCGATGCGGCCGCCGAGGCGGTGCACGCGTTCGAGGAACGTCGACGGCGCCGGGCAGCACGGGTCGCGGCGCGGCGCAGCGACCCACTCCTGCCAGGAGCCCTCGTCGAAGGCGCCGCCGACGGCCTCGAGGTCGACCTCGTGCTGGAGGTTGGAGAGCACCGTCTCGTCGACGTCGAGCGACACCGCCCAGGTGCCGGGCTGCCGGCCGGCGACGAGCTCGTCGAGCCGCCGGCCTGCCAGCGCGTAGGCCTGCGCGGCGAGGGCGCGGTACTCCGCCGAGTCGCGCACCCAGCGCGACGTCGTCGGCGAGGCGGGCCGTGGCGGCGGCCGCGGCCGCGGCCGCCGGTGGTGCGCTCGGGGCCGGCGCGGTGACGACGGCAGGTGGCGGCGCGACCGGCGCCGGCGGCGCCGTCGAGGCGCAGGCGGCGAAGAGGGCGAGGAAGAGGGCGGCGAACGGCAGCGGGTGGCGTTGGCGCTTCATGGCGGGATGCTAACAGCGGCCTCCCTGGACTTCAGGAGCGGCTCCTCTTCGCGCCAGCGGGCGCTGCCGTCGGCGTAGTGCTCGCGCTTCCACACCGGCACCTCGCGCTTGAGCCGCTCGAGGCACTCGCGCGTCGCCGCGAACGCCGCCTCGCGGTGCGGCGCCGCGGCGGCGATCGCCACGCTCGCCTCGCCGGGGAGCAGCGTGCCGAGGCGGTGCACCACGGCGAGCCGCACGCCGTGGCGCCGCTCGAGATCGGCGGCGAGCGCCGCGAGCCGCCGCTCCGCCATCGGCACGGTACGCCGAGTAGACGAGCCGCGCCACCGGCCGCCCGGCGTGCGCGTCGCGCACGGTGCCGACGAAGGTCACCACGCCGCCGCAGTCGGGACCGGCCACCTCGGCGACGACGGCCGCAAGATCGAGCGGGTCGTCGGTGAGGCGCGCCAGCGGGCCGCGTCCGCCCGAGACCGGCGGCAGCAGCGCCACCTCGACGCCGTCGACCAGCGGCGCCTCGTCGCCCACCACCTCGCCGTCGACCGCCACCGCGAGGCGCGGCAGCAGCAGCCGCAGCGCCGGGTGGCGCGCGCCGAGCAGCTCGCGCAGCGCGGCCACGGTCGTGCCGGCGGGCACCTCGAGGTCTTGCTCGGCGCCGCCGACGGCGTCGGCGGCGGAAGCGAAGGCGAGCAGACGCACGCGCACTCGCCGATTGTAGCGCATGCCGATCGCAGCGATGACCGCGACGTAGAATCTCGCGCGACCGGAGAGGAGCACCGCTGGCCGTCCTGCAAAGCCGCCTCGAAGCGCGACGACGAGCTTCGCCCGCCGCGACGCCCATTGGCGCGCCCGCCTCGCCGAGCTCGCGGCCGAGGAGGAGCGCCTGCGGCTGGGCGGCGGCGCCGAGGCGCAGCGGCGGCAGCGCGAGCGCAGGAAGCTCGCCGCCCGCGAGCGCGTCGCGGCGCTGCTCGACCCCGGCACCACGCCGGTCGAGATCGGCCTCTGGGCGGCGTGGGGGATGTACGAGGAGCACGGCGGCGCGCCGGGCGCCGGAGTGGTGGCTGTCGTCGGCGACGTTCACGGTCGCCCGACCGTGGTCGTCGCCGACGACAGCACCGTCAAGGCCGGCGCCAAGTTCCCGCTCGGCATCAAGAAGGTGCTGCGCGCGCAGGAGGTGGCGCTCGACAACCGGCTGCCGGTCGTCTACCTCGTCGACTCGGCGGGCGTGTTCCTGCCCATGCAGGACGAGATCTTCCCCGACCGCGAGCACTACGGGCGGATCTTCTACAACAACGCCCGGCTCTCCGCCCTCGGCGTCTTCCAGATGGCGGCGATCATGGGCCCCTGCGTGGCCGGCGGCGCCTACCTGCCGATCATGAGCGACGAGGCGCACATCGTCGAGGGCACCGGCTCGATCTTCCTCGCCGGCCCGCACCTGGTGAAGGCGGCCATCGGCGAGAGCGTCGAGGTCGAGGATCTCGGCGGCGCGCTCGTGCAGTGCGACGTCTCGGGCGTCGTCGACCACCGCCACCCCGACGACGCGACCTGCCTGGCGATGATCCGCCGGCAGATGGCGCAGCTCAAAGCCGGCGAGCGGGCGCCGTTCGCCCGCCGCGAGAGCCGGCCGCCGTTGCGCTCGCCCGACGAGCTCTACGGCGTGCTGCCGGTCGACCGCAGCCGCCCCTACGACACCCACGAGCTGCTGGCGCGGCTGCTCGACGGCAGCGAGCTCGAGGAGTACAAGCCCACCTACGGCCAGACCCTCGTCTGCGGCACCGGTTGGCTCGACGGCTGGGCGGTGGGTGTGGTCGCCAACCAGCGCTCGATCGTGCACAAGAAGGTCGGCACCAAGGGCGAGAAGGAGCTGCAGATCGGCGGCGTCCTCTACTCCGACTCGGCCGACAAGGGCGCCCGCTTCGTCGAGCTGTGCAACCAGAAGGGCATCCCGCTGCTCTTCCTGCAGGACGTCACCGGCTTCATGGTCGGCACCCGCGCCGAGCGCGGCGGCATCATCAAGGACGGCGCCAAGATGGTGAACGCCGTCGCCAACTCGGTGGTGCCGAAGGTCACCGTCTTCGTCGGCAACTCCTACGGCGCCGGCAACTACGCCATGTGCGGCAAGGCCTACGCGCCGCGCTTCGCCTGGGCCTGGCCGTCGGCGTCGATCGCCGTGATGGGCGGCGAGCAGGCGAGCAAGACCCTGCTCGCCATCCAGCTCGGCCGCCGCGACGACGTCCCGGAGGCGGAGAAGGCCGCGCTCCTCGCCGACATCCAGGCCCGCTACACCCGCGCCATGGACCCGCGCTACGCCGCGGCGCGCCTGTGGGTCGACGGCCTCATCGACCCGGCGAAGACGCGCGAGGTGGTGTCCGCGAGCTTCGCCGCCGCCGCCTGCAACCCCGAGCTCCCGGAGTTCAAGACCGGCGTGCTGCAGACGTAGGCGGATGGAGCCGATGTCGTCGTCGACGTCCGCTGTCACGGTGCGCAGTGCCACTGTCGCCGATGCGCCGGCGCTGGCGCGGCTGCGTTACGACTTCCGCTCCGAGCACCGCGCGCCGGCCGAGGACGAGGACGCGTTCCTCGCGCGCTGCGAGGTCTGGATGGTCGACCGGCTCGCCGGTGATGCGTGGTGGCACTGCTGGGTGGCGGAAGCGGACGGCGAGATCGTCGGCAACCTGTGGCTCTACCGCGTCGAGAAGCTTCCCAACCCGGTGGCCGAGCCGGAGCAGCATGCCTACGTGACCAACGTCTACGTCGTCCCCGAGCGGCGTGATGGCGGCATCGGCGCGCTGCTGATCGAGGCCGCGCTCGCTTGGTGTCGGCACGAGAACGTCGACGCGATTCTGTTGTGGCCGAGCGAGCGCAGCCGTTCGTTCTACGGCCGCTACGGCTTCCGCGAGCGCGACGACCTCTTCGTCTTGCGGCCAGCCGGCGGCTGAGTGCAGATCTCGCGCGGCGATCGCCTCGTCTGGCTGGCCGCGCTGCTGCTCGCCGCGGCGGGCGCCAAGCGGGTGTTCCTACAGGCGCGCGAGCTCGTCGCCGGCACGTCCTACGCCGCCGCCTTCGACCTCCACATGCGCTGGGTCGAGGCCAGCCGCTGGGCGGCCGGCCTGCCCGTCTACGAGGCGACCAAGAGCAACTACCCGCCGGCGACCTACGCGCTGCTGGCGCCGCTGATCGGCCGGCTCGAGTGGCCGACGTTGCGCGCGATCTGGCTGGTGGTCTCCCTCGCCGCCTTGGCCGCGATCTCCGTCATGGCCGTTAGCGCGGTGCGGCGGCCGGGCGCCCGCGCGCTCGCCGCGGTCCTGCCGTGGGCCGCGTACGGCACGGCGCTGACCCTCGGCGTCGGACAGCTCGGGTTGCCGGCGCTCGCCTGCGGCCTCGGTGGTGTGCTCTTGGCTCGGCGTTACCGCGGTCGCGCCGTCGGGGTAGCCCTCGCCGGTGGCTTGTTCGCGCTCTCGCTCGTCAAGCCGACGCTGACCGCGCCGTGGTTCTGGCTGCTGGCGATTGCCGGCGCGCCGCTCTCAGCCGTCGTAGCGGCCTCGCTGTACGTCGCGGCGACGCTCGCCGCGCTCGCGTCCCAGCCCGAACCAGGGGTTCGATTGCTGGCGACGTGGATGGAGAACGCCCAGCTCCACATGGGGCGCGGCTACGGCAGCGTCGCCGACGCGGCGGTCTGGCTGGGGTGGAGCTCGCTCGCGCTCCCGCTAGGGCTCTTGGTGCTGGCGCTCTTCGCCCTCTGGTCCTGGCGCTTTCGCCGCGCCGATCCCTGGCTCCTCCTCGGCGTAGGCGCGGTGGTCGCACGCGTCTTCACCTACCACTACTACGTGGACGACTTGCTGGCGCTGGCGCCGATGGTTGCCCTCCTGCGGCTCGCGTCGGGCGCCCTCCCGGCGCCAGCGCCCCTCCGTCGCACGGCGGCGTTCGTGCTCGCGGCGGCCATCGCGGCCGAGCTGCTGCCCACGCGCCTGTTCGACGACTTCGGTCCCGCCGTTGCCGTCGCCGTCGAGGCCGTGCACGTCGTCGAGTGGCTGGCGATGGCGGCGGTCCTCGCCTGGGCGGCGCATAGGGGCTCTGCGATAACCTCCCCGCAGGCCATGAAGAGCGTCGCTGCGTGAAGAAAGCGATCCCGGTGTGAAGAAAGCGATCCGGATCGGCAACGGCCAGGGGTTCTGGGGCGACAACGTCGACGCTCCGGTGGACCTGCTGCGCCGCGGCCCCATCGACTACATCGGCATGGACTACCTCGCCGAGGTGACGCTGTCGATCATGATGCGGCAGAAGCTCAGGGACCCGACGAAGGGGTACGCCACCGACTTCGTCGGCTTCATCCGCCGCGTGCTGCCCGAGCTCGTCGCGCGCGGCGTGCGCGTCATCACCAACGCCGGCGGCCTCAACCCGTCGGCCTGTCGCGAAGCGATCTTCGCCGTGGCGCGCGAGCTCGGCGTCTCGGGCCTCCGCGTCGGCGTCGTCGAGGGCGACGACGTGCTGCCGCGGCTGCCGGAGCTCGTCGCCGCCGGCCACGAGCTGCGTCACATGGACAGCGGCGAGCCGCTGGCGCCCCAGCTCGCGCAGGTGACCAGCGCCAACGCCTACCTCGGCGCCTGGCCGGTGGTGGAAGCCCTGCGGCAAGGCGCGCAGATCGTGCTCTGCGGCCGCGTCACCGACACCGCGCTGGCGCTGGCGCCGATGGCCTTCGAGCACGGCTGGGGGCAGCAGGACTGGGACCTGCTCGCGGCAGGCACCGTCGCCGGTCACATCATCGAGTGCGGCCCGCAGTGCACGGGCGGCAACTTCTCGCGCTGGTGGGAGGTGCCCGAGCTGTGGGACGTCGGCGCGCCGATCGTCGAGTCGCACGGCGACGGCAGCTTCACCGTCACCAAGCACGAAGGCACCGGCGGCATGGTCACCGTCGAGACGGTGGCCGAGCAGCTCTGCTACGAGATGGGCGACCCCACGGCCTACATCACCCCCGACGTGGTCGCCGACTTCACCAGCATCCAGCTGGAACAGGAAGGCCATGACCGCGTGCGGGTCTCCGGCATCCGCGGGCGGCCGAGCACGCCGTTCCTCAAGATCTCCGCCTCGCACCTCGGCGGCTACAAGGCGAGCGGGCAGCTGACGGTCTCGGGGCCGCGGGCGGTGGACAAGGCGCGCCTGTGCGCCGACGTGGTCTGGAAGCGGCTCGAGCGCGCCGGCGTCACCTTCGCCGAGGAGCAGCGCGAGGTCGAGCTGGTCGGCGTCTCGGCCTGCCTGCCGGGCATCCTGCCGGCGCCCGACGAGCCGCCCGAGGTGGTGCTGCGCCTGGGCGTGCGCGACGGCGACCGCGCCAAGGTGGAGCGCTTCGGCATGGAGCTCGCGCCGCTCGTCACCGCCGGGCCCGCCGGGCGTCACCGGCTTCGCCGGCGGCCGCCCCAAGCCGCAGGAAGTGGTGGCCTACTGGCCGGCGCTGGTAGCCCGCGAGGCGGTGGAGCCCGGCATCCGGGTGACGGTGACCGAGCCGTGAGCGTCGAGGCGCAGATCGTCGACGCGACGCCGCTCGCGGTCGAGGCGCCGCTTGCCCAGACTGAACGAAGCGTTGCTGCGCCACGGGTCGCGGGCGAACCGGTGCTCTCGGACCCCAAGTGGTCGCGGGCGCCGCGTGGTTGGTACGCGTCGCTGCTCGCCGGCACCCTGCCGCTCTTCGCGCTCGGCATGCTGGCGAGCGCGCTCGCCGACCGTCTCGACTTCGCGGGGTGGGCGATCGTCGCCGGCGCGGGTCACGCGCTGCTGCTGCGCGCCGCGTGGGTGCGCGAATGGAGCGTGCCGGCGCGCACCGCGGTGGCGCTCGGCTGGGCGGCGCTGGCGCTGCTCGCCTTCGGCACGTTGGTGGAGCGGCACCGGGAAGTCCTCGACCTCGGCTACCGCGCGCTGCTCTGGCCGATCTACATGCCACTGCTGACGCGCCCGCTCACGGCGCAAGCGGGAGCGGCGGCGCTGGCGATCGCCGCGGTTGCGGTGCTCCTCTTCGCGCGACTCCACCGTCGCGGAGGAGCCGCCTCGTGAGAGTGCCGCTGCACCTCATCGCCCACGCGCGCTCGGGCGACAAGGGGGACGCCAGCAACGTCGGCCTCATCGCCGACTCGCCGTCGCTCTACGAGGTGATCCGCCGCGAGGTGACGGCGGAGCGCGTCAAGGCGCACTTCCGCCAGGTCTGCCGCGGCGAGGTCGAGCGCTTCGAGGTGCCCAACCTGCTGGCGCTCAACTTCCTCCTCCACGACTCGCTCGGCGGCGGCGGCACGCTGTCGCTGCTCACCGACGCGCAGGGGAAGACGCACGGGCAGGGGCTGCTGATGATGGAGATCGAGGTGCCCGCCGAGCTCATCCCCACCGAGCACGGGGTGCGGGTGCCGCGCACCGGGATGTTCGGCCGCGGGCCAGGTAGCGAGGGAAGCGGCGGCGGCGCGCCGAGCGGGGAAGCCGGCGGATCGTGAGCGACCGCTCGACCTCTCGGCAGTCGCGCTCGCAAGCTGCGCGCGAGCTCACGTTGCGCCGCGAGGGCGACCAGCTGTGGGCCACGCTCGACGAGCCCGAGCGCGCCAACGCGCTGTCGCCGGCGCTGGTCGCCGCGCTCACCGAGCTCTACTCGCGGCCGCTGCTCGACGAGGGCGTGCGCGCGGTGGTGCTCGCCGGCGCCGGGCGCCACTTCTCGGCCGGCGCCGACCTCGCCCACCTGCGCTCGCTGCAGACGGCGACGCTGGACGACAACCGCGCCGACTCGCGCCGGCTGCGCGACCTCTTCGCCGCCGTGCTGCGGCAGGAGGCGCTCACCGTGGCGCTGGTGCAGGGCGCCTGCATCGCCGGCGGCTGCGGTCTCGCCACCGCCCACGACTTCGTGCGTCGCCGCCGACGACGCGCGCTTCATGTACTCGGAGGTGAAGATCGGTTTCGTGGCGGCGCTGGTGGCCACCTTCCTCCCGCTGCGCGTGCGCGGCAGCGACCTGCGCGAGCTGCTGCTCTTCCCGCGGCTGCTCGATGCGCGCGAGGCGCTCGGCGTCGGCCTCGTCAACCGCGTGGTGCCGCGCACCGACCTCGAGCAGGCGGGGCTCGCCCTCGTCAAGGACGTGCTCGCCGACGCCAGCGCGCAGTCGATCGCGCGCACCAAGCGGCTGCTGCTCGACCTGCTCGGCCGGCCGCTCGACGAGGCGCTCGACCTCGCCGCCGAGCAGAACGCGCAGGCGCGCCTCAGCGCCGACTGCCAGCGCGGGATCGCCCACTTCCTCGCGACCAAACAGGCGCCGACCTGGTAGCGACGACGAGCAGGCCGAGCGCGCCGACGACGGCGAGGGCGACCCCCGGCCACAGCCCGGGCGGCACGTAGCGCAGCCGGACGCGCTCGACGCCCGCCGGGACGCGGACGCCCACGAAGGCGCCGTTGACGGTGAGCACCGGCAGCTTGCCGTCGCCGCCGCGCGCGCTCCAGCCGCCCGGCCCGGGCAGCGAGGTGGCGAGCAGCCGCTCGCCGGTGCCGCCCACGCGCAGCTCGAGGTCGCCGGGCACCTCGCGCAACGCCTGCACGGCATCGGCCTGCCAGGCACGCGGCGCGGGCAGCCAGCCCCGCGTCTCCTCGGCGAGGAGCGCCACCCGGCGGGCGTCGACGAGACCGCCGATCCATGTCGAGCACGCGCCGCTTCGGCACCGCCTCCGCGGCGGTGGGGAGGAACCAGCGCGGCAGCGCGTCGGGGTTGCGCATCACCTCGAAGACGCGCGGGTCGGGGCCGTAGACGCGCTCCAGCCGGCGCTTGGCGGGGAGGTACGGGTTGGTGAGCACGACCCGCACGTTGAGGAAGTCCAGCAGCGGGTGCTCGACGTTGCCGAAGCGCGAGAAGTAGCTCTCGTAGGCGCCGCCGGGCGCGAAGCCGAAGGCGCGGCCGAGCACCGCGAGCTGCTCGCGCACCGCCAGCGGGTTGTGCGGGCGCACGTCGGCGATGCCGTAGACCGGCAGCAGCGACGGGTAGACGAGGAGGTCCTCGGCGACGGCGCGCCACGGCCCGTGCCGCATCTGGCGCTTGACGGCGCGGATCGTGCCGGTGAGCGGGTAGAAGCTCGCCGCGTCCGCGGCCGGCAGCTGCGGCCGCCCCCAAGGCACGAGGTCGAGAAGCAGCGCGGCGGCGAGCACCGCGACGCCGGCGGGGAAGCGGCGCAGCGCCAGGAGCCAACACCCGGCCGCGGCTGCTGCCGCCAGCACGGCGACGTCCCATCGCGGCGTGAGCAGCAGCGCCGGCACCAACGCGACGCAGGCGACCGCGGCCGGCACGGCACGGCGTCGTGCGCGCCGCAGCTGCTCGATCCCCAGCGCCGCCGCGACGGCGAGCCCCAGGCAGCCGAACGGCAGCATGCGCGACAGCTCCGGCACGCGCAGCGGCGGGATGCGGAAGAGCAGCTGCTCGAGAGGCACGAAGCGGCTGGCGAGGACGAGCGCCACCACCCAGGTGATGAGAAAGGGCGCCGCGATCCGACGCCGCTTCCGCCCGAGCGCGGCCGCCGCCGCCGCTGCCAGCGCCACGAGGCCCGTGTACGCAGACAGCGCGATCGGCCACGCCCACGGCCCGCCGAAGGTAGGCCCGTAAGGCTTGCCGTAGACGAGCGGCGAGAACGGGCCCGGGAAGATCTGCCACCCCTCCTCGACGAACCAGCCGCGAGCGCCGCGGCCGCCCTCGACCTGCGGCAGCTCGCCGGCGAGCCGCTCGCCGGCACGCACGCTGTGCCCCGCTGCCGCGGCGAAGGGCAAGAGCTGCGGCGCCGCGAGCGCCACGCCCAGCACGCCGGCGAGCGCCGCCGCCAGCAGGCCGCGGCCCACGCGGCCGCGCTTGCGCACCCACAGCCCCACGAAGGCCGCGAGCGCGACTGCCCCGGCCGCTATCTCGGGCTGCCCAGAGAGCAACAGAGCCGCCGTCGCCAGCGCCAGCGCCACCAGCGCGCGGGGACGCGGCCGCCGCATCGCCACCACCACTCCCGCCACCACCCAGGGCGCCCACGCCGCCGCCGTGCTGTGCGGGAAGAGCGACCAGCCGAGGATGGCGCCGCCGAGCGCGAACGAAGCGCCGCCGATCGCCGCCGCGCCGCGCCCGGCGCCCACCCGCCGGCAGAGCACCCACGCCCCCTGCAGGGCGACCAGGATCTTGAGCGCCAAAGAGCCCAGCAGCGAGTGCTGGATGGGCAGCGCGCGCGTCAGCATCGCCACCGGCGACAGCGCCTGCGCCTGCGGGTTGCTCCACGGCGAGCTGCCGCCGTCGACGAGGTCCGACCATAACGGCAGCCGCGCGGCGGCGAGCGCGTGCCGCACCTCGAGCTCCCACGGGATCAGGCAGTAGACGATGTCGTTGAGCTCGCGGTGGGGATCGAGGGTCGCCGGCGCCGGCGTCTGCAGGCCGGGCAGCACTTCGAGCAGCTGCCCGGTCGGCGCCAGCACGCGCTTGCCGTCGAGCCACGGCAGCAGCAGGAGCAGCGGCAGCGCCCAACCGAGCAGGACCGCCTCCCAGCGCAGCGACCGCCCCAGCCAGCGCGCGAGCAGCAGCAGCGGCAGCTGCAGCACGAGCAGCCCGACGAGCAGGGGCAGGATCAGCTCGCGCATCTGGAGCCTCGGAAGCCTGCGTAGGAGTACGCCGGACCGGCGCCGCCGTGTAGAATCCCCTTCGCGACCCCGCGCGCACGAGCCCAATGCGTCCCGAAGCGATCCACTTCGCGGAGAAGGTCCGCCACCAGCTGCGGCTGGCGCTCGTCGACACCGACGACCTGCGCGGCGTGCTGAGCCAGGCCGAGCCCGAGCCGGTGACCAACCCGCCCGGCTGCTTCCGCGCCTGGCCGACGCTCGCCGTGCCCCGGCCGATGGACCCCGAGACGGCGGAGATGCGACGGCTCGAGGTCTACCTGCGGCCCGTAGACGGCGGCATGGAGGTCATCGCCGTGCGCGGCCTCGACCTCGAAGCGGTCGGCGAGTAGGGGCAGGCGGCGCCGCGTGGCGTCCACGGACGCGACGACTGCCGCGGTCACGCTCACGCGCGCAGCCAGCGCAGCAGCCAGGTCTGCGTGGCGTTGAGCGCGGCGATGAGCAGCGGATTGGGGCCGGAGAACGGCGTCTTGGCGCCGAAGGCGTGATCGCCGCCGGCGATGCGCAGGATCTCGACCGGTGGCGCCGCGGTTGCCGCCAGCGCTTCGCCCTCGTCGACCGGCACCGTCTCGTCGTGGTCGCCGTGCACGATCAGCCACGGCGCCCGCCGGCGCGCCGCGGCGGCGAGCGGGTCGAGCCGCTCGCGGTTGCTCTCGAAGTCGTGCAGCAGCTCGAGACCGATGGGTAGCCGTTGGCCGGTGCGCGCGTTGACCGCCGTCCAGGTGCCGGTCTCACGCCACTGCCGAAGCTCGTCGCCGGAGACGCGGTCGAAGTGCGAGATGGCCGACCAGGTGACGAGGGCGCGTAGCGCGTGCGCCGGTAGGGCGGCGTCGCCCTCGGCCAGCCGTGCCGCGGCCAGCAGCGCGACGCGCGCCGCCGCGGCTGTGGCCGAAGAGCGCCACCCGCGAGGTGTCGAGCCGACCGTCCAGTCCGGATGCGAGCTCGGAGAGCGCCGCGAGCAGGGCCAGCACGTCGGCGAGCTCGCCGCTGATCGTCTGCCGGCGGAAGGCATCGAGGTCGGTGACCACCTCGTCGCCCAGCTGCATGCCGGTGTCGCCGTAGTTGAAGCGCACAGCGGCGAGGCCGCGCTCGGCGAGCAGGGCGGCGAGCGGCGGGAAGAAACCCCACTCCGCGAAGCCCTTGAAGCCCGGGCAGAGCACCACCACCGGCGCCGGACCGGGATCGTCAGGGAGGTCGACGAGGCCGACGAGCGGGCGCGGCGCGGAGAGCCGGAAGGGGGTCGGGGCCACGGCGGCGCAGTATACGGGCGGGGTCCTTGGTTTCGCCGCCTTGGTTTCCCCGCCTTGGCGCGGTATCGTTCGTCCCACAATCCGTCGAACTGGAACGGCCGCCGCCCGCAGCGCCGCGCGCGATCACCCGGCGCCGCTCCATCACCACGCAGGAAGGGGACCCCGATGGGACGCCGCAACAGCAAGAGCGCCGCCGGAAACACCACGTTCGTGCTGGCTCTGCTGGCACTCCTGACGTTCGCCGTCCCGTCGACGGCGCTCGCCGCCGACACCCACATCGTGTCGCGTGCCCGCCGGCGCCTGGACGCCGGCCGTCGCCGCCGCGGTGCAGCCGCGGCTGGCGCTCGACTACGGCTCCTTCCGCTGGCTCGAGCTCGCCGCCGCCGACCTCGCGCACCTCGACGCCCGCGGCGTTGCGTACGAGATCGTCGCCGACGCCCGCCAGGTGCGCGTGCCCGGCTATCGCTTCGATCCGCTCGCCGACGGCGAGCCGGCGGTGCCGCCGGCGCAGCAGGCCGACACCACTCGCCCCGGCTTCCGTCTCGTCCAGCTCGTCGGCCCCGCCAAGGACAATTGGCTCGACCAGATCGCCGGCGCCGGCGCGCGCGTGCTGCAGTACTACCCGCACAACACCTACCTCACGTGGGCGCCGCCGGCGGCGCGCGACGGCGGTGGCGCGCCTCTCCTTCGTGCGCTGGCAGGGCGCGTTCCACCCGGCGTACAAGGTCAACGCCGACCTGCTCGGGCGCACGGGCACCATCGCCAACGTCGACGTGATGTTCTACACCGACGACCAGAAGGCGACGCTGGAGTCGCTCGCCGAGCTCGGCGCCGAGGTGCTGCAGGTGTACGCCTCGCAGCCCGACAACGCTTTCTCCGACGCCATCGTGCGCCTGCCGGCGGCGGCCGTCGACGCGGTGGCGGCGCTGCCCGAGGTGCTCTGGCTCGGCTTCGAGAGCACGCGGCCGACGCTCGACGACGAGATGTCCGACCAGATCCTCGCCGGCAACCACCCCGGCGGCACGCCGGTCGTCGGCTACAACGCCCACCTCGCCACCCTCGGCGTCAACGGTGCCGGCGTGCGCTGGGCGATCATCGACACCGGCGTCGACTACGACCACCCCGACCTGGGCAGCCACATCGTCGGCGGCTTCAGCTTCCCCGGCATCCCCGCCGGCTGCGATACCGGCAGCACCCCCGGCGCCGACTGCTCGGGAGGCGGCCACGGCACCCACGTCGCCGGCATCGTCGGCGGCGACGCTACCGGCGGCTTCACCGACGCCGGTGGGTTCCTCTACGGCCTCGGCGTCGCGCCCGAGTACGACATCTTCGCCATGAACTCGCTCTCCGCCTCCTCTTGGCCGCCGGCCGGCGGCTGGCAGGAGCACAGCAAGCGGGCGGTGCTCGGCAGCGCCATCGGCGGCAACAACTCGTGGACGACGGGCGAAGGCACCAACCACGGCTACCAGGCGTCGGAACGCACCCACGACCTCATGGTGCGCGACGGCAACTTCGACACCCCGGGCGTCGCCGAGCCGTTCATCGAGGTGTTCTCGGCCGGCAACTCCGGCCCCGGCGGGGCGACGCTCACCGCGCCGAAGGAGGCCAAGAACCTCATCGTCACCGCGGCGTCGCGCAACTTCCGCGTCGGCAGCATCGACACCCTGGCCAGCTTCAGCAGCCGCGGCCCGGCGGTGGACGGCCGCATCGTGCCCACCATCGCCTCGCCGGGCGAGCAGATCGCCTCGAGCCGCAACGACCTCGGCGGCGACTGCTCCACGTCCATCGCCGGCACCAGCAACCTCTACGCCTTCTGCTCCGGCACCAGCATGGCGTCGCCCCACACCGCGGGCGCCGTCGTGCTGCTCACCGACTGGTGGCGCGACAACCACGCCGGCGCCAACCCCAGCCCGGCGATGGCGAAGGCCCTGCTCGTCAACGGCGCCGTCGACATGGGGACGGCAGACATCCCCAACGTCAACGAAGGGTGGGGGCGCATCAACGTCACCAACGTCATCACCCCGCCGGCGCTGGCCAACCACTGGGAGCAGACGACGCCGCTCGCCGCCACCGGCAACGACTTCACCATCACCCTCGGCGTGCCCAACCCGGGCCTGCCGGTGAAGGTGACGCTGGCGTGGACCGACGCCGCCGGCGCGGTCGGCGCCAACCCGGCGCTGGTCAACAACCTCGACCTCACCGTCGTCGACGGCGCCAACACCTACAAGGGCAACCGCTTCGTCTCCGGCTGGTCGGCCACCGGCGGCAGCTACGACACGCTCAACAACCTCGAGAACGTCTTCATCCAGACCTCGAGCAGCGGCAGCATCGAGATCACCGTCGCCGCCACGGCCATCAACGGCGACGGCGTGCCCAACAACGGCGATCCCACCGACCAGGACTTCGCGCTGGTGTGCACCAACTGCGCGCTCGACGCCCGACTTCACCCTGGCGGTGACGCCGCCGAGCATCGCCGTCTGCGCCCCGAGCAACGCCCAGTACACGGTCAACGTCGGCAACATCCTCGGCTTTACCGACCCGGTCACGCTGTCGACCAGCGGCACCGCCCCGGGGATGAACGTCGGCTTCACCGTCAACCCGGTGACGCCGCCGGGCAGCAGCACGATGACCATCAGCGCCATCACCGCCGGCCACGCCGGCAGCTACGTCGTGCAGGTCGACGGCACCAGCACCACCGGCACCAAGTCGCGCACCGTCGGCCTCGACGTCTTCGGCGCCGTTCCCTCGGCGGTGAGCCTGAGCTCGCCCGCCGACGCCGCCGTCAACCAGCCGGTGCAGCCCACCTTCAGTTGGGTGGCGGTGCCCGAGGGCGGTACCTACACGATCGAGGTCGCCACCGACGCCGGCTTCACCAACGTCGTCGGCTCCGCCACCGGCGTGGTGGGCACGAGCTGGGCGTTCACCGGCTCGCTCAACACCAACACCGTCTACTACTGGCGGGTGCGCGCCAGCAACGGCTGCGGCACCGGCCCCAACTCGCCTGTGCGCAGCTTCAGCACCGTCGCGGCACCTGGGGACTGCGGCATCGGTACCACCACCGATGCCGCTCTACAGCACCGATTTCGAGTCCGGCACCACGGGCTGGACGCACAGCGGCACCGGCGACAGCTGGGCGCTCTCGAGCACGCGCACCCATAGCGGCACCAACGCCTTCCACGCCAACGATCCGGCCTCGGTGTCCGACCAGTACCTGGTCTCGCCGCCGGTGGTGCTGCCGGCGAGCTTGTCGGCGCTGGCGATGAAGTTCTGGAACCACCAGACGCTCGAGGACCGTGCTGGCGGCTGCTACGACGGCGCCGTGCTGGAGATCTCCACCAACGCCGGCGGCAGCTGGACGCGGCTCGAGGCGCAGCTGCTCACCGACCCCTACGACGGCCCGGTCAGCAGCTGCTGCTCCAACCCCATCGCCGGCACCAACGCCTGGTGCGGCGACCCGCAGAACTGGACGAGCTCGGTGGCGAACATCTCCGCCTTCGCCGGGCAGGTCGCGCAGTTCCGCTTTCGCCTCGGCAGCGACAGCACCGTCGCGCGCGAAGGGTGGTACGTCGACGACGTCTCGGTACAGGGGTGCAGCTCGAACCTGATCTTCGTCGACGGCTACGAGAGCGGCACTCTCGGCGCGTGGAGCGGGGCCTTGCCCTAGCGCCGCATGTGGAAACGGCTTCGCTCCGCCGATCGTGACGCCAGTCCCCGAGCAGGACGCGGCAACGCCCGCGTCCTGCTCGTCATCGCCATTTGGGCGGCGGCCGTCATCGGCGGCGAGGTGATGATGTGGAGCTACCAGCTGACGCCCGGCGCGACCCCCGCCGCGGCGCCGGCGACGTGGCCGGCCGGCGGCGCCGTCCCGGCGCACCGCGGCCGGCCGCTGCTGCTCATGGTGGCGCACCCCAAGTGCGTCTGCACGCGCGCCAGCCTCAACGAGCTGCGGCGGCTCGTCGCCCGCTTCGAGGCGTTGTCGCCACCGCCCGACCTCTACCTCTCGATCGTCGTCCCCGAAGGCGAGGGCGCCGACTGGATCGACGGCCCGGTGCTGCGCAACGCCTCCTCGATCGCCGGCGTGCGCGTCGTGCTCGACCCCGGCGGCCGCTTCGCGGCGCGGCTCGGCGCCACCACCAGCGGCCACGTGCTCGTCTACGGCGCCGACGACGCGCTGCTGTTCAGCGGCGGCATCACCGCGGCGCGTGCCCACGAGGGCGACGCGCCGGGCCAGAACGCCATCGTCCGCGCTCTCTATGGCAAGACTCCGCCGATCCACCGTAGCGCTGTCTTCGGTTGCGGCTTGCGTTCTCCTGCGGTCAAGGGGTGAGGCCCTGTGATGCGTTGCCCTGATCCTTCAGGAGGGAACCATGAGCCTCGACCCCGCCGCCTTGTCCGCGGTCGCCGACCGCATCCTCGCCAAGACTGAGTCCACCTACGAAGACTTCGTGCGCCGCTGGCACCTGCGCGCGGAGCGGATGTTCCTCTGGCTGATGGTGGCGCAGTGGCTGTTCGGCATCTTCATCGCCGTCACCGTCTCGCCCTTCGCCTGGGAGGGCAAGACGCGCGTCGTCTCCAACCACGTGGTCGCCGCGGTGGTGCTCGGCGGGCTGCTCAGCGCGCTGCCCATCGCGCTCATCCTGCTGCGCCCGGGCTGGGTGGGCACGCGGCACGTCATCGCCTTCTCGCAGGTGATGTGGAGCGCGCTGCTCATCCACCTGACCGGCGGCCGCATCGAGACCCACTTCCACGTCTTCGGCTCGCTCGCCTTCCTCGCCTTCTATCGCGACTGGAGGGTGCTCGCCACCGCCACCGTCACCGTCGCCGCCGACCACTTCGTGCGCGGCCTGTTCATCCCCGAGTCGGTGTACGGGGTCGCGGAGGCGTCGGCGTGGCGCTTCCTCGAGCACGCCGGCTGGGTGGTCTTCGAGGTCGCCGTGCTCACCTACGGCATCTGGCTCAGCCTCAACGAGCTGCGGCGGATCGCCGAGAACGTGGCGCAGGTGGAGGCCTTCGCCGAGCGCGAGGTGCTCAGCGCCGTTCCCGTCATTCCCGCGCAGGCGACCGCCTGAGCGCGCCGCTGCCGTTCCGTCGCGACGCCATGAGTCCCGAAGCTCTCTCGCCGCCCCGCGTCTACGGCTACGACGCGGCCACCATCCAGGAAACCGACGGCAAGCGGCGCTCGGTGAGCCGCCTGCAGTACGAGAAGCTGCCGCTGGCCGAGCGCATTCGCATGGTGCTGCAAGGCCGCGTCGAGTTCTTCCGCGACGGGGTGGCCGTCCCCGCCAACGAGGCTTTGAAGGTCTCCGCGCGCTAAGAGCGGCGTCGTTCTAGACTGGCGGCGATGGTCGAGGCCGCCGCCGCCCACCCGCTCGATGCCGTCCACGCCGACCTCGGCGCGGAGTGGATCGAGGAGGGCGGCCGCGCCGTCCCCGGCCGCTACGGCGACCTCGCCGGCGAGCACCGGGCGATCGTCGAGGGCCGGGCGTTCGCCGACCGCTCCTGGGTGGACGCTGCTGGAGCTGCGCGGCACCGACCGGCGGCGTTTCCTCCACGGCCTGGTGACCTGCGACGTGCAGGGCCTCGCCGGCGGGAGCGAGCGCCTACGGCTTCGTCACCTCCGTGCAGGGGCGGATCCTCGGCGAGGCGGTGGTGGTGGCGCGCGAGCAGAGCCTGCTCGTCGAGCTGCCCGCGGGCAGCGGGCCGGCCGTCGCGCAGCACCTCAACAAGTACGTCATCGCCGACGACGTCACCATCGAGGCGCGCCGCGATCTGCAGGCGGTGACGCTGTTCGGCGCCGAGGCCGAGCTCGAGCTCGGCGCGGCCGCGCTGGCGCCGGGGACCTGGACGGCGGCTGCCGGCGACGCTGTTCGAGATCCCCGTCCTCGCCGACCGCCGGCCGGTGTGGGGGATGACGGCGCTGACGCTGTGGGTGGCTCCCGGCGACGCGGCGGCCTTCTTCCAGCGGCTGCTCGAGGCGGGGCGCTGCGTCGGCCTGCAGCCGGTGGGGCTCTCGGCTCTGGAGGCGCGGCGCGTCGAGCTCGGCGTACCGCGCTTCGGCCGTGACTTCGGGCCTCCGAGCGCAGGTGATCCCGGGCACTTCCCGCAGGAGACCGGCCTCGACGAGCAGGCGGTGAGCTACACCAAGGGCTGTTACCTCGGCCAGGAGGTGATCGCCCGCATCCACTACCGCGGCCAGGTCAACCGCGTGCTGCGCGGGCTGCGGTTGGCCGCGGGCGCCGACGTCGAAGCCCTCGGCGACGGCGCCGAGGTGCGCTTCGAAGGGCGGCCGCTGGGCGCGCTGTCGAGCGCCGTGCGCTCGCCGGCGCTGGGCTCGCCTCCTGGCTCGTCTCCTGGCTCGTCTCCTGGCTCGTCTCTCTTGGGCGCCCCCATCGCGCTCGCCATCATCCACCGCCGCGGCGCCGAGCCGGGCACCCGAGTCGAGGTCGAGGGCAGCGGCGAGGCCGAGGTGACTGCGCTGCCTTTCGTGTGAGCATCTGATGCGTTCCTCTGAACCCCGTTGACGGACGCTGACGGCCGCCGCGGCGCGGGTGGCCGGTCTCACCGAAAGCGCGCCGACTGGAGGGCATCGTGGACCAGAACCTGTGGAAAGCGCTCACCGCCGAGCTCGTCGGCACCTTCGCGCTCGTCTTCATCGGCGCCGGCGCGGGGGCGATCGGCGCCGGCGGCCTCGTCGGCGTCGCGCTCGCGCACGGCCTGGTGGTCGTCGGCTTCGCCTACGCCTACGGCCACGTCTCCGGCACGCACATCAACCCGGCGGTGACGCTGGGCGTCTGGGCGGCGGGGCTCATCGACGCCGGCCGCGCCGTCTCCTACGTCGTCTTCCAGCTCGTCGGCGGTGTCCTCGGCGCGCTGGCGCTGCGCTTCGTGCTCGGCGGGCCGGAGAGCGGCCTCGGCGCCACCACCCTCGGCGACGCCGTCTCGGTGGGGCAGACGGTGGTGGCGGTGACGCCGACGATCGGCCTCGTCGTCGAGGCGCTGCTCACCTTCTTCCTCGTCAACGCCGTGCTCAACTGCGGCGGCGCCAACGACGAGAGCCGCGGCCACGCCGGCCTCGCCATCGGCTTCACGCTGGTCTTCTGCATCCTCATGGGCGGGCCGCTCACGGGAGCCAGCCTCAACCCGGCGCGCACCTTGGGGCCGGCCATCGCCGCCGACGTCTTCGACGACCTGTGGGTCTACTTCGCGGGCCCGGCGCTAGGAGCGCTCGCGGCGGCGGCGCTGTGGCGCTACTTCCTGCGCACCAAACCCAAGCGAAGCCATTGAAGATCTAAGCGGGGGCATTAGACCGCGAACGAGGAGCCGCAGCCGCAGGAGCCGACCGCCTTGGGGTTCAGGAACTTGAACCCGGCCCCGGAGGTGCCCAGGGTGTAGTCGATGCGGGTGCCTTCCAGGTAGCGCGCCGAGACGGCGTCGACGTAGACCGTCAGGTCCTCGACCTGGTAGACGAAGTCGTTGGCGCGCGCCTCGTTGGTGAAGTCGAGCGCGTACTGGAAGCCGCTGCAGCCGCCGCCCACCACCGCCACGCGCAGGCCGTGGGTTTCGGGGAGCCCCTCCTCCTGGCGGGTGAGGCGGACCATCTGCACCGCCTTCGGCGTCAGCTCCACCGGATGATGCGTTCCTTCCTCGGGGAGCGCGGGCGCCTCCGGCGGCGCCGCGGGCTGCGGGGACTGCTGCTGACTATCGTCGAGATGGGCCATCGGTGTTCGCTCCTGAGGTGATCCGCCGTCAACCGCTGAAACCCGGCGAGACAGTCTCCGCATTCCGGGTCGAGGCGCGAATTCCTGCGTACACCTTAACTTAGCACGGGTCTATCATGCCGGCGGTGCTGCGCGCGCTGCTGCTCGACTTCAACGGCGTGCTCGTCGACGACGAGCCGCTGCACCTCGACCTGCTGCTGCGCGTGCTCGCCGAGGAGGGCGTAACCCTCCGCCGAGAACAGGCGTGGCCGCGCTTCCTCGGCCTCGGCGACCGCGAGTCCTTCGTCTCGGCCCTCGGGGAGGCCGGCCAGCCGGCGCCGGCGCACCGCATCGCCCGCCTCATCGCGCGCAAGGCCAGCTACTACCAGGAGGCCGTGCGCCGCGACGGCTACAGCTTCTTCCCCGGCGCCCTCGAGCTGCTGCGCGAGGCGGCAGCGGCGGGGCTGGTGCTGGGCGTGGTGAGCGGCGCCCTGCGCGAGGAGATCGAAGGCGCCCTGCGCCAGGCCGGCGTGCGCGAGCTGCTCAAGGTGGTGGTCTCCGCCGAGGACGTGGAGGAAGGCAAGCCGAGCCCGCAGGGTTACGCGCTGGCCCTACAGCTGCTCAACGCCCAGCCGCCGCTGCCGGCGCGCCTCATCCACCCCCACGAGGCTCTGGCGGTGGAGGACACGCCGCCCGGCATCGCCGCCGCCCGCGGCGCCGGGCTGGTGACGCTCGCCATCGCCCACTCCCACGACACCGCAGCGCTCGCGGCGGCGCGGGCGGACGCGCTGGCGGAGCGGCTCGAAGGGCTCGGCCTCGATCGCCTGCAGGCGCTCTACGCCGAGGCCAGCAGAGCCTAGTGGGCGCCGGCTACAATCCCCGGCCACATGCGCAGCCACGACGGGGCCACCGGCCAGATCGAGGTCATCACCGGAGGCATGTTCTCCGGCAAGAGCGAGGAGCTGGTACGCCGCCTCCGCCGCGCGCTCATCGCCAGGCAGCGCGTGCAGGTGTTCAAGCCCATCGTCGATCACCGCCACGCTCCCGACAAGGTGGTCACCCGCGACCAGCGCGAGCTCGCCGCCTCCGCCGTGGCGAGCGCCGCCGAGCTGGAGTCGCGGCTCGACCCCGACGTGCAGGTGGTGGGCGTCGACGAAGCGCAGTTCTTCGACCCCGCGATCGTCGACCTCGTCACCCGCCTTGCCGACCGCGGCGTGCGGGTGGTGGTCGCCGGCCTCGACCAGGACTACCTGCGCCGCCCCTTCGGCCCCATGCCGGGGATCCTCGCCCTCGCCGAGGAGGTCGACAAGATGCACGCCGTCTGCGTGCAGTGCGGCTCGCCGGCGCACTACAGCCAGCGTTTCGCCGGCGGCGCCGAGCAGGTGCAGGTGGGCGACGGCGAGTCGTACGAGCCGCGGTGCCGGCGCTGCTACGTCCCCTTCGCGCCGGAATCCTGACCCATGGATCGCAAGGTCTTCACCTACGCCGAGGCGCTCGCCTCTTTCCCGCGCGTGCGCCAGCTCACCGTCGGCGCCGTGCGGCAGGTGGAGGCGGTCTACCAGGGCGTGCGCGGCCGCGAGGACGCGGAGTCGCGCAAGGACGAGCTCGAGGCCGCCGTGCAGGGGATCGTGCAGCAGTGGAGCGAGCGCGTCATCGCCCTCGGCTGCGAGGTCAAGGGGCTGTGGCTGGTCGACTGGGACAACGGCGACGGCTACTTCTGCTGGCGCTACCCCGAGGACTCGATCGCCCACGTCCACGGCTACGAGGAAGGCTTCACGGGCCGCGTGCCGATCCACTGAAGCGGGATGGAGCGAGGAGCGAGCAGCGAGCGCATGAGCGAGCCAGCAATCAAACCCGTGAGCGAGCCTGTAAACGACCCCGGATCCGCACCTGACGAGTCCGCGGCCATCGAGTCCGCCCCGGCCGGGCGCCAGCCCGCGATCCGCGTCATCCTCATGCCCAAGGACACCAACGCCCTGGGCACCATCTTCGGCGGCATCATCCTCAGCTACATCGACCAGGCGGGCGCGGTGGAGGCGCACCGCCACTCCGCCGCCGGCCGCTTCGTCACCGTCGCCATGCGCGAGGTGGTCTTCCACCACCCGGTCTTCGTCGGCGACCTGGTGAGCTTCTACACCGAGACGCTGCAAGCGCGGCAACACGTCGGTGACGATCAAGGTGACGGTCGAGGCCGAACGCGCGCGCACCCGCGGCAGCCGCGTCAAGGTCACCGAGGCCGAGGTGGTCTACGTCCACGTCGACGAAGGCAACCGGCCGCTGCCGCTGCCGCTGTCGAGCTAGCGATCACTCCGCGGCGCTGCCCGCCTGGCACTGCAGCAAGTCGCCGCTGGTGATCGTCCACTGGTGGTTCGTGCCGCAGATGTCGACCTCGGCGACGATGCAGGCGTCGCCCTCCTCGTCGACGATCTTGACGTCGTAGTCGTCGCAGGGCACGTCCTGCAGCGTGAACGACTCGTCCTTGCCGATCACCTCGTCGCCGAGCTGGTCGGGGCCCCAGCTCTCGTCGTCCACCGACGACAGGTAGAGCTCGTGGATCTCCCAGTCGGTGCGGTTGGTGATCTTGACGTCCGCCGGCTTGGCCGCGGCGGCGTTGGCGGCGGGAACGGCGAGAGAGACGGCGACGGCGGTGGCCAGCAGGTACGGCACCGCCCGGCGTAGCGCATGCTTCATGGGGCTCTCCTCTTACGCAGCGTTGTCGGGATGAGCGGCCAATCTAGCACCTCGCTGCGGTGAGCCGCGACCGGGAGACTACGGATGACCCCGTGTTACTGTCCGCGGCGTGATCTCGCCCGGCTCGGAGGGCGCCGCGGTGCCCAACGCTGCTGCCATGCGCGAGCTTGCCGACGCCGAGCTGCTGCGCCGCATCGCCGACCGCCGCCAGGAAGCGCTGGCGGCGCTCTACGACCGCTTCTCGCCGCTGCTGCTGGCGCTCACCCGCCGGATCCTCGGCAACGGCTCGGACGCCGAGGAGGTGGTGCAGGAGACCTTCCTCCAGGTGTGGGCGCAGGCGGGGCGCTACGACCCGCGGCGCGCCTCGGTGCCCACCTGGCTGGTGCTGCTCGCCCGCAGCCGCGCCATCGACCTGCTGAGGAGCCGCGGCGTGCGCGAGCGCGCCGTCACCGCGGCGACCGCCGAGGCGCCGTCCGACGAATCCCCCGAGGGCCCGCGGTCCGTATGGTACGAGGAGCGCCGAACGCGATTGGCCGCCGCGCTGGAGGGGCTGCCCACGGAGCAGCGGCAGGTCGTGCAGCAGGCGTTCTTCCTCGGCATGTCGCAGCGCGAGATCGCCGAGGCGACCGGCATCCCGTTCGGGACGGTGAAGACGCGCACGCTGCTGGCGATGCGCAAGCTGCGGGAGTCGTTGCGGGACGAGAAACGAGAGTTGCTGTGAGCGAGCCGAGATTCCCCGACGACCTGGGTCTCGCGGCGGCGCTGGAGGTCCTCGAAGCGCCGCGTGCCGAGCTCGAGGCGAGGCTGCTCGGCGGCGACGACGCCACCGCAGCGGTGCGCCGACAGCATCTCGAGGCGCTGGCGCAGCTTGCCTGGGCGCTGCCGGCCGTGCCGCCGTCGGCGGCGGGGAAGCAGCGGCTGATGGGGATGCTGCAGGGCGATGAGACGGTGCAGGTGGCGCGGCCGGCACTGGCGCGCGGGGAAGCCGACCCGGGCCCGCCGCCGGGGCCACTGGGCAGTGCTCGACCCACCGGCGACGCCGTCATCGGGAGCCGGCGGCCCGCGTGGCGTACCGTCGCGCGCCGGCGGTGCTGCCGGCGCGGCGGGGCCGCGTCGCGTGCCGTCGGCAGCTGTGCCGTTGCCCGCGGCGTCACGGTCGTACCGCTGGGCGGTGCCGCTCGCCGCGGTCTTCGCCCTCGCCGCAGTCGGCCTGGCGCTGCACGACTGGCGGCTCGGCCAGCAGCTCGGCGCGACGCGCCGGCAGCTCGCCGCCGCCGAGGGGCAGCGCGAGCAGCTCGCCTCGCGGCTGCAGTCGCTCGGCGGCGGCGCCGTGCCTGCCGCGATGGAGGCGAAGCTGCGCGACCTCGAGACGCAGCTCGCCATGGTCACCTCGTCCGGATCGCTGGTGTGCGCGCTGCGCCCCTCGCCCGGCACGCCGGCACGCGAGGCGGCGGGCGTGCTCTACGTCGCCGACGACCACCAGCACTGGTACCTGCGGGCGCAGAAGCTGCCGCCGCCCGGCGAAGGGCGCGCCTACCGGCTGTGGTTCCTCGTCGGCGACCGGCCGGTGCACGCCGGCGTCTTCACCATGGAGGGCGACGAGGCGGTGATGAGCTCGCCCACCATGCCCAAAGGCACTTCCGCGGCGCTGATCACCGTCGAGCCCGCCGGCAAGCCCGGCAAACGCCCCGGCGGCCCTGTCGTGCTCTACGGGCGCGACATCAAGCCGCTGGTTTAGCCCGCCCCCGCGGGCGAAGCCCGCTGCCGCCGCCCTCCCGACCCTGGGTTTGTCTCACCCCTGTCCCCCCGTCCCCCTGCCCCTCCAGGGGCATGGGGCGCCACCACCCGGCCTCGTTTCCTGGGCCAGCTAGGCCCTGCTTACTTCTTCGGCGGCCGGCTCGGCCGCAGCTCGACGAGGCTGGGCAGCGCGCGGTCGGGGTAGCGCAGGAAGTCGACGATCGTCCGCGCCACGTCCTCGGGCGCCAGCATCCACTCGCGTTCGGGGCGGCGGCCGGCGTGGAAGTCGGTGTCGACGCTGCCGGGCAGGATGGCGACGACGCGCACGCCGGAGTGGCGCAGGTCGAGCATCGCCGCTTCCGAGAGGCCGAGCAGCCCGAACTTGCTGGCGTTGTAGGCGGCGCCGCCGGCGAAGGCGTTCCTCGCCGCCAGCGAGCCGACGTTGAAGATCCAGCCGCCGCCCTGCCGCCGCAGGATCGGCGCCGCGGCCGCGCATCGCGTAGTAGGGCCCCAGAAGGTTGGTCTCGATCACCTCGCGGAAGGTCTCGACGGGGATCTCGTCCACCGGCGCGAAGGTGCCGAGCCCGGCGTTGTTGACCAGGCAGTCGACGCGTCCGAAGCGGTCGGCGGCGGCGGCCACCCACGACGCCACCTGCGGCTGCTGCCGCACGTCCACGGGCTCGCCGGCCACCTTGCCCGGCCAGCGCGCGAGCAGCGCCGCCTGCGCCTCGCCCACCGCCTCGGGGTTGCGGCTGCAGAAGGCCACCGCCCACCCCTCGCCGAGCAACGCCTCGACCACGGCGCGGCCGATGCCGCGGCTGCCGCCGGTGACCAGGGCGACGCGCCGCGCTGCCTCGTTCGCCATGCGTCCAGCCTATCGCGGCAGTGGAATCGGAAATAAGGTACGCGCGTAGGTTCGTTTTCCAGCACTGGAGGTGTCATCCGCGATGTTCGACCTCACGTACTTCCTGTTCATCGGCCCCGCCCTGCTGCTGTCGCTGTGGGCGAGCTGGCGAACCAAGTCGACCTTCAACAAGTACTCCCGCGTGCCGACCGCCCGTGGGCTGACCGGCGCCCAGGCGGCGAAGGTCCTGCTCGACACCGCCGGCATCCACGACGTCGAGATCGTGCCGGCGCAGGGCTTCCTCTCCGACCACTACAACCCGCTGACCAAGAAGCTGGCGCTGTCTCAGCCGGTCTACTCCTCGCCGTCGGTGGCGGCGGTGGGCGTCGCCTGTCACGAGGCGGGCCACGCCATCCAGCACGCCCAGCGCTACGCGCCGCTGTGGCTGCGCTCGGCGCTGGTGCCGACGGCCAACATCGGCTCCAAGTTCGGCTACCTGGGGATGCTCTTCGGGCTCATCCTGCAGGTGCAGGGGCTGTTCATGGTCGGCGCGCTGCTGTTCTCGGCGGTGGTGCTTTTCCAGCTCGTCACGCTGCCGGTCGAGTACGACGCCTCCAACCGCGCCAAGCGGCTCGCCTTCGAGCACGGCATCGTCTTCGACCAGGAGCGCGTCGGCATGGCCAAGGTGCTCGACGCCGCGGCGCTCACCTATGTCGCGGCGGCGATCTCCAGCCTGATGACGCTGCTCTACTTCCTGCTGCGCTCGGGCCTGCTGGGCGGCCGGCGCTAGTCCAGTGCCGCTTCGAGCTTGATCCTCACCTGCGCGATCATCGGCACGACGTAGGTGAGGATCGTGCGCTCCGCCTTGACCACGTCGGCCTCGCCCTCGAAGCTCTCCTTCTTCGAGAAGCGGTCGATGAGGTTGCCGTCGGCGTCGAGCAGCTCCAGGGTGTAGGTCACCACCCACTCCTGGTCCTTGGGGTTCTCGCTGTCGAAGCTTGCGCTGATGGTGGTGAGCGTGTCGCTGTCGCCGCCGTGCACGCGGGCCCGGATGGTGTCGCCGATGCCGCCGCCGCCGCTGCTGCCGACTGCGAACTGCACCTGCGCGACGCGGACCGGCCCCACCTGGGCGCCGAGGTTGACGAGGCGGTCGCGCTGGAACGGCACCGTCTTCTCGAAGCGCAGGCTGCCTTCCTGGGCGCGGGCGGCGCCGGCGAGGGCGACGGCGGCGAGCGAGGCGAGGGCAAAGGCGACGATCGACTTACGCGGCATGGCGGTTCTCCTTCGAAGACCCCCATCCTAGCTTGCCTACTCGAGCGCCGGGCGCGCTGCCTGCCTTCTACCCCTGGAAGGCGTACGAGATCTTCACGAACACCGCGCGGTCGAGCTTCTGCAGGTCGCCGGCGAAGTCCTGCGTGCGGTCGTCGCCGTAGCCGAGGAAGAACACCGTCTGCCAGTTGAGCCGGTAGGCGAACAGCGCCGAGCCGGTGAAGTCGCCGATGTGGGCGCTCGCCGGCACCGGCGAGTAGAGGTCGACGTCGCTGTCCTGGTCGAAGTACTCGCCGATCAGCCGCACGAACGACGCGCGCGTTGAAGTTGTAGGTCGCCTTCAGGCGCTCGATCTGCGCCGTGAACAGCCGCCCCTTCTTCCCCGGCTCGTCGAGGTCCACCCACTGGCGGTCGTAGTTGAACTCGAGCGCCAGGTGGTCGGTGGGCTTGAGGGTGCCGAAGAGGTTGACCTCGCCGCCCTTCCCCTTGCGCGCGCCGCGGAAGTCGAGCGCGTCGCCGAGGTTGAGGAACCAGCCGATGCGCGAGAAGCGGCGGCCCGGGTCGATCTGCATGAAGGACGATGACGTGCGTGTACTCGAGCAGCTTGCCGGCCACGCGGCGATGCTCGTCGAGGCTCAGCTCGACGTTGGCGTAGAGGTTGTGCGCCCCCTGCATCTCGAACGCCGGGATGGTCAGCCGCTCGACCTCGTCGCCGTGCTGGTCCTCGATGTAGCGCGCCACCAGGTAGGGCGCGAAACGGCGGAAGTACGGCTTCTTGGGTAGAAGTTGCGGAAGAGCGCGAAGCGTCCGAGCTTGATGCCCACCTGCGGCAGGAAGCCCAGGTCGGCGCGGAAGTCGTCGCCGTAGTCGCGCACGGTGGCGCGCCAGGTCCAGGCGCGGCCGGTGTGCAGCCACTCGAGCATGCCGGCGTGGTACTCGAGCTCCCGGCCGTCCCAGGTCGAGGCGAGGTCGGGGCGGTTGGGCGTCTCGGTCTGGCTGTACAGCAGCTGGCCGGTGAGCTGGTCGGTGCCGCTCCAACGCCAGTTGAAGTCGGGGCCGACGACGCGGTTGTAGCCGCCGCCGTCGTCGCTCTCGTTCTGGCGCGCGGTCACCAGGAAGCCGGCGAAGGAGGCGCCGAAGTCGTGCCGCGCGCGGCCGATGAAGTTGTGCGAGCGGAAGTCCTGGAGCGCCAAGCCCGAGCCGGTCGGGCCGGGCAGGATGACGCCGCCGCCGCCGCGGTCCTGCGTCACCAGCGCGGTGAACGACGTGCCGCCCGAGCTTGCCGGTGTCGCGCACGCCCCAGCGCGGGTCGGTGATGTTGCGCGTGTAGACCGCCTGGATGGGGGTGTCGAAGAGGTCGACGCCCTCGAGGAAGAACGGCCGCTTCTCGGGGAAGAAGAGCGCGAACTGGCTGTTGATGGGGATCTGCCCGACGTCGGACTCGATCTGCGAGAAGTCGGGGTTGATGGTGACGTCGAGCGCGTTGCTCGCCGACGGCGTCCACTTGACGTCGACCGCCGACGTCGTCGTCGTTGGTGGTCGTTGCCCAGCGAGCGCGCCGAGGTCGCGCCTCGGGCTCGTCGACGCGCCGGCCGGTGACGTAGGGCGCCGCCACGCAGTGCCCGCCGCCGGGCAGGTCCGGTGAGGCCGGTGAGCTCGCGCGAGTGGCAGATCCAGCAGTTGCTGCCGCGCGGGATGGGGCTGCTGTGGATAGGCGTAGCGCTAGTCGCGCGGGTAGTTGCGCCAGACCAGGATCCCCCAGCTTGATCTCGGCCTGCTTGGGGTAGCGCAGCGAGGAGAAGGGGATGCGGAACTCGGCCGTCCAGCCGTCGCTGGTGAACTTGCGCCGCGGTGTCGTAGAAGAAGTCGGGGGAGAAGTCCTCGTTGCCGGTGCCGTCGTTGTAGATGGCGTCGCCCTGGATGCCGCGCGGGTTGACCCGCAGCTCGATCGCCGAGCGGCGGTCGTTGCGGGTGTCGAGGAAGACGGCGACGTTGTCGTCGGTGCCGATGCACCGCGTCGCGCTCGACGTAGGGCGCGCGGATCGCCGCCGGGTCGGGGTCGAAGGCGTGGATGCCGATGTAGAAGTAGCGGTCGTCGTAGGTGAGGTAGGCGAGCGTCTTCACCGCCGGCTCGGTGTTGTCGGCGGGGAAGGTCTCGAAGAACTGGTCGATCACCGCCGCCGACTGCCAGGCGGGCTCGGAGAGGTCGCCGTCGAGGGTGATCTCGCCGCTGAGGCGGGGGACGGGGAGCGGAGGCGGGATCGGGGGTGCGGCGGCCGGGGCGGGTGGTGGCGTCGCGGGTTCCTGGGCCTTGGTGAGGCTGGGCACGGCAATGAGGGCCAGGGCCGCGAGAGCGAAAACGAGGCCGAGAGCGCGGCGAGTGGCGCGGCCAGGGCCGGAAACCGGCCGGACGGGTGGCATGCAGAGGTGTCTCACGGGAGAGGAACGGATGACGTGGCCGGAGGTTTCACGCTCCGCTGCTGCGTGGCAGGGCCCGGCGGCGGGGAAACTGCGTTCGGGCGTCCGTCTAATCGACCGATCGCTCCACGTTCCAAAAGGGAGGACTGACCATGGTCACCCGTCAAGTGCGTAGTCGTTGGTTGCCGGCGGCCATCGCCGCGGTCACGCTCGTCGCGTTGCCGTCGCTCATTGGCTCCACGGAGCTCAAGGTCAAGGTGCTCAAGGCTTGCCCGGCCTGCACGCTACCCGCGGCGGCCGAGTGCCAGTCGGCGAAGGCGCACTGGGACCGCGCCGCGACGTGGACGCCGCAGAAAGCGATCCGCGTCCACGCCGTCAACATCCCCGAGCAGTCCGAGGTGACGCTCTATACCGACATCGAGGTGAGCACGGCGCCGCTGATGTACCTGCTCGACGGTCACATCTTTCGCGCCAAGTACGCCGGCCCCGGCATCCAGCGCGACCCGCCGTGCGACGTCTCCTTCGCCGGCTCCAACGTGACGACGACCAACATCGTCTTCCCCGCCGGCTACTGGATCAGCGTCGCGGCCGGGAAGTCGATCTACGTCCACATGGACGTCATCAACTGGACGCCCTACCAGATCTTCCCGATGACGCAAGACGTCTACATCTACTACACCGAGGCGCCGTTCAAGTAAGGCGGGCCGCGGATCCGAAGCGCGCTCGCCACGACCCTGTTAGGCTGCCGCCAAACCCGGAGCACCTCAACATGTGGCTACTGGTCGTGGCGGCGTTCGGCTTCCTGGTGCCGAACGGCTTCTTCATCCATTGGCTCCTGACCGGCGACAAGTCGCTCGACGCCGTGCTCGGCAACGAGCTGGCGCTGGGCTTCATGCTCGACTGCGGGCTGACGATGGTGCTCCTCGCCTGGCTCTTCGCCGTGCGGCCGATCGGGCGCGTGCGCTGGCCGTGGTTCGTCGTCCTCTCGCTCGCCGGCGGGCTCGCCTTCAGCATCCCGTTCTACCTCTGGCTCAATCGGAGGCTGAGCGCGGATCCGAAGCAGAGCTTCGGCGCCTGGTGGCGGTCCGCAGGACTGGTGCTGCTGGCGCTGCTCACCGTGGCACCGTCCGCTGTACCGGCGCGCGGCGCCGAGCTACGCCGCTTCACCCTCGACGACGAGATGGCGTTGCGCTCTATCGATGGCGCACCGAGGTCAACCGCAGCGGGTGAGACAGTGCCGCTAGCTCGCCGAGCCGAGATGCAAATGGCGTCGGGGTGGGGAAACACGGACCTCGCGTCCGTCTAACTCTCCGGGGCTCGCGGGTGAGCGGCCGGCGTTGGCATCTGCAGGTCCGGATCTCGGGGACTCCATCGGCGTCCGCTGGGCGGTGGGATTGGCCAGCCGTACAGCGCCGAGCGTGTCCGCTCAGTCGCCACGTCGAGTTGGCATGGGAGTTCTAGAAGTGAACAGCGGCCGAAGCTTTCAAGTTGAGAGTTACCTGCAAGAACTGCAGGAGGCAATTGACTACTATCCTCGCCTCCGGCGTTTGCGCGAATACGTCGAGAAGAATCTCAAGGACGAGATTTCTCTCGAGAATGCAGCCCGGCAAGCAGGACTGGAGCGCACCTACTTCTCGGCCTATTTTCACAAGACTATCGGAGTTCGATTCCACACCTGGCTGCGGCTGGTCCGCATCCACGAAGCTCTCCAGATCCTCCGCTCGACGGACCATTCCATCTCGGAGCTGGCCGCCGACGTCGGCTACCAGGATCTGACGACCTTCGAGCGCGCTTTCAGGCGGACGACGGGATGTACTCCCTCATCCGTTCGCAAGGCCTTTGCTCCCGAGTCTTCACAACAACTGCCGATAACTCGGCAATTTTCGCCGAGACATCACCGGCTGCGCTCACCTAAGCTTGCCCGTGAGCGGGGTACTAACGCCCCGGGAAAGGGACAAAACATGGCGCGCCAAGAAGACGACAAGAGGCTACATGTCCGCGGCAGCATCGACGTCGACAAGTTCAAGGCGGCGAGGGCGCTTGGTGGTAGCGACGTGAAATTCGAGTTGCGGGCAATGAGACCGGTCAAGGCAGGTGAGGCTCGGTCGAGTTGCATCGTGTGCTTCGTGTGCTTCGTCTGTATCGTCTGCATCGCCGCCAAAGCACAGCGCCTCGGGATACCGGATTTGCGGTCTCTCGAAGGCGCCGGAGCCTAAGCAGTCTCGTCGCAGTTCCAACGGACTACTCAGGCGGTGCTGCGTTACGCGGCGATCGTGACTGCTTGTTTTCCGATCACCGATGCGGATTTGCCTAGTTTGCAAGTATCCACCAATTCAAGGTGGCGTGAGCACCCAATGCTACTGGGCCGCGCGAGGTCTGGCGTCCAGAGGTCACCAGGTGCATGTGGTCACCAACGCCAACGAGGTCGAAGAGGCATTCCGCATCCACTTCAATCCTGCGGACCTCGCCCCTGGGGGGGGCCTACGCTCAGGCGTATCCGGAGAAGGGCGGCTACGTCCAGGTGCACAGCACGGAACCCCCAGACGTGCACCAGCTGTACTACGTGCCGATGGGCAATCCTGTCGTCAGCCGGCTGGCGACGCTCGCCACCGACACCATCCGGCGAGAGAAGTGCGAGGTAATCTTTTCGTACTACCTCGAGCCGTTTGGAGTTGCGGCACACCTCGCCAGCGCCTGGACTGCGGTTCCTTATGTCTTCAAGCACGCCGGCAGCGATCTTTACCGCCTGCTGCCGCTTGCCGAGCTGCAGACCGGCTACCTCGAGGTTCTCGCTCGGGCCAACCGGATCATCTCGCGCGGTGCGAGTCTCAAGCGACTTCTGTCGTTGGGTATCGCTGAAGAACGGATTGCCTCCAACGTTGTCTTCCGCATCCCGCTAGACCACTTTCATCCCGGGGTCGCGCCACTCGACCTCGCGCCGCTCCTGGCGGCCGCAAGAACACCGAGCGAGCTGAATCGAGGGGCGCCCGTGCTGGGAGTGTATGGAAAGTTGGGAGAGCCCAAGGGCTCTTTCGACCTCCTCCGAGCGCTGGCCCAGCTGGCCGGCGAACGCTTCACGCCCAATGTGGTGGTAGTCGGCGGCGGCTGGCAGGAGAGGCGCTTCCTCGAGTTGGCCCGCGAGCTGGGGGTAGCCCGGCACGTTCACTTGGTGCCCTTCATGCCCCATTGGCAAATCCCGCACTTCATCCATGCCTGCGATGCCGTCGTCTTCCTCGAGCGCGGGTTCCCTATCACCGCCCATACTCCGGGGATTCCCGAGGAGGTCCTTTCCTGCGGGAAATGCCTAGTGCTGTCGGAGGAGGTGGCTCGCAAGCAGATCTGCCGCTACAACATCAGGAATCGGCGCAACGTGATCGTGGTATCGGACCCCCGGGATACCGGCGAGCTGGCCGCCTGCCTGCGCTTCGCGCTCGAGGACCCCGAGCGCGCCGCCGAGATCGGCCGCCGCGGGCGTGAAGAGCTGGTCACCGAGCCGGCTGCTAGCCAGGACTGGGTGGGCGCGATCGAGCAGCTGCTCCTCGAAGTGGCGGGCGAACCTCCAGCCGAACGGAAGCTCCAGGCGCTGGGCGAGCCCAGTCGGGAGCGCCAAGATCCGGTGTCGCTGCTCAGGCGGATCTTCCCTTATACCGCCGCTGTTCTTAACCGCGGTCATCAAGACGCACTCAGGAGCCTGATCTCGGATAGCGAGATGGGAGAGTTCGACAGCCACGAAGCGCTCGTCGCGGCGCTCGGCGATGCCGCTGGGTCAGCGATTCGAGCCGGCTCGGGCGACGATTCACTGGCGTTCCAGGTGCTCCGGTTCGAGCGTGGCCGCCACGCCTGGGCAGGGCGGCGCCTGGAAGCCGCCGGATCCGCCCCCGGTGCCGTCTGCATTCCTGGCGCCTGGGGGCCCGAGACCCTGATCGCTCTGCGGGGCGACTGGGAAGTGCTCGATTTCGATCTTGACCTCGAGGCCGTGCTGGTCGCAATCGACCAGGGTGAACCGGTTGCTCTCAAGCCCGGGCGGACCCACGTCCTACTACGGCCTGGCTCGCTGCCGTTGTGGATCAACGAGCCCACCGAGTTGCTGATCCGCTTGCTCGCTGATGCCGGCCGGACGATCGGGGAAATGGTGGATCAGATCTGTGACCTCTACTCCGCCGCCGCGGCGGAAAGAAGCGGTTTGGCCGATGGCTGCCGAGCGATGCTCGAGGCCATGTACTGGGAAGGAATCGTGTCCGTCCAGGACCCGGCCCGCACCGCCACCGTCGAGGCCAGCACCTGAGGGCCCCAAGGGCGGCCTCTTATCGAACTACAGGAGGGCGAAAGAAAATGGTCGATTCCCTGCCGTTTCTGGGTGTCGGGATCGCCTATCGCTCCGAGATCAGAGACGAGGTTCTTGCTCACTCCGGAGAGATCGACTTCCTCGAGCTGATCACTGACCATTATATCGACATGCCTCCGCATAAAGAGGCGGAGTCGCGGGACCTGGCGGCGAGATTCCCGCTCGTCATCCATGGCGTCGACTGCCACGAGGGGACTGGCGCCTACAGCCACCCGACAGTGGTGAGCGTGGAGACTTTCCGCGGCCTTGAGCTGGTGGAGGTGATCGTCCACGAGCTTGGTCACGTCTTGGCGCGCGACAGCAAGCACCACGAAGGATCGCTGTGGATGGAGCTGGCTGGGCAATGCCGGGAGCGGGAACGGCCGGTGCAGTTCGCCTTGCAGCTGTTTCATCTACTTCTGTTCCATGCCGGCGGGGAGGTCGTGCGAGGAGTCCTCGATCGAGAGTACGTCCCGATCGCAACGCGCAAACGTCTCTATCAGAAGTTCGGAAAGACGCTTGGATTGACGATCGATGGCGAACGGCTCGAGGCGCTGTGCAGTTGTTGGGGGCGGAGCACGCCGGTCGACGCTGCGGTCGCCGGCCTGCTCGACGACCTCGTGGCGACGGCCTGATATGTCATTCGGCCGGCTCGCCCAGCAGCGGCACCAGCTCCTCCATGTGCCGCTTCAGCGACTCCTCGTCCTTGGCCTCCATCACCAGCCGCAGGTAGGGCTCGGTGTTGCGACGGCCGGACGTTGAACCACCAGTCGGGGTATTGCACGGTGATGCCGTCGAGCCAGTCGATCTCGCCGTCGCGTGAAGCGCTCCTGCGATCTCGCGCATCTTCGCCGTCCTTGTCCTCGACGACGAAGTTGGTCTCCGGGCTCTTGGCGTAGCGCTGAGCGGGCGGACGATCTCCGAGGTCGGCTTGCCTTCCTTCCAGCGCAGGTTGAGGATCTCGATCACCGCCATCAGCGAGCAGTCGGCGTAGTAGTTGTCGCGGAAGTAGTAGTGGCCGGCGAGCTCGCCGCCGAAGACGGCGTCCTTCTCGCGTAGCGTCGCCTTCATGAAGGAGTGGCCGACGCGCTCGCGCACCGGGATGCCGCCCTTCTCGCGGATGTACTCGGCGACGGCGCGGCTGCTGCGCAGGTCGAAGAGCACGTGGCTTGCCCGGGTGGTGGGCGAGCAGCTCGCCGGCGATGAGCGCCGTCGCGAGGTCGCTGCCGATGGGCTCGCCGGTCTCGTCGACGAAGGCGGCGCGGTCGGCGTCGCCGTCGAAGGTGACGCCGAGGTCGGCGCCGTGCTCGCGCACCGCCGCCTGCAGGTCGTGGAGGTTCTCGAGCTTGAGCGGGTTGGCTTCGTGGTTGGGGAAGGTGCCGTCGAGCTCGAAGTAGAGCGGGATGACGTCGATGCCGAGCTCGTCGAGGATCGGCCGGTAGATCGTCCCCATGCCGTTGGCGGCGTCGATCGCCACCTTGAGGCGCGGCGCGCCTTCGGGGCGCTCGAGTGCGGCGAGGATGTGGTCGCGGTAGGCGTCCCAGACGTCGGCGGTGGTGAGCGTGCCCTCGACGCTCGCCCGCGGCAGGTCGCCGGCGGCGACCTTCTCGTCCATCAGCTTGATGCCGTGGTCGCCGGAGACCGGCCGCGCCTCGTGGCGGCTGAACTTGAAGCCGTTGTACTTCGCCGGGTTGTGGCTGGCGGTCGTCTGCACGCCGCCGGCGGCGCTGCAGGTGGCCGATGGCGAAGTAGTTCATCGGCGTCGTGGCGAGGCCGATGTCGATCGACGTCGAGGCCGGCCGCGCGCAGGCCGCGCACCAAGCGCCGCCTGGAGCGGCACGCTGTGCGAGCGCATGTCGCGCGAGACCACCACGGACTTGCCGCTGGGGAAGCCGTCGGCGGCGAGGACGTGCCAGAAGGCGCGGCCGATCTGCTCGGCGATCTCCTCGTTGATCTCGGTGGGGTAGATGCCGCGGACGTCGTAGGCCTTGAAGATGCCGGCCATAGGTGATTCTCTTGCAGGCTCGCGACCGTCGATGTCCGAATGCGAAGTCGTGGCCGTCGATAGCGGCGCCGCTCGTCATCTCGTCGTCGCTCGTCGCCGCGCGGTCGCATCGCCACGGCCAGAGGGTCTCGCCGGCGATCCAGTCCGCGTGGGCGGCGATCGCTGCCGCGAGCTCTTCGTCGGCCCGGTAGCGGACGCGGATGCGGTCGGCGTAGTCGAGGTTGCTGTCCTTGCGCGCCGCCTGGATGCGGTGGACGACCTCGCGCGCCCAGCCTTCGGCGATGAGCTCCGGGGTGAGCTGCGTGTCGAGGGCGACGAGCAGCTCGCGGTCGCCGGCGGTGGCGAGGCCGGGCTTCTCTTCGAGGCGCACCTCGAGCTCGTCGCGCGAGAGCTCGACGCGCTGGCCGTCGAGGTCGACGGCAACGAGCGCGCTTCTCCTCGAGCTCCGCCGCCAGCGCGTCGCCGTCGGCCGCCTCGAGCGCCGCCTTGACCTTCGGCATCAGCGCGCCCAGCCGCTTGCCGAGGACGCGGAAGTTCGGGCGCACCTCGTGGCGCACGAAGTCGGCGCGATGCTGCGGCGAAGCGGATCTCCTTGACGTTCAGCTCGTCGCGCAACAGGTCGCCGGAGCTCTCGAGCGAGCCACTCGGCACGCCTTCGTGCCGGCGGCCACCACGGTGACCGCGGCGAGCGGCTGGCGGGTCTTGAGGTCGTGGAGGTTGCGCGCCGCGCGGCCTAGCGCGACGATCCGCTGCACGCACGGCCATCGCCGACGATCAGCTCGAACGGCCTCCCGGCCGAGCGCTGCGGCGTAGCCCGCGCGGCTCCGGCCAGCGCGTCGAGGTGGACGCTCTCCGGCGCCTCGGCGTCCTGGCTTCGCACCAGGTGGTCGTGCAGCAGCTCGGCGAGGAACGGCGTGAACGGCGCGATCAGCCGCGCGAGCGTCGTCAGCACTTCGTAGAGCGTCTGGTACGCCGCCTCCTTGGTCGCTGTCGTCGCCGCGCGTCCCCAGAAGCGCGCGCGGCTGCGGCGGATGTACCAGTTGGTCAGGTCGTCGACGAAGCCCTCGATCAGCCGGCGAGCCGGTCGATCACTCGAAGTGGTCGAGCTGCCACGTGACCCCTTGAGTCTCGTCGCAGCCCGTCGATGTCCTCCAGGCGCAGCAGGATCCAGCGGTCGAGACTCGGCACGCTCGGCGAGCGGCACCGCCTCGCGCCCCGGGTGCCAGCCGTCGAGGTTGGCGTAGATGGTGAAGAACGACAGCGCGTTCCACAGCGGCAGCAGGAAGCGCTGCGCCGCCTCGCGCACCAGCGCCGCCGAGAAGCGCGACGGCTGCTCGGGGTTGTTGACGTAGAAGTACCAGCGCAGGGCGTCGGCGCCGGTCTCCTCGATCACCCCCATCGGCTCGACGACGTTGCGCAGCCGCTTGCTCATCTTGCGGCCCTGCTCGTCGTTGACGTGGCCGAGGACGACGCAGCTCGCGGTAGGCCACCGAGTCGAAGAGCAGCACGCCGAGCACGTGCAGGGTGTAGAACCAGCCGCGGGTCTGGTCGACGGCCTCGGAGATCCAGCTGCGGCCGGGAAGCCCTGGCGCGCGCCGAAGCGCGGGTCGGGGTTGAAGCCCGGCAGCGGCCGGCCCATGTAGTGGTGCTGCGCGAAGGGCATCGAGCCGGCGTCGTACCAGGCGTCGATGACCTCCTCGACGCGCCGCATCGTTCCCGCGCAGCCTTCGGCGTCGCACGGCCAGCGTCACCGCGTCGATGAACGGCCGGTGCGGGTCGAACGCCTCGCGGTCGTAGACGTTCGTCCGGCAGCGGCTGCCCGGCGCGCGCGAACAGCTCTTCGTAGCTGCCGATGCACTCGCTCGCCTCGCAGCCGTCGCACAGCCACACCGGCAGCGGCGTGCCCCAGTAGCGCTTGCGCGACAGCGCCCAGTCGACGACGTTCTCCAGCCAGTTGCCGAAGCGCCCCTCGCCGATCGTCGGCGGGTGCCAGTCGATGGTGCGGTTCTTCTCGACCAGGTCGTCGCGCCGCTGCGTCGTGCGGATGAACCACGACGAGCGAGGCGTAGTACAGCAGCGGGCTGTCGCAGCGCCAGCAGAACGGGTAGTTGTGCTTGTAGCGCTCGCCGTGGAGCAGCAGCCCGCGCGCCTTGACGTCGCGCGTGATGGGCGGGTCGGCGTCCTTGAACCACATCCCCGCGAAGGGCTCGAGGCCCGGCTTGTCGGCGATCTTTCCCTGCGCGTCGACGGTCAGGTAGAAGGGCAGCCGGTAGCGCGCGCCGGTCGCGTAGTCGTCCTCGCCGAAGGGGAGCGAGGTGTGGACGATGCCGGTGCCTTCGGTGGCGGTGACGTAGCCCGCGAGCAGCACACGCCAGCCGTTCTCGTCCGACGGCGGCAGGTCGGCGAAGGCCGGCCAGGGCTCGGGCGAGACGCGGTCGGGGTTGCCGACGCGGTACGGCCGGTCGTAGCGCAGCCCCTCGAGGTCGCGCCCGCGCACGCGGGCGATCGCCGGCAGGTCGCGCAGGTCGAGCCGCTTCCGCTTGCCAGCCCTCGATGCGTCGACCTCGAGCGGCACCGGCTTCTCGATCTCGTCGCCGAAGACGCAGCCGGTGCCCCGGCTTGCGTCGGGTGCTCGACGACGCGGTAGACCATCTCCGGGTGCGCCACCAGCGCCACGTGCGCCGTCAAGCGTCCACGGCGTCGTCGTCCAGGCCACGAACGCCGTCTCGTCGCCGATCGGGAGAGGCGGCCCGTCGACGCTCGCCACCTCCTGCCCCGGCCGCGCCGGGAACAGCACCCACATCGACGGGTCGTCGGCGTCCTTGTAGTTCTGCGCCACCTCGTGGCTCGACAGCGTGGTGCCGCAGCGCGTGCAGTAGGGCTGGATCTTGTAGTCCTGGACCAGCAGCCCCTGGCGCCAGAGCTGCTGCAGCGACCACCACACCGACTCGACGTACTCGTTGCTGTAGGTGAAGTAGGCGTGGTCGAGGTCGGTCCAGTAGCCGACGCGCTCGGTCATCGCCCGCCACTGGCGCTCGTAGCTGTGCACGCTGTCCAGGCACGCCTTGTTGAACTCGGCGATGCCGTAGGCCTCGATCTGCTGCTTGCCGGAGAAGCCGAGCTGCTTCTCGACCTCGATCTCGACGGCGAGGCCGTGGGTGTCCCACCCCGCCTTGCGGGCGACGTGGAAGCCGCGCATGGTGCGGTAGCGGGGGAAGAGGTCCTTGACGACGCGCGTCACCACGTGGCCGACGTGCGGCACGTTGTTGGCCGTGGGCGGGCCTTCGTAGAAGACCCACTCGGGGCGGCCGGCGCTCTGCGCCACCGAGCGGCGGAAGGTCGAGTCGCGGCGCCAGCGCTCGAGCACTTCGAGCTCCAGGCGCGGGAACGGATAGCCGCCGGGGACAGGCGGAAAGGGAGAGTCGCGCTTGCTCATGCGGCGTGGGTGATGAAGGGCTCGAGTCGCCGGCTGAAGTCGACCGGCACCTCGAGGTGGGGGAGGGGACCGCTGCCTTCGAAGACCTCGAGCTGCGCCGTGCGGCCGTTCTTGTCCTTCGGCAGCAGGTGGAGCCAGAGGTCCGCCGTCTCGACCGGCGGTGACGATCGCCTGCCGCCCCCAGCCGAGCCACACCGGGACGGTGAGCTGCGGCAGCATCGCCGAGACGTCGAGGGCGAGGTCGCCGGCGAGGTAGGCGAGCAGCGCCCGCTCGGCGCCCGGCTGCCGCGCCGAGCGGTACCAGCGCTCGCGCCGCGCGGCGTCGGCGCGTTCGGGGGCGTCGAAGACCTCGTGCTTGAGGTGGCGGTTGATGGCGCCGCGCGAGGTGACGAGCGACACCACCGCGGCGGCCAGCAGCGGCACGCGCGCGAGGCGTTTCACCAGCGCTCCGAGGTGCGCCGCCGACGGGAGCTCGGCCCCTTCTTCGGCGTCGGCGATGCCGAGCGGCGAGACGAGGGCGAGCGCGCGCACGGCGGTCGTCGTGCGCCCTGCGGCCTGCGAGGTGGCCTGCGCCGCGACCGCCGCCGCGATGGCGAAGCTCGCGCCGCGGCCGGCGCCGACGAGGATCGCCGGCCTCCGCACCACGTCGGCGAGGAAGTCGCGCAGGAAACCGACGTAGAGCTCGGCCGTCGGCGTGGCGCGCAGGCAGCAGGCCGCCGAGCGGCCAAACCCCGGGCAGGTCGGGCGCCAGCAGCTCGCAGCACTGCGACAGCAGCTCGGCCGTGCGCTGCCACTCGGCGCCGTCGTGGCCGGGCCCCAGCGAGTGCACGAGCACCACCGGCAGCCCGTCGCGGTCGCCCGTCTGCTGGAAGTGCACGTCGTGCCCGCGCCACGAGTAGCGTAGGTCGCGCCCCCAGCCGTGCGGCGGCAGCGGCGGCGCGGCGCGCCGCCGGCGCAGCAGCAGCGGCACGCCCACCGCCGCGGCCGACAGGGCCAGGCCTGCGATCCAGCGGCGGCGTGAGCGGCTCGGGCGGCGCTGCGTCATAGGCAGCGGAGGATATCCCCACCCCGCGCGCGCGCGCTGCCGCCCCCCTCCCAACCCCCTCCCCTGGTTTGCACTCCACCCCTATCCCCCATCCCCCTGCCCCTCAAGGGGCAGGGGCGCCACCGCCCTTCCGCGCGACGGCGGCAAAGACACGAAAGTGCCGCATGTATAATGATTTCGGTCACATGGCCATCCGTAAGCGCTCATGGCTGTCCGGAAACTAGTCCGTCTCGGCAACCCGGCCCTGCGCGCGCCCTGCGAGCCGGTGCCCGAGGATCGCATCGCCAGCGCCGAGGTGCAGCAGGTCATCGTCGACATGATCGACACGCTGCGCGGCAGCGGCGGCTCCGGCCTTGCCGCGCCCGAGATCGGCGTTTCCTGGCAGCTCTTCGTCTTCGAGTCCGAGCTGCGCGGCGACCCGCGGCCGGTGCGCACGGTGATCAACCCGCTGCTCGAGCCGCACGCCGGCGAGCTGGTCTACGACTTCGAGGGGTGCCTGTCGATCCCCGACCTCGTCGGCCTGGTGCCGCGCCACCCCTCGGTGCGCCTCTGGGGTCGCGGCCGTGACGGCGAGCCGCTCGACCTCGAGCTCTCGGGGTTCGCCGGCCGCGTGGCGCAGCACGAGTACGACCACCTGCACGGCATCGTCTTCCTCGACCGCATGCGCGACCTGCGCTCGCTCTCCTTCATGGCGGAGTGGGAGTCGCTGGTGGCGGGCGGCGAGCGCGCCGCGGTCGGCTGATTCCTGCGCGAGCTCGTCGTCCTCTGGCTCGGCCGCCGGCAGCGCGAGTGGGACGCGCTGTGCGACGAGTACCGGGGGCGAGTGGACAGGTACCTGCCGGCGCGCGAGGTCGTGATCAAGCCCGCTGCCGGCGAGGGCGAGGAGCGCCTGCGCGTGGAGGCGGCGGCCATCCGGCGCGCGCTGCCGCAGCCGCACCGGCTGGTGACGCTCGACCGCGGCGGCCGCGCCATGGGCTCGCGCGAGCTGGCTTCGTACCTGCAGAAGGAGCGCGAGGAATGGCCGCACGCGCTCGCCTTCGTCGTCGGCTCGGACCTCGGGCTCGCCACCGAGCTCGTCGCCGCGGCGCACCTTTCGCTGTCGCTTTCGGCGCTCACGCTGCCGCACCAACTGGCGCGGCTGGTGCTCTGGGAGCAGCTCTATCGCGGCCTTTCCTTGACCGCCGGAATAAAGTACCATCGCGCCCCGTTGTAGCGCCGAACCCATGGACGGCACTGCATTTGCGTCCGTTGATTCCTTTGACACGCGAAGGCCGAGTGAGGAGTGAGTGCCCGTGGCCCTGAAGCAAACCGCAACCAAGAACAACGTTGACGAGCTCGGCGGCGCCGACGTCGTCCGCCGGCTCCTGAGCACGCACCGCGACGAGATCCTGGCCATGTACGAGCACGACGTGAAGGCCGGCCAGGAAGCCAGCGACGAGGGCAGCGACGACATCGTCGACCGCGCCAACAACGCCTACAGCCGCGAGCTGCTGTTCTCGCTCTCCGACGGCGAGCGCCACACCCTGCTGCGCATCGAGGAGGCGCTGAAGCGGGTCGAGTCCGGCACCTACGGCATCTGCATCAACTGCAGCAGCGAGATCCGGCCGGGTCGCCTCAAGGCGATGCCTTGGGCGCGCTACTGCATCGACTGCCAGGAGCTCGCCGAGAAGGGGATGCTCGAAGAGGCGTAGGCCGCCAGCGATTCGACGGTGGGTAACGAGCGGGGCTGCGGCCCCGCTCTTCGTTTGTGCGAGGCTCTATCCAGATGGCCGCCGATCCCGTCGACCGCCTGCTCGCCGCGCCGCCCTCGCCGCTTTACCTGTTGGCGGGCGACCTCGTGCTCGCCGAGCCGGCGGCGTCGCGGCTGGGCGCCGCGCTGGCCGCGCGCGCCGGCGGCAGCTTCGCCCTGCGCCGCCGCCCCGCCGACCTGCTGCCGCTGCTCGAGGACCTGCGCACCTTCTCGCTCTTCGGCGGCGCCAAGGTGCTGGCGGCGGTCGACACCGCGGTGCTCGCCGACCGCTCGGCGGCGCTGGAGCTGGTGACCGACGCCTTGGCCGTGGCGCCCCCCAACAGCGGCGATGCGCTCTCCGCCAAGGAGCGCGAGGGCGCTTCGCGCCTGATGCAGGCGCTCCACGTCTTCGGCGTCGACCCGGCGGTCGGCGATGCGGCCGAAGCGATCGCCGTGCTGCCCGACTGGGCCCTCGCCGGCAAGCGCGGCGCCAAGCTGGCGAAGCGCGAGGCCGAGGGGCGGCGCGAGACCCTGGTGCCGCTGCTCGAGGCGGCGCGCCGCGACGGGCTCACCGGCCTCGGCGAGGCGGCGCTGGCGCAGCTCGGCGAGCTGCTGCGGCGCGGCCTGCCGGCGGGGCACGCTCTGGTGCTCGCCGAACGTTCGGTGGCTGCCGACCATCCGCTGATCGCGCAGCTGCGCGAGCGCGGCGCCTTCCTCGCCACGGGCGACGTGAGCGCGGACCGCGACGGCTTCACCGGCGTCGACGCGGTGGCGGCGCAGCTCGAGAGCGAGATGGGCGTCGGCATCCGCCGCGACGCCCTCGCCGAGCTCGCCCGCCGGACGCTGCGGCAGGAGGACCGCGGCGGCGGGGTGGCCGCCGAGTCGACGGCCCGCCTTGCCGCCGAGTACCGGAAGCTCGCCGACCTCGCCGGCGGCTCGACCATCGAGCTCGCCTCCGTGCGCGAGGCCGTCGAGGACCGCGGCGAGGAGGACAGCTTCCAGCTCCTCGACGCGCTGGCGGAAGGGCGCGCCGCCGAGGTGCTCGGCCGCCTCGACCGCATGATCTCCGGCAGCGACGACCCCGGCCGCGCCCGCCTCGCCTTCTTCGCCCTGCTCGCCGGCTTCTGCCGCCAGCTCGTCGCCGTGCGCGGCGTCGTCGACTGCCTCGGCCTCCCCGCCGGCGAGCGCAACTACAACCGCTTCAAGGACCGCGTCGCGCCGGCGCTCGGCGGCCAGCTCCCCGGGTCCTCAGACAGCCCAGGGAAGGGGCTGCGCAACCCGCTCGCCGGCATCCACCCCTTCCGCCTCCACCGCGCCTACCTCGCCGCAGGCCGCCTGCCGCTTTCCGTGCTGCTGGCGCTGCCCATGCGGCTGCTCGACACCGAGATGGCCTTGAAGGGCGAAGGCACCGATCCGCAAGCGGCGCTCGCCGCGCTGATCGCCGAAGTCGCGACCTCGCTACGCGCGGACTCGAGCCGGTAGAGGCCTGCATCGGCGACCGCAGGCGCCCGCCGCTCACGGTGAGTGGCCGGACCAGGCCGAGGTGGTGCCGCTCTCGAAGCCGTCGCTGAAGACGGCGGGCGGCGGATGACCGTAGAGCGCCAGCACGCCGCCGATGTTGCCGTCGTTGGGGATGCCGATGGTCAGGTCCTTGGCGCCGTTGTGGTCGAAGTCTCCGACCGCCAGGCACCAACCCAGGTGGTCGCCGGGATTCATGTCGCCGAGGATTCCCGGCACCTCGAGGTTCCAAGCGAGCGCGCCCGTCCCGATCGGGCCCGACGGGCTGCCTGCCAAGACCACCACGTCGCCCTCCTCGGGCCCGCGGAAGTTCTGTTCGAAGGGGACGCCGATGGCGAGCTCGTCGAAGCCGTCGTGGTCGAAGTCGCCGGCGGCGAGGCTGAAGCCGAACTCGTCGCCGAGCTCGGGCTCGTCCGGCACGCCGGTGGAGAGCGGCGTCCAGAACTGTCCGCCACCCATGGGGATACCGGCCGCCGAACCGAACAGCACGTGGGCGGCGCCGGCGGCGGCGATCTCGGGGCCGCCGTTGGCCATGCTCTCGCCGGGAACGCCGATCGCGAGGTCCGGGAAGGCGTCGCCGTTGAAGCTGCCGACCGCCAGGGCATACCCGAAGGCGTCACCAGGCTCGCTGTTGTCGGGCAGCCCGAAGGTGCCTTGGAGGAAGTAGTAGTTGACCGATCCGGCGAGGCCGGACAGACCGCCGGGCAGCACGAAGGTGATGCCGCGGCTGACGTTGAAGCCCGGCGCGCCGACGGCGAGATCGCAGAAGCCGTCGTCGTCGAAGTCCGCGGCCGCGATCGCCGCGCTGAAGTACTGGCCGGTGGCGGCGGCGAAGGGCACGTTGGGGCTCTCGGTGTCGAAGGTCTGGATGCCGCCGACGCCGAGGCCGCCCGGCGTACCGTAGAGAACGAACAACCGCCCGGAATCGGTGAAACCGGCCACGCTCTCGAGCGGCACGCCGATGGCGAGGTCGTCGAAGGTGTCGCCGTCGAAGTCGCCGGCGGCGAGGGCGTGCCCGAGCTCGTCGTCGATCCCGGCCTGGTCGGGGAACCCCGCGGTGTTCTCCTCGAAGAACTGCCGCCGGATCTCGAGGGCATCGGGCCGGCTTGCCGCCCCATAGCGCACCTCGACGGCGCCGGCGTTCGAGGTGGTGTTGATGTCCTCGCCGGGGATGCCGATGGCGAGGTCGTCGAAGCCGTCGCCGTCGAAGTCGCCGACCGCGAGCGATTCTCCGAAGTGATCGCCTGCCTCGGGGTCGTTGACCGAAGCCGCGCCGCCTTGCCACAGGTACTTGACGGTGGCGCCCTGCGCCTGCAGCCCCGAACCGGCGATGCCGAAGCGGATCTGTACCTGGCCGACGTCGGCGAGGCTGAAGATCGGCTGGTCGTCGTTGCGCAGGCCGATGGCGAGGTCGTCCACGCCGTCGCCGTCGAAGTCGCCGACGGCGACCGCGTAGCCCAGCTGGTCGCCGGCGGCCGGCGGATGGAGCGGGTTGGCGTTGGTCTCGAAGAAGAGCTGCGAGCTCTCGGCCGCCAGGCCGGCGGCCAGCAGGGGTCGGGGCGCGGCGAATGCGCCGCAGATGAGCGCGAAGACGAGGCCGCGGGTGAGCTGCGAGCAACAGGCACGGTCGAGGCACATGGGTTCCACCTCTCGGGTTGGTCGGCGCCGGTGGGCGATCTCTGGCGATTACCCACTGCGCGCGGTGCGCCGGCGCCAGGGGCCATCGACGGGCCGCCGGCGTTCGCGCGACGGCGGCGGGCGAGGGCTGCGGAGGTCAGCCGGGCCGGGCGAGCGGACGGTCGAGCACCTGCCGGCACTCGTCCGCCACGTCGCCGAAGCCGAGCCTCTCGGCTTGCGGGAGGAGCTCGCTCGCCAGGGCCACCGCCTCCTGGCGCGCTCCGCCGCGGTCGAGCGCCAGAGCGAGCTTCGAGCGCTGCACCAAGGCGAGACCGGGAAGCCCGAAGCCCCCTGCCATCTCGACACTGCGGCGGCGCAGCTCGATGGCGCGCGGCAGCTCGCCGAGTGCCTCGGCGACGCGCGCCTCGGCGCCGAGGACGACGAACTTGGAGGAGTCGGAGTCGCTCGCCGCGATCGCCTTGCCGAGCGCGGCGAGCCGCCGCCGGGCGCTCGCCGCCTTGCCGCGGAAGGCGTCGACGCAAGGGAGCACCGCCTCGACCTCGATCGCCCCCCGCTCGTCGCCGCCGCGGCGGAAGAGCCGCACCGACTCGGTCGCCGCCGCCTCCGCGGCGTCGATCTTCCCGTCGTCGAGCTCCATCCAGGCGAGGTCGGCGAGGTAGTTGGCTACCACGGCGTCGACGCCGGACTCGCGCCCGGCGGCGAGCGCCGCGGTGTAGCTCGCGCGGGCGGCCGGCTGGTCGCCCCGCTGGTCCTCGAGGTAGCCGCGTGCCCGCAGCACGGAGCCGCGATGGCGCGGGCTGCCCATGGAGTCGGCGAGCGGCTCGGCCTCGGCGATCACCGCCTCGGCGTCGCGCAGCCGCGCCTGCTCGATGTAGAGGGTGGCGAAGTTGGTGAGCACGCGCAGGAGCTGCTCGCGGTCGCCGGACAGTCGCAGGCGCTGCACCGCGAGCTGGCCGGTGGCGATCACCTCCGCCTGGTCCTTGCCGGCCCAGTTGAGAAGCGCCATCTTGATCAACAGCGCGCCGGCCTCGGAGGCGATGTCGCCCTGCTCCACGGCCAGCGCGATGGCCTGGTCGACGGTGCGCAGGCCCTGGTCGGTGGCGCCGGACTCGCCTTCCAGCCGGGCCGACAGGGTCAGCGCCTCGGCCTCCGAGCGGTGGTCGCCGATGGCGCGGGCTCGCGGCAGGGCCGCTGCCACGAGCTGGCGCGCCTCGTCCGCCTGCGCGGCCCGCCGCGCCGCGAGCGCTCTCACCAGCAGCGCCTCGACCGCGGTTCGCTCGTCCCCGGCGGCCTCGGCGTCGGCCACCAGCGAAGCGGTGCGGGCGATGACTTCGTCGGGGGCACCGAGGCGCAGCAGCGCGCGGGCCTGGGCGAGGCGGGCGCGGCGGGCCAGCGCGTCGTCGTGGAGCCGCTTCGCCGCCTCCTCGGCGGTGACCGCGAGCGCCGCGGCGCGCTGGTACTCGGAGGTCGCGAGGGCCGCCTCCGCCTCGGCGAGGTCGATCCGCGGACCCTTGCCGAGCGGATCCGGGAGCTGCCGCAGCCGGTTCACCGCCGCCATGGCGTCCTTGCCGCGACCGGCCGCGAGCAGCGCCTCGATCAGCTCGAGCCCGATCTCCGGCCGGTTGGGGTGCTCGGCAAAGCGCGCCGAAAGCTCGCCGATGCGCGACAGCGTGGGTCGGGGACGTAGGGGCGCAGCCACCGTGGTGGCGCGACCGGCTCCGCCACCTCCGAGGCCGCGCGTCGCGAGGAGCACTGAGAGGGTCGCCAGCAGCGCGGCGCCGGCCGCCACCAGCAGGTGAACGCGGTAGCGCCGCGCCAGCTTGGCGGCGCGGTAGGAGACGCCGCCGCGGCGGGCGGCGACCGGCAGGCCGTCGAGATAACGGCGCACGTCGGCGCCGAGCTCCGCCACCGAGGCGTAGCGTTGCTCCGGCTCCTTGCGCAGCGCCTTGAGGCAAATTGCGTCGAGGTCGCGGCCGAGGTACGCCATGCCGCCGGACGGCGGTGTGGCCTCGGCGCCGCCCGACTCGTCGCGGGTGGCGCGGCGCGCCGCCGTCGACGGCGGCTCGGGGTCGTGCTCGAGCACGGCGCGCACCAGCGCGTGGGGGTCGCCCGCGGCGGCGCGAAACGGATGCACGCCGGCGAGCAACTCGTAGAGCACGACGCCCAGCGAGTAGACGTCGGACGCCACGCTCACCCGCTCGCCGCGGATCTGCTCCGGGCTGGCGTAGGCGGGGGTCAGGGCGCGCAGCTCGGTGTGCGTGGTGACGGCGCCGGCCGTTTCCGGGTCGACCAGCTTCGAGATGCCGAAGTCGAGCAGCCGCGGGTGACCGTCCGAGCCCACCAGCACGTTGCCGGGCTTGAGGTCGCGATGGACGATCTTGCGGCCGTGGGCGAACTCGACCGCGGCGAGCACCTCGAGGAAGAGCCGCAGCCGCGCCTCGACGGGGAGCCGGTGCTCGCGGACGTGCGCCAGCAGGTCGGAGCCCTCGACGTACTCGAGGACCAGGTAGGCGCTGCCGTCGGCCGCCCGGCCGCCGTCGAGGAAGCGCGCGATACCGGGGTGCTCGAGGCTGGCGAGGAACCGCACCTCGTCGCGGAAGCGGCGGGCCGACGCGGGGGAGGCATGCCAGCGGTCGAGGCACTTCACCGCCACCCGTCGCGTGAAGTCCTCGCCCCGTTGCTCCGCGAGGTAGACCCGCCCCATGCCGCCGCGGCCGATCTCGCGCACCACGCGATAGGGCCCAATCGCTTCCGGAGGTTCGGGGGGCGCCACCCCGCCGGCCAGCAGCTCACCGCCCGTGGCGCTGCCCAAGGGGCTGTGGTCGAGCGGCGAGCCGGCGACGTCGTGGGCTCGCAGCAAGTCGCTCAGCTCGCGGGCCATCTCCGGGTCGCGCGTGGCGAGCGCGGCGAGGAACGCCGCGCGTTCGGGTGCGGCCAGCCCCTGGGCCTGCGCGAAGGCTTCGATCAGGGACTCTTCGATCATGGGGTGCCGGCGAGCTCGCGCAGCAGCCAGGCGCGCGCGAAGGCCCAGTCGCGCTTCAGCGTCCGCTCGGACACCGCCAGGCACTCGGCGATGTCGGACAGCTCGAGCCCGGCGAAGTAGCGCATCTCCACGACCCGGGCGAGCCGCGGGTGCTCGCCGGCCAGCCGCTCGAGGGCGCGGTCGAGATCGAGCAGCTCCTCGGGGCTCGTCGCGCCACCGTCGGTGAGCAGGTAGCCCTCGGGGTCGCGCTTGGCGGCCGCTCGGGCGCGCGCGCGGTCGACGAGCACGCGGCGCATGCAGGTCGAGGCGAGACCGAAGAAGTGCGCGCGGTCGCGCCAGTCGACGCGCGTCTGGGGCACCAGCCGCAGGTAGGCCTCGTGCACCAGGCCGGTCGCCTGCAGCGTCTGATGGCGCTCGTGGCGCAGCTGCGCGCCGGCGATCTTCTTGAGCTCGCCGTAGACGACGTCGATGAGCCGCTCGCGCGCCCCGTCGCTGCCGCTGCGCCACTCGCGGAGGAGACGCGTGATCTCTCCTGGAGCCGCCGCGGCACCCTCATCCTGTGGAGGCACGACGGGAGTCTAGCGCCGGCCGCCGCAGCACCCGCCGCGCCGAGCTAGGATCGGCGGCCGTGCCCGAGCTGCCGGAAGTCGAAGTGCTGCGCCGCAGCCTGGCTCGGCGCGTCATCGGCAAGCGCATCGCGCGCGTCGAAGTGCACGACCCGCGGCTGCGCGAGCGCGTGAGCGCGCGGCGGCTGGCGAGCTTGGCAGCCGGGCGGCGGATCCTGGCGCTCGACCGGCGCTCGAAGTATCTGCTCGCGCACCTCGAAGGCGGCTCGACGTTGGTGCTCCACCTCGGGATGAGCGGGCGGCTGACGGTGGTGCCGGCGCGCGCGCCGCGCGAGCTGCACGAGCACGTCGCCTTCCACCTCGCCGGCGGCGGGCGGCTGCGCTTCGTCGACCCGCGGCGCTTCGGGCTGGTGCTGGCGCTGCGAACGGATCGGCTGGGCAGCGATCCGCACTTCGCCGCGCTCGGCGTCGAGCCGCTGGCCGTCGACGAAGGCGGACGGCCGCGGCTCGACGGTGCCTTCCTGCGCTACGCGGCGGAGGGGCGGCGCGGCCCGGTGAAGGCGTTCCTCATGGACGCCGGGATCGTCGTCGGCGTCGGGAACATCTACGCCAGCGAGGCGCTGCACCAGGCCGGCATCGACCCGCGGCGGTCGGTGGCACGCATCGGCGCGCCGCGGTGGGAGCTGCTCGCCGCGGCGGTGCGCGAGGTGCTGGCGCGAGCGATCGTGCAGGGCGGCACGACGCTCAACGACTTCGTCGACGGCGAGGGGAACCCGGGCTACTTCCAGGTCTCGCTCGCCGTCTACGACCGCGAGGGCGAGCCCTGCCAGCGCTGCGGCGGCGTCATCCGCCGCGTGGTGCAGAGCGGGCGCAGCACGTACTTCTGTCCGCGGTGCCAGCGGTGAGCTCGGCACTGCGCGCCGTGCTCCTCGACATGGGGGGCGTGCTGCTGGCGATGCGCAACGAGTCGGGGTTGCCCGAGGGTGAGGCCGACGCCGCGGGGCGCGCCGCGCTGCTGGCGCTGCTGCGCGAACGCGGTGGCCGCGCCGAGGAAGGGGACCTCGAGCGGCTGCTCTTCGCGCCCTGGCGCACGGAGTACCGGCTCCGCTACGAGCGCCGGCGCGAGGCGGAGTGGGGGCCGCACGTCGGGCGCTTGATCGCGGCGACCGGCGCACGGGTGTCGCCGGACGAGGTCCTCGCTGCCTGGTTCCGTCCCTACGGCGAGGGGCTGCGGCCGCTCGCCGGCGCCGCCGAAGCGCTACGCGAGCTGCGCGCGCACGGCCTCGCCCTGGGCCTCGTCTCCAACGTCGCGCTGCCCGGCGAGCTCTACCGCCGGCGGCTCGCCGCCCACGACCTCGCCGAGCCGTTCGCCACTTTCCGCTTCAGCTGCGACGAGGGGAGCCGCAAGCCCGCGCCGGCGATGCTGCTCTCCGCCCTCGCCGCGCTCGGCGCCACGCCCGCGGAGGCGGTGATGGTCGGCGACCGCAAGAAGAGCGACGTCGCCGCCGGTCGCGCCGCCGGCACGCGCACGTTGTGGCTGCGCTCGCACCACGACGACGGGCCCGAGCCCGACGCGACGATCGGCTCCCTCGCCGAGCTGCCGGCCGCGCTCGCCGCGCTGTAGGGTGCGCTCTGCGCACCAGGCTGCGGCCCGCGGCCGGGGATGGTGCGCAGAGCGCACCCTACGTGGTCGGCGCCTACAATAGCGACCCGTGACCGGCGACCCTAGCGTTACCGTCGAGCGCCCGCTGCGCCTCTGGCGGCAAGAACGCGCCTGGACGCGGCGGCTCGTCGCCGCCTTCCCCGAGAGCGCCTTCGGCTGGCGGCCGGCGCCGGACGCCTTCTCGTGCGGCGAGCTGGTCATCCACCTCGTCCAGTCGGAGCGCTTCTGGCGGCGCCTGCTCGTCGAGGCCGCCGCCGGGCGGCGCTACGACCCGTTCGGCCTCAGCGGCAACGCGGAGGAGCGCTACGCCGCTTTCCGCGAGCCCAACTTCGTCTCGGCGTCCTCGCCTCGGCACCCGACGACGTTCGCCGGCTGTCTCGAGCGCTGGGCCCTCGAACAGGGGGAGACCGAGGCCGCGTGCGCCGCCTTCACCGGCGAGCAGCTCGCCGCCGCGATCGTGCACCATCCGGTGGCGGGCTTCGTCGAGCCCCTCGTCGACATGCTCTGGTTCATGGCCAGCCATGAGGTGCACCACCGCGGCCAGCTCTCCGCGTACGCCAAGATGCTCGGGATCGCGCAGCCGCCGCTCTACACCGGCGACTTCGGCGCCGTCGCTGGTGCGGGTATGCACGAGGCCATCGTCGCCTCGCCGCTGCCGTCCGCGGAGCCCCGGCCCTGAGCCCGCTCACCGGCAACCGCCCGGTGGTGCTCGGCGTCGCCGGCGGCACCGGCTCGGGGAAGACCTCCGTCGCCCAGGCGATCCTCGCCGCCGTCGGCCGCGAGCGCCTCGCCTTCCTGTCGCAGGACAGCTACTACCGCGACGTCGCCTGGGAGCACGACGCGGACCTCCTCGCCCACAACTTCGACCACCCCGCCTCGATCGATTCGCCGCTTCTCGTCACCCACCTGCGGGCGCTGCGCCGCGGCGAGGCGGTCGAGGTGCCGGTCTACGACTTCGTGCACCACCGCCGCCGCGCCGAGACCGCGCGCGTCGAGCCGCGGCCGGTGGTGCTGGTGGAGGGGATCCTGCTCTTCGTCGAGCCGGCCGTGCGCGGCCTGCTCGACTTCAAGATCTACGTCGACACCGATCCCGACGTGCGGCTGGTGCGCCGCCTGCGCCGCGACATCGCCGAGCGCGGCCGCTCGATGGAGGACGTGCTGCGGCAGTACCTCGACACGGTGCGCCCGATGCACCTCGAGTTCGTCGAGCCGTCGAAGCGCTGGGCCGACGTCATCGTCCCCGAAGGGGGCGAGAACAGGGTGGCGCTGGAAATGGTGGCGGCGCGGGTCGAGCAGCTGCTGGCGCGCTAGGATCGCTCGTGGGGGCCGCTGCGGGGCGGCGGCAAAACGGCGCGCGACTCATCCAGGCAACCGGGTATCGACGTAGGGAGCAGGGCGAGACCATTCGGGCGAGACCCTGAAACCGGTGCAGCACGACCTCTCCCAGCACACCACCGCCGCCGACCAGGCCGACGCCGATCTGGTGCGCCGCATGACCGGCGGCGAGAGCTCCGCCCTCGACACGCTGTTCACGCGCCACGGCGGTCGCGTGCACGGCCTGCTGCTGCGCATGCTGGGCAGCAGCGGCGAGGCCGAGGAGGCGCTGCAGGACGTCTTCCTCCAGGCCTGGACGCGCGCCGCGACCTTCCGTTCCGACAAGGGTTCGCCGCGCGGGTGGCTGATGGTGATGGCGCGCTCGCGCGCCCTCGACCGGCTGCGCGCCGGGCGCGCCGCTCGCCGGCGCGACGACGTGGCCCTGCAGGAGCGGAAGCTCGTCGAGCCGCCGGAGGCCGAGGCCGAGATCGAGCGCCAGGAGCTCGGTGCGCGCATGCGCGAGCTGCTGGCGGAGCTGCCGGCGGAGCAGCGCGAGGCGATCGAGCTGGCGTTCTTCGCCGGCCTCACCCACAGCCAGTGCGCCGAGCGGCTGGCGGTGCCGCTGGGCACCGTCAAGTCGCGCATCCTGATGGGCATGAAGAAACTGAAGCAGGGGCTGGGTACGTACCGGTAACGACGATGAGCGAGAGCTGTCCCTTCACCGACCTCGTGGCCGCCCACGCCCTCGGCGCGCTGGACGAGGAGGAGCGCGTCGGGCTGGAGCGGCACCTCGCGGCGGGCTGTGCCGTCTGCGAGCCCGAGCTCGCGGCGATGGAGCGCGTCGCCGAGGGGATCGCGCTCAGCGCGCCGGCGGTGGAGCCGCGGGAAGAGGCGCGGCGTGGGGTGATCGAGAAGGCGACGGCGCCTGTGGCTTTGCGGCGGCCCGCCGCTTCGGCAGCCACGGGCGCGGGCGCCAAGCGGAGCTGGGCGATCGCCGCCTCGATCGCGCTGCTGCTGCTCGGCGGCTGGGGCGTGCTCGCCCAGCAGCGGCTCCAGCGCGCCGAGCGCGACCGCGCGGCGCTTGCCGCCGACCTCGCCGCGGCGCGCGCCGAGCTGTCGCGGACGGCGGCCCGGCTCACCCGCGGCGAGGTCGAGCGGGCCGCGCTGCTGCGCCACCTCTCCGTGCTCGGCGCCAGCCGCCTGCAGCAGGTGCAGCTCGCGGCGCTGCCGCCGGCGCCGTCGGCCAACGGCCGCATGTTCGTCGACCCGGGTAGCGGCGAGGCGCTGTTCTCCGCCTCGGGGCTGCCGGCGCTGCCGAGCAATCGCACTTACCAGCTGTGGTTCATCGCCGAGGGCAAGCCGGTGTCGGCGGGGACCTTCGGCGTCGGGCCGCGCGGCCAGGGGCAGCTGCTGGTGGAGGCGGCGTTGCCGGCGGGCGGCGTCATCTGGGCGGTCACCGTCGAGCCGGCGGGGGGCGTGCCGCAGCCCACCGGCGAGATGGTGCTCAAGAGCTGAGGCGTCCCGCCGCCGTGCCCTTGCTATGCTCCGCCTCCGCCGGAGGAATCGCCCATGCGTCGTCGTCTTCTCGCCGTTCTGCTGGTGCCCGGCCTGCTCGCAGCCGCCGGCTGCCGGCGTGCGCCGGAGCTGGTGGCGAAGCTCACGCTGTCCAGCCGGCAGTTCGAGCTGCCGCACGGCCGCGTGGTCCCGCTCGAGCTGCGGTGGGAGCCTTCGAAGCCGCGGCCGGAGCTGCCGGCCGGCGTCGAGGCGCCGATCGTCTTCGTCCACTTGATCGACGCGCAAGGCAACGTGGCGCGCACGTTCGACCATCCGCTGCCGGGCCGCTGGGTGCCGGGCAACACGATCGTCGACCGCGTGCCGCTCTACCACTCCGCCGTCGGACCGGCGATGCCGGCCGGCGACTACCGGCTCACCGTCGGGCTGTACGACGGGCAGAAGAAGCGCTTCGCGTTGACGGTGGAAGGCGAGGAGCTCAAGCGGCAGGAGTACGTGGTCGCCCAGGTGAAGGTGCCCGAGGTGTCGACGTCGGCGCCGGCGTTCACCTTCTCGCCGGAGTGGCTGGCCTCGGAGCCCGGCGGCGACCGGCAGGCGGTGGCCCGCCGGTGGCTCTCCGGCGACGGCACGCTCGAGGCGCGGGGGCTGGCGCCGCCGGCTCGCGTGTGGATGTTGCTGCGGGTGCCGAAGGCCGAGGCGCCGCTGCGGATGTTGCTCGATCCGGGGGCGACGCAGCCGAGCGTGCGGGTGAGCGCCGACTGCGGGGCGGGCTTCTCGGCGGAGGTGACGGGCGAGGGGTTCAAGGAGGTTGCGGTACCGGTGCGTGCGGCCGGGCCGTGCGTGGTGTCGTTCGACACGAATTACGTGGTGGTGGAGATGGGGACGGGGAGGAAGCTCTCGTTGGGCTTGGAGCAATTGGGGTGGGAGCCGGGCGCCGGATCGGTGGTTACGCAGTAGGACCCTGAAGAGCGCCTGAGCCCGGAGCTGAGCGGCCGGAGCAGACCGGACCGGATCGCAGCGTTCGCGCGTTGGCGGGGGAGGCCCGACGTGGGGCCCCGCCTGCCGGTGGGTATCCCACCGTGCTCAGCGCCGCAGACGGCGCTTCCGCGCGGCGGGAGCCCTCCCCCCGGCGCGCCCCACGTCGTGGCTTATGCCGCGAACGTTGCGGAATCAGAGCGACTGCGGTCGATGTCGACTGCGATCAGGATTTACTTGCCTACGGTTGCGGTGGCGGTGACCGGCAGTCCGGGTGCTGGGGTGAGAGGAGTCCAGTCTTCGACGTTGTCCTTGAGGGCGATCTCGTACCACCTGGCGGCGAGGAGCGTGACCTCGACGCGGTACTTGCCGTTGGCGGGGGCGGGGCGGCCCGTCTCCGCCGTCCAGAAGTTGTAGAGACGGACGGTCGTCGTCTTGCCGGGGTCGAGGCGTTGCATGAACAGTTGATTGCGGTAGACCGGCAGGTCGTGGCCGTTGACCTTGACGGCGAAGGCGAGCTCGGAGGCGATGCGGTCGCTTTTGTTGGCGACGTCGACGCGGAGCTGGCAGAGGGTGTCTGCGGCGGCGTCGGCTGGGGTGGCGGTGACGGCGACGATGGCGAGCGGTGGCGTCGGTGGCTTTGGCGTCTCGGCCGCGGATAGAGGCGCCGGGACGAGCAGCGCGGCGAAGACCACGATCGCCGCCGAGGGGCTGTGGCGAATGGCGCGTGAAGGGCGGGGCTCGTTCATCGGTGGTCGAGATGATAGCGGCGAGCTGGTAGCGTGTGCGGGTGAAGGACCGCGCCGACGCCATCTTGCGCAGCGAGCAGGCGGCTTATCTCGATCGGTTGTTGCCGCCGCGCGATGCGTTGCTCGCGGAGATGGAGGCGTGGAGCGCCGCGCAGGGCGTGCCGAGCTCGGATCCCGAGGTGGGGAGGCTGCTGTCGATCCTGGCGCGGGCGCGGGGGGCGCGGCGGATCTTGGAGGTGGGCACCGCGATCGGCTACGGGACCTTGTGCCTGGCGCGCGGGGCGCCCGAGGCGCGGGTGTTGACGATCGACCCCGATCCCGAGCGGCGCGAGGTGGCGCGGGGGTTCCTCGCGCGCGGCGGCGTGCTCGACCGCGTCGAGCTGATCGACGGCGAGGCGCTGGCCGTGCTGCCGCGGCTCGAAGGGCCCTTCGACCTCGTCTACCTCGACGCGCTCAAGGAGGAGTACCGGCGCTACCTCGACCTGGCGCTGCCCAAGATGGCGATCGGCGGGCTCGTGGTGGCCGACAACCTGTTGTGGAAGGGGCTCGTCGCCGAGCCGCCGGCCGAGGAGGAACGCGCGGCCGTCGCGTTGCGCGCTTTCAACGGCTACCTGATGATCCACCCGCAGCTCGAAGCGGTGGTGCTCCCCTTCGGCGACGGCCTGGGGGTCGCTGTGAAGACCAAACCCACGATCATGGAGATGGGCGGGCCGTTCTGACGGGCGCGGCCCCAGCGGCAGGGCGAGGCGGCCGCGGAGGCCGCCCTACACCGCCGGCATGAGCGCTCGCCTCGGGCGTAGGGCGGGCTCCGCGCCCGCCATCGGAAGCCTCGAGGGGCCGCTGCCCTACCCGCCGTATTTGACCGAACACCCGTACGGGGTCGTGCTCGCCGGCTGCACGGGCTTGTCGGCGGCGTGGGCGGTGAGGGCGGTGTCGACGTAGTTGACCCGCTTCTTGTTGCGGCCGTAGGCGTCGTCGTCGATGGCGCCGCGGTAGATGACCTTGCCCTGCTCGTCGATGACGAACATGTGGGGAGTCGTGCTGGCGCCGTAGGCGTGGCCGACCTTGCCGTCGCTGTCGTAGAGCACGGGGTAGGTGATGCCGTGCTCCTTGCCGTAGCTCGCGTGCTTGTCCGGGGTCAGGAAGTCGCCGTGCTTGGTCGCCGTGCTGTTGATAGCCAGCCAGACGACGTCGGAGTGCGCGGCTGCCGTGCGCTTCATCGTCCCTTCTTCGGCGTGGCGGCGCGAGAACGGGCAGTTGGGGTTGATCCACTCCAGCACCACGACCTTGCCGCGGTAGTCGGCGAGGTGGTGGGGCTTGCCCTGCAGGTCGGTCAGCGTGAAGTCGGGAGCGGCGCCGCCGACGGCGCTCTCGGCGCGGGCGCAGGCGGGGAGCAGGGCGGCGAGGGTCAACGCGAAGGCGAGCCGGCGGGCGACTAGGTTCATGGGCGACCTCCTCATCGCAAAAGCATAGCTGGCGACCACGCGGCCCACACGCCGGCCGCGGCTGCGGCGAGGGCGAGCGCCAGCCAGACGCGGCGGCGAGCGCCGGCGGTGGTCGTTGCGCAGCGCACGGCGAGCGCCACCGCGAGCCACGACAGCTCGACGGCCGCGATGCGTACGGTGGGCAGCAGCGCGGCCAGACGATAGGCGCACCACACCAGCCCGGTGGCGACGACGAAGCCGAGGAAGCGCAGGGCGGCCGGCGGGACGGTGGCGAGCCGTACGGGCAGGAACCAGAGCGCGAGCGCGGCGAGGAGCGGCACGAGCGCGAGGAGGGCTACGAGCGCCGCAGCGGGGATCCGCCGCCCGCCGTTCCGGGCGCGGGAAGACGTATCCGTCCCGGAGCTTGCTTCGGGGGAGCGGTCGGCACCGGAGCCGACCTCGCCGCCGGCGGGGACGGAGGCGACGCCGGTGATGGCGACGACGGCGCCGATCGGCACTCCGGTGACCGTCCACGCCACGCGAAGCTCGCGCGGCGGCTGCCCGGCGATCTCGGGTCGCATCGCGGCGCGGAAGCGGATGATGCCCGTTCCGTCGTCGATGCGTTCTGGCGAGTCGAAGGTGGCGCCCGGCGCCGGCTCGAGGAAGAGCTCAGGGCCGCCGCCAGTCGCGTCGCCGGCGTGATCGCTCCCGCCGCTGGTGGTCGCAGCACCGCCGCCGTCGCCGATGGCAGGTGACGCGGCGGGCGGCGGCACCAGCTCGAACTCGAGCTCCGGCGCGTCGCCGGCGCGGTAGCGCAACCGAGCCTCGACGCCGATCGCGTTGGCCGGCCGCGGCAGCCGCGCTTCCCAGTGCAGCATCAGCTCGTTTTCCGGCGCGGGCGCGGCGCCCGCGGCGGGCAGCGTCTCCAGCTTCAGGTCGTCGTGGAAGGGGATGCACTCGATGGCGCAGGCGACGTAGTCGACCGCGGCGGTGAGCCCGCTGGCCGCGGGCGGCGCGGCCGCGAGCCGCAACGGGTAGACGACCTCGCCGTCGTACCCCAGTGCTTCGAGCCCGCCCGGCAAACGGAAGCGCCGCGGCGCGGGGAACAGCACTTGGGGCTCGACGGCGTCGCGGTCGTCGCCAGGCGCGGTAAACGTGATCGCGACCTGCGGCGGTGCTCCCGCGTCGCCCGGGTGTCTCCAGTAGACGTGCCACTCGGGCGCCAGCCGGAAGTGCAGCCCGAGGCGCGGCGAGCCGTCCGCCGCCGGTGCGGCGGCGACGAGCCGCACCGCGACGACGTCGTGGTCGCTCCAGGCCGATGAGACGGCGACGGCGGCGCCGGGAACGGCGATCAGCGCCGCCACCACCATGGTGGCGGCGGCGCGACGACCGCGCCTCGCACTCGGGAGAACCAAGCCCACGCCGAGCAGCATACGGCGCGCGCTCCGACGTCGCGCTATGCTGTAACGCTATTTCATAGCGGCGGATCGTCAAGCCTGAGAGAATCTCCAGCGCCGTAAGCCACCCGCGGCAACACCATGGAAGAGCGCCCCGCCGTCGAGCTCGAGTCCGCCGCGCTTCCCGACCTGCCGGGACTTCCGGAGGCGCTGCCGATCCTCGTCCTGCGCTCGGCCGTGCTCTTTCCCTCCGGCGTGATCGGCCTCCAGGTCGCCACCGACCGCAGCCTCCGGATGGTCGAAGCCCTTCCTACGGGCACCACCCTGGTCGCCATCTTCGGCGCCAGGAGCGGCGAGCTCGAGCCCGCGGCGCTCACCGACTTCGCCGAGGTGGGCGTGCTCGCCGAGGTGGTGCAGGTGCTGCGGCTCGGCGAGGACCGCCAGCAGCTCTTCCTCCACGGCCGCGAGCGCGTACAGCTCGAGGCGCTGCTGCGCACCGACCCCTACTTCGTCGGCCGCGTGCGCCGGCCGGCGCCGCGCCGGCTGCCGCCCCGCCTCGAGCTCGACGTGCTCATCTCCAAGTCGCTCGACGCCTTCCAGGCCCTCGCCTCCGCCGACGACCGCTACAGCCGCGAGACGGTCGAGCTGCTGCGCATGAACGTCGACTCCGGCGCCGAGGTCTTCTCGGACCTGTTGGCCACTTATCTCAACGTGCCGGTGGAGGAGAAGCAGCGGCTCGTCGAGATGGTGAATCCCGGCGAGCGGCTGCAGCTGATCCACGACCTGATCGAGCAGGAGATGGCGCGCGTCGCCGTCGACCGCGACATCCAGTCGCGGGTGAAGACCGAGATCGAGGAGAAGAAGCGCGAGTACCTGCTGCGCGAACAGCTGCGCATCATCCGCTCGACGCTGGGCGACGACCGCGGCCCCGAGCGCGAGGCCGAGCAGTTCCGCGAGCGCATCGAGCACCTGCCCGTCGACGACGAGAGCAAGCGGGTGTTGCGCAACGAGTGCAACCGGCTGGCGGTGCTCTCCGAGCAGTCGGCCGAGTACCCGGTGCTGCACAGCTACTTCGAGACCGTCTTCGCGCTGCCGTGGATGGACCGCACCAAGGACAGCCTGAACCTCGCGAAGGTGGAGCGCACGCTCGACCGCAACCACCACGCGGTCTCCGAGGTCAAGCAGCGCGTGCTCGAGTACCTCGCCGTCGCCAAGCTCAAGGGGAAGCTCGCCGGGCCGATCCTCTGCCTCGTCGGGCCGCCCGGCACCGGCAAGACCTCGCTCGCGCGCTCGATCGCCGAGGCGCTCGGCCGCCGCTTCATCCCGCTGCCGCTCGGCGGCCTCAACGACGAGAGCGAGATCCGCGGCCACCGGAAGACCTACGTCGGCGCCATGCCCGGCAAGCTGATCGCCGCCTACCAGCGCGTCGGCTCGAAGAACCCGCTCATCCTGCTCGACGAGATCGACAAGATCGACAGCAACTACCGCGGCGACCCGGCGGCCGCCCTGCTCGAGGTGCTCGACCCGGAGCAGAACGACGCCTTCCTCGACCGCTACCTCGGCGTGCCGTTCGACCTCTCGGAGACGCTGTTCATCGCCACCGCGAACCGGCTCGACACCATCCCGTCGCCGCTGCTCGACCGGCTCGAGGTGCTCACCCTCGCCGGCTACACCGAGGACGAGAAGCTGGAGATCGCGCGCCGCCACATCCTCCCCGAGGCGCTCGTCGAGCACGGCCTCGAGCCGGGCTCGCTGCAGCTGACGGCGGCGGCGCTGCAGCGGATCGTGCGCTGCTACACCTCGGAGGCGGGGGTGCGCAGCCTCCACCGCCGCATCGCCGCCATCTGCCGCAAGGTGGCGCGACAGCGCGCCGCGGGAGACGTGACCGCGCGCCGCCTGCGCATCGACGAGGGCGACGTCGAGCGCTATCTCGGCCCGCTGCTCTACGAGCAGGAGTTCGCGGCGCGCAGCCCTGAGCTGGGGCTCGCCACCGGCCTGGCGTGGACGGGGGCCGGCGGCGAGATCCTCTTCATCGAGGCGGCGCGGATGTCGGGGCACGGCAAGGTGGAGATCACCGGCCACCTCGGCGACGTCATGCGCGAGTCGGTGCAGACCGCCTACTCGTACGTGCGCTCGCGCGCCCGCGACCTCGAGATCCCCGACGGCGCCTTCGCCTCGCACGACGTGCACATCCACTTCCCGGCCGGCGCCATCCCCAAGGACGGGCCCTCGGCGGGCGTGGCGGTGGCCACCTGCCTGGCGTCGCTGCTATCGGGAAGACCCGTACGCCACGACGTGGCGATGAGCGGCGAGCTGACGCTGCGTGGCCGCGTGCTGTCGGTGGGCGGCGTCAAGGAGAAGGTGCTCGCCGCGCACCGCGCCCGCATCAAGACCGTGGTGCTGCCGTTCGGCAACAAGAAGGACCTCGCCGACCTCCCCGAGGACGTGCGCGCGCAGCTGCGGATCGTGCTCGCCAAGGACGTCGACGACGTCTGGGCCGAGGCGCTGCTGGGCGACGGTGGTCCCGGCGGTCGAAGGCACGCGCAGTTTCGTGGCGCGCGCGGCCGAGCCGGAGCCCGAGGTGGTGACGCCGGAGCCGACGAGGTCGCCGACAGCCCCGACCGCGAGCGAGCGCCGCAGCGGCAGCGACCGGCGCCGCAGCGGCGACCGCCCCGCGCTGCAGACCGAGCTGCGGCGCGGCGGACGCTAGAGGCGCGGGGCTCCGCGCTCACTCGACGGTGCGGCGGCCAAGGCCCGCGCTCTTGCCGCGAGGCCGGCGAGACCGAGAGCGCTCGCCTCCGCCTGCACTTGGCGCGCCGCGGCGCGCGCCGCAGTGGTGTCCCCTTCTCCGTGAAACACGCCGGCGGCGCGCAGTCGGAGGTCGAGCTCGGCGACCTTGCGGCCGGCGCCGCGGGCCGCCTCGATCGCCGCCTCTAGGTCGCGGCGCGCCGCGGCATGGCGACCCTCGGCGCTCGCCAGCTCCGCGCGCGCGGCGAGGAAGGCGAGGCGAAGGTCGACGTTGGGGGATTCCTGCCCGCGCGGCGCCATCGCCGCTACGCGCCGGCGCGCCTCGTCGAGCCGGCCCGCCGCGGCGGCGATGCGGGCCAACCGCAGCTGGGCAGCCACTTCCGTCGCGCCCTCGTAGCGTTCGCCGTCTTGAAGGGCGCGCGCCTCCTCGATCGAGCGCGCGGCCTCCTCACCATCGCCGAGCGCTTGCTCCATGTCCGCCAACCGCAGCAGGTGCTCGACGGCGTTCTCGGTGTCGTTGTTCGCCCGTGCCAGGCGGCTGGCCTCGGTGAGCTGCCGCCGCCCGGTTGCGGCGTCACCGCGCGCCGCGGCGAGAGCGCCGCGCAGCCCCGCCGCATACTCGAGCGGAGGGCGGTCGCCGGTGTCCTGCGCCAGGGCCGCGAGCTCGTCGGCGAGCGCGGAGACGCCCCCCAGCCGGCCGGCGGCCAGGTCGGCTTCGCCGCGATAGAGGAGCCCTTCGGCCAGCGCGCGCCGATCTCCGGACCTGGGTGCCGTCGCCAGCGCCTCGGCCAGCGCCGCGTCCGCCTCGGCAATCCTCCCCAGGTCGCGCAGCGCCTGCGACAGCTTGGCCAGGGTGTAGGCGACGCGCTGCGCGCGGCCGGTCGTGCGGAGCAGGTCCAGTGCCGCGCGGTAGTGCGGTTCGGCGAGGTCCGGCCGTCCGCGGAGCCTGGCGATGCCGCCCAGGTTGTTGTGGTGGGAAGCGACCTCGGCGCCGGTGGGCGACACCTTGCGCGCGTTCGTCAGGGCGCCGTGGAGCAGCTTCTCGCCGTCGCTCAGCCGTCCGCGCTGCAGCTCCAGGACGGCGAGATCGTTGAGCGCCCTCGCCAGCGACGCGAGGTCGCCCGAGCGCTCGAAATCGGCGCGCGCGAGCGACAGCTCGCGCCACGCCGCGTCCGGCTGGCCGAGCCTGCCGAGCAGCGCGCCGCGAGTGGCACGGAGCTGCCCCACGAGCTCGCCGCGGCCGCCCGCGAGAGCGCGCTCGAGCGCACGGGTCTGCAGCACCAGCGCGCGTTGCGGTTCCTGCCGGCGCGACGCGATGTTGCCCTCCAGGTAGTCGATCAGCGGATCCTCGCTGCGGCCGGGGATCTGCCGCAGCCGGGTGACGATCAACGAGGCCTCGTCGATCCGTCCCTCACGGGCGAGGGCCAACCCGAGGGCCGCGCCCGCTTCGACGTCCCCCGGAGCGGCAAGGAAGCGGCGCTCCAGCTCCGCGACGGGAGGAGCATCGAGAGGCGAGAAGGGGAATGGCTTCGGCGCGGTCGCCGGTGCATCCGCCGCGGGCGGTGTCGGTGCCGGCTCGGCGGCGCGCCGCTGCGTGCGGGCCGCGTAGAGCAGCGCGGCGACGGCGAGCGAGAGCGCCGCCGCTGTCCCCAACCGCCCGCGGTGGCGGGCGACGAAGCGGCTGGCGCGGTAGCGCGCGCCTCCGCGCCGCGCCTCCACCGGCTGGCCGCCGAGGTGCCGCCGCAGGTCGGCGGCGAAGTCCTCCACCGTGCGGTAGCGGTCGCGAGGCTCCTTGCGCAGGGCGCGCAGGCAGATGGCATCGAGGTCGGCGCCGAGCCGTGGCGGGGACGGCGCCGTTGCCGAACCGCCGCCCGGCTGCTGGACGCGAGCCGCGGCCCGCCGGGCTGCGGTCGACGGCGGCTCGGGGTCCTCCTCCAGCACCGCCCGCTCCAGCTCGGCGCGCGAGCTCGACGTCGTGCGGTAGGGGCGCACTCCCGCGAGTAGCTCGTAGAGCAGGACCCCCAGCGAGTAGACGTCCGATGCCGGCGTTGCCCGCTCGCCGCGGAACTGCTCGGGGCTCGCATAGGCGGGGGTCAAGGCGCGCAACTCGGTGCGCGTCTGCGTGGCGTCGTCCCCCTCTTGCGGGGAGAGCAGCTTCGAGATGCCGAAGTCGAGCAGCCGGGGCATGCCGTCGGCGCCCACCAGGATGTTGGCGGGCTTGAGGTCGCGGTGCACCACCAGCCGTCGATGCGCATAGCCGACGGCCTCCAGCACCGAGAGGAACAGCCGCAGGCGGCCGGCGACGTCGAGGCCGCGGCAGCGGGCGTGCTCGAGCAGCCCGGCGCCTTCGACGTACTCGAGAGCGAGGAACCAGGTGCCCTCGGCAGTGCGCCCGCCGTCGAGGAAGCGGGCGATGCCGGGGTGCTCGAGCGAGGCGAGGATGCGCACCTCGTCGCGGAAGCGGCGCACCGCCTCGGTGCCGAGCTCGGCGCGCTCGAGGACTTTGAGCGCCACCCGGCGGTGGAAGTGCTCTTCTTCCTCCTCGGCGAGGAAGACGCGGCCCATCCCGCCGCGGCCGATCTCGCGCACGATGCGGTAGGGGCCGATCCGCTGCGGCGGCGACGCTTCCCCTTCCGCCGTCGCCTCGTCGAGCGGCCCGAGGTCCAGCGGCCCGTCCGGCGAGTCGAGCAGCCGCTGCCGGAGCTCGCCGGCGGCGAGCAGCGCCGCGATCTCGGCTGCCAGGACAGGGTCGCGCGAGCGCAGTTCGGCGAGCCAGGCGTCACGCTGCTCCGCCGGCAGCTCGGCCGCTTGGCCGAAGAGGTCGGGGAGCCCAGAGTCGGCGCTCGAGAAGGGGTCGGTGCTCAAGAATCGTCGGCGGGCGCCCCGTCGCCAGCGAGCCCGCCCGCCGGCCGCTCGCCGCCGAGCTCGCGGAGCAGCCAGGCGCGCGCGAAGGCCCAGTTCCGCTTGACCGTGCGGTCGCCCACCTCCAAGACCCGCGCAATCTCCTCGACCTCGAGGCCACCGAAGAAGCGCAGCTCGACCACCCGGGCCGGCCGCGGGAACTGGGACGCCAGCTCGTCGAGCGCCCGGTCGAGGTCGAGCAGCTCGAAAGCCGGATCGTCCGCCGTCGGCTCGGCGTCGGTGCCCAGCGCCACCGGCTCGTGGGCGCGCTTGTCCGCCAGGCGCGCCCGCGCGTGGTCGACGAGCAGCCGCCGCATCACCGTCGCGGCGACGGCGAAGAAGTGCTCGCGGTCGCGCCAGTCGACGCGGCGCTGGTCGACGAGTCGCAGATAAGCCTCGTGCACCAGCGCCGTCGTCTGCAGCGTGTGCCCCTGCCGTTCGCGCTCGAGCTGCCGTCGCGCCACGCGCTTCAAGTCAGCGTAGAGCAGCCGGAGGAGCCGGTCCGAGCGCTGCGCTTCGCCCGCGCGCCAACCGCGCAGCAGGTCGGTCACCTCGGTGACGACGGCCTCGCCGGGGTCGGTGCTCACAGTTTCTCGCGGGCGGTCACCGAACCGAGTCTAACCGCCGGTGCCGTGGTGCGGCGTGGCCCCTGGCGCGCCGGTGTCTCGCGGGAATCGACAGGAGGAGAACGAGATGCAAAAGCTCACTGCCCTGGCGGCGGCCGTGGCCGTGCTCGCCCTGTGTAACGCGCCGCTGGGCGCTACGGACTACTTCATCACCGTCGGCACCGACGACGCCACCAGCAACTTCAACTGCACCTTGCGCGAGGCCCTCTTCGCGGCCACCACCAACGCGCCGCGGGACGCCTGCCCGGCCGGCTCGGCGGCGAGCGCCGACGTGATTCAGCTCATCGGCGGCTACGGCTGGACCCTGGGCACCTTCACGGTCAACAGCGGCGAGCTGGTGATCCGGGGCGTCGTCAGCGGCTCGTTGACCACCCTGATCGACCTCGGCGACGTCTCGCGGTTCCTGAGCGTCTTCGGCGGCGCCGACGTCACGCTGGAGAGCCTCAACGTCCGCGACGGCAACGCGATCGCCGAGTCCGTCAATCCGCGGGGCGGCTTCGTCTACGTGGTCGACGCCGCGCTCACGCTGCGCGACGTCAACGTCGTCTCCAGCCGCGCCAACGAGGGGGGCGCCGTCTACTTCGAGTCGGACGGCCCCTCGCTGCTGGTCGAGCGCTGCCAGCTCACCGGCAACCTCGCCGAGAACGGCGCCGGCCAGGTCGTGCCTCGCGGCGGGGCGTTGTACCTGCAGCTGGAAGGAACGGCGCGCGGCCGGGTGACCGACACCCGTATCGTGGACAATCAGGCGCGATCGACGCTCAACGGCGGCCACGCCCAAGGCGGCGGGATGTACGCGTTGTTCCGCGACCAAGCCGTTCTCGACGTCCACCGCGTCGAGGTCGACGGCAACGTCGCCGCGGCCGGCAGCGGCGGTATTTCCGCCGGCGCCGGGGCGACGCTGACCGGCCTTGGCGCCGCGCGCGCGACCCTCGCCGACACGACCTGGACCGACAACGACCTGCAGGGGCTCGGCGGTTTCGGCTCCGCGCTTTGGCTCGGCTCCTACGCCACCACCAGCAGCCGCGTCGATCGCGCCCGTTTCGTCGGCAACGACCTCGGCCAGTCCGCATCCCAGCTCTACCTCGAAGCCACCGAGCAGGCGGTGATCATCGCCAGCAGCATCCTGGTCGCCGACGGCAGCGACTTCGGATTGCGTGGATACGCGGGCCAGTCCTCCACCCTCCGTATCGGACACGCCACCATCGTCGGCGCGGGAACCGGTGCCGCGCTGCAGACCAGCGAGTCCGGCGTGATCCGGGTGGAGAGCTCACTCTTCTGGGACAACGACACCGACGTCATCGACACCGTCCCGTCGGCGCTCGACCCCTCGACGATGATCGGCGTCGACCCGCTGTTCGTGTCGTCCGCTACCGGCGACTACTCCCTGGGGCCGGGCTCGCCGGCGATCGGCTTCGGCAACCGGCTGCTGCCGAGCGTCGGCCCCTTCGACCTCGCGCACGCGCCGCGGGTCGTTGGAGCGCAGACCGACGCCGGTGCCTTCGAACGCGACGGCCTCTTCGCCGACGGTCTCGACAGCGGCGACGTCGGCGCCTGGTCGGCGGCAACTCCCTAGGGGAGCCGTGGGGGGGCCGCCGCGAGCCCGACGTCTTCATAGATGGCCGTCAACAGCTCGCGGAAACGCGCGGCATGGGCGGTGTCCGAAGGCGTGCCGGTGACGGCGAGCGCCACGACGAGGCCGTGAGCGGGGTCGAGGAAGGCGGTCGACGAGCGGTAGCCGCTGTGGCCGACGGCGCGACGGGAGGCGTGCGGGCCGTAGTGGTAGGGGAGGTCGAGCTCTTCGGCGGTCGGCAGCGGCGCGTCGGCTGCCGCGGCGCCGCCGGCGGCGTGCTGCATCCGACGCTGCAGCTCGGTGAGGGTCTCGAGCAGCCCCGGCCGGCTGTTGGGGATGAGGCCGAGGCTCCAATCCATGACCTGCCGAAAGGTGTGGTCGAGCATGCCGACGCGGTGGCGCGCGAGCAACGCCTCGACGGTCTGCGGCAAGAGCACGCGGCGCCCGTCGAGCGCGCCGCCGGCGAGCAGCATCTCGTAGAAGCGCCCGAGCTGCCGCATCGGCCCCCAGCCGTTGCCGCCGGGCGAGCAGCGAATGACGTGGAGCTCCTCGTCCCAGAAGTGCGGGCGCGGCTTCGGTCCCTCGGTGTTCCAGTGCTGCGCGAGCCGCTGCTCGGCGACGTAGCGCTGGTAGCGGTCCACCGGCATGCCGATCCAGCAGTCGTCCATGCCCAGCGGCAGGAAGACCTCCTCGCGCACGTAGTCGGCGAAGGCGCGGCCGTCGAGGCGCCGCACCACCTCGCCGAGCGCAAACCAGGACGAGGCCATGTGGTAGCCGGCCTTCTCGCCCGGAACCCACCGCGGCTCGAGGCGCGCCGCGCAGACGCGGGCGATCGTCTCGCCCCAGTCGACCGCCGGCCAACCCACCTGCGGCAGCCGGAAGCCACCGGTGTGGGTGAGCGCGTGGCGGATGGTGATGGCGTCCTTGCCGTTCTGCGCGAACTCGGGCACGTGGCTCGCGATGGGGTCGTCGAGGCCGAGCAGCCCGCGCTCCCACAGCTGGCCGATCGCCACCGCCGCCACGGGCTTCGACGACGACAGCCACAGCACGAGAGTGTCGCCGTGCATCGGCAGGCCTGGCCGCGCCTCGCCGAGCGCCAGCTCCGCCACCGGCTCGCCGTGTTGCGATACGTAGAGCTGGGCCGCCGGGTGCAGCCCCTGCTCGATGCCGCGGAGGAGCGCGGCACGCGTGCGCGGCAGGTCGTTCATTGCGGCGCGGATTCTTCCATGTCGGCGGCGCTACACTTCCGCGCGCGCATGCCGCTGCTGATCAACCCGCGCGTCGAGGCGAGCCTGCGCGACGCGAGGGCGTCGCGGGCGCCCTTGCTGTTTCATCGCACGCTGCCGGGTTATTCGCCGACGCCCCTGCGCGAGCTGCCAGGGCTCGCGGCGCGATGCGGTGTGTCGCGGGTCTGGCTGAAGGACGAGAGCGCTCGGCTCGGGTTGCCGGCGTTCAAGATACTCGGCGCCTCGTGGGCGGCGGCGCAGTCGTTGTCGGCGTGGCTTGGCGAGCCGGCGCTGGCCGGCGACCTCGCTGCGCTGCGCCCCCGGCTCGGCGGTGCGCCGGCGCTCGTCGCCGCCACCGACGGTAACCACGGGCGCGCGGTGGCGCGGATCGCCGCGCTGCTCGCGCTGCCAGCGCGCATCTTCCTGCCGGTGGGCGCCGCGCCGGCACGGCTTGCCGCCATCGCCGGCGAGGGCGCGGTCGTCGAGGAGGTCGACGGCACCTACGACGACGCGGTCGAGCGCGCCGCCGCTGTCGCCGACGAGATCGACGGCCTGCTGCTCCAGGACACCTCGCTGCCCGGCCGCGAGCGGATGGCGGAGCTGGTGGCGGAGGGATACTCGACCCTCTTCTGGGAGATCGAGGAGCAGCTGCGTGCGGCGGGCGAGTGGCCGCCCGACCTGCTGCTGGTGCAGGTGGGCGTCGGCGCGCTGGCGCAGGCGGCGGTGGTCGCGTTCAAGCGCCGCGAGCTGCACGGGGCGGTGCGCGTCGTCGGCGTCGAGCCGGTGGATGCCGCGTGCGTCGCCGCCGCGATCGTCGCCGGCGAGGTGGTGACCCTGCCGGGCCGCCAGCATTCGTTGATGGCGGGGCTCAACTGCGGCACCGCGTCCACTGTGGCCTGGCCGTGGCTGCGCGGTGGCCTCGACGGCATCGTTACCGTCCCCGACGAGCGCGCCGTCGAGGCGATGCGCGCGCTCGCCGCCGAAGGCGTCGTCGCCGGCGAGACCGGCGCCGCCGGAGTGGCGGGGCTGCTCGAGCTGGCGCGCGATGACGAGATGCGAGCCGTCTTCGGGCTCGCACCGGCGGCGCGGGTGGTGCTGCTCTCCACCGAGGGCGCCACCGACCCCGAGAGCTGGCAGCGGATCGTCGGCTCGGCGCCGCAGCACGGCTGAAGGCGTCGCCGCAACTACCGAGGCGGCTCGACGAGCGCCCTGCGGGGGACGTGGTCTAGACTGCTCTTCGTCCTCACGCGGAGGCCCACCGCCATGCTCGACCTCTTCGACGCCTCGTCGCGACAGCAGCTGCTCGACCGCCTCGATCGCCTGGCGCCCGACAGCCCGCGCCAGTGGGGCAAGATGAGCCCGGCGCAGATGCTCGCCCACTGCGCCAACGCCCTAGAGGTGGCGGCCGGTGAGCAGCCGCGCAAGCAGGCGCTGATCGGCCGGCTGCTCTCCCCGTTCGTGCGCAAGAAGTTCCTCGGTGAGGCGCCCTTCCCCCGCAACTCGCCCACCGACCCCGGCTTCGTCATCGCGGACAGCCGCGAGCTCGCCGCCGAGAAGCAGCGCCTGCTAGCGGTCGTCGACCGCTTCGTGGCGCTCGGCCCCGAGCACGCCGCCGCTTGCACCCACTCCTTCTTCGGCCGCCTCAGCGGAGAGGAGTGGGGCCGCCTGATGGGCAAGCACCTCGACCACCACCTGCGGCAGTTCGCGGTGTAGACGGGGGCAACTAGCGGCGGTGGTACCCAGTGAGTGGGCTCGTCCACTCAGGGAAACGCCGCCGCATGCCTTCGTCGTCGGTCACGACGGTGGTGCCTTGCTTCATGGCCAGAGCCACGAAGAGTGTGTCGTAGGGCGAATGGTCGTGGGCTACGGCAAGATCGAGAGCTGTCTCCCAGAGCTCGGAGATCGGCACGAAGCCGGTGACCAGACTCTCGGCATCTTGCAGCGCCTCGCGCGCGATTTCTGGCGGGACGCCGCGGTGGCGGACCCAGAGCCACAGCACGTTGACCAGCTCCGCGCGAAGTGATTCGGGCGCCCACAGCTCATCGGCGCTGCCTATGACGCGAATCGCCTGTTGATGGAGGTCGGCCTTGCCAATGAGGGCGAAGGCCACCACCATCGTGTCGACGACCACCTATTCGCGACCCTCGGCGATCCAGGAGGCGATCTCTTCCCGCGAGGCCTTTGGATACTGCTGCCAGCGCTCCTCCACGCGCGCGAGGACATCCCTCCTGGCGGCGTAGCGGCGCTGCAGCAGGTCTCGAACCTCCTGCTCCATCGAACGTCCTTCGCGCGCGGCCGCCTCTTTCAGCCGTTCGACCAGCTCGTCGGGCAAGTTGCGAATCGTCAGCGTGGCCATGGAGCCATGCTAGCAGGCTGCTAGCGCGCTCGCAACCAGCTCAGTCGTCCGTCCCCTCGCGCGCGTACTCGCCCGGGCGTGCCCGCACCTCGGCAGCGCGGCCCTGCATCACCGCCTCGAGCAGCTGCCCGGCGACGTTCATGAAGTCGCGCTCGGTGACGATGCCCACCAGCTTGCCGTGGTCGACGACCGGCAGGCAGCCCACCTTGTGCAGGCGCATGAGGTTGATCGCTTCGAGCGTCGTCGTGGTGGGCGCGCAGGTGATGAGGTTGCGCTCCATGATCTCGGAGACCGGCACCGACGTGCCGTGCAAGGCGCCGGGATCGCGGGCGACGAGGCGCAGGATGGTGCGGTGGGTGACCAGCCCGACGAGCTGGTGCTGCGAGTCCTCCACCGGCACGTGACGGATCTTGCGCCAGTCCATCATCGAGGCCGCGAGGTCGACGAGCTCGTCGGCGTTGACGGTGAACAGGTCGGTGGTCATGAACTGGCCCACTTGGAGGTAGTGCGCCTGCCAGCCGCCGGTCTCCTCGATGGCGGCGAGCGGCCACTCGTGCACCGGCGTCCCCTCGCGCTGGCGCGACACCGTCGCCGCGACGAGGGAGGCGAGCCGCTCGGCGCGCGTGCCCTGGTCGCGGCTCGCGGTGTAGGAGTCGAGCAGCCACTGGCTGCCGCTCTTGCCGCTCTCGACGCGCTCGATCAAGGTGCCGAGGTAGCGGTCGATGTCGGCGGAGTCGAGCTTGCCGAGCTCGAGGCCGTGGCGGGCGAGCGGGATGAGCTCCTCGAGCAGCAGCTCGCGCGCCGGCACGTCCTTGTGGCCGATCCACCACAGGTGGGCGCCGAGGCCGAGGCGCGCCGCGGCGACGAAGTTCTCCTTCACCTGGTCGAACTGCAGCGACTCGCGGATGTCGGGGTGCTGGTCGTAGACGGCGCTCATCAGACCCAGCCACAGGGCGGCGTTGGCGACCTCGTCGATCAGCGACGGGCCGGCGGGGAGCACGCGGTTCTCGATGCGCAGGTGGGGCTTGCCCTCGGAGATGCCGTAGCAGGGGCGGTTCCAGCGGTAGATGGTGCCGTTGAAGAGGCGCAGCGCCTGCAGCGTCGGCACACCGCCCGCGGCGAGGACGTGGAAGGGGTCCTCCTCGACGTCGGCGGCGAGCAGGACGCGGAAGCGCGAGACGTCCTCCTGGAAGATCTCCATCACGCTCTCGTCCACCCAGCCGCGGCCGAAGCGCACCCGCGGGCTCTGCTCGCGCAGGTGCGAGGTGGCGCCGGTGGCGCGGGTGTCGACCGACTGCTGGAAGAGGGCGATGCGGGTCTCGCGCCAGAGCCGCTTGCCGAACAGCAGCGGCGAGTTGGTGGCGGCGGCGAGCACCGGCGCCGCCACCGCCTGGGCGATGTTGTAGAGGCGCGCGAACTCCTCCGGCCCGGTCTGGAAGTGCACCTGGAAGCTGGTGTTGCACGCCTCCAGCATCACCGAGTCGTGGGTCAGCTTGAGCTCGTCCTGCCCCTTCAAGTGGAAGATGTAGGCGCCGCCGCGCAGGCGCGTCATCGCCTCGTTGAGGGCGAAGTAGCGCGGCTTGGGCGTCATGTGGTCGAGCGACAGGTCCGCCTTCTCGAGCGTCGGCAGGATGCCGGTCATCACCACCTGCGTGCCGTGCTTCTCGGCCGCCTCGCGCACGCGGGCGAGCAGGCGGTCGAGCTGCCCCTCCATCTGCGACAGGCAGTTGCCGCCCCACATCATGGGGTCGAGGTTGAACTCGAGGTTGAAGCGGCCGAGCTCGGTGGTGAAGTGATCGTCGTCGGCTAGGTCGGCGAGGATGTCGAGGTTGTTGTTCGCCGCGCCCCAGCGCTGGTTGACGAGGAACAGCTCCTGCTCGGCGCCGATGCGGCGGACGCCCGACTCGATGGCGCCGCCCTCGAGCATCTTCTCGATGGCGCGCAGGTCGGTGAGGAGCTTTCTGGTGAACTGGCGCAACCGTTCGGCGTCGAGATCGCGTTCGATGTCGTGGCTGCCCATGGTGGGCGGCAGTCTAACGCAGCGCTGTCCCTTGCTATCTGGTGCCCCAGACTGCCATCTGGTGCCCAGACCTTAGCGGGTGTAGGCTGCCGCTCTCACCAATGAGCCGGCATCGGGGCGATCGCGGGGGATCGGGGTCGGCAGCCTGTCTGCGCCGCCGCCGGCTGGCGCCTGCCGTCTGCGCCGCCCTCGTGCTGATCGCCGGAGCCGGCCGCGCCGACGTGCTGGTGACCACCGACGGCACCAGCCTGGTGACGCGCGGCGCTTGGAGCGTGGACGGCAGGGTGGTGCGGTTCCATGACCAAGTGGGCGCGCTGCGTACGCTGCGCCTCGTCGACGTCGACCTCGATGCCAGCCGGGCGGCCAGCGCCGAAGACGCCGGCATGCCCGCAGCCGCCGTAGATTCGAAGGGCGCGACGCCCGCGGTCGCGGAGAGCCCCACAGGGTCGCCGATCGCTGCGGCCGCCGCCTCGGCAAAGACGATGCGTGCCACCTCCACGGTCGCCGTTCTCGTGCTCCGCGATGGTGATGTAGCCGCCGCCGATCCGGCGGCGGTGTCCGCTGCCGGCGCCGCGGCGTCGCGGCCGGCGCCGTTCGTGCTCTATGTCACCACCTGGTGTACCTGGTGCAAGAAGGAGCGCCAGCTGCTGGCGTCCCTTGGAGTCACCTGGATCGAGAAGGACACCGAGCGGACGCCGGGCGCGCAGGAGGAGCTCCTGCGGTTGACCGGCGCGGCGACCGTACCGGTGCTGGCGCATGGCTCGCGCGTGGTGCGCGGCTTCCGAGTCGACGCCATCCGCCAGCTGGTGGCGGAGAGCCGCGCCGCCGAGCGGCCGCGGGCGCTCGAGCGTTCGCCCTGACCGGGACCTAGCGGCGGCGCGCCACCAGCCAGGCGCCGGCCGAGGCGAGCGCGAGTGCGAGGGCCGCGAGCCCGGCGCCGCCCACCGTCGGGATGGCGACGACCCCTAGCGTCCCCTGCGAGACCACCTGCAGCTCCTCTCTCGCGACCTCGATCTCGATCGGGCCGTTGTGGGCGCTCTGCGTCCACCCCTTGGTCACCTGCAGGGCGCGGAAGGCGCGGCGGTAGAGGAGCTTCACCTCGATGTCCGTCACCGCGCCGGCGGCGGTTCCCGGCGGCAGCTGGAACTCCACGGTCGTTGTGTCGGTGGCGCCGGATGGGATGGCGGTGTCCGAGAACACGTTCTCGGCGTCGATGAAGAGCACCGGCCGCACCACCGGGCCCTGGTCGTTGATGCGCCCCTCGAGCACCTTCGCGAACCCCTTGCCGGCGCGGCCGGCGTAGTCGCCGGGCTGGTCGCCGGGGACGTCGTCGCTGCCGTAGAACGGGATGGTGGGGCCGGCGGCCTGGTCGAGCTCGTCGCCGTTCCAGGTGGCGGTGACGACGAGCAGAGCGTTGCGGATCGCCACCCCGGTGGGGAAGGAGTGGCCGGCGCCGACGTTGGCGACGTCGGCGGTGACGCGGATGCGGCCGGGGCCGACCTCGGAGGCGACTGCCGTGAGCGACAGGTTGTCCTGCAGCATCTCCGGCGTCGAGCCGACGAAGGTGTGCTGTCGCCGCTGGTCGCCCGGGCGGTCGGCGTCGGAGAAGATGCAGAGCGTGCCGGGCGCCGGCGACGGCGGCATGTGGCAGTCCTGGCAGGTGCGATAGCCGGGTCCGGGGACGGCGTACGACGAGGCCAGCCACTCGGTGAAGGTGTGCTGGCCGGCGACGCCGTTGCTCGGCCGGTTGTACTGGTGGCAGGAGGCGCAGATCAGCGACTGCTTGTGCAGCGTCGAGTGCGACGCCTGCATGCCGCCAAAGGTGACGTCGGTGAGCGGTCCCCAGACGAAGGTCTCCGTCGCCTCCTTCCCCTGCGGGAAGCGGTAGGTGGCCTTGCCCAGCACGTGGAGGTCGTTGAGGTGGGCGGGGCTGCCGTCGACGGAGTCGAGCTGGTGGCAGGTGACGCAGTTGACGCCCTCGAGCGCGGCGGGCTCGGTGACCTCGTCGAGGTAGACGTTGCCGGGATCGAGCACCTCCGCCATCGGCGCGTGGCAGGAGGAGCAGAAGCCGGTCTCCGACGCATCGTGGGTGTCGCGGAAGATGTAGCCGTTGCCGCCGCCCGCCGTGCCGTTGCCCGAGTAGAGGTCCATCACCCACTCGTTGCGCGCCGTGCCGGCGTGGTTGGAGCCCACCCACTGCGAGTAGACCGACTTGTGGCAGGTGCCGCAGTTGTCGGCGGAGACGGGGACGTAGTTGGGGTCGTCGGCGGTGGGGAGGCGGTCGAGCTCGATGAGGACGCCGGTGTCGCCGTCGGAGACGAAGGCGCCGCCGATCAAGTAGTTGACGGCGGCGGCGCGGTCGTAGGGGATGGAGGCGGCGATGTCAGTGGGGAACAGCGGGTCGGCGGTCAAGGTGAAGCTGCCGTCGGGCTGGGTGTGGACGCCCGTCGAGGGGTCGGCGCGGAGGTGGACGAAGGCGCCGCCGATGCCGTCCGGGGTGCCGGTCTCGCGGACGAAGCCGGAGATGTCGGCGCGCAGAGCGCTCACACAGACGAGGGTGAGAAAGGCGGCGAAGATGCGGATCGCGCGCGCGCGCGGCGAGTGTCTGGGCACGGAATGGGCCTCCGAAGCGGGTTGGTGGGGCGGATTATCGACGATGCGGGGCGCCGTCGCCAGTGGGGCGCGCTGGCAATGCCTACGTCACTGCCGCTTCGTCGAAGCTCAGCGTGCCGGCCACCGAGTCCACGGCGGCGGTGAGGCCGATGGGCAGCGTCAGCGCCTTCTCGCGGTGGCCGAAGGCGAAGCCGGCCATGACCGGGACGCCGAGGCGGCCGAGGTGGTCGTGGAGGATCTCCTCGAGGCTCAAGCTCGGGCCTTCCACCGGGCAGTCGGTGCAGTAGCCGAAGACGACGGCGGCGGCCTTCGCCAGCGTGCCGCCCAGGGCGAGCTGGGTGAGCATGCGGTCGACGCGGTAGAGCTCTTCCTCGACGTCCTCGAGCAGGAGGATGGCGCCGTCGGTGTCGACCTCCCACGGCGTGCCCATGAGCGAGGCGACGAGGGTGAGGTTGCCGCCGGCTAGGCGGCCGCGGGCCTGCCCTGGAGTGATGGTGACGATGCGATAGCCGCGGGCGACCAGCTCGTCGTCTTCCTTGGGCGGGTTGGCGAGGGTGCCAATCGGGTCGGTGGACATCAGCGCGCGGCGCAGCCCTTCGCGGTTGAAGGGGCGGAGGTTGGAGCCGGCCATCGGACCGTGGAAGGTGACGAGCCCGGTCGCTTGGTGGATGGCGTTGAGCAGGGCGGTGACGTCGCTGTAGCCGAGGAAGGGCTTCGGGTTGTTGCGGATGGCCGTGAAGTCGAGCCGCGGCAGCAGGCGCGGCGTGCCCCAGCCGCCCTTCATGCAGAAGACGGCGTCGACCTCGGGGTCGGTGAACATCGCCATCAGGTCGGCGGCGCGCTCCTCGTCGGTGCCGGCGAGGTAGCCGTGCTTGGCGCGCGCGTGGGCGCCGACCTTGACGCGAAAGCCGAGGGCCTCGAGCTGCGCGACGGCGAGGTCGACGGTGCTCGCCTCGAAAGCCTGCGAGGCGGGGAGGACGAGGCCGATGGTGTCGCCCGGCGAGAGGTGGCGCGGCTTGAGCAGCGGCGGGCGCTCTCTCGACCGCGTCGGCGCGGCGGCGGCTGCGGCGGTCGTCGGCCGCGTCGCGGCGCAGGCGGACACCGGCGAAGCGGCCGCGGCGGCACCGCCGAGGGCGAGGAGATGACCGAAACGGCGGCGGCTGAATCGCTGTCCGGACATGTCAATCGCGCTCGGTCATCAACCCACGCGCCACTGCCTCGGCGACGTCGGCCAGCGCGGGCAGGGCGACGGCCTCGTAGTCGTAGAGGTCGTCGTTGAGCACGCCGTCGGAGTTGGAGTAGAGCGCGACGGCGAGGAAGAACGACTTGCCGGTGCCGGCGTCGACCACCCAGGCATTGTCGAGCGTGAAGCCGTAAGCCTGGCCGCTCTTGTCGTAGAGGCGCAGCCGCTCGGCGGGGATGACGCGCCGCAGCCCCGGCAGCAGGAACTTGACGTAGGCGTCGGGGTGCTCGGCGCGGTCGAGGCGGGGGTTCACCGACTCGCGTGGCAGCCGCCGCATGGCGCGCAGCAGCAGCTCGCGGTCGGCCTCGCCGAGGTTGAAGCCGGGACCCCTGCAGTCCACGTCCGGCTGCACCACCATGCACAACGCCCGTTGCAGCACGGCGAGCGGCGCGCGGTTCTTGGCGGCGAAGTCCATCGGTCCTTCGCTGCGCCGTCCGTCGTTGTCGAGCGAAGCCGTACCCACGAGCAGGCCCGGCAGCGCCGGCGCCGGCGGCAGCGGCTCGTCAGTGCGCTCCGGCAGCGAGTGCTCGAAGCCCCTGCCCACGAAATCGATCTGCGGCAGGCGCAGGTTCTCCTCCGCCGTGTGGGGCTCCGACAGCCGGTGCACGATGCGCACGCCGGGCAGGCCGGCGCGTTCGATCGCCGCGGCGAGGCGGGCAGGGCCGACCAGCTCGTAGAGGCGATTGAAGGCGGCGTTGTCGGAGACGAGGAAGATCTTGCGCACGTCGTGGGCGACGGTGATCTTGCCGCCGGCGCGGTTCGAGGCGTCTGCGTCCTCGCGCGCCTCGCCGGCGAAGAGCGGCTGATAGACCAGCGGCGTGTCGGCGTTCACGTTGAGGCCGGTCTCGCGGCGCAGCTCGGCGAGGCGCTCGAGGGCGGCGACGGCGGCGAAGAGCTTCACCGAGCTCGCCGGGTAGAGGTACTCGGCGCCGGCGCGGAAGCCGTGCTGGACGAGCACCGGGCGGCCGCCCGGGCGGTCCTCGACGACGCCGAGCACGACCTGCAGGCGGTGGTTCGGCGCCGAGGCGAGCAGGGCCCGCAGCCGCTCGTGCGCGTCGAGCATCTGCCGCAGCAGCGGACTGTCGGCGAGCACGCCGCGCTCGGCATCGGATGCTTGCGGAATGGCCGGCGCGGGAGGCGGCGCGCTGGCCTCAACCGTTCGCGGCGACCGGGTTCGTCCCGCGCAGCCGGCGACGAGCACGGCCGTGGCGAGCACCGTCGCCGCGAGCCGCCGCGCGACGACGCCGCGTCGCCTCACGCTTTTGCCCGCGCGGATGCGCCGCCGAGCCTGCCGATCATGTAGAGCAGGGCGCCGATGGCGACCGCCAGCAGCCCCGCCAGCAGCTCGATCTCGGTGCGGGTGGCGAAGAGCGACGCCGACAGCAGGACGCCGAGGATGACGACCACCAGCGGCACGCGGAAGCCGCGGTCGGGGTCGCGCTTGGTCAGGCGCGGCACCGACGCGCAGGTCACCAGGTAGGTGGTGAGCCGCGCCATCGTCGAGATCAGCGCCAGGCCGGCGAAGCTGCCCGCGATCGCCACCGGGATGGCGATACCGACGTGCAGGATGATGGCGACGAGGGGGGTGCGGAAGCGCGGGTGGACGTAGCTGACGGCGCGGAACGCCGGCCGGTCGAGCGACAGCGCGTAGAGCATGCGCGAGCCTTCGAGCACGGTGCCGGAGTTGGTGCCCAGCATCGAGAGCAGCGAGCCGACGGTCACCAGCACGGCGCCGCCGTGACCCATGAGCACCGCGGCGGCGTCGGCGATCGGCGTCCTGGTGGCGCTGGGGTCGGGCAGCACTGCCATCGTGCCGAGCTGCGCCAGCGCGTAGAGGAGGGCGATCGTGAGGATGCCGATGAGCAGCGCCAGCGGCAGGTCGCGCCGCGGGTTCTTGTACTCGCCGGCGGGCACGCCGAGGTTCTCGAAGCCGGCGTAGGCGAAGAGCATGAAGAGGGCGGCGTCGCTCCAGTTCGTCCCGGATGGCGGCAGCTGGAGCGACGCCGGCAGCGGGTTGGTGGGCATCACCCAGAGCGCGATGACGATGAAGACGATCAGCGGCACGACCTTGCCGGCCGTGAAGGCGTAGATGGTGCCGGCGCCGTAGCGAATGCCCAGCGCGTGGATGAGGGCGAGGCCGCCGATCGTGGCGACGATGAGGGTGGCGCGCAGCCCGGGCTCGGCGGCGGTCGGCCACAGACGCGCCAGCGCCAGCACGAAACCGTTGGCGAGCGCCGCCAGCGAGGTGACGCGGGCGATCCAGTTCATCCACCCGGTCTCGAAGCCGACGAAGTCCCCGAACGCCGTGCGGGCGTAGAGGAAGGCCCCGCCGGGCTCCTGGAAGTGGCTCGCCGCTGCGGCCACGCAGAGGACGAGGACGAAGACCGGCAGCGCGAAGAGCACCGGCGCCCAGAGCGAGAACGGGCCGAGCAGCTCGTAGGTCTCGCGGGGGAGGAGGAAGACGCCGCTGCCGACGACGGCGTTGATGCACATCGCCACGAGGCCCCAGAAGCCGACGACGCGGACGAGGCCGGCGCCGTTGCCGCGGGTGGCCGCAGAGCCGTTGGTCATTGGCCGCGGACGCTAACACGGGCGAGCGGCTAGAGTGGTTTCCGTGAGATCGGCTTCGAGTCGAACGGCTGCGGCGGGCGTCGCCTGCTTGCTCTGCTGGGCCTGCTCGCGCGGGCCGTCCACCGGCGAGGCATCGACGCGAGACGCGGCAAAGCCGTCGATCCTGCTGGTGACGCTCGACACGACGCGGGCGGATGTCGTGGATGCGGCGCTGACTCCCAACCTGGCGCGTCTCGCGGGTGCGGGGACGCGGTTCTCGCAGGCGTATGCGACGGCGCCGATGACGTTGCCGTCGCATGCGTCGATGCTCACCGGCGAGTACCCGTCGGTGCACGGGATCCATGAGAACAGTCGGGCGCTGGCGGAAGCGCAGAGTGTGGTGGCGACCGAGCTGAAGACCTCGGGGTACTCGACGGCGGCGTTCGTTTCGGCGTTCGTGCTCGATCGGCAGTTCGGGTTGGCACGGGGCTTCGACGAATACGACGACTCTTTCGCAGGCGGGGTGACGGAACGGTCGGCGGGGGCGACGACGGATCGGGCACTGGCGTGGCTGGCGAAGGCGCCGGCCAGCCCGCTCTTCGTGTGGGTGCACTACTGGGATCCGCACGCGCCGTACGCGCCGCCGGAGCCGTTCGCGAGCCGCTTCGCGAAGGCCCCGTACCGCGGCGAGGTGGCGTACGTGGATCGCGAGCTGGGGCGGTTGCTGGCCGCCTTCGAAGCCCGCGCGGCGGCGGGCGGCTGGCGGGTGCTGGTGGTGGGCGACCACGGCGAAGGGCTCGGCGAGCACGGCGAGGCGCAGCACGGGAACCTGCTGTACCAGGCGACGATGCGGGTGCCGCTGGTGCTCGCCGGTGACGGCGTGGGCAGGGGCGAGGTGGCAAGGCCGGTGAGCGCGCGGCGGGTGCGCGACACGCTGCTGGGCTGGGCCGGGCTCCCAGCGCCGCGGTCGCTGCTCGCCGACCTCGACGAGCCGGTGATGGGCGAGGCGATGAAGCCTTTCCTGTCGTACGGCTGGCAGCCGCAGGTGATGGGCGTGCAGGGGCGGCTCAAGGTGATCCGCGCCGGCGAGGTGGAGCTCTACGACGTGGTGGCCGATCCGGGCGAGGCGCACGATCTGGGGAGCACGGCGTCGCCTTCGGGTGCCGTACGCCAAGCGCTGATCACCTATCCGTTGCCGAGGAGCTCGGCGGGGCGACGAGTCGCTGCCGGCGGAGACGCGCGAGCGGCTGGCGAGCCTCGGCTACGTCGCCTCCACCGGCACGCCCTCCATGCGCGTCGACGCTCCGGTGCCGCGTCGCATGACGCCGCTCTTCCCCGACCTCGACCTCGCCTCGGGCCTCTTCTCGCGCGGCGACTACCGCGGCGCGCTGCCGGTGTTCGAGCGCATCGTCGAGAAGGACCCCGGCAACCCGATGGCGGCCACCTACCTCGCCGTGGCCCACTCGATGCTCGGCCACGACGACGACGCGCTCGCCTGGTTCCGCCGCGCCGCCGACAGGGTGCCCGAGTCGATCGACCTGCGGCACTACCAGGCAATGCACTACTGCAAGAACGAGCAATGGGAGAAGGCCGAGCCGCTGCTGCAGAGCGTCCTTGCAAGCGAGCCCGATCGTCTCCCCGCTCTCGCCTGCCTGGCCGAGGTGCGCGCGCGGCAGGGGCGACGCGAGGAGGCGATCGCGCTGCTCGAGCGCGTCGTGGCGCGCACGGGCGCGCCGACGGCGGAGCTGCTCCGCCTCGGCGAGCTGCGCATGGAAGGCGGCGAGACGGCAGCCGCCATCGCCGCCTTCGAGCAGGCACGCGCCCTCGACGCGGCGCGCTTCCCGGCGCACCTCGAGCTCGGCGTCCTCTACCTCGCCGCCCGCCGGCTGCCGGAGGCGCGCGACAGCCTCGACCGCGCCGTCGCCGCATCGCCCGGCGACGCCATGGCGCTCTTCAAGCGTGCCCAGGTGAGCGTGCTGCTGGCCGAGCCCGACCGCGAGGCGCGCGTGCAACGCGCTCGCGACGGCGCCGACGACACGACGCGGCCGCTCGTCGAGCGCGAAGCGCTCTTCCGCGGCCTGCTCTAGGGCCGCCCAAGACGACGACGGGCGGAGTGGCCTGCGCCCTCCGCCCGCCGCGATCGCGGGACCGACGGTCCCGCCCCCCGCAACCGCGCGCCGCTTACATGTGGAAGCGCAAGGCGATCTGCAGTCGCCGCGGATCGTAGAACGAGCGTGGCGTACCGAAGGGGCCGCCGATCCCCGTATTCACCTTGTTCTGGATGTTGTACCCCGTCTGCTTGTCGAAGACGTTGAACAGGTCCAGCGCGATCTGCGCGTTGAAGCGTTCGAGGAAGGGGATGTCCTGGGTGTAGTTGAGGTCGAGCTGGTAGTGGTCGTCGGTGGTCCGCGCCCCCGCCGGCTCGCCGAAGACGGAGGTGTCGGCGGTGGGGCGGTTGGCGGGAGGGAGATGCGTGTACTTCGTGAAGTCCCAAGCCTCCCACGGCTGGCCCGACTGGTAGACGGCGAAGCCGCCGACGGTCGCCCGCCAGGGCAGCTGGTAGTAGCCATAGAGCTTGAGCTGGTGGCGGCGATCGCCGCGCAGGTCGCCGTAGCGCCTGTCCCAGAGCTGCGAGCCGGCGCCGTCGCCGATGAACGAAGAGCCGACGAAGATGTTGAGGTCGTTCTCGGTGGTGGTGTTGTCCTGGTCGAAGTTGCCGTAGTAGTGGCTCCAGACGTAGGAGCCGCGGAGGAAGGTGTTCTCGCCGCGCCACTCGCTCTCCAGGCTCGCCTCGTAGTACTTGGTGAAGGCGCCGTCGAGCTCGGCGATGACGTAGGAGAGCCGCCGATCTCCGCCCGCACGGTGGCCAGGTTGGCGATGTAGAGCTCGCGCGGGATCCCTGCCGGCGGCTCGAAGCGCTGCCGCGCGTCGTTGTTGGTGTCTTCCCAGAAGTTGGCGCCGTAGCGGTAGCGGCCGAAGGCGCGGGCCGTCCAGCGGGGCGTCATCTGCCGTGCCGTGCCGAGGATGATCTCGTCGACGTAGCGCGGGTCGAGGTCGTCGTCGAAGAACTTGCCGGAGGAGGAGGCGAGGGTCTGCGAGGTGACGAGGTTGCCGTTCTCGTCGAAGCCGGCCAGGCGAGTGGCCGCCAGGTTGCGATCCCAGGAAGCGGCGCGAGGCAGCGAGCTGGCGGCGGGGTAGTAGCGCGCCGCGCTGGCATAGACGGTGTCGCGGTCGTTATAGGCCCAGGTGGCCGCCAGCCTTGGCGAGATCATCTCGTCCCAGCCGATCTCGTACATCTCGTACTTGTGGCCGGGCGCGGTGGCGAAGCCCGACACGTTGCCGCTCACCTCGCGCAGGCCCTGCCCATAGAGCGTGTCGTTGCTGAGCAACAGCCCGAGGTTGAAGCTCCAGTTGCCCCATTTGACGTTGTCGTTGAGCTCGAGGTTCTGGGACTCGTACTCGGAGTGGATGACCGGCACCAGGCGCCCGCCGGCGGTTTCCAGGCTCATCTGCTGGAAGGTGGCGAAGAAGGGGACCGCGATGCCGTTGACGGTTCCCGCGGTCTGGATCAAGCCCCAGCCGTTGGAGAGACGCTCGAGGTCCTCCTCGTCGCGGTACCACTGGTAGCCGGCGTGCAGCTCGTGGCTCATGGCGCCGGTCTCGAGCATGAAGTCGTACGCGACCTGCGCGTTCTCGCGGAAGAAGTCGTTCTCCTCGATGGTGGTCCCCACGCCGACCAGCCCGCCGCCCGTGCGGACGCCGTTCTCCAGGTAGCCGTAGCGGTTGATGAGCTGCTGGAACAGGGGGGTGGTGCCGGCCGTCGGCACCCGGAAGGCACCCTGGCGATCGAGGTTGGCGATATCGAGGCGGACGCTGCCGTCGACGCGGATGGGGAAGTCCAGCAGCGTGTCGGGACGCCCTGCGGTCTCCAACGCGTAGTCGGTGTACTTGAAGGAGGCGAAGCTGCGCGAGCCGATCACCCAGGAGCCTTCGAGGATGGCGATCTCCTGATCGGCGTCGTTGCCCGTGGCGACGGTGCCGGCCACGTTGGGAAGGACGACTCCCAGGGTGCCGCCGAAGGCGGAGCCCCGCTCCTCGCGCTCGGAGGTCCGGAAGCTGCCGTTGAGCAGGATCGAGGCGGTGGGCGTCCAGGTGAGCTTGCCGAACAGCTCGTCGCGCGTGTTCTCGTAGTCGGGGACGGAACCGTAGAGGTTGGCGCGGTTGCTGCCCTCGATGGTCGGCCGGTAATAGGAGGCGTAGAGCAGGAGGTGCTCCCGCCACAGCGGCCCGCTCACACCGAGCGTCGTCCAGTCGCGGTCGCGCTCGAACTCGGCGGAGCTGCCGGTCTCCAGGTCGTCGGTCATGCCCGCCGTCTGCAGCTGGTAGCTGGCGTCGACGTGCCAGTCGTTGGTCCCCGACTTGCTGACCGAGTCGATGGTGAAACCACCCGAGCGGTTGAAGTCGACGGCCCGCGCGCCACCCTTGAGCACCGAGACCTGCTGGATGTCGTGGGAGGAGGGCTCGGCGGAGAGGGTGCCGAACAGCGGCAGCGTCACGTTGACGCCGTCGAACTTGTAGACGTTGTCCTGGCCGCTGCCGCCGGCGCTCGGCCCGCGCACTTCCTCCTCGGTGTACTGCACGCCGGGGGTGAGCTTGACCAGGTCGCGGTACTCCTGGCCCACCGGCAAACGGTCGATGGTACCCTCGTCGAGCCCGCTCTTGATCTCGGCGCTCGAGCGATCGAGCAGCGTCGCCTCGGCGATGACGGAGATCTCCTCCTTCAGCGCCTCCGGGCTCAGCGTCACGTCGAGCGTGGCCGTCTGGTCGAGCAGCACCCGCACCGGCCGCGACGCCGCCTGCAGGCCGGAGAGCGTGAAGCTGACGGTGTAGTCGCCCGGAGGCAGCTGCGGCAGCGTGTAGGTGCCGTTGTCGAGCGTGTTGGTGACGCGCGGCCGCGGCAGCACGTTGCCGGTCGCCTCGACCGTGACGCCGGGCAGGACGCCGCCGTCGGGTCCGGTCACCGTTCCCTGGATCGATCCGGTCTGCTGCGCGGTCGCCGGCAGCGCTGCCAGAGCCCCCAGGAGCAGGAGCGAGAGACACCTCTTCATCGCGGTCCTCCTCGTAGCTTGCAAGTTGTGACGGCAACGTAACACAGCCCCGCGAGGAGGACAACGCGGTATCGTCCCGCCCCGAGAAAGCGATGACGACGAGCACGCAGACGGGCGGCCGCACGGTGTGGGACATGAACGCCTACCAGTGGACCGTCCTGCTGGCGGCATGGCTGGGCTGGGGCTTCGACATCTTCGACGGCCTGCTCTTCAACTACGTGGCGCCCAACTGCGTGCCGACGCTGCTGGGGCTCACCATCGGCTCGCTCGAAGCCAAGGCGGCGACGCTGCGCTGGACGGGGTTCCTCTCCTCGCTGCTGCTGGTCGGCTGGGCCATCGGCGGCATCGTCTTCGGGCGCCTCACCGACCGCATCGGCCGCACCCGCACGCTGATGCTGACGATGACGATCTACGCCTTCGGCACCGCGGCCTGCGCGGTGGCGCCCAACATCTGGGTGCTGGCGCTGTTCCGCTTCATCGCCGCGCTCGGCATCGGCGGCGAGTGGGGAGCGGGAGCGGCGATGGTGGCCGAGGTGGTGCCCGAGAAGCGGCGGGTGGAGTGCGGGGCGCTGCTCTACACCTCGGCGCCGATGGGGCTCTTCCTCGCCGGCTTCGTCAATTACCGCATCGCCGGCGTATGGATGCGCGACGCGCCGGAGACCTCGTGGCGTTGGGTCTTCCTCGCCGGCCTGCTGCCGGCGGGGGTGGCGCTGCTCTTCCGGTTCTTCGTGAAGGAGCCCGAGCGCTGGCGGCAGGTGGTGGCGGCGGCCAAGCCGCCGGCGCTCCGCGAGCTCTTCGACGAACGCCACCGCGCGCTCACCAGGAGCGGCTTCCTGATGGCGCTCACCGCGCTCATCACCTGGTGGAGCTGCAACGCCTTCATCCCGGTGGTGGCGAGCGGCCTCGCGCAGACGGCGGCGGCCGAGCGCGGCCTCGACCGCAGCGCGACGCTGGCGCTGGTGGAGGCGTGGAAGTCGTTGGCGACGACGCGCTTCAACTGGGGCGGGCTGATCGGCACGTTGCTCACCGTGCCGGCGGCGAAGCTGCTCGGCCGGCGCACCATGTTCGGCGTCTACTTCGCGCTCTCGGCGGTGTCGATCTTCGCCACCTACGGCCTCGATCTGCCGCCGGAGACGCGGCTCGGCATGTACTTCTGGCTCGGGCTCACCGTCTTCGGCGTCTTCGGCAGCTTCACCTACTACCTGCCCGAGCTCTTCCCGACGCGCCTGCGCGGCACCGGCGCCGGCTTCACCTACAACGTCGGGCGCATCCTGGCGGCGGTGGGGCCGATCGTGGTGGGGACGATCGCGGCGCGCGGACCGGCGGCGACGCTGCAGGCGCTGTTCCTGGTCGGCATCGTGCCGCTCTGCGGCCTCCTCGCGCTGCCCTGGGTCATCGAGACCCGAGGGCGCCCCCTGGTGGACTGAAGCGCTGGGGCTGAGCCACGCCGGGAGCCGCGAGCACGGCGCGCAGGATGAGCAGCGCGCTCATGGGCTCCACCGCGATCTGGAGCGACTCCAGCGCCTTCAGCGCTTCGTTGTCGGGTTTCGAGACAAGCGACCTCATCTCGGCGTATGGGGTGAACTGCCGCTTGGTGTGATAGGCGTACACGCCGCTCTCGGTGAGCGCAAACACGGAGTAATACCTGAAGATGAACCGGAAGTCGTTGACGGCAACCGCCGCGACCTTCTCGTCATCGGGAATCTCGGCCATCTTGCGCGCTTCCTTGAGCACCGCCGATGGGATGTCGCCGTAGACATAGAAGGTGGCTTTGACCTCGTCGACGTACGGCAGCGCCGCGGAGACGATGCCGTAGAGGAGTGGCTCCCATTCGGAAACCAGGTTGGGGCGGATACTGGTGGTAGCCGTCAACCAATGCCTGACCTCGTCCGCCACCCGCCGCGGCGCGAAGAGACGCCGGATCAGCGGCGTCTCGGTCGAGCCGGTGAGCTCCTCGCCGGTGCGGGACGAGCTTCGTCTTGAGATGGTGAGAAGAGTCGTCGCCGAGCACTCCGGCTGGCAATGCTCGAGGACGACAACGGTGGCGACCCTCTTGTCGGCAGCAACCCGGCCGAGACCGAAGAGGTGCCAATACCGCCCCATGAGCAGGTCCCGCACCGCCATCGCTTCATCCTGCAACGGCCCGTAGACCCGCTTCTTCTCAGATGTCCAGTCGCGACAGCGGGTGCAATAGGGCTCTTCAGCGACTCCATACCCGAACGGTATAGCCACGAGCGCCATCAGAAACACTTCGAGTGACCAGCGCGTGTAGGTCCACCATCCACTGTCCGGCGCCGCGGCGATGGTGCTCAATAGCTCTCCGAGTCGGCGCGGGTCGAGCGCGAAGTCCAACGTGTATTCCAGCTTCGCGAGCAGGAAGACCGTCGACAGGACGACGCCCGTCAGTGCGCCGAACCATGGACCGCGAACGTGTCCCCCGTGAATCACCGCCGCGGCCAGTACGAACATCGCCATGGAGCCGCCGCAGAAGATGGCGAGACCGATCAGCCCCAGCACCCAGCCGCCGGCCCAGCCCAGCAGGACGCCGTAGAGCAGACCCGAGACGGCGGCCGTTACCACACCGACCAAAAGCGCCACCCAACCGCGCAGCGGCACGGCGTACTGCGGCTCGTAGTAGTGGGCGGTGTCGGGCGTCAGGCTGTCCGACGACGTTGTTGATGAGCGACGCCAATGGGGATGGCGCAGCCATCGCGCTAGGACGCGGGGTAAGCGGAAGGCCAGGCGGTTGTCGATCCAGGTCACGAACACGCGGTCCCGAAGCGCTTCGGCGAGAAGGGGATCGTCCGCGGCCGAGCTGGCTACCTTCCCCAGTCGGAGCACGCGGCCGAGCCAGGAGTAGGCGAACGTGAATCGCAAGGCGGCGCGCAGCTGCGGGTGCAGCAGGCCCCGAAGCTCGCCGCGCAAGCGCTGCTCGCTTCTCCCGCGCAGCGAGTCGAGCAACGTCTCCCGCAGCCAATCGGGGAGGAAGGCGTGCCGCATCCAGGGCAGGCGCGCCAGGCGTTCAAGGATCGAAGCCTGGAACGGCCTGGCGATCCGCCCGCCGACGTGAAGCGTGAGTTCGGCGCGGATCTCGGGGTAGACGGCGCTGGCGGTGAGCCACTGGTAGCCCACCTCGCCGAGGTAGTCGCGCACCTGCTGCACGCCGGCGGCGACGAGCTTCGGCTCCGGGCGGTTGGGCGCCAGCCAGGCTTCCTCGTTCTCGCGCAGGAGATCGGGATAGCGCGGCGGCATCGCTGCCCGGCCTTCGCTGAGGAGGCGTTGAGCGAGGCGAGGATCGGCCACGGCGCCGAAGCCGTCGGGAGTCGAAGGCAGCAGCCTGAAGCCGCGCGACGACAGCGCTCGCTCGTGGTTGCCCCAGTCTGCCACCGGCACCAGCGTGAGTAGCGAGCGGTGGTCCCAGCGCTCGAACAGCGTCATCCAACGGTGCGGCAGCCCCGTGGCCGCGCTAACCATCCCCTCGCCTTCGGAGCAGACGACGAGACGGTGCGCCGGGTGGCGGTTGGCGAGCTCGGCCAGAGTCACCGTTTTGCCCTCGCCAATGCCGGTCGACGCCATGCGCGGATCGCCGTCGAAGTAGTAGAGGTCGACGTACGCCCTGTCGTGGCGGAGCTTGTCGACGATGCCGGCGGCGCGCACGGCGCGCAGGTCGTCGCGGCCCGTGGCCTCCACCAGCACCAGGTAGTCGGGAATACGCGAACGTACGGCATAGACCGGCTCGAACCGGCCGGCTTGGAGACAGGAGGCGTGCACGGTGGCGGCGAGGTCGAGATCGTCGCTCTCGTGGGTTTCGCGCTGCCGCATGCGAACGGCGACATCGCGAGCGATGGCCGGCAGCCAATCTTCGTCGGTCGGCGCGGATATCGCAAAGCTGTCGGCCATGCTGGGTGTCTGCTGCTCGCGCCTGGCGAGGAACCACGGACGCAGCCGTAGGAGCAGCACGGCCATCGCGAGACTGGCCAGCAATCCGCCAAGAGCGAGGACCCAAGGGGAGGCGACGATCGGTCGGAGGATCGCTGGCGGCGCTGCTACGACTTCGGGGGCGAGGTTCAGCGGCCCAAGCAGTCGCAACACGAGGCCGGCTAGGGCGGCGAGCAGTACCGTAGCCAAGCCGAGAACCAGCGCCCGGCGGATTCTCGCCCGCCGCAGCCGGACGAGAGTCTCGTAATCGAGCGTGAGACTCGGCGAAGGGTTCGGCGAGGGCGGCTCGCGGGAAGCTCCGAGGGTCTCGATCCAGCCGGCGAAGAGCGTCGGGAACGCCCCCTGCTGACGACGCGTCGAGCAGACCAGTGGTCCCAGGTAGCGTGCTAGCGCGGCGGGGTCGGCGGGGAGCGCGCCGCGGTCCGCGAGCCGGGCGAGCAGCAAGCCCACGGCAACCAGCTGCTCGGGTCGAATGGAGTAACCGCGGGCGCGCAGCTCGACGAAGAAATCCGCCAGCTGCTCGTCGTCGAAGGGGACCCCGACGTCAGCCGCGGGTTCCGTCATGCGGCGTCGGTCAATTCTTGGTCCGGCCGCGGATCCAAGGTTCCACCACCGTCCGCGCGCGGTCGATGTCGTCGTGCGTCTTCACCAAGGCTGAGATCGCCGTCTTGGCGCGAGCGGGGTTGCTGCGCAACGGGTTGGGGTCGTCCGGCGCCAGCCGGCGCAGCGCGGCCACCCAGCCCAATAGCTCGGCTGTGGCCGGTCGCTTACGCAGCCCCGCCGAGGGGTGGCGCAGGGCGTCGAAGAGGTCGAGAGCGTCGTTGAGAAAGGCGTCGTCGTGCACCGCCTCCTTGAGTCGCGCGCGCACGATCAGCTGCAGGCGATCGCGGTCTGGGAACGGGATGTCGTAATAGATGCAGCGCCGCAGGAAGGCGTCCGGGAGGTCCTTCTCCGAGTTGCTCGAAAGCACCAAGATCGGACCGTGGTCGGGATCGGCGGCGATCTCGGCGTTGCGCAGCTCGGGCACCCGGAAAGACAGCTCCTCGATCTCGCTGAGCAGGTCGTTGGGAAAGTCGCGCGGCGCCTTGTCGATCTCGTCGACCAGTACCACCGAGCGTCTGCGCTTGCCGCCGTGCCGGAAGTGGGGAGGCAGGTAGTCGCGGACGGCTTCGCGGTCGTTGGCAAGCAGGATGGCTTCGCCGAAGGCGTTGTAGCTGATGAAGTCGATGGCGGTAACCGCCCGCTCAGAGTGCGATTGCGCCGCCCGGAACCAGCCGATGGTGTCGATGGTGTAGAAGAGATCCCGCGACTTGCTATGGGACTTAGCGTCAAAGCGCAGCACCTGCGCACCAAGCCCTAGGTCCCACGAGAGGCTGGCGGCAAACTGCGTCTTGCCGGTCCCGGGCTCGCCGGTGAGAAGCAGTGGCTGGCGCAACAAGAGCGCTGTGTTGGCCGCGTCCACAAGGCCGGGGTCAGCGAGGTAGTTGCGGGGATCGACGGCCGCCCGCGTTCCGCGGGTCGGCAGAGCCAGCTGCTCGCTGGGTGCGTCGCCACCCTTTCCTTTGTACAGCTGCCAAGTCATCAGATTCGCTCCTTTAGTGCGAGGCGGAAACGCTCGCGCGCAGCAGCGTTAACAGCGCACCCGCGAGCGGACGCATCGGCATGGCGAGAGTCGACCCGAAAAGCTCGGCTATGGGGCTGGTCAGGTCGTCGCCATGGATCAGTGTCAGCACCGCTTCCCGCTCGCTCCATTCCTCGACATGGTGCCGTTTCACATCGTCGAGCTCGCGGAGCAGAATCAGTCGGCCGCGCGGCGCGATGTGCTCGATAGTCTGCAGCAGCGCCCGCCGTACGGCCCGGTTGCGCTTATCGACGAAGTAACGCCGGAGACGGTTGGCTTCGTCGCGGTACTCGAGAGTGAGGAATAGCACGGGCGACCAGCGGGCGGCGGCCACCGGCAGCGTCAGCCACTGGTTGCAGGCGGCGGCGAGCATCGCGTGGCTCTCAGGCGACCACTCGTCGGTGTAGACACGGCTGTGGACGATCAGCGGCGCCGTGTACTGCGCAATGCGGCCCGCGACCTGCTGCGCCGTGCGCGCGGCGGGGGAATCCAGGGCCTTGCCTAGGCGGCGCAGGAACGACGGCACGAAGGATGCCGTCGAAGGCTCGCAAGGCCACGGCAACTCGCGCCAAGCGATCGCTTGCTGCTCCGGCGTCGACAGGATGGCGGAGGCCTGCTCGCGCACGCACTGGACGAACTTGCCGAGCGCCTGACGCTCTCCGCCGTGCGCGAAACAGACCAGGGGGACGCCCTCCTCGAGCAAGGGCGGGCGGGGCGGTGAAGGGTGCAAGCCAGCGCTGAGGTCCTCGTACTGGTCGTCGCGATCGCATTGAAACGGCAGCAAAGGAGGTATCGCCTGACTAACTCCCAGCGAGCGCAGGGCTGCAACCACCTCGTACTTGAGCTGATCGAGGTTCGAAAATTCGCGTAGCACGTGGGCCTCGCGCAGCGCCTGCCGGAATCCCGTCACGCGCGAGACGGAGCGGTCGCGTTGCGCCGCGGGCCAGCTCTCGGAAGCGAGGAAGACAAAGCGCGGGATCCCGTGCTTGCCCGCCTCCTCGTACTCGAGGTGAGTGAAGCTCTTCGCCTGGCCCGGAGGTGTGGAGCCGTAACGCCAGGCCACCAGCCCGACGTAGGCCCGGCAACGACGGACGTCCGCCAGGCACTTCTCGATCGGACGCGTTTCCTCAGAGGAGTAGCTCTCCATCCCGAGCGGTTCGTGCTCCAGCCGCCGCACCGCTTCGAAGACCGCGGTGCGATGCTCCACCAGATCCTGGTATGGCGAGGACACGTAAATGAGCGGCATTCTAGTTTCCGTGGGCGCGGTCACCTGCTTACACGTAGCGGCGGAGGGTCATTCCCGACCCACCGTCCGGCCGCGACCAACCACAAGGGAATTACCTGACATATTAGCTGAAAGGCGACAGGTTGTGAGTCGGTCAAGGCTCATCCCGGAGCGGCACGCGGTGGAAGATCAGCACGCTGCGGCTCGTCGATTTGGCGTCCTCGGTCTCGGTGGTGAGACGCAGGGCGCGGCCATCGACGTACTCGAGCCAATCGGTGCCGGAGATCACCACCGTGCCGCCGGGTTGCTCGATGCGCCAGTGGGTGCGCAGGGCGCCGCCTTCGACGAAGCCCGACGTCGAGCGATGGACCAGGGCGCCGCCGGCGCGCGTGTTGACGTTTTCGACGCCGTCGGTCGTCACCTCGGTGGTGGAGATGAGCGAGCCGCCGTCGTCCAGATAATGGAAGACGAAGTCCGGGCCGGGGTCCTTCTCGAGCTCGGCGGCGAAGTCCGGGCCTTGGCGGATGTTGAGCACCGGCAGGTGCTCGGCGATCGCGGCCGGCGCCGCCGGCGGGGCAGCCGGCGCGTTCGGCGCGACTGCCGCCTTCAGGGTCTTCACCTGCGTGGAGGCGGCGGGATCGGGCGCCCAAGTGCCATGGTACGGCCCGTGGCCGTGCGCGTTGACCGGCGCGGCGGCCAGGAAGAGCGCGCCACCGCCAGTGCGTGCACGTTCCCCTTCATGTCGCCTCCCGTGGTGGAGGGTCGCGGTCTTCGGCGAGGACGCCATCGACGAAGAAGGACTCGATCAGCGGCTGGATCTCCGCCCACACCGCGGGGCAGGTCTCGCCGATCGCCCCGGTGATCTCCTTGACGCGCGCGAGCGCCACCGCGTTCTCGCGCCAGCTCCGCGCGCCGCCGCGCACGTTGTGCAGCACCGGCATCAACCGGTCCGCCGCGTAAGCGAGCTTCGCCTCGGGCGTCTCGCGGTCCTCGTACTCGCGCCAGCGCGACAGCAGCCACTCGCCCTCGGCCGGCGGCAGCAGCCCGAAGATCCGCTCCGCCGCGGCAGCCTCGGCGACGGCGACCTGCGCCGAGTCCCGCGTGTAGACGAACTGATCGCCACAGTCGATCTCCGGGATGTCATGGACGAGCAGGATTTCGACGACGCGTTGCAGGTCGACCGGCGCCGCCGAATGCTTCGCCAACAACATCGCCAGCACGCAGACGTGCCACGAGTGCTCGGCGGAGTTCTCGTAGCGATCGAGCCCCACCGGCTTGGCGCGCCGCAGCACCGCCTTGAGGCGATCGAGCTCGACGATGAAGTCGAGGATGCGCTGGATGTCCGATGGCTCGGCTGCGGGCTTCATCGAGACACGAGCCTACGTCGGATCCACCAGCATGGCCTCGCCCTCGGCATATGCTCCCGCCGCTCCCATCACCCGCACACCGAGGTGCCCATGCACGATCCCGCGCTGGCGAGCGAGGCGCTCGCCGGGCTTCCCGCCGACGTCGCCGAAAGCCCGCTGTTCAACGCCGACCTCGCCCCGGTGCCGCCATCGCGGCGCACCTGGACGACCTACAACTTCGCGGCGCTGTGGATCTCGATGGCGCACTGCATCCCCACCTACATGCTCGCCGGCGGGCTGATCGCCGAGGGGATGAGCTGGTGGCAGGCGCTGCTCACCATCGGGCTCGGTAACGTCATCGTGCTGGGGCCGATCCTGCTCAACGCCCACCCGGGGACGAAGTACGGCATCCCGTTCCCGGTCCTCGTGCGCGCCTCGTTCGGCACCGTCGGCGCCAACGTGCCGGCGATGCTGCGTGCGGTCGTCGCCTGCGGCTGGTTCGGGATCCAGACCTACATCGGCGGCGAGGCGGTGAAGACCTTCCTGCTGGCGCTGTGGCCGGGCTTCGGCGAGCTCGGCGCCGGCGCTTCGCTGCTCGGGCTGTCGGTGCCCTCGGCGATCACCTTCCTCGTCTTCTGGGCGCTCAACATCTTCATCATCTACCGCGGCATGAACGCGGTGCGGGTGTTCGAGAACTGGGCGGCGCCGCTGGTGCTGGTGATGGCTGCGGCGCTGCTCGCCTGGGTGGTGGCCCGCGCGGGCGGCCTGGGGCCGATGCTGCACGCGCCGTCGCGCTTCCACTCGCTCGCCGAGTTCTGGCCGGTGTTCGTGCCCTCGCTCACCGGCATGATCGGCTTCTGGGCGACGCTGTCGCTCAACGTCCCCGACTTCACGCGCTTCGGCAAGGGGCAGCGCGAGCAGATGCTCGGCCAGACGCTGGGGCTGCCGACGACGATGGTGGCGTTCTCGGCCATCGGCGTGCTGATCACCAGCGCGTGCCACGCCATCCTGCGCGGCGTCGACCCCAGCAAGCTGTGGGATCCGGTGTTCATCCTCGCCCAGCTCACCTCGGCGACACCGCCGCCGGGGGAGACGGCGCCGCTCATCGCCTCGGCGGCGACCCGCGCCATCGTCGCGCTGGTCTCGCTGCTCGGCGTCGGCGTGGCGACGGTGTCGGTCAACATCGCCGCCAACGTGGTGAGCCCGGCCAACGACTTCGCCAACCTGGCGCCGCGGCGCATCTCGTTCAAGACCGGCGGCCTGATCACCGGCGTCCTCGGCATCGCCATGATGCCCTGGAAGCTGCTCGCGAGCGCCGACGCCTACATCTTCAACTGGCTGATCGGCTACTCGGCGCTGCTCGGCCCCATCGCCGGCATCATGATCGCCGACTACTGGCTGCTGCGGAAGACCGAGCTCGACGTCGCCGACCTCTACCGGCCGAACGGCCGCTACCCGCGGGTCAATTGGGTGGCGATGTTGGCGCTGCTTCTCGGCGTGCTGCCCAACGTGCCCGGGTTCCTGAAGAGCGCGCACGTCATCGGCTGGAGCGGCGGCGTCATGGCCCCGAAGAACTTCTTCGATGCGATCTACGTCTACGCCTGGTTCACCGGGTTCCTCATCTCGGGGCTGCTGTACCTTCTTGGGATGCGGCTGCGGGCGCCGGCGTCCGTCGGTGGTGCGGCACCGGCGTTAGACTGAGCCGGGCGGCCGATGGACGAGCTCGATCGTGCGATCGCGGCGATGGTACGCAAGCCGGGACATCGCCCGGTCGTCGAGCTCGTCGACGAGGAGATGGTGCCGATCTTCGCTGCGATGAGCGGCGCCGAGCGGCTGGCGATTGCCGCCGAGTCGTTGCAGTTCGCGCGGCAGGTGGTCGGCAGCAGCGTCCGCGCCGCGCATCCCGACTGGGACGAGCAGCGGGTGGGCGGAGAGGTAGCGCGAAGGTTTCTCGGTGGCCTCCCCTGAGCTCCTGCGCCGGCTGGCGCAGACGCTCGAGCGGCTCGACATCCCGTACCTCATCACCGGCTCGGTGGCGACGATCTACTGGGGAGAGCCGCGGTTGACGCGCGACGTCGACGTCGTCGTGCAGATCGTTCTGCGCGACGTCGAGCGGCTGGTCGCGGCGTTTCCCGCGCCGGAGTTCTACGTGTCCGACGAGGCGGCCGCGCAGGCGGTGCGCCGCCGAGGACAGTTCAACGTGATCCAACCCGCGACGGGGCTGAAGATCGACGTCATGGTGGCCGCCATGGACGACTTCGACCGCAGCCGCTTCGCCCGTCTCCATCGTGTCGACCTCGGCGGCTTCGATGCCAACGTCGCTGCGCCCGAGGACGCCATCCTCAAGAAGCTCGTCTACTACCGCGCGGGTGGCTCGGACAAACACCTGCGCGACATCGGTGGGGTCATGCAGGTCAGCGGGCAACACGTAGATCGCGAGTACGTCGCGAGCTGGGCCGGACGATTGGGCGTTGCCGTCGAGTGGCAGCTCGTGCTCGACGCCTTGGCGGCTCGCCGCGGTGGCCGATCAGAGCGCTGATCGAGGCGAAGGCGAGGCTCAACGGTCGAGTCTCGTGAAGTCCATCGTCCAGTTGGTCTCCCAGGTCTGACCGCCGTCGGCGGAGAAGGCTTGCTCCCAGCGCGGCGAGGGCCCGCGGCGCCAGAGGAAGCGGCAGAGCACGGCGCGCCCTTGGTGGAAATCGCCGCCGAAGAAGATCCCGAGATCGCGCTCGAATGCGCCGCGCATGGGTGGGTCGAGGGTGCCGTGACGGTTGTCGGCCCAGTAGATCGCCCACTGCCGCGCCTTGGGGTCGAAGACGCGCACGGTCATGGCGACGAAGCCGGAAGATGCCCGCTCTCGTACTCGTCCACGTTGGCGAGACCGCCGAGCATCGGCCAGCAATCGACGGTGCAGTCGAACTCCGTCCACTCCTGGCAGCCGACCAGGCGCTCCAGGAGCCGGCGGTTGCGCCCGCGCCAGCGGCCGTGGAAGAAGTCGAAGTCCAACGCGCCGTCTGGAAGGGCGGGGGCGTCGGCGCGGGCGTCGTTCCCTGTCGTCTCGTCGCTCATCGAGCTCTCCTCGTAGTTGGTGAGTGACGACGCTACGAGCCAATCAGGGCGGAATCGGCCCTATTGATCCGCTACAGTGCGCGCATGGACCACCCGACGACGCGCGTGCTCGCCGTGCTCGAGCTGCTGCAGGCGCGCGGGCGGGTGAGCGGCTCGGAGCTGGCGCGGCGTCTGCGCGTCGATCCGCGCACGGTGCGGCGCTACATCGCGATGCTCGAGGAGATGGGCATCCCCGTCACCGCCGAGCGCGGCCGTCACGGCGCCTACCTGCTCGTCGCCGGCTTCAAGTTGCCGCCGATGATGTTCAGTGACGACGAGGCGCTGGCGTTGTCGGTGGGTCTGCTGGCGGCGCGCGGGCTCGGCTTGGGCGATAACAGCCCGGCGGTCGCCAGCGCGCAGGCCAAGCTCGAACGCGTGATGCCGCAGAACTTGAAACGTCGCGTGCGCGCCGTCGACGAGACGGTGGCGCTCGACCTCTCGCGGCCGGTGCCCCCAGGCGACACCGCGGCGCTCGCCGCGCTCTCCGAAGCGGCGCAGGCGAGCCGGCGCGTGCGGATGCGTTACCGCGCCGCCGGCGGCCCGTCGGCCGGCGAACCCACCGAGCGCGACTTCGATTCTTACGGCCTGGCCTACCGAGCCGGCCGCTGGTACGCCGTCGGCTGGTGTCACCTGCGCGAGGGGCTGCGCTCGTTCCGCCTCGACCGCATCGAGTCCGTGCGCGTCCGGGCGGAAGGCTTCACGCGCCCGGAAGGCTTCGACGCGCTGGCCCACCTCACCTTCGCGGTGGCGACGCTGCCGCGCAAGCACGCCGTCGAGGTGCTGCTGCGCACCGACCTCCGCACGGCGCAGCGCGAGCTGTTCCCCGCCATCGGCGTGCTCGAGCCGATCGGGGAAGCGGTCCTGCTGCGCGGCCAGTGCGATGACCTCGCCTGGTTCGCGCGCGAGCTGGCCCGGCTGCCGTTCGCTTTCGAGGTGCGCTCGCCGGCCGACCTGCGCGTGGCGCTACGCGAGCGCGGCGAAGAGCTACTCGCGATCGCCGGCGCCGGTGGGCGTACGCGGCGAACGCGAGCTCATCCGCCGCGAGCTAGCGCTGGCGCACCTCGACGTCGCCGTTGACGGTCTTGACGATGACGTGACCGCCGCGGCCGCTGCCGACGCTGCCGCGGGCGCGCACGAAGCGGCGTGGCGTGCCGTACCTCGACTCCCAATCGGTCGTCTCGCGCTGCAGCTCCCACGGCGCGGTGATGCGCGTCGGGCCGTGGCGCTCGGTGTAGGCCGTCTCGAGCTCGATCGTGCCGTCGAAGCCGGCCGGCAGCACCAGCAGCACGGAGCCGTTGCCGGACTTGATCTCGACGCTCTGCGCCTCTCCGCCGGCGTCGACCAGCGTCACCTCGACGCGGCCGGCACCGGTGCCGGCGCGCACCGAGCCGGCGACGGGGCCGATCGTCACGTCGCCGCCGCCGGTGCTGGCCTCGACGAGGCCGGCCGAGCGGCCGACGACGATCTCGCCGCCGCCGGTGTGGATGACGGCGCCGTCGGGGGCGCCGGCCAGGCGGACGTCGCCGCCGGCGCGGCTGATGTGGAGGCGGCCGGTCGAAGCGGGCGCCTCGCCGTCGATGCCGCCGAGGTCGACGTCGCCGTCAGCATCGAGGTCGAGGTCGTCGAGGCTGCCGGTTTCGCCTTCCTCGCCTTCGCCCGCGGCCGGCTCGCGGTAGACGACCGGCCCGCTGCCCGAGGTGCCACGGAGGCCGCCCGAGACGCGCGACAGCGTGATCGGCCCGCCGCCGGTGGTCACCGAGCCCGCCAGGTGGCAGTCGTCGACGCGCACGGTGCCGCCGCCGGTCGAGAGGCGGGCGCTGCCGCGCAGGTGCGTGAGGGTGATCTCGCCGCCGCCGGTGCTGCCTTCGAAGCGGCCCTCGACGCCGTCGATCGCGAGGTCGCCGCCGGAGGAGCGCAGCCGCACGTCGAAGCGCCGCGGCACCCGGATGGCGAGGCGGTGCGAGGTGGACTGCGAGCCCGAACGCCGCTCCGGCCACAGGCGCACGCGCACGCCGCGCTCGCCGCGCCCGATCTCGACGCGCGAGTCGCGCCAGTCCTGGCCGCCGAGCCGGCCGCGCACCTCGACGCGCGGCTCGTCCCAGCCGCTGATGGCGACGCCGGCGCCGGTCTCGAGGTCGAGGAACAGCTCCTCGCCGGGCGAGGCGGCGACCGATTGGTCGACGGCCTGAGCGGGGTCGGCGGGCGGACCTTCTGGAGCTGCAGGAGCTATAGGCCGCCAGTTCTTGCCGCCTTGCCCGCCGCCGGTGGGCAGCGGCGCGCTGGCGCTCATCCCGACCCCGCCACGGCCGGTCGGGTTGACGGAGACGTCGGGAGCCTTGCCTCCGCTGACGGTGTCCGCGGCGACCTCGCCGCGCGCCACCGGCGTCAGGCCGGCCAAGGGCACGAGGACGATTGCCGCCGCGAGCCCCGCGGCGAGGCGGCCGCGCGGCGTCGTCGCGCGCCGCGGAACGGACTCGTCGAGGACGGCGAGCAGCCGCCCCTCGAGCGTCGACGGCCGCGCCATGCCGATCGCCAGGGCTGCACCGCCGGCGTGCAACGCGCCGGCGCCGCGCGCCACCTCGAGCAGCTGCGCCGCGTACTCCTCCGGCGGCGTGCCGCTCGCCAGCACGCGGTCGTCGCAGGCGCGCTCGCTCTCGAGGCGCAGGCGCCGCACCGCCATCCAGGCCGCGGGGTGGAACCAGTAGAGCGCGCACGCCAAGGTGCCGCCGAGCTGTGCCAGGTAGTCGTGCCGCGCCACGTGCGCCAGCTCGTGCAGCAGCGCCGCGCGGCGGCGCCCGACCGGCCAGGCGCCGGCCTCGACCGGCAGGACCACGAGCGGCCGCCAGGCTCCCCAGGTGATCGGCGTACCGACGGCGGCGCTCGCGCGCAGCTCGACGGGCCGCCGGACGCCGGCGCGCGCGGCGGTCTCGGCGAGCAGCGCCGCCCACTCCGCGCCGGTAAGCGGAGTGGCAGCGCGAGCGAGGCGGCGCAAGCCCAGGTGGCCGGCGAGGCACCAGAGAAGGACGGCGACGATCCCCGCGACCCAGATCGCGCCCGCCCAGATCATGGCGTCGCCATCCACGACGGCCAGAGCCGCGGCGATGGCGGCGAGCGAGGCGATGCCAGGCCCGCGACCGGCTGCTGACGCGTTCGTCGGGTGCGAGGAGCCCACCGCGGAGGTGGCGTCGGTGGCGCCCTGCGAACCGGTCGCGGTCGACTTGGCAGCGTCGGCGGGCATCGCCGTTACGCGCTCAGAGGCTGTCCCGGCGCTGCGTGCCGCGTCCAGCTGACGCGCAGCGACGACGGCACCGCCAGCGCCGGGAGCCGGAATCCACGGCAGCTCGATCGCGGGCGCGAGCCATCCGAGCGCGACGAGTACGACGGCCGCGAGCAGCGCCGACGTCCAGACGTCGTGCCGCGCCGCCGCCGTGTGCCGGCGGAGCAGGGCGGCCAGCCCCCAGGCCGCGCCGAGCACCAGGGTCACCTTGACCAGCAGAGCGAACGCGCTGAGAACGCTCATCGGCTACCTCCCTTGCGGCGGCGCGCTTGTTCGATCACGCCGGCGAGCCGCCGCAGCTCGTCGGCCGTCGGCGGCTTCTCGCCGGCGCCGAGCATGGCGGCGACCGCCGATTCCATCGAGCCGTTGAAGAAGGTGCGCAGCAGGTGCCGCGCGGCCGAGCGCTGCGCCTCCGCTAGCGCTCGCGTCGGACGGAAGACGTGGCGCGGACCCGACCACTCGTGTTGCACGTGACCCTTGTCTTCGAGCAGCCGCAGCATGCCGCGCACCGCCGAGTAGCTCGGCGGGTCGGGGAGGTCGGCCAGCACCTCGGCGGCCGTCGCCCGGCCGCGACGGAAGAGGATGTCCATGATCTGCCGCTCGCGGCGTCCGAGGTCGTCGAGGGTATCGGCCATGCGCGTCGTCGTCTCCGCGTTGCGAGTCCAGTGAGACAGCGTAGTGCTAATACAGCTGCACAGTGCTAGTACATTGACACCGCCGGGTGCGCGATGTCAAGCACCTGCGTTGCGCCGCGATCGCGGCGTCAGCGCGGTGCGCGGTCGGCGACGCTAGCGACGCGAGCGTCGGCGAAGCCCGACGAGGCCGTGCCCTGCAGCGCGGCGATGACCTCGTCCGCCACCGGGTCGCCGGGCGAGGAGAGCTCGAGGTGCTGCCTCAGCTGCGGCGCCAGGCCGGCGAGCGAGAAGGCCACCGGCCGGGCTCGGCGCTCCGGCGGCGGGCTGAGGAAGACGTAGAGCCCGTCGTCGATGTCGATGTGGTGAAGCGTCCAGGGCCGCTCGACGGGGCTCTCGCCCGCCACGCCTGCGCCACTGCGCGCGGCGAGGATGTCGCCCAGCATCGCCTTGGGGACCTTCGAGCCGCTTGCCAGCTCGGCGACGAAGGTCCGTACCTCGGACGAGAGGTTCGCGAGCCGCACGAGCTGCATCTCGCCGCTCGGCGCCTTCAGCCAGATCGAATCCGGAGCCGAGAGCGGCGGAGCGCCCAATCGGCCGGGCTTGACCAGCGTCCACTGCGTTAGCTCAATGCCCATCGCGAGCTCCTCCGGCCCTCCGGCCTGCTGGGGAGCTCCCAACATCCCAATAGAAAACATGCAAAGAAGGAAGCGGGGCGCCGTCGCCGAAAGCATCGGCGGAGCAAGGATAGCACGAGCTCGCGCGCGTTGTCGATGGCAAGTTCTTGCCCTGTAAGCACTTGGACTACGGTTCTGATCGGGGTCGGGGCTTCGCGGCGAGGATGCGGTCGATCTTGCCCGGATCGTTGGGTAGCAGGCCGGCAGCGGGGAGGCGCGGCACGAGCTTCGCCCAGCGAATGTCGCGGGCGAAAACCGCGGCGAAGATCGGCAGCGCCTCGTCCTCGCGACCGGCCATGAAGAGCGTGACGGCCTCCCAGAACGGCAGCTCGGCGATCTGCGGCGCGAGCTCCGCGGCCTTGGTGTAGTGGCGGCCGGCGGCGGTCCAGTCCGCCTTGGCCGCCGCCTCGTCGCCCTGGTTCATCTCCGCATAGGCGCGGTGCAGCACCAGCAGCCGGCGCAGCTCGACGAGCGGCGCCTCGTCGTCGTCGACGCGGAGGTCGACGAGCCGGTCCTGCCACGGCTTCCCCGTCGACTCGGCGCGCACGACGACGAGCGCCGCGCTCTGCCGTCCGCGGATGTCGCCGCCGGCTCGCTCGGCAGCCTCGAGCGCGGCGAGCAGGCGGTCGGCGAGGTCGCCCGTCGCGGACTCGTAAGCCGCGGACATCGCCGGCCAGACGCCAGGGTCGTCCATCAGGTTGGCCTGCACGGAGTAGCCCTTGCCCTGCCGGTCGCCGGCGGCGGCGATGCACTTCGGTCCCGTCCAGGCGGCGACGGCGCCGTTGCGATCCACCATCGCCACCTGTCGCACGTCCTTCTGCGGGTCGGTGGCGAGCAGGCTCGCGAGCGCTTCTGCGGATGACTTGCCCGAGCGCATGAGGGCGAGCCCCAGCGGGCCGTAGTCGATGCGGGTGAAGGACTGCGTCGCCACCGCGCCGACGCCGGCCTCGACCCAGGGCACGACGGGCCCGACCTGGAACCAGTGGCTCTGCACGGCGACGCCGAAGTCGCCGGTCGACGGATCGCGCGCGACGATCGAGTAGGTGTGCGCCCGCGGTTCGGCGCGGAGCGGGGGAGCGGCGAGGACGAGGCAAGCGACGGCGAGAGCGAACGCGTGACGCATGGCGGACCTCCAGGGTGCGCGCGAGCTTGACATGGCAACGGGTCAGCCCTAGTGTCGAGCTTAGTTGAACGTGTTCAAGTTCAACGCCGACGAGGAGGCGACGCCATGAAAGTCGTGATCCCAGGTGGCTCCGGGCAGGTCGGCAGCGTCCTCGCGCGCGCCCTCCACGGCGAAGGTCACGACGTCGTCGTGCTCAGCCGCAGCCCGGCCCCCGCGCCGTGGAAGGTCGTCGCCTGGGACGGCGAGACGCCCGGTGGCTGGGTGGACGAGATCGAGGGCGCCGACGTCGTCGTCAACCTGGCGGGCGCCAGCGTCAACTGCCGCTACGGCGCCGCCAACCGCCGCGAGATCCGCGAGTCGCGGCTGCGCTCGACGCGCGTGCTCGGGCAGGCCCTGGCGGCCGCGGCGAAGCCGCCGCGAGTCTGGCTGCAGGCGAGCACGGCCACCATCTACGCCCACCGCTACGACGCCGCCAACGGCGAGTCGACCGGGATCCTCGGCGGCACGGAGGTGGAGGTGCCCGACACCTGGCGCTTCAGCATCGACGTGGCGACCGCCTGGGAGCGTGCCGCCCGCGAAGCGGTCCTCCCTGCGACGCGCCGCGTGCTGATGCGGACGGCGATCGTGATGGCGCCCAGCGGCGGCGGCGCCTTCGACATCCTCCTCCGTCTCGTGCGCTGGGGGCTCGGCGGCCGGCAGGGGGAAGGCCGGCAGTTCGTCTCCTGGATCCACGACCGCGACCTCGTGCGCGCCGTGCACTGGTTCATCCACCACGAAGAGCTCGAGGGGCCGGTCAACGTCGCCGCGCCGGAGCCGCTGCCCAACGCCGACTTCATGGCGACGCTGCGCGGTGCCTGGGGTGCCCGCCTCGCGCTGCCGGCGACCGAGGCGCTGCTCACCGTCGGCGCGCTGGCGCTCCGCACCGAGACCGAGCTCGTCCTCAAGAGCCGGCGAGTGGTGCCCGAGCGCCTGCTCGAGAGCGGCTTCACCTTCGACTTCCCGGAGTGGGGTTCGGCAGCCGTCGATCTCTGCCGGCGATGGCGGCAAGAGAGGAGGAACGTCGATGATCGATCCGGATGAGGATCCCGAGCGGCGGGCAGACAAGCAGACAGCGCGACGGGCGGTCTGGGTCGGTGTGGCGGCGGGGGCCTTGTATGGGCTCTTCATGCGCCTGCTCTCTGAAAACTCCAAGGAATTCGGCGACTACTTCTTGGTGATGACTGCCAGCTTCATGCTCGGCGTGCCGTTGCTGGTCGGCTACTTGACGGTGCTGCCGCGGCGGCGACCGTCGCTGCCCTACGCCATCTTCATGCCGTGGTTACCGACGTTGCTGTGCGTCGCCATCTCGGCGGCGATCGGTCTCGAGGGCGCGATCTGCATCGTCATGGGCCTGCCCGCGATGCTCCTCCTGGCCTCGACAGGTGGCCTTTTCGCGCGCACCGATTGGGGGCGGCGAAAGGGCTTCGCGGGTCTCGCCGCCTGCCTGCCACTGGCGCTCGCGCCCATCGAGGGGCAGATACCGCTGCCCCGAAGTGCGCGCATCGTCGAGACCTCGATCGAGATCGAAGCGTCGCCGGCGGCGATCTGGCGGGAGATCGTCTCGGTGCGGCCGATCCTGCCGGAGGAACGGCGGCCGGCGCTCTTCACCGCCATCGGCTTCCCGGCGCCGATCTCGGCCGTCATCGACCATCCCGGAGTGGGAGCCGTCCGCCAGGCACGGTTCGAGGGCGGTGTGCTGTTCCTCGAAGCGGTCACGGTTTGGGAGCCGGAGCGCGAGCTCGCCTTCACCATCGACGCCCAGACGGAGGCGATACCGCCGGCGACGCTGGACCCTCACGTAACCATTGGCGGCGCCTACTTCGATGTTCTCGAAGGCACCTACCGCATCGAGCCGCTGGCCGCCGGCCGCTCGCGGCTCGAGCTCCTGAGCCGGACTCGCGTGTCGACGCACTTCAACTTCTACGCCGGAGCGTGGTCCGACGCCGTGATGCGGAGCATCCAGCGCAACATCCTGGAGATCGTCCGTGCGCGCGCCGAGCGGTCGAGTCGGGCAACGGAGCGAGCACGGTGACGGCCGACCCCAGCCTCCGTTTCGCTGCCGCGAAGCAGGAGATCATGCCGACGGCGAAGGGGGAGCGCACGCGCGAGCGCATCCTCGACACGGCCCTGCGGCTGTTCCACGAACGCGGCTGGCGTGACACCACGATGCGTGCCGTCGCCGCCGAGGCCGGCGTCTCGCTGGGCAACGCGTACTACTACTTCGCGTCCAAGGAGAGCCTCATCCAGGCCATCTACGCGCAGAGCCACGACGAGCACGCCGCCGCGTCCGAACCGGTGCTGGCGCGCGAGCGGTCGTTCGCTGGGCGCCTGCACGGCCTGATGAAGGCCAAGCTCGATACGCTGGTGCCCTACCACCGCTTCGCCGGCGTGCTCTTCGCGACGGCATCCGACCCGGCGAGCCCGCTCAACCCGTGGAGCGAAGCCTCCGAGCCCGTCCGCGCCCGCTCGCGCGCCCTCTTCGCCCGCACCCTGGAAGGCTGCGACGCGGGCATCCCCAAGGCGCTGCGCCAGGAGCTGCCCGAGCTGCTGTGGACGTACCACATGGGCATCATCCTCTTCTGGGTCCACGACCGCTCGCCCGGCTGCACCGCCAGCTACCGCCTCGCCGAGCGAACCGTCGACATGGTCGCGAAGATGGTGACGCTCTCGCGGCTCCCGCCGTTGCGCCCGCTGGTGCGCGCCGTTCTTGCGTTGATGGCCGAGCTGCGCGGCGCGTCTAAGCCGGGGGCTTGGCTTGGGTAGAGGCGTCAGTCCTCGATACCGAGGACTCGCCGCACGCCCTCTTCGACGGCCGGCCAGGACGCGGCCGGCAACGTGCCGATCCGCTGCTTGAGGCGGGACTTGTGGATCGGCCCGAGCGACTCGCACTTGGCGAAGCTCGCCATCCGCAGGCCTGTGCGCTCCGGTGCATCCGGCAGCGGCACCCGCAACGGCCCGGCGAGCGTGGTGATCGGAATCACCAGCACGTCCGGACATAGCTCGTTGATCGGATCGATGCTGACGATCAGCGCCGGGCGCGGCTTCGGGTGGGCGACGAGTTCGACGGTCCAGATGTCGCCGCGGGAGACTCGCTCCATCGATCCTCCTCGAACGTGCGGCGCCAGGCGTCGCTCTCCAGGCGCTCCGCTTCGTTCTCAGGCGCGGCAGCGAGCGCGCGGCGGAGCTCAGCGTCGGCCGCGGCGTGCCGATAACGGCGCAGAACGTGCTCGAGCTTGGCCGAACGGGAATCGCCCGGCAGGCCATCCAGGAACCGGACCAGTGGCTTCTCCACGCTGAGAGAGAGCTTCTCCTTAGTCGTCTTCCGCATGGTAGGACGCATGGTAGGACATTCCAGCGCACCGCGCCAGTCGGAGCGGATGGCCCCCATGGAGCGAAGCCCGAGCCCGGCAGCGTGCGCGCCCTCTGCGCCCGCACCCTCGAAGGCTGCGACGCCGGCATTCCCAAGGGGTTGCGTTAGCAGCCGCCCGAGCCGACTGCCCCCCCTGCGCTGGTGCGCGCCGCGCTGAGTTGATGGCCGACCTGCGTGCACCGGGCTCGTCGGCGTCTTGAGCTCGTTACTCCGGCCGAGTAGGATTGGCGAGTAAGGCGGTCGCAGGAACGTAAGGAATGGCCACCTCGACGCTCACCAGCAAGGGCCAGGTCACGCTCCCCAAAGAGATCCGTGACCGCCTGGGCCTGCGGCCCGGACACCAGCTCAGCTTCGAGCTCGGTGAAGACGGCAGGATCGTCGTGCGCGCCAAGACGGTGCCGCTTTCGTCGCTCGCCGGGATGTTGCGTCGGCGCGGCAAGAAGCGTTCGCTGCGCGAGATCGAAGGCGGCATCGGGCGCGGCGCGGCGGAGAGCTTTCGGAAGTCGGTCGAGTGATCGCGCTCGACACCAACGTCCTCGTCCGCTATCTGGTGGCAGACGACGCGGCACAGTTCGCGGCGAGTCAGCGAAGCTTGGCTCGCCTCGGGCCGGGCGCCGACTCCGGCTTCGTCGCCGACATCGTCCTCGTCGGCTCCCGATTTAGGTAAGGGCGGTACCCCGGCCTCGCGCCGGTGACGATGACGCGGACCGCGCGGCGCCGTTGTCGCGACGGCGCTACGCGGCGGCTGCCTCGCCGGAGAGCGCCTTGACCACCTGCCCGAGGACCGCCTTGGCGTCGCCGAAGACCATCAGCGTGTTGTCCTGGAAGTACAGCTCGTTCTCGATGCCGGCGAAGCCGGGGTTCATGCGAGCGCTTGATGACGATGACGGACTTGGCCTTGTCGACGTCGAGGATGGGCATGCCGTAGATCGGGCTCGCCGGGTCCTTGCGCGCCGCCGGGTTGACGACGTCGTTGGCGCCGACCACCAGGGCGACGTCGGCCTGCGGGAAGTCGGGGTTGATGTCCTCGAGCTCGAACAGCGAGTCGTAGGGGATGTCGGCCTCGGCGAGCAGCACGTTCATGTGGCCGGGCATGCGGCCGGCCACCGGGTGGATGGCGAAGCGCACCTCGATGCCGCTTCCTGGTCAGGATGTCGTACAGCTCGCGCACGCGGTGCTGCGCCTGCGCCACCGCCATGCCGTAGCCGGGGACGATGACGACGAGGTTGGCGTTCTCGAGCAGCGTCGCGGCGTCCTCGGCGGTGGCCGCCTTGGCGGTGCGCGTCTCGCCGCCCGCGGCGGCGGTCTGCACCTGGCCGAAGGCGCCGAACAGCACGTTGGTGAACGAGCGGTTCATCGCCTTGCACATGATGATCGACAGGATCAGGCCCGAGGAGCCGTCGAGCGCGCCGGCGATGATCAGCAGCTTGTTCTCGAGCACGAAGCCCATCGCCACCGCCGCCAGGCCGGCGTAGGAGTTGAGCAGCGAGATGACCGTCGGCATGTCGGCGCCGCCGATGGGGATGATGAGCAGCACGCCGAAGACCAGCGACAGCACCACCACCACCGGGAAGAGCGCCCACGACGTCGGCGAGACGACGAGGCCGATACCGGCGATCACCGCCACGCCGAGCAGCGTCAGGTTGACGAGGTTCTGGCCCTTGTAGGTGATCGGCCGGGTGGGGATCACCTCCTGCAGCTTGCCGGCCGCCATCAGCGAGCCGGTGAAGGTGAGGAAGCCGAGCAGCACCTCGAGCGAGATGGCGCCGGTGCGGAAGGGGGTGAGCTCCCCGTCCTGGAGCCAGAGGAAGTACTTGGCGGTGCCGACGAGGCCGGCGGCGAGGCCGCCGAAGGCGTGCGAGAGCGCGGTCCGCTGCGGCACCGCGGTGAGCGGCACCCACGACAGCGGGATGCCGATCGCGGTGCCGACGACGAGGGCGATGACGATCCAGGTGTAGTTGACGATCTCGGGGTGGAGCATCGTCCCGACCACGGCCAGCGTCATGCCGGCGACGCCGGCGAAGACGCCGCGACGCGCCGTCTTCGGGTGCGACAGCCACTTGAGCGAGAGGATGAAGAGCGCGGCCGCGGCGACGTAGGTCGCCTGCGTCAGGTGCTCGACCCAGGCCGAGTGTCCGGGCAGGTCCGGAGTCACAGCCGGCTCCCTTCACCGGGGCGGGCGGCGCGGCCGGCTTCCTCTCCTTGAACATCTTCAGCATGCGGTCGGTGATCAGGAAGCCGCTGACGATGTTGGTCATCGACGCCGCGACCGCGACCGCGCCGAGCACCAGCGACATGGTGTCCTTCTGCTCGCCGGTGATGATGATCGAGCCGACGATGGCGATCGCCGAGATGGCGTTGGTGAGCGACATCAGCGGCGTGTGCAGCAGGCGCGAGACGCCGCGGATCACCTCGATGCCGATGAAGGTGGCGAGCATGAAGACGAAGACCATCGACCAGGGATCGAGCTTGCTCATCCGGATGTCCTCATCGAGGCGGCGCTCCCGGCGGACTCGGTCTTGACGTTGAGGAGGGCGGTCGCGGTCGGTGCATGCCGGACTTCGCCGGCGTGGGTCAGCAGCGTCGGCCCCACCACGTCGTCGGCGAGGTCGAGGGTCACCTGCCCGCCCTTGGAGATCGACAGCAGCAGCGCGAGGACGTTCTTCGCGTAGAGCGTGCTCGCGTCCTCCGGCATGCTGGCCGGCAGGTTGGTGTAGCCGAGCACGTGCACGCCGTTGTGGCTGACCTCGCGGTCGGGCTGCGACAGCTCGCAGTTGCCGCCGCTGTCCACGGCGAGGTCGACGACGACGGCGCCGCGCCGCATCCCCTCCACCATGGCGCGGGTGAGCAGCACCGGCGCGCGCTTGCCGGGCACTTGCGCGGTGGTGATCACGACGTCGGCGCCGGCGACGTGGCGGGCGACGATCTCGCGCTGCTTGCTGCAGGAAGTCCTCGCCCATCTCGCGCGCGTAGCCGCCGGCGCCCTCGCCGCTCTCCTGCATCGGCAGCTCGATGAACTTGCCGCCCAGCGACTGCACCTGCTCCTTGACGGCGGCGCGCACGTCGGAGACCTCGACCTGCGCGCCCAGCCGCTTGGCGGTGGCGATCGCCTGCAGGCCGGCGACGCCGGCGCCCATGATCACCACCTTGGCCGGGCGGATGGTGCCCGCCGCCGTCATCAGCAGCGGGAAGTACTTGCCGAGGCGCGCCGCGGCCACCAGCACCGCCTTGTAGCCGCCGATCGAAGCCTGCGACGACAGCGCGTCCATCGGCTGCGCGCGCGTGATGCGCGGGATCAGCTCCATGGCGAGGGCGCTGACGCGCCGCTCGGCGAGCGCCTGCACGGCGTCGAGGTTCTTGTGCGGGGCGAGGAACGAGATCAGCAGCGAGTCGGCGCGCAGCGAACGCGCCTCGTCGGGTGTCGGCGGCGCCACCTTGAGCACGAGGTCGGCAGGCGGCCACGTCGCGCTGCCCGCGCCGCCCGCCGCGAGCGTGGCACCGGCGGCCTGATAGTCGCCGTCGGCGAAGCTCGCCGCCTCGCCGGCGCCGGCAGCGACCTCGACCGCGAAGCCTTCCTTGACCAGGCGCTTGACGGTCTCCGGCGTGGCTGCCACGCGCAGCTCGCCCGGCTGCGTCTCCCGCGGCACGAAAATGTTCGACATGGGCGCGCATTGTACAGGCGCGCGGGTGCTAAGGTCCGCGCCGCGATGCCCGGCCGCTTCATCACTTTCGAGGGGCTCGACGGCAGCGGCAAGTCGACGCAGATGCGGCTCGCGGTCGAGTGGCTGCGCGCTCGAGGGGTCGAAGTCGTCTCCACCCACGAGCCTGGCGGCACGCCGCTGGGCGGCGCCGTGCGCGAGATCTTCCTCGACTCGCGCTGGGGGCAGATGGACGGCGTCGTCGAGCTGCTGCTGGTGTCGGCGAGCCGGCGGCAACACGTGATCGAGGTGATCGAGCCGGCGCTCGCGCGCGGCGCCTGGGTGCTGTGCGACCGCTTCGTCGACTCCTCGTGGGCCTACCAGGGCGGCGGCCGCGGCATCCCCGCCGAGCGCGTGGCGATGGCCGAGAGCCTCGCCACCGGCGGCCTGCTGCCCGAGCTGACGCTGCTCTTCGACCTCCCGGCTACGGCGGCGCGCAAGCGCGGCCGATCGCCCAAGCGCGCCGCCCGCGGCGCCGTCGACCGCCTCGACGCCGAGGAGCTCGCCTTCTACGAGCGCGTGCGGCGCGGCTTCCTCGACCGCGCCGCGGCGGACCTCGCGCGCTTCCACATCGTCGACTCGTCGGGCGACAAGGAGGCCACGGCGGCGGCGGTGCGCGCCGCGCTGCAGCCCTTGGTCGACGCCAAGGCAACGGCATGAGCGAAGCGCCCGCGCCATGAACGTCGACGGCGCCGTCTCCCTCGCCCGCCAGGGCCGGCTCTACCCGTCGCTGATCCTCCACGGCGGCACTCCCGAGGCGCGCCTCCTCGCCGCCGAGTCGCTCGCCCGCACCTTGCTGTGTACGGCCGAGCCCGCCGCGCGTCCCTGCGGCGCCTGCCGCAACTGCCGCCGCATCGCCGTCGCCGACGCCGAGTCGCCGCTCTTCCACCCCGACGTGGCGGTGCTGCGGCGCGACCTCAAGACCTCGACGTCGGTGGACGCCACGCGCGAGCTGCTGCGGCTCACGCACCAGTCGCCGTTCGAGGCCCGCGGGCAGGTGCTGGTGATCGCCGAGGCGGAGTCGCTGACGCCCGAGGCCGCCAACGCGCTGCTCAAGCAGCTCGAGGAGCCGCCGGTCTCGGCGCCGCGCCACTACCTGCTGCTCGCCCGCGGCCGCGAGGAGCTGCTGCCGACGCTGCGCAGCCGCTCCTGGTCGCTGTGGCTAGGGCCGGCGGAGACGCTCTCCGCCGAGACCATCGACGAGGTGGCCGGCGATCTCGCCACCGTGCTCGCCGCTTTCCGTGCCCGGCCGTCGCCGGTCTACCTGCTCGCCGCCGCCGCCGCGCTCGAGGGCGCCGGCGGCTGGGAGGACGTGCGTGCCGAGCGGCCGTGGGCGCTCGCTGCCGCCGCCGTGCTCACCTGCGCCCGCTCGGCGCCGGCCGCCGAGAAGAGGCCGCTGCTCGCCCTCGCCGAGGGCGTCCTCGACGGCTCGCAGTTCCGCATGCGCAGCATCCCCGCCCAGCGCATCCTCGACGGCCTCGTCTTCAAGCACCTCGGCCCCCTGGTGGGCGCGGCCGGCCTTGAGTCGCACCGAGGCGCCGGCTAGAATCCCCCGTCCGACCAGCGCGGGGGGTTTGGCCCCGCGACCCCACACCCCCCGTTTCGGGAACCCCCACAGGAGAATCGTGCGATGAACCCAGCGCAAAGCTCAACCACGAGCGGCCGGCGGACGCTGCTGCTGCTCGCCTCGGGAGCACTCCTCTTCACCCTCGGCTGGATGCTGGCCGGCGGTGCGAGCCTGGAGGCCAAGACCGAGTCCAAGCCCGACGACAAGGCGGCCGTCATCAACGGCGTCGTCGTCACCATGGACGAGGTGACCGTCAAGGCCAAGGACCGGCTCGACGAGCTCGACCTGCAGCACCAGCAGATGGAGATGAAGTTCAAGCAGGAGCGCACCAACCGGCTGATGACCGCGCTGGGCGAGCTCGTCGAGGAGCGCCTGCTCGACCTCGAGGCCAAGGCCACCGGCAAGACCAAGGAGGCCCTGCTCGAGGAGGGCGTCAAGGCCAAGGCCGGCACGGTGGGCGACGCCGACGTCGACGCCTACTACGAGCAGCTCAAGACGCAGCAGCCGCAGGGCCTGCCGCCGAAGGAGTCGGTCGCCGAGCGGATCAAGCAGTACCTGCAGCAGCAGAAGGACCAGAACGCGCGCACCGCCTACTTCACCGACCTCAAGGCCAAGTACAAGGTCGAGACCTACCTCACCGAGCCGCGGGTGGAGATCGCCACCGAGGGGCACCCGGCGAAGGGCCCCGCCGACGCGCCGGTGACCATCGTCGAGTTCTCCGACTTCGAGTGCCCGTTCTGCGCGCAGGTGGTGCCGACGCTCGACCAGATCACCCAGAAGTACGGCGACCGCGTGCGCCTGGTGTTCCGCCAGTTCCCGCTGTCGAGCATCCACCCGAACGCGCAGAAGGCGGCCGAGGCGGCGCTGTGCGCCAACGAGCAGGGCAAGTTCTGGGAGATGCACGACGCCATGTTCAAGGACCAGAAGGCCCTTCAGGTGGCGGCCCTCAAGACCACCGCGGGCGGACTCGGCGTCGACAAGGCGAAGTTCGACGAGTGCCTGGACTCGGGACGCTTCGCGGCGCGGGTCAAGGAGGACGAGCGTGCCGGCGCCCTGGTCGGCGTCAGCGGCACGCCGGCGCTGTTCATCAACGGCCGCTCGTTCTCGGGCGCGCAGCCGTTCGACGCGCTGGCGCAGGCGATCGAGGAAGAGCTCGCCAAGGCCAAGAACGGCAAGGGCTGAGCTTGGGCGGGGCGCCGATGGCGCCCTGACGGATTTCTAGATTAGGGGCCGCGGGCAGCCGCGGCCGAGATCAAGGAAACAGGGCCGCGGGCAGCCGCGGCCGAGATCAGGGAAACAGGGCCGCGGGCAGCCGCGGCCCTCGTCCTATACTTCGCCTCTTCGCACCGAAAGCGGGACACACTCGATGCAGGCCCTCGTCCTCGCCGGCGGCAGCGGCACGCGGTTCTGGCCGCTGTCGCGCCGCACCCGCCCCAAGCAGCTGCTGGCGCTCGAGGGCGGCGCCACGCTGCTGCAGCGCACCGTCGACCGCCTGCAGCCGCTCGTCCAGCCCGCCGACGTGTGGGTGTGCACGACGGCGCCGCTCGCCGAGGCCGTGGCGGAACAGCTGCCTGCCGTGCCGCGCGCGCAGGTGCTCGCCGAGCCCGAGGGCCGCAACACGGCGCCGGCCATCGCCTGGGCGGTGGCCTCGATGCCGCCGGCTCGGCGCGGCGAGCCGGTGGTGGTGCTGCCCGCCGACCACCGCATCGGCGACGACGCCGGCTTCCGGGCGGTGCTCGCGGAGGCGGCCGCGGCGGCGGCGGAAGGCCAGGTGCTCGCCCTCGGCGTCAAGCCGCGGTGGGCGGAGACGGGTTACGGCTACCTCGAGCTCGCCGCTCCCCTCGCGAGCGAGGGCGACGGCGATGGTGTCGCGGGGCTCCAGCGCGTGCTGCGCTTCGTCGAGAAGCCCGACCGCGCCCGCGCCGAGGAGTTCTTCAACAGCGGCCGCTATCTCTGGAACGGCGGCATCTTCGCCTTCCGCGGCGACACCCTGCTCGCCCTCGTCGAGCGGCACCTGCCGGCGCTCGCGCAGGGCCTCGCCGCCATCGCCCGCGAGCCGCGGCGCCTGCCCGAGCTCTACCGCACGCTGCCGGCGATCTCCATCGACCACGGCGTGATGGAGAAGCTCGACGACCTCGCCACGCTGCCTCTCGACTGCGGCTGGAGCGACCTCGGCTCGTGGGAGGCGCTCGCCGAGGTGCTGCCGCGCGACCGCGACGGCAACAGCACGCAGGGCGACGTCGTCGCCGTCGGCTGCAAGGACAGCCTGCTGTGGGCCGAGGAGGGCACGGTGACCGCCGTCGGTCTCGACGGCATGGTGGTGGTGCGCACCGGCGATACCCTCTTGGTGATCGAGAAGTCGCGCTCGCAGGAAGTGCGCGAGATCGTCGACCGCCTGCGCGACGAGGGCCGCGAGGAGCTGCTGTAGGCGGCCATGCAGAAGCACCTGCCGCCGCGCCCGCGCTTCGCCGACCGCTACCACGTGTGGGCGATCCGTCACGGCTTCCCCATCCTCGCCTGGATCGCGCCGCGGCTGAACCGCCGCCTCGCGCGCTTCCTCGCCCGCGGCGTCATCTGGGCGATCTTCGTCGTCTACCCGACGTCGAAGCGGATGCTGGCGCGGAACTTCGCGCGCATCGTCGGGCTGCCGGAGCGGTCCTGGAAGGCGCGCCGCGGGGCGTCGGCGGTGCTGCGGCACTTCGCCTTCTACTGGGTCGACCTCTTCCGCTTCGCCCAGCTGCCGCCGCAGCGGGCCAAGGACCTGGGAACGGCGATCCACGGTTTCGAGCACGTCGAGCGCAGCTACGCGGCAGGCAACGGGGCGATCATCCTCACCGCGCACTACGGGGTCTACGAGCTGGGCAGCATCGTGCTCGGGCGCGGCATGCCGCTCTCGGTGGTCTTCGTGCCCGACAAGTTCGGTGACGTCGAGCGCTTCCGCGCCATCTTCCGCAACCTCGCCGACGTCGAGGCGATCGCCATCGAGCCGGAAGGCAGCTGGTCGTCGCTGCCGGTGCTGCGGGCGCTGCGGGCCGGCCGCCTGGTGGCCATGCAGGGCGACCGCGACTTCGGCGGCCCCGGCATCCCCGCCACCTTCTTCGGTGAGCGGGTGTGCTTCCCGCGCGGCCCGTTCCTGGTGGCGATGCTCACCGGTGCGCCTCTCGTGCCCACCTTCATCCGCTACACCGCGGAGTACGAGTTCGAGGTGAGCATCCACGCGCCGATCGCGGTGCCCAGCGGCGGCGACCGCGAGAGCACCCTCGCCGCCGCCGTGCAGCGGTGGGCGACGGTGCTCGAGACCGAGGTGCGCGCGCACCCGACGCAGTGGTTCACCTTCTACGACTACTTCGCCGCGCACCGGGCGACGGCGGAGGGCGTGCAGCCGGTGCCGGCGCCGGACGCTACGGGCGTGGAGGCCGGAAGGCTGGCGAGCGCGTGAGGGCGCCGGTGCTGCTCGCCACCCCGGGCGGCGAGCGGCTCCTCTCGGAAGTCGCGGTGCCGCTCGACCTCGACGCGCTGGTGCCGCCTTACACCGATGCCGAGGCGCCCGCCCCCAGCCCGTGGGAGGTGGAGATCGGCTTCGGCAAGGGGCGTTACCTGCTGCGCCGCGCGCTTGCCGAGCCGCGCACGCGCTTGCTCGGCATCGAGCTCGCGGGCGAGTACTTCCGCCTCCTCGCGACGCGCGCGCGCCGTCGCGGCGTGAAGAACCTGCTCGCCATTCGCGGCGAGGCGCAGACCCTGCTCGCCGCCGTGCTGCCGCGCGGCTTCGCTCGCGCGGTGCACGTCTACTTCCCGGACCCCTGGCCGAAGGCGCGGCACCAGCGGCGGCGGCTCTTCGACGCGCAGTCGGTCGACCTCGTGCTGTCGCTGCTGGTGCCCGGAGGCACGCTGTGGTTCGCCACCGACTACCTCGCCTACGGGGAGGCGGTCGAGGCGCTGCTCGCCGGGCACCCGGCGGCCACCGTGCGCCGGCGGCCGGGCGGTTGGGACGAGGGGCCGCGCACCAACTACGAGGCGAAGTACCTGGCGGAGGGGCGACCGATCCTGCGGCTGGAGGTGACCTGGGCGGGCGGCGAGGGGCTCGCGGCACTGCACCCGGCGGGGCGTCCGAGGGTGCTCGCCGCCTATCGCACGAGCGGCGCCGAGGGCGACGCCGAAGAGCTGTCTTGAGCTAGCCGCGCCCGTCACGCTGCCTTGTATCCTTGCCGCGATGCGCCAGCTGCGCGGGTTGCTCCCCTACTTCCGCCCCTACCGCCGGCAGATCGCGATCGGCATGCTGTCGATCCTCGCCGGCGCGGTGATCGGCCTCGCCTCGCCGGTGCTGGTGGGCCGCGCCGTCGACAGCTTCCGCACCGCGCCGTCGGCGCGCAGCATGCTCGTCTACGCCGCCCTGCTGGTGGCGGTGGCGGCGGCGCGCGGCGTCTTCACCTACCTGCAGCGCATCGTGCTGGTGACGGTGTCGCGCGACGTCGAGGTGGACCTGCGCGACGACCTCTACGCGCAGCTGCAGCGGTTGCCGCAGGCGTTCTTCCACCGCCACAAGACCGGCGACCTGATGGCGCGCTCGACCAACGACCTCTCGGCGGTGCGCATGCTGTGCGGGCCGGCGATCATGTACGGCACCAACACCGTCTTCACCGCCATCGGCTCGCTGATCTTCATGTTCGGCATCCACCCCGGCCTGGCGCTGCTGGCGCTGGCGCCGATGCCGGTGGTGGCCGTCGTCACCAAGTTCTTCGGCGAGCGCATCCACCACCTCTTCGAGCGCGTGCAGGAGCAGTTCTCGCAGCTGTCGGCGCGCGTGCAGGAGAACCTCTCGGGGCTGCGCGTCGTGCGCGCCTACGCGCGCGAGGAGTGGGAGGAGGAGCAGTTCGCCGCCAGCAATGAAGAGTACGTCTCGCGCAACCGCCTGCTCATCCTGTGGAGCTCGGCCTTCCACCCGCTGCTGATGGGGCTCGTCGGCCTCGGCTTCGTGGCGGTGCTGTGGTACGGCGGGCGGCTGGTGCTCTCGGGCGGCGTCACCATCGGCGAGTTCGTCACCTTCAACTTCTTCCTCGGCAAGCTGGTGTGGCCGATGATCGCCATCGGCTGGGTGATCAACCTGGCGCAGCGCGGCGCCGCCTCGTTCGGGCGCATCCGCGAGGTGCTCGACACCGCGCCGGCGATCCGCGACGAGGAGCCGCTGGTGGAGGTGGAGAAGGTCGAGGGGCGCGTCGAGGCGCACGGTCTGACCTTCCGCTACGCCGACGATGCGCCGCCGGCGCTGAGCGAGGTGAGCTTCGCCGCCGAGGCGGGGCAGACGATCGCGCTGGTGGGGCGCACGGGGTCGGGGAAGTCGACGCTGCTGTCGCTCATCCCGCGGCTGTGGGACCCGCCGGAGGGGACGCTGCGGGTCGACGGCGTCGACGTGCGGCGGCTGCCGCTCGCGACGCTGCGGCGCGGCGTCGCCATGGTGCCGCAGGAGACCTTCCTCTTCTCGCAGACGATCCTCGAGAACATCCTGGTCGGACGCCCGCAGGCGACGCGCGCCGAGGTGGAGGAGGCAGCGGAGCTCGCCGGGCTGAGCGACGACCTCGCCGGGTTCCCCAAGGGCCTCGACACGCTGGTGGGGGAGCGCGGGATCACGCTCTCGGGCGGCCAGAAGCAGCGCGTCGCGCTGGCGCGGGCGCTGCTGCGCAACGCGCCGGTGCTGCTGCTCGACGACAGCCTCTCCGCGGTGGACACGCAGACCGAGGAGCGCATCCTGAGCAACCTGCGCCGGGTCTTCCGCGGGCGGACGGTGTTCCTCGTCTCGCATCGCATCTCCGCCGTGCGCGAGGCGGACCAGATCCTGGTGCTCGACGACGGCGAGATCGTCGAGCGCGGCACGCACCGCGAGCTGGTCGCCGTCGGCGGCCTCTACGCCGACCTCGACCGCCGGCAAACGCTCGAAGAGGAGCTGGCGGCCATCTGACGGCTGCGTGCGAGGCGGCGCGGCGCCTCAGTCGACCGCCCAGAGCTGCCGGCCGTGCGTGCCGTCGTCGGCGAGGAAGAAGAGGTGATCGCCGGCGACCGTCAGGTCGTTCGGCCTTGAGGATCGCGGCCCCGGATCCACGTCGAGCTCGCGACGCGTGCCGGACGCGGTGCCGTCGGTGCTCCAGAGCTCGATCCCGCGCGCGCCGTCGTCGGCCGCGAACCAGAGCCGACCGCGCCAGGCGACGAGGTTGGAAGTCGGCGCGCCGTCGGCGAGACCGGGCGCGAGGTCGAGCACGAGCGACGTGCCGGCGACCGTGCCGTTGCTCTTCCACAGCTCGCGACCGCGCTCGGAGTCGCTCTGCGCGAAGTACACCTTGCTGCCGAGCGCGGTGATCGGGAGCGGCTCGATGGGCGCTGGATATCCGTCCCAGGTCAGGGCCGTCATGCTCGCCGGCAGACGCTTGGTGCCGCTCCTGGTCCCGTCGGACACCCAGAGCCACCAGCGCGACGCGTCGCGCGGCGCGCGCGCGGCGAACCAGAGCCGTCCGGCGGCGGCGGTGAGCGCCACCGGTTGCAGCGCGCCGAGCTCGCTCAACGACAGCGATCGGGCCTGGCCGTCGGCGGGATCGACGGTCCACAACGCGAGGGGCGCGTCGGCGGAGTCGTTGGCGAGGAGATGGACGCGGCCGTCGAAGAGGACCGGCTCGCCCTCGATCGCCGCCCATGACGGCGCGAGGGGGCCGGTGCCCGCCGGGGTGGCGTCGGTCGACCACAGCCGCATGGACCTCGTGGCGTCGTCTCGCAGTACGAAGTAGGCGAGGCCGTCCCCGGCGACGAGGAAGTTGGGGAGAGGGGACATCGGCACCCGCAGCGTCGTCCCCGCCGCCGTGCCGTCGCTCGTCCACAGGCCGCCGGTGGAGACGTAGAGCGCCCGCTCGCCGTCGTCCCAAGGGACCACGTTGCTCCACACGGCGGCATCGCGAAGCCTGATCGCCGTCGTTCCCTCGGGCGTCCCGTCCGTCGACCAGAAGTTCGTGGCGCCGGAGAAGGTGGACTCCCAACTCTCGAGGACGAACGCGCGCGGTCCGCTGGTCACGATCTCGGTGTCCCCGGTGCAGTTGCCGGAATTCGTCGCCGCCGCGGGAAGCGGCGCCATGCCCTCCGCATTCGCGCCCCAGCAGACGCCGTCGCCGCCGAGGAGCACGCGATCGCCGGCGTTGCCGATCAGCAAGCCCAGGTAGTTGGCAGGTTCCGACGGCGGGGTGAAGACCTCGCGGGCGCCGGTGCCGGTGGTCTGCCACAGTCCCGACAGACCGTTGACGTTGTCGGCGCGAAAGAAGACGCTGCCGGGAACCGCCGCCAGGGTCGCGGCGAGACCGCGCCAACCCGCGTCCGCCGCCGCCACGAGTCGAACCGTCCCCGCTCGAGTGCCGTCGCTCGCCCAGAGCGATTCGCCGCCGACGAACCAGCGGCCTCCGGCGGCGACGAGCTCGACCGTGCCGCTGCTGCTCCCCGGCTCGACCCGAATCGGTAGCTCGAGGGTGCCGGGACCGGTGCCGTCGGTGACCCAGAGGGTCGGGTCGTGGGCACCCCGCCAGCCGAAGAACGCGGCCCGGTCCCCGTTGGCGACCATCGGCATCGACTCGTCGACGAGTGGACAGCCGCCGGGGCAGCCGCGCAGCAGAGCGGTGCTGCGCCAGTCGCCGTCGGTCGTCCACAGGCGTGGCGAGCCGCTCGTCGCCACCGACGCGAAGACGAGCCGCCCGCCAAGCCACGCGAGCTGGCGACCGGGCAGCGAAGGGCCGTGCCCGTCCACCGCGCCGAAGGGGCGACGGCTGGTGAAATCGGTCGCGCGTTGCGTCCCGCTCGGCGTGCCGTCGCTCACCCAGAGCTCCCAGCTGTGCGCGCCGTCGTCGGCGACGAACCAGACGCGGTTGCCGAGCGCGGTCAGCGAAGCGCATTCGGAGATCGCGTTGCGCTTGGGAAAGCTGGTGAGGGGCGCCGTTCCAGCCGCTGTGCCGTCGCTCGTCCACAGCTCGCGGCCGCCGTCGTCGGCGACGAAGAACAGGCGGTCGCCGGCCGGCACCAGGGAGGTCGGTATGACGTCGCTGCTCGGTAGCTCGCGGACTCGCTCGGTGCGCCCGTCGCGTCGGGAGGCGCGCCAGAGGCCGTAGAAGTCGTCGCCATAGGCCGTGGTGGCGAAGAAGTACACGTCGTCGTGCCATGCGACGAGACTCGGGAGGTCGAAGAACCAGAGGTTGCCGTCGCTCACGCCCGTCTCATCGACAGGCTTCGTGCCCGCCACGGTCCCGTCGCTGCTCCAGAACCGGCAGAAGCCACCGACGCACGTCGTGAAGTAGGCGAACGGGCCCGCCACCACCAGCTCGTAGGAATCCGACGCCGGCATCGCCGCGGTGAGAGGGAAGGTACCGGCGACGGTACCGTCGCTGCGCCAGAGGCGTTCCCGGTTCGTACCCTCGTACATGCGGATGAGGGCGAACGACCCTATCGACACCCAGGACTCGAGATCGCAGTACGAGGTCCCGCACAGGTCGCGCAACATGGTCGTGCCGGCGGTGGTGCCGTCGCTCACCCAGAGCTCCCGCACGCTGTCGACGGGGAGGTCGTGGGTGAGGTAGAGCACCTGGGAGCCGATCGCGAGCAACAGCGCCGGAGCGCTGCGCTGCGTCGTGTAGGGCGCGCGGAAGTCCGACACCGGATGGGTGTGGCTCGGCGCTTCGGCGCCCGCGGGCAACGCCGCCAGCGTGCAGGCGAAGGCGACGGCGCTCGCGACCGCGAATGGCTTGGGCATCGCAGGTTCTCCCTCCTCCTCGGTTGCAAGGACGATCGTCATCCCAGACGCGCAGGGAGGAGGCGCCATCGATCAACGGAGCTTGCCGGCGGGTGCCGCGGCCCTCGTCGGGTGCGGGCGTAGACTGTCGCCGTGCGCGTCGTCATCGTCGGTGGCAGCGGCCTGATCGGCAGCGCCTTGGCGGAGTCGCTGGTCAAGGACTCGCACGAAGCCGTGGTGCTGTCGCGGTCGCCGCAGCGGCAGACGTTGCCGCGCGGCGTCAGGGCGGTGGCGTGGGACGGGCGGACGCTGGGCCCCTGGGTCGAGGAGCTCGAGCACGCCGAGGCCGTGGTGAACCTCGCCGGCGAGAGCATCTTCGGCCGCTGGACGGCGGCGAAGAAGCGGCGCATTCGCGCCAGCCGCGTGGAGACGAGCCGGCTCGTCGCCGACGCCTTCGCAGCCGTGCGCCGGCGTCCGCTGGTGCTGGTGCAAGGGTCGGCCGTCGGCTACTACGGCGACAGCGGCGACGCCGTGGTGGACGAGGCTTTCCCGCCGGGGGACGACTTTCTTTCCCGCCTGGCGGTGGAGTGGGAGGCGGCGAGTGCGTCGGTGGAAGCGCTCGGCGTGCGGCGCCCGATCGTGCGCACCAGCGTCGTGCTGTCGCGACGCGGCGGCGCGCTGAAGCCGCTCCTGCTGGCGTTCCACGCCTTCCTCGGCGGCTCGCTCGGCGACGGCCGCCAGTGGATGCCGTGGATCCACGAGGCCGACGAGGTGGGAGCGATCCGCTTCCTGCTCGAGTCGCCGGCTGCCACCGGACCGTTCAACCTCGCGGCGCCGGAAGCTGTGCGCAACGACGACCTCTCGCGCGCGCTCGCGAAGGCGCTGCATCGGCCGAGCTGGCTGCCGGCGCCGACGTTTGCCGTCCGCCTGGCGCTTGGCGAGCTCGGCGAGACGATGCTCAGCGGCCAGCGCGCGGTGCCGGCGCGCCTGCTGGCGCTGGGCTTCCGCTTTCGCTTCCCGACGCTCGAGGCGGCGTTCGCCGAGCTGCTCGCCTAGTGCTTGCCGACCGCGGCGGGCTGGAACAGCTCGATCGGATTGCCCGACGGGTCGTCCAGCACGACCTCGGATCCACCCGGCCCTTCGAGGACGTCGCTGCGGAAGTGCAGCCGCGCCTTGCGCAAGCGGTCGACCTCGGAGGAGAGGTCGTCGACGTCGATGATGATGCGGTTCCAACCGCCCGGCTCGGCCTTGCTGCCATCGCGCATCGGCTTGGCCGCTCCTCCCGGTCCGAAAGGAGTGCTGAGCACCAGTTGGAGACTGCCTCGCGAGAGCATCGCGAAGTTCGGCGGCACCGCCCGCTCGACCTTGAAGCCGAAGTTGTCGGAGTAGAACGCGACGGCAGCGTCGATGTCGTTGACCATGTAGCGGACTCGCGCCGACTCAGGGCTCTTCTGCTCGGTTGCGGCCATGTCGTTCTCCTTTCCAGCACGTGTCCGCAGTCGCGAACGCGCCCGTCGAGGAGCTGCAATCGACGGACCACGAAGCGGCCGGCTAGCCGTCTTTGGGTGCCGAGCCGACGATCCAGCGGTAGATCTTGCGCCGCGTGCGCTCGACCTTGCGCCAACCCCAGGGCCAGCGCTGGAACATCCAGCGCAGCACCCAGTAGGCGGTCTCGCTGGCGACGGAGAGCAGCGCGCCGCCGAAGACGATGGTCAGCACGCCTTGGATGCCGGGCAACGCCAGGCCGGCGATGCCGACCAGCACCATCACCCAACCGGAGATGATGAAGAAGATGCGCCAGCCGAGCGGCAGATGGGAGGGCGGGTGGGGCTGCTTGCGCAGGCGACGGCGGCCGGCGCGCGTCGCCGCGTCGGTCACCGGCCGCCCCGGCGCAGCCTGCCGCCCCAACGGTAGTCGGAGACCAGCGGCTCGCCGCTGCCGTCACCCAGCAGCCAGAGCGCCGCCGGCTGTGGCTGCAGCTGCCCCAGCAGCAGACTGCCGCGCCGGTTGCCGGTGACGAACAGCGTCGCGGCGAGCCCCTGCGCATCGAGCGCCAGCTGGGTGATCGCGGCGGTAGCGAGCACGCCGGTGCCCGGCCGGCCCGTCCGCTGATCGAGGTACGGCGCGTAGCGCTCGCCACCGGCACGCAGCTCGCCGTCCTCGCGCGAGACGACGGCGAACGACTGATCGCGCAGTCGCAGCCCGCTGGTGAAGATGGCCAACGCCGGCGGCACGTCGACGCGCAACGGCCAGCCGCGCGCGTCGGGCCCACCGCCCACCGCCCGCTGCACGTTGCCCAGCGCGAGGCTCGCATCGGTCACTCCGTGCGCCGCCAGCACCTCGACGGCGCGGTCGAGCGCGGCCCCCACCTCGAAGCTCCACAGGTCGACCCGCGAGCCTGCCGCGAGCGTCGCCGTCCCCTTCGCCGCATCGACGCTCAGCCGGTCGCAGCCCGCGGCCGCCGCGGCCTGCTCGACTGCCGCGGCGCTCGGCAGCGACGGCTTGGCGACTCGCAGTCCCCAGACCTCGTTCAGCACGCCGCCGAGCGGCCCCAACGTCCCGTCCGACCACCGGCAGAACGACACCGCCCGCAACAGCGTCGCCGCCAAAGCTGCCGGCACCTTCTGGGCGCCACCACCGGCGCCCCGATTGAGCTCGGCCAGCGCCCCGCGCGAGAGGTCGCCCGCTTCCTCCGCCTCGCGCACGGCAGCCACCGCCGCCAGCACCGCCGCCTCGGCCCCTGCTCCGGCGCGCGCGTCGATGTCGAACGACGCCCCCAACGCACTCCCCGCGAAGGTCACCGTCGGCGGCCCACTCGCTTTCGCCGCGGCGGCCGAAGCCGCGATCGCACGCGAACCCGCAGTCGCGCCCGAACCCGCCGCCAGCACGAGGAGGGCCACGATGACGCGCGCACGCATGCCCTCATCCTAGCCCGCGACCACAGCCGGCGCCCGAAAGCTCCGCCTTCGACGACGCTAGCTGCGCGTCGGCAGGAACGGCGGCGTCAGGGTCCGTCCCACAGCGGCGCGGGCAGGGCGCGTTCGGCGCCCGGGAAGGTCTCGACGCAAGCCAGCACGCGGGCGTCGCCCGCCATCGTCCAACGCGCGATGCGCCGCCCGTCCGCGGCGATCTCGCCGTCGACGGTGAGCACGAAGCCGCCCTTGGTGCGGGCCCGAACCGGCAGCTCCAGCTGGCCGGTCCACACGCCCACCGCCACCGCGGCGAGCACGCCGCTGCCGCAGGCGAGGGTCTCGGCCTCGACGCCGCGCTCCCAGGTGCGGATGTCGAGCTCGTGCGCGCTCGCGTAGCGTACGAAGTTGGCGTTGGCCCCCGCTTCGCCGAAGAGCTCGTGCTTGCGGATGATCGGGCCGAAAGTGGAGACGGTGAAGGTGTCGGGAGGGTGCTGGGAGAGGACGATGGCGTGCGGCACGCCGACGGTCGTCGCCCAGCCGTCGAGCTGGTCGGTGAAGCTGACCGCCCGCGGCTCCTCGGTGGGCGGCGCCATCTCGAGCTCGATCTCGTCGTTCGAGACCTGCCGCGCCGCGAATGGTCCGGCACCGGTACCCACGGTCACGGCGCGCTCCGCCCAGCCGAGGTGGAAGGCGAGCTGCGCCGCGCAGCGGGTGGCGTTGACGCACAGCGCCGCCTCGCCGCCGTCGGCGTTCCAGTAGACGATCTCGACCGCGCCGGCCGTGCCGCGCTCGCCGCCCTCGGCGACTCGCCGCAGGGCGAAGACGCCATCGGCGCCCAGCGAGACCCCGCGACGGCACCAGGCGCGGATGGTCTCGGGCGCGGGGGGCGCCGGCGGCTCGACGAGGGCGAGGAAGTCGTTGCCGGCGCCGCTCGTGCGAAACAGCTCAGCCATTCCTCAGCGCGCCCGCGCTTCCACCACCGGCGTCGGCGCGCCCTCGTTGCCGGCCGCGTCGACGGCGGTGACGCGGTAGCGGAAGAGCAGCTCCGGCGTCAGCCCGCCGTCGGCATACTTGAGGTCGGCGATCGGCTCGGCGGAGAGCTTGCGCCAGTCGGCGCCGGGGTCCTGCCGGTAGACGAGGTAGCCGACGGCGTCGCCGTCCGGGCTCGCCTGCCAGACCAGGCTCACGGCGCCCTGCTGCGGCAGCGCCACGAGGTCTTGCGGCGGCGCCGGCGCGAAGCGGTCCTCGTAGCCGATCTCGCTCTCCTCGCCGAGTCCGCTCTCCACCCGCGGCTCGGTGGCACCGAGCGCGGTGACGGTGTAGATGTAGCGCTCGCCGTAACGGGCGGTGGTGTCGAGGTACTCGCGGGCCGTCGCCGGCGGCGTGGCGAGCGGCTCGCCGTAGGTGCGGCTCGCCGCCGGCCGCCGGTAGACGGCGAAGCCGGCGACGCCGGGCGCCTCGTCGCGCCACGACAGCGCGATGCCGTTGGCGCGCGGCTCGACGGTGAGGCCGGTGGGCGACGGCGGCGCCGGCAGGGGCACCAGCCGCGTGACGTTGGACCATGCCGAGGTCTCGCCGCCTTCGGCGGTGGTACGCACGGCGTAGACGAAGAGCGTGCGCGGCTCGGCGGCCGGCTCGGCGGCCGGCTCGGCGGCTGGAGTGGGCGTCGTCCCGGGCGCGGCGGGGCTGGAGCTCGGCGTCGCCTCAGGGGTGGCCGCGGCCGCCGGCGGCGCCTCCGGCAGCGGCAGCCGCACCACCACCTGACCGCCCTCGATGGAGCTCTGCAGCTCGGCGCCGCGCAGCGTCGCGACGGAACGTCCGGCAGCGGTGAACTCGCGCGCGTCGACGATGGGGAGGTCTCCCGTCGCCGGCACCTGCCGCGTCATCGCCGCCACCTCGACCGCCGAGAGGCCGGGCAGCTTGGCTCCGGCGGTGGTCGTCTGCGGATAGGCGAAGCGCAGCACGAGCTGGCTGCCGCGCTGCGCCACCACCAGGTCGGTGGTGGCGTTGGGGATCACCCGCATCGGCGGCAGCGGGTTGCCCTTCTTGCCGCAGGCGGCCGCGAGCAGCGCCAGCGCGCCGATAGCCACGAGCAGCCGCCGCGACGCCGCGCGGCAGCCGAACGAAATCGCCTCGTCGCCGAGGCGGCTGCGCAAGCTCGAAACTGCCATCCCGTCCCTCCTGCCCTCGAAAGGTGCGTGCGCGACGCGCACGCTACAAGACATACCGGCTGAGGTCCTGGTCCTCGACGATCCCCTGCAGCGCCCGCCGCACGTAGGCGCCGTCGACGGTGAGCTGCACGCCGTCCATGTGCGGCGCCTCGAAGGAGACCTCCTCGAGCAGCTTCTCCATCAGCGTCGACAGCCGCCGGGCGCCGATGTTCTCGGTGCGCGAGTTGACCTCGACGGCGAGGCGCGCGATCTCGTCCACCGCATCGGCGGTGAACTCGAGCCCGACGCCTTCGGTGGCGAGCAGCGCCTGGTACTGCTTGGTGAGCGCGTTCTGCGGCTCGGTGAGGATGCGCACGAAGTCGTCCTTGCCCAGCGGCTCGAGCTCGACGCGGATCGGGAAGCGCCCCTGCAGCTCGGGGATGAGGTCCGACGGCTTGGCGACGTGGAAGGCGCCGGCGGCGAAGAACAGCACGTGGTCGGTCTTCACCGGCCCGTACTTGGTGGTCACCGTGGTGCCCTCGACGACCGGCAGCAGGTCGCGCTGCACGCCCTCGCGCGAGACGTCGGGTCCGCGGCCGCCCTCGCGGCCCGCTACCTTGTCGATCTCGTCGAGGAAGAGGATGCCCGCCTGCTCGACGCGCTCGCGCGCCTCCTGCGCCACCTGGTGGCGGTCGATGAGGCGATCGCTCTCCTGCTGCTCGAGGATCTCGCGCGCCTCGGCCACGGTGGTGCGCCGCTTTCGGCTCTTGCCGCCAAACAGTCCCGGCATCATGTCCTTGAGGTTGACGCCCACCTCTTCGACGCCCTGCGGCGTGAACATCTCGAAGCTGGGGAAGGACTGCTCCTCGACCTCGACTTCCACTTGCCGCGAGTCGAGGCGGCCGGAGCGCAGCTGCTCGCGCAGCTTCTCGCGCGTCTCCGAGCCCGGCTCGCCGCCGGTGGGGACCGCGGTGTGCTCGGTGCCCGCGGCGCCGTAGCCGCCGAGGCCGAAGCCGGGGCCGCTGATGCCGGGCGCCGTGGGCAGCAGCAGCTGCAGCAGCCGCTCCTCGGCGCGCTCGGCGGCGCGGACGCGCACCGACTCGCGCTTCTCCTGCTTGACCATCGCCACCGCCACCTCGACGAGGTCGCGCACCATCGACTCGACGTCGCGGCCGACGTAGCCCACCTCGGTGAACTTGCTCGCCTCCACCTTGACGAAGGGGGCGCGGGCGAGCTTGGCGAGGCGGCGGGCGATCTCGGTCTTGCCGACGCCGGTGGGGCCGATCATCAGGATGTTCTTGGGGTAGACCTCGTCGGCCATCGCCGCGTCGAGACGCTGGCGGCGCCAGCGATTGCGCAGCGCGATGGCCACCGCCTTCTTAGCCGCCTTCTGCCCCACGATGTAGCGGTCGAGCTCGGCGACGATCTGCCGCGGCGTCAGCTCCTCTATCCAGCGCAGGGAGGCGGCGGGCGGCGGTGCCGGCACGCCGGGAGGGGCGGCCGTCGTCACGCCAACTCCTCCAGCGTGATCCGGTCGTTGCTGTAGATGCAGATCTCGGCGGCGATGAGCAGCGCCTCGCGGGCGATCTCGGTGGCGGACATCGTGGTGTTGCGCAGCAGCGCGCGGGCGGCGGCGAGGGCGAAGTTGCCGCCCGAGCCGACGGCGAGCAGACCCGTCTCGTCGGGCTGGATGAGGTCGCCGTTGCCCGAGACGAGGAACGACTGGTCGCGGTCGGCCACGATCATCATCGCCTGCAGCTGGCGCAACATGCGGTCGGTGCGCCAGTCCTTGGCCAGCTCGACGACGGCGCGCTCGAGGTTGCCGTGGTGCTCCTCGAGCTTGGCCTCGAAGCGGGTGAACAGCGCCAGCGCGTCGGCGCCGCCGCCGGCGAACCCCACCAAGACTTTGCCGCGCGCCGTGCGCTTGACCTTGGCGGCGGTCTGCTTGACGATCGCCTCGCCCAGCGTCACCTGGCCGTCGCTGCCCATGCACACCTTGCCGTCGCGGCGCACGTGCAGGACGGTGGTGGAGCGCAGCAGCGGCGCCCTGGATGCCTTCTTCAACGCTTGCGCGGCGCCCGAAACCATGGGCGCGGGATGTTATCAACGTCGAGGCTGGGCACCGGGTCCAGTCGTAGCCAACCTCGCTCGGCGGGCGTCAGGCGGTAAACGTGTCTCGGCGCGTAGGCCGCGGCCACTTGGCGCGTCACCGCGGGGCCGAGGTCCTGGATCCACAGCAGCGGCGCATCGTCGAGGTCGGCGCGGTTGTAGACCCATTCGTCGACGTCGCGCACGCGGTCGTCGACGACGATCACGGCGCGCCAGTGCTGTGCCGTGGCCTGACGCTCGAGGCGCTGGACGAACAGGGTCGAGTCCTCGGCGTCGAGTCGGAACGCCGGCAGCTCGACGAGGGTGAGCGGCAGCCGCGCCAAGAGCGCGGCGGCGACGAGCCAGGCGCCGAACCCGGGGCCGAGGCGCCGGCCGCGCCCAAGTCGACCCGTCGTCGGTCCGGCGGCGCACTCGCGCATCCCCATCACCGCGAGCAGCAGCAGCGGGCCGGTGGCGGCGGCGCTGTAGTGGGGCGACCACCAGGCGGTGACCGAGTGGACGGCGGCCTGCAACGCGGCGCACAGCAGTGCGAAGAGCTTCCAGCGCGTCGCCGGTGCGCCGCGCGGCAGCCGGCGCAGGGCGAGCACGGCGAAGACCAGCAGCGGCAGTCCGCAGACGAAGTAGGCCATGCGGGCGAGGTGCCCGGCGGCCGCGGCGAGCGCCGCACCGGCGGTCTGCGGCCGCGGGAAGCTCCGGCCCAGGTGCGCCGCCAGCACGGGCGAGGAGTAGCGCACCGGCCGCGGCGGCGCGAAGTAGGGGCTCATGGCGTCGACGCCGTAGGTGTCGACGTGGAGGCTGTACGGCAGGCGCAGGGGATCGCCGGTGACGGCGCGGTTGTAGCTCGCGGTGAGCGCCGCTCCGGCGGCGAGCGCCAGCGTCAGCGCTGCGGCGGGCCGCCACCAGGGGCCCAGCCGCCGCGCCAGCGCGACCGCCACCATCGCCGCCGCCGGCAGCGCCGCCACCGCCCCCTCCAGCGGACGGCTGTTGGCGAGCAGGAAGACGCCGAGGGCGAGCGGCGCCCACGCCAGGCGCGCCTCACCGCTGCGTCCCTTGAACAGTCGCGGCAGGGCGCCGTAGAGCAGCAACCCGCCGACGGCCGCCACCGTGCCCCCCCAGTAGGACTGCCCCCAGTAGCTGCCGATGGCGATCCGCAGCGCGGCGAGCGCCGTGCCGACGAGCGGCCAGGGCGGCGGCAGCCAGCCCTGGAGGAACCAGCAGCAGGCGGCGGCGAACAGCGCCGCCGACAGGCAGACGCCGATCCCCGGGTGGCCGAGCAGCTCGCCGACGGCGAGCGGCAGCGCCGGCGCCGGCGGGTACTTCGCGGCGTAGCTCGGCCGCACCACGATGTGCACGGCCTCGAATGCGGCCGGCACGCGCGGCGAAGGGTTGGCCAGCCGCCCGTGGGCGAAGGTGTCCGCCGTCAACAGGTAGCCCTGCTCGTCGGAGACGTGCGGCGCGGGGAAGCCGAGCCAGAGCATCGTCGCGGCGCTCCCGAGCAACGTGCCGAGGGCGCTCGCGGCAACGGCCCGCCGCGGACCGATCGCGGCGAGACGACGCCACGCGCGTCTCAGCGGCGCTTCGAGCCGGCGCGGCCGCCACAGCAGCAAGAGCGCCGCGAGCAGCGTGAACGCGAGCTCGAGGAACGGGACGATCTCGCTCGGGTAGGAGAGCGACGCCTGGTACACGCGCTACGCCTGCCCCGGCTTGCTGGCGAGCACCTGGATCTGCGCCCCGAGCGGCAGCCGCGAGAGCGGCCGTTCGAGGAAGCGCAGCCACGCGAGAGCGTGCGGGAAGTAGAACAGCGAGCGCAGCGCGACGGCCGCGAAACCCGCGTCGGCCGCCAGCCGCCGCGCCTCCCGCGGGCTCATCGGCACCGCGTCGCGGTCGAAGGGGATGCGGCGCATCACCAGCCACGCCCCGGGGTTCCAGGCGTTGTTCTCGAACAGGCCGATCCAGCCACCGGGGCGCAGGGCGTCGAAGATTGCGGCCATGGTCTCGCCCCGCCGCCCCGGCTCGACGTGATGGAGGACGCCGTTGACGTAGCAGAGGTCGAAGGCGCCGAGAGCCGGCAGCTCGGCGAGAGAGGCGAAGCGGGCGCCCGGGTGCCGCCGCCGCGCCAGGTCGAGCGCCGGCAGCGAGACGTCGACGCCCACCACCTCGGCGCCGGGCAGCCGCGCCACCAGCGCCGCCGCGGTGTCGCCGGTGCCGCAGCCGAAGTCGAGAACGCGCCGCGGCAGCCAGCCGGCGGGCAAGCTGCGGAAGAGGCTCTCCAGGCGCCCGGCGATGAAGAACGGCTTCTCCTCGCCGGAGAGCCCGATCCCCGCGGCGAGCATGGCGTCGTACTCCTCGCCGCGCGCGAAGAGGTCCTCGTCCGCCGGCGTCGCCGCGTCGCCTCGCCCCTCGGCCATCAACCGCCGCGCGCCTGCTGCGCGTTCGGCTCGGCCTCTCGCCGCGCCGCGCGCTCCACCCCGGCCAGGTAGGCGACCCGCTCGGCCACCAGGTCGACCGTGATCACCACCAGGCGGGTCACCGCCAGCACGAACGCCACCGAGAAACACGACGACATGACGATGAAGCGCGACCAGTGCTCGTAGGTGCCGCCCGTCTCCACCAACTCGACGGCGCTCGGCAGCACCAGCAAGCCGCCGGCGAACAGTAGCGCCAGCGGCACGGCAAAGAACCAGCGGCTCTCGAACAGCCGGTCGAGCAGCGAGCGCGGCCGCCGCCGCGGCGCCAGCGTGACGCGCACGATGCGGTCGGCGAGATAGCCCGAGCAAAAGAGCAGCGCCGCGAGCGTCGCCGAAAGGTCGCTCACCACGAAGCGGTAGATCATCCACTCGAGCACCGAGCGGTGGCGCAGGTAGTGGAGCGTCGGCTCGATCATCAAGAGCCCCGCCGCGGCGAGGAACAGGACGCCGCCGAGGCCGAGCAGCCGCCCGGGGCGGTGGCGCAACGTCTCCTCGACGATGACGCGCAGGAAGCGCAGGCCGTCGCGGAAGACCTTGAGCTTCGACTGCCCCTCGCGCTCGTGGTACGGCATGCCGACCTCGACGATGCCGAGGTCGCCGCTGAGCACGGCGCGGGCGCTCATCGCCGGCGTGAAGTGGAGGCCGTCGGGCAGCGGCATCAGCCGCGGCAGCGCGCTGCGGCGCACCACCCGCATGCCGCTCGCCGAGTCGCGCACCCGCTGCGCCGAGAACAGCGTCAGCATGGCGGCGAAGAACCAGTTGCCGAGGCGGCGCACGAGAGGCATCGCGCTGTCGCCGCCGAGCCGGCTGCCGAGGACGACGGCGGCGTCCGCGGCATCGAGCGCACGGCACAGCTCGGCGAAGAAGCGCGGGTCGCAGGTGCCGTCGGCGTCGAGGAAGGCGAGCAGCTCGCAGTCCGAGCGCCGCCAGGCCTCCTGGATGGCGGCGCCGTAGCCGCGGTTTTGCGGAAAGACGATCAGCTGCACCTGGCCCGGGTACTGGTCGGCGTAGCGCGAGGCGAGCTCCACGGTGCGGTCGGTGGAGCCGTCGCTGACGACGGTGATCTCCACCTCACTGACGTTTGTGGAGGCGACGATGTGCTCGCGCGCCGCCAGGCAGCGGCGGATCGTCTCCTCGATGCTCGCCTCCTCATTCAGCGCCGGGATGGCGATGAGCAGCCGCGGCCCGAGCGGTGAGTGCTGGGTCGGGTCAGTGCCGGCGTCGCTCGGAGCGATCCGGGCGGCATTCGGCGCGGCGAACGAGAGGGCGTCGATGGGAAACTCGCGACAGTTCGGCATCAGCCTAGCAGCCGCCGCGTGTCGTCGGCGAAATGACGCCTCGGTTCAGCAGGTGTTGGCCGGTGCTAGTCTTTGAACGTGGCCAGCATCCAACTCGACTTTCCCGAAAGCGTGTTGCTGGCGACCGGCCAGTCGCCCGACGAGTTCGCTCGTGAAGCCAAGTTTCTCTTGGCGCTCAAGCTTTTCGAGCTCGGTCGCCTCTCGTCCGGTCGCGCGGCCGAGCTGTGCGAGCTGCCGCGGGTCGAGTTCTTGTTCCGTGCCGGCGAGATGAGGGTGCCGGTCGCGGACCTCGACAGGCACGAGCTGGAGAGGGATCTGATGGATGCCTGAGGGTCGGGTCGTCTGCGACACTGGACCCCTCATTGCGCTTTCCCTCATCGATCACCTCCAGATCCTTCAGCAACTGTTCGGGCGGGTGGTGGTGCCGCGGGCCGTGCTCGACGAGGTGTCGGCTGGCGGTAGCGAGCGCGCCGGATCCCAGGCGATTCTGAGCGCGGACTGGTTCGAGATTCGCGACGACGTCAAGCCTGATCCGCTGTTGGCCGCAGAGCTTGGCGCCGGCGAAGCGGCAGCGATCACCAGCGCGTACGAAGTCGATGCGCGACTCGTGCTGCTCGACGATCGGAAGGCACGCCGGATTGCGACGGGCGCCTACAGGCTTCGGGTCATCGGCAGTGCGGGCATCCTGGTCCTCGCCAAACGCGCGGGCCTGATACCCGCGGTGTTCCCGCTGCTCACGGCCATGGTGGCCCGCGGCTACTACCTGTCGCAACGCCTGGTGGATCAAGCGGCCATCGCAGCCGGCGAGACAGCCGAGCCGGCGACCTGAGATGCCCGCGCTCGTACGCGGCGAGCTCTCCGTCGAGATCGCCCCTGTAGATGCTACGTCGCCTTCGCCCGCGGGTGTGCCTCGCGGTAGACAGCGAGCAGGCGCTCGACCTCGACGTGGGTGTAGCGCTGGGTGGTGGAGAGCGAGCTGTGGCCGAGCAGCTCTTGGATGGCGCGCAGGTCGGCGCCCGCCTCGAGCAGGTGGGTGGCGAAGCTGTGGCGCAGGGTGTGCGGGTGGACGCCGGTGGCGAGGGCCGCCGCCTCGACGCAGCGGTCGAGGATGCGGCGCACGGAGCGGTCGGTGAGGCGGCCGCCGCGGGCGTTGAGGAAGACCGGCATGTCGTCGTCGCCGTGGCGGTTGCTCGCCTCCACTGCCGCGGCGCCGGCGCGCACCTCCTCCCACGCCGCGAGCCAGGCGCGTAGCGCGCCTGCGGCCGGGGCGCCGAAGGGCACCATGCGCTCTTTGCCGCCCTTGCCGAGGACGCGCAGCACGCGCGCCGACAGGTCGAGGTCGCGCCAGTCGAGCGACACCAGCTCGCCCACCCGCAGGCCGCTCGCGTAGAGCAGCTCGATGAGGGCGCGGTCGCGTAGCGCCAGGCGCGCCGCCGCCGCGGAGCCGTTCGCCGTCTCGGTCGGCGCCGCCGCCGCCTCGAGGACCGCCTCGACCTCGGCCGGGCGCAGGTGGCGCGGCAGCCGCTGCGGCGCCTTCGGCGTGCGGATCGCCGCCGCCGGCGAGGCCGGGAGCTCGCCCTCGCGCACCGCCCAGCGGAAGAGGCCCCGCACCGCGGCGAGCGCCCGCCCCTGGCTGCGCTTGCCCAGGCCCGTCGCGGCCGAGGGCGCCGAGAAACGCCCGCACGGCGGCCGCGTCGACTTGCGCCGCCTCCACCGTCTGCGGGTCGCAGGCGAGCCAGTCGCGGCCGACGAAGAGCAGGAAGCGGTCGAGGTCGCCGCGATAGGCGCGCAGCGTGTGGCCGGCGAGGGCGCGCTCGCCGGCGAGGTGCTCGAGGTAGCGGTCGACGAAGCGGGGCAGGGAGCCGGGCGCAGGTCGGCTCAACGCCGGCTCACCCCACCGCCACGGCGTCGAGGTGCGGCGACGGCAGCAGCCCGGGCGGCGTCGCTTCCATCGCCACGCCGGCCCGCGCCGCCCAGCTCGCCAGCTCTTCGGCGGCGCGCGCGGCGTAGGCGCGCTTGCGCTCGTCGCGGGCGACGCGGCCGGGGAGCGGCAGGAACAGCCCCCAGTTGACGTTGGCGGGCTGGAACGACCCCGGGTCGGACTGGGTGAGGTGACGCGCCAGCGCGCCGAGACCGGTGGTGGCCGGCAGCGGCTCGACCGCGGCACCAGCGGCCTCCTGGCCAGGTAGAGCCCGATGGCGAGCCCGGTGGCCGCCGACTCGAGGTACCCCTCGACGCCGGTGACCTGGCCGGCGAGGCGCACCGCCGGCCGCGCCTTCAACCGATAGTGCGCGTCGAGGTGCACCGGCGAGCAGACGAAGGTGTTGCGGTGCACCTGCCCGAGGCGCACGAACTCGGCGCGCTCGAGGCCGGGGATGGTGCGCAGCACGCGCTGCTGGTCGCCCCACTTGAGGCGGCTCTGGAAGCCGACGAGGTTGAAGTGGGTGCGCGCCAGGTTCTCCTGCCGCAGCTGCACCACGGCGTACGGGCGGCTGCCGTCGGGAGCCGTGAGGCCCACCGGCTTCATCGGCCCGTAGCGCAGCGTGTCGACGCCGCGCCGCGCCATCTCCTCGACCGGCAGGCAGCCTTCGAAGAAGAGGGCGCGCTCGAAGTCGTGCAGCGGCAGCACCTCGGCGGCCGTGACCGCGGCGACGAACGTCCTCGTACTGCTCGCGGGAGAGCGGCGCGTTGAGGTAGTCCTCGCCGCCCCCCTTGCCGTAGCGCGAGGCCCAGAAGAGCCGTGAGAGGTCGAGGGTCTCGGCGTCGACGATGGGCGCGATGGCGTCGTAGAAGTAGAGGTACTCGGCGCCGAGCAGCGCCTGCAGCGACGCCGCGAGCGACGGCGAGGTGAGCGGCCCGGTGGCCACCACCGCCGGCCCGGCCGGCACCTCGGGCACCTCCTCGCGGCGCACCTCCACCAGCGGGTGCGCCGCCAGGCGCTCGGTGATCAGCGCCGAGAAGCGGTCGCGGTCGACGGCGAGCGCCCCTCCCGCCGGCACCGCCGCGGCGCCGCGCCGCCGCGATGACCAGCGAGCCGAAGGCTTCCATCTCGCGCTTGAGCAGCCCGGCCGGGTGCTCGGCCTCGTCGCTGCGCAGCGAGTTGGAGCAGACGAGCTCGGCAAAGGCGTCGGTGTGGTGCGCGGGGGTCGGCCGCACCGGCCGCATCTCGTACAGCGTCACCGGGACGCCGCGGCGGGCGAGCTGCCAGGCGCACTCGCTGCCGGCGAGGCCGCCGCCCACCACCTGCACCGCGGAGGTCACGCTGATTATTATAGGTTCCGGGTGGGAGCCGCATGCCCGTGAGTCGTCGCCACGCCGACACCGCCCGCGCCTGGCGCCGCGCTGTCGCGCCGCGGACGCTTCTCGCCACGGCGCTGCTCGCCGCGTCGCTCGGCGCCGTCGCCTGCCGAGGCCGCCAGCAGCAGGCGGTCGCGGCCAACCCGGTGACGCGCCTCTCGACGCTGCTGCGCCAGGGCGCCCAGCCGGGCGAGCTGACCGCCGCCGAGCGCGCCGAGGCCGAACGGCTGCTCCTCGCCATGCTGCCGGCGCTCTCGGGGCCGCTCGCCGGGTACCGCTGGCGCGTCGCCTACGACGACCTGCCGCAGGCCGACTTCGTCAGCGTCGACCTCATGCAGGGCGACGGCGAGGCGGCTGCCCGCGCCATGTGGTTCCACCTCTTCTGGCGCGGCGCGCTGCCGGCGGCCGAGCAGCCCGCGTGGGCCTTGCGCCTCGGCCGCTGGCCCGCCCGCGGCGTCGAGGGGCACCACCTCTTCGTACGCCTCGGCGGCCTCGAGCTGCGGGCGGTCGCCGACGCCGCCGAATACCGCGACGCGCGGCGGATGCGCGCCGTCCTCGAGCGCTTCGACCTCGACGCCCTGGCTCGGCTGTAGCGGGCGGCGGCAGCCGTCCCGCCGAGGACCGGACGGTGAAATCACGGCGCGATGTGACAAGCGCGCAGAAATCTGCTGCCGAGATGGGGAAAAACGCGTTGCGCGGCCGTCTATACAGCGCGAGTGACTCTCGCAGCCCCCCTTCGAGTGGACTCCTCCGGACGACGACGGATGCGCTTCGTGGGCTTCTGCCCGAGCTCGGAGGCCTTGGCCGAGTTCCTCGAAGGGGGGCTGCCCTCGGCCTGCCGGCGCCGGGTGGAGGCGCACCTCGCCCGTTGCGCCGAATGCTGCGCGAGCGTCGCTCAAGCCTCGCTGCTGCGCGCCGGAGATCGAGCGCGTGGCCGGTGACGGGGAAGTCGGTGGCGGTGGTGCGACCGGGGGCGGCCGCGGCGGCGGCAGCGGTTCCGAAGGTTCTGAAGGCCCCGGCGGCGGCACTCTCTTCGGCGGTCCCTGGTGGGCGGCGGGCCGGTGCCCCGACCCGCGGACCTTCGCCGCCTTCCTCGACCGGCGGCTGTCGCAGCCGCATCACGACCGGGTGCTCTCGCACGTCGTCGAGTGCCGGGCCTGCCGCAAGGCCTTCCTGATCATCGCCGCCGCGCTGCGCGAGATCGGCACCGCGGTCAGCGAGGAGCCGGAGCGCGACGAGGTTCCTTCCCCCGAGAGGCTGGCGCAGGACGAGATCGTCGCCATCGTCGGCGAGCTGGCGCGCGAGGAAGAGCGGGAGGCGAGCGCGGCCGCCGACCCCGCAGCTCGCGCGCGCGCCTCGCCGCCCGGCCGGCGGGGGTGGAGACGGCTGCTGCGCACGGCGCCGCTCGCCGCCGCCCTCGCCGCGGCCATCGGGATTGCCGGCATCGCGATCGGCTTCGCGCTCGGCTGGTGGCTGCCCAGCCGCGATCCGCGGGCGATCCTCAGCTTCGGTGGTGCCGCGCGAGCGGCCGTTCGCCGGCCGCTTCACCGGCGGCATCCCGTGGTCTCCCGCCGCGGTGCGCTATCGCGGCAACGACCTCGGCCTCGACCTGTCGCGAGGCGCGGTGAGCTACCTCGCGGCCGCGGAGCTCCGCGGCTCCGCAGCGGAGTCGCCGAACGCCAACGAGCTGGGCACGATCGGCGCCGCACAGACGCTCGGCGGGCGCATCGAGAGCGGCGTCGAGACGCTCACCCGCGCGGTCGCCGCCGACCCCGAGTCGCCCGAGCTGCTCAACGACCTCGGCGCGGCGCTGCTGGCGCGCGCCGAGAGCAGCGACCGGCTCGACGGCGACGACGACGCCGTGCCGGTGCACGAGCAGCACGACGAGGACCTGCCGGCGGCGCTGGAGGCGATCGATAAGGCGCTGGAGAAGTCGCCGCAATTGCCCGAGGCACTCTTCAACCGCGCCCTGGCGCTGGAGAGACTGTTTCTGCGTGCGTCTGCGAGGAAGGCGTGGCAGGAGTACCTGGCGATCGATGCAAGCTCGCCCTGGACCCATGAGGCGCGCGAGCGATTGGCAGCGATCGCGGTGCCGGTGATTCCGGATCCAGTGCGCATCCGTGCCGAGGTCGCCGCCGTCGCCACGAGCGGCGACCGCGCGGCGTTGGCCGCGATCGTCCTGAAACAGCGTCACCTCGCGCGGCGGACGGTGCAGGAGGACTTGCTGCCGGGCTGGGGAGACAACTGGCTCAGCGACAACGATGTCGAGGCAGGTCGGAAGCTGGCGGCTGCGCAAGCGATCGCGGCCGAGTGGGAAGCGCAAACGTCAGATACGACGCTGCTCGCGGCCGTCGCTGAGATCGAGCGCGCCCCGCCGCGTGAGCGAGAGAAGCTGGCGCGGGCGCATCAGTCCCTCGGAGTCGCAGCGCGCGCCTTTACGGTGTTCGACCTTTCGGCGGTTAGGACGGCAGCCGATCAGGCGTTGAGAGAGCTGGGGCCGGGAAGCCCGGCAGCGGCGTGGGCGCGGGTGCATCGTCTGGCCTGCGTGTTCTACCTCCTGGGCGACGTGCCGTCGGAGGCCGACGCGCTCCTCGGCCGTGCCGGCGATGACCGGACGAGTCGCGGCGCGGCGCTGTGGATCCGTGGCCTCTGGCGGACGAAGCGAGGCGACTTCAGCAGCGGCCTCGCGGACTATCGCGGCGCGCTCGCGGCTTTTGAGCGGCTCGAGGAACGGGAGCCTGCGGTCTGGCTCCGGCATCTGATCGGCGAGACATACGGCTACCTCGGTGCCAGCGGCCTTTGCTGGCAGCACCGCCGAGCGGCCACGAGGCACGTCGACGCACTGACCGACCGGAGACAACCGTTCTCGATCTTCCTCGCATCGGCGATGCTTGCGCTTGCCGAGGAGCGTCCGCGGGTGGCTGCAGATTTCCTCGACGAGGCGCTCGCAATGCCGTCGTCGATGGAGCCCTATGAGGCCGTGCAGGCGTTCCTCTGGCGCAGCCGTATCCGCATTGCGATGGGCGAGCCGCAGGCGGCCAACGACGACTTCGTTCGTGCTGCGACGTGGTTCCCGAAGCTCGGACAGTTCGACGCCACGTGGTTTGGTCCCGAGCTGCACTTGCTGCGCGGCCTTCTCGCCACCGATCCGCCCCACGCGATCGCGGCCCTGTCGCGGGCAGTTGCCGGCTTCCGCAAGTCGGGTCAACAGTTTCGCCTGCCCGGTGTGCTCCTGGCGCGCGCGCAGGCTCAGCAGCGAGCGGGCCGCTATGACGCCGCCGAAGAGGATCTCCGGCAAGCCGCGGTGCTGCACCAGCATCAACAGGGTGCCGGATATCCCCAGCTGCTGTGGGCTGCGCCCCTGGACCAACCCGAGCGGGTGTTCGATGAGCGGGTGAAGCTCGCCTTGCGTGGGGGACGGGCCGCGGAGGCGTTTGCCGTCGCCGAAGCGGCGAGGGCGCGGGTCTTCCTGGCAGGTGGCAACACCCTCGCGCCGCCGGCGTTCGCGAAGCGGCCTGCGGAGCCCTTGCGTCTCGTCGATGTGAGCGCGCGGCTGGAAGCCGACAGCACGATGCTCTTCTTCGCCGTCTTGCAGGATCGGGTCGTACAGTGGCGAGTGGAGCGACGCCGATCCTCGGTGGCCGTTCTCCCGATTTCGCCGACCGAGCTGACTCGATTGGGCACGGCGTTCGAGGCGGACCTCGAAGCCGGCCTCTGGACGGGGGCGACGCGCGAGCTCGCCATGCGCCTCTACGCGGCTTTGATCGCGCCCGCCCGACTCGGCAGCGGGCCACTGATCGTCATTCCGGACGGCAAGCTTCACGGTTTGCCGTTCGCGGCGCTCGTGGATCCCGCGACCAAACGCTTCCTCGTCGAGGATCGTCCGGTGACCGTCGCGCTCAGTGCAACGGCGTACGTCGCCGCGCGAGAACGCCTGCGCGCATTGGGCCAGACGCCGCCGGTCGACGCCTTCATCGTCGGTGACCCCCGCGTGTCCCCCGCCCTCTTCCCCGGCCTGCACCCCCTGCCAGGAGCATGGGCAGAAGCTCGCGCCGTGGCTGCCCTGTATCCACGGCGCGTGCTTCTCCTACGCGGTGCTGCTACACGTCCTGCGCTCATCGGGGCGTTGGGCAAACACCAAGTCGTGCACTTCGCCGGGCACGCCGTCATCAACCGGACCAACCCGGAACGCTCGAGCTTGCCCTTGGCTGACGACGGGAACGCTGGCGGCTCGCTGCTGTTCGGCACCGACATCGCCGGACTCGATCTCGGCGAGACCCGCGCCGTCGTGCTCTCGGGTTGCGACACGGCTGGCGGAAAGGTGCTGGACGGCGAGGGGCCACTCAGTCTGGCGCGGGCGTTTCTCGCCGCGGGCGTGCCGAGTGTCGTGGCCAGCCTCTGGCCGATTCCGGACCCGCCGACCGCGTTGATGACCGCCTTTCACCAGCGATTGCGGAGTGGCGAGGCGCCGGCAGCGGCCCTCCGCTCCGCGCAGCTCACCATGCTGCGCAGCTCGCCGACCGGGCAGCGATCGCCCGCCGTCTGGGCGTCGCTCCAGGCCTTCGGCGGCTGATTGCGTCGCGACTGACGCTCGTCGTCGCTGCGATCGGCGCTCGGGCCTCGCACCTCATCCCCTCGCAACGCCTTCCCAACGTGCGGCAGTGCCGCGCCACGGCGTAGCCGTGCATCTGCCCCCAGCGCGAGGACCACCCCGACAGGCGTCGTCTCACCGACGCGGAATCCCGCTTCGATAACAACAACCTACCAAGGAAGGATGGCAGATCATGTCCATGGGTCCACTCCGTTGCGTCCCCGGCTTCTCATCCACGCACTCCAACCCGCTCACCGACCGCCTCGAACAGCACGCCGCCATGCTCGATGCCAGCTACCGCGAGAGCTATCTCCAGCTCCTGCTCGGCATGGCGACGCTTCACGACGCCGTCGACGCGGCCCTCGGCGCCGAGCCGGGGGCCGCGCGCGACCACCTCGCCGCCGGGCTCGCGCAGCTGCGCGCGAGCAACGAGCGGCTCACCGCGCTGGGCGAGTCGCTGACGCGGGTGCGCGTCGAGCTCTTCGAAAGCGGCGAGGTCGACGCCGCCGAGCCGCTGCTCGCGCGCGAGCCCTTCTTCGCGCGCCTCGACTACGACGCCCTCTACCGCGAGCTCGCCGGGCAGGGGGCGGCGCTGCCTCACCGCGCCTTCTGGGACGAGGCCGCGACACGCATGCGCGACGGCGGCGCGCGCGGCGGCTTCCGCCTCCTCGACCGCCACGTCCGCGAGCTGCAGAGCGACCTGCGCGCCTACGTTGCCGAGGTCGAGAGCGCCGGCCGCCTCTCGGGCCGCGCCCTCGGCGAGCGGCTCCACGACACCGCCATCCCGACGGCGCGCGTGGTGACGGGCTACACGCGCCTGCTCACCACCTTCGGCTACGTCTCGTTCTTGTGCGAGCGCGCGATGCTCGCCTACGAAGCCGCCGCCGGCGAGACGGCGGCGCCGGCGCTCGCGGCCGGCTAGCTTCCTGGCGAGATCCAGCCGGGCGGCCTCCCGAGGCCGCCCGGCCCTCTTCCAATCGTCTTCGCTTGCCGACCACGATGGCTTGACTCGGTGCACACACGTGCATATCCTGCACGAAGTGGATTACCGCTGGGATCCGGCCAAGGCGGCGATCAACAGGCAGAAACACGGCATTCGGCTTTCTGATGCGGTCGCCGTCCTCGACGATGACCTCGCACGCTCCACTCCTGACCCATCGTCGGATGCCGAAGATCGCTTCATCGCCATCGGCGTGGACGCATTCGGTCGCGTCCTCGTCGTCGTTTACGCTCACCGCGAAGACCACGTCCGCATCATCTCCGCGCGTCTCGCCAACCACCGAGAGCGGCAGGACTACGAGGTCAATCCATGAAAAAGCACTATGACTTCAGCAAGGCGGCGCGCGGTCCGGTCGTGCCCACGCCTCCGGGCAAGACGCGCATCACGATCCGCCTGGACGATGACGTCATCGACTGGTTCAGGGATCAGGTCGAGCGGGCGGGCGGAGGCAGCTATCAGACGCTCATCAACGGCGCTCTACGGGAATACATGGGCCTTCGCCGCGAGCCGCTGGAAGACATCCTCCGCAGGGTGATCCGGCAGGAGCTGCGGCAGGGCGGCTGACGCCCCAAGCGCGAGAGGCGGGGCCGTTGCCCCGCCTCTCATCGTCCTACCGCCGGCGCGGTTCGCGCCATGGACCCGCGCCGGCGCTCGCTCTACTTGAGGACCACCAACACGACGCGCCGGTTCTGCGACCGGCTGTCGCGGCTCTTGTTGTCGGTGACCGGCGCCGACTCGCCGTACGAGATCACGTTGATGCGGTGCAGCGGGATGTGCTGGTTCATGTTGAGGTAGCGGCGCACCGCCTCGGCGCGCTCGAGGCCGAGCTCCTCGTTGTAGGTCTCGCTGCCGACCGAGTCGGTGTGGCCCTGCACCTCGATGTAGACGTTCTCGTTGCCGCTCACGATCGGCGCCGCGAACTCGTCGAGCGCCGCCTTGGCGGTGTCGGAGATGTCCGACTTGTCGAAGCCGAACTTCACCTTCTCGTCGGAGAGCACCGTCTCGTAGAGGAGCTTGCCCTCGGCGAGCTTGCCCGCCTCCTGGGCGCGCTGCAGCGCCTCCTGCGCGGTGCGCGACGCGGTGGCGATCTGCTCGTCGTGCTCCTTGATCCGCGTCTGGCTCGCCTCGACCTGCCCTTGCAGGGTGTCGACGCGGGTGTGCACGGCACCCGTCTCGCGACCGACCTCTTCCTTGACGTACTTCTTGGTGGCGCAACCGCTGGCCAGCAGCCCGGCGCTGACGGTCAACACGATGATTCCCTTCCAACGCATGCCTCGCTCCTTCGGGTCGTTGAAATGAATCGCCGGCTCGAGGCCGGCGCACGGAAAGCCTGTTCAGCTGGGTTCGGCGGACGGCGCGGTGCCGCGGTAGCCCCGCCGGTGGATGAGGGAGACGCGGCGCCCCCCGTTGCGCAGCTCGACGTGGATGGGATGGTAGGTCGAAGGTCCGGTGCCGGTGACCGAGAAGCCGAGCACGTACTGGTGGCGCAGCTCGCCGAGGATGGCGGCGCAGGTGCGGCGCGCCTCCCCGGTGTCGGCGAGCTCGTAGTAGCGGCCGCCGGTGGCCTCGGCGAGCTGGCGCAGCAGGTCGCCGTAGCTGTACTCGCCGGAGCGCGTCGCCTCGTCGCGCCCGGGCAGCGCCAACACGTAGACCGGCAGGTCGGCCGCCTGCACCAGCTTCCGCGCCTGCTCGGGGCCGATGGCGCTGGCGTTGTCGACGCCGTCGGTGACCAGCACCGCGGCGCGCTTGGCGCCGCCGCTGCCGAGCGAGATCTCGGGCAGCATCGCCACCGCGTCGTAGAGGCCGGTGGTGCCGTAGGGCTCCCACAGCTCCATCGACTCGCGCACCGCGGCGACGTCGCCGGTGAGCGGCACGTCGATCGCGGTCTGGCCGCCGGCGAAGGTGGCGAGGGCGAGCTCGTCCGTCTGCCGCGCCGTGTCGAGGAAGCAGTCGAGCGTCTCGCGCGAGCTCGCCATCTTCTCTTGCCTCGGCCATGCTGCCCGAGAGGTCCTGCAGGAAGACCAGGGAGAGCGGCGCTCCGGAGTCGTTCTCGAACGACTCGATCTTCACCGGCTTGCCGTCGACGCGCAGCGAGAAGCTCTCCCGCCGCAGCCGCTCGCCGGGCGCCTCGCCGCGCACCGCCACCGGCACCATCACCACCTCGACCGAGTAGACCTCGCCGAAGGTGTAGGGAACCGTCTCGGCCGGTCGATCCTGGGCGGTGGCGGTGGAGGCGATCAGCGCGAGCGGCAGGAGGAGGCAGCGGACCCGACTCACTTTTCGACTGTAGCCGACCGTTCGGGCCCCCTCCAGTGGCGCAGGTCACACCGATGGGAGTGCCGCTTGCGCCTGCAGACGCTATGCTGGCGGCATGTCCAGCACGATCGACCAGGGTGGCGAGCCACCGGCGAGCGCCGACGTCGTGGAGCCGGCGACCGGTCAGCCGGGCGGCGGCACCATCAACATCCGCAACATCTCCGTCAAGTGCGGCAACTGCAACACTTACCAGACTCTGGCGACCTTCTCGCGGCGCGACGAGTGGAACGTCTACACCTACGAGTGCGAGAACGACACCTGCGATCCCAACGTCACCCGCACGCTCGTCGAGGTGCCGCAGCGACCTCGACGAGTTCGCCAACCGCGACCCCGAGTGGCGCGGCGGCAAGAAGTGGGGCGGCGCCGAGGAGTAGCCGGCCGGGCCGGGCTTTGCTAGTCTCCCGGCCCGATGAAAAAAATCGTCCACGTCGTCGGCACCGGCACCATCGGCGAGCCGCTGATCGGCCTGTTCACCGACTTCCGCGACAAGCTCGGCGTCGACGAGGTGACCTTCCACAAGCGCACGCCGCTCGCCGCCGACCGCGCCAAGCTCAAGCACCTGATGGAGCGCGGCGCCAAGCTCGCCACCGACGACGACCGCGTCGAGGACTTCGAGAAGATGGGGCACAAGGTGAGCTTCACCGCCAGGGAGGCGCTCGAGCGCGCCACCGTGGTGATGGACTGCACGCCTGCCGGCAACCAGAACAAGGAAGACTGCTACCTCGACCTCTCCGGCCCCAAGGGCTTCATCGCCCAGGGCAGCGAGTTCGGCTTCGGCAAGCCCTACGCGCGCGGCGTCAACGACGAGGCGCTGGTGCCGGGCGAGGACCGCTTCATCCAGGTGGTGTCGTGCAACACGCACAACATCACGACGCTGATCCGCACCGTCTGCGACGAGGGCAACGGCGACTTCGCGCTGCAGCGCGCCATCTTCGTCTGCATGCGGCGGGCGAACGACATCACCCAGAGCGACAGCTACATCCCGGCGCCGCAGGTGGGCAAGCACGACGACGCGGAGTTCGGCACCCACCACGCGCGCGACGCCCACTCACCTGTTCAAGACCCTCGGCAAGGACCTCGACCTCTTCTCCTCGGCGGTCAAGCTCAACACCCAGTACATGCACTCGCTGTGGTTCCACCTGGTGATGAGCCGCGACACCAGCAAGGAGGAGGTGCTCAAGCGCCTCGACGACAACCCGCGCGTGGCGATGACCGACAAGCGGCACGCCAACCTGATCTTCAGCTTCGGCCGCGACCACGGCTACTACGGCCGCATCCTGTCGCAGACGGTGCTGGTGCGGCCGACGATCGCGGTGCGCAACGGCCGCGAGGTGTACGGCTTCTGCTTCACGCCGCAGGACGGCAACTCGCTGCTGTCGTCGATCGCCGCCACCCTGTGGCACATCGACCCCGACCCGGAGAGCGTGAGCCGTCGCCTGCAGCCGATCCGCCGCTGGGTGTACGAAGAGATCTGAGCTGCCGGCGCGCTGCGCGCGCGGTCGGTGCGGCTGGGGTACGCTGCGCGGCGATGCTGCGCTCGCGCACCCGCGCCGCCGACCGTTCCGCCGTTTCGTTAGCGGCTGCCGCCGCGCTGCTGCTCGCGGCGTGCGGCAGTGCCCCGCCGCCCGCCGTGCGGGTCCAGGCGCCGCTCGGGCCGCAGGGCGGGGAGCTCCGCGTGCTGGTGCCGCCGTCGAGCAGCGGGGCGGGACCGTTCCCGGTCGTCTACTTGCTGCACGACCTCTGGGGCAGCGACGCGGTGCTCTGGAAGCACGGCGTGGCGCCGCAGCTCCTGAGCCGGATGGACGAGCGGCGAGGCGCCGCCGGTGCTGGTCGTCGCGCCCGAGGGAGACCGCGGGTTCTGGGCCGACTCGTGGGACGGCCGCCGCCGCTACGAGCAGTGGGTGATGACCGAGCTGCCGGCGCAGGTCGCGGCCAGGTGGCCGGTGCGCAGCGGACCGCGGAGCCGCGCCTACGTCGGCATCTCGATGGGCGGCGCCGGCGCGGTGCGCATGGGGCTGCGGAGCCCGCGCGAGACGGCTGCCATCGTCTCCATCTCGGGGCTGCTCGTGCCGCTCGACGCGGCCTTCGTGCGCGACGCGAGACTGTTCGTGCGGCCGCCGCTGCGGCGCGTCTTCGGTCCCGCCGGTCGTCCGGACGAGGACACGCTGCGGCGCAACGACCCTTACCGGCTGCTCGGCGCCATGAGCGCCGCCGACCTGGCGGCTGCGCCGCCCCTGCTGCTGCTCGCCGGCAGCAGCGACAAGTACCGGCTGGACGAGGCGAGCGCGCTCTTCGCCAGGCACGCGCGCGAAAAGGGCCTCGCCGTCGAGCTGCGGCTCGACGCCGGCGGCCACGACTGGCGGTACTGGCGGTCGGTGACCGAGGAGGGCATCCTCTGGGCGGCGCGCCGGCTTGCCGAGGCGCAGCGCTCGTGAGGGACCGCCGCGAGGTCGCGCTCCGTCTCGCCGCGCTCGACGAGGTCGAGGTGACGGTGGAGAAGCTCGTCGCCGGCGGCGACGGGCTGGCGCGCGTCGACGGCATCCCCATCTTCGTGCCGCGCGCGGCGCCCGGCGACCGCGCGCGGGTGCGGCTGGTGGAGCGGCGGCCCGACTACGGCCGCGCCGAGATCGTCGAGCTGCTCTCGCCCGGACCCGGGCGCCGCGAGCCGCCCTGCCCGTACTTCGTCGACTGCGGCGGCTGCCAGCTGCAGCACATCGAGGACGCGCTGCAGGTGCGCTACAAGGCCGAGGCAGTGGTGGAGACGCTGTCGCGCGTCGGCGGCGTCAAGGTGCCGCCGTCGCTCGAGGTGGTGGCGGGGGAGGCGTGGGGTTATCGCCTGCGCACGCAGCTGCACACCGGCCGCGACGCGGAGGGCGGCGTGCAGGTCGGCTACTTCGCCCGCGGCAGCCACACCCTGGTGCCGGTGCGGGCCTGCCCGATCCTCGACCCTGCCCTCGAGGCGCAGATCCCGACGCTGCCGGAGCGCCTCACCGGAGAGCCGCCCTCGCGCCTGGACCTGCTGGTGGGCGACGGCGGCGCGCTGTCGGCGGCGCCGGTGGTCGAAGACCTGCCGCACGGCGAGGTGCCGCTCACCGTCGGCGACTTCACCTACCGTCTCGACGCCCGCTGCTTCTTCCAGGCGCACCGCACGCTCGTCGGCCGACTCGTCGCCGCGGCGATCGGCGGCTGGGAGGGCGCGGCCGCCGTCGACCTCTACGCCGGCGTCGGGCTCTTCAGCCTGCCGCTCGGGCGTCGCTACCGGTCGGTCGTCGCGGTGGAGGGCGATCGCGTCTCCGCCCGCTACGCCCGCGGCAACGCCAAGCGCCACCGGCTGCCGCACGTCGCGGTCGTGCCGCAGGCGGTGGAGAGCTGGGTGGGGCAGCTGCCTTCCGGACTCGACCGCGTGCTGGTCGACCCGCCCCGCGACGGCCTCGCCACGCCGGTGCGCAAGGCGCTGCTGCTGCGCCTGCCCGAGCGCATCACCTACGTCTCCTGCCACGCGGCGACGCTGGCGCGCGACCTGCGCGAGCTGCTCGGCCGCTACCGCCTCGAGAGCCTGGCGCTCTTCGACCTCTTCCCGCAGAGCGGCCACATGGAGAGCGTGGCGCAGCTGGCTCTGGACGTGGAGGGTCGAGAGGGCGGCTGAGCCCGCTCGCGAGCCGATGCGCGCCACGGAATCGGAAGCAGGTCGGTGATGTGGAAGGCGGCCGCTCCGGCGCTCGCCTGCGGTCTCGTAACGCTCCTCGGGTGTAGCAGCGCCGTCGTGCCCGCCCCCACCCCCGCGAGCGGACCGACGCTGGCGCTGGTAGGCGGCACGATCGTCGACCTCGCCGACGGCGGCGGCTCGACCGCCGACGTCGCCGACGCGGTGGTGCTCGTCCGCGGCGGCGAGATCGTCGCGGTGGGACCGCGCGCCACGACGCCGATCCCGCCCGGTGCGCACGTCGTCGCCATCGACGGCGCCTACGTCGTCCCCGGCCTTCACGACGTCTTCGCCGGCCTCAACAGCCAGGCGCAGTCCAACGCGTATCTATACAAAGGCGTGACCTCGATCGTCGGCAGCGACGAGCCCGGCGGCCGGCGCGGCGCGCTGCTCGAGACCGCCTCGCCCAGCCCGCGCATCCGCCGGCTCGGTTTCATCCACGGCATGCGCGAGACCGCCGAAGGCTACGTGCCGGCCGAGACCGACGAGGTCCTCAAGCAGGTGGAGGAGGAGGTGGCGCGCGGCGCCAAGGTGCTGCTCCTGCACTACCGGCTCGAGCCGGCGCAGCTCGAGCTGGTGATGCGGCGGGCGCGCGAGCTGGGTCTGCCGACTATCGGCGAGCTGGGTCGCACCACCTACGCCCAGGGCATCGCGGCCGGCCTCGACGCCTTGGTCCATACCAGCCGCTACTCCCTGGAGCTGGCGACACCGGAGATGCGCGCCGCCGTCGCCGTCTCGCCGTTCGGTCCGCCGCGCACGGCTTTCTACGAGTATCTCGCGAACCTGGATCCCGACGCGCCGGTGTTGACGAGCTGGGCGGCGCGGCTGGGCGCCTCGCGGGTGGCGCTCATCCCGACGCTCAGCCTCTTCTATTACGACCTTCCCGAGCACGACAACCCATGGCGGGAACCGATCGCCGCCATCCTCGATCCCAAGGACGTCCACCTGCCGGTCGATCGCGGCACTGGCAAGCGCGAGCTGCCGCCCGGCATCACGGCGGCGTTCTCGCTCAACCTGTACCGCATCGAGGAGCGCTACCGGCGTGCCGGCGCGCGCTACCTGGCGGGCAGCGGCACCAGCGCCTTCAGCACGCTACCCGGCATCGCGCTTCACCTCGAGCTGCGGCTGCTCGCGAAGATCGGCCTGACGCCGCGACAGGCGCTCGCCGCCGCCACCACCAACGTGGCGGAGGTCTTCCGCTGGCCGAAGACCGGGCGGGTGGCGGCGGGGCACGATGCGGACCTCGTCGTCGTCGACGCCGACCCGACGGTGGACCTGCGCAACCTCGAGAAGATCCGCCTCGTCGTGCTGCGCGGCGAGATCGTCGACCGCGATGCCATGCTGAAGCCGACCGTAGAGGTCAGCCCCGCCTCACCATCTCGTTGATCCAGATCGGGGCTCGGCCTAGCCGGAAGCGCCGCCGAGGGTGACCAGCGCCCAGCCCGGCGGATTGCAGAAGCGCACCGGCAGCAACGACGTCCCCACGCCTGGGTTGACGTAGAGCGAGGTGCCGCCGGCGCGCCGGCCGTCGAGGCGGAAGAGCCCGCGGTCGTAGCGGCGGCCGAGCCGGGAGCGCGTGAGGAGGGCGCCGACGCCGGGCAGCCGCACTTGCCCGCCGTGGGTGTGGCCGGCGAGCACCGCCTCGATGCCGCGCGTGGCCGCCTCGCGCGCGGCGTCGGGCGAGTGGGTGAGGACGACCCGCGGTGTGCCCGGCGGCACGGCGGGGGAGCGCGCCAGCGCGAGGGCGAGCCGCGTCGCCCGCGTGCCGTCGCGCCAGCCGGCGGGGCGCTGGGGTCCGTCGAGGGCCGCGGCGAGCAGCACGCGGCCGTCGAGAGTCTGCACGCGCAGGTCGCGAAAGGCGGCCGCACCCCGGCCCTGCGTCCACAGCGCCACGGTGCCGGCCTCGGCGCGAGTGCGCGAACGATCGGCGAGCGACGCCTGCCATTCACGCGGCTCGGCGGTCCCCTCCAGCCAGGCCTTGCCGCGGACCCGCACCTCGCGCGGCGTCACCTCCGCCCGCAGCCGCAGCCGGTGCCAGCGGCGCGGCAGCGGCGCGACGCCGGTGTCCGCATCGCCCTCGCCCGTCGAGCCGTCGACGACGAGGCGGAAGCTGCCGCCACCGCCGCCCAAGCGCAGGAAGCGATCCTCGCCGAGCGCGTAGCGGCTGTGAACCGCGACGCCGGCGTCCATCGCGCCGTCGTTCCACACCGAGACGGTGGCCTCGTAGCCGCGCCAGGCGAGCGGACCGCCGGCGTCGGCGAGCGAGCGTGGCGCGGGGTCCCAGCTCAGGTAGCGGTTGTCGTTGCCGGCATGCTGCTGACGGCGGCCGATCGCCCAGCCGTCGCCGACGCGCAGAGGAGCGAAGGGCGGCGGCCGCTCGCCCGCGTCATGCCCCACCTGCTGGTTGAGGCCGAGGAGCAGGAAACCGCCGCGTGCCTCGCCGCCGACGTGTCGACCTGCGTTCGAGAGCCACTCGACGCCGCTGCGGTCGAGGATCGCGACCAGCTCGCCGAGGTAGTCGCTGTGCCCCTGCACCGACAGCACCGGCGCCAGCCGCCGCAGCTCGGCCGCGAGCGCCGCGGCCTCCTGCGCGTGCTCCACCAGACCGCGCCGCTCGCGCACGTCGTCGACCCAGTCGCCGCTCACCAGGATGACGTCGGGATGGGCGGCAGCCACCTGGCGGACCAGGCGCCGGGCAAGATACGAGTCGGCACTCTCCAGGTGGAGGTCGGAGAGGTGCGCCACTCGGAGCGGCTCGGCGCCGGCCGGCAGCGGCTCGCCGCCCACCGGCAGAGCCACGTCGTCGCGGCCGAGCAAGAGCCGCGGTTCGAGCCAGAAGGCGTCGGCGGCGAGCAGCAGGGCGGCGACCGCGAGGCCGAGCAGCCAGCGGCGCCGACGATCCACTAGGAGCCGGCGGCGCTGCCCAGGCGCGCCTGCAGCTCGCCTTCGACCTCACCCGGCCCGGGAAAGCGCCCGAGCTTCTTCTTCGAAAAGAGCAGCTCGCCGCCCTGGTCCGTCCAGAGGGTGACCTCGAAGACGCCGCCACGACCCTTCTCGAGTCTTGCGTCGATGTCGAAACGCCTCTTCAACGTGTCCGCCAGACCGGCGGCGCGCGGGTAGTAGCTTCACTGCACGCAGTATTCGATGACGAGCTCGCTCATGGGCGCGATTGTAGCCTCGACCTCTCCCGGGCCGTGCGCGGTCGGCAATGTAGGATTGTCGAGTGACCGACGTCCTCGACCGCGCCGCCGATGCCGAGAATACGCTGGGCGACGCGTCGCTCGACCGCATCGCCGGCCACGTACGAGCCATCCTCGGCGAGCTCGGCCTCGACCTCGCCGACCCCAACCTGCGCGAGACCGACCGCCGGGTGGCGCGCATGTACGCCGAGATGTTCTCCGGCCTGCGCGAGGGCTCGCGGCCGCAGGTGACCTGCTTCCCCAACGACGAGGGCTACCGCGCCATGGTGATGGAGAAGGAGATCCCCTTCTACTCCATGTGCGCCCACCACCTGGTGCCGTTCTACGGCCACGCCCACATGGCCTACATCCCCAACGACCGCATCCTCGGCCTGTCGAAGTTCGCCCGCATCCTCGAGTTCTACGCCAAGCGGCCGCAGCTGCAGGAGCGGCTCACCGAGCAGATCGTCGGCTTCATCGAGCAGGAGCTGCGGCCGCAGGGCGCGATGGTGGTGATCGAGGCGCGGCACCTGTGCGTCGAGATGCGCGGCGTCAAGAAGCCCGGCGCGGTCACCGTCACCTCCGCCATCCGCGGCACCTTCTACAAGAAGGAGGTGCGCGAGGAGTTCCTCGACCTGTTGAGGCGGGGCCCGTGAGACGCCTGCCTTCTCCTCGTCGTGCTGCTCGCCGCCGGCTGTGCGGCCGGCCCCAGCCCGGTACCGACCGCGGCGGACCTCAACAACACCTACCTCTCGCCGGCGCTCTCGCAGTGGCTCGTCGGCGCCATCTCGCGCATGGTGACGCGCGAGGAGGCCGAGGCGTTCCTGGCGTTGCGCGACGATGCCACCGCGACGGCCTTCATCGAGGCCTTCTGGGCGGCCCGCGACCCCGATCCCGCGCGCCCCGGCAACCCGCTGCGCGAGGTGTTCGAGCGGCGCGAGCGCGATGCCGACCGCCGCTTCTCGGAGGCCGGCTACCTCGGGCGGCGGACCGACCGCGGCCGCACCTTCGTGCTCTTCGGCGAACCGGCGAAGATCGACCACGAGATCAACCCGCGGGAAGGCGACCCGCCCGTCGAGCGGTGGGACTACACCGTCGAGAAGACGGTGGGGCTCAACCGCCGGCGGCCGGGGCCGACGTACCGCTTCGTCAAGCGGGGCGACCTCACCGTGCTGTTCACACGGCCCGTCGCGCCACGGGGCTCGCTGCTCGACGCGCCGGACTGATCGCGCCCGCCCGCGACCTGGAGCCCATTCATGCCGCAGCCTCGCGCCCTCCTTCTCGGCACCGGTGTCGCCGTGCCGCCGATCCGCGTCGACAACCACATGCTGTCGCGCATCGTCGACACCACCGACGACTGGATCCAGGAGCGCAGCGGCATCGTCACCCGCTACTACGTCGAGCCGGGCGTCGGGCTCGGCGGACCTCGGCGCCGAGGCGGCGCGGTCGGCGCTCGCCGACGCCGGCGTCGAAGCGGGCGAGGTCGACTACCTGGTCTGCGCGACGATGACGCCCGACCACTACTTCCCGGGCGTCGGGCACGCTCGATCCAGCAGCAGCTCGGGATCCGGCCGATCCCGGCGCTCGACATCCGCCAGCAGTGCGCCGGCTTCGCCTACGGGCTGCAGGTGGTCGACGCGCTGATCAGGAGCGGCATCGCGCGCACCGTGCTGCTCGTCGGCTGCGACGTGCACACCTCTCTGATGCCGTTCTCGCCGCGCACCTGGGAGGTGCTCTACGGCGAGGAGGAGGATGCGCTGACGCCCGAGGAGCTCGCCTGGAACTCGCAGTTCCGCCACCTGCTCGTGCTCTTCGGCGACGGCGCCGGCGCCATGGTCTTCCGCGCCCACGAGGTCGACGACGGCCGCGGCATCCTCGGCGCGCGGCTCTACGGCGAGGGCGGCGAGAAGGACATCCTCCACGTCCCCGGCGTGGGCAGCAAGCGGCGGCCGTACGTCTCGCACGAGATCGTCGACTCCGCCGCCGCGGTGCCGGTGATGGACGGCCGCGCGGTCTTCAAGCACGCCGTCTCGCGCATGCCCGAGGTGACGCGCGCCGTGCTCGCCGACCACGGCTACGGGCTCGCCGACCTCGACCTGCTGGTGATGCACCAGGCCAACCTGCGCATCAACGAGGCGGCGCGCAAGGCGCTCGACCTGCCGGAGGCGAAGGTGCACAACAACATCCAGAAGTACGGCAACACCACCTCGGCGACGCTGCCGCTCGCCTTCCACGAGGCGCAGGCGGAGGGCAAGGCGCCGGAGGGCGCGCTGGTGGCGCTCACCGCGCTCGGCGCGGGGCTGCACTGGGGCTCGGTGCTGATGCGCGTATAGGGTGCTCTTGGCACCCGGACGAACCCCCTAATCGGCGACCGCGGACCAGCTCCCCGTATCGCCCGATTCGAAGCCGTCGCCGAACAGCGCTCCCAGCTCGTAGGCACCGCAATCCGGGTGGGGGCCGATCAGGCGGGGCGCGTGCGCCAGGTCGTAGGGGCGTTGGTGGGGCTGGCCGTCGAGCCCTGCATCGACCGCCGCCGAATCCGAGGCGAGGCGATAGTCGCCTTCCGACTCATCGGCGAAGTTGGGGAAGTTCGCGCCCATGGCGATGCAGTTGCCCGACATCGTCGGCGTCGTGTTGGAGATCCAATCGAACATGTTGTCGGCCAGGAGAGAGTTGCGCAGCGCTATCGAGCCGGTGAAGGCCCCAGCCTCGAGGCGGATGCCAGTGCCACCCTCGTAGCCGGCGATCGTGAGCTGCCCCAGCTCGACGCTGCCGTCGTGGAACGCCGCAAAGACACCGTTGCCATTGCCGCGGGTGACCTGCCCGTTGGTGAAGGTCAGCACGCCGCCAAACGACGCGATCAGATAAACGTCCCAGCTCGGGTGTCCGGGCTCCGCCACTGTCGAGTCGTCCACCAGCACCCGGTCGAGCAGCATCTGACCGCCAGTGGAGGCCGAGGCGTAGAACCCCGGCGTCTGCGTGCCGCTGGTCTGGGGTCCACTGGCGGTGTTGCCGACGAACCGCGAATCGACGAGCCTTACTATCGCGTCGCTCCAGGCGACCAGATAGGCGCCGCTTCCCCTGGCTATGCCATTCGAAGATGCGATGCTGTTGCCGACGAAGCTGCAGCGGAGGCACTCGATACTGGACCCGCTGCCGGAGGCAAAGGCGTAGAGGGCGCCGCCGTTGGCTCCGCTCGAGGACGTGATGTGGTTCGAGGCGAAGGAGACGTCGCGAAGCGAGGCTCTGCTGTTGGCGCCGGCGGCGGAGATCTGCACCGCCCCCGCGTTCTGTGCGGCCGAATTGCCGGTGAACTCGGTCTCGACGATCTCGAGCGCGCCGTCGCCGACCTTACGAACGGCGCTGGCCAAGGTGGGGGTGTGGTTGTCGACGAAACGCATGCGTTCGATCCTGAGATCGACGTCACGAGCGTTGACGGCCGCGCTCTCGTTGGGGCCAATCGAGGTACCAAGACCGTTGCGCACGGTGAAGCCGCGGAGAGTCACCGGTCCCGCCGGAGCATCGATCATCAGCATCCTGTTGACGTTCCCGAGGTCGACGTCGACGGTGCTCGGGTCCAGGCTTTCGCTACGGATCTCCAAAGCCCCTCCCGCCGTCACGAGCTCGGGCCCGGGCAGTACGTCCATGCCGTAGGTGCCGTCGGGGAGCAGGATGGTGTCGGCAGCCGTGCCCGCGTCGCCGCAGTCATCGATCGCCGTGTTGGTCGTGGCGGCCCGGATCGCTTCGCGCAAAGAGCAGTTGCCGTTGACGGTGAGGTCGTCGGTCTCGGTGTCGACGACGAACGTGGTGGCGAAGGCAACCCTCGTCGACGCCACGCACGCGAAGCAAGCTAGCAAGAGCAACGTGCTGGCGCGATTCACCTTGGCATTCCCTTTCGGATGGGAGTCTGCGACACGAAAGGATACAACTGCTCGCACCGCGAGATTCCGACAGCTCTACCTGTGGGGCGTCGCCGCGGGGCGCGGCGGGCCGGTGGATCGCCGCTTGCCGAGCTGGACGAGGACGGCGTCGAGCAGCCGGGCGCTCCTCTGTTGCCACTCGCCGGCGCTCATCGCCGTCGCCGGCGCGGTGAGCGCGACTTGGCCCTGCCCCTTGGCGTCATCGGACAGCTTGATCCGCATCCTGCCCCACAGCAGCGCCCACTCCGGCGTCACCTCGACGCGCGCGTCGAAGCCCTCGCCGAGGGCCTGCAGGGCATCCATGGTGGCGAGCAGCAGCGGCCCGCGGCCGGCGGCGTAGGCGGCGGGGTAGACGCGCTCGGCGCGCAGCGCGTCGGCGGGGACGCGGTAGGTGTCGGCGCGCAGCAGCTCCTGGAAGCGTGGGTTGGTCGCCAGGTCGGCGAAGTTGGCGTCGCCGCGCGCCGAGGCCCGCATGCGCTCGTCGAGCGCGATCGCCTGCTGCAGGCTCTGCACGGCTAGCCCGGCATAGCCGGTGAGCGCGTAGTTGGTCGCCACCAGGTAGTGCGCGCCGGCGTCCGCCGGCCGCTGGCCGAGGTAGTCCTGGAAGCTCTTGCTCGCCGCGTCGAGGCGGCCGAGCAACAGCTGCACGGCGCCGATGTTGAGGATGCCGTCGGCGTCGGCGGGGTCGAGGGCGCGCGCCTTTTCGAAGTCGGCGAGGGCGGCGTCGTAGCGCTTCTCGGAGACGGCCACGGCGGCGCGGTTGAGCCAGGCCTGGCGCAGCGTCGGGTCGAGTGCGAGGGCCTTGTCGAGGTCCTCCTTGCCGCCCGCCTCGCCGAGCATCAGCCGTGCCGTGGCGCGCAGCTGGAAGCCGCGCGCGAGCTTGGGCTCGCGCTTGACCAGGGGGTCGAGCAGCTTGAGCGCGCCCGCCGCATCGCCGGCGTCGAGCTTGGCCTGGGCGGCGGCGAGCGTCAGCGCCGGGTCCTGCCTGGCGGCGCGCGCCGGTGCTCCCGCTACGAGCAGGGTGAGCAGCGTCAACGCGGCAGCGCAGCAGAGGCGGCGACAGATCACCGGGCGCGATTGTAGCCGCTCGGTCCGCCGGGACCCGACCGTGGGCAGCGACGGCTGCTAGCGCGCGGCGATCCCTTGCGCGCCCTGCAGCGCGGCGAGCCCCGGCGCCTCGCCGAGCGGCACCAGCCGGCCGTTGGGGCGGATGCGGAACATGCCGACGCTGCCGGTGCCGACGTTGAGCGTGTAGAGGAAGCGCCCGTCGGCGGTCACCGCGAGGTCGAGCGGCACTCGCGCGGCCCCGCCGAAGCGGTGGAGGACGCCGGAGCCGGCGATCAGGCTCAGGCTGCCGTCGCGGCCGACGCGGAAGCCGGTGAGCGTGTCGCTGCCGGTGTTGGTGCCCCAGGCGCGGCGTCCGTGGGCGTCGATCCAGCACAGCGCGGTCTCGCCGGTGCCGAGCGAGCTGGTGATCGCACGCCAGGTGCCGTCGGGCTCGCGCGCGTACGACGAGATCGCGGAGGCGCCGCCGGGATCGCTGCCGCCCGTGCTGCCGAAGATCTCGGCCACCAGCAGCGTGCCGTCGGCGGCGAAGCGGAAGGCGAACGGGAGGCGGCCGGCCGAAGCCGTCTCGACGGGCGCCTCGGGTCGGCCCGCATCGTCGAGGGCGAAGGTGAGCAGCCGATCGCCTCCCTTGTCGACGACGAGCAGCGCCGTGCCGTCCGGCGTGAAGCCGATCTGCGACGGCGCGCGCCCCACGTTGGGCGGGTGGGTGCCGCCGAGCGCGAGGGCACGGACGGCGCCGGGGATGGCGGCGAGGCGCCCGTCGCCGTCGACGTCGAAGCCGGCGAGCGTGCCGTCGCCGCCGACGTTGAGCACGTAGAGGTGGCCGTCGCGCTCGGCGAGGCTCACCGGGAAGCGGCCGCCCGAGGGCGCACGCTCGACGAGCTCGAGGCTTTGGGCGCCGACGCGGAACACCGACACCTCGTCGCTGCCGGCGTTGACCGCGAAGAGCCAGCGGCCGTCGGCGCTCAGACGCAGCGAGTCCTGCGAGGCCAGCGGATCGACGCCGCCGCCGCTGCCGCGGCCGCCGGTCGCGAAGCTGCCGGCGAGCCGCAGGCGTCCTTGCGGATCGCGCGTCCAGGCGACCACCTCGTTGGCCGCGGCGGCGTTGGTCATCACGTAAACCGCGCCCGCGGGCGGGCGCGCGAGGGCTGGAGTGGCGGTGGCCGGCAGCGCCGCGAGCGCCACGAAGTGGATGAGACGGAGTCTGAGCATGGCGAGCCCTCCCACTCGACAGCTACGGCTGTCTCCCGCCGGCGGATTGCCTGCGCACGTGTAGGGCGTCGGGGGGCGTCACCTCGCCACGCTTCTCGATGGTCTCCGGCGGCTGGATGTGCATCGCCAGCCTGCTGCTCTGCATCCTGCTGCTGCCAGGCTTCTGGCGCTGCCGCGTCGCCGCGGTCGATCCGGCGAGGCGCGTAGAATCACCGTGATGCCCTCCTCGACCGCGCTGGCGATCCCGGCTCCGAAGGCGATCGCGGCCGAGCTGTCGCGCCGCGTCATCGGCCAGGACGAGGCGGTGCGCGAGATCGCCGTCGCGCTGGCCAAGAAGCTCGCCGGGCTGCGCGTCGGGCACATCCTGATGATCGGCTCGTCGGGGACCGGCAAGACGACGCTGATGCGCGCCGTCGAGGAGCTGCTCGCGGCGCGCCCCGACCTCGCGCTGCGCTCGACTGTCGTGCGCATGCACGCCAACGTGCTCGGCGAGGAAGCCGAGCGCGGCCGCCCCGGCGAGGCGGTGCTGTGGCGACTGCTCGAGCGCGCTCGCGAGCAGCTGGGGCCGGCAGCCCCCGCCGAGCAGCTGATCGAGCGCGCTCGCCGCGGCCTCGTCTTCGTCGACGAGGTGGACAAGATCCGCTCCCACGTCGGCGACCGCCCGAACGTACCCGGCATCCGCGCCCAGGAGGCGCTGCTGACGCTGATCGAGAACGAGGCGATCCCGCTGCGGTTGCCCGACTGGGCGGGCGGCGGCGTCACCACCGTCGATTCGAGCGGCCTGCTCTTCGTCTGCGCCGGCGCCTTCGAGGGGTTGTGGGACGCCGTCTACGACCGCGTCACCGTCGGCCGCGACCGCGGCCAGCTGCGCGCCACCACCACCTTCGAGCCGGGCAAGGTCGACGAGCAGCTGCGCTTCTCGCTGCGCGACTGGCTGCGCAACGAGGACCTCTTCGACTACGGCATGAGCCCGCAGTTCCTCTCCCGCTTCGACGCCGTGGTGCTGCTGCACGACCTCGGCGTCGACGAGCTGGTGCGCATCTTCCTCGAGGCGCCGGACTCCGGCTTCGCCGTGGGCCGCGAGTACTTCGCGAGCCAGGGCAAGCGGCTGACGCTGTCGCCGGCGGCCGTGCGCCGCATCGCCGCCGAGGCGGCCAAGCAACCGCGCCTCGGCGCGCGCGCGCTCAAGGAAGTCTTCCGCCGCGTCATCCGCGACTACGAGCTCGACCCCGAGTCGGCGGCGCCGGGCGCCGGCGCGCTGCTCATCGACGTCCCCGAGGTCGAGCGCGCCTTGCGGCGGGAGTGACCGGACGCCGGTCGCCGGCAATCGCGGTTGTCCGAGGCGCGGCCCGCAGGCTCCGGTCAGCCGTGCACCGCCGCCGGCAGCTGCAGCACGTCGCTGCCGGCGATCTCGGCGGCGGGCATGCTGCGCGACCACAGCCAGCCCTGGAAGTGCTCGATGCCGAGCTCGCGGAGGACGGCGAGGTCGCGGGCGTCCTCGACGCCCTCGGCGATGGGAACTGCCGAGCAACCATTCGCCAGGGTGACGATCGACTGCAGCACGGCGCGGCGGAAGCGGTCCTCGCTGCAGCCGTGGACGACGTAGCGGTCGACCTTGAGGTGGTCCGGCCGGCAGTCGACGAACATGCGGTAGTTGGAGGCCGCGACACCGAGGTCGTCGAGGGCGATGCGCACGCCGGCCGCGCGCAGGCGCTGCAGGGTGGTGCCGAAGGTATCCATCGACCACGCCGTGCGGTGCTCGACGATCTCCAGCATCAGGCGCCGCGGGTCGAGGTCGTGCGCCGCGGCGAGCGCCAGCAGCTCGTCGACGAAGGTCGCCTCGCTCAAGGTGGAGCCGTGGACGTTGAGCGACAGGTGGGGCTCGCCGGGCAGCTCGCGAGCGGCGGCGAGGGCCGCGCGGATGCACAACAGGTCGACGAACGTCTCCTCGCCCATGCGGCGCGCGTACTCGAACAGCACCTCGGCACGCTCGAGGGTGGAGCCGCGCGGCCCGCGGGCCAGCGCCTCCAGCGAGTAGAGGTGCACGTCCTCGCCGCGAAGCCGCAGGATCGGTTGGAACTCGATGCGGATGGCGCCGGGCTCGGAGAGCCGCGCGATGTGCGTCGCGGTCCTCACGACGCCCTCCGCACCAGCTCGCCGGCGAGGCGGGCGATGTCGGCGAGCGGGCTGCTCTTGTCGACGAAGGCGTGAGCGCCGCGGGCGTAGGCCTCGCTCTCGGCGGCCGGCGAGCCGTTGGCGGTGATGACGATGACCCGCACCGCCGGCCGGTGGCGGCGCAGGAACCGGATCATCTCCAGCCCCTCGCGGCCGTCGATGCCGGTGAGCGAGAGGTCGGCGATGACCAGCGCGTAGTCGGTGTGGAGGGCGAGGGCCTCGGCCTCCTCGAGCTCGCGGGCGCAGTCGACCTCGAAGCCGCAGCTCTTGAGGTGCCGGCCGAAGGCAAAGCGGATCGTGTCGGCGTCGTCGACGACGAGGATTCGGGTCTTCACGCGGCGCTATAGGGCAACCGCCGTGCCATTTCGGCCTTTTCTCCTATCCCTCTGAAAAAAAGCCGCTTGTTCCAGATTCCGGAGTCGGCCGGCCGGGACTGTAAGCGGTTTCAGAACGTCAGTTTCTAATCCTTGAAAGGGCGATCTGGTGCTTACGGGCCTTGTAGTAGACGGCGCTCTTGGAGATGCCGAGGCGGAGGGCGGCGCGCTCGACCGAACCCTCCTCCTCGCGCAGCACCTGCTCGACGTAGTCGCGCTCGACTTCCTCGAGCGTGCCGCCGCGCGTGGCCGTGGCCGCGCCGCCCGCTGCCGGCCCGCCCGCCGCGCTGGTGGCGGCCGGCAGGTCGATCGCCCCGGCCGCCAGCTCGCCGGGAGGGCTGCGCAGCAGCGCGCGCTCGAGCACGTTGCGCAGCTCGCGGATGTTGCCGGGCCAGGAGTGCCCGGCGAGCCGCCGCGCCGCCTCGTCGGCAAGCTTGGGCCGCGGCAGCCCGAAGTCGCGCGCCAGCCGGTCGAGGATGCTCGCCGCCAGCAGCGGGATGTCCTCGCGCCGCTCGCGCAGCGGCGGCACCACCAGCTCCAGCGCGCTGATGCGGTAGTAGAGGTCGCGCCGGAACAGCTGCCGCTGCACGAGGTCGAGCAGGTCGTGGTGGGTGGCGGCGATCAGCCGCACGTCGACGTTGCGGTCGCGCACCTCGCCCAGCCGCCGGAAGCGCTTCTCCTCGAGCACCTTGAGCAGCCTCGGCTGCACCCGAGGTCCATGTCGCCGATCTCGTCGAGGAAGACGGTGCCGCGGTGGGCGACCTCGAGCAGGCCGGGCTTGGCGGCGACGGCGCCGGTGAAGGCGCCCTTCTCGTGGCCGAACAGCTCGGTCTCCAGGAACTCGCGCGAGATGCCGGCGCAGTTGAGGTCGACGAAGGGCTCCTCGGCGCGGCGGCTGGCGGAGTGCAGCCAGCGCGCCAGCACGCTCTTGCCGGTGCCGGTCTCGCCGCGGATGAGCAGCGGGCTGTCGGTGCGCAGCACGGCCAGCGACTGCTCGCGCAGCGCGCGGATGGCGGCGCCGCTGCCGACGAAGGGGTCGCGCTGCAGCCGGTGCACGCCGGAGTGGGCGTCGGCCAGCAGCAGGCGCCGGTTGCGGCGGTTCTCGATCAGCCGGCGAATCACCACCAGCAGGGCGTCGAGCTCGACCGGCTTGGTGAAGAAGTGCTCCGCCCCCAGCTTGACCGCCTCGACGGCGGCGTCGATGGAGGCGAAGGCGGTGAGCACGATCACCGACGAGGTTTCGCAGGCCTGCGGCAGCAGGTCGGGAGCGGTGCCGTCGGGGAGCCGGTAGTCGAGCACGGTGACGTCGGGCTGGAAGGCGCGCAGCTTGAGGCGCGCGGTGGCGCAGTCCTCCGCCTCTTCGACCTCGAAGCCGTGCGAGCGCAGGAAGCGGTAGACGCCGAAGCGCGGCCCCGGCTCGTCGTCAACCAGCAGCACTTTGTCGGGGAGCATGCCTCACCCTGGAGAGCACCGGCAGGCGGACCTCGACGACCGCGCCGCCGTCGGGAGCATTGCCGGCGGTGACTTCGCCGCAGTGGTCGTCGACGATCTTCTGCACGATGGCGAGGCCGAGGCCGCTGCCGCCGCGCCGCCGGCTGAAGAAGGGCTCGAACAGGCGCGGCAGGTCCTCGCTGCGGAAGCCCGGCCCCTGGTCGCGCACCGAGCAGACGAGGGTCGGCGGCTCGCCCTCCTCGTAGCGCGCCGCCACCACGACGGCGCCCTGCGGCGCGCACAGCTCGACGGCGTTCTCGAGCAGGTTGGTGAGCACCTGCACCATGCGGTCGGCATCGAGGGGCACCTGCGGCAGCTGCTCCTCGAGCTCGCTACGCAGCTCGACAGCACGCGCGGCGGCGCGCGAGCGCACGCTGCGCAGGGCCTCGGCGACGAGCGGCGCGAGCGGCTGCACCTGGCGGGCGAGGGTGAGCGGCCGCCCGTAGACGAGCAGGTCGTCCATCAGCCGGCGCAGGCGGCCGAGGTCGCTGCGCAGCACGTCGAGGTACTCGCGCGTCGCCGGCGAGGTGCCGAGCTCGGCCTCGAAGGCGTCGAGGGTGGCGGCGATGCCGAACAGCGGGTTGCGCACCTCGTGCGCGACGCCGGCCACCAGCGAGCCGACGGCCGACAGGGTCGCGCTCTTGCGCAGCGACTCTTGCAGCTTCTCGCGCTCGGCGATCGAGCGCAGCCGCTCGGTGATGTCGGCGCCGATGGCGAGGGTGCCGACGACGCGCCCTTCCTCGTCGCGCACGGCGCTGTTGCGCCAGGCGATGGTGCGCTCCTCGCCGGCGCGGGTGAGCAGCGGCGCCTCGACGTAGCCCGGCCAGCTCCGCTCGCGCAGGTAGCGCCGCACGTCCTGCGTCGCCGCCGGGAAGCGGTCGGGCGGCTGCAGTCGCTCCATCCAGCCCTCCTCCAGCAGCTCGGCGCGCGACCAGCCGGTGACCTCCTCGAAGCAGCGGTTGACGCGCAGCAGCCGGCCGGCGAGGTCGATCTCGACGATGAGGACGCTGGCGGTCTCGATGAGGTTGTCGAGGTAGCGGTTGGCGCGCGAGAGGTCCCGCTCGCGCTGCCGGCGCTCGAGCTCCGCCGCCGCGCGCACCGCCACGATCTGCAGCGCCGACTGCACGTGCCCGTAAACCGGCAGCCGGCTCTTGTGGAGGAGCGCCAGCAGGCCGATGGCTTTGCCGGCGGAGTCGCGCAGCGGCACGGCGGCGTAGGCGTCGGCGCCCATCTCGACGAGCAGCCGGTCGTGCGGGAACTCCTGCCGCACGCCCTGCACGTGCCAGCAGATGTCGCTCGTCAACACCTCGGCGCAGGGAGTGCCCGCGAGGTCGTAGGCGATCGGCGTCATCACCTGGTCGCCGTCGGCGCCGGCGATCACCTGCGCCCGCGTGCCGCCGCCGGCGACCTCCGCCACCAGCGCGTAGTCGACGTGCAGCGAGCGGGTGAGCGCGAGCACCAGGCTGGTGAAGAAGTCGTCGCCCACCTTCGAGCTCACCGCCGCGGCGACGAGGTCGAGCACCTCCTGGTCCTCGCCGCGCGACGGCGCGTCGGCCGTGTCGGCGGCGACGAAGAGCGCCGCCGGCGAGCCGTCGGCGAGGGTGAGGGCGGAGAAGACGTAGGCGTCCACGCCGGGCGCGGCGAAGCGGACGCCGAACTCGACGGCGGGTCCGTCGAAGCGCGCCCGCATGCGCCGGTGCAGGCCTGGGCGCGCCTCCTCGGCCAGCCAGCCGCTCAAGTCGCTGTCGACGATGGCGGCGACGTCGGTGCGCAGCATGGCCGCCAGCCGCGGGTTGGCGTAGAGCACCCGCAGGTCCTCGGCGATGAGGCCGATCCCGACCGGCAGGGCGTCCAAAGCGCTGCGCAGTGCGTCGTTCATCTCGCTGAGCGCCAGCGGAAGCCAGAATCATATGCCGCCGGCTCCGGCGGGATGGGAGCGGGCGGCGTCGCCGGGCCTACGAGCGCCCCAGCCGCCGGGCGTGGCGCTCGACCACCAGCCGGCGGTAGCGCTGGCGCCGGCGCACCTGCTGTACCACGGCCGGCGTCACGCTGATCACCATCACCGTGGCGAGGGCCGCGGCGGGCTTCCAGAGGCCGCTGCGATCGCCGCCGCGGGCGACCTCGAAGAGGGTGGAGGCGAAGTTGGTGTAGACCAGCAGCGACGGCGTGAGCCCGAACGCGGTGGCGAGCAGGAAGGTGGGGAAGGGCACGCCGGCGAGGGCGGCGCCGAAGTTGACCACCGGGAACGGCACCGGCAGGAAGCGCACGCCGACCAGCGACCAGAAGCCGCGGCGGCGCATCAGCTTCTCGATGCGCTTGAGGCGCTTGCCGGCGATGCGGCGGATGAAGTCGCGCCCCATCAGGCGCGCCAGCCAGTAGCTCACCACGGCGCCGGCGATGCAGCCGACGATGTTGTAAAGCGCGCCCAGAAGCGGCCCGAAGACGACGCCGCTGGCGATGATGAGCGGCGTCATCGGCAGCCCCACCGGCGCCAGCACGACGAACAGCGCCAGCAGGGCGAGCGGCGCCCAGCTGGCGTCGCGCAGGTGGTCGAAGAAGGCCACCAGCCGCGAACGGTCGAGGAACTGCTTGAGCGGCGTGAAGCGCAGCGCCGCGGCGCCGCCGACGATGAGCAGCAGCAGGGAGGCGAAGCGCAGCGTGGCGCCGAGCGGGAAGCGCGTGTGGGCGACGCAGCGACGGCGCACGGCGTGCCGCGGCGGCGACGCCGCGGGCGAGCTCGGCGCGCAGCGCCATGCACGTCGACGCCGAGCACCGCCGCCGGCAGCTCGGCGAGCGCCGCTTCGGCCTCGGCGAAGCGGCGGCCGACGTGCTCGCCGTCGCTCCGTGCGCTGCGAGCGCAGCGCCTCGGCGAGGCTCACCAGCGAGAGCAGCAGCGCCCGCTCCACCACCTCGGCGTGGCCGCGCGCCACCTGCTGCCAGGCCGCCTCGGCTGCCGCGTAGTCGCCGCGCCGGTAGGCGTCGAGGCCGGGGTGTAGCGAGGGGTCGATGGCCACGGCGGAAGACGCCGGCGCGCCGAGCGCCGGTTCTAGCCCTCGTCGAGGGCGAAGAACTCCCGCATGTGGCGCTCGAGCGTCGCCTGGGCCTCGGGGTCCATGAAGTTGAGCCGCAGCTCGTTGATCACCATCACCTCGGCGCGCGTCCACTCCTCCCAGCAGGGGGCGCAGATGCTCGACTGGATGGTGGTGCCGAGGGGGCCGGGCATCGGCGGCCGCGGCAGCGCGTCGCGAGTCTCCCCGCAGCGGCGGCAGGTGACCTCGGCCACTTACTGCACCTCGCCCGGCAGCGCCGCCGCCACCGGCGTCGCCGCCGCGGTGAGCTCGCCGCGGAAGTAGTCGATGGTGCGCGCGAGCCCTTCGTCGAGCGACACTTTCGGCTCCCAGGAGAGGCGTGTGCGCGCCTGCGTGATGTCGGGCTGCCGCGTCTTGGGGTCGTCCACCGGCAGCTTCTGGAAGACGATCTCGCTGTCGCTGCCGATCGCGGCCTTGATGCGCTCGGCGAACTGCAGCACCGTCATCTCGGCAGGGTTGCCGATGTTGCAGGGCTCGTGCAGGTCGCTCTGCAGCAGCCGCCAGATCCCTTCGACGAGGTCGGAGACGTAGCAGAACGAGCGCGTCTGGCCGCCGTCGCCGAACACCGTCATCGGCTCGCCGAGCAGCGCCTGCTGGATGAAGGCCGGCACCACGCGCCCGTCGCGCGCCCGCATGCGCGGGCCGTAGGTGTTGAAGATGCGCACGATGCGGGTGTCGAGGCCGTGGTAGCGGTGGTACGCCATCGTGATCGCCTCGGCGAAGCGCTTGGCCTCGTCGTAGACGCCGCGCGGCCCGACCGGGTTGACGTTGCCCCAGTAGCTCTCCGGCTGCGGGTGCACCAGCGGATCGCCGTAGACCTCGGAGGTGGAGGCGAGCAGGAAGCGCGCGCGGTGCGCCTTGGCCAGCCCCAGCGAGTTGTGAGTGCCGAGCGAGCCCACCTTGAGCGTCTGGATCGGCAGCTCGAGGTAGTCGACCGGCGAGGCCGGCGAGGCGAAGTGCAGCACGCGGTCGACCGGCTCGTCGATCGAGCAGCGGCCTGCTGATGTCGTGGTAGACGAAGCGGAAGCGCGAGTCGGCGAGCAGCTGCCGCGATGTTGCTCGCGGCGGCCGGTGAGCAGGTTGTCGACGCAGATGACGCGGTGCCCCTCGGCGAGCAGGCGCTCGCAGAGGTGCGACCCGAGGAACCCCGCGCCGCCGGTGACTACTGCCGTTGTCATGATTGTTCGCGGTACCAGGCGACGAAGCGCTTCAGCCCTTCGCGGATGGGGACGCGCGGCGAGTAGCCGAGGAGGCGGCGCGCCTTGCCGACGTCGGCGTAGGTGATGGGGACGTCGCCCGGCTGCTCGGGAAGATAGTCGATGCGCGGCTCGACGGCAAGCTCGCCGGCGAGCATGTGCACGAGGTCGACGAGGGCGGTGGTCTCGGCGCCGCCGAGGTTGAGGATCTCGAAGCCGGGCGCGAGGTCGAGCGCGGCGACGAGGCCGTCGACGATGTCGTCGACGTAGGTGTAGTCGCGGCGCGTGGTGCCGTCGCCGTACAGCGGCACCGCCTTGCCGCGTGCCAGCAGGTCGGTGAACTTGTGGATCGCCATCTCCGGCCGCTGCGCCGGCCCGTAGACGGTGAAGAAGCGCAGGCACGAGCAGCGCAGCCCGTAGAGGTGGTGTAGTTGAAGCAGAGCAGCTCGCCCGTGCGCTTGGTGGTGGCGTAGGGGCTGATCGGCAGGTCGACCGGGTCGTCCTCGGCGAACGGGACCTTCTCGTTGATGCCGTAGACCGACGACGAGGAGCCGAAGACGAAGGTCTGCGGCCCGTGCCGCCGCGCCGCCTCGAGCAGGCGCAGGGTGCCGATGCAGTTGACGTCCTCGTAGAGGATGGGCTCGGAGAGGCTCGGCCGCACGCCGGCGCGAGCCGCGAGGTGGACGACGGCGTCGAAGGCGCCGCGGTCGTCGGCGCGCTCGTGAAGAGCCGCTCGACGAGCGCCTCGTCGCGGATGTCCCCTTCCACCAGTCGGTACGCCGGCTCGGCGAGGAAGGGCGCGACGTTGCGACGCTTGCGCGCCGGGTCGTAGAAGTCGTTGAAGTCGTCGAGCACGGTCACCCGGTCGCCGCGGCCGAGCAGGCGGCGCGTCAGGTGGGAGCCGATGAACCCGGCTCCGCCGGTGACCAGGAGGTGCTTTCCCATGAAGGGTTGAGGTGACGACGGCTGCGCGGCGCGCGATCCTACTATGGCGCTAGAGCGCGGCCCCGGGGGGCGTCGGGGCGGGCGTGGCGGACGGCGGCGCCGGCGCGGGCTCGCCCGGGCCGTCACTCTCGACCTGGCCCTCGCCGTCAGTGGGCGGTGGCGCGGCCGTCGGCGCCGGCGCGGCAGTCGGCGGCGCGGCTCCGTTGGTATCGGGCGGGTCGGTGCTCGCCGGCGCGCTCTCCTCGGCCTTCGACAGCGGCGGCCCGCCCTCGGCCTCGTAGCGCGCCTTGATCCCCTTCTTCTGCCGGCTGCGGATCAGCCAGCGCAGCATGCGCGACTCGTTGACGCCGATGACGATGTCGTTGACGGCGTCGTAGATGCGCGGGTCGTTGATCAGCATTCCCGCCGCGCCGTCTCCGCGGTCGAGCTTGGCCGCCACCGAGGCGAGGTCGTGGACGATCGCCTCGAAGTCGGCGCCGACGCGCTTGCCGACCTCCTCATCGGTGAGCAGCCGGTTGGCGACGCTGTCGTTGCCCTCCACCTGCGCGACCCACTGGCGCAGCGAGGCAGCCGCCTGTTCGGCCTCCGCCAGCGTGGCGTCGAAGTCGGCGCGGGTGCCGGGATCGCGCAGCAGCGAGGCGAGCAGGTTGTCGTCGCGGTCGGCCTGCTTGACCAGCGAATCGAGCCGCGCGACGGCGGAGGCGAGGTCGTTGCCCAGCTTCTCGTCGCGCATCAGGCGCCCGAGCGGCCCGTTGCCGTGCTCGACGGCGTCCATCACCCGCTGCGCCGAAGCGAGCGTGGCGTCGAGCCGGTCGCTGAGCTTCTCCGACCCGGGCGAGGTGAGCTGGCCCACCAGCCCCTCGCCGCGGTCGATGCGCTCGAGCACGCGCGACAGCGAGTAGGACATGCGCACCATGTTGTCGACCACGTCGCCGCCCGAGGCGATCAGCTTGTCGACGTCGGTGTCGGGGGCGGTGGGGATGGCGCCGCCGGGCGGGATCCGCGGCGCCTTGGGCGACCCCGAGCTGACGTCGACGTACTTGTCGCCGAGCAGGCCGAGGGTGCGGATGCGCGCCGTCGAGTCCTGGCGGATGCGCTCCTCGTACTGCCGCTCGATGCTGATGCGGATGGTGAGCAGCTGCTTGTGGACGTCCTCGGGCAGGGTGATCTTCTCGACGATGCCGGCGGTGACGCCGTTGAGCCGCACCGGGTTGCCCTCGTTGAGGCCGGCCACCGAGGCGGCGGTGAAGTAGTAGCGGTTCTTGCTGGCGAAGATCCGGTTCTCGCGGCCGATCAGGAACAGGGCCATCATCAGCACCACCGCGGCGCCGAGCACCAGCAGGCCGACGCGCAGCTGCGCCGAGCGCGCGCTCAACTAGGTCCCCGCACTGGTAGCACCACTAGGCATCCTCCCGCTGGCCGGCGAGGAAGTGGCCGAGCAGCGTGTCGTCGCTGTTCTGCGCCTCCTCCCAGGTGCCGACGAAACGGAAGCGCCCCTCGTCGAGGAAGGCGAGGCGGCTCGCCACCGTCTGTGCGAGGTGGAGGTCGTGGGTCACCACCACGGTGGTGGTGCTGGCGCGGTGACGGGCGGTGGCGATGGTGTGCGCGATGCTGTCCGCGGTCATCGGGTCCAGGCCCGTGGTGGGCTCGTCAAAGAGTAGCACCTCGGGTTGCAGCACCAGCGAGCGCGCCAGCGCCACGCGCTTGCGCATGCCGCCGGAGAGCGCCGCCGGCATCTTCTCCTCGATGCCCGGCAGCTCGACGACCTCGAGCACCTCGCCCACCTTGGCGGCGATCTCCTCCTCGCCGAGCTTGGTGTGGGCGCGCAGCGGGAAGGCGACGTTCTCGAAGACGTCCATGGAGTCGAAGAGGGCGCCGCTCTGGAAGAGCATGCCGATGCGCTTGCGCAGCGGAAAGAGCTGGCGCTCGGAGAGGGTGCAGAGGTCGACGCCGGAGAAGACGACGCTGCCGCCGTCCGGTCGCTCGAGGCCGTTGAGCTGGCGCAGGGTGACGCTCTTGCCGGTGCCCGAGCGGCCGAGGATGACCAGGCACTCGTCAGGGAAGACGTCGAAGTCGAGGCGGTCGAGGACGCGCTTGCTGCCGAAGCTCTTGGTGAGCCCGCGGACGCGGAAGACGGGCTCACTCGACGATGTTGCCTGTTCGCTCGAGCTCATCTGTTCTGGGACAGAGGGATGGATGGACACAGTCTTCTCTGGGGTGGGGGTCTCTGGTCTTAGAAAATCAGGTGGAAGAGCTGGGTGAGGAAGAAGTCGGAGACCAGCACGAACATCGCGCCGGTGACGACGGTGACGGTGGTGGCGCGGCCGACGCCGTCGGCGCCGCCCTGCACGCGCAGGCCGTTGCGGCAGGCGACGATGGCGATGAAGTAGCCGAAGACCAGCGCCTTGCCGAGCCCGCTCCAGACGTCCCCCAGCGACAGCGAGGTGAGCACGTCGTTCATGTAGAAGCCGGCCGGCAGGTCCAGCACGGTGATGCCGACGAAGAGGCCGCCGATGATGCCCACCGCGTCGCCGAGCAGCGTCAGCATCGGCAGCATCACCATCGTCGCCAGCACGCGCGGCAGCACCAGCCTTCGTATCGGGTCGACGGCGAGGCTGCGCAGGGCGTCGATCTGCTCGGACACCTTCATGGTGCCGAGCTCCGCCGTCATGCCGGCGCCGATGCGGCCGCCGACGACGAGCGCCACCAGCACCGGGCCGAGCTCGCGCACCAGCGACTTCGCCACCACCGTGCCGATGTAGTACTTGACGCCGATCTGCGGCAGCGAGTACGCCGTCTGCAGGGCGAGCACCATGCCGGTGAAGAGGGTGGTGACGTAGGTGACGCCGAGCGAGCGGAAGCCGAGGCGCTCCATCTGCTCGATCCACGACTGCCACTCCCATGGCGGCCGCGCGAGCGCCGCGAAGGTGCGGCCGGTGAGGAAGGCGAGGTCGCCGGCGACGATCACCGGCTGCGAGATCGTCTTCTCGCTCCGTTCGGCGAGGGTCGGCGCGGTCACCGTTGCGCTTTCCACAGCAGGCCGTGTGCCACGCCGAAGGCGAGGTCGGCGGCGGCGAGCGGCCAAAGACCGGCGAGCTCGGGGCGCCCCAGCGCGCCGAGGCCGAGGGCGACGGCGCCGGCGCAGCGGCCCAGCGCGGCCACCACCACCACGGCGCTGTAGCGGCGCGGGTCCTCGGCCGCCACCAGGTAGAGCAGGGCCAGCATGGTGAGCAGCACCGCCAGCAAGGACAGGTAGAAGCGCTCGCCGGGCAGCGGCAGCGACAGCAGCCGCGACGGCACCTGCGGGGCCAGCACCATCAACGCCGCGAAGCCGAGGTCGTAGAGGGCGCCGAGGACGAGGCTCGCGCGCAGCAGGTGCAGGTAGAAGAAGCGGTTCTTCACCGTAGAATCCGCGCGCGCATCGCCCGAAATGCTATCCGACATGCAGCACCGGGAACCGCGAGCGGACGGTGGGGAGGCGGCCGCGGGGTCCGCCGCACCGGCAGCGACGGCGCCGTCGCCGGCAGCGCCGTCGCCGGCAGACTTGGCAATAACGCCGCTGCGCTTCCTGGCGAGCCTCGTCGCCACGTTGACGGGCAACCTCTACCTCGTCATCGGCACCACCGGCTTCGCCGTCGTCACCGTGCTCACCGGTTGGATTCCCCTGCCGCACGGCAGCCGCTTCTTCTTCGTGCTGGCACGCTGGTGGAGCCGCCTGCTGCTGCTCTCCTCGGGCGTCCGCGTGCGCAGCGAGCAGCTGGTGCCGTTCTCGCCCGACCAGGTCTACGTCTTACTCTCCAACCACCAGAGCCTCTTCGACATCCCGGTGCTCTTGGCGACGATGCCGGTGCCGGCGCGGTTCCTCGCCAAACGCGAGCTGTTCCGCATCCCGGTCTTCGGCTGGGCGCTCAAGGTCGGCGGCTTCATCCCCGTCGAGCGCGGCGGCAAGAGCGCCGGCGAGAGCTTCCGGGCCGCGGCAGGACGCGTCCGCCGCGGCAGCTCGGTGCTGCTCTTCCCCGAGGAGACGCGCTCGACCGACGGCAACCTGCTCCCCTTCAAGCGCGGCGGCTTCCTGCTGGCGCAGAAGGCGGGGCTGCCGATGGTGCCCGTAGGCATCCGCGGCACCCTCGGCGTGCGGCCGCGCCACTCCTACCGCATCCACCCGGGCCGCGTGTTGGTGCGCTACGGCGAGCCGCTGCCCCCCCCGGGCAGCGGCCGCGGCGGCAGCGCTGCCTCGATCGCCGAGGTGCGGGCGCGCATCGCCGAGCTGGCCGGCGTCGAGGCGCCGGCGCAGACCGTCGCCGCCGAGCTGGGTGCTAACGTAGGCCGCTCCGAGTAGCGGTCGCTGGCGACCGGTCCCCAACCGAAGCCCACGTCACGATGGCCAACGAGCTCGAAGCCCGCGTCTGGGATACCTTGCGCGGGATCCGCTTCCCCGGCATGAGCCGGGACATCGTCTCCTTCGGCTTCGTCGACAAGGTGGCGGCCGACGGTGGCCGCGTCAGCGTGGCGCTCGCCATCGTCACCGGCAACGCCGAAGCGGCGCGGCAGGTGCGCGAGCAGGCCGAGGCGGCGATCGCGGCACTGCCGGGAGTGCGCAAAGTCGACGTCGAGCTCAAGCTGTCGGTGCCGCCTCCCGCGCACGCGGGGGCGCAGCAGGCGATCGCGCGCGATCCGCGGCTCATCCCCGAGGTGACCCACGTCGTCGCGGTGGCCTCGGGCAAGGGCGGCGTCGGCAAGTCGACGGTGGCCGCGAACCTCGCCGTGGCGCTGGCGCGGCTCGGCTACCGCACCGGGCTGCTCGACGCCGACATCTACGGCCCGTCGGTGCCGACGATGTTCGGCATCCACGAGCGGCCGCGGGTCGTCGGCGAGCACGTGGTTCCCTTCGAGCGCTACGGCGTCAAGCTGATGTCGCTCGGCTTCGTCGTCGACAACGACCAGCCGGTGATCTGGCGCGGGCCGATGGTGATGAAGGCGCTCGAGCAGCTGCTCGGCGACGTCGACTGGGGCGCCCTCGACTTCCTGGTCGTCGACTTCCCGCCCGGCACCGGCGACGCGCAGCTGACCATGGCGCAGAAGATCCCCATGGCCGGCGCGGTGGTGGTGACGACGCCGCAGGACGTGGCGCTGATCGACGCGCGCAAGGGGCTGGCGATGTTCCGCAAGCTCAACGTGCCGGTGCTCGGCATCGTCGAGAACATGGCGACCTTCGTCTGCCCGCACTGCGGCGAGTCGACCGACATCTTCAAGCGCGGCGGCGGCGAGCGCACCGCGAAGGAGCTCGACACCGACTTCCTCGGCCGCATCCCGCTCGACGCGGCGATCGTCGAAGGCGGCGACGCCGGCGTGCCGATCGTCGTCGGCCAACCGGACGGCCCCCACGCCAAGGCCTTCCTCGCCCTCGCCGAGGCGGTGGCCGCCGCCGCCGACCGCCAGACGCGGCAGCCGATGAGCATCGTCTAGGAGTCTCGCGCGGCGAGGAGGTGCTCATCACGCGTCACGACAAACCCGTCGCGCGCCTGGTGCCGCGCGGGGTACCGGACCTCGACGAGGTCCGACGCGTGGTCGAGGGGCTGCAGCAGCTGCAGCGCGACATCGCACGCGAATCGAAGGTCAAGCTTACGGATAGCGAGGTGCGCGCGGCGATCGAAGCAGGCCGGCTGTGACGCTCGCCATCGTCGCCGACGCCCACCTCGACGGCCCGGGCGGCGAGGCCGGGCCCCTGATCGCGCAGCTGCGCGGGACTGCCCGCACAGGGTTGCGAGCGGCTGCTTCTTCTGGGCGACCTCTTCCAGGCCTGGGTCGGCTTTCCGCAGTTCGAGCCGCCGGGGCTCGGCGAGCTGCTGGCGGTGGTGAGCGGGCTCCGCGCGCGGGGCATCCGCGTCGACTACCTCGAGGGCAACCGCGACTTCTTTCTCGCCGGCAGCGCCTACGCGACCTTCTTCGACTTCGTCGGCGACGAGATCGCCTTCACCTCCGGCGGCGTGCGCTATCTCGCCGTGCACGGCGACGGGCTCGACGACAAGGACGTGCAGTACCGGCTCTGGCGCCGCGCCACCAAGTCGCTGCCGGTGCGCCTCGCCATGCGCTGGCTGCCGGCGCGGCTCGCGCGCCGTCTTGTAGACTCCACCGAGCGCAAGCTGGCGCAGACCAACTTCAAGCACCGTCTGGCGATCCCCACCGCCGCCATCGAGCGCTTCGCGGCGCGGCGGCTCCCCGCGGGCCACGACGTGCTGCTCCTCGGGCACTTCCACGAGGAGCGCCGCTGGCCGGTGCCGGGCGGCGAGGTGTGGCTGCTGCCGGCGTGGTTCCAGACTCGTCGAGTGCAATTCGTTTGACATGCGCATCACCCTGCTCGGCACCGGCACCTCGACCGGCGTGCCCGTCATCGGTTGCCGCTGCGCCGTCTGCACCTCGAGCGACCCGCGCAACGTGCGGCTGCGGCCGGGGGTGAGGCTGGAGCTGCCGGGCGGCACGGCGATCGTCGACACCCCCACCGACCTGCGGCAGCAGGCGCTCATCTACGGTCTCGAGCGCGTCGACGCGGTGCTCTACACCCACGGCCACGCCGACCACGTCCTCGGCCTCGACGAGCTGCGGGTGTTCAACTTCCGCCAGGGCACGGCGATCCCCTGCTACGGGCCGGCTTCGGCGCTGCACGCCATCCGCCGCACCTTCGCCTACGCCTTCGAGGAGGGGCAGGAGGGCGGTGGCAAGCCGAGAATCGAGCTGATCGCCATCGACGACCGGTCGTTCCGCCTGCTCGGCGCCGACGTGTTGCCGGTGCCGGTGCTGCACGGCGACCTCGAGGTGTTCGGCTACCGTCTCGGCCCCTTCGCCTACGTCACCGACGTCAGCTTCATCTCCGAGGAGAGCTTCGCGCGGCTCGCCGGTGTCGAGGTGTTGGTGCTCGGTGCGCTGCGCTTCCGGCCGCACACCACCCACTTCTCGATCCCCGAGGCGATCGTCGCCGCGCAGCGCATCGGCGCCCGCCGCACGCTGTTCACCCACCTCGCCCACGACGTCGACCACACCGCGCCCGGCGAGCTGCCCGCCGGCATCGAGCTCGCCCATGACGGCCTGGTCTTCGACTTCGGCTGAGGCGCTGGAGGTGCGGCCGGGCGTGCGTGCGCGGGCGGCTGCGGGTGCCGCCGAGCAAGAGCGTGAGCCACCGGCAGCTGGCGCTGGCGCTGCTCGCGCGCTCGCCGATCGAGGTGCGCAACCTGCTGCGCGCCGAGGACATCGACCTGTTCCTCGCGGCGTTGCGGGCGATGGGCTGGACGGTGGAGGACCGCGGCGAGCGCGCCGAAGCGGGCGATGGCGGCCGCACCGTGCGACTCACGCCCGGACCGCCGCCCGCGGAGGCGACGCTCGACTGCGGCAACGCCGGGACGTTGATGCGCTTCCTGGTGGCGCTCGCGGCGACGGTGCCGGGGTCGTGGACGCTCGACGGCACGCCGCGGCTGCGCGAGCGGCCGGTGGGGCCGCTGGTCGACCGCCCTGCAGGCGCTCGGCGTGGCGGTGACGTGGCACGGCCCCGAGGGCTATCCGCCGCTCACCGTCGCCGGCGACACCTTCCGTGGCGGCGAGACGACGCTCGACGCCGGCGAGTCGAGCCAGTACCTCTCGGCGCTGCTGCTCGCCGCGCTCGGCGGGCGGGAGACGACGCGCGTGCGGGTCGCGGCGCTCACCTCGGCGCCCTACGTCGACGTGACGCTGCAGCTCATCGCGCGGTGGGGCGGCCGCGTCGAGGCTAGCGCCGGCGCCTTCGTGGTGACGCCCGGCCTGCGCCCTCCTCGGTTCGATGTCGAGGTCGAGGGTGATTACTCCGCCGCGGCGTACCCGGCCGCAGCGGCGGCGGTTACCAACGGGGTGGTCACGTTGCGCGGTCTACGGCGGGAGTCTGCGCAGGGCGACCGTGGGTTCCTGGACGTCCTGCGCCGCATGGGCGCCAAGATTTCTTGGGAAGATGACGAGCTGCGGGTGGTCGGCGGCGCCGCGCTGACGGCGGTCGACCTCGACATGGCGTCGATGCCCGACCAGGTGCCGACGCTCGCCGCGCTGGCGCCGTTCGCGCGCGGCACGACGACGATCCGCAACGTGCCGCACCTGCGCATCAAGGAGAGCGACCGGCTGGCGGCGATGGCTCGCGAGCTCGGGCGCGCCGGCGCGGTCGCGGAGGAGCGGGCCGACGGCCTGGCCATCCCTGGCGTCTGGACCGACGTCGCGCCGGCGGACCTGCCGCGCACGCCGGTGACCGTCGATCCGCACGGCGACCACCGCATCGCCATGAGCATGGCGCTCGTCGGGTTGCGCCGCCCCGGCCTGCGCATCGACCACCCGGAGGTCGTCGCCAAGTCCTATCCTCGCTTCTGGGACGATCTCGCGGCGCTGCTGGGAGAGGACACACGGTGAGCCGCGGCAGCGCGCCGACGGTGCCGTCGCGGCCGACGCCAGCTGCCGGCGGTCAACTCATCCACGCCGGGCTCGCGCAGGCGCGCGGGCCGTGTCTCGGCACGGCCGCGCTGAATGACCGCCAGCGGCTCGCCGTGCTGCTGCAGGCCGCCGCCGTGCTGTCCCACCTTCGTCGCGCCGGCTGGCGGCTCACCGGCGACCTCGCCCACGCCAGCCTGGGCGAGGACGAGATGCTCTGCGGCGTCGGTGTCGAGCCGGGCACCGCCGACGACTGGGGAGCGCCGCTGCGCGCGCTGTTGGCGTCGCTCTTCGCCGGCGGCGGCGACGTCGGCCGCGGGGCGGGCCGCCGCGCCGCGCGCGAGCTCCGCGCGCAGTGGGGCGGCGCGCTGGTGCCGCTGCACCCCGATCGCGCGGTGGTCGACGTGCTCGCCGCGGCACCCTTCTTGTGGGAGCCGCCCTTCGCGGCGGCGCGCCGCGCGCTTGCCGCCGGCTGGGTCGACGGCGAGGCCGTCGAGCTCTGGCTCGCCGGACCTGAAGGGTCGGCGCGGCGGCTGCTGGCGCGGGCAGGTACGCTCGAGGAGCTCGCCGATGTGCTCGCCGGCGATGGTGCGCGCGAGCTGTGGGAGGAGCGTCGGACCCGACGGCGCCCGACGCGGCGGCCGGCGACCGCTGCGGAAGGTGCGCAGTCGCCCCGGCCCGCGCCGTCGCCGAGCGATCCACTGTCCCAGGCCGCAGCGCTGCTCGCCGCCGGCCGTTACGACGAGGCGTTCGAGCGCGTCGCCGGCGACGACAGCGCCGCTGCGCGGCTGATCGCCGCATGGTGTCTCCACCACCTCGGCCGCAGCGGCGCCTCGCGACGCGTCGTCGCCCAGCTCGTGACCGCGCATCTCGACGTCGCCGAAGAGCTCGCGCTCGCCGACCTCGCGGTGCGCGTGACGCTCGAAGAGGGCGACGTCGACGACGCACGAGCGTGGGTGGAGCGCGCCACCAAGGCGGCCGGTGTCGCACACGGTTGGCGGGCCGCGCTGCTCGCCGGCGCGGTGGCCGCCGTGGCGCAAGAACCGGCCGCGCTGGACGCCGCGCTGGAGCGCTCGCGCGCCGCGGTGGACGACGAGCGGCACGCGTGGCGCTGGTATCGCCTGCAGGCCTTGCGCGCCGCGCTTGCCGCCGGCTCCGGTACTCCAGATGCGGCCGCCGGTCCGATCGAGGCACTGCGCCGTTGTCGCCGCCTGGTCGGACCGGCCGACGCGGCCCTGCTGTGGGACGACGTCGCGATGGCTCGCCTGCGCCACGGCGATCTCTTCGGCGCCGAGCGCGCAGCCGCCCACGCGGTGCGTCTCCTGCGCAGCGGCGGTGGCCGTCAGCGCCGCCGCGCGGTGCGTCGACTGGTCGAAGCACGTCTGCGGCGCGGACGGCTGGTTGGCGTCGACGAGGCGCTCGATCAGATCCGCGCCGAGGCGCGGCTGGCCGACGGCGCGCGCGGCCGCGCCACCGCGCTCGCCGATGCCGCGCCACGCGTCCGCGTCGAGCTCGTGCGCGGACGCCCGGGAGCGGCGTTCCAGATCGCCGACGCAGCGCTCGTCGCGGTCGACGGCCCGGCGCGCGCCGAGCTCGCGATCCTCGCCGCCCGTGCCCTCGGTTGGCTCGGCCGCGCCGAGGAGGCGCTCCGGCTGCTCGCCGCACACGGCGCAGACGCCGAGCGCGTGCTCGAGCGCGAGGAGCTGCCCGCGCTCTGGGCCCACGCCGGCGACCGCGAGCGTGCCGTGGCCGCCGTGGCGGGCCCGCTGCACGACCTCTGGGAGTCGGTGCTGGCCGGTGCGCACCCCTCGCGCGGCCGCTGGGCCGACCTCGACGCGCTGGAGCCCTACCGCGCCGCCCGCCTCGTCTTCGACTTCGAGCGCATCACGCCGGGGCTGGTGCCGGTGCCGCGGGTGCGGCGCGCCATCGCCGGCCTGCGCCGGCTCGCCGCGAACGAGCTCGCGGCGCAGCTCGAGGGGCGCCTCACCGGGCCGTGGGATGCGCTGTCCGCCCACCTCTCCGAGAGCACGCACGACGAGGACGGGCTCTTTCGCCTCTTCGCCGCCGCCGGCGCCGAGCGCGCCTTCCTCGCCATGCGCACCCGCGCCGGCGAGCAGGTCCTGCTGCCGGGCCCGGGCGGCGAGGAGGAGCTGGTGGCGCCGCTCGGCGACGGCCATCTGGTGTTGCGCGCGCCACGCATCGACTCCGTGCTCAAGAGCCTTTTCCGCCTGTTGCTCAAGCAGCTGCCGGCGGTGCGCGCCGCGACCGCGGGCCAGCCGGTGCCCGGCATCGTCGGCGAGAGCCCGGCGCTGCTCTCGGCGCTGGCGCGGTTGCCGCGGCTGGCGCAGGGCGAGGTGCCGGTCATCGTGCTCGGCGAGTCGGGCACCGGCAAGGAGCTGGTGGCGCGGCAGGTCCATCGCTTGTCGCCGCGCGCCGACGGGCCGTTTCTCCCCATCAACTGCGCCGCGCTGTCGGAGAGCCTGCTGCTCGAGGACCTCTTCGGCCACGCCAAGGGCGCCTTCACCGGCGCCGACCGCGACCGCGCCGGCATCTTCGAGACCGCCCGCGGCGGCACCGTGTTCCTCGACGAGATCGGCGACCTGCCACTCGCGGCACAGGGGAAGCTCCTGCGCGTGCTGCAGGAGAAAGAAGTGCGACGGCTCGGCGAGAGCTCACCGCGCACCGTCGACGTGCGGGTCGTCGCCGCCACCCATCGCGACCTCGCCGCCATGGTCCGCGACCGGAGCTTCCGCGAGGACCTCTACTACCGGCTGCGGGTGGCGGTGCTCGAGCTGCCGCCGCTACGCGACCGCGGCGGCGACGTGGTGCTGCTCGCCGAGCACTTCCTCGCCCGCACCAGCCGCGGCCGGCGGCCGTGCCGACTGTCGCGCACGGCGCGCGAGCGCCTCCTCGCCCACCGCTGGCCGGGTAACGTGCGCGAGCTCGAGAACGTGCTCGAGGTGGCGGCGGCGCTGGCCGAGAGCGGCACCATCGAGTGCGAGCACCTGCAGCTACCGGAGTCGCGCCCGGCGCCCGCCGGCTCCTACCATCAACAGGTGGAGGCCTTCCGCCGCCGGCTCGTCGAGGAAGCGCTGAGCGCGTCCCACGGCAACCGCGCCGAAGCGGCGCGCCGGCTCGGCCTCACCCGCCAGGCCTTGTCGTACCTGGTGCGGCAGCTGGGGATCGTCGAGTCATGAGCTCGAGCTCAACCGCCGCGCAACGCGCGCTGCATGGCGGCGGCGCCGAGGTCCATCAACGCGCTGACGTCGCTCGCCATCTCGTCGGGCAGCAGATCGGCGATCCACACCAGCACGCTGGTGCCGCCGTCTCCCCGCAGCACCTCCAGCGACGCGTTGTGGTGGACGAAGCGCTCGCCCTGCGCCGACCAGGCGAAGCGGCGGGCCTCGTCGTCGACGGCGACGATCAGCTCGCGCACCACCAAGCCGTTGGCGAAGGTGACGACGCGGGCGCCGTCCTCCAACCGACAGTCGGTGAGCACGCCGGGGCAGAGGCGGCGGTGAGCGTTGCCGACGTCGCGCACCGCCGACCACGCGGCCTCGGGCGTTGCCTCGACGGGGATGTTTCTGCGGATAGTGGCCATCGCGGGGTCTCCTGCGTTCGCCGGCACCGTCGGCGGCCGGCCGGTCGCGCACCGTATCGCATCGCGGCGCGGCGGCGGCTGGCGAGGGCCGCGGCGCGCGAAGAGCGGGCCGAATGACCGGATACCTGCTCCGGCGCATGGCGCAGGTATTGCCGACGGCGCTGCTCGCCGCGACGCTGGTGTTCTCGCTCATCCACCTCATCCCCGGCGACCCGGTGGAGATCATGCTCGGCGAGGGGGCGCAGCGCGCCGACGTCGCGGCGCTGCGCCACGACCTCGGGCTCGACCGGCCGCTGCTCGCGCAGTACGGCGCCTTCCTCGGCGGCCTGGTGCGCGGCGACCTCGGACATTCGCTGAAGAGCGGCGAGCCGGTGCTGGCGATCCTCGGCGAGCGCTTCCCGGCGACGCTCGAGCTGGCGCTCGCCAGCATGCTGGTGGCGCTCCTCGTGTCGCTGCCGCTCGGCGTGCTCGCCGCGCTCTACCGCGACCGCGCCGTCGACCACGGCGCGCGCCTCGTGGCGCTGCTCGGCGTGTCGGTGCCGTCGATCTGGCTGGGGCCGATGCTCATCCTGCTGTTCGCCATCTCGTGGGACCTGCTGCCGGTCTCCGGGCGCGAGGGTGCCGGCGTGGTGCTGCCGGCAATCACGCTCGGCGCCGGCATCGCCGGCCTGCTGACGCGGATGGTGCGCGCGGCGCTCGCCGACGAGCTGGTGCGCCCCTACCTGTTGGCGGCGCGAGCGCGCGGCGTCGGCGGTATCGCGGTGGTGGGGCGGCACGCGCTCAAGAACGCGCTGGTGCCGGTGGTCACCGTGCTCGGCCTGCAGTTCGGCTCGCTGCTGACCGGCGCCATCCTCACCGAAACCATCTTCGCCTGGCCAGGGGTGGGGCGGCTGCTCGTCGAGTCGATCCGCTTGCGCGACTACCCGCTGTTGCAGGGCGCGGTGCTGCTCATCGCCTTCACCTATCTCTTCGTCAACCTCGCCACCGACCTCGTCTACGCCGTCCTCGACCCGCGCATCCGCTATGGAGGGAGCTCATGATGAGCCACGACACCGTCGCCGCCGCCGTTCGCCATGCGCGTGGCACGCTGCTCGACGCGGCCGCAAAGCGCGCCGCTTACGACGACCTGCTGCGCGGGCTCGGCGGCGTGCTGCCGGCGTGCGGCGGCGACCCGGTGGCGCTGATGGCGAGTGTGGCGTGCCTGGTGTACGAGGCGGTGCCGTACGCCAGTTGGGCGGGCTTCTATCGGGTGGTGGCGCCGGGCCTGCTGCGCGTCGGCCCCTACCAGGGGCCGCTCGGCTGTCTCGAGATCCCCTTCGATCGCGGCGTCTGCGGCGCCGCCGCGCGCGAACGGCGGACGCAGCTGGTCGAGGACGTCGAGGCGTTCCCCGGCCACATCGCCTGCGACGCGTCGGCGCGCTCGGAGATCGTGGTGCCGGTGCTCGACCGCCAGGGCGAGCTGGTGGCAGTGCTCGATCTCGACTCGCACCAGCCGGCGGCGTTCGACGACGTGGACCGCGACGGTCTCGAGGCCGTGGCGCGTCTCCTCGCGGAGCAGCTTTGAGCGAGAGCGTGAGCGTGCGAGCGACGACCGCCGGCGGGCCGATGGACGCAGCGCCCCCCGCACGCGGGCCGCGCGCCGCGCGCCGTTGGAGCCTCTTCGTCGGCGGCACCATGGTGGCCGTGGTGGTGCTCGCCGCGCTCCTCGGTCCGGCCGTCGCGCCCTACCCGCCGGGCGATCAGCTGCTGGAGCTGCGCCTGGAGCCGCCGGGCGGCGGCCACCCGCTAGGCCTCGACGAGCTCGGCCGCGACGTCCTTTCGCGGCTGCTCTTCGGCGCCCGCGTCTCGCTCGCCGTCGGCATCGCCGTGGTGGTGCTCGCCGGCGCGCTCGGCACGCTGATCGGCGCCCTCTCCGGCTATGCCGGCGGCGCCGTCGACGCGCTGTTGATGCGGCTGACCGACGTGGTGCTCGCCTTCCCCGGCATCCTGCTCGCCATCGCTCTCGTGGCGGTGCTCGGGCCGGCGCTGTCGCACGTCGTGGTGGCGCTCGCCGTCATCGGCTGGGTGGGCTACGCGCGCCTCGTGCGCGGCCAGGTGCTCAAGCTGCGCGAGGAGGAGTTCGTGCTCGCGGCGCGCGCCGCCGGCATGCCGGCGGGGCGAGTCGTCGCGCGCCACGTGCTGCCCAACGTGCTGCCGCTGCTCGTCGTGCAGGCGACGCTGGGGATGGCGGGTGCCGTGCTCGCCGAGGCGGGACTGTCGTTCCTCGGCCTCGGCCAGCCGCCGCCGGGCGCCTCGTGGGGCGCCATGGTCAACGCCGGCCGTGCCCACCTGCTCGATGCGCCGCACGTAGCGCTGTTCCCCGGCCTCGCCATCGTCTGGACGGTGCTCGGCCTCAACTTCCTCGGCGACGGCCTGGTCGACCTCCTCGATCCGCGCCGGCGGCGGATCGAAACATAAAGCGGCCGGCATAGATCGTTTTCCCGGGCGCTCCCTATTGACATCGATTGGTGTTTCTACGGATAATCGCGGGAGCGTCCGAAGCTTCTACGGTCCGTTCGACCGAAACCAGCAGGAGACATCATGCCTAAGGAGACCGCGGGGAGTGCCGCCGCAGGGGGCGGTCAGCGCCTTTTGACGCTGACCGAGGTGGCCAAGCAGATCAACGCTTCCATGCCGACGCTTCAGAAGTACAAGAAGCGCTACGGCGATCGCATACCTTCGGTGGGGAAAGGGCGTACGCAGCGCTACCCGGAATCGGCGCTGCCGGTGTTCGAGCAGCTGCGGAAGGAGAACATGGCGCGCCGCGGCCGTCCGCGCAAGGACGCGGCGGCGGCGCCGGGCGCTTCGGCACCTGCGAAGCGGCGCGGCCGTCCGCGCAAGGCGGCCGTCGTGGCGGTGGCGGCGAAGCGCGGGCCGGGGCGTCCACGCAAGGTAGCCGCGGCCCAGGTTGCGGCCCAAGGCGCGGCCCAAGGCGCGCCTACAGGCGGCGGCGAGGGGCTGCTGACGTTGACGCAGGTCGCCGGGACGACGGGGATCTCGTACCCGACGCTGCTGCGTTACGTGAAGCTGCACGGCAAGCGACTGCCGAGCGTTGGCCGCGGCCGCCGTCGTCGCTTCAAGGCCGAAGCGGTGCCGGTGTTCCAGCAGCTGCGCAGCGAGAGCCGCCGCGGCCGCAAGCCGGGCTCGAAGGTGGCGAAACGCCGCGGCCGTCCGCCGGGGCCGGGCAAGGCGCCGGCTCGTCGCGGGCGTCCGCCGGGCAGCGGGCGTGCGGCAACCGCCGACACGTCGGGGCTGGCGGGAATCCTGCGCAGTCTCGAGCAGCGGCTGGCGGGCATCGAGAGCGCGCTGAAGACGCCGTACCGTCTCGTGCGCGGGTGACGGTGACGAGGTTGCGCTGAGAAGGCACTGACGAAGGAATCGCGTTTGTGAAGAGCCCCGCTTGGTCGTGAGACTGGCGGGGCTCTTTGTTTTCGAGGAGCAGATTGTCGGTTGTGGGTGATGCGCGACGGCTGGTCGCTGGCCGGCGTTCGCTACGGGATCGGGAGGCGTCGCTCCAGGGGACGCTCGCTACAGAGGTGTTCAGGTGAGGATCGCTCGCTTGCCTCCGGGCGCACGCAACAGTCGCTGCCTGCGAATGCCGGCGAATGCGCCCTCCGGAACCCCTTCCGCGACGCCTCCCGATCCCGTGGTCGCGAACGCCTCCCCGCGTGGTCACGGACCTACCAGTTGGCGAGTTCCAAGGGTCGCCGTGGTAACTGCGTCGACTTACCTCACGCTCGCTTGTCGCTGAAACGGTGAGTCCGCCGCGCCGCTATTGAGTGGGGATGCGCGCCGCCCTCCGTTCGCAATGCACTCGCGGTCCACCGGTGGTCGTAGGAGAGCCCGAGCGCAGCCGCTTCGGGCCGAGAGAAACCGGTGCGTTCGCCAATCGCGGCCCAGTCGTGGTCGGTAAAAAGTCAAAGTCGGGGCCCTCAGCCTGATCGTTGGCGAGCTCGATGAAATGTATCAAACGGTAACCGCAGGGCTTGAGCGCCACTCCAACGATTACGTGGACTGCAGAGCTCGGTTGGCAGCGCGGCGAGCAGTTGCGGCTCGCCAGGTAGATGGGGAGCGTCGCTCGCACACTCGGACGACCACCAGTGGACCGCGAGTTGTGACGGGAAAGTCGACGTAGCGCAACCCGTCACCCGAGCGGCACGACGGCGGTCGTGAGGAGACGTGAAAAGGGCGCGAGGTACAGCGTCTCAGTCACCACGGCGACGTCTGAGCTCGTCAATAGGTCGTTTGGCGACCACTCATCCAGGCGGGTGCGTCTGGCGGGGCCGGAGGGCGCCGCCCAGGGGCTTCCGGGAGGGCGCTGTGCAGGGTGCTACGTGACAGCGGCTGCGGTGCGCGCCCTCCCGGCAAGGCGAGCGCTCCCGCCCGAAGCTCTCAGAAAGCGAGCCGTGCCCCTGGGCGGCGCCCTCCGGCCACGCCAGCACCCGCCGACCGGGTGGTCAATGCAACCCAACCACCACGAACCTCCCCAACCGACGACGAAACCCCTTAGGGTCGCAGGTGGTCCCACCCCAACGCCGGCAACTCCTCGACCTTCCGGCCCCGCCGCAGCCGCAGGCCCACCCGCTTCTCGACCTCGCCGATGCGAACGCACCCTGCCGGCGCTTTTGCCTCCGCCGGTAACGCGAACAGCAAGACATAGTCCTCGCCACCGCCTAGCGCGAGCTCCAGTGGATGCGCGCCGAGTGCAACGGTGAGCCGCGCAGCGTTCTTCGGCAGCGGCACCGCATCGGCGTCGACTGTCGCGCCGACGCCGCTTGCCGCCGTCAGTCGCGCGAGATCGCGGGCCAAGCCATCCGAGACGTCGATGCACGCGCAGCGACGCTGACGCGCCAACGCCGCTGAAAGCGCGAGTTGCGGTTGCGGCAGCAAGTGCGTTCGACCGCCCGCTTCGCCACTCGTTGCGTTGCCGGGTCGAGCAATGAGGTCCCCCGGCAGCTCCACGCGGCCTCGCTCGAAAGCTTGCGCCGCGTTCGAGCAGCAAGCGCCCCAGCGCCGACTCGCCGAGCGTGCCGCCGATCCAGAGTCCGTCGCCCGGTCGTGCCGCATCGCGTCGCAACCAGCGCGCGCCGCGTCGGCGCCCGAGCAGCGTCAGCGATGCCACCACTAGCGGTGCACGCGCCACGTCGCCGCCCGCTAGCGTCACGCCGTAACCCTTCGCCGCCACGCCGCGAACGCCCGCAGGAACCGCCGATGGTCGACGCCTCGCGGCGCCGACAACGCCAGCAGCGCGTAGTGGGGAACGCCCCCCACCGCCGCGAGGTCGGAGACGTTCACCGCCAGCAGCCGCCGCGCGACGACCGCCGGATCGAGCCCGGCAGTGAAATGCGTGCCTTCGATCTGGCTGTCGACCGTCAAGCGCCCACTCGCCGGAGAGCCGCAGCATCGCGGCGTCGTCGCCGATCAGCTCGCGCGCCGGCGAGCCCAGCGTGCGGCGCAGCCAGGCGACCAGCGCGTCCTCGCCGCCGGTCGCCGCCGCCTGAGCGCCGCTTCCCATCTCCCGCTACGACGCCGGCGCGCGACCTCGCCACGCTCCCGCGCTCCCTGCTCCTCACACCGGAAGAACCGCTTCCGTCTCCGTCGACACCGCCACCACGTCGCCGTGGACGGGTCCGGCAGCAGGGCGCGGTGCAGCACGTCTTCCATGTGCTCGGCGAAGTGGAACGTGCAGCCCCTTCTTCACCGCCGGCGGCACCTCTTCGAGGTCGCGCTCGTTGAGCTTCGGCAGGATGATCGTCTGGATGCCGGCGAGGCGCGCCGCCAGCACCTTCTCCTTGAGGCCGCCGATCGGCAGCACGGTGCCGCGCAGGGTGATCTCGCCGGTCATCGCCACGCGGCGGTCGATCGGCCGGTGGGTCACCGCCGAGACGATGGCGGCGGCGATGGTGATGCCCGCCGACGGGCCGTCCTTGGGGATCGAGCCGGCCGGCACGTGCACGTGCAAGTCGTTGTCGGCGAAGAAGCGGCCGTCGAGCCCCTGCTGCGCTGCGTGGGCGCGGGCGAACGAGAGCGCCGCCTGCGCCGACTCCTTCATCACCTCGCCGAGCTGGCCGGTGAGCAGCAGCTTGCCCTTGCCCGGCACCGCCACCACTTCGATGAACAGCAGGTCGCCGCCGGTCTCGGTCCAGGCGAGGCCGGTGGCGACGCCCACCCGATCGCGGTCGAGCAGCTCGTCGGAGCGGTGGCGCGGCGGGCCGAGGTAGCGCTCGACGCGCCGCGGGTTGATCACCACCTTGACCGGTTTGGGGCGCTCGCCGTCGGCCGTGTTTCCAGAACGGCTCTCCGCCACCTTGACCGCCACCTTGCGGCAGATGGCGGCGATCTCGCGCTCGAGGTTGCGCAGCCCCGCCTCGCGCGTGTAGCCGGAGAGGATGCGGTGCAGGCCGGCGTCGGTGAACACCACGTGCTCGGGCCCGATGCCGTGGCGCTCGACGAGCTTCGGGATCAGGTGCCGGCGCGCGATGTGGAGCTTCTCCTCCTCGGTGTAGCCGGAGAGGCGCACCACCTCCATGCGGTCGCGGAACGCCGGGTGGATGGGCTCGAGCAGGTTGCCGGTGGCGATGAACATCACCTTGGAGAGGTCGTACTCGATGCCGAGGTAGTGGTCGCGGAAGCTGTCGTTCTGCTCCGGGTCGAGCACCTCGAGCAGCGCCGCCGACGGGTCGCCGCGATAGTCGGCACCGAGCTTGTCGATCTCGTCGAGCATGAACACCGGGTTGCCGGTGCCGGCCTGATTGAGCCCCTGCAGGATGCGCCCGGGCAGCGCGCCGACGTAGGTGCGGCGGTGGCCGCGGATCTCCGCCTCGTCGCGCACGCCGCCGAGCGAGATGCGCACGAACTGGCGGCCCGAGCGCGCGCGCGATGGAGCGCCCGAGCGAGGTCTTGCCGACGCCGGGCGGACCGACGAAGCAGAGGATCGGCCCCTTGGCGTCGGCCTTGAGCTGGCGCACGGCGAGGAACTCGAGGATGCGCTCCTTGATCTTCTCGAGGTCGTAGTGGTCCTCGTCGAGCACCTGGCGCGCGTGGGCGAGGTCGAGGCGGTCCTCGCTGGTGAGACCCCACGGCAGGCCGGTCAGCCAGTCGAGGTAGGTGCGGGTGATCGCCGCTTCCGCCGAGTCCGGGTGGCTGCGCTCGAGGCGCTTGATCTGGCGGTCGAGCTCCTCACGCGCGGCGTCGGGCAGGCTGCGCTCGTCGGCCTTCTGCCGCCAGCCGGCGATCTCCTCGGCCAGGTCGTCGCCCTCGCCGAGCTCCTGCTGGATGGCCTTGAGTTGCTGGCGCAGGAAGTACTCGCGCTGCGACTTGTCCATCTCGTCGCGCGCCTGCGAGGCGATCTCCTGCTGCATGGCGAGCAGCTGCATCTCGCGCCCCAGCACGTCGGCGACCTTGCGCAGGCGCGCCACCGGGTCGAGCTCCTCGAGCACCACCTGCGCGTCGGCGAGCTTGAGCTCGAGGTTGCTCGCCACCAGGTCGGCGAGGCGGCCCGGGTCGTCGAGGTTGGCGACGATCACCATCACCTCGGGCGAGATGGTCTTGCCCAGCTGCACCGCTTTCTCCAGCTCCTGGCGCACGCTGCGCACCAGTGCCTCGACCTCGAGCGGTCCTTGCGGCAGCGGCTGGTCGGCGAGCTGCTCGATCTTCGCCTGCAGGAAGGGCTCGCTCTGGGTCAGGTTGACGACGCGCGCGCGCACCACGCCCTGCACCAGGATGCGGATGCGGCCGTCGGGCAGCTTGAGCATGCGGGTGATGCTGGCGACGGTGCCGACGTCGAACAGGTCGTCAGGCTTGGGGTCCTCGGTGGCGCCGTCGCGCTGCGCCACCAGCATCAGCAGCCGGTTCTCGGCGAGCGACCGGTCGACGGCCTGAATGCTCTTCTCGCGCGCCACCGACAGCGGCAGGATGATGAACGGGAAGAGCACCATGTCGCGCAGCGGCAACACCGGCAGCAGGTCGGGCAGCTGCGGGGTTTCGTCGCCGGCGGCGGCAGAGGTCTCTTCGGCGCTCACTTGGTCGGTTCCTTGGTCTGTCCCTGGGTCCGACCCTGGGCCTGGCCCTTGGCGGATTCCTCGACATCGCCTGCGACGGCGTCAGCTGCCGCGGCTTCCTCCGCCGGCTCGGCCACCTCTTCGACCTGCAACTCCAGGTGACGGCGGCGGCGGTCCTCCACCCGCGGCAGCTCGATGCACAGCAGCCCGCGTTCGATCCGCGCCGTCGCCTTGGCGAAGTTCACCGGCTCGAAGATCTCCACCTGCCGCTCGAAGGTCCCTTCCTGGCGCTCCAGGCAGTGGAAGCGGATGCGGCCCGGCTTGGGGAAGGTGAGGCGGCGCCGGCCGCGCACCCGCAGGGTGGTGCCGTCGATCTCGACGCGCAGGTCGGCGGGGTCGGCCCCGGCCACCTCGACCTGCACCAGCAGCGCATGGCCGAGGTCGACGACGTCGGTAGCCGGCGTCCAGCCGCCGCGGCTGCTGGTCTCGGTGGCGGCGAGCACCTCCTGGATGAGGCGGTCGAGCTCCGAACGCAGCTGCGAGACCACCACCACTCCCGAGTAGCGCCGGCTCGGCTTGGCGGCCATCGGCTCACCCTTCGGGGAGGCGGCCGGTCGGGTTGTGAATGAGGTTCTTGAGCACCTGCTGGAACGCCTCGATGTCGTCGAAGCGGCGGTAGACGGACGCGAAGCGCACGTAGGCGACCTGGTCGAGGGTCTTCAGCCGGTCCATGACGAAGGCGCCGATGTCCTGCGTGCTGATCTCGCGGTCCTCGCGCTGGTGGAGGAGGTTCTCGGTGGCGTCGACGATCTCCTCGAGCTGCCGGGTCGAGATCGGCCGCTTGCGCGCCGCCGTGCGCAGCCCCTCGAGCAGCTTGTTGCGCGAGAACTCCTCGCGCCGGCCGTCGTGCTTGACCACCATGTACTGCACCTCCTCGATCTGCTCGTAGGAGGTGAAGCGGCGGGCGCACTCCAGGCACTCGCGCCGCCGCCGGATCACCGCGCCGTCGCGGCTCTCACGCGAGTCGACGACGCGGTCACGGTTGGCGTCGCAGAAGGGGCAGCGCACGCCGGGAGCGTATCCCAGCCCTACGTCCGGATCTTCACCGCCAGCTCGTGCGGGCCGCGGCGGACGCGGAGGAAGGCGAACTCGCCGCGGGCTTTGGCGGCGAGGATGCGGCGCGTCGTCGTGATGCTGGGGCCGGTGACGGTGTCGAGGCGGACGATGACGTCGCCGGGGGCGAGGCCGGCGCGGTCGGCGGCGGAGCCGCGGGCGACGCCGACGATGCGGGTGCCGTCGTCGTCCGGCGCCACGCGCAGGCCGAGGAGGCCGTCGTCCCAGCGCGGCTGCGGCGGCCGCCAGCCTTGGCGGTCGCTGCCGTAGTCGATCACCGCCCAGCTCTCGGGAAAGGAGGTGGCGGCGACGAAGCGGACGGTGCGCACCCGGTTGTCGACGTCGTCGCCCGAGGCGGTGCCGATGGGAGCGCGCCGCGCCGCCGGCGCCTCGGCGAGGTCGCCGTCGCTGCGCCGACTCTGGACGCCGCCTTCCGCCCCTTCCGGCGCGGGCGCCGGCGCTTCCTTGGGCGCCGCGGCGGCTCCGTCGCGGTCCTCCTGGCGCCGATAGAAATACGGCGGCTCCTGCCACTCGCGGTAGACCTGCACGGTGACGGTGCCGATCTGCGAGTCGGTGCGCCCTTCACCCTCGCTCCACTCGGGCGGACTGAAGACGAAGCGTTGCGCGCGCGCATCGTCTAGCTGCCAGCCGGGAAGGTCGCGATCGCTCCAGGGACTGAGGATCGAGCCGACGTCCTCGTCGGAGGTGCCGGCAACGTCCTCGCGGCCGTAGACGTTGAGGCCGTCGACGGCGACGACCACCTTGAGGCGCTCGTCGGTGCGGTTGCGCAGCAGGATCGAGTAGGAGCCGCCGACGAGCTTCGAGGTCGCGCCCTCGAACACCCAGCGGTGCGGCCCGTCAGGGGTGAGCTGCAGGCTGGAGCCGCGGTCGGGGCGCAGGGTCACCTCGAGGGTGCCGGCAGCGACGGCGAGGCTCGCCGTGGAGCCGCGCCACGGCGCGGAGCGGCCGGCGGCGGGGCCACCGCAGGCGAGCAGCGAGAGCACCGGCACGAGGACCCGAAAACCGCGGAGCAGGCGACGCGCGTCCATGGAGCCTCCTTGGCGGGCAGCTTGGTGTCCGGCCTGCTCCTTTGGACCCGCCAACAGGCCAGCGAGAAACCACGGATGCCTCGACTCGGACTATCGGCGGTTCTGGATCGCCACTTGCAAATACAAGTTGCTGTTCCGGCCGTACCTGTTGTGGAAATTGTCACCCATCGTCAAGACGCTGATGAGCTGATGAGCCGAAGGAGTTTCCTTCTGAACGGCGGAGACGCCACCGACGAAGTCGTACGGCAGGTATGGGTCCGGCTTTGTCGGCATTTGCGCGACCGCGGAACCCTTGCCTCCTCGGGCGTTCCTTCACAGGGTGAGCTGATCGGCGAGGACGTCTCCGACGGAGGACGCGAGGCGGCCTCTGTTGAGATCGTGCTCGAGGCGTGGGACGTGGTCACGCGAGCTTTGAGCATGCTCACGGATCGGGAGATCGCCGTCTTCGTCAGACGTCTCGAAGGCGCCACGGAGGTGGCGATCGCGGAGGCGCTGAACATCTCGACGGGTCAAGTCGACAGCGACCTCAAGAGGGTCGTTGCCGTGTTGGCACGTCCCGAGTCAGTCTGACGCGGAATCTCAGACGGCGGGCACCGAGCCCCGCCCTACTCTTTCGTGCGCAGGGCGATGTTGAGGCGGAGGACCACCTTCTGGTGGTGCGGCACGCCGCCGATGTCGACCTGGAAGTCGCGCACCGCTTCCATCACCTGGTGCTGGCCGTCCTCGACCTGCAGCGTCAGCATGAAGCGCTTGGCGCGCTCGAAGTCGCCCTTCTTCAGGGTGAGCTGGATCTCGCGGTTGATCTCGTGCTTGCCGTTGGTGGCCGCTGCGGCGACCGACGGAGGCACTGCTGACGCGGGAGGTGCCGCGACGCTCACCGGGGGCGAGGGGCTCGCGAGCGCCGGAGCCACAGTCGGCGCCATCGCCGGGCGCAACGCCTGGCGGCGGATCTTCTCGAGCTCGGCGAGGACGTCGCTCTGCGTCTTCGCCCTCGGCGGCGCCGGGCGGGGCGGAGCAGCGACGACGGCGGCTGCCGGGCGACTCGGTGCCGGTGCGGGAGCCGCCGGCGGCGGCGCCTGGGGCACTACCGGGACGGCGGCCGGAGGAGCCGGCGCGGCGGCCGCCGCGGCTGCCGGCGCCGGTGCCGCGTAGCTCGCGGGCGCCGGTGCCGGCTGCCCGGCCGCCACTCCCACCGGCGCAGGCTCGGGTTGCGGCGCCGGCCGCGTCGCGGTCACGGGGGGCCGCAACGGCGTCGGCCGCTGGTCCTTCGCCAGCCGCCGCTTGAGCGACAGCAGGGTGAGCTTGGAGATCCCCTTCAGGGTCTCGAAGACGCCCGTGCCGGTGAGCGCCGAGGCCTCGAAGTGCGGCCAGTTGCCGCGGTTCATCGCCTGGTTGAGCTCCTCCACCGAGGCGATGTCGTGCAGGTCGCGCTTGTTGTACTGCAGCACCAGCGGGACGTTGTCCATCGACAGCCCCATCTCCTGGAAGTTCTCTTCCAGGTTGCGGAACGAGTCGATGTTGGCCTGCAGCATCGGCCGCTGCGAGTCGGCGACGAAGACGACGCCGTCGACCCCTTTGAGCACCAGCTTGCGCGTCGTGTTGTAGAAGACCTGCCCGGGGACGGTGTAGAGCTGGACGCGGGTGGAGAAGCCGGCGATGGAGCCGACGTCGATGGGCAGCAGGTCGAAGAACAAGGTGCGGTCGGTCTCGGTCTCCAGCGACACCATCTCGCCGCGGGAGTCCTTCGCGGTGCGCGAGTAGATGTACTGGAGGTTGGTGGTCTTGCCGCAGAGGCCGGGGCCGTAGTACACGACCTTCGCAGCCATCTGCATGGTGCTGTAATTGAAGAAGACCATGGTCTTCGAGCCCCGGCTCGGGTGGATCTAGGAGATTACACCCGACCCCGGAGGGGGTCAAGAAAGCTCGGCTCCGCGCAAACCTCGCGTAATGCTGCGCGAAGCGCCTCTTGCGACGGGCTCAACGGGCCTCGCGCGGCGAGCTGGCGGAGGCCCTCGAGAGCGAGCAAAACGGCCAGCGGATGGAGCGCCGGGAAGTCGTCGCGCAGGGCCGCGAGCTGGGCCAGGTAGGTGGGCTCGCCGCGCGCCAGCGGGCCGCTCAGCGAGGCGGCCGGCCGCGCCGGATCGGCGACGGCGGCGAGCGCGCCCCGCGCCAGCTCGCCGAGACCCGGAGCCGCAGCCGCGTCGACCCCGGCGCGGGTGTGGAGGTCGACGGCGGCGCCGAGCAGGGTCACCGACCCGCCGGCGGCCCAGGTGGCGGCGAGGTGGTAGAGAGCGCGCGCCGGCCCGGGCACCTCGGCGTGCGGCGCGCCGAGGGCCTCGGCGATGCGCTTCGCCAGCGCCAGCGCCGCGTCGTCACCCTGGAGCGCGAAGAAGGTGCGGGAGGCGAGCGACGGCGCCGGCAGCGGCCGCGGGAAGGCGCGCAGCGGGTGCAAGCCCCCGACGGCGCTCCCCGCACGGCGCAGCGGGGCCAGCACCTCGGCGGTGAGCAACCCCGACGTGTGCAGCACCACCGGCGCCTGCGGCCGCGCCGCCAACGTCGTGGCGATCGCCTCCACCGCGGCGTCTGGGGCGGCGATGAGCAGCAGGTCGCAGTCCGCGGTGGCCAGCTCGTCGAGCGGCGCCGCGTGCGCTCCCGCCGCTCTCGCCCAGCGGGGCAGCGCCGCCGCCCTCCGCCGCGACACGACGGCGAGCGTGGCGCCCCGCGCCAGCAGCCAGCGGGCGATGCTGGTCCCCACCTTGCCGGGGCCCACCAGCGCCAGGCGCAGCCGCGGCGCGCTCATCGCGCCGCTCCTTCGATGGTATTCTTGCGCGCTAGCACTCCCCCGGCGAGAGTGCCAGCGCCGAGCATGCCCATGCGCCCCACCCACCGCCCCGCCGCGCCCCTCAACAGCCGGGATCGCGAGATCCTGCGTGACGTCATCTACACCTTCATCTCCGCCGGCGAGCCGGTCTCCTCGCGGGCGGTGGCGAAGCAGGAGCGGCACGGCCTCTCCTCGGCGAGCATCCGCAACATCATGGCCGACCTCGAGGAGAAGGGGTACCTGCGCCAGCCGCACACCTCAGCCGGCCGCGTGCCGACCACCGTCGGCTACCACTTCTACATCGAGGCGCTGATGCGCCAGCGCTCCGTTCCCGTCAAGGAGCGCCGCTACATCGACAGCCACCTCGAGGCCGCCGGCGACGCCGACGAGCGCACCGCGACGGCCTCGCAGCTGCTCTCCGAGCTCACCCACCAGGTGGGGGTGGTGCTCATCCCGGCGCTCGCCGACACCGTCCTCAAGACCGTCGAGTTCGTGCCGGTGTCGGGGCGGCGGGTGCTCTGCGTGGTGGTGTCGTCGAGCGGCTTCATCGACAGCAAGCTCGTCGAGGTGGAGGAGCCGGTGGGGCGCGAGGAGCTGGTACGCGCCGGCAACTACCTCACCGAGAGCTACGGCGGCCTCACGCTGCGCGAGATCCGCGACCGCCTGCTGGTGGCGATGGACGACGAGCGGGCGCAAGTCGACCGCCTGCTGACGCTCTCCATCGCGCTGGCGCGCAAGAGCCTCACCGACGGCCCCCCGGAATTGCTGATGGACGGCACGGCCGAGCTGCTCACCCAGCCGGAGCTCGCCGACCTCTCGCGGGTGCGCCTCCTCTTCGAAGCCTTCCACGACAAGGCGCGCCTCGTGCGCCTGCTCAACCAGTGCCTCGCCGGCGGCGGCGTGCGGGCCTGGATCGGCGACGACAGCGAGCTCACCTCCGAGCTCGACTTCAGCCTGGTGGCGACGCCGTACCACGCCGGCGGCCGTGTCATGGGCAGCTTGGGTATCCTGGGGCCCTCGCGGATGGAGTACGACAAGGTGATCCCGCTCGTCGAGTACCTCGCCGACACGCTGAGCGAGGCGCTGGCGCGCACCTTCGAAGGGTAAGCAGAGAAGTACAGAATGGCAGATAACGACAAGCCACACACCGACGGCGACGAAGACGCCTACGTCCTCGACCTCGAGGAGGGCGCCGACGCCGACGTCGACGCGCTCACCCGCGAGGCGCTCGCCGCCGTCTCCGCCCGCCGCGACGACGCCGAGGAGAAAGGTGTCGCCACCGTCCCCGGCGAGGAGGCGACGCCCGACGTTGCCGTCGCCGAGCTCCAGGCCGAGCTCGCCGACCTCCGCGACCGTTCGATCCGCACCCTCGCCGACTTCGAGAACTACCGCCGCCGCTCCGAGCGCGAGCGCGACGACCTCAAGCGCTTCGCCCAGGGCGACGTCTTGCGCGACCTGCTGCCGGTCGTCGACAATCTGCAGCGAGCCCTCGCAGCCGGCGGCACGGTGGACGACCTCAAGCTCGGTGTCGAGCTGACCCTGCGCCAGTTCACGGACCTGCTCAAGCAGCGGGGCGTCGTCGAGGTGCCTGCCCTGGGAGCGCCCTTCGATCCCGCCCTCCACGAAGCGGTGGCGCGGGTGGACGACGAGACGGTCGAGGCGCCGACCGTGATCGACGAGCTGCAACGGGGCTACACCCTCCACGGCAGGCTGCTGCGCCCGGCGCTGGTGCGGGTGGCGATGCCGGCGGAGAAGTGGTGACCACCAAAGTCCTCGGCATCGACCTCGGCACCACCAACAGCTGCGCCGCCATCATGGAGGCGGGCACGCCGCAGGTGATCGCCAACCGCGAGGGGTCGCGCACCACCTCGTCGATCGTCGGCTTCACCGAGGACGGCGACCGCCTGGTGGGGCAGATCGCCAAGCGGCAGGCGATCACCAACCCGCAGAACACCATCTTCGCCGTCAAGCGGCTGATCGGCCGCAAGTACGCCTCCGAGGAGGTGCAGCGGGCGCGTACCGTGCTGCCTTACGCGGTGGTCAACGCCACCAACGGCGACCTCAAGATCCAGGTCCGCGACAAGGAGCACAGCCCGGAGGAGATCTCCGCCTTCATCCTGCAGGAGATCAAGGCCTTCGCCGACGAGGCGATGGGGCTGGGCTTCACCGAGGCGGTGATCACCGTCCCCGCCTACTTCAACGACAGCCAGCGCCAGGCGACGCGCGACGCCGGCAAGATCGCCGGCCTCGAGGTGCTGCGCATCATCAACGAGCCCACCGCCGCCGCCCTCGCCTACGGCATCGAGCGGCGCGAGGGGATCAAGACCATCGCCGTCTACGACCTCGGCGGCGGCACCTTCGACGTCTCCGTCCTCGAGCTCAACGAGGGGGTGTTCGAGGTCAAGTCGACGGCCGGCGACACCTACCTCGGCGGCGAGGACTTCGACCAGCGCATCATGGACTGGCTGATCGAGGAGTTCCTCGGCGAGACCGGCGTCGACCTGCGCAGCGACCGCATGGCGCTGCAGCGGCTCAAGGAAGCGGCCGAGCGCGCCAAGTGCGAGGTCTCCTCGAGCGAGCAGGCGCCGATCAACCTCCCCTTCATCTCCGCCGACGCCTCCGGCCCGCGCCACCTGTCGCGCACGCTGTCGCGCTCGAAGTTCGAAGAGCTCGTCGGCGACCTGGTGGAGAAGACCGAGGAGCCCTGCCGCGACGCCCTCCAGCAGGCGCGCCTGCGCCCCGACCAGATCGACGAGGTGCTGCTCGTCGGCGGGCAGACGCGCAGCCCGATCGTCATCTCGACGGTCAAGCGCATCTTCGGCCGCGACCCCAACCGCGAGATCAACCCCGACGAGGTGGTGGCCATCGGCGCCGGCATCCAGGGCGGCATCTTGAAGGGCGAGGTCAAGGACATCGTGCTCCTCGACGTCACCCCGCTGTCGCTCGGCATCGAGACCCACGGCGGCCTCTTCACCCGGCTCGATCGACCGCAACTCCACCATCCCCACCAAGGTGACGCAGATCTTCACCACCGTCTCCGACAACCAGGACACGGTGGAGATCCACTGCATGCAGGGCGAGCGCGAGATCGCCGCCGAGAACCGCTCGCTGGGGCGCTTCGAGATGGGCGGCATCCCGCCGGCGCCGCGCGGCGTGCCGCAGATCGAGGTCACCTTCGCCATCGACAGCAACGGCATCGTCAACGTCTCCTCGCGCGACATGGCGACCAACCAGTCGCAGAGCATCCAGATCAACCCCGCCGGCGGCTTGTCGAAGGAAGAGGTCGAGCGGCTGGTGGAGGAGGCGCACAGCCACCACCAGGAGGACGCCGACCGCCGCGAGCTGCGCCGCCACAAGAACCGCCTCGAGGGGCTGATCTACACCTGCGACCGCGTCTTCGAGCAGCTGCGCGAGGGCATGGAGGGGCAGGAGCAGAAGAAGCTCGCCCAGATCCTGCTCAAGGCCCGCATGTCGCTGTCGCAGGACCAGAAGGCCGACATCGAGGCGGCGATCTTCGACCTCAACTCCATCTCCCACCGGCTCTCCGAGCTGATGCTCGAGCAGACGACGAAGGCCAAGGAGAAGGAGAGCAAGGAGAAGGAAAAGGGGAAGAAGGAGAAGGACAAAGAGAAGGAGAAGGAGAAAGAGAGAGGGAAGGGGTAGATGCCACCGACCATGGCCAAGCGCGACTACTACGAAGTCCTCGGCGTCGAGCGCACTGCCGCCGCCGCCGAGATCAAGAAGGCGTACCGCAAGCTCGCGGCGCAATACCACCCCGACCGCAACCCCGGCGACGGCGAGGCCGAGGAGCGCTTCAAGGAGGCCGCCGAGGCCTACGCCGTGCTCTCCGACGCCGACAAGCGGGCGCGCTACGACCGCTTCGGCCACGGCGGGCTGGGCGCGCAGGGCGGCTTCTCGGGCTTCGACCCGCAGACCTTCGGCGACTTCGCCGACGTGCTCGGCGACCTCTTCGGCTTCGGCGACCTGCTCGGCGGAGGGCGGCGGCGCGGCGGGCGCCGCGGCACGCCGGGCGCCGACCTGCGCTACGACCTCGAGCTGTCGTTCGAGGAGGCGGCCTTCGGCGCCGCCCACACCTTGCGCGTGCCGCGCCTCGAGGTGTGCGAAGACTGCAAAGGCAGCGGCAGCGCCGGCGGCAGCGCGCCGCAGACCTGCAACGCCTGCGGCGGCGCCGGCCAGGTGCGCTTCTCCCAGGGCTTCCTGACGGTGGCCCGCACCTGCCCGCAGTGCCGCGGCCGCGGCACGGTGATCTCGGACCCCTGCAAGCGCTGCCGCGGCCAGCGGCGCGTGGAGCAGGAGCGCACGCTCGAGGTGACCATCCCCGCCGGCGTCGAGGACGGCGCGCGGCTGCGCCTCACCGGCGAGGGCGAGCAGGGGCTCGACGGCGGTGGCCCGGGCGACCTCTACGTCGTCCTCCACGTCGAAGAGCACCCGCGCTTCCGCCGCGAGGGCGCGCACGTCATCTCGGAGCTCGAGGTGAGCTACCCGCAGCTCGTGCTCGGCGCCCTCGTCGACGTGGAGACCGTGCACGGCTCGGTGCCGCTGGAGATCCCGGCGACGACGCAGCCGGGCGAGCAGTTCCGCCTCGCCGGCCAGGGCGTGGCGCGGCTGGACGGCCGGGGCAAGGGCGACCACCACGTCTTCGTGAGGCTGCAGGTGCCGACCGTGGGTGAGCTGTCGGAAGACGAGCGCGAGCTGCTCAAGCGCCTCGCCGAGCTGCAGGGCAAGCCGGTGCGCGAACGGCGCGGAGTCAAGGACCGCGTCCGCGACCTGTTCGGGTGAGGCGGGCATCGTACGTCCGGCGGGTCTTCGACGCGCCGGCGGGCGTGGCCGACGAAGTCGTCGCGGCGCTCGGCGACGCCGGCACGCTCGGCATCGAGGAGGTGGCAGGCGCGGACGGCACACAGCGCCTCGTTGCCTATTTCCTTGCGAGTGAGACGCCCGAAGTCGCGCTTCCCGCCGGCGCCAGCTTGGTCGAAGAGACGGAGCTGCCGGCCGAGGACTGGATGGCGGGCTACCGCGCCGCGGCCCAACCGCTCGCCATCGGTGAGCTCTTGTGGGTGGATCCCCGCGAGCCGTCCGCTGCCGAGACGGCTGTCCCCGCCGGGCGCACGCTTCTTGCGCATCCCCGCGCGCAGCGCCTTCGGCACCGGCAGCCACGCCTCGACGCGGCTGGCGCTCTGCCTGCTCGAACGGCTGCCGCTCGCCGGCGCCACCGTGCTCGACGTGGGGACCGGCAGCGGCATCCTCGCCATCGCGGCAGTGGCGCTCGGCGCGAGGCGCGCCGCCGCCTTCGACGTCGACGTCGCCGCCGCGCTGCTCGCCGGTCAGCACGTGCGACTCAACGGTATGTCGACGCGCATCGGCTGCTGGGCGGGCGACATCGGCGCCCTGCGCACGGGCACGCAGTTCGACGTCGTCGCCGCCAACGCGCTGCCGCACGAGCTGCGTGGGGAGCAGCGGCAGATCGCCGACGCGGTCAGGCTCGGCGGCGACCTCCTCGTCTCCGGCGTCCCGGCCGAAGAGCGCGAGGAAGTGCTGGCGAGCTGGCTGCGTGACCGCAGCCTGAGGCCGTCGATCGAGCTGGTGGAAGAGGGCTGGGCAGCCCGCTTGCTCCACCGGCCGCTCGAGCACGATGACGATGAGCTCTTCGACGACCTCTAACCTGCTGGTTTCGCCGGCCGAGCTCGCCGGCGAACGCGTCATGGTGGAGGGCGAGCCCTATCGCCACCTCTTCCGCGCCCGCCGGCTGGCGACCGACGCGCGGCTGCGACTGGTCGACGGCGAGGGGCGCGCGCGCTGGGCGGAGGTGGCGGCGATCGACCGCCGCCACGCCGAGTTGCGCCTGCTCGATCCGGCGCCGGCGCATGACCCGGCGCGTCGCATCGAGCTCTTCGTCGCCGCGCCGCGGCCGGAGCGCGCGGCGTGGCTGGTGGAGAAGGCGACCGAGCTCGGCGTCGCCGCCGTGCGCTTCGTCGCCAGCCAGCGCGCGGTGCGCGGCGTCGACGAGAAGTCCCTCGCCCGCCTGCGGCGGATCGCCGGCGCCGCGCTCGAGCAGTGCGGTGGCGCGCGGCTGCCGGTGCTCTCCGGGCCCCACGACTTGGGCGAGTTGCCGCAACTCCTGGATCCCCGCTCCGCCGCCTACCTGCTCGATCCCGGGACGACGGCACAGCTGCTCGCCGGCGGCGCCGGGCCAGCCGCGTTGCTGGTCGGACCGGAGGGCGGCTGGAGCGACGGCGAGGCGGCCGCTCTTGCCGCGGCGGGCGCCTTGCGGGTGCGACTCGGCGAACGCGTGCTGCGGGTGGAGACGGCCGCGATCGCCGCCGCCGCGCTGCTGCTCATCGGCTAGCCGGGGTCGCTGGGCCGGATGCTAGCCTGATCGGCGGACGACGTTCGCCATCGCCAAGCCCACCTCTCCTCCGCGCCGCGTCTCGCTGCCGATCCTGCCGGCCGAGCCGCACCCTCGCCCGGCCGCCAGCCGCGCGCTGAGCATCCGTCCGTCGAAGATGGGCAAGCGTCGCGCGGCCGTGCTCATCGGCGTGCACGTGGTCTTCCTGGCGCACCTCGCCCACTGGCTGACCAAAGGCAAGACGATGGGGCCGGTGGAACCTTCCGAGGCGATGGCGTTCGGCAGGGATGCCATCGTCAACCCGGGGCTGATCTTCTTCGCCCTCGCCATCCTCTCCACCGCGCTCTTCGGGCGCTTCTTCTGCGGCTGGGGGTGCCACGTCGTCGCCCTGCAGGACCTCTCGCGCTGGGCGCTCGAGAAGGTCGGCATCCGGCCCAAGCCGCTGCGCTCCCGCTGGCTGGCGTGGGTGCCGGCGGTGGCGTTCTTCTACATGTTCCTCTGGCCGGCGACCTACCGCATCGCCACCGGGCTCGGCTTCCCGAAGCTCACCACGGACCTGGCGACGACCAACCTGTGGGCGACCTTCCCCGGCGCCCTCGTCGGTGGGCTCACCTTCGTCGTCTGCGGCTTCATCTGCGTCTACTTGCTCGGCGCCAAGGGGTTCTGCACCTACGCCTGCCCCTACGGCGCCATCTTCGGCGCCGTGGACCGTATCGCGCCGGGGCGCATCCGGGTGACCGATGCGTGCAGCGGCTGCGGCCACTGCACCGCGGTGTGCACCTCCAACGTGCGCGTGCACGCCGAGGTGAAAAGCCACGGCATGGTGATCGACCCCGGCTGCATGAAGTGCATGGACTGCATCTCGGTGTGCCCCAACGACGCGCTCTACTTCGGCTTCGGAAAGCCGTCGCTCGGGGCCGCACCAAGGATTGCCGTACCCAGTGCTGCGGTCGAGCCGAGGAAGCGCGAGCTCGGCCGCGGCGACGAGCTGTTCCTCGTCGCCGCTTTCGCCGTTGCCTTCTTCGGCCTGCGCGGGCTCTACGGCGCCTTCCCGTTCCTCTACACGCTGGGGATCGCGGCGGTGCTGGCGTTCGTGGCGTGGACCGTGCGGCGCCTGGCGCGCGACGCCAACCTCTCGCTGCGCGGGCTGCAGCTGCGGCGCGCCGGGCGTCTGTTGCCTGCCGGATACGCCTTCATCGCCGTCGCCGCCGTCCTCGCCGCGGGCTGGGCGCACTGCGCGGCGGTGCAGACGGCGCTGCAGGTCGGCGAGTGGCGCTACGAGCGGCTCGATGGCGCCCGGACCACGGCGTTCGGCGCCAAGCCGCCGGCGGTCTCGCCGAAGGAACGCTCCGCCGCCGAGGCCGCGCTACGCTGGCTCGGCCGCGCCCGCCGCTGGGGGGCGCTGCCGCAGCCGCAGCTCGACCTGCCCATCGCCTGGGCGGCGTACTTCGCCGGCGACGAAGAGGCGATCGCCGAGCGAGCGCGGACGCTGGCGAGCGACGGCGGCGACGCCGGCACCGCCTGGTCGCTGTTGGCGAAGAGCTCCGAGCGGCGCGGCGCCACCGCGGCGGCCGTGGCGGCCTACCGCAACGCCATCGACGCCGCGCCGGACGACGCGCGCGCCTATCTCGCGCTCGGCCTGCTGCTCGCCGCCGGCGGCGACCTCGCCGGCGCCGGGGAGACCTTCGCCTCAGGCCTCGCCCGCGCGCCGCGCGACGCCGACCTCGCCTACAACCTCGGCGTCGTCGAAGCGATGCGCGGCGACGTCGAGGGTGCCGTCGAGCGCTTCCGGCAGGCGCTCGCCATCGCTCCGGGTCACGTGGCGGCGCGCGAGAACCTCGCCGCCGCCCTCGCCGAGCTCGAGCGGGCACGCGCTACGCGCTGAGCGGTCAGCTCATCCCAACGCTGATCGCGGCTTCGAGATCGTCGGCGTCGACCGGCTTGACCAGATGTCCGTCCATGCCGGCCTCTTGGACGCTCTCGCGGGCAGTCTCGGCACCGTAACCGGTCAGCGCGATGATGCGCGTCGACAATCCCTGCGATCGCAGGTGCCTGGCAACCGAATAGCCGTCCATCCGCGGCAGGCCGATGTCGAGCAGGATCACGTTCGGACGCAGGCGCTGCGCCAGCTCGATCCCCGATCTGCCGTCGTGCGCGACGCTGACGGTGTGCCCCATCGTGCGCAAGAGCCGTTCGAGGGCGCGGGTGGTGTCCACGTAGTCGTCGATGACGAGGACGTGAAGCGACGGCGAGTCGGGGACAGTGCGGGCGGGCAGCGCGGGCGCCGAATGGTGCGCGGGGACGGCCTTCATGCCGGGCAGACGGATCCGGAATTCGCTGCCGTGGCCGACGCCTTCGCTCGCGGCGGTCAACGTGCCTGCATGCATGCCGACCAGCTGGTGGGCGAGCGCGAGCCCGACGCCGAGGCCGTCGTGCGCCCGTTCGGCGGCGCGCTCACCTTGCGAGAACAGATCGAAGATCCGCGGCAGCAGCTCCGCGGGGATCCCCGCGCCGTTGTCTCGTACGAGCACCTCGATCGTGCCGTCGGACTCGCCGGCGACGATGACGACCTCGCCGCCCGGCTCGGTGAACTTGGCCGCGTTGCTGAGAACATTGGTCAGGATCTGGACCAGGCGCGGGCGATCTCCGTCGACTGTCAGCGGCTCCGGCGAGAGACGCGTGATGACGCGATGCTCCTTCGCCTCGAGCATCTCGCGGCAGGTCTCGAGAGCGTCGGCGACCACGTCGCGGACGTCCACCGGCTCGCGACGCAGCGTGATGTGTCCGGTGGTCAACCGCGACACGTCCAGCAGGTCGTCGACCAGCCGCACCAGGTGTTTGAGCTGACGCTCCATGGTCTCCCGCATCTCGTTCCAGGCGGCGACGTCGTCGCCGGACCTCGCCTGCACGTCGAGCGCGTGCCGGATCGGCGCCAGTGGGTTCCGCAGCTCGTGCGCGAGGGTGGCCAGGAACTCGTCCTTGCGGTGGTCCGCCTCTCGCAAAGCCTCCTCGGCGCGCCGCCGGTCGTCGACGTCGACGACGGATCCGTACCATCGCACGACGGCGCCCGTCGCATCCCGCCGCGGCAAGGCCCGCGTCAGGTGCCAGCGATAGACGCCATCCGCTCGCCGCAGTCGGTACTCGGCTTCGAACGGCTCGCCGGTCTGGCGCGCGCGAGCCCACTGCTGCAGCGTGAGCGGCACATCGTCAGGATGAATGTGCGGGACGAATCCCAGGCCGAGCAACGAGTCGATGGAGATGCCGCAGTACTCCGCAGCGCGGAGGGACACGTAGTCGGCGCCTCCATCCGGCGTAGCGCTCCACAGCATCGCCGGAGTGGACTCGGTGAGAAACCGGATCTGCTCCTCACTGCGGCGGAGCTGCGCCTCGACGCGGCTTCGTTCGAGCTCCGCGGCGGCGCGGCCGGCAACCAGCTGGAGGACCGCACAGGGACACCTCGAGTCGTCGAGGGGGCGGTCGTGCATGACCGTCAGCAGGCCTTTTACCTCTCCATCGGCCCCCCGCAGCGGCGTGCCGGCGTAGCCCTCGACGGCGAGGTCCGTGAGCATGCGATCCAGGGGGAACAGCTCGGCCACCCGAGTCGGGTAGAAGCACGCGTCGCCCGTCAACACCTCGGAGCACGGAGTGTGGGCCAGGTCGTACACCAGGCTGTCATCGGGCCCGCCATCAGCCCAACCGGCAACCACCTGCGCATGGCCGGGCAGGCTTGGGTGCAGCTTGCTGAGGTAGACCCAACGTACCGAGAGGACGTCGGCAAGCCCGCGGACGAGCCCGCGGAAGTACGCCTCGCCGGTCGTGTTCGTCCACTCCGCGAGACGAAAGAGAGCGTCGGCAGCCCACTCCTGTTCGAGCGGCATGCTGTTCACCTCGAGCGTGGGGACCTGCGTGCCTGCGGAGAATCCTAGCACCGGGGGCCCGACTCATGGCTTCAACTGATAATCCTCGCCCAGTGGGCCGGCCCCGGCGAGATACTTCCGGGCGCGCACCAGCTCCGCGATCTGCCGGATGTGCCCGAGGTCGTGAAGCGCCCACTCGTGCAGCATCTGGGAGAGCGTGATCTCGCCAGCCGACCGATGCGACGCCTTGCGCCCGCCGGTTGCCGCGGGCAAGCCGCGCAGCAGCTCGACGTTGATCTCACGCTGGTCCTCGAAGTGGCCGAAGGCCTCCTCGGGGTCGGCGTTGCGGTACAGGTCGAGATGCATCTGCGCGTCATCCGGCTCGAGCTCCGGACGCTCCTCGGCGAGGAACCGGTCGAGCCTGGCGCGGTAGCAGTGCCACTCGGAATGCGAGAGATGGGAGAGCACCTCGGCAATCGAGAAACGGCCGGCGGCCGGCTTCCATCGCGCATCCTCGTCGGAGATCTCGGACATCAGGCCGCGGAGGATGGTGGGAGTCGCTGCGAGCAGGTCGAGGCACGGCAGCGCGTCGTTCATGAGAACTGGCGACAACTCACGGGCGGCGACCGGTCAGCTTCTGGTGCGCCTCCCTTCACTGGTGATTCGGGGACGGCACTTGCTTCGGGGTGAAGGACTCGATGATCTGGCCGAAGGTCGGTCGGTGCTGCGAGAACGACGTGTCCAGCGCCGTGCAGGTGAGTAGCCAGACGCGGTCCGATCCGGCGACCGCCAAAGCGAGATGACGAAGGCCACGGCCGCCGTTGCCTGCCGTGTACTCGATGACCGCTGCGGGGAGACCTGAGGTAGGACGCCGCGTCTCGGCGACCAACGACGCTCCATGTGCGCTGAGCTGCTTCCGCGTCAGCTCGAGGTACGCGTCGAGACCCATGTTGGTGTACTGGATCTGGAGATTGCAGTTCGGCGCGAAGCCATCGACGGCCGGGCCCATGACGATGAGGCGCTGAACCAGCTGTGCGCCGCTGGGGTCACCGATAGAGGGCAGGTCGACGCTGAACCCGAAGACGGGATCGTCGAGGTGGGCCACGGAAGCGGCTTCTGCCTTGATGGCAGAGACCATGGCGAGGCCGAGCAGGAGGGCGGCGCAGATGTCCTTCTTCATGGGCGGCGATCTTACGGCCGTTCCGGCGACGGGTGCATCGCCGGCGGGCGGTCGAGGTCGACCTGTGCGACATCGGTCCAAGGCACGTACTCGGGGCGCTGACCGCCGTCGACGAAGATCAGCATGCCGGCGTTCCCTTCGCCGAGATCGCCGGTGGGCTCGAGCTGGAGCTTCTCGCCGCTACGCAGGATGACCGTGGCGCGCTGGGCGCCGCCCTCTCCGCGGCCGGCCGGCACGATCGAGGCGATCAAGCGGAAGGGGATGATGTAGTCGACGCCCTGCGATGGGGCGTCGAGCGTCTCCGTGGTCTCGCTCTCGTCGAGGTCGTAGACCAGCCGGCCGGTGAGGTCGCGGCCGTCGCGAGTCGTCACCGTGCCTGCGAGCGGGCCACCCGGCCGGAAGTCGCCGTACGCCGGGCCGCTCCCGGCGCCGTCGAAGTCGACGCGCTCGAGGGCGCCCCAGGAGATCAGGACCCGGCCGTAGCGCCGGTCGTCGACGTAGGTCCCGCGGTTTTCGAACCCGACTTCGCGGCTGTAGGAGAGCTCGATCTCCCGGCCGTCGCGTCGCGTCACCAGGACGCCGAGGGGTGGGCGGCGGGCGACGGAGCGGATGGTGTCGAAGCGCAGGCTGACCTCCCGGCCGCCGGCGCGGCCCTCGAGCTCGTCGGAGCCGACGCCCTCCATGCGGTCCCACTGGAGGAAGCCGGTGAAGTCGCCGTGGCGCGTGCGCACGGTGCCGTGCAGGCGGTCGGGGGCTTCGCCAAGGCGAGGGGTCGGGAGGAGCTCGATGGTGCGAATGCGCAGGCTGTCGAGGTTCACGACGCCGCCGCTGCCGTCCCACACGCGCACGCCGTCGTCGAAGTCGCTGGCCTCGAAGCGGTCGACGTCGAAGACGCTGCCGCTCTTGAGCGTCACCCGCACCTCGCGCCCGCGCGCCTCGATGCGAGCGATGTCGCCCAAGCGCGCCATGAAGGGCCGGGCGAGGTCGACCGGTCGCGGCCGTCGAGGGATCTCGATGCCGAGGATCTCGATCGTGGGGCGCGTCTTCGGCAGCCGCTCGGGCGGCACCTGGGCGGCCCAAGGGTTCTTGCCCTTCCTGCCGTTGAAGTAGTCGCTCCAGAAGGCCTCCTCGCCGCGCCCCCAGCGCAGACGCCCTTCGTAGGTGGCGCCGTCCACGGTGGTGATGCGGCCGTAGAGGAAGCCCTGGTCGGCCGCAGTCGCCGTCGCGGTGGAAGGGGCGATGGCGGGCGGCGTCGGTGTGATCGCAGGCGAGGTCGAGGTGGTGGCGGGCGAGGCCGCCGCGGCGCGGCCGACGTATCGCTCGAGGGCCCGGTAGCCGGCGGCAAGGGCGAGGAGGACGAGCACAGCGGCGAACGCCCAGCTCGCGATCCTGGCTCTCGTCATGGTCGCTCTCGCTCTGTCCGCACGCACGAACCCCACGCCGCGGTGGCGGCCTGCCCTCCTAACGCACGAAGGCGGAGAGAGATTACGCGGCGGTGACGGGCGTCGCCACCTCGAACCACCGCCGCGACTCATTCATGCGGCGATCAGCGATCCATTTGGTGGATCAACGGTCCATCCGGTGATCATCGGTCATTGTGCAGCTCGACGAACTCGTAGACGTAGTTGCCGGTCCCGGCGGCGTCGGAGAATTCGTTGATCTTCACCCCGCCCGCGCACCCGGCGCCGGCGCCGCTGCCGGGCGTCGCCAGCGTGGTGGCGCCGACGTTCCAGCTCGCGCTCGCGCCCACCGAGTTGCAGGGGTCGATGCGGCGCAGGCTCTGGCCCGCCGCCGAGGCCATGCCGAAGGTCGGCCCCTCCACCTTGGTCCCCGCCGCGTTGTAGAGGCTGTAGGTCTCGCTGCCGTTGATCTGCGGCATCGTGTCCGCCGAGCTTGAGGTAGACGACGTTGCTGCCGAGCGTCACGCCCCAGAACGCCTCGAAGGCGCTCTTCGTGGCGTTGCGGCCGACGATCAGGTAGCCGTGGGTGGGGATGATCGTGCCGGCGGGGATGGTGTAGTCGAGGGTGGAGTTGGCCTGCGAGATCCGCTAGCCGCCGACGTTGTCCGTGCCGTTGCTCACCGTGACCTGCACGGCGTCGACGTGCCGACGTTGCCTGCCGCGTCGTAGCCTTTGCTGGTCAGGCTGTGGGCGCCGTTCGCTCGCCGTCGCGTGTTCCAGCTCCAGGCGTACGGCGAGGTCGTGTCGGTGCGACTGCAGCACGCCGTCGAGGAAGAACTCGACCCTCGTCACGCCGACGTTGTCGCTCGCCGAAGCGGTTACGGAGACGGTGCCCGAGACGGTCGCGCCGTTCGCCGGCGCGGTGATCGCCGTCGCCGGCGCTTGCGTGTCGCCGCCGCCAGTCGAGTCGTTGTGCAGCTCGACGAACTCGTAGATGTAGTTGCCGGTGCCGCTGGCGTCGGCAAACTCGTTGATCACCACGCCGCTGCCGCAACCGGCGGCGGCGCCGCTGCCCGGGGTTGGCGGAGGTGGTGGCGCCGACCGTCCAGCTTGCCGCCGAGCTCGCCGCGCCGCAGGGGTCGCTGCGCCGCACGCTCTGCGCGCGCCGGTCGCCATCGTCGATGGTCGCGTCCGTCGACGGTCGCGCCCGCGCGCGTTGCGCAGCGTGTAGTTCTCGTCGCCGTTGATCACCGGCAGGCGCCGGCGGAGTTGAGGTAGACGACGTTGCGCCGCAGCGTGACGCCCCAGAAAGCCTCGAACGCCGCCTTGGTGGCGTTGCGCCCGATCACCAGGTAGCCCTCGGCGGGGATCGTCGTGCCCGCCGGCATCGTGTAGTTGCCGGCAGAGTTGGCCTGCGTGAGCGTCCAGCCGCCGACGGCGAGGCCGCCGCCGCCACCGCCGCCGAAGGTGATCCACATCGGCGCCGACCAGAGGTCGTGGCCGTCGGCCTGCACGGCGTGGACGTAGTAGTAGTAGGTGCCGGATGTCGAGCGCTCTCGCGTCAGCGAGAAGCTCGACTGTCGCGAAGCGTGCGGTAGGGCGACGCTCGGAACGCCGCCGCCGATCTGGCCGCGCCAGATCTCGATCGTCTGACACCGCGTCGCCGTTGGGATCGTAGACGGCCGCCGCGCAGGCCGTCGAGCCGCCGGCCGCTGAAGATGTCGCCCATCACGTGCGCGCCGTCGCTGGTGGCGAAGACGAGCTGCGCGTTCGGGTCCTCGGTGGCGAAGAAGTGCCGCGCCTTGTGCGCCTGCGAGGAGCGTTGGCCTTGGTCAGCGACCGGCGCGGCGCCGTTGGGGACAGGTAGACCGTGCGCGTCGGGATCCCCACGCCGTAGTTGTTGCAGTGCGAGTCGTGGTCGGCCACCGGCCCGAGGTGGAAGCCCTGTTCAGCGCCTCGCGCCAGCGCGGCGAGTAGTCGGTCGCGCCGACGTTGGCGTCGCGCAGTCTGCGTCGGTGCGAGAACGCGAGACCGCTGCGCACGGCGATGCCCTGCATGGCGTCGTCGGCGTTGGCGTTGAAGGCGTAGTTGTCGAACTCGCCGGTGGACGGGGTGGGTGAAGATGCCGAGCGCGCCGGCCGGCGAGGGGTTCTCCACCGACCGCTGGTAGAGCGTGAGATAGCCGAAGCGCTTCGGCGTGAAGACGTCGAAGTAGCAGTTCGTGCCGGGCGTGCACTCGGCGTTCGGGCCGTTGCAGGTCGTGCAGGTTTCCCAGCCGAACAGCATCGGCGTCTCGATCAGCGTGACGTGCCCCTGGTCGGCGTTGGTGGTGACGCCCCACTCCATGCCGTAGATGCCGACGAAGGCGTCGTTCGACCGTGGCCGCGTTCGCGGCGGCGCGGCCGTCCTGGTAGCGCTGCCGCACCTTCGCCTCGGTGACCGGAGCGAGTTGTTGGTCGCCATCGCGTCGTTGATCAGGTGGTTGTGCTCGTTGATCACCCAGAAGTCGAGGCCGGCGACGTTGCGCGCGTAGTCGTAGACGTCGGCGGGCGCGAAGGTGCCGCTGCCGTAGGCGTTGCCGGAGGTGCAGCCGGTCGTCGGCTGGCCGCCGTCGGACCAGTTCGAGTGCGCGTGGGTGGAGCCGTAGTAGAAGTTGTAGCCGAAGCCCGCCTCGATCGGCGCGTGCTGCTGGACCTGGCAGGAGCCGACCTTGGCGCTGCTGCGCAAGGCGGCGGCGCGCTGCGGCGCGAGCGCGTAGTCGACGATCACCTCGTCGGTCGAGGCGAACGCCTCGACGATGCCGGCGCACCCCTTCGAGGTCCTCGTAGCGCTCGGCGCTCGACGCCGAGCGCGTCGGAGACGAAGCGGGCCTGGAAGGTGTAGCGGTAGGTGCCGGAGGGGAGCCGGCGCCACTCCTCGTCGCGGCCGTTCCAGTAGTGCTCGACGAGCGCCTGCCCGAAGCGTCGGCGAGCGGCGCGACGCCGCGCTCCTCGTCGCACCAGCCGCCGCGGCGAGCGGACCTGCAGCCGCCAGAAGGCGCGCCCGGTCTCCTCGCGCGCCGCCGCGTCCTGGTAGGAGAGGACGCTGAACAGGCGCACCGCTGCCCAGCTCGCCGCGATGGTCGGGCGAGAACTGGTAGGCGTCGGCGCCGACGGCGGCGATGAAGTTCGCCTCGCAGTCGTCGTGCTCGACTGTGTCTTGTCTGATCGGCTGCGCGGCAAGCGGCGCGCCGATGGCGACGATGAATGCGAGCGCGACGAGGGCCGGCCGAAACGAGTGGGCCATGAGTCCTCCTGGATGGGATCCGAAGTCCCGCGAACGCGCGAAGCAGGCGCAATGCCATCGCGCGGCCGTGACGCCGCCATCGCCAAGCTGTTTCGATGCAGTGACTTCGCGCGGGAAGACGCGGGCGATCGCGCGGCCCGCCTGGGTCACGAGGGAGCGCGCTGGGTCGCATCTCGACCCGGCTTCCGCTCGCGCCTTGCCCCGGCGCACGGGCGATGGGTCCGCCGGCTTTCGCGTCCCTCGCCGCCGCCCTCGCCGCTGGCTGGGGGCACTGCGCCGAAAGGGTGCGCCACTTGACGGCGCAACTCGGCGGCGACTTATCTTCGCTGTGTCATCGGGTGGCTGGCCGTGGCCATCGCCACCGCCGCGCGCTTCTCAGACCGCCGACCGCGAGAATTCCTCGGAGATCTTCAGGTAGGTCTGCATCGCCTCGACGAGCTTGGCGGTGACAAATTCGAGTGAGGCTACTGCGCGCAGGATTTCCTCGGTGGCGCTCCAGATAGCGGAGGTGATCTCCAGGCCCAGCGCCTCGGCGACGCCGGCCGCCTGCGGGTCGAGGTTCTGGATCGCCACCAGCGCCCGCAGCGCGCCGTGCACCAGCAGCCGCCCCTCGTCCGAGCTGACGTTGCGCGCCAGCACCACGCAACGCTCGATCTGCTCGCTGCGCACGTCGGTGAGCTGCGAAGCCGCGATTTGCTTGGCCATGGCGCTCGCGAATCCATCTGGCTCGTCGAGCCAAACGATGCGGTGCCCGAAGCGACCGAGGATGTATTCCAGGAGCATGTCCGGCCGATGGTTGCGCAGCTGTCGGTCGAGCTCGGCGATCCGGCTGTCGAGCATCGCCTCGCGGGCGAAGAACTCCTCATGCAGCGACTGCACCTGCTTGGTGGCCAGCTCCGGCACGTAGACCGCCTGAATGAGGAAGGATAGGGAGTTCTCTATCCCCGCCCACTCGGAGACTCGCGGCACGACCTGCTTGGCGAAGAGGATCACCTCGTTTCGGAGCGCCGGCGGCAAGTCCCGCCCGGCGGTCGCTGCTAGCAGCTTGCGGCCAAGGACCAGCAGCGGCTGGGCTTGGTAACTGTCGCGGATCCGGCGGCGGCCAAACGCGTGGACCGCAGTCCCTATCGCCTGCTGGAGCGGCAGCTCGGCGGCCATGTCGAGTTTCCACCGCTGGAGGATCAGGTGCGGGTAGCCAGTCCACAAGTCCACCTCTGGGGTGGCCAGGAGTCGCTCGAGCTCCGTGCTGGCAGCTGGCGCTGTCCTCGAGGTCCTCGCAGCACCAGCATGCTTGCAGGTGAAGGTGTCGGTAGAGGTGCATCGCGCGGTCGCGGAGCTGCTCGGAGTAGCCGGCCGGATCGAGGTCCCAGGCCGGCGCCAACGCCGCCCTCGCCGCCGCGGCGTCCCCGACGAGGCGGAGGAACTGGACGCGGTCGCCGGCGAGGTTCACCCAGTCGAGATAGGCGGCGGTCTCCGCTGCTGGTGGCGTCCCGCTCAGCGCGTAGCCCATGACTTCCGCGGCTTCCCGGTAGAGGCCCTTGTCGCCGAGGTACAGCACCACATCTCCGAAATAACGACCGAGACGGCGCGCCGGGCGGTCCAGGGTCTGGCGCAGGGCCTCCTGGCAGGCTGAGCGAATGCAGCTCGAACAGACCTCGATCTCGGTGTGCGCCAGCGCCCGCGTGATTAGGATGCCGAAGTGCAGGCAGCTGCACCGCATCTCCCGGGTTACCGCCGCACCATGCTCCCAGCTCGCCAGCTCTTCGTGGCCCTTGGCGGTGATGCCGAGCTTGAGCAGCACCCGCCCCAACCGCACACGGGCCCCCAGAAGGCAAGCCTGGCCCAGCGAGAGATTGCACAGCCTCTGCAGGAAGTGAGCGTCTTCGAGGGCGTCAATGGCCTCCTCGGCCAGGCGCTGTGACAGCTCCGACGAATCGGGGTGCCCGCTGAGAGCGACGCCGAAGGTCAGCGCCATGCTGGCGCGGAAGGCGTCGTCGGCGAGCACCACGGAGCCGTTGTGTGTCAGCGCTTCGAGACCAATCAGGCAGGCCTCGGCCCGCGCCAGGTGCCACACTGCCTCGGCGAAGAGGTCTTCGCTGTCCCAACTCTGCTCGGCGGCGGCCACCCGAGCGCTCAGCTGCTGCAGCGCCTGGGAGCCACCGGCGAGGTCGCCTAGACCGAACCGGGCGCGCGCACACTGAATGCCGACCAAATACTCGAAGAGGTCCGGCGTCGGCGCCGCGGCCGGCTCGAGCAGGTAGGGCAACACCGCTTGGGAAGCATCGTCGAGCTCGTTGCCGAGCAATTCGAGACCCTCGACGACCAGGGCCTGGGAACGGATGAGGTTGACGTTGAGAGCGTAGCGACGGAGGTTCTCGAGGCGAGCCCGGGTCGCGGCGTCACCGCCTGAGATGCGGTGGGCCATGGCCGCGTCGCGGTCGAACTCTTCGAGGGCAATGCCGCGGTAGTAGAGGTCCCAGATCGCGACGCTGGCCTCGATCCCCTTGGTGGCAGTGCGGCCACCGCGATCGGCCAGGAGCTTGTGAAAGCCGAGTATCTCCTCGGAGACGCCGAGGATCGCCGCCAGCCGCCAGGCGTGGTCGGAGAGTGTTTCCACCTCGCTGACGAAGTCGGCGGCTGCCCACAGGCCGTCGATGGCCACCACTTCGGTGAGCGCGCGCACCAGCAGCGCGTGCGCCCGGCCGAACTGCGCTCGCTCCAGCAGCTCGGCGACGGCGCGGTTGAACGCGGCGAGCAGGGAGCGCCCCAGCGCGTGCGCCTCGATACTGACCACCTGACGGTCGGCCAGCGGCAGCGCCGCGCGGGAAAGCTGCCAGTTGAGGTCGACGACCGAGGCAAGCGACTGGTCGGTGGCCGTTTCGGCGTCGTCGATCTCGTCCGGCTCCTCGCTCGTCGGCGCCGGCGTGCCCGCCGGCGGAGCGGCGAAGCGCTCGCTGTGGTAGACCGCCCAGAAAGTGTGCACGCCGCTGAGATACGAGGTCGTCTTTCCCAGCTCGTCGAGCACGATGCGGCACACCTCGGCGGGGACGATCCACTGCGCGTCGCCCTGCACCGCGTTGCGGCGCTCGATCAGCGGCAGGTCGGAGCCCTCGTTGAGGTACTGCAGCGGCCTCTGCAGGCTGTAGGGGTGCCAGGGGCGCCGGCCGAAGGCCGCCGTCCAGCGCTGGAAGGTCTTCCGTTGGGCGGTAAGGATGCGTCGCAGCTCCTTGAGGCCGTACTGCCGCGGCCCGCGCGCACCGCCGGCGGCGAGCAGGGCGAGCAGTAGCGCCGGCCCCGGCTCGTCGTCGGCGGATCTGCCGGCCAGCTCCTCCTCCTGTTGTACCAGCTCGGCCCAAGCGCTGCGCAGGCCTGCGCGGCGCGGGGTGTCGCTCTCGACTAGGTCGGCGACCAGGGTGGGCGCCTGCGCGTCGCGCTCGTCTCTGCCCAGCGCTGTCGCGATTCGCTTGCGGTCCTCGACGCTGACCGGCTGCAGCCTGAGCTCAAAGAAGGTCTCTTCGGGGTTGACGAACTCAGCGCTGAGCTTCTTCAGCTTGCGGTAGAGCAGGCTCTCGCGGTCGGGTGTGTGCAGCAGCACCAGGCGGTTACCGTGTTGGCGCGCGCTGTCGTCGAGCAGGAAGCGCAGCAACGCCTCCTCCGAAAAGGCGTCCAAGCCGTCGCTACGGTCGACGCAGAGGAGCGCGGCGCCCGGGAGCTTGGCGTGCATCTCCTCTACCAGGGGCTTGAAGTCGCGCGCCGCGCCCCCGGCCAGGAGCTCGCGGTCGTCGTCTTCGAGCTGGTAGCCCGGCGGCGGCCGCCGCCGGTGGAAGGTCTCCAGCAACAGCTCGCGCTTGCGGTTGAGGAACTCGACGGCGAAGGCGACGAGAACGCAGGTGAGGTGCGCCCAGCCGGGGATGTCGCGGAGTTGCTGCAGCGGCGCAGTGGGCGCCTCGCTCACGCCGTGCGGCGAGTTTCCGAGCAGGATCGCGAACAGCAGCTCGACGAGCAGGAAGACGATCACCGGCACTAGGACGTCGAGCAGGAAGTAGGCGAGTCGCCGCCGCGGTGCCGAATGCCGCAGGTGAAACCGGTCGCGGATTTTCTGCGAGGTGCGAAACGCCGGGAGCAAGGCCTCAAGCAGTCGAGGGTATTGCTGGGGATCCCATCCCTTGGCCCAAGACAGGTGCAGCGTGGCGAGCAGCCGCCCGCGCCCGATGAGCGGCAATAGACTGGCGAGCAGTGCGCTGTTACCGTTGCGATGTGGGCTGACGAGCAGGACGAAGTAGTTCTTCGGCTGCCTTCCCGGCTTCGGCTCAACGAGCGCGTCGAGCAGGCGCACCAAGTCCCGCTCGCTAACGGCACCGCGAGGCCAGCTCGGCGGGCCGCTCTCGACGCTGAAGGTACGAGCGATCCAGGGGTGCTGGGCCCCCTCGCGCGTGCTCACTCCTCTCCTCTCGATCGCAGGATTGCGAAATCAAGCTATCACGACCTCGAGCGGCGGTGCCGCCAGCACGGTCGCCGCGGAAATTGACACTGCTGGACCCAGCTCTTACCATGGATCGCAATCGGCGAGGAGCCCGCGCATGAACATCAACGACCTGTTGAAGATCGCGGTCGAGCGCAAGGCGTCCGACCTGCACCTCAAGGTGGGCAGCCACCCGGTGATCCGCGTCGACGGCGAGCTGATGCCGCTGATCGAGCTCAAGCGGCTCATGCAGGAGGACACCATCGCGATGGCGTTCTCGATCATGAACGCCCGCCAGAAGCAGCTCTTCAAGGAAGAGTTCGAGATCGACATCGCCTACTCTGTGCCCGGCCTCGGCCGCTTCCGCTGCAACATCTTCCAGCAGCGCGGCACGGTGGGCCTGGTGCTGCGCGTCATCCCGGCGCGCATCCTCACCATCCGCGAGCTGATGCTGCCGCCGGTGCTCGAGCGCATCTGCGACGAGTCGCGCGGCCTGGTGCTGTGCACCGGCACCACCGGCTCGGGCAAGTCGACGTCGCTGGCGGCGATGATCGACTACATCAACGGCCTGCGCACCGACCACATCATCACCATCGAGGACCCCATCGAGTTCCTGCACCGCGACAAGAAGGCGATCGTCAACCAGCGCGAGATCGCGTCCGACACCCGCGACTTCGCCAAGGCGCTGCGCTCGGCGCTGCGCCAGGACCCCGACGTCATCCTGGTCGGCGAGATGCGCGACTACGAGACCATCGAGACGGCGCTGCTCGCCGCCGAGACCGGCCACCTGGTGTTCTCGACGCTGCACACCCTCGACGCCACCGAGACCATCAACCGCATCATCGCCGTCTTCCCGCCCCACCACCAGAAGCAGATCCGCATCCAGCTCGGCCAGGTGCTGCGCGCCGTCATCTCGCTGCGCCTGATGCCGCGCGCCGACGGCATGGGCCGCGTGCCGGCGGTCGAGGTGATGCGGGTGACGCCGTACATCCGCGAGTGCATCGAGAACAAGGACAAGACCAAGTACATCCGCGAGCAGATCGCGCTCGGCACCAGCCAGTACGGCATGCAGACCTTCGACCAGAGCCTGTTCTCGCTCTACAAGGCCGGGCTGATCACGCTCGAAGAGGCGCTCAAGCGCGCCACCAACCCCGACGAGTTCAAGCTCAAGATCCAGGGCGTGCAGTTCACCTCCGACGTCTCGCGCGAGGAGATGGAGAGCACCCTGCGCGGCGCCGTCGAGTCGGACATGCAGATGCAGGACAGCCCGTTCCAGATCGAGCGGTGAGCGGCGTCGAGGTGCTCCGCCGGCTACGAGCGGGCGCTGCGGCTGCTCGCGGCAGCGGCGCACTTCCGCGGCGACCTGCGCCGGAAGCTGCTCGCCAAAGGGCACGAGGCGGAGGAGGTGGATGCGGCGCTGGCGCGCTGCGCGGCCGCAGGGCTACCTCGACGACGAGGCGACGGCGCGGGCTTTCGTCGCCGAGCGCCAGCAGCGACGCGGGCTGGGCCGCGCGCGCATCGCCGCCGAGCTGCGGCGCCGCGGTGCCGGCGGCGAAGCGGTGAGCGCCGCACTCGCCGAGGTCGAGTGACGAGGACGATCTGCAGCGCGCCCGCGAGACGGCGGCGCAGTGGCGCGCGGCGCGGCGAGAGCGGTCCCGCGGCGCGCGCCGCGCTGGCGCGTCACCTCGACCGCAAGGGTTTCTCGCGCCGTGCTATCGTCGCCGTCCTCGACGAGTCGGGCGCGTCGGACGCGCTCGACGATTCCGACATCGACAGCGCCCCCGCCGACTGACCGCGGCTCGTCATTGCGAGGGCCGCAGGCCCGAAGCAATCTCGACGTCGAGATCGCTTCGTCGCTGCGCTCCTCGCGAGGACGGCGCGACGCCGGCGCCAATCCGAGAACATCGCCATGCAGAGCAAGGACGTCCGCCAGAGCTTCATCGACTTCTTCAAGGAGCGCGGCCACCTGCCGGTGCCGAGCGCGCCGCTGGTGCCGCACGGCGACCCGACGCTGCTGTTCACCAACGCCGGGATGGTGCAGTTCAAGGACTACTTCCTCGGCCGCGAGACGCCGGCCGGCAAGCGCGCGGTGTCGTCGCAGAAGTGCCTGCGCGTCTCCGGCAAGCACAACGACCTCGAGAACGTCGGGCCGAGCCCGCGCCACCACACCTTCTTCGAGATGCTCGGCAACTTCTCCTTCGGCGACTACTTCAAGGCCGAGGCGATCGAGTTCGGCTGGGAGCTGGTGACCGGCACCTGGGGGCTGTCGCCCGAGCGTGCTCTCGGCCACCGTCTTCGAGCAGGACGACGAGGCCGCCGAGCTGTGGCGCAAGATCTCCGGCCTGCCGCGCCGAGCGCATCCACCGCTGCGGCGCCAAGGACAACTTCTGGGCGATGGGCGACACCGGCCCCTGCGGGCCGTGCAGCGAGATCTACGTCGACCTCCACCCCGGCCGGCCGGCGGTGCCGTGGGACGAGGGCACCGACAGCGGCCGCTACCTCGAGATCTGGAACCTCGTCTTCATGCAGTTCGACCGCGCGGCCGACGGCACGATGACGCCGCTGCCGAACCCGTCGATCGACACCGGCGCCGGCCTCGAGCGCGTCACCGCGGTGCTGCAGGGCGTCGCCTCGAACTACGACACCGACCTCTTCCGGCCGATCCTCGCCGCCACCGCGGAGCTGTCGCAGCGTGCGCTACGGCGGCGACGGCGCCGACGACGTCGCGATGCGGGTGATCGCCGACCACCTGCGGGCGGTCACCTTCCTGCTCGCCGACGGCGTCATCCCCGGCAACGAGGGGCGCGGCTACGTGCTGCGCCGCATCCTGCGCCGCGCGGTGCGCCACGGCATGCGGCTCGGCTTCGAGGAGCCGTTCCTGCACCGCCTGGTGCCGGTGCTCGACGAGGTGATGGGCGGCTTCTACCCCGAGCTCGTCGCGCTCGCGCGAGGCGACGGTCGACCACCGTGCGGGCGCGAGGAGGAGAAGTTCCTCGCCACCATCGCCGGCGGCGCGCGGCAGGTGCAGGAGGCGATCGAGCGGGCGCGGCGCGAGGGCGGCAGCACGCTCGCCGGCGCTGCCGCGTTCCAGCTCTACGACACCTACGGCCTGCCGCTCGAGGTGATCCGCGAGATCGCCGAGGAGGAGCGCTTCGCCGTCGACGAGGCGGGCTTCGAGGCGGCGCTCGAAGAGCAGCGGCAGCGCTCGCGCGACGCCACCGGCGAGCGCGCAGAAGGACGCGGGCGCGCTGCGCAGGGCTCGCTCGCGGGCGGCTGCCGCCGAGCGAGTTCGTCGGCTACGACACGCTCGACGCGTCGAAGGCGCCGACGTCCTCGCCGCGCATCCGCTGGTCGAGGGCGAAGTCGGGCGCCGCCGTCGACACTGGCGGCCGCGATCGACGCGGCGAGCAGCGGCGTCGTGGTCCTCGACCGACGCCGTTCTACGCCGAGTCGGGCGGCCAGGTCGGCGACCGCGGCGCGATGACGCTGGGACGGCGGCCGCGCCGCGGTCACCGACACGCAGGAAGCTCGCCAGCGGCGTCGTCTACCACTACGTGCGCGGTCGAGGAGGGGCGGCTCGAGCGCGGGCACGCAGGTCGACGCTCGCGGTCGGCGAGTCGACGCGCCGCGACACCGAGCGCAACCACACCGCGACGCACCTGCTGCACGCGGCGCTGCGCGAGGTGCTCGGCGAGGGCGTGCGCCAGGCGGGCTCGCTGGTGCACCCCGACCGGCTGCGCTTCGACTTCACCTTCGGCCGTCACGCTCACCGCCGACGAGCTGCGCCGCGATCGAGGACCTGGTCAACGAGCGGGTGCGGCAGGCGATCGCCACGCGCATCCTGCGTGCAGGGCCTACCAGGAGGCGGTGGCGCGCGGCGCGATGGCGCTCTTCGGCGAGAAGTACGGCGACCGCGTGCGCACCGTCGAGGTGCCCGGCTTCTCGCTCGAGCTCTGCGGCGGCTGCCACGTGCGCAACACCGGCGAGATCGGCCTCTTCCTGCGTCACCTCGCGAGCGCGGCATCGCCTCCGGCGTGCGGCGCATCGAGGCGCTCACCGGTCGCGGCGCCGTCGAGCAGGTGCGGGCGCGGCAGGCGCTCGCGGCCGACGTCGCGGCGGCGCTCGGCGCGCCGCTCGAGCGCGCCGCCGACGAGGCGCGGTCGCTGCACCAGCGGCTCGCCGCGAGCGAGCGCGAGCTCGCGCAGCTGCGCCGGCAGCTGGTCGCCGGCAGCGGCGCCGCTGCGGCCGAGCAGGCGCGTGAGGTGGGCGGCGTCAAGGTGCTCGCCCGCGAGGTGCCGCCGGCGCCGCCCGACGAGCTGCGCAACATGGCCGACATGCTGCGGCAGAAGCTCGGCTCGGGCGTGGTGGTGCTCGGCGCCCGCGGCGACGGCAAGGTGTCGCTGGTGGCCGCGGTGACCGCCGACCTCGTCGGCCGCGTTCACGCCGGCAACCTGGTGAAGGCGGCGGCGGCGGTGGTCGGCGGCAAGGGCGGCGGCCGCCCCGACTTCGCGCAGGCCGGCGGCAAGGACGCCCGAGAAGCTGCCGCAGGCGCTCGAGGCCGCCGTCGACGAAGTCGCGCACCAGCTCGCCGACTACGGCGGGCAGTAGGTCGCGCGGCGGGCACCACCGCCGGTTGGGGTCGGCGTTGCGGCGGTGCGAAAACGCTCGCGCGCGGGGAATACACGGGTCACAGCGCGCTGTTCTCGGGCTCTGTTAAGATCGCGCAGCGAAACGTCAGAAATCCATTCTGGAAATCCAGAGGACGACGATGCCGAGACGGCGGAGCTGGACGTGGGTTGTGCGCTCGCGGTGCTGCTGCCGGCGCTCGTCTGCCCGCCCGTAGGTGCCGAGGTCAAGACCCGCGTCCGCCGCCGACGGCACGCTGGAGATCTACAACGACGGTGCCGCCTCGTCGCTGTCGACGCCGCGGACGCTGCGGCTGCGGCCGGTGCCGGTCGCCGAGTGGAGCGACTGGATCCGCGAGCACGCCGACCGCCATGGCCTCGACGCCCGCTTGGTGCAGGCGATCGTGCAGGTGGAGTCGGGCTACAACCACCGCGCGCGCTCGCGCGCCGGGGCGGTGGGGCTGATGCAGCTGATGCCCGGCACCGCGCGCATGGTGCAGGTGGGCGACCGCTACGACGCCGAGCAGAACATCCGCGGCGGCGTCGCCTACCTGCGGCAGATGATCGACCGCTTCCCCGGCCGCCTCGAGCTCGCCATCGCCGCCTACAACGCCGGCCCCAACGCGGTGCAGCGCCACGGCGGCATCCCGCCCTACGCCGAGACCCGCGACTACGTCGACCGCGTGCTGACGCTCTACCGCGGCACCGGTTCTTCGCTGATGCTCGCCTTCTCGAGCGGCGGCACGCCGCCGGCGCTCAACGGCCTCGCCGCAGCCGCTCGTCGCCTCGCCGCTGCAGCAGGCGCTGGCGCAGGGGACCCTGCGCGCCGCGGCGCGGCCGCCGGCGGAGCCTCCGGTCGCCGCGACGCCCCGCGTTGCCGCCGTCGCCGCCGTCGCCTCTGTGGTTCCCGCCGCTTCCAAGCCCGCCGCCCGGCCGGCCCCTGCCGCGGCGCCCGCGCCCGCAGCGATGCCGGCTACCCGGATCGTGCCGGCGGCGATGACCGCCCCCGCGCCGGGCACGGTGGTGCCGGCGAGCCTCCCCGTCGCCGCCGAGCCGGCGATGCTGCAGCCCGCAACCGGCGGCTGAGCCGCTGTTAGAATCCGCGGCGCTCGCTCGCCGAGCATTCGCACGCCCGCCTGCGGACGAGTACAACCGTCACCAGATGAGGCGCCCCATGACGTGACCATGCGCCTGCCGCGGCACCTCCCCAACCTGCTGTCGTTGCTCCGCATCCTGATGGTGCCACTGCTGGTGGTGGTGCTGCTGACCAAGTTCGACGAACAAGGAGTTCGTCGGGCTCGGCGTCTTCCTGCTCGCTTCCCTCACCGATCTGCTCGACGGCTGGGTGGCGCGGCGCTTCCGCCTCGAGACGCGGCTCGGCAAGCTGCTCGACCCGGCGGCGGACAAGATCCTGACCGCCGCGGCCTTCATCTCGCTGGTCGAGCTCAACCCGGGGCTGGTGCCGGCGTGGATGGTGGTGGCGATCATCTCGCGCGAGCTGGCGGTGTCGGCGCTGCGCAGCTTCGCGGCCGCGGAACGAGTGGTGATCGGCGCCAGCGTCGCCGGCAAGGTGAAGACGACGGTGCAGGTAATCGCCATCAGCCTGTTGATCATCTACAACCAGCTGGGCGAGTTCAGCCACCTGGCGCCGCTGTCGCTCTGGGCCTCGCTCATCGTCACCGTCTACTCGGGCGTCGAGTACTTCGTTCGCTTCGCCAAGCTGATCATCGCGGGCGAGCGGGCGACGCCGACGGTGGAAGCGGAGCCGAGCGAAGTCGAACGAGTCACGAAAGCCAGCTGAGCTTCTGGGCCCCTCTCTTCCCGGCGAGGGGAGAGAGGGGTTGGGGAGTGAGGGGTGGCGAAAAGAAAAAGCGGGAGGCCCGCGAGGGCACTCCCGCTTCTTCCGCGAGGCAGTGGAGGCCGGTTACTGAGCGGCCGGGGTCGGGGTCGCCTCGGCGACAGGCGTCACCTCGGGGATCGGGGTGGCCTCCGGCAGCGCCTCCATCGGGGTGGGGGTCGCCTCGGCGTAGGCCTCGCCGGTGGCGGCGTTGTCGGTCTCCTCGGCCTTCTTGCAGCCGGTGAGCGCGACCACGCCCGACACCAACACCAGAGCCAGCATCCACACGGTGATCTTCTTCATGACGTCAACTCTCCCTCGGTCCAACGGTTAAAAAATCGCTCGCGTAGAGCTCCATTGCCTACGCGGCTCTCGGCGCCGGCAGCCCCTGCCGTCGTCGAGGGTCGAGCATGTTGCCTTCGCAAGCTCGAACTCGGGAAGATGTAAATGAAGCGGGAAGGCCGTCTGGACCTTCCCGGACACAGATGCAGTCACTGGCGTTTTCTCTAGTGTGAGTGTGTTGTCTATCCAGGTTCGATTCCGACTAGCGCCCTGAGGGTTTTCGCCCTCGTTGCGCTGTTCCCTCCCGGGCGGGCGGGATCGGAACCGCGACTGGCCGAAGATCCTAACGGAATCCCCGCGGCTGTCAAGCAGGGAGGGAGGGCGGTCCCGTAGGCAGCCAGCCCGTAGGGCCGCTGCTACCATGGGCGGTCGCCGTCGGGACGGCCGACGGCCCCGGCGAGCAAAGGCGCGAGGAATCACGATGTTCGACGGCTTGCAAGGAAAGCTCCAAGCGGTCTTCCGCGACCTCCGCGGCGAGGGCCGGATCACCCCCGAGGTGCTCGAGGAGGCCCTCAAGCAGATCCGCATGGCGCTGCTCGAGGCCGACGTGCACTTCCGGGTGGTCAAGGCCTTCGTCGACCGTGTGCGCGAGCGCTCGTCGAGCGAGGAGGTGCTCGCCAGCCTCACCGGCAGCCAGCAGGTGGTGAAGATCGTCCGCGACGAGCTGGTGGCCCTGCTGGGCGACGACGGGGCGGAGCTGCGGCTCGACGGCCGGCCGGCGGTGGTGCTGCTCTGCGGCCTGCAGGGCTCGGGCAAGACGACGACCGCCGGCAAGCTCGCGAAACGGCTGCACGCGCGGGGCCGCCACCCGCTGCTGGTGGCCGGCGACCTGCAGCGCGCCGCGGCCGTCGAGCAGCTGGTGCAGGTCGGCCGCGGCGTCGGCGTGCCGGTGGTGACGCCGGAGGCCGGGGAGAAGGTGGAGGCGCTCGCCGACCGCGCCCTCAAGGTGGCGCGCGACCGCGGCCACGACGTGCTGGTCTTCGACACCGCCGGCCGCCTGCACGTCGACGAGGCGCTGATGGCGGAGGTCAAGCGCCTCGCCGACCGGCTGAAGCCCTCCGAGATGCTGTTCGTCGCCGACGCCATGACCGGCCAGGACGCGGTCAAGAGCGCCGGCGCCTTCGCCGCCGCGCTGCCGCTCACCGGCGCCATCCTCACCAAGCTCGACGGCGACTCGCGCGGCGGGGCGGCGCTCTCGATCCGCACCGTCGCCAAGGTGCCCATCCGCTTCGCCGGCACCGGCGAGAAGTCCGACGACCTCGAGCTCTTCCAGCCCGAGCGGATGGCGTCGCGCATCCTCGGCATGGGCGACGTGCTGTCGCTCATCGAGCGCGCCGAGCGCGAGCTCGACCAGGGGGAGACGCGAGCGTCTCGCCGGCCGCATCGGCAGCGGCCAGCTCACTCTCGAGGACCTGCGCGACCAGATGCGGCAGATCCGCAAGCTGGGCTCGATGTCGCAGATCCTCGAGATGCTGCCCAAGGTGGGACCGCTGCGCGGGCTCGACGGCATGCAGGTCGACGACGGCCGGCTCAAGCGGGTGGAGGCGATCATCGACTCGATGACCCCGCTCGAGCGGCGGCGGCCGCAGGTGCTCGACGGCTCGCGCAAGAAGCGGATCGCCGGCGGCTCCGGCACCCACGTGCAGGAGATCAACCAGCTGCTCAAGCAGTACCAGCAGATGCAGAAGATGCTCAAGGGCGGGCAGGGGAAGATGCTGCGGCGGCTGATGGGACGTTCCCGCCCCGCGGGCTAAAGCCCGCTGCCACCCCCCGCCCGACCCCCTCCCCTGGGTTTCGTTTCACCCCTATCCCCCCGTCCCCCTGCCCCTCTAGGGGCAGGGGGCGCCCCCGCCGATTGGCCCATCACCAGCCGTCTGTTATCATCACGCGCCGCTCCGGCCGGGATCAACCCGCCGTTTCGCTTCGTAGCTAACCCGCAATCGAGTTGAGGAACGCCAGATGGTGAAGATTCGTCTCCGTCGCATGGGCTCGCGCAACCACCCGTTCTACCGGGTGGTGGTGTCCGACGCCCGCAAGGTCCCCACCGGCGCCGCCCTCGACGAGATCGGCTACTACGACCCGCGCAAGCAGCCGGCGGTGGTGTCGATCGATCGCGAGCGCGTCGACCACTGGGTCAGCAAGGGCGCGCTGCTGTCGCCGACGGTCTCCAAGCTGCTGGCACGGCAGCCGGCGCCGGCGACCGCGAAGGCCGAACCGGCAGCGGCTGCGCAGCCGCAGGCCTAGGCCGGAGCCGCCGAGTGGACGACGCCGCCCGCGACCTCGCCCGGGTCGTCCGGCACCTCGTCGAGCAGCCCGACGCCGTGCGCGTGCGCGAGCAGACGCGCGGCCGCATGCACGTGCTCGAGCTCGAGGTGGCGGGCGAGGACATGGGGAGCGTCATCGGCCGCGGCGGCCGCACCGCCCAGGCGCTGCGCGCACTGCTGCGCAGCCGCGGCGACGAGCTCGGCATCAGCTATGACCTCAAGATCCGCGAGCCCGGGGAGAGCCCGGGTCGGCAAGACCAAGAACGGTAAGACCGAGGCTGAACGGCCGCGCCGCCGGCCGCCCGGAGCAGCCAGTGCGAGCTCGGAGGTCGCGGCCGAGCGGGTTGCGGTGGGCCGGATCGCCGCCGCGCACGGCCTGCGTGGCGAGGTCGCCGTCGACGTGCTCTCCGACGTGCCCGGCCGCTTCACCGCCGGCGCCTCGCTGCTCCTGACCTCCCCCGGCGCCTCGCCGCGCCCCGTCCTCGTCACCGCCGTCCGCCCCGTCACTTCCCGCCACAAGGATCGCCTGCTGTTGAGCTTGCAAGGAATCGACGACCGCACCGCCGCGGAGGCGATCCGGGGTTCCCTGCTCGAGGTCGCGGCGTCCGCGGTGCCGCCGGCGCCGGAGGGGAGCTAGTACCACTTCGACCTCGTCGGCTGCCGCTGCACGGATCGCCGCGCCGGCGAGCTGGGCGAGGTGACGGAGGTGGTCGAGGGCGGCGGCGGCGACCTGCTGCGCGTCGTCGCTGCCGCCGGCGAAGGCAAGCCGGGGCGCGAGCTGCTGCTGCCGTTCGTCGACGCCTACCTCGCCGAGGTGGACGTCGCCGGTCGCCGCATCCTCTGGGACCTGCCCGGAAGGGTTGATCGAGGCATGTGGATCGGCGTCCTGACCATCTTCCCCGAGCTGTTCGGGGAGTTCCTCGCGACCAGCCTCATCGGCCGCGCGCGGCAGAGCGGCCGGCTGCAGGTCGAGGTGCGCGACCTGCGCGACTTCACCGACGACCCGCACCGCGTCGTCGACGACGAGCCCTACGGCGGCGGCGGCGGCATGGTGATGAGGGCGCCGCCCTGGCTGCGCGCCGTGCGCGAGCTGTCCGCCGGGCGCTCGCCGCGGCGGGTGCTGCTGTCGCCGCAGGGGCGCCGGCTCGACGACGCCAAGGTGCAGCAGCTCGCCGCCGAGCCCGAGCTGCTGCTGCTCTGCGGCCGCTACGAGGGGATCGACGAGCGGGTGCGCGAGCTGGTGGTCGACGAGGAGGTCTCGATCGGCGACTACGTGCTGTCCGGCGGCGAGCTGCCGGCGATGGTGCTCGTCGAGGCGGTGTCGCGCTGCGTGCCGGGCGTCGTGCAACAGCAGAGCTCGGTCGAGCGCGACAGTTTCCGCACCGGCCTGCTCGACCATCCGCACTACACGCGGCCGGCGGTGGTGGAGGGGCTGGCGGTGCCGCCGGTGCTGCTCTCCGGCGATCATGCCGCCATCGAGCGCTGGCGCCGCAGCGAGGCGCTCAGGGCCACGGCCAAGAAGCGCCCGGACCTGCTGGCCGCGGCGCCTCTCTCGGCAGAGCAGCGAGCAGTGCTGGAAGCGTTGGGCACTGGGTCGAGCCCCAATGCCGAAACTTGCAAGTGACGGGACGGGAACCGATAATATGCAGTCCTCGACTCGGAGCGGGTGCCCGGCTGGGCAACTCGGCCGGCAAGCCCGCCGGAGCGGTAGCGGCGTCGAGGCCCCCTAGAAGGAGCGATCCCATGGAAGCGTTGAGAGTCATCGAAGCCCCGTTCCTCAAGGACGGGCTGCCGGATTTCCGTGCCGGGGACACCCTGCGCGTGCACGTCAAGGTGGTGGAAGGCAACAAGGAGCGCATCCAGGTCTTCCAGGGCGTGGTGATCGGGCGCAAGGGCGGCGGCATCCGCGAGACCTTCACCGTGCGCAAGGTGTCGGGCGGCGTCGGCGTCGAGCGCGTCTTCCCCCTCCACTCGCCCTCCATCGACCGCCTCGAGGTGGTGCGCCGCGGCCACGTCCGCCGCGCCAAGCTCTACTACCTGCGCGACCTGCAGGGCAAGGCGGCCCGCATCAGGAGCGGCGCGACGACCTCGCCAGGGAGGCCGAGTCGTAGGACAGCGGCCCGCTGCCGCGGCAGGGCCCGGCTCGCAGGTTTGAGGTGACGCGGTGACCAAGCGCGAGCAAGTCGTCAAGGTCGCCGAGAAGTACGTCGCCAAGGGGCGGATCGACTCCGCCATCAAGGAGTACCTCAAGGTACTCAAGGAGAACCCCAACGACGTTTCGACGCTGAACCGTCTGGGGGACCTCTACGCCCGCATCTCGCGCATCGACGAGGCGGTGCGGCTGTTCGCGCAGATCGCGGCGCAGTACACGGAAGACGGCTTCCTGGTCAAAGCGATCGCGATCTACAAGAAGATCATCAAGCTCGACCCGACGCGGCTGGCGGTGTACGAGAGCCTCGCCGCGCTCTACCACAAGCAGGGCCTGATCAACGAGGCGCGCACCCAGTACCAGGTGCTGGGCGACTACTACCTCAAGCACCACGACAACGCGGCGGCCATCAACATCTTCCTCAAGATGGTCGAGCTCGAGCCCGACAACCCGTCGCACCATTTGAAGCTCGCCGAGCTGTACCAGCAGGGGCAGCTGTGGGACAAGGCGCTGCGCTCCTACCGCACCATCGCCGAGCTGATGCTGCAGCACGGCCGTGTCGAGGAGGCGGTGCGGGTCTACCAGCGGGCGATCGAGGTCTACCCCGAGGACCTCGGCTTCATCACCGACGCGGTGCTGGGGATCAAGGACGCCGGCCACACGGGTGCGGCGGCGAAGCTGCTCGCTTCCGCGGTGGCGGCCAACCCGCAGGCCGAGAAGGTGGCGCGGATCGCCGGCCTGCGTCAGGGCGACAGTACCGAGCAGATGCAGACGATGACGCGGCCGCGCGCGGGCGGCGACGGCCGCGAGACGCTGCCGCCGCCGTCGATGTCCGCGGCAGCGCCGCCGATGCCCCCGGCGACGGCGCCAACGCCGCGGCCGAGCGAGCCGCCGCGCGCCGCGCCCGTCGAGGAGTCGGAGGACGACTTCTTCATCCTCGACATCGACGAACCGTCGGGGAGCCTGGTGGCGCCGCCGGCCGACATGGACGCGCCGGGCACCGCCTTCCAGCGCCCCGCCGAGCGGCGGCCACCGCCGCCGGAGCCGCGCGAGGAGGCGCCGGGGGAGACGTGGGGCACGCAGGCGCCCGAAGCGGCCGGCGGCGAGGCGGAGGGCTGGACTCCGGGGGCGCGCGAGTCGGGCTTCGAGTTCGAGATGCCCGACCTCGAGATGCCGGACATCGAGATGGAAGAGGCGGGTGCGCTCGACGCCGGTGCGGCGACCCCGGCGGAGGAGGCGCTCGAATCGTTCGAGGAGACCCGGCTGCCTTGGGAGGAGCCGGTGGCGCCGCAGCGGGTGGAAGAGAGCCTCGAGGAGAGTGTCGAGCTCGAGCTCGACCTCTCGGATCTCGCCGTCGAGCCCGAGCCCGGGGCGCTCCTCGACGAGATGGCCCCGGCGGAGCAGGACATCGCCGGCTTCGACGCCGAGGCGGGCTTCGAGCTCGAGCTCGAAGAGGCCGAGGCTGGCTGGGCGGAAGCCGCCCCGCCTCCAGCGGCCCACGCCGCGACGCCGACGCCCACCCCTTCGCCGCGGGCGCCCGAGCCGCCGCCTCCGCCGCCGCCCGTCGAGGAGCCGCGCGTCCAGGACCTCCTCGCCGAAGCGGAGGTGTTCGCCAAGTACAACCTCGAGGAGAAGGCCCTCGAGCGGCTCGACCACGTGCTCCACCGCGAGCCCCATCACCTCGACGCGCTGCAGCTGTTCGTCGACCTGCAGATCCGCGGCGGCGACGCGGGCAGGGTCGAGTCCGCCGTGCGGCGGCTGCGCCACGTCGTCGAAGAGCGGCGGGCGAGCGACGTCTGGGAGCGGGTGCTGGCGAAGCTGGCGCGCGCCGGCATGACGCTTTCCGGCGAGACGGTGGCGCCGATCCGCTCGGCGCAGGAGGAGCGCGTCTCGCAGCTTCTCAAATCGCTCGAGCAGCCGGCGCCGACGCCGGCGCCGCGGCCGGCCGCGCCGAAGCCGCCACTGGCGCCGCCGGCGAAGAAGAAGAGCTCGATCGACGACGCGCTCGCCGCGATCGCCTCGGGCTTCCAGCGGCCGGCGAAGCCGAAACCCGCAGCGCCCGCGCCGCGCGCCGCCCGCCGCGGCGCCACGGCCCGCGGCGCCACCAGCGCGCGGTACCGCCGCCGCCGCCCCTTGCTCCTGAAGCTCCTGCCGCGCCGGCGACACCGGCCCCGCGCCCTGCCGTCGCCGCGGGGCCGCCGCCTGCCGCTGCAGCGGCGCCTCCTCCCGCCGCGGCCCAGCCGCACGCGCCGGTCGTGCTGCCACCGCTGGTGCCGCCGCCGTCGGCGCCGGCCGCTCCGCCGATCGAGCTCTACGACGCCACCGGCTTCGACGACGAGCTCCCCGACATCGTGCTCCCCGAGGAGCGCCACCCCTCGACCGTGCCCGACCTCGACGACACCGGCATGGACTGGCTGCGCGAGGACCCCAAGGCGGCCGCCGCGGCGAGCCCCGACCGCCTCTTCGACGACGAGGACGAGTTCTTCGACCTCGCCGCCGAGCTCGAGGAGGAGCTGGGCGTCGAGGAGAGCAAGATCGGCGGCGAGATCCTCGCCCAGAGCGAGGAGCCGACGCTCGAGGAGATCGTCGAGGGGTTCAAGAAGGGCGTCGCGGAGAACCTCTCGCCCGAGGACTACGACACCCACTACAACCTCGGCATCGCCTACCGCGAGATGGGGCTGCTCGACGAGGCGATCGGCGAGTTCCAGCTCGCCTCCAAGGACCCGATCCACCTCGTCGACTGCTGCTCGATGCTGGGCGTCTCGTTCCTCGAGAAGGGGCTGCCGGAGCTGGCCGTCAAGTGGTACCAGCGCGGCCTCACCGCCCCCGACATGAAGGAGGAGGTGACGCTGTCGCTGCTCTACGACATGGGCAACGTCTACCTCCAGATGGGCGACGAGGCGGCGGCGCGCAAGACCTTCGTCGAGCTGTACGGGATCAACAGCAACTACCGCGACGTGGTGGCCAAGCTCACCGAGCTGCGCGCTCTCGACTGAGACCTCTGCCACCGCGTGCGATGATTCGCGCCCTATGACGCGAACGATCACGCTGATCCCCGGCGACGGCATCGGTCCCGAGGTCACCGCCGCCACCTTGCGCGTGCTCGAGGCGGCCGGTGCCGACTTCGAGTGGGAGCGCCACAGCGCCGGCGGCGAGGCGCTCGCCCGCCACGGCGACCCGCTGCCGCAGGAGGTGCTCGACTCGATCCTGCGCAACGGCGTCGCCTTGAAAGGACCCATCGCCACACCGGTGGGCAAGGGCTTCCGCTCGGTCAACGTCGCGCTGCGCAAGGCTCTCGTGCTCTACGCCAACCTGCGGCCGGTGCGCTCGCTCGCCGGCGTGCCGGCGCGCTTCGAGAACGTCGACCTGGTGGTGGTGCGCGAGAACACCGAGGGGCTCTACAGCGGCATCGAGCACGAGGTGGTGCCGGGGGTGATGGAGAGCCTCAAGATCATCAGCGCCGTCGCCTCGACGCGCATCGCCCGCTTCGCCTTCGAGTACGCGCGCAAGCAGGGGCGCAAGCGGGTCACCACGGTGCACAAGGCCAACATCATGAAGCTGTCGGACGGCCTGTTCCTCGACTGCTGCCGCGCCGTCGGCGCCGAGTACCCCGACATCGTCTCCGACGACAAGATCGTCGACAACATGTGCATGCAGCTCGTCGTCAACCCGCACCGGTACGACGTGCTGCTGTGCGAGAACCTCTACGGCGACATCGTCTCGGACCTCGTCGCCGGCCTCGTCGGCGGCCTCGGCGTCGTCCCCGGCGCCAACATCGGCGAGAAGGCGGCGGTGTTCGAGGCCGTGCACGGCAGCGCCCCGGACATCGCCGGCAGGAACCTCGCCAACCCGCTGGCGTTGATCCGCAGCGCGGTGCTGATGCTGCAGTATCTCGGCAACGAGGAGGCGGCGGCGCGCATCGAAGCCGCGATCGGAAAGGTCGTCTCCGAGCGCGGTCTGCTCACCCGCGACCTCGGCGGCACCGCCACCACCACCGAGTTCACCGAAGCGCTGGTGGCGGAGATCGCGGCCGCCTGACCGCTCGCGGTCGAAGGGCGGTTGCGCACTTCGGCGCCGCCGCCGAGCGCAGCCGCCGATCGGCGGACTCGCCTAATCGTCGCGCGTGAGGCGCTTGGCGGCACGCCGGCGCAGTTCGGCAAAGCGGGCGAGACGATCGGCCAGCTCGGCCTCGAAGCCGCGCGAGGTCGGGTGGTAGAAGGTGGTGCCGGCAAGGGTCTCCGGTAGGCAGTCGAGGCCGCCGACGCCCTCTTCGGTGTCGTGCGCGTAGACGTAGCCTCCGCCGTAGCCGAGGCGGTCCATGAGCTTCGTCGGGGCGTTGCGGATGACCTTCGGCACCGGGTCGGCGGGGCGCTCCTCGACGGTGCGGCGGGCGTCTCCGTAGGCGCGATAGACGGCGTTGCTCTTGGGCGCCAGCGCCAGGTAAAGGGTGGCTTGCGCCAGGGCGAGCTCACCCTCCGGCGTGCCGAGGCGCTGGTAGGCGTCCCAGGCGGCCAACATCTGCGGCAGCGCCTGCGGGTCGGCGAGGCCGACGTCCTCGCTGGCGAAGCGCGCCAGGCGGCGCGCGACGTAGCGCGGGTCCTCGCCGGCCGCGAGCATGCGGGCGAGCCAGTACAGCGCGGCATCGGCGTCGCTCTCGCGCAGCGACTTGTGCAGCGCCGAGATGAGGTTGAAGTGCTCCTCGCCCGATTTGTCGTAGAGCAGCACCTTGCGCTGGGCGATGCGGGTGACGTCGGCCGCGGTGATCGGGCGCGCGGAGCCCGCTGCCGCGTCCGCGGCAGGCGCGGCGTCGGCCGCCACCAGCTCGAGCAGGTTGAGCGCGCGCCGCGCGTCGCCGGAGGCGAGCTGCGCGATGGTGGCGAGCGCGTCGGCGTCGGCGGCGAGCCGCTGCGCGCCGAGGCCACGCTCCTCGTCGGCGAGCGCGCGCTCGAGCAAGCGCACGAGGTCGGCGGGGGACAGCGGCTCGAGCACGACGACGCGGCAGCGCGAGAGCAGCGCGCCGTTGAGCTCGAAGGAGGGGTTCTCGGTGGTGGCGCCGACGAGCACGATCTCGCCCGACTCGACGTAGGGGAGGAAGGCGTCCTGCTGGGCGCGGTTGAAGCGGTGGATCTCGTCCACGAACAGAAGCGTGCGCCGGCCGCGGCTCTGCGGACCGGTGCCGCGGTGGAGACGCGCCGCTTCCGCCATCACCTCCTTGACCTCCTTGATCCCGGAGGTCACGGCCGAGAAGGGGACGAAGCGGCTGGCGGTGACGGTGGCGATGATGCGCGCCAGCGTCGTCTTGCCGCTGCCGGGAGGCCCCCAGAGGATCAGCGACGGGATGCGGTCCTCGGCGATGGCGCGGCGCAGCGAGCCGTCGGGGCCGACCAGCGCCGCCTGGCCGACGACCTCGTCGAGCGTGCGCGGCCGCAAGCGCTCGGCGAGCGGCGCGCCGGCTGGGACAGCGCCCTCGCCGCGCGGTGGCTCAGGGAGCTCGTCGAACAGCGATCGGGCCATCGCGCCTAGACGATCGCCGCGAGACGGCTCGGCCCCAGCAGCCGCCGCGCTTCGTGCGGCGATAGCGGGCGCTCGATGCGTGGCGACTCGGGCACTGCGGTCGCCTGCTGCGGCCCGCGCTCGAGCAGGGCGGCTAGCAACCAACGGCAGACCGTGCGGCGGGCCTCGGCCACGGGCGAATTGTAGCCCCGCCGGCCGGCGCCGGGCTTGCCGGGCGGCCAGCAGACGCTAACGCGCCGCCGCGGTCTGCGTGCGCTCGACGGCGCCGATCACCAGGTCGCGGGTGATCAGCTCGGGGAAGACGTGCGTCTCGCCGCCCGGGCGGTAGAGGACGTAGAACGGGATGCCGTAGCGGCCGTGGGCGGCGAGGAAATCGCCGATCGCGCGGTCGCGGGCCGTCCAGTCGGCGCGCATCGCCACCACGCCATTGCGGTCGAAGGCGCCGGCCACCTCGGGCGTCTCGAGCACCAGCCGCTCGTTGACCTTGCAGGTGACGCACCAGTCGGCGGTGACGTCGACGAACACCAGGGTACCGGCGGCGGCGAGCTGCTCGGCCCGCGCGCGCTCGAACGGCTGCCAGGCGATGAGGCCGCGCGCCGGCTCGGCGAGCACGCTGCGCCGCGCCGCCGGCGCCGCCGCCGCCGCCCACACCGTGCCGCCGGCGACCGCCAGCACCGCGGTCACCGCGGCGGCGCGTTGCAACCCGGGCCGCGCCGTGCGCGAGAGCCAGACGACCAGTGCGAGCAGCAGCAGCCCGAGCTGTACGAGCGCCAGCGAGGCGGCGCTCACCTGCTGCGCCAGCACGTAGAACAGCCAGATCGCGGCGCCGGCGAGGAGGAAGCCCATCACCTCCTTGAGCCGCACCATCCAAGCCCCCGGCTTGGGCAGCAGCCGCGCGGCGGCCGGCCAGGCGGCGAGCAGCAGGTAGGGCGCCGCCATGCCGAGGCCGACGGCGGTGAAGACGGCGAAGACGATCGCTGTCGGCTCGCCAAGCGCGAACCCAACCGCCGTGCCCAGAAACGGCGCCGAGCAGGGAGTCGCCATCAGCGTCGCGAACAGGCCGGTGACGAAGTGGCCCGCGATCCCCTCACGCCGCCCGCCGCCGGCGGCGGTGGCGAGCCGCCCGGGGAGCTGGATCTCGAAGATCCCCCACAGGTTGAGCGAGAAGAGCACGACGACGACGGCGAGCAGGGCCACGAACGCCGGCTGCTGGAAGTGCAATCCCCAGCCCACCGCGGCGCCGGCGCGGCGCGCCAGCACGGCCGCCGCCGCCAGCGCCCAGAACGAGGCGAGGATCCCCACCGTGGTGGCGATGCCGGCGGTGGCCACCTCGCGGCGGCCGAGGTTGGCGTGCTTGACGAGCGAGAAGACCTTGATCGACAGCACCGGCAGCACGCAGGGCATGGCGTTGAGGATGAGACCGCCGAGCAGGGCGAGGGCGAGCATCCACGGCAAGCTGCGGCCTTTGGCGCCGTCGCCGCCGAGCGCTCGCGCGCCAGCCGGCGTGACGGGGACGGCCGCGGTCTCGAGATTGGCGCTGGCGCGCGGGCCGTCCGTGGCGGTGCTCGCGCCTTCGCCCGCGGCCGTCGCAAGTCCTCCGCCGCGCGCCGGCACTCCCGTCCCGCCGCCGCCGGCACCCGCTCCACCGCCTGCCGCGGCCGCGCTCGCCGCTGCGCCGGTCTCGCGCGCGAAGTAGCCGTGGTCCTTCGCCTCGCCGTCGCCGCCGATGCGCAGCGCCGCCTTCTGCTCGTGGCGCACCGGCGGCAGGCACTGCGTGTCGTTGCAGGCCTGGTAGGTGACGGTCACCAGCAGCGGCACCTCGCCGGTGCTCTGCGCGGGCGGCACGCGGAAGGCGGCGACGACCGGCACCTCGCCCTGGAACACCGACAGCGCCTCCTCGGCGAAGGTGAAGCGGGCGATCTCGGGTCGCGGATAGGCGAGCCGCGGCGCCTCCCACCCCTTCGGCAGCGCCACCTCGACGGTGGTGGGGATCAGGTACTCGTAGGTCGGCTGGTGGCTGTTGACGTGCCAGCCTTCCTCGATGCGCACCAGCGCCACCAGCCGCCCCGGCTCGCCCGGCGCGTAGGCGGTGCGGTCGACGTCGAGCTCGACGCTCGCCTTCTCCTCGAACGCCGGCAGCGCCGCGAGCGGACCCGCGGTTGCGACGAGCAGACCGAGGAGGAAGCGGGCGCGACGCACGCCCGGCGATGTTAGCAGTCAGGGTGGGGGCGCCCCCTGCCGGTGGTATAGCATCGCCGCCGCTCTATGCCGCTCGCGTCGCGTCTCTCTCGCGTGCAGGAGTCGGCGACCCTCGAGGTGTCGCGGCGCGCCGCGGAGCTGCGCGCGCGTGGCGTCGCGGTGGTCGACCTCGGCGCCGGCGAGCCCGACTTCCCGTCGCCGCCCGCCGTCGTCGAGGCGGCGCAGCGCGCGCTCGGCGAGGGCTTCACTCGCTACACCGCCGCCGCCGGCATCCCCGAGCTGCGTCGGGCGATCGCCGAGCGGTACCAGCGCCGCCACGGGGCGCCGTGGGGCGCCGATCAAGTGGTGGTCACCGTCGGCGCCAAGGCGGCGCTGTTCGAGCTCGCCATCGCCCTCTTCGAGCCCGGCGACGAGGTGGTGCTTCCGACGCCTGCCTGGGTGAGCTTCGCGCCGCAGGTCGAGCTCGCGGGCGCCACCGTCGTGCGGGTGCCGATGCGTGCCGACGACGGCTTCGCCCTGCGCGCCGAGCCGCTGGTCGCGGCGTTCGGTCCGCGCACCCGCGCGGTGATCGTCAACTCGCCGTGCAACCCCAGCGGCGGCATGATGAGCGCGGTCGAGCTCGAGCGCCTCGTCGAGGCTGCCGCCGCTCACGGCGTGCTGGTGATCTCCGACGAGACCTACGACCAGTTCGTCTACGACGGCGCACGCCATGCCAGCGCCGCCGCGCTCGCCGCGCGCTTCCCGGAGACCGTCGTGCTGGTGGGCTCGTTCTCCAAGACCTGGGCAATGACCGGCTGGCGTCTGGGGTGGGCGCTGGGACCGCCCGAGGTGATCGACGGCGTGCTGCGCGTGCAGGGCCACGCGACCTCCAACGCCACCTCTTTCGCGATGGCGGGCGCGCTGGCCGCGCTGGCGGAGCCGGAGTCCGAGATGGCGCGTCGCCTCGCCGAGTACCAGCTGCGCCGCGATCTCGTGGCGGCGCGGCTGCTCGCCATGCCCGGCGTCAGCTGCGTGCCGCCCGCCGGCGCCTTCTACGCCTTCCCCGACGTCTCCGGCTGCTTCGACGACGAGCTGTCGGGCTCGCTCGCCGTCGCCCGCTACCTGCTCGACGAGGCGCACGTGGCGGTGGTGCCGGGCGAGGCCTTCGGCGCCGACGCCCACCTGCGGCTGTCCTTCGCCTGCTCGCGCGAGACGATCGCCGAGGGGCTCGACCGCATGGCCCACGCGCTCGGCCGCCGCCTCGAGAGGCGCGCCGTGGCTGCGCACAGCTGAACGCTTACCCTGAGGGCCGGCCGCGCCGCGGCGCCGCCCGGTCCACTTCCAGACCACCGCGAGGAGACACGATGGAAAGCAAGCCGAACGCGAGAGCCTTGCTCCTGACCATGTTCCTGGTCTCGACCCTGCTCGCCGCGGCGCAGCCGGCCGCCGCCGACCAAGCGCCCGCAGCGCACCAGACCGCGCCCACCGTCGAGGAGGCGCAAGAGTTCATGGACGGGGCGGAGAAGCGGCTGCTCGACCTCGCCGTCGAGGCCGGCCGCGCCGCCTGGGTGCAGGCGAACTTCATCACCGAGGACACGCAGGCGCTCGCCGCCGTCGCCAACGACCGTCTCATCGCCGCCGGCACCGAGCTGGCGCAGGGGGCGAAGCGCTTCGACGGCCTGCAGCTGGCGCCCGAGCTCGGGCGCAAGATGCTGCTGCTCAAGCTCGCGCTCACCCTGCCGGCGCCGTCCGACGCGGCCAAGCGCTCGGAGCTGACGCGCATCGCCGCCGCCATGGAGGCGGCCTACGGCAGCGGCAAATGGTGCCCGGAGGGCAAGTCCGGCGCCCAGGACTGCCACGACGTCGGGGAGCTGTCGAAGGTGCTCGCCGAGAGCCGCGACCCCGCCAAGCTCCAGGAGGCGTGGACGCGCTGGCACTCCATCTCGCCGCCGATCAAGAAGGACTTCGTGCGCTACGTCGAGCTCGCCAACGAAGGCGCCCGCGAGCTCGGCTTCAAGGACCTCGGCGCCATGTGGCGCACCAAGTACGACATGCCGCCCGACGCTTTCGCCGCCGAGGTCGACCGCCTGTGGGGGCAGGTCAAGCCGTTCTACGACTCGCTGCACTGCTACGTGCGCGCCGAGCTGAACGAGAAGTACGGCGACGCCGTGCAGCCGAAGACCGGGCCCATCCGCGCCGACCTCCTGGGCAACATGTGGGCGCAGGAGTGGGGCAACGTCTACGACGTGGTGGCGACGGCGGGTCAGGGCGGCTCGGTCGACGTCACCAAGCTGCTCGAGGCGAAGAAGATCGACGCTGTCGGCATGGTGAAGATCGGCGAGCGCTTCTACACCTCGCTCGGCCTCGAGCCGTTGCCCAAGACGTTCTGGGAACGCTCGCTGTTCACCCAGCCGCGCGACCGCGACGTCGTCTGTCACGCCAGCGCCTGGAGCGTCGACTACCAGGACGACCTGCGCATCAAGATGTGCATCGAGCCCACCGGCGAGGACCTCGTCACCATCCACCACGAGCTCGGCCACAACTACTACCAGCGCGCCTACAACGAGCAGCCGTTCCTCTTCCAGGACAGCGCCAACGACGGCTTCCACGAGGCCATCGGCGACACCATCGCGCTGTCGGTGACGCCGGAGTACCTCGAGGAGATCGACCTCCTCGACAAGGTGCCGCCGGCGGGCGACGACACGCCGCAGCTGTTGCGGATGGCGCTCGACAAGATCGCCTTCCTCCCCTTCGGCCTGCTCATCGACCAATGGCGGTGGAAGGTGTTCTCGGGCGACATCCCGCCCGAGCGCTACAACGCGGCGTGGTGGGAGCTGCGCGAGAAGTACCAGGGCGTGGCGCCGCCGGCCGCGCGCAGCGAGGCCGACTTCGACCCGGGCGCGAAGTACCACATTCCCGCCAACGTGCCGTACACGCGCTACTTCCTCGCCCGCATCCTGCAGTTCCAGTTCCAGCGCTCGCTGTGCAAGATCGCGGGAGACCATCAGGATCAACAAAATCCAGTGCCGCTGCACCGCTGCTCGATCTACGGTTCCAAGGAAGCCGGCCGCCGCCTCGACGAGATGCTGTCCATGGGGCTCTCCCGGCCCTGGCCCGAGGCGCTGCAGGCGCTCACCGGCGAGTCGAAGATCGACGCCACCGCCATCCAGGACTACTTCGCGCCGCTCAAGACCTGGCTCGACGAGCAGAACTCCGGCCGCCAATGCGGCTGGTGAACCGGATGCGACTGGTGACGGCGCTCGCGCGCGCGGCGTCGAGGTAGGCGTTGGCCTCACCCTCCGGCAACGGCGCGCCTCCCGGGACGCAGGGCCCGGACGGCCCGGCGCGTCCGCGGCCAGGCGCGTGGGCGCCGCAGATCGGCACCATCGCCGGCATCCCCATCCGCCTGCACGCGACCTTCGTGCTGCTGGCGCTGTGGCTGGCGGTGATCGCCGGCCGCAGCGGTGCCGGCCTCTTCGGCAGCATCGCCTGGCTGCTGGTGCTGGTGGGCTCGGTGACGGTGCACGAGCTCGGGCACGCGCTGGTGGCGCGCCGCCACGGCGTCATCACCGAGGAGATCGTGCTGCTGCCCATCGGCGGCGTGTCGCGGCTGCGCGGCGTCCCCGGCGGCGCAGCGGAGCTCGCCATCGCGCTCGCCGGCCCGCTGGTCAACCTCGCCGTGGCGCTGATCGCCGGCGCGGTCCTGCTGTCGGTCGCCGGCAAGGGGTGGGCCGACGACCCCGACCCCGCTGTCGTGCTGCTGCGCTACCTCGCCGGCGCCAACGCCAGCCTCTTCGCCTTCAACCTGGTGCCCGCCTACCCGCTCGACGGCGGCCGCGCGCTGCGCGCCCTGCTCGGCATGGTGCTGCCGGCGCCGTCGGCGGCGCGCGCCACGGCGCGTGTCGGCCAGGCCTTCGCGGCGGCGATCGGGCTCTTCGCGCTGCTGCTGCCGGGCGGCGCCGGCCTGCCGCTGATCCTGCTCGCGCTGCTGCTCTTCTTCGGCGCCTCGCAGCAGGGGGCGGCGGGCGAACGGGCGCTGGCGCTCGCCGGGCGCCGCGCTCGCGACGCCATGGCGACGCGCTTCGAGCGCCTGCAGCCGCAGGAGCCGCTCGAGCGCGCCGCGCTGCTGCTGCTGCGCACGCCGCAGGAGGACTTCCCGGTGATCGACGCCTGGGGCCGGCCCGTGGGCGCGCTGTCGCGCGCGCAGCTGGTGGCCGCGCTCGGCCGCCTCGGCCGTCAGGCGCCGGTGCTCGAGGCGATGGACCGCAGGGTGCTGGTGGTGGCGCCGGAGTCGGCGCTCGCCGACGTCGTCGCCGCGCTGCAGGGCGGCGCGCCGTCGCCGGCGGTGGTCGCCGACTCGGCGGGTGTGCAGGGGATCGTCACCGTCGACGCCGCCGCGCGCATGGCCGGCATCGTCGCCGGCCTGGCGGCATCGCGGCCGAATCCCTGATCGATGGCGCTCGCATGGAGAGTGCCGGCACGCTCTGGTAGCGTGGCTCGATGTCGCGCGTGAGGCGCACGCGCCGCGTCCCCGTCTTCGTCGCTGTGACCGTCGCCTTGGTGGCTGCCGTATGGCTCGCCCGGCGAGCACTCCCGAGCCCGCGGCCGGTGAACCTCGTCCTCGTCGTCATCGACACGCTGCGGCGCGACCACCTCGCCACCTACGGCTACCATCGCGACGCTGCGCCCTTCCTCGATCGGCTCGCTCGCTCGGGTGCGGCTCTGCAAGGACGCTCGCCGAGCTCGTGGACGAAGCCGGCGACGGCGTCGATCCTCACCGGCCTGCATCCGCTCCGTCATCAGGCGCAGGATCGCCGCGATGCGCTGTCACCGCGCGCCGCGACCCTCGGCGAGATCCTCGGACGCCACGGCTTTCAAACCCTGGCCGGGAGCGCCAACGGCTGGGTGTCCCACTCCTTCGGCTTCGATCGCGGCTTCGCGGACTTCGTGTCCGTCATCCAGGAGGGCAGTCGCGCCGCCGACCTCAACGCCGCGGTGCTGCCGCGCCTCCTGGCGCTACGCGAGCCCTTCTTCGTCTACGTCCACTACGTCGACCCCCATCTCCCGTACGACCCGCCCGCCGACTGGCGCGGCCGGCCCCTGCCGCCCGGCTCGCCGGGGGTCACCCTGAACGAGGTCTATGCCACGCGGTTCGCGTCGCGGCCCGAGCCGCTGCTGCGCCGCGCCAACGACCTCTACGACGGTGAGATCCGTGCCGCCGACGACGCGGTGCGCGCGCTGGCGGCCCAGCTCGAGCGGCGAGGCGTGCTGTCGCGGACGCTGCTGGTGGTGACCTCCGATCATGGCGAGGAGCTGCAGGATCACGGCCGGATGGGCCACGGCCAGACGCTCTACGAAGAGGTGCTGCGCGTCCCGCTGGTCTTCCACGGGCCGGGTATCGCAGCGGGCTCGCGGCTCGGACGCGCCTCGCTGCTCGACGTCGCGCCTACCGTGCTCGACCTGCTCGGCGTCGATGCCGGTGGGGCGTCGTTCGACGGCAAGAGCCTGGCCACCGATCTGCGCGACGGCAGGCGCCGTAACCGGCCGCCGCCGGAGCTGGCACAGCTCGACTTGGCCGACGGGGTCGGCCTGGCTTTGATCGACGACCGACACAAGCTGGTGCTCGCCCAGCGGCCGTACTACAAGCAGCTGTTCGACACGGCGGCAGACCCCAGCGAGCAGCACGATCTTGCCGCGCCCGCCGACGGCGCCGCCGCCGACGTGATCGCGCGCCTCGGCGCCGAGACGGTACAGCTCTACGACCGCTACAACCGCGACGCGCTGCCCCGGCGCATCGCCGCCGTTGACGACGAGCGGGCGCGGGCGCTGGCGGCCCTGGGCTACGCGGCCGTGGATGCGCCGCCGCAGGCACGGCGCATCCCGCACCGCATCGCTGCCGCCGACGACCGGCCGGATGGGTTGCTGGGCTGGGAGCCCTCCGCATGGCCGTCGCCGTGCCTGCGCCTCGGCGACGCCCGTGCCGCGCCGTGGGTGCTCGACGGCTGGTACGACGCCGAGCCCACCGGCCGCTGGACGGGCCGCCGCGGGCTCGGGGCTTCGCTGGCGCTGCCCGCCGGCAGCCCGAACGCCAATCCGGACGTCACAGCGCGGTTGGAGGTGCGCGGCGAGAACTACACGCCGCACACGATCCACGTGCAGCTGGCGACCGCCGACCGCATGGTCGCCGACGCGATCCTGCTCCCCGGCCCGTACGTGCTCGCCGCCGAGCTCCACGGGCTGCCAGCGGCTCCCTCGGTGCTGCGCATCGCCTTGGATCGTACCCACCAGATGCCAAGCGACGACCGCCTCCTCGGCATCTTCGTCAACGAGGTGTGCTTGCGGGTATCCAGGCCAGCCGGCGGACGACCACCGGGGCTCGGCCGCGGGGAGTGACGATCACCGTTCGCGCCGCGGATCTGGGCCCCGCGAGCGCGGTGGTTTGCCACTGCGGCGCGGCGGAGGTGCCGAGACGGACGGGTGCGCCAGCTCCTTCGATCTCGAGGTCGAAGTCACGCCCCTGCTCGGCCAGGTACTCGATCTCGAGACGGCAGGAGAGGTCGGGCTGGGCGCAGGCCGGGTTGGCGAGCGGCAGTGCGATCGGTTGGGACACGGTGAAGGCCGGGAAGGGCTGCAGGTTCCAGCTCAGGAAGGCGGAGCCTTGCGGCGTGTAAGACGCCGGTGGGGCGAACGACCAGACGCCGGCGAGCCAGACCTCCGACTCGGGCTGGATCGTGAGGGTCGACTCCCCCTGTCCCGCGGCTACCGGCAGGGTGGTCGACGGCCAGCTCTCGCCAGCGCCGGCGGGCGCGCGGACGCGCCGCAGTGGCCCATCGCCCGCCTTCACCGTGAAGCTCGTCTCCGGCACCTGGCGGTAGCGCAACGCGATCCAGCTCCCTGCGCCCGGCGTCGACAGCGGCAACTGCAGCGCGAGCCCGTGATGCAGGCGCAACCACGGCCAGGACCCGCCCTGCCACGCGAGGTACGGCGCGGATTCCGCCGAGTACTCGCGAGGGATGTGCCACTCGCTCGGCCGCAGCTCGACGACGGTGCCGTCGCGATCGTCGTACATGAGGACCTGCGTGCGGGGATGCCTCACCAGGCGGGCCAAGCGGGGGAGCGAGACGGGGACTGCTCTTTCGACGAACCGCTCTCGCGGTCGGCCCTCGTAAGTGAAGAAGAGGCGCGGGCGGCGGATCTTGCCGCCGGTGACGACCTGCAGCATCGGCTGCAGGCCGTTGCCAAAAGCCATCGCCCCGATCCCGCCTTCCGTGCGCAGGATGGGCATGTTGACCAGCACCAGCCGCTGCGGCAGCGGATCCGTCAGTGCCAGACGCTGCTGCGCGAGCCGGATCACGCGCTGCGTCGCACGCGTCAGCTGGTCGTGGAGAGCCGCCGCCGCCGTGACGTCGGCTTGCGCGCCGCCGGCGAGGACGGCGACGAGGACGAGCACGAGAGCGGCCGGGAGGTGACGGTGCAGCCCGGCGCGCGAACGCGCGGCGGGAGGCCGCACGAGGGAGGCGAGCCCGTGCGCCGCGCGCCACAGCACCCACGAGGCAAGGATCGAGGCCGGCAGCGCGGCGAGGTAGAAGTGTCGCGACACGGGAGGGGTCGCTGCCGCGACGGTGGCGAGGTGAGCTCCGAGCCACAGCACGAGGAAGGCGACGGCGCGCTCGCGGGCCTTCACTGCGAGGAGCGCGGCGGCGGCGAGGAGGACGAGGAGCCACGCTGCGAGCAGCCACAGGAACAGGCGCGAGCCGATCGGAGGCCGCATGCCGAAGGAGAAGATCGTGTAGAGGGTCGCATCGTCGCCGCGCAAGGTGAACAGGGCGATCACCGCGCGCACGGCGAGGAAGAGACGAGTGGTGAGCTCGTCGAAGGTCCCCGGCAGCTGCGCGAGCACCGATCCTTGGCTCAGCCCCCAGATCTTGATCCGGAGGACGGCGACCGCGGCCACCAGAAGCGCCGCCAGCAGCGCTCGACGCGCCCGTCTCAGCGCTGCCGCATCGTCACCGCGCGACGAGAACGCGAGGAGCAGCCCCGCCGGCGCCACCGAGAGGGCGGGCTCATAGGTGAGGAACGCCAGCAGGCTCGCGGCGGCGAACAGGGCCGCCCAGCGCGCTGGATGCGGAGCGCGCAACGTCCGCAGGACGGCGAAGAGGCCGCCGAGGTAGAGCATCGCCGCGAGCGAGTGGAGGTTGCCCACCACCGGCCAGAGAGTCACGTCGTAGAAGCTGCCGTTGGCGACGAAGAGCAGGCCGGCGACGAGCCCGATGCGGGAGTCCGCGAAGAGTCGGCGTCCGAGCCGGCAGAGCAGCCAACCGGTCAGCGCCAGTTGCGCGAGGTTGAGGATCTGGTAGCCGTGCTCGGCGAAGCCGAAGAGGCGCCACAGCACGGCGATGAAGAGGTTGGCGACCGGGATGGTGTGATAGCTGAGGGTCGCCCGAACGGCCTGCCACAAGCCGCGGCTGCCGATCTCGAGCATCACCCATCCGTCCGAGGTGATGCCGGACGCGAAGCCTCGCCGATAGACGAGGGCGGTCCAACCGGCGAGCGCGAGGAGGTCCGGTCGCCGCATCCGTCTCCACATCGGGACGCGCGTTCAGGACGGCAGCAGGCTGAGCTGCTTTGCCACCGGCGGCGGCACCTCGCGCACGCAGTCGGCGCCTTCGTGGCCGGCGCGGTTGACGGCTGTAGAAACGGGCACCGCTTCGAGCTCGTCGGTCGCCCAGGGCACCAGCAGCGCTTGCAGCTCGGCGGGCTCGGCAGCCGGCGCCAGCCAGAGCTCCCAGGCGGCGGCGGGGAGGATCACCGGCATGCGGTCGTGGAGCGGGCGCACGACGTCGTTGGGCGGACAGGTGAGGATGGTGAAGCTGCCACTCCACAAACCGGCGAAGGCGAAGGTGCGGCGGTCGCGCCGCCGGATGTGGAAGGGGTGGCGCCGGCCCTCGAGGCGCAACCATTCGTAGAAGCCGTCCGCCGGCACCAGGCAGCGGCGGGCGCGGAAGGCGTCGCGGAACGCCGGCAGCGTCTCGACCGTCTCGCTGCGTGCATTGATCGGTCCGCCGGCCGGGCTCGTCGCGCGGGGCGCGATGAGCCCCCAGCGCAGCAGGTCGAGGCGCCGCCTGCCGGCGGCGGTGCGGCGCACGACCGGCGCCTCCTGGGTGGGCGCCACGTTCCAGCGCGGCACCAGGGGCACGGCGGGCGGCGATTCCTCGAGCTCGAAAGTCTCGCCCAGCTCGTCCGGCCTCGCCACGCTGTAGCGGCCGCACATCAGCGATGGCAACGCAAAGCTGGCCGCCCGATCAGGAGCGGGCCGCGGGCTCGGGCGCCGCCACCGCCTCCGCGTGGCGGCCGGCCGTGCGTGTCGGCGCCGCCGCGCCGGGCACACCGTTCGTTGCGCTCGCCGTCGCCGGGAAGGGGAGCGTCCGCTGGCCGCGCCGGGCGGCGAGGATGCGATCGAGCTCGCGCTTGATCCGTTCGCCCGCTGCCGAGGGCGCGTAGAGCTCGTCGACGCGCCGCCGCGCCGCCTCCACCTTGCGGCTGCGCCCCTCGCGGTCGGCGACGACGCGCAGCATCAGCTCCGCGGCGTGCTCGACGTCGGGCTCCGCCCACACTGCGCCCGCCGGGTAAGGCCCGTGCGGCTGGCGTAGCGGCACCAGCGAGTGGCGCACCACCCAGCCGGTCTTGTCGTCGAGGAAGTCGCAGCAGCCGCCGTAGCCGGTGGCGATCACCGGCCGGCCGAGCTGCATCGCCTCGATGAGCGGCAGCCCCAGTCCCTCGGAGCGGTGCAGCGACACCAAGGCGTCGCAGCCGGCGAGCAGGGAGTCGATCTCCGGCCGCGGCACGGTGGCGGTGGAGAGCGTCACCGGCAGGCCGGCGCAGCGCGTCCTGAGGTCGGCGAGCAGAGCGGGCGCCTCGGCGCCGTGGTTGACCTTGAGCAGCAGGTGCAGCGGCGTCCGCGTCGCCTCCACGGCGCGCGCGAAAGCGGTGAGCAGCCCGTTGGGGTTCTTGCGCTCGGGCACGCTCCTGGCGTCGAAGGTGCAGAAGAAGAGGAAGGCGCCGTCGGGTACCCCCCAGTCACGGCGGGCCATCGGCTCCACCGCCCGCCGCGGCACGCCAGGCGGCACCCAGCGCAGCGGCACGGTGGCGAGCGGCGTGAAGGCGTCGAGGCAGAAGCGTGTCGGCGCCCACAGCTCGTCGAGGTGATCGAAGGCGGGGGCGAAGCAGATGGGGAAGTGCGACAGCTCCCAGAACCAGTAGCCGATGCGGTGACGGCCGGCGATCACCCAGTGCGGCAGGGCGCCGCTGACCACCTCCATCATGTCGGCGTTGACGTGCAGGAGGTCGATCTCGTAGGGCGCGCCCTGGGGGCGCCGCGCGGTGCTGGCGTTGAGGCACAATGACTCCGCCGTCTCCGGCTCGACGAGGCTCCAGACCGCGTGGGGCACCCCTGCCTCGGCGAGCGCGGCGAGGGTGCCGCGACAGGCCTCGCCGACGCCGGTGGGCGCCTCCGCCCAGCCGATGACGTTGACGCCGTCGGGCAGCGCGGCCGGCGGCGGCGCCGGCGGATCGCTGACGGTGGTGGCCGCGAAGTGCTCGCGCAACGCCCGCCGCTGCTGGCGCCGCACCGGGCGCCGCCGCCACCAGAACCGCGCCCACCAAGCCGCCGCCCAGGCGCGGCGGCGCAGGTCGAGGCTCCACCACACCGGCGCCACCAGCGACCACGACAGGTCGTACTCGCGCCAGCCGGAGGTGACGAACCAGAGGGCGAAGTCGGAGCGGTGGGCGCCGGCCGGGTCGGGGAAGCTCGCCCGCAGGTCGGCGCGCATGCGGTGGAGGATGAGGCCGAGCCGCGAGAACAGCGGCGAGCCGCCGTCGACGGCGCTCGCCTCGCCGGCGAGCGACGCCTCCTCGTCGGCGGTGAGGGCTTCGTGCGGCACGCCGCCGTGGCGCGCCAGCACGTGCCAGACGCGCCGCTGCGTCGCCTCGATGCCGGCGGCGGGCGTCCCCGGCGGCGGCCGCAGAGATGCGTGCACGCGCACCATCAGCTCGTCGCCGAAGCCATGGTCGGCATGGCCGACGAGCCAGCGCGCGAAGCCGACCCGCGACGGCCCACGCAGGGCGGGGAAGACCTGGCGCAGGTCGAGACGCGCCTCCCACAGCGCCACCGCGAGGCGCGGGATGAAGGGCTCGGCCTGCGGCGTCGTCGGCGTCGGAGATCCAGGCGTAGAAGGATTCTTCGCCGGCGGAGCGAAAGGGGTCGGGCCAGCGCTTGCCGTCGGGGTCGACGTCGCGCAGCAGCCGGCGCGCCAGCTCGGGCACCGCGGCGCCGTTGTCGAAGGCGCCGTAGGCGTAGGGGACGCCCTGCTGGGTGGGGTGGCCGGCGCGGCGCAGCCGCTCGCCGTAGTCGGCGAAGAGGGCAGCCAGGTCGGGCCGGCTGTCGAGCGTGAAGCGGTTCTGGTAGCGCGAGATCTGCGTCGGCCGCTCCATCGAGAAGCCGCTGAAGTGGTAGAAGCGCAGCGGCCGGCCGTCGATCCGCCAGCCCTCGGCGTCCTGCTCGAGCCGGTGGTGGAGAAGGTTCCAGTAGGCGACGTTCCAGCCCGGCTCGCGGAGGATGGCGACGCGGTCGAGGAAGGCCGGCGCGAAGTCCATCCAGCGCTGGTCGACGAAGAGGCCGCGCTCGACGGCGTGCAGGCACTCGCGGTAGAGGCGGCGGTGCCACCAGTCGAGGAAGCGCAGCGTGCGCTCGTTGAAGGCGACGCCGAGGAAGCCGAGGTTGTAGATCCCCGAGAGCAGGAAGTCGCGCTCGCTCGGCGTGCGGTCGTCGTCGATCGGGCTGGTGACGTGCGGCGTCATCACCACGTCGGCGTCTTGCAGCCGCTCGTAGAGGTCGTCGAGCCGGTTGAGCACCAGGATGTCGGGGTCGAAGTAGACCAGCGACGGCGCAGCCCGTGCGCTCGTGCAGGTGGCGGAGGAACCAGGGCTTCACCGCCGTCGACAGCTCGAGGATGGAGTAGCGGAAGGCGAAGTGGAGGAAGCCCGGGATGCCGAGCTCCTCGGCGAACCAGCAGGTGAACGGCTCGCTCGCGAGGTCGTGGCCGGGGTCGCGGCGGTCGACGATCAGGACGTGGAACGTGCCATCCGGGTGGGCGGCGAGAAACGACTCGGCCAAGACCCGGGCGTACGCCAAGTAGTTGTTGGCGACGATCGTACAGGCGACTGGAGAAGACACGCGCTTGTCGGATGTTATCTGGCGTCGGGCCGCCCCGCCAGTGAACCCCTGAGCCAGCGGCGACGGAGCGCCCAGAAGTACCAGTGCAGGTAGAGCGGCAGCCACGCCCAGAGCCGGAAGCGGCTCTCGCCGGCGGTGCGGTCGCGCCAGGTGGCGGGCAGCTCCTCCACGCGCTCGCCGGCGAAGTGCGCCTTGACGGTGAGCTCGAGGGCGAGCGCGAAGCCGGCGGGGCTCTCGATCGGCGTCTTGGCGAGGAAGTCGCGGCGGTAGGCCTTGAAGCTGTTGGTCGGGTCGTGCGTCGGGATGCCGGCGAGCCAGTGCAGAGTGACGCCGGCGGTGCGGCTGAGCGCCCCCTTGAGCCACGGACCGCCGAGCTGGCGGCCGCCACGCATGTAGCGGCTGGGGCAGACGACGGCGGCGCCCGCTTCGGCCGCGGCTACCATGGCCTCGACCAGGCGGTAGTCGTCGGAGAGGTCGACCATGGTGACGACGACCACCGGCGCTCGTGCCGCGCGCATCCCCGCCTCGATCGCCCAGCGGGCGCCGCGGCCGAGCGTGTTGTGGACCGGGCGGACGTCGGGCGGCTTCTCCTCGGCGGGCAGTGCCGCGAGCGCGGGCAGCGTGGAGTCGTCGGGCACGTCGTAGCAGACGAGCAGCTCGTAGCCGGGCGGGAAGCTCTCGCGCACGGCGCGGCAGAAGGGGCCGATGGTGGCCGCCTCGTGAAAGACCGGCACTACGACTGAGTAGCGCGGCAAGCTCGTGGGGTTCACGGCCGCCGCGCCCAGGTGACGACGAAGGTGCCCAGCCAGCGGCCCAGGCCGACCAGCTCCCACCAGCGGTCGAGCCGGTTGTACAGCGGCAGCAGCCGGCCGAAGCCGGCGGGGGCGACGCTGCGGTAGGGGATGTCGGAGCGGCAGCGCTGGCGCACGGCGGCGAAGCCGGCACGCTCGAAGTCGCGGCGCAGCGACCGCGGCAGCAGCGGGCGCTCGTCGGGGCTCACACCTTCGGAGCGGTAGAGCGGGCTGCCGGGGTGGCGGAAGAGGGCCATCGCCGGGTGGAGGAGGTTGGGGTCGAAGGCGAAGACGAGACCGCCCGGCCGCAGCACGCGGTGCGCTTCGGCGAGCGCCGCGTCGCGATCGGGCAAGTGGTGGAGGACGCTGCTGAACGCCACCACGTCGCGGCTCTCCGCGGCGAAGGGGAGGCGCGTCGCGTCGGCCTGCAGGAAGCGGCCGCGGAGGCGCGTGCCGGCCGTGGCGACGGCGGAGAGCGACAGGTCGAGGCCGAAGTAGCTGCTCACCCGTTCGGCGTAGACGCGGTGCGACCGGCCGGTGCCGCAGCCGACGTCGACGAGACGCAGCGCGGTGCCGAGATCGGCCTCGGCGACGGCGGCGTCGAAGGCGCGGCCGAGCGTCGCCCAGCCGCGGTCCTCGAAGGGGTTGAAGTCCCCCTCCTCCTGCACGAGGCGGTCGAAATAGCGCCCCTCGCGCGCGGCGGCCGCGGCGGCGCTGCCCGGGTCGATCGCTGGCGTTGGCACGCGGGCCGTGATGGTAGCCGATGATCGCCCGGCGGCAAGCGTTACGATCGCGCGCCATGGCGCCGGATCTGGATCCGACCCCAAACGTCTACGGGCGGGAGCTGTCGGCGGACGAGATCGCCGCCGGCAAGCACCGCGAGCTCGTCGGCGGCCTGTGGGACGAGCTGGGGCCGCGGCAGCTGGAGTTCCTCGTCGCGCACGGGCTGCGTCCGCGGATGCGGCTGCTCGACCTCGGCTGCGGCTGCCTGCGCGGCGGCCTGCACCTGGTGCGCTTCCTCGACCGCGGCAACTACTACGGCATCGACGTCAACGCCTCGCTGCTCGCCGCCGGGCGGCTCGAGCTCGAGGCGGCGGGGCTCGGCGACCGCCTGCCGGCCGCCAACCTGCTGCGCAACGACGGGCTGGAGGGGTGGCGCTTCGGTGTCGGCTTCGACTTCGTGCTGGCGCACTCGCTGTTCACCCACCTGCCGGCGGCGTGGCTCCGGCGGTACCTGAGCGAAGCCGTGGGCTACGTGCCCGCGGGCGGCCGCGTCTTCGTCACCTACTTCGAGTGGCCCCAGGGCTGGCCGGCGAGCGAGGCGCTCGAGCACCAGCCGGGCGGCATCCTCACCCATTCCGACCGCGACCCCTACCACTACCGGGTCGCCGACCTGGAGGAGTGCAGCGAAGGTCTGCCGTGGAAGCTCGAGGTGATCGGCGAGTGGGGCCACCCGCGTGACCAACGGATGGCGGTGTATACGCGAGGCTGAAACGACTCGGGCCCCGGAACGGAGCGGCTTGCAGCCGATTTCGTCCCGAGGCCCAGAGTGGATCGCCGGACCCGAAAGGGCCCGCCGATACTTGGTTACTGCGGCGTGATCGGGGTCAAGCCCAGGCCCGCAACGTCGATGAAGTTCTGCCCGAAGCTGCTGCCGCAGCCGCCGGCGGTCGCGACGGACGTGCCGTTGTTGGTGATGAGGTTGTCGCCGATGCGCAGCTGGGTGCCGGAGATGCACGACATGCCGGTGCCGTTGGCGACCGCCGTGCTCCCCGAGACGGTGAGGATGGCCGGAACGGTGGTGGCGGCGAAGCCTGCCTGGTTGTTGGCGCTGGCGACGCTGTCCGTGACGAAGGTGTTGCTGCCGCCCTGCGCCTTGAGGCCGGCGACGTTGTTCGCCATGGTTACGTTGTTGAGGATGGCCCGCGAGAAGGCGGTGGGGTTGTGCATGATCGCCTGCCCGGTGCTGAGCGTGAAGTTGCCGTTGCCGCGCAGGATCGTGTTGGTGACGTGCAGCGAGCTGTTGGCGACGGTGGCGACGAAGTTGATACCCGACACCGTGAAGCGGTTGATGGTGCAGTTCTCGACGTGGACGGTACCGCCGGTGAGGACGGTGATGCCGGAGAGGCCGGTGCCCAGGCCCTCGATGTCGAGGCCGCGCAGCACGACGCGGTCGGTCGCGTTGGGAACGTTGATGATGATGGCGTTGGTGCCGGAGACGAGCACGCCGGCCTCGAAGCTCTCCGACGAGATGGTGATCGACTTGGTGATGGTCACGCCGCCGAAGCCGCCCGGGTCGAGGACGTTGATCTCGCCGTTGGTGGCGGTCTTCGAGATGGCGCCGGCGAAGGTCTTGCACGGCGCGGTGCGGCTGCAGGGGTTCGCGTCGTCGCCGACGCCGGAAACCCAGGTGCGGGTCGCCTGCGCCTGCGCGGGTGCGGCGGCGACGGCGATGACGACAAGACACGCGAACGCTACGACCAGCTTTCTCACCATGGTGACGGGCTCCTTGTTAAGGCTTGGTTGTGACAGAGAACGCGCAATCGTAGCGAAAACCGGCTCACTCGTCCGAAGGGCGGGCGGATTTGCCTCGCGGGGCGGGGAATCGCCGCGCCATTCTCGCCGTTCGGCAGCAAGGATCTGCCGCCGCTAGATCCGCCCCGCCTCGAGCTCCCGCTGCACCCAGGGGATCACCTCGTCGAGCACCTCGTCGAGCGCCGCTGGCGGCCTCGAAGCCGAGCACGTCCTTCGCCTTGCGCACGTCGGGGATGCGCATCTGGACGTCGTGCGGGAACGGCGGGTCGGAGACGCAGCGGAAGGGCTTCGCCGTCGCCGTGGACCTTGCGCCAGATCAGCTCGGCCAGCTCGAGCACCGTCGTCGCCACCGGCGTCGACAGGTTGAAGTCCTCGTTCGTCGCCGCCGGGTGGAACATGGCGGTCAGGATGCCGCGCGCCAGGTCGCCGCCGTAGGTGTAGCAGCGCACCTGGTTGCCGTCGCCGAGGATGTGCAGCGGGTCCTGCCCCTTGAGCACCTTCTGCACCAGGTCGGGCACGACGTGGCTCATCGCCAGCTTGATGTTGCCGCTCGGGATCTCGTCGTCGCCCAGGGCGCGGCGCTCGCCGATGCCGACGCAGTTGAACGGCCGGCAGATGGTGTAGGGCAGCTCGTACTGCTCCCAGGCGCCCTGCGCGAAGTACTCGCAGGCGAGCTTCTGGAAGCCGTAGGTGCTCGACGGCGGCGGGCACTGCCGCTCGTGCCCTTCGGGGGTCGGGAAGACGGTGGCGTTCTCGAACACCATGCTGCGTGGAGAGCACGGTGATCTTCTGCAGCTTGCCGTCGCGATGCGCCGCGATGGCGGCGTCGAAGGTGGCGGCGATGATGCGCTCGTTCTCGGCGAGCAGGTCGTAGGCGTACTCGTGGAAGTAGGTGATGCCGCCGATCTTCGCGGCGCCGGCGACGAAGTGGTCGCAGCCGGCGAGCAGCTCGGCGAGCAGCGCCGACGTCCTTGGCGTCGCCCTCGACGAAGCGGTAGCGCGGGTGGTCGGCGAAGCTGCTCTCGACCGGGCCGTACTTGGAGAAGTTGTCGAGGCCGACGACCTCGTGGCCGGCGTCGAGGAGCTCCTCGACGAGGTAGCCGGCGATGAAGCCGGCCGAGCCGGTGATCAGGATGCGCACGCGGCGGTCTCCGAAGTGGGGAGGTCAGTGGTGGGTGGCTGCCGGCGCCGCGCCGGCCGGCGAGGTGACGGCGCGGTCGCCTGACCTGGGCGGCGGTGCCCAGGCACGCTCCAGACGTCGACGACCACCTGCCGCGGCGAGGGCCGCAGGCTGCGGTAGGCGGCGTGCGGCGTGGCGACGAAGAGCACGTCGGCCTCGGCGAGCACGCGCTCGAGCGGCACCAGCGACGGGGTCGGGCACGTAGGGGTCGGTGCACAGCACCTCGCGCGCCTCCAGCGTCAGCAGCTTGCGCAGCTTGTAGGTGAGCGAGTCGCGCGGGTCGTCGCTCTCGGCCTTGAACGCCATGCCGAGGATGCCGGCCGTGCAGCCGGCGCAGGTCGCGCTGCCGTCGCGCCAGCTCGACGAGGTGGCTGGGCAGCCCCTCGTTGACCAGCATGGCGGCGTGGCCGAGCATGAAGTGGTTGTGGCTGAAGGCGGCGAGCTGCATGGTGTCCTTGACCAGGCAGGGGCCGGCGGCGAGGCCCGGCCCCGGCATGCCCGCCATGCGCGGGTAGTTGTGGCGGCAGCCGTGGAGGATGCGGTCGAAGTCGACGCCGGCCGCGCTGGCGATCATGTAGAACTGGTTGACGGTGGCGAACTGGATGTAGCGCCAGGCGTTGGTCATCAGCTTGCACAGCTCGGCCTCGATCGGCTCCATCTCGACGAGCTCGGGCGCGAAGCGCGCGAAGAGCTCGCGCACCGCCGCCAGCGTCTCGGCGTCGAAGGCGCTGACGATCTGCGGCAGCGTGCGGAACTCGCGCAGGCTGTAGCCCTGCGCCACCCGCTCGGGGCAGAAGGCGACGCGCGATGTCGAGCCCCCAGTCGCGCAGCCGCCGCTGCAGGCGCGCGGCTGGTGCCGGGGAAGACGGTGCTGCGCAGGATCAGGATCTGGCCGTCGCGCAGGTGGTCGCGGGCAGCGGTCGAGCACGCGGTCGATGGCGGCGAAGCTGGGGTTGAGGTGCTCGTCGACCGGCGTGCCGATGATCATCACCAGGAATGCGGCACTCGGCTGATCGCGTCCGGGCGGTCCTCGACACGCAGCCGGCCGGTGGGCAGCACCCGGCGCAGCATCTCCTCGGCGCCCTCCTCGAAGAAGGGCATCTCGCCGGCGCGGATGCTGCTCGACCTTGGCGCTGTCGATGTCGTAGATGACGGTGCGCAGACCCGAGTCGGCGCAGATCAGCGCGAACGGCAGGCCGACGTGGCCGCCGCCGCCGATGACGCAGACGTCGTAGGTGAAGGATGTCGCCATGGTGGTGAGGTCCAGAGGGTGCCGGGCGGCCGGCATACTATCTGCTGCCTGCCGACGTCTGCCAGCTGAGCGCTGCGCCACAGCCGAGCCGGGTCGCGGAGTCTAAGCTGGTGCCGGGCGAAAGGAGAAAGCGCTGATGCGGTCGTCGCTGCTCGCTACCTACCTGGTGATCTTCCTCGGCGCTCCCTTGGGCGCCGCAACCTTCACGGTCAACAACGTCGGCGACGCGCCCGATGCCAACACCGGCGACAACGTCTGCGCCACCGCCGGCGCGGTGTGCACCCTGCGCGCCGCCATCCAGCAGGCCAACGCCACCGCCGGCACCGACACCATCGCCTTCAGCATCTCGGGGACGATCTCGCCGGGCTCGGCGTTGCCGTCGATCACGCAAGCGGTGACCATCGACGCCATCAACATGCTGCAACTGCCGTCGATCACTCTCGCCGGCGGCAGCGCCGGCGCGGGCACCAACGGGCTGACCTTCGCTGCCGGTTCGAACGGCAGCACGCTGCGCGGTTTCGCCGTCCAGGGCTTCGGCGGTGTGGGTGTGCTCGTCCAAGCGGACGGTTGCGTCGTGGAGAGGACCTACCTGGGGACCAACCTGGCGGGGACCGCGGCCGCCGGCAACGTCGGGGCGGGGCTGTCGGTGAGCGGCAGCTCCAACACCTTCGGGGTGAACGGTGACGGCTCGAAACGGATCCTCGCCTCGGGCAACGGCGGTGGCGGGGTTACCGTCAGCGGCAGCTCGAACACGTTCCACTTCGCTCACGCCGGCACCAACCTCGCGGGCACCGCGGCCCTCGCCAACACCGGCTCGGGCATCACCATCTCGGGCTCGTCCAACACCCTCATCCAGAACACCCTCTCCGGCAATACGCAGGACGGCCTGAGGATCACGGCCGGAACCGGCAACGTGCTCAGGACCAACAGCCTGATCGGGCTCAACGACGCCGGGAATGCGGCCATCCCCAACGGCGGCCACGGCGTCAACGTCACGGGCGGCACCGGCAACACCATCGGCCCCGCCGACATCATCTCCGGCAACGGCGGCAGCGGCGTCGTCATCTCGGGGGCGGCGACGGCCGGCAACTTCGTGAGGGGCAACTTCATCGGCACCACGCTCGCGGGCACCGTGGCGCTGCCCAACGCGCAGGGCGGCGTCCTGCTCAACGGCGCCGGCGCCAACACCATCGGCGGCTCGGGCGCCGGCCACGGCAACGTCATCTCCGGCAACACCGGCATCGGCGTGCGGGCGGTGGGAGGCAGCGGCAGCGTCATCCAGGCCAACGTCGTCGGCACCGCTCCCAGCGGCAACAGCGCCCTCGGCAACAGCAGTCACGGCATCTCGGTGGAGGGCGCGGCGAGCACCACGGTGGGCGGCAGCGTCGGGCTCGGCAACCTGGTGTCGGGCAACGGCGGCAACGGCATCCAGGTGGGCGGCGCCTCCGCCGGCAGCGTCCTCAACGGCAACACCGTCGGCACCGTGGTGGCCGGCACCTCCCCGCTGCCCAACGCCCTCGACGGCATCCTGCTCACCGGCACGACCAACGTCACCGTCGGCGGCGGCGTGGCGGTGGGCGACGACAACGTCGTCGGCGGCAACGGCCAGCACGGCCTCCACGTCTTGGGCGGCGGCAACCACCAGATCAACGTCAACGAGTTCGGCGTCAGCGGCACCGGGGTGGTGGCGGTGGGCAACACCCTGCACGGCGTCTACCTCGAGAACACCACCGGCAACACCATCGACACCGCGCTGATCAGCGGCAACCACGTCGACGGCGTGCGCATCTCCGGCGGCGGCGGCAACACCCTCATCGCCGACATCATCGGCCTCGACGTCACCGGCACGGTGGCGCTCGGCAACTGGGGCAACGGCGTCACCATCCTCAACTCGCCGAACAACACCATCGGCCACCCGGTAGGCGGCGAAGGCAACACCATCTCCGGCAACCTGCAGTCGGGGCTCGCCATCGTCGGCGTCGCGTCGGGCGGCAACGTCGTCCACAACACGCTCATCGGCCCCAACATCATCGACAACGCCACCATCGGCAACGGCGGCTGGGGCGTGCTGATCTCCGCCGCCAGCGGCAACAGCATCGGCGGCGCGCTCGCCGGGCAGGCCAACCGGATCCGCGGCAACGGTGCCTTCTACGCCGCCTTCAACGGCGGCAACGGCTCGGGCGGTATCGCCGTGCAGTCGGGAACCAACAACGAGATCTCGCGCAACCTCGTCTCCGGCAACCTCGGCCTCGGCATCGACCTCGATCCCGACGGCGCCCTCCCCTTCGACGGCGTCACCGCCAACGACGCCGGCGACGGCGACGGCGGCGGCAACCTGGCGCAGAACCGGCCGCTCATCACCAGCGCCACCTTCGGCGGCACCACCGCGGTGAGCGGCACGCTCAGCAGCGCCCCCAACACCACTTACGACGTCGAGGTCTTCCACACCGCCCGCTGCGACCCCAGCGGCCACGGCGAGGGCGGCACCTTCGCCGCGGTGGTGAGCACCACCACCAACGGCGCCGGGGCGGCGAGCTGGAACACCAACTTCGCCGCCGTGCCGGCCGGCTCGGTGCTCACCGCCACCGCCACCGACCCCGGCAACAACACCTCCGAATTCTCCAACTGCTTCCCGATCTTCGCCGGCGCGCCGATCCAGTTCGACGCCGACGCCGCCTCCGAGCTCTTCGTCTTCAACGCCGGCGCCTGGCTGCAGTTCGACTACGCGAGCGGCAACCAGGTGGGCGGGGTGTGGACCGGAACGGCGGGCGGCTGCCGGCAGGTGATGATGGACTTCGACGGCGACGGCACCGACGACTTCACCCAGCTCTGCGGCGGCGCCTGGCACTTCTACAACGACAACGGCAGCTACAACAAGGGCATCTGGGTCGGCAACACGCCCGGCAACCTGCCGGTGCCCGCCGACTACGACGGCGACGGCAGGGACGACGTCGTGCTCTACAACGCCGGCGCCTGGGTCTGGTTCGACTTCACCAGCGGCACCTACCAGGCGGCGCGCAGCGTGTTCACCGGCGTTTCCGGCGGCGGGCAGATCCCGGCGCCGACGGATTGGGACGGCGACGGCAAGGCCGAGCGCAGCGTCTACGTCGCCGGCGCCTGGCATTTCTTCAACGACGACGGCAGCTACCTCAAGGGCATCTGGGTGGGCGCCGGCAACACCTTCCCCGTGCCCGGCGACTACGACGGCGACGCCCACGACGACGTGATGATCTTCCGCGACGGGTCCTGGGCCTTCTACGACTTCGCCACCGGTGCTTACGTCCCTGGGAAGTCGGTGTTCACCGGCACGCCTCCCCACATGAGCGGCGGCACTACGACGCCTGAGCCGCTCGACGTCGACGGCAACGGCATCATGGACTTCTCGCTGTTCGCCGGCGGCCCGTGGCACTTCTACAACCCCAACGGGACCTATGCCAAGGGCATCTGGACGGGGGGCGTGGGCGAGCTGCCGCTGTCGGCGCGGCCGCTGCAGTAACGCCACTAGCGCCTGACGCTCGCGGCGGGCTGCGATATCGTCCCGCCCGTTCATGCCCCTCGCCGCGCGTACCAGACACCGCATCGGGCTGGCCCTGACGGCGACGCCGGTCGTCTTGCAGGCGCTCGCCGTCGTGCTGCTCGGCGTCAACACCGTGCTGTGGGACGAGTTCTACTACGTCGACTTCATCCGCGCCTTCCGCGAGGGCGGCGACTGGTGGTCGTGGATGGCGCGGCAGCACAACGAGCACCGGGTGGTGCCGATGAAGCTGGTGATGGCGCCGCTGTCGTCGCTCACCGACTGGGACACCCGCGCCGAGATGCTCGTCAGCGTGGTGCTCGCGGGGCTGGCCGTGTTCGGTCTCTGGCGTCTCTACCGCCGCCTCGGTGGCGGGGACCTGCTGCTCTTCGCCCCCGTCGCCTGGCTCGTCTGCAGCCTGGCGAGCTACGAGAACATGCTCTACGGCCTGATGATGTGCTGGTATTTCACGCTCGCCGGCGTGGTGTGGACCCTGGTCCTGCTCGCCGGCGGCGGCGCGCTCGCCGTCGCGGCAGCGGCGTCGTGCGCCTTCATCGCCTCGTTCTCGATCCTCAACGGCCTGCTCGTCTGGCCGCTGGGCCTGGGGCTGCTGCTGCTGCACCGGCGGTGGCGGACCGCCGCGGCCTGGCTCCTCATGTCGGTCGCCGCGTTCGCCCTCTACTTCCACAACTTTCAGTTGCCCGGCGGGCAGCCGCCGCTGCCGCCTCTCGGGGTGGCGTCGATCGTCCGTATCGGCCGTTTCGGCGTCAAGCTGCTGGGGGCGCCGCTCGCTGGCGGCAGCCTCGCCTGGAGTGCCGTGATCGGTGCGATCCTCGCCGCCGCGACGGCGATAGCCGCCGTCCGCTGGCTACGCTCGCCCGAGCGGCTGCGCCGCGACGGCCCGGCGGCCGCACTCATCGTCTTCGCCGCCCTCTCCTGCGCCATGATCGCCGCCGGCCGCGCCGCCTTCCAGGGGATACCGCCCCTGCAGTCGCGCTACGTGCTCTATTCATCGCTGGTGGCGGTCGGCTTGTACCTGCTGCTCGCGCGCGACGCGGAAAAGGCCGAGCCCGCGGCGCGCCCGCGGCGCCTGCTCGTCGCCGCCCTCGCCCTGCTGGTGCCCGGGCTGCTCGCCGCCAACGTGGAGGGGCTTCGCGCCGCGGTGGAGTGGCGCGGCGGACAGCTGCATCAGAAGGCCATCTTGCAGACCTTCGACCAGCGGCCGCCCGCCGAGCTCGGAGCGATCTACTTCCCAGCGGAAGTCCCGCGGCGGGCGAGCTGGATGCGCGAGCACCGGCTCGGACCCTTCGCCGACGAGGCGCTCGACGTGGTGTTGCTGGTGCGCTGGCAGGAAGGCGTGCCGGCCGACGAGATCCTCCCCGGCCGGCCGCTCGAGCAGACCCTGGTTTGCCCCGTGGGCAGGATCCGCGACGTCGCCGTCGTCTTTGCCACCTACGCGCGGCCGAACGCCTCCCACCTCGTGCTGTCGCTCTCGGAAAGGGGGCGGGTCCTCGGCAGCCGCGAGCTCGCCGCGGCGGAGCTCAAGGACAACGGTTGGGTCTCGCTGTCGGTGGACGTCCCCGACTGCCGCGGACGGCAGCTGCTGCTGCGCATCGAATCGCCGGACGCCCGCACCGGCGACGCGGTGACGGCGTGGACCTATCCGCGCTACTACGACGGCGAGGTCAGGCAGCAGGGCAACGCGCGCATCGCCGGTCGCTCGCTGGGCCTGGCGATCAACGCGTTCGCCACGCGCGTGCTGAAGGAGTAGGGGACGGGGGAGAGGGAAGAGGGAACGGGGCCCGTCCGGTCGAACGGGCCCCGAGCGGAAGGGTCTACTTCGAGAGCGCCGCGAACGCGGCCTCGAGAGCGGCGAGCCGCTCCTCGAGGGTCTGGATCTTCTGATCCTTGACCGCGACCTCCGCCTGCAGCGCCTGGACGGCGGCGAGGCTGAGACCGGCCATGTCGTTGGGAGAGATCGTCGTGTCGTTGATGCCGAGGCCGAACGCCGCCGAGAAGTCCTGCGCCATCGGACCGACGTGACGGACCACCGGGTCCGTCTTGTAGCTCCAGAAGGAGACCGGGACCGCGGCCAGCTTGGCGAGGAGCTCGCTGCCCGAGACCGGGACGATGTTGTCCTTGAGGTTGCGGTCCGAGGGGGAGTAGATGCCGGTGATGGTGAGGTTGCCGGTGTTGCTGAGGCTGAACTCGGTACCGCCATTGGCCTGCTCGTCGATCACGAAGTTGGCGCCGCTGGTGCCGAAGCTCCAGCGCTGGGCGACGGAGCTGTCGTCGAGGATGAGGATGGTGCCGCCGTTGTTCTGCAGCTCCATCATCTCGCGCGGCGTCGTCGTGCCGCTGTTCTCGTCGACCAGGACCTTGTTCGAGCCGTCAGACCCCACCACGTGGAGCTTGACGCTCGGGCTGCCGGTGCCGATGCCGACGTCGCCGTCGGAGCTGATGTCGACCGAGCTGGTCGGCGCGCCGGGCCGGATGCGGAACGACAGCAGCGAGCCGCCGGTGACGTCGCGGACGAAGAAGTTCGCCTCGTTGGCGCCGATGTCCCAGGTCTGCGCCGTGAAGCCGCCCGAGTTGTTCTGCTCGAGGCGGATGGCCGGCGTGTTGCGAGGTGTTGATGTGGAGGTCGAGCACCGGGGTCGAGGTGCGCGAAGCCGACGCGGCCGCGTGCGAGTCGACGAAGATCGAGTTGGTCGCCGCGCCGGCGGTGATGGTGAAGGGCACCCTGCGAGCCGGTGATGTCCTCGATCGAGAACTTGCTGGCGCCGCCGCTGGCCGAGTCGTTGGCGGTCAGCTGCCAGTCGTTGGTCGGGAACGTGCCGACCGAGGTGTCCTCGAACTTGATGCGGAGGTTGTTCTCCTTGAGCCGGATGGTGTCGAAGCCGAAGCTCTCGTTGTTGACGCAGTCGAAGCCGACGCAGCCGCTGCCCTGGACGATGAGGTCGTCGGGGATGACCTGGTCCGGCGGCGTTGATGCGGGCCTTGGCCAGCGCGCGCGGGGAGCGCTCTTGCTGCCCCTCGTCGGCGACGAAGGCGCCGTTGGCGATGGCGAAGGTGCCGGACTGCACGCCGCCCTGAGGCCCCTGGCCCTGGTCGCCGCCGCCCTCGATCTGCCGCTTGGCGAGGGTGCTCGCGCCCGCGCGCAACTCCCACCGGTACTGACCGTCGGGCAGCCGCTGCCCGGCCTTGTCGAAGAGGCTGAGGCTCGGCGACTCCGAGCCGGCGAACGACTGCTCGATGAGCAGCCCACCGGGGCCGGACACCGTCAGCTTCATCGACCCATGACTCCCGTTCGGCGTCCAGTCGAGGCTGGCACCGCCGACGGCGAGGTTCTGCCACCGGGCCGCGCGCCGCGATCGCCGGAACGGCGACCACCAACGCGACCGCGAGGCAGGCGAAGATACTCCGACACGCCCTGCAATCAACCATGACTCTGTCCTCCTTGGCCTGGGAAGCGGCCATTCTACGCTCAAACCCGGCGTCAACCGCCGTTTTCGGTGGAGATGTTGCGAGGCACCCTGCCGAGCCGGGAAAAGTGCTGCCGAGACGCAGTGCGGACTCGCTGGGGGTCTCATAGGGTATATGCGTAAAATCTCGATTCTATGGATCACGGCCAGCCGACGGTCCGCCTTTCCGAGCCGCAGGAGCGCTTCCGCCGCCTCTGGCGCCAGGTGCGCGACCTCGAGGGCGCCCGCCAGCTGCTGGAGTGGGACCAGGAGACCTACATGCCCCCCGGCGGCGCCCCGGCGCGAGGGCGGGTCCTGGGCACCCTCGCCGGGCTCGAGCACGAGCGGCTGAGCGACCCCGCCTTGAGCGAGGCGGTCGAAGCGATCGCCGCCTCCGCCGGCGGCGTCGGCGAGTCGGAGGCCGGCGCCGAGTGGGAGGCGCAGGCGCGGGAGGCGCGGCGTCGCATCCGGCGGGCGACTGCCGTGCCGCGGCGGCTGGCCGAAGAGCTGGCCGAAGCGGCGAGCGCCGGTCTCGCCGCGTGGCAGGAGGCGCGCCGCGCCAAGGACTTCGGCCGCTTCGCGGCGCCGCTGTCGCGGCTGCTGCTCGCCAAGCGCGAGCAGGCGGCCTGTCTCGCATCCGGAGGTTCCGGAGGTGCCGGCGGAGCGCTCTACGACGCGCTGCTCGACGAGCACGAGCCGGGGGCCACCGACTGCCGACCTCGTGCCGCTCTTCGCCGCGCTGCGCGCGCGCCTGGTGCCGCTGGTGCGGGCGGTGGTGGAGAGCGGCCGCCCGGTCGACGAGACGCCGCTTGCGGGGCCGCTTCCCGGGGTTCTTCCCGATGGAGGCGCAGCGGCAGCTCGGCACCTTCGTCGCCGCCGAGATCGGCTTCGACTGGAGCGCCGGGCGGCTCGACCGCTCGGCCCACCCGTTCTGCACCGGAATCGCGCGCCGGGACGTTCGTCTCACCTGGCGCGGCCAGGAGGAGGACCTGCGGCAGGCGCTGATGGGGGTGCTCCACGAGATGGGGCACGGGCTCTACGACCAGGGGCTGCCGGCGGAGTGGGAGTCGACGCCGCTCGGCGAGCCGGCCTCGACGGGAGTGCACGAGTCGCAGTCGCGGCTGTGGGAGATCCTCGTCGGCCGCGGCCGCCCGTTCTGGCGCTGGCTGCTGCCGCACGTGCGGCAGGCCTTCCCCGGCTACGCGCCGGGCCTGGAGCAGGTATGGCCGGCGCTGCACGCCATCAAGCCGACGCTGATCCGCGTCGAGGCGGACGAGGCGACCTACAACCTCCACGTGCTGGTGCGCTTCGAGCTCGAGCGGGCGCTGTTCGGCGGCGACCTGCAGGTGGCCGACCTGCCGGCGGCGTGGGACGACCTCTATGCCGAGGTGCTCGGCCTCGCGGCCGCCCGACGTCGCGCAGGGCGTGCTGCAGGACCTGCACTGGGCGGCGGGGCTGTTCGGCTACTTCCCGACCTACACGCTCGGCACGCTGGCGGCGGTGCAGCTGTTCGACGCCGCGCGCGCGCAGCTCGGCGACCTCGACGCCCAGCTCGCCGCGCGGAGAGTTCGCGCCGCTGCTCGGCTGGCTGCGCGATCGCGTGCACCGCCACGGCGCCCGCTACCCGCCGCGCGAGCTGCTCACCCGGGCGACGGGCGCCGAGCCTTCCGCCGAGCCCTTCCTCGCCTACGTCGAAGGGATCGCCGAAGAGGTCTACGGCGTCGCAGTCGCGGCGGCAGGGTGAGCGGGCCCCACGAGCCGGGAGGGACGGGGGGATAGGGGTGGGGTCAAACCCAGGGGAGGGGGTCGGGTGGGAGGGTGCAGCGGGCTCTGCCCGCGGGGGTGGAGTGGACGTGGTGGTGCCGGTGTACGGCGCCGCCGCGGACCTCGCGCGTTGCTTGCGGAGCGTGGTCGCGCACAGTGAGCTCGGACGGCATCGGTTGGTGGTGGTGCTCGACGGGCCGCAGGAAGCAGCGGTGGAAGAGGCGCAGGCGCTGCTGGCCGGGCGTGGCGAGGCGGAAGCGATCGTGCTGCGACAGCCGGAGAGGCGCGGCTTCGCCGCGGCGGTGAATCGCGGCATCGCGGTTTCCGACCGCGACGTGGTGCTGCTCAACAGCGACACCCAGGTGACGGCGGGCTGGCTCGACAAGCTGCGGCGCGCCGCGGCGTCGGCGCCGGAGGTGGGGACGGTGACGCCGTTGTCGAACCACGCCACCATCTGCTCGCTGCCGCGCTTCCTGGCCGAGAACACGGTGCCCGCCGGCCACGACGTCGACAGCTTCGCCGCCCTCGTCGAGCGCGTCGCCGTTCGCGCAGCTATCCGCGGCTGCCCACCGGGCGTCGGCTTCTGCCTCTCGTGCGGCGACGCCTGCTCGACGGCCGTGGGCGGCCTCGACGAAGAGCGCTTCGGGCTCGGCTACGGCGAGGAGACCGACCTCTGCATGCGCGCCACGGCGGCCGGCTTCGTGCACCTGCTCGACGACGCGACCTACGTCTGGCACCGCGGGCAGGGGAGCTTCGGCGGCGCGCGAGCAACGCGCGTGCGGCGCGCGGAGCGGCGGATGCGGCACCTCCATCCCGGCTACCTGCCGGCCGTCGCCGACTTCATCCGGCGCGATCCGCTGGCCGCCGTGCGCGAGCGGGCGATCGCTGCGTTGGCGTTGCCGACGCGTCGCGGTCCAGCGGACTGCGGCGCCCGGACGCGTCGTCCATCTCGTCCACGGCTGGCCGCCGTTCTCGACCGCCGGCACCGAGATGTACGCGGCGGCTCTGGCGCGACGGCAGGCGCTGCACCGCGACGTCGCCGTGTTCGCGCGCGTGGCGCGGCCCGACCGTCGTACCGGCGACGTCGTCGAGCACCACGACCACGGCGTGCGCGTCCGTTGCACGTCAACCAGTTCGACCAGCGCGATCCGCTGGCCCGCAACGCCCTCGACGAGCGACGCCAGCGGCGCGCCTTCGCCCGCTTCCTGGACCAGGAGCGTCCCCACCTGCTGCACGTGCACCACCTCGCGGGGCACGTCGCGACGCTGGTGCGGGTGGCGGCGCGGCGCGGCGTCCCCGTCGTCTTCCAACTGCAGGACTGGTGGCAGCCGTGCGCGCGCGTCAACCTGCTGCACCGCGACGGCTACCTCTGTCCGGGCCCGACGCTAGCAACGCTGCGCCGCCTGCGCGCCGCTCACCCGGCGGCCGCCGGCGATGGTGTGGAACCGCGCTGCTGCACGCGGCGCGGCGGCGATGGATGCGCGAGGCGCTCGTCGCGGCCGACGTGCTGGTCGCCGGCTCGCGCTTCCTCGCCGACAGCTACGCGCGGCTCGGTTGGGTGCCGCCGGGGCGCGGCATTCGCGTCATCCCGTACGGCGTGGAGACTGCCCGATTCACCGACGCCGGAGCAGCGCGCGCCGACGAAGCGCGAACGTCGACGGAAGCGGCGAGGCGGCCGCTGCGCTGCGGCTTCATCGGCTCGCTGATGCCGCACAAGGGAGCGCACGTCGCCGTCGCCGCATTCGCCGACATGGTGCCGCAGCGAGGCGACGCTCGAGGTGTGGGGCGATCCCGCCGCCGACACCGCGTATTCGCGTCGCCTGCAGCGAGCTCGCCGGCCCGGCCGTGCGCTTCCGCGGCCGCTTCGCGGAGGGCGAGGAGGCCTCGGTGATGGCCGATCTCGACCTGCTGCTGGTGCCGTCGCTCGGCCTCGAGTCCTTCGGCCTGGTGGCGCGCGAGGCGCACGCGGCCGGGGTGCCGGTGCTCGCGAGTCGGCGCGGCGCGCTGCCGGAGCTCTTCGCTCCCGACGTCTTCATCCCGAAGGGCGAGCGCGCGCCGGCCGTCGACGGCGGTCCCGGCGGCGCGCTCGTCGAGCCCGACGATCCGGCGGCGATCGCGCGCTGGGTGCGGCGCCTAGCTGGCGGAGCCCGGTCTGCTCGCCGCGTGGCGGCCCGCGGCACCGCCCAAGTCGATGGCGGAGCACGCCGAGGAGATCGAGGCGCTCTACGCCGAGGTGCTGGCGGCGCGCAGCCGCAAGGCTCGCGCCGAATGAACGAAGCCCGGCAGCCGCCGGACCGCCGTCGCGGCCATGGTCGACTCGCGCTTCTCGCCGAGCTGTGGCGCGCCGAGGGGCCGGCGAGCGTCGTCGACCGCGCACGCGATCACGCCGCGGCGGCGCGCCGCCGCCGCCGCTTCCGGCAGGTGGATCTTGCCGCGCTCCCTGCGGTGCCGGTGCTGCGCGTCGCCGCGGCGCCGCCAGCGCCGTGGCTCGGCGGCGTGCCGGCCTTGCTCGGTGCCACGATGCGCGAGCAGGAGCGGCACGGCGATACCGCGCTGGTCTATCCGTGGCGCGGCGGCCTGCGGCTCGAGGTGGTTGCCGGCGGAGAGCGTCTTGTCACGCAACTCGCGGCGAGCGCGCCAGGCGGCGGCGATGGTGGCGAACGACGGACGCAAACCGGCCTTGCCGCCGATGACGGCGGCGCGAGCTGGGCCCATGACGTCGCGCGCGCCGCCGGCGCCGTCGACGCTCGGCTACTTCACGTCGAGGGCGCCGCCGGGTTGCCGTCTGCCGGCCTCGTCGCACTCGCGCGGCAGCGGCCGCTGGTGCTCTCGCTGCACGACTTCGCGCTCTTCTGCCCGCGCCCCAACCTTTATGACGAGCGCCGCGGCGGTGACTGCGGCTATTGCGCCGATGCCGCCACCTGCGAGCGCACCCTGGCGGCCGCGGGGCATCCCGCCGCCGGCGATGCGGGCCGGTGGCGCGCGCGCGGCGCCGAGCTGCTCGCGGCGTGCCGTTGCGTGGTCTGTCCGTCGCCCTTCCTGCGTGACGCCCACGAGCGTCTCTTCGGCAGCGCCGGCGCGGTGACACGGGTGATCGAGCCGGGCATCGAGCGAGGCACGCATGTCACCTTGGCGATGGCCGTGGACGGCGCGCTCCGCGGCACCGCGCATCGCCTTCATCGGCGGCGGCAGCCCCCACAAGGGATCGGCGCTGCTCGCCGCGGCGATCGCCGAGTGGACACGGCGCGGTCTGCCACGGGTGCGCTGGGAGGTGCTCGGCGGCGGCGGCGCCGATCGGCTGCGTGCGCTGCGCCGGCTGCCGGGCGTGCACGTGCGCGGCTACTACCGCCACCGCTCGCTGGGCGCGCTGCTGCGCCGGCGGCGCGTCGAGCTCGCGCTGCTGCTGCCGCAGGTGCCGGAGTCGTTCTCGCTCGTCCTCAGCGAGTGCCTTGCCGCCGGCGTGCCGGTGATGGCGACGGCGCAGGGCGCGCTCGTCGAGCGGCTGCCGGCCGGCGGCGGCCACCTGCTGCCGGAGCACGCCACCGCCGACGAGCTGGCGGCGGCGCTGGCGGATTGGATCTCGGGACGGCTCGCGATGCCGGCGGCGCCGCCGCCGGTGCCCACCACTGCCGCGGCCGCGGCCGCCTTCGCCCGGCTCTACGAAGAGCTGGGCGGCGTCGGCGCCCGCTGAGGTGCGGGTGATAGCGTTTTCGCGCGCCGCGTGGCGTCACCGGTGAGGTGGCAGCAGGCATGTCGACCGTCGCCCTCAGCACTCCCGCCCGCGAGGCGCCGCGCTACCTCGTCGCCGGCGCCTGCAACACCGCCGCGAGCTGGCTCGTCTACGTGGGGCTGCTGCAGCTCGTCTCCTACCGCGTCGCCTACACCGTTTCGTTCGCCTTCGGCGTCCTGCTCTCGTTCCTGCTCAACTCCTGGTTCGTCTTCGGCGTGCCGCTGCGCTGGCGCCGGCTGTTGCCATATCCCGGCGTGTACCTGGCGCAGTACGTCGTGGGCTACGGGGTGGTTTGGCTCGCGGTCGAGAAGCTCGGGCTCCCGGCGTGGTCGGGGCCGCTCGTCGCGCTCGCCTTCACGCTGCCGCTGGGCTTTTTGCTGACGCGGCGCGTGCTCGTCGGTCGGGCGCAGGGCCCGCGCCGTGGAGTGGCATCGTGAGCGTTCCCACCGTTCCGTTCAACGACCTCAGGGCCGTGCAGGCGCCGATGGCCGCCGAGCTCGAGGCAGCCGCGCGTCGGGTGCTCCAGAGCGGCTGGTACGTGCTCGGTCCCGAGCTCGAGGCCTTCGAGGCGGAATTCGCCGCCTGGCACGGCGTCGCCCACGCCGTCGGCGTCGCCAACGGCACCGACGCCGTCGAGCTGGCGCTGCGCGCGCTCGGCGTCGGCAGGGGCGACGAGGTGATCACCGTCTCGCACACGGCGGTCGCCACCGTCTGCGCCGTCGAGCGGGCGGGCGCCACGCCGGTGCTGGTGGACGTCGACGAGGCGACCTTCACCATCGACCCGCGGGCGGCCGAGGCGGCGGTCACGTCCCGCACGCGCGCCATCGTGCCCGTCCACCTCTACGGTCACCCCGCCGACATGGACGGCGTGCTGGCGCTGGCGCGGCGCCACGGTCTCGCCGTCGTCGAGGACTGCGCGCAGGCGCACGGCGCGCGCTGGCGCGGCCGGTTGGTGGGCACCCTCGGCGACCTCGGCGCCTTCAGCTTCTACCCGACGAAGAACCTCGGCGCCCTGGGCGACGCCGGCGCCGTGCTCGCCCGCGACGGCGAGCTCGCGGCGCGGCTGCGGCGGCTGCGCAACTACGGCCAGCGCGAGCGTTACGAGCACGTCGAGGCGGGGCAGAACAGCCGCCTCGACGAGCTGCAGGCGGCGTTGCTGCGGGTCAAGCTCGGGCGGCTCGACGAGCACAACGAGCAGCGGCGGCGGCTCGCCGGCCTCTACTCGCGGTCGCCTCGCGGCGGTGCGGACGCCGGTGGCGCGCGCCGAAGCGGAGCACGCCTACCACCTCTACGTGGTGCGCCATGCCGAGCGCGACCCGCTGCGGGAGGCGCTGGCGGCCGACGGCGTGCAGACCCTCGTCCACTACCCGGCGCCGGTGCACCGGCAGCCGGCGTTCGCTCACTTGCGCGAGCGCAGCGGCCCGCTCGACGTCACCGAGCGGCTGAGCGCCGAGATCGTCTCACTGCCGCTGTTCGTCGGCCTCGCCGAGGCGCAGCTGCAGCGCGTCGTCGAGTCGGTGGAGCGTTTCGGCGCGCTCGCCGGAGCGGGGGTCGCGTGGGGGCGCCCCCTGCCCCTCGAGGGGCAGGGGGATGGGGGGATAGGGGTGGAGAAAGACCCACGGGAGGGGGTCGGGAGGGGGGCGGCAGCGCGCTCTGCGCGCGGGGTGGGCTCATGAGCGGGCAGTACGCGGGGCTCGACTTCGAGGGGTTCAAGGCGCTCGCCACGGACCCGCAGCGCTCGCCGCACGAGAAGGTGGGCTTCCCGGACTCCTATCGCGAGGGCAAGGCGAAGGACATCCTGCGCGACGTCGCCGCCAAGCTGCCGGCGTTGCGCGCGCGCGGCAAGGCCGTGCTCGACGTCGGTGCCGGTTGCAGCGACGTGGCGACCTCGCTGATCGCGCTCTGCGGCGAGCGCGGCCACCGGCTGACGCTGATCGACTCGGCCGAGATGCTGGCGCAGCTTCCCGCCTTCGAGAGTACCGCACGTGGAAAAGCTCCCCGGCCGCTTTCCCGACGACTTGCTCGCCTTCGTCGAGGAGCGGCGGGGTAGCTTCGACGCCATCCTCGTCTACAGCGTGCTGCACTACGTCTTCGTCGAGCGCGACGTCTTCGCCTTCCTCGACCGCGCCCTCGAGCTGCTGGCGCCGGGCGGCGCGCTGCTCGTGGGCGACGTCCCCAACCAGTCGATGCGGAAGCGCTTCTTCGCCTCCGCCGCCGGCGCGCGCTTCCACCAGAGCTTCACCGGCAGCCCGCAGCCGCCGGTGGTGGAGCACCACGTGCTCGAGACCGGATACCTCGACGACTCGGTGCTGCTGGCGCTGGTGATGCGGGCGCGCGCCGCCGGCTTCCACGGCTGGCTGGTGCCGCAGGACCCGCGGCTGCCGATGGCCAACCGCCGCGAGGACCTGCTGGTGGTGCGGCCGTGACGGTGGTCGCCGCCGCCGGCGGCAAGACCGCCAGGCTGGTGCTGGTCGGCGACAGCGCCTTCGCCGAGGTGGCCTACGAGTACTTCACCCACGACTCGCCGTACGAGGTGGTGGGCTTTGCCGTGGAGCGCGAGTTCCGCCGCCGCGAGGAGCTGTTCGGGCTGCCGGTGGTGCCGTTCGAGGAGGTCGAGTCGCGCTTCGCGCCCGACGAGCACTCCTTCTACGCCGCCCTCGTCTACACCCAGGGCAACGCGCTGCGGCGGCGGCTCTTCGAGGCGGCCAAGGCGAAGGGCTACCGGCCGGCCTCCTACGTCAGCAGCCGCGCCTTCGTGTGGAAGAACGTCGAGCTCGGCGAGCACTGCTTCGTCTTCGAGGCCAACGTCGTGCAGCCGTTCGTCAAGGTGGGGGCCAACGTGGTGCTGTGGAGCGGCAACCACATCGGCCACCACTCGTCGATCGGCGACCACTGCTTCGTCGCCTCACACGTCGTGGTGTCGGGGTTCGTACACATCGGGCAGTCGTGCTTCCTGGGCGTCAACTCGACCTTCGCGAACAACCTTCAGGTGGGTGACGGCTGCGTCGTCGGCGCCGGGGCGCTGGTCCTCGGCGACGTTGGGGACGGTGAGACGGTGGTGGGCGTTAAGAAGCGGGCACGGTAGCCGCGGGTGTGGATGCGTTGATTCTGCTCGAGCGCTACGGCGACGGCGAGCGCGACGCCTGGGACGCCTTCGTGGGCGCCAGCAAGAACGGCAACTTCCTCTTCCTGCGCGACTACATGGAGCACCACCGCGACCGCTTCGAGGACGCCTCGTTGGTGGCGCGCCGCCGCGCCGGCGGTCCGCCCCTGGCGCTGCTGCCCGCCAACCGGCGCGGCGAGGTGGTGGAGAGCCACGGCGGGCTCACCTTCGGCGGCTGGGTCTGCGACGGCGGGATGACGGCGACGACGATGCTCGAGCTCTTCGCGGCGCTGCGCGAGCGGCTCGCCGGCGAAGGCGTCGCGCTGCTGCGCTATCGCGCCGTGCCGCACGTCTACCACCGCGCGCCCGCCGGCGAGGACCTCTACGCCCTGCAGCGGCTGGGCGCGCGAGTGATGCGGCGAGCGCCGCTGTCGGTGGTCGACCGGCGGCGGCCGCTGCCCTGGCAGACGCGGCGCCGGCGCGGCCTCGAGCGCGCCGCGAAGGGCGGCCTCGTCTGCGGCGAGAGCGCCGACCTCGCGGCGTACTGGGAGCTGCTCTCGGCGGTGCTGCACGCGACCTACGGCGCGCGCCCCGTCCACACGCTGGCGGAGATCGCCGCGCTCCAGCGCGCGCTGCCCGGCAACATCCGCCTCTTCACCTGCCGCCGAGGCGAGCGCCTGCTCGCCGGCGTGCTGGTCTACGAGAGCGACAGCGTCGCCCGCGCGCAGTACATCGCCGCCTCGGCCGAGGGGCGGCGCGAGGCCGCGCTCGACCTGCTCTTCGACCACCTGCTGCGCGGGGTCTACGCCGGCAAGGACTGGTTCGACCTCGGCACTTCGGAGGGGCCGGAGCCGGGCACCCTCAACGAAGGCGTGCTGGAGTACAAGGAGAGCCTCGGCGCCCGTCTCGTGGCGCAGGACACCTACGAGCTCGCGATCTCGGGTGGAGAGAAGGAGGCGCGATGGCCATCGCCGACTGCCGGCTGATCGACCTGCCGAAGATCCACGACGCGCGCGGCAACCTCACCTTCATCGAAGGCGAGCGCCACCTGCCGTTCGAGATCCGCCGCGTCTTCTATCTCTACGACGTGCCCGGCGGCTCGACCCGCGCCGGCCACGCGCTCAGGACTTGCCAGCAGTTCATCATCTCGCTCTCCGGCGCCTTCGACGTGCTGCTCGACGACGGCGCCGAGCGCCGGCGCTTCCACCTCAATCGCTCGCACTACGGGCTCTACGTGACGCCGCTGATCTGGCGCGAGCTCGACAACTTCTCCGGCAACTCGGTGTGCCTGGTGCTCGCCTCCGAGCAGTATGAGCCCGCGGGCTACCTGCGCGAGTACGAGGACTTCCTGGCGGCGGTGCGCGATGGCGGCTAGCGCTGCCGGCGAGCCGGCGCCGCTGCCGGCCGCGGCGGTGGCGATACCGGTGCCGACGGTGTCGGTGGTGGTGCCGGTCTACGGCAACGAGGGCTCGCTGCCGCCGCTGTTCGAGGCGCTGCTCTTGGTCGAGCAGGGGCTCGCCGAGCGCGGCCTCGGCCTCGAGCTGATCTTCGTCGACGACGGCTCGCCCGACGGCTCGCTGGCGGTGCTGCGCGAGCTCAAGCGCCGCCGGCCCGCCACCAAGGTCGTCAAGCTCTCCCGCAACTTCGGCGCCGTGCACGCCAGCAAGACCGGCTTCCGCTACGTCACCGGCGGCTGCTTCACCATCCTCGCCGCCGACCTGCAGGACCCGCCGGAGCTGATCCTGCAGATGGCCGACCTCTGGCTGCGGGGCTCGAAGTTCGTCGTCTGCGTGCGGCAGGGGCGCGAGGACTCGCCCTTCTCGCGGCTCTTCGCCTGGGTCTACTACCGGCTGGTGCGCGCGATCGCGGTGAAGGACTACCCGCGCGGCGGCTTCGACCTGGCGCTGATGGGGCGCGAGCTGTTGCCGCACATGCTCGACAGCGCGCGGCACGTCAACACGCCGCTGTTCGCCTACTGGCTGGGCTTTTCGCCGACCACCATCCACTACGTGCGGCGGCGGCGCACCCACGGCAAGTCGAAGTGGACCTTCCGCAAGCGCGTCAACTTCTTCGTCGACAGCCTGGTGGGCTTCTCGATCGTGCCGCTGCGCGCGATGTCGGCGCTCGGGTTGATGGTGGCGGTGGCGAGCTTCGGCTACGGCGGCGTGGTGGCCGTCAACGCCCTGCGCGGTTTGAAGACGGTGCCGGGCTTCGCGGCGCTGGCGGTGCTGATCGCGTTCCTCCTCGGCCTGGTGATCGCGATGCTCGGCCTCGTCGGCGAGTACCTGTGGCGGATCTACGACGAGGTGAGCCGTAAACCGGAGGCCGTCGTGGACGAGGTGTTGTGACGCCGCCCGACGGGGAGCCGCAGCGCTGGGAGAAGCTGGGCCGCGTCTGGGTCGCGGCGGGGGAGCGGCCGTGGGCGCGCACCCACGCCGCGCTGCCGACGGCGACGATGCTCGACGAGGAGCGCATCCGCGTCTACGTCGCCTGCCTCGACGAGGCGAAGGTGGGCCGCATCGGCTACGTCGACGTCGCGGCGCGCGACCCGCGGGAGGTGCTGGCCGTTTCGGAACGTCCCGTGCTCGACGTCGGCGCGCCGGGGACCTTCGACGACAACGGCGTCAACCCGCTCTGGCTGTTGTCGCACCAGGGCCGTCTCTACCTCTACTACGTCGGCTGGCAGCTGGGCACGCGCGTCCGCTACTACCTCTTCGCCGGCTTGGCGGTGAGCGACGACGGGGGCGAGAGCTTCCAGCGCCTCTCGCAGGCGCCGCTGCTCGACCGCGGCGACGGCGAGCTCTTCGTGCGCACCGCTCCCTGCGTGCGCCGCGAGGGCGACGTGTGGAAGATGTGGTACATCGGCGGCGACAGCTGGGTCGAGGGGCGCGGCAAGCAGCTGCCGCGCTACGGCCTGCGCTACCTGGAGTCCGACGACCCGCGACGGTGGGGGCGTGCGGGGAAGCTGGTCATGGACGTGCGCGGCGGCGACGAGCACGGCTTCGGCCGCCCCTTCGTCGTCAAGGAGGGCGATCGCTACCGCATGTGGTACTCGGTGCGCACGATCAGCGCCGGCTACCGCCTCGGCTATGCGGAGTCGCCCGACGGGGTGGCGTGGGAGCGCATGGACGACGCGGTGGGGATCGCGCCGTCGCCGGCGGGCTGGGACTCGGAGATGGTCTGCTACTCGTTCCTGCAGTCGACCCGCTACGGCACCTATCTCTTCTACAACGGCAACGACTACGGCGCGACCGGGTTCGGGGTGGCGGTCCGGCGCTAGCCGCGGGCCCCGCTATGGCGCGCGTCACTTGGAGAATCGTCAATGCCATGGCACCATTAGCGCCTCGCCGCTGAAGGGAGGCCGTCGACTTGCCGCGAATCCGCCCGGGCGCCGTCGTGCGCTGCTCGCTCGCCGTGTGGCTCTGCTGCGCCGTCGCGGCATCCGCGAGCACCTCGACCGCCCCCAATCCGGGGGTGACCTTCATCAGCCCGGGGAACAAGCAGGTTTCGCTGGAGGTCTGCAACAGCGGTGGCTGCACCACCACCGTCCACACGGTGGTGGTGATCGATCCGATGCCGGCGATCACGTCGCTCGACGCCAGCCCCGCCATCGTGAGCATCGGCGACGTCGTCCACCTCGCGGGCGCGGGTTCCGGCCAGCCGCCACTCACCTTCCGTTGGCGCATCTTCAACGTCTTGGGAGGACACGTGGCGACGCTCTCCGGGGCGACGGCGGACTGGACGGCCAACGTGCCAGCCGGGATCTACTGGATCTACTTCGACGTCAACAACGCCCACGGCACCGTCACCTCGACCCCGGTCGCAGTCACCGTCCTCCCCGGGCCGATGATCTTCAGCGACGGCTTCGAGCTCGGCAGCACGCTGCTCTGGCTGGGACTGCCTTGACCCGGCACTAACGCCGCTCGCGCTTCCAGTCGCGGTCCCAGACGCCGCCGACGCAGGTCGCGAGCAGCAGCGACTCGGTGCCGCCGGTCCACAGGGCGGTGAGGGCGTCGTCGGGCGCGGCGCCGGCGAGAAGCGGCGAGGCGAGGTCGACGGCGACGAAGTCCGCCCACTTTCCGGGCGTGAGCCGGCCGGCGGCGACGCCCAGGGACCTGGCGCCACCGGCAGTTGCGGCGGCGAGCAGCAGCGGGGCGACGGCGCCGCCCTCGTCGACGAGGACGCCGCGCCGCTCGCCTTTGAGCCGCTGGCCGTACTCGAGCCAGCGCATCTCTTCGAGCATCGAGATGCGGGCGTTGCTGTCGGTGCCCAGGCAGAGCTTGCGGTGGCTCTCGGCGACGGCGACGAGGGGCGGGATGCCGTCGCCGAGGTTGGCCTCGGTCGTCGGGCAGACGCAGATGCGGCCGCCGGCCTGCACGAAGCGGCGCAAATGGTCCGGGCGGCTGTGGGTACAGTGGACAGCGGTGACGCCGCCGAGGCCGCCGGGTTGCTCGAGCAGCAGCTCGAGCGGCCGCTTGCCGTAGACGGCGCGGCTCTCGGCGATCTCCTGCTGCTGCTCCTCGACGTGGATGTGGAACGGCAGCTGCTGGCGGCGCGACTCGGCGAGCAGGCCGCGCAACTCGAGCAGCGGCACGGCACGGATGCTGTGGGCGACGACGCCGAGGCTCTGCGTGTGGCCGTCGAGGCGTCCGGCCAACTGCTCCACCTGCTTCCAGTAGCCGGCGAGCGAGGCGGTCTCGAAGCGGCGCTGCGCGCCCTGCAACGGGGCCCCGATGCCGCCGGTCTTGTAGTAGGTCTGCAGCAGCACGAGGCGGATGCCGGCTTCGGCGCCGGCCGCGAGCACCGCCTCGTCGCCCACGAAGTCGGCGTCCAGGGCGCTGCTGTGGTGGAGGTAGTGGAACTCGCCGACGCAGGTGATGCCGGCGCGCCGCATCTCGCGGAAGGCTTGCAGCGTGACGTCGAAGAGCCGCTCCGGGGTGAGCGACTCGACGAGGGCGTACATCGCCTCGCGCCAGGTCCAGAACGAGCCGGCGCCGCCTCCGGGTTGCGCCCCACCAGGGAAGCGCTCGCCTTGGCCGCGCAGGGCGCGCTGGAAGGCGTGCGAGTGGGCGTCGACGAAGCCGGGCAGCAACGCGATGCCGTGGAGGCGCAGCAGCGAGAGCGGCGGCGAGGTGCCGTCGCCGGCGCCGGCCGCGGCGGCGGCCTCGGCCTCGGCGCGCGCACCGACGCGCTCGATGCGGCCGTCGGCGTCGACCCACACGGCGAGCGCCGGCTCGAGCTGCCCGTCGCTCCAGGTGAGGTCGGCGGCGACGACGTGCCGCGCCGTCACCGCCGGCCCTCGGGAGTCGGCGCCGGCGCCGGCGCCTCCAGGCAGCGGCTCGCCACCAGCCGTTCGAGCACCTCGCGCGCCGCCGCGAGGTCGGCGATCGGCACGTGCTCGTCGGGCTTGTGGGCGACGCGGATCGAGCCGGGACCGAAGAGCACGCACTCCATCCCCATCTTCTGCAGCCAGCCGGCGTCGGTGGCGTAGTCGGCGGCCGCCTGGTCGGGCTCGCCGGCAAGAGAACAGAGCTGGCGGTAGAGGCCGGCGTCCGCCGCCAGCTCCATCGGATGCGAGACGGAGAGCAGCTCCCACTCGGGCGCGTCGGCGCCGCCGGCGACGCCGGCGGTCTCGCGCAGCCGCGCCGCCACCGCGCCGGCGTCCATCCCCGGCAGCAGCCGCACGCCGACGTCGACGACGCAGCGGTCGGGGACGACGTTGATCGCCGTGCCGCCCTCGACGCGGGCGACGTTGAGCGACGGTCCGGGGCTCTCGCGGAAGCTCGCCGAGCTCGGCAGCCGCTGTCGAGAAAGCTCGCGGCCGAGCTCGGCGAGGGCGACGATCAGCCGCCCCGCCGGCTCGATGGCGTTCCTGCCCAGGTGCGGGTAGGCGCTGTGGGCGCTCGTGCCGTGGAAGGTGAAGCGCGCCTTGAGGTGCCCCTTGTGCATCCGGACCGGTGACAACTCGGTAGGCTCGCCGATCACCGCCGCGCGCGGCAGGGCGCGATCGGCCGGCCAGTGGTCGTGGAGGTGCGCCGCGCCGAGCGTCCCCAGCTCCTCGTCGTAGGTGAGGACGAGCACCAGCGGCCGGCGCAGCTTCGCTGGATCCACCGCGGCCGCGAGGTTCACCACGACGGCGAGAAACCCCTTCATGTCGGCGCTGCCGCGGGCGTAGAGCGCGCCGCCGCGCTCGTGCAGCTCGAACGGCGGCGTCGTCCAGCCGTCGCCCGCCGGCACCACGTCCATGTGGCCGGAGAGCACCAGGCCGTCGCGGCTTGCCGCGTCGGTCGGCGGCCCGACCTCGACGACGAGGTTGGTCTTCGGCTCGTCGGCGGGCGCGTCGCGGTGGATGCGCACGCCCGGCCGCCGCAGGTAGTCGCAGAGGAAGTCGGCGAGCGGCAGGTTGCTGTTGCTGCTCGTGGTGTCGAAGGCGACCAGGCGGGCGAGCAGGTCGCGATCGGAGAGCAACATAGGCGCCGCGAAGATAGCGGCGCCGACTCGCCCTTTCAACCCCTCGACGCCGCGCCGGAGGCGCGCGGCCGCCGCCACGCCTGCCACAGCCACAGCGGCCGCAGCAGGCCGACGTAGCTCCAGCTCGTCTCGAGGATGTCCATCTTCGAGCTGCCGGCGCGCCGGTAGACGAAGTGGATCGGCTCCTCGACGATGCTCATGCCGGCGACGCCGGCGCGGATGAGCAGCTCGGGGAGGAAGGCGAAGCCGTCGGCCTTGAACGTCAGCTCGCGCAAGGCCGCGGCGCGGTAGACGCGGAAGCCGGAAGTCTTGTCCGCCACCGCGAGGCCGTAGAGGTGGCGCATGAGGGCGTTGCCCGCCTTCGACAGGGCCCGCTTCCACCAGGGCGTGCCCTCGATCAGGCCGCCGCGCACGAAGCGGCTCCCCACCAGCACGTCGCAGCCCGTGGCGCCGGCGCGGGCCAGCAGGCGCGGGACCTCCTCGGGCTGATGGTTGAGGTCGGCGTCGAGCGTCACCACCGAGTCGACGCCGGCGTCGACGAGCGCGAAGCCGCGGCGGAAGGCGGCGCCGATGCCCGACGGCTCGCGGCGATAGACGACGCGCACGTTGGCGCGGCCGGCCGCCGCTTCCTCGATCGCCTCGCGCGTGCCGTCCTCGCCCTCGACGACGAAGATCGCTTCCCAGCTGGAGTCCGCCAGCGCGTCGAGCGTCGCGGCGAGCCGCGCCAGCAGCGGCCCGACGTTGTCGCGCTCGTCGTAGGCGGCGACCACCACGGCGAGCCGCGTCACGCCGGCTTGCTCCCCACCAGCACCAGGTGGATGAAGGCGTCGCGCGGCCCGAACTCGGCGGCGAGCGGCTCGAAGCCGGAGCTTCTGAGCATCGCGCGGCCGTGCCGCGGCGAGGTGAGGCGGTTGACCTCGTCGGGGAAGAAGCGGAAGCGGCGGCCGCGGGCGACGCTCCACGCCCACTCGACCGGCGCGAGGACGAGGCGCGAGAGGCCGAACGACGGCGGCCAGAACAGCAGCGCGACGCCGCCCTGGCGCAGCGCGCGCCGCAGCTCGCGCAGCAGCGCGACTCCCTCGTCGGCGGGGAAGTGCTCGAGGACGCCGAGGTTCCAGGCGCCGGCGAGGCTGCCCTCGCGGAACGGCAGCGCGTGCAGGTCGCCGACGACACGCCAGCGGTAGGGCGGGGAGCCGCGCCGCGTGAGCTGCACCGAGAGCGAATGGTCCAGGCCCACCAGGCAGCGGCCGGCGGCGGGGAGCGCGGCCGACGCCTCCCCGGTGCCGCAGCCGGCCTCGAGCAGCACCCCTTCGGCCGGCAGCCAGCGCGCGGCGTAGTGACGCACGGCGCGGCGCAGGATCGTCCGCCGCACCCAGGAGGCGAGACGTCCGAAACGCGACTCGACCGCCGCGAGGTCGCGCCAGTGACGATCCCAGACCTGCCGCTCGCTCGCGATCATTGCCTGCGCCTGTGTCGATGATGATAGCGGGAGCGATCCGTGGGCAGGTGTCGCGGATCGTCAATCGGCGGACGAAAATCGGCGAGCGGACAGTTGGCATCCCAGGGGCGAGATCGTCAGTCGGCAGCGCCGCTTGCGTGGTATGGATTCTGCTGGACCCCCGGGACATGCGCAGCCGGGCCCTGCTCGCGCTCGTCGGTCTCGCGCTTCTCGGCGTTCGGGCGGCCGCCGCGCAGCCGGCGTCGCTGCAGGTGAGCTTCTCGCTGCCGCGCGGGAGCCTGAGCCAGCAGGCCCGCCAGGTGCCGGTCGACGGCTGGCTGCGGATCGGGCAGGTGGAGCTCGAAGGCCGGACCGCGGCGCTGGCGCTGCAGCGCTTCGAGCTCTTCACACCCGATGCCCGCGTCCTCGTGCAGGGCGCGGGAGGGGAGACGACCGTCGTCCCGCCGCCCGACCGCGCCTATTTCCGCGGCACGGTCGAGGACGAGGAGGGCTCGGTCGCCTTCCTCTCCGTCGGCCCGGAGGGGAATGCCGGCGGGATGGTGCTGAGCGAAGGGCAGGCGTACGTCCTCGGTGCCGAGCCCGCGGCGTCGGCCGACGAGCCTCTCGTGGCGCGCCTCGCGCCCGAAGTCGGTACTGAAGTCGGTACTGAAGTCGGTGCTGAAGCCATCGACGGGCCAGCCGCGCCCTTCCCCACCAGTCCGGCGATCAAGTTCCGCTGCGACGCCGACGCGCTGCCTCCTCCACCCTCCTTCGACGAGTCCGGCGCGATCGCCGGCGAAGGCGAGGCCGGCCCGATCGTGGAAGCGGCGGCGTCCTACTCGCTGGTCGTCTCGATCGAGACCGATTTCGAGCTCTACGCCAAGTTCGGCAACGTCGACTCGACCGCCGCCTACATCGGCGACCTGATGGGGGCGATCTCGGCCATCTACCACCGGGACGTCCTCACCACGCTGCGCGTCAACCTCGTCTCGCTGTGGACCACTGCCAGCGACCCCTGGACCACGAACAGCACGCAGGCCGCACTGTGCGAGGTCGGGACCTGGTGGCACGCCAACCGGCCGATGGCGACCTTCCCGCGCGGCACGGTGCACTTCGTCGCCGGCAAGGCGCCGACCGCCGGCGTCGCCTGGGTCGGCGTCCTCTGCTCCGCCGACTTCAACGCCGGCCCGGGCTCGGGCGCCCCGTTCTGCGCCGCCGGCCAGTGGGGCGGCGCCTATGGCGTCACCCTCGGCATCCACAGCGCCGGAACCATCTTCAACCCGACCAATCCCACCGCCTCGGTGTGGGACCTCTTCGGCACCGCCCACGAGATCGGCCACAACTTCGAGTCGCCGCACACCCACTGCTACGTGCCGGCGGTGGACGTCTGCTGGGGCACCGAGGGGGGCTGCCACGCGGGTCCGACGTCGCTGCCGCCGGCGGGGAGGGGGACGCTGATGAGCTACTGCCACAACGTCGGCGGCGCCAACCCGGCGCTGACCTTTGGCAGCGCGGCGGCCGACGTGGCTGGCTACGGCACGCTGACCGGACGCGTCTCCGACCGCATGCGCAACCACATCGCCACCCGCTCGGCGTCGTGCCGCCGGCTGATCGACGCGCCGCCGGGAGACTTCAACGGCGACGGCCGCTCGGAAGTGTGGATCTACCGCGGTAACGGCTCGTGGATCGAGTTCCCGCTATGGCCCGGCAAATGAGGACCGAGGTGAGAATCAACCGGCGACGGCGCCCGCTGCGCTGGTGCGCGCTCGCGGCGGGCTCGCTGCTGGTGGGGAGCGTGACGGGTTGGAGCCAGACGATCGTCACCGGCGGCAGCCCCAGCTGCATCCCTTCGCCTGCGGACTATGACGGCGACGGCGACGTCGACCTGTCGCAGCTGTGCACCGGCGCCTGGCACTTCTACAACGCCAACGGCACCTACCTGAAGGGGATCTCGACCGGCGCGCCGCCCGGCGCCGTGCCGGTGCCCGCCGACTACACGGGCGACGGCGTCGCCGACGTCGTGCTCTTCAACGCCGGGGCGTGGCTGTTCTACGACTACGCGAGCGGCGCCTACCAGCCCGGCCTGAGCCGCTGGACGGGCGGCAACGCCACGCCGGTGCCGCTCGACTTCGACGCCGACGGAACGACCGATTTCAGCCTCTACGGCGCCGGTGCCTGGCACTTCTTCAACGACAACGGCAGCTACAACAAGGGCATCTGGATCGGCAACACGCCCGGCAACGTCCCGGTGCCGTTCGACCGCAACGGTGACGGGCGCGAGGACGTGGTGGTGTTCAACGGCAACACCTGGCACTTCTTCGACTACGTCACCTCGACCTACCAGGGCGGCGTGGTGACGCCGCGGCCCGGCGGCGGCGCCTACACCAACCCGCAGCCGGCGCCGCTCGACCTCGACGGCGACGGCGACCTGGAGCTGGGGGTCTACGAGGTGGTCGGCGGCGTCGGGTTGTGGCACCTCTTCCAGAACAACGGCGCCGTCCTCCGCACCGTCAATACCGGCGCGGCGAGCAGCGACCGGCCGATCTCGCGCCGCCACCTGCCCTGACGTCGCGCCGCCACCTCCCCGAGTCGCCTCGCCATCTGCTTCCGCTTCGGTTGGTACAGGCCACCAAAACGAAAACCCCTGCTGCGGCCCGGGAGCCACAGCAGGGGTGAACGCGGCCGGCGCCGTCGCCGGCCGATGAGGTGCGCTGCGCGCTACGGCTGCGTGCGGCGCGAGATCGGGTGGTCGCTGCTCGCGGCGCCGGTGTTGATGGTCTTGAGGAAGGCGCCGCCGTTGGAGAAGAAGTGCCAGGCGCCGTTGCCGGCGACGACCTCGTAGACGCCCAGCTCGTAGATGCCGTCGCCGTCGACGTCGAGCGGGGTCGGCTGCGGGTTGGTGTAGGCGCCGCCACCCGGCCGCGGCGTCACCACGCCGCCCGCGTAGGTCGACGTCGGGTAGTCGAAGAAGTGCCAGGTGTTGCCGTTGAAGATCACCGGGTCCTCGCGGCCGTCGCCGTTGCGGTCGAACGGCACCGGGACGTTGCCGGCGGTGTTGCCGATCCAGATGCCCTTGATGTAGGTGCCGTTGTCGTTGAAGAAGTGCCAGGCGCCGGCGGCGTAGAGGCTGAAGTCGGTCGCCCCGTCGCCATCGAAGTCCAGCGACACCGGCGAAGCGATGCCGCCGGTCCACACGCTCGAGCCCGGCAGGTAGGCACCGGTGGCGTAGTCGTAGAAGATCCAGGCGCCGGAGCTGTAGAGCACCACGTTGGTGGCGCCGTCACCGTCATAGTCCGCCGGCGCCGGGATGTCGCTCGCCGAAGCGCCGGTCCAGATCCCCTTGTTGTAGGTGCCGTTCGGGTTGTAGAAGTGCCAGGCGCCGCCGCACAGCTGCGAGAGGTCGACGGAGCCGTCGCCGGCGTAGTCGCCGACCGCCTCGACGCAGCCCGGCGCGGTGCCGGTCACCACCGTGCCCGCCGCGGCGCCGGTCGAGTAGGTGAAGAACGGCCACGAGCCGTTGCGGTGGAGGAAGACGTCCGAGGCGCCGTTGCCGTCGAAGTCGCCGGGCGTGACGCCGCCGGTGAAGGGGGCGGGACCGATGAAGCCGGTGCGCTGGGAGACGTAGTCGTCCATCCGGAAGGTCCCGGACAGCGTGGCGCCGACCTGGGAGACGAAGCCCCAGCGGGCGAGGTTGACGCTGCGGGTGTCGTTGTCGAGGGTGTTCGAGCCGCCGGCCTGGGAGACGTTGTCGAGCCAGACGTTGAGGTGGCCGTTGTTGGCCCCGACAGCGGTCGCCCTGGCCCACTCGATCTCCACCGAGTGCCAGCCGTTGGTGAAGGCGAGCGGACCGACGGAGTGCTCGGCGGCGCTGTCGAGCAGCGCCGAGACGGTGAGCTGATTGGGGGAGCCGGCGTCGACCTTGACGTGGAGGACGTTGGCCCCGGTCGGTGCCGCGCCGGCGGCAACGTCGGTGCCGTCGTAGCCCGCGAAGACGTCGAAGGAGCCGCTGGTGAAGCTCAGCGTCTGCGCGTTGACGTAGAAGCGGACGCGGTAGGCGCCCTCGTTCGCCGGCGTGTTGTCCTGCACGTAGGCGGGAGTGACGCCGCTGTCGATCGTTACCTGGGCGCCGCAGTAGCCGCTGTAGCGCACGGCGTTGGGGTTGCCGACGCCGCAGGTGCCGCCGTGCCGCCCGTCGAGCACCTCGATGCGGTTGACGGCGAGCAGCGAGCTCGCCCCCGCCAGCAGCAGCACGGCGGCCGCCGCGAGGCGATTGCAGATGCGGAGGAGATTGCGCATGGTCGGGGGGTCCCTCGTCTCGGTTACGGAGTTGCTCGGACTCTACTACTCGCGAACTATGGATCGGGGAAGTGCCATCACTGCCAGGTCAGCTCGCCGTTCTCGAAGTCGGCCGTCGAGATCCGTGGCGGGCTGCCGGAGGCGATCTCGACCGTGCCGTTCGCCAACGGGGCGAGCGAACCGGACTCGAAGCTGGTCACGAAGATCACCTCGGGCTGGACGGGCGCCTTCACTGGTTTCGTCGCTGGCTCCGTTGCTTGGGTCGGCGCGGGTGCCGGCGCTCGCTCTCGCGTTGGGATGGCGCTGGCGACTGCGTCCCTCGGCTCCGGCGCCGCGGCGTCGGCGATCGGCTGCGGCGGCGGGACGCTGGCGACCGCTGCCGACGTGAGTGGCGTGGTGACGGCCACCGGCGGCGAGACCTCGACGGTCCGTGCCGGTGACGGCCGCTGCCGATCGGCCGTCGGCGTGGCGCGCGGTCCGGTGGACTGCGTCCCGACGAGCCACGTCCCGACTCCGGCGGTGAGGAGCGCGGCGATCATCGCCGCCCAGGACAGGGGTCGGAGCACTCGGCCACTGCCCGCGAAGCGGCCCTGGCCGGCCGCCGCGACGACCGCCGGCTCCGACTGCGCGGCTGCTGCGGCCTGGAACACCGCCAAGGTCTCGCGCGTCCGCGCCAGCTCCGCCCGGCACTGCGGGCAGCGGATCAGGTGCTCGCGGACCTCGCGGCGCTCCGCCGCCGGCAGGCTGCCGTTGAGCAGCCAGGGCAGCGCCAGGGTGGTCCGGTCGCAGGTGGAGTCGAGCGTCGAGTGGGTCGTCACGGGAGGTTGCCTTCTCCCGGTTTGTCGTCGCCGCCCGGATTTCGTTACGGCACCTTGCCGAGGAGCTGGCCACGGATGGCGATGGCCCGCTGGCGGCAGCGGTGAACCCGCACGCGGATGGCCCCTTCGCCGATGCCCGTGGCCGCGCTCATCTCGCGGTAGGACATGCCGTCGGCGACCATCTCCCAGAGCCGGCGGCAGTCGTCGGGCAGGGCGGCGACGACGCGCTGGGCGAGCTCGACGCCCTCGCGCTGCGTCAGCTCGTCGAGCGGCGAGGGCCCCTCGGCGGTGAACGCTTCGTCGTCGAGCTCGACCATGTCGCGGCGGCCGAGGGCGCGCAGGCGGTCGATGCACTTGAAGCGGGCGTAGGAGTGGACGTACGTGGCGAGGCGACTGTGGCCGCGGAACCGGCCGTCCGCCAGCGACTCCATGAGGTCGAGCAGCACCTCCTGCTCGAGGTCCTCGGCGTCGCCGGCCAGCCGCCCGCGGTAGCGGCCGATGGCCGCGACGACCCAGCCCCGCACCTCGACGATGGTGGCGTCGTCTCCGGCGAGCAGCTGGGCGATGAGCCGCGCGTCGTCGTCCGGATCGTCATCCATCGGCGGTACCGTGCCGCCAAGACTAGCTGCGGTCGCAAGGCGTCAGGGCACTTTGCCGCTCCACGGTCCCGGCAGGACGCCCGCCTCGAAGCCGTCCCGCAACAGGTTGGGCGGCGGCCCGACCGGCGCCAGGCAGCTCGGGTTGCCGGCGGCGACCGCCGTCACGTGACTGCTCATCCGCGCCGCCTGACGCCCGGGCTGCACGCCGTAGGGGTGGCCGGTGCCGAAGTTGAGGCTGACGTCGCTGTAGCTGCTGCGCACCAGGTGGCAGTAGCTCATGATGGTGCCGCTGCCCGCTCCTGCCGGACCCGGCAGCACCCTGGCGCCGGCGTAGCAGCCCGTCTCGCTGCCGTAGCACTGGTCGATGGGGTTGGGGTTGCCGCCGAGGCCGGCGTAGCAGTGGGTGTGCGGCGAGTTGAAGTTGTGGCCGATCTCGTGCGAGACCGCCATGATGTCCCACATCACCGTCGGGTTGTTGACGTTGAAGGTGCCGGAGAGGCTGGCGGTGAAACCATAGCCGCCGCCCCACGCGGCGTCGGTGGGGACGCCCGGGCAGCTGGCGGTGGCGCTGAAGCCGCTCCGGCACAGCACGCCGAGCCAGGCGATGCCGCCGCCGAGGCTCTTGCCGCTCATGAAGTGGGCGATGGTGCGCGAGACGCCGGTGCGGTGGAGGTTCCAGTAGCGGCCGAACTCCATGAGGCCGCACAGGGTGCTGGTCTGCGACCAGGGGTCTTGCGCCGTCGTCCACAGGCTCACCGACTGCACCACCAGGCTGGTGTTGATCTCGGTCGCGTAGACGGTCGAGGCGTAGCCGATGAGGCCGGCGACGTAGTTGGCGGCGAGCGTCGCGTTGTTGAACTTGCCGTAGAACTCGAAGTCGGTCTCGACGGCGACGCGGGCGGCGTAGATCGCCTGCGGTTGCGGCGGCGCTGCCTCCGGCCCGATGTCGGATGCGGGCGGCGCGGCATCCTGAGCGCCGGCGGCGAGCACGTCCCAGCCGGCGATCGCTTGCGGTGCCGGCGGCAGGGCGTCCTGGGCGCACTGCCAGGGCTCGCGGCCGGCCTCGAGCAGCGCCGCGTCCGCGCGCGCCGCCTGCAGGCGGCCTCCGGCGTCGCTGCCGCCCGTCTCGGCGCTGTCGATGAGGAAGGCCTCGTCGCCGGCGCGGGTGATGACGCCCCGAATCTGGCCGCTCTCGAGCACCTCGAGGAAGACCCGCGAGCCGGCCTCGCCGGCGACGGTGCCGCGGAAGTAGGCGTTGGCGGGCGCCGCCAGCGTCTCGACGCCGTCGGCGCCGTGGACGACGATCTCGGCATCGGGAGCGAACACCGCGAAGCGCTCGACGTCGAGCTCCAGCGTCTCGCTGGTCGCCGGCAGCTCGACCTCGGTGACCTGCAGTCGATCGCCGATGCGGGTGGCCGATGCGGCCGCGGCGAGGTCGGCGCCGGCTATCCGCGACGCCGCCCCGGCCGGATCGGTGACAGTGGCCGCTAGCAGCGCGCATGGCAAGAGACGTCGAAGGAGTTTGTGCATAGGTGATCTCCCGGAGCGCCCGCTGCAACGTCGCGACCTGTGGGCCTATTCCTTTTGCTGTGCCTCACGAATTGTCGTGGCGCTTGGGCATCGCTGCAATCGACCATTCGATGCCGCGCTGTGGGTCAGTTCACAGATCTGTTAGAAGGATCACAGAACCGAGCGCGGTCGCTCACCGGCGCGCGGCTAGAATGGACGTGCGATGAAGCCCGATCCCGTCCTCCGCCTCACCCCCGGCAAGCGCGTCCTCTTCCTCACCAAGGATCCCGAGCTCATCCGCCGCCAGCTGCGCGGCGAGCTCGACCTCACGCTCGCCGACCTGCGCGCTCCCGACGACCTGCTCGACGACATCAACACCGACGCCATGACCCCGGCGTGGGTCTGCTTCCACCATCGTCCCGAGGACCTCGCCCGCGAGGCCTACGCCGGCCTGGTGGTCGACGGCGAACGCCTCTTCCCACGCGACGCGCTCTACGGCGGCAACTTCGAGGTCATCGTCTCCGGCCTGCGCAAGGGCGTCGGCAGCTCGCGCGAGACGGCGACGCAGGCGGAGAAGTGGAGCGGCATCCGTCTCGCCGTCGCCGAGTCCTTCGCGCCCATCCACGCCGCCAACAACGTCAACCAGGGCGTGCTGATGGCCGGCTACGAGGTGCTGTCGCGGCTGATGGCGGGCGAGGAAGTGCCGCTCGAGCGGCTCTACCGCGGCTACGACCCCATCACCCAGCTCATCGTGCGGGAGGGCGGGCTGTTTCCGTTCGCCAAGGCGCTCGCCCGCGGCGAGGTCGAGTTGCCGCGTCCGAACACCGGCCGGCGGCCGATGACGATGGCGGAGAAGATCCTCGCCCGCCACATGCTCGGCGTCGACGACGAGCGGCGCTACGTCAAGCCCGGCGACGCCGTGGTGGTGTCGGTCGACGGCGGCTACAGCCACGAGTTCACCACCGCGCAGGTCCACTACTTCCTGCAGCAGGAGTACGGGCCCGGCTACCGCATCCAGAACCCCGAGCGCTTCGCCGTCTTCGAGGACCACCTCGTCTACGCCGACGAGGTGCGCAAGATGCGGCCGTTCCTCGACCAGATCGAGACCCTGCGCCAGCTGCAGCGCGACTTCCAGCGCCACACCGGGGTGCGCGACTTCTCCGCCCAGGATCGCGTCTCGCCCGGCATCTGCCACGAGGTGGCGCGCGAGCAGATGATCGAGCCCGGCCAGTTCGTGCAGGCCACCGACAGCCACACCTGCATGGGCGGCGTCAACAACGCGCTGGCCTGGGGCGTCGGCTCGACCGAGTACGCGAGCCTCGTCTACGACGGCTTCACCACCGTCGAGGTGCCGGAGTCGATCCGCTTCGAGCTGGTGGGCGAGCTGCCGGAGAGCTGCACCGCCAAGGACGTCATGCTCTACATCCTCATGCGCTACGCGCGCGAGGAGAAGACGCTCAACCGGGTCATGGAGTTCACCGGTCCGGGCCTGGTCTCGCTGTCGCCCGACGAGCGCGCCACGCTCACCAACATGGCCACCGAGTGCGCCGCCCGCACCGGCATCTGCGCCGCCGACGAGCGCACGCTGCAATGGATCGCGACTCGACGCCCGGGCACCGACATCGACAAGCTGCGCGCGCAGGTGGTCGAGCCCGACCCCGACGCCGAGTACGCCGGCGGCATCCACGTCATCGACCTGTCGTCGCTGCGGCCGATGGTGGCCCACCCCGGCGACCCCGACCACGGCGTCCCCTCCGACCCCACCAACGGCGAGCTCGTCGAACGCCTCGGCGAGGTGAAGATCGACATCGCCTACGCCGGCAGCTGCACGGCCGGGAAGATCGACGACTTCGTCTTCTACCACCGGGTGTGCAAGGACGCCGTCGACCACGGCTGGAAGGTGGCGCCCGGCGTCGAGCTCATCATGCAGTTCGGCTCGCGCGAGGTGGAGGAGTTCGCCCGCGAGCAGGGCTTCCTCGACACCTTCGAGAAGGCCGGCGTGCGCCTGATCCACCCCGGCTGCGGCGCCTGCATCGGCTGCGGGCCGGGGGTGTCGGAGACCGCCGACCAGGTCACGGTGTCGGCGATCAACCGCAACTACAAGGGGCGCTCGGGGCCGGGGCGGCTCTATCTGGCGTCACCGCTGACGGTCGCGGCCTCGGCCTTCACCGGCACCATCAGCGAGTATCGGCCCGGGATGTTCGCGCGGAAGCTCGTGCCGGCTTAGAGGCAGGGCTGCCCGGCGGGCCGACGCTCTCGTAGCGGCGCTGACCTGCCGGTGCACCCGCGCGCTCCGCGGCTCAGGGTGAAAAGAGCCAGGCGCCGTCGCCCGACTCGAAGCCGCTCTTGAAGATCCGTCCGACGTCGAGGGCGAAGTCGATGCCGGTCACCAACGAGCTCCAGTTCGGTAGGTTGATGGGCGTGCCGGCGGTGGGATTGCAGCGCCCAGCGTACGCCGAGCCGAGCGGGCAGGACATGTTGTTCCACACCTCTTCGACCAGCGCCAGGCCGCTGTCGGTGGAGACGAAGTAGGTGCCGGTGTCGTTGGGCAGGAGGCGATAACAGCCGCTGGCGCCGGTGAGCGCGGTGGCGAGGTGGGTGCCGGTGGCGCTCCACAGGTCGATGGCGACGCCCTGGAGCGGCTGCCCGGTGTCGCCGACGACGCAGCCGAGGATGCCGCGCGTCGGGTCGAGCTTGAAGTCGATGCCCGACGTGGTGGCGCCGAGGGCGACACCCACCGGCGTGCCGGTGGTCACGTCGCAGCCGCCCGAACAGAAAATGTCGTAGTAGAGCTCGGCGACGTAGTCGGACCCGCCGCTGCCGGCGACCAGGAACCAGGTCCCCTGTTCGGCGCTGAGCTGATACCGACCGTCGACGCCGGTGTAGGTGTACCCCTGCCAGTCGCCGCCGGCGTCGTACAGCGAGACCTGGATCGAGGACAACGGTCCGGCGTCGGAGGTCACGATGCCCGTGATCGTTCCCAGCCGCGGCAGACTGAGGTCGATGCCGCCGGTGGTGACGCCGACCGTCACCGGCACCGGATTGCCGGCGGTGGGGTTGCAGTAGCCGCCGGGGCATGGCAGCCCGTTGTAGAGCCGTGTGCTGTGGCCCGAGGCGCGGGCGATGACGAAGTAGTTGCCGCTGTCGAGGCCCTTCACTTCGTACGTTCCACTGCCGCTGGTGTACGTGTAGGCGACGTAGTTGCCGGCGGCGTTGTAGATGGTGACCTCGGCGCCGAGCGGAAGGGCGGTGGAGAGGTCGCGCACCGTCCCGGCAATCGTCCCCTTGCGCGCCAGCGTGAAGCTCACGCCGTTGGTGGTCGCAGCAAGGCTGACGGAAACGGGGGTGCCGCTCGCCGGGTTGCACGTGGGCGGCCCACCGCCGGGGCAGTTGAGGTTGTTGTACAGCTCGGGGAGGTGCTCCGACGCCTGCGCGGTCACGTAGTAGGTGCCGGCGACGAGGCCCTTGGCCTCGTAGGCGCCACTGGCGTTCGTGTACCCATAGGCGACGGTCTGGCCGGCCGCGTTCCACACCGAGACGCTGGCGCCGCTAAGCGGCGCACCATTCACTTGGTCGCTGACCGTCCCGGCGATCGACCCCAGCCGCGTCAGCGCGAAGTTGATGCCGCCGGTCGTCGCGTCGAGCTGCGCGACGACTGGCGTCCCCGCCGACAGGCTGCAGCCGCTGGGAGGACCGCCATGGCACGGGATGTCGTTGTAGAGCTCCCCCCGATACAGCTCGGCCGACGCGAAGACGCGGTAGGTCCCGGCGTCGAGACCGTCGATGGTGTAGGCGCCGTTGTAGTAGTAGTCGTAGGTCACCAGGTTGCCGGCGTTGTCGTACACGTAGACGTACGCGTAGTCGCTGATCGGCGCGCCGCCCGCGGCCTGGGTGAGCGTGCCGGAGATGCTGCCCTTCTTGCGTAGCGCGAAGTTGATTCCCGAGGACGTGTGGTTCATCGTCACCGCGATCGGAGTGCCGCTCGTCGGCGTGCACGAGGAATCGCACGGCAGGTTGTCGTAGAGCTCGTCGAGGTAGTCGTCCGTGTAGGTGCTGGCGAAGTAGGTGCCCGGGTCGAGGCCTCCCACCGAGTACTGCCCGGAAGCCTGGACGTAGGTCCAAGTCACGAAGTGGCCTTGGCTGTCCCAGATCTCGACCTCCCCATAGGGGATCGGCGAGCCGCCCTGGACCCGCGTCAAGGTCCCGGCGATGGCGCCCAGCTTGTCGAGGGTGAAATCGACCCCCGACGTCGTCTGCCCGACGGCGACGGCGATCGGCGTGCCGGTGGTGAGGTTGCAGGAGTAGTTCGCGCAGGCGATGTCGCGATAGAGCTCCGGCTGGTACTGCGAGCCGTAGCCGCCGTTGGCGATCGCGTAGACGGCGCCGGTCCCCAGCCCGCCGAGGGTGTAGCGCCCGGCAACGTCGGCGACGGCGTCGTCGATGTAATTGCCGTTGGAACTGTAGATCTCCACCTCGGCGTTGGCGAGCGCCGCGCCGGTAGCCGCGTCGCGCACGCGGCCGGTGACCTCGCCCCCCGGACCGAGGACGAAGTCGATGTCGGTGAAGATCACGCCCGCGGTGACGGCGATCGGCGTCCCCGTGGCGGGATCGCAGCCGTATGGGGCGCCGCCGGGGCAAGGCTGGTCGTCGTAGAGCTCGTCGAGCACCCCGTCGGACGAGTACGACTCCGTCGAAGCGAAGTAGTTGCCGGGCGCCAGGCCGGCGAAGACGTAGTCACCCGAGGAATCGGCCTGCGTCGAGCCGGCGTAGGCGCCGCCCGGCTCCCAGACCTCGACATGGCGGTAGCCGAGCGGCTGCCCGTTGTCCTCGCGGGTGAGCTTGCCGGCGAAGCCGGACACCGCATCCACGATAGCGACGACGGCGGTGCCCTTCGCGCCCTCCCAGCCGCTGATGCGGATCCACGACGTCTCGCCGGCGGCGACATGCCAGGTGGCGCGCGCCTGGAAGCCGATCTCGTCGTCGCCCGCGGCAACCGGCAGAGCTCCCGACGCCGGACAGCCGTCATAGACCTCGACCACCGTGTCGAGGTCGGAGCCGGCAGTGGATACCAGAAGCATGCCGGCCGCCTCGGCGCGATGCCGCAGCCAGACCGTGGAGTGGGAGCCGTCGCCGACCTCGACGAGGGTCGGTTCCTTGCCGATCTCTGCCGCCTCGCCGCAGGCCGCGCCCGCCGCGGCGTCGAGCCGCTCGGTGGGCGCGTCGACGCTCCACACCGAGGCTCGCTGGGCCGGCGTGCCGACGCGCTCGCGCCGCTCGACCTCGTAGAGGAGCGGCTCCAGCGCCCCGGCCTTGCGCACCAGCTCCGCGCCGGCGACGCCGAGCCGCCGCGCCGCGCGGCGCAGCCCGGCGAGCCTGTCGCGTTGGTGATCGGGCCGTTCGGTCGCCCTGCGGTGGGTGGCCGTGGGGGGCAGCCCGCGGTCGGCGGCGGCGAGCTGACGGCGCAGGGACCTCTCGAGCTGCCAGATCGCGTCGCGCAGTGCGACGCGCTCGGCGTCCGTCGAGGCCGACGACGTCGACGACGAGATGGCTGTCGCCGGCTGGACCGCCGGAGCCCTGACGCTCGCGTCAGCGACGGACTCGGCGACGGCTGGCGCCACGATCAGCGTGAGAAGAACGGAGCCGAGGAGCGTCGCTCGACCGAGACTGGTTGGAAACATGGATGATTCTCCGAAGACGATAGGACCAGGCCAGCGCGGTCTGTCGACCCGCCGCAGATTCAGAGGGACACGACTCTGCAGGGACGCGTCATTGTCGGCCCCGCCGGGGGCGATGTCAAATCAGCATCCCGGGGCGCGCTATCCTCTGCGACGTGCTCTCCCTCTCCGTCGTCGTCCCGGTCTACAACGAGCGCTATCTCGTCTGCGAGTCGCTGCGCCGCGTGCTCGCGGCGGCGCCCTCGTGGGACGGTGTCTCGGCGGTCGAGGTGCTGGTGGTCGAGGACGGCTCGACCGACGGCACCCGCGAGCTGCTGCGCGACTTCGCCGCGGCCGAGCCCCGGATCACGCTGATCGAGCACGAGAGGAACAGCGGCAAGGGCGCCGCGGTGCGCACCGGGATCGCCGCGGCGCAGGGCGACCTGATCGTCTTTCACGACGCCGACCTCGAGTACGACCCGCGCGACATCGGCCGCCTCGTCAAGCCGTTCCTCGAGGACGGCGCCGACGTCGTCTACGGCTCGCGCTTCTCGGCGTCGGAGCGGCGGCGGGTCCTCTACTACCGCCACACGCTGGGCAACAAGCTGATCACCTTCCTCTCCGACATGGCGACCGACTTGAACCTCACCGACGTCGAGACTTGCTACAAGATGTTCCGCGGGACGCTGCTCAAGTCGCTGCCCATCCGCTCCAACGACTTTCGGCTCGAGATCGAGGTGACGGCGAAGATCGCCAAGCGGCAGGCGCGCATCTTCGAGGTGCCGATCTCCTACGTCGGCCGCACCTACCGCGAGGGCAAGAAGATCGGCTGGCGCGACGGCTTCAAGGCGCTCGCCGCCATCTTCAAGTACTGGGTGGTCGACGACCTCTACGCCGACGACCCGTGGGGCGGCGCCATCCTCCACAACCTCGAGCGGGCGCGGCGCTTCAACCGCTGGATGGCCGACGCCATCCGCCCTTACCTCGGCGCCCGCGTGCTCGAGATCGGCGCCGGCATCGGCAACCTCACCCACTGGCTGCTGCCGCGCGAGCGCTACGTGGCGAGCGACATCAACCCGCACTACCTGCACTACCTGCGCAACGGCACGGTGGGCAAGCCCTACCTCGAGGTGGCGCGCGTCGACCTCGAGGACGCCGCCAGCTTCGCGCAACTGTCCGGGCAGTTCGACACCGTCGTCTGCCTCAACGTGCTCGAGCACGTGCGCGACCCCATCGGCGCGCTGCGCAACATGCACGGCGCACTGGAGCCCGGGGGCACGCTGGTGCTCTACGTGCCGCAGGGGCAGGGGCTCTACTCGAGCCTCGACGAGGCGCTGGCGCACCGCGTGCGCTACGACCAGCGGATGCTGAGCGACGAGCTGGCGAAGACCGGCTTCACGCTCGAACGCTGCGTCGACTTCAACCGCGCCTCGGTGCCGGCCTGGTGGCTCAACGGCAAGCTGCTGCGGCGGCGCAACTTCTCGCGGCTGCAGCTGAAGGGCTTCGACTGGATGGTGCCGCTGCTGCGCCGCTTCGACCGCTGGATCCCATGGCGCGGCCTCGGGCTGATCGCCGTGGCGAGGCGGCCCGCGGCGGGCGTGGAAGGTGCCGCGGAGCACGCCGCGTCGGAGCTCGCCGCTGCAGGATAGGCGCGAGCTGGACAGGCCCGGACGTTCGCTCGTCGTGGTGGCCGACGTCGGCACCTCGCCGCACGTCGGCGACGAGGCGATGCTGCTCGCCAACGTCGACCGGCTGCGGGCCTTCGACGCCGAGCTGCGCATCCTGCTCGTCGCGGATGCCGACGAGCGATCGTGCGAGCGGCTCGGCGTCGACGAGGTGCTGCAGCCGCCGGCGGATGCCGACGACGCGCGCGGCGGCGAATCGGTGCTCGCGGCCCTCGCCGCCAGCGATGGCCTGCTGATCTCGGGCGGCGGCAACCTGAGCTCCAGCTGGCCGCTGCTGTTGCGACGGCGCACGGCGCTGATGCGGGCGGCGCGGCGCCTCGGCAAGCCGGCGGTCGTCACCGGGCAGACGTTGGGGCCGGCGCTCGCCGCCGGCGAACGCGTCGAGCTCGCCGAGGCGCTCGCCGGCGCCGCGTTCTTCGGCGTCCGCGAGATGCCGTCGCTGGCGCTGGCTCACGCGCTCGGCGTGGCCGCCGACCGCCTCTGCTACCAAGAGGACGACGCGTTCCTGTTGGCGCCGGCACGGCCGGTCGAAGTGCCCGGCTGGGTCGAGGAGCCGTGGATTGCGCTCAGTCTCGACGACAGCTTCACCGCAGGCGCCGCCGCCAACCTCGACCGCCTGGTCGAGGACCTGGCACGCATCGCCGACGCGACGGGCGCGCGCCTCGCCTTCCTGCCCCACGTCGCCGCCGACGGCGGCGGCAGCGACCTTGCGGCAGGCGAGGCCGCTGCGCGGGCGCTCGCGCGTCACGGCGCCGCCTGCGAGCTGCTGCCGGTGCCGGAGCCGCGGGCCGCCGCCTGGCTCCTGCGGCGTGCGACAGCCGTCGTCTCGTCTCGCTACCATGGCTTGGTCTTCGCCACCGCGGGAGCCGTGCCGGCCGTGGGCATCTACCGCGATGCCTACACGCGCATCAAGGTGCAGGGTGCGCTCGCCCACGTCGGCCTCGCCGAGTGGACGCTCAGCGCTGCGCGCGCCGAGGAGGGCGGCTTGTGGCCGCTCTTCCGTTCGCTGTGGGACCGCCGTCGCGAAACACGCGAGGCGATGGAGTCGGCGCACGGCCGCATCGCGGCGCGCGCGGAAGCGCGCTGGCAACGGATCTTCGCCGCTCTGGGTTGGCAAACGGGCTGGCGGGAGCAGCTGGCGGCCGAGGCTGCCGGCGATGGCGAAGGGGCTTGGCTGCTGACCGCTGCCCTGCACGCGCTGCACCGCGAGCGCCAGGCGGCGAGCGAGCAGTCGGCGCAGGTCGCCGCCTGGGAGGCGGCGCGGCCGCCGGAGATTCCGCCCCCTGCCCGGCGCCCCGCTCGCCGGCGAACCGCATTCGAGGAGACACCGATGCTCACCGAGTCCCAGTGGTCCGCCTACCTGCGAGACGGCTATCTCCGCCTCGGTCCCGTGCTCTCGCCCGAGGAGGTCGAGGCGCTCTGCGCGCGCGCCGACGAGCTGGCACTGGGGCGCCGCAGCTTCCCCGAGCTCGAGCTGCAGCTCGACACCGGCGGCGACTACGAGCAGCTGCCTGGCGCCGTGCACGCCTTCGAGAGCGGCACGCTGCGCTACCGCAAGGTCCAGGGCCTGCAGCACGATCCGCTCTTCGCGCGGCTGCTGCACCAACCCGTCTTCGCCGACATCTGCGCCCGCCACTACGGCGCCCACGCGCCGGTGTCGATCTTCCGCGCCATGGTGATGAACAAGCCGGCGGGGCAAGGCACCTATCTGCCCTGGCACCAGGACGGCGGCGACGTCTGGAAGCTCGACCGCGACCCGCTGGTGACGACGTGGGTGGCGCTCGATCCGGCGACGCGCGCCAACGGCTGCGTCGAGGTGGTGCCGGGGACGCATCGGCTGGGCCTGCTGACCACCCACGGCAGCACGCTGACGCCGGAGGATGCCGAGCGCCACTGCCCCGCCGATGCCGTGCTGCCGCTCGAGGTCGAGCCCGGCCACGCGCTGCTGCTGCACAACTGGCTCATCCACCGTTCGGGGATCAACCCGTCGCCGGTGGCGCGCCGGGCGTTCAGCGCCTGCTACATGGACGGCCGCACGATCGGCACGCTCACCGGCCAGCGCTACCCGATGGTCTTCGGCGAGGAGCCGGCCGGCGAATACCGCTTCGTCGAGCACCTGCGGGGCGAGCGTCGGGTGCTGAGCGAGAGCCTGCGCCAGGCGCAGGAGTTCGTCGCCAGCCTGCAGGAAGAGAGCGCCAACCTGCGCCGCATGCGCGAGGAAGCGGAGCGCTACGCGCTGACCTTGGAAGCGGCGCGCGACGAGCTGGCGGCGCAGGCGAACGGCGGGCGGCCGTGGACCAGCCGCTGGCGCGGGCTCGCACGCCGGTTCCGCGCCGCGGCTCCCTGACCGCGCCGCGCGGAGCTAGCGAAAGAGCTCGCCCTCGAGCGCCTGCGCGCGCTCGGCGGCGAGGCCGAGCGCGGCGGCGAGGCTGGCGAGCCACGCCGCCTCGACAGCGGCGATGCCGGAGTCGGTCGTCACCACCAGCGCGGCGAAGCGGTAGAGCAACTCGCGTTCGGCTGCGCTCTCGACCATCGCCGCGAGCTCGGCGGGCGAGGCGGGCATCAGGAGATCGCGCCGCACTTGCGCGGCCTGCTCCTCGGGGAGCTCGGCGCTGCCGAGCCGCTCCTGGATGCGGGCGCGCTCGGCCGGGGAGAGCGTGCCGTCGGCGAGAGCGGCGGCGACCATCGTGCGGACGACGGCGTAGAGCGTGGAGGCCGGCAGCTCGGGCTCGGCCTCGATCTCGTGCGCCGGCTCGTCCGGGGCGGGCGACGAAGCCGGCGGCGGTGGCGGCGGGACCCACGTCGGCGGCGACACGGGCTCAGGCCCCAGAGGCGGTGGCGGCGGCGTCCACGCCGGTGCGGCTCCGCCCACCGCGCCCTGCGCTCCCGGCGGCGGTGGTGGCGGCGGCGGCACGGAGCCGGGCGGCGCCCAGGTCGACGGCCCGCCGCCCACGCCCGCCTGCTGGCCGCGGACCATGTCGCTGATGAAGGCGCCGGCGAGCGCGGCGCCGCGTCATGCGCGGCGAGACGCCGATGGAGTCGGAGATCAGGTCGGCGGCGAGGTGGTCGAGCAGGCCCATCGGTGGTTTCCTGGCGTCAGCCGCCGATGCGGTACATCTCGACGCGCGAGGGCGGCGGGCCGAGCCCGGCGGCCAGCCGCTCGGCGCGCTCCTCGGAGTAGCGGTCCGTGCGGCGGCCCCAGAACGCGGCGATGCGCTCCGCCAGCGCGTCGTCGCTCTCGCCGGCGCGCAGCGGCGTCTTGAGGTCGAGCCCGGTGGTGGCGAACAGGCAGGCGAAGAGCTGGCCGTCTGCCGTCAGCCGCGCCCGCGAGCAGTCGCCGCAGAAGGGCTTGCTCACCGAGGCGATGACGCCCAGCTCGCCCTCGCCGTCGCGGTAGCGGAAGCGCAGCGCGACGTCATGTCCGTGGCGGCGCGGAGCCGCCTCGAGCGGCAGCTCGGCGCCGACCTTGGCGAGGATCTCCTCCGCCGTCACCACGCCGCCCGGCTGCCAGCCGTTGACGGTGCCGACGTCCATGTACTCGATGAAGCGCAGCACGAACCCGGGGCGCTTGAAGAAGCGGGCGAGCGCCGCCACCTCGTCGTCGTTGACGCCGCGCACGACCACCGCGTTGACCTTGATCGGCGAGAGGCCGGCGCCCGCCGCCGCCTCGATGCCGGCGAGTACCGCCGGCAGCTGCCCGCGGCTGCCGCTCAACCGGTCGAAGGTCTCGCCACGCAGGCTGTGCAGGCTGACGGTGACGCGAAGCAGGCCGGCAGCCCGCAGCGCCGCCGCGTCGCGGGCGAGCAGCAACCCGTTGGTGGTGAGCGCGAGGTCGTCCACCCCCGGCGTCGCGGCGAGCAGCGCCACCAGCCGGTGGAGGTCTCGCCGCAGCAGCGGCTCGCCGCCGGTGAGCCGGACCTTGGTGACGCCGAGGCCGGCGAAGAGGCGCACCAGCCGCGCCGTCTCCTCGTAGGTGAGCAGCTCGGCGCGCTCGAGGAACTCGTACTCGCGGTCGCCCGGCATGCAGAAGGCGCAGCGCAGGCTGCAGCGGTCGGTGACCGACACCCGCAAGTCGGTGAGCGGCCGGCCGAGCAGGTCGCGCGGGGGGGCGATCACGAGGGCGATTCTAGCCGCCGCCGTCATGACGACGCCGGCTAGCAGAGGGGCGAGGCGCGCTGCTAGACTCTGCGCCGCGAGAGCGAGCCCATGATCGTCGAAAAACGCCGCATCGAAGACTCCACCCTGCTCAACGTCGAGGGCGTCATCAAGCTCGGCGAGAGCGCCCAGTTTTTCGCCCAAGCGCTCGAGCGCGCGCTGGAGGAGGACGAAGGGAACGTCCTCGTCGACTTCTCGCGCATCAACTACATCGACTCCACCGGCATCGGCGAGCTGGTCGGCTACCTCGGCCGCTTCCGCGACCGCAACCGCAAGCTCATCCTCATCAACCCCTCGGACCGCATCCGCAAGCTGCTGGCGATCGCCCAGCTCGACCGCCTGTTCACCATCTACGACAGCCTCGAGACCGCGCTCCACTCGGAGAAGTAGCGCGGGCCTCCGGGCCCTCCCCCGCGTAGGCTCAGGAGACAGTCATGGCCATCGGCATCAACGAGCCCGGCGTCGACGACGCCCAGGCACCCGCTGGCGGCGCCGCGGCAGTCGGCGAGGCGCTGCACGAGCTGCAGGCCCGCTTCCCCGACTGGGTGACGCTCGACGGCGAGGCGTGCGAGAGCTATCGCAGCGACTACGGCCGTTGGGTGTTCAAGACCCCCGCCGCGGTGGCGCGGCCGCGCACCACCGAACAGGTGGCCGAGCTGGTGCGCTTCTGCCGCGCCCACGGCGTCACCGTCACGCCGCGCGCGCAGGGGCACAGCCAGAGCGGCCAGTCGACCAACGCCGGCGGCGTGCTGCTCGACATCACCGGCATGAACGAGATCTTCGCCATCGACGGCGAGACGATGCTGGCCGACGTGCAGGGCGGCGTCGTCTGGCGCGACCTCGTCGCCGCGACGTGCGAGCACAACTTGGTGCCGCGGGTGCTCACCAACAACCTCGGCGTCTGCGTCGCCGGCACGGTGTCGGTGGCCGGCATCGGCGTCGCCAGCTTCCGCTACGGCCTGCAGGCCGACAACGTCGCCGAGCTCGAGGTGGTCACCGGCACCGGCGAGGTGGTGGTCTGCTCGCGCGAGCAGCAACCGCGATCTCTTCGACGTCGTGCGCTGCGGCTTCGGGCAGTTCGGCGTCATCACCCGCGCCAAGGTGATGCTGCGCCGCTGCAAGCCGCGCGTGCGCATGTACCACCTGCTCTACGACGACCTCGGCGCCTTCATGCGCGACGCCGAGCGGATCATGGACCCGGACGACGCGAAGTACCACACGCTGGAGTCGCGCTCCGCGCCGTGCCCGATCTTCACCAAGCGCATCGGCGACGGCATCAAGCTCGCGCAGGGGATGCAGACTCTACGCCTACTGGATGTACCCGCTGTTCCTCACCGTCGAGTACGAGCCGGGCGAGGACGGTCGACGACGAGGCGTTCCTCGACGGCCTCCGCTACTACAAGCGGCTGCAGACGGTGGAGTACTCGCAGAACGAGTTCTGCAACCGCCTGGAGCCCGATCTTCGAGCTCTGGCAGCGGGCCGGCGCCTGGGAGATGGCGCACCCGTGGATGGAGGTGATCCTGCCCTGGGACAAGGCGCAGGAGTACATCGAGCTGGCGCAGGAGAACCTGCCGCCGCAGGCGCTCGGCGCCGGCGGCCACGTGCTGCTGTGGCCGGCCTACACCGGCACCTCCGACGCGCCGCTGTTCATGCACCCGCCGGGGAAGTTCGTCATGGGCTGGGGGATCCTGCCGGCGGTGCCGCAGAAGTTCCTCGACCAGGCGCTGTCGCCAGCTCGAGATGGCCAGCGAGCTCGCCATCGCCTACGGCGGCAAGCGCTACCTCTCGGGCTACATCACCTTCGACAGCCCCGAGCGCTGGGCGGCGCACTTCGGCGACGAGTGGCCGCGGGTGCGTCGCGGCAAGAGGCGCTTCGACCCCGACGGCATCCTGTCGCCCGGGTTCATCCAGTACCAGTGACGAGCCGGCGCGGATGACGACGATCTCCATCGCCCACAGCCCCGACTCCGACGACGCCTTCATGTTCTGGGCGCTGTCGCAGGGCGTGCTCGACACCGGCGGCATCGCCATCGAGCACGTGCTCGCCGACATCGAGACGCTGAACCAGGCGGCCTTCGCCGGCCGCTACGAGGTGACGGCGCTGTCGCTGCACGCCTATGCCCACCTCCACGACCGCTACCAGCTGATGCCGTCGGGGGCGAGCTTCGGCGACGGCTACGGCCCGGTGGTGGTGGCGAAGCGGCGCTCTCGATCGCGCCGATCTCGCGGGCGTCGAGGTGGCGATCCCCGGCCAGCTCACCACCGCGGCCCTGGCGCTGCGGCTCTGGCAGCCGGCGGTGGCGACGCGGATCGTGCCCTTCGACGAGGTGCTCGACGTCGTCGCCCGCGGCGAGGTGGCGGCGGGCGTCGTCATCCACGAAGGGCAGCTCACCTACGGCGAGCAGGGCTTGCACGCCGTCGTCGACCTCGGTGCCTGGTGGAAGGAGGAGACCGGCGGCCCGCTGCCGCTGGGCGCCAACGGCATCCGCCGCGACCTCCCCGAGGACACCAAGCGCCTGCTCTGCCGCCTGCTGCGCGAGAGCATCGACTGCGGCCTGGCGCACCGGCAGGAGGCCCTCGACTACGCGCTGCGCTACGCCCGCGGCATCGAGGACGACCGCGCCCGCGCCGACCGCTTCGTCGGCATGTACGTCAACGAGTGGACGCGCGACTACGGCGCCGCCGGCCGCGCCGCCGTGCAGGACCTCCTCGACCGCGGCTTCGAGGCAGGGTTGCTGCCGGCTCGCGTCGAAGCCGAGTTCGTCGCCGCCTAGGCGCCGCCGGCGGAAGCCGGCTCGCCGGGACACTGCGCGGCCGCAGCCGTGGCGGCGAGTCGAGCCGCGCGCAGGCGGTAGAGGTGATAGTCCTCGCTGGCCTCGATGGCGCCGAGGCGGGCGCCCGCCTTGTCCAGCTCCTCCCATGGCGGCAGCTCGCGATTGACGACGAGCACGACGTCGCCGCCCTCGCGCCGGGCGAGATCGCGCGCGGCGCAGCGCACCTCCGGCTCGCTCAGCTCCCGCTGCTGCGGGCCCCAGTCGGGGTGGGTGGTGAACACCTGTCGCGACGGCGAGTAGAGCGGGCGGCCGAGGTAGAGCGCCACCGTCGCCGCCGGCGGTTCGCGATGGCCGAGCAGCGGGAAGCGGTCGAGCGCCCTCCGGCGTATGAGGTCTGCCGTCGCGGCACCGTTGGAGAACGGGTGGCGCAGGTCCATCCAGCTCGCGTAGCCGGCGGCGGCGCAGTGCAGGCTCAACAGCGCGACGAGAACCTTGGCGCGCCAGGAACGCGGCTCGCCGGTGATGCCGGCACCGCCGCCGGCCCAGAGCGCGGCGAAGAGGAGGAGCCACAAGTTGCCGTGGTGGCGCACGACGCCCTGGAAGTAGAGGTAGGAGAACGCGAGGAGGCCGGCGGCGCCGATGCCGAACGTCGACGACGGCCGCTCGCGAGCGCCAGAGCAGCGCGACCGCCAGCGCGAGCATCGAGATGCCGGCGACGACGTGCAGCAGCGGCCACGGGTCGAGAACGTTGCTGTTCCAGAACGTCGGCTGCAGGCGCGGCACCGGTACGAAGGCCCGCCACGCCGCTGTCGCCGGCCGAAGCGCCGCCACGGCCTCCCAGTGGAAGCGCCAGGCGGGAGCGCGGGTACCGGCCGCGGGAATGAGCTGGACGACGCCCGGCGATCGCGCCGGCCGCCGCCAGCGCGAGCCCGGCGGCGGCCTCGGCGCGCGGCAGCGGCGCGGTCTGGTGACGGCGAAGCCAGCGCTGCAGCAGCCAGCCAGCGGCGATCGCGACGGCGAGGATGAAGCCATAGACGGTCGTCTGGCAGAGCAGCCCGAGCGGCCGCTCCCAGGTCGAGCGCCGGGCGCCGGTTCCGCGCCGCAGCGCATGCCAGCCACGCCAGCAGCGCGCCCATGGCGTAGGAGCGGCTGATCACGGCGTACTCGTAGAACGGGAAGTAGCCGAAGACAAAGAGGGCGCGCTCGCGTCGCCGCAGCGGCGCCCAGCGCGCGAACACGAAGGCCGCGGCGGTCGCCAGCACGAGGTGCAGCAGCTGCATCGCCCGCGGCGACGTCGACACCTGCGCGCGCGAGGTAGCCGAGCAGCGGGAAGCCGTAGCCGATGCCGCCGCCCTTCGCCATCGACGCAAAGAGCTCGGCGAGCGAGCGGCTCTCGACGATGACCAGCCATTGCCACGCCTCGTCGCGCCACAGCTCGTGGGCGAGCAGCCGCGGCAGCGTCAGGGCCGCGAAGGCACCGCGACGAGCCACGCGAAGCGCGGCGACTCGTCGCCGGAGGCGCGCTCAGCCGCCAGCGACATCTCGGAGCGCGAGGTCGAACAGCGGCTCATATCGCCTCGCCTGCTGCCGCCAGTCCCAGGCTGCGACGGCGGCGCGCGCCGCCGCCCCCATCCGGGCGCGCAGCGTCGGCGTCGTCGCGCAGCAGCGCCAGCCGGACGGCGACGTCCTCCGCCCGTCGTTCGACGAGGAAGCCGTTCTCGCCGTCGCGGATGAGCTCCGGCATGTTGCCCACGCGCGGTGGTGACCACCGGCAGCCCGCAGGCCGCCGCCTCGAGGCAGGGGTTGGGCGTCCCTTCGCTGCGGCTGGCGCAGACGTAGACGTCGAGCGAGCTGGTAGAACTCGACCATCTCCGCCGCGGTGCGCCACTTCTCCTCGCGCGCGGCGAGGCACAGCTCGGCTCCCACCATCGCGGCGGCAGGGGCGATGACCTCGTGCACGCCCCGATGCGTCGGACCGTGGTTGGCGAGGCTGCCCGCCCAGCCGACGCGCAGGCGAGGGCTGGCCGCGCCGCGGCGCCGGCGGCGGCCGAAAGAAGGTCGTGTCGACCCCGTTGGGCGTGTAGTAGACGGGAACCGGCGAGCAGCGGCTCGAGCTCGTCGAGCAGCAGCCGGTTGTTGACGAACACGGCGCGGGCAGCTCGGAGAGCGTGGCGAGGCCCGGCATTCCGCCACGCTCCGTCGAGCTCGTGATGGCTGCAGACGCCGATCAGCAGCCGGTCGCGCCGGGCTCGCAGCAGCGGCCGCAGATGGGGGAGCTCGTCGATCTGCAGCCAGTAGTAGAACAGGATCGCGTCGGCAGCCTCGAAGTCGGCGGCGGTGACGTCTGCCTGGAAGCGCTTGTCGAGGTCGTAGCGGTCGCCGAGCACGCGGACGAGCGCGTCGGTCTTGCGGTCGTGCGCCCAGCCGGGACGGTTGACGACGCAGAGAACGCGGGGGCGTGCCGACGCGGGCACCACTACGGTTGTATCACCAGAACGCGCGGCATCACCAGACGACGCAGTGCTCGGTGCGTGGCGACGATGCATCGAGCTCGTCGTCGGTGCGTGCGATCCGGAGCTCGCGCTGCGACGGGAGCGACATCGCGTCGACGCGGAACGACTGGCGCCAGCCGTGCCAGCCTTGCCGTACCTCCTGGGCATCGTAGAGGCGCCGCTCGAACTTCTCCCGCGCATGCTCGCGGCTGAGGAAGAGGTAGTGGCGAAGGCGGAAGCGCTGGGGGTAGATGCGTCGCCCCGGGAAGTCGACCGTGTGACCGCCGCTGCTTGCCAGGTCGACCCGTGCCGGTTGCCGTTTCCACGCGCACAGCCGGTGAAGGGGAGTCGCCGCGAACGGGTAGTACCAGATCATGGTGCGCCGAAAGTCGGCGTGATCGTGATCCGGAGACTCACGGGTGGGCACGAAGGTGAGCTCCGCGAAGTCGACCGCGTTGTAGCCCGCGGCGTCCACCGCCGCGAACGCCTCGCGCAGAGTCGCGTGTCCCGGCGGCGGCAGCGCGATCTCGTCGGGGTCCAGGTGCACGAACCAGTCGGCGTCGAGATCGGCGGCCAGCTGCTCCTTACGGCGCAGGATGTCGCGCCAGCGGAAGGTGCCGTCGTGCGGCAGGTGCTCGATGGCGATCAGCCCTCGGCCCAGGCGGGCGGTGGCGATGGCCACGGTGTCGTCCTGCGAGCCGTTGTCGCACAGATAAGCGTCGACGCCCTGCTCGTGGAGGTGGTCGAGGCAGCCGCCGATGAAGCGTGCCTCGTTGTAGGCGGCGATGAGGGCGACGATGCGCATGGGGCGAGAGTGGCTCCGCTTGCGGGCCGGTCGCGCGCCGGCAATGATAGCGGCGGTCGTTCTTGGAGGGGCGCAGCTTGGGATCAGCTCTCGTCATCAGCGGCATGCACCGCTCGGGTACCTCGCTCGCCGCGAGCGTGCTGCGCCGCGCCGGCCTGGATCTTGGCAGCCGCCTCAACGGCCCCGGTCCCGGCAACCGGCGCGGCCACTTCGAGGACGCCGACGTTTGGCGGCTCCACGAGGAGATGCTGGAGGCCGCCGGCAATACTGCCTTCTCGGCCGGCGACGACTTCGCGCCGCCGCGTGACAACGGCTTCGTCGAGCGTGCCACGGCGCTGGTCGCCGCCCGCGCCGGCCAACGAGCGTGGGGTTGGAAGGACCCGCGCACCTGCCTCTTCCTCGACCTCTGGGAGCCGCTGGTGCCCGGGGCCGGCTGGCTCTTCCTCTACCGGCACCCGGTCGACGTCGTGCTGTCGCTGCTGCGCCGCAACACCGACCCCGATCTCAGTCGGGACCCGCTGCTCGCCTTCGAGTCCTGGGCGGTGCACAACCGCCGGGTGCTGGCATTCGTCGAGCGCCACCGCGAGCGCTGCTTCCTGGCCCAGACGCCGGCGCTGGCGGCCGATCTCGGCGGTTTCGTCGCCCGCGTGGCCGAGCGCTTCGCGCTGCCGCTCGAGCCCGCGGGCGCGGCCGAGCTGCTGGCGACCGGTGAGCTGGCTTCGTCGGTGCCCGAGAGCGAGCGCCCGCCGTGGGCGCGGGTCGTCGTCGAGCCGCTCGAGCTCTACCGCCGGCTCGAGGAGATCGCCGACCTGCCGGGTGGGCCGGCGCCGGCAGATGAGGTGGAGGGAAGGCCGGAGCTGCACTCCACGGCGGCGCAGGCGCGCACGCGGCCGGAGCTGCGGCTGAGCGAGGCGCTGCTCTACGACCTGCTCGAGGTGCGTACGCTACGGCGCCAGCAGCGCGCCACGGCCGAGGCGTTCGCGAGAGCGCTCGACGACGAGCGTGCGCAGGCGGACGCCGCCCGGCACCTGGAAGCCGCCGCCCGGCACCGGGAGGCCGTCGCCCGCAACGAGTTGGGCGGTGCCCGGCACCGGGAGGCCGTCGCCCGCAACGAGGAAGCCAACGCCCGGCACCGGGAGGCCGCCCTCCGGGAGGAGCTGAAGCGCGGACAGATGCGCACCAGCGAGCTCGAGCACCGCCTGGCCGAGATGGAGGCGCGCTGGCGTGAGGCTGCTTCGCGTCGTGACGAGCTGGCCGCCGCGCTCTCGGCAGTCGAGGGCTCGCGCAGCTTCCGCCTCGTCAGCAGCTGGTGGCGGCTCGCCTTGGCGCGCCGCGGCGGGGTAGCCCGCGTGCGCGCTCGTGAGCCGCGATGCGCAGCGCGGTCTACGCCGGCGGCGGGAAGATGAACGAGTCGGGGAGCAGCTCGGCCAGCGTGCGCTCGAGGCGCTCGCCCTCGGGGTTGACGAGCAGGACGGGCACGTCCTCGACCAGCTCGCGCAGCGTCTCGCGGCACATGCCGCAGGGCGCCGAGGGGGGCGAGCTGCTGGTCACCACCACCACCGCCTGCGGCCGCTCGAGGCCGCGCCCCACGGCCGCCGTCACCGCGTTGCGCTCGGCGCAGAGCGACAGGCCATAGGAGCGGTTCTCGACGTTGCAGCCGGTGACGATGGAGCCGTCCTCCATCAGCAGCGCCGCGCCGACGCGGAAGCGGCTGTAGGGCGCGTGCGCGCGCTCGCGCACCTCCGTCGCAGCGGCGATCAACGGCTCCCAATCCACCATCTAGAGCAGCTCTTCGATGGCGGCCCGTTCCTCGCGCAGCTCCTTTTCGGTGGCGTCCATGCGCTGGCGCGAGAAGTCGTCGACCTCGAGTCCCTGCACGATCTCCCACGCGCCGCCCTTGCAGGTGCAGGGGTAGGAGTAGACGACGCCGGGCGCGATGCCGTAGCTGCCGTCGGCGGGGACCGCCATGCTCACCCAGTCGCCCTCCGGCGTGCCCAGCGCCCAGTCGCGGATGTGGTCGATGGCGGCCGACCCCGCCGACGCCGCCGACGAGGCGCCGCGCGCCTTGATGATCGCCGCGCCGCGCTGCTGCACGGTGGGGATGAAGGTGTCGCGGTACCAGGCCTCGTCGACTCGCTCGCGCGCCGGCTTGCCGCCGATCGTGCAGTGGGCGACGTCGGGGTACTGCGTCGCCGAGTGGTTGCCCCAGATGGTGACGCGCTTGATGGCGGTCGTCGGCTCGCCGGTCTTCTCCGACAGCTGCGACAGCGCGCGGTTGTGGTCCAGGCGCGTCATCGCCGTGAACTGCCGCGGGTCGCGGTCGGGGGCGTTGCTCGCCGCGATCAGGCAGTTGGTGTTGGCGGGGTTGCCGACCACCAGCACCTTGACGTCGGGCGAGCCGTGGTCGTTGATCGCCTTGCCCTGCGGGCCGAAGATCTGCCCGTTGGCCGACAGCAGGTCCTTGCGCTCCATGCCCGGGCCGCGCGGGCGGGCGCCCACCAGCAGGCAGTAGTCGGCGCCGGCGAAACCGGTGGCGAGGTCGGCCGTCGCCACCACGCCCGCGAGGGTGGGGAAGGCGCAGTCGTTGAGCTCCATCACCACCCCTTGCAGGGCGGGCAGCGCGGGCTCGATCTCGATCAGCTGCAGGATGACGGGCTGGTCGGCGCCGAGCATGTCGCCGGCGGCGATACGGAAGGCGAGCGCGTAGCCGATGTTGCCGGCGGCGCCGGTGACGGCGACGCGAACGGGACGTTTCATGCGGACCTCCTCGACGACTCTCCGGCGTCGTAGTCTATGCGGAAGCAAGGAGGACTCATGATGCAAAGGATCGTCAAAGCTCTCATGTGTGCGTTCGCCGTCTGTCTGTTCACCGCCGCGCTCGGCGCCCGCGCCGCCGGCGCCGAGGATCAGCCCGCCAAGCCCGCCCCTGAGGTTCAGCCGAGCCCAGGGCCGCAGCTGAGCCCGGAGGCGCAGGCCGAGATGGATGCCTGGATGAAGCTCGGCAGCCCCGGCAAGGAGCACGAGCAGCTCGCCGCCGCAGTGGGCGACTGGAAGGCCACCGGCAAGTCGTACATGGGCCCCGAGCCGACCGCCTTCGAGGCCACGTCGCAACGGCAGCTCACTCTCGGCGGCCGCGTCCTCGCGGAGCACTTCAAGGGCGACATGATGGGCATGGCGTTCGAAGGGCACGGCATGACCGGCTACGACAACGCCCGCAAGCAGTGGTGGTCGACGTGGAACGACAGCATGTCCACCGGCGTGCTGCTCTCCTACGGCAACTGGGACGACGCCGCCAAGGGGATCGTCTTCAACGGCGAGATGGTCGACCCGCAGGGCAAGCCGCTCAAGGTGCGCCTGATCACCCGCCGCCCGAGCGCCGGCAGCGAGCAGTTCGAGTACTGGGAGGAGCGCGGCGGCAAGCTCACCAAGACGATGGAGATGACGCTCACCAAGCAGTGAGCCCCGTCCGGCGCGCGACCGGCGGCGGGTGATATAACCGCCGCCATCGCGCTCCCGCGCGCATATCCATTCGGAGGGAGGTCCCTTCAAGATGTCATCGAGCAGCAGCGAGTTCGACTGGACCCCGCCGGCCGACGGCCAGGCGGTCGAGTGGTCGCCCGAAGGCGGCCCCACCGGGCGCCTGACGGTGCCCGACCGCCCCGTCGTCTGCTTCATCGAGGGCGACGGCACCGGCCCCGACATCTGGCGCGCCACCAAGCGCGTGCTCGACGCGGCGGTGGAGAAGACCTTCGGCGGCGGCAAGGCGATCGCCTGGTACGAGATCCTCGCCGGCGAGAAGGCGCGCGACGTCTCCGGCGAGTGGCTCCCCGAGCAGAGCCTCGAGGCGATGCGCCGCTTCCGCGTCGGCATCAAGGGGCCGTTGACGACGCCGGTGGGCGGCGGCTTCCGCAGCCTCAACGTCGCCCTCCGCCAGCTGCTCGACCTCTACGCCTGCGTGCGGCCGGTGCGCTACTACGCGGGCGTGCCCAGCCCGGTGAAGGCGCCCGAGAAGGTCGACATGGTGATCTACCGCGAGAACACCGAGGACGTCTACGCCGGCATCGAGTGGAAGGCGGGCACGCCCGAGGTGCAGCGGCTCATCCGCTTCCTGCGCGAGGAGATGGGCAAGGAGGTGCGCGAGGACAGCGGCATCGGCATCAAGCCGATCTCCACCTTCGGCAGCAAGCGGCTGGTGCGCAAGGCCATCGAGCACGCCCTCGCCGACGGGAGAGAAAGCGTCACCCTGATGCACAAGGGCAACATCATGAAGTTCACCGAGGGCGCCTTCCGCGACTGGGGCTACGAGCTGGCGCACGACGAGTACGGCGACCGCACGGTGGCCGAGCAGGAGCTGTGGGACGTCCACGGCGGCAAGGCGCCGGCGGGCCGCATCGTCGTCAAGGACCGCATCGCCGACTCGATGTTCCAGCAGGTGCTGCTGCGCCCCGAGGAGTACGACGTCATCGCCACCACCAATCTGAACGGCGACTACCTGAGCGACGCGCTGGCGGCGCAGGTGGGCGGGCTCGGCATGGCGCCGGGCAGCAACGAGGGCGACGGCTTCGCCATGTTCGAGGCCACCCACGGCACGGCGCCCAAGTACGCCAACCAGGACAAGGTGAACCCCGGCTCGCTCATCCTCTCGGGCGTCATGATGCTCAACTGGCTGGGCTGGCGCGATGCCGCCGTCGCCGTCGAACGGGCGCTGGCGCGCACCATCGAGCAGAAGCGGGTCACCTACGACCTCGAGCGGCAGACGCAGGGGGCGACCCTGCTGAAGACCTCGCAGTTCGCCGAAGCCATCGTGGCGAATCTCTAGACCCGGGTCGAGAACCTGTAGGCATCTGGTTCGTAGAGGTAGGGACGGCCACCGCCCCGCCAAGACGATGCGCGCCCGCCAGCTGCTCTTCTGGATCGCCCTCGCCGCGGCCGGCTGGGTCGCAATCGCCCTGCTGCTGCCGCGCGTCTTCCCGCTCTTCCCACGCGGCTACCAGACCGACGCGCGCGAGGCGCGGGCCATCGCGCTCTCGCGCATCCCCGAGCTCGGGCCGGTGCCGCCGCGGCCGCTGATCTCGGTGGCGTGGAACGGCGACGCCACCATCGAGCGCGCCGCTCTCGAGGGCGGTCCTGCCATGCGGGCTCAGCTCGCCGGCACGCCGCTCGAGCAGGCGCTCTACGGCTGGACGGTGCGCGTCTTCCCGCCGGGCGCCAACGCCGGCGAGTGGGATTACGAGGTCCACCTCTCGCGCCGCGGCGAGGTGACCGGCCTGCTCCGCAAGCTGCCGGAGAACGCGCCGGCCGGCAAGCTGGCCGCAGCCGAGGCGCGCCAGCGCGCCGGCGCCCAGCTCGCGGAAGCCGGCTTCGACCTCGCGCAGTACGGCGAGCCCGAGGTGAGGAGCGAGGAGCGCGCCCGCCGTACCGACACCGTGCTGCGCTTCCCCGCCAAGCAGCAGCTGCTCGGCCCCACCGTGCGCCACGGGCTCGAGGTGCGCTTCCTCGGCGACCAGCCGGGCGGCTACGAGGTGTGGAGCGAGGCCGTCGACCGGCAGGCGGGGCAGCGGCTCGTCGGTGCCTACGTCCTGCTCTTCTTCGGCGTCCAGATCGCGATTTTCGTGCTGCTGGTCGTCCTCGCCGTCCTCTTCGCGCGCAAGTACCACGCCGGCGAGGTGGGCGTGAGACGCGGCGTGCAGATCTTCCTGCTCGTGCTGGTCACCGGGCTCGGTTCCCTCTTCGCCTACGCGGTGCCTGCCGCCGAAGGCGTGGCGTTCGGGCCCACCTCGCGCCAGCTCACCACCTGGATGTTGGTGCTGGTGCGCACGATGTTCGGCATCCTGCCCGTCGCCGCGCTCGGCCTGCTCGCCTGGTCGGTGGGCGAGTCGTGGGCGCGCGAGCGCTGGGGCGACAAGCTCGCCGCCTTCGACGCCCTCTTCAAGGGCGACTGGCGCAACGCCACCGTGGCGCGTTCGAGCCTGCGCGGCATCGCCCTCGGCCTGGCGCTGCTCGCCGCGCTGTTCGCCGTCTCGATCCCCTTGCAGCGGCTGGGAGCCTGGCCCCTCAGCTCGTCGTTCGTCGACCTGCAGCTCGGCTCCGCCGGCTGGCTGGGCATCGCCCACCTCTTCCGGCTGCTCTGCCTCGACTTCGCCATCCTGCTCGTCTGCTGTCTCTTCTTCACCACGCTCGCGGCGCGCAAGCTGCGGCCGGCCGTGGCCGCCGCGGTCTCGGCCGCCGGGGCCATGGTGATCTCGTTGCCGTCGTTCCTGCCGCTGCCGGTGACGGCGGGCATCCCGGTCTGGCTGGTCGCCGCCGCCGTGCCGGTGCTCGTCTTCTGGGCGAGCGACCTGCTCGCGGCGCTGCTCTGCGGGCTCACCGCCAGCGCGGTGTTCGGCAGCCTGCCGCTGCTGTTCGCCGACGACGGGGGCATGCAGCTGCAGGGCTGCATCCCGCTCGTGGCGCTGGCGCTGCCGCTGCTTGGTGAGCGTGCGCCACCTGCACGGCGGCCGCGAGTTCGTCTACCGCTGGGAGGACGTGCCGCCGCACGTGCGCCGCATCGCCGAGCGCGAGCGCCAGCGCGTCGAGCTGGAGACGGCGCGCGAGATCCAGAGCTCGATCCTGCCGGTGCTGCCGTCGCAGCTCCACGGCGTCGAGCTCGCCCACGCCTACCAGCCCGCGACCGAGGTCGGCGGCGACTTCTACGACGTGCTGGCGCTCGACGACGGCCGGTTAGCGCTGGCGGTGGGCGACGTCGCCGGCCACGGCGTCAGCAGCGGGCTGGTGATGTCGATGGTGCGCGCGGCGCTGGCGGTGCAGGTGACCTTCGACCCGCGGGTCGAGTCGGTCTTCCACACCCTCAACCGCATGGTCTACCAGAGCGCGCGGCGGCGGCTGCTGACGACGCTGACCTACGCGCTGCTCGACCCCAACGGCCGCGAGCTCGTCTACGCCAGCGCCGGCCACGTCTTCCCCTACCGCGTGACCCGCGACGGCCGCGTCTACGAGCTCGAGGCGGGGTCGTATCCGCTCGGCGTGCGCGTCGAGTCGATGCCGCCCGTACGTCGCGAGCGCCTCGAGCCCGGCGACACCGTGGTGCTGCTGTCCGACGGCGTCGTCGAAGGCCACCGCGAGAACGACGACGAGCCCTTCGGCTTCCCGCGCCTCTCCGAGAGCATCGCGCGCCACGCGCCGGGCGGGCCGCAGGCGCTCGTGCGCGGCGTCCTCGCCGACCTCGAGACCTTCACCCGCCGCGCCCCGCGCGAGGATGACGTGACGGTGCTCGCGGCGCGGCTGCCGGGGTAGACGCGCTCCCCCGGCGCGGCAAACGCTCGCACCCGGCTACAGGCCCAGTTTGTACTTGCCGAGCAAGCTGGCGGTCTGCTCCAGCCACTGCTGCGCCTGGGCGAAGTGCCCCCGCGCCTGCGACAAGTCGCCGCGCTCGCAGGCGGTGCCGAGCCGGTTGAGGGAGAGGATGGCCTGGCGCAGCGGGTAGTCGATGCTGGTGTCGGGCACCCTGAAGAGCATCGGCTGGCCCATCACCTTGTCCGTCTCCACCGCGAGCTGCCGGCAGGAACCCTCCACCGCCGGGCTCCAGGTGCCGCTGCTGAGCGCCTTCTGCACCGGCGTGTAAGCGACCTTGAGCGGCTGCGCCCAGCGCAGGTAGGAGGCGTGCCACCGCGCCATCGCCTGCATCTCGCGGTTGCGCGGGTCGGTGAAGCGGGCGGCGCCTTCGACGACCCGGGCCGGCGGCGGGTCCGGCCGCGCCGTCCGCGCCAGGCGCTCGGCCTCGTCGTCGTACTTGCGCAGCTTGGTCGGCCACAGCCGCGGCAGGCCCGGCGTCGTGGCCCACGTCCGCAGCGCGCTGTCCAGCTTCGCCGTGTCCATGCCCAGCGCCGCCTGCAGCGCGGCGTCGCCGTCGGCGCCGCGGGCGTAGGCGGCGAGCAGCCGGTGGATGCCGGCGGTGCCGTGCTTGGTCTCCAGGTAGTGGAACGCCCAGGCAGCCTCGGCGTAGGAGGTCTCGACGAACCCCTGCTCGGAGAAGCCGCGCAGCGCGTGCTCGACGACCGCCAGCGACAGCGACAGGCCGGCCGGCTCGAGGTCGGGGAAGGGGTTGTGGACCTGCTGCACCATCTCGACGTGCTGGGCGAGCCCCTCCTGCACCCAGTGCGGAGCGCGGTCGCCGGTGGACTGGGCGATGAGCGCGTGGGCCAGCTCGTGGGTGAGGATGGAAACGAGTTGCGGGTGCAGGCTGTGGAGGTCCGCGAAGGGGACGCGCACGCGGCCGTCGAAGATGCCGACGACCGGCATCTCGGTCGCGTAGCTGGAGAGGAACTCGTGGACCGGGTAGAGGTCGACGTCGACCGGCCGCGGCTTGGCGACCGGGACCCAGCGCGACAGCCGCTTGCGCTCCTCCTCGAGCACCACCGCGAGCTGCCGCGCGTACACCTCGCCGGTCAGCCGCGGGTAGCGGATGCGGAAGTGCGGCGTGGTGAACACCAGGTGCGCGTCGGCGAGCTTCTTCTCCATCCGCACCTGGCGCTCGCGGATGGCGCCGCCCGAGAGCCCGCTGATGGCGTTGGCGCGGTGGAGCACCTTGAGCGCGAGGTCGTACTTCTCTTCGCGCACCAGCGCGTCGGCGAGCTGGTAGAGCGTGCCGGTGTCGCGCCGGCCGTGCAGCTTGTCGTCCTGCGCCAGCCGCACCAGCAGCTCGAAAGCCTCACGGGCGCGGCTGCTGCGGGCGAGGGCGGCGGCGCGCAGCCGGGTCAGGTCGGGCGGCAGCCGGCCTTCGAAGGCCGGCAGCTTCTCGGTGAGAGTGAGCACGTCGGCCCAGCGCTCCTGCTCGGCGAGACCGACGGCGGCGAGCTCCAGCCGGCGGCGCAGCACCGGCTGGGCGAAGGCGCCGACGGCGTTGGCCTGGTAGGCGAGCACCTCCAGCTGCGCGACCTGTTCGTCTCGTTCGCTGCGCTCGAACAGGTCGGCGGCCTCGACGACGGTCCCCGCGGGGGCCAGCACCTGCCCCCCCGGCACCCGCAGCTCGGCGCCGTACAGGCGGATGCGCAGCAGCCCGCCGACGAGGCTCGCCTGGGCGTCGGCCGGCACCGGCAGCGGCTGCGGGCCGGGGACCTGGCCGCCGCGGCGGGGCTCGGCGGCCGAGCCGGCGTCGATCAGCGGGTAGATCGCCTTGCGCGTGCAGACGGTAGCGAGCAGCGGGCTCCCGAAGAGCGTGTCGCGCGAGAGCGGCTGCAGCTCCCAGGCGATCTGGAAGAGCTTCTCGGCCTCCTCGCCGCGGTCCTCGGCCATGGCGTTCTCCGCCGCCACGTAGTAGGGGATCGCCAACCGCGAGCCCAGCGTGGTGAGGCGGCTGAAGGCGTGGTCGCTGGCCTGCTCCTCCTCCGCCATGCTGAGCGCGATCGCGGCGTCGAGGCGCATCCCGTCGTCGTCGGCCCCCAAGGCACGCACCAGCTCGTAGTGCTCGAGGGAGCCGCCGGGCTTGCCGCGCAGCACGGCCAGGCGGGCGCGCAGGAGGGCGGCGAGCGGGTAGGGGCCGGGGCTGGGGAAGGTCGCCAGGACGGAGTCGGCTTCGTTCAAGCGGTACTCGCGGAGCATGCGGTCGGCGCGCCAGAGGCGGACGACGTCGCCCGCCGCGCCGTCGCGCGGGGCGCCGGCGAGCAGCGGTGACAGCGCGTCGCCGGCGGCTCCCTCGGCGAGCGCCTCGCGCAGCGGCACCAGCGCGCGCAGCTGCGCGGCCTCCTCGACCGCCGGTCCCTGGTCTCCGACGGGACCTTCCCCGCCGCGCGCGCAGGCGAAGCCGAGACCGGCCAGGGCGAGGGTCGCCCAACCGAGCCGGCGTCCCGGCGCGGACCTGCGTCCGAGCGCGGCCAGCAACAACGCGCCGAGCAGCGCGGCGACGATGGGCCAGACACCGGCAATCTGCTCGAACTTGTTCGACGGGCGCGGCGGCCATGGCCACGGCTCCGAGAGCACGCGCACGCGCCGCAGCTTCATCGCCCCCGCCTCGCTGACGATGTCGAGCCACAGGGTCTCCGTCATCCCCGACGGGTACTCGACCGAGAACACCGCCTGGCTTGCCTCGCCGCTCGGGCCGGGGCGCTGGAGCTGCCAGCGCGTGCCGTCGGGAGGGCCGACGCGGGCGGCGATCTCCGCCATGGCGTCCGGAAGCGGCAGCGAGTGCCACGGCGAGTCGGCCGAGAGCATCTTCTGCCAGCCGGCGGCGCCGCCGCGCAGGTAGAGGAGCGCGAAGCCCACCGCCGCCTGCTCCTCGCTCGACAGCGGCGCGGCGCCGACTCCTGCGAGGTCGAAGGGCCTGGGCTCACCGGTGGCGGTGCGCGGCGGTGCGGCTCGCCGGGGAGGTGCGTCGTCGTCGAGCGGCTGGCTGGACCGCGCCGACGGCGGCGACGCGCTCGCACGCGGTGCGCTGCCGGCGGAAGGCGTCCGCCGCGCGACGGAGCGCTTCCCCTTCGGCGTCAGCACCCATTCGATCGGCTTCTCCTTCGGCACTCGCATGGTGAAGGGCCGGCCGTCGATGGTGCCGGAGACGAGGGCCGTCGGCGTGTCGGTGGCCACCCGGTCGACCGTCGATTCCGTGACCTCGAAGGAGGTGAGGCCTTTCTCCAGTCCGCCTGCACGGTCCAGCCGTCGTAGCTGTCGGAGGCGAAGCTCTGCTCCGTCGCCTCGACGACCGCCGTGCCGTTGTACCAGAAGCAGAGCGCCTTCTGGTCCAGCCTGCCCTGCGCGCTCTGGGCTCGCGTGAGGATCGTCGTGACGCGTTCGCGGGCGCCTTGGTTGACGTTCCAGTCCTCGAGCGGTTGGGTGATCTTGTCGCAGCCGGCGAGGAAGCCGGCGGCGAGGATGAGCACTGCCAGGGCGTTGCGGCCCATGCGATCCTCCTCGAGACGTCACTTGATATGAGGGCCGGGACTCTAACAGGCGACGGGCCTTGTCGGCGGCCGCCTGTTGCTGCCGCCTGTTGCTGCGCCCGAGAGCGGGCCGCTCAGGTAGGCTAGCCCGCCATGGCGAGCGAGCCGCAGCAGGTCTCCGCCGCCGCGCAGAGTCCGTCGGGATTCACGCGGTGGGCGAAGGTCATCGACCACACGCGCTGCATCGGCTGTCACGCCTGCATCGACCGCCTGCAAGTCCGAGAACGAGGTGCCGCTCGGCGTCAACCGCACCTACGTCAAGTACGTCGAGGTCGGCACCTTCCCGCAGGTCGCGGCGCGCCTTCCAGGTGACGCGCTGCAACCAGTGCGACGACGCGCCGTGCGTCGAGGCCTGCCCGACCGCGCGCGATGTACCGCCGGCGCGACGGCATCGTCGACTTCGACAAGTCGATCTGCATCGGCTGCAAGGCCTGCATCGCGGCCTGCCCCTACGACGCCATCTTCATCAACCCCGAGGACCACTCGGCCGAGAAGTGCAACTTCTGCGCGCACCGCATCGACGTCGGCCTCGAGCCGGCGTGCGTCGTGGTGTGCCCGACGCGAGGCGATCCTCGTCGGCGACCTCGAACGACCCGACGTCGCGCGTGGCGCAGATCGTCGCACCGCGAGCCGGTGCGCGGTGCGGCGGCCGGAGAAGGAGACGCAGCCGAAGCTCTTCTACATCGGCGCTCACCAGGCGACGCTCGATCCGCTGGCGGCGCGGCGGCCCGACGGCGGGCTGTTCATGTGGAGCGAGCAGGCGGCGGCGCCACGACCAGGTGGTCTCCGGCCATCCCGCGAGTCAGCGCCGAACAGCACGTCGTCGGCTGCGGCGCTGCTCGCCTACGACGTGCCGCACGCGATCCCGTGGGACTGGCGGGTCGAGCCTCTACACGCTGACCAAGGGCATCGCCGCGGGCGGCTACCTGGTCGCGCTGCTGCTGGTGCTCGCCGGCGCGCTGCCCGACGACCAACCCGCTGTGGACCTGGACGGCGCCGCTGCTCGCGCTGGTCGCGCTCGCCGCCACCGGCGTCATCCTGATCTCCGACCTCGAGCACCCGGAGCGCTTCTACATGATCTTCACGCGGCCGCAGTGGCGCAGCTGGCTCGTGCGCGGGGCGTGCATCATCACCGGCTACGGCCTGGTGCTCGCGGCGCACCTCGCGCCTGACGCTCGCCGGCCGCACGGCGTGGCTGATCGCCGTTCTCCTTCGCCGGGCCGTTCCGCTGGCGGTGCTGACCGCCGTCTACACCGCGTGGCTCTTCGCGCAGGCGAAGGCGCGCGACCTCTGGCAGAGCCCGCTGCTGCCGCCGCACCTCGCTGGTGCAGGCGCTCGTCGCCGGCGCCGCGGCGCTGCTGCCGGTGGCGGTCGCCGTCGCTCCCGAGGCGGTGCCGACGCTGGCGCGCTGGCTGGCGGCCGGCGCCGCGCTCCACCTCGCTGATGGTCGCCGGCGAGATGACGCTGCCGCACCCGACCGCCCACGCGCGCCTCGCCGCCTACGAGATGGCGAGCGGCCGCTATCGCGTGGCGTTCCGCGCCGGCGTGGTACTCGTCGCCGTGGCGCTCGCCACGCCCTGGTTGCCGCGCCGCTCGCCACCCTCGCGCCGTCGCGGCGCTCGCCGGTCTGCTCGCGCTACGAGCACGCCTACGTGCAGGCCGGGCAGTCCGTGCCGCTGGCGTGAAGCGAGGACGATCTCGAGTGAGCGAGCGCGCAAGCGAAACCTTCTACCCCGGCCCGAGCGGCAACCACCTCGCCGCGCATCCGCCGAAGGAGCGCTGGGACGACTGGGTCGAGCTCGACTCGCAAGGCCTGGCCGAAGCGGGTGGAGAAGCGCTACATGCTCGTGCCGACCACCTGCTTCAACTGCGAGTCGGCGTGCGGCCTGCTCGCCTACGTCGATCGCCGAGACGCGGCGAGATCCGCAAGTTCGAGGGCAACCCCGAGCATCCCGGCTCGCGCGGGCGCAACTGCGCCAAGGGGCCGGCGACGCTCAACCAGATCCACGATCCCGACCGCATCCTCTACCCGCTGCAAGCGCGTCGGCGGGCGCGGCGAGGGGCAAGTGGGAGCGCGTCTCCTGGGACGAGGCGCTCGACGACATCGCCGGCGCGCATCCGCAAGGCGATCGCCGGAGGGCCGCCAGCACGAGGTGATGTACCACGTCGGCCGCCCGGGCGAGGACGGCTTCACCGAGCGCGTGCTCGCCGCCTGGGGCGTCGACGGCCACAACTCGCACACCAACGTCTGCTCGTCGAGCGCGCGCGCCGGCTACCAGCTCTGGTCGGGCATCGACCGGCCGAGCCCCGACCACGCCAACGCCAAGGTGATCCTCCTCGTCAGCGCGCACCTCGAGACCGGCCACTACTTCAACCCGCACGCGCAGCGCATCATCGAGGCCAAGCAGCGCGGCGCCAAGCTCGATCGTGTTCGACACGCGGCTCTCGAACACCGCCACGCACGCCGACTACTGGCTGGCGCCGGTGCCGGGCTCGGAGGCGGCGATCCTCCTGGCGATCGCGCACCACCTGATCGCAGACGCGCCGCTACGACCGCGAGTTCGTGCGCCGCTGGTGGAACTGGCAGGAGTACCTGGCGGCGGAGCGGCCGGGGCTGTCGGCGACGTTCGAGAGCGTTCGAGGCGCGCGCTCGCCACGCTCTACGCCGACTTCACCTTCGAGTGCGCCGCCGCAGGAGTCGGGCGTCGACGCCGCGACGCTGCGCGAGGTCGCCGAGGTGGTGGCCGACGCCGGCACCGCGTCTCGTCGACGCACACCTGGCGCAGCGCCACCGCCGGCAACGAGGGCGGCTGGCAGGTGGCGCGCACGCTCTTCCTGCTCAACGCGCTGCTCGGCGCGGTGGCGCACGAAGGGCGGCACCTACCCCAACGCCTGGAACAAGTTCGTGCCCCAAGCCGATCAAGCTGCCGCCGCACCCGACGCAGTGGAACGAGCTCACCTGGCCGGTCGAGTACCCGCTGTCGATGTACGAGCTGTCGTTCCTGCTGCCGCACTTCCTCAAGGAGGGGCGCGGCAAGCTCGAGGTCTACTTCACCCGCGTCTACAACCCGGTGTGGACCAACCCCGACGGCTTCTCCTGGATCGAGATGCTGCACCGACGAGGCGAAGGTCGGGCTGCACGTCGCGCTCACGCCGACCTGGAACGAGACCGCCTACTTCGCCGACTACATCCTGCCGATGGGGCACTCGCACCGAGCGGCACGACACTGCACTCGTACGAGACGCACGACGCGCAGTGGCTCGGCTTCCGCCAGCCGGTGCTGCGCGCGGCTCGGGAGCGCCAGGGCGAGAAGGTCGCCGACACGCGCGAGACCAACCCCGGCGAGGTGTGGGAGGAGAACGAGTTCTGGCTCGAGCTGTCGTGGCGCATCGACCGCGACGGCGCGCTCGGGATCCGGCCCTTCGTCGAGTCCGAGCAGCGGCCGGGCGAGCGGCTGTCGGTCGACGAGTACTACGGCTACATCTTCGAGCACTCCGTGCCCGGGCTGCCGGAGAAGGCGGCGGCGGAGGGGCTGACGCCGCTCGCAGTTCATGCGCCGCTACGGCGCCTTCGAGGTCAGCAAGGACGTCGGGCGCGGTCTACGAGGAGGAGGTGCCGGCGAGCGAGCTCGAGGACCTGGCGGAAGACCGCTTCGGCCGCGTCTACACGCGCGCCGCGGCGCCGCCGAAGCTCGAACCTGGCGCCCACCGGGCGCGCCGGACGGCGACGCCGAGGGCCGGCGCGCGGTCGGCGTGCGGGTCGACGGCGTCGTGCGGCGCGGCTTCCCGACGCCGAGCGGCCGGCTCGAGTTCTACTCGCCGACGCTGGCGAGCTGGGGCTGGCCGGAGACGGCGCTGCCCGGCTTACCTGCCGCAGCCACGTCCACCCGCAGAAGCTGCGCGCCGGACCAGATGGTGCTGATCTCGACCTTCCGCCTGCCGGTGCACATCCACACGCGCAGCGCCAACGCCAAGTGGCTCGACGAGATCGCCCACACCAACCCGCTCTGGCTCCACCCGCACGACGCGGCGCCGCTCGGCGTCGAAGACCGGCGACCTCGTGCGCGTCGAAACCGAGATCGGCCACTACGTGGTCAAGGCCTGGGTGACCGAGGGCATCCGGCCCGGCGTCGTCGCCTGCAGCCACCACATGGGCCGCTGGAAGCTCGACGAGCACGGCCAGCGCCAGCTGATGGCCACGGTGGCGCTCGAACGCAAGGGCACGCAGTGGCGCATGCGCCGCGAGAAGGGCGTCGAGCCGTACGCGAGCGAGCGACCCCGACACCAAGCGCATCTGGTGGACCGACGCCGGCGTCCACCAGAACCTCACCTTCCCGGTGCACCCCGACCCGGTGTCGGGCATGCACTGCTGGCACCAGGCGGTGCGCGTGCGGCGCGCGGAGGCGGGCGATCGCTACGGCGACATCGTCGTCGACACCGCGAAGTCGCACGAGGTCTACAAGCAGTGGATGGCGCGCACGCGGTCGGCGCGCGACCACTCGCCGGACGGCACGCGGCGGCCGTACTGGCTGATCCGTCCGGTCAAGCCCAGCCGCGAGGCTTACGCGCTGCCTGTACCCAAGTCCGGTTGACGACACAGCTGCCAAACGACGCCGAAGGCCCCTCAACGCCGAACAATCTCGGTGCTCTCGGCCGCGCCCTTGTGCGGCGACGCGCTATCGGTGATTCTCCAGTGTTTCGATGAGAAAGAGGATTTCGGCGGCCATCGAGTAGTGCAAATCTGGAGTATCCGCTAACGCGCGATCGCGGCTGCCGGCGATAATGGCTTGGAGGGCGCGGACGAACGGGTGGGCGTGAGCTGTATCCGGCTCTGCGGCGAGTTGCTTGAGAAGGGACGCGGCGGCAACCGGGTCGCCGGCAAGAAGGGATTGGGTCACGTTCAGGCTGAGTCGGCCAGGACCGTCTTGATTCTCGCCACCGGCGCGTCGGTAGGCGAGATAGCTGGCGATGGCCTTGCCCTTCGCCTCCGAGGCGGCCGCAGGGTTGGCGTCGTCGCTCTCGATGTCGGCGAGGATGGCCCAGGACGTCCACGGCTGAGACGCGTCGCCGAACTGTGCTTTGCATTCGATGGCTCGACCGATGTGCTGCCGAGCTTCGTCCAAGCGGTGTAGCCTGCGTAAGGTTTCGGCGACGTTGTTTCTTACCAGGCCTTCCCGGGCTGTATCGCCGATCTCGACAAACTTGTCTGCTGCTTGCTTTGCAAGAGTTACGGCCTCCTCAGGGCGGTTGAGCGCGTCGAGATACAAGGTCCCCAGCTGCGCCAGAGTGCCCGCTTGCCGGGCAACATCTCCCAGCCGAACGTAGATCGCAAGCGATTTCCGATAGGCATCCTCTGCCGCTTCCGGCTGGCCCGCTTCCTGATACGCCAAGCCCATCTGATGCCAGGCAACGGCGAGGGAGCCCGGTTCGCCCAATTGCGTGAACCGCTCACGCGCGTCGGCATACGCGTCCAGCGCCTCCACATATCGCCGCTGCTTCCGACGGACGATTCCAAGTTGGGCTTTGCCGACGGCGACGTCCCGGTCTGCTCCACGCTGCTCGTCGCGGCGGATGCCCTCTTCATATGCTACCGCTGCATCGTCCAATCGTCCGAGGTCTAGAAGACAGTCACCTTGTTCTGTGATGCAGGCGGACACCATCCGGTCCGCGGCTTCACTGGCGTTCGCCCCCGCGAAGGACTCGAAACGCTTGCGGGCTTCGTCCAGGAGTGGCAGGGCCTGTTCCGAGCTGAAAGCCCGCCGTCAACACGCGAGCCAAGAGGAAGCACGCCACCGCCAGATCGTAATCGGCGCCGCGATACACGCGCTCGCCCGCCGCCCGGGCACCATAGAGCAACCGCTGGGCGCCCTCGAACGCCTCACGCAACGCCCCGCTGGCAAGCTGCTGCTCGATTTGGGTCCTCCGCCGCCTGGAAGCGGGCGTGATTCCAGAGCATCGCCAAGTGCCGCCGCCGCGGCGTCGCGCACTTCCCCCACACGCTCCAGTAGTCGCGGCTTGCCGCATTTCTTGCAGCAGGCCGTAGAGCAGAAGTGGCCAGGTCAATTGTCGCCTCCGCATCACCCGCGCGCGACACGAGGTCGAGCAGCACAAAGAGGTTCGGAAGCTCCAGCGTCGTCAGGGTCGCCGCGACTTCGGCATTCTGGCCCTGCTCCCGTTCGAGGAACCCGGAAAAGTTGCGCATCGCCTCGACCCAGTGGGTCGTAAGCGCCGCGCGCTCCGCCGCGTCCATCCGCCCGCGCAGGTAGGGGCACAACGCGGGGTTGAGCGTGAGATGATTGAAGGGATTGGACCGTCGCCAGCCCCATCTGCACCAACTCGACCGCCAGCGAGTCCACGTCCGCTGCTTCCCAATTCATCATCACGCGGAGCACATCGAGATCTACCCCGCCGTGGAACACCCCGAGCACGCTCGCTCGCTCCCTGTTCGTCTCCGACAAGCGGCGCAGGGACAGCTCGACGCTGGCGAAGACCGATTTCTCCCGGCTGCCCGGGAATGCTTTCTCCATGTCCGCCATCAGCTCGACGAGCGAGGAACGGGTCGCCGTCACACCAAGGCTGCGTAGCGCCGGGGCCAGCAGCGCCAGCGTGCGGGCGTGGCCGTGCACGGCTTCCACGAGCCGCTCGATCTCCTCGCGCGCAGCATCCGTGGAAGCACCGGCGTCTCCGCCGGCCGCGTTCAGGACGCGCTCGACCAGCTTCACCGCATCATCGGGATGGAGTTGATGCAACTCGCGCCGGTGCCGATCGGCGCCGAACGGCGCCGGTAACGTCTCGCGGCTGGTGAAGATGAGCCGCGTGTCTCCCTTTGCGTTCACGCGCGCGCAGAGCGCGAGGATGGCGTCCAGCTCGCGATGCGCGTCTTCGGAGAGGGCCTCTGGCATCGCGACGAAAGGCGGAAGGAGGATGCTCTCCATGTTGTCGATCACCAGCAGCGTCGCCTGTTCGGCCAGCGCGCGCTCGATCGGTAGGATCGCCTTTTCCAGATCGCCGAACGTGGCCGCGGAGTATTCCTGCCCGACGAGCTGGCGGCCAAGGGCATCGAGCACCGCGGCGACGTGGCTGTGCGTCTCGACGGAGACGAACGCGGCGCGGCGGATCTGGTGGGAGCGGACCATCCAGCGGGCGAATTCGGCGGCGAGCGCGGTCTTGCCTTCGCCGCCTTGGCCGCGCACAACCGCGTAGCGTTCGTGTCGCAGCAGCCGCTGGAGCGCCAGCAGCTCGCGACTACGCCCGATGAAGCCGGTTCCCGGTTCCGGCGGCAGCTCGCCGAGGCGTGCCGCAAGCGCGGTCTGGAAGTCTTCCACCGTCTGCTTGGCGGGCGTCGTCTTGAAGAGTTGTGGGTCGTCCTCTTCCTGGAAGAGCACGGGCACGAACCAGTCCTCGAGCCGCAGCTCGCCCGCGCCGAAGACGCGCCCGCGAAACGTGTCGTCCTTGAGCTGGCGTTGGCCGGCGAGCATGGCGTCGCCCACGCGTTTGCCCGCGGCGAGGGCGCCGTAGAAGGCTCCGACGAAGCGGCGCGCGGTCTCGACCAGCACGCTGTGGCTCATGGCGACGACGGAGGCGACACCGACCTTCAGTAACTCTGAGGCGACGGACTCGGAGGCCTTCTCGGCCTGCGCGGTCTGGCAGGCTTCGAGGAAGACGAGCGGGATGCGGTGATCGCGCAGCAATGGGCCGAGCTCATTGGTGAAGACGGTGACGTGCCGGCGCTCCTCCAGCTTGCCGGTGTCGTCGGGCAGCTCGAAGCACAGCCCGCCGAGACCGACCTGCTTGTCGTAGACGCCGTGGCCGTCGAAGTGGACGACGTGATAGGGCTTCCGCTCGGCACGGGCGCGGTCGAGCTCGTCGCGTAGCGCCGGCAACGTGGGCGGGCTGAGGACGTGAATCTTGACCAGGCCGGGGAGGGCTTCCATCGCCTCGACCAGCGGCAGCGCGCTAGCGCGGTGGTCAATGTAGCCGCACGCGTCGTCCTCCGGCCGCGCGGTGACGAGCAGGATGCGGATGGGCGGGGAGACCACCTGCACGTCGAGGACCTTCGTGTTCGGGAGACGACGGCGGACGCGCGTGGGCTTGGCGCCCTGGAACAGGTAGGCCTCGCCGTCATGGAGCAGCTCCCACGGCACCTCGAGGAATGCCGTGGCGGCTTCCTGGGCGAGCCTGACGTCAACGTCACGTCACGCCGGCCTCGAGGGTGGCATCCACCTGGACGGAGAAGCGGCGCCCAGCGTTGCCGCCGATCTTCGCCCAGGCCTGCATGACGTTGGCTGTGTGCTCCACGGGCATGGCGACATCGTGGAGCGCCTGGCCCCACTTCTGGAGGTTGGCTTCCACCTTCTGCGCGCGGTCGCGAAAGTAGCGGCTCGGCCAAATGGCGTATTTCTCCAGATACCAGGCGAGCTCCCCCGCCTCGATCGGACCGAGCGGAGCGACGAGCCGCCATGCCTGCGCGGAGGCGACTTCGCGCTGACCGGGCGTCGCGGGGCGATAGACCAGTCGGGCGCGACCGGAGGCGCGGCGCTTGCCCTCCTGCTCGTGGAACTTCAAGTCGGTGAGCTCGAGGACGAGCTCTTCGAGCGGGTCCGCTAGGGGCTGCGGAACGGCGGCAACGTCTGCAGGGAGCCGCTCGCCCATGGCGACGAGGATCACATTCATCGCCGCCTCGACACCGCCCGCGTCGCTGCTCACCGCAATGTAAATCGGCTCCTCGCCGAAGAACTCCTCCAGCACCCCGAGCTTGGTGCCATCGAGCGAAAGCGGGATGACCGGGAACTCTCCCTTGCCGCGTTCGTCGCGGACCTTGAGCGCGTGGCGCAATTCCTTGCCGACCCACTTGGACTGCAGCGCGTCCGTGCTGATCACGACCGCGTAGGCCGACGCCTCCTCGATGGCCCTCGAGATCTCCGTCCAAAGCGGATCGCCGCCCCGCAGCTCGCGCGAATCGATCCATCCACCGTGGCCGAGATCGTCGAGCGTAGCGTGGAGTTCGCGCACGAAGGCGTCGTCTTTCGAGCTGTGAGAGATGAAGAGTTTGCTCATAGCCGGTCTACACCCTCATTGACATCGAAGGCAGATTTCAGAGCATGCAGAATGAATGCGTTCGCACAGTCTAGCCCCCCAGGGGACGACCGTGGGAGCGAGATTCCTTGCCTTGTCAGGCGAAGAGAGCGGCCTGATCGCCGCCTACCACGGCCAAGCCGGCCGAAGCCGCGGTGACACAGCCGCTAACGTCGGCTTACCTGCGGATCGCCCTCAGCCCGAACACCGCGCCGGGTCTCGGACCGGAAGTTCCACAAGTAGGTCGCGGACGGCACGCGGTGACCGCGCTGGCTGATCCGGCCGATCAGACCGAGCCGAGAGGCTTGCGTGTTGCCGAGGGCCGAAGGGCCGAGAGAGGCGTAGCGCGCAGCTGCGGCGAGCGCCCTACTCCGCGTTCTCCAGCAGCTCGCGCATCTCGGGCGTCTTAGCGGCTTCGAGCAGCGCGGTCTTGTGCTCTCCCAGCCTGGCCCCCGACGCGAGGAGTAGCTTCACCACCTCGGGGTGGTCCTCGTTGATGGGGCCGAAGAGGAGCGGGAAGCCGGCCGGGGCGGCGTTCGGGTCGGCGCCTCCGCGGAGCAGGATCTCGCACATCTCGAGATTGCCGGTGCGCGCCGCCTCGGCGAGCGGGGGCATCTCGTAGTCGTTCGCCTTCTTGGCGTCGGCTCCCGCCTCGACCAGGGCGCGGACGAAGGCGGCATCGCCGGTGTCGACGGCCCCGAAGACGATCGTCTTGCCGCCGCCCAGGATCGGTGCGTTGGTCTCGTTCGGTGCCACGCCGCCGGCGAGGAGCGCTTGCAGGACCGCGAGTTGCTTGTGCTCGACCGCCAGCCAGAGCGCCGTCTGGGACTGCGCGTTCTTCACCGCGGGATCGATCCCACCTTCGAGAAAGAGCTTGACGTGCTCGACGTTGCCGGCGGCGACCTCGTGCAGGAACGCGTCCGGAGAGAAGGCGACCTTGGCCGCGACGAGAGCGGCCCGCGCGCTCGCTTCATCCGCATGCGCGCCCGAGGCGGCGAGGACGAGGGCGGCAAGGACCAGGGCAAAGGCGAGGCAGCAGGCGGATGTCTTCACGGGGCCTCCTTGGGGTTCGCGGACCTTAGCCGAACTTCGGTTCGGTGAGCTCGAAGACGAGCTCTGCGAGCGGGCTGTATTCTTGCCTGCCACGCGAGGGGTGGAGCGAGCGCGCGGGCGGGAGGCTGCATGACACCGAACCAGCGAACGGTCGAGAGGTACATGGACGGCTTCCGCCGCACGGATCGCGCAGAGATCCTGTCGTGCCTGACCGACGACGTCCGCTGGCTGATCCCCGGCGTCTTCGACGTCGAGGGCAAGGACGGCTTCGCCCGGCACATCGTCGACGAGGGTTTCACCGGCGCGCCGGAGATCACCGTCACGCGTCTCGTCGAGGCCGACGACGTCGTGGTGGCCGAGGGCTCGGTGCGGGCGCCGCGAGCCGACGGCACGGTCATGAGCCTGGTCTTCTGCGACGTCTTCGAGATGCGAGGCGGGAAGATCCGCGCCTTGACCAGCTACCTGATGGAAACGAAGACCCAGATCGCCGACCGCCTTCTCGACATCGCGCGCCGCTTCGCCGCCTCGCCCACTCAAGATGGCCGAAGTGCCGACGAGATCCTCGGCTACGACGATGCCGGGCTGCCACGCTGATGGCGCGCACGGACATCAGCGTTCAGCCAACTTGACCGCGTCGCGGTGGCGGGCTCGGGCCCGGACCTACTCGGCGACCCACACCCGCACGCGGTGCCAGGCGTTGTTCATCAAGCCGAGGAAGTTCCACAGGTGCGCGGGGTCCTCGGGCTGGGTGTTCGCGGCCGAGTCCCAGGCGCGGCAGACCAGCTCGTGGGGGCCGGCGGGCAGCTCGAGGGTGGCTTCCCACAATCGCCAGACGCCGGGCGCTGCTTCGCCGGCGAGCGTTGCCACCGTCCAGCTGGCGCCGTTGTCGGCTGACACTTCGACGCGCTCCACCGTGCGCTGGCCGCCGGCGACTGCATAGCCCCGTAGCCGCACCGGGCCGGCCGCGAGCTCGGCGCCGTCGAGCGGCTCGCAGATCGCGGAGCTCAGCGACGACTCGCCGAGCATGAGCCCCTGCGACCAGTCGACGTTGCTCGCGTCGACGTGGGCCGCGAAGAGCTTGTTGCCGCGCTGCTGCTGGTAGTTGTCGGACGGCTCGCGCCGCACCTCGATGCGCGACACCCACTTGATGCTGCGGGCGCCGATCCACCCCGGCACCACGACGCGCAGCGGGTAGCCGTGCTCGGCCGCCAGCGGCTCGCCGTTCATCTCCCAGGCGAGCACGACGTCGCTCGCCATCGCCTTCCAGAACGGGATCGAGCCGCCGAAGCCGAAGCGCTCGCCGTCCTTGTCGCACTGGTCCAGACCGGTGAATGCCACGTGCGCCGCGCCGTCGAGCGGTCCGGCGCCCGCGAGCAGCGCGGCCAGCGAGATCCCCCGCCACGAGGCGGTGCCGATGGCGCTCGCACCCCAGGGCGTCTGTCCTTCGAGGGGCCGCGCGCGGGCGAGCTCGTCGCGCCGGTTGGCGGCGGACTGCAGCGTGGCGGTGACTTCCACCTCGGGGAAGTTGGCCCGCAGGTCGGCGAGCCGCAGATGGAGCGGCCGCTCGACCATGCCCGAGACGTCGAGGCGGAAGGTCTCTTCAGCGACGGCGGGGATCGGCGCATGAGTGCAGACGTAGAACAGCTCCCGTGGAGTGATCGCGGCATCGACGAGTCGCCCGAGGGGCGATTGGGCCTTGAAGGGCGCGGTGGAGAGAACCTCGAGCGCGGGATCTTTGGGCACGCGAGTACCTCCGAGTCCGGAGCGTGACGCTTCGAGCGGAGACTACACGGGAGCCGCGTCGGTGCCGAATTGGGGCCCAAAAGCGGAGGCCGCTGGCGGCAATCCTGCAGGCTCGAGCCCATCCACCTTGCGCGCTCGCGCAACGAGCAGGAAGGAGAACAGCCATGGCAAGAGCAGCGAGCCCGGTCCCCAAGGGTTACTCCACGGTCACCCCGGTCCTCACCATGCAGGACACGCGCAAGGCGATCGCCTGGTACGAGAAGGCGCTGGGCGCGGACGAGCAGTCGATCTCCGAAGGCCCCGACGGCAAGGTGATGCACGCCTCGATCCGCGTCGGCACGTCGTACCTCATGCTGCACGACGAGATGGCCGGTTCGAAGTCGCCGCGTGCGTTCGGGGGCTCGCCGGTGGAGCTCTTCCTCTACGTCGACGACTGCGACGCCGTTTACAAGCGCGCGGTCGACGCCGGCGCGGAGGGGAAGGTGAAGCCGAGCGACCAGTTCTGGGGCGACCGCTGGGGCGTCTTCACCGACCCGTTCGGCCTCTCGTGGTCGGTCGCCACCCACAAGGAGGACCTGACCGAGGACGAGATGGAGTCCCGCCAGAGCGAGTTCTTCGCCGAGATGGCGGGCAAGAGCAGCTAACCCCCCGCGGAAGGCTCCGCCCGGCGAGCAGCGCTCACGGGCGGGGCGAGCTCGCGGCGCCCGTGGAGAAGGACGATCCGGGGCATGGCCGTCAACCTGTAGCGGTCCGTCGCCCGAGCGGACGCCGAGCCCCTCGGTTTGGCATGATCGCCGGCATGGCCGAGCCGACCTTCTTCGCCACTCCCGCCGCCTTCCGCCGCTGGCTCGAGAAGCACCACGAGAGCGAGCCCGAGCTGCTCGTGGGCTTCTACAAGACCGGCTCGGGCAGGCCGAGCATCACTTGGCCGCAGTCGGTGGACGAGGCGCTGTGCTTCGGCTGGATCGACGGCGTGCGGCGCCGGATCGACGACGAGAGCTACTCGATCCGCTTCACGCCACGCCGGCCCACCAGCATCTGGAGCGCCGTGAACATCAAGCGCATGGGCGAGCTCATTGCCGAAGGGCGCGTGCGGCCGGCGGGGCTCGCCGCTTTCGAGCGGCGCTCGGCGAAGAAGTCCGCCATCTACGCCTACGAGCAGCGCGGCGAGGTCACCCTCGACCCCGCGTTCGAGAAGGAGCTGCGGCGCGACAAGGCGGCGTGGAAGTACCTGCAGGGCGAAGCGCCGTGGTATCGCCGCAACACCACCTACTGGGTGATGGGGGCCAAGCGCGAAGAGACGCGCCGCAAGCGGTTGCGCGAGCTGATCGAGGCCTCGGCCGCCGGCCGGCGTATCAAGCAGGTCATCCCTGCGGGGCAGAAGGGTTCGGCGGCGGAGTCGGACTGAGGCAGCCTCGGCGGCCCGCGGCCGATCGATCATCCGCTGTCACTTGACACTCCAGGAGGCCGGCCGTAGGTTGGCGCGTAATCCCTTCAGCTATACCTTGTGATGTCGTTGGTGAGGAGAGGGCGTCTCGACCCGTAAGGAGGGTCTGATGAGAAGTCGCACCTTCGTCATCGCCTCGATCCTGTGCCTGTTGATCGTTGCCGCCGGGCTGGCCGGCGGTTCTCCCGACACCGTCATCGAAGGCCGCACCGGCCTACTGTGGGTCGGCGACGCGCAGTTCGCCGTCTCGACCGGCTTCGCGCCCGACGTCGTCATGCCGCGCGCCAAGGCGCTGCGGATGGTGGCGGCGATGAACCGCGGCGCGCTGCCCAACTTCGGCCGCCGCGACTGGCGGCTGCCGACGCAGCGCGAGCTCAAGGCCTGGCTGCGCAGCCAGGGCCTGCCCACGCGCATCGGGCCGACCTCGGCCATCGACGCCGTGCGCAGCTGGCCGGTGGTGGGTGCCGCCACGCTGCCGGGCGTCTCCGCGACGGCGATCCTGGCCACCAACAGCGCGCAGATCAACAAGAACACGCTGGTCACCGGTGACATGGTGGTCAACGACGCCTCGGCGGGGCCGTTCCTCGACGCCGCGGCGCAGCTCAAGCTCGACCGCGACTCGCACGTGACGGGCAACCTGAAGGGCAACTCCATCCGGCTCGACCAGAAGTCGCTGGTGACCGGCGACGCCAGCTACAACACGCTGTCCAGCAACGGCACCATCACCGGCACGCTGACGAGCCCGCTGGCGCTGCCGGTGTTCGCGCTGCTGCCGGTCTTCCACACCTCGGCGCCGCGCGCCGAGGCGGACGACGTCAGCGTCGGCGCCGGCCAGACCGTGACGCTGCCCGCGGGCGACTACGGCCACGTCACCGTGGCCGCGACCGGCACGCTGGTGCTCACCGGCGGCCTCTACGAGGTCATCGACGTGACCACCGTCGGCGCCACCGGCTGCGCGCAGCCGTGCGCCAGCATCGAGATGACCGGGCAGACCGACCTACGTCTGGCCGGGCGCCTCAGCGTCGGCACCGCGTCGTTCGTCGGGCCGCAGAGCGGCTCGGGCGTCGCCGCCGCCGAGATCGTCGTCTACGTCGCCGGCATCAACGGCACCACCGGCGTGCTCGGCGCCACGCCGTCGGCGGCCTCAGTGGGGCGCGACAGTCACTTGGAAGCCAACGTCTACGCGCGCGACGGCAGCGTCATCGTCGAGCGCGACGTGACAGCGCGCGGCGCCCTGGTCGCCCGCGACGTCAGGCTCGGTCAAGGCACCACGCTCGAGGTGGCGAGCTACTTCGCCAACCATCCGCCGGTGGCGACCCCGAGCTCCGTCTTCACCAACGGCACGGCGACGATCACCGTCACGCTGCGGGGCAGCGACGCCGACCTCGACGACCTGGACTTCGACATCGTCACCGGCCCCACGCAGGGCTCGCTGAGCAACTTGACAGAGCTGCCGCCGCCGCTGCCGCCGGGCGACCCCGAGCGGCCGCAAGGCGACCCACCGCGCACCGAGGCGACCGTCGACTACACCCCCGCCGGACCCGGCGACGTCGAGGACAGCTTCGTCTTCAGCGTCACCGATCCCTCGGGAGCCACCGGCACCGCGGTGGTGACGATCAACCCGCCGGACGGCGCGGAGGATCCGCCCCCCGATCCCACCACCGTGGTCGCCAACGAATCCCACGAGGCCACCTACGTCGACCAGGCGGTGTCGGTCGGCCTCACCGCCGGCGCGCCGGCGGGAGTCGACGTCACCTTCTCCATCCTGCCGGCCACCGGCCCCGCCAACGGCTCGTTGGGCACACCCACCCAGGGCACCGAGGTGCCGCAGCGCAGTGCCAGCGTCGTCTACACGCCGGCGAGCGGGTTCACCGGCGTCGACAGCTTCCAGTTCGAGGCCTGCGGCGTCATCTCGGGCGACACGGTCTGCGACAGCGCCACCGCCACCGTCGAAGTGGCGGCGGTCGGGGAGAACGAGCTGGCGCCCGACCAGAGCGTCTCGACGCCGGTGAACACTCCGGTGTCGATCGGCCTCGGCGACTTCAGCGCTTCGACGGCCACCCAGTTCGTGGGCGGCGCCTCCTGCCTCGCTGCGCATCGTCGGCAAGGCCATCGCCCTCGATCCGGCGGAGGTGGCGGGCAACGTCGCCGACGCCGACGACAACGGCTTCGGCGACAACCACAACGAGGACCTCGCCATCGGCGCGCCGGTGTTCGTCAACGCCGGCGTCGGCAGCACCGGCGGTCCGGGCAGCAACGGCACGGTGCGCATCCAGATCGAGTGGGACATCAGCGCCATCGGCCCGATCGGCAGCACCGGTGGGGCCGACGTGCAGCTGCGCACCAACCGTGCCGCCGCCGACTCGCTCGACACCGTCTTCTTCGCCGGCCCCGGCGGCAACGGCACTCTCGAGGACAGCGATTTCGAGGCCGCCCTCGAGCAGGTGCCCGGCGCGCTGATGCCGGTCTTCGGCTCGTTGGGCGCCGACGGCACCTTCACCTTCGACGTCAAGGACTCCCTCAACGCCGCCATCGCCAGCGGCGCCACCTTCTTCACCATCCAGGGCCGCGTCGACGAGACCCTCACCAGCGGCCGCGGTCTCAGCGTCTACTCGACGGCGGACAACCCGCTCAACGTCGGCAACGAGCCGGCGCTCATCCTCAGCACGCCGCCGCCGCTGCCGCCGACGACCTACACCGTGCTGACCCTCCCGGCCAACGGCCTGCTGAAGGACTCCGGCAACACCGTCATCACCAGCGTTCCCTACGTGCTGCCCGACAACGTAGTGACCTACACGCCGAACACCGGCTACACCGGCGGCGACGGGTTCACCTATCGCGCCGAGCTCTTCACCAGCGTCGACGAAGGGGCGGTGTCGCTGTTCATCAACGCCCTCGACTGCGCGACGTCGCCCGGCGGGGTGCTACGACGGCAGGTGACGGACCGGGCGCGACCTTGAACGACTGAGCCGCCGGGGCGACGGCCTCGGCGGCTCGGCGATACGATCGCAGTCCGATGCCGCTCCGCCCCGAACAGCAGCGCGCGCTCGACTACGTCCGCCGCCGCGGCACGCGAGGCGTCGGTGGAGGCGATCCGCGAGCGCGTCGCAGCCACCTACGACACGCTCGACGCGCTGATCGAGACGATCGCGCCGGAGGTGGCGCGCGAGCACCGCAGCACCTCGGCGTGGTCGATCCAGGAGGTCGTCGACCACCTGGTGGAGAGCGACCGCCCGGCCATCGAGCAGCTCGCGCAGCTGCTCGCCGGCGAGCCGGTCGCGGAGGCGATCCCCGCCAGCCTGCAGTCGGCGGCGCCGCTGGCCAAGGACTGGAGCGACCTGCGCGCCCAGTTGCGCGCCATCCACCGCGACCTGCTGGCGCTGCTCGCCGCGGCCACCGGCGACGAGCCGACCACCGCCACCGCCCCGGTGCAGATGGTGGTCAAGTGCGCCGGCCCCGACGGCGCCATCGAGCCGGTCGCCTGGATCGAACGCTTCGACTGGAAAGCTTTCGCCATCCTGCTCCACGCCCACAACCGCGAGCACATCGCGCAGATCCAGCGCATCCTCGCCGCGCCCGTCACAGGCACCTCGTGAACGGGTTCGTGTCCTGCACCGGGCGGTATCACTGCCCGAGAACACGTCCGGCGGGGCCGCCGTCTGCCCTTCACTCGTCTCCGAGGCGAGCCAGCTCAGCGCGCAGGTCGGCGAGCCGTCGCCCGCCCAGCGCTTGATCGAGGCCGGGGGGCTTCTCCATCACCGCCAGCGCCTCGGCGAAGAGCTCCCTCGCCTCGGCGCGGCGGCCAGGCTCCGCGGCCAGCAGCGCTGCCAGCATCCCCAGCGAGCCGGCCAGGTCGCGGGGGTTCTCGACCTCGCGGCAGATCGCGATCGCCTCGCGGTATCGCGCTTCGGCCTCCTCCACGCGGCCCAGCCCGCGCAGCGCATTTCCTGCCCAGCACAGGGCCCACCCCCGCGGGGTCGGATCACCGACTTCCTCGGCGATGTGCCCGGCGGTCACCGCCTCGCGCAACGATTCGTCGAGCTCCCCGAGGTCGCCCAGCAAGGCCGCGCGGTTGGTCCGCACGATCGCCTCGTGGCGACGGTTGCCCAGCGCGACGTCGATGTCGAGGGCCTGCTCGCACAGGCCGAGGGCGAGCCGTTTTTCGCCGAGGTAGCGGTAGGCGGCGCCCATGTCGTTCTTGTCCTCGGCCTGCATCGTCCGGTTGCCCACCTTCTCGTGCAGCTCGAGGGCCTGCTTGAACCACTCGATCGCCCCGCGGTGGTTTCCGCGGTTGAACTCCACCGAGCCGATCTTGTTGAGGAGGTCGGCCTGGCCGGCCACGTTCCCGTCGCGCTGACAGATCTCTTGCGCCCGATGGTACCGCTCCAGCGCCGCCGCGAATTTCCCCCGGCGCCAATACACTTCGCCGATGTACTTGAGCGTCACCGCCTCCATGCGCGAGTCGCCGCCCTGCCGGTGCATGGCGAGTCCCTGCTCGAGGAGCTGGAGGGCGCTCTCCCACCGGCTCTGGGTGCGCTCCAGCTCGCCGGAGAAGGTGAGGATGCTGGCGATCTGCCGCTCGTCGGAGATCGTCCGCGCCAGCTCGAGGGCGGCGGCGAAATAGCGCTGCGCCAGCTTTGGATCCGACCGCGAGGTGGCACCGCCCAGGCGCTTGAGGAACTCGGCTTGGCTGGCTGCCTCGCTCGCAGCGCGGGCGCAGGCGAGCCCAAGCTGCAAGCTCTGGAGCACGTGCCCCCACTCCGGCCGGCGGATCGCGTATTCCTTGAGCGCCTCCGCGTAGGCCAGGCCGAGGTCGACGAGGCCGCGGTCGAGCTTCTCCAGGGCAGCCAACGCCGCGTCCGCCGGCGGTTCCGGGCCGGCGACGGCCTCGAGCCTGCCGACGTCCTTCTCCACAGCACTCGCCAGCCTGGCGCCGACGTGGTGCAGGTGGTTGACCAAGAGCCAGTGCCCACTCCACTCTTCCTGCGGCCGGGCGTAGACGGTGGCGGCGCGGTCGATGATCCAGCGCTCGTAGCGCGCACGCACGCGGTCGGCGTCGTTCCGCTGCTCGTTCAGCAGGCCGGTCGCGTAGGCGCGGACCACCGGATGAAGGACGTACAGATCGTCGCGATCGCAGCGCAAGATGGCCCGCCCCACGAGGCCCGCGATGGCGTCCGCCGCCTCGGCGTCGTCGTCAGAGTCCCCCCACACCGCCTTGAGCAGGCTCGCCGACAGGTACGAGCCGTCCGGAAAGACGCCCAACGCCCGGTACCGGCGCACCCAATCGGTCCCGTTCTCGACGTCTTGGCCCTCCAGATCCTTCAGGCTGTGTTCGAGGCAGGCTGCCAAGCTCGTGTTCCTGTCCGCCGCCGCCCGGACGTCTCGCTTGAACCGCCGGACTCCGTGCTCGAGGCTCTGGCGCAACCGCTCGATGGCCACCGGGACGTCGGCCAGCCTGTGGCAGGTGCCGATCCCCAGGTCGAGGGCCAGGGGATGGCGGTCGACCAGAGAGGTCAAGGTCTTGAGCGGCTCGGCGTATCGTTCGATCTCAGTCGAGAACGAGAGTCCCTCCCGTTCGAGCTGTACTCCGAACTTGTCCCACAACCGATTGCGGAGCAGCAAGATCGCGTCGCCCTCCAAGAGCGGGTCGAGCGGGTAGTGGATCGCCCCCAGCGCGTCGAGGACACCGTGTAGCCGGGTCGTCACCACTCGAGTCGAGTCGACCGGCAGGGCGGCGAGCAGCGTCTGGGTGTCGTCGAGCCCCGCGTCCGAGACGTCGTCCAGGACGACCAGCATGTCGCCGAAGCCCTTCAGCATGGAGGCGACGTCCTGCGGCAGGTACGTCTGTCGCGGGGGCTCGCCTTGGACCCACTCCACCCAGCGGTCCAGGACCGCCGGCGCCTCCTGCGGGTTTTTCCCTCCCCGGGACTCGACGAGCACCCCGCCGGGATAGTGGAAGGCGAGACGCCGGGCCAACTCCTCGGCGAGCACGGTCTTACCCAAGCCGCCCATGCCCACGATGCCGATGGTCTTCCGGCCGGTCGCCTGACGGGAGTCCTCGTCGATCAGGCGTTTGAGGCTGCGAAGATCCCCCTCCCGGCCCACGAAGCCTTGCTTGATCGGTCCGGACTGATCGAGCAGCGGGACCTTGGGGAACCGCCGGTCCCCGCGGCCGTGAAGCTTGCCGCGGATGGCGTCGACCAGCTCGCGGAGCGCCACCTCCCGATCGGGCACGAAGAACACCGCATTGAGCGGCTTCAGGCGATCGGGAAGGAGATTCGTTGCCCGCTCCGGATCCTCGAAGACGCACGGGATCATGTCCTTCAACAGCACCTCGGCGCGCTCTTGCTCGTAATGGACCCAGCGGCGCTCCGGTCGCACCGAGTTGCCCGTCACGACGCAGACGACGAACTGTCGCCTCCACAGCTCGCGGTCGATCTCGGTCTGCCAGCGCTCGCCGCCGCGGATCTCCACGCGGTCCATCCAGACGTCGGCCCCTGCCCGTCCCAGCGCGTCACGAAGCCAGTCGGCTATCTCGCCGTCGGCGCGGGCGTAGTTGAGGAAGACGCGCGCCGGCGGCCCGGAGGCGAGGGGGGCGGCGTCGCGCGCGATGGTCACGGCGGCTGGCTTCCCGTCTCCGGCACGGCGAGAAACTCCCGATAGCGGTCGGCGACCACGGTGCGGCCATCGGCCAGGAAGGTCGTGCGATCGAAGTACTCGCCGAAGCGGCGGCTGACGGCATAGGCGCCGGCGCGCGCCCACTCGATGTCCTGCCACCGCGGCAGCAGGCGGTCGGGGTCGCGCTCGAGCCACGGCGCGTCGAGGCTCGCCGAGTAGATGCCGCCCTCGGCGAGCCACTCGCCGCTCTCGAAATCGTAGAGGTCGACGTTGATGCGGAGGTAGTAGCGCTCGCGGCGGTCGAGCTCGTCGAGCTCGGATTCCGCGACCCGGAAGGAGAGTCCGTTGACCGTACACCCGGGCGCCGGCTCCACGTTCATTGCCCCGTTCTCGATCCCGCGCGCGTCGAGCTTGGCGCTCGACTCATAGTGGCTGGGGCGCAGGTTGAAGAGGCGCCTGAAGTCGCGGATCACGACCGGCCGCATCTCCCGGGCGGCGGCCGTTTCGCCGCCGATCGTGTGGCCGAGCGAAGCGCGATAGAGCAGCGTCCCGTAGCCGACGATTTGCGTTTCGCGCACTCTCGGAAACCTCGAGGCTGACCTCCGCAAACCCGGACGCATCATTGTAGAGGCAGCCCAGCACGAGCACGAGTGGCTGCCGGGCCAGACGCCGGCGGTCCCCGGCACCCTTTGATAAGCTCCGCGCTCTCGCCCGCCGGCGTCCTGCCGGCCCAATCCCAGGGAGGGACAGCGGTGAAGATCCACGAGTTCCAGGCCAAGGAGATCCTGCGCCGATACGGCGTGGCGACGCCCCGCGGCCGGGTGAGTGCCGACGCCTCCGAGGTGGCGGCGATCTGCGCCGAGCTGGGCGGGCGCTGCGTCGTCAAGGCGCAGATCCACGCCGGCGGCCGCGGCAAGGGCGGCGGCGTCAAGCTCGCCGGCTCGCCCGCCGAGGCGGAGGAGAAGGCGCGCCAGATCCTCGGCATGCAGCTGGTGACGCCGCAGACCGGGCCCGAGGGGCAGAAGGTGCAGAAGGTGCTGGTCGAGGAGGCGGTGTCGATCGCCCAGGAGCTCTACGTCAGCGTGCTGCTCGACCGCCAGCTCGGCAAGCCGCTCTTGATGGCCTCCGCTGCCGGCGGCATGAACATCGAGGAGGTGGCGGCACACACGCCCGAGGCCATCGTGCGCGAGCCCTTCGATCCGCACCTCGGGCTGCTGCCGTTCCAGGGCCGTCGCGTGGCGCGGCGGCTGGGGCTCACCGGCAAGACCGCCAACCAGGCGGTGAAGCTGCTCGAGGCGCTCGCTCGCGCCTTCCTCGACACCGACGCCACGCTCGCCGAGGTCAACCCGCTGCTGGTCACCGGCGACGGCGAGGTGATGGCGCTCGACGCCAAGATGTCGTTCGACGACAACGCCGTTTTCCGCCACCCCGACGTCGCCGCCATGCGCGACCTCGCGGAGGAGAACCCGCTCGAGGTCGAGGCGTCGAAGCACAACCTCAACTACATCAAGCTCGACGGCAACATCGCCTGCATGGTCAACGGCGCCGGCCTGGCGATGGCGACGATGGACATCATCAAGCTCTACGGCGGCGAGCCGGCGAACTTCCTCGACGTCGGCGGCGGCGCCTCGCAGGAGGCGGTGCAGAACGCCTTCCAGATCCTCGTCTCCGACCCCGCGGTCAAGGCGGTGCTGATCAACATCTTCGGCGGCATCGCGCGCACCGACCGCATCGCGCGCGGCGTGGTGGCGGCCATCGAGCACCTCGGCAACGTGACGCTGCCGGTGGTGGTGCGGCTCGAGGGCACCAACGTCGAGGAGGGGCGGCGCATCCTGCGCGAGGCGCCCTTCCCCTTCATCGTCGCCGAGCAGATGGCCGACGCGGCGCAGAAGGTCGTCGCCGCCGCGAAGGGGGAGAAGTAGCCATGGCCATCTGGCTCGACGAGAACACCCGCCTGCTGGTGCAGGGGATCACCGGCAAGGAGGGCGAGTTCCACGCCCTCGGCTGCCGCGACTACGGCACCCAGGTGGTGGCCGGCGTGACGCCGGGCAAGGGCGGTCAGACGGTCGAAGGGATCCCGGTCTTCGACTCGGTGCGGGAGGCGCAGCAGGCGACGCGGCGCCAACGCCTCGATGATCTTCGTGCCGCCGCCGTTCGCCGCCGACGCCATCATGGAGGCGGCCGACGCCGGCATCGAGCTGATCGTCTGCATCACCGAGGGCATCCCGGTGCGCGACATGCTGCGGGTGAAGGAGTACCTCCACCAGATGGCGCACAAGCACGGCAAGGGGAAGGTGCGCCTCATCGGCCCCAACTGCCCCGGCATCATCACTCCCGGCAAGGCGAAGATCGGCATCATGCCCGGCCACATCCACAAGGCGGGCAACGTCGGCGTCGTCTCGCGCTCGGGCACGCTCACCTACGAGGCGGTGTGGCAGCTCACCAACCTCGGCCTCGGCCAGTCGACCTGCGTCGGCATCGGCGGCGATCCGCTCAACGGCACCAACTTCATCGACGTGCTCGCGGCCTACAAGAACGACCCCGCGACCGAGGCGGTGATCATGATCGGCGAGATCGGCGGCAGCGCCGAGGAAGAGGCCGCGGCCTGGGTGCAGGCCAACTTCGCCCGCCCGGTGGTCGGCTTCATCGCCGGCCGCACGGCGCCGCCCGGACGCCGCATGGGCCACGCCGGCGCCATCGTCTCCGGCGGCAAGGGCACGGCGGCCGAGAAGATGGAGGCGATGCGCGCGGCCGGCATCCACGTCGTCGAGTCGCCGGCCGAGCTCGGCGCGACGGCGGCGAAGGCGCTCGGAAAGTCGTAGCGGCGGCGACGCTGCAGTCAGACCCGCCATCGATGCTCAACACCTCCGACCTCCACATCCCCTTCACGCGCCCGCCGGGCGGCGGCTGGCTCGCCCTGCTCGGCGGCGGCGAGTTCAGCTTCGGCGAGACCCTCGACGCCGACCACGCCTGGGTGGGGAAGACGCCTCCCGGCTTCATCGGCTTCCTGCCGGCGGCCTCCGGCTCCACCGACTACCCGCAGCACTTCGCCGCCTACCTGCGCGAGAGCTTCGAGCGCGACCTCGAGACCTTGCCCATCTATCGCGGCCGCGACGGCCGGCGCGAGAAGAACGCGCAGCGGGTGGGCGAGGTTGCCGGGGTCTACATCGGCGGCGGCGTGCCCGACCACCTCATCGAGGCGATCGGCAGCACTCCCGTCGCCACTGCGCTCGAGCAGCGGCTCGCCAGCGGCGGCACGGTGGTGGCCATCGCCGCCGCCGCCCAGTGCATGGGCGTCATCGCGCGCAGCGTCTTCGGCGGCAACGCCATCACCGCGCTCGGCTGGCTCGAGGGCGGCGTCGTCGAGCCCAACTTCGACCCCGAGCACGACCGCCGGCTGCGGCAGCTGATGCGCCAGCCCGGCGTGCGCTGGGGCGTCGGCATCCCGGCGGGAGCCGCGCTGATGCTCGGCCCCGACGGCGCCATGGAAGTGGTGGACCAGATCTACCTGCTCGGCTCGCCCGACGGCGACTACAACGTGCTCGAAGAAGACGACACCAGCAACCTGATGTAAGTGAGGACCCGATGCCCCATACGCTTGCCCCTCTGACATTGGCGATCGTTAAGCCCGATGCCTTCGCCGCCGGCAACGCCGGCAACGTCGTCGCCCACCTCGAGCGCGAGGGCTTCAAGCTGCGCGGCGCGCGAGTGCTGCACCTCTCGCGCGAGCAGGCACAGGCCTTCTACGAAGTGCACGCCGAGCGCCCGTTCTACGGCAGCCTGGTCGAGTTCATGACCAGCGGTGCCTGCATGCCGCTGGCGCTCGAGCGGGAGGACGCCGTCCCCTACCTGCGGCAGGTGATGGGTGCCACCGATCCGGCGAAGGCCGACGACGGCACCATCCGCAAGCTCTTCGCCACCTCGATCGAGAAGAACGCGATCCACGGCAGCGACTCGGCCGAAAACGCCGAGAAGGAGCTCGCCTTCTTCTTCTCGCGCGCCGAGCTGCTGGCCGCACGCTGAGGTAGTCTGCGCCCGATGGTGTTCCGCGCCCCCAAGGCCGCACCGGCGAGCCGCTTGTCGGAAGAGCGGCGCGGTCACGTCATCGGCCGCTACTGCCACGGCTGCAACCAGGTGTTCCCGCTGCAGCGCGGGATGCACAGCGGCGACGCCATCGCCGGCCGCGACCACGTCGCCTCGACCTGCCCCTACGAGGGTTGGCATTTCGAGCCCGGGGCGAGTTGGTGGGAGCCGGCCGTCGAGGTGCTCCCGGCCCCTGCACCGGCGCCCGCGGCCGGTTGACCTATCCTGTGTTGGTCCAGAAGGAGAAGGGTATGGATCTCATCGTTCGCGCCTTCCCGGTGATTCCCGGCAAGGAGGGGCAGCTGCGCGACTTCGCGCGCGAGCTGCACACCCGCCGCGCCGCGGAGGCCTCCGAGTTCTACGCGCGCTTCGGCGTGAGCCGCGAGAGCTGGCACCTGCAGAGCACGCCGCACGGCACTTGGATCATCGGCGTCACCGAGCTGAGCGGGCTGCCGGTGGACGTCGCGGCCGAGCGCTACTCGGCGTCGGAGCAGCCGTTCGACCGCTGGTTCAAGAACCAGGTGCACGAGCTCTCCGGCATCAACCCCGACGAGCAGCCGCTGGGGCCGCCGACGGAGTGCATCTTCGACACCACGGCGGCGGTGACGGTGGCGCCGGCGGCCAAGTCCGAGTAGCGGCCGCGCGGCTCAGACCGCGCGCGAGAGCGAGACGCCGAACCAGCCGCGCTCGTCGGTGTGCCACTGCCGCGGCGCGAAACCGGCGGCGGAGAGCAGCGCCTCGGCGCGCTCGCGCGTGTACTTGGCGCTGATCTCGGTGCGGATCTCCTCGCCGTCGGCGAGCTGCAGGGTCTCGCCGGTGACGCCGAGAGTCACGACCTGCGCTCCTTCGGCGACGAGCCGCATCTCGATCCAGTCGTTGCCGCGGTCGTAGAAGGCGCGGTGGCGGAAGCGCGACGGTTCGAAGTCGGCGCGCAGCAGGCGGTTGACCACGCGCAGCACGTTGCGGTTGAACTCCGCCGTGACGCCGGCCGCGTCGTCGTAGGCCGCCTCGAGCGTCGCCACGTCCTTGACCAGGTCGACGCCGAGCAGGAACCAGTCGCCCGCGGAGAGCGCCTGCCGCAGCCTGCGCCAGGAAGGCCGGGGCTTCGTCGGCCGGCCGCAGGTTGCCCAGGGTGCCGCCGAGGAAGATGGCGAGCCGCGCCCCGTCCCCTTCGGGCAAGACCGGCAGCGGCGCCAGCGGGCCGAGGAAGTCCGCCGCCACACCGTGCACCCGCAGCCCGGGATAGTCACGCACCAGCTCGTCGCCGACGCGCGCGAGCGACGCCTCGTTGACGTCCACCGGCACGTAGAGCCGCAGCGTGCCCGCTCCGCGCGGCTCGTCCCGGTGCAGCGCGTCGAGCAGGAGGCGCGTCTTGGTGGCCGAGCCCGAGCCCAGCTCGACGAGCTCGGCGGCGCCGGTGGTGCGCGCCACCTCCGGCGCCACGCGCTCGAGGATCGCGCGCTCGGTGCGCGTCGGGTAGTACTCGGGGAGGCTGGTGATCTCGTCGAAGAGGGCGAGGCCGCGCTCGTCGTAGAAGTGCTTGCTGGGGATGCTGCGCGGCCGCGCGCGCAGGGCGGCGAGCAGCTCGCGGCGCTCCTCGTCGGCGTCGGGACGGCGGCGCGCTTCGATGGTCAGAGCGACCGTTACCGGCGGCGGCTCGGCCGCGACGCTGCGGGGGCAGACCACTCAGCCGCCCTCGACGTCCTTGGCGAGCCGGAAGCCGGCGAAGATCTGGCGCCGGATCGGGTAGTCCCAGTTGCGGAAGGTGCCGCGCGCCACCGCCGGCCGCGTTGCCCACGAGGCGCCGCGCAGCACCTTGTAGTCGCTGCCGAACCAGGTCTTCGAGTAGTCGTCGTACGGGTACGCCTCGAAGCCGGGGTAGCCGCCGAAATCGCTGCTCGTCCACTCCCAGCAGTCGCCGACCAACTGCTCGACGCCGTAGGCGCTGGCGCCTCGCGGATAGGCGCCGATGGGCGCCGGGGCGAAGCCGAGCTGATCGAGGTTCGCGCGCGCATCCGGATGATCAAACCCAGCGGGCGGCTCCTCGCCCCAAGGCCACGGGCGTGCGCGCTGCGCCGCCGGGTCCCAGAGCGCCGCCTTCTCCCACTCGGCCTCGGTGGGCAGCCGCTTGCCGGCCCAGCGGGCGTAGGCGTCGGCCTCCCACCAGGAGACGTGCACGATGGGGAGGTCGCTGACCTCCTCGACCGGCGCGATGCGGTCCATGAAGCGCGCCAGCCACGCCGCGCCGAACGGGGCGCCGATGCGGCCGACGCTGCGCGCCGGGAGCCAGTGGCGCGGCGCCTCCATCGCTTCCTGCTCGCGGAAGGCCCAGCCGGCGGGCTGCCAGAGCTCGCGCCGCCGGTAGCCGCCGTCGGCGACGAAGGCGAGGTAGGCGCCGTGCGTCACCGGGAAGCGGTCGATGGCGAACGCGGCCACCTCGACGTCGTGCGGCCGCAGCTCGTTGTCGTAGGCGAAGCCGGGCCGCTGCCAGCCCATGCGGAAAGGGCCGGCGGGGATCGCCACCATGTCGCGCGCTGGGTCACTGCGGCCGAGCTCGCGCGGCGACGGCAGCGGCCGCCGCCGCGCCGGCGCGTAGGGTGGATCGGCGAGCACCTGCATCGCCTGCAGCAGCGTCTCCTGATGCTGCTCCTCGTGCTCGACGACCATCTCGTAGACGAAGCCGCCGTCGAGCAGGCGCGGGTCGCCGCCGTCGGCGCCGCTCTCCAGCACGCGCAGCGTCTGCTCGCGCACGCGGCCGAGGTAGCTCGCGAGCTCCTCGCCGGTGGGCAGCGGCAGTTTCTCGCGCGTCGGCCGCGGGTTGGCCACGGGGTCGAACATCTTCTGGTAGCCGTCGGCGACCGGCGGCAGCCCGGCGAGCCGCTGGCCGATCCACTGCTCCTCGAAGTTGCCGATGTGGCCGACGTCCCACACCATCGGCGAGAGGATGGGGATGTGCTGCCGGCGCAGCGTCGCCGAGTCGAGGACGGCGATCAGCTCCAGCGTGCGCCGGCGCGCGTCGTCGAGTCGGCGGACCACGGACTCGCGATCGACCGGCGCGGCCTCCGGAGCGGTTTGCGAAACCAGTTGCTCGAGCTCCATGGTCCTCGCTGTCGTCCTCACGCTGTCAGCAACTGTCCTGCCATACGCGCCAGCTCGGCGGCCGGATCGGCCGCGGTCACGCGCACGAAGCGGCGGCCGGTGCCGCGCAACGCCAGCAGGTCGCCCTCGGCCTGCGCCGCGGCCAGCGTGGCGAAGCCGTAGCGGCGGCCGGGGATCGGCAGGTCGGCCATCGCGCGGGGCACCACTTCGACGTGCAGCCCGCCCGGCGGGCCGCCCTTGTGCAGCTGGCCGGTCGAGTGCAGGTAGCGCGGCCCGTAGCCGAAGGTGCTGGCCACGTGGAGCTTCTCCAGCAGGGCGCGGCGAAGGCGAGTCACCGATTCCTCGAGAGCGGGATCGGGAGCGACGTAGGCGAGCAGCGCCACGTAACTCGGGCGCTCGCGCGCGAGCTCCGCCGCGAGGTCGTCGGACGCCTCGACGGCGGGAAGGGTACCGCTCTCCTCCCAGGCGGCGAGCACCTCGCGCGTGCTCTTCTTTGCCGACTCGACGTCGGGCTGGTCGAAGGGGTGCACGCCGAGCAGGTGGCCGGCGACGGCGGTGGCGAGCTGCCAGAGGAAGAATTGCGCGCCGAGGTCCCAGCGGTGCGCCAGAACCAGGTCCCACACCGGGTGGCCGGCCGCCCGCAGCCGCGCCGCGTGCGCCTCCACCTCGGCGTCGGCATCGGCGGCGAGGCGCAGGTGCACGAAGGCTCGGTCGTCGCCGTAGACGCCGGGATCGACGAGCGGCTCGCCGGAAACGGGGACGATCCCCTTGCCGTGCTTGCCGGTGGACTCGGCGAGCAGCTGCTCGGCCCAGAGGCCGAAGTCGCCGATGCGCCGCGGCACGAGCAAGGTCGCCTTGTCGCGTCCGGCGAGCGCCGCGGCGCCCAGGTAGGCGCCGAGGGCGAGGCCGGGGTTCTCGCCACCCCGGTGCTGCGGTCCGCAGGCGCGTCGCGCGCGCTCGGCGCGCGCCAGGAGGCGGCGCACGTCGATGCCGGCGAGGGCGGCGGGCACGATGCCGAAGAGGGTGAGCACGCTGAAACGCCCGCCGACGTCGGGTTGGTTGAGGAACACCTCGCGGAAGCCGCGCTCGACGCCCAGCGCCGCGAGCGGGGTGCCGGGATCGGTGATGGCGAGGAAGTGGCGGCCGGGGTCGTCGGAGTCGGTGACCTCGCCCCAGAAGTAGTCGAACAGCGCCTGCACCTCCGCCGTCGTACCCGACTTGCTGGCGGCGATGAAGAGCGTGCGGCGCGGGTCGATCGCGGCGCGCACCTGTCGCACGCGGTCCGGCACCGTGGAGTCGAGCACCAGCAGCCGTGGGTAGCCCTCCTGCGGCCCGAAGGCGCTCGCCAGCGCCTCGCCGCCGAGGCTGCTGCCGCCCATGCCGAGCAACACGACGTGCGCGACCTCCTCGGCGTGCGCTTCCTCGACGATCGAGGCGACACGACCTAGCGGCTCGTCGGGCTCCAACAGGTCGAGCCAACCGAGGCGATCGGCGATCTCGCGCGGCTCGGCCGCCCACAGCGTGTGGTCGCGGCGCCAGATGCGCTCGACGACACGCTCGTGCTCGAGGCGCGACAGCGCCTCCTCGTAGGCGTCGGCGAGCGGTTCGGGGAGGGGTTGGGTCATCTCCGGCGTACCCAGGGCGGAAGGCCGGCGTAGCTTACTACCGCCGCTCGCGCTGGCTTGCAAGGTTTCGCTCGCCGATTCCGTTCATTGCTTCCGGGGAGGGTGGCACAGTGCGAAAATGGAAGGAGGCTGCGTGGAGAGGATCATGGCCGAGCCCGCCGTCAAGCTCACTCACGACGACTACCTGCTGTTCCGCGAGGACGGCAACAGGCACGAGCTCATCGACGGTGAGCACGTCGTGACCGCGGCGCCGAGGTGGCGGCACCAGATCATCAGCCGCGACCTGTTCTTGGCTTTGCACGCCGCGGCGCGTGCGCTCGGCTCGGGCGAGGTCGTCTTCGCCCCGATGGACGTAATCCTCTCGAAGCATGACGTGCTGCAGCCGGATCTCCTTTACGTGAGCACCGAGCGTCGGCACATCGCACCGCACCCTAGTGACTGGGTCCGCGGCGCGCCCGACCTCTGCGTCGAGGTGCTCTCGCCGAGCAGCCGGCGTATCGACGAGGTGAGGAAACGCCAGCGGTACGAGCTGTTCGGCGTCACCGAGCTCTGGATCGCGGATCCACCCGTCGACCGCGTGCGGGTTTACCGTCGCGAGCCCGGAATCGAGGGGTTTGCGCGTCCCGTCGAGCTCGCGGCCGAGCACGGCGACGTGCTGACGACGCCGCTGCTGCCGGCATTCGCGATGCCGCTGACCGCGGTGTTCGCCGCACCGCGCGGACCGGGCGAAGACGCCGACGATTGGAGTCCCTACCGCCCGCGTCCGAGGCGGTAGAGGAGCAGCGCCGCCTTCTTCGTCTGCGTCGGCAGCGTCGCGAGGTCGGCGGTCTCCTCGACGGTGTGGCCGCCCGTGCCCTTGAGGCCGAGGGCGTCGAGGATGCGTGGCACCGCGCCGGCGACGAAGGAGACGTCGGCGGCGCCGGCGTTGCGCGGGTCGACGGCGGTGACCGGGCCGAGGCCGAGGTCGCGGCTCGCCTGGTCGAGCATCGCCAGCAGCTCGAGGTTGCCGGGCGCCGGCGCCATCGGCGGGTAGCCTTCGCCGAAGACCAGCTCGGCGGTGGTGCCGGGCAGGTGGCGCGCGGCGATCGCCTGCATGCGCGCCTGCGCCGACGAGAGCTGCGCCGGCGACAGCGTGCGCAGGTCGCCGTTGACGATCACCTTGCCGGCGACGACGTTGGCCTTGCCGCTGGCCGTGCCGCGTACGCCGTCGGCGGCCACCTCGGCCGCGGTGCCGCCGAGCAGCAGGCCCGGGTTGAAGGTGAGATTGGCCTCGCCGGACAGCTCCCCGTAGAAGCCGCTGAGGATTCGCGCCGCCTCATAAGCCGCGCCTGCGCCCACCTCGGGCTGGAAGATCTGCGACGAGTGCGCCGGCTTGCCGCCGGTGGTGAGGCGCCAGTCGACGGAACCGCGCCGCGCCACCACCGCGTGCTCGGGCCGCCCGTCGCCGTCCTCGAAGCCGAGCGCCACGTCGACGCCCTGCGCGGCGGCGAGCAGCTCTTGCCGCGCCAGCGCCAGCGGCGAGCCCGAGTCCTCCTCGTCGCCGGTCAGGAACACCGTCACCTGCAGCCGGTCGAGGGCGCCGGCGGCGCGCAGCGCCGCGAGCGCCTGCACGAGGATGACGTCGCCCCCCTTCATGTCGATGACGCCGGGGCCGCGCGCGCGGCCGCCCGGCAGCGGCTCGAAGCGCTGGAAGGGGCTGTCGGGCTCGAAGACGGTGTCGAGGTGGCCGATGAGGAGCACACTGCGATTTCCAGAGTGCTTCGGTGACCTGCCCGCGCGCGTCGCGATGAGGTGCCCGGCGCGGCCGAATGCGGCGCCGTCGGCCCACCGCGTCGTGAAACCGAGCGCCTCGAGCTCGCGCGCGAAGATGCCGCCCACCTCGCGCACGCCGGCGAGGTTCTGCGTGCCGCTGTTGACGTTCACCACCCGTTCGAGCAGCGCCCGCGCCTCGCCTACGTGGGCGTCGACGTGGGCGACGATCGCCTTCTCGGCGCGCGAGAGCGCTCGCGCGCCCGTCGCCGGCGGAGCACCGGGAGGGGCCGCGGCGCCGAGCAGGATCGTGACGACGGCGAGAGGAAGCAACGTCAACCGCCGGGGCGGGCTCGTTCTGGGCATGCGGGATGGTAACTTACGGGTAGTGAGCGAGGGCATTTCCGAGCCGCGCGTCCTGCCGCGGCCCGAGCACCCGATCTCCCGCAAAGACATCTCCCCCAATGCCTTGAAGGTCCTGTACCGGCTGCACCAGCGCGGTTTCAAGGCCTTCCTGGTGGGCGGCAGCGTGCGGGACCTGATGCTCGGGCGGCGGCCCAAGGACTTCGACGTCAGCACCGACGCGTCTCCGCAGGAGGTGCGCCGGCTGTTCCGCAACTCGCGCATCATCGGCCGCCGCTTCCGCCTCGTGCACGTGGTGTTCGAGGGCGAGGTGGTCGAGGTCTCCACCTTCCGCGGCGCGCCGGAGCCCGGCGAGCCGGCCGGCGAGGCGGGCGTGCGCGACGCCGAGGACGACCTGCTGGTCACCAGCGACAACACCTTCGGCACCCCGCGCGAGGACGCCTTCCGCCGCGACTTCACCGTCAACGCGCTCTTCTACGACATCGACGACTTCTCGGTGATCGACTGGGTGAGCGGCATCGAGGACCTGCAGCGCCGGCTGATCCGTGTCATCGGCGACCCCGACGTGCGGCTGCAGGAGGACCCGGTGCGCATGATGCGGGCCTGCGAGTACGCCGGCCGGCTGGCGTTCGGCATCGACGCGGCGACGCAGGAGTCGATCCAGCGCCAGCGGCAGAAGCTCGAGCTCGCCTCGCCGGTGCGCATCACCGAGGAGATCCTGCAGCTGTTGCGCTGCGGACACGCCGGCGCGGCGCTGCAGTGGATGCTCGAGCTCGGCCTGCTCGAGGTGCTGCTGCCCGAGGCCTACGCCATGGTGGGCGGCGGCGCCGCCGGCGTCGGCGACTTCGGACGGCTGCTGCCCACCGTCGACGCCATGGTGCAGCAGGGGCGCGCGCTGTCCGACGCGGCCTTGCTGGCGGTGCTGGTGCTGCCCAAGGTGCTGCAGCGGCGCGACGACATCGAGGCGGTCGAACGGCAGCCGATGAGCCGCGCGGCGCTGCGCCAGCTCGTCGACGAGACGGTGGCGCCGTTCTCGGCGCGCCTGGCGCTGTCGCGGGCGCGCTCGTCGCAGCTCAACCACGCGCTGGTCGCGTTCCACCGCCTCTGCGAGCCCGGCTGGGCGCCGCGCGGCCGGCAGCAGATGGCGCGCCGCCCCTACTTCGACGACGGTCTGGCGCTGTTCGAGCTGATGGTCGAGGCGACCGGAGACGGTCGCGAGGCGCTCGCTCCCCTGGCAGGCGGCGGCGCAGCACCGCGGGCGCGTCGAGGAGTTGCCGCCGGAAGAGGCGCGCACCGAGGCGGCTGCCGCGGCTGGGCAGGCACCGGCCGCGCGACGCAGCAGACGCCGCCGCCGCCGCCGTCGCGGCGGTGGCGCCGCGCGCGGCGCGGGCTGACACCTGCCGCCGCCGCTTTGGGATGGCGCGCGCTCTCGGTGAGCGACTCGATCTGGCGGCTGCTGAGGGGTGGGGAGGAGAGGAGACGAGGCGGAGAGGCCGGGAGGCGCGGTTGGCGGCGGAAGCGGGCGCTCCCGCCGCCGGGACCGCATCGCTTCTACTTGCCCTTCTTGGTGGCCTTCTTCTTGGCGGCGGGCTTCTTGGCCGCAGCCTTCTTCGCGGCCGCCGGCTTCGCCTTGGCGGTCGCCTTCTTGGCGGGCTTCTTCGCAGCAGCTTTCTTTGCCTTCACAGCCATGCCTTCACTCCTCCTTGTTAGGGGCCTGCTTGGAACAGAGTACCACAGCCGGTTGTGGAGCGGAAGCCCTCCCGCCACAATTCCTAGGACAACCCATGACCGTGTTAAGCTAAAGGTTCCCCCTGGCGGAAAAGCACCCGGAAGAGCGCCCTCGCCGCGGCCGCGCGCGAGGCCCGCCGCGTCCGTGCCGCCGACCGTCGCCGCAACGCTGCCGTGATACCTTCGCCGCGCTCTCGGAGGGTGCGCGGACGGATGCGCTGGATCGTCGATTTCTACCGATCGAGCCTCGGCAAGAAGCAGGTGATGGCGGTGACCGGGCCTGCTGCTCTGCGGCTTCGTCGCCGTCCACATGTTCGGCAACCTCAAGGTCTACGAGGGGCCGGAGATCTACAACGCGTACGCCAAGGGGCTGCGCACGATCGGCGTGCCTTTCGTCCCCGAGTCGGGCCTGCTGTGGGTGGCGCGCAGCGGCCTGCTGCTCGCCGTCCTGCTCCACATCCACGCCGCCTGGGCGACGACGCGCCAGAGCCGCGCCGCGCGGCCCGTCGCCTACCAGCGCCGCGACGCCGTGCAGACCACCTACGCCGAGCGCACGATGCGCTGGGGCGGCGTCATCATCGCCCTCTTCGTGCTCTACCACCTGGCGCACTTCACCTGGGGCTTCGACGTCGCGCCGCCGGCCACCTTCGTGCCGCACGAGCCCTACCGCAACTTCGTCGCCGGCTTCTCGATCTGGTGGGTGAGCCTGATCTACGTGCTGGCGCAGGTGTTCCTCGGCTTCCACCTCTTCCACGGCGTGTGGAGCACGTTCCAGTCGATCGGCTGGGTGCCGCGCTCGATCGCGCGCGGGGGCTATGACTGGCGGCGCGGCCTCGCCACCGCCTTCGCCCTCGTCGTCTGCCTCGGCAACGTGAGCTTCCCCATCGCCGTGCTCGCCGGCGTGGTGCGGTAGCGACAGCCAGCCATGGCCGCGTACCGTCACGCCGAAGCTCCCCTCGCCGCGCGCCTGCCGCCGGGGCCGATCACCGGCAAGTGGGAGCGCGCCCGCTTCGAGTACAAGCTCGTCAACCCCGCCAACAAGCGGCGTTTCAAGGTGCTCGTCGTCGGCTCCGGCCTCGCCGGCGGCGCGGCGGCGGCGACCCTCGGCGAGCTCGGCTACGAGGTCGAGTGCTTCTGTTTCCAGGACAGCCCGCGCCGCGCTCACTCGATCGCCGCGCAGGGCGGCATCAACGCCGCGAAGAACTACCAGAACGACGGCGACAGCATCTGGCGCCTCTTCTACGACACCGTCAAGGGGGGAGACTTCCGCGCCCGCGAGGCCAACGTCTACCGGCTCGCCGAGGTCTCCGCCAACATCATCGACCAGTGCGTGGCGCAGGGCGTGCCCTTCGCCCGCGAGTACGGCGGCCTGCTCGACAACCGCTCGTTCGGCGGCGCGCAAGTGTCGCGCACCTTCTACGCCCGCGGCCAGACCGGGCAGCAGCTGCTGCTCGGCTGCTACCAGTCGCTGTGCCGCCAGATCGAGGCGAAGCAGGTTGCCATGTACCCGCGCACCGAGATGCTCGACCTGGTGGTCGCGGACGGCCGCGCCCGCGGCATCGTCGTGCGCGACCTGATCGACGGCACGATCCGGAGCCACGCCGGCGACGCGGTGGTGCTCGCCACCGGCGGCTACAGCAACGTCTTCTTCCTGTCGACGAACGCGAAGGGGTGCAACGTGACCGCGGCGTGGCGCGCGCACCGCCGAGGCGCGCTGTTCGCGAACCCGTGCTTCACGCAGATCCACCCCACCTGCATCCCCGCCTCCGGCGACTACCAGGGCAAGCTGACGCTGATGAGCGAGTCGCTGCGCAACGACGGCCGCATCTGGGTGCCGGGCAAGGCCGGCGACGAGCGGCCGCCGCACGCGATCCCCGAGGAGGAGCGCGACTACTTCCTCGAGCGCCGCTACCCGGCCTTCGGCAACCTGGTGCCGCGCGACGTCGCCTCGCGCGCCGTCAAGCGCGAGGTCGACGCCGGCCGCGGCGTCGGGCCGCAGAAGAACGGCGTCTACCTCGACTTCAGCAACGCCATCGCCCGCCTCGGCCGGCCGCTGATCGCCGAGCGCTACGGCAACCTCTTCGAGATGTACGAGCGCATCACCGGCGAGAGCCCCTACGACGTGCCGATGCGCATCTACCCGGCGCCGCACTACACGATGGGCGGGCTGTGGGTCGACTACGACCTGCAGAGCACCATCCCCGGCCTCTACGTCGCCGGCGAGGCGAACTTCTCCGACCACGGCGCCAACCGGCTCGGCGCCTCGGCGCTGATGCAGGGGCTCGCCGACGGCTACTTCATCCTCCCCTACACGATCGGCGACTACTTGGCGCGGCACCTCGGCGAGAAGCGGATGGCGGCCGACGCGCCGGCCTTCCGCGACGTCGAGCGCGAGGCGCGCGAGCGGGTGGCGCGGCTGCTCGGCGTCGGCGGCAGCCGCAGCGTCGACTCGTTTCACCGCGAGCTCGGCCGCATCATGTGGGACCACTGCGGCATGTCGCGCACCGCCGAAGGGCTCGAGGGCGCTATCGCCGCGATCGACGCGCTCGGCGAGCGCTACTGGCGCGAGCTCAAGGTGGTGGGCAGCGGCGAGGAGCTCAACCAGGGGCTCGAGAAGGCAGGGCGTGTGGCCGACTTCTTCGAGCTGGCGCGCCTGATGTGCGTCGACGCGCGCCACCGCGACGAGTCGGCCGGCGGCCACTTCCGCGAGGAGTACCAGACCGAGGACGGCGAGGCGCGGCGCGACGACGAGCAGTTCAGCTACGTGGCGGCCTGGGAGTGGACGGGGGCCGGCGCGGCGCCGGTGCTGCACAGGGAACCGCTCGAGTTCGAGCACGTGCATCCGAGCAAGCGGAGCTACAAGTGACGGATCGAGATTGCTTCGTTGCTGCGCTCCTCGCACTGACACCGGCCTCGTCATCGCGAGCGGAGCGAAGCGACCTCGACGAAGGAGCGGCCACGTGCGCGTGACTCTCCACGTCTGGCGGCAGGCGAGCGCGCAGGCCGAGGGGCGCTTCGAGCGCTACGAGGTGGCCGACGCCAGCGAGCACATGTCGTTCCTCGAGCTGCTCGACGTGCTCAACGAACGGCTGCTGGCGCGCGGCGAGGCGCCGATCGCCTTCGACAGCGACTGCCGCGAGGGGATCTGCGGCACCTGCGGCTTCATGATCGACGGCGTGGCGCACGGGCCGCGGCGCGCCACCACGGTCTGCCAGCTGCACCTGCGCGAGTTCCCCGACGGCGCCGAGCTGTGGCTGGAGCCCTGGCGCTCGGCCGCGTTCCCGGTGGTGCGCGACCTGGTGGTGGACCGCGCGGCGTTCGACCGCATCATTCAGGCCGGCGGCTACGTGTCGGTGAACACCGGCAGCGCGCAGGACGCCAACAACCTGCCGGTGCCGAAGCCGAACGCGGATCGGGCGTTCGAGGCGGCGGCGTGCATCGGCTGCGGCGCCTGCGTGGCGCAGTGCCCCAACGGCGCCGCGCAGCTGTTCACGTCCGCGAAGGTCGTCGCACCTGGCGCTGCTGCCGCAGGGCCAGCCGGAACGGCTGCTGCGCGTCGAACGGATGGTCGAGCGGATGGAGCAGGAGGGCTTCGGCACCTGCAGCAACTTCCGCGAGTGCGAAGCGGTCTGCCCGAAGGAAGTCTCGATCGACTTCATCGCCTGGATGAACGCCGACTGGTCGCGCGCCAGGCGAGCGCGGCGCAAGGACGCGCCGCCCAGGATTTAGGATTGGGGGGCAGGCTGTCAGAGCGGTTCGGAGGCTTGAGAGTAGTGGTGTGAAAAGCATAAGGATTTGAGGCAGGGGATCGTCTGCGGGTGGGGCAGGCTGTCAGAGCGGTTTCGGAGGCTTGAGAGTAGTGGTCGTCGGGGGACGTTGACCACCCGGCCGGCGCGTGCTGGCGGATCCGGAGGCCGCCGCCGCGTCACCGGCGCGCTCCACGTGGTTGCTGGGATATGGGAGGAAGAGAGCGCGCCTCACTCCAGGCGCGCTCTGCGTGCCGCAGCAGCACAAGCGCTTCGAGTGGCAACGGGACAAGGAAGAGAGCGCGCCTCCACCTCCAGGCGCCGCTTCTGCCGTTGACCCGCAGCAGCCACCAAGCGCCTTCCGGAGGTGCCGCAACGGCGGCCTCCGGATCCGCCCGACGCACCCGCCTTCATGGGCGGACGTTGAGCGACCTGTCGGCGAGCTCGGGTGCTGCCGTGGTGACTGCGGTCCAGTGCCTCGCGCTCTCTTGTTGTTGATATACCAAGTCCGTGTGCGCAGGCCCCTCGTGCCGCTAGTGTCACCGCGGCGCGCCGACGACGCAACGTGGCCCACTCGCGGCACGCCACTGGTCGCCGGAGCGGAGCAAGTTGAGCTGCCAGCTGGCGCCTGGCACGCCACTGGTCGCCGGAGCGGAGCAAGTTGAGGCTGCCAGCCTGGCGCACTTGATGGAGGTGTGACGCGACCTCAGCCCGTTCCAGGAGGCGAGCTACCCTCAGCGCCGTGGCGATCGGATCGTCGAGATTCATGGTCCTCGTTACGGCGATGAAGCGCGATCCTGCCCGCCTCCATGAGGTCGCGAGTCGCTCGCCGGAGGAGGCACAGACTCACGGTCAGCCCTTGCCAACCGGATCGCGAGCTCCTCGCGGGTCATCCGCATGCTGCGGATTGTCGCATGTGTCAGACCGCTTCGACCGCCTGCTTCATGCGATCGTAGATTGTGAGCAGATTCTGGTCGGGTTCCGTCAAGCTGTCGAGCGGATGCTCGGGATCGTTGGCGGCCTGGAATCGCGCGATCTCGAATCGCCCACGGTGCTGGTGCTGACCGCGATCCAGAACACCTGGCAGCCGCGATCCTGGGCGCTCTTCAACAGCACCGGCAGCTCCTTCTCGCGGATGAAGTCCGAGTTCAGGAAGTGCTGCGTGACGAGGAACACGGCGACGCGAGCGCAGGCCAGCGACTGCTGGATCTCGTCCATCCACTGCGAGCCCGGCCTGATGTCGGTGTCGTCCCAGACCCGCACCAGGCCCTGGTCCTCGAGCGGCCGCAGGAACATCTTGAGCTTGGTGAGCCACGCCACGTCCTTGTGGCTGTAGCTGATGAACACCGGTTTCGTGACCTGCACCTGCGGCGCCACGAAGTGCAGCAGGTACAGCACGTGGGTGTCTTCCGCGACCTCGAACGTGATCTGCAGGGCCGGATTTGGATGGGTGTAGACGCGGATCCGCCCGTCGCGGCTGATCGCCAGCGTGCGCGCCGGAAACGCGTCCGGATCCTCGGCGAGCCTGTCGAGCACGTCGAAGAGCACGAGCAGCGTCTCGCGCGGCAACTCCTTGCGGCTCTTCTTGGCCGCGTCGGACTGCTGCACGGCGTAGGGAAGGCGCTCAGAGGGCATGGCTGTCCTGGGCGGGCTCGTCACGTTCATCGGCTCGCGCGCGAAGGGCGACGATGTGGATGCGCCGATTCCGTTCGTCGACGCTGTAATCGATTTCCGCCGATCCGTCCGACGTGTGAATGCTGACGACCCGATCGCCGTCGACCACCGGTCGCAGCGGAAGAACGGGGCTCCGCCGCCAGCTCCTCGATGAGCTCCTCCACCTCGAAGCGGCGTTCCGGCGGCAGCGACGCCTTCTGTTCCGAGATGTCGCGCGGGACCACCACTCCATATCCGCGGTCGGGCGCCGACACGCCGGACAGCACGGCATGCGCCCGTTCGCGCGCGATCTGCGCATGCTCGATCACCGCCACCTTCTCCAGCACGGCGGCAGGCACGACGACGGTGGCTTCGCGATTGGTGTCGAGCGCTTTCAGCGTCGCACGGAGACGGTCGGCATCGGCGACGAGCGCGAGCCGCTCCTGACTGTGATGAATGGACTGCCAAGCGAGGATAGTCCCGCCCATCACGAGAACGAAGGCGCCGTCCAGGACATTCGCCACGTTCAAGGTCCTCGTCGACATCACGATGAAGATCCCGACGATCAGTAGAACCACGCTCATCGCCGTCATGGCCGCCCCGCCGATTTTGATCGATAGACGACGCTTCCTGTGGGCCTTCCACGCCGAATACGAAACGTCTTGAAGACCGAGCTGCCTCAGCAGCCTCGCGTTGCCGCAGCACCTTCCGCACCAGTCTGAAGTTCAGGCCAGCAGGAGTATCGCGGCGGAGCCCGCTCCGAGCCGAGAAAGCGCACCGGACGCTTCGGGCGACCACAGTGGGGCGCGAGTTGTGACGGGAAAGGCCGCGGCGCGTATCCCGTCACCCGAGCGGCACGGCGGACTCACCGTGGCGGCGAAAAGACGGCGCGAGGCAGGCCATCCCATCGACCACGGCGATGCTCGACCTCGCTAACAGGAAGTTCGGCGACCACTCATGAAGGCGTTCGCGGCTACGGGTCCGGAGGGCGCCGCGGCGGGGGCTTTCGGAGGGCGCTGCGTCAGGCGTTCGCAGGTAGCGGCTCCTGCGTGCGCCCGGAGAAGAGCGAGCCATCCCCATCGGCAGACCGCGTGTGGCGAGCGCCCCCCGCGGCGGCGCCCTCCGGACCCGTAGCGAACGCCGGCCGGGTAGTCGCTATCGTTCGAAGATCACTAGCCCTGGTCAGTAAATATCGGCAGTTCCGCCCGGACGAGGTCCACTCTCTAGTCGTTCGACGGCCGATGGCTGAGGTCGCTGGCAGTCTCCTTGCTGCCGTACCGGCGACATGGCCACTCCGGCGAAGAAGGCCGCCCAGCGGCTGGAGCGGCGCGAGGACGTGCAGTTCGCCCTCGAGCAGGCCGCCGGTCCGGACGAGCAGGCGGTGCCGCGCGGTGCGGCGACGCGGCGCGACCGCGCCTGGATCACCGTGCTCGGTATCGTGCTCGCCGCGCTGGCGGCACTCTGGCTCGCGCTCTGGGCGCGCTGGGTGCCGCTGCCCGCGCCGTCGCGCGAGCTGGGGCTGCGGGTGCTGCGCGGCACCGGCCTGGTGGTGGCGATCCTGCTCGTCGAGCGCCTCGCTTCGCTCCTGCTCATCGCGCGGCTGCGCGACCCGGTGTCGCGCTACAACCTCCACCGCGTCGCCGACCTCGTCGCCGTGCTCGCCGCCGCTTTCGTCGGCGTCTCGGTGCTGTTCCGCAACTGGTACGCGGCGATCGTCTCGCTGGGCCTCGCCTCGCTCATCCTCGGCTTCGCCCTGCAGACGCCGATCACCAGCCTGCTCGCCTGGGTCTACATCCTCATCCGGCGCCCCTACCGCGTCGGCGACCGCATCCGCATCGACCAGGCGACGGGGGACGTCATCGACGTGAGCTATCTCGACACCACGCTTTGGGAGTTCGGCGGAGAGTACCTGTCGACCGACCACCCCAGCGGGCGGCTGATCAAGTTCCCCAACTCAACCGTGTTGACGACGCCGGTCTACAACTACTCGTGGCCGCTGTTCCCCTACATCTGGAACGAAGTGAAGCTGCAAGTCGCCTACGAGAGCGACCTCGACTGGGTGGCGCGGGTGATGAAGGAGGTGGCCGAGGCCGAACTGGGCGAGCAGATGCGCCGCCGGGTCGACACCTACCGCGAGTTGCTCGCCAAGACGCCGGTGGACCACCTCGAGGTCCGCGAGCACCCCGCCGTGCTCTTCCGGGTGAGCGACAACACCTGGCTCGAGGCGATCCTGCGCTACCTGGTGGACCCCAAGCAGGCGGGCCGCGTCAAGACGCGGCTGATCCAGCAGCTGCTGGCCCGGCTCAAGGCGGAGCCGGAGCGGGTGATGTTCCCGAAGAGCAACCTGCGCTAGCGGCGACCGGAGTCGCCGGCCGTCCACTTGTCACTCGACCGCCCGCCGGTGTTAGTCTGCGCCGGACCGCAAACTTCCATTGGAGGGAACCGATGAGCAAGTGGAATCGCGTCCTGCTGTGCGGCTCGCTCTGCCTCGTGCTCGGCGCCGCCGTGTTCGCATGCAAGAAGGACGAGGAGGCGGAGGAGTACGGGGACAATGCGGCGGTGGCGACCGAGATGACGACCGAGGCGATGCCGTCCACCGATATGGGCACCGCGATGTCGACCGATATGTCCACGGACATGTCGACCGACATGTCCACCGGCACGAACTAGGCAGGTCCGTCACTGCTCACGCCCTGGCCCCTCTCTCCGCGGGGAGAGAGGGGCGTCGAGGGACGCTCGGCTAATCGAGGGCGTCGAGCCCGCGCAGCACGCGGTAGTACACCTCGATCGCCCGCCGGTAGTCGCCGACGGCGATGCGCTCGTCGATGCCGTGGAAGCGCGCCGCGTCGGGCGGCCGGATGGTGAAGCCGGTGAAGCGGTAGACGTCGTCGGCGAGCGGCACGAAGTAGCGGGCGTCGCTGGCGCCGGTGAGCAGCCAGGGCGCCACCGCGAGGTCACCCTGGCGCCACGCCTCCTGCGTCGCCCGCGCCACCACCTGCCAGCCGGGCGAGCCGACGCGCGAGGGCGCCGGCGGCTCGATGGCGAGCGGCTCCGAGCCCTGGCCGGCACCGCCGGCGGCGCCTCCGGAGGCAAGAGTCCGCAGCTTCACCCGTTCGTCGTCGACGATCGAACGCACGCGCTCGATGGTGCCCGCCACCGTGTCGCCGGGCAGCAGGCGGAAGTTGACCACCGCCCGCGCGCGTCCCGGCAGCACGTTCTCCTTGTGCCCGCCCGCGACGATGGTGAGCGCGGTCGTCGTGCGCACCATCGCCGCCGAGCTGGGGTCGTCGGTGAGGCCGCGCGTCACCACCGGCGACAGCAGCCAGAGGTTGGCGAGCGCCACCCGCTGGCCGAACGGCAGCCGCGGCGCCAGCGACACCAGCATGTCGCGCGGTGCACCCTCGAGCCGCGCCGGGAACGGCTGCGCTTGCAACCGCTCGAGCGCGCGCGCCAGGATGCCGATCGCCATCTGCTGCGGCGGCCGCGAGGAGTGGCCGGGCTCGCCTTCGGCGAGCAGCTCGAGCGAGAGGTAGCCCTTCTCGGCGGTGCCGATGAGCGCCGCCGGCACGGCGAGGCCGGGCAGGGTGCCCTCGGTGTAGAAGCCGCCCTCGTCGAGCACGAAGGCGAAGCGGACGCCGCGCGCGGCGAAGCGCTCGGCGATGCGGCGGGCACCCTGCAGGCCGCTCGCTTCCTCGTCGTGGCCGAAGGCGAAGTAGACGGTGCGCGCCGGCGTGAAGCCTTCGCCGAGCAGCGCCTCGCAGGCTTCGAGGATGCCGAGCACGGCCTGCTTGTCGTCGATGGCGCCGCGGCCCCAGACGAAGCCGTCGGCGACGACGCCGCCGAAGGGCGGCTGTGTCCAGGCGCGCTCGTCCTCCACCGGCACGACGTCCTGGTGCCCCATGAGCAGCACCGGCGGCAGGTCGGGGCGGCGGCCGGGCCAGGTGAAGACGAGGCTGTGCTCGCTCACCAGCTCGCGGCCGAGCTGGGCGTGGACGCGCGGGAACGAGCGCTCGAGGAAGCCGCGCAGCGCAATGAGCTGCGCCGGGTCGTCCTGCTCCGGGTCGTCGTGGGAGACGGTGCGGAAGCGCAGCGCCTGCGCCAGGCGCTCGGTGGCGCCGGCAGGGACCGCCATCGGCGGCGGCGCGGGCGGCGGCGGCGCCGGCTTCGGCAGCCGCAGTGCGTTGACTACCAGGACGAGAACGAGCACGAGCAGCGCGCCGCCGAGCCCGAGCAGGGCGACCCGCCAGCGACGGCTCCGTCCCGCTCGCTCCACGGTGCGACTACGCGCTCAAGGCGTCCACGAGACGGGGAAGGAGGTGGCGGGGATTGAGGCCACGAAGCGGTTGGTCGCCTCGGTCATGAAGCCCACCCAGCCCTGCGCCCGCGGCGCGCCGTAGAGCGGCGTCACCCCGGTCACGTAGCCGCGGGCGACCGGGTTGCCGCGCGGCGAGCCGGCGCAGAGCGTCGGGTTCGACGGCAGCGGCTCGCCCTTGAGCTCAGCCTGCAGCTCGGCGCGTGCCGCGGTGCCGAGCATCGCCGGCGGCAGGACGCCGTTGCGGCTGGAATAGTTGATGTCCTGCGATCGCGGCCCGTCCGGGCTGATGATGTCTCCCGGGTCCTGGCCCAGCGAGGCGGTTTGCGGCAGGTTGCCATTGGCGATCACGTCCCGCAGGTTGACCAGTTGAACGTCGTAGCCGGTCAAATAGACGTCGAAGCCGAGCGCGGGCACGCCCCAGTCGGTCCAGATGGTGGCGTGCGCGAGCGCCGCCGCCGAGGTCATGTTGGTGACGAAGAGGAGCGTCGTCTGCTGGTTCACGCTCGCCAGGTCGACCTCGAAGTAGGGGACCAGCAGCGTCGCCGCCGGCACTTGGTCGAGCGCGCACTGCACCGCCGGCGCGGGCGTCGAGCAGAGCACCAGCGCAATCCCCAAGAGTCCGAACGCCCACTGCCGCATGACGATCCCATGGTAGCCGGCGAAATCGCGACAGGCCAGGGGAAAGCCGCCGCCGTCGTAATCAAATGTCAGAAACGCCGGCTTGCCGTCGAACTCCGTGGGCGGATGGGCAAGTCCGCGCGTGTCCCCGCCCGCCATACCGAGCACCGGCGATCGTCTCGCCGGGGCCCGCGTCGCGTTCGCCCCGCGACGCCTTCGTGCCCTATGATGCAGGGAATCGCGCAGCGATCCGCTCGGGTGAGCATGGAGGCCGACGAAAGTGCCCGACTGGTAGCCATGGCCCTCGGCGGCGACCCGGCCGCGCAGGGGCGCTTGGTGGCCATGCTGACGCCGGTGATCCACGCGCGCGTGTCACACACGTTGCTCGCGCGCCGCTGGGCGCTGGCCGGGCGCGACATCCATGCGGAGGTGGAGGACCTCGTGCAGGACGTATTCCTCCACCTGTTCGACAGGGACGGCCGCGTGCTGCGTAGCTGGCAGCCCGGGCCCGGGCGGCTGTCGTTGAACAACTTCGTCGGCTTGGTCGCCAAGTGCCAAACCCTCTCGTTCCTGCGTAGCGGCCGGCGCAACGCGTGGAAGGAGGAGCTGGCGACCGGGGAGGAGATCGAACGGGTCGCCGAAGAGCCCGACGCCGAGGAAATCGTCGCCAGCCGCGAAGAGCTGCGGCTGCTGCTCGATCGGATGTGCGAACGCCTGAGCTCGCTCGGCTGGCATCTCTTCGTGCTCCTCTTCGTCCAGGAGCTCTCCGTCGAGGAGGTGACGGCGGAGACCGGACTCTCCGCCGCCGCGGTCTACGCGTGGCGTAGCCGACTGCGCCGTCTGGCCCGCGAGCTGAGGAGCGAGTTGTCAAAATCGGGCTCGTCGCCGCGAAGACCTGGGGAGGAAGACGAGAACGACGACGAGGACGACGAGCACGCCGAGGACGACAAGGAATGAGCCAGGACGATCTGCTGCGCAAGCTGGGCCAGGTCGCACGTGAGGAGGCGGAGGGCGACTCGTGGGACGAGCGCTGGGATCGTTTGGCCGCAGGCACCCTGAGCGCCGAGGAGGAAACGGAGCTGCGGCGGCTTGCCGATACGTCCGAGGACGGGCGTTTGGCCTACGAAGCGTTCCGGCCGTTGGGTGAGGAGTTCCAAGCGAGGGTCGTGCAGAGGATTGCGGCGCTGCGAAGCCGAGAAGCAGAAAGCGTCGAGGTCGAGCATCTTTCCGATCGAGCTGCCGCGGCAGTGGTGTCTTTCCCCTCCCGCTGGCGGAGGGTGGTGACCGGCTGGGTCGCTGCTGCAGCTGCGGTGGCGGCGATGATCGTCGGGATCATTCCGCCCAGGGTCCCAGCCTTCATGGTGGCGGAGCTGTCGGGCGGTTTCCGCACGACTCGCGGCGATCTCACCGAGGAGCCGCGGTTCGCGCCTGGGGACGAGTGCCAAGCGGTGCTGCAACCGGTGACCGGCGTGCGCCGGCCGTCGTCCTTGCGCACCGAGGCCTTCCTGTTGCGTGGAGCGGAGCTGAGGCCGTTGGCCCTTGAGAAGGAAGTCGACCCAAGCAGCGGCGCCGTCCGAGTGACAGCTACCCTCGACCGCGACCTGCCGCCGGGATCCTGGACGTTGTGGCTGGTTGTCGGCAGGAAGGGTTCTCTACCCGGCCCCGCCGAGGTGCGGACGTTCTCGAGCGCGGCCCCTGTCCAAAGACGCAACTGGGTGGCGTTGCCGAAGACGCTGCAGATCCAACCGCGGGCGCCCGATTGAGACCTCACGCCTAGTGCCCCGCTTCCGCTTCCGCCCCGCGCCGCTCCTGCTCGTTCTGTTGCTGGGCGTCGCCTGTGCGTCGCTCCTCCTCGTTCTGTTGCTGCGCCACGCCTGCGCGTCGCCGCCTGCACAGCCGGCGCCGAAGGTGGAGTACGACGGTTGCGCCGCCGTGTTCAGCCCCGGCCCGGTGTGCGTGCTGACGCCGTCGCGGGAGCTGCGCCTGTGGGTCGGCGTGCCGCCGAACGTGCGTTTCGAGGTGCGGGCCGACGACACCACAATTGCCACTGGAGGCGAGATCGTCCGCGGTGGGGAGCGCCTTTCACTGAGCGTTCCGCCGAGGACGACGGGGATCGAGATCCACGTTGCCGGTCGAGCACCTTGGCGAATCGCGGTAGCGAAGCCCGACAGCAAGCCGCCGCCAGGGGCAAGAGACTTGGTTGCCGAGGTGCCGGCTCACGGGAGAGCGTTCAACGCCTCGATGCGAGCCGGCGATTTCGTTGCTTGCCGACGACTGCTGCAGGCCGCTCGGCCGTCGCCTCAGCCTCCCGCGGCGTGGACGTACCAGATGCATTTCTCTCACGCGCAGCTAGCCGAACGGGAAGGTGACTATCGCTCGGCCCTCCAGGAGACCCACGCGGCCGTCGAGATCGCCGGCCGCGTCATGGAGGATCGCTACCTCTGGTTGGCCGAGCAGCAGATGGCCATCGTCTTGGCGGGGGTCGGCCGCTCGGCGGAATCCGTGCGGCTGTTCGAGCGCCTTCGCCAGCGGCCCCGGACCACCGATGCCTGCGAAGGCGGGCAGTTCCTCACCAACCAGGCGTGGGCCGAGCTGGTGGCGCGCGAGGCCGGCGAGCGGCTCGGCGACCCGGTCCTTTTGCTCGAGCAGGCGCTGGCCGCCTACGAAGCCTGCGCCGCGGCCAAGGCCGAGCGGAAGAGCAACACCCTGATCAACCTCGCCTTGGCTGACCTGCAGGAGGGTCGGCCGGCACGGGTCCGGCAGTTATTGAGGCAAGCAGACAAGCTCGTCTCACACCCGCCGCTGCTCCATCGTCTCTGGGAGCTCGACCTTCAGGGCAGGCTGGCGTTGCTGGAGGGCGAGACGGCCGGTGCGCTGCGCTCTTTCGCGCAGCTCGATGACCTCGCCCGTCAGACCGGCGTCTTCGACGCCAGGCTGCGCGCCCTGTTCGGGCAAGCTCGTGTTTACCGGGCGCTCGGCCAGCCGGCGAGAGCCCTGGATAGGCTGCTCGCGGCCGAGAAGGTACTCGACGAGCAGAGCTTGCAGATCCCGATCCACGAGGGCCGGGTGTGGTTCGTCGCCGCGCGTCAATCGATCGTCAGTCTCCACCTCGAGCTCTTGCTCGATCAGGGGCGGACGGCGGAGGCCCTGGAAACCGCGCGGCGAGCCCGGGCGCGACTGCTGCGGCAGCTGGCGCACGTCGATCGGCTGGCGACCCTGCCGCCCGAGAAACGAGATCGGCGGTCGCGCTTGTTGGGCGAGTTCCAACGCAAGCGTGCCGCCCTGGAGGCGCGGGCGGGGGAGGACTGGAGGCTGCTCGCCGACCAGCTGCGACACGAGGAGGCGGCACGGCGAGTGGAAGCGGAGGCCGCGCAGAAGCTGCTCGACGAGGCATTCCTCGTCCTCGGCGAGCCGGTGGATCGACAGGCGCCACAGCAGTCCGTCCGCCCCGGCGAAGTCCTCCTCGTCTATCACCCGCTCGGCGCCGGCTGGGTTGGCTTCGCCGCCGACGAAGAGGGAGTCGTCGCACATCGCTTCGAGCTCTCCCCGGACGGGCTCGCGCAACCGGCGATCTTGGCGGAACGGCTGCTACAGCCGTTCCGCTCCCGCATCGAGCGAGCGCAACGCGTCCGCATCGTCCCCAGCGGCCGCCTGGAGGGCGTCGACTTCCACGCCCTCCCGTTGGCCGGCGACGTGCTCGCCGCCGGCCGCCCGGTGGTCTATGCACTCGATCTGACGGTGGCGGCGCCAGCAGCCCGCCCGGGCGGGCGGCGCGCCCTGCTGGTGGCGAACCCACGCGGGGATTTGCCTGGAGCAGCAGCGGAAGCGGTGGCCGTTCGCAAAGCGCTGCAGTCGGATCGGCCGCCTTGGACGACCGAGGAGCTGGCGGCCGATGCGGCCTCGGCGGGGGCGGTCGGACGCCGGCTGGCCGGCGTCGACCTTTTCCACTACGCCGGCCACGGCTCCTTCTCGGGTTTCGGCGGTTGGGACAGCAGCCTGCTGCTCGCCAAGAAATCCAAGCTGACGCTCGGGGACCTCCTCGCCCTCGATAGCCTTCCCAGGTGGGTGGTGCTCTCGGGGTGCGAGACCGGCCGCTCGACGGCCGAGACGCCGGTCGCCGGCCTCGGCCTCGCCCACGCGTTTCTGCTCGCCGGCTCACAGGCTGTCGTCGCCTCCACGAGGCCGGCGGACGACCGCTCGCTGCCGGCGTTCTTCGCCGACTTCTACCGTCAATGGCACGGCGATGCCGATCTCGCCGTCGCGCTGCAGCGCGCCCAGCTGGAATGGCGGCGGCAGGATCCGCAGGCCGATTGGGCGAGCTTCCGGCTCTTCCAGCCCTGAGTGTGACGCTCCGGAAAGGCGTCACCATCAGCGTGCTGTCAGAAACAGAGGGGTGCCGGCGAAATACCTCACATTCCGACAGCAAACAGATCACTTTGAAGGGAGAACCCCTATGCGTACCCGATCCCTTGGCTTGGTGCTCTGCGCCGGGCTCGCCCTGAGCGCCTGCGCGACGATTCATCCGGCGAGATACTCGAAGGATCAGGCTCCGGCGGCGAGCGCCTGTGCCGATTGGCGATGGATCGGCATCAAGGAATCGTCCAGCGCCGCGTGCCCCGTTCCCGGCCGGGGTTGGACCGTGAAACCGCTGTTCGAGGTCGCCACGAAAGCCCCCGACTGCTGCTCCGAGCAATGCAAGGAGGTCTACGGGCAGCAACAGCAGCAACAGACGCGCGACCAGAATGGGATAGCGACGGCCGACGCCGTCGACGAGCTCAAGCGTTTCTGCGTCTACGAGGCCGCGGATCCATGGAAAACGCCGTCGCATCCGCCATTCGCCTTGCCGCAGGCTGCCGGGCTCGTCGGCCTCGATCGCGACTGCGCCACGATCTCGCCGGCCTCGCACGAGCTGACGGAGCAGGACCTCGTGAACCTCTCCACGCGCTTCCTCCACGAAGCGGGCGCGGCAACGGCGATGAGGATCACCAAACAGCGAGGCGTGCGTCTGGCGTTCCTCGATACCGAGCCTACCGGCGTCGGTGTCCCTCCGCCTCCCGAAAAGGGCTCGCCGCGTCACGGCTATACCTTGGCCCACATGGCGAACCGCCTGGTCTGCAGCCCAGAAGAGCCCCATGCCTGCGCTGCGCTGATCACGACGCGGCTCGCCCTGCCGATCCGCAAGTTCGATCCGGAGCGCCGGAGCGGTACCGACATCGACACACTGCGGGGGGGCGGCATCGGTATGCAGACCGACCTCGCCGAGGCGATCGAAGCGGAGGTCAACGACTGGCGAAACCATCTCGCCAACGAGGACGCTCCGCAGCACCTCGTCCTCAATCTCTCGCTCGGCTGGGACCCGGCGCAGGTGGAAGGCCTCGACGCGGACCTGATCACCAAGTTGCAGACGGGCACGCAGGCGGTCTATCGCGCCCTGCAGTACGCCAAGAGCCTCGACGTGCTGGTGCTGGCCGCCGCCGGCAACAAGCGGGACTGCCCCGTGCCGAGCGAGGGGCCGCTGCTGCCCGCGGCGTGGGAGTCCGACGCTCCGATGGGCCGCAGCCCGAATTCCCAGACGCCCCTGGTGTACGCGGTAGGGGGTGTCGGGAACGACAACAGCCCCCTCTACAACGCCCGCGACCGAGGAATGCCGAAGCGCGTTGCCTACGGCGAGAGCGGCGTGTTGGCCGCGGGCGAAGGGGAGGGCTTCAGATCCACCTGGATCTACACCGGCAGCTCGGTGGCGACGGCTGTGGTCTCGTCTGCCGCCGCCTTCGTCTGGGATTCCCTCTCGGAGCCCAACTCGGCTGAGGTCAACTCGACCCTCGTCGGCTCGACCGAGGTCAGCTCGGCCGACGTGATGGACAGAGTTGACGCCAGCGGCGAGTCGCTGACCTTCACCGCCAACTTCGGGTACGGCGCCGGCGCAGCCGTCAGGAAGATCTCGGTCTGCAAGGCTTTGCTGACCGCTTGCGGGTCTGCTCCCTGCGTTGAGGAGTTGAAGGGGTGCCCACGGCCTGATGCTGACGTTGCGATGGAAAAAGTGGTGGTTCACTACGAGTCGTCGTCGTCGTCCACGTACTGCCACCCCTGGGTCGTGCCGCAGCCCGACGATCCGCTGTGTCCGTTCTGCAATGTCGGGCCGTGAACTGAGACGACAATCGTTCCTCCGTCAGTCGCCGCCGCCACGGAATGACAGCTCGCTGACGCTGGAGGAGGGCACCGCCACCTTCGCGAGCGCCGGCCGGTTCGATCCACCCGGCCGGCCGTCCTTGCTCGTTTCCCGCGCAGCGCGCGCTCGGGGCGCGTCCAAAAAAAGGGCCGCGCTTCGTCGAAAGCGCGGCCGGAGAAGGGACTGCCGGGAGGCTCTAGCAGTTCCCGTGGTTTCTGGTTCGGCTCGTCGGCTCGACCTCGGTGTTGGTGTCGGCCACCCTAGCGGCTTGCCGCGCGCCGCGCAGTCAATGTGGTCACGCTCAGGAAGTGAACGTGGTCACAGCCGCGCGGCGCGCTCACCATCTCAGCGCGGGCCGACGATGCGCACGGTGAGGGTGATCTCCTTGGCACCGGCGCCGTCGCCGAGCGTCACCTTCACGTCGTGCGTCTCGCCCGGATCGGGGTCGTCGAGGCTGGCGAAGGCGGCGGCCATCGGGAAGCGGGCGCGGATCTGGTGCCCGGTGCGCTTGACGCTGGTGGGCGCCACCTCGATGCCGGCGTCGCCGACGAGCTTGATCGTGGCGAGATCGACGTCGGCGACGTCGCCGCGCAGCACCACCGAGACGGTGCCGCTCGCGTGGATCCAGTTGACGTTCCATGTGTTGGGCTGCACGGTGGCGGTGATCTCGCCCTCGTCGCCCGGGTCGTCGCCGCCGCCGCCGCGCGGGCCGACGATGCGCACGCGCGCGACCAGCTCGGTGGCCTTGCCGTCGACGGTGAGCTGGAGCGTCACCTCGTGGGTCTCGCCCGGATCGGGGTCGTCGAGGCTGGCGATCGCCTCGCTCTGCGCGAAGAAGGCGCGGAGCTGACCGCCGGCGGTCTGCACGCGCGTCGGCGACACCGAGGCGCCGCCGTCGCCGACCAGGGTGACGGACGCGGTGTCGACCTTGCTGATGTCGCCGCGCACGAGCGCCGAGATGGTGCCGGTGGCGTGCTCGTAGTTGGTGTTCCAGGTGCTGGGCTGGATCTCGAGGCGCAGTGTTGCGGCGCCCCCGTTCCCGCCGCCGTTCCCGCCGCCATTCCCGCCACCGTTGCCGCCGCCGTTTCCACCACCGTTGCCGCCCCCATTGCCGCCCCCATTGCCGCCACCACCGCCGTTCCCGCGGCCGTCCGCGATGGCGCGCGTGAGGTCTTCGGCTCCTGCGGCCTGGGTTCCGGCGCCCTCCGGCGTGCCTTCAGCGGCTCGGCGGGCGGCGAGACGGCCGCCGCGCGGCCCGTCCTCGCTCGTCGCGACGTCGGCGCTGACGCCGACGGAGTCGTCCGCCGTCACCGCGGCCGCGCTGGTCGCCTTGGCGACGGCGAGCGAAGGCTCGGTGGGGCTGTCGCCCTGGCAGGCGGCGAAGAGGAGCGCGGCGAGAGCAAACGTGGGCAACAGTCGTAGTTGAGCTCGCATCGTCGGATCTCCTTCGGTTGGGCGCAAGACCACGGTCGTCGAGGATAGCGGCCGTGGCGCCGATTGCCAGTCGACGGCGTCACCGCACCCGGATGAACCGGGTCACAGTGCAGCGAGGCGCGCTCTGGCGGGGTGCGCCGGCTACCGGCAGCGCTCGGCGAGCGCGGCGCGGTCGTGGATGGTGATCCGGTGATGTGGATCCACCGACAACGCGCCCGAGGTCTTGAAGGCGACCATGGCGTGGTTGACGCGCTCGCGGGTGGCGCCCACCATCTCGGCGATGTCGCTCTGGGTGAGCGGCACCGGGATGCGGATGCCCTGCGCGTCCTGCCGCCCGTACTGGTCGGCGAAGACGAGGATCTGCCGTGCCACTCGCCCGGCGACGTCGAGCGTCGACAGCGCCTGGATGTTCTGGTTGGCGAGGCGCAGCCGCGACGACAGCTGGCGCACCAGGTTGTAGGTGAGCTGCGTCATCGACTGCAGGGCGTCGAGGAACGAGGCACGGTCGATCCACAAGAACGTGGTGTCCTCGAGGGTCACCACGTTCGCCGAGCGTCCCTCGCGCTCGACCAGGCTCATCTCGCCGACGGTGTCGCCGGGACCGAGCAGGGCGAGGGTGATCTCGGTGCCGTCCTCGCGGTCGAGCTGGATCTTCACCGAGCCCGACAGCACGAGGAACAGCGACTCGCCAGGCTGCTGCGCGCTCATCACCCGCGTGCCGGCGGGGAAGGTGCGGCGGCGGAGCTGGTCGTTGAGGCGGGCGAGGTCCTCGCTCGGCAGCCCCTCGAAGAGAGGGAACTTGGCGAGCTCTTGGGGATCCTCGAAGGCAGCCATGGATATTCAGTTGAGGCCGGCGCGATCGGGAATCGCCATCCCGGCCGGCGCTCGCATTCTAATGCGTGAATCGACGCCGGCTCAACGCAATAGCCGGAAACGGAGCTTGAAGGCCGTCTTCGCCTTGGGAGTCAGCCGGGTGCGATTCCAGGCGTCGGCCGCCTTCTTCACCAGCTCGCTGTGGGTCGGGTAGGGGTGGACGGTGTCGGCCAGGGTCTTCAAGCCGACCCCGGCGCGCATCGCCAGGCAGAGCTCGGCGATGAGGTCGCCGGCCCGTGGGGCCACCATGGTGGCGCCGAGCAGCTGGTCGCTCTTGGCCTTGACGTGCAGCTTGAGGAAGCCGTCGGTGCTCGCCGTCGAGGCGGGCGCGGTCGACCTCGGCGAGCTCGACGCGGATGGTCTGCACCTGGTGACCTTGCTCCTCGGCCGCCGCGGCCTGCAGGCCGACGTGCGCCACTTCCGGGCTGGTGAAGGTGCACGAGGGGATGAGCAGGGCGGAGAGCTTGCCGCGGCCGAAGAAGAAGGCGTTGCGCAGCACGAGGCGCGCCTGGGCGTCGGCGGCGTGGGTGAACTGCAGCGGCGAGGCGACGTCGCCGCAGGCATAGACGCGCGGGTTGGTGGTGCGCAGGTGGTCGTCGATCTTGACGCCCTTGCTGTCGTGCTCGACGCCCGCCGCCTCGAGGCCGAGGCCGTCGACGTTGGGCACGCGGCCGGCGGCCACCAGCACCTCGTCGGCGGCGATACGGTCGTCGCGGCCGAAACGCACCACCTTGACGGCCCCCTTCGACTGCACCTCCTCGATGGCGCCGCCGAGCTCGAGGCGCACGCTCTCGCGGCGCAGGACCTCGGCGACGAGCGCGGCGGCGTCCTCGTCCTCGCGCGGCAGGACGCGCGGCACCACGTCGAAGATGGTGACCTGCGAGCCCAGCCGGCTGAAGGCCTGCGCCAGCTCGCAGCCGATCGGCCCGGCGCCGATCACCGCCAGCCGCCGCGGCAGCTGGGTGAGCGAGAAGATCGTCTCGTGGGTGAGGTAGCCCGCGTCAGCGAGGCCGGCGACGGGCGGTATCGCGGCACGGGCACCGGTGGCGATGACCGCCCGCTTGAAGGCGAGGCGCGCGCCGTTGACCTCCACCGCGTCGGCGGCGACGAAGCGTGCCTCGCCGAGGAAGACGTCGATGCCGAGGTCGCGCAGGCGTGGCGCGCCGTCGTTGGGCGCGATGTCGGCGCGCAGGCGCCGCATGCGCTCCATGACGCGGCCGAAGTCTCCGGTGCCGATGGGGGGCGCGGCGCCCATCTCCTCGCCGTTGCGCACGGTGTGCCAGGCGCGTGAGGCGGCGATGATCGCCTTGCTCGGCACGCAGCCGGTGTTGAGGCAGTCGCCGCCGAGCAGGTGACGCTCGACGAGCGCCACGCGCGCGCCGAGCCCGGCGGCGCCCGCCGCCGACACCAGGCCCGCGGTGCCGCCGCCGATGACCACCAGGTCGTAGCGGCTCTTCGGCTGCGGGTTCTGCCAGTCGTCCGGGTGGACCTGGTCGAGCAGCCGGCGGTTGTGCTCGTCGAGCGGTTGCACGACAGGATCGAGGGGGTCAAGGGCCAGCATGCTCGATCTCCTCGCTGAGCGCTTTCTTGGCGGTGCGGGTGACGACGAAGGTGACGGCGACGGTGGCCAGCAGCCCGAGGGCGAGCACGGTCCAGTAGCCGGCGCCGCGAGGCGCGCCTTGCCCGGCGGCGACCTTCGCGACGTCGCCGAGGACCTTGCCGTAGTAGACGTAGAGGACGGTGCCGGGGAGCATGCCGAGGGACGCGATGGCGAAGTCGGCGAAGCGCACGCGGGTGAGCCCGAGCGCGTAGTTGAGGAGGCTGAAGGGGAACAGCGGCGAGAGGCGCAGCAGGAAGACGATCTTGCGCCCCTCGCGGGCGATGGCGCGGTCGATGGCGGCGAAGCGAGGATGGTTGGCGAGCCTGCGCTCGACGGCGCCGCGCGCGAGGTAGCGGGCGATGAGGAAGGCAGCGCAGGCGCCGACGGTGGCGCCGGCGAAGACGTAGAGGGTGCCGCGGAGGAGGCCGAAGAGGGCGCCGCCGGCGAGGGTGAGGACGGAGCCGGGGATGAGGGCGACCGCCGCGACGACGTAGGCGGCGACGAAGGCCACCGGCGCCCAGGCGCCGAGCCCTTCGATGCGATGCGCCGCCTCGGTGACGAAGCCGCCGAGCTGGCGGCCGGCGAGGACGAGCGCGAGGACCACTGCCGCGGCGACGAGGAGCTTCAACCAGCCGAAGCTCTTGCGGCCGGACGCGCCGCCGTCAGGGGTGGCGGTGCCTTTCACGGTGGTTGCCGCTGCGGGGGATTCGGGCGCGATGGGATCGGGATCGGCCATCCGGCTCCACTGGGACTCGGACCGCGGCGGTCGGCGCCGCTCGCCGCCGCGCTCGCCGGTCGAGAAGGTCAGCCGGCGGCAGCTGTTACGCGGGTCGGCCGGATGCTACCACCGGTGAGCTGCGGTGAGCTGCGAGCGGCGGTGACCATCCGGCCGGCGGGTTGCTGGCGGATCCGGGGGCCGCCGCCGCGGACTTCCCACGCTTCGTCAAGCCGCTCTTGCCTCCTTCTGAGTTGCCTCCACCTCGGACGGAGAGGCAGCAGGAGGATCAGGGACGTAAGTCGTCCTGTCGCGCAGCATGGCGATGAGAATCCGCAGGTGGCCGTCGCCCAGGATGCGTAGGGCATGGCCGACGGTGAGGCCCCGCTGTCGCAAGCGGTCGTAACGTGCGCGGCTGGCGGGATCTCGCTGCAAGCTGTTCAGTGACCAGTGGTGTATCGCGTAGCGCAATCGGGGATTGCAGGCTCGACGCATCAACACCACGCGGCGCTTGCCGCTGGCACGTGTCACGGGTGCGACCCCGCTGAGGGCGCGTATGAGCTGGTAGTCTCGAGTGGCGACAGCGCGCGAGGCCTCGCTCAGCACCGTGGCGGCGACGAGCTTTCCCACCCCCGGCATGGAGAGAAGGATCTCGGCGTCACGGTGCTGGCGAGGCTGCCCGAGCTGGTCGTTTTCCTCGTCGCGCAGCTGGGCGAGGGTGCGAGCGATCCAGGCCGTGCAGTCGCGGTGCTGACGATGGAGCAGCTGGAGCTGCTCGATGAGCACCGCGATGTGCCCGGTAGCGGCGGTGATGGTGCCCGCGGCTACGGGTAATGCCGGTTGGTCGAGCACCGCCATCAGCCGATCGGCGTCGAAGCGGCGGATGCGATGGTCGCGCAAGAGCTTGACCAGCTTCGAGCGTGTCAGCCGACGCGCCTGCTGCGGCTGGGGAGCCAGCTTCAGCAAGGCCCAAAGCCAAGGCTCATCGGCGCCAGGCACGAGCTCCAGCAGCTGAGGCCAGAAGCGATGCAGCTGTCCGCCGAGGCGACACGCGACGGCGTGCTGCTGCTCGAGCAGGTGCCGTTCTAGGCGGCTAGCTTCGCGCAGCTCGAGGATCGTGGGATCTTCGGGATGGACCCGTCGATAGGAAGCCAGGTCGGTGCGTAGCGAGGTGGCGACGACGAAGGCGTCGAGGCGGTCGTCCTTGCAGCCCGCCACGCTGTGACGATCACGGAAGCGGTCGAGCTGTTTCGGATTGAGATGGTAGACGTGCGCGCCGGCTTCGACGAGCACATCGACGATGGCGCCGTGAGGGGTTTCGATTCCTACGGCGACGCGAGAGAGATCTTGCCCAGCGAGCTGTCGAAGCCAATCGAGTAACTGGCGCAAGCCTGCTTCACCATGGCTGATGGTGCTCTCTCGCAGACGTGCCCCGTCGCCGTCGAGCACACAGACCTGGTGCTCTCGGCTACCCCAGTCGATGCCGACGAAGAACTGGTAGCTCAAGCGGACCTCCTTTCCGACCGACTCGGCTCTGCCGCGATGCTGACTCGGCCCTGTATTGGCGCTCGTAGCGCGACTTCCCACGGGAGGCACCGCGGCTCCCGTGCTGGGGCACCGTCCGCAGCAGGCACTCGGAGTGCGACACCGGCCCGAGTGCTCCCAACACGGTCGCCGAAGAACACTGGGAATGCGGGCTCGCTGCGCTCGCCCGCATCAGAGAGAAACATACAGGCACCGGCCCGCGCCAAGTGGTAACTGGGAGCAGGAGCGCGGGCCTCCACCTCCAGGCGCCGCTTCTGCCGTTCACCCGCAACGGCCGCTAAGCGCCTTACGGAGGTGCCGCAGCGGCGGCCCCCGGATCCGCCGCGCACCCGCCTACATGAGTGGACGCCGAGCGACCTGTCGGCAAGCTCGTCTGCTGCCGTGGTGGTGGCGGCTCTCTGCCTCCGCTCTCTTGTTGCTGCGTCACCAGCTCTGTCGTGCCGCTAGTGCCACCGCGTCGAGCCGACGACACACCGTGGCCCACTCGCGGCACAGCCGCGGTCGCCGGAGGAACGGAAACGCAGTAGCCGACACCTGCTGTTGCGGCCGAACGAGACACCGCAGCCGGCCATCCGTGATCGCCAGCGCATCGAGATCGCTTCGCTTCGCTCGCGATGACACCCGCCGTCATTGCGAGGAGCGAAGCGACGAAGCAATCTCGACGTGCGGATTTCACTCGAGCTTCCGGCGACTCCGGCGGCGAGAGCGAAGCGAATCGCCGACTGCGGCGACCACAGTGGAGCGCGAGTTGTGACGGGAAAGTCGGCGGCGCGCATCCCGCCACCCGAGCGGCACGACGGACTCACCGTTTGCAGCGACAAGAAGCCGCGAGGCAAGCTGCCACGACAACCACGGCGACACACGAGCTCGCCTACTGGTCGCTCGGTAACCACTCGTGAAGGCGTTCGCGTCTACGGGATCGGGAGGCGTCGCGGAAGGGCTTCCGGAGGGCGCATTCGTAAGCATTCGCAGTAAGAGCGTTCCGCGCGCCCGGAGGCAAGCGAGCACTCCTGGCCTGCATACCTCTGTAGCGAGCGTGCCCTGGAGCGACGCCTCCCGATCCCGTAGCGAACGCCGGCCGGCGACCAGCGGTCACCGAGCTGCCACCGCTCCGCCCTCAGCCGCGCGCGCTCAACGCAAGGCCGGCAGCGTCGCCTGCCACCCCGTCACGACCCGCACCTCCGCCGGCGTGCCTTCGAGGTTGTGCGGGCGCTGCTCGAGGATGGCGTACAAGCCGCCGCCGGGCGCCGCCGACGCCAACGCGAGGTCGTCGCGCCGCGTCACCTGCCTCGCCACGCCGGGGTTGAGCTCGCGCCCCGACGGCGCCAGCGGCACCGCCCAGACGTTGCCGTCCCGGTGGAAGTACACCGTCTTGCCGTCGAGCGACCAGAACGGGTCGAAACCGCCCTCGGTCGACAGCTGCCAGCGGCCGCCCTGGTCGGGATAGGAATGGACGAAGACCTCCCACTCGCCGCTCTCGTCGCTGCAGTACGCGAACCAGCGTGCGTCCGGCGACCACACGGCGTAGATCTCGTCTGCCGGCGTGCGCAGCAACGGCCGCAGCCGCTTCGTCCGCAGGTCGAGCACCCAGAAGTCGAAGCCGGTGTCGTTGCCGACGTCGCCGACCATCAGCTCGCGGCCGTCGGGCGAGAACGAGCTCGGGTGCTGGTGGTGGCTGCCCTCCAGCATGCGCTCCGTGGGGCGGCTGCCGTCGGCGCGGCTGCGGAAGACGTTGAAGGGGCCGAGGCGGTTCGACGAGTAGGCCACCCACTCGCCGTCGGGCGACCAGACCGGCTCGATGTTGAAGCCGTCGAAGGTGAGCCGGTTCATCGCGCCGCTCTCGGGGTCGACCACCCAGACGTCGGAGCGGTCGCGGGTGAGCAGGGTTGCCGCGAGCCGTCCGCTGCGCGGCTCCGTCCGCAAGTTGCGGAAGAAGCGCGACGGCGTCGGCAGCGGCCGCTCGACGTCGCCGTCGAGCCGTGCCAGGCGTCGCTGGCCGAGCGGCGTCGCGGTCCCCGGCAGGTAGACCAGCGTGTCGCCCCCCACCGCAAGCTGCGCGAAGGCGTAAAACGGGTGCGGCACGACGTCGGCGAGCAGCGGCGCCGGCTCGCCGAGCAGGCGCGCTGAGCCGAGATCGAACGGCGCCGCGACGACGGTGCCGTCGGGGCGTGCCCAGAGGAGGCGGCCGTCGGCGTAGCGGCCGGAGGCGCCCCCCACCACCAGCGTGCGGCGCTCGCCGGTGCGCAGCGACAGCCACTCGACGCGCGCGTCGTAGAGGGTCGTCGACCAGGCGGTGAAGAGAACGGCCTCGCTGCCGGGGAGCAGCTGCGGCCACCAGTGCTGGACCTCGCCGCGTGTGGGCGACGGGGGTGGTCAGCCGTTGCGGCTTGCCGCCTCCAGCCGGAACGCGGTAGAGCGACGTCGGGCGGCCGCTGGAGAAGACGATGGTGCCGTCGTCGCCCCAGCTGCCGCCGTCGCCGAAGGTGGGCGCGATGGTCACCGGCGGTCCGCCGGCGAGCGAGATGCGCCGCAGCTCGCCGCGCGCGAAGTAGCCCACCGACCAGCCATCGGGGGAGAAGAAGGGCGTGTGAGCGTCGGCGGTGCCAGGGAGCTCGCGGCTTATCAGGCCGCCCAGGTCGCGCACGAAGAGGGCCTTGCCGTCCTTGCCGTCGAAGGCGGCGAAGACGATGCGGCGGCCGTCGGGGGAGACGGCGAGACTGGGGCGGAAGCCGACGAGCTTCCAGCCTGCCGGCGGCGCGAAGGCGAAGCGGGTCGCCGTCGCGGGCGCCGGCGGCGGTACCGAGCGGCGGCCGGCGAGGAAGCCGCCCGCCACGGCGGCGGCGATCAGCACGGCGGCGCCGAGGCCGAGCGCCAGCGCCGCGGACGGCGGCGCGCGCTCGGCGCCGTCGGCGGCTGACTCACTACCATCCCGCGCTGCAGCTCGGCTTCGTCGTCTTCTGCTCGAGCGGTGGACGCGGCTCCGACAACGCCCTCGTCGGTCGCGAGCGGCACCACGGCGGCGAGACGCGGCCCGGGCTCGCGAGCGGGCAGGATCGGCGCACGCGGGCCGGGCTCCTCCACCCGCAGCGGCGCGATGAAGCGGTAGCCGCGGCGGTGGACGGTCTGGATGTAGACCGGCCGCTGCGAGTCGTCCCCCAGCGTCTGGCGCAGCAGGCTCACCGCCTCGGAGAGGGAGGTCTCGGTGACGTAGGCGCCGTTCCAGGCCGCCTGCAGCAGCTCGTGCTTGCCGACGACACGGCCGGCGCGCTCGACGAGGACCGACAGCACGGCCAGGGCGCGCGGCGGCAACGGCAGCTCCTCGCCGGCGCGCGACAGCAGCCCGTTGCCGCGGTCGAAGCGGAACGGGCCGAAGCCCACCACGGTGTCCGCGGCCGGGTGGAGGCTGACGGTGGCGTGCTCGCGGGGGGGCGTCATGGGGGTTTGCGGCCTTGCCGGAAGAATCTTACGGGTTTCCTATCGACAGGTTCAGGACTCGCGCCGCTCCCTGGGCCACACTGCTGCCTGCAGTACATAACGGAGGAGACGCGCCCGGGTTTCCTCTGCCATCAGGAGGCACCCCCATGCACCATCGGCTCCTACGTTGCGTTACCGCCGTCGGTCTCGGTATCGGACTGGCGGCGGCAGTCGCCGCTCAACCGCCGGCGCCGGCGCCTGCGCCCACGCCCGCGGCGACCCCTGCTCCCGAGGCCGCCGCGTCGCCCGCAGACCCGCGTCAGACCTTCCGCGTGTCGCGCGCCGCCTCGGAGATCAAGGTCGACGGCGTGCTCGACGAGCCCGCCTGGCAGCAGGCGACCTCCGTGCCCATCCGCTACGAATGGACGCCCGGCGACAACGTCGAGCCGCCGGTCGCCACCGAGGGGCTCGTCACCTACGACGGCGACAACTTCTACGTCGCCTTCCGCGCCCACGACCCCGATCCCGGGCAGATCCGCGCCCACCTCATGGACCGCGACTCCATCGACACCTTCGTGCAGGACGACCACGTCGTCTTCCTCATCGACACCTTCAACGACGAGCGGCGCGCCTACCAGTTCCGCGTCAACCCGCTGGGCGTGCAGGCCGACGCCATCAACGGCGCCGGCGGCGAGGACTGGTCGTTCGACCTCATCTGGGCCTCCGCCGGCCGCATCACCGCGGAGGGCTACGTCGTCGAGGTGGCCATCCCCTTCAAGCAGATCCGCTTCCCCAGCGGCGGCCGCGAGCTCACCTGGAGCATCGAGCTCGGCCGCTCGTGGCCGCGCAACCAGCGCCACCGCATGGCCGACCACCCCACCGACCGCGACCGCGGCTGCGGCTTCTGCCAGTTCAACAAGTACGTCGGCTTCGCCGGCGTCGAGCCGGGGCGCAACCTCGAGCTCGACCCCACGGTCACCGGCACCCGCACCGACCTGCGCGCGCCCTTCCCCGACGGCAGCTTCGACTCCGGCGACGCCGAGGCCGAGCCCGGGCTCACCGCCCGCTGGGGGATCACGCCGAACGTCTCGCTCGGCGCGGCGGTGAACCCCGACTTCTCGCAGGTCGAGGCCGACGCGGCACAGCTCGACGTCAACGAGCGCTTCGCCCTCTTCTTCCCCGAGAAGCGGCCGTTCTTCCTCGAGGGGAGCGAGTTCTTCGCCACCCCGCTCCAGGCGGTGTTCACCCGCACCGTCGCCGACCCGCGATGGGGGCTCAAGGCGACCGGCAAGTCGGGGCAAAACGGCGGTGGCCTCTTCGTCACCTCGGACCGCGTCAACAACTTCCTCATCCCCTCCAACCAGGGCACCGACTTCGGCTTCGCGCCGGGAGACGTCACCGCCGGCGTGCTGCGCTACCGGCGCGACGTGCTGACGCAGTCGACGGTCGGCGCGCTCTACGCCGCTCGCGAGGGGGAGAACGGTTACCACAACCGCGTCGCCGGCATCGACGGCTTCTTCCAGATGACCGACACCGACTCGCTGGGCGTGCAGTACCTGCGCTCCGACACCGAGTACCCGCGGGCGGTGGCGCAGGCGTTCGGCCAGCCGCTGGGCGCCTTCGACGGCGACGGCTGGCAGGCGACCTACAACCACTTCAGCCGCAACTGGGCGGGCTCGCTCTTCCTGCAGGACCTCGACGAGACGTTCCGCGCCGACAGCGGCTTCGTCGGCCGCGTCGACGTGCGGACGGCGGACGCCGTGCTGACGCGGATCTTCTGGCCCCAGCCCGGCGCGCGTTGGACGCGGCTGGAGATCGGCGGCGAGGCGCTGCGGACGGAGAACCAGGCGGGGGACGTGACCGATGACGGGCAGTACCTCTTCGGCACGTTCCTCGGGCCGTGGCAGTCGACGGTGGGGCTGACGCTGGGGCGCGAGAAGTTCCTCATCGGCGACACCTTGCACGAGGGCCTCGACTGGTGGCGGCTCGTGCTCGGCGCGCAGCCGACCGGCGCCATGAAGCTCGACCTCACGACGCGCGTCGGCGAGACCATCGACTTCGCCAACAACCGGCCGGCCGACGAGCTGCGGCTGATCCCGGCGGTGGAGCTCAAGCTCGGACGCCACCTCAACACGCGGCTGTCGCACAGCTACCAGCGGCTGGACGTCGAGGGCGGGCAGGAGCTCTTCACCGTCAACCTGACGCAGCTGCGCGCCGTCTACAACTTCAACGTGCGGATGTTCGTGCGCGGGATCCTGCAGTACCGCGACTTGGAGCAGGACCCGGCGCTCTACGGCTTCCCGGTGCGCGACCAGACCGAGACGCTGCTGTCGCAGCTGCTGTTCTCGTACAAGCTCAACCCGCAGACGGTGCTGTTCGTCGGCTACTCCGACAACGCGCTGGGCTTCGACCAGGAGGGTGTGCGCCAGGTCGACCTGACGCGAACGGATCGCACGTTCTTCGTCAAGGTGGGGTACGCGTTTCTCTGGTGACGCTTGTTGTCGCCAAGCGGCCTAAGGCTTGCCCCAGGAGTCCTTGAGAGGGGGCCCGTGCGGCGGATCGCTGCCGCACGCGCCCCAGTGGCCGTTGAAGCCGAGGACGAGGGCGCACGCCGTGCACGATGGGTTCGGGTGTCCAACTTCACCTAGGTTGACGGGCGGCGCGACGAGGTAGGCGTGGGGGGAGTCGCCGCCGTGCTTGTCGACGACTGGCCACGTCGAGTACTGGGTCGGCCACGACGCGTGGCCGCCGTGCTCGACGTAGACGACCGGGTGCGTGCACCCATCCTCGTCGCAGAACAACCGGAGGCGCCCGTTGTGCCGCGCCTCGCGGTCACGGTTCACGTAGAGGTCGAAGCCGTCCACGATCGAGGCGCCTGGACCCAGGTGCTCCCGGAAGCCTTGTCCCGCGGAGATCGGCAGCCCGATGGTCGCCGCGATCGCGAAAACGACGTCGGTCGAGTGGACGTTGTGACGGACGCTACGGATGGGGAGGTCGGGCGTCGCCTCCACCACCAGCTCGACGCCCTCCCAGTCGCCTTCGTGGGCGTCGCTGACGGTGGAGCACTCGATCTGGCCGGGGACCGGGTTGAAGGCGTAGAACTGCCAGTACTCGATCTTGTACGCGGTGATCCTCGCGAGATCGGCCATGTCTTCGTGCAGGGGCGCCACGTGTCCGTAGAGCCCGGTCGCTTCCGCCTTGATGCGGTTCCAGTCGGGCTCGCCGCCCCGGAATTCGTTGGACAGGTTCAAGCGGTAGCTCGAGGGACCGGGGCGGCCAGCGATGCGCGAAGGGCCGATGGAGAGGGCGTTCAGGATGAGGGAAGGAGAGGCTGAGAGCTGGTCCTTCGTGAAGACGGGCGTGTCCGTCTCCGAGTGATGGTCCATGAGCTCGCTCCGGCGCACGAACCACTCGGCGTCCGCGGGGTGGTTGTCCTCGTCCCCGCCGTCGATGGAGAAGCGGTAGTAGGGTCGGAAGCGGGAGAGCAGCCGGGCCTCCAGTGTGTCCGCTACGCCGTCGTAATCCGTGTCGGCCGTGGGCGCGGGCGCGATCGATAGGTTAGCGGAAGCCTCCGCGCTCACCTCCGCGACGCATACGTCGAGGGGCTGGCCGTGCGGGCCCGGCTTCTGCCAGCAGCTCACGCCGTCCCGGTACAGGAGCTGGGCGAGGCTGCTGCCCGCGAGGAGCGGCGACTTGGTACGCAGGACGCCCTCGAGCGAGAGGCCGGGTGCGAGGTCTATCGCGGTGGGGCTGGAGCCGTCGACGTTGACGAGCGGCTTCCCCTGGAACTGACCGATCGTCGTGCCTCGCGCCTGTCGCCGAGTGAGGTTGGTGAGCGTGAACGCCACGCGCAGCTCGCCGCCGGCCACGGGTGCGCTGGGCTCGATGCCGTCGATCGACAGGAGCATGCCGAGGTCCACGGACTCGAGCAGACGCGTGTCGATGTGGTGTTTCTTCGCCAGGGTGGCGCGGTCCACGCGGCGGAGCAGCTCGCGGCGTGAGACGACCGCCCTGGGATCATCGGGCGGGGAAGGTGGAGGAGGCGGTGGGGGTGGCTGCGCCGCGGCGGCGGTCGCCCACCCTAGGAGTATGGCGGTGAGAAGCAGGTCCCGACGTCCGCGGGGAACCGTGCGCATGTCGTCGCGATCCTACTCGCGCCGCTAATGCACTGGCGACGACGGGCGCTCCAGCCAGAACGGGAGCTGGATCGCGGCGGACTGTTCCCAGGCGGTGCGGTAGAGGCTGGCGAGGAAGCTGGCGGTGGCGCGGTAGCGCTCGGCGGTGAAGGCGGTGATCGAGGCCGGGATCGGGGGCGGCGGCTTTGGCGTGGCGGCGGGTGTCGGCGCCGGCGTCCCCGTCGTCGTCACGATCGGGGGCGCTGGCGGAAAGGCCGCACGCAGCTCGGCCTCGAGCGCATAGACGCGGTCGACGAGGGCGTGGCTGGCGGTGAGCTCGGATTGGATCGCGGTCCACACGTCGGCGTAGACCTGGATCGGCAGGTCCCGCGTGAGCGCCGCTTCGTGGAAGGGAACGCGCTCGAAGAGGCCGTCGACGAGTTGGTGGATGCCGGTCTTCGGGGTGCTGCCGTCGGGAAGAGCGCGGCCGTCGTGGTGGATGGTGGTGTGGAGCGGCTGCTCGAGGTCGCCGCCGTAGTGGGCAAGCCAGCCGGCGTAGACGAGGGCCTTCTGCCGGATGTACGGGTCGTCGGGGTAGCGGCGGTGCTCGGCGAAGGCGATGGTGAGGCGCTGCACGCTCTCGAGCAGCGAGTAGGGGAGGACGCCGACGCTCTTGGGGTCGACCTTGCGCTCGAGGACCTGCGCCGTGAAGAGCCAGCGGTCGGCGGGCAGCGGCATCCCCGCGATGAGCTCCCAATCCAGGTAGTGCTGCGGGTCCTCGGCGGCGCGCAGCGCCACGAGGTTGCGGTCCTTGAAGAGGTCGGGGTCGACGGCGGCCTCGCCGACGCCGAAGGCGCCATCGCGGAAGAACTGCGGCACATCCGGCGGCAACGCGCGCACGGCGGCGCGCGCGACCTTGGCGTGGCCGACGGTGAACCACGCCGAGGCGGGGCTGGCGATCGGCAGGCCGGCGAGGAACGACGCGACGGCGAGCGCGCGGGCGCGAGACGAGCGATGGAGGTGCATGCCGCGATCTTAGCGGCGCCGCGGGCGGGCCGACCTGTGTACGACAGATGGAACGACGAGCCACGACGGATGGCGTTGACGGCATCACGTGGTCTCGACCATCATCCCGTGGGCGGCGATCGCCGCCCGACCTCCAGGAGATCCCCCATGCGCCGTACCGTCCTCGCTCTCCTGCTCGCCATCGTCGCTACGAACGCCGCGATCGCCGCCGACGAGGCGGTGCTGGCACCCCCCGCGAGCCTGGTCGCCGACGGCCTGCCCTCCGTGCCGCGCGCCCTCGTCGACGAGGTGGGGCGCTACACCGAGTTCCGCAGCGCCGGCTTCGCCGACTGGCACCCGGTGGAGCACCAGCTGCTGATCGCGACGCGCTTCGCCAACACGACGCAGATCCACCGCGTGAAGATGCCGGGCGGCGACCGCACGCAGCTGACCTTCTTCCCCGAGCCGGTGACCGGCGCCCTCTACGAGCCCAACGCCGGCAAGTACTTCCTCTTCACCAAGGACCGCGGCGGCGACGAGTTCCGCCAGATCTTCCGCGCCGACCTCGCCGACGGGCAGATCACGCTGCTCAGCGACGGTGGCCGTTCGCAGAACGGCAACATCGTGTGGAGCAACGCCGGCGACCGCATCGCCTACGGCTCGACGCGTCGCAACGGCGCCGACCGCGACCTCTACGTGATGGACCCGCTGCAGCGCCAGTCCGACCGCCGCCTGCTCGAGGTGAAGGGCGGCGGCTGGGGCGTCGAGGACTGGTCGCCCGACGACGGGCAGCTGCTCGCCAACGAGGGGATCTCGGTCAACGAGAGCCGGCTCTGGCTGGTGGACCTCGCGACCGGCACGAAGACGCGGGTCACGCCCGAGGACAAGGAGCCGGTGTCGTGGAACAACGCGCTCTTCCACCCCGACGGCAAGCACGCCTACGTCATCACCGACCGCGGCGAGGAGTTCGCCTACCTCGGCCTGCTGGACCTCACGGCCAAGACCGTGAAGCGGGTGAGCGCGGCGCGCAACTGGGACGTCGACGGCTTCGACATCAGCCGCGACGGGCGCACCATCGCCTTCGTCGTCAACGAGGCGGGGCTGTCGAAGCTCTACCTGCTCGACACCAGCAGCGGCGCCGAGCGCGCGGTCGCCGGCGTGCCCGCCGGAGTCATCGGCAGCCTCGGCTTCCACCCCGACGGCACGCGGCTGGCGTTCGGCGTCGCCAGCCCGCGCATCCCCTCCGACGTCTACTCGCTCGACGTCGCGTCCGGCAAGCTGGAGCGCTGGACGAACAGCGAGGTCGGTCCGGTGGTGCTCGACGACTTGCCTGACGCCGAGGTCATCCGCTGGAAGAGCTTCGACGAGCGCGAGATCACCGGCTTCCTCTACCGGCCGGCGAAGCGCTTCACCGGCAAGCGGCCGGTGGTGATCATCATCCACGGCGGGCCCGAGGGGCAGGCGCAGCCGACCTTCCGCGGGCGCTGGAACTACCTGCTCGACCAGCTCGGCGTCGCCATCGTCGAGCCGAACGTGCGCGGCTCGACGGGCTACGGCAAGACCTTCGTCAAGCTCGACAATGGCATGCGGCGGGAAGACTCGGTCAAGGACATCGGGGCGCTGCTCGACTGGATCGCGCAGTCGCCCGACCTCGACGCCTCGCGGGTGTTGATCTACGGCGGCAGCTACGGCGGCTACATGACGCTCGCCGTCTCGACCCACTACCCGGATCGCATCCGCGCCGCGGTGGACCTGGTGGGGATCTCCAACTTCAACACCTTCCTCACCAACACCGAGGACTACCGGCGCGACCTGCGGCGCGTCGAGTACGGCGACGAGCGCGATCCCGCGATGCGCGCCTTCTTCGAGCGCATCGCGCCGCTCAACAACGCGGCCAGGATCGGCAAGCCGCTCTTCGTCGTGCAGGGCGCCAACGACCCGCGGGTGCCGAAGACCGAGGCGGAGCAGATCGTCGCCACCGTGCGCCGCGGGCAGACGCCGGTGTGGTACCTGCTCGGCCTCAACGAGGGGCACGGGTTCGCGAAGAAGGAGAACTCCGACTACCTGTTCTTCGCCGTCGTCGAGTTCATCAAGAAGTACGTGTTGTCGTAGTTAAGGCTGGTGCTCGGGGCGCAGCAGGTCGAAGATGGTTTTGACCGGCGCGAAGGTCTCGGCGGGCACCTCGACGAAGACGGTGTTCCAGCCCGCCATGGCGCCGTTCCACAGGCCGGGGCGTTCGAGCGCAAGCAGCGGCCGGCCGGCGTGCGACTTCCTGGCGATGACGACGGCGCGGTCGTCCACGAAGCGGGCGAGGTCGTAGGGGCGGGCGAAGTTGTCGCTGCAGGCCGGCAGCGATCAGCACCGGGTTGAAGTGGGTCGAGCGGGCGAAGACCTCCGCCTGCGCCGGGTCGTCGCCGATCTCGGCGCGCTCGACGATCTGCTTCGAGGGCTCGTCGCTGCCGCGCTGGACCCAGAACGGCCCGCCCCCCGGCTCGCCTCGGTTCTCCACCACGCCGCACACCCGCAGCGGCCGGAGCAGGCGCTGGCGCAGCAGTCGGTAGGGCTCGCCCCCCTTTTGGCTGGGCCAGCCCGCCGCCTCGGCGACGCCGAGCTCCTCGACGAGGAATCGCGCCGAAGCCGCCGCTGCCACGTCTTCCTCCGCCGCGAAGCCCTCGGCGCTGCTGAGTTGCTCGAGATGGTCGTGCACGGCGTTCTCGATCGTTATCAGCAAGCCGCCGAGCACGCCCTGCCAATGGGCCACCAGCTCGTGGGCGTGCTCGGGTTGCACGTTGTCGACGTTCTTGATCAGCACCCAGCTCGCACATTCCCAGCCCGGGCTCCCCGGCGGGGCGAGGGCTGACAGGTTGGCGAGCAGCGCGCCGTGGCCGCCCGGGCGCAGTAGCAGCGAGCCGTCATCGTTGCGGAAGGGCTCCCCGTCGGGCGTGATGGCGAGGGTGTCGGTGGCGGGGTCCTGCACCGACAGCTCGACCTTGGCGACAACCCCGCGCGCCCGCTGCAGGCGGTCAGCGGCCGCGGCGAGCTCGGTGGCGAAGCGCTCGCGCGACTCGGCTGGCACCGTGAAGGCGTAACGGGCGTCGCCGTCCTCGTCGGCGATGTAGGCGGCGCCCTCCCAGAGGTGCTCCTCGGCGGCGGTGCGCGAGCCGCTCTCCGCGTTCTGGTGGTCCGGGTAGCGGTGGAAGGGAATGAGGCCCTTCGGCCGCGAGGCCAGACCGAGGCCGTCGTCGCCGAGCAGCAGGCGCAGCAGTCGGCGGCCGTCGCGCCGCTCGCTCAGCTCCGACAGCGGGGTGCCGCGCGCAGCGCACACGGCTGCCAGCTTGTCGAAGAACGGAAAGCGGGGGAGCTCGCTCCAGAGCCGCTCGAGGTCGCGCGCGGACGCATCCCCCGCGGCGGCGCGCCCTGACAGCTCCGCCGGCGTGGGGAAGGGCTCCTCCTCCAACAGCGGCAGCAGCGTGCTGAACATGCGGCTCGCCGCCCCCGAAGCCGGCACCAGCTTGGCCGCCCCTTCGCCGCGGGTCCACGACCGCCAGGTGGCGCGCATTGCTTCCTGCTCGTGCGCGTCGAGGCGGCGGATGCCGTCGCCTACCGTGCAGGGGCGGAGCAGGCGCGGGGGGTGCGGCGGCTCGCGCAGGAGCCGCAGCTGGCGCTCGGCCTCGCGCGCGTCGATGCCGCGGGCGGCGAGCTGCTCGAGGTCGGCGGCCGACAGCTCCGCCGTCAAGCCGGCGTACCGGTCGTCCTGAGCAGCCGCGGCTCGACCTCGGCCAGCGTCGGCGCCGCGGCGTCCTTGGCGGAGAGCAGCGGCGGCTCCTCGAGCGGCCAGGCGATGGCGAGCGCGGGATCGTCCCAGGCGATGGTGACCTCGTCGTCGCGGTCCCAAGGCGCCGTCACCTTGTACTCCACTTGCGCGATCTCGGAGAGCACGCAGAAGCCGTGCGCGAAGCCGGGCGGCACCCAGATCTGCCGGTGGTTCTCGGCCGAGAGCACGACACCGACCCAGCGCCGGTAGGTCGGCGAGGCGGGTCGGATGTCGACCGCCACGTCCCAGATCTCGCCCTCGATGGCGCGCACCAGCTTGCCCTGCGGGTTGCGCACCTGCGCGTGCAGGCCGCGCAGCGTGCGGCCCGCCGAGCGCGAGTGGTTGTCCTGGACGAAGGGGTCGGCGATGCCGGCCTCGCGGTAGCGGCGCTCGTTGTAGCTCTCGAGGAAGAAGCCGCGCGCGTCGCGGTAGACGGCGGGCTCGATCACCAAGACGCCCGGCAGCTCGGTGGTGACAACGCGCATGTCGGATCTCGCGCCGATCAGGCGCCGACGAGGCCCAGCCGCTCGCGCCGGTAGCCGCGCGCCTGCACCGCCTCGCACCAGTCGGCGTTGCCGAGGTACCAGCCCACCGTCTGCACCAGCCCTTCCTCGAAGCGGTAGCGCGGCTGCCAGCCCAGCTCGCGGCGCACCTTGGCCGCGTCGATGGCGTAGCGGCGGTCGTGCCCCGGCCGGTCGGGGACGAAGCGCACCAGCTGGTCGTACGAGGCGATCCCCAGTGCGCGCAGCGCCGGGTTGCCGGCGGCGGGCATCTTCTCCTCGAGCGCGCTGCAGATCGCCGCCACCACCTGCAGGTTGGTGCGCTCGTTGCCGCCGCCGAGGTTGTATTTCTCGCCCGGCACGCCTTCGCGCAGCACCAGCAGGATGCCGCGGCAGTGGTCCTCGACGTGCAGCCAGTCGCGCACGTTGCCGCCGTCGCCGTAGACCGGCAGCGCCTTGCCCTCGGCGGCGTTGAGCACCATCAGCGGGATCAGCTTCTCGGGGAACTGGAACGGCCCGTAGTTGTTCGAGCAGTTGGTGAGCAGCGTCGGCAGGCCGTAGGTGTGGAAGTAGGCGCGCACCAGGTGGTCGGCGGCCGCCTTCGAGGCGGCGTAGGGCGAGTTGGGGGCGTAAGGCGTCTGCTCCGAGAACAGGCCGTCCTCGCCGAGCGTGCCGTAGACCTCGTCGGTCGAGACGTGGAGGAAGCGGAAGCCCTCGCGGCGCGCGGCGTCGCGGGAGACGTGCCCGCGCGCCGCGTCGAGCAGCTGGAAGGCGCCGACGACGTTGGTGTGCACGAAGTCGCCCGGGCTCTCGATCGAGCGGTCGACGTGGCTCTCGGCGGCGAAGTTGACCACCGCATCGAGGGCGTGCTCGGCGAAGGTGCGGCGCACCAGCTCGCGGTCGGCGATGTCGCCGTGGACGAACTGGTAGCGCGGGTGCGCCTCGAGGTCGGCGAGGCTCTCGCGGTGACCGGCGTAGGTGAGCTTGTCGAGCACCACGACCCGCCAGTCGGTCTCCGCGAGCAGCAGGCGCACGAAGTTGCAGCCGATGAAGCCGGCACCGCCGGTGACCAAGACCGTTTTCTTCCCGACTCCGGATGACATGGCGGCGCGTAGTATAGCCACGGCGTCTCGGGGGCTTGGTGCGGCGGGCGAAGCCTCTCGGCTCGGCTAAGATCTCGCCCCGCCCTCCCTGGCTGCGCGTAGCGCGGCGCCGAGCGATACCCCCCTGGAGATCCCGATGAGCGACGCCCCCGACGAGAAGCCCGAGGACTTCGCCTCGCTGTTCGCGGCTTACGAGCGCGAGCAGGCGGAGGCGGCGAAACGAAAGAAGAAGCCAGCGAGCGGCGACGAGGCGAGGCCGAAGAGTCGCGGGCCGCAGGCCGGCGACAAGGTGAGCGGGCGCATCGTCGGCTTCGGCGAGGAGAGCGCCTTCGTCGACCTCGGCGGCAAGGCCGAAGGCGTGATCCCGCTCGCCGAGCTGCTCGACGCAGACGGCCAGCGCACCGTCAACGTCGGCGACGAGGTCGAGGCGATGGTGGTGGGCACCGGCGACGACGGCGTCGTCCTGCGCGTGCGCGGCGGCGGCCGCGGCCAGGCGGCGCCCGCCGAGCTGGCGCAGGCGCACGCCCACGGGCTGCCGGTGGAGGGCACGGTCACCGCCGTCATCAAGGGCGGTGTCGAAGTGACGGTGGCGGGCGTGCGCGCCTTCTGCCCCATCTCACAGCTGGACGGCCGCTACGTCGCCGACGCCGCGGAGTTCGTCGGCCAGCGCCTGAGCTTCCGCATCACGCGCATGGAGGAGGGGCGTGGTCGCGGCATCAACCTCGTGCTTTCGCGGCGGGCGCTGATCGAGGAGGAGAAGGCGGCCCGCGCCGAGGTGGCCCGCGCGCAGCTCGCACCGGGCAAGGTGGTGCGCGGCACGGTTACGTCGCTCGCCGCCTACGGCGCCTTCGTCGACCTCGGCGGCATCGAGGGCCTGCTCCACGTCTCGCAACTCGGCCATGCGCGCGTGGCCCACCCGCAGGACGTCCTCGCCGTCGGCCAGGAAGTCGAAGTGCAGGTGCTCGACATCAAGACCGACGCCAAGGGCGAGGAGCGCATCTCGCTGTCACGCCGCGCGCTGGTGCGCGACCCCTGGCTCGACGAGGCGGCGCGACTGCAGCCCGGCACGCGCCGGCGCGGGCGCATCGCGCGCCTCGAGACCTTCGGCGCCTTCGTCGAGCTCGCTCCCGGCGTCGACGGCCTGCTGCACGTCTCCGAGCTCGGCGGCGGCAAGCCCATCCGCCATCCGCGCGAGGCGGTGAAGGTGGGCGACACGATCGAGGTGGCGGTCAAGTCGATCGAGCCGGAACGGCGGCGCATCGCGCTCACCCTCGCCGCCGCGGCGGACGAAGCCGAGGCCTCGACCGCGCACGCGCCAACCGAGGCGCCGGGATTCGGGGCGCTGGGCGACTTCTTCTCGCGCGGGAAGAAGCGATGACGCGCGCGAAGGAGCGCATGCGCGCAGAACCTCGACTGATCTGGCCAAAGTGCGGTGAGGACGCCGACGACCTGAAGATCGTCAACGCGCTTGCGCGCGAGCTGAATGAGGAAGCCGAGGACGCGTTCGGCTATCAGGTCCCGCTACTCGCCCTTCTTCCGTCGTCGCTCAATTCGAGCCCGATCGAGGGCGAGCAGTAGCGCCTCCTGTTCGGGATCGCGCGGGCGCCGGCCCGCGGGCCTTCCCGGCGGCTCGCTGGCAAGGATCGCCGCCCAACGCTCGCGGCGTAAGCGCCGGATCTCTGCGCTGAATTCTTCGTAAGGGATCATCGGCCCTGCGTCTCCGATTGCAGCCGATCGAGTTCCTCGCGTTCTGCGGTTTGCGCCGCGGTCTTGTCGCGAAGGTAGCTCCAGTCTAGACGCGCAGCGTGAAGCAGCACGAGCCGCCGCGCCCACCGGCGGTCTTCGCCGCTTTGCCAGTGTACGGCTGCGCGGAGGCGGTCGAGGAGCAGGTCTTCGAGCCCGATGACGACGACACGCATGCCTTCGACTGCGAGCTCGGTGCGCGGCGAGGTCTCGCCGGGCAGACCGGCGGGGGCGGGCGCCTCGAAGAGCAGATCGAGATCCTCGCGCACCCAGAAGCGTCCCTGCTTGCGAAAGCCGAGGTCGGCGAAGGCGCGGTCGACCTCCGGCACGTTGGGCAGTGCGAGGTCGATGTCGCCGGTGGCGTAGCCGCCCTCGGTGTAGATCTCCAGCGCGGCGCCGCCGACGAGGATCGGCTCGATGCCGTCTTCGGCGAGACGATCCGCCACTAGCGCCAGCGCCACCAGTCGCCGGCGCGCCGGATTCGCTTCGTCAGCGAGCGCTTCGAGTCGGGCGCGTCGGCGCACGGGATCCATGGGCTAGATCCTAGCGTCGCGCCAGGTCCCGCGGGAGCCGCACGATGGCGTGGACATAGATCTGCGCGCTCGTATCCTGTGAGCTGAGAGCAGATGCGATGAACGTCACGTTTTCTCTGCCCGAGGAGCTCGTCCCGCGAGCGCGTCGGTGTGCACGCGCTCGAGGCCAGAGCTTGAACGGGTTGGTTCGCCTCGAGCTCGAGCGTGTAGTTGCGACGGCCGATCGAGCGGCGCTGCTCGAGGAGCTGGAGCGACTTTGGGCCACGAGTGGCCGTTCTCGCGGCGGCCGGTGGACGCGCGGCGAGATCTACGATCGCAAAGTGCTTCGACGGCGATACCGGTCATAGTCTAGGCGGATGTTTGGCAGCGCGCTGCTCTATGCCGGTCTCGTGCTGGCGTTCGTCGGCGTGGTCACGCTGGTGCGCCCGCTGCGGTGGTTGCGCATCTCGAGTCGTCGCCGCGCGGCAGCGGTGCTTGCGGGCGGGGTGCTGCTGAGCGTCGTCGCCGTGCTGCTGCCGGCACCGACGATGCGCGTCGCGCAGCCTCGCACGCGGCTCGACGCGATCGTGCCCGCCTGGCAGTTTGGCGAGCGGCACGAGACTCGCGTTCATGCCGACGCCGCGAGCGTCGAGCGGGCCATCCGAGCGGTGACGGCGCGCGAGATCCGGTTGTTCCGGCTGCTCACCTGGATCCGCCACCCGCGGGCGCCGGGACGGCGCGAGCCGGAGAGCATCCTGGCGGCACCGGCCGACCGGCCGATCCTCGACGTGGCGCTCGGCTCCGGCTTCATGATGCTCGCCGCGGAGCCGCAGCGCGAGCTGGTTTTCGGCACGCTGGTTGTCGTGCCCCCCGAGCTGCTACGTCTGCCTCCCGAAGAACGACAGCGGCTCCGCCGCGAATTCACACCCGCTGCCTTCATCGTGCTCGACAAGCCCGGGTACGCCAAGGCGGTAATGAACTTCCGGCTCGACGACGCAGGCGGCGGCTGGACGCGCGTAGTCACCGAGACGCGCATCTTCGCCACGGACGACCAAGCCCGCCGCCGCTTCGCCGCCTACTGGCGCACCATCTACCCCGGCAGTGCGTTGATCCGCAGGATGTGGCTGCAGGCGATCCGAGCGCGGGCGGAGCAGGCGGGGTAGCGGCGAGGCGGAGCAAGGGCTCGGCTTCGGCTCCGATTTCTACCCCATCGGCTCACGCTCGACCACGGGCGCGGACGATTCTGCGCCCGGGTATCGCACCACCACCGCGCGCGCGGTCCGGGGCACCGACCGATCCCGGGCGAGCTCTCAGCGGTTAGTTGTCCCAATCGTGTTGACGGAATGGCGCCCTTCTGTCAGCATTCAGACAGTAATACGACTTCAACGACAGGGAGTGTCGCCATGCCTGAGGTCGTCGAGGCGCTGTCGAGGCTGCTCACCGTTCCGAAGCCGCTGTCCCTGGTCGGGCTTGCCATTGTCTGCCTCAACGTCGCGTTGGTCGCCGCGATCTCCCGGTTCCCTCGGCGAGGAGGCAACCGATGAAGCTGCGTCGAGACTCCATCCTGGCGGCGCTGGCCAGGCTATCGGACGTCATGGCGCCCGCCGAGCTGACCGCCCTCCGGAAGGTCGCCGAGACCATCGACGACGAGACGCTCGACACCAGCGTCGTGGCGGTCGTGCGCGGTCTCTACGGGAGCAAGGAACCGTCGCCGGCGAACAATAAGGCCCTCGAGCGGCTCCGCAAGCGCCTCGCGGAGGCGGCCGAAGCCGTGCAGCTGTCGCTGCGCCTCGACGTCCGCGGAGCGAAGAAGCTCGGCGGCCAGCGTCGCGTCGCCTTCGTCGGCCAGGTGCCGATCATCGCTACGGCCGACATGCGAGAGATCGAGGATGCCCGCACGTCGGGGCCGTTGATCGACCAGAAGGCCACGTCGCTGCCGCCGGTCGTCGTGGTGCTGACGGTGAACGAGAACGAGACGCAGGCGGTGCTCGACGCGTTCCTCGGTGAGGGGAGGCAGCCGGCTGCGGTCGAGAAGGGTGAGCGCACTTACGACGAGCTCGGCACGATCGGCGGCTACCGCGTCGTTCACGCGCAGTGCGAGATGGGCGGGCTGGCGGCATTGGAGCGCGCCCAACAGACGATCGCTGACTGGCACCCCGACGCTGTGCTGGCCGTCGGCGTCGCGTTCGGTGTTGACCGCAAGCATCAGGCTTACGGCGACGTGCTGGTGGCGAGCCAGGTGGTTGGTTACGAGCGGCAGCGCGTGAACCAGGACCGCCCGCCGACCCTGCGCGAGGCGCGGACAGACGCTCCCGAACGCTGGCTGCAGCGCGTGCGCCACACGATCGCACGCGGCCAGCGCACCGGCGGGCCGTGGCCGACCGTTCGCGTCGGCCACGTGCTCTCCGGACAGAAGCTGATCGACGACCGCGGATTCCGCGACGAGGTGATCGGCCTGACCGGGGGCGAAGCCGTCGGCGGCGAGATGGAGGCGCACGGCCTGGTGCGCGCCTGCCAGAACGCGCGCACCGACTGGCTGGTGATCAAGGCCGTCGCCGACTTCGCCGACGGCCGCAAGCCGAAGGGGAAGGCGAAGCAGAGGATCCAGCGCGACGCCGCCTTTCGCGCCGCGTGGGTGGCGCGCTGGACCATAGACGGCGGCGTGCCGGAGCCGCTGCCCGCTAGGGCCGCGGTTCCCGGCCCAGCCGCGGCCGCCCCGCCGCGGCCACGAGCGGGTCGACCGGCCGCGATCTCGCCGGTGGCGGAGACGGCCGACTTCGACGCCACGCGCGAGCTTGGGGTCCTGCTCGAGAACCCGGCCGAGCGCACAACACTCGACGCCCAGCGGCTGGCCGCGGAGAGCGCGGCGCGGCCGAAGGAGCGCGGCGGCACCCCGGCCCTCGAGCTGCTACGCGCCTGGCTGGCCGATCCAGACGGCCCTCCCTACTTCGCCGTGCTTGGCGAGTACGGGATGGGGAAGACGATCATCTGCCAGCGCTTAACGCGCGAGCTGGAGGAGCAGCGGAGAAGCTCACCGGGCCTGGTGCCGCTCTACTTTGACCTCAAGAAGGTGACTGGCCTGCGGACACCGCACGTCGACGCTTCCGGCGCCGCGACCACCGTGGAGAGAGTGCCGACGCTCGACGACGTGCTGCGCGAGTGCATCGAGCGCGGCTGGCGGGCGGAGCCGGGAGTGGCGAAGCCGACGCCGGACGACGTTCATAGCTCTGTTGTGCAAGGGGCGCTGGTCATCTTCGACGGCCTCGACGAGGTCCTCGTCCACCTCTCCGAGGCAGGCGGGCAGCAGCTCACCGACGCGCTGCTGCGTATCTTGCCGTCCCGCGACGGGGAGAGAGAGAAGCCGGGCCCGTCGCGAGTGCTGGTCTCCTGCCGCACCCACTTCTTCCGCTCGCTGCGCGAGCAACACGCCAACCTGATGGAGCGCGGCCGCGCCGACCGAGGCGGCGACCGCTTCGGCGCGCTGCTGCTGCTGCCGTTCAGCGACGAGCAGATCGAGCAGTACCTGCGGCAAGCGCTGCCCGACCTCGACGTCGAGCGGGCGATGGCGACGGTGCGCGCCGTCCACGACCTGAGCGACCTGGTTTCGCGCCCCTACCTGCTGCGCCAGATCGGCCGGCTCCTGCCGCGCCTCGAGCAATGGCGAGCCGAGGGGCGCCAGGTGCAAGGGGTCAGCCTCTACCGCGAGATCGTCCGCGACTGGCTCGACCGCGACCGCGGCAAGACGCACGTCAAGCCAGAGCACAAGCTGGACCTGGCTGCCGACTTGGCGGCCGAGCTGTGGCGACGCGGACAGCGGCTGCTGCCGGCGGGCGAGCTCGAGTCCTGGTTTCACGCCTGGCGCGATGCGCAAGCCGACCGCTCGCGCCGCTACGACTGGATCGACCGCGCCAAGCTCGAGGAGGACCTGCGCAACTCCCACTTCCTTGTCCGGGAGGACAGCGCCACCGAGCGCGAATCCGGATTCCGCTTCGCTCACAGCTCGCTCGCCGAGCTGTTCCTCGCCGAGTACCTGCTGCAGGCGATCCGCGACGACCGGCCGGAGCGCTGGGCGATGGCGATCCCCAGCGCGGAGACGCTGGAGTTCCTGGGGCAGATGCTCGTCGAGGAAGGCGACGGCGAGGTGCTGCGCCGCCTCGGCTCGTGGCGGGTCCCGTATCGGTCGCAGGCGAGCGAGCTGTTGGTGGCTTTCGCCTTCGCTTGCTACCGCAAGAGGCGCCCGACGCCTGTCCTGCGCGGCGCCGACCTACGCGGCGCGCAGCTCGCACGCTGGGACCTGCGCACGAAACCGGTGCCCACACAACCGAGGCTGGACCTGAGCGGCGCCCAATTTGATGCCGCGAACCTCCGCGAGACGGTCTTCGCGGGGCTGCGTCTCGAGGGCGCGAGCTTCGCCGACTCGCGGCTCGAACGTGCTGAGTTCCACGATTGCCGGCTCGAGAAAGCGGGCTTCGCAGGCGCACGCCTTCACGGGGCCGTCCTGCGCCTCTGCAGCATCTCTGGCGCGAACTGGAGCGGCGCCACGCTCTATCGCACCGGAGTCCTGTGCTCGACGGTCGGCGAGAGGGTGGCCGGGATGCTCATGGCGCCAGATCCTGGACAGTCGGTACCGAGCGTTCGCCGGTTGGTGGCACTCCGAGGTCACTCTGGTTGGGTTTCGTCCTGCGCGTACTCGCCTGACGGTGCGTCGATCGTTTCGGGTGGTTGGGATGGGACGGTGCGCTTGTGGGACGCGGCCTCTGGAGAGGCACTTCGGGAGTTGAAGGGGCACTCCGGTTCAGTTTGGTCCTGCGCGTACTCACCGGACAGTGCGTCGATCATTTCGGGTAGTTGGGATGGGACGGTGCGCTTGTGGGACGCGTCGTCTGGAGAGGTGAGTGGGGAGTGGAAGGGCCACTCCGGTCCGGTTAGGTTCTGCGCGTATTCACCGGACGGTGCGGTGATCGTTTCGGGTGGTGAAGATGGGACGGTGCGCTTGTGGGACGCGTCGTCTGGGGAGGCGCGTGGGGAGTGGAAGGGGCACTCCGGTCCGGTTAGGTCCTGCGCATATTCACCGGACGGTGCGGTGATCGTTTCGAGTGGTGAAGATGGGACGGTGCGCTTGTGGGACGCGTCGTCTGGAGAGGTGCGTGGGGAGTGGAAGGGGCACTCCGGCCCGGTTAGGTCCTGCGCGTATTCACCGGACGGTGCGGTGATCGTTTCGAGTGGTGAAGATGGGACGGTGCGCTTGTGGGACGCGTCGTCTGGAGAGGTGCGTGGGGAATGGAAGGGGCACCTCGGTTCGGTTAGGTCCTGCGCATATTCGCCTAATGGTGCGGTGATCGTTTCGGGTGGTGAAGATGGGACGGTGCGCTTGTGGGACGCGTCGTCTGGAGAGGTGTGTGGGGTGTGGAAGGGGCACTCCGGTCCGGTCAGGTCCTGCGCGTATTCGCCGGACGGTGCGGCGATCGTTTCCGGTGGTGAAGATGGGACGGTGCGCTTGTGGGACGCGGCCTCTGGAGAGGCACTTGCGGAGTGGAAGGGGCACCCCGGGGGGGTCATGTCATGCACGTATTCGCCAGACGGCGCGGCGATCGTTTCGGGTGGTTGGGAAGGGACGGCGCGCTTGTGGGACGCGGTCTCTGGAGAGGCTTTTGGGGAGTTGAAGGGGCACTCCGGTCCGGTTAGGTCCTGCGTGTACTCGCCGGACGGTGCGGCGATCGTTGCGGGTGGTTGGGATGGGACGGTGCGCCTGTGGGACGCGTCGTCTGGCGAAGTGCGTGGGGAGTGGAAGGGGCACTCCGGTGCGGTTAGGTCCTGCGCGTACTCACCGAACGGTGCGGTGATCGTTTCGGGTGGTGACGATGGGACGGTGCGCTTGTGGGACGCGTTGTCCGGAGAGGTGCGTGGGGAGTGGAGGGGCCACTCGGGTCCTGTTAAGTCCTGCGCATATTCGCCGAACGGTGCGGTGATCGTTTCGGGTGGTTGGGAAGGGACGGTGCGCTTGTGGGACGCGGCCTCTGGAGAATCACGTGGGGAGTGGAAGGGGCACTCCGGTTCTGTTCATTCCTGCGCGTATTCGCCGGACGGTGCGACGATCGTTTCGGTTGGTGATGATGGAACGGTGCGCTTGTGGGACGCGTCGTCTGGAGAGGTGCGTGGGGAGTGGAAGGGGCACTCCAGTTCGGTTAGGTCCTGCGCGTATTCGCCGGACGGTGCGGTGATTGCTTCGGGTGGTTGGGATGGGACGGTGCGCCTATGGGAGGCGGCCTCTGGAAAGGCCCGTTGGGAGTTGAAGGGGCACCCCTGTTCGGTTCGGTCTTGTGCGTTTTCGCCGGACAGTGCGGTGATCGTTTCGGGTGCCGACGACGGCGCGACGAGGTTATGGGACGCAACAACCGGCGAGCTTCTTCGCGTTCTCTATCAGCGGGACGGCGGAAGCGCCTCGTGGGACCCCCGAACTAACAGGCTGCTGCATGCGCGCGGTGAGGTTTGGCGGGACCTTCGGTGGGTCGTCCCCACTGCCGAAGGTGGCTTAGACACGCTGCCCCTCGAGACGTTCGGAGACCTGGTGGAGGAGTGGCCGGGCTGAGGCCGGAACCGAGTCCCGTCGTGTAAAGCAATGCGGGCCGACCCGGGCGAACACGATCTCGGTGTTTGCCGGCCGCACTCGTCCCGCTCACCTCCCATAGGATGCCCCCGTGGCCCTCGAACGTCTCACCGGCGCCGACAAGCGCCTGCTACTCGCTTGCGCGCTGATCTCGGCGATCTCGCTCTTCGTCGGCGTCAGGTACTACTTCCTCGCTTTCCCCGAGGCCTCGATCGACTTCCGCGTCACCCGCGAAAGCTCGGTCCCCGTCGCCATCTCGTTCCTCTCCCGTCTCCACCTCGACCCCAGGCCGTACCGCCACGCCGCCGTCTTCGGCTTCGACAACGAGCAGAAGACCTTCCTCGAGCGCGAGCTCGGCGTCGCCGAATCCAATCGCCTGCTCGAGACGACGGTCCGTCTCTGGCGCTGGCGCCACCGCTGGTTCAAGCCGCTGCAGAAGGAGGAGCTGGCTGTCGAGGTGACGACCAAGGGCGAGGTCGTCGGCTTCGAGCACCTGCTCGCCGAGGACGCTCCGGGCCCCGATCTTCCCGTCGACGACGCCCGTAGGCTGGCCGAAACCTTCCTCGCCTCCACGATGGGACGCCCGCTCGCCTCGCTCGCCTTCGTCGAGGCTTCCACCCAGAAACGCCCGCACCGCACCGACCACGCTTTCACCTGGAAGGTCGTCGGCAGCGAGGTGCGCGGCGCCGACTATCGCGTCGCCGTCGACGTCGCCGGTGGCGCGGTCGCCGGCTACCGCGAGTGGCTCAAAGTGCCCGACGTTTGGGTGCGCGGCTACCAGCAGCTGCGCTCGAAGAACGAGGTGGCCAACCTCGTCGACAACCTGCTGTTGCTGCTCACCGTCATCGCCATGCTGGCGTTTCTCGCCACGCGCGTGCGGCGCGGCGACGTGCGCTGGCGGGCGGCCGCCATCCTCGGCGGCATCACCTGCGTGCTGCTCACCGTCTCGCAGTTCAACAGCCTGCCCTCGGACCTCTACGACTACGACACCACGGCGTCGTTCGGCGGCTTCCTCGTCGGGCGGGTGCTGGTCGCCGTCGCCGGCGGGCTCGCCGTCGGGGTGCTGATCCTGCTGCTCGCCGCCGCCGCGGAGCCGATCTACCGCGAGCGCTTCCCCGAGCGGCTGTCGATGAGCTCGCTGCTGCGCCGGCGCGCGTGGGGGACGCGCGAGGCGTTCGTCGCCACGCTCGTCGGGCTGACGCTCACCTGCTTCTTCTTCGCCTACGAGAACGTCTTTTACCTCGTCGCCCATCGGCTGGGCGCCTGGTCGCCACGCGACGTGGCCTACTCCGACCTGCTGTCGACCGCTTTCCCCTGGGTCTACGTGCTGTTCTTCGGCTTCCTGCCGGCGATCTCCGAGGAGCTGATCTCGCGGGCCTTCTCGGTGCCGTTCTTCGAGCGGCTCTTCCGCAGCACCGCCTTCGCCATCGTGCTCTCGGCGTTCATCTGGGGCTTCGGCCACGCCGCCTACGCCAATCAGCCGTGGTGGATCCGCGGCGTCGAGGTGGGGCTCGCCGGCGTCGTCTTCGGCCTCGTCTTCCTGCGCTTCGGCATCGCTTCGGTGGTGATCTGCCACTTCTCGGTCGACGCGCTCTACACGGCGTTCGTGCTCATCCGCTCGCCCAATCTCTACTACCAGGTGTCGGGGAGCCTCTCGGCGGGGGTCTTTCTCCTGCTCTTCATCGTGGCCGCGATCGCCTATGGCCGACGAGGCGGGTTCCTGCCCGTGGAGATGACCAATGCGGCCGAGGGAACGGCGCCGCCCGCTGAACCGCCCGCCGTCACCGCGGCGCCGGAGCCGGTGACGCTCGGCTACCAACCGCTCGCCTGGACGCGCATCGGTTGGGGCCTCCTGCTCGCGGCGGGCGTCGCAGCGCTCGCCTTCGCACCGATCGACCGCTTCGGCGACTGGGTCGCCTTGCGCGCCACGCGCGACTCGGCGCGCGAGTCGGCCGCCGCCTTCCTGAGCGAGGCCGGCTTCGACGTCGCCGCCTACCGCCGCGCCGTTCGCATGATGGACCGCACCGACCCGACCGCCGCGGCCTACCTGCTCGAGAAGGGCGGTCTGAGGGCGGCCAACGAGGTCTACGCCACCGGAGCGCCGACGCCGCTGTGGCGGGTGCGCTTCTTCGTGCCCGGGCAGAAAGAGGAGCACTTCGTGTCGGTGGACGCCAACACCGGCAAGGTAGTGGGCTTCCGCCGCACGCTGCTCGACGACGCGCCGGGAGCGCGGCTCGACGAGCAGCAGGCGTTCGCGCTTGCCCGCGCGTTCCTGCTCGCCCGCGGCCTCGACCCCGACGAGGTGGAGCTCAAGGAGCAGACGGAGAAGGACGAGAAGGCGCGCCGCGACCACACGCTGGTGTGGGAGCTCGCGGTGCCGGGCGTCGGCGAGGCGAAGCTGCGCCACGAGGTGGTGGTGCAGGGCGGCGTCGTCGGCTCGTGGACGCGCGAGGTGAAGGTCCCCGAGGCGTGGCGCCGCGCGCGCGAGAAGGAGACGGCGCTCACCGTCGTCGTGCGCTGGCTCAAGCTGCCGCTCGCCGGCATGCTGGGAGCGCTCGCCCTCCTCATGCTGGTGGCGAAGATGCGCGCCGGCGAGATGCCTTGGAAGGTCGCGGTGTTGCTCGGCTCGATCGCCGCCGCGGCCGTTCTGCTGCGCCTCGTGCTGTCGCTCGACCTGCTGTGGAGCGCCTACGACACCGCCATGCCGGCGGCGACCTTCGCCGTCGTCATCGGCGTCAGCCTGGCGGTGGCGGCGCTCGGCATCCTGGTGGGGGCGGCGCTGGTGGCGGGGCTCGCGGCGGCGCTCTACCCCGACGCGCTGGCGGCGTGGCGCTCGGGCGCGCATCGCATCTACGCGCGCGACGCTCTGGTCGGCGGCGTCGTCGCCCTCGGGCTGGCGCTGGGCTTGCCCGCCTTGCGCGAGTTGGTCGAGGGGCTGGTGCCGCAGGGACGCCTTGCCACTGGCGTCTCGTGGCCCGCCGGCGTCGAGGCTGCCGTGCCTTGGCTCGCCGACGTCACGCGGGTGGTGTCGTCGACGCTGTTCGTCGCCGCGATGGCGGCCATCGCCGCCGCGGTGGTGGGCCGGCACTTCCGCACCGCCGGCCGGCGCGCGCTGCTCGCCGTGCTCTTCGCGCTGTCGCTCCTGCCCGCGGCGGCGCGCACGCCCGCCGAGTACGCCGCCGGCGTGCTGTCGCTCGTCGTCCTCGCCGGCGGCGTGTTGCTGCTCGTCCTCTGCTTCCTGCGCCGCAACCCGCTCGCCTGGCTGGCGGCGGCGTGGCTGGGCCTCGGCGGCGCCGCCGCGATCCGGCTCCTCGCCGAGCCCGGCGGCGCCTACCGGCTCGACGGCGCGCTGGCGCTCGCGGTGGTGGTGCTGCCGATGGCGTGGCTGGCGCTCTCGGCGCGGCGCAATAAAGCGGCGACATCGGCCGTAGTGCAGAGTTAGACTTCGCCCGCTGCCATGATCGCGCCCTTCGCCCCGCGTCCGCTCTCCGCCGCCACCGCTGCCAGCGAGGCGATGGAGATCGTGCGCCGGCGGCTCTTCCCCTTTCGCCTGAACCGCTGGCTGCCGCTGGGCTTCATCGCCTTCCTCGACCGCTGCGGCCGCAGCGGCGGTGGTGGCGGCACCGGCGGCTCGCCCCAGATGCCGGGCGGCGGCGACGTCGGTACCGCCAGCGTCGAGGAGGCGATGGGCAACGCCCGCGACTGGATCGGCGAGCACCTGGTCGTCATCCTCGCCGTCGGCGCCATCGCGCTGGTGCTCGTCGTCACCATCATCGCCATCGTCCTCTGGATCAACAGCCGCGGCGTCTTCATGTACGCCGACAACGTCGCCAGCGGCCGCTTCGACGTCGTCCGCCCGTGGCGCGAGCACGCCGACCGCGCCTGGTCCTACTTCGGCTGGAGCTTCGGTGCCTCGATGATCGGCGGGTTCGGTGCGCTGGCGCTGGTGGTGCCCGGCATCTTCCTCGCCGTCGCGCTCTTCACGCAGGGCGCGAGCGCCGGCCCCATCCTCGGCATCGTCGGCCTGGTGCTGCTGTTCGTGGTGTGGGTGATCGCGCTCAGCCTGTTCTCGATCCTGCTGCGCGACTTCGCGGCGCCGCTGCAGATCAAGCTCGACGTGCCCTGCGGCAAGGCGCTCGGCGTCGCCTGGAAGCTGGTGGCCGGCAACCTCGGCACCTTCATCGTCTACCTGCTGCTCAAGATCGTCTTCGGCATCATCATCTTCTTCAGCACCCTGCTCGCCGGCTGCTTCACCTGCTGCCTCGGCTTCCTGCCGGTGATCCACCACACGCTGCTGCAGCCGCTGTACTACTTCGAGCGCGCCTGGTCGCTGTGCATCCTGCGGCAGGCGGGCTACGACCTCTTCCCGGCCCCACCGCCGGAGCCGCCGCCGGTGCCGCCGCCGCCGGCGCCGCTCCCCGTCGCGGGCTGACCGACGCCGCGATGTACCACATCGACAACGTGGCGGGCCGGCTGGTGGAGGTGCGGCTCGCAAGCCCGCTCACCATCGAGCAGGTGCACCAGTTCGCGCTCGACTACAAGACCAAGGTGAGCGCGATCCACGGCAAGTACGTGGGCGTCGTCGACGTCACCCACGCGACCCTCTTCCCGGCGCCGGTGACCGAGGCGCTCATCCAATTGCTGTCGCGGGCAGCCGAGCAGGTCGAGCGCACCGCGGCGCTGATCGGCGAGAACGCCACCTTCGCCCTCCAGGTCGAGCGCATCTTCCGCAACGCCGCGAGCCCCAACCGCCGCGCCTTCCGCAGCGCCGAGCCGCTGCGCGAGTGGCTCCGCGAGGTGCTCACCGTCGAGGAGCGGGTGCGCGTGGCGCGCTTCCTCGTCGAGTCGACGCAGCCTCAATAGCTGTCGCCTCGAGCGCGGGCGCCGCCAGCAGGGGTGGCTGAAACCTGCTTAGCCGCCGGTCGTATCGGAACGTGTGGCTGAGGCGCTGGTCGAAGCGCGAACCGCTGACGCAACCGAGGTTGCGACTGACGATCGCGTCGCCGCCGCGCTGCGTGGATTCCGGCCGATCGGAATCCTCGCCATCGTCGTCATCCTGGCGGGCAACCTGCTCTTCGTGCCGCTGAGCGCCGTCCTGGTGCTGGTCTGGGCTCGCCGCTCGGGCACGCCGTGGCGCGAGATCGGCTACGTGCGGCCGGCGAGCTGGGGTCGCGACCTGGCGATCGGCGTCGTCTTCGGCGTCGCGTTCAAAGTCACCATGAAGGCGATCGTCATGCCGCTGCTGGGCGCCGATGCGATCAACCACGCCTACCACTACCTCGCCGGCAACACGGCGGCGCTGCCAGGCATGCTCTACCTGGTGATCGTCGGCGCCGGCTTCGGCGAGGAGACGCTGTTCCGCGGCTACCTGTTCGAACGCCTGGGCAAGCTCTTCGGCGCGAGCGCGTTCGCCAAGCTGTCGATCGTGCTGCTCACGGCGGGACTGTTCGGGATCGCGCACTACCCGATACAGGGGCTCGCCGGTGTCCAGCAGGCGACGATCGTCGGCCTGGTCTACGGGGCGATCTTCGCCAGGACCGGCCGGCTGTGGATGCTGATGTGCGCCCACGCCGCGTTCGACGTCGCGGCGGTGGCGATGATCTATTGGGACGTCGAGCCGGTCTTCGCGCACCTGATCTTCGGATAGGGCGCAGCCCGACCCGCGCCACTTGGTGACTTGCGCTTCGAGGGCGAGCCGGGTGCGCCGGGTACCTGGCCCCGGCGCCGGTAACACCTACCAGGGATTGCACTCGCAGTTGGGCATGTGGTCGCAACACTTGCCGTCCTGGGTGCAACCCGGCAGGCACACCCGATGGCCGCCGCCATAGGCCGAGAAGATGGGATTCATCGGATCGGCGTTGGGAGTGGCGGAGGAGGACGGCGGGGAGCTCAGGCTCGGCTCCCAGGGGTCGACAGCGGCGGCGGTTGCGGTGGGTTCCAGACCGAGATCCGCGAGCGACGGGCCGGCGGGTGCGCAGGGGGGCTCGGCGAGCCCGTCGGCGACCGGGCGGGCGGCCGGCGCCGCCGCCGCAATGGCGGGGAGCAGCAGCGCGAGCAGGGCGATCATCTGGAGGATGGGGAGGACGCGGGTGACGGTGGGGCGGCTCATGGGATCTCCTTCCGCAAGATGGGAGTGGTGAGCGTTCTGGACGTCGCCTGCGCACGCGGCGCTCGGGCGCCCAGACACGTTCGGGGTTCCTACTTCCTCTAGCGCAAACGCGCGACGGACCTGCTCACCGCCGCGCCGCAGGGGCTCACTTGCCAGGCGAGCCCGACTGGCCGAGCTCCTAACGCTCCGCCGCCGGCGTCGTCTCGCCGGGTGCGCGCGCGGCGCGCACCACCAGCTCCGGCTGGTAGATCGCCACCGCCGTCGCCAGCTCGCCGCCGAGCTCGAAGCGCACGCGCACCGAGGGCGCGCCGGCCGGGTGGAACTCGTGGTTGCCGAGCGGCACCAGGCGGCGAGCCGAGCCGCCGCGGTGCGCGATGCCGAGCCCGTTCATCGACGGCGCAACCTCGAAGACGTCGCCTTCGCCGCGGCCGTAGCGGTAGACGCCGAGGTAGCGACGGTGCTCGGCCGCGGCGAGCGCCTGGCGCGGGCCACCGTCGGCGCCGCCGACGCTCACCAGGTACTCGACGACCGCGGCGGCGGGCGCGCCGCCGGCCTTGGCGTGGGCGAGCAGCGGGATGCCGTGCGGTCCGGGCGTGCCCTGGATGCCGGGAGACACCAGCACGAACTGGCGGACCACCTCAAGCTGGCCGAGCATGGCGGCGGAGAAGATGGTGGGGCGGGCACCGTGGCGGATCACGAACAGGGCGATCTCGCGCTGGCCGGTGTGGCTCGCCGCGTCGAGCGGCGACTCCCAGTCGCCGAAGCCCCAGTCCCACTGCGACTTGGCGAGCTCGGGGCGTTGCTCGACGAGGCGCGTCACCTCGGCGAGGTCGCGGTGCGCGGCGCCGACGACCTGCTGGACGAGCGCCGGGTCCTGGCGTGGGAACCAGTCGGGGAGCGGGACGGCCGCGGCGGCGTCAGGCGCGGCGGTGGTCGACGTGCGGGCAGCGTAGCCGGCGGGCCGGTTCTCGGCGCCGAACGCGCGAACCGTACCGGTAACGGCGGCGGTCGCGCTGGCGGCGCCGAGTCCGGCGAGGAAACGGCGGCGGCTCGTGATCGACGGGCTTGTGGCATCCATGGCGGGCCTCCTTGTCATGCAGTCAACCTACGAGCAGCGCAGCCGCGAGGCCATGGCGGCGGCATGGGGAAAGGCTGAGGAAACCATGAGGCGTCGGTTCCACCGGACATGCAGTGGCCGCCGCGCGGTAGTCTCCCGGCGATGGAGGCGCCTCGGCGCTACCGCATCGGCGAGCTGCTCTTCGACGCCTCGACCGGCGAGCTCGTCGGGCCCGCGGGCGGGAACCGGCTGCCGCCGAAGGCGGCGCGCCTCCTGGCGCTGCTGCTGGAGCGCCCGGGCGAGTTGGTGTCGCGCGACCGACTGCGCGCCGAGCTTTGGCCCGAGCAGCACGTCGAGATCGACCAGGCGCTCGCCTACACCGTGCGGCAGGTGCGCGCGGCACTCGGCGACGACGGAGCCGAGCCGCGCTACGTCGAGACACTACCGCGGCGTGGGTACCGGTTGCTGGTTCCAGCCGAGCCGATCGGTGTCGAGATGGAGACGAGCGCCGACGTCGGTGCGCCAATAGCCACGCCGACCTCACCGAGGCCGCGCTGGTCGGCGCCCGCGGCGGCCGGCGCCTTGGTCATCCTGCTCGCCCTCGCCGGCTGGGCGTGGCAGCGGAGCGGCCGAGCCCCGGCCACTGCCGACACGGGCTCGATCCGCATCGCCGTGCTCCCGCTCGGGGCGCCGGGAGAGGCGGTCGACGAGCCGCTCACCGAGGCCTTGGTGGTGGCGCTGACCGCGCAGCCGAAGCTCGACGTGGTCGGCCCGGCGACCACCGCCGCGCTGCGCGGCACGCTGCGTCCCCACACCGACGTCGGCCGCGAGCTGGGAGTGGCCTTCATCGCCTCCGGCGGCTACCGAGTCGCGGACCAGCTGCTCTTCCTGCAGCTCGTGCGCGTCGCCGACGGCAAACACGTCTTCGCCCGCCGCTACCTCGGCGCGCCGCCGGACGTGCAGCGCCAGCTCGGCGGCGCCGCCGCGGAGATCGCCGCGGCCGCGGCCGCATCGCTTGGTCTACCGGCCAAGCCGTGACCTGGCAATGGCATCTCGCGTGCAGCCACCGCGACCATGACCAGCTCTCGCAAGGACACGGCGGTCGCCTTCCTGCGCGCGGCGGCGTCGGGCCGCGCGCGTGAGGCCTTCGCCGAGCACGTGGCCCGCGGCTTCCGCCACCACAACCCGTTCTTCCCCGGCGACGGCGACTCGCTGGCGAAGGGGATGGACGACAACGCCGCCGAGTTCCCGGACAAGGTCCTGGAGGCCAAGCACGTGCTCGCCGACGGCGACCTGGTGGCCGTCCACTCGCTGGTGCACCTGCGGCCGGGCGACGCCGGCATCGCGACGGTGCACGTCTTTCGCTTCGAGGGCGACCGCGTCGCCGAGCTGTGGGACGTCGGCCAGGAGATCCCCGCCGACTCGCCGAACGAGAACGGCGCGTTCTAGGAGGCGTCCGCCGCGGTCGGAGGAGACTTCCGCCGACGAGGTTTGCGCTGGCCCGACCGCGCGCGGCGCTGGCGCTGCTCCCGCCTGATGGCGATCCCCTGCAGCAAGAGGGCCCCGATCATGGCGCCGAAGCCCGTCGTCACGACGACGAAGCCGCTCAACAGCCAGAGTTGGCTATAGACCAGGTCCGGCTTCCCCCAGCACTGCGCTATGCGCTCGGCGGAGATGTACTCCTTCAGGCAGTCTTTGTCGCTCTGGCCCTTCGGGCAGGGGCAGGCGGGTGGGTCCAAGCGTTCGCTTCCGACCACGAACCTCTGGGTTGACTGCTCGGCGGCGGGGACGTCGAGCTCGACGACGCGGGTGAGGTAGATGGGCACGAGGAGGACGAGCCCGACTGCCACCGCCGCCAAAGCCACGATGAAGAGACGCCGGACGAGACGGCGTGAGAGTCGCTCGCTGGAGACGAACTGGACCGCCAGGGCGATCACGCCCAGGACGAACGCCGAGATCGCCACGAGCACGGGCCGCAGGTCGTTGGGGAAGAGGACGCTCAGCGGCAAGGCCGGAACGAGCGCCAGCCCCACGCCGAGCGCGAAGCCGCCGAAGTAGCGGACGAACTGTTGGGCCAGCTTCGTGGGCGGAGCCGGTGAGCGATCCGTGGGATCAGTCACGGCAGCCTGCGGCAACCCTTTCCAGGCGCTTGCACCCCGAGCCGTTCAGGGCGCAGTCGAAGACCGGCCGTCGGTCCGTCACCAGGTCGAGCTTGGGACATGCCTGGGCAGGACCGGGACAAGCGTAGGCGAGCGAGCCCTTGGTGAGCCTGAAGGCGTAGCTGCCGCGGGAGACGCTGGCGACTCGGCCGGTCGTGCGGGTCCCCCACTGTCGCGACGGCTCGCTGCTGGGCCACATGAGGAAGCTGGCGTCGCTGGGCGAGCTGACGACGCAGATGTCGGTGATGAGGTCGTTGTTCTCGGCGAGCTCGCGTGGCCGGCTGATGAGGCCTCGCACCCAGGCAAAGAGACCGCCGGTGGGCGCCGACTGCACCCGCGTTTGTCCCTCACGAAGCGCCGCCGGACGGTAGCGCGCACCGGCGGTGCCGGCGCCGCCGCTCTCCAGCTGCCGCTCCGCGGCGCGGTACCCTTCCTGTACCCAGTCGCGCAGGGCCGCCAGCTCCGGAGCGGCGAGGATCTGGAGCTCCGCCGACTCGGTGGCCTCGAGGAACTGGCGCGCCGAGCAGCTGCCCCGGTTCAGACACTCCTCCCAGCGGCCGAGCGAGCCCTCGAGCTCGCGCAGCCGGCCGGCGACGTTCGCGGCGAGAGCGGTGAGCTTCGCCGCCCCCTCTGCGCGCGCATCGGCCTCGGTGTCGACGATCCTCACGGAGCCGGAGACGCAGCCGCCGCAGGCGATGGCCAGGACCAGAGCGAGACGAGCTTTCATGGCGGTCGCCTGCTTAGACGGACGCGAGCGAGAGATTTCACCCCTCGTGCGGCCCAACGAAAGCCTAAGCGTCAACCCGACGCGGTTCTCAGCGCGGAGCGGCTGGCCCGCGCGACGTGCAGCAGCGCGTCGCCGCGATAGACCAGCGGGTTGCTGGTGAACCCGATGACGATGCCTTCGAAGGGCGCCTTGACGGGGACCGCTTCGTCGCCCCACGGCGCGGTGATGTAGCCCAGCTGCTGGTGGCGCTTCACCGGCTCGCCGAGCTTGGCCGAGTGGTGGAAGATGCCGCTCCTCCGCGCCCGCACCCAGGCCGCCTCCTCGGCCTCGAAGGAGCGCGGCTGCGGCGGGCCTTCCGGCGATCCCGGCGCCTCCCACATGCCGAGCGCGGCGAGCACGCGCAGCACGCCGTCGACGCCGGTGCGGATGCCGGCCTCGTCGAAGCGCAGCGGCTCGCCGGCCTCGTAGACCAGCAGGTGGACGCCGCGGCGGCGGGCGGCGGCGCGCAGCGAGCCGGGGATCTCGGCGGCGGTGTACATCATCGGCGCCGCGAACGCTTCGGCGATGCGTCGCGTCTCGGGGTCGGCGAGGTGGGCGCGGATCTGCGGCAGGTTGGTGCGGTGCTGCGAGCCGGTGTGGAGGTCGATCCCGTACTGGCACTTCGCGACCACCTGGTCGACGAAGAGGCGGGCGAGACGCGCCGCCAGCGAGCCGCGCGACGAGCCGGGGAAGGCGCGGTTGAGGTCGCGGCGGTCGGGCAGGTAGCGGGTCTGCTGCACGAAGCCGAAGACGTTGACGATCGGCACCGCGATGACCACGCCGGCGAGCCGCGCCGGGTCGAGCACGGCGAGCACGCGGCGGATGATCTCCATGCCGTTGAGCTCGTCGCCGTGGATGGCGGCGTCGAGCCAGAGGCGCGGTCCGGGCCGACCATCCGGCAAGAGGCGGGCACCGTGCAGCGCGGTCACCGGCAGCGACAGCCAGCCGCCGGTGAAGAGGCGCGCCACCGGCAGGTCGAGGCGCACCGCGCTGCCGGGCGGCACCACCTTGTCGCCGATGCGCAGCAGGTCCGTCGCCGCGGGCGATGGGGAAGGCGCTTCCGGCGGCTCAGTCATCGCTGATCCGCCGCCGCTGCTGCTGCCCGCCGCCGACGCGCCCTTCGACGAAGCGCATGATGGCGCCGGCGACGTCGACGCTGGTGGCGCCCTCGATCCCCTCGAGCCCCGGCGAGGCGTTGACCTCGATCACCAGCGGCCCGCGCTGGGTACGCAGGAAGTCGACGCCGGCGACGTCGAGGCCGACGGCGGCGGCGGCGCGCACTGACACCTCGCGCTCCTCGGAGGCGAGCTCCACCGCCTCGGCGGTGCCGCCGCGGTGGAGGTTGGCGCGGAACTCGCCGGGCGCCGCCTGGCGGCGCATCGCCGCGATCACCTCGCCGCCGACGACGAAGGCGCGGAAGTCGGCGCCGGCGGCGTCGGCGACGAACTGCTGCACCAGGATGTCGGCGTCGACCTGGCGGAAGGCGGCGATCACCGAGCGCGCCGCCTCATCGCTGTCGATGAGCATGACGCCGATGCCCTGCGTCCCCTCGAGCAGCTTGACGATCAGCGGCGCGCCGCCCACCGCCTTGACCAGCGCCTCCACGTCCTTGATGGAATGCGCGAAGCCGGTGACCGGCAGGCTGATCCCTTCGCGCGCGAGCAGCTGCACCGAGCGCAGCTTGTCGCGCGCGCGCACGATGGCGGTGCTCTCGTTGCAGGGAAAGACGCCCATCACCTCGAACTGGCGCACCACGGCGGTGCCGTAGAAGGTGTTGCTGGCGCCGATGCGCGGCACCACGGCGTCGAAGTCGAGCTCGCGGCCGCCGAGCATCACGGCAGGGCGCTCGGCGGTGATGTTCATGTAGCAGCGCAGGTAGTCGACGACCTCGACGTGGTGGCCGCGGGCCTCGGCCGCCTCGCGCAGGCGCCGCGTCGAGTAGATGTCGGGGCGGCGCGAGAGGATGCCGATCTTCATCGCCGCCTCTATCGCAAACCAGCGGCCAGCGGTCGCAGCGCTGTGCCCTCGGCGTCGGCTTCTCCGTTCGCGTCCGCGCTGAGCACCGGCTCGCCGGCGAGGTACGAGCGCCCGGGGTCGACCACCGCCCGCCGCCGCAGCGCCTCGCGGCCGATGAGCATGCGGAAGCCCATGAGGTCGCGGCGTACCAGCGTCAGCTCGATCGGCCAGCTGTTGCTGCCGAGCACGAGGGTGGTGACGATCACCGGCCGGAAGGTGCGCCGGCCCGACGAAGAGCGCACCCAGCGCTCGTCGAGCAGGCGGGCGCGGGCGCGCACGGTGGCGCAGGCGTCGCGCTGCAGCGGGTGGACGGCGAACTCCACCCAGGCGCCGGTGGGATCGTCGTGGCGGACGACGTCGAAGGCGTGCAGCACCGACGAGCGGGCGCCGGTGTCGACCTTTACCTTGATGGCCGCGATGCCGAGCTCCGGCAGCGCGGCCCACTCTCGCCATCCCACGGCCGGTCGCCGCTTCGCCTTCACGGCCACCTGCAGCACGGGCGCGATCTTAGCGCCGACACGGAGCAGGCTGGCGGCTGTTGGTTAGACTCCGCGGCTCGACGAGAGGAGGCGGAGATGTCGTCGCTGTGTCACCGGTGGCGGAGATCGAGCTTGCGATGCGCACCGCTGCTCGTGGCAGCGGCCGGCGCCCTGCTGGCGTCGCGTGCGCACGCCCAGGCGCCGGCGCCAGCGCCGCCGAGCGCGGGCGCGCCGACGAGCGCGCCCGAGCTGCGCCTCGGCGACGCCGTGGTGCCGCTCGCCGAGCGGTTGCGGCTCCGCCTCGACCCGGCGGCGCCCGACTACCGCGGCAGCGTCGAGATCGAGCTGCGGGTGCCGGCGCCGACCGCGCGCATCCGCCTGCACGCCGAGGAGATGGACCTCTCGAACGTGGCGGTGCGGCCGCTCGCCGGCGGCGAGCCGGCGCACCTCGAGCCGCACCCGCTCGCGGACGGTGTCGTCGAGCTCGCCGCGCCGCGCGCGCTGCCTGCCGGCGACTACCTCCTCACCCTCGACTTCCACCAGGAGTACGACCCGCGCTCGGTGGGCATCTACCGCGTCGCCGCCGAGGGCAAGCACTACGTCTTCACCCAGCTCGAGGCGGCCGACGCGCGGCACAGCTTCCCCTGCTGGGACGAGCCGGCATTCAAGATTCCGTGGACGCTCGAGCTCACCGTTCCCGCCGGCCTGCTGGCTGCCACCAACGCGCCGGTCGCCGACACCACCATTGCAGAGGCCGGCTGGCAGACCGTGCGCTTCGCCGAGACGCCGCCGCTGCCGAGCTACCTCGTCGCCATCGCCGTCGGCCCGTTCGACGTCGTCGAGGTGCCGGGCCTGTCGGTGCCCGGCCGCATTCTCACGCCGGCCGGGCAGGGGCGCCTCGCCGGCCTCGCGCGCGAGATGACGCCGCCGCTGCTCGCCGAGCTCGAGCGCTGGTTCGGGCAGCCGTATCCGTTCGCCAAGCTCGACCTCGTGGCGGTCCCCGAGTTCTGGCCGGGCGCGATGGAGAACGCGGGGCTGATCACCTTCGCCGAGCGCATCCTGCTCGCACCGGCCGAGGGGGCGAGCGCCGCCGACCGCCGCACGCTCGCGAAGGTGCTCACCCACGAGCTGGCGCACATGTGGTTCGGCGACTTCGTGACGATGCGCTGGTGGGACGACCTCTGGCTCAACGAGGCGTTCGCCGACTGGATGGGCAACCGCGTCGCCGACCAGGTGTTCCCGGCGCTCGGCATCGCCGCCGACGAACTCGGCGGCGTGCAGAACATCCTCGACGGCGACGCGCGGCCGAGCGCGCCCGCCGTCCGCCAGCCCATCGCGCGCGCCGGCGACGCGCTGGGCAACGTCGGCATCGCCTACAACAAGGGGCGTTCGGTGCTCGACATGGTGGAGCGCTGGCTCGGCGCCGAGACCTTCCAGCGCGGCGTGCGGAGCTACCTCGCCGCGCATGCGCGCGGCAACGCCACCGGCGAGGACCTGTGGAGCGCGCTGGGGAAAGCCGCCGGCCGCGACGTGTCGGCGGTGATGCGCGGCTTCCTCGACCAGCCCGGCTACCCGCTGGTGAGCGTCGAGGTGGTCGACGCGAAGACCGGTAAGCTGGAGCTCTCGCAGCAGCGCTTCCACGCCGCCGGCGTCGAAGTGCCGGCGCAACGCTGGCAGGTGCCGGTGGCGCTGGTCTGGTCCGACGGCGCGGCGACGCACACGCGCGAGGTGCTGCTCGACCGCGAGCGGCTGACGGTGGATCTCGGCGGCCCGGTCGAGTGGGTCTTCCCCAACGCCGGCGCCGTCGGCTACTACCGCTGGCGGCTGCCGGGGCCGGCACTCGCCGCGCTGGCGGCGGAGGCGCCGCGGCGGCTCGCGGTCCCGGAGCGCATCGCGCTGCTCGGTAACGCCGCGGGCCTGCTCGACGCCGGCGTCCTCGGCGGCGACGACTACCTGCGCATCGTCGGCGCCGCGCTCGGCGACCCCGATCCCGCCGTCGTCGTCGCCGCGCTCGACGGCCTCGCCAAGGTGGAGCTCGCCTTCGTCACGCCCGAGCTGCGCGAGCCTTTCGCGGCCTACGTGCGGCAGACGGTGGGCCCGGCGCTCGCCCGCGTCGGCAACCTTCCGCAGCCGGGCGAGCCCGAGGCGGTGGCGTTGCTGCGCCCGCAGCTGCTCACCTGGATGGGGATCACCGGCGGCGACACGGCGCTGCGCGCCTTGGCCACCGCGCAGGCCGACGCCTACCTGGCCGACGCCAAGGCGGTGCCGGCCGACGTCGCCGGCACCATGCTGCGGCTCGCCGCGCTCGACGGCGACGAGGCGCGCTTCGAGGCCTACCGCCGTCGCTTCGAGGCGGCGAAGGACCCGGCGGAACGACTGCACTTCCTGCGCGCGCTGGGCGACTTCGAGCGTCCCGAGCTGGTGGAGCGCGCCCTCGCCTACGCCCTCAGCGGACCGCTGCGCGACCGCGACATCTCGGTCATTCCCGCCACCATCCGCGGCAGGCCCGACGGCGGCGACCGCGTCTTCGCCTGGATGCGCGAGCACTGGGCGGCGCTGGTCGAGCGCACGCCGCCCGAGCTGGTGCCGTTCTACGCCACGCTCGCCGGCGGCTGCTCGGCCGAGCGCCTCGCCGCGGCACGCGAGTTCTTCGCCGCGCCCGAGCGCACGACGCCGCAGCTGCAGGTGCGGCTCGGCCGCGCGGCCGACGGGGTGACGCAGTGCCTGGCGCTACGCGAGCGCGAGGGGGCGCGGGTCGCCGCGCTGCTGCTCGCCGGCGCCGGCGAGGTGCGGCTCGACGACGCCGTGGTGCCCACCGCGCAGCGGCTCTCCCTCCTCCTCGACCCCGCCGCGGACGGCTACGCCGGTACGACGGAGATCATGCTGGAGGTGCGCCGGCCGGCGCGCTCGTTCGCCTTCCACGCCGAGGCCATGGAGCTCGTCGCGCTGTCGCTGCGGCGCGTCGAGGGAGACGGGGAAGTGGCGGTGGAAGCGGCGCCCACGGTCGACGACCTCGTCGAGGTTACCGCCTCGGCGCCGCTGGCCCCGGGGCGCTACCGGCTGCGCGTCGAGTTCCGCAACGACTACGGCACTCGCACGGCGGGCCTCTATCGCGCCATCGTCGACGGCAGGCGCTATCTGTTCACCGACTTCGAGACCGCCGACGCCCGCGAGGCGTTCCCCTGCTTCGACGAGCCCGGCTTCAAGATCCCCTGGCGCATCGAGCTGATCGTGCCGCACGGCTCGATGGCGGCGTCGAACTCGCCGGTGGCGTCGACCCGGCCCACCGAGGCTCCCATGGATCGGGTCACCTTCGCCGAGACACCGCCGCTGCCCACCTACCTCGTCGCCTTCGCCGTCGGCCCCTTCGACGTCGTCGAGGTCCCGGGCACCTCGATCCCCGCCCGCATCCTCACCGTCGCCGGCCAGGGGAAGAGCGCCGCCATGGCGAGCGCCGGAACGGCGCCGCTGCTCGCCGCGCTGGAGCGCTGGTTCGGTCAGCGCTATCCGTTCGCCAAGCTCGACCTCGTGGCCGTTCCCGAGTACGGCAGCGGCGCGATGGAGAACCCGGGCCTCATCACCTTCCTCGACCGCATCTTGCTCACGCCTCCCGAAGGCGCGAGCGTCGCGGCGCGCACCCGCTTCGCCGACGTCACCGCCCACGAGCTGGCGCACATGTGGTTCGGCGACCTGGTGACGATGCGCTGGTGGGACGACCTCTGGCTCAACGAGGGGTTCGCCGACTGGCTGGGTCCGAAGATCGTCGACGAGGTGCACCCCGAGCTCGGCGTCGGCAACGAGAACGTCGCCTCCATCCAGGCGACGCTGTCGAGCGACGCGCGGCCGAGCGCTCCGGCGGTGCGCCGGCCGGTGCCGCGCGCCAAGGACGTGTTCAGCAACGTCGACCTCACCTACGCCAAGGGCCGTGCGGTGTTGGGGATGGTGGAGCAGTGGCTGTCGCCGGAGACGTTCCGTAGCGGCGTCCGCGCCTACGTCGCCGCGCACGCCGGCGGTAACGCCGCGGCGGCGGATCTGTGGGAGGCGCTGGAGCAGGCGTCGGGCAAGGACGTGGCGACGGTCATGGGCTCGTTCCTCGACCAGCCCGGCTTTCCGCTGCTCGCCTTCGACGTCGTCGACGCCGAGCGCGGCGTCGTCGAGGTGAATCAGCGCCGCTTCGTCGCCGTCGGCTCGCAGGCGCCGCCCGAGAGCTGGCAGGTGCCGGTGGTGCTGCTGTGGTCCGACGGCAAGTCGACGCGCACGCGGCCGCTGCTGCTGACCGCGGCGCACCAGCGCGTCGAGCTGGGTGGGCCGGTCGCGTGGCTCTTCCCCAACGCCGGCGGCCAGGGCTACTACCGCTGGTCGCTGCCGGCGCCGGCGCTGGCCGAGCTGGCGGCTAACGCCGGCGAGCGGCTGTCGGTGCGCGAGCGCATCGCGCTGCTCGGCAACGTCGCGGGGCTGCTCGACGGCGGCGCCATCGGCGGCGACGAGTACCTGCGCGTGCTCGCCGCCGCCGCGGACGACCCCGACCCCGACGTCGTCGACACCGTGATCGCCGGCCTCGAGCGGGTGCGGCTGGCGTTCGTTCTCGACGTCGTGCGCGACGACTTTGCGGGCTTCGTTCGCCGCACGCTGCGGCCGGCGCTCGATCGCTTCGGCGAGCTGCCCAGGGCGGGCGAACCGCCCACGGTCGGGCTGGTGCGGCCGAAGCTGCTAGCCTGGCTGGGCGACGACGGCCGCGACGAGGCGGTGCGAGCGCTCGGCGCGCGGCTCGCGCACGAGTACATGCAGCGGCCCGCCGCGGTCGACCCCGGGCTCGTCGCCACCGCGCTCGAGCTGGCGGCCCTCGACGGCGACGCGGCGCTCTTCGACACCTACAAGCAGCGCTTCGAGGCGGCGACCAGCCCGGAAGAGCGCAATCGTTTCCTCGGTGCCCTCGGCCGCTTCGCACGACCGGAGGTCGCCGCCCGCGCTCTCGCCTACACGCTCGCCGGCCCGCTGCGGCCGCAAGAGCTGCGCACCGTGCCCCTCGCCATGCTCGGCGACGACGCCGGCCGCGAGCGCGCGTGGAGCTGGGTGCAGGCCAACTGGACGGCGCTCGCACAGCGGCTGCCGCCCGACCGCGTCGCTTCGCTCACCCGCTTCGCCGGCGGCTGCTCCGCCGAGCGTCTGGCGCAGGGTCGCGACTTCTTCGCCGCGCCCGAGCGCCACACCACGGCAATCGACGCGCAAGTGGCGCGCGTCGCCGATCAGGTCGCCGAGTGCGTGGCGCTACGCGCGCGCGAGGGTGCCAAGGTCGCTGCCTGGTTGTCCGCCGCCGGCTGACAGCGCCGCGAGGTGCCGGCGGTGGCGGTCGCGAGCTGGCCGCTTCCTGAAAGCTGCGCCCGACGTTTGGAACGCATGCGCGGTCGCGCCGGGACGCAGATCGCTCACATCAATCGCTTCACGTCGACGTCCGGCGGGCCGCCTTCTGCTGTAGCATCACGCTTTCGTCAACCAGCAGAAAAACGAAACCCGTCAGCTTCGCCGGCGCCGCTCGGTCGCGAGACCAGTGGCACGCGACGGCCGACGGGAACCACCGGGGGCGCCATGAAGCTCACTGCCAACTCGTCGGTCGCCTGCGCGTCGGCTCGCCACGTCATCGCGGTTCTTCGCGGAGGTTCCAGGCGGGCTAGCCTCCTCGCCCTCGGCGGCTTCCTGGCGCTGTCGCTGCTCGCCCCTTCACGCGCATCGGCGCAGGTGGACGTGACGGCTAGCGCCGGCACGCTCAACGCGAGCTACACGACGCTCAAGGGTGCCTTCGACGCCATCAACCTGGGGACTCACCAGGGCACCATCACCATCGGGCTCAGCGGCAATACCACCGAGACGGCGCCGGCGGTGCTCAACGCCAGCGGCTCGGGCGGCGCGAGCTACACCACGATCGGCATCAGCCCGACGGGCGGCGCGGCGCGCACCATCTCGGGAGCGATCGCCGCCGGCTCGCCGCTGATCGACCTCAACGGCGCCGACAACGTCACTTTCGACGGCCTCAACACCGGCGGCAACTCGCTGACCATCGCCAACACCACGGTGTCGGCGACCACGGTCACGTCGACGATCCGCCTCATCGGCGGCGCCACCAACAACACGATCACCAACTCGGACATCCAGGGATCGAGCACGTCCTCGGTCGCAACCAACGGCGGCAACATCTTCTTCAGCACCGACCTGGCGGGCGGCAACGGCAACGACAACAACACCATCTCGAACAACAACATCGGCCCGGCCGGCGCCAACCTGCCCAGCAAGGCGATTCTTTGCAACGGCTCGGTCACTACTCTGGCCATCGGCAACAGCGGCAACATCGTCAACAACAACAACATCTTCGACTACTTCGGCGCGGCGGTGACCAGCGCCGGGGTCGCCGCCAACGCCGGCTGCAACACCTGGTCGATCACCAACAACCGCTTCTACCAGACGGGGACGCGGACCTGGACCACCGGCGCCCTCCACACCGCGATTCAGCTCGCCAACACCACTGCCACCAGCGGGGCGCAGGGGTTCACCGTCACCGGCAACGTCATCGGCTTCGCCTCCAACACCCAGACCGGGACCTACACCCTGACCGGCTCGACCGGCAAGTTCGTCGGCATCCAGTTCAACGGCATCACCGGCGGCACGGTGTCGAACATCAACAACAACACCGTCGCCGCCGTGAGCATGACCGGCGTCACTTCGAGCGGCACCAGCACGGCCTCCCCTTTCAGCGGGATCATCGCCGTCAACGGCTTGGTCAACACCAACGGCAACACCATCGGCAACCAGGGCTCCACCGGCTCGCTGAGCTTCTCGACCACCACCACCACCGGGACCGAGGTCTACGGCATCTTCAACTTCAGCGTCGACGACTGGACGGCCAACAGCAACAACATCGGCGGCATCTCGGTGACCAACCTGGGCGCCAGCGGCACGTTCCTCATCTACGGGATGAGGGCGAACACCTCGACCGCCAAGGTGTTCAACGCCACCACGAACAACGTCGGCGGCACGGTCGCGAGCTCGATCCAGCTGACCTCGACGGGCGCGGCCTCGCAGGTCATCGGCATGAACACCGCGAACGCCATCTCGACCTGGACGTCGAACACGATCCGCAACCTGACCAACAACAACGGCGCGGGGACGACCACCGCCGCCTCGCTGATCGGCATGTCGTTGACCAGCGCGACGCCCATGCAGACGGTGTCGCAGAACACGATCTTCGGATTGGCCAACACCAACACCACCGTGGGCACGGTGGTCACCGGCATCCAGTTCACCGGCGGCACCGGTAACGTGGTGGCGCGCAACCTGATCCACGGCTTGACCACGGCGAGCAACAGCGCCGCCGCCGAGGTCAACGGCATCCGCGTCGCCGGCGGCACCACCACCTACCGCAACAACATGATCGCCATCGGCGCCGGCACTGCCAATGCCATCGGCGCCGCCGCGACCAACGCCGGCACCACCGGCATCAACGGCATCAACGAGGCCTTGGGCACCAACAGCGTCTTTCACAACAGCGTCTACATCGGCGGCAGCCCGACCGCCGGCACCGGCACGTCCTACGCCTTCAACGGCACCCAGATCACCGTCGCGCGCAGCTTCAGGGACAACGTCTTCTTCAACGCGCGCAGCAACAGCGGCGCGACCGGCAAGAACTACGCCGTCAAGATCAACGGCACGACACCCAATCCCGGCCGGTCTGACGATCAACAACAACGTCTACTTCGCCAACGGCACGGGCGCCGTGTTCGGCTTCTTCAACTCGCTCGACGTGCCCAACCTGGCGGCGTGGAAGACCGCCGTCGGCCAGGACTCCGGCAGCATCGAGGGCAACCCGGCGTACAACGACCCCAACAACGCCACCCCCGACCTCCACATCCATCCCACCAACCCGACCGTCGTCGAGGCCAACGGTATCGACGTCGGCGTCATCGATGACTTCGACGGGCAGACGCGCAGCGGGCTCACCCCGGTCGACATCGGCGCCGACGCCGGCAACTTCAACGGCATCGACCTGGCGCCGCCGCTCATCGCCTACACGCCGCTCGCCAACACCAACAGCACGTCCAACCGCGCGCTGGCGTCGACCATCACCGACGCGGCCAGCGGCGTGCCGACCGCCGGCATCGGGCTGCCGGTGATCTATTACCGCAAGAACGCCGGCGCCTTCGTGTCCACCCAGGCCACCCACGGCGGCGGCAGCACCTACAACTTCACCATCGACTACACGCCGCTGGGCGGCGTCGTCACCGGCGACACCATCCAGTACTACGTCGCCGCCCAGGACGGCGCGGCGCCGCCGAACGTCACCACCAACCCGTCCTCGGGCGCCTCGGGCTTCACGGCCAACCCGCCGGCGGCGGCGACGCCGCCGACGACACCGAACAGTTACGTGATCGTGCCGCCGATCTCCGGCATCAAGACCGTCTGCGCCGCGGCCTGCGACTTCACGACGTTGACCGGGGCCACCGGCATCTTCAACGCCATCAACACCAGCGTCGTCACCGGCAACCTCGAGATCCAGATCGCCGGCGACCTGGTGGTGGGTGAGGACGGCACCAACGGCCTCAACGCGCTGGCCGAGGAGCCGGCGGGGAGCAACTTCACCGTCAGGATCTATCCGACCGGCGTCGCGCGAGCGATCACCGGCGCCTTCAACGGCGCCCTGATCCGCATGCGGGGCGCGAGCCGGGTCACCATCGACGGCTCGATCGGCGGCGTCGGTACCGACCGCAGCCTGACCATCACCAACACCAGCGTCACGACTCCGAGCGTCATCCTATTCGGCTCGGTGGCCGCTACGCCGGTCACCGACGACACGTTGAAGAACACCGTCGTGATCAACGGCGTCAACACCAGCTCCGCAGTGGTCATCTCGGACGCCACGGTCCTCGGCACCGCCGGACTGTTCTCGAACATCACCATCCAGAACAACGACGTGCAGAGGGCGTTCGTCGGCGTCTTCGCCACCGGCGGCACGACGCCGCAGGGCGGCTCGAACCTCGTCTACACGCAGAACAAGGTCGACACCAGCGGCGCCAACGCCATCCGCAACGTCGGCCTCTACATGCAGGGCGTCAACGGCGCGACGGTGAGCCAGAACACCGTCGGCAACTTCAGCGCCACCGAGGGTGAGAACGACACCGGCATCTGGTTGGCGACCGGCACCGCCAATGCGACGGTGTCGGGCAATACGGTCAACAACCTCGGCATGACCCTCACCACCGCGTTCGCGCCTTTCGGTATGCGGGAGTCGTCCGGGCTCGCGGCGTCGGGCAACAACTTCGACGGCAATACCGTCACCAACCTGACGACGACCGGCGGCACCGGACTGCGCGGTATCTCCATCCAGGGCGGCGGAGTCACGGTGCAGCGCAACAAGGTCCAAGGCGTCATCAACAACAACACCGGGACCTTCGGTGCCTTCGGCATCGATCTGCCCTCTCCCGGCCTCAACGACTCCGTGATCAAGAACAACTTCATCAGCGACGTCAACCACAACATGACCGGCGGCGCCGCCTTCGGCCCCGACTTCGGCGTCATCGGCATCCGCCTCGGCGTCGGTACCGGGCACAAGGTCTACTACAACTCGGTAAACCTCTTCGGCCCGCACACCGGGACGGCGACCACCAGCCTGCTCTCGGCGGCGTTCTCCATCAGCACCACGACTCAGACCGGCATCGACGTGCGCGACAACATCTTCGCCAACAACATCACCGGCGGCACCACGTCGATTGCGCACGTGTCGGTCTACCTGCCCGCGGGCGGCACCGCGGCGATGAACCTGACCTGGAACAACAACGCCTACTACTTCGGCACCGACGCGGCGCGGCAGGGCGTCGGACAGGCGGGAACGACCGCCGGCGTCAACTTCTTCACCACCCTGCCGGCGCTCGCCGCTTACACCAGCACGTTGTCCGGGGCCGGAACGAACGACAACGCGTCGTTCGCCTCGACCGCCGCCGTGCCGTTCACCACCGCCACCGACCTGCACCTGACGGCGGCCACCCCGGTCGCGGTGGCCGCAGGCGGCGTTCCCATCGCCGGCATCACCACCGACATCGACAACGACACGCGCTCGCTGACGGCGCCGAGCATGGGTGCCGACGAGCTGCAGGCCGACCTCGCGATCACCAAGACCGACGGCGTGGCCACCGCGACTCCGGGCGGCAGCACCACCTACACCATCACCGCCTCGAACGCCGGGCCCGGCGGCACCACCGGCACGGTGACGGACACCTTCCCGGGCACGCTCACCTGCACCTGGACCTGCGTCGGCGCCGGCGGCGGCACCTGCACCCCGTCCTCCGGCGGTCCGGCCAACATCAGCGACCCGGTGACCCTGCCGGCCGGCGGTTCGGTCACCTACACGGCGTCGTGCACGATCTCGGCTGGCGCCACCGGCTCGCTCGTCAACACGGCGACCGTGGCCGGCGTCGCCGGCGACCCCAACGGCGGCAACAACAGCGCCACCGACACCGACACGCTGGTGGCCTCGGCCGACCTGTCGATCACCAAGACCGACGGCTCCGCCACCTACACCGCCGGCGGCAGCACCACGTACACCATCACCGCCTCGAATACCGCGGGGCCCTCGAACAACACCGGCAACGGTGACCGACAACTTCCCGGGCACTCTCACCTGCAACTGGACCTGCGGCGGCGCCGGCGGCGGCATCTGCACCGGCGCGGGTGTGGGCAACATCAGCGATCCGGTGACGCTGCCGGTCGGCGGCTCGGTCACCTACACGGCCATCTGCAGCATCTCGCCGGCGGCTGCCGGCACCCTCGACAACACGGCGACCGTGAGCAGTGTCGGTGACCCCAACGGCGGCAACAACAGCGCCCTGGACTCCGACACGCCGGCGCCCTCCGCCGACCTGTCGATCACCAAGACCGACGGCACCACCACCTACACTCCGGGCGGCAGCACCACCTACACGATCACCGCCTCGAACACCGCGGGGCCGTCGAACACCACCGCCACGGTGACCGACAACTTCCCGGGCGTCCTCACCTGCAACTGGACCTGCGCCGGCGCCGGCGGCGGCCTCTGCACGGCGGCGGGCGCGGGCAGCATCAGCGATCCGGTGACGCTGCCGGTCGGCGGCTCGGTCACCTACACGGCGTCGTGCACGATCTCGCCGGCGGCCACCGGCAACCTCGACAACACGGCGAGCGTGCTCGGCGCGGCCAGCGACCCCAACGGCGGCAACGACAGCGCGCTGGATAGCGACACCCCGGTCGCCAGCTCCGACATCGCCATCACGAAGAGCGTCAATAACCCCTCGCCGGGGATCTCCACCAACGTCATCTTCACCATCAGCGCCACCAACAACGGCCCCTCGGACGCCACCGGAGTCCAGGTGAACGACCTCCTCCCTGCCGGCCTGGCGTACGTCTCGGACGTGGCCTCGACCGGCAGCTACGCCAGCGCCACCGGCGTCTGGACCATCGGCTCGCTGGCCAACGGAGCCTCCGCCACCCTGGCCATCACCGCGACGGTCAACCGCCTCGAGTCGCAGGTCAACCAGGCCACGACCAGCGGCCAGGGGCAGGCAGACGCGAAGGGGAACAACAACACGGCGGCGGTGAGGCTCAACGGCGCGCCGCTGATCGACATCCAGGTCAGTCAGTCGGTCGACGACGGCACTCCGGCCATCAGCCAGAACGTCACCTTCCTGGTGACGGCGAAGAACGCCGGGCCGGCCACTGCCAACGGGGTGGACCTCACCAACAGCCTGCCGTCGGGGCTCACGTTCGTGGGCTCCGTGCCCTCCCAGGGCACCTACACCTCGGGCACCGGGGTCTGGAACGTCGGCACGCTGGCCGCCAACGCATCGGCGACGCTCTCGCTCACGGTGACGAACACGGTGGCGACGCCGGTGACGCAGACCTTCACCAAGACCGCCTCCACCGAACAGGACCTCGTCACCGGCAACGACGCGGCCAGCGTCACGCTCAACCCCGCCGGCGCGCTGGCCGACCTGGCGCTGACCAAGATCGTGACCCAGGAGCCCGTCGCTTCGGGCGTCAACTTCAACTACGTGGTGGTGGTCACCAACTTGGGCCCGGACGCCGCCACCGGCGTCACGATGATGGACGCCCTGCCGGCCGGAGTCAGCCTGATCTCGGCGGTGCCGAGCCAGGGGAGCTGCTCGGGAACGACCACCGTCACCTGCCCGCTCGGCGGCCTGCTGGCCGGAGGGAGCGCGACGATCGACCTGGTGGTGACCAAGACGGTCGGCGGATCGATCTCGAACTCGGCGGCGGTGGCCGGCGACCAGACCGACCCCAACGCCGCCAACGACAGCAACACCACGGGGACCACGCCGGTCACCTTGATCGACGTCTCGGTGGAGTGACGCAGGCTCGATGAGGGCACGGCGCCGTCGCCACCGTGGCGGCGCCGTATCGCTCCCGTCCAGGGGTCGCGCAACCGTCGGCTCGGCTGGGCGGCTGTCGGGTCAGGCGGGGCCAACCGCGGTGCCGGCGAGCGTCGCCTTGGCGTCGGCGATCGCCTTGTCGAGCGAGCGGCGGATGACGAGCTGCCCAGGACGATTGCGCAGCCCGCCCTGCAGCAGCACGCGCAGCGGCTGCTTCTGCACGCCGCCGATGGCGACGAAGGTGCCGCGGGCGAGCAGCCGCTCGATGGCCGACTCGAGGTTGACCAGCGCGGTGGCGTCGAGCACCGGCACTCCCTCGAGGTCGAGCACCAGCGCGCGTGCCGACTGCCCGGCGCGCTCCAGCGTGCTGATGGCGCGCTGCGCGGCGCCGAAGAACAGCGGGCCGGCCACCTCGTAGAGGATGAGCCCCTTGGGCAGCGGGCCCGAGGCGTGGTGGTGCTCCTCGGTGAGCGCGCGCACCTCGGAGACCTCCGCCATGCGGCGCATGAAGAGCAGCGCCGCGAGCACGATGCCCACCGAGACGGCGATCACCATGTCGAAGACGACGGTGAGCAGCAGGCAGACCCACAGCACGACGACGTCGCTGCGCGGGGCACGGCGGGTGATGTGCAGCACGTGGCGGTACTCGCTCATCCGCCAGGCGACGGTGAGCAGCAGCGCCGCGAGCGAGGCCATCGGCAGGTAGCCGAGCAGCGGAGCGAGGGCCAGCATGACGGCGAGGATGAAGAGGGCGTGGAGGAAGGCGGCGATCGGCGTGCGCGCGCCGGAGCGGATGTTGGTGGCGGTGCGCGCGATGGCGCCGGTGGCGGCGATGCCGCCGAAGAAGGGCGCCACCAGGTTGCCGATGCCCTGGCCGACGAGCTCGCCGTCGGGGTCGTGCTTGGTGCCGGCGAGGCCGTCGCCCACCACCGCCGAGAGCAGCGACTCGATGGCGCCGAGCATGGCGATGGCGAAGGCGGCCGGCACCAGCGACCGCAGCAGCTCGAAGGAGAGCGTGAGTGGCGCTCCCGTCGGCCCGGGCAGCCGCCACGGCAGCACCGGCTGCGGCGGCAGCGGCGGGATGCCGTCATGGACGACGCCGCCGAGCGAGAAGTGGAAGCGATCGCGGATGGTGGCCGCGACGAGGTCCGGGACGACGCGACCGAGCCCCCAGGCGAGCAGCGCGCCGAGCGCCAGTGCGACGAGCGGCGCCGGCACCGCCTTGACCAGCCGCGGCCAGAGGAGCAGCAGCGCCAGCGTGAAGGTGCCGACGAGCAGGTCCGCGGCGTGGAAGGTGGGCAGCGCGCGCACGAGCGCCAGCGACCGCGGCAGGAAGTGGCCGGGCAGCGGGCCCGTCTCCAGGCCGAGGAAGTCCTTGACCTGCAGCGCAGCGATGACGATGGCGATGCCGCCGGTGAAGCCGGTCGTCACCGGGTAGGGCACGAACTCGATGAGCCGCCCCAGGCGACCGAGCCCCATCGCCAGGAGCAGCAGCCCCGCCATGCCGGTCGCCAGCGCCAGCCCGCCGAGCCCGTGCTGCGCCGAGATCGGCGCCAGGATGACGACGAAGGCGGCGGTCGGCCCGGAGACCTGGAGCCGCGAGCCGCCGCAGAGCGCGATGACGCCGCCGGCGACGATGGCGGTGTAGAGCCCGTGTTGCGGCGGCACTCCGGCGGCGATGGCGAGCGCCATCGACAGCGGCACCGCCACGACCCCGACGACCAGCCCCGCGAGCAGGTCGGCGCGCAGCTTGGCGAGCGAGTAGCCCTCGCCGAGCGACTGCCGCAACGCCAGCCCGATCGGAACGGCGCGCAGCCAGCGGCGGAGCCGCGACGCCTCGCCGGGAACGGCAGGCCCACCCGCGACGGGCACAGGCGGTAGACGTTGGGCCAAGGAAACCTCGGGAGGGCGGAGGAGGGAAGGGCCGTCGCGGCGCGGCGGCAGATCGATTATCCGCTCCGCCGTCCAGGGTCCGCAAGTAGCCTCGAGCGGGACCGCGTCTCGCCGGCGTTGGACGCGGCGGCCCACGCCGTAAGATCGGGCGCATGGGCACAGTCCTCCCTGCCGCGCGCGAGGCCCAGTTCTGGGCGGGTGCGGAAGAGGCGACGAGGTTCTTCATGGGCCAGGCCGACGTGCAGCAGGCGCTCTTGCGACTCGCCGAGACCCTCGACCGCCTCCAGATCCCTTACGCCGTGATGGGTGCAATGGCGCTCAACGAGTGGGGCTATCGCCGCGTCACCGTGGACGTCGACGTGCTGCTCACCGCCGAGGGCCTCGCCCGGCTCAAGGCGGCGGTGCTCGGGCGGGGGTACGTCGAGAAGTTCCCCGGTAGCCGCGGCCTCCGCGACGTCACCAATGACGTCGGCAAGGTCCTTGAGGCGGTGCGGCGCGCTGATGCCCGAGGCGAGCTTGAGCTCGAGGAGGGTGCGGCAAAGGCAGCAGCGCCACGCGACGGCCGCGGACGCGCCGCCTGCTCGGGATCTGGGAACGTCCTCGAGGTGATCCGCGCCCTCGACCTGCCGCGCGACCTCGGGGGTCAGCTCGACGCGTCCGTGCGCAACAAGTACGACGAGCTCTGGCAGGCGGCGCAGGTCCGCGACCCGGAGTGATCCGCCCCACGCCGTGACCGCGCTTCAGGCAGTCGTCCTCGCGGTCGTGCAGGGGCTCACCGAGTTCCTGCCGGTGAGCTCGTCCGCGCATCTCATCCTCGTGCCGCGCTTCCTCGGCTGGCCCGACCAGGGGCAGGTTTTCGACCTCGCCACCCACGTCGGGAGCCTGCTCGCCGTGCTCGTCTACTTCCGCGCCGACCTCGCGCGGCTCCTCGCCGCCACGCCGCGCCTCTTCTCGCGCGACGCGTTGCGCGTGGGCACCGAGGCCTCGCTGCTCCTCAACCTCGGCATCGGCACCATTCCCGCCGCCATCGCGGGCCTCCTCTTCGGCGACTTCATCGCCGGCGGCGCCCGCGACCCTCATCTCATCGCCTGGACGACACTCGTCTTCGGCCTCCTCCTCGGCGCCGCCGACTGGATCGGCCGCGGCCAGCGCGACGAGCGCCAGGTCAGCTGGCCCCAGGCCCTGCTCATCGGCGCCTTCCAGGCGATTGCCCTTCTCCCCGGCACCTCGCGCTCGGGCGCCACCATCACCGCCGGGCGCGTCACCGGCCTCACGCGCCCCGGCGCCGCGCGCTTCTCGTTCCTGCTCTCCGTCCCTGTCGGCTTCCTCGTCACTGCCAAGGAAGCCCTCGATCTGTTCCACGGCGCAGGCGACCACATCGGCGCCGTTCCCCTCCTCCTCGGCTTCGTCGTCTCTGCGATCACCTCGTTCGCCGTCATCGCCTGGCTGCTGCGCTTCCTCCAGCGTCGCAGCATGCTCGTCTTCGTCGCCTACCGCCTTCTCTTAGCTCTCCTCCTCTTTCTCTGGTTCTAGCGGCTCGGTCGCCACGAGCGTCGCGAGCCGGTGCGGGCGCCGCGCGCAGCGGGCGCCCGGACGGAGGGCTCCCGTCCGCGCGCAGACGTCCTCGTCGAGCACGGACGGGATACCGGCCGAGGCGGGGACCCGCAGAGCGCGGCGCCCGCACCGGCCTCACCAACCCTCCGGCTCCGCTCCGCTCCGCGCTAAGGCAACAACCCCCGCCGCGCCGCGTACCGAACCAGCTCCGCCGAGTTGTGCACGTCGAGCTTCTCCATCAATCGCGTGCGGTGGTTCTCCGCCGTCTTCGGCGAGATCCCGAGCGCCTTCGCCACTTCCTTTGTCGTCTTCCCGTCCACCACCAGATGAAAGACCTCGCGCTCGCGCGCCGTCAGCGCGCCGTAGGGGTCCTGCGCCTGCGCCACCTCGGGGTGCCGGTACTGCTCGGCCAGCACCCGCGCCGCGTAGGGCCCGAAGTAGCCATGGCCCTTCGCGAGCGCCCGCACCGCCGCCAGCAGCTCGCCCGCCGCGCTGTCCTTGACGAGGTAGCCGCTGGCGCCCGCGCGGACCAGATGGACGACGTACTCCTCCTCCTCGTGCATGGTGAGCACCAGCACGCGGATCTTCGGCGCCTCCTGGCGGATGCGCCGCACCGCCTCGAGCCCCGACAGCCGCGGCATCCCGATGTCGAGTACAGCCACGTCGGGCCGCGTGGCCAATGCCTTCTCGACCGCCTCGACGCCGTCGCTCGCCTGCGCCACCACCTCGCAGTCGCCGCCCGCCTCGAGCAGGCTCACCACGCCCTGCCGCACGATGGTGTGGTCGTCGGCTACCAGCACGCGGATCGTCACGCTCCCGCTCCTTCCTCTGGCGCTGCTTCCTCTGGCACTGCTTCGCCCGCGGCGCACGGCACGCGGGCCACGATGCGCGTCCCCTTGCCCGGCCGCGAGCCGACGTCGATGCGGCCGCCGAACAGCTCGACGCGGTCGCGCATGCCGCGCAGCCCCGAGCCGTCGCCCACCGGCGCCTTGGGGTCGAAGCCGCTGCCGTCGTCGGCGACCACCAGCTCCAAATAGCCGCCCTCGCGGCGCGCCAGCACCTGGCCGCGGCTCGCGCTCGCGTGCTTGGCGACGTTGTTGAGCCCCTCCTGCACGACGCGGTAGGCGAGGGTCTCGAGGTCGGGCGCGAACCGCCCGTCGATGCCGACGAGGTCCACCTCCAACGCCAGTCCCGTGCGCTCGGAGAAGGTGCGGGTGAGCCAGCGCAGCGCCGGCTCGAGCCCGAGGTCGTCGAGGATCTGCGGTCGCAGCAGACGCGACAGCTCGCGCGTCTCGTGCAGCGCCTGCGCCGCCAGCTCGGCCGCGTCGCGCAGGCGCGCGCGCACCGTCTCGGGCAGCACGCCCGCCGATTGCTCGACGACGTCGAGCTGCTGCTTGAGCGCGGTCAAGGTCTGCCCGATGCCGTCGTGGAGGTCGCGCGCCAGCCGGCGCCGCTCCGCCTCCTGGACGTTCCAGACCGAGCGGGCGAGACCGCGGAAGCGCCGCTCGCCGGCGAGCAGCTCGCCGAAGAGCTTCTCGTTCTGGCGCGTGATCTCGCGCAGGCTCTGGGCGAGCAGCTCGACGCGGTCGGCGGCGGGGAGCGCCGGCTCCGGCGGCCGCACCACCGTGATGTCCTGGTCCCAGCCGGCGGCGGGCTCGCGGGCCTCGCCGGGCGGCTCAGGTGGGACTCGCGACGGCAAGGTCGCGCACCTCCGAGAGAGCGTCGAAGCTCTGCCGCTGCGCCGCGGGCAGCTCGCGCCGCAGCCGCTCGAGCTCGGCGCGCGCCTGCGCGCGGGCGGCGTCGGCAGCGGCGGTCTGCCCGAGCCGTGCCGATGCCGAGGCGAGCGCCGCCTGCAGCCGCCAGGTGCCGCCCCACGGCGCCCCGGCGGGCATGGCGGCGAGCCCGTCGCGCGCCGCGGCCAGCGCCTCGGCGGCGCGGCCGCGGGCGAGCTCGGCGCGGGCGAGCGCCGCGTCCGCCTCCAGCCGCAGCGGCACGTCGCCGAGGCGGCGCGCCTCCGTCGCCACCGTCGCCAGGTTCTTCGCCGCCGCGGCGGCGTCGCCGCCGGCCAGCGCAGCCAGCGCGGCGCCCAGCCGGGCCCCGAGCTGCAGTACCGGCGTCTCGCTCTGCGCCGCGGCGCGCGTCGCTTTGGCGAAGGCGTCAACCGCGTCCGCATGCCGCCCGCGCTGCAGCTCGAGCCGGCCGCGCATCGACAGCAGGTGCGAGAGCTGCTCTGGGTTGCCCTCCTCGCCCAGCCACGCCGCGGCTTGGTCGAGGCGCTTGCCGGTCGCCGCAGCGTCGCCGAGCGCGAGCAAGGTCTCGGCCTCGAGCAGCGTGAACTCGATCAAGCCGCGCTGGTCGCCGAGCGCGCGTACTGCGTCGAGGGCCTGGCGATAGGAGTCGAGCGCCGCGCCGTAGCGCCCCTGCAGGAAGGCGAGGCGCCCGAGCGCGCCGTGGGCGGCGGCGGTCGAATCGGGCATGTCGAGCTCGCGGCTCTCCTCGAGCGCCGCGAGCAGCGACTTGGCGGCCGCCTCCCACCGCCCCTGCGACAGCTCCAGCTGTCCGAGGTTCTGCCGCGCCAGCACGGCACCCTCCTTGTCGCCGCCCTGGTTGGAGAGGTCGAGCGCCTGTCGCCAGTAGACCGAAGCGTTGTCGTACTCGCCGAGCAAGTAGTAGGCGAAGCCGACGTTGTTGTAGCTCTCGGCGAGGGCGCGCTTGTCCCCGAGCGCCTCGCGCGCCTGCAGCCCCTGGCGGTACTGGTCGAGGGCGAGGCGGTAGTGGCCGCGCTCCTCCTCGAGCACGCCGATCTCGTTGAGCATGTCGGCGAGCCCGCGCTTGTCGCCCAGCTTCTCGAGCAGCTGCCGCGCCTTGGCGATGCGCGCGGCCGCTTCGTCACTCCGGCCGCGCACGGTGGCCAGGCGCGCCTGGTTGCGCAGCGTCGTCGCCCAGCCGCGGGTGTCGCCGATCTGCTCGCGCAGGGCGCCGGCCTTGGCGTAGTGGTCCTCGGCCTCGTCGAGGCGGCCGAGCTGTGCGGCGCCCACCCCCATGGCGTTGAGCACGTCGGCGCGCCCCTGGCGGTTCTCGAGCCGGTTCTGGATCACCAGCGCGCGCACCAGGTAGTCGTCGAGCGCCAGGCGGGCGTCGCCGGACTGGATGGCGAACTTGCCGAGCAGGTACCAGGCGCGCGGGTGCTTGGGGTCGAGCGCCGTCGCGCGCACCAGCGTCGCCCGCGCCTCGTCGAGCTTGCCGCCCTCGCCGCGGGCGGTGGCGAGCGCCACCAGCAGCTCGACGTCGCCGGGGTAGCGGGCGACGAGGCCGGCGAGCAGCCGCTCGGCCTCGGCGGGGTCGCCGTCGAGCAGTGCCCGGCGCGCTTGCACCTCGGTGGCGAGCCGCGGCGAGGCGCCCTGCAGATTGGTGGCGGCGCGCTCGAGGGCGGCGCTCGCGTCGTCGGCGCGGCCGAGCAGCTGGTAGGCGTCGGCGAGGCGCAGCCAGCCGGCGGTGAAGCGCGGCGCCGTCGCTGTCGCCTTCTCGAGCGCGGCGACAGCGCCGAGCGCGTCGCCGGTGACCAGGCGGTCGAGCCCCTCACCGTAGGCCGCCATCGCCTCCGGAGAGGTGCCGGGAGCGTCGCCAGGCGAGGCGCCGGTGCCGGGCGCGGCTGGCGGCAGCCCCGCGGCCGCGGGCACGGCGAGGGCGCGGCGGATGCCGTCGGCGAGGGTGCGCACCGCGGCGGGAAGCTCGCGCGCGCCGGCGGCCGTGGCGTCGAGGGCGACGGTGTCACGCCCGCCGGAGCCGTCGGGTGCGCCGGGAGCGGGCGCTTGCCCTTGCAGCGTGATTTGCAGCTCGATGCCGCCCTCGACCGAGCGCACGCGGCCGGTGACCAGGCGGTCGGCCTCGAGCAGGTCGCCGACGGTCGCGAGCTGGCGCTCGCCGGCGAGCGCCTCGCCGCGCAGGCCGAGGTCCTCGAGAGTGCGGAAGACGCGCAGGCTGTCGACGGCGCGGAGGCGTGGGCTCTCCGCCAGCTCGGCGGCAAGCATCTCGGCGACGGAGCGGCCGGTCCACGCCAGCTCGGGCCGGCCGGTCTCGTCGAGGAGTGGCAGCACCGCCACCGAGACGACGGCTGCGCCGGCGGCCGGCTGCGGCGGCGACGTCGCCGCGGCGTCCGCTTGACGAAGGCGCGGCAGGAGCAGCGCCGCGCCGACACCCACGGCGACGAGCACGGCGACGGCGGCCGCCGCCCGCGGCGCCCTCCGCGAGGAAACAAACCAGCGTCGCAGCCATTCGCGGCGTGCGCCCGCGGCCGGCCGCCGCTTCGTCACCGCCGTCGCCGGCTTCTCCAGCCCGTCGAGGTCGGCGAGCAGCTCGGGCGCCGTCTGGTAGCGCTGCGCCGGGTCGCGCTCGAGCAGCCGCCGCAGCACCGCGAGCACCGGCGGCGGCACCTTGTCGGCGATCGCCTCGAGCGACGGCGAGCCCACCAGGCGCTGCGCCAGCACCTCGGAGTCGCTGCCGCCGCGGAAGGGGAGCGCGTCGGCGAGCATCTCGAAGAAGATGATGCCCAGCGTGTAGAGGTCGCTCCTGCCGTCGACCTCCTCGCCGCGCGCCTGCTCGGGCGAGAGGTAGTTGGGCGTGCCCACCACCATGCCGGTGCGGGTGAGCGCCGCGCCGCCGAGCGAGCGGGCGATCCCGAAGTCGCTGACGAAGGCGTGGTCGTTGGCGTCGACGAGGACGTTGTCGGGCTTGAGGTCGCGGTGGATGACGCCTTGCGCGTGAGCGCCGGCGAGGGCGCGCGCCAGCTGCTTGGCGAGGTGGACGGCACGCGGCAAGGGCAACGCGCCTTCCTTCTCGATCAGCTCGCGCAGCGAGCGCCCCTCGACGAGGTCCATGGTGAGGAAGCAGCGCTCGCCGTCTTCGCCGAGGTCGTGGATGCGCACCACGTTGCGGTGGCTGACCTGGCGGGCGAGGATCAGCTCGCGGCGGAAGCGCTCGCGGAAGCGGCGGTCGTTGGCGTGCTCGGTGCGCAGCACCTTGACCGCCACCGGCACGCCGAGCTGCAGGTCGGCGGCGCGGTAGACGATCCCCATGCCGCCGATACCGACGATCTCCTCGATGCGGTAGCGGCGGGCCAGCACGGTGCCGGCGGCGAGGTAAGCGTCGATGCCGACGTGGGTACGGGTGGGGGAGGCGGGTGGGCGAGGCGGCGAGACGCTGGTGTCCGCCTCCCCCGCGACGGTGGCGTCGGGGTCGCGGTCCGGCGGTGGCGAGCTCACCGCGCCACCCCTTCGCGGCCGCGGTGCGCCAGGACCAGCTCGTCCCAGCGCAGGCCGGTGTCGTCGGCCAGCACCGAGACGGTGGTGCTCGGCCGCTCGCGCACCTGCTCACGCGCGGCGGGCGCCGGCGATGCTCCCGCCGGCGTGGTGCCGGCGCCGGAGAGCCCGGCGGCGACGCGCGCCAGCTCGGCGTCGACGCGGGCGACGGTGATGGCGAGGGCGGCGTGGGCGGCGAGGCCGGCGAGGATCTCGACGTCGAGCTCGGTGAGCTCGGCGCCGGCGCGGCTGCTGTCGGCGTAGAGGGCGCCGACCAGGCGGTCGGCGGCGACCAGCGGCATGCAGACGAGGGCGCGGATCTCGCGCTCGGCGATGCTCGGCCGGTGCGCCAGCCGGCCGTCGAGCCGGGCGTCGCTGGTGGCCACCGCGCGCCCCTCCTGCAGCGCCAGCTGCACGGCGCCGACGCTGCCGGCGAACTCCTCGGCGAGCACCGTGCCGGCTGGCATGCCGCGGCTGGCGGCGAGGACGAGGCTGCCGTCGGCCTCGGCGAGCAGCACGAAGGCGCGGTCGGTGCGTGTCAGCTGCAACACCGAGCCGAGCAGCCGCTCGAGCAGCGCCGCGAGGCCGAGCGACGGCATGAGCTGGCGCTGCATCTCCACCGAGCTCTGCCAGCGGCGCAGCTGCTCCTCCTGCTGGCGCGCCGCTTCTTCTTCCGACAGCCGCTCGAAGCGCGCCAGCACGCCGCCGAAGCTGATCCAGCTGGTGTCGAGCAACGGCGCTCCGGTGCCGCGCACGGCCGCGCCGTCGAGCTGCGTGCCATTCTTGCTGCGCAGGTCGGCGAGCCGCCAGCCGCCGCGGCCGGCGCGCAGCACGGCGTGCCGGCGCGAGGCGCGGTCGTCGTCGACGCGCACGGCGCAGTCGGCGTCGCGGCCGACGACGTGCTCGCCCCCCTCGCGCAGTGTGTACACGCGGGCGGGACGATCGGCGAGGAACAGGGTGAGACGCGCCGGCAACGCTACACCGCAAGCCCGTGTTGGCTCAGCGAGCCATGATGACTCTGTGAGGACTGGGCGGCAAGTCTAGCAAGCCAAACCTGTCTAGCAAGCCAATCCTGTCTAGCAAGCCGAGCCCAGCGAGCAACTCGAGCCGCGACGGTGGGCCGGCCGGCAGGCACCGGCGCTACGACGTCACTCGGCCAGCGAGAGGCTGAAGCGCAGCGTCCCTGCCGCCGCCCGCAGGTTGCCGGCGACGTTGTCGAGGTCGCGCGCCGAGCGCCAGACGTTGGGCACGCTGCCGGCGTCGGCAGCTGCCTTGACCGCCGCCGCGAAGTCCTCCGCGGCGGCGATGGCGCCGCGCACGTCGCCGCCGTCCCACTCCGCGCGGATGGCGTCGAGCGCGCTCTGCAGCACGCCGCTCACCGACGGCGGGATGGCGCCGGCGCCGCGGGCGAAGGCGGCGTCGAGCTGATCGAGCTTCTGCTCCACGACGTCGGAGTCGGAGCGCAGGTCGGCGAGGATGAGGAACTGCGAGAAGCCGCCGCCGGTAGAACGTGCGCGGTAGCTGCCCATGCCCATGCTCTCGGTGACGTCGGCGAAGGCGCCGCCGACGGGCGCCTTGAAGAGGCGCAGCGGCGAGTCGGCGGTGAAGGAGAGGTCGTGGGTGTGGACCTCGACGCCGGCGACGCCCGAGAACGACAGGCCGCCCGACGACGGCGGCTCGACGGTGACCAGCAGCGGGAACCCCGCCGGCAGCGAGGTGAGGGCGCCGTCGGGCAGCCGGCCGGCGAGCTCGGCGGGGCTCGCCAGCCGGGCCGAGATGCCGAGGTTGGCGGCGGTGAGGCCGACGACCTGCTCGAAGGTGATGGCAAGGTCGACGGAGACGCCGCCGGCGCCGAGGGTGACCGTGGCCCGGTTGCCGTCGATCGTCACCTTCGGACCGGCGGGGAGCAGCTGGGCTCCCGCCGCGGTGGGCAGCAGGGCGAGCGCGAGCAGCGCGGCGACCGATAGCGCTGCGAGAACCGGGCGACGGTGGCTCATGACCGTGAGTCTCCTCGGATGTAGATCCAGCGCGCAGCGGTCATGCAAAAAAACAGCCACCGGCCTCCGTAGTGCAGGGCCCGGGCTGTGAAGGGATTCGCAGCTACTTGGCGTTGCCCATCAGCGCTTCGCGGAACGCGTCGCCGGGCCCGGGGTGGGCGCCGATCCAGCAGGCGAAGAGCGCATCAGCGAATGGTTTGGCCCCCAGCGTCCCCTTGACCTGGTCGTTGATCGCCACCTGGGTGCCGGTGCCCGGGAGATAGGTGAAGCTGAAGCGGTCGCCGGTCTTGGCTTCCTGCATCAAGCCGCAGAGAGCCGTGAAGTTCTGCTTCACCTCGTCCGCGGCGCCGGGCGTATTGGCGGCGAGCCCCTCCGTCCACCCGTCGCAGATGGCGGCCTTGTCGACGTTGCGCACCCAGTGCATCACCATGCGGCGCGGCTCGTCCGCGGCGAGCACCTTCTTCGCGTCGTCCTCCTTGGCGGGGAGGTAGAGGCCGCCGACGTAGACCTTGAAGATCGCCTTGCTGCGCAACGCCATGCCGTTGAGGGCGAGCTCACGGTCGCCGGCCTTGACGGTATCGGGCATGGTGACGCCGGCGAGGGTGCCGGCGGCCACCGGCGCGGCGATCAGCAGGGCGAGAGCGACGACGGCGAGGGCGGCGAATCGGCGCATCGGGGCGTTCTCCTGTGGTTGCCGGGCGACGCGCGAGTATAGCCTGGGGCCTCACGGCAGGCTCTAGGCGCAACCTGCGAGGGCACGCCCCGTACAGGGTGCCATGGAGGCGGTGGCAGCGATGACCGTGATGGCGGGCGGGGCCGACGAGCGCGCCGTCGAGGCGCCGGTGGCCGACCCCGAAGGGGCGCGGCTTGCCAGAGCCGCGGCCGGCGGCTCCGCCGACGCCTTCCGCCGCATCGTCGAGCGTCACCAGGACGCCGTCTACCGCCTGGTGGCGCGCATGGTGCGCGACCCGGCGCTAGCCGAGGACATCGCGCAGGAGACCTTCCTCAAGGCCTACCGCGCCCTCCCCGGTTACGATCCGCGCTGGAAGCTCTCGAGCTGGCTGCTCAAGATCGCCCACAATGCCACCATCGACCACCTGCGCCGGCAGCGACTCGACACCACGCCCCTCGACCTCGGGCCGGAGGCGGCGACCGGCTCGCCGATCGAGCGGCTGGCCGACGACTCGGTGCTCGACGCCGAGCAGCAGCTGCGCGGCCGGGCGCTCGCCCGCGACCTCCAGGCGGCCCTCGCCACCCTCGACGTCGCCTACCGCGAGCTGCTGCTGCTGCGCTTCCAGGAGGGGATGGCCTACCAGGAGATCGCCGAGGTCACCGGCCTGCCGCTGGGCACCGTCAAGGTGCGCCTCCACCGCGGCCGCAAGCGCCTCGCGGACCTGCTCGCGGCCCGCGGGTGGCAACCCGCCGGAACCCCTGAAACTCGCGGCTCGACGGGCTCGTAGGGGCGGGTGAGGACGACGCGATGCGCGACAGTCACAAGCACCTGACCACCCGCTGGCTCGACGCCGAGGCCCGCGGCGAGGAGCGTGCAGCCGAGGCGGCCTTCGCCGAGCTGTTTGCCGCCCTGCCGCGGCCCGCGGTGCCGGCCGGCTTCGCCGACCGGGTCATGGCCCGAATGGCGGCGGGTGGTCTCGTCGAGCGGCCGGCCTGGCCGCTCGAGCGGGCGGCGCTGTGGCTGCTGGCCGTTTGCGCCGCGGCGCTGAGCCTGCTGCCGCGGTGGCTGCCGGGGACCTGGGACCGCCTGGCCCCGGAGACGTGGGCCGGCGGGTTGGCGACGCTGCTGGTGCGCGCGGCGCACGCGGTGGCGGCCTTCCTGCCGGTTTGGGAAGGCATCGTACGGGTGGCTCGCTGGACGGCGCTCGCCGCCGGCAGCCCGCAGGTGCTCGCCGCCGTCGCTCTCTGTGCCCTGCTCGCCGCGACGGCGGGTCGGCTCCTGCTGGGTGTGCTGGACGAAAGGAGCGCTGGTCATGCGCAGGTCGGTTAGCCATCTCTCGCCGGGGCGTGCCCTGGCGTCTCGCTTTGGATTCGTCTTGACGCTGGCGACGGCGACAGCCGCGACCCTGGGCGCGCAGGCGGTCCCGGCGCCGCCCGCGCCGCCGGCCGCTCCCGCGGCCCCGTCTCTGCCGGCACCCGCCGCCGGCCAGCCGCTGCGGCAGCAGGTGGAAGCACGCTTCGAGGTGCTGCCGCTCTCCGACGGCCTCGTGCTGCGGCCCAAGCAGCCGATGGACGGCATCCGCTCGCTGGAGGTGCGTGACGGCCAGCTCGCCATCGACGGCCGCGAGGCCGAGGCCGACGACCTCGAGCGTCGCATCGGCCGCCAGGCGGCGGCGCCGGTGCGGGCGCTGCTCGAGCTCGACCCCGACGAGCTCGAGCAGATGTTCGGCCTCGCCGCCGAGCCACCGCCGCTGCCGCCCGCCGACGACGACCTCGACACGCAGACGGACCAGCTCGAACGCGAGATGGAGCAGCGCCGCCAGGAGATCGAGCGCCACCAGGAGGAGATCCGCCAGCGCATCGAGCGCGAGATGGAACGCCGCGCCGACGACGTGCAGGAGCGTCAGGAGGACGCGGCCCGCGACATCGAGCGCGCGATGCGTCGCGGCGCCCACCGCGGAGACGGCGACGCCCGGGTGGTGATGGGCACTCCCGTCCACGTCCGCCCGGGCGAGTCCACCGGCGACGTGGTGGCCATCGGCGGCGGCATCACCGTCGACGGCGAGGTGCTCGGCGACGCGGTGTCGGTCGGCGGCTCCGAGCGCATCACCGGCCTCGTCACCGGCAGCGTGGTGTCGGTGGGCGGCACCGTCCACCTCGGTCCCAAGGCGCGGGTGATGGGCGACGTGGTGAGCGTCGGCGGCTCGGTGGAGCGCGAGCCCGGCGCCGAGATCCTCGGCCGGGTGACCGAGGTGAGCCTGTGGCAGGGCCTCACCGGCGGCGGCATGGGCCTCGGCGGCCTGACCTTCGGGCGCGGCTGGGAGGTCGACACCGGCCACTCCTACTTCGACGGCGCCCTGCTGCGCTTCGTGCGCGCGGTGGTCTTCGTGATCGTGCTCATGCTGCTCGGCGCGCTGGCCTCGGTGATCGCTCGCCATCCGCTGGAGCGCACCTCGGCGGCGGCCGGCGCCGAACCGTGGAAGGCGGCCGTCGTCGGCATGCTGTCGGTGATCCTCTTCGTGCCGGCGATCCTCATCGTGCTGGTGCTGCTGGCCATCTCGATCATCGGCATCCCGCTCATCCTGCTCTGGCCGTTCGCGGTGCTCGCCTGCGTCTTCGCCGCCTTCTTCGGCTACCTGGCGGCGGCGCACGCCCTGGCGCGCTGGAGCGAGAACCGCTTCGGCTGGCGGCTGCAGGGTCCGGTGACGACGGTGGTGCTCGGGCTGTTCCTGCTCCACGGCGCCTGGCTGATGGCGCGGCTGGTGGACGTAGTGGACAGCTCGCGCAACGTCGGCGGCTTCCTGCGCCTCATCCTGCTGCTGTTCTGGATGCTGGTGAACCTCGGCGCCGGCTTCGTCGGCATCGGCGCGGTGATCCTCGGCCGCCGCCGCGGCATGACGCCGGTGCAGCCCTATTCGCCCGCCCCGCCACTGCCGCCGCCGGTCGCGCCGCCGCCCCTCTCTCCACACACAGGTCCGCGCGGCCCCGAGCTGCCCGTGGTCGAGGGCCCAGCCGTCGAGTCGCTGCGCAGCGACGAGCGCGACTGGGAGGAGCCCTTCGCCGACTTCGACGAGCCCGAGCCGGCGACTGGAGTCACGGCCGCGACGGCCGGGCCGCAGGACGTCTCGGACGGCGACGAGAGCACGGCTGCGGGGCGGGCTGAGGATGGCGATCAGGACGAGCCTGGAGAGCGAGAGCGCCAGGCGTAGCCAGAGGTAGGGCGGGCTCGGCGCCCGCCGTCCCCGCGGTGCGCAGATGGCGGGCGCGGAGCCCGCCCTACGCCCGCAGCCGTTCCGCCAGTCTCGTGTAGCGCTTCTGCGGGTCGGCGTTCTTGACCGCACGGCGCACGGCGCTGCGGCTGCCGAGCAGCACCACCAGCCTTTTGCCTCGCGTCATCGCCGTGTAGAGCAGGTTGCGCTGCAGCAGCACGTAGTGCTCGCGGTGCAGCACCACGACGACGCAGGGGTACTCGCTCCCCTGCGACTTGTGGATCGAGCAGGCGTAGGCGAGCTCGAGCGGGTCGAGCTCGCCGGCGGGGTAGCGCACGATCCGCTCGTCGTAGCGCACCAGCACCTCGGCGGCGACGTCGTCCACCGCCTCGACGCGTCCGAGGTCGCCGTTGAAGACCTCGAGCTGGTAGTCGTTCCTGGTCTGCAGCACGCGGTCGCCGATCCGCAGGCGGCCCCGGCTGCCCTCGACCGGCGTGCCACCGGGGTTGAGCAGCGCCTGCAGCTCGGTGTTGAGGCTGATGGTGCCCAGCCGGCCGCGCCGCATCGGCGACAGCACCTGTACCTCGGCGCGCGGGTCGAGGCCGAAGCGGCCGGGGATGCGTTCGGCGACGAGGCGGCGCAAGGTGTCGAGGCACTCGTCGGGGTCCTCGCGCTCGATGTTGAAGAAGTCGCTCGGCACGCCTTCCGCCGGGTCGACCGGCATCTCGCCGCCGAGCACGCGGTGGGCGTTGGCGACGATCAGGCCGGCGCCGTCCTGGCGGAAGATGCGCGACAGCCGCACGCTGGGCACGACGCCGCTGCCGAGCAGCTCGGCGAGCACGTTGCCGGGCCCCACCGACGGCAGCTGGTCGGCGTCGCCCACCAAGACGAGCCGCGCCTGCTCGGGGACCGCCTTGAGCAGGTGGTGGGCGAGCAGCATGTCGACCATGGACACCTCGTCGACCACCAGCAGGTCCACCGGCAACGGGCGCTCCTCGTTGCGCTCGAAGCGGGCGCCCTGGGGGCTCCACTCGAGCAGGCGGTGCAGCGTCGAGGCCTCCTTGCCGGTGGCCTCGGCGAGGCGCTTGGCGGCGCGGCCGGTGGGGGCGGCGAGCAGCACGCGCTCGCCCTTGGTGCCGAAGATCTCGACCAGCGCGCGCACCAGCGTCGTCTTGCCGGTGCCCGGGCCGCCGGTCAAGACCAGCACCTTGCCCAGCACGGCGCGGCGGATCGCCTCGTGCTGGGCCGGCGCGAGCGCGACGCTGAAGCGCTGCTCGAACCAGCGGCAGGCGCGCTCGACGTCGATCGCCACCGGCGGCAGCGGGAAGGCGATGAGGCGCCGCAGCCGCTGCGCCGCGGCGCGCTCGGCGAGGAAGAAGGCGATGAGGTAGACCGCGTCGTCGCCGGCGCCGGCGCGCGTCACCGCGAGGGCGGCGGCGTCGAAGAGGGTGCCGGCGCCCGCCTCGTCCCCGGCGCGGCGCTCGACGATCACCTTCTCGGCGGCCGCAAGCTCCGCCAGCGCCGGCGGCAGCAGCGCCCCGTCGACGCCGAGCAGCTCTTTCGCCGCGGCGAGCAGCTCGGCGCGCGGCAGGAAGAGGTGCCCCTCGTCGGCGGCGCGCGAGAGCGCGTGCAGCAGCCCGGCGGCGAGCCGCGCCGGCGAGTCGGCGGGCAGCCCCAGCCGCGAGGCGATGGCGTCGGCGGTCTGGAAGCCGATCCCCCAGACGTCGGTGGCCAGCCGGTAGGGCGTCTCGGACACCACGCGCATCGCGTCGTCGCCGTAGGTCTTGTAGATCTTCACCGCGTGGTGGGCGGCGACGCCGTGGCCCTGCAGGAAGACCATCACCTGGTGGATCTGCCGCTGCTGCTGCCAGGCGCGCTGGATGGCGCGGCTGCGCACGGCGCCGATCCCCTCGACCTCGGTGAGGCGCTCGGGCTCGCGGTCGATGACGTCGAGGGTGTCGATGCCGAAGCGGCCGACCAGGCGGCGCGCCATGACGCGCCCGACTCCCTGCACCAACCCCGAGCCCAGGTAGCGCTCGATGCCGTGCAGCGTCGAGGGCTGCATGGTGAGCCAGCTCTCAACCTGGAACTGCTCGCCGTACTTCTTGTCCTGTACCCAGCGGCCGGTGAGCTTCAGCGACTCGCCAGGCTGCACGCCGAACAGCGTGCCGACAGCAGTCACCGGATCGCGGCGGCCGGCGACCTTGAGCCGCACGACGCAGAAGGTCGCCTCCGCGCTCTCGTAGACCACCCGTTCCAGGATGCCCTCGAGGGCGACGGCTGCGCCGGCGGCGGGGGCGAGCAGCGAGCGCTGCTGCGGCGGCATCGCCGTCCATCTTAGTCGCCGTCCCCTGGCGTTCCGGCTCGTCCTGAAGGCAACCTTCTTGCTCGCGCGTCTGTCGGCGCGCCGCCGACCCGCCCGGACGGTCATGTGAGCGGCGCCGGGCGTTGCAAGTCCTACAACGACGTGAACCCTTCTTGTCAACGAGCCAACCGCGGACGCCCGGCGAGCCTGCCGCGGCGTCGCCCAGGGAGCGTCACCGTGAAGCCATCCGCTCGCGTCGCTGCCGCCTCGACCTCGTCGCTGTTGCCGCTGCTCCTCCTCGTCGCCGCGGCGCCCGCCGCCGCCCAGTACTTCGGCCGCAACCAGGTGCGCTGGGAGCGGTTCGACTTCCACCAGCTCGAGACGCAACACTTGCGCGTCTACCACTACCCGGCGGGCAACCCGGCCGCGGCCGACGCGGCGCGCATGGCGGAGCGCTGGTACGAGCGCCTCTCGACGGCGCTCGCCCACGACTTCGCCGAGAAGAAGCCGATCGTGCTCTACAACGACCACGCCGACTTCCAGCAGACCGCCCTCTCCGGCGGCGAGCTGATCGGCGAGGGTACCGGCGGCTTCACCGAGCCCTACCGCGACCGCGTGGTGCTGCCGCTCACCGCCAACTACGCCGACACCGACCACGTCATCGGCCACGAGCTCGTCCACGTCTTCCAGTTCGACATCGCGCAGAGCATGCGGCCGGTGGGGCAGCAGGGCGCCGCCACCCGCGCCGTCGGCCTCGAGAGCCTGCCGTTGTGGATGGTCGAGGGGCTCGCCGAGTACCTCTCGCAGGGACGCAACGACACCCTCACCAGCTCGTGGATGCGCGACGCCGTGCTGCGCGACGACCTGCCGACGCTGGAGAAGATGAGCCGCGACCTGCGCTACAACCCCTACCAGTTCGGCCAGGCGGTGTGGGCCTACATCGCGGGCCGCTGGGGCGACCCCAAGGCGGCGGAGCTCTTCAAGGCCTCGCTGCGCTTCGGTCCCGAGGAGGCGTTCAGGAACGTCCTCGGTCTGGACTGGAAGCAGTTCGGCGAGGAGTGGCACCGCGACGTCAAGGCCTACTACCAGCCGATCCTGGCCGAGCGGCAGAGGCCCGGCGAGGTGGGCAGCGAGCTGATCGGACGCAAGGCAGGGGGCCGATTGGCGGTGTCGCCGGTGCTGTCGCCCGACGGCCGGTGGCTCGCCTTCCTCTCCACGCGCGAGATCTTCGACGTCGACCTCTTCCTTGCCGACGCGCGCACCGGCAAGGTGGTGCGGCGGCTGGCGAAAGCCGACCGCGACCCGCACGTGGACGCGCTGCGTTTCATCGAGTCGGCGGGCGCCTGGTCGCCCGACGGCCGGCGGTTCGCCTTCCCGGTGGTGGCGCAGGGCGACAACCGCGTGCTCGTCGTCGACGTCGACTCCGGCCGCGTGCGGGAGCGGCTCGACCCCAAGGTCGGCGAGGTGACGAACCTCTCCTGGTCGCCCGACGGCCGGCACCTCGCCTACTCGGGCATCGAGCAGGGAGTCGACGACCTCTACCTCTACGAGCTCGACGGCGGGCGGGTGACGAAGCTCACCGACGACCGCTACGCCGACCTGCAGCCGAGCTGGTCGGCCGACGGCAAGAGCCTGCTCTTCGTCTCCGACCGCGGCGAGGGCGCCGACCTCGCCGAGCTGCGGTACGCGCCGCTGGGACTGTTCGTGCTCGACGTCGCGAGCAAGCAGGTGCGGGCGCTGCCGCGGCTCGGAAGCGGCAGCCAGATCGATCCGCACTACTCCGCCGACGGCAGGTGGATCTACTTCCTCGCCGATCCCGACGGAGTGAGCGACATCTACCGCATGCCCGCCGCGGGCGGCGCGGCGGAGCGGCTCACCCGCATCGCCACCGGCGTCGCCGGCATCACCGACAAGTCGCCGGCCCTGACGGTGTCCGCCGACCGGCTGGTGTTCTCGGTCTTCGACGGTCATACGCTGTCCTTGCGCACGCTGCCGCTCGACGTGGCGACGACGCCGGCGCCGGCGGGGGACGACCGCCAGGCTGCCGTGCTGCCGCCGGCGCAGACGGCCCGGCAAGCCACCGTCGAGGCGCTGCTGGCGCGCGGCGGCCAGCCGGCGCCGGCGCAGCGGTTCGAGCTGCGCGAGTACAAGCCGAAGCTCGGCCTCACCTACGTCGGCCCGATCGCCGTCGGCATCAGCTCGGACCCCTACGGCACGGGCGTCGGCGGCAGCGTCACCGCCTACTGGAGCGACGTGCTCGAGCGCCGCCAGCTTGCGGTAGGGCTCCAGGGGGGCTCTTCCACCGGCGGCTTCGAGGACGCGCTGGGCCTGCAGGCGCTCTACCTCGACCGTTCGAGCCGCTACGTGTGGGGCGTCGGCGGCGCCCACCTGCCGTACGTCTCGATCGGCACCTTCGTCGGCACCGAGGTGGTCCCCGTCGGCGGCGGCCAGACCGCCGTCGCCGACGTCATCGAGCAGAGCACGCTGACGCAGACGCTGGACCAGGTGCAGGGGCTGGCGCAGTACCCGCTGTCGCAGAAGCGGCGCCTGGAGGCCGTTGCCGGCTACACCCGCTACAGCTTCAAGGAGGAGGTCGAGCGCCTGGTCCTGATCGGCGACGAGGTCCTCGAGCACAGCCGGCGGGAGGTGCCGTCGGCCCCGTCGCTGAGCCTGGTCGAAGCGGGCGTCGCGTTCGTCGGCGACAACTCGGCGTTCGGCTTCGTGTCGCCCGTGGATGGCGGGCGTATGCGGCTGGAGGTCGACCAGACCTCCGGCGACCTTTCCTTCACCACCGCGCTCGCCGACCTGCGGCGCTACCTCTTCATGCGGCCGCTCACCCTGGCGGTGCGCGTCATGCACTACGGCCGCTATGGCGACGATGCCGAAAGCAACCTCATCTCCCCGCTCTTCGTCGGCGACGAGACGCTGGTGCGCGGCTATGCCTCCGGCGACATCGAGCTGTCGGAGTGCACGCAGGTGCCGGGCAGCAACTCCTGCCCGGAGTTCGACCGCCTCGTCGGCAGCCGCATGGCCGTGGCCAACGTCGAGCTGCGCATCCCGCTATTCGGCGTCGAGGAGCTCGGCCTCATCCAGCTGCGCAGCCTGCCCACCGAGCTGGCGCTGTTCGCCGACGTCGGCGCCGCCTGGAGCCAGGACGAGAGCGTGCGCTGGAGCTTCGACCAGGAAGCGACCGACCGCGTGCCGGTGGCCTCGGCGGGGGTGGCGGCGCGCATCCTGCTGCTCGGCGCGCTGCCGCTGGAGCTCTACTACGCCAAGCCGTTCCAGCGGCCGCACGAGAGCGGGGTTTTCGGCTTCCTCATCACGCCCGGCTGGTAGCCAGGCGGGTAGCGTCGCGCCGCTGACGACTCGCTGCTACTCTACGCGGCCGTGATGGACAGTGTCGGCACGTCGCTGATGTGGTCGGTGTTCGCGGTGGTGGTCCTGGGCTCGCTGGCCCTCGACCTCTTCGTCTTCCACCGCAAGGTCCACGAGGTGCGCGCTCGCGAGGCGGGCGTCTGGGTGCTGGTGTGGGTGAGCCTGGCGGCGGCCTTCGCGGCCTGGATCTGGGTCGAGGCCGGCTCGCAGGCCGGGCTCGAGTTCACCACCGGCTACCTCGTCGAGTACGCGCTCTCCGTCGACAACATCTTCGTCTTCATCATCATCTTCCGCTACTTCGGCACGCCGCCGGCGCTGCGCCACCGGGTGCTGTTCTGGGGCATCCTCGGCGCGGTGATCCTGCGCGGCATCTTCGTCGTCGCCGGCGCGGCGCTGATCGGCCGCTTCCATTGGATCATCTACATCTTCGGCGCCTTCCTGCTGTGGACCGGCATCGGCCTGCTGCGCAAGTCCGAGATGGAGATGGACCCGGAGAACAACCCGGTCCTCCGCTTCCTGCGCGGCCACCTGCGCATCGCGCCGCAGGGCGACGCCGAGCACTTCGTCACCCGCATCGACGGCAAGCTCTTCGCCACGCCGTTGTTGGTGGTGCTCCTCGTCATCGAGGGGACCGACGTCGTCTTCGCCGTCGACTCCATCCCCGCCATCTTCGGCATCACCGCCGACCCCTTCATCGTCTTCACCTCGAACATCTTCGCCGTGCTCGGCCTGCGCGCCGTCTACTTCCTGCTGCACGGCCTGATGGACCGCTTCGCCTACCTGCACTACGGCCTCGGGCTGGTGCTCGCCTTCATCGGCGCCAAGATGCTGGTGGGGCACTGGATCGAGGTCCCCGTGCAGTGGTCGCTGGGCGTGGTCGGCGTCCTGCTCGCGGGGTCGGTCGTGCTGTCGTGGCTCTTCGGCCCCAAGTCGGCCGCCACGGAGGCGCTGCCCGCGGGCGTGGGGGGCGCCACGGACGAGCGGCCGCGGCAGGAGCGGCAGGCGGACGGCTGAGGCCGGACGCTAGAACGGCTCGACCGGCGGAGGCGGCGGCAGGTCGGCCGGCGGCGGCGCGCTCTCCGCACTGGCGGAGGCGGTATCCTCGTTGCCCCCAGCGGGTTCGCCGGCGTTCGCGGCACCGGCGCGTCCGCTGCGCCGGCGGCCCCCGCGGCGCCGGCGCCGCTTCTTGCCGGAACCGGGCTCGCCGGCGCCCGCTTCGGGCTCGCTGCCGTTGATCGGCGAGCCGGCGGCAGCGGCGGGCGCCACGTCCGAGGTCTGCGCCGGGCCTTGCGTGGAAGCGGCAACGTGTGCGGTGTCGCCATTGCCGCTACGGCCGCGACGGCGCCGGCCGCCGCGACGGCGGCGAGAGCGCTTCCGGCCGTTGCCGGCGCTCTCCTCGCCCTCACCCGCGGCCTCGCCCTCGGCTTCCGCCTCGAGCTCGGCCGGCTCTTCGTCGTCTTCCGCCTCGTCGCCCGCCTCGAGCTCCAGCGGCTCGGGCTGCGGCTCCACCACGCGCGCCGGCTTGCTCGGCCGCACCGGCCGCTCGTCGCCGGGCTCGCGGTCGAACCACTCGACCTTCTGCTCGAGACGGCGCAGGTGCCGCGCGGCGACGATCTCGATCTTGAGGTCGAACTCCTCCTCGAGGTCGGCCAGCTCGCGGCGGCGGCCGTTCTGCAGCGCGTCGGCGAGCTCGGGGTGGAGGCCGATGCGCACCGACTTGAGCGTGCCGGTGGCGGCGCGCGCCTGGATGCGGCGCACCAGCGCCAGGCCCACCATCTCCGGGCTGGCGATGCGCCCCATGCCGCCGCAGGTCGGGCAGGTGCGGTGGGTGCGCACGAGCAGCGCCTGCTGGATGCGCTGGCGGTTGATCTCGAGCAGGCCGTTGGGGCTCACCTTGCCGACGGTGAAGCGCGCCTTGTCCGCCTTCATCGCCTCGCGCAGCTCCTTTTCGAGCTTGCGCTGGTTCTTCTGCGCCCGCATGTCGATGAAGTCGACGACGACCAGGCCGCCGATGTCGCGCAGCCGCAGCTGGCGGGCCACCTCGCGCGCCGCCTCGAGGTTGGTGTTCAGGGCAGTCTCTTCCTGGCTGGCGGCGCGCGTGGCACGGCCGGAGTTGACGTCGATCGCGGTGAGCGCCTCGGTGCGGTCGATGACGATGCTGCCGCCGCCGGGCAGCGGTACGCTGCGCTCGTAGATGCGGTCGATCTGCGGCTCGACTTCGTAGGCGGAGAAGAGAGGAGTGCGCTCGCCCCAGCGCACCAGGCGCGTTTTCGTTCTTGGCATGAACGCGCGCATGTAGTCCTCGCAGCGCTCGAAGGCCTCGTCGTCGTCGACCACCACCTCGGCGACGCTCTGGTCGAGCGAGTCGCGCAGCGCGCGCAGCACGAGGTCCTGGTCGCTGTAGAGCAGGCGCGTGCCCTTGCCCTGGCGCGCCTCGGTCTCCACCCGCTTCCACACGCGCAGCAGCGCCTGCAGGTCGCGCTGCAGCGTCGCCTTGGTCTGCTCGAGGGCGTTGGTGCGCACGATGACGCCGCACCCTTCCGGTACCTTGAGGCCGCCGACGATCGCCTTGAGCTGCTTGCGGGCCTCCTCGTCCTCGACCTTGCGCGAGACGCCGAGCACGGGGTCGAAGGGCGTCAGCACCAGATAGCGCCCGGCGAGCGACAGGTTGGTGGTGAGCGCGGCGCCCTTGGAGCCCTCGGCCTCCTTCTGCACCTGCACGACGATCGGCTTGCCGCGCTCGAGCACCTCGTCGATGCGCGCGCGGTTGGCGTTGCTCGGCTGGCGGTAGTAGGCCTCGGGAACGACGTCCTGGATGGCGAGGAAGCCGTGCTTCTCGGCGCCGAAGTCGATGAAGGCGGCGTTGAGCGCCGGCTGCACGTTGGCGATGACACCGCGGAAGATGTTGCCGCGCTGCAGGCCGCCTTCGGCGACCTCGATCTGGTACCCGGCGAGCGAGCCGCCGTCGAGCACGGCGATGCGCACCTCTCCCGGGTTCTCCGCGTTGATGAGCATGCGTCGCGTCACGGCTTCTCCGTCGGGCTTATGTTGCGGGGGCGCGCGATGGGCGCGCTCGCTCCGGGCGTGCCGGCTGCATTCAGGGCATCCGGCGACTGGGTTCGAATGTCTTGGGGGTGGACGGGCTAATGAGGGCAGAAGTGAGAGCGGAAGGTCGACCCACCAGGCTGGAAGCCTAGCCGATGCAACCCTCTACGGCAAGCACGACGGCCCGGAGCCACACTGCGGCCAATGAGTTACGATGAGCCCCCATGGCCAACTGCCCACATTGCGGGACGCCGTATCCGGAGGGCGCCACCTACTGCGGCTCCTGCGGCCAGCCGGTGGGAGGCGCGGTACCCGGCGGGCCGGCGAAGCCCGACCGCACGCTGAAGATGGTCGTCATCGCGGCGATCGCCGGCGGCTGCCTGCTGGTGGCGATCGCCGTGGCCGGCATCGTCGCCGCCATCTTCATCCCCAATTTCCTCGACGCGCTGCAGAAGGCCAAGCAGAAGCGCACCGTCGCCGACGTGCGCGCCATCGCCACCGCGCTCGAGTCGGCGCGGTCGGACGGCGACCGCTACCCGACGGTGAGCGACGCCGCCGCGCTGGGCACGGTGCTCGCCGGCCACGGCTACAGCGGCGACGGCCAGGACGGCTGGAAACACCCGTTGCGCTACAGCTGCCTGTCGCCCGCCGACGGCGGCTGCGACAGCTACGAGCTGGCGAGCGCCGGCCGCGACGGCGTCTTCGAGCACGCGCCGGGCGAGTACCCGCACGAGGCCTTCGAGACCACCGCCTCGACTCCGACGTCGTCATCAGCGACGGCATGTTCAACCGCTGGCCGGACGGCCAGGGGCGCGCGGCCACCGGCGGCGGCTAGCCGCGCGAGGCTGCCGTGGAGCGTTCGTCGAGGCGCGACCGGCGGCGGCGTCGGCGCACCGGCGCCGCATCGTAAGGCGCGGTCGGCTCGTGCACCTCGCTGTCGAAGCTGGCGAGAGCGAGCTCGGGGGACACGGCCTTCACGGGAGAGGCTACGAATCCGCGCGGATCGCGCGTCACGATCAGCTCGCAGCGGGCCGCCTCGGCGGCTGCGGCGGTCACGGCATCCTCGAAGTCGGGGAAACCCAGCGAGAGCGCCCGTGAGACGACGTTTCCGTCGACCGCCGCGGTCTTGAAGATCCTGACGAGGTTCCCGACCAGCTGCTGTGATCGATTCCTTCCGAGGTCCTTGGCGACCATGTAGTAGATGGTGGTCAGTGAGTGCGCGGACAGCAGCCCGACGACCCCTCCCTGCTCGACTCGCGCCCAAATCGCCGCGGAAGCCTCGAGGTGAGCTGGACGGCGCAGCGCGACATCGAGGACGACGTTGGCGTCGAGGAGGACTCGCTTCACTTGTACTTCTCCTCGAGGTACCGGTGATAGTCCGCGATCGCGGACTCGGCGTCGGGATATGCACCGGCGAGCACCCCACGCCATTGGTCGAGGACGGGCGTCGGGCTGTTCGGCTTGGGCGGATTGACCATGAGGTCGAGAAACTCCTCGACGAGGGCGGACACGGAGGTGCCGCGGGCGGCCGCGTGTTCCTTCGCCTTGGCGATGACGCCTTCGTCAACGGTGAGGGTGAGCTTGGCCATGCACGTAGTATAGCACGAAGTCGGCACGTGCTTATAGTGCTCGGCCGCCCTATCGCTGTCCCGCCGCGACGACTCGCTCCAGCCGTTCCAGCCCGCGCTCGACCTCTTCCATCGGCGGGCCGAAGGAGAGCCGCACGTGCTGGCGGAAGCGCGCGAGGCGGCGCGAGCGCCGCTGGCCGGGGTTGACGTCGAAGAACACGCCCGGCACGCAGATCACCTTTTGCGCGAGGGCGGCGCCGAAGAAGGCCATGCCGTCGTCGAGCGGCTCGGGCAGGCCGGCAAGCGAGGCGCAGACGTAGAAGCTTCCCTCGGGCTCGAGGTCGATACCGAGGCCGAGCTCGCGGACGCGGCGCACCATCAGCTCGCGCTTGGCTCGGAAGGCCGTCGCACCGCAGCGAGCTCCGCCTCCACAGTCGCAGGCTCGAGCAGCGGCACGGCCGCGCGCTGCAGCGGCCGCGAGCCGCCGCCGTCGAGGAAGGAGCCGGCGCTCGCCAACGCCTCGATGACGCGCCGCGGCCCGACCGTCCAGGTCACGCGCCAGCCCGGGTAGCGCCAGTTCTTGGTCAGGCCGTCGAGGATCACCACCGGGTCGCGTCGACGTCCTCGACGTAGCGCGCCGCGCTCTCCATCGGCGGCGCCCCGGCCGCCCACACGTAGTGCGAGTAGAACTCGTCGATGAGCAGCGCGCAGTCGAGCTCGCGCGCGGTCTCCACCCAGGCGGCGAGCTCGTCGCCCCACACCAGTCTGCCGGTGGGGTTGCAGGGGTTCGACAGCAGCAGCGCCGAGAGGCCGCGGCCGAGGATCTCGCGCCGCAGGTCGGCGGCGTCGAAGGCGAAGCCGCGCTCGGCGTCGAGCAGGATCGGGATCGGCAGGAAGGCGCGGAAGATGTCGAGCAGCTCCTCGTAGGCGGTGTAGTCGGGGAGGAAGTGGCCGAGGTTGATCTGGCCGAGCGAGGCGGCGGCGCGGGTGAGCGCGGCGCGCCCGCCGCCGGCGATGCAGACGTTCTCGGCGGTGTACTGCGAGCGCATGCCGCGGCGGTAGGTGCGGTTGTAGAAGTCGGCGACCGCCTCGCGCAGCTCGCGCAGGCCCGCCACCGGCGCGTACTCCTGGTCGCGCGGATCGACGGCCAACACCTCGAGGCGCGGCGGCGCGCCGGGCAGCGCGCCGGTCTCCGGCTGCCCCTGACCGAGGTTGCACCAGTCGGGGTGGCCGGGCCGGTAGCCGCGCGCCGTCGCCTCCTCGGTGACGAAGATGACGCCGGTGCGCGGCACCGGCCGGAAGGCGCCGCCGAGCGCGGTCGAGCCCTGGTTGGGGCGGAGGTCGGCGCGGTCCATGGTGGGCGCGAAGACTAGCAGCGGCCCGCGCGTCCTTCCGGGCCCCTCTCTCCCCGGCGAGGGGAGAGAGGGGTTGGGGTGTGAGGGGTGGCCGACCAACCCAGGGGAGGGGGTCGGGTGGGGGGCGGCAGCGGGCTCTGCCCGCGGGGGTGGGCTAGCCGGCGCGCCGTTCGAAGTCGCCCAGGAAGGCCACCAATGCCTCGACGCCGGCGACCGGCATGGCGTTGTAGATCGAGGCGCGCAGGCCGCCCACCGCGCGGTGCCCCTTGAGGCCGACGAGGCCCGCCGCCGTCGCCTCCTTGGCGAAGCGCTCCTCCTGCGTCTCGTCGGCGAGACGGAAGGTGACGTTCATCTGCGAACGGCTCTCGCGCTCTGCGGTCGGGCGGTAGAAGCCGGTCTCCTCGAGCGCGTCGTAGAGCAGCCGCGCCTTCCGCTCGTTGCGCTCGCCGATGCCGGCGAGGCCGCCCTGCCGCTGCAGCCACTGCGTGCAGAGGTAGGAGACGTAGATCGGCCAGGTGGGAGGCGTGTTGTAGAGCGAGTCCTTGTCGGCGTAAGTGCGGTAGTTGAGCATCGTCGGCAGAGTCTTCGGCGCGCGGGCGAGGAGCTCCTTGCGCGCCACCGCCACGGTGACCCCGGCCGGGCCGAGGTTCTTCTGCGCGCCGGCGTAGAGCAGCGCGTAGCGGCCGAGGTCGACGGGCCGCGACAGGAAGTCCGACGACATGTCGGCGACGACCGGCGGCGCCACCGGCGGCGGGTCGCCCGGCCACTGCGTGCCGTAGATGGTGTTGTTGCTGGTGACGTGCAGGTAGTCGACGCCGTCGGAGACGTGGATCTCCTCCGGGCGCGGGATGCGGCGGAACTTCTCGCCCTCGGTGGTGGCGGCGATCTCCACCGTGCCGTGCTTCTGCGCTTCGGCCACCGCCTTCTGCGACCACTCGCCGGTCACCACGTAGGCGGCACGCCCGCCGCTCATCAGGTTCATCGGCACCATCGAGAACTGCGTGCTGGCGCCGCCCTGCATCAACATCACCACCCAGTCGTCGCCGGCACCGAGCAGCTCCTTGATGCCGTTCATCAGGCCGAAGTGGATCTCCTCGTACGGCTTGCTGCGGTGGGAGAGCTCCATCACTCCCATGCCGGTGCCCTTGTAATCGAGCAGCGCCTCGCGCGCTTCGGCGAGGGCCTCTTCGGGCAGCGTTCCCGGACCGGGATTGAAGTTGATTACGCGGCCGCCCGGACGACCGGTCGCCCGCTCCACGACGTCGCGACTCGCCTGCGGCTCGCCGCTCTGGTTGTGGACGCTCTTGGTCATGGCACTCTCCACTTCATTAGAACTCGTGGACGGCGAGGCCGGAGCGGAGCTTGGGCTCGAACCAGGTCGACTTGGGCGGCAGGACGCGGCCGGCGTCGGCCACCGCCATCAGCTGCTCCATCGACACCGGATGGAGGGCGAAGGCGATGCCGTCGCCGCGGCGGTCGACGCGCCGCACCAGCTCCTCGGGGCCGCGGATGCCGCCGACGAACTCGATGCGCTGCGAGGTGCGCGGGTCGTCGATGCCGAGCAGCGGCGCCAGCACCAGCGACTGCAGGATGGCGGCGTCGAGGCTCGCCACCGGGTCGGGGTCGGCGAGCGCGGCATCGTGCGCCGCGAGCTCGTGCCAGGCACCGGCAAGGTACGTCGAGAAGCGGCCGCGGCCCGACGGCACCGGGCCGCCCGGACCGACCGTCATCACCTCACCCAGCCGCGCCAACAGCTCGTCGGCGCTCATGCCGTTGAGGTCGTGGACGACGCGGTGGTAGGGGAGGATCTGCAGCTGGCCGGCGGGGAAGACGACGGCGAGGAAGTTGTCCGCCTCGATGGCGAAGGGGGCTTCTGCCGTCGCCGTTGCGGAACAGGAATCGCCCTGCATGCGCATCGCGGCGCGGGCGCGGCTGGCGGCGGCGCAGCGGTGGTGGCCGTCGGCGACGTAGAGCGCCGGCACGGCGGCGAACGCGGCTTGCAGCTCCTCGGCCTCCGCGGCGTCGGCGCGCCAGACGGTGTGGCCGACGCCGTCCGGGGCGACGAAGTCGTAGAGCGGCGCGCCCGCGGCGATACGCGCCACCGCCGCGTCGATCGCCGGCGCGTCGCGGTGAGCGAGGAACACCGGCTCGCTGTGCGCCGGCAGCGACAGCAGGTGGCGGACGCGGTCGTCCTCCTTGTCGGGCCGCGTCTTCTCGTGCTTCTTGATGCGGTCGTCGTCGTACTCGTCGACGGCGCAGCAACCCATGACGCCGAGCTGGGCGTGCTCGCCCATCACCTGCCGGTAGACGAAGAGGGCGGGATCGGAGTCGCGGGCGAGCACGCCGTCGGCGATGAGCTCGCGGTAGGCGGCGGCGCCCCGCGCGTAGACCTCGTCGGCATGCGGGTCGGTCGCCTCTGGCAGGTCGATCTCGGGGCGGATGACGTGGAGGAAGCTGACCGGGTTGCCGGCGGCGAGCTGGCGCGCCTCGGCGGTGTCGACGACGTCGTAGGGGACGCTGGCGACGCGCGCTGCGAGGTCGGGCGTCGCCGGCCGAACGGCGCGGAACGGGCGGACGGTGACCATGGTTGGCGGATCCTAGCCCACCCCCGCGGGCGAAGCCCGCTGCCGTCCCCCCGACCCTCTGCCCCTCAAGGGGCAGGGGGCGCCCCCACCCGGGCACGGCCGTTGCGCTGTGGGGTGCGGCGGAGGAGGGATCTCATGCGACATCCGGCGGTCTGGGCCTGCGGCGTGGCGGCGGTTTGGATGGTGGGAGTGGCGCCGGCGCCGAGCCGCTCTGAGGCAGCAGGCGCAAAGGGTTCCGACTTCGCGTCAGTGGCGGCGAGGGCCGCGGCGGGCGACCTCGACGCCGCGCGCGTGCTGCGCGCCGCCGGCCCGGTCGGCCTGTCCGCGCTGGTGGACGCCGGCGTCGCCGCGGGGGGCCGCGACGAAGCGGCGCTCGATCTCGTCTGCGCGCAGGCCGACTGCGCCTCGTCGCGCCTCTACTGGTACACCGACTTCGCGGCGGCCCGCGCCGAAGCCGAACGCAGCGGCAAGCCGATCGTGCTGCTGCGCCTGCTCGGACGGCTCGACGAGCAGCTGTCGTGCGCCAACAGCCGCTACTTCCGGCTGGTGCTCTACAGCGATCCGGCGATCGCCGGCTGGCTGCGCGAGCACGCCATCCTCTACTGGACCTCGGAGCGGCCGGTGCCGCAGGTGACGGTGGACTTCGGCGACGGCCGCCGCCTCGTCGGCACCGTCACCGGCAACAGCATCCACTACATGCTCGACGCGCACGGGCGGCTGGTCGATGCGATGCCGGGCCTGCACACCCCGCAGCGTTTCCTTGCCTGGTTGCGCGATGCGTCGGTGATGGCGCGGCAGTGGGAGCCGCTCGACGACAAGGCCTTCGCAGCGCGCTCCGTGCACGAGCACGAGCGGCTCGACCGCAAGGTGCTCGACGAGCTGGTCGGCGAGCTGGTGCAGCGCGGCTGGAGCGAGCGCGCCGCGCGCGAGGCGTGGCTGGCCGAGCCGGTGCCGGAGGAGGAGGCCGCGCCGCCGACGGCGGCCGAGGCGGCGCGGTTGGCGCTCTCCAAATCGATTGCAGAATCTCCGCTGCTCTCCGCCGTCGGCCGCCGGCCCGTGGCTCCGAAGGACTCGAACGCCGTCAGCGCTCTCGTGCTGACGCCGCGCTGGATCGCGCGCCTCTCGCCCGAGAGCCGCGCGCTGGTAGAGGCGCGAGCGCCGGCGGCGGCACGCGAGGACCTCGACATGGCCATGCTGCGGCTGGAGAACCGCCTCGCGGAGGACGGCCTGCGCAACGAGGCGTTCCTCCACCGCGCCATCCACCAGCACATGGCGCGCGCCTACGGCCTGTGGACGTGGCAGAGCCTCAACAGCTGGGTCTACACGTCGTTGTTCCTCACGCCGGCGGACGACCCGTGGCTGGGCCTGGCGCCCACCGAGCTGCTCGGTGCGCTGCTGCCGGTGGCGCCTCAGGGCTCGGCGCGCACGCCGCCGGTGGGCGGCTCGCCCTGGTAGATCTCGCCGTAGCGCTCGTAGCTGTTGAGCACCTTGCGCACGTAGTGCCGCGTCTCGCTGAAGCTGACGGTGGAGAGGAAGTAGTCGTGCCCTTTCGCCGGCGCCAGCTTCAGCCACACTCGCGCCTGCGCCGGCCCGGCGTTGTAGGCCGCGGCTGCGGCGTAGGGGTTGCCGTCGAGCTCGGCGAGCAGGCCGCCGAGGTACTTGGCGCCGAGCTGGATCACCAGCCGCGGATCGTAGAGGTCCTCGGGGTCGACCTCGACGAGCCCGAGGTCCTGCGCCACCTGCCGCGCGGTGCTGAGCAGCAGCTGCATGAGCCCGCGCGCCGCGGCTGACGACTTCGCGCGCGGGTTGAAGCGCGACTCCTCGCGCATGATCGCCAGGAGCAGCCGCGGGTCGACGCCGTAGGTTTCGGCGTCGTCGGCGATCCAGTCGTAGAAGTAGCGCGGGTAGAGCAGCTCGCGCAGCTCGCGCGGCAGCAGCTGCGGCACGTAGTCGTCGGGCACCTGCCCCATCAGCGATTCGACGGCCTGGATGGAGAGCCGCGAGGCGTCGCCGAGGCGGTAGACGACCGAGCGCGTCAGCCCGGAACGCAGCGGCGTCAGCGGATAGCGCGCGCCCGCCGACCGGCTGGTCTCGTCGTAGAGGCCCATGGCCGCGAGCAACTCGTCGGGCGCCGGGTCGCGCAACGGGAAGGCGGGGAGCGGCAGCGGCTTCGCCTCCAGCACCGCGCGGTAGCGGGGGATGCTGCGGTAGATCCGGCGCAGCAGCTCGAGGTCGGCGCCGGCGCGGTCGGCGAGCAGCACGACGTCGGTCTGCAGCCGCCGCGCCGCTTCGAGGTCGCCGCGCTGCAGGCGCGCGTCGGCCTGCTGGCGTCGCGCGGCAGCGGCCGCCGCCGCAGCTTTGGCGAGCGCCGGTTGGGCGAGACGGTGGCGCGCCAGGTAGGCGAAGTGCGTCGGCACCTCGGCCCGCAGCACCTCGAGGTAGCCGGCGAGCGCACGCGCCGGGTTGCGGCGCTCGGCGGCGCGGGCGCGCCAGTAGGCGACCTCGGCGCGGTCGTAGGCACCGAGACCGGCGGGCGCTGCGGCAAGGGCCTCGGTCGCCGCCGACGCGCGGCGGGCGGCGAGCTCACCCATCGCCACCGCGACGGCCCCTTCGGCGACGACGCGCTGGCGGGGAAACGTGCGCCGCAGCAAGGCGAGGTCGCTGTGCGCGCCCCGCATGCGCTCGCGTTGCACCCGCAGTCGGATGCGGCTGGTGATGGCGGCGGCGGTGGCGTCGAAGCGGCCGGGCACCGCGATCGCCTGCCCGAGCAACGCCTCCGCCTCGGCGTCGCGGCCGCGGAGCTGCGCGGCGCGCGCGGCGTGGTAGAGGGCGCGCGCCTTCTCGCCCGGGCGGCGCGCGTTGGCGGCGGCGCGGCGGTAGAGGCGCTCCGCCTCGGCGAAGTCTTCGGCGAAGAAGCGCGCGCGCCCGATGGCGAAGTCGATCTCGCCGTGATCGGCCGGCAGCCCGCGCCGCGCCAGCAGGAGGAGCTCGACGGCGCGGTCCCACTGCCGGTGCAGCAGCATGCTGTCGCCGATGCGCCGGAGGGTCTCGGATGAGAGCCGCCGCACGACGTCCGGCCGGTCGAGCAGCAGCGCCACCTTCTCGGCGGCGTCGTCCTGCGTCGATTGCGCGAGCAGCCGCGCACCCTCGCCGCTCGCGGTCTCGACCTCGCCGGCGGCGAACAGGGCGCCGACCCGCGCCGCGGCGAGCTGGCGGCGGACGCGATCGTCGTCGGCGACCGGCGCCACGGCGGCGACGAAGGCGAGCGCCGCCTGCGCGTCACCGCGGCGCTCGAGCCAGTCGAGGTGCGCGTCGAGCGTCTCGCGCCAGTAGAGCGAGCCCGGGTGCGCGAGCAAGATCTCCCGGCGGTACGTCGCCGCTCCCACCTCGTCGCCGGTCGCCGCGGCGAGCTCGGCCGCGTGATGCAGCGCCAACGGGCGATAGGGGTCGCCAGGGGCGAGGAAGGGCTCGAGGTGCGCCGCCGCGTCTTCGTCCTCGCCGGCGCCGAGCAGCGCGCGGGCGTGCAGGTAACCGAGCCGGTTGGCGCGGTAGAGCACGGGCGCGCGCTCCTCGAGGTCGGCGAGCAGCGCGGAGAGCTCCTCCCAGGCCTGGCGCTCCTCGAGCTCGCGGAAGCGTGGCGTCCAGAGCTGCGCGCGGAGCACCGCGTGCTCGGCGGAGAGCCAGCGCGGGCGGCCGCCGGCGCCTCCCCAGGGCTCGCGCGGCTGAACGGCCGCCGACCGCGGTGGCTCGACCCGCTCCGGCGAGCGCGAGGCGAACCAGAGGCCGCCGAGCAGCGCCAGCACGCTGACCGTCAACAGGGCGGCGGAGCTGGTGAGGGACCTGCGGGGCATGGAAACTGGGCGGTGGCGTCACCTTCGAGGGCAACGCCACCGCGGCGAAAGCATCGCAACCGCGGCGTGTCAGATGCCGAAACGATCGCGGAACTGCTGCGAGCGCACGATGGCATCCACCACGCCGGCGAGGTTGCCGCGCTCGAGCTCCCTCAGGTCGCTGTCCCAGCGGTCGAGGCCGACCTGGGTACGGTTCCAGCCGAGCAGGTGTCCGTACAGGGCGTCGAGCCGTCGCGCGTTGGTGACGCCGTTGCCGTAGAGCCGCACGCGGCTCTCCTCGCTGTTGGCGATGTTGGAGGCGACGCGGCGCACCGCGTCGTAACCGTTGCGGGCGATGTCGTCGCGGGCGCCCGCGGCGCCGGGGTCGGGGTCGCGCAGCAGGATGCCGCGGTAGAAGGCGGCGACCACGGCGTCCGCGGGCTGCGAGAACTGCCCGCGGTCGGTCCACACCGAGTGCTGCGCGCCGGTCACCGAGGTGGCGCCGGGCGCGGCCACGCGCACGAGGATGCGCCCCAGCTGCAGGCCCGGGGTGGCGAGGGTCAGCCGGTCGGCGAGCTTGTAGCCGACGTGCAGGCGCTGCCCCTCCGTGGCTTCGTTGAGGCGCACGATGGCCTCGCCGCGCTCGGGCGAGGAGCTGACGACCTGCAGCGCGGTCGGCGCGGGGCCGAAGCCGAAGGTGGCCGCCAGCGGACGGCGATCGGCGCGGCGGCTGGCGATGGGCTCGAAGGCGCGCAGCAGCACCTCCTCGCCGGGGATGAGGGTGATCTCCTGCTCGGGCGTGAGCACGGCCAGCTCGTCGCCGGTCGTCGGATGCACCACGGCGATGCGCACGGTGCTCACCGTGTCCTGGGCCGCGAGCGGGGTGGCGAAGGTGAACAGCACCGCGGCCGCGGCGGCAGCCAGCGGGGCGAGTCGTTTCGTGAGCGTGGTCATCGGTCGTTACCTCCTTGCGCGACGTCGGCGTCGTCCGCCGCATCGTGATCGCCGGTTGCCGGTGCAAGTGACGAGCCATCGGCGAGACGCGGAAATCCGGTTCCCTCGACGCTGCCTCGTGCTATGTGCCAAAATGGCGCCACGATGGAACGCCCTCAGGTCCTCATCATCGACGACGAGACCGGCTCGCGCGAATCGATGGCGCTCGCCATCGAGAAGGCGGGGCTGCCGGTGCGCACCTTCGACGACGCCCGCCGCGCCCTCGACTTCCTCGAAGCCAACCCCGGACCCAATCTCGCTCTCTGCGACCTGCGCATGCCGGGCATGGACGGCATCGAGTTCCTGCAGCAGGTGCGCGGCCGCGGCTACGACCTCGGCGTCGTCCTCATCACCGCCTTCGGCTCGATCGAGTCGGCGGTGGAGGCGATGCGGGTCGGCGCCGACGACTACCTCACCAAGCCGGTCGACCTCTACGAGCTGCGCAAGCGGGTGACGACACTGCTCGACAACCGTCGCCTCAAGGAAGAGGTCACCACGCTGCGGCAGATGCTCGACAAGCGCTACGGCTTCGAAGCCATCGTCGGCCGCTCGGCGCCGATGGAGCGCTTGTTCGAGCAGATGCAGCTGGTGGCGCCGACGCGCTCGACCGTGCTCATCACCGGCGAGAGCGGCACCGGCAAGGAGCTGGTGGCCAACGCCCTCCACCGCGCCAGCCCGCGCCGCGACGAGCGCTTCCTCGCCATCAACTGCGGCGCCATCCCCAGCGACATCCTGGAGAGCGAGCTGTTCGGCCACGAGCGCGGCGCCTTCACCGGCGCGGTGGCGCGCAAGATCGGCAAGTTCGAGCTGGCGCACAAGGGCACCCTCTTCCTCGACGAGATCAGCGAGCTCTACCCCGAGCTGCAGGTCAAGCTCCTGCGCGTGCTCGAGGAGCGGCAGGTCATGCGCGTCGGCGGCGGCGAGCTCATCGACGTCGACTTCCGGCTCGTCGCCGCCACCAACCGCGACCTCGAGAAGGAGGTCACGGAGGGGCGCTTCCGCGAGGACCTCTACTACCGGCTCAAGGTGGTGACGCTGCGCATCCCGCCGCTGCGCGAGCGGCGCGCCGACGTGCCGCTGCTCGTCGAGCACTACATGAAGCAGCTCTGCGCCGAGCACGGCAAGGAAGAGAAGACCGTCGCCCAGGAGGCTATGGACGTTCTCGCCGGCTTCGACTGGCCGGGCAACGTGCGGCAGCTCAAGAACGCGATCGAGACGATCGTGATCTTCCACCAGGGGCGCGTGGTCGGCGTCGACGACCTGCCGGCCGAGCTGCGCAACGACGGCAGCGGAGGCGGCGCGCCGGGCTCGGTGCGCCGCGAGCAGCCGGTGCAGATCGCCGACGGTACGCCGCGCACCATGGACGCCATCGAGCGCCAGGCCATCCTCGAGACGCTGTCGCGCACCGGCGGCCACCGCGCCCAGGCGGCGCACCTGCTCGGCATCGGCCTACGCACGTTGCAGCGCAAGCTCAAGGAATACAAAGACCAAGGCTACTGGAACGACTGAAGCGGAGGGGCGGCGCATGGAGATCCCGAACGAGGTGCTCATCCACAACGAGCTGCTGGGCTTGAAGGGCGCCCGCGGCACCCTTATCCGCCTCGCTCCCGAGGGCTACTACGAGGTCAACCTCCGCTTCGGCAACAACACCCACCGCGTGCTGCTGCCCATCGTGGGCTCGATCGTGATCGCCGCCGACCCCGAGCCGGCGGTGGGGGATCAGGTCGAGATCGAGCGCTAGGGCGCGGCGAGTCTGACGCACTTGGTCTGACGCATTTGGCGGCGGCCATCGGTCAACGCCGCCGGCCGCGTGGCCGCAGGCCGAAGCGGTCCTGGAAGTCGCGCGACTCGACCATGTCGACGACGACCTCGGCGACGTCGCCGCGCTCGAGGTGCTCCAGCTCGCCGCGCCAGGTGCCCTGGTCGATCTGCGCGCTCTCGCGCCCCAGCAGCTCCTTGTACAGCGCCAGCAGGCGCTGCTGGTTGCAGGTGCCGCGCTGGTAGACGTCGATCTCGCTCTCGCGACTCTCGGCGATCTCGCGGGCCTGCCGCAGCACGCCGGTATAGCCGTTGCGCGCGATGTCGTCGCGCCGCGCGACGGCGGCCTGATCGGGTGCGCGCAGCAGGATGCCGCGATAGAGCGCGGCGAGGACCTCGTCGGCGGAGCGGCTGCCCGCGCTGACGTCGACGACCAGGCGGCCGAGCCGTAGGCTCTCGTCGGCAAGCTCGACGCCGTCGTCGATGCGATAGCCGACGTGTAGCCCGCCGCCGGGGCTGGTGGCGCCGCGGCGCAGCCGCACCACCGCCTCGCCGCGAACCACCGATTGGCGTGAGATCTCGATCGCCGTCTGGGTGGGGCCGAAACCGAACTGCGCAGGCACCGCTCGCCGCTCCGTGCGGCCGGGCTCGGGCGGCTCGAAGAGGCGCAGCAGACGATCCTGGTCGGGAGGCAGGTTGAGCGTGCCGCCGGGATCGAGCACCGCCAGCTCGCGGTTGGTCTGGGGGTCGATCACCGCGATCTTCACCGTGTCGATCGTGTTGTGGTCAGCCGCGGCCGGCACGGCGACGGCCGCGAAGGTCAGCAAGATGGCAAACGAAATCCGTGTCATGAGTGGTCTCCTCTTGGCGAGGCGGAGCTAGGCACCGGCTCCGCGTGCGGCGGCGCCGTGCAAGCCCGGCGCCATGCCGCGCGGGCCCGCTCAGCGGCCGGCGAGCCGTCGCAGCTCGGGGTCGCGGGCGAGGAGCGCCTCGGCCGCCAGGTGGCCGAACGCCGGCCAGGGCGTCGACTCGACGACCTGCCCGAGCAGGCGCGCCGCTGCTTCACGCTCGCCGCGCCACAGCCGCCAGGCGGCGATGCCGTAACCGACGGTGGCGAGCTGCTGACCGCCACCGGCCTCCGCTTGCGCGAGCAGCAGCTCGGCGTCGTCGTCGCCGCGGAAGGCCAGCAGGAGCCGGTGGTACTCGCGGTTCTCGATGACGTCGAGCTCGGCGGTGATCGGCGCCAGCGCGGCGCTTGCGGCCTCGGTGTTGCCCGCCGCGGCGTACGCGAGGTAGAGCCAATAGCTGGCGGCGACCAGGTTGTCGGCGTTGGCGACGGCCTCGCGGGCCGCGGTGAAGGCGTCGACGGCGCCTGACATGTCGCCGGCGAGGTAGCGGGCGAGTCCGAGGTGGTACCAGACGTTCGAGCGCAGGCTGCTGGTCGGCATGTTGCGGTCGTTGGGCAGGCCGTCGGGCTCGACGGCGTCGGGACGCGATGCCATCAGCTCGACGGCGCGCTCGAGATCGGCGCGGGCGCGGTCGATCTCGCGCACCGAGAGGTAGCGGTGACCGCGATGGCGGTAGAGCTCCGGCGCGGTGGGGAAACGTTCGATCGCCTGCGAGTAGTGCGCGATCGCGTCGCGATAGCGGGCGAGGTAAGCCAGCCGGCGTCCCACCCAGATCCAGGCGTCGAGATCTTCGGGGTCGGCGGACAGCTGGGTCTGCGCTTCCGCGAGCAGCGCTTCCTGGCGTTCGCGGAAGGCGGTGGGCGGCGGCGGAGGCAGCAGCGGCGTGCCCAGCAGCGACGTGGCCTCGGTGGCCTCGGCGGCGGCGGGCACGGACCTCGACGGCCGTGTACTGGCGCAGCCGATGAGGAGCGCCAGCACGGGGAGCAACGCCAGCGCGACGAGCCGCGCGTCGCGACCGCTGGCGAGACTCAACGCCCCTCCTGCCAGAGCTCGTAGCTGAACTCGCTGTGGTTGGTCGCGCCGCCGGGCTCGGGGCGCGGGGTGACGATGAACGCCAGCGGGCCGCCGCCGGGCAGGGGCAGGTCGAGGTCGAGCTCCTGCCAGCGGCGGAAGGGGTTGGCCGGCAGATAGGGGAAGGTGGCGACGCGCTTGCCGGCGACGTAGACGTCGGCCTCGGGCGCGCCGCTGGCGGCGTCGAGCAGCCGGCGTAGGCGTAGCGACCCCGGCCGTGGCGAGCGCAACGTGAAGCTCGACTTGCCGCCGGCGAACGCGCAGCCGAGCGCCGTGCGGCTCGTCGGCGGGTCGTTTTCGTAGAGCGCTGTCAAAGCCGCGCAACGCGCGCGCCGCGGCGGCTGGTAGCGGTGGTCGCGCGTCGAACGCGCGCTGCTGAGGTCGAGGCGGTCGACCAGCTGCCAGCCGGCGTCGTCGCGCGCGTAGCCGTAGGCGACGGCGCGGCCGCGCATGCGCAAGTGGCCGGTCGGCGGGCCGGGGCCGTTCTCCAGGGCGACGCGCAGGCCGCCGCGGAAGGGCACGGCATCGGCGAGCAGCAGGCGGTACATGCCGTCGACCGTCTCGCCCTCCGGCGTCGGCAGCGTGTAGGTGGAGCCGTGCAGCGGGGCGCGCACGGGGCCGCGGTCGAAGAAGAAGCCGCCGTTGAAGAAGTCCTCGACGCCGGTGCCGTAGACCGCCGGGCTCGCCGAGCCGTCGACGTAGACGCGCTCGTCCCCCTCCAGGTAATCGCGCGCCGGGGTGCCGATCGAGCCGAGCTCGAGGAAGAGGCCCACCCACTTGCCGGCGCCGCCGCGCGACAGCAGCGTCACGTCCCGTTCGGGGTCGGCGGTGTCGGCGAGGCGCCCCTCGGCGAAGAAGGGCGCCGCGTCCGGCGCCGGCGCGTCGGTGCTCCAGCCCGCCTCGGCACGGACCGGGGTGAGCGAGTCGAGCGGGCCGCCGCTGTCGATGAGGACGACGCTGGCGCGACTGCGAAAGGGCATCGGGAAGTAGGAGTAGAGGACCTCCGCGTCGTCGACCCCGACGAGCAGCGACTGCGTCGCCGGGCCCGGTGCCCTCCCCACGGCGAAGAAGTCGGTGAGCGGCAGCTCGAGGCGCATCACGCCGTCGAAGTCGATGCGGATGCGCAGCCGCGGCCAGCGCTGCCGCGGGATGTCCAGTCGCAGGAGGCGAAGCTCGCCGTGTCCGACGTGCGTCCAGACCGGTCTGGCCTCGCCGTCCTCGAGCGAGAAGGTCCGCTCCTGCCGGTGCGGCTGCGGTTGCGGCCAGGGGTCGCGTCCCGCCGCGTCGAGGGCTCGCGTGAGACCCGAGAGGTCCTCGTCGCCGCGGAAGCTGTTCACGCCGGCGCCGCTCGCCAGCCGGTGGAAGCCGATTTGGTACCAGAAGCGCGCCGCTTCGGCGCCGACGAGCGACACCGTGCAGCCCCGCCGGTAGGGGATCGGCACGTAGCTGACGTTGCCGCCGCTGCTCGCGAAGAGGTCGAGCGCGAGCGGTGCCGCGAAGGGTGGATGCGTGCCGTCGAACAGCTCCGGCAGCGGCAGGTCGACGCGCGGCGCGCTCTCGCCGTCGATGCGGATGCGGATGCGCACGCCGGGATCGAGCGGCGTGCTGCCGCCGCCGTCGCCCATGGTCATCCAGATGCGGGTGATGGCGCCGGCGCCGGGCTCGTCGAAGATCACCGCCTCGCCGTTGGCGACGCGCAGGAAGCGGCTGTCGCCGGCGGAGGTGCGGTCGAACCGGCACTGCGACGGGCAGTGGCTGCTGCGCAGCAGCACCTGGTCGCCGTCGACGAGGCGCGGCAGCTGCGAGAGGTCGCGCCACCACTCCCACGGCTGTGCCGCCGCCGCCAGTGCCGGTAGAGCGACCGCCGCCGCAGCCACGAGCAGCGCCGCTCGCGCGGCTGCCGCCGTCATCACGCTCCCATCGCCGCCAACATCTCGCGCACGGCTGCGGCGAGCCCGACGAAGACGGCGCGCGAGATCAGCCAGTGGCCGATGTTGAGCTCTTCCATGTGCGGCAACGCGGCCACCGGCCCGACGTTGGCGGTGGTGAGGCCGTGGCCGGCGTAGACGCGGAAGCCGGCGGCCTGCCCCTGCTCGGCGGCGGCGCGCATGCCGGCCAGGTGGAGCTCGCTGTCGAGCCCGGTGCTTCGCGTGTACGCGTCGGTGTTGATCTCGAAGCCTTCGACGGCGCCGGCGCCGATCTCGGCCAAGCGCTCGAGCTGAGTCGGGTGAGGATCGAGGAAGAGCGACACCGCGATGCCCGCGTCGCGGAGGCGCAAGGCAGCCTCGCGCAGCCGCTCGCCGTGAGCGACGAGGTCGAGCCCGCCTTCCGTGGTTACCTCGTCGGGCCGCTCGGGCACCAGCGTCACCTGCTGCGGCCGCAGCTTGAGCGCGATGCCGAGCATCTCGTCGCTCGCCGCCACCTCGAGGTTGAGCTTGCCGCGCACGCTCTGCCGCAGCGCCAGCACGTCGGCGTCCTGCACGTGCCGGCGGTCGCCGCGCAGGTGGGCGGTGATGCCGGCAGCGCCCGCGTCCTCGGCGAGGCGGGCCGCTTCGACGACGTCGGGGTAGGGCGCGCGCCGTGCCTGCCGCAGGGTGGCGACGTGGTCGACGTTGACGGAGAGACGCGGCGGCATGGTGGTCTCGACGGGCGTTCGTAGCATAGGTCATCGCACCACTGCGATGGATCGCGTCGGTCGTCGTGGCCGTGCCGAGCACGACTCAACTGATTGGACGAAGTCGCGTTCAATCCGTTGAGCGATCAGCCGGCGTCGCGCCGCTCGCCAGTCGCGAAATGCTGATGGCTGCAGTGCTTGCGACATTCACCCAGCTCTGGCAGGACTCTTGCCATTCCGACCCGCGACCCAGGCCGAGGGGTTAGGAGGGGGAGACATGAGGCGTCCCGCGGTCTGGCTGTCGCTGGTGGTGCTCTCGCTCGCGTTCGGTGGAGCTGCGCGCGCCGAGGTTCCGACTCGAGTCGATCGTGGCCTGTTGCTGCGCTCGGGCGACGGCGAGTCGTTCGCGGCGCCGATCGTCGGCACCGCGGTCGCCGTGCGGGTCACCGGCATCGTCGCGCGCACGCGAGTGACGCAGATCTTCCTCAACCCCACGACTGCGTGGGTCGAAGGGATCTACGTCTTCCCGTTGCCCGAAGGCGCCGTCGTCGACGCTCTGCGGATGACGATCGGCGACCGCGTGCTCTCGGGCGTGGTCCGCGAGAAACGCCAGGCTGCCGCCGTGTACCAGCAGGCCAAGGACCTCGGTCACCGCGCCTCGCTGGTCGAGCTCGCGCGCCCCGGCCTCTTCACCACCTCCGTCGCCAACCTCGGCCCCGGCGAGAAGGTGGAGATCACCGTCGAGCTGCAGCAGGTGGTGGAGTACGGGCGCGGGCGCTTCGGGCTGCGCTTCCCGATGGTGGTGCCGCCGCGCTATGCGTCCAAAGCCGAAGACGTGTTGCCGATACCCGCGCCTGTCGCGGGACCGAACGCGCCGTCGTTCAGCTTCCACGTCGAGCTCGCGCCGGGCTTCCCGCGTGGGCTCGATCGACAGCTCCTCGCACCGCGTGACGGTGAAGCGCGACGACCGCGAGCGGCGCTACGCCGTGGACCTCGCCGACGGAGTGGCGGTCGCCGACGCCGACTTCCTGCTCGACTGGACGCCGGCGGTCGGCCGCGCACCGCGCGCCGTCTCACTTCACCGAGACGGTGGACGGCGAACGCTACTCGCTGCTCATGGTGATGCCGCCGGATGCGCCCGAAGCGGCGGCGGGCGCCTGCCGCGCGAGACGATCTTCGTCATCGACACGTCGGGATCGATGTCCGGCCCGTCGCTCGTGCAGGCGCCGCGAGGCGCTGGTCCTCGGCCTCGACCGCCTGGCGCCGAGCGACGCCTTCAACGTCGTGCGCTTCGACTCCACCGCCGCAGCGCTCTTCCCCAACAGCGCAGCCGGCGACCCCGGCCCTCGTGGAACAGGCGAAGGCCTGGGTGCGCGCGCTCGAGACTCGCGGCGGCACCGAGATGCTGGCGGCGTTGGAGCTGGCGCTGCCGGCGACCACGACCGACGCCAAGCTCGGCTTCGTGCGCCAGGTGATCTTCGCCACCGACGGCCAGGTCTCCAACGAGGCCGAGGTGCTGCGCTTCGCCGTGCAGCGAGCTCGGCGACAGCCGTCTCTTCCCGGTCGCCATCGGCTCGGCCCCCAACGCCGCCTTCCTCCGGCAGGCCGCCGCGGCTGGGCCGGGGCACGCTCACCGCGATCGCCAACCCGGCGCAGGTGAGAGAGGGCATGGCGGAGCTCTTCGCCCGCATCGAGACGCCGTTGCTGCAGCGACCTCGGCGTGCAGTGGCCGGATGCGGCGGCCGAGGTCTGGCCGCAGCGCATCCCCGACCTTTATCTCGGCGAGCCGCTGGTGGTGAGCGCTCGCCTGCGCGACACCGGACCGGTGACGGTGAGCGGGCCGGCAGGACGCCGAGACCTGGCAGGAAGAAGTGCCCGCGGCGACCGAGGTGCGCGGAGCGGGGCTCGACAAGCTGTGGGCCGGCTACAAGGTGCAGTCGCTGCTCGACAGTCTGTGGAGCGGCGCCGATGCGCATCCGACGTCGCGAGCGAGGTCATGAAGCTGGGACTGGCGCACCGGCTGCTCACGCCATACACCAGCTTCGTCGTCGTGGAGGAGGTGCCGGTGCGGCCGCTGGAGGCGCCGCTGATGAGCTGCCGGATCCCGGGCGCGGTGGCGCGCGGTGCCGCTCCGGCGCTGGGTGCGGTGGCGGGTGGCGCGTTGCCGGCGTCAGCTGCCGCCCCGGCTGCTGTCTCGAGCGCTGTCCCGTTCGCTGCCTCGAACCACGGCGGCTTCGTCGAGGACGTGATCACCGTGACGGCGGAGTCGCCGCTGCTCGACGAGCGCCGAATCTCCACGGGCTGCACCGTGGCCTCCGCCGAGCTCGAGAAGATTCCCACCGCGCGCGATCCGTGGGCCATCCTGCAGTCGACTCCGGGCGTGCTCACCGACCGCGTCAACGTCGGCGGCAACGAGAGCGGCCAGCAGTCTTCCTTCGTGGGGCCCGGCTCGCCGATGGAGCAGGCGACCTGGTCGGTGGACGGCGTGGTGATGACCGACATGGCCGCGCTCGGCTCCTCGCCGGCGTACTACGACTTCGACGCTTTCGAGGAGATGGCGGTCTCCACCGGTGGCTCGGATACAACGGTCGCCACCGGTGGCGTGGCGATGAACCTGGTCACCAAGCGCGGCACCAACGAGTGGCGCGGCAGCGGCCGCTTCATCCTCGCCGAGGGCGACTGGCGAGCGTCCGGCGAGCGGGCCGACCGCGTCGAGAGGCTCGCCGATTACGGCGCCGAGATCGGCGGCCCGATCGTGCGCGACCGCTTCTGGCTGTGGGCGTCGCACGCCTTCCAGGACGTCGACTTGCTGACCAGCGTCGACCTCCCGGTCTCGAGCGAGATCGAGAACGCCGGGCTCAAGCTCAACGCCCAGATCACCGCCAGCAACTCCACCGTGCTGTCCGCCCTCGACAGCGACGAGGTGCGGCACGGCGGCGGCGCCGGCCCCTTCCGCCCGCAGGAGACCAACTGGGACCAGTCGCGGCTCGGCGGGGCGCCGACGACGCTGCGGATCGAGGACACCCAGATCTTCGGCTCGAACCTGTACCTCACGGGCCAGTATGCGGCCGTCGGCAGCGGCTTCGAGCTGACCCCACGCGGCGGCAGCGAGCCGACCGCGTTCTTCGACCGCGACGGCGGCTGGCACCACACCTTCACGCAGCTGCGGGCGGAGCGCCGGCAGCGGCAGCTCAAGGCCGATGGCTCGTATTTCGCGAACACCGGCCGCCTCAGCCACGAGCTCAAGTTCGGCGCCGGTTACCGCGAAGCCGAGGCGAGCTCCCTGTCGCAGTGGGGCGGCGCCGGCTACGCCATCGCCGCCGAGCACGCGGATGGCGCGCACTCGCTGCTGTACGCGACGCGCGATGCCTTCGGCGCGGCCACCAACGAGTACACCAGCGCCTACCTCCAGGACACGATGACGGCGGGCCGCCTCACGGCCAACGTCGGCTTGCGTTACGACCTGCAGACCGGTACTTCGGCGGCGCGCTCGGTGCGCGCCAATCCGGTCTTCCCCGACCTGCTGCCGGCGGCGGCTTTCGGCGGCGGCGACGCGGGCTTCGAGTGGGCATCGCTCGTGCCGCGGCTGGGCCTCACCTATGCCGTAGGACCGGAGCGCAGGACGCTGTTGCGGGCGAGCTGGTCGCGCTTCGCCGACCAGCTCGGCATCGGCAACGGCGAACCACCTCGACCCGCTCGCCGAGCCGGGCTACGTCCACCTGCTGCTCAACGGTGCCGCGGCGTCGGGTGGAGTCGTCGGCCGCGGCGACGTCGTCGATCGCAACGGCGATGGGGTAATCGACCTCGGCGACGCCGTCGCCTTCGGCGGCGCCTACGACCCCGCGGGTCGCGGGCTGTTGCACGACGACAGCGTCGACCCCGATCTGCGCGCGCCGATGACGGACGAGCTGATCGCCTCGGCCGAGCATGCCGTGCTCTCCGATCTCGTCGTCGGGCTCCACCTGACCTACCGCCGGCTCAGCGACTTGCTCGAGAACGAGCTGCTGGTCTTCGACGGCGATCCGTACGCGGTCGAGAACCTCGGCGGCTCGGGCGGCTGCATACGCGAGCCGACTACGTGCCGGTCGTCGTCTCGCGCCCGGGTGGGCTCCCCGACGGCGGCGACTCCAGCTACACCTATTGGCAGCTGCGGCCCGGCGTCGGCAGCCGCGGCGGCACCCACCTCGAAAACGGCGACCGCGAGCAGGAGTACCGCGGCGCGTCGCTGACCGTCGAGAAGCGGCTCTCGTACCGCTGGATGGTGCGCGGCGGCGTCACCTGGTCGGACTGGCGCTGGCAGGTGCCGGAGTCGGAGCTGGAAGATCCCACTCGCTTCCTCGGCGGCGGCTTCGACGGCGAGCCGGTCCTGCAGCCATCCGCGCCCGGGGCGGGAAACAAACCCGGGGTGTACGTCACCAATGGCTGGTCGTACAGCCTCAACGCGCTCTACCAGCTGGCGCCTGACCGGCCGTGGGGCGTCGATTTCTCCATCGCCGCGCACGGCCGCCGCGGCTACGCGCTTCCCTGGTACGAGCTCCTCGGCTTCGGCCGGCGCAGCGGGATCCCGGACCTCACCAGCGTGCAGGTGGTGGGCAACGACGACTATCGCCTCGACGACGTGCACGTCCTCGACGCCGGCATCGAGAAGGAGATCGACTTCCTCGATTTCGGCTTCAGCGTCGCCATCGACTGCTTCAACGTGCTCGGCGCCGATTCCGTGCTGCAGCGCAACCACCGGCTGCGCGTCGCTGGCGATGCGAGCGGCTCGGCGGCGCCGGCCTCGGGCACCGTCACTGATCTCGTCGGGCCCCGAGCCTTCCGCGTCGGGCTCCGCATACGCTTCCGTTGAACGGGGAACTACCAGTATTCAAGAAGGAATTCAGAATGCGCAGAACCATCGTATTTCTCGTAGCATTCGCCTTGGTAGCCGTTGCGGCGACTGCCGAGGTAGATCGTCGAGACAGAATTGCGATTCTGTCGGTTTCTCCGTCGCCGCCTCTCACGCGGGGGGTCCCGGTCGAGCTGACCATCGACGTCGCAGCCGACCTTCAATCGACTGATGTCGGCGACGCGATGATTGGCTTCAACACCGAGGGTCCGGTCCGCTTCATGATGGTTGACAATCACAAGCTTCAACCGGGCGTGCAGCAGTTCACATTCGTGGTAACCGTGACCCCAATCGATTGGGGCGACCGCGGAGACTTCTCGGTCATGGTAAGCATGGGCCCAGAAAGGAGCGGCGCTGAGTGGCGACCCACCGCCGCGGATCGACGCGCGCTTGCGGTCGAGCCGTAGTAGCCCACCAGCGACCGACAGCACTTGGCGTAAGGGCGGGCGGCATCGGCCGCCCTATTGACATCTTGGCCCGCGGGGGTGGGTTACGCGCCGACCGCTTCGCGGATCGCGCTCTCGAGCTGCGCGGCCTGGCGTTCCAGCGCCGCCAGCTCGGGGCCCTCGAGCATGATCCGCGCGAGCGGCTCGGTGCCGCTGTAGCGCAGCACCAGGCGGCCGTTGCCGGCGAGCTCGCTCTCGACGGCCGCTTGCGCCGCCTTGACCGCCGGCAGCTCGTCGAAGGGCCGCTTCTCGCGCACGCGCACGTTGCGCAGGATCTGCGGGAAGCGGTGGAAGCCGGCGAGCAGCTGCGCCAGCGGCCGGCGCGCGCGGCGCACCAGGTGCGCCAGGGTGAGCGCGGTGACCAGGCCGTCGCCGGTCGAGGTCGTCGGCGCGTGCACCAGGTGGCCCGACTGCTCGCCGCCGAGCTTGATCCCCTGCTCCCGCATCGTCTCCATCACCGTGCGGTCGCCGACGTCGCAGCGCACGACGTCGATGCCGCTGGCGGCGAGCGCGTGCTCGAGGCCGAGGTTGCTCATCGAGGTGGCGACGATCGCCGGCGGGTCGAGGTGCCCGTCGGCGAACAGCGCCCGCGCCCACAGGTAGAGCATGGCGTCGCCGTCGCGCACCTCGCCGTCGCCGTCGACGAGCAGGGCGCGGTCGCCGTCGCCGTCGAAGGCGATGCCGAGGTCGGCCCCGGACTCGACGACCGCGGCGGCCAACGCTTCCGGGTGCGTCGAGCCGGAGCGGAGGTTGATGTTGCGGCCGTCCGGTTCGCCGGCGAGCTGGCGCACGTCGGCGCCGTGGGCGGCGAAGACCCGCGGCGCGATCTCGTGGGTGGCACCGTTGGCGGTGTCGAGCACCACCGACAGACCGGCGAGCGCGCCCGGCTCCGGCAGCAGGCCGGTGAGGAAGCCGACGTAGGCCTCGTAGCCGCGACGGTCGACGTGCAGCGCCGGCTCGGCGGCCTCGCGCGTCCCCTCCGCCAGGTGACGTTCGAGCGCCCGCTCGAGCGCCGCCTCCGCGGCCGGCGACCACTTGCCGCCCGGCCTCGTCGAAGAGCTTGATGCCGTTGTCCGGCCACGGGTTGTGGCTCGCCGACACGGTGACGCCGGCGCGCGCGCCGAGGGCGCGCACCGCCCAGGCGACGCCCGGCGTGGGAATGGTGTCGAGGTAGTCGACGCGTGCTCCGGCGTCGGTGAGCCCCGCCGCCAGCCAGTGGCAGAGCGTCGAGGTGCTGTCGCGGGTGTCGCCGCCGAGCACGACCAGCGGCGCGCTCGCCAGCGGGGGCGTTACTCGCCGGCGATGGTGAGGCCGAGCTCGCGTCCTAGTTCGCGTCCGAACGCCACCACCGTCGCGCGGTCGAGCGGATGCTCGCCGAACGGCGCGCGGATGCCGTCGGTGCCGAACAGGCGCGGCTGGGCTTCGTCGCTCACGTCACGTCTCGGCTAGCCAGGTCGCCGCGGCGTCGGCGTCGCCTCGGCCACCGGTCTGGGCTGCTGCATCGGGATGGTCACCGACACCACCTGCGTCTGCAGCTGCACCAGCGGGTCGGGCGAGACGAGCAGCGCCGACTCCTGGAAGTCGAAGGCGTGGCCGTCGAGGCTGATGGGGTTGGCGCGCACGCTGGAGAGCGCGCTCACCCGCCGGCGCGGTCCGGTGACCAGCACCTCGGGCGGCGTCGACGCGCGGGCTTGCCGGCGAGCTGCGCGCCGGCCGCCGGCTCGCCGACCAGCGGCACGTCCACCGGCAGCAGGCGCCGCACCTCCTGGTCGACGTTGAGCCGCAGCACGCTGGGCTCGATGGAGACCACCTCCAGGCCGTCGGGCATCATCACGTCCTCGGGCGTGAGCTGCACCTCCAGCGGACCTTCACGTTCTGCACGGACCACCACCTGCACGTCGATCTGGAAGGGGTTGACCCGGCGGATGGCGCGTTCGCGGCCGCGCAGCCGCACGCGGACCGTGCCTTGGGGGTCGAGGATCACCATGCCGGGCGGCGGATTGTACGTCACCGTCGCGTCGACGATCTTCTCCGCCGGTCGCTCGCCGCGGCGCTCGACGGTGACCCACAGCCACAGCAGCACCGCCAGGCCGACGGCGGTGACGCGCAGGGCGCCGAGTCGCGTGCGCTGGCTCATCTGGAGCGACCCGCCCTTGGGGTAGAGGTCGGTGATCATCAGCTTGTAGAGGGTGTTGCGCAGCGCGTTGGAGTCGAGGTCGCGGATCAGCTCGCCGCGGTGGGCCACCGAGATGCGGCCGGTCTCCTCGGAGACGACGACCGCCACGGCGTCGGTCTCCTCGCTGATGCCGAGGGCGGCGCGGTGGCGGGTGCCGTACTCCTTCGACAGCTGGGCGGTGCGGGTGAGCGGCAGGTAGCAGGAAGCGGCGGCGAGGCGGTCGCCCTGCACGATCACCGCGCCGTCGTGCAGCGGGAGTGTGGGCGTTGAAGATGTTGAGCAGCAGGTCGTAGGAGACGACGGCGTCGAGGCGGATGCCGTTGTCGACGAAGTTCTTGAGCCCCACCATGCGCTCGAGCACGATCAAGGCGCCGACGCGCCGCGCCGACATGGCGGTGGCGGCGAGGACGATCTCGTGGAACACCGACTCGACGCGCTGGTGAGAGCCGATGCCCCAGATCGGCGTGCTGCCGAACTGCGCCAGCGCGCGGCGGATCTCGTCCTGGAAGAGCACGATGATGGCGAAGGGGAGGAAGGTGAGGAAGGCGGAGAGCGCCGTCTGCAGCGTCAGCAGGTCGAACACCCGCGCCAGGTAGTAGACGGCGACGAGCAGCAGGATGCCGTAGACGACGCGCACCGCCCGCGTGCCGCGGATGAGCAGCAGCAGGTTGTAGATCACCACCGCCACCAGCAGGACGTCGAGGGCGTCGCGCCAGCTGAGCAGCTGGAGGAACTGCAGGATCGAGTCGATCAAGCAGAAACCTCCGCTGCTGCGATCGCGGCGTCGACGGCGAGGAACTGCACCGTCGCCTCGACGTCGTGCACGCGCACGATGGAAGCACCGTGACGTGCCGCCCAGCCGACGGCGGCGAGGCTGCCGGCGAGGCGCTCGGCGGGCGGCGCGCCGGTGAGCTCGCCGATGAAGCTCTTGCGGCTGGCGCCGACGAGCAGCGGCCGGCCGAGCTGGTGCAGCGCGTCGAGCCGCCGCAGCAGCGCCAGGTTGTGGACGACGCGTCTTGGCGAAGCCGATGCCGGGGTCGAGCACCACCTGCGCGCGGTCGATGCCGGCGACGGCGGCACGGTCGAGCGCCGCGGCGAGCTCGCGGCGCACCTCGCCGACGACGTCGTCGTAGCGGGCGTGGAGGTGCATGTCCACCGTCTCGCCGCGGCTGTGCATCAGCACCACCGGGCAGCCGGCCGCAGCCACCGCTGCCGCGAGATCGGGGTCGCCGAGCGCGCTCACGTCGTTGATGAGGTCCGCGCCGGCGGCGAGCGCGGCCCGCGCCACCGCCCCCTTGCGGGTGTCGACCGACAGCACGGCATCGGTCTCGGCGCGCAGCCGCTCGAGCACCGGCAGCAGCCGCGCCAGCTCCTCTTCGGCGGCCACCGCGGCGGCGCCGGCGCCGTAGGTCTTGCCCGCCGGCCGCGTCGACTCGGCACCGAGGTCGAGCAGGTCGGCGCCGGCCGCCAGCATCGCCCGCGCCTGTGCCAGCACGGGCTCGGGATCGACGCAGCCCGAGCTGTCAGCCGTCGCCGTCCAGAACCTGCCGCCGTCGCTGAACGAGTCGGGGGTGAGGTTGAGCACCCCCATCACGAGCGGCCGACCGCCGAGCGCGAGCGTGCGGCCGCGCGGCAGCGCGAGCCGCCAGGAATGGAGGGCCGCCGGCGCCGGTGCTTCGCTGTGCACGAGCGGAGCGGGGGCGGCGGCCTTCAAGCGATCACTCGGCCGCTATGCCCCGATCCATGCCGAACCGGACCCGCGCCGTCGCCACCCGTGCCGTCGCGACTCCTGGCTTCAAGCCGCCGAGCGGCGGCACACGCTCGCCCTCCGGCTCGGGCGGCGCTTCCACCACTCCGCCCGGCGGGCCGCCCGGCGTGGGCCGCACCGGCTCCTTGGGACGCGGCAGCGCCAGGCCGGTCATCTCCTCGATGATGGCGTAGACGGCGGCGCCGTCGAGCGATTCCTTCTCCAACAGCTCGGCGGCGATGCGGTCGAGCACCGCCTGCTGCTCGGTGAGGATGCCGTTGGCCAGCTCGTAGCCGGTATTGACGATGCGCTTGACCTCGGCGTCGATGCGCTGGGCGGTGGACTCGCTGTACTCGGCGCGCTGCGCGAAATCGCGGCCGAGGAAGACCGGCTCCTCCTTGCCGCCGTAGGCGAGCGGCCCGAGGTCGGACATCCCCCACTCGCAGACCATCCGCCGCGCCAGGTCGGTGGCGCGCTCGATGTCGTTGCCGGCGCCGGTGGTGATCTCGCCCTGCGTCAGCTCCTCGGCGACACGCCCGCCCATCAGGATGGCGATCTGGTGCTCGAGGAAGGACTTCTTGTAGGTGTACTTGTCCTCGGTGGGCAGCTGCATGGTGAGGCCCAGCGCCCGGCCGCGCGGGATGATGGTCACCTTGTGGAGCGGGTCGTGCCCGGGGCAGAAGACGGCGACGATGGCGTGCCCGGCCTCGTGGAAGGCGGTGACCTGCTTCTCGTCGTCGGTGATCACCAGCGTCTTGCGCTCCACCCCCATCAGCACCTTGTCCTTGGCGAACTCGAAGTCCTCCATCGACACCTTCACCTTGTTGCGGCGGGCGGCGACGAGGGCGGCCTCGTTGACCAGGTTGGCGAGGTCGGCGCCGGAGAAGCCGGGGGTGCCGCGGCCGATGGTCTCGAGGTGGACGTCGTCGTGCAGCGGGATGGTCTTGGTGTGTACCTTGAGGATGCCGACGCGGCCGAGGAGGTCCGGGCGGTCCACCATCACGCGGCGGTCGAAGCGGCCGGGACGCAGAAGCGCCGGGTCGAGGACGTCGGGGCGGTTGGTGGCGGCGATCAGGATGACGCCTTCGTTGGTCTCGAAGCCGTCCATCTCGACGAGCAGCTGGTTGAGGGTCTGCTCGCGCTCGTCGTGGCCGCCGCCCAAACCGGCGCCGCGGTGGCGGCCGACGGCGTCGATCTCGTCGATGAAGATGATGCACGGCGCGTTCTTCTTGCCCTGCTCGAAGAGGTCGCGCACGCGCGAGGCGCCGACGCCGACGAACATCTCCACGAAGTCGGAGCCGGAGATGGAGAAGAAGGGGACGTTGGCCTCACCGGCGATGGCGCGGGCGAGCAGCGTCTTGCCGGTGCCCGGCGAGCCCATCAGCAGCACGCCCTTGGGGATCTTGCCGCCGAGCTTCTGGAACTTCTGCGGCTCCTTCAAGAACTCGACGATCTCCCACAGCTCTTCCTTCGCCTCCTCGCAGCCGGCGACGTCGCTGAAGGTGACCTTGCGCGTCGAGGTGTTGAGCAGCTTCGCGCGGCTCTTCCCGAACGAGAGCGCGCGGTTGCCGCCGCTCTGCATCTGGCGCATGAAGATCACCCACAGGCCGATGATCACCAGGAACGGCGCCCAAGTGAGCAGCACGGTGAGCAGCGGGTTGTCGCGCACCTTCTGCGCCTTGATCACGACGCTCGCCTGCCGCAGCTCCTTGACCAGGTCGGGGTAGTTGGGGACCTGGGTGGCGAACTCCTCGTTCTTGGCGTAGCGGCCGCCGCCGCGGAAGTGCCCCTTGAGACCGCCGTCGTCCTGCAGGGTGACGTCGAGGACGCGCCCGGCCGCCACCTCCTCCATGAAGTCGCTGAAGGTGAGCTCGTGGCGGGCGTTCTTGCCGGCCTGGAAAGCGTTCCACAGGACGATCACCAGGACGAAGATGACCATCCACCAGAAGATCGTCTTGAGCGTGCCGTTCACTATTCGAGTTCCTTGCGAGGTTTCCTTGTTTGAGGCGGGAGGGCTGATCCCTCACACCTTCAACGCACGAGCCCCTCCCACGATTCCACCGACGTCAGCCCTCCGCCAGGTAGCCGATGTAGGGCAGGTTGCCGTGCCTGCCGTGGTGCTTCATGCCGTAGCCCACCAGGCGCGCCGAGCGCTCGGTGGTGAAGACGCTGTAGTCGACCTGGCAGTGGGTCTTGCGCTCCTTCGGGAGGTCGACGAGGGCGATGAAGCGCACCTTCTTGGCGCCGCGCTGCAACAGCTGGTTGGCGAGGTAGGTCTCGATGACGGCGCTGGAGACGACGTCCTTGAGCACCAGCACGCTCTGCCCGGAGACCTCGAGGGGGATCGGATAGTGGATGTCGACCACCTCCTCGTCGGCCCCTCCTTCCTCGTGTGCCGTGTACTCGACCTGCACGAACTCGTAGCGCAGCGGCGTGCTGATCGAGCGGATGAGGTCGGCGAGGAAGATCACCGAGCCGCCGAGCAGCGTCACGACGAAGGGATCCTCGTGCGCCACCTCGCGCTGCAGGCGCTGGCCCAGCGCCTGCACCCGCGCCGCGATGGCGCGGGCGTCGAAGAGGATCTTGATCGTCGGCGCGGTCATTCAGCTCTCCCCCAACTCGGCGACCCAGGCGGTGACCGCCCCCTCGCGCAACCGGAACGGATGGTGGATGGTGACGCCGGGGACCCACGCCACCTGGCCGTCCACGCACAAGAGCGGCAGGCAGTCGCGGGTTTCGCGCGGCACCTTGCGATCGATGAGCAGCTCCTTGAGGCGGCGGCGGTGCGGCGCGCCCAGCGGCTGCAACCGATCGCCGGCCCTGCGGCTGCGCACCGTCAGCTGTGGCGCCTGGTCGCCGGCGGCGATGGGGAGGTCGAGGGCGGCGCGGCTGGGCGCGCCTCGCCGCATCCAGGCGGCGACGGGTTGCCGCGACAGGCGAAGAGTCTTGCCGGCTTCCCTGATCTCCACCCTCCTGATCTCGACCCCAACAGGTACCTCGACAGTATAAGTGAAAGGTGATGCAGAGGTTGGCGCCGGCTCGACCCGCAGTCGAAGGGCGGCGTTCAGGACTTCGGTGCGCCAGCGCCAGCCGCCGCCGCAGTCACAGGCGACACGCTCCGCAGCGCCGAGCTGCCGGCGCAGCTCGGCGACGGCGGCGGCGCGGGGCGGATAGCCGGCGCCGGCGCGGCGGTGGAGCAGCGCCAGGGCCCACGGCAGCAGCTCGGGGGGGAGGCGGCGCAGCGCGTCGAGGGGCAAACGCGGCGAGCCGGGGCTGATGTCATCGACGGCGAGATCGGGGAGCAGCGCCAGCAGCCGCCGCTCGACGTCGGCGCCGAGCACCGCGGCGGCGGCGGCGACGGCGCGGGCACTCGCAGCGACGTCCTCGCCGAACGCCGGCAGTAGGCGGTGCCGCAGGTGGTTGCGCGGCACGGCGAGGTTGCGGTTGGTGGGATCGTCGAGCGGCACCAGCCCCTCCGCAACCACGGCGGCCAGCAGGTCGCGACGCTGCAGCAAGAGCAGCGGTCGCAGCACCGCATCGTGGCGCACGGCCATGCCGGCGAGGCCGGCGAGCCCCGAGCCCTGCGCCAGCCGCAGCAGCACCGTCTCCGCCTGGTCGTCGGCGTGATGAGCGGTGAGCAGCCAGCGGGCGCCGAGCTCGCGCCGCAGCTCGTCGAGCAGCCGGTAGCGCACGCGGCGCGCGGCCGCCTCGCGACTCTCTCCGGCGGCGGCGGCGCCCGCCGGAGCGACGAGCAGGCGGAACGGGACGTCGACCTGCGCCGCCAAGCGTCGCGCCCCCTCCGCGCGGGAGGCCGACCCAGGGTCGAGCCGATGGTCGACGTGCGCTGCGACGAGCGAGCGCCCGAGCGTTGGCGCCAAGCGCTTCGCCGCGAGCAGCAGCGCCAGCGAGTCCGGACCGCCGGAGAACGCCACCACGATCGGGTCGCCGCCGGCCGCGTGCTCGCGCAGGCACCCATCCAGCGCGGCGACCGCTGCCGCGAGCGCGCCGGAGGGGGGAGTGGTGGCGGTGACGGGACTCGAACCCATGACCTAGCGGTTATGAGCCGCTCGCTCTAACCAGCTGAGCTACACCGCCACTGCTTTAATCAGAACGGCGAACCAGGACGGCGAACCTTAGACGAAAGGGGGCGTCGCTTCAAGGCGTTAGCCGCTACTTCGCCGCGTCGAACCGGCGCGCCACTTCCGCCCAGTTGACGACGTTCCACCACGCCGACAGGTAGTCGGGCCGCCGGTTCTGGTACTTGAGGTAGTAGGCGTGCTCCCACACGTCGACGCCCAGCAGCGGCGTCTTGCCTTCCATCAGCGGGCTGTCCTGGTTGGCGCTCGAGGTCACCTCCAGCTTGCCGCCCGCGACGGCGAGCCAGCCCCAGCCCGAGCCGAAGCGCTTGGTGGCCGCGTCGGTGAGCTTCTCCTTGAAGGACTCGAAGCTGCCGAAGGCCGCGGCCAGCGCCTCGGCCAGCGCGCCGGTGGGCGGGCCGCCGCCGTCAGGGCCCATGACCTGCCAGAACAGCGAGTGGTTGGCGTGGCCGCCGCCGTGGTTGCGCACCACCGTGCGGACGTCCTCCGGCACCTGGTCGATGCCGCGCAGCAGCTCCTCGACGCTCTTGCCGCCGAGCTCGGGGTGCTTGTCGATGGCGCCGTTCAAGTTGGTGACGTAGGTGGCGTGGTGCTTGCCGTGATGGATCTCCATCGTGCGCGCGTCGATGTGCGGCTCGAGGGCGTCGAAAGCGTAGGGGAGCTTGGGCAACTCGTGCATCGTGGGTTCCTCCTCGACGACGATAGCACCGGCGTCGCTGCTGCTCAGACCTCCACCATCGCCGCCAGCTCGGCCCCGGGCATGGCGGCGAGCTGCTGGCGCAGCCGGTGGAGGACGGTGTGGATGCTGCTCGCGGTGAGCGCGCCCGCGAGCCGCAGCGAGATCTCGGCGGCGGTGCAGCCCTCGACGGCGGCGAGCTCGAGGATGCGCAGGTTGCGCGCGCCGTGCTCGGCGCCGAGCTCGTGGATGCGGCGGCGCAGGGCGCGGGCGCGCTCGCGCGCCAGCAGCCGCTCCTCCGGTGTCGGCCCCGGCGCCCGCCGCTCGCCGAGAGCCGTGGCGCTGGCGTTGCCGCGCCGTACGGCCACCTCTCCCTGCGGCGCGCCGCCGCGCTTGCGCGCGCAGCGGCTGCGCACCTCGTCGACGATGACGCTGCGCACGATGCGTTGCAGGTAGCCCCACAGCTGCTCCGGCGGCCAGCCGGCGATGCCGGCGGGGACGCGCCCCTCGAGCAGCCGGCAGTAGACCTCCTGCACGAGCTCGTCGACCTCGCTCGGCTCGGTCCGCCAGCCGATGCGCCGCGCCGCCGCCGCCGCGCAACGCGTCAGGTCGTGCCCATGACGGTGGGCGAACTCCTCCCAGAAACCGCCGGCGGCGCCGTGGGGCGCCTCGCCGTCGTGCTGCCGATGTGTCTCGAACATCCTCCGCTCTCCTCGGTTGGGGAGCGGAGGTGGGCGGGGCGGCCGGGAACGGCGCCCACGACAGGGGAGCCGCAACCTACCACGGTTCGCCGCAGCGCGGCAAGGGGGTGCCGCAATGTGCCGTGCCGGCGGCGGGGGCGGCGTCGGCTCGTCGTTGACTCGTCGCCGAGCGGCCGGTATCATCTGCCCCCTTCGTAGGGGGGTTAGCTCAGCGGTTAGAGCACCTGCCTTACACGCAGGGGGTCGCGGGTTCAAATCCCTCACCTCCCACTCTCAGGCTTGCAGTTCAGCAAGATTGCGGTTCAGATCGGGGTCGTAGTTCAGCTGGTTAGAACGCCGGCCTGTCACGCCGGAGGCCGCGGGTTCGAGTCCCGTCGACCCCGCCATCCCGCCCCTCCTGGATCCGAGGATCCGAAGCGGCGCCGGGCTGGCAACCCCCGAATCAGGAGCTCTCGACGATGCGCGACAAGATCAAGCTGGTGTCTTCGGCCGGGACGGGCTACTTCTACACGACCGACAAGAACAAGCGCACCTCCACCGAGAAGCTGCGCTTCAAGAAGTACGACCCCAAGGTCCGCAAGCACGTCGAGTTCGTCGAAGAGAAGCTGCGGTAGCCGGCGGGATCGAGATCGCTTCGCTGCGCTCGCGATGACACCTGATCGCTCGCGATGACACCGGACCGTCATCGCGAGGAGCGCAGCGACGAAGCGATCTCGACGTAGCGGGGACTCCACGAATGGATGTCCTCACCGACCCCCGCTGCCTCCTCCACGACGTCCCGCTCGGGTTCCCTGAGCAGCCCGCCCGTCTCGCTTCGATCCTCGCCGGCCTGCGCGGCGCCGGCCGCGCCGTCGCCGAGCCGGGTGCCCATCCCGCCGCGACCGCCCTCGTCGATGCGGTCCACGGCGCCGCCTACGCAGCGCGCTTCCGTGCCGCCGTCGAGCGCGGCGACGGTCTCTTCGACTCGGCCGACAACCCGCTCGTCGCCTCGACGTGGGACGCGGCCTGGGGGGCCGTCGACGCGACGCTGCACGCCGCCGACCGCGCGCTCGCCGGCACCGCCGCCTTCGCCGCCGTCCGCCCGCCGGGGCACCACGCCGAGCGGCAGTTGGCGATGGGCTTCTGCTACTTCAACAACGCCGCCGTCGCCGCCGAGCGCCTGCGGGCGCAGGGGCTCTCGCGCGTGGCGATCTTCGACTTCGACGTCCATCACGGCAACGGCACCCAGCACCTCTTCGAGGAGCGCGCCGACGTCTTCTACGCCAGCACCCACCAGTACCCCTTCTACCCCGGCACCGGCGCCGCCTCGGAGCGCGGCCGCGGCGAGGGCCTGGGCACGACCCTCAACGTGCCGCTGCCCGCCGGCTGCGACGACGGCGAGTACGCGGCCGCCATCGAGGGCCAGGTGCTGCCGGCCTTGCGCGCCTTCGCCCCCGAGGCGCTGGTCGTCTCCGCCGGCTTCGACGCCTGGCAAGGGGACCCGCTGGGCGGCATGCGAGTGACGGCCGAAGGCTTCGCCCAGTGGGGCCGCTGGCTCGGCGATCTCGCCCGCGAGCGGTGCGTCGGCAGGCTCGTCGCCCTGCTCGAAGGGGGCTACGACGTAGCGGCGCTCCCGGTGCTGGTCGAGGCCTTCCTGGGCGGGGTCGAAGCCGCCGTGTAGCGTATGTCATTGACCCCTACCAACGCTGTCGCTACAATCGACCGCAAAACCTCAGGTAGAGCTTGAACAGCTGACTACCGCTGCAAGAGCCGAAGTGACCTGAGGGGGCTCGTTTTTTTCGCCGCGACAACGCAGGCGCTGGAGGAGACCCCGATGCGTAGCAGATTGGTCCTGGCGGCGATGGTCCTGCTGCTCGGAGGCGCCGCGCTGCCCGCGATGGCCGCCTCGCCGATCGGCGTCTTCGACGGCAAGCCCGGCGGCGGCAACACCGCCTGGGGCCAGATGCAGCTGGTGGGCTGGGCGCTCGACGACAACGGCGTCGCCGCCGTCGACATCGTCATCGACGACTCGGTGTTCCAGCGGGCGCTCTACGGCCTCAGGCGCCCCGACGTGACCCGCCGCAAGCCCGGCTTCCCCAACAGCGCCGCGCCCGGCTTCGCCGCCGTCGTCGACACCACCCGCTTCCTCAACGGCGTCCATGAGGTGTCGGTGCTGGTGACCAGCACCAACGGCGAGCAGGTGGTCATCGGCCCGACACGCAGGATCATGTTCCGCAACGCCAGCCACATGCTGGCGCCCTTCGGCCACATCACCTTCCCTCAGCGGGACGCCGAGATGCGCGGCCGCTGTAGCAACGACCCGACGCGCCGGCTCAGCATCATCACCGGCAACGCCCTCGACGCCGGCTCGGGCGAGAACGCCAACGACGTCGGCGTCGCCTACGTGGAGCTGCTCATCGACGGCGCTTTGGCGCTCAGCACCACCAACAACTGCCACTTCAACTCCGACCCGTCGGTCAACATGCTGCTCGACTGCTACGGGCTGGAGAGCCGCGAGCTCACCTTCGTCTATCCGCACCTGCGCAACTCCGACCGCGCCAAGTTCCGCTTCGCGCTCGACGTCGGGGCGCTCATCACCTCCAACTTCTACACGCGCGGCCACCACACTCTCACCGTGCGCGCCGGCGACTACGGCGACAACGTTCGCAACATCGCCTCGATCAACGTCTTCTTCTCTTGCGACGACGAGGCCGCGGTCGAGCCGTCGATCGGCCAGCTCGAGGAGCCGAGCTTCACCCAGCCGTGGCACGGCACGGTCGCGGTCAAGGGCTGGGCGGTCGACTTCCAGGGCATCGCCGCCATCGACGTGCGGGTCAACGGCTTCACCGTCGGCCAGGCGACGCTGGGCGGGCCGCGCCTCGACGTCGCCGAGCTCTACCCCGGCTACCCGTCGGCCAAGTCCGCGGGGTTCACCTTCAACTTCAACAGCACGACGGTCAACGACGGGCACGTGACCTTCGAGATCTGGGTGCGCGACGTCCTCGGCGACGAGACTCTCATCGGCGAGGGCGTGGCGGTCATCGACAACCGCGACAACCCGTAGGGGCGAGGGCCCCGCGCGCGCCGCGCGCGGTGCATTGCAGAGAGGACCACAGACAGCAGGCCGCCGTTCAGCGGCCGCCGTTCTGCTCTTCCTCCGGCAGCTCCTCCATCTCGACCTCGACCTCGGTCCACCTCGCGCGGACGTTGGGCGAGACCTCGACCTCGACCGTCACCGGCTTGTAGCCCGGCGCCGTGAACCGCAGCAGGTGGCGGCCCGGCATCGAGCTCATCTCGTACTGCTCCACTTCGTCGGCGGTGCCGAGCAGGCGGCCGTCGAGGTAGACCTGCGCGTCGCCGGGGGCGATGTCGAACTCGACGCCGCGCCGGCAGCGCAGGTGCTGCGAGACCGCCTCCTGCGGCGCGGGCGGCGGTGGAGGAGGCTCCGTGACCGCCGGCAGTGTCTGGACGGGCGCCGTCGCGGTGGGGACGGCGATGACGGGCGCCTGCGAGGGTGCTGCTTCCACCGGGCCCGGCGGGAGTTGCTCCTCTCGTCCGAGCGAGCCCAGGTACGGCGTCGGTGCCGCGGGCGGCGGCAGGATCATCGGCAGCGGCGCCGCCGTCGGCGCGGCGGGGGAGATCGACGACTCCGGCAGCGGACCTTCCGCGGGGTTCCAGCCGCCCGCCGACGGCGGCTGCACCGTCGGCCGCTGAGGACTGCGGTTCCACAGCCCTACCGCCGCGACGACGACGAGGAGCGCCAACACCGCGGCGCCGAGCGACGCCAGCAACACGACCGTGCGGCGCGAGGGCCCGGGCGCGGCAGGCGGTGCCGGTCCGCCGCTCGCGTACGGTGCCACGCCCGGCGGCGGCGGTGGTCCTCCGACATACGGCGCTGCGACCGCCGGAGGAACCGGTCCACCGCCGTACGGCGCTGCACCGGCCGGTGGCAACGGTCCGCGGCCGTAGGGTGACGCGGCCGCCGGAGGCGGCGCCGCGGGAGGAGTCGGTGGTGACGTCGGCAACGGCGGCAGCACCGGCACTGCCATCTGCGGCCGCGTCATCGCCTCGTCAGCGCTCGGCGCTTCCAGCGGCAGCCGCCGTAGCGTCATCGCCACCGCCGCCGCGTCGGCGTAGCGCTCGGCGGCGTCCTTGGCGAGCAGCCGGCGCAGCACCTCAGCCGTCGGCACGTCGAGCTCGCGCGAGATGCCGGGGTCGGCGAGCGGGTCCTCGTGCAGGATCTGGTAGAGCAGCGTGGTGATCGACTGCGCCGGGAACGGCCGCTTGCGCAGCAGCATCTCGTAGAGCACGACGCCGAGCGAGAAGAGGTCGGCCCGGCCGTCGACGTCGCCGCCGCGCAGCTGCTCGGGCGCCATGTAGGCGGGGCTGCCCACCACCATGCCGGTGCGCGTCAGCTCCGACGCCTCGTCGAGGCTGCGGGCGACGCCGAAGTCGGTGAGCAGCACGCGGCCGTCGCGGGCGATGAGGATGTTGGCCGGTTTGACGTCGCGGTGCACGACGCCGGCGCGGTGGGCGGCATCGAGGGCGTCGGCGGCGCGTGCCGCCACCTCCAGCGCCGCGCCGCGGTCGGGGAAGACGCCGCGCGCGAGGCGCGAGCCCAGCGAATCGCCGTCGACGAGCTCCATCACCAGGTAGAGGCCGGTGTCGGTGCTCCCCACGTCGTGGATCGCCACCACGCCCGGGTGGCGGATGCGCGCCGCCGCCTTGGCCTCGCGGCGGAAGCGCTTCTCGAGCTCGTCGCGCACCTCGCGCGAGGCGCCGGGGGCGAGCTGGATGTGCTTGACCGCCACTTCGCGGTCGAGCTCGGGGTCGTGGGCGCGGTAAACGACGCCCATGCCGCCGCGGCCGATCTCCCCGACGACGCGGTAGCGCCCGAAGACCTCCGCCGTCACCAGGGCCTCGTTGCCGACGGCGCCGGCGTCTCGGTGAGGGCGCGCAGCATCTGCACCAGCACGCCGGCGATCGCCGACTCGTTGAGCTCGCCGACGGCGAGCGCGCTCTCGCCCATCGCCGCGCCCTGCCGGCGGGCGCGGAACCAGACGTTGCCGCTGGCCTCGTCGAGCTCGACGTCGACGATGCCGCGCAACGGCGTCGCCGCCTGCAGCAGCACCTCGACGCGCAGCCGCGTCGGCTTGGGCTCGACCAATCGGGCGGCGTGGCCGCGCTGCTCGAGCCGCGCCATCAGGTCGCGCACCGCCGGCCGCAGCAGGTCGCGCTTGGCGCCCTCGAACTGCACGACGTAGCCGGCCTGGCGGATGCGCCCCTGGCGGTCGCGCTCGCGCTCCTCCTGGCGGTCGTGGTCGAGGTCGCCGAGCAGGCGGTCGAGCGAACGGCGGCTGCGGTAGTCCAAGCTGTGCCTCCCGGCGGCCGGCGCTCCCGTCCGCGAACGCGGTGGCGAAGGAGCTGTCGGCGTCTGCGCCGATGGCGCCGATTGTACGCGCTGCTACGCTGCGCCGATGCCGCGACTCGACCGCGTCCTCGGCGTCGCCGGCTGGCAGGAGTCGGGCAAGACCACGCTTCTCGAGGCGCTGATCCCGACGCTGGTGGCCGACGGGCTCTCGGTCGTGGTGGTGAAGCACGACGCGCACGGCTTGGCCTTCGACGTCGCCGGCAAGGACTCGGATCGTCTGCTGCACGCCGGCGGAGAGGTGATCGTCGAGTCGCCGGCGGAGAGCTTCACGCGCGCCGGGCGTGACCCGGGCGAGCCGCTCCTGCCACGCCTGATCGCGCTCGAGCGGCGCTGCGACCTGGTGCTCGTCGAAGGGTACAAGGGCGGGCCGCAGCCGAAGGTCTGGCTGCTGCGTGAAGGGGAGACGGCGCCGCCCGCGGACGTCAGCGAGGTGCTCGCGGCGTTGCCATGGGACGGGAATCGGGTCGCGTTCGTTGGCGCGCTGGTGCGCCGGCGTCTCGCCGCTGCCTGGGCGGACGAGTCACGACGCGCGGGCGTGCTGGTCGGTGGCGCCAGCCGGCGCATGGGCACGCCGAAGCAGTGGCTGCGGATCGACGGCGAGACGCTGCTCGCGCACGTCTCCACTGTGGTTGCCGGCGCGGGGCCGCTCGCGCTGCTGGGCGGCGACGCGATGCGCGGGCCTGAAGGCGAAGGCGTCGCGGCGCCGCGCGGGTCGACGGACGTGGCGTCAGGCGACCTCGGCCTCGCTGCCGCCGCCGTGCGCCTCCCCGACGCTCCCGACGTTCGCGGTCCGCTCGCCGGCATCCTCGCGGCGCTGCGTTGGGACCCGGTGTCGTGGCTCGTCGCCTCGTGCGACCTGCCGCGGCTGCGCGCCGACGCCATCGAGTGGCTGCTCGCCGAGCGGCGCCCGGGGCGCTGGGCGGTGCTGCCGCGGGTGGGCGGTGTCGTGCAGCCGCTGCTCGCCGTTTACGAGCCGCAGTCGTTACCGCTGCTCGAGGCGCTCGCCGCCGAGGGCGCGCCGGGCCCGTCGAGGCTCGAGGGCCACCCTCACGTGGCGACGCCCGAGCCGCCGCCCGAGCTCGCCGACTGCTGGCGCGGAGTCAACACCCCGCAGGAGCTCGCCGAGCTGTCGGAGCCGCGCTAGCCCCATGAGGCTCCGTGGCGCTCGGCCGCCAGGTGAGGAAGCGCGCCACGGCGTAACATGCGGCCATGAACTACCAAGTGGTCGAGCGGGTCCTCCGCAACAACGTCACTGCTGCCGGCTTCGACTTCACCTCTCAGCCGGCGGATCGCGGCGAGCGGATCGACTTCACCATCTGGGCCCGCCTTCAGAGCATCGGCTACCCGCCGATCGCGGCGACACAGCTCTACGCCCCCCATCCATCGCCGCGGCTCAAGGACTTCGAGAACGAGCAGCAGGTGAAGGAAGCCGCGGACTGCGGTCTGAGGGCGGCGCGACGGGCAGCAGGCTGACCGGTTCGCGATCGTCGCGCGATGAGCGACCGCATCGAGATCCAGTGCCCTTACTGCGGCGAGGTCCTCGAGCTGCTGGTCGAGGAAGACCTCAAGGGCAGGCTGGTGCAGGACTGCGAGGTCTGCTGCAATCCGATCCAGCTCGACGTCCGGCGCGACGAGTGGGGCGTTCCGGCGGTGTCGGTGGAACGCGCGGACTGAGGGCGGGCGCTCTCGACCTCTACGCCGCCGAAGCAGCGGCACCGAGCCGGACTTCACGGCTCGCGTAGACCAGCGCCAGGCCCATCAGGGCGAGCAAGCTCGCGGCGGCAGCGCCACCGGCGGCGGCGGCGACGGAGCTCTTCGTCACCGACAGGATGTAGCTCCAGTTCGCGAAGACGAGCGCGGCGAGCGCGGTGCCCACTGCCAAGAGCCCTGCCCCCATCGCCAAGAGCGCCGGGCTTTGCGCGGTGCGGAGGCCCTTGTCGAGGTCGACCTGTTGGATGTTCTTGCCCACCAGCGCGCGGATCGCGATCCAGGCGAGGGGGTGCATGACGCCGGCGAAGATGAAGAGCGGCGTGAAGCTCCCGGTCCACTGCAGCATGCCGCCCGCGACGAGCAGCATGAGCATGCCGCCGATGCCGCCGCACATGCCGCCGAAGCCGACGACCGAGCCGACGGCTCGATTGGGAAAAGCGTCGGAGGCCACCGTGAACATGTTGGCCGACCACGCCTGATGACACGAGGTGGCGATGCTGATGAAGGCCACGGCCGTCCACAGGTCCTCGGCCATGACGCCGAACGCCGAGATCGGCAGCCCGGCCGCGAAGAGCGCCATCGTCACCAGGCGGCCGCGCGTCGCCGGCCAGCCGCGGCGGATGAAGAACCCCGGCAGCCAGCCGCCGAAGATGCTGCCGACGTCGGCGGCGAGGTAGATGACGAGCAGCGCGCCGGCCGCGGAGACGAGCGTCACGTCGCGCTCGCGCTGCAGGTACGACGGCAACCAAGTGAGGTAGAACCACCACACCGGATCGGTGAGCATCTTGCCGACGCAGAAGGCCCACGCCTCGCGGTAGCGGAGCAGCGACTGCCAGGGGACGTTGAGCGCCTTCGCGGGCGGCTCCTGGTCGCTGCGAATGAGCGCCGCCTCGGCGGCCGACAAGCGCGGATGCTCCTCGGGCGAGCGGTAGGACTTCATCCATACCGCCAGCCACACGAAGCCGAGCAGGCCGATGGCGATGAACGTCGACTGCCAGCCCCACGACACGGCCAGCCACATCATCGCGCCCTGCAACATGGCGCCGAAGTTCGTGCCGGTGTTGAAGATGCCGGTGGCGAAGGAGCGCTGGCGCTTGGGGAACCACTCGGCGACGGCCTTGACGCAAGCGGGGAAGTTCGTCGCCTCGCCGAGGCCGAGGAGGAAGCGCGCCAGCGCGAAGCCGAGGACGGTGGTGGCAAAGGAGTGCGCCATCGCCGCGACGCTCCACACCGCCACCCCGATGGCGAGCCCGTTGCGCACGCCGACGCGGTCGAGGAGGCGCCCCGCGAACGGGAACATGGCCGCGTACGAGAGCTGGAACGCGAAGTTGATCCACCCGAACTCCGCGTCGTCCCAGCCGATGGCGTCCTTGAGCAGCGGCGCCATGGCGCCGAGCGAGACGCGGTCGACGTAGTTGATGAAGGTGACGAAGAACAGCAGCGCGCAGATGTACCAGCGCAGACCGCGGATCTTCCTGGCGGTCTTGGTGGCGAAGGAAACGGCCTGGGTCATGCGTCTGGCCCCCTGAGCGCGCGCGCTCCCTACTGGTTCACGCCGCTGGCGAGGAAGCCGCCGTCGACGACGAGCACCTCGCCGTTGACGAAGCTGGCGGCTTCCGAAGCGAGGAACACTGCAGCTCCGGCGAGCTCGTCGACCCGGCCGAAGCGGGCGAGCGGGGTACGGAGCTTGAACTCACGGCCGCGCTCGGTGCCGTCGAGCAGGTCCTGGTTGAGCGGCGTGCGGAAGACCCCGGGCGCGATGGCGTTGACCAGCACGCCTCGGGGACCCCACTCGACGGCGAGCGCCTTGGTCAGCGCCGCCACGCCGGCCTTGCTGGCGGCGTACGCGGCGACCTCGTACAGGCCGACGAACGACGCCAGCGAGGCGATGTTGACGATGCGGCCGTAGCCGCGCTCGAGCATGTGGGCGCCGAAGACCTGGCAGGCGCGGAAGGTGCCGGTCAGGTTGGTGTCGAGGATCCCCTGCCACTCGCCGTCGTCGACCTCGAGCGTCGGGCGGCGTTGGGTGCGACCGGCGCAGTTGACCAGGATGTCGACCTTGCCGAAAGCCTCGACCGCGGCCTCGCGGAGCACTTCCAAGGAGGCGCGGTCGGTGACGTCGGTGGCGATCCGCAACGTCCTCTTGCCGTGGCGCTCGATCGCGAGAGCGGTGGCGTCGACTTCGGCCTGCCGTCGCGAGCTGGCGGCGACGTCGGCTCCCGCTTCCACCAGGCCGTCGACCAGCGCACGTCCGATGCCGGAGGTGCCGCCGAGGACGATGGCGACGCGTCCGGTGAGGTCGAATCCTGCGAAGGGCATCAATCCCCCTGCGACCGTTTCGAGAGCCGCTTCGAGAGCTCGGCCAGCTGGAGGCCCGCCATGATCGCGGGGCCCACGCCCTTGGGGTCGTTGTCGACCACGCGCTCACTCATGTAGTAGCGGTAGCTGCCGTCCCGGCCGTAGCCCAGGCCACCGACCTCGACGACGTTGGTCAGGTGGAACGACCCGTCGGCATGGACGGAGACGAACTCGTCGACCAGGCCCGCGTAGGCTTTCCGCGCCGCGGGCGCGAACGACGCGGGTAGATAACCCTTGTTGACGGCCTTGGCGAGGAAGTAGGTGAACATCGCCGAAGCCGAGGCTTCCCGGTAGTTCCCGGGTTCGCCGGGCATGTCCAGGATCTGAAACCAGACGCCGGCCTGGTCCTGGTGCCCGATGATGCCCTCGGCCAGCTCCGGAATGATCTCGAGCAACGGCTTGCGCAGCTCGGTCTTCTCGGGCGGGATCACGTCGAGGATGTCGACCAGCGCCATGGCGTACCAGCCGAGCCCTCGCCCCCAGAAGAAGCGCGACCGGCCGGTCTCCGGGTCCGCCCAGTTCTGTTTCTTCGCCTCGTCCCACGCGTGGTAGTAGAGACCCGATCGCGGGTCCCGCAGGTGGGATCGCGCGATGGTGAGCTCGCGCACCGCCTCTTCGACCTTGCGATCGTCGCCCTCGCTGACGCCGACGCCGGCGAGGAACGGCATCCCCATGTAGACCCCGTCCAGCCACAGCTGATGGGGATAACGCTGCTTGTGCCAGAAGGCGCCTTCCGACGTGCGCGGATGCTTCGCGAGCTGCGCTGCCAGCGCCGCTATGGCCGCCCGATACCGGGGATCGGGATCGCGGGCCTGCAGGCGTTGCAGCATCTTGCCCGAGTTGATGTGGTCGATGTTGAACTCGCCGGCTTCGTAGCCGACGATCGCGCCGTCTGCGGTCAGGTAGCTGTCGATCGTTCTCCGGGCGTAGTCGGAGAAGCGGCGGTCGCTGACGGCGGGCGAGAGATCGTCCATCGCCTGCATCAGCAGGCCGGTCGTGTAGTTCCAGCTGCTCGGCCGCGCCGTCATCGCGTCCCAGCCGCCGTGGGAGAGGCTGTCGCCGCGACGGGCCATCTCCGACTCGGCCAGGCGAGTCGAGATCTGGAGCGGGCTCAGCTCGCGCACGCTACGGGACGTCTCCGTCTTCAGGCGGATTCGCGGCGACAGCGTGCGCCGTTCGACCTCGGCGGTCAGAAATGCCTGCAGCTCCTCGCGGGTCTGAACGCCGCCCTTCTGGCCGGACCACAGGGCCCCGAAGGCATAGGAGACCTCCTTGCCGCGCGGCCGCAGCACCAGCACCTGGCTGCTCTGGTCCTTGGTCTGCGAGACGAGGTCCATCTTGCGGAAGAGGATCGCCATTCCGAGGTTCTCGCCCTCGAACAGCGTCTGCCGGCCGAAGGTCGCCAGGTAGCTCCAGGCCTCTCCGGTGACGTCGAGATCGCCGGTCATCACCTCCGCATCCGGGTGCGTGACCAGGCCGACGGCGAGGTTGTCGAGCGGCGCAGACGTCACCAGCGCCACGTCGACCATGGGGCTCCCGGCCTGCATCGCCAACGTGGCGCTCAGATCGACGGTCGCGGCACCGGCCTTCCACCCCTTGTAGTCGAGCTCGAACGAGGCGTGGATCGGGCCATCGGAGCGGATCGTGGCCGAGCGCTCCGCGACGTCGGAGACCAGCACGGTCTTCTTGCCATCCCAGTAGCCGAAACCGCCCATGCCCAGGCTCTCGCCCACCTTCAGGATGTCCGCGCCCCAGTCGGCCATCTGGTGGTAGCTCTCGTAGCCGTCCAGACCCACGTTCGGCAGCACCATCGCGGACGTCTTCTTGCCGAAGATGTCGAACCCGTTCCGCCAGTCGAGGTAGACCCGGTAGCCGACGAGGTCGCTCTCGATGCCCGGTCCCTCGTAGCGCAGGTACTCGTTGTGATCGCTGGACTGGGGCGGCATGGTGACGTGAGGGACGCTCCGGAACCTGCCCCCCACGTAGACCTTCTCCTTCCAGGCGCCACCCTCCTTGATCGACACCTCGGCGTGGGCGCGTGGCGCAGCGGCGCCGTCGGCCGCGCGCCTGTCGACGACGTAGCTGTGGGTCGCGCCGGCACCGAGATCGGCCAGGAAGACGAGCCCCTCGGGGCGGCCGTCGCCGTCGCCGTCGAGGAGCTGGGTGGGTCTCGCGGTGCTCCCTTCCCACACCTGCAGCGGGCCGCCGGTCACGCCCAGCTCTTCCAACGAGAGGCGCACGAGCGTGTCGGGCCGGCGGAATGCGGAAGGGCTGGAGACCTCGAGGTGGGCGACGGCCTGCGGCGCGGGAGCCGCGGCTGCCGGGCCCGGTGCGGCGGCGCATCCGAAGGGCAGGACGAGAAGCGAAAGCGTCGAGAGCAGACGCGTGGAAAGAACGAGTCGCGCTCTCATGAGATGGATCCTCACCGCGCCAGCCAACCGCCGTCGACGGCGACGGTGTAGCCGTGCATGTACTGCGATGCGGCCGAAGCGAGAAAGACGGCGGCGCCCTGCAGGTCCTCCGGGGCCCCCCATCGTCCGGCGGGGATCCTCTCCAGGATGGCCTTGCTTCGCACCGGGTCCTCGCGCAGAGGTCTGGTGTTGTCGGTGGCCATGTACCCCGGCGCGATCGCATTGACGTTGATGCCGTGGGGTGCGAGCTCGTTGGCGAGCAGACGGGTGAGCCCGAGGACCGCGCTCTTCGAGGCCGTGTAGGAGGCCACCAGGATGCCGCCCTGGAAGCTGAGCATCGACGCGACGTTGACGATCTTGCCGCCGCGTCCCTGCGCGATCATCACCTTGGCGACGGCCTGGCTGAGCAGGAAGAGGGCGCGGATGTTGACGTCCATCACGTCGTCCCAGTCCTTCTCGCTGAGCTCGGTGACCGGCGCTCGGCGGATGATCCCGGCGTTGTTGACCAGGATGTCGACCCCGCCGAGCTTCTCGACCGTCTCGTCGACGATCCTGGCGACGGAAGCCTTGTCTGCGAGGTCGGCTCGGATGGTCACGCAGCGGCGGCCGAGCGCCTCGATCCGCGCCTGCGTCTGCGCTCCGTCGGAGCGGTGAACGAGGGCCACGTCGGCGCCGGCTTCGGCGAGGCCCACCGCGATGCTCTGGCCGAGGCCCCGCGAGGCGCCGGTGACGATGGCGGTCCTGCCGTCGAGCTTGAACTGGTCGAGGATCACGGGTCGCTCACCTCAGCTGGTCGAGGGTCAGGTGATCCATGTCGTCGAAGGCCTGGTTCTCGCCACCCATGCCCCAGCAGAAGCTGTAGGCGCCGGTGCCCGCGCCGCAGTGGATCGACCAGCTCGGCGAGATCACGGCCTGGCCGTTCGCGACCACCAGGTGCCGCGTCGCCTCGGGACGGCCCATGAAGTGGAACACGCGCCCGTCGTCAGGCAGGTCGAAGTAGAGGTAGACCTCCATGCGGCGCTCGTGGGTGTGGGGCGGCATGGTGTTCCACACGCAGCCCGGCTCCAGCACGGTGAACCCCATGACCAGCTGGCAGCTCCGCGCGCCGCCCGGGTGGATGAGCTTGTAGATGGTTCGTTGATTGGATGTCTCGCTGCTGCCCACGCGCACGGGCTCGGCGTCGGACTGCCGGATGCGAACCGTCGGATGGGTGGCATGGGCGGGGAAGCTGAGCAGGTAGTACTTCGCCGGCGTCGAGGCGGTGTCGCTGGCGAAGGTGATGGCCTTGCTGCCCCGGCCGACGTAGAGACCGTCGCGCCCGGCCAGGGCGTGCTCCACGCCGTCGACGGTTACGGTGCCCGGGCCGCCGATGTTGAGGACCCCGAGCTCGCGGCGTTCGCAGAACGTCTCGGCGCGCAGCTCCGGAGCCGACTCCAGGGAGAGGGTCTTCGTCGCCGGGACGGCGGAGCCCACGATGGCGCGATCCGCGTCGCTGTAGACCATGGCGATGCTGTCCGCGGCGAAGAGCGTGTCGACGAGGAAGCTCTCGCGGATCTCCTCGGTGCTCATGCGGTCGAAACGGACGGGGTCAGCCGTGTGACGGACCTTCATGGAGGTGTCCTTACTCGACGGGCTTGCCAGCATCCGGGCTCACGGGGCGGCCCCCCACCGTCACGCCGTCGAACCGGAGGCCCTGGACGTTGTCGAGGATCACGGTCTGTTTGGCGGAGGCGACGGCGACGTTGCGGACGACGACGTCCCGAAGCGGCGCTTGCGCGGGCGCGTGGCCTTCGAACAACGTGCCGACGTTCTCCACTTCGAAGTCCTCGAAGACGATGTCGCGGTAGGTCGCAGGGAAGTTGCCGCCTAGCTCGCCGGGGTAGTTGAGCTGGAACCAGAACAGACGCTCGAAGGAACCGACCGTGAAGCGCCGGACACCGACGTGCTCGACCGTGCCGCCGCGGTCCAGGTTCGCCTTGAAGCGGATGGCCGACGACCCCGAGCGCAGCACGTTGTCGGTGAAGAACACGTAGCGGATGTCCCCCGACATCTCGCTGCCCAACGCGATGCCGTCCTCGCCCCCCATGTCGTTGCGACGCACCACCACGTACTCGCTGGGCTTGCCGACGGTGCGGCCGTCGAGGTCGCGGCCGGACTTGATCACCACCGCGTCGTCGCCGGTGCGGAAGGTCGAGTCCTCGACCAGCACGTAGCGGCTCGAATCCACGTCCACCCCGTCGTTGTTGGGGAAGTGGCTCTCCACCTTGATGCCGCGCACCGTCACGTGCTCGCTGTAGACCAGGTGATTGACCCAGAAGGGCGAGTTGACGGCGGTGAAGCCCTCGAGGCGAACGCGGCGAGCCCGCACGAGCTGCACGAGCGGCGGCCGCAGATGGGTGCCGGCCCCGAACACGCGCTCCTCGAGCGGCACGCCGGTGAACCCCATGCGGCGAAGGCGCTGCATGTCGGGGTTCGCCAGCGGGTGCCAAGGGTGGAACCCGCTCTTGGCGTTGCCGTCGATGGTGCCGGCGCCGGTGATGGCCACGTCCTCGACGTCCTTGGCGTAGACGAGCGGCGAGTAGCTGAGCACCCGCGTGCCCTCCCAGCGGGTCTCGACCACCGGCAGGTAGTGCTCCGGTTCGGGAGCGAACAGCAGGTGGGCTCCGGGCTCGAGGTGGAGCTCGATGCGGCTCTGCAGCTGGATCGGGCCGCGGCTCAGCCAGACCCCCGGGGACAACACGACGCGCCCGCCACCTTCGGCCGTCGCCTTGGCGATCGCCGCCAGGATGCCCGGCCGTGCATCGGCGGCGCCGTCGCCGGCGGCGCCGAAGTCGGCCACGCGGTAGGTCCGTGCCGGGATGCGCGGCGCCTCGATGCGGGAGACGATGGTCTCGACCATCGTCCAGTCCACCCGTCCTGGCGTCGGATCCTGAGCCGAGAGGGGGCAGGGCGCCGCGAGCAGCAGGAGCAAGGCCCCGCCGGCGCCGACCTTCCCGAAGTGGCTTCGTGGCATGTGCGTACTCTAGCCAAATCCGGCGTTTTTGGCCATCGGTGGCACAGTGAACGAGGTCGCCCGCGGTGACGCCATCGTGTCGGCTGGTGGCTTGCGGCGGCCTGGGATCATCAAAAGATCATACATTTCAACATTTTAGGGAGAGCTGGCGGCGCGAGGCCGCTGGGAGATTCTGCCATCGATGGCATACCACTCTTGCTCTTCCAAGCCGACTGAGTCCATACTTGTGCCACCGCAGGCAATGTTCTCGGATGTCGCGAAAGGAGGAACGTATGCTGGGTCCGTCAACCGATCTCCCACGCTGGTCGACAGGCGCGTTTCTGGTCGTAGTCCTCATGGTCCTTGGCGGGCTTCAGCCCGCCCTGGCGCAGGACCCCGCCCAGGAGAGTGCGGCGCAGAAGAAGGAAGAGCCGGAAGCAGCCGAGGGCGCGGAGAGCGCCGCCGCCGAAGGCGCCCAGCCCGCCGCTGAAGGAGCAGAGGGCACCGCGGAAGCATCGCCCGCGGAGGGAGCGGTCACGGAAGAGATCGAGGTGATCGGCTATCGCCACGCCTTGGAGGAGTCCGTCACGCTGAAGCGGGACGCGGTCAACGTCCGGGAGAGCATCGTGACCGAGGACATCGGCAAGATGCCCGACCTCAACCTGGCCGAAGCGATCCAGCGCGTGCCGGGTGTGGCGATCGTCCGTGAGGGTGGCGAAGGCCGCAACATCGACATCCGCGGCCTGGGCTCGGCCTTCACCCAGGTCACGCTCAACGGCATGGAGGTGCCGGCCTCGACCGGCGGCCTCGACAGCTCCGGCGGCATCAACCGCGGTCGTGCCTTCGACTTCAACGTCTTCCCCGCCGAGCTCTTCTCGCGCATCGACATCAACAAGTCGATGCCGGCTTCGATCGAAGAGGGCGGAGTGGGAGGCGCGGTCCAGATGTACACCTCGGGCGGGCTGGACAGCGCCAATACGCGGGCGTCGGTCCTCGTCCAGAGCGGCTACAACGACCTCTCGGAGGAGACGGATCCGCGGTTCACGGCCAGCTACACCGCGGCGAACAAGGCGAAGACCCTGGGCTTCATGATCTCTGCCGCGTCGTCGCAGCGCAACTCCTGGCAGGATGGTTTCGGCACCGTCCGCTGGCAGCGGCCGGACGCCAACTTCAGGGGCAACGAGACGACGCTGAGCAACCAGCAGCTCCAGTCGCTGTGGTACCCGCGCCTGCCCCGCCAGGACAGCTTTCGGCACGACCAGGAGCGCCAGGGCCTGGCGAGCTCGCTCCAGTTCCGCCCGACCGACAAGCTGGACCTCAACCTCAACGTGGTGTACGCGAAGTTCGACGCCAGGACGACCAGCTTGAACTCCTTTGGCCAGTTCCGTCGTCTCGGCATCTGGGGCTTCAACACCATCACCCCGACCAACGTCACCGTGGCCGAGGAGGGCAGCGGGCAGCTGGCCGTTGCCGGTACCTTCCGAGGCGTGTCGCTGCGGACGGAGAGCCGCGAGACCGAAGACGAGACGACCTTCAATCAGCTGGCGGCGGACTTCGAGTACGACATCAACGACAACCTGATCGTCAGCGGCATGATCGGCCGCGCCAAGTCGGAGTACGAGGACCTGCTCTTCCGCGTCAACATCGAGACCACGGACCCCAACATCGGGTTCTCGTACGACTTCACCGGGAATCGCGACGTGGCGGCGATCAACTACAACATCGACGTCACCAACCCGGCCAACTTCGTGGTGCAGAGCGACGGGCTGCTGCAGAGGAACCTCGTCGACCGCACCAACGACACCGCGAAGGTCGATCTCGACTGGTACTTCCGTACCGGGCATAGTTTCCGCTTCGGCGCCATCTACAACGACCGCGAGGTGGACAGCCAGATCTTCCAGCAGACCGCGACTCCGCCGAGCGTGCCCCTCTCTTCCATCAGCAGGGTCTTCACCTTCGAAGACGTCGGTGGTTACGGCGGCGGCACCGAGCTGAGCTTCCTGGTGCTGGACTTCCCGCGTGCCAAGGAGGCCTTCCGGTTCGGCTCGAACTTCCAGCCTTTCCGCGGCCCGGGTCGGGCCACGTGGGTCGTCACCGAGGAGACGGCCGGCGCCTACGGGGAGTACAACCTGGTGACGCTGCTCAAAGAGCGCAGCTTCCGCGTCAACCTGGGCACTCGCTTCGTGGACAGCAAGACCACGGGCCTGGGCTGGCTGTCGAGCACGCTCAGCAACACCGAGACGAACGACTACACCGACCTGCTGCCGTCGCTGAACGTCGCTTTCGACGTTACGCCGGAGCTGGTGCTGCGCGGCGGCGTGAGCCGCACGATGACCCGCCCCTCCCTCGCGGTCCTGGCGCCGGTCAAGACCTATGGCAACACGAACTTGACGGTGAGCGGCGGAAACTCCCAGCTGGAGCCCCTGCGGTCGGACAACGTCGACCTCGCCGTGGAGTGGTACTTCACCGAGAAGGCCGTGCTGGGTGCGACCCTCTTCTACAAGGACATCGACAGCTTCATCTCCTTCCCGACGACCCAGGAGCCCCTCCGTCCGGAGGACCGTGCCGCCGTGGCCGCCGTGTTCCCGACGCAGCCGCAGCTGCTCGATCCGACCCTGATCTGGACCTACAGCACGGCCGCCAACTCCGAAGGGACGAAGATGGACGGCTTCGAGGTCGTGTACCAGCAGAGCTTCACCGGCTTGCCCGGCATCTGGAGCCACTTCGGCTTCACCGGCAACTACTCTTACGTCGACGCCGAGACCACGGTGGTCCGCAGCGGCCGGGAGGTCACGGTGCCGCTGGCAGGGATGTCCAACAACTCCTGGAACGCCACCCTCTTCTACGAGACGCCGCGGTGGGGCTCGCGCGTGTCGGTGAACAACCGGGACGACTACGTCACCAACAACCTCGGCGCCAACGGCAACGTCTCCGAGGCCACGACCGGCCCGATCCGTTGGGACATGAGCGCCTTCTGGCACTACAACAAGCACTTCTCGTTGACCCTGGAAGGCATCAACCTCAGCGACGAGGAAGAGCGGCTCTATACGACCGGCGACGGGACGATGGACCTGATCCGCGAGGTCAACTTCTCGGGCCGGCAGTACTTCCTGGGGGTGCGCTGGAACCTCTGATGTGGATGAAATGAGCGGCGAGAACAAGCAGCCGTCGACGATCAGCGACATCGCGCAACTGTCGGGGGTGTCGAACCGCACCGTCTCGCGGGTCATCAACCGCTCGTCGAAGGTGGGCGAGGCGACCCGCGAGAAGGTCCAGCAGGTCATCGACGAGCTGAGCTACCGGCCGAATGCGCAGGCTCGCGGCCTCGCCGGCGGCCGGTCCTATCTGCTCGGTCTGATCTACGACAACCCGGACGCTCTCTTCATCGACGAGGCACAGCGCGGCGTGTTGAACGTCTGCCGCGAGCTCGGCTACGAGCTCGTCATCCATCCCTGCGGCGAGACCGACGGGCTGGCCAGCGAGGTGGTCGGCTCCGTCAAGCGCTCGAAGCTCGATGGCGTGATCGTGCTGCCGCCGCTCTCCGAGGACCACGATCTGTTCGGCGCGCTCGCCCAGGAGAAGGTGCCGTACGTGCGGTTGGCCGCCATCGCGCTCGACACCTCGGATCGCGTCGTGGTCTCCAACGAGCGGTCGGCGGTGGCGGTGATGGCCGAGTATCTCGTCGAGCTCGGGCACCGGAGGATCGGCTACGTCACCGGACCGGCAGGCAGGCGATCGACGCGCGAGCGGCTCGAAGGCTTCACCGATGCCTTGGAGAGGCTCGGCTGCGCGCTTGGCGAGGAGATGATCGCCCAGGGCGCGTACTCGTTCGAGTCGGGGATCGAGGGCGCGCGGGCGCTGCTGGCGAACCCCGAGCCGCCGACCGCCATCTTCGCCAGCAACGACGACATGGCTGCCGGGGTGATCCAGACGGCGACCGAGATGGGCCTGAGCGTGCCGCGGGACCTGTCGGTGGCGGGATTCGACGACAGTGCGCTGGCGACGAGGATCAGGCCGGCGCTCACCACGATCCGGCGGCCGGTGCGAGCGATGGCGCGGCTGGCCGCCAGCAAGCTCATCGCATCGATCGAAGATCGACCCAACGACGCCAAGATGGGAGTCTTCCTGGATCCGGACCTGATCATCCGGGATTCGACCCGACGGCTCGAGTGATGAACCAGACCTCGTCCAGCCTCGACCTCAGGCCGAAGGAGGCCTGTGCGTTCGACGTCCTGTCGCTGGGAGAGGTGATGCTGCGCCTCGATCCGGGCGAGGGCAGGATCCGCACCACGCGGCAGTTCCGGGTGTGGGAAGGCGGCGGCGAGTACAACGTGGCCCGGGGTCTGCGGCGTTGCTTCGGTCTGCGGGCGGCGGTGGTCACCGCCGTCGTCCGCAACGAGGTGGGCCTCCTGCTGGAGGACCTGATTCTCCAGGGGGGAGTGGATACGTCGCTGGTCCGCTGGGTGCCGTCCGACGGCATCGGCCGCTCGGTGCGCAACGGGCTCAACTTCACCGAGCGCGGCTTCGGCATTCGCGGTGCCGTCGGCTGCTCCGACCGCGGTCACAGCGCCGCCTCCCAGCTGCGCGTGGGCGACGTCGACTGGGAGCACGTCTTCGGCAAGCTCGGTGTCCGCTGGTTCCACACCGGCGGCATCTTCGCGGCGCTCTCGGCAACCACCGGCGACGTCGTCGTCGAGGCGGCGCGGATCGCCAAGAAGCACGGCACGGTGGTCTCCTACGACCTCAACTATCGAGCTTCCCTCTGGGGTGCCTACGGCGGCCTCGATCGCTGCCGCGAGGTGAACCGCGCCATCGCCCCGTCGCTCGACGTGATCCTCGGCAACGAGGAGGACTTCACGGCCTGCCTGGGGCTCGAGGTGGAAGGGGTGGACGAGAACCTGCTCGACCTCGAGGTGAGCGGGTTCGAGAGCATGATCGCGACCGCGGTGGCGACCTACCCCAACCTGAAGGCCGTGGCCGCGACCCTGCGCCGCGTCAAGAGCGCCACGCTCAACGACTGGGGCGCCATCTGCTGGTGCGACGGCGAGTTCCACGCCGCCACCGACCGCCCGGATCTGGAGGTCCTCGACCGCGTGGGCGGTGGCGACAGCTTCGCCTCCGGCTTCATCTACGGCCTCATGGAGCTCGGCGATGCGGCCCTGGCGGTGGAGTACGGCGCCGCCCACGGCGCGCTGGCGATGACGACGCCGGGCGATACCACCATGGCATCCTTGGGCGAGGTGGAGAAGCTCGTCCGCGGTGGTGGTGCCAGGGTGGACCGGTGATCTCGACGAGTCCGAGCAGTCCGTCTACCGGGCGGCTCACGGCGGCCGCGAGACTGACGCGGCACCCGGTGATCCCGGTGATCGTCATCGAGGACGAGAACGACGCCGAGCCCCTGGCCGAAGCGCTGCTCGCGGGCGGGCTCGATCTGATCGAGGTGACCTTGCGCACCGCCGCGGCGACGGCGGCGCTCGGCCGCATCATCCGCAGGTTCCCGGAGATGCTCGTCGGGGCAGGCACCGTGATCACGCGGGAGCAGGCGCAGCGGTGCCTGGACCTCGGCGTCTCGTTCGCCGTGGCCCCGGGCTTCAACCCGGAGACCTTGCGCCTGTTCGAGCAGGGCGGCGTGCCGTTCATCCCCGGAGTGCTCTCGCCGTCCGAGATCGAGTCGGCCTACGCCCACGGCTGTTCGCTGTTGAAGTTCTTCCCCGCCGAAGCGGCCGGCGGAGCGAAGATGCTGCGCGCCCTCGCCGGGCCCTACGAATCCCTCGGCATTCGTTTCTGTCCGACGGGAGGCATCTCCGTGGACAACATGAAGGAGTACCTCTCCCTGCCCCAGGTGTTTGCCGTCGGCGGCTCGTGGCTGGCCGGCAAGCGCCAGATCGCCGAGAAGCAGTGGCCGGTCATCACGCAGCAGACCCGGGAGGCCTTGTCTCGGGCGCGGGAGGTCTCTCCATGAGCCGTCTGATCCACGAGCGGTTCCTGCTGCAGAGCGAGGAGGCCGTCCGCCTCTACCACGACTACGCGGCCGCGCAGCCGATCATCGACTACCACACCCACCTGCCGCCGGCCGAGATCGCCGCCGACCGCCGCTGGGAGAACATCAGCCAGGTCTGGCTCAACGGCGACCATTACAAGTGGCGGCAGATGCGCGCCAACGGCATCGCCGAGCGCTTCTGTACCGGCGACGCGACCGACCGCGAGAAGTTCGACGCCTTCGCGGGCACCTTGCCGTACCTGCTGCGCAACCCGCTCTACCACTGGTGCCACCTCGAGCTCGCCCGCTACTTCCAGATCGACGATCTCCTGCTCAGCGCCAAGACCGCCGGCGAGGTGTGGGAGCGGAGCGCGGCGGTTTTTCGGGATGGGCTCTCCGCTCGTTCGTTGATCGAGCGCAGCAACGTCCTCGCTGTCTGCACCTCCGACGATCCGATCGACTCGCTGCAGCACCACCGTGCGGTCGCCGCCGACGCGACCTTCGCCGCCCGCATGCTGCCCACGTGGCGTCCCGGCCGGGTCCTGGCGCTCGCCGATCCCGTCGCCTGGAACGGCTACCTGGATGAGCTGGCGGCCGTCGCCGACGTCGAGATCGCGAGCTTCGACGATCTGATCGCCGCACTCACCGTGCGCCGCGACGCCTTTCACCAGGCGGGCTGCCGGCTCTCCGACCACGCGCTCGCCGCCGGCGTCTTCTCGCCGGCCTCGGCGCAGGAGATCGAAGCCAGCTTCGACCGGCTGCGGTCCGGTGCGGCGCTCCCGGCCGCCGAACGCGACCAGCTGACGACGGCGCTGCTCCTCGAGCTGGGACGGTTGTACGACGAGAAGGGGTGGACCATGCAGCTGCACATCGGTGCCCTGCGTGACACCAACAGCTCGATGCTCGCCGCCCTGGGGTCCGACTCCGGTTACGACTCGATGGGTGACCGGCACTACGCGGAGCCCCTGGCCCGTTTCCTCGACGCCCTGAGCGCGGCGGGAAACCTGCCGAAGACGATCCTCTACAACGTCAACCCACGGGACACCGAGATGCTCGCCTCGATGCTCGCCTGCTTCGAGGACGGCTCGGTGCCGGGGAAGATGCAGCTCGGTCCGGCCTGGTGGTTTCTCGACCAGAAAGACGGTATCGAGCGCCAGCTCGAGGCCGTCTCGCAGATCGGCTCGCTGCGCCGGTTCGTCGGCATGGTCGCCGACAGCCGCTCGTTCCTGTCGTTCGCCCGTCACGAGTACTTCCGCCGCATCCTCTGCAACCTGCTCGGCGCCGACATGGCGGCAGGTCTCCTGCCGCGGGACTTCGACCTCGTCGGTGCGCTGGTCGAGGACGTCTGTTTCCGCAACGCGGAGAGCTTCTTCGGCTTCGAGCTGCCGGAGCGCCGGGGACAAGCGGCGAGCACGTCAGCGTCGGCTCTGCACGCGCCGGCGCTGAGCTGAGCTCGGCGCCGCGCTCACGGTCCGGCCGATGATCCGGCAGCGATCTCTCGTCGCCTTCTTCGCCAGCCTGGGCCTCGCGGCCTCCGTCGCGTCGGCACAGACCGACCACAAGCTGCTCACCGCCGTGGTCGCCAAGGATGGCAGCGGGGATTTCGCCACCATCCAGGAGGCCATGGCCAGGATCGGGATGGGCTCTCCCGACCGGCCGGCGACGATCTACGTGCGCCGGGGTGTGTACAGGGAGCTCGTCTACGCCCAGCGCGAGAAGCGCTACGTTCGACTCGTCGGCGAGGACCCCGAGACCACGGTCCTCGTCTACGGGCTCCACGCCGGGATGAAGGGGCTCGACGGCGAGCCGATCGGGACCTTTCGCTCGGCCACCTTTCATCTCGACGCCGACGACTTCACGGTCGAGAACCTGACGATCCGCAACGACGCGGGTCCGATCGGTCAGGCACTCGCCATCGCGGTCCACGGCGACCGCGTGATCTTTCGCAACACCCACTTCCTGGGCCACCAGGACACCGTGTTCCTCAACCGCGGGCGGCATTACTTCGCCGGCTGCACCATCGAGGGCACGATCGACTTCGTGTTCGGCGGCGCGACGGCCTGGTTCGAGAGCTGCGACATCCGCGCGCTCGCCTCCAGCTTCGTCACCGCCGCGGCCACTCCCGCCGAGGCCGCCTACGGGTTCGTGTTCAATCGCTGCCGCGTCCACGTCGCCAAGGGCGAGCAGGGCTACCTCGGCCGGCCCTGGCGGGACCATGCCGCGACGCTCTTCATGCGCAGCGAGCTGGACGCGGGGATCCGCCGCGAAGGCTGGCACAACTGGGACAAGCCCTGGAGCGAGAGCACCAGTCGCTTTGCCGAGTACCGAAACAGCGGCGCCGGCGCCGACCGCTCCGCCCGCGTTCCGTGGTCGCGGGAGCTGACCACCGCGGAGGCCGAGGGGATCGCTCCCGTCACAGTCTTCGCGGGGTGGGATCCGACTCGCGCCGAGCCGGTGCGCTTCGACCCGCCGACCGACTCGCGCGTGCCGCCGAGCTCCACTTGGAGCGCGGACTTGGGAGACGGCACCTTCGCGAACCCGGTCCTGCACGCCGACTACTCCGACCCCGACGTCGTGCGGGTCGGCGACGACTACTGGATGACGGCGTCGAGCTTCGGTCACGTGCCGGGCTTGCCGATCCTCCACTCGCGCGACCTCGTCAACTGGACGCTCGTCGGTCATGCGCTGCCGCGCCTCGTCCCCGAAGAGGTCTTCCGGGTTCCGCAGCACGGCAAGGGCGTGTGGGCGCCCGCCATCCGTCACCACGCCGGCCGCTTCTGGATCTACTACCCGGACCCCGACTTCGGCATCTACGTCACGACCGCGGTCGACCCGCGCGGCGCGTGGAGCCCTCCGTCGCTCGTTCTGCCGGGGAAAGGGCTGATCGATCCCTGCCCGCTGTGGGACGACGACGGCTCCGTCTGGCTCGTCCACGCCTGGGCGCGCAGCCGCGCCGGGTTCAACAACGTCATCACCCTGCGCCGGCTGACGGCGGACGGCCTGGCCGCGGCGGACGACGGCGGAGTCGTCATCGTCGATGGCAACGAGCTCCCCGGCTACAGCACTCTCGAGGGACCGAAGCTCTACAAGCGCCGTGGCGAGTACCTCCTGTTCGCGCCGGCCGGAGGAGTGGCCACGGGCTGGCAGTCGGTCTTTCGCGCTCGCGACATTCGCGGCCCCTACCGCTCGCGCATCGTCCTCGACCAGGGGCGCTCGGCGGTCAACGGACCCCACCAGGGTGCCTGGGTCGACACGCCCGCCGGTGCGACCCCGGGCGAGGACTGGTTCCTGCACTTCCAGGACAAGGGCCCCTACGGTCGCATCGTGCACCTCGAGCCGATGACCTGGAGCGAGGACGGCTGGCCCATCATCGGCTGGGACCCGGACGGCAACGGGCGTGGCGAGCCGGTGACTCGCTGGCGCAAGCCCGCGCTCCCGCCGCAGCCGGCGGCGGCTCCGCCGACCTCCGACGAGCTCGACGGCGACGCGCTCGGCCTCGCAGTGGCAGTGGCAGGCAAACCCCGACAGCACGTGGTGGTCGCTGACCGATCGCCCCGGCAGCCTCCGCCTGTTCACCCAGCCGCTGCCGGAGGGAGCCGGGAACCTCTGGCCGGTCGCCGCGCTGCTCCTGCAGAAGCCTCCCGCCGAGGCGTTCCAGGTCACCACCGAGCTGGCGTTCGACCCGCAGCGACCCGGCGAGCGCGCCGGCCTCCTGGTCTTCGGCACCGACTACGCCTGGGTCGGCGTCGAGCGGACGCCGGCGGGGCGCGCCGTCGTGGTCAAGATGTCCCTCGGAGCCCCCGATGGGGGCCGCGAAGAGGAAGTGGCGTCTCTGCCCGCTCTCGAGGGCCCGGTCCACCTGCGCGTGGAATGGCGTTCCGGCGGCCTGTGCCGGTTCAGCGCGTCGTTCGATGGACGCAACTTCACGACCTTCGAGCCGACCTTCACCGCGCGACCGGGGCGCTGGGTCGGCGCCAAGGTCGGTGTCTTCGCAGCGGCGCCGAGCGGGCAAGCCGGGCGGACACCGGCGGACTTCGACTGGCTGCGCGTGGTCCCTTTGCCATGAGCGGTTCCCTGCCATGAGCGCGGAGATCGGCTTCGGGATCGTCGGCGCGGGCATGGTCGCTCGCTTCCACGCACGCGCCATCGCGGCGACGACGGGCGCTCGGCTCGCGGCCATCTGCCGCGCCGACGGCTCGCGCGCCGACGAGACAGCGGCGGAGTTCGGCGTGCCGTGCGAGGCGAGCCTCGAGGCGCTGCTCGAGCGCCCCGACGTCGACGCCGTCTGCCTGTGCACGCCGAGCGGCCTGCACGCGGAACAGGCGCTGGCGGCGGCGCGGGCGGGCAAGCACGTGCTGGTCGAGAAGCCGATGGCGCTGCGCCTCGCCGATGCCGACGCCATGATCGCCGCCTGCCGCGACGCGGGGGTGCGACTGGGCGTCGTCCTGCAGCGGCGGACCGACCCCGCCAGTCGCGCGCTCCACGACGCGATCCGGGCGGGCGAGCTCGGACGCATGGTGCTGGGAACGGCGACCGTCCCCTACTTCCGGCCGCAGAGCTACTACGACAGCGCGGCGTGGCGCGGCACCTGGTCGCTCGACGGCGGCGGTGCGCTGATGAACCAGGGCATCCACCTCGTCGACCTCCTGCTGTGGCTGATGGGCGGCGAGGCGGAGGTGGTCGGCGCCTCGGGCGGAGTGACCGAGCACGAGATCGAGGTGGAGGACTGCGTGGTGGCGGCGCTGCGCTTCTCGTCGGGCGCTCGCGGCACGATCGTCGCCACCACCGCGGCGGCGCCGGGCTTTCCCCACCGCGTCGAGGTCTACGGCAGCCGGGGCGGGGCGCAGATCGAGGGGAGGATCGGGGCCAGCCCCACCGGCATCGACACCCTCGGACACACGCTCATCGTGCAGGACTTCGTCGCCGCGATCCGCGAGGGTCGCGATCCGCTGGTGGACGGAGTCGAGGGTCGCCGCTCCCTGGCGCTGGTCCTCGCCATCTACGAGGCCGCCGGCCTGCCACAATGAAGACCACATGCCGCTGACCCAATACACGGAGAGTCCGCGCTACCTGCGCCTGCACGAGGCCGACAACGTGGCCGTCATCGTCAACGACGGCGGCGTTTCGGCCGGCACGGTGTTCGGCGACGGCCTGCGCGTCCGCGACGCGATTCCGCAATCCCACAAGGTGGCGCTGCGGCCGATCGCCGAGGGCGAGGCGGTGCTGCGTTACGGGCAGGTCATCGGCACGGCGCGGCGCGCCATCCCCGAAGGCAGCTGGGTCAAGGAAGCCGACCTCGTCATGCCGACGCCGCCGGCGCTCGACTCGCTGCCGCGGTGCACCGACGTGCCGCCCGACGCTCCGCCGCTCGAGGGGTACACCTTCGAGGGCTACAAGAACGCCGACGGGAGCGTCGGCACCCGCAACCTCCTCGGCATCACGACGACCGTGCAGTGCGTCACCGGTGTGCTGGACCACGCCGTCAAGAGGATCCGCGCCGAGCTCCTGCCGCGGTACCCGAACGTCGACGACGTGGTCGCCCTGAGCCACGACTTCGGCTGTGGGGTCGCGTTCGACACGCCCGACGTCCAGATCCCGATCCGCACGGTGCGCAACCTCGCTCGCAACCCGAACCTGGGCGGCCAGGCCCTGGTCGTCGGCCTGGGATGCGAGATGTTGCAGCCCGCGCAGGTCATCGCCGAGCGAGATGCTGGAGGTAGCGGCCTCGATCTCGACGAACCCTGGCTCTACCGGCTGCAGGATTCACAACACGGCTTCGGCGAGATGATCGAGCGGATCATGGCGCTGGCCGAGCGACGCCTGCACAAGCTCGACCAGCGGCGTCGCGAGACCTGCCCGGCCTCCGCCCTGGTGCTGGGAATGCAATGCGGCGGCAGCGATGCCTTCTCCGGCATCACGGCGAACCCGGCCCTCGGCTTCGCCTCCGACCTGCTCGTGCGCGCCGGCGCGACGGTGATGTTCTCCGAGGTCACCGAGGTCCGCGACGCCGTGCACCTGCTCAGCGCCCGCGCCAAGGACGAGGAGGTGGCGCAGGCCTTGATCCGCGAGATGGACTGGTACGACCGCTACCTGGAGCGTGGCCACAGCGACCGCAGCGCCAACACCTCGCCGGGCAACAAGGTCGGCGGCCTGTCCAACATCGTGGAGAAGGCGCTCGGCTCCATCGCCAAGTCCGGCCGCTCGGCGATCAGCGGCGTGATCGGCCCGGGCGAACGCGCCGAGAGGAGCGGTCTGCTGTTCTGCGCCACCCCGGCCGGCGACTTCGTCTGCGGCACGCTGCAACTGGCTGCCGGCATGAACCTCCACGTGTTCACCACCGGGCGTGGCACGCCCTACGGACTGGCGATGGTGCCGGTGATCAAGGTCAGCACGCGCACCGAGCTGGCGCAGCGCTGGCCCGACCTGATCGACGTCGACGCCGGCCGGATCGCCAGCGGCCAGCAGCAGCGTCGAGGAGCTCGGCTGGGAGCTGTTCCACTACTACCTCGACGTCGCCAGCGGCCGGAAGAAGACCTGGGCCGAAGTGCACCGGATCCACAACGACCTGGCGCTCTTCAACCCCGCGCCGCTCACCTGAGATCGCGCCGCAGGACCCTCGCGAGCCATCGCGGTGGCTACGCTCCGCCGCGTTTCAGCGCGAGTCGGCCCGGCCGGCACGCGGCACCCCGATCGTTCGTGATGCAATGGGCGGCAATCGTGCGGCGTGTCCTCATCTTCGTTGCGACGCTCGTCTGTGGCGCGGTTCTTGGCCTGACGTCCGCCTTCCTCTGGTCCTCCAGTCGCGGCGTGCAGCCGGAAACCTGGCATCGCCTGCGACCGGCGGCCGAGCTCACGGCTGAGAACGCCGGTGAGATCGTCGATCTCGCCGCCTACCGCCGCCTCGAGGATCGACTCTTCGACGAGACGCGGAGCGCGCTGGCGCGAGGGGTGAGCCGGTTCCCGGCCTTCAGCCGCTTCGACCCCGGGAGCCCGACGAATCCCGCGCGCTTCGGCCGCGACTGGAATCGCACCTTCGAGCTCGGCCCCACGCGGGCGCCGGCGGGCGAGGCGCTGCTGCTGCACGGCCTTTCCGATTCGCCCTACAGCCTGCGCGCGGTCGGCGAGCTCCTCGCTGCCCAGGGTTTTCACGTCGTCGGCCTGCGCATCCCCGGGCACGGCGCGGTGCCGGGCGGGCTGGCGGCGGCGCGGCGCGACGACTGGCGGGCAGCGGTGCGTCTCGGCGTCGGAGCGACCGGAGCGCGGGCCCGGGAGAAGGGCGTGCCGTTCGTCGTCGTCGGCTACTCGAACGGCTCGGCGCTGGCGCTCGACTACACGCTGACCGCGCTCGAGAAGGGCGAGGGCCCGGTCCCGGACCGCCTCGTCTTCCTCTCGCCGGCGTTCGCCGTCACGCCCGCGGCGGCGTGGGCGCGTTGGCCGCACCGGCTTAGCCGGGTCCCCGGACTCTCGAAGCTCGCCTGGACCTCGATCGAGCCCGAGTTCGACCCCTTCAAGTTCAACTCGTTCCCGGTGCTCGCCGGCGCCGAGATCCACGAGCTGACGCTCGAGATCGAGGCGACGATGATCAGGCTGGAGGCCAGGAAAGACGGCCGCGCGCTGCCGCCCATCCTGGCGCTGCAATCGGTGGTCGACGCGACGGTGCCGCCGATCGCGTCGCTGACGCGGCTCTTCTCCCACACGCGCGGCAACCAGTCCGCGACCGAGCTCGTGCTCTTCGACGCCAACCGCGCCGCGGGCATCCGCGCCGTGCTCTCTCCGGCCGTCGACGAGCTACTCGCCCTGGCCAGGCCTGGTCGCTCGTTTCCGTTCCGCATCACGCTGATCACCAACGCCGGCACCGGCACCGCGACGGTCGAAGCAGTCTCCCGGGCGCCGGGAGAGACTGCGGAGACGCGCCTACCGCTCGGGCTCGCCTGGCCGACGGGGACCTACTCCCTGTCGCACGTTGCCGTGCCGTTTCCGCCCGACGATCCCGCCTATGGAATGGAGTCGTCCCCCGTCGGGCCGCCCTTCCCGTTCGGCGCCCTGAACCTCAGGGGCGAACGCGGCGCGCTGTTGATCCCGGACCAGCTCCTCATGCGCCTGCGCAGCAATCCGTTCATGGCGGTGGTCGAAGCGAAGATCGTGGCGTTCGTCGCGGCCGGCGACTCGCCCATCGCCGGCGCGGCCATCGCCGCGGCGCGGTAGCGCCCCCCTCGCCGGATCACGGTGTTCCGACCGCGCTCGCGTCAGCGATCGCGGGTGGCGAGGCCGACGACCCGTCGGCGCAGCGGCGCGAGCTGTTCCACCGGCGGCAAGGACGTGGGCACCAGCGTTGCCTGGTCGAGCATCTCTCCCCGCCGCCAGAAGCCGTCCAGGATCTCGACTGCCCGGGGTGAGCTCGTGGGCATCACGACGGTGGCGGTGAGCTCTCGATCGCTCACCATCTTCGCCCCTTCGTCGGGGAGGCCGTCACAGCCCACGATCGGGATGGTGCCGAGTCCGTCCGCGCCTCTCTCGGCTTCGTGACGCTGGAGGGCGCGGCGGACACCAAGCGCCATCGCGTCGTTCTGACTGACGATGAGGTCCACCTCGCGCGCTCTCTTGGCGCCGAAGCGCAGCCAGTCGCTCAGTGCCTGGTCCGCTCGTTCCGCTTGCCACTTGCCTTCGACGACGTGGACGTCGAGCCGACTGCCCACGACCTCCCGGAACCCCTTCTCACGGCTCACCGCCGACGGCGCGTTGTGGGCACCGAGGATGAGCAGCACCGTGCCTCCCTCGGGAAGCAGCCGCAAGCTCTGTCGCCCCTGGATGCGGCCGATCTCCGTCTGGTCCGGCGCCACCGCTGCGAGCAGCCGCTCCGGGAACTGCCGCTTCAGGCCCTCCAGGTACCTGGGTATCCGGTTGAGGACCACGCAGTCCACGCCGCCCTTGGCCAGCGCGCTCACCGCGTTCTCCATCTCGTCGCCGGCCACCAGGAGCAGGAGCACCCCGTCCGGCCGGGGATCGGCCCGCAGGACCTCGTAGCACTGACCCATCTGTCGCATGAGCGAGCCATCGGCGAACCGGGGCTCGATGAAGCCCAGTCCGCGCTCGCGGGCGGCCGAGCGGGCGCTCTCCACCAGCAGCTGTTGATAGGCGTTGTCGGCGTCGGCGAGCAACAACTGGATCCGTCGCATCGCGGTAAAGGTACCATCGCTGCCAACGGGTGGCAGCCACGTGGGGCCTCGGCGCTCACCGAACGGTAGGGCGCGCTCGGCGCGCGCCATTCGCGGGATGCGAGTCGCCGATTGGCGGGCGCGGAGCCCACCCTACAGTCGCGACGGCAACACCTCGGGCGGCAGCGTCGCCGCGCCTTCGATCAACGCCCGCGCCGCGACCCGTCCGATCTCCCAGCTGGCGCCGAGACCGTAGCCGCCCAGGCCCGCCAGCCACCAGAACGCCGGCAGGCGCGGGTCGGGGCCGATCACGGGCAAGGCGTCGGGCGCCTTGGTGCGGAAGCACGACCACGCGCGCTCGACCGGCGACTCCGCCAGCGCCGGCGCCAGCCGCCGCAGCCCTTCGCGCAGCCGCTCCTCGACGCCCGGCGACACCGTCTCGGCGAGCTCGGCCGCCGGCTCCTCGTCGCACATGCAGGAGAGCGTGCCTTCGCCGTCGCGGCGGAAATAGAGATCCCATGCGAGATGCCAGACGTATGGCAGTCCGAGGGGCAACTCGACGCGGTGTAGGAAGAGATGACGCTTGTGAGGAACGAGAGGCAGCGGCGCGGCACCGGCGCAGGCGGCGAGCTGCGCCGCCCACGCGCCGCCGGCGTTGACCAGTCGCTCGGCCTCCACGGGTCCGGCGCTGGTCTCGACGCGGAACGGACCGTCGCCGGCGATCGCGGTCACCTCGACGCCGCACGCGACCTCGACACCACGCTCGCGCGCGCCGTCGAGGTAGAAGGCGAGCAGCCGGTGCGGGTCGAGCACGCCGTCGCCCGGCGTGAAGAGCGCGGCGGCGAAGCCGGCGCCGTCGACCCACGGCACCCGCGCGCGCACGGCGTCGGCCGCCACCACCTCGCTCGCCACCGCGTCGTCGCGCCGCGCGGCGAATTCCGCCTCGGCACCGAGCAGCAGCGAGCCACAGCGCTCGAAGCCCACCGCGCCGGCGCGTTCGGCGTAGGCGTAGGCGCGGGCGCTCGCGGCAGTGAGCCGCCGCACCAGCGGCTCGGCGACCGACTGCAACACCAGCCGCGCGTTGCGGCCCGAAGCGTGCGCGCCCGGCCGCGGCGCGCGTTCGACCAACAGCACCGACGGCGGCGAGCCGCGGCGCGGCTCCCCCGCGCCGGCGAGGTGGTAGACGAGCGCCGCACCGGCCACGCCACCGCCCACCACCAGCACGTCCACGCGCTTCACCGGCCAAGGTTACCCGCCCCCTGCTTCGCGTACCGGAGCGCCGCCGAGCCTGGCCCGGCTACCCGCCGGAGCGCCCGTCACCCCGCATGTAGAATCCATGAAACGCCATGAAACATCGCGGCGCGAGCAGCTTGCCGGCATTCGACGGCGGGGCCCCCTGTCCACGGTGAGTCAGGGCCTCATCGTCCGCTGCCCGGCGTGCGGCTCCCGCCTGCGCCTGCAGCCCGGCCGCGAGCTGCCCGACCGCTTCAAGGTGCGGTGCTCGTCGTGCGCCAAGCCGTTCCTGGTGCGGCGTAAGGACGAGGGACAGCGCCCGCCGGTCGACCCGCTCGACAACACGCTCACCGGCGAGAAGGTGCCGTCCTCGCCGGCTCTCGACGACCAGGCGACCCACGTCCACGACGCGCACCACCAGCTCACCGCTTCGCCTCCGTCCGTCGCTCCCCGCTCGCCGTTGCCGCCGTCGCAGCCCTCGCTGCAGCGCCCGGCTCCGGCGCCCTCGCCGCCGCCCACGCCTGCTGCCGCCTCCCGCCACACCATCGCCGGCGGCGGCGAGCAGCCGAGGAAGCTCGGCTCCACCTTCCTCCCCGGCGAGCTGGTGGCCGGCCGCTACCGCATCGAGCGCTTCATCGCCAAGGGCGGCATGGGCGAGGTCTACGACGCCTTCGACACCGCCCTCGGCGACCACGTGGCGCTGAAGACCATCCGCCCCGACGTCGCCCACGACGAGTCGGCGCTCGAGCGGTTCAAGCGCGAGATCCACCTGGCGCGCCAGGTCACCCACCGCAACGTCTGCCGCATCCACGACCTCGGCTCGCACTCTTCCGAGTCGCCGGTCGCAGCGCTCTACCCGCGCGGCGAGATCCTCTTCGTCAGCATGGAGCTGCTGCGCGGCGAGACGCTCGCCGAGCGCATCACCGAGAAGGGGCCGATGAGCGAGGCCGAGGCGCTGCCGATCCTGCGCCAGATGGCCGCCGCCCTCGACGCCGCCCACAAGGCGGGGATCGTCCACCGCGACTTCAAGAGCGCCAACGTGGTGCTGGTGCAGGGCGACGGCGAGACCCGCGCCGTGGTCACCGACTTCGGCCTCGCCCGCGCCTCGCACCGCGAGTCGGGTGCCACGCTGACCGTCGCCGGCGCGGTGATGGGCTCGCCCGCCTACATGGCGCCCGAGCAGGTCGAAGGCAGCGGCACGACGCCGGCGGTGGACGTCTACGCGCTCGGCATCGTCGTCTTCGAGATGGTCACCGGCCGGCTGCCGTTCCGGGGCGAGAGCCCGCTGTCGACGGCGATCAAGCGGCTCACCGAGGCGCCGCCGAAGCCGAGCGAGCTCAAGCCCGGCCTCGACCCGCGGTGGGATGCGGGCATCCTGCGCGCGCTCGCCCGCAAGCCCGAGGAGCGCTTCAAGAGCGCCGGCGACTTCCTGTCGGCGGTCGACCCGTCGCCGATAGCCGCCGCCCTCGGCACCGCCGGCATCACCCGCAAGCGGCTCTTCCTCGCCGTCGCCGCCGGTTTCCTCGTCGCCCTGGCGCTGGTCGCCAACTTCTACGTCTGGCAGCGGCGCGCCGCCAACCAGGAGGGGCGGCTCGAAGTGCCGACGACGGCGCGGCCCGCGGTGGCCGTGCTCGGGCTCAAGAACGTCACCGCCGACCAAGGGCTCGACTGGCTGTCGACGGGGCTCCCCGAGATGCTCGCGTCCGAGCTCTCCGGCGGCGGCAGGGTGCGTCTCATCCCCAGCGAGAACGTGGCGCGGGCGCAGCTCGAGCTGGGCCTCGAGCCCGGCGGCACCTGGGGCAACGACACCCTCGAGCGCGTGCGCCGCAACCTCGGCTCCGACTACGTGGTGACCGGCTCGTACACAGCGCTCGGCGGCGGTCAGAACGGCCAGAACGGCCAACTCCGCCTCGACCTGCGGCTGCAGGACACGTCGACGTCCGGCAACTCCACCGCCGTCGCCGTGTCGGGGCCGCGCGAGGCCGTCTTCCAACTCGTCTCGCAGGCGGGCGCGAAGCTGCGCGAGGCGCTGCACCTGGAGTCCGGCGGCGCCCGCTGGTCGACCACCAACCCCGAAGCGGCACGCCTCTATGCCCAGGGCGTCGAGAAGCTGCACCGCTTCGATGCGCAGGGCGCCAGCGAGCTGCTGCAGCAGGCGGTGGCGGCGGACGCGCGTGACCCGCGCGCGCACTCGGCGCTCGCTTCCGCGTACACGGCGCTCGGCTATGTCGAGAAGGCGCGCGAGGAGGCGCGACAGGCGGTCGAGCTCTCGGCCGCGCTGCCCGAGACCGAGCGGCAGGAGGTGCGCGCGCAGTACCTCGAGGCGGCCGGCGATTGGGCCGGCGCGGCGCGCGCCTGGGACGAGATCTGGCGCCGCCAGCCCGACGACCTCGAGTACGGCCTCAAGCTGGCTCAGGCGTTGACGGCAGCCGGCGAGCCGGCGCGCGCCCTCGACGTCGCGGGCGTCCTGCGGCACCTGCCCTCGGTGGCGGCAGACGACGTGCGCATCTACTTCGCCGAGGCGAGCGCCGCCGGCGCGCTCGGTCAGTCGAAGGTGCAGCAGCAGGCGGCGGCGAAGGCGGCCGAGGTCGCCGCGACGCAGGGGGCGCGACTGCTGCGCGCCCGCGCTCTGCTCTACGAAGGGTGGGCGCTGCGCAACCTCGGCAACCCCGAGCGCGCTCAGGGGGTCACGGCGGAAGCCGAGGGGCTCTTCCAACAGGCCGGCGACGAGTCGGGGGTGGCGAAGGCGCGGGTGCAGCGCGGGATCCTGCTCTTCGACCAGGGCGACCTCGACACCGCCCGTCGCAGCTTCGAGAAGGCGCTCGCCACCTACCGCCAGCTCGGCGACAAGGGGAACGAGGCGCAGGCGCTCAACAACCTCGCGTTGGTGCTCAAGAGCCAGGGTGACGTGCAAGCGGCGCTCGACCTCTACGGGCAGTCGCGCGCGCTGTCGCAGGAAACCGGCAACCGCGTCGGTGTGGCGAGCGCGGAGAACAACATCGGCGCCGTCGCCTCCAAGCGCGGCGACCTCGCCGGCGCGCTCGCCGCCTTCGACCACGCCGCCTCGCTCGCCAAGCAGGTGCACGACAAGACCCTCGAGGCGAGCTCGATCTCCAACGCCGCGGCGACGCTGCGGCGGCTGGGCCGCCTCGCCGAGGCTGAGACCCGCCACCGCCAGGCGCTGCAGCTGCGGCGGCAGCTCGGGCAGGCCTTCGCCGAGGCCGGCTCGCTCACCGACCTCGCCGCAGTGCAGTTGGACCGCGGCGACCTGACGCCGGCGGCCACCACCTACCAGCAGGCGCTGGACCTGGCGCGGAAGACCGGCAACCACCGCTTCGAGGCCTTCGCGCTCGCCGGGCTCGGCCAGGTGCGGCTCGAGGCGGGAGACCTGGCGGAGGCGGAGAAGCTGCACCGCGAGGCGCTGAAGCTGCGCGAAGGGGGCGGCGACCAGAGCACCGCCGCCGAGAGCCGCCTCGCCCTCGCCACCGTCGCCTTCGAGCAGGGGCGCTTCGCCGAGGCCGAGGAGCTGGCGCGGGCGGCGCAAGAGCGCTTCGCCGCCGAAGGCGCCGTCGACCTCGTCGCCTGGGCGCAGGCCGTGCGCGGCCGGGCGATGGCGTTCAGCGAGCGCCAAGCCGAGGGGCAGGAGCTGGTGACCGCCGCGCTGCAGCGCGCCGAGAAGAGCGAGGACCTGCGCGTGCGTTGCGAGGTGCGGCTCGCCGCCGCCCGCGTCAACGCCCGCACCGGCTCGGTGGCGCAGGCCGGGGAGCTCGCCGCCGCGGCCGAGGCCGCAGCGGGCAAGGCCGGGCTGCTGCCCGTGCAGCTCGAGGCGCAGCTGCTCCAGGGCCAGCTCGCCCAGGCGTCGGGGGACGCGGCGCGCGGCGCCCAGCTGCTCGCGGCGGTGCGCGCGCGGGCGCAGCGGTCGGGGCTCGGTCTGCTGAGCAAGAAGGCCAGCGGCTAGCGTCGCGGGCGTTCACAGACCTGCCCAAGGGCGGGCGGAAATGGAATCCCCTACCCGTTATCTGCGGCCGTCAGCGGCGGGACGCGCCGCGCTGAAGAAGCTCGGCGCGAATTACCCGGATCCGGTGAAATGGATTCATCAGGAGCAAAGGCTCAACGATCGGACCTCGAGCACAGAGTACTACTCGATCCAACCCACTTCGGTTCCGCCCGAATTCTGGCCCGAGCGACAACCGGTCTTTTGGTTACCGGAATTCGAGGCACCGAAGGATCAGTTCCGCCTCTTTCAGAATCCGGCACGCCCTGTGCCCTGGTACCTCTCGGGATCGCGGCCGGAATTCTATTCCTATCTGGTGCATCCATTGACCGTGCAGTATTTCCTCGATCGCGACATCAAGGGCGCGCGGTGGAGGAAGCCAAGGTTCCTGGCCACGCCGATGGCGTCCCACCGCACTCTCCTGGTGTGGGATCCACGGTCCGACAGGCCACCTTTCGCGGTCAAGACGTCGCTCAACCGGTGGATCGCAGGGCAGAATCGAAACGTCAGGCTCAAGGAGGTCGGGCGAAGCGTCGCTGTCTCTTCGCTGCTCGCGGGTCGCGAGGCAAACCTGAAGGGGCAGGGAATTCTCTTGCTCGACGACCCGGTAGGGCTGATGCCCAAAGGAGCCAATGCCGGCCTGGTGACGAGAGACATACCCTGGCGACTCGGCGCAGGTGAGGAGATAGTCCCGCTGTTCAGCTTGCTCGCTTCCTCGCGTGGACGTCCACGGATCGTGGACTTGATCGCGGCGAGCCGACTCGCGCCCTTGGCGTGGGTGGACAAGTTCATTTTTGCCCCACTCGTGTACCAGGCCTACTTCCTCGGCATGACGGAAGGCCTGCTCGGCGAGATGCACGAGCAGAACGTATTGATGGAATTGCGGGACGGCGTCCCGACGAAGCGGTTCTGGCATCGCGACCTGGGAGGGTTCGTCTTCGATCGCGAGCTGCGCCGTCTCGCCAATAAGGGATTCGCAGAGCTTCCGGCGGGCATTCAGCAGCGACACCTGGGGCGAGGCCTGGCGGTCTTTCACCTGGTGCTGCGCATGTACTTGCGAGGGTCCATGGCGTATGCGATCGGCGAGACGCTGCGAAAGCACTTCGAGATCCCGGCCGATAGTGTGGCCGAGCTCTATGACGTCAGGGTGAGCGAGCTCCAGAAGCTCATCCTTGCCGCAAATGGAATCCGCACGACGAAGAACGCCGAAAAGGACCTCGAGCGGTATCGGACGCGAAAGCTGCCAGGCGGTACCTGGCGTTGGAAGAGCTTGAGGGAAGCACTTCGAGACTGGTGACCGCGGCGGCCCTCGCGGATGCTCGGGGCCGCCGCATCCACGTGTGGCCGGCGTCGCTCGCTGCGCCGTCGCCTCGACCGCGCGATTGGCGGCGCCCCCTCGCCCGCTGGGGCGGCAGCGGCGACGGAATATCCGCGCGCCGCTTCGCGTAGCCAGGTAACGCAGGGAGCGCCGGCTATACTGCCGCCAAGCAACCGCCTCGCATCAGGGCCACCGTCAAACCAGGGAGCCTCCGCATGAGCGCCATCCTCAGCCTGCCCTACGTCCTCGCCGGCCTGTTCGTCCTCGCCTTCCTCTACATCATCGCCCGCGCCCTCTACAAGAAGGCGGGCCCGGACGAGGCGCTGATCGTCTACGGCCGCCGCAAGCTGTTCGGGCAGAAGGTGCGCGACGAGGCGGGGCAGGTGGAGAGCTTCCGCATCGTGCGCGGCGGCGGCACCTTCGTGTGGCCCGCCTGGGAAGCGGCGTCACGGCTCTCGCTCAAGATGATGACCCTCGACATCGACCTCAAGCACGTCTACACGATGGAGGGCATCCCCATCAACGTGCGGGCGGTGGCGCAGGTGAAGATCGGCAGCGCCATCGACCGCATCCGCCGCGCCGCCGAGGGCTTCCTCGGCATCAACCCCGACCAGATCGCGTCCACCATCAAGGAGACGGTGGCCGGCCACCTGCGCGGCATCATCGGCACCTTGACCGTCGAGACGCTCTACCGCGACCAGAAGCGCTTCCAGGAGCGCGTCCGCGAGGAGGCCCACGTCGACCTCGAGGGCATGGGCTTCGAGTTCAAGTCGTTCGTCTTCCAGGAGATCCAGGACGACGAGGGGTACCTCAACGCGCTCGGCCAGCCGAAGATCCAGGAGGCGCTCAAGAACGCCCGCATCGCCACCGCCAACGCCGACCGCGACGCGCAGGCTCGAGGAGGAGGGGGCCCGCCAGCAGAAGGAGTCAGAAGCGCTTCGACGTCGACACCGAGATCGCCGACTCCGACAAGTTCCTGTCGCTCAAGAAGGCCTCGATCAAGAAGGAGGTCGACGTCGCCAGCGCGCAGGCCACCAAGGCCGGCGAGATGGAGATGAAGGTCCAGGACATCAAGATCGCCGAGCAGGAGGTCGAGCGCCGCAAGCTGCAGCTCAACGCCGACGATCCGCGAGCAGGCCGACGCCGGAAGTTCGAGACCGAGCGGGTCGCCGACGCCGAGCAGTACCGCATCGAGCGCGCCGCCTCGGCCGAGCGCAAGCGCCGCGAGGAGCAGGCGCACGCGCTCAAGGCCGAGGGCCTCGCCAAGGCCGAGGCCGAGTCGGTGATGCGCCGGAACATCGGTCTCGCCGAGGCCGAGGCGATCGCCGCCAAGGGCAACGCCGAGGCCGAGGCGCGGCGCAAGCTCGCCGAGGCGCTCAAGCTCTACAACGAGGCCGGCCTCTCGATCGAGGCGCTCAAGGTGCTGCCCGAGATCGCCGCCGCGGTCGCCGAGCCGCTGTCGCGCGCCGGCGCCACCACCATCATCAGCAACGGCAGCGCCGGCAGCGGCACCGGCGCCGCCAAGCTCTCCGAGGACGTCATGCAGGTGATGTCGCAGCTCTCGCCGATCATGCAGCAGCTCGCCGGCGTCGACTTGAAGACGCTTCCTGCAGGACGTCTCGAAGCTGCCCGGAGCGGCGACCAAGGGCCTGCGCGCCGAAGCTCTGCGCGTCGAGCCGATCGTGCCCGAGCCGCGGAAGTAGCCGGAGCGCACGGTGAGCCAGAAAGCGCCGGTGCCCGGGGGCGACCTCGCGCAGCTGCTCGCCGCGCTGCGCGGAGCGCCCGATTCGTGGAGCCGTCTCAAGCTGGTGGCGAGCGGCGCCCGCGCGCTCGCCAAGCTGACGCCGCAGCAGCGCGTCCAGCTGCTGCGGCAGCTCGGCCTGCAGGGAGCCGAGGAGCTGGCCGAAGCGGCGGCGGGCGGCGACGCGCAGACGGCGGCGGCGATGACGAGCGCGCTCAAGGCGCTGGAGGCGGACCCGCGCCGGCTGCAGCAGCTCGCCGGAGCGATTGCCGATCCGAGCTCGCGCCGCGCCACGTTGATGGGGCTCGGCGCACACGTCATCGAGACGGTGACGGCGCCGGCGCCGGCGCCGGCGAAGACGAAGCCGACGGCGACAGGGAAGGCTGGGGCTGCGAGAGGCGGCGGGCAGTCGCGGACTGTCACCGAGACGGCAGCGGTGCCGCCGAAGCTGCCTCCAATGCCGCCGCAGCAGCCGACGGCGTCCGGCGCCGGGACGCCGCGGTTGCGCGACGAGCTGGTGGCCGCGGCCACGGCGCTGCTCACCGGAGCGCAGCCCGGCGCACCGCAGCCGCCGGCGCCCCCGGCACAACCGGCGACTCCCGCGCCGCCCGCCCAGCCGACGACGCCCGCCACGCCACAGCCGGCCACGCCACCGCCGTCGCTGCCGCCGACGCCGCACCCCTCGCCGTCGACTCCGCAGCCGCCGCCCGCGACCCCGCCGGCGCCGCCACAGCCGATCACGCCGCCGGCGACGCCGCCGTCGCTGCCGCAGCCCGTGCACCCGGTGACGCCGCCGTCGCCGACCGCGGACTCGACGACGACGCTCGACTCGGTCGCCGCCGCGCCGCAGTCAGCTCAACCGGCGCTGATCGCCACCGAGCTCGCCGCCCCGGAGCAGGCGCGAACGGCGGGCACGCGCGTCGCGGCGATCGGCACGCTGCGCGACCTCCGCCGCCGCCTCGCCGGCGGCGAGGCGCTCGCGGCCGACGACGTCTCGACACTCTTCGCCCAGGAGCTGCCCCAGGGTTGGGCCCGCCGCCGCGCCCTCTCGGCGCTCTTCGCCGAGCGCCGGCCCGACCGGCTCGACGACGCGCTGACGCTGGTCGGGCAGGTGGGCTCGCCGGGGGACCGGCGGTGGGCGCTCGCCGACCTCGCCTCCAGCCGCGAGTGGGCGGACGGCGACTGGGCGCGTCTCGTCGCCGCCGCCGCCGGCGACGGCGAGCGTCGTCGCCTCGCCCTGCGCCGCCGCCGGGCGTAGACTCGGCGCATCCCCACCGCGACGGGTCCCGCGCAGCCGCCGTTCGACCTCACCCTCGGCGGCGTCACCCCCGGCAAGCTCGGTCCGGCGCGCAGCCTGCGCAGCCGCATCCTCGTCGCCGTCGTCGCCCTCGTCGGGCTGGTGCTGCTCGCCAACATCGCCACCTTCGTGCTCACCAGCCGCGACGTCTCCTCCGCGGGGCTGCGCGGAGCGCTCGGCGAGCTCGGCCCGCGGCTGCTGCTGTTGTCGCTCGTCTCGCTGCTGCTCGGCACCCTGATCGCCATCGTCCTGTCGCGCCAGATCCTCCGCCCGCTGTCGCAGCTCACCGAGGGCGCCGCGCACTTCACCGAAGGGCGTCTCCAGCACCGCATCGACCTCGGCACCGGCGACGAGCTCGAGGTGCTCGCCCGCACCTTCAACCACATGGCCTCGCACCTGGACGCGTTGATCGCCGCGCTGGCGGCGGGCAACCGCGCCTTGCAGCAGAGCAACGTCGAGCTGCGCGCGCTCGACCGCCTGAAGAGCGACCTGCTCGCCAACGTCAGCCACGAGCTGCGCACGCCGCTGACCTCCCTCAAGGGCTACACCGAGATGCTGCACGAGGAGCTGCTGGGCCCGCTCACCGAGGCGCAACGCGAGGCGCTCGAGGTCTCAACGCGCAGCATCGACCGCCTGCTCTACATGATCGACGAGATGCTGTCCTACGCCCGCTTCGAGTCGGGCGCGGTGCAGCTGGAGCGCCGCAACGTCGACCTTGCGGCGGTGGCGCGCCAAGTGGTCGAAGGCGCCTTCGCCGCCCGCGGCCCGCAGCTCAACCTCCACCTCGACGTCGAGGCGAACCTGCCGGCGGTCGAGGCCGACGGCCAGCGCATCGCCCAGGTGCTCGAGAACCTGCTCACCAACGCGCTCAAGTTCACCCCCGACAACGGCCGCGTCGAAGTGCGGCTGTGGCGCGACGGCGGCGAGGTGGTCGCCGAGGTGGCCGACACCGGCATCGGCATCGCGCCCGAGGAGCAGCGCCGCATCTTCGAGCGCTTCTACCAGGTGCAGTCGTCGAGCACCCGCAAGTACGGCGGCATCGGCCTCGGCCTCGCCATCGTGCGGCAGATCCTCGACGCTCACGGCGCCACCATCGAGCTGGCGAGCGAGCCGGGCAAGGGCTCGACGTTCCGTTTTCGACTGCCCGTCGCCGCCCACCTCGACGCGCGCACCGGCAGCGGCCCGCGAGTGGCGGTGGTCGACGACGACGTCCCCTTCGCGCGCGCCCTCGCCGACCACCTGGAGACCGCCGGCTACCACGCCCGCATAGCGGGCAGCGTCCAGGGCGCCGAGCAGCTGGTGCGCGAGTGGCAGCCGCGGCTGGTGGTGCTCGACCGCCTGCTCCCCGACGGCGACGGCTTCGACCTCCTCACGCGCTGGCGGCAGACGCTCGACGGCAAGCGGCTGCCCATCGTCGTCGTCTCGATGCGGCAGGAGGAGCCCCTGGCGCGCCGGCTCGGGGCCGACGGCTACTTGGTGAAGCCGGTCGAGCCGGCGGCGGTGCAGGCGGAGATCGAGCGCGTCCTATCGGCCATTGCCTCGCCGCCGGAGCAGGCGGTATCGTCGTCTCCGGGCACCACCCCATGAACAGCTACAAGATCCTGGTCGTCGATGACGAGCCGGACGTGCTGCGGATGCTGCAGGTGGTGCTCGGCAGGCAGGGGCACCAGGTGCTCACCGCCCCGACCGGTCTCGAGGGGCTGGTCACCGCGCAGGGCGAGCGGCCGGACCTCGTCCTGCTCGACGTCATGATGGAGGGGATGGACGGCTGGGAGGTGCTCAAGCTGCTCAAGCTCGAGCCCGGCACGCGCGACATCCCGGTGGTGATGCTGTCGGCGCGCACCGAGCCGCGCGACAAGATCCGCGGCCTGCAGGAAGGCGCCATCGACTACGTGACGAAGCCGTTCTCGGTGCGCGACCTGGTGCAGACGATCGAGGCGGTGCTCGAGCCGTCGGCCGCGGCGAGCGAAGGACGGAGCAGCTAGTGGACGACAAGACCCACGAGCTCTTGCAGATGCGCGCCGAGTGGCTGAAGGTGCGCGGTTACATCTACGACCCCAACACCAGCCTGCCGGCGGTGCCGGCGGTGCTCGAGGACGTGCGGCGGCGGATCGAGAAGGGCGAGCGCATCGGCGTCATCTACCTCGACGTCTCGGGCGAGGAGTACCTCGAGGAGGTCTATGGCTGGGCCACCTACGACGGCCTGCTGCAGCAGGTGGCGCAGGCGCTCGCCGAGTGCAAGGGGCCGCTGCTCGGCGACGAAGACGTCGTCGCGCTCGCCGGCGTGCGCAGCGACCAGTTCCTCGTCTTCGTCGGCCTCGACGACCGCCGCGGCGCGATCGAGCTGGCGCAGCTGCGCGAGCGCGTAGTGAACGAGCTCGGCCGCCGCATCAAGATCCAGGTCGGCAAAGAGGTGCCGCGCGCCATCGGCCTGCATGCCGCCAGCAGCGTCCTCAAGTACGACGCCACGGTGCGCATCGAACGCTCGATCTACAAGGTGCTCGACGGCATCCGCATCGAGTGTCACCGCGACCGCGAGGAGAGCATGACGGCGCGGGGCCGCGAGCTGCGGCGGATCCTGCAGTCGCGCGACATCCTCATCCGCTACCAGCCCATCGTGCGGCTGGGCGACGGCTCGGTCTTCGGCTACGAAGCGCTGTCGTGCGGCCCCGACGGCGACGTCTTCCAGAACCCCGAGATGCTGTTCTCGTTCGCCGAAAAGACCGACCAGATCGTGGATTTGGAGCGACTATGTAGGGTGGAGTCGGTGCGCGGCTCGGTGCGGCTGCCGCGGGGGCACAAGCTGTTTTTGAACTGCTCGGCGCACGGCATCGGCGACGTCGAGGGGCTGTCGACGCACCTGGTGGCGCAGGCGAAAGCGGCGGGGCTGCAGCCGTCGGACGTCGTGCTCGAGATCACCGAGCGGGTGGCGGTGACGGCGTGGAACGACTTCCGGAAGCGGATCGACGATCTGCGGGCGATGGGGTTCGGCGTCGCGATCGACGACATGGGGGCGGGCTACTCGTCGCTGCACTCGGTGGCCGAGGTAGAGCCGGATTTTCTCAAGTTCGACATCGCGCTGGTGCGCGACATCCACCTCTCGCCGATCAAGCGCGGCCTGCTCGAGAGCCTGGTGCTGCTGGCGGAGCGCATCGACTCGCAGGTGATCGCCGAGGGCGTGGAGAAGGAAGAGGAGTTCGAGACACTGCGGGAGATGAACGTGCCCTTCGGGCAGGGGTTTCTGTTCTCGCCGCCGACGACGTTGGCGTTTCATGTGCCGGAGAGCCCGTAACCCGGCAGCCGCTGCGGGAGGCTTGCATATGCTGAGGTCGTTCCAACAGGCTCGTCGAGATCGCTTTCTCAGTCTCGCGATAGCCGTCCTCGCCGCGCTGCCTGTCGGCGGCTGCAACATCGGCTGCTGGTTCACACCGTGCTCGGTCTCCAGCAGCGTCGTCACGACCGTCCGCGACCCTTCGGGCGCTCCGCTCCGAGGCGTGCGCGTCGAGGTCGAGGCCCGCTCCGGCGAGACGGACGGCAACGGCTGTGTCGTGGTACCCGGTCGCGCCGCGCGGCCGCACATCCTCTTCCTACGGGCGACGAAAGAGGGTTACAAGGCTTACGAGGGCAACAAGGCCTGGAACGACTATCGGGTCGAGATCACCCTCGAGCCGCAGCCGTCGGCCGGCGCCAGCACTGCGACCTGGCAAGTGCCTTCGCCGAGCGACGTTCCCGCCGAGTGCCCCTGAGCCCGCGGAGGCCCTCGGCTCCATCGGCACACCTCGCCGGTGCGGCTGGCTGGGCGGGTCCAGTGCCGGCCAAGCCGCCCAGCGCCTGGCAGCGCCCTTGCTGACGCGCGTCAGGGCATGAGGATCACGGTGCTTGCCTACGTCGACCCGTCCGACGGGCGCGACGGGGTGGTCGACGAAGTGAGCGAGGCGTTGCGCGCTCGCCACTCGGTGGAGGTCCTCGAGATCCATGACGACCTCGACCCTCTGATCCACGGCCTGCGCGAGCAGAGGCCCGATCTCGTCTTCAACCTCTGCGAGATGTTCGGCGACGACGTCCAGGGCGACGCGCGCGTCGCCGCGACGTTGGAGCTGCTGCGCGTCCCGTTCACCGGCAGCGGCGCCGCCGAGCTGTTCCTGGTCCAGGACAAGGGACTGACCAAGAAGATGCTCGCCTTCGACGGCATCCTCTATCCCAACTTCGCCGTCTTCTCCGAGAACTCCGACTTCGAGACCGGCGGCAACCTGCGCATGCCGCTGTTCGTCAAGCCGCTGCGCGGGGACGCTTCGATCGGCATCAGCGGCGCGGATGCGCTGGTCCGCGATTCATCCTCGTTGATGAAGCAGGTGCTTCGCATCCACTCCGAGGAGAAGGACGCGGCGCTCGCCGAGGAGTACATCGAGGGGCGCGAGCTGTACGTGGCGGTGATCGGCAACCTCGAACCCGAGGCGCTGCCGCCGATCGAGCTCGACCTCTCGGGGCTGCCCGACCACATGCCCCCGGTGGCCGACAACGCCGTCAAGTTCGACGAGGCGCTCGGCGAGCGTTACGGCATCGAGGCGCGCGTCGCGGAGCTGCCCGACGAGCTGCGAGCGCGGCTGCAGAAGGTGGCGGTGCAGGCCTACCGCGCGCTGCGCGTGCGCGACTACGGCCGCGTCGACCTGCGGCTCACCGAGGCGGGCGAGATCTACGTGCTCGAGGTCAACGCCAACTGCTACCTGGAGAAGGAGCAGGAGTTCGCCATGGCGGCGGAGGCCGCGGGGTACGACTACGAGGCGCTGCTCGAGAAGATCGTGCAGCTCGCGGTCGAACGGCAGGGCGTCCAGCCGCAGCGTCTTCAGCGGCGACGTCGGGACCGCATCGTCAGCGACACCCCGAAGCCCAGCGAGCGCTCAGCCACCGCGACACGCTGATCTACCGGCGCCGTTGCCAGGACCGCGGGTGCCGAGAGCTGTGCGTTACCGCGATGACGATCACGTCGCCGTTCCGCAGCCGGTAGAAGACCTGGTAGGGGAACCCGGACACGACCGCGCGGCGGATGTCGTTGTGGTGCACCACCGGGAAGGCGCGTGGATGGTCCAGCGCGATGGTCAACGTGTTGGCGACCGCGTCCGCAAACCGCGTTTCGAGCGCCGGGGATATCGCCCGGTACCAATCGCGCGCTTCCTGGATGTCGAGCTTGGCTGCCGCGCGGTAGCGCAGGCTCATGCGCGGGGCTTGCGGAGCCACGCGAGCAGCTCCTCGCCGGGCAGCGCGCCGTCGGGATCGCGATCGTCCTCAGCGATCCGTTCGTCGAGGAGCTGTTTCTGCCAGTCGGCGAGAGGCTCCTCCAAGAGGCTCAGATGGAGTGACTCCATCAGCGCCGCGCGCTCCTCGGCGGGGAGCTTGAGCGCCTGCTCTTGGAGCTCGGTCATTGTCATGTATGTAGTGTACCGAAACGGGGTTTACGGCAGGTACGACCCCGTCTGGACGTGGCTCATCGCCAGCGCCGTGACCAGCACCACCGCGGCGCGTTCGACGCGCTGCTCGCGGGCGGCCGGGTAGACGAGCTGGAGCTCTTCGGCGCGGCGGCGCATCTGCGCCAGCAGCGCGCGCGTGTGCTCGGGGAAGTGGCCGGTCCAGCGGTAGACGTCGGCGGGTAGCGCGCGCGCGAGGCCGTCGATCAACGCCGCTGCCGGGCGCGGGTCTTCCGCCAGCCCTCGCCGCTCGTCGTCGAAGAGCGTCCGCAGCGCGCCGTCCAGCCCCGGCAGCGGGTCACCGCCAGCGTCGCCGTCCGACCTCGCCGTAGAAGTCGCGCAGCGAGTGGCCGACGGTCGCCGACGTCCTCGTCGAGGTCCTCGTCGGTGACCGCGGGCACCTCGCTGCGCAGCTCCTTCAGCGTGCGGTCGCAGTACTCGAGCTTCGCCAGCGCGCCACGGCCAGCCCGCGTACTCGCGCCGCCAGTCCAGGCCGCGGCGTCATCCACACCGCGAAGGTCTCCGCCCAGTCCTCGTCGGGGTGCTTCTGCGCGTACCAGCCGGGCAGGTGGCGGACGTAGCTTGCGGCTGAACGGCTCGGGGCGGTACTCCTCGCGGTAGGGCTGGCTGATGGGGCCGAAGAGCTCCACCCACTCCGGGCGCTCGTAGAGCCGGTAGGCGTAGTTGACGACGTGCCCCATCTCGTGGCGCAGGTAGCGCAGCACGTCGGCGCGGTCGGCGCCCTCGACGAAGGCCGGTGCGCTCGTCGTGCAGCGCCGTCAGCTCGGGGCTGCGCGAGGTAGAAGGGGATGGCGATGGCGACGGTGCCGAAGGGCACGCCCCACTCGGTCGAGAGGTAGGGCCGCGGCCGCACGGCGAGCCCCAGCCGGTCGACCTCGGCGAGGAACTCGTCCACGACCGGCTGCGAGCGGTGTCCCGTCGATGGCGAGCCCGAGGTCCCGGATCGGCGTGGTGACGTCGTGCGTCTCTTGGAAACCGGTCTCGGCGGCCATGGTCCTGGCCGCCGCAACGTGCAAGAGACTTGCCGCAGCTCGTTGTTGCGCGAGCCGCAGCGCCGCGAAGACGTCAGTCTGTTCGCGGGAGGACGACGCTGCGTAGGAGCTCGCTGAGCCGTATGTGGTGTGCGAGGTCGGCCTCGCGTTCGGCCTCGTCGGGCCAGTCGGGTCGGAGGGCTCTCGCCTGCTCGCGAAGGCTATCGCCGATGCGAAGCTTCGCGGCAGCGTCAAGGTGCGCGAACTGCCGCAGGTCTTCGGCGCCCATGATCGGACTCTACACTGGTCAGACGCTCCACCGCCCCAGGGCCGCCCTTCGTTACAATCCCCCGCCTATGCGCCGCGAGGTCGAGCCCTACCGCCCCCACGAATTCGAGTCGCGCTGGCAGGACTTCTGGCAGCGCGAGGGGCTCGACCGCACGCCCGAGCCGCCGCGCGACAAGCGCTACGTCCTCGAGATGCTCGCCCTACCCCTCGGGCGACATCCACATCGGGCACTTCCGCAACTACACGATCGGCGACGTCGTCGCCCGCTTCGAGCGCATGCGCGGGCACGACGTGCTGCACCCCTTCGGCTGGGACGCCTTCGGGCTGCCGGCGGAGAACGCCGCCATCACCCGCGGCATCCACCCCGGCGAGTGGACGACGAAGAACATCGAGACCTCGCGCAACACGCTGCGGCAGATGGGGCTCTCCTACGACTGGGAGCGCGAGGTCGTCACCTGCCGCGCCGACTACTACAAGTTCACGCAGTGGATGTTCCTGCTGCTGCACCGCCGCGGCCTCGCCTATCGCGCGCGCGCGGCGGTGAACTGGTGCCCGGTGGACCAGACGGTGCTCGCCAACGAGCACGTCGTCGACGGCTGCTGCTGGCGGCACCCGGGCGTGCCGGTGGAGAAGCGCGAGCTCGAGCAGTGGTTCTTCCGCATCACCGAGTACGCGCAGCGGCTGCTCGATGACCTCGACAAGCTCCCCGACTGGCCGGAGAGCACGGTCAAGATGCAGCGCTCGTGGATCGGGCGCAGCGAGGGCGCCGAGGTGACCTTCCACGTCCCCGGCTGGGCCACCGCCAGCGGCCACGGCGAGGGGATCACGGTGTTCACGACGCGCCCCGACACGCTGTGGGGCGCCACCTTCCTCACCCTCGCCCCCGAGCACGCGATGGTGGCCCGCGTGGTCACTCCCGACCAGCGCGCCGAGGTCGATGCCTACGTCACGGCGGCGCGCCGCAAGACCGACATCGAGCGCTCCGATCTGACGCGGGAGAAGGACGGCGTCTTCACCGGCGCCTACGCCATCAACCCGGTGACGCACGACCCCATCCCGATCTGGGTCGCCGACTACGTGCTCGGCGGCTACGGCACCGGCGCCATCATGGGCGTGCCGGCGCACGACGAGCGCGACTTCGCCTTCGCCCGCGCCTACGGGGTGCCGCTCAAGGTGGTGGTGCAGCCACTGGATCCGCAATCCGGTGGAGAGAAACCCGCGCTGCGGCTCGACGCCGAGACGATGACCGAAGCCTGGTCCGGCGAGGGAACGATGGTCGACTCGCCGCCGTTCGACGGCACGCCGGCGCCGGAAGGCATCCCGCAGGTGATCGCCTGGCTCGCCGAGCGCGGCATCGGCCGCGCCAAGGTGCAGTTCCGGCTGCGCGACTGGCTGATCAGCCGCCAGCGCTATTGGGGCTGCCCGATCCCGATGATCCACTGCCAACGAGAGTGCGGCGTCGTGCCGGTGCCCGAGGAGCAGCTGCCGATCGAGCTGCCGGCGCACGTCGAGAGCTTCATCCCCACCGGGCGCTCGCCGCTCGAGGACGTGCCGGAGTTCATCAACACCACCTGCCCGCAGTGCGGCGGGCCGGCGAAGCGCGACCCCGACACCATGGACACCTTCGTCGACTCGTCGTGGTACATGCTGCGCTACGTCGACGCGAACAACGACAGCGAGCCTTTCTCGCGCGAGCGGGCGAAGGAGTGGCTGCCGATCGACCTCTACATCGGCGGCGACGAGCACGCCACCGGCCACCTGCTCTACTTCCGCTTCTTCACCAAGGTGCTGTTCGACGCCGGTTGGTTGCCGGTGGAGGAGCCGGTGAGCCGCCTCGTCCACCAGGGCATGGTGGCCGACGCGCAGGGCGAGACGATGTCGAAGTCGAAGGGGAACGTGGTCTCGCCCGGCGACCTCTTCGCGCGCGACGGCGTCGACGTGCCGCGGCTGGCGATGCTGTTCTTCGCGCCGTCGGACGCCGAGATCCTGTGGAGCGAGGCGGGCATCGAGGGCACGCGCCGCTTCGTGTACCGGCTGTGGGAGACGATGATCGGCGACCATCGCAGACCCGCGCTTCGCGGGCACGGCGGAAGCCGGCGCCGGCATCGACCCCAGCGGACTGTCGAGCGGCGCGCGCGAGGCTTGGCGCCTCGTCCACCGCGCGCTCGAGCGCACGACGCAGGCTTGCGAGCGCGACCTCGCCTTCAATACCGCCGTCGCCCTCTACATGGAGTGGATCAACGCCGTGCGCCGTGTCGGCGAGCCGGGGGAGTGGAGCGACGCCGACTTCCCGTCGCTCGCCGCCGCCGTGCGCATCGTGGCGCAGGCGATCGCGCCGCTGGCGCCGCACCTCGGCGAGGAGCTATGGCAACGCGTCGGCGGCGAGGGCAGCGTCTTCCGCGCCGGCTGGCCGCAGGTCGACGCCGCCGCCCTGCGCCGCGAAACCGTCGAGGTGCCGGTGCAGGTCAACGGCAAGCTGCGCAGCCGCATCTACATGGCGCCGGATGCCAGCAAGGAAGAGATGGAGCAGGCGGCGCTCGGCGACGACAAGGTGCGCGAGCTGCTCGCCGGCAAGCCGCCGCGGCGCGTGATCGTGGTGCCCGGCCGGCTCGTCAACGTCGTCGCGTAGCTGCGCTCAGCCCCGCCGCAGCAGGTAGAACCCGGCGCGGCCACCCTCGCCCGGGCAGGTGAGCACGGTGAGGCGGCGCGCCGGCGGCAGCGCGAAGCTGACGCCTTCGCCGAGCACGGCGCTGTTGCCGCTGGTGCTCAGCAGCGCGGCGCCGTCGAGCCACAGCGTCGTCTCGCCGTAGGGCGCGAGCTCGTAGCGGCCGGGGTCGCCCGGGGACTGCTCGCGGGCGAAGGCGACGCACGAGGAGGCGACGCGACCGGCGTCGACGAACCCTTCGACGGCGCGCAGCGGCGGCTGCGGCATTCGCGGGTAGGCGGGCCAGTCAGCGAGCGGCGCATCTACCGGCGGTGGCAGCGCGCCTGCCGGCACCACCCGCCAGTCGAGGACGAAGCTTCCCGGCGGCGGCTCGACGAGAGCGAAAAGCGCCTGGAAGCCGACGTGCAGCGGCCGCGCGCGCGGGTCGTTGCGCAGGCGCGCGAGCAGCCGCGGCGGCGCTCCCGGCAGCGACCAGGCGACGAAGCGGCTGTCGAGCTCGGCGATCGCGAGCAGCGGCACGTCGGGCGCCTCGCCGGCGAAGAGCGCGCGCTGAGCGGCGGCGGCGCGCGGGAACGGCACCGCCATCGCCGCCGGGTCGAGGACGTTCAGGTAGCGCCCCTGCGGCGCCCACAGCAGGTAGAGCGCCGTCTCGCCCCACGGCGACGCCACGGTGGCACCGGCGGGCACGGCGCGCGCGAAGGCGGCGTAGTCCTTCAGGCGCGTGTTCTCGGGGCCGGGATCGGTGCGCCGCGCGAACCGCGCCAGCTCCTGCGAGGTGCCCGGCACGGCGATGAGCGCGGCGAGCACGACCGCGGCCGCCAGCGGCAGCGAGCCGCGCCAGGGCAGCCGCACGCGCCCGCCCGGCGCCTCGCCGCGGCTCTTGATGTGGAAGAGCAACCACAGCAGCGCGAACGGGAAGGCGTAGATCGAGAAGCGCGAGACGAGCAGGTAGAGGCCGCCGAAGCAGAGCGCGGCGAGACCGAACGCATCGGCGAGGTCGCGCGCCTGCGCAGCGCCCGCGTCCGCGCGTCCGTCAGGCCGCCGGCTGCGCCAGAGAACCGCGGCCAGCAACCACAAGCCGGCGTTGGCGAGCAGCGTCACCTGCGGCGACGGCGGGCCGAGCTCGCTGCCGCTGTCGAGCGTCCCCTTCAACGCGAAGACGTCGAGCGCGGCGAGCTTCCACACCAGCAGGTTGGCGGGGAACGCGGGGTGCACCAGCAAACCGGCTCCCGTGCCGAGCACCGCGTAGAGAGCGAGCGCCCAATCCCAGCGCCGCCGCGCCCAGCCGGTGAAGACGAAGAGCAGCAGGAAGAGCCCGAGGAAGGCGTGCCACGCGACGTAGGCGAGCGCGAAGGCGAAGGCGATCGCGCCGAGCAGCCGGTAGCGGCGCGTGCCGGCGGCGGCGAGGGCGAGCAGCAGCAGCAGCAGCGCCAGCAGCTCCGGCCGCAGCCGCACGAGGCGCCAAAACATCTCCAGCGAGCCGAGGCCGAGGGCCGGCGCCGCCAGCAGGCCCCACCACCCGGCGGCCTTGACGCCGAGCCCGGCAATCGCCGCCAGCACCAGCGCGTCGAGGAGCGCGAGGGCGAGGCGCCCGCCGGCGAGCGGGTCACCGTCCGCAGCGAAAGGCGCCAGCGCGAGGTGGAAGAGCAGCACGTTGTCGCTGTAGCCGTAGAGCGTCAGCGCGCTCATCCGCACCTGCGGCAGCTCGTGCAGCACTCCCTGCTCGGCGGTCGCGCGCGCCACCGCCAGGTGGTACGCGCCGTCGGTGTCGGCGAGCAGTGGATGGCGCTGGTAGAACCCCCACAGCAACGGCAGGGCGACGACGAAAGTGCCGAACGCCGCTACCCACGGCGCGCGCCGCGGCGCCAGCAGCGAGGCCGCACGGGCCCCTAGCGAAGGCCCGTGGCCCGCCTCCTGCGTCCCCTGGGCTGGTTGCACGGCGGCATCCTAGACCGCCGCAGCCCTTCCGGACTGGCACCGATCTCGCACTCGCAGGAACACGTCCAACCGCCGCAAGGCGGGTCGCAATACCGGCAACGGAGGCAATCAGATGACCGCGACCCAAATGTTCCGCAAGCTCATCGATCCCGCCGACCCCGTGCAGGTCGACGAGTTCTACCAGAATTTCCGGCCCACCATCCCGATGGACCGCGCCCTGCTCTGTCTCGACTGCGATTCGATCTTCGAGGCCGAGGGGACGCAGAAGTGTCCATCCTGCGGCTCGAGCACGGCGTGGGCGATCGGCCGCGCGCTCAACCGCCCGACGAACGGCCACGCATCCGTAGGGGAGGGGCACCTCGAGCGCGCCGCCTCGACCCGGCACTGAAAACTGCACCAGCAAAGCACGGAAGACTGCACTGAGAGCTGCTCCGTGGGGCCGGCGCGGTAGGCTTCCGCCCTGATGGCAGAGCGCCGCCGCAACCGCCGCTGGCCCCGGCAGCTCGAGGTGCGCTTCTGGAAGCAGGGCGAGGAGGGGCAGGGGAGCCGCGCCGTCTCCACCAACGTTTCGCGCACCGGCATCTTCGTGCGCACGCAGATGGTGCTGCCCAGCGGCTCGCGAATGCGCCTCGCCATCGGCCACACCGGCCGCAGCTTCACCGTCGAGGGCGTGGTCATGCGCGCGCTGCGTTCGCCGGCGCACCTGCAGTCGGTGATGCCGTCGGGGATGGGCGTGCGCTTCCTGAGCGCCGAGGAGCTGTTGGAAGAGCTGCTGCCGGCGATCGACTTCGACGCCGAAGAGCGCATCCCGAGCGGCATGGGAACGACGAAAGGCGCGGCGGTGGAGGAAGCGCCCGTCGAGCTACCCGAACCGCCATCCGGCGCCTACTCGATGCGGGGCGACGCGCTGACGCCGCCGCCGCGCGAAACCGTGCGCCCGCCGGCGCCGCCATCGACGCCGACACCTCCGCCGCGGTCCGCCGCCGTGGCACCGCCCGCCGGCACGCCGATCGAGCCCACGCAGCTCTACCCGCTGCGCTTCCGCGACCCCGACCAGTTCCGCCGCGTCTTCGACCGCGACGTCAAGACCGGCGGCCTGTTCATCCAAACCAGCCGCCCGCCGGCGCTCGACGCCGTGATCGTCGTCGAGGTGGGCGTCGAGGGCCTGGCGGTGCCGCCCATCCGCCTGCAGGCGCGGGTGGTGCATCGCATGGAGCCGCCGCGCGACTCGCCGCCCGGCAACCTGCTCGCCGGCATGGGTGTGCAGTTCCTCGACGTCGACAGGGCCGTCGAGCAGCTGCGCGCCCTACTGCGCTGAAGCCGCGAGGATGGCGGCCGCGGAGGCCGCCCTACATGCGCGTAGGGCGGGCTCGGCGCCCGCCATCGGGGTGCGGCGCGAGCGCTCGCTCGCCGTCCCTGCCGCGGCGCGCCGGCGTCCTCTACAGATGGCGGCGCCGCCTGCACAGCACCGCGGATTACGGAGCCAAGTTGCTGCGCCGTCAAGAGAAACGGCCGCTGCTCTGCTGTGGCACTGCCGTTGCTCTCGCCGCTCCGCAGCGGGCCGTGCGCCCGACGCAACGAATCAAGACATGACCCTCGAGAGAGAGGAGAGGAGACGGCGATGAAGCGATCGTGGTGGGTGGGTGGAGCCTTGTTCGTCCTTCTGGCCGCCGCCGCGCTGCCGGCTGAAGCGCAGCCGCAGCCGTACGGCCGCGGTTACGAGCGCTACGGCAACCAGCAGTCGGTGCGCCTGCGCCTCGGCCTGTTCACCCCGGAGGGCGACTCCGACTTCTTCGACGAGACGGCCGACGACTTCACGGGCGAGGCCGAGGACTTCGAGGACATCGTCGCCGGCGTCGACTACGTCTTCGGCCTGCACCGCCACGTCGGCCTCATGCTCTCGGCCGACTACTTCGAAGGGCAGCAGGACCAGTCCTACCGCAACTTCGAGGACAACCAGGGCAACCGCATCAGCCATACGACGACGCTGGAGATCTCGCCGATCACCGCCGGAATCGTCGTGCGCCTGGCGCCCGAGCAGTCGCCGGTGATGCCCTACGTCGGCGCCGGCGGCGGCCTCTACGTCTGGCGCTACGAAGAGTCGGGCGACTTCATCGACTTCGGCGGCGTCACCTTGCCGGTGTTCACCGACACGCTCGAGGACGACGGCGCCGCCCTCGGCTACTACGTGATGGCCGGGATCGACGTGCCGCTCTCGCCCTACTTCTCGCTGTTCGCCGAGGGCCGGTGGGACGTCGCCGACGACGACCTGGGCGGCGACTTCGCGGAGCTCGGCACCCTCGACCTCTCGGGCCGCCGCGTGATGGGCGGCATCGCCTGGCGTTTTTGAGCGGGTGTTAGACTGCCTCCTGGCCGCCGTGCGCGAATGCGCGGCGCCAGGAGGTTTCTCATGCCCTACTCCCCCATGCTAGTCAAGCCGATGCGCGAGGAGCTCACCTCCTCCGGCGTCGAGGAGCTGCTCACCCCCGCCGACGTCGACCGCTGGATGGGCCAGCGCGAAGGCACGGCGCTGCTGATCGTCAACTCGGTGTGCGGCTGCGCGGCCGGCGCCGCGCGCCCCGGCGTCCGCGCCGCCCTGCAGGGCGCCGCGCTGCCCGACCGCGTGGCCACCGTCTTCGCCGGCCAGGACGTCGAGGCCACCGCGCAAGGCGCGCGCGTACTTCGCCGACATCCCGCCGCAGCAGCCCGTCGATGGCGCTGTTCAAGGACGGCGAGCTGGTCTACTTCGTGCCGCGCCACCGCATCGAGGGACGCAGCGCCCAGGAGCTGGCCGCCGACCTGGCGCAGGCCTTCGAGCGCTGGTGCGTCGCCGAGACGGCCGCCTCCCGGTAGTCGCGCGCGAGTCGGCTACCGCGTGGGCACCTTCCACAACGACAAGGGCGAGCTCCACGGCATCACCGTGGTGGTCGACACCGACGGGCCCGAGGTGTTCGTCGGCCGCTGTCACGAGGTGACGGCGGCCGGCGTCGTGCTGCTCGACGTCGACGTGCACAGCGCCGAGGCGGACGAGGGCGGCGACGCTGGTTTCGACCAGAAGGCGAGCAAGGCCGCCTGGGTGAGCCGCGCCGCGCGCTTCGGCGTCTGGGGCAGGCACCGCCACCTGGTGGTGCCGCGCGAGAGGGTGGCCTCCATCCGCCGCCTCGGCGACGTCGCCGCCGAGTAGCGAGGGCCGAGGTCCGCATGCTCAACGGCATCGTCAACGTCCCGCCGCCGGTCAACGAGCCGGTGCGTTCGTACGCGCCGGGCTCGCCCGAGCGCGCCTCGCTGCAGACGCCGGCTCGACGAGATGTACGGCGAACGCATCGAGATCCCGCTGCGTCATCGGCGGCCGCGAGGTGCGCACCGGCCGACACCGGCAAGGCAGTCTGCCCGCACGACCATCGGCCACGTGCTCGCCGACGCTTCCACCAGGCCGGCGAGCGCGCGAGGTACGGCAGGCGGCGCGGCGCCGCCAAGGAAGCGTGGCGCGAGTGGTCGGAGATGCCGTGGGAGGCGCGCGCGGCGATCTTCCTCAAGGCCGCCGACCTGCTCGCCGGGCCGTGGCGCGACACGGTCAACGCCGCCACCATGCTCGGCCAGTCGAAGACCGTGCTACCAGGCCGAGATCGACTCCGCCTGCGAGCTCATCGACTTCTGGCGCTTCAACGCCGCCTACATGCGCGAGCATCTACGCCGAGCAGCCGATCTCGCCGCGCGGACATGTGGAACTACGTCGAGTACCGCGCCGCTCGAGGGCTTCGTCTTCGCGGTGACGCCGTTCAACTTCACCGCGATCGGCGGCAACCTGCCGACGGCGCCGGCGCTGATGGGCAACACCGTGCTGTGGAAGCCGGCGTCGACGGCGATCGTCTCCAACTACTACGTGCTGCGAGCTGCTCGAGGAGGCGGGGCTGCCGCCGGGCGTGATCAACTTCGTGCCCGGCAGCGGCGCCAAGGTCGGCGACCCGGTGCTTCGCGCACCGCGACTTCGCCGGGCTGCACTTCACCGGCTCGACCGCGACCTTCCACGGCATGTGGCAGACGATCGCCGACAACCTGCCGAAGTACCGCTCCTATCCGCGCATCGTCGGCGAGACCGGCGGCAAGGACTTCGTCTTCGCCCACCCCTCGGCCGACGCGGCGGCGCTGGCGACGGCGCTGGTGCGCGGCGCCTTCGAGTACCAGGGGCAGAAGTGCTCGGCGGCCTCGCGGGCCTACGTCCCGCGCGTCGCTGTGGCCGAGGTGCGCGAGCGCATGGCGGCGCGACCTCGCCGCGATCAAGGTCGGCGACCCGCGCGATTTCAGCAACTTCATGGGCGCGGTGATCGACGCCAAGTCGTTCGCAGAGCATCACCGGCTACATCGAGCACGCGCGGCAGAGCGGCGACGCCGAGGTGGTCGCTCGGCGGCGGCGCCGACGACAGCAAGGGCTGGTTCATCGAGCCGACGGTGGTGCTCACCACCAACCCGCGCCACAAGCTGATGACCGAGGAGATCTTCGGCCCGGTGCTGACGGTCTACGTCTACGACGACGGCGCGGTCGAGGAGACCGCTCGACCTCTGCGACACCGCGACGCCCTACGCGCTCACCGGCGCGGTCTTCGCGCAGGACCGCGCCGCCATCGTCGCACATGGCGAAGCGGCTGCGGCACGCGGCGGGCAACTTCTACGTCAACGACAAGCCGACCGGCGCGGTGGTGGGCCAGCAGCCCTTCGGCGGCGGCCGCGCCTCGGGCACCAACGACAAGGCGGGCTCGCCGATGAACCTGCTGCGCTGGGTCTCGCAGCGGGCGATCAAGGAGACCTTCGTGCCGCCGAAGGACTTCCGCTATCCGTTCATGCAGGACGAGGAGAGCGGTCAGCCCTGAAGTAGACGGCGGGTGCGGAGCCCGCCCTGCGGCGGCGGCCCAATCAGAGGATCGTCAACATCCGCTTGGCGCTGTTCCAGCGCGTCTTGCGGCCGAGCGCCGTCGCCACCGCCACGACGTCGACCCATCCTCGTGCGTCGATGGTCTCGATCGGGATCGAATTGCCGTTGGCGAGCGCAAGCTCGGTGGCCGCGGCGCCCGGAGCGGGTAGCCCGAGCTTGGCCGCCACCGCGGCGGCAGTGGCGTAGAGGCTCTCGTTGATCAACTGCGCGTCGCCGATCTTCTTGCCCTGGAAGTCGACGCTGGCGAGCACCGGCGCCTCCACCGGCTCGGCCGCCGTCTCCAGGTTCGACTGCACCAGGGTGCGGAAGAAGGTGCCCACCTGCGAGATGCTCATCGCCGGCTCCCAGGGCAGCACCATCGGGTCCCATTTCCCTTCCTGCGCGATGCCGAGCAGCACCTGCACCTCGCCGTGGCCGAGCACCGTCTGCGGCGTCACTTGTATCGAGTAGGTGCGGCAGAGCTCGGCGGCGACGTCGGCCAGCCGCCGCCACTGCGGCTCGAGCATCGGCGAAGAGCCGGCCTGGAACGGGCTCTGGCTCGCGCCCGCCATGGCGCAGACGGCGATGCCGATGGAACCGGTGTTGGCACCCTTGGTGTGCGCCGCGTAGACGCCGTTGGCGGTGCTCACGTTGTCGGCGATGGAGCGGCGGCCGCGCACCACCTTGCCGTCGGCCTCGACGAGGAAGTGGTAGTGCTCCTTGTCGAGCGAGCTCGCCGTGTGGGCGCCGGCCGTCCAGTGGCAGATGACGCGGCGCATGGAGCAGTTGGGTAACCAGGCGGGGTCGAGGATCATCGGCAGCCTCCCGCAGCAGCTACATGAGTGACTTGACGTAGCCGCCGTCGACGGTGATCGCCTGCCCGGTCAAGTACGACGCCGCCGGCGAGCAGAGGAAGGCCACCACCTCGGCGATCTCGTGCGGCTCGGCGAGGCGCCCGGCCGGCACCGCCGCCGCCCACTCGGCGAGCACCTCCTCGGCCTTGCGGCCGGTACGCAGCGAGGCCGCCTGGGCGAGCTCCTCCTGGCGGTCGGTGCGCGTGTAGCCGGGGAGCACGGAGTTGACCGTGATGCCGTCGCGCGCCACCTCCTGCGACAGGGTCTTGAGGTAGCCGACCACCGCCGGCCGCAGCGTGTTGGAGAGCGCCAGGTTCGGGATCGGCTGCCGCGCCGACACCGAATTGAGCGCGACGATCCGCCCCCAGCCGCGCTTGCGCATCCCCGGCAGCACCAGCGAGCACAGCCGCGGGACGAAGAGCAGGCAGAGGTTGAGGGCCTCCTGCCAATCCTGCTCCTCGAGGTCGACGGCGCGCTTGCTCGGCGGGCCGCCGCCGTTGGCGACCAGCACGTCCACCGGGCCGACGGTGCCCTCGGTCTGCTGCACCAGCCGCTTGAGCGACTCCGCCGAGCGCACGTCGACGACGACGGCCTCGACCTGGGCCCCTTCGGCCGCAAGCTCGTTGTGCGCGCGCTCGAGCTTGGCACCGCCGCGGCTCGCGATCACCACCTTGGCGCCGCGCTGCGCCAGCGCCCGCGCGGTGGCGAACCCCATCCCGCTACTGGCGCCGGTGAGCAGCGCCACCTTCCCCTCCAGGCTCCACTTGCTCATGAGGGTCCTATCCTAGCCCGACTGACCGAGGCGTTCTCTCGCCGACGCGCGGCGGCGCGGCGTCGGATAGGCTGGCCGCAGCGACTCTGCGTCATCGACCGGAACGGAGGTCATTGTCATGCGCAGGCCAACCGCCGCGCTCTCCTGGGTGCTCGCCTCGCTCGGCCTTCTCGGCTCCGTCACCAACTCGAGGGCACAACCGATCGCCGCCGATCTCGCCGCGGTCACCGCGCCGGCCGCCACCGCGGGCCGCGGCGAGCAGACACCCGGCCTCACCTGGTCGCTCGACCTGCTGGCCAAGCGCAGCGCCACCGCCAAGGCGGCGAGCCCGGCGCTCGCCGTGGCGGCGGCCTTCCAGCTCTCGCCGCAGCTCGCCGCGATGCGCGATGCCGGGCTGGTGCGCACCGACGGCGATCGCGTGCAGGTCTGGGGTTGGGTGAAGGGAGACCTCGCAAAAGCGGCGGCCCTGCTGCGCTCCCTGGACGCGGAGGTGGAACGTCAGGAACCGGTGCACCGTCTGCTGCAGGCGTGGGTGCCGGTCTCGGTGCTCGCGGAGGTCGCCGGGTCGGGGCTCTTCCGCGCCGTCTCGCTGCCCCCCTACGGCGTGGTCAACGCCGGCGCGGTGACTTCGCAAGGCGACGTGCTGCTCAACGCCGCGCAGCTGCGCGCGACGGCGGGCGTCGACGGCAGCGGCGTGAGCGTCGGCCTCACCTCCGACAGCGTCAAGGGGATCGCGACGGCGATCGCCTCGGGTGACCTTCCCGTCCTCGGCGGCAACCTCGACCTGACCACCTGCAACACCAAAGGCAACGACCCCACCAGCTTCGCCTCCGGCGAGGGGACGGCGATGCTGGAGATCGTCCATGACCTCGCGCCGGGTGCCAGGCTGATGTTCGGCAACTGGGGCTTCGGCAGCGCTCTCGACTTCAACGCCGCCATCGACTGCCTGGCCGCCAACACCGACGTGGTGGTGGACGACATCGGGTTCTTCAACGCCGGCCCCTACGACGGCACCAGCCTGGTGTCGCAAAACACCAGCGACGAGCTCAACCGCACCGGCAACCGCGTCCGCCTGTACGCCACTTCGGTCGCCAACCAGGCGACGTCGCATTACCAGGAGACCTTCGACGACTCCGGCGTCAACCTGACGATCTCCGGCTCGCCCTACCGCATGCACCGCGTCGTCGGCACGGCGAGCACCTCCAATGCCGGCCAGTCGCTGGTCACCTGCAACGGGGTGCCCTGCTCGAATCCGCTGGTGCTGGCGCAGGGCGCCACCGTCACCGTGTTTCTGCAGTGGAACGACAGCTTCGCCGGCTCGCCGAACGACTACGACGTCTTCCTCTACGACCGTGCTTCCGCGACGTTCGTCGCCAGTAGCGACGACAGCCAGAACGGCTCGCAGCCGCCGGTGGAGGCCCTCGCCTTCACCAACCCCCACGCCAAGGGGACCTTCGACATCCTCATCGGCCGCTTCTCCGGCGTGGCGCGCACCTTCGACATGTTCGTGATCTGCGGCGGCTGCGACACCCTCGCCAACGGCGCCAAGACCAACTTCAACACACTGACCAGCAGCGTGCCCAACCAGGCCGACGCCGCCGGCGGCGTGATCTCCGTGGGGGCGATCAACTCGGGCGACCCCAACACCGACGACATCGCCTCCTACAGCAGCCGCGGGCCGACCAACGACGGCCGGATGAAGCCCGACGTCACCGCCATCGACGCCGTCGCGGTCACCGGCGCCGCCGGCTTCTCGAACCCCTTCTTCGGCACCTCCGCGGCGGCGCCCCATGTGGCGGGCATCGCCGCCCTGCTGCTCGACAAGGCGCCAGCCCTGTTGGCGGGCGAGCCGGGCGACAACCCCGCCGGCGACCGCACCACGCTGCGCAATGCGATCCTGTCGAGCGCCCACGACCGCGGCGCCGCGGGCGCCGACAACACCTTCGGCGTCGGTCTCGCCGACGCACTCGCGGCCGGCGCGCTGGTAGGCACGACGAGCGGTCCCTGCGTGCGCGACGCCACCACGGCCTGCCTGCAGTCGAGCCGCTTCGAGGTGAAGGTGACCTGGGCAACGGCAGCGCCGGCCACCGGCAGCGCGCAGGTGATGAGCTTCGGCGGCCAGCGCACGGAGAACGACGAGTCGGTGTTCTTCACCTTCTTCTCGGCGACCAACTTCGAGATGGGCGTCAAGGTCCTCAACGCCTGCGTGCCCGTGCTGGGCAACAAGTACTGGGTCTTCGTCAGCGGCCTCACCGACCAGGGCTGGACGGTGACCGTGCGCGACACGTTCACCGGTGCGGTCAAGACCTACAGCAACCAGATCGGTCACCTCTCGACGACGTTTGCGGACACCGTTGGGTTCGGCTGCTGAGCCCGGAACCTGCTGGCGGCAGGGCTCCAGCAGGGGCGTAGAATCGAAGCGATGAGCCTGCCGCTCGCGCGCTACCGCTTCACGGTCGACGACTACTACCGCCTCGCGCAGGCCGGCATCCTCGGCGAGGACGACCGGGTCGAGCTGATCGAGGGGGAGATCGTGATGATGACGCCGATCGGCAGCCGGCACGCAGCCTGTGTGACCGGGATCGACCACCTATTCCGCGTCCTCGGCGAGCAGGTGGTCGTGCGCGTGCAGTGCCCTGTACGGCTCGACGATCTGAGCGAGCCGGAGCCCGACCTTTGCCTCGCGCGGCCGCGGGCCGACTTCTATTCCGACGCGCACCCGGGTCCTCCCGACGTGCTGTCGCTGATCGAGGTCGGCGATTCGTCGATCGGTTATGACCGCGGAATCAAGCTGCCTCTCTACGCCCGGAGCGGGATTGCCGCAGTGTGGATCCTCGATCTCGCCCGCGGCCTCGTAGAGGCCTACAGTGGCCCTTCGCCCGACGGCTACCTCGAGCGCCGCACCTTTCGATCCGGCGACCGGCTCGAGGTTCCCGGCACCGACGTCTCGATCGACGCCGGTCAGCTCTTCCCGATCTGACCCTCAGCCGATCCGGTTGCCTTCCTCGTCGTAGACGTAGACGCCCTTGCCGCTCTTCCTCCCCAGGCGCCCCGCCTTGACGTACTGCGCCAGCAGGTTGGCCGGCCGATACGTCTCGCCGAGCGTCGCGTGCAGGTGCTGCAGGATCGAGTAGCGCACGTCGAGCCCCACCAGGTCGACCATCTCGAACGGTCCCATCGGGTGGTTGAGGCCGAGCTTGAGCGCTTTGTCGATGTCCTCGGCGGAGGCGACGCCGGTCTCCAGCATGCGGAAGGCCTCGTTGCCGATGAGCGCGTTGATGCGCGAGGTCACGAAGCCGGGCGCCTCGCGGACCACCACCACCTCCTTGCCCATGCGCGCCGCCACCTCGCCCATGGCGGCGAGCGTCGCCTCGCTGGTCTCCAGGCCGCGCACCAGCTCGACGAGCTTCATCAGGTGCACGGGGTTGAAGAAGTGCATGCCGGCGAAGCGGTCGGCGCGCCCGGAGGCGGCGGCGATCTCGGTGATCGACAGGCCGGAGGTGTTGGAGGCGAAGAGCGCCTCGGCGGGGCAGGCCTTCGCCACGGCGGCGAAGGTCTCCACCTTGAGCGCCATCTGCTCGGGCACCGCCTCGATGACGAGGTCGGCTTCGGCGACGGCGGTGTCGAGATCGGTCTGGAAGGCGAGGCGGCCTAGCGTCGCCTCGGCGTCCGCAGGCGTCACCTTGCCCAGCTTGACGCCCTTCTCGAGCGTGCGCTGCACGTTCTGGCGCGCCTTGTCGAGCATGCCGGCGGCGACGTCGAACAGCTGCGTCGCGTAGCCGCCCTGCGCCGCCACCTGGGCGATGCCCCGCCCCATGGTGCCCGCGCCGAGCACCGCGATGGTCGCGATCGATCTCATGTGGTTCCCTCTAGGAAACGGGGATGGGGTGCATCCCGGTCGATTTCTCCGCCAGCGTGCGCAGCTCGTCGGCGATGGCGAGGGTGTTGCGCGCCGCGGCGGCGGCGAGCTCCTGGAGCTCGGCCGTCGTGCACAGCTTCTCGAGGATGTCGCGCGCCAGCTCGTGGTGCTTGATCTCCTCGGGCTGGATGACGTCGCGGTAGAGGCGCGCCGTCTCGGCGTCGCCGGCGGTGTCGCACAGCGTGATGAACTGCGCGTTGCGCACCTTGGCGATCGCCTCGCGCGCGAAGGGGCCGGCGGAGACGCGCTCGACGGTGGAGCGCAGGCCGCGCAGGTACTGGTAGAGCGGGCTGTACCCCTCGGCCAGCGGCTCGAAGGCGCCGAGGTCCTCGCCCAGCTCGGCGAGGCGGCCGCAGATGAGCGCGTAGTGCTTCATCTCGTCGCCGCACTGCTCGGCAAGCAGCAGCTTGACGTCGATCTCGGGGGTGGTGGGCATCCACAGCCCGGCGAGCTCGCTCGCTTCGAGCTCGCTCTTCAAGGCGAGCCGCAGCAGCGTGCGCACCTCCACCTGCCCCTCGGACTCCGCCTCGAGGGTCTCCTGCTCGCCGAGGCGGGCGAAGAGCGCCTCCATCTCGGCCACCAGCCCGGCGACGAACTCCTTGCCGTCCATGACCGCGATTGTATGCCGCGCGATATGCTGTCCCCATCGTGCGGCAACGCTCCTGGTGGTGGGCGGCGACGATGGCGAGCTTCGCGCTCGCGGCGGCGTCCGTGCCGCTTGCCGCCGCCGGCAGCGTGCCTGGTGGCGACGACGCCACTTCGGTGGTGACGCCGGCGATCCCCGACGCGCTGGTCGCCCAGCTGCTGCTGCTCTCCGACGACGCCTGCGAGGTGCTCTACGTGCCGGGCACGCTCGACCGCGCGGCGCACGTGGAGACCTTGCTGCGCGGCCTGGCGGTGGGTGCCGCCCGGCGGACCCGGCACCCGGCGCGCCTCGTGGGCGTCGTGCTCCCCCGCGAGGAGTGGCAGCAGGCGAAGCTGCCGTGCGTCTACGGCATCCCCTGCCGCGCCGGCGCGCGAGTGGTGGTGTTCCCCGCTGCCGGCGACGCCGGCACGGTGGCGTTGTGGCACGGGCTGCTCGGCGCGCTGCCGCGGCTCGCGGGCATGCCGCTCATGGGCACCGCCGAGGAGGCGGCGAGCCTGGCTCCCGCCGACGCGCTCGCCGGCCTGCTGGCGGCGCGCGACCTCGTCGTCGCGGCGGGGCTCGCCGGCGACGAGCCGTGGGTGACCGACGTCATCGCCCACGCGACGACCCTCGACGCCGCGCGGCAGGCGCGCTCGGGCCGCGCCGAGGACCTCGACGGCTTCTGGGGCACCATCCTGCAGCGCTACGGGCCGCTGGGGATGGAGCCGGCCGACCCGCAGGCGGTCGAGCTGCGACGTCAGGCGAAGCTCTTCCTCGCCGCGCACGCCCTGCTCGGCTCGGACGGCGCGCTGCCGGCGCGCAGGCTGCGCAAGCTGCAGGAGAAGGGCGGCGGCACCATCCGCGGTGCCGATTTCCGCGCCACCTGGCCGGTAGCGCTGGGCGGCCTGTAGTGAGCGCATCCGCGGGCCTCGCCACCCTCACCATCCGCGACGGCGTCGCCTGGCTGCTCTTCGACGCTCCCGGCAAGCGCGTCAACACGCTGTCGCAGCGCTTGATGGGCTGGTTCGACGAGCAGCTCGCCGCGCTCGAGAAGCAGCCGCTGCGCGGCCTGGTGCTGCGCTCGACCAAGCCCGACACGTTCATCGCCGGCGCCGACATCGAGGAGATCGAGCAGCTTTCGGATCGTGCCCAGGTGCGCGAGCTGCTACGCCGCGGCCACGAGCTGTTCGGGCGCGTCGCCGCGCTCCCTTTCCCGACGGTGGCGGCGATCCACGGCGCTTGCATGGGCGGCGGGACCGAGCTCTCGCTCTGCTGCGACTGGCGGGTGGCGACCGAGCACGAGAAGACCAAGCTCGGGCTGCCGGAGGTGCAGCTCGGCCTGATCCCCGGCCTCGGCGGCACGCAGCGGCTGCCGCGCCTCGTCGGCGTGCCGGCGGCGCTCGACATGATCCTCACCGGCCGCCAGGTGTCGGCCTCGCGAGCGCGCAAGATCGGCCTCGTCGACGAGACCTGCCACCCGGCGATCCTCGACCGCGTGGCGGTGTCGTTGCTCGACCGCGGCAAACGCCGCGGCGGGGCGTCGAAGGTGGGGCTCGGCGGCCGCGTCGCCGACCTCGTCGCCCGCTCGCCCTTGGGCGGCCGGCTGGTCTACGACAAGGCGCGCGCCGGCGTGCTCGAGAAGACCGGCGGCCACTACCCGGCGCCGCTGCGCGCCGTCGACGTGGTGGAGAAGGGGCTGCGGCTGCCGCTCGCGCAGGGGCTGCAGGTGGAGGCCGACGCCTTCGTCGAGCTGGTGGTGAGCGAGACCGCCAAGAGCCTGATCGGCATCTTCTTCATGAAGAACCGCGTCGAGAGCAAGGCGGCCGAGCTCGCCAAGGCGGCACGGCCGGTGCCGCGCGTCGGCGTGCTGGGCGCCGGCTTGATGGGCGCCGGCATCGCGCAGGGGATCGCCCACCGCGGCACGCCGGTGGTGCTCAAGGACAAGGACCTCGCTTCCCTCGCCCGCGGCATGAAGTACTGCGCCGAGCGCGAGGGCGAGCTGGTCGTGCGGCGGCGGCAGACCGACGTCGAGGCGCGCGAGGCGATGGCGCGCCTGCACCCGACGATCGAGTACGAGCCGATGCGCCACCTCGACTTCGTCGTCGAGGCGGTGTTCGAGGACGTCGCCGTCAAGCACCAGGTGATCCGCGAGGTGGAGGAGGTGGCGCCGTCCGGTAACGACGGAAAACCGGCGTTGATCTTCGCCTCCAACACCTCGACCATCCCCATCGCCGAGCTGGCGCAGGGCAGCGCGCGGCCGGCGCAGGTGGTGGGCATGCACTTCTTCTCGCCGGTGCACAAGATGCCGCTCGTCGAGGTCATCCGCCACCCGGCGACGGCGCCCGAGGTGGTGGCGACGACGGTGGCGCTCGGCCGCGCCATGGGCAAGACGGTGATCGTCGTCGACGACGGCCCGGGCTTCTTCACCAGCCGCGTGCTGGCGCCGTTCCTCAACGAGGCGGTCTGGTGCCTGGTCGAGGGGGCTACCATCGAGGAGGTCGACGGCGCGCTCAAGGCCTGGGGGTGGCCGGCGGGCGGCCTGCAGCTGCTCGACGAGGTGGGCATCGACGTCGCCTACCACGCCGGCCAGGTGCTGATCGCGCGGCTCGGCGACCGCATCGACGCGCCGGCGGCGTTCCGCAAGCTGATCGACGACGGCCGCAAGGGGAGGAAAGCCGGCAAGGGCTTCTACCGCTACGACGGCAAGGGCAAGGGCAAGGACAAGGAGCCCGACCCGGCGGTGTACGAGCTGCTCGGCTGGCAGCCGCGGCCGTTGCCGGCGGGCGACATCGCCGAGCGCTGCTGGCTGCAGATGCTCAACGAGGTGGCCCGCACCATCGAGGAGCGCATCGTCACCGACCCCGACGTGGTCGACGTCGGCGTCATCTTCGGCCTCGGCTTCCCGCCCTTCCGCGGCGGCATCCTGCGCGAAGCCGACCGCGTCGGCCTCGACGAGATCGTGCGCCGCCTCGACGCCTACGCCGTGAAACACGGAAAGCGGCTGGAGCCGGCGCCCCTGCTGCGCGAGATGGCGAAGCGCGGCGAGCGTTTCCACGCCTGAGCGGAGCGCCGCGGCGACGAGCGCGACCCGGCGATGACGGAGCGGCGCGACGCGGTCGTGGTGGGCGGTGGGGTGTCGGGGCTTACCGCGGGCTTCCACTTGGCGCGGGCCGGGCTCGCGGTGACCCTGCTCGAGGCGACGGAGCGGCTGGGCGGCGTGCTCGAGACGCGGCGCGAGGGCGAGTGGCTGGTCGAGCTCGGGCCCAACACCGTCGCGGAGCGGCCGCCGCTGGCGGAGCTGATCGAGCTGGCGGGGCTGGCCGGGGAACGGCTCGCGGCATCGCCTGCGGCCTCGCGGCGCTTTCTCTGGCGGCGGGAGGCGCTCCACCCGTTGCCGCAGTCGCCGGGGCAGCTGCTCGGCTCGTCGCTGCTGTCGTGGCGGGGCAAGGCGGCGCTGGCGCGCGAGCCGTGGGCGGCGGCGCCGCGTGATGACGGGCGCGAGGAGTCGGTGGCCGACTTCGTCCGGCGCCGCTTCGGCGCCGAGGCGCTGGAGGTGTTCGCGGCGCCGTTCGTCGCCGGCATCTACGCGGGCGATCCCGAGCGGCTGTCGATGCGCTGGACGCTGCCGCGGCTGCTCGCGTTCGAGCGCGAGCACGGCAGCGTGCTGCGCGGCGCCCGCGCGGCGAGGCGCGGCGGCGCGGCGGGGCTGCGGCAGCCGGTGGTGAGCTTCCGCGGCGGCCTCGCCACGCTCACCGATCGCCTTGCCGCCGCGATTCCGGACGTGCGCCGCGGCGCGCGCGTCGACGCCGTGCGGCGTGACGGCGACGGCTTCGTCGTCGAGAGCACCGCCGGCGCCTTCGCCGCGCCGCACGTCGTTGTCGCGGTGCCGGCGCCGCAGACCTCCTGCCTGCTCTTTCCCGCCAGCGACGGCCGCAGCGCTGCTCTCGCCGAGCTGCCCTACGCGCCGGTCGCCGTCGTCGCGCTCGGCTACCGGCGCGAGGATCTGGCGCACCCCCTCGACGGCTTCGGCTTCCTCGCCGCCCCCACCTCGGGGCTGCGCCTGCTCGGCTGCCTCTTCAGCTCCAGCCTCTTCGCCGACCGTACGCCGCCCGGCCACGTGCTGCTGACCTGCTTCCTCGGTGGCCGCACCGCGCCGGAGCTCGTCGAGCTCGACGAAATCGAGCTGGTAAGGCTGGTCCGCGAGGATGTAGGCCGCACCCTCGGCGCCCGTGGCGAGCCGGCATTCACCGCCGTCCGCAAGACGCAACGCGCAATCCCCCAGTACGAGATCGGTCACCGGCGCTTCGTCGACCTCGCCGCCGAGCTCGAGACGGCGCTCCCGGGCCTCCACCTCGCCGGCAACTGGCTGCACGGCGCCGGCGTCGCCGACTGCGTCGAGCACGCCACCGCGATCACTGCGCAGATTCGCAGATCCTGATATGCTTTTCTGCATGAGAACGACTCTCGATCTCGACGACGAGCTGGTGAAGGAGATCAAGCGGCGAGCCGCCGACTCCGGCCGGACGCTGACAGCGGTCATCGAGGACACGCTGCGCGAAGGGCTGCGCCCGCGCGAGAAACAGGGTAAGCCCTATCGACTGCGCATTCCGATCGTCAAGGGAAAGCTCCTTCCCGGCGTGGACCTCAACGACCGTGATTCTCTCTACGACATCATGGACGGACTGCGCTGATCGCCGTCGACACCAACGTCCTCGTCTACGGCCATCGCGGCGAGAGCGAGCACCACGGCACGGCGTTGGCCCGCCTCGCCGCGCTGACGGAAGGCGATGTTCCTTGGGGGCTCCCCGTCTTCTGCCTTGGTGAGTTCACGCGGGTGGTCACCCACGCCAGGGTGTTCGCTCCGCCCTCAACGCTGAAGGAAGCCGTCGCGGCACTTGACGGGTTCATGGCGAGCCCGTCCGTGAGGATCCTCATGCCCGGTCCCCGCTTCGCAAGGATCTTCGCCGAGTGCCTGCTTGCGGCCGACGCGCGCGGCAACCTCGCCTTCGATGCTCAGATCGCCGCGGTCTGCCTCGAGCATGGCGCGCGCGAGATCCTGACGTTCGATCGCGACTTCGCCAGGTTCCCGCAGCTCTCGATGGTGCCGCTTTCCGTTCTCGGTTCAGCTTCCGGCGCTGGCTCCTAGCACCACCTGGATCGGCGCCGACAAGTCCGGCCCGCTCGCCGAGTCGATGAGGAAGCGCTGCCCGTCAGGCGACGCCACGTACGGCGAGGCCCCCCTCAGGATCGACCGCCGGATGCGCGTCGCGAACAGCTCGCGCGGCGTGCCGGCGTTGAAGGCGCCCGCGTTCGGCGTCACCGCAACCGCCATCAGCCGCAGGTCGGGCGCCAGGTAGTAGAGCTCGCGGCCGTCGCGCCGCCACTGCGGCAGATGGCCGCCCGCCGTCGACACCTGCCACTTGGCGGCCGAGGGCGGCATCGTCTGCACGTAGACCTCGCTGCGCCCCGACTCGTCGGAGACGTAGGCGATGAAGCGGCCGTCGGGCGAGAAGCGCGGCTGCAGCTCGTCGGCGTCGCTCTGGAGCAGCACCCGCGGCGCGAGTTGCGGCAGCGCCAGCACCCAGACGTCGGACTTGGCGCGCGGGTCGCGGCGGGTGAAGGCGAGCAGCCGGCCGTCGCGCGACCAGTCCTCGGGGAAGTCCCACAGCTCCGAGCGCAGCAGCGCGGTCTCCTCGCCCGAGCCGTCGGTCGCCTGTTGGGGTGCGAGAGCGAGGAGATCGCCCGCGCCTCGCGCTCGAGGCGGCTGCGGCGGTCGGCGTCGGCGGCGAAGGCGCGCGGCAACACCTTGATCGCCACCGTGCGGTCCAGCCGCGTGTCGCGGGCGCGGTAGACCTCGCCCATGCCGCCGGCGCCGAGCAGCGCATTGAGCTCGTAGGGCCCGAGCCGGGTCCCGTTCGGCAGGGTCATGTGTTTGGAGCGGCGAGTATAGCGGTCGCCGCCGGCATGGCACTTTGCTTGCTCGTAGGAAAGCGCTGACGGGCAATGGAGCCCGTCACCTGACGAGAGGAGGGTGCCCCATGCAGATGGACTCGCTTCAGAAGCTCTACGAGGAGCAGCTCAAGGACCTGCACAGCACGGAGCGGCAGATCATCCAGGCGCTGCCGAAGATGATCAAGGCCGCCGAGGACGAGGAGCTGAGCGCGACGCTCGACGAGCACCTCGCGGTCACCAAGGAGCAGCTCGCCCGTCTCGATTCGATCTTCGAGAAGCTCGGCAAGCGCGGCACCGGCAAGAAGTGCAAGGGGATGGAAGGCATCCTCGAGGAAGGCAAGGAGCTGCTCGACAAGGACGCCGACGCCGACGTGCTCGACGCCGGCATCATCGCCGCGGCGCAACACGTCGAGCACTACGAGATCGCCGGCTACGGCACGGTGGCCGCCTACGCGCGGCTTCTCGGCGACAAGGATGCCGAGAAGCTGCTCCGCCGGAGCCTCGACGAGGAGAAGGAGGCCGACGAGAAGCTCAGCAAGCTCGCCGAGCGGCGCCTCAACCTCGAGGCCGACGGCGGCGGCAGCCTGCTGTCGTCGGGCAAGGGCGGCAACGGCGGCAACCGGTTGGTGCGAGTGCAGTGAGCTGCTGATCGCGACCGGCGTGGCGGCTCGCGCCGCGCCGGCGCGGCTGGCGCCTCAGCGTTTGGCCAGCGCCGTCCGCGCGGCCTCGCCCGCCGGCGTCAGCTCGAAGAGGTGCGACGGCGGCTTCGTCTCGTCGAGCGCGAGCAGCCGCACGCGGACGGGCGGGCGGCTGCCGACGAGGTCCTTGGCCACGGTCACGGCCGGAATGGGCCGGGCGCCCGGGCGCCACTCGGACAGCTCGACCACGCGCGCCACGCGGCCGTTGGCGAGCCGGTAGTCGATGCGCACCGGCCGTCGCGTGCCTGCGCGCACGACGTAGGAGGCTCGCGGGTAGGGCAGGTCGACACGCTTGCTACGCAGGGCGAAGGTAACCAGCTCGGCGGAACCGGCGCCTTGTCGCGTCACGTCCTCGAGCGTGAAGTCGCGCGCGAAGCTCAGACCGACGAGCTCCTGCAGACTGATGCCGGCGGCGAGGCGGCTGGCGGTGCCGAGCTTGACCGGCCGCGCGCCGCGCGCGAGCAGCCAAGTGCCCTCGGGGCGCTGCAGGAACGCCTTGCCGTTCTGCTTGGGATCGAGGAAGCGCACCAGCGCCAGGTTGCCGTCGCGCCACACCTCGAAGCTCGCGGCGCCGGGGCCGGCGAGCGGCTCGACCCGTACCTCGGAGTGGAACGCCGCGGGCATCGCGCCGCCGAGGTCTGCGGCGGCCAGCAGCTCGCGATCGCCAGCGGTGGGCGGTGCGGCTGCCGCGGGCGCGACGAGCACGAGCGCTGCCAGGACGGCGGCGAGCGCCAGCGCGAGCCAGCGAAGCCCCAGGCGCAACGGACGGCGGTGGTCGCACACGTACCAAACAACGTGGCGCCGCCGGCGGGGATTCCGCCCCCCCCGATCAACCGGGCTCGGGCGCGGCGTCGCCGCGAGCCAGCTCCTTCTGCAGGAACGCTCGCGCCGCCCGCGTGTCGCGCTTGACGGTGGGCTCGGAGACGCCGAGCAGCTCGGCGATCTCGGCCACTTCCAGGCCGCCGAAGAAGCGCAGCTCCACCACCTGGGCGAGCCTCTCGTCGAGCGCGGCGAGGCGTTGTAGCGAACGGTCGATGTCGAGCAGCTGCTCGGCCTGGTCGTCGACGGCCAGCGGGCCGCCGGCCAGGGCGTCGACCGGCACGTGCTCGGCGCCGGCGCCGCGGCGGTCGGCAAGGCGCGCGCGGGCATGGTCGATCACGACCTGGCGCATCGCCCGCGCGGCGGTGGCGAAGAAGTGCTTGCGGTTCTCGAAGCTCATGGCCCTGCCGGCGAAGAGCTTGAGGTAGGCCTCGTGCACCAGCGCCCCGGTGTTGAGCGTGGCGCCTCGCCGGTGGCGGGCCAGCTCGGCGCGGGCGATACGCTGCAGGTCGGCATAGACGATCTCCAGGGCCCGCGCCTGGCGTACCGGGTCGCTGTCGGCGCCGAGCGCCCGCGTCAGGTCGGTCTCGCTCTTGGCCACTCTGTTTGCCCATCCTAGTCCTGGAGCGCTCGCCGGTGAGCCGCGCCATCTCCGGATCGCGCGGATGCCCTACGTGGACGAGCGTCGCTGAAGGCGCCCCAAACCCGAAAGGAACCCGCCATGAAGAAGCTGATCGTCGGTACGGTGCTGGCACTCGCGGTCGCAACCTTCCTGCCCCGGGCGGCCTCGGCGGGGATCTGGGAAAACGGCGTCTGGGGCAACGGCATTTGGGAAAACGGCGTCTGGGGCAACGGCAACTGGTCCAACGGCATCTGGTCCAACGGCGCCAACCCCACCGCCATGAGCGATGGCGCTGTCCTCCAGGGCGGTCAGCGGCCGGCCGGTCCGCAGTGCACCGAGCGCGGCGTCGACTTCTCGGCGGTGCCGCTCGCCAAGGTGACCGTGAGGCTGCCGCAGCCGGCACGCTAAGCCGGCGCCGTCGATCGGAGCGGCTGCCATGCGCAACCGGGTGCGTTCCGCCGCGGCTCTCGCCCTGGTTGCTTCGCTGGCACTTTTCTCGGCATCCACTCCCGCGGCGGCTGAGGTCGCCGCTTCCGCGCTGGTGCCCGAGCTCGCCGTCGAGGGCACGGCGTTTGTCCTACGCCAGCCCGACGGCACCGAGCTGCGCGGCGCCCAGTTGGTCGGCGCCGAGCTCGACCTCGGCGAGGGCGTCACGGTGCGTATCGACGCGGTGCGCCGCGACCCCGGCGACAAGAGCGGCGAGACGCTGCTGCACGCGCTGTCCACGCGCGATGCCGACGGCGCCTGGGTGCCGCTCTGCGACCCCGACCGCGAGAGTAGGCGCGAGGGCTTCCCGATCCCCGGCCGCTGGGACGACGCCGGCCGTTACCACGCCGACGGCGGCCACTTCGCCCTCACTTGCACCAGCGGCGCCCAGGCGAAGTGCGTTCGCTTCGGCTACAAGCCGTGGAAGCCGGCGCCCGACGGCGCTTCGCTGGTGCCGCTCTACGAAGCGTGCGTCCACATGGTGCGCGCCGACTACTGCGGCGACGGCGTCGCGACGACGCGCGAGGGCACCCAGATCGACATCTACGACCGCCACGGCGTGCAGCGGCCCGAGTCGGGGCCGGAGCTCCGCTTCGAGGCGGGGTGGGCGCCCACCGGCGCCGTCTGCGTGGCGCACACGCGCATCCCCGACAACCTCACGCTCGAGCAGCTCGCAAAGAGCTGCCCGCGCCTCGCCGCGGCGCTGGGCGAACGCTGCACCGAGGAGACGGCGGCGAAGCTCGGCGCCGTGCTCTTCAACCGCTCGCGGTAGCATCGCTCCACCACCGTCATGCACATGGATCCCGAACGCTGGCGCCGGGCGCGGGCGCTCTTCGAAGACCTCGCCGATACGCCGCTCGCGCAGTGGGAGACGCGCCTCGCCGAGCTTTGCCCCGACGACGCAGAGGTGCGGCGAGAGGCGCTCGCCTTATTGCAGGCCGACCTCGCCGCCGCCGGCTCGACCGACGTCGGCGACCGTGCGCGGGCGGCGGTGGCCGACCTCGCGGCGCGCGACGAAGCGGCATGGAGCCAGAGGCTGGTCGGCGAGCGCGTCGGCCCCTATGCGCTGGTGCGCGAGCTCGGCCGCGGCGGCATGGGCGCGGTGTGGCTCGCCGAGCGCGCCGACGGCGAGTTCGAGCAGCGGGTGGCGGTCAAGCTCATCCGCCCCGGCTGGGACGCCGGCGAGCTACTCGCCCGCTTCCGTGCCGAGCGCCAGATCCTCGCCGGCCTCACCCACCCCAACATCGCCCACCTGCTCGACGGTGGCGTCACCGCCGACGGCAAGCCCTGGCTCGCGCTCGAGTACGTCGATGGCGTCGACCTGCTCGCCTACTGCGACGGCGAGCGGCTCGACCTGCTCGCGCGGCTACGCCTCTTCCTGACCGTCTGCGACGCCGTCGCCCACGCCCACGCGCGGCTGGTGGTGCACCGCGACCTCAAGCCCTCGAACCTGCTGGTCACTCGCAACGGCCAGGTCAAGCTGCTCGACTTCGGCATCGCCAAGCTCGTCGATCCGCAATCGGGTGCTCTGGGAAAACCCGGCAGCGACGTCAGCGCGCTGCGCGTCTTCACCCCGGAGTACGCGGCCCCCGAGCAGGTCAAGGGCGAGCTGGTGACGACGGCGGTGGACGTCTACGCGCTCGGCCTGCTCCTCTACGCGCTGCTCACCGGGCGGCGCCCCTACAGGGCCGAGGGCTCGACGCCGGCGGCCTACGAGCGCGCGATCCTCGACCAGGAGCCGACGCGGCCGAGCCTGGCGGCGACGCGCGAGGAGCCCGAGGCGAGCGCCGCCGGCGAGGTGGCGGCGCAGCGGCGGCTGACCCCGGAGCGGCTGCGCGAGCAGCTGCGCGGCGACCTCGACGCCATCGTCCTCAAGGCGTTGCGCAAGGAGCCGGCGCAGCGCTACGCCAGCGTCGCCGAGCTGGCCGCCGACGTCGTCCGCCACCTCGAACGCCGTCCCGTGGTGGCGCGGCGCGGTGGCTGGCGCTACCGCGCGCAGCGCTTCCTGCGCCGGCACGCGGCGGCGGCGGCGCTCGCGACGCTGGCGTTGCTCGCCCTCGTCGGCGGCCTGGCGGCCGCGCTCTGGCAGGGCGCCGAGGCGCGGCTGCAGCGCAACGAGGCGCGGATGCAGCGTGACCTGGCCCGCGCCGAGGCGGCGAAGTCGGCCGAGGTGGTCGACTTCATGCTCGAGCTCTTCGCAGGCAGCGACCCCGCCGCCGTGCAGCGCAACGACGTCACCGCCCGCGACTTGCTCCAGCGCGGCGTCGAGCGCGTGCGCACGCAGTTCGCCGACCAGCCCGTCGTGCGCGCCGAGCTGATGACGTCGATGGCCAATGCCTACAACGGCATCGGCCTGCCGCGCGAGAGCACGCCGCTGCTGGAGGAGGTGGTCGACCTCCGCCGCCGGCTCGGCGAGCCGCGGGCGCTCGCCGGCGCCCTCGTCGTCCAGGCCGGCCTGCTGCGCCAGAGCGGCGAGCGCGACGAGGCGCTGCAGCGGCTGGACGAAGCCGACCGGCTGCTCGCGGCCGAGGGCGCTAGCGGCGACGAGCAGCGCGAGACGCGGCTGCTGCGCGCCCGCAGCCACTTCGGCCGCGGCATGGTGCTGCTCAACGACACCGACACCGCGGTCGAGGCCGAGAAGGAGCTGCGCGCCGCCGTCGCCATCCAGCGCGAGCTGCTCGGCCCCGCCGACGAGGACACCCTCGACACGCTGGTGATGCTCGCCCGCACGCTGGGCGCCCAGCAGCGCTTCGACGAGGCGCTGGCGACCATCGGCGAGGTCGTCGGCCGCCTGCGCGCGCAGCGGCCGCTGCCCAGCAACGACCTCGCCGAGGCGCTGCAGGCGCGCGGCCGCATCTACTGGCGGCAGAAGCGCTACCCCGAGTACCTCGACACCTCGCGCGAGGTGCTGGCGCTGGCGGAGAAGGCGCACGGGCCGGGCGCCTTCGGCGTCGTCATCTCGCGCCACAACCTGGCGACGGCGCTCTTCTACGTCGGCCGCTACGCGGAGGCGGTGGGGGAGTCGCGCCAGGCCATCGCGCGCGCCCACGAGCTGCTGCCGCCGACCCACCCGTTCCTGCTCGCCGCCCTCAAGCGGCTGGGCGACTCCGAGAGCGCCCAGCAGCACTGGCCGGAAGCGGAGGCCGCCTTCGGCGAGGCCCTGGCGCAGCGCCGGGCCGTGGAAGCCGCGAAGCCGGGCAGCGCCGCGGACGACATCGAGGAGCTCGTAGGGCGCCTCGCGGCGGTGCGCACCCGCACCATCCCCGCCAAGGTCGCCGAGACGATGGCCGGCAACGCCACGCCAAAGCCGCGCGACGCGACGTAGGGGCACGGGCCGCAACGCAACGCAGCCGTCATCGCGAGCGAAGCGAAGCGATCTCGATGCTGCGAGATTCGAGATCGCTTCGTCGCCGCGCTCGTCGCGATGACGGGACCTCGTCTTGCCGCCTCAGACCGAGGTGAGCGCCTCGGCCACTCGCAGCCGCGTCGCGCGAGCGATGGGCACCACGGCGGCGAGCGTCAGCACCACCAGCATCAGCGCCACGCGTGCCGGCGAACGCCGCGGGCACCAGCGCCAGCTCGACGTCGATCGGCTCGACGGCGCCGGGCGGCGGCGGCATCTGCAGGTGCGAGGCGTTGATCGCCTAGCGTCACGCCCCACCCCAGCAGGCAGCCCAGCGCGCCACCGAGGAGGCCGAGCCACAGCGCCTCGAGCAGCACGATGGCGGCGAGCTGCGCGCGGCTGGTGCCGATGGCGCGCAGCGTGCCGAGCTCGCGCGTGCGCTCGAGCACGGCCATCAGCAAGGTGTTGGAGGCGCTGAGCACCACGAGCACCAGGATCACCGCGCCGAGGAACCAGAAGATCCCGAGGTAGAGGTTGCGCACCTGCTGGTAGAAGGGCGCCCGCGCCTGCCAGTCGACGACGGCGAGCGGCGGCCGGTGCGCGGCGACGGCGCGCTCGACGGCGCGCTTGCCGAGCTCGAGCGGCACGCCGTCGCGCAGCATCACCAGCAGGTCGGAGACGCCGGCGCTCTGCAGCAGCCGCTGGGCCGTCGCCAGGTGGAGCTTGACGAAGCGGGTGTCGAGGTCCTGCACGCCGGTGGTGAGGACGCCCGCGACGCGCACGTCGAGGGCGTTGAGCGAGCCGTCGGGCGTCAGCGCCAGCAGGGTGACGACGTCGCCCGGGCGCACGCCGAGCGAGGCGGCGAGGCCGCGGGCGAGCAGCGCCGCGTCGTCGCCTTCGGCGGGCGCGGTCACGGGCAGCGCGCTCCCGGCCCGCAGTCGGGTGGTGAACCCCATCGCCCGCTCGCGCTCGGGCTCGACGCCCACCGCCACGAAGGAGGCGCTCTTGCCGGCCGGCGTCGACGCCACGCCCATCATCTGGACGTTGGCGCCGACCGCCGACACCTGCGGCAGCGTCTGCAACCGCGCGCGCAGGTCCTGCCAGTCGGCCAGCGCGTCGCTGACCGGCCGGTCGAGTTGCCCCGCCGCCGCCACGGAGGCCTCCGCGACCTCGAGGTGGGCGAGGCCGCCGCGCACCAGCGCCCCTTCGAGGCCGCGGAAGTTGAAGAGGATGAAGCCGGCGGTGAGCACCAGCGCCGCGGTGCCGGTGGCGACGACCAGCAGCGAGATGAACGTCCGCCGCCCGTTGCGCGCCAGGTTGCGCAGCGCCATCAGCGCCCACCTCATCGCTCGTCCCCCACCACCGCGCCGTCGCGCAGCCGCACCCGCCGCGGCAGCCGCGCCAGCACGGCCGGATCGTGGGTCGCCACCACCAGCGTGGCGCCGCTCTCGCGGTTCCAGCGCAGCAACAGGTCGAGCACCAGCTCGCCGTTGGCGGAGTCGAGGTTGCCGGTGGGCTCGTCGGCGAGCACCGCCAGCGGCTCGTGGACCAGCGCGCGCGCGATCGCCACCCGCTGCCGCTCGCCGCCGGAGAGCTGGTCGGGGCGATGCGCGCCACGCTCGCCGAGCCCCACTGCCTCGAGCGCCGCCTCCGCCCGCCGCCGCCGCTCCTTCGCGCGCGTGCCGGCGATCCACAGCGGGTACTCGACGTTCTCGCGCGCCGTCAGCACCGGCACCAGGTTGAAGGTCTGGAAGACGAATCCGAGCTGGTGTCGGCGGATACGCGTCCGCTCGCCCTCGGAGAGCGCGCCGAGGTCGCGCCCGGCCAGTTGCACCGCGCCTTCGTCAGGCACGTCGAGCCCGCCGAAGAGGTTGAGCAGCGTCGTCTTGCCGCTCCCCGACGGCCCGGCGAGCGCCACCACCTCGCCGCGCCGCACTTCCAGGTCCACGCCGCGCAACGCCGGCACCGGCACCTTGCCGAGCCGGTAGTGCTTGACGACGCCGCGCGCCGCGAAGAGTGGCTCCGCCGCGCCGTCGAAGCCCGCGGTCATGCGGGAGAGAGCGGCGCCGTGAGCAGGAACTTCGGCGGCCGCCTCGCCTTGGTCGCCTGCTCGAAGGCGTAGGCGAGCTCGAGCAGCGTCGGCTCGCTCCACGCCGGCCCCATGAAGGAGATGCCAAGCGGCAGCCCGACGCGACCAGCCGGCGGGGACGGTGACGTTGGGGTAGCCGGCGACGGCCGCCAGCGAGGAGCTGCCGCCCGTGCCGCTGTCACCGTTGACGAGGTCGATGAGCCAGGCGGGGCCGCCGCTGGGCGCCACGATGGCGTCGAGCTTGTGCTTGGCGAGCGCGGCGTCGAGCCCGTCCGTGCGCGCAGCCTTGCGGCACGTCGCGCGGGCGTCGAGGTACGTCTGCTCGGTGAGCGGCCCCTTCTTCTGCGCCGCGATGAACGATGTCCTGGCCGAAGTAGGGCAGCACCCGTGTCCTTGTGCGCGTCGTTGAAGGCGATCGCCTCCGCGAGCGACTTGACGGGCGCCGCCGGGCCGAGCTCCGCGAGATAGCGGTCGAGGTCGGCCTTGAACTCGTAGAGCAGCACCTCGAGCTCGGCGTCGCGCAGCTTGCTGGTGTCGAGCTCCACCGGGTCGACGATCTCGGCGCCGGCGTTCCTTCAGCGCCGCGAGCGCTTCGGTCGAGCACGGCGTCGACGCTGCGGGTTGTCCTCGAGCGAAGCGGGGCGGAAGACGCCGATGCGCGCGCCGCGCAGGCCGTCCGGGTCGAGGAACTGCGTGTAGTCGGGGTGCGCCTTGCCGCGCTCGCCGCGGTCGCCTCGTCGCGCGGGTCGACGCCGGCGAGCGCGCCGAGCAGCACCGCCACGTCGGCCACCGTGCGCGCCATCGGACCGGCGGTGTCCTGGCTGTGGGCGATGGGGATGATGCCGGCGCGGCTCGACAGGCCGAGGGTGGGCTTGATGCCGACGATGCCGCAGCGCGAGGCGGGGGAGACGATCGAGCCGTCGGTCTCGCGTGCCGACGCCGCGGCGCAGAGGTTGGCCGCGGCCGCCACCGCCGAGCCCGAGCTGGAGCCGGACGGGTTGCGGTCCAGCGCGTAGGGGTTGCGGCACTGGCCGCCACGGCTGCTCCAGCCGCTGGTCGAGCGGCGCGGAGCGGAAGTTGGCCCACTCGGAGAGGTTGGCCTTGCCGAGCAGCACGGCGCCCGCCTCCCGCAGCCGGGCGGCGATGAAGGCGTCGCGCGGCGGGATCGAGCCGGCGAGGGCCAGCGAGCCGGCGGTGGTGGTCATGCGGTCGTGCGTGCCGATGTTGTCCTTGAGCAGGATGGGGATGCCGTGCAGCGGCCCGCGCGGCCCCTTCTCGCGCCGCTCGCGTCGAGCGCCGTCGGCGACCGCGGGCGCGTCGGGATCGACCTCGATCACCGCCCGCAGCTGCGGCCCCTGCGTGTTGAGCGCGTCGATGCGCGCCAGGTAGGCGGCGACCAGGGCGCCCGCCGTGAAGCGGCCGGAGACCATGCCCTCCTGCAGCTGGGCGATGGTGAGCTCCTCGAGCTCGAAGGGCGGCGCGGCGGGTGCCGTGACGGGCGCGTCGCTGGTGGCCGCGGCGGCGGTCTCGGCGGCGGCAGCCGACGCAGCGAGCCCGGCGCCGCCGAGCACCAGCGTGCCGCCGGCGACTCCGGCCTTGACGAAGTCCCGCCGCGAGAGCGCTTCCCGGTCGCCGTCCTTCGTCCTGGTCGTCACCGTGATCCCCCTTCCTGTCGTTCGGCCGGGTGGATCCTACGACGACTGACGACGAGGGAGCGGCGCCATCGCCGCTCCCTCGTAATGCGCCCACCGTCGAGGCGCTCGCGGCGCCGGCCCTGGCGCGGGCGCCTCAGTTGTCGATCTCGGCCTTGATCGTCTGCGCCACGATCGAGCCGTCGGCCTGGCGGGCGCCGCGCCCCTCGACACGCGGGGCGCGGTTGGCCGCCACCGCGCCGGCGAGCGCCGGCAGCGTGCGCAGGTCGCCGCGGGCGCTCCACTGCGTCTGCGCGTTGACGACGACGTTGGTGCCGGTGGCGAGGACGATGACGTCTCCCCGCACGGCGAGGACGGTAGCCTCGAACTCCGTGCCGCCGCGTGGGGCGCGAGGCTGCTGCGGGTTGTCGTCGCCGCCGCGGCCGCGACGGCCGCGCCGCCGCTGGTTGTCGTTGTCGTCGTTGCCGCCGCGGCCGCCGTTGCGGCCCTGGTCGGCGGTGCCATCGTCGTTGCCGCCGCCGCCGCCACCTCCGTTGTCGTCGGCAGAACCAGTGTCGGAGCTACCATCGTCGTCGCCGCCGTGGCGTTTGGCGATGAGGTCGTCGCTAGCCACCGAGGCAGTCGCGCTGGAGGCCGGGAAGGACTTGGCAGCGGAGTCGAAGGCGATGGTGGGCTCGGTCGGGCTCGAAGATGCCGGGGAGCAGGCGCCGAGCGCGCCGGCGGCGAGGGCGAGGGAGGCGACGAGCAGTAGCGGTCGATGCTGATTCATGGCAGCTCCTCAGTCAGCGGGCGGCGGCGGGTGGGCCGGGCGCCGGGTTTGCCGTTCACATTGTTGAGACATCCGGGATCGCTGGCGGGAACAGCTCGGCGCAAGATCGTGGTGAAAACGGCCGCCGCGGCGCTGCTCCTTGCGACCACCGCCTCCGCTGCCGCGCCCGCCGCTCGCGCCGCCACCTTCGAGCAGGCGGTGGAGCTGCACGCCGCGGGGCACTCGCGCGAGGCGCTCGCCGTGTACCACGCGGTGGCGCGCTCGCAAGCGCCGCCCGAGGAGCGCGCGGCGGCGCTCAACAACGCCTGCGTGCTCGCCGGCGAGCTCGGCGACCAGGCGGCCGCGCTTGCCGACTGCGAGGCGGCGTTGCGGCTGCGGCGGACGCTCGGCGACCCCGCGGCGGTGGCGGAGACGGCCAACAACCTGGCGCTGGTGCTCGAGGTGACCGGCCGCCCCGAGGCGGCGGAGGAGCGCTACCGCGAGGCGCTGGCGATCAACCGCAAGCTCGGCGATCGCGAATCGGTGGTGGTCAACCTCGGCAACCTCGGCGCGCTGGCGGTGGCGACAGGGCGCTACTCGGCGGCGATGCGGCTCTACGACGAGGCGGCGGCGACCGCCGCCGCTGCCGCGCCCGCGCCGTGGGCGGCGGAGCAGCTGCGGGCGGCGCGCATCAACCAGGGTGTCGTGCTCGAGAAGGTCGGCGAGTACCGGCAGGCGGTGGCGCTCTACAAGCGGCTGCTGGCGGAGGAGGGCGGCAACCGTGACGACGCCGGCGAACGCGGCGGCGACGCGCGGCAGCGGGCGGCGTTACTCGTCAACGCCGGCGTCATCTACCGCAACCTCGACGATGCGAGCAGTGCCCTCGCCGCTTTCGACGAGGCGGCCGCCGTCTACCGCCGGCTCGGCGACGTCGTCGGGATCTCCAACGCCGAGCTCAATCGCGCCCTCGCCCTCCACCTCAACCTCGGCCGCCCGCGCGCGGCCGAGGCGGCGTATCGCGAGGCGCTCGCGCTCGCCGAGCGCGGCGGCGATCGCGGCGAGGAGGTGCAGGACCTCTTCTACCTCGGCCGCTTCCTGCTCGAGCGCGCCCAGCAGGGCGGGGGCGACGCGGGTGCGCTCGCCGAGGCCGAGGCGCTGTTCGAGCGCTGCCTCGCAGTGGCGCGGAAGAGCGGCTCGGCCGAGGGGCGCTGGTCGGCGCTCGAAGGGCTGGGGCGTACCGCAGCTGCGCGCGGCGACCTCGACGACGCGCTCGGCCGGTTGGAGGCGGCGCTCGCCGAGATCGAGCGCGTGCGCGCGCAGCTCGCCCAGCCCCGCTGGCGGGCCGGCTACTTCGGCGACAAGCGTGCCGTCTACGCCGCCACCGTCGCGGTGCTGGCGCGGCTGCACGCGCAACGGCCGGCTACCGGCTACGGGCGTCGCGCCTTCGCCGTCGTGCAGCGCGCTAAGGCCCGCGACCTGCTCGACGCGCTGGGTGCGGCCGGCAAGCCGGCGCCGCCGCGCACCGCCGACGAGCTGCGCCTCGCGCTGCGCGGCGACGTGGCGATCGAGTACTTCGTCGGCGAGGGGCGGCTGTACCGTTGGGTGCTGCGCGGCGGTGGGCTCGAGCTCGCCGACCTCGGCGAGGCGGCCTCGGTGCTGAAGGCCGTGGCTCACGTGCACCGCGCGCTCGCGGTCGGCGGCGAGCCAGCGGCGGCGGACGTCGCCGCGCTTTCCGCGTCGCTGTTGCCCACGCCGATGCCACTGCCGGCGCGCGGCGGCCAGTTGCGCATCGCACCCGACGGGCTGCTGCACTACCTACCGTTCGAGCTGTTGCGACCCGCGGGTAGCCCGCCGCTGGTGGAGCTCGCTACCGTCTCCTACCTACCCAGCGCGTCGACGCTCGTGCGCGTCGGCGCGCCGACGCCGAGCGAGGGCGACGTGCGCTTGGCGGCGTTCGCGGCGGCGGATCCCGGCGCTTCCTCTGGAGCCTCACCGGGCACGGCGAACGCAAGCGCGCCCGCTCCGCTGCCGCCGCTCGCCGCCGCGGCGCGCGAGGTCCGGGCCATCGCCGAGCTGCTCGGCGGTCGCAGCGCCCTCTTCACCGGCGCACGCGGCGACCGAGGCGAGCTTCCGCGCGGCGATGCGCCGGCGGCCGCGCGGTGCTCCACGTCGCCACCCACGCGGTCGTCGAAGAGCCTCCCGGCCGCGGCGCCGCCATCCAGCTCGTCCCCGCCGGTGACGACGACGGCCGTCTGACGCCGCCCGAGATCGCCGCCGCCGGCGCTGCGGCGCGGTTGACCGTGCTCGCCGCCTGCCGAACGGCGCTCGTCTCGCCCGGCGACGAAGGAAGCTCGCTCGCCTCGCTCACCGGCGCGGTGCTCGCGGCGGGTAGCCCGGCCGTCGTCGCCACCCTGTGGGACGTCGACGACGAGGCGACCGCCGCGTTCATGGAGCAGCTCTACGCCCAGCTCGCGCTCGGGCTGCCGCCGGCAGAGGCGCTGCGGCGCGCCAAGGCGAGACTGCGCGCCGTGCGCGGTTGGGACCGGCCGGCGCTGTGGGCCGCCTACGTGCTCGTCGGCGACGGCCGCCCGGTCGTCGACTCGCCGTGGCGGCGCGCCTCGGCGTGGGCCCTGGCCTCGTCGCTCGGTCGCGCGGCGGTGGCGACGGTCGCCCTGCTGACGGCCGCCGCCCTCGCCTGGACTTTCCGCCGGCGCCGTTCGAGGCTCAGCGCAGCTCGAGCGAGCCGGACTCGAAGCTGACCGCCAGCTTCTTGTTGCGCTTGCCGAGCAGCCAGGTCCCCGCGCGGTCGATGGTTACCGCCGAATCGCCCAGCGGCGCCGACGCGCTGATGGGCAGCGCCACGTCGACGATCCTGCCGGGCACGGAGTTGAGCGCGCCGTTGGGCGACTGGAAGCTGACCACCAGCTCGCCGGGCACCGAGCGGACGATGCGGAAGGTCGCCTTGCCGTAGCGCGGGTCCATGCGCACCTGCGGCGGCCCGCCCTGGACGGCGGCGTTCCAGCGCAGCGTCACCTGGCCGCCGAAGACGGCGAACGCCTCCTCGGTCTCGACCCCCATCTCGGCGGTCTCGCCGCGCTCCACCTCGTCGCCCTCGGCCTCCAACTCGTAGGGCGCCCGCGCCGAGCGGACGCGCAGCTCGGCGTGGATCGGCTCGATGCTCACCGCCGCGCCCGTGGGGTCGGTGAGCCCCGTCGCCACGGGGTCGATCTCGAGGGCGTAGACGCTGCCCGGTGCGCGCCGTACGGTCGAGCCGCATGAAGATCACCGCCAAGGGCCCGTCGGCGGCGTTGACGCCGTTCGAGCTGGAGCTGAACTGCAGCCCGACGCTCTGCGAGTCGGCGCCGTTGCTGGTGGTGGCGCTGGTCACCGCGTCGTTGCCGGTGCTGAAGACGACGCCGCGGATGAAGGTGAGCGGCCGCACCGGCTGCGCCACGGCCTCGGCGGTGATGCCGAGCGCCTTGGCGGGCGGCCGGCGGACGCGCACGGTGATGCGCCCCTGGCGCAACGGCCGCGCGGCGTAGGTGCGGATGACGAGCGCCACCATGCCGCCGGGCTTGCCGACGGCGTCGTTGAGCCGCAGCTTGAGCTCGCCGCCGCCGCTGCCGCCGTCGTCCTCGTCGTCGTCGCCACCGCCGTGCTTGACCACACCGCCGGCGAAGCCTTGCCCGCTCCAGGCGGTGCCCGGGGCGCCGAGCGCCAGCAGCAGCAGGAACGCCATCAACGCCGCGAGGGACCGCGGCAGCTTGCTCGTCGTCATCGTCGCCCTTCTCGTCGCATCGCTCATCGCGTGCCCTCCGCGGCGTCGGTCTCTTCCGGCAGCGGCCGGACCCGGAAGCGTGCCGGCGCCGACCTGCCGAGCGTCGACCCGTCCGCCGCCAGCGCCTCGACCGTCCATTCGTAGCTCACCGCTCGCTGCAAACTGCTTTGCGACCTCAGTGAGCAGGCGGGCCGCCGGTGCGCTCGTCCGATGCTGCCACAGCGGTGTGCCGTCGACCGTGACCAGCCGCACCCGGTAGCCCGCCGCGCCGGCGACCGGCCGCCAGCGCAGCTCGGCCGGCGGCTCCGCCAACTCGCCGAGCGGCGCCGACGGCTCGACCTCGCCGCCGCGAACCACCCCGCCCCGCGGCGGCTCCGGTAACGCCGGCGGCCGCTCGTAGAGCGTCCGCAGGGTCAACCCGGCCGCCACGACCAGCACGGCCGCCGCGGCGAGCCGCGTCCACGTCCGCACCGCTCCCCGCCCACGGAAGGGAACGACGCGAGCCGGTGCCGGCATTCCCGAAGGCGCTGCGACCGGGCGCTGCCCGGCGCGCGGCTCGCCGCGCAGCCGCGCCATCACCCACTCGACGTCGATCGCCGACACGCCGGTCTCGCCGGCGTCGAAGGCTCGCGCCAGCTCGCGCTCGGCGCTGCAGGTCGGGCAGCCGTCGGCGTGCGCATCGAGGCGACGGCGCTCCTCCGGCGCCAGCGCGGCCATCTCCGCGGCGAGGTAGGCCTCGGGCGGTGGGCACCCGGGTGCTGCCGGGGCGCCGTCGGCGTAGGCGTCGCGCAGCCAGTCGGCGAGCGCGCGGCGAGTCGACGGGGAGTCGCTCACCGCGGTCCTCCCTGCCGAGCCAGCCAGGCGCCGAAGCGGCGCTCGAGCTTGCGCCGGCCGCCCACCACGTAGGCCTTGGCGCCCGAGCGGTTGGGCAGCGCCAGCAGCTCGGTGATCGCCGGCAGCGTCATGCCGTCCACGTAGTGCAGGTAGAGCACCTTGGCTTCCAGCGGATCGAGGTCGTCGCGCATGGCGTCGCGCAGGGCGGCAGCCACCTCGGCGTTGCCGACGACGGTCTCGGCGTCCGGGTTGGGATCGGCGGGCTCGGCGGCCGCCTCGTCGAGGCTGTCGGCTTGCCTTCGTCGCGCCGCCTCGCCGCGGTTGATGGCGACGCGGCGGGCAACGGTGTAGAGCCAGGTCGAGAAGCGGCTCTCGCCGCGAAACGAGCCCAGCCGCTCGTGCACGCGCAGGAACACCTCCTGGGCAAGGTCGGCGGCGTCGTCGCGGTTGCCGCAGAAGCGCAGGCACCAGGCCGCCACTTGGCGATGGTAGCGGGCAAAGAGGGCGTCGCGCGCCGCGGCGGCCCCGCCGTCACCGCTGGCGCTGGCGGCGGTGATGAGCTGTTCGTCGCTGAGTTGATCGAAGTCCATCCGGGCGCGCGCTGCGCGGCGCAAGAATAGCGGGGCAGGGCCGCCATCGCGCTGTGCGGTGGGGTGGGCCTAGGTGCCCGCCGGGGTGGGTGCCCGCACGTCGCCTCGTCTGGCATCGACTATTGAGACAGTGCCGGACGGCGCGCAGGAACAGCCTCCGGTAGAAGCGCATCTCGTTGCGCCAGAATGTCGCCGATGCGGTTCCTCCACCTCGCCCCGGCCGCCAAGGAGCGGGCGATCCGGCGCTCCGGGCTTGCCGGTGGCCGCGCCTCGATCTCGGACGAGGCCGGCGCCGCGCTCGTGCTCGCGCGCGCCGTTTATGCGATGCCGGTGGTGCCGGACTTCTGGACCTCGCACCAGTGGACGCGCGAGCTGCGCCGTCGCAACGGCGAGCGTCTGGTCGCCGTGCACTTCCGGCTGGCCGACGAAGAGCTCGTGCACGTCGGCCGCTTCGCGCAGCCGCACCGCCTCGTCGCCGCCGCGGCCGCGGCGCGCTGGGTGATGGACAACCCCGACGGCGCCGAGGTGGTGGTGCCGCGCAGCGTCGCACGGCGCGAGGTGGTCGCCGTGCGCGAAGCGCCGCAGCTCGTCGGCTGGGTGCAGAGTCCCGACGAGAAGGACCCTTTTGGGTGCGTCTGCGCCGGCTGTCTGCCGCCCGGCTCGCCCGACCTGATGCGCCGCGTGCGCGGGGCCTTTCGCGACAGCCTCGACCGCGTGCGGCGCGCCGGCGACGACGAGAACGCGCTGGTCGACGGCCTCAGCCGCCTGCAGATGCCGCTCGAGCGCGCCCGCGGCCGGATCGCGCCCGCCTCGGTGCTCGCCTACGCGCGCTCGCCGAGCGTGCGGGCGCGCCGGCAGGTGGCGTGGCTGCTCGGCTTCTTCCGTGCGCGGCAAGTGGAAGAGACGCTGCTCGCGCTCGCCGGTGACGGCGACGAAGAGGTCCGCGATTCCGCCATCGACTCGCTGCGCCGCGCCGGCGGCGCCGCGCGCGCCCGCGCGCTGCTCGCCGATGCGCCCGCCGAGCTCGGCGCCAAGCTGGAGGAGCTGGTCGAGCTCGAAGCGAGCCCGCTCCTCCCGCGGAAGAAGCGGCGCCGCCGCGGTTAGTGGCCTGTACCACCCGAATCGAAAGCACCTGGCTTGCCCTCGACGACGTGGGCGGCGTTGCGCTCCCTGCGCCATAGAACGAGGCTATGACTCGGTCGCGCGCCTTGCCCACGCCGCCGATGGCGGCGCCATCTGCTTCCGACTCGGGTGGTACAGGCCACTAGAGCAGCCGGCGCGGCGGGATCACCACGTTCGCGAGCAGGATGCCGGTGGCGAGGGCGATCGCCACCAGGGTGGTGGTGAACGCGGTCTGCACGCCCGAAAGCACGTCGCGCTCGAGCAGCGCCGCCAGGCTGCGGAAGCCGAGGCTCCCCGGCACCAGCACGATCAACCCGGGTACCTGCATCACCGCCGCCGGCCGCCGCAGCAGCCGCGCGTAGAGGTTGGCGCCGATGCCGACCAGCAGCGCGCCGACGAAGGCGCCGAGCTGCGGACCCAACAGTTGGGCGCCGAGCCGCACGCCCTCGATGGCGAGCACGCCGGCGAGCAGCACCCAACCGACGTCGCGCGGCCGCGCGCGCAGCAGCACGGTGAAGGAGAGGCCGGCGGCGACGAGCGCGGCCCACCGCCACACCTCGCCGAGCGGCACCGCGTCGACGCGCGGCGGGTGGCCACCGACGAGTGTGGCGCCGAGCTGCGCCCCCACGGCGACGCCGAGGGCGATGGCGAAGAACAGCGCCACCGCGCCGGCGAGCCGGGCGCTGCCGGAGACGAGCTGGCGGCTGGCGAGCTCGCTGATCGACACGGTGAGCGTGAGCCCGGGCACCAGCACGATGAGCCCGGCGAGGGTGACGAGGAAGGCCGACAGCGGCGGCAGCGTCGCGGCGGCGACCGTGGCGACGAGCGACGCCAGCAGCGCGGCCAGCGGCTCGAAGAGCCGTCCCAGCGCCACGGCGCGGGCGGCGACCGACGCCAGCACGCCGGTGAGCAGGCCGACGCCCGTCGCCGCCACGATCTCGCGCACCCCACCGCCGAGGAACTGCGCCGCGGCGCCGGAGGCGAGCGCGAACGACAGCGTGGTGAGCAGCGCGCCGTAGCGCGGCGCCGCGGCGTCGAAGCGCCGCAGCGCCGCCGCTGCCTCGCGCGGCTGCAGCTTGCCCTCGGCGAGATGGCCGATCAGCTCGTCGAGGTCCGACATGCGCTCGAGGTTGACGTCGCCCGGCTGCACGCGCTCGAGGATGGTGCTGCGGACGCCCTGCGCGTCGGTGAAGCTCGCGAACAGCGCCGTCGGTGTGGAGAAGAACTGCCCGACGATCCCCAGCCGCCGCGACGCCGCCTCCATCCCCTCCTCGATGCGGTGCGCCGGGCTGCCGGCGGCGTGCAGCGCGCGGCCCAGCCGCATCACCAGCTCCGGCGGATCGGTCGCGTCGGGCCCGCCCGGCGGCGTGGTGCGTGGAGCCGGCTGCGCCACCAGGGCGCCGAAGGGAGTGTCGTCGACGGCCATGGCCGGCGCCTCGTGCCCGCGCTCAGCGCGCGACACGTACGGATGTGACGGCGCCCCAGCGGCGGTCCAGCGCCGCCTCGAGCTTCTTGCGCTCGACGTCGGGCAGCGCCTCGCGCCGCGCGCCGATCTCGCGCCCGGCGGCCGTGAGATCGCGCTCGTCGAGGGCCCCGGCGATGCGCTGCTGCAGCTCGTAGTAGGCGGGCGAGGCCTCGCCGCACAGCTCGTGCAGGAAGGCGTAGCTCTGCCGGTGCACCGGGCAGGGGCCGTGGCGGCGGATCGCCTCCTGGTGCTCGGCCGTGCAGTACCCCTTGTGGCGCGCGAAGCCGTAGGTCGGGTAGCGGGCATCGAGCTCCACCATCAGCGCGTCGCGGTGCACCTTGGCGACGATCGAGGCGGCGGCGATGGAGAAGTTGATGCCGTCCCCCTTGTTGAACGGGTTCTGCGGCATCGCCAGCCCCGGCACCTGGCGGGCGTCGACGAGCACGTGCTGCGGCACCATCGGCAGCGCCTCGACGGCACGCCGCATCGCCTGCAGGGCGGCCTGGTAGATGTTGATGCGGTCGATCTCCTCGACGTCGGCGGCGCCGATGGCGACGCCCTCGGCCTTGGCGCGGATCTCCACCGCCAGCCGCTCGCGGGTCTCGCGGTCGAGCTTCTTGCTGTCGTCGACGCCGTCGATCTCGACGCCGGGTGGGAACACGACCGCCGCTGCGATCACCGGGCCGGCGAGCGGCCCGACGCCCACCTCGTCGACACCGGCGATGAAGCGCACGCCGGTGCGCCACAGCACGCGCTCGAAGTTGAGCAGCGCGTCGAGGTGCAGGCGGCGCTGCTTCTCTCCGTCGACGCGGCGGCGGAGCGACTCGTAGAGGGCGCGCACGCCGCGCCGCGGGTCGCGGCCGATCTTCTTGAGCGCCTGCGGCGAGACGTCGCCGCCGCGCTTGGCGATCCACTCGCGCAGCTCGGGGAGCGACATCTTGGCGGGGTCGAAGGCGGCCATCAGCGGGGCGCGGTGCTCACTGCGGTTCAATACTCAGAGGAACGGCGTCAGCATACCCGCCATGCGGTCGCCCATGCGGTGCAGCCTGCCGCGGCTGCGCCACTGCTCGAGCTTGACCTCGCGGCTGTCGACGCAGGTCGGCCTCGAAGGCCTGCGCCAGCCGCTCTCCCACCTCGTCGTCGAGCGTCACCAGGTTGCACTCGGCGTTGAACTGGAAGGAGCGGAAGTCGAGGTTGGTCGAGCCCACCACGGTGCAGAAGCGGTCGGCGACCAGCGTCTTGGCGTGCAGCAGCGCGCGCTGGTACTCGAAGATGCGCACACCCTTGCTTCAGCAGCCGCGAGTACCAGCCGTGCCCGGCGTGGAGCAGGATCTGGACGTCGGTCTTGCCGGGCAGCAGCAGTCGCACGTCGACGCCGCGGGCGGCGGCGCGGGCCGAGGATGGCCACCGCGACGTGGCCGGGGGCGAAGTAGGCGTTGGTGAGCCACAGCGTCTTCTCGGCGGCGGCGCCGATGGCGGCGAGGGTGGCAGCCGTCTCGATATGCCCGCGCCCCGGCCGCGAGTCGAGCACCAGCGAGCGCGCCGGGGCCTTCGGGGTTGGCGGGCGGCGGCGTCACCGGCAGCGCGGCGCCGCGGGAACGTTCCCAGCCTTCGGCGAAGACCACCGCCAGGTCCCACGCCGACCGGCCCCTCGATGCGCACGTGGGTGTCGCGCATGGCGCCGGGCGCGACGCGCTTCTTGCGCAGGGTGAACGACGAGTACTCGTCGGCGATGTTCATGCCGCCGGTGAAACCGACCTCGCGGTCGATGACGAGGATCTTCCTGTGGTCGCGGAAGGCGTGCCACCAGAGGTCGGGGAAGAGGCGGTGGAAGAGGTGCACCTCGATGCCGTCGGCCTGCATCTGCTTCCAGAAGGCGTCGGCGGTGGAGAAGGAGCCGATGGCGTCGGCGAGCACGCACACCCGCACGCCGCGCTTGGCGGCGGCGGTGAGCGCCTGCGCGAAGCGCTTGCCGGTCGAGTCGTCGGTGAAGATGTAGAACTCGACCAGCACCTCCTGCTGCGCCGCGCCGATGGCGGCGAGCATCGACTGCGTGGCCTGCTCGCCGTCGCAGTACACGTCGATGCGGTTGCCGCCCCACACCGTTTCGCCGCCGTCGATGCGGGAGAGCAGCGCCGGAAAGGCGGGGTCGCGCAAGCCTTTGGGGAGCGCGCGCACGAGCCGCCCCACCTTCAGCGGCCGCAGCTCCCCCGGCAAGATCCGCCCCGGCAGCGGCCGCAGGAACGCCTTGAGGGAGCGGGGCTTACGGGTGACCCGGTGCGGCGGCGGCGCGGTCGGCTGGACCAAGCGCGGCGATCGTAGCAGGGGTGCGAGGGCGCGGCCCTCGCACCCCTGCTACGCAGGCTGGCGAATAAAACCTAGAACGGTACCTTTTGCCCGTGTACCGGAGCTCGTGCCCGTGCACCGGCAGCTCGGGCAGCGGCCAGCCGAGCTCGGTCTGTAGGGCGCGGGCGAGGGCGGCGCGGGCGGGGTCTTCGCCGTGGTTGAGGAAGACGCGGCGCGGCGGGGCGGGGAGGGCGCGGCCCCAGCGCAGCAGCTCGTCGCGGTCGGCGTGGGCGGAGAGCATGTCGAGGCGGCGCACTTGCGCCCGCACCGGCACTTCGCGGCCGTGGATGGAGAGCGCCTCGGCGCCGTCGAGCAGCGCGCGGCCGCGGGTGCCGGCGCCCTGGAAGCCGACGATGAGGACGGAGTTGCGCGCGTCGCCTAGGCGGTGCTCGAGGTGGTGGAGGATGCGGCCGCCGTTCATCATGCCGCTGCCGGCGATGACGACGATCTGCTCGCGCCGGTTGAGCGCCTGCGACTGCTCGCGCGTGCGGCAGCGGGCGAAGCGCTCGATGGCGAAGGGGCTCTTGTCGGCGCCGACCAGCGCCGCGAGGTCCTCGTCATGCTCGCCGGGGAACTCCTTGTAGAGCTCGGTGGCGCTGACCGCCATCGGGCTGTCGAGGAAGACGCGCTCGGCGGGGAGGCGCCCGGCGTCGGCGAGCTGGGCGAGGTGGTAGAGCAGGTCTTGCGTGCGGCCGAGCGCGAAGGCGGGGATGAGCACGGCGCCGCCGCGGGCGAAGGTCTCGTCGATGGCGGCGCCCAGCGCCTCGCGCGCGTCCGCCGTGGAGTGGCGGCGGTCGCCGTAGGTCGACTCGAGGAGCAGCGTGTCGGGCGGCGCCGCCGGCGGCTCGGGGTCGCGCAGGACGGGCACGTCGTAGCGGCCGACGTCGCCGGAGAAGCACCAGGTGCGGCGCTCGCCGTCGCCGCCCTTGGCGGTGAGCTCGACGGTGGCGGCGCCGAGCAGGTGGCCGGCGCGGCGCAGCCGCACCGAGACGCCGGGCAGCACCTCGAAGGGTTCGTCGAAGGCGACGCGGTGGATCTGCGACAGCGCCTGCTTGGCGTCCTCGTCGCGGTAGAGCGGAGTCGGCTCGACGTGGCGCGAGAAGCCCTTGCGGCGCGCGAAGCCGGCCTCTTCCTCCTGCAGCTTGGCGGCGTCGCGCAGCACCAGCGAGGTGAGGCCGCGGCTGGGGCGGCTGCAGTAGATCGGGCCGCGGTAGCCGCGCGCGGCGAGCAGCGGCAGCCGGCCGCTGTGGTCGAGGTGGGCATGGGTGATCACCACCGCGTCGAGGTCGTGCGGCGCGAACGGGAAGGGCTCGCGGTTGCGCTGCTCGAGCTCGACGCCGCCCTGGAAGAGCCCGCAGTCGACGAGGATGCGGCGCTCGCCCCACTGCAACAGCGTCATGCTGCCGGTGACCGTGCCGCAGGCGCCGAGGAAGGTGACGTCAGCCATCCGGGTGAATCCTAACCAACGGCCGCGATCCTAACCGCCTCGCGACCGGCTGCTACAGTTTCGGCCGCCCATGCTCCTCGAGCGCTTCGAAGACCGCGGACTCGCGCAGTACTCCTACGCCGTCGGCGACGAGGCGGCCCGCGTGGTGGCGGTCGTCGACCCGCGGCGTGACGTCGACGTCTACGTCGACTGGGCGCGGCGAGCGTGGCTTCACGATCACCGACGTGCTGGAGACGCACATCCACGCCGACTTCGCCTCCGGCGCCCGCGAGCTGGCGCTGCAGACCGGGGCGACGCTGCGGCTGTCGGCCTACGACGAGGACGAGCGCTACGAGGTCCTCCACGCGCACGCGTTGCTGCGCGAAGGGGACTCCGTGCGGCTCGGCGCCGTGCGGCTCGAGGCGTTGCACACGCCGGGGCACACGCCCGAGCACCTGACCGTTCCTGGTCTACGACGGGGCGCGCGACGGCGACGCCCGCGACGTCCGGAACGCGCCGGTGGCGGCGCTCACCGGCGACTTCCTCTTCGTCGGCGCCCTCGGGCGACCCGACCTGCTCGGCGAGGAGGCCAAGCACGCGCTTGCCCGTACCCTCTTCAAGAGCGTGCGCGAGAAGCTCGCCGGGCTGCCGGACTCGATGGAGGTCTACCCCGGCCACGGCGCCGGCTCGATGTGCGGCGCCGGCATGAGCAGCCGGCCGTTCTCCACCCTCGGTGCGGAGCGCGTCTCGAACCCCTACCTCGACCCGGCGCTGACCGAGGAGGCCTTCGTCGAGCGCCTGCTCGCCGCCTCACCGCCGCTGCCTCCCTACTACCTGCGCATGAAGGCGCTCAACGCCGACGGGCCGCCGCTGCTCGGGCACCTTCCCGGCGGACTCCCCGGGCTCGCGCCGCTGCCGGCCGAGCGCTTCCGCGAGCTGCGTCGAGGACGGCACGCACGTGGTGATCGACGTGCGTGACCAGCTCGCCTTCGGCCGCGGTCACGTGCCCGGGGCGCTGGGCATCGGCGTCGACGGCCAGCTTTCGACCTGGGCCGGGTGGCTGGTGCCCGACGACCGCCCGCTGCTGCTGGTCGCCGCCGATCCAGCCAGCGTCGAGGCGGCGGTGCGCGCGCTCGTCCGCGTGGGCTTCGACCACATCGAAGGCTTCCTCGACGGCGGCATGCAGGCCTGGACAGAGCGCGAGCTCCCTGTCGCCACGCTGCCGCAGCTGTCGGTGAGCGAGCTCGCGGCGCAGCTCGACGGCGCCGCCACCGCCGCCACCGACGGCGCTCCGACCGTGCTCGACGTCCGCGCCGACTCCGAGTGGGCGCAGGGGCACGTCGCCGGCGCCGCGCACCTGATGGGCGGCCACGTGCCGCAGCGCCTCGCCGAGGTGCCTGCGGGGCCGCTGGCGGTGCTCTGCGGCGGCGGCTACCGCTCGACCGCCGTCGCCAGCTTCCTGCAGCGCGCCGGGCGCCACGACGTCGTCAACGTCACCGGCGGCATGGGCGCCTGGAAGCGCGCCGGCCTGCCTCTCGACCGTTCCTGAAACACCAGTGAGCTCAGCCAGGAGAACACCCGTGAAGCAACTACTCGCCACCGCCTCCGCCGCGCTCTTCGCCGCCGCCCTCGCCGCGCCCGCGCAGGCGGGCGTCCACTACCGCGCCACCACCAAGACCGCAGGCGTACCCGGCGCCGAGCAGGCGATGGAGGTCGAGGGCTGGGTCGACGGCGCCAACGCCAAGGTGCTCTTCGCCAAGAGCGACAACCCCGTCGTCGGCACCGGCAGCTACCTGATCACCAGCGACGGCGGCGAGACGCTCTTCCTCGTCGACCCCGAGGAGAAGACCTACGCGGCGTTCGACCTCGGCAGCCTGATGGCGGGCGCCGGCGCCATCCTCAAGGGCATGGGGCCGATGATGAAGGTCAGCTTCACCAACCAGAAGGTGGAGAAGCTCGCCGAGGAGGCCGGCCCGGCGATCCTCGGCTACCAGACGACGCACTACCGCTTCCGCACCAGCTACGACCTCGACATCCGGGTGATGGGGATGGGGCAGTCGAGCCACAGCGACACCGTCACCGACACCTTCGCCACCACGGCGCTCACCGACGCCGGCTTCGGCGCCTGGCTGCGCCGCGAGCCGCGCACCGGCATCGAGGACCTCGACCGCATGATCGCCAGCGAGGTGAGCAAGGGCATCCACGGCGTGCCGCTCAAGATGGTGGCGGTGACCAAGACCAAGGACCAGCGTGGGCGCGAGAGCGAGAGCACCACCACCATGGAGGTCACCGCGATGAAGGAAGAGGCGGTGCCCGCCTCGGCGTTCGCGCTACCCAAGGGTTACGAGCGGGTCGAGCTGACGCCGGCGATGCCGGGCCGCCCGTAGGCCGCCGCGCGCTGCCGGCGCCGGGCCCGCCGTTGGCGCGACCCTTGCTCTAGCTCGGCCGAGGTCCGAATGTCTCGGACCCAGAGGAGGGTCGAACCCATGCGGTCAAAGATTGCCTTGTTCCTGGCAGTGGCCGTGCTAGCGCTGCCGTTTACCGCTTGCACCGTCAAGAAGACCGAAGAGGGCGAGCTGCCCAAGGTCGAAGGGGGCAAGCTGCCCGAGTACGACGTCCAGCCTGCCGAGGTGGAGATCAGCAGCACCCCGGTCGAGGTCACCGTGCCCGACGTGGACGTGAACACCGAGAAGAAGACGGTCGAGGTGCCCCAGGTCGACGTGAGGACGCCGACGCCGGTGCCGGCGGCATCGCCCCCGGGTGGGAACTAGACCGGGTGGGAACTGACGTAGTGGGAAACTGATCGAGGACGTGTAACGGCGTCTTCCGCGGTGGTAACGATTACCGCCGCGGCGAGCGCCAGGGGAGGTGGAAGCCATGCTGCGTTGGGCCCTGATCTTTCTCGTCGTTGCGCTGGTCGCGGCGCTCTTCGGCTTCGGCGGCATCGCCGCCGGCGCCGCGGGCATCGCGAAGATCCTGTTCTTCATCTTCATCATCCTGTTCGTGATCGGCCTGCTCGCGCACCTGTTGCGACGGGCCTGAGGCCGGCCCCCGCCAGGGGGCCCTTCGCCGATCCGCGTTTTCTCGCGCCGCGGGCGGGGGTATGCCCCTCGCCTGCGGTTTCGTTTCGCCGCCGCCGTGGCTCCAAAGGGGCGATGGAAGCATCCGTCTCAGGTAGCTCGAGCCTTGGCGGCAGCGGCAGCGTGGCCTTGAGACCCGGGTTCCCCGGAGGAGGCGCGGCGATGAGCGACGTCGGCGCCGCTGCTGCTCGCGCTCTCGCGCGGCGACCGCGCCGCGGCGGAGAGGATGGTCGAGAGCAGCTACCGGCAGATCTACGCCGCCCTCTTCCGCATGTGCGGCGGCGACGCCGAGCTGGCGGCCGACCTCACGCAGGAGACCTACCGCAAGGCCTGGGAGGCGCTGCCCCGCTTCGAGGGGCGGGCGCAGCTCACTACCTGGCTCTATCGCATTGCCTACAACACCTTCCTCCACCACGTGCGCCGCCCGCGGCTGATGCAGGAGCTCACCGACGAGACCGCCGCGGCGCTGCCCGACCCCGAGCCCGACGCCGCCGCCACTTACGCCGCCGACGACGAAGCCGGGCGGCTGCGGCGCGCGGTGCTGGCGCTGCCCGAAGACCTGCGCTTCACCGTCAGCGCCCACTTCTGGAGCGACTTGCCCGTCTCCGAGGTGGCCAAGCTCGAGCACATCACCACGGTCGCCATCCGCAAGCGGCTCAAGCGCGCCTTCGCGGCCCTCCGCCTCGCCCTCGAGGAACCCACGTCATGAGCCCACTCACCGATCGCCAGCTCGCCAAGAAGCTGCGTCCCGATAGCGTCCCTGAGCCGCCGGCCGGTCTGCTCGACGAGCTGCGCCGGCAGATCCCCGCCGAGGTCAGGGCGCCGGCACCGGCCGACACCGGAAACCTGCTGCCCTTCCGCCGGCCGCTGCCGCGCCGGGTGTGGCTCGCCGCCGCTTCGGTGGCGATGCTGGTAGGCGGCGGCACCCTCTCGTGGCTGGCGCTGCGGCACCAGGTCGGCCTCGGGGAGGTGGCGGAGCCGCCGCGGCCGGCAGCGACGGACGAATTCGGATCCCCTGCGGAAGCGCGTGACGGATCGGCCGGGGCGATGCAGCCTCGGGACCGGAACGCGTTGGGGTACGCCGGAGCACCGTCGGCTGCGCCGCCGGCGTCCGCTCCGGCGTACCCCGGCCGCTTTGCCGAGCAGCGGGGCGACGATCGCGCCGCGCAGGGCCTGAGGCTCGAGCGTCAGGTGCGTGGGCCCGCGCAGCCGACGGAGGTGCCGACCGGCGTGCGCGGCGGCGCGGCGAGCAGCGCGCCGATGGCGCTCGCGGCACCGCCCGAGGACGCGCCGGCCAGGGTGGCGCCGCCCAGCCAGCGCGAGCAGGCGGAGCTGAAAGCTCTGGGCTATGTCGCCGGCAAGCCCGACCCCACCGCCGAGCAGGCCATCGCATCGAATGGCGTAGCGGCGCGCCGCCAGGCGCCCGCGCCGGCGCCACCGCCGCCGGCCGCGATCACTGGCGGATCGCTCAATGACCGCGTCGACATCGGCACCGAGCGGGATGCCGAGGGGACGCTCGCGGCAAAGCAAGCGGCGGCGCCGGCCGCGGCTGCCGCGGCCGAGCCCGCGACGCCGGTGGCCCCCGCGGAGGCGGACGCCGTGGCCGCGCCCGAGCCGGCGCCGGCGTCCACCTTGCCGCCGTCGACCGGCGGCACCCGCGAGCCCGACGAACAGCCCTACGGCGACGTCTTCTTCAAGAGCTACGGCGTCAACCCCTTCGTCGACAGCGAGGACGACCGCCTCTCCACCTTCGCGCTCGACGTCGACACCGGTTCCTACAATGTTGTGCGCCGCTACCTACAGGACGGCAAGCTGCCGCCCCCGGAGGCGGTGCGCGTCGAGGAGCTGGTCAACGCCTTCGACTACGGCGACCCGGCGCCCGGCAAGGGCGACTTCGCGCTCACCGCCGAGGCGGCGCCCGACCCGTGGGCACCGGGCGACCGCTACCTGCTGGTGCGCTTCGCGATCAAGGCGCGCGAGATTCCGAAGAGCGCGCGCATGCCGGTCACGCTGCAGACGGTGGCGGCGGAGGCGCGCGCGCAGGTCGAGGTCGACCCGCGCTACGTCTCACGCTGGCGCCTCGTCGGCTACGAGAACCGCGACGTCGCCGACGAACGCTTCCGCGACGACACGCTGGACGCCGGGGAGGTGGGCGCGGGGCATGCGGTGAGCGCGCTCTACGAGCTCGAGCTGCGGCCGGATGCGCCGGATGATCTGGCCAACGCGACGCTGGCATTGCTGCGCCTGCGCTGGCGGCCGGCGGGAGCGGCGGCGTTCCGCGAGATCGAGCAGCCGCTGCGCCGCGGCGCCGTCGCCAAGCGGTGGGAGGGCGCGAGCCGCGGCTTCCGCCTCGCCACCGTCGTCGGCCGTTTCGCCGAAGTCCTGCGCGGCTCTTACTGGGCCAGGCAGGGCGCTCAAGGGGACGACCTCGGCGAGCTCGTGCGCCGCGTCGCCGTGGTGAACGAAGACTGGCCGCGGCAGGAGCGGGTGGCCGAGCTGGTGCGGCTGGTCGCCCGCGCGCACGAGCTGAGGCAGGCGGCAGGGAGGCGCGAGTGACGGCCCGTCATGGCGAGGAGCGCAGCGACGAAGCAATCTCGCTGACGCGACCGCCACCGCTCCCTCCGGCGCCGCGCACCGTCAGTCGCGCAGCCGCTCGATCCTGAACACCAGGTCCTGAAAATCGTCATCCGGGTAGCCGTCATTGCAGCGATAGCGGCGCCGCGCCGGCGTCTCGTCGACGATCATCGCCGCCCCGTCGCGCCCCGACTCCAGCACGCCGCGGCCGCTGTCCCAGCCGTTGCTGACCGTCAGCTCGCCGTCGCCATCGATCCTGACGTCTGTGGCGCGCGGCGAGGCCCCGTGCCACAGCACCGCCGGGCTGCGCACCGGCAGCGCGGCCACCCGCATCGGCGCCGTGCACTTGAGGATGATCGCCTGGCGCCACTCACTGTCGGCGCCTTCGAAGACGACTCTCAGGTGAGCGCCTGCTCTGACCGGAAGCACGTCCGCGAGCTGGATCCTGCGGCCCTGGTAGATCACCGGTTGGCCTTCAGCGGCGGCGAAGAGCTGTTCGAAGTTAGGCATCCGGACCACCCTCTCGATTCGATGCGGAGGGCACCATGCGCGGCGTCAGACACGTCGCCAGGAGACGAAACTTCCCGTCGCCAGGGGACCAAGCTCCCGTCATTGCGAGGAGCGCAGCGACGAAGCAATCTCGATCTCGCGGCAACGAGATCGCTTCGCTGCGTTCGAAAGATGCTCGCGATGACGGGGTTGCGCCGTGACGACGGCGAGCACTCTCCACCGCGCATGGACGTCCTCCGACCAGGTTTGCTCGCGGAGAGCGGGCCAGAGTCCCCACTCTCCATCACTCCCGAGCAAGCCGCCCGGGCGGGAAACCTGGCCGGAGCAGGGCGGGAATCCGGCCGGGGCAAGAAGCGGATCAGCAGATTATCGAACGCAGGGCATGGCCGTCAACCGCGCGAGAGGGGGCAGATATCCGCCATCCAGGGGCAATCGAACCAGTCATGCTCTGTGCTGCGCCACGTGAAGCCTTGGTATCATGGGCCGATGACCACGCGCAGCATCGAAGTGGAGCTGGTCGAGAAGATCCGCGAGCTGCCACCCGACAAACAATCAGAGGTCGAGGACTTCGTGGACTTCCTACGCCTCAAAGACGAAGAGCGCGAGCTCGTGCGCGCGAGCGCCAAGCTCTCGCAAGCCGCCTTCGAGCAAGTCTGGGACAACCCCCAAGATGCCGACTACGACCGCCTATGACTTCGGCGACGTCGTTCTCGTAGCCTTCCCATTCACCGACCAGCGCGGGACCAAGAAACGACCGGCCGTCGTCGTCAGCTCGCAGCTGTTCCATCGCTCGCGGGCGGACCTACTGCTCATGGCCATCACCGGTCGGCTCAGCGCCGGGCGGCCCGGCGATCTCGAGGTGCTCGACTGGCAGGCAGCGGGGCTGCTCAAACCGTCGTTGGTCAAGCCCATCGTCGCCACGCTCGAGCAAGGATTGGTACTCAAGAAGCTAGGCCGCTTCACCCAGCCCGATCGCGACACTCTCGCGCAGGTGATCCGCACCGTCTTCGGACCCTAAGCCCACGCGGCCCGCACGTCCTGCCATGCGGAAGCGCACCACTGTCCAGCGCGAGCCGTTCGCCCCGACGAAGTTCCCATGGCCGCGCCACCTGGCCAGGCTGCTCGGCCGTATCCCCGATCGACAGCTCGCTCGCCGGGCTGGCCTCAACGTCGGCACGGTGCGCGAGGAGCGCGTGCGGCGTGGGATACCGGCCGCACAGGAGCGCCGGCCACCGATCGAGTGGACGGATGAGATGCTGGCGCTGCTCGGCGAGGCCACCGACCGGGAGGTCGCCATCGAGCTCGGCATCTCGGCGAAGAGCGTCAGCTACAAGCGCTGCATGTCGGGCATTCCGCCGTTCTGCGCGCCGGTGACGCAAGGGAGCCCGTTCTGGACCGTTGCCCGCGACCGGCTGCTGGGCCAGGTCCCCGACAACCGGCTGGCGAAGCGTTGGCGCCTCAGCGCCGGCGCGATCAGCTATCGCCGCAACCGCTTGGGTATCCCGCCGGTGCGGCCGCGACCCGCGGAGGTCGAGTGGACGCCACGGATGCGGCGGGCGCTCGGGCGCGAGCCTGACGCGGTCGTGGCGCAACGTCTCGGCATCGGCGCACGCGCGGTACGCGAGGAACGGCGACGCCTCGGCATCCCATCGGCTCGTCCGGCGCGTCGCAAGGTCGTCCGCGCCCGGGCCCTGCGAGCCACGCTCGCCCGGCCGACGCACGAGGTCGCCACCGTATTCAGCCTTTCGACGGCGACCATCTACAAGCTGCGGCGCGACCTGGGCGTGGCGCCGCCGAGCCGCCCGAGTGCGTGGTCGCGGCAGGCGCTGGGCAAGCTCGGTCGCGTGCCGGACGCCGCGCTGGCTGCGGAGCTGGGCCTCGAGGTCTCGACGGTGGCGCGCAAGCGCCAGCGGCAGGGCATGAGGAAGCGGCTGGTCCGGAGGTGGGCTCCGGAGGAGGACGCTGTCGTTCGTGCGCTTCCTGTCGCGAAGGCGGCGAAGCGGCTGGGCAGGTCGGAGAGGGCGGTGGAGAACCGCCGTCGCCACCTCGGTCTTTCTTCGCCCGCGGCCTCGCGCTGGACGGCGGCAGCGGTCGCGAGCCTCGGCAAGCTCCCTGACGGCCAGGTCGCCGAGTGGTTGGGCATCACGCCCGCGGCGGTGGGGCACCAGCGGCGGCGCAGGGGAATCGCGCCCTACGATGGGCCACGGCTGTCTCGTCGAGTCCGCTCGACAGCAGGCACACGAGTCTGACGAACAGCCTCCGCTGCCGAATCTCACCCCCTCGTTAGAGTCTCTCGATCCGGAAAATAAGGTCGTCGAAGTCCTCGTCCGGATGTCCGTCATTACAACGATAGCGCCGCCCTCTGGGTAAATCCTCAACGATCATCGCGGCGCCGTTGTGCCACGATTGGATCGTGCCATCACCAACGTCCCACGCATTGTTGACCTCTAGCTTTGTCGCATCGCCGACAATGCGAATCTCAACCTCTTGAGGAGCCGTGTCTTGCCAAAGGACCGCTCCCTTCTCAATCTTCTGGCCTCCGATTTCAAGCAAGCCATCGGTGCGCAGCACGACAGCCTGTCTCCAGCGCCTTCCGCAGTGTTCAAATGACAATCGCACAACCTCACCTTGAGTGACTGGAAACCGATCTAGCAACACGACGATGTTATGGCCATATCTGACCGGCTGGCCCTTGGACGCTGTAAACATTTCTTGAAAGGATGGCATGAGTTTATGGATTCCCCGTACGTCTGAAGGGGTCGACTAGCGCATGATCATCAGGCCAAAGCTTCTGAACATCGAAGAGACCGCCCTGACGGCGGGTTGGCATGTGATGCAACTCCATGCTCTCTAGTGACCCGGTGCGTGGATTGATTCGTTGAGGTGCCAATCCGCGACGCATTCTCGCGAGGTTGCTCGCATTGTACCCCTCAGAAGACGCGGAGCGAGCTTCGTTCTTCCAGATTCGCTGTCGAACGGTGCTCCAGGCCGGCGTGTCGCCTCGAGCCGTAAGGTTACGTATTGATTCGCCGGCTTTCCAGCCGCGCGCATGCTCGACGGTCTTCGCTGCGGCAGCTCCGTCGGCGACACGATCGGCGGCCCTCGCAGCGTCGATTGCCACCCCCATGCCGCCGGGGACTCCCGGTACGGCGGTGGCAACCGCATCGACAACCAGGCCGACGGCATCGACGATAGCACCGCCGATGTTGCCAGCAGCCACGTTGGTGGCAAGGCTGGCCACATCCATGACGACGTTGGCCGCGTCCCATGCGGTTTCGACGATGAGGCCACTCGAGTCCTTGAAGTTGACCGGATCGTTGACGACATAGCCATAGAGGTTGGTGTCGCCGCCTGCAAACCCGATGGGGTCTTTGCTGGTCCACCTCCCCGTCTCGGCGTCGTAGTCCCTCGCCCCAAACCTCACCAGCCCGGTCTGATAGTCGTAGAGGCCGCCGGCAAAGCCGAAGGGCTGGAAGCCAGGGTTGGAGTCGAAGGTCACGCGCCCGAAGGCGTCGTAGTCCATCCGCTGTAGCACCTGGCCCGTCTCTGCATCGAGCACCCAGCGGACGCTGCCGAGGTGATCGGTGACGATCCGGTAGGTGTTCCCGCCGCGGAGCATCACGTCGGGGACGTTGCCCTTGCTGGCGTAGATGAAGGTCGCGGCAACCGCGCCGCCGCCGTCTAGCTCGGCCAGCGGCGCTCCGCCGATGCCGTAGAGGAAGCCCCTGACCTGGACCCCATTCACCTTCTTGGCAATCCGGCGGTTGGCGGCATCGATGACGTAGTCGATAGCGGTGCCACCGGGTAGCTCGACGCGGCGCAGGTTGCCGGCTACGTCGTAGGTGTAGCGGACGGTATGCGCACCCTCGGACTTGCTGGCCAACTCGCCGTTGGCGGTGTAGGTGTAGCTCTTGGTCCCGTAGGTGAGCAGGCGGTCTTGGTCGTCGTAGGTGGCGCTGCCGGCGCCCCAGGGGTCGGTCCAAGAGGTGCGGTTGGAGTTGCCGTCGTAGCCGTAGGTCTCCCACACGACACCGTCGCGCTGCACTTGGGTGAGCCGGCCGGCGGTGTCGAAGGTGTAGACGTTGGTGTGCGTCTCGCTCGTGATGCTGAGCGGGTCGCTGAGGGTCTCGGTCAGGCTGCTGATCCGGCCGCCGATGTCGCGGGTGTAGGTCTGGTCGAGCACCACGGCGCAACTCGCAGGCGGCGTACACCCGCCGCCGAATGTGCTCCGGAAGTGAGTTACGTCACCGAAGTCGTTGCGCTCGACCGTCTCGGTCGTCTGCAGCAGCGTGGTGCCCATGATCAGTCCGTTGGCGGCGGCGCGTTGGAGTTGCAGGGGGCCGGCCGCTGTCAGCAATCCGTCGCTGTCGTATTGATAGGCGACGCTGCCGGCGGCATCGCCGTTGACGGTGCGCGAGGCGATCCAGAAGTTCGAGGCGCCGTCGCCGGCGCGGTCGTAGGCGTACGACACCGTGCCGCTGACCGGTCCGCTCTGGCCGATCTGGGTCAGCAACGAGCCGTCGTAGCCGTAGGTCGTGGTGCCACCGCCGGCCGGGGCGGTGACGCTGCCCAGATGCCCGGTCGCGGAGTGGTAGCTGTAGGTGGTGGCGCCCAAGGGAGTCGCCACCGACTCCAGTCGGCCGGCCGTGTCGTAGGCCGGGTCGATGGTCTGACCGTCGGGGCGCGTCACCAGCTCGAGTTGGCGGTCGTTGTTGTAGGCATAGCTCGTCGTACCGGCTCCCGGCGCAGCGGGGGGCAGGTAGGTTTCGAGCCGATCCACGGCGGTGTAGACGAAGGTGTGTGCCGGGCGGCTGGGCGGCGTCACCGAGGTTAAGTTGCCGTTGGCGTCGTAGCTGAAACCGATCTGTCGCTGGTCGGGGAGGACCTGCTTCGTCACCCGTCCGTGCTCGTCTCGCTCGAAGCTGGTCTGGCGCTGCAGCGGATCGGTGATGCTGGCGAGGAAACCCTCCGCGTCATAGCCGTAAGTGGTCGCCCGTGTTGCCCCCTGCTCGATCCGGGCAAGACGGCCCCTGCTGTCGTAGGACGTCCGCACGGCTTCGATACCTGGGAGCTGCTCCTGCACGACCCGACCGAGGGCGTCGAGCAAGGTGGTCGACTGCCGCCCCTGAGGGGAGCTGTACCTAACCGTGCGGGTGCTCTTCGTGTAGGTGATGGTGGACGTGCGGCCGTTGGCAGACACCGTCTCGCTGCGCGACGAGGCGTCGAGGCTGCCCTCGGAAACCGCCTCGGAGTTGCGAGTGGTGGTCACCACTTGGCGCAGGCCTGATGGCGTCTCGACGGTCTCTTTCTGTACGTAGGGAGCGAGGTCTCCCAGCAGCGGGTCCGGCACGAGCTGCGCCGTGGAGGTCATGCCGTCGGGGAGGGTGGTGATCTCCTTGCGGTCCTTGGTCTCCCGCACCGTCGCACGCAGGCCGGCGGGATCGGTGACCGCTCGCAGACTGAGGTCGTCCGGCGACAACGGCGTGGTCACGGCCGGATCCTCGGGAGGAAGGTGGACCTCGACACGGCTCGTCCGCCCCAACGCCGTGAGCTGGTCCACCTTCCAGCCGTCGGGCTGCTCGGTGTAGGTGAGACTCAGGCTGCCATTCGCCGGATCGCCAGCGCGCCGCAGGCGGCCCTCCCCGTCGTAGTCGAAGCTGTAGGTCCCGGAGCGCGGATCCGTGAGCGTGCGCAGCAGCCCATCGGGGTCGTGCCGCACCTCGACCGCCTGGCCCGCGTGGGAGACCTGCGTCAGGTAGCCGGTCAGCGGGTTGATCTGCAGCGCCGTCCGCTGACCGAAGGGCCCCACGATGCCTGTCGCCTCGCCGTCGAAGCTGCGCTCGACCTGGGAGACGTTCCCGGAAGCGTCCTCGATGCTGGTGAGCAGATGCTTGATGCGGCCGCCGGACTGAGCGTACTGGGTGTTTGAGAACCTCATCAGCACCTGTCCCGAGATGGCGTCCTCGGTGCGCAGGTGGTGGCCGTGTGAGTCGAAAATGTGACGTACGCTGCCATCGAGCTCGGGCACCACCGTCTCGTCGGAGGAGGCCGGTCGCGCTCCCAGGCGCACCTTCCAGACCTGGCTCAGCTGGGCGTCGGCGAAGTAGAGGACGTGCCGCGCCTCGTCCAGCGCGATGCCGCTGGGGTCGGCAAGCCGGGCCCCGCGGGCTGCGATCCCGTCGCCGGCGGGGATTGTCGGCCCCCCACCGACCAGCGTGTCGACCCCTTCGGCCGTGGAGACGGTGCGGATGCGCTGGTTCAGCCGATCCACCAGGTAGACGGTGCCGTCCAGGCCGACGGCGAGATGGTCGGGCAGGAAGAACCGGGTGTTGGTCTGCGAAGCGGCTTGCCCGTCGCCTGAAAAGACCGTCGGAGGGGGTTCCCCGGTCTGCTGCTGGTAGTAGTGCGGCCATCCCGCGACCACCCAGCCGGGATGCTGAGGATCTTCGGCCCCACCTGGCGGCCGCTTTACCAGCGCGCTGACCGGTGTGAAGTAGACACTGCCATCGGGCCCAGCCGCCACGCCTTGCGGCTCTTTGATCGACCAGCTTCGCGCTGTTCTGTCCGCCAAGGTGACCAGTAGGCCTCCGGGCGTCGCCTGTTGGATCGAGTCGCAGATGCGCGTACCGCCGTCCCACATCCCCACGTTGGCGATCAGCAGCCCACCTTTGCTCGCCAGGGCGATGTCATGGGGATGGGCGAGCTGGTTCGCACCGCAGCCGGCCACGCCGGTGCCGACGAAGGTCGTGATGATGCCTCGCCGGTCGACCTTGCGGATGCGGTGAGCGGCCTGGTCGGCGATGTAGATGTCGCCCGACGGCGTCTGGACCGCCTTGACCGGCCTCTCCAGCACGGCCGCCGTCGCTCGCCCGCCGTCTCCCTGGCCGTTGTTAGCGTCGCCGCACACCGAGCCGGCGATGGTGCTGATCCTGCCGTTGGGATCGATCTTGCGCACCCGGCACGCGCCGGTGTCGGCGATGAGCAGGCTGCCGTCCTTGGTGACGGAGAGTCCCGCCGGTCGGTTCAGCCTGGCACGGCGGGCATCGGTCCCATCGCCGGTGCTGCCGACCGCACCCGTACCCGCGACGCGTTCGATCACGCGCGGGTCGTTGGCGTAGGAAGACAACGTGCGGCGACCACCGTCGCCGTAGTAGAGGGTGCCGTTGGGCTGGTCGTAATAGTGGTGGGCGCTCAGCGTCCAACCACCGAGCCCGAGGGCACTCGCGGCGTCGAGGGTGCCGATCGGGTTGGCGTAAGTGAACCTGCCGACCGCACGCTCGATGGGTCCGGGCTCGCTGTCGTCGTTCCCGAAGTAGCGCAGCGTGACCGTTGCCTGGGCCTGTCCTTGGATCTCCCGCCCGTAGCCGTCGCGGCGGTCCCAGAGGAACTCGTGGGTGAGGTTCGGCGCCGTCTGGAAGGTCCGGGTATGGTGGCTGCCCGCAACGTCGATGGTGAGCTCGACGCGCGTGAGCCCCGCAGGCACCTGCGTGCCGGTCAGGTGCACGCGGAGTCGGTAGGGAGCCTTGCGGCCGGGCACCCGGTCGCTGCGGTAGTGGAGGGTGAAGGGGGTACCGGTGACGCCCAGAGCCTCACCGAGGACTTGGTTGTCCGATTCGATCGTTCCGGCGTAGGGGGTGATCGCCGGGAAGTCGAGCTTGGTCTCGTCGCCGGCGACCGGAGGTGGCACGATGGGGGTGGGCATCTGGCTCGGCGACGTCAAGAACCGCCCCGCGGCGAAGGCGGTGAAGTGCGTGACAGCGATGCGCGACAGGCTCTGGCCCACCGGGTACAGAGTCGCTAGTTGCGCTCGCTCCGCCTCGTCGATGCCGATCTCCAGTAGCTCCGCCGGCGATGCGGCCGATCCGCTTCCTGTGAGGTCGAGCTCCGCGAGCCCGGCGTCGATGCCGACGATCTCGACGATGCGCCCGCTGGGCTCGGGAATCCAGGTGCCGGTCGAGCGGTCCAGGGTCAAGACGTCGACGGCACTGCCGGTCGCGGCGTCGAGGAAGTTCTCGACGTACACCGGTACCGCGCCACTGAACTCGACGCCGGCTCCGGCGGTCTCGGCGGCGTCGGCGGACAGCTCGAGCGCGAAGGACGGAACGAGCTCGGGCGGCAGCGTTCCCGGCACGCTGCCCTGGCCCTGCGAGAACTCCGTGGCTCTGATCTCGAGCGAGGTGACCGTCTGAGATCCTCCGCCGGGCGAGCGGAGGGTGGCGGTCGTGCCCTGAGGGAAGAGCAGCGTCGGCCGCCGGCTGCCCCAGGTGTCGGTGACCACACTGCCGCGCGCGACCTGCAGGCCGGCGCCTCCTGTCACGTCGATCGGCGTCACCTGGGAATCCGGCGGCAGGAGGGTGACGTCGTCGATCGTGGTGAACTGCTGGGGCAACAGTTGCAGCGTGCGGCGGGAGGCGAAGAAGCCCGGCTTCGCAAACGCGAGGACCACTTCGCCCTGCGCGCGTACCGCGAAGTCGTAGCTGCCGTCGGCCCGCGTGAACGTGGCGCCGTAGCCGGGCTCGAAGAGTGCCGCGACGCGCACCCCAACAAGCCCCGCCCCGCTAGGGTCAACGACGCGGCCGCGGACGACGGCGAGCCGGTTGCAGTCGATCTCCGCGGGCTGCACGCCGAACTGGACCTTCGATGCCCCGCTCCAGAAGAAGCTCACCAGGTCGCAGGCGTCGATGCTCGAAGTGGGGTCGAGCGGCGGCGCCACGGCCGCGGGGTCTGCCGGGATGGGGTCGGCGCCGGACGCGCGCAGGTCGACCGGGACGCTTTCGTTGCCGGCGGCATCGCGCACCGTGATGCGCACCGTGTCGCCGTCGAAGGCGACGAGCGTCGCCTGGAAGCTGCCGTCGGCCGCGGGCGTGAGCTCCATCCCACCGCCGCTCGCGAGGTTGCTCACCGCGACGGCGACGCCGGGCTCCACCACGGTCACCGCACCGGCGGCGCCGACGAGGCTATGTTCGCCCGGCGCTTGCTCGGTCAGTGTCACGCGGTCGGCACGTACCGCTTCGGGCACGCTGGCGTCGAACGTGACGGCGAGCGACAAGTGCGCCAGGTTGCCGCTGCCGTCCTGCGCGTCGAGGCTGAAGGTGTTGAGCCCGGCGCTGAGCGTGTAGGGGCCGCTCTGGAAGCTGAGGTCGGCGGCGACGACCACGCTCTGGCCATCGATGGTGAGCGCGGCGCTCTTGCTGAGGGCGCCGAGGATCCGCAGCTCCGGCGTGTTCACGGCACTGTTGGGCGCCGGCGCGTAGACGGTGATCTGCGGCGGCAGCAGATCGGGATCGGTGACGCAGAGTACCGAGGCCGCGGTCGAGAGGTTGCCCGCGAGGTCGCGCACCGTAGCCCGGAGGTCGACGCTGCCGTTGGGAAGCGTTCCCGCGGTGCACGTCGCGCCGGCGCTGGTCGACTGGCAGCTCGCGGCCAACGCGACGCCGTTGGCCGCGAAGGACAGGGAGGCAACGTCGATTCCCGCTCCGATGTCGCTCCACGAGACCTCGAGCGCCTGGCCCGTCGGGCTGCAGAGGTTCTCCGGCGCCGGTGTCACGAAGCCGAGCGCCGGCCTCGCCGTGTCGAGGACCACCGAGACGTCGTGGGTGCCCACGTTGCCGGTGAGGTCGGTGGCGACGAGGTGGAAGGCGTTCGACCCTTCGGCCAGGCTCACCGGCCCGAAGCTGAAGGTGAGGTCGCCGGCGACGGTCGCGAGCGCGCCGTTGACGGCGACGGTGGCCTCCTCGCTCACGCTGCCACCGACGACTGATGAAGCTTGGTTGGTGAGCAGCGGCGTGGTGACGACGATCGACGGTTGCGTCGTGTCGCTGGTGTCGACGGTGAAGGCGAGAGCGGCGGGCGTCGACGTCTTGCCGGAGTGGTCGCGCACCGTGGCGCTCAGCGTGTGCGCGCCGTCGGCGAGCGCCGCGACGGGTACGCATGTGGCGCCCGTGGTGTCGAAGGCGCAGCTCAGCGCCACGAGCTGACCGCCTTCGCGCACCTCGAAGGTCGCGGTGTCGACGCCGGCGCCCGCGTCGGCGAGCGCCAGCCGCAGTTGCGGCCGGCCGGTGCGCACGGTCGCTCCCGCCGCTGGCGCGGTAAAGCCCACCGTGGGCGCCAGCGTGTCGACGGTGAAGTGCACCACCGCCGGCTCCGAGAGCTGTCCGGCGCCGTTGCGGATGGTGACCGAGATGACGGTCAAGCCGTCGGCATAGGGAGGCGTGGGATCGCAGAGGGCCTGGGTTCCCTCCGCAGTGCACTCGATGGAGACCGTCGCGGGCGAGGTCGTGATCCGGGGCTCGAGCGTCGACGGAATGGAGGCGCTGGAGTAGTTGATGGTGAGCCGCGGCATGTTGCTGGCGAGCACCGCGTCGTCGGCCGGCGAGACGATGGTGACGAACGGCGCGCCGATGCTGATGCGGAACGACACCGTCGCCGCGGCGGAGACGTTGCCCGCCGCGTCGCGGATCGTCGCCGCCAGGTCGACCTGCCCTTCAGCCAGCGGCACGGTTGGCGCGCACGTGGCACTCGTGATGCCGTAAGAGCACGTCGCAGCAAGCGGCGACCCGTTGGCCGTCAACACCAGGCTCGCCGTGTCCACGCCCGAGCCGGCATCGCTATAGGCGAGCGTGATGGTCGGCGTCAGCGTGTCGAGGATCGCCCCTTGTGCCGGCGACGTGATGGTGAGCGCTGGCGGCGTGGCGTCGGGGGCGCTGCAGACCAGCGGCCGGCGGAGCTTGGCGAGGTAGTAGACCTCGCCGGCGGCGCTCAGGTACCCGTAGTCGCTCTTCTTGCCGTAGCTGCCGTACGCGAACTTCCCGGCGGCGAACAGCGCCGGCCCGGTGCCGTCGTCGAAGGCGACGAGGTCGCGCACGGTCCCCGAGCCGAGGTCGCTTCCGGCCGGCACCCACGCCGTGCCGTCCCAGCGTGCGACGCGGTTCACCGTCGTCGCGCCCGCCTTGACGAAGGCGCCGACGGCGTAAAGCGCCGGACCGGCTCCATCGTCGGCGACGACCAGCTTCTCGATCGCTCCATCGAAGGTCGCGCCGACCGCAGCCCAGGCGCTACCGTCCCAGCGCAGCACTTGCTGGGCGTAGAGCTCGCTCTCGAGGCTCAGGCTCGCCGCGGCGAAGAGCCTCGGCCCGCTTCCGTCGTCGAAGACCGCGAGCGAGCGGTACCGCCGCGCGACATCGCGGCCGACGGCCGACCAACGCAAGCCATCCCAGCGAGCGATGCCCCCGGCCGGCTCGCCGCCCATGAAGCGGAAGTCGCCGGCGGCGTAGAGCGCTCGGCCGCTGCCGTCGTCGTGCTGCACCAGGGCATGGACGTCGGCGTTTTCGAAGACGCCGTTGCCCGCCGGCTGCCAGGAAGCGCCGTCCCACTGCGCGAGGTTGCCGAAGGCGACGCCGTCGATGGTGCCGATGCTGCCGCCGGCGACGAGGACGCGGCCGGCGGGGCCTTCGAAGGTCGCGAGGGCACGAATGACCGGCGCGGTGCTCGTGTAGGTCTGCGCGAAGCTCCTGCCCAGCGGCACCCAGGAACCGCCGTCCCAACGGGCCACCGAGGTCGCCGACCACGGGCCCGGCGTGATGAACTGGCCCGCCGCGTAGAGCGCGGGCCCGTTGCCGGCGTCGAGAACCGCGAGGACGTTGATGGCGTCGTCGAGGACGTTCCCACCGTACAGGCTGGGGAGCTCGGTCCACGAGGGCGCCTTACCCGTAGGCGGTGCGCCGCGGCCCATCCGCTTGACGCCGTTGCCGGCCGTGTAGAGAGAGGCGCCCGAGCCGTTGTCGAACACCGCCAGCGCGCGTGTGTCGTAGCCGAGCCCGGCGCCGACGCTCCTCCACGCCACACCGTCCCACGTCGCGAGCCCCTTGGCCTCCAGCCCGCTGTTGACGAACGACCTCATCCCCGATCCCGCGAAGAGCTTCGCCGACGCCCCGTCGGTGGGGTCGTCCCACGTGCGTAGCGCCGCGCCGCCGTAGCTCGAGCCCGCCGGCCCGTTGCCGTTCCCCGACCAGCCGCTGCCGTTCCAGCGCAACGCGTCTCGCCGCGGCGTGAGGCCCGCGAGATCGACGAGGCCGAGCGCATAGAGGGCGTCGGCGCCGCCGTCGTTGAAGGCGGAAAGCGCTTGCACGCCCGCCGGCTCCTGGATCAGGAAGCCTGTGACCGCGATGTTCCCCACCGCGTTCCACTTGCGGCCGTCCCAGCGCGCGACGCCGGTCGCCGGTACGCTGCCGTTGGCGCCGGCGCCCTGGAACCAGCCGCCGGCGTAGAGCTCGCTCTTGTAGACGCCGAGCGAGGAGACGTTGAAGAAGCCCGAGTAGTCGTCGGTCGCGGTGCCGACGCCGCCGCCGGCCTCGGTCCAGGAGCTACCGTCCCAGACCGCGACGCGCTTCATCGCCGCGGTGCCCGAGCTCGTGAAGTCGCCGCCCGCCCACAGCGCCGTGCCCGAGCCCGAGAGCCGCTTGTGCTCGACGAGCGCGTAGACCATGTTGCTCGAGGTGCCGAGCCCATTGCCCAACGCCGACCACGAGCTGCCGTTCCAGCGCGCCACGTTGCGCACCGGCACCGTGCCCGCCGTCGAGAACTGCCCGGCGGCGTAGAGCGCGTTGTTCCACACCGCGAGCGTCATCACGGCACTGCCGGCGATGCCGCCGCCCACGGCCGACCACGACGTGCCGTTCCACTTCGCGACGTGGGCGATGCTCTGCCCGTCGATCGCGGTGAAGTAGCCGCCGGCGTAGAGCTTGGCGCCGCTGCCGTCGTCGTAGACGGCGAGCGCCTGGACGTAGTCGTCCGTGCCGCCGCCGCGCACCGCCGAGCCCAGGGCGCTCCAGCGCACACCGTCGAACTTGGCGATGAAGTTGGCGGGAATGCCGCCCGCCTGCTTGAAGGTGCCGCCGACGTAGAGCGCCGGCCCGCTGCCGTCATCGTAGACCGCCAGCGCGCGCACCTGCGGCGCGAAGCCGGTGTCGTGGAAGTTGGGGTACTTCCACGGGTAGTCGCCGTCGACGCCGTAGCCGGCGACGAAGCTCTGATCGAAGCTCGCGGCACAGACCGGGCGCAAGGTGATGCGGCCGACGTTCGTGCTGCCGCCAAGGACGGGCGCGGCGGCGGTGGCGTAGCCGACGAGCGTCGCGCCGCCCGAGGTCTGGCGGGCGATGACGGTGAGCGGCTGGCCGGCAGTCGCCAGCACGCCCGCGATGGTGAAGGCGCCGTCGGAGGCGGAGACCGCGAGCGCCGCGGGCTGGCCCTGCACGAAGACCTGGGCGCCTCCTAGAGGCGCGCTGCCGACGAGGCCCACCGACCCGGCGATCGAGGTCGTGCCGCTCGCGGCCGTGGGGGAGACGGTGACGGTGATCTGCGTGTTGGCGGAGAGGTTGCCCGCGAGGTCCCGCACGCGCGCGGCGAGAGTCACCGAGCCGCTCGACAGCGGCGCCGCGAGGGTGCACTGCAGAAGCTCGGCGCCGGCGTTGCAGCTCAACAGCAACGTGGCGGCGCCGGCGGTGACGGTGAGCGTCCGCGCATCGACGCCGACTGCGTCCGTGACCGCCAGCTCGAGCCGCGGCAAGGAGGTCGTCAGGGTCTGCCCCTGCACTGGGTAGACGAAGCGTAGGGTCGGCGCCACCGAGTCGCGCACGACACGCACGTCGGCGCGCGAAGCGTTGCCAGCCGCGTCGGTGGCCGTGACGACAAACGCGTTGAGCCCTTCGGCTAGCGCGACGGGGCCCTTCGAGAACCGCCTCTGGCCGTCGAGGGGCACCGACTGCCCGTCGACGATCACCGTCGCCTGCTCGTCGACGTCGCCGGCGATGGTCACCGAGCTCGCCGTGGTGACCGAGCCCGGCAGCGGCGAGGTGACGCGGATGCCGGGTGCCTCGCGGTCGGGTGGGTTGCACTGCGGCGCCCAGCGAGCGAGGCCGGGAAGGGGCGCGCCGCCGGCCGTGGTGAAGGTTCCCGAGACGATCAGCGGCAGCGGGAAGTCCGAGCCTGCTTCGAGTCCGAGCGCGAGCACGATGCGGTCGAGCCCACCGCCGGCGCCGCGCCAGACGTCGCCGTCCCAGCGCAACAGCCCAGGGGCGTCGCCGGCGGCGTAGAGCTGAGCGCCCTGACCGTCGTCGAAGGAGAGCAGCTCCCTGGGAATGGGGCTGCCGGACAGCGCCGTCATCGTCGTGCCGTCCCACCTCGAGACGCCGAGCCCGCCATTGAGGAAGAGCGCGGGTACGCCCGCCGCGTCGGCGTGCACGGCCATCGTCGCCACCGGGTAGCCGGGCGTCGGCGGCGCCGACCAAGCCGTTCCGTCCCAGCGGGCGAAGCGGTTCGCCGGAGCTCCTCCCGCGGTGGTGAAGCTGCCGCCGGCGTAGAGCGACGCGCCGCCGCCGCCGTCGAACACGGCAAGGCTCTTGACCTCGCTGCTGATGCCGCTGCCCAGCGCCCACCAGGAGAACCCGTCCCAGCGCGCGATGCGGTTGACGGCGACGCCGCCCGCAGTCACGAAACCTCCCGCGGCGTAGAGGGCCGGGCCCGAGCCGGCGTCGTAGACCTCCAGCGCGTTGACGACGTTGGAGATCCCGGATCCGAGCGCGCTCCAGCTCGTGCCGTTCCAGCGCGCGATGTTGCTTGCGGGCTGGCCGCCGGCAAGGTCGAAGGCGCCGGCGACATAGAGCGCCGGTCCGCTGCCGTCGTCAAAGACGGCGAGCGCCTTGACCTCGCCGTTGACGCCGGCATTGATGCCGCTACCCAACGTCGACCAAGCCGTTCCGCTCCAGCGAGCGACGTACCCCACGTTCTGCCCCGCGATGAACTGGAACGTGCCGCCGACGTACAGGGCCGGGCCGCTGCCGTCGTCGAAGACCGCGAAGGCTTCGGCGAGACCGGAGACGTCGTTGCCGGGCCCGAACGCGTCCTCGAAGCCGAAGTCGCAGAGCGGCTGCAGCGCAATCGCACCCACTTCGGTCGTCGCGCCGAGGACCGGCGCCGTGGTGACGCCGCCGGCGAGCAAGTCCGAGCCGACGGCCAGACGAGCTGCGACCGTCAGTCGCTCACCGGAGCGCGCGGGCAGCGCGGAGATGACGAAGGAGCCGTCAGCCGCCGCCACCACCGAGGCTCCCGCCCGCCCGGGCACGAAGACGGTGGCGCCGGCTGCCGGTGTGCCGTCGGCGCGGCGCACGACGCCGTGAACGTCGGTGCGCGGCTCGACCACCGCGAAGCTCGCCGTCGCGGCGCTCGAGACGTTGCCCGCCAAATCGCGGATGGTCGCGGTGACGGTCACCGGCCCAAGCGGCAGCGGTGTCGTCGGCACGCAGCCAGCGTTCGTGGTGTCGTACATGCACGAGACCGCCAGCGGCTCGCCTCCTTGGGTGAAGGCGAGGCTTGCGTAGTCGATCCCCATCCCCACGTCGCTGTAAGACAACCTCAGCAGCGGTGTGGTGTCGGCGACGGCCGCACTGGCGCGGGGCGCGGCGAAGCCAAGCACCGGCGGGGTCGTGTCGTTGCCGGGAAGGGTCACCGTCACCGCAGTGCTGCCGGCGTTCGCCGCGCCGTCCTCGATCGTCGCGGTGATGGTGTGCGTGCCCGCTGGCAGGCCGCCTTGAACCGTGCAGCTGGCGCTGGAGCTGGTGACGTTGCAGGTGAAGGAGATCGCGGGGTCCCCGGCCGCCATGCGGAAGGACTGCGTCCTGACGCCGTTGGTGTCGGAGTAGGTGACCGCGATGGTCGGGTTCGGGTTGGTGAGCACCGTACCGTCGGCTGGAGAGGTGATCGCCATCGAGGGCGGCTGGGTGTCCAGGCGCACCGTCATCGAAGCTTCGATCGCGCTGTTCCCAGCCAGGTCCTTGATCGTGCCTTGGACCGTGGTGAGGCCTTCCGGGTAGCGGCCAGTCGGCGTGCAGGTGGCGCTCGCGGCCGCCGTTGCGCAGCCGAACGCGACCGCTCCGGAGCTGCCGCCGCTGACCACCAGGGAGCTGGTATCGACGCCGCTGCCGGAGTCGCTGTAGGTCAGGCTCACCGGCAGGAAGGGATTGTTGGTCAGTGCGCTGGCAGTACTGAAGGCGATCGATGGACGCGCAGTCTCACGCGGGAACACGGCGACGTCGCGCAGCGTCACCGGCGGCGTGATCGGCAGGTAGACGGGCGTTCCGTCGGCGTCGACCAACCGCGAGGCTGTGGTCGCGATCCACAGCGAGCTGCTGACGGCCCCGATGGCGACCGGGGTCTCGCCCGCGGCGAACGGATTGCCGAGGCTGCCGGTACTGAGGATCAGACCCGTGAAGTTGAAGTCGAGGACCACCAGGTCGTTGCTCTTGACCACCCACAACACGCCGCCGCTGGTGGTGGCGGCCTGGTCGATGAGCAGCACGCCGCTCATGCTCTTCTGCGCTTGGAAAGTCGTGGTCGCGCCGGCCGTCTTGTACCAACGCAAGCTCCCCGACAGCGCCACCCAGAGATCGGCTCCCACCATGCTGATGTCCTGGACCTTGGGCTTGCTGCCCAGGTCGGTGACGCTTCCGATCTGCGCACCCGTGATCGCATCGTGCGCCGTCACCTTGCTGGCCGTCGCGGCCCACACCACGGCCGAAGCACCGTCGACGACGAGCTCCTTGACGATGCCTGGGCCGGCGACCGACCGCACGAGCTGGCCCCCAACGGTGACGTTGTGGAGCTGGCTGTCGACGCTCAGCCACGCGCTGCCGTCCGCCGGACGCACCACGAGCTCGAACTCGGCGCCGGTACCAGGGATCGTCGTCGCGGTGAGCCGACTGCCGGCGAAGTCGTAGCTGTAGAGGTTTGGTTGTGCGTACGCCCAGACGATGCGGCGCGCGCGATCGATCGCTACGGTCGAAACGTTGCCGGCGGACGGCACCTCCAGCAACAGCGTGTGGTCCGTGGCGCGGACCTTGAGCAGGCCGGCGGAGCCGGCGGCCCAGGCCGAGCCGAGGAGCTCGAGATCGGCAGCGCGTACCGCGCCCGCGTTGTGGAAGGTGACGACGAGAGCGGTTGCCAGCAGCAACCGCGCGAACGAGGACGGCTTCGCCATGAGGTGTCCCTCCGCACCGGCCCGCAAGCCGGTGGAGCCCGAGCGTTCGAAGACTGACGAGCGTCAGTCCTCAGCCTGACTTCTGCGGGTGGGGATGGGAGCGGCCCGATTCCCCTAGACGCCGAGCTGGCGCTCGGCAAGCGAACGGGCCGGAGCGAAGTGGAGAGTCAACGGCCTCGATGAGCGGAAACGAACGGGCGCAGACTACCGCGGGCCGACGCCGCACGTCAACAGAGAATAGCCAGTACAACCGCGCCCGTGCGCAGCCATGATCTGTAAGCGCTTACATTCGGGCACGGCCGCTCGTTCGCCATAATTTTCAGTCGGTGCGGTCAGTCGGGAGCGAGCGGAATGGCCAGGGCCTTCGATATCTCGTCATCAATGGTACGGAAGCTGTGGAGTCCCCACTGGCCCACGGGCGGAACAGGTCCCGGAAGGCGATGGTTGTATTCGTCAAAGAATCGGCCATTGCTGTCCCGGAAGCAATGGGTTTCAAGCCGTTCGTTTGGCTGCAGTGGTTTGCTGATCAGAACTTGGAAATAGCCGCGGCGCCAAGGCAGTCTATTCGTCATGATTGGGGGAAGGAGGAGTCTCTCCTTTTGCAGCGGTGGTGGCCCCTCGTCGAGCGATGTTTCCCGGTCTCGGTAGATGTAAATAAGTAGGCAGCCCTTCATCGGGCCGATCTGGGCGTCGGTCGCTATCACTCGACCGAATAGGTAGACGTCATCCGGGGGAAGCACGGCAAAGATGTCGCCATCTCTTGGGGCTCTCGTCGTTGGGTGAAGCACTCTTAGATTCATCGCTAGAATCCGTTTGCCTGAAGCCAGCCTTCGCCCCATGCCACCGCGTCCTGGTACCAAGAATGCCTGGGGCTGATGCTATTGCGAATGTTCTGCCCCTGATTCCTGGCGATTCGTGCCTGCTCGATGGCGCGAGCTTCGCCTCGCCTCAGCGGGGAAAGCGTGAGCGGCTCGAGGAGAAACCGCTCGCCGTGTTGGGATTGTCGCCGAGCGATGTCAGTAGTGATTCCCGTGTAGACATCCTCGCCATTCTTCAAGCCCTTGTAAACATGCGTAGTCGATTCCCCGGCCGCCAACGCGGCGGGTAGTGCGCACACCGTATTGTGTACCAAGACTCGGTCTTGGGACACAAAGTAGTTGTGCAGCGTTTCGACGCCGAAGTTGTAGACGGTGAAGTCGCCCTGCTCACGCTCGAGTCCGCGAACCACGACTTCGGCGCCAGTGCTATCGAGGAGCAGCTCACCGACCCGTAGCTCCTCGGCCTTGGTCCAGCCTCTGCTGATGACCCAGAAGGGGTGTTCCACGGTCGCTTCGATGCTGTCCGCGCCCACGTCGACGCGGACCAGCTCGTCGGCTTGCCGGTGGAAGGTCGCCGAGACCACTCGGTAGCTGGTGTCCCCGGTCTCCTCGTCGCGCGCGAGCACCCGGTCGCCGACGTCGATCTCTTCGATCGGCTTCTCGCCCTGGTCGGTGAGCACCTCGGTGCCTTCGGTGAAGCAGAGGCAGTTCTTGCCCACCGCCGTGATTTCGTCGCTGTACTTGACGGCGGTGCGGCCCCACTTGGCACCCGTTGCCGCCCAGCCGGCCACCGGGACGGCGGCGGCGAAGGAGAGAGCGGCGCCGACGCAGTCGCCACGCAGCAGGGAGATGACGCCGTTGAGGATGTCGGCCGGCTCGCCGAGCGCGGGGATCACGCCGATGATGTCGAGGCCGAGCTGCACGGCGTCGAGGAGGCCGAACAGGCCGGCGGGGTCGATGCCGTTGATCGGGTCGGCGAGCACGTAGCCGTAGAGGTTGGTGTCGCCGCCGCTGAAGCCGATCGGGTCCTTCGCCGTCCAGCGGCCGGTCTCGGGGTCGTAGTCGCGGGCCCCGAAGCGGACGAGCTTGGTCTGGCGGTCGTAGAGGCCGCCGGCGAAGCCGAAGGGCTGGAAGCCGGGGTTGGTGTCGAGCACCACGCGGCCGAAGGCGTCGTAGTCGAGCCGCTGGGCGACGGCGCCGGTCGGCGCTGTTGACGACCAGGCGCACGCTGCCCAGGTGGTCGGCGATCAATCCGGTAGGTGGCGCCGCCCTTGACCATGTAGTCGGGGACGTGGCCGGTGGGGCCGTAGACGAAGCGGCTGACGACGGCGCCGGTGCCGTCGAGCTCGGCCACCACGCCGAGCTGGCTGCCGTAGAGGAAGCCCTTGACCAGCGTGCCGTCGACCTTCTTGCCGACGCGCCGGTTGGCGGCGTCGACGACGTAGTCGACGACGATGCCGTTGTCGAGCGTGACCTGCCGCAGGTTGCCGGCCACGTCGTAGCCGTACTGCACGCTCGCACTGCCGCTGGCTTTGCCCTGCAGCTCGCCGTTGGCGGTGTACGTGTAGGTCGCGTTGCCGTAGGCGAGCAGGCGGTCCTGCTCGTCGTAGGTGCCGGTGAAGCTGGCGAGGGGATCGGTGGCCGTCGTCCGGTTGCTGTTGCCGTCGTAGCCGTACTCGGCGTAGAGGGCGCCGTCCTTCTCCACCCGCGTCAGCCGGCCGACCGCGTCGTAGGTGTAGGCGTAGGTCGACGTGGTGCCGCCGATGGTTTCGCGCCGCGTCTTGATCCGCCCGACCGCGTCGCGCTCGGTGACTTCCTCGCGGAAGGCCAGGTTGCCGGCGACGTTCGCCGAGTAGTCCTGCCGCTCGCCGAAGTTGGTGTACGCGTAGATGTCGGTGACGGCGCCCAGGGCGGTGCCCGAGAGCCACCCGTTGTCGGACCGGCGGTCGAGGGTGAGCGCGCCGGCGCGCGAGAGGAAGCCGTCGAGGTCGTAACCGAAGGTGATCTCGTGTCCGCCGTTGACGCGCTGCGTGTCGACGCGGAAGTCGTTGTTGTAGCCGACCTCCACGGAGCCGGCCACCGGCCCGCTCCAGGTCACCGACAGCGGCAGCGAGCCGTCGTAGGCGTAGGCCAGACCGCCGCCGTCGGGATCGCTGACGGAGCTGACGTTCCCCGTCGTGGGGTGATAGGTGAAGCTCGTCGTGCCTCGCGGGCTGGTGAAGCTCTCCAGCCGTCCCGTCGCCGCGCCGTAGTTGAAGACGACGCTCTGGCCGTCCGGCCGCGTGACCTGGGTGACCTGCCGGTCTAGGTTGTACTGCACGACCGTCGTGCGCGACGGCTCGCCGACGTCCGGTGCCTTGTACTGCTCCGGCAGGTCGACGGAGTTGGGGACGAACTCGTGGGCGGGTCGCGACGGCGGCGTCACCGACGTCAGGTTGCCGTTGTCGTCGTAATCGAACCGCACCTCGCGCGAGTCGGCGAGCACCTGCTTGGTCACCCTGCCGATCGCATCGTGCTCGTAGTGCACCGAGCGGGCGAGGGGATCGGTGACCCGTTCCAGGAAGCCTGACGGGGCGTAGGTGTAGGTGACCGTGCGGCCGCCCTGGGTCACCGTCTCGAGCCGGCCACGGGGATCGTAGGTGTAGCTGACCGGCTCGACGCCGGGAAGCTCGCTGCGCGAAAGGCGCGAGAACTGGTCATAGCGGGTGACGCCCTGTCGCCCCGCGGGCGAGGTCAAGGTCACGCGCCGGGCGCTGAAGTCCTGGACGCTGGTCGCCGCCTTGCCGTTGACGGCGAGGGTGCTGGTGAGCGTTTGCGGCTGCCCCGAGGCGTCGACCTGGAGCTGCTGGCTGCTGCTGGTGACGTAGTTCTTGCCGAGCGGCGTCGTGAGCGTCACCTGCCCGGGCACCGGCGCCTGCATCCCGAAGCGCGGGTCCGGTTGCTCGTCCATCTTCGCGGTCGAGCCGTCCGCGTGCACGAGGTCCTTGCGACCGCCGTCGCCGGCCGCCAGCAGCACGTTGGTCGTGCCGTCGGGCAGCGTTGTGGTGACGCGCCTCTCGCCGGTCGGCAGCTCGACGGTGGTGTAGGTCGTCAGGCGCCCCTCGGCGCTGCGCTTGGTGACGGTAAAGCTGCCGTCGGTTTCGTCGCGGGTCAGCTCGGTGAAGCCGCCGCGCGGGTCCTCGTCGCGGTGCAGACGGCCGAGAGCGTCGTAGCGGAAGGTGTGAACGTTGCGGTTGGGGTCGGTGAGGGTCTTCAGCAGGCCGCCGTTCGGGTGGTAGGCGAGGTCCACCCTCTCGGTCGCGGGGTTGGTGACGGACTCGAGGTAGCCGCCGGCATCGACGGTCAGGGTGGTCCGCTGGCCGAAGGGCGCTACGACCGCTTCCGGCTGGTGCGTTGCGGCATTGCGCTCCACCCGGGTCTGGTTGCCGAAGGCGTCGGTGATCGTCTCCAGCCGGCCGTCGTCGTCGTAGCCGAAGGTGAGCAGCACCTGCCTGGTCTCCGCGTTCTCGGTGCGGAGGTGCCGGCCTCGTTCGTCGAAGACGAAGGTCGCTGAACCGTCCTCGGAAGTGACGTGCAGCTCGGTCGTCTCCACGGCGGCGCTGGCGGTGCCGATCTCGCTCAGACGGCCGTGGCCGGTGTCGAGGATCAGCGGATGGCGGTTGGGTAGCTCGAGCACGTCCGCGGGGCCGCTGAGGTTGGTGAGCAGCGGCGGCCGCTGATCGCCGTTGTCGGCGGTCTGACCGGTGCCGGCAATGGTGCTGATGTTGTTGGCGATGTCGATGCGGCGGACCTTGTGCGCCAACGCGTCGGCGACGAGGACGCTGCCGTCGTCCAGCACGGCGATGCCGGTGGGGTACTTGAGGTGCGCCTGCTTGCCATAGAAGCCGTCGCCGTCGTCGCCCACGCAGTGGCCGGTTCCCGGCACGCGGGCGCCGGCGATCAGCTCGATGTCGCCGGTGAACCGCCGCCGCCAGACGCTCGGGCAGTTGGTGTGGACGGTGAAGTAGAGGTCGCCCCAGCTGTTGAAGGCCATGTCGCCGACCTGGACCAGGGGCACCCAGGAGCCGCTGGTCTCGTGGTCGTCGAAGGTCAGCTCCGCGCCGCCGATGTCGATGTTGCCGAGGACGTAGGGCTCGATGACCTCCCGCGCCAGGTCGACGCGCATGATCGAGATCATCCGGCCGCAGCAGTCGTCGTCGTTCCACCTATGGGCCGCGGCGTCGGCGACGTAGAGGGCGCCGTCGGGCCCGAACGTCATCTCGTAGGGGTTCCAGAGGTCGTTGGGGTCCTGAACGCCGCCCATTCCCGAGGTCATGACGATCTCGGCGAGCGGATCGTCGTACCAGTAGGCGAGCACGTCGGTGAGGGTGCCATCGTCCTCGACGCGCCAGATGTGGGGGTAGTGGCGCGGCGGTTGGAAGCGGTTGTCCGCGAGCCCGTGGTCGAGCAGGTAGAGGTGACCGTCGGGTGAGATCGCCAGGTCGACGAGATACGGAAATGCGGCGTCGATGGCCCGCATGCCGCTCGCCGGGGGCGTGGCGCCCTGCGTGCCGGCGACCTGCTCGCGGCCCTCGCCCGGGCGGACGCGCCAGATGGTGCCGCGAGCGTCCTGCTCGTCGAGCACGTACATGCTGCCGTCGGGCGCGAGGTCGGCTTCGGCGGGTACGCCGATCGTCTGGAACGTCTTGACGACCTTCATCGCGTCGGCATGGCGCCGCGTGCCGTCGCCGAGGTAGAGGGCTTCCTCCTCGGGGTCATACACGTGGTGCGGCGAGAGGCTCCACCCGCCGAGCTGCCAGAGCTCGCGAGCGTCGATCGCACCGAGCTCGCCGCGCATCACCTGCCAGAGCTTCAGTTCGCCGCGCGCCGGACCCAGGGGCGCGCCGCCCGGTCCCCCGAAGGAGCCGTTCGGGCCTCCCCCTGGCGTCTGGTACTGACCGACGTAGACGTAGCCGAGCCGCAAGGTGTACCGCTCCCGGCCCTGCGTCGCACGGCCTTGCGCGTCCCGGCCATCCCAGGTGTACGTCCAGCTCTGGTTGGGGGCCGCGGGGAAGGACTGGGCGATCAGTCTGCCGGCGACTGTCAGCTCGACGTCGACGCGGTCGAGACCGGCCGGGACCTGCTCGCCAGTCAGGCTGACCTCGAGGGTGTTGGCGCTCTTTCTGCCGGGGACTCTGTCGCTCGCGTAGTTCAGCGTCGACGAGGAGCCGCTGACACCGAGGACCTCGCCCAGGACCTGGTTGGTGCACTCGATGATCGAGCCGCCCGACAGGCACGGCTTGTCCCTCTTCGTTCGATCGCCGCCTCGCGGGCGAGGGCGGTTCGGCTCCTTGCTTTGGGCGGGCGGCTTCACCGGCAGGTTGAAGTCCCACGCGGTGAAGTGCCCGACCGGAACGCGCCACAGGCTCTGCCCCGCGTCGTAGAGCGTGGCGATCTGCCGCAGCTCGGCCTCGCCGATGCCGAGCGCCGCGAGCTCTGCGGCGGACGCCGCAGAGCCCGAGCCGTCGACGTCGAGAGCGGCGACGTCGCCCGCCTCCGCGAGCACCTTGACGACGCGGCCGTCCGCCGCCGCGACCCACGTTGCGCGGGCCGGGTCGTAGTAGCCCGCCGGGATGATCGTGCCGGCGGCAAAGCCGAGGAAGTTCTCGAGGTACACGGGCACAGGCTGCGAGAGCTTGAGCGACTCGGCCCCGGCCGCCGTCGCCTCGTCGGCGGAGAGGTCGACTGCGTAGGTGTAGCCGGTGCCGAAGGGCAGCTCGGCGGGCATGGCGGCCGGGCCGCTGCTGCCGACGGTGAACTCAGTGGCCCGCACGGTGAGGGTCGACACGGGTTCGGTGGTGCCGCCGGCGTGGCGCAGCTGCGCGGTCGTTCCCGGCAGGAAGAGCAGCGTCGCCTGCCGCTCGCCGTCGGCGTCGGTGACGCGCGTGCCGCGCGCGACTTGGACGGTGGCGGCCGTCAGGTCGACGGCGTTGGCGTTGCCGTCGAACGGCACCATCACGACGTCGGGCAGCACCGCGCGCTCGCGCCACGCCACGCTCACGACGCGCTGCACGGGAAGAAGACCCGGCGTGGCGAAGGCGATCACGGTTTCGCCGCCGCCGTGGAAGACCAGGTCGAAGGCGCCGTCGGCGCGGGTGAGCGTGAGGCCGAGCTCGGGGTGTCGGAGGACGGTGACGACGACGCCCGCGCGCGGGCCGCCGGTGGCGTCGAGCACGCGGCCGCGGATTGCCGCGATGCGCTCGCAGTCGATGGTGCCCGGGGCGACGCCCAACTGCACCGGGCTCGCTCCCCGGTGGATGAACGCCAGCGCGGCGCAGGTGCTGGTGGGCACCGTGGGATCGAGCGCGTCGACGACGGGCTCGACGGGACTCGGCGGGTTGCCGGGCACGGTCGCACGCCGGGGCGGGCTGCGGTTGCCGATGGCGTCGCGGGCCACGAGCTCGATCTGCTCGCCGCCGAGCGCCTGGACGACCGCTGAGAAGCTGCCGTCGCCGGCGACGATCGCTTCACCGGGCGCGCTGGTGAGCAGGTTCTCGAGCAGCACGCGCGTGCCGGCGTCGGCCGGGGCCACGGCGCCGGGTGCGCCGCTCACGGTTGCCAAGGCATTCGCGGCAGGCGACACGGTGACCTTCGAGAGGTCGATCGGCGACGGCGCCTGCGAGTCGCGCACTACCTGCAGCGTCAGCGTCGACGAGTTGCCCGCTACGTCGGTCGCCATGACGGCGATGAGGTTGCCTCCCAGGGCGAGCGCCATCGCGGCCGAGCGGAACTGCGTTCCTGGGCCCAGCGTCGCCGCCGTGCCGTTGACGGTGACGTTGGCGAGCTCGCTGAGGGCGCCCGACACGTAGACCTCCGGCGCGCGTACGACGTCGCCGTCTACCGGCGCGCTGAGGTAGATGGTCGGCGGCGTGGTGTCGTCGATAGGCCCGAGCCGCGCCAGCGCTGGAGCCGAGACGTTGCCCGCGTGGTCGGCGACGCTCGCCGTGAGCTCGCGCGAGACCGGGCTCGGAGTCGTCGTCGGCGTGCACGAGGCGCCCGTTCCGCAGGCCGAGCAGGTCGCCGGCAGCGCGACGCCGTCGAGGAAGAGCCGCAGCGTCGCCGGGTCGATGCCGCCGCCGGAGTCGCCCCACCGTACCTCCACGGGACCCGACCAGTCGAAGGTGCGCCCGTCGAGGGGGCGGGTGAAGGCAAGGCGCGGAGCCGTGCTGTCGCGGAAGACCTTGACGAGCAGAGTCGTGGCGTTGCCGACGCGATCCGTCGCGACGAGCGTGAAGCGGTTGAGGCCCTCGACCAGCGCCACGCCGGACAGCGTGAACTGGCGTTGCGCGTCGACAGTGGCGGCCACGCCGTCCACGGTGAGCGTCGCGGTCTCGTCGAGGCTGCCGGTGAAGGCCACCGTCGGGGCGTTCGTCAACGCGCGATCGGCGGGCGCGGTCACGATGATGGCTGGTGCGGTGAAGTCGTCGTTGACCTCGAAGCTGACCTGGGTCGGCGTGGATTGGCGGCCCACGAAGTCCTTGACCGTGGCGGCCAGGGTGTGGGTGCCGGCCGCCAGCGGCGCCGTCAGCTCGCAGGTGAGCTCGCTGGCCGCCAGCGTGCAGGTCGTCGCGCGCGGCACCCCGCCGTCGGTCAGCGCCAGCGTTGTCGGGTCGATGCCGGTGCCGGCGTCGGCATGGGCGAAGCGCAGAGTGGGAGTGGTGTCGTTGACGACCGCGCCGCCGGCCGGTGCCGAGAACGACAGCGTCGGCGGCTGGGTATCCACCCAGAAGCTCACCTGCGCTGGAGGCGAGGTTTCGCCGGCGCCGTTGCGGATAGTGGCGGTCAAGGTGTTGCGCCCGTCGGCGTAGGGCGAAGTGGGCACGCACACTGCCTGCGTGCTCGAAGGCGTGCAGCTGAAGGCCACCGCGCTCGGGGATGTCTGCAGGTCGAGCGTCTGCGGCACCGAGGCTGCGGAATAGGAGACGGTGATAGCGGCCGTGTTGGTCGTGAAGAGCTGGTTTTCGCCCGGCGAGACGATGGAGAGCGCCGGTGCTCCCACGCTGATCCGGAACGAGACCGCAGCCGGCATCGAGGTGTTGCCTGCCGCGTCGCGCACGGTGGCCGCGATGTCGACTTGGCCCTCGCCAAGCGGGGCGGCAGGCGTGCATGTCGCGCTCGCGGGGCCGAAGGCGCACGACAGCGCGAGCGGTGCGCCGTTGACGGTGACCGCCAGCGTCGAGGTGTCGACGCCGGAGCCGGAATCCGCGTAGCTGAAGTCGAGCTGGGGCGTCTGCGTGTCGAGCACCGCTCCCGCCGCCGGGCTGGTGATGGCGAGTGTCGGCTTCGTGGTGTCGGGCGCCGTGCACTGCAGCGGCCGCCGCAGCTTGGCGAGGTAGTAGACCTCGCCCGAGTCGCCGAGGTAGCCGTAGTCGGTGCGCTTGCCGTAGCTGCCGTAGGCGAAACGGCCGCCGGCGAAGAGGGCCGGGCCGGTGCCGTCGTCGAAGGCGAGGAGGTCGTAGACGGTGCCCGAGCCGAGGTCGCTGCCGGCCGCCACCCAGGCGGTACCGTTCCAGCGGGCGATGCGGTTGACGGTGGTCGTGCCTGACTTGGCGAAGTCACCGGCCGCGTAGAGGCCTTGGCCGGTGCCGTCATCGAGCACGACGAGCCTGCGCACGGCGCCGTCGAAGGTCCCTCCGATCGCTGCCCAGCTCGTGCCGTCCCAGCGCATGACGGTGCTCACTCCGCCGGGGCCCTCGGAATCGCGAAGAACCGCGTAGAGCTGCCGCCCCGAGCCATCGTCGAAGCCTGTCAATGCGGTGACGACACCCCCGCCCTCAGCGGGCCCGAGCCCGCTTCCCACCTGCGCCCACTCGCTGCCGTTCCAGCGCGCGATGCGGAACGCGGGCTCGCCACCGATGGCTTCGAAGCCGCCGCCCGCGTAAAGCGCGTTGCCGCTGCCGTCGTCGTGCTCGGCGAGCGCGAGGACACCGCTGGTGTTGGCTGACAGCGCTTTCCACGCCGAGCCGTCCCATTGAGCGAGGCCGAAGCCGTGGGTGCCGGTGACAGGCTCGAGGCCACCCGAGGCGACGAGGACCTTTCCGGCGGGCCCATCGTAAGTCGCCAGGACTTCGACTTCGTCGAGCCCGTTGCCCAGCGGTGCCCAGCTGCTGCCGGTCCAGACTGCGATGCCGTTGGCTGCCAGCGGTCCCGCAACCGTGAAATCCCCGCCGACGTAGAGCTGCGATCCAGTCCCCAAATCTACGGTGGCGAGCGTCTTTGCCTCGCCGCCGAGGGCCGGCAGGTCGCTGAAGCCCGGCCGTCCGCCTGCGGGCGGCGTGGCCAGACTCATCCGCTGAGCGGCCTTGCCCATCGCGTACAGGGCGGGGCCGGAGCCGTCGTCGAAGCTCGCGAGCGCGAGCACGTCGGCCGCTATACCCGTACCGACCGGTCTCCAAGCCGAGCCGTCCCACGTGGCGAGGCCCTTGAGCGGTTGGTTGCTGACCGTCAACGCGCCGAGGTTCGCGCCGGCAAAGAGCTTCGCGGCGACGCCGTCGGCGGGATCGTCGAAGAGCCGCAGTGCCGAGCCGCCCCAGGACGCGCGATAGGGACCGCCGCCGGCGGCGCTCCACGTGCTGCCGTTCCAGCGCAGGACCCCACACGAGGCGTTGCCCGGGATGCTGAAGTCGCCCAGCGCGTAGAGGGCGTCACCGGTGCCGTCGTTGAAGGCCTGCAAGGCCTGCAGGCCCAGCGGCGCGATGCACTGGCAGCCACTGGCAGTCAGGTTGCCGACGCCGCTCCAGTTGCGGCCGTCCCAGCGCGCGATGGAATCGGCGGCGACACTGCCGCCGGCGCCGGCGCCGGCGAACCAGCCGCCGGCGTAGAGGTCGCCCTTCCATACGGTCAGCGTCGAGACGTTGAACCACGAGGAGTAGTCGCTCGTCGCGGTGCCGACGCCGCCGCCGACTTCCTTCCAGGTGCCCCCGTCCCAGGCGGCGACACGTTTCATCGCCGTGCTTCCTGAGACCGTGAAGTCGCCGCCGGCGTAGAGCGCCGTGCCGCTGCCGCTGAGCTTCTTGTGCTCGACGAGGGTGTAGACGTTCTGCCAGGTCTGGCCGAGGCCGGCGCCCAGCGCCGACCAGGTGGTGCCGTTCCACTTGGCGATGTTGCGCGCCGCCACTCCGCCCGCGCTGGTGAAGCGGCCGGCGGCGTAGAGGGCGTTGTTCCACACCGCGAGTGCGGTGACGCCGCTGCCGCCAACGCCGCCGCCTACGGCGGACCACGAGGTGCCGTTCCAGCGCGCGATGCCCGTCGTCGAGATCCCGTCGACCCAGGTGAAGTAGCCGCCGGCGTAGAGAGCCGGGCCGCTGCCGTCGTTGAACACCGCCAGCGCCTGGACGTAGCCGTTGGTGCCGTGGCCCCGCAGCGACGAGGCGCTGCCGAGCGCGCTCCAACTGGTGCCGTTGAACTTGGCGATGAAGTTTGCGGGGATGCCGCCCGCCTGCTTGAAGCTGCCACCTACGAAGAGCGCCGGCCCGCTGCCGTCGTCGTACACCACGAGCGCCCGCACCGCCGTCTTGAAGTAGGTGTCGAAGTTGTTGGGGAACTTCCACGGGTAGTCGCCGTCGAGGCCGTAGCCGGCGATGAATCCAGTGTCGAAGGAGGCCGGACACACCGGCCGCAGCGTGATCCGCCCGCTGTTGGTGGTGCCGCCGAGCACGGGTGCGGCGAGCGTGGCGAAACCGACTTGTACGTCTGCCTGCCCGTCGAGACGCGCGATTGCGGTCAGCGGCTGACCAGCAGTGGCCAGCACTCCCGGAATGAGGAACGAGCCATCGGCGCCGCTGACTGCTGTGGCGCCCGGTTGCCCCTGCACGGCGACTCGCGCGCCGGCCACGGTGGCACCGCCGATGAGCTCGACGGTGCCCGCGATCGTGGTGGTGCCGCTCGCGGCCGTCGGCGTCACCGTGACGGTCACCTGGGCCAGGGCCGACAGGTTCCCGGCGACGTCGCGGACGCGGGCGCCCAGCGTTACCGAGCCGCTCGGCAGAGGTGTGGCGAGCTGGCAGCGGATGAGGTCGCCGCCGCCGCTGCACACCCGCGCCAGCGTCAGCGCACCGGCGGTGAGGTTCAGCGTCTCGGCGTCGGCGCCCGAGACGTCGGTGAAGGCGAGCTCGACCCGCGGCAGCGCCGTCGTCAGCGTCTGCCCGGCAGCCGGGTAGACGAAGCGGAGGGTCGGGGCCACGCTGTCGCGCAGGACCTTGACCTCGGCCCGCGCGCTGTTGTCGGCCGCGTCGGTGGCGACGACGGTGAAGGAGTTGCCGCCCTCGACGAGCGTCACGCTGCGGCTGAAGGCGCCCTGCGCGTCCACGGACGTCGATTGCCCGCCGACGGTCACGGTGGCTGCTTCCGAGACGGTGCCGGCGATGGTGAGGGTGTTCGCCGCGCTGACGAGCCCGGCGGGCGGGCTGGTGATGCGTAGCGTCGGCGCCGCCTCGTCTGCACAGCTGCGGCGCCAGCGCGCGATGCCCTGTGCCGGGATGCCGCCGGCGGTCGTGAACGTGCCACCGCCGATGAACAGACCCGCCGGATAGCTGGGAGTAGCGTCGGCCGCGAGGGACCGCGCCCAGCTGCCGAGGCCGCCGCCAACGCCGCGCCAGCGCTGGCCGTCCCAGCGCCGGATCCCGCCCGAGAACGTGCCTACCGCGTAGAGCTGGGCGCCTCGGCCATCATCGAACACGGCAAACTGCTCGGCGCGGTCGAGTCCGGATCCGAGCGGGCTCCACGCGCCGCCCTTCCACATCGCGACGCCGTTGGCCGTCGTTCCTCCGGCGGTCGCGAAGTAGCCGCCCGCGATCAAGGCGGCCCCGGTGCCGTCGTCGAAGACGGCGAGCGTCGTCGTCGACGCGTCGAGCCCGGAGCCGAGCGCCGACCAGGCTTGACCATCCCACCTGGCTGCGCGGCTGGCCGCGTGCGCGGCATCGGTACCGCCGGCGTGCGTGAAGACGCCCGCGGCGAAAAGCGCCGGGCCGCTGCCGTCTTCGAAGGCGGCCAGGGCGTAGACCGAGCCGTCGATGCCGGCCCCCAGCGGCGACCACGCAAAGCCGTCCCAGCGGGCGATGTGGGCGGCCGGTGCGCCGCCGGCGCTGATGAAACCGCCAGCCGCGTAGAGCGCGGGCCCGGTGCCGTCGTCGAGGACCGCCAGTGCGAAGACGACGTTGCTCAGCCCGGCTCCGAGCGGCGACCAGGTCGTACCGTTCCAGCGCGCGATGTTGTTCACGACGCTCAGACCGGCCGATGAGAAGGACCCCGCCGCGTACAGCGCCGGTCCCGTGCCGTCGTCGAACACTGCCAACGCTTTGACCTCGCCGTCGGTGCCGCCAATACCGCTCCAGGCGCTGCCGTTCCAGCGGGCGATGTGAGACGCCCCGACGCCGCCCATGCTGTTGAAGGTCCCACCGACGTAGAGAGCGGGGCCCGTTCCGTCGTCGAAGATGACCGCCGTTTCGACGGTTCGGAAGTTTTCGAGCCCCAGCCCCGGCGGGAACTCCTTGCTGAAGGAGAGAGCGCAGGGCGGGGCGAGCTCGATCGGCGCGAGTGTGGTGGTCGGATATGCCGCTGCCACGTTGTTGACGCCGCCCAGCACCGCCGTACCCACGACCTCGGCGCGCGCGCCGACGGCGAGCAGCTCTCCGGGCAGCACGCGAACCCCCGGCAGCACGAACGAGCCGTCGCTCGCCGCCGTCACGACGGTGCCCGGCCTGCCGACGAGAAACACCTCCGCCCCAGCAGCCGGCGAGCCGTCGGTGAGCCGCACGACGCCGCGCACCTCGGTGATCGGCGTGACCACAGAGAAGCTCGCGGTCGTTGTCGTCGATCGGTTGCCCGCAAGGTCGGCGACGCTGGCGCTGACGCTCACCGGCCCGAGAGCGAACGGCGTTTGCGGCACGCAGCCGGCACCCGTCGGCGCATAGGTGCAGTTGACGGCAAGCGGCTGACCGCCCGCGGTGAAGCGCAGCGACGGCGGGTCGATGCCGGCACCGACACCGCCGCCGGTGTCGCTGTAGGCGACGCGCAGCAGCGGCGTCGCATCGGCCACCGACCACGCCGCTCGCGGGGCCGTGAAGGCGATCGTCGGCGGCGTCGTGTCCACCGGCGCGCCGACGGTGACGGTGATCGCGCGCGAGGCGAGGTTGCCGACGTTGTCGCGGATGCTCGCGGTGATGGTGTAGACGCCATCGGGGAAGCCGCCGGCGGCGGTGCAGCTCGCGCTGGTCGCCGTCTTCGTGCAGTTGAAGGTCACCGCCGGGCCGCCGACGGCCGCAATCTGGAAGCTGGTGAGCTGGATGCCCGACGCGGCGTCGGAGTAGCTGACGGCGATCGGCGTCGTCGGGCTGGTGAGCACGGCCCCGTCGGCAGGCGAGGTGATGGCGAGCGCCGGCGCTGTGGTGTCGCGCCCGATGCCGCCGGTCACCGTGGTCGAGAGGTTGCCGGCGTAGTCCTTGATCGACGCCGTGAAGCCGTTCCACACGCCCTCGGCCCACGCCGGCGAGGGGGTGCAGGTGGCGCCCTGCTCGTTGGTCTGGCAGATGACCCTGCCGGTCGGCGCCAGGGCGAGCGTCGCCGGGTCCGGCCCCGAGCCGGTGTCGTAGAAGACGAGATCGAGTGTCTTCAGCGGGTCGGCCGTCCAGCCGCTGGAGCTGAACTGCACCAGCGGGTTGGAGATCTCGCGCGGGAAGGAGGCGAGGTCGCGGATGGTCACCGCCGGCGCGATGGTGACCGCCGGTGCCCCCTGTCCGCCGCGCAACAGGCGCGACTTGCTGGTGCCGATCCAGAGGTCGTTGTCGGCGGTGGCGACGAAGGCGAGCGGCGTCTCCGACTTGGTGAACGGGTTGCCCTGGCTCGCGATGACGATGTTGGACGGGGACCAGGTGCGCACCCACACCAGCTCGTTGCTCTTCACCACCCACACCGAGTCCGACTGCGTGCGCTCGAGAAAGAGCGCTCCGCTCACCGGGATGCTGTTGACGAACGTGGTGGTGCTGTAGCCGAAGGTGTACCAGCGCAAACTGCCGGAGAGCGCCACCAGCAGGTCGGTGTCCTTGACGCTGATGTCCTTGACGCTGGGGTTGCTGCCCAAGTCGGTGAGCGAGCCGAGCTGCGCCCCGGAGACGGCGTCGTGCTTGGTCACCTTGCTCGCGGTGGCGACCCACAGCAGAGGGTCGCTCATCGCCAGCTCCTTCACCACGCCGGGGCCGGTGACCGAGCGCAGCAGCTGGCCGCCGGCGCTGACGTTGTGCAGGGTGCTGTCGAGGCCCAGCCAGACGCTGCCGTCGCTGGGCCGCACGACGAGCTGGGACGAGGTGCCAGTGCCCGGGATGGTCGTCGTCGACAGCACCAGGCCGGAGAAGTCGAGAGCGTAGAGCGTCGGCTGCGCGAAGATCCACACAACCCGCCGCCCGCCGTCGAGCGCCACCGTGGACACGTTGGCCGGATTGGTGAGGTTGAGCAGCGTGCCGTAGGTGGCGGCGGAGACCTTCAGCGTTCCCGCCGACTCGGCCACCCAGGCGGCGCCGGCGAGCTCGCGGTCGCCCGCCGATGACGCGGATGGCAGCAGCAGCGCGAGGGCCGCGACGGCGGCGGCCGCGATGGAAGGGAGCGAGCGCGGTGCGATGCGGCGGCTCATGGGATGGCCACCTCGCTGCACGCGGGAGCGGCGTTCCAGCCGATGTCCTGCAGCACTGCCTGCGTGAGGTCGAGCTGCAGCGGCGTCGCGACGTAGCGCGGTTCCATCAGCTCGTCAGGCACGAGCGAATCGTCGAAGTGCCCGACCGAGCTGCCGGTTGCCGGCGAGGGGCCGTACATCCGCAGGTGGCCGCCGGCGGCGACCCCGGCGGTCAGCCGCGACCCCGCGGCGACGGCGGCCGGTCCCGTCCAGTGCAGCGAGGCGCCGGAGACGATCGCCTGCTGCCGCTGCGCGTCGCTCATCGATGGGAAGTCGGCGGGCGTCGCGCCGTGGTGCTCGAGGGAGAGGCTAAAGGCGTCGTCGTGGCCGAGGAAGCGAGCTCCCGTGGGGAGGTCGAGAACGGTGTGGAAGCCGAGGCCGTGTGCGAGCTCGTGCAGGGCGACGGCGACGAGCTCGAGATCGCCTGCCGGCGCGGTGCCATCGAGGCCGTAGTAGAAGCTCACGCCGCCGAGCACGGCGCCGTCGACGGAGCTGTTGAAGAAGAGCGTGATGTCTGCGGCTGGCGCCGGCGGGCCGAGCTCCACGCCGGCGAGCTTGTCGGCGAGCGCGCTCGCGTACCAAGTCGCCGGCCGGGGGGCGCCGGCGAAGTCGCGGTAGATGGCGGTTGGGCCGCCGAGGGCGAGCACCGCCGATGTGCTGCTGCCGCCCAGGGGATCGAACTGCACGGCGGCGACGACGGTGACGTCGCTGGCGAGCTGGTTGGCCCACACGGTCAGCGCGAACTCGACCGCCGCGAGCCGAGCGGCGCCCAGGGTCGTCGCGGCGTTGCCGCCCACCGGCGTGAACGGTGTGGGGTCGTTGAGGCCTTCGCCGTCGGCGTCGAGGTTGATCACTTGCACCCAGCTCGCGGCGGCCAGCGGCCGCGTCGCGAGCAGACCGAGCACGAGCGCGAGGGTGACGAGCTTGGCGGCGGCTCTCATGGCTGGTGCTCCGCCGGCGTGGTCATGGTGTCTGCCGGGGCAAGGGGGAACGGGGCCAGAGCGTCGGCCGTGCAGCTCGTGGTCAGGCGCCCGTTGCCGCTTGTGGTCGCCACGACGGCGCTGAGGAACCTGCCCTGGAGGTCGATGCCGACGCCACCTGCAGGTCCTCGGAGCGCCTGCTCGCGCAAGCCGGTGGTGGCGCGGCTCAGCGCAGCGCGGACCGCCGGCAGCACGATGACGGCGTCCGGCGCCGCCTTCGCCTCGCCGTCAACTCCCTTCACGACCTGGGGCTCGACCACGAGGTCGGGTAGCGGCGAAGGCTCTGGAGGCTCGGCGGCCGCCATCTCCGCTTCGTGCAGCGGTGGTTCGTCGGCTGCAGCGGCGAACGCGCATCGCCGATCTGCAGCGAGGATGACGAGAGCGGTCGCCAGCAGCAACCGCGCGAACGAGGACGGCTTCGCCATGACGTCTTCCTCCTCACCGGCAAGGTGGAGCCGGTGGAGCCCGAGCGTTCGAGGACTGACGAGCGTCAGTCCTCAGCCTGACTTCTGCGGGTGGGGATGGGAGCGGCCCGGTTCCCCTAGACGCCGAGCTGGCGCTCGGCAAGCGAACGGGCCGGAGCGAAGTGGAGAGTCAACGGCCTCGATGAGCGGAAACGAACGGGCGCAGACTACCGCGGGCCGACGTCGCGCGTCAACAGAGAATAGCCAGTGCAACGGCGCCCGCGCGCAGCCATGATCTGTAAGCGCTTACATTCGGGCCCGGCCGCCCGTCCCCGCCCGCGCCTTCAGTCTCTCGATACGCCGTCGCCAGCCCGCTTCGCCTCCCCGCGCCCCCACCGCCTCGCCGACGGTGTCGGCCATCTCGGCGCCGCGCGCTCCCAGCGGCTTCGGCGCGCCGGTGGTCGAGTCGCGCGCCGTCTGGTGCTCGATCTCGGCGTTGAGCTCGGCGCCGAGCAGGGTCACGTAGGCGGTGATCTGCAGCCAGAGCAGCAGCAGCACGCCGCCGGCGAGGGTGCCGTAGGTCTTGTTGAAGCTGCCGAAGCGCGACGAGTACCAGGAGAAGACGAGCGAGGCGAGCAGCCACAGGGCCGCGGCCACCAGCGAGCCCACCGACACCCACTGCCAGCGCGGGTGCTCGCGCGAAGGGCCGAAGCGGTAGATCACCGCGAACCCGAACAGCGCGAAGAGCGCGAGCAGCAGCCAGGTGATCGCGTAGGCGAGCACCTCGCCGAAGTCGCCGAGCGGCAGCCGCTCCACGAGGTGCGGGACGCCGGTGATCAGCGCCAGGCTGCCGGTCACCATGGCGATGAAACCGACGGTCAGCGTCATCGCCACCAGGTTGAGGCGCACGAAGCCGCGCCGCTCGCGCTCGTCGTAGGCGACGTTGAGCCCGGCGATCAGCGCCTTGGTGCCGTTGGCCGCGCTCCAGAAAGCGAGCGCGACGGCGACCGCGGCGCCGAGGCCGGCCGCGGTGCCGTCGGCGGTGGTGATCTGCTGCAGCTGGTCGACGAGCAGCTTCGCCGCGTCGGCCGGCATCAGGCGCATCAGCGTCCCCGCCTGCTTGGCCACCGTCGCGGGGTCGGCCATGAAGCCGTAGACCGAGACGATGGCGAGCAGGGCCGGGAAGAGCGCCAGCATGAAGTAGAAGGCGACGCCGGCGGCGATCAGCGACAGCTGGTCCTCGCGCACCTCGCGCTTGGTACGCAGCAGGATGTCCTTCCAGCCGCGCGGCGGCACCTCGAGCGGCGTCTCGGCGTCGCGCCCGCGGCCGGGCTCGCTCGCGCGCTGCAAGTCGGCGAGACCGGGGCCGCGGCCGGGCTCGTGCTCCGGCTCAGGCTTGGTGCCGGCGGCAGGGCCTAGGCGCTCGAGCGGCTCGCGATGCGGCTTCTCCACGGGTGCCGCGTGTTCAAGAAACATGCCCCAGGATCCGTGCTGCGCCACAAGGCGCAGCGGCAGGCGCCGAGGGAGTGCGCGCTTTCTGCGGGGCTACAGCGCCGCCAGCTCGCCTTCGAGCTGGCCCACCAGGCGATCGAGCTCGGCGACCACCGCCTCCACCGGCTCGGGCCGCGCCAGGTCGACGCCGGCCGCGAGCAGCTGGTCGATGGGGTAGTCGCTGCCGCCGGCGCGCAGCAGACGCAGGTAGCGCTCGACCACCTCTTCGCGCGCCTTGGCGTCCCCCGCCCCGCGCAGCGCCTGCGCGATCTGCGCGCTCGCCGCGAAGCTCGTCGCGTACTGGTAGACGTAGTACGGGCTCTGGAAGAAGTGCGGGATGCGCGCCCAGGTGATGCGGTAGAGCGAGTCGAGCTCGATGGCGTCGCCGTAGTAGTGCTGCAGCAGCGCGAAGTAGCGCTCCGACAGCGTCTCGGCGGTGATCGGCTCGCCGCGCTCGGCGGCGCGGTGCGCTTCGAGCTCCCACTCGGCGAACAGCACCTGGGTGTAGAAGGTGCCGGTGATGCTGTCGATGGCGTGCTGCAGTAGCAGCGCGCGCTCGCGCGGGTCGTCGCTGCTCTGCGAGCAGGGCGTCGAGCAGCAGCGCCTCGGAGAGCGTCGAGGCCACCTCGGCGACGAAGATGGTGTAGCTCGCGTAGGTGAACGGCTGCGACTCGTGCGACAGCAGCGAGTGCAGCGTGTGGCCGGTCTCGTGCGCCAGCGTGAAGAGGTCGTCGAGGGTGTCGTTGTAGTTGAGCAGCATGTAGGGGTGGACGCCGTAGACGCCTGCCGAGTAGGCGCCCGAGCGCTTGCCGGCGTTCTCGTAGACGTCGACGTAGCGGCCGTCGAAGACGGCGCGCACCCGTTGCTGGTAGTCGGCGCCGAGCGGCGAGGCCGAGGCGATCACCCAGCGCGCCGCCTCGTCGTAGGGGTAACGCTTCTCGCCCTCGAGCAGCGGGATGCTGGTGTCGTAGAGGTGGTAGCCGGAGACCTCGGCGCCGAGCACCCTTCGGCGCAGGCGGTGGTAGCGCTGCAGCGGCGCGACGCCGGCGCGGGTCGTCTCGATCAGCCGCTCGACCACCTCGGTGGGGATGCGGTTGCCGTCGAGCGCCGCCTCCAGCGTCGTCTTGTAGCGTCGCGCCATGGCGCCGAACCAGTCGCGCTGGCAGACGCCGTTGTAGAGCGCGGCGTAGGTGTTGAGGCTCTTCTCGAAGGTCTCGTAGAACGAGGCGAAGACGGCGGCGCGGTCGCGCTGCACGCGGTGGGTGGAGAGCAGCGTGCGGTACTGGCCGTAGCTGACGGTGACCTCGCGGCCGTCGGAGAGGCGCACGGCGGGGTAGCGGATGTCGGCCGTCGACAGCGCCGAGTAGGCCTCGTCGGGCAGGTCGGCGAAGCGGCTGGTGAAGGAGAGCACGCGCTCGCCCTCCTCGCCGAGCACGTGCTCCTGGCGGCGGTAGAGGTCTTCGAGCTTGAAGCGGTAGAGGGCGAGGCCTCCGGTGCCGTCCGCCTGAACCGGATCCGCGTCCATCCACTCGTTGACGGTGGCGAGCGGCACCTGCAGCAGCTCGGGCTTGAACCACGCGCCCGCCTGCTCCCAGCGCGCGAAGAGCACCTGCACGCGCTGGCGCTTGGCGTTGACGGCGTTGTCGCGCTGGTCCTGGTCGTAGCTGAGCGACGGGTAGTACCAGACGCGATGGGCGAGCTGGCCGAGCTCGTCCTGCAGGCGCAGCACGGCGAGCAGCGCGGCGGGGCCCTGCGCCAGCGTGCCTTGCAGGCGCGCCAGGCGGTCGACGAGCTCGCCCAGCTCGTCGCAGGCCTGCTCCCACTCCTCCCAGCCGGCGAAGATCGGCCGCAGGTCCCAGCGGTAGCGCGCGTCGATCTCGTCGCGCACGTGCGAGCGCGGCGGCGCCTCGGCGTCGACGGCGGTCGCCGCGGTGGCGGGGCCGTGAATGTTGGCAGGTCGGTTCATCAAAGATCCTCCGCGGCGGGCGATCTTAGCCCGCGAGCTCTGCAACCGAGGCGCCAGCGATCGAGAGCGGCTAACCGACTGGCGCGGGCGGCGGCGGAGGCACGAAGACCGGCGACGCCATCGCCGTCGCGGGTGTGCGGCCGCGCCGCCAGAGCCACACCACGCAGGCGACGGCGAGGGCGATGAGCGCAACGCCGAGCAGCGGCCGATAGAAGAGCCAGCCGACGGCGACGGTGACGAGCGCCACTGCCGCGGCGACGAGGAAGGCGGCGAGCGACAGCCCGGCGCCCACCAGGCGGCCGAAGAGCGGCACCACGTCGGCGGCGACCTGCAGCGGCGCCAGCAGCGAGCGGATGCCGACGAACAAGACGACGAACCCGACCAGCCGCAGGACCCAGGTGAACGTCGCGTTGGCGGTGCGCGCGGTGCGGAACATCTGCGCGGCGCTCTTGGCGCCGTAGGCGACCAGCGCGATGTCGCCGCCCGCCTCGGCGTGGTAGGGCTCGAGACGGCTGCCGCGCTGGGCGGCGACGACGCTTGCCTCGGCGGGCTCGACGACGCGGAAGCTGACGCGCACGTCGCCCACCTTCGGCGAGCCGGGGTGCTCGCCGAGGTAGAAGGAGCCGGCGGCCACCTTCAAGCGCTCGCGCAGGCCGGCCTCCACCGCCGGCAGCTGCGCCTCGCCCACCGGCACCTGCTTCTGCGCGTCGAGCCCGCCGGCGAGCTCGGGCGCGAGGTGGAAGGCGCCGAGCCGCACGTCGGAAGCGCGCCAGGTCTCGCCCTCGAAGGGGAAGCTGGGGTTCTCGTGGCCGCTGGCCTCCTCGAACGACTGCGAGTCCACGGGCGATTTCTGCCACTCGGTGCTGTAGGTGTAGGTGGTCACGGTCACGGTGCCGCCGAGGGGCTTCTTGCGCTCCCGGCGCTCTTCCTTCTCCACCCACTGGAACATCTCGACGCGCCGCTCGAGAGCGAGGGCGTTGCGCTCGATGCCGAAGGTCGGATCGCGCAGCACCTCGTCGGTCGTCGCCCGGCCGGAGGTGTGGACGAGGCCGCCCTCGTGGCCGGCGTCGACGGCGGCCGCGGGCACCGTCACCACCTTGCCCGAGCCTTCGGCGAGAGTGCGGGCGCGCTTGACGGCGCGGCCCTCGTTCCAGAACAGCACCGGCACCGCGACGACGCCGAGCACGACGCCGACGAGGGCGCCCTTGATCGAGCCGCCGAGGCGATTGCCGAGGCCTTTCTCGGTGACTCGGACGACACTGTTAGCCACGTCACACCTCCGTCGCTCGAGAGCCTTGCCGATGTTGGAAAAACGGGCGCGATTGTAGTTGGTTTCCTTGACCGGCAGAGGGGCGAGGTCTATCCTGCCGAGAGCAAACTTGAGCGAAGCGGGCGACTGGCGGTGCCTGCGCCCACCCGCGCTCGGAGGAGACGTCCATGCGTAGCCCAGAGCGCTGCCGCGGTTTCACTCTGGTGGAGCTGCTGGTGACCCTCGCCATCTTCTCGGTGCTGGCGCTGCTGGGGTACCCGGCGCTGATGTCGATCCTCGAGCACCAGAAGATGGTGGGCATCCTGCACGAAGCGGCGAGCACGATGCGGCAGGCGCGGCTCACGGCGGTCCGGCGGGGCGTCGACGTCAAGGTGACGGCCGTCTACGCAGACCGCACCCTGGTCGCCTACCGCGACCTCGACGACGATAACGTCGTCGACCCCACGGACGAGACGATCGCCACCACGGTGCTGCCGGCGAACGTCTACTTCTGGGGCCCGGCGGACACCGCCCCTGGCGGCGCGTCGGCGACCGACTTCACGGCGCAGACGGCGAAGTTCACCGCGCAGGGCTCGGCGTTGCAGAAGGGATCGTTCCGCATCCGGGGTCAGAACCCTGACTACTTCGAGGTCCACGTCGAGCCGGCGGCCACGGGCCGGGTGACCATCCGCAAGTGGGGCGGCGGCGACCTCACCGACGACTGGTGGCAGAACGGCGAGGCCGGCCACAACTGGGTGTGGAACGGCTGAGTCGGCCTGAGGAGGCCGTGATACCGCGACTCGCCAACGAGCCGAGCCGCGGTTCCCGTCGGCCCGACGACGGGACGACCGTCAGGGGTTCTTCGGTGCGTCCGCGCCGGCGTAGGAGCGCAGCGCGAAGCCGTCGGTCTCGAAGGTGGCCGTGTTGAAAGCGTAGACGCCAGGGAAGCTGGCGCGGACGACTGTGTGCTGGCCCGGCTGGAGCACGTTCGTCCCCACCAACGCCGAGGAGGTCGCCAGGACGTTGCCCGCGTCGTCGAGCAGCTTCGCGGTCACCTTGATCTCGCCGACGACCTCGCGGCTGATATTGCGGAGCTCGCCCACGAGCACCGCTCCTGCCTTCGAGGCGTCGAGGTCCTGATGCCACTCGGAGAGCTGAAGGCGCTTCGGCTTGGCCGGCGTCGTCCCCGGTGTTGCGGCCGCTTCCGTCGGCTTGGGCTCCGCCGCCGGCGGCGCCGCCGACGGCGGGTCGACGTCCGCGATGTCGGCGTCGGTGATCGTCACGGCCGGCTTCTTCTCCACCGGCTTGGCCGCTACCACGGGCTCGGGTGGAGCTGCGGCCTTCGCCGTCGCCTCCTGCGAGGCATCGAGGTCGGCGTCCCGGAGTCGCACTGAGGCCAGGGCATCGTTGGGCGTGTGGAAGACGATCAGCGCCCCGCGGACCTCCCAAGCGCCCTTGGTCTCCACCTTGCTGCCGTCACGCATCACCAGCCAATCCGCCGCGGCGGGAGCGGCGGCCGCCAAGCCGGCGGCCGCCAGGAACAGGAACGAATGGCGCCGGAACGCGGTCGCCACCATCAGAACTCCTTCCAGTTCTTCTGGATGATGCACTGCGGCACGGCCGCGATGCGTTGCACCGAGGTGTCGGAGGCAATGGTCTTCACGTCGATGCGGAAGTTGGAGAAGCGGCAGTCGCTGGGGAACAGGCCCTTGATGATGTTCATCACCTTGATGTCGTCGGCGCTGAGGTCATCGGCCGTCGCGCCGCCGGTGCTGGCCGCCGTGTTGTGGCTCTGCCCCGGCTCGGTGAACGGCTGGGTGACGAACTGCCCGATGGCCTTGAAGCGGTTGAGGCCGCCCGTGGCGTTGGGCAGCAGGCCGTCGCCGTTGGTGACGTTGACGACGAACAGCCGGCTGGTGCCGGTCTTGGCGCAATAGCCCGTGTCGTCCTGGGCTCCGGGCGCGCAGGACTGCTGCAGCAGCGGGCAGCCGCCGGGCGGCGGGTTGAGCGGGTCGCAGGTGGCGGAAGTGGTGGCGAAGGTCAGCGGCTCGTAGCTGGAGAAGAACATCACGCCGAAGAGCGCGAACCCCGGCGTGATCAGCCGCTGGTTCTTGCCGAGCACGAAGAACCACCCCTTCTGGCCGCGGTTGCGGATCACGAAGAGATCTTGCGCACCCAGCGTGGTGGTGCTGGCGACGTCGAGGCGGAGGAGCGTGCTCTCGTCGTAGGGCAGCACGGCGCCAGTGCGGTCGGTGTCGTCGACGAACACCCAGAAGCGGCCGTTCTGGTTGTCCACCGTCCACAGGTCCTCGCGCTCGCCGCTGCCGAAGGCGATGCCGGCGAGCCCCAGCTTGGCGACGAAGAACACCGACGGCCGGTAGTACAGCGGCCGGACCACGCGCGTGCCGGTGTCGACGTCGAAGGTGCCATCGAAGATCAGCCGCGGCTGCCAGAACGCGGGGTCGACGCGCAGAACGTCGAAGGTGCTGCCGCTGACCGTGCGCACCGTCTCCTCGGCGAGCTCCGGGAAGTTTCCTGAAGCGTCCTTGCCGAGGTCGATGCGGTAGAGGTAGCCGCCCGTGGTGACGATGTAGAGGCGGTCCAGGTAGCCGTCGTTGTCGAGGTCGACGACGCTCGGCGCCGCCGGGATCGCGCCCGCGGGATTGCCGTTGAAGGCGGGCAGCGCTCGCTTGTAGAGGGTCTGGCCGGTCTCGATGTCGACCATGTAGACGTAGGTGCCGGCCCGCGGCGCGGTCTTGCTGCTGGGGTCGAGGCCGCCGCCGAAGATGGTGACGTAGTGGTCCTCGAGGTTGGCGGCCTGGGTGCAGTCGCCGCCGGTGCAGATGCGGATCCGCCCGACGTCGGGGACGGACCAGGTGTCGCCGAGGTCGGAGAAGCCGTTGTTGTCCTCGTCCATGGGGACGCGGCTGGGGGCGGTGGTGGCGGGCGCCGGCATCTGGTCGCTGCTGTTGTCGGTGAACTCCCACAACGGCGCACCGTAGGAGATCCGCCCGCAGTCCGCCGGCAGGGAGCCGTCGCCCATGCACTCGGGGACGTAGTCGGTGTCGTCGGAGTTCTGCGGCAGGAACTCGCTGCCCACCTTCGACAGCACCTCGGGCTCGGTGATGTCGATGGCGAAGTAGGCCCGGCCGCCCTCGCGCAGCCCGCCGACCACCACCGTCCGCCACTCGCGGTTGGCGGGCACCGGCGTGCCGCCGGTGAACAGCGGGTCGATGAGGACGTCGGTCACCACCGGCGAGCTGTCGACGCTGAAGCGGTGGGTGCTGGCGCCGGCCTGGCTGGTGAGGTTCACCGTCGGCATCACCGTGCGCGGCATGTAGGCGAACACCTCGTTGCCGCTGCCGCTGGTGAACTCCTTGGCCGTGGCGTCGTAGGTGCCGGCGTTGTAGGCGTGCAGCATGCCGTCGTTGTGGCCGACGAGCAGCAGCTTGCGCCGGAACTGCTGGCGGGAGAAGAAGCAACGGTAGCCCTTGTCCGTGTTGCTCCCGGGGCTTGCGCTGCACGTCGTCGACGCCGCGTGGCCGAGGTCCTGCGCGAAGTAGCGCAGGTCGCTGGGGTTGCCGACCACCACCGGGTCGGAGTGGAAGACGTCGCCGAGCAGGAACTGGCGGGGTGTCGCCTCGCCCTGCACCAAGGCCTGCTTGAGCGTCAGCGAGCGGGTGATCGTCGCGTTCGCCAAGGTGCGCACCGGGTCGTTGGTGGAAGTGGGGTCGGGGTCGAAGGCCAGCCCGAGGCCCGTCCACAGGTCGCGCTCCACCGCCTGTGCGGTCGTGCCCTTGATGGTCTCCGCGAAGAGGCGCACCTTGTTCGCCCACTGGCCCGTGGTGCCCAGCTGCGAGTAGTAGACCCGGCGCTTGTTGGCGGCGGTCCAGTCGTTGGGGTTGCCGCCGGGGGCCGGACAGGGAGCGGTGGTTGCGGGAGAGACGATGGCCGAGCAGTTCTTGTTGAACGGATACTGGGTGTCGACCAGCACCTTGCCGGCATCCCAGAGGAAGCATCCCACCCGTTGGTCTGCCGGCAGTGCGTCGCACCGCTTGGTGATGTCCGGCTTGCCGTTGAGCAGCGGCAGCGGCTTGAGGAAGGCGTTCATGTGGCCGTCCCAGATGGCGTTGTTGCGCAACGGCGTGAAGTTGCTGACGTAGATGGACTGCTGCACGCTCGCCTGCACCGTCGGCACGGCGGCCGAGGCGAAGGCCCTCGTCGCCTCGCGGATGATGCCGAGGATCTTGTTGATGGTGTCGAGCAGCTCCTGCTTGTTGGCGACCACCACGCACTCGCCGCCGCCGGCGTTGGAGATGGCGTTGCCGATACCCGACCCCTGGCACCCCTTGCCGTTCTTGACCGGGCCGACCTGCACGTACCAGGTCTTCACCGCCGAGTGCTGGTCCATGTCGGAGACCGCGGCCACTGGGGCGTTCTCCTGGCAATCGTTGCTGTCGCTCTCGCCGTCGCTGATGATGATGATGAACGGCCGCCGGCAGCCGAAGTTGGGATCGCCGCTGCTCTGGTTGCAGGCGACGTTTCGCCAACCCGAGAAGTCGTTGCCGAAGGGGCTCTGGCGGCACTTCGAGTTGCCGTGCTCCTCGGCGGTGCCCATGTACCAGCAGCGCAGGTCGATGAGCGCGCGGGCGATGGCGGTGTCGCCTTCGGCGATCAGCGGCACCTGGGCGTCGTTCTTCAGGCGCCGCACGCCGCTGGAGTCGGCGGCGACGTCCTGGAAGTAGCTGGCGACGCCGAAGTTGGGCGTCACCCCGGCGCCGGTGTAGTTCGGCGCCAGGCGCTGGAGGAACTCGTCCTTGTTGCTGTTGAGCCAGTCCCAGGGCAGGAAATCGCCGCTGTCGAGCGGCCGGCCGCGGGTGCTGTACTGCGTCTGCTTGATCGGCTTGATCTTGATGCAGGTGGTGGGGTCGGCGGGGTTGATGCAGAAGGTGTCGGTGTTGGTGACGGCAGTCTCGAAGGTCGGATCGGAGATCGGCGGCGTGTTCTGGGAAGGCGTCTTGCCCGAGTCGTAGTTGCCCTCGGTGCCGTAGCCGTTGAAGGGCCGCGCGTTGGTGCAGGTGTAGGCGTCGACCGGGTCCTTCCAGTTCCAGTAGTTGGCGGTGATGTCCTCGCCGTTGCCGTCGCCGCCGGGGCCGTTGTCGTTGTACAGGTACTCGTTGAGGGCGTCCTGTTTGGAGAAGACCACGGTCTGCCCAGGAGTAACTGCCGGCAGCGCGTTGCAGTCAGCGACCACGTCAGCGGCGACGGTGATCGGCAGGTTCTGCTGGCCGAGCAGGGTGGTGTTGCCGTCGCGGGTGAAGGTGATGCGATAGCGGGTGTTGCCGGGCGTCGACCTCACCCACATCGTCGTCACCAGGTTGTCGCTGCCGTTCTTGGCGAAGGCGTTGAGCCGCGGTCTGCCCGGCACACTTCCTGCGTCGAGCGGCGAGGCGCAGGTCCCGGCGGTGGTGAGCGGGTTGTTCGTCGCCGGGTCGCGGAAGGTGGTGCCGAAGCTGATCAGGTCGCTCGGCTTGCCGTTGGCGGCCCCGGTCTCGGTGAACAGGGGATTGCGGTTGATGTCCAGGATGCCGTCGCCGTCGACGTCGGAGACCGTCATCGGGTCGTTGGGGCTCGGGCGCGGCCACCCGACATTCGACAACACAGCGGGCGTGTTCCCCTTGATGTAGTAGAGCCAGTGCTTGCCCCGCACCTTCACCTGGTCCTGATTGAAGCTGGCGAAGCCGAAGTTGACGTCGTTGACGTTGCGGAAGACCGAGAACAGCGCCTCCTTGGACGCGTAGATGCGCGAGTCGGGGTCGTCACCGCCGCCGGGCAGGGGAGTGTCCGCGGCGATCGCCAGGTTCATCGACCGCGAGGTGTCGAGCATGATCATCAGGTAGGGGTTCTGGGTGCTGAAGCGCAGCAGCTCGGTGTCGTCCGTGCGGCCGGGACGGACGCCGCCGAGAGCCAGCGTCATCAGGGCGAAAGCCAACGCGAGCGCGAAGGTGCGGCGCGACCGGCGCAGGGAACGGACCATGGTGGGCTCCTCTCGAACGAATCAGAACTTGATTTGGTCGAGCGCGGCGGGGTCGTTGAGGACCTTCGCCATCGTCTCGTTGGTGAGCTGGATCGGCTGCACTTCCACCAGGCTGCTCAGCGTCTTGGCGGCGAGCACGTCGGTGGAAGGGAGCACGGTCTTGCGCGACGCCGTGGCGGTGACGCCGAAGTTGATCTTCTTGTACTGGTCCTTGTACTCGCCGGGGTCGTTGAACTCGCAGAGGTTGCAGGTGGCCTGCATCAGCGGGTAGAAGGGCGACATCGCCACCTCGTGCTTGAGCAGGATCTTCTCGTTGTCCTTGAGGCTGACCGTGAACTTGGTCAGGTCGGGGATGACGATCGCCCGCGCCGTCGCCATCTGGATGCCGGTGTCGGCGGCGTAGAAGACCTTCTGCATGGTGCGCTCGTTGGAGCCGATCTGCATCTCGGTCTGGGTGATCAGCGCCAGTCCGAGGCCGATGATGGAGAGCACGACGAGGGCGAGCAGCGCGATGACGTAAGCGCTGCCGGCTTGCGAGCTGAGCTTGCTGTGCATGGTCACAGGTTCCTTATGTCGACGACCGTTTGCAGCAGGCGCCGGCGGTACTGGCGGGGGACCTCGGCGGCCGGGTTGGTGCCGCTGGGGTCGGGGTCATCGAGCTCGTCGTAGCGGTGGTCTTCGATCGCGGTGATCTTCGCCGAGAGAGCCCGGAAGTCGCGCCGCGCGGTGCGGGCGAGGGTGTTGATGCGGACGTAGAAGAGGTTCTTGCCGGCGCCATTCCATTGCAGAGCATTGATGGGGCTGTCGCCGACGGCGTTGAACAGCCACTCGTCGGCGGCGTCGAAGGTCTCGGCGGCGATGACCTTGTCGTTGTTGCGGTCGATCGCGATCGCCAACTGCAGGTCGATGATGTCGTCGGCGATGTCGTCGGCAAGCGAGCCGAGGTTCACGCCGGGAACGGGGGGGTCGTAGGCGACCTGAGTCCCGGGATAGAAGCGGGCCCGCGAGAGCCGCGACGTCCCCGGCGCCGCCGGGTCGCCGGGGTCGGGGATCTTGCGTATGTAGTAGCGGTACTCCTCGAGGATGCCGATGTAGGCGACGCTACGCAGCTCCTGCGGGAAGCCGGGGTTGGCCGAAATGCTGTTGTACTGGGCGTTGTAGGTGCCGTTAGTGATATTGAAGCGGAGGACCAGCCGGCTGGGGTCGTCCACGTTGCTCAACCCCGGATCGAGCTCGACGACATGGTAGAGCGTGCCGCCCAGCGGGCTGGCGATGAGGAGCGCCTCCTTCCGGCCCTCGGTCTTTGCCCTGATCAACGCCTGCAGGCTCTGCGGTATCCCGGTCGAGGGGACGGGGTTCTGCACGATGAGAGTGCCCCAGTCCGGGTTGTCGGGGTCGGGGCCCCCGAAGGTGACGGCGCCGCCGCCGGGGTCGGAGTTGAGGAAGAAGATGTGGTCGAAGACGCCGCGGACGGTGAGGATGTCGGTGTTGGGCTGGGCGAGGGGCGAGCTCGGCGTGCCGACGCCGACGGACTGCTCGGGCGAGCCGGCCGGCACGTTGTTGCGCACCTCGACGGTCACCATGTCGTCGGGGAGGGTGCCGCGGGTGAGCCCGCCGCGCGCCGCCATGCGGGTATAGCGGACCATCTCGTCCTGCGCCACGCGCACCGACTGCTGGACGTCGGCGATGTAGGTCTGCGCCCGCGCTATTTTGCTGGTGGAGTCGAAGAGGGTGAGGATCACCACCATGAGCAGCACGACGACGAAGAGGGAGACGATGAGCTCGGCGAGGGAGAAGCCGGCCTGCGAATGCCGCCTTGCGGCCGCCGCGTCTTTCGAGGTTCCATGGACGTTGCTCATGGTCACACCGCCTTGTAGACGCGAGCGGAAACGGTCTTGCCGGCGCCCAGAGAGAAACCCGTGGCGTCGCGGTTGCGGTTGCTCTTCACCGTCACCTCGACCTCCTTGAGGTGGACGTCGATCGGCTTGGCCGTCGAGGGAAGCCGCTGGTCGTAACTGAAGGGCGCGGTCTCGAAGTTGACGGCGCCGTACTGGTGGATCAGCGTCGTCCGCGACCAGAGGGCCCAATCGCCCGCCGGCGCCACCGTGCCGTCGATCCACTTCTTGTCGTTGTGGAGGTAGATCTCCTCGAACTTCCGCTCGTCGCCGGCGGTGATCGCCATCCGGACATCGTCGAGGGGCAGCGCATCGAATTCCTCGAGACGCGCGCGGGCGTAGTTGGCGGCCGTCGAGGAGTCCTGGCCCTGGGCGTTGTTGACGATCGACCCCACGAAGAGCGGCAGGATGCCGACGGCGATCATCAGCAGCAGCAGGGATGCCACCATCGCCTCGACGAGCGAGAATCCGCTCTGCGCGTTTCGAGCTGCCGGGTTGCTGTTCAACGGTTGGGGCTCCTCAGTGTGTGATGGGCGCCGCTCGCGAAGCACCGGCCAGGCGAGGCGTCACCATGGTCTTCGACACAGAGACAATGACCGCTGAGATTCGCCGCTGAGCAACGCCCGCGCCAACTGATCGCGCCCGACCCAAGCGCCTGTAGGGACTGCGTTTGACGGGTAGATTCGGTTCTCGCGACGAGCCTTGGTTGACGACAGGATCGTAACCTACGGTAGCAACAGTGACACGCGCGCGAGAGGACTCATCCATGCTGGCCGTCTTGCCGCTGCCCGGCGGCAGTGCCCTGGCCTTCGAGCGGCCGTCGAAGGTGCTCGTCGCCGAGGACATCGACGGCGTGCTCCCCGTGCTGCGCGAGGTCGACGCCGCGCTGGCGGCCGGCGGCTGGGTGGCGGGGTACCTGGCCTACGAGGCGGCGGCGGCATTCGACCCCGCTCTGGTGACCCTGGCGCGGACTCTCGGCGGCTCGCCGGCCGGCGACTTGGACAGGCCTCCGCTCGCAGCCTTCGGCGTCTTCGCGCGCCCCCGGCGGGAGCCGCTGGCCGCGGCGCTGGGCCGGAGGCAGCAGCGAACCCGGAGCGACCCACGCCGCTCCTCTGGACACCATCGATCGACGCCCCAACGCCACGCCGCGCAGGTGGCGGCCGTGCGCGCCGCCATCGCGCGCGGCGACACCTACCAGGTGAACCTCACCTGGCGCCTGCGCGCTCCCTTCGCCGGCTCGGCGGAGGACCTCTTCGCGCCGCCTGCTCGCCGCCCAGCCCGTCCCCCACGCCGCCTTCCTCGACCTCGGCGACCACGTCTTCTGCTCCGCCTCGCCGGAGCTGTTCTTCCGCCGCCGCGGGCCGCTGATCGTCTGCCGGCCGATGAAGGGCACGGCGCCGCGCGGCCGCCACCCTGACGAGGACGCGGCGCGGGCGGCGGCGCTCGCCGCCTCGCCGAAGGAGCGCGCCGAGAACCTGATGATCGTCGACATGGTGCGCAACGACCTCGGGCGGGTGGCGCGCGCGGGCAGCGTCGCGGTGCGCGAGCTCTTCCGCTGCGAGCGCTACGCGACGCTCTGGCAGTTGACGTCGACGGTGACGGCGGAGTCGGAGGCGCCGCTCTCGGCGGTGCTCGGCGCGCTGTTCCCGTCGGCCTCGGTGACCGGGGCGCCGAAGGCGCGCACGATGGCGCTGATCGCCGAGCTCGAGGGCGAGCCGCGCGGCGTCTACACCGGCACCATCGGCTGGGCGGGCCCCGGCGGGCGGGCGCGCTTCAACGTCGCCATCCGCACCGTGTGGATCGACCGCCGCCGCGGCGTCGCCGAGTACGGCACCGGCGGTGGCGATCACCTGGGACTCCGACCCCGCGGCCGAGCTCGCCGAGTCACGGCTCAAGGCCAGCGTGCTGGTGCCGCCGCGCGCCGACTTCGAGCTGCTGGAGACGATGCGCTGGTCGCCGGTGCGCGGCTACGTGCGGCTCGAGGGGCACCTGGCGCCGGCTCGCGCGCTCGGCGCGCTACTTCGGCTTCCGCCGCGATGGCCGCGAACGGTCGGCGCTCGACCGGCTCGCCGCGCACGCTGCCGCCCGTGATCCACCGCGTGCGGCTGCTGCTCGCCCGCGACGGCGCCGTGCGGGTCGAGGCCGAGCCGCCGTACGGCGCGACCGCCGCGCCGCCAGCGCGCGTGGAGGCCGAGCCGCTGCCTTCTTCCAGAACCGCGGCACGAACACCGCGTCGGCGTTGGCGCGTCGGTCTCGCGCCGTCGCCGGTCGACTCGTCGGATCCGCTGCTCTTCCACAAGAGCGACCCGGCGAGACCTTTACGACGCCGCCCGCGCGAGCCTGCCCGATTGCGACGACGCCCTGCTGTGGAACGAACGCGGCGAGCTGACGGAGTCGACGCGCGCCAACCTGGTGGTGGCCCTCGACGGCGCAGCTGGTCACGCCACCGCTCGACTGCGGCCTCCTCCCCGGCATCCTCCGCGAGCGCCTGCTCGCTCGCGGCCGCGTCGTCGAGCGCGTCGTCCGGCTCGAGGACCTCGCGAGCGCCAGCGGACTGTGGCTGATCAGCTCGCTTCGCGGCTGGATACCGGCGGAGTTGCGCGATTGACGCAGGCGTCACGCCCGCAGGCGAGTCAGGGTTTCATCCCCTGGCCCGCAGCGCCGCGCCGGTGAAAGCCAGGAAGTCGTCCAGCCTCGTCGCGACGATGGCTCGCACGACGTCGAGGTTGAGCCGCTGATAGTCGTGAACCGCAACGTTGCGGAAGCCGACCATGGCCTTGAGCCGATCGGCGAGCTCGCCGTCGACGATGCCCGCGTCGCGCAGCAAGTCGTAGGCCTCACGGCTTTCCTGAGGAAGGCCCAGACGACGGGCGGCCACGAGGTGCATCGCGAGGTCGATGGCGGCCTCGCAAGCGCGCTGCAAGTTGAGGATGATCGAGTCCTGTTTGGTGAGGTCGTCGTACAGATTGCGGTCGTCGCCTGCGTGCTCGGCTCGGACGCGCGCCAGGCAGCGCTCGATCGTCGCCGTCTTGTTGAGGACCACGTCGTCAACCATGCACGCGGCCCTCGGCGGCGACGCGTTGCAGCACTTCGCGGCGGTCTTCGTTGAGCCGGGCGTAGGCCGCCAGCGACTCCCCTTCGATGCGTCGCCGGCGTGGTGGGTCGGCATCGAAGATGGGAGTGCCCGTGGACACCACCTGGGCTCGCATTACGGTGGAGGCGCGCCCGAGATCGACCAGGTCGACGTCCCGGTTGAGCTCCGCGGCGAGGCGCTCCTGGACCTCCCAGCGGCGCAGCGGCGGCAGCTCCCCGTCGAGCAGCACGGCGACGTCGACGTCGCTGTCGGAGCGCGCCTGCTGGCGAGCGTGGGAACCGAAGAGGTAGACGGCGATGACACCGTGCAGCTCTCGCCGGACCACGTCGACGATGCGTTGCTCCAGCATGCGGCGATTCTCGCTCGACTGCGCTTGTGGGACAAACGCTAGCGTCTGCTCGCGTGTCCCGCATGGTCTGACCGGTGTCCGCGAGAAGACGGCGCTCGTGCTGGCGGCCCTGCAAGCCTGACCGCCCCGGTCAAGGCCTCGCTCGCGGCGGCTGGCGTTCGCCGAGCAGCGGGTTGGCCCGCGGCCGTGCGGCGGCCGCGGCGGCGGTCAGGCGTCCCTGCGCCTCGACGATCTGCGCCACCACCTCGGCGGGGTCGTCGGTGACGGTGAGCAGCTGCGCTTCGCCGGCGCTCACCGTGCTCTCGCGCACCATGGTGCCGGCGATGAAGTCGAGCAGCGGCGCCCAGTAGTCGCGGCCGATGAGGATGAGCGGGAAGCCGCGGATCTTGCCGGTCTGGATGAGGGTGGCGGTCTCGAAGATCTCGTCCATGGTGCCGAAGCCGCCGGGCAGGCAGACGAAGGCCGTCGAGTACTTGACCAGCATCACCTTGCGCACGAAGAAGTAGCGGAACTCGACGAAGAGGTCGAGGTAGGGGTTGGGCTTCTGCTCCTGCGGCAGCTCGATGTTGCAGCCGACGCTGGCGCCGCCGCCCTCGCGGGCGCCGCGGTTGGCGGCCTCCATGATGCCGGGGCCGCCGCCGGTCATCACCGTGAAGCCGGCCTCGGCGAGCCGCGGCCCGACCTCGCGGCCGAGGGCGTAGTAGCGGTGCGTCTCCGGGAAGCGCGCCGAGCCGAAGACGGTGACCACCGGGTCGAGGAAGTGCAGGGCGCGGAAGCCGCGCATGAAGTCGGCGATGATGCGGAAGAGGCGGGCGATCTCCTCGCGCCGCAGCCGCGGGCCGACGAGGAAGTGGCGCTCCTCGGGCGCCCGCGTCGCCTTGCCCCACTCGTGCCGCTCCTGCGGCGTCTGCTCGGCGGTGGCGCGCCCGGGCGGCGCCACCTCGACGGGCTGTGCGAGGTTCGGTCTCCGCGCGGCGCTTCGTCGTCGGCCATGCGGCGCATCCTAAGCCGCCATGCTCGATCACGCTGCGGTGATCGCGGACGCCGCGCGGTCGCGCGTCTTGGGCATGGGCGATACTGTCTCCATGTCCGCGCGCGCCGCCCTCGCCGCGCTGGTCGGAGTTGCCCTGCTCGCCAGCGGCCCGGCGCCGGAGCGCGGCGCGTCGACCCCGGCTGTCGCCGCCAAAGCCACGGGCTCGAAGCCGAACCTCGTCCTCGTCCTCACCGACGACCAGACGCTCGAGTCGCTGCGCGTCATGCCGCAGACGCAGCAGCTGATCGGCGACGCCGGCACCACCTTCACCAACGCCTTCGTCTCCTACCCGCTCTGCTGCCCGTCGCGGGCGACGCTGCTCACCGGCCAGTACGCGCACAACCACGGCGTGCGCGGCAACCAGCCGCCGGGCGGCGGCGCCGGCGCGCTCGACGCGCGGGAGACGCTGCCGGTGTGGCTGCAGCGCGCCGGCTACTACACGGCGCACGTCGGCAAGTACCTCAACGGCTACGGCGAGGTGGCGCCGCCGACGGTGCCGCCGGGGTGGTCGCGCTGGCTGGCGCTCGTCGACCCCACGACCTACTCGTTCTACGACTACACGCTCTCCGACGACGGCCGCCTGGTGCGCCACGGCCAGCGACGAGGACGACTACCAGACGGACGTGCTGGCCGCGGCCGCCGAGCGGGTCGTCCGCGAGCGCGCCGGCCGCGGGCCGTTCTTCCTGACCGTCGCCCCGGTGGCGCCGCACCTCGAGCGCAGCGACGCCCGCGGCAAGGGCACCGCGCCGCGGCCGGCGCCGCGGCACGCCGGGCGCTTCGCCGACGAGCCGCTGCCCGCCAAGGCCTCGCTTCGACGAGGCCGACGTCAGCGACAAGCCGCGCTCGATGCGGCGGCTGCCAGCGGCTCCCGGCCGCGGCGCGCGCCGACGTGCTGCGTACCTATCGCGCGCAGCTCGCTTCGCTGCTCGCCGTCGACGAGCTGGTGGCGCGCCTGGTCGGACGCGCTGCAGGAGACCGGCGAGCTCGAGCGCACGCTGATCGTCTTCACCTCCGACAACGGCTTCTTCCACGGCGAGCACCGCATCCGCGACGGCAAGTTCCTCCCCTACGAGGAGGCGATCCGCGTGCCGCTGCTGATCCGCGGCCCGGGTTTCTCCGGCCGGCGCGGTGGCGGACGCAGCTGGTCTCCAACGTCGACCTCGCGCCGACCCTGCTCGCCGCCGCCGGCGCCACGCGCCGGCCGCCGTCTCGACGGCGTGCCGCTGCAGGCCCTCGCCGCCGACCCGCGCGAAGGCCGCGACCGCCCGCTGCTGCTCGAGGCGCTCGAGGGCAACCGCGCCACCTACACCGCGGTGCGCACCGAGCGCTGGCTGTGGGTCGAGTACGACGACGGCGGGCGCGAGCTCTACGACCTCGAGCAGCGACCCGCTGCAGCTGCGCAGCCGCCATGCCGCCAAGGCGTTCAAGGGCGTGCGCGAGGAGCTGGCGGCGCGACTGGCGCAGCTGCGGCGCTGTGCCGGAGAGAGCTGCCGCTGAGCTAGCCGAACAGTCGCGTGTCGGGCTCGGTCGATGCGCGTGTAGCCGGCCTCGCGCAGCGCGTCGCGCAGCTCGGCCACTTGCTCGGAGTCGCGGGTCTCGAGGGTGAGCTCGATCTCGGTCTCCCAGAAGCTGGCGTCGGTGAAGAAGCGGTTGTGCTCGATGTGCGAGCACGCTGGCGCCGCTGCGGGCGACGATCGCCAGCGCGGCGGCGAGCGAGCCCGGACGGTCGCCGATGGTGAGCCGCAGGCGGGTGAGCCGGTGGTGCCGCGCCAGCGCCCGCTCGACGATGCGCGAGAGGATGTTGAGGTCGATGTTGCCGCCGGAGAGGATCACCGCCACGTGGCGGCCGGCGAGGTCGGGCAGCCGCCGCTCGAGCAGCGCGGCGAGCGCCGCGGCGCCCGCTCCCTCGGCGAGCAGCTTGTTGGTTTCCAGCAGGCGGTAGACGGCGCCCTCGATGCCGCGCTCGCTGACCAGCACGACGTCGTCGACGAGCCGGCGCACCAGCTCGACGGTGATGCCGCCGGGCGTCTTCACCGTGATGCCCTCGGCGATCGACGGCGACGGCTTGTCGGCCACCAGCTCGCCGGTCCTGAAGCTCCTCGCCATCGACGGGCAGGCCTCGGTCTGCACGCCGTAGATCCGCGCCTGCGGCCGCGCCGCCTTGACCGCCGTCGGCGATGCCGGAGATCAGGCCGCCGCCGCCGATGGGCACGATCACCGTGTCGAGCTCGGGGAACTGCTCGAGCAGCTCGAGGCCGACGGTGCCCTGGCCGGCGATCACCTGCTCGTCGTCGAAGGCGTGCACGTAGGTGAGCCCGCGCTCGCGCTGCAGCTGTTGCGCGCGCTCGGTGGCCTCGTCGAAGGCGGTGCCGTGGAGGACGATCTCGGCGCCCCACTGCCGCGTCGCCGACACCTTGACCAGCGGCGTCGTCTCGGGCATGACGATCAACGCCGGCGCGCCGAGGCGGGCGGCGGCGAAGGCGACGGCCTGCGCGTGGTTGCCCGCCGAGGCGCAGACGACGCCCCGCTGCCGCACCTCGGCGGGGAGCTGGAGCATCTTGTTGAGCGCGCCGCGCGGCTTGAACGAGCCGGTGCGCTGCAGGCTCTCGCACTTGAGGCGCACTTCGGCGCCGAGCTCCTGCGAGAGCTGGCGCGCCGGTACGCAGGGGGTGACGAGCAGCGTGTCGCCGATACGCTCGCGCGCGGCGAGGACCTCCGCCGCCGGCAGGGTCACGGCGCGCTCCCTGGCACGCACGCTTGCTGGCTCATTGGCGCCCTCAGACGGGCGCCCCGACCGGCGCGGCGACGAAGGTGCTCCGCTCGCGGTCCTTGCGCACGCCGGGGAACCGCAGCGAGCGGCCGTGCGCCACGCAGTAGACGCCCGGCGGCAGCGCGCCGGTGGCGAAGATCGCCTCGGTCAGGTTCTGCAGCGCGTCGGAGCGCTTCATCTCGAACGGCCGCCAGGCGCCGGTGAGCACCACCGGCACGCGCGGGGCCGGGACCTCGCGGGCGAGCAGGTCGCCGGTCTCGCACAGCGTGTCGGTGCCGTGGAGGATGACGACTCCGGCGCAATCCAGGTGCGCGGCGCCGGCGGCCTCGCGCACCGCGGCGACGACGCGGTGGCGGTCCTCCGGCGTCATGTCCAGGCTGTCCTTGCTCATCAGCTCGACGATGGACACCGCGGTCTCTTCGAGGTGCAGCTCGGCCAGCATGCGATCGACCAGCGTGCGCCGATTCGCCAGCTCGCCGGTCTGCTCGTCGTAGGTCTTCTCGATGGTGCCACCGGTGGTGATCAGCGTGACCTGGCGCATGCGGCGGCGAGTATACGAAGCGCCGCCGGAGCGGCCGCGCGGTCAGACCACACCCAGCTCCGTGAGCTGGCGCTCCACCGTCGCCTCCCAGTCGCGGTTGGCGCCGGGGTTGGCGGGGCTGGGGTGGAGGATGCAGCCGACGGGCGCGTCGAGGCCCGCGGTGGCCGCGGCGGCGCGCTCGGCGGCGAAGCGGCCGACGCCGACGACGGCGCGCGGCTGGAGCGCTTCGACGGCGGCGCGCAGCGCCGGGTCGCAGGCGGCATAGAGCGCGGTGCGCTCGGCGGCCGGCAGGGCGTCGGGCGTGCGGTTGCGGCCGCTCTCTTCGAGGAAGGCCAGCGGGCAGTAGTTGAGCACCAGGAAGCGGGCGAAGAAGTCCTCGGCACTGCCGAAGCGGCGCGCCGCCCAGCCCCACAGCCGCGTGCCGCTCACCTCGCTGCGCGGGCAGTCGAAGCCGCGCACCAGCCGCTGTGGGTGCTCGCGCGGCGGATGGCCCACGGCGCCGGTGATCCCCATCCAGTCGCGCACCATCGCCACGTCGCCGAAGGGGACGCCGGTCTGCGCCATGCCGAACGGCCCCGGGTTCATGCCGACGAGCACGGTGCGGCCGCGCGCCGCGCCGAAGCGCTCGAGGTAGCGCCGGTAGGGCTCCCAGGCGTAGCGCAGCGGGTTGTAGACGTGGGTGACCGGCGGCGCGAAGGCGAGGCGGTCGACGTCGTCGGCGAGACGGCGCGCGATCGCCACCAATCCTGTGGAAACACTGACGGTGCGAGTCTTCACGATGCGCTCACGCTGATGCTCTCACGCAGGCTAGCCAAGCCGGTACCGGCGTGGCCGCCTTGGTCAACGCGCCTGGCGATCAATCTCTCACCCCGAAGAGGCTGAACATATACGCAAGTAACTGCTCTTCGTCGTATTCATAGCGAGCCAGCGCATCCGTTACGACTGCGTTCAGGGGGCGCAATTGCTCGCTGCTAAGAATCGCCTCTCCAGAGGTTGAATCTGACTCAACGAAATCATTCTCGAGAAGAGCGAGGTCCGCAGCTAATTGCTCCTCGAAGGCAGACGCCTGCCATGGCCGCTGGTCCTCGTCCGGCTCGTCCTCCCACTCTGGATCGTCAGTGCCATTGTCGTTGGCGCTGGCGCTAATGCTAAGGGCAGGCTCATCGCCATTGTGGTCCTTCTCCGCGCTGTCCCTCGACTCCGTTGCAAAGAGGAGCGCCTGTCGTTCGCTCAATTCACTGTAAACACTGCGTAGTGCCAATTCGGCGAGGAGGTCATCGACTGCGAAATTGCGAACTCCCGTCGTCGCTGACCGAACCACCATGTGCACGATCAAAGCGCGCGCCGATGGACTGGGAAGATCAAGGGACTCCAGGGCGAGGCGAAAGACGAGATCGTCAGCCTCCATAACGCGCTTGACGAGTGCCTCTACGCGAGCCCTCGGATGGTGGAGAAAGGTGAAGGCGTATTCGGGCTCGATGACCTCGGTGAGCTCGGCGCTGCGGAACTCAGCCGCGACGTTGCGCACCCGATCCTTGTGTGCCTTCGAATCTGTGCAAAGAAAGATGTAGTAATAGCGAAGCCCATGGACCTTTCTGAATGCATCGTCCCTCTGGGCTTTTAGCTCCTGCATGTAGGTCTTTTTCGAGAGATCTCGGAACGACTTGACCTGGAAGCCCAGCAATTCGGGTTCTGCGTCGCTGCCCTCGGACCGATAGCGCAGAACGATATCCGCCCCGTCGTCGTTGATGCCTTGCGTGTCGTACACGACGGGTACGAATTTTCCGTGCGAATCGAGAAGCATCTCGAGCTGCGCCTGAAGTCGCGGCAGAATATCGATGTTGTGCTTCCAGGTGCGGCATGCCAGGGTCGCCTTCGCTGGCGCACGTTGGTAGCGCAGCAGTCGCGTAAGCGTGTCTTGGATGGACTCGGGCATTGTGGTTCGCGTTGACTAGCGCAGGCCCGGCGCCGCTTCGCCAATTTTGGAGACGGATTGACTAGGCGTCAACGGCTATGCGTCCTCTCTTTGCCGCCGACAAGCGTCGGTGATACAAGCGTGCGCCGCTCGACGCGTATGGCGCCCCACGATTAGAGTCGGGTGCGGCCCGGAGATCAAGGTAAGTGATCCAGCTCTTTCGTGAACGCCCGGAGTGGAAGCTCTTCGCCGTGCTGCCGAAGGCCGACGGCCCACTCGCCGCGGCCTGGTGGGCCGTGCTCGTCGCGCGCGGCGTGCTGCCTGCCCTGTTCGCCGTCGCCATGGGCGTGCTGGTCGGCGCCGTGCAGCGCGGCGAGGGGCTGGGCGCGCCGCTGCTGTTCGCCGGCACCACGTTCGTGCTGCTGCAGGTGCTGGCGCCGATCCACACCGCCCTGAGCTACAACCTCGGCGACCGCACCGCCGCCTGGCTCTACGACCGTCTAACCGATGCCTGCGTCGAGCCGCCGGGGATGGGTCATCTCGAGGACGCGAAGCTCACCAGCGACCTGACGACGGCGCGCGACTTCGACCTCGGCATGACCGGGCCGCCGCTGTCGATCTCCATGCAGTTCATCGCCGACGGCCTCGTCTTGCTGCTCGCCGGGCTCGCCTCCGCCGTCGTCTTGTTCGCCTACGCCTGGTGGGCGCCGCTGGTGCTCGCCGGGGCCTGGCTCGCGACGCACTGGCTGCTGCGCGAGAGCGCCGTCTGGCACGACCGCAACACCGAGGAGGTGCGGGCGGCGCAACGCGAGGCCGAGTACGCCTACCGCATCGCCGTCGACCCGCCGGCGGCCAAGGAGCTGCGGCTGTTCGGGCTCGCGGACTGGGTACTCGACTGGTTCGTGGCGCGCCGCACGCGGCTGCACCGGCTGCAGTACGAGGCGACGCGGCTGCGCGAGAAGTCGGTGGCGGCGAGCCTGGTGCTGGTCGGGGCCGCCAACGTGGTGGTGCTGTGGTCGCTGGCGAACGCGGTGATCGACGGCCGGCTCGGCCTCGGCGCCGCCGTCACCTTCGCGACGGCGGCGGTGGGCAGCTCGGCGATCGCCTTCGGCGGGCTCAATTGGGCGCTCGACGGCGCGGCGGCGCCGGTGGCGGCGGTGCTGCGGCTGGAGGAGGCGATGGCGCCCGCCGGCGCGCTGCCGTCGGGCACCCGTTCCGCCGCCGGCGCGCCGGCGCGCGAGCTGCGTTTCCGCGACGTCAGCTTCGCCTACCCGGGAGGTGCGCCGGTGCTCGCCGGCTTCGACCTCACCATCCCCGCCGGCAGCTCGCTCGCCATCGTCGGCAGCAACGGCGCCGGCAAGACGACGCTCGCCAAGCTCCTCTGCCGGCTCTACGACCCGCAGGCGGGCGGCATCGAGGTCGACGGCATCGACCTGCGCGAGCTCGACCTCGCCGGCTGGCGCGCGCGTCTCGCCGCCGTGTTCCAGGACTTCGTCCGCTTCGAGCTGTCGCTGCGCGACAACGTGGCGCCGGCCGGCGCGCCCGACGAGGAAGTGCGCGCGGCGCTCTCGTCGGCCGGCGCCGCCGACCTCGCCGCGCTCGACACCGTGCTGGCGCGCGGCTACGCCGGCGGCACCGACTTGCGCGGCGGGCAGTGGCAGCGCGTCGCGCTGGCCCGCGCCCTGTGCGCCGTGCGCCTCGGCGCCGGCGTCGTCATCCTCGACGAGCCGACGGCACAGCTCGACGTGCGCGGTGAGGCGGAGATCTTCGACCGCATCCTCGCCGCGACCCGCCACTGCACGACGATCCTCATCTCGCACCGCTTCTCGACCGTGCGCCACGCCGACCGCATCTGCGTGCTCGAGCGCGGCGGCGTGGTCGAGCTCGGCAGCCACGACGAGCTGATGGCGCTGCGCGGGCGCTACTTCACGATGTTCGACCTGCAGGCGCAGCGCTTCACCGCCGGCGAGCCGGAGGAGGAAGGGGTCGTCTATGACGTCCTCGGCTGAGCTGGCGCGGGCCAAGGTGGACAGCGAGCTGCCGCCTGCGCTGCGCTCGATGTGGCGGCTGTGCAAGCTCGGTTACCGCCACGAGCCGCGGCTGATGCTCGCCGCCTTCGCGCTGTCGCAGCTCGCGGCACTGCCCGACGCGCTGCTGGCGCTGTGGATCAAGCTTCTCGGCGACGGGCTGCTCGACCGCGACGCGGCGCGCGTCCGCGCCGCCGCCCTTGCCATCGGCGTCTCGGCGGCGGCGACCTGGTTCCTCAGCGTCGTCTCGGTGCGCGTGCAGCGCCGCTTCCGCGACAGGGTGACGATCGCGCTCGAGTCGCACGTGGCGCGGCTGCAGGCGTCGGTGGCCACCATCGCCCACCACGAGCGCCCCGACTACCTCGACCGCCTGGCGGTGCTGCGCGACCAGATCTTCGTGCTCGACCACATGTACATGTCGGTGTTCTCCACCGCCGGCTGGGTCCTGCGGCTCGGCGTCACCGTCGCGCTGCTGGTCTCGATCCACCCGGCGCTGGTGCTGCTCGCGGCGTTCGCGCTGCCCACCGTGCTCAGCTCGACCTGGCGGCCGGCGGTGGAGCGGCGGGCGCAGGAGGCGGCGGCGCCGGCGAACCGCCTCGCGCGTCACCTGTTCACCACCGCCACCACGGCGCCGCCGGGCAAGGAGGTGCGCGTCACCGGCATCGGGCGGCGCCTCGCGCGGCGAGCGGCGCGAGGCGTGGGAGCGCGGCTACGCGCCGGTGGCCGCGGCGCGTTGGGGCAGCGCGTCGTGGCACACGCTGGCGTGGGCGGTCTTCGGCGCCGCCTACGTCGGCGCGGTGGTGTGGGTGTCGCGCGGGCTGCGCGCGCCGGCGGGCGACGTGCTGCTGCTGCTCGCCGCGGGGGCGCGCCTGTCGCACTACGTCGGCGCGCACGGTGGGCGAGATCGGCTTCCTGCGCGGCATCTGGATGGACGGCTCGCGCCGCCTCGCCTGGCTCGAGGACTACGCGGCGTCGCTGGTGGCGCACGAGGACCTCGAGGTGCCGGCGCGGCTCGTCTCGGGGCATCCGCTTCGATCACGTCTCGTTCGCGTATCCGGGCACCGAGCGGCTGGTGCTCGACGACGTGTCGCTGACGCTGCCGGCCGGCGCCGTCGTCGCGGTGGTCGGCGAGAACGGCGCCGGCAAGACGACGCTGGTGAAGCTGCTGCGCCAAGCTCTACGAGCCGACGGGCGGCGCGATCTACGTCGACGACGCAGCCGCTGGCGCGGCTGCCGGCGGCGGCGTGGCGGGCGCGGCTGGCGGGAGCGTTCCAGGACTTCTTCCGCTTCGAGCTGCGCGCCCGCGACTCCGTCGGCGTCGGCGACCTGCCGCGGCTGCGACGAGGAGCGCGGCGGTCGTCGCCGCGGTCGGCGCGCGCGGGCGCCGACGACGTCGTGCAGCGGCTGCCCGCGGGTCTCGACACCCAGCTCGGCCCGACGTGGCCCGGCGGCGTCGAGGTCTCGTTCGGCCAGTGGCAGAAGCTGGCGCTGGCGCGCGGCTTCATGCGCGACGACGCCGCTGCTGCTGGTGCTCGACGAGCCGACCGCGGCGCTCGACGCCGAGACCGAGCACGCGCTGTTCGAGCGCTACGCCGCCGGCGCCCGCGGCGCGGGCGACGACGGCCGCATCACCATCCTCGTCTCCCACCGCTTCTCGACCGTGCGCATGGCCGACCTCATCGTCGTGCTCGACGGCGCACGCGTCGTCGAGGTCGGCAGCCACGACGAGCTGGTCGCCAAGGGCGGCCAGTACGCCGAGCTCTACGGCATCCAGGCGGCGGCGTATCGATGAGTGAACCGTTCGGGGCTGCGTCAGCCGACCATGAGGAACCCGACCGCGGCGAAATGATGATCGAACGCGAAGGCGCGGCGGATCCCCTCGCGCTCCATGATCGCGAAGCTGGTGGCGTCCACGGCGGAGAGCTTGTGCAGGTCGGTTCGAGCAAAGTAGGGCCAAGCGTGCTCGAGATCCGCGCTGGTGCACTCGAGCACGGATAGTGCCTCCAGCTCTTCGAGTGACTCCTTCCAGGCCAGCGCTACGTCGCGCGCCGCGTGTCGATCGAGGAAGGTGAACGTCTCCAGCACGACCGGGATGGACGTTCGGAGCCGCGCGCCCGTGGCGATGAGCTCGTCCCAGGCGTCAATGGCCCGCTGGTGGAAAGGGTCGCGGACGAGCGCCAGGGCGATCCAAGCGCCGGTGTCGACGAAAACCGCCTCGCGGGCGCGCATCAGAGAGCGTCGTAGATCGTGTCGTGCTCGACCGAGCTACGACCCGGCTCGCCATCCCAGAGTGCAACCGGGCCCTTGCCGCCAGGCCTGATCCAAACCCGCCGGACGGCCTCGCGGACGAGGTTGGCCACGCTGGTGCCCGACCGACGAGCCGTCTCGCGGAGCTGATCGAGCTCCTCTTCGCGGAGGTAGACCTGCGTCTTGACCATGTGTGTCAGTTTGTCGCTCAAGTTGACACATGTCAAGACGCGAGGGGCAGACCGACCAGCCGGCACCCGACGACCGAGGAGAGGGCGTACACACGCCCTCCCTCGGCCACGAGGCTTCCCGGGTTCAGTACGTGAAGTTGCAGCGCGTCGGGTCGGTCTGCGGGTTGTTCCACTGCCCGCCGTCGAACACCCAGCCCGACCACAGGTAGTGGTCCTCCGAGTCGTGGGTGCTCGGGAGCGGGCACGACCAGGTGATGCTCATCGACGGCATGCCGCTGCAGGTGCAGGGGACGGTCGTGAAGTAGTCGGAGTCGTACGCCCCCGATCCCGGGTCGTACCACTTGCCCGTCGTCGTGTTCTTGAACTCGCCTTCGCAGATCGCCCAGTCGCTGTCGAAGCCGGCGCCCCAGGTGTCGTCGGTGGCGGTGCCGGAGAACGCCGACGGGCAGCTCGAAGTCACCGATGCGGTCGGCCAGCCTTTGTCCCAGATGTGCGAGGCGACCGGGGAGTTGCAGCTGCCCCAGTCGATGTAGGCGCTGGCGGTCTCGTCGTCACCTTGGTACTGCCAGAGCCAGGGTCCCTTGGTCGCGTTGCCGCTGCCGTCGGTACAGATCCAGTCGCCGGCTTCGAGGTCGAAGCCTGCATCGGCGTTGCGTTGGGCGTAGAGGTCGCCGCAGGTGTTCGCCGGCGCGCCGGCGACGCTGAAGTAGAGCGGCGAGTTGTGCCACCAGGTGATGTCGTTGTTGAAGTAGGCGGCGCCACAGGTGGCCCACGCGGTGCCCAAGCTGAGGAACACGGCGACGACGAGGAGGACGGCGGTCTTCATCTGCAGTCTCCTTACCCAGTTGTGTGACTCCCGGTGAATGGCAGCGCAGCAGTAGAACCGTCGAAGGCCTAGACGGACGCGAAGCGACGAATTCCCCCACCTCCAGCGACGGTGTCGCCGCTTTGTCGCCGCCGCGCACGGAGAGAGTGCTGCGCGTCACCGCGCGGCTGTGGAAGGTCTCACGCGCCGCTGCCGCGCGCGCCCTGGACTGGCGCGGGGCAGCAGCTCACTGCGAGGGAATGGCGCCAACGCGGGCGCCGCGGCGGGCCCGTCCGGTCAGGGCGTGACGCCCGACCAGGCCCCCGTGGTGCCGCTCTCGAATCCGTCCGCGAAGGGCAGCTCCACCACCACGCCGGTGATCGCGAAGTTGGCATTCGCGACGTCGAAGAAGACGTTGCCGACGCAGGAGACGCGCACGCGCGCCTGGGTCGTCGGCGTGTTCGGCACAGTGACGATCTCGGAGCCGTCGTTGGCGGTCGAGGCGGCGAGGATCGCGGTGAAGGTCGTGCCGCCGTCGGTCGAGAGGTCGATCGCGACGTTGGCGCAGGAGACCGGCGCCGCGTCGGTGCCGGCCACGTTCCAGGTGACCGTCTGCGAGCTGTTGCCGGCCCAGCTCACGGCGGTGTTGGGCTGGGTGACCGGAACGGCCCGGCCGCGGCGTTCACCGTCACCGTCGTCGAGGCGTAGTCGACGCCACCGCCGCCGGTGCGGTTGTCGCGCGCGGTCATGCGGAAGGTCATCGTGCGGTTGCGCGTCGACATCGACTCGCCGAGCGTCGCGACGTTGCCGAGGATGTCCGAGAGGCGCGGGAAGGTGCGGCTCGGCACGGTGAGCGGCACGAAGGAGCGGAAGATCGGCCGCACCGCGGCGACGTCGTTGTTGGGCGGCGAGGCGCGTGCCGAGGTCGAACTCCTCCCACATGTAGGTGAGCGCGTCGCGGTCGGGGTCGGTCGCCGAGCCGGTCAGCGTGAACGGCGTCTGCTTCGGGATGGTGTAGGCCGGCGCCGGCGTTGACCGTGGGCGGCGTGTTGCCGGTGGCGGTGATCACCGGGCACGAGCTGCCGGTGGCGCCGGTCGAGAAGGCGACGATCTGGTCGAAGCTGCGGACGTGGAAGGTGTCGTCGCTGTTGCGGCTGCAGGTTCTCGGCGCCGCAGATGCCGGCGTAGGCCATGATCGTCGAGCCGCTGCCCGGCTCGTAGGCCGACGAGGCGCTGCGGTTGCCGCCGCCGCAGCTGCTGGTGGTGCCGTTGAAGGTGTGGGAGCCGCCGAACTGGTGCCCCATCTCGTGCGCCACGTAGTCGATGTCGAAGGGGTCGCCCACCGGGTTGCCCTGGCCGGTGACGCCGCGCGCCTTGCTGCCGGTGACGCAGGGCACGTTGAGGCTGGCGACGCCGCCGCCGCCGGTCGAGAAGACGTGGCCGATGTCGTAGTTGGCCGTGCCGATGACGCGTCGAGGTTGGTCTGGTTCTGGGTCAGCATCGACGCAGCCGTTGCCGTTGGTGTAGGGGTCGGTGGCGCCGTTGGTGTAGACGACCAGGTTGTTGTTGGCCACCAGCACCATGCGGATCGCCACCTCGCGCTCGTAGACGCCGTCGACGCGGTTCATCGACACCACCATGGCGGCGAGGCCGCAGGCGACCGCCGCCGGGTTGGGCGCGCAGACCGCGGTCGTGTACTCGCCGGTGCCGGCGAGCGCCAGGCGGTAGGTGCGCAGTTGGGTCCCCGAGGCGGCGGCGATCTGCGGCGGCATCCCCGCCGGGAAACCGTCGAGCTGCCTCCTCGCCGCCGGCGCCGTCGACCTCGCAGCGGAAGGGCGCTCCCGGCCCGCGCCGCGCCGTCGCTCTTCAAGTAGGAGAGGACGTAGCGCGCGTCCCAGCGGCGGTAGGGGTCGATGAGCACCGTGCCCGCGGTCGACAGCACCATGGCGTGGAAGCCGAGCGGCGGTGAGGCTCAGCCGCGCCGTGGCGGTCGGATCGTCGATCCCCTGGGCGACGAAGGTGCGGATCTCGGGGAACTTCGCCTGCGAGCGTCGGGCTCGAGGATCGGCGACTCCTCGACGCGGAAGCGCCGGTCGGTGCCGTCCGGATAGGGGAGGGCGAGGACGAGCGGCGCCGCGGCGGCGGCCGCCGGAGCGCTCGGCCGGCGCCAGCGCCAGCGGGCCTCGAGCGCCTCGACGTCCACCTCCAGCGCGCGGAAGTGGCGCGGCAGCGGCGGGTTCGAGGCCTCGCTGCGTGCCGGCAGCGCCTCGACGCCGGCCGGCGAGAGGTCGCGGAAGACGCGAACGTCCGTGGCCGCGCCGGCCGCGGCGGCGCAGAGGACGAGCGGAATGGCGAACGCGAGCGAGGCGAGCAGGCGTCTCATGGGTGGTGGTGCTCCGCGGCTAAGGCTTCACGGCCATCAGGCAGACGAGGATGACGACGATCAACGCGTTGACGTGGGTGAGGATGCTCGGCCCCTTCGCCGCCAGGGCCGCCTCGTCGTCCGCGGTGGCGCCGGCGCCGCTGGCGATGCGCCTGGCGGCGGCGCGCTGCCGCGCCAGCCCGGGCGTGACGCCGAACAGCGTCGAGAGGAACATCAGCAGGTAGAGCAGGGCGGAGGCGAGCACCCAGGTCTCGCGCGAAGCGGAAGCCGCCCGCGCTCACCAGGTAGAAGCCGAGGAGGCCGCCGGCGAGCATCCCCGGCAAGGTGTAGATGACGTGCATGCGCCACAGCAGCCGCGTGACGAGGGCGCGCTCGGGCAGCCCGGCGGCGCGGCGTCCCTGGGCGCGCACCACGGCGCTGGCGAAGACGCCCGCCGCGAGCCACAGCGCGGCCAGGACGTGGAGGAACAGGAACCAGGGGTAGAGCGGGCTCATCGCGCTCTCCTCGTCGGCTCGACTGTGAGTTGGGATGAAAAGGGGGCAGGTTGGCCGCGGAAGTCTAGCAGGCGCGGCGCGGGTAGAATCCGCCTAGCGTTCGCTGGAGGAGCCCTCATGCACGATCCGCGGCCCAGGTTCACCTATCTCGGCCACGCCACGGTGCGCTGCGACCTGCCCGACGGCGAGGTGCTGCTCATCGACCCCTGGGTGCAGGGCAACCCCGCCTGCCCGGCGGAGCAGAAGAGCTTCGCGCGCCTCGACGCCATGCTGCTCACGCACGCGCCACTTCGACCACATCGGCGACGCGGTGACGCTCGCCAAGCAGCACAAGCCGGGCAAGGTGGTCGGCTGCTTCGAGCTCTGCCACTGGCTGCAGGGCAAGGGCGTCGAGAACACCTCGCCGATGAACCTCGGCGGCAGCCAGGACGTGCTGGGCACGCGGGTGACCATGGTGCGCGCCGACCACTCCTGCGGCATCCTCGACGACGACCAGATCGTCTACGGCGGCGTCGCCTCGGGCTACGTCGTGCGGCTGCCCGGCGGCTTCACCTTCTACCACTCGGGCGACACGGCGCTGTTCACCGACATGCAGCTGCTGTGCGAGCTCTATCGCCCGGAGCTCGCCTTCCTCCCCATCGGCGACCTCTTCACCATGGACCCGCACCAGGCGGCGCGCGCCTGCCGCTACCTCGGCGTGCAGGTGGTGATCCCCATCCACTGGGGCACCTTCGACGCGCTCACCGGCAAGCCCGAGGACCTCGCAGCGCGAGCTCAGCTACCGAGGGCTCGAGCTGTGAGGTGGTGACGCTGCAGCCCGGGGAAAGCTACTAAGGCTCGACGAGGATCTTCGAGGCGGCGCGGAAGCCGAGGTTGAGGCGCTCGCCTTGCGCCGACCTCCAGCTCGACGGTGTCGGCGGCTTCATCGCGCGCGAGGACGCGCACGGTCTGACCGGGACGTAGCCCGCGGCGCTGCACGAGCTGCAGGAAGTCGGCGCTCTGGTCCTGCACGCGCGCCACCTGCAGGCGCTTCTTGAGCGAACAGGAGAGCAGGCTCGCCTGCCGCGTCGGCGGGATGACGCCGGTCGGGGTGGGGATGGGGTCGCCGTGCGGGTCGACGGTGGGCGAGCCGAGCATCTCGTCCATGCGGGCGATGAGGCGGTCGGAGACGGCGTGCTCGAGCTGCTCGGCCTCGGCGTGCACCTCGCTCCAGTCCAGGCCGAGCACCTCGACGAGGAAGAGCTCGAGCAGGCGGTGGCGCCGCAGCACGTGGGTCGCGAGCTGGCGGCCCGCCTTGGTGAGGCGCACGCCGCCGTAGGGCTCGTAGTCGAGGAGGCCGCCGTCGGCGAGGGCCTTGAGCATCGCCGTCACCGTGCCGGGCGACAGCTCCAGGCGGCCGGCGATCCGGCCGGTGCCGACGCGCTCGCCGGGCGCCTCCTGCTCGGCGAGCAGGATGTGCTTGAGGTAGTCCTCGACGGTGCTGGTGGGCATGGCGTGGAGGCGGATTATCTCAGCGTTCCGCCGCCGCGCTTGCGCGCGGGCACGGATTCGATGATACCGTCGGTGTGATTTTGATTAATCAAACTCGCTCATTCGTCGTATAGCAAGCGGAGGGGCACCATGCGGAGCATCACAGCATCGGCAGGGCTGGTCGCGTTCGTCGCGCTGGGGACGGCGGCTGCGCCGGCCTCGGCGCAGGAGGGAGCGATCCAGGACAACAGCTTCCTCGTCGAGGAGGCTTACAACCAGGAGGCCGGCGTCGTGCAGCACATCAGCGTGCTCGAGCTGGCGCGCCGCGGCGGCGACTGGAGCTTCGACTTCACGCAGGAGTGGCCGGCGCCCAACATCCGCCATCAGCTCAGCTACACGGTGCCGGTGGCGCGGGTCGAAGGCGAAAGCGGCCTCGGCGACGTCGCGATCAACTATCGCTACCAGCTGCTCGGCGCGAGCGGCGGGCCGCTGGCGGTGGCGCCGCGGTTGAGCGTGCTGCTGCCGACCGGCGACAGCGACGAGGGGCTCGGCGGCGGCGGCGGCGGGGTGGAGGTCAACCTGCCGGTCTCGTGGGTCGCCGGCGAGCGCTTCGTCGCCCACTGGAACCTCGGCGGCTCACGCACCTTTGGCGCCGACGGCGAGGGGGGCGTGGAGACCGACCTCGACGGCGTCTTCGCCGCCCAGGGGCTGATCTGGCTCGCCCGGCCGACGCTCAACTTCATGCTCGAGGCGCGGTGGGACCGCGTCGAGACCCTGGCCGAGGGGGGCCGCGTCGAGGACGAGGAGAGCTTCGTGGTGAGCCCCGGGGCGCGCTTTGCCCAGAACCTCGACGACCTGCAAATCGTTTATGGGCTTGCATTTCCAGTTGAGGTGGGCGCCGGGGACGGCAGCAAATCGGTCCTGCTCTACCTCAGCCTCGAGCACCCGTTCAGGGCAACCCCTTGACAGCGATTCCGGTCTGCAATACTCTATTTTTGGGTACCCAAAAACTCGGCTGAGGAAGACGGTGCCCAAAGCCGTGCCCGAGACCTCAAGCGCCATGCCCGAAACTGCCCCCACCACCCTCTCCCGCCGCCTGCTGCTGCGCCTCGCCGGCGTCGGCTCGCTGGGCGCCGCGGCGTTGGCCGCGAGCAAGGTGCGCGGCGCGGCCCAGGCCCCCGGCGCCGCGCACCAGGGGACGCACGGCAAGGCGGACCGCCACGCCGCCCACCTCGCCGGCGCGGTGGGGCGCGTCACCAGCCTCGACCCCGACCCCAGCGTCTACCTGCGCAGCTTCAACTTCTCGCACCTCGCCCGCAGGCGAGCGCGCGCGCTACTACCGGGAGACGCCGCTGGGCGACGGCCGCCTCCTGCGCGAGTACGAGATCTACGCCGTCGACCGCGAGATCGAGATCGCACCCGGCCTCTTCTTCCCCGCCTGGACCTACAACGGCCAGGTGCCCGGCCCGACCCTGCGCGCCACCGAGGGCGACCGCGTCCGCGTGCGCTTCCTCAACCAGGGGAGCCACCCGCACACCATCCACTTCCACGGCTGGCATCCGCCGGCGATGGACGGCTCGATGCCCGAGCACCAGGTGGCGCCGGGCGGCGAGTTCGTCTACGAGTTCGACGCCGAGCCCTTCGGCCTCCACCTCTACCACTGCCACGCGGTGCCGCTGAAGCGCCACATCCACAAGGGGCTCTACGGCACCTTCATCGTCGACCCGCCCGGCGGGCGCCCGCCTGCCGACGAGCTGGTGATGGTGATGAACGCCTTCGACACCAACTTCGACGCCGAGAACGAGGTCTACGCCGTCAACACGGCGGCCCACCATCACGTCCACCAACCGGTCGCCGTGCGCGTCGGCGAGCTGGTGCGCATCTACCTCGTCAACGTCACCGAGTTCGACCTCGTCAACAGCTTCCACCTGCACGGCATGTTCTTCGAGGTCTTCCGCACCGGCACCCGCCTGCAGTCGGACGACACCACCGACACCCTCATGCTCTGCCAGGGCGAGCGCGCGATCCTCGAGACCCGCTTCCGCTATCCGGGGCAGTTCATGTTCCACGCCCACCAGAGCGAGTTCGCCGAGCTCGGCTGGATGGGCTTCTTCGAGGCGAAGGAGGCCTGACGGTGAGCGTCGTCGAGCGCTCCGCCGCCCTGCGCTGGGCCATCGCGCTGCTGCCGCTCGTGGCGCTTGCCGCGCTGCTCGTGGTGATCGTCCGCCTCGATCCCGCGGCCGCGCTGCGCGGCGGCTCGCCGCCGGTCGAGGTGCTGGCCTTCGAGCGCGTGACGCTCGAGCGAGGACCTCATCACGGTGCGGGTGCTCAACGACGGCCCCGACCCGGTGACCATCGCCCAGGTGATGGTCGACGACGCCTACTGGTCGTTCACGCCAGGAGCCCGCGGGCGAGCTCGGCGCACCTGCGGGGCGCCACGCTGCGCATCCCCTACCCCTGGGTCGAGGGCGAGACGCACGCGCTGCGCTTGATCAGCCGCAACGGCATCCCCTTCGATCACGAGATCGCGGTGGCGGTGGAGACGCCGCGCCCCGGCGGCCGGCTGTTCGGCATCTTCGCGTTGATCGGCCTCTACGTCGGCGTGCTGCCGGTGGCGATCGGCCTGCTCTGGTACCCGCTGCTGCGGCGGCTCGGGCGGCGCGGCCTCGACTTCGTGCTGGCCTTGACGGTCGGGTTGCTGGTCTTCCTCCTCGTCGACGCGCTGCACGAGGGCGGCGAGGCGGCCGAGGCGGTGCCGAGCTCGTTCCAGGGGGCGATGCTGTTGCTGTTCGCCGCGGTCGCCGCCTATCTCGCCATCGACGGTTTCGGCGCCTGGCTGCGCCGCCGCGGCGGCGCCGCGGCCGGGGCCGGCGCCAGGCCGGCCGGGGCCGTCGTGGCACTGCTCATCGCCATCGGCATCGGCCTGCACAACTTCGGTGAGGGGCTGGCCATCGGCGCCGCCTTCGCGCTCGGCGAGCTCGCGTTCGGCACCCTGCTGATGCTCGGCTTCACGTTGCACAACACGACCGAGGGGCTCGCCATCGTGGCGCCGCTCGCGCTCCGAACGGGTGCCGCTGGCGCGCCTGTTGCTGCTTGGCGCCATTGCCGGGCTGCCGACGATCGCCGGCGCCTGGCTTGGCGGCTTCCTCTACTCGCCGCTGCTGGGCGGTGGTGTTCCTCGGCATCGGCGCCGGGGCGATCGCCCAGGTGGTGGTGCAGATCACCCAATCGATGGCTCGAGAGCGTGGGCTCGGCGAGCTGCTGCGCTCGGCGCCGGTGGCATGGGGCCTGCTCGCCGGCGTCGTCGTCATGTATGCCACCGGCACGCTGGTGGGCTGAAGGAGTTTCGATCTATGAGCACCGCACGCATGCGCAACTTGTCGATCATCACCGGGCTCGTCCTGCTGGCTTTGATGACGGTCACGGTGTGGGCTTTCGTCGGCGGTCCCGGCGTGGAACGCGAGGTGACTCTCCACGCCCGTGGCATGGCGTTCTACCTGCCGGGCAGCGACCTGCCGAACCCGACGCTGCGAGTAACAGCGGGCGAGTCGGTGCGGCTGACGGTGATCAACGACGATCCCGGCGTGAAGCACGATCTCGCGATGGAGAACCTGGGAGTGGCGATCGCGCCGCTCGCCACGACCCCTGGCAGCCGCGGCTCGGTGACGCTGGAAGCGCCGGCGCTACCTGGACGGTACCCCTACGTGTGCACCTTCCACGCGCAGATGATGCGAGGGGTGCTCGAGGTGGTGCCGGCCGGACGCTAAGAGGCTTTGCTCGCGCGGGACGCGCGGCAGCCCGCGGGAGCCGGTCAGAGGGAACGGTGGTGGCAGCTGGGTGAACGCTGGTCGCGGGCCGGCGTTCGCTACGGGATCGGGAGGCGTCGCTCCAGGGCACGCTCGCTTTCGGAGGTGTGCGGGCCAGGAGCGCTCGCTTGCCGCCGGGCGCGCGGGACGTCCGCTGCCTCCGATCGCCCACTCGTGCGCCCGTCGGAAGCCCTTCCGCGACGCCTCCCGATCCCGTAGACGCGAACGCCTTCACGAGTGGACGCCGAGCTTCCTGTCGGCAAGCTCGTGTGTCGCCGTGGTCACTGGGGCGGCTTGCCTCGCGATGCCTTGTCGCGGGCGCGGTGAGTCCATCGTGGCGCTCGGGTGGCGGGATGCGCGCCGCCGACTTTCCCGTCACAACTCGCGCTCCACTGTGGTCGCCGGAGACGGCGATTCGCTGCGCTCTCGCCGTCGGAGTCAAATCGGGGCGATCCAGCGATCATGCTTGGGCCACAAGCGGCCAACGTGAATCGCGACGCTCCCACGGCGGATCAACGGGCGCGAATCGGGCGACCCCGGCTGTGCCGCGAGTGGGCCGCGGTGTGTTGTCGGCGCGATGCAGTCGCACTAGCGGCACGACAGCGCTAGTGAGGCAGCGACAAGAGAGCGCCAGGTACAGAGCGCAGTCACCACGGCAGCACATGAGCTCGCCGACAGGTCGCTCGGCATCCACTCATGTAGGCGGGTGCGTCCGGCGGATCCGGAGGCCGCCGCGGCGGCACCTCCGGAAGGCGCTGAGCGTCTGTTGCGAGTGAACGGCTGTAGCGGCGCCTGGAGGTGGAGGCGCGCTCTCTTGCTCCCAGTTACCACGTGGAGCGCGCCGGTGACGCGGCGGCGGCCTCCGGATCCGCCAGCCGCCCGCCGGCCGGTTGGTCACCGTCGTCGAGCGACCACGGCCGCTCACCCGCTCAGGCGACGATGATCACAGCCGCAGCAGCTCGCGCTGCGGCTCGGCGCCGGTGACCTCGGCCCGCTCCGCCGTCAGCGCGACGTTGATCTCGAGCCGCACGCCGAAGTCGCCCTCGAAGTAGATCCCCGGCTCGATCGAAAAGCCCGTCATCGGCAGCAGCGGGCCGCGTGTCGTGGGTTTCCAGGTTGTCCATGTTGGCGCCCTGGCCGTGGTCGGAGGTGCCGATCGAGTGGCCGGTGCGGTGGATGAAGCGGTCGCCGTAGCCGGCGCGACGATCACCTGTCGCGCCGCGTCGTCGACTTCGTAGCCGCGCACCGTCGTCGTCGGGTACCGCGACGTCACGAGCTCGAGCGCCGCGTCGCGTGCGCCCGCCACCGCTCGGAACATCTCCTCCTGGCGGTCCGTCGGCCCCGGCGCGCAGACGCCGCACCAGGTGATGTCGGCGTAGACGCTGCCCTCCGCCTTCTCCTTCGCGAAGAGGTCGATGAGCAGGAAGTCGCCGCGGCGTGATCGGCGAGCTGCTGCCCGGCCCCGGCTGGTAGTGCGGGTCGGCGCTGTGGGCGTTGACGCCGACGATGGGCGCGCTCTCGCGTCCACAAGCCGGCGCGCTCGAAGCTGCTCGACGATGAACTGCTGCACCGCGTACTCGTCGTCCTCGCCGCCGCTGCGCAGCTTGTCGAAGACGCGGTCGAAGGCGGCGCGCACGATCTCGTGCAGGTGCGGCAGGCGCGGCGGTGGCCGGCGAGCTGCTCGTCGCTCCAGGTGGCGGCGAAGCGCTGCACCAGCTCGGCCGAGGAGACCAGCTCGACGCCGCGGCCGCGCAGGAACTCCGCCGTGCCGGCGTCGAGCCGTGAGACGTTGGGGAGCTGGTTGTTGGGGCTGTACTGCGCCGACCAGCCGCTGCACGCCGCCGACGAGATGGGCCGAGCTGCCGTGGCGTGCTCGCGCCAGGTCAGGTAGTAGGCACTGCTCGCCGGGCAGGTGGGCGAGCATCGCCGGCTCGAGCCGGTGGTTGAGCTTGCGCGGCAGCCCGACGCGCGGCACCAGGTAGTAGCAGCGGCGCGTGACCAGGTGCCGCCCGCCGAGCGCCGAGCAGGTCGAGGCTCACCGGGTCGTTGTGCTGGAAGCAGAAGAACAGCCAGGCGTCGGCGCCTGCGTCGACGATGGCTTGCTGGATCTCGGGGAGGCGCCGCGGGTCGAGCATGGCGGCGATCCTACGGCATCGCTGGGCGGCAACCCTTCGACGTCCGTAGAATGAGAGCAAGAAGAGGAGAACGCCATGGTCGCTTGGCTGATGTGCGCGCTGCTCGTGACCGGGGCCGGCAGAGCTGAGACCTGGGCTCCGCCGCCCAATCCGAACCCCAGCAAGATCCTGCACGAAGCCGCCGAAGACGCTCGCGCCGGCAGGCACGAAGCCGCGTTGGCCAAGCACCTCTGGTACCACCGCAACGCGCTCAGCTACGAGTCGTCACTCTCGGGTGTCCGCCTCTCGTTCGCCCTCGCGTACTGGACCGAGCTCGGAGAGAAGTATCCGCCCGCGATGGCGGCCCTGAAAGCGGAGCGCGACAGGGCCCTGGGCGACTTCCGGCGTGGAAGCACGGACGGGCTCGATGCGTTCTCCGACGTTGCCGGCATCAACAGAGTGCTCTCCGAAGAGCAGGCGACAGTCGCGGCGTTCAAAGCGGTCGAAGCGGAGAACGCAGAGCGGGCCGAGCGCGTCTTCCACCTCGCGATGCCCGCCCTGATCAAGGCCAAGGAATACGAGCTGGCCGGCAAGTACGTCGAGCCTGCGGAGGAGTGGGAGAACGTACTCTCGCTCTATCGCCTGAACGTGGGGGTCAGTCGGGACGCTCCACGGCGACCGAACGACGACTATGCCAAGAAGTCCTTCACCAACCGCACCGCGACCCTCCTCGGCCTGCTGGTGGTGACGGGGCGGGCGAGGGAAGCGATGGAAATCGCCGAGGAGGCCCGGCAGCAGCTCCCGGATGCGGACTTTCAGGCCGCCATCGACGAGGCCCTGCGTGGCGTCGTTCCGGAGCCCTGGCCGTGACTGGGCGCGCGAGCGGGACGGCCGAAGCTAGGGCATGACGCCCTTTTTTCGTGCCTCGTCCAGCAGCGGCAGCAGGTCCGCGCCGACCTGCTCCCAGCGCCAGCCCTCGAGAGCCGGCGGCGGCAGGCGGTCGGCGGGGCAGGCGAGGAGCTGCTTGAGGTCTCGGCGGCTGGCGAGCAGGGTCGGCGTGACGCCGATCGCCTCGGCGCGCAGGCGAACCGCGTCGACCAGCTTGTCGACCAGCTCGCGGCCGCGCTCGTCGCGGGCGCCGCGCGGGAGGGGCGCCGGCATCTCGTCGGGGCGCAGCTGGCGCGCCTCGCGGATGAGGCGCAGCAGCGTCTCGCCGTAGCGCTCCACCTGCTTCGGCGGCAGCTCGGGGACGCCGGCGAGGTCGGCGAGCTCTTGCGGCTGGCGGCGCGCCATCGTCACCATCGCCGCCTCCTTGAGCACGAAGTTGCGCGGCAGGTCGCGCTCGCGCGCCTGCCGCTCGCGCCACGCGGCGAGGGCGCGCAGGGCGGCGAGCTGGCGGCGGTCGAGGCTGCCGAGCCCACCCAGGCGGAGGTAGGCGTCCTCGGGCGGCGGCAGGAAGCGGGCGGGCTCGCGCAGGCGGCTCGACTCGTCGAGCAGCCAGGGCAGGCGGCCGCTCTCCTCGAGGCGCGGGCGCAGGTGGTGGTAGAGCGGCAGCAGCAGCTCGACGTCCTGCGCCGCGTACTCGACCTGCGCCGGTGACAGCGGGCGGCGCAGCCAGTCGGTGCGGGTCTCGCCCTTGGCGAGCTCGATGCCGAGCACCTCGCGCACCAGGCGCTGGTAGCTCATCGCCGACTCGAGGCCGGCCAGCGCCGCCGCCGCCTGGGTGTCGAAGAGCGACGCCGGGAACTCGCCGAAGCGGTGGAAGAGCACCTCCATGTCCTCGCTCGGCGAGTGGGCAACCTTGACGATGGCGGGGTCGGCGAGCACCGCGCGCAGCGGCTCGAGGTCGGCGAGCGCCACCGGGTCGAGGAGCGTGCTGTGGGCGCCGTCGGAGATCTGCAGCAGGCCCAGCCGCGGGTAGAAGGTGCGCTCGCGGACGAACTCGCTGTCGATGCCGAGGGCGGGCGCCTGCGCCCAGCGCGCGGCCGCCGGCCGCCAGCGCTTCCGGCGTGTCCACCCACTCGACCGGCGTCCCCAGCTGCGTCATCGCGGCGCAGCGAGTTGAGCGGAGCGAATCGTCCGCCACATCCGCGCCGAGCGTATCAAGCCGTTGGGAAGGCCGCGGCGCGAGCGCGGCGACCTCAGGGTTGACTCCGCGGTCGCCCGGATGACCGGGCGTCCGCTCCGCGACGTCGGGGCTCGCCTGGGGCTCGCCCCTCTGGTTGTGGCAGACTCGCCGGCGATGTTCCAGAGCGACCTGCTACGCGGCGAGGTGGTGCTGATCACCGGCGGCGGCACCGGCCTCGGCAGGGCGATGGCCCAGCGCTGCGCCGAGCTGGGCGCGGGGGTGGCCATCTGCGGCCGGCGGGGCGAGGTCGCCGAGGCGACGGCGCGCGAGATCGCCGCGGCGACCGGCGCCGAGGTGGTGGGCTCCGCCTGCGACGTACGCCGTTTCGAGGAAGTCGAGGCGTGGGTGGCCTCGACCGTCACGCGCTTCGGCCGCATCACCTCGCTGGTCAACAACGCGGCGGGCAACTTCCTCGCCCGCACCGAGTCGCTGTCGCCCAACGCCTTCCGCACCGTCGTCGACATCGTGCTCGCCGGCACCTTCCACGCGACCCTGGCCGCCGGGCGGCAGCTGATCGCCCAGGGCGAGGGCGGCACCGTGCTGTCGATCGTCACCACCTACGCGTGGACGGGCTCGGTGTTCGTGGTGCCCAGCGCCTGCGCCAAGGCCGGGGTGCTGGCGATGACGCGCAGCCTCGCCGTCGAGTGGGGCGAGCACCGCATCCGCTGCAATGCGATAGCACCCGGGCCGATCCCCACCGAGGGCGCCTTCTCGCGGCTGATGCCGCCGGGCGTGCAGCAGGGGAGCCTGAAGAAGGTGCCGCTCGGCCGCTTCGGCGAACCGCGCGAGCTCGCCGACCTGGCGGTGTTCCTGCTGAGCCCGGGGAGCGGCTACATCAACGGCGAGGTGGTCACCATCGACGGCGGCGAGTGGCTCAACGGCGGCGAGTTCAACTTCCTCACCCAGATGCCGCGCGAGCAGCTCGACGCCGGGTTCGCGGCGCTGCGCGAGAAGGCGAAGAAGCGCAGCGAGGACTGAGCCGCGCGCCGCACCTGTAGAGCGGCAGTCGGCGGCGCGGCGCGGGAGCGCGCCCCGCTACACCTCGTGGCCGCGTAGCGGCGCCGCGCCCGGCAGCGGCTCGGCGACCAGCGGCGCCGCGGCACGGTAGCGCTGCCGCAAGCTGTCGAGCATCTCCGCGAAGCCGAGCTCGACCTCCTTGATGCGCGGGTCGGACGCGCGCAGGCGCAGCCCGGTGTCGAAGTCGCCGTCGCGAACCCTGTCGAGGGCGCGGCGTACGGCGATCCACGGGCCGGCGAGACGGTGGGTGGTGAACACCGCCAGCCCGATGACGGCGAGGATGCTCAAGGTCGCCTGGATGACGATCACCTTGCGCAGGTGCGCGGCGCCCGGGTCGCCGACGCGCTCGGCGAACAGCCAGTAGCTGGAGACCGACGCCACCACCACGGCGGCGATGGTGACCACCAGCCACAGGCCGGCGAAGCGCACCACGTAAGGCAGGGTGTGACGGAGACCCGTACCACGAATCGTCTTGGCCATGGCGCTCCCTCGCAGCGATCGGTTGGCAGGATTCTACTGCTGGTGCGAAGGCGGCCCTGTGCTGCAGGTCGCTCGGCGTAGCGGGCCGCGCTTCCCTGCCGGGCGCGGCTCGCCCAAGATAGGCCGCCATGTCCGTCGACGGCGACCCCGAGCGCCCATCGCCTTTCGGCTTGCACCTGCGCCGGTTGCTGGCGCTGGCGGTGCCGTCGACCATCGCGCAGTTCGGCGCCATGCTGTTGATGGTCGTCGACGTGCTGATGCTGGGGCGGGTGAGCGTCGAGGCGCTCGACTCCGCCTCGCTCGGCCGCGTCTGGGCGCTGGGCACGATGGTGGCGGCGATGGGGCTGGTCTTCGGCATCGACCCGGTGGCGACGCAGGCGTGGGGCTCGGGCAACCGCCGGCGCTACGAGGGCGCGCTCGGCAGCGGCATCGCGGTGGCGCTGTTCACCAGCGTGCCCATCGGCGCGCTCTGGCTGCTGACCGGCCCCTCGCTGCGGCTGCTCGGGCAGGAGCCCGAGCTCACCGAAGGCGCCGCGCAGTTCGTGCTCGCGCAGCTGCCGGGACTGCCGTTCCTGCTCGTCTTCATCGCCGCCAAGCAGTACCTGCAGGCGCAGGGGAGCGTGCTGCCGGCGATGTGGGTGACGCTCGTCGGCAACGCCCTCAACGTCGGGCTCAACTGGCTGCTCATCTTCGGCCGCGGCGGCCTGCCGGCGCTGGGCGTCTTCGGCTCCGGGATCGCCACCTCGATCACGCACGCCTTCCTCGCCGCCGCGCTGCTGCTGTGGATGCGCTGGCGTGGCGAGCCCGGCGACTGGCGCGGCGCCTGGCAGCGCGGACGGCGGCGGCGCGAGCTCGCCGAGGTGGTGGGCTACGGCTGGCCGGTGGCGACGCAGCTGCTGCTCGAGGTGTGGACCTTCCAGTTCGCGACGCTGCTCGCCGGCCGCCTCGGCGCGGTGGCGCTCGCCGCGCACACGGCGGCGATCAGCCTCGCCTCCGTCACCTTTACCGTGCCCTTCGGCGTCTCGCTCGCCGCGGTGGTGCGGGTGGGCAACCTGATGGGAGCGCGGGCGCGCCGCGACGCTCAGCGTGCCGCCTGGGTGGCGCTGGGCGCCGGCGCCGGGGTGATGAGCGTCTCCGCGCTCGGCTTCTGGGTCGGCCGCCACCAGCTGCCGAAGCTGTTCAGCGCCGAGCCCGCGGTGATCGCCGCGGCGGCGGCGATCCTGCCCATCGCGGCGGCCTTCCAGGTCTTCGACGGCTTGCAGGTCGTCGGCTGCGGCGTGCTGCGCGGCATGGGGCAGACGCGGCCGGCGGCGCTGTTCAACGTCGTCGGCTACTACGGCCTGGCGCTGCCGCTCGCCTGGTGGCTGGGCTTCCGCATGCGGCTCGGGCTGGCGGGGATCTGGTGGGGGCTCGCGCTGGGTCTCGCTTCGGTGGCGCTGCTGCTGCTCGTCTACATCCGCCGCTACGGGCCGGCGACGCTGCCGGCCGGGGCCGGACGGCCGACGGCGGTGCCGCACACTGAGGCTCGGTAGTCATCGGGTTCGCGCAATAATCCCGGCGATGCCGCGCGACGATCTCTGGCTCTCCCGCGCCGCTTTCGAGAAGCTCGTCGGCGAGGCCATCGACGGGCTGCCGCCGCAGTTCGCCGAGCTGCTCGAGAACGTCGCCGTGGTGGTGGAGGAGGAGCCCGAGCCGCGCGTGCTCGCGGAGATGGGCATGGACCCCGACGAGGAGCTGCTCGGCCTCTATCTCGGCGTTCCGCTCACCGAGCGCGACTCGCAGTACCAGTCGCTTCCCGACCGCGTCGCCATCTACCGCGGCCCCGTCCTGCGCTGTTGCGACAGCCGCCGCCAGATCGTGCGCGAGGTGCGCGAGACGGTCGTCCACGAGCTCGGCCACTACTTCGGGCTCGAGGACGACGAGATGCCATTCTGAATGGCGAGTGAGGCGCGAGCGCCCGCATGGCTGACCCGGTAGCCGAGCACGAGGCCGAGGCGCCGCGCGAGCTGGGCTGGGCGGTGCTCACCGTCTCGAGCAGCCGCGCGCTGGCGCAGGACAAGGGGGGAGACCGGCTCGCGGCGCTGCTCGCCGCCGCCGGTCACTGGCGCGTGCAGCGGCGGCTGGTGACCGACGACGTCGGCGCCATCACGGCGGCGCTGAACGAGCTCCTGGAGGCTCCGGAGGTCGACGTCGTGGTCGTGACCGGTGGCACCGGCGTGTCGCCGAGCGACGTCACGCCGGAGGCGGTGGTGCCGTTGCTCGAACGACGCCTCGACGGTTTTGGCGAGCTCTTCCGCACGCTGTCATTCGAGCAGGTGGGTGCCGCGGCGCTGCTCTCGCGGGCGTTGGCCGGCACCGCCCGCGGCCGCGCGGTCTTCGTGCTGCCGGGATCGCCGGCGGCCGCCGAGCTCGGCCTGTCGCGACTCATCCTGCCCGTCGCGGCGCACCTCGTCGGCCAGCTCCGCCGCGTGCGTTAGTGGCCTGTACCACCCGAATCGAAAGCACCTGGCTTGCCCTCGACGGCGTGGGCGGTGTTGCGCTCCCTGCGCCATAGGACAAGGCTATGGCTCAGTCGCGCGCCTTGCCCACGCCGCCGATGGCGGCGCCATCTGCTTCCGATTCGGGTGGCACAGGCCACTAGGTTCGCGCCAGCGCCAGCACGAGCATCGCCAGCAGCGCTCCGAGCCCTGCGGTGGCGAGCGAGCGCAGGTCGAAGGCTGCGAGCCCGCCGAAGCCGAGCGCCGTCGCCAGCGCGCCGCCGGCGAGCGCTCCCACGAGCCCCACGGCGAGCGCCAGCAGCCACGAGCTGCCCCGCCACGGCGGCAGCAACCTCGACACCGCCGCGAGCAGCAGCCCCGCGGCGCTCCACGCGATCGCTCCCCACCAGACGATCACGGCCGGGCACGGTAGCACGCGAGCAGGAGGCGCCCACCCCGGCGCCGCGGGCGTAGAATCGCCGCCGCCATACCGCCCACGGAGGTGCCCGCATGACCGCGCAGCCGAGCTACGCACCGCCGCCGCCCCCGGCGCCGCCGCCCAGCGTCCTGCCCGCGTGGGCGCGCTGGATCGGGCTCGGCTGCGGCGCTCTCCTGCTGCTGGGCAGCGTCGCGGGCACCGTCTTTCTCGTGCTGATGCAGAAGGCGACCGCGGGACCCGAGCGCACCATCCAGGCCTTCCTCGCCGCCGCCGGCAGCGGCGACTTCACGACCGCGCACGGCTACTTCTCGGCCGACCTCAAGCAGGTGCAGCCGCTCGACCAGTTCTCTTCGCAGGCTGGTGCTCACCAGCAGCTGTTCCAGGTGCAGGAGACGACCTTCAACAGCCGCTCCGTCGATTTGCGGAGCGCCGACCTTTCGGGAACGGTGACGCTCACCGGCGGCACGCAGATCCCGGCCTCCTTCAAGCTAGTCAAGGAGGACGGGCAGTGGCGCCTCACCTCCTACCAGTTGGGAAGCGGGTAGCGGGTCGACCTCTAACGCTGGGCCGACTTTGCCGCCGGTCCGAGCACCAGCTCCGAGCGCTCGACGCCGTCGAGGCGCCGCGGCGGCCGCAGGCCCAGCAGCGCGGCGAGCGTCGGCGCCAGGTCCGCCGTCGCCACCGGCTGCCGCACCTCGCGCGGCGCCACTCGCGGCACGCGGATGACCAGCGGCACGTGGGTGTCGTAGTCGTACGGCGTCTTGTGCGTCGTGCCTCTGCGCGTGTCGACGAAGCCGGGCTCCCACTGCAAGACGAAGTCGGGGCTGCGGCTGGGCAGGTAGCTCGCGCGCTGGAAAGCGAGCATGGTGTCCGCGGTCGGCCGGTCGGGGGACAGCTGCGCGCGCGTCCACACCCGCGCCACGTCGGGGCAGGAGCCGAGCCAGCCGGCGATCCGGCGGTCGAGCTCCGCTCGCGGCACGCGGCTGCGCGCCACCTGCACGGCGTCGAGGTAGAGGTCGTAGGCGAACCAGTCGCGCCGCCCGTAGGCGTCGTCGAGCCGCCGCAGCACCGACTGGATGCAGGCGACGTCGGCGGGGGACTCGCGACCGCCGCGCAGGCCGAGCCGCCGCTGGCGCTCCGGCATCGGCGCCACGCCGTGGTCGGCGGAGAGCGCCACCACCATGCGGTTGCGGCCGACCTGCTGCTCGATGGTGGCGAGCAGCTCGCCGAGCGCGCGGTCGAGCCGCAACACCGCGTCGAGCGCCTCGCGGCTGTGCGGCCCGTAGGTGTGGCCGACGCTGTCGACGGCGGAGAAGGAGAGCCCGAGGTAGTCGAGGTGGTCGTCGAGACCCAGCCGCTCGCGCGCCACCAACTCGCGCGCGAAGTCGGCCAGGTACTCGTCGATCGCCGGCGAGTCGAAGATGGCTTCGTAGAAGCCCTCGCCGGGGCGGGTGGAGTCGGGGCCGTAGGCGTGCGGGAAGCCGGTCGGCAGGCCGCTACCCTCGAGCTGCACGACGCCCAGGCGTGAGGCGTCCACCCGCGGCGGCAGCGGCAGCGGCTGCCACAGCGTGCCGAAGCGCTCGCGCAGCAGCGGCCGGCGGTTGAAGGCCATCACCCAGCCCGGCGCGCGGTGGTAACGGTGGCTGGTGACGAACCCGCCGACCTCGGGGTCGAACCAGAAGGCGCCGGTGGGCCGCTTGCCGCCCAGCATCACGGCGGAGCGGTCCTTGCCGCTGGCGGTGAAGGTGCGGCCCCAGGGGTCGCGCTGGCGCACCCAGTCTGGGAGCGCGGTAGCGAGCAGGTTGACCGGGCCCACCTCCTCCGACACCGGGTCTTCGGCCGAGTAGACCTCGCGGTTGGCGTTGCGGTCGAACCAGTAGTTGGCGACCACGCCATGGTGGCGGGGCGTCAAGCCGGTCGCCAGCGTGGCGTGGCCGGGGGCGGTCGCCGTCATGGCGTGGCGGTGGTGCGCGGCGCTGAAGGTGACCCCGGAGTCGAGCAGCCGCGCGAGACCGCCACGCAGCGCCGGCCGGAAGCGCATCAGGGTGTCCCAGCCCAGCTGGTCGACGACCACCACCACGACGAGGCGAATGCCGGCCACCTTCGGCTTCGGCGGCGGCACCCGTCGCGGCAGCGGGCGCCGCGAGCAGCCCGCGATGGAGACGGCGGCGACGGCGAGGGCGAGCCCGATCGCCGCCAGTCGGCGCGCCCGGCGACGGTTGCCCCACGTGTCCGCAGCGCCGGTCAGCATCGGCGAATGTTAATCGCGGCGCGCGACGGCGCGGCAACGAACGCGCGTCGATCCGGCGATTCGCCGGAAATCAGCGTCCGAACGTACCGACGAAGGCGCCGCGGCCGTTGACCGCATCCCAAGGCGCGCCGAGCGCGTTGCCGTGGTAGGCGTGCTCGAGCGCCACCGCCGGCGTGGCATCGACACCTTGGGCGAGCGGCGGCGCCGCCAGCGTCTCGTCGCCGCACAGCGCGTCGAGGCGGTTGAACGGCCGCGTCCGCAGCTCGGCGAGGCCGGTCACGTGCAGCCGCCCGAGGGCGCGGCTGGGGTCGACGGCGAGCTCGATCGGTGCCGCCTCCACCCGCACCACTTCGCCGAGCACCTGGCCGGTCTGCGCGCGCACCAGCGCCTCGAGCGCCGCGCGCTGGGGCAGGCTCGCCGTGGCGTCGACGAAGATCACCGAGCGCGGCCGGCCCGTCTCGGCGGGAGCGGCCGAGAGCGCCACGTCGCCGCGGATCACCGCCACCGCCGACAGGCCCGCCAGCGGCACGCCGCCGAAGTCGCCGCTCTCGATCTGCCAGGCGATGATGGCGTCGCGGCCGTCGCCCTGAGCGGCGCCGGTGCAGCGGCCGCCGTAGAGGTCGGCGTTGCGCGCCTCGAGATAGGAGCCGCGCACCTCGGCGCGAGCCGGCGAGGCGGGCGCGAAGAGAGCTAGCGCGGCGAATCCGACGACTGCAAAGGCGAGCTTGCGCAAACGGGACCTCCGAGGTGGGGAGCGGCATCGTAGCGGCCGCGCGGGCTCGGCGCAAGAGCGGAAGGGCGGCGAAATAGGATGCGCTCCGCGACCGTTGCAACCCCTCGGGCGCCCGCTCGATTCCGCCGGCTGCCCGCCCCATACAATCCGACCATGCCAGGCCAGCGTCTCTTCCTCATCGACGGCTACTCGAACATCTTCCGCGCCTACTTCGCGATCCCCAACCTGTCGAACTCGAAGGGGCACCCGACCAACGCCGTCTACGGCTTCCACAACATGCTGCGCAAGCTGCTGCGCGACGAGCAGCCGGACCTCATCGGCGTCGCCTGGGACGTCTCCGCGCGCACCGTGCGCAGCGAGAAGTTCGAGGCCTACAAGGCCAACCGCACGCCGATGCCCGACGACCTGCGGACGCAGATCAAGTGGATCCGCCAGGTGCTCGAGGGCTACCGCATCCCCATCCTCGAGCTGCCCACCTGGGAGGCCGACGACGTCATCGGCACGCTCGCCCTGCAGGCCGCGGCGCAGGGCTACGAGGTGACGATCGTCTCGGCCGACAAGGACCTGCTGCAGCTGGTTCGGCCCGGGGATCTCGGTGGCACACACCTTCCGCGAGAAGGTCTACACGCCCGAGCTGGTGGAGGCCGACATCGGCGTGCCGCCGGATCGCATCGTCGACCTGCTGGCGCTCATCGGCGACAGCATCGACAACATCCCCGGCGTGCCCGGCATCGGCGAGAAGGGCGCGCCGCAGCTGATCCGCGAGTTCGGCAGCCTCGAGGCGCTGCTCGACCGCACGGCGGAGGTGAAGCGCAAGAACTATCGCGAGGGGCTCGAGCAGAACCGCGAGCAGGCGCTGCTGTCGAAGGAGCTCGCCACCATCCGCACCGACCTGCCGCTCACCTTCGACCCGCGATTCGCTCGAGCGCCAGCTGCCCGACAACGAGACGCTGCGCACGCTCTTCGCCGAGCTGGAGTTCTTCTCGTTGCTCGCCGAGCTGACCACGGTGACCGCGGTGACCGAGCTGAATCAAGCTGACGAGGTGACGAGCGCCGCCGAGCTGCCGGCGCTGCTCGGCGCGCTGCCCGAGCGCGTCTCGCTGCTGGCGCTCGGCCCCGAGGCGCCCATCGGCGTCGCCTTCGCCGACGCCGGGCGGCCGCGCGCGCTGGGTCGACTTCCGCCGCGACGGGCTGCGCGACGCCTTCGTCGAGACGCTCGGCCGCTGGCTGGCGGAACCCGGACGGCGTCTGCTCGGCCACGACGTCAAGGAAGTGTTACGCCTCGTGCCGACGGTGCGCGCCTGCTGCGGGCTCGACGACGTGATGCTGTGGTCGTACCTGCTCAACCCCGCGCTCAAGGGGACGACCATCGAGGAGCTCGCCCTCGAGGGACTGCACCACCGCGCCTTCACCTACCAGGACGCCGGTTGGGCGAAGGGACAGCAGCCGGCGCTCGGCGACCCGCGGCTGCTGGCGCTCGCCGGCGAGCGCGTCGAGCTGCTCGGGCGCCTCGACGAGCGGCTCGCGGCGCAGCTCTTGGCGACAGCCCGCTCGCCAAGCGTCTACCGCGACATCGAGGCGCCGCTCGTCGGCGTGCTGATGGCGATGGAGGAGGCGGGCGTGGCGCTCGACGTCCCCTTCCTGCAGAAGATGGGCGATCGAGCTCGGCGACGAGCTCGCCACGCTCGAGAAGGATGCCTGGCTGATCGCCGGCGAGGAGTTCAACCTCGGCTCGCCGCGGCAGCTCGGCGAGGTCCTCTTCGAGAAGCTCGCCTACCCGATCTTCAAGCGCACCCGCAAGACGAAGAGCTACTCGACCGACGTCGAGACGCTGCAGGACCTCGCGGCGAAGGGCTTCCCGCTCGCCGACGTGGTGATGCGGCACCGCGAGCTGTCGAAGCTCAAGGGCACCTACGTCGACGCCTTCCCGCAGCTCGTCGATGCCGGCGGCCGGCTGCACACGCGCTACGAGCAGGCGGTGGCGGCGACCGGGCGCATCTCGTCCAAGGACCCCAACCTGCAGAACATCCCGGTGCGCACGCCGGTGGGGCAGCAGATCCGCCGCGCCTTCGTGGCGCCGCCGGGGCGGCTGCTGCTGGTCGCCGACTACAGCCAGATCGAGCTGCGCCTGCTCGCCCACATCGCCGGCGAGGAGGCGATGCTCGACGCCTTCCGCAGCGGCCGCGACATCCACACCGCGACGGCGGCGAGCGTCTTCGGCATCTCGCCCGAGCTGGTGAGCCCCGACCAGCGGCGGGCGGCGAAGACGATCAACTTCGGCATCATCTACGGCATGAGCGCCTTCGGGCTGGCGAAGAACCTCAAGATCTCCAGCAAGGAAGCCGAGGCCTTCATCACCGCCTACCGCGCCCGCTACCCGGGCGTCGTGCGCTACACCGAGGAGACGGTGAGCCAGCGCACTGGTGACCGGCAAGGTCGAGACGCTCTACGGCCGCGCCCGCTTCCTCCCCGAGCTGCAGAGCCGCAACTACGCCGTGCGCGAGAACGCCCGCCGCATGGCCATCAACGCCCGCATCCAGGGCACGGCGGCCGACCTGCTCAAGCTGGCGATGGTGGCGGTGCACCGCACGCTCGCCGACGCGCATCCCGAGGCGCGGCTGCTGCTCACGGTGCACGACGAGCTGGTGCTCGAGGTGCCGGAGAGCGCAGGCGGAGCCGGTGGCAGCCGTGGTCAAGCGCGAGATGGAAGGCGTCGCCCAGCTCAGCGTGCCGCTGGCGGTGGAGACCGGCTGGGGCAGGAACTGGTACGAGGCGAAATCATAGCGAGCCGCAGACTGGCGGCCCGGGCTGCGTAAGAGGCAACCCGGCTATTATCGGTAATCATACGGCGCGCACACTAGACCCATGGTTCTGGAGGACACCGACCTCGATGGCATTGTTTGGACCCCAGGCCACGCTGGTCGTGTCTGGTTTGCCCAGCCCCATCTAACTTTCGGCGACCGGGAGCCCTGGACGCCGACAGTTGTGCCCGGGCGGGCGACAGGCATCGAGCTGCTGCGTGCAATCCTGTCGAGCGAAAGGGATCTTCCCGATCCAGTCGGAGCGCCGTCGTTGATCCTGATTCCTGAGCTCTCGATTCCCCACGGCGATGTCGCTGAGCTCCGGCGACTGATAGGCGATGCAAGACCGAATACATTATTAATCGCAGGGTTGGCGCAGCTGTCTGAGTTGCAGGCTCTAGAGATTGACCCCGCGCCACTTCTCTGGGAAGGGAAGGCAGAGGGCCGGTTCACCAACTGCGCCGCTATAGCCTGCGGTGGCTCCGAACGACTATTCCTCCAGCCAAAACGGATACCCTCAAAGTGGGAAGGGAAACTGTGGCCTGGTGGAACGATACGTTATTTCAGTGGGAAGTCTGTCCAATTCTGTGTTGTTATTTGCTCAGAGCTCCTTGATCAGCCGGAAGGTACTACGACAATCCGAGCTTTGCGAGAGGAGTGTCGAGCCCGTGGAAAGAGGCTTCCGCTTCTCGTCTGGCTACAGCACAATGAGCATCCCCGGTCGGCTCTGTTTAGTCAGAGTCTTGAGATAGTTCAAAAGTGGACCGAGGTCACAACCTTGATCGCAGGATCTCGTCCAAGATCCCGGAGTCGAATGGAGAACTACGGCGTCTCCGGGGCGCTGGTCCGCTCAGAATACTTGCCACGTAAGTTCGACTTCCTGGCGAAGGAGTACCACTACTTCGAACCCGTATCGACTGTCCCCGGCCTATCGCGGATGGTTCTTCTGCGCTATGACGCAGATGTCTACAGAGTAGACACGGTCCTTGCTGATTCGATTGACCCGGCGGAATCCAGTGCAATCAAGGGTGCGCTCTTCCATTCTGCGCTGCCCTACGACTGGCAAGGTGGCGAGCTTACCGCGTCGCAGTTCTGTGCGCACTTGGCCGACGTTACTGAGGCCGCTCTCCTTTCGGCATCGGCTGCCTGCGAGCGACTGCCGGAGATCGCCGCTATCAGAGAGCGGCTCGTAGCATTGGGAACGGCTCAATTCCTCCACTTTCTGGACCGGGCCACGCCGAACCAATCAGCGATCAGCGAGCGGCATCCTGCTGGGGAACCACACATCTCGGGAGATGCGTTCTGCCGTTGCTGGCCCCACCGGCGATGCATTGATGAACTTGAAATTGACCCGAGGGCCCTCTCCGACATCCTTACTGGCCTAGCCTGGATTGAGGCCGCCGGAGTTACGGTGGTCCCTGAGATCAGGGGACACGCCAATGTAGAACTTCGAGGTTCTGGGCTCGATAGTCGTTTCTGTGTGGTGGCTGCCCTAGATCTGAACGCCGAAGCTGTTGAGAATGCGATCTGGCCCGGTTGGGAGACAAGGCCACCAATCGATGACGTGCCCTACATAGTCCTGGGGACTGAAGGACGCGGATTTCGGCCGCGAGTGTCGACAATCACAGCCAGCAATGCGGCTCCGGTAGGCGCCCCCTCTTCGGCGCGGGTCACCTCGCCGATGAGACGGGCCATCTATGCGGAGCGGTTCTGGCAGGCTGCAAGGCATGGATCACTGTTGTCTACCCTCACGGAGCTCGCAATCGCGTGAACGATGCTCAGGCGGGCCCGCTGACGAGGGAGCTGGCGATCTTGGACCCCGACGCATCGCCGCTCACGCGAGGCGACGGCTGGGAATGGGCTAGAACGCGCGTGGGCATTGTTGGTGCTGTTAATCTTAGTGCCGATAAGTCGGCCGAGAGCTTTGGCGTCAACCTGAAATTGGCAATCAGCTCTGCGCACTTTGGCCTTGACTCGCTTCCGATCTCTGCGTTTTCGTCCGACGACGTTTGGAACCTGATACTGATAATACGGTTGCCTTGGAGTCGAGAGGAGTTTCGTGACTTGACCGGCGAATTTGCTGAGGCTCTTGGCCGCGTGCTGACCGATCTGAAAGGCAGCCGAAAGATCGCTCTGTTTAGAGGAGAGGCAATATCGGCCATTGTGGGCCCAGCCGTTCTCGGATCGAGTGCCCTTTCAGTTGTGGAGAGCCCGTTGCGAGCTCGGCTTCACGAGGTAGCACGCGACTCGGTCGAGGAGGACGCCCTCGCACTCATATTTGACAAACGCACCAACGAGCAAGACCTTGATCGACTGATCGCGGTTCTGACGCTGAGGCGACAAGATGATCAAGAGCCTTCGGGTTAGCTGGTTCCGCGGCTTTACCGAGGAGCAGTATTTCCAGTTCGGTGGAATTACGCTCCTTTCAGGGCGGAATGGTCTTGGAAAGACCTCAGTCTTCGATGCCATTGATTGGTGCCTTTTCGGCGATGCGTGGCGGTTGGGCGGCGAAAAGAAGGCCGAAAGGAATCTCTATTTTCCTTCAAGCGACCCTCTGGTAGAGGTGGAGCTTCTCCTGTCGGGCGCGCGCCGGACCCTGAGGCGAGATGGCTCGGGAGTCCATCTGGACGGTCGAGAGATAACGGATCGTCAGTGTGCGGAGCTTATTGCTCGCGACATTGAGTTATTCCAGCCTCACTCGCGAGACATTCGGCAGCGCCTTCGGCGGGTGCTGTACCTCTCTCAGGGGGATATGAGAACTTTGGTGGCCCCAGGGGCAGAGACGGAGCGGGATGCCCTGATGCAGGCGCTTGTTGGCGTGCCAGAGGCGGCGGCAGCGGAGGCGGGTATTCGTCGATTGCGTGAGCGGTTTGACGCGCGTGAGCGTGAACTGTCTTGGCAAGTCAGGGGGGCATCGGAACGCTTGGCGGCGATTGACGAAGTTGGAGAGGCCTACGACGCCGAGCTGTTGGCGCGCGCGCCTGTGTACTTGGCAGAGGCTTCACGTATCTTGGGTTCGGGAGGCGCAGTCAGCGGTGACGTCGGCGAGGTGAAAGCCGCTCTTGTAAAGGTGCTCGGTGAGGCCGAGGGACGGCAGGATGCCGGGAACGACCTGCTGGAGTTTGCGCATCTCACCACGGAGTTTCAACTTGCGTGTGAGAGTGACCTCCGCGCCTTGTCGGATGAGATAGCGAGGCAGAAGACCGAGCGAGATGAATTGGCTAGGTCGATGGGTGAGCTGGAGGGGGAAATAGCTGCGGGCCGTGTGCTCCTAGAGGGACTAGTGAGACAAGAGGGAGAGCAGTCTGACGAGCTTGGTCGCTTGCAGAGAGTTCGGCGCGCCGTGACAGCAGCGGCCGAGTCTCGGCAGGCGTTGGTGGACTTTAGACGCGAAAGCGACTCGCTGAGTGCGGAGCTCCAGGCCCTTGAGCTTCAGCGCGCGTCACTCGCTCAGTTGCTTCTTGGCGTAGAGGAGGGGCTCCGCCAAGGGCTTGAGAGAATGAGTCAGATATCGGCTGCTGAAGAGAAGGCAGCGCGCATCAGAGAGTTAGACACTGAGCTGAGTGAGGCCCGCGACGCCGCGCATGACACTAAATCCAGCCGAGAACTGCTCCTCGTTAATATCGACATATCCGTAGAAGAACTCCAGGCTGCTGCGGAAGCCAGGGAAAGTGCTCGGAACACGTACTTCGGCGCCATTCAGCGACTTGAGGACGACGCAAGTCTGAGGGAACTCGTTAGTCGGGTCCTAGGACTGATTGACAAGTTGGCCTTAAGAAGGTGTCCGATCTGTGCCACGGAGTTCGCAAATAGCGATGAGCTTAGAGCTCACGTACCCCAAAGCTCTGTCGCAGCGGCGCCAGCTTCCTTGGTGGAGACGGTCATGCAGGCTCATTTGGACGCATCCGCTGCCTACGAGGCGGCCGAACGCAAGGTGGAGTTGCTGCGAGACCAGCTCGCCTCGCTGGATCGACAGATGCAGCGCTATTCCATGGCGATCGCTGGTCTCCATGAAGAGAAGATTGCCATCGGGTCTGCTGAAGAGGCTGACGAGTTGCCACCTCGTGAGGTTCTGCAGTCCGACAACGATGCATTGGCGACTAGAGCCGCAGAGACGCGCGTCGTGATTGAGGAGCTGACGATTGCGATCCAGCAGAAATCGGCGCGCTTGTCTGTCCTTCGAGGCCATGCTCAAGACCTGGAGTTGCATTTGGAAGGCGCGGGTAGTGAGAAACTTGCCAGTGATGCTGAGTTGGCGAAGCTAATCGATCATCTCGTGCGACTGCAACACGACACCCGAACGACGATCGAGCGCGCCAGGAGCGAGGTGTCTCAACTGGGACAGGACGCGGCCGCTTCCGAGTTACGGCGCGACCAACTGGAAGCCGATATCGACGGCCAAGAGCGTCTGTTTGCGGTGCGGACTCAGCGATTGCGTGCCGAGCTGGACCGGCTGACATCCCGTATTCGAGACTTCTGTGGCGAATACTCGGGCGACTGGCGGGAGTCGGTGGTTGGTGAACTTCACAATCTGGGCGCGCGGATTGAGGAGCTGCGCTCGTTGGTTCATACATTTGATGCGCTTGTGAAGGCCGACCGGCTGAACGTGTTGAATAGAGAGGTCGCAGGTCTGCGGATTCAAGTGGTTAGAGTCGAGCAAAGTCTTTCAGACTGCCGGCAGGCGAGGACGCGTTTTGAGGAGGTCGCACAAGCCATCTTGGACAGATCTCAGGATGAAGCGAAGCGAGGATTTGCAGTCCATGATCGTGCTATTCAGGAGTTTGCAGATGTGATTTACCCCCATTCTCATCTGAATGAGATTTCCCTCCAGCGGGAGGCGGTATTCGTATCTGATCGGGATACAGAGGCCAAAGTTAGAGCTGATTTATTTTGCTCTACGGGCCAGAGCAATGCAATTGCGCTCGCGATTTTCTTGGCGATAGCCGCCGGCCAAAGATCATCGAAAATTCGTGGATTGCTGCTGGACGAGCCCATTCAGAATCTTGACGATTTGAATTTCCTGGCTTTCATCACTCTGTTAAAGAGGATGGCTTTGAGAGTGCCGGTAATCATGTCAACTGCCGACTCAAACGCGGCAGAGATCATCCGGCGTCAGTTGGTTAGTTCGTGGATGAGGACGTCGAATGATTTCCAATGGTTTCATTGGGTCGGATTTGACCCTAAGCGGGGGCCCGTTGTTGAACAGCGACGGCCGACGCGCAGCCTAGCGGCTTGATCGCACCAGCCGGTCGAACGAAGCTCGGTTTGATCTCGGATTAGCGTCGCGACTGCTCGTCCTCCACGGCCAGGCGGCGCTCTTCGGCCTTGAGCTCGCGCCAGTATTGGGCGAAGCCGCGGCCGGGGGAGATGCGTTCCATCGTCGCGGCGAGCCAGCCGGGCGCTTCGGGGCCGTCGAGGTTGACGCCGCTGCGGGCGAGGAGGTTGCCGACGTCGGCCATCCCCTTGAGCACGGCGAAGGGGCCGAAGAAGGTGACGGTCTCGCTCTTCAGCGCCACCCAGGTGCCGACGATGAGGAAGAGGTGGATGAGGGTGACGCGGTTGAGGGTGGTCTGCGCCTGCTCGCGAACCCAGGCGAACGGCCGTTGCCGCAGGCCGCGGAGGTCGAAGAGGAAGACCGCGAGCTGCAGCGCGGCGACGCCGAGCACGGCCTGGCGCAGCGCCTCGCCGTCGGGCGAGCGCTCCAGCACCCTAGCGACGACAAACCACAGCAGCAGGCCGTGCACCACCGTGGCGGCGAGAGCGGCGACGGCGAACTCCCGCACGAAGCTGCCGGGGCGGTGGATCCGTTGCCGTTGGCCCGGCTTCCAGGGTCGCGCCGGCGCGCCGCCGCCGTCGCGCGAGGCGAGCGTGAGGTGGAGGCGCTCGTAGCCGCGCTTGCGCGTCCACCGCCGGTGCAGCAGCAGCCGTATCGACACCAGCACGCAGCCGATCAGGTTCTCCCACCAATAGAGCGACAGCGCCGTGGCGCCGCTCCAGCCACCGACGAAGACGCCCGCCAGGGGTATGGCGTTGATCCCCAGCAGCGCGGCGAAGCCGCGGATGCGGTCGAAGGCCGGCCCGGTCACGGCGCGGAGCTTATCGGCGCGGGGCGGCCGGTGGCGCCGCTCGAATCGACGGTCGCCTGCCGCGCCGCGTGCGCGTGCGGCTCACCGCGCGGCAGTCCGATCCGATCTCTAACGCTCGCCGTCGCTGCCGGGCGCGTGCTGCCGGCCGCGCATCGCGCCGCCCTTGCCGTCCGCCAGCGCCGTCAACGCCACGAACGACTCGTCCTGGTGGTAGCGGGCGAACACCACGTCGTCGCGCGCCTCCTGCATCTCCATGCGGCGCACGGCGTCGAACTGCTCGTAGACGAAGAAGTGGCGGCGCAGCAGCTCCAGCGCTTTCTCACGGTGCCCGAGCTGGGCATGGATAGCGGCGAGGTTGTAGGACGCCGACAGCATGTCCTCGTGCCTGTTCGCCATCGCTTCCGCTTCCGCCGGGCGGCCGAGCACCACGTACTGCGTGGCGGCGAAGATCAGGTTGTAGGCGTCGTCGGGCGCCAGCGCCAGCGCCTTCTCGACGTAGCCGTAGGCCTTCAGCGGCTGCCGCTCCGACGCCCAGTAGACGGCGAGGTTGCGGTAGGTGAGCGCCAGCGGATACGCCTGCAGCGAGCGTTCGAACAGCGCCAGCCCGGCGGCGAAGTCTCCCGCGTGGATGGTCATCTTGCCCAGCCCGTGGAGGGCCACCGCGCGCGACAGCGGGTCGATCGGCCGCGCCAGCAGCGCCTCGAAGCTGGCGTGCGCCTGCCCCCAGTCGCCGGTGTGGTGGCGGTGCAGCTCGCCGAGGAAGCGCAGCGGCACCGGGTCGCCCGGGTCCATGTCGCGGGCACGCTCGTAGGCCTGCTGCGCTTCGCGGATGCGGCCCAGCTCCTCTGCGGCGAGGCCGCCCTCCATCACCGCCGCCATGCGCGCGTTCATCGCGTCGGAGAGGTCGGGCGCCTGGCCTTCCCACAGCGAGGAGGTCTCCTCGGGCACCGGCCGGCCCATCGCCTTGAGCGCCTTCGCGGCCTTCTTGCCGAGCGAGGGGAAGAGGCAGCGATCCCCGAGCACTTGCGTGTAGAGGGCGGCGGCGCCGTCCGCGTCGCCCCCCTTCTCTTTGCCCTTGGCGGCCTCGAGCGCCGCCTTGGCGGCGTCCTCGCGCGCCTCGAGCGCGGTGCCTACGGCCTTCTCGACGGCGCCGGCGTCGAGCTTGCCGCCGCTCGCCTCCACCCGCATCAGCTCGCTGCCGTCGGGCGTTGCCAGCACGGCGCTCGCGGCGCCGGCGGCGGCCTTGAAGCGGGTCCGCAGGTCGGCGTTGTCGGCGGTGACGAGCCCCATGCCGACGCACTCGCCGCTCCACACGGTGAGCCGTCGCGAGGTGACGAGGGAAGAGACGCGCGCCTCCTCGGGACCGGTGGGGAACCAGTAGAGGACCAGCGCGCCGGTCGGCGCCTCGCCGCCGGTCGCGATCACCTTCCACGGCACGCGGTAGACGCGTGGCTCGCCGGCGCCCATGGCGCTGCTCTCGGAGAAACCGCCCTGACCGCCGCCGCCGCCGCCGCCGCAGGTGGCGCGCAGCGCGGGCGCCGCCAGCAGCGACAGGGCCAGCGCGAGCAGGAAGTGCGTGCTGCGGGGGCGGGTGCGCGATGGTCGCATCGGTCTCTCCTCGAATCTCGGGCCGGCGCCGGGGTCGCACCAGTCTGCCACGCCGGTCGACGCAGGGTGTTACAGGGTAGGTACCTGTCGGCCGGCGGGGAGTTCCACCATGGTCGCACACACCCGGTGCCCGCCCGTGTTAGCTTGTGCTCAGTAGGCGCAAAACAAGTCGTACGGAGGGATGGCGGAGAAGGGCGGCCTGCGGCCGGGCAGTCGCTGGCGCCTCGATCACTGTCCGTCAACGGAGGAGGAATGTGATGGCGAAGCGGATCTGCACCATTCTCGGCGTCGTCTTCATCATCGTCGGCCTGGCCGGCTTCGCGCTGCCCGACCTGCTGGGCGCGCACCTGAGCCTGCTGCACAACGTCGTGCACTTGGTGTCGGGCGCGGTGGCGCTCTATCTCGGACTCAAGGGCAGCGAGAGCGCGGCGCGCACCTTCTGCCGCGTCTTCGGCATCGTCTACCTGCTGCTCGGCGTCGCCGGCTTCCTGCTCGGCGGCGGCGACGACAAGATGTGGACGGTGCTACCCGGCCTGATGCTCGGCAAGATCGACCACGTCATCCACGTCGCGTTCGGCATCGTCTTCCTCATCGGCGGCTTCGTCGGCGGCAGCCGGCCGTAGCCTCGCTGTCCATGCCCGGCGCGGGGTAAGCTCGGGCTCCCCCTGCCCCTAGAGGGGCAGGGGGATGGGGGGATAGGGGTGGAACAAAACCCAGGGGCGGGGGTCGGGAGGGGGGCGGCAGCGGGCTCCGCCCGCGGGAGGCGAGCCCGCAGCAACGCGTCGAAGAAGACCTCAAGGCGTCGATGAAGGCGCGCGACGCGGAGCGCACGAGCACGCTGCGCATGCTGCTCGCGGCGCTCAAGAACGAGCGCATCAGCCTCGGCCGCGAGGTGAGCGAGGAGGAGCTCGTCACCGTCGTGCAGCGGGGCGTCAAGCAGCGGCAGGACTCGGTGGAGCAGTACCGCAAGGGCGGGCGAGAGGACCTCGCGGCCAAGGAAGAGCGCGAGGCGGCGCTGCTCGGCTCGTACCTGCCGGCACAGGTGTCGGCGGAGGAGGTGCGGGCTGCCGTCGAGGAGCTGGTGCGCGAGCAGGGGCTCGCCGGGCCGAAGGCCATCGGGCAGGTGATGTCCGCGGTCATGCCGCGCTTCAAGGGGCGGTTCGACGGCAAGGCGCTGCAGCAGATCGCGCGCGAAGTGCTGGGAATCTGACGCGCTGTACAGTGCGCGGCGATGCGCCGCGCCATCGTCGGCACCGCCGGCCACATCGATCACGGCAAGACGCGCCTCATCGAGGCGTTGACGGGGATCGACTGCGACCGGCTGGCCGAGGAGAAGGCGCGCGGGATCACCATCGACCTCGGGTTCGCCTGGCTCGTGGACGGCGACCTGCAGCTCGGCTTCGTCGACGTGCCGGGGCACGAGCGGTTCCTGCACAACGCGCTCGCCGGTCTCGGCGGCATCCGGCTCATGTTGCTCGTGGTGGCGGCTGACGAAGGCGTCAAGCCGCAGACGCGCGAGCACGTCGCGATCTGCGCGCTGCTCGGCATCCCGGCGGCCGTGGTGGCGCTCACCAAGTCCGACCTCGTGAGCGCCGACCTGCTCGAGCTGGCGCAGCTCGAGGTGGAGGAGCTGCTGCAGCCGACGCCGTTCGCGGGCGCGCCGATCGTGCCGGTCTCGGCAGTGACCGGCGCGGGAATCGTCGCAGCTGCGCGAGCTGCTGGTCGAGCGCGCGGCCGCGGTGGCCGTGCCGGCGGACGTCACGCGGCCGGCGCGATTGCCGATCGACCGCGCCTTTCACCTCAAGGGCCTCGGCGTGGTGGTCACCGGCACGCTGGCCGCGGGGCGCGTGGCCGCGGGAGACGAGCTTGCGGTGGTGCCCGGCGAGCGAACCGCGCGCGTGCGCAGCGTGCAGGTGCACGGCGCGCCGCGCGAGGAGGCGCTGGCGGGCGAGCGCACGTCGCTGCAGCTCGCCGGCGTCGAGCTCGGCGAGCTCGAGCGCGGCCAGCAGCTGGCGCCCGCCGGCTCGCTCGCCACCACGCACCGCCTGCTGGCGCGTTGCACCTGGCTGCCGGAGGCCGGCAAGCCGCTCGCCGGCTGGGCCCCGGTGCGCGTGCACCTGCTCGCCGCCGAGACGCTGGGCAAGGCGCGGGCGCTGCTGCCGCCGGAGCTCGTGCCGGGCAGCACCGGCATCGTCGAGCTGCGGCTCGACCGGCCGCTCGCGGCGGTGCGTGGCGACCGGCTGGTGCTGCGCCGCCCGTCACCGCCGGCGACGCTCGGCGGCGGCGAGGTCCTCGACCCGCTCTGGCGCCGCCGTCGCGGCAAGCACCGCGAAGAGGCGGTGGCGGCGCTCGCCGGCGGCCTGCGCGAAGCGCTGCGGCTGTGGGTCGAGGAGGCAGGGGAGGGAGGCGCCACGGCCGAGGAGCTGGCACGCCGGCTCGGCGTCCCCGCCGGCGTGGTGCGGCCGGAGCTCTCGGCCCTCGCCGGCGAGCAGCGGCTGCTCAAGGTGCAGGCACCGGGAGCGGCCGGCGAAGGGGCGAGCTGCGCTGGCTCGCGCCGGCCGTCGTGCAGCGCGTCACCGCCCGCGCCAAGCGCGTGCTCAAGGAGTACTTCCAACGCGAGCGCCTCGCCGACGGCATGCCGCGCGCCGAGGCGGTGCGGCGCATCCTGCGCGGCCGCGGCGGCGAGCTCGCCGACCGCTACCTCGAGTGGCTGGTGGCGCAGCGCGTCCTCGCCGTCGCCGGCGACCGCGTCACCCTTCCCGGCCGCCGCGCCGAGCTCTCCGGCGACGAGTCGCGGCTCGCGACGCAGGTGCTCGCCGCCTACGAGAAGGCCGGTCTCACGCCGCCGTCGCCCGGCGAGCTCGCCAAGGGGCTCAACGCCAAGCAGCAGATCTTCGACGGCGTCGTCCGCTACCTGCGGCAGCAGGGCCGCTTGGCGCAGCTGCCGGGAGGCCTGCTGGTCTCGCGCGACGCCCTCGACAAGCTGGTCGCCGCGTTGCGCGGCACCGGCTGGGAGCGCTTCACCGTGCCGCAGTTCAAGGACCGCTTCGAGCTGTCGCGCAAGTGGGCCATCCCGCTCCTCGAGCACCTCGACTCGATCGCCGTGACGCGGCGGGTGGGTGACGACCGCCAGCTCGTGCGGTGACTATCGCGGGTGAGTCCCGGCTACGCGAAGTTGACGTTCTCGCGGATCCCGGCTTCGCCCGCACGGTCGAGCAGCGCCACGAGCGCTGCCCGCTCGTGTGCCCGCGAGCGCCTGCGCACGAGAATGATCAGGCCCGCATGAGGCGATCGGGCCGTCAAGGCGAGGAAATCGTCGCGGTTGCAGGTGATGAGGACGCTCGCTTGCTCACGGGCGAGATCCAACACCTGCTCATCAGGCACCGTTGCCTCCACCAGCTCCCGCAACCGCTGCGCTTCGTGGCCGAGTGCCTCGAGCACGTAGGAGATGTCGTCGGGGACGTCGTGGTCGAGGAGAAACCTCACGGCTGCCCGGCAGCGATCTGTCGAGCTACCAGCAGGTCGATCTCACCCCGGTGGTCCTCGTAGTACGCGAGGCACTCGTAGACTTGGGCTCGGGTCAGCGTCGGGAAGCAGCGCCCGACGATGCTGTCGACGGTTTCACCGTTCTGCAGCAGACCGACGACGTCGTGCACTCCGATCCTCGTGCCTTCGACGAACGTGTGCCCGCCGCGCACTCCCGGTTGCCGGCCTAGGTAACGGTAGGCAGTGGTCGCTGTCGACGCTTCGCTCATCGTGCTGACGATAGCCCAGCCGGGCATAACGCCCAACTCGCTTCGCTCAGAGCGACGGCGCTAGCGCGCCGGCAGCTCGATGGTGAAGACCGTCCCGCGCGGCGGGTTGTCCTCGACGCGGATCGTGCCGTGGTGGTCGGCGACGACGCGGTGCACGATCGCCAGCCCTAGCCCGGTGCCTCGGCCCTTGGTCGAGAAGTGCGGCAGGAAGAGCTTCTCCTTCGCTTCGGGGGGGATGCCGCGGCCGGTGTCGGCCACCACCAGCTGCACGCGGCCGTCGGTGCGCGCGGTGCGCACGTCGACGCGGCCGGGGGCCTCGGTGGCCTCCACCGCGTTGTCGAGCAGGTTGATGAGGGCGCCGCGCAGCTGCTCGGGGTCGGCCCAGGCGTCGCGCCGCGTCGGGAGCGACGGCGCTCGCCACCTCGACGCCGGGCTTGACGCTGCGGTAGAGCTTGACCGTCTCCTGCACCATGCTGGCGAGGTCGACGTCGGCCGGCTGCGGCCGCGGCATGCGGGCGAAGCGCGAGAACTCGTCGACCATCGTCTTGAGCGTCTCCACCTCGCGCACGATGATGCGCACGCCCTCTTCGAGCGCCTCGCCGACGTCATGGCCCTGGCGGTGCTTGCGCAGCACGCGCTCGGCGGCGAGCTGGATGGGGGTGAGCGGGTTCTTGATCTCGTGGGCGATGCGGCGCGCCGCCTCGTTCCAGGCGGCGAGCTGCTGCGCCTTGATCAGCTCGGTGAGGTCCTCGAGGACGAGGACCTCACCGAGTGGCGAGCCGTCGGGCTCGCGCAGCGCGGCGCGCTTGACCTCGAAGGTCTTCCACTCGCCGCCGAGCACCAGCCGCACTTGCCGGGCGCCGGCGTCGCTCGCGACGCGGCCGCCTTCGCTGCCGTCGCCGCCGCCGAGCAGCGGCAGCAGCTTGCTTCCGCTCGTCGTCCGCCCACACCTCGCGGATCGGACGCTCGCGCACCTCCGCCTCGTCCTGGCGCAGCATCGCGAGCGCCGCGTCGTTGCAGAGGAAGACGCGCTCCTCGCGGTCGACGGCGATGACGCCGGCGGCGACGCTCTGCAGCACCGCCACCAAGCAGGCCGCGCTCCTCGTCGAGCCGCCGGTTGGCGGCCTGGAGCTCGCGATTGCCCTCCTCGAGCAGCAGCCGCGAGCGCTGCAGCTCGGCCGTCATCTCGTTGAACGAGCCCACCAGCACCGCGAGCTCGTCGTCGGCGGGCACCTCGACGCGATGGGAGAGGTCGCCGCCGCTGATCCGCCGCGTCCCCTCGGCGAGCGCCTCGATGGGCGCGGTCACCTGCCGCGCCAGGTAGAGGCCCACCCAGGTCGAGGCGAGCAGCACCAGCAGGGTGACCATGAGGAAGACCAGCACCTGGCTGGTGCGCAGCTCCGGCTTCTGCGTCTCGAGCTGGCGGTACTGCTGGTAGGCGGCGATCAACAGGCTCGTCTGGTTGGCCACCGCCGGCGGCAGCAGCCGCCCCGCCACCAGCACGCCGCCCGGCGGCACGCTGCCGGGGATGGGCACCGCCGCCAGCACCAACTGCCCCTCGCCGCGCGGCGGCGGGATGGGCTGCGCCGACTCGCCGCCCATCGCCGCCTCGCGCAGCATCAGGTCGTGCGGCTCGGGCAGGTCGCCGAGGCCGGCGTCGGGATCGACGACGGCGGTGACGAAGTCCGCCTCGCGGTAGACGCCGAGGAAGTCGAGGTCCTCGCGCAGCAGCGCCGGCTGCAGCCGGCGGTCGAGGCGGGCGCGCTGGCGCGGGAGGTCGAGCTCGAGGCCGGAGAGCTCCTCGGCGATCACCCGCGCATCGTGCAGCGTCCGCTGCTCGGTGAGGCGCAGCAGGTTCTCCGCCACCGCCGAGCCCTGGCGCAGCACCGACTCGACGGGCGCCGCGAACCAGCGGTCCACCGACTGCTGCAGCAGCACGTTGGCGTAGACGAACATCACCAGCACCGGCACCAGCGAGAGGCCGACGTAGGTCGCCACCAGCTTGCTGCGGAACTTCGCCCCCAGGATGCGCGCCCGCCGCTCGAGCAGCAGCTTGAAGATGCTGCGCGCGAGCACGAACAGCACCGCCAGGATGAGGACGACGTTGATGTAGAAGAGGACGAAGAGCAGCACCCGGTTGGCGACCAGCAGCGAGGGCAGGTCGCGGCTCTTCTGCAGGAGGTAGAAGACGACGGTGAGGCAGACCAGCAGCACCCCCAGCATGCGGAGGATGAAGCGGGTGTCCTTGCGCCGCCGCTGGAAGCCTTCGAGGAACCTCATGGCTCGCGGACGTCGAACTTGCGCGATTGGGCCCAGTCGGTCTCGACGTGCAGCGGGATGAAGGAGAGCCAGGTCTTGGTGCCCAGCTCGCAGCGCGCCTTGAGCAGGAAGCGCGAGCGCGGGCCGCCGCGCAGGTCGGCGACGGTGAACAGCGGCACGCGCTCGAAGCGGGTCATCGCCGACTCCAGCTCGGGCCGGCTGCGCGCCAGCCGCGACTCCACCAGCTTGCCGTCGCGCTTGAAGTTGACGAGGTACTCCTGCGAGACGGCGTTGTACATCGCCACCACCTCGAGGGTGGCCTCGGCGACCTCGTCGTCCCACCAGCGCTTGCGGTCCCGCACCAGCTCGACCTCGTAGACGAAGGCGGTGGGCAGCCCGCTCTCGATGCGCGCCATGACGCCGTCGTCGATGGCGCCGGCGAGCTGGAAGGAGACCTCGATGCGGCCGTCGACCAGCGTCGGCTGCAGGTCGCGCACCTCGGCGGCGAACAGCGGCAGAGCATGCAGCAGCAGCAGCGCGAGCACCGGGCCGATGCGTGGCGGCATGCGGCTAACTCTAGCGGGCGGGGGCGCCCCCTGCCCCTCGGGCTCAGCCGTGGTCGCTGACCGCCTGCCGCATCTCGCGGTCGAGGGTCTTCCTCTTCTCGGTCTCGCGCTTGTCGTACAGCTTCTTGCCGCGCACCAGGGCCAGCTCCGCCTTCACCCAAGGGCCCTTGAGGTAGACCTCGAGCGGCACCACGGTGAGCCCCTTCTGCTGCACCTGGCCGAACAGGCGGTCGATCTCCTTGCGGTGCAGCAGCAGCTTGCGTTGCCGCTCGGGCTCGTGGTTCTCGCGGTTGCCGTGGGTGTAGGCGCCGATGTGGGCGCCGACGAGGAAAGCCTGGCCGTCGCGGAAGTCGACGTAGCTGTCCTTGAGCTGCACGCGCCCCTGCCGCGCCGCCTTGACCTCGGTGCCGGCGAGCTGCACGCCCGCCTCGACCGTCTCGATCACCTCGTAGTCGTGCCGCGCCTTGCGGTTGCTGGCAAGCGGGGTCACGGCAGCCTTGTCGCGCCGAGGCCGGTCCTTGGCCGGCGCGGCCCCTTTCACCGGACGAGTCACGGCGTCACCGCGGGTGCGACGCCGCCGGATCGCGCTCGCCGGCGCGCCGCTTCTTGCCGCCGGTGTCGCGGATGCGGTCCAGCGCCGTCTGGCCGCCGTACTTGGCGACGATACGGTCGTCGTACTCGTCGGAGGTGTTGGCGACGGCGGCGATGGCGCTGAGCAGGGCGCCGCGCTCGAGGCCGCGGCCGAACAGCGTGTGGGAGAGGAAGATGTCGCGCCCGACGAGCGAGAAGGCGCCGAAGGCGAGGTGGTGGTTGAGCTCGAGCAGTCCCATCATGAGGTCGGCATCGAGGCGCACGCCCTGGACGCAGTACGCCATCACCTGCACCATGGTGTCCTCGGGGCCGTAGGGGTCGACGGCGATCTCCAGCACGGTGGTGCCGTAGCGGACGTAGAAGTGCGCGGTCTCGGCGTCGAGATAGGGGTCCTCGAACAGCTCGCCGAGGTACTCCTCGATCCGGCTGTGGGTCTCGCGATGGGCGGCGTTGGCGAACTCCATGGTGGGGCTCCCTTCACGGCCACTCTACCCTCTGGCGCCGGTGATGGCCGACCTTGACCCCCCCTCGACGATGGGCATATCGTGACTGCCTACCTGCCGGCTGGCAGGGATCTATCCCTTCCCCACTCGAGCTATCCAGCACCACGCTGACAGGAGGATCTTGATGAGCTGGCGACGCATTCTTTCGGTGCGGTGGGTGGCGGCGGCGGCGCTGCTGCTGGTGGCGGGCAGCCCGGCCTTCGGCGCCGGCTTCGGCATCTTCGAGCACGGCAGCAAGGCGATGGGGATGGCCGGCGCGTTCACCGCCCAAGCCGACGATCCGTCGCTGCTCTTCCACAACGCCGGCGGCCTCGCCTTCGTCAACCAGGACGAGCTGGCGGCCGGCGCCACCTGGATCAAGGGCGCCGAGGCCGAGTTCGAGGGCGCGGCGCCCTTCCCGGGCCCGGGCGTCAGCGCCGAGCAGGAGCTGCTGTCGGAGTTCCCGCCCCACATCTATTACGTGGCGCCGATCAACAACAGCTGGAAGTGGGGCATCGGCGTCAACGCGCCCTTCGGTCTGGTCACCGAGTGGAAGGACCCCGACACCTTCGCCGGCCGTTTCATCAGCACCAAGGCGTCGCTCGAGGGGATCGACATCAACCCCACGATCGGCTGGCAGATCTCGCCCAACTTCGGCCTCGGCTTCGGCGCCATCGGCCGGCTCTCCGCGGTCGAGCTCAACCGCAACATCGCGACCGTCAACCCCTTCACCCAGACCGCGGTCGACGTCGGCAGGGTGAAGATCGAGAGCGACGGCTACGACACCGGCTACGGCTGGAACGTCGGCCTGCTGCACAAGGTGACGCCGCGCGTCTCGTGGGGCCTGTCGTACCGCAGCCAGATCAGCATCGACTTCGCGGGCGAAGGCCGCCTCACCCAGGTCCCCACCGGCAACGCGCAGCTCGATGCCATCGTGCGCTCGCGCACGCCGTTCGACACCAACCTGCCGGTGAAGACCACCGATCGACTTCCCGGACATGGCGAGCGTCGGCGTCGCCGTCGGCATCACCCCGCGGCTGCTCGTCGAGGTGGACGCCAACTGGACCGGCTGGAGCACCTTCGAGGAGGTCGTCATCGTCGGCGACGACGCGACGGCGCGCGCCGTCTTCGGCCCCAACAGCAACCCGGCGCAGGCGCGCGGCACCGTCATCCCCGAGGGGTGGGAGGACGTGATGAACTACCGCCTCGGCGTGCGCTGCAGAACGGCCCGACCACCGAGTGGCGCTTCGGCTACGTCTACGACGAGACGCCGCAGCCGGAGGAGGTGGTGAGCCCGCTGCTGCCCGACGCCAACCGCAACGGCTTCACCGTCGGCTACGGCTCGACCGGCCCCGGCCTCAAGTGGGACGTCGCGCTGATGTACCTGATGTTCGACGAGCGCGAGCGCCACCACACGCTGCCCAACGAGCCGGTGCTTCCACGGCACCTACAACACCACCGCCTGGCTGCTCGGCCTCACCGTCGGCTGGAAGTAGTCACCCCGCTGCACCGCTAGGAGAACCACCATGAACAGCCGCATCCGCTTCGCTGCAGCGCTCGCCATCCTCGCCCTCTGCCTGGTGCCGCTGGCGGCCTCGGCCGCCGACACCGGCACCGCCAACTTCACCCGCTACGTCGCCCTCGGCGACAGCCTCACCGCCGGCTTCTGCAGCGGCGGCCTGGTGCGCAACTGCCAGCTCGGCAGCTACCCGCTGCTGGTCTTCGCGCAGGCCACCGACCGCTCGCCGCAGGAGGCGTCGGGGATCTTCCAGCAGCCGCTGGTGAGCACCCCCGGCCTCAGCGGCCAGGCGGTCTGCCGCAACCCGGCGAGCCCTCTCGCGCCCTGCGGCGTGCTGCAGCTGGTGAGCCTCGCCGGCCCGGTGCCGACGATCGTCCCCATCCCCGGCCAGGCGGCGCCGCAGAACCTCACCCTGCCGCGCCCCTACGACAACATGGGCGTCCCCGGCGCCACCGTGCACGACCTGCTGGCGACGCTCTCGCGGCGGCTTCCACGACCTCATCCTGCGCGGCCTCGGCGCCACCCAGCTGCAGCAGGGGCTGTCGCTGCAGCCGACCTTCGTGACGCTGTGGATCGGCAACAACGACGCCCTCGGCGCCGCCACCAACGGCAGCGACTCGCTGCTCACGCCGGCGGCGCAGTTCGACGCCGAGTACCGCGCCATCGCTGCCGCCATCGCCAGCGTCGGAGCCAAGATGGCGATCGCCAACATCCCCGACGTGACGGCGATCCCGTTCGTCACCACGGTGTCGCGCTTCGTGCCCAACCCGCCACCGGGCAGCCGGTGGTGATCAACGGCAACATGATCCCGCTCATCGGCCAGGACGGGCCGCTGCAGAGCGGCGACTTCGTGCTGCTGTCGGCGAGCGCCGAGATCGGGGCGGGCCGCGGCATCCCGGCCGCCCTCGGCGGCTCCGGCATCCCGCTCTCCGACGCCGTGGTGCTCACCGCCGGCGAGGCGGCCAACATCCGCGCTCGCGTCGTGCAGTACAACGCGACGATCGCGTCGGTGGCGCAGCAGCACGGCGCCGCGCTGGTCGACGCCAACGCCTTCCTCAACGACGTGCGGGCGCACGGCATCAACATCGGCGGCGTCACCTACGGCAGCGCCTTCCTGACCGGCGGCCTGTTCTCGTACGACGCCGTGCACCCGACGGCGTTCGGCTACGCCTACATCGCCAACCTCTTCATCGACGCCATCAACGAGACGTTCGGCGGCAACATCGAGCCCGTCGACCTCTACCCGTTCGTCTTCGGCACCAACGGCATCGGCAACCCGACGGCCGCCTCGGCCGTGGAGTTCTACGACCCCGCCACCGTGACGTTCAGCGACGAGGCGTCGCACAGCGTCACCGACCTCTTCAAGAAGACCAAGGCCCCCAAGCCGCGCCGCAACCGCCGGCACTGAGCCCGGGCCTCGGCCGGTCGGATCCGAAGGGAGGGGACGGCCCCTCCCTCTTTCGTCATCGCGAGGGCGCGCAGCGCCCGTGGCGATCTCGACGTCGAGATCGCTTCGTCGCTGCGCTCCTCGCGATGACGGTGCGGTGTCGTTTACCGCCTCACTTCCGCCTGCTAAAGTCTCCGTCCCCATGGACACCATCTCCATTCGCGGCGCCCGCGAGCACAACCTCAAGAACGTCGACCTCGCCATCCCCCGCAACCAGCTGGTGGTCATCACCGGCGTCTCCGGCTCGGGCAAGTCCACCCTCGCCTTCGACACCCTCTTCGCCGAGGGGCAGCGGCGCTACGTCGAGTCGCTGTCGGCCTACGCGCGGCAGTTCCTGCAGCAGATGGAGAAGCCCGACGTCGACTCGATCGAGGGCCTGTCGCCGGCGATCTCCATCGAGCAGAAGACGGTGGCCAAGAACCCGCGCTCGACGGTGGGCACGGTCACCGAGATCCACGACTACCTGCGGCTGCTCTTCGCCAGCGTCGGCACGCCGCACTGCCCGCAGTGCGGCAACGTCATCCGCCCGCAGACCGTGCAGCAGATGGTCGACCGCATCCTCGCGCTGCCCGCCAACACTGCGGCTCGTCCTCTACGCCCCCTACGTGCGCGGCAAGAAGGGCGAGTACAAGAAGCAGCTGGCGCAGATGGCGAAGGAGGGCTTCGTGCGCGCCCGCATCGACGGCGCGACCGTCGACCTCGGCGGCGAGCTGCCCGACCTCGACAAGAAGAAGAAGCACTCGATCGACGTCGTCGTCGACCGCCTGGTGGTCAAGCCCGGCATCGAGCGCCGCGTCGCCGACTCGCTGGAGACGGCGCTCAAGGTCGGCAACGGCCTGGTGACGCTCGCCGTCGAGGGCGCGCGCGAGGAGACGCTGTCGCAGAGCTGGGCCTGCGCCGACTGCGGCACCTCGCTCGCCGAGATCACGCCGCGGCTGTTCTCCTTCAACAGCCCCTACGGCGCCTGCACGACCTGCAGCGGCCTCGGCTCGCTCAACCGCGTCGACGCGCAGAAGGTGGTCGTCGACCCCGAGCGCTCGCTCGACGCCGGCGCCATCGGGCCCTGGCAGCCCAACGGCCGCTCCATCCGCATGTCGATGGTGAAGACCCTCGCCAAGGCGATGGGCTTCTCGCTGTCGACGCCGTGGAGCCGGCTGCCCAAGGAGGCGCGCGAGGTGATGCTGTGGGGCAGCGGCGAGCGCGAGATCGAGTTCAAGCTCAGCGGCCCGCGCAGCAGCTACCAGTGGCGCGGCACCTTCGAGGGCGTCATCACCTCGCTCGAGCGCAAGTACAAGGAGACCGACTCCGAGATGGTGCGCGCCGAGATCGAGCGCTACATGTCGATGACCACCTGCCCGGCCTGCGAGGGCAAGCGGCTGCGGCCGGAAGCGCTGGCGGTCAAGGTCGGCGGCCTCGACCTCTACCAGGTGTCGTCGATGCCGGTCGCCGAGCTGCGGCGGCGGGTGGCGGCGATCGAGGCCGGCCTGACGCCGCGCGAGCGCCGCATCGCCGAGAAGATCTTGAAGGAGGTGCTCGACCGCGTCGGCTTCCTCGAGGACGTCGGCGTCGGCTACCTGTCGCTCGAGCGCGCCTCGGCGACGCTGTCGGGCGGCGAGAGCCAGCGCATCCGCCTGGCGACGCAGATCGGCAGCAAGCTGATGGGCGTGCTCTACGTGCTCGACGAGCCGTCGATCGGCCTCCACCAGCGCGACAACGCCAAGCTGATCGCCACTCTCAAGGGGATGCGCGACCTCGGCAACTCGGTGCTGGTGGTGGAGCACGACGAGGAGACCATCCTCGCCGCCGACTGGGTGGTCGACCTGGGGCTCGGCGCCGGCGTGCACGGCGGCACGGTGGTGGCCGAGGGGCCGCCGGAGGCGATCGCGCGCAACCCCGAGTCGCTGACCGGCAAGTACCTGCGCGGCGAGCTCATGGTGCCGGTGCCGTCGCGCCGCGAGCCGAAGAAGGACCGCTGGCTCACCGTCGAGGGGGCACGCCACAACAACTTACGCGACCTCACGGTGGGCTTCCCGTTGGGGTTGTTCACCGCCGTCACCGGCGTCTCCGGCTCGGGCAAGAGCAGCCTCGTCGAGGACGTGCTGCACAAGGCGCTGGCGCGCTACCTCCACCGCGCCGGCGAGGTGCCCGGGGAGCACGACAAGATCTCCGGCATGCGTCACCTCGACAAGGTGATCGCCATCGACCAGAGCCCCATCGGCAGGACGCCGCGGAGCAACCCGGCGACGTACACGAAAGTGTTCGGCCACATCCGCTCGCTGATGGCCAAGACGCCGGAAGCGAGGATGCGCGGCTTCGAGCCCGGGCGCTTCAGCTTCAACGTCAAGGGCGGACGGTGCGAGGCCTGCGCCGGCGAGGGGCAGATCAAGATCGAGATGCACTTCCTCCCGGATTTGTACGTGCCCTGCGAAGTCTGCGGCGGCAAGCGCTACGACCGCGAGACCCTGCAGGTGCACTACAAGGGGCTCAACATCGCGCAGATCCTCGAGCTCACCGTCGAGCAGGGCCGCGAGCTGTTCCAGAACGTGCCGGCGATCGAGAGGATCCTGGCGACGCTCGACGACGTCGGGCTGGGCTACCTGCACCTGGGCCAGCCGGCGACGACGCTGTCAGGCGGCGAGGCGCAGCGAGTGAAGCTGGCGAGCGAGCTGTCGCGGCGGGCGACGGGGCGGACGCTTTACCTGCTCGACGAGCCGACTACGGGCTTGCACTTCGACGACGTGACGCAAGCTGCTGCGCGTGCTGCACCAGCTGACGGACCTCGGCAACACGGTGGTCGTCATCGAGCACAACCTCGACGTCATCAAGACCGCAGACTGGGTTGTCGATCTCGGGCCGGAGGGTGGCAGCGGCGGAGGCAAGCTGCTCGCCGCCGGAACGCCGGAGGAGATCGCCGAGACGCCCGGGAGCCACACCGGCGAGTACCTGCAGAAGGTGCTGGCGGGAGCGCCGTTCGTTGGCGCCTTCGCTCATGTCGGTGCATAGACGTGGCTAATAACCCCAACCCTCGATTTAGGGCAAGACTCACCACCACTAGGGAGAATTGAGTAGCGCAGGCAGGCTGCCTACTGGCACTTGCGGATCCTCCCACGCAGACATCATGATCTGAATATCAGACACGGGAGCTGGGAATCCTGGGACGACGGCAGTAGCCGTTCTAGAAACGCTCCCATCTCCGTTGAGGTCGGCTCGCGGGAATACGTTCTCATGCTGATCAACAGTGCCATCACCATTTAGATCTTGTGGAACGATAGCTGGGTCGCCCTCGGTCTGGAGAGTAGCGCTACGCAGGATCGCAAAGTCTGCCATGTCGACTGTGCCATCGACGTTCAAGTCGGAAACAAGATGCGCTGCCCGCTTGCAGCCTCGAAAGAGAATTCCAAACGCATCCAAGCGCGGTGCTGGCGAGCTCGCGCTGAGGCAGTCGCCGGACATCCCAATGATTGACGATATCGCATCGCCAAGAGCGATTGAAGGATCACAAAGTAAGAGTAGCGCGAGCGCTGCTGTTACCTGAGGGGCGGCCATCGACGTCCCAGACATTTGACTGAGGGTCTTGGCACCCGGAACTGTGCTTACAATGCGACTTCCGGGAGCGGAGACGCAAGCGCGTGCATTTGAACGATCCAAGAGGTTCGTTCCAGCCGCGTTCGTCGCCTCCACGATAACTACATTGTGCGCTGGCGTGGAAAGCCCTCCCCTGTTGACCGCGGCCCAGTTGACCGGGCTTCCAAATTGGGAATCAAGGCGATCGGGGACCACGCCGAAGTGTGAATCATTTCCGGCCGCCGAAACGAGAATGACTCCCTTTGCTTCCGCCTTGTGCGCTAAGTGGCGATAAACAACACCGTCTGCTCTGAGATCATCGAGGAGATCCGGTGCTGTGCGTGGATCGAAAGCTCCGCCCCAGTCATAGCCGATACTGAGATTGATCAATCGAGGGGGCGGCGTGAGGCTGAGCAGCGTGTCGAGCATGATCGTCGCAGTTTCCATCGTTGCGTGATTCGTAGCCAATCCACCGCTGCTTTCAAATAGCGGGATCGAGCAGGCAAGGAGCGTAGCCCCACGAGGTATGCCACCGGCAACGAGAAGAGCGTCCGGGTTGGCCGCAATAATGCCGGCCACGTGCAATCCATGTGCATTGATTACTGATCCGTAGTCACACACTTCGGAAATGCTCACCGCATTGTTGCTTCCGAAGCCGATATCTACGATTCCGACTGGGACTGAGTGGGCGCCGGGTGCTGCCTGTGCGGACACTACGTTCCAGGCTTGGGGGAAGCGACCCGCTCTCAGCCAGTAGCTCGCAGATGCATCGCTTAGCGTCGTGTCGGCCCATCCGCTGTTGATTCGAAGTCCCGTATCCAATGTAAGGGACGCTGTGGCGGGCGGGATTAGCGCGGCGTTCAGCACTCGGTCCGGTCCCGCTGCTGTGACCGTCGGGTCCATGCGGACCTTGCCCAGAAGTGCAGCGATTGTCGTTGGCGTGCTTGCGTCGGTCATGTCGGCAAAGAGCATATTTATGTCGGCGAACACGCTCGATATTCGAAGCTGGAAAGTCGAGAGGATTCGCTGGACATCGTGAGGCGATGCCGATGGTGCGAAGACAATGAAGACACGGCCTCGAGTTATCGCTGCCGATGGGGAGGGGAACTCGTCCAAATCTGGAGAACCGGGATCGATTGAAATGGATGCGACGGCCATATCGAGAGCCTCGAGACTCTTGGCTTCATCGCTTCTCAGCGTCTCTAGCTCGTCCCTCAGAGCCGCGATCTCGGCGACGGACCAGGGCGGACCGATCGGCCCTCCTACCGGCGGACCTAGAGCCATCTCTTGTTGCGCGCGTGACAGAATGGACTCGTGACGCAACCGGACGGAATAGCTTCTCGAGTACTCAGATAATGCTGGCTGAACCTCTGGAAAGGCGTCAAGACTGATGTCACCCGATTTGACGACGCTACGGTCGAGTGTCAAAGCCCTTGCTAGTGCGTGAGATGTGTCGGTAGTCCTTGTGCGAGTGTAGGCCGCTACTGCGTCGCCAAGGCCGGTGGGCTGAGCGAGAGTGACTGCAGCCGCATTGAGCGCGAGCATCGCAAAGGCTACGGGGATGCGAGTCATCGACGCCTCACTTCTTCAGCCAGTCGAGTGCTGCGTCAAGGTGCAGACTCAAGCCGACAATCGCCTCGATTCTTCTTTCACGGCGGGGACTTGATTCCCCAGTCTTGGGCTTGGCGTCCTCGTAGTATCGGACGGCCCCAGCAAACAAAGAGATCGGCTCCAGGTTTAGGGGTCCTATGCCTCCCCTCCAGCCCAGGGCCAAACCCAGAGTGTCCGCTGGATGGGCGGAGCCTTCGACGAGAAGCTTGACGCTGGGACCGGAGGGGTCGGAGACCGCAACGTCGCGGAATGCGTAGTCGAAGCCAGCAAGCCAGTGTGTAGGTTTGTCCTTCAGCTCCAATTGTCCCGTGTCCTGGCTATATGAGAGCTCCTTCAGCTGGGATACCGGCACGTTGGCAGAAAGATAGAAGTGCTCGGCTGGGCCAGTAGTCAACGCGGTTGAGGCTTGGGAGACGATCGTTCCGGGCGAGCCCTGCCGCACGGAGGCTAGTGTGACAGTGCCGTGTTTCTGCTGCAGCGTGTACGTTTTTCTTTCGACGCGCATGTCGTCGACCGCGGCCCCGCCGATTGCCTGAACGAGCTTCAATAGAACGCCGAGGTCTTCACGCAGTCGGGTCTTCCGTGCAACCTCTGTAACGGAAAGGTCGGGCGCGAGAACTCCCTTGAACACAATGAAGACCTCTAGCCGGTTTCCTTTGTCGCTCAGTATGCGTTGGGTAGAGAGTTTGGCCTCGGCTTCGACGGCATTGCGCGCTGCCTCAACCGCTCCTGGCGTTGTTGCAGAGCTTAGTTTATCGAGAGCGCTCACCAAGGTCGGATGATTCTCGATATTCCTGCAGGTGAAGGCGAGGGCTCTGTTCGCTGCGTCGCTGTCGCCTGTAACATCGAGAAAGACGATGCCTGCCGTGGCGGGGGCGCAAGCTTGGGGCCTTTGAGGTGGCGCGGCGTCGTCCGCGGCAGCCGCTATTGCTAGGATGAGACTCGCTGAGAGGGCGCCGACTACGGAGCGTAATGGTTGTTGCATTAGTTGCTATTCCTTGACTCGGTCAGCTTGTTAGAGGGTGTTCGGTGTCGTGAGGGTGTGCGATGGCGGCGGCGCCCTACCACTAGGTCTGCGATCATGGCCAGCAGGCGGACCTCTGCTAGAACCGATGTGGGGCGAAGAGTGGATGCACATTGGCGCGAGGGAGCTGCCGTTCCTGGTCATGGGGACGGACGTGGTCCGTAGATTCCGCCGTCTCGGACGACGATGCGAGCGCCGGGGCGATCGAATAGGCCAGGGATGCGACAATGTGTCCCATGCCCGCCGCCCCGCTGCTCGAGAAGCGCCGGATCCTCCGGCTCGAGACGCTGTACGACCTTGCGCTGGCGTTGCAGGCGCATCGGCCGGAGGGGGAGCTCGTCGAGGAACTGCTGCAGCGCGTCTGCGCTGTGATGGATCCGCGCGCCGCGGTGGCGGCGACGCGGACTGACGACGGCGCGCTGCGCGCGGTCTCCAGCGTCGGCTGGCCCGCGGCCGGGCCGGCTGTCGAGGAGCTCGCCGAGGCGCCGCTGTGGGCTGACATCGACCGACGCGATGGCGTCGTCGAGCGCGCCGGCGGCACGCTAGCCGGCCGTGACTTCCGGCAGCTGCTTGCCACCCGCATTGCCTACCGCGGGGAGACCCTCGGGCTCCTCGCGGTGCTCGACAAGGAGTCGCGCGCCGCGGGGGAGCCATCGTTCTCCGAAGAGGAGAGCCGGTTCCTCGAATCGGTGGCCGCTCTCGCCGGCGTGGCGCTGGAGAACGCGCGGCAGATGGAGCAGCTGTCGCAGGAACGCGAGGTCCTTGAGGAAGAGAACCGCGCCCTCAAGGGCGAGCTGGTCTCCGAGGTCGAGGGGCGGCGCATTGTCGCCCACGCTCCGATCATGCGGGCCGCCCTCGAGCGCGCCGAGCGGGTCGCGCCGCGCTCGGTCAACGTCCTCATCCGCGGCGAGAGCGGCACCGGCAAGGAGCTCATCGCGCGCCTCCTCCACGTGCGCTCCGGCCGCACCGGCCCTCTCATCGCGCTCAACTGCGCGGCGCTGCCGGAGACGCTGCTCGAGAGCGAGCTGTTCGGCATCGAGGGCGGCGTCGCCACCGGCGTCACTGCTCGGCGCGGCAAGTTCGAGCTCGCCCACGAGCGGCACGTTGTTCCTCGACGAGATCGGCGATCTCGCGCTGCCGCTGCAGGTCAAGCTCCTGCGCACGCTGCAGGAGCGCGAGATCACCCGCGTCGGCGGCCGCGAACCGATCAAGGTCGACACCCGCGTCGTCGCCGCCACCCACCGCAGCCTCGAGCAGCTGGTGCGCGACGCCCGTTTCCGCGAGGACCTCTACTATCGGCTGCGCGGCGTCGACATCGAGCTGCCGCCATTGCGCGAGCGGCGCGAGGACATCGCCCACCTGGTGCGCCACTTCGCGCGGGAGTTCAGCGCCCGCGAGGGGCTCGCCGAGCCGCGCTTCGAGCGCGAGGCGCTGGCCCTGCTGCTCGCCTGGGACTACCCGGGCAACGTGCGCGAGCTGCAGAACGTGGTGGAAGGGGCGATTTCGCTCGTCCCCGGCCGCGGCGACTCCGGTGGCCGCATCGACGCCAGTCTCGTGCGCTCGCTGCTCGGCGCCGGCTCGGGCGCCGCCGACGGCGCCGGGACGATGGCGCTCGAGCAGGTGACGGAACGCCACATCTCCCGCGTCATGCGGCTCGTCGCCGGTAACAAGTCGGCTGCGGCGAAGCTGCTCGGCGTCAACCGGCGGACGCTGCATCGGAAGGGCTTCTAGGCCCGTTTCGGGGCCTCGCGCGGCGACTGTGGCCAGAGACATCTTGTCGCGACTGTGACATCATGTCCCATGAGGCTTTAGCCACGCAGGTAACAGGGGAATGGCAGCCATGTGACGTCTCCAGTCGCCGCCATGTGGCAATATGTCTCACTATCGCCAAGGTTTCAGCGTGACGATAATTCCTCCTAAACCACACATCCAATGATACTTGCAGCTCCACTTCCCGCCGTGGCACAACCCATGCTCTACGCGCTCGCGGGAAGGAGCCCATTCCATGATCCTAGAAGCCGTCCGCAAGCGCGTCGCGACCGTGCCCGATCTGCCCCTTCAGCTCATTCTCGCCGCCGGCACCCTCGCCAGCTTCAGCTGGCTGCTGGTCCAGGACCAGATCCACCCGCTGTTCGTCTACTTCCTGCAGGTCTACCTGACCTTCTAAGATCGCCCCCAGGGATTTGGAACTGAACGAGCCCTTCAGCAACGGGGCAACTGGGATGCGTCTGCTGCTCCAGAAGGACCTCGTCTTGCCGATGCTCCCCGACAAGGAGCTGGAGGCGGGCGAGGAGGCCTCCGAGCTCGCCGCCGAGGCGAGCATGGACGCCGACCGCATCGACGAGCTGCGCCTGGCGGTGCAGGAGGCGTTCATCAACGCCTCCGAGCACAGCGCCGCCAGCGACGGCCGCGTCTACGTCAACCTCGCCCTACTCGGTGGCGAGCGCCCCGAGCTGGTGCAGGTGACCGTGCGCGACAACGGCGTGGGTTTTCCCGAGCCGGTGCTCCGGGGTACGATGCGCAACGAGGAGGGGAGGCCCCGCAAGCGCGGCTGGGGACTGACTCTCATCCGCCGCCTCGTCGACGAGGTCGAGATCGAGTCGGGCACCCACGGCACGGTCGTGGTGATGCGGAAGAAGATCTAGGTCCCGGAGGCAGGCGGACGTGAGGGGAACGACGAGATGACCGAGAGCTTGAAGGTGCGGGTCGACCGGCGCGACGGTCTGGCCGTGGTCAATACCGAGGGGTACATCAACAACCAGGGCGGGGAGCAGATCGCCCAGGCGGCCAACGGCCTGATCGAAGAGGGCTACCGCACGCTGCTGCTCAACCTGGCCGGCAGCAAGATCGTCAACTCGATCGGCATCTCGATCTTGATCGAGGTGCTGGAGCGGATGCTCGAGCTCAAGGGCAAGCTCGCCTTCTGCAACCTGACGCCGACGATCCAGAAGACCTTCCACATCATGGGCCTCACCCAGTACGCGCAGGTCTACCCCGACGAGGCGGCGGCGGTGGCCGAGCTGATCTCCCCGGCGACCCCGCAAGAGTCCTGAACCCGGGTGGCGACCCGAGGCGCATGAACGCGACGTTGCTGCCGATCCCCGCCGAACGGCAGCGGCGCCTGTTCTCGCTGCTCCAAGAGGAAGGCGCCGAGGCGCTCTTCCTGCGCGAGACCCTGCAGATCGCCCGCGAGGCGCTGGCGGTGGAGGCCCTCGCCGCCTACCTGGACGGCGACGACGGCTTCGAGTCCTGCGCTCGCCTCGGCGCGACGGACTTCCCGGCGGCGCTCGGGCGCGGCGAGGCGAGCGGCTGGCCGTCGTTGCCGCTTACGGGCGGCATGCTGCTGTTGAGCGAGCCGCTCGCCGACGAGCTGCCCGACCCGCTGGGCCTCCTGCTCGCCGTCGGCCTGCGCCTCTGCCGTATGCGCGCCAGCCTCAAGCGCCTCGATTTCGATGCCAAGTATCGCGGCGTCGAGCGCGAGGCGATCTACGACGTGGGGCTCGCCATCGCCTCGACGCTCGACCTGCCGCACGTCGCCGAGGAGATCCTGGTGCGCGCCGTGTCGCTGCTCGACGCGCGGCGCGGCGCCCTCTACCTGCTCGACGACACGCTGGGCGACGTCAAGGGGCGGCGCTACCGCTTGCAGAGCACCATCGGAGGCACCGCGCGCGAGGGCCTGGCGCTCGAGGTCGAGGCGGAGACGGCGGACCTGCTGCCGCAGGCCCACCACCTGCTGACGGTGCCCATCGAGGTGGAGGGCGAGCGGCGCGGCGTGCTGGTGGTGGGCGACAAGGAGAGCAGGAGCGGCGTCGGCCCCTTCCCCGACGAGGACCGCCGCGCCCTGTCGCTGTTCGCCAACCAGGCGGCGCTGGCGCTCGAGCAGGCGCGGCTGCACCAGGAGGCGCTGGAGAAGGAGCGGCTCGAGCGCGAGATGCAGCTCGCGGCGCAGATCCAGCAGGGGATCCTGCCGCGGGCGTTGCCGGCGATCGCCGGCTTCGAGCTGTTGGGCTGGACGCGGCCGGCGCGCCACGTCGGCGGCGACTACTGGGACGTGGTGCCGCTACCCGACGGGCGTTTCGCGCTGCTGGTGGCGGACGTTTCGGGCAAGGGAGTCTCGGCGGCGCTGCTGGTGTCGACGCTGCACTCGGCCCTGCGGCTGCTGCTCGCGCGCGGCGAGAGCACGAGCGGGATGCTGCAGGCGGTCAACCAGCACCTCATCGACTTCTCGGCGGCGAACAAGTTCGCCACCCTGCTGCTGGCGGCGCTGGACGCCGGGAGCGGCGAGATCGCCTACGTCAACGCGGGGCACAACCCCGGGGTGTTGGTGCGGAGCGATGGCGAGATCGAACGCTTGGGGGCGTGCGCCGTGCCGCTGGGGTTGCTGCCGAGCCCGGCGTATGCCGAGAGCACGCTGCGGCTCGAGGCCGGCGATCTGCTCTGCATCTACAGCGACGGGGTGACGGAGGCGACTTCGCCGAGCGACGAGGAGTTCGGGCTCGAGCGGCTGGAGGCGACGCTGCTCGCCGGGCGCGAGGCGCCGCTGCCCGAGCTGCGCGGCGCGCTGGAGCGCGAGCTGCGCGAGTTCGGCGCCGGCCAGCCGCAGGGCGACGACCAGACCGTCGTGCTCTTGCGGCGGCGTTAGTCTCGGAGCGACGGGCAGGCATCGTGGCAAGGCCGGTGCGGGCGCCGGGCTCCACGGGTCCCCGCCTCGGCCCGTATCCCACCCGTGCTCGCTTCGCTGCGCGCGGGTGGGAGCCCTCGGTCCGGGCGCCCGCTCCGCCCGGCGCCCGCACCGGCCTTCAGCGAGCGTTGTCGCGGTGGATTAGAGCGGTAGCCAGTCGCCGACCGCGTGGAGTAGGGAGGCAGGCGCGCCTGTGCCACCTAGCGACGGTGGGGGGTTGGGCACGACGACGATCTCGGTGCCCAGCGCCTTGATGGCGGCGAGCGCCTGGGGCAGCGTCGTCGTCCATACCGCGTCGGGCAGCGGCGCGGTGAGCGCGCCGCGCTCGATGCGGTGCAGGCCGCGGGCGGTGGTCTGTGCGGTGAGGGCGGCGTCCGGCCAGCAGTCGAGCGGGTCGAGGTGGGCGACGTAGATGCCGTCGCCGGCGGCGGCGAGAAGGTCGTCGTCTGCTATGCCGCCGGGCATCACGAAGAGGTGCTCGGGGCCGCCTTCCTCGCCGGTGAGGGTGGGCCGCGTGGCGAGGACGCCGAGGCGGGCCGCCTCGAGCGGGTCGGCCACCGGCCCCTGCAGCACGCCGTCGGCGACGAGGGTGGCGGCGCGGCGGCGGGCGCCGGTGAGGTCGAGCGGGAAGGGGAGGCCGTGCGCGCGCGAACCGTCCTCGATCAGCGTCAGCACCGGGGCTAGCGCCGACGCGCCGTGGTGGCGGCGGCAGAAACCCGTTTCCGCCTGCCAGGCGGCGGCGGCGAGGCCGTGGGCGCCGAAAGCCGCGGCCAGCGTTGCGGTGGCTTCTGGCGACAGCACGATGGCGGCGGGAGTCGTCCACTCTGCCGGCTCGCCTCGCGCGTCGCGGCGGCGGGCGCGGCCGAACACCGCCGGGGCGTCGAGGGCGGCGAGACTGCGGGCCCCGACGGCCGCCGAGCCGGCGCCGGCGTGGCGGCCGCAGCGCACATCGAGGCTAATGCCGGTCGCGCGCAGGTGGCGCGAGAAGCCGCGGCTGGTGACGACGGTTAGCGACGACTCCGACCAGGCGAGGCGTGCGTGCTCGCCTTCGCGGGCGTGGTCGCGCAGTGCCTGCTGCGCGCGCTCGGGGGTGAGCTCGGCGACGGCGTCGTCGAAGAGGGCGGGCGCGTCCTCGACCGGCGAGGCGTCCTCGGGCGTCAGGTGCAGGCCGGCGGGGAGGGGCTCGGCGGCGCGCGCCTGAGCCATCGCCTGGCGGATGGCGGCGGCGAGCTCGGCGGGCTCGGCGTTGGCGGGGCGGTAGACGCCGAGGCGTCCGGCCTCGATCACCCGCACCTGGATGGCGTGTGTCTGCTGCGGCGCGCGGCCGCTGCCGGAGCGGGTGCCGGCGAGCGCCTGCCGCGTCTCCACCCAGGTGATCGCCGTCTCGTCGGCGGGGGAGAGGGCGACGGCGTCGCGCAGCGTCGACAGCGCCTGCTCGGCAGCGGTGAGGAGCGATGCGGCCATCGCGCGAACCTTAGCAGCGCGACGGCGGATGTTGGCAGGCGCTGCGCGCCCGCGCGATGTCGATCTTCAACGGATTCGCAGCGCGCCCAGCTCCTGCTCGATCGACGGCAGCGGGCTGAAGACGTAGACGTCGACGTCCTCGACCTGGCCGCCGCCCCACAGCACGCCTTGCAGCAGCGCCGTGCTGCCGCCGTTCCAGGTGAACACCGGCGAGCCGCTGTCGCCGTTGCCGGCGCCGGCGGCCACCACGGTCTGGCACGAGTAGGTGAGGTCGGTCTCGCTGAGGTTGACCTGCACGCAGGTGCCGACCACCTCGCCGTAGGTCCAGCCGGTGGTGCGGCCGACCTTGTGCAGGACGTCGCCCTGCAGCGGCGACGGCCCCTTGCCGCCGACGGTCAGGCGGGCGTTGGCGGGCTTCATCACCACCGAGCCCTCGGCGGGATCGTTGCCGTTCGGCCGCGCGATGCGGGCGAGGCTGCCGAGGCTCTTCTTGTCGAACTTGACGAAGGCGGTGTCGCTGAAGCGGCAGCGCCGGCCGGCGTCGCACGGGAACAACGGCGGGTCGACGATCTCGGTGCCGACGACGCCGCCGGAGGGCCAGCTCTGCGAGTAGCGCGTGAATTCGACGGCGCCGCGCTCGCCGGTGCAGTGCGAGTTGGTGACGAAGCCGAGGGTGTTGCCGCGGTAGGCGGTGAAGCCGGCGGTGCAGATGAAGCAAGAGCTGCCGCTGCAGCCGAACGCCACCTGCATGCCGCCCGGCACCGGGCGCACCTTGTCGTGCAGGCTGGCGGTCGGCGGCGCGCGGGCGGGCTCGACGAGCGCGGCATCCACCCGCAGCGGCAGCGCGGCGAACGGCTCGCCCTCGCGGAAGGCGACGGCGCGGGCGGGCACGCCATCGGCGGCGAGCGCCTCCTCCAGCCGTTCGCGGTCGGCCGCCGACAGATCGCGGGCGATACCGACGGCGACGCGGTTGCGCGCCTCGTCGGCGTCGAGGGAGAGCACGCCGGGCAGCGACAGCAGCGGCCCCAGCGCGTGCTTCCACTCGACCAGCCGCTCGAAGGTGAAGTCGGCGCGGTGCAGGCGAGCCGGTGCGCCCAGCGCCTTCTCGATCGCCGCTCCGCCCCGTTGCGGGTCGAGCACGTAGACGTGCAGCGCGCCGTCGCCGTCGACGAACATGCCGCCGAAGCCGGGGATGCCGCGCCCCAGCGCCAGCTGCTCGGCGTCGGCGCCGAACGGCGCGGTGGGAGCGGCGATGGCGGGCGCGGCCGCACACACGGCGGCTGCGAAAAGGACGACGAACACGGCGAGGCGGTGCTTCGGCACGGCGGGCGATCTCCTTGGCGGGGAATGCTGCATCACCATTGTACGCGCCGGCCTGCCACGGCGCTGTGAACCGTCCGTGGCTTGCCCGTTGCAAACCACCCCTGCGAGAATGGCGCTCCCGCGCCGCCGCACCGCGCGGCGAGCGCCGGGCGGCGAACCCGAAAGGCAATCGAATCAAGGTGCTGAAGAGAATCGCAGCCATGCTGCTGACGACAGCGACCGGCCTGAGCGCGAGCGGCGGAGCGTCCGCGGCGCAGGACGCGGCCGACCTCGTGCTGCGGCACGGCACGCTCTATCCGGTGAGCGTGCCGGGCTCGCTGCCCGGCAGCATCGCCGTGCGCGGCGGCCGCATCGTCTACGTCGGCGACGACGCCGGCGTGGCGCCGTTCGTGGGGCCGCGGAGCGAGGTGATCGAGCTCGGCGGACGCGCCGTCACGCCGGGGCTCATCGACGCCCACTCGCACCTCGCGGGGCTCGGCGCCTTCCTCGAGCAGGTCGACGTCACCGGCGCCGACAGCTACGACGAGGTGATCCGCCGCGTCGCCGCCGCCGCGGCGAAGGCACCGGCGGGCGCCTGGGTGCGCGGCCGCGGCTGGGACCAGAACCGCTGGCCTGACAAATCGTTCCCCACTCACGGGCCGCTCTCCGCGGCGGTGCCCGATCACCCGGTGTGGCTCGAGCGCGTCGACGGCCACGCCTCGCTGCTCAACGCCGCGGCGATGCGCGCCGTGCGGCTCACCGCCGCCGATTCCGACCCGTCCGGCGGCCGCATCCTCCGCGACGCGAACGGTGCGCCCACCGGCGTGCTGGTCGACAACGCCGCGTCGATCTACGAGGACCGCGTGCCGCCGCCGAGCGCGGCCGACCGCGAGCGCCACCTGAAAGCGGGCGGGCACGCGGCCGCGTCGCTCGGTCTCACCACGGTCACCGACATGGGCATCGGCGCCGAGTCGGCCGCGGCTTACCGCGCGCTGCAGGCGCGCCACGAGCTGCCGGTGCGCGTCGCGGCGTTCTGGAGCGGCAGCGACCCGCGGCTGCTCGACTGGCTGAGCGGCGGCCCCTGGCGCAGCGACGACGCCTTCCTCAGCATGCGCGGCGTCAAGCTCTACGCCGACGGCGCGCTGGGCTCGCGCGGCGCCGCGCTCGTCGAGGCCTACTCGGACGACCCCGGCAACGTCGGCCTCGTGGTGACGCCGTCCGCCGAGCTGCAGCGTGTGGCGGCGGCGGCGCGCAAGGGCGGCTTCCAGGTGGCCGTCCATGCCATCGGCGACCGCGGCAACCTGATCGCCCTCGACGCGCTCGCAGCGGCTTTCGAGGGCGTGCCCCACCCGGAGCTGCGCTGGCGCATCGAGCACGTGCAGATCGTGCGCCGCCAGGACCTCGAGCGCATGGGCAGGCTCGGCGTCGTCGCCTCGATGCAGCCCACCCACGCCACCTCCGACATGCCGTGGGTGCCGGCCCGGCTCGGCGCCTCGCGGCTGGACCGCGCCTACCCGTGGCGAGCGGCGCTCGACGCCGGCGTGCCGCTCGCTCTGGGCAGCGACTTCCCCGTCGAGCGGCCCGACCCGCTGCTCGGCCTCTACGCCGCGGTGACGCGCCAGGACCTCGACGGCAAGCCGGCGGGCGGCTGGCTGCCCGATCAGCGGCTCACCCGCGAGGAGGCGCTGCGCGGTTTCACCCGCGACGCCGCTTGGTCGCTCTTCCTCGACGACCAGGTGGGGACCCTCGAGGTGGGCAAGCGCGCCGACCTCGTCGTCTTCGCGCACGACCCGATGACGGTGGCGGTCGCCGAGATCCCGCGCGCTCGCGTAGACTTGACGGTAGTGGACGGCCGCGTCGTCTATCGCCGCGAGGGCGCGCCGTGAGCCGGTCGTTCCGGCGCCGCGCCGCTCTCGCGTTGCTCGTCGCCGCGGCTGCCGCCACCACCAGCAGCGGCGCGCAGCGGCCCAACCAGCTGCGCACGACCCCGCCGCCGAGAGGGCAGTTGCAAGCGAACCAGGCCAACCCAGGGCAGCCGGGCGATCCGTGGGCGGCGCCGCGCCGCGACATGGTCGAGCTGCAGATCCGCGACCGCGGCGTGCACCAGCCCGAGGTGCTGCGCGCCATGGAGGCGGTGCCGCGCCACCTCTTCGTCCCCGAGGAGTACCGCGACCAGTCCTACGGTGACGCGCCGCAGCCCATCGGCTGGGGGCAGACCATCTCGCAGCCCTACATCGTGGCGCTGATGACCGAGCTGCTCGAGCTCGACCGCGGCGACAAGGTGCTCGAGATCGGCACCGGCTCGGGCTACCACGCCGCCGTGCTGTCGCGCGTCGCCGGCGAGGTCTACACCATCGAGATCATCGACCAGCTCGGCAAACAGGCGAAGAGCACGCTGCAGCAGCTCGGCTACCAGAACGTGCACGTCAGGGTCGGCGACGGCTACCAGGGGTGGCCCGGCGAGCAGCCCTTCGACGCCATCATCCTGACCGCGGCGCCGCCGAAGATCCCGCAGCCGCTCATCGACCAGCTCAAGGTGGGCGGCCGCATGGTGGTGCCGGTGGGCTCGTTCGTCCAGGACCTGATGCTGCTCACCAAGACGGCGCACGGGGTCGAGAAGCGGACCGTGGCGCCGGTGCGATTCGTGCCGATGACGGGCGAGGTGCAGCGCAAAGGCCCGGGCGGCTAGGGGGCGCCCCCGCCCAGCCCCTCACCAAGTCCGAGTCACTTTCGAGAGCCCGCGCGGCGCCTCGGTGTCGCGGCCCATGGCGCGGGCGAGGTGGTAGGAGAAGAGCTGCGCCGGGATGACGTCGACGATGGGGCGCAGCCACTCGGGCAGCGACGTCGCGAGGCGCAGCGGAGTGCGGGCGAGGGCGAGTGCTTCGTCGCGGTCGGAAATGGCGACGAGGTCGGCGCCGCGCTCGCGCACGATCGTTGCGATCAGCGCCAGCGAATCGTCGAACACGGCGCCTGTCGGCACGACGGCGAGCACGGGAAAGTCGGGGCCGACGATGGCGAGCGGGCCGTGGCGGAAGTCGGCGGTGGAGTAGGGCTCGGCGACGGCGTAGGTGAGCTCCTCGAGCTTGAGCGCCCACTCGCAGGCGGTGGCGTAGTGGAAGCCGCGGCCGAGGACGACGCAGCGGGCCATCTGGCGGTAGCGCGCCGCCGCCACTGCGATGGCGTCGTCGAGCGCCAGCGCGGCGGCGACTGCCTCGGGCACGAGGTGCAGCGCCGCGTCGGTGCCGTCGCCGGCGCGATCTTCGTCGCTGCCTTCTTCGGCTGCACGCAGCGCGGCCGAGAGCATCGCCACCGCCAGCAGCTGCGTCGTGTAGGTCTTGGTGGCCGCCACCGCCAACTCGGGACCGGCGCCGGTGGGGAGCACCCAGGTCGCCTCGCGCGCCAGGCTCGACTCCGGCTCGTTGGTGATCGCCAGCGTCGGTACACCCTGCCGCCGCCCCTCGGCGAGCACGCCGACGATGTCGGGCGACTGCCCCGACTGCGAGATGCCGACGACCAGCGAGCCGGCGAGGCGCGGCGGCGTGCCGTAGTGGGTGAACAGCGACGGCGTCGCCATCGCCACCGCCAGCCGGTTGCGGCTGCCCCAGACGTACTGCGCGTAGAGCCCGGCATTGTCCGAGGTGCCGCGGGCGGCTAGCAGCACCCAGCGCACGTCGTGGGTGCGAATGGCGCGCGCGATCTCGCGCACCGTCTCGGCGCGATCGGCGAGCAAACGGGCGAGGACGGCGGGCTGCTCGTGGATCTCTTCGTGGAGCGTCATCGGGGTGAGGCCCTGCAAGCGACGTGCAACCTGATCATGCCGCGCAACATCCGGTCTGTCATCGGGAGCGCAGCGAAGCGATCTCGACGTAGCGTGGGCGAAAGCTGCTTCGCGGCATCGAGATCGTTCGTCGCTGCGCTCCTCGCGATGACACTGGGGCGTGTGCGACGATGGCGTCATCATGCTCAGGGCGGCTGTGTTTTTAGGGGTTCTCTTGCTTCTCCTCTGCGCGGTTTCTGCAGGCGCCGCTGACATGCGCTCCATGCCCGACGAGCCCACCGTGACGCTCTCCGCCGCCTGGCGGCTCCGTAGCTCCGACGGTCTCGCCGCGACCGGCGCCGAGGTGTCGCGGCCCGGCTTCGACGCCGCGGGTTGGACGCCGACGACCGTGCCTTCGACGGTGCTCGCCGCGCTGGTCCGCGGCGGCGAGGTCGCCGACCCCTACGCCGGCCGCAACCTCGAAGCGATCTCCACGGCGCCGTTCCAGCGACCCTGGTGGTACCGCACCGAATTCTTGCTCGCATCGCCGTTGCCGGCGGAGGCGCGGCTCGTCTTCCACGGCATCAACTACAGCGCCGAGGTGTGGCTCAACGGCGAGCGCATCGCCGGTCGCGAGCAAGTGGTGGGCGCCTTCCGCACCTTCGAGCTTGCGGTGACCGGCCGGCTGCGAGTCGGCGCCAATGCCCTGGCCGTGCAGGTCTTTCCCCCGAAGCCCGGCGACTTCACCATCGGCTTCGTCGACTGGAACCCGCGTCCGCCCGACGCCAGCATGGGACTGTGGCGCGAGGTGGAGCTGCGCCGCACCGGCGGCGTTTCGCTCGACGAGGTCTTCGTGCGCAGCGAGCTCGATCTGCCGGCGGCCGCGAGCGCCCGCCTCACGGTTGGTGCGCGGCTGCGCAACCACACGAGCGCGCCGCGCACGGCGACGCTGCGCGGCCGCATCGGCGAGATCGCCTTCACGCAGCGCGTGTCGCTCGCTGCCGGCGAGGATCGCGAGATCGCGCTCGCGCCGGCCGAAGCTCCAGCGCTTCTCGTGCGCGCGCCGCGCCTGTGGTGGCCGAACAACCTCGGCGAGCCGCACCTCTACCACCTCGACCTCGAGGCGGTCGTCGACGGTGACGTCTCCGACCGTACGGCGGTCGACTTCGGCATCCGCCAAGTGGCCGACTACGTCGACGAGCACGGCCGCGGCTACCTCGTCAACGGCAGGAAGGTGCTGGTGCGCGGCGCCGGCTGGGTGGACGACCTGCTGCTCGCCGACGACGACCGACGCCTCGAAGACCAGATTCGCTACGTGCGTCATCTCAACCTCAACACCATCCGCATGGAGGGGTTCTGGGGCAGCACGCAAAGGCTCTACGACCTCGCCGACCGCTACGGCGTCATGGTGTGGGCGGGGTGGATCTGCCAATGGGAGTGGCCCAACCAGCTCGGCGCGCCGACCGACAAGGACTTCGGTGGCGTCGACACCGAGGCCGACATGCAGCTCGTCGCCGCCTCGCTGCGCGACCAGGTGGTGCGGCTGCGCAACCACCCCAGCGTCGTGGTGTGGAACCTCGGCAGCGACATGCTGCCCAAGCCCGAGCTCGAGCGCCGCTATCGCACTCTTCTCGACCAGGTCGACCCGACCCGCCCGCCGCTCGCGTCGTGCGCGCGCCGCAAGAGCGAGGTGTCAGGCGAGACGGCGGTGAAGATGAACGGGCCGTACGAGTGGGTGCCGCCGAGCTACTGGTACCTCGACACCAAGAACGGCGGCGCCTTCGGCCTTGCCACCGAGGTCGGCCCGGGCGCGCAGCCGCCGCCGCTCGGCAGCCTCCGCCGCATGCTGCCGCGCGAGCATTGGTGGCCGATCGACGAGGCATGGAGCTACCGCAGCGGCCGCGGGCGCTTCAAGAACCCCGACCAGTACACCGCAGCGTTGGAAGGACGCTACGGCAAAGCCACTGGCCTCGAGGACTTCGCGCGCAAGGCGCAGCTCGCCAACTACGAGGCGATGCGCGCCATGTTCGAGGCCTTCTCGCTGCGGCGGCCGGCGGCGAAGGGCGTCATCCAGTGGATGCTCAACTCCGCCTGGCCCGACCTCTACTGGCAGCTCTACGACTGGTACCTGGTCCCCACCGGCGCCTACTACGGCGCGCGCCTTGCGAACCGCCCGCTGCACGTCGCTTACGACTACGGCGAGCGCAAGGTGGTGGCGGTCAACGACACGGCAGCGGCGCTGCGCGGCGCCGTGGCGCGGGTGCGGATCTACGACGCTGCGTCACGGCTGCTGCTCGACGAGTCGCGGCCGCTGGCGGTGCCGGCCGGCGAGCGCGCCGAGGTGCTCGCTGTCGGTGCGCTGTCGCGGTTTGCGCAAAGCGGCGGCGCGGCGGCCGGTGCGAGCGGCGCGCCGGCAGGGGCGCCGGTCTATTTCCTCGACGCGCGCATCGAAGACGGCCGCGGCGAGACGCTGGCGCGCAACTTCTACTGGCTGGCGGCCGAGGATGACGTGCTCGACTGGGAGAAGACCCAGTGGTTCGTGACGCCGACGAAGCGCTTCGCCGACCTCACGGCACTCGCCACCTTGCCGCCGGCGAAGCTCGAGGTGAGCCACCGCTTCGAGCACACCGCCGACGGCGAGGTCGTCCACGTCACCCTCGCCAACCCGGGCCAACGGCTCGCGTTCTTCGTCGAGCTCTCGGTCGTCGGCGACCGTACCGGCGAGCTCGTCGCGCCCATCTACTGGGACGACAACTACGTCTCCCTGCTGCCCGGCGAACGCCGCGAGCTCCGCGCCACCATCCCCACTCACGCCCTCGCCGGAGAGCGCCCCGTTCTTCGCTACCAGGGCGTCAACCTGCGCGACACGGCTCGCTGAACCCGTTCAGGCAGTCTCTGCGAGCGCGGCGGGATCGAGCCGGAGAACGCCGTCGATGCCATCGAAGTGTCGGTCGGCGGTCGCGATGGTCGTGAGTCCGTATCCGCGCAAGGTCGCCGCGTGAATCGCATCGCGTGCGCCGAGGGTCGGATAGGTTTCCATGAGACCGCACGCGAGAGCGATCTCGTTGCGGCGGACCGGCAGCACCTCGGCGACGAGGTCGAGAACGCTCCGTGTCAGCTCAATGGCCTCGCGGCGGAGCCCGCGGCGCGTCAAGACGTGCAGGATCTCTTGCAAAACCTCACTGCTGGTGACCGCCACGAGATCGCCTTCGGCAACGCGGTCGAGCACTTTGCGACAGGCGTCACGGAGCGAGTGCTCGCGACCCGCGGCGTAGAGGAACACGTTGGAGTCAAGGAAGATCGCCGGCTCGGGCATCGAGGATCTCCTGTTCCAAGCGATCCCAGTCCTCGATGGGGATGCCGAGCGAAGCGATGCGGCCGACGGCGGATCGGCGTACCTCGGTTGCTGAGAGGAACGTATCGACGGCGCGACGGATCAGCTCCGAGACAGGAACTCCCTCTCGCGTCGCTCGCTCCTCCAACCTTTCGAAGGCTTCCGGCTCGAGGACCACCTCAGCCCGTCTCGTCGGTGCCATGCAGGTAGTGTAGCGGGCGTCTCGCGAGGCTCATAGCGGAGCGCACGTGATCGTCGCCAGCGCGGTAGGCGGTCTCGCGGATGGTCTTACTCTACGGCGCGGCCGGCGCGCCGCAGGGGTTGCTGGTCGCCGCCGGCGGGACTTGGTGGATGCGGCCGTCCTCCTCCGGCGCGATACCGCCGCTGGCCGCCTGCAACGCCGGGATGACGATCTGCGACTTGAGGTCGCGGCCGTTGGCGGCGCAGTCTTCGACCACCAGCGACGGGTCGAGCATGGTGTAGCCGTCGCGGTCGCCGGTGGGGTCGAAGAGGTAGTGGAGGGCGACGGCGAGCACCTCCTCGTCGGGCTGCACAGGGCGGCGGCCGGTGGGGGTCACCAACTCGACGCCGGAAACGCGGCCGTTTGCCGTGTCGTGCTCGAAGGCGAAGCCGGAGACCTGCAGCCAGTTGCCCGCGCCCGGCCAGAAGTCGACGGCGTGCGCCGCCACCTGCTGCAAGGTGCTGCCCTTCAGGCGCAGCAGGTAGAGCGGCGCCGGGTAGGCGAACAGCTCCTCGATCGTGCGGCGGGTGATCGGTCCGGCGGGGATGTCCTGGTTGAGACGTAGCGAGCCGGAGTTGACGAAGGCGACCTGCGCGCCGCAGCCGGCGAAGGCCTCGACCATGCGGTCGGCCACCCAGTCGCCGAGGTTGGTCTCCTCGCCGCGGATCTTGCTCTCCTCGGCTACCAGCGGCGTGCGGCTGGTGCCGAGCTGCTGCTCGAGGCAGCGCGGGGTAGCCGCGGTGCCCGCCGCCTGCGCCTGCTGGCCGCAGAAGTACCCTTCGTGCAGCGACAGCCAGCCGTCCACGCGGCCGGCCAGCGCGCAGTCCTCGGCGAGCCCCTCCGCGATCGGCTCGAGGCGATGGCCGACCGCCAGCTTGCCGTCCGCGTCCAGCGTCAGCTCGATCACGGTGGCGGTGCGGGCATCGGCGTCGGCCTTGAGCACCAGCCGCCCGCCGGCGTCGCACGCCATGTGCTCGTGGTCGTGGCCGCCGACGACGACGTCGGGGCCGGCGGCACCGAGCGTGGCGAGCAGGCGCCGGTCGTCCTTGGCGTTGAGGTGGGTGAGGCCGACCACCACCTCGGCGCCCTGCGCCCGCAGCTCGGCGGTGAGCCGCCGCGCGGTATCGATCGGATCCGCGAAGCCCGCCGCGTACTCGGGCTTCTTGCTGTCCACCGTCAGGCCGAAGATGCCGACGCGGATGCCGCCGCTCTCGACGATCCAGCTCGGCGCCAGGTTCTCGCCCGCCACCAGCGGCCGTCCGTCGGCGCCTTCGGTGAAGGTGACGTTGCCGTTGACCCAGCGGAACTGTGACTCCTGCACGCGCTGGTCGAGCACCGCCGCCTGGCTCAGCAGGCCGAGCTCGAACTCGTGGTTGCCGAAGACGACGTACATCCGCGGGTCGAAGGCGGTCTGGTCGCCGTCGAGCCCGTTGAGCACGTCCACCATCTGCGCGCCGTTGAAGGTGCGCGAGAGAAACGACGGGAAGAGCAGGTCGCCGGCGTGCATCACCAGCAGGTCGGGGTGCTCGCGCTCGAGCTGCTGCCGCAGCGTGCGCAGCCGCGCGATGCCGCCGACGGTGCCGCGCTCGACCCCTTCGATACGGTAGACGTCGTTGACGGCAAGGATCACCGCGGTGCGGGCCGCGCGCGCGGCTCCCGCCGGCGGGGCGCCCGCGGGAGCCGGCGCTGCCGGCCTGCCGCCGCCGCCGCTGGCGCAGCCGGCCAGCAGAATCAACGCGGCGACCTGCGCGATCGAGACGGTGCCCTTGCCGAGGCGGCGAATGCGAGCTCTGCTCATCGGGATCTCCTCACCCTGACATTCCGTGCGCGCGCGAATCACTCGGCGCCGACGCCGAGGTAGGTGCGCAGCTTCTCGTCCTCGAACATCGCCTCGGCGCGCTCCTCGCGCCCGAGCAGCGAGACGACGATGCCCACCGCGATCGCCGCCGTCATCGACACGATGGCGGGGTTGCGCAGCGGAAACGGCGCCGTCTCGTTCCCCATCAGGTCGACCCACACCGTCGGCGACAACACGATCAACACCACCGTGAGCACCGCGCCGGTGAGGATCGAGGCCACCGCCCCGCGCGTCGTGAAGCGCCGCCAGACGATCGACAGCAGCAGCGCCGGGAAGTTGGCGCTGCAGGCGATGGCGAAGGCGAGGCCGACCATGAAAGCGACGTTCTGCCCCTTGAACAGCACGCCGAGCAGCACTGCCAGCACGCCGAACACCACCGTCGCCCAGCGCGCCACCCGCACCTGCTCGCGCTCGTCCGCCTCGCCGCCCTTGATGACGTGCACGTAGACGTCGTGCGACAGCGCCGAGGCGCCGGCGAGCGTCAGCCCCGCCACCACGGCCAGGATGGTCGCGAAGGCCACCGCCGCGATGAAGCCGAGGAAGAGCTCGCCGCCCAGCTGCTCGGCGAGCAGCGGCGCCGCCATGTTGCCGCCCTTGTCGATGGCGCCGATGGCGTCGCGCCCCACCAGCGCGGCGGCGCCGAAGCCGACGATGGGAATGATGACGTAGAAGTAGCCGATGAAGCCGGTGGCGTAGAGCACCGAGGTGCGCGCCGCCCGCGCGTCCGGCACGGTGTAGAAACGCATCAGGATGTGCGGCAGCCCGAGCAGGCCGAGCATCAGCGCCAGGCCCAGCGACACGGCGTCGAGCGGGCTCGTTATCAGTCCGCCGGGCTCGAGCGCCGCTTGCCCGTACCCCTCGGCCACCGCGCCGTAGAGCGCGCCCGGGCTCCAGCCGAAGCGGGCGAGCACCATCCCCGTCAGCAGCGTGACGCCGGCGAGCAGCAGCACCGCCTTGGTGATCTGCACCCACGTGGTGGCGATCATGCCGCCGAAGAGCACGTAGAGCAGCATCACCGAGCCGACGATGGCCACCGCCCATTCGTAGGGGATGCCGAACATCAGCTTGATGAGGTTGCCCGAGCCCACCATCTGCGCGATGGTGTAGAAGAGCACGGTGAGGACGCCGCCGATGGCGGCGGCGATGCGCACCGGCGTTTGCCGCAGGCGGAAGGCGACGACGTCGGCGAAGGTGTACTTGCCGAGGTTGCGCAGCGGCTCGGCGACGAGGAAGAGCAGCGCCGGCCAGCCCACCAGCCAGCCGGTGGCGTAGATCATGCCGTCGTAGCCCTTGAGCGCCACCAGCCCGGCGATGCCGAGGAACGACGCCGCGCTCATGTAGTCGCCGGCGAGGGCGAGCCCGTTCTGCAGCGGCGAGACGCTGCGCCCGGCGGCGTAGAACTCGCGCGCCGAGCGCGTGCGGCGGGCCGCCCACCAGGTGATCGCCAGGGTGATGGCGACGAAGAGCAGGAAGAAGCCGATGGCGGCAGCGGTGGGCTCACCGAGACTGGACGAAACGGACGTGCTCTGCAACGGGACTCCTCGGCTCGAGTCCCGCGACGATAACAGCCCTGCCGCTCGGGCTGCAGCCTTACTCAGCGCGCGGCGAGCGGCGTCTCGGCGCGCCACGCCTTGACGTTGGCTTCGACCACGAACCCGAGGATCTGCCGCGCCGTCTCGCTTGAGAAGCCGCGCGCGGGCAGCGCCCGCGCCAGCAGCGGTGTGCCGGCGAGCAGGCGGCGGGCGCCCGGCATCACCATCACCGCCGCCTCGGCGGGGACGTCCTCCAGCGCATCGAGCCCGAGCGTCAGCGTGCGAAGGTTGCCGGCCGGGTCGACGCCGCCCCAGATCGTCCGCGCCTTGGCCGCCCAGCGCGGATCGGTGCCGATGAAGCAGACCGGCCGCTCGGCGAGCAGACGCACCAGCTCGGCTCGCCACGCCGCGTCGACGCTGACCAGCACGCAGGGCTTGCCCAGCCGCCGCGACAGCTGCCGCAGCTCGCCGGCGTGGAAGCTGGTCGACACCAGGAGGTCGGCCGCGTGGACGGCCGGCGGCGGCAGGCCGCGTAGCTCGGCGAGCTCGATGCCCGTGCTCTCCAGCCCATAGTCGACCCGCAGCTCGTGGCAGAGCGCGTCGAGCTGGTCGCGGTTGCACTCGATGCAGGCGGCGCGCAGGCGGACCGTCTGCAGGCAGGCGCGGACGCGCTCGACGACCGCCGCCGGTGCCACCCCCGCGCCGACCTCCTCGACGAGCAGCTCGAGCAGGCGCGCGCCGAAGCCGGCGAGGGCGGTGGTGCGTGCCGGCGCGATGCCGCGGCCGACGAAGAGGCCGGCTCGCGGATGGACCTCGAGCAACCCGTCGCCGGCGAGGTCGCGCGCCGCGGCGACCACCAGCCGGTAGTCGGCACCGAGCTCGCGGGCCGTCTCGCGGGCGCTGGCGAACCGCTCGCCCGGCCTCAAGAGCCCCAAGTGCAGACCGCTGGTGACCCGCTGGCGCAGGGCGTCGCGGATGGCCTCCCGCCGGGGGCGGATGGCGCCGTTGGTGTCAGATCGCGTGTCGGGCTTCATCTGGCGCACCTGTAGGGCGACCGCTTGCAAGAGGCGTGGCGGGATTTGACGTTTCCCGAGGAGGTTCCACCCATGTCCCGACCGCACCGCACGCGACTCGTCGTCACCTTGTCGACCCTCGTCGGAGCCCTGCTCGCCGGCCTGGCGCTCGTCGCCGCCGACGCCCCGCCTTCCGGTGAGTACCTGCCGGCGACCATTTCGGCGCACGCCAAGCAGCCCGAGCAGGACGCCTTGCAGGCCATCGCCCGCGGCAGGCAGACCTTCCGCCACGACACCTTCGGCGGCGAGGCCTTCTGGGGTGACACGCTTCACCTCGACGACGCCATCGCCGGCGCCGCCAACGGCGGGGTGGGCCCCGGGCTGTCGCCGCGCGCCGCGCTCGGCCTCGGCCTCAAGGTCGACGTCGCCGCCCTGCCCAGGAGCATCCGCAGGGCGCTGGCGCAGGGCACGGTGAACCTCGACGACCCGGCGGTGACGCTGACGTTGCTGCAGCGCAACGCGGTCGTCGGCATCAGGGGGTTCTTCGACGGCGGCACGCTGCGCTCGGTCGGCATCCAGTGCGCGCTCTGCCACTCGACGGTGGACGACTCCTTCGCGCCGAGCATCGGCAACCGCCTCGACGGCTGGGCCAACCGCGACCTCGACGTCGACCAGATCGCGGCGCTGGCGCCCGACCTTTCCGCGTTTGTCAGCCTGCTCGGCGTCTCGCAGGACACCGTGCGCCAGGTGCTGCGCTCGTGGGGGCCCGGCAAGTTTGACGCCGAGCTGATCCTCGACGGCAAGGCGTTCCAGGACCCGCCGGCCAACACCCGCTCGGCCGCCACCCTCATCCCGCCCGCCTTCGGCCTCGCCGGCGTCAACCTCCACACCTGGACGGGTTGGGGCTCGGTGACGCACTGGAACGCCTTCGTCGCCAACCTCGAGATGCACGGCAAGGGCACGTTCTACGACCCGCGGCTGGCCGACCCGGCGCAGTTCCCGATCGCCGCCGCCAACGGCTTCGACGACGTGCGCTCGACGCCCGACCTCATCACGCCCAAGCTGGCGGACCTGCACCTGTTCCAGCTCGCCCTCCGCGCGCCGGCGCCGCCGGCGAGCAGCTTCAACGCCGCCGCCGCGGAGCGCGGGCGGACGCTGTTCGCCGGCAAGGCGGGCTGCGCCACCTGCCACGTCCCGCCGCTGTTCACCGAGCCGGGCTGGAACATGCACCTGCCGGCCGAGATCGGCATCGACGGCTTCCAGGCCGACCGCTCGCCGGACCACCGCTACCGCACGGCGCCGCTCAAGGGGCTGTGGACGCACACCAAGGGCGGCTTTTACCACGATGGCAGGTTCGCCACCCTGCTCGACGTGGTGAACCACTACGACACGTTCCAGGGGCTCGGCCTGACGGCGGCCGAGAAGGCCGACCTGGTCGAGTACCTAAAGTCGTTGTGACGGCGGCTCAGGAGCCGAGCCGTCGCTTGAGCTCGTCGACGGCGGGGTCGTAGGCGCGGTTGGCCCACCACACGTAGAGAGCGGTGAGCGCCCAGGCGACCACGATCACCGCCACGGCGAGTGGGATGCCGAGGGTGGTGACTGCGCCAACGCGGCGCGCCAGAAGCTCCTTGTCGAGGGCGACGAGAAGGATGAAGCCGTAGTAGACGAGGAACAGCGCTGCGGTGAGCAGCAGCGACACCGTCCACCGCCGCGCGACGAGCTGCCGGAGCTCGGGCGAGTCGAGCACCTGCCTGGTCTGCATGCGCCGTATCTTAGGGGCAAGCGCAGCTCTTTGGCGTCAGCGCAGCTTGCCCGCAAGTTCCTCGTGGCCCATCCCTTGCACTCGCCGCAGCCCTACCGCGCCAGATGGGCGTAGACACGAATGGCTCGATCCGCTTTACAAGGCGTCGAGGAAAATTTTGCAAACGGCGAGCGCCCCGAAGGGGACGGTGCGCCCCCGGATATCCTCGTCGTCGACGACGACCCCGGTAACCTCGCCGCCATCGAAGTGGCGCTGGGAGAACTCGGCCGCAACCTAGTGAAGGCGCGCTCGGGCGAGGAGGCGCTGCGCCACCTGCTGGCGCAGGACTTCGCCCTCATCCTCCTCGACGTCAACATGCCGGGGATGGACGGCTTCGAGACCGCCCGGGTCGTCCGCGAGCGGCCGCGGTCGCGCCACGTCCCCATCATCTTCGTCACCGCGTACAACCGCGAGGACACCGACCTCATCCTGCGTGGCTACTCGCTGGGGGCGGTGGACTTCATGTTCAAGCCCATCGTCCCCGAGGTGCTGCGCGCCAAGGCGGCGGTGTTCGTCGAGCTGCAGAACCGCACCGCCGAGGTGCAGCGGCAGGCCGAGAGGCTGCGCGAGATGGAGCGCCGCGAGCTCGAGCAGCGCATGCAGGAGGAGCGGCAGCGCTGGGAGGCGCAGGCGCTGCGCGAGGAGAACCAGAGGAAGGACGAGTTCCTCGCCGTGCTGGCCCACGAGCTGAGGAACCCGCTGTCGCCGCTGGTCACCGGCCTCGAGCTGATCAAGTGCTACGACATCCAGCACGACGGGCTCGACCGCGTGCGCGAGTCGATGGAGCGGCAGGTCCGGCACCTGATCCGCCTCGTCGACGACCTGCTCGACGTCTCGCGCATCTCGCGCGGCAAGATCACCCTGCGGCTCGAGCCGGTGGAGCTCGGCCGCGTCCTCCACCAGGCGGTGGAGAGCGCCGAGCCGCTGCTCGGCGAGCGCCACCACCAGTTGGTGGTCGAGCAGTGCGACGAGGACCTGGTGCTCAACGGCGACCAGGTGCGGCTCACCCAGGTGTTCGCCAACCTGCTGCACAACGCGGCGCGCTACACCGACCCCGGCGGCCGCATCGAGGTCTCCTGCGGGCGCGACGCCAGGCACGCGGTGCTGCGAGTGGCCGACAACGGCCGCGGCATCGCGCCGCAGTTCCTCGACCGCATCTTCGACATCTTCGTGCAGGAGCGCGACGGCGGCGGCGGCCTCGGCCTCGGGCTCACGCTGGTGCACCGGCTGGTGCAGCTGCACGGCGGCACCGTGCGCGCCTACAGCGAGGGTACCGGCCGCGGCAGCGAGTTCGTCGTGCGCCTGCCGCTGCTCGACGAGGCGCGCCTCGCGCAGGTGCTGCCCGCGCGCGAAGCGCCGCAGCGCGAGGACAACGGCGACGCCCGCGCGATCCCGCCGCTGCGCATCGTCGTGGTCGAGGACCAGGACGACGTGCGCGACGCCATGCAGGCGCTGCTCGAGGGCTGGGGGCACCGCGTCGAGGCGGCGAACGACGGCAAGAGCGGCATCGAGCTGATCCTCAGCAGCCGCCCCGAGCTGGCGCTGGTGGACATCGGCATGCCCGGCCTCGACGGCTACGCGGTGGCGCGGCGCGTCCGTGCCGAGCTCGGCCCGCAGGCGCCGCGACTGGTCGCGCTGACCGGCTACGGTCGCGAGGAGGACCGCGAGCGGGCCAAGCGCGCCGGCTTCGACAACCACCTGACCAAACCCGCCGGACCCCGGGAGCTGCGCCGGGTCTTGAGGAGCGATACGGATGGCGACACTGTCCACCGAGAAGGCGACCAACGGCCGAACCCCTCGAACGCCCCGGCCGCCGGGGCCTGAGGGCGTCAACCGGCGGCAGCTGCTGGCGGCGCTGCGGGCGCTGCGGCGCGGTGACTTCGACGTCCGGCTGCCCGATGACCTGCCGGGGGTCGACGGCCAGCTCTGCGAGGCCTTCAATGACGTGGTGTCGCTGATCGCCGGCATCGGCGACGAGGTCACCGAGCTGCGCGAGGCGGTGGGGCGCGGGGGACGCACCAGGAAGCGGCTGCGGCGGGGCGAGAGCCGCGGCGGCTGGTCGCGCTACGTCGGCTCGGTCAACGCCATGCTCGACGACCTGACGACGCACACCGACGAGATCGCGCGCGTCGTGCAGGCGGTGTCCCGCGGCGACCTGACGCAGGCGCTCGACGTCGACGGCACCGACGAGCCGCTGCGCGGCGACTTCCTCAAGCACGCCAAGGCGGTCAACGACATGGTCGCGCAGCTGTCGCGCTTCGGCTCCGAGGTGACCCGCGTCGCCCGCGAGGTGGGCGTGCAGGGCAAGCTCGGCGCCCAGGCCGAGGTGCCGGGCGTGTCGGGAGTGTGGAAGGAGCTCACCGACTCGGTGAACCTGATGGCGAGCAACCTCACCGCCCAGGTGCGCGAGATCGCCCGCGTCACCACCGCGGTGGCGCAGGGCGACCTGACGAAGACGGTCACCATCGAGGTGCGCGGCGAGATCCTCGAGCTCAAGAACACCATCAACACGATGGTCGACCAGCTCAGCAGCTTCGCCGACGAGGTGACGCGCGTGGCGCGCGAGGTGGGCACCGAAGGGCAGCTCGGCGGCCAGGCGCAGGTGCGCGGCGTCTCCGGGGTGTGGCGCGAGCTCACCGAGAACGTCAACTTCATGGCCGCCAACCTGACCAGCCAGGTGCGCAACGTCGCCGAGGTGACGACGGCGGTGGCCACCGGCGACCTCAGCAAGAAGATCACCGCCGAGGTCAAGGGCGAGATGCTGGAGCTCAAGGACACCATCAACACGATGGTGGACCAGCTCTCCTCCTTCGCCGCCGAGGTGGCGCGCGTCGCCTACGAGGTGGGCACCGAAGGCAAGCTCGGCGGCCAGGCTCAGGTGCGCGGCGTCTCCGGGGTGTGGCGCCAGCTCACCGAGAACGTCAACGGCATGGCCAACAACCTGACCGGCCAGGTGCGCAACATCGCCGAGGTGACCAGCGCCATCGCCGAGGGCGACCTGTCGCGCAAGATCACCGTCAACGCCGAGGGCGAGATCCTCGCCCTCAAGAACACCATCAACGCCACCGTCGACAAGCTCAACCACTTCGCCGCCGAGGTGACCCGCGTGGCGCGGCTGGTGGGCACCGAGGGCACCCTCGGCGTGCAGGCCGAGGTGAAGAACGTCTCCGGCATCTGGAAGGAGCTCACCGACAACGTCAACCTGATGGCGAGCAACCTCACCAACCAGGTGCGCAACATCGCCGACGTGACGACGGCGGTGGCCAACGGCGACCTCTCGCGCAAGATCACCGTCGAGGTGCGCGGCGAGATCCTGGCGCTCAAGAACACCATCAACGACATGGTGGACTCGCTGTCGTCGTTCGCCGACGAGGTGACCCGCATGGCCCGCGAGGTGGGCACCGAGGGCGTGCTCGGCGGCCAGGCGGTGGTGCGCGACGTGTCGGGGATCTGGAAGGAGCTCACCGACAACGTCAACTCGATGGCCAACAACCTCACCAACCAGGTGCGCAACATCGCCGAGGTGGCCAAGGCGGTGGCGGTGGGCGACCTGTCGCGCAAGATCACCGTCGACGCCCGCGGCGAGGTGCTCGACCTCAAGAACGTGCTCAACGTGATGGTCGACCAGCTCAACTCCTTCGCCGCCGAGGTGACCCGCGTGGCGCGCGAGGTGGGCGTCGAGGGGCGCCTCGGCGGCCAGGCCGAGGTCGAGGGCGTGCGCGGCGTCTGGAAGGACCTCACCGAGAACGTCAACCAGCTGGCCAGCAACCTCACCAACCAGGTGCGCGACATCGCCGAGGTGACCACGGCGGTGGCGCGCGGCGACCTCACACGCAAGATCGTCGTCGAGGCGCGCGGCGAGATCCTCGAGCTCAAGAACACCGTCAACGTCATGGTCGACCAGCTGTCGTCGTTCGCCGACGAGGTGACCCGCCTCGCCAACGAGGTGGGCGTCGAGGGCAAGCTCGGCGGCCAGGCCGACGTGCGCGGCGTCTCCGGCACCTGGCGCGACTTGACCGACGCGGTCAACTCGATGGCCGGCAACCTCACCTCGCAGGTGCGCTCGATCTCGCAGGTGGCCACCGCCATCGCCGAGGGCGACCTGCGCAAGAAGATCGCCGTCGAGGCGCGCGGCGAGGTGCTCGAGCTCAAGAGCACCATCAACGTCATGGTCGACCAGCTCAACGCCTTCGCCGAGGAGGTGACCCGCGTCGCCCGCGAGGTGGGCACCGAGGGCAAGCTCGGCGGTCAGGCCTCGGTCGAGGGCGTGCGCGGCGTCTGGCGCGGCCTCACCGACAACGTCAACCTGATGGCGCGCAACCTCACCGACCAGGTGCGCAACATCGCCGAGGTGACGACGGCGGTGGCCACCGGCGACCTGTCGCGCAAGATCACGGTCGAGGTGCGCGGCGAGGTGCTCGAGCTGAAGAACACCATCAACACCATGGTGGACCAGCTCAGCTCGTTCGCCGACGAGGTGACGCGCATGGCCCGCGAGGTGGGCACCGAGGGGATCCTCGGCGGCCAGGCGCAGGTGCGCGGCGTCTCCGGCACCTGGCGCGAGCTCACCGAGAACGTCAACTTCATGGCCAACAACCTCACCAACCAGGTGAGCGAACATCGCCGAGGTGACGACGGCGGTGGCCACCGGCGACCTGTCGCGCAAGATCACCGTCGAGGCGAGCGGCGAGATCCTCGAGCTCAAGTCGACCATCAACACCATGGTCGACCAGCTGCGCAGCTTCGCCGACGAGGTGACGCGCGTGGCGCGCGAGGTGGGCACCGAGGGGCAGCTCGGCGGCCAGGCGCAGGTGCGCGGCGTCTCCGGCACCTGGCGCGAGCTCACCGACAACGTCAACGTGATGGCGCGCAACGTCACCGAGCAGGTGCGCGGCATCGCCCGCGTCGTCACCGCGGTGGCCAACGGCGACCTCGACCAGGAGCTGCGCCTGGAGGCGCGCGGCGAGATCGCCACCCTGGTCGACCACCATCAACGACATGATCGACACGCTGCGCACCTTCGCCGACCAGGTCACCGGCGTGGCGCGCGACGTCGGCGTCGAGGGGCAGCTGGGGGGCCAGGCCGACGTGCCCGGCGCCGCCGGCGTCTGGCGCGACCTCACCAACAACGTCAACGAGCTGGCCGGCAACCTCACCCGCCAGGTGCGCGCCATCGGCGACGTGGCCACTGCCGTGACCAAGGGCGACCTGACGCGCTCGATCGACGTCGAGGCGCGCGGCGAGGTGGCCCTGCTCAAGGACAACCTCAACCAGATGATCGTGACCCTGGCGGCGACCACGCGCACCAACCAGGAGCAGGACTGGCTGAAGACCAACCTGGCGCGCTTCACCCGCATGCTGCAGGGGCAGCGCGACCTGCTCACCGTGTCGCGGCAGGTGCTCTCCGAGCTGGCGCAGGTGGTCGACGCCCAGCACGGCGCCTTCTTCATGGCGCAGCGCGAGGACGAGCGAGACGGTGCTCAAGCTCTTCGCGAGCTACGCCTACACCGAGCGGAAGCACCTCGCCAACCGGTTCGCGCTTGGGCGAGGGGATGGTCGGGCAGGCGGCGCTGGAGAAGAAGCGCATCCTCATCACCGACGTGCCGCGCGACTACATCATGATCGGCTCGGCGCTCGGCGAGGCGGCGCCGCTGAACATCGTCGTCGTCCCCATCCTCTTCGAGAGCGACGTCAAGGGCGTCATCGAGCTCGCCTCCTTCCACCCCTTCACCACCGTCCAGCTCGCCTTCATCGACCAGCTGCTCGAGTCGCTGGGCATCGTCGTCGCCACCATCGAGGCGACCATGCGCACCGACGAGCTGCTGCGCCAGTCGCAGAGCATGGCCGAGGAGCTGCAGACGCAGCAGGAGGAGCTGCAGCAGACCAACGAGGAGCTCGAGGAGAAGGCGCGCCAGCTCACCCTGCAGAAGGACGAGGTCGAGAGGAAGAACCGCGAGGTCGAGCTCGCCAAGCAGGAGGTCGAGGAGAAGGCCGAGCAGCTGGCGCTGACCTCGAAGTACAAGTCGCAGTTCCTCGCCAACATGTCGCACGAGCTGCGCACGCCGCTCAACTCGCTGCTCATCCTGTCGCGCCAGCTCTCCGACAACCCCGACAGACAACCTCAGCAACAAGCAGGTGCAGTTCGCGCAGACCATCCACCAGTCGGGCGCCGACCTGCTGGCGCTGATCAACGAGATCCTCGACCTGGCGAAGATCGAGTCGGGCACCATCGCCCTCAACGTCGAGGACGTGCGCCTCGACGTGCTGCGCGAGTACGTCGAGCGCTCCTTCCGCCACCTCGCCGAGGAGAAGGGGCTGCTGCTCGGCGTCGAGATCGCCGAAGGGGTGCCGGAGACCCTCGCGCACCGACGACATGCGGCTGCGCCAGGTGCTGCGCAACCTGCTCTCCAACGCGCTCAAGTTCACCGAGCAGGGCAGCGTCACCCTGCGCATCGCGCCGGTGGTGGACCGCCGCGGGCTGCCGTCGAGCCTGCACGAGGCCGAGCAGGTGATCGCGCTGTCGGTCTCCGACACCGGCATCGGCATCGCCAAGGAGAAGCAGCAGATCATCTTCGAGGCCTTCCAGCAGGCCGACGGCGGCACCAGCCGCAAGTACGGCGGCACCGGCCTCGGCCTCAACATCAGCCGCGAGATCGCCAGCCTGCTGGGCGGCGAGCTGACGGTGGAGAGCGAGCCCGGCCGCGGCAGCACCTTCACCCTCTACCTGCCCGACCGCTACGTGCCGCGCCGGCGCAGCGAGCGGCCGCCGATGGCGCCGACGCGGCTTGCCGCCGGCGGCATCGGGACGGTGGCGGACGTTCGGGCCGGCGCTCGCCGATCGACACCGGCGTGCTGCAGCTCGACCGGCCGCTGCCGCCGCCGCTCATCGCCGACGACCGGCTGCTCATCCAGCCCGGCGACCGCGTGCTGCTCATCGTCGAGGACGACGAGACCTTCGCCCAGACCCTGCTCGACTTCGCGCGCGACCGCGGCTTCCGCGGCGTCGTCGCCGGCACCGGCGCCGAGGCGATCGAGCACGCGCGCACGCGTGCGGCCCGACGCCATCACCCTCGACCTGCTGCTCCCCGACATGGACGGCTGGGTGCTGCTCGACCGCCTCAAGCACGACGCCGACGTGCGCCACATCCCGGTGCACATCATCTCGGCGGCGGGCATGGGCGAGGAGCGCCGCGGTCTCGAGCTGCGGCGCCATGGCGGTGCTCAGCAAGCCGCTCGAGAAGGAGGCGCTGGAGTCGACGCTCGCGGCGATGCAGGAGTTCCTCGACCGCCGGGTCAAGCGCCTGCTGGTGGTGGAGGACGACGAGACGCAGCGCCAGGCGATCGTCGAGCTGATCGGCGACCGGCGACGTCGAGACGACGACGGTGGCGCAGCGCCGAGGAGGCGCTGGAGGCCCTCGCCGGCCAGCCCTTCGACTGCCTGGTGCTCGACCTGAAGCTCCCCGGCATGTCGGGCATGGAGCTCATCCAGCGCATCAAGGACGACCCGGCGCTGCGCCGGCTGCCGATCGTCGTCTACACCGGCAAGGAGCTGTCGCGCGAGGAGCAGAACGGCCTCGCCCAGCTCGCCGAGACGGTGATCGTCAAGGACGTGCGCTCGCCCGAGCGGCTGCTCGACGAGACGGCGCTCTTCCTCCACCGCGTCGAGGCGAGCCTGCCGGAGACCAAGCGGCGGATGCTGCGCAACGTCGCCTACGGCGATCCACTGCTCAAGGGGCGCCGCGTGCTGGTGGTCGACGACGACGTGCGCAACATCTTCGCCATCACCTCGGTGCTCGAGCGCCACGAGATGGACGTGCAGTTCGCCGAGAACGGCCACGACGCGCTGGCCAAGCTCGCCGCTGACGACGCCGTCGACGTCGTGCTGATGGACATCATGATGCCGGAGATGGACGGCTACGAGGCGATGCGGCGCATCCGCGCGCAGCCCAAGTTCAAGGGGCTGCCGATCATCGCGCTCACCGCCAAGGCGATGAAGGGCGACCGCGAGAAGTGCATCGACGCCGGCGCCTCCGACTACGTCACCAAGCCCGTCGACCCCGACCAGCTCATCTCGCTGCTGCGGGTCTGGCTCTATCGGTAGCGACATCGGGACGACACCAGGACGACATAGTTGGCAGGCAACGAGCAAGAGCTGCGCGGGGTGGGCAGATCGGATCCGCCGCGACGCAGCGAGGGACCGCGCGAGCGTCAGCGCGAGGTCACGGCGGTGAGCCTTCCGGTGGTGGCGGACGTCGACGGCGCCGACCCCGTCGACGACCTCGAGGAGCTCGAGCTCGACCTGCTGCTCACCGGTGTCGCGCGGCGGTGGGGCTTCGACTTCCGCGGCTACTCGCCGGCGTCGCTGCGCCGGCGCGTGCGCAAGGCCATGCACAACGAGGGCGTGCGCAGCCTGTCGAGCCTGCAGGAACGCGTGCTGCACCGCCCCGAGGCGCTGCAGCGCTTCATCGCGACGCTGTCGGTCAACGTCACCGGCATGTTCCGCGATCCGCAGGTCTACCGCGCGTTGCGGCGGCAGGTGCTGCCGATGCTGCGCACCTACCCCTTCGTGCGCATCTGGCACGCCGGCTGTTCCACCGGCGAGGAGGTCTACTCGATGGCCATCCTCCTCCACGAGGAGGGGCTGCTCGAGCGCTGCCGCGTCTACGCCACCGACCTCTCCGACGACCTGCTGCAGCGGGCGCGGCGCGGCGTCTTCGCCCTGCGCGACATGCAGGAGCACACGGCGGCCTACCACCGCGCGGGCGGCAAGGGGGACTTCTCCTCCTACTACATCGCCGACCACCAGAGCGCCATCCTGCGCGACGAGCTGCGCCGCAACCTCGTCTTCTCGCAGCACAACCTGGTCTCCGACGGCTCGTTCAACGAGTTCCAGCTCATCCTCTGCCGCAACGTGCTGATCTACTTCTCCGAGGCGCTGCGCGAGCGCGTGCACCAGCTCTTCTACGACAGCCTGGTCAAGTTCGGCGTCCTGGCGCTGGGGCTCAAGGAGTCGCTGCGCTACACGCCGGTCGCGGACCGTTACGAGCCGCTGGTCGAGAGCCTCGGCCTCTACCGGCGGGTGCGGTGAGGTCGGCGCGATGGAGGCGGGCGCGGCTCGCAAGCCCCTTCGCCCGGCGGCGCGGCGCGCGCCGCGGGCAGCCTACGACTTGGTGGTGATCGGCGCCTCGCTCGGCGGCGTGGCGGCCCTGCGCCAGCTGCTCGGCGAGCTGCCCGCCGGCTTCCCGGCGGCGCTCGCCATCGTGCAGCACCGCCGGCCCGACGCCGAGTCGCCGCTGGTGAACCTGCTCGGTGCGGTGTCGGCGCTGCCGGTGCGCGAGCCGCGCGACCGCGAGCGGATCGAGGAGGGGGTCGTCTACCTCGCGCCGGCCGGCTACCACCTGCTCGTCGAGCCGGGTTGGATGACGCTCTCGGTCGAAGGCCCGGTGTCGTGGGCGCGGCCGTCGATCGACGTGCTCTTCGAGTCGGCGGCGGACGCCTACCGCCGTCGCGTGGTGGCGGTGCTGCTCACCGGCTCGTCGGAGGACGGCGCCGCCGGCGTCGAAGCGGTGGCGCGGCGCGGCGGGCTCACCATCGTCGAAGACCCCGGCTCGGCGCACAGCCCGGTCTCGCCGGCGGCAGCGATCGCCCGCACCCCCGTCCGCCACGTGCTGCCGCTCGCCGGCATCGCCGGCTTGCTGCGCACGATGGTGCGGACGGACGCCTGCTAGCGCGCCGCTCCCGGCTGGAGCGGCGGAGGTACCCGCGCCACCGCGGTCACGGCATCGGACAACGACGTCACCACGTCCTCGGCGCCGGCGCCGATGAGTTGTCGGCGTGCCTCGGCGGTGCGATGGCTGGCCTGCCACAGCCCGACCACGATCGGGAGCTCGGGAAAGCGATTTGCCAGTCGCTTGCAGAGGTAGAGCGAGCGCAGGGTGGCGCTCGGCGGCAGGGCGGACAGGCAGACCACGTCGGGCGGTTCCGCGGCGACGGCAGCGATGACTTCGCCCGCCAGCACGAGCGGCAGGACCCTTCCCGCCGCGACGCCGCGTGCGGACAGCAGCCGCAGCAGCATCGACGCGCAGAGGGCATCGGCCTCGTCGCGGGCGGCGATGCAGAGCACGCGCCGCGGTGCCGTGGGCACCGCTTCGGCCCTTCCGTCCTCGTCGTCTCCCGCGGCTGCGGTCTCGGCCAACAGCTCGCTCATGCTCGCCAGCACGAAGCGCTGCTGGTCCTCGTCGAGGGCGCCGCGGTGGCGGTCCCGCTCGGCGAGCGCCAGCGCCGGCAGCAGGACCTCCTCGAACAACTCGTCACGGCCGGTGGCGGTCAGGCGCTCGTCGACCAGGGCGGCCGCCTCGATGGTGTCGCGGGCGAGCAGACGCTGGTAGAGGCGCGCCGCCGGCGGCAACGCCGGCTCGTCGGCGAACAGCACGGCCAGGAAGTCGAGCTGGTGAACGTGTCGCCCGATGACCACCAGGCACACCGTCAAGGGCGCGGCGAGCACCAGGCCGAGCGGGCCCCACAGCCAGGCCCAGAACAACGCCGCGAGCAGCAGCGCCACCGGCGACAGGCCGACGTGGGCGCCGTACACGTAGGGCTCCACGAGGTTGTTGACGATCAGCTCCAGGACCACGAAGAGGGCGACCACCACGAGGGCCCGGCCCCATCCGGGGAACACCGCGGCGGCGAGCGCCACCGGCGCCGCGGCGGCGATCCAGGGGCCGACGTAGGGCAGGTAGCGCAGGATCACGGCAAGCAGCCCCCAGAGCGGCGCGTTGGGAACGCCGATGACCCAGAGCCCCACGCCGACCGGTACGCCGTACGCCGCGTTGACGAGCAGCTGCGCGAGGAGGTAGCGGCTGACGCGCCTGCCCGCATCGTCCATGGCCCGAGTGGCCAGCAGCAGCTGCTCTTCGCCCGCCAGCCTGAGCAGTCGATCGCGGAGGTCCTCGCGCTCGAGCAGGAAGAAGATGACGAAGACGACGACGACGGCGGCGGTGCCGAGCGGCGCGAGCAGGGGGTCGACGAGGCTGCGCAGGCGGGAGAACGGCGGGCTCGGCCTCGTCACTTCCACCGGCAGCGGCCGCTGGCCGCCGACGGCATCGCCGCCGGGCGCCGGCGCGTCGCGGCCGAGCTCCTGGCCCAGCTCGCCGAGGACGGCGCCGACGCGCTCGATCGCCCCCGGCGCCGACGGCAGGGCGCGCACCTTGGCGACCAGGTTGGCGCGGTAGGTGGTGACGCCGTTGGCGAGGTCGACGACCTGCGCCGCCACCAGCCAACCGATGAACCCGAGGAGGAGGAAGCTTGTCACCACCACGACGCCCACCGCCACCGAGCGTCGGGTGCCGAGCCTCTCCACGCGGCTGGTGAAGGGGGCGAGGAGGAAGGCGAGCAGTGTCGCCAGCGCCAGCGGCTGCAGCAGCGCACGCCCCAGGTGGAGCAAGGCGATGGCAAAGGCGATCGTCGCGAGCTTCGTCAGCGCAGTCATGAGGGCGGCTCGCTCGGACGACTCAGAGCTGCGAGCGGAGAAGGCCGGCGAGCTTCTCCTTCGCCTTCTCGCGCCACGGGCGCTGCCGCCACTGCTCCACCGTGACGCGCCGTGAGCGGCGCACGTCGTCTTCCAGCACCTCCGCCATCTCGGCGCCGAACCCCTCGTCGAAGACGTTCAAGTTCGCCTCGTCGTTGAGCCGGAACGAACGGCTGTCGAAGTTCGTCGAGCCGACGGAGACGAAGCGCCGGTCGACCACCATCAGCTTGACGTGGTACATGGTGGGCTGGAACTCGTGAATCTCCACGCCGGCGTCGAGTAGCTTGCCCCACCGCGAGCGGGAGGCGCGCCGCGTGACCGAGGAGTCGATGTGCGGCCCGGGGACGACGACACGCACGCGCACCCCGCGCCGGGCCGCCGCGGCCAGCGCGCCGACGGTGACGTCGTCGGGGATGAAGTAGGCGTTGCCCATGAAGATCTCGCGCCGGGCCGCAGCCACCGCGAGCAGGTACATCAGGCGGACGCTGGCGGCGCCCTCACGCGGCGAGCTCTTGAAGGTCTGCGCCTGCACGGCCCCGACTTGCTGCAAGGGCGGGAAGTAGTCGCGGCCGTGGAGCACGCCGGGAGCCACCTTGAGCCAGTTGTCCATGAAGGCGGCCTGCATCTGGGCGGCCACCGGCCCGCGCACCAGGAAGTGGTCGTCGCGCCAGTGTTCGGGATCCTGCGCCTTGCCGCGCCACTCGTCGGCGATCCCCACGCCGCCGGTGAACGCCACCTCGCCGTCCACCACCAGCAGCTTGCGATGCGTGCGGTTGTTGACGCGGTCGAGGTCGTACCAGCGCACGGGGTGGTAGCGCTGCACCTCGACTCCCGCCGCGCGCATCTGCTCGACCAAACGCTCGTCGACCTTCTGGCTGCCCAGCCAGTCGAGCAGCACGTGAACGGCGACGCCGTTCTTCGCTCGCTCCGCGAGCGCCTGCGAGAAGTCCTCCGCCACCTGCCCCTGCCAGTAGACGTAGGTCTCGAAGCAGATCGTCCGCCGGGCGCTGCGAATGGCGGCGAGCATGGCGGGGAAGATCTGGTCGCCGTTGTGCAGCGCCTCGACGGCGTTGCCGGGAGCGACGGGAGGGCCCAGCAGCTGCCCCATGACGCGGGCGAACTGCTCGTCGCCGACGGCGTACAGCGGCTCGATCTGATGGTCGACCGCGGTCTCGGCCGAGAGGTTGGAGACCAGAAACGTGACCACCAGGGTGGTCACGACGGCGATGACGATCCACACGATGCGCCTCCTCGACGCGCACTTGCGAGCTGCCGGTCCGACGAGAACGTCAGTGCGTCGTTGGGGTCGGCAAGCGAGAAACGTGCCGCCGCAGAGCCGCAGGCACGGCGCTTGCTCAGGCCAGCGGCGTGCGAGATCGAAACTGCTGGCTGCGCGCCGTACCCACAACCCTGTAAGCACCACGTCGCGGCGCAAGGCCTTCACCCTACTGACCGGAGCTTTCCCATGACCTGGCTGATAGTGCTCGGCGTCGTGCTGCCGCTGATGCCCATCGCGCAAGTGATCGAGTCCCGCTGGGGCGCGCCTCCACCGCGCCGCGCCGCGGTTCTCGTGAGCGCGACGCGTCCGCGTCGGGTCGGCTTGACGCGCGGCCGCCGCTGAGCCGCGCCCGCGGACGCGGGTGCGGCAACAGCCGGCGACATCTGATTCACGCCGCCGCGCGAGCGCCGCGGGCGCACCAGTCGAGGTCCATCCAGGAGCTTGACGAGAATGTCGACCTCTACCCACTCATCACTGCCGTCCTTCTCCGGCTGGGTTCGCATGGGCGCGCTCGCCGGTGCCGCGATCATCGCCCTCGGCGCCGCCGACCGCGGCTGGATCGAGCGGCGGGTCGCCGGTCGCCCGCTGGAAGGTTTCGAGTCGACCGGGGCCCAGCTCGAGCTTGCCGCTTACTTGACGGAGCTTTCGGGCACACCGTTCGGCATGGCCGACACGCGCCAGGGCTTGGTCGACCCAGTGCGCACGTTCTACGAGCGACGCGGATGGGAGCCGGTGTGGATCGCCGACGGCCAGCCGCGGACCGACGCGCTGCCTCTGTTGCATTTCCTCGCGGAGATCGAAGGGGAGGGGCTCGTCGGCGAGGACTTCCAGTTGGCGCCGCTCGCCGCCGCCCTCTCGGCGGCGGGCCGGGGAAGCGTGGATGCCCGTCCCGAGGAGATCGAGGTGGGCCTCACCTGGGCGGCGCTGCTCGCCGCCGCGCAGATGCGCCATGGGCGGACGACGCCGCAGGACCTGCCCGGCCGCTGGGGAATGCAGCGTGCGCCCGTCGACCTCGCGGCGGTGCTGGAGGAGGGCCTCCGCGGCGCCGACCTGACCGGCCATCTGCGCAGTCTCGGGCCAACGCACCCTCAGTTCGCGGCGTTGCTCGCTGCCTATCGGCGCGCGCGCAGTGAGCTCGCGACGGAGACGCAGGCCGAGCTCCGCGCGCCCATCGAGGAGCGGCTGCAGCAGCTGCGCCTCAACCTCGACCGCTGGCGCTGGGTACCCGACGACTTCGGAAGCCGCGCCGTGGTGGTCAACATCCCCGGCTTCACCCTCGACGTCGAGGAGCGGGGACGGGTCACCATGTCGATGCGCACCGTCGTCGGCGAGGTCGATTGGCCGACGCCGGTGTTCGCCGGCCGCATCCGCTCCCTGGTCTTGAACCCGTACTGGAACGTGCCGCCCAACATCCTCGCGCGGGAGGTGCTGCCGTCCCTGCAGGCCGACCCCTCGTACCTGGCGAGTCACGACATGGAGGTGGTGCGCGCCGGCGGCGCCGATTCACCGGCGGTGGCGGCCAGTGAGCTCTGGGCGCCGACCGCGGGAGGCGAGGTGCGAGTGCGCCAGCGGCCCGGGCCGCGCAACCCGCTGGGCAAGGTCAAGTTCATGTTCCCCAACGAGCACGACGTCTACCTGCACGACACCACCGCAGCCGCGCTGTTCGCCCGCCCCGCGCGCGCCAGGAGCCACGGTTGCGTCCGTCTCGAGCGGCCGCTCGAGCTTGCCGAGCTCCTGCTCGACGACGACCCGCGCTGGCGCGCTGGGGCGCTGCACGCAGCAGTCGCGAGTGGTGAGGAGCGACACGTGGCGTTGCGCGAGCCGGTGCCGGTCTTTCTGGTTTACATGACCGCCGCCGTGCGGCCCGACGGTGACGTCGCCCTCTACGACGACGTGTACGGCCTCGACCGCGCGCACCAGGCGGCGTGGAGGCAGTAGCGCTCGCGGAAGAGTTTGCCGCTCTCACTGCGGCGGTAGCAGGAAGCGGCAGCGCGGCCCGGGTGCGTCGGTGAGGCGTCGATCGAGGGTCGCCAGCGGGACATCGAAGTCTTCGGCCACCGCGACGTACCAGGCGTCATAGCTCCTCAAATTGGTGCGCAGCTCCCAAACTCGCGCCGCGAAGGGCGCGAAGGGCAACAGCTCGAGGTGGATCAGAACCAGATCTCGCGCCGCGGTGCCCGCCTCGAGTCGACTGATCTGCCCCGCCAGCTCGTGACGCCGGAGTACGTTCATGGCCTCGACGAGCGCGAGGTGCGGGGCGATCGAGTCGCCTTGATCCAGCAGACTCTCGGCCCATTCGCCGACGGGCCCGGTGTCGATCAGCGCAGCGACCAGCAGCGACGCGTCGACGGCGACGGTCACTTACGGTCGGCGTCGAGGTGGCTGAGGATCTCGTCGACGGAGACCCTGGTTCCTGTGATGCTCTTGCGCTCGCGGATCCGCGCCATGACGCTCTCCATCGACGGCCGTGCGGCGAGGCGTTCGAGCTCGGCACGCAGGAACTCCTGCATCGACCGGCCTTGGGCAGCGGCGCGAGCGGCCAGCTCGTCCCGGACCTCGTCGGGAACGTCACGGATCGTGATCTGGACGCTCATGACTGCATAATGACTGCTCTGCTGGCGAAACGCAAGTGGGAACCACGTCCTACGCCGCGCCCGGCACCGGGGTCAGGCAGGTCAGCGCCGCTCGCAACTTCGCCATTCCGAGCTGGATGCGCGACTTGACGGTGCCGAGCGGTTGCTGGAGGCGGGCGGCGATCTGGCTGTGCGACAGGCCGGAGAAGAAGGCCAGCTCGATGCAGCGCCGCTGCTCGTCCGGGAGGGTGCCGAGAGCGGCCTGCAGCCGGCGCTGGCGCTCGCGCTGCTCGAGGTCGGCGAGCGGCACCGGCTCGTGGACGGTGGGGCGCTCGCGCTCGACGCCCTCCTCACGCACCCGCCGCGAGCGGTCGGCGCGCAGGACGTCGAGCGCCCGCGAGCGGGCGAGCACGAGCAGCCAGCCGCGCAGGCTGGAGCGCCTCGCGTCGTAGCGCCGGGGGTGCTTCCACAGCCAGAGGAAGACCTCCTGCAGCACCTCGTCGGCCTCGCCGGCGCGGCCGAGCATGCGGGTGAGCACCCCGAGCACGGCGGCGCCATGGCGGTCGAACAGCAGGGCGAGGGCGTCGGAGTCGCCGGCGGCGACGCCGTCGAGCAGCTGCGCGTCGGCGAGGGCGTCGGCGGCGAAGGCGTCGCGGCGAGCCCGCTCGGCGCTCGACGACGGTTGCGGGGATGACGGAACCGGCAAGCAGGGGACCGGAAAGACCATCCGTTCGCGGATCTGGGAGAGCTGGAACACCGGGAAACCTCCGTTGGCAGTTGGGGTCCGCCGAGGGTCGGGAAGGGTGGCTGCTAGACTCGGTGCCGACCCGCGGCGGACGATGATGGGAGCTACGGCGCAGCGTAGGCGGCGGTCGCCGACCGAGTCCTCAATGGCTCCTCAAAACGGCCTCAAATTCCGATGAAGGCCCCGGCCGCCCCGACTTTGACCGGCGGCTACGCCTTCGGACCGTTCACCCTCGACCTGCAGCGACAAGAGCTGCGGCGCGGCAGCGACCCAGTGCCGCTGACCCCTAAGTCCTTCGATACCCTCAGGGTCCTCGTCGAGGCTGACGGGGCGGTGGTGCCGAAGGAAGAGCTGCTGGCCCTCGTCTGGCGCGACCGCTTCGTCGAGGAGTCGGTGCTGTCGCAGAACGTCTACACCCTGCGCAAGGTGCTGGCGGAGGGGGACGACGGCCGCACCTACATCCTCACCGTGCCGCGGCGCGGTTATCGCTTCGCGGTGCCGGTGGAGCGGCTCTCCGGCGAGCATTTGCTGCCCGCTTTGTCCGAGGCCGTGGCGACGGCCGCGGCCGTGGCTGCAACGGCGCCCCAGGGGGTGGCGGGTCCGGCAGCCCCTGACGGCGCTGTCACCCAGGTGACTGCAGTGAGCGCTGTTGCCGGAACCGGCGACGCCGGTGCCGTCCAAGGTGCCTGGACGGGCCCCGAGCGCCGCGTCTCCGCGCGACCGGCGGTGCGGCCGTCGCGCCGCCGCCCCCTGCTGGTCGCGGGCCTCGCCGCCGTCCTGCTGCTCGCCGCCCTGCTCGCCATCGCCGCCCGCTGGCGCCCCGAGACGGCGCCGCCGGGGACGCTGCGCGTCGGCTCGCTCGCCGTGCTGCCGTTCCTCTCTATCAGCCCCACCACCACCGACCGTGACGTGCTCGGCCTCGCCATGGCGGACGCGCTGATCACCCGCCTCTCCGAGCTCGAGCCGCTGGTGGTGCGCCCCACCAGCGCCGTGCAGGAGCTGCGCGAGGCGCCGCGCGACGTGCTCGCCATCGGCCGCCGGCTCGGCGTCGACGCGGTGATGGACGGCTCGCTGCAGCGCGCCGGCGACCGCCTTCGCGTCTCGGTGCGCCTACTCCGGGTCGACGGCGGCCGGCCGTTGTGGGCGCGCAGCTTCGAGACCGTCTACACCGACCCTTTCGCGGTGCAGGACGCCATCTCCGAGCAGGTCGCCGACGCGCTCTCGCTCGAGCTCTCCGGCCGCCGCCCCCACCGGCCGGGCAACCGCGGCACCGGCGACGTCGAGGCCTACCAGGAGTACGTGCGCGGACGCTACTTCTGGAACCGCCGCACCGAGGCCGACCTGCGCAAGGCGATGACCCACTTCGAGGGCGCCCTCGCCCGCGACCCCGCCTTCGCCGCCGCCCACGCCGGCATCGCCGACTGCTGGGTGCTGCTGCCGCTCTACGGCAACACGCCGCCGCGCGACGCCTTCCCGCGCGCCATCGCCAAGGCGCGCGAAGCGCTGCGGCTCGACCCCGGGCTGGCCGAGGCCCACACCACCCTCGCCTACGCACGCTTCCTCTACGACTGGAACTGGCGCGAGGCCGAGGCGGGCTTCCGCCAGGCACAGCGGCTCGACCCCGGCTACCCGACGGCGCCTCACTGGTACTCCTACCTGCTCTCCGCCACCGGCCGCCACGACGAGGCGATCGCCAACGCGCGCCTCGCGCAACGCCTCGACCCGCTGTCGCTGGTGATCAACGCCGACCTCGGCATGGTCCTCTACTTCGCACGCAGCAACGACGCGGCGATCGCGCAGTTCGAGCGCACGCGCGAGCTCGATCCGCGCTTCCCCTACACGCGATTCGGGCTGGCCTTAGCGCTCGCCGCGGCGGGCCGCCACGACGAGGCGGTGGCGGAGGCGCGGCAGGCCGTCGAGCTGTCCGGCGACAGCAGCGTCATGCAGGGCGCCCTCGGCTACACGCTGGCGACGGCGGGGCGCACCGCCGAAGCGCGCGCCGTGAAGGCGGCGCTCGAGCGGCGTCGCGACACCGACCGCGTCCAGCCGGGCGCCTTCGCCCTCGTCGACACCGGCCTCGGCGATCGGGCGGCGGCGCTCGACGAGCTCGAGGCGGCCTACCGCGACCGCTCGCGGTTCGTCGCCCTGATGGGCGTCTGGCCGGCTTTCGACCCGCTGCGGCAGGAGCCGCGGTGGGTGGAGCTGACGCGACGCGTGGGGCTCCCGGCAGCGGTGGCCGGCGCGCCCACAACCGCGCCGGCCGCCGCGACACCCGCGAAGTGAGCCCCGGCGACGGGGTCGCCTAGAGCCCGCGCACCCGGATGGCGATCAGCAGCAGTCCGAAGCCGATGATCCACGACCAGTCGGTGATTCGCGGATCGATGCGGACGATCGCGAAGTGGCCGGCGAGGGCCACCAGGTAGAGGATCAGGCAGATGATGAAGACCGCGGTGGTCGGGGCCTTGCCGCGGCTTCGCATCAGCCCTTCCCCGGCACGATGTTCCGCGCCGCCTCGGCCACGTTGTGAGCCACGTTCGCGGCAGCGCTGGTGATCGTCTTGACGGCCTTGCCGACCGTCTTCTTCGCCGCCGTGACCTTCGAAACGGGCTTCTTCTTAGCCGGCTTTTTCTTGGCCGGCTTGCTCGCTGCCTTCTTCGCCGGCCTGCTCGCAGCCTTCTTGGCCGGCTTCTTCGCCGTTCCCTTCGCGGTCTTCTTCGCCGGCTTCGGCGCCTTCTTCGCGGCCGGCTTCTTGGCGCTCTTCTTACTCGACTTCTTTGCAGCCATGGATCCCCTCCTCTTGGACCGCCGTAAGCGGCGGACGCGCGTACCTTACTGCGGAAGCAGCCCGCCCAAGTAGTCGGCGAGCGACATCATTCGGATGCCCCTCCACGTCTCGAGCTGCAGCATCCTCCTGTCGCCGGTCACGACGCAGTGGGCGCCGCCGTCGACTGCGCACTCGAGGATGCGATTGTCCGGATCGTCGGCGAGCTCGTGCACGGTCGTCGTCGTTTCGACGATCGTGCCCAGGTCGTCGAGAAAGAGCGCGACGCGGGACAGCTCTTCGGCGTCGCGCGAGAACTTCCTCGCCAGCACGTCGAGCAGCTCGGCCAAGATTGGACGCGACAGCAGCAGCTGATCTTGGCCCCCGATGATGCGCTGCAACGCGATATCGGCCCGCGAACCGGGGAGCACCAGGGCGGAGATGTAGACGTTGGTGTCGAAGACGACCTTCACTCGGCGAGATACCGCTCGAGGTCCTCTTCCGAAATCAGCCCGCGCTCGCGAGCCGTGCGGCTCCAGAAGCCCTGCAGCTCCCGAACCTCACCGGCGAGGCGCACGCGTCGTGCGGTGCGGAGAGCGTCCTGCACGACGGCGCTCAACGTCTTGCCATCGGCACGCGCCATTTCCTCGGCCTCTTGTGCGAGGTCAGGGGGGAGCGAGATCGTCTTCTTGACGGCAGTGGCCATGGAATCTCCTGGTATGAAGGAATCATACCAGCTGCGTCATGGCAGGGCGCCCGCGCACGCGCACGGCAACAGGAATTCGCTAGCCGCCGATGTCGGCGCCGGTGCCGGCGATCTCGACGATGCGGAACGGTCCGTCGCCGGCCTTGGCTTCGTCGAAGGGCTCGCCGCCCTCGGCGGCGAGGTGCTTGCGCCAGTCAACGTAGCGCTCCTTGGAGACGTCTTGGACCACCACCTTCCCCTGCGCCACCGCGGGCTTGCCGGTGGCGTCGGAGGGGAAGACGAGGACACCGTCCTCGACGATGATGCGGATGTGGTGTCCGGCGTCGTCGCCGATCTCCATCCAGCAGCCGCGGTTGGTGCAGACGCCGCTCACCTCGCCCTCGACGCGCACCACCTTGCCGGCGTGATCGGCGGGCGCGGCGAGGATGTCGGCGATCGGCGTCGCCGCGGCGACGGTGACCTCGTCGCCGACGTGGACGCCGGCTCCGGCGGCAAGGACCGGCAGCGCGACGACGGAAGCGAGAAGAGTGGCAGCGACGATGGGACGAAGTGGGCGCATGGGTGTTCTCCAGCTCGACCTTGGTTGATGGCCGACACTATCAACGATGGCTTGCCGCCGCCGGGATCCCGCGCGCACGCACCGCTCACTCGTGCCGCAGCGCTTCGATCGGATTCAGCCGCGCCGCCCGCCGCGCCGGCAGGAAGCCGAAGAGCACGCCGATCACCGCCGAGAAGGCGAAGGCGATGACGAGGATCCTCGGCACCAGCACGAACGGCACTTGCAGCCCCCGCGCCGCCGCCAGCGAGCCGAGCAGTCCCAGCAAGATGCCGATGGTGCCGCCGATGCTCGACAGCACTGCCGCCTCGACGAGGAACTGGGTCAGCACCTCGCGCGGCAGGGCGCCGATGGAGAGGCGGATGCCGATCTCGCGGGTGCGCTCGGTGACCGAGACGAGCATGATGTTCATGATGCCGATGCCGCCGACGAGCAGCGAGACGCCGGCGATGGCGCCGAGCAGCGCCGCCAGCGCGCCGGTGGTGCTCGCCATGGTGGCGGCGATCTCGGCCATGTCGCGCACCGAGAAGTCGTCCTCGCCCGGGTTGGTGATGCGCCGGCGCTCGCGCAGGAGCGCCTCGATCTGGCTCTTCACCAAGGCCGTCGAGCGGCCGGGCGCGGCGGACACGTAGACGTTGGTGATGTCGTCGTTGCCGGCGATGCGGCGCTGGAAGGCGACCAGCGGCATCACCACCAGGTCGTCCTGGTCCTGGCCGAAGCCGGCCTCGCCCTTGGGCACCAGGGTGCCGATCACCTCGCACGGCGTGCGGCCGACGCGCACGCTCTGCCCGATCGGGTCGGCGCCGCCGAAGAGCTCCTTGACCACCGTCTGGCCGACGACGCACAACGGCCGCCCGGCGCTCGCCTCGCCGGGGTTGAAGGCGCGGCCGGACTGCACCTGGTAGCCGCGCACGACGAAGAAGTCTGCCGTGCTGCCGGTGACCTGGGTGCGCCAGTTGCGGTTGCCGTAGACGACCAGCTGCTGGCGGTTGGCCGCCGGCGCCAGGCCGGAGATGCCGCTCACCTCGCGGCCGATGGCGGCGGCGTCCTCGCGGGTGAACGGCCGCGCCGGCGTCGACGACGGCCCGCGGCGGAAGGCGCCGGTGTTGACGATGAGCAGGTTCTCGCCCAGCTTGGCGATGTCGGACTTGACCTTCGCCGAGGCGCCCTCGCCGAGCGTCACCAGCACGATCACCGCGCCGACGCCGATGACGACGCCGAGCATGGTGAGGAACGAGCGCAACGCGTTGCGGCGGATCTCGCGCACGGCCATGAGCAGCGTCTCGCCGAGCATGACGCTGCCACCCTGGTAGGTGGCATGCGGTGCGTGCGATGCCGCCTCACGACGCTCAGAACGCGCGGGAACGACGGTGGGGCGCATGGTCAGGCGCGCTCCTGGGCGACGATGAGGCCGTCCTTGAACACCACTCGCCGCCGCGCCCACGCCGCGACGTCGGACTCGTGAGTGACCAGAACGATGGTGAGGCCGCGGTCGCGGTTGAGCGCCGAGAGCAGCTCCATGATCTCCCCGCTGGTGCGGCTGTCGAGGTTGCCGGTCGGCTCGTCGGCGAGCAGCAGCAGCGGCTCGGTGACGAGGGCGCGCGCGATCGCCACCCGCTGCTGCTGGCCGCCGGAGAGCTCGTGCGGCGCGTGCAGCTCGCGTCCGGCGAGGCCGACGGCGGCGAGCGCCGCCCGCGCCCGCGCGTGTCGCTCCTTCGCCGGCACCCGCTTGTAGACCAGCGGCAGCTCGACGTTCTCCAGCGCCGAGGTGCGCGCCAGCAGGTTGAAGCCCTGGAAGACGAAGCCGATGTAGTGGCGGCGCAGCAGCGCGAGCTGCTCGCGGTCGAGGGCGCCGACGTCGACGCCGCGGAAGAGGTAGTTGCCGCCGGTGGGCACGTCGAGGCAGCCGAGCAGGTTCATGCAGGTCGACTTGCCCGAGCCGCTGGCGCCCATCACCGCGACGAACTCGCCGGGGTGGACGTCGAGGTCGACGCCGCGCAGCGCGTGCACGGCCGCGGTGCCTTCGCCGTAGACCTTGGTGATGTCGCGCAGCGAGAGCAGCGGGTCGGCACCGTCGCCGCCGGCGGCTTCGGTGAGCTCCTCCTCGCGCAGCTGGGGCTGGCTCATCCCCTCGCCCCAGTGGCCGTGGAGATGTCGACGATGACTTCCTGGCCGGGCCGCAGCTCGTCGCCGAAGACCTCGGTGACCTGCCCGTCGGTGGCGCCGGTGCGCACCCACTTCGGCTCCGGCTTGCCGCTTACGAGCACCCAGACGCGCGTGCCGGCGCCGAAGCCGCCACGGTCGCGGCTGCCGGACGTCGTGCCCGTGCCGCCGGCAGCGGCGCCACCTTCACCGCCGCGTCGCGCATCGCCGCCGGCCGCGGCGCCGCCCTGGGACCCACCGCGTCCCGCGCCGCTGCTTGGCGCCTCGCCACCGCGTGCGGCGCTGCCGCTTGGTGCGCCGGCGCCGCCGCGCGCTTGCTGCCCCTGCCCTCGCTGCTGGCCGCCGCGGCCGCCGAACGGACTGCCGCGCGTCACGCCGGGGATGAACAGCCCGCCGCGGGCGCCGTTCTCCTGCGCCAGCACGTCGGGCGGCGTGAAGCGCAGCGCCGCGTTGGGCACCAGCATCACGCCGTGCTTCTCCTCGGTGACGATGCCCGCCGTCGCCGTCATCCCCGGCCGCAGCGCCAGGTCGCCGTTCTCCACCGACAGCTCCGCCGTGTAGGTGACGACGTTCTCGGCCGTGGTGGCGACGTTGTGCAGCGACTCGACGCGGGAGGCGAAGGTGCGGCCGGGATAGGCGTCGACGGTGAAGGTGGCGGGATTGCCCTCGCGGACCTTGCCGACGTCGGCCTCGTCGACCGCCACCTCGAGCTTCATCTTGGTGAGGTCGCGCGCCAGCGTGAACAGCACCGGCGCCTGCAGCGAGGCGGCCACCGTCTGTCCGGGCTCGACCGTGCGCGACAGCACGATGCCGTCGATGGGGGAGACGACGCTGCTCTTGCGCAGCGCCGAGCGCGCGTCGTCGAGGCTGGCGCGCGCCACCGTTCGCTGCGCCGCCGCGGCGCCGACGTCGGCATCCGCGCGGCGTGCCGTTGCCTGCGCGGTGTCGAGGTCGTCCTTGGACAGCAGCCCCGCCTTGGACAGCTCCTGCGCGCGGCCGAGCTTGCGCCGCGCCTCGTCGGCCGTGGCGCGGGCCCGCGCCAGGCCGGCGGTGGCCGCCTCCACCTGTGCCGCCGCCTCCTGCGACCGCGCCCGCGCCTGCTCGGGGTTGAGCACGGCGATCACCTGGCCGGCGGTGACGCGGTCGTTGAAGTCGACCATCACCTCGGCGACGCGGCCGGAGACCTCGGAGCTCACCTCGACGGTGTCGAGGGCCGAGAGCGTGCCGGTGGCGGTGACGGTGACCGCAAGGTCGCCGCGCTCGACCGGCGCCGTGACGTACTTCGGCGCCCGTTCGGCGCGCCCGCGCGCCCGCCACCAGGCGAAGCCGCCGAGCAACGCGAGGGCGACGAGCACCCAGACGCCTCGCCGCACCCAGGCGCGGCGGGCGCGGCTGCCGCTGGTCTGCGCGAGGCCGAGCTGCGCCTCCACCTCCGGGTCGATCCTGCGGTTCGGCTGGGTCATGAGTTCCTCTCCCTCCGCGTCTTACTCTGGAATCGGCAACGCCCGAGGAGACGCACTCTATTCCGGCCGCGATGGCCTGCAAGTGTAAGGAAATGTAAGGGCTAGCGGCTTCTGGCGCGCCGCCGGCACGGCAGCGGGGGAATCGCAGGCGCCTCCAAAGCGGTTGGGTGGGATGTGAGCTCGACTCGTCTCATCTGCGCGGTTGCAGTTGTCGTTCTCGTCGCTCTCGCGGACGTCGCCGCTGCTGCTTCCGTGCCACGCGCCGAAGCGCCGGCGGCGGCGCTTCCCGACGCTCCCGCCGCCACGGCGCTGCCGGCTAGCTGCGCGCGCCCGGTGATCCGCCCCACCCGGCGCACCGGCGGCTGGCACCGCGTGCAGTACAACCTCGAGGACGTCTACTGCGGCCGGCAGCCGAGCAAGCTGTTCGGCTCGATCCTCACGCCCGGCGCGCGGCTGGTGACGGAGAACCACTACGCCGGCGCGCTGTTCACCGACCTCTACGTGCGCGGCGACGGCGGCCCGGTGAAGACGTGGCTGCGCGCGCAGCTCGACGGCGAGCACCAGGGCGGCGAGCAGGGTGGCGGCTACACGAACTACTACCGGGCCGACGTGCTCGCCGCGCTGCGGTGGGCGGCGGAGCACGGCGACCGCGAGCTCGCCGAGAGCGCCGCGACGTGGCTGCGGCGTTCGTACGCGCTCGACCTGCTGCACACGGTGCCGGGAAGCTACGAGGTGAACGTTCCCTGCTCGCGCAACAAGCTGTACAACCGCGACGGGCGCGAGGTGTCGCTGCGGCTGCTCGCGGGCGAGGTGGAGCCGCGCGAGGTGCTCGGCGCGAAGCGCTGGCAGTACCCGGCGTACGACGACGTGCGGTGGCTGGCCGACGCGTTGATCGCCGGGCGGCTGAGCGTGGATCCGCAGGCGGCGGCGTGGGCGAAGAAGCGCGAGCGCGCGGCGCTGGAGCACGTGCTCGGGGAGCTGCGGGGAGTGCGGCTGCGGTCGCCGCTGCGCTGGGTGCTGCTCGACAGCGGCGGCTGGTACAGCTTCGCGCCGAATGGGATGGCGGCGCCGTACCGGCCGATCGACGGGGTGGCGGTGACGGCGGGCGGCGAAGTGTCGGAGCTCGCGAGGGAACGGGGCAGCGAGCGCGTGCCGGTGCGCGAGGAGGGTGGTCGGCTGGTGTTCGCCGCGTCGAAGGTCGCGGGCGCGATGCTGCTGCCGCCGGGGCGAGTCGTGGTGAGCGTCGACATCGGGCGCGGGGACGACGCTGCGAAGCCGGCGCGGTGAGCGGGCGCTCTGACGCTGTGGCGGTCGTGCGGTAGCTGGTCGCTGGCCGGCGTTCGCTACGGGATCGGGAGGCGTCGCTCCAGGGCACGCTCGCTTTAGGAGGTATGCGGGCGAGGAGCGCTCGCTTGCCGCCGGGCGCGCGCAACGGCCACAGCCCTTTGGCCGCTTACCCGTGCGCCCGTCGGAAGCCCTTCCGCGACGCCTCCCGATCCCGTGGACGCGAACGCCTTCATGCGTGGTCACCGAGCGACCTGTTGGCGAGCTCGGGTGTTGCCGTGGTTGCTGTGGCGGCCTGCCTCGCGCTCTCTTATCGCTGCCACGGTGAGCCCGTCGTGCCGCTCGGGTGACGGGATGCGCGCCGCCAGCTTTCCCGTCACAACTCGCGGTCGACTGTGGTCGCCGGAGCGGCGATTCGCTTCGCTCTCGCCGGGCGGACAGTCACCGAGGTCCGGAGATCACGGCGCCGGTCGCTCTTCCACTCAGGAGAGGAACCGCGCGAGTTGCACCACCGCTCCCGCCGCCACGGCGATTGCCAGCGTGCCGAGCATGCCGAGGCGGGTGCGGAAGAGCAGCCAGCAGGCGCCGGCGGCGATGGCGAGCGCGAAGGGGTCGAGGGTGTGGAGGTCGGGAACGAAGAGCCGCAGGCCGCCGGCGCGCAGCTCGCGCACGTTGCCGAACAGCGTGTGCAACGCGAACCAGACGGCGAGCTGGAGGATGACGCCGACTACCGCTGCGGTGATCGCCGCGAGCGCGTCGGCGAGGCCGCGGCGGTTGCGCAGCCGCTCCATGTACGGCGCGCCGAGGAAGATCCAGAGGAAGCAGGGCGTGAAGGTGACCCAGGCGGTGACCAGCGAGCCGAGCACCGCCGACGATAGGGGCGAGAGCGGTCCGGGGTGCCGCCAGGCGCCGAGGAAGGCCACGAACTGCACGACCTGGATGAGCGGCCCCGGCGTCGTCTCCGCCATGCCGAGCCCGTCGAGCATCTCGTGCGGCGACGAGCCATCGGAAGTCCTCGACCGCGCGCTGCGCGACGTAGGCGAGCACGGCGTAGGCGCCGCCGAAGGTGACGACGGCCGTGCGCGCCGAAGAAGACGCCCTCGCGCACGACGATGTGGCCGGCGCCGAGCCACAGCCACAGCAGCGCGACCGGCGCCCACCACAGCGGCAGCCAGATCGCGATCACGCCGAGCGAGCGCTGCCACGACGGTGCCCGCGTCGCCGCGGCTGAGGCCGGGTGCTCCAGGTCCGCGGCGGCGGCGGTCGACGTCGTCGTCGCTGCGTCGTCCGAACCCTCCCCCGACTCGAGCGGCCGAGCCACCAGCCCGCCGCCGCGGCGCCCACGATCACCAACGGGTAGGGGAGGTCGAGGAAGAAGATCGCCACGAAGGCGAGCGCGGCGAGCGCTCGCTTCGCCGGGCCGTCGAGGGCGCGGCGGCCCAGCCGCACGAGCGCCGCCAGCACCACCGCGAGCACCGCCGGCTTGAGGCCGTAGAAGATCGCCGCCACCACCGCGGTGTCCTGCCAGCCGACGTAGACGAGGCTCAGCGCGAGGATGGAGAGCAGGCCGGGCAGCACGAAGAGGGTGCCGGCGACGATGCCGGCCGCCGTGCCGTGCAGCAGCCAGCCGAGGTAGATGGCGAGCTGCTGCGCCTCGGGCCCAGGCAGCAGCATGCAGAAGTTGAGCGCCTGCAGGAAGCGCCGCTCGCTCACCCAGCGCTTCTCCTCGACGAGGATGCGGTGCATGACGGCGATCTGCCCCGCGGGTCCGCCGAAGGAGAGCGCCGCGACGCGCGCCCACACGCGGAGCGCTGCCGCGAAGGGGACGGCCGCCGGTGCAGCGGCGACCGCATCGGCGGGAGTCGTGCTCGTCGCGCCGTCGACCGAGTCCGCTGGCGTGATGCTCATCGGCTCGTCGACCGCCGCGGCGCTCGGCGGCGATTGGCGCCACCGCCGGCAGGCCACGCCCGGACAGTCATCGTGCTGCCAACATCGTGGGACCAGTGCGGATCGATCGTCGCTCAGCCCGCGACGCGGAAGCTCTGGTAGAGCGCCTCGAACAGCGGCAGCCCCGCCTGCAGGCGGTCCTCGTCGCGCTCGTGCGCGGCGGCGATGCCCTGCACCATGGCGGCGACGCCGGCGGCTTCGGCGTGGCCGAAGCGACTCTCCTTGCAGTCGAGGTCGTGGACCACCTCGCCGACGCGCCGTAGCGCCGGCTCGTCGAGGCCGAAGCGGGCGAGCAGGGTCTCGAAGGTGCAGCGCTCGCCCTCGTGGCCGTACTCGCCCTCGAACATGTCGAAGCGCAGGTCGCCGGGCGCGTGGCGGTAGGTCGCGGGGTCGACGAAGGAGAAGCGCGCGGCAGGATCGACGAAGCGGCGGATGAGCCAGGCGCTCGAGAGGCGGTCGATCTTGACGTGGCGGCGGGTGACCCAGGTGGCGCCGTGCGGGCGCTCGCTCGCCGCTTGCGCTGAGCCGGGCGCCCTTTCGCCGTCGCCGCGGAGTCGCCCCTCCGCCGCGGCGACCGCGTGCTCGGCGGCGGCGCGGCCGGGGGCGTCGAAGAAGTCGCGCCCGGCCGCCTCGACGAGGCGGCGGCGCAGTCGCTGGACCTCCTCGGCGCGCGGCTCGGCGTCGTCGAGGGCGCGGGCGGCGGTGGTGATCTCGTCGTACTCGGCGTCGCGTTCGCGGTGGAACATGGCACGCACTCCTGGATCGTCGATGCCGTCGAGGAAGCGGGTGCGGGCGAGCGTCGCGTCGCCGCCGGCGGCGACGATCTCGCGCAGCAGCCAGCGAAAGTCCTCGGCGCATTCGTCGTTGGCAGGCAACACGTAGACCGAGCTCTTGAGCTGCACGGCGCCGAGGCGGCGGAGGCGGCGAGCGACCTTGACGCGGAGGTAGGCGGGCTCCACGGGGAGCTGGTGGATGAGGAGGAGCCACTCCATCGCGGAGGGCTGGTGGTCCGGGCCGGCGGTTGCACCCTCGGCGGCGCCGCGCTGTGGGTCCCCGCTTGCCGGTGGGTATCCCACCGTGCTCGGCGCCGCGGACGGCGCTTCCGCGCGGCGGGAGCCCTCCCCCCGGCGCGCCCTCGGCGGCGCCGCCGAGCGCAACCCCCTCCGTTTGTTGCCGCCCGTCGCCATTCGTGATACAACTGTATCATGACAATGTCGCAAGCGCGACATGATGGTAGCGGAGCCGAGTCTCGTGGGTCGCTCCTCTCGATCTCAGCCGCTGAAGTGCGCGAGCTCCTCGATCCGAGGAGCTGCATCGACGCCGTCGAGCGCGCGTTCCGGTTGCTCGGCGAGGGCAAGGCGCAGGCGCCCGCGGTGTGCGGGCTGCACGTCGAGGGCGGTGTGTTCCACGTCAAGGCGGCGGTGATGGACGACGAGTCGGGCGGACGGTGGTTCGCGGTCAAGGTGAACGCCAACTTCCCCGGCAACCCGCGGCAGCGTGGGCTGCCCACCATCCAGGGTGCCGTGCTGTTGATGGATGCCCTCAGCGGCGAGCCGCGCGCGTTGATGGACTCGGCGTCGCTGACGGCGCTTCGCACGGCAGCGGCGACGGCGGTGGCGGTGCGGTGGCTGGCGCGGCCCGATGCGGCGACGGTAACGCTCGTCGGTTGCGGCGTGCAGGGGCGGGCGCACATCGAGGTCCTCGCCGCGGTGATGCCGAACCTGCGCTTGCTGTGGCTCTGCGATGCCGACTGCGGTGCCTTGCGCGCCGCGCTCGCTGCCGCCACTGCGCTGGGGATCGCTGCCGAAGCGACCGACGACCACGCCGCCGCCTGCCGCGCGAGCGACGTGTGCATCACCTGCACGCCGTCGCGCCGACCGCTGCTCGACGCCGACGACGTCTCCCCCGGCGCGTTCGTGGCCGGCGTCGGCGCCGACAACGAGGAGAAGCACGAGCTCGCGCCCGGTCTGCTCGCGCGCGCCGCGGTGGTGACCGACGTGCTCGCCCAGTGCGAGCGGATGGGCGACCTGCACCACGCCATCGCCGCCGGTGCGCTGCGGCGCGAGGACGTGCGCGCCGAGCTGGGCGAGGTGATCGCCGGCCGGCGCCCCGGCCGCACTTCGCCCGACGAGGTGGTGGTGTTCGACTCCACCGGCATGGCGCTGCAAGACGTCGCCGCGGCGGTGGTGGTCTACGAGCGCGCCGTCGCGGCGGGACGCGGCACGCCGCTCCTGCTTGCGAGATGATGGGCCGATGACCGACGTCGACCGCGACCAGGCGATCGCCTACCTGCTGCGCTTCCTTGCCGTCGAGGGCACCACCGGCCACGAGGGGGCGATCGGCGAAGAGATCGCCGCCGCCCTGCGCGAGCTCGACGTGCCCGCCGAGGCGATCCGCTTCGACGGCGCCGAGCGCCGCATCCCCGTGCCCACCGAGACCGGCAACCTCATCGTCGACGTGGCGGGCGACCCGTCGCTGCCGCGGCGGATGTTCTCGGCGCACCGCGACACGGTGCCGCTGTGCGCCGGCGCCAGGCCGGTGCTCGCCGGCGACCGCGTGGTGCCGGCCGGGCCGACGGCGCTCGGCGGCGACGACCGCACCGGCGTCGCCTGCCTGCTGACCATGCTGGCGACGCTGCGCCGTGAGCGGCTGCCGCACCCGCCGTTGACGCTCGTCTTCACGGTGCGCGAAGAGAGCGGCCTGTGGGGCGCCCGCTACCTCGACGTGTCGATGCTCGGCAATCCCGCGCTCGCCTTCAACGTCGACGGCTCGTCGGCCGACGTGCTCACCGTCGGCGCGGTGGGGGCGGCGCGCTGGGAGGTCGAGATCACCGGCAAGGCGGCGCACGCCGGCCTGCACCCGGAAGAGGGCGTCTCGGCGCCGGTGGTGGCGGCGGTCGCGCTCGCCGCCGTGCAGCGGCGCGGCTGGTTCGGCCGCATCCGCCGTCGCGGCGGCGGTGCCGGCACCTCCAATCTGGGCAGCATGGCCGGCGCTGACGGCGGGCGCGTCGGCGGCCCCACCAACGTCGTCACCGACTACGTCAAGCTCGAGGGCGAGGCGCGTAGCCACGACGAGCGCTTCGTGCCGCGCATCGTCGAGGCCTACCGCCGCGCCTTCGAGGCGGCGGCGCTGGGACTCTCGAGCTCGACGGGCGCCCGCGCGCAGGTCGCGTTCACCAGCCGCCTGCAGTACCGCCCGTTCCGCCTCGACGAGGGGAGCGAGCCCGTGCGCTTCGCCACCGAGCGCGCCACGGCCCTCGGGCTGGCGCCGCAGCTGCGCGTCTCCGACGGCGGCCTCGACGCCAACTGGCTCGCCCACCACGGCATCCCCGCCGTCACCTTCGGCGCCGGCCAGCGCGGCATCCACTCCATCGAAGAGCACGTGGACATCGCCGACTACCTCGGCGGCTGCCGGCTGGCCGTCCAGCTGGCGCGAGCTTGAACCGGAAAGGAGCTTCGCCGATGTCCGTCGAGACGCAAGCCGCATGGCTGTTCCGCATCAACGCCGTCACCAACTGGGTGCTGTCGATCGGCGCCATCATCGCTCCGGCGGCCATTGCGGTGTGGTACGGCGGGCCGACGCCCAACTACCCGTCGATCATCCGGCTCTGGGCGGGGCTGGTGTTCATGTTCGGCTGCATGTTCTTCGACACCAGCCGCGACGTGATCGCCAAGCGCCACCTGATCAAGTACAACTGGATCGAGAAGACGATCACCGCCTCAGCCATCACCCTCGGCTACCTGCAGGGCGACGTGCCGCCGCGGTTGATGCTGCTCATCGTCCTCACCAACTGGCTGTGGATCCCGGCGGTCCTCTATTACGACGTCGCCGTACGGCGCCTCGCCGGGGAGGCGCGTAGCGTGCCCACTCCGGCACCCGCCGCTGCTTGACGCGCTACCGCTCGCCGGCGGCGTGGCGGACGTAGCGCGGTGGTAGGATTTTCCCGGAGCTGACGATGACCAAGCTGCTCGAGAAGGCCTTCGAAGAAGCATCCAAGCTTCCAGCCGGCGACCAGGACAGCCTCGCCGGATGGCTGCTCGCTGAGATCGAGTCCGAGGAACAATGGTCTCGCCAGTTTGCCGCCTCTTCTGACCAGCTCGCAGCGCTGGTCCGGCGGGCGCTTGCCGAGCATGCGGCGGGCGAAACCGAAGACCTGAGCGCCGACCACATTTGATCTCGAAAGCCGGGCGCCGGGCGCCGAGGTAAACGAGCACTGGAGCACCAGCCGGGCGCGGCCGCGTGTCGAAGCTGATTATGGTGCCAGTCCGATATCTCCATCCAAAAGCCTACTTGCAGCCATCGGCGTAACGGATCACAGGACAATTAGGTTGGGTGTCTACAGAGCCGACTATGACGGCGGAAACGTTTATAATTGGAATCGACGCTGCGGTCAAGGTCTCGAAGAGGGGCGCCATTCTCGCGCGGTTCGACGGCGAGAGCCTGTTGGCGGACGAAGTCCTACCAGCCACCGCGGGTGCTATCGGGCGGCGCATCGCCGACTTGCCCGCCACCTCGCGCATTCTCTTGTGCATAGACGCGCCGCTCGGCTGGCCGTCACCTCTATCGCAAAGCCTCAGCTCGCACCGGGCGGGCGAAGCAGTCTCGGCTCAAGCCAATCAACTCTTCCGTCGCGAATCCGATCGATGGGTCAAGCGCAACATCGACCAGCAACCGCTCGACGTTGGCGCCGACCGTATCGCTCGAACCGCCCACGCGGCACTTGAGCTACTCCGCGATCTTCGCGAGATCGTCGATCAGGCCATACCCCTAGCGTGGTCGCCAGAGTTTGCCGGCACTGCCTGCATTGAGGTGTATCCCGCCGCAACGCTTAGAGCGCGCGGCCTCTCAAGTAAGGGGTACAAGGCAACGACGGACGCAGGGGTCGCAGCCCGGGAACAGCTCCTCGCACTCCTGACCCTGAATCTCTCGGCTCCTGTCCGGCAAGGAGCACTGGCTATCGAGCACATCTTCGATGCTGTGCTCTGCGCGCTGACCGGCTGCGACTTCCTGTCCGGAGCATGCGCCGTCCCCAGCGACGCAGAGTTGGCGCGCCACGAGGGCTGGATTTGGGTCAAACATCCGTGATCGCGCTCGGACCGCGACCGCTTGTCGGTCGTCGCTCACCACGGCAATCCGAAGACGGCATCCGGATCATCAGCGCGCGTCCGCTGACACGACGGGAAGCTCATGCCTACGAAGAAGAGCGCTAGCCGGCAAACCGACGATCTTCGACCTGAGTATGACTTCTCCGCGCTAGGCGGTGGAGTTCGTGGCAAGTACTTCGAGCGTGCATCGTCAGGGACGAACATCGTCCGATTGGATCCCGACCTCGCGGCGGCCTTCCCGACGAGCGAGTCGGTGAATACCGCTCTTCGCATGCTGGTCGACATCGCCGAGGCCGCCTCGCAACGTAAGAAGTCGCACGCGGGCCGTAAGCGATAGCGCCGCCTGACTCGCCTGGCCCAGAATCAACCGGCCGCCCGCTCAGCGGTTGACGCTCTGCATGCCCGGCTCGGGATACCGCGTCCCTGCCGCCGCGCCCTTGGGTACGACCTCGTCAAGCCGGCGCAGGTCGTCCGCCGAGAGCTCGACGTCGAGCGCGCCGAGGTTGGCGTCGAGGTTCTCGCGCCGGGTGGTGCCGAACAAAGGCACCACGTCCTTGCCCTGGTGAAGCACCCACGCCAGCGCGAGTTGCGCCGGCGTCACGCCCTTCTCGTGCGCCATCTCTTCGACGTGCTCGACGAGCTTGAGGTTGTGGGCGAACATCTCGCCTTGGAAGCGCGGGAACATGCGGCGGCGGTCGCTGGCGGGCAGGTCGTCTGGCGTGCGGTAGCGGCCGGTGAGGAAGCCGCGGCCGAGCGGGCTGTAGGCGACGAAGCCGATGCCGAGCTCGCGCACGGTCGGCAGCGCGTCGTCCTCGGCGTCGCGGCTCCACAGCGACCACTCGGACTGCAGGGCGCTGATCGGGTGCACGGCGTGAGCGCGGCGGATCGTCCCCGGCGCGGCCTCCGACAGTCCCAGCCAGCGCACCTTGCCGGTATGCACCAGCTCGGCCATGGCGCCGACGGTTTCCTCGATCGGCGTCTTCGGGTCGACACGGTGCTGGTAGTAGAGGTCGATGACGTCGACGCCGAGCCGCAGCAGCGAGGCGTCGCAGGCGCGGTGTACGTAAGCCGGGCTGCCGTCGATGCCGGCGAAGGAGCCGTCGGCCCCGCGCACGTTGCCGAACTTGGTGGCGAGCAGCACCTCGGTGCGGCGGTCGCGGATGGCGCGCCCCACCAGCTGCTCGTTGGTGAAGGGGCCGTACATGTCGGCGGTGTCGATAAGCGTGATGCCGCGGTCGAGCGCGCGGTGGATGGTGGCGATCGCCTCGGCCTCGCCGGCGTTCTGGTAGAACTCGCTCATCCCCATGCAGCCGAGGCCGAGCGCCGAGACCTCGAGGCCCTGCCTGCCGAGCTTGCGGTGTTCCATCGTCGCCTCCGCTACGGTTCGAGCCGGTAGCCGGCACCCGGGTCGGTGCGGAGCAAACGCGGCGCCATCGGGTCGTCCTCGATCTTCTGCCGCAGCCGGTAGACGAGCTGCTTGAGGTGCTCGCGTCCGGCGCTGACGCTGCCTCCCCAGAGGTGGCGAATGAGCCGCTCCGGCGCCACCGTGCGGCCCGCCTGGGCGAGCAGCAGCTGCAGCAGCCGCAACTCGAGCGGCGCCAGCACCACCTGGCGCTCGCCGACGTGCAGCAGGTGGCGCTCCTCGTCGAGCACCAGGCCGCCCACCGCCGTCGGCCGCGGCGGCGCTTCCTGGCCGGCGCGGCGCAGCAGCGCCCGCACGCGCGCGAGCAGCGTGCGGGGCGAAAACGGCTTGGTGAGGTAGTCGTCGGCCCCGAGATCGAGACCACGCACGAGGTCCTCCTCCTCGCCGCGCACGGTGAGCATCAAGATCGGCAGCCCACCCCCGCGCGCAGAGCGCGCTGCCGCCCCCCGCCCGACCCCCACCCCTTGGTTTCGTTCCACCCCTGACCCCCCGACCCCCTGCCCCTCGAGGGGCAGGGGGCGCCCCCACCCGGCCCTGACCCGTCGAAGGACTTCGAAGCCGTCGATGCCCGGCAGGTTGACGTCGAGGATCATCAGGTCGGGCAGCTCGCGCTCGAGCAGCGTCAGCGCCTCCTCGCCCGACGCGGCCTCGACCACCAGGTAGCTCGCCTGGCGCAACGCGAAGCCGACCAGCGGTCGCAGCTCGGGGTCGTCGTCGACGACGAGCAGCTTCACGCCGCCCCCGCTCCCGCCTCCGCGACCGCTTCCGCCGCGGGCAGGCGCACGGTGAAGCGAGCGCCGCCTTCGGCGCGGGTCTCCGCCGCCACGCTGCCGCCGTGGCGGCGCACGATCGAGTGCACGATCCACAGCCCCAGGCCGGCGCCGTGCGGCCGCGCGGCGCCGCCGAAGCGGCGGTAGCGGCCGAAGACGCCCGCCTCGTCGCCGGGCGGCAGCCCGGGGCCCTCGTCCTCGACGCGCAGCACGGTGTCGGCGCCGTCGCGGCCGCCGGCGATGCGCACGCGCGTCCCTTCGGGCGCGAACTTGTTGGCGTTGCCGAGCAGGTTGAGCATCACGTGCAGCAGCTGCGTGCGGTCGCCCACCACCCAGGAGCCCGCCGCCGTCCATCCGGAGTCGGCGAAAGCAGCCTCGACGCGCTGGCGGCGCTGCTCGAAGAGGGGAGCGAGCAGCACCGCCGCCTCGCGCGTCACCTCGGCAAGGTCCACCGGCTCGCTGCGCATCGCCCAGTCGCCGGTCTCGAGGCGGGCGCTCGCCAGCAGGTTCTCGACCAGCCCGAGCAGGCGCAGCGTGCTGCGCTCGAGCGAGCCGACGAGCACCGCCGCCTGCGCCGCCGGCGAATCGGGAGGCGAGGCGGCGAGGCCCCTCGGGTCGGACAAACCATCCCGCAGCAGCTCCACGGAGGCGAGCTGCGCCGCCAGCGGCGTCTTGAGCTCGTGGCTCAAGTTGGCGAGCACGACGTCGCGCACGCGCCGGCCGGTCTCCTCCTCGGTCTCGTCGCGCAGCACCATGACCTGGCTACCACCCGGTCCTCCGGATGGCGCCGAGGTGGTCAGCACCGCGTGCCGCTTGCCGCCGGGGAGCTGCAGCGACTCCACGGCGCGGCTGGTGCCGCGCGAGCGCGCGTGCACCAGCGGGCAGCGGTCGTCGCAGGGATAGGTCCCGTCGTGGCTTTCCGGCCGCAGCAGGTCGCCGCAGAAGCGGCCGCGGGCGCCGTCCATCGACGTGCCGAGCAATCGTTCCGCCTGCGGGTTGAGGTAGGTGACCCGCCGCTCGCTGTCGACGGCGAGCACGCCTTCGACCACTCCCGCGAGCACCGCCCGCGCCTCCGCCTCGCGGCGCTCGAGCTCGGAGGTGAGCGCCAGCAACCGCCGGCGCATCTCCTCGAGCGTGCCGCCCAGCCGGGCCATCTCGGCGTCCGTTTCGTTGGGGAGCGGCGTCCGCAAGTCACCGGCACCGAGCCGCTCGGCGGCGCCGGCGAGGCGGCGTGCCGGCGCCACCAGCCGGTGGCCGAGCACTGCGCCGGCGCCGATCGCGAGCAGCGCAGCGGAAGCAGCGGCGACAGGGTGGGTCCTCACCGCTGCGCCTCCCGCGAGCCCGACCGCGATCGCCAAGACCAGTACGCCGTTGATGGCGCCGAGCAGGGTCGATCGCGCGGGCGGTTTCATTCCGAGCGCTTCGCAGGCGGCCGCAGCGGATCGATCACTTCCAGGAACGGAAAGCGATGGAAGTCGGTGTCGCGCGTGCAGTCCATGGAGTCGACAGCACGCGAGGATGAGTGACCACGCGGAGAAACTCGTAGACGATGGGCCAGGTCAGGTACCACGGCAGCGGGCCCGCTCGCTCGTCGACGTGCATTAACGGCCTTCCATGGCCTGGTACAACGCGTCGCGATCCGCAACGTCGACGAGAGGTCGCCCGCCATGAAAGGTGGGCAATGGGGGCAGCTCGCGTCGTTGCTCGCGGGCATCGAGGAAATTGCGGAGCGCCGCCTCGACCAGGGCCGAGGGTGTCTTGCCGCGACGAGCGGCCTCTTCGCGCAAGCGCGTCATCACCTCGTCGTCGATCACCAGGGTCGTCCTCATAAGGAAAACCATACCGCGGTAAGGACCGACGTCAACAGCCCCTGGAGGCTTAGTCGCTCTTGGTCGTCAACCGTCGCTCGAGCACCGCCTTGACCACCAGCGTCACCAACGCCAGCGCCGAGAGCAGCGAGGCGAGCGCGAAGGCCGCCGTCGTCTGGTACTCGCCGTAGCGCACCTCGACCGCCAGCGGCAGGGTGTTGGTGAGCCCGCTGATGTGCCCCGACACCACGGAGACGGCGCCGAACTCGCCCATCGCGCGGGCGTTGCAGAGCACCAGGCCGTAGAGCAGCCCCCACTTGACGTTGGGCAGGGTGACGCGCCAGAAGATGGTCCATCCCGAGGCGCCCATCAGCCGCGCCGCCTCCTCCTCGTCGGTGCCCTGCGCCTCCATGATCGGCAGCAGCTCGCGGGCGACGAAAGGGGCGGTGATGAAGAGGGTGGCGAGCACGATGCCGGGCACGGCGAAGATGATCTGCACGTCGCGCTCGGCTAGCCACGGCCCGAGCCAGCCGTTGCGGCCGAAGAGCAGCACGAAGAGCAGCCCGGCGACGACGGGCGAGACCGAGAACGGCAGGTCGACAAGGGTGATCCACAGCTCGCGGCCGCGCGGCCGGAACTTGCCCAGCGCCCACGCGACGGCAAGCCCGAAGGCGGCGTTGAGCGGCACCACGATCGCCGCCACCTTCAGCGTCAGCGCGATCGCCGCGCGCGCATCGGGCTCGACCACCGCGGCGGCCCATGTGTTCAGGCCCTCGGCGAAGGCCTGGGTGAGCACCACCAGCAGCGGCAGCACCAGCAGCGCCCCGAGGAAGATCACCGTGAAGCCGATGAGCAGCACCCGCACCAGCCGCGGCTCGCGGGTGGCGCGCGTGCTGCCCGCCTCGGCGCCGCCCCCCATCCGCCACGCTGCGCCCGCGGCCATGCGCTACGTCTCCACCAGCGCGCGGCGCCGCGCCAGCAAGCGCGGCACCAGGTGGATGAAGAGCAGCACGGCGAAGGAGGCGGCGAGCATGGCCGCGCCGAGCGCCGTCGCGGCGTTGTAGTCGTACTGCTCGAGCTCGACGACGATGAGCAGCGGCACGATCTCGGTCTTGCCCGGGAGGTTGCCGGCGACGAAGATCACCGAGCCGTACTCGCCGACGGCGCGCGCGAAAGCGAGGGCGAAGCCGCTGCCCAGAGCGGGCAGCAGCTGCGGCGCGACGACGCTGAACACGGTGCGCAGGCGGCCGCCGCCGAGCGTCGCCGCCGCTTCCTCGACGTCGAGCGGCAGGTCGGCAAGCGCCGGCTGCAGCGTGCGGACGATGAACGGCAACGCCACCAGCACCATCGCCACCACCACGCCACCTCGCGTGTAGGCGAGCTTCCAGCCCAGCGGCGCGAGCGCCTGGCCCACCCAGCCCTGCGGCGCGAGCAGCGTCGCCAGCGCGATTCCCGACACGGCAGTGGGCAGCGCGAACGGCAGGTCGACGAGCGCGTCGAGCAGCCGCCGTCCCGGGAAGCGGTAGCGCACCAGCACCCAGGCCGCGACGCTGCCGCCGACGGCGGCGATGATCGCTGCAACCAGCGCGCCGCCGAAGCTCAGGCCGAAGGCGGCCAGCGCCCGCTCGCTGCCGATCGCCGCCAGCAGCTCGCGCGGCCCGACGCGGGCGGCGCGCAGCAGCAGCGCCGCGAGCGGGATGAGCACCACCAGCGACAGGTAGAGCGTCATCGCCCCGAAGGTGAGCCCGAAGCCGGGCACGGCGCCCTGGCGCGAGCGGCGCCTAACCGACCGCGACATGACGAATATCGGTCCAGAAGTCGTTGGCACCGCCGTGCCCTATGAGGGTGCCTTTCACTAGGTAGTCTCCTTCGGGCAGCGCGAGCACGAACTCGACGATTACCGTGTCGCCGGGCTCCAGCATGAAACTTGATGCCTCCGAGCCAGGTGTTTCGTAGGGCCGGAGAAGATTGATCTGGTCCGGCAGTCCAGGGACTGTCGCAGTCACCGATTCATCGAACCAATCAAAGGCCAGCGCGCGCTTATCGCCAGGAGAGACCATTCGCTTCACTTGCAGTGTGAGTGGAAAATATAGAGTTTCGAGCGTGTCGTCCCAGACTGGGACGCCGTCCTTTCTGCCCTTGCAGGCGATGACGACCTTCCCTGTATTTCGTAAGTGAAGACGGACCGGAACCACGAGCGTCGCGCCGCGCTTGATGGGCGCCGCGGAGACCTCGAGCGTGAGCGCCGGCTCGAGAGAGCGCTCGACCCGAAATCGATAGAGTGCCCAGATACCCGCCGCGACAGCGGCTAGGCCCACGGCGACGCTCTGCGCAATTTCGGCGATGCTGGCGGCGGCACTCAGGTTCATGGGCGTTCCGGGGGCTTGCGTTGCTGGTCGCGCAGGGCATCTCTCACTGCTTCAGAGGTATCTCCGGAGGCAGCATCTTTTCGTAGTCTTGCAAGCGTTGGCGTAAGTATTCCTGATAGGTCTGATGGCGTGGGTCGGACACGGGATAGAGGTCTCCGTAGCAATCGAGTAGGACGAAGCGCAGAAAGTCCACGAGCTGGGAGCGCGGAAGGGCACCCGGCGGGAAGGAGGCGAGCAGCGGCACACACATGAGTGTGCAGGGCTGCTCTTGAGCGTCCGGTTCGACGGAGACCTTGGGGCACAAGTACTCGAACTCGAACTGATGGGCGCCGAGCCCAAGGCGCTTGGCCGTTTTCTTGAACACCGCTGGCCGGCCGCGACGCCTCCTCGTGTCGCTCTTCGGTTCACGTGGATCGACTCTTTGCACATCGAAAAGGAGGTAGCCGCACTGTCGTCTCTTCAAGAGCCTTGCCAGCTTGCGCAGCATCGCGTCAGATCCGCGAGCCTTGGCTACGGTATTCGTTGAGTCGATGCCGTAGTAGCTGATGATCGCTTTGAGCGCGGAGGGGTAGAAGTGGCAGAACGTGAAGCCGACGACGTTGCCGTGCACTTTGGCGACCAGTACGAGGTTCTCGGCCAGCACGTGGCGAACGTCGGTGAACGCCGGCGCTCCGACTACCAATTCGAGAACCTCCTCCGGCGAGTAGTTCGTGCCATCGTTTGGAAAGAGGTCTTGATACAGGTCTAGGAGACCCTCGATGTCGGCGTCGTCCTCCCTTTCGATTTGGCGGACGGTGAGGCGATCGCGTAGCAGTCTTTCCCATAGGAATGCAGCAACGATAGCTGTGACGACGGCGATGATCCCTTGGACGAGCATGTTGGCTACCTGGGCTCCGCCGCAGCGGAGTGGAGAGAGGAGATGATCCGTGCTGCCGCCGCCCGGGTCATCGCGCGCTCCGCGCCAGCTCGAGCGGTGCCGCCGGCATCGCTGCGGGGTGGAGCGAGCGCACCACCAGCACCGGGCACGGCCGGTCGGCGAGCAGCCGCTCGACCAGGCCGAAGATGGCGAACGGGTGGCCGCGCGGCGGCACGGGAGCGCCCATGACCAGCAGGTCGTGCTGGCCGTCGGCGATCTCGGCAAGGATCTCCCGGCGCGGCGTGCCGTGACGCACGCGGGTGGTCACCTCGACGCCGCGACGCCCGAGGGCGCGCGCCGCGGCATCGAGGAACCGGCGCACGTGCGGTGGGGGCTCCTGACTGGGTCCGGGGAGGACCGTCAGCACCGTCACTTGCGCTGCAAGGCGCCAGGCGAGCCGTTCGGCGAAGGAGACGTCCTCCTTGCCCGGCTCGCCTACCGCGATGCAGACCAAAATGCGACGCGGCAACGCCGCGCCGGGATTGACGAACAGCAGGTGATCGACTTCAGGACCCGGGAGGTGGCGCGGGGGCGTGGCGCCCTCCTCGGGGAGGTCGAAGAGCGCCAGGTCCCAGCCGTCGGGCGGCGGCGGCGCGCCCGCCTTCGAGATCGTCGTCGCCGTGCGGTCGGCGAGCGCGTCGGCGAAGCCCGCCGCCGGCCCGGGCGCTTCGCCCTCGCTGGCACCGCGGCCTAGGACCAAGAGGCGCAACGCCGCGGAGGCGAGCACGTGCACCCGCCGCACTGCCACCTGGACCTCGTCGCCGCTCTGCAGCGGCAGCCGCCGCGCCTCCGGCTGCGGGCGGATGGCGTCGAGCCAGACGAAGGCGGAACCGAACGGCGCCGGCGGCGCCACCCCGCGCACCCCCGGCGGCGTCGGCAGCCGCAGCCGCAGGCGCTCGAAGCTGCCGGCGAAGGTCGCCTCCTCGACGCGCGCGAGCCCGAGCTGCGCCGCGCCGGCGCCTGCCGCGCCCCCGAGTTGCATGTCCTCGGGCCGGAAGACGACGCGCACGCGTCCGCCAGGCGCCTTCTCGGCGGTGACGCCGAGCGGCAGCTCCACCTCGCCGAGCCGCACGCCGCGCTCGCTCGCCTCTCCCACCAGCACGTTGGCGTCGCCGAGGAAGGTGGCGACGCGCTCCTGCCGCGGGTGCAGGTAGAGGTCGGCCGGCGCGCCCACCTCCAGCAGCCGCCCGTCGCCGAGCACCGCCAGCCGGTCGGCGAGGGCGAACGCCTCTTCCTGGTCGTGGGTGACGAAGACGGTGGTGATGCCGAGCTCGCGGTGGATGCGGCGGATGGCGTGGCGCAGCTCGACGCGGATGCGGGCGTCGAGGGCGCCGAAGGGCTCGTCGAGCAGCAGCACCCGCGGCGCGCTGGCGAGGGCGCGGGCGAGCGCCACCCGCTGCTGCTGGCCGCCCGAGAGCTGGCCCGGGCGCCGGCCGCCGTAGCCGGCGAGCCCCACCAGCTCGAGCAGCTCCTCGCGCCGCGCCCGCCGCTGCGCGCGCGCCACCTTCTGTACCCGCAGCGGGAACTCGACGTTGTCGGCCACCGTCAGGTGGCGGAAGAGCGCGTAGTGCTGGAAGACGAAGCCGATGCCGCGCCGCCGCGGGTCGGCGCGGGTGACGTCCTCGTCGTGCAGCAGCACGCGGCCGTCGTCGGGCTCCTCGAGGCCGGCGACGATGCGCAGCAGCGTGCTCTTGCCGCTGCCGCTGGGGCCGAGCAGCACGCACAGCTCGCCGGTGGCGATGCGCAGGTCGATGCCGCGCACCACGGTGACCTCGCCGAACGACTTGGTGATGGCGCGCAGCTCGATCGACAAACGGCGACCCTCCTCGGCGAAGAGGGTGTCACTCGCGCGGTCGCGGCGTCAGTCGCCTGGTGGTATGCGGGCGGTTACGGAATCCGGAGCCGACGCCACGCCGGTGGAGCTGATCGGGATCTCGGTGGACTGATCGCCCGGGCAGCCAGGCGGGCGCGAGTTGCCCCGTCCCTGACGCCCGTCTACAATACGCACCCTTCGGGCGGCCCCCAGCCGCCACGGTTTCTTTCTATCGGGCCTCGTGGGGCAGTAGCTCAGCTGGGAGAGCACCACGTTCGCAACGTGGGGGTCGAGGGTTCAAGTCCCTTCTGCTCCACCATTCATCTAACTTTCATCTTTACAGTACTTTAGGCGGCATGTTGAGCGGTTCCGGTTGCCGCCTTTGGTCCTCGTGCTGCCGGTCCGGCGCGATGTCGACGAGGCGGCAGAGGCGTCAGGGCGAGGCGGGATTGAGCTGCACCGTCACCGACATCGGGCTGCCGTCGCGGATCAGGTCGAAGCCCACCTGCTGGCCGGCAAGCGCGGTGACGATCTCCGGCACGGCGCGCGGGTCGGCGAGGGCGCGGCCGCCGATGGCGACGACGACGTCGCCGACGGCGATCCCCGCGGTGGCGGCCGGTGAGCCGTTCAGCACGGTCTCGACCACGATGCCGCCGTGCCGGCGCAGGCGTTCCCGCTCTTCGGCGTCGAGCGGGCGGGAGACGATGCCGAGGATCCCCGGCCGCGTCTTGCCCCAGTACGACGCGAACTGATCTTCGGGGCCCAGGCTTCCGGTGAGGAAACGCGACGCGCCGGCGGCGGTGCTCGGGGACTGCCCCGAGGAGGCTCGCCGCGAGAACGGCAGGACCTCGAGCGCCGTGCCGTCGGGCGGAGTGAAGTGTCCATAGACGACCACCAGCGCGGCGCCGATCTCCTTGCCCTGCTCGAGCGCCTGCTCCGGGTTGGTGGCGTTGCGCACGCTGGAGCCGCCGAGCATCGCGTACTCGTTCTCGAACAGCGTCTGCAGGTCGGTCGTCATGTCGCCGGTGCCGAGGTAGAGCTGCGGCGTCGCCGGCGGCGGCAGGAAGACCGCGCCCGCCATCTCCGAGCGCTCGAAGCGATCGCGGTACGGATTGCCCGACGAGGGCGTGGACGCTTCCGACGGCCTGCCTGAGGGGTCGACCGCAACCAGCGCGGGGTTGCTCGGGTCGAAGCGCACCGGGATCACGGCACCGGGCTGGAACTGCGCCACGGCGATCCGCGAGACCGTCGTCTTCTGGATCGTGGCCTCGAAATCCGGGCGGTCGGACGGCTGCACCCGCACCCTCATGCCGATCACCGGGTCGTCGTTGATCGTCCAGCCGGTGTCCCAGATCTCCAGGATCTGGGCGGTGGCGAAGACGCCGCTCTGCTGAAGCTCGGGAGTCATGCCGCCCCCGAACGCGTGCATCAAGCCGGAGCAGCCCACGACGCTCAGGCAGGCGAGCAACGCCAGCGGCCGTACCAGGCGCGCGATGAAGCCATCGACGATCATGGGCCACCTCTCTCTGGTCTCCTTAGTATGCGCCTTCGCCGACTGCCGGTTGTCCCCTTCGCGCCCGGTTCTGCGCAACCAGGGACAGCAAGGTCGAGCAGGCGTCAGGTCGCTCCCGGCCGTCACCGACTCGGCGCGAAACAAGGGGGATGTCGACGGTCGCGCCGCCGGCTACTATGGGCCCGCACCTCAGGCACGAGGCCTATCTGAAGCTTCTCGACCCCGCCGGCCTCGGCTGCAAGGAGCGTCGACACTTCCTCGACGTGGTCGCCCGCGCCATGCGGCAGGTGCTCGGGATGGCCGAGGCCCTGGCGTGACTCCCGAGCGTTGGGCGCGGCTGCGCGAGCTCTTCGCTGCGGCTGTCGAGGCCGACCCCGAAGGCCGCGCGTCGCTGGTCGCGATGGTCGGGGCCGAGGACTCGCAGCTCGCGGCGGAGCTCGCGCGGCTGCTCGCCGGCGACGCCGGCTGGACGGACCAGGAGGCGACCTCGCGGATGCCGCGAGCCGACGTGGCGAACGCAGCCGACGCCGCTCTGCCGGAGCGGATCGACCGTTACCGCATCCTCGGCGACCTCGGCGAGGGCGGCATGGGGCGCGTGTTTCTCGCCGAACGGGACGACGGGGTCTACCGTCAGCGCGTCGCGCTCAAGGTGCTCGCTGGCGGCACCTTCGGCAGCGAGCTCGCGCGCCGGCGCTTCCGCGCCGAACGGCAGATCCTGGCGCGGCTCTCCCACCCGGCGATCGCACGGCTGATCGACGGCGGCGAGACCCCGGCGGGGGAGCCCTTCCTCGCCATGGAGTACGTCGACGGCCGGCGGATCGACGAGTACTGCCGCTCCCAGGGCCTCGCGCCGGAGGCACTGCTAGAGCTGTTTCTTCGCGTCTGCGAGGCGGTGGTGGCGGCGCACCGCAGCCTGGTGGTGCACCGCGACCTCAAGCCGTCCAACGTGCTGGTGACGCCGGACGGCGAACCGAAGCTGCTCGACTTCGGCATCGCCAAGCTGCTCGCCGCCGAGGAGGGGGACGAGGCGACGCTGCTCACCCGGCACGGCCAGGCGCCGCTGACGCCGCGCTACGCCTCGCCCGAGCAGGTGCGAGGCGAGCCGGTGACGGTGGCGACGGACGTCTATTCGCTGGGCGTGATGCTGTACGAGCTGTTGACCGGGTCGTCCCCCTACGGTGACGAGAGCCTGACGCCGCCGTCGCTCGCCCTGGCGATCTGCGAGCGCCAGCCGCGGGCGCCCTCGGCGGCCGCCAAGGCCGCGACGCACGAGGGCGCGATGCGCACCGGCCCCACGCTCGGCGGTCGCGCGCGCTGGTTGGTGGGCGACCTCGACGCCATCGTGCTCAAGGCGCTGCGCAAGGAGCCGGACGCGCGCTACGGCTCGGTGGGCGAGCTCGCCGACGACCTGCGGCGGCTGCTCGCCGGCCACCCGGTGGCGGCACGGGCGGGGAGCAAAGCCTATCGCTGGCGCAAGCTGGTGCGTCGCCACCGCGTGGCGATCGCCGGCGGCGCGACGGTGGCCGCGGCGCTGGTCGTCGCCGCCGTCGTCAGTCTGGGGCAGGCGCGGGCGGCGGCGCGCGATCGCGACCGCGCGCTCTTCGCCGAGGGGCGGGCGCGGCGCGAGGCAGGGACTGCCGCGCAGGTGGTGGACTTCCTGGTCGGCCTCTACGAGCGCGCCGACCCCGAACGCACCCAAGGGCGGGTCCCCACCGTAGTCGAGGTGCTCGACGAGAGCCGGGCGGCGTTGCGAGAGGGTGGACCCCGCGAGCCCGAGGTGCGCGCCGCGCTGCAGGTGGCGCTGGCCCGCGCCTACCTCGAGATGGGCCGGGGGGAGCCCGCGGCCGCTCTCGCCGGCGATGCGGTGGCGGCCCTGCGCGCGCGCGGGCAAGGCGAGCCGGCGGCGGCGCTGCTCGCGTTGGGCCAGGCGCAGGCGCTGCTGGGCGACCTCGCCGCCGCCGAGCGCTCGCTGCGCGCCGCGCGCAAGGCGGCTCTCGCGCCGGGGACCGGGCGAGACCAAACGCTGGCGCGCCAAACGGCTTCCGCCCTCGCCAAGGTCCTGACCGAGGCGACCCGCTACGACGAGGCGCGGCGGCTGCGGCTCGCCGAGCTGACGCAGGCGGCCGCCGGGTTGGGCGTGGACCCCGCCGCGCCACGGCTGCCGGAAGGGCAATTGGGGAAAGAGTGGGGAGATCTCGCGATCGCCCTCTACGAGCTCGCCGACCTCGACCTCGACCGCGGCGACTACGCCACCGCCGTCGAGACCAGCCGCCGCGCCCTCGCCGTCGGCGAGCGGGTCTGGGGGCCCGGGGACAGCCGGGTGGCGAAGCTCGAGATGGGGCTCGGCAACGCCCTCGACGAGGTCGATCGGGTGCAGGAGGCGGCGGCGATCATGACCCAGGCAGTGGCCAGCTACCGGCGCGTGTTCGGGCCCCGACACGTCGAGGTCGGCAAGGCGCTGGTCAACTACGGAGGAGTGTTGCGCCGGGTGGATCGCAATGCCGAGGCGGTGGCGGCGCTCGAAGAGGCGGTGGCGCTCTTCGATGCGTCGGTGGGGCGCGTCCATCGCTACACCGCGGTAGCCCTCAACAATCTCGCCAACGTCTACATCGGCATGGGCAAGCCGGAGCGCGGTCTTGCCACCCACCTCGATGCGCTCGCTGTCCGGCGCAAGCTCTGGCCGGCGGACCACCCCGAGGTCGCCCAGTCGCTGCGCAACATCGGCAACCTCCAGCTCGACCTCGGCCGGTCCCGTGCCGGGCTGCCTTACCTGGAGCAGGCCGCCGCTGCCTACCAGGCGTCGCTCGGCCCGGCGCATCCCAACACCGTCGATGCCCGGATGGCGGTTGGCGCAGCGCTCGCCGCTCTCGAAGACTGGAAGCGGGCGCGCCCGGTTCTCGAGGACGCCTACGCCAGGAGCGCGGCGCTCGAGGACCCGCTGCTGCGGGCGCGAATCGCCCAGCACCTCGCCCTGGCCGCGGAGGCGCAGGGCGAGCCGGCCCGCGCCCTCGAGCTGTCGCGAGAGGCCCTGCGGCTGACCGAGGGGTTGGGCCTGGGCCGCGAGGAGTACGACCTCGCCGCGCTGCGCCGGCAGGTCGCCCGCCTCGCGGCGGTCGCGACGCCGGCGCGTTGAGCCGGATCGCGGTGCGCCGGCGACGGAAGCCCTCAACCGAGCGCTGGCGCGCTCAGGGCGAGACACCGCTCCAGGCCGAGAGGGTGCCGCTCTCGAAGCCGTCGTTGAACAGATGCACGGGCTGTCAACGTAGTCGCGCCATCTCGTCGAGCACTTCGCCGAGCTGGCGGATCTCCTCGCCGTAGCGCGCCCAGTCGCCGGCGCGCTGGGCGGCGAGGGCGCGGTCGTAGTGGGCCTTGGCGCGCTGGGCCAGCTCGGCGCGCGTGGCGGCGGTCGGCGTCGCCGCCGCAGCTTGCTGGGGCGCCGCCGAGGGCGCCGCCGTCGAGGGCGCCGCCTGCGACGGCGCTGGCCGCTGCGGCTCGCCGCCGAAGATCCGCACCAGCCCCTCCTCGAGGGTCTCCTCCATCACCGCGCGGTTCTCGTAGGCCACCACCACCCGCTTCATCTCGGGGATGCGGCCGCCCTCGGCGCGCAGGAAGATGGGCTGCACGTAGACCAGCGCTTCCTGGATGGGGATCACCATCAGCTCGCCGCGAATGACCTCCGAGCCGCGCTGGTCCCACAGCGACAGCTGCCGCGAGATCTCGGTGTCCTGGTTGATGCGGTTGACGATCTGCCGCGGGCCGAAGACCAGGCTCTGGCGCGGGAAGCGGTACTCGGCGAGCTTGCCGTAGTGCTCGCCGTCGCTGCGCGCCACCACCCAGGCGGTCAGGTTGTCCTTCTGGCGCGGCGTGAAGGGAGTCATGTAGATGTACTCCTCGCGCCGCTCGTGGGGCAGCCGCATGATGATGCGGCGCATGAACGGCACCTCCCCCTCGCGCTGCTGCATGGTCGGCACCTGCCACTGGTCCTCGCGGTGGTAGAGCTCCTCCGGGTCGTCCATGTGGTAGATCGCGTAGAGGCCCATCTGGATGCGGTAGAGCTCGGACGGGTAGCGGACGTGGGCGCGGAGGTCGGCGGGCATCGCGGCGATGTCGCGGAGGATGCCGGGAAAGGCCCGCCGGTAGGTGCGGGCGATCGGGTCCTCGGCGTCGGCGACGTACGCGACGACGGTGCCGTCGTAGGCGTCGATCGCCACCTTGACGCTGTTGCGCATGTAGCTGATCCCGTTGGCGAGCCGCGCGGCGTAGGGGAAGCGGTCGGTGCTGGTGTAGGCGTCGAGCATCCAGACCAGCTCCCCGTTGCTCCGGATCACCAGGTAGGGGTCGGGATCGAAGGCCAGGAACGGCAGCGCCTTGCGCGCCCGCGCCGCGACGTTGCGGTGGTAGAGGACGCGGCTGTCGGCGCCGATGTCGCCGGAGAGCAGCACCTTGCTCGACTTGAAGTACGCGGCGAGCAGCGAGCGGCGCAAGGGGCCGCCGACGCGCACCCCGCCACGCCCACGGTAGGCGGCGAAGACGTTCTCGTCGCCCGCCGGGTAGTCGAACTCCTTCTGCTTGGTGTTGACGAAGACGTGGGTGTCGGTCAGCTCGCCGTAGTAGATCTGCGGCCGCTTCACCTGCAGGTCGACGTCCGAGCGCGGCGGCAGGTCGCGGATGAAGAGCACCGGCAGGCCTTCGGCCGTCGCCTGGTTCACCGGCGCCAGGGTGAGCCCCATGCCGTGGGTGAAGGTGAGGTGCTCGTTGATGAAGGTGCGAGTGGGCAGCGAGGCGGGATTGAGCTCGCGTGGCGAGAGCAGCACCTGGCGATAGCGGCCGTCGATCCAATAGCGGTCGTCGTCGACCGAGACGAAGTCGTAGTAGGTGCGGATCTCCTGCAGCTGGCCGAAGGTCTGCTGCAGCGGCTCGATGTCCCACAGCCGCACGTTCTCGATCGTCGTCGCGTTGGCGCGCACGTCGGCGAGCGTGATGCGCGCCGCGCCGCTGAGCTCGCGGCTCTCCACCCGGTCCAGCCCCCAGGCGCGCCGCGTCAGCTCGATGTGATGGCGCAGCGACGGCGTCTCGCGGGTGAGCTCGGTGGGCTCCACCACCAGGCGCTGGACGGCGGCCGGAACCACGCCGCGCACGAGCAGCGACACCAGCGCGAAGCCGACGACCGCGAGGGCCGCGCCGCGGACCGCGCGGCCTCTCCAGGCGAAGACGACGAGCAACGCAGCGCCCGCCACCGCCGCGGCCGCGGCGACGTACAGCCCCGGCCGCAGGGCGTGCAGGTCGCTGTAGCTCGCTCCCGTTAGGGGCCCGATCGTCGACTGCAGCAGCCCGGGCAGGCGGACCCACCAGATGCCGGCGGCGACGAGCAGGAAGAGCGCCGCGCCGAGCACGGAGAGGTGGCGACCGGCGGCGGGCTCGACGCGCAGTCCCCGGGCAGTCCGCTCCACCTCGCCGCGCAGCCAGTAGGTGCCGACCGCCACCAGCATCGCCAGCGCGACGAGGCCGAAGAGCACGTCGAGCGCGGCGGCGACCGCCGGTAGCGCGAACACGTAGTAGGAGACGTCGCGGCGGAAGATCGGGTCGGCGATCCCGAACGGCGTGCCGTGGAGCGCCCGCAACACCGTCAGCCAGCCGGACGTCGCTGCCAGACCCAGCATCACGGCGACGACGAGCGTGAGCGGCACCGTCGCGCGCCAGACCAGCGCGGTGACGTCCCGCGGCGCCCCGTCGGGGCCGTGGACGACGATCGGGCCGAAAACTTGCCGGCGCTGCGCGATCCGGGCGTTGGCGTAGAGGACACCGAAGGCCAGCAGGGCGACCACCCCGAACAACGCCGCCCGCGTCACCAACTCGGTCGACAGCACTCGCGTCAAGCCGAGCTCCCCGAACCAGAGGAGATCGGCGTAGAGCCGCACCAGCATCGGCGCCACCACCACCAGCAGGATCACCACCCCCGGCAGGATGAGCCGGTTGCGGCGGCGGCGGGTTCGCATCACGGTGGGGCGCATGGTGATGCTCCGCGCTTCCGTGGGACGGTATCACTCGGACAGGGAGCTGCGGCCGCGCCGTCGGAATGCGGCGGGCTAGACCCGACGAACTGGCCCGGGATAGCGGGCGACGAGCTCGTCGGCGGTGAGCAGCGTGATCCCCTCCGTGAGGGCCTGCGCCAACAGCATGCGATCGAAGGGGTCCTTGTGCAACGGTGGAAGCATGTCGATGCTCACCGCGTGCTGGCTGGTGATCGGCAGCTCGACGTAGCGGTTGTCGAGGAGCCCGCGGCGGAGCAGGCGCGGCTCGACGCGGAAGTCTTCGCGCCCCAGTGTCGCCTTGATGGCGATCTCCCACAGACTGGCGGCGGAGAAGAGCAGCTCGTTGGTCGCGTCCTCGAGTAGCTCGAGCGCTGCCCTCGAGAGTCGCTCCGGCTGACCTGCCGCCCAGAGCAGCAGTTGCGTGTCGAGGAGGAGCTTCAAAGCTCGATCCCGAAGAGCGCTGCGATCTCCACTTCGCCCATACGGTCGAAGTCGTCGGGCACCGCGATCGTGCCGGCGAGGAAGCCGATACGACGCGGCGCTGTGGGTGAGTCGAGCGCTGCCACCTTCACCAGCGGCTTGCCGGCCTTGGCGATCACGAACGGCTCGCCCTTGGCGGCGTCCTCGACCAGCTTCGAGAGGTGGGTCTTGGCCTCGTGAATGTTGACGGTGACCATATTGAGTAAACTCAGACTAAGTCATGCGGACTAAGTCTAGAACGGCCGATCCTCGAAGGTCAAGTTTCTCGCCGGCTAAGCTGCCCGGTCGATGCCCTTCGCCTATTACGAGCGCCTCTCGGCGCGGAACAAGCGGATCTATCGGCAGAGCGATGCCGTCGAGCAGGTGCCGCTGCCCGACGCGCCGGCGTTGCGGCCGCTGGTGAGCGTCGTCGCCGAAGCGCTCGCCGAGGAGGATCGCCGCGCCACCGAGGGCGCCTGCCAGCGCCTCGCCGATGCGATGCTGCGCCAGCTGAAGCTGCCGCCGGTGCGGATCTCCGTGCTCGCCGCGCGGCCCAGCCGCGACTGGGGCGAGCTGCACGGCTACTACGACCCGACCAAGCCCGGCGTGCCGCCGACGGTCACGCTGTGGATGCGGACGGCGCAGAAGAAGCAGGTGGTGGCGTTCCGCACCTTCCTGCGCACTTTCCTCCACGAGCTCGGTCACCACTTCGACTACGAGCTGCTGAAGCTCGCCGAGACCTTCCACACAGAAGGGTTCTACAAGCGCGAGTCGAGCCTCTTCAGGCAGCTGGTGGCCGAAGGCGACGCTCAGGAGTAACGGGCGGCGGGGGCGTGCGCACCGGTGTTATCGTCGCTCCCGACCCCTGCCGCTTTCGTCTCTGGTTACGGTTCGGCTAACTGGCTCTCAGGAGGGTGAGGCGATGGACGACCCCGTCAAGAAGGCCTTGCATTGGCTGTGTCTGGTGGTGGCTCCGCTGGTGCTGATCGGGATCGAGCTGTTCCATCCCGCCGGGTTCACCGAGAGCCCGGGCATGTACCAATACGTGTCGCAGCCCCAGCCCTTCGATCCACAGTTCAAGGCCCTCGCCTACCCCGGCCCCCACTGGTGGTTCACGTTGCACATGATCCAGACGCCGATGGCGGGCCTCGTAGCGGTGGGGCTGTGCCTGATGGCGAGTTGGATCCGCCGCGCCGATGGTGCCGGCGCGTACGCGTTCAGTTGGCTCTCGCGGGTCGCCATTTTCCTGTTCCTCATCTACTACACCGCGCTCGATTCGATCGGCGGCTTCGGCGTCGCCCGCACGATCCTCAACACCGAGAGGCTCGTCCAGGACGGGCAGCTCGACGCTCACCAGCTCGACGGCGTGATCAAGGTCGTCAACACCACCTGGGTCGACCCCTGGGTGGGAGGGGTCGGCTCGTTCATCAGCCACACCGGCTCGTACGCGGCCTTCTTCGCGGCCCTCTTCCTGGCGCTGGGACTGTTCCTGGCAAAGAAGGCCCCATGGCCGCCGCTGGTGGTGCTGGTCGCGTTCGGCTGGGAGCTCCAGGTGAGCCATACCGCGTTCCACGGCCCCATCGCCTTCGCGTTGTTGCTGGTGGCGGCGGCTTGGATCGGCTGGGCCGGGCGCAAGACGGCGACCGTCGCGGGCGGCTGAGCAGGGCCGCCGCTAGGGCGGCGGGCCTCCGGCGCGGATCGCCTCGAGCGTCGCGCGGTGGCGGAGCAGCGGCTGCATCTCGTCGACGGGGAAGTCGCGCGGGTAGAGGCGCGCCAGCGCCGCGGCGACCCGCAGGCCCACCTCCACCGAGCGCAGCGCGCGGCGGTCGACGATGGTGAAGCGCAGGCCGCCGCACTCGCGGCCCGCGTGCGTGCTGGCGGTGGGCGTGAAGCGCACCGGCTCTACGGCGACGCCGGGCAGTCCGCCGACCTCGCGCGCGAGCCGCGCGCCGTCGACGTACGGCGCGCCGAGGATCTCGAAGGGCGTTTCCGTGCCGCGACCGACGGAGACCGCCCGCTCGAGCAGCCCGAGCCCCGGGTAGAGCGCGGCCGCCTGGAGCGAGCGGATGTTCGGCGAGGTGTTCACCCACGGCAGCCCCGCCTCGTCCTGCCATTGGTCGCGCCGCCAGCCGGCCACCGGCACCACCGTCAGGTCGACGTCGATCTTGCGCTCGCGGCGGAACAGCTCGGCGAGCTCGCCCACCGTCTTGCCGTGACGCACCGGCAGCGGGTGCCAGCCGACGAAGTCCGGCGGTCCTTCGAGCACCGGGCCTTCGACTACTTCGCCGCCGATCGGGTTGACGCGGTCGAGGACGACGAAGGCGATCTTCGCCTCCGCCGCCGCCTCCATCGCCAGGCCCATCGTCGAGATGTAGGTGTAGAACCTCGTGCCGATGTCCTGGATGTCGAAGACCAGCGCGTCGAGCCCCGCGAGCTGCTCGCGCGTGGGCTTCTTGCGCTCGCCGTAGAGGCTGTAGATCGGCAGCCCTGAGACCGCGTCGACGTCGTCGGCGACCTTGGCGTCCGCGGTGCCGCGGATGCCGTGCTCGGGGGAGAACAGCGCGGCCAGCGTCACCCCCGGCGCGCTGCGCAGCAGGTCGATGGTCGGGTTGCCGGCGCGGTCGACGCCGGTCTGGTTGGTGATCAGACCGACGCGCTTGCCGCGCAGCGCCGCGTAGCCGCTCGCGTGCAGCACGTCGATGCCGTTCTGCGCGTCGGCGCCGCCGGTGACGAAGCCGACGCGGCGCGGCTGGCGCGTGAAGGTGACGTCGGCGAGCGACTCGGCGACGAGGGTGCCGAGCCGGCGCTGCAGCGCGGTGACGCTTCCCTTGCCGTCAGGGTGCACGCGGTTGGAGAGGAAGACGTAGAAGGTCTGCGAGGCGGGGTCGATCCAGAGGAAGCCTCCCGTCCAGCCGGTGTGGCCGAACGAGCCGAGCGGGAAGAAGTCGCCGCGCGGCCGTGCGTAGCCGGAGTCGACGTCGAAGCCGCCCGCGCGCTTGACGACGACCTCGGGTGGCGATTGCACCTGCGTCATCGCCGGCGGGAAGGTCTTGCCCGCGAGGATGGCGCGCGCGAAGGTGGCGAGGTCGGCGGCGGTGGTGAACATCCCGGCATGGCCGGCGACGCCGCCCATGCGGCGGGCGGTGGGGTCGTGCACGACGCCGCGCAGGCCCTCTTCGGTAGGCGCGATGCGGATGAGTGTGGAATCCGGCGCGGCATCCGGCGGCGTCGCCGCGGCGATGCTCAGAACACCCGGGTCGAACGGCCGAAAGCCGGTGTCGCGCATCCCTAGCGGCGCGAACACACGCTCGCGGGCGAAGACTTCGAGCGGCTCGCCGGAGACGCGGCGGACGATCTCGCCGAGCAGGGTGTAGTTGATGTCGGAGTAGCGGAAGACGACGCCGGGCCGGTTGCGCGGCGTCTCGACGAGCGCCCGCCGGATGCCCTCGCCGTACCCGCTCCACTCGACGTCGAGGTCGACGTCTGGCCGCAGCCCGGAGCTGTGGGTGAGAAGGTGGCGGATGGTGATCGTGCGGTCCGCCATCTCCGGCAGGTAGGCGGCGGCGGGCGCGTCGAGCGCGACCTTGCCGTCGCGGACGAGGAGCCAGATCGACGTCGCGGTGGCGATCGGCTTGGTGAGCGAGGCGGCGTCGAAGATGGTGTCCTCGGTCATCGCCTCGACTGCGGGCACCAGGGCGCGGCTGCCGTAGGCGCGGTGGTAGACCTGCCCGCCGCGCTCGATCCAGAGCACGCCGCCGGGGACCTTCTTCGCGGCGATGGCTTCCTCGATCGCGGCGTCGATCTCGCGCAGCTTCTCGGGGCGGAACGCCGGCGTGGCCGCTCCGAAGAGCAGCGGCAGAAGAAGGAGCAGCGCCAGGATCGGCGGATGCAGCGGAAGCGGCGCGGAGCGGTGGAGTCGGCGCACGGCAGGCCTCAGTCACCCAGCGGTCGCGGCTGGGGTGCCGCGACCGGGCCGGTCGGAATCGCCGCCACCGCCGCTCCGACGCCGACGGTGACCAGCGAGCCCACCACCGCGTACCACGGCCAGGCGACGTCGGTGGCGAACGCCGTCCACGACACCGCGGCGATGCCGGCGCTCATGCCGACGAGCGCCGACCGCGTCGTCGCGCGCTTGGTGGCGCCGAGCAGGAAGACGCCGAGGATCGGACCGTTGACGAGCGCGGCCACCGCCAGCACCACGTTGAGCCCCGAGCGCTCGGTGCGCTGCATCGCCAGGCCGACCGCCATCTGCGCCACGCCGGCGAGCACGGTGACGACGCGCGAGAGGCGCAGCGAGCGCGCCTCGTCGCGCGGCCGCATGAGATCGGAGACGACGGTGGCGGCGATGGCGTTGAGCGACGACGACATCGCCGCGGCGAGGATGGCGGCGACGACCAGCCCCGAGAGCCCCACCGGCAGGTGGTGGGCGATGAAGTGCGGGAAGACCTGGTCGGGCGTCGAGACCGGCGGCGTGCCGCCGTAGTGGGCGCGGTAGAAGGCGAAGAGCATCACGCCGATGGTGAGGAACATGGCGAACTGCACGAGCACGACGGCGGCCGAGGCGAGCAGCGCCTTCGCCGCGCTCTTGCGGGCGGTCGGTGCAGAGGTAGCGCTGCACGAGGTAGTGGTCGGTGCCGTGGGTGGAGAGGGTGAGGAAGGTGCCGCCGATCAACCCCGACCAGAAGGTGTAGGTCTTGGCGAGGTCGAGCGAGAAGTCGAAGAGCCGCAGCTTGCCGGCCGCCGCGCCCACCGCCAGCGCCTCGCCGAAGCCGACGTCGCGGCCGAGCACCACCATCACGGCGACGGCGCCGACCGAGGTAGATGGCGAGCTGCGCGACCTCGATCCACACCACCGCCTCGATGCCGCCGAACAGCGTGAAGACGATCATCACCAAGCCGAGGCCGATCATCGCGCCGGAGACGCCGATGTCCGGGAAGAGCGCGGCCAGCACGAAGGCGGTGAGCAGCAGTCGCACGCCGTCCCCCGCCGTGCGCATGAGCACGAACAGCGACGCCGCGAGCGCCTTCACCGCCGGCCCGAAGCGCGTCTGCAGCAGCTCGTAGACGGTGACCAGCTCGCCGCGGAAGTACCAGGGCATGAAGACGGTGGCGATGATCACCCGCGCCACCACGTAGCCGAACACCACCTGCAGGAAGCGGAAGTCGCCGCCCTCCGCCCAGGCGATCCCCGGCACCGAGATGAAGGTGATGGTGGAGGTCTCGGTGGCGACGATCGAAGCGGCGATCGCCCACCACGGCACGTTGTGACCGGCGAGGAAGTAGCGCCGCGTCGTCTGCTGCCGGCGGCCGAAGAAGAAGCCGGCGGCGACCACCAGCGCCAGGTAGGCGACGACGATGGCGAGGTCGAGGGGGCGCAAGCGCCGCCATTATCGCCGCGCCCGTGGCGGGGCGCCGCCGCGCGCCGTGAATCCGGCCGTCGAGGAGCCCCGTAACACCGCGCTAGATCGGGAGCGGAGGGATGGCCACGATGAGTGGAGAAGTCGCCCGCGCCAATGGGCGCGGAGCTCGGGAGATCGCCGCGCCGGCGCTCGCTACGACGGCCCACCGTCATTGCGAGGAGCGCAGCGACGAAGCAATCTCGACGTCGGCGGACGCGCGATGAGTGAGCCTCGCGTACGCCGCCTTCGCGTCTGGATCGTGGTGGTGGCCGCGCTCGCCGTTGCCGCGGCGCTCGGCCACCGGTGGCTCGAGCTCGGCTGGCAGGCCTGGGACTACCCGGTCGCCGCGGCGCCAGCGCGCACGCAGGTCGTCGTCGCCGATGGCCGCGCGTTCGTGGCCGCCGGCGCTGACGGCATCGAGGTCGTCGATCTCGCAACGGCGCAGGGCGTCGCGCTGGTGCCTCCGCCGGCGCCAGCGGACCGGATCGACGACCTCGCCGTCGCCGACGGCTGGCTGTTCGCGCTCGACGCCACGCCGCCGGGGCACCTGCTGACGTTTCGCTCGGCTCATCTCGGTGCGGCCTCGTCGCCGGCGGCGATCGTTGCCGTGCCTGTAGGGCCGTTCTCCGGCGTCTCCGCGGCAGCCGGCGTCGTCGTCGTCTCCGGCGGCACCTCGCAGCTGACGCTGCGCGAGTACGGCGCCGACGGCCGTTTCGGCGCCGAGGTGGCGAGCGCCGACTACGGGCGCGGGCAGCCCGACGTGGCGCTGCGTGGCGACGGCCGTTTGGCAGCGATCTCGTCGCATATCGTCGGCCCCGACTTCGCGCTCACCTTCGTCGAGCTGCGACGCCGGCCGCTCGGCCTGCGCGTGCTGGGGCAGGTGCCGTTGCGCGACGCCGGCTTCACCGCCGGCGGTTTCAAGCCCGCGCACTTCCCGCTCGCCGCCGCTTGGCGCGGCGAGCGCGTCTACGTCGCCGACGGCGGCGGGCTGGCCGTCGTCGACGTCGCCGACCCCGCGCACCCGCGCCTGCTGCGCCGCGACGCGGGGCCGCGGCCGGCGATCGACCTCGCCATCGGGGCGACGAGCTCGACGTCCTGCGTGCGGGCAGGGAGCCGGCGGTGGTGCGCTACCGGCTCGACACCTCGGGCCTGCCGCTGCGGACAGGCGTGTGGACGTTTTCCGCCGGCGACCGCCCCGCGGCGATCGCACGACATGGAGCCGAGCTCGTCACCACCCGGCACGAGCGCGGCTGGCTGATGGCGCCGCGGACGGCGTTCGCGGCGATCCCCTCGAATCACTCCTGATTCGACAACCGAAGGAGAGGACGATGACGAAGCAGTTGCTCGTGGTGTCGATGCTGGCCGCGGCCCTCGGCGCGGCCGCCTGCAAGCAGACGGAGACGGCGGCGATGCCGGAGGCGGCGATGGCGCCGGCTGACGCGATGGGAGACGACATGGCCGCCATGCAGGCGGCCGGCCCCGCCATCTACAAGGTCGAGCTCACGCCGCTGTGGACCAAGGCGAGCTTCCCCGTCGAGTACCCGGACACCTCGCTGATCCACAAGCCGCACTTCTCGGGCCTCATCGGCACCGGCCACAACGCGGGCTATCACCTCTACGCGGTCGGCCAGCCGCCGACGCCGGGCCTCGAGCGGCTGGCGGAGCAGGGCAAGCACGACCCGCTCGACGCCGAGATCAAGGCCGCCGTCGAGGCCGGCAACGCGCTCGGGCTCGCGGAGTCCGACCCGCTGAAGGACTTCTCGGAGACCGTCACGACGCAGGTCAGCGTCGACGAGGCGCACCCGATGGTGTCGCTGGCGGCGATGATCGCTCCCAGCCCCGACTGGTTCGCCGGCGTCGCCGACGTCAACCTGATGGAGAACGGCGCCTGGGTGGCGACCAAGACCGTCGACGTGCAGCCCTACGACGCGGGCGGCGACAACGGCGGCACCTACCTGACGGGCGACGCCGACGCCAACCCCAAGCAGCCGACGAAGCTCAACGAGAGCCGCCAGTTCGTCAAGGACGGCGCCGTGCAGCCGGTGGCGCGCATCACCTTCACGAAGATGTAGAGCGCGGCACGCGCCATCAGCGGCGCCGCAGCCACGCGCTGCGGGCCGCCGATGGAGGCGCTCCCTGGTCGCGTCCCGGCATAGCCGGGCATGCCGCTCGCAGTACAGTGGCGTCGATGACCGCTCGAGGCGCCGGCTCCGCTCGTGCTCTCGTCATGCTCGCGGCCGCCGGACTCGCGCTCGCTGCGCTGACAGCCGCGGCCACGACTTCCCCACAGCCGCCGGCCCCGCCACCCGCCGCGGACCTGCTCACCGCCGACGAGCAGTTGCTCGCCCTCGCCCGCAGCGTCCCCGGTTTCGGCGGCATGTTCGTCGACGGCACGGGCGTCCTCCACGTCTACCTGCTCGACCCCGGCAGCGCCGGCGGCCGGCTCGACAAGGCCCTCGGCGCGCCGGTGCGCATCCACCGCGCCGACTTCTCCTTCGAGCGGCTGCTGGCGTGGAAGCGGGAGTTGGCGCCGGCGATGGCGCTGCCCGGCGTCGCCTCGCTCGACGTCGACGAGGCGCGCAACCGGGTCGCCGTCGGCGTTCGTCGCGGCATCGCCGGCGCCGAACGCGAGCGGCTCGACGCCGCGCTCGCCGCCGCGGGCGTACCCGCCGGGGCCGTCCTCGTCGAGGAGGTGGCGCCTTTCGTCGCCGTGCCGCCGGCGATCGCCGCCGCGAAGGCGCGGACGAGCACGACCCTTCGCGACGCGGTGCGGCCGATCCCCGGCGCGGTGCAGATCGGTTGGCTGTGCGATGCGACCACCTGCCGGTATTGCACCGACGGCTTCACCGCCTTCCGTGGCCGCACCTTCGGCTTCGTCACCTGCTCGCACTGCAGCCACCAGCGCGGCGTCGTCGACGGCACCCCCTACGTGCAGAGCTCGCCGACCAGCGGCGGCGAGGTCGCCACCGAGATCGTCGACCCGCCGTTCGTCGCTTGCAGCGGCGGCCGCCGCTGCCGGGGAAGCGACGCCGTCTTCGCGCGCTTCGACCGCAAGAGCCTGGGCAGCCTCGGGCGCCTCGCGAGGCCCAGCTCCCGCGATCCCGAGCTGGGCTCGATCGTCGTCACGCCCGCCAACGCGCGGCTCAGGGTGACCGGCGCCGGCGCGCCGCCGCTCGCCGGCGGCGTCCTGCACAAGGTCGGCCGCACCACCGGCTGGACGTACGGCCCCGTCGTCGCCACCTGCATGGACGTCAACCTCGACGACACCGACATCACCTACCTCTGCCAGACGGCGGTCGCCGCCGGGGTCGGCGTCGGCGACAGCGGCTCGCCGGTGTTCACCCGCAACGGCGGCAACGCGGCGCTGCAAGGCATCGTCTGGGGCGCCGGCGAGATCGACGAGCGGGACGTCTTCATCTTCAGCCCGCTCGTGGCCATCGACCGCGAGCTCGGCGGTCTGCGCCTCCACTGAACCCACCGTGCCCTCCACGCCGGCCGACGGCCGAGGAGATCGCCGCCGCGGCGGGCGGCACCGTGCCCGACCTCGCCGCGCCCGGGTTGCGGGTGCTGTTCAGCGGCATCAATCCCAGCCTCTATTCGGCGGCGATGGGATGCCACTTCGCGCGGCCGGGCAACCGCTTCTGGAAGGCGCTGCACGCCTCCGGCCTGACACCGCGGCTGTTCGCACCATGGGAGGGTGACGAGCTGCTGGCGCTGGGTTTCGGCATCACCAACCTCGTCGACCGCGCGACCGCTCGTGCCGAGGAGCTTTCAGCCGACGAGGTCCGCGCAGGCGTCGAGCCCCTGCGCGCCACGGTCGAGCGGCTGGCCCCCGCCGCCGTCGCCTTCCTCGGCGTCGGCGCCTACCGCACGGCGTTCGGCAGACCGCAGGCGCAGCTCGGCGAGCAGCCCGACCGCTTCGGCGGCGCCGCCGTCTGGGTACTGCCCAACCCCAGCGGCCTCAACGCCCATTACCAGCTCGATGCGCTCGCGGCCCGCTTCGCTGAGCTGAACGCCGTTCGCCCCTCGACCTGACGCCGATGCGCGGCAAGGCCCTTGCACTCGCGCACGCAGCGCGGCCCCGGTCGCCGCGGGGAGGGAGCGAGGGATTCTCAGAAAGTTGCTGCGAGTGCTGGCGGTGCTGGGGGCGATGGGCTTCATCGCCCTCGTCTACCGCGTCACGTTCGTCTACCAGCTGCGGCCCGGACGCTGCGTCGTCTCGGCGCCGGCTGCCGCGGCGCTTGGTGACGCCGAGGCCGCGCCTGCCGCGGAGGCGCCGGCTGCGCGCCGCCCCATCCGCGTCCTCTCCTACAACATCGAGGGGCACGCCGCTCTCGTCCACCCCGGTCACCTGGCGGAGATCGCACGCGTCATCCGCGAGCAGCGGCCCGACGTCGTCGCGCTGCAGGAAGTGCACCGCGGCACGTGGCAGGCGCGCTTCCGCGACCAGGCGGCGGAGCTGCAGCGGCTGACCGGCATGACGATGCACTTCGGCCCCAGCTTCAGCGCCTTCGGCGGCGAGTTCGGCAACGCCATCCTCACGCGCGGCCGGCTCAGCGACGTCGAGGTCGTGCCGCTGCCCAGCCTCGGCGAGCCGCGCTCGCTGCTGCGCGCCCGCGTCGAGGTCGACGGCGCCGACTTCGATTTCATGGTCACCCACCTGGCGGCGTGGGGCGGCCTCAACCGGCGCATCCGCACCACGCAGGCGCAGTGCCTCGCCGAGCAGGCGCGCGGCAATCCCCAGGTCGGCGAGCCCGGCCGCCGCTTCGTGCTCAGCGGCGACTTCAACGCCACGCCGGATTCGGCCGAGCTCGCCGCCCTGCTGAACGCCAGGCTGATGACCTTCTGCGGCCTCGCCAGCGAGCCGACGCACCCACTGCTCGGCCAGCGCATCGACTACGTCCTCGCCGGGCCGGGGTGGGAGGTCGGTGAGACGGCGGTGGTCCACACCGGCCCGTCCGACCATTGGCCGATCGTCGCCGAGCTGACCCCCGCTCCTGCCACCCGGAGCGCATCCATCTACCGAGCAGCCGCGTACGGAGGCGCACGATGACGAAGCTCGCCGACGTGAAGACGACGCCGCGCGGTCGGCGGACGATCGAGATGGAGCTGTGGCTCTTCCTCGTCCTCGTCGCCATGACGCTGGTGCTGGTGGTGGCGCTGTGGAGCGTGCACGCGCGGCCGCTCGGTGCGGCTCACCGTGCGCGGCGTCGACTCGCTGCGCGAGGCGCTGCCGTCGATCGCCGGCGCCACCCACGGCACGCTCCTCGAGGGCAATCGCGTCGAGGTGCTGCAGGACGGCGACGGCTTCTTCCCCCGCCTGCTCGCCGACGTCGCCGCGGCGAAGGAGACCATCCACCTCGAGAGCTACGTCTGGTGGAAGGGCGACATCTGCCGCCGCGTCGCCGAAGCCCTCGCCGAGCGCGCCCGCACCGGCGTCGAGGTGCGCGTGCTGCTCGACGCCTCGGGCTCGATGAGGATGGACCGCGACCTGCTGCGGCTGATGCGTGACGCCGGCTGCCAGGTGCGCAAGTACCGGCCGGTGCGTCCCAGCAACCTGGGGCGGTTGAACCGCCGCGACCACCGCAAGATCGCGGTCTTCGACGGCCGCGTCGGCTACGTCTTCGGCCACGGCATCGCCGAGGAGTGGACCGGGCGATGGCCAGGACCGCCACCACTGGCGCGACACCGGCGCCCGCATGCTCGGCCCGATCGTCGGCGGCCTGCAGTCGGCGTTCACCGAGAACTGGGTCGAGGAGACCGGCGAGGTGCTCGTCGGCCCCAAGTTCTTCCCGCCGCTCACCGCGGCCGGGAACGTGCAGGCGCACCTCGCCTACTACTTCGACCACGGCAGCGTCTCGTCGGTGGACCTCATCTATCGGCTGGCCTTCGCCTCGGCGCGTCGCGAGCTGTGGATCCAGAACCCCTACCTGGCGCCCGACAGCGCCGTGCTCGAGCTGCTGGGCGAGGCCGCCGACCGCGGCGTCGACGTGCGGCTGATGCTGCCCGGCGAGATCACCGACGCGCAGATCGTGCGCCACGCCGGCCACGCCTGGTACGACACGCTGCTCGGCCACGGCGTCAAGATCTGCGAGTACCAGCGCACCCTCAACCACCAGAAGGTGGTTATCGTCGACGGCGTCTGGTCGCACATCGGCTCCACCAACCTCGACAACCGCTCCTTCGCCACCAACGACGAGATCAGCCTCGGCATCATGGACGAGGGCATCGCCGCCGAGCTGCGCGCCGCGTTCCAGCGCGACATGGAAGCCTGCCAGCCGATCGAGCTGCAGCAGTGGCGCGCGCGCTCGCCGCTGCACAAGCTGCGCGACTGGGCGTCCTACCGCGCCAACGACCAGCTGTGAGGTCGTCGCCGGTTAGACGACGACGCCGCTCCAGCGGCCGCTCCAGCTCTTGGGCGTGAAGTCGGGGACGGCGAGCGGCTCGAGCAGCGGGCAGCCGGGCCGCCAGAAGGAGCGGAAGGGGCGCTTCTCGCCGGTGCGGTAGAAGTGGGTGAGGTAGGCAAAGTCGCAGCCCGCGAAGTCGGCGAGCCACTGGTCGAAGTCGCGCACGCCGCACTCGTGCAGCAGCTGCAGGCTGTAGCGGCAGGCTACGCGCTCGTAGCTGTCGAGCTCGGCGATGCGCTCCTCGGAAGGGTCGGCCTGCGCCCGCGTGCCGTGCTCGCGGGCGTGCGGGTCGGTGTTCCACTGGATGGTGTGGCCGAAGAGGTGGACGAGGATGAAGAGCGCGTTCTCGATCTCGTTGGCGTAGTCGATCTTGATCTCGGCGCCGTCGAGGTCGCCGGTGTAAGGATCGGTGACGTCGCCGATGGTGATGGGGATGCCGTAGCGGCGCTCGACGCGGTCGGCGACGAGGTTGAAGACCTCGCGCATGCGGTCCTCGGCGGGGTAGGCGGCGGCGGGGGCGGTCGGTTCCACGGGGGCGAGCCTAGCGTACGAGCTCGCCGTAGCCGTCGCGGGTGCGCGTTGGGCTAAACGGGCGCGGTGGTCCGCGCGCAGGCAGCGGCCCGCTCGAGCAGCAGATCGCGCTCGCGGGCGTTGCGGGTCAGCGCGGCCGCGCGCTCGAACTCGGCGCGCGCCTCGTCGAGGCGGCCGAGCTTGACCAGCAGGTCGCCGCGCACGCTCGGCAGCAGGTGGTAGCTCTGCGAGCGCCGGCTCGGCGACCAGCGCGTCGACGAGCTCCAGCCCGGCCGCGGGCCCGAAGGCCATCGCCACCGCCACCGCGCGGTTGAGCTCGACGACCGGCGACGGCGTCGACCTGCGGCCAGCGCGTCGTAGAGCGCGGCGATGCGCGCCCAGTCGGTCTCGTCGGCCGTGCGCGCGCGCGCGTGGCAGGCGGCGATCGCGGCCTGCAGCGCGTAGGGCCCGCGCGCGCCGCCCAGCGCCTCGGCGCGCGCCGAGCGCCGCCAGGCCGCGGCGGATGAGCAGCTGGTCCCAGCGCGCGCGGTCCTGGTCGAGCAGCAGGATCGGCTCGCCGCCCGGGCCCGACGCGCGCGCGCGGCGCGCGAGGCCTGGATCTCCATCAGCGCCACCAGGCCGTGCACCTCCGGCTCGTCGCGGCACCAGCTCGGCGAGGATGCGGCCCAGCCGCAGCGCGTCCTCGCACAGCGCGGGCCGCATCCAGTCGTCGCCGGCGGTCGCCGCGTAGCCCTCGTTGAAGATCAGGTAGATGACCTCGAGCACCGAGGCGAGCCGCGCCGCCGAGCTCGTCGCCGCGCGGCACCTCGAACGGCACGCTGCGCCTCGGCGAGCGTGCGCTTGGCGCGCACGATGCGCTGCGCGATGGTCGGCTCGGGCACGAGGAAGGCGCGCGCGATCTCGTCGGTGGTCAGGCCGCCGAGCAGGCGCAGCGTCAGCGCGACCCGCGCCTCGGTGCGACAGCACCGGATGGCAGGCGATGAAGACCAGGCGCAGCAGGTCGTCGCCGATGTCGTCGTCGAGCGCCGCGTCGAGGTCGTCGGCCGGCAGCTCGCTGCTGCGCCTCGAGCTCGCGGCCGAGCTCCTCGTGCTTGCGCTCGAGCAGCTTGCGCGCGGCGCAGGTGGTCGATGGCGCGGTGCTTGGCGGTGGCCATCAGCCAGGCGCCCGGGTTGTCGGGCACGCCCGACTCGCGGCCAGCGCTCGAGCGCGGCGACGAGCGCGTCCTGCGCCAGCTCCTCGGCGAGGCCGACGTCGCGCACCATGCGCGCGAGGCCGGCGATGAGCCGCGCCGACTCGATGCGCCAGACCGCCTCGATCGCGCGGTGGGTGTCGGCGGCCGCCACGGCCGCCGATCACACCACCCCCGTCGCAAGGCCGCAGGCGCGAGCTCGCCGTCGCGACGCTCGGCCGCTCGGGCGCTATCGCCGCGCGCCTCGCGCTGCATCTCCTCGAACCCCGCCGCCGCCTCCTGCACGTCGGCGGGGAAGTCGGTCATCTCCTGCACCTGGCGGACCTCGATCGATCTCGTTCTCGGAGGCGGGGCAGCGCTTCGCCCACTCGATGGCCTCCTCCTTCGACTTCACCTCGATCATCCAGTAGCCGCCGAGCACTTCCTTCGCCTCGGCGAACGGGCCGTCGGTGACCTTCGGCTTGCCGCCGGCGAAGGTCACGCGCGCGCCCATCGACGGCGGGTGCAGGCCGTCGAGCGCCAGCAGCACGCCCGCCTTCTGCAGCGCCTCGTTGTACTTCATCATCGCCTCGACCGCCTTGGCTTCCGGCATGGTGCCCGGCGCCGCGCTCTCGTAGCCCTTGGGGATCATCAGCATCATGAATCGCATGCTCGCTCGCTCCTCGCTGCAGCCGGTTCGTGATCGGATTCGCTCTTGCCGGCGATCTCGGCGCGCAGGCGCTCTTCCTGCGCCCGCACCTCGGGGGTGAACTCGTCGCCGAAGTCCTCGCTCTCGAAGACGCGCCGCAGCTCGATCTCCGTCTCGGCGCCGCCGGTCGGGATGCGCTTCACCCACTCGAGGGCCTCGTCCATCGACTTCACCTTCCAGATCCAGTAGCCGGCGATCAGCTCCTTGGTCTCGGCGAAGGGGCCGTCGATGACGGTGCGCCTTGCCGCCCGCGAAGCTCACCCGCTTGCCGCTTCGAGCTGGGGTGCAGCCCCTCGCCGCCGAGCATGACGCCGGCCTTGACCAGCTCCTCGTTGAAGTTGCCCATCTCGGTGAGGATCTTCTCGTCGGGCCCCTTGCCCGACTCGCTGTCCGCGTTGGCCTTGATCTGCACCATCACTCGCATCGTCGGTCTCCTTGTTGATTCCGTACCGAGCTTGGTTTCGTCCTCGCTCTGACAGGGCGACGAACGAGGGACGGCGAAATCGACAAGCGAACCGCGCGGCGGGGGGCTGCGGCTCCCGTGCCGGAGGCGCCCCGGCCGTGTAAACCGCGGTCGCCGGGTTGGCGGGGATTGGAGCTCGTCGTGCTATCCTCTTGGCAACAAGCGGCTTGACGACCTTTGCGGAGGGCCTCTCCAAAGGGAATCTTCTGCAACTGCGATTGTTGGAGATACAGTCACGAGACACGGCCACGGTCGGGTTTCACGGACGGACACCTGGGAGGTCGCACCGAGATGAGCCACACGTTCGCCCGCCACCGCCTGCTTTCCGCCCCTTCGGTCGGCCTCGCCGCCCTCACCCTGGCCGCGGTCCTCGCCACCGGCGCCTCGGCCGGTAGCGGCCGCGAAGGCCAGGCCCAGCCGCCCGCCTCGCCGGTGACTGCGGCGACCGTCGCGGCCGTGACCGTGCCCGCGGCGCTGGCGCCCGTGACCCCGGCGGCCGTCGCTCCGGCGGCCGAGCTGATCGACTCCACCTTCGACCGGCTGGCGAAGAACGCCCCCGGCCTCAAGGCCGACGTGCTGCGCCTCGCCCTGGCGGCGCGCGACGCGGCGGCGAAGGAAGGCCTCGCGAAGAAGGACGAGTTGCTCACCGTCATCGACTACTCGCTGCCGTCGACCGCCAAGCGTCTGTGGGTGTTCGACCTCGACAGCGGCAAGGTGCTCTTCCACGAGCTCGTCGCCCACGGCAAGAACACCGGCGACAACTACGCCCGCCGCTTCTCCAACACGGATGGCAGCCTGCAGACGAGCCTCGGCCTCTTCCGCACGGCCGGCACCTACCAGGGCGGCAATGGCTACTCGCTGAAGCTCTCCGGCCTCGAGCCCGGCTTCAACGACAAGGCCGAGCGCCGCGCGGTGGTCATGCACGGCGCGCCCTACGTCTCCGAGGGCTTCGCGGCGCAGCACGGCCGCATCGGCCGCAGCTGGGGCTGCCCGGCGCTGTCGCAGAAGGTGGCCGGCGAGGTGATCGACACCATCAAGGGCGGCAGCCTGGTGTTCTCCTACTTCCCCGACCAGGATTGGCTCAGCCGCTCGCGCTTCGTCAGCTCGCTGGCGGCGACGCTGACTTCGGGCACGCACTGAGGCCACCGGCACGCACTGACGTCCCGGGCAGGCGCCGACAACGGCGAGGGCTTCAGGCCCTCGCCGGCTCTATGTCGACGGCGATCTGCCGCCACTTGCCGCGGCGGAAACGCGCCACGGAGAGCGTCGCCCGCGTCAGGTGTCCCAGCACGATGGCGAGCCAGATCTCGCCCGGCCGCAGCTGCCCATGCAGCGCCTGGAAGAGGAAGCACAGCCCGATCGGCACGCCGATCTGCGACAGCAAGGTGATGTAGAGCGGCCCCCGCGTGTCGCCCGTGCCCTGCAACCCGCCGGTGTAGGTGAGCGCGACGGTGATGAAGAGGCCCGACACGGCGAGGTAGCGCAGCAGCTGCTCGCCGATGGCGCTGGCGCGCGGGTCGTTCATGCCGAAGACGCCGAGCAGCAGCTGCGGGACGAGCAGGAACAGCGCGCCCACCACCACCGCCACGCCGAGCCCGATGCGCGCCGCCACCGCCACGCCGTGGATGGCGCGCTCCGGCTTGCCCGCCCCGAGGTTCTGCCCGGCGATCGTCGCCGCGGCGCCCATCAAGCCCACCGATGTCCAGGTGATGAGCGAGAACAGCTCGGTGTAGCCGACGGAGTAGGCCGCCTGCGCGGCGGCGCTCGCCTGCAACGAGCCGATGAAGCGCAGCAGCAGCAGGCCGCCGATGTTCATGGCGATGCCCTGGAAGCCCGTCGGCAGCCCGAAGCGGAACAGCGAGCGGATGATGGTCCAGTCCGGCCGCAGGTCCATGCCGCGGTGGAAGTGGATGACCGAGCCGGGCGCGAAGAGCCGCGACATGCCGTAGATCGAGACGATGGTGCTGCTGCCGATGGTGCCCAGCGCCGCGCCCAGGGTCCCTAGCCGCGGAATGAGCAGCACGTTGAAGCCGATGGTGAGCACCGTCATGGCGATGCCCAGCCGCAGCGGCGTGCGTGCGTCGCCGGCGGCGCGGAAGGCCCCGCTGAGCATGAAGAACAGCATCATGCCGATGATGCCGAGGAACATGGGGCGCAGGAACGGCAGCGCCTGGGCCTGCACCTCGGGCGCGGCGTTGACGACGTCGAGCAGCGCCGGCGCCGCCGCGTAGCCCACCACCGCCATCAGCGCGGCGAGCCCGAAGGCGGTGAGGAGGGCTTGGTAGACGACGCGGTTGACCTTCTCCGTCTCGTTGGCGCCGGCGAAGCGGGCGACCAACACCGCCATGCCGGTGAACAGCGAGCTGATGAAGACGATGACGACGAGCATCACCTGCCAGCTGACGCCGATGGCGGCGTTGGCGGTGTAGCCCACGTAGTGGCCGACCATGGCGTGGTCGATGATCCCCTGCAGCCCGGCGATGACGTTCTGCAGCATCGTCGGCCAGGCGAGCCGCCACACCGCGGGCACCAGCGGCCCGTCGACGATCGAGCGGTCGAAGCGCTGGGCGGGCTTCTGCGCGGCGTCGGCCATGAGGGCCGTAAGGGTATGCGAAGGAGGCGAGAGGGATGGGAAAAGGTGGGGCCGTCCGCCGGCGGACGGCCCCGGAGCGAAGCATGGGGTGGGCTCAGAAGATGATCTGGTACTGCAGCCGGACTTCCTTGTCGTCGAGGTTCGTCGCGTTGTTCTTCAGCTCGCGGTAGTCGGCCTGCAGCTTGTGGTTGTGCTTGTTCCAGAAGTAGCCGACGGCGATGCCGTTCTCCTCGCGCTCGTTGTTGTCGACGTCGTCGTTGGGGTCGAGCTCGCTCAAGCGCAGGGCGACCTCGAGCTTCTGGGGCAGGATGAAGTAGCCCGCCTGCAGCGTGTAGCCGGAGTCGTCGAAGGTGGCCAGCGTTGCCAGGGTGCGGTCGTTCTCGCGCTGGAACTGCTCGCCGAAGAGCGAGAACCCCTTCCACTTGAAGTTGACGTCGAAGGCGGTGATCTTCTGGTTGTTGCCGTGCGCCGGCGTGGTGCCGACGGCGGTCACCGGCCGCTGGGAGTCCTCGTAACCCACCGCCAGCGCGAGCAGCGGCTTGCCGGTCGACTCGAAGTCGCCTTCCGAGTACTTGAGGTCGCCGAACGGCTGCCACTGGAAGCGGGCGTTCATCTGCAGGTCGTCGTTGTCGTTGCGCGTCACCGTGCGGCCGTTGCCGTTGAAGATGCCGACGCGCCAGTCGAACCTGCTGTTGTTGGGCGTGCCCCACAGCTGGACGCCGATGTCGCGGCCGCGGGCGAAGGTGTTCGACACCGCCGAACGGTCGACGAACTGCTGGTTGCCCGAAGAGGTGAGCTCCTGGCGGCCGAACGGCACCTTGTACTGGCCGGCCTTCAGCATGATGAATTTCTTGCCGTGGGTGAAGTCGTAGCTGACGTTGGCGTCCTCGAGCGAGTTGACGTTGTCGGCCCAGTTGAGCTGCAGCTCGTAGTAGAGGTCCTTGGTGTAGACCCAGCCCTCGAGCTTGGTCTTCATGCGGCGGATGCGGAAGGAGCCGCGATCGGGGTCGTTGGCGGGCTCGACCTCGCGGTTCTCGTCGGTGTAGCGCACCTGCAGCCGGTTGGAGAGCACCAGCTCCGCCTTGGCCGAGGTGATGGTCGTCTTGCCGTCCTTCCAGCCCACCGTGAACGCCGGCGGCGTCGGCTTCGGCGTCGGCCGCTCGTAGCCGGGCAGGTTGTGCTTGAAGAAGTAGAGGTCGGCCGCGGTCTCGTTCTCGGCCACCACGGTCTCGCCGTTGGGGCCGGTGCCGATGAGGGTGATGCCGACCCCCATGTCGCCCGTCTGTTCCCAGAGCTGGAACTTCTCCGGGGTGTTGAAGACGTAGATGCGGCCCTCCTTCTCGACCTCCTTGAAGTACAGGCCGGTGACCTGGGCGGTGGCGGCGGCGGCGGCCGACAGCGCCAGGACGAGACCCAGCAACCCGGCCCTGAACGTAGCCTTTCTGCGCATCCTGCTCTCCTTTGGCAGATGGATTTGGAACTGACTGGCGGCGAGTCGGCGAGAGGATAAGAACGGTGGCCCGCCGACCTTGCGTCGGCCCCGTGACAGGCCTGCAACAGCGCCCGCCGGCGCTCGTCGCGCCGATGGCGCTGTCACGGCGCTGTCACAGCTCGGTTGGTGCGCTGCCAAACCCCGTTGCGAGAGTCGGCGCCGCGGATCGGTGACGGTCCGCTCGTCACCAACAGTCCAGAACCGTTCGGAATCAGCCCCCGCGGCAAGGAGAGATTTGATGAAGCGCAATCGCACGACGGCTCTGCTCGCGTTCGCCCTCGCCCTCTGCGTCAGCGGCACCCTGTGCGGCAGCGGTGCCCTCTCGGCGCAGGCGGTCAAGGTGGACGCGGCCATCCCGGGCTACAGCAAGACCAGCGGCGTCTCCGGCAGCGTCAGCTCGGTGGGCTCGGACACGCTCAACAACCTGATGACGCTGTGGGCCGAGGGCTACAAGCGCCAGTACCCCAACATCCGCATCCAGATCGAGGGCAAGGGCTCCTCGACCGCGCCGCCGGCGCTCATCCAGGGGACGGCGCAGCTCGGCCCGATGAGCCGGGTGATGAAGGCCGAGGAGATCGACGCCTTCGAGAAGAAGTACGGCTACAAGCCCACCGCGATCCGCGTCGCCGTCGACGGCATCGGCGTCTTCGTCAACAAGGACAACCCGGTGCAGTGCCTCACCATCCAGCAGGTGGACGCCATCTTCTCCAAGGGGCGCGCCTGCGGCGGCAAGCCGATCAACAACTGGGGGCAGGCCGGCGTCCAGGCGGGCGGCTGGGCCAACCAGCCGATCAGCCTCTACGGCCGTAACTCCGCCTCCGGCACCTACGGCTTCTTCAAGGAGCACGCCCTGTGCAAGGGCGACTACCGCGACACGGTGAAGGAGCAGCCGGGCTCGGCGTCGGTGGTGCAGGGCATCACCGAGGACAAGTCCGCCATCGGCTACAGCGGCATCGGCTACAAGACCTCGGGCGTGCGCGCCGTGCCGCTGGCCGCCAAGGGCGGCCAGTGCATCGACGACAGCGCCGAGAACGTCATCTCGGGCAAGTACCCGCTGGCGCGCTTCCTCTACGTCTACGTCAACAAGGCGCCCAACAAGGGGCTCGAGCCGCTGGTGCGCGAGTACCTCAAGTACGTGCTCTCGCAGGAGGGGCAGACGGTGGTCGTCAAGGACGGCTACATCCCGCTGCCGGTCAAGATCGTGCAGGAAGAGCTGGCCAAGCTCTGACCGGGACGATGGCAAGGCCGTTGGTGCGCACCTCGAGACGGCGGGTGGTGGCGGACCGCCTCGCCCGTTGGGTGGTGTCGGCCGGCGGCATCGCCATCATCGCCAGCGTCCTGGGCATCCTGATCTTCATCGTCATGGAGGTGCTGCCGCTCGCCGGCGGCGCCGAGGTCGGGCCGATCCGGCAAGTGGCGGTCCCCGGCGCCGGCAGGATCGGCGCCGTCCTCGCCGACGAGCACCACTCGCACCTGGCCACGCTCGACGACCGCGGCACGGTGCGCATCGTCCGCGTCGACGACGGCAAGGTGGCGTACGAGACCGACCTCCTCGCTGCCACGACGGCCGGCGCCGCCGGGGTCACGCCGCCCGGCCCCACCGAGGCCGCGCCGCCTGCCGCGCGCAGCGCCCCACCTGCCGCCGCGCCGCGGCTGCTCGCCACCGGCGTGCCGCCGGGTAGCCGCGACCTCGTCGCCGCCACCAGCGACGGCCGGGTCATCGTCAAGAGCATGGAGTTCGGCGTCACCTTCGACGCCCAGCAGCGCGTGGTGGCGCCCGACACCACGCCGGCGGTGGCGCTCGAGCTCGACCCGCAACACCGGCCGCTCGGCGCCTTCGCCGCCCAGCGCGGCGAGGGAGGCATCGTCGTGGCGGCGGCGACCGCCGACGGCCGTCTGGCGGTAGTGCGCCGCGCCGTCGAAGAGAACGCCATGACCGGCGAGACCACCGAGTCGCTCGGCCGCGTCGAGGTCGCGCTGCCGGCTCCCGTCACCGTCCTGGTCATCGACTCCGACCAGCGCAACCTCTACGGCGGCACCGCTGGCGGCGAGGTGCTCTGGTGGCCGCTCGAGGGCGGGCAGCCGGGCGAGCTCCTGCGCTCCCAGGCCGGCGCCCCGATCACCGCGCTGACGCTGCTCATCGGCGGCAGGTCCCTCGTCGTCGGCCAGTCTGACGGCGCGCTGTCGATCTGGTTCGCGGTCCGCGCCGAGGACGACAGCAAGCGCCTGGCGCGGATCCGCGACTTCCCGCCGCTGCCGGGGGCCGTCACCCACATCGCGCCGTCGGAGCGCGACAAGGGCTTCCTCGCCGTCGGCGGCGACCGCCTGGGCCTCTACTACTCGACCTCGGCGCGGACGCTGTGGACGGGCCCGGCACCGGTGCGCGGCGCCTCGGCGCTGTTCTTCACCCCCAAGGCGGACGGCGCGCTGCTCGGCGGCGCCGGCGAGGTCGCCGACGTGGCGATCCGCAACCCGCACCCGCAGGTGACGCTGAAGGCGCTCTTCGGCAAGGTCTGGTACGAGGGCGCCGACAGGCCCGAATACACCTGGCAGTCCACGGGCGGCACCGACGACTTCGAGCCCAAGCTGTCGCTGACGCCGCTGCTCGCCGGCACCTTGAAGGGCACCTTCTACTCGCTGCTGCTGGCCATTCCGCTCGCCATCGCCGCGGCGATGTACACCTCGCAGTTCATGCACCCGGCCTACAAGCGCTACGTCAAGCCGGTGATCGAGATCATGGCCTCGCTGCCCAGCGTCGTCCTCGGCTTCCTCGCCGGGCTGTGGCTGGCGCCGCGGGTGGAGAAGCTGGTCCCCGGCCTGGCGCTGATGGTGATCGTGCTGCCGTTGCTCGTGCTGCTCGCCGGCTTCCTGTGGAGCCTGCTGCCGCGCGGCTTCCGCGGCCGCTTCCACACCGGCACCGAGGGGCTGCTGTTCGTCTTCGTGCTGGCGGCCGGGATCTGGCTCTGCTTCGAGCTCTCGCCCGGCTTCGAGAAGCTCGCCTTCGGCGGCGACTTCCAGACCTGGCTGCGCGAGACGACCGGCCTCACCTACGACCAGCGCAACGCCGTCGTCGTCGGGCTGGTGATGGGCTTCGCCGTCATCCCCATCATCTTCGCCATCGCCGAGGACGCCTTCTCCAACGTGCCGCCGGCGCTCATCGCCGGCTCGCTCGCCCTCGGCGCCGACCGCTGGCAGACGGCGACCCGCGTCGTGTTGCCCACCGCCTCGCCGGGCATCTTCTCGGCGATCATGATCGGCTTCGGCCGCGCCGTAGGCGAGACCATGATCGTGCTGATGGCGACCGGCAACACGCCGATCATGTCGTGGAACCCCTTCAACGGCTTCCGTACGCTGTCGGCGAACATCGCCGTGGAGATCCCCGAGGCGCCGCACGCGGGGACGCTCTATCGCATCCTCTTCCTCGCCGGCCTGCTGCTGTTCGTCATCACCTTCCTCGTCAACACGGTGGCGGAGCTCGTGCGGCAGCGCCTGCGCGAGCGTTACGCGCAGCTGTGATGAGAGCGCGGCGCACGGCGTTCCTCGGCCAGGCGTTCACCTGGCTCTGCGGCGGCGCCCTCGCCTTCAACCTGCTGCTGGTGATCGTCATCATGGCGCTGATGGCGTTCAACGGGCTCTCCTACTTCTGGCAACAGGACTTGGTGCAGTTCGACCTCGCCGACGGCCGCAAGGTGCTCGGCGAGGTGTGGGAGGTGGAGAAGGTCGCGGCGGCCCCCGGCGAGCCGGCGATCGACCGCTTCCGCATCAAGGTGGGCAACCGCGACGTCGGCGGCCTCGACTTCGCGTGGATCGACGAGAAGGACGTCGCCGGGCGCTCGCGGCCGCCAAAGGCCGTCCTCCTCGAACGCCTCGAGTGGGGCAACTTCTACGGCAGCTTCGACGAGCTGCGTCGCGGTAGTGAAGTGATCGCGCGCGGGCCGGCCGCGGTGGCGTCCGCTTTCGCCAAGCTGCACCCGCAGAAGCTCGAAGAGCGCGAGCGCATCGAGGGCCTCGAGCAGGGCGAGATCGGCGACGTCAACTACGAGATCGAGCGCCTGCGCCTCGCCGAGCGCAAGGTCGATCTCGACGGGGGGCTGTCGCCCGGCGAGCGGCAGCAGCGCAAGGCCGAGATCGGCCGCGACCTCGTCACCGCCGAGGCCCGCTACCAGGGCCTGGCCGACAGCCTGGGCAAGATGCGCGAGGCGTTCGAGGCCGAGACCCTGGTGATGCGCACCGCCGACGGCGAGACCAAGGAGATGCCGCTGGGCACCGTGGTGCGCGCCGCAACGTCCAACGAGATGAGCTGGCCGGCGAAGGCGCGGCTGTACGCCGCCCGGCTTTGGGAGTTCGTCGCCGCCGACCCGCGCGAGTCCAACACCGAGGGCGGCATCTTCCCGGCCATCTTCGGCACCGTGATGATGGTCTTCCTGATGTCGTTCGCCGTCGCGCCGCTCGGCGTGCTCGCCGCCCTCTACCTGCGCGAGTACGCCAAGCAGGGCCTGCTGGTGCGCATCGTGCGCATCTCGGTGAACAACCTGGCAGGAGTGCCGTCGATCGTCTTCGGCATGTTCGGCCTCGCCTTCTTCGTCTACCTGGTCGGCGGCTCGCTCGACAGCCTCTTGTACCCCGAGGCGCTGCCCGCGCCGACCTTCGGCACCGGCGGCATCCTGTGGGCGGCCTTGACCCTGGCCCTGCTCACCGTGCCGGTGGTGATCGTCGCCGCCGAGGAGGGGCTGGCGGCGGTGCCGCGCAACGTGCGCGAGGGCTCGCTGGCGCTGGGGGCCACCAAGTTCGAGACCATCAGCCGCGTCGTCGTGCCCGCCGCGGCGCCCGGCATCCTCACCGGCATGATCCTCGCCATGGCCCGCGCCGCCGGCGAGGTGGCGCCGCTGATGATCGTCGGCATGGTCAAGCTCGCCCCGACGCTGCCGCTCGACGGCCAGGCGCCGTTCCTCCACCTCGAGCGCAAGTTCATGCACCTCGGCTTCCACATCTATGACGTCGGCTTCCAGAGCCCCAACGTCGAGGCCACGACGCCGCTGGTCTTCGCCACCGCGCTGCTGCTGATCCTGGTGGTGACGGCGATGAACCTGGTGGCGATCACGCTGCGCAATCACCTGCGCCGCAAGTACGCCGGCAGCGCCGTCTAGCGGCCGCGCGCTAGCCGAGCAGCTGGGAGATGCTGCGGCTCGCGAGCGTCGTGCGGCGGTTCTCGCGCAGGCGGCCGACGAGGGCTTCGAGGTTGTCGCGCAACGGCTGCGGCATAGCGGCGAGGAGCTCCTCGATGGGGCGCTCGTAGGCGGCGAGCGCCGTTTCGAGGGTGAGCTCGTGGGGGTCGCGGGCGAGGACGTAGCCGGCGGCCTCGCCGGTGGTCTCCACCACCAAGCGCGCCTTGACCAGCGGCTCGAGCGAGCTGCGCATCGCTTCGGGCGCGACGCCCAGGCGCTCGGCGAGACGGTCGAGCTCGGTCACCGGCTTGCCGTCGCGCAGCCCTTCGATCAGCACCGCCAGCGCGGCGAGGCCGATCCACGACTCGCGGAAGCGGGCGTCGAGGCCGCGGGTGTTGGTGAGCGCGTCGAAGTGCTGGTGGACGTACGCGACCTCGGTGCCGACCAGCACCGCGAGCCAGGCGAGCTCGAGCGAGATCATGAAGAAGATCGCCAGCGCGAAGCTGCCGTAGACGACGTAGGTGCCGGCGGTGAAGTGGTCGACGTAGTAGGCGAAGGCGCGGCGCAGCAACTCGAGCAGCACCGCGGCGGTGATGCCGCCGACGAACGCGGCGCGGAAGCGCACGCGGGTGAACGGAACCTGCCAGTACAACATCGTCAGGCCGACGATGCTGACCAGGAAGGGCACCGCCTGCACGAGGATCGACTCGCGGAAGAGGACGTCGAAGCCCGGCCGCTGGCGCAGCAGCAGCAGCGCCGAGTAGCACGAGCCGATGAGCAGCGGCCCCCAGAAGACGAGCAGCGTGAACGACACCAGCCTGGCGCGCAGCGAGCGCCGGCTGGAGACCTGCCAGATCTTGTTGATCGTTTCCTCGATGGTGCCGAAGGCGGCGAGGCCGACGAGGATGAAGGCGAGGAAGCCCACCTCCTGCAGGTTCTCCGCCTGCTCGACGAAGCTCTGCAGCGCTCGCCAGCACCTGCCCTTGCGAGTAGGGCAGCACGCTGGTGAGGAACGACAGCACGCGGCTCTCGTAGTCGTTCAGCAGCTGCGCCGCCACGAAGGTGAAGGCGGCGAGCAGCGGGATCAGCGCCAGGATGGTGACGAAGGCGAGCGCCGCGGCGCGCTGGGTGACGCCGTCGGCGGCTACCTTCTTCTGCAGCAGGCGCATGAAGGTCAAGGCGTAATGCAGCCAGCGGCCCCAGCGGGTCGCCGGCGGCGGTGCGGCGGGGCCTTCGCCGGCCGCTCGCGGCAACAGGCGAGCGCGCACCGCGGGCATCATGCGGTGCAGTTTAACAGCGGCCCCGACCGCCGCCGGTGGCACCAAAACCGCTGTGGTACGCTGCCGAAAGACTGCTCTCGCAACGCGAGTGGCGGCGCATCGAGGGAGGTGAGCGATGGCCGAGCGCAAGACGGCGGACGTGATCGAGGACAAGGTCGGCGAGGCGCGCGAGCGCTTGAGCGAAGCCGCGCGCGGCGCCGGCGAGCGCTATCAGAAGGTGGCCGAGGAGATGCGCCGCGAGGCCGAGCGCGCCACCCAGGCGGCGCGCGAGAAGGTCGACAGCGCGGTGAAGGGGCTCCGCCAGGGCTACGGCAAGGTGAGCAAGAACGTCGGCTCCGTCGCCGAGGACGTCGGCGACTACGTGCGCGACAACCCCGGTCGCTCGCTGCTCATCGCCGCCGGCATCGGCTTCCTCATCGGCCTGCTCTTCCGCCGCTCCAGCGACGACTAGCGGCGAGCGAAACGAGCCAAGCCAGTGGACGGCAACGGAGCATCAGGAGCGACAGGGGCGGGCAGAGCCAGCGCGCGCGCCCCTCACGGCGCCTTCCGCGAGGCGGGCGCCGGCAACGCGGCGGACCGCTTCGTCGACGACTTCCTCGACGAGCTGCTGCCGCCGAGCCTCGACTGGCGCCACCTCGTGCAGCGCTACCCGCAGGTGGCGGTGGCGGTGGCGGCGGCGGCGGGCTTCTGGGTGGGGCGCCGCAAGGGAGGCCTCGTGCTGGCGGCGGTCACCAGCCTCGTCGCGGCGCAGCTCGGCGACGCCATCGTCGACCTCGGCAAGGGCGAGCAAGCCGTCGATCCGGGTGGTACAGGCCACTAGCCGCGACGGGCAGCGCGGCCAGTTGCGTCACCTCCTCCACATCTCCGACGTCCACTTCGGCCCGCCGCACCGGCCCGAGCTGGCCGAGAAGGTGCTCGCCTTCGCCGAGCAGCACCGCCCCGACGCCATCGTGCTGTCGGGCGACCTCACGCAGCGCGCCAAGCCGAAGCAGTTCCAGGAGGCGCGCCGTTTCGTCGACCGTCTGCCGGCGCCGACGCTGGTGGTGCCCGGCAACCACGACGTGCCGCTGTTCCGCTTCTGGGAGCGCTCGCTGTCGCCCTTCCGCGCCTACCAGAAGCACTTCGCGCCCGAGCTCGAGCCGGTCTGGCAGGACGACGAGCTGCTGCTCGTCGGCATCAACACCGCGCACGGCTGGACGCTCAAGGAGGGGCGCGTCGTGCTGTCGCGCCTGCGCAAGGTGGCGGAGATCATCCAGTCGGCGCCGGCGAACCTGTTCAAGGTGGTGGTGGCGCACCATCACCTGACGCCGCCGCCGCGCTTCGGCACCCAGACGGTGGCGCGCAACGCCTACCAGGCCATCTCGGCCTTCTCGGAGGCGGGCGTCGACGTGGTGCTCTCCGGCCACCAGCACCAGACCTACGTCGCGACGTCAGAAGAGTTCTACCCCAGCGGGCGCGCGCCGGTGCTCATCCTCCACGCCGGCACCACGACGAGCAGCCGCGGGCGCGGCAGCGAGCTCGACAAGAACACCTTCAACTGGATCCGCATCGACGAGAAGGCGCTGCATTTCTCGCACTACCACTGGGAGGCGTCGCTGCACGAGTTCGTGGAGATCAGCCGCCACGCCTACCCGCGTCGCAGCACCAAGCCCTACCGGTTGTACACGGACTGAGCCGCGCCCGCGCGGTATCATCAAAGGAGGTCGCACATGGCTGACGGTTGGGAGATCCTCGAAGTCCTCGGCACCGAAGAGGATGCCGAGGTGGTCCGCGGCTACCTCGAGAGCCAGGGCGTGCCCTGCCAGGTGGAGTCGGTGCACTCGCACGAGTTCCCCGTCAACGTCAGCGCCCTCGGCAACGTGCGGGTCGAGGTGCCGACCGACCGCCTCGAGGAGGCGCGGCGCCTGCTCGCCGCGCGCGAGCGCACGCCCGACCTCGCCGACGACGTCGAGGGCAGCTAGGCCCGCATGGCCCTCGACGCCGGCGCGACGCTCGGCCGCTACCGCATCGAACGCCGGCTCGGCGCCGGCGCCATGGGCGAGGTCTACCTGGCGCAGGACCCGCACATCGACCGCCAGCTGGCGCTCAAGACCGTGCTCATCGGCGACGCCAGCGAAGCCGAGATCGAAGAGCGCAAGGTGCGCATGATCCGCGAAGCGCGGGCGGCGGGGCGGCTGGTGCACCCGCACGTGGTGACGCTGTTCGATGCCGGCGAGGCGGGCGGCATCTTCTACCTGGCGTTCGAGTTCGTGGCCGGGCCGGATTTGGCGGGGCGTCAGCGGCTGGCGCCGCCGCTCAAGCTCGGCGAGGTGCTGCGCATCGGCCGCCAGGCGGCGGAGGGGCTCGACGCCGCGCACCGACAGGGCATCGTGCACCGCGACATCAAGCCGAGCAACATCCTGCTCGACGGCCACGGGCAGGTGAAGATCAGCGACTTCGGCATCGCCAAGATGCTGGGGCAGGGGACCGAGCTCACCCAGACCGGCTCGGTGGTGGGCAGCCCGCACTACCTCTCGCCCGAGCAGATCCGCGGCGAGGAGCTCGACGGGCGCAGCGACGTCTTCTCGCTCGGCGTCGTGTTGTATGAGCTGCTGACGCGCCACCGCCCATTCGAGGGCGAGACCATCACTACGCTCGTCTACCAGATCCTCGCCCGCGAGCCCAACCCCATCGCCAGCTTGCGCCCCGGCCTGCCCGAGCGCGTCGAGCGCACCGTCGTGAAGATGCTCGCCAAGGACAGGGACGCGAGGTTCGCCACCGCGCGTGAGGTGGCCGACGAGCTGGCGGCGTGCGAGCGCGAGCTGTCGGCGGCGGCGCTGGCGTCGCCGGCCGCGGCGCTGCCCGAGGAGCTCGAGGAGACGCGGCAGCTAGCGCCGCCGACGCCGCCACCCACCCCGAAGCCCACGCCGCCGGCGGCGTGGAGCATGCCGATGCCGGGGACGCCCGCGGATGCGACGGCGCCGACGAGGCTGTCGTCGCGAGTGGGAGCGGGGGGGACGCCGACGCCGCCGATGGCGCAGGCGCCAGCCGAGGCTACCGCGCCGACGCGACTGTCGCCGGTGGCCGGTGGGCCAGGCGCTGTCCCGCCGCTGCCGCCGATGCCGCCTCCTCCCGGTGCGACGTCGGGTCCCGCGGGCGGCCATGCGGCGGCACCGCGCGCCGCGTCCACGGCGCCCGCGCGTGGTTTCCCGTGGGGGATCGTGGTCGTCGTGCTCGCGCTCGGCCTGCTCACCGTCGTCGGCGGCGTCGGCGCGCTAATCTGGCTGCGCGGCGGCTGGGGAAAGAAGACGGACCAAGCGCCGACACAGACCGCCGAGCAGGCGGCGAACACGGTGCCGGCGTCTTACCCGGATGCCGGACCGGCGGCGACGGAGCCTGCGCTCGTGCCGGCTGCGACCGTGCCAATGCCGTCGTCGACGACGGCGCAGCAACCGTCGGTGCCCGTGCCGACCGCTCCGTCGGCGCCTGCCCCGGCACCTTCGCGTGCGCCCGAGCCGTCAGCCACGATCGAGCCTGCGCCGACTCAACGAGCGCAGCCGACGGTACGACCGACGACGCGACCGCCGGCGCCGGTGAACGAAGGCACTCCGCGCGACACCGAGCCGCTCCGCCCCGCGCCCGCCCCGCCCTCCGCGCCGGCGCCGGCACCGCCTGTCCAGGAGCCCGAGGACCAGGCGCCCGCTCAGCCCTACGATCGCGAGATGTCGAGCTCGCTGGCGCTGAAGTTCAAGATCGAGCCCGAAGACGCCATCGTCAGCTTCAAGGAAGAGGGCGACCGCCGCTTCACCGTCATCGGCCGCGCCAACGACTTCAGCGCCGACAAGCGCAAGGGCCCCGCCTACGACCTCCCCGGCGAGGGCACCTACTACATCCGCATCCTCGCCGAAGGCCGCCAGATCATCTACAAGCTGGACGCCCACCCCGGCGCTCAGCCCACCACCATCGCCTATGTGCTGATACCGAAGACCGGGCGCCGGCGAAACTAGGGGTGATCACCGTCACCCAACCGACGAAAGCGCGCTGGCGCTGCAGGTCGTTGCAAGGCGCGTCCGGCGGCGGCGGCCTCGGCCAGCGCCTCGAGGTAGTCGCGGTCGCGCACCCGCAGATGGTCGCGCAGGCTGGCGGGCGCCGGCGCAACCACATCCTCCGGCCGTAGCAGGTTCAACAGCTCAAGGGCGGTAACCACCTTCGCGGCGGGCAGCGGTAGAGCGGCGAGGCGGGTAGCGCGAAGGATCGCCGAGTTGGCGCCCGACTACCTCGACCTTGCCGTCGAGCGCGGCTTCGCGCAGGTGCGCATCCTCGCCGGGCGGGAAACCGTCCACGTCGAGCATGTCACCGACCTCGAGCTCGACCGGCACGTCCTCGGCATCAAGGACCGTCATTACGGTCCCGCCGCGAGCGGTGCGGATGCCAACGCACCATTCCAGAGCCAGCCACCAGGGCCCCGCTGGTTGGACGCAGGCGCGCAGAGGGGGAAGTTCGGCCTCCATGTCCGTCTAATAGGGAGCGATCCGACAGCAAGTCGTTGCGGAAGCGGACCTGCGGAGCAGAGGATGCGGAACCTCGGCCGGCGGCAGCGGCGTTGGGCGGTAGTCTTGACGGCGATCGGTTGCGTGCCGCTGCTTGCGCGGGAGGCCCAGGCGTGGCCGGCGGCCGCTGTCGCGAGCCGCCCCGAGCAGCCGCTTTCCTTCGGCGAGTTCCAGCGGCTGCAGCAGGAGTACTGCAGAGAAGTCATCGACTACCTCAACGCTCCGGTCGACTGGCATCTGGTAATCGACGTTTCGGGGAGCCGTCGCAGCTCGGCCGAATCGCTGCCCGCCACGGTCGCCAACATCGTTCGGCGGCTGCCGCTGCAGCCCAGCGACACGCTGTGGTTGGATTCCTTCGATTCCACCTACGGAGAGGGCGGGTACCCGGGTGCCTTGACGGCGCCGCGGGTCCGCCAGCTGCACCTCGCGGGGAGCGGGACTCGAGAGGCGGTCGCGGCATGGTTGCCGCCGATCGCGGACCGCTCGGTCGAAGCCCACACCGATCTCGAGTGGTTGCCCGACGAGCTCGCCGCGGCGCAGCATGCCCACTGTGCCGGCACCCGGTCGTATTTCATCGTCCTCACCGACGGGGTCAACGACCCTCCTGACCGGGACCCGGTGGAACGGCTCTTTGCGCACAGCGACCCGGCGGCTGCGTCGGCCGCGCCCGCCGCGCCGTCGTGGTGTCTCGGCGAGCGACTGGTAAGCCTGGTTAGTGCGGGCGCTGCGCCCGCCACGCCAGACAGGCTGCTGGGGATCCTCGTCCTGATCGATCCGCGGTTCCTCGCGGAGGACGACCGTAGGCGCGTCGGGTGGGAGTGGGGGCGGAGGGCACAGCGCGACATGAGCTGGCACCTCGCGCAAGGCGGTCAGGCGCCACTGCGGCCCCAGATCGTGATGCTCGATCCCGACAGCAGCGAAGACCTGTTGGACGAGGACACGCGGCTGGCGCTGCGCCGCCAGGACGACCTCATCCCGTGCCTGTTCTCGACGCCGCCCTCGGCAGGCCACACCGCCCCTTGGAGCGACTATCCACGGCCGCAGGGCCGCCTCGGTGGATGCCTGAGCGAGCCGACAGGCTGCCAGCTCAACATCCCGCGGATCTCGTTGTTGCGTTCCCTCGCCAAGCGCGACCTGCCGTTGGTCCTGCTGGCACGCGGCGTCAAGGCGCGAGTCCTCCGCATCGAGGTCGAGGGAGCGAGCACCGATCTACGCTCGCTGCGCACGCTGGACGTCAGGCCCATCGATACGGGTGCCGCCGGTTGGCGGCCGTTCCACACCTGGCTGGAGCTCTCGTTCTCAGAAGAGGTGCTGTCGGAACAGCCGCCGCCCTGGAACATGCTGCTGGCGCTCGAGGAGAATGCCGCCGCCCAGCCTTTCCTACGCCTGCACCTGAGCAACAGCCAGGCGAGCATGATGGTGGCGGCCGGTGCGTCGGTCTCGGAGATAGGGCAGTGGCTCCATCGCTGGGGCCGGCCGTATGCCCTCCTCGCCCTCGTGTTCGCGTATATCTCCTTCGTGCTGACCGAAAGAGGCAGCGAGAGGATCAAGGTGGCGATGGGCCTCACCGCTATCCCCGCCAATCATCCGGTGCGCTTCGACCCGGCAGACTACGAGCATGTCTACCATGACAAGCAATTCCGGTTTGCCTTCACCGGCAAACAATTGGAGCAGCTTTCCGCGACCGCAGGTGAGCCGGCCACCTGTACCGAAGTGTTCAGGAGCAACGGGCCCACGCTCGCTAGTGACGCCAAGCTCGAGCTCGACGTAATCCCGATCTTCGGAATGCTTTATGTTGTCGTCTACTACGAGGATCCGGACTACAAGCTGATCTGGCGAAGCATGGATGGAAAGCCTATCGAGGTCAAGCAATTGGATGTTTCCATGAACCAGCGCACTGGTCTCTTTGGCTTGTTCATTCCGCCCCAATCGTTCTGGGTGCCGGAGCGTCAGCCGTCGACGGCCGAAGCGGAAGGCGACCGACAGTCGCCGCTGCAAGCGATGCTCGCCCCCGTCTTGCGCCGGGCGAGCGCCATCGACGCTTGGATCCGTCCGCGGCGGTTCGAGTGGAAGCAGGAAGTCCCGTTGCCCGAAATGGATGTCGTGACCGGCGATGCCCGGAGGTCCATCGTCGATCCGTACGGCCGTCCTGTCCCGCCGTCGGTTGAGCGACTGCCCACGCAGTCGCTGCGCGTCGCGGCGAGCTTGACCGACACTCCCGCTTGGCAATGGTCGACGATCATACTGGTCACCGACCTTGCCCTCACGTGCTCCATCCTTGCTCTCATTGCCTCGTTCAGCATGGAAACCGGGAGCAGCCTGTGGGGTGTCTTCTGGTCGGTTTTTGGCGGATTACTGTCGTTGCGGATGCTGATTCATGGCTTCCTGACGTGCCCTGGCAGGTATCCGGGTTGGCGCCGCGCGCTAAAAAACTACGGGGGTTACACCGCGGTCGGCGTCATGGCCCTGGGGATACTTCTGCCTTGGGTCTCATCACCTGGTGTTCGCCTTCTGCTGGTCGCACTAGTCGCCCTGACCTGTTTCGGCATGTCCCGCGGTATGGACTACGTCGTGCGGCGCCGGATCCAGGCGCGTGCGGAAATCGACAAGTGGGACCTATGGTTCGAATGGTTCCGACGGATTTCACCGATCGTGTTTTGAGGCCATCGCCGGGGGCGATGCCGGCGTGTCCGGCGGGCCGCCCGCCGGACGGGAAGCGCTGCGGCGGGCGGCGCGTAGGTATCGGCAGTGCGGTGCGGATCGGTAGGCGCGTGATACGCTGCGCGCATCTCTCGATCCTAGTTGCGGGGTGCTCTCGCTTCGCGGTCCGTCTTCAACCCTTCCGTTGCGGAGGTTGCATGGAAATCAGGAGGAGAGGTCTGCCGAGTCGACGATCGCACTGGCTGCGGCCCGCCTTTGCCATGGCGGGGCTCGCCGTGACGAGTGCCGCCAGCGGTCAGGGTGGGCTGGCGCCTGCCGAGGGGGGCCTGCGGGAAATCGTTGCCCGCGGCCTGCCAACGTACCCGTGGTTTTACTGGGGGTTGCCGTTGGTTTGCTGCCTGCTGAGCATCGCTGTCGGCTTCCTGCTACATGAGCGCCGGGTCGCGGCGGGCATCCGGCGGTTCCCCGAGCGGTTCGGCTGGTGGTTCTATTGGGGCCCCAGCCTGATCGTCCACCTCGTGCTGACGTTGCTCCCTGCGATCATCTTCATTTACTTGCGGCTCGTTGCCTCCCCGTCTCTGCGCACCGCCTACACGCACCATGGTTCCTGGGCACCTCTCTACGTTCTCATCTGCGCGGCGCTGCCGGTGGCGCTCGCGATGCTGTCCATCCGGCGGAGGGGGGGAGCATGAAGTACGTCGTCGCCGTAGGCGGTACCGGCCAGCACGTGGTGCTGGCCTTGGCCGACTACCTCGTCCTGTCGCATTCCCTGGTCGCGCATGCGCTCGAGGTGCCGAAGATCGTGCTGCTCGACGCCGATCCTGCAGCCGAGGAGCGGATGGCGTCGGCGTGGACGCTCGCCGACCGTCAGCTGAGGTTCCTGAACCAGTATCCCGACCGTCAGGGCGGGGCGGCGCAAACGGAGCGCCGGGCGGTGCTGCCAGAGAACGAGCCGGGCGTGAAGACCGCCGAAGAGTGGCTGACGGCGCGCTTTCGCGATCCAATGACGGCGACACGATTGCTGACCGGAGAGCAAGCCGCCATCAAGGTCGTCGACGGCTACTTCGGCGAGCCGCGGGTGGCGGCCCTGCTCACCGACGTGCTGCTCGAGGACATCACTGGACAGCAAGGCGAAGATGAGGACCCGTTGCGCCGTCTGAGCACCGAGATCTCACGCGACGGCCGCCGCATCTGCGTCGTCGGTTCTGCCGTGGGAGGCACCGGCGCCGGAATCATCCCTCGGCTGGTGGATCACTTGGCGCGGCCGAACGCGAAGGGGAAGCTGTGCGCGGTCATCGGGCTGCCTTGGTTCCGCGTCCGGGATGCTTACGGGCTGCAGACTCGCATGCAAGGGAACTACGTTGCCTGCCTGTGGCGTTACCAGCAGACCCTCCTGCGATCGGCTTATCGCCTGGTGCTGTGGGGCCACCCGCGGCCGGAGACCGCCACCGAGGAGACCAACCACGGTGGCCAGCGTCAGGCCGCCAAGACCAATCTGAGCCTGCCCTATATCGCTGCTGCCGCGGTGCAATCGTTCCTGGTGGCGCCGCAGGGCGACCCCGATCTGGCCGACGAAATCGTCGCGCCGGTCGGTGAGACGAGCGAGGGTGTGACGCTGTCGCGCGCCCTGTCCTTCGGCAACGCAGCTCTGGGCCCGCTGGTCGAGCGCAACCAGCAACTGATCGGTCGTCTCAACCTGCTCGAGAATTACCTGAGGGAGCCGTTCGACGGCGCGGTCCTCACCATGCTGTTCGGCACCGGGCGGGTTCCCGAGCTCGATCGCCTCGACACCGGGAGGCGCGATGCCCTGCTGGCGGCCTTGCAGGCGACACGTGCCGCCAAGCAGGAGGCGCTCCTCCGCCTTGCGGCTTCCGACCCCACGTTCGCGATCGGCCGCCCACCGCAGCTCGCCGGGATCGCGCCGCTGCGGGCCTGGGCGCGCGGGGCGACGCTAGCGTCGGTGGCCGGCGACTTGGTCGACACCGGCCGCATGCAAGTGGGCAGCTCCAGCGCCGTCATGCTGCCGCCCGAGGCGCTCCGCGACGGCGCCAATTTCGCCCCCGCAACGGTCGGGCGGCTGACGCGGGTCGAGCAGCAGCACGTCGACAACCTGACGCGTTTCTCGGAGGTGGCAGGTACGCGCGTGCCCGACGTCGCCGGCATCGCCCGCGTCCTCGGGGAGTGCCTCGGCCGTCACCTCTACTGGGACGTCGACGGCATGCCGCTGCCGGAGCTGTTGCTCGAGAACCAGCAGGCAACCCTGCCGCCGGCCCTCGGCGCCGACGCAGCCGACACCTACGTGGCCTGGGCTCAGCGATGGTTCCTGTTGCTTTGCGGGTTGCTGTGCGGCAGGGTGACGGCCACGCCGCTCGCCATCCCGCTGCAAGTGGGCGGCCTGCGCATCGAGCACGACCTGCGCTACAAGGACGAGGTTATCGGCTCGCTGCAGCGCGAGACCGTCGTGCTGCCCAGCCTCGGCGCTTTTTGGAGCAGCGAGGAACGCACCGCCGACCTCCGCCGTGCCATCGGCGCGCCGCTGACATACCTGCGCTCGTGGGCGGCGGCTGTGCGCCAAGTGGGCCTCTGCCGCCCGCCCGGCACAATCCCGCGCTGGCTGGAGCTGCTCGGGCGCGTCTGCGGCGGCGACGGCGAAGTCGAGCGCAGCTCGCCGGAGTGCAGCCGGGACCGCACCGTGCAGGTCCGCTGGGAGCCCGGTGTCGACGTCGAGCTGCCCGCCCCGGCCTGGAACCTGCTCAACGAGCCCCGGGCATCCCTGATCGATCAAGTGATGAGCGCCTTCGGCATCGTCGTGGAGGAGATCCCGTCGGGTCAAATGCCGCCGGGCCTCACCGGCGAGGCTGCCGCGAGCTGGCAGGCCCTGATGAGGGAGGTGAAAACCGTCGGTCTGCTGCCGGCGGGAAAGCTCGACGCCTGGACGACGACCTCGCCGGCGCAGATCCTCTGGGTTGACCTACTATCGCCGACGGCGTCGCGGTGGCTGTACGGCGGGACCTTCCTGCCCCCGGGTGCGGGCAAGGCGTACCGCGCGAGCCCGCGCTTCCAGCAGCTTGCGGTCGATGACGTGCTGAGCGACACCGTCGCAGTGTTCGGCGACGCCGGCGGCGCGCAGGTGGTGGCGCTGCCGGTCAAGGGACAGTTTGCGCCCTTGCTCGACGTCCAGCGCTCGTCGGCGGCGATCGCCGAGGGCGGGGTCCAGGCGCGGCTGAGCCTGCTCGGCCGGCCGCAGACGGCAACGCGGACGCTCGGCCCGGAGCGGGTGCGGCGCATCCCAAACACTGCGCTGCTAGTTTGGCCGCGAGTGATGTCGTCGCCGCGCGCCGATCACCACCTCCTCCGGCGTGGGGCCGGGGCGTTCGACCTGCGCGTGATCTATTCCGCCGCCGCCGCCACTCCTACCACTAGCGGCACCCACACCGACTCCGATGCGGTTCCTGCCGCCGCCGCTGTCGCCGGGGCCTCGCCCTGGTATCGGCAGGCCGAATTCTTCTTCACCATCGAGCCCGGCAGAGGGGCCGATCCCGCGATCGGCGCCCCCCGCTTGCTCGAGCTCGTCGAGCAGAAGGACGAGCGACAGCTCTCGTGCGGCCTGATCGGCCTGCCGCTGGTCAGTGCGCCGCCGACGACTCGACCGGAGTACTGGGCGGTCGATTTCGGCACCTCCTCGACGGCCGTCTTTCGGCGGGTGGTCGAACAGGGACAGGCGAGCGACGGCCAGCCCGTGTATCCGGCAGCGGAATCCGATGCCACCGTCCCGATCTCCAAGCACCGGCTGACACGCCAAGAGCTGCTGTGGTTCCCGTCATGGAACGACGAGGGGCCGAGCTCGATGAAGTCCAAGCTGATGCCCTCGCAGGTGGTAAGAGGGCAGGGTCCCCCCCGGGGTGCGCCCAGGTGGGGCGAGGACTTCGTCTTGGACCACGGTGACGAGCTAGACGAGAACTACTACGGCAAGTTGGTGTCCAATCTCAAGTGGGCGCAAGGGGGCTCGGACGGCGCCCTGTACCGCGTGCCGTACCTGGTTTCCGTGCTGCAGCAGGCGATCACGCTGGAGAACGCCGCCGGGCGGCGAGTGCCGGCGGAGATCGACGTCACCTTCACGTTGCCCTTGCGTCAGAAGGACGACCTGCAGCGATTCGTCGACGACCTGACCGGCGGGGAGGGCGTCGTCCGTCGCGTCCAGCAGAGCACCGGCATCCGCATCAAGCCGGCCTACGAGTGGGAATCGCTAGCCGTGGCGCCGCGGCAGGCGCTGCCGGGGATGATGATCGTCGTCGCTGATCTCGGCGGCGGCACGCTCGATCTGTACGCCCGGTGGCGCCCGCGGGCCGGCGCCGCGGGAGTGGGAGGCGAGACGGGCAGCGCCGACGGCATAACGCGGACCGCCATCGAGAGCGGCTACCTGGGCGGACACCGCCTGGTCAACATGCTGCATGCGCGACGGGCGCTGGACAAAGAGAATCGCCACGTCCTGCTGCGGACGTTGCGCGGCCTGGCCAAAGACAAGCGGGGTCAGGTGGAGTTCAGCCACGGTGAAGCCGTAATCCGGCCCTACTTCGAGCTCCTCTACCGCTACATCAGTATCTGGGTCGGCGTGCTGCGGAAGCGGTGGGGTATTGCCGACGACGTGCCGACGCAGTTGTTGTTGGTGGGTATGGGCTGGAGCTTGCCCGGCTCGCCGGGAGCCACAGAGGCCGTCGCGGAAAAACTGCAGCAGGTCGCCATGGGCCCTCTGGGGCTCGGCTTCGGGTTCCGCCCCTGGGGCGGGCTGAACAGCCGCGACGACGAGGAGCGCAAGCTCCATCTCGCCCGCACCTGTTCGGCAACGATCGGCCGAACGGCGGCTCAACTGGCGCAAGTGGCTGCCGAGTGCGATCAGGTGCTGGGTCTGCCGTTGCAGCAGGGGGAACGGCAGCTCGCTGCCGAGGAGCTGGTCTCGCGGGTCGTGGGCAGCGGGCTCGACCTGATCCAAGAGGAAGCCGCGAAGCTGTGGAGCGGCTTCGGCAGGGTCGAGGCTCTGTCCGTGGCCAACGACCGCCTGAATCGCCGGACGGACCCCGGCGATCCGCTGAGCGGCGCGCTCACGCCCTTGGGGGACGGCCTGGCGATCAGCGCCCTGACCTGCGCGGCCGAGGTGGCCCTCAGTCTCATCAGCGGGCCCGCCGGCGACGGCGGGGGGTGACGATGTCACCTCGAGCTATCTTCTTTCGTGGCTCGGTGCAGGGAGCTCGGCCCTGCGGCTGATGAGCTTCATCGTCTCAGTCTGGTTGGTGGCGGCGGTTGTCCTTGTGACCGTCGTCTCCCTGGTCGTGGCCGTCGTCTGGTACGTGCGGCGGCGGCGGCGCCTGGAGCGCGATGCCGAGGATGTGTCGCGCTGGTATCACCAGCGCCCGCACCACCCGCGGCAGCCACGGGCAGGCACCGATCCTGAGGACGCGCGGACCGCGGGTTCTCTGCCCGCCGAGGTCAGCCGCGACCGTCCGCCGAAGCCAGGGCCTACCCTTGGCAGCCTGGACGCCGAGCTGGCGCAACTCGGCGAGCGGCTGACCAGTACGATTCGGCGACTCGAGAGCGTGGAGCGGCGAGTGGGCGGCATCGGCGGTCAGGTGGACAGGCTCGTCGACAAGGATCGACAGACCGCCGAGCCCTCCTGGCGCGGCGGGTCGAATACGCTTGGGCTTGGCGAGGGCCGTCGCGATGAGATGCCGGCGGCGGCGGCGGCGGACGCCGACACGTACCCTGAGCCCGATGCGCTCCCGCGCGCCATGAGTTGGGTGATGGAGCCGGTGACTCTCGGCGAGGCCCGGCGCACCCTTGCAGGGTTGACGGTCAGCGCCGCGCGCTGCGACGGCGAGCACTCCGTCGCGCAATGGGGACTGCGCGAGATGGGTAGTGACTCCGTGCCGGAGGCGTTCTTGGTCCAGGGCGTCTCCCGAGGTGACGCCTGGCTGGTGCCGAATCACCCGGCCTACGCGCCGCTCTCGAGGCTGACCCAGGTACGCAGCGGCACCGCGCAGCTCAACCGCCTGGTGCGCACCGTGGTGCGCTTCCCGCGCGGCAAGCTGGCCGGCGGCCGCTTCGAGCTTGCCGAGCACGGCCTCGTCGACCTCGACAAGTGAGACGATGAGCCCCCGGTCATCACCCGTCGGGCCTCGCGGCGGCACGCTGGCGTTGCTGTTCCTCGTCGGCGGGACGCTGGGCGCCGTCATGCTTTCGTCCTGGGCACTGGCCGCGGCGCCAACCGCCCGCGCCACGGCCTGGTCCTTGATCGGTGTCGAGGCGATCGCCGCCCTCGCCGCGCTGGCCTGGCTGGAGCGGCTGGCGCGGAAGGAGTGGACGCGGGTGGCGATCGAGGGCGACCTCCGCCACCTCGAGGCGGCGACGGAGTCGCTCCAGTCGGCGTACTCGACGGTCAGCAACGGCTTGATCATCCTCGGTATGCTCGGCGCCGCGGGTCTGCTCCTTTTCCACTCGGCCGACGCCGACTCCCCCGCCAACCTCTCGGCCCTCGCTCCGCGTGCCTTCGCGGCCACGTCGTTCGGACTGTGGTGCGGCTTGGTCATGGCGTTGCGCGGGCAGTTCCTCGCCTCCGCTCTGCGCGATCGCCTGCCGGGCGAGCGCGACCACGCGCCGGGTACGGCCTCGGCGCCCGCGCGGCCGAGCGGGCCCACCGCCGAGCAGGTGTCGCAGATCCTGGCCCAACTGCACCTCCAGAACGCGGCTCTCAGAGTGATGGCTTCGAGCCTCGCCGCCGTCGGTGAACGCGACGACCAGCTGCGGAACCTCGAGAGAGAGGCCTATGAAAAGGTCATCGTTGGCCTGGGCGGCGAGCACAATCGAAGCGTGGTGGACCAGCTTGCCGAAACGGCGCGCCGCGTCGACGCTCTCAGCGCGCTGCTGGCGAAGAACATCGAGAGCCAGGACCGGTTAGCTGCCGCGCTGACGCAGGAGAGCCAACAGCTGCTGGACAACCACGCCGCGCGGCTGGCGAGCGAGGCGATCGAGCTCGCCAAGGTCAATTCGAGCTCGCTGGTTGCGGCTTTGAAGACGTCGGTGGCGGACCGGCTCGCGGAAGTCGCCGGCGATTTCGATGCCGCAGTCGCCAAGATCCATCGCTCCGCCTTCGAACAGACGTCGCAGCGAATCAACGAGACCCTCGATGGAGCGGTCAATCGTGCCGGCGGCCTGGGCGAGAAGCTTGCCGCGGCGGTCGAGCAGTTGGCGAGTGCGACGTCGGGCGTCGAGAACCTCTCCGCCACGCTGGAGCTTGGCGGCAGGCGGGCCACCGAAGCCCAGGCCGACTACGAGGCCGCGCTGCGCGCCGCCGAGGACGCCCTGGCTCGCCTGGCGGAGGTGCTCGCGAAACCCCTTCCGGAAGCGCCGGGGGTTGGGCTCGCGACCAGCCTCGCCGCGGTGTGCGACGTCCTCACCGAAGTCCTGGGGTCGCTGCGGTCGACGCTGGAGGAAGTGGACGAACGGCGAAGCAGCCTGCTGCGCGCGCGCGACATCCTGGCTGGGCGTTTCGCCCGGTAGCGCTATGGCATGGCGGCGGCTCAACCCCTGGCCGGCCTTTGCCGACATGACGCTGATGCTGTTCCTCTGCACGGTTGCAGTGGCCTCGCTCAATCAGCGGGCCGAACAAGAGCGACTGCGGCTGGAAAAGGAGAATGCCGAGCTCGCGCGGCAGGTGCGCGAGCTGCAGAAGGACCGCGCCATCTGCGGCGGTGCGGGCCCGTTCCTGGAGGAGCTCCAGGGATGCATGGAGGCCGCCGGCCGGGTGGTGACCGCCAGGGACTGCCGCATCACGGTCAGCGAGGACTTGGTGCGCTTTGAGGTCAACAGGGCGCGGATCCTGGACGAGTATCGGCAGAACGCGACGACGCTGGGCAGCTGCGTGATCCGCGCCGAGCAGGCCTTCGTCAATCAGCACCAGCGGATGGGCGTGGCGGCGAGCGCCATCGACACGATCTTCATCGACGGCCACACCGACTGCCAGGGCACGGAAAAGCGCAACCTCGAGCTGGGTTCAGAGCGGGCGCAGGCGCTGTTCCATATCATTGACGGCAAACTGCGGAGGGAACCACAGCGTTCGCGGTTGCTCCGCAAGTTGGCGGTGCGTTCCTTCGGCGAGAGCCGGCCGACACCGGGCAGCGCGTGCCTAGAGCGCGATGAGCAAGACGTGGCGCCGGACCGCCGTGTCACCATCGCCGTAGCGCAGAGCATCCGGACCGGCGGGGACGCCGAGGTCAGGCCGCCACCGTGAGGCCGGCCCACGGGCGACTCAGCGCGCGTAGAGGTCGATCCTGAAGTCGACGGAAATCGGTTCCAGGATCTCGGGCGTCACCACCAGCAACGACTCGAAAGCATCGCGGGCGGTGGGGTCCGTGACCTCGAAAGGGAGGGCCGAAGAGCGCCATGGCACGGTCGCCTCGAGGACGAGGTCGAGGTTGCCTTCGCCGGCACGGCCGCTTTCGCAGCCGATCTGAAGGTGCAGCGAGTCGGGCAGCTGCGGGCCGACCACCGCGGCACGCGGCGGATCCTCTGCCGAGACGTCCTTGCCGGGAGCATCCTTGTCGGCCGTCTCCCGGAGCACGGCCAGGGTCACACGCGGCCTCGTCGGTGCGACGACGCCGCTGGTCGCGGTCCGCAGCCCGGTCTTGCAGAGCACGCCCACGATGCCTTCGTCGGCACAGCGCACCTTGCACGTTCCGGCGGCGTCGTCGTCGAGGACCAATGCGCGGGACTCCTGCCATTCGCAGGAAGGCTGGTCGCGCGGTGTCAGGGTGTCGACGAGCAGGTGGGAGGAGAAGGCCGACTCGCCAAGGTTGGTGGCAAGCTCGTGCCCGATGGCTCGGCCGAGCTCGACGTTGGTGGCGAGGATGGTGACGAAAACGCTGCGCGCGGCGCCACTGGGCGGATGCTGCAGCGCTTGCGCGTAGAACCCGCCGACGCGCTCGTCGGCTGCCGGCGCGCCGGCCCGTATGCCAGCCGCGAAGCAGCGGCCAAAGGCGGGCCCGGCGAACTCACGCGTCGGCATCGCTAGTCCGGGGCAGAGCTCCGGACCGCTCGACCGCACCTTGGGCGGAACCTCCAAGATCATGTCCGAGACGATGACGACGGCCCCCACTCCGGACGACTGGTCGGCAAGCTTCTTCCCCGCATCGCGAGCCGCCTCGTGGAGAGCGGACCAGTCGGTTCTCGGCAGTTTTCCTAACAGCTGGCCGGGCGCTAGCTCGGTCAAGTTGTCGCCGACGAGAACGTGGCCGACGAGCCCGGCCCCGGCTCGCGGCAACCACCGGCTGTCGAGTGTGTCGATGAGGGTCTTTCTGACATCCGCAAAGTCGTCCATGGTCTTCGAGACATCCCAGTAGACGCGCACGCCCGTGCTCTCGACGCGGTTCGTACGACCCGCGGGCGAAACCCGAGGCAGGCACGATACCTGGGGCAGGGCAGACGGCGTGGGCTGCGCACCGCCGCGGTCCTCGGCCGGCGAGCAGGCCTGCGCGGTTGCCGCCAACACGACGATCACCGCCGCGCGCGCGGCGCCAGGTCGCCGCTTCAACGAATTGCCTCGAGGGCTTCCACGATCGCCTTTCGATCCAAGCTGCTCTCGGAACGAATCTGCCGATAATCCTCGGCGATGAGATCGAGTCGCGAACGCACGGCGCCGGTGTCAGTGGCGGCTGCACCGGCGATCGACTCGGCCTTCTTGGCGGCATCGAGGGCTAGCTCCAACTGGACCCTCGTGCGCGTCGCCTCTCGCCGCACGGCGGCAAGGCGGCGCGCCAGCAACATGCAGGCAATGGCCAGCGAAAGGAGGGAGCCGGCGATGAGCGCATAGAACAGTGGCAACGAAACCATTGGATCGTCGATACGGCAGGTCTGTATCATAGAGGACCACGACGTCGGCAGGCTAGGTGGCGGGCAGAAGCTCCTCACCTGAACAGTTTGAGGAAAGAGCAGCTCTAGGCGACGAACCCCGCTGTCGGGACCCCGCCACCGGCGCGCCGACGTCGATCTGCACCACCGTCTGCCACGGCCCCATGAACGAGCCAGCGAGGCCGACACCGCCGAGCAGCTCGGCGTCGAGGCCGCCCGCCTCGTCGTCGGTCGCCAGGCAGTGTCGCAGATGAGCAACGCACCTCTCCCACGGCGTCTGCGCCGGCAGCCGGTGCGAGTGGTGGTATCCAGCAGCGTGGCCGGGAGGGTGGCGCCGTGGATGCCGCTGCCGTGCTCGATCGCTGTGATGCTCCACTGCGGCCGGCTCGCACCCAGTGGCGGTCGTGCAGCGAGCACGCCGGGATCGGCTGGCAAAGGCGCCCCTCTGTGTCGCCGGTCATCGCTCGCTGCACGCGTGACTACGGCTGTGCCGCCGAGCGGCGGTCCGGCCGCTCGGCGCCTGCCAGCCGTCCCAAGAGCCTGGCGCTGACGGTTCGCGTCCGGGGCCCGTTGTTCGAGACCTTGCCCAACAACACGAGCAGACGGGCCGCCTGCGGTTCCAGCAAGACTAAATCCCGGCGCTCGAGGTACAGCAGCGCGGCGAGGACCCCCTCCAAGTTGGTGGTGTCGTCCTCGGCGCTGCCGAGTACCCGATCTACCGTGGTGGCGTCGAGCCAGCGCTGTTCGTCGAGGTGCCGGAGCGATTCCATGCGTTCCTGGTTGGAGTCGCCGAACAGCTGACTGACGATTAGCCCCCGTTCATTTTCGCCCGGCGAAGTCGACTCGGGCGCTGGCCGAGCAGGGGCGGGTTTGCGTTGGACAGTAGTCACCAAGTCAGCCGATCGACGGTGCCTGAAGTCGCCCTTGGCCTCGAGCCGGGCGGAGCCGGCAGGTCTCATCGTCTTGGGGATCGGTGGCCCGGCAAACGTGGCAAGGGCGAGCAGCGCCAGCACGCCAAGGATCTTTAGCCGGCGTGTAGGGCCCATCACGGCAGGGCCGATTGCGTTCGGCGACCCGGGCTGCGCGACGGGCTGCTCTTCCGGCTGTTGAGCAGAGGGACCGGGCGCGGGGTGGCTGCCCGGCCGCGACAGGAAGGAATCGGCCGGCTCCAACAGCAGGCGCCGGAAACCTGGAGCATCCTCCGACGACAAGAGGTAGTCGACCCCGTCGAGGCCTTCGAGCGCTCCCCCGACCGCATGACTAGGCTGGTCGGTCCGTAGCTGCGCCGCGATCACTGCGCAGACGCCGACGGCGGGCGAGGCCGGAAACGCAATGCTGACCTGCAGCCTCTGCGCAGCACGTTGATGCCCCCTCTGAACCATCTCGCTGAGGCGCCAGATTTCCTGGGCGGGGAACCGCACGTCGAGCTCGCCGGTCTGCAGATGGGCCAGCAACTCTCTGACGTCGCTCACCGTGCCCTGCGTGGCGAGCATGCCAACGACACCGCCTAGCGATCGGAAACCGCTCTCGTGAAACCGGGTTAGTGCCAAGTAATGTCGGCAGACGCCAAGGACGTCCACGCGGCTGCCGGCGTCGACACTCATGACCTCGCCATGCGCCAGCAACAGCCCGCGCCGCCCGAACTCGTCGGGCTTGGGCCACGAGCTGACGGTGGCGAAGAAGAAGCGGTTCGCAGTTTGGTTCACGGCGCTGAAAGCAATGTTCGGGCCGTGGTGGTGACCGCCAACTTGCGGCAGCAGAAGCTGCACCCTGGAGTTGGCAAAGGGGGGCGGCTCGTCTCGCCAGTAGAAGCTCTCTCCGAGGCCCTTGAGGTTCAGCCGCAGGACGACGTTCTCCACCCTCATGGGTTTCTGACTTCGGGGCGCGGCGCATCGTCCGGGGGGCGGCGCGTGCCCAGCTGCTCAAGCCGGCGTAGGTGCTCCCGAAAGGCCTTCCTAGCTTCGTCCGGCAGGCCGCTCGCCGCCGCCGCGCCCAGCAGACCGATCAGGCCCTCGTTGGTAGTGGCGCTGATGCAGTGGTATTCCAGGATCCCGGAGAACAGTGAATCGAGCCGTTGCACGGCCGCGGAGTTGCAGCGGCGAACCTCGCTGATGATCTTCTCGCGGCTCCAGCTCCGCGGCAGCTTGTCGAGCTTGTTGAATACCACGATGACCTTGGCCAGGCGGGTGGTCAGCGCGCGCGGTAGCTGAAAGCTCTCGACGAAGGCCTGGCTGTAGTAGTTGTCGTTCTTTGTCGTCGGCAGGCATCCCTGGTGATTTGCCTCGAGGTCGAAGAAGAGCAGTAGGACGGCCCCCTGCTTCAACTCCGGCAGGTGCTCGACCGCCATGCGGCGAAACTCGTCGGCGCCTGGGTAGTCATGGAGCCTGGCACGCAGCACCCGCTCGTGGGGTCGCTCGAGGTCGTAGTTTGGGTCGCGTTCCGTGGTGACGCCGAGAGAGAAGATGCTCGCTTCGTACTTGGTCCAGTAGTTGGTGTGCGGCATGCCGTCGATGTTGGCCCAGGGCTTGGTCCACAACTCGGCGACGCTGGTCTTGCCGGAGAACCGGGGACCCAGGAGGACGATGTCCTGGTCGAGATAAAGGATGACGCGCGACCGTCGCAGGTGGTCGCGGTAGCGGGCGAGGGTGACTTCCAATCGGTTGGTCTTCAGCGTCTGCCACGCGGCAACGGCGCTGGCAATCGCAGTGAGAAGCCCCAGCACGATGCCCAGGAGCTCGAATGGCGACACCGTGGCAGCAGCGAGTGGTGGGGAGAGACGAAGCGCGGTCCAGTAGCCAGTTGCGGCGGTTATCGGTACGGACATATGTCTCCGGGTTGCGGTGCCCCGGCGCCGTGGCGCTCAGGGCCAATGGAAGGCGAGACCCAGTCTGTCGGCAACCGGCTGGCCGCTGGTGTCTCGCGCGGCTCGCCAGGGGGTGCGGAGCACCTCATCAACCACTCGCTGGGCGATGAAGCGCGGCACGCCCTGGGTGTAGACGGCGTCCACAGTGGGTGTACCGTCGACGCCTACGATCACCACCAATCGGACGCCCTTGCCCGCAAGTCGCGGGCGAAGAGAATCCGGGACCTCGGGTAGTGCGAGTTCCATCGCTGGCTTCGCTCGTTCGCGGATTTCCGCGTTGACCGTCTCTTCGTATGTCCACTCACCCGGCAGTGGAGTCGGCTCGGCCAGAGGTCGGATAGCCGGTTCCGCGGGCGCCAAAGGGGTGGCTGCCGGCGTTCGACTCGGCGGGCGCGTCTTTCCGCTTGGCGTTCTGATGACGGCCGGCTCGCGATGAGTGGACGAATAGGAAGGCTCCGGCTGTAGGTGCGAGGGCTCTGGCCAGGGCTCTGGCCAGGGCTCGGGCTCCGGCTGGGGCTCCGGCTCGGGCCGTTGGTGCCAGGCATCACCTGGCTCGCTGTGCGGCAGTGGGACGTCGTGCGGAGGGGATGGCTGCGGTGGAGCGCGGGAGGGGTCCAGGGTCGGCGTCCCGCCGGAGATTGTCGGCGTCGAGAGCGGTTCCTCGACACGCGGAGGCGTACCCGCAACCGGAGCCGGGACTCGGGGATTCGTTCCCACAACGTAGGTGACCACGACACCGATGACGGTGACCGGGAGCCCCAGAACCGCGGCTATCGCTGCCCAGTAGAACCATCTTGCGCGCTTGGCCATGAGGTCTGCCGACGGATGGGGGACCTCTTCGTGTGGGGCTAGGGATGGGGGTAGCTCTGACTTCATGGCCAACCGCTCATCGCGAGGGAATCGACACGCACGTCTGAATCCGGCGCCGCTCGCACGGGAACGACCAGATTCCTACCTTGGCGTCGTGTTCCCTATTAGACGGACGCGAGCAGGCCTTTTCCCCTGCAGCCAGTTTGAGTTGACCGCACGCCGAGGGACAAGGCTGTCCGCGGCTGGCCACACTCCCCGGCGCGCCAAGAACCCGCGCCACCTGCTGCGCTGCTGCCCCGACGGCGGCAGGCCCGCCCTGGAGAGGGGTTAGCCTAGAACCGCAACTTGCCGGCTGGACTCTTTCACTAGCTCTCGACCTCGAGCGGAGTGTTGACGATCTTTACGTCGGGCGTGTTCTCGACCTCGACTGAACTGTGTTCTGGACGTCCGTTGGCACCCAGCCCGTGACTTCCACACCATCCTCAAGGCGTTGGAGAGTTCGGTACTGCATGATGCCCAGGGCACAGAGAAGGCCAACGATGAGCAACCGAAGTACCCCAAGCAACAGGACGACGACGATCGCTCATTCGCACGACCCTCCACAGACCTTGCATGGGATACCCCCGCGCCGCTTAGCCTCCGAGACCGAGACCTTGACGCAGTTCCTAGTGCAGCGAATGGCCCACACGCAATCGAGGCAATGGTACTTGTGTGTCTCGACGTTGAATGCGACGACCTCGTCGGCCGATGCGAGCGGCGCAGCAAGAACTGCGAGCAGGAGAATAGTGGCAATCCAGGTGCGTCGGCGGACGACGGTCATGGTGTTTCTCCTTAGCCTATGAAATCGCGAACTTGGGAAGTTGTAGTTGCTCCGGTCTTTGGAGTGGTCGGAGTCCATAGATGTGACAACCTGTCGCCCAACAAAACTTGAGTTCAGCGGCCGTCGGCTTCAGCGAATGGTTGGTCGGGCCTGTCATTTACGGCGCCGTGGCGATCTGCTGACGTTCCGAGTGTAGCGGCATGAGGGAAAGCCGGAGCAGCCCAGAAAGGGACGATGGTCGGAACGTCGCCTGCGCCGTACAAGAGCGCGGCCACAGGTTGGGCACGGCCCATTCCGGCCGACTGGCGGAAGGGGCTGCCGTTGAGATGGTGGAAACGGCCTGACGGACGGTGGGGCGTGGGGCGGGGTTGCCGAGTTCGAAGGGCTCGTCGCTCGCGAAGTCTTCGCGAAGGCGAGGGCGCCGGAGACAGCAAGGCTGAGATGGCCGAGATACCAGAAGGCTCGCTCAGTCCTCGCTAAAGGAGAGGCGCGTACTTCGCGTTGGTGCGTCTCGGTGAACGTCCAGTACGCCACACCGCCGTGCCAAGAGCATGCGCCTCGGCCGGTCGCATGACTCCTCCAGCCATCACGGCAAATTGCGCCGGTTCTTCCGCCGGGCGTGACCTCATAAGTTTGAGACTCGACCTGCGCAGCGCCAGCAACGCCAAGGCCGTAGAACGCAGCAGCGGCGGACAGAGCGAGCTTCGGGAGGGATATGGAAGTGGCCACCATCGTTGCTCGGACGCCTCTAACTTAGCATTTGCCGACAGTCGTGGGGCGCTAGACGACCGCGAGTGTCGCGTCGCAGCGGCGTTCCCGCGGCCGACATCTCTAGTTTGGTCGTTGGTCCACGGGCCGGTTGAGGATCATAACGCGACAAGCCGTTGTCGTTTTTAGTGTCAGCCTCCCTCTAGGAGTTTCTTGGCGAATGCCGAAGACACTCCGTGCCTCTCGGTGTCCAGAGGGGGCGCCGGTTGGGATCCACAAAGTGCAGCGGATCGACCGAGAACCGTGCCGCCAGCCATCCAGTTGTTTGGTGGATCCTGATAGACGGACGCGGCATGGCGTTTCCCTGCCCTCCTTGCTCCACGGCGTGAGTCTCCCCTTGCTTACCGAGGGGAACCATCTGTACACTCCCCTAGGAAACCGATACGAGAAAACCCAACGACCTCGTCCTCGGCACCCTCGATCTCCTCCTCCTCAGGATCCTCGCCCTCCAGCCCTCCACGGCCGCGACCTAGGGCCCTGGCGGGCCTGCTCAAACGTCACCGCTCGAGCTCGTCGGTGATGCGTGGCGCAGTCGGCAGCTGTCTGTCCAGGGACTCGCGATACCGTAGGCATCCACGCAGGAACTGAGGCCATGCCGGTACCGCGGGCACCGGATCGGTTTTTTCGGGAAGCAGTCCCCAGAGCGCAGGGTGATGCCAGCAGAGGTCTTGCCCGGAGCTGTCGCGATGCTGGCGGATGCCGTGGCGCAGGCGCTTCACTTCGGAGATGAGCTGCTCGCGGGAGAGCTGGTCGAGGTCCTCGTCCATCAGTCGGGCTCTCCTCCGCGACCCAGATCTTCGACCAGCTGGGCGACGCGATCGACGATGGCGTCGCGCGAAGCGGCGTAGTCCTCGCTGACCGCAGGCACCGTCCAGACTTGGATGGTGGTCGGGACGGAATGACGATCCGGCAGGTCCGAAAACGAGATCACGCGAGCAGCCGACTGCAGGTCGCCCGCTGAAAGGAGCTGCGGCCTCGCCTGAGGCTCGAGCCGGTCGGCGCGAAGACCCTCTACCGCCGCCGGATGGTTGGCCTCATCGGGATCGGTCCCGCGCGAGACGGCCTGGAAGTCGAGACCCCGTTGGGCGGCGAGTCGGTTGAAGTGAGCGGCGGCCACGACGCTTTTGGCGGAACCGTGCTCGCAGACGAACAGGACGGTCTTCATGGAGTCGGAACCTTCGCCACCAGATGCCCGTAAAGTGAGGGAGGCTGGCGCGTATTGTGGGCAACGATACCGGATCAGCCCCGTCGGGGGCTCGGCAGCCGGAAGGGATGACCATGAGAAGACTCGCGATCAACCGTTCGCTCGTGCCCACTCTGGGCGCGGTCACGCTCGTCGCTCTCGCCGCCCTGTCGGCGGCCGGCTGCGGCGGCGACTCGCGCGCCAACGCCTCTGGGGGCAAGGGCGACGAGAAGCCCAAGGGCGAGGCCGCCGACGGGAAGGACAAGCCCGCCGCGCCGCAGGCGGCGCCGGTCGAGGTGGCGACCCTCCGTCGCGGGCCGATGGAGGCGGTGCTCCGCTACTCGGCCGACCTCGAGGCGGAGCAGTCGGTGCCGGTGCACTCGCAGAGCCCGTCGCAGCGCCGGGTCGTGCAGCTCCTCGTCGAGGAAGGGCAGCACGTCGGCCGCGGCCAGATCCTCGCCAAGCTCCAGGACGACGAGCAGCGTCACGGCGTGGCGCGCGCGCAGGGGCAGCTCGCCAAGGCGCGTGCCGACTTCGCGCGGCAGGAGCGGCTCTTCGAGCAGAAGCTGATCAGCGCGCAGCAGTTCAGCGAGGCCAAGCACGATCTCGAGCAGCTCGAGATCTCCCTCGCCGACGCGCGGCAGGCCTGGGGCTACACCGAGGTCCGCGCCCCGATCGCCGGCACCATCGCCGTGCGGCGGGTCAAGCCGGGCGACGCGGTGACGATGGACCAGACGCTGTTCGAGATCGTCGACTTCGGCAGCCTGGTGGTGCGCGTCTACGTCCCCGAGCGCGAGCTCGTCCGCGTCCGTCCCGGCCAAGCGGTGCGCATCCTCACCCAGGCGATGCCCGGCGTCGTCTTCGCCGGCACCGTCGACCGCGTGGCGCCGGTCGTCGATCCGAAGAGCGGCACGGTGAAGGTGACGGTCCGCGTGCCGCACAAGCCGGGGCTCATGCCCGGCATGTTCCTCGACGTGCAGCTGGTGACGGACGTGCGCCAGGATGCGCTGCTGCTGCCCAAGCGGGCGCTGCTGCTCGACCACGACCAGGCGTGGGTCTATCGCCTGAAGCCCGACAGCACGGTCGAGCGGCTGCTCGTGCAGCCGACGCTCGAGGACGCAGCCCATGTCGAGATCCGCCAGGGCCTGGCGCCCGGCGACCGCGTCGTGGTGGCGGGGCAGGCGGGCCTCAAGCCGGGCGCCAAGGTGCGGGTGATCGGCGCGCCCGGGGCGGCCCGGCCGGCGGCCAGCGTGGCACAGGGGGCGGGTCGTGCCGGCTGACGAAGGGCGCGACGGCCCTCCGCCGCGGGCCGATGGAGGCGGCGGGCGCGAGCGCGACGGCGCGGAACCGGGTACGGCGTCGGAGCCGGCGTCGACACCGCAACCGACGGTTGCCGGCGCTCTTTCGACCGAGCTGCACCGCCGCGTCGACGCCCTGCGCTCCTTCGCCACCCACCGCCCGGTGGCGGTGGCGGTGGTCTTCCTGGCGCTGATCGTCTTCGGCGCCCTCTCCTACTTCCGGCTGCCGCTGGCGCTGATGCCGGAGCTGTCGTATCCGACGCTCACGGTGCGCACCGAGTACGCCGGTGCCGCGCCCGAGGAGGTCGAGAACGAGATCTCGCGGCCGATCGAGGAGGCGCTCGGCGTCGTCGCCGGGCTGCGGCGCGTCTCCAGCGTCTCGCGCGCCGACGTTTCCGACGTGGTGCTCGAGTTCTCGTGGGACACGCAGATGTCCGACGCCGTGCAGGACACGCTGGAGAAGCTCGACACCGTTTTCCTCCCCGAGGAGGCGGGGCGGCCGCTGGTGCTGCGCTTCGACCCCTCGCTCGACCCGGTGATGGAGCTGTCGCTCTCCGGGGAGGGCGCCGAGTTCCGGGGCGAGGAGGGGCTGCGTCGCCTGCGCCGCATCGCCGAGCTGCAGATCAAGCGCGCCCTGGAGCCGATCTCCGGCGTCGCCGCCGTGCAGGTACGCGGCGGCCTCGAGGAGGAGATCCACGTCCTCCTCGACGAGTCCGAGCTCGACCGCACCGGCCTCACCATCGGCCAGGTGATCGACCGCCTGCGCCAGGAGAACGTCAACGTCGCCGGCGGCACGCTGAAGCAGGGCACCACCGAGTACATGGTGCGCACGCTCAACGAGTACCAGGACCTGGGGCAGATCGCCGACACCGTGGTCGCCACCCTCGACGGCCGCGAGGTGCGCGTGCGCGACCTCGGCCGCGTCGAGCGCGCCCACCGCGAGCGCCAGCTGCTGTCGCGCACCGACGGTGCCGAGAGCGTGCGGCTGGAGCTGTTCAAGGAGGCCGACGCCAACATGGTGGCGCTCTCCGAGCGCGTACGGCTGGCACTCGGCAAGTGGGAGGACGGCAAGCCTGAGCCGGCCAAGGGTGAGAAGGGCGAGAAGGACGAGGATGCGAAGGGCGACAAGCAGGCGGAGGCTGAAGGTGGCGAGCGCAAGGCCCTCGCCCTCGCCGCCCAGCTCTACCGCGACGAAGGGGTGAAGCTCGCCCTCGTCGCCGACCGCTCGGAGTTCATCCGCGCCAGCATCGCCGAGCTGCGCAGCAACGCCCTCGTCGGCGGCCTGCTCGCCGTGGCGGTGCTCTTCCTCTTCCTCGGCAACGCGCGCACGACGGCGATCATCTCGGTCGCCATCCCCGCGGCGCTGGCGATGAGCTTCGCGCCGCTCAACATCTTCGGCGTCTCGCTCAACATCATGTCGCTCGGCGGCCTGGCGCTCGGCGTCGGCATGCTGGTCGACTGCTCGATCGTCGTGCTGGAGTCGATCTTCCGCTGCCGCGAGGAAGGGGACGACCTCGTGCCGGCGGTCATCCGCGGCACCAGCGAGGTGCGCGCGGCGGTGACCGCCTCGACGCTCACCAACATCGCGGTCTTCTTCCCGATGGTGTTCGTGGAGGGTGTCGCCGGGCAGGCTTTCAGCGACCTCGCCTTCGCGGTGATCGTCTCCAACATCGCCTCGCTGGTGGTGGCGGTGTGGCTGATCCCGATGCTGGCTTCGCGGCAGGGCGTGCAGCTCGGCGGCGTCGACGAGGGCTTCCGCCTCCTACGCTTCGCCTCGTGGCGGCGGTTCCGCGACGACGTCGGCGGCGGGCGCCTGATCGCGCGCATCTTGCTGTTCCCCTATTTCCTCGTGCGGCTCGTGCTCGGCATCGTGCTCGAGCTGCTCGGCCTGCTCGCGCTCGCCCTGATGCTGCTGCTCGTCGGCTTCGCCCGGGTGCTCGTGCGCTTCGTCGGCCGGCCGCTCGGCACCGTGATGCGGCGCGGTCCGGTGGCGGCCACCGAGCGCGTTCTCGCCGGCACCGCCGCGGGTTATCGGCGGCTCCTCGGCGGCGCCCTGGCGCGGCCCGGCGTCGTGGTGGCGCTCATCGTCGCCTGCCTCGGGCTCACCTTCTGGCTCTTCGCCGACCTCGGCTCGGAGCTGCTGCCCGAGGTGCACCAGGGCGAGCTCACCTTCGAGCTCTCGCTGCCGCCCGGCACGCCGCTCGAAGGCACGCTGCAGCGCCTGTCGCCGGTCGAGCGCGCCATCCTCGACGACCAGCGGCGCCGCGAGAAGGACAAAGAGAACGGCGGCCGCACCATCCAGTCGCTGCTCACCACCTACGGCTTCGACCCGCTGCTCTCCCAGCGCTCCGACGAGGGGGAGCACACCGCCCGCTTCAAGGTGGTGCTCGCCGACGCCGACCCGCGCGTCGAGGCGGCGGTGATCGAGGACCTGCGCCAGCGCTTCGCCGCCATCCCCGACCTCGACCACCGCGTCACCCGGCCGGTGCTGTTCAGCTTCCGTACCCCGATCGAGGTCGAGGTGCAGGGGGAGAAGCTCGACGAGCTCAAGGCGCAGGGCGAGCGCGTGCGGGCCGAGCTCGCCGAGCTGCCCGAGCTGCGCGACGTCGAGACCACGCTCGAGCGCGGCGCGCCGGAGGTGGAGGTGGTCTACGACCGCGATCTGCTCGCCCGCTACGGCCTCAACCTCGCAGCAGGTCGCCGAGCGGGTGCGCAACCTGGTGCGCGGCTTCGAGGCCTCGCGCTTCGACGTCGGCGACCGCCGCATCCCGATGGTGGTGCGGCTGCGCGAGGACGACCGTCAGGCCATCGACGACGTGCGCGAGCTCGTCGTCAACCCCGGCGGCGAGCGGCCGGTGCCGCTGTCGGCGGTGGCCGCCGTGCAGCTCGGCGAGGGGCCGAGCGAGGTGCGCCGCGTCGACGGCCGCCGGGTGGCGCTGGTGCGGGCCAACCTCGGCGACGGCTCGCTGGGTGAGGCGGTGGCCGCCATCGAGCGCGCCCTCGGCCGCGTCGACTGGCCGGCCGGCATCCACTGGGAGATCACCGGCCAGCACCAGGAGTGGAAGCGCTCGGCGGGCAGCCTCTGGCTCGCGCTCGGGCTCGCCATCTTCCTCGTCTACGTGATCATGGCCGCCGAGTTCGAGTCGCTGGTGCAGCCGTTCCTGCTGCTCTTCTCGATCCCGCTGGCGTTCTTCGGCTGCGCCGTCGTGCTCTGGCTGCTCGGCACCAGCCTGTCGATCGTCGTCTTCCTCGGCATGATCCTGCTCGCCGGCATCGTCGTCAACAACGCCATCGTGCTCGTCGACTACGCCAACCTGCTGCGCAGCCGCGGCATGGGCGTGCGCGAGGCGCTGCTCGTCGCCGGCGAGGTGCGCATGCGGCCGATCTTCATGACCACCGCCACCTCCACCCTCGGCCTGGTGCCGATGGCGCTCGGCATCGGCGACGGCGCCGAGCTGCGGGCGCCGATGGCGGTGACGGTGATCAGCGGCATGGTGGTGTCGACGCTGTTGACCCTGGTGGTGATCCCCGTCCTCTACTACCTGACCGAGGCGGCGCGCGAGCGGCTGCGCGGGCGGCGGCACGTGGAAGCTGAGGAGCCGGCGGCGGTCGAAGGCGCGGAACCGACGGCGGAGGGCGCACGATGAGAGACCTCGGATCGCGGCTGCCCGAGCTGTCGCTCAACCGGCGCGTCACCGTCCTCGTGCTGCTCGCCAGCGTGCTGGTGGTGGGCGCCGTCGCCACCACCCGCATCCCGCTCGAGCTCATCCCGAAGGGCTTCTCCGAGCCCTTCCTCGGCGTCTTCGTCCCCTGGCGCGACGCGCCCCCCGAGGAAGTGGTGGAGAAGATCGTCCGCCCGCTCGAGGAGGAGCTCGCCACCATCGGCGGCCTCTCCATGCTGCGCTCGCGCGGCAACCCCGGCATCGCCCGCGTCTGGCTGCAGTTCAAGCAGGGCACCGACATGGACATCGCCTACCGCGAGGTGCGCGACCGGGTCGAGCGCGCCCGCGCCCGGCTGCCGCCGGACATCCCGCGCATCTTCATCCGCAAGCACGACGACACCGGCATCCCGGTGGCGCTCTACGGGCTCACCATCGACCCGTCGGTGACCAACTCGTACGACCTCATCCGCGACGAGATCGTGCGCTCGCTCGAGCGCCTCGACGGCGTGGCCAGTGTCGAGGTGCAGGGGCAGCTGGAAAAGGAGATCCTCATCGAGCTCGACCGCGAGCGCACGCAGGCGGCCGGGCTCGACATCTACGGCCTCGCCGCCGAGCTCGCGGGAGACAACTTCACCCTCGCCAGCGGCCACGTCGACGCGGCGGGGAAGAAGCTGCTGCTGCGCTCGGTGGCGCGCTACCGCAGCGTCGAGGAGCTGCGGCAGCGGCCGCTGAGGCCAGCTCAGGGTGAAGGAAGCGCTCAGGGTGAAGGAAACGCTCAGGGTGAAAGAAACACGCTGCGGCTCGCCGACGTGGCGACGATCCGCTACGCCGAGCCGGAGACGACCTTCCGCGTGCGCGCCATGAGCCTGCCCGCCGTGGCGCTCCAGGTGTTCAAGGAGGGCGACGCCAACACCGTGGCGGTCGCCGGCCGGGTGGCGGAGGAGATCGACCGCCTGGCGGAGAGCCCGCGCCTCGCCGGCATCGGTGTCGAGAAGCTCTTCAATCAGCGCGAGATCATCTTCGAGAGCCTCGGCAAGCTGGTGGAGGCGGGGGCGCTCGGCGCGCTCTGCGCCGTGCTGGTGATCTTCTTCTTCCTGCGCCGCTTCCGCATGACGGCCATCATCACGCTGTCGATCCCGCTCTCGCTGTTGATGGCGCTGGCGGTCATGTACTTCGCGGGCGAGAGCCTCAACATCATCTCGCTGCTCGGCTTGATGATCGCCACCGGCATCCTGGTCGACAACTCGGTGGTGGTGGCGGAGAACATCTTCCGCTTCTACCGCGAAGGCATGCCGGCGCGGGAGGCGTGCATCGAAGGCGCCAAGGAAATCGCCCTCGCCATCACCATGGGGACGATGACGACCGTCATCGTGTTCCTGCCCGCGTCGCTGGTCGAAGGGGAGGGGCAGTTCTTCCTCGTCCGCCTGGCGATGCCGATCTGCATCTCGGTCGTCGCCTCGCTGATCGTGGCCCTCGTGCTGGTGCCGCTCGCCGTCTACCTGACGCTGCCGCACGCGGTCGGCAGGAACGGCAGCCACGAGCGGCCGTCGGCCTTCCGGCGCGCCCACCAGCGCCTCAACGACCTGCTGCGCCACTTCTACGAAGGCACGATGGGGCGGCTCAACGACTTCTACGAGCGGCTGCTGCGGCGCGGGCTGCGCCGCCGCTTCGACGTCGCCATGTTGCTGCTGGTGACCCTGATCGGCACCTTCGCCGTGTTCGGCAAGGTCGTCGAGGTCGTCGAGCAGCAGGAGGACGAGCAGCAGGGCTTCCACATCGAGGTCGAGCTGCCGCAGGACACCACGCTCGAGGAGGCGGAGCAGTTCTTCCTCCGCTGCGAAAAAGTGGTGGCGGGGCAAGAAAGACGACTTCCAGCTCGCCGGCTGGTTCCTCTTCCACCGCGCCACCGTCGGCGAGATCGAGGGCTGGTTCCCGCCCGACCGCGAGGACGGGCCGACGCCGCGCGAGATCACGGCCGAGCTCCTCACGCTGCTGCCGGAGAAGCCCGGCGTGCGCTTCTACACCGGCGAGGAGAGCGAGCAGGAGAAGGAGCAGAAGGGCACCTTCCGGGTGCCGCTTTACGGCGAGGACGTCGGCGAGCTCGAGGCCACCGCCGAGGCGGTGACGGCGCGGCTGTTCGACCGTCCCCGGCGTCCTCGGCGTGCGCAAGGACGGCGACCGGCCGAGCGAGGAGGTGGCCCTCGAGGTCGACCGCGACCGCGCGCAGCGGCTCGGCGTCTCGCCCGAGGTGGTGGCCGCCGTCGTCGGCTACGCGCTGCGCGGACAGTCGCTGCCGCGCTACTCGCAGGACGGCGAGGAGGTGCCGGTGCGCGTGCGCTTCCGCGAAGAGGACCGCGCCACTCTCGCGCAGCTCGAGGACTTCGCGGTGCCCGGCGCCGGGCGGCGAGCTGCTGCCGCTGCGCTCGCTCACCACCAGCCGCTTCCTGCCGGCGCCGCGCGAGATCGAGCGCAGCGACCGCCGCACCGCCCGCGAGCTCGTCTTCGAGCTCGCGGAGGGCAAGGAGAAGGAGGCCAAGGAAGGGCTGGCGACGGCCCTGGCGGAGATCGACCTCCCCGAGGGCGTGCGGCTGGGCGAGCAGTTGCGGCAGGGGATGCCGGAGGACGCCAAGGCGCTGCTCTTCGCCGTCGCGCTGTCGATCGTCTTCATCTACCTGCTGATGGCGTTTCTCTTCGAGAGCTTCGTGCTGCCGCTGTCGATCGTCCTGACCATCCCGCTGGCGTTCCTCGGCGTCGCCTGGGGGCACCTGATCAGCGGCCTCGACATCGACTTCCTGGGCATGGTGGGCGTCGTCGTGCTGATCGGCGTCGTCGTCAACAACGGCATCGTCCTCATCGACTACGTCAACCGCCTGCGCATGGCGGGGCACGAGCGCGAGGAGGCGCTGGTCCTCGCGACCCATCGCCGCTTCCGGCCGATCATGATGACCGCGATGACGACGGTGTTCGGCATGGTGCCGCTGCTGCTCGCCGGCAGCACCTCGATCGGCATGTCGTACACCAGCTTCGCCGTGTCGCTGGTGGGCGGCATGACGGTGGCGACGCTGCTCACGCTGCTCGTGGTGCCGGTGTTCTACACGCTCTTCGACGACCTGCGGGCGCACCTCGGCAAGACGATGGCGTGGGGCGCGGTCCGCGGGTTGCGAAGGCGGCAAGCGGCACCACCGTCGGCCGCCGGTGCCGCAGGCACTTCCGCCTAGGATCACTTCCGTCCTGCGCAGGACGAGTAGCGGCCGCGGCGCGGCCGCGCCCGTCAGTTCTCGGGCGGCGGGACCTCGACCATCGCGAAGTCGACGGCCACCGTCGTGGTGGCGTACGGCTGGCCGAGGGCGGCTGGGCGGAAGATCCAGATCTTCATGGCTCTGCTCGCGGCCTCGCCCAGCCCCATCGGCACGTCCTTCAGGACGGCGACGCAGCCGACGTGGTAGAAGCCGTTGCGGCGGCGCTCGAGCGCGAGCTGGAGCACGACGCGGCCGCCCAACCGCGCCCGCCTTGCGGTCTCGGTGTAGATCGGGGTGGCGGAATCCACCAACTCCTTCGACAGCGTCGCGAAGGAGAGGTGCGGAATGTCCTCGGCCGGCGCTTCCGGGCACTGCTCCCGGAAGTCGCCCAGCGCCGCCTGCTCCTCCGCGGCAAGCGAATGCACAGTGACGCGCGGCTCGATGAAGGGGAAGAGCGGTCGCGGAGGGCGTACCGGCTCGCCGTCGGCGAGATCGATCTCGATGGCCCGCACCCGCCGTTCGGTGCAGTCGAGGGCTCGCCGGCACCCCGAGACCTCCAGCACCAGACGGTTCGTCTCGTCGTCGATGCGGACGTCAGGCAACCATTCCACCGGGCCATTCCTGTCGCTATCCACCAGCAGGTCCATCGAGCGGAACCCGCGAACGAAAGTCCCATCCCAACGGTAGATGGCGAAGTCGTGGCTCCGGATGCACCAATTGCCCCTGGTGACCAGCCGCTGGCCGTCGTTCGTGAGCAGCACTTCGAAGGGCGCCCACGGATTGTGCAGCTCGAAGGTGGATAGCTGCTGCATGGAGCCGCCGGCGAGCATTTCGTAAAGGACCGCGCGCGCCGGTTGTTCGACGGGCGGCGGCGCGGTGGCATCGCGCGGGGACGCCGGCTCGAAGCCGTCGCGGTGACCGGGCACGATCCGCACGGCGAATCGGCCGTTGGGCGAGTGCACGACCTTCTCTTCGGGTGCAGCTCTGCAGAACACGATCGAGGCGCGCGCCGCAACCGTCGGTGCGACCGCAAGTAGCGCTCCGATGATGGAGGCGGACAGCCCAAGCGGGTGCCGAAACATCGCTTGCGAGCCTACTCCAACGGCGGCTGCCGGCAGAATGGCCTCGCCGTCGCGTCAGACTGGCTAGACTCCTCCCGATGCCGCGCCCGCGCCCGACCTGCCGCCACCGCTCTCACACCGTCGAAGGCTCGACCGCCGCGGCCGCGCTGCCGCTCGCGCCGCCCGCCACCACCGCCCTTCCCGGCCGGCGTCACCGCCACCGGTTCGCCAACGGGCTCGACGTGCTGCTGGTCGAGATCCCGGGCTCGCGATCGTCTCGACGACGCTCTGGTACCGCGCCGGCGGCCGCGACGAGCCGCCCGGGCACGGCGGCGTGGCGCACTTCCTCGAGCACATGATGTTCAAGGGCTCGCCGGGCTACGGGCCGGGCCAGATCGATCGCCGCACGCAGGCGCTCGGCGGCAGCAACAACGCGTACACCAGCCACGACGCGACGGTCTACTACTTCAAGTTCGCGGCGCGCGTCTGGCGCGAGGCGCTGGCGATCGAGGCCGACCGCATGACGGCGCTGACGCTCGACCCGCGGAGGTGGACGAGCGAGCGGCAGGTGATCCTCGAAGAGGTGGCGATGTACGAGAGCGATCCGTGGGACGCTCTCGAGCAGGCGGTGGCGACGGCGCTCTTCGGCGAGCACCCGTACGCGCGGCCGGTGCTGGGCCCGCGCGAGGAGCTGCTGGCGACGGGCGTCGAGGAGCTCGCCGCGTTCCATCGCGCGTTCTATCGGCCCGACAACGCGGCGATGGTGGTGGCTGGCGCGGTGGGGGAGAGCGACCTCGTTGCGATCGAGTCGACGCTGGGCGCGCTCGAGCGCGGCGCGGCGCCGCGGTTGCCGATGCCGGCGTGGCAGCCGCCCGCCGAGCTGCGCGCGCGTCGAACGGCGCCACGGCGAGGTGCCGCCGCATGCTGCTGGCGCTGCCGGCGCCGCCCGCGGACCATGCAGATCACGCGTTGCTGCGCGTGCTGGTGGGAGCGCTCGCCGACGGACGCACGAGCCGCCTGCGGCGGGACCTCGTCGAGGAGCGCGAGGTGTGTCTCTTCGTCGACGCCGATGCTGCCGTCGGCGCTGGGGCCGGGCACGGTGACCGTCGAGGCCGAGCTGCACGAGGGTGCCGATCCGCGCGAGGTGGAGGAGCGCGTGCTGGCTCACCTGCGCGTGCTCGGCGAGGCGCCACTCGACGAGGCGGAGCTCGCCCGCGCGCGCGTCTCGCTGCTCGCCGACTGGGTGTTCGGCAACGAGCAGGCGCACCAGCAGGCGCTCATCGATCGGCTACGGCCTGGCGCTCTTCGACGAAGGCGCATGCCGAGCGCAGCGTCGCCGCCGGCGCTCGCTGCGCACCGCGGAGGAGCTGCAGGCGGCGGCGCGGCGATGGCTGTCACCCGACCGCGGCGTGATCGGCTGGGCGCTGCCGGCGAAGAGGCGGCGGCGTGGCTGAAGTCGAACCTGACCCTCGACCCCGGACCCACGTTGCCACCCGCAGTCGCGCCGCCGCGTCTCGACCTGCGCGTGCGCCGGGTGCCGGGGTGCCGGTCGTCGCGGTCCGCGTCTGGCTGCGCGGCGGCGCGCGCGCCGAAGCCGCGGCCGGGCGATCTCGTGGGCGGCGGGCCGTCTGCTCACCGAGGGCACGGCGGCGCGCGACTGGCGCGCGCTCGCCACCGCTGCCGAGGATCGCGGCGCCACGCTGCACGGCTTCGGCGGCTACGAGGCGCACGGGCTCGCCGTCGACGCGCTCGCCGCCGATTGGGAGCTGCGCGCTCGCGTGGACTGCCGAGCTGCTGCTCGAGAGCACCTTTCCCGCCGACCGACTCGCCTTCGCGCGGCGCCAGGGCGAGACCGAGCTCGAGAGCGAATGGGACCAGCCGGAGCTGCGCACCTCGTGGGCGTTCCTCGACCAGCTCTACACCCCGAACCCGCGCGCGCGGCCGACGCAGGGCGACCGCGCGAGCCTCGCCGCGCTCGACGCCGAGTCGTGCCGCGCCTTCCACGCGGCGTCGCTCGCGCGCGGCGTCATCGTCGCCGTCGCCGGCGAGATCGCCGAGGAGGCGGTGCGCGAGCGACTCGGCGAGCTGCTCGGCGCCGCTGGTCGGCGGCAGCGCCGCGCTCGCCGACCCGCCGCCGCCCGTCGGCGCGCCCGAAGCACGGCGCGAGCTACCGTCGGGCGCCGTCGATCAGGCGCACCTCTACCTCGGCCACCTCACGGTGCCGCGGCTGCACCCCGACCACGCGGCGCTCGAGGTGCTCGGCGTCGTCCTCGGCGCCGGCGCCGGCTTGACCGGCCGCATCCCCGAGCGCCTGCGCGAGCGCGAAGGGCTCGCCTACACCGCGCAGGCGACGGTCGTCGGCGGCGCCAGCAGCGAGCCCGGCCGCCTCGTCGTCTACGTCGCCACCTCGCCGAAGCACGCTGGCAGCAGGCCGAAGCCTCGGCGCGCGAGGAGCTGCAGCGCCTGCTCGCCGACGGCATCACCGAGGAGGAGTTCCAGGAAGCGCGCACCTACCTCCTCGGCCGCGAGCCCTTCCGCCGCGAGACCGCCCGCCAGTGGGCCGACCTGCTCGCCGAGGGTGCCTACTGGGGCCTGCCGCTCGACGACGCCGCGTGGTGCGAGGCTGAGCTGACTCGTGCTCGACCGCGCGCAGGTCGAGGCGGCGGCGCGACGGCACGTCAGGCCTGAGGCGCTCAAGGTGACCGTCGGCCTGCCAGGCGAAGGCGAAGGCGAGTGATGGCCTCGTGGCGACCGTTGTGTAAGAGTCGAGCCTTCCGGGCTACAACGAAGCGGAGGTGGGCGTGCCCCTGAAGACCGTGCGGTCGTCGCTCGTCGCAGCCTTGCTCCTCGTCTCCCCGCAACCCGCCGCCGCCGGCGCTGAGGGTCTCGCCTACCAGGTCGCCGACCTCGCAGCGAACACGCCGGCGCTCAACGAGGGCGGCAATTTCTACCCCAGCTACTTCGAGCCGGTGAGCAACGGCGACTTGTTCGTCGCGCCGGCCGGCAGCGGCGTGGAGAGCATCTGGCTGACGGATGGCACGCCGAGCGGCACGAAGCCGGTCCTCGCCGGCGCCGTTCTCGGCGCCGGTTCCATCGTCGGCGGCAACGGCGAGCGAGCCTTCTACGTCGGCCAGATGCGGCCCGGCGTCAGGGCGGCCTGGGCGACCGACGGCACCGCATCCGGCACCGCGCTGTTGAGAGCCGAGCTTCGCAACAGTCGACTCACCTCCGGAGCGCACGAGGTGGTGATCGGGGGCAGGCTCTTCCTCCAGGACTGCGCTCCTGCGCCGACCTACCGGTGCGAGGTGTGGACCTCGACCGGCACGCCTCAGGGCACGGTCAAGATCGCCGAGCTCTGGGACCTGGGCTGGAGCTTTACCGGCTCCTCCGGTGCCTTCTACTTCTTCGGCCGCGGGGTGGAGGACCTGAAGCCCAGGCTCTGGCGCACCGACGGCACGCCCGAAGGCACCGTCGTGGTGCGCTCCTTCGATCCCAGCCCCAGCGTTGCCGCGGTCTCGGTGGCGGGACGCTGCGTCTTCGTGGCGGAGCAGAAGCTGTGGGTCGCCACCGGCACCGACGTCCAGCTCGTCCGCACGCTCGGCACCAACGAATTCGTCGATCTCTACGACACGCGCATCGTGGCTGACCAACTGTACTTCCTGGCGTCGTCGGACGGCGGCACGCTGACGGTGTGGAGGACGAATGGCACGGTGGGCGGCACCTTCTCGGTGCTGAGCACTCATGTCATCTACTCCGCCAGCGTGCCTGGGGGTTGGGTCGAACAGCTCGGCGGCCGGCTGTACTACCTCTTGCCGTCGGAACAAGGGAGAGACCCGTACTCGCTGTGGTCGAGTGACGCCGCAGGCCACGGCGCCCAACCGCTGTCGTGCCCTGCGTGCGCCGCGGTCGAGGATGGTCTCTGGCGTTCGGGGGATCGGTTGTTCTTCACCGCGTCGGCCGGCACAGAGCACTCGCTGTGGATCGTCGAGCCGAACCAGGCGCCTCGGCAGGTCGCCGCATACTGCAACACCGGCTACTGCCCGACCGGAGCCCACGCCGACGTCAACGGCCGCACGTCCTTCTGGGTCTCGCCGACGCCGGGCACCTACGAGCTGTGGGCGACGGACGGCACCGCGGCAGGGACGCTCAGGATCGAGTCGTTCCATCGCGCCGCTACGAACCTCTACTACTCGGCGCGTCTCGATGCCGTGCTGTTCGGGGCGTCTCCGGACGTGCTCACGACGGCGAACCTCTGGCTGAGCCGCGGCACGGCGCAGAGCACGGTCCCCTTGACCGTGGTGGAAGGCGCCGGCTCCGACCCGTACGAGCTGCGGCGAGCCGGCGACCGGGTCGCCTTCCTGGCATGTGGAGAGGAACGAGGGCTCTGGGGTGCCGGAGCGCACGATGCAGAGCTGGCGAAAGAGGGCCACGTCGACTGCCGGGGACGGAGCGATTTCTTTCACCCGTTCGTGAGCGCCGGCAACCGGGTCTTCTTCCAGCACTCGGGGCTGTGGGTGACCGAAGGCACCCCGAGCTCGACGAACAATCTGCTCGACGGAATCGGCGGCATCGGGGACATCGCGCCCGCCGGTGACAGCGCCGTGATCTGGACGAATCGTGAGAGCTCGGGCGTCGCGGAGACCACGCTCTGGAGAAGCGACGGCACGGCCGCCGGCACGACACCGCTGCTGGCGCTGCCTTCCGGAGTGTGGAACGCCTTGAGTACCACCGACCTCGGCGGCGAGCTCTACTTCCTGGCCAACTCTCCGCTCCTGCAGGTCTGGCGGACGGACGGCACCGCCGCGGGCCTGCGGCAGCTCACGAACGGCGCGCTCGGCGAGTTCGCCTACGATCCGGAGTTCACGCGGCTCGGGGCGTTCGTCTTCTTTGCGGCCACCAGCGGCATCTGGCGCACGGACGGGACCACTGCGGGGACCAGCCTGGTCGTGCCGGTCTCGCAGGGAGGGTCCGTGAGCTGGCTGCACGAGCAGGGCGGGGCGCTCCTCTTCAGACGCACGGAGCACGGCGTCTCCACACTATGGCGGACGCAGGCAGGGCCAGGCACCGCCCAACAGGTCGCGGCCCTGGCGCCGGCTGAGCCTCCCTACTACCTCGCTCGCCCGGCGGTGGCTTCCTACGGCGGTCTGCTCTACTTCGCGGCCGACGACGGCTCGCACGGCATTGAGCTTTGGCGCACCGACGGAACGACCGAGGGAACGGTCATGGTCCGGGACATCGGGGTCGGCCCGGTATCCGGCGACCCGCGCGATCTCGTCGTCGCCAAAGGGCGGTTGTATTTCACTGCCGCCGACATCTTCACGGGCAGCGAGCTGTGGGTTTCCGATGGCACTAGCGCCGGAACGTGCTTGGTGCAAGACATCGCTCCGCAGGCCGCTTCGTCGTCACCCGCCGACCTGACGGTCGCCGGCGACCTGCTCTATTTCTCGGCCGATGACGCCGTCACGGGCCGCGAGCTGTGGGCCCTGCCGCTGGGCGCACTCGAGCCGTGCACGCGCAGCGAGGAGCGACTCTGCTTGCAGGGTGACAGGTTCCGGGTCGAGGTCACCTGGCGCGACTTCGCGGCGCGGACCGGCAGCGGTCACGCCGTGGTGCTGAGCGGTGACACCGGCTACTTCTGGTTCTTCGACCCGTCCAACGTCGAGCTGACCGTCAAGGTGCTCGACGGCACCGGCCTCAACGGGCACCACTGGGTGTTCTACGGCGCGCTCTCCAGCGTCGAGTACACGCTCACCGTGACCGACACGCGCACCGGCGAGGTCAAGAGGTACGTCAACCCGTCGGGCACGTTCGCTTCCGTGGGCGACACCAGCGCGTTCGCGCAGGGCGCGGCTCCCGCGGCGGTGCGGTTGGCAGCGTCGCGGACGTCCGACCGAAGCGGCGTGGCCCCGGCAGCGGGGGAGCCCTCATCGCTCTGCGTGCCGACCGGGGCGCGTCTGTGCCTGCAGGGCGGCCGCTTCGCCGTCGATGCGGCCTGGACGGACTTCGCCGGCAACAGCGGCGGCGGCACCGCGGTGACGCTCACCGGCGACACCGGCTATTTCTGGTTCTTCGGCGCCTCCAACGTCGAAGTGATGGTCAAGGTGCTCGACGGTCGGCCCCTGAACGACAAGTTCTGGGTCTTCTACGGCGCCCTCTCGAACGTCGAGTACACGCTCACCGTCACCGACACGGCGACCGGCTTGCAGCGCCAGTACCGCAACCCCAGCGGTCGCTTCGCCTCGGTCGGCGACACGTCAGCCTTCTGACGGCGAACCCGACTAGGCCGAGGCCTGCTCGCTCTGGCCCGACATGATGCGCCAGCCGATGACCTTCTCGTCGATCTCGCGCAGGCGCTTGGCGACCAGCCGGCAGAGGAGCTGAAGGAACTCGAGGCTGGCCTCGGGGTCGACGGTGAGCACTTCCTTGATGGTCGCCTCGTCGAGCGCCAGCACGGTCACCGGGCCGCCGTGGGCGCGCGCGTCCGCCGAGCGCGGCTGGCCGTCGATGAGCGCCATCTCGCCGAAGAAGTCGCCGCGCTCGAGGATGGCGAGCGCTTCCTCGCCGCCGCCGGGGATGAACTTGCTGATGCGCACCCGCCCCTCGAGGACGACGTACATCTCGCGGCCGGGGTCGCCCTCGGCGAAGATCACCGACGCCACCGGGGTAGGTGCGTTCGCGCGAGAAGGTGGCGAGCGCCATCAGCTCGTGGTTGCGACAGCCCCTGCTCGCGGAACAGGCGCATCTTCGTCTCGCTGTCCACCGGCAGCCGCGCGGCCGCTCGAGGTGCGCTGCTGCTTGAGGCGCAGCAGGTTCTCGGGCATGCGCGTCCTCGTTGAAGAACGTGCGCAGCTGCTCGTTGGTGCAGCGCAGCTTGAAGGCGAGGTTGTGCCAGAAGCTCCAGTAGATCTGCACGCCGAGCTCGGGGTCGCGGCGGATCACCTCGTCGAGCCGGTGCGCGTCCAGCCGCAGCAGCTGGCAGGGCTGCGACGCCACCGCGTCGCCGCTGCGCTCGGTCCGCGTCAGGAAGTTCACTTCCCCGAACAGGTCGCCCGGCTTGAGCAGCCCGAGCGGGATACGTGCCGTACGGCGTCGCCCGCTGGATGGTGATCTCGCCCTTCTCGAGCACGTAGAGGTCGGCCCCGGGCGTGCCCTCGGCGAAGATCTGCTGCCCCTTCTCGTGCTCCTCCTCGGCCACCGCTTCGGTGAGCTGGAAGATCTGCTCGTCGCGCAGGTGGCTCCAGGCGTCGAGGTGGCGCAGCCGCGCCGCCAGCTCGATGCGGCCGCTGCCGCGCACGTCCGGCGGCGGGCTCGGGGACCGCCGCCTGCAGGCGCTCCTCGCGGAAGCGCTCGCGGTGCCACTCGAGGCGGTCGAAGGCGACGCGCAGCTCCTCCTGCCGCTGGTGGAAGACGTAGGCGAGCCGCTCGTTGCTCCAGTTGAGCTCTTCCTTGAGCTCCTGGATGCGGTCCTTGAGCTTCGCTGCGTCCTCGCGCTCGTGGTCGCCGATCGAGCAGGAAGGCGTCGGTGAAGGCGGCCAGGGCGCCGGCGAGGTCGCCCAGCTCGTAGCGGGCGCGGCCGAGGAGGTTGGCCACCTCGCGGTCGAAGGGGTTGTAGCGGCGCGCCTGCGAGAGCTGCAGCACGGCGCGCGCGAACTCGCGGCGCTTGAGCAGGGCGCGGCCGAAGAGCTTGTGCGGCGACGGGTTGGGCAGGTCCTTGGCGATGGCGATCTCGAGGTACTCGCGGGCGCGCTCCTCGTCGCCGCGGTCGGCGAAGAGGTGGGCGAGGCCGAGGAAGTGCTTGGCGTCGAGGGCGTCGCGGCGCAGCTGCTCGCGCAGCGTCTCCTTGAGCGAGCGCGGGCCGGCCGAGCGCGGGTGGCGCCGCATGCCGCTTCGCCTGCGCGAGCGAGAGCTGGATCCCCATGTTCTTGGGATCGAAGCGCAGGGCCATCTCGTAGAGCTGGATAGCCTCGTCGAAGCAGCTTGCCGTCGATGAACCGCTTGGCGAGAGCGGTGATCTCTTCGAGGTCGAGGGCCTTGTCGGTGGGCTCCACGCTGGCCGGCTCCCCGTGCGGGGAAAGACCCGTAGTGTACCAGCGTCGCCCCTTTTCGACCCCGAAGGCCTCGTCGCTGTCGCGGTGACAGACCTGCAACTCGTTGCGCCGCCGAGGCTTCCGCGGACGTCCACAGCGGTTGCGGAAAAGGCTGTGGAGAAGGGAGGGGCCGCAGGGGCTAAGTGGCGGTTTTTGCTGGCGTTACAGCACTTTGAACAGCCCTTTGTGCAGCAGCGTCAAGTCATTGACGAGCAAGGACTTGAGTCCTCTCGGCGGCCTGTTGTGGAAGACTCAGCCTTCGTCCGCGCCGCGGCGATTTCCGCAGTCCGGGAGGGCCGTCCCGCTAAGTGCCTCGCACAGGGCCAGTTACAGCAGTGTGACGGCGGCCGCTTTCAAACGCCCGGCGCGGGGCCGCGCGGCTATCGCGCGCGATCCTGCGTCGGAGCGCGCCGCTGGCGATATATTCGCCACCCATGCCCGCGACCACGCTGCGACGGACCCCCCTCTACGAATGCCATCGGGAGGCCGGCGGCAAGCTCGTCCCCTTCGCCGGCTGGGAGATGCCGGTGCAGTACGCCGGCGTGATCGAGGAGCACCGCGCCGTGCGCCAGGCGGCCGGGCTCTTCGACGTCTCGCACATGGGGCAGATCGCGGTGCGCGGCCCAGGCGCGGAGCGTTTCCTCGACCGCCTCACCCCCAACCACGTCGCCAAGCTCGTCCCCGGCCGCGCGCACTACAGCGGATTGCTGACCGACAACGGCACCTACGTCGACGACCTGCTGGTCTACCGGCTGGGCGAGGAGGAGTTCCTGCTCGTCGTCAACGCCTCCAACCAGGAGCGCGACTTCGAGTGGGTGAAGCGTCACGCCGGTGGTGACGCGAACGTGCGCGACGTCTCCGACCGCTACGCGCTGCTGGCGCTGCAGGGGCCGCGGTCGGTGGAGATCCTGGCGCCGCTCACCGACGTCGATCTTTCGAGCCTCAAGTACTACGGCTTCGCTGCCGGCAGCGTCGACGGGCACCGCGCGCTGGTGTCGCGCACCGGCTACACCGGCGAGGACGGCTTCGAGCTCTACGTCGACCCCGAGGCGGCGGCGCCGCTGTGGAAGCGCCTGCTCGAGACCGGCGCCGCGCACGGCATCCAGCCCGCGGGCCTCGGCGCCCGCGACACCCTGCGGCTGGAGGCGGGGATGGCGCTCTACGGCCACGAGCTCGACGAGGCGACGACGCCGCTCGAGGCGGGGCTGTCGTGGGTGGTCAAGCTCGACAAGGGGGAGTTCCTCGGCAGCGAGGCGCTCGCCGCGCAGCAGCGCGAAGGCGTGCCGCGCAAGCTCGTCGGCTTCGAGGTGAGCGGCCGCGGCATCGCCCGCGAGGGCCACGCCGTCCACCACGACGGCAGCCGCGTCGGCCAGGTGACGAGCGGCACCTGGAGCCCCACCTTCGAGAAGGCGCTGGGGATGGCATACGTGCCGGCCGGCCTCGGCGGCCGCCGGCACCGACGTGGAGATCGACGTGCGTGGGCGGAAGGTGCCGGCGCGGCTTGCCGGCATCCCCTTCTATCGCCGCAATCGCTGATACCTGGACCAGGAGGAGGTCGGCATGTATCCGAGCGAGTACCTCTACTCGCGCGAGCACGAGTGGGTGAAGGTCGATGAGGACGTCTGCACCATCGGCATCACCCACTTCGCGCAGGAAGAGCTGGGTGAGGTGGTGTTCGTCGAGCTGCCCGAGGTCGGCCACGCCTACGACGCGATGGACGAGATCGGCACCATCGAGTCGGTCAAGGCGGTCGCCGAGCTCTACACCCCGGTGGCGGGCGAGATCGTCGAGGTCAACACCACCGCGGTGGACGACCCGGCGATCGTCAACGACGACCCGCAGGGCGAGGGGTGGCTGGTGAAGATCCGCTTCTCGACCGATTCGGACTTGAAGCACCTGATGAACGCCGAGGCGTACGAGAAGTACGTGCAGGAAGGCGCGGGATAGGCCGAGGCGTTTTCGCGCGCGGCGCAGCCGTCACCGCCCCGTCACATCGGCCCCGGCAACCCTGTTTAGGATCCACCGGGTAGACGCCATGGCTGCGTTGCTGCTGCTCGCCGCGCTTCTCCTCCTCGGCACCGCCGCCTATCAAGCCGGGCGGCGGCGCGCGCTCGCGGCGGCGTCGGGCGACGTGCGGCGGCTGCACTCGCTGCCCAGCTACTACGGCGTCTACGTGGCGCTGTGGTGCGCGCTGCCGGCCCTGCTCGTGCTGGGGTTGTGGGTGGCGCTGCAGGGGCGCATCGTCGAGGCGGTCGTGGTCTCCGAGCTGCCGCCGCAGGCGCGGGCGCTGCCGCCCGAGCGGCTCGACGCTGCTCGTCAACGAGGTGCGCAACGCTGCGGCAGGCGCCGCGGCGGGCAGCGATCCCGTGGTGCAGGCGGCCGCCCGCCGCTACCTCGAGCACCAGCGCACCGCGACGGCGGCGCTCGCCGTGGTCACGCTGGCGCTGGCGATCGCCGCCGGCACGCGTGGCCTGGCGCCGCGTGCGCCCCCGCGCTGCCGGCGATCACCGCCGTCGAGCGCATCGTCAAGGCGCTGCTGCTCGCGGGCTCGTGCGTCGCCGTGCTCACCACCATCGGCATCGTGCTGTCGCTGCTCTTCGAGGCGCTGCGCTTCTTCCAGCGCGTGCCGGTGCCGGAGTTCCTCTTCGGATTGCACTGGAGCCCGCAGACGGCGCTGCGCGCCGACCAGGTGGGCAGCTCGGGCTCCTTCGGCGCCGTGCCGCTGTTCGCCGGCACGCTGCTGATCAGCGCTCTCGCCATGGCGGTGTCGGTGCCGGTGGGGCTGTTCTCGGCCATCTACCTCGCCGAGTACGCCCACGCCCGCACCCGCAACGCGCTCAAGCCGCTGCTCGAGATCCTCGCCGGCATCCCCACCGTGGTATACGGCTTCTTCGCCGCGCTGACGGTGGCGCCGCTGCTGCGCCGCGCCGGCGAGGCGCTGGGGCTGCCGGTGGCGTCGGAGAGCGCGCTCGCCGCCGGCCTGGTGATGGGGGTGATGATCATCCCCTTCGTCTCCTCGCTCTCCGACGACGTGCTCACCGCCGTGCCGCGCGGGCTGCGCGAGGCCTCGTACGGCCTGGGCGCCACCAAGGCCGAGACCATCGTGCGCGTGGTGCTGCCCGCGGCGCTGCCCGGCGTCGTCGGCAGCGTCATGCTCGCCATCTCGCGCGCCATCGGCGAGACGATGATCGTGGTGATGGCGGCCGGCTTGACGGCCAACCTCACCGCCAACCCGCTGGCGGCGGTGACCACGGTGACGGTGCAGATCGTCACCCTGCTCGTCGGCGACCAGGAGTTCGACAGCGCCAAGACGCTGGCCGCCTTCGCGCTGGGGCTGGTGCTCTTCCTGGTGACGCTGACCTTCAACATCGTCGCCCTGCGCGTGGTGCGCAAGTATCGCGAGCGCTATGAGTGAGGCGAAGGCCCGGGCGCGGCACCCGCTGCTCGCCGACGAGGCGGTGCGCGAGCGGTTGCGCCTCCGCAAGCGCCGCGACCGCCGCTTCCGGCTCTACTGCATCACCGCCATCGCCCTCGCGCTCGCCTGCCTGGTGGTGCTCTTCGTCGACATCGCGCGCAAGGGGTGGAGCGGCTTCACCGTCACCACCATCCGCCTGGCGGTCTTCTTCGACCCCGCGGTGATCGATCCCGGCGGCACGTTCGACAAGGGCGGCATGCCCGGTCCCCCGGATGCGCAGGCGCTGATGAGCGCCGACTACGCGACGCTGTGGCGCGAGCCGCTCAAGGCACGCTTCCCGGTCGAGGGGCGCGAGCAGCGGCGGGCGCTCTACGGCCTGCTCGGCGACGCGGCCACCTACCGGCTGCGCGACCTGGTGATCGCCGACCCCTCGCGCATCGGCAAGCGGCAGGTGGTGTGGCTGCCGTCGTCGTCGCCCGTCGACCAGGTGCACAAGGGCAAGGTGCCGCGCTCGCAGGCCCAGGGGGGGCCGTTCGACGACCGGCAGCTGGCCTGGCTCGCCGCCCTCGAGAAGGGCCGCGACCTGCGGCTGCAGTGGAACGGCGCCTTCTTCACCAGCGGCGACTCGCGCGACCCGCAGCAGGCGGGGATCCTCGCCGCGCTGCTCGGCTCGTTCTACGCCATGCTGGTCACGCTCGCCATCTCCTTCCCGCTCGGCGTCGCCGCGGCGGTCTACCTCGAGGAGCTGGCGCCGAAGAACCGCCGCTGGCTCGACGCCATCGAGGTCAACATCAACAACCTCGCGGCGGTGCCGTCGATCGTCTTCGGCCTGCTCGGCCTCGCGGTGTTCCTCAACGTCTTCGGGTTGCCGCGTTCGTCGCCGCTCGTCGGCGGCATGATCCTCAGCCTGATGACGCTGCCGGTGATCATCATCGCCGGCCGCGCCGCGCTGCAGGCGGTGCCGCCGTCGATCCGCCACGCCGCCTACGCGCTGGGCGCGACGCCGCTGCAGGTGATCCAGCACCACGTGCTGCCGATGGCGATGCCGGGCATCCTGACCGGCACCATCATCGGCCTCGCCCGCGCCGTCGGCGAGAGCGCGCCGCTGCTGATGGTGGGGATGGTGGCCTTCGTCGTCGACCCGCCGAAGACGCCGCTCGACCCGGCGAGCGCGCTGCCGGTGCAGGTCTACCTGTGGGCCGACAGCCCCGAGCGCGGCTTCGTCGAGAAGACCTCGGCGGCGATCCTCGTGCTGCTGGCGTTCTTGATCGCCATGAACTCGGTGGCGGTCATCCTGCGGCGGCGGTGGGAACGAAGACTGTGACCTTCAGGGAGAGATGACATGGGCAAGCCGGCGATCCTCATCCTCTGCACCGGCAACTCGGCGCGCAGCCAGATGGCCGAAGCCATCCTCGAGCGCGCCGTCGGCGACCGCTTCGACGTGCTCTCGGCGGGCACCGAACCGGCCGAGCAGGTGCACCCGCTGGCCGTGGAGGTGATGGCCGAGCAGGGCTACGACCTCTCCGGCAAGCGCCCGAAACACCTGCGCGAGTACCTCGGCATCGCCCCGGTGCGCACGGTCATCATCGTCTGCGACGGCGCCGCGAAGAGCTGCCCGGCGATCTGGCCCGGTGCCCACGAGCGCCTGCTGTGGCCGTTCCCCGACCCCGCGGCCGTCGAGGGTGACCAGGCAGTGCAACGCCAAGCATTCCGGCAAGTGCGCGACGGCATCGCGGAGCGGGTGCGCGCTTGGGCTGCTGTGCACCTTGCATCGGTGACTTGAGGCCGCTCAGCCCTCCGGCGGCGGCTCGCGCAACTCGGCCGGCAGATAACGCGCCCCGGGACCGGCGGCCGCCGCGCGGTCCATCGGGTTGGAAAGCGCGCAGACGCGTAGCGACAGGCAGCCGCAGCCGATGCACGAGTCGAGGCCGTCGCGTAGCGCCAGCAGCGCCGCGATGCGGCGGTCGAGTCGCTCCCGCCAGCCGCGCGACAGGCGGCTCCAATCGGCGCGCGTAGGCGCGCGGCCGCCGGGCAGGGCGGCGAGGTCGGCGGCCACCTCGGCGAGGGTCAGCCCGACGTTGCGGGCGGCGCGGATGAAGGCGAGACGGCGCAGCACGTCGCGAGCGAAGCGCCGCTGGCCCCCGCCGGTGCGGCCGGCGCGGATGAGTCCCTGGCGCTCGTAGTAGCGCACCGCCGACGAGGCGAGGCCGCCACGCGCGGCCACTTCGCCGACGGTGAGCAGGTCGGTCGATCGCATGATGGTCTCGATCCTAGCTTGACTTGAAGTTGACTTCAACTTGTACATTGGCTGCCGGACCGGAAACGGCCATCGACAAGGAGAGTCGACCATGCCCACAGCCATCCTCACCGGCGCCTCCCGTGGATTCGGCGGCGCCGTAGCCCGAGCCCTCGCCGCGCGCGGCTGGGCGCTCGTCCTCGACGCCCGCGGCGAGGCGGCGTTGCGTACCACTACTGCCGCGCTGCCCGCCGACCGCACCATGGCGATCGCCGGCGACGTCGCCGACGCCGGCCACCGCGCCGAGCTGGTGCGTGCCGCCCAGCGCCTCGGCGGCCTCGACCTGCTGCTGAACAACGCCAGCGAGCTGGGGCCGAGCCCGCTTCCCGCGCTGGCGCGCTACCCGCTCGACGAGCTGGCGCGCGTTTACGCCACCAACGTCTTCGCGCCGCTGGCGCTGATCCAGGCGTCGCTGCCGCTGCTGCTGTCGCGAGCGGGGACCATCGTCGACATCAGCTCCGACGCCGCGACGGCTGCCTACGCCGGCTGGGGCGGCTACGGCTCCTCGAAGGCCGCGCTCGACCAGCTGACGGCGGTGCTGGCGGTGGAGCAGCCGGCGCTGCGCGTCTACGCCTTCGACCCCGGCGACATGCGCACCGAGATGCACCAACGGGCTTTTCCTGGCGAGGACATCGCGGACCGGCCCGAACCGGAGACCGTGGTGCCGGCGCTGCTGCGGCTGCTCGACGAACGGCCCGCGAGCGGCCGCTACCGCGCGAGCGAGCTGTTGGTGCCGGAGGTGGTGCGATGAGCGCGGCGGCTGACATCGCCGCGCCTGAGCTCGCGACGCCCATCCCCGCCGCCAAAGGCGCCACGAGCGGTGTCGGGAGGCCGGCAACCAAGCCGCCCGAGGCGCGCGGCCTCGACCGCGACGAGGTGCGGCTGCTCGTCGCCGGCGACGGCGTCCTCCGCCACGCGCGCTTCCGCGACCTGCCGCGCTTCCTGCACCGCGGCGACCTGCTGGTGGTCAACACCTCGGCGACCCTGCCGGCGGCGGTCGACGGCCGGCGTGGCGACGGCACCGAGGTTGCCATCCACTTCTCGACGGCGCTCGACGGCAGCAATTGGGCGGTGGAGGTGCGGCCCTCGGGCCGTGCCACCGGCCCGGTCGAGGATGCGCGCGGCGACGAGGAGATCCTTCTCCACGGTGGAGCGCAGCTGCGGCTCGTCGAACCCTACCCCGACGCCGCGGCGACCCGCACGCGCCTCTGGCGGGCCGCCATCGCGGAGCCCGCTACCAATCACTCGCGCCGCTCGGCGTCGATCGACGTCGTCACCATGCTCCACCGCCACGGCCGCCCGATCGCCTACGCCTACGTCGATGGCCGCTGGCCGCTCGCCATGTACCAGACCGTCTTCGCACGCCACCCCGGCAGCGCCGAGATGCCGAGCGCGGGCCGGCCGTTCACGCGCCGGCTGGTCGCGCAGCTGCTGACGGCGGGGATCGAGATCGTGCCCGTCCTGCTCCACACCGGAGTCTCCTCGCTCGAGGCCGGCGAGGCGCCGCTCCCCGAGCGCTTCGAGGTGAGCCGCGCGACGGCCGAACGCCTCACGAGGGCCAATCGGGACCGCCGCCGCGTCATCGCGGTGGGGACGACGGCGGCCCGCGCCGTCGAGACGGTCGCCGCCGCCGACGGCACCGCGAGCGCCGGCGCGGGCTGGACCGACCTCCAGCTCGGCCCCGAGCGCCGCGCCCGTATCGTCGACGGCATCATCACCGGCTGGCACGAGCCCGGCACCTCGCATCTGCGCCTGCTCGAAGCCATCGTGTCTCCGGAAACCGTCCGTCGCGCCTACCGCCAAGCCCTCGGTGGCGGCTACCTCTGGCACGAATTCGGGGACAGCTGCCTACTGCTTCGGTAGCGCGCGACGCGGACGCGAGGCTTTCGGTTCCGGTCTTGATGGGCGCGATCACCCATGCCACTATCTCGGGACGACTCGAGCCATGCGTCGCCACTCCGATCGAATCACCATGGACCGCGGCGTGATGCTGGGGAAACCCGTCATCGCTGGCACGCGCATTCCGGTGGAGCTGATCCTGCGCAAGCTCTCCGAAGGCGCGACGGAGGCTGAGCTGCTCGACGGCTATCCGCGGCTGACGCGTGAGGACATCGCCGCCGCGCTGGCCTTTGCGGCGGACGTGATCGCGGCCGAGGACGTGCTCGACCTCACTCCTGCCGCGTCCTCCTGAGGACTCCGATGCGGCTTCTCGCCGACGAGTCGGTCGACATGGCCGTCGTGCGCGCGCTTCGTGCCGAGGGCCACGATGTCGCGGCGATAGCCGAGCTCGCGCCAGCTCTCCCCGATGACGAGGTTTTCTCGCGAGCGATCGCGGACGGACGGATGCTCCTTTCCGAAGACAAGGACTTCGGTCGTTTCGCAGCGGCCGAGGGTGACCTGCCAGGCGTAGTGCTCCTCCGATTCGAAGCGCGAGCGCGGGCCCTCATCGTTCAAGCAACCGTGGATCTCTTAGCGAGCCACGGCGAGAACTTGCGCGGCAGCTTCGTCGTCCTCGAGCCGGGCCGCGTGCGATTCCACAGCCCCTAGCCCTACTGCCCGAGCACCTCGGCGAAGAAGTCGAGCGCCCGCGGGTCGTCGGATTGCCCTAGCCAGAAGAGGGCCTCGCGGCGGACGTCGGGGTCGCGGCGCTCGCGGGCGATGCGCAGCAGCAGCGGTACGCCTTCGTCGTCTTCGAGCTGGCTGATGGCGAAGACGGCCTTCTTGCGCACCTCTCGCGAAGGGTCCTCGTCGAGACGGGCGAGCAGCACGCGCGGCGCCTGCTCGGCTCCCGACTGGGCGAGCCAGAAGAGGGCCTCGCCGCGCACGTCGGGGTCGCGGTCGGTCTTCGCCACCTCGACAATCGCCGGGATCGCGCTCGGTCCGTCGTTCTGCGACAGCGAGAAGATCGCCTTCTGGCGGATCTCGGACGACGGATCGGTGCGCGCGACGCCGGCGAGGAAGCGGGCGCCCTCCTCGCCGCGGGCCTGGCCGATCCAGAAGAGCGCGTCCTCGCGGTCGTCGCTCGGGCGGTCGGCGGCGGCGAGGCGGTGCAGCGCCTCATCGGCGGCGCGGCCGGCGTGGTAGGCGAGGGCGGCGAGCGGCTGGGAGCGATCCCCGCGCCGGTCGTCGCCGCGACGCACCAGGCCGTCGAGCAGCGCCACGCTCTCGGCGGCGTCGACGCCGGTCAGGTACACCAGCGGCAGCCCGCCGCTGTCGATCTCGCAGCTCGTGCTCACGGGGCGGACGCGCTCGATCCGGTCGCCCGCCCAGCGGGCGAGGACCAGCTCGCGGCCGGTGCCGGGGAGGCCGTCGCCGCGCGTGCCCCAGCTCTGCCGTGGCGACTCGAGGCGGCAGACCGCGCCGCGGAACTTCTCGTCGAAGCAGCAGGCGTTGCCCAGCGCCGGCGTGGCGGCGACCTCCCAGGCCAGCCACAGCGGGCCGCGCTCGCGCGAGCCGACCTGCCGCACCGTCGCGGCCAGCGAGCCGGCGACGGCGACCTCGCTCACCGCGCCCTTGCCGCTCACGTTCGGCGCGGCCACCGCCGGCCCCGTCGCCACGGCCACCATCACCACCGTCGCGAGAAGCATCCTGGTGTTCATCGCGTGCTCCTCCACGCTCACTCGTCGAGCATCTTCATCATCAGCTCGGTGGCTTCCGGCGAGTCCATCAGCGACAGCTTCTGCACGATCTCGCGCCGCAGCCCGGCGTCCTTCTCGGCGCGGAAGAGCTCGATGAGCGTCTTGGCGTTGTCCTGGATGAAGAGCGCCCCGATCACCGCCCGCCGCGTGGCGCCGTCGCCGTAGGCGCCGTAGAGCTGCTTGAGCGCGGCGCCGGAGGCGGCAGAGTCGGTGATGCCGAGGCCGTGGATGGCGGCCTTCCGCAGGTCGGCGTCCGCCTCGCCGCGTGCTGCCTGCGCCAGCGCTTCGACGTCGCCCGCCACCCCCATCGCTCCGAGGATCTCCCGCCGCACCTCCACCGAGGTCTCGCGCGAGTAGAGCTGCCGCAGCTGGTCGCTGGCGTCCATGGCGCCGAGCTGCCGGATGGCGCGGCGGCGCACCTGCGGGTCCTTGTCGTTCTGCGCGATGGCGAGCACCTCCGCCTCGGCGTCGGCGACGAGGTAGGCGCGCAGCACCGCCTCGCGCACCCGCGGGTCCTGGGTCTCGCGGTAGATCTGCGTCAGCGTCGTCACCGACTCCTTGCCGCCGGCGACGCCGAGCATCTGGATCGCCTCGTCCTGGAGGCCGGGCGTCATGCGGCCGTGCGCCACGTCGGCGAGCAGCCGGCGCGCCTCGGGCGAGTCGCTCTGCCCGAGCACGAACAGCGCCTGTTTCTTGAGCCGCGGCGAGGCGTTGCCCTGGATGAACTTCTGCAGGATCGGAACGGCGCGCCCCGAGTCGTCCTGCATGAGGCCATTGAGGGCGTAGAGCTTGAGCTCCTCGCTCTCGGCGGCGCTGCCGGCCTCGATGCGCTCCTGCGGGTCGCGCATCTCCACCTCGAGGGCCTGCCCGTCGTCGAGCCAGCTGCTCTGCGGGTAGCTGCCGCGCAGATCGCGCAGGGCGGCGCGCGCCTCGCTCTCCTTGCCGTCCTTGGCGAGGGCGTAGGCCTGCCAGTAGAGGGCGGCGTCGGCCTCGGCGCCCTTCTCGGCGGCGACGCGGCGGAAGACCTCGGCGGCGTGCTTCCAGTCCTCGGCGTCGAGCGCCTGCTGCCCCTCGCGATAGGCGGCGCTACGCGCGGCGCCGCTGCTGCCGGCGGCATCGGCGGCGAGCCAGCCGACGACACCCCAGGGCCCGGTGATGGCAACGCCGGCGCCGGTGGCCGCGGCCACGGGGGCGACCAGCAGCGCCGCGGCGGCGAGAGCGGCGAGGACGCGGTAAGCGCGGTGGCGACGAAGCTTCATGGTGCGGATCTCCCGGTCAGACGGTCGAACGTGTCGGTGGCTTTGCGGAGTCGGGCCGCAGCGAGCGCGTCAGCAGCTCGGAGGCGACCCGGGTCTTGAACAGCAGACCCTGCGCGTCGATGCGGCGGCGCAGGAACTCGAGGTCGGCCGCTTGCGGCTCGGCCGGCAGGTGCGCGAGCTCGAGCAGCACCGGCTCCATCTCGTCGAGCAGCGCGGCGACGCCCTCGCGGCCGCCGCGCTCGGCGGCGGTGCGGTAGAGGCGGTTGGCGGAGAGCAGCTCCTGCGCCGCGCGCTGCTCGCCGGCGAGCGCGGCGGTCTCGTCGGGCGAGGAGTTGGCGAGCTCGGTGAAGAGGCGCTGCGAGCGCTCGAGGTGCTCGGCGAGCGTCTCGGCGAGCAGGCGCTGGCGGGCGTCGGCGGAGAGCACGGCCGGGCGCGCCGGCTGCCGATCGGTGGCGAGGCGGCCGGCGAGGTAGCCGACGGCGAGCAGCAGCACGGCGGCCGCGGCGGCGGGGAGGACGCGGCGCGTGCGGGCGGTGAAGCGGTGGGCGGCGGCGAGGACGCTGCTCGGGCGCGGGGTGCGTGGCGTCGCGAGGTCGAGATCGCTGCGTCGCTGCGCTCCTCGCGATGACGAGGGGGTGATGGTGGGCGCCGTCGTGGCCGTGGCGACAGCGCTTGCGTGCTGCGCGCCTGGCGTGGGCGGCGATGCGGTGGACGCCATCGTCGCGGCCGGCGCTTCCTTCGTCGTCGCGAGCGCCGCGGTGCGCTCGGCGGCGAGGCGCGGCTGCAGGCGCTGCCACACCTCGTCGCCGAAGCTCGCCGGCAGCTCGGGGAGCGCCCACTCGTCGGCGGCGGCGAGCAGCGCGCGCAGCTCCGCGTAGCGCGCCTGCGCCTCGACGGAGCGCGCCAGCGTCGCGGTGATCGCCTCGGCGTCGGGCGACTCGCCGTAGTGGTAGAGGATCAGGTCCTCGTCGCCGAGCTCGTCGTGGTGGTCTCTCATGGTGCTCCTGATTCCGCGGCGCGCTCGTGCACGAGAGGGCCAAGCGCCAGCCGCAGCTTGCGCACGGCGCGGAAAACGGCCTGGCGAGTGGCGCTCGACTGCAGCCCCAGGTGCCCGCCGATCTCCGCCGTGCTGCGTCCCTCGTAGTGGCGCAGTACGAAGGCGACGCGCTCGACGTCGGTGAGGGTGGCTATCGCGCGGGCGAGAGCCCGGCGCAGGTCGCCGCTCGCCGCCACGCGCTCGGGTCCGGGCTCGGGCGACGGCGCCGGGTCGAGCACGCCGGCTTTGCCCTCGTACGCGACCTCACGCCGAGTCTTCATCTGGCGCAGGGTGTCGAGCGATGCGTTCATGGCGATGCGGTGGACCCAGGTGCCGAAGCCGGCGCGGCCGTCGAAGCGGTGCAGCGCGCGGTAGGCGCGGAGGAAGGTCTCCTGCACGACGTCCTCGGCATGGGCGCGTTCTCCGGTGATGCGATAGGCGACGTTGAAAACCATGCGTCCATGACGGTCCACCAGCGTTCGGAAGGCGTCCTCGTCCCCCGCGGCGGCTCGGCCCACCAGCTCCAGCTCCAGCGCGCCCTCCTCCATCCGCCCATTAGACGATGGATGGCAAACTCCGTTAGCTCGGGCGACGAAGGTAAGCGCGGAGGCGCAGAGGGATCGATGAGGCGAGCTCGGCTGGCGAAGGTGATCAGCGGCGGCCAGACCGGCGTCGACCAAGCGGCGCTGCGGGCCGCGCAGGCCTCGGGCCTCGCCATCGGCGGCTGGTGCCCGCCGGGCCGCGAGAGCGAGGCCGGCCCGATTCCCGAGTGCTTCCCGCTGCGCGAGACGCCGGCCGAGCGCAGCCCCGACGCGCCGCACGTGCCGCGCTCGCTGCGCACGGAGTGGAACGTGCGCGACTCCGACGGCGCGCTGATCTTGACGAGGCGGCGCCAGCGCGACGCGGCCGACGACCCGGGAAGCGCCTGGGCCGCGGAGTGCGCCCGCCGCAACGGCAGGCCGCTGCTGGTGTGCGACCCCGCCGATCCGCAGGCCGCCGCGTGCATCGTCGAGTGGCTATGCGCGGCGCCGATCGAGACGCTGAGCGTCGGCGGTCCCAGCGAGAGCACGCAGCCGGGGATCGGCGCGACGGCGTACGCACTGCTCGTCGACGTCTTCGGCCAGCTCGGCCGGCAACGCTAGCGCCGCGAGCGGACCACAGTGACGACGACTGTCGCCAAGACTCCCACGGCGAGAGCGACGCACAGCCAACCCACGAGCCGATCTCCTCGGGCGATCGAGGGAACACCAACGGCGACAAGTATCCCGATTGCCGCCAGGGCGATCGCATACTCTGGTTTTGCGCCCAGGATCACGTCGCGATCTGTCGCCACACACAGCAACTGGCTGATCTGAGGCCTACTAACGGCCGGGCCACAGCGAGGCGTGCCGCTCGATGAGCTTCTTCGGGGCCGTGTTTCTCCAGGCCATGACAAGCGCGTCGTAGACGATCGCCTCGTCGGCGGCGGCGAGCGCCACGTAGGTGGCGCCGCGCCTGCCCCAGGCGCCGGGCACCGGCGAGAACACGTCCGGCCGAGCGCGGGTCAGGGCGTCCTGCTGCTCGTGGAGCAGCTTGACCATCCCGCGGCCCTCGTCGGGGTAGCCGAGGGTGGCGAAGATCTTGCCCCGCACGCGAAAATCGGGATGGGCCATGTGCGACTGCTCGGTCGCCTCGGGCAGCGAAAGCGCCAGTCGGCGGAATGCTTCGGTGGTCATCGCCGGTCCGGCGCCGGCAGCGCCGCGAGCGCGGCGCGGATGTCGGCGTACAGAGCGGAGGTCCAGCCCGGCAGGCCGGGTGTCGAAGGGCGCGGCCGATAGCGGAGGTCGACCGGCGCCAGGATGACGTCGATGTGCTCGACACCGGTGTCGGCGGCGAGGACGAAGAGATCCTCGGCGGCTTCGTCGCCCATGGCGAGGCAGCCGATGGAGACGCGCTTGCCGTGGATCATGATGTCGCCGCCGAGCCGGGCGCGGCCGTCGACGCTCGCCATGCGGCGGTCGAACGCGTTCGGATAGTTGACGCGCAACGAGACGTGGAAGCGGCTGTTCGGGTTCAGCAGCTCGATGCGGTAGAGCCCCTCGGGGACCTGCCGGTCGCCCTGACGGAGCTTGGGCCCGAGGACGCCGCTCGCGGCCCGGATGGGATACGTGCGCACGAAACGAATGGTGCCGCCGCGGTTGCCGGCATAGACGTCTAGCAACCGCTCGCTCTTGAGGCCAACGAGGGTGATGCTCGCCGGCGGGTAGGCGACGCCTGCCTCGTCGAAGAAGGGTTCGAGCCGCTGCCGCGCCGCGGGCCCGAGCTCGCGCAGCCGGTCAGCGACCGTGGCCGCTGCCAGCATCCGGCCAGCGACCAAGATGCCCGCCAGAGAGGCGAGGATCATCAGGCGCCGGATGCGCCGAGGCTTCCTTGCGATCGTCACGTCGCCTTGCCGCGTTGGCTCGTGCGGTTCCCCACCCGCACATTCTTACTCGCGATGCCAGCTGATGGCGGGCCGCTGCGTGAGCTTCTCGGTCGGTGGCTTGATCGTCTTCTCGTCGATCCGGATCATGGAGAGGAATCGCATCGGTCCTGACCTCCTGGTCTCGGTTGTGGCGCGGGCCGCCGGAGCTCTCCGGCTTCCAAGCCTCGCTCCTGACCGTACGACGAACGAGGTGGGCCGAGATCGACGAAGGCCGCAAGCGGCGTGAGGTCGCCTCAGCGCGGCAGCCGCAGAGCAGCCGAGACGACCGGCCGCGCCCACCCGGGTGTGGCCGCAAGGTCAGCAGGACCGACGATGACGCCTTGCCGCAAATGTAGGACGAGGCGTGGCCGCGGAGCGGCGCCCGCCGCGGGGTCCGATTCCGCGCTGTTGTCGTAGAGCTGCAGATCGGTGAGCGAAGGCAGCAGCGCGATGAGATTCAGAAGGCTGCGCTCGTACCGCTCGCGAATCAAGGCCTCGGGGATGTCGTGCCCGCCTTGTTGCGCACGCGCCTTGACGCGCGCAACGTGCTGGTCGGCACTGGCGAGGCCGACGTACCAGACGCTTACCTCGCCTCCGTGAGCCGCAGCCTCCTGCAGCAGGCGAGTGATCGTTTGGCCACCCAGTGTCGTCTCGAAGGTGAAGCTCAACCCACGGTCGATGGCGCGCGCGAGCAGTTCGCGCCCGGTCGCCCAGGCGCGCGCGTTGGCCTCGGCGACGGTCGCCCCGTTTGCCACTAGGTCGCGAGCGGCCTCGTCAGGGTTGTAGTAGTCGCCCCCGCCAGCGCGCAGTGCCGTGCCGCCGATGCTGCTCTTGCCGGCGCCGTTGACGCCGGCGAGCACTTGGATTTGCGCCGGCAATGCGGGCCTCAGCGGCGTTGTCGCCGCGCTGCCGCGGGCCGGCGACGTGCCGCTTCTACTGCCGCTCGCCCGAGCTCTTCCGGCGAGGCGTCGAAGAGCTTCCCCCACGCCGCTTTGGCGCGTGGGGTCTGCATGCTCGCCAGCAGCCCCTCGAACTGGTCGGCGAGCGAGTCCAGCGACTCGCCGCGCGCTCTGCTCATCGATTCGAATTCTTCCCAGGAGATGATGACGGCCTTGGGAACGTTGTGGCGCGTGATCGCCACGCCTCCCGTTGCGGCGACGCGCTCGAGCACCTCGCCAAAGGCGCTCTTTGCCTTGGAGGCTGGCACCTCGGGCATCGAGACCAGCTCGCCTTTGCGATTGCGGAAGGTGTGAGTGCTCGGCATTGTCGGTTTTACCTCTCGGCACCCACTGTAGCACCCATTAGGCCAATTGGCCTATTTGTCCAATCGGCCTGGTCCCGTTAGCCGAAGCGGCCGGTGATGTAGTCCTCGGTCTGCTGCTTCTCGGGCTTGATGAACAGCTTCTCGGTCTCGCCGAACTCGATCAGCTCGCCGAGGTAGAGGAAGGCGGTGTAGTCGGAGACGCGCGAGGCCTGCTGCATGTTGTGGGTGACGATCACCTGGGTGTACTCGTCCTTCGAGGTTCTGCATCAGCTCCTCGACCTTGGCGGTGGCGATGGGGTCGAGGGCGGAGCAGGGCTCGTCGAGCAGGATGACCTCGGGCTCGACGGCGATGGCGCGGGCGATGCACAGGCGCTGCTGCTGGCCGCCGGAGAGGCCGAGGGCGCTCTCGTGCGAGGCGGTCGCTGACCTCGTCCCACAGCGCCGCGCCGCGCAGGCTCTTCTCGACGATGTCGTCGAGCTCGCTGCGCTTGGTGATCCCCTGCAGCTTGCAGCCGTAGGCGACGTTCTCCCAGATCGACTTGGGGAACGGGTTGGACTTCTGGAACACCATGCCGATGCGCTTGCGCAGCAGGTTCACGTCGAGCTTGGGGTCGAAGATGCTGTCGCCCTCGAACAGCACGTCGCCCTCGATGCGCACGCCCTCGACGAGGTCGTTGAGGCGGTTGAGGCAGCGGATGAGCGTCGACTTGCCGCAGCCCGAGGGGCCGATGAAGGCGGTGATGCGGCGCTGCGGGATCTTCAGCGAGATGTCGTTGAGCGCCTGCTTCTCGCCGTACCAGAGCGACAGTTCGCTGGACGTCGAAGATCGGGATCGGCGAAGCGTCGGCTCGGCCGCCAGCCGCTGCCGCGGAGCGGCAGCACGTCGGCTTGGCGGCGGCGACCTGCGGTTCCATCATCGTGGTCTCCACGTTCGGCCTCCTCGTCCCCGCCTCACGGTGCCGGGGTCGCGGCGGGTGCCGCGCTCGCGGCGGCCTCCGCGACGCCGACGTTGGCCTCCAGCGAGGCGGCGCTCTGCCGCGCCGCCGCGAGCTGCCGCGCTCGGGCAGCGGGATGAGCCCGATCTGGCCGAGGTAGCCGTCCTCGCCGAACGCCCCGGGACTGACGAATTCGGCGACGAACTCCTTGATGCCCGGCACGACGTCGACGTGCGCCCGCTTGACGTAGATGAAGAGCTCGCGCGAGACCGGGTACTGTCGCGCGGCGATCGCTTCGAAGGTGGGCTCGACGCCCTCGACGAGCGAGCCCTGCAGGCGGTCGCGGTTCTGGTCGAGGAAGCTGTAGCCGAAGATGCCGAGTGCGCTGGGGTTGGCCTCGAGCTTCTGCACGATCAGGTTGTCGTTCTCGCCGGCGTCGACGTAGCCGCCGTCCTCGCGCACGGCGTCGCAGATCGCCTTGAAGCGCTTCTCGTCGCTCTCCTCGAGCGCCTTGACCCAGGGGAAGGTGGAGCAGCCCTTCCTCCATCACCAGCTCGGCGAAGGCGTCGCGGGTGCCGGAGGTGGGCGGCGGGCCCGAGCACCTCGATCTTCGCGTCGGGCAGGCTGGCGTCGACCTCGCGCCAGGTCTGGTGGGGTTGTCGCGCAGCTGGCCGTCGTCGCCGGGCACCTGCTTGGCGAGGGCGAGGAAGATCTGGCGGCGGGTGAGGCTGAAGCGCGGCGCGCTCTTGGCGTTGGCGACGACGATGCCGTCGTAGCCGATGGGCACTTCGACGATGGCGTCGACGCCGTTGGTGCGGCAGAGCTCGACCTCGGAGGCTCTTGATCCGGCGCGAGGCGTTGGCGACGTCGGGCGTGTCGATGCCGGCGCCGGAGCAGAAGAGCTTGATGCCGCCGCCGGTGCCGGTGCTCTCGATGACCGGCGCCCGGTTTTGTTGCCACCGGATGCGCCCGTGCGGGCGAAGCGCTCCGCGACCGCGGTGGCGAAGGGGTAGACCGTGGAGGAGCCGACGATGCGGAGGAAGTCGCGGCCGCCGCCGCAGCCGGCCGCCTCGCCGCCGGCGGGCGACGGGCTCGGTCCCTTTGCAGCCGCCGAGCAGCGCGGCGGGAGGAGGATCGAGGCTTGGAGCCGTGGGTGGCGCATGCGGTTCCTCCGGAAGCGGCCGCGGCGCGCGGCCGGCGCGGAAGATCAGCCCGCCGAGGCCTTGGCGACGGTCTTGCCGGCCGCGTGGCGGACGTCGCGGCCCTCGACGTAATAGATGACGTCCTCGGCGATGTTGGTGGCGTGGTCGGCGATGCGCTCGAAGTTGCGCGCCACCAGCAGCAGGTGCAGGGCGCGCGGCACCGACGGTGCTGTCGTGGCGCATCAGCTCGACGAGCTCGGTGAAGATGCGGCGGTAGAGCTGGTCGACCTCGTCGTCCTCGCCGACGACGCTGGTGGCGAGGACGGCGTCGCGGCTGACGAAGGCGTCGAGGCTCTCGCGCACCATCGACTGCACGCGCGCGAGATGCGCGGCAGGTCGACGTAGGGTTTGAGCGGCGGCTCGCGGTTGAGCTGGCGCGCCGCCTGCGCGATGTTGACTGCCGAGTCGGCCATGCGCTCGAGGTCGGCGGTGATCTTCATCACCGCCACCAGGAAGCGCATGTCGACGGCCGTCGGCTGGTTGCGCGCCAGCACCCCGTGGCAGTCGTCGTCGATCTCGACCTCCATGCGGTCGACGTCGGCGTCGCGTTCGATGACCTGCGCACCAGGTCCTCGTCGCGCTCGACGAGGGCGCGGGTGGCGGTGGCGATCATCGACTCCACCTGCGCGCCCATCTCGATCAGGCGCAGACGGATGCTGTCGAGGTGGGTGTGCAGGTGCCGGTGTTCCATCGGCGGACAATGTAGCGCAACGAGGCCGGCGCGCGACCCCCCACGGTGACGGTCTGGTGACGATGGCGATGCGAGCACGGTTCAGCACTGTCCGACCGCCACCGCCGCCGGCGCGAAGGCCTCCCACAGCGGCCGCCCGGTGTAGCTCGCCGGCTGCGGCACGCCGAGCGCCCAGAGCACGGTGGCCGGCACGTCGAGGATCGACGGCCGGTCGAGCTCGTCGCCCGCCACCGCGTTGCCGGCGAGCAGTATCGGGATGGTGCGGTCGAGCGGGTGGTCGCTGTCGTGGTCGCGCGGGTCGAGGCCGCCGCCGCCGTGGTCGGCGAGCGCGATGAGCAGCGTGCCGGGTCGCGCCCGACCTCGGCGCAGGTGGCGAGCAGCCCGAGCGCGAGGTCGAGCCGCCGCGCCGCGCGGGCGTAGGGGTCCGACATCCAGCCGTGGGCGTGGCCGGCGTGGTCGCAGTCGGGCCAGTGGAGCAGGATCAGGCCGCGCTCCTGCTCGGTGAGCGCGGCGCTGGCGGTGAAGAGGATCTCCGTCGCCGTCCGCCCGGCGAAGGTCGGTGCGGCGACGCCGATGTGGCGGGCGATGCGGTCGGCGACGCCGAGGAAGACCAGCGGCAGCCGGCGCATGAAGGTGCTGGTGGGCAGGCCGGCTGCCGCGAGCACGCGCGGCAGCGGATCGGTCGGGCCGGCGGCCCGCGGCAGGTGGAAGCGGTCGCTACGCAGCCCGTGCACCTCGGGCGGCGCTCCGGTGAGCAGCGAGGCCATCGCCGCGGCGGTGACGCTCGGCCCGACAGTGGTGCCGCCGAGCGAGGCGGCACCGTAGCGGCGAGCCGCCACCACCAGCGCAGGCCCAGCCGGTCGATGGCGTCGGCGCGCAAGCCGTCGAGGACGACGACGACGACGCGGCGGATCTCCTGGTGGTGGTCCGTGGCGTCGCCTTCAGGTGAAAAACGTTCGGTACTGCTTCGCGTCCATCGCCGCGACGTCGAAGAGGACGAGGAAGTCGAGGGTGCCGAACTCGCGGTCGATGGCCGGCTCGCCGCAGATCCAGGCGCCGTGCCGCAGGTACATGCGGAACAGCGCCGGCAGCTCCGGCGGCTCGACGCTGCGCACGGTGCGGCAGGCGAACCCAGGGCGCGGCGTCACCCTTGCCGTCGGGTGAAGCCGGCCCTCGGCCGCGAGCTGACGGTAGACGGCGATGCCCTCGGCGGGCTCCTGCGAGGTGAGGGAAGCGCAGCCGAAGAGGTAGCGCAGCTGGTGCGCCGCCACGTAGCGGGCGAGGCCTCGCCAGAGCATGTAGAGCACGCGGGTGTTGCGGTGCTCGCGCGCCACGCACGCGCGGCCGAGCTCGACGGCGTTGTCGAGCACCTGGCCGGGAAGGGTGTCGAGGTCGAACTCGCCAGCCGAGTAGAAGCCGCGGTGGCGGGCGGCCATCGCCGCGGTCTGCAGACGGTAGGTGCCGACGAGCGTGCGCGTCTCCACCTCCTCAACCAGCAGGTGGTCGCAGCCGGCGTCGAAGCGGTCCTCGTCGCGGCCGGTCTCCCAGGCGCTGGCCAGCCCCTCGCCGAGCTCGCGGTTGAACACCTCGAAGCGCAGGCGCTGCAGCGCGCGCAGCTCCGCGATCTCGCGGGCGAGGCGCACGCGGTAGCGCCCTTCCTGAAGCAGGGTGAACGGCGCCGGCGCCTCCGAGCGCGTGGCCGCCGGGACTTCCGAGGTCGCGATAGCGAGTGAAGGACTCATGTGCACCTCCTCTTGCCGCGGCGATGGTAGGGGCCAAAACCCGGGCTTTCCGGGATGCCGCGCAGCCGTCACAGGGGCGTTACCGCGACGCGCGCGCCGTCACCCGAAGCGCATCGCGTGTCGGCGACAATGCGGACGGGGAGTCGCATGAAGGCACGACTGCGATTGGCTTTGGCAAGCGAGCCGCTCGCCCCCTGGCCGCAGCTTGTAGAGTCACGCGCCATGGCAAGGCGGCCCGCGACGCAATCGAGCCTTGCCGCCGTCGACCTCGGCTCCAACAGCTTCCGCATGGTGATAGCCGACGTCGTCGACGGCGCCCTGCGGCGGCGCGACAGCCTGCGCGAGGGCGTGCGGCTGGCCGCGGCGCTGGGGCCCGACGGCAGGCTCACCGCCGAGGGCGAGCAGCGCGCGCTCGCCTGCCTCGCCCGCTTCGGCGAACGGCTGCGCGAGCTGCCGCGCGCCAACGTGCGGGCGGTGGGCACCAATACGCTGCGCAAGGCGCGCGGCTCGCGGGCGTTCCTGGAGAAGGCGAAGAACGCGCTCGGCCACCCGGTGGAGGTGATCTCCGGCCAGGAGGAGGCGCGCCTCGTCTACCAGGGAGTGGCGCAGGACCTCGGCCCCGGCGACGAGCGGCGCTTCGTCGTCGACATCGGCGGCGGCAGCACCGAGTGCATCCTCGGCCGCGGCACCGTCGCCGAGCGCACCGAGAGCCTCTACGTCGGCTGCGTCGGCATGACGCTGGCGCACTTCCCCGACGGCCGGCTGCGCCGCGAATCCCTGCGTAGCGCCGTGATGGCGACGCGCGTCGAGCTCGAGTCGCTGCAAGGCGAGCTGCGCGGCGCCGCCTGGGACACCTGCGCCGGCTCGTCGGGGACGGTGCGCGCCATCGCCGCCGTGGTGCGGCGCAACGGCTGGTCGACCGACGGCATCACCCTGCCCGCGCTGCGCAGGCTGCGCAAGGCGATGCTCGCCGCGGGCGACGTGCGGTCGCTGCGGCTCTCGGGGCTGTCGCGCGAGCGAGCGGTGGTGCTGCCCGGCGGACTGGCGATCCTGTGGGCGGTCTTCCGCGCCTTCGGCGTCGAGCGCATGGTGGCCTCGCGCGGATCGCTTCGCGAAGGCGTGCTCGTCGACCTCCTCGGCCGCCTCGGCAAGCGCGACGTGCGGCCGCGCACCGTCGCCCGCCTTCAGGACCAGTACCGCGTCGACCGCGGCCAGGCCGAGCGCGTCGAGGCGACCGCGCTGGCGCTACTCGCCCAGGTGGAGTCGGCGTGGGGGCTCGCCGGCGGCGAGGCGCGCGACTACCTGAGCTGGGCGGCGCGCGTGCACGAGATCGGCCTGGCAGTGGCGCACGGCGGCTACCACAAGCACGGCGGCTACCTCGTCGGCAACTCCGAGCTCGCCGGCTTCTCGCTGCAGGAGCAGCAGCTGCTGGCGCTGCTCGTGCGCGGCCACCGCCGCAAGTGGCCGCGCGCCGCCGTCGACGAGCTGCCGGCGGAACGTCAGCCGCTCGCGGCGTCGCTGGCCGTGCTGCTGCGCCTCGCCACGCTCCTGCACCGCGGCCGCGGCGGCCGTCCGCTGCCCACCGTCGCCGCCACCGCCGGCGAGCGCTCGCTCCGCCTGCGCTTCCCGCGCGGCTGGCTACGCGCCCACCCCCTCACCCGCGCCGACCTCGAGCAGGAGGCCACGTGGCTCGCGGCGCGCAGGCTGGGAGCTGCGCTGGGAGTGAGAGAGGCGATCGCGGCGCTACAATGCCCGCATGGCGCAGCGCCGTCCGGCCGACGACATCAAGCCCGTCAGCGAGTTCGCCGCCCACGCGGCGGCGTTGATCGAGCAGGTGCACAAGACGCGGCGGGCCCTCGTCCTGACGCAGCAAGGCGAGAGCGCGGCTGTCGTCGTCGACGCTAGCGAGTACGAGCGTCTGCTCGAAGAGCTCGAGATGCTTCGCGACATCCACGCGGCAGAGGCGGAGCTGGCCAACGGCGAGGGCGTCTCTCACGAAGAGGCGCGCGCCCGGGTGTTTTCCTCGCTGCGCTCGTGAGGGTCGTCTGGTCGCCGCGGGCGATCCGGCGCGTCGTCGAAGCAGCCGACTTCATTGCGCTCGACAAGCCGGACGCTGCCCACCGCTGGGCGGCGGCGACCTTCGTCGCCGTCGAGCGACTCGCCGAGCTCCCACACAGCGGTCGCATTGTGCCCGAGCTACGACGGCGCGAGATTCGCGAGGTGATCCACGGCTCGCACCGGATCATCTATCGCGTCGGCGAGGAGGAAGTCTTCATCCTGACGGTTCGCCATGGCGCGCAGAGATTCGATCCCGCGGAGATCGAGTAGCGCGCTAGTTACTTCCGCCGCTCTCGATTCGCGCCGACACCGATCACCGCGCCATGCGGTGCCAGCCTTGCCAATAGCCGAGGACCCGCTTCGCGAAGGCACGTGGCTTCTCGGCCCAAAGGCGTTCGCCGGCCTCATGGGCACGTTCGCGGAGGCGGCGCTGGCGGCGGGCGATGGCGCGGTCGAGGCGCGGCGTGAGCAGCGGTGGGTTGCCGCCGGCGTCGGCGAGCGCCTGGCGCAGCACGGTCAGGTCGTGCTCGTCGCCGAGGACGTCCGACAGCTCGTGCACCTCCTCGGCGAGGGTGCCCAGCGGCCCCGGCCAAGCCGGCTCGAAGAGGCGCACCGCGTACCAGAGGTCCTTCGTCGACTTGCGCCAGGCGTGGTAGTCGGCCGCTGCGTCGCTGTCGAGGGCGGCTTCCATGCGCGCGGTCGCCGCGGCGGTAGATGCGGGCGAGCGAGTCGGCGACCGACTCCGGGGTGGCGAGGCGCACCTTGGGCAGCGCGACCCCGGCCGTCTCGAACGCCGACGCCACCAGTTGGCGCATCGCCGGTGTGACCGCGGCGTCGGCGGTGTCGCGCTTGTCGCGCAGCACGCGCTCGGCCGCCTCGCGCTCGGCGCGCAGCAGACGCTGGTGGTGGCGCAGCTTCTCCAGCGTCTCGACGGCGACCTCGGCGTCGCGGATCGACGAGACGATCGAAGCGGCGTCGCGGAACCGCGCTCGCGCTGCGGCCTCGAGCTCCGGCCCGAGGGCGCCGCGCAGCAGCCGCAGGGCGGTGCGCGCCTCCTTGCTGCGCTTGCGCGCCTCGTGCACCGCCTCCTCGGGCTTCTCGGCGTCCCCCAGGTGCTCGACGGCGGCCGTCGCCTGCTCCGCGGCAACCCGCCGCAGTCCGGCGCCAAGGCTCTCGCGCTGTTGCAGTTGGTAGGCCATCACATCCGACCCGGCAACCGGCGTGACGGTACGCACCGCCGCAGGCGCTCGGGTTGATCCTCGGTGCTGACGGCACCGCGGTCACCGCGCTGTCACCGCGAGGTGACCGCGCGGTCACTCCGCGGCGATATCACCCATGCGTGGAAGCAGCTTCGGGCTCACCAGCCAGAGCAACTGGCCGCGGCCGCCGGCAAGCGCACCCCAGCCCTGTATGTCGAGACCGATGGCGGCGACGGCGCCGGTCGACAGCTTGAGCCTGCCGCCGTCGATGAGCCGCGAAGCGGTGTCGGACCACGTAGGCTCATGACCTACGGCGACGACCACGTCGACCGACGCCGGCAGCTCGCGCAGGCAGGCGAGCACCCCGGCCGGGGTAGTCTCATACAAGGGGCGCTCCTGGCGGGGCGCCTCCCAGCCCGCCGCGGCGGCGACCCGTTCCAGGGTGTCGCGGGCGCGGAGGGCCGGGGAAGTCAACAGGGCGTCGGGCACGATGCCGGCGGCGGCGAGGAAGCGTCCGATCCGCGCCGCGGCGTCCTCCCCCTCGGGTGCGAGGGGGCGGGCGGCATCGTCGTTGGCCGGCTCGCGCGTCGCCTTCGCGTGGCGCAGAAGTAGCAGCACCTTCATCGCGAGAGAGTCTATGGCAGAGCCTATGGTCGAAGAGCCGCCCGTCGATGTCGTCGTCGAAGAGACGGCGGCGGCGCCGCCGCCGAAAAAGGGGAAGCGCAAGCGGGGCGACGCCCCGCGGCCGAACCTCAGCCATCCGAGCTACTACCTCAACCGCGAGCTGTCCTGGCTCGAGTTCGACCGCCGCGTGCTCGACGAGGCGCAGGACGTGAGCCTCCCCCTGCTCGAGCGGGTGCGCTTCCTCTCCATCTTCGCCAGCAACCTCGACGAGTTCTTCATGGTGCGCGTCTCCGGCCTGCGCCGGCAGCTGGAGACCGGCGTCGTCAGCCGGCCCGCCCGACGGCATGAGCCCGGCCGAGCAGCTCACCGCCATCCGCGAGCGGCTGATGCCGATGCGCGAGGCGCTCATCGAGGGCTGGCGCTCCGACCTGCAGCCCAAGCTGCGCGACGCCGGCATCCAGGTGCTCGACTGGAGCGAGCTCAAGGGCAAGCAGCGCAAGGCGCTGCGCAAGCGCTTCGAGCGCGAGATCTTCCCCACCCTGACACCGCTCGCCTTCGACCCCAGCCACCCCTTCCCGCACATCTCCAACCTGTCGATCAACCTCGCCGTGGTGGTGCGCGACCCGGTGCATGGCGAGCGCTTCGCGCGGCTCAAGGTGCCGGGGACCTTCCCCCGCCTGCTGCGCATCCTCGGCGACGACGAGGCCGGCCACCTCGGCCTCGCGGCCGACGCCGAGGCGACCTTCCTCTCGATCGAGGAGGTGATCGCCGCCAACCTCGACCTGCTCTTCCCCGGTCTCGAGGTGGTGGCGGCGCACCCCTTCCGCGTCACCCGCGACGCCGACGTCGAGATCGAGGAGGACGAGGCGGGCGACCTGCTGACGGCGATGGAGGAGGTGGTGGGGCAGCGGCACTTCGGCTCGGCGGTGCGGCTGGAGATCGACGAGCGGATGCCGCAGCGCATCCGCGACATCCTGGTGCGCAACCTCGGCCTGCAGCCCTACCAGGTGTTCATGACCAAGAGCCCGATCGGGCGCGCCGACCTGATCCAGCTCTACACCCTCGACCGCCCCGACCTCAAGTACCCGCCGGCGACACCGGTGGTTCAGCTGCCGCTGCTCGGCGACGAGGGGCCGTTCCCCGCCATCCGCCGCCGCGACTTCGCCCTCTACCACCCCTACGACAGCTTCGCGCCGGTGGTCGACTTCCTCGAGGCGGCGGCGCACGACCCCGACGTGCTGGCGATCAAGCAGACGCTCTACCGCGTCGGCCTCAACTCGCCGGTGGTGCAGGCGCTGATCGACGCGCGCGAGAACGGCAAGCAGGTGTCGGCGCTCGTCGAGCTCAAGGCGCGCTTCGACGAGGAGAACAACATCGAGTGGGCGCGGGCGCTCGACAGCTCGGGCGTGCACGTCGTCTACGGCGTGTTCGGCTTGAAGACGCACGCCAAGGTCTGCCTGGTGGTGCGCCGCGAGGCCGACGGCATCCGCCGCTACGTGCACCTCGCCACCGGCAACTACAACCCGGCGACGGCGCGGGCCTACGGCGACCTCGGCTTCTTCACCGCCGACCCCGAGCTCGCCGAGGACGTCTCCGACCTCTTCAACGCCTTGACCGGCTACTCGCGCAAGGAGCGCTACCGCAAGCTGCTGGTGGCGCCGGGGCGCATGCGCGAGGAGCTGCTCGAGCGCATCGAGCGCGAGACCGAGCGCCACACCCGCGCACGGCGACGGCTACCTCGCGTTCAAGATGAACGCGCTCGTCGACAAGGCCTGCATCCGCGCGCTCTACCGCGCCTCGCAGGCGGGGGTGAAGATCGACCTCCAGGTGCGCGGCGTCTGCTGCCTGCGCCCGGGCGTGCCGCGGGTGTCGGAGACGATCACCGTCACCTCGCTCGTCGGCCGCTTCCTCGAGCACGCGCGGATGTACTACTTCCGAAACGGCGGCGACGAGGAGCTGTTCCTCGGCAGCGCCGACCTGATGCCGCGAAACCTCGACGGCCGCGTCGAAGTGCTGTTCCCGATCGAAAGCCCGCCGCTGCGCGCGGCGCTGCGCGACGGCGTGCTCTTCACCCACCTGCGCGACAGCGCCAAGGCATGGCGGTTGTTGCCCGACGGCTCCTACGAGAAGGTGCAGCCGCGCGAGGGGGAGAAGGCGTTCAACAGTCAGGAGTTCCTGCTGCGGCAGGGCGGCAGTTGGCGCCTGGAGGATTGACGGTTTCGCTCTGACAAGGCGCGCGCCCGGCACCGGATGTGCAGCGCAATCGGCCCCATGCGCGTTGCCCTGCTCGCCGACGTCCACGCCAACCTCCACGCGCTCGAGGCGGTGCTCGCCGAGGCGCGGCGCGAGGGTTACGACGAGCTGTGGCTCGCCGGCGACTGGGTGGGCTACGGGGCGTTCCCCGACGAGACGGTGACGCTGCTGCGCGCGGCGGGCGCGTTGGGCATCTGCGGCGACATGGACCGCGAGGTGCTCGCCGCCGCCGCCGACGCGCTGCCCGCCGAGGCGCCACGCGAGAAGCGCGACGCCCTCGCCTGGGCCGGCAACGAGCTGACGCCGGGCACCTTCACCTTCCTCGCCGAGCTGCCCGAGACACGCCGCCTACCGCTGGGCTCGGCGGGCGAGGCGCTGCTCGTACACGGCAGCCCGGCGGCGATCGACGAGCACCTGTGGCCGAACACACCGACGGAGCGGTTGGAAGAGCTCGCCGCCGAGGCCGGTGCCGCTCTCGTCATCTGCGGCCACACCCACGCGGCGATGGACCGCACGGCGGATGGCTCCCGCTTCCTCAACCCTGGCAGTGTCGGCCGTCCTGGAGACGGCGACCCGCGCGCGGCGTGGGCGCTGCTGACGATCGACGGCGAGCGAGATCGCCTTCGACCGCCGCCGCGTCGCCTACGACCACGAGGCGGCGGCGGCATCCGTGCGCGACCGCGGGCTGCCCGACGCGGTGGCGCGGATGTTCGCCGAGGGGAAGAAGCTCAAGGACGTGCTCGGCGGCTGAAGCAGCCCTGCGAGACAATGTGCGGGACGAGCCCGCACATGGATCCCTCCGAGCTCCTGCCGCCGCCGGTCGACGGCCCGCTCACCGAGCCCGCCGGGCAGCCGCCTCCCGCCGACGTGCCGCAACACCTGCGCGGCTGGCGCCGCTACCAGGTGGTCGCGCGCCTCGGCGCCGGCGGCATGGGCGAGGTCTTCCGCGCCTGGGACCCGCAGCTGCAGCGCTGGGTGGCGCTGAAGTTCCTCCACCACGCCGACCCGCTGCGCCTGGCGCGCTTCCAGCGCGAGGCGCAGTCGCAGGCGCGCCTCGACCATCCCGGCGTCTGCCGCGTGTACGAGGTCGGCGAAGTCGACGGCCACCCTTACATCGCGATGCAGGAGATCGCCGGCCTGACGCTGGGCCGGGCGGCGCGCGAGCTGCCGCTGGAGGTGCGCGTGCGGCTCGTCGCGCGGGTCGCCGAAGCCGTGCACGCGGCGCACCGCATCGGTCTCATCCATCGCGACCTCAAGCCGAGCAACATCCTCGTCGCCGACGGCGAGGACGGGCTGCACCCCTTCGTCGTCGACTTCGGCCTGGCGCGCGACCAGCGCGTCACCGGCCTCACCGTCAGCGGCTCGCTCTCCGGCACGCCCGGCTACATGGCGCCCGAGCAGGCGCGCGGCGCCGACGCCGAGCTCGACCGCCGCGCCGACGTCTACAGCCTCGGCGCCATCCTCTACGAGCTCATCGCCGGCCGGCTGCCGCTGCCCGCCGGCAGCCTCGCCGAGGCGATCGTCAAGCTGTTGCAGAGCGAGCCGGTGCCGCTGCGCCAGGTGGTGCCGTCGCTGCCCGCCGATCTCGAGACGGTGGTGATGAAGTGCCTGGAGAAGGACCCGGCGCGGCGCTACGACTCGGCGCGAGCGCTCGCTGCCGACCTCTTCCGCTGGCTCGACGGCGAGCCGGTGGAGGCGCGGCGCGCCAGCTTCTTCTACCGCCTGCGCAAGCGCGCGGCGCGCCACCCGCGCGTGGTGGCGGCGGGCGCTGTCGCGCTGGTTCTCATCGTCGGACTCGCCGGCGCCGCGCTGCGCGCGCGGTGGGAAGCGGCGGCGCGGGCAGAGGCGGCGCGCCGCTTCGGCACCGCCGCCAAGGAGATGGAGTCGCTCCTACGCATCGGCGAGCTGGCGCCCGCCCACGACACGCGCGTCGAGCGTGCCGCGGTGCGGCGAGCGATGGGTCGCGTCGAGCGCGAGACGGCGGCCCTTCCCGACGAGGCGCGCGGCGCCGGGCTCTACGCCCTCGGTCGCGGCGCCCTCGTCCTCGGCGACAGCGCCGAAGCACTCGCGCACTTGCAGGCGGCGTGGCAGGCGGGCGAGCGCGGCGCCGAGGTCAGCTACGCGCTGGGGCAGGCGCTCGGTCTGCGCTACCTCGAGCACCTGCAGCGCCTGGCGGCGGTGCGCCAGGGCGACGCCGACGCGCCGCTACGCCGCGACCTCGAGCGCCGCTTCCGCGACCCGGCGCGGGCGCAGCTGCGGCGTGCCGCGGCGGCCTCGTCACCTTCCGAAGGCGCGCTCGACTCGCCGGAGTTGGTGGAGGCGCTGCTGGCGCTCTACGAAGGGCGCTACGCGGCGGCGAGGGCGGCGGCCGAGCGCGCGATGGCACGCCGCCCCTGGCTCTACGAGGCGCGCACGCTGCAGGGGCTCGCCTGGCGGCGGCAAGGCGAGGACGCCGCCAACCGCGGCGAGATCGACGCCGCGCTCGGCGCCTACGCGCGCGCCGGCGAGGCCAACGCCCGGGCGATGGCGATCGCTCGCAGCGGCGCTACCGCGCACGCCGAGGAGTGCTCGCGGCTGTGGGCGGTGATGCGGGTGGAGCGCATGCGGCGGCCGGTGGTGGAGGCCGACGCCGCGCAGGCCGTGGCCGCCTGCCGGCGCGCGCAGACGCTCGATCCGGGGCTGGCGCGTGCCTTCGGCGACGAAGGGCGCGCGCTGACGCTGCTCGCCGAAGACCAGATCCGCGGCGGCGTCGACCCCTCGGCGGCGGTGGCGCGTGCGCACGCCGCGCTCGGGCGCCAGCTGCAGCTCGACCCGCGGGCGAACGACGCCTGGGCGGCGTTGGGCAACGTCCACGACACCACGGCGCGCTGGCTGATCGAGCGCGGCAGCGATCCGCGGCCGGAGCTGCAGCGCGCTGTGGAGGCCTACAGCGCCGCCATCCGTCTCGAGCCGCGGCGGGCGGTGACCTACAACGGCCTCGGCAACGCGCTGGTGCTCGAGACCCGCTACCGCGCCGCCCACGGCCTGCCGGCCGAGGAGACGCGCCGGCGGATGATCGCCGCCTTCGAGCACGCCGTGTCGCTGTGGGACGGTTTCGCCAGCGCCCACGCCAACCTCGGCTACGCCTGGAACAGCATCGCCGACGCCGAGTCGGCGGCGGGTCGCGACCCGCGACCGGCGCTGCAGCGCTCGCTCGCCGCCTTCCGCCGCGGCGTCGCGCTCAACGCCACCAACCCCGCGTACCACAACAACTTCGGCAACGCCCACCTCACCCTCGGCCAGTACCAGCTGTTGCGAGGCGAGGACCCGCGGCCGGCGCTGCGCGATGCCGTGGCGGCCTACGAAGCGGCGCTCGCCCTCAAGCAGCAGTACTCGCTGCCGCACCTCAACATCGCCTACGCCCGCCGGCTTGACGCGCTGGCGCAACTGCGTCGCGGCGAGGATCCGCAGGCCGCGCTCGCGCTGGCGGCCAGCTCGATCGACCAGGCACGGCAGCTCGCTCCCACCGACGCCGACAACGAGCTCGAGGCGGCTCGCGAAGCGCTGCTGTTGGCACGCTGGGAGGCGAAGAAGGGCCGCTCGCCCGGCGCGGCGCTGGAGCGCGCGAAAGCGGCGGTGGAGGCGGGGCTGGTGCACAACCCGGAGAGTGCCGAGCTGCGCGTTGCGCGAGCGGAGTACTGGCGGCGCACCGCCATCTGGCGAGCGCGCGGCGCCGCGGGCGCGAGCGGCAGCGTCGCAGGTGAAGCGATCGCGGGCGGTGCGATCGCGAGCCGTGCAGGCGAGTCGGGCTCGCCGGCTTCGGCAATCGCGCAGGGCCTCATCGACGTCGATCGCGCCGTCGCCCTGCACCCGCGCCTGGCGGAGGCGCTCGTCGAGCGCGCCGCGCTGCTGCGCCTGCGCGGCGCCGAAGCGGAAGCGGCAGCGGCGCTCGCAGCCGCGCGCGCCATCAACCCGCTCGTCCTCCTTGGCGACGATTGACCGGCACTTCGCGGGATGCGAGGCGACGCCGCTCAGGCGGTGGCGAGCGATGCCGGCGCGGCGGCGGTGTTGCCGGCGCTGATCGGGGCGCCGGCGTCGACGACCTCGGCGTAGAGCACGGCGAGCCGCTTGGCGCAGACCGCCGCGCTCCAGCACTCGCGCGCGTGGGCGCGGCCGGCGACGCCGACTTGCGCCCGCAGGTGCGGGTCGTCGAGCAGCTGCAGCACGCGAGCCGCAAATGGGTGTACCTGCTCGCTGGAGGTCAGGCAGCCCTGGGCCGCGGCGAGCACGTCGCGGGTGCCGAGCACCGCCGTCGACACCACCGGCAGGCGCTGCGCCATCGCTTCCAGCAGCACCAGCCCTTGCGTCTCGGTGCGCGAGGCGAAGACGAAGACGTCGGCGGCGCGATAGCAGTCGAGCAGCTCGCGCTCGCGGTCGAGGTAGCCCACCCAGCGCACGGCGTCGGCGATGCCGAGCTCGGCGGCGCGGCGCCGCAGCGACGGCAGTGCCGGCCCCTCGCCCGTCATCACCAGCAGCAGGTCGGGCCGGCGTTGGCGCACCGCCGCGGCCACCTCGAGCAGGAACGGCAGGTTCTTCTCGTGCGCCATGCGGCCGACGTTGAGGATCACCGGCCGCCCGGGCGCGATGTCGTGGCGGCGGCGGAAGGCGGCGCCGTCGCCTTCGACGAAGGCGCTCTCGGGCAGGCCGGTGGGCAGCACGGTCAGCGGCGAGCGCACGCCGTAGCCGCGCAGCACCTGGTGGAAGGCGCTCGACGGCACCACCGCCGCCGCGGCCTGGTGGCACTGCCGGCGGGAGGCGGCGCGTGCCAGCGCGCGCAGCGGCGCCCGCGGCAGGAACGGCAGGTAGTGGTGGAGGTACTCCTCGAAGTGGGTGTGGTAGGTCAGCATGAGCGGCAGCCCGAGGCGCCGCGCCAGCCGCACGCCCGCCCAGTGCGCGACGAACGGCGTCTGCACGTGCACGAGGTCGAAGCGACCGGCGAGCGTGGGCAGCTGACGGAGCACGGCGCGGCCGTGGAGCATGCGGTCCTCGGGGTCGAGGGGCACGCGGCGGGCGGGCAGGCGCACGATCCCCGGCGCCTCGGGCTCGCCGCCGTAGCACGGCGCCAGGACCTCGACCACGTGGCCGAGCCGCGCGAGCTCGTGGCGGAAGCTGTCGATCGAGGTGGAGACGCCGTTGACGCGCGGGAAGAAGACGTCGGAGAGGTAGAGGATGCGCAGCTGCCGCTCGCCGTCGACGGCGCGCAGTGCGGGTGCGGTTTCGGCGGCCAGCAGCGCGCTCATCCCGCGGCGCCGCCGAAGAGCGCCTCGAGCACCCGGGGCAGCGATCCCAGGAGGCTTCCCAGCGTGGCCCCGGCGAGGACGTCGCTCGGGTAGTGCAGTCCCAGGACGACGCGCGACAGCGCGACCAACACGGTGAACGGCACCAGCAGCCAGCCGAGTCCCGGGTAGTGGCCGAGCACGACGACGGTAAAGGCCACCGCGTGCAGCGTGTGGCCGGAGGGGAAGCTGTAGAGGTCGAGCGCCGGCACCAGCGCCTGCAACCCGCTGCCGGCGGCGGCGCACGGGCGCGGCCGTGCCATCCAGCGCTTGAGCAGCACGTAGAGCGGCATCCCGGCGGCCGCGGCCACCATCATCCCCAGGACCGTGGGCAGCGCCCCGTCGCCGCCGGCGATCACCAGTGCCACCGCCACCGCCCCCCACAGCCAGCCGTCCCCGAGGCGGCTGACGAGCGCGAAGGTCGCCTGCGTCCACTCGCCGGTGCGCCGCTGCAGGGCGCGGCAGGCGGCGAGGTCGAGGGCAACGAGGCGGTTCATCGCCAGTTGTGCGCGTGCGGTCTGCATGGGCACCTCCTTCCCACCCGTCCGCTGGCAGGGTAGGGGGACGGGGTGAAAGGCGCATGGCGGTGAGGTGACGGCGTTTTGCGCCGCGGTTACGCGCGTGTGTCGGCTCCAGGCGGACGCCAGAGCGGCACGATCGGGAGCGGTCGGTTAGAATTGGACCACTGTGGTCGAGGGTCACCTCCGGAAACGCCGCTACCCGCGGCTGCGCGTCGAGCACCCGCTGTTCATCGAGGTGCTGGAGGAGCGCGGGCCGCAGGGGTTTTCGCGCACCCGCACCATCGGCGAGGGCGGCTGCAGCTTCGCGAGCCCGCACGACATCGGCTACCTGTCGCTGATGAAGGTGTCGATCTCGCTCGCCGGACGGGTGGTCACCGCCGACGGCCGCGCCGTCTACCAGCTGCCGCAGGGCAACGGCGGCGGCTACGAGATCGGCATCGAGTTCCTGCGCGTTTCCAGCGAGGACCGGTTGCACCTGCGCCAGTTGGTCTCGTCCCGCGCGCGCTGAGGCGCGGCCGGCGAGGCGAGCGGCGCGGACGGACGGCACGAGGCGTGCTGGGGCCGACTCGCGTGCAGGGAACACAACAGCGAGGGCAGCGCCGGCCGCGGCGGCGTGGATGGATGTGGGTGCTGGCGCTCGCCGCGCTGGTCGGCGGCGCGCTGCTGCTCGGCGTCGGCGGCTTCCGGTGGCAGGCGACGGCGCCGGCGCCCCTAGCCGCCGGCGTCGCCGTCACAGCGAAGGCGCCAGAGGCGAAGGTGCCCAGCGGCCCGCTCACTATCTACTGCGGCCGCCCCGAGCCGCTGATGGCGCCGCTGTTCGACCGTTTCGGCGACGACACCGGCACCTCGCTGGTGGTGCGCTACGGCGACAGCTGGGGGCTCGAGGGTGAGATCGTCGCCGAGGGCACGCGGACGCCGGCCGCCGTCTTCGTCGCCCAGGACGCCGCGGCGCTCGGCGCATTGTCGCGGAAGGGGCTGCTCGTCGAGCTGCCGATGGAGATCGTGCAGCAGGTCGAGCCGCGCTTCGCCGGCACCGCGGCGAAGCACGATTGGGTGGGGCTCTCGGGCCGGGCGCGCGCGATCGTCCACGACCCGGCGGCGACGCCGGCCGGCGAGCTGCCGCACACGCTCGAGGGCGTCGCCGACCCCAGGTACGGAGGCCGCTTCGGCATCGTGCCGAGCAACGAGTCGTTCCAGGCCCAGCTGGCGCTCTACCAGGTGCTGCGCGGCGAGAAGGCGCTGGCGGCGCTGCTCGCCGACCTCAAGAAGAACCGGCCGAAGATCTACGCTGACAGCGGCGCCGCGGTGCAGGCCGTCGCGCGCCGCGAGATCGCCTTCGCCCTCGTCAACCACGACTCGCTCTGGCGCGAGGGGAGCGCCGTTCCGCCCGGCCGCCTCGCCACTGCCTTGATGACCGGTGACGGTGCGGGCGGCTTCGTCAATGCCGCCGGCGTCGGTGTGCTGTCGAACGATCCGCGCGCGCTCGACCTCGTCCGCTTCCTGCTCTCGCGCCCGGCGCAGGAAGCCTTCGCCGAGCGGACGTTCGAGTACCCGCTCGCCAAGGGTGTAGCGCCGCGGCAGGGAATGCCGGCGTTCGCCTCGCTGCGCATCCCCAGCTTCGACTTCGCCGACGTGGCGGCAGTGATGGAGGAGGCGGAACGGGCGACGCGGCGGGCCGGGCTGATGTGACCACGATTCGCCAACGGATTCGAGGAGGTCCTCCGTGAGAGCAGTCAGACCCCGCGTGCTGGCGACGATGCCGGATTTGGTCTCCGGCGACCACGGCTCGACCGCGAGTGGGCCACGCTGCACGATCGGCGTGATGACGAGACAATAGCGGCACGACAGAGGTGGTGAGGTCGCGAAAGCGAGCGCTAGGAACAGCGTCTCAATCACCACGGCGATGCTCAAGCTGGTCAACAGGTCGCCGTGCCGACCACCCAAGGAGGCGGGGGCTCAGCGGCTCCGGAGGCCGTCGCGGCGGGGGCTCTCGGAGGGCGCTTCGATGTCCGGTCGCAGTGCGCGGGCCCCCGAGCGCCCGGAGAGGAGCGAGCCATCTTCGCCCTGAACTCCTCGTGTGGCGAGCGCCCCCCGCTGCGGCGGCCTCCGGAGCCGCTCGCCCCAGCCGGCCGGATGGTCACTACCGAACGCGGTACGCGCGCCCGGGCACCAAGTGGAGCTGATCCAACGCCTGCTCAGCTCTCGGCGTAGGCCTCGACCGCCTCGCAGGTGCAGGCGAGGTTGCGGTCGCCCCAGACGTTGTCGATGCGGCCCACCGGCGGCCAGAACTTGTGGTTCCTGAGCCACGGCGCCGGGAAGGCCGCGTGCTGGCGCGAGTAGGGGTGCTGCCAGGCGTCGGCGGTGACCGCCTCGGCCGTGTGCGGGGCGTGGCGGAGGGCGCTCTGCTCGGCGCTCACGCGCCCTTGCTCGACCTCGCGCACTTCGTCGCGGATGGCGATCAGCGCCTCGCAGAAGCGGTCGAGCTCGCCCTTGGGCTCGCTCTCGGTGGGCTCGACCATCATCGTGCTCGCCACCGGGAACGACATCGTCGGGGCGTGGAAGCCCCAGTCCATGAGCCGCTTCGCGACGTCGTCGACGGTGATGCCGGCGTTCTTGAACTGCCGCATGTCGACGATGAACTCGTGCGCCACGAGACCGTTGCGCCCGGTGTAGAGGATCGGGTAGTGGTTGCCCAGCTTCTTGGCCATGTAGTTGGCGTTGAGGATGGCGATCTTGGTCGCCTCGGTGAGCCCCTCGCCGCCCATCATGCGGATGTACATCCACGAGATCGGCAGGATGAGCGGGCTGCCGAACGGCGCCGCCGCCACCGCGCCGATCGCCTGCTCGCCGCCGGTCTCGATCACCGGGTGGCCCGGTAGATACGGCACGAGGTGCGGCGCGACGCCGATCGGCCCCATGCCCGGCCCGCCGCCGCCGTGCGGGATGCAGAAGGTCTTGTGCAGGTTGAGGTGGCAGACGTCGGCGCCCAGCTCGGCCGGCCGCGCCAGGCCGACGAGGGCGTTCATGTTGGCGCCGTCGAGATAGACCTGGCCGCCGTGCCGGTGCACCGTGTCGCAGACCTCGCGGATGGTCTCCTCGTAGACGCCGTGCGTCGACGGGTAGGTGATCATCAGCGCCGCCAGCCTGCCCTCGTGCTGCGCCGCCTTGGCGGCGAGGTCGGCGACGTCGACGTCGCCCCCTTCGCTGGTCTTCACGGCGACGACGCGGAAGCCCGCCATCACCGCCGAGGCCGGGTTGGTGCCGTGCGCCGAGGTGGGGATGAGGCAGACGTCGCGGTGCCCGTCGCCGCGCGAGTGGTGGTAGGCACGGATGGCGAGCAGCCCCGCGTACTCGCCCTGGCTGCCGGCGTTGGGCTGCAGCGAGACGGCGGCGAAGCCGGTGATCTCGGCAAGCCAGCCGGCGAGCTGGTCCATCAGCTCGCGGTAGCCGCGCCACTGCTCCGGCGGCGCGAACGGATGCATGCGCGCGAGCTCGGGCCAGGAGAGCGGGATCATCTCCGCCGTGGCGTTGAGCTTCATCGTGCACGAGCCGAGCGGGATCATCGACTGCACGAGCGACAGGTCGCGCGCCTGCAGGCGGTGGAGGTAGCGCAGCATCTCGTGCTCGGCGCGATGGGTGTTGAACACCTCGTGGGTGAGGTAGTCGCTGCTGCGCGCGAAGGGCGCGGGGATCTCGGCGTCGACGCTCGCCTCCAGGTCGCCGAGGTCGGCCGCAACGGCGTCCGGCAGCGCGGCCGCGAAGGCCGAGCAGACCGCGGCCAGCTCTTCGCGCTCGACCGCCTCGTCGAGGGCGACGCCGATGCTGCCGTCGTCGTAGGCGCGCAGGTTGAGGCGTCGCTCCGCCGCCGCGGCGAGCACCGCCGCCTGCTGCTCGCGACTCGTGCGCACGCGCAGGGTGTCGAAGAACGGCGCCTCGCCGCAGTCGAGACCGATGCGCCGCAGGCCGCGGCGAGCACCGCCGCCGCGCCGTGCACGCGCCGCGCGATCCGGCGCAGCCCCTGCGGTCCGTGGTAGACGGCGTACGTCGCCGCCATCACCGCCAGCAGCACCTGCGCGGTGCAGATGTTCGAGGTCGCCTTCTCGCGGCGGATGTGCTGCTCGCGCGTCTGCAGCGCCAGGCGCAGCGCCGGCCGCCCGTGGGCGTCCTTCGACACCCCGACGATGCGGCCCGGCATCGAGCGCGCGTGCGCCTCGTCGGTGGCGAGGAAGGCGGCGTGCGGCCCGCCGAGCCCCATCGGCACGCCGAAGCGCTGCGCCGAGCCGATCGCGACGTGAGCGCCGAGCTCGCCGGGAGGCACCAGCAGCGTCAGCGCGAGCAGGTCGGTGGCCATCACCACCATGCACGTTGGCGGCGCGGGCGCGCGCGATCAGCTCGCGGTGGTCGACCAGCCGGCCGTCGGTCGCCGGGTACTGCAGCAGGATGCCGAAGAGGTCGCCGCTGCCCGGGTCGACGCGACGGCGGCGTCGCCGACCCGCAGCTCGATGCCGAGCGGCTCGGCGCGGGTGGCGAGCACCGCCAGCGTCTGCGGGTGGCAGTCCGCGGCGGCGAAGAAGACCTTGCGATCGGCTTTGTCCGCGGCGTGGCACATCGCCATCGCCTCGGCGGCGGCGGTCGCCTCGTCGAGCAGCGAGGCGTTGGCGAGCGGCAGCCCGGTGAGGTCGGCCACCATGGTCTGGAAGGCGAGCAGCGCCTCGAGCCGCCCCTGCGCGATCTCGGCCTGGTAGGGCGTGTACTGCGTGTACCAGCCGGGGTTCTCGAAGACGTTGCGCAGGATCACCGGCGGCGTGATGGTGTCGTGGTAGCCCATGCCGATGAACGAGCGGAACACCTCGTTCTTGCGCGGCGATGCGCCGCAGCTCGGCGAGCGTCTCGTGCTCGCCGCGCGGCGGGTCGAGCGCCAGCGGCCGCGGCGAGCGGATCGCCGCCGGCACGCAAGCGTCGATCGAGGGCGTCGAGGCTGTCGAAGCCCAGGTAGGCCAGCATCTCGCGCACCTCGTGGCGGCGCGGGCCGAGGTGGCGGGGGACGAACGGGTCGGTCGGATCGAGCAGGGAATCGCTGGCGTCGCGAGGCGTCGGCTCCGACATTTACGGTCGCTCCGGCGGCATGGTGATTGGCGCTGGCGAGATCTGGAAGACCAGGGGGTAGCCGGCGGGCGCCGGCGGCTGGGAGAATATACCGCGCCATGGCGACCTACCGGCTGACGCTCGAGTACGACGGCACGCGCTACCACGGCTGGCAGGTGCAGCAGAACGCGCAGCAGCGTCGCCGGCGAGCTGCAGCGCGCGCTCGCCGCCGCCGGCGTCGAGGTGGTCGAGCTCGGCGGCTCGGGGCGCACCGACGCCGGCGTGCACGCGCTCGCCCAGGTGGCGCACCTGCGGCTGCGCGGCACGGAGGACGCCGAGAAGCTGCGCATCGCGGTGAACGACCGGCTGCCGCGCGGACATCCACGTGCTGGCGCTCGCGGCCGCGCCGCGGACCGCTTCCACGCCCGCCACGACGCGGTGGCGCGCAGCTACCTCTACCAGCTGGCGACGCGGCGCACGCGCGTTCGCACAAGCGCTACGTCTGGTGGGTGCGGCGGTCGCTCGACGTCGAGGCGGTGCGCGCGGGGGCGGCGGCGCTCGTCGGCCGCCACGACTTCCGCGCCTTCTGCGAGCGCCCGCACGAGCAGACGAGCACGCTGGTGGTGGTGGAGCGCGGTCGAGGTGGTGCCGGCCGGGTCGCTGGTGCTGGTGCGCTTCGTCGCCTCGCACTTCCTGTGGAAGATGGTGCGCCGGCTCGTCGGCACGCTGGTGCGGGTGGGGTGGGGCGAGCTGCCGGTCGAGACGCTGCGCGCGCTGCTCGCCGGCGAGGCGGGGCCGGCCGAGCTGGCGCCCGCGGAGTGGACGGCGCCGCCCTCGGGGCTGTTCCTCGAGCGCGTGCTCTACAAGGGCGACCCGCCGCTGCCGCCGCCGGGCCGGTGACGCCGCTCGCGCTGCCGCCGCGCTGACCGTCGCGCGCCGGCGAGATCAGCCCGATTCTCGCCGTGCGTCGGCGCGTGCGCGCCCCACATGGAGTATGCTCGGAGACGGCCAGCAGCCTGCCGGTCTCCTCGACTCGCGACCCCCCGGCCCACACGGAGCTTCCACATGTCCGACAGCACCGACCTCATCGCGCCTCCAGCGCCGCCAGAAGAGACCGGCCGCCGTCGAACCGGCGGAGGTCGAGGGCGCGAGCGAGGTAAGCGGCGAGCCCGAGGCCCGGAGACGCGAAGAGCGACGCAGAGTGGTCGAGGCGCAAGGCGAGGCCGAGACCGACGGGCGACGCCCCCGTAGCCGAGGCGAAGGACGAGGCCGACGTGCAGGCCGCGAGCGAGCCGACGCCCGTGAGCCGCGAGGCGGCCGCCGAGCGAGCCGCCGGCGGAGGCGAGCCGCGGCCGTCCGCGAGCCCGCGCTCCGGCCACCGCCGCGGTCACCGCGCTGCGCAAGGCGCGCGACACGCGCGCCAACGTCGAGGGGCGCGTCTTCGGCTGGAACCCCGGCGGCTTCCACGTCGTCATCGACGGCCTGCCGCCTTCGTGCCGCGCTCGGAGATGGAGCTCGAGCCGATCGCCGATCCCGAGGCCTACCTCGACAAGACCTTCGCCTTCCGCGTGCTCAAGATCCAGGGCAAGGGGCGCCGCATCGTGCTGTCGCGCACCGCGCTCCTGCGCGAGGAGCAGGAGAAGCAGGCGGCGGCGACGGTCGCCAAGCTGCGCGCCAACGACGTGCGTCAAGGGGCAAGCGTCGCCTCGCTCACCGACTTCGGCGCCTTCGTCGACATCGGCAACGGCGTCGAGGGGCTGGTGCACGTCTCCGAGATCAGCCGTCATCGCGTGCAGAAACCGGCCGACGCGCTGCAGGTGGGGCAGGAGGTCGAGGTCAAGGTGCTCAGGTCGAGAAGGGCGGCAAGCGCGTCTCGCTGTCGATGAAGGCGCTCGAGCCCGACCCCTGGCGCGAGATCAAGGAGAAGTACCCGGACGGCGCGGTGGTCACCGGCACGGTCGAGCGCACCGACAAGCCGGGCGCCTTCATCGAGCTCGAGCCCGGTCTCGTCGGCCTGCTGCCGACCTCCGAGATGGGGCTGCCGCGCGAGGCGATTCCCGCCCGCGCCTACCCGAGGGGCAAGGAGGTGCGGGTGCAGGTGGTGGGCGTCGACGCCAAAGCGCCGCCGCATCAGCCTCGCTCCCGAGGGCTCGCAGATCGAGGGCACGCGCGGCGACTACCAGGCCTACCTCAAGCAGCAGCGGCGCGAGACCGAGACCGCGGGGGCCTCAACGCCCTCGCCGCGGCGCTGTCGAAGATCCGGCGCGATCAGCCGGATCGGTAGCGTTCTGAACGTCCAGAACGCCGGCGCGGCGGCGGTGCCGCGCCGGTCAGCCTTTCGACTTCGCCAGCTTGGCCGCGGCGACGGGCTGCACTTGCACCACCGCGAGCAGCTCGCGCAAGAGCCGCTGCTGCTCGGCGTTGCCGGGGCGCTCGGCGCCAGGAAGCGTGCCGCCCAGCTGCACCAGGGTCAGTTGCCAGTCCGGCGAGCGCTTCGCCGCCATGGCGGCGACGGCGGCGAGGAGCGCCTCGGTGACGAGCCGTGACACGCTGGTCTGCTCGCCTTGCGCCGTCGAGCCGCGTTGCGAGCCGGGCCGCGAGGCCCGCCTTCGGCGCGTGCCGGCGGCAGCGCGTCGACCAGCCCCCAGATCTGCGGCTCGCGACGCGGCGAGCAGGTCCTCGTCGGACGATTTCGGCGATGGCCAGCCAGCGGTCGGGGTCGCCGCGCAGGCCCGACGGTCAGCAGCTCCATCGCGCGGTCGAGCCGGCCCGACCTCGCCGTAGGTCTCCACCAGCGAGCGCCAGCCGTACTCGCGCCAGTCGGAGCTCGCGATGGCGGCAAGCTCGGACCGCGCCGAGGCGAGGACCTTCTCGGCCCGCTCCATCTCGCCGGCGGCCTCCAGCGTGGCGGCGATGCGGACTCTCGCCTCGACCCGTGCGTGCTGGGCGGAGCGGTGCTGTCCCAGCTCGAGCCGTCGCTCGTCTCCGGCGGCGGGACGACGATCTCGTTAGCCAGCCTTTCGGCGCGCGCGAGCAGGGCCAGCGCCTCGTCGCGCTGGCCGATGTCGAAGTGGACGGCGGCGATGTGCGTGAGGCCCTCGCAGCCGAGCGAGGCGGCGATCTCCATGCCCTCGACCGAGTCGGTGGGCCCGAGGGCCGCCATCGCCCGCGGCATCAATCCGATCGCCTGCGTGCGCTGGCCGGCGGCGGCGAGGCCGCGGGCGATCTGCGCCAGCGTCTCGGCGTGCGCCTGGTAGTCACGGGGGAGCATGATGGGGGAGCTCTCGAGCTCCTCGAGCGCCTGACGCAGCGTCGCCACCGGTTCCTCGCGGCGCGCGATCTCCACCAGCGCCTTCGCCTTCCACCCTTTGGCGCCGAAGCCTTCGACCTCGTCGAGGGCCGCGACGGCGGCGTGGGCGCCGCGCAGGTCGCCGTCGTCGACGAAAGCCTCGACCAGCTTGACGATGTAGGACTGGCGAGGGTCCCAGTCCTCCACCCAGCAGTGCTCGTCGCCGCCGCAGGGGATGTGGAAGCTGCCGGGCTCGATCTCGCGCGCGGCGGCGAGCGCCTCGGTGTAGCGATGCATCCCGAACAGCATCTCGGCGCGATCGAGGCCGCCGGGGATGGTCGCGGCCAGCTTCACGGCGCCGGCGCGGTCGCCGGCGGCGTCCATGGCGCGGGCGACGTCGGCGAGCGTCCCCGAGGTGGTCCATTCCTCGATGCCGGAGACCTTCTCCGTCAGCGCGGCGGCGCGCGCCTTGTCGCCGGCGCGCAGGTAGCCGGCGACGACGGGGGCGTAGGCCTCCACCTTGACGCGCTCCGGCGTGTCGAGGGTGCGGATGAGCGCCAGCGCGTCGTCGTGGCGGCCGGCGCGCGCCAGCAGCCGCGTCAGGGACGCGAGCTGCCCGCCCTGCCAGGTGAGGTTGTCGTTCTCGCTGCGCATGCGGGCGATCGCCCAGCGCTCGGCGGAGAGGAGGGCGACGTCGAGCAGCGTCGGCGGCTTCTCGGCCGGCTTTGCGCCGGCCGGCGCGGGCTCGGCGGCCGCGGCATCGTTGACGAGCGCGACGTCTGTCGGCTTCGGAGTCGTCGCCGCGAGAAGCGTCGAAACGCCCGCGACGCAACTGGCCAGCGCCGCCCATCCCGCCCACCTCACGCCTCGCCGCATGCGAAGTCTCCTGAGCACGAAGCGAGCCATGACCGCGTCGCGCTACGTCGACCGCAGCGTCCGTCGGGATGCATACGCACGACGGCGCCCTGCCGTTCAAACACGTGGACGCCAGCGTACGTTTGTTGGACAACGGCAGCCAGCGAATCAGCCGCCGGCCGGCTGCCGCGTCGCCAGCATCGCGTCGCCGTAGGAGTAGAAGCGGTAGCCGCGCTCGACCGCCTCGCGGTAGGCGGCGAGCACGCGCTCGCGGCCGGCGAAGGCGCAGACGAGCATGAGCAGCGTCGAGCGCGGCAGGTGGAAGTTGGTGAGCAGCGCGTCGACGACGCGGAAGCGGATAGCCGGGGTAGATGAAGAGCGAGCGTGCGCCGGCGCCCGCCGGCACTTCGTCCGCATCCGCCGTCGACTCGGCGGCGTGGGTCGCCGCCGCGCTCTCGAGGGCGCGCACGACGGTGGTGCCGACGGCGACGACGCGCCGGCCCTCGACGCGCGCGCGACGCAGGGCGGCCGCCGTCGCCTCGGGGATCACGTAGCGCTCGGCGTCCATGCGGTGCTCGTGCACCAGCTCCGCCGTCACCGGCTTGAAGGTGCCGAGGCCGACGTGCAGCGTCACCGCGGCGCGCTCGACGCCGCGCGCGGAGAGCGCGGCGAGCAGCGCCTCGTCGAAGTGCAGCCCGGCGGTCGGCGCGGCGATGGCGCCGGGCTCGCGCGCGTAGACGGTCTGGTAGCGCTCGCGGTCCGCCGCCTCGTCGGGCGCGGTGGATGTAGGGCGGCAGCGGCACGTGCCCCAGCCGCTCGAGGTGCGGCTCGACCGGCGCCGAGAAGCGCAGGCGGAAGCGCCCGTCCTCGCCGCGCGCCACGACCTCGGCGGACAGCTCTTCTGACGAGCTCGATGCGCGTGCCGGACGCCGCGCGTCGCCCCGGCTTGAGCAGCACGTCCCACTCGCGCTCGCCGTGGCGCTCGGCGAGCAGCAGCTCGACGCGGCCGCCGCCGCGCGTCGGTAGCCGCTTCAGCCGAAGAGCCGCGCCGGCAGCACGCGCGTGTCGTTGACCACCAGCAGGTCATCGGGCCGTAGCAGCGCCGGCAGGTCGCGCACGCGACGGTGGCGCTCCGCGCCTTGCGTCGTCGAGCACCAGCAGCCGGCTCTCGCCGCGTGGCGCCGGGCGCTGCGCGATGGCCTCGTCGGGGAGCTCGAAGTCGAAGTCGCGAACGAGCATCGGCCCACACCCTAACCTGGCGAGCAGCCGGCGCGCTGAGGCACTAGAATGCGCCGCTTCCAACTTTCCACCGAGACTTCCGGCGAGGGCACATGGAGATCTACGACAACATCCTCGAGACGCTCGGCAACACGCCGCTGGTCAAGCTCGGCCGCTTCCACCCGGGCCCGGGTATCGTCGCCGCCAAGGTCGAGGCGAAGAACCCCGGCGGCTCGGTGAAGGACCGCATCGCCGCCGGCATGATCGACGCCGGCGAGCGCGAGGGCAAGCTCAAACCCGGCGGTACCGTGGTCGAGCCCACCTCGGGCAACACGGGCGTCGGCCTGGCGCTGGTCTGCATCCTGCGCGGCTACAAGCTCGTCTGCACGGCGGCGGAGAAGATCCCCGAGGAGAAGGTGGCCCTGCTCGAGGCGCTGGGGGCGCGCGTCATCCGCTGCCCCACCAACGTGGCGGCCGACGACCCGCGCTCCTACTACAAGGTGGCCGAGCGGATCCGCGACGAGGAAGGCGCCTACCTGCCCTACCAGTACTACAACCAGGCCAACCCGCAGGCCCACTACGAGTCGACCGGCCCCGAGGTCTGGCGGCAGACCGACGGCAAGATCACCCACTGGGTGGTGGGCATCGGCACCGGCGGCACCATCGGCGGCGCCGGCAAGTACCTCAAGGAGCAGAACCCGGACGTGAAGGTGGTGGCCGTCGACACCATCGGCAGCATCTACAAGCACCTCTTCGAGACCGGCGAGATGCCCCCCGACGAGCAGATCCACCAGTACCTGATCGACGGCATCGGCGAGGACTTCCTCCCCTCGACGGCGTGGCTGCAGTACGTCGACGAGGTGATCCCGTGCGACGACAAGACCGCCTACGGCGCGACGATGGAGGTCGCCCGCAAGGAGGGGATCTTCGGCGGCTCATCCTCCGGCGCCGCCGCGGCCGTGGCGCGGCAGGTGGCACGGCGCGAGGGCGAGGGGGCGCTGGTGGTGACGCTCTTCCCGGACTCGGGCGAGCGCTACCTGTCCAAGCTCAACGAGCGGTGGATGCGAGAGAAGGGCTTGCTGGCTGATTGATATTCCACCCCTATCCCCCCGGCCCCCTGCCACTCTAGGTGCAGGGGGCGCCCCCGCCCGCGCCGCGTACATGAGAGAGTTTCCTGGTGGCTGACACCGTCGCCTCCGAAGCCTTCCGCGACGCGCTCCGCCACTTCCCGGCCGGCGTCACGGTGGTGACGGTGCGCGCCGGCGAGCTGGTGCACGGCCTCACCGTGTCGGCGTTCTGCTCGGTGTCGCCCGAGCCGCCGCTGATCGCGGTGGTCATCGACCAGCGGCACACGGCCTACCCACTGCTGCAGACCGAGGGTGCGGTGTTCGCCGTCAACATCCTCCACGAAGAGCAGTTCGAGCTTTCGAACCGCTTCGCCTGGGTCAAGGACGAGGACCGCTTCCACGCCGGCGACTGGCGCCCGGCGGCGACCGGCGCGCCGGTGCTCGCCGACGCGCTGGCCTGGCTCGACTGCGTCGTGCGCGAACGCTACCCGGCGGGCACCCACGCGGTGTACATCGGCGAGGTCGTCGCCAGTGGGGTACCGCGGCCCGACGAGCCGCCGCTGGTGTACTGGAACCGCGGCTACCGGCGGCTCGGCCTGCACGAGCAGGAGTAGCTGCTAAGTGGCCTGTACCACCCGAATCGAAAGCAGCTGGCTTGCTCTCGACGACGTGGGCGGCGTTGCGCTCCCTGCGCCATAGGACAAGGCTATGGCTCAGTCGCGCGCCTTGCCCACGCCGCCGATAGCGGCGCCATCTGCTTCCGCTTCGAGTGGTACAGGCCACTAACCGCCGCCGACTCGGTGCGCGTAGCGGCGCGCCGCGACGATCCCCAGCGCGCGGCCGAAGGCGTAGAGCGAGCCGGCGAAGATCGCGCAGGCGAGCACGTCGAAGCCGGCGGGCATGCCGGCGAGGAGAAAGGCCGGCGAGAGCACGGCCATTGCCCCGAGTGCGAGCGGCGAGGCGAGCCAGACGGCCGTCGAGCCGCGCGCGGCGGAGGACTGCTGGGCGAAGGGCGGCCGCGGCCGCAGCGCGAGCAGAACGCTCACCAGCAGGTAGGCGACGCCGCAGAAGGCGATCGCCATCGCGAGGCCCTGCGTGATGCCGTCGGCGGGCGCGATCACCGCCGCGAGCACCAGCGACGGCAGCAGCAGGCGGTTGTAGAGCACCGTCGCGCGCACGGCGGCGACCATCCGCTCGGCGCCCACCGGCGCGCCCTCGAGCAGCCAGACCGCCGCCGCGTCGGCGCTCATGGCGAGGTCGAAGGTGCCGTCGGCGAGCGTCATGAAGCCCAGCGCCGCCGCCGAGAGCGGCACCAGCACGAGCCCTTCCTTCCACCAGCCGAAGGCGAGCAGGGCGACGATCGAGATGGCGAACGTGCGCAGGCGCAGCAGCGTGTAGGGGTCGCGGCCCCACACCCGCGAGAGGAAGAGCACCAGCGGCAGCGAGGTATGGCGCGTCGCGCCGCGCCGCCGTTCCCAGGCGGCGAGCGCGGCGCAGGCCCAGCTGTCGCGCACCGGTTTCGCCGTCGCGCGGTCGGCGGTATAGGCGGCGGTGGCGTCGGTGCGCGCCGCGAGCACGAGCGCGCCGGCGAAGAGGCCGAGCGCCCCCAGCCCCTCGCGCCAGCCGCCGGCGGTGCCGAGCAACGGCGCCGCGAACCAGGAGCTGGGGAGCGCCGCCAGCAGGTCGGCGGCGAACCCCGACGGCATGAGGATGCCGCCGAACCACGACGCGGCGCCTACCACCGTCGCCACCGCCACCAGCGCCGAGAGTGCGAGGCCCGAGAGCCGCCGGACGCGGTCGACGCCGAGCCGCTGGCCGAGGCGCAGGGTGAGGTAGAGCCAGCTGCCGGTCATCGCCAGGCCGAGCAGCAGCATGGCGGCGAGCAGGCCGAACAGCCGCGGCCACGGCAGGGCCCCGCGCAGGCCGAGCCACACCAGCGACGGCAGCGCGAGCGGCACCACCAGCAGCACGATCAGCACGGCGAGGAACGCCAGCCGCGCGATCACCGCGTCGAGGCGCTGCAGCGGCAGCGGGCCGAGGATGTCGCGCCGGCGCTCGAACGACTCGGTCGAGTCGGGGAGGATGCCGAGCCCGGTGTAGACCGCGGTGTAGAGGAAGAGCATCTGCACCCAGTAGGCCGCTTCCTGGTGGCGCAGCGGCAGCGCGCTGACGACGCCGAGCGCCGTGCTGGCGAACAGCACCTGGCGCAGGGGACGCACCTCGACGCCTTCGCCGGTGCGGCCTCGGCGCAGCGCTTCCGCCAGCAGCACGTCGAACAGCGCGCGGATGGCGGGGCGTCGCCCTTGTCGCACGGCCGGTACAGGCGCGGAGGCGAGCGCCTCCTGCACGGCTACGCCACCACCGGGACCGCCGGCTCGGCCGCGGTGAGGACGCGAATGGCCGCCTCTAGCGTGTCGCAGCCGGCGCCGATCGTCACTTCCCGCGGCGTGCCGACGGCACGCAGGCGGCCGCGGTCGATCACCGCGATGCGCGTGCACACCTTCTCGACGACGTCGATCAGGTGCGAGGAGTAGAAGACCGTGGCGCCGCGGGCGGCAACGTCGCGCAGCAGCTCCTTGACGCGGGCGACGCTCTCGACGTCGAGCCCCGAGAGCGGCTCGTCGAGCACCAGCACCGGCGGCTCGTGCAGCAGCGCGGCGCACCAGCAGACCTTCTGCTTGGTCCCCTTGGAGAGGTTGGAGCAGCGGCGGTCGAGCTCGGCGGTGAGCTGGAAGCGGCCGGCGTGGCGGGCGATGCGCTCGTCGGTCTCGGCGGCCGTGAGGCCGCGCACGCGGCCGACGAAGCGCAGGTGCTCGCGGGGAGTCAGCTTCTCGAAGACGGCGCCCGACTCGGGGACGTAGCCGATGCGCGTCTTGGCGAGCAACGGCTCGGCGAGCACGCTGCTGCCGAGCACGGCGGCGTCGCCAGCGCTGGGGCGCAGGATGCCGGCGACGATCTTGAGCGTCGTCGTCTTGCCGGCACCGTTGGGGCCGAGGTAGCCGAAGATCTCGCCGGGCAGGACGGCGAGCGAGACGTCGTCGAGCGCCGTGCGGGCGCCGTAGCGCATCGAGAGCCGGGTGAGCTCGATCGCCGGAGTGGGCATGCTGGTTGGCCGGCGGAGCCTACACCCGCGAGCTCCCAGTCCAAGGCGAGTCCGCTGCGGTACGCGCTCAGGACGTGCGCCGGCCGCGCGGCTCGAGCGCTCCCTGCAGCCCTTCGGCGAGCAGCGCCGAAGCGAGCACGGCGAGGGCGATGGCGAGCCCCGGGAAGGCCGCCGTCCACCAGGCGCCGGGGAGCGATGCCTGCGCCTCGGCGAGGAGGCTCCCCCAGCTCGCCTGCGGCGGCTGCACGCCGAAGCCGAGCCACGAGAGCGCCGCCTCGGCGAGCAGCGCGTCGCCCACCCGCAGCGCGGCGGTGACCAGCACGGGAGCGAGCGCCAGCGGCAGCAGGTGGCGCAGCAGCAGCCGCGGCGGCGGCACGCCGGCGGCGCGCGCCGCGAGCACGAACTCCTCGCCGCGCAGGCGACGCAGCTCGGCGCGGACGAGCCGGGCGACCTCCATCCAGCCGGTGGCGGCGAGCGCGATGACGACCAGCGCCTCGCCCGCGCCGGCGAGGGCGGCGAGCGCCAGCACCAGGAAGAGGCGCGGGAAGGCGAGCATGGCGTCGACGGCGCGCGACAGCACCGCGTCGAGCCAGCGCGGGCCGAGACCGGCGGCGGCGCCGACCGCGGTGCCGAGCAGCAGCGCCAAGCCGACCGCCGCCAAGCCGACACGTAGTGAGACGCGGGCGCCGAACAGCAGCCGCGAGGCGAGGTCACGGCCGTAGCGGTCGGTGCCGAGCGGGAAGGCGACCGGCTTGACGGTGCCGACGCTCGCCACCGGCAGCTGCTGCCAGACGCCGAGCCGCTTCCACGCCAGCGTCGATGGGCCGGCGGGACGCACCGCTTCGGCGAGCGCGGTGCGCCCGTCGGCGAGCGACACCGCGAGGCGCGCGCTGCCAGGCGGGAGCAGGCGCCCGGCGGCCGGATCCCAGACGCGAGAGGGATCGTGGGGCGCGAGCCACGGTGCGAGAAGCGCCATCACGGCAAGCGTCGCCGCGAGCAGCGCGCCGGCGATCAACGCCGGCCGCTCAGCCAAGGGTCCCCTCCGCGAGCGCCTCGCGCTGCCGTGGGTCGAGGGCCGTCGTGGCGAGGTCGGCGAGCAGGCCGCCGAGCACCACGAGTGCCGCGCTCCACGCCGTGCAAGCGATCACCAGCGGCAGGTCGCGGGTGAGCACGGCGAGGTAGGCCACGCGGCCGAGCCCGGGCCAGGAGAACACCACCTCGATCACCAGCGCGCCACCGAGCAGCGCCGGCAGCGAGAGGCCGAGCAACTGGAGCAATGGCGCGGCGGCGCGCCGCAGGCCGTGCACCCAGACGACGCGCGCCTCGGAGAGGCCGCGGGCGCGCGCGGCGCGTAGCGGCTCGTCGGGCAGCGCCGCGAGCAGGCTGCCGCGCACGAGCCGCAGCAGCGCCCCCGCTCCCGACACGCCGAGCACCAGCGCCGGCAGCGCCAAGTGCCGGAGCAGCTCACCGATGCCGCCGTCGCCGCCGGGATCGCCGGTGTGGCCGGCGGGGAAGAGCGGCCAGCGGTAGGCGAACAGCAGCAGCGCCATCAACCCCAGCCAGAACGTCGGCAGCGCGTAGAGCAGCAGCGAGCCGACGCGCAGAAGGTGGTCGGCAGCGCCACCGCGCCGGCGCGCCGCCAGCACGCCGAGCGGCAGGGCGAGGGCGATCTCCACCAGCAGCGCCGCACCGCCGAGCAGCAGCGTGTTGGGCAGCGCCGCGAGCAGCACCGCACCCGCGGAGCGGTGGTGCACGATCGACGTGCCCCAATCGCCCCGCGCCGCGTGCACCAGCCAGCGCCCGTACTGCTCGAGCAGCGGGCGGTCGAGCCCCCACAGGTGCAGCAGCTGCGCGCGCGCCGCCGGCGGCACCCGCGCGTCGAGCAGCAGCGTCGTCGGGTCGCCGGGCAGCGCGTGCAGCGCCACGAAGGTGGCGGAGACGACGAGCAGCAGCAACAGCACGGCGCCGCCGACGCGCCGCAGCAACCAGCCGCCGAGACCGCGGCGCGACATCGCTAAGTCCGGCGTCCTAGCGCGGCGCCGCCGCCGCGAAGGACCAGTCCTCCAGGCCGGTGAAGGTAGAGAGCGCGCTGGGCGTCGCTTGCAGCCGCGCGTCGAAGCCGATCAAGCGCGGCGGCTCCCAGAGGAAGGTGTACGGCTGGTCCTCGTGCAGCAGGTGCTGCAGACGCGCGAGCTGCGGCCCGGCGGTGGAGCGGTCGGGCTCGCGGTCGACGGCGTCGAGCAGCCGGTCGACCTCGGGGTTCCTGTAGCGCCCCCAGTTGGTGCCGTCGGGGTCGCGCGAGTCGAAGCCGTAACGCAGGTCGAGGCCGGTGTCGATGCCCCAGGCGGTGAGCGCGCCGTCGAACTCGTGGGCCGCGAGCTTGGCGCGCTGCGCCGAGGGCTCGCGGAACGCCGTCGTCACCGCGACGCCGGCGCGCTTGAGCTGGTCTTGGATGAGCACCAGCGCGTCGCGGCGCACTTGGTTGGGGGTGGTGGTGGAGAGCTCGATGGCGAGCGGCTTGCCGCCGCGCTCGAGGGTTCCATCGCCGTCGGCGTCGCGGAAGCCGCGCGACTCGAGCAGGCGCCGCGCCGCCGCCGGGTCGTACGGCCAGGGATGGAGGTCGGCCGGGTGCGCCCACACCGTGCTCAGGATCGGCGAGTCGCCGACGCGAGCGCGGCCGTGCCAGAGCGCCTCGACCAGCCCCGGCCGGTCGATCGCCATGGTCAGCGCGCGGCGCACAGCGACGTCGTCGAGCGGCGGCTGGCGGGTGTTCCAGACGATGGCGTTGTACTGGCGGGCCCAGACGCTGGCGAGGCGGCGGCCGGGCGTGCGCTCCACCTCGCCGGCGCGGTCCGGCGGCACGCCGTCGACGAGATGAGCGGCGCCGCCGAGCAGCTCCTGCACCCGCGCCGCCTCGTCGGGGACGATGCGGAAGACGACGCGCGAGAGGCGTGGCTTGCCGGCCTCGAAGTAGCGCGGGTTGGCGCGCAGCACGAGCTCTTCTTGCGGCTTCCAGCGCTCGAGGGTGAACGGCCCGTCGACCACCAAGTGGTCGCGGAACCAGTCGCCGCTCTCGGCCCACTTGGCGAACGGCAGCTGCGACCAGGCGTGCTTGGGCAGCACGAAGCCTTCGTTGGCGTCGAGCAGCTGCGTCGGGTAGGCGTGGAGGAAGTGGAAGCGCACCGTCTGCGGGTCGACCACCTCGACGTCGCGGATCGACTCCTTGAGGTACGAGCTCGGCCAGGCGACCTCCTCGCTCGTCTGCGCCTGCCAGGTGAAGCGCACGTCCTCGGCGGTGACCGGCACGCCGTCGCTCCACAGGACGTCGTCGCGCAGGTGGAAGGTGAGCGCGAGGCGGTCGGGCGAGAAGTCCCACGAGCGCGCGAGCTGCGGCGCGAAGGTGGGCGGGTGCTCCTGGAAGTCGGGCTGCTCCTCGGCGAGGTGGAGGAACATCGCCGACAGCACGTCCTGGTCGAGCTGCCGCGTCGCCGAGGCGACCAGCTCGTTGACGCCGGAGATGTCGGCTGCCGGTGGCGACGGTCAGCGTCGTCGGCGGCGGGGGAGCGGGGACTGCCGGCGCTCGCCGCCTCGCGCCCTCGGCACGCGACGAGGAGTGTCGCAGCGAGCAGCGCCGCCAGCGTGCGCGACGTGGGTGCGGTGCGGCCGGCTTGCCGGCGGCGGAGAGGCGGTGCCACGGTGCGGCGATGCTAGCGCAGGGCGGGAAAACGAAGAGGGCGGGGACTTCCCCGCCCTCGAAGTGAACGTCAACGCCGCGGAACGCGCGGCAGGCTCGCGCAATCGCCGATCAGGTGATGGAGATGCGGCGCGGCTTCGACTCCTCCTGCTTGGGCAGGTGGACGCTCAGCACGCCGTCCTTGAAGGACGCCTCCACCTTGTCGGTGCGCACGGTGGGCGCCAGGGTGAAGGAGCGGCTGAAGGCGCCGTACTGCCGCTCGAGGCGGTGGTAGCTCTCGTTGGCCTTCTCGTCGGCCTCGAACTTCCGCTCGCCGGCGATGGTGAGCACGTTGTTCTCGAGCGTGATGTTGAGGTCGTCCTTGCCGAGGCCGGGGACGTCCATCAGCAGGGTGAGGCCGTCGGCGTTCTCGCGGATGTCGACGCGCGGAATCCAGGTGCGGCTCGACACCGCCTCGGCGTCGGTGCCGTAGGGGCGGAGCATGTCGTTGAAGGCGTCTTCGAACAGCCGTCCGAAGCGGTCGCGGACGACGTCTCCGGTGGGGGTCCAGCGGGCGATCGCGTGCCTCATGGGGTGATGCCTCCTTGAAAGGGCTCGTGGGTGTCGTTGTCGTTCTCAGGTGCGCCGGGCTTCCAGCGCGACGAGGACATTATAGGAATGCGCTCAGATCGTGTCAAGATCATCGATGATCTTAGTCCAGTAATATCAAATTTGTCTGGTCCGGGCTCTCAAGCGGCCGGTGCTATCCTCGTTGTCGCGTGCCCAAGGCGCTGCTCTCCTCGCGTCGGCTGGTGATCGGCTCGGTGCTGCTCAGCCTCTTCGTCCTGCTCGACCTCGGTCTCTTCGGCTGGCTCATCTTCCGCTCGCTCTCCGAGCGCGAGATCTCCCGGGTGCTGGGGGAGACCCGCGCCGAGGCGGAGACGCTCGCCAAGCAGCTCGCCGGCCGCGCCGCCGAGCAGGGGCAGGACCTCTACCTCGCCGTCGCCACCGAACGCGAGACGCAGACCTATATCGACTCGGTCCTGCGGCAGCGCGACATGGTGCGCAACCTCGAGATCCGCGACCGCGAGAACCGGCTCGTCTACCAGATGCAGACCCGCGAGACGGTGCCGGTCGACCCCGAGACGGCGCCCACCGTCGGCTCGGCGGAGATCGCGCCGCACTACGAGGAGAAGGTCAGCGAGAAACAGCAGACCTACGACGTCTACGACCTCACCGTGCCCATCGCCGACCTCGGCCAGATCCGCGTCGGCATCAGCCGCGAGGAGCTCGAGCGCCGGGTACAGACCCTGCGCGGCGAGCTGATCCGCCAGGCCTCGGTGGTGGGCGTGGTGACGCTGGCGCTGCTGGTCACCGGCTCGGCCGTGATCTTCGCGCTCTTCCGCCGCTCGCGAGCGCTGGAGGCCAAGGCGGCGGAGGCCGAGCAGCTCGCCACCATCGGCACGCTGGCGGCCGGCCTCGCGCACGAGATCCGCAACCCGCTCAACTCGCTGTCGCTCAACATGCAGATGCTCGAGGAGGACCTGCTCGGCGACCCGCGCCTGGGCACCCGCCGCGTGCTCGCCATCACCCGCGGCGAGATCGGCCGCCTCGAACGGCTGGTGACCGACTTCCTCGCCTACGCCCGGCCGCGGCCGCTGGAGCGGCGCCGCATGCCGGCGGGCTCGCTCCTCGAGCACGCGCGCGACCTGCTCGCCGGGCAGGCGGCGGCGGAACGCGTGCAGCTGCGGGTGGAGAACGACGCGCCCGGCGCCTGGCTGGAGGTCGACCCGCAGCAGCTCTCGCAGCTGCTGCTCAACCTGACGCAGAACGCCTTCTTCGCCTGCGAGCAGCGTGGCTTCGGCGGCAAGGTGGTGCTGCGCGCGCGCCGCGAGGCGGGGCAGGTGGCGCTCGAGGTCGAGGACAACGGCGTCGGCATCGCCGAGGAGGACCGCGAGCGCGTCTTCGAGGTCTTCTACTCGACGCGCAAGGGCGGCACCGGCCTCGGCCTCGCCATCGCCCGCCGCATCGCCGCCAGCCACGGCGGCGAGATCGAGGTCGCCGGCACGCGCGGCGAAGGGACGATCATGCGGCTGTGGCTTCCGGAGGCGGAAGCGGCAGTGGAGGAGGCGACGGAGCCGGCGGCCGCCGCGGCGCGAGCAGCGGGTCAGCCGCTGGCTTCCTGAGCCCGCCGGTCATCGAGATCGCTTCGTCGCTGCGCTCCTCGCGATGACGTGCGCGACGTCGTCGCGAGCGCAGCGAAGCGATCCCGATGCTCGCCTACCGCTCAGCCCCCGACAGCGCCTCGAAATCCTCCTCGGTGATGAACTGGTCCGCCTCGTCGTTGCCGCAGGCGTGGCAGATCACCTCGCCGAGCTTGCCGTTTTCCCACTCGAAGTCGTAGCAGGGCGTCTCGCAGTCGAGGCAGATCAGGTACTCCGGGGACGAGGACATGCGCGCCATGGCGCACCTCCGATCTCGTGATGGTCGATTCTAGCTACGTGCCCGGCGCCTCGGCAGCGTCGCCGAGCGAGGCGACAGGCTCGGCGCTCCGTGCCGGCAGCTCGCGCTCAGCCTCCTCCATCGCGGCGACGAGCTGGCGCGGCGCCTCCCAGTGCAGCCCGTGGCCGACGCCGGGGACGAGGTAGAAGGCGCCCTGCCGCGCGGCGCGCGCGATCTGCCGCCCCACCGCCACCGAGAAGAGGCCGTCGTGCTCGGCCCAGATGACGCCCACCGGCACCTGCAGGCTGGCGATGTCCTCGGGGCCGAAGAGGTCGCGCTCGTCGAGGTCGGCGAGGACGCCCTTGACGACCGGCGATTGGAAGACGCGGCGGAAGGTCGTGCGCGAGAGCCGGAAGATCCACGGCACCCGCTGGAAGAGCGCGCCGTAGAGCCGCCGCACGTCGGCGTCGTCGCGCACCGTCACCAGCGAGCGGATCGCCTCCCAGTCCTGGTCGCGATAGCCGCCCGAGTCGATGAGGATCAGCCGCGACACCAGCGCCGGCTCGGCCAGGGCGAGGCGGACGGCGGTCCAGCCGCCGAGCGACAGCCCCACCACCGTCGCCGGCTCGCCGGCGAGCTCGCGCCGCAGCAGCTCGGCGACCACCTTGGCTCCCTCGGCCACGTCGAGCCCCGGCCGCGGCCCGCGGCTGCCGCCGAGGCGCGACAGCTCAGGGATCAGCACGCGGCTGCCGGGAGCGAGGTGGCGCGCTACGGGCGACCAGGAGAGCGCGTTGCTCCCCAGCCCGTGCAGGAGGACCCAAGGTTCTCCAATACCAGGCTCGCCGCCGCGACCCTTGCGATAGAAGACCAGGCTCCACTCGCCCAGCGTGCGCCGCAGCCGGCGGAAGCCGAGCAGCGACAGCCAGACGTGGGTGACGAGGGCGAGGAGGCGCATCAGCACGGCGTCACCGTAACACCGGGTCGGCGGGAGCGTCATCCGTGTCACTGGGGAGAGACATCTTGCAAGTATCACTTGAAGGTTGTACCATCAAAGGTCCGATTTGACTCGCTGTTTCTGCAGCGGTCAACTACCTCGGAGGGAGGTCGCAATGCACGGAGGGGTGCTCTCTGCGGTCCTGCTGGCGCTCGCGGAGCTCGGTCCGCACGACGGCTTTCAGCGCGGTGCCGTCGCGGGCCTCGAGCTCGCTCCCGGCTACGACCGGTTGGAAGTCGGTGCCGTCAACCTCAGCGCGGAGCCCACGAGCTGCGTGGCGTCGCTCTTCGCCCAGGACGGCCGCGAGGTGGGCCGCATCCCGTTCGAGGTGGAGGCGCTCGGGTGGGTGCGAGAGGAAGCCGCGGTCGAGGCCGGCAGTCGCCGCGCGACGTACGCCCAGGTGACCTGCGACCGCAACTTCTACCCCATCGCGGCGACGGGGCCCGGCGGCGAGTCTGACGTCGCGTTGGCGAAAGCCATCGGTCCCAACGGGCCCTGCACCGAGAAGATCGCGCTCACGCGCCGCGCCGACGGCAAGTACGTGCTCGAACGGCCCGGTCTCTTCCACCAGGCGACCGCCGCACGCCCGAAGGGCATCCTCTGCGTGCGCGCGCCCGGGCAGCTCAAGGTGGCGCGCGCCACCTTCGAGTGGGACATCCTCACCGGCGACTGGAGCCCCCGCGACCGCTCCGGCGTACACAACCTCGCCTACGTCTTCCTCGACCGCTACCGCAGCGGCGTGGTCGGCAACGTCAACGCCGTGGGGCCCAACAAGGACCGCATCAAGTGGATGCAGAACTACGGCATGGCGGTGTGCGGCAGCGGCCGGCCGTGCAACACCACCGGATATGACGGCTATCGCCTCGAGCCCAACAAGCTCTACCACTTGATCTACGTCTTCGACGCGGCGGCGAAGCGGGTGACCTTGACGCTGCAGGACTCCGGCCGCAACACGCTGGCGGCCGCCTCCGGCACCACCGGCGGAAGCCGCGCGCTGACGGTGAAGCCGTACGGCAAGGGCGACCTCGACGGCCTGGCGATGGTGGTCGAGTTCGGCAACTACCTCGGCCAGCACCCGCCCGAGGAGGCGACGGTCGGCTGGCTCTACGGCAACGTGCGCGTGGAGATGCAGGTCCAGTAACGCGCCGCCACCGCCCGCCGCTCCTGCCCGCGGTCGGTTTGACGCCGCCGGCGGGTTTCGGCTACCATCCGCGCTCCGCCCCCGTCCGGGGGTGCCAGAGGAGTCCCCGACAGATGTACGCGATCATCGAAACCGGCGGTAAGCAGTACCGCGTCGAGCGCGGCGACGTCATCGACGTCGAGCGCCTCCCCGTCTCCGGCAAGAAGGTGCGCCAGGTCTCGTTCGACCGGGTGCTGATGGTGAGCGGCGAGGGCGGCACCAAGCTGGGCTCGCCGTCGCTCACCGACGCGCGGGTCTCCGGCGTCGTCGTCGACGACGTGGGCGGGCCGAAGGTCAAGGTCTTCAAGATGAAGCGGCGCAAGGGTTACCGCCGCACCCGCGGCCACCGGCAGCACCTGCTGCGGGTGCGCATCCAGGACATCGCGTTTTAGAGCGGAGCCGAGAGCGATGGCACATAAGAAGGGTCAGGGCAGCACTCGCAACGGCCGCGACTCCAATCCGCAGTACCTCGGCGTCAAGCGCTACGGCGGCGAGAAGGTCCATGGCGGCACCATCCTGGTGCGCCAGCGCGGCACGGTCTTCACCCCCGGCAACAACGTCGGCCGCGGCAAGGACGACACGCTCTTCGCGCTCGTCGAGGGCGTGGTGGCGTTCCAGAAGAAGGGGCGGCACGGCACCTTCGTCCACGTCCACCCGGCCGCCGCCGGCTCGGCCTCGGCCGCAGACAGCTCGGGCGAAGCGACCGCCGCGGCCGAGTAGCCGCTGCAGTTCCTCGACGAAGCCGTCGTCCACGTCCGGGCTGGACGCGGCGGACGCGGCTGCGTCGCCTTCCGGCGCGAGAAGTACGTGCCGCGCGGCGGCCCTTCGGGCGGCGACGGCGGCCACGGCGGCTCCGTGGTGCTGGTGGGCGACGAGGGGCTCAACACCCTCTACCACCTGAGCCTGCCGGCGCTCTACGCGGCCGAGAAGGGGCGCAACGGCGAGGGCTCGAACAAGACCGGCCGCTCGGGCGAGGACCTCGAGGTGCGGGTGCCGCCGGGCACCCAGGCCTTCGACGTCGAGACCGGCGAGATGGTGGGCGAGGTGCTCGCCAAGGACGAGCGGCTGGTGGTCGCCGCCGGCGGCCGCGGCGGCCGCGGCAACGCGCGCTTCAGGAGCGCCACCCGCCAGGCGCCGCGGCACGCGCAGCCGGGCGAGGAGGGCGGCGAGCGGCGGCTGCGGCTCGAGCTCAAGCTGCTCGCCGACGTCGGCGTCGTCGGCCTGCCCAACGCCGGCAAGTCGACGCTGATCGCCGCGGTGTCGGCGGCGCGGCCGAAGATCGCCGACTATCCGTTCACCACGCTGGTGCCGCAGCTCGGCGTGGTCGCCTTCGGGCCGTACGACTCGTTCGTCATCGCCGACCTGCCGGGGCTGATCGCCGGCGCCGCGCGAGGGAGCGGGGCTGGGCATCCAGTTCCTGCGCCACGTCGAGCGCTGCCGCGTGCTGCTGCACCTCGTCGAGCTGGCGAACCCGGAAGCTGACCCGGCGGCGGACCTCGCGGTGGTGGAGCGCGAGCTGGAGGCCTTCGACCCCGAGCTCGTGCACCGGCCGCGCCTGATCTGCGGCAGCAAGATCGACGCGGTGGTGGAGGGCCAGCCGGAGCGGCTGCGCGCGGCAGCGGCGGCGCGCGGCGTGCCGTACCACGAGATCAGCGCCGCCACCGGCGCCGGTTTGCCCGAGCTGCGACATGCGCTGCAGGGGCTGCTGCGGGAGGCGCCGGCGCCGTTCTCCACCGCGGCTGGGCAGAGCTCGTGAAGGTCGGTCTCTTCGGCGGCAGCTTCGACCCCATCCACGACGGGCACGTAGGGCCGGTGCGCGCCGCTCGCGCCGCGCTCGGCCTCGACCGCGTCTTCTTCCTGCCCACCGCGCACCCGCCGCACAAGCCCGGCCGCCAGATGGCGCCGGCGCTGGCGCGCTTCGCCATGGTGGAGCTGGCGCTGCTCGACGAGGAGGGGCTGTTCGCCTCCACGCACGAGCTCGGCGCGGCGCCCGCCTACACCGTCGAGACGCTCGAGCACTTCCGCGCCGAGCTGCCGGCGGTGGACCTCCACCTCATCGTCGGCAGCGACTCGCTCGCCTCGCTGCCGAGCTGGCGGCGCTGGCGCGAGCTGCCGCGGCTGGCGCGCCTCGTCGTGCTCACCCGCCCCGGCGCGGAAGGCGCGTTGCGGCGCGAGGCGTGGCCGCCCGAGCTGCGCGAAGCCGGCGACGAGGACCGGCTCGTCACGGTCGAGCACCCGCCGGTCGCCGTCTCGTCCACCGAGCTGCGCGCGATCCTGGCGCGCGGCGAGGAGCCGCCGGCCGGTACGCTGCACCCGCTGGTGCTAGACTACGCCCGCAAATATCGCCTCTATGCCGAAACGTCCGCTCGCTGATCCCGCCGCCGCTCCCACGCAGCAGCCCCTCCCCGAGACCGACACCGCGGCCCAGTCCGCGGCGGAGACGGTGGACGCCGTGCGCGAGGTCGTCGCCGCCGCGCTCGACAAGAAGGCCGCGGACCTGAAGGTGCTCGAGGTGGGCGAGCTCACCCAGTTCACCGACTACTTCCTCGTCTGCAGCGGCGAGAACTCGCGGCAGGTGCAGGCCATCGCCGATGGGGTGGAGCGCCGCCTGCGCGACCACAAGCTGCGCCCCTCGCACGTCGAGGGCTACCAGACGGGGCAGTGGGTGCTGATGGACTACGGCGACCTCGTGGTGCACGTCTTCCTCCACGAGCGCCGGCGCTTCTACGGCCTCGAGCGCCTGTGGGGCGACGCGCCCGACCTCACCGCCGAGTTCGTCGGCGCCGTCGAGGCCCGCGCGGCGAGCGGCGGCCGGCAGCAGCTTTCGTAGCCGGGCCGGCGCCGACCGCACCCTGGTAGCCTGAACGCGGCACCCATGGCCGCGACATCCGCCCCGGGATATCCGTCGCTCGACGATCTGCTCGCCGCCTCGCCGGCGCTGGGCGCGGCGCTCGGCGGCCTGCGGCAGGCGGCGCCGCTGGAGTCGCCGGTGCTGCTGCTCGGCGAGGCGGGCAGCGGACGGTCGACGCTGGCGCGCGCGCTCCATCGCGCCAGCGGCCGCACGGGCGCGCTGGTCGAGGTCGACCCCGGCACGGTGCCGGCGACGCTGTTCGAGAGCGAGCTCTTCGGCTACCGGGCCGGCGCCTTCACCGGCGCCACCGCCGACCTCGAGGGCCGCGTGGCGCGCGCCGAGCGCGGCACGCTGGTGCTCGACCAGGTGGAGGAGATCCCGCTTGCCGCGCAGCCCAAGCTGCTGCGCCTGCTCGCCGAGCGCCGCTACCGGCCCCTCGGCGGCGAGGAGCGCGCGGCGGCGGTGCGCTTCGTCGCGCTGGGCAGCGAGTCGCTGCCGCGCCGCGTGCGCCAGGGGCTCTTCCGCGCCGACCTCTACTACCGCCTCGAAGTCCTCGCCTTCCGCGTGCCGCCGCTGCGCGAACGCAAGGGCGAGGTGCCGGCGCTGGCCGCGGCGCTGCTCGCCGACCTCGCAGCGCGGCTCGCGCGGCCGGCGCCGCCGATCGCAACGGCGGCGCTCGCGTGGATGGGTGAGCACGCCTGGCCCGGCAACCTGCGCGAGCTGCGCAACGTCCTCGAGCGCGCGCTGGTGCTCGGCGACGGCGGCCCACTCGACCCGTCGCCGCCGGCGGCCTTCGCAGGAGCGAGGCCGCGGACGCTCGCCGAGGTCGAGCGCGAGGAGATCCTCAAGGCCCTCGCCCACACCCGCGGCCACCAGGGCAAGGCTGCCGCGCTGCTCGGCATCAGCCGCAAGGCACTGTGGGAAAAACGCAAGCGCTTCGGCATCCCGTGAGTGAGCTGACGAGACAGCGATGAGCGGCCGCGAGCTCCACCCTGTGCTGACGCCAGAGCGGACTCGGGAGCTGGTGGCGAACGGCATCGATCTCTTCCACCGCGGCGAGTACTTCGCAGCGCACGAGGCGTGGGAGGAAGTCTGGCGCTCGACGACGCCAGAGCCGCGCGATCTCTTTCAGGGGTTGGTGCAGCTCGCCGCGGCCTTTCATCACCTGCAGGAGCGGCAGCGGCCGGACATTGCGCGTCGCGTGCTGGGGAAAGCGCGGCGGCGGCTGGAAGTGGTGGCGCCCATGGCGGCCGGCTTCGATATCTCAGCGCTACTCACCGAGCTGGAAATCTGGGATGCCTGGCTCGTCTTAACCGTGGGACCACCGCCACAGCCGCCGCAGCTACGGTGGCAGGACTCCAGCGGATAGCGATCGCCTCCGGACGGCACCCCGCCACTTCTAATGGGGGTCCAAGGACCTTCGCCCGCTAGCGCTGGGGTACACTACAAGCCTCTCTGGAGGAACACCATGAAGCGAGTGAGCGTCGTGAGCGAATCGGAGAGCGGCCGGAACCAGCGTTTTCGGGACAACCTAAAGGACGTGGTGATGTCTAGGCCCGAGTTCGTCCGGCAGATCGAAAACGGTGTATACCCGCATTACCACATCCGCGTTATCGCGGGGGTCAAGACCCCTGCGTCGAATCCGGACGGTTCGGAGCGGAACAATCTGGGCTAAGAGCCGAGGTGGTGGCGATGTTCAGGATCGAAGGATTGAAAGAGATGGAACGACGTTTTGACGAGCTTGCCGACAGGGCTCGGGCGCTGGATGGCGAGCAGTCGATTCCGTTGCAGGAGCTGTTCCCACCGGCGTTCATGCGGGCCAATAGCCGGTTCGGCACAATCGGAGCGATGCTCGAAGCTAAGGGGATCGCGGACGCCGCGGCCTTTGAGCAGTTACCGGAGGATGAATGGGAACGCTTCGTGGTCGAGACTACTCGCTTCGCATCGTGGGAGGACATGAAGGGCGAGGGCGCTAAGGTGTGGATTGCGTCTAGGCTCGCGTTGTAGACCACGAGCAGTTTCGAACTGCCAACTTACCGCTGCCGAATCGGAGTTCAGTGTCTTAGGGTTAGGTGGCGCAGCGCCTTACGCCCACTTGATCCTGCTCAGGTAGCGACGCCGCTTCTGGAGAAGGGGCTGAAGCCAATCGACAGGCTCGGAGTAGAAGCCCAGTCGAGTAGTCGTGCTGGCTACGCGCCGATTAAATTCCTTAACGAAGTGCTGCGTTGTTGGAGCAACGACGATCCGATCACCAAAGTGCTGCCAGCATCCGTGAAGGACAAGCTCCGTCGATATTGGAAACACCAGCTCGGATTGCTCAGTCCCGAGCCCGTAGGCGTCGAAGAAATGGGCCGGATTGTCGCTCGTGATGAAGTTTATGGGTCCTTGTGACCGGAGCAGTCGCCACGTCATGTTGAAGATTGCCTCTACCATCTGCTTGGTTGGGTAGGGCCGACGGATCTGGTCGTGTACCGATTGGGGAGGATCGTGGCGATGCTTCTCTTCAAAGGCGTCGACTTCGGCAAGGCGCCGAGCGATGACGTCGGCTGCGATATCGGTGGTGGCTCCAATCTGTCGGATCTGTGAGCGAAACTCCTCAATTGTCTCCCGCAAGCTCTGCGGGACCAATTCATAAGCTTTAGCGCGACGGTAAGGGACGCGCATGATCATTACACCAACGTAGAGGGCCAACTGCCTGCGCTGACGTGGGGAAATCGGCTCGCCATTACGAAGCCCCCGAATGACCAGATTGGCCGGTCCCTCGATGGCGTTTGCCAGCTCAGCCTCCACATCATCATCGTAGTAGCCCTTCGACTGGGCTACCTTCTCGATCGGCGCCAGCCGGGGGTCGCCACCCTCCTTGTCGTAGAGCCAAATCATGTCCTGTGACGAGGGATCAGCGAAGCCGCGCAGGTACTCTTGCGGCACGTAGTGATAACCCATGGTGCTCCGAGTTCCGTCTAACGGAAATGGAGTTCAGTGGCCGCAACCGGGCGAACGCTCGGGCATGGTCCACTGCCGCGACGGGTCAGGCGTCTGATTCACCGGTGCTTGGAAGTCGAGTCGGAAACTGCGGTGGCTGTGTGGACCAGAGGTCATGCGAGTAGTCCTCTCTAGGATAGGGGGCCTTTGGCAGTTCGTTCATGAAGCGGACAAAGTCACTGTCGAACTGGAGCGAGAGTATCTCCCATGCTTCCGCAAAGTTCGGGCGTGACAACCACCATTGAATGTACTCGACCCAGCCTGGCCACTGGCTATTGCGACTGCGATCAGGATGGTCTCGATAAAGCAGGTAGGCGGATTCCATCATTGAAACGAGAAGCGTAAATGCGATCCACTCTTTCTTCTTGCTCTCCGGTGTGTACACCGTGGGTGCTGGGACGTCGAAGATGTCGAGTTCGGGGTGTTCGATGCATAGCCGCAGGTAATCCCCATAGAGGGCGTTGGGTATCTCGTAGATCTTCTGGCGCCGTTCCTCCCGCTCTCTGCGCCGATCGAGGTAGAAAAGCGCGAGCGCGAGTGGAATGCCTACAACAGTAGCTACATAGGATAGGAATTCAGCGATTTGGATGAGCGTTGGATTCATCACGCACTGCCGCCTAACTAAGTCTTGCACGCCACATAGAGCACGTGAGCATGTGGGTACGCGGCGCCCAGGTCCACTCTCTCCACCGCGAAGCCCAGGCGCACGAGTCGTGTTGCCATCGCGGCCGGTGGCTCGTAGCTGAAGGCGTCGCCGAGGGTGAGGCCGAGGAGGTCGGCGCCGCGTTCTTGGAGGCGGTTCCAGGCGGCCTTGAGGCGGTGGGTGGGGTCAATCTCCTTGAGCAGCAGCACGCCGCCGGGCTCGAGGGCGTTGTGGGCGGCGGTCAGGAACGTGTCCCAGCGTTCGATGGGTAGGCGGTAGAGCACGTCGAGCACCGATACGGCCGCGAAGCGGCCACGCAGGGCGCCGGCGTAGCCGGCCACGGGGTGCAAGTGCGGCTCGCGCACCCTGGATGACGCCAGCAGCTTGCGGAAGTCGGGCTCGAGCGCCACCGCCGAGTCCACGCCGCCACTAGCGACGGCGAGCACCGCGAAGGCGCCGTGGCCAGCCCCGAGGTCGAGCAGGCGCCCGCGACCGGGCAATCGAGCGAGTACCGGCCCCATCGGGCAGCTGAGGAACCGTCCGAGCACGTGCAGGCGCACCCCCCTCGGGGCACCGGCGTAGGCACGGCGCAGGGTGGCGAGGGCGGCAGGTCGGGTGACTGGTCGCTGCATGGCCGGTGGATGCAGGCGTGAGAGTACAATCGCCGCCCCTTGCCCGACAGGGATGACCCCTCGGCCGCGCGCCGTTCGGCCGGCGTGTGGCGCTCACGCACGGTGTGGGCAGGCCTCACCGCGGTGGCGGCGGCACGCCTGCTGACGCTGCCGAAGAGCCTTTGGGAGTTCGACGAGGTGCTCTTCGTGCGCGGCGTAGAACGCTTCGCGCCGCTGGAGCACCGGCCACATCCGCCGGGGTACCCGCTGACCGTGGGCTTGGGCAAGTTGTTGACGCCGGTGCTCGGCGATCCGTTCCACGCGCTGGTGTCGGTGTCGGTGATCGCCTCGCTCGTCGGCTATCTCGCGCTGGTCGACGCCTTCGCGCGCATCGCCGTCACGGACCGCGATCGACCACGCGAGGCGATCGGCGTCGCGGTGGTGGGAGCGCTGCTTTTCTGCCTCTCGCCGCCGATGCTGCTCTACGGACCTCTGGCGCTCTCCGACGCTCCGGCGCTGGCGTTCGTGGCGCTGGCGCTGGCGGCGGCGGCGCGGCTGCCGGAAAGTGGGCTCCGTTCCTCGGTGGCGCTCGGCGTCTTCGCGGCGGCGGCCGTCGGCTGCCGGCCGCAACTGGTGGTGGCGGTAGTGCCCGCGGTGGCCGTCGCGCTGTTCCTGGCGAAGGGCGCGATCTCGCGCGTGAAGCTCGGGCTCGCGGCCGTGGCTGGGTTCGCGGTCGTCTGCGCCCTCTGGCTGGTGCCGCTCGTCGTCGCCTGCGGCGGTCCCGCGGGCCTCGCCGCGTTGTTGGGCAAGCAGGCGGGGCTGGTGGCGGCCGTCGACGCCGACTCGGCGCGCGGCGCGCTCGGGCGGCTGGGGATCGTCAACCGTTTCGTGGCGCACCCGTGGGGGCCGAAGCAGCTGTCGCTGCCGGTGCTGCTGGCGGCCGTCGGCGGCCTCGTCGTCGCTGCCCGGCGCCGGCTGCTCGGCGCGCTGCCGCTGGTGGTGCTCGCCGCGGCGAACCTCGCCCTCGCGCTGGTGGCGATGGACCCCGCCGATGCCGTGCGCTACGCGCTGCCGTCGCTGCTCGCCGTGGCGTTCTTCGCCGCCGTTGGGCTCGACGCCGTCACGCGTGCAATCCGCCTCGCCCCGTTGCGCTGGGTCGCGGCGGCTGCGCTCTGCGCTGGCTTCATCGCGTTCACGGCGCCCATCCTGCGCGCCCGCGCCACGACGGACTCGCCGCCGGTGCGCGCCGCCGCCTGGGCGCGGGCGCACCTGCCGCCGAACGCGCGCGTGCTGGTGGCGCCGCCGCTGCTGCCACACGCGGCCGAGCTGCTCGGCGGGCGCGCCTTCACCGTCGCCGACCCGAGCCCGTCGCCGCCCGGCGTCGAGGAAAGGGGACCGACGTTCCTGCTCGGCGAAGGCGACACCGGCTGGCCGGGGACGGTCACCTTCCGCTGGCCGCCGAGCGAGGCGTACGGCAAGCTGACCCGCGGCTACTACCGCGTCGTCTCGTGGAGCCCGGTGCCCGATTGCGGCCTGACGCCGGCCGTCGGCGTCTACGGCTGGGAGCCGGGGTGGAGGTGGCTCGACCGCGCGGTGGCGATGCGGGTGGCGACGCGCGGCCGCCGCGAGCTCGGCCTCGTGCTGGGCCTGCCTCCCACCTCGCCGTACGCCGACGTCGGCGTGACGCTGCAGGCCGCGGGCGCTGAGGAGACGACGGTGCGCGTGCGCCGCGCCAGCCGGCGCCGCGTGCGCGTGCCGCTGCCGGCGACCGGTGTCGCCGAGCTGAGCGTGCACACCGATCGATCGTTCGTGCCGGCCGAGGCCGGCATCGGCACCGACCAGCGGCGGCTGGCGGTGCAGCTCGTCGGCTGCGATCTCGCGGGCGGGTGGTGATGTTGGGGGAAGACATGACCGCGACGGCGGCGATCGGCAACGCTCCCTCGTTGGAAGCGACGCCAGGGCGCAAGGTCGCGGCGTGGCGCTCGCCGCTCGCGCTCCTCGGCCTGGCCGCGGTCGCTGCGGCGCGCCTCCTCACCTTGCCGGCGAGCATCTGGGAGTACGACGAGGTGCTCTTCGTGCGCGGGGTCGCGAGCTTCGAGCCGCTCGCGCATCGCCCGCACCCGCCCGGATACCCGCTTCTCGTCGGGATGGGCAAGGTGGCGGCGGCGATCTGCGGCGACGCCTTCCTCGGATTGGTGGCGCTGTCGGTGCTCGCGTCGCTGGTCGGTTACCTCGCGCTGGTGGATGCGTTCGCCCGCTCGGCACGCGGCGATCGTGAGTCGCGAGCGGCGCGGCTGGCGGGCGTCGCCGGCGCCGCGCTGTTCGCGCTGTCGCCGCCGATGCTCGTCTACGGGCCGCTGGCGCTGTCGGAGGCGCCGGCGCTGGCGTTCGTGGGGTTGGCGCTCGCCGCCGGGGCGCGGCTGGTCGAGCGGCCCTCGGCGGTGACGGCGGCGGCGTGCGGAGCGTTCGCCGCCTCCGCCGTCGGCTGTCGGCCGCAGCTCGCGTTGGCGATCGCCCCGATGCTGGCGGTGCTCGTGGTGTTCACGGCGATTGCGGCGCGGCGTGGCGATGGCGCGCGCGTGTCGGCGACCGCAGCAGGACGCGGCGGGGGCGCGAGTGCGCGGCCGAAGACCATATTCGTGCCGCTGCTCGCGCTCGCCGCCGGCTTCGCAGCGGTCACGGCGGCTTGGCTGGTGCCGCTGGTGAACGCCGCCGGCGGCGTGCGGAAGCTGCGGCTGCTGCTCGGCAGCCAGGCGACGCTGGTGGCCGCCAACGACGCCTCGGTGGCGCGCGTGGGGAGCAGCGCCGGCGACCTCCTCGCGCGCTTCGTCGCCGACCCGTGGGGCCCGCGCTGGGCGGCGCTCGCGATCGCCGCGCTCGCCCTCGCCGGCATGGTGCAGCTCGTCCGCGCGCGCCGCGCCGCCGCGCTGCCGCTGCTGGTCTTCGCCGCCGTCGACATCGCCTTCGCGCTGGCAGTGATGAACCCCGGCGACGCGGCGCGCTACGCGCTGCCCTCGATGCTCGCCGTGGCGTTCCTCGCCGGTTGCGGCTGCGCGTCGGTCGCACGCGGGCGAGTCGGAGCCATGGCCGCGCTGGCGGTTCCGGCGGTGCTCGTGGCCGGCTTCGCGGCCTACTGCGCGCCGCTGCTTCGCGTGCGCGCCACGACACCCTCGCCGCCGGTGCAGGCGGCGGCCTGGGCGTCCACGCACCTGCCGCCTGGCGCGCTGGTGCTCTACGAGCGCGAGCTCGAGTCGCACGCGCTCGAGCTGCTGCCGCAATGGAAGCGGCTGCCGGCGGACGGCCGCATCCGCGCCTCGGCGAAGCGGCCCGTCTTCCTCCTCGCCGAAGGGCCGAGCCCGGGCGCCGGCGGCGCCACCTTCGAGTGGCCGCAGGGCGAGGCGTGGAGGACGCTGACGCGGCGCCACCTCGGCGTCGTCTCGTGGACCCCCGTGACGGCGGCGAAGCTCTACGAGCCGCTCGCCGGCGTCTACGGGCCCGAGCCCTCCGCGCTCGCCTGGCTCGCGGGCGGCCGCGACCGCGAGTCCTGGCGCTGGCTCTCCGACCGTGCCTCGCTCCGCCTCTCGCCGGACGGCGCGGCGTCGCTCGACCTCGGGCTGCGGCTACCCACCAACGTGCCGTACGCGGACGTCACGGTGACGCTCGACGTCGCCGGTGCGCGGCAGCCGCCGCTGCGCCTCGCGCGCGGCGAGAGCGCCTCGCTGCGGCTGCCCTTGCCACCGGCGCGCCGCGTGCGCCTCGACGTGAGCAGCGACCGCGCGTTCCTGCCCGCCGAGGCGGGAGAGACGAGCGGCGACCGCCGCCGCCTCGCCGTGCAGCTCGTGCGGCTCGAGCTGGTCGACTTCGCGGCGTCCGACGCGGGCGGCGGCGGGGTGCGTTGAGGGCTATGCCGCGCGGCGACGGCTGCTACGATCTCCCCGTGCTCCCCGGCTCGGCGCGGTACTCGGTCTCCATGGTCCTCCCCATGTTCAACGAGGAGGAGACCATCGAGCACGCCCTCGAGGTGCGGCGTCGAGGCGCTGGCGCGCCACGGCGGCGACTGGGAGCTGGTGGTGGTCGACGACGCCTCGACCGACCGCTCGCCGGCGATGGTGGCCGCCGCCGCCGCGGCCGAGCCGCGCATCCGCCTGCTGCGCCACGCGAAGAACCGCAAGCTCGGCGGCACGCTGCGCACCGGCTTCGCGGCCTGCACCAAGGACCTCGTGCTCTACATGGACGCCGACCTGCCGTTCGACCCCGACGTGCTCGGCCGCGCGGTGCGCGCGCTGCACGTCTCGCGCGCCGACGTCATCGCCGGCTATCGCCTCGACCGCACCACCGAGGGCGTGCTGCGGACGGTCTACTCGTACGTCTACAACACCCTCATCGGCCTGCTCTTCGGCTGGCCGCACCGCGACATCAACTTCTCCTTCAAGCTGATGCGCCGCGAGGTGCTGGAGGCCGTCGAGCTGCGCGCCGAGGGCTCGCTGATCGACGCCGAGCTGATCGTCAAGGCGAAGAACCTCGGCTTCGTCATCCAGCAGCTCGGCCTCGACTACTTCCCGCGCACGCCGCGGCCGCTCGACGCTGTCGTCGCCGTCGGTGATCCTCAAGATCTTCGCCGAGCTCTGGAAGCTGTTCCCGGAGATGCGGCGGCCGCGGCGGCGGCAGGCGGCTGCGGAGACCGCCGCGGACACGACCGGGACCGCACCGGGTGACGTCGCCGGCGCTCGCGGCTCCGCGGCTCGCGCCACCTCGACCGGCACCGCGCGGCCCCAGGCCGCGAGCTCCGTCACGCCTTCTTGAGGCAACCAGAGGGGCGAGCCGCAGGCGAGCGCCGACGTCGTGGAGCGGGCGACCGGTCTGCCGGTCGGCCGCGGAATCAACTCGTCGTCACCGCCGACGACGTCGGCCTGGCGCCGGGGATGACCCGCGGCGCCCTCGAAGCCGCCGCGCACGGCATCGTCACCGCGGTGAGCGTGGCTCCGGTCGGCGACGCCTTCGACGAGGCGATCGCCGCGCTGCGCAACCTGCCTGAGCTCGACGTCGGAGCGCACCTGGTGCTGGTGGGGGAGCGGCCGCTGTCGCCGCCCGCGGAGGTGCCGTCGCTGCTCGGCCGCGACGGGCGCCTGCTGCCCGGCTTCGGCGCCTTCTGCACGCGATACGCGCACGGTGGCGTAAGGGTCCCGGAGCTGCGTCTCGAGCTCGGCCGTCAGCTCGACCGCCTGCTCGACACGGGACTGCCCGTACGCCACCTCAACTCGCACCAGCACCAGCACGCGCTGCCCCGCGTGTTCGAGGTCGTGGTGGCACTCGCGGAGGCGCACGGCATCCCGTTCGTCCGCATCCCGGGGGATCCGCACCTGCCGCCGCCGCTGACGGCGCGAGCGGTCGCGTTGCGGTGCCTCCGCACGCTCTCTCGTCGCTCTCGTTCGCGGCTCGCGACGGGATCAGGCGTCGCCACGCTCGACGGCACGCTGGGCCTGGCCGCCGCCGGTCACTTGACCGCCTCGCGCCTGCGCGCCCTGCTCACCGCGCCTTGGACCGGCAGCTACGAGCTCGTCTGCCACCCCGGCAGCGGCAACGCCGAGCTCGCGGCCCGCTACCGCTGGCGGTACGACTGGGACACCGAGCGTCAGGGGTTGTGCGACCCGGAGTTGCCTCTCGCGCTCGCCGAGGCAGGAATCGAGCTCACCTCGTTCAGTCGCCTCGCGCCCACTACTTCCCCTGCCACAACGCCGGTCGCTTCTCGAGGAAGGCCTTGACCCCCTCCTTCATGTCGGCGGTGGAGAAGCAGAGGCAGAAGAGGTCGCGCTCGTAGACGATCCCTTCCCCGAGCGGCAGGCGCTCGCTGGCGCGCAGGGCCTCCTTGGCCACGCGAACGGTGAGCGGGCTCATGGCGGCGATCTTGTGGGCGAGCTCGAGGGTCTTCGCGCGCAACTCCTCGTGCGGCACCACCAGCTCGACGAGGCCGATCTCCTTGGCCTCGGCGGCGCCGATCATGTCGCCGGTCAGGGTGAGGCGCATGGCGTGGCCGATGCCGACCAGGCGCGGCAGCCGCTGGGTGCCGCCGCCGCCGGGGATCAGGCCGAGCTTGATCTCGGGCTGGCCGAAGCGCGCCTTCTCGGAGGCGATGCGCAGGTCGCACGACATCGCCAGCTCGCAGCCGCCGCCGAGGCAGAAGCCGTTGATGCTGGCGATCACCGGCTTGGGGAAGCTCGACATCACGTCGTAGAGGCGCGGGAAGCGCATCGCCTCGCGCTGGTCCATCGGCCCGCGCCCCTCGAACTCGGCAATGTCGGCGCCGGCGATGAACGCCTTGTCGCCGGCGCCGGTGACGACCACCACGCCGATCTCGTCGTCGTCCTCGAGCTCGGCGAGGGCGGCGAGCACCTCGTCGCGCACCTGTTGCGACAGCGCGTTGAGCTTGTCGGGGCGGTTGACGGTGATGATGGCGACGCGGCCGTCGCGCTCGACGAGGATGGTCTCGGGCATAGGGCCTCCAGGAACGATGAAGGGTGAAGCGTTGGTAGCGGGAGGATGCGCCGCCGCGGCTAGCGATGCCGCCACTGCGGCTTGCGCTTGCCGAGGAAGGCGGCGATCCCCTCGTGCATGTCGGCGGTGCGCATCAGGTCTTCGAGGTAGATGCGCTCGGTCTCGGTGAGCGCCGGGCCGAAGGGCTGCTCCTCGCCTGCCCGCGCGGCGCGCTTGGCGAGGCGTAGCGCGACGCCGCTCTGCGCCAGCAGCGCGGCCACCACCGCGTTGCAGGCGCTGGTCGAGCTCGTCTGGCGGCACGCGCCGGGTGAGCAGCCCCATCCGCTCGGCCTCCGCGGCGTCGAAGACGCGGCCGGTGAGCATCAGCTCGAGCGCTCTCGGACGGCCGATCCAGCGCGGCAGCAGCGCCGCCGCCACCGGCGGGTAGCAGCCCAGCGTGATCTCCGGCAGCCCGAAGCTCGCGTCGTCGCTCGCGATCACCAGGTCGCAGGCGAGCGCGAGCTCGAGCCCGCCGCCGAGGCAGTGCCCGCGCACGCAGGCGACGGTGATCGCGCTCAAGTCGCGCAGCACCCGCACGGCGCCGTGAAAGGCCGACAGCGCCGGTCCGATGCGGTCGCCGACGTGATCCTGCACGGAGACACCGGCGGAGAAGGCGCGCTCGCCGGCGCCGCGCACCACCAGCAGGTCGAGCTCGGGATCGCGCGTGAGGGCGCCGAGGCCGCGCTCGAGCTGCTGCAGCGTCGCGAGATCGAGGATGTTCAGCGGCGGGCGCGACAGCAGCAGCGTCGCCATCCGCCCGTCGCGGTGGAGCCCGATGCCGACCGCCGGGACGGTCATCGCAGCGCCGGCTCGGTGGCCTCGGCGTGCGCGTAGACCTGGGCGCGCGCCGCCACCTGGTCGCGGAAGCGCTCGAGCAGCGCCCGCTGGCTCGCCATGCGTGACCAGGTTCTCGGGGTGCCACTGCACCGCCCACAGCCACCAGTCGGGGTCGCGTCCGGCCACCGCCTCGACGATGCCGTCGGGGGCCACCGCGACCGCGTCGAGCCCCGGCGCCAGCTCCTTGATCGCCTGGTGGTGGCGCGAGTTGACCAGCGACGGCTCGCGCGACAGCAGGTCGCCGAGCTCGGTCTCGCGCGACACCGGCTCCACCGGGTGGATGAGCGCGTCGCGCGGGAACGAGAGGTCGTGCAGCACGGCGTTGGGCCACATCAGCTTGAGGTCCTGCCAGAGCGTGCCGCCGAGGAAGGCGTTGGTCACCTGCAGGCCGCGGCAGACGCCGAAGGTGGGCGTCTCTCGCCTCGCGGGCGCCGGCGAGCAAGCCGAGCTCGACGACGTCGCGCTCCGGCATCAGGGTGAGGTTGGCGTGCGGGTGCGGCTCCTCGCCGTAGTGATGCGGCTCGATGTCGGGGCCGCCGCAGAGCAGCAGGCCGCCGGACTCGGCGGCGAGCGCCGGCGCGTCGCGCGGCGGCAGCCGCTGAGGTGTCACCAGCACGATGTCCTCGTCCTCGACGCCGATCAGCCGCAACGCCTCGAGGTAGGGCTGCGCGCGCTCCTCGTACGAGCAGGAGACGACGATGCGCTTGCTTTCCGTGCTCATGCAGCCCTCTCGCCCGGTCTCTCGACCAAGGCAGCCAATCCCATCCCACCGGATACGCACAGCGTAGCAACTCCGCGGCGCCCGCCGCGAGCGGCGAGGCCGTGCAAGAGCGTGACCAGGATGCGGGCGCCGGTGGCGCCGATGGGGTGGCCGAGGGCGATGGCGCCGCCGTCGGGGTTGACGCGGCGGCGCTCGAAGGGGAGGTCCTTCAGGCAGGCGAGCACCTGGCTGGCGAAGGCCTCGTTGAGCTCGACCTGGTCGATCTCGCCGTAGTCGACGCCCTGGCGCGCGAAGCAGCTGGCGCACGGCGGGCACCGGGCCGATGCCCATGATGCGCGGGTCGACGCCGACCACCTCCCAGTCGAGCAGGTAGCCGGCGGGGGTGAGCCCGAGACGTTCCGCGGCGGCTTCCGAGGCCACCACCAGCGCCGCGGCGCCGTCGGTGATGCCGGAGGCGTTGCCGGCGGTGACCGTGCCGCCCTCGCGGAACACCGGGGCGAGCTTGGCGAGCGAGGCGGCGGTGACGCCGTCGCGCGGATGCTCGTCGCGGTCGACCACGGTAGCGCCGCCCTTGCCGGGCACCTCGACGGGCACGATCTCGGCGGCGAAGCGGTCGGCGCGCCGCGCTTCCTCGCAGCGGCGTTGCGCTCTCGGCCGCGTACTCGTCGGCGGCGGCGCGGTCGATCCCCGCCTCGACCGCCAGCTCCTCGGCGGTCTCGCCCATCACCAGCTTCGAGAGCGGGTCGTTGAAGCCGTCCTGGTACATGCCGTCGACGATCTCGGCGTGGCCCAGGCGATAGCCCCAGCGCGCCCGCGGCAGCAGGTAGGGGGTGTTCGACATGCTCTCGGTGCCGCCGGCGAGCACGACGTCGGCCTCGCCGAGGCGGATGGCGCGCGCCGCGCACAGCACCGCCTGCAGCCCCGAGCCGCAGGCCTGGTTGACGGTGAACGCCGGCCGCTCCTGCGGCACGCCGCTGCGAAAGGCGATCTGCCGCGCGGTGTTCGGCCCGCCGCCGGCCTGGCGGGCGTGGCCGAAGACCACCTGGTCGACGGCGCCGGCGTCGAGCCCGGCGCGCGCGAGCGCCGCCTTCGCCGCGGCGGTGCCGAGGTCGGCGGCGGACAGCGACGCCAGCGCGCCGCCGAAGCGGCCGATCGGCGTGCGCACCGGCGCGGCCAGGACAAGGCGTGGAGGACTGCTCATGCCGTCAGTCATTGCGAGGAGCGCAGCGACCTGGAACTTCGTGACACGGGATTGCAAGCAATCCCGTGAATCTCGGTATGGAGATCGCCACGGCCGCTTCGCGGACTCGCGATGACACTAGCGCCCGGAGAACTCCGGCTTGCGCTTCTCGACGTAGGCCGCGAGCCCTTCCTTGGCGTCGCCGCTCTCGAACAGCTGCTGCTGCAGCTCGCGCTCGATGGCGAGGCCGCTCTCGAAGGGCACTTCCCAGCCGCTCTGCACCGCGCGCTTGATGCGCCCCACCGCCTTGGCCGCCTTGTTGGGCGGGCAGAACTGCCGCGCGTAGCTGTGCACGTCGCCCCAGAAGTCGTCGCCCTCGAGCACCTGGTTGACGATGCCCCAATCGAGGCACTGCTCGTAGGTGATGAGGTCGCCGGTCACCATCAGCTCGATCGAGCGGCTCTTGCCGACGATGCGCGAGAGGCGCTGGGTGCCGCCGGTGCCGGGGAGCACGCCGAGCGTCACCTCGGGGAGGCCCACCTTGCCCGAGCCCTTCTTCGCCAGCCGCACGTCCGCCGCCATGGCGATCTCGAGGCCGCCGCCGACGGTGTGCCCGTTGCAGCGCGGCGATGACGAGCTTCGGCGTCTGCTCGAGCCGGTTGAGCGTCTCGTTGGCGTGCAGGCAGAAGAAGTACTTGAACACCGGGTCGGCGCCCTTGAGCATGTTGATGTCGGCGCCGGCGCAGAAGAACTTCTCGCCCTTGCCTCGCAAGACGATGACGTGCACGTCCTTGTCGAAGCGCGCGCGCAGGATCGACTCGTCGATCTGGCGCATCATCTCGTGCGTGTAGCAATTGGCGGGCGGGAAGTCGAGAGTGAAATAGGCCACACCCTCGCGCACCTCGTAGTGCACCAAGGTCTGGGTCTGCGCGGTCGGCTCGGTCGCGGTCTCGACGGTCATGTCACTCTCCTCACAGGGGCGAACGGGTTGGGGTATCGGGTTCCGACTGAATCCGAGTCGGGTGCCGGACGAGTGAATCGGTGCGGCCTCGGCGCGGCGCCGGGCGCCCGGGCCGGCTATCTTCTCACAGCGTGCGACGCCTCCCAACCGGCGGTGGGCGCTCGTCTTGACCCCACCGGCGGGCGGTCCCTACAATCGCTTGCCGACGCCCCAATGCACTTCGTGTCTTCACGCTGCCGATGATCACCGGCCACAACACCGACGTTCGCTACAAAGAACGGGTGTTTCACGTCCAGACCGAAGACAAGGGGCTGAACAACCCCTTCATCGAGAGCGTCGTCTACTTCGGCGGCCAGGTGATGGCGGCCAAGCGCGCCACCTACGCCGACCTGCTGCAGCAGGGCGAAGGCACGTCGGCGATCGCCAGCCGCATGGACAACCAGCACCGGATGATGATCGCCGCCATCCGTGCCGGCAAGCTCGACGGCAAGCTGCGCGACATCATCGGCCCCGAGCCCAGCGAGGAGACGCGGCTCGCCGACGGCCGCGCTCAGCCGCCTCGACCCTGCTCGACCACGCGCGCGACGACGAGGGGCCGACGCTCGACCAGGTGATCCTCGACTACCTCACCACCGAGGCGCACCACGAGCAGCTGGCGCTGGTGCTCACCGGCGAGGCGTTCACGGCCGGTCGCACGAGCCGCGTCGCCGTGCGCGCCACCTCGGTGCGCAGCGGCCTGCCGGTGGCGGGCGCGCAGGTGACGGTGAAGCTGATCTCGACCGTGCGCGAGCCGGTGGTGCTCGGTCACGGCACCACCGACGACGAGGGCCTGCTGCGCGTCGACGTGGCGGTGCCGACGCTGCCCGGCGGCATGGCCGCGGTGATCGTCTCGGCGACGAGCCTCGTCGGCAGCAGCGAGGTCAAGCAGCTGCTGTGACGACGGCGAGCGCGACGCAGATCGTCGTCAACGGCGAGACGCGCGAGCTCGTCCCCGGCACGCGGCTGCTCGACCTGCTCGCCGCGCTGGCGCTCGACCCGCGGGCGGTGGCGGTGGAGAAGAACGGCGAGGTGCTGCGCCGCGCCGAGCTCGGCGAGGTCGAGCTGCAGCCCGGCGATCGCCTCGAGATCGTGCGCTTCGTGCAGGGCGGCTGAGGCGGGATTGTTTCGTGCCGCCCCAGCGGTTATCCTTACCGGCGCTTCGCTACCGTGGGCCGCTAGCTCAACTGGCAGAGCAGCAGACTCTTAATCTGCGGGTTCGGGGTTCGATTCCCTGGCGGCTCACCATTTTCCTCTCCTTCCACTCTTCAGCCCTTTCTCCCGGTGGTGCCGCGCGAAAGTGGCGGAACTGGTAGACGCGCTAGACTTAGGATCTAGTCCCGAAAGGGGTGGGGGTTCGAGTCCCCCCTTTCGCACCACCCTCTAGACCCCACGACCTCCCGTCGAGGTAGCGATGAGCCATCCGAGGATTCGATGAGCCATCCGAGGAAGCGATGAGCGTAGTCCTCTCCGTCGAAGACGTCGGCCCGTGCCGCAAGCAGTTGAAGATCGAGGTGCCGGGCCCCGCCGTGGCCGCCGAGACCGAGCGCGTCGTCGGCGAGTACCGCCGCAAGGCGCGGCTGCCGGGCTTTCGTCCCGGCAAGGCGCCGGCCAACATCGTCCGCTCGCGCTTCAAGAAAGACATCGAGCAGGACGTGGTGGAGCGGCTGGTGCCGCGCTACTGGCACCAGGCCGAGGCCGAGCAGAAGCTCGACCCGCTGCTGCCGCCCGAGCTGGGCGAGGTCGACATCGCGCTCGGCGAGTCGATGACCTTCACGGCCACCGTCGAGACGCGGCCGGAGATCGCCCTCGGCAGCTACAAGGACGTGCCGCTGCCCGACCTGCCGGTCGAAGCCACGAGCGAGGAAGTCGACAAGCAGCTCGAGGACCTGCGCCGCCGCGCCGGCGAGTGGAAGAAGGTGGAGCGCCCGGCGGGCCGCGGCGACCGCGTGATCGCCGAGATCACGGACGCCGCAGCCGCGCCGGCCGAAGCATCGGCGTCGGCCGAGCCATCCGGGTCGGCCGAGAGCAAGGAGCCGCAGAAGACCTCGTTCGAGGTGGGGGACGAGCGGGTACCGGAAGAGCTCTCGCTCGCCGCCACCGGCCTCGCCGCCGGCCAGGGTTCGACCTTCCGCCGCCGCGCTGCCGAGGGCGAGGAGGCCAAGGAGTACAAGGTCAAGGTCGAATCCGTAGAAGAGCTGGAGCCGGCGCCGCTCGACGACGAGCTGGCGAAGAAAGTGAGCAAGTTCCAGACGCTTCCCGAGCTGCGCTCCGCGGTCGAGCAGATGATCCGCGACGCCAAGCGGCGCGAGCGCGGCCGCCAGCGCGAGAACGCGCTGCTCCAGGCCTTGCGGGAGCGCCACCCGCTGCAGCTGCCCGAGGGCGTCGTGCAGCAGGAGATGGAGACCATGGTCCGCGAGTACGCCCACCAGCTCGCGCACCAGGGAGTCGACCTCGAGAAGGCCGACGTCGACTGGGGGGCGCTGGGCGAACGCGCCCGCCCCGACGCCGAGCGCATCGTCCACTCACGCCTGCTGCTCGACGCCATCGCCGAGGCGGAGTCGATCGCGGTGCCCGAGGAGCGTCTCGAGTCGCTGCTCGGCGAGATCGCCCGCGAGCGCAAGACAACGCCGCTCGCCGTGCGCCGCGACCTCGACAGCTCGGGCCGTCTCGTCGGCCTGCGCCGCCAGCTGCGGCGCCAGGAGACCGTGCGCCTCCTGCTGGGCGAGGAGGCAGGGGTAGAATCCGGGCTCGCCGAAGGGCACGTGGTCGATCATGAACACGACCACGACCACGAGCATCACCACCACGAGCACGGCCACGATCACGACCACGACTGAGCGCAGAGGTAGACCGATCCCATGCTGATCCCGATGGTGGTGGAGCAGACGAGCCGCGGCGAGCGGGCCTACGACATCTTCTCGCGCCTGCTCAAGGACAACATCATCTTCCTCGGCCGCGCCATCGACGACGACATCGCCAACCTGGTGATCGCGCAGATGCTCTTCCTCGAGGCCGAGAACCCCGAGCGCGACATCGCCCTGTACCTCAACTCGCCCGGCGGCAGCATCAGCGCCGGCATGGCGATCTACGACACCATGCAGTACATCCGCCCCGACGTCGCCACCGTCTGCGTCGGCCAGGCGGCGTCGATGGCCGCGGTGCTGCTCGCCGGCGGCGCCGCCGGCAAGCGCTCGGTGCTGCCCAACAGCCGGGTGCTCATCCACCAGCCGCTGCTCTTCGGCCTGCAGGGGCAGGCGACCGAGATCGAGATCCACGCCCGCGAGATCCTGCGCATGCGCGAGCGGCTCGACGAGATCCTCGCCTTCCACACCAAGCAGCCGGTCGAGCAGGTCCACCGCGACACCGAGCGCGACAAGATCCTCAGCGCCCAGGAGTCGGTGGACTACGGCATCGCCGACCAGGTGATGGCGCGCCGTCGGGCGCCGGGGGCCGTGCCGGGCTGAGCCTCCGCAGCCGCCTCCTACGCGCCATGCGCTAGAGCCGGCCCGCAGAGAGCTGGTAGACTCACCCCAATCTCCCCGCTACGTCGAGGGCCTGGGTCGAGCTATCAGGTCACGTACGAGGCAGGAATAGGGGTCGCGAGGGGGGCGGTTCTAGGGGACGAGGGCAGCCGCCCAGATAGTCCAGAACGCTTCAGAAGCACCTGGTCCAGAAGCATTAGGCTAGTCGCCAGCCAAAGCACCCATCCGGAGGAGAGATGCCCAAGCGCGAAACCGGCGACGACACCCTGCGCTGCTCGTTCTGCAACAAGAGCCAGCGCGAGGTGCGCAAGCTCATCGCCGGCCCGACGGTCTTCATCTGCGACGAGTGCGTCGACATCTGCCTCGACATCATCGCCGAGGACCGGATGCTCGAGCAGCAGCAGGAGACCAACCTGCCCAAGCCGCACGAGCTCAAGAAGCTGCTCGACGAGTACGTCATCGGCCAGGAGCAGGCGAAGAAGAAGCTCGCCGTCGCGGTCTACAACCACTACAAGCGCATCGAGCACACCGAGCGCATGCGCTCGGACGTCGAGCTGCAGAAGAGCAACATCCTGCTCATCGGGCCGACCGGCACCGGCAAGACGCTGCTCGCGCAGACGCTCGCCAAGATCCTCCACGTGCCGTTCACCATCGCCGACGCGACGACCCTCACCGAGGCCGGCTACGTCGGCGAGGACGTCGAGAACATCATCCTCAAGCTCTACCAGGCGGCGGGGAACGACAAGGAGAAGACCCAGAAGGGCATCGTCTACCTCGACGAGGTGGACAAGATCTGTAGGAAGGGCGACAACCCGTCGATCACCCGCGACGTCTCCGGCGAGGGCGTGCAGCAGGCGCTGCTGAAGATCCTCGAGGGGACGATGTGCAACGTGCCGCCGCAGGGCGGCAGGAAGCACCCGCACCAGGAGTTCCTGCAGATCGACACCACCAACATCCTCTTCATCTGCGGCGGCGCCTTCGTGGGCTTGACCGAGCAGATCGAGCGGCGGCTCAACCAGAAGACCATGGGCTTCGGCGCCGAGCTGCGCGAGAAGAAGAAGAACAAGGCCGGCGACCTGCTCGGCAAGGTGGTGCCCGAGGACCTCATCAAGTTCGGCTTGATCCCGGAGTTCGTCGGCCGCCTGCCGGTGCTCGCCGCGCTCAACGAGCTCGACGAGGAGGACCTGATCCGCATCCTCGTCGAGCCGAAGAACAGCCTGGTGCGCCAGTACAAGACCATCTTCGAGATGGAGAACGTCAACCTCAAGTTCACCGAGCCCTCGCTCAAGGCGATCGCCAAGGACGCCCTCAAGCGCGGCGTCGGGGCGCGCGGGCTGCGTATCATCCTCGAGGAGCTGATGCTCGACCTCATGTACGAGATCCCGTCCTCGGCCGACATCGAAGAGTGCGTGATCACCGAAGAGGTGGTGGCGCAGCGCACCGCGCCGGTGCGCGTCTACAAGAAAGCAGGTTAGGCAGCAGCGATGACCGACCGTTCGAGCTTCGTCGACACCTCCTCCCTCGAGCTCCCCGTCGTCCCGCTGCGGGACATGGTGGTCTTCCCCCACATGATGGCGCCGTTCATCGTCGGCCGGCAGGCCTCGGTGCGCGCGCTCGAGGAGGCGCTCACCGACCCGCGCAAGCGCATCTTCCTGGTCACCCAGCGCGACCCCAAGGTCGACGAGCCGGGGCGCGGCGACCTCTACGACATGGGCGTCGTCGCCAAGGTGATCCAGAACCTCAAGCTGCCCAACGGCAACGTCAAGGTGATGGTCGAGGGCGTGCAGCGCGCCAAGCTGGTCGACGTCGACGAGTCCGGCGACGGCTTCACCGCCACCGTCGAGGCCTACCGCATCAGCTACCCGCTCTCCGACAAGCTGCAGGTCTACATGGGCAAGGTGCTCTCCACCTTCGAGCACTACGCCAAGGTGTCGCACCACCTCGCCTTCGAGAGCCTGATCTCGACGCTCAAGCTCGAAGACCCCGACCGCTTCACCGACACGCTGGCGGCGCACCTGATGGTGTCGACCACCGACAAGCAGACGCTGCTCGAGCTGCTCAACCCCTACGAGCGGCTGCAGAAGCTGCACGACCTGCTGGACCTGGAAGTCGAGAAGGTCAACATCGACAAGCGCATCAACGTCCAGGTCAAGAAGCAGATGGAGAAGGCGCAGAAGGAGTACTACCTCAACGAGAAGATCAAGGCCATCCACCAGGAGCTCGGCAGGAAGGACGACCGCTCCGACGAGGTCGCCGAGCTCAAGGAGAAGATCGAGAAGGCCGGTCTGCCCGACGAGGTCAAGGAGAAGGCCGAGCAGGAGCTCAAGCGGCTGGAGGCGATGCCGCCGGTCTCCGCCGAGGCCACCGTCTCGCGCAACTACATCGACTGGATCGTCTCGGTGCCGTGGACGAAGGCGAGCCGCGAGCTGCGCGACATCGAGAAGGCGGAGAAGATCCTCAACGAGGACCACTACGGCCTGGAGAAGATCAAGGAGCGCATCCTCGAGTTCCTCGCCGTCCGCCAGCTCACCAAGAAGGTGCAGAGCTCGATCATCTGCTTCGTCGGCCCGCCGGGCGTCGGCAAGAGCTCGCTCGCCAAGTCGATCGCCCGCGCCACCGGCCGCGAGTTCGTGCGGCTGTCGCTGGGCGGCGTGCGCGACGAGGCGGAGATCCGCGGCCACCGGCGCACCTACATCGGCGCCTTCCCGGGCCAGATCATCCAGATGATGAAGAAGGCGGGCACGATCAACCCGGTCTTCCTGCTCGACGAGGTCGACAAGATGTCGATGGACTTCCGCGGCGACCCGACGGCGGCGCTGATGGAGGTCCTCGACCCCGAGCAGAACAACACCTTCGTCGACCACTACCTCGACGTCGAGTACGACCTCTCCAAGGTGATGTTCATCTGCACCGCCAACGTGCTGCACACGATGCCGGCGCCGCTCAAGGACCGCATGGAGATCATCCAGCTCTCCGGCTACACGCTTGACCGAGAAGCTCGGCCATCGCGCAGCAGTTCCTCGTCCCCAAGCAGCTCGAGAAGCACGGGCTCGAGGCGCACTCGATCAGCTTCGACCTCGAAGCCATCCGGCAGATGATCGAGATGCTACACCCGCGAGGCGGGCGTGCGCAGCCTCGAGCGCGAGATCGCCGCGGTGGCGCGCAAGCTCGCCCGCAAGGTGGTGCAGACCAAGCCCGAGCAGCCGATGGTGGTGAACAGCCGAGCTGGTCGCCGAGCTGCTCGGCAAGCCGCGCTTCCGGCCGCGGCGCAAGAACGAGCGCTCCGAGATCGGCGTCGCCACCGGCCTCGCCTGGACCGAGGTCGGCGGCGAGCTGCTGGAGACCGAGGTCGGGCTGATGAAGGGCAAGGGCAAGCTCACCCTCACCGGCAAGCTCGGCGACGTGATGCAGGAGTCGGCGCGCGCCGCCGTCTCCTACCTGCGCTCGCGCGCCGAGCTGCTCGGCATCGACCCCGAGTTCAACGAGTCGATCGACATCCACATCCACGTTCCCGAAGGCGCCATCCCCAAGGACGGCCCGTCGGCCGGCATCACCATGGCGACGGCGCTCGTCTCGGCGCTGACCAAGGTGCCGGTGCGCAAGGACGTGGCGATGACGGGCGAGATCACGCTGCGCGGCAAGGTGCTGCCGGTGGGCGGCATCAAGGACAAGATCCTCGCCGCCTATCGCGCCGACATCACCGAGGTGATCCTCCCCAAGGAGAACGAGAAGGACCTCGAGGAGATCCCCGCCGAGGTGCGCGACGTGCTCGAGTTCCACCTGGTGGAATCGATGGACGAGGTCCTGAGGCTCGCGCTCGACGGCAGCCCGACGCCGTTGCCGCTCGGCAAGGACGGCGCCGGGTTCGTCGAGAAGGCCGGCGAGCCGCCGGCCGGCGATCCGCTCGCCCACTGAGACTCATCCCACCCCTCATCCCCGACCCTTCTCCCCTCGAGGGGAGAAGGGCGCCACCACCCGGGGAGCGAGGTTCCGATTTGACTCCCTGGCCTTCCTGATCGCATACTGGCGGCCTCGACTCACGGATATCTCGGGGAGCGCACCCGCTCCCAGTCCCCTCGGCACAACTCGTTTGCTTGACACGGGCCTCGGTCGGCCGACTCGATCCTCTCCGGGGAGCGGTGGCTGCTCAGCTCACTTCCACTGTGGAGAACATCCAGACCGCCGAGTACGTCCACTCGGCAAACTCGGCACGAGACCTGCTTGACGATGGTCGCCCCCAGGTGGCCTTCGTGGGCCGTTCCAACGTCGGCAAGTCGAGCCTGCTCAACGCGCTGTTGCGGCGCAAGGGGCTGGCGAGGACGAGCTCGACGCCGGGGCGGACGCAGACCATCAACTACTTCCTGATCAACGATCGTCTCTGGTTCGTGGACCTACCCGGCTACGGATACGCCAAGACCAGCAAAGACAAGCGACAAGCCTGGGCCAAGACCGTGGAGCACTACTTCGAACGCGCGCTGCCGGCGGCCACCGCCGTGCTGCTCATCGACGCCAAGGTAGGCGGCACGCCGCTCGACGCCGCGGCGTGGGACTACCTGACCGCCAGCGGCGCGCGGCCGCTGGTGGTGGCCACCAAGGTCGACAAGGTGCCGCGCGGCAAGCGCCACCAGGCGCGCGCCGCGCTGCGCGGCAACGTCGGCCTCCCCGACGGCTATCCGGTCGCCGAGGTGTCGGCGACCACCGGGGAGGGGATCCGCGAGCTGATGAAAGAGATCACCGCCCGCCTGAAGGAACCAGCGCAGGCACCGCCTGCGAGGAGCCAACCAGATCATGCCTAGAACGAGTCATACCCGCCCACGTCACGACGGCGAAGAGCCCAAGCCGGAGGCGGCGCTGCCGGCCGCCGAGGAGCAGGTGGGCACCAACGGCGGGAGCGGCGAGACGCACGCCGAGGCGGCCGCAGCTTCGGCGGCCGAAGAGCCGGCCGCGGCGGCGAGCAGCAACGGCGCGGGCGCGACCGAGGAGCCGCGCCAGGCCGAGGCGGCGCCCGCCGTCCAGGAGCGGCGCTCGGAGCGCCTCACCGGCGAGCACGCGCGCGCCGAGCGCCCACACGAGCGCCACGGTGACCGTCCCAGCGGCGAGCACCGCCCCATCCGCGACGATCGCCAGACCGGCGAGCAGCGCGCCATGCAGCGCGATCAGACCGGCACCGGTCAGCGCGAGGCCATGCAGCGCGACCGTCGCGAAGCGCTCGACATCCGCGCCCTCAAGGAGATGAGCATCTCCAAGCTCACCGAGGTCGCCAAGGACCTCGGCGTCGAGGGCGCCACCGTCGCTGCGCAAGCAGGAGCTGATCTTCAAGATCCTGCAGGCGCAGACCGAGAAGAGCGGCCTCATCTTCGCCGAGGGCGTCCTCGAGTGCCTGCCCGACGGCTTCGGCTTCCTGCGCGCGCCCGAGTACAACTACCTGCCCGGCCCCGACGACATCTACGTCTCGCCGTCGCAGATCCGCCGCTTCGACCTGCGCACCGGCGACACCGTCTCCGGGCAGATCCGGCCGCCCAAGGAAGGCGAGCGCTACTTCGCCCTGATCAAGGTCGAGGCGATCAACTTCGAGCACCCCGACGTCGCCCGCAACAAGATCTTCTTCGACAACCTGACGCCGCTCTATCCCGAGGAGCGGCTCCGGCTCGAGAACGCCGGCGACATGTCGTCGCGCGTCCTCGACCTCTGCACGCCGATCGGCAAGGGGCAGCGCGCGCTGATCGTCGCGCCGCCGCGCACCGGCAAGACGATGCTGCTGCAGTCGATCGCGCACTCGATCACCGCCAACCACCCCGAGGTGGTGCTCATCGTGCTGCTCATCGACGAGCGGCCCGAAGAAGTCACCGACATGCAGCGCTCGGTGCAGGGCGAGGTGGTGTCGTCGACCTTCGACGAGCCGGCCACCCGCCACGTGCAGGTCGCCGAGATGGTGATCGAGAAGGCCAAGCGCCTGGTCGAGCACAAGAAGGACGTGGTCATCCTGCTCGACTCGATCACCCGCCTGGCGCGCGCCTACAACACCGTGCTGCCGCCCTCGGGCAAGATCCTCTCCGGCGGCGTCGACGCCAACGCGCTGCACCGCCCGAAGCGCTTCTTCGGCGCCGCCCGCAACATCGAGGAGGGCGGCTCGCTGACCATCATCGCCACCGCGCTGGTCGACACCGGCAGCCGCATGGACGAGGTCATCTTCGAGGAGTTCAAGGGCACCGGCAACTGGAGATCCACCTCGACCGCAAGCTGGTCGAGAAGCGCGTCTTCCCCGCCATCGACATCAACAAGTCCGGCACCCGCAAGGAAGAGCTGCTCATGCCCGAGAAGGAGCTGCACCGCATCTGGGTCCTGCGCAAGGTGCTCAACCCGCTGTCGACGGTGGAGAGCATGGAGCTGCTCCTCGACAAGCTGCAGAAGACGAAGGCGAACCAGGAGTTCCTGAACGCCATGTCGCGGTAGGAGCTTCCTCAGGGCTCGATCGGCGCTGGACAGCTTGGAGGCGGCGCCGGGCAGGTGACCGGTGCCGCGAGGTCGAGGGCCGCGAACGCGGCGTCGGCCGGCGTGTCGACGACGATGCTCGTCAGGCGTTGTATCTCGATCGTGGCGCTGGCGATGGTGAAGTCGAGGGCGTGCCCGCCGGCCTTGCCGTCCTTGCTCAGGAAGTGCAAGTGGTACGCGGGAGGGGCGATGCCGGCGGTGTACGGCGGAGCGCGGAAACCGACCAGCGTGCCCTCGACGTCCGTGAACGGCGGAAACTTCACCTGCGCCACCTTGCAGGCCGGCGGGAACGGCTCCTGGGAGCGCGGGAAGGTGCGCGCCGTGACCGAGGTGAACGTCCCCTTGATGCGCACCGCGTAGAACGCGTTGAGCGTCGGCAGGCTGGGATCGACGACCGCGCCAAGGCAGCCGTAACCGGTGCCCGCCGGTAGGCGCCCGGGCGGCGCCGGCGGCTGGAACCGCACCAACTCGGCGAAGGTGAGGCGGGCCGTGTCCGGCGGGACGGTCACCACGCCGTCGGCACCGAAGCGATAGATCACACCCTCGTGGACGACGGCCTCGCCGTCGAGGTCGGCCATCGCGCCGAGCCCGAAATCGCCGTGGGTCTTGGCTTCGGCAACGGTCACCGTGCCTTGGAAGTGCCCGTTCTGGAGCGCGATGAAGGGCTTGTTGTGCCAGATCGGCTGCGCCCCGCACGGCGCCGCGATCGCCGCGGCGAGGAGACCGACGAGGGTTGCGCGAGGCCGGCGCCGCGGTGCCACGCGGGCTCGGTTCACGGTTGCCATGGTAAGGGCACCTCTCAATCGGGCTTCGTGGTGGCTTGCTCGCACTCTATTTCAATCCGGCGCCATTGAGGTCGCCCGTGCCCCAGCGCCCGGACGATCCAAGGGCGCGGCTCAGTGCTCTGAGGAGCCGATTACACGCCGTCGTCCCAGCCCGCCATGCCGCCGCTCTCGAAGGCGTCGGCGAACAGCGGCAGCAGGCCGTAGACGAGGTAGAGATCGGTGCCGTCGGTGCTGGCGCAGATGACGGCCACGGTGTCGTCGCCGGTCACCGTCACGCGGTTGGCCTGCTGGTTGCCGTGGCAGATCGGCAGCGACCCCAGGCCGCTGCCGTTGCGGGTGTCGAAGGTGAAGAGCCGGATGTCGGTGCTGCCGAAGGTGGTGTAGAGCGTCGGCACGGTCGCCACTCGCCCGCTGCTGCCGAAGCCCGCGTTGGCGAGGCCCTGCATACCGGGCTGGGGGTAGCCGAAGTCGGCGTCGGCCACCGGCCCGAGGTCGGCGGGCTCGCTGGCGTCGGCGAACGAGAGCCCGTTGCCGGCGACCGCTCCCAAGCGGCCGCGGTTGCGCGTCAACGTCAGTCCCTGGACCTGGAGGCCCGGGAACTGCAGCCCGTCGTTGCCGTAGGCGACGCCGTCGGAATCGGCGAGGGCGAGCGTGTCGAGGTCGAACGAGTAGACGCGTCGTTGCTTGGTGCCGAGGTAGGCCATGGTGCCGTCTTCGCTGGCGACCGGGTTGTTGCTGCTGATGAGCGTGCTGCCGCTGGGGAGGGCGATCCTCACCGCCGGCCCGAGATTCTGCGGTGAGATGACGTTGACGACGATCAGGCCGGGGTTGTCGACGTCGGGCATCAACAGCCGGTCGCCGGCGAGGTTCGCCGGGTCGGAGTAGCCCGGCAGGGCGAGGCCGTCTGGGTCGACCGCGGCGAGCGTTTCGACGTCGAACGAGAAGAGACGCGGCTCGGCATTGGTCATGAAGTTCTGGCCGACCATGAAGGCGGTCCGGCCGTCGGCCGCCGCGAGCACCGGGCAGGACTGGTAGAAGAGCGACTGGCCGAGGGCGGGGACCGGGATGACGTCGAGCAGCGCGAGGTTGGCGGGGTTGGAGACGTCGACGACGCCGAGGCCCTGGGTGGCGAAGGGGGCGGACCAGTAGCCGGCGAGCGCCAGTCGGCCGCCGGCGAAGACGGTGGGATTGCTGCCGATGGCGAGCGGCAGCGCCAACCCGTCGGGGTCGAGGAGCCGGCCGCTGGCGACGGCGATCGTCCACAGGTGGGCGCTATTGGCGTCGTCGTCCTGGGTGGTCACGTAGGCGACGTCGCCGTCGGCGACGACGCGGGTCTCCATGAACCCATAGTGCCCCGGCGGAAAGGAGACGACGCGGATCTGCGGCGCTGCCGTCGCCGCCGCTGGCCACACGGTGGTGGCTAGCGCGAGCGCACGGACGACGGCAGCGAAGAACGGCCGGTTGGGCGCGGGGAGAGCACGGTGCATGACGGGGTGGTGTCCACAGCGCAGGTCACTGGTGAACGCCGCACCGCAATTCGCGTGCCCGAAGACACCAAGGGCGGGGGCCATCCCCCGCCCTCTCCCGCGCGCTGGTCGAAGCCGCGTCCTAGAAGAGCACCTTCAGCCCGAGCTGGATGATGCGCGGGTCGCCGGCGCCGCTGCGCACGGTGCCGTCGAAGTTGAAGGCCAGCTCGGTGGTCTGCGGGCGCAGGAAGTTCTCCTCGTCGAAGACGTTGAAGACCTCGAAGACCGGCTGCACGGTGACGCCGCCCCAGGCGAAGTCCGCGACAGCCGCAGGTCGAGGGAAGATGAACTCGTTGTCCTTGCGCCCCAGGTTGCGCCGCGTCACCGAGCCGTCGGGGTTGATGCGGGCCGCCGGGCGTCGTCGGCGTCGGCGCCGGTGGCGGTGATCGACTTCGGCTGCGCCGAGCGGTAGGCGTAGCGCAGGTTGAGGTCGAGGTCGCGCCAGGGCAGCCGGAAGAGCAGCCCAGGCGTTGACGCGGTGCCGCTGGTCGCGGTCGGAGTAGCTGAACTCGCGGTCGAGCTGGGTGATGTCGGCGTAGCGGAAGGTGAACGGGTCGCGCTCGTTGTCGTCGTCGGACTTGTCCTTCGACCAGGTGTAGTAGATCTGGTAGGCGTAGTTGCCGCGACATCCGCTTGTCGAGGCCGACGGTGATGCCGTCGGTAGCGGCTCTTCGCCGTCGACTCGACGGTGGTCAGCGTGGTGATGCCGTTGGCGCCGCCCGGCGGCAGGCCGCTCGACCAGGGCGAGCCGAGGAGGGGGTCGTTGCGGTTGGTGAAGCGGGTGATGTGGTCGGTCTTGGCGTAGTTGAGCTTGATCAGCGCCGCCAGCTCGGGCATCACCTCGCGCTCGTAGGAGAGGCTGCAGCGAGGTCGTGCGCGGCGTCTGCCAGTCCTTGTCGTAGACGAAGACGTCGGGGAAGAAGACGGCGCCGCCGCTGGCAGGAGCTGGCGTGTAGGGCGGCGGCGGCCCGAGGCAGCCGGCGTCAGCTCGGTGTTGCGGAAGAGGGTCTGGCCGAGGCTGCCGTTGGTCGAGCGCGTCGAGGCGAGGTTGAGCGCCGGCAGGCGGGCGTGGAAGATGCCGGCGGTGGCGCGCACCACCGACTTGCCGGCCGCGTCCGGCACCCAGGAGATGCCCAGCCGCGGCTGCCACATCTCGTAGTCGTCGGGGATCTCGCCGTCGGAGGGGAACTCCTGGCCGTTGCGGGTCTGCGCCGATGAAGGGCGCGAAGAACACCTCGCTCGGCGGCGTGCGCACGTCGGGGTTGTCGAGCGCCTCCCAGCGCAGGCCGTAGTCGATGGTGAGGTTGCCGCGCGCCCGCCACTGGTCCTGCACGTAGATGGCGGGCTCCTTCTGCTCGATGGTCTGCGTGCCGGCCTCCTCGACCGACGGTGTTGCCGACGCCCGCCTGCTGCAGGTAGAGCAGGACCGACGCCCTGCGCGCCGTCGCTGTTGTACGTAGTTGATGAAGTCGTTGGTGGTGAGGAAGACGAAGCGGCCGTTGGCGAAGCCGATGAAGGTCTGCGACGAGGCGACCTCGTTGTACTCGACGCCGGCCTTGAACGAGTGGTTGCCGCGCAGGTAGGAGACGTTCTCGGTCAGCTGCTTGCGGTCGTCGTCGTACTCGACGGGGAGGAAGAACGGCATGCCCCAGCGCGCGCCGTTGGGCGTGAAGTCGTTGTTGAAGAGGATGGCGGTGTCGGGGAAGGGCCGGTTCTGCCCCGGGATGTTCGGCCCCTCGTAGGGGCGCGGCCGCCACTCCTTGGCGTACTGCGCGCGCACCTCGTTGAGCAGGTTGCTCGACAGCGTGCTGATCAGGGTGACGGTGCCGGCGTGGGAGTAGTCCTGCTCGATGCCGTTGGCCGAGCGCCCCCACTGGTCGACGTCGAAGGTGCCGTTGACCTGCTCGGAGTTGGTGTAGCTGTAGCGGAAGGTCGACCAGGTTGTTCGACGAGGCCTGCCAGTCGAGCTTGGCGAGCGCCACCTCGGCGTCGTCGGTGCGCTCGATCGGACCGTTCTCGTTGGGCAGGCCGATGCTGGCGAGGAAGGAGACCAGCCGCGGGTCCATGCGGTTGGGATTGGTCTGCTTGGTGCGGCTGCGAGCGCTGCGCGTCGGCGGCCAGGAAGTAGAAGAGCTTGTCCTGCGACGAGCGGGCCGCCGAGGGTGAAGCCGCCCTGCTGTGCGGTCGAAGCTCGCCCTCCTCGGCGGTGCTGCCGTCGGGGTTCTTCGGCGTGCTGCGACAGGCTGTCGTTGGTGAAGAAGCCGTGGACGCTGCCGCGGAGCTGGTTGGTTCCCGACTTGGTGATGACGTTGACGAAGCCGCCGGAGGAGCGGCCGAACTCGGCCTGCGCGCCGTCGGCGACCACCACCACCTCCTGCACCGCGTCGAGGTTGAAGGTGAAGGGCGGGCGCTGGCCGCCGCGCTGCTCGCCGAAGAAGGGGTTGTTGAAGTCGGCGCCGTCCACCGAGATGTTGTTGGCGATCCCCTTCTGGCCGTTGATCGACAGCTCGTCGCCGTCGGGGCCCTGGCACGATGGTGACGCCGGGGGTGAGCTTGACGAAGTCGAGGAAGTTGCGGCCGTTGTTGGGCAGCCCCTCGACCGCCTCGGTGTCGATGCGGACCGTCCCCTCGGTGCGGCTGATCTCGATCACCGGCGCCTCGGCGGTGACGGTGATCTCCTCGCTCGACCGTCGGCGGCTGCAGGGGGAGCTCGAGGTCGATCGTCTGGCCGACGCGCGAGCTCGATCCCCTCGCGGATGAGGTTGGAGAAGCCGTCGGCGGCGACGTGATGCGGTAGGGGCCGAGCGGCAGCAGCACGCCGCGGAAGCGGCCGGCGCTGTCGGTGGCGAGCGTCTTCTCGAAGTTGGTGTTGGTGTTGGTGAGGACGACGCTGGCGCCCGGCGACCGGCGTCCCCTCGCTGGTGACCCGGCCCTGGATGACGCCGGTGGTGGCTTGCGACTGGGCGATGGCGCCGGCGGCGGCGACCAGCAGCAGGACGGCCGCGCACAGACCCGCACGGAAAGCTCTCCGCATGATTCCTCCTCCTCGAGGCGCTCGTTACGAAAAGTGAACGGACGGCACTCTACGCCAGGCGCGGGCGCGCGGGCAATGAAGGGCACGCGCGCCGGCGCGGCGCGCAGCTGAACTCAGAATCGCGTCGCCCCCAGCCACGTCCCCCAGGTGTCCACCGCCGCCGCGAAGCAGCTGTAGCACCAGATCGTGCGGTTGTCGGTGGGGTCGTTGGCGATGCCGGCGTAGTCGCCCCAGCGGTTGCGGCCGCCGATGACGCGCACGTAGCGGGCGACGCCGGCCTTGAGCTCGGCGCTCGACTGCAGCTGCCCCAGCGGGTCGCCCGCCAGGCGCCCGGTGACGCGGACGCTGGCGAACTCGGCCGCCCCCGAGCGCGAGAAGACCATCGTCAGGTTGCCGTTGCCGTCGGGCATCAGCGCCGGGAAGAAGTAGTGCCGGCCGCCGGTGCCGAAGAGCCCCTGCTGCACGACGGTGCCGGTGCTGGCGTCGAGCTGCAGCCAGTGGGCCACGGCGACGTTGTTGCCGTCGCCCCAGTCGTGGCGCGAGGTGAAAGCGGCCCACACCGAGCCGCCGCGGAAGACGGCGTTGAGCACTCGCACGTCGCCGCTGTCGAGCGGCGTCGGGCTCCCCTTCTGCGCGGCGTCGGGCGGCAGCCCGTAGGCGGATACGGCGACGTTGCGGCGCGTCATCGTCGGCGTGCCCAGCGGGTCGGCGAGCGACCACAGCGACAGCAGCGTGCGCGTCGGCGTGGTCATGCTGGGGAAGAGGGTGTTGACGAAGTACTGCACCTGCGGCGCGCCGTAGGTGTGGCACGGCGAGACGGTGAAGGCGAACCGGCCGTCGGCGTTCTTGAGCTTGACGACGTCGCGGAAGGTGGCCGCCTGGCCGGCGTAGGGGGCCGCCTTGGGCACGACGCGCACCTTGGCGTACTGGAAGTCGCCGTCGAAGGCGAACATGTTGGCGGTCAGGTAGAGCGCCTGCGCGTCGACGCCGAGCCCCGGGTAGTCGGCCCAGTTGTTGGTGGCGGTGGCGCCGTCCTTCGCGGCGTCGAGCTTGTAGTTCCACCAGCCGCCCAGCGGGTCGGAGGTCTTGGAGATCGAGAGCAGGAAGAACGAGGTGTTGCTGTTCATGCCGAGCGCCACGGTGACCAGCACCCAGCGGCCGGCGTGCTGGTCGTAGAGCGCCTTGGGGTCGAAGATCTTCGCCTGCGAGATGACGTTGTCGAACCAGGCGGTGAGCGTGCGCTGCAGCACCGGCGCGCCGCCCGCCTTGGGGTAGAAGGCGACCGTCGAGTTGACCGCCGCGAGCACGTGCGCCGGCCCGGCGGCGAGGGTGCAGTCGGGCGGCGCCCAGGTGGTGGCGGGGATGCCGCCGAAGGAGCCCATGGTCGCCGGCGCCGCTGCATCCGGACCAAGCGCCGGCCCGAGGGGGGCCGCCACCGCCGCGGCGGCGAGCGCGGCGGTGACCGCCTTGGGCCGGCGGCCCCGGTCGCGGGTCATCGTCATCTTCGCGGCGGCGCGCGGGAGCTTGAGCTTCGGCGCGGCGCCCTTGAGCGACTCGAACGAAGTGAGATCGATGGGGTAGCGCGTGGTGGCGGGGCGCGGGCGGTCGTACTCGGGCGGCGGGCCGGCGGCCGCCGCGGCGAAGCCGAGGGCCGTCGCCGCCGCGCCGGGCTCGAAGCTGGTGCCGCGGCCGGCCTTGCCGGTGGCGGCCGCGGCTCGCAGGCGAGCGCCCCTGCCTCCTGCGGCCGCCGTGGCAGTCGCCTTCGACGGCTTGCGTTTCGTCGCGCTCTTCGCGGGCCGACCCTTTCGCTGCGGCTTCCTCACCCCCATGGTGACCTCCTGCCCTCGCGGGCGGATCGACGGAAAGGGATCCAGGGCGAGGCGGGGCCTCGCGCCGACTAGTCGTCGTCGCGCTGTGCCGGGCCGCCGCGGTCGGCGGCGGTGCCGCCGCGGCGCGCATCCTCCTTGAGCCGGTCGCGCTCCGCTGCCGGCAACGGCGAGCCGTGCGTCACGCCGCGCCGGTGCCGCTGCGGCGTCGTCTCGTCATCGCCGCGCTCCTCGCGCTCAGGGGCGGTCGGGTCGAAGTCCCGGCCGGCCTCGGCGGTGCCTTTCTCGCTGGTGTCGCCGCAGTCTCGCTGCACGCTCGTTACCCGCGCTCCAGATGGCTCCCTGCGGTCGCGCGCCCTTCTTAGGCATTTGCCCGGCGTGAAGACGCGACGAAGCCTGCGTGGCCGCAACCATCTTACTCCCCGCAAGGTATCCTCCCGCGCATGCCGACGAGCGATCCGACGCACGACCGGCGCGCCGCTGACGGCGCGGGCGCCGACGCGCCGGCGGCCGCCGTCGAGGGCCCCTCCACCGCGCTACGCGTGCGCTTCGGCATCGTCCACTACCTCAACAGCTGGCCGCTGGCATGGAGCTTCCTGCGAGCTGCCGCGCCGCGCTGGGCGGAGCCGGTCTACCTGCCGCCGGCGCGCGTCGCCGACGGGCTCGCCACCGGCGAGCTCGAGGTCGGTCTCGTCCCCTCGGCCGAGCTGCAGCGCATCGCCGGCCTGGCGGTGGTGCCCGGCCTCTGTATCGCCTCCCAGCACGAGGTCAAGAGCGTGCTGCTGGTGTCGAAGGTGCCGCCCGCGCGCATCTGCCGCGTCGCACTCGACGAGAGCAGCCGCACCTCGGCCGTGCTGGTGCAGCTGCTGCTCGCCGAGCGCTACGGCGTGCGGCCGGACGTGGCGCCTTTCCGCCCCGACCTCGAGGCGATGCTCGCCACCGCCGACGCGGCGCTGCTCATCGGCGATCCGGCGCTCAAGGTCGACCGCACCGGCCTGCACGTCGTCGACCTGGCGGCGGAGTGGCGCGCCCTCACCGGCTTGCCCTTCGTCTTCGCGGTGTGGGCGGTGGGCCCGGACGTCGATCCCGAGGTGGCGGCAACGGAAGTGGCGCCGTTGCTCGCCGGCAGCCTCGCCGCCGCCGAGGCCGACCTCGACGGGCTGGTGGCGGCGGCCGCGGCGGAGCTGGCGCTGCCGGCGGACGAGGTACGCACCTACCTGACGCGACACCTCAGCTACCGCCTCGGCGCTCCCGAGCGCGCCTCGCTCGAGGAGTTCTTCCGCCGCGCCCATCACCACGGCCTGCTCCCCGCGCCGCGGCCGCTGCGGTGGGTGCGTGAGCCTCGCTGAAGCCGGATCGCCGCGGGCGGCGCCGTGCGGCACGCTCACCGGCTGGGGCGGCGTCTGGGCCCCCGGCCGCGAGGTGCGCTCCGAAGACCTCGCCGCGGTGACGCGCGACGCGGCGCTCACCCGCGGCCTCGGCCGCGCCTACGGCGACGCCGCGCTGCCGCCGCCGGGAGTGGAGCGCGTCGCCGGTTCGCGGCTCGCCGACCGCATCCTCGCCTTCGACCCCGAGACCGGTCGGCTGCGCGCCGAGGCCGGCCTGTCGCTGCGCGCGCTGCACCACCTGACGATGCCGCGCGGCTTCTTCGCGCCGGTGTCGCCAGGCACCGAGGAGGTGACGCTGGGCGGCATGGTGGCCGCCGACGTGCACGGCAAGAACCACCACGTCGCCGGCACCTTCGGCCGTCACGTCGAAGAGCTGTTGCTGCGGGTGGGCGACGGCCGGATCGTGCGCTGCTCGCCGCATGAAGAGGCCGACCTGTTCTGGGCGACGGTGGGCGGGATGGGGCTCACCGGCCACGTGCTGGAAGTGACCTTCCGCCTCGACCGCATCCCCTCGTCGTGGATCCTCTGCGAGACGCTGCGCTTGCCGAGCCTCGTTCCGCTGGTGCAGGGGCTGCGCGAGGCGTCGGCGCGCTGGCCCTTCACCGCGGCGTGGATCGACTGCCTGGCCGGCGGCGACGCGCTCGGCCGCGGCGTGCTGCACTGCGGCCGCTGGTGCGGGCGCGACGAGGCGCCGCCCACGCCGCCGCGCGAGCGCTTCACGCTGCCGGTGCCGTTCCACGCTCCGTCGTGGCTGCTCAACCGCGCCACGACGACGCTGTTCAACGACTTCTTCTACGCCACCGGCTTTCCGGGGCGGCGCGTCGTGCACCCCGCGCAGTTCTTCTACCCGCTCGACCGCGTGCGGGACTGGAGCCGCCTCTACGGGCGCCGCGGCATGACGCAGCACCAGTGCGTGCTGCCACTCGCCGGCGCCGACGAGGTGGCGGCCTTCCTTGCCACCGTCCGCCGCGCCGGCGGCCGGCCCTACCTCGCCGTGCTCAAGGACTTCGGCGCCGAGGGGAGCGGCCTGCTGTCGTTCCCGCGGCCCGGGCTCACGCTGGCGCTCGACTTCGCCGTCGACGCCGGTACGCCCGCGTTGGTGGCGGCCCTCAACCGCCACGTTCGCGAGTTGGGCGGACGCGTCTACCTCGCCAAGGACGCGTTCACGACCGCGGCCGACTTCGCGGGGCTCGAGGGCGAACGGCTCGCCCGCTTCCAGCAGGTGCGCCGCCGCTGGGACCCCGAGGGCCGCATCCGCAGCCGGCTGTCGGCGCGGCTGCTCGGCGACGCGGCCGCCGCCGCCGCGACACACGGAGCCGCGGCGTGAACCAGGATCGCGAGCCGCAGGCGAGCGGCGACGTCGTGGAGCGCACGTCCGTCGGCGGGCGGTCGCATCACAAGCATCGCGTCGCGCTCGCCGGCGGGACTCGCGGCATCGGCCGCGCCCTCGCCCGCGAGCTGGTGTCCCGCGGTCATGCCGTGGCTCTCCTCGGCCGCGACTCCGAAGCGGCTCGCGCGCTCGGCGGCCGACCTCCAAGCCCGCAGCCCTGTCGGCGCGTCCGTGCCCACCGCCGAGCTCGACCTCCTTCGCCCCGAGACCTTCGGCCCCGCTTTCGACGCCACCGAAGCCGCCTTCCGCGACAACGGCGCGCAGGGCATCGACACCGTCATCCTCACCGCCGCCGAGTTCGCCACGCAAGACGAGCTCGAAGCCGACCCGGCGCGCCTCCGCCGCCTCCTCGACGCCGACTTCACCAACAGCATCCTCTTCTGCGAGGAAGCCCGCCGCCGCTTCCTCGCCCGCGGCGGCGGCACCCTCTGCGTCTTCGCCTCCGTCGCCGGCGACCGCGCGCGCAAGCCGGTCGCCCTCTACGGCGCCGCCAAGGCCGGTCTCGCCCACTACCTCGACGGCCTCGACCTTCGCTACGGCTCCAGCCTACGCATCCTCGTCGTCAAGCCAGGCTTCGTCCGCACGGGAATGACGCAAGGCCTCCCCGAGCCCCCCTTCGCCGCCGACCCCGAGCCCGTCGCCTGCCGCGTCGCCGACGCCCTCGAACGTGGCCGCTCGGGCGTGCTCTACGCCCCGCCGATCTGGCGGCTGGTAATGGCGGTCATCCGCACCCTCCCGCGTGTCGTGATGCGCCGCGCCAAGTTCTGATTCCCCGGCTCACGCGCACGATCCGCGGTTGCGCTCGGCGGCGCCGCCGAAATGCGCAACCGCGTTCTGTCTCACCCGGGATCGCATGGCAACACCCTGACTCCGGCTCCGGCTCCGGCTCGGGCTCTCGGCTTGGTAGAGTAGCCACCCATGGAGCTCGCGCCTTCCCGTCGCCCAGTCGAGGAGATCCTCGCCGACGCCACCGCCGGCCGCCGCATCTCGGCCGGCGATGCGCACACCCTGCTGCTCGAAGGCGATCTCCTCGACCTCGGCCTCGCCGCGCAGCAGGTCCGCAACCGCCACAACGACCCCGCGGTCGCCACCTACAACGTCGACCGCAACATCAACTACACCAACGTCTGCGTCTACCGCTGCCGCTTCTGCGCCTTCTACCGCAAGCCCGGCGACCCCGAGGGCTACCTCCTCCCCTTCGAGGAGATCGGCAAGAAGATCGAGGAGACGCTCGCCCTCCACGGCACCGGCATCCTCATGCAGGGCGGCGTCCACCCCGACCTGCCGATCGAGTGGTACGAGGAGCTGCTGCGCTACATCCGCTCCGAGTACCCCGAGCTCCACGTCCACGCCTTCTCGCCGCCGGAGATCAAGTTCATCGCCAAGAAGGAGCGGATGAGCTTCTACGACGTCATCGGCCGCCTCAAGGCCGCCGGCCTGATGTCGATCCCCGGCGGCGGCGCCGAGCTGCTCGCCGACGACGTGCGCAAGGACGTGCTCGCCTACCCCAAGTGCTCCGCCGAGGAGTGGATCGACGTCAACCGCCAGGCCCATCGCCACGGCCTGCGCACCTCGGCGACGATGATGTACGGCATGGGCGAGCCGCTGGTGGCGCGCGTCGAGCACATGCAGCGCATCCGCGACCTGCAGGACGAGAGCCTGGCGTTGGACCCCGCGGGCGGCTTCACGGCCTTCATCTCCTGGACCTTCCAGCACGAGCACACCGAGATGGCCGCCGTGCCCGAGACCTTCGCCCACGAGTACTTGAAGACGGTCGCGGTGTCGCGCCTCTTCATCGACAACGTCACCCATTTCCAGACCAGCTGGGTGACGCAGGGCAAGAAGATCGGCCAGCTCGCCCTCGCCTTCGGCGCCGACGACATGGGCTCGATCATGATCGAGGAAAACGTCGTCTCGGCGGCGGGCACCAAGCACGTGATGAGCCAGGAGGAGATGGAGCGTCTCATCACCGCCGCCGGCTACCGCCCGCGCCAGCGCACCAACCTCTACGAGCGTTTCGTCGAGCCCGCCGACACCGCGGCGCTGGCGCGGCGCTACCGCCACGCCCTGACCCCCGAGCACCGCGCTCTCGCCTCGCCGTTGCCGGTGCTGGGTGTGATCGGGGCCCGCTTCGGCCCCTACCTGATGCTCGACCGCGTCGGCGAGGGCGGGATGGGCACCGTCTACCGCGCCGAGGACACCCGCACCGGCTCGCCGGTGGCGGTCAAGGTGCTCGACGAGGCGCGCACGCGCGACCCGCAGATCCTTTCGCGCTTCCGCCGCGAGGCGCGCATCGCCACCGCGCTGCGCCACCCGAACATCGCCGCCTTCCACGACTTCGACGAGGCGGTGGTGCCGAGCACGACCGGCGGCGCGCGGCGGCGGGTGGTGTTCCTGGTCATCGAGTGGGTGGCGGGAGAGGACCTGACGGCCTCCCTGCAGCGCAAGGAGCGCTTCACCGCGTCGCGGCTGGTGGAGATCGCCGGACAGCTCGTCGGCGGCGCTCGAGGCGGCGCACGCGGTGGGCGTCGTGCACCGGGACTTGAAGCCGAGCAACATCCGGCTGACGCCCGAGGGCATCGTGAAGGTGCTCGACTTCGGGCTCGCCAAGATCCTCGAGAACGCCGCGCTGCACCGCGACCACCCGCCGACGTTCCAGACCTCGATCGGCTCGCTGCTCGGCACCGCGCCCTACATGGCGCCCGAGCAGCTGTTCGGGCGCGAGGTGGACGCGCGGACGGACCAGTTCGCGCTCGGCGTGGTGCTGTACCAGATGGCGACCGGGGAGGTGCCGTTCTCGGGGCGCAACATCGTGGAGGTGTTGCAGGCGGTGTCGAACAAGGCGCCGGTGCCGCCGAGCCGGCTGGATCCGGAGCTGCCGCCGCGGCTCGATGCGCTGATCCTGCGGCTGTTGGCCAAGGAGCCGGAGGGGAGGTTCCCGTCGGCGGCGGCGGTGCGAGAGGCGCTGGCCGCGGCCTGATCGCGGTAGCGGGCCGCACGGGGTGCGGGGGTCCTCGACGATGACGGGCGCGAAAGCGTCGGCGGCGGAGGGAGCGGCGGCGACGCGCGAACCGTCGAACGGTGGGCGGGCGTGGTCGTGGGCCGTGGGCTGGCGGTTGGTGGTAGCCGCTCTGCTGGTGGTGCCGGTGGAGCGGGCGCCGGCTGCCGTGCAGGCGCTGGTCTTGGTGGCGTTCGTCGCCGCCGTGGCGTTGATCGGCGACGCGTTGGCGGGGTCGCTGGTCGGTGGGATCGCGGGTCGTGATCGGCGGTTTGCGGCGGCCGTCCTGGGGATCGCGGCTAGCGTGGTTCTCGGCGACGTGATCGGACACCTCGGTGTCTTGACTGGTGCGTGGTTCCGGGGCGTGCTCGCCGCGTTCGTGGTCGCTTCCGGTGTCGCGGTCGGACCCGGACGCGAAGGCGGAGCGGAGCCCCAGGCCCGCTGGCTGCGAAGGGAGTTGCGGGCACCGCTGCGTTGGCGGCGCGTGCAGCGGCTGGTGTTGTGGACCGCGGTGCTGTTGGTGGCCGTCGTGTTCCTGCGGACGGTGATTCGGTATCGGTACGTGCCGCCGGGGCGGTTCAGTTACGACGACACCTCGTATCACCTGACGGCGGTGGCGACTTGGAACGTGCACCATGACTTGCGGATGCCGCGGTTCACGTTCGGTGACCCACGCACGTCGTTCTATCCGTTTGCGTCCGAGCTGTTGGCGTGGGAGCTGACGACGCCGTTCGCGGGTGGAGACTTCGCGGCGCGGTGGGTGGAGCTGCCGTTCGCGTTGCTGACGTTGGTCGGCGTGGCGGTGGTGGCGCGGCGCGTGGGAGCGGGGGAGGCGGCGCTGCTCGGGCCGCTGTTGTACGCGACGGTGAGCGAGGCGTGGCCGACGATGGCGCTCACCGCGGGCAACGATCACGCGCTGGCCTTCGCGGCGGTGGCCACCGTGCACGGTGCGTTGTTGCTGCGCGAACGGCCGCGCGCGGGGACGGGGGTGTACGCCGGGGCCGGGCTCGGGCTGTTGGTCGCTACGAAGTACCTCGGGGTCATCTACGCGCCGCTGGTGGCGCTGGTCGTCGTGCTGGCGGTGGTGTTTTCGCGGCGGAAGGAGCCGGCCGTCGGCGACGACGCGCGGCAGGCGAGACGGAGGCGCTTCGCGGCGCTGCTGGCGGTAGCGGTCGCCGCATCGGTGGTGGGCGGCTACGCCTACCTGCGCAACGCGGTCACCACCGGGAACCCGATCTTTCCCGTGTCGCTGCGCGTGGGCGGCTGGTCGTTGCCGGGGTGGGCGGACGTGGCGCCGGAAGCTTGGGCCAAGAGCGGCGAGCCCGGCTTCGATCCCTGGCTGTTCCCGTGGGCGATGGTCGAGCGGTTCGGGCGGCTCTTCCGCTTCACGTTGTTGCCGGCGGCGTTGCTGGCGCCGCTCGCAGCGCTGTGGCTCGCCCCGGCGCGGCGGCGACTGCTGTATGCGACGCTGTTTGCGGTGCCGCTCGGGACGTACCTGTTGTTCGTGCGTTTGGTCGAGGACCACCGCGGCGTCCGCTACCTGCTGCCGGGGCTGGCGATCGCCGCCGTGGCGGCGGCATGGCTGGTGTCACGGCTGCCGCCTCGCGCCCGAGTCGTCCTGAGCGCCGGGCTCGCTGCGTTGGCGGCGGCGCCATGGGTCGTCGATCTGCCCGAGACGCTTCTCGTGCTGCCGTTCGCGGCGCTGGGTGTGTGGTGGCTGCGCCGCCGGAGGCTGGGCGGTGAGCTGCCCTCGGCCTGGCAGCTCGCCGCCGTGGTCGCCGGGGGTCTCGCGGTGACGACGCTCGCGCCGGGGACGCTGCGGCGCTATGAGGAGCAGCGCTACCGCTATCTGCCGGCGGCCGCGGCGCTCGAGCTGCTGGCCGGGCCGGGGCCGGTGCGGGTCGCCTACGCCGGTGGCAATCAGCCTTACCTCTTCGCTGGGCGACGGCTGCGGAACGCGCTGTTCATGCCCACCGAGGCGCTTACGACTGCGGCGACCTTCTACCGCTGGCGTGGACCGCTGGACGCTCCACCGGCGCGCCGGCCGCGGCACGCCTGGGAACGCAATCTCGCGCGGCTGGGCATCGAGTGGGTGGTCTGGGAGTCGATCGGCAGCGGCATCCGCCCCGAGCGCGAGTGGATGCTGCGCTCGCCGCGGCGATTCTCGCGCGAGTACTTCGACCACCGCGCGGAGATCTGGCGGGTGCGGCGCTGAGCTCTCCGGCGGCGACGGAGCCCGCCCGGTGGCAGCACCGAAGGGTCGCCGCTGCGGCAGTGGTTGCGCTCGTTCTCGGCGCGGTGACCGCGCCGCCCGGCCGCCTGCTGCAGGCGGGCGTGCTGCTGGCGCTGTCGTACGGCCTGTGGCAGGTCGGCACGGCGATCGTGGGAGCGCTGGGCCTGGGACTGCCACCGCTCTCGCGGTTCGTCGCTGCGTTCAGCTTCGCGGTCGCGTTCGGGAGCGTTGCCGCAACGCTGCTGGGTCATGCGGGCGCGCTGCGGCCGACGCCGTTCCTGCTCGTCGTCGCCGCGTCGGCGCTCGCAGTGTCGTGGCTGCCGGAACGGTCGATGCGGGAGGCGGAGGCGGAGTCGCGCGACGCCGAGTCGCTGGACGCGGAAGCGTCGCGCGGTCGCGGTCTTGCCGCACGCGTGGAAACGGTGGCCGCCGTCGCAACTGGCGGCGCGCTGGCGCTCGGCTACCTGGTGGAGGCGCTCCGCCGCTTCGCGCTGCCGCTGCACGGCGGGCCCGACGACCTCTCCTACCACCTGTCGGCCATCGCCGTGTGGCAGCGCTGGGGCGACCTGCGGATGCTCAAGTTCTCGATGGGGGACTGGGGCACCGCGTTCTACCCCATCCTGCCGGAGGTCTCGAGCTGGATGCTCCTCACCCCGTTTCGCGACAGCGACGTAGCGGCGCGGTGGAGCGAGCTGCCCTTCGCCATTGCCTCGCTGGTCGCGGTGGCGGCGGTGGCGAGACGGTTGGGCGTCGGGCGGCGGGCGGCGCTGCTCGCGGCGGCGCTCTACGGCGTCCTGCGGCCCGTCGCGTCGTTGGCTTTCGCCGCCGGCAACGACCACGTCACGGCCTTCTTCACCCTCGCCGCGCTCGACGCCGCCCTCGCCTGCATGGAGCGGTCGCGGCTGGGGCGCTTCGCCTACCTCGGTACGTCGCTGGGGTTGTTGGTGGCATCGAAGTATCTGGGGATCTTCAACGCGGTCACCGTGCTCCTGCTTTTCGTGGCGGCGCTGGCACTACGTCGGCGGCGGGAGAGCGACGCCGGCGGCGGCCGTCTGCGGCCGGTTTTCGCGCTTGCGGTGCTGCTCGGTACGATCGCGCTCGCCGGCGGCTACACCTACCTGCGCAACTGGGCGAGCACGGGCAATCCGCTCTACCCGCAACCGGTGCGCGTCGGCGGTCTCGAGCTCTTCGCGGGCCGGGAGGAGCTCAGCCTGGGCGTCCGCGGCGGCGACGAGCAGCTCGACCTCTGGGAGCTCCTCGCCGGTCCGGACAACGCCTTCGCCGCTTTCTTCCCCTTCACGCTGCTGCCGGCGGCGCTGCTCTCGCCGCTGCTGGCGGCGTGGCGCCGCCGGTGGCTCGCGGCTGCGGTGCTGGTGTTGCCGGCGGTGTTCTTCCTCGAGTACCTCCACCTCGTTTGGGACCACAGCAGCATCCGCTTCGTCTTTGCCGGTGTCGCGCTCGGCGGCGTCGCATTCGTCTGGCTCACCGAACAGCTCGGCGCGTTCGGGACTTGGCTGCGAGTGGTCACCTTCGCGGTCGTGCTGCTGCGCTACACACGCTGGCTGGAGGTGCGCGGCGAGTGGGAGCTGCTCGCGGCGCTGGCGCTCGTCGGGTGTGCCGCTCTCGGTTGCTGGACTTGGCCGCTCTGGCGCGGCGCTGCGCTCGCATCAGCGAGGCCGTTGCTCGCGTTGGCGGCCATCGGCGCCACCCTGGCCGTCGGCTGCAACGTCGAGCGCTACCAGCGCGTCAAGCTCGCCGGCTCGCCGGCGGCGCAGGCCCTCGAACGGCTGACCGCGGCGCGCGGCGCCACGGTCGGCTACGTCGGCCTCAATCAGCCCTACCTGTTCTTCGGCAGCCGGCTGCAGAACGACGTGCGCATCGTGCCGCGCTCGTTCAACCTGCGCGCCGAGCACTACCGCTGGGGCGGGCAGCCGGAGCGCCCGTTTCCGCGCGGCACCTATCGACGCTGGTTAGGCGTGGTGCAGCAGCTCGGCGTGCAATACGTCGTCGTCGTCCGCTCGGCCGACGAGGATCCCGAGCGCGCCTGGATGGCGAACCACTGGGAGCGCTTCCGCCGCGTCCACGTCGACGAGACGACGGAGGTTTGGAAGCTGTTGCCGGCCGCGCGCCGGCGGTAGGGCGGCCTCCGCGGCCGCCGTCTTTCGACGCGTCGGCGGCCGCCGAGGATCCCGAGCGCGCCTGGATGGCGAACCACTGGGAGCGCTTCCGCCGCGTCCACGTCGACGAGACGACGGAGGTTTGGAAGCTGTTGCCGGCCGCGCGCCGGCGGTAGGGCGGCCTCCGCGGCCGCCGTCTTTCGACGCGTCGGCGGCCGCCGAGGCCGCCCTACAGCTCGAACTCGACGCCTTGAGCGAGCGGCAGCGCCGTGCCCCAGTTGATGGTGCAGGTCTGCCGCCGCATGTAGGCCTTCCACGAGTCCGAGCCCGCCTCGCGGCCGCCGCCGGTCTCCTTCTCGCCGCCGAAGGCGCCGCCGATCTCGGCGCCGGAGGTGCCGATGTTGACGTTGGCGATGCCGCAGTCGCTGCCGGTGGAGGCCAGGAAGCGCTCGGCGTAGCGCAGGTTCAAGGTGAAGATCGCCGAGGAGAGCCCCTGCGGCACGGCGTTGTGGATCTCGATCGCCTCGTCGAGGGTCTCGAACTCCTGCACGTAGAGGATGGGCGCGAAGGTCTCTTCGCAGGTGATCTTCATCCGCCCGTGCGCCTCGACCAGCGTCGGCTGCACGAAGAAGCCGGGGCCGTCGACGGTGTTGCCGCCGTAGAGCACGCGGCCGCCCTCCTGGCGCACCCGCTCGAGCGCGGCGCGCATCTTGTCGACGGCGGCGCGGTTGACGAGCGGGCCCATCAGCGTGCCGGGCGCGAGCGGGTCGCCGATGCGGATCGAGCCGAAGGCGGCGACCAGGCGGCGCTTCATCTCCTCGGCGATTCCCTTCTGCAGGAAGAGGCGCCGGCAGGTGGTGCAGCGCTGGCCGGCGGTGCCGACGGCGGCGAACAGCACGGCGCGCAGCGCCAGGTCGAGGTCGGCGTCGTTCATCACCACGATGCCGTTGTTGCCGCCCAGCTCGAGCAGCGTGCGGCCGAGCCGCTGCGCCACCAGGGTGCCGATGCGGCGCCCCATCGCCACCGAGCCGGTGGCCGAGATGAGCGGGAAGCGGGGGTCGCGCACCATGCGCTCCGCCACCTCCTCGACCGGTCCGAGGATCATGTTGAAGATCGGCGGCGCGCTGTTGTCCTCCAGCACCTCGTGGGCGATGCGGGTGACGGCGAGCGCCGACAGCGGCGCCTCGGGCGACGGCTTCCACAGCATCGAGTCGCCGCACACGGCGGCCACCATGGCGTTCCACGCCCACACCGCGACGGGGAAGTTGAAGGCGGTGACGATGCCCACCGGGCCGAGCGGCAGCCACTGCTCGTACATGCGGTGCTGCGGCCGCTCGGAGTGCATCGACTCCCCGTAGAGCTGGCGCGACATGCCGACGGCGAGGTCGGCCATGTCGATCATCTCCTGCACCTCGCCGAGCCCCTCGGAGAGCACCTTGCCCACTTCCAGGCAGACGAGCTTTCCGAGTGCACGTCCTGTGGTCGCGCAGACGGTCGCCGAGCTGGCGCACCACCTCGCCGCGCTTGGGTGCCGGCCAGGTGCGCCACTCGTGGAAGGCTTCGACGGTGCGCTCGGCGCAGCGCTGGTAGTCGTCGGGGCCGGCCATGCGGACGCCGGCGATGGGCTCGCCGGTGGCGGGGTTGATCGACTCGACGAGCGCTCCCGAGGTGGGCAGCCAGGCGCCGGCGAAGGCGCCGGGGTTCTCGCGCTCGAGGCCGAGCGAGGCAAGCAGCTCCGGGACCTCGGCGGCGGCCGGACGTGGATCGGAGACGGTATCGAGCGTCATCGCAGCGATCTCCTGGAGATGGGTGTGGGGCCGGCCGCGGAAGGGTGCTCCGGTGTCCGGGTGACGAGCCAGGCCGGCCGGCAAGGATACCGCACCGGCACCCTCCTCGGCCACGGCCCCGGGGCCGCCGTCGCGCCGGGCGCGGGGCCTGGGCGGCCGCTGGCCGAGCGGGGACACCCTCGCCCACGACCGTATGATGCCGCCTCGTGCGGAAGTCCTTGCCGGCATTCATTCCCGCCACGTTCTTGGCCCTCTTCGGCGGCTGGTGCGGCACCTTCTACTACGGCGCCTCGGCGCCGGCCGTCGTCGTCGGCCACCTGCTGCTGTTGGCGGCGGCGGCGTGGGCCTGGCGTGGCTGGGACCCCCTGTGCCTGGGCCCGCGGGCGAAGGCGCTGGTGCCGCTGCTGTGGCTGTGGCTGGTGCTGGCGATGCGCGCCTCGCCGGTGCCGCGCGCCGGATGGCTGGCGGTGGCCCTGCTGCCGGCGTTCCTGGCCCTGCCGGCGGCGGTGGCACGGTGCTGGGTCACTCCCGAGGCGCGCCGCCGAGGCGCCCTGGCAGTGGCGATGGTCGCCGGCGCGGTCGGCGTCCTCGCACTCGCCGGCGCGCTGTGGCAGGGGAGCCCGCGCGCCGCCCAGCCCCTCGGCAACGCCGTGGCCCTCGGCGCCTTCCTCGCGATGGTCACCCCGCTGGCGCTGGCGGCGGTGGTGGAGGAGCGCGGCCGGTGGCGCCGGGCCGCGGCTGCCGCGCTCGCCCTCGCGCTCCTTGGCTTGCTGGCCACCAAGTCGGTGGCTGCCCTGGCTGCGCTGGTCGTCGGCGCCGTGGTGGCGCTGCCGCGCGGCCGGCGGCGCTGGCTGCTGGTGCCGCTGCTCGCCGGTCTCGTGCTGCTCGGGCCGCGGCTGGTTCGCATCGCCACGGGCAGGGACGCGTCGGTGCACGCCCGCACGAGCTACTGGGGCGGCGGTCTGCGCGGCATCGCCGCGCGGCCGCTCTTCGGCTGGGGCCCCGGCGGCACGGCGTGGACGTTGGCGCCGCACGTGGCACCGCGCCCGGGAGCCAACCCGCCGGGCGAGGTGCACGCCGACCTGCACAGCTTGCCGTTGCAGCTCGCCTACGAGCTCGGCCTGCCCGGCCTCGGCGCCGCCGGTGCGCTCGCCATCGCCTTCGTGCTGGCCAGGTGGCGCGAAGGCTCGCTGCCCGGCGCGGCGGCGCTGCGGCGCGGCGGCCTCGGCGGCCTGGCCGCCGGAGCGACGGCGCTCGCCGCGGGCCCGACGCTGGCTACCACGGCGCCCTGGGTGGCGTTGGCGGTCGCGGCAGGGGCGACCCTCGCCGGCGGTCAGGGAGCGGTGACGTCATTGGTGTCCGAACGCCGCCGCGCTCCGCCCGTCGGTTGGCTCTATGCCGCCGTCGCCCTCCTGCTGCTCGCGCCGCTCGATGCCGCTCTCGCCTGCTACGACGCGGCGCGCCGGGCGCCGGCAGCGCGGGCACGCTCGTGGATCGCTCTCGCGGTCGAGCTCGATCCCGAGATGCCGCTCTACCACGCGCGGTTGGGCTGGCTGGCTCCCGATGCGTCGCGCCGGCGGCTGGAGCTCGCCCGCGCCGCCGACGGCGCGCCCGGAGTGGCGGCGCTGCAGCTCGCGGCGGGCTGGTCGGCGCAGGTCGCCGGCCAGGGGGGCGAGAGCTACCTGGCGCGGGCGTGCGAGGCCGACCCGCTGCTCGGCGTCCCCCCCTTCCTGCTCGCCTTCGCACAGCCGGAGTCGCCGCGGGCGGCGCGGCTCGCGGCGCGGGCCGTCCTCGCCGACCCGCCGCTGCTCGCCGCGATCGAATTCGAGCGACGCCCGGAGCCCCGAGCGGCCGCGGTCGCCGGCCCGCCGCCGCTCGCGGTGATCGACTTCGAAGGATCCCCGCAGGTCCGTGCCGCGGTGATCGAGAAGGTGGCGCGCTGGGAGGGCGTCGACGCCGGACTCCGCCAGGCGATCGTGGACGCGGGCGCCACCTTGTCGTGGCTGCGCACCAACCCGATCGGGCGCCGCGAAGTCACCATCGACGCCGACCCCAGCACGTCTACCTCGCTCTTCGCCTTCCGCCGTCTCCCCTGGCCGCAGACGCTCGGCTTCGTGGCCGTGCGAACCCGGGAGGCGAAGGCGCTCTCCGAGATCAGCGGCGCGGGGTGGCTGCGCACGACGCGCCGCGACGCGCTGCCGCGGCCGTGCCTGGAGCCGGCGGCGGCGGTCCGCTGAAGCGGTAGCGAGGAATCCGCAGCAACTGCGGAGAAGGCTGCGGAAAAGTGGCCTCGCGAGCGACCGCGGCCTCGCAGTGACGGCCTTCGCGCACGCTTTGCACACGCTCTTGTGCGTGTATTGCTAAGTCATTGCAGCGACGGAGCTAACACGTTGCTGATGGCCCTCAGAGTACTTGGCCCAGCGCCCGCTCGCTGCGCCGGATCCCCTCGTCGACCTCCTCGCGGCAGACGACGAGGGCCGGCCGGAAGCGCACCGAGCGGTCGCCGCACGGCAGCGCCATCAGGTCGTTCTCGGTCATCGCCTTGAGGGTGGCGTTGCGCAGCTCGGTCGAAGGGAGGTCGAAGGCGGCGTAGAGGCCGAGGCCGCGGGCGTTGGTGACCTTGCCGGGGAAGACGCTCCTCGAGGCCGCGCAGGCCGGCGAGCAGGTGGCGGCCCATCACGGCGGCGTTCTCGAGCAGGTCGTCCTCTTCGATGATCTCGACGAAGCGCTGGCAGCGCACCATGTCGACGAGGTTGCCGCCCCAGGTGGAGTTGATGCGGCTGCTGACCTTGAACACCGAGTCCACCTCGTCGACGCGCGCTGTCGAGGCGATGCCGCACTGCTGCGTCTTCTTGCCGAAGGCGAAGAGGTCGGGCTCGACGCCGAAGTGCTCGAAGCACCACCAGCGGCCGGTGGTGGCGAAGCCGGTCTGCACCTCGTCGAAGACCAGCATCACCTCGTGCTCGTCGGCGATCTGCCGCAGGGCGCGCAGGAACTCGGGGCGGAAGTGGTTGTCGCCGCCCTCGGCCTGGATCGGTCTCGACGATGATCGCCGCCACGTCGGGCGCACGCTCGGCGAGCGCCCCGTGGATGGCGTCGATCGCCTGCCGCTCCTCCTCCTGGACCCGCCGCAGCACCTCTTCGGTGACCGGGAACGACAGCGCCGGGTTGTGGATGCGCGGCCAGTCGAACTTGGGGAAGTAGCTCGGTCTTCTTGGGGTCGGTGTTGGTGAGCGACATGGTGTAGCCGCTCCGGCCGTGGAAGGCCTGGCGGAAGTGGATGACCTGGTGGCCGATCTCCTCCTTGCGGCCGGCGGCGAAGTTCTTGCGCACCTTCCAGTCGAAGGCGGCCTTCAGGGCGTTCTCGATCGCCAGCGCGCCGCCGTCGACGAAGAACAGCCGCTTCTGGTAGCGCCGCCGGCACGGTGCGGGCGAAGGTGGCGACGAACTCGGCGAAATAAGGGGTGTAGAGGTCGGCGTTGGAGGGCTTGACCACGGCAGCCCGCAGCAGGCGCTCCCGCACCTCGGGGGTCAGCAGCTTGGGGTGGTTGTACCCCATCGGGTAGCTCGAGAAGTTGGTGAAGAAGTCCAGCAGCTCGCGCTCCCGCAGGCTGTCGTAGAGCCAGCTCCCGTGGCTGCGCTCGAGGTCGAGCACCACGCCGTAACCGTCCGCCAGCATGTGCTGCTTGAGGGTGCCGTGCACCTCGGAAGGGGCGACGCGCAGAGAGGTCGCGGTGGCGATGCTCATGACTGTCTCCTGGGGATCGGGAAGACTTTCGGACCTTGACAGTGAGGCGGGGCCGGCAGGGTGGGCCGGCGGCTGGACGTGATCGACACGGATCGTATCACCGGCCTGAATCTTTTTGAAATTGGCTGCGTAGTAGGGGTGTCGACAAGAGCGCGAACCTGCGCCGGTGCCGTCAGCGCACCGGACGCGTTGAACCGAGGTGGATTGTCATGGCTAAGAAGTGGATGGTCGTCGGTGCCGCGATAGTGCTGGTGGGCGGTGCGGTGGTGGTGGCCAAGGCCACCAACAAGCAGAAGCCCAAGGAGCAGGAGTCCCCCTTCCGCCTCGGCAAGGCGCAGACCGAGGACCTGCAGGTGAGCGTGCGCGAGGTCGGCGTCGTCGACCCCGAGATCAAGGTCGACGTCAAGTCACCGGTCTCCGGGCCGCGTGCTCGAGCTCGACGTGCGCGAGGGCGACATCGTCGCCCGCGGCCAGGTGCTCGCCGCGGTCGAGCCCGACGTCAACCAGGCGCAGTCGCTCTCCGACGTCAACGCCGCGGTGTCGCAGGCCGCAGCTGCAGGCTGCGCGACGCCGACCGCCTCCTCGCCAACCAGAAGGCGCTGTTCGACGCCGGCCTGATCGCCAACGAGCACGCTGCGCGACGCGCAGATGACGCGCGACCTCGCCGCCGACGCGCTGACCAACGCCCGTGCCCGCTACAACATCGTCGAGCGGCACGGCATCCCGATCTCCGGCGGCCACAGCCAGAAGGCCAACGTCTCGACGCCGATGGCCGGCATCGTCATCGCCAAGGGGGTCGAGCTCGGCGAGACGCGTCACCTCCGGCGTCTCCTCGTTCAACGAGGGCACGGTGCTGTTCACCGTCGCCGACCTCAAGTCGCTGCTCATCAAGGTCAACCTCAACGAGGTCGACATCGCCAAGGTGCGCGTCGGCCAGCCGGTGCGCGTCACCCTCGACGCCTACCCGCAGAAGGTCTTCGACGGCAAGGTGCGCTTCGTCGCCCCGGCGGCCAAGATCGTCGACAAGATCAAGGTCTTCGAGATCGAGATCGCGCTCGACCAGCTCGACGACGCCTTCCGCACCGGCATGAGCGCCAACGTCGAGATCCTCGGCGAGAGCCGGCCGAAGGCGCTGTCGATCCCGCTCGAGGCCCTGCAGCGGCGCGACGGCAAGACGGTCGTCTATCGCCTGAAGCCCAACCTCGCCCGAGAAGCAGGTCGGCAAAGGCGCGCGAGGCCCTCGAGGGCCGCAGCAAGTTCGTCTGGCTGTCGGAGAACTGGAAGGACTACTTCGACGCCGTCCCCGTCGACGCCGGCATCGCCACGCTCGAGCGCGTCGAGGTGCGGGCCGGCCTGAAGGCCGGCGACCAGGTGGCGCTCGAGGACGTGACGCGCAAGAAGGTCGAGAAGGACGACGAGAATAATTAACGGAGCAGCCTTCCAGACGGGGCGGCAAGGGCTCACTGGGGCTGCCGCCCGCCCGACCAAGAGAAGACTGGTTTTCATTCCACACCTCACCCCCCAACCCCCCTCTCCGCTCTAGCGGAGAGGGCGGCCCGGAGGCGAACAGATCCATGGCTACACCGATCATCACAACCCGCGGCCTCACCAAGGTCTACGGCGAGAACGGCAACGCGGTGCACGCCCTGCGCGGCATCGACCTCGACGTCGAGCGCGGCGAGTTCGTCGCCCTCGTCGGCCCGTCGGGCTCGGGCAAGAGCACGCTGATGGCCATCCTCGGCTGCCTCGACACGCCGACGGCCGGCACCTACGCGCTCGACGGCGAGCAGGTGCGAGGGCCTGTCGGGGGCCGAGCTCGCCGCCATCCGCAACGAGAAGGTCGGGCTTCGTCTTCCAGCAGTACAACCTGCTGCCCAAGGCGACGCATCTCCCGCAACGTCGAGCTGCCGATGCTCTACGCCGGCGTCGGCCGCAAGGAGCGGCGCCAGCGCGCGCAGGAGCTGCTCGAGAAGGTGGGCTCGCCGACCGCGCCAACGCGCTGCCCGGCGCAGCTCTCCGGCGGCCAGCGCCAGCGCGTGGCGATCGCCCGCGCGCTCGCCAACCGGCCGGCGCTGCTGCTCGCCGACGAGCCCACCGGCGCTCTCGACTCGCACGACCGGCGGCGAGGTGCTGGCGCTCTTCCGCGAGCTCTACGCGCAGGGCAACACCGTCATCCTCGTCACCCACGACCCGGCGATCGCCGCGCTCGCCGAGCGCCGCGTCGAGCTGCACGACGGGCTGGTGCACGTGCCCGAGGAGCTGGCGGCATGAGACTCTGGCCACGCAAAGGCCTCCGGCAGGGGAAAGACGAGCCGCGTAAGCCCAAGCGGGCCAAGCGGCCGAAGGTCGCGGGCTCCAAGGGCTCGTTCCGCGAGCGCCTCCACGAGTCCTGGATCGAGCTCAAGGAGACCCCCGGCCGCTCGTTCCTGCAGGCGCTGGGCGTCATGCTCGGCGTCGCCTCGGTGCTCGGCGGCTTCTCGATCGCCGACAGCCAGCGGCGCCAGACCGAGCAGATCTTCGCCCGCATCGGCGGCATCGACAAGCTCAACGTGCTGCCCACGGACATCGTCAACGACGGCACGCCGAGCGCGCTGCAGACCGCCAACCTCGGCCTGCGGCTCGACGACGCGACCGCGGCGAGGCGTTGCCCACTGCCAAGGGCGTCAACGCCATCAGCGTGCTCAGAAACAGGCGCGGGCACGGGTGCGCTCGGAGTTCGCCGACGAGGAGCGCGACGTCTCCGGCATCGGCGCCGACTACATCGCCATGAACGGCTACGAGATCGAGCAGGGCCGCGCCTTCTCGGCCAACGACATGGAGACCGGCGCGCCGGTGGCCATCCTCGGCTCGAGGCGCCGCCGCCGACCTCTTTCCCACCGGCGACATCGTCGGCAAGCCGATCCGCATCGGCGACGTGCCGGTGACCGTCGATCGGCGTCTTCCGCGAGAAGGTCTTCCGCTTCCGCGAGGGGCAGCAGAACATCTTCGCCTGGCGCAACCGCATCGTGGCGGTGCCGTCGCGGCTGATCGCCACCCGCATGCAGGGCGACGACTACCACCGCCTCGACCGCGTCACCTTCCGGGTGCCCGACCTCAAGGCGATGGTGGACTTCTCCAAGGAGCTGAGCTCGCTGGTCACCGTCAACCACCGCCTGCAGGACGACTTCCGTCTCGACGACGTCAAGCAAGCGCTGCGAGCGGCAGCTGCTCGCAGGGCGACGTCTACAACGTCATCTTCATGCTCTCCGGCGTGCTGGCGCTGATCGGCGGCGGCATGGTCAACGTCAACATCCAGCTCGCTTCGCTCAAGGAGCGGGTGCGCGAGGTGGGCGTCAAGATGGCGCTCGGCGCTTCGGGCCGCGAGATCTTCAAGTCGTTCATGACCGAGGCGCTGCTGCTCACCCTGCTGGGCGCCTTCTCGGGCTACGCCATCGGCATCGCCTTCTCGTGGACGATCACCAAGTCGATCGGCATCCCGCTGTCGCTGGCGCCGAGGAGCTTCATCTGGGCCACCGCGATGGCGGTCGTCTTCGGCTTCCTGTTCGCGCTCTACCCGGCCGCCAAGGCCAGCCGGCAGTCGCCGATGGAGGCGCTGCGCTATGAGTAAGGCCATGAGCCTCTTCGAGCCCGCGGCGGTCGACGAGCTGCCGGCGAAGGTGGCGGCGACGAGGCGCCCGCGGCGCCGGCGCTCGCTCGGCGTGCAGCTCGCCCTGGTGTGGGAAGTGGTCACCGGCGGCTTGCGCGAGCTGTGGGCGCACAAGCTGCGCTCGCGCTCACCCTGACGCTGTTGATGCTCGGCGTCTTCGCGCTGGTGGTGATGATCTCGGTGCTCGACGGCGTCATGGACAAGGTCTCCACCGGCTTCGCCGGCATGAGCTGGGACGGCACGCTGGTGCTCACTCCCAAGGCGCCGAAGACCTCCGAAGAGCAGAAGCGCTTCGCCATGAGCACCGGCCTGCGTCTACGAGGACCTGGCGCGCATCGCGGCGCCGCACCCGAAGGTGCTCGGCTTCTCGCCGCGCGCCGTCAAGCGCGTCGCCGTGCGCACCACCGGCGGCACCGAGCGCATCTTCGTCAGCGGCGTGAGCTCCGAGTACTCGTTCCTGATGAACCGCCCGATCGGCCTCGGCCGCGGCATCACGCGACAACGACCAGCGGCGGCACTCGACGGTGGCGGTGGTGGGCGCCACGCTGGGCGCCAAGCTGTTCGGCGGCAGCGACCCGGTGGGGCGCGACATGGTGATCGAGGGCGTGCCGTACCGCATCGTCGGCGTGCTCGCCTCCGGCCAGATCTTCAACGAGGAGATGTGGCAGGACGCCAACGGCGTGCTGGTGCCGCTCGAGACCTACATGGACCGCCTCGACGCCGACCACGCGCTGACGCTGATCTCGGTCAAGCTGCGCAACACGCGCGACCTCGACGAGGTGCAGGCGGCGATGCTCGGCCGCGCCCGCCAGGCGCACCACGGCATCGAGGACGTCGAGGTGCGCAGGACCTCGACGCCGAGGCGGCGCGCGGCTACGAGGACTTCCTCAACCAGATGCACGGCTGGCAGCGTGGTGCTCTACAGCCTCGCCGGCACGGTGCTGCTGGTGGGCGGCGTCGGCGTGCTGTCGGTGATGCTGATCTCCTTCGCCGACCGCCGCTACGAGATCGGCCTGCGCAAGGCCATCGGCGCCGACGACCACCAGATCCTCGTGCAGTTCCTGCTCGAGGCGCTGGTGCTGGCGGCGCTCGGCGCCACGGTCGGCACGCTGGCCGGGCAGCGCGCTCTGCAAAGTGCTCTCGGACAAGTTCCCCTACGGGCCTGGTGGTCAACCCGTTCGGCCTGGCGCTGGCGTGGGGCATCGCGCTGCTGCTGGCCGTTCACCTTCGGGCTCTACCCCGCGATTCGCGCGGCGAAGCTGTCGCCCGATGGAAGCGATGCGGTAGCGAGCGATGTTTCCAGGGCTAGGGTTGCAGTTGCTGCGGCGCGATGCCCGCGTCGCGCGCAATCCGCACTCCCTCCCACGCGCCTATGGCACACGTCCTCCTCTGGCTCAATAGGAAGAAGAGGCCGTAGTGCCGAAGGGAGGCGGTCCGCTTACCGATCAGGTCCCGCCTCCAGTAGTCCATGCCCTCATTTGTCATATAGCAGAATTCCAAAGTATCGGTGAGGGTTTGATAGAGAAGACAGGTGACGAGGGAGAAGAGCCGGAAACGATCAAGGTCAACGTCAAAGCTGCCGCGCCCCAATTCGGCTGCGAGTTTGTCCATATCTGGCTCAGAGTCGAAATAACCGCCCGAGTCATTCGCTTTCGTCGAGAGGGAACGATAGAGGACCCCTGCTTGGTCGCCTAGGGTTTCGCCTGGATCAGTCACCACGGCCGCCTTGGGAATCTCTAGCGCCCCTTTAAAGGCGCCTGACCAAGCCGTGCGAAGTCTTCGGCGCCACCTCCGCAATTGCTCAGGCACGCGTTTGCCCAACCCTTTTGTCCGTCGTCGTTTCTGAGCAAGCGTCTGGGTGTTCTTCACGGGCGGCGTAGACAGTTGTACGTTGGCTCTGAGAGGCTGCCCATATCCATACGTCGACTGCGGCAAAAAGTTTGACGGGCCGACCACGAGATCGTAGGCGACGTCGCGCCCAAGAGTAATGGCTCGTGTCAACTCGAGACTAAGAGGTTCTCCATTTGCGAGAACCCCGACCAGATCGAGATGCGCAAGTTCCGATCTAATCGTCAGGCACGTTTCCTCAACGCGATCCTCGTTAATTGGCGGTAGGGGTCTTCCGCGGGTAAACCACGTGCCAAGCATGGCGAGGACGAAATCAGTAGCGCGACTCTGCATACGTACCCGGAGATCTAGGTTATCGTCTACTGTTAGGATATCCTCGTCAAAGGTGTTCAAAAGCCTCTTGTGAGCCTCAGCTGTCGCTTCAGCGTCTAAGCCGCTGACGGACTCATGTTGCCGATCCTTAGACCAGAACCCGGTGTTGGAAGTGGGTGCCCCCTTTCCTTCGACCGAGCTCGGCAAACGAAAGCGGCGTGTGGTCTCACCCCTCGATAGCCACTCGCAATAGGCCTCACCATCCTTCGCAAGGATGCCCGTGATCGGCTCAAGCTCACCTCCCGGTGAGAATCTCTTGTCGCCGATTCCAATCCAGTGGAGGGGGTAGCGATGCCTGCCGGCGGCGGCTTCCTCGTCCGCGAATGTCTGATACTCGGCTTGACTCAAGAGCCCCGTGTCAAGGTGTGCGCCGCTCGGGAGTCTGACCAGTCTACTTAGTCGATGCTGCAACGTTACCGCCACTGCCAGCTTGAATCGCTCAGGATCAATGGACCTCAAGCCGTCGCGTATCAGGTCGTCGAAGCGCTCTTTGGTCTTCGGGTCGACCGATTCCGCCTCCTCGATGCAATCCCAGGCCAGGGAAAGGGATTCTTGCGAAGGCTGCGTAAGAGCGATCTCCACGATCCGGGAGGCATCTCCGCCGGAAACGGACAGTCGAACTGTCTCGCGCCACCAAGAGTCGGTGATTGAAAACTTTGACAATGACGTATTGCCAAGGGTGCGCAGTCGCCTCGAAGCAAGATATTCTTGTAGATTCAGATGAGAAAATTGGTAGAGGTGGTTCCCGACCTCTCCTATAAGGCCCGTCACCTCCTCGAGGTATCTGCAATAGTTCTGTAATCGCTCCGCGGGGACCTCCTTCCCTACGAGCTCACGCTCGAGCCATTCTCTGGCTTGGCTTGGCGTAAATCAGACATTCTGATCGAGCATTAGTTGAAAGGCGATACATTCAAGAGCGATCTGATGGTCGAGCCCGTCACAGGGGTCGGCGATTGCGATGCCTTTCGCCATTGGTCTATCGCGGAGAAGAACATCGCAAATTGCCTGGAAAAGAAGACCTCGCTTTTCAGGTAGGGCTCCACGCTCCATATGAACAATCGCCATTAGCGTCAGCAACAACGGATTAGAGGCCATTTCTGAAAGTGGGATACTCGCGCCGATTCTGTCGGCAAGTGCGCGCGCCTCGAGTTGAGCGCGGTCGAAAATCTCCGTCGGCTCGCCGGGAAGGGTCAGAAGGCGAGCTTGGGAATACCAGCGAATAAGGAAATCGGTCGCTTGCTCTAGATTGAATGGCTCTAGGGCGAGGTTGAGTCCAGCTCTCTCAAGTGTCGCCGCTCGGTAGCCTAAGGGCCGAGAGGTGAGAATGAAGGTGTTCCGAGGGTGAGCATTAATCTGACGATCGACCCAGCGACTCACTTGGATGCGCTCCGCTTCGTCGGCTACTTCATCGAGGCCGTCCAGTAGGATTAGGCATCGCCCGGCCCGCAGCTTTCTCTCAAGCCAATTTCTGGAGTGACGGAGAGCTGGTAGATCGGGAAGGAGGAGTTCGATAGCCAAGTCTGCTAAGCCGATGTCCGGTCGAGACAGTAGGGTTGACTTGGCCGTTCGAAAGGCCAGCAAGATTGGGACAAGATGCCTGGTCCTTGTTCCGTGCTCGCCGAGCGTCCCGCGAGCAAGGATGCTCGCCAGGTGTTCGAGGAGTGTTGTCTTCCCTGATCCCGGCGGGCCTAGAATTACAATGCGGCGATACGCTGGCGTAGAGCGACTCTCGGCGATAAACGTCCAGATCGACCGCGCGGCGCCTGATCGACGGCCTCCGACGACCATTGTTCGTGCTTGCTGAGGAATCTCGGAAACTAGGAGTAAGGGCACATAGAGCTTTTCAAGATCTGGCGCCGCGCGCATGAAGACAGCCAACTCGCGGGGGCTGTATGTGCGGTAGCTCTCGGCGACAGCGCGGAGATAGGTTTGGCCGCGCGTCCAGAAACGGAAGCTGAACTCGCGTCGTGTGTGAGGAGCGAAGGGAGTCTTCTGAGGAAGCGAGTCGGAAGTGGTCTCCGAGAGTCTGCGTGCGCTGACTATCGCTGCGATGAGTTGGTGGAGTGGTTGCTCCTCGCTCGTGTCGCAGTTGAACTGGACCCAGGCGAGATTCGCGAGAAAGCGAGGCGGATTCGGACGGGTGGGTAAGGCGGTGCGCGGCAGGAGGACTGGAATAACGCGGAAGGCATCATCGGTAGTACGTCGGTCGAGTGCAGCCCACATCTCCTGCTGCTCCCACCGACCGAAGCCATGGGGCCCGACCAACACAGCGCAAGTGTGGCTGGCCTCGAGTGCCGATAGTAGGGCCTCCTGCCAAGGCGTTCCTGGCCTAATATCCCAAAGGTCGAGAAAGGGATTTATTCCAGCCCGCCGGAGTTGACGTGCTAGCGCCTCGACGTGAGTGCGATCCTGTCGGTTGTAACTGAGAAAGACGTCGTAGATGTGCCCCATGAGGTTCGCGGCTACTCAGGCGTGAACACCATTGAGGCGGCCAGGAGCGCGACCTCGGGAGATGTGAGACGAGAGCATCAGAAGAACGAAGCGGAGCAACCTTGGCACGGGACCGGAACTGACCTCAGTCCGCGTGCGAGCGCCGCAGCGGCATCTTCTCCGCCACGTCGCCCACCGGCGCCACCTGAATCCGATCTCGCCCGGTCTCCTTGGCGATGTACATCGCCATGTCGGCATGGCGCAGCAGCGAGCTCTTCGCCTCGGCGTGCGGCACGTCCGATGGGATGTGCCGCTGCAGGGTCGCTACGCCCACCGAGCAGGTGATGCCGCGGAGGTGCAGCGCCTCGGGGTGGATCTCGCCGGGGACCTCGCAGAAGGTGTGCTGGCCGATGCGTAGGCGGATGCGCTCCGCCAACCCGACTGCCTCGTCCAGGGCGACGTCCGGCACTGCGAGCACGAACTCGTCGCCGCCGTAGCGGGCGATCAGCGCCTCCGGCAGTGCGACGGCTTCGACGATCTCCTGGCCGACCTCGCGCAGGACCTGGCTGCCCGCGAGGTGGCCGTGGGTGTCGTTGACGCGTTTGAAGAAGTCGAGGTCCATGAACAGCACCGCCAGGTCGCTGCAGCGCTCGCGGCAGTCGGCGATGGCGCGCGACAGGCCCTGGTGCAGGTAGCGGTCGTTGTAGAGGCCGGTGAGGTTGTCGCGCTTGGCGATCTCCTGGGCGTAGCGGGCGTCGAGCACGTTCTGGATCGAAACCGAGATGTAGCTGGCGAAGATCTCCAAGAGGTCGAGGTCGCGCGGGCTGTAGTCGGCCGCCCCCTGGCGGTTGATCAGCTCGAGCACGCCGCAGACCTCTTTCTCGATGCGGATGGGGATCGCCACCAGCGACTCGGTGCGGTAGTCGATGGCCTCGTCGACGCCGGGGTAGAAGCGCGGGTCGCTGGAGACGTCTGCCGAGAAGTAGGACTTGCCGGTCGAGTAGACGTGGCCGGCGATGCCGTTGGCGGCGGGAACGGCGCGGCCGAGCAGGTCGCCGGAGCTCGAGCCGAACGCGGCGATGAAGAAGAGGTCGTTGTGCCGCCGCTCGGGCAGCTTGTCGATGGGATTGTCGAGCAGGATCGAGCCGGCCGCCGAGGGGACGAAGGCGTTGGCCTTGCGCAGGATCTCGATGAGGTTCTCCGCCAGGCTCATCTGCGGCGGCAGGTTGGGGGTCGCGCGCCGGCGGAGGAGGAAGCGCTCGAGCTCTTGTGGGTCCAGGCAGTGGACGTCGACCATGCGTGAGGAACCGCAGCTAAACCGTGGCGTCGCAAGGCAAACGATAACAGAACGGGGGTGCGAAGCCGCGGGACGGGTCCGGGCTACCGCAATCGGCGGGCCAGGCGGCGCGAACGCTCGAGCAGCTCGCGCTGGAGCGAGTCGGTCGAGGCGAGGCGCGGCGCGTAGCGCAGGTAGTGCAGGTCGTCGACGAGGCGCACCAGCTCGCCGGCGAGCGCCGGCCCGAGACCGCGCTTGGCGAGCAGGCCGGCCCAGTGCGTCGGCGGCGCCTCCACCGGCAGGTCGTAGCGGGCGCCGAGGAAGCTGCGCCAGGCCTCTTCGGCCGCCCCCGCCGCCTGCCGCGGATGGGGCTCGCCGAGGGCGGCGGTGACCTCGGCCACCAGCTGGCGCCGGGCGGCGCGGTCGCGGCCGAACAGACGGGCGAGCAGGAGGCCGAGGCCGGCGAGCGCGAGGGCGCCGCCGGCGCCGCCCACCGCCCAACCGAGCGGACCACCCCAGCTCGCTGACCGCGCCGCGGCGGCCGGCGCCGGCGCCCCGGTCGGTCGTGCCGCCGCGGGCGGTGCCGGCGCCGCCGGCGTCGCCGCCAGCTTTTCGGCGGCCGTGCTCACCGTCCCGTAGGCGCCCTTGGCCGGGTCGAAGGTGACCCACGACAGCGCCGGCAGGCTCCACGCGCCGGCGCGCTCGGGGACCAGCGTCCAGCTCCAGCTGCGCGTCGACTCGAGGCGCGTGCCCTCGACCTTCTGCCGGCTCGACTCCTGCGGCGGCGAGATCTGCAGCCCCGGCAGCGGCGCCAGCTTGGGGTCGGGCAGGCCGCTGAGGTTGCCGTTGCCGCTGATCTCGGCGGTGAGGATGGCCGCCTCGCCCGCGGCCACCTTCGGCGGGTCGAGGCGGACGCGAGCCTGTAGCGGCCCGACCGCGCCGCCGAAGCCCGCGGGTGGCGGCGGCAGCGCCTGCACCGCCAGCTGCACGGGGTTGCTCTGGCGCCGCACGGCGCGGCGCAGCGGCTCCTCGCCGAAGCCGAAGCCCACCGGGCGGAAGTAGATGATCCGCAGGTCCGCCTCGGCGGCGTCGACCTCGTGCGCGCCGGGTTCGTAGGCGAACAGCGCGCGCTGCAGGATGGCCTGCCGCCACCAGAGCTTGCCGTCGAGCTCCACCATCTCGGCGCGGCCGTTCTCGGGGAGCTGCACCTCCTGCGACCAGAAGCCCTGGAACGCCGGCACGCGCCGCGGGAAGATGGTCTCGATCACGACGCGCCCCTCGCCGGGGGCACGACGTTCGGCGAGCAGGTAGAGGGTGTAGAGCAGCTGCTGGCCCGCCCACGGCCGCGCCGGCGAGACGTCGGCGCGCAGCAGGATCTGCGGCGGGCCGGTCGCCGCCGATGGGCGCCGGCGCGAGAAGATGTCGCGGAGCGGGCCGAAGGCGTCGAAGGGTGTGCCTGGGTGTCCCGGCCCGGCGCCGCGGCCGTTCTCGTCCACTCCCGGTGCCCCTGCGGCTCCCACCTCCTCGACCCAGGCTTCCTGGTCGGGCAGCGCCAGCTCGTCGTCGCCGCTCACCAGCCTGAGGGCATAGACGCGCGCCTTGCCGGGGCGCTGCGGCGACAAGTACCAGGTGAGGCCGTAGCTCTGCGACAGCTTGCCGTTGACCCAGCTCATGTTCTCCTGTCGCGACGGGCCGCCCACCACCTGGAAGTTCTCCAGCTCGAAGCGCGGCGGTGCGAAGCGGAAGGAGCCGAGGCCGGCGCGCGAGACCTCGAAGGTGAGCTGCGCGGTGTCGCCCACGGTGAGACGCTGCGGCGTGAGTGTCACCCGCACCGAGCCGGCGGCGACTGCGGCGCGCGGCAGCAGCGCGACGAGCAGCGCACAGACGAGGAGAGTGCCGGACCGGTTTCCGTCCCTCACTACCAGTCCTTCTCCGTCACCGTCTGCGCCCGCCGGCGGCGCTGCTCGGCGGCTTGCGCGCGGCGCTGCTCGCGCTCGAGGTTCTCCACCGCCTCGAGGAGGAAGGCGGCCTGCTCGGCGCTCATGTCGCGCTGCGGGTTGAAGTTGGGCAGCCGCTGCGAGCGCTGTCCTTGGCTCGGCTGCTGAGCGCCCGGCTGCGGCTGCTGCGGTCGAGGTTGCTGTTGCTCGCCCTGCTCGCCCTCTCCCGGCTTGGGCTGGCGATCGCGGCGCCCGCTCTCTCCCTGGTTGCCGCCGCCGCCCTGCGGCTCCTGTTGCTGAGGTGGCGGCTGCTTGTCGAGCTCGCGCAACGCCAGCTCGAGGTTGTGCTTCGTCGGCCGATGGTCGGGCCGCAGCCGCAGCGCGGCGCGGTAGCTCTCGGCCGCGGCGGTGGCATCGCCGGCGGCGAGGTAGGCGTTGCCGAGGTTGTAGAGCGCGTCCGGTTGCAGCGAGCGCGCGGCAGGGTCCTTCGCCGCTGCCGCCGCCGCGCGCGCGAGCGGCTGCAGGGCCGCGCCCGGCGTGCCGGCGCCCAGCTTTCCGGTGCCGGCGTTGAACAGCGCGCGCGGCGTCTCTCCCTCGATCTCGAGCGCCTGCTCGAGGTGGCGGTCGGCGGCGGCGTAGTCGCGGCGCTGCCACTCCTCGATCGCCCGCGCCGTGCGCTCGCGCGGGTTGTGCAGCCACTGCGCCGGCAGCGACAGCGCACCGGCCGCGGCGAGCACCAGCAGCGGCGCGCCCCTCACGCGGCCGCCTCCTGGCGCCGGAACGGCGACGTGGCGAGCGCCAGCAGCAGCGCCCCGACCGCGACGCCGAGGAACCACTGGAAGCGCTCCTGCTGCTGGCGCAACGAGCTCGGTGCCCAGCGAGCGGGTGGCGAGGCGCGACACCGCATCGACGATGGGCGTCGCCGCGGCGACGGTCCTGCCGCGCTCGACGTAGACGCCGCCGGTCGTCTCGGCGACGCGGCGCAGCAGCGTCGGCTGCAGCCGGCTCAGCACCGGCTTGCCGTCCTCGTCGAGCTTGTAGCCGTCGCCGCCGCCGCGCGCAGCGGCAGCAGCGCGCCCTCGCGCGGTGCCGACGCCGATCGTGTGCACGATGACGCCCGACTCCTTGATCAGCTTGCACCGCCGCGTCCCAGTCCTCGCCGTGGTCCTCGCCGTCGCTGAGCAGCACCACGACCCGCTGCGTCCCCGGCTCGGTGCGGGAAGAGCAGCAGCGCGCGGCCGAGCCCGTGCGAGAGGCGGCGTCCCGGGCGTCGGCAGCGAGGCCGGCGTCGAGCGAGTCGAGCATGAGGTCGACGACGGCGCGGTCGAGTGTCAGCGGCGCCAGCACCTCACCGTCTCCTTCGGTCTGCACCAGGCCGAGCCGATGCCCGGCAAGGCCGGCGACGAGGTCGCGCGCCAGCAGCTTCGCCGCCGTCGAGCGGTTGGGGTACACGTCGGGCGCCGTCATCGACAGCGAGGTGTCGACCACCAGCACGACGTCGACGCCGCGGCGCTCGACGCGCTCGGCGTGGGTGCCCCAGCGCGGCCGCGCCAGCGCCAGCGCGGTGGCGGCGACGGCGACGGCGAGCGAGTACTACGAGCAGCACGAGGCGCAGCGGCCGGTAGCCGGGGAGGAGCTTGTCCCACAGCCCCTTGCTCGCCCACGCACCGACGGCGCGCAGCCGCCGGCGCCACACCCACGCCGCGGCGGCGGCGGCGAGCGGCGCCAGCAGGGCGAGCCAGGCGAGCCGCGGGTCGGCGAGGGAGATCGCGTCGCTCATGGCTCGGCGGTGACTCCGGCGCCCGCCGCGAGCAGCGGCAGCAGCAGCAGCGCCAGCGCGCTCCAGGCGAGAGGCTGGAAGGCCTCCTCGTGGCGCACCATCTTGCGCACCTGCAGCGGCGTGCGCTCGAGGCGGTCGATGGCGGCGAAGATGTCGCGCAGCGCGGCCGGGTCCGAGGCGCGGAAGAAGCGGCCGCCGGTGCGCTGCGCGATGCGCTGCAGCAGGTCGACGTCGACGCGCACGTTCCACGACACGCGGCGGACCTCGACCTCGCCGGTGTTGGGGTCGCGCACCGGCACGGGGATGATCACCGGGCCGTTCGCGGTGCCCACCGCCACGGTGTAGACCTTGATGCCGAGGCCGGCGCAGATGGCGGCGGCGGAGTCGGGGTCGATCTGCCCGGCGTTGTTGTCGCCGTCGGTGACCAGCACCACGAGGCGCGACTTGGCCGGGCTGTCCTTGAGCCGCGCGGCGGCGTTGGCGAGCGCCAGGCCGATGGCGGTGCCGTCGGGGAGCGAGTGCAGCTGCAAGCCGTCGATGAGCGACTGCAGCATCTCGCGGTCGGTGGTGGGCGGCGACTTGGTGAGCGCGGCGCCGGCGAAGGCGACGAGGCCGATGCGGTCGCCCGGCCGGCCGCCGACGAAGTCGACGAGCACCTTCTTCGCCACCTCGAGCCGGTTCTTGGGCGCGAAGTCCTCGGCACCCATGCTGCCCGAGATGTCGAGCACGAGCTGGATGTCGACGCCCTCGGTGCTGGTCTCCTCCCAGGCATAGCCGAGCTGCGGCCGCGCCAGGGCGACGACGAGCAATGCCAGCGCGGCGAGGCGGCAGTAGAAGGGGAGGTGGAGCCGCCAGGCGCCGCCGGCGACCGCCGGCAGGCGGCTGAAGGTGAGCGCGCCGGGCGCGCCGCTGCGGTGGTGGCGCCAGGCGAGCAGGGGCAGCAGGAGGAGGAGCAGCAGCCAGAGCGGATCGGCGAGACTCGGCACCGCTCTCATGCCGCTTGCCTCACGCGGCGGCGCCGGCGTCGGCCGGCACCGGCTCCGGGACGAGCTCGCGTCCGACGTCCTCGCCGACCTGGCGGGCAGCGGCGAGCCGCTCGGCGGCCTCTTCGCGGCTCGCCGGGCGGCGCGCGAACTTGACCTCGTCGCAGCGGCGCAGCAGGTCGAGCAGCTGGCGGCGGGTCGTCGCCTCGAGCCGCCCGCGGCGCAGCTCGCGGTCGATCTCGGTGGTGGTGCGCTCGGCGGCGGGGAAGCCGAGCAGCGCCGCGAGCAGCTGGCGCAGCGCCAGCGAGATGCCGGTGTGGACTTGCTCGACCGAGGGCTCGCGCGGTGAGCGCCGCGAGGTCGCGCAAGAAGCGGGCGAGCGGCGGCAGCGGCGGCGCGGCCGGCGCTTCCGCGGCGATGCCGCGGCGGCGCCACAGCAGCAGTCCCGCGGCTGCCAGGCAGGCGAGCGCCAGCCCGCCGGCGGTCCACCAGAAGGCGTCGCCGAGCGGGCAGCGGTTGCGGCGGTGTCGGCGGCTGCGGCGTCGGCTGCCCTTCCGCCGGCAGCACCGAGCGCACCGTGAGCACCAGCGGCGGCGTGGTGAGCCGCAGCGGCTGGGGCGGCGACGGGTCCTCCTGCCGCAGGGGCGAGACGACGACGGGGATCGGCGGCAGCGTCACCTTGCCGGGCTTGAAGGCGGTGACCAGGAGCTCGAGCCGGTAGCGCGTCGGCGCGCCGGGCAGCGCCTGCGGCCGCTGGACCGCCAGCACCTCGGCGCCGCCCCACTGCCGCAGCCGCGGGTCGATGGCGGGCGGAGCCCAGCGCTCGCCGGGCGGCAGCGTCACCTCGACCTCGACGCGCACGCGGTCGCCGACGGTGATCTCGGCGGGCGAGAGTCGCGCCCGCACCGACGCGCCGGCCACCGCCGGATGCGCCGCCGCCGGCTGCGCCACCGGCGCGGCTGCCGCGCTCGCCGGCCCCAGGGCGACGACGAGCAGCAACGCCGAGACCGGCCGCGGAATCACCGCCGCAGCCTCCGCCGCCGCTGCTCGAAGAAGCGCACCAGCGCCGAGAGGTACGGCCGCCCGGTGCCGATCTCCAGGTGGTCGACGCCGAGCTTGCCGGCGAGCGACAACAGCTCCTGCCGCTGGCGCAGGCGATGGTGGTGGTACGTCGCCGCCCCGCGCTTGCCGTCGACCACCGCCAGCCGGCCGCTCTCGGCGTCGCGCAGCACCACCGGTCCGGTGGGCGGCAGCTGCTGGTCGCGCGGGTCGGAGACTTCGAGCAGGATGACGTCGTGCCGCGCCGCCGCCGCCTTGAGCGAGCGGTCGAGCGGCGCGTCCACGAAGTCGGAGACGATGAACAGCACCGACCGCTGGCGCAGCGCCGGCAGCACCGACTGCAGCGCCCGCTCGAGGTCGGTGCGTCCCGATGCCGGGTGGTGGAGGACCTCGCGCACCAGGCGCAGCACCTGGTTGCGCCGCCGCTGCGGGTGGAGCAGCAGCTCCAGCCGGTCGGTGACCAGCGCGGCGCCGACGCGGTCGTGGTTGCGCAGCGCGGCGAAGGCGAGCAGCGCCGCGAGCTCGGCCGCGAGGTCGCGCTTCAGGATGGCGCGCGAGCCGAAGCCGAGGCTGCCGGAGACGTCGACGACGATGAAGACGGTGAGGTCGCGCTCTTCGACGTACTGCTTGACGAACGGCGAGCCCATGCGCGCGGTGACGTTCCAGTCGATGGTGCGCACGTCGTCGCCCGGCTGGTACGGGCGCACCTCGGCGAACTCGACGCCGCGCCCCTTGAACACCGAGTGGTAGTCGCCGCCGACGCCCTGGTCGACGAGGCGGCGGGTGGTGATCTCGATGCGCTTGACCTTGCGCAGCAGCTCGGCGCTGCTGGGAGCGCTGGCGGGGAGCGGGGGAGGCGGCGCGGCGCGGCGGAAGAGGGCAAGAGGCATGAGATCGCGCCCGCTCGGTCAGGGGACTTCGATCTGCTCGAGGACCCGCGCCACCAGCTGGTCGGAGCTCACTTCCTCGGCCTCCGCCTCGTAGGTGGGCACGATGCGGTGGCGCAGCACGTCCGGCCCCACCTCCTTGACGTCCTCGGGCACCACGTAGGCGCGGCCGCGCAGCAGCGCCATCGCCTTGGCGGCGCGGGCGAGGAAGAGGGTGGCGCGCGGCGAGGCGCCGAAGGCGATCAGCTCGCCGAGGCCGCGCAGCCCCGCCTTCTGCGGCGCGCGGGTGGCGGCGACGATGTCGAGGACGTACTCGCGGATCTTGGGGTCGAGGTAGACGGCGTCGGCGGCGCGTTGCAGCTGCCACGATACGGTCGGGGTCGAGCACCGGCCGCACGTCGGACGGCGACTCGACGAGGTGGCGGTCGAAGATGGCGCGCTCTTCCTCGCGGCTGGGGTAGCCGATGACGAGCTTCATCAGGAAGCGGTCGACCTGCGCCTCGGCGAGCGGGTAGGTCCCTTCCTGCTCGATGGGGTTCTGCGTGGCGAGCACCATGAACGGCTCGGCGAGCCGGAAGGTGCGTGTCGCCGAGGGTCACCTGCCGCTCCTCCATCGACTCGAGCAGCGCCGACTGCACCTTGGCCGGCGCGCGGTTGATCTCGTCGGCGAGCAGCAGCTGGGTGAAGATCGGCCCCTGGCGCGGCACGAACTCGCCGCTGCGCTGGTCGTAGATCAGCGTGCCGACGAGGTCGGCGGGCAGCAGGTCGGGCGTGAACTGGATGCGCGAGAAGCGGATCGAGAGGGTGCGCGCCAGCGTCTTGACGGCGAGCGTCTTGGCGAGGCCGGGCACGCCCTCGATGAGCAGGTGGCCGCGGCAGAGCAGGCCGACCAGCATGCGGTCGACGAGGTACTGCTGGCCGACGAGCACCTTGCGCAGCTCGGCCTCGACCTGACGCAGGGCCAGCGCCTCGTGCTCGAGGTCGCGGGCGGCGAGAGTGGGTGCGGGGAGTGCCTGCTCCATGGCGGCGCGGCGCGCGGCTCCGCCCGGGCCTTAGCAAGTGCAGTGCCACGAACGGAATAGGCCCGATTCGTGGCGTTCTCGGCCGCCGGCTGTAGCGAGGAGCGGGCCCGGCGCCGGCCGCGACGCGATGCTGCGCCTTTTTGGCGCGCGAAAACTACGCGCTCCGGGACCTCACCTCACGTCCCGCCGCGTCACCTTCAGCGGCAGCTTGGCGACGAGGGTGCCGCGCGCCGCGGCCTGCTCGGCCACGACGACGTAGTCGCCGGGCAGCTCGGTCACGACGAACCTCGCCGTGAACGTGCCGTCGGGCGCCACTTGCGCCCGGGCCGCTTCGCGATCGCCGACCTTGATCACCACCGGCGCGTCGGGATCGGCCGCGAAGCGCTCGCCACGCGCGGTGACCGTTTCGTTGCGCTCCGCTTTCGCGATGCCGGTCATGGTGTCGCGCGTCTCGAGGTGCAGGATCGGCGGACGTGGCCGATCGAGATCGAGCGGTTCCGGCGACACGATCACACCCTTGAGCACCGCGCCGTCGAGCACCAGCCCTCGAATCGGCAGCTTCTGCTCGCGCAGCTGGGCGGCGATGCGATTGCCGCCGAAGGTGCCCATCGTGGGGTCCACCGCGAACGGCATCGAGGGTGGCGTCGTCCGCCGGTCCGCGCCCCTCGTCACCAGGACCCCCGCGGACAGCTTGACGCTCTGCACCGTGAGGCCCGTCAACTGCACGTCCGTGATCTCACCCTGCGGCGACAGGACGTAGCGGCAGGTCGGACAGGTGCGACGGGCCTCGAACGTGTCGAGCCGCTCGAACGACCCGGTCGTCGGGTCGACGACGAGCGGCTCGGGGCGCGGAATGGTGACCGGCGCCAGTTCCATCGCCGGGGTGCCGGCGCCGACCGCCGCCGCCGGCGTCACGCCGGTCAGGTTCACTCTCCACAGCCCGCGTCCGTACGTCGATACGACGACGTGCGTGTCGTCCTCGAAGAAGAAGGACGAGATCAGCGGCAGCATCTCGCTGCCGGTGAGCCGATGCCACGTCGCGCCGTGGTCGGTCGAACGCACGATGCCGCCCTGCACGGTGCCGACGAGGATGTGCCGCCCATTCACCGGGCTGACCGCGATGGTGCTGACGGCGGTGAACTGACCGTCGCGGAACTCGATCGCGCCGCCGCGGGTGACCAGCCCCGTCAGCTCGTCGTCCGGCGTCCAGGTGAGACCGCTGTCGACGGACGTCTTCATCCGATCGTCCACGATGTCCGCCGCAATGAGAAAGCTCGGCTCCGTCGGGCTGACGCCGAACACCGGGTACCACGCGAACTGCGTGGGAAAGATGCCGAGCGATCCGAAGCGGATACCGTCGGCGTCGGCCACCGTCGCCGGCACCGCTGCGAACAGGTTGGTGATGCGCTTGAGCCCCAACTGCTGCAGGCCGTCCGTCGTCAATCCCGGACGCACGACGGCCTGATAGAGCGTCGGATCGGCAGTGGCGCCGGCGACCGTCGCCAGTCCCGCGACGGGCTCGGTGAGCGAGAACTTGGTCGTCCAGCTCGACCCCGTGGACCGTGTCATCTTGAAGACGCTGACCGTCGGCGCGCCGTCGCTTTCGACGGTGCGCTGAACGTAGCTCCCCTGGCGGAGGAAGATGGGGTTCCCCTCCGGCCCATCGTTCCGCGTGTCGTCGTCCGGCGGCAGGGGGAAGCCGTCGACGCGGGTGAAGTGCGGATCGGCAATGTAGTTCCCGCACCCGGCGCAAGCCACGAACGTGATCTTGTTGCCGCCGCCGTGGCTTATCGCCTGCCGCGCGCCGCGCAGGAAGAATCCTTCACAACACCACACGCCTGGCCAGGTGCGGCCGCCGTCCGGCGACGCGTAGAGGTGGTTGTCCTGCGTCCCGTAGTAGAGGTCCAGGTGCGGCGCCGTGGCGGTGCCGGTCACGCCCACCAACTGCCCCATGACTTCGGTGATCTGCAGCGCGTGGTAGCCGCTGCGCGAGGCGCCCGCCTGCGTCCAAGTGGCGCCGTTGTCGGCAGTGACGTGGAGCCCCCCATCAGTCGCCAGCAGGATCGGCAGCCGCGCCGCGGAATCGAACCCGACGTCGGCGGGATCGGCGTGGTCGGTCGTCGGCAACGACCACGAGATGTTGCGGTCCGCGCCGGACGCCGCGGCGAAGGTGCCCTTGAGCAGCTGCACTCCGTCGCCGACCCAAAGATCGAAGCGCTGGGCCTCTCCGCCCGCCGCCACCGCGGCGCGCACGAAGCCCGGACGGCCCCACCTGCCGATGTCGTCGAGGACGACGAGGCCGGGCGCCGCGGCGACCGTCGAGCCGTCGGGCGTGCCCTGATCCGCCCACTGCCAGGTCGAGCCGTTCCACCAGTTCGCGTACAGGTTGCCGTTGGCCCCGCGGACGAACGCGTGGATGATCTGTGCGTCGTTGAAGTAGGTGACCGCGGCAGGCGCGCTGGCGACCGTCGTCCCGGGTGGCGTGCCCTGATCTGCCCACTGCCAGACCGAGCCGTTCCAGAAGTTCACGTAGAGCCGCCCGTTGGTGCCGCGCACGAAAGCGTAGATCCGCTGCGCGCCGTCGCGATAGGTGATCGTCCCCGGTACGTCGGCGACCGTGGTGCCCGGCGGGCGGCCCTGGTCGGCCCAGCGCCAGTTCCCGCCGTCCCAATAGTTGACGAAGAGGTTGCCGTTGACGCCGCGCACGAACGTGTAGATGCGCTGCGCGCCGTCCTGATAGGTGATGGCATCCGGCGAGCCGGTCATCGTCGTTCCCGGCGGCGTGCCCTGATCCGCCCATCGCCACTGCGAGCCGTCCCAGTAGTTGACGAACAATCGTCCGTTCGAGCCGGCCGTGAACGCGTAGACGCGCCGCGTCCCGTCGTCGTAGCTGATGACGCTCGGGCGCCCGCTGGCTTGGGTGCCCGGAGGCGTGCCCTGGTTCCTCCAGGTCCACGCGCTGGTCGCCTCGCTCCACTCGTTCTTGGCGAGGCCGCCGGCGGAGGTGCGGGTGAAGCCCATCATGCGGTCGGGGAACGCGACCGCGGCTGGCGAATCGATCGCGGTGCTCCCCGGCGGCGTGCCCTGGTCGGACCAGCTCCACCCGCCGCTGTCGTTGCCGTAGCGGATGTAGATGCGTCCGTCACTCCCGTGCACGAAGGCGTACACGTTGCCGTTCTGGTACGCCACCACGGCGGGCACGCCCGTGACCTGCGCCGTGCTCGGCGCGTCGTGGTCGCCCCAGTCCCACTCCCTGCCGCTCCAGTGGTTGTCGTGGAGCTCGTTTCCCGCCGTGCGCACGAACGCGTAGGTCCTGGGGAGCCCAGCCGAGCTCGTCCAGCTGCGGCCCGCATCGAGAGACTCGAAGAGGCGATTGCCGCCGGCGACGAGGAAGAGGCGATCGGCGTTCTGGGGCGACACCGCGAACGCGTGGCTGACGCCGCCCTGGCCTTGGGAGGGCCCGCCTGTCGAACGCGTCCAGCTCCCCAGGGACTGGCGATACCAGATGCCGCTGTCGGCCGCCGCGTGCGCATGACCGCCTCGCCGCGCCAGCACCGACCATACGCGGTCCTGCGTCAGGTCGGTGTTGCCCGGCACCGACGGATCCAGCACGACGTGGCGCCACCCCACGCCGAGGCTGTCGCTGACCGCGATGCCGCAGTCGGTGGCGACGTAGACGCGATTCGAGCCGGGCTCGAACGAGACGGCGTAGGCGCCGCTGCGACCGGTGCACCGCGGGCCCGCCGGCGGCGCGGCCCCGGCGGGCTGCGTCCAGCTCAGACCGCCGTCGATGCTGCGCCAGATCCCGCCGCCGTTGGGCTCGCGGTAGTCGGCGCCGGCAACGGCGATGACGACGTCTGGATCGTCGGGCGCGTACTCGACGTCCCACAGCCATTGCGTGGTCAGGCTGCGAACGTGCGCCCAGCTGCGGCCGCGATCCGCGGTGCGAAAGAGCCCACCGGTCTCCGAGGCGACGAACATGCGGCGGTCATCGGTCGGGTGCACGGCGACGGCGACCGCGCGTCCTCCCTGCGCGACGCTGGGCTGGAAGTAGTCGACGGAGCCCCAGTCGAAGGTCCACGGCTGCCAGGTGTCCGCCCACTGCCACGTCGCGCCGTTCCAGAAGTTCAGCTGCAGCCGTTCCTGGTCGTCGTCGACGAAGCTGTAGATCCTGCGCAGTCCCGACTCGAAGTAGGTGACGACGTCGAAGGGCCGGCGCACGCGGCCGGTCGCCGGGACGCCCTGCTCGGCCCAACGCCACGTGCCGCCGTCCCAGAAATTCACGAACAGCCTCGACGGCGCGTCGCGCACGAAGACGTACAAGCGCTGGACGTTGGCGTCGCGGTAGGTGGTCGCCGTGGGCCCCGCGAAGACGCTGGCGCCGGGCGGCCGTCCCTGGTCGGCCCAGCGCCACTGGCTGCCGTCCCAGAAGTTCACGTGCAGGTGGCCGTCGGCGCCGCGGACGAACGCATAGAGGCGCTGCGCCGTGCCCTCGAGAAACGTCAACGCGCTGGGCTGGCTGACGACGGCACCGCTCGCCGGCATCCCTTGGTCGGCCCACTGCCAGCGGCTGCCGTTCCACCAGTTCACGAACAGGCGGCCGTTGGTTCCCCGCACGAAGGCGTAGATCCGGCGCTCGGTGATCTGGTAAGTGACGACGGAAGGCGCATCGGCGACCGTCGTGCCGCTGGGAGCTCCCTGGTCCGCCCACTGCCAGACGCTGCCGTTCCACCAGTTGACGAAGAGCCGTCCGTTGGCCCCGCGCACGAAGGCATAGATGCGCTGCCGCGTACCCTCCAGATAGGTGATGACGCTCGGTGCGCTCGCGGCCGTCGTGCCCGGCGGCGAGCCCTGGTCCGCCCACTGCCAGGCGCTGCCGTTCCACCAGTTGACGAAGAGCCGCCCGTTGGCGCCGCGCACGAACGCATAGATGTGGCGAGGGCCGGCCGCGGTGTAGGTAACGGCGCTCGGCTGGTCGACGGCACGGCTGCCCGGCGGCGCGCCCTGGTCCGCCCAGCTCCAGGAGGACCCGTCCCAGTAGTGGACGAACAGGTGGCCGTTCGAGAGGCCTTTGAAGGCGTAGATCCGGTTGGTGCCCGCCTCGGGGTAGGTGATGGCGCCCAGCCCGTCGCCGTTCGCGGGCGAAGCGGTCGCGCACAGGCTGGAGGCGATGAGAACCGCGAGCAGGACAGGGAACCGGCGACGGAGCTCGGGATCTCGCCACATATTCACCCTCCCACGACTCCAACTGCGGTCATTCTACGGATGCACATTCGACGTGGCGGGGAGATTTCTGACCGTTGCCTCCACCGCCGTGGGGCGGGCGGCTGACCGCGGCCGGCGGCTGCCGCTGGTAGCCTGCTCCGGTGACGCGGCCGCGGCTGAAGAAGGCCCTCGGGCAGCACCACCTCACGCGGCCGGAGCTGTGCCGGCCGCTGGTCGACTTCCTCGCCCCGTCGGGCGAGCGCGTCGTCGAGGTCGGGCCCGGCGGCGGCGTGCTCACCGGCCAGCTGCTCGATGCCGGGGCGCGCGTGTGGGGTGTCGAGCTCGACCTCGAGTGGGCGTGGGAGCTGCGAGTGCGGCGAGGGCGACGGCGACGATGCGTCCTCGCCGGCGTGCTGCAGCCGCTGGTGATGGATGCCCTCGACCTGCCGTGGGCGCGGCTGCCGGAGCCGACGCTCGTCGCCGGCAACCTGCCCTACAACGTGGCGACGGCGATCCTCGCGGCCCTGCTGCCGCACTGGGCCGCGCGTCCCGCGCGCCGCGTTCCTGCTGCAGAAGGAGGTCGCCGAGCGGCTCACGGCCAGGCCCGGCACGCGCGACTACGGCTCGCTCACGGTCTTCGTGCAGTGCTACGCCGAGGCGACGATCCTCGGCCGCGTACGCCCCGGCTCGTTCCGGCCGCCGCCGAAGGTGGATAGCGCGTTCGTCGGGCTGCGTCTCCGCGCCACCGCCGCTGCCCGCGGACGAGATGCCGGTCTTCCTCGCCCGCGTCCGCGAGGCGTTCGGGCAGAAGCGCAAGACCCTGCGCAACTCGCTCGGCCGCGTCGTCGGCACCGCTCGCGTCGAGGCGGCCCTGCAGGCGCTCGGCCTGCCGCCGACGACTCGTGCCGAGGAGCTGCCGTTGGCGGCCTGGCTCGACCTCTGGCGGCTGCTCTTGGCGAATACGACCCACGAACAATGTTAAGATCCACGGCTACTTAGCGATGGATGGCTCATCTTCTTCTCGAGCTTCCCGGCGAGGGTCCCATCGACCGGGGCATCGCCAACGCGCGGATGAACGCCGTCGAGGCGGAACGACTCCCCAAGCGGGCGCGGCCGAAGCTGCCGCCGGCCAAGGGCAGCGAGCTGTTGGGCCTCGTCCTCGCCACGGCGGCGCTGCTGCTGCTGGCGAGCCTGGCGAGCTACCACCCGGCCGACCCCAGCTTCCTCCATGAGCTGCCGCCGTCGCGGGCGCGCGTCGACAACTTCGCCGGCGTCTTCGGGGCCGAGCTCGCGGCGCTGCTGCTGGGACTCCTCGGCAGCACGGCGCTGCTGCTGCCGCTCGGGCTCGGCGCCGCGGCCTGGACGCTGATCCGGCGGCGCGAGCGGCCGCGGGTGGCGGGCCGCGGCACCGGCTTCGCCCTGCTGCTGCTGTCGCTGCCGGTGCTGCTGCAGCTGGTGCTCGGCCGCCGCATGTTCCGCGGCGAGGCGCTCGACGCCGGCGGCGTGCTCGGCCGCTTCCTCGCCGAGAGCCTGGTGGCGCGCTTCAACTTCCCCGGCTCGCTGCTGCTGGTGGGCGCGCTCGCCGTCATCGCCGTGTCGCTGCTCGCGCAGTCGACGCTCGCCGAGGCGATGGACGGGTGGAGCGCACGCCTCGCCCTGCGCTGGGAGCGGGTGGTGCGGTGGTGGAGCCGGCGCCGCCAGCGCAACGAGAAGGAGAAGCTGCGCAAGCGCGTCGTCTCCAAGCACCTGCGGCGGCGCGAGGACGAGGCCGCGGCGGCGCTCGTCGTGGAGCCGCCGGAATCGGTGGCCGGCCCCGAGCTCGACCTGCCGCTGCGGGTGAGCGAGCGCCTGCGCGGTGACAAGGGCCAGCGCGAGCGCGGCTTCGGCGTGCGGCGGGTGCGCCTCGCCGAGGAGATCGACCTCGACGAGGCGATGCTCGATGCGGCCGGCGAGGCCGCGGAGCGCACCGCGCCCGACGCCGAGGCTGCTGTTTCCGCGGCGCCCGCGGCGCGACGCAAGAAGGAGCAGCCGCTGCTCTTCCAGCCGCCCTCCGAGACGCAGCTGCCGCCGCTCAACCTGCTCAACCTCCAGCCGGTGCCGCACAGCGTCGCCGAGGACGACCTGATCCGCCTCGGCGAGGCGATCCGCCAGAGCTGCGACCACTTCGGCGTCGAGGGCACGCTCGAAGGGATCAACCCCGGGCCGGTGATCACGGTGTTCGAGTTCCGTCCCGCGCCCGGCGTCAAGATGAGCCAGATCGTCAACCTGCAGGACGACCTGGCGCTGGCGCTGCAAGCCGAGTCGGTGCGCATCGACCGCATCCCCGGCCGCTCGACGCTGGGCATCGAGGTGCCCAACAAGGACCGCTCGCTGATCCGCCTCGGCTCGCTGCTGGCGCACGAGAAGTTCCGCAGCGCCGGCTCGGTGCTGACCATGGCGATCGGCACGACGTTGCAGGGCGAGCCCTACTTCGCCGACCTGGCGACGATGCCGCACCTGCTGGTGGCGGGCGCCACCGGCGCCGGCAAGAGCGTCGGCCTGCAGGCGATGATCACCTCGATCCTCTACAAGGCCTCGCGCGACGAGGTGCAGTTCATCTTCATCGACCCCAAGCGCGTCGAGCTCGGCGTCTACGCCGACATCCCGCACCTCAAGACCGACGTGGTGGTGGAGCCGAAGAAGGCGGCCAACGCGCTGCGCTGGGCGGTGGCCGAGATGGAGCGCCGCTATCGCCTGCTCGCCGAGGTGCACGTGCGCTCGATCGACTACTACAACCGCGCCATCCGCGATCCCGAGGTGCAGCGGCGGCTGTCGCTCGAGGAGAACAGCGAGGTCACCAAGGACGACCTCAAGCCGCTGCCCTACTACGTGATCGTCATCGACGAGCTGGCCGACCTGATGATGGTGGCCGCCAACGAGGTGGAGACCTCGATCGCGCGGCTGGCGCAGATGGCGCGCGCGGTCGGCATCCACCTGATCGTGGCGACGCAGCGGCCGTCGGTGGACGTGCTCACCGGCACCATCAAGGCGAACTTCCCCTGCCGCATCTCGTTCGCCACCACCAGCCGCCACGACTCGCGGACGATCCTCGACACCGTCGGCTCGGAGCGGCTGCTCGGCAAGGGCGACATGCTGATCATGCCGCCGGGGACGTCGCGCCTGATGCGCGTGCACGGCGCCTACATCAGCGAGCAGGAGACGGCGGCGCTGGTGCGCTGGCTCAAGAAGACCGGCAAGCCGAGCCTCGACCCCGAGGTGGTGGAGTTCAACGGCGGCGGCAACGGTGCGGGCGGCAGCGGCGGCGACGGCCCCGACGGCGACGACGACGAGCTGTTCGACGAGGCGTCGCGGCTGGTGGTGAGCGAAGGGCAAGGCGTCGGCGAGCTTCCTGCAGCGCCGCATGCGCATCGGCTTCTCGCGCGCGGCGCGTCTGATCGACCTGATGGAGCACGACGGTCTCCTCGGCCCGGCGCAGGGGAGCAAGCCGCGCGAGGTGCTGGTCAAGGGCGACTACTTCGCCGAGGTCGACGCCACCAAGGACTGACGGCCGCGCGGGCTATTGTTCTTCTCAGGGTGATGGCACGAGTCGAGATCGATGCGGTCGAGCGGGCACGACTCGACAGCAACTTCTGGGGTTGGAACATCGACCTGCCGGTGCAGGGCGAGAGCCGCGACCACTACACGCTGGTCGTCGCCGGGTGGGTGTCGCACCGCGAGGTCGACGGCGTCGACGTCGAGGTGCTGAGCCAGGAGCGTGTGCTCGCCAGCTGGCGGGCCGTCCACCCTCGAGCCGACGTCGCGTACGGCCTGCCCCACCTGCCGATCGATCAGGCATGCGGTTTCGAGGGCGTGCTGCGCACCCTGGACGCACCGGCGCAGTTCGAGCTCGAGCTGACGGCGGTGGCGCGCGGCGCCCGCACCCTCCTGGCCACCGTCCGCGGGCGGCGTTCGTCGCTCGTCACGGCGGTGGAGGAGGGGCCGCGGCCGCTGTCCGTCGTCACGCTCGGCCGCACCGGCTCGACGCTGCTCATGCAGCTGCTCTCGCACCATCCAAACGTCGTCGTCCACCCGCCGTTCCCGTACGAGGCCCGCGTGCTCGCCTATTGGACGTCGGTCTTCAGCGCCCTCGCCACGCCGGCCAGCTACCTGCAAGCCCTCGCGCAGGTGGACGTGCGCCGCTACTGGTGGCTCGGGTACGGCTCCTTCCCTACCCTCAACTACCTCGAGCAGGACCCCGCCGCACGGCAGCTCGGTGGCGGGGCGCTCGAGAGGACGGCGAGCTTCGCTCGGCGGCAAGTGGCCGGTTTCTACGAGGATTCGGCACGGCTGCAGGGGAAGGTCGTGGCGGGCGAAGGCTACTTCGCCGAGAAGCACCTCACCTCGGCGGCGCCGCAGGCCATCGTCGCCGAGCTCTTCCCGGAAGGCCGCGAGATCTACCTCGTGCGTGATTTCCGCGACATGCTCGCCTCCATCCTGGCCTTCGACCGCAAGCGCGGCAGTCGCAGCTTCGGACGCGAAGCAGGCGAGAGCGAGGAGCATTACGTTCTCGGCCTGACGCAGGCGATCGAAGAGCTCACCAATGCTTGGCGATACGCCGGCGAGCGCGGTCTGCTCGTCCGCTACGAAGACCTGGTCCGCCGAGCGCGTCCGACCCTCGAGGCGATCCTCGACTTCCTCGGTCTGGAGCGTTCCGCGCCACGCATCGAAGCGATGATCCGGGACATGGAGGCCGACGCCGAAGCGCGGGCCGCCCATCGAACCTCTGCCAGCGCGCGGGAATCGATCGGCCGCTGGGAGCGGGACCTGCCGGCGCCGCTTCGCGACTTTTGCAACGAGGCCTTCCGCGAGTCGCTCGCCGACTGCGGCTATCTCTGAGCTCGCAAAGGCCGATCGAGCCGCTGCTGTACCATCCGAAGGTGACGCAGCGGATCGAGCGGTTGGCGTTCTTCGGCACGCCCGACTTCGCGTTGCCGACGTTGCAGGCGTTGGTGTCGGCGGGCCGCGCTCCGCTCGTCGTGGTGACGCAGCCGGACCGGCCGGCGGGCCGCGGCCAGCGGGTACAGCCGCCCGTCGTAGCGCGGTGGGCGCGGGAGCAGGGGATCGAAGTCTGGCAGCCGCCCCGCGTCAGGGATGCGGAGGTGGTCGAACGCGTAAGCGCGCTGCAGCTCGACCTCGTCGTGGTGGCGGCGTTCGGGCAGATCTTCCCGCGCGAGCTGCTGGCGGCGCCGCGGCTCGGCTGCATCAACGTGCACGCCTCGTTGTTGCCGCGGCACCGCGGCGCCGCGCCGGTACAGGCGGCGCTGCTGGCGGGAGACGACGAGACGGGCGTCAGCATCATGCGCATGGAGGAGGGGCTCGACACCGGGCCGGTGCTGCTGCAGGGCCGCACGCGCCTGGTGGGCGACGAGACGGCGGGGGAGCTGCTGCCGCGGCTGGCGCACCTCGGCGCCGCGTTGATGCTGGAAGCGCTGGCGGGGCTCCAAGCCGGAGCTCTGGCGGAGACGCCGCAGCCGAGCGAGGGCGTCACCTACGCTCCGCGTCTGACGCGAGAGCAGGGGCGCGTCGATTGGCAACGGCCCGCGGTCGCGGTGTCCCGCCAGCTGCGGGCTTTCACCCCGTGGCCCGGCGCCAGCGCCGAGCTCGCGGGCTCGCCCATCAAGCTGCTGGCCGGCGAGCCTCTGGACGGATCGAGCGAAGCAGCCGCGGGCAGCGTGCTCGGCATGCGCAACGGCGCGCTGGCCGTGGCCTGTGGCGAGGGCACCGTCTTCGGCGTCGAGCGGCTGCAGCGGCCGGGCCGGCGCGCGCTGGCTCCGCAGGAGCTGCTGCGCGGCGAGCGCCTCGGCGCCGACGTGCGGTTCTCCTGAGCGACGGCCGACCGAGAGTCATGAGCACGCGCCAACGTCCCGCCGATCGCACGCGGCGGCTCACGCCGCGGCGGAGCCCCGAGGACAACGTCCGCGGGGCGGCGGCGTGGGTGCTGGAGCGGACGCTGGCCGCCTCGTCGCCGGTGGAGCTGTTCCTGCGCGGCGCTCTCGAGCGCTTCGACGAGCGCGACCAGGCGCTGCTGCGCGAGCTGGTGCTGGGCAGCCTGCGCTGGCTGCGGCGGCTCGACGACGTGCTGGCGCGGGCGAGCAACCGCCAGCTCGCCGACATCGACCCCGCGCTGCACGCGATGCTGCGCATCGGCGCCTACCAGCTGCTCTTCCTCGAGCGCGTGCCGCCTTACGCGGCGGTGGACGAGGCGGTGGAGCAGGCGCAGCAGCGCACCCACCGCGGCGGCGCCAGCTTCGTCAACGCCGTGCTGCGGCGGGTGGCGCGAGACCGCCGGCTCGAGGCCTGGCCGGTGGACGATCCCGACCCGGTGCGGCGGCTGGCCATCGAGACCAGCCACCCCGACTTCCTCGTCCGCCGCTGGCTCGACCGCTTCGGGCAGCTGCGCACGCGGCGTCTGCTCACCGCCAACAACCAGCCGAAGGCGATGCAGCTGCTCGCCTTCCGCGACCGCGGCGGCCGCGAGCTGCTGGCGGAGCGCCTGATCGACGAAGGGCTCGAGGTGGAGCCGACGCGGCTCTCGCCGCTGGGACTGACGGTGCGGCAGGGCAACGCCCTTTCGACCACGGCGTTCCGCGACGGCGACTGCTACGTGCAGGACGAGGCGAGCCAGGCCGCGGCGCTGCTGCCGCCGCCGCGCGCCGGCGAGCGGGTGCTCGACGCCGCGGCGGCGCCCGGCGGCAAGACCTTCGCGCTGCTCGCCGCCGAGCCCGGCGTGCGCGCCACCGTCGCCGACGCCGGCCTCGCGCGCCTCTCGACGTTGCGGCAGAACCTGCGCCGCCTGCGGCGCCCGTTGAACGTCGTCGCCGCCGACGCCGGCTGCTCGCCGTTCGCCGCCGCCTTCGATCGCGTCGTGCTCGACCTCCCCTGCTCGGGCACCGGCACCCTACGGAAGAACCCGGAGCTCAAGTGGCGGCTGTCGGAGTCGGAGATCGGCCGCCTCGCGGCGCAGGGAGAGCGGCTGCTGGCGCAGAGCGCGTCGCTGCTCGCCCCCGGCGGCCTGCTGGTGGCGATCACCTGCTCGCTCGAGGCGGAGGAGAACGAGCAGGTGGCGGAGCGCTTTCTCGCCGCTCACCCGGCGCTGCGGCCGCGGCCGCTCGCCGACGGTCTCGAGCCCGCTCTCGCCGCCGGCGTCGAGGCGCCGGGGCGCTGGCGCGTGCTGCCGGCGGGCGACCACGACGGCTTCACCGTGCAGGTCTTCGCGCGCGACTGACAAGTCGCTGCGTCATTGACACCCTCGACTGCGGTCGCCTAAGGTTCCTGGCATCATTTCCGGCTCGCGCCGAACTAGGAGGAGAGATGGCGGGCAAATCGGACATCGTCGACTACATCGCCGACAACGTGGAAGGGATCTCGAAGAAGCAGGCCAACGAGGCGTACGAGTCGGTCGTCGAGGCGATCGTCCTGCACCTCGAGAAGGGTGACCGCGTGCAGGTGCCCGGCCTGGGCAGCTTCTCGGTGGGCGACCGCGCCGCCCGCACCGGCCGCAACCCCAAGACCGGCGAGGCGATCGCCATCGCGGCGAGCAAGTCGGTGCGCTTCAAGGCCGGCAAGGACCTCAAGGACGCGATGAACGGCTAATTCGGGCAGCGCGCGCGAGCGCGCTGATCAGCGCACGTCGCGGTAGAGGCCGGCCAGTCGCGCCGGGGAAACGCCGCAGGCGAACAGCGTCCAGATCAGCCAGTTGGTGGCGACCGTGCGCAGCGGGCCGCGGCGCACGAAGCGGCGCGCCGAGGTGGTGACGGTGAGCGGCAACATGGCGACGCGGCCGGCAGCCTTGAGCCGCCGCGCGAAGTCGAGGTCCTCGAGCAGCGGCCACTCGCGGTAGCCGTCGAGCCGCGTGAACGTCTCGCGAGTGACGAACTGCGCCTGGTCGCCGAGCGCCACGCGGGTGATCCGCGAGCGGGCGTTGGCGACCGCGGCGCCGAGCCGAAAGAGCGGCCGCGACGGCTCGAAGCGGACGCGGAAGCCGCCGCCGCAGCAGCCGCGCGCGACGGCGGCGCGCACCGCCGCCGCGGCGCCCGGCGGCAGCGTGGTGTCGGCGTGGAGGAAGAGCAGCAGCTCGGCATCGGTGGCGGCGGCGCCGCGGTTGAGCTGCGCGCCGCGCCCGGCCGGGCCGGCGATCACCCGGGCGCCGAGGCTCGCCGCGAGCTCGCACGTGCGGTCGCGGCTGCCGCCGTCGGAGACGACGAGATCGTCGGCGACGGCGATCGCGGCGGCGAGGTTCTGGCGCAGCGCCGGCTCCTCGTCGAGCGTCGGCACCACGATGGCGAGACGCGGTTCGGACACGGCCCGCGATGCTAGCAACCAGAGCGGCGAGCCGGTGCGCGTTCGGGCGCGCAGCCGCGGAATCAACGATGCGGGCACGAGCTCCGCACGCGGGCGCTGGTACCATCGCCGGCGATGACCGGCCGCAAATCCTTCTCGCACCTCGACGAGGCCGGCACCGCCCGCATGGTCGACGTGTCGGACAAGCCGGTGACGCGGCGCGTCGCCGAAGCCTCGTGCCGCGTGCGGTTGTCGGACGAGACGGTGGCGCGGCTGAGCGACCTGCCCAAGGGCGACGCCGTCGCCGTGGCCCGCCTCGCCGGCATCCAGGGAGCGAAGGTGACCTCGATGCTGGTGCCGCTCGCGCATCCGCTGCCGCTCGACCAGGTCGAGGTGGAGATCGCGCCCGCCGGCCAGGGCGTCGTCATCCGGAGCCGCGTCGTCGCCACCGCGCGCACCGGCGCCGAGATGGAGGCGCTCGCCGCCTGTGCCGCCGCGGCGCTCGCGCTCTACGACATGGTGAAGGCGGTCGAGCGCGGGGCAGTCATCACCGACCTCCGACTCGAGAGCAAGAGCGGCGGCAGGAGCGGCGCTTGGGAGCGCGGCGACGACGCCGCGACGGCGACCGCCGGAGCCGATGCCGCGGCGTTGGCGGCGGGGCGCGCGACTTGACGGTCCGCACCGGCCTCGACCGTCTGCTCGCCGACTCCGGCCGGCTGCGCGGGCGCCGCTACGGCCTGCTGGCGCACCACGCTTCGGTGACCGCCGACCTGCGGCCGGCGCACGTGGCGCTGGCGGCGAGCGAGGGCGGCGCGCCCGCCGTGCTCTTCGGCCCCGAGCACGGCTACTACGGCGTCGAGCAGGACATGGTGCCCAGCGAGGACCAGCGCGACCCGTGGACGGGCGTGCCCATCCGCTCGCTCTACGGCCACTCCGAACAGACGTTGCGCCCCGACGCCGAGGCGTTCGCGGGCCTGGACCTGCTGCTCGTCGACCTGCAGGACGTCGGCAGCCGCTACTACACCTACGCCGCCACGGCGACGTGGGCGGCGGAGGAGGCGCTCGCCGCCGGCTGCGAGGTGTGGGTGCTCGACCGCCCCAACCCGCTCGGCGGCGAGGCGGTCGAGGGCAACCTCCGCCAGCCCGGCTTCGAGTCCTTCGTCGGCGCCTTCGCGCACCCGGTCCGGCACGGGCTGACGCTGGGCGAGATCGTGCGGCTGGAGATCGCGCGCGGCGAGGGCGCGAGCGCCGGCGATCCCGACGGCCTCGAGATCTGGCGCCTCGACGGCTGGCGCCGCGCGATGCTGTGGCCCGAGACCGGCCGCCCGTGGATCGCGCCGTCGCCGAACATGCCCACCTTCGCCACTGCCGTCGTCTACCCCGGGCTGTGCCTGCTCGAAGGCACGCGGGTGTCGGAAGGGCGCGGCACGACGCGGCCGTTCAACGTCTTCGGCGCGCCGTGGCTGCACCCCGTCGAGCTGGCGCGGCGGCTCGCCGATCGTGGCATCCCCGGCGTCTCGTTCCTGCCCATGTACTTCCGCCCGCAGTTCCAGAAGCACGCCGGCACCGTCTGCGGCGGCGTCGAGGTGGTGGTGGGCGACGCCGTGCAGCTGCCGGCGTACCGCGCCGGCGTCGAGGTGCTCGCGGCGTTGTTCGAGCTCTCCCGCGGCGAGGAGTTCTGGCGCGCCGAGAGCTACGAGTTCGTGCGGGACCGGCCGGCTATCGACCTCCTCGCCGGCAGCGATGCGCTGCGCAATGGGCTCGAGTCGGGCGCCGGATGCGACGAATGGGTGGCGACGTGGGCGGCCGACGAGGCGGCGTTCCGGCAGCGCCGCGCCGCCTGCCTGCTCTACGACTGAGGGCCGCGAGTTGCGCCGCATCCACCTGCTGCGAGTCGCCGAGGAGGCGGAGGTCTACCGGCCGCTACTAGCCGCCGCCGGCGAGGCAGGCCTGCGCGTCGGCTGGCTCGAGCTGCAGGCGCCACCGCCGCCGCCCGAGGGCTTGCGCGACGCGCTCGCCGCCGGCAGCGAGCGCGCCGTTGCCGTCGGCGAGAGCTGGACGCTGGCGGCCCGGGCACGCCGGGGTCCCGCGCGCCTGCGCGAGCTGCTGCGCCAGCAGTTCCTCGGCTGCACGCTGGTGCTGGTGCGCGGCGACGCCGACGCGCCGGCGCTCGCGTCGACCGGCGACGGCGGGTGGCGCATCACCATTCCCGGCGGCGCCGAGCGGCGCCTCGCCCTCGAGCAGCTCATCGCCGCGCTGCGCGAGCCGCGCCCGTTCGCGCCCGCCGAACCGGTGACCTGACGATGGCGAGCTACCAGAGCGGCGAGCCTGCGGCGAGCCGCGACGTCGTGGAACGGGCGCCCGGTCCTCCGGGCGGCCGGGGAATCAACCCGCTGCGCGGCGCCGCCGACGAGCCCATGCGGTTCTTCCTCGCCGGGCCCACGTACGTGCTCCAGCGAGTGCGCGAAGCGCAGCTGCGCCAGCCGGTGGCCCATCGCGCGGCCGACTTTCGCGCCGCCTACGAGTCCGTCGCCGGCGCGCTGCAGCAGATCTTCCGCACGTCGCGGCCGGTGGTCACCGCCACGGCGAGCGCCACGCTGCTCATGGAAGCGGCGGTCGTCTCCACCGTCGCCAAGCGGGCGCTACACCTCGTCAACGGCGCCTTCGCGCAGCGTTTCCACACCATCTCGCGGGCCCACGGCCTCGACTCCGACCAGGTCGTCGTGCCGATGGGTCACGCCATCGACCCCGACCTCCTGCGTCAGGCTCTACGCCGCGGGCGTTACGACGCCATCACCGTCGTGCACAGCGAGACCTCGACCGGCGTGCTCAACCCACTCCCCGAGCTCGCCCGCGTGGCGCATGAAGAAAGCGACGCGCTGCTCGTCGTCGACGCCGTCTCGTCGCTCGGCGGCGCGCCGGTGGAGACCGACGCCTGGGGCCTCGACGTCGTCCTCACCGCGGCGCAGAAGGCGTTGGCGCTGCCCCCGGGCCTCGCCTTCGCGGCGATCTCGGAACGCGCCGAGCGGCGCATGGTCGACGTGGCGCGGCGCGGCTTCTACACCGATCTCGTCCGCTACCTGGAAAAGCACCGCGAAGGCAGCACCATCCACACTCCCGCGGTGACGCTCTTCTGGGCCGCCGAGGCGCAGCTCGCCGGCCTGCTCGCCGAAGGGATCGAGGCGCGCTGGGCCCGCCATGCGGCTCTGCAGCAACGCACCGTCGCCTGGGCCGCCGATCGTGACCTGCTGATCCCAGCCAACGAAGCGCATCGCTCGCCGACCGTCACGGCGATCACCGCTCCGCCCGGCCGTTCGGCGTCTGACGTCGTCAAGGCCCTGGCGGCACGCGCCTTCACGGTCTCGAGCGGCTACGCCGATTGGAAACCCACGACGTTCCGCATCGGTCACATGGGCGAGGTGCAGTCCCACGATCTCGACGGGTTGCTGGCCGCGCTCGACGAGATCCTGGGCTAAGCGGGCATCGAGATCGCTTCGTCGCTCCGCTCCTCGCGATGACGTTCGGTGTCATCGCGAGCGCAGCGAAGCGATCTCGATGCCGTCGCGGGATGCCGCCCCGCGGCACCGCTTCAGACGCCGATTGCCGCTCTGCGGCAAACCTGGGATATCCTCCCGCGCGCCATGGCCCACAAGATCCTCATCGCCGACTCCCTCGACCCCTCGGGTCTCGAAGCCCTCCAGGCCTCGGGCGCCGAGGTCCACGAGCTCACCGCCGCCGAGCGCCCGCGCCTGCGCGAGATCCTCGCCGACTACGACGCCCTCGTCGTGCGCAGCAGCACCAAGGTCACCGCCGACCTCCTGCGCGCCGGCAAGAGCCTCAAGGTCGTCGGCCGCGCCGGCATCGGCGTCGACAACGTCGACGTCACCGCCGCCACCGAGCTCGGCGTCCTCGTCGTCAACGCGCCGACGGCGAACCTCATCTCCGCCACCGAGCACACCTTCGCGCTGCTGCTCGCCCTCGCCCGCAAGGTGCCGGCCGCCGACGGCGCCATGAAGCGCCAGGACTGGGACCGCAAGAGCTTCACCGGCTTCGAGCTGCAGGGTAAGCGCCTGGGCGTCATCGGCTTCGGCCGCATCGGCCAGGGCGTGGCAGCGCGCGCGCGGTCGTTCGAGATGGAGGTCGCCGCCTTCGACCCCCACCTCGACCCCGCGGTCGCCCGCCGTCTCGACGTGCCGCTGATGTCGCTCGTCGAGCTGCTCGCCTGGGCCGACGTCGTCACCCTTCACGTGCCGCTCACCGACGAGACGCGCAACTTGATCGGCGCCTCGGAGCTCGCGCACATGAAGCCGGGCGCACTGGTGGTCAACTGCGCCCGCGGCGGCGTCGTCGACGAGCCGGCGCTGCTCGCCGCCCTGGAGTCGGGCAACGTCGGCGGCGCCGCCATCGACGTCTTCGCCGACGAGCCGCCGACCGACTGGGCGCTTGCGACGCATCCGCGCGTCGTCTCGACGCCGCACATCGGCGCGCAGACGGTGGAGGCGCAGGAGCGCATCGCTCTCGAGACCAGCCGCATGGTGCTCGCCGCCCTCGACGGCTCGCTGGCGATCTCGGCGGTCAACCTGCCATTCCGCCCCACCGGCACGCACAGCGAGCCCTTCCTGCGCCTCGGCGAGCAGCTCGGCCGCCTGGCGGGCTGCCTGCTCGGCGGCAGCATCAACCGCCTGCGCGTCGACCTCTGGGGCATCGAGGAGTCGCTCGCGGTGCCGGTCACCGTCGCCGCCGTCAAGGGCGCCCTCACCTGCTTCCTCGGCGAGGCGGTCAACTACGTCAACGCCGAGAAGCTCGCCGCCGCGCGGGGCATCGAGGTGGTGCGCGCGATGCGCCCCGAGCCCGCCGACTACCCGCACCTCGTCGGCGTCACCGTCGGCGGCGAAGGCGGCGAAGTGGACCTGGCCGGCGCACTGTTCGGCGAGCGCGACGCGCGCGTGGTGCGCTTCCGCGGCTTCCAGCTCGAGTTCCGCCCCGAGGGGCGGCTGATGGTGCTGTCGAACCGCGACGTCCCAGGCGTGGTCGGGCGGCTGGGGACGATCCTCGGCGAGGCCGGCGTCAACATCGCCGAGATCCACCTCGCGCGCGTGGCCGACGGCGGCGACGCGATGGCGGTGCTGCGCCTCGACGAGCACCCGGCGCCCGAGGTGCTGGCGAAGATCGCGGCGCTGCCCGAGATCCAGGCGGTGCAGATCGCGGACCTGCGGTGAGCGGTGGCGTCGACGTTGCGCAGTGCGCACCCTACCGGCGTGGTGTGGTGGGTGGGGTAGGGTGCGCTCTGCGCATCGGCGGAGTCGGCGCTCGTCACCGTTGATGAGGTGAGGCGCGAGACTGGGCATGGCACGGAGGCGCGCGAGCGTCCCCGCTCTGCCATCGCGCCGCCGCAGCGGCGCCTCGCTTCTGGCGTAGCCTTTGCTCCGCCTCAGAGCCGCTGCTGAATCGACAGCTGGGAGGAACGTGATGGGCAAGCGGGTGGGATTGGTCTTCGGTGGACGCAGCGTCGAGCACGAGGTGTCGATCAACTCGGCGCGCTCGGTCGCCTCGGGGCTGCAGCAGGCGGGGCACGAGGTCGTGCCGCTCGGCATCGCTTCCGACGGCTGCTGGCTCGCTCCGGCGGAGTCGCAACCGGCGCTCGACGGCGCTCTCAGCGCGCTGCCGGCGCCGGGCGGCGCCATCGCGCCGTCGCTGCGCCACCTGCTCGAAGCCGAGGTCGACGTGGTCTTCCCTCTCGTCCACGGCACCTGGGGCGAGGACGGCACGCTGCAGGGCCTCTGTGAGATGGCCGGCCTCCCCTACGTCGGCTGCGGCGTGCTGCCCAGCTCCGTCGCCATGGACAAGCTGCAGTGCAAGCGGCTGCTCGCCGCCGCGGGTGTACCGGTGGTGGAGTTCCGCGCCGCCTCGCGCCAGCGCTTCGAGGCCGACCCGCAGGCGTTCCTCGCCAGCTGCGCCGAGCTGCCGCTGCCGCTCTTCGTCAAGCCCAGCGTCGGCGGCAGCAGCGTCGGCGTGCAGAAGGTCAAGAGCGCCGACGCGCTGGAGGCGGCGGTGCGCCTCGCCCTGCGCTTCGACGACCAGGTGCTCGTCGAGCGCGGCGTGCAAGGGCGCGAGCTCGAGGTCGCCGTGCTCGGCCTTCACGACCTCGAAGCCTCGCGCGTCGGCGAGATCGTCCCCGGCGCCGAGTTCTACGACTACGCCGACAAGTACCTCACCGACGCCGCTCAGCTCATCGCCCCCGCCGAGCTCGAGGGCTTCGTCGAGGAGCGCATCCGCCAGCAGGCCGTCGACGCCTTCGCCGCCATCGGCGGCTGGGGCATGGCGCGCGTCGACTTCCTGCTCGAGGGCGACAAGCCCTACGTCAACGAGATCAACTCCATCCCCGGCTTCACCAGGATCTCCATGTACCCACGGCTGTGGGCGCTCACCGGCGTACCGCTACCGATGCTGGTCGACCGCTTGGTAGAGATCGCGCTCCAGCGCCACGCCGAGCGCACGAGCCTCGACGAGGGGATCAAGCAGTGGCTGGCGGAGCTGGCGAAGCGGTAGCGCGGGCTCGGCGGGCGCGCACCGTCTGACGTCTCGTTCCCTGAAGCCGTAGGGCGGCCTCCGCGGCCGCCATCCGCTCGCGGCGCCGAAACATGGCGGGCGCGGAGCCCGCCCTACTCGGACAGCACCGGCCCGAGCCCGGCTCGCAGGACGATCGAGCGGTAGCCGCGCCGCTGCAGCTGCTTCTGCATCTGCTCGGCGTCGGCGAAAGCGGTGTAGGTGCCGACGCGGACCCGGTACCACGGCAGCGACTCTTCGATGCGGGCGTCGGCGAAGTCGCCGGCGAGCTTGGCGAGGAGGGCGTCGGCGCGCTCGCGGGTCTGGAAGGCGCCGACCTGGACGGTGAGGACGGTGTCGACGGGGAGCGCCTGCTGGCCCATCTCGACGACGCGCAGCTCGATGTCGGCGGTGCCGGCGCGCACCATGTCGAGCTCGGTGGCGGCGCCGTAGGAGAGGTCGAGGATGCGGCCGCGCACGAAGGGGCCGCGGTCGTTGACGCGCACCTGCACGCGGCGACCGTTGGCGAGGTTGGTCACTTCGACGACGGTGCCGACGGGCAGCTCGCGGTGGGCCGCCGTCATCAGGTACATGTCGTAGCGCTCGCCGCTGGCGGTGCGCTGGCCGTGGAAGGGGTAGCCGTACCAGCTCGCCTCGCCGCGCTGGCTCCAGCCGACGCGGACGTGGTCGCGGGTGACGCTGCGGCAGGAGGCGAGGAAGAAGGAAGCCGCGGCGAGGGCGACGCAGAGCGCCGCCGCCGGTGGCAGCGAGCGTCTACGCGCGGGTGTGAGTTCGTTCCCCCTCATCCGGAAGCGGTCGAGCCGCGATGCCAACTACAGGTGCTGGAAGATTATAGGGCAGTCTTGCCGCAGTCCGGCAACGGTGGCGTATTCAGGGGTCGAGATTGCTTCGTCGCTGCGCTCCTCGCAATGACATTTGCCGCGCCACGCCGTACCGCCGCGTTCGGCATCGTCATCGCGAGCGAAGCGAAGTGATCTCGATCACACGCGCGGCGCTTCGACGCTTGTCGCTGCAACGCGCGCGAGGCGCGGGCGCACGACCTCGGCGAGGAACTCGCGCGTCTGCGTAGCGGCGCGGCCGGTGAAGCGCGACGGCTCGAGCGCCGCTTCCATCTCGGCTGTGCTGAGCCCGAAGGCCGCATCGCCGGCGACGCTGGCGGCGAGCGGATTGGCGTCGCCGTGCTCGACTGCCGCCTGCGCGTCGAGGGAGTGCTTGCGCAGCCGCTCGTGCAGGTCCTGGCGGTCGCCGCCGCGCAGCGAGGCGGTCATCAGCCAGCTCTCGGTGGCCATGAAGGGCAGCTCCTGCCGGACTCGCCGCGCCACCGTCTCCTCGCGCACGCGGAGCCCTGCGCGATGTGCGCGGCCAGGTTCGCGCAGGCATCCGCCGTCAGGAACGAGTCGGGGATCACCAGCCGCCGGTTGGCGGAGTCGTCGAGGCTGCGCTCGAGCCACTGCGTCGCCGTGTTGAGCGGCCCGTTCGCGGCGTCGGTGAGCAGCCGCCGCGCCAGACCGCACATGCGCTCGGCGCGCACCGGGTTGCGCTTGTAGGCCATCGCCGAGGAGCCGACCTGCGCCTCGTCGAAGGGCTCGGCGAGCTCGCCGACGCCCTGCAGCAGCCGTAGGTCGGTGCCGAGCTTGTGGCAGCTCTCGCCGATCCCGGCCAACACGAAGAGCACCTGCGAGTCCTGTTTGCGCGAGTAGGTCTGGCCGGTGACCGGGAAGCTGCTGGCGAAGCCGAGCCGCTCGGCGAGCCGGCGGTCGAGCTCGCGCACCTTCGCCTCGTCGCCGTCGAACAGCGTCAGGAAGCTCGCCTGAGTCCCCGTCGTGCCCTTGACGCCGCGGCAGCGCAGCTCGCGTCTCCGGCGCTCGACCTCGTCGAGGTCGATCAGGAAGTCCTGGATCCACAGGCAGGCCCGCTTGCCGACGGTGGTGAGCTGCGCCGGCTGGAAGTGGGTGTACGCGAGGCAGGGCAGCTCCGCCCACCGCTCCGCGAAGTCGGCGAGCGCGGCGACCACCGCCGCGAGCCGCCCCTCCAACAGCTGCAGCCCTTCGCGCTGCAGCAGCACGTCCGCGTTGTCGGTGAGGAAGGCGCTCGTCGCGCCGAGGTGGAGCACGCCGCCCGCCTCGCCCGCCAGCTCGGCGAAGTGCCGTAGGTGCGCCACGACGTCGTGCCGCGTCGCCCGCTCGAGCTCGGCGACGCGCGCGAAGTCGATCTCGCCCTCGACCCGCGCCAGCGACGCCAGCTGCTCGCGGCCGATCGGCAGCCCCAGCTCCGCCTGCGTCTCCGCCAGTGCCACCCACAGCCGCCGCCACGTCAGGTACCGGTGCCGCGGCGAGAAGATCGCCGCCATCTCGCGGCTCGCGTAGCGGTCGTAGAGGGGGTTGGTGGGCTCCATCGTCGGGCGATTCTCCTACACGTGCCCTCTGATACCATCCCGCGCCGGCGGCGGCCCGCCTTCCTCGGCCCCACCACCTCGAGATACCCGGCTTCCGCGGTCGGCTCCTCCGCCCGCGACCGCAGCCGAGGATCGGGAGCTCACCCCCATGCCGCTTTCGGTGTACTCGGAGATCGGCCGCCTGCGCCGCGTGCTGCTTGCACCGCCCCGGGCGCGAGATCGACTGGATGGTGCCCGCGATGATGGAGCACCTCCTCTTCGACGACATCCTCGACGGCGAGGAGGCGCGCGGCGAGCACGACACCTTCCGCACCCTTCTCGAGCGGCTCGGCGTCGAGACCCTCGACGCGACGCAGCTGCTCGCCGACGTCCTCGGCCACGACGACGCGTCCCGCCGCGAGCTGCTCGACGAGCTCGCCGCGCCCCACCACCGCATCTCGGAGCGGGCCTTGGGTCGGCTGCGCGAGCTGCCGCCGGCCGAGCTCGCGGCCGCCCTCGTCGGCGGCCTGCGAGGAGACGAACCGCCCCGCCGCGGCGCCGGCCTCTTCGACATGCTGCCGGTGCCCAACTACTTCTTCCAGCGCGATCCGCAGATCGTCGTCGGCAACCGCGTCGTGGTGTCGTCGATGGCGACCGAGGCGCGCGAGCGCGAGCCGGTGCTGGCGGCGAGCATCTTCCGCCACCACCCGGCGCTGCAGGGTTACGAGGACCTCTTCGCCGTCCACTCGCCGCCGCACGAGGCGCCGGACTACGGGCCCATCTACCCGTACCCGAGCCTCGAAGGAGGCGACGTGCTGGTGGTGTCGCCCGAGCTGCTGCTCGTCGGCATCAGCGAGCGCACCAATCGCCGCGGCCTCGAGGCGCTGGCCGACTACCTGCGCCGCGAGGACACGCCGTTCCGCCACCTCATCGCCGTCGAGCTGCCGCCGCGCCGCGCCTTCATGCACCTCGACACCGTGTTCACGCTCGTCGACCACCACCTCTGCATCGGCTATGCGCCGGTCGTCGAACCCGACGGCCCCGAGTCGGCGCGCGTCTACCGCGTCGACCTCGGCAGCGGCGAGCTGACGTTCACGCTGCAGCCGTCGCTGCTCGGCGCGCTGGCTGCCCTCGGCGTGGAGCTCGAGATGGTGCCCTGCGGCGGGCGACGACTTCCTCGAGCAGCAGCGCGAGCAGTGGACCGACGGCGCCAACGCCTTCGCGGTGGCGCCGGGCGTCATCTTCCTCTACCACAAGAACCGCCACACGACGGACGGCCTGGCGGCGCGCGGCTGGCGGGTGCTCACCGAGGAGGAGGCGCTGCAGGCGCCCGACCTCGGCAGTGGCCACACCGTCATCACCTTCTCCGGCCGCGAGCTCTCACGCGCCCGCGGCGGCCCGCGCTGCATGACCATGCCCCTCGAACGCGACAGCCCGTAGGAGACCCGCACGTGCCCCACTTCATCTCCATCCACGACTTGACCGCCGACCAGGTGGAGTCGATCTTCTCGCTCACCGCTGACTTGAAGCGCGAGCCCCAGCGCTTCGCCACCGCCCTCGCCGGCAAGACCCTGGCGATGATCTTCGAGAAGTCCTCGACCCGCACGCGGGTGAGCTTCGAGGTGGGGATGACCCAGCTCGGCGGCCACGCGCTCTTCCTCTCGTCGCGCGACATCCAGCTCGGCCGCGGCGAGCCGATCTCCGACACCGCCCAGGTGCTGTCGCGCTACGTCGACGGCATCATGGCGCGCACCTTCGCCCACCAGACGGTGACCGACCTCGCCGCGCTACGGCAGCGTGCCGGTGATCAACGGCCTCACCGACGAGCTCCACCCCTGCCAGGGCATGGCCGACTACTTCACGCTGCGCGAGGTCTTCGGCGACCTGCGCGGGCGGCAAGATCGCCTACGTCGGCGACGGCAACAACATGGCCCACTCGCTGATGTTCGGCGGCCGCCAAGGTGGGGATGGACATCGCCGTGGCGACGCCTCCCGGCTTCGAGTGCAAGCCGCACTACGTCGAGCTGGCGCGGCAGGACGCCGTGGCGGCCGGCACCACGCTGACCGTCACCCACGACCCGCGCGAAGCGGTAGCCGGCGCCTCCGCCGTCTACACCGACGTCTGGGCGTCGATGGGCCAGGAGGCGGAAGCCGAGGCGCGGCGCCAGGCCTTCGCCGGCTGGACGGTCGACGACGCGCTGATGGCCCTGGCGCGTCCCGAGGCGGTCTTCCTGCACTGCCTGCCGGCACACCGCGGCGAGGAGGTGGCCGCCGAGGTGATCGACGGCCCGCAGAGCCGCATCTTCGACGAGGCGGAGAACCGCCTGCACGTGCAGAAGGCGATCATGCTCTGGCTGTTGCTTGCCCCCCCCGCGGGCTGAGCCCGCTGCCGCCCCCCACCCGACCCCTCCCCTGGGTTTATCTCACCCCTGTCCCCCCTTCCCCCTGCCCCTCCAGGGGCAGGGGGCGCCCCCACCCGGCCTCGCTTCACCAAAGCTGCCCGAACCCCGCTGGTAAGATCGCTGGGCACCATGTTCAGGCTCCGCGGCGTCATCGACGGCAGGGAGCGCTTCTTCCCCCTGGAGAGCGACGAGGTCCGCCTCGGTCGCGGTAGCGACAACGACGTCGTGCTGCCCGACTTCTCGGTGTCGCGCCGCCACGCCGCGCTGCGCCGCGAGCCGGGCGGCTGGTTCGTCTACGACCTCAAGAGCACCAACGGCGTGCAGGTCAACGGCGTCACCGTCAAGAAGGCGCCGCTGCGCACCGCCGACCGCCTCAAGGTCGGCATCTTCGAGTTCCTCGTCGAGGGCGAGCTCACCCACGAGGCGGGACCGACGACGGCGCTCGACCAGGCCGGCGTGGTCCCCCCCGGCGGCGCGCATCCGGCGGCCGGCATCTCGTCGGCCACCATCGTCCGCCGCCTTGCCGACTTCTCGGCCGACTACGGGCTCGAGCAGATCCTCTCCCCCGAGCGCCGCCGCGAGGACAAGCGCAAGGCGCTCGACCAGGCCTACAGCAACACCATCTTCGGCATCATGACGCGGCTGGCGCGGCTGCTCATCCGCGCCAACTCGGCCTACGAGGTGCTCGAGACGGTGGTCTCCATCGGCTTCGAGGCGCTCTCCGTCGACCGCGGCTTCATCCTGCTGCGCGACGACCGCACCGGCGAGCTGATCTGCGAGCTGTCGCGCGTCGGCGACAAGGTGGAGATCCGGCCCGCCGAGGTGCCGGTGTCGCGCACCATGCTCGAGGCGGTGATCAAGGAGCGCGTGGCGCTGCTCACCTACGACGCGCAGTCCGACGAGCGCCTCGCCACCGGCGAGTCGATCCGCATCCACCACATCCGCTCGGCGATGTGCGCGCCGCTGTGGTCGGGCGACAACATCATCGGCGTCATGCAGGTGGACTCGCCGTTCCACGCCGGCACCTTCAACGAAGGGGACCTCGACCTCTTCACCGCGCTCGCCAACTACGCGGCGGTGGCGGTGGAGCGCATCCGCAACGCCGAGCGCGTCGAGTTCGAGAAGCAGATGCGCAGCCGGCTCGAGCGCTACCACTCCCCGGCGGTGATCGAGCTGGTGATGTCGCAGGAAGGGGCCGACGCCGAGCAAGCGGCGCACCGCCTGAAGTCGGCGCGCGTCACCGTGCTGTTCGCCGACGTCGTCGGCTTCACGCCGATGGCGGAGAACCTGCCGCCGGAGGAGGTCGCCGAGGTGCTCGAGGGGTTCTTCACCCACTCGGTGGAGGCGATCTTCGCCAACGGCGGCACCCTCGACAAGTTCATCGGCGACTGCGTGATGGCGTTCTTCGGGGCACCCATGCCGCAGGCCGACCACGCCCAGCGCGCGGTGCGCGCGGCGGTGGAGATCCAGCGCTCGATCAAGAAGTGGAACGACGAGCGCGCCGGCCGCGGCGGCACGCCGCTGCTGTCGCGCATCGCCCTCAACAGCGGGCCGGTGGTGGTGGGCGACGTGGGCAGCAAGAAGCGCGTCGACTACACGGTGCTCGGCAACACGGTGAACGTGGCGGCGCGCCTGGAGCAGGCGGCGACGGGGCCGGGCGAGATCGTCATCGGCGGCGCCACGCTCGCGGAGCTTGCCGGCACCGACGGCGAGTTCCGCACCGAGTCGCTGGGCGAGTTCTCGCTCAAGGGGCTGGTGCAGAAGGTGCCCGTCTACCGGGTGCAGTGGGCGGAGTGAGCGCGGCGGACGGCGCCGGCGACGTCGACGCCCTGCCGCCGTTCACCCTCGTCACCGGCAACCCCGACAAGCGCCTCGAGGCGGAGCGCATCCTCGGCCGCGCCGTCGACTGCGCGGCGATGGACCTGCCCGAGCCGCAGTCGCTCGACTTCCTCGAGGTGGTGCGGGCCAAGGGCGCGGAGGCGCTGCGTCGCCTCGGGCGGCCGGTGGTGGTGGAGGAGGCGGGGCTCGAGCTCGCGGCGCTCAACGGCTTCCCCGGGCCGCTGGTGAAGTGGATGCTGGAGGCGGTGGGCGCCGACGGGATCGCCCGCACCGCGTTGGCGCTGGGCGAGCCGCGGGCGACGGCGCGGTGCTACCTGCTGTGGACGGACGGCGCGCGCGAGGTCATCGGCGAGGGCGCGACCGTGGGAACGCTGGTGCCGCCGCGCGGCAGCGGCGGCTTCGGTTGGGACCCCGCGTTCCTACCCGAGGGAGAGGAGCGCACCTACGGCGAGCTGGCGGGGCCGGACAAGGACCGGCTCAGCCATCGCGGCCGCGCCTGGCGCGACCTGCTGGCGAAGCTCTCTAGCCGTAGCGGAGCGACTCGAGCTCGCAGGTGAGCTCGCTCAGACGGGGAAGGGAATCGCTGGCGCGACGCAAAGCGCAGCGGTTGCGCAGCTGCGTAGACCCCAGGCGGCGAGTAGCCGCTTGGCGTTCGAGCGGTGCCGCGGCTAGTAGCGGAACAGCGCCGCCACCGGCCCCAAGGAGACGAGCCCGGTCTCGGCCGTCACCGGGTAGGCGAGGCCGCCGTGGAACACCGTCTCGTGGACGGCGCGGTCGACCAGGTCCTCGTCGCCCGCCTCGCGCTTGCCGTGCACCTCCAGCGACCGCGTGCCCGGGTCGAAGCGCCCCCAGCGCTGCACGCTGGTGTCGCAGAACAGCGTGTCGACGCGGCCGTCGGCGGCGGCGAGCAGCACCTCCTCGAGGTCGGTGCTCGCGCGCGGCGTGCCGGCGAGGTCCTGGAAAGCGGCGGCGGCCTGTTGCAACGGCTCCTGCAGCAGCGGCTCGACGACCGGCCGCGCCCGCTCGAGCAGCTCGCCGGGGGACATGTGCTCGGTGTTGCCGTCGACGCCCTGCTCGAGGATGCGCGGGTGCTTGCTGGCGGCGCGGAACATCGCCCGCTCGTACTCGACACCGGCGAGCACCAGCGGCAGCGGCGGCTGGTGGCGGTGCCAGACCTTCTCGAGGCTGTCGGCGAGAACCTCGCAGAAGCGCTGCACCTGCTCCTTGGCGTCGTCGTCCACCGTGCCATGGCCGTGGAACATCCCCTTCCGCCGGCCGACGGGCACAGCCTGACCGCTGGCGCTCGGGCGCCCGCGTGAGCCGATCGTCTGTGGCGTGGCGGGCGTGGAGTGGAACTGCAGCGCGTGCTCGTTGACGTCGTAGTGCAGGGCCGTCTGCAGGCTGCGGGGCACGCCACTGAGCTCGACCTCGCGCAAGGCGTCGCGGTCGCCGGCGTAGAGCCGCACGTCGTTCTGCGACAGCGCCAGCAGGTGGTAGTGCCCGTTGCCGTTGAGCAGCGGCAGCAGCGGCGTGAGGTGGAAGCGGTCGCCGACGAGGGCGAGCTCCGGAAATGGTTCATTGGCCTGGAAGTGGCGCGTCACGCCGGCGGCGAGGAAGAGCGCCAGCCCGTCGCCCGGGTGCTGCCAGAAGGCGGTGTCGGCCATCAGCTCGCGGGCGGGGGTGAGCAGCTCGTCGACGGCGGCCTCGCCGCGCTCCGCCAGCTGCTCCTCCGCCTGCCGCAGCAGGTTCTTCATCCGCGTGCGGTTCTGGAAGCTCTCCGGGGCCGCGCGGACCGTCGGCATGTAGATGGAAACGCAGGGCGGCTCGGCATCCCTCAACGAAAGCAGGTCTTCGCGGTTCAGTGACGTCATCGCTGCGCACCTCCTTCGGCGAGGTGCTGCCGCAAGTCGCGTACCAGTGAATCGACCTGCTGCCGGAGGTGCTCCGAATCGCCGTCGTTGTGGATGACGCGCCCCGCAGCGGCCCGGCGCGCCTCGCCGCTGCCCTGGGCTTCCAGGCGGCGGCGAGCCTCCGCGGGGTCGAGGCCGCGGGCAACGGCGCGGTCGAGGCGCAGCTCGAGCGGGGCCTCGACCGTCACGACGAGATCGAAGTGCTTCGCCCAGCCCGCTTCCACCAGCAGCGTCGCCTCGAGGACGACGATGCCGCCGGCGTGCGAGGCGATGTCGCGGAAGCGCTCGCCGACGAGCGGGTGGATGGCGGCCTCGAGCATTCGGCGCGCCTCGGGATCGTCGAAGACGCGGGCGGAGAGCGATCGGTGATCGACGCTGCCGTCGGCGCGCAGCACCCCCTCGCCGAACAGCTCGCGTACCCGCGCCGCGCCGGGCTCGCCGGCGCGATAGAGGTCGGCGACCAGGCGGTCGGCGTCGACCACCGTCGCACCGCGCTCGGAGAGCAGGCGCGCCACTGTCGACTTGCCGGCCGCCAGCCCACCGGTCAGACCGACGAGCAGCCGCGGCGAGAGCGACGGCTGCTCGGTCGCGCCCGCCATCTCGGTTCAGCCCACCCTGGCGACGGCTGCCGGGCGGCCCTGGCGGGCGCGTGCCGCGGCGAGGGTGTTGACCAGCAGCATGGCGCGGGTGAGCGGCCCGACGCCGCCCGGCACCGGCGTGATCGCCGAGGCGATCGGGGCCACGCGGTCGTAGTCGACGTCGCCCACCAGCAGCGAGCCCTTGGCGCGGAAGCGCTCGAGCTTGCCGGCGTCGCCGGGAAAGGCGGCGCGCACCGCATCCTCGCTGTCGAGGCGGTTGATGCCGACGTCGATCACCACGGCGCCGGGCTTGACGTGTTCGGGACCCACCATCCCGGCGCGGCCGACGGCGGCGACCAGGACGTCGGCTTGCCGGGTGATCGCCGGCAGGTCGCGCGTGCGTGAGTGGCACACGGTTACGGTGCAGTGGGCGCGCAGCAGCAGCCCGGCCATCGGCTTGCCGACGATGGCGCTGCGCCCGAGCACGACGGCGTGCGCGCCGGCGAGCGGCACCTGGTAGCGGCGCAGCAGCTCGAGGATACCGGCGGGCGTGGCGGAGACGAAGCCCGGCTCGTCGAGCCAGAGGCGGCCGACGCTCACCGGGTGGAAGCCGTCGACGTCCTTTTCAGGATCGATGCGGTCGAGCACGCGACGCCCCGACATATGGGCCGGCAACGGAAGCTGCACCAGGATGCCGTCGATCTCGTCGTCGGCGTTGAGCGCGTCGACGAGCGCCAGCAGCTCGCCCTCGCCGGTGGTGGCGGGCAGCCGGTGCGTGCGGCTGACCATGCCCACCTCCTCGGAGTCGCGCCCCTTGCTGGCGACGTAGATCGACGAGGCCGGGTCGTCGCCCACGAGCACCGCGGCGAGGCCGGGCCGGCGCCCGCCGGCCGCCAGCAGCTCGGCGACGCCGGCGGCCACCTCGCCGCGGATCTCGGCCGCTACCGATTTGCCGTCGAGGACCGTCGTCATCGCGCCCTCATCGCGCCCGCCGCCCCGTGTAGAGGCAGACGATGCCGCCGGCGAGGTCCTCCCAGCGCGCGTCGTCGAAGCCCGCCGCGCGGAACCGGTCCGCGAGCTCCTGCCGCTGCGGAAACGCCAGCACCGACGCCGGCAGGTACGAGTACGCCCCGCCGTCGCGCGAGATCCACCGCCCGATGCGCGGCAGCAGCTGCCGGAAGTAGAACAGGTAGAGCGCCCGCAGCGGCCGCAGCCGCGGCACCGCGAACTCGAGCACCGCCAGCTGCCCGCCCGGCGCCGTGACGCGGGCGATCTCGCGCAGCGCCGCATCGAGATCGACGACGTTGCGCAAGCCGAACGACACGGTGGCGGCGGCAAAGCCCGCGGCAGGGAAGGGGAGGGTGAGCGCATCGGCGACCAGCGGCGCCGGCACCGGGGCTGAGGCGGCGCCGGCGGTGGCCCCGCGGCCCCGGCGCCGGGCGAACTTCCGCCGCGCCAACGCCACCATCGGCAGGCAGAAGTCCGCAGCCGCCACCCGCGCTCCGCGCCGCTGCAACGCCAGCGCCTGGTCCCCGGTGCCGCAGCACAAGTCGAGCGCCGGCGCCGCCCCGGCGTCGATCGCCCGCGCCGCCTTCCGCCGCCACACGCGATCGAGCGACCCCGAAAGCAGGTGGTTGAGCAGGTCGTACACCGGCGCCACCCGCGCGAACATCCCCCGGATCGCCTCCGGCCGCTTGTCGAGCGGCGGAGAAGGCTCCGCCGGCAACGGTGGCGGAGGCGCGGGTTCGACGGCGGCGGGCATCGGCCGCGTAGTCTAGCGGTGGCGGCGCCGCGAGGCGTTCTCACCCGGATCCTGCCGCCAAGTCCTTGCCTTGACACCGTCGCCGAGCGGCACGTATCATCCAACGCCTTTGCGCCGGTCCTCACGGCCGCAAGGGTGGCTCTCGCCCGTCTCGAGTCGATCCCGACCTCGCAGGCTGCGCCGGATCCAATCCAAACTCGGCGGTTTCTCCCTAGTTTGCAACTCGCGTCCGTGGAAGATGTAGAACGATGACGACCAGGACTTACAGCCCCAAGCAGGGCGAGGTGGAGCGCGGCTGGTACGTGGTGGACGCCTCCGGCGTCCCCCTCGGCCGCCTGTCGACCGCCATCGCCAAGGTGCTCGTCGGCAAGCACAAGCCGCACCTACGCCCACCACGAGGACACCGGCGACTTCGTGATCGTCGTCAACGCCGAGAGCGTCGTGCTCACCGGCGACAAGTCGCAGAGCAAGCTCTACTGGCGCACCAGCGGCCGCCCGGGCGGTTTCAAGACCGAGACCGCCGAGCAGCTGCTGCAAGAGGCACCCCGAGCGGCTGGTCGAGAAGGCCGTCAAGGGCATGCTGCCGAAGAACAAGCTGGCCCGCCGCCAGCACAAGAAGCTCAAGGTCTACGCGGGCGGCGAGCACCCGCACCAGGCGCAGAAGCCGCAGCCTCTGGCCGTGACCCTGTAAGGGAGAGCATGGTGAACGACGTCATCGAGTACTACGGCACCGGGCGGCGCAAGACCTCGACCGCCCGTGTCTTCCTGCGCCCCGGCGCCGGCAAGCTGGAGATCAACGGCCGCGAGATCGGCAAGTACTTCTCGCGCGAGGTGCTGGTGATGCTGGTCAAGCAGCCGCTGGCGCTCACCGAGACGGCCGAGAAGTTCGACATCACGGCCACCGTCGCGGGCGGCGGCGGCACGCGGCCAGGCGGGCGCCGTCCGCCACGGCATCTCGCGCGCCCTGCTCGAGTTCAACGGCGAGCTGCGCGAGCGCCTCAAGTCGGCCGGGTTCCTGACCCGCGACGCCCGCAAGAAGGAACGCAAGAAGTACGGACAGCCCGGCGCCCGCAAGCGCTTCCAGTTCAGCAAGCGGTAAGGGAGAGCGACCTTGGTCGAAGTCAGCATGAAGCAGATGCTCGAAGCGGGGGTCCACTTCGGGCACCAGACGCGGCGCTGGAACCCGAAGATGAAGCCTTACATCTTCGGCAAGCGCAACGGCATCTACATCGTCGACCTGCAGAAGACCGAGCAGCTCTTCAAGGAGGCGTCGGACTTCGTCCGCTGGCTCGGCCGCACCGGCCGGCGCATGCTCTTCGTCGGCACCAAGCGCCAGGCGCAGGACGTCATCGCCGAAGAGGCGGCGCGCTGCGGCCAGTACTACGTCACCCACCGCTGGCTGGGCGGCACGCTCACCAACTTCGTCACCATCCGCTCGTCGATCGAGCGGCTGGAGGACGCCGAGCGCCGCCTCGACGACCCCGAGTCGCCGCTGACCAAGAAGGAGCGCGTGCGGCTCGAGCGCGAGCGCGAGAAGATGAAGCGCAACCTCGAGGGCATCCGCAAGCTCGAGGCGGCTGCCCGACGCGCTGTTCGTCATCGACCCCAAGAAGGAAGACATCGCGGTCTCCGAGGCCAACAAGCTCGGCATCCCGGTCGTGGCGGTGGTCGACACCAACTGCGACCCCGAGCTGGTCGACTACGTGATCCCCGGCAACGACGACGCCATCCGCTCGATCCGGCTGTTCGCCTCGCGCATCGCCGACGCCTACCTCGACGGCGCCGGCGAGCTCGAGAAGGACCAGGAGCCGGCGGAGGGCGGCGGCGGGCGGCCAGCAGGCGCGCGCCGAGCGCGCCGGCCAAGCCGCAGCCCGAGCCGGCGGCCGAGGCCGAGGCGCCGTCGGCGGAGACGATCCAGTAGCAGCGGCAAGCGCCCGGGCCCGCGCGGGCCGCTCGAGGGTCAGTCGCGCCGCCGGGCAGACTGGCCCTTGTCGTATCCAGAGCCGCCTCTCGCATCCGCAGGACCGACAGCAACCAGGCGGGCCCAGCCCGCCGTGATGAGGTGAGCAGATGAGCGTCACACCCCAGATGGTCAAGGAGCTCCGCGAGCGCACCGGCGCCGGCATGATGGACTGCAAGAACGCCCTCGCTCGAGAGCCAGGGCGACATCGAGCAGGCCATCGACGTCGCTGCGCAAGAAGGGCCTGGCGAGCGCCGCCAAGAAGGCCGGCCGCGTCACCGCCGAGGGCGCGGTCGGCTCCTACATCCACGCCGGCGGCAAGATCGGCGTGCTGGTCGAGGTCAACTGCGAGACCGACTTCGTGGCCCGCACCGACGACTTCCAGGAGCTGGTCAGGGACATCGCCATGCACATCGCCGCCGCCGACCCGCGCTTCGTGCGCCGCGAGGAGGTGACCGAGGACGTGCTCGCCCGCGAGCGCGCCGTCGCAGCGCGAGAAGACGCTCGCCGAGGGCAAGCCCGAGAAGGTGGTCGACAAGATCGTCGAGGGGCGCATGGAGAAGTTCTTCGCCGAGCACGTGCTGCTCGAGCAGCCGTTCGTCAAGGACCCCGACAAGACGGTGCAGCGACCTGGTCAACGCGAAGGTGGCCAAGATCGGCGAGAACATCCAGGTGCGCCGCTTCTCGCGCTTCAAGCTCGGCGAGGGGATCGAGAAGAAGAGCGGCGACTTCGCCGCCGAGGTGGCGGCGCAGGTCGGCACGGCGGTCTGAGATCGTCGATGGACCAGCCCGCCTTCAAGCGCGTCCTGCTCAAGCTCTCGGGCGAGGCGCTGATGGGCAGCCAGCCCTTCGGCATCGACGAGCCGGTGGTGGCGGCGATCGCCGACGAGCTGCGCGAGGTGTGGGCCGCGAGGCGTGCAGATCGCCATCGTCATCGGCGGCGGCAACATCATCCGCGGCCTCGCCGCCTCGCCACCGCGGCATCGAGCGCGTCACCGGCGACTACATGGGCATGCTGGCCACGGTGATCAACGCGCTGGCGCTGCAGGACGCGCTGGAGAAGCGCAACGTCGACACCCGGGTGCTGTCGGCGGTCGACATCCGCGAGGTGGCGGAGCCCTTCATCCGCCGCCGCGCCATCCGCCACCTGGAGAAGGGGCGGCTGGTGATCTTCGCCGCCGGCACCGGCAACCCGTTCTTCACCACCGACACCGCCGCCGCCCTGCGCGCCAACGAGATCCACGCCGACGTGCGTGCTCAAGGCCACCAACGTCGACGGCATCTACACCGCCGACCCCAACCGCGACCCCACCGCCGAGCTGCTCCCCGACGTCACCTACCAGCAGGTGCTCGAGCGCAACCTGCAGGTGATGGACGCGGCGGCGATCAGCCTCTGCCGCGAGAACGACCTGCCGATCGTCGTCTTCAAGCTGCTCGAGCCCGGCAACATCCGCCGCGTCGTCTGCGGCGAGCGCGTCGGCTCGATGGTGCGCGACCGTCGTTCCGGCCGCGGCGCCCGCGCCTTGAGCCGGGCGCGCCGGGCCGCCGAGCCGGCTGCGTTAGACTGCCGACGGCAAGAAGCCGCCGGAGGGGAGGGCTGCGATGAAGGAGCTGTTCCGCGAGATCGAGGTGAACATGAAGCACGCCGTGGACCACTTCCACCACGAGCTCAAGCGGCTGCGCACCGGCCGCGCCTCGCTCGTCGATCCTCGAGCCGGTGGTGGTCGACTACTACGGCACCACGACGCCGCTCAACCAGGTCGCCAACCTGTCGGTGGCCGACGCCAGCCTCATCGTCGCCCAGCCCTACGACCCTTCGACCATCCCCGCCATCCAGCGCGGCATCACCCAGGCCAACCTCGGCCTCAACCCGTCGAGCGACGGCAAGGTGGTCCGCATCCCCATCCCGCCGCTCACCGAGGATCGCCGCAAGGACCTGGTGCGCAAGGCGCACGACTTCGCCGAGACCGCCCGCAACGGCGTCCGGCAGGCGCGCCGCGACGGCAACGACAAGCTCAAGGCGCAGGAGAAGAAGCACGAGATCTCGCAGGACGACGAGCGCCGCGGTCTCGACGAGGTGCAGAAGCTGCACGACCACTACATCAAGGACATCAACGAAGCGTTGGAGCACAAGGAGAAGGACATCCTGACCTTGTGAGCGCGGTCCACGCTCTGATCCCCGCCGCCGGCCGCGGCGTGCGCGCCGGCGGCGCGCTGCCCAAGCAGCTGCGCGAGGTGGCGGGGCGGCCGCTGGTGGCGTGGGCGGTGGCGCGGTTGAAGGCGGCGGGAGTCGCCTCCTGCGTGGTGGCGGCGCCGGCCGACCTGATGGACGCGGTAGTCGCGTCGCTGCACGGCGAGGCCGGCGTGCACGTGGTGGTGGGAGGCGCGACGCGCCAGGAGTCGGTGGCGTTGGCGCTGGCCGCCAGCCCCGCTGCGCCCGGCGACTGGATCGCCGTGCACGACGCGGCGCGAGCGGCGGTACACCCCGACGACGTCGCCGCCGCCTTCGCGGCCGCGGGCGACAGCGACGGCGCCGTGCTCGGCCGCGGCGTCACCGACACCGTCAAGCGGCTGGAAGGTGGCCACGTGGCGACGACGTTGGACCGCGCCACCCTCTTCCGCGCCGAGACGCCGCAGGTCTTCCGCCGCGAGATGCTCGAGCGCGCGCTCGCCCGCGCCGCGGCCGACGGCTTCGTCGGCACCGACGAGAGCTCGCTGGTGGAGCGGCTGCCCGGCACGCACGTCGTCGCGGTGACCGCGTGCTTCCCCAACCCCAAGGTGACCTTCGCCTCCGACCTCGGCTGGGTCGAGTCGCTGCTCGCGGCCAGCGCGGCGCCCGGAGTCGCTCCGTGAAGCTGCGCGTCGGCCAGGGCTACGACGTGCACCGGCTCGTCGCCGGCCGCAAGCTGATGCTCGGCGGCGAGGAGGTCCCGTTCGAGAAAGGGCTCGACGGCCACAGCGACGCCGACGTGCTGCTGCACGCGCTCGGCGACGCGCTGCTCGGCGCCGCCGGCCTCGGCGACCTCGGCCAGCACTTCCCGCCGAGCGACGAGCGCTGGCGCGACGCGAGCAGCGTCGACCTGCTCGGCCGCATCGTCGGCCTGGTGATGGGGGCCGGCTGGTTCGTGCTCTCCTGCGACCTGACGCTGATCGCCGAGGCGCCGCGGCTGTCGCCCTACCGCGACCGCATCCGCGCCCGCGTCGCATCGGCGCTTGGCGTCGAGGTCGATGCCGTCGGTCTCAAGGCCACCACCAACGAGGGGCTGGGAGCGCTGGGGCGCGGCGAGGGGATGGCGGCGCTCGCCGTGGTGCTGCTCGGCGACCGCGAGGCGGCAGGCGGCGGCGCGAGTGCCGCCGGCACGGGCGCCGCCGGCAGCGAGAGCAGACGCCGGAGCGGCGGATGAGCGCTGGCGGTCTCGAAATCGTCGCCGGGTTCCATCCCGTGCGCGAGGCGCTGCGCCACCGGCCGCACGCGGTGCGTCGGGTGCTCGCCAGCTACGCGCGCGGCGGCCAGCGACTCCAGGAGATCGAGGACCTCTGCCGCCGCCACCGCGTCGCCTGCGAGCGCGTGCCGCCGGCGGCGCTCGCCGCCCTCGGCGTCGCGGTGCACAACGGCTTCGCCGCCGAGCTCGCGCCGCAGCCCGCACGCACCACCGGCGGCGGCGGCGGCGCCGACGTCGATCTCGTGGTGCTGCTCGAGGACGTGCAGGACCCGCGCAACCTCGGCGCCATCCTGCGCGTCTGCGACGGCGCCGGCGTCGGCCGCGTGCTGGTGCGTGATCGCGGCAGCGCGCCGCTGACTCCGACGGTGGCGCGCACAGCCGCCGGCGCCAGCGAGTGGGTGAGCCTCGAGCGCGTCACCAACACCGCCCAGGAGCTCGAACGGTTGAAGAAGGACGGCTTCTGGATCTACGGCGCCGCCGAGGGCGGCGTCCCGCCGTGGCAGGTCGACCTCTCGGGCAAGGTCGCGCTCTGTTTCGGCGGAGAGGAGAAGGGCCTCCGCCAGCGCACCCGCGACCTCTGCGACGGCCTCGTCGGCCTGCCCATGCGCGGCAGGGTCGAGTCGCTCAACGTCGCCACCGCCGCGTCGGCGCTGCTCTACGAAGCCGTGCGCCAGCGAACCAGCGGGAAGGACAGGCCTTAGCGGATTTGCCGGCGAGTTGCGGCGACCTGCCGCGGCCGGTACACTACGGCGCCCGGAGCGGTCGGAGCTCGCCAAGGCCGGCACGCCGCGGCCCCCGCCGGCATAGCTCAGCGGTAGAGCAACTGTCTTGTAAACAGTAGGTCCCCGGTTCGATTCCGGGTGCCGGCTCCAGCGCTGGGCAAGCGGAAGCAGCGTTCTTTGGAGGCGTACCCGAGTGGCCAAAGGGGGCAGACTGTAAATCTGCTGGGCTATGCCCTACGGTGGTTCGAATCCATCCGCCTCCACCATCCGCTCGCTTCGCTCGCTACTGGTTCCGGCGGATGGATTCGGTCGTTCCGCCTGCGCTCGCTGCGCGAGCTTGCCGGAAAGAGCGAATCCACTCCGATCCGCACGCCCACGACGTGCGGATCGCCGCCTCCACCTCGCCGCGCGGTCGCCGGGCCTCCGCGGAGAGCGGAGCCGAGCGGCGGGGAGGGCAAGGCCGCGACGCGGGTTAAACTGGCGTCACCCCGAGCGGGAGTAACTCAGGGGTAGAGTCACGGCCTTCCAAGCCGTTGGTCGCGGGTTCGAATCCCGTCTCCCGCTCCATCTTTGAAATCAACAAGTTCGCTTATGGGCGGCGAGGAAGGCGGTGACGAGTCGCGGCCTGGTCCGCGAGTCCACCTGCCTCCACCGCGACGAGGAGGAGGCACTGGTCGCCTACGCCGAGCGTCGGCAGCTCAGCAAGTCGGATGTGCTGGGTCGAGCCCGACTACGCACGTAACCGCGGCGAAGAGGGGGATAGAGAGGTGAGCCCAATTCACTTGACGATCGAGAACATCCTGCGGGTCGGTGGCGGCGTCAGCATCGACGCCAAGGCGTACGTCTCACCGACGCTTGAGGACTTCGCACGACTAGCTCGCGCAAACGGCGGGCGCCTTCATATTCGTAGGGCGGAGCACCTCGTTTCGCCGACCCTCGAGAGCATTGCGCGACTTGGGGCGAATCAGGTACTCCTGGAGTTCACCCAGACGTAGTCCCGCGCCGTCGACCTAGATGCGCTCCGCGAGACACACGGCGCCAATTTGAGCTTGTTCCCATGCGCCCCCCATCTTCCGTGCTCCGCAGTCGGGACGGCTCGCCTGACCCGTCGATTGCGCGGCAAACGCCAGAGCTTTCGCCCGGTGTTGCCGCGGAAATGACACGCCGTTAGGCGACGGCTGGAGGAGGAAGGACGCGATGGGCTATTGGGCGAATGCAGCCGAGATGGCGCCGGAGCAATTCCACGCCATTCGTGTAGATCGTGAGCGCGAGCTTGCCATTTGCACCGAGGCATTGCTCGCGCGATCTGTGAATGTGTTCCTATGGGGCGAACGCGGAGTCGGCAAATCGTTCCTGCTTCGACTTGTCGAGGAAGAGTTGGATCGGGCCGAATCGGTCCTGACGGCGCGGGTCAACGTGACGGGCCTTCGGGGCTTCGGTCAACCCGACTCTCTCGAGGCCTTTCCTGCCGCAGTCCTCCTAGCCTTATGTACAAGGGCATGGAAGGAGATTCTCGGGAAGTCGTACTCCGAGCTTCGTGCAACTCTCGACCTCCGCGAAGGCAACATTCGGCTCCCCAGCGACCTCGGCCGCACTATCGAGATCATCTACACCCAGGTAATGGCTGCGCAGCGCAAGGCCCACTTCGAGTACTTCAATTCCGTCGGCTTCTCGGCCGCGGCTAAGGGCGAAAAGAGTGAAACTGGGTCCGTCGAGCAGCTTCAGCCGTCTATCCTTCCTTTTGAGTTCTTCGAGTATTGCGACGAGCTACTTCAGGCGTTGACCAAACATGGCAAGTCGCGAATTGTGGCCCTGTGTGACGAGGCCAACCACCTTCCTCTGAGTGAGCAGCAACAGCTGCTTGGCCAGTACGTAGAGATGTTCACATCTCGACGAGTGCAGTTCTTGTTTGTCGCGGGTTATCGGACTGCTATGGCCCCCCCGGCTACTCCCGAGGGGTTCTCCTGCGCGTTGGAACTGAGGGGGTTGAACTCGGCCGACTCCATTGCCCTACTAACGAAGGTCGCGGGAGAACTAGGCTGGGAGGCTGACGCATCAGCTTGCGCTCGCGTTGCAGAGCGCTGTGCCGGAAACCCACGGTTTCTCCTTTCCGCGCTCGACAGAGCGTATACGGATGCCAAGCGGGCCGGAGCCACCTTAGACGGGGAACGTCTTGTCACCGCTTGTCTTGATTGGCTACATGAGCTCGAACTCTCCGAAAGACTCCCTCGGATTGGTAGAGAGCCGTAGCGCGCAGGTTTGTATGCCGGATCAAGAGACTTGGCGTTTCGCCAACACCTTCGCTCCATGGCTATCAGGGATCGGCACTCTCACTGCGTCGACGATCGCTCTCTACCTGGCTCGCCGCCAACGGCGCATCCATCTCCATGTTCGCTTCACCGTTCGCATGCATCTAGATCCAGAAGACCCGAACGCCAACCCACCGCGATTTGCTTACGTCGAAATCACCAATCGCGGTTTGCGCCGCGCGGTCGTTCATAGCGTTGGATTCTCGTTCGGCTGGTTCAGGAGACAGGAGTTCATCGTCCCCTTGTTGAAGGGCCCGCAACTGCCAGTGAAGCTAGAAGATGGTGACACCGTGAGCTTCCACACACCACTCGAGCAGTTTGCGCTGGCTGTCGTAGGGTCGTTCTCACCTCGGGCGATCTTGCGGTTCCCCTGGTTCAAGCCCCTGTCACTTCGCGCACTCGTCGGAACGACGGCTGGCAAAGCTGCGAGCGGTCGCGCGCAACGGCACGTCCGGCTAGAACTCGTCAGGCAAGCGGAGAAGTACGCTAGCCTTGATCGGGGGGTCGGCTGACCGCTCTTTGTAGCGCCAAACTGGCGATCGTTCACCGCATCAGGCGGCGGCGCTTCGTTCCGGAGAAACGGTCTTTCTCCGCCGGTCAGCGGCGACAGTCTTCGATCTTCCTCCTCGTTGCGAGCGTCCAGTTGGATTGGGGCTGCGAACGACGCGCGAGCGGACTGGTAGGTTTGCGCCCGGGTTTGCGCTTCTTGGGGCCTAAACATCCAATCTATTGGCCCAATGATGTTTAGCGTAAATAGGACGCCGGCTTTCCAAGCCGTTGGTCGCGGGTTCGAATCCCGTCTCCCGCTCCATCAAGCCGGCCAATACGCGCCGATCGCGCTGACGCTGGGGTCGCCCCCGTGCAGCGCTGAACTCAACGCCCGGAAGGCGATGTGGAGCGATTGCGATCGCCGGGGTAAAGGTGCGCCGGTACGATGCTTTGCCGCGGAACGGCAGACCGCAGCTGGCATCCGTGTGCGGTCAGCCAGCGGACGAGCTCGCGGCGCTTCACGCGCCGATCCGAGCCTCTTCGAAGTGTTCTCCGGCCGCCTTACGGGCCTCTTCGCGGTTCAGCTCAAGGGCCTCACCGAGCGTGATCTGCAGGCTCTCGAGGAGTTCGGCCCGGGAGCGCTCCTGGCAGTTGACTCCCGGCACCTCCCCGATCCAGCCGATCCACCAATCGCAGCTTTGCTTGACGATCGCCGTGTAGTCGCTCATCGCGCTCTCAGCGCTACACCTCGTGTCGTCTACTCTCGCCGACGGGGCGTCACCACGCCCGTCGGGAGAAGAGGTGGATGATCGCCACGAAGAGGGCGGCGCCGATGATGGACCACAGGACCGGGAACGGGTGCCCGCCGACGTTGACCATGAAGGGCTCCGAGAGCCCGAGCTTCCCGGCCAGCCAGGGGCCGAGAAGGGCGCCGATGAAGCCGAGGATGGTGGAGACGATCAAGCCGCCGCGAACGCTGCCCGCGATGGCCTGCCCGATGGCGCCGCAGACGGCGGCGATGAGGACGAGGATCAGGAACGTGATCAGCGACATGGTCGTCATTCTCCTTGCGTCTCGATGTCAGCCCTTCGGGCGCACGACGAGCAGGCCCGCGCCGACCACGATGGCGCCGACGCCGGCCCACACCGGGACGTTGACCCGCTCCTTTTCCTTGACCTCGAACTCGAGGGGGCCCAGCTTCGCTTCCCGACTCGACTTGGTGTAGCTGAAGCCGCCGTACACCAGGCCGAGGATTCCTCCGAGGATCAACACCACCGCAACGATCTTGAGTGCGCTCAACGTGCCTCCTTTGGGGGCGGGCCCCATCTTTCGACGCGACGACTGGCTGCCCGCATTCTCACAGAGCCGGCGCACGATAGGTGGCCGATCCGCAAGAACTCCAAGAACGGCCCCCTGCGAGGACCGCGCGACGGAGGTGTTCGTGCGGCGCCAATGGCAGGCTGAGGCGGACCCCGATGCCGCCGTATAAGGTGGCAAGCTGCCTGCACGCTGCCGCAGGCCCGTCCCGGAGGTCCGCCACCTGTCCGATCCGCCGCGTAAACCGTTCCGCCTGCCGTTCTTGCGCCGCCCGCCCGCGGAGCTCGAGAAGCCGCTGCGCGACGAGCTGTCGAGCATCGAGCAGCTCGAGGAGCGGGCGAAGGCGCTGGCGGCGCGCTTCACCCTCGATACCAACTCCCGGCGGGGCGGCGACCGCACCTACCGGCGGCTGGACGAGAACGCCCGGCTGCTCGACGAGGCGTATCGGACGCTGGCGGACGACGTCCATCGCGGCGAGGTGGTCACCACCGCGGCGGAGTGGATTCTCGACAACTACCACCTCGTCGCCTCCGAGATCCGCGGCGTGCGCCAGAACCTGCCGCGCGGCTACTACCGCGAGCTGCCCAAGCTGGCGCCGCGCGAGCTCGCCGGCACGCCGCGCGTCTACGCGCTGGCGGTCGAGCTCATCCGCCACAGCGACAGCCGCCTCGACCGCGCGCAGCTGATCCGCTTCCTCACCAGCTTCCAGTCGGTCGCGCCGCTGACCATCGGCGAGCTGTGGGCGTGGCCGAGCATGCTGCGGCTGGCGCTGATCGAGAACCTGCGGCGGCTGGCGGCGAAGACCCTGGAGGGGCGCGCCGCACGGCTCGCCGCCGACGTCTACGTGGCGCGCATCGACGAGGGCGGGCAGGGCGCGCTGCCGCCGCTGCCGCCGGTGCTGCACACCGCCTTCGTCGTGCAGCTGCTGCAGCGCATCCGCGAGTTCGGGCCGCGGCTGGCGGCGATCCGCTCGGCGGTCGACGGCCACCTCGACAGCCTGCAGATGAGCTCCGAGGAGGCGATCCGCGCCGAGCACCAGGGGCAGGCCGCGGCGCAGGTGTCGGTGGCCAACGTCATCGGCAGCCTGCGGCTGTGCGCCACCCTCGACTGGAGCCAGTACTTCGAAGCGGTGAGCCTGGTCGAGCGGGTGCTGCAGCAGGACCCGCCGGGCGTCTACGGCCGCATGGACTTCACCAGCCGCGACCGCTACCGGCAGGCGGTCGAGGAGCTGGCGGGCAAGAGCGGCGACGAGCAGCTGCGGGTGGCGCGACGCGCCGTGGAGAGCGCGCGCCAGGCGGCCGAGGCTCACGGCGGCGGTCGCCGACCGCGCGGCGCACGTCGGCCATCACCTCGTCGGCAAAGGCCGGCGCGGGCTCGAGAGCGACATCGCCTACCGGCCGCGCCTGCGCCAGCGCGTCCGCCGGTTCGCGTTCGCGCACGCCACCGCCGCTCTACCTGGGCGCGATCTTCATCGCGACGGCGCTGCTCGCCGGTGCCGGCGTCGCCTACGCGCGCGCCGGCGGCGCGAGCCTGGCGATGCAGGTCGTCGTGGCGCTGCTGCTGCTGATGCCGGCGAGCGACCTCGCCATCGCCTTCGTGCAGCGGCTGGTGGCCTGGCTGGCGCCGCCGCGGCGGCTGCCGCGTCTCGACCTCGCGACCGGCATCCCCGCCGACGCGCGCACGCTGGTGGTGGTGCCGACGCTGCTGACGAGCGTCGCCGAGGCCGAGGAGCTGGTGGCGCACCTCGAGGTGCTGGCGCTGGGCAACCTCGATCCGCGCATCCACTTCGCGCTGCTCACCGACTTCCCGGACGCGCCGGCGCAGGAGATGCCGGGCGACGCCGCGATCCTCGCTGCGCGCGCAGTCGGGCATCGAGGCGCTCAATCGCGGGATCGCGCGATCGAGAGCGACGGCGACCGCTTCTTCCTCTTCCACCGCGACCGCCAGTGGAACCCCGGCGAGGGCGTCTGGATGGGCTGGGAGCGCAAGCGCGGCAAGCTCGAGGAGCTCAACCGCCTGCTGCGCGGCGCCACCGACACCAGCTTCAGCGTCCAGGTGGGCGACGCGGCGCTGCTGCCGCGACGTCCGCTACTGCATCACGCTCGACTCCGACACCCGGCTGCCGCGCGACGCCGCCAAGGCGCTCATCGGCATCATCGCCCACCCGCTGAACCGGCCGCACGTCGATCCCGAGCTGGGCCGCGTCACCGAGGGGTACGGCATCCTGCAGCCGCGCGTGAGCGTCACCATGGCGAGCGCCGCGGGCTCGCTCTTCGCCCGCCTCTACGCCGGCCACACCGGCGTCGACCCGTACACCACCGCCGTCTCCGACACCTACCAGGACCTCTTCGGCGAGGGCATCTTCACCGGCAAGGGGCTCTACGACGTCGACGCCTTCACCGCCGCGCTCGACGGGCGCGTGCCCGAGTACGCGCTGCTCTCGCACGACCTCTTCGAAGGCATCTACGCGCGCACGGCGCTGGTCTCCGACGTCGAGCTGGTGGACGACTACCCGGCGAGCGTGCTCGCCCACGCCCGCCGGCAGCACCGCTGGGTGCGCGGCGACTGGCAGATCCTGCGCTGGCTCTTCCCCTGGGTGCGCAACCGCGCCGGCGGCCTGCGAGCGCAACCGGCTGCCGCTGATCTCGCGCTGGAAGATCCTCGACAACCTGCGGCGCAGCCTGGTCCCGCCGGCGACGGCGGCGCTGCTGCTCGCGGCGTGGACCGTGCTGCCCGGGAACCCCGCGGTGTGGACGGCGGCGGTGCTCGCCGCGCTCGCCTTCCCGCTCTACCCGCTGCTGCTGGCGATCCTCGGCGGGCCCGAGCGGCAGCAGCCGGCGCGGGTCTTCCTGCGCGCCGCGGCCGACGAGCTGGCGGCGGTGCTGGCGCGGGCCGGCCTGCAGCTCGTCTTCCTCGCCAGCCAGGCGTGGGAGATGGTGCACGCCATCTCGGTCACGCTGGTGCGGCTGGTCACCCAGCGCCGGCTGCTGGAGTGGGAGACCGCCGCCGCCAGCGCCGCACGCGCCGCGCGGCGCAGCGGGCGCGGACCGCGCCCCTTCCTGCGCGCGATGGCGGCGAGCCCGCTGCTCGCCGTCGCCGGGCTGCGTCGCCGTGGCGGCCGCGCGGCCGAGCGCGCTGCCGGTGGCGGCGCCGATCCTGCTGCTGTGGCTGCTGGCGCCGTCGCTCGCCTACGTCGCTCAGCCGTCCGGTGGCGCCGCGGCAGCGTCGAGCTCGGCGACGAGGACCGCCGCTACCTCGAAGGCGGTGGCGCGCAACACCTGGCGCTACTTCGCCACCTTCGCCGGCGCCGACGACCACGGGCTGCCGCCCGACAACTTCCAGGAGGTCCCCGAGCCGCGCATCGCCCACCGCACCTCGCCGACCAACATCGGCATGGGGCTGCTGGCGACGCTCGCCGCGCACGACCTCGGCTTCATCGACACCGGCGAGCTGATCGCGCGCATCGACGCGACGCTCACCACCATCGAGGGGCTCGAGCGGCACGAGGGGCACCTGCTCAACTGGTACGACTCGCAGAGCCTGGCGCCGCTGCCGCCGCGCTACGTCTCGACGGTGGACAGCGGCAATCTCGCGGGCGCGCTGCTCTGCCTGGCCGAGGGGCTGCGGCGGCTCGCGTCGTGCGCCGCCGCCGGCAACGGCGCCGGTGCCCAGCCCAGGGAGCCGAGAGCGGGGCTCGCGCGCGGCTTTCCTCGCTGGCGTCGCGCGCCGCCGCCTTCGCCGAAGGCATGCACTTCGCCTTCCTCTACGACCCGCAGCGCCGCATCTTCGCCATCGGCTACCGGCTCGCCGACGCCGAGGGGCCCGGGCGGCTCGATCCGCTCCTACTACGACCTGCTCGCCTCCGAGGCGCGGCTCGCCAGCTTCATCGCCATCGCCCGCGGCGAGGTGCCGCAGGCGCACTGGTTCCACCTCGGCCGGCTGGTGACCAGCGTCGACGGCTCGCCGACGCTGCTGTCGTGGAGCGCCACGCTGTTCGAGTACCTGATGCCGCTGCTGCTGATGCGCAGCTACCCGGAGACGCTGCTCGACCAGACCTGCCGCATGGTGGTGCGGCGCGCAGCGCCGCTACGCCGCGCGAGCGCGGCGTGCCGTGGGGGATCTCGGAGTCGGCCTGCAACGTCGTCGACCGCCACGAGCACCTACCAGTACAAGGCCTTCGGCGTGCCCGGGCTGGGGCTGAAGCGCGGCCTCGGCGACGAGCTGGTGGTCGCGCCGTACGCCACCGCGCTCGCCGTCATGGTCGAGCCCGCCGCAGGCCGCGCGCAACCTGCGCCGGCTCGCGGCGCTGGGGCTCGCCGGCGAGTACGGCTTCTACGAGGCGATCGACTACACCCACCGCAGCTCGGGCGACGAGGAGGGCCCGGCGCCCGCGAGCCGCGGCACCGTCGTGCGCGCCTACATGGCGCATCACCAGGGGATGACGCTGGTCGCGCATCGCCAACGCGCTGCTCGGCAACCGCATGGTCGAGCGCTTCCACGCCGACCCGCGCGTGCGCGCCACCGAGCTGCTGCTGCAGGAGCGCGTGCCCGCGCCAGGCGCCGATCACCGCAGCCGCGGCCGGTCGAGGAGACGCGGGTGTCGCCGCCCGCCCCCGCCGCCGCGGTGCGCCGCTTCCGCTCGCCGCACACGCTGCGTGCCCGCACGCGCAGTTCCTCGGCAACGGCAACTACACGGCGGTGGTCACCAACGCCGGCGGCGGCGCCAGCTTCTGCCGCGGCCGCGCGGTGACCCGCTTCCGGCGCGACGCCACGCGCGACCCGGCGGCCAGCTCATCTACCTGCGCGACGTGCGCAGCGGCGCGGTCTGGAGCGCCGACCTACCAGCCGACCGGCAAGGAGCCCGAGGAGTACCGGGTCACCTTCCAGCCCGAGAAGGCGATCTTCCGCCGCCGCGACGACGGCATCGCGACGCAGCTCGAGATCGCCGTCTCGACCGAGGACGACGTCGAGGTGCGCCGGCTGACGCTGACCAATCACAGCGACCGGCCGCGCGAGATCGAGGTGACCAGCTACGCCGAGATGGTGCTCGCGCCGGCCGCCGACGATCTCGCCCACCCCGGCGTTCGCCAAGCTGTTCGTGGAGAGCGAGTACCTCCCCGAGGCGGCGGCGCTGCTCTTCCGGCGCCGGCCGCGCGCCGCCGACGAGGCGGCGACCTGGGCGGTGCACGTGCTCAGCCTCGAGGGCCGGCCGCAGGGGCCGGTGGAGTGGGAGACCGACCGCGCGCGGTTCCTCGGCCGCGGCCGCGACGCCGGCGATCCGCAGGCGCTCGACGGGCGCCCGCTGTCGGGCACCACCGGCGCCGTGCTCGACCCGGTCGCGAGCCTGCGCCAGCGGCTGCGGCTGCCGCCCGGCGCCCGCGTGCGGCTCACCTTCGCGACCGGCGTCGCCGACGAGCCGCGACGCCGCCGTGGCCCTCGCCCACAAGTACCACGACGCCGCCGCCGTCCCCCGCACCTTCGCGCTCGCCTTCGCGCACGGGCAGAGCGGCCGGCGCCACCTCGGCATCAGCGAGCGACGAGGCGGTGCTCTTCGAGCGGCTCGCCTCGCGCGTGCTCTACGCCGACAGCTCGCTGCGCGCGCCGGCCGAGGTGCTGGCGCGCAACACCCTCGGCCAGGAGGGGCTGTGGCCGCAGGCGATCTCCGGCGACCTGCCGATCCTGCTGGTGCGGGTGGTGGAGGAGGACGACCTGCCGCTGGTGCGCCAGGTGCTGCAGGCGCAGGAGTACTGGCGGCTCAAGGGCCTGCGCGCCGATGTCGTGCTGGTCAACGAGAACCCGCTCGGCTACCTCGACGCGATGCAGGCGTCGCTCGAGACGCTGCTCGACGACGGCCCGTGGCGCTCGTGGCGGCACCGGCCGGGCGGCGCCTACCTGCTGCGCGGCGAGCGGCTGTCGGAGGCCGAGCGCGTGCTGCTCGCACAGCGCCGCCAGCGCGGTGCTCAGCGGCGACCGCGGCGAGCTCGCGCATCAGCTCGACCGCCTCCACCCGGAGCGGCCCGAGACGCCGCCGGAGGATCTGGTCGCCGCGGAGCCGCGGCCGCCGCTCGACCGCCGAGGGGGCGATCGCCCCGCCGGCGCTGCCCGAGCTGACGCTCGACAACCGGCTCGGCGGCTTCACCCGCGACGGGCGCGAGTACGTGATCCACCTCGACGGCGACCAGCAGACGCCGCTGCCGTGGGCGAACGTCATCGCCAACCCGGACTTCGGCACCATCGTCACCGCCGGCGGCGCCGCCTTCACCTGGTCCGGCAACAGCCGCGAGAACCGCCTGACGCCGCACGCCGGCGATCCGGTGAGCGACCCCACGGGGGAGGCGATCTTCGTGCGCGACGACGAGAGCGGCGAGGCGTGGACGCCGACGCCCGGCCCGCTGCGGCGGCGGCGCGGGAGCGGCCGCTGCGTCGTCCGCCACGGTTCCGGCATGCACCCGCTTCGCGCGCGTCGCCGGCGGCGTGCGGCACGAGCTCGAGGTGTTCGTCGACGCCGACGACCCGGTGAAGCTCTCGCTGCTGACGCTCGACCAACGAGAGCGGGCGGCCGCGACGGCTGAGCGTCTTCTCGTACTGCGAGTGGGCGCTCGGGCCGCCGCGCGAAGGGCACCACCTGCACGTCGTCACCGAGCGCGACGAGGCGACGCGGCGCGGTGTTCGCCAGGAACCCCTACAACCGCGACTTCGCGCGCCGCGTCGCCTTCGCCGGCGCCAGCGAGCCGTTGCGCTCGGCGATCAGCGGCGACCGCGCGGCGTTCCTCGGCCGCAACGGCTCGCTGGCGGCGCCGGCCGCCCTCGGCCACCGGCAGCTCGCCGGCCGCCTCGGCGCCGGGCTCGACCCCTGCGCCGCGCTGCAGGTGGCGGTGGAGCTGACGCCCGGCGAGACGCGCCGCCTGGTGTTCGTGCTCGGCCAGGGCGAGGACGCCGCCGCGGCGCGCTCGCTGCTCGCTCGCTACGCCAGCGTCGCCGCGGCCGAGGCGGCGCGCGACGAGGTGCGGCGCGGCTGGGAGGACACCCTGCAGGCGGTGCAGGTGAAGACGCCGGACGACTCCTTCGACCTGGTGATGAACGGCTGGCTCCTGTACCAGACGCTGTCGCTGCCGGATGTGGGCGCGGTCGGGGTACTCGCAGCCCGGCGGCGCCTTCGGCTTCCGCGACCAGCTGCAGGACTCGATGGCGCTGGTGCTGGCGCGCCCCGATCTCGCGCGCGAGCACCTGCTGCGCGCGGCCGGCCGCCAGTTCGTCGAGGGGGACGTCCAGCACTGGTGGCACCCGCCGGCGGGCCAGGGCACGCGCACCCGCTGCTCGGACGACCTGCTCTGGCTGCCGTTCGCCGTCGCGCGCTACCTGCGAGTGACCGGCGACGCGGCGGTGCTCGACGAGCGCGTGCCGTTCCTCGCCGCGCCGCTGCTCGACGAGGGCACCGACGAGGCCTACCTGCAGCCCACGGTCGCCGCCGAAGCGGGCTCGCTCTTCGAGCACTGTCTGCGCGCCATCGACAAGGCGATCACCACCGGCGCCCACGGGCTGCCGCTGTTCGGCAGCGGCGACTGGAACGACGGCATGAACCGGGTCGGGCGCCAGGGGCGCGGCGAGAGCAGCTGGCTGGGCTTCTTCCTGCACGGCATCCTCGGCGACTTCGCGCCGCTGTGCAAAGCGCGCGGCGACGCGGCACGGGCCGAGCGCTACCGCACTCAGCAGGCACGCCTCGGCGGCTGCCCTGGAGCTGACCTGGGACGGCGAGTGGTACCGGCGCGGCTACTACGACGACGGCACGCCGCTCGGCTCCGCTCCACAGCGACGAGTGCAAGATCGACTCGCTGCCGCAGAGCTGGGCGGTGCTGTCGCGCGCCGTGCCGACCCGGTTCGCCGACCGCGCCCTCGACGCCGTGCGCGCCCACCTCGTGCAGCGCGGCAACGGGGTCATCCTGCTGCTCGCGCCCGCCTTCGACCAGTCGGCGCAGGACCCCGGCTACATCCGCGGCTACCCGCCCGGGGTGCGCGAGAACGGCGGCCAGTACACCCACGCCGCGGTGTGGGTGGTGATGGCGGTGGCGGCGCTGGGCAACGGCGACGAGGCGGTCGAGCTGTTCCACCTGCTCAACCCCGTCAACCACACGCGCACGGCCGGCGACGTCGAGCGCTACAAGGCCGAGCCCTACGCCCTCGCCGGCGACGTCTACGCCCACCCCCAGCACGCCGGCCGCGGCGGCTGGAGCTGGTACACCGGCGCCGCCGGTTGGCTCTACCGCGCCGGGCTGGAGAGCATCCTCGGGCTGCGTCGCCAGGGCTCGACGTTCGCCGTCGAGCCCTGCATCCCCGCCTCGTGGCCGGAGTACACGATCGTCTGGCGCCACGGTCGGACGCGCTACGAGATCGCGGTGACCAACCCGCAGCGGCGCTGTCGCGGAGTTGCCAGTGCCGAGCTCGACGGCGCGCGGGTGGATCCCCGCGCCATCCCACTGGTGGATGACGGCGCGACGCACGCGGTGCAGGTGGTACTTGGCGACGCCGGGAAGGTCGGGGCGGCAGCCGCCGGCGCCGTGCGGTCGGCGCGGTACGCATAGGCCGCGCGACAAGAGGCGCGCGCGCCCCACGCGAAAGATTGCCGATTGGCTCCGCTCGCCCTTATAGTGGGCGATCCAATCCGACTGACAATTGGGGGTGAACCATGCTGGTGAAGGTCCTCTTCCTCGTCGGCGTTCTCCTCGCCTTGCTGATGCGCCTCTGGGGCTACGACAGCCTCTTTCCCTGGCTCCTCGGCGCCCTCGGCATCGTCACCGGCATCGTGGCGTGGAAAGAACGCACGGTCGGGATCCTGATCGCGTCGATCGCGTTGATCGTCGCGCTCTCCGCGATCCATCAGCAGCCGTTCAACCCGACATGGCTGACCAGCGCCGTCTTCTACGTTCGCGTCTTCGTCGCCCACGTCGCCCTCGCCGCCGGCTTGCTCGCGATCCTCGCTCCTCGGCAGCCCGAGCCATGAGCGCCGACACGTTCGGCATCGAAGGGCTCACGCGTGAGGACGCGGAGTTCGGTGGATCGCGCTTTTCCGAAGTGCGTAAGGCGATCTGGGCCAACCCCTACCAGAAGGTGTGGGGCGCGCCGGGCGAGCCGCCGTTCGAACGCTTCCCGGTAACGTTTTTCAGTCTGCTGCGCGGCGTGTTGCCGGGCGGCAAGCCTTGGCACTTCCGCGACGCCACGAGACGCGCGCTCGGCTCGCACGCCGACCTGCGCTGGGGACCGGACGGCAAAGGCTATCGACGCCTCATCCACCCCAGCGGCGTCTGCCTCACCGGGACGTGGGAGATCACCGAGGAGACGCCCTACAGCGGCTACTTCCGCCGCGGCAGCCGAGGGCTCGTCGTCACTCGTTACTCCAGCTCGGTGGAGACGCGCCGCGGCCGGCTCCGATCGCTGGCGATGGTGGGGCGCATCTACCCGACCACCGACCCCGAGCACGCCGACCGCTTGCCGACGGCGAGCTTCATCTCCCAGGAAGACATCGGTGGCGCCAGGACCCGCACCGTCAACGAGGCGGTCTTCCGCAACGCCCCGAACACGACGCCCATCAAGCGCGGCATCTTCGGCGCCGCTACCCTGGCGCTCACCGGCCTGGTGTTCAAGCTCGTCGAGAAACAGCCCACCATCCGTCAGCTCTACCAGATCGCCGAGCTCGGCAAGCCGCCCGAGGAGCCCACCCGCTCACCGGAGTTCCTGCAGCTCACCGTCGATCCGCGACAGCCCGTCGTCCCCGGCGACGACCTCGACCTTCGCGACGAGGTGATGGCCCAGATCTACGACCCCGGCGACCCGGTGCCGAAGCGCCAGCTCGTCTTCCGCATCGAGACCTCCGACACCGGCCGCACCGGCGGCTTCCAGGCGATCAAGGAGTATCGCGAGATCACCGGCTGGCGGCAGGTCGGGACGATCACCCTCACCGAGGCCGTGGCCTCGTTCAACGGCGACCGCGTCCTGCACTTCAACCACCCACGCTGGCGCGAGGACCGCAACGACCCGCGGACGGTGGTGAAAGCGAAGTAGGACCGCGAGCCGGCCTCAGCCGCCGAGACGCGAAACGCCGGCGAGCACCGGATCGGCGGCGATGATCTCCATCCCTGCCAGCCGCTGGCCGGGCGCTCCCGGCAGCACGTGGCGGATGTAGATCGCCTCCACCCGGTTGCCGAAGCGGTCGCGGATCTGCCGGAAGACCTCGGGGTCCTGCTCGCCGGAATCGCCGATCAACGTGAATCTGCGCTGCGGGAAGTGCGAGAGGAGCTCGGAGATCTGCGCCACCTTCTGCTTGGGCGTGGCGTCGCCCTGCGCCAGCGCGTAGAAGCCCTCCCAGGTGCTGACGGCCAGCAGGTTCTTGGTCACTTCCTTCATGTGGAAGGTGCCTTCCGGGTAACCGGCACTGGTGAGGAAGGTCGACAGCGGTCCGTGGAGCTGCCAGGGGCCGCCGGAGACGAAGTGGAAGACGAAGCCCGCCTCCGTCAGCTCCCGGTAACGATCCGCCATTCCGGGGGCGGCGACGAACTCGCGCAGGAAGGTGTTGCGGACGACGATCTCCTTGCCGGCGGGGATCTCGGTGACCTTGATGGTGTCGTCGATGTCGGAGACGACCGATCGCCCCTCTCGTGGGATGAGCACGACCCGGCCCAAGCCCCCCGTGCTCGGAGACGTCTCGCGCAAGGTGAGCCAGCCGTCGGAGCGCTGCGCCCGCAGGATCGCGTCGGCGCGAGCCCGGGAGAGCTTGATGCTGCCTGCGGCGACACCGTTGAGGTCGGTGCGGGGCAACGCGAAGACCTGGCGTTCCGGGTCCCCGTCGAAGACGAAGCGAACGTCTCGCCGCCACCGGCTGTCGGCCACGATGTCGGAGATGCGCGCGCCGAACAGCTCGCGTTCGCGCCCCGCCATGGTGATCCCGAGACGGCCCGCGACCAGCTCGATGACCGCCTGGGTCTTCGCGTGCGGGCTGTGCACCCACACGCGCAGCGGGATGGTCCACTCGGCCCCTGCCTCGTCGAGGTAACCGTAGGTGGGGTAGAAGGTGGTGATCAAGGGCCGACGATCGGCAGGCCAGCCGAACGCCAACAGGAGCGAAACAAACCCGAGGAGGCTTCTCATCGTGACGAGCCTACGCCGGTGCCGTGAGCCGCGCCAGGGTGAATTCCGGCTCCGGCGTCCGTCTAAGCAGCTACGTGAAGGGGTGAACCATGTCCGCAAAGGCTGTTGAGCGATGAGCGCCGGACCGCTCGGTATCGAGGGCCTGACTCGCGAGGACGCGGAGTACGCCGGCTCGAGCTTCTCGGAGGTGCGCGAGGCGGTCTGGGCGAACCCGTACCAGAAGCGGTGGGGAGGGCCGGGCGAGCCGCCGCTGGAGCAGGTGACCTTCCGCGGCCTGGTGCCCGGCGTGCTGCCCCGCATCCCGTGGTGGTTCCTGCGCGCCTGCAAGCGGACGGTGGCCTCGCAGGCCGACCTGCGCTGGGGGCCCGACCGCAAGGGCTTTCGCCGCCTCCTCCATCCCACCGGCGTCTGCCTGACCGGGTTGTGGGAGATCACCGAGCCGACTCTCTACAGCGGCTACTTCCGCCAGGGCAGCCGGGGGCTGGTCGTCGCCCGCTACTCGAGCTCGGCGGAGACGCGCCGCGGCCGCCTGCGGTCGCTGGCGATGGTGGGCCGCATCTACCCGACGACCGATCGCGGCCACGAGGAGCGGCTGCCAACGGCCTGCTTCATCACCCAGCAGGACATCGGCGGCGAGTACAGCCGCACCATCAACGAGGCGGTCCTCCGCAACGCCCCCAACACCACAGCCTACCGGCGGGGCCTCGGTGCCGCGGTGCTCGGCGTCATCGGCGCCGCGTTCACGCTCGCCGAGACGCGCCCCACCATCCGGCAGGTCTACCAGATCGCCGAGCTCGGCAAGCCGCCCGAGGAGCCGACCTGGTCGCCGACGTTCATGCAGCTCAGCGTCGATCCGCGGCAGCCGGCGATCCCCGGCAAGGCCCTCGACGTCCGTGACGAGGTGATGGCGCAGATCTACGACCCCGGCGATCCGGCGCCGAAGCGCTCGCTGGTCTTCCGCATCGAGACCACGGACACCGGGGTGACGAAGGGGACCCCGGCAGTCCGGCAGTGGCGCGAGATCAGCGGCTGGCGGCGGGTGGGGACGATCACCTTCACCGAGGCGGTCGTCTCCTACAACGGCGACCACGTGTTGCACTTCAACCACCCGCGCTGGCGCCGGAACCCCAACGATCCGGTGACGGTGTTCCGCAAGTAAGCGCGGCTCGCGCATTCGAGACGCGACCGGCGAGCCCGTGAGGCGGCGTCCGGCGGCCGCAGTCGCCGCTTGACACCCTTCGCTGGAAGCGCTTACAGTCGGCTCGGTTGTAAGCGGTTACACCCAACTCCCGAGTCGCCTGAAGAGCGTGCGCAACCCCCGCGCGGTCCGCGCCTCGTCGGCAGCGGCTGGTGAGCCGGTCGCCACGCCCTCGATCTACGAGGTCGCCCGCGCCGCCGGCACCTCGGTGGCCACCGTGTCGCGGGTGCTCAACGACAAGGGGCCCGTGCGTGCCGAGACGCGCCAGCGCGTGCTCGACGCCGTCGAGCGGCTGGGCTACGTGCCGCACAGCGCCGCGCGCAGCCTGTCGACGCGGCGGACGATGTCGATCGGCGTCCTGCTGCCCGACATGCACGGCGCCTTCTTCGGCGAGATCGTGCGCGGCATCGACCTCGCCGCGCGCGCCGCCGGCTACCACCTGCTGGTGTCGGGCTCGCACAGCGACGCGGCGGAGACGGCGGCGCTGCTGCAAACGCTGCACGGGCGCGTCGACGGGCTCATCCTGATGACGCCGGCGCTCGGCCGCGCCTGGCTCGACAAGGTCTTGCCGCGGCGGGTGCCGGTGGTGCTGCTCAACCCGAGGAGCGAGCCTGCGGCGGGGGACGACGACGGCGCCGGCGGACACGACTCGCTGCGCATCGACAACCGCCTCGGCGCCCGGCTCGCCGTCGAGCACCTCATCGGCCTCGGCCACCGCAGCATCGCCTTCGTCGGCGGTCCTGCCGGCAACGCCGACGCCGCCGAGCGGCTGGCCGGCTACCGCGAGGCGCTGGAGCAGGGCGGCCTGCCGATCGTGCCGCGTCTCGAGATGGCGGGCGACTTCGGCGAGGAGTCGGGGCTGCAGGCGGGCGCCAAGATGGCGGCGCTGATGCCGCACCCGACGGCGATCTTCGCCGCCAACGATGCCATGGCGATCGGCTGCCTGGCCGCCATGCGCGAGCGCGGCCTGCGCGTGCCCGAGGACGTCTCGCTGGTGGGCTTCGACGACGTCCCCATCGCGCGCTACCTGACGCCGGCGCTGACCACCGTGCAGGTGCCCATCGCCGAGCTCGGCAGGCAGGCGATGGCGCGGCTGCTCGCCGCCGTCGACGGGCAGCCCGGTCATCCTGAAGGCGGCCCCATGCACACCGTGATCGCCCCGACCCTGGCCATTCGCGCCTCCACCGCCGCGTCGGCGGGGGCGTCCAAAAAGAAAAGAACCAAGTGAACCGCTACCAAACGGAGGAAGATCTCATGAGGCAGACCTTCAGGCGCCAAAGGCGCCATCCGGGAGCGCTGCTCCCGGCGTCACTCTTCGGTTGGGCTTGCGCCCTGCTGCTGCTCGCGACGGCAGCGGCGGCGCAGAACACGACGTCGTCGATCCGCGGCGCGGTCAAGGATGCCGCCGGACCCGCGGCGGGCGCCAAGGTCGAAGCCGTCGACACCGAGAGCGGCTTCACCCGCAGCGTCACCGCCGACGACCAGGGGCGTTTCGCGCTCGCCGGCCTGGCGCCCGGCGTCTACGCCGTGGCCGCGACGTCGGCCAGCGGCGCCACCGCGAGCCACGAGGTCCAGCTCCTCCTCGGCCAGGACGTCGAGGTCGAGCTCAGCGTCGCCGAGAACACGCCGTTCACCCAGGACGTCACGGTCTTCGGCACCGGCGTCCAGCTGCTGCTGGAGACCAAGAGCTCCGAGGTCGCCACCAACGTCACCCCCGAGCAGATCGAGACGCTGCCGCAGGGCAACCGCAACTTCCTGCAGTTCGCCGCCCTCGCCCCCGGCGTGCGCTTCACCGACAACGCCGACGAGGCGGGGCAGAAGTTCCGCAGCGGCGGCGCCGACGCGCGGCAGGTCAACGTCTTCGTCGACGGCCTGTCGTACAAGAACGACGTGCTGCAGGGCGGCGCCTTCATGCAGGACAGCAGCCGCGGCAACCCGTTCCCGCAGAACGCCGTGCAGGAGTTCCAGGTCCTCACCCAGAACTACAAGGCGGAGTACGAGAAGGCGGCGGCGGCGGTGATCACCGCGGTGACCCGCTCGGGCGGCAACGACTTCCGCGGCGACGCCTTCTACCTGCTCCAGGACAAGGGCATGGTGACCCAGGACGACTTCTCGAAGGACCGCGGCGACGAGAAGCCGGACTACGAGCGCAAGCAGTGGGGCCTCGCCATCGGCGGCCCGATCGTCAAGGACAAGCTGCACTTCTTCGTCTCCTACGAGGGTCAGGAGCAGGACCGCGACGCCACGGTGTTTCGCGGCAGCAACTTCGCGCTGGCGCCGCCGAGCGTGCAGCAGTTCCTCGGCCAGTACGAGACCGGCGTGCTGACGACGCCGTTCGAGTCCGACCTCTACTTCGGCAAGGTCAACTGGCAGTCGGCGCCGGGGCGCGAGCTCTACGCCACCTATCACCGGCGCGACGAGCAGGAGATCCGCGGCTTCGGCGGCCAGCGCACGCGCGACGGCGCCGAGAGCATCGAGATCACCACCGACGCGCTGGTCGGCAAGCACCAAGCGGTATTCGGCAACTGGCTCAACGAGGCCACCCTCTCCTGGCAGCAGCTGGGATGGAGCCCGACGGCGCTCGACGACTCGACGCCGCGCCAGAACTACTTCGGCATCCTCGACGTCGGCGGCAAGGACGCCACGCAGGACTTCGCGCAGGACCGCCTCGGCATCCGCGACGACGTCTCCTACTTCATGGATTGGCACGGGACGCACGCCTTCAAGGGCGGCATCGCCGCGGCGCAGCTCGACTACGAGGTCACCAAGTTCACCTTCGAGAACGGCCTCTTCGAGTTCCGCAGCGACGAGCAGTGGCAGTTCCCGTTCCAGGCCCGCGTCGGCTTCGGCGATCCCACCCTCGAGTTCGACAACACCCAGGTCGGCCTCTACCTGCAGGACGACTGGCAGGTGCTGCCCAACCTGACGCTCAACCTCGGGGTGCGCTGGGACTACGAGTCGAACATGATCAACAACGACTACCGCACGCCGCCCGAGCTGGTGGCGGCGCTGCAGGGCGCCTGCCGCACCTACTCGCAGCCGGTGGGCGGGCAAAACACCTGGTGCATCCGCGACTTCCTCGACCTCGACCGCTTCACCACCGACGGCAACGACCGCGACGCGCGCTACGACATGTTCCAGCCGCGCCTCGGCTTCGCCTGGGACGTGCGCGGCAACGCCAAGACGGTGGTCTTCGGCGGCTGGGGCAAGTACTACGACCGCGTCATCCTCAACGACATCTTCGACGAGGCGTACCGGCAGCAGTTCAAGATCTACTCCTTCTGCTTCTCGGCCGACGGCACGCCGGCGCCCAACTGCGGCGTGCCGGCGCTGCAGTGGGACCCCAGCTACCTCTCCGGCGAGGCGCTGCGCGCAGCTGGTGGCCAGCGGCCAGACGCCGGGCCCGGAGGTCTTCCTGGTCGACAACGACCTGAACCCGCCGCGCTCGGACCAGTGGAAGTTCGGCGTCCGCCAGCAGCTCGGCCGCTGGCTGGGCTCGCTCACCTACGCCGGCGTGCGCAGCTACAACAACCTGATGTACTTCTTCGCCGACCTGCCGCCCGGCACCTCCTTCAACGACCGCTTCGGCAACAACGTGCAGATCCCCGGCTACGCGCGCGTCTTCTACACCGTCGACGTGCGGCGCACCTGGTACGACGCCATCTACCTGACGCTCGACCGCCCGATGACCAGCGACGGCAAGTGGGGCTTCAACTTCGCCTACACCTACGCCGAGGCCAAGCAGACCGGCACCGACAACGCCGGCGAGGGCGTCGCCTTCGGCGCCTTCGACTACATCGACAGCTCGTCGCTCTACGAGTTCCCCGGCACCAACGACGAGCGCCACCGGGTGGTGGCGTCCGGCACCTACCTGCTGCCCGCCAACTTCCAGGTCTCGGGCCTGATCACCCTCGGCTCCGGCGTGCCGTTCACCGTCTTCGACGACTCGAACGACCCCTTCACCGTGCGCTGGAACGAAGGCCGCGCCGACAAGAAGGACTTCATCATCCCGGATGCCTGGGTCTATCGCAGCGTCGACCTGCGCCTGGAGTGGCAGGCGCCGGCGATCCACGACGTGGCGGTGACGCTCATCGCCGAAGGCTTCAACATCTTCGACTTCGACAACGACAGCAACTTCGACGCCGACGTGCCGCGGCTGCCGAACGTCAACCCCAACTTCGGCAACCCGCGCACCGAGTTCAACACCCGCCGCTTCCAGGTCGGCGCGCGGGTGAGCTTCTGAGCGATGAGCGCCGATGACGCACCGAGGGCGAGCCGAAAGCGCCTCGCCCTCGTTCTCGCGTCGAGGCGGATGGCCGCCTCGGCGTGCGGCTCTGGCTCGGGCCGCTGTGGGCGGCGCTGCTGGCGTTCGCGGTCGGCTGCAGCGTCGCGGCGCCGCCGGCGCCGGCGCCCACGGAGACGAGCGCGCCCGTCGCGGTCGCGCGCGCGACGCCATCGGCAGCCGCGCAGGAGGCGTTCCTCGACGACCTCCAGGAGCGCACCTTCCGCTGGTTCTGGGACCTCGCCGACCCGCACACCGGCCTCATCCCCGACCGCTGGCCGACGCAGTCCTTCGCCCGCGTCGCCGCCATCGGCTTCGGCCTCACCGCCTACCCGATCGGCGTCGAGCGCGGCTGGATCACCCGCGAGCAGGCGCGGCAGCGCGCTGCTCCACACGCTGCGCTTCCTCTGGAACGCGCCGCAGGGGCCCGAGCCGCGCGGGCGTCGACCGGCTACCGGGGCTTCTTCTACCACTTCCTCGACATGGAGACCGGGATGCGCTTCGAGCAGGTCGAGCTGTCGACCATCGACACCACCCTCCTGCTCGCCGGCGTCCTGTTCTGCGGCGAGTACTTCGACCGCGACGACGCCGAGGAGCGCGAGATCCGCGAGCTCGCCGAGAAGCTCTACCCGCGGGTCGACTGGAGCTGGGCGCAGCCCGACGCGCCGCGGGTCGCCATGGGCTGGCACCCGGAGAAGGGGTTCATCGACTACGACTGGCACGGCTACAACGAGGCGATGATCCTCTACGTCCTCGCCCTCGGCTCGCCGACGCATCCCGATCGAGCCGGCGGCGTGGGAGGCGTGGACGAGCACCTACCACTGGCGACACCTTCCAGGGCCAGGAGCACCTGCTCTTCGCGCCGCTGTTCGGCCACCAGTACAGCCACGTGTGGATCGACTTCCGCGGCATCCGCGACGCCTACATGCGCGGCAAGGGGATCGACTACTTCGAGAACTCGCGCCGCGCGACGCTGGCGCAGCGCGCCTAGGCGATCGAGAACCCGCGCCGCTGGTCGACGGCTACGGCGCCGACGTCTGGGGGCTCACCGCCTGCGACGGGCCGGCTCGACGTCGAGCTGCCGATCGACGGCGAGAAGCGCCGCTTCTGGACCTACGCCGGCGCGCGGCGTCGGCCCCGAGCTGCGGCGACGACGGCACGCTCGCGCCCACCGCCGCCGGCGGCTCGATGCCCTTCGCGCCCGAGATCGCCATCCCGGCGCTGATGGCGATGCGGCGACGCTACGGCGAGCACCTGTACGGCAAGTACGGCTTCCTCGACGCCTTCAACCCGACGCTTCCGCTACGACGTGACGGTGCAGCACGGCAAGGTCGTGCCGGGCGTCGGCTGGTTCGACACCGACTACCTCGGCATCGACCAGGGGCCGATCCTGGCGATGATCGAGAACCACCGCACGGGTCTGGTCTGGCGACTGATGCGGCGCAACCCGCACATGCGCCGCGGGCTCGAGCGCGCGGGGTTCACCGGCGGATGGCTGCGACGCGCAGTGCCGGCGACGTGCGCCGCCGTCGGGCTCGCTCTGCTGCTGGCGCTCGCTCATGCGGCGGCTGTGGTGCCGCAGCGCGACGACGGCATCGCCACCGTCCGCTTCTGGGCCTTCGGCCGCGAGGGCGAGGTGGTGCGCGAGCTGGTGCCGGAGTTCGAGCGGCGCCACCCGCGACATCCGGGTCGAGGTCCAGCAGATCCCCTGGACCGCCGCGCACGAGAAGCTGCTCACCGCCTTCGTCGGGCGACGCCACGCCCGACGCCGCGCAGCTCGGCAACACCTGGATCCCGGAGTTCGTCGCGCTGGGCGCCCTGGCGCCGCTCGACGCGCGGCTCGCCGGCAACGCCGCCGCGATCGCGCGCGGCGACTACTTCCCCGGCATCTGGGACACCAACGTCGTCGACGGCGACGACCTGGGGCGTGCCCTGGTACGTCGACACGCGCGCTGCTCTTCTACCGCACCGACCTCGTGGCGAGCGACCGGCGCTGCCGTGGCCGCCGCGCAGCTGGGCCGAGTGGCGCGCGGCGATGGAGCGGATCAAGCGCGCAGGGCGGCGCCGACCGCTACGCCATCCTGCTGCCCATCGACGAGTGGACGCAGCCGGTCATCTTCGGGCTGCAGACGGCGCCGCGCTGCTCGCCGCCGGCGGCCGGCGCGGCACCTTCCGCGACCCGCGCTTCCGCCGCGCCATGGCCTTCTACCTCGACCTCTACACGCGCGGCCTGGCGCCGCCGCTCGACGCTGCAGGGCGTCGCCAACCTCTACCAGCAGTTCGCCGAGGGGTACTTCGCGATGGTGATCACCGGCCCGTGGAACCTCGGCGAGTTCCGCGAGCCGCATCCCCGCCGACATGCAGGACCGCTGGGCGACGGCGCCGCTGCCGCCGCCGGACGCGGGCATGCCGTAGCCCGGCGTCTCGCTCGCCGGCGGCTCGAGCCTGGTGATCTTCCGCCGCGCCGCGCACGCCCGACGCCGCCTGGAAATGGCTGGAGTACCTCTCCGCGCCCGCGCAGCAGGCGCGCTTCTACGAGCTCACCGGCGACCTGCCGGCGCGCCGCTCGGCGTGGAAGCGCACCGGGCCTCGCCGACGACCCCAAGGCGCGCGCCGTTCCTCGCGCAGCTCGAGCAACGTCGCTGCCGCACGCCCAAGGTGCCGGAGTGGGAGCGCATCGCCACCCGCGTCGCCGAGCGCGCCGAGCAGGTGATGCGCGGCGGCCGGCCGACCTCGACACCGTCGCTCGCCGCCCTCGACGCCGACGTCGACCGGATGCTCGAGAAGCGGCGCTGGATGCTCGACCGCGCCAGCAGCGGAGCGGCGGATGAAGCGCGTGACGCCGGATCGGACGACCTGCGCGGCTCGCCGCGCCGAGCGCGCGGGCGGCCTGGCTGCTGCTGTCGCCCGCGCTGCGGCGCCATCGTCGCTGTTCTTCGCGCTGCCCGCTGATCGCGGCCCTGTTCCTGTCGCTCACCGACTTCGACATCTACGCCCTCGCCGACCTCGCGCAACGTGCGCTTCGTCGGCCTGCGACAACTACCTCCGGCTGCTGCGCGACCCGCTGTTCTGGCAGGCGCTGCGCAACACGCTGGTCTTCGTCGCTGCTCGGCGTGCCGCTGACGCTCGGCGCTCTCGCTCGGCGGCGCGCTCCTGGTGAACTCGCAGCTGGCGCGCTTCCGCGGCCTCTTCCGCACCATCTTCTTCGCGCCGGTGGTGACGACGCTGGTGGCCGTGGCGGTGGTCTGGCGCTACCTCTACCACCCGCGCTACGGCCTGATCAACCAGATGCTCGGCGCTGCTCGGCCTGCCGCCGATCGACTGGCTCGGCGATCCCGCGCTGGGCGATGGTGGCGATCACGCTGCTCGCCGTCTGGCGCAGCTTCGGCTACGGCCTGCGTGATCTACGTCGCCGGCCTGCAGGCGATCCCGCGAGTCGCTCTACGAGGCGGCGGAGCTCGACGGCGCCGGCGCCTGGCGGCAGCTGCGCGACATCACGCTGCCGCTGCTCGCGGCCGACGACCCTGTTCGTGGCGGTGATCACCACCGTCGGCCTGTTCCAGATCTTCGCCGAGCCCTACGTGATGACCCGCGGCGGCCCGCTCTACGCCACCACCTCGGTCGCGCTGCTGATGTACCAGCAGGGCTTCCGCTGGTGGAACATGGGCAACGCGGCGGCCATCGCCTTCGTGCTCTTCGCGCTGATGCTCGCGGCCACGCGCGCTGCAGGTGCTGTTGCGCCGGAGGACGGAGCGATGAACCGCTGGCGCGCTCGGCCATTGCGTGGCCGTCAACGGCGCGCTGGCTGCTGCTGGCGCTGCTCACCGCCGCTGCCGCTGCTGTGGATGGTCTCGGCGTCGCTGATGCCCGCGGGCGAGGCGATGACGCTGCCGCCGCGGCTGCTGCCGTCGCGGCCGACGCTGGAGCACTACGCGACGCTCTTCGAGCGGCTCGACCTCGGCCGGACCCTCGGCAACAGCGCTGCTGCTCGCCTCGCTGATCACCGCCGTCTCGCTGCTCTGCAACTCGATGGCGGGCTACGCCTTCGCCAAGCTGCGCTTCCGCGGCCGCGTCCGTCTCTTCGCGCTGCTGCTGGCGACGCTCGATCGTGCCGCCGCAGGTGACGGTGCTGCCGCTCTTCCTGGAGATCCGCGGCCTCGGCCTCGTCAACTCCTTCGGCGGCGTCGCTCGTGGCGGGCATCGCCACCGTCTTCGGCATCTTCCTGATCCGCCAGTTCGCGCTCGGCATCCCCGACGAGCTGCTCGACGCGGCGCGCCTCGACGGCGCCTCGCGAGCTGCGCATCTACTGGACGATCGTGCTGCCGCTGCTGCGGCCGATCCTCGTCACCCTCGGCGTCTTCACCTTCCTCTCCGCTGGAACGACTTCATGTGGCCGCTGATCGTGCTCACCGACGAGAGCAAGTACACGCTGCCGGTGGCGCTCGCCAACCTCTCCGGCGAGCACGTGCAGGACACCGAGCTGATGATGGCCGGCGCCGTCGTCACCGTGCTGCCGGTGCTGCTGCTCTTCCTCGCCGCTGCAGCGGCACTACATCGAAGGCATCCTCATGGGGAGCGTCAAGGAATGACCCGGCCGCGGGCGGAGAAGGCCCTGTCTGCGGCGTTGCGCTCGCGTGGGCGCCCTGCGGCGTACGCCGACGTACGCCTCGGTCTCCCCCGCTTCGCGCGCCTTGCATACAGGGCCTTCTCCGCCCGCGGGCTGCTGGTCTTGGCGCTGGCATTGAGCTTCCTGGGCGCGGAGCCGCCGGAAGCGCGAGGCGGACGCACGCCGCTGCTCGGGGCGGTGGGGGAGTGGCAGGCGGTGCCCGCTGCCGGCGTCGAGATGCGGGTCGGCCAGGGCGTCGGCCCGAACAGCGAGCCGGCGCTGCGCATCGACTACGACTTCCATGGCCGCGGCGGCTGGGCGGCGGCACGGCGCACGGTGGCGATCGAGCTGCCGCCGCGCTACGAGATCCGCTATCAGCTGCACGGCGTGGGGCCGCGAAACAATCTCGAGCTCAAGCTCGTCGACGCGAGCGGGGACAACGTCTGGTGGCACGTCGACCGCGCGCGGGAGTGGCCGTCGGCGTGGGAGCGGGTGCGCGTCAAGAAGCGGCAGATCGCCTTCGCCTGGGGCCCGCGGCGCGAGCAGGAGCTGCAACGTACGAGCGCGCTGGAGATCACCATCTCGGCGGCCGAAGGCGGCACGGGCACGATCTTCGTCGCCGGGCTCGAGCTGGTGGCGATGCCGCCGCTCGTCGAGACGAGCGCACCGCCGCGCGCCGACGCCGACGCGGACCAGCCGGGCCATCCGGCCGCTGCCGCCGTCGACGGCGACGATCGCACGGCGTGGCGCCCCGGCCCCGGCGGCGGCCGGCTCACCGTCGACCTCGGCGGGCTGCGCGAGCTCGGCGGCGTGACCCTGGCCTGGGAGCGCCCGCAGCCCGGGGCGGTCGAGGGTAGGCCGCCGGCGCGCGGCCCTCGCCAGCTCACCGTCCAGCTGTCGAACGACGGCCGGGAGTGGGGCGAGGGCGCCGTCGTCTCGCGCGGCGGCGCTCTGCGCAGCGAGATCCCGCTGGCCGAGGGCGAGGCGCGATACCTGCGCGTGCTGCTGCCCGCCGGCGCCTGCGGCGACGACGGCTGCGGCCTCGCCGAGCTGATCGTGCGGCCGCTTTCCTACGGCGCCTCGAAGAACGACTTCATCGCCGCGCTCGCCGCCGAGGCTCCGCGAGGCACTTGGCCGCGCGGGTTCAGCGAGGCCGTCTACTGGACCGTGGTCGGCATCGCTGGCGCGCAGGAAGAGTCGCTGCTCTCCGAGGACGGTGCCTGGAGCTCCGCCAGCGCGGCCCGAGCCTGGAGCCCTTCGTTCGCCTCGGCGAGCGGCTCTTCACCTGGGCCGACGTCGAGACCTCGCGCAGCCTCGCCGGCGGCGACCTGCCGATGCCCACCGTGCGCTGGACGATGCCCGAGGCGCGGCTGGAGGTGACGCCGCTCGCCGCCGAGCAGGAGGGCCACGGCAGGCTGCTCGCGCGCTACCGGCTCGTCAACGAGTCCGGAGAGCGGCGGAAGGCCGAGCTGGTGCTCGCCACGCGGCCGTTCCAGGTCGACCCGCCGTACCAGTTCCTCAACGGCGGCGGCGGAGTGGCGCCCCTCGTCACGCCCGAGTGCGACGGTGACGTAGTCCGGGCCTCGTCCACGGAGGTCGTCTTCTCGCCGCGGCCGTCCGCGTGCGGCACGCTGGCCTTCGACGAAGGACCCCTGCGCGAGCGGCTCGCCGCCGGCGACCCGCCGAGTGAAGCGCGCATCCAAGACGCCACGGGTCTCGCGACGGCGGCGATGAGTTGGGCGGCGGAGCTCGCCCCCGGCGCGGCGATCGAGGTGATCGCCTGTTACCACGGTTGCGGCGTCGACTCGCCGCGGGAGCGGCCGCAGCCCGTCGAGGCCGAGGACTTCGCGGCGGCGGAGGCTGCCGCGCGCGAGAGCTGGCGCGCCGCGCTCGACGGCGTGGATCTCGACCTGCCGCCGGAGGCGGCGCCGCTGCTGCGCAGCATGCGCTCCAACCTGGCGTGGATCCTCATCCACCGCGACGGCCCCGGCATCCAGCCGGGCTCGCGCGCCTACGCGCGCTCGTGGATCCGCGACGGCGCGCTCACCGGCGTCGCGCTGCTGCGGCTGCGGCACGCCGGCGAGGTGCGCGAGTTCGCGCGATTGGTTCGCCGGCCACCAGTATCCCGACGGCAAGGTCCCCTGCTGCGTCGACCGCCGCGGCGCCGACCCGGTGCCGGAGAACGACAGCCACGGCGAGCTGGTGCACCTGATCGCCGAGGTCTATCGCTACACGCGGCGACCGCGACTTCGCTGCGAAGCTGTTCCCGCACGTCACCGCCGCCGTCGACGCGATCGAGGCGCTGCGACAGCAGCGGCGCACCGACGACTACCGCGCCGGTGCGAAGCAGCTCTTCTTCGGCCTGCTGCCGGAGTCGATCAGCCACGAGGGCTACTCGGCCAAGCCCGTGCACTCCTACTGGGATGACACCTTCGCCTACCGCGGCCTCGACGACGCGGTGACGCTGGCGGCGGCGCTGGGCAAGCCCGAGCTCGCCGCTTCCTGGGCGCTGCGGCGCGACGGGTTCCGCGCCGACTTCCTCGCCTCGATCGAGCGCGTGCACGCTACACAACGCCTCGCCTACCTGCCGGCGAGCGCCGACCTCGCCGACTTCGACTCGACGTCGACCACCACCATGCTCGACCCCGGCGGCCTGCTCGCGTACCTGCCGCGCGACGCCGTCGAGGCCACCTTCGAGCGCTTCTGGCACGAGCTCGTCGCCCGCCGCGACGACCGGCGCGAGTGGGAGACGTATACGCCCTACGAGCTGCGCCACGTCGGCACCTTCGTGCGGCTGTCGCTCGCCGACCCGAAGTGGAAGGCGCGCGCGCACGAGCTGCTCGCCTACTACCTGCGCGACCAGCGGCCGGCGGGATGGAACGGCTGGCCCGAGGCGGTGCATCACGACTACCGCGCGCACCGCTTCCTCGGCGACCTGCCGCACGGCTGGGTGGGATCGGACTTCATCCGCTCGTTCCTCGACCTCTTCGCCTTCGAGCGCACCGAGGACGCGGCGCTGGTGCTCGGCGCCGGCGTGCCGGCGAGCTGGCTCGAGCGGCCGCAGGGGATCGCCGTGCGCGGCCTCGCGACGCCGTGGGGAGAGCTGTCGTACTCGCTGGCGCGCAGCGGCAACGGCTACCGCTTCCGCGTCGCGAGCGGGATGCGAGTGCCGCCCGGCGGCCTCGTGTTGGTGCCGCCATCGCGGGAGCGAGCGCTCGCGGCCGCCGTCGACGGTCGTGCGGTCGAGGCGGCGGCGGACGGCACGGTCACCGTGCGGCAGCTTCCCGCCGTCGTCGACTTCGTGGTGGAACTTCCCTTGTCTCCAGATGGACCCTGAGCGCCGCCTCCCCGGTTTCGACCTCGCCGGCCTGCGCCCGGGCCGCTACGGCCATTTCGCCGCCGATGGCTGCGAGTACGTCATCACCGACCCTCGCACGCCGCGGCCGTGGGCCAACGTCATCGCCAACCCGCGCGTCGGCCTCGCGGTGTCGCAGACCGGCAGCGGCTTCTCGTGGATCGACAACTCGCAGCTCGGCGTGCTCGTGCGCTGGCAGCAGGACCTCGCCGAGGACCGCTCGGGGCGCTTCCTCTACCTCTGGGACCGCGACGCCGACGAGGTGTGGTCGCTCTCGCCCGCGCCCTGTTGGCCGCGCTACGACCGCTTCGCCTGCCGGCACGGGCTCGGCTACACCACCTTCGAGAGCACCTACCGCGGCGTGCGCGCCGCCTGGACGCTGTCGGTCGACGCCGAGGAGACGGTGGAGCTCTGGCGGCTGCGGCTGGAGGAGGAGAGCGGGCGCGCCCGCCGCCTCGCGCTCGTCGCCTACCTGGAGTGGAACCTCGGCGTCGCCCCGGCGCCGCGCCGCGAGTTCCAGAAGCTGTTCCTGGAGACCCGCCACGACGAGGCGGCGCGCGCCGTCGTCGCCGGCAGCCACATGTGGGACCTGCCGTCGCGGCGCTGGGGGCACTGGAACCGCGACTTCCCGTTCTGGAGCGCCCTCGCCGCGGCGCAGCCGGTGGAGGCGCGCCGAGGGGGACAAGAGCGCCTTCCTCGGCCGCTACGGCGACTGGCGGCAGCCGCGCGCGTTGCAGCGCGGCGAGGAGTGGCCGGGGCTCTTCGGCCGCCACCACGATCCGGTGGCCGCCCTCTGCTGCGCCGTCGAGCTCGGCGCCGGCGACGCCTGGGACGGCGGCTTCGTCCTCGCCACCGCCGGCGACGCGCTGGGGGCGCTCGCCCTCGCCCATCGCTTCGCGCAGCCGGCGGCGATGGACGCCGCCATCGCCGGCGCCGTCGAGCGCTGGCGGGGGTGGCTCGCCCCGCACCGCATCGAGACGCCGGAGCCACCGCTCGACGCGCTCGCCAACGACTGGCTGCGCTACCAGGCGATCTCGGCCCGTCTCTTCGGCCGCGCCGGCTACTACCAGCAGAGCGGCGCCTACGGCTTCCGCGACCAGCTGCAGGACTCGCAGGTGTGGCTCACCGTCGACCCGCCGCGCTGCCGCGAGCAGGTCGCGCTGCACGCCGCCCACCAGTTCGCCGACGGCTCCGTCTACCACTGGTGGCACCCGCTGTCCGAGCAGGGCCACGTGACGCGGATGACCGACGACCTGCTCTGGCTCGCCTTCGTCACCGCCAACTACGTCAAGGAGACGGGCGACCTCACCATCCTCGACGACGAGGCGCCATTCCTCGACGATGCCCGGCCGGCGCCGCTGCTCGAGCACGTCGAGCGCGCCTTCGAGAAGAGCTTCGCGCGCACCAGCGAGCGCGGCCTGCCCTACATCGGCGGCGGCGACTGGAACGACGGCCTGTCGGCGGTGGGGCTCGAGGAACGCGGCGAGTCGGTGTGGCTGGCGCAGTTCCTCGCCGGCCTGCTCGCCGACTGGGCGGAGATCCACAAGCGGCTGGGCGAGCGCGACCGTCCCGGACGTGCCGCCGAGCTGCTGGCGCGCCGCCATGCGCTGATCGCCGCCATCAACGAGCACGGCTGGGACGGCGGCTGGTACCGGCGGGCGACGCGCGACGACCGCAGCTGGATCGGCAGCGCCGCCAACGCCGCGGGGCGCATCTACCTCAACCCGCAGATGTGGGCGATCCTCGCCGACGTGGCGCCGCCGCGAGCGGGCGGCCGCTTGCCTGGCTGCCGTGCGCGAGCACCTGGTGACGCCGGCCGGCGCGCTGCTGCTGGCGCCCGCCTACACGGAGCCTGACGAGACGATCGGGTACATCACCCGCTACGCGCCCGGGCTGCGCGAGAACGGCGGCGTCTACACCCACGCCGCGACGTGGGCGATCGCCGCCGCCGCCAAGCAGAAGGACGCCGAGCTGGTGGCGGCGCTGCTCGCCGCCATCGACCCCACCAGCAAGGATGCCGACCGCTACTGGGCCGAGCCCTACGTGCTGCCCGGCAACGTCGACGGTCCGGCCTCGCCGCTCGCGCGGGCGCGCCGGTTGGACCTGGTACACCGGGTCGGCGGCGTGGCTGCCGCGCATCGTGTCGGAGTGGGTGCTCGGCGTGCGGCCGACGTGGGAGGGGCTGCGCTTCGACCCCTGCCTGCCGCCGCACTGGCCGGGGGCGCGGATGCGGCGGCCGTGGCGGGGGGCGACGCTGGAGATCGAGATCGCGCGCGATGCGACGCTCGCGGTGGGAGCGGTGACGGTGGAAGTGAACGGCGAAGCGCTCGCCGGCGACACGCTCGGCGAGGTGGAGCCGGGAGCCGAGCTGCGCATCCACGTGCGCTGCGGCTGACCCGCTTCGTCCCGCCAGTCAGTCGCGCAGGGCGGCGCCGTTGCTGCGCGCCACTTGCGAGTAGAACCGGCCGCTCGCCTTCACGGTGCGCCGCTGCGAGGCGAAGTCGACGTGCACGATGCCGAAACGCTTCGAGAAGCCGTGCGCCCACTCGAGGTTGTCGAGGAGGGACCAGGCGAAGTAGCCGCGTACGTCGACGCCCTCCGCCAGGCAGCCGGCCACGGCGAGCAGGTGGTCGCGCAGGTAGGCGACGCGCAGCGGATCGTCGATGCGCCCCTCGCCCGCCGTCGGCGGGTCGTAGAAGGCCGCACCGTTCTCGGTGACGTACAGCGGCAGCTCGCCGTAGCGTTGGCGCACCCAGCGCAAAATCTCGGCGAGACCGGCGGGGTAGACCTCCCAGTCGGTCTCGGTGTGGGCGCTCTGCCGCCGACGCACCGGTGCCGCCGCGGTGGGCCAGGTTTCCGGATCGTGGCGCACGACGTTGCGCGTGTAGTAGTTGACGCCCAGCCAGTCGATCGGCGCCTTCAACGCTGCGGCCTCCGCCTCGTAGCGCTCGCTCCACGCCTCGCCGTAGATCGCGGCGAGCTCCGGCGGGTAGGCCCCGAGCAGGGCAGGGTCGAGGTAGTGACGGTTCATGTAGGCGTCATCGCGCGCCGCCGCGGCGCGATCGTCGTCGCCGTCGCTCGCCGGGTGCTTGGGGGCGAGGTTGACCACCAGGCCCAGCTTGCCGGCGGCGAACGGCCGGCAGGCATCCACTGCCGCGGCGTGGGCGCGCAGCAGGTTGTGGGCGGCGCCGGCAGCAGCGAAGGCGCTGCGGCGCCCTGGCGCCAGCTCGCCGTGCAGGTAGCCGCCGTCAGCCACGACCCAAGGCTCGTTGATCGTCGCCCACAGCTCGACGCCGTCGAGCGCCCGCACGCAGGTCGCGGCGTAGTCGGCGAACCAGGCCGCCACGTCGGGGTTCGTCCAGCCGCCGCGGTCGTCGAGCGTCGCCGGCAGGTCCCAGTGATAGAGCGTCGCCACGGGCGCGATCCCCGCCGCGCGCAACGCGTCGACGAGCCGGCGATAGAAGTCGAGGCCGCGTTGGTTGACTAGGCCGACGCCGTCGGGCAGCACGCGCGACCAGGCGATGGAGAAGCGGTAGGCGTTGAGCCCCAGGTCGCGCATCAGCGCGACGTCGTCGGGCATGCAGCGATAGTGGTCGCACGCCACGTCGCCGGTGTCGTCGTCGCGCACCATGCCGGGCGTGTGGGTGAAGCGATGCCAGATGCTTGGCCCGGCGCCGTCGGCCAGCGGCGATCCCTCGATCTGGTAGGCGGAGGTCGCCGCGCCCCAGAGGAAGCCGGCGGGGAAGTCCCCCCCGCGGGCAGAGCCCGCTGCCGCCGCCCGCCCGACCCCCTCCCCTGTGTTTCGTCTCACCCCTCTCCCCCCGACCCCCTGCCCCTCCAGGGGCAGGGGGCGCCCCACCCGGCTCTAAGTGTCGAGCAGTCGCTCGCTGCTCTCGGCGTCGAAGACGTGCAGCGCCGAAAGCGGTACCTGCAGCTCCAGCACGCTCCCCGGCGGCGGCGCCGCGGTGGGCTCGAGGATGGCCACCATCGCCGCCTCCCGGATCCGCCCGTGCGCGATCGACTGGTGCCCCAGCGTCTCGACGATGTCGAGCTCGACGCGCAACGGCGCCGCGGGCCCAGTCGCCTCGCGTCCCGGCGGCAGCAGGTGCTCGGGGCGGATGCCGACGAGCACGCGCCGGCCGCGCGACTCGCGCGCCCACGGCTCCCACGCCGCCGGCACCGGCAGGCTGAAGCCCGCACCGTCGAGCGTGCCTGGGCCGTTGCCGATCACCGCTGCCAGCAGGTTCATCGGCGGCGTGCCGATGAAGCCGGCAACGAAGGCGTTGGCGGGCCGGTCGTAGAGCTCGAGCGGCGCCCCCACCTGCTGCAGGCGCCCGCCCTTGAGCAGCGCGATGCGGTCGCCCAGCGTCATCGCCTCCACCTGGTCGTGGGTGACGTAGATCATCGTCGCGCCCAGCTGCCGGTGGAGCCTCGACAGCTCGGCGCGCATCTGCACGCGGAGTTTGGCGTCGAGGTTGGAGAGCGGCTCGTCGAAGAGGAAGACCGCCGGCTGCCGCACGATGGCGCGCCCGACGGCGACGCGCTGGCGTTGGCCGCCCGAGAGCTGCTTGGGATAGCGGTCGAGCAGGGCCGTGAGCTCGAGCGTCTCCGCCGCCGCCTCGACGCGCCGCTGGCGTTCGGCCGCCGGGGTCTTGGCGATCTTCAGCGCGTACTCGAGGTTGCTCCGCACCGTCATGTGCGGGTAGAGCGCGTAGCTCTGGAACACCATGGCGATGCCGCGGTCCTTCGGCGCCACGTCGTTGACGACGCGGCCGCCGATGGAGATGGTGCCCGCGCTCGCCGTCTCCAGGCCGGCGATCGTCCGCAGCAGCGTCGACTTGCCGCAGCCGGAGGGGCCGACGAGCACCATCAGCTCGCCGTCTCGGATGGCGAGGCTGACGTCGTCGACGGCCACCACCGGGCCATACCGTTTGCTCACGCGGTCGAGGGTGACATCCGCCATCTGGCCAGCGGCGATTATCCCACCTGGACCGCTGGCGTCCGGTTTTCTGGACATTTCGGCGGTCGTCTGCGACAATCCGCAGGTCCAGCGGCAGGTCGGGGCCAAAGCCGCTGGACGGGGGCGAAGGCGACTCCCTCGGGGTGTTGTTCCCACCGGGGTTTACACCTGTGCGGGGGGCGCATAAGATTCCGCGGCTTACCGACAGCCCGCAGGTCGCGGGCAAACCAGCTTGCCCACGTGGCTCAGGGGTAGAGCACTTCCTTGGTAAGGAAGGGGTCACCGGTTCAAATCCGGTCGTGGGCTCCACGCGCATCCGCGATCAAACAATCCAGGCGCGAAGAGGATCGACAGGGCATGGCCAAGGAGAAGTTCGAGCGCAACAAGCCGCACGTGAACATCGGGACCATCGGTCACGTGGACCATGGCAAGACGACGTTGACGGCGGCGATCACGAAGGTGCTGGCGTCGAAGGGTCTGGCGAGCTTCGTGGCGTTCGACCAGATCGACAAGGCGCCCGAGGAGCGCGAGCGCGGCATCACGATCGCGACGGCGCACGTGGAGTACGCGACGGAGAAGCGTCACTACGCGCACGTGGACTGCCCTGGTCACGCCGACTACGTGAAGAACATGATCACCGGCGCGGCGCAGATGGACGGCGCGATCCTGGTGGTGTCGGCCGCCGACGGTCCGATGCCGCAGACGCGCGAGCACATCCTGCTCGCCCGCCAGGTGGGCGTGCCTTACCTCGTCGTGTTCATGAACAAGTGCGACATGGTCGACGACCCCGAGCTGCTCGACCTCGTCGAGCTCGAGGTGCGCGAGCTGCTGTCGAAGTACGACTTCCCGGGCGACGACCTGCCGGTGATCCGCGGCTCGGCGCTCAAGGCGCTGGAGAGCGGCGACCCCGCGAGCGAGTGGGGGGCGAAGATCATCGAGCTGATGGATGCGGTCGACAACAACGTGCCGCTGCCGGAGCGGGCGATCGACAAGGACTTCCTGATGCCGATCGAGGACATCTTCACGATCTCGGGCCGCGGCACGGTGGTGACGGGGCGCATCGAGCGCGGCATCGTCAAGGTGGGTGACGAGGTGGCGATCGTCGGCATCCGCGACACCACCAAGACGATCGTCACCGGCGTCGAGATGTTCAGGAAGCTGCTCGACCAGGGTCAGGCGGGCGACAACGTCGGCATCCTGCTGCGCGGCACCAAGAAGGACGACGTGGAGCGCGGCCAGGTGCTGGCCAAGCCCGGCTCGATCACGCCGCACACGCAGTTCAAGGGCGAGGTCTACGTGCTGACCAAGGAAGAGGGCGGCCGTCACACGCCGTTCTTCAACGGTTACCGGCCGCAGTTCTACTTCCGCACCACCGACGTGACCGGCGTGGCGCAGCTGCCCGAGGGCACGGAGATGGTGATGCCGGGGGACAACGTCAACCTGGTGGTGGAGCTGATCGCGCCGATCGCGATGGAGAAGGGCGTGCGCTTCGCCATCCGCGAGGGCGGCCGGACCGTCGGTGCCGGCACTGTTACGGAGATCGTCAAATAAACAGGGCAGTAGCTCAATTGGTAGAGCTCCGGTCTCCAAAACCGGTGGTCGGGGGTTCGAGTCCCTCCTGCCCTGCCACTCCTCTTGAAAGCCGGATCCATGAACCGGCTCAAGAACTTCTTCACCGTGTTCCTCCCCGAGGTGGTGGCCGAGATGCGGAAGGTCACCTTCCCCTCGCGGCAGGAGGTGATCGGGACCACCGGCGTGGTGCTGGTCACCAGCGTCATCTTCGCGGTCTACCTTTGGGGCGTCGACCTGGTGGTCCTGCGCGTCTACGATTGGCTGTTCCAGGCGGCCTCGAAGGTGCTGAGTTGAACGCCGAGGCGCAGCCGGTACCGCGGGACAGCGAGTTCCGCTGGTACATCGTCCACACCTACTCGGGCTTCGAGGAGCGGGTGAAGGAGGCGCTGCGTCAGCGCGCCGATGCGCTGTCGATGAGCGACGACTTCGGCGAGATCCGCATCCCGACGGAGACCGTGGTCGAGCTCAAGGGCGGCAAGAAGCGCGAAACGCAGCGCAAGTTCTTCCCCGGCTACATCCTGGTGCAGATGCGGATGTCCGACGCCGCCTGGCACGTGGTGCGGAACACGCCCAAGGTCACCGGCTTCGTCGGCACCGGCAAGAAGCCGACGCCGCTCTCCCAGGACGAGGTCGACCAGATCCTCGAGCAGGTGGTGTCGGCGAAGGAGAAGCCGAAGCCCAAGTACGTGTTCGAGAAGGGCGAGCCGGTGAAGATCGTCGACGGCCCCTTCAGCAACTTCTCGGGCGTGGTCGAGGAGGTCAACCTCGACCGCAACACGCTCAAAGTCATGGTCACGATCTTCGGCCGGCAGACGCCGGTCGAGCTGGAGTTCCTCCAAGTCCAGAAGATGTAAGCGTTCCTACCAGTCAGCAAGCGTGGGAGGGTGCGCCCTGGACTTCCAGAACGCACCCGCACGAACCACTAAGGCGCCGCTGCCAACCTCCCTTCATGAGGACAAGCGCGGCACGCGAAACGAGGTGATCAATGGCCAAGAAGGTCATCAACCAGATCAAGCTGCAGATCCCGGCGGGGCAAGCGACCCCGGCACCGCCCGTGGGCCCAGCCCTCGGGCAGGCCGGCGTCAACATCATGGACTTCGTCAAGGCGTTCAACGCCAGGACGGCGGCCGACATGGGCACCATCACCCCGGTGGTGATCACCGTCTATGCCGACCGCAGCTACTCCTTCATCACCAAGACGCCGCCGGCGGCGGTGCTGCTGAAGAAGGCGGCCGCGGTGGAGAAGGGCTCCGGCGTGCCCAACAAGACCAAGGTCGGGCGCGTCACCTCCCAGCAGGTGCAGGAGATCGCCAAGCAGAAGCTGCCCGACCTCAACACCCGCGACCTCGCGGCCGCGGTCAAGATCATCGAGGGCACGGCGCGCTCGATGGGCCTCGAGGTGGGCTGACCATGGCCAAGCACGGAAAGAGCTACCGCAACGGCGCCGCCAAGGTCGAGCAGCGCCCCTACCGGCTGCGCGAGGCGCTGGAGGCGCTCAAGGCCGCCGCCTACGCCAAGTTCGACGAGACGGTCGAGATCGCGCTGCGGCTGGGCGTCGACCCCCGCCACGCCGACCAGATGGTGCGCGGCACCGTCGTGCTGCCGCATGGCACCGGCAAGACGATGCGCGTGCTGGTCTTCGCCAGCGGCGAGAAGATCAAGGAGGCCGAGGACGCCGGCGCCGACTTCGTCGGCGGCGACGACCTGGCCAAGCGCATCGAGGGCGGCTGGATGGAGTTCGACGCCGTCGTCGCCACCCCCGACATGATGCGCGTGGTCGGTCGACTCGGCAAGGTGCTCGGGCCCCGCGGCCTGATGCCCAGTCCCAAGGCGGGCACCGTCACCCTCGACGTCAACCGCGCCGTCTTCGACATCAAGGGCGGCAAGGTGGAGTTCCGCGTCGAGAAGGCGGGAATCGTCCACGGTCGGGTCGGCAAGAAGTCCTTCAGCGTCGACCAGCTGGAAGCCAACACCCGCGCCTTCATCGACGCCGTCCTGCGCGCCAAGCCCGCGGCCGCCAAGGGCAAGTACGTCAAGTCGGCCCACGTCACCTCGACGATGGGCCCCGGCATCGCCCTCGACGAGGCGGCGGTGGCCCCCGCGGAAGCTTGAGGAGCTCGACGTCATGGCACTCACACGCACCCAGAAACAGGACCTGGTCGACCGCTACGAGGGCGGCCTCGCCCAGGCCCAGCACGCCTTCTTGATCGCCTACCAGGGGATCAAGGTGAACGACGTCACCGAGCTGCGGGCGCGCGTCCGCGCCGCCGGCGGCAGCTACGAGGTGGTGAAGAACACGCTGGCGCTGAGGGCGATCGAGGGCAAGCCGCTCGCCGCCCTCGCCGGCACCTTCAACGGCCCGCTGGCGGTGGTCTACACCGGCGGCGACGCGGTGGCGGTGGCCAAGGCCCTCACCGAGTTCGCCAAGACGGTGCCGCAGGTGGTCTTCCGCGGCGGCATCGTCGACGGCAAGCCGATCGCCGCCAACGAAGTCGAGCAGATCGCCAAGCTGCCCGGCCGCGACGAGCTGATCGCCAAGCTGCTCTTCCTGCTGCAGTCGCCGATCTCCCGCTTCGTGCGTACGCTGGCCGCCATCCCCCGCGACTTCGTGGTGGTGCTCGACCAGGTCGCCAAGCAGAAGGCCGGCTGAGCCTGGCCGCGAAGTACTTGATCAATCCAGGAATAAACCCATCCCGATCCACGTTTTCACCTGATCGCAAGGAGCAAGGAAGATGTCCATCTCGACGCAGGAGCTGATCTCGCAGATCGATTCGATGACCGTGCTCGAGCTCAACACGCTCGTCAAGGCGCTCGAGGAGCACTACGGCGTCTCCGCCGCGGCCGCCGCGGTGGCCGCGGCGCCGGCCGCTGGCGGCGGCGCCGCCGCTGCCGCCGAGGTCGAGGAGCAGACCGAGTTCGCGGTCATCCTCACCGCGGTGGGCGACAAGAAGATCAACGTCATCAAGGCGGTGCGCGAGGTGACCAGCCTCGGCCTCAAGGAGGCCAAGGACCTGGTCGAGTCGTCCAAGCCCACGGTGAAGGAAGCCGTGAGCAAGGACGAGGCCGCGAACATCAAGAAGAAGCTGGAGGAGGCGGGGGCTCAGGTCGAGGTGAAGTGACGCTCTCCCACGGCAGGCAACTGGCACCGCCGCGGCGCCGCCGCGGCACCGCCGGCGCGGTCGTCACGCCACACTCCGGAGCCCTCAGGAAGAAGGGCGATCGGGGTGTGGTGTCGGCGCGTTTGCCTTTCCGGCTCTCCAGGTTGGCTTTCTAGGAAGGACTGACGAGACGATATGGAAATCATCCCCAGCAAGAACGGCGGCCGCCAGCGGGTCGACTTCTCGCGCATCAAGACGTCGCTGCCCATCCCCAACCTCATCGAGGTGCAGAAGCGCTCCTACGAGCGCTTCCTGCAGATGAACCTGCTCCCCGAGGAGCGGGCGGGGCAGGGGCTGCAGGCCGTCTTCACCGGCATCTTCCCCTTCTCCGACTTCCGCGAGACCTGCTCGCTGGACTTCGTCAAGTACACGATCGGCGATTGGGAGTGCAAGTGCGGCACCCTCAAGGGCCTCGAGTACCTGCGCATGACCTGCACCAGCTGCGGCGCGAAGATCATGACCGACCACCCGCACGAGGACAAGGTCACCTGCCTCGAGTGCGGCTTCGTCAACAAGAACCGCGTCGTCCGCTGCGACATCTGCGGCAACCCGGTCGACCTGCAGCACAAGTACTCGATCCAGGAGTGCCAGGAGCGCGGCATGACCTTCGCCGTGCCGCTCAAGGTCACCTTCCGCCTCATCGTCTACGACAAGGACCCCGAGACCGGCACGCGCATGATGCGCGACGCCAAGGAGGAGGAGGTCTACTTCGGCGACATCCCGCTGATGACGGACAACGGCACGTTCATCATCAACGGCACCGAGCGCGTCATCGTCTCGCAGCTGCACCGCAGCCCCGGCGTGTTCTTCACCCAGGAGGGGCCGCGCTCCTACCTGTCGAAGATCATCCCCTACCGCGGCTCGTGGGTGGAGTTCGAGTACGACCAGAAGGAGATCCTCTCCGTCCGCATCGACAGGAAGCGCAAGTTCTACGGCACCGTGTTCCTGCGCGCCCTCGGTCTCGAGTCCGACGAGTCGATCCTGCGCAAGTTCTACGTCTCGGTGCCGGTGCGGCCCAACGAGGGCGGCAGCTTCGAGGTCGAGCGTGACGCCGCGCGTGCTCGAGCAGGAGCGGCTCCGTGACCGCCAGCGCCACGGCCGGCGCGACGCCTATCCGATCTTCGGCGGCATCATCCTCAAGAAGGACCACGTCGGCCGGCTGGAGGCAGGGGAGACCCTCACCTTCCCGGTCGCCCCCGCCGAGCTCGAGCGCGGCACCTTCCTCGCCGACGTCGTCGACCTCAACACCGGTGAGGTGGTCTTCGAGGCCAACTCCGCCGTGCCCGACGACCTCGCGGCGAAGCTGCTGGAGCGCCAGACGACGCCCATCGAGCTGTTCTTCCCCGAGTGGGAGCTCACCGGCGCCATCCTCTCCAACACGCTGGCCAAGGACACCACCGCGCGACTCCAAGGAGGCGCTGATCGAGATCTACCGCCGCATGCGTCCAGGCGACCCGCCGACGCTGGAGAGCGCCCGCTCGCTCTTCTACGGCATGTTCTTCGATCCCAAGCGCTACGACTTCTCGCGCGTCGGGCGCTTCAAGTTCAACATCAAGCTCGACTCCGAGGTGCCGGTCGACCAGAAGACCCTCTCCGAGGACGACTTCTACCGCGTCATCGAGTACCTGCTGCGCCTGCACCGGGACATCGGCCGCGTCGACGACATCGACAACCTCGGCAACCGCCGCGTGCGCGCGGTGGGCGAGCTGCTGGAGAACCAGTTCCGCATCGGCCTCGTCCGCATGGAGCGCGCGATCAAGGAAAAGATGTCCGTCCACCAGGACATCGACTCGGCGATGCCGCACGACCTGATCAACTCCAAGCCCGTCATCGCGGCGGTCAAGGAGTTCTTCGGCAGCTCGCAGCTGTCGCAGTTCATGGACCAGACCAACCCGCTCTCCGAGGTGACGCACAAGCGGCGCCTCTCGGCCCTCGGCCCGGGCGGTCTGTCGCGCGAGCGCGCCGGCTTCGAGGTGCGCGACGTGCACGCCTCGCACTACGGCCGCATCTGCCCGATCGAGACCCCCGAGGGTCCGAACATCGGCCTCATCTCCTCGCTCGCCACCTTCGCCCGCATCAACGAGTACGGCTTCATCGAGAGCCCCTACAAGAAGGTCGAGGGCGGCCGGGTGCTCGAGCACTTCCGCGTCGTCAAGGTCGGCGAGACCTCGCTCAAGCTCGGTCAGATCGTCACCAAGGACGATCTCGAGGCGAGAACAAGCAGCACTCGGGGAAGAAGCGCGCCGAGGTCGAGCCCTACTGCTTCTACCTCACCGCCTGGGAGGAGGAGAAGTACGTCATCGCCCAGGCCAACGCCCGCATCGACGCCAAGGGCAACCTCGTCGACGAGCGCGTCATCGCCCGCGCCGGCGGCGACTTCATCACCGTCGAGCGCCAGGAGGTCGACTTCCTCGACGTCTCTCCCAAGCAGCTCGTCTCGGTGGCCGCCGCGCTCATCCCCTTCCTCGAGCACGACGACGCCAACCGCGCGCTCATGGGCTCCAACATGCAGCGCCAGGCGGTGCCGCTGATCCGCACCGAGGCGCCCATCGTCGGCACCGGCATGGAGCAGACGGTGGCCCACGACTCCGGCGCCGTGGTGGTCGCCAAGCGCAACGGCATCGTCGACTCGGTCGACGCCGAGCGCATCATCGTCCGCGTCGAGGGCGAGGACTACGAGACCGGCGAGGCGCGCGAGTTCGGCGCCGACATCTACCAGCTGATCAAGTTCCGGCGCTCCAACCAGAACACCTGCGTCAACCAGAAGCCGGTGGCCAAGGCGGGGCAGCGGGTGCGCAAGGGCGACGTCCTCGCCGACGGTCCCGTCCACCGACCACGGCGAGCTGGCGCTGGGCCGCAACGTGCTGGTCGCCTTCATGCCCTGGCGCGGCTACAACTTCGAGGACGCCATCCTGATCTCCGAGAAGGTGATCAAGGAGGACGCCTACACCTCGATCCACATCGAGGAGTTCGAGATCGAGGCCCGCGACACCAAGCTCGGCCCCGAGGAGATCACCCGCGACATCCCCAACGTCTCGGAGAGCGCTCTGCTCGACCTCGACGAGAGCGGCATCATCCGCATCGGCGCCAAGGTCGGCCCGGGCGACATCCTGGTCGGCAAGGTGACGCCGAAGGGCGAGACGCAGCTCACCCCCGAGGAGAAGCTGCTGCGCGCCATCTTCGGCGAGAAGGCGGGCGACGTGCGCGACGCCTCGCTCAAGGTGCCGCCCGGCATCGAGGGCACGATCGTCGACGTCAAGATCTTCGCCCGCAAGGGCGTCGAGAAGGACACCCGGCACCTCGACATCGAGCAGCAGACCATCTCCCGCATGGAGAAGGACATCAAGGACCAGGTGCGCATCCTCAACGAGGAGCGCAACAAGAAGATCTCCGACCTGCTCGACGACCAGCCGGTGACGGCGGCGGTCAAGGCGCGCACCGGCGAGGTCCTCCTCGCCGAAGGCGACAAGGTCACCCGGCCGGCGCTCGAGCGGCTCACCCGCCAGGAGATCCTGCGGCTGCCGCTGAAGAACCGCCGCCTGCTCGACACGGTGGAGAACGATCTACCGCAAGACCGACATCGCACGTCGAGGTGCTCTACAAGGTCAACGAGGAGCGCATCCAGCTGCTGCAGAAGGGCGACGAGCTGCCGCCCGGCGTCATCAAGCTGGTCAAGGTCTACGTCGCCATGAAGCGCAAGCTGCAGGTGGGCGACAAGATGGCCGGGCGCCACGGCAACAAGGGCGTCATCTCGCGCATCCTGCCCGAGGAGGACATGCCGTTCCTCCCCGACGGGACGCCGGTGGAGATCGTGCTCAACCCGCTCGGCGTGCCGAGCCGCATGAACGTCGGCCAGATCCTCGAGACCCACCTCGGCTGGGCCGGCAAGCTGCTCGGCATCAGCTTCGCCTCGGCGGTGTTCGACGGCGCGGCGGAGCGCGACCTCAAGGGCTACCTGGCGCAGGCCAAGCTGCCCAGCTCGGGCAAGACCGAGCTCTTCGACGGCATGAGCGGCCAGTCCTTCGAGCAGCAGGTGACGGTGGGCTACATCTACATGTTGAAGCTCTCGCACCTGGTGGACGACAAGATCCACGCCCGCTCGATCGGGCCGTACTCGCTGATCACCCAGCAGCCGCTGGGCGGCAAGGCGCAGTTCGGCGGCCAGCGCTTCGGCGAGATGGAGGTGTGGGCGCTCGAGGCCTACGGCGCCGCCTACACCCTGCAGGAGCTGCTCACCGTCAAGAGCGACGACGTCGAGGGGCGCAGTCGCATCTACGAGGCGATCGTCAAGGGCGACGTGCCGGAGCACCCGGGCCTGCCCGAGTCGTTCAACGTGCTCGTGCGCGAGCTGCAGAGCCTCTGCCTCGACGTCGAGCTGCTGAAGGTCTGATGGAGCTGCCGAAGGTTTGACCCGGTTCATTCAGGAATCCCAACCTAGGGGGACGTCCTTGCAGCCATACAGCCGATTCGACAAGCGCACCGACAAGCCGCAGACGTTGAAGGACTTCAACGCCATCAAGATCTCGCTCGCCTCGCCGGAGAAGATCCGGTCGTGGAGCCACGGCGAGGTCACCAAGGCGGAGACCATCAACTACCGCACGTTCAAGCCCGAGCGTGACGGCCTCTTCTGCGCCAAGATCTTCGGGCCGATCACCGACTGGGAGTGCCTCTGCGGCAAGTACAAGCGCATGAAGCACCGCGGCGTGGTGTGCGACAAGTGCGGCGTCGAGGTGACCCGCTCGCGGGTGCGCCGCGAGCGCATGGGGCACATCGAGCTCGCCGCTCCCGGTCTCGCACGTCTGGTTCTTCAAGGGCCTGCCGAGCCGCATCGGCCACCTGCTCGACCTCTCGCTGCGCGACCTCGAGCGCATCCTCTACTTCGAGAGCTACGTCGTCATCGACCCGGGCGACACCGAGCTCTCCGAGCGCGAGCTGCTGCGCCGAGGAGCGCTACCGCGAGCTGCGCGACCAGTACGGCGACGGCGTCTTCGAGGCGCGCATGGGCGCCGAGGCGATCAAGGAGCTGCTGTCGCGCATCGACGTCGACGAGCTCGCCGAAGAGCTGCGCATCGTCATGAAGACCGACAGCTCGCAGATCCGCCGGCTCAAGGCGGCCAAGCGGCTGAAGGTCGTCGACGCCTTCCGCAAGAGCGGCCACCGGCCGGAGTGGATGATCCTCGACGTCATCCCGGTCATCCCGCCCGAGCTGCGCCCGCTGGTGCCGCTCGACGGCGGCCGCTTCGCGACCTCGGACCTCAACGACCTCTACCGCCGCGTCATCAACCGCAACAACCGGTTGAAGAAGCTGCTCGAGCTGCGCGCGCCCGACGTCATCGTGCGCAACGAGAAGCGCATGCTGCAGGAGGCGGTCGACGCCCTCTTCGACAACGGCCGCCGCGGCCGCGTGCTCAAGGGCTCCAACAACCGGCCGCTCAAGTCGCTGTCCGACACCCTCAAGGGCAAGCAGGGGCGCTTCCGCCAGAACCTGCTCGGCAAGCGCGTCGACTACTCGGGCCGCTCGGTGATCGTCGTCGGCCCCGAGCTCAAGCTGCAGCAGTGCGGGCTGCCCAAGAAGATGGCGCTCGAGCTGTTCAAGCCGTTCATCTACAACCGGCTCGAGCAGAAGGAGCTGGCCGGCACCATCAAGGCCGCCAAGGAGATGGTCGACCGCGAAGAGGACGCGGTGTGGGACGCGCTCGAGGAGGTCATCAGGACCACCCGGTGCTGCTCAACCGCGCACCGACGCTGCACCGCCTCGGCATCCAGGCCTTCCAGCCGGTGCTCATCGAGGGCAAGGCGATCAAGATCCATCCGCTCGTCTGCGCCGCCTTCAACGCCGACTTCGACGGCGACCAGATGGCGGTGCACGTGCCGCTGTCGCCCAAGGCGCAGGTCGAGAGCCACGTCCTCATGCTCTCGGCGCGCAACATCCTGTCGCCGGCCCACGGCCGGCCGCTGGCGGTGCCGTCGCAGGACCTCGTCCTCGGCGGCTACTACCTGACGATGGCGAAGAAGGGCGCGAAGGGCGAGGGCCGGGCCTTCTCGAGCTTCGACGAGGTGCTGCTCGCCTACCACGAGGGCGTGGTCGAGACGCAGACGCCGATCCGCGTGCGCTACACCGGCCCCTACATCAACCTCGACACCCAGTACGACAACCAGGACGTGCTGCACGCCGAGCTCGAGGAGCTGCGACAACCAGCTCATCGACACCACGGTCGGCCGCGTCATCTTCAACCTCCACCTGCCCGCCGAGCTGCCGTTCGTCAACGGCCTGCTCAAGAAGCGCGGCCTGCAGGACCTGGTCGGCTACTGCTACTTCAAGCACGGCAACGACCTGACGGTGAAGCTGCTCGACGACCTCAAGGAGGTCACCTTCACCTACGCCACCCGCGCCGGCATCTCCTTCGGCGTCGACGACATGGTGATCCCCGACACCAAGCGCGAGATCCTCGACCAGGCGCAAGACCGAGGTCTTCGAGATCGAGGACCAGCGCGCCGACGGCGTCATCACCGCCGGCGAGCGCCACAACAAGATCATCGACATCTGGCACCGCGCCACCGAGCGGGTGTCGGAGGAGATGTTCAAGCAGATGAAGCGGCATCGAGCGCGGAGCGCGGCGAGTTCAACCCGATCTCCTGATGGCCGACTCCGGCGCCCGCGGCAGCCGCGAGCAGGTCCGCCAGCTCGCCGGCATGCGCGGCCTGATGTCCAAGCCCTCGGGCGAGGTCATCGAGACGCCGATCACCGCCAACTTCCGCGAGGGGCTTGTCGGTGCTGCAGTACTTCATCTCGACGCACGGCGCGCGCAAGGGTCTCGCCGACACCGCGCTCAAGACCGCCGACTCCGGCTACCTGACGCGCCGTCTGGTCGACGTCGCCCAGGACGTCATCATCACCGAGCCCGACTGCGGCACCATCGACGGCATCTTCGTCGGCGCCATCATGGAGGGCGGCGACATCCTCGAGCCGCTGCGCGACCGCATCGTCGGCCGCGTGGCGCAGGAGGAGGTCTACGACCCGCTCACCGGCGAGCTGCTGGTCGAGATCGGCCAGGAGGTCACCGAGGACGTCGCCGGCGCGATCCAGGCCGCCGGCCTCGAGCGGGTGAAGATCCGCTCGGTGCTCACCTGCGAGTCGCGGCGCGGCGTCTGCGCCCGCTGCTACGGCCGCAACCTCGCCACCGGCAGGATGGTCGAGATCGGCGAGGCGGTCGGCGTCATCGCCGCGCAGTCGATCGGCGAGCCGGGCACCCAGCTCACCATGCGTACCTTCCACTACGGCGGTACGGCCAGCCGCGTCGGCGAGCAGTCCAAGCACGCAGCCAAGAACCCCGGCACCGTGCGCTTCCTCAACGTCGCCTACGGTCGAGAGCAAGAAGGGCGACCTGGTGGTGGTCAACCGCAACGGCAAGCTGCTGATCCAGGACCCCAAGGGCCGCGAGCTCGAGCGCTACGCGCTCGTCTACGGCTCGCACCTGCTGGTGCACGAGGGCGCCGAGATCAAGCCCGGCCAGGAGCTGGTCGAGTGGGATCCGTTCACCTCCGCCATCCTCACCGAGATCGCCGGCACGGTGACGTTCCAGGACATCGTCGAGGGCGAGAACGTCCGCGAGGAGACCGACAAGGTCACCGGCCTGACGCAGCGCATCATCGTCGAGGCCTCGGCCGCCGAGAAGCGGGCGCCGGCGCATCATCGTCAAGAGCAAGGACGGGGAGCGGCGCTACCTGCTGCCCTCCGGCTCGCACCTGGTGGTGCTGGACGACCAGAAGGTCAGCCCCGGCGAGGTGCTGGCGAAGATCCCGCGCGAGACCACCAAGACCAAGGACATCACCGGCGGTCTGCCGCGCGTCGTCGAGCTGTTCGAGGCCCGCACGCCCAAGGAGCCGGCGATCATCACCGAGATCGACGGCACCGTCCACCTCGGCGAGCTGCAGCGCGGCATGCGCAAGATCATCGTCTCCGGCGACGACGGCGAGACCCGCGAGTACCTGGTGCCGCGCTCCATCCACGTCAACGTGCAGGAGGGCGAGCGGGTGGGCGCCGGCGATCCGCTCATCGACGGTCCGATCAACCCGCACGACGTGCTGCAGGTGCTGGGCGAGAAGGAGCTGCAGCGCTACCTGATCGACAAGATCCAGGAGGTCTACCGGTCGCAGTCGGTGAACATCAACGACAAGCACATCGAGACCATCGTCCGCCAGATGATGCGCTCGGTGAAGATCGAGGAGGTCGGCGACACCGACTTCCTGATCGACGAGCAGGTCGACCGCTTCCGCTTCATGGAGGAGAACGACCGCGTCGTCGCCGCCGGCGGCCAGCCCGCCATCGGCCGGCCGCTGCTGCTCGGCATCACCAAGGCGTCGCTCTCCACCGAGAGCTTCATCTCGGCGGCGAGCTTCCAGGAGACCACCCGCGTCCTCACCGAGGCGGCGATCTCCGGCAAGGTCGACTACCTGCGCGGCCTCAAGGAGAACGTCATCGTCGGCCGGCTGATCCCCGCCGGTACCGGCATGCCCCTGTACCACGAGTTCCACCTCGAGGAGGAGCCGGAGTACGACCGCGAGGAGGAGGCCGAGCTGATGATCGACTTCGGCGAGGACATCCGGACGCTTCCCAAGGAGGTGCTGGAGAGGGAGTAAGGTCGGGGCACCAGCAGCCGTCCGGCCCCGGAGGAGGGGCGACGCGGGGCGTGGTTCGACGAGACCCAGCCTCAACTGAGGCGCCAGCCGAGTTCCGCGTCTTCCCTCCAGACTCTGACGGATGCCTTGACGGGCCGACCGGCGACTTGCTACCCTACGCGTTCTCCTGCGGTTGCCGACCGCTCGGGATTTTCCTTCCTCGGGCCGACCAGGCCGAGCTGGCGTCCGGGGGCAAACGTCAACGACAGACAACGCCGTGCTGGGTTCCGGGCGCCATTGGCCTGCGCCGGCGCGAGCCTTCCGAACGCCTCAGAACGCAGAGGCGAGATCGACCGGGCAGTACTTCGAGGGGACGACGACCGAATGCCGACGATCCACCAGCTGGTTCGCAAGGGCCGCGAGGCGCCAGCGCGTCAAGACCAAGAGCCCGGCGCTCGCCGGCTCGCCGCAGAAGCGCGGCGTGTGCGTCCGCGTCTACACGCAGACGCCGAAGAAGCCGAACTCGGCGCTGCGCAAGGTGGCGCGCGTTCGCCTCACCAACGGCATCGAGGTCACCACCTACATCCCCGGCGTCGGCCACAACCTGCAGGAGCACTCGATCGTGCTCATCCGCGGCGGCCGTGTGAAGGACCTGCCGGGCGTTCGCTACCACGTCATCCGCGGCACGCTCGACGCCATCGGCGTCGACGGCCGCCGCCAGGGGCGCTCGAAGTACGGCGCCAAGCGGCCCAAGACCTAGGTCCGAAGAGCTGAGTCAGGAGAGCGAACCCAGATGCGCAGGCGCGGTCAAGTCCCGAAGCGCGAGGTCCTCCCGGATCCCCTGTTCAACTCGCAGCTGGTGACGAAGTTCGTCAACAACGTGATGCGGCAGGGCAAGAAGTCGGTCGCCGAGCGGATCTTCTACGGCGCCATGGACATCATCCGCGAGCGCACCCAGGAGGACCCGGTCAAGGTCTTCAAGAAGGCGGTCGAGAACGTCAAGCCGGGCGTCGAGGTGAAGTCGCGCCGCGTCGGCGGCTCGACCTACCAGGTGCCGGTCGAGGTGCGGCCGGCACGCACGCTCGCCCTCTCCATGCGCTGGCTGATCGGCAGCGCGCAGAGCCGCGGCGAGAAGACCATGAAGCTGCGCCTCGCCGACGAGCTGCTCGATGCCGCCAACAACCGCGGCGCCGCGATCAAGAAGAAGGAGGACACCCACCGGATGGCCGAGGCCAACAAGGCTTTCGCCCACTACCGCTGGTAACGCCGCGGGCTCGCGCTGCCCGCCTCCGGCACTGACCGGGCGGGGACGGCGAGACCCGGCAGCACTCCGCAGCCGCCCGGCCGAGCGCGGGCGGACGCGGATTCCAGCGGCGGCGGTCCCCAACAGCCCATCCAGGGGACGCCGCCGTTTTGCGGACGACGAGAAGCATCAGGAAGCACCGAGAAGCACCGAAGTCATGGCTCGAAAGCACCCACTCGAGAAGACGCGCAACATCGGCATCATGGCCCACATCGATGCCGGTAAGACGACGACTACCGAGCGCATCCTCTACTACACCGGCGTCAACTACAAGATCGGCGAGGTGCACGAAGGCACCGCGACGATGGACTGGATGGTCCAGGAGCAGGAGCGCGGCATCACCATCACCGTCCGCCGCCACGCACGTGCTTCTGGGACGGCTACCGCATCAACATCATCGACACGCCGGGCCACGTCGACTTCACCGTCGAGGTGGAGCGCTCGCTGCGCGTGCTCGACGGCGCGGTGGCGGTGTTCGACGCCGTCGCCGGCGTCGAGCCGCAGTCCGAGACCGTGTGGCGCCAGGCCGACAAGTACCGCGTCCCGCGCATCGCCTTCGTCAACAAGATGGACCGCATCGGCGCCGACTTCGACCGCTGCGTGGCGATGATGCGCTCGCGCCTCGACGCCTCGCCGGTGCCGATCCAGCTGCCCGTGGGGCCGCGAGGACACCTTCCACGGCATCATCGACCTGGTCGAGATGAAGGCGATCGTCTTCAAGGACGAGACGCTCGGCGCCGAGTACGAGCTCGACCGAGATCCCCGCGGACTACAAGGACGTCGCGCTGAAGATGCGCGAGCAGATGGTCGAGGCGGTCGCCGAGACCGACGACGAGCTGCTCGAGAAGTACCTCTCGGGCGAGGCGATCAGCAACGACGAGCTGCGCGCCGCCCTGCGCCGCGCCACCGTCGCCGGCCGCCTGCACCCGGTGCTCTGCGGCACCGCCTTCAAGAACAAGGGCGTGCAGCCGCTGCTCGACGCGGTGGTCGCACTACCTGCCGTCGCCGCTCGACATGCCGCCGGTCGAGGGGCTCGACCCCGACACCGACAAGCTCCGTTGCATCCGCGAGCCCAAGGACGACGCGCCGTTCTCGGCGCTCGTCTTCAAGATCATGACCGACCCCTTCGTCGGCCAGCTCTCCTTCTTCCGCGTCTACTCGGGCCACGTCGAGACCGGCGACTCGGTGCTCAACACCGACCAAGCGGCAGCAACGAGCGCATCGGCCGCCTGCTCAAGATGCACGCCAACAAGCGCGAGGAGATCACCGAGGTGTGCGCCGGCGACATCGGCGCCGCGGTCGGGCTGCAAGAACGTCACCACCGGCGACACGCTCTGCGACCCGAAGCAGCCGATCGCTGCTCGAGTCGATGAACTTCCCCGAGCCGGTGATCTCCGTCTCCATCGAGCCGAAGACCAAGGCCGACCAGGAGAAGCTCGGCGACGCGCTCGGCAAGCTGATGCAGGAGGACCCGACCTTCCGCGTCCACACCGACAAGGAGACCGGGCAGACGATCATCACCGGCATGGGCGAGCTGCACCTGGAGATCATCGTCGACCGCCTGGTGCGCGAGTTCAACGTCGGCGCGAACGTCGGCAAGCCGCAGGTCGCCTACCGCGAGACGATCACCAACGAGGCCAAGGGCGAGGGGCGCTTCGTCCGCCAGACCGGCGGCCGCGGCCAGTACGGCCACGTGCAAGATCGTGGCTGCGGCCGACCGCGGAAGGCGACTTCGTCTTCGACAACAAGATCAGTCGGCGGCACCATCCCCAAGGAGTTCATCACGCCGATCGAGCAGGGCATCCGCGAGGCGATCGAGACCGGTCCGCTCGCCGGCTACCCGCTCGACGGCATCGAGGTCGACCTCGTCGACGGCACGCTACCACGACGTCGACTCCACCGAGATGGCGTTCAAGATCGCCGGCTCGATGGCGTTCCAGGACGCGTCGAAGAAGGCCGAGCCGGTGCTCCTCGAGCCGATCATGGCGGTCGAGGTGGTGACGCCCGAGGAGTACATGGGCGACGTCATCGGCGACCTCACCTCGCGCCGCGGCCGCATCCAGCACATGGAAGCGCGCGGCAGCGCGCAGGTCATCACCGCCAAGGTGCCGCTGTCCGAGATGTTCGGCTACGCCACCGACCTGCGCTCGCGCAGCCAGGGGCGCGCCACCTACACCATGCAGTTCGACTCCTACGAGCCGGCGCCCAAGAGCGTCAGCGAGGAAGTCGTCGCCAAGGCAGCAGGCTGAGACAGACACGAGACAGGACAAGGAGATAGCACATGGCCAAGGAGAAATTCGAGCGCAACAAGCCGCACGTGAACATCGGGACGATCGGTCACGTCGACCACGGCAAGACGACGCTGACGGCGGCGATCACGAAGGTGCTGGCGTCGAAGGGCCTGGCGAGCTTCGTGGCGTTCGACCAGATCGACAAGGCGCCCGAGGAGCGCGAGCGCGGCATCACGATCGCGACGGCGCACGTGGAGTACGAGACGGAGAAGCGTCACTACGCGCACGTGGACTGCCCGGGCCACGCCGACTACGTCAAGAACATGATCACCGGCGCGGCGCAGATGGACGGCGCGATCCTGGTGGTGTCGGCGGCCGACGGTCCGATGCCGCAGACGCGCGAGCACATCCTGCTGGCCCGCCAGGTGGGCGTGCCGTACCATCGTCGTGTTCCTGAACAAGTGCGACATGGTCGACGACCCGGAGCTGCTCGACCTCGTCGAGCTCGAGGTGCGCGAGCTGCTGTCGAAGTACGAGTTCCCGGGCGACGACACTCCCGGTGATCCGCGGCTCGGCGCTCAAGGCGCTGGAGACGGCGACCCAGCGAGCGAGTGGGGCGCGACGATCATCGAGCTGATGGACGCGGTCGACACCTACATCCCGCTGCCGGAGCGCGCGATCGACAAGCCGTTCCTGATGCCGATCGAGGACATGTTCTCGATCTCGGGCCGCGGCACGGTGGTGACGGGCCGCATCGAGCGCGGCATCGTCAAGGTCGGCGACGAGGTCGAGATCGTCGGCATCCGCCGACACCACGAAGACGATCGTCACCGGCGTCGAGATGTTCCGCAAGCTGCTCGACGAGGGTCAGGCGGGCGACAACGTCGGCCTCCTGCTGCGCGGCATCAAGAAGGACGACGTCGAGCGCGGCCAGGTGCTGGCCAAGCCGGGCTCGATCACGCCGCACACGAAGTTCAAGGGCGAGGTCTACGTCCTGACGAAGGAAGAGGGCGGCCGTCACACGCCGTTCTTCAACGGCTACCGGCCGCAGTTCTACTTCCGCACGACCGACGTGACCGGCGTGGCGCAGCTGCCCGAGGGCACGGAGATGGTGATGCCGGGCGACAACGTCAACGCTGGCGGTCGAGCTGATCACGCCGATCGCGATGGAGAAGGGCCTGCGCTTCGCCATCCGCGAGGGCGGCCGCACCGTCGGCGCCGGCACGGTCACCGAGATCGTCGAGTAGGCGAGCTCCGCGCCCGCCGCATAGGCATAAGTCAGTTCCCGCTGGTTCTTTGCAGAGGCGAGTCATGGATGAACGAAAAGATCCGCATCCGCCTCAAGGCGTACGACTACCGCGTGCTCGACCAGTCGACCCGCGAGATCGTGGACACGGCGCAGCGCACCGGGGCGCGGGTGGCGGGACCGATCCCGCTGCCCACGCAACATCGCGCGCTACACCGTGCTCCGCTCGCCTGCACGTCGACAAGAAGTCGCGCGAGCAGTTCGAGATCCGCACCCACAAGCGGCTGCTCGACATCCTCGAGCCGACCAGCAGACGGTCGACGCGCTGATGAAGCTCGAGCTGCCGGCGGGCGTCGACGTCGAGATCAAGGCATTCGGTAAGTAGCAGAAAGTAGGGCGGGCTCCGAGCCCGCCGCGAGACACGAGTAGCAGTTAGGAGCCCGGCGATGGATGGCATCCTCGGCAAGAAGGTCGGCATGACCCAGGTGTTCGCCGACGACGGCGCGATGATCCCGGTCACCGTGATCGAGGCCGGCCCCTGCCTGGTCGTGCAGCGCAAGACCGCGGACACCGACGGCTACGACGCCGTGCAGGTCGGCCTGGTCGAGAAGCGCACGCCGCGCCACGTCACCAAGCCGCTGCAGGGGCACTTCAAGAAGGCCGGCGTGCCGCCGACCCGGCGCGTCGCCGAGTTCCAGATCGACGCCGGCGAGGCGCGGAAGGCGGGCGACGAGATCAAGGCCTCGATCTTCGCCGCCGGCGAGTACGTCGACGTGGTCGGCACCAGCAAGGGCAAGGGCTTCCAGGGCGTCGTCAAGCGCCACGGCTTCCGCGGCGGCCGCGCCACCCACGGCTCGATGTTCCACCGCGCCCCCGGCTCGATCGGCGCCTCGTCGTTCCCCTCGCGCGTCTATCCCGGGCATGCGCGGCGGCCGGGCGGATGGGCGGCGCTCGCATCACCGCCAAGAACCTCAAGGTGGTCAGCGTCGACGCCGAGAAGAACCTCATCCTCGTCCGCGGCGCCGTGCCGGGCTCGACCGGCACCTACGTCACGGTCCAAGCGCGCCAAGAAGGGCTGAGCCATGAAGGTCGAGGTCAAGAACTTGAGCAACGAGGTCGTGCGGCAGCTCGACCTGCCGGACGAGGTCTTCGGGTACCCCTACAAGGAGCACCTGATCCACGTCGTCGGTGCGAGGGCTATCGCGCCAGTCTGCGCAGCGGCACCCACAAGACGAAGAACCGCGGCGAGGTCTCGGGCACCGACAAGAAGCCGTTCAAGCAGAAGGGCACCGGCCGCGCCCGCGCCGGCGAGGCGAGCAGCCCGCTGTGGCGCAAGGGCGGCACCGTGCACGGCCCCGTCCCGCGCAGCTACGACAAGAAGGTCACCGTGCAGGAGAAGAAGAGCGCCCTCAAGTCCGCGCTCTCCCGCAAGCTGCACGACGAAGGCATCGTGGTGGTCGACAACTTCACCCTCGAGGGGCCGAAGACCAAGGCGCTCGCGGCGTCGCTCGCCGGTCTCGGCATCGTCGGCAAGGCGCTGCTGGTCGACGACCGCGACAACCAGAACCTGGCGCTCGCGGCGCGCAACAACCCCCGGCTCAAGGCGGTCGACGCGCTGGCCGTCAACGTCTACGACGTCGTCGACCGCGGCCACCTGGTGCTCTCCGAGGCGGCGCTGGGCCGGCTGGCGGAGGTGCTCACGCGATGAGGCTCGAACAGGTCATCCGCCGGCCGCTGCTCACCGAGAAGGTCGATGGAGCAGAAGGAGACGCAGAACATCGTCGCCTTCGAGGTCGACAACCGCGCCAACAAGATCGAGATCAAGCAGGCGGTCGAGGCGCTGTTCAAGGCGTCAAGGTCGAGGAGGTGCGCATCCTCCGCGGCCACGGCAAGGTGCGGCGCCAGGGCCGTTCGTGGGCCGCCGCTCGGACTGGAAGAAGGCGTACGTGCGCCTGCAGGAAGGCTCGAAGATCGAGTTCTTCGAGGGCGTGTAGGAGCAGCGAATGGGAATCAAGCAGATCAAGCCGACGAACCCGGCGTCGCGCCAGCAGACGCGGTCGGACTTCGCCGAGCTCACCACCGAGCGGCCCGACAAGCCGCTCACCGAGGGCAAGCCGTCGACGGGCGGCCGCAACAACCGCGGCCACATCACCGTGCGCTTCCGCGGCGGCGGCCACAAGCGGCGCTATCGCGTCATCGACTTCCAGCGCGACAAGCGCGGCATCCCCGCCAAGGTCGCGTCGATCGAGTACGACCCGAACCGCTCGGCGCGCATCGCGCTGCTGCACTACGCCGACGGCGAGAAGCGCTACATCCTGGCGCCGGTCGGCCTCGACGGTCGGCGCCGAGGTGCAGGCGGGCGACGACGCGCCGGTCAACGTCGGCAACGCGCTGCCGCTGCGCAAGATCCCGCTCGGCACCAAGCTGCACAACATCGAGCTGAAGCCCGGCAAGGGCGGCCAGCTGGTGCGCTCGGCCGGCGCCGGCGCCCAGCTGATGGCGCGCGAGGGCGACTACGCCCAGGTGCGCCTGCCCTCCGGCGAGGTGCGCCAGGTGCACGTCGACTGCTACGCCACCGTCGGCCAGGTCGGCAACCTCGAGCACGAGAACATCTCCTGGGGCAAGGCCGGCCGCATCCGCTACCTCGGCTTCCGCCCCCACAACCGCGGCGTGTCGATGAACCCGGTCGACCACCCGATGGGCGGCGGCGAGGGCAAGACCTCCGGCGGCCGCCACCCGGTGTCGCCCTGGGGCCAGCCGGCCAAGGGCTACAAGACCCGCCACAACAAGCGCACCACCTCGATGATCGTGCGTCGGCGCAAGTAGGAGCGAAGACATGGCGCGTTCACTCAAGAAGGGCTTCTTCGTCGACGACCACCTGGCGGCCAAGGTGGCGGCGCTCAACGAGGCCAGCCTCAAGCAGGTCATCAAGACCTGGTCGCGGCGCTCGACCGTCATCCCCGACATGGTCGGCCACACCATCGCGGTGCACAACGGCGCGAAGTTCATCCCGGTCTACGTCACCGAGAACATGGTCGGCCACAAGCTCGGCGAGTTCTCGCCGACGCGCACCTTCCGCGGCCACTCCGGCAAGAAGGAAAAGGTGGTCGCCAAGCGGCCGGCGCCGGGCGCGCCGCGCTGAGGAGGAGAACGGACGATGGAAGTCAGGGCCCAGCTCCGTTTTCTCCGCGCCTCGCCGCGCAAGGTGCGGCTGGTGGCGGACCTCATCCGCGGCAAGAGGCGTGCAGGACGCGGTGAACATCCTTCACCTCACCAACAAGGCGCCGCCAAGCCGCTCGAGAAGCTGCTCAAGTCGGCGATCGCCAACGCCGAGAACCGCGACGAGCCGGTCGACGTCGACCGCCTCTTCGTCAAGGAAGTCATGGTCGACGGCGGGCCGACGATGAAGCGCTTCCGGCCGGCGCCGATGGGCCGCGGCTTCCGCATCCTCAAGCGCTCGAGCCACGTCACGATCAAGTTGGACACCCGCAAGTCTGGTACGAGCCCAGGCGAGACCGAGAAGGGCGCCGCCGCCGGCGCCCAGGCGTAAGGAGACTTCGTGGGTCAGAAGACACATCCCTACGGGTTCCGCCTCGGCTTCAACCGCACCTGGCACTCGCGCTGGTACGCGGGCAAGGACTACGCGAAGTTGCTGCACGACGACCTCAAGCTGCGCAAGCAGCTCAAGGAGCAGCTCAAGCACGCCGGCGTGTCGGAGATCGACATCGAGCGCGCCGCCGAGCGCGCTGCGCGTCACCATCTACACCTCGCGCCCGGGCATCATCATCGGCCGCAAGGGTGCCGAGGTCGACCGCCTGCGCGACGACCTGATGAAGGCGATGGGCCGTCCGGTGCACATCAACATCCAGGAGATCCAGCGCCCCGAGCTCGACGCCCAGCTGGTGGCCGAGAACATCGCCAGCAGCTGGAGCGCCGCGTCTCCTTCCGCCGCGCGATGAAGAAGGCGATGGAGTCGGCGTTCCGCTTCGGCGCCAAGGGCATCAAGATCATGGTCGCCGGCCGCCTCGGCGGCGCCGAGATCGCGCGCACCGAGTGGTACCAGGACGGCCGCCTGCCGCTGCACACGCTCAAGGCCGACATCGACTACGGCTTCGCCGAGGCCCACACCACCTACGGCGTCATCGGCGTCAAGGTGTGGATCTACAAGGGCGAGCTGCTCAAGGAGAAGAGCCGCCGCGCCGCGTAGGCGGCTCCGCGCCCGCCGTCCGCAGCCGAGCTGAGGAACACACGCCATGTTGATGCCGAAGAAGGTCAAGTACCGAAAGCACCACCGCGGCCGCCGCAAGGGGATCGCCAAGGGCGGCAGCTACATCGCTTTCGGCGACTTCGCCCTGCAGGCCCCCGAGCCGGCGTGGGTGACGGCGCGCCAGATCGAGGCCGCCCGTATCGCCATCTCCCGCGCCGTCAAGCGCGGCGGCAAGATCTGGATCCGCATCTTCCCCGACAAGCCGGTGACCAAGAAGCCGCTCGAGACCCGTATGGGTAAGGGCAAGGGGCCGCCGGAGGAGTGGGTCGCCGTGGTCAAGCCGGGCCGCATCATGTACGAGCTCGAGGGGGTCACCCCCGAGGTGGCCGCCGCGGCCATGCGCCTCGCCGCCCACAAGCTGCCGATGAAGACCCGCTTCCTCGCCCGCGACCAGGCGGTCCTCTAAGTCACCTCAGCGGAGCGACACGACGATGGCAAAGACGAAAGCAACGGCAAAGCAACTGCGCGACCAGACGGTGGACGAGCTGCGGGCGAAGGAGAAGGAGCTCGCGCAGCAGCTCTTCGCCCTCCGCCTCAACAAGTCGACTGGGCAGCTGGAGTCCCCGGCCAAGGTGCGGGCGGCGCGCCGCGAGCGGGCGCGGGTGCTGACGGTGCTCGGCGAGAGGACGACCTGAGGATCGACGATGAGCGACAGCACACGCAGAGCGACCGCCAGACCCTCACCGGCAAGGTGGTCAGCGACAAGATGGACAAGACGGTGACGGTGCTCGTCGAGCGCACCGTGATGCACGACCTCTACCAGCGCTATGTCTGGCGGAGCAAGAAGTTCCACGCCCACGACGAGAAGAACGAGGCCAAGGTCGGCGACGAGGTGGTCATCGTCTCCACGCGGCCGCTGTCGGCGACCAAGCGCTGGCGCGTGCAGCAGATCGTCAAGCGCGGCGAGGCGAGCTGAGCCATGATCCAGATGGGCACCATCCTCGACGTCGCCGACAACACCGGCGCCAAGAAGATCTTCTGCATCACCGTGCTCGGCGGCTCGACCGGCCAGTACGGCCACCTCGGCGACGTCATCAGCGCCTCGGTCAAGGAGGCGGCGCCGGACGGCACGGTCAAGAAGGGCGCCAAGGTCAAGGCGGTGATCGTGCGCACCGTGCGCGCGCACCGGCGCGCCGACGGCAGCTACATCCGCTTCGACAACAACGCGGCGGTGATCATCAACGAGCAGAAGGAGCCGGTCGGCACCCGCGTCTTCGGCCCCGTCGCCCGCGAGCTGCGCGAGCGCCGCTTCATGAAGATCATCTCGCTCGCTCCTGAGGTCATCTAGATGAGCAGCACGGCAATAGCGGTGAGCAAGCCGAAGATCAAGAAGAACGACCGCGTCAAGGTGATCGCGGGCAAGAACAAGGGCAGCGAGGGGCGGGTGCTGCGCGTGCTGCCCGAGGCGGGCCGCGCCATCGTCGAGGGCGTCAACTTCACCAAGAAGCACACCAAGCCCAACCCGCAGCGCCAGGTCAAGGGCGGCATCCTCGAGAAGGAGGCCCCCATCCGCATCGACAACCTGCAGGTGATCTGCGGCGAGTGCGGCAAGCCCGGCCGCATCGGGCGCAAGCGCCTCGACGACGGCACCGGCGTGCGCTACTGCAAGCACTGCAACGCGACGCTCGGTTGACAGACAGACCTCGGTTGAGAGACATAGTCATGGCCAAGAAGACAGCAAGCGACAAGGCGCCGGCGGTGAAGAAGGCGAAGCCCGCGGCCGCACCGGCTGGCGACGGCATCGGCGGCGGCGAGCAGCGCCCGGTGGCGAAGCGGCGAGCCCTACTTCCCGCGCCTGCGCAAGCGCTACCAGGACGAGGTGGTCCCCAAGCTGATGTCAGGAGTTCGGCATCAAGAACCCGATGGCGGTGCCGCGCCTGGAGAAGATCTCCCTCAACATGGGGCTCGGCGAGGCGTCGCGCAACATCAAGGTGCTCGACGACGCCCTCGTCGAGATGACCGCGATCGCCGGCCAGAAGCCGACGATGACGCGGGCCAAGAAGTCGATCGCCGCCTTCAAGCTGCGCGAGGGGATGCCGATCGGCTCCCGCGTCACGCTGCGCGGCGACCGCATGTGGGAGTTCCTCGACCGCCTGATCAGCATCGCGCTGCCGCGCGTGCGCGACTTCCGCGGCGTGCCGAAGAAGAGCTTCGACGGCCGCGGCAACTACACCCTCGGCATCAAGGACCAGTTGATCTTCCCCGAGATCGACACCAACAAGGTCGAGGTCGCCAAGGGGATGAACGTCACCATCACCACCACCGCGGGCAACGACGAGCGGGCGCTGTTCCTGCTCCAGCAGCTCGGTCTGCCGTTCGTGGGCAGGTAAATCAGTAGGCCGGTAAAGGAGAGCCGAGAGTGGCCACCACCGCCAAAGTCGCCAAGACCCTGAGGAAGCCCAAGTTCGCGGTGCGCCACCGCAACCGCTGCAAGAGCTGCGGCCGCCCGCGCGGCTTCCTCCGCAAGTTCGGGCTCTGCCGCATCTGCTTCCGGTTGCTCTCGCTGCAGGGTTACCTGCCGGGCGTGATCAAGGCGAGCTGGTAGGACCAGGAGAAGACCATGTCGATGACCGATCCGATCGCCGACCTGCTGACCAGGATCCGCAACGCCCACCGCGCCAAGCACGACCGTCTGGACGTGCCGGCGTCGAAGGTGAAGCTGGAGGTCTGCCGCATCCTCAAGCAGGAGGGCTACATCAAGAACGTCACCGTAGTGGAGGACAAGCCCAGCGACCTGCTGCGCATCATCCTCTCCTACAGCAAGGAAGGGGCCCCGGTGATCTCGCGCATGCGCAAGATCTCCACCCCGGGCCGCCGCGTCTACCGCGGCGCCGACGCCATCAAACCGGTGCTCAACGGCCTCGGCATCGGCATCGTCTCGACCTCCAAGGGACTGATGACCGACCGCCAGGCGCGCGAGCAGCGGGTGGGCGGCGAGATCCTCTGCGAAGTCTGGTAAGGGGCAAGCGATGTCGCGTATCGGCAGAAAACCCATCCCCGTGCCGGCGGGCGTCAAGGTACGCATCGCCGACGGCGTCGTCCACGCCGAGGGGCCGAAGGGCAAGGTGTCGCAGGCCATCGTCGCCGGCGTCGGCGTCGAGGCCAACGACAACCAGCTCCAGGTCACTCGCAACGACGACGAGCGCCAGACCCGCGCCCGCCACGGCCTCATGCGCGCCCTGCTCGCCAACGCCGTACAGGGCGTGACGCAGGGGTTCAGCAAGACCCTCGAGATCGTCGGCGTCGGCTTCCGCGCCGAGGTCAAGGGGCGGCAGCTGCACATGGCGCTCGGCTTCTCGCACCCGGTGGTGTTCGACATCCCCACCGGCGTCGACGTCGCGGTGGAGAAGAACACCCGCATCAACGTCACCTGGCGCCGACCGCCAGCAGGTGGGCCAGGTGGCCTCGGAGATCCGCAACCTGCGGCCGCCGGACCCCTACAAGGGCAAGGGCGTCCGCTACAGCGACGAGCGGCTGCGCCTCAAGGTCGGCAAGGCCGGGAGCAAGTAGGAGAGGCCATGACCGATCTCGCCAAACGATCCAAGCGCAAGACCTGGCGCCGCGAGCGCGCGCACCTGCGGGTGCGCAGCCACCTCGCCGGCACGGCCGAGCGGCCGCGCCTGTCGGTGTTCAAGAGCCTGCGCTACGTCTACGCGCAGGTCATCGACGACGGCAAGGGCGTGACCCTGGCCGCCGTCAGCTCGCTCGAGCCGGCGCTCAAGTCGCAGCTCGGCGCCGGCACCGGCAACGTCGCGGCGGCCAAGCTGGTGGGCGCCACGATCGCCGAGCGCGCCAAGAGCGCGGGCATCGAGAAGGTGGTGTTCGACCGCGGCGGCTACGTCTACCACGGCAGGGTGAAGGCGCTCGCCGAGGCCGCCCGTGAGAAAGGACTGGAGCTTCTAATGAATCGCGAGTTCGACTCGGATTCCGAGTACTACGAGCAGGTCGTCAACATCAACCGCGTCACCAAGGTGGTGAAGGGCGGCAAGAACTTCTCGTTCTCGGCGCTGGTGGTGATCGGCGACGGCAAGGGCCGCGTCGGCTTCGGCGCCGGCAAGGCGCGCGAGGTGCCGCTCGCCATTCGCAAGGGGATCGAGCATCGCCAAGAAGAACCTGGTCACGGTGCCGCGCAAGGGCAGCACGGTGCCGCACGAGGTGATCGGCCGGTTCGGCGCCGGCCGCGTGCTCATCAAGCCCGCCTCGCCCGGCACCGGCGTCATCGCCGGCGGCGCGGTGCGGGCGGTGATGGAGTGTGCCGGCATCCAGGACATCCTCACCAAGTCGCTGGGCACCACCAACCCGCACAACGTGGTCAAGGCGACCTTCGAGGCCCTCGGCATGCTGCGCTCGGAGGACGACGTGCAGCAGATGCGCGGCCTCGACCGGCCCCTGGGACGGACAAGGTGACCGACAAGGCGGCGACGGACGGACGACGCCGCCGCGACCGCGACCGAGCCGGCGGCGGCCGCCGCCGCGGCGGCGGAGCCGGCGGTGAACCGATCGCCGACGTGAGCTCCCAGATCACCGACAGGGACCGCGCATCCGGTTCAGCAGTTGAGCACCGGTTTAGAAGTCGAGGTAGCGCGATGGCGGCCAAGAAGAGCGGAGCGAACAAGACATTGAAGATCCAGCAGGTGCGCAGCGGCATCGGCTTCCCACGCACGCAGCGCGAGGTGCTCAAGAGCCTCGGCTTGCGCCGCATTCGCCACACCGTCGAGCGACAGGACAGCCCCGCCGTACGCGGCGCGGTCGCCAAGATCCCGCATCTGGTCCAGATCGTCGAGGATTGACCATGAAGTTGCACGAGCTCAGCCCCGCCAAGGGCAGCAAGCACAGCAGGAAGCGCGTCGGCCGCGGCCCCGGTTCGGGGCTCGGCAAGACCGCCGGCAAGGGGCACAAGGGGCAGAAGTCGCGCTCCGGCTACGCCCGCCAGACCGGCTTCGAGGGCGGTCAGATGACCCTCATCCGGCGCGTCCCCAAGCGCGGCTTCACCAACCTGTTCAGGACCACCTACTCGGTGGTCAACCTGCACCAGCTCGGCGACTTCGAGCGGCGAGGTCAACCCGCAGTCGCTGGCCGAGCGCGGCCTGGTCAAGAGCGGCGCCCTGGTCAAGGTGCTCGGCGACGGCGACATCGGCAAGCCGCTCACCGTCGTCGCCCACAAGTTCAGCCGTTCGGCGCGCGCCAAGATCGAGGCGGCCGGCGGCAGCTGTCAGGAGCAAGCTTCGTGATCGAGAGCTTCGGAACATCTTCGCGATTCCGGACCTCCGGAAGCGGCTGACGTTCACCTTCCTGCATGCTGGCGGTGTACCGGGTGGGGTGCTTCATCCCCAGCCCGGGCGTGAACTCCAAGGCTCTGCTCGAGTTCATCAAGGCGACCGAGGGGACGATGCTGGGCTTCGTCAACACCTTCACCGGCGGCAGCCTGTCGCGGGTGGCGGTGTTCGCGCTCGGCATCATGCCCTACATCACCGCCTCGATCATCCTGCAGCTGCTGACGGTGGTGTGGCCCTACCTCGAGAAGCTCTCCAAGGAGGGCGAGCTCGGCCGCCGCAAGATCACACAGTACACCCGCTACGGCACGGTGGTGATCTCCTTCGTGCAGGCGCTCGGCATCGCCTTCTTCCTCGAGAAGACGCCGACGCCCGGCGGCGCCTCGCTGGTGCTCAACCCCGGCTGGGGTTTCCGCCTGATGATCATCCTCACGCTCACCACCGGCACGGTGTTCGTGATGTGGCTGGGCGAGCAGATCACCGAGCGCGGCATCGGCAACGGCATCTCGCTGATCATCTTCGCCGGCATCATCGTCGGCCTGCCGAGCGGCGTCGTCGAGCTCTTCAGCAAGGTGCGCGCGGGGACGCTCGGCCCCATCGCCCTGCTCGTGCTGATCGGCCTTCATGTTGGCGGTCGTCGCCTTCATCGTCTACATGGAACGGGCGCAGCGGCGCATCCCGGTGCAGTACGCCAAGCGGGTGATGGGGCGCAAGGTCTACGGCGGCCAGAGCACCTACCTGCCGCTGCGCGTCAACACCGGCGGCGTCATCCCGGTGATCTTCGCCAGCTCGGTGGTGATGGTGCCCAGCACGCTCGCCTCGTTCTTCCCCAACTCCAAGCTGGCGCTGGCGATCGCCGACTACATCGCCTGGGGGCAGCCGATCTACTACCTGCTGCAGGTCATCGCCATCGTCTTCTTCAGCTACTTCTACGTCTCGATCATCTTCAACCCCAACGACCTCGCCGAGAACATGCGGAAGTACGGCGGCTTCATCCCCGGCATCCGCACCGGCAAGCGCACGGCGGAGTACATCGACACCGTGCTCACCCGCATCACCCTGGTGGGCTCGCTGTACCTGGCGGCGGTGACGATCCTGCCCGAGTTCTTGATCGCCGGCGTCAAGGTGGAAGGCATCCCCGGCATCGGTCCGTCGCTCGACGCCTTCCTGCCGGCCTTCATCACCCAGGGCTTGGGCATCACCTTCTACTTCGGCGGCACCTCGCTGCTGATCGTCATCGGCGTGGCGATGGACTTCCTGCAGCAGGTCGAGAGCCAGCTGGTGATGCGCAACTACGAAGGCTTCATGAAGCGGGGGAGGATCCGTGGCCGACGTGGCTGAGCGCGCTGCTGCTCTTCGGTCCCCCCGGCTCCGGCAAGGGGACGCAGGCGGCGTTGCTCGCCGCGCGGCTCGGCGTGCCGGCGATCTCCACCGGCGAGATGTTCCGTCAGGCGGTCGCCGCCGGCACCGACCTCGGCCGCAAGGTCGAGGCGATCCTCGCCCTCGGCGAGCTGGTCGACGACGCCACCACGCTCGGCGATCGTGCGTCGAGCGGCTGGCGCAGCCCGACGCGCGGCGGGGGTTCCTGCTCGACGGCTACCCGCGCACGCTTGCCCAGGCCGAGACGCTGGAGGAGATCCTGCGCGGCGCGCGGCGAGTCGCTCGACGCGGCGGTCTTCCTCGAGGTGCCGGCGGCCGAGGTGGTGCGGCGCATGAGCGGCCGCCGCGACCAGGCGGGACGCGCCGACGACACCCCCGAGGTCATCCGCGAGCGGATGCGGGTGTACGAGAGCAGACACGGCGCCGCTCGTCGACTACTACGGCCGCCGCGGGCTGCTGCGCCGCGTCGATGGCCACCGCCCTGTTGATGAGGTAGCCGCGGCGATTCTCGCCGCGGTGGGCTTTCCCGCCCCCGGCGTGAGCGGCCAGGTTCACGCTCGGAGCGCGTGCTGAGGACGATGGCCGTGGTACTGAAGACCCTGGGCGAGCTCGAGCTGATGGACGAGGCGAACCGCATCGTCCATCACGTGCTCGACGGCCTCGGCGAGATGATCGCGCCGGGGGTGACCACCCGCGAGCTCGACCGCTTCGCCGAGCGCGAGATCCGCCAGCGGGGCGGGGTGCCGGCCTTCCTGCACTACAAGGGCTACCCGGCCACCCTCTGCACCTCGATCAACGACGTCATCGTGCACGGCATCCCCAACGACCGCACGCTCGCCGAGGGCGACATCGTCGGCATCGACTGCGGGGTGCTCTACAAGGGCTACTACGGCGACGCCGCCCGCACCTTCGCCTGCGGCAAGGTCAGCCCGCAGGCGCAGCGGCTGCTTGGCGTGACCCAGGAGGCGCTCGAGCTCGCCGTCGAGCAGGTGCGGCCGAAGAACCGCCTGCAGGACATCGGCAGCGCGGTCCAGCGCCACGTCGAGAAGAACGGCTTCTCGGTGGTGCGCGAGTTCGTCGGCCACGGCATCGGCACCTCCCTGCACGAGGAGCCGCAGGTGCCCAACTTCGGGGACCCCGGCAAGGGAATGCGGCTGCGGCCTGGAATGGTTCTAGCGATCGAGCCGATGGTCAACGCCGGCGGCCACGACGTCCGCATGGACGCCGATGGCTGGACCGCGCGCACCGCCGACGGTTCACTGTCGGCCCATTTCGAGTACTCGGTGGCGGTCACCGACCGCGGACCCCGGGTGCTCGGTGTGGCCGTTTAAACGTCATGGCAAAGGGGAACGCGAGCTTGTCGAAGAAGGAAGAGGCGATCGAGGTCGAGGCGACCGTGATCGAGAACCTCCCGAACGCGATGTTCCGGGTCGAGCTCGAGAACAAGCACCAGGTGCTCGCCCACATCTCGGGCAAGATGCGCAAGCACTTCATCCGCATCCTGCCCGGGGACAAGGTGCTCGTCGAGCTGTCGCCGTACGACCTCACCCGCGGCCGGATCGTCTACCGGCTGCGCGTAGCGAGGAAAGGAATCGGATCATGAAGGTGCGCGCATCGGTCAAGCGGATCTGCCCCAAGTGCAAGGTCATTCGCCGCCGCGGGGTGGTGCGGGTGATCTGCGAGAACCCCAAGCACAAGCAGCGGCAAGGTTAAGAGAAGGCTAAGGAGCGAATATGGCACGCATCGCAGGGGTGGATCTCCCCCAGAACAAGATGGTGTGGGTCGGCCTCACCTACATCTACGGCATCGGTCCGTCGCGCTCGCGCACCATCCTCGGCAAGGCCGAGGTGGGCGAGACGGTGCGCGTCAAGGACCTCACCGAGGACGAGGCGCGGCGCATCCGCAAGGTGATCCAAGACGAAGGCCGCGTCGAGGGCGACCTGCGCAAGGAGATCGCCCAGAACATCAAGCGTCTGATGGAGATCGGCAGCTACCGCGGGCAGCGCCACCGCCGTGGTCTGCCGGTGCGCGGCCAGCGCACGCATACCAACTCGCGCACCCGCAAGGGCCCGCGCGGCTCGGCCGTCGCCGGCAAGAAGAAGGCGACCAAGAAGTAAGGGAGCGCGGTACCATCCATGGCCAAGGCAGCAGCAGCAGCAACCGGAAAGAAAGAGAAGAAGGCGCCGAAGCGCAAGGAAAAGCGCGTCGTGCCGCACGGGGTGGCCCACATCCAGGCCACCTTCAACAACACCATCGTCACGCTCACCGACGCCGAGGGCGGCGTGGTGGGCTGGTCGTCGGCGGGCAAGGTGGGCTTCAAGGGCTCGCGCAAGGGGACGCCGTTCGCCGCCCAGATGGCGGCGCAGAACGCCAGCGTCGCCGCCCGCGAGGCGGGGCATGCGGACCGTCGACGTGCTGGTCACCGGCCCCGGCGCCGGCCGCGAGTCGGCGATCCGCTCGCTGCAGGCCAACGGCATCGACATCAAGACCATCCGCGACGTCACTCCGATTCCGCACAACGGCTGCCGCCCGCGCAAGCGGCGCCGGGTCTGATGCACGCGGCGTCGAAGGCATTCAAGGAGAATCGAAGTGGCACGTTATACCGGTCCCGTCTGTCGCCTCTGCCGCCGCGAGCGGATGAAGCTCTTCCTCAAGGGCGAGCGCTGCTTCAAGGAGAAGTGCGCCATCGAGCGGCGCGGCTACCCGCCCGGCCAGCACGGCCAGCGGCGCGGCCGCCGCAGCCTCAACTACGGTCCGCAGCTGCGCGAGAAGCAGAAGGTCAAGCGCATCTACGGCATCCTCGAGCAGCAGTTCCGCAAGTACTTCCGGGAGGCGGAGCGGAAGAAGGGGATCACCGGCGAGAACTTGCTGATCCTGCTCGAGCGCCGGCTCGACAACGTCGTCTACAGCCTCGGCTTCGCCTCCTCGCGGGCGCAGGCGCGCCAGCTGGTGCGCCACGGCCACATCACCGTCGACGGCCGGAAGATCACCATCCCGTCGTTCCAGGTCCGCGAGGCGCAGACCATCGTGGTCAAGGAAGGCAGCAAGAAGAACGACTTCATCCGTTCCGCGGTGGAGAGCGCGCGCGGGCGCGGCATCCCCGACTGGCTCGAGCTCAACGCCGAGCAGTACAGCGGCAAGGTGCTGACCCTGCCCAAGCGCGAGGACATCAAGCTGCCCATCCAGGAGCAGCTGATCGTGGAGCTCTACAGCCGCTGATCACTTCCCGGCCTACGCCACGCCGCCTTCGTGAAGACGAGCGGCGCGGCGGCGCGGGCCGGTCCCCAGCTTCGTTCGAGTCAGTCAACGTTCTCCGCATCGTCTCAGTCACATTCCTTAGGAGCTCGCACTTATGTGGAAGGGTTTCCAGCGCCCGCAGCGGGTCGAGGTCGACGCCGACACGCTGACGCCGAGCTACGGCCGCTTCGTCGCGCAGCCGTTCGAGCGCGGTTTCGCCACCACCGTCGGCAACGCCATGCGCCGGGTCTTGCTCTCCTCGATCGAGGGAGCTGCCGTCACCGCGGTACAGATCGAGGGCGTGCTGCACGAGTTCTCCGCCATCCCCGGGGTGGTCGAGGACGTCACCGACATCATCCTCAACCTCAAGCAGATCGCCATTCGCATGCACGGCGAGGAGCCGCGCTTCCTCTCCATCGACGTCAAGGGCCCGGCCGAGGTCAAGGCCGGCCAGTTCGGCGCCGATCCCGCACCTCGAGATCGAGGATGCCGAGGCGCCCATCGGCACCGTCAACGAGGAGGGGCACTTCAAGCTGCAGGCGAAGGTCGGCTGGGGCCGCGGCTACGTCTCCGCCGAGAAGAACTTCGACGAGTCGATGGGGATCGGCTGGATCCCGGTCGACTCGGTGCACAGCCCGGTGCGTCGCGTCAACTACACGGTCGAGTCGGCCCGGCTCGGCCGCGCCACCGACTACGAGCGCCTGATCCTCGAGGTGTGGACCAACGGCACGGTGACCCCGGAGGACGCGGTGTCGCTGGCGGCGCAGCTGCTGCAGGAACACCTCACCATCTTCATGGTCACCGAGAAGACGGCGCCGTCGCTGGGCAGCGGCCAGGACCGCAACCTGTCGCCCGAGGTCGAGGCGATGCTGGCCAAGAACGTCGACGAGCTCGAGCTCTCGGTGCGCTCGGTCAACACCTTGAAGAACGCCAACATCCACACCGTGCGCGACCTGGTGAGCAAGAGCGAGCGCGACATGCTGGAGGCCAAGGGCTTCGGCCGCAAGTCGCTCGAGGAGCTGCAGGAGGCCCTCGGCCGCCTCGGCCTCCAGCTCGGCATGGACGTCGGCGAGGGCCGCAGCGCGGTCTAGTCGAGAGCTCGTAGAGAGGGAATCGGACCATGCGTCACAACGTCAAGGGCCGCAAGCTCGGCCGCACCACGGAGCATCGCCAGGCGATGTTCCGCAACCAGCTCGCCTCGCTGGTGGAGAGCGGCCGCATCCTCACCACGCTGATGAAGGCCAAGGAGCTGCGGCCGATCGCCGAGAAGATCGTCACCAAGGGCAAGCGCGGCACCGTCGACGCCCGCCGCCAGGTGCGCCGCTGGATCTCCGAGCGCACGCTGGTGAAGAAGCTGTTCGACGAGGTGGCGCCGCGCTTCCAGGAGCGCAACGGCGGCTACCTGCGCATCCTCAAGCTCGGCCCGCGCCCCGGCGACGGCGCCGAGATGGCCTTCCTCGAGTGGGTCGACTACCAGCTCGCGGGCGCCGAGAAGAAGGGCAAGGGCGACAAGGGCGAGAAGCCGGTCAAGGGGAAGGGCAAGGCCGCCGAGGGCGACGAGGCCGAGGCCGCCGAGAAGCCGGCGAAGAAGAAGGCCGCCAAGCCGGCAGCCAAGGCCCCGAAGAAGGCGCCGACCAAGCCCACGGGCAAGGGCAAGGCGCCGACCAAGCCGCCCGCGGCTGCCAAGAAGCGCTCGACGACGCCCCGCAAGGCCGGCGGCGAGTAGCTGCGCACGGCTCACGCGTCAGACGACGAAGGCCCGGGAGCGATCCCGGGCCTTTGTTCTTCGGCGCGGGCCAGAGGGTTGGGTGGGGGCGCCCCCTGCCCCTTGAGGGGCAGGGGGATGGGGGGATAGGGGTGGGGAGAAACCCAGGGGAGGGGGTCGGGAGGGGGGCGGCAGCGGGCTTCGCCCGCGGGGGCGGGCTACGCCTCGGCTTCCTCTTCCTTCCGCTTCTTCGCCTCGCTGATGATCTTCTCCTGCAGCGGCCGCGGCACTTCCTCGTAGTGCGAGAACTCCATCTGGAAGCTAGCCCGCCCCTGCGTCATCGAGCGTAGCGCCGGCGCGTAGTTGAGCATCTCCGCCAGCGGCACCGTCGCCTTGATGATGCTGGTGCCGTTGCGCGAGTCCATCCCCTGCGGGCGGCCGCGCCGCTGCGACAGGTCGCCCATGATGTCGCCCATGTAGTCCTCGGTGGCGGTGATCTCGACGCTCATGATCGGCTCGAGGATGGTCGGCCCCGCCTTCTCCATGGCGTCCTTCCAGGCCAGCGAGCCGGCGATCTTGAACGCCATCTCCGAGGAGTCGACGTCGTGGTACTGGCCGTCGATCGAGCCGCACCCGGAAGTCGACCACCGGGTAGCCGGCGAGGTAGCCGCGGTGGCGCGCCTCCTGGATCCCCTTGTCCACCGCCGGCCGGAAGTTGTGGGGGATCGCGCCGCCGAAGATCTCGTCCTTGAACTCGTAGTCCTCGCCGCGCGCAGTCGGCTCCATGAGGATCTTGCAGTCGGCGAACTGGCCGCGGCCGCCGGTCTGCTTCTTGTGCCGCCCGTGGCCCTCGGCCTTGCGCTTGATGGTCTCGCGGTAGGGCACCTTCGGCGGGTGGAGGATGACCTCGACCTTGTAGCGGCTCTTCAGCTTGCCGACGACGATCTCGACGTGCAGCTGGCCGGTGCCCGAGAGCAGGTGCTCGCCGGTCTGCGCGTCGCGGCCGGCGCGTAGCGCCGGGTCCTCCTCGAGCAGCCGGTGCAGGGCGTCGCCGATCTTGTCCTCGTCGCCCTTCGACTTCGGCTCGATGGCGAAGGAGATCGCCGGCGGCGGGATGGGGATCCACGGCAGCTTCGCCGGGTGGTCGCGGTCGGTGAGCGTGTCGCCGCTCTGCGTCATCTTGAGCTTGGCGACGCCGCCGATGTCACCGGCCACCAGCTGCTGCACGGCGGTGCCCTGCTTGCCCTGCATCGCCATCAGCGTGCCCAGCCGCTCCTGCTCGTCGCGGCTGGCGTTGGTCACCGTGGTGTCGGAGCGCAGCGTGCCGGAGACCACGCGCAGGATGGTGATCTTGCCGGCGAAAGGATCGTTGAGGGTCTTGAACACCAGCGCCGCCGTCCCCGCCGCCGGGTCGGCCGACAGCTCGATCGGGCGGTCGAGGTGGTCCGTCGCCTGGAGCGGCCCGCCCGCTCCGGGAGCCGGAGCGAAGTCGACCAGCGCGTCGAGCAGCGCCGAGGAGCCGATGTTGTGCAGGCCGCTGCCGACGAGCACCGGGAAGATCCGCCGCCGCGCGATGGCGCTGCGCAGCCCGCTTGCGCAGCGCCTCGTCGTCGAGTGAGCCCTCCTCGAAGAAGCGCTCGAGCAGGGCGTCGTCGGTCTCCGCCACCATCTCGACCAGCTGGCTGCGCAGCTCGGCAGCCTGCTCGGCGAGCTCGGCCGGGATCTCGCCGGCCTCCGCCTTGCCGTTGCCGTCGCGGCTGTAGCGATAGGCCTTGTTGCCGACCAGGTCGACGACGCCGGCGAAGTCGTGCTCGCCGCCGATGGGGAGCTGCAGCGGCATCACCTCGCGCCCGAAGCGGCCGCGCAGGTTCTCCAGGGCCCGCGTGAAGTCGGCGCGCTCGCGATCCATCTTGGCGAGGTAGACGATGACCGGCATCGCCATCTCGCCGGCGGCCTCCCACACCTTCTCGGTGTTGACCTCGACGCCGGCGACGCCGTTGACGGAGAGCAGCACGGCGTCGGCGGCGCGCATGCCGGCGCGCGTCTCGGTGAAGAAGATGCCGTAGCCGGGGCAGTCGAGGAGGTTGACCTTGTGGCCGCGCCAGGGGACGAAGGCAGGGCGCGACGTTGATCGAGATCCCGCGCTCCATCTCCTCGGGGTCGAAGTCGGTGAAGGTGTTCTTGTCCTCGATGCGCAGCATCCGGTTGACGGCGCCGGCGGTGTAGAGCAGGGCGCTGGTGAGGGTGGTCTTGCCCGAAGCGTTGTGGCCGGCGAGCGCGAGGTTGCGGATCTTGTCGGGACTGTCGACCTGCATGCCTGACCTCCTGCGGACGCGGGCCGGGACTATATCAAGGGCAAGCGCGGCAGCCCGGCCGTGATCGGGGCCGCTCGGCGTGATCGGGGACACAGGCGGGCAGGCGGACGCTGGTAAGATCGGCCCTCCTGATCCCGCGCGCCATGGCGTCAGCGATCCCCAGCAGTCTGGGCCGATACGAGGTCCTCGAGGAGCTCGGCAAGGGCGCTATGGGCGTCGTCTACCTCGCCCGCGACCCGCTGATCGGCCGGCTGGTGGCGCTCAAGACCTTCCGCGCCAGTCAGGCCATGCACGGCTCCGAGCTGGTCGAGTACCGCACCCGCTTCATGCGCGAGGCGCAGAGCGCCGGCATCCTCTCGCACCCGCACATCGTCACCATCCACGACGTGGTCGACGGCGCCGACGGCAGCGGCGTCACCTTCATCGCCATGGAGTACGTCGCGGGGCGCAACCTGAAGGAGCTGCTGATGCGGGGCGAGGCGCTGCCGCTCGACCGCGTCTGCGACGTCGTCACGCCAGCTCGCCGAGGCGCTCGACTACGCGCACAGCAGGGGCGTCATCCACCGCGACATCAAGCCGGCCAACATCATCATCGACGCGCCAGGGCAAGGTGAAGATCACCGACTTCGGCATCGCCCGGCTGGAGACCTCGGACCTCACCCACGAGGGGCAGCTGCTCGGCACTCCCAACTACATGGCGCCCGAGCGCATCCTCGGCCACAAGGTCGACCACCGCACCGACATCTTCTCGCTCGGCGTCGTCATCTACGAGATGCTGACGCGGCAGAAGCCGTTCCAGGGCGAGAACCTGACGATGGTCTCGCACCGCATCGTCTACGAGCCCTTCACGCCGCCGCGCCAGTACGCGCCGGGGCTGCCGCCGGGTGTCGTGGCGGTGCTCGAGCAGGCGCTCGAGAAGCAGCCCGAGCGGCGCTTCAACAGCGCCGGCGAGCTGACGGTCAAGCTGCGCGAGGCGGTGACCGCCGCCGCCGGCAGCGAGACGACGGTGGCGGCGCGCGCGCCGCTGCCGCCGCTGCTGCCTCCTCCTCTGCTGCCGGAGCCCTTGTTCGACGAGACCGGCCCAGAGGGCGAGACGCCGGGCGTCGACACTCGCGACGTTGTCGCGATCGCCAGCGGCGTACGCCCGCTGCCGGCTCCCGCGTCGGCGCGGCCCGCCGGCATGCAGCGCGCCGCCGAGGCGTTCCCGTCGCCGCGGCGGCTGGCGCTGGGCGCGGCGGCGGCCCTGGTGCTGGTGCTGCTGTTCGCCGCCGGCGGCTTGGGCCTGGCTGCGCTCGCAGACGCCGGCGGTGGGCGGACCCGACGCGGCGGACCGCGGCCGCGCCCGCTACCGGCTGCTGCTGCAGGAGGCGCGCAGCGAGCTCGACGCCGGCCGGCCGGAGGCGGCGCTGGCGGCCCTCGCCAAGGCGATGCCGCTGGCGCCCGGCGACCCCGATCTCGAGCGCATGGGCGTGCGCATCCGCAGCCAGATGGCGGCCCGCCGGCGCACCGCCGCCGAGCAGCAGGCGCAGCTTTCGGCGCTGATCGAGTCGGCGCAGGTCGCCTTGCACGCCGGCGACCCGGCGGCCGCCGCCGACCTGGCGCGGCAGGTGCTGGCGCTGGTGCCAGGCGAGCCCAACGCCACCGCGCTGCTCGCCAACGCGCAGGCGGCCACCGACGCGGCGCGCCGTCGCAGCCAGCAGCAGGCGGCGCGGCCGGCGGCGTCGCCGCCGATCGCGCGCAGCTCGCCCGGCGCGGCGCCGGCGGCGGTGCCCAGCGTGCCATCGCAGCCAGCGGCCGGCCCGGCGACGCTGCGCATCGACTTCTTCACCGAGCTTCCCGAGGGCGTGCTCACCATCTACGCGGGCCCGAAGCAGATCCTCGGCGAGCCCTTCCGCTTCTACAAGCGCACCGGCCTCTTCCGCAACCAGCCCGAGGCCGGGCGCGTCGAGGCGTCGCGCCAGCTGCCGGCGGGGACCACGACGCTGCGGGTCTACGTCGCGCTGCCCAAGCGGTCACCGGTGGTCAAGACGGTGGAGGCGCAGCTGGCGGGCGGCTCGACGCGGGTATTGCGGATCCACATCGACTCCTCGGCGCAGCTCACCGCCGGGCTGGAGTAGTGGCCGCGGGCGGCTCGCTGAGCCGCCGGTGCATCCGTCAGCCGCCGGAATCCAGCTCGCCGCTAGGCGACCAAATGGCCACCGGGCCGAAACGCTCGAGCTGCGGCACCAGCACCGCCGCGGGACCGACGGCGACCACGGCGCTCGTCTCGGGGCGCAGGTGGCGCGCCGCCACCGCGCGCACCTCCTCCGGCGTCACCTCGCGCAGCTCGACGAAGTAGCGGTCGAAGTAGTCGTCGGCGAGGCCGAAGACGGCGAGCTGCGAGAGGCGCTGGGCGACGCTCTCCACCGTCTGCAGCGTGTACGGGAAGACCCCTTCGAGGTACTGCACGGCATCGGCGAGCTCGGCCGGCTCCGGAGCGTCCTGCTGCAGGCGCCGCAGCTCGCCGAGGGTCTCGGCGACGGCGGCGCCGCACGACTCGCTGGCGACCGCCGCCGAGACCTGGAAGGGCCCCGGCCCGCAGACGGTTGGCGAACGAGCTGTGGGCGCCGTAGGTGTAGCCGTGCTTTTCGCGCAGGTTGAGGTTGATGCGGCTGATGAACTTGCCGCCGAGCAGCGAGTTCATCACCGACAGCGGCACGCGGTCGGGGTGGTTGCGCGGCGGCCCGGGGTGGCCGAGCCGCAGCTCGGTCTGCGCCGCCTGCGGGCGGTCGACGACGTGCACGGCGATGCCGGCCGCCGCCACCGGCTCGATCGCCGGCGGCACGGGCGCTGGATCGGCCGGCCAGCTGGCGAGCAGCGCGGAGACCGCCAGCGCCAAAGCCTCCGGCTCGAGGTCGCCGGAGGCGATGAGGGTGGCGCCGCCGCGGTGCAACGCCGCTTCGTAGAAACGCGCCGCGGCGCCGCGCCCGAGCTCGCGCAGGTCGCCCTCTTCGCCGATCAGCGGGTAGCCGTAGGGACCGCCGTCGTAGAGCGTGCGCGCGAGCCGCTCGTCGGCCAGCGCCGCCGGCGAGCTGCGGCGCCGCATCAGCTCCGCGAGGCGCCGCTTGCGCAACCGCTCCAGCTCGAACTCGGGGAAGCTCGGGGCGAGCGCGACCTCGGCGAGCAACGCCAGGGCTTGCGGCAGGTGCTCGGCGAGCAGCGTGCAGGCGACATAGGAGGCGTCCCAGTCGGCGGTGGCCGAGAGCGAGCCGCCGAGCCGCTCCACCGACGTCGCGAGCTCCGGCCCGCTGCGCCGCTCGGTCCCCTCGTCGAGCAGGTCGGCGGTGAGCGAGGCGAGCCCGCGCGCGCCGGCGGGATCGCTCTGACCGCCGCGCGGCAGGATCAGCTCCACCGACGCCATCGGCGCCCGCGGCACGCGCGCGGCGTAGAGGTCGAGCCCGGGGAGCAGCCGGCGGTGCAGGAACGGCGGGAAACGGAACGGCAGCGGCGGCGCCGCGGCGGGCGGTCGCGTGCGGTCGAGGGCGGCGGCCGATCGCGGCGCGCCGGCGGGCGCGGTCACGCCGCCACTCCCGCCGCTGCTCCCGCCGGCACCACCGTGACCGCCACCGAGCGTTCGTCGCGCAGCCACGTCGCGGCGCAGCGCTGCAGGTCGTCGACGGTGAGCGTCCGGTAGCGCTCGAGCTCGTGCTGCAGCAGGTGCGGGTCGCCGAAGAAGGTCACCAGCTGCGACAGCTGGTCGGCCCGCTGATCGAGCTGCTGCAGACCCTCCCAGTGCTGGGTGAGCACGCGATTGCGCGCGCGCTCGATCTCGACCTCCGCGAAGGGCTCGGCGCCGGCGCGGCGCAGGTGCTCGCGCACCGCGTCCTCCAGCGTCCCGGTCGGCACCTCGGGCCGCGCCGTCGCCACCACTGCGAAGCTGCCCGCGAGCTCGGTGGGCAGCGCGAAGCAGCCGATGTCCTGGGCGAGCTGCCGCTCGTAGACGAGGTCGCGGTAGAGCGGGCTGCTGCGGCCGCCGCTGAGCACGGTGGCCAGCAGGTCGGCGGCGTACCAGTCGTCGCTGCCGTAGGGCGGCAGGCGGAAGGCCAGGTGCAGGCGCGAAAGCTCGACGGCGTCGTCCTGCCGCTCGGCCACCGGCCCTTGCAGCTCGTCGAGCGACGGCCGCGGCCGCAGCGGGTTGGGTCCCGGCGGGATGTCGGCGAAGTAGCGCCGCACCAACTCGAGCGCTTCGCGGGGCACGAAGGCGCCGGCGAGAGTGAGCACCGCGTTGTCGGGCGTGTACCAGGTGCGGAAGAAGCGCTCCACGTCCTCGAGCGTGGCGGCGGCGATGTCCTCCATGTAGCCGATGACCGGCCAGTGGTAAGGGTGCCCGGCGGGGAAGAGCAGCTCGTCGAGGCGCTCGTAGGCGCGGCCGTAGGGCTGGTTGTCGACGCGCTGGCGGCGCTCGTTCATCACCACCTGGCGCTGCATCTCGAGCTTCTCGGCGGTCATCGCCGGCAGCAGCCACCCCATGCGGTCGGACTCCAGCCAGAGGCCGAGCTCGAGGTGGGTGGCGGGGAGGGTCTCGTAGTAGTTGGTGCGGTCGTACCAGGTGGAGCCGTTGGCGACGCCGCCGACCTGCTGGATGTAGCGGAAGTGGTCGTTGGTGCCGACGTGCTGGCTGCCCTGGAAGAGCATGTGCTCGAAGAGGTGGGCGAAGCCGGTGCGGCCCGGCGTCTCGTTCTGCGAGCCGACGTGGTACCAGAGGTTGACGGCGACGAGGGGGAGCGCGGCGTCGGGGTTGAGGACGACGCGGAGGCCGTTGTCGAGGCGGTGCTCCTCGATCTGCAGCTCGGGGAAGGCCGACATCCAGCGGGCAGCGTATCAGCGACGCTACGCAGGAACGTGCGTACTTCTACGTGCGCTAGAAGCGGCGCATCAGGCCGACGACGATACCCTGCACGCGCACGTTCTCGGCGGGCACGAGGATGGGCTGCATGTTGGCGTTCGCAGGTTGCAGCCGCACCGTGGGGCCTTCGGGGTAGATGCGCTTGAGAGTGGCGTCCTCGCCGATGAGCGCGACGACCATCTCGCCGGTGGATGCCTGATCGCGGCGGCGGATGATGACGAGGTCGCCGTCGTGGATGCCTTCGTCGATCATCGAGTCGCCGGCGACGCGCAAGACGTAGTGGTCGTCGATGGGACCGTGCAGCAGTTGCGGCGGCACCGGCAGGCGCTCGTGGCCGGGCAGCGCTTCGATGGGGCGTCCGGCGGCGATGAGGCCGAGGAACGGGAGCTCCGGCGCGATCGTCTCTTCGCCGGGCGCCAGGCGCAGGCCGCGTTTCTGGTGCTGCTCGCCGGCGAGGTAACCCTTCTCGCGCAGCAGCCGCAGGTGCTTGTGGACCGTGCCGTACGAGGTGTAGCCGAAGCGATCGCGGATCTCGCGGTGCGTCGGCGGGTAACCGTGACGGCGGTGGAACTCGGCGAAGAAATCGAGGATGGCCTTCTGGCGTTCGGTGAGCGGTGCGCCCATGGATGACGAGCTTAGGCGGAAGAAAGGCGTAAGTCAATAGCAACCTCCTCCGTCGCGTTTCGGCGGCTGTCAGCTGCTGCGCTACACTCCCGCCCACCGTGCCGTCGCAACAGATCGACGAGCTGCTGCGGATCATGACCAAGCAGGGGGCTTCGGACCTGCACCTGAAGCCCACGCGGCCGCCGTTGATGCGCGTCAACGGGCGGCTGGTGCCGCTGCAAGCCGATCCGCTGACGCCGCCGCAGATCCGGCAGATGCTCGACGAGGTGCTCACCGACGCGCAGAAGGCCAAGCTCGAGCAGCACATGGCGGTGGACATCGGCTACGGCGTGCACGGGCTCGCCCGCTTCCGCGGCAACATCTACCAACAGCGCGGCACCCTCGCCGCCGCCTTCCGCTTGATCCCCTTCAACATCAAGGGGCTCGACGAGCTCGAGCTGCCCGACGTGCTGCTCGACTTCTGCGAGCTGCCGATGGGCCTGGTGCTGATCACCGGCCCTACCGGTAGCGGCAAGTCGACGACGCTGGCCGCCATCATCAAGCACATCGCGGCGCGCCGCCCCTGCCACATCATCACCATCGAAGACCCCATCGAGTTCCTCTTCACCGACGCCGCCGCCACCGTCTCGCAGCGCGAGGTCGGCACCGACACGACGCGCTTCACCGACGCCCTGCGCAACGCCCTGCGCCAGGACCCCGACGTCATCATGGTGGGCGAGATGCGCGACCCCGAGACGGTGTCGACGGTGATCACCGCCGCCGAGACCGGCCACCTGGTGTTCTCGACGCTGCACACCAACAGCGCGCCGCAGACGGTGGACCGCATCCTCGACGCCTTCCCGCCCAATCAGCAGGGCCAGGTGCGCATCCAGCTGGCGCAGATCCTCAAGGGCGTGGTGTCGATGAAGCTGCTCGAGCGCCAGGACGGCCAGGGGCGCATCGCGGCGTTGGAGATCATGCGCAACTCGCCGAAGATCTCCAAGATGATCGAGCGCGGCGAGACCGCCGATCTGCAGGAAGAGGTGGAGTCGTCGGTGGGCTACTACCGCATGCAGTCGATGAACCAGTCGCTGCTGTCGCTGCTCGTGCACGGCACCATCTCGTACGAGCAGGCGATGCGGGAGTCGTCGGACCCTGAAGATCTGTCGCTCAAGCTACGCAAGATGTTCCCCAACCTCGAGACCAAGGGGGACGGCATGCCGTCGACCGCCGATTTCTCCGAGATCATCATGCTCCAGCAGTACAAGAAGCTGTACGAGGAGCAGGAAGAGAAGCAGCGCATGCAGCTCGCCGAGCGCGACGAGCACGCCCGCTACCTGCAGTCGCAGATCGGCGACCGCGAGGAGAAGCTGCGCGAGATGAACGAGCGGGTGGAGGAACAGCGCGGCGAGGCGGAGCGCATGCGGGCCGACTACAAGCGGCTCAAGGACGAGGCGCAGCAGAAGATCGAGAAGCTGATGGAGCGGATCAAGGAGCTCAATCAGCGGCTGATGGGCGGCGCCGATCCCGCCGCGAAGAGCGGGATGTTTCGGAGTTAGGTCGGAGCGGCGCGCCAGGATCGTGGCGCGGCCGGTGCGGGCACCGGGCTCCACGGGTCCCCGCCTCGGTCGGTATCCCACTCGTGCTCGCGAGGACGCTGCGCGTGAGTGGGAGCCCTCCGCCCGGGCGCCCGCTCCGCCCCGGCGCCCGCACCGGCCCAGTCGCAGCCTCGCATCCGCACCGTTTGGGCGGAACGGGCTTGCCGCGACTGCTCGGGGGACGGGTTGGTGGGGGTGGGGGTTCCCATTGAGGCTCGCGAGGTCTAATATCCTGCTTTAGGAATGTCGACCTAAACGGCCACGAAAGCAGGAGAACTCTGAGCTTCATGCGGCGCTGCTTCAGGCGGACCGTGCAGGCCCTCGTGCTGGTGACGTTAGGGATCGGGTTGTGCCCGGCGGTAGGGGGTGGCGCGGCCGCCCGGCGGGTCGACATGGCGCCGGGCGTGGTGGCGGTGGTTGCGGGCGGCGCGGAGCCCTGGATCGAGGCGGTGCCGTTGCGGGGCGAGGCGCAGCTCGCTTATGCGCGGCGGCTCACCGGTTCGGCGGACAACCTGCCGGCGTTGCTGGTCGCCAACGGTGGGCGGAAGCTGCTCGCCGGCATGCGCTGGAAGGTGCCCTTCCACCTCGCGAGCCCGGACCTGCAGCAGCAGCTGCTGCGCACGCTGTTCCCGGGCGACCGGCTCGACGTGACCGGCTGGAACCATCGCGTCGAGCTCGCGGCGCTGGCGCGCGGCGAGAGTCTGTGGACGGTGGCCGAATGGTTCACCGGCAACGGCGAGAACTTCCGCCAGCTGCGCGAAGCCAACCGGATGGCCGACGACGTGCTGGCTCCCGGCCAGGAGCTGTGGATCCCGGCCCGGCTGCTGCGTCCATCGCTGCAAGGGGCGCTCCCCGCGGGCGCGGGCACACCCGCGGACCTGCTGAAGTATCGCGAGGACGCCGCGGGGCGTTATGCGGCCTACCGGCTGCAGCCGGGCGAGGCGCTCTACTCGTCGGTGGTGGTGCGCTTCACCGGCCGCGTCTTCGCCGAGGACGTCAACACGCTGGCCGGCGAGATCGCCAAGCGCAGCGGCATCGCCGACGTCACCGACATCCCCATCGGCTACGAGGTGAAGATCCCGCTCGACCTGCTGCAAGCGGAGTTCCTGCCGGCGGGCGACCCTCGGCGCGCCGAGTACGAGGCCAGCCTCTCCGACAGCAACCGCTTCACCAACCCGGTGCAGGCGCGCGGGCTCGACGGCATCACCGTGGTGCTCGACGCCGGCCACGGCGGCGCCGACGTCGGCGCCGTGGTGGGCCGGGTGTGGGAGAGCCTCTACGTCTACGACATCATGGTGCGCGTCAAGACGCTGCTCGAGACGCGCACGCGCGCGCGCGTGCTGCCGACGGTGCGCGACGGTGGTGGCTTCTCCGTGCGCGAGGCCGACGTGCTGCCGGTGTCGCGCGGCCACCAGGTGCTCACCACGCCGCCCTACCCGATCCTCGACGCCAAGGTCGGCGTCAACCTGCGCTGGTACCTCGCCAACAGCCAGTACCACAAGTTCACCGACGGCGGCGAAGGGGACGCGAAGAAGGTGGTCTTCGTGTCGCTGCACGCCGACTCGCTGCACCCCTCGCTGCGCGGCGCCATGATCTACGTGGCGTCGGCGAAGCTCACCGCCGGGCGTTCGAGCCGCAGCGGCACCGTCTACACCAGCCGGGCCGAGGTGCGGGCGCACCCCATCGTCGAGCTGAGCCTCCGCGAGCGCCAGCAAAGCGAGGGCCTGTCGCGCGAAATGGCGACGCGCACCATCGCCGCGTTCCGCCAGCGCAACCTTCCCGTGCACCCCTACAAGCCGGTACGCGAGCGCATCATCCGCCACCGCGGCGAGTTCGTGCCGGCGGTGCTGCGCTACAACACCATCCCCGCCAAGATGCTCGTCGAGGTCTGCAACCTCGCCAACGCGGAGGACCGCCGGCTCATCCAGACCCGCGCCTTCCGCCAGCAGGTCGCCGAGGCGGTGGCGGCGGGCATCCTCGCCTACTACGGCGAGGACGAGCAGCCGGCGGTCCCGGCTGTGCAAGTGGCGAAGGCGAAGTAGCCCGCGCGGGCGCTGGCCCGCTGTTTCGGGGTGGGAGCGGAGATCTACCGGAAGGGCCGGATCTCGGTGACCGAGAAGGTCTTGCCTTCGACCGTCACGCTGTCGCCCACTTCCTTGCCGAGCAGGCTGGTCGCGAGCTCGGACTCGTGGGAGAGGATGCCCTCTTCGGGCTTGCTGTCCCACGGGCCGAGCAGCGTGAGCGTGCGCTCCTCGCCGCCGGGGCCGCGCAGCACGAGGCGCGTGCCCACGCGTATGGCTGAGGCGTCGACCTTCGCCGCTTCGATCGGCCGTGCGCGGCCGAGGTCGCGGTGCAGGCCGGAGGCGCGGGCCGCCAGGTATTCGTGGCGCTGGCGGGCGCTCTTGTACTCGAAGTTCTCGCGCAGGTCGCCGAGGGCTCGCGCCTCCTCGATGGCCTTGCGGTTGGTGGGGATCTCTTCCTCGAGGAGGCGGCGCAGCTCCTCCTTCTTGGCGACGATCGCCTCGGGTGTGGCGTAGAGCGGCTGCTCGGCCTCCTGCCGCAGCTCGGGGAAGCGCAGCTGGATGGCGTTCTTGAGGGCCTCACGCTGGTACTGCTCGAGCCCAGGCGCCTTGCTCACCGCCTCCTCCGCCTGGGCCGCCTGCGCGGCGTCGAGCAGCGGTAGCAGGCGCGGCAGCGTCCCCCCCGAGTCGGCCATCTTGAGCAGCCGCTTGCGGTGGGTGCTGAACGCCTCGTCGCCCGCCGAGGCGAGCACCTGCTGGAAGAAGCGCAGCGGGCTGCGCTGCAGCAGCGACTCGTCGCGCGCGGCGCGCTCGGCGAGCCAGGCGAAGCCGGCCGGGCTCTTGCGCGGCGCGGTGAGGAGCTCGCCGACGACGCGGTCGAGGCCGGCGCGCGACTCGGCGGTGAGGCGATCGGCGACGAGGTCGAGCACCTTCGGCTCCTCCTCGCGTAGCAGCGCCTTCTCGAACCAGGTCGGCCAGTCGCCGCGGACCGCCGGCAGCCGCCGGTAGCCCTCTTCGCGGGCCGCGCGGCTGGTGGCGCCCAGCAGGCGCACCGGGTCGTCGCTCGCCGCCAGCAGCGCCTCGGGCGCCAGGTCGCCGGCAAGCGGTGCCCCGGCGCGCTCGAGCGCCAGGGCGACGTCCAGCGCCGCCGCCGGCTCCGCCGCGCGCAGCTGCCGGGCCTCTTCGGCGAGCGTCGCGACCATCTCGCCCTTCATCGCCGGGTCGCGCGCGCCGTCGCCCTTGAGCAGGTCGAGGCGCTCGCGCCAGGAGGCGGCGGCGAAGCGCTCGCGCACCCCCGCCACCGCGGCGCCGGCACTGTCGGCCCAGCGGTAGCGCTGCCGCGCGCCGGGCAGTGCCACCAGCTGCGGGCTCTTCTTGGCGCGGTTCCAGAAGCTCGTCCACTCCGCCTCGTCGACGGTGCCGGCGAGCGCTTGGCGCAGCTCGTTGCCGGTGAGCGGCTCGTCGTAGCTCGCGAGCGCGACGCGCACCAGCTCGGCCGGGTCGTTGGCCTTGAGCGCCGCGAGCGCCGCCGGGTCCTCGAGCTTCCTCCGCAGCACGTGGTGCGGCGGCAGCGGTTTGAGCATCTTCTTCGCCGCCGCGAAGCCGACGCTCAGCACGCCGAGCGCGCCGAGGTCGACGCGGAAGCTGTCGAGCTGCAGGTTCACCTCGGCGACGCGGCCGGCGCCCTTGCCCTCCATCGCCACCACGGTGCCGGGGGCGAGCGCCATCAGCTCGTCGACGCGGTCGACCTTCTCCCAGGTCTTGGGGATGTCGTCCGGCGCGCGCTGGAGGCCGAGCTTGTCGAGCAGCCGCTTGGCGAGGTCGCTGCCGCCGTGGGCGGCGAGCAGCGAGCGCACGATCTCCTCGTGCAGCGCCAGCGGCTCGGGGTAGAGCAGCGCGCCGGCGCGGCGCAGCAGCTGCAGCCGCGGCCGCCACCCGGCGCCCTGCCGCAGGTGGTCGTCGGCCATGCGGAGGAGGAAGTCGGCGTGCTCCTCCTGCCCCGCCTCGACGAGCGCCCTGCCGACTTCGCCGAGGAAGACGGCGTCGACCGGCGACTCGGCGAGGCGCGCCACGAAGGCGTCGGCGACGGGGTCGAGCTCGCCGGCGGCGATCTGGCGGCTGGTCGCGGCGTCGATCATCGGGCGGCAAAGATAGCAGGCGGGAGAAGGAGATGGCGTAGGCCGCTCAGCGCCCGCTGCCTTCGCACGTACAGTTGCGTGGATGACCGACTGGCCGCGAGGAGGTGCTGCAGCGCCTGCGCGAGGCGGGCGAGGCCGAGCTGCGCGCGCTGCTGCGCGACCTCGCCGCCGAGCTCGACGTGGCGGCGGCGCAGGCGGTGCTGCGCAACCCGCACGCCGGCGAGGAGGTGGTGCGGCTGCTCGCCAACGAGCGGCGTCTCCTCGCTTCCTACGAGATGCGCCGCGATCTCGCCCTCCACGCGGCGACGCCGCAGCCGATCGCGTTGGCGCTCGTCGGCGGGCTCTACTGGCGCGACCTCGTCGCCGCCGGCCTCGACGTGCGCATCCGCCCCGTGGTGCGGCGCTTCGCCGAGCAGCGGCTGATCGAACGGCTGCCGGCCCTCTCGGTAGGGGAGAAGGTGACGATCGCCCGCAGCGCCTCGCCGCACGTGCTGCAGGCAATCCGCCACGACCCCACGCCGCGGGTGATCGCGGCGCTGCTCGACAACCCGCGGCTGGTCGAGGGCGACCTGCTGCCGCTGGCGAGCGCCGAGAAGACGATGGCGCCGGTCCTGACGGTGATCCTCCGCCACCGCAAGTGGGGGAACCGCTACCCGGTGCGCCTGGCGGTGGTCCGCAACGCGCACGCGCCGCTGGCGCTCGCCATCCAACAGCTGCCGCTGCTCAAGAAGCCCGACCTGCGGGCGGTGGCCTCCGACCCCAGGCTGCGCCCTGCCGCTGCGCCGCAAGGCCGAGCTGCTGGTGGGCGTCTAGACCGCTGCGAGGCGCTGGCACGCGACTCGCTCACAGTCGGCGTTGACCTGTCCGGGGTGCGGTCCCTAGAATGGACGGGCCAGCCTGCGAGGGTAAATCCCTGAAAAACGGGGAGATTCACCCGGTTCCGGGAGTGTGATGACGCCGCGCGCCCGCCGCGAAACGCCAGCCGAGGAGCAGCCAGCCAACGCGATGGCCAAGCCGTGGGAAGGGGAAGGTGGGTCGTTCGGCAGCTGGCTGCGCCAGCAGCGGGAGATCCGCAACATCACGCTGCGCGAGATCTCCGACAACACCAAGATCGGTATGCGCTACCTCGAGGCGCTCGAGGACGACCGCTTCGAGGTGCTGCCGGCGGCGATCTTCGCCAAGGGCTTCCTGCGCGAGTACGCCAAGTACGTCGGCCTCGACCCCGACGAGGTCGTCAACTTCTACCTCACCGCCGAGCAGCGTCACCGCGCCGAGCGCGGCGGCGACGACGCCTCGGGCGTCGTGCCCCTGCCCAGCTCCGGCACGGTGGCGCCGGCGCGCGGGTTGCCGCTCGGCTGGATACTCATCGTCGCCGGCATCGTCATGCTGGTGCTGGTGGTGCTCGGCGTCTTCTGGGTGGTGCGCCGCCAACGCGGCGTCACCGCGCCGGCGGGCCAGGCCGAGCCCACGCCGGCGATGGTGGCCGTCGCCCCGGCCCCCGCTCCGGCGGCGACGCCGCCCACCGCGACCGGCCAGCCGCCCATGAACCCCAATGCGATCAACGTGGCGGTGTCCTTCACCGACGAGTGCTGGGTCGAGGTGATCGTCGACGGCGACCGCCGCATCCAGGAGCTGCACGTCGCCGGCGAGTCGATGCGGATCGAGGCGCGGGAGTCGGTGCTGTTCGAGAAGATCGGCAAGGTGAGCTCCGTGCACGTCGACGTCAACGGCAGGGCACTGCAACTCCCCGCGGCGACCGGCGAAGTGGTGCGCAACCTGCTGATCGACCGCGCCATGGCGGGGCTGCCGCCGCTGCCGGCCGGCGCGGCGCCGCCCACCATTCGCTGAGCCGGCGGCCGCGCCCGTGCCGTCGCCCCTCGTCACCCAGGCGCTCGCCGGCGACAACCGCCAGCTGACGCTGCTCGCCGCGCGCGGCATGCTGCCGCTGGCGCCCGACGAGCTGGTGCCGCTGCAGGTGCAGCTCGCCGCCGGCGACGACGCCGAGATCGCGCAGGCGGCCGTCGAGTCGCTCAAGGGGATCGACCGCTCGCGTCCTCGTCCCCTTCCTCGCCCGCGAAGCGCCCCCCGAGGTGCAGCGCTGGTACGCCTACAACAGCCGCGACCGCGAGGTGGTGGAGACCCTGCTGCGCCGCCGCGACGTGCCGGGCGAGGTGCTCTTCCACCTCGCGCCGCAGCTCGGCGCCGACCTGCAGGAGGTGCTGCTGCTGCGCCAGGACCGCATCAGCGCCACCCCCGAGCTGCTCGCCGCGCTGGAGACCAACCCCCAGCTCTCCGCCTACTCGCAGCGGCGCATCCGCGAGTACCGCGACCACCTGCTCGGCGGCGCCGGCGCCGCCGCGGCGGAGGCGCGGGCGGCGGCCGCGGCGGCCGAGGAGGCCGCGGACCACGAGGTCGTCGAGGCGATCGCCATCGCCCGCCGGGCCGTCCCCGACGGCGAGGTCGACGAGCAGACCGGCCTCACCGAGGGGCAGATCCGGCAGCTGCCGGTCACCGTGCGCCTGAAGCTGGCGCGGCGGGCGCCGAAGTCGCTGCGCCAGTTCCTCGTCCGCGACCCCAGCCCGCTGGTGGCGGTGGCGGTGCTGCAGTCCAACCCGCTCTCCGACACCGAGGTCGAGCTGTACGCGCGCAGCCGCAACGTCGTCCCCGAGGTGATCGACTACATCGCCAAGCAGCGGCAGTGGATGGCCAAGTACCCGGTGGTGGTCGCCATGGTCAACAACCCGCGCACGCCGCTCAACGTCGCCCTGCCGCTGATGAGCCGGCTGTCGGTGCGCGACCTGCGCGTCATGTGCAGGGACCGCAACCTGCCCGACGCCGTGCGCCAGTCGGCGATGCGTCTCTTTAGGGTAAAATCCGTCTAGGTTTCAGCCCCACCACACGACATGTCGACGGACTTCTACGGCGTCCTGGGGGTGTCGCGCAACGCCACCACGGAGCAGATCAAGGACCGCTTCCTCCAGCTCGACGCGCGAGCGCCACCCCGACCGCTTCGCCGGCGCCGAGAAGCAGCAGGCCGAGCTCGCCTTCCAGTCGATCACCCAGGCGTTCAACGTGCTCTCCAACGCCGACCGGCGGCGGCAGCACGACATCGAGCTGGCGCGCCCCACCGCCCAGAAGCGCCGACCCCAACGAGGTCGGCGCGCGTCTTCATGCAGCGCGGCGTCAAGGCCTACAAGGCGAAGAACTTCATCGAGGCGGCCGACAACTTCTCGCGCGCCACCGAGGCCGACCCCGACAACGCCCTCGCCTGGCACCACCTGGCGCGTACCTGCATGCAGGAGGAGCGCTGGCTGTCGCGGGCCACCGCGGCGGTCGCCCGCGCCTGCGAGCTCGAGCCGATGAAGGCCGAGTACCACAAGCTGGCGGGACAGATCTTCCTCAAGAGCCGGCGATCGCGACAAGGCGGCAAACTATTTCCGCCAGGCGATAAGATGGGGCGGCGACGACCCAGAGGTGCGCGCGGCGCTCGACGCTCTCGAGGGCAAGCAGCGCAAAGGTGGTCTGCTCGGCGGCTTGTTCGGCAGGGCAGAGTGACGAAGCCTCGGGATGGACTTCAGCTCGGATGACATGAGACCCGGCAGAGTGGAATGATGCTGCGCGTGAGGGCATGCGGCCTGTCCGACGTCGGGCGGGCGCGCACCCACAACGAGGACTGCTTCGAGATCGACCCCGACCACCGCATGTTCGTCGTCGCCGACGGCATGGGCGGCCACAACCACGGCGAGGTCGCCTCGCGCATCGCCGTCAAGGCGATCCACGAGTTCGTCGAGCAGACCGCCGAGAACGACACCACCTGGCCGTTCGTCTATGACGCCCGGCTGCAGCGGCACACCAACCGCCTGAAGACGGCGATCCGCATGGCGCACGACAAGGTGCTGCGGGCGATCCGCCACGACGGCTCGCTGATCGGCATGGGCACCACCGTCGTCGGCTTCCTGCTCAAGGGCCGAGTGGCGGCGATCGCCCACGTCGGCGACAGCCGCGTCTACCGCCTGCGCGAGCGGCAGCCTCGAGCTGCTCACCCAGGACCACACCTGGGTCAACGAGCAGGTGGTGGCCGGCTACCTCTCCGAGGAGCAGGCGCGCGCGCACCCGCTCAAGAACGTGGTGACGCGCGCGCTCGGCGGCGAGAGCGAGGTGGTGGTCGACGTGCGCGAGGTCGAGGTCGAGCCCGGCGACGTCTACCTCCTCTGCTCGGACGGCCTCACCACCATGCTCTCCGACGACGAGATCCAGCGCCGCCTCGGCGAGACCGCACCCGCTCGAAGAGGTCTGCCGCAGCCTGGTGCGCGACGCCAACGCCCGGGGCGGCCTCGACAACATCACCGTGGTGCTGCTGCGATCCAGATCGACCGCGACGACGAGACCACCGAGCGCAGCGTAGCTCGCCGTAGCTCCCGAACGATAGCCCTCGCGCGCCTTGACCCGGAACTCCGGGTTGGCGAGCGCACCGTCACCTTCTGGAAACCGCTCTCGCCCCGCGGGTGGGTCGCGCGGTAGGAGAGCAGGTAGTAGCCGCGTCGTCTCCTCGGCGATCTGGTCGAGCGGCGTCACGAAGTTGACGACGTTCTGGAAGTAGCGGCCGCCGGTCTCGGTCGAGAGCAGCGACAGCGCGCTCGACAGCGGCGAGCTCGGTGCCGGCGTCGAGCACGTCGACGGCGTAGACCGCGACGTTGGCGTCGTTGAGCGACCTGCGCCGTCGGCTCGTCGTAGCGCGGGTCGGGCACGAACTGGCCGAAGCTGTTGACCTCGCCGAAGCCGCTGCTGAAGCAGCACCAGGTTCTTGCGGCCGACGACGTGCCGACGACGCCTCGGCGAGCACCTGCAGCGCCTCGTAGATGGTGGGCGTCTCGTCGCGCACGCTCGTTGCCCTTGCGGCAGGTGGCGCAGCAGCGACGGCCCCTCCCCGGCGGCGGCAGCCGCGACGGCCAGTTGCCGCGCGGCGTCGGCGCCGTTGACCGCCTCGTCGATGGCCGCGCAGCATCGCCTGGCGGTCGCGGGTGAAGTCCTGCTCGACGATCAGGCTGTGCTCGTAGCTCGCCACCGCCACGTAGTCGTTGGGGCCGAGCGTGCGCACCCAGTCCTTGGCGCGGCGGCGCGGCGTCGAGCGCGCGCGCCAGCACGCCGGGCACGTCGGTGTTGAGCGCCCGCTGGTCGTGGAAGAAGAGGATGAAGAGGCGCTGCGCCTGCGGCCGGGCTCGAGCCGCGCGGCCGGCGGCGTCGACGCTGCGGCGCGGCTGCTGTAGAAGCGTGACGTCGGTGAGCGCGACCGGCTTGCCGTCCTCCTCGACCATGAAGTCGTCCTTGCCGAGGCCGACGATGACGTTGCCGTCGCGGTCGGTGACCACGGCGTCGAGGAGGACCTCGGTGACCTCGACCTCCTCGCCGAAGGTGGCGTGCGGCTGCGGCGGCCGGCGTCGGGTTCCTGGGCGGCGAGCGAGGCCGGCGAATAGCAGGGCCGAAGCGGCGCAGTGCGGTGCGTTGGGTTTCGCATGCAAGGCGATTGTAGCTCCGCGCTCGCGCGCCATCGGCCGGCTGTGCCGCGGGCCCCTGGTTGCGAGTGGCCGGCTACGCCGGCGCGGCCAGCGCGTGGAAGCCGCCCGCCGAGGCCGCCTCGCGCAGCGCGTGCGAGGGCTCGAAGCGCTCGCCGACCGCGGTGGCGAGGCGCTCGAGCTCGGCCACCAGCCGGCCGACGCCCTGCTGGTCGGCCCAGCGGCAGAGCCCGCCGCGGAAGGGCGGGAAGCCGGTGCCGAGCACCATCGCCAGGTCGAGCTCCGCCGGCGCTGCCGACGACGCTCCTCGGCGAGGCAGCGCGCCGCCTCGTCGACCATGCGCAGCACCATGCGGTCGACGAGCCGCGAGGGGTCGGCGGCGCCGCCGCGGCCGCCGTCCGGGATCACCGCGTAGACCTGCGGGTCCGGCTCGGTGCGCCGGCCGTCCTCATACTTGTAGAGGCCCTTCCGCGTCTTGGCGCCGAGGCGGTCGGGGGCCGGCAGCTGGTCGCCCCACGGCGGCAGCGGCAGCCGGCCGGGGAAGGCGTCGGCGAGGATGTGCGCCACCTTGACGGCGACGTCGATCCCCACCTCGTCGATGAGCGCGATCGGCCCCATCGGCATCCCCCACGCCACCATCGTGCGGTCGATCTCCTCGATGCGCTGCCCCTCGTGCAGCAGCCACAGCGCCTCGGCCATGTAGAAGCCGAGCAGGCGGTTGACCAGGAAGCCGGGCTTGTTGGCGACCCGCACCGGCGTCTTGCCGAGCGCGCCGCGCGAACGCGGCCACGGTCTCGACCGCGTCGGCGGCGGTCTGCGGTGCCGACGACCACCTCGACGAGCGGCATGCGGTGCACCGGGTTGAAGAAGTGCATGCCGACGACGCGCTCGGGGTTCGGCGCGCGTGGCGCCGATCGCCTCGATCGACAGCGACGAGGTGTTGCTGGCGAGCACCGCGTCCGGCGGCAGCTCGGCCGCCGCCTCGGCGAACACCGCCTGCTTGACCTCGACGTTCTCGACCACCGCCTCGATCATCAGGTCGCAGGCGCCGAGCCCGTCGTAGACGAGGGTCGGGCGCAGCAGCGCCATACGGCGGCGCGCCTCGCACCTCGGTGAGGCGGCGTCGCTCGACCTGTCCGCCGGAAGCGATCGGCGGCGTGCGCCATGCCGGCGGCGAGCGCGTCGGCGCGGATGTCCTTGAGGCGCACCGGCACGGCCGCCTGCTCGGCGATCAGCTGGGCGATGCCGCCGCCCATCACGCCGGCGCCGAGCACCGCCACCTCGCGCACCGCGCGCGGCGTGCCGCCGGGGGCGAGCGCCGCCTTCTTCGCCTCCTCGGTGAGCTTGAAGACGTGGAGCAGGTTCTTGCACACCGGCGAGGTGGCGAGCTCGGCGAGCGGCGCGCGCCTCCGCCTCGAGCCCGGCCGATGCGGCCCTGCTCGATGCCGATGCGCACGACCTCGATGGCGCGCAGCGGCGCCGGGTAGTTGCCGTGGGTCTCCGCGAGCGTGCTGCTTGCGCGCCTGGTCGAAGAGCACGCTTGCGGCCGAGCGGGTTGCGCTCGAGCAGCAGCTCCTTGAGGTCGGGCCGCTCGGCTCGGGCGGCGCTCGCTTGCCGCCGCGGTGCGCCAGCGCGAAGTCGCGCACGAGGGCGAGGAACTGGGCGTCGGGCAGCAGCGCGTCGGCGAGCCCCATCTTCAAGGCGCGCCTTGCCGCTCACCGCCTTGCCGGGGAGGATCATGTCGAGCGCGGCCGCGATGCCGACCCGCCGCGGCAGCCGCGTGCAGCCGCCCCAGGCGGGCAGGATCCCGAGCCGCATCTCGGGCAGTCCGATGCGCAGCTCGGGGCGGTCGCTGATGCACGATGAAGGTGGAGGCGAGGCAGAGCTCGGTGCCGCCGCCCATGCAGGTGCCGCGCACCGCGGCGACGGTGGGGAAGGGGAGCGCGCTCCCAGGCGCCGAAGATCGCCTGCCCGCGGCGGGTGAACGATTCGGCGACGGCGGATCCTCGACGTGCGGCGATCTGCTCGACGTCGGCGCCGGCGATGAAGGTGCTCGCCTTGCCGGAGAGCAGCACGCAGGCACGTCGACGTCGCGCCGCGTCGCCGAGGTCGGCGACGAGCCGCTCGAGCTCCTCCGATCACCTCGACGCCGAAGACGTTGGCGCGCTTGCCGGGCAGGTCGAAGACGAGCGTCGCCAGGCCGTCGCGGCCGGCGTGGAGGGTGAAGGCCTGGTCCATCAATCGGCTGTCATCATCCGGATGGCCTCAGTCGCCGCCGGCGGCGTCCGCCTGGCGTACAGCGCGGTCGATCTCGTCCTTGTACTTGCTGTTGATGACCCGCCGCTTGACCTTCTGCGTCGGCGTCAGCTCGCCGCCCTCGATGGTGAACTCGGCGGGGATCAGGTCCCACGCCTGGATCCGCTCGTAGCGCGCCAGCTTGGCGTTGACCGGCTCGACCTCGGCGGCGATGAGCTGCCGCACCTGCGGCGCCTTGACCAGCTCCTCGTCAGTGGCGAAGGCAACGCCCTGCGCGCGCGCCCACGGCCGCAGCGCCTCGAAGTCGGGCACCAGCAGGGCGGTCGAGGAACTTGCGCTTGTCGCCGATCACCACCGCCTGGCCGATGTAGCGGCTCGCCTTGAGCGCGTTCTCGATCGGCGCCGGGGCGATGTTCTTGCCGTAGGCGTTGACGATCAGCTCCTTCTTGCGGTCGGTGATGAAGAGGAAGCCGTCGGCGTCGAGGTGGCCGATGTCGCCGGTGTGGAACCAGCCCTCGGCGTCGATCACCTCGGCGGTCGCCTCGGGGTTGTTGTAGTAGCCCTTCATGATGTTGGGGCCCTTGGCGAGGATCTCGCCGTCCTCGGCGATCTTCAGCGTCGACGCCGGGGATCGCCGGACCGACCGAGCCGAGCCGCACGCGGTCCGGGCGTGTTGACGGTGAGCACCGGCGAGGTCTCGGTCAGGCCGTAGCCCTCGTAGATCGGCACGCCGGTCGCCCAGAAGAACTCCGCCAGGTCGCGCGCCAGCGGCGCGCCGCCGGAGATGGCGAAGACGAAGCGGCCGCCCAGCCGCGCCTTGATCTTCGAGAAGACGAGCCGGTCGGCGACCGCGAGCTTGGTGCCGAGCAGCCCCGGCGGCCGCTCGTTCCTGAGCCGGTAGGGGAGCGCCTCGCGGCCGAGGTCGAGCCCCCACTGGAAGAGCCGCTGCCGCCAGGCCGGCGACTTCGACACCGTGTCGAGCACGCGCGCCTGGAACTTCTCGTAGACGCGCGGCACGGCGACGAAGACGTGCGGCTTCACCTCGACGAGGTTCTGCGGCACGGTGTTGACCGACTCGGCGTAGGCGATCGTGGCGCCGCGGTAGAAGTAGATGTAGTCGACGGTGCGCTCGAAGGAGTGCGACAGCGGCAGGAACGACAGCGCCGTGTACTCGCCGCGCACGGCGATGCACTCGCTGCCCTCGCTGACGTTGGAGGCGATGTTGCCGTGGGTGAGCATCACCCCCTTGGGGTTGCCGGTGGTGCCGCTGGTGTAGATGAAGGTGGCGAGGTCGTCGGGCTGCGCCTTGCGCGCCTCGGCCTCGAAGGCGGCGCGGTCGGCGCCGGCGCCGCGCTCGAGCAAGGCGTCGATACTGGTGAACGCCCTCGCCGGCGGCGCCGTCGATGCGCACGACGTGCTGGAGCTGCGGCATCTCGCCGCGCAGCGCGAGCAGCCCATCCAGCCGCTCCTGGCCCTGCACGAACAGCACCTTCGAGCCGCTGTCGTTGACGATGTAGGCGGCGCCGTCGGAGAGCAGCGTCGGGTAGATGGGCACCAGCACGGCGCCGCTGCACAGGGCGGCGAAGTCGACGGTCGGCCAGTGCGGGCCGTTCTCCGCCATCAGCGCCACGCGATCGCCGCGCTGAACGCCGAGCTCGCGCAGCGCCTTGGCCAGCCGCTGCACGCGGTCGACCAGCTCGCGGGTCGAGATGGGGCGGAACTCGCCGCCCACTTTGTGCGACAGGCAGTCGGGCTTGTCGTACCCGGCGGCGACGAAGAACAGCTCGGTGAGCGTGCGTACGGCCATGTGGGACCTCCGGTGGGGAGCGGATCGAAGCGGGCGGATTCTATCGCCGTGCGCGGGGTTAAAACGGCCCCCAGCGGATGGCGTGGGCGACGAGCAGGAAGACGAGCCCGACGGCGAGCAGCCGCGGGACCGGTCGCGCTTGACCGTGCCCACCCAGCCCTGTATCCTTCGCCGCCTTGCGCCGCCCGCCGCGGCGTCGGCCGTTCTCTGCACCAGCTTCTCTTCTCTCCGGGGCGTAGCTCAGCTTGGTAGAGCGCACGGTTCGGGACCGTGAGGCCGGAGGTTCAAATCCTCTCGCCCCGACCAGTCTCTTCTGAATCTCGATATCCGTAAGAATTTGCGGCGTGTAGGCCTGGCGCTGAAGATGTCTTGGCGCCGGGCGGCACTACGCTAGCTCGGTTCCCACCGGTCGACTGAGGGATCGACTGCGGGCTCGACGCTCGCGGATGCTGATGGTATGGATCTCGCGTGCGCGCGCCGGCGGAGCGATGCGGGTCGACCCCCACCGAGCGTTCGTCGCCGCCAGCCACGTCGCTGCCGCCGTCATCGTGGGATGGTTGCTGTGGCTCGGCGCGGACTACTACGGCACGCCGTTGGTGGAGCGGCCTCGCCACGACGGTTACTGGCAACTGAAGCCCGGCGGCTCGCGTGGTCATCTGCTCGGGGTCATCGGCTCCGGGATGATGATCGTCATGCTCGTCTACTCGCTGCGCAAGCGCTGGCGTCCGCTGCGCCGTGCGGGGCAGCTCCGCAAATGGCTCGACTTCCACATCTTCTGCGGGGTCTACGGCCCCCTGCTCGTGATGCTGCACAGCTCGTTCAAGGTACAGGGTCTCGTCGCGATCAGCTTCTGGTCGATGATCGCGGTGGCGCTCTCGGGCGTCCTCGGCCGCTACCTCTACCTGCAGATCCCGCGCGCGCGTAGCGGCGACCAGCTCACGCTCGCGGAAGTCAAGCGTTCGCACGCCGAGCTGGTGCGGCGCGCCGAGGTCGAGCTCGCTCTGCCCGCGGAGGCTCTGGCCGCGCTCACCGCCGCCGCCGTCGACGGCAACAGGCCGCGGCGGCTGCCGGGCGGGCCGTTCGCCAGAGCGCTGCTGCGCCGGCGGCTGCGGCGCGCCGCCGCTGACGTCGCGGCCCGCTCGTCCGGGCTGCCCGCCGCGACGCTCCGGGACGCGGCCCGCCTAATGGCCGACCGCACCATCCTCGAGCAGCGCATCGCCGCCTGGAGCCGGCTGCAGCGCCTGTTTCATTACTGGCACGTGTTCCACAAGCCTTTCGCGGTGCTGATGTACCTCTTCATGGTGGTGCACGTCGCCGTGGTGCTGGCGACAGGCTACGGATGGGCTGCTGGTCGCTGAGCGGCCGTGCCGCTCGCCGCCTCGCTTGGCTCGCCTGTCCGCTGTTCGCCCTCGCCGCCTCGGCGCAGGGGCAGATCTCCCCCGGCCCGCTGAGCCGCGCCCATGCCAACCTCGAAGGCGCGACCAACTGCCTGAAGTGCCACCAGAGCGGCAAGGGCGTTGCCGCGGCGCGCTGTCTGACTTGCCACACTGCGCTGCGCGACCGGATTCAGGCCGGCAAGGGGTTGCACGCGCGCGCGGAGTATCGCCGCTGCGAGACCTGTCACATCGAGCATCACGGGCGCGAGTTCCAGCTCGTCTTCTGGGGGAAGCAGGGCCGGCAGAGCTTCGACCATCGCCAGACGGGCTTTCCGCTCGCGGGCGCTCATGCGCGCCAGACCTGTGAGGCCTGCCACCAGCCCGCTCGGCTGCGCGACCCCGCCGCGCTGCGGGCTGGCGGCGCGAATCCCCAGCGCACCTTCCTGGGACTCGGCACCGGCTGCGTGACCTGTCATCGCGACGAGCATCGGGGTCAGCTGGCCGGGCGCGCGTGCGTGTCGTGCCATACGCAACAAGCCTGGAAGCCGGCGAGTCAGTTCGATCATCAGAAGACGTCGTTCCCGTTGCAGGGCGCTCACCAGCAGGTCGCGTGCGCGAGCTGCCATCCCAGGCAGTCCGCACCCCAGCAGGGGGACGCCGACGGCGCCTTTCTGAAGCTGCGCGGCATCGCGCACCAGAGCTGCGCGAGCTGTCACCGGGACCCGCACGCGGGAAGGCTGGGCCAGCAGTGCCAGCAGTGCCACACCACGGCGGACTGGCGGCAGGGCGCGCGCGAGCGCTTCGACCACGACCGCACCGGGTTCCCCCTGACCGGCGCCCACCGGCAGGTGGCGTGCGCGTCGTGCCATCGCCAACGCGGGCCCGGCGGCGAGACCGTCTTCGGCAAGATGTCGCATGCGCGCTGCAGCGACTGTCATCGCGATCCTCACGCCGGTCGCATGGGGCCGCAGTGCCAGGCGTGCCACAGCACGGCGGGCTGGCGCGGCGGCGCGGCGCGCGCCGGCCTCGATCACGATCGGACGCGGTTTCCGCTCCGCGGCGCGCACCGGCAGGTGGCGTGTCAGAGCTGTCACCCAGCGGGCAAGCCGCTGCGCCGGGGCGGCTTCGAGCGCTGCGCGAGCTGTCATCGCGATCCGCACGTGGGCCAGCTCGACCGCACCGCAGCCGGAGCGATGACCTGCGAGAGCTGCCACACGGTGCAGGCCTTCTCGCCCTCGACCTTCACGGTGGCGGCGCACCGTGCCTACCCGCTGCAGGGGGCGCACCTCGCCGTCCCTTGCATCGCGTGCCACCGCAGCGTGCCCTTCACCGAGCTTGCCGCCGCCGTCCGCCAGCGCGCGCCTCCGGGGCCGCGTCCGTCGCGCGTGATCCTGTTCCGGTTCGCCTCCACCGACTGTCAAAGCTGTCATGGGGATCCGCACCGAGGGGAGGTCGCGCGCTTCGTGTCAGCCAGCGGATGCGCCGCCTGCCACCGCGTGGAGAGCTGGCGCCAGGTCGCTTTCGACCACGATCGCACGCGATTCCCGCTGCAAGGGGCCCACGCTCGCGTCGCCTGCGCGACCTGTCATCCACCCGCCCGGGCGGACACCGGTGCGACGAAGGGTCACCTGCGTTTCCGCGGTACGGCCATGGACTGTGCGTCTTGCCACCGCAGCCCGCACCCCAGCGCGGTGGCGCGCCCGGCCGCACCTGCCGCCACGAGCTGCGCGGACTGCCACGCTGCCACGGCGTGGGCGGCCGTCCGCTTCGACCGCGACCGTCATCCGCGCTTCCCGCTCGAGGGCGCTCACCGCGAGGTCCCCTGCGGCGCGTGCCACCGCGCGACGGTGGTCTCCGGACGCCGCCAGGTGGCCTTCTCACCTTTGCCCACCACCTGCGAGGGGTGTCACGGGACGACGCGCCGCGGCGGCTAGGGGCTTGCGGGCATGAGCGTGGCTGCGCCGAGTGCAGCCGTGCCTCCGCGCCGCACACGGCGCTTGGCCCGCTTGGTTCTCATCCTCCTGCTGCCGCTGCTGCTGACCGGCGTCGCAGGCGGTCAGGATCCCGGCGAATCGGCGCCGGTGGAGGCGCCGCCTTTACAGAGCGCCCACGCGAGCAGCGGCAACCCTCACGGGTCGCTGGCCGCGGGCTGCGACCAGTGCCACTCGCCCGCCGGGTGGCGGCCGCTTCGCGATCCGCTGCCGTTTCATCACGATCGCGAAACCGGGTTTCCGCTCCTCGCCGGCCATCGCGAGGTCACCTGTATCGGCTGCCATCAGGACCTGCGCTTCGCGCGCGTGGCTAGCGCCTGCGCCGACTGCCACACCGACGTGCACCGGGCGACGATGGGCTTCGACTGCCAGCGCTGTCACACCGAGAAGGGGTGGTCGGACCAGGAGGCGGTGCTCGCCCTCCATGCTGCGGCGCTGCTGCCGCTCACCGGCGCACACGCAACCCTCGAGTGCGAGGCGTGCCATCGCGGTACGCCGGCGATGGAGATGCGCGCCGTGGCCGTCGAGTGCGTGGGCTGCCACCGTGACGACTATCTTCGCGCGCAGCCGAACCACCTCGCGCTCCGTTTCCCGCTCGACTGCCAGCAGTGCCACGACACCGTGGACTTCGCCAACGCCGACTTCCGCGACCACGACCGTCTGTTCCCGATCCACACCGGACGCCACGCGCGCGTGTGGGACTCGTGCACCGACTGCCACCCGAGCGGCGTCGCGCGCTTCACCTGCCTGACCTGTCACGAGCACCGGCGCTCGGAGATGGACGACGAGCACGACGACGTGCGCGGGTACCGCTACGAGAGCTCGGCCTGCCTGAGCTGCCATCCGCGGGGGACGGAGTGACGGCGGCAGGCCAGGTCGTCGGCGTCGCACGTGGCGGCCGGCGCCGCCGATGGGCTGGTTGCGCAATCGCGCTCGGGCTGCTCTTCGTACCGCTCCGTCTCGCTGCGCAAGGGCAGCTGCGCGACGCAGGTGTCCGCTACCGGTCGGCCGAGACCGTTTACCTCGACGCCGGCAGCGCCTCCGGGCTCGCCATCGGCGACCGGTTGCAGGTGCGGCGGGACGGTCGCGTGATCGGCGAGGTCGAGGTCGTCTTCACCGCCGAGCGCTCGGCGTCCGCGCGCGTCCTCGGCGAGACGGAGCCGATCCGGCCCGGTGACCGTGCCCGTCGCCTCGGTGGCGCGACGGCCACGCCGAGCCCGCCTGCGGAGCCGGCGCAGGTGCCGGCGCCGAGGCCAGCGAGCCCAGCGGTCGGCGCGCCGCCGCCACCGCCGCCGGCGCGCGCTACCGAGGCGCCGTCTCGTCGCCGGGTGACGCGCGCCAGCGGCACGCTGGGCCTCGAATGGCGCGGCACCGGCAGCGGCAACGACGACGGCGACCGCCGCGACAGCACGCGCTCGCTCGCGCGCCTCAACCTGCGCGTGGCGGACATCGCCGGGACGCCGCTACAGCTGCGCGTGCGCGGTCGCCTCTTCGACCTCACGCGCGAGGGGCAGCGCCCGCCGCTGCCCGCGAGCGAGAGTCGAGACCGTCTGTACGAGGCAGCCTTGATCTACGACCCCCCCGGCTCGCGCTTCGGCCTGCGGGCCGGCCGCCTGGGTGGCGCGCCGCTGATCGGTCTCGGCTACCTCGACGGCGCGCTCGTCGAGTTGCGGCCGCTGCGGCGTCTCGGCGTCGGTGTCGCCTACGGCCGCCGTGCCGAGGGTGCCGAGCTCGGCGGCAGCTCCGACGCTCCCGGCGGCGGCGGCACCAAGGCCGGCGCCTTCGTGCGGTTCGACAGCGACGGAGCCGTCGAAAGCGGACAGCGCACGTTCTCGGTGGCCCTTGCCGGCTTCCGCGAAGAGAGCGCCGACGGCCGCTTCGGCCGCGACTACGTCGCCCTCGAGAGCCACGTCGACGGCGGCGAGAGCTGGTCCTTGTTCCAGCACGCGGAGCTCGACCTCGACGTGCCCACGAGCGCGGCCGCGGAGGGCGGCCAGCAGCTCTCGCTCGCCAGCGTCACGCTCATGCGCCGCCTCGAGCGCGGCGGCCGGGTGGCTCTCAGCTACGACCGCTTCCAGCGCTACCCGACGGAAGAGGACCTCACGGTGCCGGCGGAGCTCCTCGATCGCTTCGCGCGCCAAGGGCTTCGCCTCGGCTGGTCGCGCGAGGGCGCCGGCGGCTTGCGGCTCGCGGTCGACGCCGGCGCGCGCTTCCGCGAGGACGCGCCACCGATCCACCCGGAGCTCGGCCCGTTCGGCGAGGCAGAGACCACCTTCTCCCTGCGCGTCGGCGCGCACCACCGGCGGCTGCTCGGCGGCCTCACGGCCGGCATCGACCTCACCGGCTTCACCAGCACGGCAGTCGATGGCGGCGTCGCGGCGGTGCGCGTGGGCAAACGCTTCGCCGCCGGGCACGAGATCGACGTCTCGATCGGCGGCAGCCTCTACACCGCGCCGCTCGACGAGCGGACTCTCGCCTGGGGACGGGCGTCGCTGTGGGTGGAGCTGCCGGCCGATCTCTTCGCGCGCGGCGAGCTCGAGATCCTCGCCGGCGAGGACCTCGACGGCCGGCGGTTGAACGTCGGCATCGGGTACCGCCTCTGAGCGCCGCGAGGCGACGCCGCCGCGGGCGGCGAGGTCGAAGAGATCGGTGCAGCACGAAGCGGTGATCCTCTGGGCTCTGGGCTGGGCGGCGGCGCTGGCGATCGTCGTGCCCTACGCGCTCGCCTTCCGGCGACGGCTGCGCCACGATCGCGAGCGTCACGACGAGGCGGCGGCGCTCGGCATCGACCGCCCCGTGGCGCAGTACCCCTTCGTCGACCCTACGCACTGCATCGGCTGCGGAGCGTGCGTGCGCGCTTGCCCCGAAGGCGACGTGCTCGGCATCGTCGGCGGCACGGCGGTGGTCATCAACGGGCTGCGTTGCGTCGGCCACGCACGCTGCGCCGAGGCGTGCCCGGTGGGTGCCATCACCGTCGGCCTCGGCGACCTCAGCGGCCGTGCCGACGTGCCGCGGATGGATGCGGCCGGCGAGACCAGCGTGCCCGGCGTCTACGTGGCAGGCGAGCTCGGCGGACTCGCGCTGGTGCGCAACGCCATCGCTCAGGGTCGCGCGGCGGTGGCGACGATCGCCGAGCGGCGTCTTCCGCGCCACACCGAAGGGGCGCTGGATCTGGTGATCGCCGGCGCCGGCCCCGCCGGGCTCGCCGCCGCGCTCGCCGCGCAAGTCGCGGGCCTTTCCTGCGTGGTGCTCGAGCGCGAAGCGACGCTGGGCGGCAGCCTGCTGCACTATCCGCGACGCAAGATGGTGCTGACGCAGCCAGTCGAGCTGCCGCCGTGGGGGGCGCTGACTCGCGAGGAGTACCGGAAGGAGGAGCTGCTCGCCACGTTCGAACGCATGATCCGCGAGCGCGGCCTCGCGGTGCGGTTCAACGAGGCGCTCGTCGGCGCCGAGCGCCGCGACGGCATGCTGCTGGTGAGCACGACACGCGGCTCCTGGCGCGCCGAGGCGCTCCTACTCGCTTTGGGCCGGCGCGGCGCGCCGCGCAAGCTCGGTATTCCCGGTGAGGAGTTGCCCAAGGTGATGTACCGCTTGCTCGACGCCGAGGGGTACCAGGGTCAGCGACTGCTGGTCGTGGGCGGTGGCGACAGCGCGGCGGAGGCGGCGATCGGACTGGCGCGCCAACCGGGCAACGAGGTGACGCTGTCCTACCGGCGCGAAAAGCTGGTGCGCCTCAAGCGCAAGAACCAAGAGGCGCTCGACCACCTGCTCGCTACCGGGGCGATCGAGGGCTGCTTCGGCTCGCAGCCGCTGGAGGTTCGCGGGCAGGAGGTCGTTCTGCGCACTCGCGAGGGCGAGCGGGTGCTGGCCAATGACTACGTCTTCGTGTTCGCCGGAGGCGAGCCGCCATTCGCGCTGCTGCGTACCATGGGGATCGCTTTCGGGGGGGAGCCGACGTGATGGAACTGATCCGGCTGGGAATCGAGCGCGCCGCGATTCGCGCCGACCTGGTGACGTGCGCCCCGCAGCTGGAGTAACACGGCCTTGCCGGCATTGCCACAAAGCCGCGGTCGCTGGCCTTGGCGGGCTCAGAACCTGAAGCCGACGCCGAGGTGGCCGCCCATCGTGAAGTAGTCGTCGACGGCACCGCGGGCCCCGGAGACCGTGTCGGTGAGCTGCCAGTCGGCGAAGTGCTGCTCCGCGTGCAGACCCAGCTCGACGAACCAGCGGCGGCCGAGGTCGCGGCGCAGGCCGGCGGTCAGTCCGGCGATCACCTCCGTGCTCACCTCGGTGCGGACGTGGAAGGTGCCGCCGTCGGCGCGCGCCGCCACCGCGTCGGGGACGTCGATCGAGGCGAGGCCGAGGCCGGCGCCCCAGAACCAGCTCATCGCCGAGCCTTGCCGGAGGTGGCGGCGTTCCAGCCAGAGGCTCAGCGTCGTGGACTCCGCTAGCACGTCGACTGGCTCCAGGGCCGGGTCCTGGGCGATGCCGACGATCTTCGCGGGCTGCTCGAAGTCGTACTCGGCGCGATCGACGGCGACGCCGAGCCACCATCGCTGGCCGAGCTGGTAGTGCGCGAACACGCCCTGGCCCGGGATGTCGTTGGCTGGTTCGCCGTCGGCCACCAACAGGATGCCGCGCAGGCCGAGGTCGAGGCGTCCGGACTGCGCTGCCCCCATGGCCGGCGCCAGCCAGAGGATGGCCGTCGTCAGGGCCGTCATCCACGCGAGGCCTGTCGAGCGTCGTTCCATCGCCGAGCCTCCTTCGTCTCCAGCCTGGGCGGTGTGCCCGGCACTGGTGACAAGAGGTGCCAGTGCTGCGAATCCTTCGGCGACGCTCATGCAGAGCTGGCGCGAGTTGGTGGCGATGGTCCGCCGGTGGCAGACTGTCGGGATGCCGCGAAGGAAATCGTCACGCGGAGCCTCTTAGCGACATGTGGAGCCTGCGAGGGCCGGCCGCGCCCCAACCCGACGACGCCGCCCTGGTGCGCCGCATGCGCGCCGGCGAGGAGGCGGCCTTCGACGACTTCTTCGCCGGCAACTTCCACGGCCTCTATCGTTTCGCGCTGGCGCGCCTGGATCGCGACCACGAGCTGGCCAAGGAGATGGCGCAGGCGACGCTTTGCAAGGCGTTCGAGAAGCTGAGCAGCTACCGCGGCGAGGCGCCGTTGTTCGCCTGGCTGTGCGCCATCTGCCGCTTCGAGATCACCGCCCACTTCAGGCGGCAGCGGCGCGAGCCGCCGCGCGTGACGCTGCCGGAAGAGGTCCTCGAGGTGGCCGGCGCGCTCGACTCGCTGGCCCTCGAGCTCGCCGACCCGGAGAGCCAGGCGCTGCGCCGCGAGGTGGCGAGGCTGGTCCATCTCACCGTCGACCACCTGCCTCAACGGTACGCCCAGATCCTCGAGTGGCGTTACGCAGACCAGCTCGCGGTCGGCGAGATCGCCGCGCGTCTCTGCGTTACCTACAAGGCCGCCGAGTCCATGCTCAGCCGGGCGAGGCAGGCCTTTCGCGACGGCTTCGCGGCATTATCCGGCACCGGAACAGGAAGCGTCTCGCCGCTGGCGGCCGGTGCGGGAGGGGAGCCATGAGCGACGACGAGCGCGCGCCCGCCGAGCCGACGGAGCGTGCTTCGGACGCGCTCGAGCCCCTCTTCGGTGTCGCCGGCAGGCGCCCGCAGCTGCCCGAGCGCGAGGTGGCGCCGATCCGCGCTGCCGCCCGGGCCGCCTGGCAGCGCTCGCTGCGACGCGCCGCGCTGCGCCGCCGGGTTGCGGTGGCGGTCGGCCTGGCCGCCTGCCTCCTTCTAGGCTTGGGAGTGTTCCTGCGCCTGCGTGGCGAGCGGCCGGCTCCTGTCTCCCCGCAGCCGGCCGTGGCCGAGCTGGTCTTCGAGGTGGGGGAGGTCAGGCTCGGCGGGACGAGCGCCGCTCGCCATCGCCTCCACTCCGGAGGCAGCGTGGTTACCGGCAGCGCCGGCCGCGCCGCGCTCCGCCTCGCCGGTGGCACCGCCGTGCGCCTCGACGTCGACACCTCCGTCCGCCTCGAATCGGGTACCCGGATCGCCCTCGCGCGCGGCGCGCTCTATGTCGATGCCGACCCGTCCAGCGCTCCCGTCGCGGTGGTCACTCCGCTAGGCACCGTGCGCCACGTGGGCACCCAGTTCGAGGTGCGGATGCTTCCCGATCCGGCCGCGGCCGAGCGCCCCGGGGCGCTGCGCGTCACCGTACGCGAGGGCGCAGTGGAGGTGGCTTACGACGGCGTCGACTACGATGCCGACGCCGGGGCGCAGCTGACCCTGCGCGCCGACGGCGCCATCGAGCGCGACACCGCTGCGTTGCAGGGCGCCCCCTGGGAGTGGACGCAGCACGCCGCCCCGCCCTTCGCCATCGAGGGCAGGACGCTCGCCGCTTTCCTCGCCTGGGCCTCGCGCGAAACCGGACTGCGCTGGCGTTACGCCGATCCCGGGCTCGAGCGGGTCGCCCGCGAGACCATCCTGCACGGCTCGGTGGTGGGTCTCACCCCGGAGGAGGCCCTGTCGGTCGTCCTCACGGGGTGCGGCCTGCGTCACCGCCGGTCGGCCGACGACCTGACCCTCGAGCGGCTGCCGCCGCCCTGACGGGCCCATTACCTCGTCCAGCGCAGCCCGAACGACGGCAGGAAGCCTCCCCAGGTGGTAGCCCGGGAGTCGAGGTGAACGGCTTCCGTCGCATCGGAGACGAAGCGGAAGTCGGCTTGTCCGCGGCGGTTCTCGCGGTCGTAGACGTTCTGCAGGTCGACGAACGCGGAGAGGCGACCGGAGCCGGCCTCCCAGGCGCGGCTGACTCGCAGGTCGAGACGATGATAGGCGGGCAGGCGCTCGTCACGGAGCGGCCCGAGCACCGGCTCGAAGCGCACCGTGCCGTCGTCGGCGACGACGTCGCGGGCCCACACCGCGGTCGTCGGCCAGCCGGAATGGTAGGTCCAGGCGGCGTCGAAGCTCCAGCCGTTGGTGGTGCGGTAGCCGATCCCGGCGTTGACCGCGTTTCGCTGGTCGATGGCGCGCGGCACCTGCCGGCCGTCGATCGTCTCTACCGCCCGCGACCAGGTATAGGCGAGCCGCCAGCTCGCCGCACCGCGCCCCGCCGCGTAGCCCAGCTCGACGCCCTCGGCGTGGCCGCGCATGGGGGCGATGCGGATGCGGTCGTCTTCGAGCTCGGGGAAGTAGGCGGCGGGCTCGAAGAGGTTCTCGAAGCGCGGCCGGCCGCGCGTCGTGCGGCGGTCGAAGGCCTCGAGCCGGAACGAGGTGCCGGTGGACAGGCGGTGCTCGAGCTGCAGGACCCGGTGCTCGGCGCGCTCGGCGGTGCGCAGGAGGGTCTCGTCGTCTTCGACCTGCAGCTCGTTGGGCCTCTGGCTCTGGTAGTACCAGCCCCAGGCCAGTCGGGCGACGGTGCTCGGCGCGGCCGCCCAGGCGAGGTTGAGGCGCGGGCTGACGTGGCTCTCGGTGGTGAAGTTGTCGTGGTCGTGGCGGACTCCGAGCTCGGAGGTGAGCCTGTCCAGCCGGAGTCGAACGGTCGAGAAGAGCGCGGTGCGGTCAAAGTCGAAGCGGCCGGCGAAGGTGGTGTTGCCGGTCCCTGGCTGGGAGCGCAGCGGGCTGATCGCGCCGGCGAGGCGCCGCTCGTTGAAGTAGTCGACGCTGGCGCCGAGCTCGCGCACCTCGACCCCGCCGGCGAGGGAGAAACGCCCCCTCGGCTCGAGGCTCCACAGCTGCTTGATGGCGGCGAGGCGGAGCGAGCGCCGGTCGCGCACATGGATCTCGCGCTGCGGCGCCGAGCGCTGGGCGCTGCGCTCGCGCTCGATCTCGCCGACCGAGGCCATCGTCTCCACCCCCACCGACGAGCCGAGCACGCTCGACTGGGTCAGCCAGGCGTAGCGGCTGCTCCACTCGCCCGAGTAGCCCTGGTGTTCGGCCGACGCTGGTTCGACGCTCAGCTGGTCGCCCGCCACCAAGGTGCTGAGGCGCAGGCTGTGACCGGCGCGCAGCTCGTAGTCGCCCTTGCCGAAGGCATCCCAGAAGCGCGGGTTGGCGCGCTCGCCGTCGAGCTCGAGGGCAAGGCTGTACGACCCGCCGCGGGCCGACGCATACCAGGAGCCGCGCTCGCTGGCCAGGCGACCCGAGGCGGCAGCATCGGCGTGGGTCAGGCCGAGGCCCAGCGACAGGTGGCGTCCCCTCGCCGGCGTCGCGGTGGTCAGGTGGAGCACGCCCCCCATGCGGTCGCCGAGCTCGGCCGGGTAGCCGCTGGGGACGAGGTCCACGCGCTCGAGAGCGGTCGGCGCCACGATGCTCAGCGCGCTGTCGAGCTCCTGCAGGTGATACGGCGCCAGCAGCTCGATGCCGTCGAGCAGGATGAGCACGTCCCCGTCGCGCCCGCCGCGCACGTTGACCTGCGAGGAATCCTCGCGCGTCGCGGTGCCGGGCAAGGCGGCGAGGGCGCGGAAGACGTCGTCGTCGCGGTGGGGCCGCACCGCCAGCTCGCTGGCCGCGAGCGAGTGCTCCGGCGTGGCGGCGGGCGGGAGGTCGCCGGCGCCTGGAGTGACCACGATCTCGTCGGTGAAGCGTGGCACGACGAGGTGCGGCGCGGTCCGCTCGCTCGCCGGCTCTGAGGCGGGGCGTGGCGCGACGACCACCACCAAGCGACCGCGCGCACCCTCGACGGCGCGCAGGCCGTGAGGGGCCAGGATCTCGTCGAGCACGGCGCGCGGCGACCCTGCCGCCGGCTCGCGCTCGACGCGCATCGACGGCAGCACCACGTTGCTGGAGAAGACCACCGTCAGCCCGCGCGCCTGCAGCACCTGGATGGCGGCGGTGAGGGGAAGGCCGGCGAGGCGGACTGTGCTCCTCTCGGCGGCGGAGTCGGCACGCGCCACCGTCGCGGCGACGAAGAGGCAGGCGACGAGCAGCACCGCTCCAGAGCGCGGTCTCGGGCTCGTGCCCCGATCGGCAACCAGTCCCGCGCTCGCTCGCACCTGGTTTCGCACCTGATTTGACCGGGATTCGCCGCCGAGGCGCCGCTCTGCGGCGGATGGACCGCCGGCCGTCGCCATTGGTAGCGCCAGGTGGCGAAGGATAGCGCGCCGGCGAACCTCGAAGCGGGACGACGGTGAGGTCCGGTAGCGAAGGAATCGCCCCTTCCGTTCGCCGGCCAGAGTCGAAGGCGAGGGGGCTTGACTCAGGCGGCGCGGCGCTCGAACTGCCGCGCGCGCGTACGGCGCTCGAACTGCCGCGCGAAGACCCGCTTCATCGCTTGCAGCTTGAGTGAGTGCCAGGGGTAGCGGCGCGTCGAGAAGCCGCGGCATTCCTCCGGCAGCATCACCAGCGAAACGTGCACGTTCGGCGCGCAGCCGATCGGCAGCCGGGCATCCATGCACGCCTCGTAGAGGCGACGGAACACCGGCACCAGCTCCTCGGTCTTCGGTGGGTCGGCGTCCGCGAGGTCGGTGCCGACGAGCGGCCGGAAGACGCACACCGTGGGGATGGCGCCCACCGAGGTCATCCAGTCGATCGCAGCGATGGAGGACTCCGGCGGCTCGAGGCCGGCGATGATCTCGCCGTTGGTCACCCAGGGCTCGTGCCGTGGGCCGCGGGCACCCAGGTTCGCGCAGTAGCGGATCGCCTCGAGGTAGAAGTCGAGGCCGTACTCCTCGTGCTTGCCCGGGCAGATCTCGCGGAACAGCACCGGGTCGAAGATCTCGAAGCAGAAGGAGACCCGGTTGACGCCGATCGCGCGCAACTCGTCGTAGCGCGTGAGGTCCCGGTGCGGCGGCGTCTGGACGCCGACCAACAAGCCTGTCTCGGCCTTGATGCGGCGAATGTAGGGCTCGAGGATGTCGAGGTAGGTGTCGCCGTCGTAGTGGCCGGTGTTGAAGTCGACGTAGGTGATCCCCGATCCCTCGCGCGCGGCGCGCACCACCCGCATCACCTCGTCGACCGACTTCTCGTCGGCGTCGTCGACGCCGAGGTTCAAGCCCACCGAGCAGAACTTGCAGTTGACCTTGTGCGGCTTCTGCGTCCAGTACTCGCAGACCTTCGCCTGGTAGATGCCCAGGTAGGTCCCCTGCAGCGTGCCGATGCGAGTCATCGGCTTGCCGGAGGGGAGCCTCTCGTCGTACCAGCCCGGCCGCGGCGAGAGCTCGATGGGTGCGACCGGCTCGCCGTGGCGCCAGATCCAGTAACGGCCGTCGCCGCAGCGGTGGAGCACGTAGGGCGATTGCTGCGCAAACGGCTCGGAGACCGGCACGTTGGTCCACAGGCCGCCGGGAAGGATCGCCTCCAGGCCGCTGCCGAGCCCGGCGCGCGTGCGCAGGATCGGTCGCCCGCCGTCGTCGTTGACGAGGCAGGAGTCGTCGAGCCGGATGCCCCGGCAGTAGAGGTCGAGCTTGAGCAGGGCGGGGTTGCGGCGGAGCTGCGTGGTGTCCATCGCACCACGCTATCGACGGGTCGGACGGCGGCATATGACGGCCGTCAGGTCGTTGGGCAGCTCCACTGCGCCGTGGCGAGTGTTTTCCAGGTGACCCGCTCGCCGGCGGATCGCGGCCCACCCGAAGGGGCGGGGCGAGGCCGCCCGCCGGCGCCGAAGATCGTCCTACCTGGCCCAGGAGGAGAACACCAGTGCGCACCGTCATCGAGCCGTTCCGCATCAAGACCGTCGAGCCGCTGCCGCGCGTCACCGCGGAGGAGCGCCGCCGCAAGATCGAGGAGGCCGGATACAACCCTTTCCGCCTGCGCGCCGAGGACGTGCTGATCGACCTGCTCACCGACTCGGGTTGTTGCGCGATGAGCACGCGCCAGTGGGCGGCGATGATGCAGGCGGACGAGTCGTACGCCGGCAGCGCCAGCTTCTTCCGCTTCGAGTCGGCGGTGCGGCGGCTCTTCGGCCATTGCCACGTGATCCCGGCGCACCAGGGTCGCGCCGCCGAGCGGCTGCTCTGCCAGGCGGTGCTGCGGCCGGGTGACGTGGTGCCGGGGAACACGCACTTCGACACCACGCGCGCCAACATCGAGGCTTCGGGGGCCACCGCCCTCGACCTGCCGGTGCCGGGCGCCGCCGACCCGAGGAGCGACCTGCCGTTCAAGGGCGACGTGGACGTCGCCGCGCTCGCCGAGGCGCTCGACCGGCTCGGCGACCGCGTGCCCTTCGTCCTCATGACGGTGACCAACAACTCGGCGGGCGGCCAGCCGGTGAGCCTCGCCAACCTGCGCGCCGCGCACGACCTTTGCCGCGCCCACGGCGTGCCGCTGCTGCTCGACGCTGCGCGTTTCGCCGAGAATGCCTGGCTGATCAAGCTGCGCGAGCCGGCGCACCGCGACGAGTCGGCCTTCGCCATCGCCCGCCAGATGTTCGCGCTCTCTGACGGCGCGCTGATGAGCATGAAGAAGGACGGCCTCGCCAACATGGGCGGCGTCGTCTCGCTCGACTCCGACGCCTGGGCCGAGCGCGTGCGCAACCTGCTGATCCTCACCGAGGGTTTTCCAACCTACGGCGGCCTGGCCGGCCGCGACCTCGACGCCCTCGCCGTGGGGATCGAGGAGGTGCTCGACGAAGAGTACCTCCGCTACCGCATCGCCTCCACCGCCTACCTCGGCGAGCACCTGGCCGCCGCCGGCGTGCCGGTGGTGCGGCCGTTCGGCGGCCACGCCGTCTACCTCGACGGCCGCGCCTTCTGCTCCCACCTGCGCGACGAGGAGCTGCCCGGCTGGTCGCTCTCGGTGGCGCTCTACACCGAGCTCGGCATCCGTGCCTGCGAGGTGGGCAACGTGATGAAGGGCCGTCCCGACCCTGGCGCGGGAGAGTGGCATTGGCCGGCGCTCGACCTCGTGCGCCTCGCCATCCCGCGCCGCGTCTACACGCAGAGCCACATCGACTACGTTGTCGAGGGGATCGTCGAGCTCTTCGCCCGCCGCCACCAGATCGGCGGTCTGCGCTTCGTCCACCGGCCGGCGGTGCTGCCGCACTTCACCGCCGTGCTCGGCCGCCGCGGGACGGAGGCACCCGGCATCGGCGCCGAGGTCGCCGGCGCGGTGGCGGTAGGCTGAGCGACGATGCGCGGCGTGACGCGATCGCTCGACCCCCTGCTCTCCCCGCGTTCGATCGCCGTCATCGGCGCCTCGCGCGACCCCGGCTCGCTCTCCTGGGCGCTGCTGCACAACCTGGTCTCGGGCGGCTTCACGGGGCCGGTGTACCCGGTCAATCCCGCCACCCGCTCGATCCACTCGCTGCTCTGCTACCCCTCGGTGGCGGCGTTGCCCGAGCCGCCCGACCTGGCGGTGATCGTGGTGCCGGCGCGCGCCGTGCCGGCGATCGTCGACGAGTGCCTCGACGTCGGCGCCCGCGGGCTGGTGGTGATCTCGGCGGGCTTCTCGGAGACCGGCGAGGAGGGGAGGGAAGTCGAAGCCGAGCTGCGCGGCCGCGTGCGCGCCGCGGGCGCCCGCATGATCGGCCCCAACTGCATGGGCGTCATCAACACCGACCCCGACGTGCGCATGAACGCCACCTTCGCTCCGGTGGCGCCGCGCGCCGGCAGCGTCGGCTTCGTCAGCCAGTCGGGCGCGCTCGGGGTGGCGATCCTCAGCGTCGCGGCCGGGCTCGGCATCGGGCTCACCCAGTTCGCTTCCATGGGCAACAAGGCGGACGTCTCGGGCAACGACCTGCTCGAGCATTGGGAGCACGACCCCGCGACCCGCGTCATCTGCATGTACCTCGAGTCCTTCGGCAACCCGCGACGGTTCCTCGAGATCGCACGCCGCGTGGCCCGCCGCAAGCCGATCCTGATGGTCAAGTCCGGCCGCACGGCGGAGGGCGCGCGGGCGGCGTCGAGCCACACCGGCGCGCTCGCCGGCTCCGACCGCGCGGTCTCGGCGCTGCTGGCGCAGGCGGGCGTCATTCGCGTCGGCAGCATGGAAGAGCTCTTCGACGCTGCGCGCGCTCTCGACCGTTCCGCGCTGCCCAACGGCCGCCGCGTCGGCATCGTCACCAACGCCGGCGGGCCGGCGATCATGGCCACCGATGCTCTGGTCGCCGAGGGCCTCACCGTCGCCCCCTTGGCGGCGGCGACGCAGGAACGGCTCGCCGCGCTGCTGCCGGCCGCGGCCAGCCTGGCCAACCCCGTCGACATGATCGCCTCGGCCCAGGCTGCCGACTACCAGGCCGTGCTCGGTGTCGTGCTCGGCGACCCCGGAGTGGACTGCGCTCTCGCCATCCACGTGACGCCGCGCGTCGGCGATCCGACCGACGTGCTGGAGGCGGTCGCCAAGGCAGCGGCCGGCTTCGCGAGCAAGCCGGTGCTCTCGGTGATGATGGCGGAGGAGGCGTTCTACGCCGCCAGCGCGCGCCGGCCGGGGAAGCTTCCCGTGTACCGGTTCCCGGAGTCCGCGGCGCAGGCGCTGGGCCACCTCTGCCGCTACGCCGAGTGGCGGCGGCAGGCACCGGAAGGTCCCGCCCCCGAGCTGGCGGTGGACGACGGCGCCGTCGAGCGCTTGCTCGCCGGCGCGGCGCCGGGTTACCTGCCCGCCGAGCAGGCCATCGAGCTGATGGCCGCCTACGGCATCCCGGTGGCGCGCTGGCGGCGGGTGAGCGCCGCGGACGAGGTGGCGCCGGCGGCCGCCGAGCTGGGCTATCCGGTGGTGCTCAAGGCGGTCGGCGCCGCCCTGCTGCACAAGAGCGAGCTCGGTGCGGTAGCCGTCGACCTGCGCCAGCCCGAGGAGCTGGCGGCGGCGCTGGCCGACATCGACAAGCGCCTCGCCGCGGCCGGGGTCGCCGCCGACGGCTACCTCGTCCAGGAGCTGCGGCGCGGCGGCCAGGAGGTGATCTTCGGCGCCTCGACCGACCCACGCTTCGGACCGCTGCTGCTCTTCGGCGCCGGCGGCAAGTACGTCGAAGTGCTGGACGACGTGCAGGTCGCTCTGCCGCCGCTTTCGCCGGGCGAGGCGGCGCGGATGGTGCGCGGGATCCGCAGCTTCCCGCTGCTCGCCGGCGCGCGCGGCGAGGCTCCGGCCAACCTCGCGGCGCTCGAAGACGTGCTGCTGCGCCTCTCGCAGCTGGTGACGCGGCACCCGCGCATCCAGGAGCTCGACGTCAACCCGTTCCTCGCCGCGCCGGAGGGGGGCTGTCCCGCGGCGCTCGACGTGCGCGTGCGGGTCGGCTGATCCGCGTCCGGAGACGTCGGCCGGTGCGAGCGATGACTAGGCCTTCAGCCGGTAGGCGAGCCAAGGCAGCGTTAGCAGCCATCCCAGGAACAGCGGCCAAAGGTGCCCGGCCGCGAGGTCGTAGGCGGCGAACAGCTCGGCCGAGGGTTTCTTCGCGACGTAGCGGCCGAACAGCAGCTCGAAGGCCACGGTGAGCGCCACCCACAGCAGGCCGGCGAACCAGGCCTGCCGCGAGCTGGCCAGCGGCAACCAGCGGCTCACCAGCATCACGTAGGCACCCACCACCACGGCGAGCGTCACGGTCGATTGCTGTTGCGCCCGCAACTCCGGCATGCGGCGGCCGAATGTCCACTCTCGCAGGACACCGTTGAGGACGGCGAGAGGGACCATTGGCAGCCAGCGGCGAGCAGCCGCCAGCTCACGGGCGTACTCCGTCAGCGCTCTTGATCGCGACGCCAAGCCGACGGTGAGGGCGGGCGCCGGACAGGCGCGGCTCGCAGCCGGCCACGACCGGTCAGCCGGCGCTGACCGGCGCGGGTGCCGCGACGACGAGCTCTTCGGCGCGCGGGAAGAGCACGTTGTTCTCGAGGTGGATGTGGGTGTGGGTGTCCGCCTCCAGCTCGGTGAGCATCTGGTAGAGACCGCGGAAGCTGTTGCAGGCGGTCCCGGGCGCCGTGAAGCCGTTGGTGAGCGTGCGCAGGGTGTGCAGCATCTGCGCGACCTCCACGTGCTCGTGCTCCATGGCCCTCACGGGCGCGTCGAGGGGCAGCGGCAGCACGGCGCCGTCGTCGCTCGCCAGCCGGGCGATCATCGGGAAGAGAACCATCTCCTCCTTGCCCATGTGGGAGGTCATCTCCTCGATCAGCTGTTCGACGACGTCGCGCACCGCGAGCAGCGCCGGCATGTCGCCACCGTGCCGGTGGGCTACTTTCACGGCCAGCTCGCGCAGCACGGGAAGGTCGCGCCGCAGGGTCTCGTGGTAGCGCCAGACGATGTGCGCCACCAGCGCCGGCAGGGGCGAGGCGCTCCAGTCCTGCTCTGCCTGCGGGCCCTCCGCCGCCGCCTGGACCTCGGCGAGGACGCCGGCCTCCGGCAGGCCGAGCTCGGCGCACGCCGCCGCCAGCGGGCGCTTGCCGCCGCAGCAGAAGTCGATGCGATGGCGCTGGAAGACCTTGATGGTGGCGGGATACTGACGGGCGATGGCGGCGACCTGGGTGTCGGGGCTCATGGTGGGCATGGGTGGCTTGCTCCTGTTGGTGTGACGCACAGGGTGCCATCCGCGGCATGGCGCCGCGCCACCCGGTGAGCCGGGGCACGGCCCACCCCGCGGGGCGGTGTCGCGCGACCTCCCGGTGCCTAGCATGGCCCTATGTGCGACAACCACGACGCCGTGCTCGCCGGCCTCGCCGCCTCCGCACGCGAAGCCCTACTCGGCATCGCTCGCCCGCGTCGCGCCGCGCGCGGCGAGACGCTGCTCGCCGACGGCACGGCGCCGGAGTCCTTCTTCGTCGTCACCAGCGGCCGGCTCAAGATGTGCCGGCCGACGCCCGCGGGCCGCAACCTCATCCTCGCCCTCGCCGGCCCCGGCGAGCCGGTGGGCGTCTCGGGCGCCCTCTCAGGGGAGGCGAGCACCGCGAGCTGGGAGGCGGTGGTCGACAGCGAGCTGTTGGAGGTGCGGCGCCAGGACCTCTACGCGCTGCTCGGCCGCCGGCCGGAGCTGGTCGCCGAGCTGCTCCCCTGGCTGACGCGCCAGCTCATGGAGTGCCGCAACTGCCTGGTGGAGACCTCCTGCTCGCGCGTCGAGAGCCGCTTCGCGGCGCTCTTCCTCGGGCTCGCCGAGAAGGCCGGCCAGCTCGTCGAGGAGGGCGCGGCGATCGCGCTGCCGCTGTCGCGACAGGAGCTCGCCGACCTCACCGGCACGACGCTCGAGACCGCCATCCGGGTGATGACGCGCTGGGCCCGCCAAGGCGTGGTGGCGACGCGCCGCGACGGCTTCGTGCTGCTCGACCGCGCGCGCCTGGAGGCGCTCTCCTGGGCCTGACCGCGTCGCCCACCCCGGCGCCGCGCTTCGTGAGCGGGGCGACGAGCTCTTCAGCGCAGCGCCCGTAGCGCGTTGAGGATCACCAGCAGGTCGATCCCCTCCTGCAGCAGCGCACCGGCGACCGGCGGCAGCCAGCCTGCGGCGGCGAGGAGCATCCCGACGCCCGACAGCAGCATCCCGGCGAGAATGCTCTGCAGCGCGATCGTGCGCGAGCGGCGGGCGATCGAACGAGCGTCGAGCAGGAGGTCGAGGCGATCGGGAACGACGACCATGTCCGCGGCCTCGGACGAGGCCGACGCGCCGCGGGCGCCCATCGCGATGCCCACCTCCGCGGCGGCGAGCGCCGGAGCGTCGTTGATGCCGTCGCCGACCATCACCGTCACGCCGCGGCGTCGGGCCGCCCGAACGGCCGCCACCTTCTCCGCCGGTGACTGCTCGGCGAGCACAGAGTCCACGCCGACGCTCTTGCCGACCGCGGCGGCGATCGTCTGCTGGTCGCCGGTGAGCATGACGATCTCGCGGAAGCCGTCGTCGCGCAACGCGCGCAGCGTCGAGGCGGTCTCGACGCGGATGGCGTCCTCGAGGACGAGTGCGGCCGCCAGGGACCCGTCCACCGCCACGAAGGGCACCGAGGACCCCGTCCGCCGGCTGCCGTCACGGACCTCGATCGCGGCGGCCGGCAACGGAGCGCCGGCCAACGCCCACTCCGCCTTCCCTACGCGCACGCGGTGTCCGTCGACCGTGCCTTCGATACCGTCCCCCGGTTCTTCCCGTGTCTCGCGGGGGAACGCCAGGCGCAGCCGGCGCTCGTGCGCTGCGGTGACGATGGCCTCGGCGAGCGGGTGCAGCGACACGACGTCCACCGACGCCGCCAGCCGCAGCGCTTCGTCCGCGGGGATCTCGGCGAAGGTGATCACTTCGGCGAGCCGCGGGCTGCCTTCGGTGATCGTCCCGGTCTTGTCGAGCAGCAGGACGTCGGCGCGGGCGAGAGTCTCCAGCGCGCCGCCGCCCTTGACGATGATGCCGGCGCGGGCGGCGCGCGAGATGCCGGCCACGATGGCGATCGGGGCGGCGAGGATCAGCGGGCAGGGCGTCGCCACCACCAGGACCGCGATGGCGCGCCTGGGATCGTGCGAGACCAGCCACGCCAGCGCGGCCACCGCCAGCGTGAAGGGCAGGAAGTAGATCGCGTAACGGTCGGCGAGGCGCACCAGCGGCGCCTTCTCGCTCTCGGCCTGCTCGACCAGGCGCACGATGCCGGCGTAGGTGCTCGTCTCCGCCGTCGCCGTCGCCCGCAGCTCGAAGGCGGCGCCGGCGTTAAGGGTGCCGCTGCGCACGCGCTCGCCGGCGCGGCGCTCCGCCGGCCGCGCCTCGCCGGTGAGGACCGACTCGTCGAGCACGGCGACGTCGCCTTGCACCAGCCCGTCGACGGGAAGCACCTCGCCGGCGCGGACGAGCAGTACGTCGCCTGGGCGAACCTCGGACAACGGGACTTCGACCAGCTTTTCCCCTTCGCGCCGCCGCGCGGCGCGGGGAGCGCGCGAGACCAATGCGGTCAGCTCGCGCCGCGCTCGTCCGCCGGCGTGGCGCTCGAGGACCTGACCGCCGGCGAGCATCACCGCCACCACCGCTCCGGCGAGCGCCTCGCCGACGGCCAGCGCGCCCGCCATCGCCAGCACCGCGATCAAGTCGACGCCGGTGCGGCCGCGCGCGAGCTCGCGCACCACGGTCCAGGCGAGCGGGAGCAGGCAGAGGAGGGTCGTGGCGGCCCAGAGCAGGTGGGCCGCGCGTGGCGCCCCGGCGAACCAGGTGGTGCTGCCGGCGACGATGCCCGCGATCGCCAGCGCCAGGACGAGCGGCGAGGTCGCTCGCAGCGCTCCCTCGCCGGACGGTCGTTGCGAGCGCGCTGGGATCCTCACCCGCCTCCTGCGGTGGTGGCGCCGAAAGAGCTATCGGCGGCCAGGCGGCTCCTCGGGCTCCACCATGCCGTGGCGCAGCGCGTGGGAGACGGCCTGCGTCCGGTTGTGCAGGTGGAGCTTGTCGAGGATGTTGCGGACGTGGAACTTCACCGTGTTCTCGCTCACTTCGAGCCGCTTGGCGAGCTGCCGGTTGGAGGTGACGCCGTCGACCATCAGCTCCAGCACCTCGCGCTCGCGGTCGGTGAGCGCGTCGGGGTCCTCGTGCTGCGGCCGGTTCGTCGCCGGCTTGGAGAACGCCTGGAGCACCTTCCGCGACAGCTGCGGGGTGAGCGCCGGCTCGCCGGCGAGCGCGCGGTCGAGCAGGTCGAAGAAGCTGTCGGCCTCGAGGTTCTTGAGCAGGTAGCCGTGAGCGCCGGCGCGCAGGGCCTCGAAGAGGTCCTCGTCCTCCATCGAGGCGGTGAGGATGACGACCTTCAGCTCCGGCATCTGCGCCTTCAGCTGCCGCGTCGCCTCGATGCCGTTGAGCACCGGCATCGAGAGGTCCATGAGCACCAGGTCGGGCCGCAGCCTGACGGCGAGGTCGATGGCCTGGCGGCCATCGCTGGCCTCGCCCGCGACTTCCAGGCCGCGCGCCTCGAGGAGACTGCGCAGGCTGCTGCGGAAGAGAGTGTGATCGTCAGCTAGGAGCAAGCGCATCTACGGTCTCCCTTCGCAGGCTGCCGGCGTGCGGCAGCGTTACTTCCACCCGGGTGCCCTCGCCGGGGCGCGATGACACGGCGAGGGTGGCGCCGATCGACGTCGCACGCTCGGCCATCGTCTTGAGGCCGAACCTGCCGCCTTTCGAGGCTGGCGTCGCGTCGGGGTCGAACCCCGCGCCGTCGTCGCTCACCTCGAGCCAGAGCCCCTCGGGCCGGTGCTCGACGACGACCCGCACCTGGCCCGCCGCCGCGTGCTTGCGGACGTTGGCGAGCGCTTCCTGCACGATGCGGAGCAGCTGGCGCTGAGCCTCGGCGACGACCTCGATCGCCGGTGGCAGCCGCACGTCCACCTCGACGCCCGTCTGCTGCCCCCAGCCCTTGGCGTAGTCGCCGATCGCGGCGACCAGCCCGCCTTCCTCGGGGCGAGTCGTGCGCAGCTCGAGGATCTGCTGCCGGACGTCGCCGTAGAGGTTGCGCGCCGCCTCGGCGAACTCGTCGAGGTGCTTCTGGGCCTCGTCGGTGCGCCCCTGACGCAGGTACTCGCGCACGACCTGCGCCTTGGTGTTGACGTAGGCGAGCACCTGGGCCAGCCCGTCGTGCATCTCGTGCGCGATGCGCAGCCGCTCGCGCGCCGCGCCGAGCTCTCGCACCTGACCGTAGAGGTAGGCGTTGTCGATGGCGACCGCCGCCTGGTCGGCGAAGCGGACGAGGACCTCTTCGTCGTCCGCGGTGAAGCGGCCGCCGTCCACTTTCTCCGAGAGGTAGAGGTTGCCGCGATGCGGCACGCGACAGACGACCGGCACGGCGAGCAGGCTGACGCATCGGCGGGTGGCCCGCCGGGAACCCCACCGAGCGCGGGTCCTTCGAGATGTCGTCGAGGCGCAGGCGTTGCCCGGCGTGGAGGGCGACGCCGAGGACGCCTCGCCCGTGCGGCGGATCGCCGATCGTGAGCCGCAGCTGCTCGTCGATCCCGGAGGTGACGAACGAGCTGATGCCTCCCGACTGGTCGACCACCGAGATGGCGCCGTAGCGGGTACCCAGCAGCGCGCGGGCGCGATCGACGATGGTCTGCAGGACGGTGTCGAGAGAGAGGTCGGCGGTGACCACGAGGGCGGCGGCGTGGAGCTCCAGGAGCTCGCGATTCTGCCGCTGGAGGCGCTGCTCGAGTCTCTCGAGCCGGCCGATGACCTGATCGTAGAAGAGCGCGAGGAGGGCCAGCGCGACGGCAAAGACGAAGAGCCGCGTCACCCAAGGGGAGAGCAGGGGAGTGAGGAGCCACTGGGTCACCTCGACGGCGACCAACAGCAAGAGGGGCCCGCCGACGGCGACGATGCGTAACCGGCGCACCGTCGGTGCGTCCAGAAGCGCGGGTGACGGCATGGCGAGCGTTGATGATGATAGCGCCGTTCACACGGCGTCTCCCGGACGCGGCTTGTAGGCATGGCGGTGGAGCCAGAGCCCGACGATGACGGTGCCCGAGGCCGCGGTGGCGAGCAGCAGCCCGGCGCCGGGCTGGACCGCGAGCGCCAGCCGATCCAGGGCCAGCCGTCCGAACGGTAGGCACGATGGCGCGTCCGCCGGAGCGCCCGCCGCGGCGGCGAGACCCTCCAGCGTCGGCCGGAGCCATCGCGCCGTGTCGGCCATCACGATGGCCGGGAAACAGAACGCCGGCAGCGCCAGCAGCGCCGCCCAGCGGTTGTGGACGAAGGTCGCGGCGATCAGCAGGAGGCAGATGACGGTCCCCGTGGCCAAGAGCAAGGAGCGCTCGAGCTTCGAGAGCGACGACAACGGAAGAGCGGTCCGTACGCCGGCGGCGGCGAGGACCGGCTCGACGGGACCGTCGAGGTGGCCGAGATAGGAGACCAGTCGCAGGCCGCCGGGTTGAGCGGGAGTGACCAGGATCAGCTCCCAGTAAGGAAGGAAGAGCGAGATCGCGAGCAGGACGCCGGCGGCGGTCAGCGCGGCGGTAGGGGCCAGATAACGGCCCCGCTTCGCAGCCGCGGCGGGGCGGTCGTCGTTGCTCGGAGGGTGCGGCGCGGTCACCCCTGGAAGGGTAATCGCCGCCATTCGGGAGCGCGACCTGCAATCAGGTGGTACCCGCCATCCCGTCGGGTGGGACGCGACCTACCCGGTGGGGTGGTGCACACAGCCTTGCAAAGCGGGCGCGCTCGAGAGAGGGCATGTTCCTGCCATACTGGCCGCGTGTTGGTGACGCCACATCTCTCCCTCGGAGCAGCGCCCCGCATGGCACCCAAGACTCCCGACGTCTCTCTGCTCGACGACACGGTGGCCCCTCGCATCCTGGAGGCGATGCGCATTGCATCGGCGCGTCTCACCGACCTGGGCGTACGGCACGTTCTGGTCGGTGGGCTGGCGGTGGGAGCGTGGGGATACGCCCGCGCGACGAGCGACGTCGACTTCCTCGTCGGCGAGGAGGCGTTCGAGCATCACCCGGGCGGCCTCGTGACGATGAAATACGGCGTCCCCATCCAGGTTGGCGGCGTCGCTGTCGACCTGCTCTCGGCCAGCGCCAACCATCGCGAGGATGCCCTGACGAGCTTCCGGTCCGACGGCGTCTCCGTAGCACCGCTCGAGGTGCTGATCTACCTCAAGCTCAAGTCGCCCCGTCCGAAGGACGTCGCCGACGTGATGGAGCTGATCCGGCTGGGGATCGAGCGCGCCGCGATTCGCGCCGACCTGGTGACGCACGCCCCGGAGCTCGTCGAGAAGTGGGATCGCGCCGTCGCCGATGCCTGGCGCGGTGAGGAGTAGGGGCGTCGGTCGCCTGGCGCGCCCATAGGCGCCTTTTCGCGATCGGGTAGGCCACGACAGGCGGGGCCCGCCCGCCGGCGTCGATCGGCCCTACCCATCCGGGTGTGCGTCACGCCAGGCGCCGGCGCGAGAGTGAGGGCGAACGAGAACGTGGAAGGAGGCTCCCATGAACCGGCCCTTCGCACCCGACCTTCGCCGACCTCATCTCGTGCTCGCCGGATCGAGCCTCGGGCCGGAGAGCGATGCCGTGGTCCTGGCGGCGCTGCGCCTGGCGCGGGCCGGCGGCGGGCGGGTGTACGTCCTTCACGCGCTCGAGCCGCCGCCCGTGCCGGCAGGCGCCTTCGGATTCGCCCTGGTCGAGCCGCAGCTCGCCGCGCGAGCGCGAGCGCGCCTCCAGGAGCAGCTCGATCGAATGGGAGCGGCGGCCGACGAGGTGGCGGGCCTGGAAGTCGAGCTCGGATCGCCGGGCCCGACGCTCGGCGCTGCCGCCGAACGCCTCAATGCGGACGTCGTCGTCGTCGCCGCGGTCGCGGCCGCGCCGTTGCCTTTGCATCGCGTCGGCTCGACGGTGCGCCACCTGCTCAGGGAAGGCAATCGCCCTGTCCTCGTGGTCAAAGGGGAGGCGCCTCGCATCCCTCCGGAGAGAGTCCTGGCGCCCGTCGACCTCTCACTGCTCGCGGCCGACTCGCTGCGCTGCGGCCTTGCTCTCTTGGCGAGCCCGCCGGACGAGGCACCACCGGAGGTGATTGCCCTCTACGCCGCGGACGACGTTGGCGAGCCCCTGGCGGCGCCTGCACGCCGGGCCCTCGCCAGCTTCCTCGAAGAGAACAGCGCCGACTACGGCGGTCCGCTCCGCAGCCAGGTGCGGCAAGGCGAGGCGGTCGCCGAGATCCTCGCCGCCGGCGAGCGGGAGCAGCCCGATCTCGTGCTCCTGGGGACGCACGGGCGCTCCGGCTGGCAGCGACTGCGCCTCGGCAGCGTGGCCGAAGCGGTCATCCGCGACGCTCCGATCTCGGTCCTGGTGGTGCCGCCGTCCGCGGCCCTCGGCAGCGCGTTCGCCGAGGCCATCGGCGTGGGCACTCGTTGTTCGGTGTGAGGAGATCACGATGCGAAATCCGGACGTCCTGGTAGTCGGAGCGGGGCCCGTGGGGATGTTCGCCGCGCTGTCGATGGCGCGCGCCGGGCTCGCCGTCGAGGTGATCGACGAGCAGGTGCGGCCGGCCGGCCACAGCTACGCGGTGGGGCTGCACCCGGGATCGGTGCTGCTGCTCGATCAGCTCGGCGTGCTCGATCGCCTGCTGCCTCACGGCCAGCGCATCGACAGCGTGGTGCTCCGCGCCGAGTCCGGGGAGATGGAACGCCGGATCCCCCTCGAGGGCCTCACCGGCGGCCGCTCGTTCGGTCTCGCGGTGCCGCAGGCGCGGCTCGAGGAGGCGCTGCAGGACGCGCTCAGGAAGCACCATGTGAAGGTTCGCTGGGATCACCGGCTGGCCGGCCTCGATGCCGGCCAGGACCCGCCCGCGGCAACGGTGGACCGCCTCGGCCGCGAGGGCGGCGGCTACGGCTACGCCGTCAACGTGACGGTCGTCGATCGCCGGCAGGTGCTGCACCCGCGCTTCGTGGTCGGTGCCGACGGGCATCGCTCGATCGTCGCCGCCCGCCTCGGCATCGCCGCCGAGTCCCGCAGCCCGGCGCAGGTCTTCGCCGCCTTCGAGGTGCAGCTCGGCGACGCCGCCGCGAGCGACGAGCTGCAGATCCTCCTCGGCCGGGACACTGTCGATGCCATCTGGCCGCTGCCTGACGGCTGGTTCCGCTGCACGTTCGAGCTGCGCGACCCGCACGTCGTCAGCCCCGAGCGCTTCAAGGACCGCGCCGTGTGGTCGATCGTCACGCCCGAGGTCTCGGCGCTGCTGGGGCGGCTGATGGCGGAACGGGCGCCCTGGCTGCCGCCGCCGCGCAAGGTCGGGTGGACGGCGGTGACCCGCTTCGAGCGCCGGCTGGCCCCGAGCTGGGGCCGTGGCCGGACCTGGCTGGTGGGCGACGCCGCCCATCTCGCCTCGCCGCTCGGATCGCACAGCCTCAACCGCGGGCTGCGCGAGGCCAGCGCCCTCGTCGGCTCGATCGCGGCGATCTGCGGCGGCGGCGCCGGCGACGAGGCGCTGCAGGCCTGGGCGGAACGCTCGCGCGCCGAGTGGGAGTGGATGCTCGGGGCGCAGGCGTACAGCTTCGACCTCTGGCTGGCGCCTTACGTCGAGGCGCTCCTGCCGGCGCTGCCGGCTACCGGCGAGGCGCTGCGGGAGCTCATCTCCAGGATCGGCCTGGTCGCGGCGCAGAACGGCGCCACCGCCACGGCACGCCACTAAGTCGGCGGCGCCGTGCTCCCCTGCGAGACGATCGCCCACAGGTAGAGGGCGATCCCGGCCAGCACCAGGAGGCCGGCGGCTCCGGCGAAGGTGAGGAAGCCGACCGGCCGATCCAGCGCGAACAGGGTGCCGGCTTCGACCAGCAGGCCGAGCAGCAGGAGGACGCCCGCCCGCCGCAGGCGCCGCTCGATCGGTCGGGTGGTCACCACGCCCGGCGTGCCGGTCTCACTCATGGCTCGGCGCTCCCTTCCACTTCGGCAGCTGGGCCACCTCGGCCACGGCGTGGAACTGGTCGTGGCAGTCGAGGCATGAGGTCTCGTTGCTCTCGAGCGCGGGCACGTCCTCGCCGTGGGCCTCGACGAAGTTGCGCGCGCCGCCGTGACAGTGCAGGCACTCGCGGTTCTTGTAGGGCTCGTAGAGCTCGATCTTCTTGGGGACCTGCCCGGTGTAGTAGACCCATACGTGCCGCAGGCCGCCGACCTTCGCCTTGTAGTCGCCGAACAGCGTGTAGTTGGTGTGGCAGGTGAAGCAGGCGTGCTCGCGGTCGATGCGCCGGTTCTGGTAGTGGCTCGCCGGTATGAAGTCGGTGTCCTCGAGCCTCAGGCTCTCGCCGTAGGGCTCCATGACGTGGCAGGACAGGCAGAACTTCGTGCTCTTGGAGTGCTCCATGTGGAGCTCGTAACCACCCCACAACGCCGTCGCGGGCAACGCGAAGAAGGCGAAGAACGCCAGCACCTTGCCGCCGCGCGCGGCGGTGAGGCCGGGACGGAGCGTCAGCAGGCCGATGAGCGCGATCGCCACCAGGAGCAGGCAGGCGACGGCGCCGGTGGCGAGGTCTGACGACGTCACTTCGCCTTCAACGACGCGAGGAACTGGGCGATCTGCTGGAGCTGCTCCGGCGTTCCCTTGAAGTCCTTGTCGTGCTTCTTGCCGTCGGCGTTGGCGACCTCCTTGCGAAGGAACTGCGCGAACCACGCCGCGTCGTGCGTCGCGCCGACGGTGGAGAGGTCGGGGCCCTTGGTCTTCTCCGACTTGCTCTTGCGCTCGACGCCCTGGCTCTCGATGCTGTGGCAGATGCTGCACTTGAGATCGACGAAAGCCGTGAGGCCCGGCGGCGCTTCGCCGCCCGCGGTCGCGGCGGCCGCGGCAGGTGTAGCGAGGGAGGGGATTGCGACGGCGAGCAGCACGGGGAGCGCGAGGATGGCGGCGAGGATGCCGAGGTCGGTGAGCTTTCGCATCGAGGGGTCCTCCGGTCGAGCGCCCGCAGGCAGGTTTCCTACGCGGAACACTACCGCCCTTGGGCTGCGGCGCGCCCCACCCTTTGGGGTGGCGACGCCCTGCTCGATGTCTCCCTAGACTCGCCCCAACAGGCAAGGGAGGGGAGTCGATGAGGAGAACAGCGAGCTTCTTGCTGGTCCTCCTGGCGGGGATCGCCAGCCTTGCCTTCACTACGGTTGCCGCGCACGACACGGCCCCTGCCGCGGTCGCCGCGACCTTCGTCGGCGCCGAGACCTGCACCACCTGCCACGACACGGTGGAGGCGCAGCTCGCGAGCACTCCCCACGGCTCGGCTGCCTTCGGCAAGCTCGCCCCCCACGGCTGCGAGACCTGTCACGGCCCGGGCAGCTTGCACGTCGACGACCCCGACAACGTGGCGCTGCATCCGCGGGCCGACAAGCTGCCGATCAAGGCTCAGGTGGAGATCTGCCAGGGCTGCCACGACGGCAGGTCGCAGTTCCACTGGGAGGGCAGCGTGCACTCCAGCCGCGGCCTCTCCTGCATGACCTGCCACTCGGTCCACGCGCCGAAGTCGCCCGACGCGCAGCTCAAGGCGGTGTCGGCGAGCGAGCAGTGCGCGACCTGCCACCAACAGGTGCGGGCGGAAACCTGGAAGAACTCCCACCACCCGGTGCGGGAGGGTGAGCTCTCCTGCAGCGACTGCCACAACCCGCACGGCAGCCAGGTCGAGAAGATGATCAAGGCGGACTCCGTCAACGACCTCTGCTACTCCTGCCACACGGAGAAGCGCGGGCCGTTCCTCTGGGAGCACCCGCCGGTGCGCGAGAGCTGCATGACCTGCCACACCCCGCACGGCAGCAACCACGCCAAGCTGCAACGCGTCGCCGTTCCTTATCTGTGCCAGCAGTGCCACGCCAACACCAGGCACCCGGGCACGCTCTACGACAGCCGCAACACGCCCATCGAGCCGGCGGCCAGCAACCGCCTGATCGAACGGGGCTGCGTCAACTGCCACTCGGCGGTCCACGGCAGCAACCACCCGTCGAGCCCGTACCTGGCTCATTAGGAGATCAACCATGGCCCCACAGCGGATCCGCGCCGTGGCTCGCCCCGCTCTTGTTCTCCTGCTCCTGGCCGCCGCGCTGCGCTTGCCGGCGAGCGGTCAGGAGATGGTCTTCCACCTCGACCCGATCGTCCTGGAAGTCCTCGAGACCGACGTCGACAGCGAGCTCGACAGCTTCCAGTTCCGCGAGGACCCGGGTCGCGTCGAGTCGGCGAAGTTCTCCGAGTACCGCGACCTCAGCAGCGGCTTCCGCCTGCGCGAGCTGCACATCTGGGGCGACGCGCCGCAGAGCGACCGCTACGTCGACTTCCGTGGCACCAACATCGGCCGCGACGACGCCCGTTACGGGCTGCAGTACGGCATGTGGGGCGACTGGAAGCTCGAGGTCGACTACAACAAGATCCTCCACCGCTTCGGCAACGAGGCGCTGTTTCTCTGGAACCGCACCGGCCCCGGCCGTCTCGAGATCGCCGACCCGTCGCAGGCGCAGATGCAGGGCGCCATCGAGCGGCAGCACGCGACCAACCCCGCCGGCGTCAACTTCGCCTTCCTGCGCGGCGTGTTGACCCCCTATCTCGAGACCGGCGCGACGCTCGACATCGGCCTGCAACGCGATCGCACCGACATCAGCTTCGAGCTCGGTCGCATGGGCGCGCTCGCCTGGTCGTTCGGCGTCCAGCACGAGAACCGCCGCGGCACGCGGCCCTACGGCGGCTCCTTCGGCTTCAGCAACGCGCCGGAGATCGTCGAGCCGATCGACTACGACACCTCGAGCGCCGAGCTGCGCGGCGAGTGGAACGGCAGCGCGGGCGGCCTCCAATTCGGCTACCGCTACTCGCAATTCGAGAACAACATCAGCACGCTGATCTGGGACAACCCGTTCCGCGCCACCGACGCCACCGACCCCAACGCCTACTCGGCGCCGGGCCCGGGCTCGATCGGCGGCGCGGCGCGCGGCTTCGCCGACCTGGCGCCGGACAACGATGCGAGCCTGCTCTTCGTCAACGGGCGGACGCGCTTCGGCGGCAACTGGCACGCCGACGGGCGCGCCAGCTACCAGGTCCTCAGTCAGGACGATCCCTTGCTCCCGTACACCCTCAACAGCGCGATCGTCGGCGAGGGCTTCGGCGGTGAGCACTTCGACCCCACCAACGCGGCGAACCTGCCGGCGCAGCGCGCCGACAACGAGGTCCAGGTGCTCAACCTCGCCGCCGACGTCGGCACCCGCTTCGCCGACCGCTTCGACCTCACCTTCCGCTACCGCTACTACGACTACGACAACCAGAGCCGGCGCATCTCGTTTCCCGGCTACGTGCGGTTCCACGCCGTCTGGGAGGAGATCGGCCGCATCAGCGTCCCGTACTCGTACACCAAGGAGAACGCCAGCGTCGAGCTGGGCTGGGACGTCAACGCGACCAGCAACCTGGATCTCACCTACGAGCTGCGCGGCTGGGACCGCACCTTCCGCGAGGTCGAGCACAGCGACGAGGACGCGGTGAGGCTGAGCTTCGACACGCGGGCGATCCCCAACCTGGTGCTGCGCAGCAGCTACGAGATCGGCGACCGCAGCATCGACGGCTACGACACGGCGGCGATGGAGAACAGCTTCATCGTGCACGGCGAGCCGGCCAACCACCCGGGGATGCGGAAGTTCCTGCAGGCGGCGCGGGAGTACGACGAGTGGAGCGTGCTGGCGATGTACCTCGCCGGCGACTCCTTGACCCTCACCGCCACCACCACCGGCCGGCTGGACGACTATGACGAGAGCCCGCTCGGCCTGCAGAGCGCCGACAAGCTCGGCTACGGCCTCGAGCTCGGCTGGGCGCTGCGCGACGGCGTCAGCGCCAACGCGTTCGCCAATCGCGAGGACATCGATTACTTCCTGCGCTCCCGGCAGTCCGGGGCCACGCCGTCGACCGACCCGCGCGCCGACTGGACCGGCGACTTCGAGGACACCACCGACACCTTTGGCCTTGGCCTTTCCTGCGACGGCTGCGGCAAGTGGGACGGCGAGGTCGCGGCCACCTGGTCGAAGACCGCGGGCAACCTCGACCTCTTCTCGCCGCCGGGCGGCGTTCCCGACGTCGCCTTCGACATCACCAACTACGACGACGTCGAGCTGTTCTCGGTCGACGCCGAGGTGAGCTACCGGATCTCGGACCGCGTCGCGGTAGGGCTCTCCTGGTTGTGGGAGGACTACAGCATCGACAGCTTCCTCACCCGCGGCCTGGTGCCCTACCTGCCGTCGGCGGCGCTGCTCGACCTGGTCAACGGCGGCTACACGGCCAACGTCGTCGGCCTGCACTTCAAGCTGGTCATCTAGCGTCGTGCGGTGCTTCTTGGCGCAGGGCGTAGCCCACGGCCTGCGTGCGATCGTGCAGGCGGAGCTTGTCGAGGATGTTGCGGACGTGGAACTTGACCGTGTTCTCCGACACGCGCAGGCGTCGGGCCAAGTGGCGGTTCGAGGTGATCCCCCGCGCCATCAGGTCGAGCACCTGCTGCTCGCGCCGGGTCAGGGCTTCGCGGTCGTGCGGGTGGCCATTACCGTTGAGTGGGCGCGCAGGTCCGCTGGCCTGCTCGAGTGAGAGCCCCGGCTCGTTGCCGGCGATGCGCCGCAGCAGCTCGCCGATGCGCTCGACCTCCAGGGTCTTGAGCATCTCGGGCATCGCAAGCGTCATCAACACCGCGTCGGGGCGGTAGCGGGCGATCTGCTCCTCCATCTCGCGACCGCTGCCGGCCTCCGCCACGACCTCGGACCCGTATGCCTCCAGGAGCCTGCGAAGGCTGTCGCGAAATCCCTTGTTCGGATCGGCTATCAGGACTCGCATGGGCTCCGTCCTTTCCCGTTCGCGTTTGGCACCAGGTGCCGAGGACGCGACGCCCATTCGCAAAGTATGCGGGGGTGCGGGACGGCGCGCCGGCCCGTGGGGTAGGACGAAGCCCTATCGCGGGGTGGGCCCGGGTGGGAGGGACCAGCCGGCCCGGGATCTCTGTCACATCGATAGGCGCGGTCTGGGCTTGTCGCCGGTGCTCGCCGGCCGTAGGATGCGCCAACTCGCTGCAGGACACCCTCTCGACCCGCCGGTATGCGGGGCGGGAAACAACCAACCGTTCGGAGGGCTCATGAACGACCAGTCCCACTTCCGGGGTCGACGGGCGACCCTGCTGCTGGTGGCGGCGGCGCTGCTCGGCGCCGCGACCGCCCCCGCAGCCGACCTCACCACCGCTCCTCCGCCTGCTCCCGCGTGCGTCGCGCCTGCCGCGGCACCCGCCGCTGTCGCCGAGTCCGCCGGCGGCGCCGGCATGATGGCCTTCATCGACCCGCAGACCGGCCGGCTGACGTCGACGCCGACCGACGCGCAGCGCGAGGAGCTGCGCGCCGCCCTCGACGCGCTGATCGACGACTCGACGGAAGGCCTGGTCGCCGTGCGCCACGCCGACGGCCGGCTGTCGATGGACGTGACGGGACGCTTCATGCACACCGCGGTCATCAACCTGCGGCCGAACGGCGAGCCGGCCTTTGCCTGCACCAACCGCCTCGACGACGCGGTCAAGCACCTCACCGCCCCCGCCGTCCCCGTCCTCGACGGCCTGGAGACGCAGTAACCATGGCCGCTCACCGCAGCACCACTGCCTCGTTTCGTGCGATCGCCGCCTTTGCCTTGATCGCCATGTTGGGCCTTGGGGGTGCGCTCTCCGCCGGCGTCATCACGATCAACAACACCGACGGCGTCGGCGAGGGGTTCAACGACCCGACGCCGGCGGTGCCGGTGGGCGGCAACCCCGGCGTCACCGTCGGCCAGCAGCGCCTCAACGTCTTCCAGCACGCCGCCGGCATCTGGGGCTCGATCCTGGACGACGACGTGACGATCATCATCGACGCCGGTTTCAACCCGCTGACCTGCACCGCCACCTCGGCGGTGCTGGGGTCGGCGGGGTCCAACTTCATCGAGTCGGACTTCCCCGAAGCCGAGTTCGCCAGCACCTGGTATTCCGTGACGCTCGCCAACAAGCTTGCCGGCATCGACCTCGAAGTCGGCAGCAGCGACGTCACGGCGAACTTCAACAGCAACCTCAACGGCAACCCGGGCTGCCTCGGCGGACAGGGCTGGTACTACGGCTACGACAACAACGAAGGCAGCAACATCGACCTGCTGCCGGTCGTGCTGCACGAGATGGGGCACGGGCTGAACTTCGCCAACTTCGTCAGCGAGACGTCGGGCTCCAACGCCGGCGCGCCCTTCCTCACCGACATCTACTCCACGTACACCTTCGACAACACCCTCGGGCAGACCTGGGCGCAGATCAACCCCACCAGCGGCAACGAGGCGGCGATCCAGGCCTCGGCGCTCCGCTGCGGCAAGATCGCGTGGAGCGGTCCGCACGTCACCGCGGCGGTTGCCGCCGGCGCCCTGCAGCTCGGCGCGCCGATCCTCAACGTCGCGACGCCGCCGGTGATCGCCGGCATCTACCAAGTGGGTGCGGCGGCGTTCGGAGCGCCGCTGTCGTCGCCGGGCGTCACCGGCACCGTGGTACAGGCCCTCGATCCGGCCGACGGCGCCGGCCCCACCACCACCGACGCCTGCTCGCCGCTGACCAACGCCGGCGCGATCGCCGGCAACATCGCCATCGTCGACCGCGGCACCTGCGGCTTCATCGTCAAGGTGAAGAACGCCCAGAACGCCGGCGCCATCGGCGTCATCGTCGCCGACAACGCCGCCGGCTGCCCGCCGGCGGGTCTCGGCGGCGCCGATCCGACGATCACCATCCCCTCGGCCCGCGTCACCCAGCCCGACGGCAACGCCATCAAGGCGCAGCTCGGCGCCGGCGTCACCGCCACGCTGGGGGTCGACCCTTCGGTTCGCGCCGGTACGGACGCCGCCGGGCGCGCCCTGCTCGCCGCCCTCAACCCGGTGGCCCCCGGCTCGTCGATCTCCCACTTCGACGCCAGCCACCTGCCCAACTCGCTGATGGAGCCGTCGATCAACAGCGACCTCAACACCGTCGCCAACGACGTCGACCTCGCCTTCGAGGCCTTCCAGGACATCGGCTGGTTCCGCGACGACGTCGGCGTCACGCACACCTACGGCGGCGGTCCCATCCCGGTGGGCACCAACTACGCCTACACGCTCAACGTCGTCAACAACGACTCCGGCACGGAGCGCTCGGCGACGCTCACCGACACGCTGCCGCCGGGCACCTTCGTCAGCGCCACGGGCACCAACTGGAGCTGCGGCCATGCGGCCGGCGTGGTGACCTGCAACCGCGTCGCGCAGGCCGGGCTCGACTTTCCGACCGGCCCCGCCGAAGCGGTCACCGTGACGATGACGGCGCCGGCGCTGCCCGGCGCCGGCAACAGCGTCGCCACCGTCTCGGTGCCGCTCCCGCTCGAGGACTACGAGCCCAGCAACGACAGCTCGACGCAGGGCTTCACCTTCATCTCGCCGGCGAGCGTCAGCGCCACCAAGACGGTCTCCGGCTCCTTCGAAGAGGGCACGCAGGTCACCTACACCGTCGTGCTCAGCAACGCCGGTCCGTCGCCGCAGCAGGACAACGCGGGCGACGAGTTCACCGACGTGCTGCCGGCGGGCCTCACCCTCGTCTCGGCCAACGCGACGTCGGGCACCACCACCACCGGCGGCAACACGGTGCACTGGAACGGCGTCATCCCCGCTAGCGGCTCGGTGACGATCACCATCGTCGCCACCATCGACGCCGGCACCGCCGGGCAGACGATCTCCAACCAGGGCACCACCTCCTTCGACACCGACGGCAACGGCGCCAACGAGTCCACCGGGGTGACCGACGACCCGGCGACGCCGGGCGTCACCCCCACCAGCTTCGTCGCGGTGGAGGGCGTGGGAGGGGTGGTCGAGATCCCGACCTTGTCGGAGCTCGCGCTGGTTCTGCTCGCCTTGCTGCTCGGCGGCTACGCGGTGCTGGCGCTGCGGCGCGCCAAGCTGCGCACGTAGCCCACGGTCGGCTACACGACGGCGTCGCCGCACTCTCGCGGCGACGCCGCTCGTCCCTTCCCGGCAACACTTCGCGACATCGCGTTGCCGCCCTCGCCGGGCACGCGCTATCCTTCGCGCCCGGCAACACTCTTGCTGACACCGCATCGACCCGAGGAGCTCGGATCAGCCGATGAGCGCCGACAAGCACCCCAAGGGTCTCTACGTCCTCTTCTTCACCGAGATGTGGGAGCGGTTCAGCTTCTACACCGTGGGCAGCATGTGGGCGCTGTACGTGCAGGACGCCCAGCAGGGGTTCGGCTACAGCACGGGACCGCGCCACCAGCATCTGGCCGTGGTACCTGTTCTTTGTCTACGCTGAGCCCGCTGGTCGGCGGTTTCATCGCCGATCGCAAGCTGGGTCACCGCAAGTCGGTGCTCTTGGGCGGTCTCTTCTTCATGGCCGGCCACGCGCTCCTCGCGGTGCCCAAGATCGAAGGGGTGATGTTCGCGGCGCTTGCCTGCCTGGTCCTCGGCAATGGCTTCTTCAAGCCCAACGTGTCGGCGATGGTCGGCAACCTCTATCCTGAGGGAAGCCATCTCAAGGACCGCGCCTACAACATCTTCTACATGGGCATCAACGTCGGCGCCTTCCTGGGACCGGTGGTCGCCGAATTCATGACGCAGAAGTTCGGCTACCATCCGGCGTTTTTCATGGGCGCCCTGGGCATGGTGATCTCGGTGGCGACGCTGTGGACCTTCAGGCGCCACGTCGAGGCGGCCGATCGGCCGCGGCTGAGGGCGCCGGCATCGTCTGCGGCTGTAGCGGTGGACGCGCCGCCGCCAGGAGTTAGCAAGCAGCGTGCGATCGACCTGGTTCCGGATTCGCGGCGAATCATGGCGCTGATTGTCATCTTCTTCATCGTTATCGTCTTCTGGATGGTGTTCCACCAGAACCAGACGACCTGGACGTACTTCGCCAACGACAACACCACCTGGCAGTTCAGCGGCATCATCTCCAACGCCATCAACCCTGCCTGGGTGATCGGACTCACCTTCCCGCTGATCTGGTTCTGGGGGTTCCTCGACCGCCGCGGCAAGGAGCCTTCGACCCCCACCAAGATGGCGATCGGGATGTGCTTGACGGCCGCTGCCTACTTCGTCATGTTCTTCGCCGGCCGGGCCGGCGGCGATACCGGGCGGGTCTCACCATGGTGGCTGATCGGCGCCTATGGCGTGATCACGCTCGGCGAGCTGATGCTGTCGCCGATGGGCCTGTCGCTGGTGTCGAAGGTGGCGCCGATACGACTACGCGGAGTGATGATGGGCGGCTGGTTTGGAGCCACCGCGGCGGGCAACTGGCTCACCGGCGTCGGCGTGCTGTGGGACGACATGCCACATTCGACGTTCTTCGCCATGCTCGGCGGGTTGTCGCTCTTCATGGCGCTGGTACTGACCGCCTTGCTGCGGCCGCTCAAGCGCGCCATGCCGGGCGTTTGAACCTGAAACTGCCGGATCGCGGCGTGGCCGGCACCCTGCCGGTGGCGTGCGCGGCGTGAGGTGAATCGATGAGCAATGGTCCGCGCAAGCATTCCGACCAGGAAGCGGTGGAGATCGCAGCCACGGCGACCGACATGCCTCCCTCCCCGGCGGTCCCGCCCGGCACCTGGTTCGGCCACCCGCGCGGGCTGTCCACGCTGTTCTTCACCGAGATGTGGGAGCGCTTCTCCTACTACGGGCTGCGGCCGCTGCTCGTGCTGTTCATGGCGGCGGCGCTGGCCGACGGCGGCTTCGGGTTCGACCGCGGCCAGGCCTCGGCGATCGTCGGCATCTACGCCGCGTTCGTCTACCTGATGTCGCTGCCCGGCGGCTGGGTGGCGGACCGCTGCTCGGCCTGCGGCGCGCGATCTTCATCGGCGCCTGCCTGATCTCGGCCGGGCACATCTGCATCGGCCTCTCCGGCCTCGCCGGGCCGGCAGCGGCAAGGTCCCCTTCTTCCTCGGCCTCATCCTCATCGTCTGCGGCACCGGGCTGCTCAAGCCGAACATCTCGGCGATCGTCGGCGATCTCTATCCCGGAGAGGCGGCGCGCGGCGCGACGCCGGCTTCTCGATCTTCTACATGGGCATCAACATCGGCGCGTTCTTCGGCCAGCTCGTCACCGGCTACCTCGGCGAGCAGGTGCGGCTGGCACTCGGCATCGGCGCGGCCGGCGTCGGCGATGCTGCTCGGCCTCATCGTCTACGGCCTGACGCGCGCGCAAGACGCTCGGCGAGATCGGCATGCAGCCGACGCGCCATCCGGACCCGGCGGTGCAGGCGCAGCAGGAGCGCACCGTGAAGTTGGCGGTCGCCGCGTTCATCGCTGGTGGTGGCGGTGGTCTTCACGCTCGCGGCGACCGGCGCCCTCGCGCATCGACGCGCAGGCCATCGGGCAAGGACATGACCTTCGTGCTGGTCGGCATGGCGGTGGTGTTCTTCGCCTTCGTCTTCGCCGCGGGCAGGCTGACCTCGGACGAGAAGAAGCGGATCGCGGTGATCATCGTGCTCTTCGTGTTCGCCGCCATCTTCTGGAGCGCCTTCGAGCAGGCGCCCGACCTCGCTCAACCTGTTCGCCAACGACTTCACCGACCGCCAGGTCGGCGGCTTCGAGATGCCGGCGACCTGGTTCCAGTCGATCAACCCGCTGTTCATCATCCTGCTTCGCGCCCGTCGTTCGCGGCGCTCTGGGTGGCGCTCGGCAAGCGCCGCGGGCGCGACCTCTCGAGCCCGACCAAGTTCGCTCTCGGCCTCGGCATCGCCGGCCTCGGCTTCCTGGTCATGATCTTCGCCGCCAACGAGGTGGTGAGCGAGCGGCGGCACGCTGAAGGTGTCGCTCTGGTGGCTGATCGTGAGCTACTTCTTCCAGACGATCGGCGAGCTCTGCCTCAGCCCGGTCGGCCTGTCGTCGATGACCAAGCTGTCGCCGCGCAAGTACGTCGGGCAGATGATGGGGATCTGGTTCCTCGCCTCGGCGGTCGGCAACCTCATCGGCGGCCTCGTCGGCGGCCACGTCGACCCCGAGAAGCTCGACCAGATGCCGAAGCTGTTCACCTCGACGACGGTCTCCCTGTTCGTCGCCGCGGCGATCCTGGCGGCGCTCATCGTGCCGATCCGGCGGATGATGGAGAGCCAGACCAGGAACTAGGCTGGAGGTGGCACGGCGGCGGCGGCGTGGCGCTGCTGCTCGGCCCCTTCGTCAAGAAGCTCACGGCCGGGATCGAGACCGCTTCGTCGCTCCGCTCCTCGCGGTTGCGTCCTCCGCGCGCACGAGAGTGCGCGCTCCGGACGCAAAAAAAGGCCCGCTCTCGCCAGGAGAACGGGCCCGCTGATCCACCCCTCAGGTGGTTGCGGTCGGTGTTGGGGGCGGCTACCGGTTGGTGCCGGCGGCCACGTGGGTGTCGCCCTTGCCGCTCTTGCGCATCGCCAGCAGCTCGCTGGCCTTGCCGAAGAGCCCGAGGGCCTGCTGGATCTGGTGATCGCCCTCGGCGAGGACGCGGTAGCGCACGTCGTTGCCGAGGGTGGCGTTGAAGATCTCCGCCCGCAGCCGCGCCAGCACGTCCTTGCGCGTCTCGGCGTCCTGGAAGCCCTTGTCGAGGTCGGCCTCGTCTTCGGCCATGCCCTGGGCGTGCACCCAGCGCTCGAACTCGCGCAGCACCTCCTGGCCCGGCGTCCAGCTCGGATCGGTGATCTTGTGGTCGCTGGTGTACTCGACGCCGAACTCGAAGAAGGCGTTGCGCGCCTCGAGGAACTGCAGCAGCTCGGGCTGCTCCTTGGCCTGCACCAGCACGTCGGGAGTGATGCCGCCGCCGCCGTAGACCTTGCGGCCGAGGTCGGTGTAGAAGACCGGCTCGTCGCCCGTCGGCATCTCGAGGGGGCCGGTGGAGCTCTCCTCGTCGTCCTCGCCGACGCCGTCGCCGTGGGCGTAGTAGTCGTAGACCGAGCTGTAGTCGCGCTGGATCAGCCGCCCCGACGGCGTGTAGTAGCTCGCCGTGGTGAGCGCCAGCGCGCCGTCGTAGGGCAGCCCGTAGACGGTCTGCACGAGGCCCTTGCCCCACGTCGGCGTGCCCGCGATGATCCCTACGTCGTGGTCCTGGATGGCGCCGGCGAGGATCTCCGACGCCGAGGCCGAGCCGCTGTTGACCAGCACCACGACCGGCAGGTCGAGCGGCCGGTGCTCGCCCTCGGCCTTGTACTTGTGGAAGGAGTCGCGGATGCGCCCCTTGGTCTCGACGATGGTCGAGCCCTCGGGCACGAACTGGTCGGCCACCGCGATCGCCTGGTCGAGCAGGCCGCCGCCGTTGTTGCGCAGGTCGAGCAGCAGCCGCTGCATGCCCTGGGCGCGCAGGGTGGCGATGGCGTCGGCGACCTCCTTGCCGGTGGAGCGCGAGAACTCGGTGACCCGGAAGTAGCCGGTGCCGGGGGCGATCATCATCACGTAGCGCACCGTGGTGAGCGGGATCTCGGCGCGCTTGATGGTGAGCTCCAGCGGCGTGCTGACGCCGCGGCGGGCGAGGGTGATGGTGACCTCGGTGTCCTTCGGCCCCTTGAGCTTCATTACCGCGTCGTCGAGCGGCATGTCGGCGGTCGGCTCGCCCTCGATGGTGGTGATGATGTCGCCGGCGCGGATGCCCATGCGCGAGGCGGGCGTGCCTTCGAGCGGCGAGATGACGGTGAGCTTGTCGTCGCGCATGCCGACGAGGATGCCGAGGCCGAAGAAGCTGCTCTGCTGCCGGTCGCGCATGCGCGCGTAGGCCTCGGGCGGCAGGAAGCTGGTGTGCGGATCCAGCTTGCGCAGCATGCCGTTGATGGAGGAGTAGACGACGTCCTTGTAGCTGACCTCGGCTCCCGAGTGCGCGTGCACCGCTTCCACCAGCTCGGTGTACTGGCGCAAGCCGGCGCGGGCGTTGTCGGAGAGGGCGAGAAGACGGTCGCCGAAGAGGGCGCCGGCGAGGGTGGTGATGACGAAGAGGAGTGCCGCCGCGATGCGCCAGGGTCTCCGCATAGGTCGGAAATGATAGCACCCGGTTTTTCTGCGGCCGCGGCGTCAATCAGTTGCTGTGGAGCGGCCGGGCGGGCCGGCGCGCCGAGCTATCATGGTCGCCATGTTCGGCATCGGCGGGCCCGAGCTCGTCTTCATCTTCATCCTCGCGCTGCTCATCTTCGGGCCCAAGCGGCTGCCGCAGATCGGCCGCACCATCGGCAAGGGGATGGCCGAGTTCCGCCGCGCCTCGACCGAGCTGCAACGGGCGGTGAACACCGAGCTCGAGGAGCCGGCGACGCCGGCGTGGCGGGCGCAGCCGGCGGCGGCCCCGGCTGCTGCGCTAGCCACGGAGGCGCCGGTGGGGACCGTGGCGACCGCGGAGTCGGCGCCGGCGGTGCAGGCCGCTGCGACCGATGTGGTCGCCGAAGCGCCCGCAGAGGCATCGCCATCGGCCGCGTCGCCCACGCCGGCGGAGATCGACGCTCTCATCGCGTCGGTCGGCGCTCCTGAAGCGGACGGTCACGCCACGCCGGTCGCCGCCGCCGTCGGCGAAGAGGCCGATCCCACGGCCGCGCCGAGCCGATGAGCGACGAGCCGAGGGCGCCGGTGGTGCGGCCCGCCGCCGATGCCGTGGCCCGCCCCTCGCGGCGGCCGCCGGCGCTTCAGCGCGCGCCCGAGGAGCTGCCCAGCATGAGCCTGCTCGAGCACCTCGAGGAGCTGCGCTCGCGCCTGGTGTGGGTGATCGGCGCGCTGGCGGTGGCGTTCTTCGCCGGTTGGTGGCAGAAGGAGGCAATCTTCCGCTTCCTCGCCAAGCCGGCCTACCGCTACCTGCCGAAGGGGCAGAAGCTGGTGATCCTCTCGGTCACCGACGCCTTCATGCTCTACGTCAAGGTGGCGCTCCTGGCGGCACTGTTCGCCGCCGCGCCGGTGATCCTCTACCACCTCTGGCAGTTCATCCGGCCGGGCCTCTACTCTCGCGAGCGCTACTACGCGCTGGGCTTCATCGTCTCCGGCACGGTGCTGTTCCTCGCCGGCGGCGCCTTCGCCTACTACGTGGCCTTCCCGTTCTCGGTGGAGTTCCTGCTCGCCGTCGGCCACGACTTCACGCCCGCCATCACCGGCCCCAGCTACCTGAGCTTCCTGATGACGGTGATCCTCGGCCTGGCGCTGATGTTCGAGCTGCCGCTGGTGATCGTCTTCCTCGCCCGCGTCGGGCTGGTGACGCCGCGCTTCCTGCTGCGCAACTTCCGCTGGGCGGTGCTCATCATCTTCGCCGTGGCGGCGATCATCACGCCCACCTCGGACGTCTTCAACCTCTGCCTGTTCGCGCTGCCGACGCTGGGGCTCTACCTGCTGGGCGTGGGGGCGGCGGCACTGGTAGGCCGCGCCAAGAGCCGCGCGACGGCGGCCGCCGACGCGGAGGAAGAGGCAGAGGCGTATTCGTAGGGCGGGCTCGGCGCCCGCCGGGGGAGCGCTCGGATGGTGGGCGCCGAGCCCACCCTACTCGTAGCCCAGGGCGCGCAACGCCGCTTCCTCTTCCGGCGTGAGGTGCGAAGGCTTCGCCGCGGGTTTGCCGTCGCGCTGCCACCGGCTGAGCATCGTGCGCAGGTCCGCCTCCTCGCGGCGGCCCTTGCCGGCGAGGTTGGTGAGCTCGCCGGGGTCGCGCGTCAGGTCGTAGAGGTAGGCCCCGGCCGGCACCAGCCGGCTGCCCGCCGACACGAAGTAGCGCCACGCCGCCGTGCGCACCGCGGCGCCCTGGCCGTCGGCCTGATCGGCGAAGACGGCTGGCCGGCCGCGCCGGCCGCCTTCGACCACCGTGCGCAGGTCCCGTCCGTCGCTCGGGTTGGGTTGCAGCCCAGCGGCGGCGAGGAGGGTGGGGTAGAGGTCGATCGTCTGCACGAGGCCGTGCAGCCGGCGTCCCGGTGCTCGCGCTCGGCCGCCCCCGCTAGCGACCATACGGTCCGGCCAGCGGATCATCAGCGGCACGTGCGTGGTGGTGTCCCACAGCCCGACATGGCGGTAGCTGACGCCGTGGTCCTCGAGGTTCTCTCCATGGTCGGCGACGAAGGCGACCACGGTGTCGGCGAGCTCGCCGCGACTGCGCAGGAACCCGAGCAGGCGGTCGATCTCGCGGTCGGCGTACGCGACCTCGCCGAAGTAGAGGTCGCGATCCGCGGCGAGGCTGGGGACGCGGAAGGGGCGCAGTCCGCCGCTGCGGAAGCTCAACCAGTCCTTGACCGGGCTCAACCCGTACGGGACGGCGGCCCGCTGGCCGAGCGCGAACGGCGAGGGCGGCATGTGGGGAGTGTGCGGGTCGAAGAGATGAATCCAGAGGAAGAACGGCTTCCGGCGCGGGCGCTGCAGCCATCCCATCGCCCGATCGACGGCGAGACGGGCCGCCGCGTGCTCGCTCGATTCGTCGACGGTCGCGAAGCCCTGGCCGAGGCCGGAAGCGACGTTGTTGAGGTGCTGCGCGGAGAGCACGGCATGGGTGTCGAAGCCGGCGATGGTGAAGCGCTCGGCCAGCGTCACGTGGGCGGCCGGCAGCGGCGTCCGCAGGTCGCGCACGCCGTGACGCTGCACGTAGAGGCCGGTATGGATGGACGCGAAGCTCGGGTTGGTGGAGTTGCTGGTGCTGAAGGCGTCGAGGAAGACGTCGCTCTCGGCGGCGAGCGCGTCGAGCGTCGGCGTCACCGTCGGCCGTCGGCCCCAGGCGCCGAGCGCGTCAGCGCGCAGGGTGTCGACGCCGATGAGCAGCACGTTGGGCGGCGCCTTGGGCCCGCGACCGGCCGCCAGCGGGGTGGAGCGGCTGAGCACGGCGGGGCTGCCCCAGATCATGGGGCAGTCGCGGTAGCCGTTCCTGGCGCGCCGCACGTCGAGGTGGAGGCCGATCTCGCGACCGGCCCACCGCCCGAGGTCGACGACGACCTCCGGACCAGCCGGCCAGCGACTCGTGGCCGCCGTCGCCGTCCAGAGCTGTACCGGCGGGCCCTCAGGCGGTCCTGCGTAGACCGTCGCCACCGACCGGCAGCGGCTGAGGTCGACGAGCGGTGTGAACGTGAGGTACGGCTCGGCGCCGAGCGCCAGCTGCCACGACAGGGTCGAGGGCATCTGCCGCAGGGCCCTTGCGCGCGGGGCGGTGAGAACGACGCCGCCGCGGCTGAGCCCGGCGGATGGTTGAGGGAGATCATCGCCCTGGCCCACGAGCTGCGGCCCGTAGACGTCCGGACCTCCTCGCAGCAGCACCGGCTTCGTGGACGAGAGGTCGACGCGAGCCCACCCGCGGGGCGACGGCGGCGCGATCGCCGTGATCGGCCGCCCCAGGAGCAGGCAGCCAAGGAGAGCGAGGAAGCGGGCGCGGGAGGTCATCGCATCATGAGGCCGTCGCGGCGGGCGGCTGCCGTCGCCAACGGCGGTGCATCCACACCCACTGCTCCGGGCGACGGCGTATTTGCTCCTCGATGGTACTCGTCATCAGCGCCGTCGCCTCCACCGCGTCGTCGGGCAGCTCGAGCGGCGAATGGAAGGCCGCGACGTGGCTGCCGTCGTCGAGCCGCTCGATGAACGTCGGCACGACCGCGACGCCGCGCCGAGCGCCGATCTGCGCCGCGCCGAGCGGGGTGAAGGCGGGCCGCCCGAAGAACGGCACCCAGGCGCCTTCGACCTTCGTGTCCTGGTCGATCAGCATCCCCAGCGCGCCGCCGCCGCGCAGCGTCCGCAGCAGCTCGCGAGCGGCGCCGGCCTCGCCCCGCGCGATGGTGGTGGTGCCGAAGCGTTGGCGCAAGCTCACCAACAAGCGATCGAGGCGTTCCTCCTGTCCCCGCCGCGCCACCACTGCCAGCGGCAAGCCGTGACACGAGATGGTGGCCGCCAGCAGCTCCCAGTTGCCGCAGTGCCCGGTGAGGATGAGGACCTGCCGGCCGGACGCGCGCAATGCCTCGACCCCTTCCCACCCCTCGACTCGCACGCGCTGCCGCACCTCCTCACACCCTTCGCCGAGCAGCCGCAAGCACTCGAGCAGCGTCGTCCCGAAGTGCGCGAAGCACGCCCGCCCGAGCCGCGTCCGCTCGCGCGCCGCGAGCTCGGGGTAGGCGATCGCCAGGTGCTCCAGCGTTCGCCGCCGGTCGCGCCGCGCGACCCACCACGCGACGCGGCCCATTCCCGCCCCCAGCCGCTGCGCACCGCGCCAGCCGAGGCCGCGCAGCAGCAGCGTCAGCACCGCGACGATGGGCCCGGTGAGCCGGCCGCGCAGTCGCCGCCAGCGCGCGCGCCCGCCGCCGCCGCTCATCGGCGGAAGGAGGCGACGATCCCCTCCCACGCCCCGCGCGCCTTGAGCAGCATCTCCACCAGCTCGCGCACCGCGCGCCGCCCACCGCTGCGCGACAGCACGCAGTCCACCGCCTCGCGCACCTCGGGCACCGCGTCGGCGGGTGCGAACGAGAGGCCGCAGGCGAGCAGCAGCGGCAGGTCCTGCAGGTCGTCGCCCGCGGCCGCGACGTGCGAGGGATCGATTTCGTGGCGGGCGCACAGCTCGGCGAACGCCGGCCCCTTGTCGTGGCGGCCGATCATCACCGCGTCGAGCTCGAGGTCCTCGGCGCGGGTGCGCAGCGCGCCGCTGCCGCGGCCGGAGAGCACCGCCACCTTGATGCCGGCCCGCTGGGCGAGCTTGATGCCGTGGCCGTCCTGGATGTCGAAGGTCAGCATCTCGCCGCCCTGCGACAGGTAGGAGACGAGCCCGGTGGTGAGCACGCCGTCGACGTCGAGCACGATCCACTCGACCGCGCGCGCGCGTCGTTCGAGCTCCGCCGGCGCGAGGCGGCAGCGCGCAGTCGTCGCAGCCGACGCGCCGGGATCGCTGGACGCGGCGCCCTTCTCGCCGCGGTCGTGATCGCCGAGTGGCGGCACTAGAAGAGCTCCAGCCGCCAGAGGTCGTGCACGTGCACGACGCCTTCGAGCCGTCCGGCGTCGTCGCAGACCATGAGCGCGGTGATGCGGTGGTCCTCCATCTTCTTGAGCGCGGCCGGGGCCAGCTCCTCGCCGGAGATGGTCTTCGGCCCGGTGCGCATGCACTCGCCGGCGGTGCGTCCCAGCAGGCCGTCGTCGTGCTCGAGGGCGCGGCGCAGGTCGCCGTCGGAGATGACGCCCAGCAGGCGGTCGTCGCCATCGACGACGGCCGTGATCCCGAGCCCCTTCTTCGACATCTCGTAGATGGCGTCGCGCATCGACGTCTCGGCGAGCACCTTGGGCAGCTGCTCGCCGCTGTGCATCAGCTCGCGCACGCGCAAGAGGCGCTTGCCGAGCTGGCCGCCGGGGTGCAGCCGCGCGAAGTCCTCGTCGGTGAAGCCGCGCGCCTCCATCACCGCCATCGCCAGGGCGTCGCCGATGGCGAGGGTGGCTGTCGTCGAGGCGGTGGGCGCGAGGTTGAGCGGGCAGGCCTCCTGGCGGATAGCCACCGACAGGTGCACCTCGGCGAGGCGGGCGAGGGGGCTCGCCGGGCGGCCGGTGATGGCGATCATCGCGATGCCCAGCCGCTTCAGCGTCGCCGCCAGCCGCAGCAGCTCCTCGGTGGTGCCGGAGTTGGAGGCGGCGAGCACGACGTCACCCTCGACGAGCATGCCGAGGTCGCCGTGGATCGCCTCCGCAGGATGGAGGAAGAGGGCAGGCGTGCCGGTGGAGGAGAGCGTCGCCGCGACCTTCTGCAGCACCAGCCCGCTCTTGCCCATGCCGGTGCAGACGACGCGGCCGCGGCAGGTCCGCAACATCTCCACAGCGCGGTCGAAGGCCCCGTCGAGCTGTGGCAGGAGGTCGCGGATGGCCTGCGACTCGATCTCCAGGACCTCCCGCGCCACCTCTCGAGGAGGCCTGGCCGGCATGGGGCGGGAGTATATCCGCCAGCCGGTCGCCCGGGCTTGACGTCGGCGCGGTAAGACGCTATCTTACGGTCGTGAAGACGCGCGTTTCCACCAAGGGCCAGATCGTGCTGCCATCCGAGGTGCGCGAGCTCGATGCCATCGAGGCGGGACAGGAGTTCGAGATCGAGCGCCTCGATCGCGGCGACTACCGGCTCACCCGGGTGTATCCGCCGCCCAACGAGGGACTCGTCAGCTGGCTCCTCGACTGCCCCGAGAAGGACTACTTCGTCCCCGTCGAGTCGGAATCGACCGACGAGCTGTGAGGTTTCTCGTCGACGCCAACGTGCTCAGCGAGCCGACGCGCGCCGAGCCGAGCGTCAAGGTCGTCGAGTGGCTCAGCCGCCACGAGCGCGAGCTGGTCGTCGATCCGGTCATCCTCGGCGAGCTGCGGTTCGGCATCCTGTTGCTCGAGCGCGGGCGCAAACGCCAGCGTCTCGAGCGATGGTTCGACGATGGCGTTGGACGAATGGCCTGCCTGCCGTGGGACGCCGCCACCGGTTTGCGTTGGGCGCAGTTGCTGGCCGATCTGCGTGCCACCGGCCAGGCGATGCCGGTCAAGGACAGCATGATCGCGGCGACCGCCTTGGTTCACGACTTGACGGTGGCGACGCGCAACCGGCGCGATTTCGCGCGGGCGCGAGTCGATCTGGTCGACCCGTTCGATTGAGGCAGCCGCGGCGGCGGAGCTCTAAGCCAGCGGCACGGCCGCCTGCAGCGCGCGGCGGATCTCGAGCGCGGAGATCGCCAGCGCCTCGGCGCGCTCGAAGGTGAGCTGGGTGGCGGCGTCGGAGCGGGCGCGGTCGGGGTCGGGGTGGACTTCCATGAAGAGGCCGTCGGCTCCCGCCGCCACCGCGGCGCGCGCCAGCGGCTCGGCGAAGCGGCGGTCGCCGCCGGTGACTCCGTCGCCGCTGGCCGGGCAGCTGCAGCGAGTGCGTGACGTCGAAGACCACCGGGATGCCGAGCTCGTGCAGGACCGTGAACGAGCGCATGTCGACGACCAGGTTGTGGTAGCCGAAGGAGACGCCGCGCTCGGTGACGAAGACGCGGTGGTTGCCCACGGCTGCCGCCTTTTCGACCGCGTGCCGCGCGTCCTCGGGGGCGAGGAACTGCCCCTTCTTGACGTTGACGGCGCGGCCGGTGCGCGCCGCCGCCAGCAGCAGGTCGGTCTGGCGGCAGAGGAAGGCGGGGATCTGCAGCACGTCGCAGACCTCGGCCGCGGCGGCGCACTGCGCCGGCTCGTGGACGTCGGTGAGCAGCGGCAGCCCGGTCTCCTCGCGCACGCGCCGCAGCACGCGCAGCCCCTCTTCGAGCCCCGGCCCGCGGTAGCTCTTGATCGAGCTGCGGTTGGCCTTGTCGAAGGAGGCCTTGAAGACGAGCGGCAGGCCGAGGCGGTGTGCCATCGCGGCGAGCCGTCGCGCTACGTCGAGCGCCAGCTCCTCGCTCTCGATGACGCAGGGGCCGGCGATGAACGGGAAGGCGTCGCCGCCGATGGTGATTCCGGGCGCGAGCTCGATCCGGGTCATGCGGTGGAACCCGGGCCGCGGGCCGCGCCCGCCGGCGACGGCGCTCGAACGGGCCGCGCTCAAGAAACCCGCTCGCCCGTGCGCACCGCCGCCGGTGCCGGCGCTTCCTCCGCCTGGCGCGGCGCCGCCGCCGCCTCGCGCTCGCGCTCCTGCTCGGGCTGCGCGCGGCGACGCCTGTAGTCGAGCGCGGCGCGGATGTAGGAGACGAACAGCGGGTGCGGGTCGGTGGGCTTGCTCTGGTACTCGGGGTGGAACTGGCAGCCGAGGAACCAGGGGTGGCCTCCGGAACCAGAGTGACTAGGCAGCTCCACCATCTCGACGAACTTGCCGTCCGGCGACAGGCCGGACACCACCAGCCCCGCCTCCTGCAGCCGCGGCAGGTACTGCTGGTTGACCTCGTAGCGGTGGCGGTGCCGCTCCTGCACCTCGGCGACGCCGTAGACCTGGCGCGCCAGCGTCCCTTCCTTGAGCCGGCAGGGGTAGGCGCCCGAGCCGCATGGTGCCGCCCATCGCCTCGACGCCGAGCAGGTCGCGCAGCTTGTAGATGACCGGGTCGGGGGTGTCGCCGTCGAACTCGGTGGAGTTGGCGGTGCGAGATGCCGCAGACGTTGCGCGCGTACTCGATCACCATGCACTGCATGCCCAGGCAGATGCCGAAGAACGGCACTTGGTGCTCGCGGGCGTAGCGGATGGCGCCGATCTTCCCCTCGGTGCCGCGGCGGCCGAAGCCGATGGGCACCAGCAGGGCGTCGACCTCGAAGATCTCGCGCGGCCAGTGCTGCCCCTCGATCTCCTCGGCGTTGACGTAGACCAGCTCGACCTTGGCGTCGTTGGCGATGCCGCCGTGCAGCAGCGCCTCGTTGAGGCTCTTGTAGGAGTCGGGGAACTCGACGTACTTGCCGACGATGCCGACCTTGACCGTCTCGCGCGGGTGCTTGATCTTGCCCACCAGCGCCTCCCACCCGCGAGAGGTCGCTTCTCGTGGCTCGGCAGGTTGAGCAGGTCGAGCAGCAGCTCGTCGAGCCCCTCGCGCGAGAACATCAGCGGCACTTCGTAGATGGTCGGCACGTCGCGGGCGGCGATGACCTGTTCGGGGGAGAGGTTGCAGAAGAGGCCGATCTTCCGCCGCAGGTCGTCGGCGAGCGGGCGGTCGACGCGGCAGAGCAGGACGTCGGGCGAGATGCCGATGGCGCGCAGGGTGGCGACCGAGTGCTGGGTGGGCTTGGTCTTCAGCTCGTCGGCGGCCTTGATGTAGGGCACCAGCGTGAGGTGGATGTTGACCGCGTTGTTGCGCCCGAGCTCGAGGCGCATCTGCCGGATCGCCTCGAGGAAGGGGAGCGATTCGATGTCGCCGACGGTGCCGCCGATCTCGACGATCACCACGTCGTGACCGGCGGCCACGGCGTGCATCGCCGCCTTGATCTCGTCGGTGATGTGGGGGATCACCTGGACGGTCTTGCCCAGGTAGTCGCCGCGCCGCTCCTTCTCGATCACCGAGGAGTAGATCTGGCCGGTCGTGTAGTTGTGCTTGCGCGAGGTCTGGGTGTGGGTGAAGCGCTCGTAGTGGCCGAGGTCGAGGTCGGTCTCGGCGCCGTCGTGGGTGACGAAGACCTCGCCGTGCTGGTAGGGCGACATCGTCCCCGGGTCGACGTTGACGTAGGGGTCGAACTTCATCAGCGTCACCGCGAAGCCGCGCGACTCGAGGATCGCGCCCACCGAGGCCGCGGCGACGCCCTTGCCGAGGGAGGAGACGACGCCGCCGGTGACGAAGATGTATTTGGTCGCCATGGGTCGATCGCGCCTCCTCGGTGGTTTGGCGGCCCCTGGTTGTCCAGAACAGCCGCGGCCCGGCCCGGCGGCCGGTGGGGAGTCGCACGTTTTGGCGGAGCCCGACGCCTATTCTACCGCGCGGCGGCGCGCGCGCGACGCGCGCCGCCGCCGGTTATTGGCAGGTCGCGAAGGCGCCCGTGTCGGTGACCGCGTTGGCCGGGTGACCGAGCTCGTTGAGGTAGACGCGCACGGCGCCGGTATGGGTGTCGACCACCGTGGTGAGGAACTGCACGTCGGTGATGCCGCCGATGAAGACCCAGTAGTGGTTGAAGGGCGCGACACAGGCGTCGAGGACCTTGATCATCAGCTCGAGGTTGCTGGCCGAGAAGAACCACACCAGCCCCGAATCGTCGGTGTAGGGGATCGTGGTGCCGGCGCCGCTCTCGCCGTCGCTCGTCGTCCACTGCACGGTGACCTTGAAGCGGTCGTGGTTGAGGCACAGCGTGGTGGCGGTCTCGACGCATGGCGCCACGGTGGCGTTGGTGGCGGCGCTGGCGACGTTGGAGTTTGCCGAGTCGCCGTTGCCGTTGCGGGCGCGAACGCGGAAGAGATAGCCGGTGGCCTCGGCGAGCCCGCTGACGTTGGCGCTCGTGCTGTTGGCCGGCAGCACCACGCCGAACTGCTGGAAGGCACCGGTGAGCGTCGCGTACTCGACGACGTAGGCGGTCTCGTCGGTGGCGTTGTCCTGCCAGGTGAGGTGGATGGTGGAGGTCGAGGTGGCGGCCGCCGCGAGCCCGGTGGGCGCCGCCGGCGGGCTGCCGCCGCTGCCGAGCGAGTAGAGCGAGCGGAGGCCGTTCCTGTCGTCCGTGCCGAGGAGGGCGCCGCGCGCATCGTCGTGAACGAAAGCGCGCATCAGCGCGTCGTCGGCGGCCGCGCTCGAGGAGCAGGATGGCGAGAAGTTGTCGCCGCAGGAGTGCCCGAGCCCGAGGGTGTGGCCGAGCTCGTGCGCGAACAGCTCCTGCGCCGCCTTGGTGCCGCTGGGACTGCTGGCGAAGAAGCAGGAGAGGCCGTCGGCGACGACGATGTCGCCGCTGGTGATGGGGTGGAACTGCTCGCCGTGGAAGCCCTGGGTGGCGATCAGGTAGACCGGCCCGCCGAAGGCGAGCACGCCGCCAGTGGCGCAGCTGAAGGGCTCGATCAGGTTGCGGGGGTCGTTGAAGACGATGGTGCTGAGATCGTCCTCGGGGGCGTTGATGTCGGGACCATAGTTGACGCCGGTCTTGCCGTCGTAGCGGTAGTCGACGGGGGTCTGCGTCTCGGCGTTCCAGGCGGCGAGCGCGGTCTGGAACTCGGAGTAGCCGCCGCCGGAGATCCCCACCTGCCCCTGGTTGTAGGCGAGGAAGCCGACGTCGCCGCCGGTGTCGAAGGCGAACCAGCGCATGCGCAGGCCGTCGTCGGGGTCTTCGAAGTAGGTGGCCTTGGCGGCGACTCGGCGGGCCGCGGCGGCTGGCTCGCCGGTGAGGCGGTAATCGGGCGCCGGCTCGCCGCGCCGGTGCGCCTTCACCCAACGCGAGAAGGCGGCGAAGTCGCGCACCGGCTCGGCATCTGCAGCAGCGCCGGGCGCGGTCTTGAGCTCGCCCTCCGGCGAAAGCCTCACCTCGCTCACTGCGGAGAGGTCGCGGGCGGCGAGCGTGCGCTCGCCCGCCTGGAGCTGATGGAAGGCGCCGAGGAAGAGGTGAAGTACCCGCCAGGTGCCGGCCTCGCCGGGGACGAGGAAGAGCAGCGCCCGCTCGCCGGGCCGGAAGGAAGGAGCGCCCCAGATCTTGCGCCGCGCCGGTCCGTCGCCGCCACTGGGGACGCGCACCACGAGCTCGCGCGCGACCTCGCCGGCGAGCACCTCCTCGACGCGCACGCGGTAATCGGTGGCCATCTGCCCGCGTGTCGCGCCGCGCGAGACGACTGTGCCGGAGACGATGAGGCTCGCCTGGTCGGCGAGCGCCTCGTCGGCGACGCGGACGAAGGTCGTCGCTCGCGCGGGAGAGGAGAGAGCGATAGCGGCGAGGGCGATCCCGATCGTGATCCCTATGTTGATCCCGATGGCGAGCTGCTTCATGGTGCGGGATCTCCGGGCGAGGCCGAGGGAGGAAATATGGCGCTGCGGCAAGGGCCCAAGGTAGCAACCCCCGGCCTGGCGGTCAAGGCGACCGCCGGAGATCCGCTGTTCGCGAGGCATCGAGATCGCTTCGCTGCGCTCACGATGACACTCCGGCATGTCATCGCGAGGAGCGCGGCGACGAAGCGATCTCGATGCGGAGCGCGTCGCCGAGGCTCCGCCTCGCCCGGGGGCGCGGCGACGGCCTACTCCTCCCAGGGCAGCCCGGGCTTGCCGAAGTGACCGTAGTTGGTGGTCTGGCGGTAGAGCGGCCGCAGCAGCCGCAGCCGCTCGATGATCGCGGCCGGGCGGAAGTCGAGCCGCTTCACGACCTCTTCGGCCGCCGTTACGTCGCCGGTGCCGAAGGTGTCGACCTTGACCGACACCGGCTTCGCCTGCCCGATGGCGTACGACACCTGCACCTCGGCACGCCGCGCCAGCCCCAGCGAGACGATCTGCCGTGCCACCCAGCGGCAGAAGTAGGCGCCGCTGCGGTCGACCTTCGACGGGTCTTTGCCCGAGAAGGCGCCGCCGCCGTGCCGCCCGGCGCCGCCGTAGCTGTCGACGATGATCTTGCGGCCGGTGACGCCGCAGTCCGCCGACGGCCCGCCGTGCACGAACGAGCCGGTGGGGTTGACGTGGAAACGCGTCGCCGGCGTCAGCCAGGCGCCGAGGATGCGCGGCGACAGCCGCGTCGCCACGTAGTCGGCGATCTGCTCGCGGCTGGCGCTCGCCGCGTGCTGGGTCGACACCAACACGTCGGCGACGGCGACCGGGCGGTCGTCCTCGTAGACCACCGACACCTGGGTCTTGCCGTCGGGGCGCAGCCACGGCTCGCTGCCGTTCTTGCGGTCCTCGGCGAGCCCGTAGGCGAGACGGTGCGCGAGCAGGATCGGCATCGGCATCAGCTCCGGAGTCTCGTCGGTGGCGTAGCCGAACATGATCCCCTGGTCGCCGGCGCCCTGCTCGGCCGCGACGTCGCGGTCGACGCCCTGCGCGATCTCGGACGACTGGGCGCTGATCCAGTCGTAGACGGTGATGCCGTCGGCGTTGAACGACTCGTCGGGGTAGACGTAGCCGATCTCGCGTACTGCGGCGCGCGCGATCGCCTCGCGGTCGATCTTGGCCGAGCTGGTGATCTCGCCGGCGACGACGAGGCGCCCTTCCTTGGCGAGCACCTCGCAGGCGACGCGGCTGCCGGGGTCTTGCTCGATGCAGGCGTCGAGGATGGAGTCGGCGACGAAGTCGCAGACCTTGTCCGGATGCCCCTCGGTCACCGACTCGGAGGTGAAGGTGTAGTTGGTGGCGGTGAGCGTCTCCCGGCTCTCCACGGACGCGGCGGTGACCATCGCGGACCCTCCCATTGCTCGCTGGGTGCAGTGATTCCTGGGCGCAGTGATTTTCGACGTGCACCCGGAGCGGCCACTCGGCCCGGACACTTCGTTGCCGCCCGGCCGGACCGGGCGACCACATCACCGCCGACGACGGTGGGGCACCTTGGGATGTCCGTCCCAGGTTGCCGGACCCGCGAGGGCGGGCCGCTCCTGATGCGGGGCGGGATGGTAGCAGACGACCGTCGCGCTGGGAAGCCCTGCCGGGGTGTCCTCGAACGGGGACGCTCGGAGCATCGTCGAGGTCGGGCTTCCGCAACTAAGTGCTTTTGTTTTCAGGATATGAGTCGTGGCACCCGGGTTGCTGAGTGTGGCTGCGGAAAAGGAGGCTCCGCCATGCGCAAGACCATCTTCATCGTGCTCCTCGCCCTCGTGGCGCTGGCTCCCATGGCGGGCGCGCAGGCGCCGCGCGGCTACTACGACCAGTACGGCCAGTACCACGAGTACTCGCAGAACGACGGCTACTACGACCGCAACGGTCAGTGGCATCCGTATGACGACAGGGATCGCGACAACAGCAACCGCAACAGCGGCTACTACGACAACAACGGCGTCTGGCACCCCTATGGGACCCAGAGCGGCGGCTACTACGACCAGCAGGGCCGCTGGCACGCCTATGACAACGACCGCTACGCCCGCGTTGCAGCTCCCACCCGTTGGACCTGGAGCGACAACCGCGGGCGCGCCGAGTCGCTCGCCACGGCGGCGCGCAACCTGGCGCTGAGCGTGCGCGGCATCGACCGCGAGGCCTATCGCCGCTCCGGCACCAGCGACCGCGCGGCGCTCGACGCCCTGCGTCGTCTCGACGGGGCGGCGCAGGAATTCGCCCGCGTCGCGCAGACGCGCAGCCGCGGCGACCTCGTGGGGACCGCCTACGCGGCCCTCGTCGACAGCTACATCGCCGCCCGCGACCGTTTCGGCGCCCTCAGCCCGGACGGGCGTCAGAGCAACCTCTTCCAGGTGATGTCGTCGGCGCTGGGCCGCATCGACAAGCGCTACTTCGGCAGTCGCGTCTTCGGTGGGCAGAACCCGGCCGACGCCGGCTACGCCTACGACCGCACCAATGGCTACGACCGCTACGGCAACCCGCTGCCGGGCTACGACCGCAGCGGGCGCGACACGCGGCCGTACCCCTACTGAACGCGTCGCTCGGTTGCGTCGATCCGAGGGCGGGGCTGACCCCGCCCTCTTCGTGTGTCGCCCTCTTCGTGTTTGCGCCGAACACGGGAGCGCTGTTACTCTCGGCGAGTTGCCCCGCCCAGGTCGTTTCGACGTTGCGCGTCCCGCCCGCGCCGAAGGCTCGGCGTCTCGTCAGCCAACGGGACGCCGCACGCTGCTCCTCGCCGCCTGGGCGCTGTTGCTGGTCGCCGTCTTTGCCGTGGCGTTGCGTAGCGCCGCCGACGACACCTCCGCGGCGGGTGACGCGAAGGTCGCGGGCCGCAGCGCGGCCGTCGGCCGGTAGCCACCACGCGCTATCTGTAAGACTTCTGTAAGACTCAGGCGGCGAATGTCCGCCGACGGCCTGCATCGCGCGTATCCGGCTCCGCGCTCGCCGTGGGCGATGAGCATGGTCTGGGAGGACCTGCTGTTCGAGCACTGGCGCCTGCCGCCCGAGGTGCTGCGGCCGCTGATCCCCGCCGGGCTCGAGCTCGAGACCTTCGACGGCAGCGCCTGGATCGCGGTGGTGCCGTTCCGCATGACGGGCGTGCGGGCGCGGGCGACCCCGCCGCTGCCGTGGCTGTCGGACTTCCCGGAGCTCAATGTGCGCACCTATGTGCGCGCCGGCGGCAAGCCGGGGGTGTGGTTCTTCAGCCTCGACGCCGACCAGCCGCTGGCGGTGGCGACGGCGCGGCGGCTCTTCCACCTGAACTATCGCTGGGCCGAGATGAGCTGCGAGCGCGCGGGCGAGGCGGTGGCCTATCGCTCGCGGCGGCGCCGCGCCGCTGGAGGACAGGCCGATTACCGCGCCAACTACTGGCCACTGCCCGGGACTGTCGACATCTCGCGCGGCAGCCTCGGCGACTTCCTGGTCAACCGCTACTGCCTCTACGCCGCCGATCGCCAGGGCCGCGTCTACCGCGGCGAGATCGACCACGCTCCCTGGCCGGTGCAGGAAGCCGCGGCCGAGGTGACCCTCGACACGATGACCCGCCCGCTGGGCTTCGACTTGCCTGCAGACGAGCCGCTGCGCTGGTTCGTTCGCCGCCTCAACGTCGTCGCCTGGTTGCCGGAGCGCGTGGAGTAACAGCGATCGAGATCGCTTCGCTGCGCTCGCGATGACATCGAAATGTCATCGCGAGGAGCGGAGCGACGAAGCGATCTCGATGCTCAGCCTCTCGCCAGCGGTGGCGATGGCGTCGGTTGCGTGGGCGACGTCGGTGCTGTCGGCGGCGGCGCTGCCGGCATCGCCGGCAGCGCCTGCGGGAAGGCCGCCGCCGTCGTCCCCGCCTCCTCGCGCCCGAAGCCGATGCGCCGCAGCCCGCGCGGGTTCTCGCGCTTGAGGCTCTCGAGCAGCCGCCGGTACTCCTCCTCCATCTCGGGCGTCACCGACGGCCGCGTCTCGCCGAGCGCGAGATCGAAGACGCGCATCGGCACCCGTGCGCTCTGCAGGTCCTCGCGCAGCGCGTGCAGGCCGGCACGACGCACCAGGTCCTCGAGGTCGGCGCCGGTGTAGCCCTGGGTCTGATCGGCGAGCGTGCCGAGGTCGACGTCGTCGCCCAGCGGCATGGCGGTGGTGTGGATCTGCAGGATCTTGAGCCGCGCCTCGCGGTCGGGCACCGGCACGTAGATGAGGTCGTCGAGCCGCCCGGGCCGCAGCAGCGCCGGGTCGAGCAGTGTCGGCCGGTTGGTGGCGCCGACGACGACGACGCCCTGCAGCTCCTCGAGACCGTCCATCTCGGCGAGGATGGTGTTGACGACGCGCTCGGTGACGGCCGGCTCGCCGAGGCCGCCGCCGCGCACCGGCGCCAGCGAGTCGATCTCGTCGATGAAGATCACCGCCGGCGCCACCTGCCGTGCCCGTGAGAACAGCCGCGACACCTGCTGCTCGGACTCGCCGTACCACTTCGACAGCAGGTCGGCCGACTTGGTGGAGATGAAGTTGGCCTCCGCCTCGCGCGCCACCGCCTTGGCGAGCAGCGTCTTGCCGGTGCCCGGCGGCCCGAACAGCAGGAAGCCCTTCGCCGGCCGGATGCCCAGCCGCCGGAAGGCCTCCGGGTGGCGCAGCGGCAGCTCGATCCCCTCGCGCAGCGCCCGCTTCGCCTCGTCGAGCCCGCCGACGTCGTCCCAGCCGACGTCGGGCACCTGGATCATGATCTCGCGCAGCGCCGAGGGCTGGATGCGCTTGAGCGCGCCGAGGAAGTCGTCGCGCATCACCCGCAGCCCCTCGAGCACCTCGGCCGGGATCTCCTTGGCCTCGAGGTCGATCTCCGGCAGCTTGCGGCGCAGCGCCTCGATGGCCGCCTCGCGCGCCAGCGCCGAGAGGTCGGCGCCGACGAAGCCGTAGGTCATGCGCGCGATCTCCTCCAGCTCGACGTCGTCGGCCAGCGGCATGCCGCGGGTGTGGATGGAGAGGATCTCCAGCCGCCCGTTCCGGTCGGGGACGCCGATGACGATCTCGCGGTCGAAGCGGCCGGGGCGGCGCAGCGCCTCGTCGATGGCGTTGACGCGGTTGGTGGCGCCGATGATCACCACGTTCTGCCGCGCCTCCAGGCCGTCCATCAGCGTCAGCAGCTGGGCGACGACGCGGCGCTCGACCTCGCCCTTGGCCTCCTCGCGCTTGGGGGCGATGGAGTCGAGCTCGTCGATGAAGACGATCGACGGCGCCTGCTGGCGCGCCTGCTGGAAGACCTCGCGCAGCCGCTGCTCGCTCTCGCCGTAGAAGCGGCCCATGATCTCGGGGCCGGCGATGTGGAAGAAGTGGGCGTCGGCCTCCGAGGCCACCGCCTTGGCGAGCAGCGTCTTGCCGGTGCCCGGCGGCCCGTGCAGCAGCACCCCCTTGGGCGGGTCGATGCCGAGGCGCTGGAACAGCTCGGGGTGCTTGAGCGGCAGCTCGATCATCTCGCGCACCTGGGTGATGGTGTCGCCGATGCCGCCGATGTCGTCGTAGGTGACCTCGGCCCGCCGCGCCTCCTCGATCTCGACGTACTCGGGGAGCAGCTCGATGTCGCTGTCCTCGGCCACCCGCACGATGCCGCGCGGCGTCACCGAGACGACGCGCAGGCGGATCTCCTGCAGCGCGAAGGCGGGCTGGGCGAAGAAGGCGCGGAAGATGTCCTCGGGGACGTTGCCGCCGCTCTGGCCGGGGCCGCCGCCCGGCGTGCGCTGGTAGACCGAGGTGGAGACGATGTCGCCGGCGAGCAGCGGGCGGCCGAAGAGCGTCTTGCGCAGCGCCTCGCCCGACCCGGACAAGCGCAGGTTGCGCTGCGCCGGGGCGAGCACGACGCGCCGCGCCGGCTTGGCGTCGGCCGGGCGGATCTCCACGTGGTCGCCGATCGAGACGTCGGCGTTGGCCCGCTGCAGGCCGTCGAGGCGGACGATCTCGAGCCCCTCGTCGTCGGGGTAAGGGCGCAGGGCGATGGCGGCGGTGGTGCGCTTGCCCACCAGCTCGACGACGTCCCCCTCGCGCACGCGCAGGCTGTGGATGGCGAGCCGCGCCGTGCCCTTGCCGACGTCCTGCGGCTTGGCCGCCGCCACCTGCAGCCGGATCGAACCTTGCCCTTCGTCCGCCATTGCGAGCTCCCTCCGGCCGCGCTGCGCTGCAAGCATGGTTCCACGGCGAGGGACACGTGCATCCAACAGAGTGGACGCCCGGCAACCCTGCCAGGGCGGGCGTATCCTCGGAGTCGACTCCGGGCCCTCGACTTGCATGAATCGCCCCCTCCGCAAAGCCGCTGGAAGCCGCGTCGCAGAGGAGCGCTCAGCCGATGGCGAGCAGCGAGGCGGCGGTGGCGAAGAGGGTCAGCTCCCAGCGGTCGGCGAGCGGCTCGTGGCGGAGGATGTAGAAGTCGCCGTCGTCGCCGCGCACCTTGAAGTAGCGGCGGTCGCTGCCCAGCCAGCGGTCGACCACCTCGGCGACGTCCACCTGGCGCTGGCCGAGGAAGAAGCGGCAGGGCGTGGGATCGCCCAGGTGCCCTTCGCAGGCCTCGACGCGGATCGCGAAGTCCCCCGTGCTGCTCATCGGCGGGCGGCGGGCGCGGCGGGTCGGCGACCGTCGCGCCCGACCACCCTCCATATTGCGCGACCGACGTTGCGGAATCAACCGGCAGGCGAGGAGCTCGGGGGGCCGCCGTGTTGACGGAGACGCTGGGCGAGGAAGCGGGAGCGGCGCTGTCGATCGGCGAGCCGTCTGCGGAGGCGATCGGCGAGTCGCACGCCGCGACCGGCGAGCCACCTCCGATGCCTGTTCGCTGGCTGCGGCTGACGCTGTCCGCCGCCGACCTCGCGCCCGACGCGGAGGAGCGCGCCGCGGCGCTCGTCGCCGCGGCGGACTCGGCCGAACGGCACTCGTCGCACCTGGCGATGCCGCACAGCTGGCGCCCGCCGTGCGGCGGGCGGCCGGGGACGCTCGCCCTGCCGGCGCCTGGCGCCTGGCGCGCCGAGGCGCTGCTGCCCGCATCCGGCTGCGCACCGGTCCCCGAGCTGCTCTGCCGGCTGCTCCTTGCCGAGCTGCTCGACGGCGTCGCCGCCGCCCATCGTCGCGCGTGGTGGCACGGCCTGCTCACGCCGGGCAGCCTGTGGCTCGCCGGCGCGCCGCCCGAGCGCCTCATCGCCGACTGCCCGCGCGACCCGCGGGTCGTGCTCGTCGGCTGCGGCGTGCTGGCGATGCTGACGCCGCGCGCGCGGGGTGCGGCCGTCGCTCGGGCGCCCCGCACGTGGCTGCCGCCCGAGCTGCAACGCGGCGGCGAGCCTGGTCCGCTTGGTCCAGAAGCCGACGTCTGGGCGGCCGGCGCGGTGGTGCGCGCGATGCTCGCCTACGGCGGCGGCGAGCTCGTGTCGCTCCTCGACGAGCTGCAGGCCGCGCGCCCCGACGCACGGCCCTCGGCCGCCGCCGCGGCGGCGAGCGCCCGCGAGCTCGCGCTCGCCGGCTTCGCCGCCTGGCAGCGCGGCGCACCGCCGCCGCCGCGTCTGGTGCCGTCGCCGGCGCCGCTGCTGCCGGCACCGGGCTCTCGGCCGCGGGCCAAGCCGGCCTTCGACGCCGGCGACGAGCGTCCCGCCGGCGCGCGCCGGGAAGCGGCCGCCGACACGCGCTGGACGCTGCTGCCGCCGTCCTCTCGCTCCGGCATCGGCGCCCTGCCGGCGATGCCCTTCGTGCAGCGCCCGCTCGCCGCCGGCCCGGCGCCCGGGCTCTGGCTCAGCATGGCGCCGACGGCGATGGCGGGGATCCTCAGCGTCCTCCTCGCCATGACGCTGCTCCTCGCGGCGCAGTAGCGGCGAGTTGCAGCGCGCTCCGCTTCGACACCACGCGCGCTCATGCGAGTATTGCTGAACATGCGACATAGGCAGTGCGGCGCTTGCGCGCCGCGGGTGGCTGGTTGACGCTGCCGGCGGGCACCCGCCTCGGCAGCTTCGAGGTGGAGGAGCCGATCGGCAGCGGCGGCATGGGCGAGGTCTACCGCGCCCGCGACCTCAAGCTCGGCCGTGCGGTGGCGATCAAGGTGCTGCCCGAGCACCTCGGCGACGACCCCGAGGTCCGCGCCCGCTTCGAGCGCGAGGCGCGCGCGGTGGCGGCGCTCTCGCACCCCAACATCCTCGCCATCCACCACCTCGGCGACTCCGACGGCCGTTGGTACGCCGTCACCGAGCTGTTGCAGGGGCAGACGCTGGGCGATCGCCTCAAGCAGGGGGCGATGCCGCTGCAGAAGCTGCTGCGCATCGGCCGCGCCATCGCCGAGGGGCTGTCGGCGGCGCACGCGCAAGGGGTGATCCACCGCGACCTCAAGCCCGACAACGTCTTCCTCACCAACGACGGGCGGGTGAAGATCCTCGACTTCGGCCTCGCCCGCCGCTACGAGGACGAGCCGGAGGACTCCGACCCCACCTCGCCGACGCGGCCCGGCGTCGTCCTCGGCACCGCCGGCTACCTGTCGCCCGAGCAGGTGCGCGCCGAGGCCCTCGACGAGCGTAGCGACGTCTTCGCCCTCGGCTGCCTGCTCTACGAGATGCTCACCGGCCACCCGGCGTTCCTGCGCGGCTCGACGGTGGAGAGCGTGGTGGCGGTGCTGCAGGAGGACCCGCCGCCCTTTCCCACCGACTCGCCCGCCGACCTCTGCCAGCTCATCCAGAGCTGCCTCGAGAAGAGCCGCGAGGAGCGGCTGCAGAAGGCCCACGACGTGGCGCTGTTCCTCGATGCGGTGGCGGCGCGCACCCGTGACTCGCGGCCGCTGTCGGGCGTGCAGCCCGAGGAGCTGATCCCCGAGCTGAGGTCGCGCCGGCGGGCGTGGCTGCCCTGGCTCGCCGTCGCGGTGCTGGTGCCGCTGGCGTTGCTCGCCGGCGTGCTGCTGCGCCCCACGCCGGCGCCGCCGCCCGAGCTGCGCTACCTCACCCACTCGGGCCGCGACCGCTCGCCGTCGACCTCGCCGGACGGGCGCCTCGTCGCCTTCACCTCCGAGCGCGACGGCCGGCCGCGCATCTGGCTCGAGCAGCTGCCGGCCGGCGACGAGACGCCGCTCACCGCCGGCCCCGACGACTTCCCGCGCTTCTCGCCCGACGGCGGCGCCATCCTCTTCGCGCGCACCGAGGGGCTCACCTCGTCGCTCTTCCGCGTGCCGACGCTGGGCGGCGAGCCGCGCCGCGTCGTCGACGACGCCACCGACGGCGACTTCTCGCCCGACGGCTCGCGCATCGCCTTCGTGCGCTGGAAGAACGCCGGCGGCCGCATGGACTCGATCGTCGGCATCGCCCACGCCGACGGCGGCTCGCCGCGCCGGCTCGCGGTGCTGCCGGGGCGCACGCTCTTCCACCCGCGTTGGTCGCCCGACGGCGAGCAGATCGCGATGGTGGAGAGCGGCGAGTCGCCGCGCATGGCGCTGATGGTGGTCGACGCTCGCGACGGCACCTCGCGCGAGCTCTCCGGCTGGTCGCCCGCCGGCGTGCTGTCGGCGCCGGCGTGGAGCCGCCGCGGCAAGAGCGTGATCGTGGCGGTGAGCGGCACGCTGGCGGCGCGCCAGGGCGGCTCGACGCGTGTCATCGCGGTGCCGGCGCGCGGCGGCAGCGCCCGCACGCTGTTCTGGAACCCGGCCCTCGACGCCGTGCTCGACCGCATCGGCGAGGACGCCATGGTGATCGAGGCGCGCACGCCGCGCACCGAGCTGGTGGAGGTGGGGCTCGAACCCGGGCACGGCGCCGGCCGCCTGACGCGCGGCAACAGCAACGACCGCCAGCCCACCTACTCGCCCGACGGCCACCGTGTGCTGTTCTCGTCCAACCGCAGCGGCAACCTCGACGTCTGGGCGCTCGAGCTCGCCACCGGCTCGGTGCGCCGGCTCACCGACCACCCCGCCGACGACTGGGACCCGGCGGTGCGCCCCGACGGCCGCATCCTGTGGAGCAGCAACCGCAGCGGCCACTTCGAGATCTGGACCGCCGAGGCCGACGGCGCGCGGCCGCGGCAGCTGTCGAGCGACGGCTTCCTGGCCGAGAACCCGACGGCGACTCGCGACGGCGCCTGGGTGGTCTACAACTCGCGCCAGCCCGAGCACCCCGGCGTCTGGCGCATGCGCGCCGACGGCAGCGACCCGCAGCTGCTGGTGCCCGGCAACACGCGGTTGCCCGAGGTGTCGCCCGACGGCAAGTACGTCCACTACCTGACCGACATCCGCTTGGACAGGCTGTCGGTGCGCGTGGCCGCGCTCGACGGCTCGGGAGTGCTGCCGTTCGTCATCTCGCTGCCGTCCGAAGGCGGCCGCGCCCGCTGGCTGCCCGACGGCTCCGGCATCGCCTTCAACGCCCCGGCGGCGAACGGGCGGCTCGCCGTGCACGTGCAGCCCTTCTCGCCAACCCGCGACACCACGCGGGAGCGGCGCGTGCTGCCCGGGCAGGACGCCGACCGCTCGGCGAACTCCTTCGGCTTCGCTCCGGACGGCACGCGCATGTGCATCGCCATCGGCGACGAGGTGTCGCACCTGATGATCGCGCGCGGCGTCGACGTCGAGTGAGCCGCGGCGCCGCGGCGCCGCCGCGGCGACCTACTCGACGGTGATCTCGAGGAGCGTGACGGGAACGGTCCCGTTCGCACCGGCGTTGTTGGTGAAGACTGCCGCCCCGGGAGTCACGGCGTACTGCGCCGAGTTGGTGGTGCTGAGGTCGCCGGTGGCGCCGCTGAATCGCAGGGCCGTCGTACCGGCGGACGGGAGCGCCGCGCCGAACGGCGGGTTGAAGACCCCGTCGTCCTCGTTGCCGCCCGCCCCCACCGTGACCCCGGTGTTGGTGCCGGTGTACGAGGCGCCGCCCCACGCCACCGCCCAGTAGACGTTGCCGGTGGAGGTCTCCTCGAAGGTGAGCTTGCCGGCGGCGAGGTAGGCCGGCGGGATGAGGGCGCTCATGGTGAAGTCCGGCGTCGGACCGTGCGCCGCGAAGGCGGCGCTGGAGATGAGGACGCGCGCGCCGGCGGCGAAGCCCGCCACGTCGCCGGGGAAGGTGATGATCGTCACCGGGCTCGCCCCGGCCGAGTTCCAGGCCCGGATGCGGGCCTGCGACACGATGTTCTGGCCGGCGAACCGCATCCGCAGCTGGATCGCCTGCTGGGTCACGTCGCCGCCGACGCCACCGATCACCTGTTCGATCTGCATGAGGTGAAAGGAAGCCGATGCGCTCGCCGGCATCAGGACGACCGCCGCCGCCACCCCCGCCGCTGCTGCCCACATCCGTGGAGCTCGAGGAACCATGCGCACCTCCTGAAGTGAGACGTAACGCGGGCACGTCGAGCCCTGCGGCTCGGTTCGCGAATAGCTCTTTGTGAGTGCCTGGGAGCCGATGTCGGGTTCAAGCGTCGTGCGGTGTTAGGCTGGCCGCCGCTCTGACAGACAACCGCGGTGGGACCGGATTTCATGGGAGGGTCGAGGCCATGAGCTGGATCGAGCGCAACATCAAATGGATCATGCTGATCGCGGGGGTCTTCACGCTGGGGATGCTGTACGCCTTCTTCGCTCCCTTCGCGGCCCTGCAGACGCTGTTCGGCCAATCGCTCGAAGGGCCGGTCGCCAACATGGTGGTGCGCAACTGGGGGGCGCTGATCGCCCTGGTCGGCGCCCTGCTCGTCTACGGGGCCTACCGTCCGGCGCTGCGGCGCTTCATTCTCATCATCACCGGCATCAGCAAGGTCGTCTTCATCGCGCTCGTCATCTGCGGCGGCACGCTGTTCCTCGGCCACCTGATTGCCATCGCCGCGCTGGTCGACGTCGTGATCCTGCTGCTGTTCGCGGCCTATCTCGCGGCCACCCGCCATCGACCGGCCGTCTGACCCGGATTAGCGGATTCAGCGCGCTGCCTCGGCAGGGCCGGCGGACAAGAAAGCCCGCGCGACCTCGCTAGGGGCGCGGTGCTGCTCGTCGACGGCGAGGTTCAAACGCTGCATCGTCGACTGGTCGATGCGGCCGACGAGCGCGCGCAAGGCTGCCCACACGGCGGGCCGCTCGGCGCGCAGGCGCGGGCGCGCCAGCAGCACGGCGTCGTACGGCGGGATGACGTGGCGGTCGTCCTCGATCAGGCGCAGGTGCAGCGCCGCGATGCGGCCGTCGGTGGAGTAGGCGCCGATCACGTCCACCTCCCCGGCGGCGATGGCCTGGTACATCAGCGACGGGTCCATGGCGCGCTCGGCGGCGAAGCGCAGGCCGTAGGTCGAGCGGATGTCGCGCCATTCGGGGCGGCCGAAGAGCTCGTAGTCGCCGCCCACCTCCAGGTCCGGCGCGTGCGGGGCGAGGTCGGAGATGCGCCGCGCGCCAAGGGCCGCGGCGCGAGCCTCGGTCATCGCCAGCGCGTAGGTGTTCTCGAAGCCGAGCGGGCCGACGACCTCGACGCCGTAGCGGCGCTGGAGCTCGCCGGTCACCTCGCGCAGCAGCGCCGTGCGGTCGAGCCGCTCGGCGCCGCGCCGGAGCACGGTCGCCCACAGCGTCCCGGTGTAGTCGACGTAGGCGTCCAGCGTGCCGGCGCGCAGTGCGTCCCACGCCACCGTCGAGCCGAGGGCGGGAAGGATACGAGTGGGCTCGCCGGTGCGACTCTCGACCTGAGCCGCCATCAGCTCGGCGAGGATGAGTTGCTCGGTGAACGGCTTGGCGCCGAAAGTCACGGTCCGCCGCGCCGCCGTCCCCGCCTCGCCGCGACGGCCAAGCGGCAGCAGCGCGCCGGCGAGCAGCAGCAGAAGCGCAGCCAGCGCGGCGATGGTGATCCCGCGCCGCCGCCGCGTGAGCCCGACCTCGACCGCGCGCACCAGCCCGTCGAGCAGCAGCGCCAGCCCGGCGGACGCGGTGCAGCCCACCAGCACCGCCGCGGTGTCGCGCGTCTGCAGGCCGGCGAAGATCAGGTTGCCGAGGCTCGGCGCCCCCACCGGCGTCGACAGCGTCGCCATCCCGACCGTCCACACCGTGGCGGTGCGCAGGCCGGCGACGAGGGTGGGCAGCGCCAGCGGCAGCTCGACGCGCAGCAGCTGCTGGCGATCCGTCATGCCGACGCCGCGCGCCGCCTCGCGGACGGCGGGATCGACGCCGCGGATGCCGGCGACGGTGTTGCGCAGCATCGGCAACAGGCTGTACAGCGTCAGCGCGAGGAAAGCCGGCAGGAACCCGATGGCGCGCACGTCGACACCGAGCGGGGAGGCGAGCCCGCCGATCCACACCAGCAACGGCACCATCACCGCCAGCAGCGCCAACCCCGGCACCGTCTGGATCACGCTCGCCAGCAGCAGCACGGGAGCCAGCAGCCGCGGCCGCCGCGTCGCCCACACACCGAGCGGAAAGGCGACCAACGCGCCGGCGAGCAGGGCAGCCGCCGCGAGCTGCAGGTGCGCCGCGAGCAACGGCGGCAGCTGGGAAAGAGCTTGCTGCACGGGTCAGTCTCCGCGCCGAGAAGAGCGTCCGCAGCAGCGGAACAGAGCGCCAACCACGCCGTCATCGCGAGGAGCGTAGCGACGACGCGATCTCGACATCGAGATCGCCACGGGCGCTGCGCGCCCTCGCGATGACAACCGGGATGAGGTCACGCGTCCGTAGTTCCCAGCTTCGCGGCGAGCGCCTTGGCCTGGCGCTGCGGGGTCGCCATCAGGCCGGCGACGTCGGCGTCGGCCGGCGCGCGTCGCAGCTCGGCGGCGGTGCCCACCTGCAGCAGCCGCCCGGCGCGCAGCACGGCGATGCGGTCGGCGAGCAGCACCGCCTCCACGACGTCGTGGGTGACGAAGACCGCGGTGAGGCGCAGCTCGCGCTGCAGCTTCAGAAACGCTTCCTGCAGCGCCTCCCGCGTCAACGGATCGAGCGCGCCGAACGGCTCGTCGAGCAGCACCAGCGGCGGCTCGGCGGCCAGCGCCCGCGCGATCCCCACCCGCTGCTGCTCGCCGCCCGACAGCTCCCGCGGCAGCCGCTCGCGGAACCGCGCCGGCTCGAGCTGCACCAGCGCCAACAAGTCGTCCACGCGCGCCCGCATCCGCTCGCGCTGCCACCCCAGCAAGACCGGCGTCACCGCCACGTTCTCCGCCACCGTCAGGTGGGGGAACAGCCCCACCTGCTGGAATACGTACCCGATCCGCCGCCGCAACAGGTGCGCCGGCTCCTCGTCATGTCGCCGCCCCCCGATGCGCACCTCGCCACGCGTCGGCTCGACCAGCCGATTGATCATCTTCAGCGTCGTCGTCTTCCCCGACCCCGACGCCCCCACCAGCACCAGCAGCTCGCCTTCCGCCACGCTCAGCGACAGATCGGCAACGAGCGCGCGCCCGCCCTGCTCGCGACCCACTCGAACGAGCTCGAGCAGGGCGGCCATCACGCCGCCGCAATGACGCGACTGCTAGCCGAGGGGCCGGTGCGGGCGCCAGGCGGAGCGGGCGCCGGGCGGAGGGCTCCCGCCCGCGCGCAGCCGTCCTCGGCGAGCACGGGTGGGATACCGACCGAAGCGGGGACCCGTGGAGCCCGGCGGCCGCACCGGCCCCTCGCCACCACGCCCTCGCGCACCACTCCGTTCTTCACTGCCACGGCTGCAGTGTCGCCTGCCGCGGCGGCGGCCGCCGCCCGCCGAGCAACAGGAGCAGGATCGGCCCCGCCACGAACCCGCCGATGTGCGCCCAGAACGCCACACCCCCAGCCTGCGTCTCCGCGCTCGTCCGCCCGATCGCCGCCACGCCCGAGATCAGCTGCAGCACGAACCAGATCGGCAGGTAGACGAGCGCCGGCACCGCGACGGTCGACACGTAGAACCCCAGCACCACGGCGGTCAGCACGCGCGCTCGCGGATACAGATACAAGTACGCCCCGAGCACGCCGGCGATCGCCCCGCTCGCGCCCACCGCCGGCAATGCCGAGTGCGGGTTGGCGAACGCATGCGCGTACGAGGCGAGGAACCCGCAGAGCAGGTAGAACACCGTGAAGCGGAGGTGCCCCAGCCGGTCCTCGACGTTGTCGCCGAAGATCCACAGGAACAGCATGTTGCCGCCGATGTGCGCCCAGCCGCCGTGCAGGAACATCGACAACAGCGCGTTGTCCACCTGCAGGTCGCCGCCGGGCGCGCCGCCGCCGCCGAACAGCTTCGCCGGCACGAACGCGGACTGCATGAGGAACGGCTCCAGCCGCTCGCCGAGCACCAGCTCGTAGACGAACAGCGCGACGTTGACAGCGATCAGCGCCATCGTCATCACCGGCCGCCGGCTGCTCGGCTGGTCGTCGCGCAGCGGGATCACGGCGCGAGCCTAATCGAGGCGGCGCTATTCGAGAACCGGCGGCGCCACCCGCGCCTGCGCCGCCGCGGCGGCGTCGATCCGCGGCGCGCGCCGGAAGTCGCCGATGCACAGGTACACCCCGACGAGCACGAACGCGCCGCCGAGCAGCAGCCCCCACGAGGGTACGGTGCCGAACCACAGCCACTCGAAGAGCAGCGCCAGCGGCGGGTTGAGGAAGACGAACGCCGTCACGTGCGTCGCCGGCAGCCGCTTCAACGCGAAGTTCCACAGCGTGTAGCCGAGCAGCGTGCAGGCGAGACCGAGGAACAGGGCCGCCACCCAGCGCTCCGCCGTCCAGTGCACGACGGCCGCCCGCAGGCCGCCGTGGGCGAACGCCAACGGCAGCGTCGGCAGGGCGCCGATGGCCAGCGTCAGGTACGTCACCACCACCGGCGACGGCCCGTCGCCGGTTCCGGCGCCGCCGCCGCTGGCCACGTCTTCACCGCTTGGGACATCGCCCAGCAGCCGCTTCGCGCCGACGGTGTACAGCGACCACGACAGCGGCGACAGCGTCAGGACCAGTGCGGCTGCCACGAAGGCGCCGTGCAGGTCGCGGCCGGCGCCGTAGACCACCACCTGCCAGACGCCGGCGAGGGCGAGGGCGAGGCCGATCGCGCGCGGCATCGAGAAGCGCTCCTGCCGCAGCAGCACGGCGAGCACGAAGGTCAGCACCGGGTTCAAGGTGATGATCAACGAAGCGGCGCCGGGCGGCACCAGCCGCTGCCCGAAGGCGAACGGCAGGTTGTAGGTCCAGATCGAGAGCGCGCCGAGCAGCAGGATCAGCCCGCCGTGCTCGCGCAGCAGCCGCGCCACCTCGGCGCGGCGCTGCCGCGACGCCAGCAGCCACGGCCAGGTGACGAACAACACCGGCAGGAAGCGCGCCACCACGAAGGCCAGCGGCTCGAGCCGCTCGGCGGCGGGCACTTCCTCGCCGACCAGCAGCCGGGCGGCGAGGAAGGAGTTCGACCAGATGACGAAGGTGCCCAGCAGGACCAGGTAGGCCGACCAGCGGGGCGCCACGCGGCGCAGGTTATCGTGGAGCTGCCCACAGTCGGGCAGCTCCACGATGACGTCGTGGCTCGCCTATGGCTCGCCACTCTGGTCTTCCCTCGCGCCTGTGGCTCCGGCGCTCTGGTTTACCAGCTAGGATCGGCGGCCCATAGGGAGGGTGACCGTGGACATCTGCATCAAGCGCATCTACGACGCACCGTCGAGCGACGACGGCGCGCGCGTCCTCGTCGACCGGCTGTGGCCGCGCGGCGTCAGCAAAGAAGATGCGAAGCTCGACGTCTGGCTGCGCGACGCGGCGCCCTCGCACGCGCTGCGCGCCCGCTACCACGGCGAGCGCCACGAGGGTGACTGGGACGAGTTCCAGCGCCTCTACGCCGCCGAGCTGGACGGCCACCGCGTCGTGGTCGACGAGCTGCTCGTGCTGGCGCGCCGCGGCCGGCTCACGCTGCTCTTCGCCAGCCGCGACGAGGAGCGCAACAACGCCGCGGCGCTGAAGGCCTATCTCGAAGGAGTCGCTTAGGCCGCGCGCGCGTGGCTTCACCCGATGCGCCTCCTTCTCTTCGACATCGATGGCACGCTCCTGCGCTGCGGCCCGCAGGTGCGGGTGCTCTTTGCCGAGGCGCTGCACGAGGTCTTCGGCACCGCCGGCGACCTCGACCGCTACGACTTCAGCGGCAAGACCGATCCGCTCATCGTGCGCGAGCTGATGACCGGCGTCGGCGTCTCGTACGACGAGGTGCTGGCGCGGATGCCGCTGATGCGCGACGCCTACGCCGGCCGCATCGAAGAACGGCTGGGGGCGGTGGAGGTGATCCCCGGCGCCGGCGAAGCGTTGGCGGCGCTCGCCGGCCGGAGCGACGTGGCGGTGGGCCTGCTCACCGGCAACTGGCGGCGCGGCGCCGGCGCCAAGCTGCGCCGCGGCGGCCTCGAAGGCTGCTTCGCCTTCGGCGCCTTCGGCGACGACGGCGAGGACCGCGCCTGCCTGCCGCCGCTCGCCATCGCGCGCGCCCGCGCCGCGACCGGCTACCCGTTCACCGCGTCCGACGCGCTCATCATCGGCGACAGCGTCGAGGACGTGCGTTGCGCGCTCGCCTGCGACGTGCCGCTACTGGCGGTGGCGAGCGGATGGACGACGCCCGAGCGGCTGCGCGCCGCGGGCGCCACCGAGGTGGTGACGCGCCTCGACGCGGCACTCGACCGCCTCCTGCCACGGGTGGCGGAAGCATAGGGACGGGGGCGCCCCCTGCCCCTGGAGGGGCAGGGGGACGGGGGGATAGGGGTGGGGACCAACCCCGGGGAGGGGGTTGGGCGGGTGGGGGCAGCGGGCTCAGCCCGCGGGGGTGGTTACGCCGCCGGCTTGACGCTGGCGACCGTGACCACCGTCATGCCGTCGCGCTCGGCGGCCTTGCCGGAGACCTCGACGGTGGTGCCGGCGAGCTCCTTGACCGTCTCGTACGCCTTGCCGTCCTCGTGGTCGGCGAGCAGCAGCACGAGGTCGCCGTCGCCGGTGAGCAGGCCGAGCGGCATGTTGGCCTTGGCGCACTTCTTGGCGCAGTCGGCGTGGCCGGCGCCCTTGGCGCCGTTCGGCACGTAGCAGGCGACGTCGACGATCTCGCCCTTCCAGCTCGCGGCGGCCCCGGCGGCCTTGCCGTGATCGTGACCGTGGTCGTCGTCGGCGAGGGCGAAGGGGGCGGCGGCGAGGGCGAGCGCAAAGGCGAAGGTAGCTGCAATCGTGAGTCTCTTCATGGGAATCCTCCGGAGGATGAGGGTGGGTCGTGTCGCGACAGGTTACACCTTCCGCAGCGCCTTCGCCGGCAGTCGCCGCACCAGCTTGAGCCCCGACCACACCTCGTCGACGGCGCAGACCTTGACGTCGACGAGGCCGAGCGGGAGCGCCACCTCGCGCACCACGTCTTCGGTGACGTCGGTGGGCACGCGCGAGGCGCGCTTCGGCCACGACACCCAGAGCGCGCCGCGGTCGACGAGGCTGCGCATCGCGCGCGGCAGCTCGCGCTGCAGCGCCGTGCGCTCGGTGACGAAGAGTTGGATGAAGGCCAGCTCGGGCACGAGCGCCTCTCCCAGCTCGGCGCCCGAATCGGCGACGAGACTCTGGCGGTACAGCGGCGGTGCGCCGAGCACGGCGCCGCGCATCCCCTCGTCGAGACCGAGCTTGACCATCAGCGGCCGGCCCGAGCCGGTGTCGCGCTGCTTCGGTGTCACCGGATTGGCCGGCTTCGTCGGCTTCGCCTGCGCCATCAGCCCGGCGCGAGGATCACGGGAGGCGCGAGGGCGGCCGCGGCGCTGGCGGCAAAGGCGAGCTGCGCCGCGTAGTAGAGCGGCAGCCCCCACACCTGGTTGGAGAGGCCGGGGCTGACGAACTGCCCGCGCGCCACGGAGATGTCGGAGATGAAGAACGCCACCGCCGCCGGCAGCAGGAACCACGCCTCGTCGCTCGACCACGCCGCGCCGGCGGCGAGCGTCACCATCGTGCACAACGCCGTCATGTACGCGATCACCGGCACGCGCATCGCCGCGCTCACGTGCGGCAGCAGCCACCTGCCGATGGGGGCGGCCACCACCGCCAGCACCAGCGCGACGCTCGCCACCGCACTCCAACTCACGCCCAACACCACGAAGGCGACGGCAAAGCCGACGTGGGCGAGGAGGAAGGCGCCGAGGCCGGCGAGGAAGGCCTTGCTCTCGCTCGACAGCAGCAGCACGTCGCCCAGCCACGAGAAGGCGAAGGCCACCAACAGCACGCGGCCGTAGGTGGTGCCGGCGGCGCCGGCCACCAGCGCCGCCGCCACGAACGCCGACGAGGCCACCGCCTTCGCCACGCCGGCGACGGGCCGCCACCCGCGCGCCTCGGCGACGAGGAGCACGACCACGGCGACGGCGGTGGTCAGCGCGAACGGCAGCACGACGGGAACGCCGCGCGCGAGCCTACCGCAGGCAGCGTTGACCTTCCCGGTTCCGAACATCGCTGTCGCCGGCAGACGTACGTTGACACTTCAATGCAGTTGTGCCAGCTTGCTCTAGCCTTACGAACATACAAAGCGGAGGGTGCCATGAGCTCGAAGGGTGCCGCGGGGTCTCTCGTCTTCCTCCTCGCCTTGCTGACGCCGGCCGCCGCGGGCGCCGCCCCGCAGTGCGGCACAGTGCCGACGGCGCCGCCCTGGGGCCGCGCTCTCCAGGACCCGCCCTCGATCCCGCCATTGGGTTCGCGGCCAGGCACGCCGATCGACTCGGACCTGGTCATGCGCGAGCGCGACGCCTTCGTTCCGTTGTGGACGCCGATGCTCTGCAAAGGCACCTACACTGCCTGCACTGCGGACACCGACTGCGCGGGCGTTGCCTGCGTCAACGCGCAGACCTGCTCGGACACGGGCGTCGCGTGCGGCACCGGCCTGCCGGCGTGCAACACCAACGCGAAGTGCACCAACACCTGGGGCTGGCAGTGCCAGAACCTGCGCAACTATGGCTGGCCCAAGGACGGAGGCCCGCGCTTCGATCCCGCCAAGCGGAACTTCGACGACCTGAACTGGGGCTATCCCGGCCCGGTCTTCCGCGCCCGCGCCACGACCCTCGCGGACCCGACGAAGCCGCCCGGCGGCTCCAATCCGGTCAAGTCGCCCGGCACGCGCATCAAGGTCAAGCTCTACAACTACCTGCCCGCGCAGAGCTACGCCGACGCCGAGAAGTGCACGCCGGCGACTTACAACGCCTGCAGCGGCACGAGCTACTGCTACAACGCCGCGCGCCAGCTCAGGACCGATGCCAACGGCAAGTACATCCCCTGCAACGCTGCCGCGGACTGCAACCAGACCGATAACGTCTGCCTGCCGGCGAGATGCACCACGCCGGGCCAGGCGTGCGCGGCGGCGCCGACCCCGGGCGTCACCTGCACGACGCGTGAGGTGCCCCAGGAACACCCCAACTGCTTCCACGGCAGCAGCGTCAGCAACCTCCATCTGCACGGCACCCACGTCTCGCCGCAGCCGCACAACGACTTCGTGCTGCTCAACCTCTTCCCGTACGGCTCGACGGGCGTGCCCACCGGCAGGCCGGTCCCCGACCGCTGTGATGCCACCGGCGGAAGCGACTACTACGCGGTGGGCTGCTACCAGGTCGACGTCAACACGCTACCCTGGAACCAGGCGCCGGGCACCCACTGGTACCACCCCCACAAGCACGGCGCGACCACCGCGCAGGTGCAGAGCGGCATGGCCGGCGCACTGGCCATCAGCGGTGCCTTCGACGACTGGCTGAACGCGTTCTACGGCAACAAGCTGGTCGACCGGGTGATGGCGGTGCAGGACTTGGCGGGCACCGCCGGCACCGCCGTCGTCCCCGCCTTCTTCAACCCCGGCCGCCCCTTCCCGCCGCAGGTGCTGCTCAACGGGTTCGCCACCCCCAAGATCACCATGCGGCCGGGCGAGATCCAGCGCTTGCGTTTCATCGGCGGCACCACGCAGGGCGCCACCAAGCTCGAGTTCGCCTTCGACTCGCGCATCAAGGAAGTCCGCCAGATCGCCCAGGACGGCATCCAGTTCGCCTGGGAGAACTACTGCGACCAGCCGCTCGCCGTCAGAGGCCCGACCAACGTCACCTTCCAGCTCGCTCCGGGCAACCGGGCCGACTTCCTGGTCAAGGCGCCGATGGCTGCGGGTACCTACGGCGTCAACACCCGCGTCGTGGCGGAGACCCTCGGACCGGACTCCGAGGTGTTCCACAACATGGCTACCGAAGACTCCGGGGACGGCTTCGGCGATCTCGACGCCTTCAGGGAACGGGTGATGACGATGGTGCCGACGGCGGCGGACCGGCCGCCGGTCGACGCCAGCGGCCGCCCGCTGCTGTTCACCATCGAGGTCACCGGCAACGCGGTGCAGCCGCCGATGAGCTTCCCGTCGGTGCCGACCAAACCGGATCGCACGGCGGATCCCACCTGCCCGAAGGACCCGCTGTGCGGGGGGAGCTCCCAGCCGGAGGGCTGCTGGCCCGCCACCCCGTACTTCCTGCGCGACCTCACCGACCCCGGCAAGGTCTCCTACCAGCTGGCCTTCACTATCAACGGCAACCCGACGACGCAGCCCAACAGCTTCTACATCAACGACACGCAGTACGACCCCAGCTGCGCCAACCTGACGATGCCGCTGGGCGCGACCCAGGACTGGTCGGTCTCCAACGAGAAGGGGAAGGAGAACAACCGGCTGCTGGCGCACCCCTTCCACATCCACATCAACCCGTTCCAGATCACGCGCAACAGCGACAACACGCTGTCGCCGCCCCTCATCTGGTGGGACACCATCGCCCTGCCGGTCACCGGCCCCGGCACCTCCAACGACGCGCTCGCCGGCCCGATCTGGGACAACGAGGACGCCAAGAAGAAGTGTCCGGCGGTCTGCTTGAAGGCCAGCAACGCGTCGTGGAACGGCCAGTGGACCACCATCGAGCCGGACGTGATGTCGGTGTGCGGCTGCGTGAACCAGAAGGACGAGGTCCTGCTCCGCCAGCGCTACGACGACTACACCGGCGGCTACGTCCTGCACTGTCACTTCCTCGGCCACGAGGACCGCGGCATGATGTGGAACGTGCAGACCGTCTGCAAGCCTGACGGGCCCGCGAAGTGGGGTCAGCCGCAGAGCAGCGGCAGCGCCGACAACTGCGCGGTCACCAGCGACGCCTTCAAGGCGTGCGTTCCCGGCGCGGCTCACGGAGGCCACTGAGTCGGCGACGCGGAGCTTCGACGCGCAGGCCGGCAGCTTCGACCGGCGGGCCGGCCTGCCGCCGGCCGCCGTGCAGGCGATCGCCGGGGCGGTGCTCGCCACGACTGAGCCCGTGGCGGACGGCGTGCTGCTCGAGGTGGGCGCGGGGACCGGCGAGATCGGCGCGGCGCTGGCGGGAGACGGCGGCATGGCGTACCTCGGGCTCGACTTGTCGCTGTCGATGCTGGCTCGCTTCGGCGCGCGCCTGCGGGCGCTACCGGCGTCCACCGTACCTATCGCGCTGGCGCAGGCCGACGCCGACCGCCCGTGGCCGCTCGGCGGCCGCGCGCGCATCGTCTTCGTCTCCCGCGCCCTCCACCTGCTCGACCTCGAACGAGTAGCGGCGGAGATCGTGGCCTGTTGTCACCCGCGCGGCTGTGCCGTGGTCGTCGGCCGCGTGCGTCGCGATCCGGACGGCGTCCGCGGTATGCTGCGCCGGCAGATGCGGAGCCTGCTCGCCGCCCACGGCATCCCCGGCAAGAGCGGCGAGCGGGCCCAGGGCCGATTGCTCGCCGCGCTGAGCCCCTACGGCGGCAAGCCGCGCACGCCGGAGACGGTGGCCACCTGGACCGCCGACGTGCGACCGGCCGAGGTCATCGCCAACTGGCGCCACAAGCCGGGGCTCGCCGGCGAGTCGATGCCGCCCGAGCTCCAAGCCGCGATCCTGGATCGCCTGGAGGATTGGGCGCGGACCCAGCTCGGCGACCTGGCGGTGCCCCGCCACGCCGTCGAAAGCTACGAGCTGGCCGTCGTCGACCTGCCGCCGCAGCGGGAGGTTCGCCTATGAGCACCGAAGCCCTCGGCGGGCTGCTCACCGAGCTCGGCGAGCGGCTGGTGAGCGGCTCCTTGATGGACCCCGAGCTGCAGCGGCAGACCGCCGCCGGGCCCGCGCTGCCCATCCTGCCCGACGCCAACGTGGTGAAGATCGGCGGCCAGAGCATGATCGACCGCGGCCGCTCGGCGGTGTGGCCGATCGTCGACGAGATCGTCGCCAACCTGCCGCGCCACAAGATGATCATCGGCACGGGAGCCGGCACCCGCGCCCGCCACGCCTACAGCGTCGCGCTCGACTGCGGGCTGCCGACCGGGGTGATGAGCGTGCTCGGCACCTTCGTCAGCATGCAGAACGCGCGCATGCTGCACTACCTGCTGGCGCGCCACGGCATCCCCTTCATCGAGCCGGCACAGTTCCCGCAGTTGCCGCTCTACCTCGCCGAGCGGCGGGCGGCGATCTTCTTCGGCATGCCGCCCTACACCTTCTGGCAGCAGAACCCGGCGATCGGACGCATCCCGCCCCACCGCACCGACACCGGCGCCTACCTGGTGAGCGAGGTGTTCGGCACCCGCTCGATGATCTACGTCAAGGACGAGGACGGCCTCTACACCGCCGACCCCAAGAAGGACCGCGGCGCCCGCTTCATCCCCCGCGTCACCGTCGCCGAGCTGCTGGCGATGGACCTCGAGGACCTGGTGGTGGAGCGCGCCGTGCTCGACCTGATGCAGCGGGCGCAGCACCGCCGCGAGGTGCGGGTCATCAACGGCCTCGTGCCCGGCAACCTGACCCGCGCCCTCGACGGCGAGGACGTCGGCACGCTGATCACCGCCGACTGAGGCCGGAGCCGCATGGACCCATCGATTCCCGAGAGCCCTGGACGTCCAGATGCGCGCCACCACGTCGCCTCGCTGCTGGCGCGCGAGAGCCTCATCGACAAGGGCCTGCTCGCCTCCACCGACGAGCGCCCGCCGCTGGTGCGCATGCTCCCCGAGGCGCACGTCGTCAAGATCGGCGGCCGCTCGATCTTCGACCGCGGGCGCGTCGCGTTGTTGCCGCTGGCGGACGCGCTGGCCGGCGCGATGGCAAGGCACAAGCTGATCCTCGGCACCGGCGGCGGCGTGCGCAGCAGGCACGTCTTCTCGATCGGCCTCGACCTCGGCCTGCCCACCGGCGTGCTGGCGCAGCTGGCGCTGGCGGACGCGCTCGGCAACGCCCACATCCTCGGCACGCTGCTGGCGCCGCACGGCGTGGTGGCGATCCCGCCCGAGATGTTCGGCCACCTGCTGCCGCTCTTCCTCAAGAGCGCGCCGGGGGTGATCTTCAGCGCCGACCCGCCGTACTCGCTGTGGGAGCACCCGCCCGACGTCGGGCGCATCCCGCCGCATCGCAGCGACGCCGGCGCCTACCTGCTCGCCGAGTGCTTCGGCTGCGCCAGCCTGACGTTGGTCAAGGACGTCGACGGGGTGTTCGACGGCGATCCGCGAGCCCACGCCGAGGCCGCGTTCATCCGCGAGATCAGCGTCGCCGAGCTGCGGAGTCGAGGGATCGCGACGCTCCCCTTCGAAGAGGTGCTGCTCGACCTGCTCGAGCGCGGCCGACTCGTCCGCCGCTTCCAGGTGGTCAACGGACTGGTCCCCGAGCGGGTGGTGGCGGCGATTGCCGGCGAGCACGTCGGCACCATCGTCCATGCCGACTAGCGCGGCCGGCGAGCCGCTGGCCCGGGGACGCGGGCTCACCTTCAGTTACGCAAAGGGCGAGGCGGCCCTCCACGGCGTCGACGTGGAGCTGCCGAGCGGCACGATCACGGCGATCGTCGGCGCCAACGGCGCCGGCAAGACGACCCTGCTGCGCATCCTGGCCGGCAACCTGGAGCCCACCGCCGGCGAGGTCGTCGTCCTCGGGCTGCCGCGACCGGCGCGTGCGCGGGGTGCGGCGCGGCGGCGGCTGCGCGAGCAGTCGACGTACGTGCCGCAGGAGATCGCCCTCGATCCCGAGATGACCGGCCGCGAGTGCCTCGACTTGATGGCGACGCTCTACGGGCTCGCCGGCCGCGAGCGGCGCCGCCGGATCGAGGAGGTGGCGGAGCGCTGCGGCATCACGCCGTACCTCGACCGGCGCGTGCAGGCGCTGTCCGGCGGGCTGCGCCGGCGCTTCCACCTCGCCGCCGGCATGCTCCACGCGCCGCGTCTGCTGCTGCTCGACGAGCCGGGCGCCGGTCTCGACGCCGACGCCGGCGCCGCGTTGTGGGCCGACTTGGTGCGTCGCGCGCGCGAGGGCGCGGCGGTGGCGGTGATCACCCACGAGCTCGAGGCGGCCGAGCGACACGCCGATGCCGTCCTCATCCTCGAGCGCGGCGAGCTGGTGGCTGCCGGCCGTCCCGCCGACCTGGCGGCGGCTCTCGCGCCCTCGCCGCCGCCCGGCGTGCCGGCGCTGGCGGAGGTGTTCCGCCGGCGCACCGGGCGCGACCTCGCGGCACTGCGGCCGCCGGCGGGCTCGCGCGGAGGCGGGCGGCGATGAGAAGCGCCGCGGTGGTGTGGGCGGTCTGCCGGCGCACCTGGATCAAGACGCTCCGTCGCCCGGTCGTGCTCACCTTCTCGCTGGGCCAGCCGCTCGTCTGGATGCTGCTCTTCGGCTTCCTCTTCGAGCGCTTCCACGTCGGCGAGCCCGGCGACGGCTCGAGCTACCTCGACTTCCTGGCGCCGGGCGTCGGCGCGATGACCGTGCTCTTCGGCGCGTCCCAGAGCGGCGTCGGGTGGATCCGCGACTTGCAGACTGGATTCCTGCCGCGCTGGCTGCAGGCGCCGGCGAGCCACCACCAGCTGCTGCTCGGCAAACTGCTGGCGGACATCGGCCGCCTCCTCGTGCAAGCCGGTGTGGTGCTGGGGCTGGCGCTGCTACTCGGGGCGCGCCTGCACCCGCGGTGGACGGCGCTGCCCTCGGCGCTTGCCGCGCTGGCGCTTTTCGCGGCGGCGATGGGCGGCGTCTCCACGGCGATCGCGCTGCGGGCGCGGGCGCCGGAGGCGCTCGCGACCTTCGTCCACCTGGTCAACATGCCGCTGCTGTTCACCAGCACGGCTCTGGTGCCGCACCGCCAGATGCCCGATTGGCTGGCCGCCGTGGCGCGCATCAACCCGCTGACGCTGGCGGTCGAGGCCTGGCGTGGCGCGCTGCTGGGCGGACCGGCGCCCGCCGCCGCGCGCTCGTTGCTGCCGCTGCTCGCGCTGGCGGTCGTGACTTACACGCTGGCGGCACGCGAGCTGCGGCGGTGCGCGACGCTCTACTGAGCCGAGCGCAACGCAAACCCGGCCCGCGGCACCAACAGCTCGGCGGCGGGTCCATGCGCCACCACGCGCCCGCGCTCGATCACCAGCAGCTCGGTGCACAGCGCCGCGAGCTCGTTGAGGTCGTGGCTGACGTAGAGCATCGGCACGCCGAGCTCGTCGCGCACCATCCGCAGGTGGCCGAGCACGCGCTCGCGCAGCGCCCCGTCGAGTCCGCTGAGCGGCTCGTCGAGCAGCAGCAGCCGCGGCCCGGCGGCGAGCGCGCGGCCGAGAGCGACGCGCCGCCGCTCGCCCCCCGACAGCTGTCGGATGCCGCGGTCGAGCAGCGGGCCGAGCGCGAGCACCTCGACGACTGCGTCCGGCACGTCGCCGTTGCGCCGCCCGTAGAGGAGGTTGCCGCGCACCGAGAGGTGGGGGAAGAGGGCGCCGTCCTGCGGCACGTAGCCGATGCGGCGGTGCCGCGCCGGCAGGAAGACGCCGCGTGCAGTATCTGTCAGCACCTCGCCGTCGAGTGACACGCGGCCGGCGGCAGGGCGCCGCAGACCGGCGATGAGCTCGAGCAGCGAGGTCTTGCCGGCGCCGGACGGCCCGCAGATGCCGCTCGCCGCCGCCGCGAGCGTCGCCTCCACCTCGAGGGTGAACGGCTGCAGCGGCAGCCGGATCCCGGCGAGCTCGAGCTTCACGCCGCGGGCCCCCGGCGCAGCAGCACCTCGCCCAACCAGACGGCGACGAAGGCGACGATCGCGGCGGCCGCCATCAAGCGCAGCGCGGCGCCGTCCTCGCCGAGCTGGATGCGATGGAAGATCGCCAGCGCCAGCGTCGTCGTCCGCCCCGGGATGTTGCCGGCGACGATGATGGTGGCGCCGAACTCGCCGAGAGCGCGCGCGAAGGCGAGCAGCGCGCCGCCGAGCAGCCCGCGCGCCGCGAGCGGCAGCGTGACGGTCGCCAGCACCCGCAGCTCGCCGGCGCCGAGCGTGCGCGCCACGTCCTCGAGGCGCGTCTCGACGCCTTCGAAGGCGACACGCGCGGCGCGCACCAGCAGCGGCAGCGACATCACCGCCATCGCCACCACCACCCCGCGCCAGGTGAAGACGACGTCGAGCCCGAGCCGCTCGTACAGCGGCGCGCCGAGCGGTCCGCGCCGGCCGAACAGCCGCAGCAGCAGGAACCCGGTCGCCACCGGCGGCAGCACCAGCGGCAGCGCCGCCAAGGTCTCGATCAGCGTCTTACCGGGCCACGATCGGCGCGCCAGCAGCCAACCCAAGGCGACGCCGGGCGGGATGATGAGCAGCAGCGACAGCGCCGCCGTGCGCAGCGTGAAGCCGAGGATCTCCCACTCTTCGGCGGTCATCATTCGGCTTCGGCGGGCTGCGGTCTACGGGGAGCCGGGCACCAGGAAGCCGTAGCGGCGGAAGACCTCGGCGGCGGCGGCGGAGGCGAGGTAATCGAGGAAGGCCTTGGCCGCCTCGCGCTGCTCGGAGTGCGCCAGCACCGCCACCGGGTAGGAGATCTTCGGCCCCTTCGCCGCCGGCACCTCGAAGGCGATGCGCACCTTCTTCGAGATGGCGGCGTCGCTGTGGTAAACGATCGCCGCGTCGGCGTTCCCCGCCTCGACGGCCGAGAGCGCGCCGCGGACGTTTTCGGTCGGCACCACGCGGTCGATCACCTTGCTCCACAGCCCGAGCGTGCGCAGGTACTGCTTGGCGTAGATGCCGGCCGGGACGGTCTGCGGCTCGGCCAGCGCGAGGACCCTGACGGCGGGGCCGGCGAGGTCCTCCGGCGCGGTGATGACGAGCTTGCTGTCGGCAGGAACGACGATGGTCAGGGTGTTGGAGAGCAGGCTCCGCCGCGTGCCGGCGAGCAACAGCTTGGCCTTGTCCAGGCGATCCATCTGCTGCTCGTCGGCGGAGAAGAAGACGTCGGCGGGAGCGCCCTCGGCGATCTGCCGCGCCAGCAGGTTCGAGGCGCCGAGGTTGAGGCTGACGGTGTGGCCGCTCTGCGCCTTCCACGCCTCGGCGAGCTCGGTGAGGGCGTTGGTGAGGCTGGCCGCGGCGGCGACCCTCACCTCGGCGGCCCGCGCCGGCACGGCAACGCCGCCGGCGAGCAGGGCGATCGACGCGATGAAACGTGCGTGGAGATGCGTGCGTCGCTTCATCGTTCTCCTCGGCCACCGCCTAGAACTGCACCTGGATCCGCGCCAGCACCTTGTCCTGCTCCTCGCGGCCCGGCGCGTCGACGCGCAGGTAGTCGGCCATCAGCTTGAGGTTGTGCCCCTTGATGTACCAGTTGGCGCCCGCGGTGTGGGTGCGCGTGTCATCGCCGTCGACGGACCGCGACGGATCAAAGCTCTCGGTCTTGAGCAAGATCTGCAGCCGCTTGGGGATGACGTAGTACGTCGCCTGCAGGTAGTCGCCGTCGGCGTCGAACGATGGCGACGGCCGCCCGTTGGTGGGCTCGAAGCGCGAGCGCAACACCTCGGCCCAGAGCTCAAAGGGCCCGACGACGAGCTGTGCGTCCACTCCCCAGGCGTGCCGCTCGCCGCCGAACTGCGAATCGCGCTCGGGCGTCGCGGGCGTCGAGTCGAACCCGAGGTCCGGCAGGTTCACGCTGGTGTCCTCGGAGCGGTAGCCGCCGGCGCCTAACGACCAAGTCGCATCCTGCCCGGCGAGCTTGCCGCGCCAGGGGATGCCGGTGACGCGGCCGGCGAGCAGGAACCGGCTGTCGTCGTTGAAGTTGTTGTTGACGCCGGTGCCGTTGAACGTCCCCACCGCATAGGTCAGCCGCCGGTCGAGCGCGGAGCCCGCGACTTGGACGCCGAGCTGGCGGGCCAGGGTCAGGCGATCGGTGGCCAGGCTGCGCTCGAGGCTGAACAGGTTCGGATCGGAGACCAGCTGCTCGTAGCCGAACGGCGCCTTGAACTGGCCGATGCGGATGTTCGCTGCCGGGTGGCGGTTCCAGTTGACGAAGCCGTCGGTGAGCTGCGCGCGCAGCCCGCTGGTGTTGGCGAGCGTCCCCGCCATGTCGATCTCGAGGCGGAAGTCGAACTCCTCAAGGAAGCGGCCGCCGGCGTTGAGGCGCGCCCGGCGCAGGTAGATGCGGTCGTTGCTGCTGGGGAAGCGGCTGTCTCCCTGGTCGCCGAACTCGACCTGCGCCTGGATGAGGCCGCCGAGTGTGAGCGTCGGCTCGCGGCCGGCGGCAGTGACTTGAGCGGGCGGCGCTTGAGGTGGCGCTTGGGCGGCGAGCGTCGCGGGCAGCAGGGCGAGGAAGGCGAGCATGCGGCCGGCTCGTCGGATCATCGGACCTCCGGGGAGCGGCGCGGTCGCCAACGATTCGCTGCCGCGCCCATGTTCGTGACGATTGCAGCGCGGAGGGTATGGAACTTCGTTATGTTCTGTCAACGATATCGGCAGCGGGCGAGCGAGCCGGGCGAGCGCAGGCGCGTCGCCTCGGCGTGGCCGCCGTCAGGGTCGCAGCAGCCGCCGGAGCGCCCGCCAGTTGCGCTCGGCGCCGGCACGGCTGTCGATCTCCATCTGGCGATACAGACGCAAGGCGACGCGGCCGTCGGGCGTCAGCTCGGCGCCGCCGCGCTCGCGGCCGCCGCGGGCGGCGAGGACCAGCGGCGACCGGAAGCAGCCGTTCATCGAGCGCACCAGCTTCCATGCCCGCGTGTACGACATGCCGAGCCGCCGCGCCGCCTCGGCGATCGAGCCGGTCGCGGCGATCGACTCCAGCAGGTCGACCTTGCCGGGCCCGAGCGCGATCTCGGCGTCCCGCAGCACCCGCAGCCGCGGGCGCAGGGCGAGCGCCGCGGCCATGCCCGACTCTCTCTTCCGGGGCACCGGGCTCTTGGGCACTCTTGTCGATGATAGTCGCGGTCGGCCGGCGCTGCGACGACCGTAGCGGGTTACGTTCGCGGTGGCGGTTCCGACTGCGGCATGCGCGGCAGCGCGCGCGCGAGCAGCAGCAGGAGCACCACCGCGGCGAGCGCGAGACTGCCGAGCACCGACCAGCGCGGCCAACCGGCGGGCGCTCCTTCCGAGCCCTCCATCGCCGGGCCTAGCCGTGCAACGTGGGCGGGCCGCGCCCGCAGCTCCTCGGCGACGGCGGCGAGGTCGTAGGCCGGCGCGCCGATGCGCGGCGAGCCGGCGACCAGCGCCACCGGCTCGCCGGGCCACGGGAAGAGCAGCGCGCGGCGCGGGCGCCAGAGCTCGGCGGCGATCTCGGCGAGCGGCGCGTTGTCGCCGTCGGCGATCTCCAGCCGCAGGGATCCTCGGCCCGCGGCGGGCGGCACCAGCGCGAGCTCGCAGGGCAGCGGCGGCAGCGGTTCGCAGTGCCACTGTTGCCATGCGGTGGAGATCTCGGGCGCGTCGCCGACGCCTTCGCTCACTCCCTGCCGCACCAGCCGCACGTCGCGCCGCAGCGGACGCGGCGGCACGCGCAGCAGCAGCTCGCCGTGGAGGCGGCCGAGGCCCGGCGGCAGCGGCAGCTGGGCGACGCTGACGCCTTCGGCACCGCGGTCTTTCGGCCGCGGCACGATGCGCTCCCACGCCGCGGCGCGCTCGGGCGCGGCGATGTTTTCGACGAGATACGGCACCTGCCGGCCTTGTCGCGCCAGCCGCAAGTCGCCGAGGTCGGCGCGCGAAGCCGTCTCGACGGCGCCCGTCAGCGGCAGGCGCACGGCGTCGCCGGGCCGCGCCCGCACGCGCACCGGCCAGTGGCGGGCGAACGTCGCGCGCGGCAGCGTTCCTCCGGCAGGCAGCGGCAGGGGAGGCGGCGGGCCCAGCGTGCGTGGCGGGCTGGGCGCGACCCACTGCGCGGCGGCGTTGGCGGCGGCCGGCGCGGTAACCGGCCGGCGCAGGCCGGGCCCGCTACGCAGCTCGTAGGTGCCGGCCGCCGGAGCGTCGACGGCGAGCGCCAGCGGCAGCACGCGCAGCGCGACGTTCGCCGGCACCGGCGCGTCGATCTCGCCCCACAGCTCGAGGCGCAGCGGGGCGCCGTCGTCGCCGGCCGGCAGCCGCCGCGGTGCAGCCGTGGAAAGCGGTGCCCAGCTCCCTTCGCCCAGCGTCTGCCAGCGGCCGCCGGTCGCGGCCCGCAGGCGCCAACCGACGGCGCGGCCCGCGGGCAGCACGAGCTCGATGCCGTCGACGACGCGGTCGCCGAGTGAGGCGAGGTCGCACGTCGTGCGACCCGGTCCGTCGCCGGCGCACGCGCCCGCCGGCAGCGGCACCTCCTCGGCGGCGGCGGCGACGCTCTCGAGCTCGACCTCGCGTAGGCGCGGGAAGCTCGCGGCTGCGGGCCAGAGGAGGCGCAGGTAGCGCGCATCGGTGGCGGGGTAGGCGAGCGCCGAGCCTTGGAGGTCGTCGCCGGCGCCGAGGCGGAAGAGCGTGGCGCTTGCGAGCGGCGTCCAGTCGGTGCGATCGGCGCTCGCGGCGAGCTCGACCTCTGCAAGGCCGGTGGCGGCGAGCGGCAGGCGGATGCCCTGGTGCGGCGGGGCTGACGGTCCGGCGTCGATGATGACGGACCAGCCTTCCGGCGCTTGCGTCACCGCGGAGACGCGCGCGCGGCGCGGCGTTCCGCCGGCGTCGAGCGCCAAGAGGTGCACAGGGAGGCGAGCGCCGTCGGGGCCGAGCACCTCGAAGCCTGCGGTCGGCGCGTACTGCGTCGCCGGCAAGGCGACTCGGACTTGGCCGGCGCGCTCGACGAGGAGCGTTTGCGCGATTGACACGCCACTGGTCGCATCGGCTGCGGCAGGACTCGGACGGGGGGAGCTGGTCGCCTCGGCGGGGCCTGACGTGGGGCCCCGCCTGCCGGGGGGTACCCCATCCGTGCTCGCCGAGGACGGCTGCGCGCGGCTGGGAGCCCTCCCCCCGGCGCGCCCCACGTCTCGGCCTTCAACAGCGGGCGCTGTCGGAGCGGACTGTGCGGGTCGTGAGGCCGGCTGGGCGAGCGTGGCGCCAGTGACCGCGAGAGCCAGGCAAGCGGCGAGAGCGGCGGGTTGTCGGCAGGTTTTCAGGCCGCCTCCGGGCTGCGGCGGAAGACGAAGCGTTGGTAGACCCAGGCGAGCAGGAGGAGCGAGACGCCGAGGCCGAGGAACGAGAAGACGCGGTAGAGGTCGGAGAGGTTGGAGGTGTCGTAGAGGAAGACCTTGCCCACCGCCAGCAGCATCACCGGCAGGGAAGCGAGCCGCAGCGTGCGGCGGCCCCTTGCCACGCCGGCGACGAGGAGCAGGGTCGCGAGCAAGATCCAGGCGGCGGAGTAGGAGTACTGCTCGGCGGAGGTGGTCGTCGCGCCGTCGAGGTGTTCGCCGTGGAAGGCTTGGCGCACTTGCAGCGAGACGAGCAAGAAGAGCAGCAGCAGGGCGACGATCGACCACAGTCGCGGCAGCGGCCACCAGCGCGGCTGCCAGTGTGTTCCGACACGGCGTTCGAGCGCGGCGGCGAGAACGACGAGGACTAGCGGCGCTCCGAAGGCGAGGAGGAGGACGTTGAAGATCGGCAGCGCGCCCACCGCCTGGTGCTCGAGCAGCGGATTTGCGACCAGCGACTGCGCCAGGAGCACCTGGCCGATGGTGAGACAGACGACGAATGGCCCGCCGAAGCGCAGCTCGGGCCAAGGGTGAGGTGACGCCGGCGGCAGGTCGGCATCGGCGGCGGCAGTCGCACCGCTTTCCATCGCTGCGACCTCCGCCGGCGGCGAGGCGGCTGCGGTCGCTGCCCACAGCAGCGCGCAGCCGAGCGCCAGCCAGAGCGTCGAGAGCACGCCCCACTCGGCGAGCGACGGCTCGACGGCGCGCAGCCCGGGGTGGAAGGCCTGGTGGGTGGCGAGGGCGAGGAAGACGACGGCGAGCGCCACCGCCACGCCGCCGGTGCCGGCGGCGAGCGCGCGCCGGCCTTGCCGCCGCGCCAGCACCGTCGCCGCCGCCAGCGCGACGATCGGCACGCCGTAGCCGTAGAGGAGCCAGCTCAGGATCGGGTGGCTGCCCGTCGGGTAGTCGAGCACGGCCGGGTTGAGGAGCAGCCGCACGCCGACGAGCGCGGTGAGCACCGCCGCGAGGTGGGCGAGCAGCGGCACCCGCAGCCGGCCGGCGAGCCACACCAGCGCCGCCGCCTCGAGCGCCCAGGCGACGGTGATCCACTGGCGGTCGAGCTCCATCGGCACCGCCAGGCTCACCAGCGTGGTGGCGGCCGCCGCCGCCGCGGCGAGCACCGCTTCGCCGCCCGCGAGCGCGTCGCGACGGCGCGCCACCGGCAGCGCCAGCACGATCCATAGCGCGGCGAGCGCGAGCTCGATCCAGCCCCATGGCAGGTCGAGGTCGGCGCGGTCGGCACCGTGCCACGCGATCAGGTCGACGGCGAGGCTGGTGACGGCGGCGAGCGCCGCCCAACGCGCCGGCTTCTCGGCGCGCAGCCGCAAGGCCCACGCGCCGCCCGCTAGCAGCAGCAGCGCGCCGACGGCGACGCCGAAGAAGTGCGGCGCCTCCGCCGGCTGCAGGCGATCGGACCAGCTGAAGAGGACCTCGCAAATCGCCGCGGCGGCGAGCCAGGCGAGCCCGTGCATCCCCGGAGCGAACCGCGCCAGCACCAGGCAGCCGGCGGCGAGCAGGCCGAAGAAGCCCCACTCGAGCAGGCCGTAGTCGTTGCGCGTCGCCAGCACGGCCGACACGATCAGCGCGCCGCCGGCGGCGATGGCGCGGGCCCAGCCGGCGAGCGGCGCTCCCCAGCGCGCGCCCGTGCCCGCGCTCGCCAGCAGCGTGCCGGCGACGGTGACGACTAGGAAGACGCCGATCACCCAGGCGTCGGGCCCGGCGAGCGGGCCGACCGTCCAGCCGCCGGCCCAGGCGAGCGCCGCGATCAGCGTCAGGCCGCCGAGGGGCGACCAGCCGCGTCGCCGCGAGACGGCGAGCAGCCCGGCCTGCAGCAGCGCCAGGTAGGCGAAGAGCAGGCGCGCGTTCGGTTGGCCGGTCGACACCAGCACCGGCGTCAGGAAGCCGCCCACCAGGCCGAGCAGCGCGACGATCGGCCCGTGGCGCAGCGCCAGCGCCACGGCGGTCGCGGTGGTGAGCCCGAGCAGCGCGAAGCCGGTGGCCGGGCGGATGAGGTGGTAGAGGTGTACCGCCGCCAGCTCGACGACGAAAAGCACGGCGATGCCGGCGGCGGTGAGCCCCTGCGCGACCGGCGCGGTGGAACGGCGGAGCAGCTCACCGCCGGCAAGCAGCGCGACGCCGAAGAGCGCGCCGAGGGTGACGCGCACGGTGGGGCCGATCCACCCCTGGTCGACCGAGTACTTGACGAGGAAGGCGGCGGCGAGCACCAGCGCCACGGCGCCGATCCAGATCGGCAGGCGCGCGCCGAGGCGCTCCTCGAGCGAGGGCGACGGCGGTCGCGGTGGCTGCTGCTGCGGTGGCGCGGGTGCCGCGACGTGCGGACGCGGCAACCTCGCTTCGTGCGCCGCTTCGACGGTTGGGTCTTCCGCGCTTCGCGCCGCTGCTGCGACGGCATCCGGAAGGCCCGGCGGCGCGGGGACGGCCGCGTCTAGTGGCCCGGGAGGCTCGGTCGACGCTGCCCTCGCCATTGCCGGCACCGCCGCGAGCGACGCAGCCGCCGCGGCGTCGACGGCTGCGGCTACGCCGGGTAGCGGCTCGTCCGCGGACCCGATCGCGGCCGGAGCAGGCGCGGCGTCCGTTGCCGGTGCCGCCGCCGCTGTCCTCGCCGTCGCCGCGTCGGGCCCGAGCCGGGCGGACAACGCTGTCACCGCCTGCCTGACGAGGACGAGCTCCTCGGCGGCCTGGCGCGCAGCCTTGCGCGCGCGCCACGCCACCACCAGCGCCGCGCTCGCGAGCGGGAGCAGGAAGAGGACGACGAAGGTGGCGAGGCACTCCATGGCGCGCGCTCCGCGGACTCGACAGCCGATCCTCGACCGCTCTCGAAGGACCCATCTTGTGCCGCCGCCGGTGCAGGGTCAATGCGCTCGGTCTCGCGAGGTAAGGAGCGCTCCTTACGACCAAAGGTCGACGCCGCTCTTTCCGTGCCGTTGTACCCTTGTATCTGCGGTGTGCAGGTTCTACCAGGCCGCGCCCGCTCGGAGCGGGAAAACCGGCGGTAAGCCGGCGCTGACAGCGGTAGACGGCCGTGGCCTGCACTTTGCCTTCGGCGGTGGCATGTGCCCCCTCACGTCTCCCCTACGGGTGAGGCGCAGAGCTCTCTGGGTCCCGACGTCGACCGTCGCTTGCCTCGTTGCGCTGGTCGCTGTCGGCGCTCCAGCGGCCGCATCGATGGCGTCGTCCGCGCCACCGCTGAGCGCCGCCCTCGACCTGCGGTTCGAGGCCGGCGAGGGCGCGCGCACGCGCGTGCAGGGCACCGTCGCCGTCCCCGTCGCCGAGGCGGTGCTCAACCCCTACGGTTTCTACAACCTGCAGGTCGAGGGGCAGGTGAAGGTCGAGGGGCGCACCTACGACCACTTCGTCTACCGCTTCGACGTGCCCGGCACGACGCGCCTGGACGCGCCGCTCGCGCTCTCCTTCCAGCGCACGCTGCGGCCCGGCTCGTTCCAGCTCGCCATCAAGGTCAAGGACGTCCAGTCGGGGCGCACCGCGCTGATCGAGCGACCGCTGCAGGTGCCGCGCGTCGAGGCCACGCCGCCGGCGACCGGCGGGGCGGTGCCGGCACCAGCAGCCGCCGCACCGACGACAGCGGCGCCGCCGGTCGCGACGCCGCCGGCCGTCGACGTCGCGATGGTGGTCACCTCGCCGGCGCCTGTTGCCGGCGCGCCGCTCCTCGGCGCCGACTTCGCCATGGCCGCCGCGTCGTACGCCACCGCAACCGCCGCCGCGCCGCCGCCGCCGAGCGTGCCGAAGATCCACCTCGCGCCGCCGCCGCGCGTCGCCGTCGGCAAGCAGCGTTTCGAAGCGGTCGTGCAGGGCGACGCCGTCGACCGCGTCACCTTCTCGCTCGACGGCCGCTTGCTGATGACGCGCACGCGGGCGCCGTTCTCGGTGGAGATCGACCTCGGCGACCGCGCCGTGCGGCGGCGCCTGCGCGTCGACGCCCTAGCCGTCGACGGCCGGCGCTTGGCGAGCGACGAGGTGGAGCTCAACACCGACGGCGACGGCTTCGCGGTGCGCCTGCACCGCCCCCCGGCCGCCGCCCAGCAGAACGGCGTCTTCACCGCCCGCGCCGAGGTGCTGGGACCAGCGGGGCAGCCCGTCGACCGCGTCGAGCTGTTCCTCGACGACCGGCCGGTGGCGACGCTCCAGCACGCGCCCTGGGAGCGGCAGCTGACGCTCGGCGGCTCCGCGCCGACGTTGCTGCGCGCCGTCGCCTACCTCCCCGACGGCACCAACGCCGAGGACTCGGTGCTGCTCAACGCGCCGCAGGGCCAACACGTCGACGTCGACCTCGTGGAGCTCTACACCGCGGTGGTGGACCGCCAGGGGCGGCCGGTGCGCGGCCTCGACGCGCGCGACTTCCGCATCTTCGAGCAGGGCGAGCAGCAGCGGCTCGACCGCTTCGCCGAGGTCGCCGACCTGCCGGTGCACCTGGCGCTGTCGATCGACACCTCGACCTCGATGACGCTGCGGCTCGCCGACGTCAAGCGCGCGGCGCAGGCCTTCCTGCGGGAGCTGGTAGGGCCCAAGGACCAGGTGATGCTGATCACCTTCGACAACGCGCCGCGCGTGCGCGTCGGCTTCACCCACGACATGGCGTTCCTCGCCAACGGGCTCGAAGGGCTGGAGGCGCGCGGCGGCACCGCCCTCTACGACAGCCTGGTGTTCGCGCTCGAGGAGCTGCAGAAGGTGCGCGGCCAGCGCGTGCTGGTGCTGCTCTCCGACGGCCTCGACGAGCGTAGCCACGCCAGCGCCGACGACGTGCTGGAGCTGGCGCGGCGGGCGGCGGTGACCCTCTACACCATCGGTATCGCCGACTCGCGGCCGCAGGCGCCGGAGATCGATCGCGCGCTGCTCGACAAGCTGGCGGCGGAGAGCGGCGGGCGCAGCTTCTACGTCGACCGCACGAGCGCGCTCGACGGCGTCTACGCCGAGATCGAGCGCGACATGCGGGCGCGCTACCTGCTCGCCTACTACTCCAGCCACGCCGGCGAGCGCGCGTTTCGCGTCGTCGACGTCAAGCTGCCGGAGTCGCGCCTGTCGGCGCGCACCATCCGCGGGTACTACCCCTAGGGGACTCAGGTCACCTCTATTGCCTCTGCGCCCTCCGGGCTACGAAGCTTGCGCAGCGTTGGCTCCCGATCATCGCTCCACGGAGCCCACGGCCGCTTCCGCTGCAGCTTGACTCGCTTGGCGAACACCAGTGATCGGTCGAAGCTGCGCGATGAGCGATATGAAAAACGCCCCGTCCACAGGCTTCTGTGGCAGGTGGTAACCCGCAGGCGCGTCTACGATCCTAACGACATCGTGGTCGCTACCCTCCGCCCAAAGTGCTCGTACCTGGTACTGCGGTAGAACCATCAGGTGAACGACATCTTCCTGGCCCGCAACGAGGTCTAGATCGCGCGCCGCTTCAGCAATTCCGGCAGCGAGCTTTGGCTCGCCGAACGCGACTACCTTGGCAGTGCCGGCACCTAGGGATTCTTCCCTAGAGGACGTGCCAGTCGACTGGGCAACCGCGGCTGGGCGACCACCGATTTGAACCTGGTGATGCCACCGGCCGGTTGGAATTGCCCAGTCCGCGATGCGGCCCACGTACGAACCGTCCGGAATTGGGCGAAGAGCCCACACGTCGATGGAATCGTGAAGAGCCGCTGGCCCGCTCAGCGTTCCCTCAGGGCGGGATGGGAGGAAACTGCCTAGCTGCTTGGCTACCGTCTCGCGAAGTCCAGGCGGAGCGTCTTGGAATCGCATAGGGACCTCTCAGCTCTAGGTCTGCAGTTCCTGCCAAGACCACGTCCAGGTTCCCAGGCCGCTCTGGTATCCGGACATGAAATCCTCGTAGTCGAGCACTAACCCTCCTCCGGTCCAGGGATCGTGTACGACGATTCGTTGCGACCCCGACGAATCATCCCAGCCGACGATGAGGACCGCGTGTCCACCACCATACAACCATTGTAATCCAGCCTCGACGGCACATCCTCTGCCGATTTGCGCCTGGATGGCAGCGAAGGACAGCGGACCGCCAGAGAATGTGGCCGCCAAGTCGTAGCGAACCCACTCGCCGGTAACTCGTGATACGTCCAGAGATCGGTTGCACCCTGCGGGATCGTCGCAGCAGCCAGGTCCGTAGGTACGGTCCACGATCTGACATTGCCGCGTAGCCGAATCACCGCTAGCCCGAATGATCATCTGAATACAGGCAGCCCAACACCACTCTGTCTGCTCCTGGTGGCAGTAAGGGACGAGCAGCATCCCGGAACCCCCTGACGGCGGAGGCTCCGGGGTCTCGGGGATTTGAGCTTGTTCTGTCATGAGCCTTTAGACGGACGTGGGTCCCATGATTCCCCGATGTTCTCCGAACTAGATCGAGCCCGTTGCGCTCATCGGCAGCAGCGCGCCTTCGAGCTCGAGCAGCAGCCGTTTCTTGTCGAGGCCGCCGCCGTAGCCGGTCAGCATGCCGTCGGCGCCGATGACGCGGTGGCAGGGGACGACGACGGCGATCGGGTTGGTGGCGTTGGCGCGCGCCACGGCGCGCTGGGCCGACGGGTTGCCGACGCGCGCTGCCAGCTCGCCGTAGCTCACCGTGGCGCCGTAAGGGATGCGCAACAGCTCGTCCCACACCCGCCGCTGGAAGTCCGTGCCGCGCGGCGCCACCGGGAAGGTGAACTTGCGGCGCTTGCCGGCGAAGTAGGCGTGCAGCTCGGCGGCGACGCGGGTCAGGCCGGCGCGGGCGCGCGGGCCCGGCTCGCCGGCGCTCGCCAGCAGACGGCTGCGGCCGGCGAACTCGAGGCTGACGAGGCGCCCGCGCTCGTCGACCACCGCCGTCATCGGGCCGATCGGCGTCTCGATCTCCTCGGCCGCGAGCGCTTCGGTTCCCTGCCGCGACGGTGGCGAGACCTTCATGGTGGCGAGTCTCCCAGGCTGCTCCAGAAGTGGAAGGTGGCGAAGCTGCGGAACGGCGCGTACGGCGCCATCAGCGCCCGCGTGCGCGCGGCGTCCGGGCGCTCGTCGAGGGCATGGTAGCGCTGCAGCGCCAGCGAGAGGCCGGCGTCCCCCACCGGCACGCAGTCGGCGAGGCCGTAGCCGCGCAGCATCACGTAGGCGGCGGTCCACGGGCCGACGCCGCGGCGCGCCAGCAGCGCCTCCTCGATGCGGCTCGCGGCGGCACCGTGCAGCGCGTCGAGCTCCAGCTCGCCGCCGGCCACGGCACGCGAGAGCTCGACGACGTACTGCGCCTTGCTGCGCGACAGCTGGCGGCGCACGAGGTCGGCGGGGTCGAGCGCCGCCACCTCGGCCGGCGTCGCGTGCGCGCGCATGCCGCGCGGCGCCGGCGCGCCGGCGAGGGAGAGCAGGTTGCGCCGCAGCGTGAAGGCGAAGGCGAGGTTCACCTGCTGGCCGAGCACGGCCCAGGTGAGCGCCTCGAAGGGGTCGGCGGTGAGCGGGATGCGCAGGCCGCGGCGCCGCGCGACGAGGCGGGCGGTGGCGCGGTCGCGCAGGAGCCGGCGCTCGAAGGTGCCGACCTGCACGGCGCCGCCGTGGCCGTCGACGAGGCCGAGCGTACGGCGCGCCACGCGGTGCGCGGCACGGACCGTCGCGGGATCGATGGGCCGCTCGGCCTCGACCCGGCAACGGGCGGCGCCGTCTCGGATCTCGATCTCCACCAGCGCGGTGCCCGCGGCCGTGCGCAGGGTGCGCAGGATGCGGCTGCCGTCGACGCGCTCGGTGAGGCTCGCCGGATCGCGCCCCCAGCTGCGCAGCGTGGGGCCGGGGAGGAAGTCCTTCGGCAGCACGAGCGCGAAGTCGGGCGTGCGGCCGAGCGTACGAAACGCCTCGGGCGTGAGACCGGTTGCGCGCAGGAACGGTTCCCGGAAGTCTGCAAGCCCGGCGACGCCGGCGGCGCGCGCGGCGTCCGCCACCCGCTCGCCGCGCGCCAGCAGCTCCTCGGCGCGGCCGATCCGCGCCGCCAGGATCGCCGCCTTCGGCGTGATGTGGAAGTGCTCGACGAAGCCGCGGCGCAGCGCCGCTGCCGAGATGCCGGCGCGCACCGCCATCGCGGCGGCGCCCGCGAACGACGCGGGATCGCGCCGCACCGCCGCCAGCAACGCCTCGAACCGCTCGCGCTCCTCGCCGGCGCCGCCGGGCAGCTCGCTGGCGTCGATGGCGGCACCCTCGGCGCGCCGCAGGCGGGCGGTGGAAACGCTCACCGTCTCACTCTATTCCTCGCTGCTAGAATCCCGGCCCTCCGGTAGAGACCGCTCTCAAGCGAACCAAATCCAGTGCGACTCGTCACTCGCGGCGACCTCGACGGCCTCACCTGCGCGGTGCTCATCTCCTTCAACGAGGAGGTGGATGCTCTCAAGCTGATCCACCCGCAGGACATCACCGAGGGCAGGTTCGAGGTCGGCCCCGACGACATCCTCGCCAACCTGCCGTACGACCCGCGCTGCGGGCTGTGGTTCGACCACCACATGCACACCGCGACGCCGGCTGCCCCGCCGCCCAACTTCCGGGGTGCCTTCGGTGCCGCCCCCTCGGCGGCGCACCTGGTCTACGAGTACTACGGCGGCGAGGCGGCGATGCCGCACTACGCCGAGCTGGTGCGCGAGACCGACCGCCTCGACTCCGCCGACTTGTCGCCGCAGGACGTGCTGTCGCCGCAGGGGTGGATCAAGCTCGGCTTCACCATCGACGGCCGCACCGGGCTCGGCTCCTTCGAGAGCTACTTCCTGCAGCTGCTCGAGATGCTGGTCAAGGAGGCTTCCGTCGAGGAGGTGCTCGCTCACCCCGAGGTGGCACGGCGCTGCCAGGCGATGGACGACTCCGACGCCGAGTTCCAGGAGACGCTGCGCATCTTCAGCCACATGGAAGGCAACGTCGTGCTCACCGACTTCCGCGCCGCTCGAGCGGATCCCGGTGGGCAACCGCTTCCTCGTCTACGCCATGTTCCCGCGCGCCAACGTCTCGGTGCGGCTGCACTGGGGGCCCAACCGCGACCACCCGATGCTGGTGCTCGGCCACAGCATCTTCAACCGCAGCTGCAAGACCAACGTCGGCGAGCTGGCGGCGCGCTACGGCGGCGGCGGCCACCGCGGCGCCGGCAGCGTGGCGCTGATGGACGACCCCGAGCAGCAGATCCGCATGATCCTCGCGGAGCTCAAGGCGAACGGCTAGCACCGCGTCGCGTTCCTTCCCGCGCCTCCGCCGCTTCGGCCGGCGGCTGCGGCGGCTGTCCTCGCGCATCTCCAACCGGCTGCTCGCCTTCAACCTGCTGCTGGTCTTCCTGCCCGCCGCCGGCGTGCTCTACCTCGACGTCTACGAGCGGCAGCTGCTCTCGGCGCTCGAGGTGTCGATGGTGCAGCAGGGGCGCATCCTCGCCGCCACCCTCGGCGAGCGCGGCGAGATCGACCCGCTGGCGGCGACCGCGATCCTGCAGCGGCTGCAGCGCCGCCTCAACGCGCGGCTGCGCGTCATCGACCGCAACGGCTGGGTGATCGCCGACAGCAGCCAACTCGGCCCGCAGCTGCCGAAGGTGATGCCGCCGGAGGATTACGCGCGCACCGTCGACAGCGAGGCGAGCGAGACGCGCCGCGAGGTCGACGACTCGCGCCGCAACGCGCTCTACCGCCTCGGCTCGGGGATCTACGGCGTCTTCCGGCGCCTGCTCGGGCCGCCGGAGGCGCAGCCGGCGGTGGTGGAGCCATTCCCCGCCGACCAGCCGCTCACGATCCCGCCGGTGGAGCGCGCGCTGGCGGGCAAGTACGGCGCCTCCACCCTCATCAGCCCGGGGCAGCGCTCGGTAACGCTCTACAGCGCCATCCCGGTGCGCTCGGGGCGCCAGGTGGTGGGCGCGGTGCTGGTGTCGGGGACGACGCTGCGCATCCTCGCCGACCTCTACCAGGTGCGGCTGGCGGTTTTCCAGGTGGTGCTCGCCTCACTGCTGGTGGCGGTGTTGCTCACCATCATCACCTCGACCACCATCGTGCGCCCCTTGCAACGGCTGCGCGGCGAGGCGCTGGCGCTGATCGACGGCCGTGGGCGGCTGCGGCTCGACCGCAAGGAAGGCTTCGGCGCCACGCGGCGCACCGACGAGATCGGCGATCTGGCGCGGGCCCTCGACCTGCTGTCGCGCCGGCTCGGCGAGCACCTCGCCTTCGTCGAGGCCTTCGCCGGCGACGTCTCGCACGAGCTCAAGAATCCCTTGGCCTCCATCCGCGGCGCCGCCGAGATGCTGGAGGAGGTCGAGGAGCCCGACCAGCGCCGCGAGCTGCTCGACCTCGTGCAGCGCGAGGTGGCGCGCCTCGAGCACCTGCTCAAAGAGGTGCGCGAGATGGCCCGCCTCGACGCGCAGGTGGAGGGCGAGGAGCGGCCGACGGTGCGGCTCGACGAGCTGCTGCCGGCCCTGGTCGAGGGCGCGCGGCGGCGGCTGCCGGCTGGAGTGGCGATCGAGCTCGAGCTCGACGGCAAGGCGGTGCCCGTCCGAGCGGCGCCCGAACGCCTGGCGCAGGTGGTGGAGAACCTGCTCGACAACGCGACCTCGTTCGCGCCGGCGGACAGCGTCGTCACCGTCCGCCTCGTCCGCGGCGCCACCCGCGCGCGCTTGTACGTACGCGACCGCGGCCCGGGCATCCCCGAGCAGCACCTGCAGAAGGTGTGGTCGCGCTTCTTCAGCTACCGCCCGCCGGGCACCGGCGACGGCAAGCCGCACACGGGGCTCGGCCTGGCCATCGTCAAGGCCATCGTCGAAGGCTACGGCGGCTCGGTAGCCGGTGAGAACCGCGCCGATCGGGGAGCGGAGTTCGAGGTGACGCTGCCGCTCGCGAGCTGACCGCCACTCGGCTCGTAGCCAGCCCGACCGACGCTACCAGTAGCTGGCCGTGCCCTGCCTGACGAGCTTGCGCCGTAGCTTGAGGTCGAACGTCGCTACCGCGTCGTAGCGGCCCTCGCTCGCCACAGTGGCGAGGATGGCGTCGCCGAACGACGGAAGGTCTCCCGGCCACCGCTCGAGAACGACGCTCCACGCGACCTCGCAGGCGATCAGCACGCCGGGCAGCGCGAGGAGGTCGCTCAGGTCGCGTGCCACCTCAGCAGGCACCTCGTCGTAGATCTGCGTCAACACGAAGACCATCTCGACGAGAGTCACCGTATGCAGGACGACGGCGTGCTCCCGTTGGCCGGCGCCGCGAAACAGCGCCTCGGCCTTGCGCTGCTGGGATTCGTTGCGGTCGGTGAAATACGACACCAGTACGTTGGCGTCGACCAGGACCTGTCTCACAGCCCCCTGCGTCCCATCAGCTCCCTCGCCTTTCGCACATCCTCCACCGGATCTCCCGGACCAACTTTGATGCGTCCCTGTCGCTTGAAGAAGGCGTGGTCCGCGGCCGTGACCCGAACGTGATCGCCGACGATCTCCCAGCGAAGCTGATCGCTCGGCCCGACGCCCAGGCGCTCGCGCACCTCGCGCGGCACGGTCGTCTGGTTCTTGGTGGTGATCGTGGACTTCGTCATCGTCATGATCGGTGCCTCCTTACGAATGCTAGCAGATCGTAAGGGGCTGGAGGAATCTCCCAAGCGTCCTCAGGCTCGTCAGCTGTGGCAGATGGGCCCGTGGGTTCACCGCCACTTGTACCCCAGCCCGTACACCGTCTCCAGCGCCTCGCACTCCGCGTCCGCGACGGTGAGCTTCTTGCGCAGCCGCTTGACGTGGGTGTCGACGGTGCGGTCGCTGACGTAGGTGTCTTCGGGGTAGCCCTCGGCGACGAGCTGCTGGCGGGTCTTGACGCGGCCCGGGTGGCGGGCCAGCGCGTGGAGGATGCGGAACTCGGTGACAGTCAGCGGCAGCGCCGTGCCTTTCCACGCCGCCTCGAAGCGGTCGAGATCCAGCGTCAGATCGCCGGCAACCAGCACCTGTGCCGGCGCGGTGGGCTCGCGCGCCAGCGCACGCCGCCGGAAGAGCACGCGCACGCGCGCCACCAGCTCGCGCATCGAGAAGGGCTTGCAGAGGTAGTCGTCGGCGCCGAGCTCGAGGCCGAGGACGCGGTCGAACTCCTCGTCCTTGGAGGTGAGGAAGATCACCGGCAGCGACTGCGAGAGGCCGCGCAGGCGGCGGCAGAGCTCGAGGCCGTCCATGCGCGGCATGAGGATGTCGAGCACGACGAGGTCGGGGAGCTTCTGGCGAAAGGCGTCCCAGGCCGCCTCGCCGTCCTCCCAGGTGGTGACCTCGTAGCCTTCGCGCCGCAGCGCCAGGCCGACAGTCTGGCGGATGCTCTCCTCGTCGTCGACGACGGCAATGCGGCCACTGGCTGTCATGGAGGCGGAATCTACCGCGGTCCGGGCGCGGGCGGGAGCGACCAGGCGCACGGTCGCCGTCCTCGGGGCGACGACCGCGACGCCTTTACCGTCTCTACCGCCGGAAGTGCCGCTCGCGGTGCGGGAAGGTGATCACGCCGTCGCCGTCCTCGTCGGCCCCGGCGAACAGCTTGTCGAGCTCGCCGGCGTCGAGGCTGCCGTCGCCGTTGCCGTCCCACTGCGTCGCGAACGGCGGCAGCGACGCGCCCGCGTCGTCGGAACGGTGGCGGAACTTCAGCTCGTCGGCGGCGAGCGCGCCGTCACGGTTGTCGTCGAGCTCGGCGACGTGCGCCTTCCACTCGGCCGCCGTGACCTTGCCGTCGCGGTCGTCGTCGGCGTGGTGCGCGATCATGAACGCGAGGGCCTCCGGTCGAGAGAACCCAGGCGGCGGGGAGCCGTGGTGCCGCTTCAGCTCCTCACGCTCGAGCCTGCCGCTCTTGTCGGCGTCGATGGTGGTGAAGAGCGCGTTCCACTCGGCGGCGTCGATCGAGCCGTCTCCGTTGGTGTCGGCCTTCTCCATCTTCGACTCGTGGTGGCGCATGGACATGCCTTCTGGCCCAAACCCAGGGCCACCGTGTCGCGAGCCGGCACGCGCGGCGGTGAGGGTCGTGGCGCCGGCGAGCAGCGCCAGGGCGGTGATGGTGAGCATCTTGAGGGTCGGTCGCTTGTTGGTCGTGGACATGCAGGTGCTCCTTGAGGGTGGTGGAGTCCGGGGTGCGTCTCCGGGCAGGCCTGCAGGATAGGTGGCCGCGCTACGCCCGTTCACCAAGCCATGCAAGGGCTTTGTAAGGAGATGTAAAGCCATCCCGGCCAGTCATTTGCGCTCAGGGGAGGGCCGTATACTGGTGCCGTTGGAGTCGCTACGGCCGTGACGCGCCGCCGCTGGTACGACCTCGCCCCCGCGGCGCTGGTGGTGCTGCTCGTCGTGCTCGCCACCCTGCAGTACCGCTGGACCGGTGAGCTCGGCCGCGCCGAGGAGGAGCAGCTGCGGACGAGCCTCAACCGCGCCGCCGCCGGCGTCGCCGCCGACTTCGACCGCGAGCTCGGCCGCGTCTTCTTTCACTTCCTGCAGATACCGTCGCCGGACGTGGAGGCGAGCCTCGCTGCTCGCCTGTCGACCTGGCGGGCACAGCCGCCGTACCCCGAGATGTTGCGGCAGCTGCTGCTCGTCGAGCGTGGCGGCGATGGCGATGGCGACGTCGCGGTGCGCGCCTTCGACGAGGCCGCCGGCGCCTGGCGGCCGGTGGTCTGGCCGGCCGAGCTCGCCGGCCTGCGCCGCGAGCTGCTGTCGGAACGCGACCGCGGTCCGATGCTGATGTCGTCGGGCGACGACGCGCCGGCGCTGGTGGTGCCGTTGCGGCATCGCTTCGACGACCGGCGCTCTCCGCGGCCGTTCGGCGATGACGAGCACGCCGTAGCGATCCTCCGGCTCGACACCACGGCGATCGGCGACCGCGTGCTGCCGGCGCTCGTCGACCGTCACCTCGGCGGCGAGGTCGACTACCGCGTCGAGGTGCGCGACGCCGCCGGCCGCGCCGTCTTCACGCAGGGCCCGCAGGTCGCGGGCGGCGAGCCCGACGTGGTGATGCCGATCTTCCGTCTGCCGCTCGCCGAGCGCTTCGCCCGCCACCACGCCGAGCGCCGCGGCGGCTTGCGCCGGCGCACGCCGGGGTCGGGTCCAGGCGCGTTCGGCGACGACCCGGGCTTCCGCGGTCGCTGGATGCTGTCGGTGACGCACCCCGCGGGTTCGCTCGCCGCCGCGGTGGCGCGGGCGCGCGTCCGCAATCTCGCGATCTCCTTCGTCGTTCTCGGGCTACTCGCCGCCGCCATCGCGCTGGTGCTGCGCGCGGCGCGGCGCGCCGAGGCGCTGGCGCGGCGGCAGATCGAGCTCGTCGCCGGCGTCAGCCACGAGCTGCTGACGCCGGTGGCCGCGGTGCAGTCGGCGGGCGAGAACCTCGCCGCCGGCGTCGTCACCGATCCCGCGAAGGTACGGGAGTACGGCGATCTCATCGTGCGCGAGGGGCGGCGACTGGGCAGCCTCGTCGAGCAGGTGCTCACCTGGGCGGGCCTTCAGGCGCGAGGCGAGCCGGCGGCGCGGGCGCCGGTCGAGGCCGAGTCGCTGGTGGATGCGGTCGTCGCCGCCTGCGCCGACGAGGCGGCGCGCGCGGGCGTCGCTCTCGAGAGCTCGGTCGCCGCCGGCGTTCCGCCGGTGGCCGGCGACCGCGACGCCCTCGAGCGCGCGCTGCGCAACCTGGTGGAGAACGCCCTCCGCCACGGCGGCAGCGGCGGCTGGGTCGGCGTTGGCGCCTCGACGCTGCGGCGCGACGGCGACGGCGAGCGCGTGGTGCTCGCCGTCGAGGACCGCGGGCGCGGCCTCGCCGCCGACGAGCTGCCGCACCTCTTCGAGCCCTTCTACCGCGGCAGCGGCGCGCAGGCGTCGGGCAGCGGCCTCGGCCTGGCTTTGGCGCGGCAGATCGCCGAGGCGCACGGCGGCCGCGTCGAGGTGGCGCGCGCGGCGCCGCACGGCGCCCGCTTCACCCTCGAGCTGCCGGCGATGCCGGCGGAGAGCGCGGCGTGAGCGAGGCGGCCGGCGCCGCGGTTCGCCCGCGCGCGCGGTTGCTGCTCGCCGAGGACGAGCCGAGCCTGGTGACCACGCTCACCGACCGGCTGCGCGCCGAGGGCTACGCCGTCGAGGCGGTGCGCGACGGCGAGGCGGCGCTGCGCGCGGCATCTGGAGGTGGCGCAGCCGGCGGCTTCGACCTCCTCGTCCTCGACGTCATGCTCCCCGGCCGCGACGGCTTCGAGGTCTGCCGCGAGCTGCGCCGCCAGGGCTCGCCGCTGCCGGTGCTGATGCTCACCGCGCGCACGCAGGTGGTCGACCGCGTCGTCGGCCTCAAGCTCGGCGCCGACGACTACCTCACCAAGCCCTTCGAGACCGTCGAGCTGCTGGCGCGCATCGAGGCGCTGCTGCGCCGCGCCGGCGGCGGAGTGGGGGAGGTCAACGGCGCCGTCGCCTTCGGCGACGTGCAGGCCGACTTCCGCCGCGGGCAGGTGCGGCGCGCCGGCATCGAGGTGGCGATGGCGCCGCGAGAGCTCGAGCTGCTGCAGTACTTCGCCGCCCACCCGGGCGAGGTGCTGTCGCGCAACCAGCTGCTCGACGAGGTGTGGGGCTACGACGCCGCGGTGCAGTCGCGCACCGTCGACGTCCACGTGGCGGCGCTGCGCCAGAAGCTCGAGGAAGACGCGGCGCGGCCGCGCTTCTTCCGCACCGTGCACGGGCGCGGCTACCGATTCGTCCCCTGAGCTAAGAGACGGCGGTGAACGCGGCGGCGCGGCGGGCGAAGCGCTGCAGCCCGCCGCGCAGCCGTTGCGGCCAGCGCTCGCGGTGGCGGTCGAGGAACGGCAGCACGTGGGCGAGCAGCTGCTTCGGCCGCTCCTCGAGCGGGACGTGGCCGCAGCCGTCGAGGACCACCAGCTCGGCGCCGGGGATCTGCGGCACGTAGGTCTCGGCGCGCGCGAGCGGGATCAGCTTGTCCTCGCGGCCCCACAGCACGAGCGTGGGCGCCTGCACCTCGTCGAGGGCGACCTCCGGCATCGGCAGGTCGAGCGGCGCCATCAGGCCGTAGTAGGCATCCTCGACGCCCTCCACCAGCAGCCGTTCGCGGTAGGCGTCGACGAGCTCGGGGGTCACCAGCTCGCGGTCGTGGAAGCAGTACTCGAGCGTGCGCCGCACCGCCGCCCGCGACAGCACGAAGAAGTGCACGAGCAGCCAGTTGAGGCTGCGGAAGCGAGCCCAGGCCTGGCGCTGCTGCTGGCTGTAGTCGGGGAGCACCGAGGAGACGAGCACCAGCGAGCGTACGCGTCGCGGGTGGCGCGCCGCGAGCCACAGCGCCAGGCCGCCGCCGTAGGAGTGGCCCATGAGGTGGAAGCGCTCGACGCCGAGCGCCTGCAGCGCCCCGAGCACCGTCTCGGCCTGGCCGGCGTAGGTGTAGGCGGCGACGTCGCGCGGCCGCTGCGTCCAGCCGAAGCCGTTGAGGTCGGGGGCGATGACGCGGTAGTGCCGCGCCAGGGCCGGCATCACCAGCCGCCAGGCATGGCTGGAGCCGCCGAAGCCGTGCAGCAGCACCAGAGGCTCGCCACAGCCGGCCTGCTCGACGTGCACGAGCTGGTCGCCAACCCGCACCAGCTTGCCGGCGGGGAGGGTGGAGCAGACATCGGCGTACGGCCGCGGGCCCCACTGGGAGACGAGGTCGCGCACGGAACCGAGCCCCGAGGCGGGTGCGGAGACGTCCCCGCGTGGGGCGGGCGGCCTGCCGTTGCCGCCGTCATAGCCGAGGCTCGTGGGCTTCTGGTCGCCGTTCCCGTTGGACGGCAGCGGCCCGATTCGGGCCGGGTCGAGGGCGGCCAGGTTTGGCGCCTCGTTCCACATGCCGACGGCTGTCAGCAAGAGGCGGGCCAGCTGTAGGTCGCCGGCCGTCAGCGTCGTGCGCTGTCGACCCCCTCGCGGCTCGCCCGGCCGCGAGGGGGTGCTCGCTCAGCGGGTGAAGGCGGCCTTCACCTCGGGCTTCATCAGCACGATGATCGCCCAGATGCCGATGGGGAGGCCGATGATGCAGCAGGGGCCGATGCAGGGGATCATCGCCACGATGCTCGCCGCCACCGCCATGTTCCAGTTACGCAGCTGCTTCATCTGCAGCGCCGCCCAGATGATGAAGCCGGAGATGGCGAGGCCGATGATCGCGAAGACGATGCCGAGGCCGCCGCTCATGTACTGCATGTAGCGGTCGGTGGCGCCGCTGCCGCCGCCGATGTTCTGCAGCCCCGACATGCCGATGCCGAAGACGTTGCCCAGCAGGCTGAACAGGCCGAGCACGATGCCGATGATGGCGGTGACCAGCAGGCCGATCGCGGGCCCCTGCACCTGCTGCAAGGCGCCCGCGCCGGTCGGCGGCGGGGCGATCGGGGGCGGTGGTGGCGGCGAGTACAGCGGTTCGCTCATGGGTCTCCCTCCCTGGACGAGTCTTCGTAGGGCGCGGCGCCTCGCGCGCGGCCGCGCCCGGTTTCCACGCGTTCCTTGCGGCGCATTCTAACCGCAACCGCTGACGCGCAAAGCGGCGGTGCAACGGCTCGCGCGCAACCTCGCTGGCGGACCGGATCGGCCGGCGGCTCGGGGGGCTGGCTTGACGCGGTTGAATACTATTCAGTAGTATGCGCATTCTCATGCCGACCGAGACCGAGCTGCGCGACCGCCGTCACCGCGAGATCCTCGCCCTGCTGCGCAAGCGGCGGCTGGCGAGCCAGGCGGAGATCGTCGCGGCGCTGCGGCGGCGCGGCGTCGAGGCGACGCAGCCGAGCGTCAGCCGCGACCTGCAGGAGCTCGGCGTGGTCAAGGTCGGCGGCCAGTACCTGACGCCGCCGGTACGGCAGACGCCGCCTCGCGAGCTCGCCGAGGCCTCCCACTTCGTGCGCACGGTACGCCCCGCGGGGCCGCACCTCGCCGTCGTGCTGACGGTGGTGGGCTCGGCGCAGACGGTGGCGCTGGCGCTCGACCACGCCGGCTTCCCCGAGGTGGTGGGCACCGTCGCCGGCGACGACACCATCTTCGTCGCCACCGCCAAGGCGGCGGACCAGAAGCTGTTCCTGCAGCGTCTCGACACGCTGCTGATCTCGCGGCCGTCTGAAGCGGCGCGCCATGTGGAAGGGAGTGAGGCGTGAGCGGGAAGCATCGCGGCCCGATCGTGCTGGCGTTCTCGGGCGGGCTCGACACCTCGTACTGCGTGCCGTGGCTGGCCGAGACCTACGGCCGGCCGGTGGTGACGGTGACCGTCGACACCGGCGGCCTCGACGAGGCGGCGGCGGCCGAGCTCGAGCGCCGCGCCCGGCAGCTCGGCGCCGCCGACCACCTGCGCGTCGACGCCAAGCGCGACTACTTCGAGCGCGTGCTGCGCTTCCTCGTTGCCGGCAACGTGCGCCGCGGCGGCGTCTACCCGCTGTGCGTCGGCGCCGAGCGGGCGCTGCAGGCGCAGGAGGTGGCGCGGGCCGCGGCGCGGCTGGGCAGTGACACGGTGGCGCACGGCTGCACGGCAGCCGGCAACGACCAGGTGCGCTTCGAGGTCGCGCTGCGGGCGCTGGCGCCCGAGCTCGAGGTGCTGGCCCCCATCCGCGACCAGCCGAAGAGCCGCGCCGAGGAGGCGGCCTACCTCGCCGAGCGCGGTTTCGCGGTGCCGGCTTCGGGAAGCGGAGGCGCCGCCTACTCGATCAACCGCGGGCTGTGGGGCACGACCATCGGCGGCCGCGAGACGCTGGGCAGCAGCGAGCCGCTCGCCGAGGAGGCATGGGTGCTGACGCGCAGTGCCTTCGCCGTGCGGCTGCCGGCCTCTTCGCACACGATCGGTTTCACGCGTGGGGTGCCGACGTCGTTCGACGGCGCAGCGTTCGAGCCGGTGGCGCTGGTCGAGCGGCTGGAGGCGGCGGCGGCGCCGTTCGGCATCGGCCGCGGCATCCACCTCGGCGACACCGTGCTCGGCATCAAGGGGCGCGTCGCCTTCGAGGCGCCGGCGGCGGAGGTGCTGCTCACGGCGCACCGCGAGCTCGAGAAGCTGGTGCTCACCGGCCGTCAGCAGCGACTCAAGGATGCGGTGGCCGCGTTTTACGGCGACTGGGTGCACGAGGGGCACCACCTCGACGCCGCCTGCCGCGACGCCGAGGCGCTGCTCGCCTCCAGCCAGGAGCGCGTCACCGGCGAGGTGCGGGTGCAGTTCCGGCCGGGGAGCTGCTTCGTCGAAGGCGTCACCTCGCCGTTCTCGCTGATGGCGGCCTCGCGCGGCGCCTACGGCGAGGCGGCGGCGGAGTGGACGAGCGCCGACGCCGCGGGCTTCGCTCGGCTGCTGTCGGTGCCGGGCGCGCTGTACGAGCGCGCGGGGCGGCAGGCGGGGGCGGCGGCGGAGCCGGCGGTAGCGCTGGAGCCGGTGGAGAAGTCGCAGTGAAAGCTGTCGTTCTCGACAAGATCGCCTCGGTCACCCGCGCCTGCGGCCTCAAGCGCGAGGTGCGCCTCTCCGACCAGATCCCCTGCGAGGAGGGCGTCGTGGTGGCGGTGCGGGTGCTCCACGACAAGAGCACCTACAACCAGCTCGAGCTCCCCTCCGGCCGCATGGCGCAGGTCAAGCGCGGCGACGTCATCGCCGGCGCGCTCGGGCAGCGGCAGGCGCTGTTCGGCTACGCCGGCCACCTGCCGGAGCGCCTCGCGCCCGGCGACACCATCCACCTGCTCAACCTCGGCGGCGTGCTCGGGGTTTGCGACTCGGTCAACCCCGACCTCGGGCCGCCGTTCTCGTGCGAGGTGCTGGGCACCGTGCTGCGCTTCCCCTTTCTCGGCGAGCGCGTGGGGGAGCCGGCGCGCATCGGCGAGGCGGGCTTCGACCGGCCGGGGGCGCTCGACCCCGCGACGCCGCTCGATGCGCGGGGCGTGCCGATCGTGGCGCTCGTCGGCTCGTGCATGAACGCGGGGAAGACGGCGGCGGCGTGCGCGCTGGTGCGCGAGCTCACGCACGCCGGGCTGCAGGTGGACGGCGCCAAGACGACCGGCGTGTCGCTGCGGAGGGACGTGCTGGCGATGGAAGACGCGGGTGCGCGGCGAACGGCGCTGTTCACCGACCTCGGCGTGGTGTCGACGACGGCGAAGAACGCCGCCGCGGTGACCCGCACGCTGATCACCCGGCTGGCATCGGCGCCGTCGCCCGACGTGTTGGTGTTGGAGCTGGGTGACGGGCTGCTCGGCGCTTACGGCGTGGACGCGATCCTGGCGGATGCGGAGGTGCGAGGCGTGCTGACGGCGGTGGTGCTGGCCGCCAACGACCCGGTGGCGGCGTGGGGCGGCGTCGAGATCCTGCGCCGCGACTACGGAATCGAGCCCGTGGCGGTGACCGGGCCGGCCACCGACAACTTGGTGGGCACGCGGCAGATCGAAGCGCGGCTGGGCGTGCCGGCGGTGAACGCGAGGAGCGACGGCGAGCGGCTGGCGGCGGTGGTGCGGGAGGCGCTCGCGAAGCGAGCTTCGGCGACGGCTGCGGTAGCCACTGCGGTCACCGCGGGAGAGATGCCCTGAACGCCACCACCGGGTCCGCGACCACCCCGTCATCGCGAGCGCAGCGAAGCGATCTCGATGTCGCGGTGACCACGGCTCAAGAGCTGCGGCGCGATCCCAACGTCGAGCGCCTTCCCGCGGTCGTGCTCGGCGGCTCGGGCTACGTCGGTGGCGAGCTGCTGCGGCTGCTGGCCGGGCATCCGGGCTTGCGGCCGGCGGTGGTGGTCTCCGACAGCAAGCCGGGCATCGCGGTGGAGGAGGTGTTTCCGCACCTTGCAGGCGCGCTGGGCGGGTTGACGTTCAGCGGACGCGATGCGTTGCCGCGCATCCTCGGCGAGCATCCGCGGCTGGCGGTGTTCGGCGCGGCGCCGCACGGTGCTGCGGCGCCGTTGGTGGCCGAGCTGTTCGACGCCGCGACGAGCGCCGGCACCGACGTCGCCGTCGTCGACATGTCGGCAGACTTCCGCTTCACCGATGCGGCGGCGTGGCAGCGCGTCTACGGGCATCCGCACGGCGCGCCCGAGTTGCTCGCCGGCTTCTTCTGCGCCGTCCCTGAGTTGGCGCCAACGGCCGAGCTCGCGCAGGGCGTGCCGGCGCGGGCGATCGCCCACCCGGGCTGCTTCACCACGGCGACGCTGCTCGCCGCGGTGCCGCTGTTGCGGGCGGGGCTCGTGGAACCCGACGTCACCGTCGTGGCGGTGACCGGCAGCACGGGCGCAGGCAGGACACCGACGGCGACCACGCACCACCCCGAGCGGCGCAGCACGCTGTTCGCCTACTCGCCGCTGCAGCACCGTCACCAGCCGGAGATGGAGGCGCTGGCGGCCGCAGCCGGAGCGCCGGCGGGCTTCCACTTCGTGCCGCAAGCCGGACCGTTCGCGCGCGGCATTCACGCGACGCTGGTCATGCGGCCGACGAACGGCGCCACCGCCGACGACGCGCGAGCTGCGCTCACGCGTTTCTACGCCGGTGCGCCCTTCGTCGACGTCCTCGCGGCGCCGCCGCGGCTGCAGGAGGTGGTGGGGACGAACCGCTGCCGTCTCGCCGTGGCCGGCGACGGCAAGACGCTGGTGGCGTTCTCGGCGATCGACAACCTGGTCAAAGGCGCCGCCGGGGGCGCCATTCAGTGGATGAACCGGCTGCTGGGCTACCCCGAGACGGCGGGCCTGCTGACGCCCGGCCTGGGTTGGCTGTAAACGGGTGGCCGTGAGCGACGCGAGCGAGGTGCTGGAGTTGACGACGGAAATGATGGTCGAGCCCACGTCCAAGCAGGCGCCACCCGTGCCCGCTTTGCTGCCGGTCTACGACCAGCTGCCCTTTTCGCCAGTTCGCGGCGAGGGCGTGTGGCTGTGGGACGCCGACAGCCGCCGAGTGCTCGACCTATGGGGCGGCCACGCGGTGGCGCTGCTCGGCCATGCGCACCCTCGGCTGTTGGCGGCAATGTCGGAGCAGGCGTCGGCGCTGCTGTTCCAGAGCAACGCGCTGCCGCTGGCGATCCGCGAGCAGGCGGCCGCGCGACTCGCCGCATTCGCGCCCGCAAGCCTGACGCGGGTCTTCTTCGTCAACAGCGGCGCCGAGGCCAACGAGAACGCCTTGCTGCTCGCGTTTCGCGCCACCGGCCGCCACCGCGCCGTCGCGGTCGAGGGCGCCTTTCACGGACGCACCGCCGCGGCCGCCGCGATCTCCTGGGGCAAGCACCGTCACGGCTTCCCGCGGCCGCCCTTCGAGGTCACCTTCGTGCCGCGCGGCGATCGCGAGGCACTGGCCGCCGCACTCGGCTCCGACGTCGCGGCCTTCATCGTCGAGCCGGTGCAGGGTGTCGCCGGTGCCTTCGAGCTCGGCCGCGACTACCTGCTCGCCGCGCGGGAGCTCACGCGGCAGGTGGGTGCACGCCTGATCTTCGACGAGGTGCAGTGCGGCATGGGCCGCACCGGTCAGCCGTTCGCGGCGCAGCTCTACGGCGTTACGCCTGATCTGCTGACCGTCGCCAAGGGGCTCGCCGGTGGCTTCCCGGCCGCCGCGGTGCTCGCCAGCGAAGAAGCGTGCGCCGGCGTCGGCATCGGCGACCTCGGCAGCACCTTCGGCGGCGGGCCGGTGGCGGCGGCGATGATCCTCGCCGTCCTCGACGTCATCGAGCACGACGACTTGCTCGCTCACGTGCGCGCGGTGTCGGCCTACCTGCGAGAAACCTGCATCGTCGGCCCCGTGGTCGCCGCGCAGGGCGAGGGCCTGCTGGTCGGCCTGCGCACCGCACCGCCCGCCAAGCAGGTGATGGCGGCGCTCCTCGAGCGCGACATCCTCACCGGCACCAGCGCCGACCCGCACGTGCTGCGCCTGCTGCCGCCGCTCGTGCTGCAGCGCGAGCACGTCGACCTGCTGCGCGCCGCGCTCGCCGAGGTGCCGGCGTGAAGCGCTTCGTCTCCCTCGCCGAGCTGCCCCGCGAAGAAGTGCTCGACCTGCTGGCGCTCGCCGGCCGCCTCCAGCGCGAGCCCGATCCGCGCGCGCTCGCCGGCCGCGTGCTGGCGCTGCTGTTCTTCAACCCCTCGCTACGCACCCTCGCCTCGTTCCAGTCGGCGATGGCGCGGCTGGGCGGCAGCACGTTCGTCATCTCGCCCGGCCAGGGGAGCTGGCAGCTCGAGACGCGCACCGGCGTGGTGATGAACGGCGACGCCGCCGAGCACGTGCGCGAGGCGGTGCCGGTGCTCGCCTCCTACGCCGACGCGCTCGGCATCCGCGCCTTCGCCGGCGGCCGCGATCTCGCCGCCGACCTCGCCGACAGCGCCTTCGGCGCCATGGCGACCGTCTGCCCAGTGCCGCTGATCAACCTCGAGTCGGCCATCGACCACCCCTGCCAGGCGCTCGCCGACTGGAAGACGATGGACGACCTCGCGGTGCCGCGGCACGGCCGCTTCGTGCTGTCGTGGGCGAACCACCCCAAGCCGCTGCCGCTCGCGGTGCCGGCGGCCGCCCTGCACATGGCGGCGCTGCGCGGCATGGAGGTGGTGGTGGCGCGCCCGCACGGCTACGGCCTGCCCGAGGCGCTGATGGCGCGGGCGCGCGCGGTGGCCGAGCTCGCCGGCGGCAGCGTGCGCGAGACCAACGACCCCGGCGAGGCCATGGTGGGCGCGCAGGTGGTCTACGCCAAGTCGTGGGCGTCGCCCGAGCTGTACGGCGACGCGCAGGCCGAGGCGATCCGCCGCCGCGCCCTTTCGGGTTGGTGCGTCGACGAGCACTGGTTCGACGAGGCGGCGCCGGAGTGCCGCTTCATGCACTGCCTGCCGGTGCGGCGCAACGTGGTGGTCACCGACGCCGTGCTCGACGGGCCGCGTTCGGTAGTGGTGAAGCAGGCGGGCAACCGGCTGTGGGGGCAGATGGCGGTGCTGCACCGGCTGCTGGCGGGCGTCCCCGGCGCGCCCGAGGCGCGCGAAGCGGCGGCGGAGGTCGCATCATGAAAGACATAGGACAACGCCACGGATCGGTGGGTCTCCGCGAGGCCCTGCCCTACATGCGCCTGTTCAAGGGCAAGACCTTCGTCGTCAAGGTGGGCGGCGCCCTGCTCGCCGACGCCGCATCCACGCGCGAGGTGCTCGAGCAGGTCGACGCGCTGCGCCACCTCGGCATCCGCGTCGTGCTGGTGCATGGCGGCGGCGCCCAGGCGAGCACGCTGTCGCGCTCGCTCGGCAGCGAGCCGCGCTTCGTCGCCGGGCGGCGTGTCACCGACGACGCGGCGCTGCAGGCGGCGGTGCTCACCCTCAACGGCGAGGCGAACACCGCGCTGCTCGCCGCCTGCCGCGCCCTCGGCATTCCGGCGGTGGGACTCTCGGGCGTCGACAGCGGCCTCGTCCGAGCGCGGCGGCGGCCGCCGGTGACGGTCGACGGCGAGACCGTCGACTATGGACACGTCGGCGACGTCGTGGCGGTGGACCCGGAAGTCGTCAACTGGCTGCTCAGCGACAACAAGCTGCCGGTCGTCTCGCCCATCGCCGCGGACGACGAGGGCAACCTCCTCAACTGCAACGCCGACGGCATCGCAGCGGCGCTGGCGGTGGCGATGAAGGCGGTCAAGCTGGTACTGCTCACCGACGTGCCGGGGCTGCTCGAACGCGCCGAGGATCCGCGCTCGCTGGTCTCGTACATCGACCTCGACGGGCTGCGGGTGATGCGCCAACGCGGCGTCCTCGCCGGCGGCATGGCGCCGAAGACCGCGGCGATCGAGACCGCGCTCAACGGCGGCGTCGAGCGGGCGCACCTGGTCTCGTGGCGGGTGCCGGACGGCCTGCTCGCCGAGCTGTTCACCAACCAGGGATCGGGGACGCTGGTGGTGCCCGAACTGGAGAGGCTGACGCCGGCCGAGCAGGCCGCGGAGCCGGCGCTGCCGTGAAGGCGTCGTGATGGAGCGCGCCGAGCTGCTCGCGCTGCACCGGCAGCTGGTGGCGATCCCCTCGGTGTCGGGGAGCGAGGCGGGAGTGTGCGGCTGGCTCGAGAACCTGCTGTGGGAGCGCGGCGAGGCGCACGGCGTGAAGCCGCGGCGGCTGGGCGACACGCTGCTCGCGGTCGCCGGCGACCGCTACGGGCGAAGCAAGAGCGGCGGCGAGCGGCGGCCGCTGCTGCTGCTCGACACGCATCTCGACACCGTGCCGCCGGGCGAGGGCTGGAGCCGCGACCCCTTCGCCGCCGAGGTGGTCGACGACCGCGTCTACGGGCTGGGCAGCAACGACGCGAAGGCGTCGGTGGCGGCGATGACGGCGGCGTTCCTGACGCTCGCCGGCGAACGGCTGCCGTTCGACCTCGGGCTGGCGCTGGTGGAAGGGGAGGAGACTCGCGGCACGGGAACGCAGCGGGTGCTTGCGGAGCTCGCGGAGCAGCGGGTGCCGCTGCTCGGCGCAGTGTTCGGCGAGCCCACCGGCCTCGACGTGGCGACCTCGCAGAAGGGGCTGCTGGTGCTCGAGCTGGTGGCCTGCGGGCAGGGGTGCCATGCGGCGCACGCCGCCAGCCTGCAGGCCGAGAACGCGGCGCTCGTGCTGGCGCGCGACCTGTTGACGCTCGCCGCCGCCGAGCTGGCGCCTCACCATGCGCGTGCTGGGAGCGACGACGCTGCAGCCGACGGTGGTGCGCGCGGGCAACGCCCGCAACGTCGTGCCTGCCGAGGCGACTGCCGTGCTCGACGTGCGCACCACGCCCGCCGCCTCGCACGAGGAAGTGGTGGCGCAGGTGCGCGCGCGGGTGGCGAGCGAGGTGCGCGTGCTGTCGAGCCGTCTCGAGCCGCGCGAGACCGCCGAGGACGCGCTGGTCGTGCAGGCGGCGCAGCGCGCGCGGCCGGCGGCGAAGTTGTACGGCTCGCCGACGCTGTCGGACTTGGTGCACGTCGCGGGAGCGCCGGCGATCAAGTGCGGTCCGGGGTCGAGCGAGCGCTCGCACACCGCCGACGAGTGGGTGGGCGAGGACGAGGTCGTCGCCGGCGCCGACTTCTACGTCGCGCTGGTGCGCGAGTGCGCGCGGCTGTTCGCGGCGGCGCCGCAGGGCATCGCCGGCGCCGCGGCAGTGGTGCCGCGATGACCCGCTTGTGGGACAAGGGCGAGCCCCTCGACGAGCGCGTGCTGCGCTACACCGCCGGCGAGGACCACCGCCTCGACGCGCGCCTCGTCGCCTACGAGGTGCGCGCGAGCATCGCCCACGCCGAGATGCTGGCAGCGCAGGGGCTGCTCGCCGAGGCCGATCTGGCGGCCGTGCGCACGGGCCTGCAAGAGCTCGGCGCCGCGCACGCCGCCGGCGAGTGGCAGATCGAGCTCGCCGAGGAAGACGCGCAGACGGCGCTCGAGGAGCGTCTCGCGGCGAAGATCGGCGAGGCGGCGCGCCGCGTCCACCTCGGCCGCTCGCGCAACGACCAGGTGCTGACGTCGTTGCGGCTCTACCTGCGCGACGCGGTGGAGACGCTGGCGGGCGGGGCCGAGGCGGTGGCCGGAGCGCTCGACACGCTCGCCGCGCGCGAGGCCGGAGACGCCGCTGCCCGGCTACACCCACTCGCAGCCGGCGATGCCCAGCTCCGTGCCGCTGTGGGCCGGCGGCTGGGCAGCGGCGCTGCGCGACGACGCCGCCGGCATCGCCGCGGTGCGTCGCCGCCTCGACGCTCTGCCCGCTCGGCTCGGCGGCCGGTTACGGCGTGCCGCTGCTGCCGCTCGACCGCGAGGCGACGGCGCGCGCCCTCGGCTTCGCGGCACCGCAGGAGCCGGTGACAGCGGTTCAGCTCTCGCGCGGCAAGGCCGAGGCGCAGCTGCTTTTCGAGCTCGTCCTGCTGATGCAGGACCTCGGGCGCCTCGCCGCCGATCTGGTGCTGTTCAACATGACCGAGCTCGGCTACGTCGAGCTCGCCCCCGAGCTCACCACCGGCTCGTCGATCATGCCGCAGAAGAAAAACCCCGACGTCTTCGAGCTGGTGCGCGGCAGGAGCGCCACCGCGCAAGCCTGCCTGCACGAGGCGCTGGCGATCACCGCCAAGCTCCCCTCCGGCTACCACCGCGACCTGCAGCTACTCAAGGCGCCGCTCTTCCGCGGCATCGACCTCGCCGAGGAAACCTGCGCCGTGATGGCGTACTCCCTCGGCGGCGTGCGCTTCCGCCGCGACCGCATCCATCTAGACCCGTCGCTCTACGCCACCGAGGAGGCCTACCGGCTGGTGCTCGACGAAGGCATCCCGTTCCGCGAGGCCTATCGGCGCGTCGCCGCAAGGTACTCATGACGGTACCCATAAGAACGGCTTAGGCGTCGGTGCAACGGCTACTGGCGATCCGGTCGGCCGTTTCAGAAGGGAGAGGCAATGTCAGCGTGGCGCGGCAAGATCGTACTCGTTTACGTAGCGCCAGGGGCGCCAAGTAGCGGTCCGGGTATCGCGCTTGAGAGTCCCGAGATGGTCGAGCGGAACGGCCGGCAGTTCCTCAGCGGCACCGTACCGCAGCACGAGGGGGACTGGGCTTCCGGTCTCGTCGCCGAAGTGGCGTGGGACCAAGTCATGCATCTGCTCGTATTCGATTCGCTGGAGCACTACCAACAGAGAATCGGCTCCGCGCCAGCATTCTGGCAGCTCAGCTCCGATCCCAACGACCCACCAAGCTGAATCCTAGATGCAGTCTCAGCTCGCCCGATCACGGTGGTCTTCGACCCAACTCACCCCGCACCGTCACAACCCGCCGCGTAACCCCTCGTTGCAGCGGACAGCACACGGGCCTTCGCCCGTGCGCTGCCGCTGAGCTCATACGCCGTTAGAGAGGCGGCACGGGCAACGACCACTGCCCGCGGTCCATCGCTGAAGACAGCGCCGGATAGTGCGGAGGTCGCAACAAGCTCTCAGCGTGGTTACCGCCGGTCCGCGCCGCGGATCTAAGGGGTATGAGCACCCCCAAGCGCCACGTTCGCCTGCTTCTCCGTCTCACTGCCATCGGCCTTGTAGCTGCGGGAGCCGTCTTCGCCTCGGGCTGGTTCGAGACACTCCTTCATGGGGCTGTGGTCACACCCCCCGCCGGCGGCACGGACTCGCCTGCCGCGTCACTCGAGGCACTGAAGGCCCTGACATGGGGCATCCCGATGCTGCTCATCGGCGTGATACTGCTAATCCTTACGAGCAAGCGTCAGCAAGTTCTCTCCCTCACGGGCCGCTCCGACGACTGTTAGCGAACTGGCGACGGCGGTGATCCATAGCCAGAGGAGGGTGAACGCGACGTGGACGGCTGTGTGCAGGCGGTCTCCACGCCAGAGCCGGCGGTCGTAGAGGAAAAGTTGTGCGACCAGCCTGTAGCCCCGGCTGGCGGTGCGCCGCGGCTTCGAAGAGGGTGGACGCCAACGGCAGGGAATGACGTGGGCCAAGGGCACGTAGAGAAGATCGTGGGCGCGTCCGCGGCTGCTAGCTTCTGTCCACGTGATCGGCGCTCGCTCGCGCCACGGTCAACGGCGGACATTGCGCACCTCTTTTGCGAGGAATGCCACGGCCTGTGGTTGCCCCAGGCTCAGCTGACTGCGATGGCTCTTCGGGTGGCTGGGGGCTCCAAGGCTCCTCTCTCCAACAACATCCCCAGAACGCTTGTACACGAAGGCACGGTCCGTTGCCTCTGCAGCCGCGGCCCGCTCATGAAGAACCTGCAGTCCCAGGGAGCCAGCCTGGACCAGTGTCAGCAGTGTGGGGCCATTTGGCTCGACGGTGGTGAGTTTGCCCGGGTCGTCGACTACTACACCGGCCCCTTGCACGCGCGCTCGGCGTCACAGCGCTTCAGCGTTCTGGATGGGCTCGAGCTCTTGGAGCCCCTCGAGCCGGTCGGCGACGTTGTTCTGGTCCTTTTTGAGATCTTCGGCGACATCTCCGGGCTCTCCTGACCTCGCGCAAGGAGCCACACATGAGAGAAAGCGCGCTGTTCAGCCTGGTCCTGCCCCTTTTAGCGATTCTGGCGGCAGGCTTCGTCCTAAATGCATATCGAGAGCGCCGTCCCCGTCGCCAGCATGGCCGCGGGTCGGGGTCTGACGGCGGCGATGGGGGCGGCCACGTCGACGTGAGCGCCAGCGAGACCGGCGACTGCTCCGACGGCGCGGGCAGTGATGGCGGCTGTGGGGATGGCGGTGGGGGCGATGGCGGTGGCGGCGACTGACGCGTTCGACATCGCGCCGCTTCTCGTGCCTGTCACCATTGCGAATACGGTCGACCGTCTGACCCGCGCTCGTCTGAGCCCGAGTGGACGTTTGCGACTCCCGTCCGACCGTCAACGGTGACTCGAGCCACGGTCCACGTCGCCGAGCTCTTCGTTATCGGATCAACGGGAATCGCCCGCAGATAGTCCTCTCTCACAAGTGCTTCGAGGCTGTCAGGGTAACGACCATGGTCCTCCCGGTACTGCCGAATCACATCTCGAAAGGTGCGCAAGTCCGTACGGAGGACGGCCTCGCGTGCTTTGTCGCCGCCGCCGCGGCTCCAGGGCGTCCGCACTTCACAAGCGATCAGCAATGCGGCCATCAGCGCCAGCCCTACGACAGCGACCTTTGCGGACCGCAGAGGCTCTCGCATCGCCATTCGCCTTAGATACGAGGCTTCTAGCTGCGTCGTCCATGTGGTCTTTGGACCCGGCCGTACTCGGCGGAGCGTTCTCGCCGCGCTTTTCCGTTTGTGTAGGATGACGGGAGAGGGCGTCGCCATGGCGAACGTCGCGGTCAAGCTCACCTACGAGGACTACCTGCTCTTCCCCGAGAACGACGATCTGCGTCACGAGCTGATCGAGGGGGAGCACGAAGTGACTCCAGCGCCGGGAAGGTGGCATCAACACTGGCTCCAAGAGCTGGGCGTGAGGCTCTACAGCTTCGTCAAGGATCACGGACTCGGCTGGGTGTACTTCGGGCCGTTCGAGGTCAAGCTTTCGAACTGGAGCGTGGTGGAGCCCGACCTGCTCTTCGTCTCCCGCGCTCGCGCGGAAGCCTTCACCGAGCGCGGCATCGAGGGCCCGCCCGACCTCGTCGTCGAGGCGCTCTCGCCGGGTACGCGCAAGCGCGACCAGACGCGTAAGCTCGCCCTCTACGAGAAGCACGGCGTGCAGGAGTACTGGATCCTCGACCACGAGCGCAAGCGCCTGCTCGTGTACCGTCTGCGCGGTACGCGTTACGACGCCCCCGACGAGCTGGTGACGCCGGCGGTGCTGCGCTCGCCGCTGCTACCCGGCCTCGAGATTCCGCTCACGGAACTCTTCAGCTAAGGATCCGCGCAAACTATAGGACTGCGCGCGACGGTCAGCGCGCGCGCCGCAGCATGCGGTAGCGCAGCTCGACGACGGTGCGCCCCCACAGCGTGAACACCTGGTCGGCGCGCAGGACGCCGTCCTCGTCGACGTAGACGCGCAGGCGGTCGCGGAACGACGGGATGTGCTGCGCGTGGTGCTGGCCGCGGCCGTCGACGAGCTGGAAGTAGAAGCCGGGGTCGCCGAAGTGGCGGCCGTCGGTGTCGAGCAGGAAGTCGCCCTCCGGCCCTACCGCGATCTTGAAAATCTCCGTGGCGTTGCCGCGCGGCAGCGGGAAGACGATCTTGAGGCAGCGCTCGCCCGACGGCAGGTCGGCGATGCCGTAGAGGCCCGAGTAGAGCGCCTCGCCGGTGGACTTGAGCAGGCGGTACCAGATGATGTGGCGGACCTCGCCGGCCGGCGCGCGCAGGCGGATGATCTCGCTGCGCAGCCCGCGCGAGGTCTCGCGCGCGCCCATCGGCAGGTTGAGCTGCTGCAGGCGCCGGCTGTAGAGCCGGCGCAGCAGGTTGCCGCCGGCCCAGAACCAGGGGCTCCACAGCACCCACATCTCGAGCTCGAACGCCGTGGTGCGCTGGTAGAAGGCCGCGATCTCGGGGTGCAGCCGGGCGGCGGAGGCGGCGTCGAGCCCGAGCTGGTCGATGGTGAAGAGTCCGCTTTCCTCGCCGCCAGCTTCGTCGCGCCGGCGCCGTGCCGCGCGCTCGACCGCCAACCCTTCGCTCGCCGCCAGCCGCTCGAGGTAGCTGTCGCCGATGATGTCGACCATGCCGTAGGGCGCCGCCAACCACGGCACCGCCGCCGGCTCGATGCGCCGCCCGAGCGCGATCACCCACTGCTGGGAGAGCCAGTCCTGCAGCCGCTGCGATGGGTAGGCGAAGGCCACGGCTACGCCGGCGGCGGGGTCCAGTGCCCCGTCGGGACTCTAGGGCTCGTAGTCGAGCTCCCAGGTCTCCAGCAGTTTCTGCGAGCGCGGGGCGCCGCCGCTGCCCGGCGCGTGCTCGATCTCGGAGACCAGCGAACGCGTGCAGCGGTGCGGCAGCAAGGTCCCCGGCTCGGCGACGACGGTGAAGGTCTGCTCGAGCCTCAGGTTGCGAATGCCGGCCGTGGCGCTGAGGTTCAGGCGCTCGATGGTGCGCGCGACGTCCTCGGGATCGGCCCGCGATTCGAGGTGGAGCTCGACGCACCGGCGATCCTTGGCGGGGGAGTGACAGGGGACGTAGCCGGCGAGGCGCGTCTCGACCACCAGGCCGACGTCGTACGCGGTGCCGGGGAACTGCCCGCGCCGTTTCTGCGTGTACGGACGGCCGGTCTCGAGGACCTGGCCCTTCCAGATGCCGACCCACACCGACCACTGCTGCTTGGCGATGGAGGCGAGCGCCTTGTCGGTGAAGATGCCCCGCAACGTTTCCTTGGTCTGCGGCGGCAGCGGCGAGCCGGCGAGGATCTTCTCCAGCTCGACGCGGATCGGCTCCGTTCCCTCCACGCCCACGAGCTCGCCGTCGGCGTCGACGACGAGGATGGGGATGCGCTCCGCCGCGTCGTCGATCAGCTTCTGGAGGGGGTCGATCCCGGGTAGCGGCGTGCCGTCGGGACGCGTTGGGCCGGGGTCGCTGGGCGTCTTGCTGAGGTGGCGCTCGACGACCGTCTGGTCGGCGCGACGGCGCACGAGGAGGTCGTAACCCGAGGTGCCCTTCGTCGACGACGTCGCCCCGTTCTGCTGCACGCGGCTGCGCTCGACGGTGTAGGTGACCCTCGCCTTGGCGGTCTCTGGCCAGCGGAAGCGAAGCTCCGTCCGCTCCGGGCTCGCCGCTAACAGGGCCAGCGCGGCTGTTGCGCAGCAGGCCCAGTGCTTCCACGCCATCCTTTCGATCCCCCCGGTTCGTCCTCTACGTACGTTGATCGTATGACGCAAGCGTCCAGCGGGTTGTGCTGCAGCGAACTGCCAACCGGGATCTTCCGCGCCACAATGCCGCGCGCCATGCAGAGGAGTCGCCGCCGTCGTCGTCGTGCACGGACCGCCGGCCTGGCCGTTCTCGCCGCCGCCGCGTCCGCGATCTGCTGCCTTCCGTCGCCCGCCGCGGCGCAGCCGATCTTCGACGATGGTTTCGAGGACGGCGCCGGCTGCGGCTGGGACGCCTTCGTCATCGCCACCGAGCCCTTCGCCGCCGACGGCGCGTCGTGGCCGCCCGGCTGGTCGGAGACCGGCGGCGTCGCCGCCGCCGACGTCACCGGCGGCCGCGGGCGCTTGCGTCCGGCGCCCACCAGCTACTCGCTCGCCCGCATGGACGCGGCGGTGCCGACGCGCGACGTCGAGGTCACCTTCACCGTCGTCTTCGAGCAGCAGTCGACACAGGGCGTCGGCTTCTACGTGCGGCAAAACGGCGGCTACCTGCAACAGACCAACCCCGAGGGCGAGGGCTACGCCATCTTCGTCGAGGGCTTCCGCGGCTTCCCGCGCCTCGGCCTCTGGAAGGAGCAGGGCGGCGTCGAGACCGAGCTCGCGTTCCTGAACCTCGCGCAGCCGTACCTCGACGGGCTCGTCTACGCCGTGCGTTTCCGCGTCATCCAGCAGGACGAGGCGACGACGCACCTCTACGGCAAGGTGTGGCTGGCGTCGGTGGCCGAGCCGGCGGGTTGGATGGTCGACGTCGCCGACTCGACCGTCGCGGCGTTGCAAGGCGCCACCGGCGGCATCGTCGTCGACTCCTGGAGCTCGCTGCAGAACCCGCCGCTCACCTTCCACACGCTGGTGGACGACGTCGTCGTCGTGCTCGCCTGCCCGTAGAGCCGAGCGGGTCGACACGCCATAAAGCCGGCGACGGCGCGCCCGCGGCCGGCCGCCGGGCAGCGGCTGATAGCATCGCCTCCGACCGCGCGATGGCCTCTCCCGCCTCCCCCTTCCCGCCCCGAGAACAGCTGCTCTGGATGTACGAGCGGATGGGGCTCGTGCGCGAGCTCGAGGACCGCCTCAAGACCCTCGTCGAGCGCGGCGTGCCGATGGGGCCGGTGCACTTCTACACCGGCCAGGAGGCGGTGGCGGTCGGCGTCTGCGCCGCGCTGCGCCAGGACGACTGGATCGCCTCCACCCACCGCGGCCACGGCCACTGCGTCGCCAAGGGCGTCGAGGTGCGGCAGATGCTCGCCGAGCTCTACGGCAAGTCCACCGGCACCAACCGCGGCAAGGGCGGCTCGATGCACATCACCGACGTCTCGGTCGGGATGCTCGGCGTCAACCCGATCGTCGGCATGGGCACGCCGCACGCGGTGGGGGCGGCGCTCTCGGCGCGCGTGCGCGGCACCGACCAGGTGGCGGTGGCCTTCTTCGGCGAGGGCGCGGCGAGCATGGGGGTCGTGCACGAGGCGATGAACCTGGCCTCGATCTGGCAGCTGCCGGTGATCTTCGTCTGCGAGAACAACGGGTACGCGCAGGCGACGCCGGCCGAGTACGCGCTCGCCTGCGACCGACGTCGCCGACCGCGCCGCCGCCTACCGCATGCCGGGAGTCATCGTCGACGGCCAGGACGTGCTGGCGGTCTTCGCCGCCGCCGACGAGGCGGTGCGGCGCGGCCGCGCCGGCGGGGGGCCGAGCCTCGTCGAGTGCATGACCTACCGCTACCACGGCCACCACCAGGGCGACGACACGCTGCGCTACCGGCTGGCGGAGGAGGAGCGCGCGGCGCGCGAGCGCGACCCGCTGCCGCTGTTCCGCGCACGGTTGCTCGACGAAGGGATCGCCGCGGACGAGCTCGACGCGCTGGATGCGGGCAACCGCGCGCGGCTCGACGACGCCGTCGCCTTCGCCGAGGCGAGCCCGCTGCCGGGGCCGGAGGAGCTGCTCGCCGGCGTCTACGTAGATTCGCCGCGCGCGGCAGGAGCGCGCGCGTGATCGATACCGCTGTGGCGACGCGCGAGCTCACCTTCAGCCAGGCGATCAACGACGCGCTCCGCCAGGAGATGCGGCGCGACCCCACCGTCATCGTCATGGGCGAGGACGTCGCCGGCGCCGCCGGCCGCGCTCACCTCGGACTCGTCGACGCCTGGGGCGGGCCGCTGCGCGCCACCCGCGGCCTGATCGGCGAGTTCGGCCCCGACCGCGTGATCGACACGCCGATCTCGGAGATGGGCTTCGTCGGCGCCGCCGTCGGCGCGGCGATGACCGGCCTACGCCCCGTCGTCGAGATCATGTTCGTCGACCTGATCGGCTGCTGCTACGACCAGATCGTCAACCAGGCGGCGAAGATGCACTACATGATGGGCGGGCAGCTCACGCTGCCGCTCGTCATCCGCACCGCATACGGCACGCACGGGTTCAAGCGCAGCTACGGCGGCGGCGCCGCGGCGCAGCACTCGCAGACGCTCTACGCGGTGCTGGCGCACGTGCCCGGGCTCAAGGTGGTGGTGCCGTCGACCGCCTACAACGCCAAGGGGCTGATGCTCGCGGCGATCGCGACGACGGTCCGGTGGTGGTGATGGAGCACAAGTTCCTCGGCACCGCCGCCAAGGGCGCCGTCCCCGAGGGCGAGTACACGGTGCCGATCGGCAAGGCCGAGGTGGTGCGGCGCGGCAGCGACGTCACCCTCTCCGGCATCGGCCGCATGACCCACGTCTGCCTCGAGGCCGCCGAGCGGCTCGCCGCCGAAGGCACCAGCGCCGAGGTCGTCGACCTGCTGACGCTCGCACCGCTCGACGAGGCGACGATGCTCGAGTCGGTTGCGCACACCCATCGCCTGGTGGTCGTCGACGAGGACACGCCGACGGCTTCGATGGCGCGCGACATGGCGGCGCGGGTGGCCGACAAGGGCTTCGACTGGCTCGACGCGCCGATCAAGACCGTCACCGCCGCGGAGTGCCCGGTGCCCTTCGCCGCCGTGCTCGAGAACCTCTACGCTCCCGATGCCGACAAGGTGATCGCCGCGGTGGAGGAGCTGTTTTGATGGGCCGGCCGACGGCGGGCGCGGAGCCCGCCCTACGTTGCGCTCCGAGCTACGGACGTCATCGTGGGGGCTCCGAATGGCGTAGGGCGGGCTCCGCGCCCGCCATCCCCTCCGCCTTCGCGTGCGCCTTGCGCATCATCTGAAGCGATGGCCACCCGCATCGTGATGCCCACCTTCGGCATGTACACCGCCGAGGGCGTGCTCGCCCGTTGGTTGGTGGAGCCGGGCGCGCGTGTCGAGGCCGGGGAGCTGGTGGCGGAGATCACGACCGAGAAGGCGAGCTACGACCTCGAGGCGCCGGCGAGCGGCGTGCTGCACCAGGTCGCCAAGGTAGGCGATCCGTTGGCGATCGAAGGCCTGATCGGTTACGTGCTCGATGAGGGCGAGGGGGCGCCGAAGGAGTCGGAGGCTACGACCGTCGAGGCGACCTGGCGCGTGCCGGCCGAGAGTGGCGACGAGCCGGAGCCGGTGCGCGGCCTTCTGGCTCCAACGGCGACGCCGACTGAGGGCTACGCGCGCGCCAAGGCGAGCCCGGCGGCGCGGCGGCTCGCGGCCGAGCACGGCGTCGACCTCGGCAACGTGGTCGGCAGCGGCCCGGGCGGCCGCATCGTCGAGGCCGACGTGCTGGCGGCTGCGGAGCCCCCCGTCGTCCCGGTGCCCTGGCGCATCCAGCGCCGCATCCCGCTCACCGGTATCCGCGGCGCCGCCGCGCGACGGCTGCGCGAGTCGCTGGCGACGGCAGTGCCGCTCACTCTCACCCGCGAGGTGCGCGCCGACGCGTTGGTGGCGTCGCGCGGACGACTGCGCGAGCGGCTCGGCGCGGCGCCATGGGACGCGCTCTTCGTCAAACTCTTCGCCGACGCGCTGCGCGAGCACCCGGCGCTGAACGCCGTCGTTGCCGGCGACGAGATTCTCGTTCTCGATGACGTTCACGTCGGCTTCGCGGTGCCGGTGAACGACGGCCTCGTGGTCCCCGTGGTGCACGACGCCGACCGCCGGCCGCTCGCCGAGGTGGCGGCCGCTGTGCGCGAGCTCGGCGAGCGCGCCCGCGCCGGCAAGTCCAGCCCGGCCGACCTGCTCGGCGGCACGGCCACGGTCTCCAACCTCGGAGCCCACGGCGTCGACGCCTTCACGCCGATCCTCAACCCGCCGCAGTCGGCGATCCTCGGCGTCGGCCGCATCGCCCTCCGGCCAACGGTGGAGCAGGGCCCGGCGGTGGAGGAGGGGCGGCTCGTCGTGGCGTCGACCTGCGTGCTGTCGCTCACCTTCGACCACCGCGTCGCCGACGGCGCGCCGGCCGCCGAGCTGCTGGCAGCGGTGGCGGCGCGGATGGGGGACCCCGGCTACCTCGACGCGCTCGTCAGCGCTGCAGCGGGCGGTGAGGCGGTGTCCTCGTGACGACCGAGCTCGATCCCGCGCAGCCGCTCGACGCGCCGGCGGCGCCGCGCCTCGACCCACGCGAGCTCGCCTACCGCATCCGCCGTCACTGCGTGCTGATGACGAGCAAGGCGAACGCCTCGCACATCGGCTCGTCGCTGTCGATGGCGGACCTGCTCGCCGTCCTCTACGCCCGCTTCCTGCGCTTCGACCCGGCGCGGCCGGAGTGGCCCGAGCGCGACCGCTTCATCCTCTGCAAGGGCCACGGCTGCGCGGCGCTCTACGCGGTGCTCGCCGAGTGCGGCTACTTCCCGGTGTCGCGACTCGACACCTTCTACGAGGACGGCTCGCCGCTCGCCGGCCACGCCACGCACAAGGAGATGCCGGGCGTCGAGGTGTCGACCGGCTCGCTCGGCCACGGTCTCGCTCTCGCCACCGGCATGGCGCTGGCGGCCAAGCGCGACGGGCGAGGCGAGCGCTTCTGGGCGATGGTCTCCGACGGCGAGTGCGACGAGGGCTCCACCTGGGAGGCCGCGCTGTTCGCGCCGCAGCACCGGCTCGACAACCTCGCCGTGATCGTCGACTACAACAAGATCCAGAGCCTCGGCCGCGTCGAGGAGGTGATCGACCTCGAGCCGCTCGCCGACAAGTGGCGCGCCTTCGGCTGGGGCGTGCGCGAGATCGACGGCCACGACCTGGCGGCGATCGAGGCGGCTTACGCGGCGGCGCCCTTCGTCGCCGGCCGGCCGAGCTGCGTCGTCGCCCACACGGTGAAGGGCAAGGGCGTCTCCTTCATGGAGGACAAGCTGCTCTGGCACTACCGCGCGCCGCGCGGCGAAGACCTCGACAAGGCGCTCGCCGAGCTCGACGCGGCGCACGCCGAAGGAGGCGGCCGGTGAGGACGGCCTTCCTCGACACCCTCTACGAGCTGGCGAAGGCCGACCGCCGCATCGTCTTCGTCACCGGCGACCTCGGCTTCTCGGTGGTCGAGCGCTTCATGGGCGAGCTGCCCGACCAGTTCGTCAACGCCGGCGTCGCCGAGCAGAACATGACCTCGCTCGCCGCCGGCATGGCGCTGATGGGCAAGGTCGTCTTCACCTACTCGATCGCCAACTTCCCGACGCTGCGCTGCCTCGAGCAGGTCCGCAACGACGTCTGCTACCACGAGGCCAACGTCAAGGTCGTCGCGGTCGGCGGCGGCTTCACCTACGGCGCCATGGGCGCCTCGCACCACGCCACCGAGGAGCTCGGCGTCATGCGCATGATGCCGGGGATGATGGTGGTGGCGCCGGCCGACCCGGTCGAGGCGCGGGCGGCGACGCGCGCCGTCGTCGCGTACGACGGGCCGTGCTACCTCCGTCTCGGCAAGGCCGGCGAGCCCAACGTGCACGCAGGGCCGATCGACTTCCAGCTCGGCCGCGCCATCCGGCTGCGCGACGGCGGCGACCTGACGCTGATCTCCACCGGCGGCATGCTGGGCACCGCGTTGGCGGTGGCGGAGCGGCTCGCCGAGCGTGGCCTCGCGACGCGCGTGCTGTCGATGCACACCTTGAAGCCGCTCGACGAGGAAGCGGTGCGCGCCGCCGCTCGCGAGACCGGCGCTATCGTCACCCTCGAGCAACACTCGATCATCGGCGGCCTCGGCAGCGCCGTCGCCGAGGTGCTCGCCGAGCTCCCCGGCGCGAACGTCCGCTTCCGCCGCATCGGCGTTCCGTCCGCGTTTTCGGAGCGAGTCGGCAGCCAGAAGTGGCTCGAGCAGCAGCACCGCCTCGACGAGGTCGGCGTGCTGGCGCAGGTCGAGGCGCTGCTCGCGGGCGCCTGATGTGCTACGCTGTGCTACATGGTGGCTCCCGCACGGAAACCAGCACCTGAGCAAGCGGCGTCGAACACGGTCGGCGTCCGCGAGTTGCGTCAGAACCTCAGCCGCTACCTTCGCCGGGTTGAGGCGGGCGAGACGCTCGAAGTGACGGAGCACGGTCGGCCTGTGGCGGTGCTCGCACCACTGCCGCCGCCGCAGGAGAGCATTCTTGACCGGTTGATCCGCGAGGGGCGGGCGCGGCCGGCGCAAGGGGACCTGCTGGACGTCAAACCCCTGCCGGCCCGGACGACGGGCCCTACCTTGAGTGAGATCCTCGCCGAGCAACGCGAAGGAGAGCGGTTCTAGATGGAGGCACCCGGCGTCGTCTATCTCGATTCGTCGGCGCTTGTGAAGCTGGCGATCGAGGAGGCCGAGACTGCTTCCCTGCGTCAAAGCCTCGTCGAACGGCCGCTGCGGCTGGCAAGCTGCATCGCGGAGGTCGAGGTGATCAGGGCGGCAAGCCGTGACCAAGACGCTACGGGCGCGACCGCGAAGGCGCGCGAGCTTCTCCAAAACGTCGTATTGATCGACGTGGATGCCGCTGTTCGAAGGCTGGCTGCGGCGCTCGCACCACCCTGGCTGCGGTCGCTCGACGCGATCCACATGGCGTCGGCGCTCCTCGTCGGAAGCGATCTCCGAGCGTTCGTGACCTACGACCGGCGGCTCTTCGATGCTGCGCTTGGCGCCGGCCTACCAGCGCTCGCGCCGGGCCAGACGGCGCGCCCGTCGTAGAGGCGCTCCCCGCGCGCCCTTAGTTGATTCCGCGGCCGCCGCGAGCGGCGCCCGCGCCACGACACGAAGCGTCGCCAAGGGCGCCGCTTCTTAGTTCTGGTCCGCGCTCGGCGCCGCGCTGTGGGCGGCGGTGATCTTGCGGATCGACTCCTGCACGACGGTGGGCTGCACGGGCTTGGTCAGCATCGCGGCGCAGCCGAGGGCGAGCGCCAGCTCCTTGGCCTCGGCGTGGTTGCCGAAGGCGGAGAGGGCGATGATGGGGATGTGGCGGGTCGACCAGTCGGCCTTGAGCCGGCGCGTCGCCTCCCAGCCGTCGAGCACCGGCATGGCGAGGTCCATGACGATGACGTTTGGCTGCAGCCGGCGGGCGATCTCGATCGCCTCCATGCCGTCGGCGGCGGTGGTGACCTCGAACCCGCAAAGGGTGAGGTACTCGGCAATTCCTTCCCGGCTCTCGGCGTGATCTTCAACGATGAGCACGGAAAGCTGTGCGGGTTCGCGGGAGAGGGTCATGCGGTAAGCAAGAAACGCACCGTCCAGCGGGGCCTGCGGCAGCCGCCGGCTGCTATTCTCGCGCAGCTTTGCCCCTCCTGCACGAAGCGATCCGTCCGACCGCGCACCACTGGCGCATCCTGACCTTCGCCTGGCTGGTCTGGCTCAGCGGTTTCGCCTCGTTGATGCTGATGAGCTTCGTGCTGGGCCCGGTCAAGGCCGCCTTCGGGCCCAGCGAGCTCGCCCTCGCCTGGTTGACCGGTCTGGCCATCGGCGCTACCGGCGTCGGCGGCTTCGTCTTCGGCGCCCTGGCCGACCGCGCCGGGCGCCGCACCTCGATGGCGGTCGCCGTCCTCGCCTTCGTCGCCGGCAACGTCGCCTGCGCGCTGGCGCCGTCGTTCGCCGCCCTCGCCGCGGCGCGCGTGCTCGCCGGCCTCGGCATCGGCGGCGCCTGGGGCGCCGGACAGGCGATGATCGGCGAGACCTTCCCTGCCGCGCTGCGCGGCCGCTACGCCGCCTTCGCGCAGAGCGGCGCGCCGCTGGGGCTGGGGCTCGCCACCGTCATCGGCACCTTCGTGACGCCGCAGATCGGCTGGCGGGCGAGCTTCGGGCTCGGCGCGGTACCGGTGCTGCTGCTCCTGCTGCTGCCGCTGGTGCCCGAGTCCGACATCTGGCACGCGGCGGGCCGCGGCCACCGCCTCTCCACCATAGCGCGCACGCTGGTGGCGCCGCCGGTGGGCTCGCTGTTCGTGCGCTGCTTCGTGCTCACCGCGCTGGCGATCTCCAACTACTACTTCATGATCACCTGGCTGCCGCGCTACCTGCAGGTGGAGCGCGGGCTGTCGCTGGCGCGCTCGGGGCAGGCGACGCTCGCCTTCGTCGTCGGCGCGCTGCTCGGCTACCCGGCGTTCGGCTTCGCCGCCGACATCCGCGGGCGGCGCATCGCCTTCACCGTCTTCAGCCTGCTCACCGCCGGCTCGTTGTTGATGTTCACCGTCTTCTACCCGCTGATCGCCGGCGAGCCGCGGCTGGTGCTGGTGTTCCTGTTCGTCGCCGGCATCGGCACCGGCATCTGGTCGCTGTTCGGGCCGATGATGAGCGAGCTGTTCCCCACCCGCGTGCGCGGCTCGGCGATGTCGATCGTCATGAACACCACGCGCGGCGTGCAGCTGCTGGCGCCGGTGGCGATCGCCGCCGTGGCGCCGATTTGGGGGATGTCGGGCGGCATCGCGCTCGCCGCCGGCTTCGCGGTGCTCGCCGCCGCCTTCGTGTGGACGCTGCCGGAGACGCGGGGGCGGGCGATCACCGCCGCCGACGAGGCCGCGGCGCTCGCGGCGCCGCCGCCGCGGTCGGCCGGGGCGGAAGTCGCCGGCTAGCGGAGGCGCGACTCGAATCGAGCTGCCGCCGGGCCTGGCGGCTCAGCTCACCCAGAACCTCGTCGGGCCGCCGACATCCAGCCGTCCGTAGAGGTGGTTGAACAGCCACGCCGCCAGCAGCACCGCTGCCAGGTCGAGCAGGAAGAGCAGCACCCGGTTGGCGCGACGGCAGGCGATGAGCGCCACCGCGCCGCAGCCGAGGCTGACGAGCGAGAGCGCGATCGGCAGCTGCCACGGGGCGCGCCAGATCGGCTGGCGCTCGGCCCACTGCCAGGCCACCAGCGCCGCGAGCAGCGCGGCGTCGGTGGCGATGGTGGAGATCACCGGTAGCCGCGAGAGCAGCGAGCGGCGGGCGGGCGGCGCAGCAGTCATGACGACGGCAGCTCCGTCCAACGCTCGCCGGCTGACTCGCGGCTCGCCGCCAGCAGCCGCTGCACCGCGAGCCCGTCCTCGAACGACGCGTCGTCGTCGCTCAGCCCGCCGCGGCGACATGCTTCGACGAAGCTCGCCATCATCCGCAGCAGCGCGTGGCTGCCGCCGCGCGACGCCTCCTCGGGCAGCGGCAGCTCGCGCCACTCGCGCGAGCCGGCGCCGGTGGCGACCGCGCGCAGGCGGTCGCTCCTGCCGCGCGAGATGGTCGCCTCGAGCGCTCCCTCGCGGCCGATCACCTGCACGAAGGCGTCCTCGCGCGTCGGCGTGATCCGGCTCACGTGCCAGTGGCCGCGCGCGCCGCTCTGCGAAACGCAGCCAGGCCATCGCCTGGTCGTCGGTCTCCACGGCGTGACGCTCGCCGCTCGCCGTCTCGACCGCCTCGCGCGGCAGCAGCTGCACGGCGGCGCGCACGGCGGCCACCGGGCCCACCAGGTGACGCGCCAGGTCGAACATGTGCGAGCCCGAGTCCCACAGCACGCCGCCGCCGGCGTGGCCGGCGAGCTCGCGCCAGCCGATGGCGCTGCCCGGGCGCAGCCCGTCCCAGAACTCGTGATGCCCGCGGAAGAGGTAGGGCTCGCCGATGTCGCCCGCGGCGACGCGGCGCCGCAGCTCGCCGACGCCGTAGAGATAGCGGTAGGTGAACGCCACTTGGTGGATGCGGCCGCTCGCCTGCGCCGCGGCGAGCATCGCCTCCGCCTCGGGCACGTCGAGCGCCAGCGGCTTCTCGCAGAGCACGTGCTTGCCGTGGGCGAAGGCGAGGAGGGCCGCCTCGCGGTGCGCCTCGTTGGGCGTGCAGATGGCGACGCCGTCGATGTCGTCGCGGGCGCAGAGGGCGGCGGCGTCGGGCTCGACGTGGGGGATGCCGAAGCGCTGCGCCAGCGCCTCGGCGCGGTCGCGGCGGCGGCCGGCGATGGCCACCACCTCGGCGTCGGGAGAGGCGAGCAGGCCCGGCAGGTGGCAGGTCTCGGCGAAGGCGCCGGCGCCTATCACTCCGAATCGCGGCTTGTGGCTCACTCCTGCGGTCTCGCTCTCCCTGGGCGCGCGAATGATACTGGAGCGCCGCGGGCGGCTCGGGCGGCTGCGGCTTGCTCGGGGTGCCGGCGCAGCTGGGCTGAACCAAGGCTGCAGTCGGTGTCTCGCGGCCGCGGTGATCGCGACACCGCCGCGCGCAGGGGGAATTCGCTCCGCCGCGTCCGTCTAATCAAGCTGCAACTCGTCCCGTCCAGCAGTGGACCGTAGCCTTGCCGTGACCCCGGCGGTAGGCTCCGTCTCACCTCCGCGAAAGGGGCAACCGTGGCCAGCGAACCCACATCGCCAGGCGACTCCGGCACCCGCTACGCGCGCGTCAAGCAGATCCTCGACGAGGCGGCGCGCGGCAGCACGGCCGACTACGGCGGCAACGGCCGCTTCTGGCAGGCGAGCCTCGACGACTTCAAGGCCGTCTGCGTGCACGGCGTGCGCATGATCGCGCCCGAATCGGCGACGACCTCCTGCGGCTGCAGCGACGGACAGGGGCAGAGCCGCAGCGCGCGCTCGGGCCTGGTGCAGGGGTTGCGCGGCGCCCCGCCCTTCGACGGCATCCGCTTCCCGCCGCTGATGTGGGGAGGCGACCGCGTCGGCGACGACGACGTCGCCTTCATCGCCGACTGGATCGACGACGGCTGCCCGGCGGAGGACGACGAGGTCACCGTCCTTGCCGCCGCCGGCGAGTCGACGGTCCAGCCACACGTCGAGCTCGCCGGCGTCAAGGAGTTCGGCGCCGTCGAGTGGCCGGACTGGATCGCTTCGCGGCCCGGCACGCCGCGCCAGCGCGGCAACCTCGACTGCCTCTCCGACACCCAGCTCGAGCGCATGCGCCAAGCTTTTCGCTGTCTCTACGACCTCAACGACCACGTCGAGGACCGGCGCAGCTACAACAACCAGGCGCTCATCCACCAGAACCACTGCCAGCACGGCTGGGAGCGCTTCCTGCCCTGGCACCGTGCCTACATGTACGAGTTCGAGCAGAACCTGCAGGACTTCTTCCCACGCTTCACGCTGCCGTACTGGGACTGGACGGCGGAGAAGTACCAGCCCAAGGAGACGGACCAGGGGAGCGACCTCGGCGCCCTCATCCCGGAATCCTTCCAGGCGTTCCTCACCGAAGCCGAGGCCAGCAAGCTGGTGGACGTGCTCGACCCGCCGCCGACGGCGGCGCAGAGGCAGGCCTTCCTGGATCTCGCCCGCGTCCGCAAGTACTTCACCTCGCAGCACCAGTTCTTCTGTTACGTCATCAAGACGATCGGCTACACGCAGGTCACGCCCAACGAGACGGACCCCAACCGCCGGCGCATGATCGACGCGCTGCTCGCCTCCAACGCGCTCTGGTACCCGCTGCGCTATCCCGCCGAGTACGGCGGCAAGACGATCAACACGAAGTTCCACCGGCACTTCCCTTCCGGCGAGGACATGGCGGAGATCCTCAGCCTCAACAACTTCCGCGACTTCGGCGGCGGCAGCATCTACGATGCCGCCTTCGGCTTCCTCGACCAGAACCCCCACAACACCATGCACCTGTGGACCGGCGGGCTCAACCCCGACGCCGGCACCACCGCCTACCCCTGCGACGAGCCCCCGCCGCGGGCCGAGAAGCTCGCCGCCGCGCCGCCCAACGCCGCGGCCCGCCGCAACGCCATGGCGCGGGTCGCCGGCCGTTCGTTCCACAGCCGGGAGGACCTCTACAGCCAGCCCGACGTCGGCGACATGCTCAGCAACCTGACCGCCTCCTACGACCAGGTCTTCTGGCCCATCCACGTCAACATCGACCGCACCTGGTGGGAGTGGCAGAAGCTCAACCCCAACGCCCTGCCGGCCGACCTCGACTCGGTGCTCTCGCCGTGGAACTACACCATCCGAGACACTCTCGACGTCGCGCGCTTCGGCTACGAGTACGTGCGCGGCTCCTTCTTCATGCCGGTCGGGCTCGAGGCGCCGATCGCGCGCTTCGTCTCGCAGCCGATCCCGATCCAGCCCAACCTCAAGGCGTTCCGGCGCGCCGAGGTCCGGCTGCACTGGGTGCCGCAGCTGCAGCGTTCCTGCTTCGTGCGCGCCTTCCTCAACGACCCTGGCGCCAACGACGAGACGCCGCTGCACGACAACCCGCACTTCGCCGGCTACCTTGCCATCTTCGGCCACGGCCCCTGCTACGGCGGCCCTGGCCACTGCGACCCGCCGCCGCCGCAGCCGCGCGACTACGACTGGCGGACGCGCAGCCACAACACGCCGCGCAACCACCGCATCGACGTCACCAAGTCGGCCAAGAAGCTGCTCGAGACCAGCGACGCGCTGCAGGTCACGTTGCTCGTCATCGGGCCCGACTACGAGGAAGACCCCGATCTGCTCAAGCTCGAGGGCGTGTCGCTGAGCCTGTTCGATTAGGGGGAAGACATGGCGACCTACAAGATCCATCCCGGCATCGGGATCGCGCGGCTCGGCAACAGCGAGGAGGAGTTCTACCTCGCGCCCGACACTTCTGCCGGCTTGCCTCGCGAGTGCGACCGCGACGGCAACGCGCGGGCACACCACGGCAAGCCGGTCTACGTCACTTCCTTCAAGGACCGCCACGGCCGCGTCAAGCGGCAGGGGGCCTGCTTTCAGGTCTTCGTCTACGACGACGACTCGCCCGAGGGACGGCCGCTGCGGGTGAAGACGAAAGACCGTCCGGGGGACCAGGTCGAGGGCGGCGGCAACCGCGGCGAGCTGATCGACATCCAGTGGCGCGTCTACCTCGCCAACAAGAAGGCGTGCTGGTACACCTTCAACGCGCTCAGGGGGGAGCACGGCTACCTAGGCGATCACCCGCGTCGCAACGCGGAGATCACCGGGCAGGACCGCGACCGGCTGATCATCGACCCCGGCCCGCGCATCGTCGGCCACGCCGGCAAGCGGCGGGCGAGCTTCGACCGCTCCGGCGGCGAAGACGGCTACGCGACGACCTTCCCCGGGCAGCTCGAACCGTTCTCGATCGACACCCTGGGCGAGCTGCTGGTCGACGACGCCGCCGGCCTGGTGGTGCTCGGCGGCCACGGCCGCTCCGGGACGGAGCGGTTCGGCGAGCTCGGGCAGCCGCGCATCGACGACTACGCCAACACCGACGGCTGGTACGACGACACCTCCGACGGGCCGGTGATGGCGCGGCTGGTGATGTTCTCCGACCAGGTGAACCTGCCGCGCTACATCGACGTCGAGTACCCGGCGTGGGTGTTGGCGGCCTACCCGCGCTTCGTGCCGCAGATCCTCGACATCGTCACCATGGACGAGGTGGTGCACGACCTCTACCTGCGCGAGTTCGCCCTCGACACCGCGATCTACGGCGAGCTCGGCAAGTACGACGAGCCGGTCCACATCCCGTTCCGCGACGAGGGCGCGCTCGAGCACTGGAAGGGGGGCCGCCTCGCCTGGAACCCGCAGTACCGCCCCTGGTTCTACCGCGACATCTGGCCCATCCTCTTCCGCCCCGACGAGCTCCGCTTCCTCTGCGACGTCCTGCAGGCGTCGAACTTCCCGCATGACCAGGACAAGCGGGGCACCTTCGATCCGGAGAAGCTGAGCGAGGTGCCCAAATGCAAGGTCGACGGCCACGTCGACGGCCGCTTGGAGGGTGCCGCGGCGGCGGCCGCGCCGTCCGCCCCCACGGCCGAGCTCGCCGCGCTGCGCGACGCCAGCCAGAGCGAGGCGGTGATCGAGACCCGGCGCCCCAAGGCGGGCCGCGACGCCGAGACCTCCGACCGCTACGGCCCGATGCGCCAGTTCCTCTTCGACCTGCTGCGCCGCGCCGGCGAAGAGAACGAGTTCCGGTACGTCGACCGGGTGAGCAGCCGCATCCACAACCTGCCGCTGATGCCGCTGCTGTGCGGCGACAACCCGCTCACCAACGACGTGCCGTCGAAGTTCCTGCGGCTCACCGACTACCAGCTCTTCATCCTGCGCCAGTGGGCGAAGGGCCTGTTCGTCAACGAGAAGGAAGAAGGGTGGCTGCCGGCCGACTACACGCTCTTCCAGCCCTACCCGACGACGCCGCCGACGACCGGCCGCGGCATCGACCGCGTCTCGCTCGCCAACGTGATGGGCGGCTCCTTCTGCCCCGGCGCCGAGATCGGCTGGGTGGCGCGCAACCCCTCGATCTGGTGGGAGCCTTACCGCGTCAAGGCGGACCGCCTGTGGTCCGACTTCCTGCAGAGCGCGGCACAGATCAACCAGACGCACGACGACACGCTCGCCGACTTCACCTTCAACGTCGAGGACCCTCTCTCCCAGGACAACGACTTCCGCACCGGCCTGCAGCCGGGCGACCTCACCAAGTACATGGCGCTGCCCTGGCAGGCGGACTTCAACGAGTGCACGTCGCAGCCGATCGACGTCACCTACGCGGACTGGAACGTCATCGATCCGGAGAGCGACCACGACGAGCGGCTGAAGCGAGCGCAGAAGAGCTGGGTGACGCTGTGGTGGCCAGCCCACCGGCCGCTGCAAAGCTTCGAGGTGCCCTCGCTCGATCCCAAGGCCCCAGTGGTGTGGACGACCTGGAGCCGCGGCATCCCGCAGACGCCGGCGGGCGACCTCAAGATGGTGAGCGAGTGGTGGCGGCTGGGCTTCATCGTGCGCAACCCCAACGTCCCCGACAGCACCACCAAGCCCGCCGACCAGCTGGGGCCGCCGCCCGGGGCGAAGTACGTCAGCGTGCGCACGCCCCTGCCCGAGGACGAGGACGGTTAACCGCGGAAGGAGCGCGACCATGAGCGACAACCCATTCGTCGGCAGCTGGACCTATCGCAGCCTGCTCAACAACCCCGACGTCAACGCCGACTTCGACGCGCTCGAGTTCGGCCGCGGCACCATCGTCATCGAGGAGGCGCCGATGCAGCTCTTGAAGGGCACCATCGGCGGGCCGGGCTGGTCACTGGCGCTCAAGGGCGCCCGGGAGTACGGCAACCCGATGCACGCGCGCTTCCAGGGGGTCGGGGAGGTCGGCGGCGCGCAGTGGATCTACGACTACGACGGCTACCTGGTGCCGGCGTGGCCCAACGGCGTCGACCAGCGGCCGGCGATCGTCGGCTCGGTGATCCGCACCATCCCGCACCCGGGCGGCGGGCCGGGCAAAGTGGCCCCGGCGGGCGTGACGGCGTCGTTCTACGCCGTGCGGGTCGACTAGGGCCGGGACGCCAGTCGTTGGCGGACGTCGACGTCTTCGTCGCCGGGGCGGGACCGGCGGGGTGCGCGACGGCGATCTCGCTGGCGCAGTTTGCACCCGAGCTGCGGGTGGCGCTGGCGGACGCGCCACTGCGCGAGGCGCTGCGCATCGGCGAGACCGTGCCGCCGCCGATCCGCACCGTGCTGCGGCACCTCGGCGTGTGGGAGAGGTTCGAGAGCGACGGCCATTGCCGCTCGTACCGCACGCTGGCCGCGTGGGGGAGCGCGGTGGTGGGCAGCAACGAGCTCCTGCTGCACCCGCAGCAGGTCGGCTGGCGGCTGGATAGGGCGCGCTTCGACGCGATGATGGTCGAGGCGGCGGCGGAGCGGGTGTCGCTGCGCGTCGGCGCGCGGGTGACAGGTATCGAGCGCGATGGGGAAGGTTGCTGGCAGGTTGGCTGCGGCGACGGCACGGAGTGCTCGGCGCGCTTCGTCGTCGATGCCACCGGCCGGGCCGGCGCGCTGGGGCGGCTCTGCGGCCTGCGGCCGGTGAAGGTCGACGATCTCGTCGGCTGCTTCGTCTACTTCGAGCGCGCCAGCGACGACGGCCGCGGCGGCGATGATGACCGCGTCGGCGACGACGGCCGCGGCGGCGACGAGGTGCCGGAGCTGCTGGTGGAAACGTTCCGCGACGGCTGGTGGTACACCGCGGCGGTCCCCGAAGGGCGCCGCGTAGTCGCGTGCATGACCGACGCCGACGAGGTGCGGCGCCTCGGCCTCGCGCGCCTCGAGCCCTGGCTGCGCGCGTTGGCCGAGACGCGCCATGTCGCCAGGGTGGCGGCGGAGTGGCAGCCGCTCGGCCCACCGCGGCTGCTCCCGGCAGGCTCGCAGATCCAGCCGGCCGAGGCACCGCCGTCGCCGGCAGAAACTCCGTCGTCGTGGATCAACGTCGGCGACGCCGCCTCCACTTTCGACCCCGTCTCGGGCCAGGGCATCCTCAAGGCGCTGCGCTCCGGGATCTTCGCCTCGTACACAATCGCAGACTGGCTGCTACGCGGAGACCGCGCCGGGCTACGGCGCCACGGCACCTTCGTGCGCAGCGAGTTTGCGGCGTATCGCGACACGCTCCGCGACTACTACGCCGTCGAGACGCGCTGGCCCGACAGCCCGTTTTGGCGACGGCGTCGCGGCGAAGCCGCGTCGCTCCGACCAGCGGAGCCCGCGGGTCTTCAGCCCGCCCCGCGCTGACTCTCGCTCCCGGCCGCTACCCAGGCGACCGGGTCGCCAACGCGGATCGTCCCGCCGGCGACCACCGAGGCGAAGGCGCCGCCGCGCCAGTCGGGAAACATTAGCGCCCGCAACCCCGGCAGCGCCTCGTCCATGCGCTCGCACGGCTTGGTCTCGCCATTGATCTGCAGCACGCAATCGCCGATGCGGAGCTCGCGCCCGCGACTGTCCCGCAGCGGAAAGCCGCGCAGCACCAAGTTCGCGCGCCGCGTCGAGCTCAGCAGCTGGCCGCCGAGCTCACTCATCAACCCCGCCCACACCTCCTCCTCGATCAACGTCACCTGCCGCCGCCCGCCCTGGTTGGTGTTGCCGACGAGGCCGCGCCCGGCCACCAGCTCGCCCGCGAGCGCGGCGTCCATCGGTCCACGCTTGCAGCGCTTGACCCAGATGGCGGCGAGCGTGCCGACGTCGCGCACGCCGCCAGTCTAGCGAGCGCACCGAGGAAACCGCTTGTCGCCCTGTCTCCGCTTTGGCTTTGTTACCATGTCCCCGGCTGCTCAGCCGCGTGAGGCTGCGGTCAGGCTCATGTGGGAATACGGATGGTTGCGGATATCTTCTCGGCGATCTCCTTGATAGTAAGCGTGTCCGTACTCAAGGCGACTCTGTCGGCAAGCGACGGGCTAATGCGAAGAATTTCTGTCTTGGTGATGCGGTGCCAGATAGGGAGAATGACTCGCGCGCCGTCCATCTCGCGAGCGACGAGAGCGTCGAGCTCATACTGGGGCCAGTTCTTCGCGAAGAACGCCGGGGAGAGTACGACTACCCCGAAGCGACTCTGGGCGAGGCCGATGTCGATTCGGCGCCGCAAGCTGTCACCAACTCGGAGTTCGAACTCGTCATACCATGTTGGGAGGCCCGCCTTGCGTAGCTCGGCCGCCAGGGGGGCAACCACGTAACGCTTGTCCTCGGTGGCGTGGGAAATAAAGGCGTCATACCCTGTGCCCTCACCACGGTGATGTTGTGGAGCGTTGCTCGTCGGGCGTGTGCTTGATCCCCGCCAAAAGGCGGTGTTCTCGAACTTAAAGAGGAAGGGGTTAGAGGGACGCCCATGACCAGCAGCGTTGGCTCCGTGTGGACAGTCTTCCGTTCCGAGATCCACTTCCGAGATGCGATTCATAGTCGTGGATGCTGCCCTACCGCCTCTACGGCGTCTGAGTTCAGCCGGTGCTCATCCGTTCAGTCGCTTGCGGGATCTGGCTTGCTCGCGATGCCGGTCAAGTCTATTGCTGGCAAGGGCACCTTCTTGCCGCGCCGACGCTGGCGAGTCCTCGCTCGCCTAACTTCGGTGATGATCCAGGAAGACGGGGGCCCAAGTGGCCTCAGCCGACGCACGATTGCGCCTTCGGGGAGGCCTTCTCTAACAAGTAGGTCAATGAGAGAGATGGCTTCCGTTGGCCCGAGCCGGGTGCTGTGCAACAAGTCGTCCTGTGTCGCACGCGCTCTCACTTCGCGCCTAAGAAGGTCCATTTCCTGTTTGATCTCAATCAGTTCCCTCTCGTGCGGCGTCACCGATTTGTTCGCCGGTGACTCTTTGACGTTTAGGAAAGCGGGCAGAACGGCCTCTTTGGGGGCTTTGAGGACTTCCTTGATCGCGCTAGTGATTTGCTCGCGGAGGGCTTCGCCCCAACGCGGATCGTTCTTGTCAAATACTAGGACGCGTAGCGCCCGCAGGTCAAAAGGGATTTCATCCATCGATTCAGCGACGAGAATCGCTGGCTTGGCAAGGGCATGGGCAAGCCCCAGTTCGTAGAAGACGTTGGCATTCTTGCCGCTGAGGTCGGCTACAAGCAGTCTTGCCTTCTGCGTGTACGCCCAGATGTCATTGATAATCGTGCTTGGCCTAAAGAGATCGTCTGCCCTATGCGGTTCGAGGCCAGCCTCTTCGATAGCTGGCGCATAGATAGCATCGTAGTAGTCATCAAGCCAGCCCCCAAATGGCATGATGACAAAGCAAACATCGCGAGCGTGCGAGACTTTGCTTACACGCTTTCGCGGCGCGCGCTTCGGCTTCCTCGCTGCTCTGGCCTTGGCGCTTGGTAGCTTGGCCATCTTTGGATTGTTTCCCCCTCTCGACAAGCGAGACTTTGCAATGCCGTCTAACTAGGTATTCGACGACAACGCAACGACGGTGCACGACCACTGGCCCGGACGCCAGGCGGCAGCTAGATGGCAGCCCATGAAGCGGATCACTCCCACCCAGTCTATCGCTTGCCGGAGGTTGGAGGCACGCTGCGGCGTGTCCGGCGGCGCGACGCCCAGGTAGTCGAGGCGCATGAGCCGGTGGCGAGGAAGCGCGCCACCGTGGGCCAGCGGAACGACGAGGTGGAGCGTGGCGGCCGTGCGGGCGCTCCGGCCCGCCGCGGCAGCGCGACCGGGCCGGAGCGGCCTCGCCCTCGCTCACTTGCATTCGTCGGCCTTGAAGCTGCCGGCGATGGCGTCGCCTGCGGGCGTGCGGCAGTCGAGGTCGAGCTCGAGGGAGAGGACGTTGATGCCGTTGATCCAGGCGCCGGTGGGCTTGAGCTTGGCGTCGAGCTTGGTGCAGTCGCGGCGGTGGAGGACGAAGGTGGCGCGGTCGGGGTCGTTGTCGTCGAAGACGCGCACGACGGTGCCGTAGATGGGGTCTTCGAGCGTGCGCACCACCAAGTGGTGCTCTTCGTCGACGAGGTCGGCGCCGAGGAACTGGTAGTGGCCGCCGTTGACGCAGCAACACGGCTGCAGGTCGCGCTTGCCCAACGCCGGGCCGGCGGTGGCGAAACTTGCGCCCGGTTTGCTGGGGTGCAAGTCCGCCTGCGCCGCCGGCTTGTCGACATCGGCCACAGGCCGATCTACTTCCGCGGGCGGGCACTGAGGCGGCCGGCGGCACCACGCCGCGCACCCTCCGAGCAGCGTCGCCACGAACACGCCCACCGCCAACCGTGCAGCCACGTGCCCTCGCATCACATCCTCCTTGAGCGGCTGGCGCCGGCGCGGCGGTCTGCCCGCGGCGTCCACCCCGCTTGCGACGTTAGATGAGCGGCGCGGCTGAACGATAACCGTTGTCACGCGCGGCTTGTGAAGCCTCCGACAGCGCGGCCGCCGCGGCGGGCGCTAACCTGTTGCGCATGTCGCTGCCCTCTCGCTCACCTTCGTTGCCGCCCTCGGCCTGCGCGCTCGCCCTCTCCGTGCTTGCGCTCGCGCTACTCCTCGCGCCCGCGCCCACCCGCGCGCAAGCCGTGCAGAACGGCCCGCTGCCGCAGCCGCTGCCTCTCTTCCCGGCCGACAACTGGTGGAACCTCGACGTCAGCGCGGCGCCGCTCGACCCGAGCATCCGGCAACTTCATCGACTACATCGGCCGCACCACCGGCATGCACCCCGACTTCGGCGGCGACGCCGGCGGCGCCGGCGATCCCGAGATCTACGGCTTCCCCTACGCCAGCGTCGGCCAGGATCAGCCGCTCGTGCCGGTGCACCTTCGTCGACTACGGCGACGAGAGCGACGCCGGCGCGCCCGGCCGGCCGCCGGGCTACCCGATCCCGCCCGAGGCGCGCACGCAGACGCGCTGGATCGAGGGCGGCTGGGCGGGCGACGACGCGCGCGCCGGCGGCGACCGCCACCTGCTCATCGTCGACCGCGACCGCCGCATCCTCTACGAGCTCTACGACACCGCCTGGCCGCAACGGCCGCTGGGAGGCGGGCTCCGGCGCCGTCTTCCTGCTCACCGCCAACGACCGTCGTCCCGAGGGCTGGACGAGCGCCGACGCCGCCGGCCTCGCCATCCTCCCCGGCCTCGTCCGCCCCGACGAGGTGTTCGGGCCCGACGCCATCCGCCACGCCTTCCGGGTCACCGTGCAGCGCACCAACGGCTACGTCTGGCCGGCCTCGCACCGCGCCGGCAGCTCGCCGGGCGCGCTGCCGATGGGGGCGCGGCTGCGCCTGAAGGCGAGCAAGGACCTCTCGGGCTACCCGGCGTACGTGCAGAAGATCTTCCAGGCGATGAAGACCTACGGGCTCATCGTCGCCGACAACGGCTCGAACCTGTACGTGCAGGGCACCTACGACCGCCGCTGGGACAACGACGTGCTCAACCCGGCGTTCGCCTCGCTGCGCGCGAGCGACTTCGAGGTGGTGCAGCTGGGCTGGCGCGGCAACGGTGGAGGAGGCGGCGGCGGTGGCGGCGGCTTCCACGCGCTGCCGAGCTGTCGCCTCGTCGACACCCGCAACCCTGCCGGCGAGCTCGGCGGGCCGGCGCTCGTCGCCAACCGGACGCGCGCCTTCGGCGCCGCCGGGCGCTGCGGCATCCCGGCCGGCGCCAAGGCGGTCGCCGCCGACGTCTCGGTGCTGCAGGCGCGGCGCGCGGGATCGCTGCGCCTCTTCGCCGCCGGCGCCGCGGCGAACAGCGGCCTCAACCTGCCGTTCCGCGCGCCGCGCGGCAACTCCACTGGCGTGCGAGTGCCGCTCTCCGCCGCCGGCGCCTTCGCGGCACGCAGCAGCCGGCCGGTTCAGCTGGTGGTGGACGTCACCGGCTACTTCGATTGAGTCACGGCGGCGCGCCGCGACGCGGCTACTTCGACCGAGCCTTGGCAGCTGCCCGCGCCCCCGCTGCGTCGCCGCCGGTCATCGCGCCGAAGACCGCGGCCACTCCCGCCATCGCCGCGCAGACGAGGAACGCCACCCGCAGGCCGCCGAGGAACGCCGCGTCGGCGCCCGCCCCCGCGGCCGCCAGGCGGCCCCTCATCAGCGCCACGACCATGCCGACGAAGGCGATGGCGAGCAGCCCGGCGGCGCGCGACACGGCGTTGTTCACCCCCGAGGCGATGCCGGCGTGCTCGCGCCCGGCCGAGCTCATCACCGCGGTGGTGAGCGGCGCCACGGTGATCCCCATGCCGAGCCCGAGCACCACCGCGGCGGGGAAGAACGAGGTCCAGTAGCCGGCGCCGAGCCCAGGCAGCGCGAAGAGCGCGAAACCGACACCGGCGATCGCCGGGCCGGCGATCAGCGGCCCCCGCCAGCCGTGCTTGGCGGCCCACTTGCCGGCGAGCGGCGACAGCACGGTGAGCAGCACCACCATCGGCAGGTTCGCCGCCCCCGCCTCTGTCGCCGAGAAGCCCTGCAGGTCGATGAGCTCGAAGGGGATGAAGAACATCGCCGCGCCGAGCGCCGCGTAGAGGAACAGCGTCAGCAGGTTGGCGGCGCTGAAGGTGCGCGAGCGAAACAAGTCCGGTGGCAGCATCGGCGAGTCGATGCGCCGCTCCACCCGCTCGAACAGGGCGAGCAGCACGACGCCCGCGGCGAGGATCGCCGCCAGCCGACCGTGGTCGCCGTGCGACCACTCGACCATCGGGTAGACGATCGCCCCCAGCGCCAGCGTGACCAGCACCGCGCCGACCCAATCCAGCCGCGCCTGCCCGGGGTCGCGGGACTCCTCGACGCCCACCGCGGCGAGCACCAGGGTGAGGGCGCCGATGGGGAGGTTGACGAAGAACAGCCAGCGCCACGAGGCGTGGTCGACGAGCCAGCCGCCGAGCACCGGCCCGAGCAGCACCGTCAGCGAGGTCAAGGACGACCACAGCCCGATGGCGCGCGGCCGCTCCTCGTCGTCGAACGAGGCCGAGACGATGGCCAGCGACTCAGGCACCAGCAGCGCCGCGGCCACTCCCTGCAGGGCGCGGGCGGCGATCAGGGTGCCGATCGACGGCGCCAGCGCGCAGCCGAGCGAGGTGAGCGAGAAGAGCGCGACCCCGATCATGAACAGCCGTCGCCGGCCATAGCGGTCGCCTAGCGCGCCGCCCACCAGCAGCAGCGAGGCGAGCAGCAGCTGGTAGGACTCGACCACCCACTGCGCGCCGGCGAGGCTGGTGTGCAGGTCCTTCTGCAGCACCGGCATCGCCACGTTGACGCCGGTGGCGTCGATGAAGGTCATCCCCGACCCCAGCACCGTGGCGGCGAGCACGAAGCGGGGGCGGCGTCGAGGTCCCTTCGTCGCGGGGCTCCGCGGTCGCGCCCGCGCCGGGGCGCGGGCGGACTGTTTACGTGGAGTGCGCTTGCGTCGAGTGCTGCTGCGTCGAGTGCCGGGGTGTGGCGGGGGCCCTGCGCTCACCGCCCAGGGCCGGCCGCCGCCGGAAGCTCACCCGTGGTGGGGCTCAGCCCTTCTTGATGTGGCCGTTCACCAGCTTGGTCATCTCGAACATGCTGACGCTGTCCTTGCCGTTGAAGACCTTGCGCAGCTTGTCGTCGGCGTTGATGGTGCGCTTGTCCTTCTGGTCCTGCAGCCCGTTGGCGCGGATGTATTCCCACACCTTCTTGGTGATCTCGGTGCGCGGCAGCGGCGCGTTGCCGACGACCGCACCCAGCGCCTCGTCGGGCTGCACCGGCGCCATGAAAGCACTCTGTCCCGCGGACTTCCCTGTAGCCATGGATCCTCCTTTTGGACGTGAAAGCGGGACCCGCCGGGGCCCCGCCGGTTTGCCTGGCCGGCAATCCTACCCTGGTTGGCACTGAGAGGACGAACGCAAGTGCAAACCTCCCGCTTCCCGGCGCCCCCTGGCGGAGGGGAGCGAGGAGGTCGTCAGCCGGCGGGAGTCGCCTCCAGCACCATGACCAGCTCCGCGATCTCCTCGCCGTTCTCGGTCACCCGTTCCTCGCGCGCGACGGTGAAGCCGCACTTCTCGAGGACGCGGATGGAGCCGACGTTGTGCTTCGCCACGTGCGCGTGGAGCGGCCGCGCGGGTACCAGCGGCAGCAAGGTGGCCAGCGCCCGGGTGGCGATCCCCTGCCCCCAGAACTCGCGGCCCAGCCAGTAGCCGACCAACGTCTCGCCGCCGGCGGTGAAGGCGCCGATGTGGCCGGCCAGCCGGCCGCCGACGAGGATCGCGCGCTTCGTCAGCGTCGCGTCGGCGAGGATCTTCGCCCAGTGGGCCATGAACGCCGCGCGGTCGCGGGGCGGGAAGGCGGCCATGCGCGAGGCCTCGCGATCGAGCTGCTGCTCGAACAGCACGGGCAGGTGCTCCGTCGTGACGTCGACCAGCACCACGTCGTCGGGCATGCGTCGCCGAGTCTAAGCCCGGCGCCTCCTGCAATCACGCCCTGCGGGTCAGCGGTGCCTTCGTCACTTTCAGCGCACGAGGGTGAGCGGTCGGCGACGGCGGGTGCTCGCCTTGGTCGGGGAGCGGACTGCACGCAACAAGGCGAGCTGGTCGACGACGCACCAGCGCTCGAGCACCTTGCCGTCCGCGAGACGCAGGATGTCGATGACGTCGAACGACACCCGTTTGCCGGTGGGCGGCAGGCCCAGGAACGGTCCGTCATGGGTGCCGCTGAGCGTCTTGCGCGTCGCCACCTTGTCGCCTTCCGCCACCTGGTCGTGGATCGTGGCCTGCAGGTCGGGGAACGCCGCCCATAGCGCCGAGAACAGCGCGCGCACGCCATCGCGGTTGCCCGGCAGTCCCGGCGCCGGACTGTGGTCGACGAAGTCCGGCGCCAAGTAGGCGTCGATCGCGCCGAGGTTGCCGCGGCACTGCGCCTCGGCGACGAAGGCGCGGACGGTCCGCTTGTTCTCCTCGGTCGACATTGGTCACCGCGCGAAGCGGCGCAGGTAGCTCGTCGTGATGTTGCCCATCACCCGTGACGCGCGAACCGGTGGCGGTATCGATCGGTCGTCGCGGGCGACGCGGTCCGCCGCTCCCTACGACCCGCCGCATCGCCGCGTTACGCTGCCGCCACGCCGTAGCGCTCGCGCAGGATGTCGAGGTGGTGCCGGCAGTGGCCGGCGAGCACGTAGGCGAGAGCCCGCACGGTGATCGGGTGGTTGTTGGCGACGCCGCGCTGGTCCCACTCCGCCGCGCGAATCCGGCGCACGACGCCGAGGTTGACCTCGCGCAACGCCAGTAGCTCGGCGACGAGGTCGGCCAGCGGCCGCTCGCCGGCGCCCGAGCGCGCGGCGTAGGTGTTCTCGTCGAAGCCGGGCAGCGACTGCTGCTCGCCGCGGCTGATGCAGAAGAGGCGGTAGCCGAAGACGCGCTCGGCGTCGCCGAGGTGGCCGACCACCTCGCGCACGCTCCACTTGCCGTCGGCGTAGCGGTGGGTCTCGCGCTCGCCGGCGGCGGCCGGGAGGGCGGCGAGCTCGTCGAGCTGGCGCTCGAGGGTGGCGACGACGTCGCTCTCGCCGGCGACCTTGCCGACGTAGGCGGCGTAGAAGGGGGCGTACTCGGATTCGGCTGGGGGTGTGGTCACGGGGCGTCCTTTCGCGGGTGCAGATGCGCGAGCTGGCACGCGGCGTTGCGCGTGCCGCGCTTGTAGAGCGTTCACTTCATGCCTTCGCCGTCGATGCGGCGCCCGCTGCCGCGCGGTGCCGGTCCACCCACGCTCCCCACGCCACCAGCAGCCACATGGCGAGGCCCGACCAGGCGATGGCACGCTCGTTCGGCGGCGGCGGGCCGAAGACGCTCGCGAGGTAGACGACGAGCAGGAAGGCGAGGAGGGCGGCGAGGCCGATGCGCCCGACCCGGTCGCGCGGCTTGGTGGCGCGCACGTAGATGGCGACACCGGCGGCGAGGGCCGCGAGCTCCAGCGCCAACGTCGCCGGCAGCGAACGCCAGACGCCGAGCCCCAGCCGCTCCGGCCCGGTGAGCGTCAGCGGCAGGTCGGGGACGTGCATCACCCAGTCGAGCACCCAGTGGCTGAGCACCAGCGCGAAGATCGCGAGCGGCGCCGCCCAGCCCTTCCTGCGCACCAGCGCGTAGCCGCCGGCGAAGAGCGCCGCCCACAACACCAGCGCCGCGACGCTGTGCGAGTACGGGTAGCTCGTGAAAACGAGCGGCGTCGCCGCGGTGGCACCCGGCCGCACCAGGACGTGCTCGGCGTGCGCAAGTAGGAAAACGGGCCATAGCAGGTCGGCGAGCTGCGCCGCCGCAAACAACGTCCCGAGCGAGGCTTGTGGTGCCAATCGCTTGGCCGCGAGGCCGACGGCGAAGTGGCCGAGGAACATGCGTCGTTCCGCTCAGCGACCCGCGGTCAGGGCAGACATCACCGCAGCACCTCGAGCCGCGGCACCGCCACGACGAAGCGGCCGCCCCAGTCGCGCACGTGCGCCATCTGTCGCGTCACTTCGTCCCTGAGGTTCCACGGCAGGATGAGCACGTAGTCCGGGCGCGTCTCGGCGATGCGCTCGGGCGCGAAGATGGGGATGCGCGTGCCCGGCAGGTAGCGCCCCTGCTTGTGGGGGCTGCGGTCGACCGTGTAGGCGAGCAGGTCGCGGGCGCGACGCCGCAGTAGTTGAGCAGGGTGTTGCCCTTGGCCGGGGCGCCGTAGCCGACGACCTGCTTGCCCGCCTCGCTCGGCGTCGAGCAGGAAGCGCAGCGAGATCGCGCTTGACCACCCGTACGCGGTCGGCGAAGTCGCCGTAGGTGTCGAGGCGCCGCAGCCCGGCGCTTTCTGCTCGCGCGCGCAGCAGCGCGGCCACGCGCGGCTCGACCGGCTGCGACTCGTCTTCGGCGTGGCGGGCGAAGATGCGCAGCGAGCCGCCGTGGGTCGGCAGCTCCTCGACGTCGAACAGCGTCAGCCCGTGAGCGGCGAAGACCCGCCGCACGGTGGTGAACGAGAAGTACGAGAAGTGCTCGTGGTAGATGGTGTCGAACTGCCCCTCGTCCATCAGTCGCAGCAGGTGCGGGAACTCGAGCGTCGACCACGCCGCGCGGCGCCAGCAGCAGCGCCAGCCCGGCGACGAAGTCGTTGAGCGCCGGCACGTGGGCGAGCACGTTGTTGCCCACCAGCAGGTCGGCGCGGATGCCCTCGGCGACGAGCTCGCGGGCGAGCTGCGGTGCCGAAGAAGCGCACCCGCGTCGGGATGCCCAGCGCCTCGGCCGCCTGCGCCACGTTGCCGGCCGGCTCGATGCCGAGCACGGGGACGCCGCGCTCGACGAACCAGCGCAGCAGGTAGCCGTCGTTGCTGGCGATCTCGACCACCTGGCTCTGCGCGCCGAGGCCGAAGCGCGCCGTCGCCATCGCCACGTAGTCGCGTGCGTGGTCGAGCCAGCTGTCGCAGTACGAGGCGAAGTAGGAGTAGTCCGAGAAGATGGCGTCCGGCGACTCGCTCTCCGGCAGCTGCACGAGGAAGCAGGTGCTCGCAGACGAAGACGTGCAGCGGGTGGAAGGTCTCGGGCTTGCCGAGGTCCGCGGGCTCGACGTAAGAGTTGGCGAGCGGGGAGAGGCCGAGGTCGACGAAGGTGGTGGCGAGCCCGGCGCCGCAGAAACGGCAAGTCAGCCGAGCCGCGGCGGGCGCGGCGGTCGGCTGGATATCGGTCGATGGCGTGGCGGTTTCCACGGTGGCTCCTGCGGAGTGCCGAGCATACTGCGGGGCTCGCCGAGGCCGTGGCGAGCCCCGCATCGAAATCGCTTCGTCGCTGCGCTCCTCGCGATGACATTTCGCCGTCATCGCGAGCGCAGCGAAGCGATCTCGATGCGGTGTGCGACTACTCGTCGCGGTGCACGATGCCCGGCGAGAACGCCGGCAGGCAGATCGCCACGTACTCGGCGCCCTCGGCGTCGGGGCTGCTGTAGCGCACCCATTCGCCGGGCTCGCTGATCAGCGCCTGGCCGGCCTCGGCGCTGAGCTCGCCGCCCTCGTGCTCCATGCGCACGCGGCCGCGCAGGACGACGGTGATCTCGGTGAACTCGGGGCGCTGGCCGGGCTCCTGCCAGCCGCCGGGCGAGCGCATGCGCGCGACGCTGACGTCTCGCGAGCCGGTGCTGGGGCCGCCGACGAACTCCTCGATCAGCTTCGGCTTGTTGCCGGCGGCTTCGATGACGATGGGAGCGGCGACGAGTCGGGGCATGCGGGCCTCCTAGGCCATGACGGCGATGGTGTCGAAGAACGGGGCGAGCAGCGCGGGGTCGCCGGCGATGGTGGCGCGGGCGCGCGCCTCGGCGCCGGGCATCCCCTTGGTGAGCAGCAGCCAGGCCGTCTGCTCGTCGAGCGTGACATGGGCGGCGGGCTCGGCCGCGGCGCCGGCGAGCAGCCGCCAAGCGCGCTCGACGCGCTCGAGCGTGTAGGTGTAGTCGCGCTCGCCGCGCACCTCGAGCACGATCGCCGTCCCTGGCGGCGCCGCGCGCCGCGCGAAGGTGTGCGGCAGCGCGCGCAGGAAGGTGTCGAAGACGGCCGCCGAGAGCTCGGGATCGACGAGCGGCGGCGCGCCGACGGCGAGGCGGATCTGCTGCTGGTGCAGCCAGCGCTCGGTGAGCTCGCGGGCGACGTCGAACCAGCCGGCGGAGCTCTCCTCGCCCGCCCAGGAGACGGCGAAGGTCGCCGGCTCCCAGGGGTCGACGGCGGCGAGGTGCTCGGCGAGCGGCGGCTCGACCCAGGCGAGCAGCTCGACGAGCAGGCTGCGGGCTCACCCGCCGCATCGCCGTCACCCACTCGGCGTTGAGACCGTTGAGGAAGCCGACGAGGTCGCGGTAGCCGGTGATGGGGAGAGGCGGCGGCGCCAGCCGGTGACCGTCGCGCCCCACCGACAGCCGGCGCAGGGCGGTGTCGAGCAGGTGCGCCGCGATGTCCTTCACCGTCCAGGCGCGGCAGACGGTGGCGCGCTCCCAGGCCTCGGCCGGCAGCCCGCGCAGCAGGGCGACGAGGTCGCGGCCGAGCGGCGCGAAGAGGTGCGGCACGAGCGACGGCGCGAGCGGCTGCGGCACCGGCGCACTCTATCGTCGCGGTCGTCGGCACCGCCGGTGAACCGGTCTGGAGTGAGCGCCGTACCCACGCCTGAGATCGCGATGAAGCGCATCCTGATGAAGCGTCTTGCGCCCAAGCACCCGCTCGCCGTCCGCTGGTTCCACTGGCTCAACTTCCCGCTGCTGGCGTTGATGGTGTGGAGCGGCATCCTCATCTACTGGGCCAACCCGGTCTACCGCATCGGCTGGGGCGACTACACGCTGCTGCGCATGCAGCTTTCGCAGACGCGTCTACGGGCTGCTGCACCTCAACAGCCGCCTGGCGCAGGGGATGGCGTGGCACTTCTTCGTCATGTGGCTGTTCGCGATCAACGGCGTGCTCTACGTCGGCTACACGCTGCTCTCCGGCGAGTGGCGCTACCTGGTGCCGGACCGCCACTCGTTCCGCGAGGCCTGGCAGGTGCTGCTGCACGACCTGCACCTGTCGAAGGTCAAGCCGCCGCAGGGGCAGTTCAACGGCGCGCAGAAGATCGCCTACACCATGGTGGTGCTGATGGGGCTCGGCTCGCTGCTCACCGGGCTCGCCATCTACAAGCCGGTGCAGGTCAACTGGCTCACGGCGGCGTTCGGCGGCTACCGCCAGGCGCGCTTCTTCCACTTCTGGCTCACCATCGGCTACGTCGGCTTCTTCCTCGTCCACGTCGCGCAGGTGGTCAGGGCGGGGTGGAACAACTTCCGGGCGATGGTGATCGGCGTCGAGGTGGTCGACGAGCCGGCACCGGCGCCGCCGGCAGCGGCACCGCGGGCGGCGGAGGAGGCGAGTTGAGCGGCGACGTGGACGGCGAGCGGCCGGAGCGCGAGAGCGACGCTGCCGAGGCGAGCGACGAGGCGACGACGACGGCAAGGCCTGGCGGCGAAGTCGGCACCGAGCCGGTCGCGGAATCGGAGGCACCGGCCATCGCCACTCCCGCCGATGCCGACGTCGAGCGGCAGCTCGCGCGCGCTGTCGCGGCGCGGCTTCCTCACCCTCGCGGCCGGCGGCACCGCTGCGGTGCTCGGCTGGCGCTGGTTGATCTCGCGGCCGCGCGACGCCGGCCAGCCGTGGCCGTTCCGCCGCGCGCTGCAGGCCAACGAGGCGCTGTGGGAAGCGCTGTGGGACCCGACTCGCCTCGCGCCCACCTACCCGCGCTCGGCGGCGGCGCGCAACCCGCGGGTCAACGGCATGCGTGGGCTCGATCGCAACGCCGACCCCGCGGCGTGGAGCCTGAAGGTCGAGGGCGCCGCCGCGGGGCCGCTCGTGCTCTCGCTGCGCCGACGTGCAGGCGCTGCCGGCGCACGACCTCGTCACCGAGCTGCGCTGCGTCGAGGGGTGGACGATGGTCGTCCACTGGACGGGCGCCCGGCTCGCCGACTTCATGGCGCGCTTCCCGCCGGCGGCGCGCGACGGCTCGGCGGCCGACCCGCGGCAGCCGCACCGCATGCCGCCGTTCCTCGGCATCGAGACGCCGGGCCGCGGCTACTACGTCGGGCTCGACCTGCAGAGCGCGCTGCACCCGCAGACGCTGCTCGCCTACGCCATCAACGGCCTGCCGCTTGACCTGGGACCACGGCGCCCCGCTGCGCCTGGTGGCGCCGATGAAGTACGGGGTGAAGAGCCTGAAGCGGATCGGCACGCTGCGCTACAGCTTCGTGCGCCCGGGCGATTTCTGGTACGAGAACGGGTACGACTGGCACCTGGGTCACTAGGATCGCCGGCCGCTCGGCCGCCCCCCGGCGTTCGGTTCGAGGCGCGACGGTCGGTGGTGGTGAGCTATCGTCGCCCGCCTATGCCGATTCCCGACTTCGACGGGGCGGGCGTGCTGGTGACCGGCGGCGCCGGCTTCATCGGCTCGCACCTCGTCGACGCGCTCGTCGAGCGGCGTGCGCGCGTGCGCGTGCTCGACGACTTGAGCAGCGGCGCCCTCGGCAACCTGGAGCACCACGGCGACACCGTCGAGCTGCAGCGCGGCGACGTGCGCGACGTCGAGGCCTGCCGCCGCGCCTGCCACGGCGTGCAGTGGGTCTTCCACCTCGCCGCCCTAGTCTCCGTGCCGCGCTCGGTGGAAGACCCCGCGTCCACCATCGCCGTCAACGTCACCGGCACCGCCAACGTCTTCGCGGCGTCGCACGAAGCGGGCGCGTCGCGCGTCGTCTACGCCTCCTCGTCGAGCGTCTACGGCGACCATAAGGGCGTGCCCCAGCGCGAGGGCGAGGAGGGCGCAGCGCTCTCGCCGTACGCCGCCTCGAAGGCGATGGACGAGCAGCTCGCGACGGTCCTCGCGCGCAGCCGGGGCCAGCAGCTCGTCGGACTGCGCTTCTTCAACGTCTACGGCCCGCGGCAAGATCCCGAAGGTGCCTACGCCGCCGTCATTCCGCGCTTCCTCGCCGCCGCCCGCCGCGGCACGCCGATGGAGATCCACGGCGACGGTGAGCAGAGCCGTGACTTCGTCTACGTCACTGACGCCGTCGAAGCGGCCCTGCTCGCCGCCGGCGCTCTGCCCGAGGCCTGCGGCACCGCCTACAACGTCGCCGGCGGCGAGCGCGTGACGATGAACGAGCTCGCAGCCCGCATCGCCGAAATCTCCGGCACCCGAGTGCCACCCGTACACGTCTCCCCCCGCGCCGGCGACGTGCGCCATTCGCTTGCCGACCTCACTGCCGCGCGCACGCGGCTCGGCTATTCGCCGCAAGTCCGCGTCGCCGACGGTCTGGAGCGGCTCTGGCGCGCCGCTGTTAGCGTCACGACATGAGAGTCCTCACCGGGAGGGTCGTCGCCGGTCGGGTTGACCTCGGCGATGAGGTCGAGGAGCTGCACCGTGACGAGCTTCGAGCAGATTGGCAGCTCGCGGTCGACGGGAAGCCTCTGCAGTGGATCGCGCCTCTGGAGTAGCCGTGCTGATCCACGTCACCGACGCCCGGTACGTCAACGGATTCACGCTCTGGCTGCGTTTCAGCGATGGGACCGAGGGTGAGATCGATCTCTGTGACGAGTTTGACGGCGAGGTCTTTCAGCCGCTCCGCGACCTCGCGTTCTTCAAGTCCTTCCGCGTCGCGCTGGACACGGTGACGTGGCCCAACGGCGCCGACTTCGCGCCCGAGTTCCTCTACGAGCGCGTGCGCGTTCGCGCCTGATCCGTCGGGTGCGCCGCCGGCCCTTACTGCCAGCGGAAGAGCTTCAGCGCCGCGGCGAACGGCAGCAGCGCCCAGAACGCCAGGATGAGCAGCTGCGACCAAGTGGCGGGCAACGCGGCGCCGTCGTTGACGACCAGGCGCAAGGCGTCGTTGAAGGCGGTGAGCGGCAGCGCTCGAATCACCGGCTGCAGCACGGCGGGGAAGCGCTCGTAGGAGAAGAAGGTCCCCGACAGCAGCCACATCGGGATCATGATCAGGTTGCTGATGCCGGAGACGCCCTCGAGCGTCTTGGCGCGCGAGGCGGCGAGCATGGCGATGCCGGTGAAGGCGAAGGTGCCGACGGCGCCGATGACGGCGATGGCGAACACCGAGCCGTGCACCGCGACCCCGAACGCCAGCCAGCCGAAGACGAGCAGGAAGGCCACCTGCACGGCGAGGAAGATCAACCGCGAGCACATCAAGCCGACGAGGAAGTCGGCGCGCCGCATCGGCGTGGCCGCGAAGCGGCGCAGCAGCTTGCCGGCCCGCATCTGCACCAGCGCGAAGGAGAACCCCCAGAGCGCGCTGCTCATCAGGTTGAGCCCGATCAAGCCGGGGATCAGGAAGTCGACGTAGCGCTGGCCGGGCTGGCGCACTTCCTCCTCGGTCACCGGCACCGGGTCGCGGCGACCGGCGGCGCGCTCGATGGCGTCGGCGGCGGCGAGGCGCGCCGTCCGCGCTTCGGCGCGCTGTGCGTCGAAGCGGAAGGTGACGGCCGGCACCGCACTCGCGCCCGCGGGGACTGCCGCTGTCGCCACGCCGCCTGACGCAGCCGAGCCGCCCTCGCCGCGCGGCGACACCAGCAGCTCGACCTTGGCCGTGCGCAGCGCCCGCGCCGCCTCCGGCGCGTCCATGCGCTTGGCGGTGAGCACCGGCGAAGCGTCGAGGACGGCCACCAGCCGCTCGGCGGCCGGCCCCTCGCCGAGCACCGCCACCGGCAGCTCCGCCGGCGGCTTGGAGCGGAAGGCGAGGCCGAGCACCACCGCCATGATCACCGGGAAGGCGAACACCCAGAACAGCGCCTCCGGCTGGCGCCAGAACTCGAGCAGCCGGGCGCGGGTGATCTCGAGCAGCGGATGCGGCGAGGCGGTCGCTCATCGTCGCGTCGCTTTCGCGCTCAGCCTTCGCGCAGGCCGCGGCCGGTGAGCTCGACGAAGACGTCCTCCAGCGTCGCCTGGTGCGTCGTCAGCGTGGCTACCGCGCGCCCCTCGCGCTCGAGCAGCTGCAGCAGCGCGGGCAGGGCGGCGCCGATATCGGTGATCGTCAGCACGAGGTGGCGCTCGCGCGGCGTGACGCTGCGCACGCCGGGCAGCGCGCCGAGCTGGTCGAGCGGCGCCTCGGCATCGCCGGCGAGCGTGAGCTCGAGGATCTGCTCGGCGCCGAGCGAGGCGACGAGCTCGGCCGGCGTGCCGGCGGCGATGACCTTGCCGTGATCGAGGATGACCAGCCGGTCGCAGAGGTGCGCCGCCTCGTCCATGTAGTGGGTGGTGAGGATCACCGTGCCGCCGCCGCGCCGGAAGTCGTCGACGATCTCCCAGATCTTGAGGCGCGCCTGCGGGTCGAGGCCGGTGGTGGGCTCGTCGAGGAAGAGCAGCTCGGGGTCGCCGACGAGGGCGCAGGCGAGGGACAGCCGCTGTTTCTGTCCGCCGGAGAGTTTTTCGACGCGGGCGTCGCGCTTCTCTTCGAGCTGCACGACGCGGATGGCGTCTTCGACGCTACGTCCGCCGGGGTAGAAGCTGCGGAAGAGGCGCAGCAGGTCGGTGACGGTGAGCTTCTCGGGCAGCCGCGTCTCTTGCAGCTGGACGCCGAGCCGGCGGCGGAGGTCGCGGTCGTGCCCCTCGCCCCACGAACGGCCGAAGAGCTCGATGCGCCCGGCCGTGGGCGTCGTCAGCCCCTCGATCATCTCGAGAGTCGTGGTCTTGCCGGCACCGTTGGGGCCGAGGAGGCCGAAGCAGATGCCGCGACTCACCTCGAGGTCGATGCCGTCGACCGCTTTGACGTCGCCGTAGTGCTTGACGAGGCCCGCGCAGCGGAGAGCGGGAGCGGAGTCCGCTGTCGCGGCGGCGGCGGCGGCGGCGGAGGCGGGCGCGGGCATGGCGGGGGATTCTCGCATCAAGCGCGTTGGCGTTGGTGGTGGGCGAAGGTTGGTGACTATCCGGCCGGCGGGTGGCGGGCGGATCCGGGGGCCGCCGCCGCGGACTTCCCACGCTTCGTCAAGCCGCTCTTGCCTCCTTCTGAGTTGCCTCCACCTCGGACGGAGAGGCAGCAGGAGGATCAGGGACGTAAGTCGTCCTGTCGCGCAGCATGGCGATGAGAATCCGCAGGTGGCCGTCGCCCAGGATGCGTAGGGCATGGCCGACGGTGAGGCCCCGCTGTCGCAAGCGGTCGTAACGTGCGCGGCTGGCGGGATCTCGCTGCAAGCTGTTCAGTGACCAGTGGTGTATCGCGTAGCGCAATCGGGGATTGCAGGCTCGACGCATCAACACCACGCGGCGCTTGCCGCTGGCACGTGTCACGGGTGCGACCCCGCTGAGGGCGCGTATGAGCTGGTAGTCTCGAGTGGCGACAGCGCGCGAGGCCTCGCTCAGCACCGTGGCGGCGACGAGCTTTCCCACCCCCGGCATGGAGAGAAGGATCTCGGCGTCACGGTGCTGGCGAGGCTGCTCGGGCTGGTCGTTTTCCTCGTCGCGCAGCTGGGCGAGGGTGCGAGCGATCCAGGCCGTGCAGTCGCGGTGCTGACGATGGAGCAGCTGGAGCTGCTCGATGAGCACCGCGATGTGCCCGGTAGCGGCGGTGATGGTGCCCGCGGCTACGGGTAATGCCGGTTGGTCGAGCACCGCCATCAGCCGATCGGCGTCGAAGCGGCGGATGCGATGGTCGCGCAAGAGCTTGACCAGCTTCGAGCGTGTCAGCCGACGCGCCTGCTGCGGCTGGGGAGCCAGCTTCAGCAAGGCCCAAAGCCAAGGCTCATCGGCGCCAGGCACGAGCTCCAGCAGCTGAGGCCAGAAGCGATGCAGCTGTCCGCCGAGGCGACACGCGACGGCGTGCTGCTGCTCGAGCAGGTGCCGTTCCAGGCGGCTAGCTTCGCGCAGTTCGAGGATCGTGGGATCTTCGGGATGGACCCGTCGATAGGAAGCCAGGTCGGTGCGTAGCGAGGTGGCGACGACGAAGGCGTCGAGGCGGTCGTCCTTGCAGCCCGCCACGCTGTGACGATCACGGAAGCGGTCGAGCTGTTTCGGATTGAGATGGTAGACGTGCGCGCCGGCTTCGACGAGCACATCGACGATGGCGCCGTGAGGGGTTTCGATTCCTACGGCGACGCGAGAGAGATCTTGCCCAGCGAGCTGTCGAAGCCAATCGAGTAACTGGCGCAAGCCTGCTTCACCATGGCTGATGGTGCTCTCTCGCAGACGTGCCCCGTCGCCGTCGAGCACACAGACCTGGTGCTCTCGGCTACCCCAGTCGATGCCGACGAAGAACTCGTAGCTCAAGCGGACCTCCTTTCCGACCGACTCGGCTCTGCCGCGATGCTGACTCGGCCCTGTATTGGCGCTCGTAGCGCGACTTCCCACGGGAGGCACCGCGGCTCCCGTGCTGGGGCACCGTCCGCAGCAGGCACTCGGAGTGCGACACCGGCCCGAGTGCTCCCAACACGGTCGCCGAAGAACACTGGGAATGCGGGCTCGCTGCGCTCGCCCGCATCAGAGAGAAACATACAGGCACCGGCCCGCGCTACGTGGTAACTGGGAGCAGGAGCGCGGGCCTCCACCTCCAGGCGCCGCTTCTGCCGTTGACTCGCAACCGTCGCTAAGCGCCTTCCGGAGGTGCGGCAGCGGCGGCCCCCGGATCCGCCGGGCACCCGCCTACATGGGTGGTCGTCGAGTGACCGGGTTGCGAGCTCGCGCGTCGCCGTGGTGACTGCGGCTCTGTGCCTCGCGCTCGTTGGACGTGAGCGCACAACGTCCGTCGTGCCGCTAGTGTCTCGACGTCGCGCCGACCACGTGCTGGTGGCCCACTCGCGGCACATCCGTGGTCGCCAGTGTGATGAGGAGCGACGCGAGCCAGTGGCGCATGTGTAAACAGCCTATCCCCGGCGAGGGCGCCGGCGACGGATATCGTCAGCAGTGGCGGCACGTCCGCCGCGAGCGGCTCGCGCGGGCCGCCGGTGGTTTCCGCCGCGGGGCGCGGAGGATCTCATGAACGTGATGCGAGGGCGGCGAGGCGGGTACGAGCTTGCGTTCGTGGTGGTGCTGGCGGTGCTGGCGTCGACTTCGGCCGCGCGCGCGGACGCGCCGCCGCAGCCCGAGGCGGAGCGCGAGCTTCGCGAGCTTCGCGATCTCCTGCAGCAAGTGAGCGACGAGGCGGCTCTGCGTCCTCGCCTGCAGGAGGTGGCGTTGCGGCTCGGCGCCACCTTCTCCGAGCGCGAGGCCCGCGAGGGCCGGCGCGCCTTCCGGTTGACCTACACGGAGCCGCTCCCGGCACGGAGCCTGATCGCCGCGATGGGCTGGCAGCGCCCCTACGCGACCTCGGGCGACATGCACCATCGCGGCTGGAACCTGCGGCTGTGGACCGGCGACCTCGACGACCGCGACGGCCCGCGCATCGCGACGCACACGCCGCACGTGGGCGCGTGGGCGGTGGACGCGTCGCTCGACGGCCGCCCCGCGGGAGAGCCGCCGCGGCTCGCGAGCAGCCACTCGCCCGCCTACGACCTCTTGCAGGGCTACAGCGCCGACGTCACCGCGCTGGCCGTCGAGCTGTGGTCCGACGAGTGGCAGGTCCCCGACCGCATGCCGGCCGAGGAAGGCGACAAGGCACCCAAGCTCGCGCTCGACGACGCGCCGATCCGCGCCTGGATCGAGGGGCAGAAGGGCTTCGGTTACCCGCGGTACTTCGACTCCGCTGCGGCGTCACCGGACTTGCGCGTGCTGGTGGCGTGGAACATCCCCACTTCCGGCGTCAACTGGACCGACTTCTGGATCTACTGCCTGGCGGACACGGGTGGGTGGACGCTGCTCGAGAGCGGCTACTTCCAGCCCCGCGAAGACCAGGCGCACAGCGCCGTGCTGGACACCAAGACGGACGAGGTGCGCTTCCTCGGCCGTAACGGCGAGGTCTACCACCGCGTGGCGGTGGCGGGCTGCCGGGGGAAGAGCCGCAACGCACCGTAGGCGAGACCAGGCGCTTACGGCGCCGCTTCCTTCGGCTCTCCGCAAGACGCTCCGCCATCGAGCACGATGCGCCACGAGCCGTCGGGTTGGCGCAGCCACACCGAGTGGAAGCCGCCGGTCCGCTTGCCGCTCGGGTCGTAGACCGGGCCGCTGGTGGTGCCGACGTCGCCCACCACCATCGAGCGCGTCGGCCACCAGCTGAACGGCGGCACCGGCCCGCCAGTCATCATCTTCGTCCACTCCGCGAGCACCGCCGCCTTGCCGCGCAGCACGGTGCGGCCGGCGAAGACCGCGTCGTCGGCGAGGAAGGCGGCGAAGCGTTGCGGGTCGCGGGCGGCGAAGGAGGCCGCGAAGGCTTCCTCGGTCTGCCAGAGCGAGCGCTCCGCGTCTGTGAGAGTAGTGGGAGGCGGCTGCGGCGCCGCCGGCGCCGGGGCGGTAGCTGAGGACGCGGGCGCGTCGGGTCGGGCGGGCGCAGCTGAAGGCGAGGGCGCGGTGGCGCCGAGGGCCGCTGCCGCCGGCTGGACGCCGGCGTTGGCCGCAAGCGAGGCGACGCCGAGCAGGGCCGCGACGGCCACGAAGACGAAGCGGTATCGGGTTGGCGAAGGTTTCGCGCGCACTGGGGTCTCCTACGGGGATGGACGAACGGGTCGATCGACGCTCGGATGGTAGCGCCGCGGCCCAGCCGCCGCGGCGGCATGTGACGTGCGGCCCGCTCGCGGCGCCAGCGGCCCGGCTGCCGTCGCCGGCGGTCGCGGCCCGTCGCCGCGGCGCAACAGCTGGGGGGTGCCGGCGCGGCGGCGGCCTTATCATCGCCGCAGGTGTCCCCTCGCCCGTTGCTCCGCCGCGCGGCCCCCTGGCTGCTCCTCGCCGTAGTGTCGACGCTCGTCGGGCTGTTCTTCACCAGCCAGGCCCTTGCCAACGCCGAGATGCGTCGCATGATCAGCCTGCGCCGGGCGTTGTCGATCAACCTCGTCTACTACTGGTCCTGGGGCGCCGCGGTGCCGGTGGTGGTGGCGCTCGGCAGGCGCTGGCGGTTCGAGGCCGGCCGCTGGGTACGGCCGCTGCTGGTGCACGTGGTCGCCAGCATCGTCCTCGCGGCGGCGGTCATCGTCGCCACCGAGCTCGTGCTCACCGAGCTGCTGCACGTGCGCAACTCGCCGCTCGCCGTGACGCTGCACTTCGGCTTCATCGCCAACTTCCACTCCCTGCTGCCCACCTACTGGCTGATCCTCGCCGGCTTCTACGCCTTCGACTACCAGGTCAAGTTCCGCGACCGCGAGCTGCGCGCCTCGCAGCTGGAGACGCGGCTCGCCGAGGCGCAGCTGCGGGCGCTACGCATGCAGCTGCAGCCGCACTTCCTGTTCAACACCCTCAACTCGATCTCGTCGCTGATGTACTGCGACGTCGAGGCGGCCGACTCGATGATGACGCGGCTCGCCGATTTCCTGCGCCTGACGCTGGAGAGCGACGGCGCGCAGGAGGTGCCGCTCGGCCGCGAGCTGGAGTTCGTGGACCGCTACCTGGAGATCGAGCGCATCCGCTTCGAGGAGCGGCTGGTGGTGGATCTCGCGGTCGAGGAGGAGGCGCGGCGGGCGCTGGTGCCGAGCATGGTGCTGCAGCCGCTGGTGGAGAACGCGCTGCGCCACGGCATCCACCGCCGGGCCGGCGGCGGCCGCGTGGCGCTTCACGCCTCGCCGTGTGAACAATCGGCTGCGCATACGTATCACCAACGATGGACCGCTCCTCGCCACCGATGACGAAAGGTCGGCGCGGCAGCACGTCGGTCTCGCCAACACCCGCGAGCGCCTCGCCCAGCTCTACGGCGAGGACTACCTCCTCCGCTTCGAGCCGCTCGCCGAAGGCGGTGCCGTGGTCACCCTCGAGCTGCCTTGGAGAGAAGCCGATTAAGATCCGGACGCTGATCGTCGACGACGAACGGCTGGCGCGCCAGAAGCTGCGCACGCTGCTGCAGCGTCATGGCGACGTCGAGCTGGTGGGGGAGAGCGCCAACGGCGAGGCGGCCCTCGCCGACATCGCTCGCCTGCTACCCGACCTCGTCTTCCTCGACGTGCGCATGCCCGGCAAGAGCGGCTTCGACGTCGTCAACGGCCTGGGGCCCGGCCCGGCGCCGTGCGTGGTCTTCGTCACCGCCCACGGCGACTACGCCGTCGAGGCCTTCGAGGTCGAGGCCGTCGACTACCTGCTCAAGCCCTTCGACCGCGAGCGCCTCGACCGCGCCGTGGCGCGGGTGCGCACGCGCGTCGCCGAGCCCGGCAAGGCGGTGGCGCGACTGGGCGACCTGGTGATGCGGCTCGAGGGGGCGCTGGCGGAGCGGCGGCCGCAGCAGGCGGCCGCGGCGACTGCGGCGAACGGCAGCGGCGCCGCCGTCGCGACGCCGCCGGCCGCGCTGGCGCGAGCGCGTGGCGGTGAAGAAGGACGGCCGCACGCTGCTCGTGCCGACGCAGGAGATCGACTGGATCGAAGCGGTCGACAAGTACGTGCGCCTGCACGCCAAGGGCGCCCGCTACCTGCACCGCGAGGCGCTGTCGGCCCTCGAGCGCCGCCTCGACCCGGCGCAGTTCCTGCGCATCCACCGCGGCGCCATCGTCAACCTCCGCCGCGTGCGCGAGATCCACCCCGGCGTCGGCGACGAGCCCACCGTCGTGCTCGCCGACGGCACGCGGCTGCCGCTGTCGCGCCGCTACCGGGCGAGGCTGCGGGCGCGCGGACTGCCGGTATAGCGATAGGAAGCAGGCGCGGCTTAACGGTCGATCGATTTCTCGAGCTGCTCTGAGAGCACCGCGAGCGCGTATCCTTCGCCGGCCATGACCGGCAACGGTTCGCCTTGGTTGGTGGTGCGGGTGGCGGGCGAGGCGCTCGCCGAGCCGGACAACTGGCCGCGTCTGCTCGCGGCGTTGTCGGCGGCGCGCGAGCGGGGCGAGCGGGTGCTGGTCGTCTGCTCGCCGCTGCCGGGACTGGAGATCGAGGCGCTGCTCGCGGCGCTTGGCGAGGGCGGGCACGAACCGGTGATCCGCGATCTTGCCGCACGGCTGGAGCGGCTGGGCGTGGCGCTCGACGAGCCGCCGCCGGTAGGGACGCAGGAGTTGCTCGGCGAGCTGGGCCGGCTGCTCGCCGGCGCCCATCTGCTCGGCGAGGCGGGGCCGCGGGCGCGCGCGCGGATCGGCGCCATGGCGGTGGCGCTGCCGGTGCCGCTGCTCGCCGCCTGGCTGCGGCGGATGGGGCTCGAGGCAGCCGCCGTCGATCCCCGCGAGCTGTTGTCTGCCGTCGGCGCCGACGGGGTTGCGACTGGCGTCGACGAGAACACCGATCGCTACATCCTCGCCGCCGACCTCCCCGAGCAGGCGCCGCCCGCCCTTGGCGAGCGACTCGCAGCTTGGCCGCCGGTAGTGGTCACCGCAGGCGGCGCGGCACGCGGCCATCGGGATGACAACGGTCGCGGCGAGGCGGGCGCCCCGGTGCTCGTCGAAGGTGGCGCCGATCGCGCCGCCGCCTGCCTCGCGGCGCAGCTCTCGGCGCTCCGCTGCGAGGCGTGGGGGACCTCTCCGGGCCTGTTCACCGCCGACCCGCAGGTGGTGCCGTCGGCGCGGCTGCTTCGCTCGCTCGCCTACGAAGAAGCAGTCGAGCTGCTCGACCACCGGCGCCCGCGGCTTCCACCCGCGCGCCATCGGGCCGCTGCGCCGGGCCGGCATCCCGCTGCTCTTCCGCGACGCCGCGGCGCCCGACCCGCCGGGCACCGAGGTGAGCGCGCAGGGCGGCGGCGCCACGCCGCGCGTCAAGGCGGTCGCCTGCCGCTCGCAGGTGATGCTGCTGTCGCTCGAGACCGCCGGCATGTGGCAGCGCGTCGGCTTCCTCGCCGAGCTGTTCGCGCGCATCGCCCGCCACGGGCTCTCGGTCGACCTGGTGTCGACCGCCGAGGCCAACGTCACCGTCTCCTTCGACGCCGCGCCCGGTCCGGTGGATGGCGAGCGGCTGCAGCGGCTCGCCGGCGAGCTCGCCGAGCTCGGCCGCCCGCGGGTGCTCGGGCCGTGCGCCGCGGTGACGCTCGTCGGCCGGCAGATCCGCTCCATCCTGCACCGCCTCGGGCCGCTGCTCGAGGCGTTCGAGGAGCAGCCCGTCCACCTGGTGACGCAAGCCGCCACCGACCTCAACCTCACCTTCGTCGTCGACGACGAGCAGGCGGTGCGGCTGGTGCGCGAGCTGCACGAGCTGCTGCTGCGGCGCCAAGGCGAGGACGAGCTGCTCGGGCCGACGTGGGAGGAGCTGCGCGGCGACCAGGGCCTCGAGGGCGGCGTGGACGCCGTCGGCGCAGCCTTGGTGGCGGCAGAAGCGCGAAGCGCTGCTCGCCGTCGCCGCGGAGGCGGCGCCGGTCTACGTCTACGACCGCGGCTCGCTGGAAGGCGCCGCCGAGCAGCTCGTCGCGCTGCCGGCGCTCGACCGCGTCCTCTACTCGGTCAAGGCCAACCCGCACGCCGGCGTGCTGCGCGGTCTTCCACGCCGCGGGCCTCGGCTTCGAGTGCGTCTCGCCGGGCGAGCTCGCGCACGTGCTCGGCCTCTTCCCCGACCTCACGCCCGAGCGCGTCCTCTTCACCCCCAACTTCGCGCCACGCGCCGAGTACGACGACGCCTTCGCGCGCGGCGTGCGGGTCACCCTCGACAACCTCTGGCCGCTGCAACGCTGGCCGCGAGACCTTCGCCGGCCGCGAGCTCTTCCTGCGCCTCGACCCCGGGCACGGCCGCGGGCATCACCGCCACGTGCGCACCGCCGGCACGCACTCGAAGTTCGGCATCCCGCTCGCCGAGCTCGACGAGGCGGCGACCGCGCGTGCGCGAGATCGGCGCCCGCGTCGTCGGCCTGCACGCCCACGTCGGCAGCGGCATCCTCGACCCCGAGGCCTGGCGCGAGGTGGCGGCGCGGCTGCTGCCGGCCGCCGAGCGCTTCCCCGACGTCGAGGTGCTCGACCTCGGCGGCGGCCTCGGCGTCGGCGAGCTGCCGCAGGACCGGCCGCTCGACCTCGCACGTCTCGGCGCCGCTGCTCGCCGAGGTGAAGGCCGCCTTCCCGCGCTACCGGCTCTGGCTCGAGCCCGGCCGCTTCCTGGTGGCGCGCGCCGGCGTGCTGCTCGCCCGCGTCACGCAGCTCAAGGGCAAAGGCGAGAGCCTCTACGTCGGCGTCGAGACCGGCATGAACTCGCTGATCCGGCCGGCGCTCTACGGCGCCTACCACGAGATCGTCAACCTGACCCGCCTCGACGAGCCGCCGGTGCAGGTGGCCGACGTCGTGGGCCCGATCTGCGAGAGCGGCGACGTGCTCGGCGCCGAGCGGCGGCTGCCGGCGACCGAGGAAGGCGACGTGCTGCTGATCGCCCACGCCGGCGCCTACGGCCGCGCCATGAGCAGCTGGTACAACCTGCGCGAGCCGGCCGGGGAGCGGCTCTTGGAGTGAGGCAGCAGCGCGCGGCGGAGTAGGATTTGTGTGGCGTCCTGCGATGAAGCGCTTCGCCTCTCTGCTGCTTGCCTGCAGTGCCGGGTTCCTGCCTGGCGCGATGGCGCCTGCGCGCGCGGCCACTGACGGCGGCCGAGCTCGTACGTTGGGTGTCGCCGGCGCCGGGCGAGAGCCTGACCGCGGGATCGACCGTGGTGCTCGCGTGGGAGCCGGGGCCCGGGCTCGCCGCGTTGCCGCACGCCGAGGAGTGGGAGGTGTTCCTGTCGCTCGACGGCGGGCGCACGTTCCTCACTCGGCTGACGCCTCACCTCGAGCTGGATATGCGGCGCGTGACGGTGCGGCTGCCGGCGCTGCCGAGCGAAGACGCGCGGCTGCTGTTGCGCATGGGCGACGAGCGCGACGAGCGCGAGCAACTGCTGCCCGGGCGCTATCGCATCGTCAGCGGCGGGGCGCCCGTCGTGAGCTGGCGCATGCCGCGGCTCGGGCGCGGCGAGCCGGCCCGCCCCGGTGCGCCCGGCGTGCTGGCGTGGGTGGAGGGCACCCGCGAGGGCGGGAGCTGGGAGGAGTGCGAGGGCGGTCGCGTCGCCGACTTCTGGGGGCCGGCGATGGCGCCGGGCGCCGCGAGGCTGCTCGGGCTCGGTCCGGTGCCCTCGCCGGCGCCCAAGCTGCCGCGTGCGGCGCTCGCCGCGCTCGACTGGCGCGTCGTCCACGCCGCGCCGTTTGCGACGGCGCCCGCCGCCACCGCGAAGGCGCCTCGCCTTGCCGTCCTCTGCCGCCGGAACGTCTGAGCGCGCGCGCCTGACGGGTGCGCGACCGCCCATCCGGCGCCGCGGCGCCGCCATCGCCCGTGTGGGGCGGCGGCGGATGCGTTGCGGCGCGACGTTTCGTATCGCGGAGGCCCTCGCCCATGCATCGACACGTTCCACGCCGGCGGCTCGCGGTGGCGCGACTCGTGGCGCCGGCGTTCGCACTTCTTGCTTCGCCTGCGTTCGCGGTCCCCTTCCAGGCGCGCCTGACGCTCCCCGACGAGCGCCCCGCGGCCGGCTAGGTCGTCTCCGTCGTCGGCCAGCCGGCAACGGCGGTCTGCGACGACGACGGCCGCTTCACGCTCGACCCGGCGCCGCGGCCGCCGTTCTCGCTCATCGCCGCGGGCCCCAACGGCGAGCTGTCGGCGCCTTACGAGGTCGCGGCGCTGCCTGACGGGCCCCTCGACATCGTCCTGCCGCCGGTGGCGCGCGACAGCGTCACCGTCGTCTCGGGCGTGGCGCCGACGCTCGACACCCTGCCGGCGAGCGCCGCCACGGTGGTGACCCTCGAAGAGCTCGAGCAGCGGGCGCCGCAGCGTCTCTATCAGGCGCTCGAATCGGTGGCCGGCGCCTCCAAGCTCGGCGACGGCGCCGACAGCGCGCCGTCGCTGCGCGGGATGGCCCGCGGCCGCACGCTGATCCTGCTCGACGGCGCTCGCGTCTCGGCCGAGCGCCGCGTCGGGCCGTCGGCGACCTTCGTCGAGCCGGAGAGCCTGTCGTCGGTGGAGGTGGTGCGCGGCCCGGGCTCGGTGGCCTACGGCTCCGACGCCTTCGGCGGCGTCATCAACGCCGTCACCCGCGATCCCGACCTCGGCGCCTTCGGCGCCCGCTACGGCGTCGAGGCCTCGGGCGGTGCCCTCGACCAACAAGCCGCGTTCCTCGCCGGCTCCGCCGCCGTGGGCGGCGGTCACCTGCTCGTCGAAGGGCACTGGCGCAGCGGCGACGACGCCGAGGCTGGCGAGGGCGTCCCCATCTTCAACTCGGCACTCGACAGCAAGGGCGGCGCGGCGCGCTACGTGCACGACGTCGGGCCGGGGCGGCTGCGGGTCTCGCTCGCCGTCGACCGCATGGAGGACCTCGGCAAGGCGGCCATCGACTCGCGCGTCAACACCTCGACCTACCCCGACGAGAGCTCGGACCGCTTCGTGGCGAGCTGGCTCGGCGCGGGTGGCGGCTGGGAGAGCGTCGAGACGTCGCTCTTCTACGGCGAGCTACCACATCCTGCTCGAGCGCGACCGCATCCCGCCGTCGGTGCCCGCGCACCGCATCGAGAGCACCGACACCGACGCCAAGGACGCGAGCGTCCGTCTCGTCGGCGCCCGCGAGCTCGGCGGCGGCCGGCTGCAGCTCGGCGCCGACAGTTGGACCCGCTTCGACCTGCACGCGGTGAGCGGCCGCATCGACTTCCCGCCCGGCTCGCCCGACGGCGTGCCGCGCGCACCGATCGTCTCGGTGGACGACGCGCGGCAGCTCACCACCGGCCTCTTCGCCACCTGGACGCGCCCGCTCGCCTCCAGCGTGTCGCTCGGCCTCGGCGCCCGCGCCGACCACGTCACCGCCCGCAACGAGGGGGGCGTCGTCGGCGACCGCGAGGAGACGTATACGCCGTTCTCGGGCAACGCGTCACTCACCTTCGGGCCGTACTCGGGGTGGATCACCACGGCGCAGGTGGCGCGCGGCTTCCGCTCGCCGAGCCTCTCCGACCGCTACTTCAGCGGCCCCTCCGGCCGCGGCACCGTCACCGGCAACCCCGACCTCGACCCCGAGACCTCGCTGCAGCTCGACATCGCCAGCCGCTGGACCCACGGCCGCTCGACGGTGGCGCTCTACGCCTACCACTACGACGTCGACGACCTCATCGAGCGCTTCGGCGTCGGCGACGACTTCGCCTTCCGCAACCGGGGCAAGGCGACGCTGGAAGGGCTCGAGGTCGAGGCGCAGACCGCCATCGGCGCGCGCTGGAGCGTCGACGTGGGCGCCGCGTGGTCCGACGGCGAGACCGACGGCGGGGCTGAGATCGACGACGTCACGCCGCCCAACGGCTGGACGACGCTGCGCTGGGCCTTCGACCGCGGCTACGCCTTCGGCCGCGTCACCAGCTTCCTCGCCCACGAGGAGCCGGGGCCCACGGAATTCGAACGGCCGGGCTTCACCGTGTTCGACCTCGGCGGCGGTTGGCACCTCAGCGAAGCGCTCGAGCTGCGGCTCACCGTGCGCAACGCGACCGACAAGCTCTACGTCGCGGCGCCCGACAACGCCGCCGACTTCGCCGTCGGCCGCAGCGTCACGCTGGCGGTGGGAGGGAAGGTGTAGGGCGGGCTCGGCGCCCGCCATCCGGACGGCGCGCGGAGCGCGCCCTACGGGCTCCTGCCGTTCCACTTCGGCAGGATGGGCACCTCGAAGCCGTCGTTGAACACCGGGTAGGTGCGCGCGCAGTCGCCGGTCCAGACGTAGCGGGTGCCGCCGTCGACCATCTGGAAGTCGGTGATCAGCAGCTCGTCGAGCGCGTACTGGATGTTGCCCGGCAGCAGGTCGTCCCACTTGGCGGTGGTGAAGCGGTCGCTCTGCGCGGTGAGCGCCAGGGTGCCGCCGTCGGAGAGCAGGATGCCGTACTTCTGCATCGCCCGCGCGATGGTGCGCTCGGCCTCGCTGTCGAGGCTCGCCAGCGGGTAGTCGGCACGCAGCCGCAGGCGGGCGCCGTAGGGCGGCGCCTGCGGCGGTCCGCTGGTGGGGCCGGTGGAGTGGGTGGCGGGGTGGACGTAGACGTTGTCGCGGATGCGGCTGTTGGGGAGGATGAAGCGGATGGCGTGGTCGATCTGCCCCGCCGCCACCTCGTCGGCGTTGAACAGCAGCGGCGCGATGGGGAAGCCGGCGGCGTCGGCGCTGGTGCAGTCCTGGCCGCGGCCGGTCGGCCGGTAGGTGTTGCGCAGGTCCCACACCGCCAGGCAGCCGCCGGGGAAGTCGTTCGGCGAAGGTCCGGGGCCGATGACGTCGGCGCGCCACATCTCGAACAGCAGGCTGCTCGGACGGTGGACGACGATGAGGTGGCAGTCGCCGTCGCTGAGGCACGCGTAGCCGCTCTCGCCTTCGAGCGCGCCGCCGGGCGGCAGCGGCACCAAGGCCTCGTCGCAGTCGGGGTCGTAGAACTCGTCCTCGTCGCGCTTGGGGGCGAAGGCGCGGAAGGGCGTCGCGGCGTTGGCCTCCAGCACCTCGATGGAGAAGTCGATGCGCATGACGCCGCTGCCCCAGCCGCCGCCCTGGCTCGCCAGCCAGTTGATGACCGTCGACGACTGCGGATCGAGGGGCTCGTTGCTGACGTCGCGCGTCCACTCGGAGTCGGCGGGGAAGTAGGGGTAGTGGCCGGCCGGCGGCTGCGCCGCGACGCCGGCGGCGACCAGCGCGGCGGCGAGCCATCCGGAGAACACTGCGAGCGATCGCCCCAGCGCCTCCAGGCCCTCAGTGTGCCGTGCCATCGCGGCGAATGTAGTCGACCGCCTGTCGGCGAGCTGCGACCGATTGCACACGGCGCCGGACCAGCCGCTCCGCCATGCGGTGGCGCAGGAAGCGCACCCACGGCGACCAGCGCGCCGGGTGCGCGACGCGGCCGGTGAGCGCCTCCTCGGCGTTGTCGAGCAGGTCCTCGATGCAGGCGTCGTGCAGCCAGCGGATGACCAGCGGCCAGGTGAGCCGCGTGCGCGCCGCGCAGCCGGACGGCGAGCTCGTGGGTGACGGTGCAGCCGCCGTCGCCGTCGTCGTCGACGCGCAGCGCGTGCGTTCCCAGCAGCCGCATCGCCGGCGTGAAGGTGAATTCGACGCGCCGCCCCCGCTCGTAGGCGCTGACCTCGTAGCGGATCGGCCCGTGGCCGCCGGCGCTCCCCACCTGCAACCCGCGGTCGAGGCGCAGCGCCGGCCAAGCGCGGTCCGGCCACAACGCGTCGTCGGGCGACGCCAGCTGGTCGAGCAGGACTCCCGCGGCGGCGGCGGAGCGGGCGATGCGGCGTGCGTGCACGTTCCTCATTTCGGGGCCTCCTTCGGTCGGCCCATACGGTAGCGTATGGACCAGACCGGATCGTAACATACGCCTGCGTATGGCAAGCCCGTCGCGCACCCCGCTCGACCGCGACGCCTGGGCCGCGGCGGCGCTCGATGCCCTCGCCAGCGGCGGGCTGCGCGCCGTCGCCGTCGAGCCGCTCGCCGCCGCCCTCGGCGCCACCAAGGGCAGCTTCTACTGGCACTTCAGAAATCGCGCGGCACTGCTCGCCGCCGCCCTCGAGCGCTGGGAGCGCCAGCACACCGACGCCGTCGTCGCCCGCGTCGAGCAGGAGCCCACCGTCGAACGCCGCCTGCGCTACCTCTTCAGCGCCGTCGTCGCCGCCGCCGGCAGCGACCGCGTCGAGCTCGCCCTGCTCGGCAGCAGCGACCACCCGGTGATCGGGCCTGCCCTGCGCCGCGTCACCGAGCGCCGCATCGCCTACGTCGCCCACCTCTTCGAGCAGCTCGGCTTTGCTGCGGCCGAAGCGAGGCGCCGCAGCCTGATCGCCTACACCACCTACCTCGGCCACGCTCAGCTCGCCCACACCGTCCCCGAGCTCCTACCGGCCAGCAAGCCCCAGCGCCGCGCTCACCTCGACGAGGTGATGGCCGCCCTCACCCAGCGCCGACCCCGGCGCGGAACAGCTCTTGCTGCGGCGAGCCGCGCACGCCGCCAGGGCCCGCCCGCGGTCCGCGGCGCACGGGAGGGGCGGGGACGATGATCGACGGCCTCATTCCGCGCCGGCGCGCTGTACCAAGAGGCGGGCCGTAGCGCGGGCTCCGCGCCCGCCGTTTAGCGACTTCGGCGCCCTACGGCAGCAGGCGCACGTGGGCTTCGCCGACGCCGACGTCGACGACGATGCGCGCTGAGCCGCTGCCGTCGCGCCAGTCGACCTCGTTGCCGAGGAAGAGGAAACCGCTGTGGCGCGACTCGTCCTGGCGCGGCGAGAGCTGCGCCTCGCCGACGCCGACGTCGAGCGCCACGCTGCGCACGGCGCGCTCCGGCATCCGCACGCGCGCCTCGCCGACGCCGAGGTCGATGGTGACGTCTCCTTCGACACCGTCGACGTCGAGCTCGCCGACGCCCATGTCGACGGACAAGGCGAGCGAGGCCGGGACGACGAGCTCCAGGTCGACCTCGGGGTGGTTCATGCCGCGCTTGTCGTCGCCGTCGTAGCCGCGCAGGCGCAGGGAGAGGTCGTCGCCGCTGTGCGTGGGGTTGAGGTGGAGCTCGGCCGCGCGCTCGCGGCAGCGGCGGGAGCTCGCGGAGCAGCGCAGCTCGAGCTTGGCCTCGATACGGTCGCCGCCGCCGGTCTGGACGCGGACGTCGCCGACGGGTACGTCGAGCTTCAGCCGCCGGGCGCCGTCGAGCGGGAAGGCCTTGGACTCGCTGCCTACCACGACCTCGCGTCCGGCGAAGGCGGGGGCGGCGATGGCGGCGAAGCCGGCAAGGAGTAGGAGGGTGGGGAGCAGCGTGTTCGGGCGCGGTTGCCGCATCGGGTGGTCCTCCGGTGGTGACGGTGCAAGTGGACGGTGCAAGTGCCGTCTCGTGCGGTCGTGGCGTTCTCCTCACTCTACGTCCGCGCGCCCGGAGGAGTTTCGCATTCGGCGACGGCCGGGTAGTCTCGCGCCCGCGATGCCCAGCCAAAGCCCCTTTGCCGGCGAGTGGACGATCGACCCCGCGGTGGACTTCCTCAACCACGGCTGTTACGGGGCCTGCCCGCGCGCGGTGCTCGCGGTGCAGGCGGAGCTGCGCGACGAGATGGAGCGGCAGCCGCTGGAGTTCCTGTCGCGCCGACTGCCCGCGCTGTTCGACGCGGCGCGGGAGGCGCTCGCCGCCTTCGTCGGCGCGGATGCCGACGGGTTGGTGGCGGTGCCCAATGCCACCACCGGCGTGAGCACGGTGCTGCGGGCGTTGGAGAGCGAGCTCCGTCCCGGCGACGAGCTGCTGACGACGGACCACGCCTACAACGCCTGCAAGAACGCCGTCGACTTCGTGGCGGCGCGCAGCGGCGCGCGGGTGGTGGTGGTGCGGGTGCCGTTCCCCGTGCGCGACGAGGCGGAAGTGGTCGAGGTGGTGCTCGGCGGCGTGACGCCGCGCACGCGGGTGGCGTTGATCGACCACATCACCAGCCCGACCGCGCTGGTGTTGCCGCTCGCCGAGATCGTGGCGGCTCTCACCGAGCACGGCGTCGACACTCTGGTGGACGGCGCGCACGCGCCGGGGCAGCTGGCGCTCGACGTGCGCGGCTTGGGAGCGGCGTGGTACACGGGCAACTGCCACAAGTGGATCTGCTCGCCGAAGGTGGCGGCATTCCTCTGGGCGCGCGAGGACAAGCGCGAAGCGCTGCGCCCGCTGGTGGTGAGCCACGGCCACAACGTGCGCCGGCCCGGGCGCTCGCGACTGCACGACGAGTTCGACTGGCAGGGCACCGGCGACCCGACGCCATTCCTGTGCGTGCCGGTGGCGCTGCGGGTGATCGGCGCGATGGTGCCCGGCGGGTGGGACGAAGTGCGGTCGCGGAACCACGAGCTCGCGCTGGCCGGACGGCGCCTGGTCGCGGAGGCGCTGGGAGTCGAGCTGCCGTGCCCCGACTCGATGATCGGCAGCATGGCCGCGCTGCCTTTGGCGCCGGGCCCGCGGCCGGCAGCCGATCGTGAGGATCCGCTGCACGATGCCCTGTTGGAGCGCTACAGGATCGAAGTCCCCGTACAGTCATGGCCGGGGTCGCCGGGGAGAGCGCTGCGGATCTCGGCACAGTTGCACAACGAGCTCGCGCAGTACGAACGGCTGGCTGCGGCGCTGCAGGAGCTCGCGGCGCGACGGGCAGGGCGCAGCTCTAAGCCGTACAGGGACTACGCGGGGTAGGGCAGAGACGTGGTGGTGGTCGCTCGGCGGCCGCTGGTCGTCGGCCGGCGTTCGCTACGGGATCGGGAGGCGTCGCTCCAGGGGACGCTCGCTACCGAGGTGTTCGGGCGGAGAGCGCTCGCTTGCCTCCGGGCGCGCGCGACGTCCGCTGCCTGCGAATGCCCACCAATGCGCCCTCCGGAACCCCTTCCGCGACGCCTCCCGATCCCGTAGACGCGAACGCCTCCACGAGTGGTAGTCGGGCGCCCGGGTGGCGAGCTCAAGCGTCGCCGTGGCCACTGCGCCGGCTTGCCTTACGCTCTCTGCCGCTGTTGCGGCGAGCCCGTCGTGCCGCTCGGGTGCTGGGATGCGCTCCGTCGCTCTTCCCGTCACAACTCGCGCTCCACTGTGGTCGCTGGAGCCAGCCCCGCCGATCGTCGCGTATCGAGGGGCAGGGCGTAGATCAGGGGCGGGAAAGATGGAGGATGAGCCAGCGGACCAGTTGATCGCGTGTGAGGGCACCTGCCGCTAGGCCGAGCATGAGTTCCTCTTGCTCATCGATGTTGGCGTCGATCCCGCTGCCGTTGAGTTGGAGAAAGACCTCCATCGCGGCGTGCGCGACGCGCTTGTTGCCGTCAACGAAGGGATGATTGCGCACCAAGGAGAAGCCGAGGCTGGCGGCCTTCTCGGCGAGCGTGGGATACAAGTCTTGGCTACCGAATGTGAGTTGAGGCTGCGCGGCGGCTGATTCGAGGGCTCCGAGGTCGCGAAGACCAGTAGCACCGCCGGTTGCAGCGAGGATGAGGTGGTGCAGTTCGAGGAGCTCGCCGAGCGCGAGGTGGCGCATCAGCCGAGGCGGCGATACAGCTCGACGTTCTTGGCTAGGACACGCTCGGCAACTTCGCGAAAGTCGGTTGCCGGTTTGGTGACGAGATCGACAACGGCTGCTCTGACAAGATCCTCGGCGCGTACACCGAGTGCAGCGGCGTGATTGTTCAGTTGTGCGACTTGCTCGTCGGTCAAGTCGATGGCGACTCTCATGCGGGCATTATCCCACCTGGGGCGTTGCGATGGGCGGTGCTTCCGCCACCTGACGGCGAGTGAGTTCAGCGGCCGCCGCACTGGAAGTCAGATACCTCGCGCAGTCCTGGCTCGGCCGAGACGGCGATCAGATTGGCTCACCCCGGGCCGCAGTTGGGTCGCAGACCGGACACCGGCGGATATGGGCATCGCAGCTGTTGCTGCCGTACTGATGGCCCGCTCTGCACTGCAAGACCCAGATCTTCGCGAACCGGTGTGTGGTGCTTGACTGGTTCGTCTTGTGAATCAGCTGTTGGCCCTTGCGAGTGATCTCACCGACATTCATGGTGCCTCACTTAGGGGCAGTTTGGAGTTGTCGACGCGCCGGCGTAATCACGGGCCGGCCGTACGAGCCTAGAGTTGCTCCGAGGATCGCTCGCCGCGAAGGAGGCCGGCGACACTGATGTCTTCGTCGAGGTCGGGCCAGTGAATGCCGTCTCCGTCGCCGATGAGTTCCCATCGATTGCGGGCTCTGGGATTCGCCTTGAGCAGCCTTGGAAACCAGACGAGTGGGACCGATATTGATCGGCCGTCGACTAGTTCGACAGTGAGGCAATCGGCTGTGATCTCGACGGCAGCTGCCAGGGGCGTCACCTGCATGGGGAGAGACCATACCAAGCGCAGCGCAGGGCAGGTCGTGTTGATCGGCGCCATCGCCAGTGGTGTCGCGAAACGCTCGGTTCGTCGAACAGGCGACCACGGACGGGCCGCGAGTGGGCCACTCACTCCCATCGTGGCGCCACGGTGAGAATAGCGGCACGACAGACTTGCCGTCTCAACGACAAGGGAGCGTGAGGTACTGAGCGGCAATCACCACGGCGACGGTCGAGCTCGCCACCTGGTCGCTCGACGACCACTCATGTAGGCGGGTGCTCAGCGGATCCGGAGGCCGCCGCGGCGGGACCTCTCGGAGGGCGATCCGCGGCTGGTTCATCATCGTGGTCGTAGTGGCGCCCGGAGAGCGGAGGCGCGCCTTCTTGCTCCCATTGACCACTGTAGGCGCGCCGGTCCTGCCGCGGCGGCCTCCGGATCCGCTCCGCACCCGCCGGCCGGTTGGTCACCGCCGCTCGCAGGCCCGCTACAACGCGATCCCCTGCTCCCGCGCCAGTTCTTCCAGCGCTGCCGATCGCCCACCCGCCGCGTGGAACCGCGCCAGAGCCGCTCGTGCCTGCTCGGGCCGCTCCAGATACAAGAGCAGCCTCGCCCGCAACGCCATGCTCCGGTGGTCGGTCTTCTCGTCGAGCGGTGGCAGCGTCCTCAACGCCTGCTCCCACGCCGCCTCGGCAGCCGCGCGGTTGCCCGCCCGCGCTTCGAGCTCGCCCAGCCCTTGTTCGACCTCGGCCACCCTCAACGCCACCGTCCCGCTCGGGTTCGCTGCCAGGAGCGGCGCCAGCAGTGATCGCGCTCGCTCCAGGTCCCGCCGCGCCTCCCCCAGCCGGCCCAGCGCCGTCAGGATCCGCCCCCGCCGCCCGTACGCCGCCGCGAGCGAGCGCTTCCAGTCGAGGTTGTCCTCCTTGCTCGCCGCCAGCGCCGCCAGGGTCGATACCGCGCCGTCGACGAACGGCAGCGCCTCCGCCGGCCGGCCCTCTTCGTTGAGGACCATCGCCAGGTTGCCGCGCGTGATGGCGAGGCTCTGCTTCCAGGTCGAGTTGCCGGGGTCCGCCTGGATCAGCGCGCTGCCGATGGCGAGGCATTCGCGATGCAGCGCCTCGGCGCCGGCGAGGTCGCCGCGCGCGATCAGCAGGCTCGCGAGGTAGCTCTTGGCGACGCCGAGGTCGTTGCGGGTGAGCACGTTCTTCGGGTCGCGCGCCGCCAGCCCCGCGAGCAGCTCCATGTTCTCCTGCCGCGCGCGCACCGCACCCGCGAGGTCCCCCGACTTCTCCAGGCTCGTGCTGTGCCAGGCGAGCACGTTGGCGAGCTCGTCCTGGCGTTTCCAGTCGGCGGGGTCGCGGGCGAGCAGCTGCCGCCACAGCGCGATGCTCGCCCGCTGCGCCGCGATCGCCGCCGGCAGGTCGCCGATCGCCTCGCAGACGGCGCTGACGCTCTGCTGGTGGCTGGCGAGAGCCTGCTGCCACCTCACCTCCTGCGGATAGCGCGCGACGAGGCGCTGGTAGAGGTCGCGGCTGCCCTCCGTCAGCGCACGCGCCTCTGGCAGCGAGACCAGCTGGCTGAGGAGGACGAGGCCGACCTGCGCGCGCGCCTCGGCAAGCTGCGCCTGCCACGCCGGCCGCTGCGGGTCGCGGGCGGCGAGCGCGCCGGCGAGCTGCAGCGCCTGGCGCGCCGCGGCCAGCGCCGCGTCGGGCTTGCCCTCGTTCATGCGCAGCTCGGCGAGCTGGCGCACGGTGTCGACGCGGCGCTCGAGCTCCTGGTCGGTGAGGAGCTTTTCGGGGACGGCGGCGAAGTAGGCGAGGGCGCGGTCGCCCACCGCGTCGAGCAGGTCGAGGCGGCCGACGCCTTCGAGCTTCGGGCGCAGGTCGTCGAGCATGAAGCCGATCAGCCCCTCGGCCTGCTGGCGACGGCGCTCCGCCTCGTCGCGGGCGCGGCGGGCGTCGAGCGCCAGCCAGCTCACCACCGCGAGGCCGACGGCGAGCACCGCCACCGCGGCGGCCGCGGCGAGCAGCTGCAGCCGCTGGCGGCGGAGGCGTTGCGGCTTGTCGCGGATCCAGCGCAGGCGGCTCGCGACCTGCTCCGCCGACGGCCGCTCCGCCGACGCGAGGCGCGTCATCGTCCCGAGCAGCCGCGCGAGGTCGGGGTCGAGCCCTTCGACCGGCAGCGTCTCGGCGTTGGCGACGCGGGCGAGCAGCACCCCCTGCGGTCCGTCCTCGTAGACCGGCCGGCGGGTGAACAGCTCCTGCAGCATGACGCCGAGGGCGTAGACGTCGCTGGCGGTGGTGGCCTCCTCGCCGCGCGCCTGCTCGGGGCTCATGTAGAGCACGGTGCCGATGAGCGAGCCGACCTCGGTGAGGCGCGCTTCCTCCGACGAGCTCGGCGAGGCGGCGGCGCCGGGCGGCGTGTCGCCGGGGCTTCCGGCCACCACCGTCCGGCGGTCCTCGAGGCGTCGGCCGAGCGTGCGTTCCGGCACCCCACCGTCCACCTGCAGCTTGCCGCTGTCGAAGTCGCCGGGCCGCGCGACCGCGGTGCGCGCGAGCGGCCGCGCCAGGCCGAAGTCGAGCATCTTCACCGCGCCGCTCTTCGTCACCATCACGTTCTCGGGCTTGACGTCGCGGTGCACGATCTGCTGCTCGTGGGCGACGGCGAGCGCGGCGGCGATCTCTTCGGCGATCCGCAGCTTCTCTTCGTAGTCGGGCGGCACCGCGAGCAGCTCGGCGAGCGTCTTGCCTTCGATCAGCTCGAGGACGAGGAAATCGGCCTCGGGCGTCTCCACCAGGTCGTAGACCTGGCAGATCCCGGGGTGGCCGAGGCGCGACAGCACGCGCGCTTCGCGCAGCAGGCGCGCCTTGGCCGCGGCCGACAGCCGGCGCTCGCGGCGGATGGTCTTCACCGCCACGCGGCGCTCGAGCTTGAGGTGGAAGCCGAGGTAGACCTCGCCCATGCCGCCCATGCCGAGCGGCGCCTCGATGCGGATGTTGCCGAGGGTGGTGCCGACGAGCGACATGGGCGGCGGCGCGGGCGACGACCTCAACCGGCGGCGGGCTGCGGTCCGGCGTTGCCGGCCGCGGCCGCGACGGCGCCGCCGGCGAGTCGCTCCGCCAGCCGCGCCGCCTTCGCCTGCAGTCCCGGCGGCAGACCGGCAAGGCCGCGCGCCGTCGCCAGCAGACGCGCCGCAGCCGCGGCGTCGTGCGCCAGCACGCCGTCGGCGGCGCGCAGCAGCAGCGCCGGCAAGTCGGGATCGGCGGCGAGCCGCGGCAGGAGCTGCTCGAGCAGCGCCGCGCCTTCCAGCCACTCGCCGTCGCGCAGGCGGTGGCGCACCAGCTGGCGCGCGGCGAGGAGCGCCTCGTCCTCGCGCCCGAGGTGTACGGCGAGATCCCAGAACGTCGCGAGCGCCTCGGCGTCGGGGTTGGGCCGCTCGACGGCCTCGGCGAGCAGCGTCCAGGCGCCGGGGTAGAGGCCGCGGTCGAGCAGCTTGCGCGCCTTGTCGAGGCGCGGGTCGCGCCGCCTCGGCACCGCCAACAGCTCGGGCTCCACCGGCCAGCGGCGCTGCACGTAGAAGGCGCCGGCGAGCCCGAAGAGGAACCCCCAGACGTGGGCCCAGTAGGCGACGCCGCCGGCGCCCGCCGCCGCCACGTCGCCGGCGAGCGCGTCGAGCAGCTCGCCGAGGAACCACAACGGCAGCATGACCCAGGCCGGCGCGGTGAAGGTGCCGACGAAGCCGAGGACGACGGCGAAGCGGATGCGGCTCTTGCCGCGCAGCAACAGGAAGGCGCCGAGCACGCCGGCCACCGCTCCCGAGGCGCCCACCATCGGCACGTGCACGTGACGTTCGAGCAGCGCATACATGACGCCGGCGACGAGGCCGGCGGCGACGTAGAAGCCGGCGTAGAGGCGACGCCCCCAGGCGTCCTCGAGGAACGGCCCGGCGAGGTAGAGCATCAGCATGTTGCCGATCAGGTGCAGCCAGCCGCCATGCAGGAACATGTGGGTGAGAAGCGCGAGCAGCCGCGGCTCGGCGGGCACCAGGCCGCCGCGCCACAGCGGGTGGCGGCGGAGGTCGGCGCGCCAGGCGGCGGTGAGCTGGTCGAGGTGCGCCTGCTCGGCGGCAGCGTCGCCACGGTCGCCGCCGACGAGGCCCGAGCGCTCGAGCTGCGCCAGCTCGCCGGCGGGGATGAGCTCGGCGTCGACCTTCAGATACGGGTGCGCGAGGGCGTACTCGAAGGCGGCGCTGAAGCTGTCGTCGAGGCGGCGCTCGAGGTCGCGGCCGCCGAAGCGCACTCCCACGTGCACGACGAAGCAGACGGCGATGAGGCCGAGGGTGACCCACGGCGCGCGGCGGACGGTGCCGTCCTCGTGGCCGATGGGGATGATCACGGGGCGATCACGGCTGTCTGGGCTACGATGCCGGCGACGTTAGCATGCGCCGCGGCGCTGCCGCCGGCCACACGGAGGAGCGACGGTGAACGACGAGACGGCGGTGGTGAAGCGGGCGACCGCGGTGCCGGGCAAGGTCGTGGCGGCCGGCCGCGCCACCGAGGTGCAGGTGTTGCTCGGCCCCGACGACGGCGCGCCGCACTTCGCCATGCGCCGCTTCGTCATGGGCGAGGGCGGCGGCATGCCCCGCCACACCAACACCGTCGAGCACGAGCAGTACGTGCTGCGCGGGCGGGCGCGCGTTTCGGCGGGCGACCGCGTGCACGAGGTGAGCAGCGGCGACGTGCTCTACATCCCGGCCGGGATGCCGCACTCCTACGAGGTGGTGGAGGCGCCCTTCGAGTTCCTCTGCCTGGTGCCCAACCTGCCCGACAAGCTCGAGGTCCTGGGCGAAGGCTGCTAGCGCGGCCGAACGTTCGGTGATGCCGATGATCGTCGCGCAGGCCCTTCCGCCGCTGTGGACGATGGGCGTCGCCGCCTGGCTCCTCGTCGCCATCCCGCTGGCCTTCTCGGTTTCCTTGATGGCGATCGTCTTCACGGTGACTCCGCAACGCGGCCACAGATTCGTGCGGGTGCTCGCGCTCCTCGGTCTGGTCGTCGGTCTGTTCCACGCCGCGTTGATCGCCTGGTTCGCATCGTTCGCCGAGCTGGAACGTCCCGGCCTCGAAGAATGGCTCTGGATCGCCATGATGGCCGCGACGGTCGCCCTGTCGGCGGCGGCCTGGGTGCGCTCTCGGGCCGGCCGCCGAGTCGCTGCAGCCTAGTCGCGTAGCGAAATGCCCAGCGACAGCTGCGGCACCAGCAGCTGCGTCTCGACGCGGCCGCCGTCGACGAGGTCGGCACGCACGTCGGCCCACGAGAGGATCGCTTCGCCGACCAGCGAGATGTGCTCGTCGAGGGGCACGTCGAGCCCGATGACGCCACGGAGTGCCGGCCCGGCGAGCTGGTACTCGTCGGTGCGGATGCCGTCGATCTGCGCCTCGACGTGCGGCACGACGACGCCGGCGCCGAGGCCGAGGTAGAGCGCCACGCCGATCAACTGGTCGCCGCGCCTCGGCGTCGTCCACCAGCGGCGGTAGGCGTTGACCGTCGCCATGTTGAGGCCGTGCGAGAACTGCAGTCCCGGAACGACGTCGCCCACCAGCACCGGCCCTGCGACGGGCACGCCGTCGAGCCTGCCCTCGGCGAGCACCGAGTCGCCGGTCTCGAGGATCGCCTTGGGGTGGGTGAAGTCGACGCCGAGGCCCCACTCGCGGTGCTTGGGCAGCCACCAGGTGAGGCCCAGGCCGTAGTAGATCGGCGAGCGGTAGGACGCGTCGTCCCAGGCGACGTCGCGCAGCGTGACGTCGGTGCCGCCGGGGCGGCTCAGGTGCAGGTCGCTGCTATTCACCCAGGCCCCGCCCGAGCGGAGGGTGAGCACCAGCTGCGCCGCGGCGGCCGCGGGCACCAGCAGGGCGAAGGCGAAGCCGAGCATGACAGCGCGCGTCGCGGCTCGCCGGGCCTTGCAACCCGCGGGCGGCGGCACCGTACCAGGCTTGGTGACCGGGCCCTCTTGACGACAGCTGTCGTTACCGATTATCCTGACGACAGTTGTAGTGACTCAAGATCACGCAGGGATCGGAGGTCAGATGGCGCGCACGCGAGCGAGTGGAGTGGGCGAGCGGGAGCTGGCGCTGCTGCGCTGGGTGGCGGCGCAGGGCGGCGCCACCGTCGGCGAGGCGGCCGACGGCTTCGGGGCGGCGGACGGTCTCGCCCGTAGCACGGTGCAGACGATGCTCGAACGGTTGCACGAGAAGGGCTTCCTGCGCCGGCGCCGGCAGGGGGGAGTCTACCGCTATGCGGCGGCGCAGCCGGCGGGCGAGCTGCTGCGCGGGCTGGTGCACTCCTTCGTCGAGGGCACGCTCGGCGGCTCGCTGTCGCCCTTCGTCGCCTACCTGGTCGAGGAGGGCGCCGCGAGCGCCGAGGAGCGCGCCGCGCTGGCGCAGCTCGTGGAACGGCTGGAGGAGAGGAAGGGGGAGCCGTGAACGCCGTCGACGCGCTGGCGGGAATCACCTCGCGACTGATCGAGACCTCGCTCGTCGGCGGCCTGCTGGCGCTGCTGGTGTGGGCGCTCTGCCGCGCTCGTGCCCGCGCTGCCGCCGGCGGTGCGCTGCTGGCTGTGGTGGGGCGTGGCGCTCAAGATGCTGCTCGGGCTGCTGCCGTTGCCCGCGCTGTCGCTGCCGTTGCTGCCCGCAGGTCGTGGCAACGAAACAGCGGTGATGCGTCTCGCGCCGATGCCGGCCGCCGTCGAGCAGCACGCGGCCGTCGCGCACCGCTGCCCAGCCGTCGGCTGAGCTCCGCGCCGCGCGACGCCGCCACCGCACCGGCGCCAAGCTCTCCGTCGCCCAGCCCTCCGCCCTGGCGCGCGCTGCTCGCGGCCCTCTGGCTCGCCGGCGTCGCGGTCGCGCTCGCCCGCGCCGTCGTAGATCTGCTGCGGGCGCGACGAGTGGTGCGCGCGGCCGAGCCGGTCCGCGACGCGGCGCTGCTCGCCGCCTTCGACGACCTGCGTCGCCGCCTCGACGTCCCCGCCGCCGAGCTGCGCATCTCGCTCGACGCGGCGACGCCGCAGGTGGTCGGAGTGCGCCGGCCGGTCGTGCTGCTGCCGCGCGGCATTTGCGAACGGCTCGCACGACGAGGAGCTGGCGATGGCGCTCGGCCACGAGCTGCTGCACGTGCGGCGCGCCGACCTGCTGCTCGGCTTGGTGCCGGCGCTCGCGGCGCGCTGCTTCTTCTTCCACCCGCTCGCGCGCCTGGTCGAGCGCGAGCACGCGCTCGCCCGCGAGGCGGCTTGCGACGCGGCGGTGGTGGCGCGCCTCGCACCTTCGCCGCGTGCCTACGGCCGGCTGCTGCTCGAGCTCGCACTGGGCTGCGGAGCGCCGCTGCGCACCGCCGCCGCCGCCGTCACCCACCCGACGCTGCAGAGGAGGCTCCAGATGCTGCTCCGCCCCGCCCGCCCGTTCCGTCCCGTGCTCGCCGCGCCGCTGCTGCTCCTCGGCCTCGGCGCTCCTCTTGCCGTTGCGGGTCACGGCCCGCGAAGAGGTAGCCGCCGCCATCCCGGTCGCGCCCGTCGCCGTCCCGGCCACTCGCGCAGCCGAGCCGGCCATTCCCGCAACTCCGACTGAGCCAGCCACCGCGGCGCTCGTGACGCTGGCGCAGGCCGCACCGCCCGCCGAGCCCGCCCGGGCGCGCGCCGAACGGGACGACGACGAGGCCTGGATCCTCTTCCGCGACGACGAGCGCAGGATGGCGGACGGCAGCATCGGCGACATCGAGCGCGGCCGCGCGCCACCAGCGCGATGGCGAGCCGCTCTTCTGGGTGCGGCGCGGCGACGAGGAGTGGGTGGTCCGCGACCCCGCCTTCCTCGCCCGCGTCGACGCGCTGTTCGAGGGTGTGCGCGAGCTCGGCGCCAGACAGGCAGAGCTCGGCAGCAAGCAGGCGGAGCTCGGCGGCAGGCAGGCCGAGCTCGGTTCGAAGCAGGCGGAGCTCGGCACCCACCAGGCCGAGCTGGGCTCGCAGATGGCGGCGCTCGGCAGCCAGCAGGGGACGCTCGGAGCGCAGATGGCGCAGCTCAACGCGAAACACGCGTCGCTCGCCGCGCGGCAGCACGGTGCCGATGAGGCGGAGCGAGCCGCCATCGAGCGCCAGGCGCACGAGCTCGAGCGCGCGATCGGCGACCTCGAGCGCCAGATGGAGCAGCTCGGCGAGCGGCAGAACGACCTCGGGCGCCGGCAGAGCGAGCTCGGCGAGCGCCAGAGCGAGCTGGGCGGCAAGCAGGGCGAGCTCGGCGGCAAACAGGGCGAGCTCGGCGAGCGGCAGAGCGATCTGGGGCGGCAGCAGCAGCAGGCCTCGGAGGAGGCGAAGCGCGCGGTGGCCACGATCGTCGACGAGGCGATCCGCAGCGGCCTCGCGACCCGCGTCGAGTAGCGCTCGCACCGAGCCGCCTGCAGGCCGCCCTCGGCCCGAGGACGGACCGCGCCGTCGGCGCCCATCGGGGGGCATCGCAAATCGCTGCAAATAGCGTCGTTTGACAAGCGACTTGCTGGCCAGCCGGCTCGGTGGTATGCGCCTTGCTGACTGCTGCCTGGGCCGCGCACCCGGCCCTATCGAGGCCACAACCCTTGAAAACCCGGCGCGGCCGCCGAGGAGGTGCACCATGAAACGCCAGTACCGAGCGTTTCTGTTGAGCTTCGTGCTGCTCGCCGCGCCGGCCGCCGCCGGCCAGGGTGGGCAGGGGCAGGGTCGCGGCGACGGCGCCAAGGCGCGAGTCGAGCGACAGGCTGCCCGCCAGAACGTCCAGAACGCCAAGCAGAACCGTGCGGCCCACCGCCAGGCGGCCGCGCAACGTCAACAAAAGGTCCGCGCCGACCGGCAGCAAGGCCGCGCGACGCGCCAGCAGGTCCGCGCCGAGCGTCAAGTGCGAGCCGAGCGTCGTCAGGTGAGCGGCGAACGCAAGGGCGCGCGCGTCGAGCGCAAGGCCGCGCAGGTCGAGCGGCGCGCCGCCGCCGTGGAGCGTCGCCAGGCCCGCGTCGAGCGCCGCCAGACGGCGGTGATGGACAACGAGACGCGGCGCGAGGTCAGCCGCGGCAACAACGCCGCGCAGCAGCGCGTCGTCCGCCAGCAGCGGGAGGCGCAGCAACTGCGCACGGCGGAGCGCGATCATCGGGCGGCGTTCGAACGCCAGCAACAGCGCAACCTCCGCCAGGAGCGGGCGACCGCCCGCGCCGAGCAACGACGGGCACTGGTGGAGCAGGGCCGACTGGCCCGCGAGGAGCGCCGGGCCGTCCGCGTCGACCGTGCCCAGCGCGGCGACCGACTCGTCGCGCGCCAGGCCTTCCTCGTCGACGACGCGCGTTGGGCGCGGCAGCAGCGCGTGCTGCGCCGCCAGCAGCCAGCCGCGGGTCCGATGCGGTTCCGCGGCATCGACCGCGACGGCAACGGCGTGGTCTCCCGCCTCGAGTGGCGGGGCAACGACCGCTCGTTCTCCAACCACGACTGGAACGGCGACGGCGTCCTCTCGGGCGCCGAGGTCGTGCCGGGCGGTCAGCCGTCTGGCGGCGCGCCGAGCGCTTCTCCTTCGTCGAGCGCTTCGTACCGCTGCCTCGACGTTTCGTGGCGCCGGTGCCGCTGGTAGCGATGCCGCTCGGGCCGGTGCCGGTGGCCTTCGTGCCGCTGCCGCCGCTCTCGACGGCGTTGCCGTTCTCGTTCGACGAGACGCGGTGGGAGACGGTCTTCCGCACGCAGGGCTTCGGCCCCGTCGACCTGGTGGTGAGCCGCGTCGACTTCGCGCCGGTCGACCGCGTGCTGGTCGCCGACCGCTTCGTCTAGCGCTCGACGCCGACCGCGACCGCTTCGTCAGCTACGACGAGTGGACGGGGCCGCGGCCGATCTTCCGCCGGCTCGACCTCGACGACGACCGCTTCCTGGTGCCGAGCGAGCTGGTGGTGAGCCGTCCGCTGGTGCGTCGGTGACGCTGGTCGACCGCGATCGCTACGTCGCCTTCGCAGCTGATCGACGTCGACGACGACGACGTCGTCGCGCCGTGGGAGTGGACCGGAGACATGGACGTCTTCTTCCTGCTCGACGTCGACGACAACGGCGTGCTCGACCAGTCCGAGTACCTCGGCCTGGTGCGCTCGGAGCCGGTGCCGGTGCGGCTGATCGCCGGTGGGGCGCTCGACCTCGACGGCAACGGCTACGTCACCCGCTACGAGTGGGTGGGCGATCCCTACCGCTTCGTCAGCCTCGACCTCAACGCCGACGGCCGGGTGAAGCCGGCGGAGGCCGTGGCCGGGGCCCTGCTGGCGACGCAGATCTGAGCCGGGCCTGGCCGGGTGGGTCATCGACGCCCCGTCGCGAGCGACTCGCGGCGGGGCGTTGGCATCGAGATCGCTTCGCTGCGCTCGCGATGACAGTGCCACGTCATCGCGAGGAGCGCAGCGACGAAGCGATCTCGACGTTGCCGGCAGCCAAGGTCGCCGGGTGCTTGCGTCGAATCCATGGTTCGAGTATAGTTGGCACGTGCAACGAACTCCGGCGAGCCCGAAACCCGCCGACGGCCTCCGCGCCGCACGTCCGCCGCGACGGTCGCGGGCCGAGGCTGCCGGCCGCGTCACGGGCCACGCATCTGGCGGTCCCGGCGATCCCGGCCTCGACGCCGACGCGCTGGCGATGCACCGCGTGCTCTCCGATCTCGTGCGGATGCTGCAGTTCCGCGACCGCGACCGCATCTGTTGCCACGACGTCTCGGTGACCCAGTGCTATGCCCTCGAGGCGCTGGTGGTGCGCGGCGAGCTGACGCTCAACGAGCTGGCGCGCGAGCTCTACCTCGACAAGAGCACCGCCAGCCGCGTCGTCGATGCGTTGGTGGCGAAGAGCTACGCCGAGCGGCGGCCACACCCCGAGGATGGCCGGGCGGTGCTGCTCACCCCGACACGCTCGGGGCGGCAGCTCTACGCCACCATCGACGCCGAGCTGCTCGGCGAGGTGCGCGGCGTGGTGGCGGGGTTTTCGCCGGCGGTGCGGCAGTCGATGTCGGAAGTGCTGCGGCGGCTGGTGCGCGCCGCGGGGCCGCGGCTCACGACGGGTCTCGCGGCCTGCTGCGGGGATGCCGCGGGCGAGGGTTGCGCTCCCGTCGTCGAGCCGGTGGCTGAGTCCCGGCCGAGCGTTCGGCCGGCGCGTCGTCGGAGCTGATGGCTGGATTCGGAGTCGGACGTTTCACTTTCGGTAAGGTAGTTGTCACTAACAACAGGAGACGAGACATGGGCGGCAACGAGCAACAGGTGACGGGTAGCGCGGTGGCGGTCGAGCCGGCGAAGGCGGTGGTGTCGGCGGGGTGCGGCTGCGGCGTGCCGGCGGCGACGCCGCCGGGCGGCGACGAGGCGATCCGCGAGGCGGTGCGGCGCCGCTACGCGGCGGCGGCGAAGCAGGTGGAGACCGGCGAGGAGGGCTGTCCGTGCGGGTGCGCCGACCCGATCACCTCCGACCTCTACGGCGCGGGCGAGACCAGCGGGCTGCCGGGCACCGCCGTGCAGGCGTCGCTCGGCTGCGGCAACCCGGTGGCGCTCGCCGAGCTGCGCGAGGGCGAGGTGGTGCTCGACCTCGGCTCGGGCGGCGGCCTCGACGTGCTGCTGTCGGCGCGCCGCGTCGGGCCCACGGGCAAGGCGTACGGGCTCGACATGACGGACGAGATGCTGGCTCTGGCGCGCCGGCACCAGGCCGAATCGGGCGTCGCCAACGCCGAGTTCCTCAAGGGGCAGTTGGAGGCGGTGCCGCTGCCCGACGCGAGCGTCGACGTGGTGCTCTCGAACTGCGTCGTGAACCTGTCGACGGACAAGGACCGCGTCTTCGCCGAGGCCTTCCGCGTGCTGCGGCCGGGCGGGCGGCTGGCGATCGCCGACATCGTCGTCGAGGGGGAGGTGCCGGCGGCGTTGCGGCGCGCGATCGAGCTGTGGAGCGGGTGCCTGGCGGGGGCGCTCGAGGTGGAGGAGGCGCGGGGGAAGCTCGTCGCGGCCGGGTTCGCGGAGGTGGACATCGAGATCACGCGGACTTACGGGCCGGAGGCGCTGGGCGAGGCGGGGCTGAAGCTGTTGGCGGAGTTGGGAGTGGACCCGGCGACGGTGCCGGGGCGGTTTGCTTCGGCCTTCGTGAGGGGGAAGAAGCCGGCGGCGGCTGCGGCGGCCTGAGCTGAGCGAGTCGCGGAGCGGACTCGGACTCGGACTCCGAATCGGAGCGGCTCGGTCGGTACGTTTGTGCGTCGGCGAAGGGGGCCCGACGTGGGGCCCCGCCTGCCGGTCGGTATCCCACCGTGCTCGGCGCGCAGACGCGCCTCCGCGCGGTGGGAGCCCTCCGCCCGGCGCGCCCCACGTCGTGGCTTCTCTTCGCGAACGCTGGCAGAGCGAGCCGAAGTTGATCGTCGCTGGGCCGCGAACGAAGTGACGACCGGGAGTCGCGAAGGGTTGTAGCATCCCGTCATCGCGAGGAGCGTAGCGACGAAGCGATCTCGATGCGGAGCGCTTCACGGTTGCAAGTAGGTTGCGCCGCGGCTGAGGGAGGGAGGAGTTCAGAGTGCAGTCGAGCTTTCTTCTCTACGGCGCCTACGGTTACACCGGCGAGCTGATCGCGCGAGAGGCAAAGGCGCGGGGGCTGCGGCCGTTGCTGGCGGGGCGGGATGCGGGGCGGCTCGCTTCGCTGGCCGCGGAGCTCGGGTTGTCGTCGCGGGCGTTCGATCTTGGGGACCGCGCGGCGTTGGAGGCGGCGTTGGCGACGGTGCCTGCCGTGTTGCATTGCGCGGGGCCGTTCGTGCACACGTATCGGCCGATGGTGGAGGCCTGCCTCGAGCGGCGGGTGTCGTACCTCGACATCACCGGCGAGGCCGACGTCTATCTTGGGCTCGCGGCGCTGGGCGATCGGGCGGCGGGGTTGGGGATCACGCTGCTGCCGGGAGTTGGTTTCGACGTGGCGCCTTCGGATTGCTTGGCGGCGCATCTCAAGAGAAGGCTGCCGACCGCCACACACCTGACGCTGGCATTTCGGCCCGACGCCGGGCCGTCGCGTGGCACGGCGCAGACGATGGCGGAGCACGCGCACGAGGGCGGGCTGGTGCGGCGCGACGGCAAGCTCGCGCGCGTGCCGGTGGCGTGGAAGACGCGTGAGGTCGACTTCGGCGCCTCCGGTGCTTCGGCAGGATCTGGTCCACAGCCGGCAGTGACGATCCCGTGGGGCGACGTGGTGACGGCGTGGTACAGCACCGGCATTCCCAACATCGAGGTCTACATGGCGATGCCGGAGGCGACCATCCGGCAGCTGCGGCGCGGGCGTGCGCTCGTCGGTCTGATGAAGTTGCCGTTCGTGCGGAAGATGGCGGCGGCGCGGGCGCGGCGGCGGCCGGCGGGGCCGTCGGCCGACAAGCTGGCGCGCGGCGAGACGCGGCTGTGGGGCGAGGCGCGCGACGCCGCGGGCGCCGTCGTCGCTTCGCGGCTGCGTGGGCCGCAGGCCTATCGCTGGACCGTGCTCACCGCCCTCGCCGCCGTCGAGCGGGTGTGCGCCGGCGAGGCGCCGCACGGCTTCACCACGCCCGCGGCGGCATTCGGCCCCGACTTCGTCCTCGGACCCGGCGTCGAGCGCGAGGACCTGCCGGCCGGCAGCTAATCCTCGCCGATCGCGTAGTCGACCTGGGCGCGGAAGCGCGCGCGGTCGGCGTCGAAGGCGCCTGCGGGCGATCACCGCGTCGACGGATCCGGCGGTGGGCTCGGCGCGGTCGAGGGCGAGGACGCCGTCGAGGTGGTCGAGCTCGTGCTGGAGCAGCTCGGCGAGCGCGCGCGGCACGCGGTCCCAGTGACGCGCGACGCCGCCGCCGTCGCGGAAGCGCAGCGACACCGAGGCGTGACGGCGGACGCGCACCAGCAGCCAGGGGAAGCTCATGCAGTCGTCCCACAGCGTGAAGGTCTCGGCGCTGCGCCAGGTGAGCTCGGGGTCGAGCAACAGCAGCGGGCCTGGTTTGCCGAATCCGGACGGGCCGCCGTCGGGGTAGCCGCCGTCGCCGAGGTCCATCGCCACCATTCGGCGCAGCACGCCGATCTGCGGCGCCGCGATGGCGCGGCCGAAGCCGCGGGCGACGCGGAAGGCGGCGAGCGTCGCATGCAATCGCGCCGCGTCGGCGTCGAGCTGCGCGCGGTCGTTAGCCGCCAGATCGCCGAGCGGGCCCACCGGCGCGCAAATCGCGCGCAGTGCTGGGTGCCCGAGCTCGAGCACGGACGCGGCCGACGTCATGGCCGGCATTGTAGGACCGGCGCGCTGCGGCCGGCCGCGCGGTAGGCTCGCGCGTCGATGAACTTCTGGGACCTGCTGCTCGTCGCCCGTCAACGCGACCCCACGGCGCCGGCGCTACAGCTCGCCGACGGACGCACCTACTCGCACGCCGAGCTGCACGCCGCCGCCGAGCGCTGGGCCGCCGTCCTCCTGGCGCACGGCGTCGAGCCCGGCGAGCGGGTCGCACTCTGGCTCGGCAACCGCGAGGAGACGGTGCTCGCCTACCTCGCGGCGCTGCGCCTCGGCGCCGTCGCGGTGCCGCTCAACCTCGCTTACCGCCGCGGCGAGCTCGCGCACGTCCTCGCCGACGCCTCGCCACGCCTCCTTCTCACCGACCGCGAGCAGCTCGCCGTCCTCGACGAAGTAGGCCGCGACGTCCTCGGCGTAGTGCCGCTCGCGTTGGTCGAGGAGCTGGCTGAAGGGCTGGCCGACGAGTTGGGCAAAGAGCTGGACGCAGGTTCGGGGCTGGCTGGCGAAAGCCACGAGGTGGGGCGCGCCGGGGGGAGGGCTCCTGGCGGCGACGACCTCGCCATGCTGCTCTACACCTCCGGCACCACCGGCCGCAGCAAGGGCGCCATGCTCACCCACAACAACGTCCTCGCCACCGTCACCGGCCTGCTGGCAGCGTGGGCCTGGGAGCCGCGCGACCGCCTGCTGCTGACGCTGCCGATCTTCCACACCCACGGTCTGGTGGTCGGCCTCTTCACCGCCCTCGCGGCCGGCGCGTCGGTGCGGCTGCGCCGGCGCTTCGATGCCGCGGCCGTGATCGCCGAGCTTGCCGCCAACGAGGCGACGCTCTTCTTCGGCGTGCCGACGATGTACGTCCGGCTCGTGGAAGCGCTGCAGGCCGAGAGCGCCGGCGATCGCCTGCGCAACCTCCGCCTCTTCTGCTGCGGCAGCGCGCCCCTCGCGCCCGAGACTTTCCACGCCTTCGCCGCCGCCACCGGCCATCAGATCCTCGAGCGCTACGGCATGACCGAGACCGGGATGCTGCTCTCCAACCCATACGCCGGCGAGCGCCTGCCCGGCACCGTCGGCACGCCCCTGCCCGGCGTCTCGCTACGCATCGTCGACCGCGACGACAACGAGCTGCCGGCGGGCGAGGAGGGCGAGCTCCACGTGCGCGGCAGCAACGTCTTCGCCGGCTACTGGCGCGACGCGGCAAAGACGGCCGAGAGCTTCGCCGTCGACGACGGTCGGCCAACCGCTGGTTCCGCACCGGCGACCTCGGCCGCGTCGACCCCGCGACCGGCCACGTGACGCTGCTCGGCCGCGGCCGCGAGCTCATCCTGCGCGGCGGCTTCAACGTCTACCCGCGCGAGGTCGAGGAGGTGCTCGAGCTCTTCCCCGCCGTGCGCGAGGCGGCGGTCGTCGGCCGCCCGCACCCGGAGTGGGGCGAGGTGCCCGTCGCCTTCCTCGTCGTCGAAGTCGAGCTCGAGCTCGACGAAGCGGCACTGCTCGCTCACTGCGCAGCCGAGCTGGCGCGCTTCAAGCTGCCCGTGGCGTTCCGCTACGTCGAGGCGCTGCCGCGCAACGCGCTGGGCAAGGTGCAGAAGCACCTCCTCCCGCCGTAGGCGCTACCGTCGCCGGTCTGCGAGCACCCCCAGCAAAGCGCCGAGCGAGACGCCGGATGCGGCCGTCGCGACCAGCAAGTGGTAGAGCAAGTCCGCCCCTTCCTCGGCCACCCGATTGGGGTCGCCGGCGGCGCAGGAGAGGGCGAGCTCGGTGGCCTCCTCGCCGAGCTTCTTGAGCCGGAGGTTGGAGTCCTCCAGCAGCCGGCGCGTGTAGCTCGGCGGCGTGCTGGTTGCTTCGCGCGCGGTCGCGCGGTCGGCGATGACGTCGGCGAGCTCCGCGAGCACCGGCGGCGCGTCAAAGCAGCTCCGCGCCCCGGTGTGGCAAGTGGGGCCCTGCGGCTCGACGCGCGCCAGCACGGTGTCGCCGTCGCAGTCGGCGTGCAGGGAGACGACCCGCAGGTGGTTGCCGCTCGTCTCCCCTTTGCGCCAAAGACAGCTGCGCGTCCGTGACCAGAACCACAGCTCGCCGTCGCGCCGCGTGGCGGCGAGCGCGGCGCGGTTCGCGAAGCCCAGCATGAGCACCTCGCCGCTGCGCGCGTCCTGGGCGATCACCGGCACCAGGCCGCCGAGCTTCGCGAAGTCGAGCCCGTCGAGGTCCGCCTCGGTGGCGAGGATCACGGTCCCACCTCCAGCAGGGCACGCACCTCGGCGGCCAGCGCGGCGTTGGTGGCGACAGCCGAGCCGGTGGGGTAGGCGCGCTCACCGTGCCAGCTGGTGAACACCCCGCCGGCTTCCTCGATGATCGGCGCCAGCGGTGCCACGTCCCAGGGGGCCATCACCGGGTCGAGCATCACCTCCGCCCGGCCGGTGGCGACGAGGGCATAGCCGTAGCAGTCTCCCCAGGTGCGCACCGAGCCGGCGGCGCGGCGCAAGCGTTCCCACCCGGCGGCGCCGTGGCGGCGCTCGCTCCCTTCGACGTCGGTCGTGAGCACCAGGGCGCGGTCGAGGCGGGCCTCCGTCGAGACGCGGGCGCGGGCGCCCTTGTGCCAGCAGCCTTCGCCGCGCGCGGCCGCCACCGTCTCGCCGAGGGCGGGGAGGTGGATGACGCCGAGCACCGGCGTGCCCGTCTCCACAAGTGCCAGCAGCACTCCAAAGAGAGGCACGCCGCGCACGAAGGAGCGGGTGCCGTCGATGGGGTCGATGACCCAGCAACGCCGCGCCGCCGGGGACGATGCGGCCGCCGGTTCGCGCGGGCTCTCGCCGAGCTCCTCGCCCAGGAGATCGTCCGCCGGAAAGCGGCTGGCGATCGCCTCGCGGATGAGCCGCTCGGCCTCGCGATCCGCCGCGGTGACCGGCGAGCCGTCGGCCTTGGTCTCGACGGCGAGATCGCGGCGAAACCAGCGGAGGGTGACCTGCCCGGCCTGCGTGGCAACGTCCACGGCGAAGTCGAGCAGGTCCCCATAGCTCTCGTTACTCATGCGGCCTCCGCGGGCGCTTGCCGCACGGGGATTCCCGTCTCCGCCAGCGCGCGCTTGAGCGCTCCCACGGTGGTCTGGCCGTCGTGAAGGATTCCCGCCACCAGCGCGGCGTCGGCGCCGGCGACCAAGAAGGCGTCACGAAGGTGGTCGGCGCAGCCGGCCCCGCCGGAGGCGACGACCGGCACGCTGACCGCTCGCACCACCGCGCCGGTGAGCTCGAGGTCGTAGCCTTCGCGGCGGCCGTCTTCGTCGACGCTGGTGATCAGCACCTCTCCGGCGCCGAGCTCGGCGCAGCGGCGAGCCCAGTCGACGGCGTCGAGGCCGGTGGCCTGGCGGCCGCCGTGGGTGAAGACGCGATAGCGCCCCGCCTCGCGGCGAGCGTCGATGCTCGCCACCACGCACTGGCTGCCGAAGCGGTCGGCGGCCTCGCCGAGCAGCGCCGGCCGGCGCACGGCGGCGCTGTTGACGCTCACCTTGTCGGCGCCGGCCAGCAGCGCCGCCTCGACGTCGGCGAGCTCGCGAATGCCGCCGCCGACGGTGAGCGGCACGAAGAGGGTCTCGGCCGTACGTCGCACGACGTCGAGCAGCGTCGCCCGACCGGCCGCGGCGGCGGCGACGTCGAGGATGACCACCTCGTCGGCGCCCGCGGCCTCGTAACGGGCGGCCAGCTCTGCCGGGTCGCCGACGGCGCGCAGGCCGGCGAAACGCACGCCCTTGACCACCTGGTCGCCCCGCACGTCGAGACAGACGATCACTCGGCGGCGCAGCACGTCACACCTCCTCCTCGTCGAGGGCCGCCGGTTCCCAGGCGACCTCGACGGCTCCCTTGGTCGAGAACGGGTTCGCGGTCTCCACCAACGCCTGGCGCAGGGCGAGGCCGAGCGCCTTCATCGTCGCCTCCACCACGTGATGGCGGTCGCGGCCGCGCAGCACCTGCACGTGCAAGGTGAGCGCGGCGTTCTCCGCCAGCGAGCGGAGGGCGTGGTCCCACAGCGGCACCGGCAGCGGGCCTTCGTAGTAGGCGCGGCCGCCGAGGTCGACTGCCACCTGCACCAGCGCGTCGTCCATGGGGACGATGGCCTGGCCGTATCGCGCGCAGGCCGCCGGCACCTCGGCGCGCAGGGCGAGACCGAGGGTGATGGCGACGTCCTCGACGAGGTGGTGGCGGAGGTCGCCCTGTGCCGCCACGGCGAGGTGGAGGTCGGCGTAGCGCGCCAACGTCGCGAGCATGTGATCGAGAAAGGCGTCGCCGGTGACGATCGACTCGGAGTCGTCACCGCGGTTGCGGGCGAGGGTCAGGTGCACGCGCGTCTCGCGCGTTTCGCGTCGCAGGCTCTTCATGCTGGGCGCTCCTCGGGGCGTGAGTGCCGATACCGGCTGGCGATCCGATACCGACTGGCAACGTGCGGTGCGTCGAGCGCGCCGGTGTAGAGGGCCATCCCGAGGACGGCACCGGCCACGCCGGCGCTCTCCAGCGCCGCGAGATCTGCGGCGTCGCGAATGCCGCCGGCGGCGATCAACGGGTGGGTGGAGGTTTCGACCAGCGCGCGGAAGAGGGCAGCGTCGACGCCCTCCATCCGCCCCTCGCGGCCGACGTCGGTCACCAGGACGGCGGCGAGCGGCAGCTCGCCGAGGGCGGCAACCAGCGCGTGCACGCTGCCGCCGGCGCCCTGACGCCAGCCGTGGGTGACCACCTCGCCGCCGCGGCAATCCGCAGCGACCACCAACCGGCCCGGATGCGCCGCGGCAACCTCGGCTAGCCATCGCCGGTCGCGCACGGCGCGTGTGCCGACGATCGCGCGCGCGGCGCCGATCCCCAGCGCCCACTCCACGTCGGCGGTCCCGCGCAGCCCGCCGCCCACCTGCACCGGTACCGCGGCGGCGGTGACGAGCGCGGCGATCGCGGCACGGTTGTCGCCCTGTCCGAGCGCGGCGTCGAGATCGACGACGTGCAGGGCAGGGAAGCCGGCCTCGACCCATCGACGTGCAACGGCCGGCGGATCGGGCAGCGACACCGCCCGGCGCTCGGGGCGGCCGCCCACGAGCTGCACCACCTCGCCGCCGAGGAGGTCGAGCGCCGGGTAGGCGATCACGCGGCGGCCTCCAGGAAGTTGTGCAGCAACCGCAGCCCTGCCGCGCCGCTCTTCTCGGGGTGGAACTGCACGCCCCAGGTGCGCCGGCGACGGACGACGGCAGCGAAGCGCTCGTCGCCGTGACGGCTCCACGCCAGCTCGCCGGTGGGCTCGGCCAGCGGCGCGTAGCTGTGGGCGAAGTAGGCGAGCAGAAGATCGACTCCGCCGAAGAGCGGATCGGGCTGCGCGACGACGACGTCGTTCCAGCCCATGTGCGGCAGGGGCCGCGCGGTGAGGCGGCGGACGCGGCCGGGGAAGAGACCGAGCCCCGCCCCTTCCCCCTCGTCGCTTGCCGTGAAGAGGAGTTGCATGCCGAGGCAGATGCCCAGGCACGGGTGGCCGCCGGCGAGCGCGTCACCCACGCGCTGCCGGGCCTCCGCGAGGCGGGCGGCGGCGGCACCGAAGGCGCCCACGCCGGGCAGCACCAGAGCGTCGGCGGCGAGGGCGGCGTCGGCGCTCGTCTCGACGCGCACCGCCGCCCCTTGGCGTTGCAGCGCTTTGCCCAGCGAGTGCAGGTTGCCGACGCCGAGGTCGAGGATGGCGACGTTCACGAGGCCCTTCCTTGTTGCGGAGTGCCGAGCACCACGGCATCGAGGGCGGCGAGGAAACGCTCCATCAACGGCCACGGGCCGAGGCCGACGCGGAACCCGTCGCCGAGGCGCGGCAGACCGGGGAAGGCTCGCACGGCCACGCCTCGTGCGCGCAGGGCGGCGGCGAGCCCGGACGCGCCGCCTACGGCGAGCGCGACCGAGGACGGCAGCGACACGAAGAGGAAGTTCGCCGCCGAGGGGAGTGGCGGCAGCCCGCGCTCGCGCAGCGCGGCCGCCAGGCGTTCCCGGCTGGTCACCACTTGTCGCACTCCCTCCTCGACCCAGCCGTCGTCGGCGCCGAGCGCGGCGAGCGCCGCCGCCTCGGCCACCGCTCCGACCTTGTACGGCCCGCGCGCTTTGTCGATGGCGACGATGAGGGGAGCAGGGCCGACCGCGTAACCCACGCGCAGCCCGGCGAGCCCCCACGCCTTCGACAGCGTGCGCAGCACGACGACGTTGCGTCGTCGTTGCCGCCCAGGCGCGCAGGTCCTCGCCGGCGAAGTCGGCGTAGGCCTCGTCGACGACGACGAGCGGCGAGCGGTCCCCGTCGCGCCGCCGGCCGCGACGCGCTCCACCGCCGCGCGCGCCCACAGCGTGCCGGTGGGGTTGTTGGGCCGGCAGAGGTAGATCACCGCGGGATCGCACGCCAGCAGGGCCTCGGGATCGAGGGCCAGCTCATCCGCCAGCGGCACCGGTACCGGCAGCGCGCCGTTGGCTCGCGCGAAGGAGGGGACGATGCCGAAGGTGGGCGCCGGGAAGGCAACCCTGGCCCCGGGCTCGCAGAAGGCGCGGAGGGCGGCGTCGATGAGGTCGTCGGAGCCGCAGCCGGTGGTGACGTTGTCGACCTCGACCCCGGCGAGCTCGGCGAGGCGGGCACGCAAGGCCGTCGCGTAGGGAGTGGGGTAGCGCGTCACCGCCGAGGACGAGACGCCGGCGAGTAGAGATCGCACGGCCGGGGGCGGTCCTGCGAGGTTGGTGTTGTCGCTCAGGTCGATCTCGCACGGCTCGCGCCCCGGGTCGTAGCGCGCCAGCTCCTCGTATCCCCGCCGTGGCTGCGGCCCTGCTTTGCAATCCGCTCGCAGAGGCCTCGGGATCGGCGCGTCTGCGGCCGCCGGCGCGGCGCGCAGCGAGGCGGCGAGCGCGTGTGCCGGCAGCCCCTCGGCGTTGGCCAGAGCGGCGGTGACGCCGGCGAGCTCGGCCGCCGCGCCGGCGGTCACCTCCTGGTAGGTGGTGGCACGCAGGAAGTCGGTGGTGGAGAGCCCCGACCAGCCCCGCGCCAGGCCGGCGGTCGGCAGCACGTGGTTGGCGCCGGTCAGGTAGTCGCCGAAGACGACCGAGCTCGCAGCGCCGAGGACGACGGTGCCGGCGCAGCGCACGCGAGCGAGCGCGGCGCGCGGGTCGGCCACCAGCAGCGCCAGGTGCTCGGGTGCGTAGCGGCTCGCGAAGTCGAGCGCCGCGCCGAGCGACGACGCCACCAGCAGCGCGCCGCGAGCCGCCAGCGCGGCGGCGATGACCTCGCGGCGCAGTTGTCCCGGCAGCAGCGCGGCGAGCTCGGCGAGGACTCTCGCCGGCAGGCCGGGATCGGTGCTCACCAGCACGGCGGCGGCGTCGGGGTCGTGCTCGGCCTGCGCCATCAGCTCGGCCGCCACCAACACGGGGATGCCGTCTCGTCGGCCACCACGAGCATCTCCGAGGGCCCGGCCGGGGCGTCGAAGGCGACGACGCCGGCGAGCTGCCGCTTGGCCTCGGTGACGTAGGCGTTGCCAGGCCCGACGACCTTGTCCACCGGCGGCACGCTCTCGGTGCCGAAGGCCATGGCCGCCACCGCGCCGGCGCCGCCGAGCGCGAACAGGCGGTCGGCGCCCGCGAGCGCGCAGGCGGCGAGCACCGCGGCGGGCGGCTCGCCTGGCTCGCCGGAAGGCCCCGGCGGCGAGCAGACGATGACCTCGCCGACGCCGGCGACGCGCGCCGGCACGACGCCCATCAGCACGCTGCTGGGGTAGGCGGCGCGCCCGCCGGGCGCGTAGACGCCGACGCGGCGCAGGGGCTCGAAGAGCCGGCCGACGCGCACGCCCGGGGCTCACCTCGACCTCGAGCGGCGCCGGAAGCTGCGCCCGGTGGAAGCGCGCGATCGCGGCCGCCGCCTGCCGCAGCCCGTCCCGCACCGCCGCCGGAAGCTCGGCGAGGGCCGCCTGCCAGCGCTCGCGCGGCACCTCCAGCACCGCCAGCTCGACGCCGTCGAAGCGGCGGGCGAGGTCGCGCAACGCCGCGTCGCCGCCCGCCCGCACGGCTGCCACGACGACGGCTACGGCGTCGGCAACGCCAGGGTCGGTGGCGCGGCCACGGTCGAACAGGCGCCGCTCCTGCTCGCTGTTCAGCGTCTCCAGCCTTCCCGTCACCGCCATCGCCGGCGGCGCCGGCGCGACAGACGCGATCGGGGGCTCAGCGCGGTGTCGCTCACGGCATCAACCTCTCGATGCGGGTGACCAGGATCCCCTCGGCGCCGATGCTCTTGAGCTCGGCGATCAGCCGGTAGACGTCGCCGCGGTCGACGACCGCGTGCGCCGCCACCAGGGCGCCGCCGTCGAGCACGTCGACGATGGTGGGCCCCGAGATGCCGGGCAGGATCTTGCGGATGGCCGACAAGCGCGGCGCGCGGCACGTTGGCCATCAGGTAGCGCTTGTCCTTGGCCGCCAGCACCGAGGAGAGGGCGGTGGTCAGCTCGCGCACCGGCCGCGCGTGGGCCTCCTCGCCTGCGAAGCCGGGGCGCGTCGACCAGCACGGCGGTGGACTCGAGCACGGTGTCCACCTCGCGCAGCCCGTTGACCTTGAGCGTCGAGCCGGTGGAGACGAGGTCGACGATGACGTCGGCGACCCCGAGGTGGGGCGCCAGCTCGGCGGCGCCGGAGATCGGCACCAGCACGACCTCGTTGCCGTGGGCGCGGAAGTAGCGGCCGGCGAGGTTGGGGAAGGAGGTCGCCACGCGCGCGCCGGCCGGGACGTCGGCGGCGCTGTGGATGGCGGCGTCCTCGCGGGCCGCCACCGCCAGCCGGCAGCGCCCGAAGCCGAGGTCGAGCGCCACCTCGAGCTCGCGGCCCGATTCCGCCACCAGGTCGCGGCCGGTGATGCCGAGGTCGGCGGCGCCGTCGGCCACCAGCTCGGGGATGTCGTTGGCGCGCACGAAGAGGCCCAGCAGCCCGCCTCCCAGCGGCGCCTGCAGGGCGCGCTCGCTGCGCTGCGGATCCGGCTCGAGCCCCGCCTGCTCGAGCAGGCTGCGCGTGCCTTCTGCCAACCTTCCCTTGTTCGGTAGTGCGATGCGGATCATCGTCGTCGTTCCTCGCCGTTCTGCGGGCATAAAAAAACCGCGGCCCGTGGAGTACACGGGCCGCGGTGGAGGTTCCGGACTGGGCGCTGTGCTGTTACTTAGGCGCTAGCCGTCCCCCGCGCGACCCACGCAGGCATGGTGGTGCAGATGGTGACGGTGGGCGCGGGAGGAGACGATCACGGTGACAACGTACTCCCCAGGCAAGCAGGTTGTCAACGGGGGGCGACCGGCGCGGATGGGACGAAGGTCCCATTCGCGTTCGCGGTCCGATTGCCTAACGTGGCCTCCATGAGAGCCCGCGCCTTCGCCCTGCTCGCCCTCTTCGTCGTCTTCGGCGCCAGCGTCTCCGACGCCGCCAAGATCCGCTCCAAGCACGACCCGGCGTTCGACTTCTCGAAGGTGAAGACCTACCGGTTCAGGCTCGAAACGGGGCCCGCTCCCGAGGGCCTCGACCACCGGATTCGCGCCGAGATTCGCGTCCAACTGACCAAGAAGGGCCTGCGCGAGCTGCCGCCCGGAGAGGAGACCCCCGACATACTCTTGGCCTACGCCGCCGGCTCGGTCGACCATCTCGGGCCCGGCTTCCAGGTGGTGGCGGGTTGGTATGGCGACCTGCTGGCGGTCCCCGGGAACCAATCGACGATCACCGGCGGGGTGCTGATCGAGATGGGAGACCCGAAGAGCGGCAAGGCCGTCTGGGCGGCCACCTACATCATGAAAGGCACGACTCCGAATGCGCTGCAAGTGATGATCGAGCGCGTCGAGAAGGCCGTGCGGGGAGCGCTCTCGAAGTACCCGCCGCGCTGAGCGGCCCGCCGACTCGGATAGTCTCAGCGGCCGATGAAGCCGGCCCCCTTCGCGTACGTCGCGCCGCGCTCGCTCGACGAGGCGCTGGCGCTGCTGGCGCGCCACGGCGACGAGGGCAAGGCCCTCGCCGGCGGGCAGAGCCTGCTGCCGGTGCTCAACTTCCGCCTCGCGCAGCCGACGGTGCTGGTCGACCTCAACGGCGTCGGCGAGCTCGAGCTGCTCGCTGCCGGCCGACGACGGCGGGCTGCGCATGGGCGCGCTGACGCGCCATCGCCAGCTCGAGCGCGAGCCGCTCGTCGCTGAGCGCGCGCCGTTGCTCAAGGAGGCGGTGCACCACATCGCGCACCCGCAGATCCGTAACCGCGGCACCGTCGGCGGCAGCCTCGCCCACGCCGATCCCAAGGCCGAGCTGCCGGCGCTGGCCGTGGCGCTGCAGGCGCGGTTCAAGTTGCAGCGCGAAGGTAGCGAGCGCTGGATCGACGCCGCCGACTTCTACACCGGCCTCTTCAGCACCGACCTCGCGACCGACGAGCTGCTCACCGAGATGGTGTGGCCGGCGCTGCCGGCGGGGAGCGGCTGGGCGTTCGAGGAGGCGGCGCGGCGCCACGGCGACTACGCGCAGGTGGGCGTGGCGGCGATCGTGCGACTCGACGACGGTGGGCGATGCGCGGCGGCGCGGCTGGTGTTCCTCGCCGTCGGCGACGGGCCGCTGGTGGCGAGCGCGGCGGCTGCGGCGCTCGTGGGCGAGACGCCCGGCGAGGGGCCGATCGCCGCCGCCGCCGAGGCCGCTGCGGGCGAGATCGAGCCGCGCGGCGACGTCCACGCGAGCGCCGGAGTTCAAGCGCCACCTGGCGCGCGTGCTGACGGCGCGCGCGCTGCGCCGCGCCTTCGCGCGCGCCGCTGGTGGCTCGCGCACGGCTGGCGCGGAGGTGCGACCCATGGCTGAGCCGCTGCGCGAGCCGGCCACGACGCTCGCGGTGACGACGCGCGTCAACGGCGTCGAGCACACGCGCACCGTCGAGGCGCGCCTCCTGCTCTCCGACTTCATCCGCCACGAGCTGCGGTCTCACCGGCACCCACGTCGGCTGCGAGCACGGCGTCTGCGGCGCCTGCACGGTGCTGCTCGACGGCGAGCCGGTGCGCTCGTGCCTCATCCTCGCGGCGCAGGTCGACGGCCGCGAGGTGACGACGGTCGAGGCGCTGGCGCCCGGCCCCGAGCAGCTCCACCCGCTGCAGGAAGCGTTCTGGGACTCGCACGGGCTGCAGTGCGGCTTCTGCACGCCGGGGATCCTGATGACGCTGATCCCCTTCCTGCGCGACAACCCGCACCCCGACGAGCAGACGGTGCGCCTGGCGCTCTCCGGCAACCTCTGCCGCTGCACCGGCTACCAGCACATCGTCGATGCGGTGCTGCTGGCGGCGCAGCGCGCGGCCGCGGTCGCGGCCGACCGCGAAGCCGCGCCGGTAGTCGAACGCCCAGACACGTCGAGCTCTTGAGCGCCCTCCCGGCCGCCGTCGCTCCCCAAGACTTGACTCGCCCCGGCGCGGTGAGGACGCTCCGCCGCGCCTTCGACGAGCGCGATGCGGAAGTGCTCGCCTTCCTTCCCGAGCCCGACCGCTGGGATCGGCTCGAGCGCGAGACGGCGGCGCTTCGGGACGGCCCGCTGGCCGCACTGGCGCAGGAGCAGCCCAACCTCTTCGGGCTGCCGATCGGCGTCAAGGACATCTTTCGCGTCGACGGCTTCGACGACCCGCGCCGGCAGCCGCCTGCCGCCCGAGGCGCTCGCGGGAGCGGAATCGGTAGCCGTCGCGCGGCTGCGCGCGGCGGGAGCGGTGGTGGTGGGCAAGACGGTGACGACCGAGTTCGCGTACTTCGCGCCCGGGCCGACGCGGAATCCCGCTGCACCGGGGCGCACGCCCGGGGGGCTCGAGCAGCGGCTCGGCGGCGGCGGTAGCGGCGCGCCTCGTGCCGGTGGCACTCGGCACCCAGACCATCGGCTCCATCTGCCGGCCGGCGGCGTACTGCGGCGTCGTCGGCTTCAAGCCCACCTATCGAGCGCGTGCCGCGCGACGGCGTGATCCCGCTCTCGCCTTCGCTCGATCACGTCGGCTGGCTCGCCGCCGACGAGATGCTCGCCGCGCTCGTCGCCGCCGCTGCTCTGCGATGGGTGGCGCGGCACGCCCGTGGTGACCGCGCCCCGGCTGGCGGTGCCCGAGGGCCCCTACCTCGAGCGCTGCTCGCCGGGTGGGCTCGCCATCTTTCGCGCGGTGTGCGATGGGCTCGTCGCGAGGGGCTTCGAGGTGCGGGCGGTGCCGGCGATTCCGGACTTCGCCGACGATCGATGCGCGGCATCGCCTGCTCGTCGCCGCCGACGCCTGGCAGGTCCACGAGCGCTGGTTCTCGCTCTACGGCGACCTGCTACCACGGCGAGACGCGCGCGCTGCTCGAGCGCGGGCGGGCGGCAGATGCCGAGACGGTGCGTCGCGCCGGCGAGGGCCGCTTCGAGCTGCGGGCCCAGCTCGAAGCGTTGATGGACGCGCAGGGTATCGATCTCTGGCTCTCGCCTCCGGCGCCGGGACCGCCGCCGCTCGGCCTGGGCTCGACCGGCGACCCGGTGATGAACTTGCCGTGGACTTACGCCGGGCTCCCCGCGCTTACGCTTCCCGCCGGGCGCGACGGCGAAGGGCTGCCGCACGGGATCCAGCTCTGCGCGCGCGGGGGCGCCGACGAGGAGCTCCTCGCCTGGGGCCACTTCGTGGCGGACTGTCTGCAGTGAGCGCGCGCCGCCAGCTCATCCGCGCCGGCGCCTACCTCGACTCCGTCGTGCTGCTCGAGCTGCAGCGTCGCTTGAGCGCCGAGCCCGGCGTGCTGCGCGTCGCTGCGGTGATGGCGACGCCGGCGAACCAGGAGGTGCTGGCGGAGGCCGGCCTCGCCGGCGAGGAGACGAGCGCCGCGCGTCCCGACGACCTCGTCGTCGTCGTCGAGGCGGATCGACGAAGCCGCGGCGGCGACGGCGCTCTCGCGCGTCGACGAGCTGCTCACGCAGCGCCGCCAAGTGGCGGCGACCGCCGCGCGCCCGCGCAGCCTCGACTCGGCGCTGCGCGTGCTGCCGGCCGCCCACTGGGTGCTGGTCTCGGTGCCCGGCGCCTACGCGGCCGAGGTGGCGTGGAGCGCGCTCGGCGCCGGCCGCCACGTCTTCCTCTTCAGCGACCACGTGCCGCTGGCGGAAGAAGTCGCGCTCAAGCGGGCGGCGCGGCAACGCGGCCTGCTCGTGCTCGGGCCCGACTGCGGTACCGCGGTGGTCGCCGGCACCGGCCTCGGCTTCGCCAACCGCGTGCGACCGGGGCCGATCGGCGTCGTCGCCGCTTCCGGCACCGGCCTGCAGGCGGTCCTCGCACACCTCGACGCGCTCGGCACCGGCGTCACGCAGGCGCTCGGCACCGGCGGCCGCGACCTCTCCGCGGAGGTCGGTGGAATCGCCGCGACGCAGGCCCTGCAGCTGCTCGCCGCCGATCCCGCGACGCGCGTCATCGTGCTGGTGAGCAAGCCGCCGGCGCCGGCGGTGGCGGGGCGGCTGCTCGCCGAAGCGCGCGCGCTCGGCAAGCCGCTGGTGGCGTGGCTGCTCGGCGTGCCGATGCCGGCGCGTCGCGTCGGCAACGTCTGGTTCGCCGCCTCGCCGGCCGACGCGGCCGAGCTCGCGCACTCGCTGGCGCGGCACGAGGAGGCGAGCTCGCCCGACTTCGGCAACGGCACGGCGGAAGAGCGCGAGCCGTCGACGCCTGGCACCGCGGCTTCGCGATCCGCCGCGGCCCGCTCGCTCGAGGGAGGCTCGACCGACTCACTCCCCGTCATGGAGCGCCCGGCCGCGCCGCCGGCCCCGACGGCGCGCCGGCGCCGGGCCGCTACGTGCGCGCGCTGTGCGGCGGCGGCACGCTGGCGATGCAGCTCGTCGCCGGGCTGCAACTGCTCTGCGACCCGCTCTACAGCAACGTCGCGCTGCGCCCCGAGCAGCATCTCGAGGATCCACTCAGCAGCCGCGCCCATTGCGTTGTCGACATGGGTGCCGACGAGCTCACCGCCGGCAAGCCGCACCCGATGCTCGACGCGCAGCCGCTCGCCGAGCGCCTCGCAGTGGAGGCGGCCGATCCCGAGGTCGGCCTGCTGCTGTTCGACGTCGTGCTCGGCGACGGCACCAACGCCGATCCTGCCGCCGTGCTCGGCCCGGCCGTGGAGGCGGCGCGCGAGCGCGCTGCTGGCGAGGGGCGCCCGCTCACCGTGGTGGCGCTGCTGCAGGGCACGAGCGGCGACCCGCAGGACGTCGAGGCTGCAGGCGGCGCGGCTCACCGATGCGGGCGCGCTCGTCTGCCGCTCGCTGGAAGAGGCGCTCGCCGCGGCGTGGGAGCACGTCGCGCAGTGGCTTCCCGAGGAGCCCGCCGCGGCGGTGCCGCCGGCGCCGTCGCGCCGCCGTTCGCGGCGGTCACCGTCGGCGTCGAGGCGTTCCACGACAGCCTGCTCGCCCAGGGCGCCGACGGCGGTGCAGGTCGATTGGCGGCCGCCCGCGGGCGGCGACCCGGACCTCATGGACCTGCTTGCGGAGGATGCGATGAGCGTGCGACCGACGCCCCGCGTTGCAGCGATGCGAGCGAGCGGTCGACGCCGGCGGCGGCGGCGTACGCCACGTCGGCGCGCCGAGCCCCACCGGCGCCGCCATCGACGAAGCCAATCGCGTCGCCGTCGATCGCATGGCAGCGGTGCGCCCGCTGCTCACCGGCGTCGCGCGCGCCGGCGACGTCATCCCCGGCCTGCGCCCGGGCGTGCTGCTCCACGCCGGGCCGCCCATCGAGTGGGCACGCGCTTCGGGCCCGCTGCGCGGCGCGGTGATCGGCGCGCTGCTCTACGAAGGCATGGCCGCCGACGAGGCGGAAGCGGAAGCGCTCGTCGCGCGCGGCGAAGTGACGCTCGAGCCCTGCCATCACCACAGCGCCGTCGGCCCGATGGCCGGCGTCACCTCGCCCTCGATGACGGTGTGGGTGGTCGAGGACGCGGCCGGCGGCCGCCGCGCCTACTCCAACGTCAACGAGGGCTACGGCACGCGTGCTGCGCTACGGCGCCTACGCTCCCGAGGTGCTCGACCGCCTGCGCCGCCTCAACGAAGAAGTCGCGCCGCTGCTCGGCAAAGCGATCGCCGCCGGCGAGCCCGTCGACCTGCGCGCGCTCGTCGGCGAAGCGCTGCACATGGGCGACGAGGGGCACAACCGCAACCGCGCCGGCTCGCTGCTGCTGCTGCGCGCGCTCGGCCCGCGGGTCGCGCGGGTGGCGAGCGACGGCGAAGCCGCGGCGGCGGCGCTCGACTACCTGGGCGGCAACGCGCTCGCCGTGCTCAACCCGCTGATGGCGGCGTGCAAGCTGATCGCCGACGCCGGGCACGGCGTCGCCGGCTCGACGCTGGTGTCGACGATGGCGCGCAACGGCACCGACTTCGGCATCCGCGTCTCCGGCCTCGGCGACCGCTGGCTGACGGCGCCCTCGCCCGTGCCCGACGGCCTCTACTTCGCGGGCTACGGCCCGGCCGACGCCAACCCCGACATCGGCGACAGCACCATCACCGAGACCGTGGGCCTCGGCGCCTTCGCCATGGCGGCGGCGCCCGCCATCGTCACCTTCGTCGGCGGCTCGCCCGAGGAGGCGATCGGCGCCACCCTCGAGATGTACGAGATCACCGTCGCCGAGAGCCCGCACTTCACCATCCCGCAGCTCGGCTTCCGCGGCACGCCGACCGGCATCGACGTGCGCAAGGTCGTCGAGCTCGGCATCACCCCGCGCATCAACACCGGCATCGCCCACCGCGAAGCCGGGAGTGGGCCAGATCGGCGCTGGGCTCGGTGCGGCCGCCGATGGCGCCGTTCGTGGAGGCGTTGAAGGCTTCGGCGCTGGCGCTGGGCATCGCCGGATAGGTACCGCGCACCTCCCGCGGGCCGAGTCGATGCTCATGTGGCCGGCTATCTAGCGGGCGTGAGGATCCAGGCCGCGACGGACTCGATGATGCCGGGCGCCGCGTGCCACCAGAAGAAGGGTTCGCCTGGCTGCGGGCGGACGGTGAGGTTGTGCTCCGCCCGGGGAGCGATCCAGGCGGCATAGTTTGCGCCGCTGCCGTCGAGAGCCGCCTCGATCTGCGCGATGCTCTCGTCGACCGGCACCAGGCGGTCGCGCTGCCCGTAGACGAGCAGCACGGGGCATTTCACCTGGCGCCAGAAGTCCAGAGAGTCGACCGCGCCGGTCCTCGGGTACCAGGCCCAGAGCCAGGAGTCGCGGGGAGGAATGCCGAGCCACTGGAACCAGCGCTCGCCGGCGACCGGTGCGCTCGCCGCCTCGAGCTCGGAGTGAGGCCGCCGGCCGAGGGCGACCTCGACGAAGATCGCGTAGAGCGCCATGGCGCGCTCGGCTTCGTCGGGCGGGAACTCGCTCGCCAGGGCGTTGCGGACCCTGTAGATGTCCTGCTTCCAGGTCGGGCCCGCCGTGGTGTCCTCCGCCACGAGAAAGGCCACGTCGGCACCCGGCAACGACGCAGCCATCGGCGCGATGATGCCGCCCTGGCTGTGGCCGTGGAGACCGATCCGCCGCATGTCGACCTCGGGGAGGGAGCGCAGCAGGGCGACACCCGCGAGCGCGTCGCGGGCCAGCTCCTGGAAGTCCGCCGTTCGCCAGTCGCCCGTCGAGGCGCCGGTGCCGCGCTTGTCGAAGACCAGCGTCACGATGCCGGCCCTCGCGAAGCGATCGGCGATGAAGCGGTTGGTCCCCCAGCGCGTCTCGGGTCCGCTCCCGTGGAGCAGGACGACGGCGGGATGGCGCCCGGGCGTTGTCGGCGAGGCCAGCATGCCCGCGAGGGTCGCGTCGCCATTCCGGAAGGTGACCTCGCGGGTCTTGTAGGGTAGGACAGGCTTCGGCCCGCGGCGTAGCGCGACGTCGCCCGCCACCTCCTCCCCTTTGAAGGTGCCGCTCAACGTGTCGCCGGCGAGGCGCGCATCGAAGGCGAGGTCGCCGCCGAGGACGAAGTGCACCGCGCCCTCCTCTCGCGTCACCGAGTCGAGTGGATAGTCCATCGCCCGCTGCGTCGTCGAACTGAAGCGCCCCTCGAGCCCGCGGGCGCCGCTCTCGAACTCGCAGCTCACCTCCAGCGAGGCGCCGTGCGCGGTCATCGTTCCGCTCCAGTACCCCGCCAGCGGGTCGGTTGCCGCGTCGAGCGCTGTGGTGGAGGCAAGCAGCGCGACGATCCCGAGGACCAGCGTTCCGGCCGAGCGCATGAAGTCCATCGTAGCCGGCGGGGAAGCCGCTAGTCCTTGACCTTGCTCCCAAGCGCCTCGGCCGCCCACAGCACGAACGAGCAGCCGATGGGGAAGAGCAGCTCGTTGATCCCCTTGGCGACGAGGTCGATCGCGGTGGGCGCCTGCGGCGCGGCGCGCACGAGCACGGCGATGATGGCGCTGCCGAAGACGACGCCGACGGCGGCGCCGGTCAGCAGGTGGACGCGCAGGTTCGGCGTGCCGCCGCGGTTGCCCAGCCCGCCGACGGTGGCGCCGAGGATGCCGTACTCGAGCGCCTTCAGTGCCACGACCACGAAGGTCGATCCAACCGCGGCGCCCGAGATGAGCCCCAACGCCTGGCCGACGCCTTTGTGCGCGGCGCGCGCGACGTGGAAGCCGAGCGGCGCCGAGATCAGCCCCAGCAGCCCCATGCGATCGGATTGCCGCCTGCCGGCGGTGTTGCCGATGGCGAGGCCGACGCAGACGATGGTCGCCCAAGAGACCTTCTGCGCCAGGTCGGCGACCACCGGCGCGAGCTTCGGAAAGCCGCGGGTGGCGGCGACGGCCACCAGCAGCAGCTCGATGGTCAAGCCGAGGAGGACCGACATCCAGCCCACGCGCAGCACCCGGCGCCAGACGGGAGCGCTGGTTGTCGTGGCACCATCCGCCGGCAGGAGCGGGGAAGGGGAGGCGAGGCTGACTTGGGTCATCGATGTTCGCGGCTCGTGACTCGGCGGATTCTACGCAGCGCCCGCCTCGCAGGAGTGCTCGTCACGGCCGCCTCCTCTACCTCCTCTAGCGGAAACGAGCCGAGAACCTGCTCACCCGGTGGCGAACCAGCCACCACGGTCGGATGCGGGGCAGTAGTAGGGTCCGCTCTGCGCACAATTCCCAAGCGAGCCGTAGCCCGCCGCGATGAAGGCGTGAGTTTGCGTGCCATGGCTTCGCGCATCTCATCGGGCGGGCACCGCCAGAAAATGCTACAGTGGAGTATGAAATCTTTATTTTTGGCCGCGCTGGCGATACTGGCCACGACTGCCACGGTCGCCGCGGCGAGCACGGTGAGTCCCCAACCGACGCTCGACGGTCGCCTGGTGACAGCCGCCAGCCTCATGGAGCGGCTCGGCGAGCGCGCCGGTGGCGAGGTGGTCCTCGAGAACCTCCCGTTCGCGACCGGCGAGCTGAGCCTGAGACTTCACAGGCTCGACCTCTTCGAGCCAGGCTTTCGGCTGGTCGTCGGCGGCGAGCTCCGGACATCACACGACCCCGCCCGCTACCTGGTGCTTGCCGGCGAGGCGGCGCAACACCCGGGCTCGCTCGCCGTCCTGGTGCTCGATCGACGACTCGGCGCCGGCAGCGGCGTCGTGCGGTGGGAGGATGAGGCGTGGGCCGTCGAGGTGGCCGGTGGGCAGGACGACCTACCCCTCGCGGCGATCTGGCAGGCCCGCCGCGTCGCCGCCGAGAGCGCGCTGTCGCTCGAATCCGACATGGTCTTCGCCTCGGCGGCGGAGCCTGTGGCGAAGGCAGCAAAGCCGCGGATCGTCCCGGCGCCCGGCAGCGAGTACGCCGCCTCCTTCGTCGTCGACAGCGACCACGAGTTCTTCCAGCGGATGGGCTCGGAGGACCGGGCCCTCGCCTTCGTGGCCGAGGTGATTGGTGCCGCCTCGGAGCTCTTCCACCGCCAGGTCGGGGCGAGCTTGACCATCCAGGAGCTCGTCCTCAATCCCACCGCTGACGACCGCTGGGAGGCACCGAACCCCCACCAGTGCGGGTCGCTGCAAGTGCTGAGGGAGTTCGGCGAGTGGTACCAGTCGCATCGGCCGGTCGCGAGCTTCCCGCGCGCCGCCGCGATCCTCTTCACCGGCAAGCAGGCGGATTGCGGCGGCCAAGCCGTCATCGGCGGCATCTGCGGACAGGTTCGTCGCCAGGACCTTGGCTACGGGACGATCGTCGTCTCGTCGAACAACGCCGCCCCGCACTTGCAGTCGGCGGCCCACGAGGTGGGACACCTGTTCGGCTCGGTGCACACCCACTGCTACCAACCGCCGATCGACGTCTGCAGTGCCGTCGAGGCCGATCGCGGATGCTACGACGGCCCTACCGAGTCCCCCTCCGACGGTGGGTCGCTGATGAGCTACTGCACCAACCGCGCCTTCTCGCTCGGCGAGGCCGGCCGCTACGGGGACCGCAGCGAGCGCGTGCTGCAGGCGATCGGCGCGCAGCTCGTGCAGGTGGCGCCCTCCTGTCTGCAGCGCACCAACGACCCTTACGCGCTTCGCCTGGAGGTGGCCGGTCGCACCGTCACTCTCGCGTGGGAAGACCGCTTCCAAAACGAGAAACGCTGGGAAGTCGAGCAGCTGCAGCGCAACGGCAAGTACAAGCGCGTCCGCCTGCTGCCAGCCAACGCCACCGGTGTTGCCATCCCCGGCCAGAAGCCCGGAACCACGGCGTTCCGGGTGCGCGCGCAGGTCGGCCGGGACTTCGCCGAGTACTCGGCGGTGGTCGAGATCACGGTTCCCTGAGCGGACCCGCGGGCGGCTCCAAGCGGGCCGGCGAGGTCACCCGGATGGCCTCCGCCTTTCCCTCTCGACTTTGAGCCAGTCTTGGGCCCGGTGCAACCCGACCCGAGCGTCTGGTAGGAAGAGGCTCTTCGGGAAGCGAGCCATGAAATCGGCGTACCCTCGAATCAGCTCCTCGTAGTCGACCTCGCCACAGCGGGGTCCGTTGGGCAGTCGCGACATCCACCATGCTTCGTCCGTCTCGGGACCGCCGGGGAAGAGCCGCAGGTACTCTTCATATCCCTCGGTCCCAGCGACCCACGTCCCACCGAAAACCTCACACGAGTAGAGGGCGACGCCAAGCGATCCAGCCTTCTCGATTAGGGCTCCCGCCGCCCGATCTCTAAACAAGAGATCGGCCACGCGATCAGCCCCGCGGTTCAGCTTCAACCAGGCCAGCGCCCTCTCGGCATCGCTCGATGAGCTACTGATCTCGTCGCGGTGAGCACGCATCTTGGCGATCTCCATCTCGACGAGAACGTGCCGGAAGGCTCGATTACGTTTCCGGATGGCGTCGGGATCCTCAGCAGCCTGGCGCGTCAGGTCGACGTCCACCGGCGGCGTCACCTCAGACAGAGTCGATCCGGCGGGGGCTGGACCGAGGATTTGGATCTCGCCAACGCCGCCTGTGCTTGCGAACGTGATGATGACCTCACGAACACCCGGCGTCGCGGCGGGCAGCGCATAGACCATCGGCACCTCTTCCCGGATCACCAGCGTCGACATCACCAGCGACAATGGCCCCTCCCCTCGCAATTGGACCCAGAAGCTCTCCGGCGAGCCATAGAAGTCATAGAGGTCGCCACTGGACTCGATCACCACGGCTCTCACCGTGACGGCTTCCGAGAACCGCACCACCACGAAGGCCGCCGCACTCGGCAGCCACGTGGAGTAGTTGATGCCATTCACGACGTTCCTGCCGCCGTCGAAGGCGTTCCGTACGCCGTAGAAGGCGTCGTCCTGTAGCCGCGCTTCGCTGCTCCGACTGGCGTACACGCGGGCGATGGGGAGCCGGGCGAGGTTGACCAGATCAATCTCTGAGCTCCCCGCCAGGCAGGGCACCGCACCGATTAGGGCGACTGTCAGTCCCTGAACCCACGCTCTGTAGCTACGCACAAGCCCTCCTGGCTCTGATATCGCGAGTGGCGCGACTCCGCCTCGCCGACTCCTCGTCCACTGACTTAGCCTGCGGGTCGGGCGTGGCGCCGCCGTGGCCCTAATCGGGCAGCGTCGTGGCGGGCGCAGCGAGCAGCGAGCAGCGCCACGTGACCGGTGCATGGCACCGGTTCGCCGCCGGCCGATCGATACGGCCCCCGGTTTGCGCGTCGGTCAGTGCGGCAAACGGGAGGGAGCCATGACCAATTCGCGCGCTCGCCACGCCTACCGGGCGTTCTTCGCCCTGACCGCGCTCCTCGCCGCCGCCCCGGCTGCCGCGGGCTGCGGCGAGGCGGGCGCGGCGAAGTGGCGCGCTCGCGTTCTACCGGCTAGACCGACGCAACTCGTGCCGGAGACCAACGTACTAGCATCAGCCAGCGGAACCCGCCGCCGATGTCAGTGCTCGACCCCGACTCGGATGCGACCCCGACGACTCGGATGCCATGCACCAGTCGTCAGAAGATGAGGGCCGAAGAGCCGCTGAGAGGCATCAAGAGCCCGCGCTGGAGTAGGTGCTAGGTCGTCGGCGGTGAAGGGGCCGCTTTCGGCGGGAGGCGATGGCGGTTTGGAGCCGCGCCGGGAGCCAGTGGCCGCTCCATTTGACCTCGCCAAGCAGAGGAGGCCGTCGAGCTGCAACAGCCCGGGGGTTAGTTCGATTCTGGAGGCGAGGTCGGGAGCGTCTGCTCAGCCGCTTCTGCAGAACGGCAGCGGAGGTGGGAAGCAGCCAGCCGGGAAGACGACCTCTCGGCAGCCACTTCTCAGCCGGTGGGCGGCAATGCGGAAAGCAGCGAGGAACGAGAAGTAGGCGGCGCGGATCTCGATGCGCGCCCGTTTACTAGCGGCATGCACGAGCGGAGCGGGCGAGCGATCGCTCTTCGAGGGACGATCGTGCGGGTCTTGGCGCAGGATGCCGGCCTTGCCGAGGGGCCTGCCACCCTCGCCGCGGTGACGCGCCGCGGCCTGCTGTTCGATGTCAGCGATCAGGTCGGTGACGCGCTTCTGTATGGCCTGCGGCGCAAGGCGCTTCCAGCAAGGTAACGGTGCGAGGACGAGCTGGTGGAAGGTAGCGAAGCCGTCGCGCGGAGATTCATCGCCGCTTAGTTTCGCGAGCCACTCCTGGTGGCGATCGAACCAGATGCCGTCGCAGACCTTCCCAGTGGACAGGGCCTCGGCGCAGTGAGCGCCGGGCCAGTCGCTGAGTCTCGCCACCAGCCCTTCCTTGCAGCCGTGGGCGAGCAGATAGCGCAGCCGGCTGACCTGAGCCTCCTCCTCGGTGCTCACGGCAATGGCCTGGTAGCGGCGCTGCAGCAGCGGGCCATGCCAGCGGTGGAGGCGCCCGGCCTCCTTCGAGAGGTTGGTGTTGACGTAGCAGCAGAAGCGGGCGAGCTCGCGAGCGTCTTTGGGTGTCACCAGGGCGTGCCAGTGATTGGAGAGGCAGACGAAGGCGTGGACCTCAACTTCGCACAGCGCGGCGGCCCGCGCCAGGATACCGACGAAGATCTCCCGCAAGCCCGCCGAGGGCTTGAGCAGGAATCGTCCCTGGAGGGTCCTGGTGGTGACCTCGACCAGTTGCCGGTCGGGGAAGAAGCGAAGACGGCGGCCCACACGGCTACAAACGGAATTCACGCGGTGAACCTAGCGCTGCCACTCACGCCTCCGTCACAGTTCCGGACGTTGCACCGCTACTCGTGACTGGTGCGTGGCACCGGGTCCCGGGTCCTGGTTCTCTTCCCGTTAAGATCCCGTCGGTTCTGCCATGAAACCGTTCGAGACCCTGGCCCGCGAGCGGACTCCCGATGGTGAGGAGTTGACGCTCACCAGCCGCGACGGCGACTACTTCCTCAATCTCGGGGGTTCGACCCTGATGACGAGCCGCGCCCACGGCTCCGAGCTCGCCCTGGCGAGCCTGGCCTGCCGGGACCTCGCCGCCCAGACGGGGCGCTCCCGCCCGCGCGTGCTGATCGGCGGCCTGGGCTTCGGCTACACGGTGCGCGCGGCGCTCGACAGCCTACCGCCGCGAGCCGAGGTCTCGGTGTGGGAACTTTCCGCCATGGTGCTGGCGGCCAACCAAGGCGAGTTGGTCGCCCTGGCCGGCCGACCGCTCGCGGACACGCGGGTGAATGTGACCCAGGGTGACGTGCGGCAGGCGCTCGGCAAGGAGCGCTTCGATGCCATCCTGCTCGACGTCGACGACGGGCCCGCATCCTTCAGCCTTCAACGCAACAAGGGGCTCTACTCGGACGCGGGCCTGGCTCTGCTGGCGCGTAGCCTTGTACAGGCGGGAGTCTTGGCGGTGTGGTCGATGGCGCCGGACGAGGCCTTCGGGCGTCGACTCACCGCCGCCGGTTTCGATCTCCAGGTGCACACCGTACGCGGCGGCGCCAGCGGCCGCGGCGTCCGGCACACGATCTTTCTCGCCCGGCAGCCAGCTCACGGTCGCGATCGGTGACGACGAGCGGCGGCTTCCGAAGTGGCTGGCACCAGCGATTCGGCGATTCGGCCGTGCCCTCAACGAGCGCCATGGCGGCGCCGCCTGGGTCACGGTTTCGGGGATGCCCGTCACTCGTGACTGGTGCACTCGTGACTGGTGCATGGCACCGGGGTTGAGTGGGTTGAGTGGTGCTGCAGTCGATCGGCGCCCAGCTCGTGCAGGTGGCGCCCTCTGTCTGCAGCGCACCAACGACCCCTACGCGCTTCGCCTCGAGCTCGCCGGGCGGACCGTCACCCTCGCGTGGGACGATCGCTTCCAGGGCGAGAAACGCTGGGAAGTCGAGCAGCTGCAGCGCAGCGGCAAGTACAAGCGCGTCCGCGTGCTGCCGGCCAACGCCACCGGCGTTGCCATCCCCGGCCAGAAGCCCGGGACCACGGCTTTCCGAGTGCGCGCGCAGATCGGCAGGGACTTCGCCGAGTACTCGGCGGTGGTCGAGATCGCGATTCCCTGAGGCGACCCGGGCGCCTCCAAGGGAGCCGGCGAGCCACTCGTGACTGGTGCGTAGCACCGGGTGCTGGTGCTGGTGGACCGGCGACGGCAAGCCCACCATCGTGCGTCATAGTTACGGGAAAGGGACGGTGATTCTCTTCGCCTACCACCCGGCGGTGCTCATCGGCAGCGACGCCGACGGGGTGGTGATGAGCTACTCCTACGACGAAGGGACGATCGCCTGGGACGTCGGCGACTGACGCTGGAGCGCATCGCGCTCGACAGCTGGAACGTGGTGCACGCCGCGCCGCGGACCGCTTGCGGGCGGCCGGTGACGCCGGTCACCGAGCTGCCGGAGTAGGGCGCCGCTCCGGTCCGCCGGTTGCGGCTCAAGTGCCGACGAATCGCACTAGCGAGTCGGAGATGCGCCGGAACACGCGCGTTGACGCGCTTCGCCGTGCCGGCCGGGGTCGCGTCCAATCGCGCAGCGATCGGCGGTGCTCGCGCAGCGGGTCGAACGCGACCGCTGCCGGCTCGACGAAAAAGCCGTAACCGCGGCTCGAGGTCCTCGCCAGGAGCGGGACCATCGGCACGCGCGAGGCGAGGAGAGCCGCTGCCTCGGCACCGAGAGCGCCGTGCTCCTGGACGTGCATCGCGATGCCGTGACGCACCCAGCCCGCCAGGCGGTCATCGGTGGTTGCCAGCAGACGATCGAAGCCGCGCAGCCAGCGCTGCTCGTCGGGGGGGTCGCGCCGAAAGCGGTACCAGGCAAGGCCCAGCCGCCGTCGCACGTCGGGGGCTCGAAGATCGGCGTGGCCGGAGACGTAAAGCCCGTAAGCGCGTTGGCGAGCGGCTCGCGTCGGGCTCAGGTCTCGGAAATCCCAGATCTGGCTACAGGACTGTGATCGCCGCACGTCCAGCACGGCAATCCTGCCCCAGGGCCCCGTTGTTGATCGGTGAGGAGTCGCGGCCGCGAACCCGGCGGCGACGTGGAGACTGGACGTAAAGTCGATCAGCGCGGTGGGAAGGCCGTAGTGCTGGCAGAAGGCGAGTCCCTCGTAGGTCGCCGCCACACCCAGCCACTGCAGGCTGGTGATCGTCTCGACCTCAGTGAGGTACGGCAGAACCAGGCGGTGGACGACTTGGCGGTGGACGAAGTCGGCCACCGCCTCGACTTCGGCCGAGCACGCTGGCGACCCGGCTCGCAACCGCACCAATCCGCTGGTGGAACGCGGAAAGCACTCGGGCTCGCCGCGGAAAAGCCAGCGCGGGAAGCGGGCGCGGGGCTCCAACTCGCCGGTGTCGATGTCGCGGCTTCCGACCAGATACCTCCGCGGGTAGCGAGTCCGCAGGTGCTCGACGCAAGCGGACAGCGACGGGAACTGGCGTTCGTACTCAGGTCGTGTAGCGGCGGCCATGCGTCCGGCCTCATGGGCCGTTCTTCAGCAGCCTCCTAGCTGTTGTCCCGGACCGTCAACGTTAGCTCGAGCTTCGGCTCGCCCTCGGTGAACGCTTCGTCGAGCAGGGCGTCTGTGAGTGGGATGAGAATCCTGAACGGCGTAGCCCTCTCCTCCTCGGCGCTGATCGAGCGGGCCGTGCCGCTCGCATACGCTTTCTCACCCCTGATCAGCCGCAATCCGATGTCGACCCACCGATCGTAGGAGTCGCCGACGAAGACCGCGCCCGTCACCGCCAGGGCGATCCCCCGCTGCTTGCGCGGCCCAGTCACTACCTTCTCGACCGCGAGCGAGATGAGCGACACGTCCCCGTCGCAGACGTACTTGCGTAAGTTTGGAAGCCTGCGCTCGGTGCCCGGTTCGAGCTGGCGAACGTCCTTCAACGGGACCTCCAGCACCATCGGGGAGTCGAAGCGGACGAGGTCGGGCTCGGGCGCCGTGCCTTGTCGCGCGGTGACCTGGGCCAGGACGGGTACGGTGCTGAGGAGAAGTGAAACCATCGTCATCGCGGTACGCATCATTCCCGGTCTCGCTCCTGCTTCGTTGGTAATTCGATCAAGGCAGCTTCGCCATCCGCGAGGCCGCCGATAGCGTCCGCCACTTGAGTCGACATCTCGTCGCGAGCCGTGCTCCCGCGATTGTCGAAGATTTCGACCCACAGGTCGTCGGCGGCTCGCAGGACCCCGAGCTCAACGAACGACGGCTTCGACGTGTCGTCGGCGTAGAACGGCCGAGAGAAGCAGAACGTTCCGGGGTGGAACCGGCAGTAACGCTCCATGGCGCGGTAGACCTTGCCTTCGGGCGACCAGCCGCGGTTCAACGCCCGCCGTTGTATGAAGACGTTGACCTCTGTTCCGTCGACGCTGCCGCCCACCTCGTGCCCGATGTAATGACCCTTGTCCCAGGCGGGACCGAACTGGGCGTTGGTCCTGCCGATGAAGCCGCGCAGCCGCGCGTCGTCCCGCGAGCGCTTACGCGGCCGTGGCGCCGACGTGCCCAGAACACCCACGAGCCGCGCCTCGGCCGTCGAGCTCAGCGGCACGTCGGCACGAGCCTCGAGACTGGCGAGGTCGTCGTAGATGTACTCAAACGCTCCGAGGCGAATGCGGTCGATTCGCGTCGGGCGTGGAGTCATCGAGAGGTACGCATCGCCCCAGGAGTAGGGAAGCTCCTCGGACAGATAGGCGATCAATGAAGCGAGTTCGTTGATACCGGCGTGCTTGAGAATCGCGCGATAGTCGATCAACGCTTCGACGCAGGGCGATACAGGTGGTCCTGCGATCGGCCCTAACCAGGCTGGCATAGCGTCAGCTTACTGGCTCACGCCCCTTGAATTCACCCGAGCTTCTTCAGCGCATCCCTCGCGTCGTCGAGCTTCGGATCGAGCCTGATCGCGGCCTGGTACTCCGCCCGCGCCCCTGCCTTGTTGCCCTGCTTCTCGAGGATCATCCCCAGCCGGTAGTGGGCGTTGGCGAGCGGCGGCGATTCGGAATCGGGCGTGTGGCCGAGGTAGCGCTTCAGGGCGGCGGCGCCGCGGTCGAGGCGTTTGCCGGAAAGCGCGGCGGTGCGGCCGATTTGGTAGAGGGCGTTCCAGGCGTCGGGGTCGGCGGCGAGCATCGCTTCGTAGACGTCGAAGGCGGCGTCCCAGCGCTCCTGGCTTTGGTAGAAGAGGCCGAGGGCGTTGCGCAGACGAGGCTCGCCCGGTTGCTTCGCCAGCGCCTCTTGCAGGATGCGCTCGGCGGCCGCGGGGTCTTTCTGGTCGAGCGCGATGCTGGCGCGGGCGGTGGCGCCGCGCACGGCGTCGCGCTTGGCGATCTCGCCGGCCTGCTCGCGGGCCTTGTCGACGCTGCCGCCCATGAAGCCCGGGGCGATGAGGTAGAAGGTGATGAGATCCGACCGCGCGTCGAGGTTTCCGGGGTCGAGCTCGACGGCCTTGAGCCATGCGGCGTGCGCGTTCTTCGCCAGCCCCGACTTGCGCAGCAGGCTCGCCTCCTGGGCGGCGGTGCCGTAGGCACGCGCCAACCACAGTTGGACGTCGCTGCGGCGAGGCGCCAGCTTGGCGGCCTTCTCCAGCCATTCGACGGCGTCGTCCGTCTGGCGCAGGGCGGCCAGTGTGCGGCCCAGGTAGTACGCCGCATCGGCGTCTTTGGGGTGGGCGGCGGCGTAGGGCGCGAAGAGCTTCCGGGCCTCCTCGTAGCGGCGGGCCTCGAAGGCCTGGATGCCGGGAGCGAGCGGGCCGGTCGCGGGGGTGGCGGCGCTCGCAGCCGACGCAAGGAGCATGAGCAGCAGGGCGGCCAGGGCCGACGAGCGGATTCGTTTCATGGCGCCTCCTCGGTGACGGCAGAGAGTCGACACCAGAGATACGAACGGCGGGGGCGCCAGGTTCCAGCGGGATCCGGCGACGGGTGCCGGTCCGCCCGCGCGAGCGGAACACCCGTCAGCGGCCGAACCGACCCAACACCCACAACACCACCGTCAACAGGATGCTCAGCAGCAGCGAAGTGCCGCACGGCAGGAACACCCGCACGTTGCCCTTGTCCCACGCGAAGTCGCCGGGCAGCCTTCCCGGGCGCCAAGGCAGGAACTGCCAGGCGAGGGCGAGCAGCACGAGCACGATGCCCAACGCCAGCAGCAGTCGCGCGCCGGGGTTCGACACTCGCTCCTCTCGCCCCCGCCTAGCCGCTCTTCCAAGCCGCCGCCGTCTCGGCGACGAAGTCCTCGAACCGCCGCGGCGGGTGGCCGATGAGCCGCTCGACGCGCGCCAACGCTTCGCCGGTTGCCTTCAGGCCATGCTCCTGGAAGAACTGGTACATCATGCGGAAGTCGTAGGCGAGCGCCGGCGGCATATAGCGCAGGTTCTGCTCCTCCCAGGCGTCGAGGTCGTCGCCGCCGTAACGCACCTCGCGGCCCATGGCGTCGCCCCACGCATTCGCGGTGCTCTCGCCGGTCCACACGTCGGGGCCGACGAGGTCGTAGATCTCGCCCGAGTGGCCGTCGCCCGTCAACGCCGCCACCGCTCCATCGGCGATGTCGCGCACGTCGACGCGCGAGAGGCCGGCGTTACCGAGCGGCTGCGGGTAGACGCCGTACTGGAGCATCGCGTCCTTGAACCAGTAGTCGTTCTGGTAGAAGTTGTTGGGTCTCAGCACCGTGTATTCGAGCCCGGACTTGGCGAGCGCCAGCTCGATCGGCAGCTTGCCGCCGAAGTGGGGGAGGTGCGGAGCCTGGTCGGCGTCCTGCACCGAGAGGTAGACGATGCGGCGCACGCCGCAGTCGCGGGCGCCGTTGAAGCCCATCAAGCCCTCGTGCGTCTCGCTGGGGCTGACGACGTTGATCAGGAACAGCGCGTCGTAGCCCTTGAACGCGTTACGCACCGTCGCCGGCTCGCCGAGGTTGCCGACCACCGCCTGCGCCCCCGCCGGCACCGGCTTGTCGGCGCTGCGCGTCAGCACCGCCACCTCGTCGCCGCGCGCGACCAGCCGCTGCACCACCTGCGAGCCCACCGTCCCGGTTCCGCCCGTCACCATCACTCGCATCGCCCGGCCCTCCCGTTCGGTCGGCAGCACGCCCGCTCGGCGCGCCACAGCCGCATCGTACCGTCCGTCTATACAATCCCTGCCGCATGGCGACCAGCTCCGCCCCCTCCTCGCGCCGGGAGATCCCGGTGGTCATCCTCTGCGGCGGCCAGGGTACGCGCCTGCGCGAGGAGACCGAGCACCGCCCCAAGCCGATGGTGGAGGTGGGGCCGCGGCCGATCCTCTGGCACATCATGAAGCTCTACGGCGCGCACGGGCTCGACCGCTTCGTGCTCTGTCTCGGCTACAAGGGGTGGGAGATCAAGCAGTACTTCCTGCGCTACAAGGAGATGCTCGGCGACTTCACCGTCTCGATGGACGGCAGCCGGCCGCCGGAGTTCCACAACGAGGACGGCCACGAGAGCTGGCGCGTCACCTGCGCCGAGACCGGCGCCGACACCGCTACCGGCGCGCGGCTCCAGCTCGTGCGGCGCTACCTCGCCGATTCGCCGACGTTCTGTCTGACCTACGGCGACGCCGTCTCCGACGTCGACATCGGCGCACTGCTCGACTTCCACCACGCGCAGGGGAGGCTCGCCACCGTCACCGGCGTGCACCCGACGTCGCGCTACGGCGAGATCGAGGTGGATGGCTCCGGTTCGCGGGTCGTCGAGTTCGCCGAGAAGCCGGTGGCGCAGGGGCTCGTCTCGGGCGGCTTCTTCGTCTTCCAGCGCGAGGCGCTCGACTACCTCGACGACGACCCGCAGCTGTTCCTCGAGCAGAAACCTCTTCGCGGCCTGGCGCGCGACGGGCAGCTCTCGGTCTACGTGCACGAGGGGTTCTGGCACCCGATGGACACCTACCGCGACTATCTGCACCTCAACGCGCTGTGGCGGCAGGAGCGGCCGCCGTGGAAGGTGTGGTGAGGCCAGCCGGCGAGGCGCGGGCGCGGTGAGCTTCGCTCAGCGGCGCGCGGCGGGATCGGCGCCGTGATCTTCAAGGCCACCGCGCTGCTCGGTGTCTTCGTGCTCGAGCCCGAGCGCCACGCGGACGAGCGCGGCTTCTTCGCCCGCACCTACGATCCGCGAGGAGTTGCGGGCCGCACGGGCTCGACCCGACTGTCGCGCAGGCGAGCGTCTCGTTCAACCACCGCCGCGGCACGCTGCGCGGCCTGCACTACCAGGCGGCGCCCTTCGCGGAGGCGAAGCTGGTGCGGGTGACGCGCGGCGCCATCTTCGACGTCGTCGTCGACGCGCGCAGCGGCTCGCCGACGCGCGGGCAGCACGTGGCGGTGACGCTCAGCGCCGAGGAAGGCAACCAGCTCTACGTGCCGCCCGGCTGTCGCCCACGGCTTCCAGACCCTCGCCGACGCCACCGAGGTCTGCCTACCTGATCTCGGCGCCCTACTCGCCGGCGCACGCGCGCGGCTACCGCTACGACGATCCCACCCTCGCCATCCCGTGGCCCGAGCCGGTGACGGTGATCTCGGCGCGGGACCGCGCGCTGCCGCGCGTTCCGAGTGGAGCTAGGCAAGCGATGCCGTCGCCTCTCGACGCGCTCGCGCGCGGCCTCGACCTCGACGCGACCGGCGCCGCGATGCACGCCTTCGCCGCCGCGCTGCAGCCGATCCCGCGCAGCCTCACCGGCGACGGCGTGCGCGCGACGCTCGCCGCCGTCGCCGAGCGCATCCCGCTCGCCGTGCACGAGGTGCCGACCGGCACGCCGGTGCTCGACTGGACGGTGCCGCGCGAGTGGAACCTGCGCGCGGCGTGGGTGAAGGGGCCCGACGGCGAGACGGTGGTCGACGCGGCCGACTCGCCGCTCCACGTCGTCGGCTACAGCGTGCCGGTGCGCGCGCGGCTGCCGCTCGCCGAGCTGCAGGAGCACCTGCACTCGCTGCCCGAGCAGCCGGACTGGATGCCCTACCGCACCTCGTACTGGCGCGAGACCTGGGGCTTCTGCCTGCCGCACCGCCAGCGCGAGGCGCTGCCCGAGGGCGAGTACGAGGTGTGCATCGACGCCACGCTCGAGGACGGCGCGCTCACCTACGGCGAGTGCTTCCTCCCCGGCGAGACGGCGCGCGAGGTGCTGATCTCCACCCACGTCTGCCACCCGTCGCTCGCCAACGACAACCTCTCCGGCATCGCGCTGGCGACCTTCCTCGCCGAGCGGCTGGCGGCGGTGCCGCGGCATCACGGCTACCGCTTCCTCTTCGTGCCGGGGACGATCGGCGCGATCACCTGGCTGGCGCGCAACGAGGAGCGCCGCGGCGCGCATCGACCACGGTCTCGTCGTCGCCAACGTCGGCGACCCGGGCGGCTTCCACTACAAGCGCAGCCGGCGCGGCGACGCCGCGATCGACCGCGCCGTGCCGCGCGGCGCTCGCCGAGGTCGGCGAGCAGCGTCGTGGATGCGAGGACTTCGTGCCCTACGGCTACGACGAGCGGCAGTACTGCTCGCCCGGCTTCGACCTGCCGGTGGGCTCGCTCACGCGCACGCCGTGGGGGCGCTACCCCGAGTACCACACCTCCGCCGACGACCTGACGCTGGTGCAGCCGCAGGCGCTCGCGGGCTCGCTGCGCGCCTACCTCGCGGTGGCGGCGCTGCTCGAGAGCAACGGCCGGCTCGAGGCCTACCGCCGCTACCGCAACCTGTCGCCGAAGGGCGAGCCGCAGCTCGGCCGCCGCGGCCTCTACGGCAGCCTCGGCGGCACCACCGCCGGCCGCGAGCGCGAGCTGGCGCTGCTCTGGGTGCTCAACCAGTCCGACGGCAGCCGCGACCTGCTCGTCGATCGCCGAGCGCGCCGGGCATCCCGTTCGCCGCGATCGCCGAGGCGGCCGAGGCGCTGGTCGCCGCCGGCCTCCTCGCGCCGGTCTAGTTCGAGATCGCTTCGCTTCGCTCGCGAGGACGCTGCAACGTCATCGCGAGGAGCGTAGCGACGAAGCGATCTCGATGGCGCGATGGGCAGGGCTCACGGCGCCGCGTTTCCTTCGTCCCGCGGCGCCGGTGGCGCGCGGAGGCGGCGAGGTCCCGCCGCGGCGTCACCTCGACGCCGCCGCGCACCACCACGCGGCTGCCCGGCGGCACGTCCTGCGCCACCACCGCGTTGACGCCGATGAAGCTGCCGTCGCCGACCGTGATGGCGCCGATCACCTTGGCGCCGGCGCCGATGAAGACGTCGTCGCCGATCGCCGGCATGCGCTCGCGGTGGTCGGGGCTGGGCGAGCCGATCGTCACCTGCTGCAGCAGCGTGGCGTTGCGGCCGATGCGCGCGTAGCCGCCGACGACGATCCCCTGGCCGTGCACGATCATCAGGCCGGGCCCGATCGTCGCCGCCGGGCCGATCTCGACGCCGGTGAGGAACTGGTTGAGCCGCGCGATGGCCGGGCCGAGCGCCGGCACGCCTTGGCTCTTGAACCAGTGCGCGAGGCGGTGGAGCACGACGGCCTGGTAGCCGGTCTCGAAGAGCAGCGACTCGACGACGTACCAGGGGAACGGCTTGCGCTTGATGGCGCGCAGGCGGCGGGTGTCGTCGCGCAGGTTGTCGAACATCAGCGGGGCTCCGCGCGCGGCGAGGCGGCTGGCGCCGGCAGCACGCGGATCGGCACGCGGAGAGGCTTGCCGCCGTCGCGTTCGGAGAACCAGGCCACGGTCTCGAAGACCGGATCGAGCTCGAGCAGGTAATCGCCGGGCTGCTCGGGCGCGCGGACCCGCAGCTCGACGCGGGCCTCGCCGCCCGCCGGCACGGGAGCCGGCAGCTCCGTGCGCTCGCCCTCGCGCTGGACGGTTGCGCCACGCGTGTCGAGCCAGTGGTAGGCGAGCCGCACGCGGGCGCCGCCGGTGCGGCCCCACTCGCTGGCGCTGGTGTTCACCACCGTCGCGGGCACCACGAAGAGCTCGCCGGCACGCACGGCGGTGGGCGCGCGCGACGTCGCGCCACTGGACGCCGAAGACCTTGGCCTCGAGGCCGGCGGGCGAGCCGAGGTAGAGCAGCTCGGCGCCGACGAAGAAGGTGTCCGGCTCCTTGGGTTGCCACGGCCAGCCGGGGCAGGAGTCGGGGGGCAGCTCGCGCTCCCAGGTCCGCGGCACGCCGGCGCTGGTCTCGATTCGCATGCGATACGCGTAGAGCGTACCGGTCTTGATCGTCCAGCGCGCGCTGGCGTGCCGCGGCGCGAAGTCGACGCGCTGCCCCTCGCCCGCGCCGAGGTCGAGCTCGTGGCGCTCGCCGCCGAGCTCCACCGTGACGCGGTTGTGCGGCGCCGGGCTGCGCACCTCGAAGGCGAGCGGAGGCAGCGGACGGTCGGCGACGAGGTAGAGCTCCACCGGCGCGGCGCCGAAGAGCCACATCGGCTCGCCGAGCGGCAGGAAGAGCTCGCGGCGGCCGATCATGCGGAAGTCGCCCAGCGGCACGCGGTGGTAGCCCGGCACGTTGCGCAGCGTCAGCTCGAGCGGCAGCCAGCGGAAGGGCGCGCCGCGCACGTGCATCTGCAGCGTCGGCTCGGGCCCCGGCAGACCGAAGGGCGCCAGCACGATCGGCGTGAGGAAGAGTCCCGCGAGCGCGTACCCCGCGGGCAGCAGCGCGCGCGGCCGGATGCGTGTCACCAGGAAGAGGAAGGCCGGGTAGACGTTGACGAAGTAACGGTTGCCCACGAAGCCGCCGCCGCCCTGCCAGTTCCACGAGATCTGCAACAGGAAGAAGAGCGCCACGGCGGCGGTGGAGGCGAGCAGCAGCCAGCGCGGCCGCGATCGCCGGCCGTGGAGGAGGAAGAGCAGCACCGAGACCGCCGCGAACGGCATGTAAGGCAGGAGGCCGGCGTGGCGCCCGAAGAGGAAGTAGACGACGTTGAGGGCGAATTCGCTCGGCGAGGTGTCGGGGAGACGGAAGAGCCAGCGGTAGCTGTTGCCGGTGGGGGACTCGGCGATGGCGGCGGCGGCGCCGGTCGCGGGAGCGGAGTCGTCCCGGGAGTCGCGAGACCAGTTGCCGTCGCGGCGGCGGCAGGCGTCGCCGGAGCTGGAGCTGGAGCGGAAGCGGCGGCTGGCACGGCCGTGGCCGCGACGGCGAGCGCCGCGCCGCTCGTCGCCACGCCGTCGGTTGGCGTCGTCGCGCCCGACGATGCCGCGCGCTCGAGGCGTGCGCCGTCGTGCCGCTCGCGCACTCGCCGTCGTCGGGCTCGGGAAGACCGGCATCTGCCCCGGGCCGCACAGCGTGAAGCCGCCGCGCTGCTGCGGCGAGGTAAGGCGTGGGCGTGCCGGTCAGCCCGCACGAGACGCCGGCCGAGCAACACGAGGCACCCCGCCGCGCCGCCGAGCCACGCCGCGAGCTGCCGCCAGCGCCGTTCGCGCCAGCAGCACCACAGCGGCGCGATGCCGACCGCCGCGAGCATCGGCTTGTTGTAGACCGCGAGCGCCAGCGCCGCGCCGGAGAGCGCCGCGAGCAGCACCTCGCGCCGCGGCCGCGGCAGCCCTTCCTCCTCGCCGTCGCGCGGCAGGCCGAGGAACAGGCAGGCGCACACCGCCGCCATGCTGAAGACTTCGGGCTGCAGCCAGTACACGTAGGCGAAGCCCACCGACAGCACGAAGAACCCACTGGCGTAGAGCGCGGCGATCCCCGCCTCGTTGTGCCGCCGCAGGTAGGCGGCGCCCATCCACACCATCGCCACCAGCAGCAGGCTGTTGAAGAACAGCATGCCGCGCGCGCCGCCGAGCCGCGCGAACGGCGCCGCGAACAGCGAGTAGACGAACGGCTTGGCGTACGACACCGTGCGCCAGCCGTCGGCGCTCATCAGGATGAGGTTGTTGACCGGCCGGAACGGGAACTCGACGAAGAAGCGATCGACGTCCTCGCCGGTGAAGGCGAGGTCGCCGTCGTGCGCCAGCGACAGCGCCATGCCGAAGTAGGCGCCCTCGTCGGCTTTGAGGTGCGTCGGCGCGCCCGGCTTGCCGAGCGCGAGCGGGAACACCAACAGCAACGCGGACAAGCCGAGCAGACCGAGCCGCGCTGTCGAGGTCACGGCGCGGCAGCATAGCAGCGGGCCTCTGAGCGCCCCCGCCGGCCCGCCAGTCCCGTTCAGCTGCGCGAGGCGCTCGCGGGTGCAACGCCGCTGACGGTCTCGAGATCAGCGGGCGGCGGGCCGAGCGGCGGCGCGGGCGGTAGCGGCTCGCGCCAGCCGGCGAGGGCGCCGCGCAGCTTCGCGACGGCTGCGGCTTGGTTGCCGCGTGGCAGCTCGCGCAGGAAGCCCACCGGCAGCGCGGCGAGGGCGAACGCCCAGAAGCGCGCTTTCTGCAGCGCGTTACCGTAGCGGCGCACGTAGATGGCGCTGCTCCGGCCGAACTGGAAGTTGCGGCCCGGCGTGTAGCCGCCGGTGGTCCAGGCGACGCGGTGGTAGAGCACGGCTCGCTGCGCGTAGAGGCAGCGCAAGCCGGCGCGGGCGAGGCGGGTGCAGAAGTCGGCGTCGTCGACGCAGATGAAGAAGAGGGGGTCCCAGACGCCGGCGGCCTCGGCGGCGGCGCGCCGGATCAGGATGGCGCAGCCGTTGACGTAGTCGACCGCCGTCGTCCTCGTCGAACTGGCCGCGGTCGATCTCGCCGTAGCCGCGCTCGCGGGTCACCGACTCGCGAAAGCGCAGCACGCCGCCCGCCGACCACAAGCGACGCCGCGCTCGCCGTGGAAGTAGCACTTCGGCCCGACGGCGCCGACGCGCGGGTCGCGCTCGGCGGCGGCGACCAGCTCGTCGAGCAGGTCGGCGCTCGACCTCGATGTCGTTGTTGAGCAGCAGCACGTAGTCGTAGCCGTTCTCGAAGGCCCAGCGGAAGCCGGCCGCGTAGCCGCTGGCGCTGCCGCGGTTCTCCGCCAGGCGCAGCTGCCGGAGGTCGGGGAAGGCGGCGGCGAGCGCCTCGCACCGAGCCGTCGCGCGAGCCGTTGTCGAGCACGATGAGGTCGAAGCGCGGATAGCGCATCCGCCGCAGGCTCGCCACCGCGTCGAGGGTGACCTCCTTGCCGTCGTAGTTGACGACGATGGCGGCGACGCGCGGCGGCGCGCCTGATGCGCTGGGTGCGCTCGCGGCTCGGTCCATGGCGGGAGCAATTGAAGCACAAGGGCGGCGTGCGACGGCGCTTCGCCGGTGCTCACGCACCACCACGCTACGATCCGCGCCGATGCCCGCACCGGATCCCATGCCGGCGCCGCTGCCGCCACGCCGCCGGCTGCTCGCGCGGCTGCTGCTGCTCGGCGCGAGCTTGATGCTGTCGCTGCTCTTCGCCGAGGTGGCGGTGCGGCTGGCGCGGCCGCAGGAGGTGATGACGGTGACGCGCGGGCTCTACGAGCCCGATCCGCCGCGTCGCTACCGCCTTCGCCCCGGCTATCGCGGGCGGATCACCAACCACGTCGAGTTCGACCACGCGGTGTTCGTCAACAGCCACGGGATGCGCGGGCCGGAGCCGAGCCCCGCGTCAGCCGGGCCGCGCGATGCGCCGAGCCACGCTCCGCTCCGTGTCCTGGTCCTCGGCGACTCCTTCACCTTCGGCGTTGGCGCGGCCGAGGACGAGACCTTCCCGGCGCGGCTGCAGGCGCACCTGCGCACCGCAGGCGCACCGGCCGAGGTGTGGAACGCCGGCGCGCCGGGATACGGCGTCCCCGACGAAGTCGCCTGGTTCGAGCGTTGGGGCGTGCCGCTGCGTCCCGACGTGGTGGTGATCGCGCCCTTCCTCGCCAACGACCTGCAGGACGCCTCGCCCGGGTCGCAGACGCGCGTCGTCGACGGCGAGCTGGTGGCGGCTGACGGGGAGGGCCGGAGCGTGCGCCGCTGGCTCTATTACCACTCGCACCTCTTCCGCCTGCTCAAGTCGTCGCTGCTGGAGGGGCCTCTGCGCGGCAAGCTGGGGCTCGCCGAGCCCTGGGCGCGCCGCGAGCGCCGTGCCGAGCTCGGGCTCTACGGGCCGACGCTACCGCCTGGATTGGCTGCCGGCGCGGCGGCCACCGACCGTGCCGCAGCGCGCCTCGCACAGCTCGCCGCCGAGCAACGAACGCGCCTGCTCGCCGTGCTGGTGCCGTCGCTGCCGCAGGTAGATGAGGAACGGTGGCACGCGCTGCATCGTGAGCTCGGCATCGACCGGCGAGGCCACGACCCACGTCGGCCGAACCGGCTCTTCACGGCGACCTTCGCGCGCCACGGCGTCCATGTCCTCGATCCCACCGATGCGCTGTCGGCGGCGGTCATGCGTGGCGAGCGCCTCTACTACCCGCGCGACCAGCACCTCACGCCTGCCGGCTACGACCTTCTCGCGCGCGAGGTGGCGCGGGGGGTCATGACGACCGGACAGCATTAGCGTCCGCGGTTGCCACACTCGTCGCGGCTCGCAGCACCAGGGCCGCGTCGCCCTTCCACGGCGCAGCGACCCGCACGGCGCTGCCGCCGGCGACCGCGGCCGGCGCCGTGGCGCCGCTCACCGGGTGCACCCACTCGCCGGTGAACGCAGCCGGCACTGCCCGCAGGTCGAGCCGCAGGCGCCCGCGCGGCGCCCACGCCACGATCGCCTCGCAGCGCTCGCCGATCGAGGCCAGGCAGCAGCCGCTGCTCGCCAGCTCGGGCCGCGGCGCCAACGTCTCGAGGCCGGTTCCGACGACGGTCGGGAGGCGATCGACGAGCCGCCGTGCCACCCCCATCGCCTTGCGCGCCGCGGCGCGCTCGCCGTGCTCGTCGAGGGGGTCCATGTAGAGCGGCTGGTGGCCGCTCGTGAAGGCGCGCCAGATCCACGCCGCGTCGCCGCCGATGCCCCACAGGTGGTCGCTGTCGAGCAGCACCACCTTCTCGCCGTCGTTGGCCGGCGGTGTTCCCATCCAGCCGCCGTGGCGATTGGGCGAGGCCCAGTCGGCCGGGCTGCTGAAGAGGTCGCGGTTGTCGCCGCCCGGGAAGCAGGAGGTGAGCCCCACCGGGTGCGCCGGCCGGCCCGCCGCCGCGCCGCGCGCCGCGTCGCAGGCGCGCAGGTGACGCAGCAGGTGGCGCTGCCAGTCGCGCGAGCAGCCGGGGCTCTCGTTCGAGATCTCCCACAGCACGCAGTCGAGGTCGCCGACCGCCTCGACGACGCGCTCGACGTAGAGGCGCTGCAGGGGGGCGATCGCCGGCACCCGCAGGCTGTGCACGTCGTCGCCGTCGCCGCGGTCGTCGGGGTCGCCGTCGATGCCGTTGCGGTTGTTGTCGGGGTGGAAGGGGTGGCGCGGCCAGGGGTTGCCGTCGCCGTTGTCGCGCAGCGACCAGCCGTTGAAGAGCATGACGATGACGAAGAGGCCGCGCTCGCCGGCGCGCGAGACCCGTTCGCGCAGGCGCGCGAAGTACTCGTCGTCGAAGCGCTCGAGGTCGTAGCGCGGCCGGCCGTCGGCGGCGAGGCCGGGGCCGGTGCGCGCCCACGGCGAGTGCGAGAGGTCGTGCACCCACGCCTCGTGCGCCCACATCCGCACGCAGCTGTGGCCCCACGCCGTCAGCTGGTCGAGGTACCCCGTGAAGTCGAAGGCACCCGGGCGCTCGCCGTTGTCGACCAGCACGTCCCAGTGGTGCGAGCCGGTGAGGAAGACGGCGTGGCCGTCGTGGTGCGCGAGCCAGCAGGGGTTGGTGGGGTGGACGCGCAGCGGCGGCATTGGCGGGTGTGCGCGTGCCGGCTCGCTTCGGCCGGCGCCGCGCCAAGCGTAGTGTAGGATTTCCTGCCCCGCCCGGCTGCCCTCGTCCCACCGCCGTCGATGCGATTCCCAGCCCGCGCGCTGCTCCTCGCCGCCGTGCCCGTCGCGGCTGCCGTCGCCGGCGCCCTCGCCGGCTGCCGCCCCGACGCCGCCGCCGACGCGCGGGCGCCGCGCCGCATCTTCCTCGTCACCGTCGACACCCTGCGCGCCGACCACACCAGCCTCTACGGCTACGGGCGCGAGACGACGCCGCGGCTCGACGCTCTCGCGCCCTCAGGCGTGCTGTTCGCCGACGCCGTCGCGCAGTGGCCGAAAACGGGCGCCTCGTTCGCCTCCATGTTCACCGGCCGCTACCCGCAGACGACCGGCATGATGCAGAAGGCGGCACTGCGCATCCCCGAGACCTACCTGACGCTGCCCGAGATGCTGCACGAGGCGGGCTATAGCACCGCGGCCGTCGTCTCCAACGCCGTGCTGGGAGCGAAGCTCGGCTGGGACAGCGGCTTCGACGAGTACCTGCAGACGTGGGGCGAGGGCGACTTCCCGACCGAAGCCCACCTCTTCCGCGACCTCGTGCACGCGCCGCGGGTCAACGGGCTGGCGCTGCCGCTGCTCGACCGCCACGCGGGCGACGAGCGGCTGTTCGTGTGGGTCCACTACACCGACCCGCATGCGCCCTACGTGCTGCCGCCGGGCGAGACGAACCCGTTCCTCGACGACGCCCACTCCGGCGGCGGCGAGCACGTGCGCGAGCAGGTGCCGCGCCACGTGGCGCGGGCCTACCGGCTCGGCGTGCAGCGCGAGCGCCGCTACTACGTGGCGCAGTACGACGCCAACGTGCGGCTCGCCGACCGCGCCATCGGCGACCTGCTCGACCACGCGCGGCGGCTCGGGCTGCTCGACGACGCGCTGGTGATCTTCACCGCCGACCACGGCGAGAGCCTGGGCGAGCACGGCTCGTGGTTCGAGCACGGGCCGCTGCCGTACAACACGACGGCGCGGGTGCCGCTGCTGGTCTTCGGCAAGGGCGTGGCCTCGGGGCGTCGCGTCGAGCGGCCGGTGGAGCTCGTCGACCTCTACCCGACGCTGCGCGAGCTGGTGGCGCCGCGGCGCGAGGTGCGCGGGCTCGAGGGGAACAGCCTGGCTCCCTGGCTCTCGCCGCGCGAGCCGCGCGAGGCGGTGGCGAGCTCGTTCCGCTACTCGTACTCGGAGGCGGGGAGCGGCCGCACTACTTCCGCAGCGTCCAGGACGGCGCCTGGAAGCTGGTGCAGGGCTTCGGCCGCCGCGGCAAGCGGTCGGCGGTGCCCGGCGGCTGGGAGCTCTACGACCTCGGCGCCGACCCGGCGGAGACCGTCAACCTCGCCGAGGCGCGGAGCGACGAGCTGCGCCGCCTGCGCGCCGCCTTGCTGCGCTGGGCTCGCACCGGCGCCGAGCGCGGCCCGGCGCGGGAGAGCGGCGCCGACGAAGACGCCGAGAAGGCGTTGCACGCGCTGGGTTACGCGAACTAGCGCGCTCAGCGCGCCGGCTACGCAAACTGACGCGCGGTCAGCTGAAAGTTGACCGACCGAAGTTCGACGCCAGCACAGCCAGGTCGCTGCCGTCGATGACGCTGTCGCCGTTCATGTCGGCGAGGTCGAGGTAGCGGTTCTCGCCGCGGCGGGCGCCGAAGCGGCGCGCCAGCTGCACCAGGTCGCCGCCGTCGACGCGGCCGTCGCGGTTGAGGTCCCCGCCCAGGATGGTGGTGCCCGCGACGATGAAGCGCGCCACGTTCTTGTCGGTAGCGTTGGGCGTCGGCAAGTTGAGGTCGCGCGAGCGCAGGCCCACGAGCACGGCACCGGTGAGCGGCGTCGTCGGCGTGAAGGTGAGCTGCGCGTGTTTCGACGTGCCCGTCGCGGCGACGCCGGTGTCGGTGCCGTTTACGAGGAGCCGCGTCGCGGTGAGGTCGATGCCGGCGCCGAAGTCCCACACGTCGACCGTGATGGGAGCCGCGGCGGCCACTCCTTCGGCGCCGTGCAGCGGCGAGGTAATCCCCGGTACCGGCCCCACGGTGTCGCGGTCGCGGATGACGTCGAAGAAGATCTGCGCCAGTTGGTCGTAGCCCGCCGAGTTGGGGTGGCCGACGGGGTCCGGCGCCTCGGCGGTCACCGGCACGTAGTAGGTGGAGAAGAGGTTGGGGAGGTTGGAGAACACCTCGAAGGGGTCGGCGAGGTCGCGGTTGCGCGTGCCGGCGGTGTCGCGGAGGTTCTCGGCCAGCCGCAGGGTGAGGACGTTGCGGTCGTCGACCCAGGCGCTGTTGATGCGCGGGATGGTGGTGGCGTGCACGACCGAGAGCCCCTTGATCTCCGCCTTGCGCGCCATCTCGCGCAGGTCGAACATCGTGGTCTCGAAGCTCAGCCCGTTGCTGAGGTCGTTGGTGCCCTCCATCAGCAGCATCACCTCGGTGGAGGTGGGGATGGCGTTGAGCACGCCGTCGATGCGCGTCAGCCCTTCCTGGGTGTTCTCGCCGCCCTTGCCGGCGTTCTGCACCGTCGCCTGCACACCGGCGGCGGCGAGCAGGGCCTGCAGCCGCGGCGGATAGCCCTTCTGCGTGCGCGCCGGATCGTCGCCGCGCCCCTCGGTGATGCTGTCGCCAAAGGCGAGGAAGCCCACCTGGGCGAGGGCCGCACCCGGGAAGGCGAGCGAGAACAGGGCGCCGGCCAGCGAGAGCGCGGCCGCGCCGCCGAGGGAAGGGATGCGACGCACGGGCGGTTATGGTACCTCACCCTGTGGGGTATCCTCTGCGCCGCCCTCCCCGGCGGCCCGCGCCGCGACGCCGAACTCCTGCGATGCCCAACGCTTACCGCCGACGTCTCGCCGGCCACACGCTCGGCCTCGCCGCGTTGGTGCTGCTGTCGGCCTGCGGCGCTGGCCGTCGGGACGATAGCGGGCACCGCGGCCCCATCGTCCTCATCACCGTCGACACGCTGCGTGCCGACGCCCTCGGCGCCTTCGGGGGCCCCCCGCGGCTGACGCCCGCCCTCGACGCCCTGGCGCGCGAGGCCACCTGGGCGGGCCCGGCCGTGGCGCCCTCGAGCTGGACGGTGCCGTCGATGGCATCCCTGTTCACCGGCCTGCAGCCGTGGCGCAACCAGAACTGGCACGGCGAGGCGGCGATGCTGCGCCCCGAGCTGGTGACGATCCCCGAGGCGCTCAAGGCGCGCGGCTATGCGACGACCGGCTTCTTCACCAACGCCTGGCTGCGCCCGCCGTTCGGCTACGGCGCCGGCTTCGACACCTTCCGCTACCTCGGCGAGGGCAAGCGCGCCGAGACGATGCTGGCGCAGCTCGGCACCGCCGGCGAGGGCAAGGCCGACCCGGACAAGGTCCAGCCGCCGCCCTTCGTCTGGGCGCACGTGCTGCCGCCGCACGCGCCCTACGTGCGCCGCGAGGCGCTGCTCGACCGGCTGCCGCAACCGGCGCCGCCGCTGCCTCGCCGCGTCAGGGTGCTCGACCTCGAGCCCTGGTTCGACCCCGCGGTGCCGCTGCCGCCGGAGCAGGAGCGCACCTTTCGCGCCGCCTACCAGCTCAACGTCGCGTGGGCCGACCAGGTGGTCGGGCGCCTGCTCGCGGCGCTGCGGCGCAGCGGCAAGTGGGACGAGACGCTGCTGGTGGTCACCTCCGACCACGGCGAGGAGTTCAAGGAGTGCGCGCAGATCGAGCACGGCGGCAACCTCTGCCGGCCGCTGCTCGAGGTGCCGCTGCTGATCAAGCTGCCGAAGGGTTGGACAGGGCCGCCGCTTGCCCTGCGGCGAGGCGACCGACCGGGCACCGTGCGGGTGCGCGCGACGCTCGTCGAGGCCGCCGGCGGCAAGGCCGAGCCGGGCACCGCGCCGAGCCTCTTCCGCGACGATCCAGGTGGAGTGCTCTCCGAGCTCTACCTCGGCAACGGCGTCAACCGCGTCTCCTACGTCGAGGACGACCGCCAGCTGCTGTGGGAGAGCCACTTCGCGACGCCCGATCCCGACTACTACCGCGTCCACACGCTCGACCTCGGCGGCAAGCCGGCGACGCCGCCGCAAACGACTCCCGAGGCGCTGCACGCGCGCTTGGAGGAGGCGTTCGGCGGCACGCTGCCGCTCTCGGGCCTCCCCGACCGGCCGCCGACGCTGTCGCTTTGGCAGTGGACGGCGCCGCCGCCGGGCTCGCCGCCGATGACGAGCGTCGCCGTGCGGGTGACCGATCCGGCGGCCACCGAGGCGATGGCGCGCCGCCTCAAGAACGCCTGGGTGGCGGCCAACGGCGAGGAGGCGCCGCCGGGGCGGCGCGAGGGCGGGCAGCCGCAGCTCACCCCCGAGGAGGAGGCGGAGATGAAGGCGCTGGGCTACGCGGCAGGGCGGCGGAAGAAGCCGTAGCGGCGTCGCCGGTTCCCGCTCGCGCCGGCTGCAGCACCAGCGCCGCCGAGGCGAGCAGGAAGCCGGCGTTGGCGATCAGCACCGCGAGCGCGAAGCTGCCCAGCGAGCCGCGGCTCGCCCACAGCAGCGCCGCCTCGAGCAGCAGCAGCACCGGCAGGGCAGCCCAGCCGCGCGGCACGCTCTCGGAGAGGCGGAAGAGCAGCAGCGTGTTGCTGAACGACATCAGCCCCATGGCGGCCGCCACCGGCAGCGCGATCGCCGCCGCGCCGGCGTACTCGGGACCGCCGGCGAGACGCACGAGCTGGGCGGGGAAGATCGCCACCAGCAGCAACGCGGGCACGACGCAGGCCGCGAGCATGCCCAGAGTGGCGGCGAGCACGCGGCGGCGCACGGCGCTGCCGGCCGCGGCGCCGCTCGCGAGCGGGAACATCACTCGCGTGATGGGCACGACCCCGAGCAGGATGCCCTTGGCGAGCAGCGCCGCCACCGCGTACTGCCCCGCGACAGCGGCGGGGAACAGCGCGCGCGCCAGCAGCACGTCGATGCTGTAGAACGCCATCACCGTGGCGGTCACCGCCAGCACCGGCACGCCGTAGGCGAAGGCGCCGCCGGTGACCGCGGGGGCAGGCGCCACCTCGCGCAGGCCGCGCAGCGGCACGAAGCCGCTGGCGAAGGCGACGACCAGCGAGAGCCCCACCGCGGCGGCCGCGCCGAGCTCGTTCCAGCCGATCCACACGGCGAAGGCGCCGAGGCCGACCTTGACCGCCACCTCGGCGAGCATGCTGGCGCCGAAGCCGCCGAAGAGGTTGAGGCCGAGCAGCGTGCCGCGCGTCACCGGGATCAGCGGCAGGGTGGCGAAGGCGAGCGCGAAGAGCGCCAGCAGCGCGTAGGGGAGCCGCAGCAGCGGCGCCAGCGCCACGGCGAGCAGCAGGTAGACGCCGGTGAAGACCGCGGCGCCGCGCAGCCCCTGGCGCAGCGCGCGCTCGACGAGGGTGCGGACCTCGCCCGGGCTCGCCGCGCGCGCGGTGTAGCGCGCCATCACCGTCTGCATCGCCTCGGTGAGCACGTAGCCGACGTAGAGCAGCGCCATCACCGCCGCCAGCGCGCCGTAGCTCGCCGGGCCCAGCATGCGCGCCATCAGCACGTGGAAGGCGAAGTGCAGCGCGTTGGCGACGTTGGCGGTGACCAGCAGCACGGCGCTGCCGCCGAGGAGGCGTTGGAGGAGACGGGGCGCGCTCACGGCATCATCCAGCGGTGGACCTCGAGGCGCGGCGGCGCGCGAGGGCGGCGTGGGGTCGACGAGCTCGACGCGCCGCGTCACCCGGCGGCAGCGAGGAAGCGGCGCGTCGCGAGCTGCTGATCGCCGCGGCGGCGGTCGCTCAAGAAGAGCGGCAGCCGGCGACCGTTCGGGCGCAGCACGAGCTCGACGCGGCCGCGGGCGCGGCGATGGCGCCACAGCGAGATGCTGACCGCAGCCTCGTTCTCGAGGTCGGCGGGGAGGTCCGCCGCGAGGCGCCCCTCCGGAGTCGGCGCGAGCTGTAGCGAGTCGGTGCGCACCAGCCGCCAGGGGTGCAGGTGGAGCGTCACCGTCTCGCCGCGGCTGCGGAACAGTTGCGCGGTGACGGCGATCGACTCGCCGGGGGGCGGACCTTTCGGCCAAGGTGGTGTCGACGCCGCTGAGTAAACCTCGGCGTCGGAGAAGAGCGGATCGGCGTCGCCGCCCCGTGCGCTCGGCTGGGCGCGGAAGGTCACCAGCGTGTGGCGGCGAGCGGCGAGGGCGAAGTCCGCGTGGTCGCCGTGATAGACGGCCGAGCGTAGTGCCGGCGTATCGAGCTTGGCGAAGACGGCCTCCGCTGCCACCTCCCACGTGCTGGGCACGGCGCGGCGGTAGACCTCGAGCGCCGGCTTGGCGAGGAGCGCGACCGCGACGATCGAAGCCAGCGCCGCGGCGAACGCCTGATGCCGCGCCGGACGCCACGTGCGCGCCAGAATCGGTACGCCTCGACCATCGCCCAGCCGGCCACCAGCGAGGTGAACGGCGCGATGGGGAGGATGTTCTGCGCCCGGAAGGCCGGGAACACCGCGGCGTGCGCGAGGTCGTAGCCGACCGTCTGCACGAGCAGCAGGATGGCGCCGGCGCGGCGATGCTCGTCCCACGCCGGCAGCCAGGCCGCGGGTTTCACCACGCGCCAGGCGAGCGCCACCACGCCGCCGCCGACGAACCACGCCGTCCAGCCGTGATGCGTCAGCACCGAGATCGTGGCCCGCCGCAGCACCACCCAGGGCGATGAGTGTTCTTGGACGCCGGTGACGGAGTAGCCGTGCGCCAGCTCCATCAGGAAGCGGTAGAGGTCGGCGACCCACGGGTTGAGCAGCAGGAAGGTGGCGACCGCGGCGACGCCGGCGAGGAGCAGCCACCTGAGACGGCGCGGGAGCTGCTGGCGATCGCGCCAGCCGACGAGCGCCGCGGCGGTGACCGCCAGCGCCGCGCCCGCGCCGGTGTACTTCGCGGCGGTGGCGAGCCCGACCCCGACGCCGGCGCGCAGGAAGGCGCGGCGCCGCGGTCGCCACACCGCGAGCAGCGCCCAGTAGAACGTCAGCAGCGTCAGCAGCAGCACGAGCATGTCGGGCTTGAAGTGCGCGCTGCTGACGACGTGGCGGCGGAACGCCGCCAGGACCGCGGCCGCCGCGAGCCCCTCGGCGTCGCCGAACAGCCGCCTCCCGACGACGAAGACGAGCACCAGGCTAAGGGCGCCGAAGGCGACGTTGGTGAGCCGGCAGAGGAGATAGGCGGTGGGCGACCAGCCGCCCTTGCGCGTGTAGGTCCCGAGCGCGGCGATGCCGGTCGCGCGGTGCAGCCCGTCGGCGGCGACGAGCACCGCTGCCTGCGGCAGGTACGAGAGGCTTGGGTAGTAGGCCTGCTGCGGCCCGAGGCCCTTGCCGGCGAGCACGCCGGCGACGTTGGCGAGGCTGAAGCGCTCGTCGAAGCTCTCGCCGCCGTGCAGGCCGACGCTCGCATCCCAGGAGCGGACCGCGACGCTCCAGATCACCAGCGCGGCGAGCAGCAGCCGCACCAGCCAGCGACGGCCCGAGGGAGCGCTGCTGTCGTCCGACGAGCCGGTGCGCACTGGTGGCGCGTTAGGCGGGCTCGACTCAGCGGCGGTGGCGGCTGGCGCGTCGAGATCGCTTCGCTGCGCTCGCGATGACGTTGCAATGTCATCGCGAGGAGCGGAGCGACGAAACGATCTCGACGGCGGCGGCATCGCGGGCCCTCGCGGCCGCCGAGCGATCGTCATTTCGGCCGGGGCGCGCGATGCTACCATTCGTCGGTGTCTGCCCAGGCTTCGCCGGATCGCCTGCGTATCCTGGTCTGTCTCCTCTACTACCTCCCCCATCGCAGCGGCCTGACCATCTACGCGCAGCGGCTCGCCGAGCGGCTGGCCGCGCGCGGCCACCAGGTCACCGTCGTCTGCTCGCGGCACGATCGCTCGCAGCCGCGAGAGGCGGTGGAGAACGGCGTGCGCGTGGTCCGGCTGCCGACGCTGCCGCTGGCGATCAGCCGCGGCTTCCTGCTGCCGACCTACCCGTGGAGCGTCTGGCGCCTCATGCGCAAGCACGACGTGGTCAGCGTGCACACGCCGATGCTGGAGACGCCGATCCTGCGCCTCCTCTCGGCGGCGACCGGCAAGCCGCTGGTGGCGACCCACCACGCCGACCTGGTGCTGCCGGCCGGGCTCGGCAACCGCATCGTCAACCGCCTGATGCTCGCCTTCCACCACTTCATGGCGCGCGCCGTCGTGCGCTTCGTGCACCACACCTGGGACTACGCGCAGGGCTCGACCTGGATCGGCCCCTACCTCGACCGCCTCACCGTCGTGCCGCCGCTCGTCGAGGTGCCGGCGCCGGACCCGGCGCGGGTGCGCGAGCTGCGCGCGCGCTGGGCGCCGGGACTGCCAGAAGGCGGGCCGGTGATCGGCTACGCCGGCCGCTTCGTCGAGGAGAAGCGCCCCGACCTGCTGCTGCGCGCGCTCGACGTCGTGGCGAAGGACTATCCCCACGCGCGGCTGGTGTTCGCCGGCCAGCACGACGTCCCCTACGAGCGCTACTCGCAGACCCAGCGCGACCTCGTCACGAGCCTCGGCGACCGGCTGATCCTGCTCGGCGTGCTCGCCGAGCCGCAGCAGATGGCCGACTTCTACGGCGCCTGCGACGTGCTGGCGATGGCGAGCGACCGCGAGTGCCTCGGGCTGGTGCAGGTCGAGGCGATGCTCTGCGGCACCCCGGTGGTGATGACCGACATCCGCGGCGGCCGCACGCCGGTCAAGCAGACCGGCATGGGCAAGCTGGCGCCGCCCGGCGACTGGCACGCTATCGGTGCTGCCATCGTCGAGGTGCTCCGCCACCGCGACCGCTACCTGCGCCCGGCGGCCGAGATCGCACGGCGGTACGACCTCGAGGCGTCGATCGACGCCTACGAGCAGGTGTTCCGGCAAGCCTGCGGTGCGAAGGTGACCGCGGCGGCCGCGGTCGCCGCCTCGGCGCGCTGAGCGAGCGGCGCTGTCGACCGCGGCAGCGGATCGAGCGCGGAAGCGCTCGCGACCGGCGGTGAGCGCGCTGGTACCATCCGCCGCCATGCCCGGCGCCGAGCTCGTCGGCCTCGTTCCGGCAGCTGGGCGCGCCCGGCGGTTGGGGCCGCTGCCGTGCAGCAAGGAAGTGCTGCCGATCGGCGTCCGGGAGACGGCGGAAGGGCCGGTGGTCCGCGTCGCCTCCGACTGTCTGCTGGATGCTTTGCGCATGGCAGGCGTCGCGCGCACGGTGATCGTGTTGCGCGAAGACAAGCGGGACGTGGCGCGTCACCTCGGCAGTGGCGAGGGCCGTGGTTTCCCGATCTCTTATCTCTCCCTTGCCGACTCGGCGAGCCTGCCCGAGAGCCTCGATCGCGCTCGTCCGTTCGTGCGTGGCGAGCGCGTGGCGCTCGGGTTTCCCGACGTGCAATTCGGCCCTGCCGACGCGTTGGCCCGAGTGGCGGCGCGGCAGGCGGAGACCGCCGCCGATCTCATGCTCGGGCTGTTCCCGGCCGTGCGGCCGGAGACCACCGACATGGTGGAGGTCGACGCCGCGGGGAGGGTGGTCCGCGTCGACGTCCGCCCGCGCGAGACCAGGCTGCGGCTTTGTTGGTTGCTCGCCGTCTGGGGCCCGGCGTTCACCGAGCACTTGCACGAGGTGGTGGAGTCGGCACGGCGCCGCGACACCGCTGAAGGGCACGCCGCTGGCGAGCTCCAGATCGGCGCGGTCGTCGCCGGTGCCGTCCAGCGCGGTCTCGACGTGCGCGGTGTCGAGATCGCCGGCGGCTGGTTCCGCGACATCGGCACACCGGAGGACCTGGCAGCGGTGATGCGCCAGGGCGGCGAGACGCTCGGGTAAAGTCGCGGCCGGCGCCGGCACCGTCCGCCGGCGCTCGACTTCCCATGGAACCTCTCCGCATCGCCGTCGTCGGCTGCGGCGCCGTCGCCCAGCTGCACCATCTGCCGGCGCTCTTCGCGTCGCGCCACGCCACCGCCGCGGCGCTGGTCGACCGCGACCTCGAGCGCGCGCAGGCGCTGGCGCGCCGCTGGGGGGTGCCGCGTGCCGTTGCCGACGTCGCCGAGGTGGTCGAGCACGTCGACGCCGCTATCGTCGCGCTGCCCAACCACCTGCACGCGCCGGTGACGATCGAGCTGCTGCGCCGCCGCATTCCGGTGCTGGTGGAGAAGCCGATGGCGCTGACGGTCGCGGAGTGCGACGCGATGATCGCAGCCGCGGCGGAGGCGGGAGTGCCGCTGGCGGTGGGGCTGGAGTTCCGCTTCTTCGACTCGACCGCCACCGTGCGCGAGCTGCTCGCCGCGGAGATCGTGGGGCCGCTGTCCGGCTTCGAGCTGCGCCAAGGAGTGATCCCGCGCTGGCCCTTCGCCACCGACTTCGTGCTGCGCAAGGAGACCGCCGGCGGCGGCGTGCTCGCGGACTTCGGCGTGCACGTGCTCGACCTGTTGCTCTGCTGGCTCGGCGACTGGCGCGAGGTCGAGTGCGCCGACGACGCGCGGGGCGGCCTCGAGTCCGACGCCGAGCTGGCGCTCACCTTCGCCTCCGGCCTCGCCGGCACCGTCGAGGTGAGCCGCACGCGCAACCTCGCCAACACCTGCCGCTTCACCGGCGAGCGCGGCGTGCTCGAGGTGGGGGTCTGGGACCCCGACCCCGAGATCACGCTGCGGCTGGCGGATCGCGACGTCCAGCTCGCCGGGCACGCGCGCGGCGGCGGGCGCGCGCTCACCTTCCACGACGCCTTCGTACGCCAGCTCGACGACTTCGCGGCCGCCGTGCGCGAGGGCGCGAGCCGCGCGTGCCCGGCAGCGAGGGGCGCCGCGCCATCGCCCTCGTCGAGGCGTGCTATGCGCGGCGGCGGCCGCTGGAGCTGCCCTGGGAGTCGCCGCGGGAGCTCGCGGCATGGGCGGAGCCGGAGCCGGCCGCCACGAGGGCGAACGGGTGAGCGACCCGTTGCGACTGCACGGACCGGCGAGCACGCAGGGTACGCACGAGCCTGCGCTCGCGCCTCCAGCCGAGGCGCCGTCCTCGGGCGTCCTCGGCGGCGCCCTCGCCGGCCGCACCGTGCTCGTCACCGGCGCCTCCGGCTTCATCGGCGGCCGCCTCGCCGAGCGCCTGGCGCTGCACCATCACGCCCGCGTGCGCGTGCTGGTGCGCGGCGTCGCCGGCGCCGCGCGGCTGGCGCGGCTGCCGGTGGAGATCGTGCGCGGCGACGTCACCGACCGCGACGCGATGACCGCCGCCGCTGCCGGGTGCGACGTCGTCTTCCACTGCGCCTACGGCACCAGCGGCAGCCAGAAGCACCGCGCCTGGGTCAACCGCGCCGGCACCCGGCGCGTGCTCGCGGCCGGCGCCGCGGCGGGCGTGCGACGGATCGTCTACCTCTCGACGCTGATGGTCTACGGCCGCACGGCCGACGGCGAGCTCGACGAGACGGCGCCGCGCCGGCGCTTCGGCAACGCCTACTCCGACAGCAAGCTCGACGCCGAGCGCGAGGCGATGCGCTGGGCGCGCGCCGGCCGCGCGCCGGTGGTGGCCTTGCAGCCCACCGCGGTGTACGGCCCCTGGGGCGGCGTGTGGACGGCGCAGCCGCTCGCCGCGCTCGCCACCGGCCGCTGGATCCTCGTCGACGGCGGCACGGGCATCGCCAACGCCGTCTACGTCGACGACCTGGTGAGCGCGATGCTGCTCGCCGCCGTGCGCGACGGGGTGGTGGGGGAGGCCTTCCTGATCTCCGGCCCCGAGCCGGTGCCGTGGAGCGAGCTCTACCGCCACTTCGCCGCCATGCATGGCGGCGACCCAGGTGGTCCAGAACGCCGGCTGGTGACGATGAGCGCCGAGGAGGCGCGCGAGCACTGGCGCCGCCACCGCCGCGCCGTGCCGCGCCTGCCGGCCGAGCTGCTCGCTGCCTTCCGCGGCGACCGCCAGCTGCGCGACCGGCTGATGGCCACCCGCGAGCTGGTGGCGTTGCGCGAGGTCGCCAGCTCGCTGCTGCCCGAGCGTTGGCAGCAGCGGATCAAGGGCAGGATGGGCACCGACAAGCCGCGGTCGAGCGCGGGCGACGCTGAGCTGCCGATCCTCCCGCTCAGCCCCGAGATGATCGACTTCTTCGCCGCCCGCACCCGCGTTCGCATCGACAAGGCCCGCCGGCTGCTCGGCTACGAGCCGGCGTTCCCGTTGCAACGCGGCATGGAGCTCACCGGGGAATGGGCGCGCTGGGCGAACCTTCTGCGGCAGCCGGACGCCTAGCGCCGCCGGACCCGACTCAGTAGGGGACCATCTCGACCTTGAGGTCGAGGTACTTCCAGCCCGGACTCGCCACCTCCGGCCCTTCCTGGCCGAAGTAGTGGCCGAACTCGCACTTCATCCCCTCCGCCGGCACGGTCAGCCGTCGGTTGCTGGCGGTGGCCGCCATGCTGATCGTACGCAGGGTCTGGCCGCCGGAGCTGATGGTGGTGGTGACCAGCTGGTTCTCGGCGTCGTAGACGTAGCGCACGTGGTACTTCTGCCCCTGAACGAAGGCGAGCCCGCCCTCCGCGGAGGTGATCGAGCCGGCGGGGAGGTCGACGTTCTGGTTCGCCTTGACGGTGTACTTGTTGGGTCCGAAGGCGTTGACGTTGACCACCGTGTTGCTGCGGAAGCTGCCGCGGTAGAGCCAGACCATGCCGTGGTTGCCGGGGATCTTCTCGCGGTTCCACGGACCGGGGATGACGTCCACGTCGAGCACCAGCTTCTTGAGCGACAGCGCCCGCGGCACGGTCACCGTGAGGATCCCCTTGGGATTGCTCACCGTCGCGGTGTGGATGAGGCCGGCGCGCTCGAAGAGCACGCTGCCGGGCGCCGGCGGGTTCGACGGCCCGCCGCCGCTGCTCGCCAGCGTCGCCGACGGCGTGACGAACAGGTAGTGCGAGCTCGGCCAGCCGAAGATGACGCCGTAGGCGTAGAAGGGCTGGTTGCAGCTCACCTCGCCGCGTACCCCGCTGACCCGGCCTTCGCCGAGGGTGCCGAGGGCGTCCTGGAAGTGCAGCAGCGACACCGGCTTCACCGCCAGCGTCACCGTGCTCGCGACCTGCGAGCCGTCGGCGCGGAAGAAGGCGATCGTGCACTGCGCCGCCGCGGTGCCGAGGTTGACGACGCCGAAGTGCAGCAGCCGGCCGCCCTCGGGGTTGCGCTCGAGGCCGAGCAGCTGCGCCTTGGCGCCGGCAGCGATCTTGGTGGCGTCGGAGATCACCGGCACCCGCGACACCACGACGCCGCCGGAGGCGGAGGTGCTGACGATGCGCCCCTCCACCAGCAGGTCGCTGCCGACGTCGACGGCCACCATGCCGAACTTGCCGCTCTGCGCCACGCGGGTGATGTTGACGCTGCTCTTGGCAAAGACGGTGACGGTGGTGCCGCTCGGCGGGCGCTGCGTGCCGTCGGTGTCGGCGGCGAGGAAGGCGGCCTTGGTGGTGGCGCCGGCCGCGCCGGGGTTGGAGATCCACAGCTCGGTCTCGCTGTGGCTGCCGTCGTTGGCCACCGGGTTGATGGCGGGCACGAACACCTCGGCGGCGGCGAGGGGCGCGGCGGAGGCGGCAGCGAGCGTGACTACCGCGACGAAAGGTGTAGCGAGGGCGGCGAAGCGGCCGGCGAGCGACCCTTGCATCGTGTTGGTTCCTCTCCGCGCGGCGCCGCGCCTCGGGGTTCATCCCCGGCGCGGCGCCCGGCCCGGTGTGGCTCAGTTCTTCGGAATCATCGTCACGCGCCAGTTGGCGTAGATCCAGCCCAGGGACGCCTCCTCGGGCTTGTGCTGGTTGCGGTAGTTGCCGAACTCGGCCACCATCGCCAGGCCGGCGAGGTTGCCGTTGCCGTAGGGCTTGACGATCAACGTCTGGTTGTTGCCCGGCGCCGCGTTGCCGGTGACGGTGGCGAGGGTCGTGCGAGCGGCGTCCTGGATCGTCCAGGTCACGCGCTTGTTGTGGGCGTCGAAGGTGTAGATCATGTGGTAGAGCACGCGCTGCGCCTTGAAGGCCGCCTTGGCGACGGTGTTGCAGGTGAGACCACGCCCGCATTGCGGCATGTTGACGTTCTGCATCCACTTTGCCAGGTCCTTGTTCGGTCCGACGATGTTGACGTTACCGACGACGCCGCTGCGGTAGCGCTCGAGGAAGAAGTAGGCGGCGTTGTGGACGCCCGACTTGTCGCGCGTGCTCCACGGCCCGACGGTGACGTCCCACTCGAAGATCGCCGAGGCGATCTTCAGCGTCTCCGGCGTCTTGATGCAGATGATGCCCTTGGGGTTGGCCCCCGTTGCCTGGTGGAAGAGGCCCTGGGCCGTGGCGCCCCACTGGTTGGCGCCGGGGAGCAGGGCGAGGGTGACGGTCTTCTGGCACTGGCCGTTGGGGCCGGTGCCCTTGGCGACGATGGCGCTGGTGGCGCCGTCGGCACCGGTGTGCGTGGTCGCCGCCACCGGGTAGAACTCGCGGTTGCAGCCGACCTGGGCATAGGCCGCCTTCTGCGCCCCCAACCAGCCGGCGGCGTCGTGGCGCGCCAGCGACTTCGCCGACACCTCGAACGGGATGCGGGCGATCTCGGCGTTGCTCTCGTCGAAGAGCATCGCCTGGCAGGAGGCGGCGCGGTCGCTGACGTTGGCGGCGCCGACGAGCAGGCGGTCGTACTCGCGGGCGACCTCGAGCCCGGGCTCGGCGCCGGCGTGGTAGCTGTCCTGGGCGCCGATCACCGGCACCTCGCTGACGCCGTTGCCGTCGCCGGCGGGGATCCACGCCGACACCGCCATCTCCTCGGCGTCCACCTCGACGAGGCCGATCTCGCCGCGTCCGGCGAGGCCGTCGAGCAGCCGTCCACCCGGCGCGACCTCGAAGCTCCGCGACTTCGCCCCGGCGCCGCGCACGAAGCCGGCGCTCGCCGCGGTCTTCGCCTCCTGGCCGTTGGCCACCCAGATCTCCGTCGGCATGGCCCGTCCGTTCCCATCCGGCGCCCCGATCATCGGCACGTACACTCTCTCGGCCCCCGCAGGCGCGCTCGCCGCCAGGGTGATCAGAGCTGCGTAGACGAACATCCGTCGCATCGCTTGAGGCCTCCTCGCTGTGGTTACTGCTCGTCTGCAGACGGGGCCAACGACGGCACCGTCAGTGGTTCTCGGGCCAACGAGTCGAGACAACGGACCAAGCTCGATGTCTACGCCGTGGGAATTGGAGCTTCAAACTGGACCGTTAGATATTAATGGGTAAATGGCATAGATGCAAGCGTTCTGCTTCACACGAGGGCGCTTGCCGGCGCGAGCACCTCACGTGCGGACGGCCTGCGGCTGCGGCGCGGCGTCGCCCGGCGCCCAACGCAGCTCGGCGTCGAGGCTGCCCGCCGACTGCAGCTCGCGGATGCGCGACAGCCGCACGTAGCGGGCGCCGCGGAACTGTTCCTCGGTGAGGCCGGCGGCGCGATAGGCGTCGGCGAGCTGGGCGGCGCCGCTCTTCGCGTCCCAGCGCGGCCGCCACGCCGGCAGCAGGCGCGCGATCTTGCCGCAGTCGACGCGGTAGCAGCGCAGGTCGGGGCCGGCGCCCTCGGCGTAGGTGACCTGGCAGCCGGGCACGGTCTCGGCGACGATCTCGGCGAGCTCGCGGATGCGGTAGTTGGCGTCGGTGCGGCCGACGTTGAACGCCTGGTCGTGCACGACCTCGCGCGGCGCCTCGAGCACGGCGACGAAGGCGCGCGCGATGTCCTCGACGTGCACCAGCGGGCGCCACGGCGTGCCGTCGCTCATCAGGTGGATGCGGCCCGTCGTCACCGCCCAGGCGACGAGGTTGTTGAGCACCAGGTCGACGCGCAGGCGCGGCGAGACGCCGTAGGCGGTGGCGTTGCGCAGGTAGGTCGGGCGAGAAGCCGTCGCCGGCGAGCGCGGCGAGCTGCTGCTCGACGCGCACCTTGGAGACGCCGTAGGGCGTCACCGGGTTGAAGGCCGCGGTCTCGTCGAGGAAGTCGTCGCCGGCGGCGCCGTAGGTGCTGCAGGAGGAGGAGAAGACGAAGCGCTCGACGCCGGCCTCGCGCGAAGGCGCGCCAGGCGCACCGAGGCGGCGTCGTTGATCTCGTAGGTGAGGCTCGGCGTCGAGGTCGCCCAGCGGGTCGTTGGAGAGCCCGCCGAGGTGGAGCACGGCGTCGAAGCCCTCGAGGTCGTCGACGGCTCGACGTCGCGCAGGTCGCGGCGCAGCGACGGCACCTCGACGAGCGGCTGCTCGGGCAGCGTGCAAGGGGCGAAGAAGTCGGCGTCGAGGCCGACGACGTCGTGGCCCGCCGCGACGAGCAGCGGCACCAGCACACTGCCCACGTACCCGTGGTGCCCGGTCACCAGGACGCGCATGGTCGCCGGGAGGGTAGGTGGTGCAGCGAGCTCCGTCAAGCTCGCGACTGGTTCAAGGCGCGACGACGCGGTAGAGCAGACAGCCGTGGAGGCGCCCGAGCCGCCAGCCGAGCTGCCAGATCCAGCGCGAGCGGGCGGCGCGCGTCCAGACGGCGAACGGCGTGCGCAGCAGCAGCTTGCCCCAGCGCAGCACGCCCGGCAGCGCGCCGAGTCGCGGCATGCCCAGCGGGCGGTACTTGGCGTAGATGAGGACGTTGTAGCGCGCCGGTGCGCCACCCCTGCGCGAACATGCCACGCAGGTCGTGGCGGTGGCGGATGCGCACCACCGCGTCGGGGACGAAGACCAGTGCGTGCCCGGCGCGCTGGATGCGCCAGCAGTAGTCGGTGTCCTCGAGCGCCGGCATCGTCTCGTCGAAGCCGCCCACCGCCGCGTGCACGGCGCGGCGCACGCCGAGCCCGCCGCCGCCGGCGTGCGGCAGGTAGTCGGGGTAGTCGTAGCGCGACAGGCCGTCGCGCTGCGGGTTCGAGTGCGTGCCGCGCGCCCACTCGGGGTTCAGCGTGTCGCTGTCGTAGCGGCAGGCGACGAAGTCGTGCGCGGCGAGCGCGGCGCCCATGGCGGCGAGGCAACCCGGCGCGACCTCGTCGTCGGCGTCGACGAAGAGCAGCGCGTCGCCGGCTCGCGGCTGCGGCGCCGACGTTGCGGGCGTGGGCGCGGCCGCGGCGGTCGGAGGCGTCGACGAGGGTGAGCCGCGGCAGGCGAGGGCGGAACGACTCGACGATGGCGCGAGCTGTCGTCGGTCGAGCCGTTGTCGGCGACGATCGACCTCCCAATCGCCGTCGTAGCGCTGCGCCGCGAGGGCAGCGAGCTGGCCGGGGAGCGTGGCGGCGGCGTCGAGGCAGGGGATGACGACGCTGAGCGAGGGGAGGGGCATGTGTCGTTCGAACGTCGTGCGGCGAGCGCAAGGCTAGCCACGAACGATTCGTCGACTGTACCCGTCGTCGTCGCGTTTCGCAGCGACGGCGTTGGTAGCATCGCCGCCGTGCCCGACAGCGCCGTCCCGAACGCGCCAGCCGCGGCGCCGCCGATGGTGGGTTCGCCGCGACGCTCGGTGAACGCAACGGCGCGTCTCGAGCTGCTGGTGCTCGCTCTCGTCATCGCGGCGCAGCTGCTGCCGCTGGTGCTGCTGCCGTTACCTGCCGACGCAGGACGGCCCCAGCCACCAGGCGCTCGCCTACGCGCTGCGCGTCTACGACCGACCCGAGGGCGCGCCGCTGCGGCAGTACCTGATGCGCAACGACGAGGCGCTGCCGAACTGGTTCGTCTTCTTCCTGCAGGCCAAGGCGCTGGCGTTCCTCTCCGTCAACGCGGCGGAGAAGGTCCTCGTCGCGGCCTATGTCGTGCTGCTGCCGCTGGGGTTGCGTTACGCGTTGCGCGGCGGTCGAATCGGGACGCCGGCTTCCTCGCCGCCCTCGGCCTGCCGTTCACTTACAACTTCCTCTTCGGCATGGGCTTCCTCAACTTCTGCTGGAGCCTGGCGGCGTTCCTCTTCGCCTTCGGTTTCTACCTGCGACGCCGCGAGCGCTTCCGCGGCGCGCGACGTGCTGCCGACTGGCGTTACTCGCGAGCTGGGTCTACTTCTGCCACCCGGTGACGCTGGTGATGCTGCTGATCGCCGTCGCCACCTTCGGCGCTATGCGACGCGTGGGGAGGCGTGCGCGAGACGAGCGTCAGCCGTTGCAACGGCGTGGCGCAGCGGCAAGCCGGCGGCTGCTGTTGCCGCTCGCGGCCTTCGCACCGGTGCTGCTGCTGCTGGCGGCCTTCGTCGGGCGACGTCTCGAGCGCCCAACCTCGAGCCTCGGTTTCTTCGTCAAGCTCGAAGCAGCTCGCTCGCTCTCTACTCGCTGGTCTCCTTCGACCGCCGCATCCTCGTCGTTCGCCCTCGGCCCGCCGCGCTGCTCGGCGTCCTGGCCGCTTGCTGCTGGTCTGGCGGCGGCGCCGCGCAGGGTCGCGCTGCGGCCGCAGCGCGACGACGCGCTGCTCGCCGTCGCGGCCCTGTTCGCCGTCGTCTACTTCGCCGCGCCCAGCCGATCTGGCCGGCGGCGGCTTCCTCAACCACCGCCTCGCGCTCTTCCCGCCGCTCGCCCTGCTTGCTGTGGCTCGGAGCCGGGCGGTGGGGGAGTCGCTGCGCGCTGGACGGCGCAACTGCTCGCGGCGACGCTGGCGCTAGCGATGCTAGCCACGCTGTGGGTGCGCTGGGCAAGGATCGATCGCTACCTCGACGAGTACGTGGCCCTTGCCGAACGCGTCGAGAATGGCAGCACCGTGCTGCCGCTCGGCTTCGCGCCCGCCGGTTTCGAGGTCGGCCCCGAGCGGCGAGCGCCGCCAGCTCGCCTTCCGCCTCTGGCCCTTCGTCCACGCCCTCGGCTACGTCGCCGGGCGCCGGCCCATCGTCGACCTCGGCCTCTACGAGGCGGGCGAGGACTACTTCCCCCTGCGCTTCCGGCCGGAGCTCGACCCCTACCGCCATCTCTCCATCGGCCCGCTCGGCATGGAGGAGGTGCCGCCGCGGGTCGACGTCCCCGGCTACGAGCGGCGCGGCGGCCGCGTCGACTACGTGCTGCTGTGGCAGCCACAGGTGGCGCCGGCGAACCACCCGGCGACCCGCGAGCTCTACCGCCAGCTGGCGGCGGGTTTCGAGCGGGTGCACGTCTCGCGGCGTGGCAACGCCGAGCTGTGGCGGCGGCTGCGCCGGTAGGGCGCGCGCCCCAGCCAGTTACTCGACGTCGAAGCCCAGCAGCTCCACCGGCAGTGGACCGGTCGTGTAGGCGAGGCCGAGCAGGTTGCCGGTGCCGGTGGACCCGATGGCGGTGGCCGCGCCGGTGGCGAGGTTCAGGCTGTAGAACGTGTCGGTGCTGCTGTCGACCAGGTACATGATCGAGCTGTTGAAGTCGAACGCCAGCCCGTGCGGGTTGGTCGGTCCGCCCAGCGCTCCGACCAGCGTGACCGCCCCGTTGGCCAGGTTGATCGTGTAGAGGTTCTCCGGGGTGGCCGAGTTCGTGGCGTACATCACATCGGTCGCCGAGTTCCAGCCGAGGTTGGTGAACGAGGTCAGCCCCGAGGTGCCGACGAGCGTGGCGGCACCCGTGGTGGTGTTGATGTTGTAGAGCCCGTTGTTGTGGGACGAGACGCCGTACAGCGTGCTGGTCTCGGGCACGTACTCCAGGCCATGCATCACGATCGCGGCGTCGCCATAGGCGCCGACCAGCGTCGCGTTGCCGGTCGCCAGGTCGAGCGTGTACAGCGAGTCGTTGCCCGACGACGTGACGTAGACGACGTTGCCGGCGCCGACTGCGAGCCCCGCGGTGGTGCCGGCGTTGGCGCTGACGGTGCGGAACAGGGTCTTGGCGCCGGTGGCGACGTTGATCTCGTAGAGCGCCCGGCTGCTGTCCACGGCGATCACGTGAGGCTGGGCAAGGCCGGGCGAGGCTGCCGATACGACAAAGAGCAGCGCGAGCAGCGAGCGATTCATAAGCGCCTCCTCGAGGAAACGGCCGTTCACCTACGACGATGTAGGGATTATCGCTCGCTTTGAGTTCCGACGGCTCAGCCCGGCGGCTGCCCGACGGTGACGTGGAACAGGACCGTCTGCGGCTCCGCTGCGAAGCCGGTGCCGTCCTGCGCGAGCGCGCGGACCGCCAGGAGGCCCGGCGACTGCGAGACGCGGACGCGCTGCGATGCGCGCCCCTCGCGGTCGGTCGCGGTGACGGCGCCGTCGAGGAGGTCGGCGGCGCCGTCGACGCTCCATTGCACGGCGGCGGCGGTGATCGGCTCGCCGGTGTCGCTGCGCAGCCGCACCTCGAGCACCACCATCTGACCGGCGCGTACCCGGAACTCGCGCGCGCCCGCGGCCTCCAGCGTCACCGCGCCGCGCTCGTCGTCGTCGAGGATCAGCGCGACGGCGCTGGCGCGGCCGAGCACGGCGCCGACGGGATCGGCGAGGGTGACGACCAGGTCCTCGTCACCTTCTTCGGTGCCGTCGCCGAGGACGCTCACCTCGACGCTGCGCGAGGTGACGCCGGGCGGGAAGCGCAGCTTGCCGGAGCGCTCCTGGTAGTCCTCGACGACCGTCGCGCTGCCGTCGGCGGTCGCGTAGTCGACGGTCACCGGTTGGGTCGCCGGGGCGGAGAGCGTCACCCCCAAACTGAGCGTGCGCCGGCCGCTGTTCCCCTCCGCCACGCGGCCGTCCTCGATCGACAGCTCGGGCCCGGCGCCCGGGGCGGCGGTGCCGTCGTCGTCGACGATCTCGGCTAGCGCTTCGGCGGGCGCCAGACGCGCGCCGGCGGGGTTGCGCAGCACCAACGAAAACGTTTCGTCGGCTTCCTCGACGGTGTCGCCCTGCACCGGCACGTCGATGGTGGCGGAGTCGATCCCCGGCGGCAGCTCGACGCGTCCGCGCGTGCCGCGATAGTCGCCCGACGCGGCCGTGGCGGTGCCGTCGCGCGTCGTGTACTCGACGGTCACCGCGTGCTGCGCGCGCGGCGTGAGCGTGACCACGAAAGTGGCGGGCGAGGTGCCGCTGTCACCCTCGGCGACGGTGGCTCCCACCACCGACAGAACCGGCAGCGGAGGCGGCGTCGGCGCCGGCCGTCGCTGCGCCGCGCTCGCCGCCGCGGCGGTGCCGGCAGCCAGCACGCATGCGAGGAGGAGTCGAAGGAGCGCAAACCGCGTGACGTGCTCGCGTTTCCGTGACGCTCTGTCGATACGCTGCATGCAATCCTCCCGGTGGCTCTCAGCAGGCAAGACACGTTCCAATCCCGGCATCATTTCGCCGCCAGGCCGGTCAGCCCGCCGCCGCGCTCCATGCCGGCGCACGCTTCGCCAGCGCCTCGCGGAGCCGCGGCGCCAGCAGCTCTCCTACCCGCCGGTGGCCCGTCGCGTTCCAGTGCCGGTCGCGGGCGTAGCGCAGCGCCGGCCACTGCCGGCGCGGGACCAGCGCGTCGAGCGCGACGTGGTCGACGTTGCGCCGGCGCAGCGCCGCCGCCAGCGCGTCGCGGTCGGCCTCGTATCCCGGGCCGCGGCTGTCGAGGAATACCACCAGCAGCGGCACGCCGGCGCCGGCGGCATCGCCGCGCAGGCCGACGAGGGTCGCCGCAGTGGCGGAGACGTCGCCGGCGGCGTCGGGGTCGACGCCAGGGCGGCCCGCGTGCGCGATCGCGCCCGCCGCCGCGCGCACCGCCGGCAGGAGCAGCCGCGCCAGGTGTGAGAAGCGCTTCGCCCACGCCGTGGCCGCGCCGACCACCGGCCAGCGCACGTCGGCGAGGTAGAGGTTGCCGTGGATCGAGTGGAGCTTGTCGGCGTAGCCGGCGGCGACGATGTAGCCGTCCTTGTAGACGAACGGCTCGGCGCAGCGCTGCTGGTCCCAGTGCGGCGACAGGGCCACGACGACCAGTTCGGGGCGCAGCGCCGGCAGCAGCCGCCGCAGCCGGCCGCGCATCTGCGGCGAGCCGTAGCCCGGCACTCCGGCATTGATGACACGCACGCCGAGCGCGCGCTCGACCACCGCGGGCCACGCCTCGTCGGCGCTCACCCCCTCGCCGAAGGTCATCGAGTCGCCGAGGGCGAGCACCAGCGGCCGCGGCGGGGCGCCGTGGCGATGGTCCCGCAGGCCGCGAGCGTCGATCGCCACCGCGACGTCGAACTCGTGGCCGCGGGCGACCGCGTGGCCCTGGAAGCCGGGGCGCAGCGTGTAGCCGCTCTCGCCGTCGGGCTGGAAGAGGAAGCGCGGATGGTTGCCGCCGGCGAACCAGGCGGTGCCGCGGCCGGTGCTGGCGATGCCCGAGAGACGCAAGGCGACCTCGGCGAAGAGCAGCGAGACGAGCAGCGAGGCGGCGACGAGGAGCAGCTTGCGACGACGACTCGGCGGCTGAGGCGCGGCAGCGATGACCGGCACGCCGCTGGGCTCGCCATCGGCATGCGCGTCGGCGGCGCCCTCGGCGGCCGGCGAGTCACTAGGCCCGGCGTCGTGCTCGCCTGCCGGCGCGTCGACGTGCTCGCCACCCTTGGCGCCGTCCCCCTCGCCCCCGCCCGGCTCGGGCAACCGCTCAGCCATTCGTCGCGGCCAGCTCGCGGCTCGGCAGGCGCGAGGCACGCCCCGGCCCGGCGGTCACCGTGTGCTGGTCGGGCTGCAGACGGAAGGTGACCTCGGGCCCTGACGCGGGCGGCAGCAGCTTCACCTGGTAGAGGTAGAACGGGTCGTCCGTCCACCACATCCGGTGCACGGCGCGCGGCCGGGCGAACGGCAGCAGCCACGCACCGTGGGCCGCCGACGCCGTCGTGGCGCCGTCGACACGCAGCTGCTCGCCCGCTCCCGGCTGCACCACCACGCCGGCGAGGGGCCGCGCGCTGCCCACCAGCAGCTCGGCCGGCCCACCGCTCGCTACGCCGAGCGCGGCGCCGCCGTCGACGGCGTGCAGCCCGGGGGTGAGCAGCTTCACCCACAGGCCGTTGAGGTGCAGGTCCTCCTGGCCCGCCGGCTTGAGGTGCGAGAGGGTCGTCTCGTAAGGCAGCCAGCTTCGCGCCGCGGCGCTCGTCCAGCGGTAGCCGCCGTCGGCGGCGATGGGGAAGGCGCGCGGCGAGCTCCACAGCGGCCAGAGAAACGGCGCCGCGATCAGGGTGGCGAGCAGTGGCGGCGCCACGGCGCGAACGCCGCGCAGCGGCCGCGCGGCGAGGAACCAGAGCGCCGGGTAGACGGGCAGGAACCAGCGGTTGGCGATCGCGCCACCGCCGCCGTAGAAGTTGAAGGGCCGCGTCCAGAAGAACATCGCGGCGGCTAGCAGCGCCGCGAGCGGTAGCGCCCACCGCCCCTCGCCGCGCCGGAAGGCCAGCACGCCGAGCAGCAGCGGCAGGAAGTAGGGGAGCACGCCGACGTGGCGGCCGACGAGGTAGTAGACGCCGTTCCACGCCGTCTGCCGCGCGTCGAAGCCCATCTGCAGCGTCTCGGCCTTGAGCCAGGTGTGGGTGCCGTGCTCGGCGAGCTGGCGCTGCCAGTCGCCGGCGGCGGCGTCGACGCCGGGGAAGCCGGTGTAGCCGTCGTAGCTGCGGCGGTCGCCGCCGTAGCTCGTCCAGCTGCCGCGCGCCGCCCAGCTGGTGAGGGCGGCGACGAGCACGACGGCCGCCATTGCCGCCACCGCCGTCGTCCCGGCACGGCGTCGGTCGCCGCGCGGCGCCGCGAGCACCACCGGCAGCAGCAGCGGCAGGTAGAACGGCCGCGACAGCACCACCAGTGCCACCAACGCGCCGGCGGCGGCGAAGCGCCAGGCCGGCGCCACGCTCCCCGGTTCGCGGTCGTAGACCAGCGCCAGCGCGATGGCCACCAGGCAGGCGAGGAAGAGGTCGGCGTGGGCCCAGAAGACGTAGGCGAAGGTCGACCGAGGCGAAGACGAAGGCGGCCACCCACAGCGGCGCCGCCGCGCCGAGGCGCCGCGACAACGCCCGCGCCGCCGCGACCGCCGCCAGCGCCAGCAGCAGCGCGTTGGCGACCCACGGCCCGCGGCTCGGCGACAGCCGCACGAAAGGCGCGAGGAAGAGCGAGTAGCCCGCCGGCTTGCCGAAGAAGAGCGTCTTGCCGCCGTCGCCGCTCTGCAGGATGACCCCGTCGGGCCGCACGCCCCAGCGGGCGAAGAAGCGGTCGTAGTCGCCGCGCTCGTAGCGCAGGTCTTGGTCCCAGGCGAGGCTCGCCGCCGCCATCAGGTAGGTGGCCTCGTCGCCCACCAGGCTCGGCCAGCTCCGGCGGTCGAACGTCGCCGCGCCCGCCAGCGTGGCGGCGAGCAGCAACGCGAGCACGACCCAGGCAGCTCGCCGCATGACGGCGATTCTACCGGCGCCGCTCGCCGGCCCATCCGTTCAGCTCAGCAGGAGGCTCGGCTCAGCTCAGCAACAGGTTCAGGTCTTCGACGCTCAACGACTGCAGCAGGCTGGCATCCGTCGCCAGGATCGCATCGGCGACCCGCCGCTTGCGCCGTTGCAGCTCGAGGATCTTCTCCTCGACGGTGTCGCGGGCGATGAGCCGGTAGGCGAAGACGGCGCGGCCCTGGCCGATGCGGTGGGCGCGGTCGATGGCCTGCGCCTCGACGGCAGGGTTCCACCAGGGGTCGAGCAGGAAGACGTAGCTCGCGGCGGTGAGGTTGAGCCCGAGACCGCCGGCCTTGAGGCTGACCAGGAACACCGGGCAGTGGGGGTCGTTCTGGAAGCGTTCGACCTTCGCCTTGCGGTCGACGGTGCGGCCGTCGAGGTACTCGCAGGGGATGCCCGCGTCGGCAAGGCGCAGGCGCACCAGGCCGAGCAGCTTGGTGAACTGCGAGAAGACGATCGCCTTGTGCCCCTCCGCGCGCAGCTCCGTGAGCTGGGCGAGCAAGGTCTCGAGCTTGGCGCTCGGTTCCCCGGCGCGGTCGGCGACGACGAGGCCGGGGTGGCAAGCGGCCTGTCGCAGGCGCAGGAGCGCCTCGAGTACCAGGATCTTGGCGCGGCCGAGGCCGACTTGGGCGACGCGCTCGGAGAGGCTCGCCTGGTAGTGGCGGCGCAGCTCGTCGTAGAGCCGCCGCTGCGCGCCCTCGAGGGTGCAGAGCAAGGTCTGCTCGGTCTTCGGCGGCAGCTCGGCGAGCACCTGCTCCTTGGTGCGGCGGAGGAGGAAGGGGCGGACCGCCCTGCCGACGGCGGCGAGCTCGCCGTCGGAGAGGTCGGCGCCGCGCGTCGTGCCGCGGCTCGCCGGCAGCCTCCCCAGCAACCCGGGATTGAGCAGCTCGAGCAGCGCCCACAGCTCGCCGAGATGGTTCTCCACCGGCGTGCCGGACAGCGCCAGGCGGTGGCGGGCCTGCAGCAGGCGGCAGGCCTTGTAGGCCTGCGTAGCCGGGTTCTTCACCGCCTGCGCCTCGTCGAAGATGACGTACTCGAACGGAATGGCGCGCAGGTGGAGGGCGTCGCGGCGCACGACACCATAGGTGACGACCACCAGGTCGTGCTCGGCCAAGCGCGCACGCAGGTCGGCGCGCTCGCCGCCGCCGTACTCGAGGGTGCGCAAATCGGGCGCGAAGCGCGCCGCCTCGTCGAGCCAGTTGTAGACGACGCTGCGCGGAGCCACCACCAGCGAAGGCCGCCGCTCTGGGCGGTCGCCGCCGTTGGTGGCCGCGTGCTCGGCCTCCTCGGCCTCCTCGGCCTCCCGATGCGCCTGCAGGAGAGCGAGCACCTGCACCGTCTTGCCGAGGCCCATGTCGTCGGCGAGGCAGCCGCCGAAGCCGACCTCGCCGAGAAAGCCTAGCCAGGCGAGGCCGAGGCGTTGGTATGGGCGCAGCTCGCCGCGGAAGCCCGCCGGCTGCGCGGCGGGCGCGAGCTCGGCGCCGGCGAGCAGCCGCGCACGCAGGCCGCGAAACGCGGCGTCGAGGTCGACGAGCGGCGCGTCGGCGAGCAGGGCGTCGAGCAAGAGGGCCTGGGAGGGAGTGAAGCGCAGGCCGGTGGCGTCCGCTTCGCCCGAGAGCTTGGCGAGCGAGCCGAAGCGGTCGAGCCACGCTTGCGGCAGCATGCCGAAGCTGCCGTCGCCAAGGTCGACGAAGCGCTCGCGGCGGGCGAGCGCGGCGAGGAGCTCCTCGGGAGGCGCGGCGATCCCCCCGAAGTCGGCCGCCAGCGCGAGGTCGAGCCAGTCGATGCCCGACGAGACGGAGAAGCGCAGGCTTTCCGCGCGGCGCAGCGGCGCGCCCTCGGCCTCGACCCTCCAGCCGGCCCCCAGCAGTCGGTCGACGACTTGCGGCAGGTCTTTCTCCGCCACCCCCATGCTGCGGCGGTCACCGTTGGTGGAGATGAACGGCAGCTCGGCGACCAGCGTCATCGCCTCGATCTCGGCTTCGCGTTCGCGCGGCACCCGGCGCCGGTTCGCGGGATCGAGGAGCACCGGCCGGTGGTCGAGGAAGCTCACCTCGAGGTTGTCGTACGAGAAGACGACCTCCGCGGGCAGGATGCGGGGCTGGCCCGGCGCCTTGCGCAGCACCAGCCGCGGGTGGGGGACGTGGCGCTCCTCGCGCATCTGGAGGTCGAGGTCGCCGGCGATCGCCGGCAGCGACGGCAGCCCCCAGAGCGCGGCGAGGGCCTCGCCTTCCTCGCCCGCCGGCACGCTCACCTCCCCGGCTTCGCGCAGCATCAGGATCCACGGGAAGTCGTTCTCGGCTTCGAGCCGCGCGATGGTGGTGGGGAAGAGGACCAGGCCGCCGGCGGTGAGCAGCAAGGGCGCCTCGAGCGGGACCGACTCTTCGGCCTCCTCGGTGCGATGGAGCTCGCCGCGCAGCCGCAGCCCTCCCTCCTCGCCGGCGCGGTCGGCGACGAGCCGGAAACGCCACGGCTCGCCGGGGTCCCAGCTCCACCTCTTGGCCAGGTCGAGCGGCGCGCCGGGACCCGTCGACCAGAGAAAGCGCCCCGTGGCGGCGAGGCGGGGAAGCAAGTGCTCCTGCATGGCCGGATTCACCACGCCGGCCTGCACGCGCTCCAAGCTGCCGGCGCCGAAGAACCAGGGGCTGTAGGGCACGGCCCGCAACAGCTCGATCAACGCGCGCTCCTCGCCGGCGGGTAGCTGCCGCAGCTGCTCGGCATCGATGGCCGAGGGTTTGAGCTTCCCCCACTCCCGCGAGCGCTTGCGGCGGCGTTGGAAGAAGCCCACCACGATGCTGCCGCGGGCGCGCGTCGCGGCGAGGTCGGCGACGAACCAGGTCTCGACGTCTCCGCTGAGGCCTCGGGAGAGCGCGATCTCCCGCGGCCGCAGGGCCTCACGGACTGCCGACAGCTGCCGCCGCCACGGAGACTGCCGCAGCCGGGGCATCGGCGCGGCTGTGTCCGCCCAGTCCTCGGGTGGGTCGAGTGGCTCATCGAGGACGACGACCTGCAGCGAGCCGCTGCCCGGCACGAGGTCGGAAAGGTCGGACTCGTCGATCTCGAGGATGACGGCCCAAACGTGCTTGCAGACGCCGGCGTCGACGAAGCGCGGGCAGTCGCACAGCACGCGGAGCCGGCCCGCGGCCGCCTCCTGCCAGTCGATCGTCACCGTGTAGGTGTCGCTGCCGGTGACGCGAGCGTCGAGGCGTCCGGCGGTGATCTTCCCGAGCCGCACCCGCCGCGCCCGCTGGTAGGCGTGGCCGCGGCCGCGATCGCCGTCGGGCACGTCGCGGTAGCAGCGCGAGGTCAGGCTCTTCGCCATTCACCGCGAGCGTACCGTGCCGGCCGGAAGCGCCGGGGCCGCCGGCGGCGGCGGGCTAGAATGGGCGTCTCGATGGCAACGCAGCCTCTCACCCTCGACCAGCCGGTCGTCGCGGTGTCGCTGGCGCCGCTGGACCTCTCGGTCCTGGTGCCGGTGCTCGACGAGGAGTGGTCCGTCCTCGAGCTCGCCGAGCGGGTGGCCGCCGTGCTCGACGGCACCGGCCGCAGCTTCGAGATCGTCTTCGTCGACGACGGCTCGCGCGACGCCACGCCGCTGCGGGTGCGCGAGGCCCGCGAGCGCGACGCGCGGGTCAAGCTGGTGCGGCTGCGCCGCAACTTCGGCAAGGCGGCCGCGCTCTCCGCCGGCTTCGACCACTGCAGCGGGCGCCTGGTGCTGACCATGGACGGCGACCTGCAGGACGACCCCGAGGAGATCCCGCGCCTGCTCACCGCCCTCGAGGGGGGCGACCTCGACCTCGTCTCGGGCTGGAAGCGCCAGCGCCGCGACCCGGCCAGCAAGAAGCTGCCGTCGCTGCTCTTCAACTGGGTGACGCGTCAGCTCGCCCAGGTGCCGCTGCACGACTTCAACAGCGGCTTCAAGCTCTACCGCCGCGAGGTGCTGGGCGAGATCGCCGTCTACGGCGAGCTGCACCGCTACATCCCGGTCCTCGCCAGCCGCCGCGGCTTCGCCATCGGCGAGGTGGAGGTCAACCACCAGCCGCGCCGCCACGGCAGCAGCAAGTACGGCTGGGACCGCTTCTACAAGGGGCTGCTCGACCTCATCACGGTGCTCTTCATCACCAAGTACACGCGGCGGCCGCTGCACCTCTTCGGCGGCTTCGGGCTGCTCTTCCTCGCCGCCGGCTTCACCATCGACGCCTGGCTCGCCTGGGGCTGGTTCTTCCGCGACGAGGCGCTCTCCAACCGGCCGCTGCTGCTGTTGGGAATCCTGCTCATGCTGCTGGGGTTCCAGGTGCTCACCACCGGTTTGATCGGCGAGATGATCACCTACAAGAACTTCCGGCGCCGCGACAGCTACTCGATCAAGGAGTGGCTGGAGTAGCCGGCCGCGCCACACCATCAACCTTCCGCTCACGAGCTCGCCGCTGCCCCGACGGCAGCGGCCCATGAGGGCAACTCCATGACCATCTCGATCCGCTTACAACGCCAAACCGCCGCCATGCTGGCCGCCGCCGGCCTCACCTTCGTCCTGCCCGCCGCCGCCGGCGCCGCCAAGCCGACGACCGAGTCCACCCAGGTGGTGGTCGTCGAGGTGCCGGTGCAGGTGGTCAGGGACGGCGAGCCGGTGCGTGGCCTCACCGCCGCCGACTTCGAGCTCTACGACGGGCGCAAGAAGGTGGCGATCGAGGGCTTCGACGTGCTCGACCTGGCGGCCGCTCCGACCGCCGCGCAGCCCGCCGTGTCGGCTGCCGCGCGCCGCCACTTCCTGATGCTCTTCGACCTCACCTTCTCCGATCCCTTCGCGCTGCTGCGCGCGCGCGATGCCGCCAAGGGCGCGCTCGCCGAGCTCCATCCCACCGACCTGGTGGCGGTCTCCACTTACAGCCAGACCGGAGGCGTGCAGATGGTGGTCGGCTTCACGCCCGACCGCGCCCAGGCCGGCGCGGCCATCGATACCCTGGGGCTGCCGAAGTTCTTCACGCCGGTCAACGATCCGCTGCGCATGGTGTTCTCCGCTCCCGCCTCGACGACGGCGGTCCAAGCGTCCCGGCGGTCGGGGGTCGCCGGCGAAGCGCTCAACGAGACCGACTTGCAGATGATGGACACGCTCAAGTCGTTCACCGTGCTCACCTCGGGCACCCAGAGGTCGGAGGGCCAGCTGATCGTCCGCAACATGACGGCCTCCTTCGCCGAGCTGGCGCGGTTGATGGCCGAGGTGGACGGCCGCAAGTACGTGGTGCTGTTCTCCGAGGGCTTCGACGGCTCGCTGGTCACCGGCAGCGGCGCCTTCGAGGCGGGCCAGAACGACTTGACGGCGATGGTCGGCGCCGCGGGGAGCCTCGACCAGATCAGCGGCACCGAGATGAGCAGCGGCTCCGACGACACCCTCGGCGACAGCCGCACCCTCAACCAGCTCGAGAAGATGCTCAACGAGATGCGCCGCGCCGACTGCCAGATCCAGGCGGTCGACATCGGCGGCCTGCGCGCGCTCGCCGCCGAGGGTCGCACCGAGGCCAACTACCGCGAGAGCCTGCTGACGATGGCGAAGAGCACCGGCGGCGAGGTGTACGAGAACACCAACAACCTGTCGGCGGCGATGCAGCAGATGCTGCGTCGCACCGGCGTCACCTACGTGCTGTCGTTCTCGCCCGGCTCCCTGCCGGCCAACGGCGAGTTCCACAAGCTGCGCGTCGAGGCGAAGGGCGCGGCGACGCGCGGGGCCCGGCTGGTGCATCGACCCGGCTACTACGCGCCGCGGCCGTACGGCGAGCAGCCGCCGCTGCTGCGGGTGCTGTCGACCGCCGACGCCATGATGGGCGAGGAGGGCGGCGCCATCAGCGCCACGGTGCTCGCCGCGCCGATCGCCGGCAAGGGCGAGCGCGTCTACGTGCCGCTGGTGGTCGAGGTCGACGGTGCGAGCCTGATCGGCGCCAAGTCGGGGGCGCAGCTGCCGGTGGAGATCTACGTCTACGCCATGGACGAGGCGGGCGCCGTGCACGACTACCGCACGCAGAGCCTGGCGCTCGACTTCGCCAAGTCCGAGGCGCAGCTGCGGCAGACGGGGCTCAAGTTCTTCGGCCACGTCGTGCTGCCGCCCGGGAAGTTCGCCATCCGCACGCTGGTGCGCAACGCGGCCACCGGCGCCACCAGCCTGCGCGTGAGCGAGGTCACCGTGCCGGCCGCGGGCGCGAGCGACGCGATGCTGCTGCCCCCCCTGTTCCCCGAGCCCCCCGGCCGCTGGCTGATGGTGCGCCAGGCGCTGCAACAGGGCGAGACGCAGCCGCCGTACCCGTTCATGCTCGCCGGCGCGCCGTTCATCCCGGCGTCGCGGCCGGTGCTGGTGCCCGGACAGGCGGCCGACGTCGTGCTGCAGGGCTACAACCTCGGCGGCGAGCTGGCGGCGACGGTGGAGGTCATCGGGCCGGACGGCAGCGTGCAGCCCGGGGGCGCGATCGAGGTGACCAAGCAGGGCGCCAGCGGCGCGCTGCGCGTCGTCAGCGCCACCTTCAAGGCTCCCGAGCTGCGGCCCGGCGAGTACCAGCTGCGGGTGACGGTGACCGACGCCGCGGGAAAGAGCGCCACCAGCACCGGCGCCTTTGCCGTCGGCGCGACCAGCGTCGCGGCCCGCGGCTGAGGCGGCGCGGTGGCCTCCCGCCGGCGCATCCCCACCCACGCCCGAGAAGGAGCCTCGATGCCGAGATCGGTCGCCCGCTCGTCCGCACCCTTCGTGCTCGCGCTCGCCGTCGTCGCGGCGCCGCTCGCCGCCGCGCCTGGTGAGGAGCGCGCCTTCGCAGGCGGTGCCGCCGTGGCTCTGCGCGGGCTGCCGGTGTCGGCGGCAATCACCACCAACCTCGGCTTCGTCAACCTCGCGCCGGTCGCCAACCGCTGCTCGCTGAGCGTCGTCGGCGGCGACGGCGCGAGCCTGCTGCCGGCGACGACCTGGACGCTGCGCGCTTTCGAGGAGCGCCCGCTGCTCGACGTTTTCGAAGGCCTCGCCGGCGTCTCCGCGGGCGATGAGGCGACGGCCGCGGTCTCCTGCGCCGGAGCTTTCTCGGCCTTCGCCGTGCTCGCCGACCGCAACGGTGACGCGTTGCGCACGGTCGAGGCCGAGAAGGCGTCGCCCGCCCTTGCCGCCGCCGCCCTCGCGCCGCTGGCCGGCAAGTCGGTCGAGTGCTCGAGCGGTGCGCTCTGCTTCGACGCCGAAGGCCTCGTGCATGTCCCCAGCCTCGACGACCCGGTGGGGCGGGTCGCCTTCCCGGCGCCGGCGGGGACCGCCCGCCGGTTCCGCGTGTCGATGGACGTCACGGTCGGCGACTGGTTCCCCGCCGAGCCCCACGGCAAGCACCTGGTCTACTGGTTCGTCATCGACAAGAACTACGACATGCCGGGGCTGCTCTACTTCCGCGGCCCGGGCAAGAACGAGGTCTTCGCGCGCCACGGCGTTGGCCTCACCCACGCCAGGAAGATCAAGGTGATCAAGAAGTTCGCGGTCCAGACCGGGCGCACCTACCACGTCGAGCAGGACTACGACATGGCGGGTAGGCGTTTCCGGGTGACCCTGTCCGACCCCGAGACCGGCGCCGTGCTCGTCACTCTCTCGTCGCGACCCAACGTCACCTCCTACTTCGTCAAGGCGGGCGCGAGCTTCCTCGTCGACATGGGCTTCCCGCCGGACACCGTGGACACCGAGGTGCCCTCGTACGGCTGGCAGTTCTCGAACGTGCACGTCGAGGCGTTCGTCCGCTGACGGCGCCGCCGCCGCAAACGAAAGAGCTCGCGGCTGGAAACGACGCCACCGGCGGTGGCGCCGCCGGTGGCGTAGAGTTGGCCCGCTTGTACCCAACTCCGGAGGGCTGAGGCTTGGTCTACGTCCCCTACGACTTCTCGCGCGTCCGCGTCCTCGACCTGTCGCAGAACTTCTCGGTGGACTCGCCGGCCTTCGCCTTCTACGAAGGGCCGACGATCAAGTGGGTGAAGCGGCTGGCGTTCGAGGGCGTCAACGCGCAGCTCATCAGCTCGACCAACCACATCGCCACCCACCTCGACTCGCCGATTCACTTCTACGACCCGGGGCCGGACATCGCCGGCATCCCGCTCGAGACGCTGGTGGGGCCGGCCTGCATCGTCGACCTCTCCAAGCTCGGCGTCGGCGACTACCAGATCTACGGGCCGTCGCACTTCGAGGAGTGGGAGCGCAAGACCGGGATCAAGATCGAGCGCGGCGACATCCTCGTCGTCCACACCGGCTACCACCACTACTACAACGAGGACTGGTACAAGGTCCACCAGCAGGAGCTCGCCGACCTGCCGCGCGCCTTCCTGCGCCACCCGGGACCGCGAGCCGAGTTCGTCGACTGGGTGCTCGACCGCGGCATCCGCTGGCTCGCCTACGACTGCATCGCCGCCGACCACCCCTTCAACACCAACGTGCGGCGGGCGCGGCCCGACCTCATCCCCGCCGTCGAGCAGGTCATCGGCATGTCCATCGACGAGGCCTTCCCCTGGCCCGAGGACTACCAGTGCATGCACGTCAAGCTCTTCCCCAAGGGCGTCTTCCACGCCGAGAACATCGGCGGGCAGATCGACGAGGTGCTCGACCAGCGCGTGTGGGTGGGCTGCTTCCCCTACCGCTTCAAAGGCGGCGAGGCGGCGTTCTGCAGGTTCGTGGCGTTCGTCGAGGAGAAGTAGTCGCGCGGTTGACTGCAAGCCACGGGCGCCGAAGGAAGCCCGCGCGGTGGGCCCTCTCATAGGGCATGGCCCACACCGCGCGCACCCGTTCGTCCGCGCTGCTCTTCGCCTCCTTCGTCCTGCTCGTCCTCCTCGCCGCCGCTCCGCTCGCTGCCGAGGAGCCGGAGGCGTCGCCTCTCGCGGCTGCCGCCGGATTCCCCCTGCAGCCCGGCGTCTGGCGGCTCGACGGCACCGATCCCGAGTTGCCCACGGCGGACCTCGAGCCCCTGCGCGCGCTTCTCAAGAAGGCGACGATCGTCGGCCTCGGCGAGTCGGTGCACACCTCGGGCGGCTACTACGAGACCAAGCATCGGCTCTTCCGCTACATGGTCGAAAAGCTCGGCTTCCGCGTCTTGGCCTTCGAGACCCCCTGGCTCGACGGCGAGACCGCGAACGCCTACGTCCAGAGCTGTGACGGCGATCCCGACACCGCCACCGCCGGGTTCTTCGGCGTCTGGCGCAGCCGGGAGCTCTCCGCGCTGCTCGGCTGGATGTGCGAGTGGAACAGCACCCATCCGAAGCCCAAGGACCGGCTCTCCTTTTACGCCTTCGACATCCAGTACCAGGGCGCCCAGGACGCGCAGGCCGTTGCGGACTTCCTCGTCCGCCTCGGCATCGACCCCGAGGCCGAGCCCTACACCGGTCTCGCCCGCTGCGGCGCCGCCGAGCAGGCCTTCCGCATCGCACGCTCGTACCAGGAGGACTCGACGCTCTGCCTCGAGGCGACCTCGGCGGTCGGCCAGCTGTTCAGCACCCAGGCGAAAGCCATCGCTAAGAAGGTGGGGAAGACCGACTTCGAGTGGGCCAAGCTGAGGCGCGCGGGCCTCGCGGCTTGGGCGGAAGAGCTGTTGTACTACCGGCCGGACGGCGCGCGCTCGTTCGCCGCGCGCGACCGCGGGATGGCGACCGTTCTGCTCGGGATCCGCGCCCTGCGCTACCCGAAGTCCAAGGTCGCCGTCTGGGCTCACAACGCGCACATCGCGCACGACGGCGCCGGGTGGGGGACGACGGTGATGGGCGAGCACCTCACGGCCGCGCTCGGTAGCAAGTACGTCGTCGTCGGCCTCGCCAGCCACGAAGTCTCGGTCGACTGGCTGAACGTCGGCTGCGGAGCGGCCGACCCGCCGAGCCCGGGGGCGTCCGAAGAGATCCTGCACGAGCTCGGCGAGGAGATGCTCCTCGTCGACCTCCGCGCCACGTCGCTCTTCGAGCCCGGCAGCGAGTACGAGCTCGGCTGGCGGACGGTCGTCCCGGCGAGAACGTTCGACGCCCTCGTCTACCTCGATCGCTCGCGCAAGATGAGCCCGCTCGCCTGGCCGTCGTCCTGTCAGTGACGCGGCGAGGCTAGGACCCTGCTCCGCGCCTCCGGCCACGCCTCGACCTAGCGCAGGACCAGGACGACCTGGCTCGCCAGCGTCAGCGCGGCGTCGAATGCGTCGTTGGCGTGGAGGGTTCCCGGGCGGGCCGGCCGCTATGATCGCGGCCGCCGACCGTGGACCACGCCCACCTGAGCCTGCTCGAAGACATCGCCCTGGCGATCATCTTCGCCGCCGTCGCCGGCCAGCTGGCGCGGCTGCTGCGGCAGCCGACCATCCTCGGCTACGTGCTCGGCGGAGTCGTGCTCGGCGCGCCGCTGGGGATCGGACTCGTCTCGAGCCCCGAGAGCATCGAGCTCATCTCCGAGATGGGACTGATCTTCCTGCTCTTCCTCATCGGCCTCGAGATCCAGCTGTCGGACCTGGCGCGGCTGGGCAAGAGCACGCTGCTCGTCGGTCTCGTCCAGCTCGCCGGCTGCGTCGGCCTGGGGTTGCTGCTGTTCGCGCCGCTCGGCGTCGACGGCGGCCGCTTCACGCTCCTCTACCTCGGCGTGTGCGCGGCGCTGAGCTCGACCTTGATCGTCGTCAAGCTGCTGCACGACAAGGCGGAGATCCACACCGCCGCCGGCCGGCTCACCATCGGCATCCTCGTCCTGCAGGACCTCTTCGCCATCGTCTTCATGGCGGTGCAGCCGAGCCTGCTCGACCCGCAGGTGAGCAGCCTCGCGCGCTCGCTCGCCTTCGGCGCCGGGCTGGTGGGGCTGTCGTTCGCCGCCAGCCGCTTCGTCCTCGCGCCGCTGATGCGCTCGGCGGCGAAGGTGCCCGAGCTCGTGCTGCTCACCTCCATTGCCTGGTGCTTCGCCGTCGCCGGCGCCGCCCAGGCAGCCGGCCTGTCGCGCGAGATGGGCGCCCTCTTCGCCGGCATGAGCATCGCGGCCTTCCCCTACGGCGCCGACGTCGCCGCCAAGCTCGCCGGCATCCGCGACTTCTTCGTCACTCTCTTCTTCGTCTCCCTCGGGCTCAAGCTCACCGTGCCGACGGTCGATACGCTGCGAATCGCGCTGGCGGCCGTCGCGATCGTCGTCGTCACGCGGCTCGTCACCATCGCGCCCGCCGCCTGGCTGGTGCGCCAGGGACTGCGCACCGGCGCGGTGGCGTCGCTCAACCTGGCGCAGATCAGCGAGTTCTCGCTGGTCATCCTGGCGTTGGGCGTCGGCTACGGCCACGTCTCGCCGACGCTGCAGAGCACGCTGCTCCCCGCCATGCTGCTCGCCGCCGTGGTGTCGACCTACCTCATCACCTTCAGCGACCCGCTGGCGAGCGCGCTGGTCAAGGCGGCGCGGCGCCTGGGTGCGAAGGAGCGGGGAGGCGAGGCTGGCGATGCGGCCGCGCCTTCCCAGGTCCGCGACATCGTGCTCCTCGGCTGCTTCCGCGAGGGCCTCGCCCTGCTCGAGCGCATCGAGGCCGAGCTGCCCGAGCTGCGGCGGCGCATCCTCGTCATCGACTACAACCCGGCGCTCCAGGAGCGCCTCGAGAGCGCCGGCTTCGACTGGGCGTACGGCGACCTCGCTCATCCCGAGACGCTGACCCACCTCGGGCTCGCCCACGCGCGGGTGGTGGTGAGCACGATCCCCGACAGCTTCCTCAAGGGGACGAGCAACAGCCGGCTGATGCTGCACGCCAAGCAGATCGCGCCGGCGGCCCACTTCATCGTGACCGCCGAGGACGACCACGCCGCCGAGGAGCTGCGCGCTCTCGGCGCCGCGGACGTCGTCGTGCCGGCCGTCGCCGCCGCCGAACGGCTGCTGGCGCTGGTCGCGGCGCAGACGGGACCGTCGCGGCAGGTCGTGCCCGCGCGCGAGCGCGAGCCGCGCGTCGAGCCGGCGCTATCATCCGGCGAATGACCGCGCCCGAATCCGTCCTCGGCACCCGCACGCGCCGCAACGAAGATCCTCGCCTGCTCACCGGCCGCGCGCTGTTCGTCGACGACCTGCAGCTGCCGGGGATGTTGCACGTGGCCTTCCTGCGCAGCCCGTACGCGCACGCGCGCATCCTCGGCATCGACACCAGTGGCGCGCGCGCCATGGACGGTGTGCACGCGGTGCTCACCGCCGAGGACCTCGGCGATTACTGGCAGCCGGGACCGCTGCTGGTGCCGCCGCCGCCGGTGGCGGGTATGACCTTCCACCAGCGCTGTCAGGTGCCGCTCGCCAAGGGCAAGGTGCGGCACGTCGGCGAGCCGGTGGCGGTGATCGTCGCCGACTCGCGCTACCTCGCCGAGGATGCCGCCGAGCGCATCTTCGTCGACTGGGAGCCGCTGCCGGCGGTGGTGGGGCTCGAGGCGGCGCTCGCGTCCGGCGCCGCGCTCGTGCATGACGACCTGGAGAGCAACCTCGCCGCCTTCGTGCCGCAGAAGAAGGGCGACTACGAGGCGGCGCGCGCGGCGGCCGACCTGGTGGTCGCGCGGCGCTACGACTACGACCGCGGCGCCGCGGCCGCCATCGAGAACCGCGCCGTGGTGGCGGAGTGGGACGCCCGCGCCGACCGCCTCACCGTGTGGGACACCACGCAGGCGCCGATCCCCATCCGCAACGGCCTCGCCGCCATGCTCGGCCTCTCCGAGCACCAGGTGCGACTGGTGGCGCCGTTCATCGGCGGCGGCTTCGGGCCGAAGATCATGATGTTCTACCCCGAGGAGGTGCTCGTCCCCTGGCTGGCGAAGCGCCTCGACCGGCCCGTCAAGTGGGCCGAGGACCGCGCCGAGAACTTCTTCGCCACCACGCAGGAGCGCGGCCAGCTGCACGACGCCGAGATGGCGCTGGCGAAGGACGGCCGCATCCTCGGCATCCGCGACCGCTTCCTGCACGACACCGGCGCCTACGACCCCTACGGCCTGACGGTGCCGCTCAACAGCCAGTGCACGCTGCTCGGGCCGTACAAGGTGCCGGCCTACGACAGCGAGCTGCGCGCCGTCTTCACCAACAAGCCGATCGTGACGCCGTATCGCGGCGCCGGCCGGCAGCACGGCGTGTTCGTCGTCGAGCGGCTGCTCGACGCGGCGGCGGCCGAGCTCGGCATCGACAAGAACGAGATCCGCCGCCGCAACTTCCTGCGGCCGGAGGAGTTCCCGGTCGACAACGTGATCATCTACCAGGACTTCGCGCCGCTCTACTACGACAGCGGCAACTACGTGGCGCTGATCGACGAGGCGGAGCGGCGCATGGACTGGCAGCGACTGACGAGCGAAGAGCTGCCGCGCTTGCGCGCCGAGGGCAAGGCGATCGGCGCCGGCCTCGTCTGCTACGTCGAGGGCACCGGCATCGGCCCCTTCGAGGGCGCGCGCGTGCAGGTGCAGACCTCGGGCAAGGTGACGGTGGTGACGGGAGTCGGCACCCAGGGGCAGGGGCACTTCACCGTGCTGGCGCAGATCGCGGCGGAACAGCTGGGCGTCGAGGTCGCCGACGTCGAGGTGGTCACCGGCGACAGCGACCAGTTCCACTGGGGCACCGGCACCTTCGCCAGCCGCGGCGCCGTGGTGGCCGGCAACGCCGTCCACGCGGCGGCGAAAGACGTGCGCGGCAAGGCGTTGCGGCACGCGGCCAAACACCTCGGCGTCGCCGAGCAAGAGCTCGAGCTCGCGGGCGGTGTGGTGCGGGTGGCGGCCGACGCCGGTAACGACCTGCGTGGTGAGCGGGTGCGCGCCGTCGGCCTCGGCGAGCTTGCCCGCCTCGCCAACCCGATGCGCGGCGCCGTCGAGCCGGGCGCCGAGCCGGGCCTCGAGTCGACGCGCTACTTCGGTCCGCAGCGCGGCGCCACCGCCAGCGGCGCCCACGCCTGCATCGTCGAAGTCGACCGCGAGACCTTCGACGTCAAGGTGAAGAAGTACGTCGTCGTCCACGACTGCGGCCGCGTGCTCAACCCGCTCCTCGTCGACGGCCAGGTGCACGGCGGCGTGGCGCAGGGGCTCGGCAACGCCTTCTACGAGCAGCTGGTGTGGGACGAGAACGGCCAGCTGCTCAACGCCACCTTCATGGACTTCCTGCTGCCGACCGCGCTCGACGTGCCGCGCGTCGAGGTGGGCCACGTCGAGACGCGCGTCGCCGCTCAACGAGCTGGGCACCAAGGGGGCGGGAGAGGCGGGCGCCATCCCCACCGCGGCGCTCTTCGCGCAGGCGGTCGAGGACGCGCTGCAGGTGCCGGGGTTCGAGATCCGCGAGATGCCGCTCAAGCCCAGCCGCCTGTGGGAACTGGTGCGCGAGGCGGAAGCGCGAGGGCGGCCGTGAGCGGTGCGGCGGGCCCCGGGCTGGGCTGGCTGGCGTTCGTCGCGCTCACGATCGTCACCTGGGGGTTGTACGGCCTGCTGCTCCACACCGGACAGCAGGCGATGGGAGATCCCGTCAACGGCCGCTACAAGGCCTTTCTCTTCGTCGGCGTCGCCTACCTGCTGACTGCGGTGCTCGCGCCGCTCGCCTTGCTCCTCCTGCGCGGCGCCGAGTGGCACCTGCCGGGCCGCGGCGTCGGCTGGTCGCTGGCGGCGGGTGTCGCCGGCGCCGTGGGCGCCTTGGGAGTGCTGCTCGCCTTCGGCGCCAAGGGCACGCCGGCGGTGGTGATGTCGCTGGTCTTCGCCGGCGCGCCGGTGGTCAACGCGCTGGTGTCGATCGTCCTCCACCCCCCGGCGGGCGGCTGGGGGAGCGTGCGGTGGCCGTTCTTCCTCGGCATCCTGCTCGCGGCGCTCGGCGGTTTCCTGGTCACCCTCTACCGGCCAACACCGGCGCCGGCGGCTAGCGCGATGCCGGCCGTCGCCGCCGAACGGTAGCCCGGGGCGCCGGCGGTCACCGCCGTCCTCCGTGGATAGGTACCATGGAGGGGTGATGACGCCAGAACTTCGCGGTCGGTCTGCCGTACAAAGGTGGCAGCGGCGGCATGAGCCGCTGCAGACGCGGATGCGGGGAACAGCCAGCGCAATGCGGCCGACGAGTGGCGGTCCGAGGCGGCGTCTGGGCCGCCGGCTTTGCCGCGCGCGGACAGCCCTGGTGACGGGCGCCGCGCTGCTCGCCGCGATGGCTGCGCTTGCGCCGCCCCTCCGCGGCGGCGAGTGGCCGGCCTGGCGCGGTCCCAACCAGGATGCCAACTCGCCCGAGACGGGTTTGATCTCCCGCTGGTCGCAGAGCGGGGAGAACGTCGTCTGGCGCGCCCCGCTGACCGCCCGCTCGACCCCCATCGTCTTCGACGGTCGCGCCTGCATCAACGGCCGCGCGGGAGAAGGCGCCCGGCGCCAGGAACGCGTGGCCTGCTACGACGCCGGCGACGGCAAGTTGCTCTGGGAGCAGCGCTTCAACGTCTACCACACGGCCGTCCCCGAGAACCGCGTCGGTTGGGCCAACCTCGCCGGCGACCCCGAGACCGGCTACCTCTACGCCCAAGGCGTGGGCGGCACCTTCTTCTGCTTCGACCGCGCCGGCAAGGTGGTGTGGAGCCGCAACCTGGTGGAGGAGCTCGGCTTCTTCTCCGGCTACGGCGGCCGCACGCAGACGCCGGCGATCGACGGCGATCGGCTGATCGTCACCTTCGTCTCCAGCAGCTGGGGCGAGCTGGGCCCGCCGCGGCACCGGCTGTTCGGCTTCGACAAGAAGACGCGGCGAGCTGCTCTGGGTAGCGACGCCGGGCGGGCCGCCGGCCGACCTCAACACGCAGACGACGCCGGTGATCGCCACCATCGAGGGGCGCCGGCTCGCCATCGGCGGCAACGCCGACGGCTGGGTCTATGCCGTCGACACGCGCACGGGCGAGAAGGTGTGGGGCTTCCACCTGAGCAAGATCGCCCTCAACACCACCGTTGCCGTCGGGCCGGACGGCACCGTCTACGCGGCGCACGCGGAGGAGAACGTCGACTCGGTCGAGATGGGGCGCGTCGTCGCCTTCAGCGGCCGCGGCCGCGGCGACATCACGGCCACCAACGAGACGTGGCGGGCGCCCATCGAGGACGGCTTCCCCTCGCCCACCCTCCACGGCGGCACGCTCTACGTGATGGACAACTCGGCCAACCTCTTCGCGCTCGACGCCAAGACCGGCGCCCGGCGCTGGGTGCTCGACCTCGGTACCGTCGGCAAGGGCTCGCCGGTGGTGGCGGACGGCAAGCTGTTCGCCACCGAGGTCAACGGGCGGTTCCACATCGTCGATCCCGGCGCCGACGGCCGGACGGATCCTCGACAGCGAGGAGATCCACATGCCCGACGGCCGCTACGCCGAGATCTACGGCTCGGCGGCGATCGCCTACGGCCGCGTCTACCTGGCGACCGAGGAGGGGCTCTACTGCCTCGGCGACAAGACGAAGCCCTTCGCGGCGGGCAAGACCCAGGCGCCTCAGTCGGCCGTGACATCGGCTTCGGCGCCGGCGCTCGCGCGATCCGCGGCGTCGCCGGCGGAGCCCGCGCCAGCGCCCATCGCGCCGGCGAAACTGCTCGTCGTTCCGGCCGAGGTCGGCTCGAAGCCCGGCGAGACGACGCGCTTCCGCGTCCTCGCCTTCGACGCCGCCGGCAACCCGGTGGCGGGCCCCGCGGTCACCTGGACTTTGCAGGGCCTCTCCGGCGCGGTCGAAGCCGACGGCCGCTTCACCGCGGATGCTGCGCGCGGCACGCAGCTCGGCCAGGTGGTCGCGAGCGGCGGTGGCCTCACCGCTTCGGCGCGCGTGCGGGTGGTCGCCCAACCGCCCTACCGCGAGGGCTTCGACGCGGTCGCGGCCGGCCAGCGGCCCCCCTACTTCCTCTCCGGCGCCGTCCGCTTCGAGGTCGCCGAGACGGCCGACGGCAAGGTGCTCAAGAAGGGGCCGTCGCCCGAGGGCATCCACCGCCACCGCACCTTCCTCGGCGCGCCGGACTGGTCGGACTACACGGTGCAGGCCGACCTGATGGCCGAGCGCGTCGGCCGCAAGGTCGGCGACGTCGGCCTCATCAACAGCGGCTACACGGTCGACCTGATGGGCGGCCACCAGCAGATCCAGGTGCGGTCGTGGGACTCGGAGCTGCGCGCCTCGAAGGAGGTGCCGTTCTCCTGGGAGCCCGGGACCTGGTACACGCTGAAGGTGTCGGTGCGTACAGAGGCCGGCAAGGGTGTCGTGCGCGCCAAGGCGTGGCCGCGCGGGCAGCCCGAGCCCGCGGCGTGGACGCTGGTCGCCGAGGACCCGCTGCCCATCGAGCGCGGAAGTCCCGGCCTCTACGGCTACTCGCCGGCGCCGGTCTATTTCGACAACGTCGAGGTGACGAGAAATCCATGAGCCGACGCCGTGTCGCCTTCGCCCTCCTGCTCGCCGTCGTGGCGGGCGCCACGACTGACGGGATCCTCACCGCGCAGGCGGAGCAAGCGAGTCGACAGCCAAGCCTCGTCGAGAGCACCGACTACTCGCTCTTCGGCAACACCCGCTCGCGCAACATGGTGTCGCCCGCCAAGGGGCTGCCCGAGCGCTGGAACGTCGAGACCGGCGAGAACGTGCTGTGGATGGCCGAGCTCGGCTCGCAGTCCTACGGCGGGCCGGTGCTCTACAAGGACCGCATCTTCGTCGGCACCAACAACGAGGGGCGGCGCAACCCCAAGCTCACCGGCGACCGCGGCGTCCTCATGGCGTTCGACGCCGACAGACGGCAAGTTCCTCTGGCAGTCGGCGCACGCCAAGCTCGCCTCCGGCCGCGTCAACGACTGGCCGCTGCAGGGCATCTGCGTCGGCGCCGCACGTCGAGGGCGACCGGCTCTGGTACGTCTCCAACCGCGCCGAGCTGATCGCCGCCGACGTGCAGGGCTTCCGCGACGGCGAGAACGACGGGCCGTTCACCGAGCGAGACGGAGACCAGCGAGATCGACGAGGACGTGGTCTGGAAGCTCGACATGATCGCCGAGCTCGACGTCTTCCCCCACAACCTGGCGGCCGGCAACCCGCTGGTGGTGGGCGACCTCGTCTTCATCACCACCGGCCAACGGCGTCGACGAGGCGCACATCAACGTGCCCGTGCCGCTGGCGCCGAGCTTCATCGCCGTCAACCGGAACACCGGCAAGCTGGTCTGGGAGAACGACCTCGCCGGGCAAGAAGATCCTCCACGGCACCTGGTCGAACCCCGCCTACGGCGTCGATCAAGGGCCGGCCGCAGGTGATCTTCCCCGGCGACGACGGCTGGATCTACTCGTTCGAGCCGCAAGACCGGCAAGCTGATCTGGAAGTTCGACGCCAACCCCAAGGACGCGCAAGTGGCTGATCGGCGGCGCCGGCACCGCGCAACGACATCATCGCCACGCCGGTGATCTACGACGACAAGGTCTACATCGGCGTCGGCCAGGACCCCGAGCACGGCGAGGGCCCCGGCCACTTCTACGCCATCGACGCCACGCAAGGACGGCGACGTCACCGAGCACGGCCGTGGTCTGGCACCGCGGCGGCGAGGACTTCCACCGCACCATCTCGACGGCCGCCATCGCCGACGGCATCGTCTACGCCGCCGACCTCTCCGGCTTCCTCTACGCCCTCGACGCCAAGACGCGGGCAGCTCTTCTGGACGCACGACGTCTTCGCGGCGATCTGGGGCTCGCCGTTCGTCGCCGACGGCCGCGTCTACCTCGGCGACGAGGACGGCGACGTGGCGGTGCTCGCGGCCGGCAAGCAGAAGCGGGTGATCGCCGAGATCAACATGGGCAGCGCCGTGCTGTCGACGCCGGTGGCCAAGGACGGCGTGCTCTACGTGATGAGCCGCAACCAGCTCTTCGCGCTCAAGAACGGCGCCCGCTGGACGCCGCCGGCCGCCAAGCCGGAGGCGGCGCCGGCGCGCGACCCCGGCGCCCACGCCCGCCGGTCACGGCCGACGGTCACGCGCACGGGCACGGGAGCGCAGCCGCTGACCAGCCGCCGCTCAGGCGACCGCGCGTTGCGGCCGAACCAGGCCGACCTCTCGGCCCGCGTCGCCGCGGCCCGCGCCGCGTCTCGACGCGCACGTGCGCGAGATCGTCGCCTGGCACTTCCGCCCGGAGACCGGCTGCCCGTTCTGGCTCGACCACGCCGCAGCGGCTCGCCTTCGACCCGCGCAAGCGGATCCACGGCTTCGACGACCTGCGCCAGCCTCGGCCACTTCGAGGACGACTGGCTGCGCGGCGGGCCGGTCCGCCGCTGGGTGCCGAAGGCGTACGCCGACGCGCCGATCTACGTCTTCGAGACCGGCGGCTCGACGGGCGTGCCGAAGTCGCGCCTCAACGTCGACGACTTCCGCATCGACTACTCGCTCTACAGCGAGACGCTCTCCGACGACACCTTCCCGCGCGGCGCCGACTGGCTCATGCTCGGCCCCACCGGCCCGCGCCGCCTGCGCCTCTCGATCGAGCACCTCGCGCAGGTCCGCGGCGGCATCGCCTTCCGCGTCGACCTCGACCCGCGCTGGGTGATCAAGCTGATCCGCGACGGCCAGATGCAGGAGCTGCAGGCCTACAAGGACGCACGTCATCGACCAGGCGCTGACGATCCTGCGCGCGCACGAATCGATCCGCTGCATGTTCACGACGCCGAAGCTGCTCGAGGCGCTGTGCGAGAAGATCGACCTCGCCCGCTCCGGCATCACCGGCATCTTCTGCGGCGGCACCGAGCTGACGCCGCAGTTCCACCGCTTCGCGCGCGAGGAGCTGGTGCCCGGCATCGACTTCGTCCCCACCTACGGCAACACGCTCATGGGCCTCGCCTGCCCAAGCCGTTCGACCCGGCGGACGAAGCTACGAGATCATCTACCACCCGCCGCAGCCGCGCGCCGTCTTCGAGGTCGTCGACCCCGACGACGCCGACGGCGCGGTGGGCTACGGCGAGACCGGGCGCGTGATGCTGACGACGCTCACGAAGGAGATGTTCCTGCCGCGCTTCCTCGAGCGCGACGAGGGCGAGCGCGCGGCGCCCATCGAGCGCTACCCGTGGGACGGCGTCACCAACCTGCGCCCCTTCGCGCGGCTCGGCGAGTCGGTGGTCGTGGGGTGTCTACTGAGGGAACGGATGAGCCGGCCGGTCCACCTCCCGGTGTTGCGTTCGGGGCGAGACGCATCCGGCGCCGTACAGGAGCCTCGAGAGCGCGACGCCGCTCGCCGACGTGCGCACCGGCGCGGTGGTGGCGGAGGTGAGCCAGGCGAACCCCGGGCTGGTGGCGCGCGATCTCGCGCGCGCTCCGGCGGCGCAGGCGAGCCTGGCGCGCCTGTCGACCGCGGAGCTGCTGGCGATCACCCGGCGCGCCGCCGAGCTCTTCGCCGAAGGCGAGCTGCCGGTGGGAGACGAGCCGCAGACCCCGCTCGCGCTATCTCGAGCAACTCGCGGCCACCACCGGGATGCCGCACGCATTGGGCCGGCGCAACGTCGAGAAGGTCCGCTTCGTGCTCGACGGCATGGAAGGGGTGCTCGCGGGCCTCACCCGCGGCCTCGATCTCGCGGTCCTCGACGCCGGCTTCGGCCGGCTGGCCTCGGGGGCGGTCGCGTTCCGCCGCGAGTGCGACGCGCTGGGTTTGGTCTTGCCGAGCAACTCGCCCGGCGTGCATGCGCTCTGGCTGCCGGCGATCGCGCTCAAGGTGGCGCTGGCGATCAAGCCCGGCCGGCAGGAGCCGTGGACGCCGTACCGCATCGTGCAGGCCTTCCTCGCGGCCGGCGCCCCGCCGGCGGCGTTCGGCTTCTACCCTGGCGACCACGCGGCGGCGAGCGAGGTCCTGCTGCGCTGCGGCCGCTCGGTGCTCTTCGGCGACGCCGGCACGGTGGCGCCCTGGCGCGGCGATCCGCGGATCGAGGTCCACGGCCCGGGCTGGAGCAAGGTGGTCTTCGGCGCCGACGGCGCCGCGGACTGGCGCCGGCACCTCGACGTGCTGGTGTCGTCGATCGCCGACAACGGCGGGCGCTCGTGCGTCAACGCCTCGGGCATCCGCACGCCGGCGCACGGCCGCGAGATGGCCGCGGCGCTCGCCGAGCGGCTGGCGGCGATCGAGCCGCGGGCGCTCGACGACCCGGCGGCGGCGCTGGTGGCGTTCCCGTCGCGGGAGGCGGCCGAGCGGCTCTCGGCTGCGATCGATCGCCAGCTCGAAAGCGGCGGTGCCGAGGACCTGACGGCGAAACAGCGCGCCGGAGGCCGCGTCGCCGAGCTCGACGGCTGCGCCTTCCTGCTGCCGACGTTGGTGTGGTGCGACGACGCCGCGCATCCGCTGGCGCAGGCGGAGTACCCGTTCCCGTTCGCCTCGGTGGTCGAGGTTCCCGAGAGCGAGCTCGTCGCGCGGCTGGGCCCGTCGCTGGCGGTCACCGCGATCACCGAGGACCCGCAGCTGCGGCGGCAGCTGCTCCAGGCGCCGCACGTCGATCGCCTCAGCTTCGCCGTCGTCCCCACCAACCGGGTTTCGTGGGACCAGCCGCACGAGGGCAACCTCTTCGAGCACCTCTACCGGCGGCGAGCCTTCACCGCCGCGGAGACGGCCGCGTGATCGCAGCCGACGCCACGCTCGCGCCGGCAACCGTGCGCTGGAAGGCGGAGCTCGGGGGCATCGAGCTCCATGCCGGCGCTGGTTGTCTCGAGATCGCCGGCGAGGCTGCGCGCGAGCTGCAGGGGAGCCGGGCGCTCGTCGTGACCGATCCCGGCGTGCGCGCTGCCGGCCACGTCGAACGTGCCGTGCAATCGCTCGCCGCCGCCGGGCTCGTCGTCGAGGTCTTCGACGCGGTGGGCGAGAACCCGACGAGCGCCGATGTCGACCGTGCGGCCGCGGTGGCGCGGCGCTTCGCCGCTGACGTGCTGATCGCGGTGGGAGGCGGCAGCGCGATGGATGCCACGAAAGGCCTCAACTTCGTGGTCACCAATGGCGGGCGGATGGAGGACTACTGGGGCTTCGGCAAGGCCTCGCGCCCGCTGCTGCCGTCGATCGCCGCGCCGACGACGGCAGGCACCGGCAGCGAAGCGCAGTCGTACGCGCTGATCACCGCCGACGAGCCCGAGCCGGGGATGCTCCACGGGCGCAAGATGGCGTGCGGCGACCGCAAGGCCCGCTTCCGCGTCGTGCTGCTCGACCCCGAGCTCGCGGCCACGGCTCCGCGTCGCGCCGCGGCGCTGGCCGGGCTGGACGCCATCACCCACGCCGTCGAGTCCTTCGTCACCACCAAGCGCAACCCGGTCTCCGCGCTCTACGCCCGCGAGGGCTGGCGCCTCCTGGTGCCGGCATTCACACGCTTCGCGGCGGGAGAGGCCGACCTCGACACCTGGGGCGAGCTGCTGCTCGGCGCCCACTTCGCGGGGGCGGCGATCGAGGCGTCGATGCTGGGCGCCGCGCACGCGGCGGCGAACCCGCTGACCGCCGCCTGCGGTCTCGCCCACGGCCTGGCGGTGAGCGTGATGCTGCCGTGGGTGGTGCGCTTCAACGCCGCCGAGGTCGACGGGCTCTATCGCGAGCTGTGCGGCGAGAGCGCGGAGGCGCTGGCGGAGAGGCTGGTCGCCCTGCGCCACGCCGCCGGTCTGCCGGGCGGGCTCGCCGAGCACGGAGTCGAGCGCGAGCGCCTGGCCGAGCTGGCGCGCCTCGCCACCCGCGAGTGGACCGGCACCTTCAACCCGCGGCCGCTCGCCGAAGGCGATTTCCTGGAGCTCTATGAAGCGGCCTGGTGACTGGGTGCGCGTCGAGGTTCGGCCTCCGGCGTAGGGTGCGCTCTGCGCACCATCCCGATCCGGGTCGCCAAGGGGATGGTGCGCAGAGCGCACCCTACGGGATACGTGCCAACCGTCGGAGCCATGCTCCTCCTGCTCGTGGTCTTCTCCCGGCCACACTCGCCGCCGACTGGACGCAGTTCCGCGGTGACGCCGCGCTCACCGGCGTCGCCACGGACGCCCTGCCCGCCGCGCCGGCCCTCGCCTGGACCTTCGAGGCCGGCGACGAGGTGCAGTCGACGCCGGCGATCGCGGGCGGCACGGTGTACGTCGGCTCCCGCGACGGCCGTCTCTACGCGCTCGACCTCAAGACCGGCAAGGAGCGCTTCCGCTACCAGGCCGGCGGCGAGATCCGCTCCTCGCCGGCGGTGCGCGGCGGCATCGTCTACGTCGGCGACGAGACCGGCACCTTCCACGCCGTCGACGCCAAGACCGGGGCGCGGCGCTGGACCTTCAAGGCCGGCGGCGCCGTCAGCTCGTCGCCCAACTTCGCCGTCGACGGCGAGCGCACCCGCGCGCTCTTCGGCTCGTACGACAACTTCCTCTACGCCGTCGACGCCAAGAGCGGCGAGCTGGCGTGGAAGGTCGAGACGGAGAGCTACGTGCACGCCACGCCGGCGATCGCCGGCGGCATCGTCTACGTCGCCGGCTGCGACGGCTTCCTGCGCGCGGTGCGCGCGAGCGACGGCAGGGAGGTGGGGAAGGTGGCGCTCGGCGGCTACGCCGCGGCGAGCCCCGCCATCGCCGGCGGCCGTGCCTTCGTAGGCACCTTCCAGAACGAGGTGCTGGCGGTCGACCTCGACGGCCTCACCGTCGGCTGGCGCTTCAAGGACGCCGCGCGCGAGTTCCCGTTCTACGCCTCGCCGGCGGTGGCCTCCACGTCGGTGGTGGTGGGCGGCCGCGACAAGCGGGTGCGCGCCCTCGACGCCAAGACCGGCAAGGAGCGCTGGAGCTTCGCCACGCCGGCGCGGGTCGACGCCTCGCCCGTCATCGCCGGCGACCGCGTCGTCGCCGCCTCGCTCTCGGGCGACCTCTACGTCCTCGCGCTCGCCACCGGCAAGCAGCTCTGGCACTACGCCGCCGGGGCGCCGCTCGCCGCCTCGCCCAGCGTCGGCGGCGGCTACCTCGTGGTGGCCACCACCGGCGGCACGGTTCTCGCTCTCGGTCCCAGTCCGCGAACCAGACCGCGCACTGGGTCACCCCAGAGAGGATCCCGTTGACCACCTACGCCGAGCCCGCCACCGGCCTGGGCACCACCGAGCGCGAAGTCGGCAGCGTCTTCGTCGCCAACTACCCGCCGTTCTCGTTCTGGCAGCCCGAGCAGGTCGAGGCGGCGGAGCGGGCGCTCGCCTCGCCGCCGCGGCCGGGGGTCGACCTCGGGCTCTACCTGCACGTGCCGTTCTGCCGCAAGCGCTGCAAGTTCTGTTACTTCCGCGTCTACACCGACAAGAACTCCGAGGCCATCGGCGAGTACCTCGACGCCCTGGCGCGCGAGGTCGAGCGCTACGCGACGCTGCCTGCCGTCGCCGGCCGCCCGCTGCGTTTCGTCTACGTCGGCGGCGGCACGCCGTCGTTCCTCAGCGTGGCTCAGCTCGAGGGCGTCGCCGCGCGCTTGCAGGCGGCGCTGCCCTGGGCGGGCGCCGAAGAGGTCACCTTCGAGTGCGAGCCTGGCACGCTGTCGCATGCCAAGCTGGCGGCCATCCGCGCCCTCGGCGTCACCCGCCTCTCGCTCGGCATCGAGAGCTTCGACGACGAGGTCCTGCGCGAGAACGGCCGCGCCCACGTCGGCAAGGAGATCGAGCGCTGCCTGCCGTGGATCCGCGACGTCGGCTTTCCGCAGCTCAACGTCGACCTGATCGCCGGCATGGTGGGGGAGAGCTGGGAGAGCTGGCGGCGGACGGTGGCGCGCACGATCGAGGTCGAGCCCGACTCGGTCACCATCTACCAGCTCGAGCTGCCCTTCAACACCCGCTACGCGGCGAGCCTGCGCGACGGCTCGCTCGGCAGCCCGCTCGCCACCTGGGACGAGAAGCGGGAGTGGCACGGCTACGCCATCGACCAGCTCGCCGCCGCCGGCTACGAGCGCAGCAGCGCCTACACCATGGTGCGTGCCGGTCGCGACGTGAAGTTCGTCTATCGCAACTCCGTGTGGCACGGTTGCGACCTGATCGGCGCCGGCGTGGCGTCGTTCGGGCACGTCAACGGGGTCCACCTGCAGAACGTCGACGGCTGGGGCGAGTACGTCGGCCGCCTGCGCGAGGGGCGCTCGGTGATCGCCCGCGCCTACGCGACGAGCGAGCCCGAGCGCCTGACGCGCGAGCTGCTGCTGCAGCTCAAGCTCGGCGAGGTGAGCAGCGGGTCGTTCCGCGAAAAGTTCGGCGTCGACGTGCTCGAGGTCTTCGCGCCGGCCCTCGCGCGGCTCGCCGCGCGCGGCATGCTGACGGTCGAGGACGACGCGGTGCGGCTGACCCGCGAGGGATTGCTGCGAGTCGACTCGCTGCTTCCCGAGCTCTACGAAGCGAAGTTCCGCGGTGCGCGGTATACGTGAGCGGAGACGGGGCCGGATCGATGCTGACTTCCCAACGGAGAGGATGACCATGCAACGGCGAAAGACGTGGCTCGCGGCTGGTCTCGGACTCGCGGTCTTCGTGCCGGCGATCCTGGCCTCGGCGCCGGGACCCAACGACTGGCCGCGCTACCGCGGCGCCAAGGGCGACGGCGTCTCGAAAGAGACCGGGCTGCTCAGGGCCTGGCCGTCGAGCGGCCCGCGCGTCCTCTGGCGGGCGAAGCTCGGCACCGGCTACTCGGGCATGGCAGTGGTGAACGGCCGGCTCTTCACGCTCTTCGGCAGTGGCGGCAAGGAGCTCGCCGCCGCCTTCGACGCCGCGACCGGCAAGGAGCTCTGGCGCGCTCAGCTCGGGCCCGACCGCCAGGACGGACAAGGCGGCGGTCCGCGGGCGACACCCACCGTCGACGGCGAGCTGGTCTACGCGATGGGCGCCGAGGCCAAGCTCGCGGCCCTCGAGGCGGCGACCGGGAAAGTCCGCTGGCGCGTCGACCTGGTGTCCCAGTACGGCGCGCGCGTGCCGCAGTGGGGCACCTCGAGCTCGCCGGTCGTCGAGGGCGGGCTGCTGCTGGTCACCGCCGGCGGCGGCAACGGCCGCTCCCTACTCGGCCTCGACAAGCTGACCGGCAAGCTCGCCTGGTCGGCCGAATCGGACGTCGCGGGCTACTCGACGCCCCTGGTGGTCGACCTCGCCGGCACCCGGCAGGCGATCTTCTTCGCCGGCACCTCGCTCATCTCGGTGTCGCCGCAGACCGGCAAGCGGTTCTGGAGCGTGCCCTGGGAGACTTCCTACGACGTCAACGCCGCGATGCCGGTCTTCGTCGCGCCCGACCGGGTCTTCATCTCCTCGGGCTACGACGTCGGCGGGCAGCTGCTGCGCGTGGTCGCCAAGGGCGGGCAGCCGGCGGTCGAGCCGGTGTGGCGCAACCGGGTGATGAAGAACCACTTCAACAGCTCGGTATACGTCGCCGGCCATCTCTACGGCTTCGACGACTCCACCCTCAAGTGCGTCGACCCGGCGAGCGGTACCGAACGCTGGAAGCAGCGCGGCTTCGGCAAGGGGTCGCTGCTGGTGGCTGACGGCCACCTCTGGGTGCTGTCGGACCGCGGCGAGCTGGCCCTCGTCGAGCTGGGGCCGGGCGGCTACCGCGAGAAAGCCCGCGCGCAGGTGCTCGAAGGGAAGACCTGGACGATGCCGACGCTGGCCGGCAAGCGGCTCTACGTGCGCAGCGAGAGCGAGCTGGTGGCGCTGGACGTGGCGGGCTGATTGGGCGGCCGGGCGTTTCGCATGCACCGGCACCTGAAGCGGCTCGGTTCCGCGGGCGCCTTCGCGCTCGCCTTGCAAGCCGCCGCGTGGGCGGCCGAGCCCGAGGCGGCCACCGAGCCGCCCGCGATGACCCAGACGGAAGAGATCACCGTCGTCGAGACGCTGCCCTACGTGCCGACCTCGAGCTCGATCGTCACCAAGCTGCCGGTGGAGCGCGAGCGCACGCCGGCCAACGTCGGCGTCGTCGGCGATCGGCTGCTCGCCGAGCAAGGGGCCGTCACCCTCGGCGACGCGCTGGTCAACGTCAGCGGCGCCAGCGTCGAGGCAGGGCAGGGCATCTTCGACTTCTTCGTCCTGCGCGGCTTCGACGCGCTGTCGAGCGGGCTCGTGCTCACCGACGGCGCGCCGGAGCCCGAGGTCACCTTCTACCCACTCTTCAACGTCGAGCGCGTCGAGGTGTTCAAGGGCCCGGCGGGGTTCCTCTACGGCAGCAACCCGCTCGCCGGCGCCGTCAACCTGGTGCGGCGGCAGCCGGAGCCGGGCCGCTTCGGGCGCTTGGCGGTCGAGGGCGGCAGCTTCGGCACCGTCGCCGGCGAGGCCGACTGGAACGCCGCGCGCGACGACGGCTCGCTCGCCTTCCGCCTCAACGCCATGTACCGCAGCACCGACGGCTACCGCGAGGGCAAGGACGGCGAGCTCACCGCGGTGAACCCGGCCTTGACGTGGCGGCCGAGCGAACGCTCGTCGCTGACCCTCAACGCCGAGGTGGGCGCTTCCGATTTCCAGCCGGACGCCGGCCTGCCGCTGATCGGCGGCGAGCTGCCGCCGGTCTCGCGCGACGCCGCCTACGAGTCCGACCGCGACCGCTCCGAGCAGGACGTGCGCCGCTTCCAAGTCGACTACCAGACCCAGCTCACGCCGACGCTCGGGCTGCGCAACAAGGCGTACTACCGCGGCCTCGACTGGGCCACGGACGGCACCTTGCTCTTCGGCGCCTTTCCCAACGGATTCGGCGGCTTCGTGGTGGCGCGCTCGCTGCTGCTGCTCGACGACGAGCAGCAGCTGTTGGGAAACCAGCTCGAGCTGACCTACACCGGAACCGCCGCCGGCATGGATCACCGCCTCGTCGCCGGCCTCGAGGTCTCGCAGGCCGACGACGAGTTCACCCTCGGCTTCGCACAGCTCCCTCTCGCCGACCTCGTCAACCCCTCGCCGGCGAGCGGTCCGATACAGGTGTTTCCGCAAGGCGCCGGCGACTCGCGGGCGCGAGTGATCGCGCCCTACTTGATCGACAACCTTTCGCTCGGCGCGCGGTGGCAGGCGCTGGTCGGACTGCGCTTCGACGACGTCGACTTCGAAGACGACACGACGAACACCAGCCGTTCGGACAGCGAGTGGTCGCCGCTGCTCGGCTTGGTCTTCGCGCCGTCGCCGGAGCTGTCTCTCTACGCCAGCGCCGCGCAGTCCTTCGCGCCGCCCTCTTCGCGCGTGGTGGGGGAGCGCTGGCCGGAGCGCAGCCGGCAGGTCGAGATCGGCGCGCACCAGAGCTGGCGGGGCGGACGCGTGCGCGCCACCACCTCGCTCTACCAGCTCGAGCGGGAGAACATCGCCATCCCCGACGACAACGGTTTCACCCAGCAGGCCGGCGACCAGCGCGCCCGCGGCGTCGAGCTCGAGCTGACCGCGCAGCCGCGCCCGGGGCTCGCCGTGGTCGCGTCCTACGCCTACACCGACTCGGAGCTGACGCGCTTCGCCGAGCTGGTGCAAGCTGGGCCGCCGACCTTCGCGGTGCTGGTGCTCGACCGCTCGGGCAACCGCTCCGCCTTCGCCCCCGAGCACCTCGGCGCGCGCCTGGGTGAGCCAACGCTTCGGCCGCGGCCTGCGCCTCGGCGCCGGGCTGCGTTACGTCGGCGAGCGGTTCACCGCCGAGGACAACTTCGTCGAGCTCGACGACGTGCTGCTCTTCGACGCCGGTGCCGGCTTCGACCGCGGCGCCTGGGGCGTCTCGCTCGACCTCGACAACCTCACCGACGAGGAATACGAGACGCGGGCCTTCGGCTCGAGCTCGGTCATCCCGGCGGCACCCTTCGCGGCGCGCCTGCGCTTGGAGCGTCGATTCTGATGGAGCGCCGCCGCTGATGATGCCGCAACGCGACAGCTACGACGTGCTGGTGATCGGCGGCGGCCCGTCGGGCGCCACCGCCGCGACGCTGGTGGCGCAGCAGGGCCATCGCGTCCTGCTCGCCGAGCGCAGCAGCGAGCCGCAGTTCAAGATCGGCGAGTCGCTGATGCCGGCTACCTACTGGACGCTGGAGCGGCTCGGCATGCTCGACAAGATGCGCCAGAGCACCTTCCCGCGCAAGTACAGCGTGCAGTTCTACAGCAAGTCCGGCCGCGCCTCGAAGCCGTTCTACTTCTTCGAGAACGACCCCCACGAGTGCTCGCAGACCTGGCAGGTGCTGCGCAGCCGCTTCGACCAGATGCTGCTCGACAACGCTGAGGAGAAGGGCGTCGAGGTCCGTCGCGGCCTCGCGGTCTCGCGCGTGCTCTTCGACGACGACGGGCGGGCGGTGGGCGCCGAGGTGCAGGTTGGTGACGGCAACGGTACTCCGCGGCGCATCCAGGCGCGCGTCGTCGTCGACGCCACCGGCCAGAGCGCGCTGCTCGCCCGCCAGTTCAAGCTCATCGACGTCGAGCCGCGCATGCGGCACATCTCGTTCTTCTCCCACTTCCGCGGCGCGTTGCGCGACCCCGGCATCGACGAGGGCGCGACGCTGGTGATCAACACCTCGACGGGCAAGTCGTGGTTCTGGTACATCCCGCTCCCCGACGACGTGGTGAGCGTCGGCGTCGTCGGCCCCGTCGACTACCTGATCAAAGGCCGCGGCGGCGACCCGGCGGCGACCTTCGCCGAGGAGCTCGCCCTCGCGCCGGCCGTGCGGGCGCGCATCGCCGATGCCGAGCAGCTCTTCCCGATCCGCGCCCGCCGCGACTTCTCCTACCGCGCGCGACAGATCGCCGGCGACGGTTGGGTGCTGGTGGGCGACGCCTTCGGCTTCATCGACCCCATCTACTCGACGGGCGTCCTGCTGGCGTTGAAGTCGGGCGAGATGGCGGCCGACGCCATCAACGACGGTTTGGCCAGCGGCGATCTTTCGGGAGCGCAGCTGGGACGCTTCGGCGTCGACTTCACCAACGGCATGGAGGCGCTGCGCCGGCTCGTCTACGCCTACTACGCCGAAGGCTTCAGCTTCTCGAAGTTCCTGCGCGCCCACCCGCACTGCCGCCGCGACGTCGTCATGCTGCTCACCGGCAACGTCTACCGCGAGAGCGTCGGCGACCTCTTCGAGCGATTGAGCGAGACGATCGAGCTGCCGGCGGCGCCGCCGTTCGATCCGCCGGCAGTCGCGGCGGGGGCCGCGACCCCTCCTCTCTGACCTCGTCGATTTCGTGGCGTCACGGCCGCTCGCCCGCCAGGGGATTGTGCCAGCGCAGACCCGGAAAGCGGCCGAAGTCGTTATCGTTGCTGTGCAGCTCGCAGCGGTGCTCGATGGCGAGCGCCGCGAGGTGGGTGTCGGTGGTGAGGTTGCCGCCGACGCCCGTGGCTTCGAACAGGCGCTGCACGATCTCCAGGTGACGCGGCCCGGGTTCGACCAGCTCCGTCTGGGGGCGCTCGAGCCAGCCGCGAACGCGAAGGAGCGCCGCGGCCGGAGCGAGGGGATCTCGCAAGACGCTCGGGTGGGTCACCAGGCGCACGAACCCGAAGACGACGGCCCAGGGGAGAAGCACGGTCTGGCGCCCGCCCAACAGCTCCTCCCACCAGCTCTTGGCGGGGCCATGCAGCGGCGCGAGCTCGTCGTGCGCGTAGATCAGCAGGTTGACGTCGGGGAGGATCAACGCCTTTCGCGCTTTTCCAGAACGGCCGGCTGGAGGGCCGCCCGCTCGGTCTCCAGCTCGTCGACGAGTTGGTTGAGCCTGAGCGGGTCCACGCCGGCGCGAAACCCGCTGCGAAAGGTCTCCACCCGGTACGGCTCGGCGGGCTCCGCGACCTCCTGGCTCGTCAGTCCTCGGCGCAGGGTTTCGTTCACGACTTCCTTGAAGGGACGGCCTTCGCGGCGCGCCAGATCCTTGAGCCGGCGTGCCAGATCGTCCTCGAGAGTCAGGGTCGTGCGCATGCGGACATCATGATGTCTTACACGCAGGCCGTCAAGATGCTCGCTGATGCTAACGTAGCGTCTGCATGAGGATCGCCTACGTCGGCGCCGGCGCCGCCGGCATGTACTGCGGCAGCTGCCTGCACGACAACACCCTCGCCGCGGCGCTGATGCGGCTCGGGCACGAGGTGGTGCTGCTGCCCACCTACACGCCGATGCGCACCGACGAAGAGGGCGTCGCGAGCGATCGCGTCTTCTACGGCGCGGTCAACGTCTACCTGCAGCAGAAGGCCGGCCTGTTTCGCCAAACGCCGCGCTGGGTCGACCGCCTCTTCGACCGGCCGGGTCTGCTGCGCTGGGTGTCGCGCTTCGCGGGCTCGACCGACGCGCGCGAGCTCGGCGCGCTGACGTTGTCGACGCTCGCCGGCGAGCGCGGCGCGCAGAGCAAGGAGCTCGACAAGCTGGTCGAGTGGCTGGCGCGGGAGGTGCGGCCCGAGGTGGTGCACCTGTCGAACTCGCTCTTCCTCGGCATGGCGCGGCGGCTGCGTCAGACCCTCGGCGTGCCGATCGTGGTGTCGCTGCAGGGCGAGGACCTCTTCCTCGGCGAGCTCGTCGAGCCCTATCGCAGCCGCGCGCTCGCCCTGCTCGCCGAGCGTGCCCAGGACGCCGACCTTTTCATCGCGCCGTCGCGCTGGTACGCCGCCGAGATGGCGCGACTGCTCGGCGTCGACGGCGGCGTGCTGCGCGTCGTGCCGCTCGGCATTCGCCTCGATCAGTATCAGGCTGAGCCGCCGCCGCGGCCCGCCGCGCGGCCGCTCACCGTCGGCTACCTCGCCCGCATCTGCCCGGAGAAGGGGCTCCATCTGCTGGTCGAGGCGTTCGCGCAGCTCGCCCGCGAGCCGGGCCGCGAGTCGCTGCGGCTTCGCGTCGCGGGCTACCTCGCGCCGAAGGACGGCGCCTGGTTCGCGGCGCTCGCCGCGCGCCTCGGCGAGCTCCACCTAGCGGACCGCTTCGAGCACGTGGGCGAGGTCGACCTCGCCGGCAAGGTGAGCTTCCTGCGCTCGCTCGACGTGCTGGCGGTGCCCACTGTCTACCGCGAGCCCAAGGGGCTGTTCGCGCTCGAAGCGATGGCGAACGGGGTGCCGGTGGTGGTGCCGCGGCACGGCTCGTTCCCGGAGATGCTGGAGGAAACCGGCGGCGGCCTGCTCGTCGAGCCGGGCTCGGCGGATTCGCTCGCGGCGGGGTTGCGAGCGCTCCTCGACGACGAGGCGCGCCGGCTCGAGCTCGGCCGCCGCGGTCGCGCCGCGGTCGTCGCCGGCCGGGGTGAGGAGACGATGGCACGCGCCACGGCGACAGTGCTCGCCGAGGCCGTGGCGAGTGGCGCGCAGCAGCGCGGCTCCATGAACGTCGCTGCGCTCGGCCGAGAGGAGATGCGGCGGTAGGGGCTGGGCTCCGCGCCGTGAGTCGTTCGGCCCGAGATGTAGAGTCGGCCTGCCTCGACGACAGGAGGCCTCCCATGCCCTCAGGCAACACCGACACCAATCAGGCGAACGATGCGAGCCTCATCGGCAGCGTCGTCGATGGCGATGGGGCCGCTCTGGCGGACGTGACCATCGTGGCGGCGAATCAGGAGACCGGTGGCGAAGGGTCGACCCAGAGTGGCCCGCACGGCACCTACGGGGTTGCCGCTCTGGCGGCGGGCACCTACACGGTGACGTTCACGCTCTCGGGTTACCGACCCACTGTCGAGCAGGCCGTGCAGCTCAGCGCCGCGGAGACGACGTATCTCAACGTCGCGATGCAACGCGCCGAGTAGGGCGCGGCTCGCGCACGCGCCGGAGAGGCCCGGGCCCCCAGTTGTGACGGCGCGACGAGACGTGGAGCCGACGATGCCGATTGCTGAGCTGCGGACCCGGCGCAAGGTGGAGTTCGCCGACACCGACATGGGCGGCATCGTCCACTTCTCGCGCTTCTTCGTCTACATGGAGTCGGCCGAGCACGAGCTGCTCGCGCGCCGCCGGCACTGCCGTGCACTTCGAGCACGAGGGCGAGCTGCTGGGCTGGCCGCGGCGGTCGGCCTGCTGCGACTACCGTTCGCCGGCGCGGCTGGGGGACGTGCTCGACATTCACGTCCGCGTCGCCCGCAAGGGGGCGTCGTCGATGGCCTATCTCTTCACCTTCACCTGCGGCGAGCGCGAGGTGGCGCGCGGCCGGCTGGCTTCGGTCTGCTGCGTGCTCGGCGACGGGCGGCCGCGGCCGGTGCGCATTCCCGCGTTCCTCGCCGACCGGCTCGCCGAGCACCCGGACGCGGCGGCGGAAGACGGCGATGGCCGCCGCTGAGTCCGGCGCAGCACCGGCGAGCGAGCCGCCGGCGGTCGAGGCGCGCGACCTCGTCAAGAGCTTCGCGCTCGGCGCGACGACGCTGCAGGTGATCGCCGGGGTGAGCCTCGCGCTGCGCGCGGGGGAGACGGCGGCGATCACCGGACCTTCGGGCTCCGGCAAGAGCACCCTGCTGCACATGCTCGGTACCCTCGAGCGGCCCACCGGCGGCGAGCTGCGCATCGCCGGCGCCGACCCCTTCGCGCTCTCCGAGCGCGCGCTCGCCCGCCTGCGCAACGAGCGCATCGGGTTCGTCTTCCAGGACCACCACCTGCTGCCGCAGTACACGGTGCTCGAGAACGTGCTGCTCCCGGCGCTCGCCTTCGGCCGCGTCGACGCGGCGCGCGAGCTGCGCGGGCGCGAGCTGCTCGTCCCGCGTCGGCCTGGCGGCGCGCGCCGCGCACCGTCCGGCCGAGCTCTCGGGCGGCGAGCGTCAGCGGGCGGCCATCGCGCGCGCGCTGGTGCTTTCGCCGCGGCTGCTGCTGTGCGACGAGCCCACCGGCCAGCTCGATGCCAGGAACGCCGAGGCGATCGTCGACCTGCTGCTCGAGCTGCACGGCGAAGCTGCGTCGGCGGCGGAGCGCTCGGCCGCGGCGGCGCTCGTGGTGGTGACCCACAACGCCGCGGTCGCCGCGCGGCTCGGCCGCCGCTTCGAGCTGGTGGACGGGCGGTGCTGCGAAGTCTGAGCTACTACCGCCGCGCGCACCTCGCACTCGCCCTGGCGGTGGCGGTGGCGACGGCGGTGCTCGCCGGCGCGTTGGTGGTGGGCGACTCGGTGCGCGGGAGCCTGCGCGAGCTGGCGCTGTCGCGGCTCGGCGGCGTCGAGCGGGTGGTGGTCGCCGAGCGTGCCTTCCGCGACCGGCTCGCCGCCGACTGGAGCCGCGAGGGCGGCGGCACCACGGCGGCAGCGCTCGTCGCCCGCGCCTCGGCGCGTCACGGCGAGAGCGGCAGCCGCGCCTCGGGCGTCACCGTGCTCGGCGTGGACGCGGCGTGGGAATCGCTGTTCCCCGACGCGCCGCTCTCCTTCGCACGCCGCGAAGGACAGCAGTTCCCGTCGGTGCTGCTCGCCGACGCTCTCGCGCGCGAGCTCGGCGCCGAGGTCGGCGACAACGTCGACCTGCTCCTGCCGGCCTACTCGGCCATCCCGCGCGAGACCCTCGTCGGCCGGCAGGAGGCGCACGAGACCGTCGCCACGCTGCGGCTCACGGTGGCGGGCCTGCTGCCTGAGGGCGGCCTCGGCGGCTTCCGGCTCGACACGCGGCAGGCCGCGCCGCTGAACGCCGTCGTCGAGCGCTCGCGGCTCGCCCGCGCCATCGGCGCGCGCGATCGCGCCAACCTGCTGGTGGCACGCGGTGCGGCGGACGCGGGAACGACGGAGACGTCCTCGCGCGCGAACGCGTGCGGAGGCGGCGCTCGGGCGCGCCGTCACGCTCGCCGACCTCGGTCTGAAGCTCTCGACCCGTGGCGGCGAGGTGATCGTCGAGAGCGAGCGGCTGCTGCTCGACGATGCGCTCGTCGAGCGGCTCGCAGCATCGGCGCGCGAAGCGGGAGCGGCGGCGACGACGGCGTTCACCTACCTCGCCAACCGCATGCGGGTCGGCGATCGCGAAGTTCCCTACTCGACGGTGACGGCGCTGGATCAGCCTTTCCCGGCCGCGGGCGTGGCCGCGGCCGTTGGCCCCGGCGCCGGGCTCCTCACCGCCGACGGCGCACCGATGCGTCCGCTCGCGCCCGGCGAGATCGCGCTCAACGAGTGGGCGGCGGAAGAGCTCGGCGCCGCGCCCGGTGCGCAGGTCGAGCTCGCGTACTTCGCCGTCGGAGCGCGCGACGCGCTCGTCGAGCGCTCGGCGACGTTCCGCGTCGCCTCGGTGGTGGCGATGCGCGGTCTCGGCGCCGACCCCAGCCTGACGCCCGAGCTGCCGGGGCTCTCGGACGCGGCGCGGATGGGCGACTGGGACCCGCCCTTCCCGGTCGACCTCTCGCGCATCCGCCCGGTGGACGAGGAGTACTGGCAGCGCCATCGCGCCGCACCGAAGGCCTTCGTCGCGCTCGCCGACGGGCAGCGGCTCTGGCGCAGCCGCTTCGGCGCCGTCTCGTCGCTGCGCTTGACGCCGCCGGCGGGCACGAGTGCCGCGACGCTCGCGCGCACGCTGGAGACGACCGTGCCGCGAGCGATCGGCCCCGCGGCCGGCGGCCTCGCGCTGCGCGAGGTGCGCGCGGAGGCGCTCGCGGCGGGAGAGGGCGCCACCGACTTCGCCGGACTCTTCCTCGCCTTCAGCTTCTTCCTGCTCGCCGCGGCGCTGCTCCTGGTGGCGCTGCTCGAGGGGCTGGCGATCGAGGCGCGGGCCCGCGAGGTGGGCCTCCTCGGCGCCCTCGGCTTCCCGGCGCGAGCTGTGCGCCGGCGCCTCCTCGCCGAGGCCGGAGCGGTGTCGGCGCTCGGCGTGCTGGCCGGGCCTCGCCGGCGCGGTCGGCTTCGCTGCGGTGATGCTGCACGGCCTGCGCACCTGGTGGGTGGGCGCGATCGGCGCCCCGGTGCTCTTCCTGCACGTGCGGCCGGGCACGCTGCTGCTGGGTGGCTTCCTCTCGCTGCTGGTGGTGACGATCACGCTGGTGGTGGCGATCGGCCGCGCCTCGCGAACGCCGGCGGCGCGGCTGCTCGCCGGAGAGGTCGCCGACCCGATGGCGGCGGGCGGGCGCTCGACGCTCGCGTGGTGGACCATGGTGACGGCGCTCGCCGGGGCGAGCGTGGCGATCGCCGCCGCGCTGCTCGCCGGCGAGCGCGCGGCGCCGGCATTGGCCTTCGCCGCCGGCGCCCTGGTGCTGGTCGCCGGCTTCGCCGCGCTGGCGGACCGCTGGGGGCGCCGGCCGGTCCTGGTGCCGCCGCCGCGCCTTCGCGCTGCGCGGCCCGGCCTGGCTCGCCGCGGGAGCGCGCAACGGCGCCCGCAACCGCGGCCGCAGCCTGCTCGCCGCCGCCCTGGTCGCCTGCGCCACCTTCGTCCTCGCCGTGGTGGCCGCGAATCGCGGCGAGGCCGACGTCGATCCGCTCGCGCGCAGCTCCGGCACCGGCGGCTTCGCGCTGGTGACCGAGAGCGACGTGCCGATCGTCGCCGACCTCAACCGCGCCGACGTTCGAGAGGACCTGGGCCTCGGCGCATCCGGGACCGGACGATCGCAGGCGGCGCTCGCCGGCACGACGGTGGTTCCCTTCCGCCTGCTGCCGGGCGAGGACGCGAGCTGCCTCAACCTCTACCAGCCGCGGCGTCCGCGGGTGCTCGGCGCGCCGGCGGAGATGATCGCCCGCGGCGGCTTCACCTTCCAGGCGCTGGCGAAGGAGTCGCCAGCGCCTTGGCGGCTGCTCGACGAAGACCTCGGCGAGGGTGTGGTGCCGGCCTTCGCCGACGCCAACTCGGCGACCTGGATCCTCAAGCGTGGCCTGGGTGACGACGTCGTGCTCGCCGACGAGAGCGGCCGGCCGCTGCGACTGCGGCTGGTGGGCCTGTTGGCGAAGAGCATCTTCCAGAGCGAGTTGCTGATCTCCGAGCGCGCCTTCGTGCGCCACTTCCCGAGCCGCGCCGGCGCCTCGTACTTCCTGGTCGAGACGCCGCACGCCGCCGACGACAAGCGCGTGCGCGAGGTCGCGGAGGCGCTCGAGACGGGCCTCGAGCCCTTCGGCTTCGACGCCACGCCGACGGCCGAGCGACTGCGCGCCTTCGCCGCCGTCGAGAGCGCCTACCTCCACGACCTTCCAGGCCCTCGGCGGCCTCGGCCTGCTGCTCGGCACCGTCGGGCTCGGCGTCGTGCTGCTGCGCAACGCGCTCGAGCGCCGGCGCGAGCTGGCGATGATGTCGGCCCTCGGCTTCCGCCGCGCGCAGCTCGGTGGCCTGGTGCTGGCGGAGAACCTCGTCCTCCTCGCCGCCGGTCTCACCCTCGGCCTGCTCGCCGCCGCCGCGGCGACGGCGCCGCGCCTCTTCGCACACGCGGCGCACGTCCCGTGGCAGCCGCTCGCGTGGACGCTCCTCGCCGTGCTCGCCGTCGGCTGCCTCGCCAGCCTCGCCGCCGTCGCCGCGACCGTCCGCGCGCCGCTCGTGCAGGCGCTCAAGGAAGAATAGGCCTTCGCACACAGGGGGATTCGCATGACCGATCTCGACCAGGCCCTCGCGACGCAGCTCGCCAACATCCAGAAGAAGACCGGCAAGTCGCTCGACGAGCTCTACGCCTGGCTGCGGCAGACTGGGCTCGCCAAGCACGGCGAGCTGCGCGACGCCGCCAAGAGCGGTCTCGGGCTGGGACACGGCGATGCGAACACGCTGGTGACCCTCCACCTGCGCGCGACGGGCGCCGCGACAGCGCCCGCCGCCGACGCGGGCGCCGCGGTCGACGAGATCTACGCCGGGCCCAAGGCCTCGTTGCGTCCGATCCATGACCGGGTGATGGCGACGATCGAGGGCTGCGGCCCCTTCGAGGTGGCACCGAAGAAGGGCTATCTCAGCTTGCGCCGGAAGAAGCAGTTCGCGATGGTCGGACCGGCCACCAAGACGCAGGTCGAGGTCGGCCTCAACGCCAAGGGCCTCGCAGGCGGCGGCCGCCTGGTGGCGCTGCCGCCCGGCGGCATGTGCCAGTACAGGGTACGGCTCTCCTCTGCCGAGGAGGTCGACGCCGAGCTCGCCGCCTGGGTTCGTGCGGCCTACGACGCCGCGGGCTAACGAGCTGCCGAGGCCGGTGGAGGTGCCGCCAGCCGGAAGGCCGCCATCTCCTCGCCGTTGCGCACCAGCAGCACGTCGCCGGCGAGCACCGGGTGGTTCCAGGTCTTGCCCTGGATCGCCGGGGCCTTGGCGACCTCGGTGAACTGGTCCGGGGTCGCCTTGACCAGCGCCAGCTCGCCCTGCTCGGAGAGCACCAGCAGCAGGTCCTGGTCGGCGCAGCAGGACGAGCTGGCCGTTGCCGTAGCGGCCGCCCTTCCACTTGCGCTTGCCGTCGGCGAGGTCCACTGCGGAGAGGATGCGGCCGTCGAAGCCGTAGGCGTGGCCCTCGTGGACGACGAAGTCGTTGAAGTAGGGCTTGAGGCCGTCGGAGCGTCCAGCGCTGTTCGACCTTCCAGTCGCCGCCGCTGCGCGCGACGGCGACGCGGCCGCATGCCGCCGCCGGAGGTGACGAGGACGTCGCCGTCCGCGGTCAGCGCCGGTTGCACGATGCGGGTCGCCCACCGGCCAGGCGTGCTTCCACAGCAGCGTGCCGTCGGCCGGTGCGACGCCGATCGTGCCGGTCGCGCTCATCAGCAGGATCTGCGTCACGCCGCCGAGGGTGGCGCAGGTGGGGCGAGCTGTAGCCGTCGCCGCCGTCGGGGCCGTACCAGCGCGGCTTGCCGGTGGCGAGCTCGTAGGCGGCGAGCCGGCCGGCGGTGGCGACGACGACGAGGTCGCCGAACACCACCGGCGAGCTGGCGAAGCCCCAGCCGGGGATCGTCGTGGCGGTGTCGGTGGCCGCGTTGCGCGACCAGACGACGGCGCCGTCGGCGGCGTTCAGGGCGTTGAGGATGCCGGTGGCGCCGAGGCTGTAGACGCGGCCTTCGTGGAGCGTCGGCGTGCCGCGAGGCCCGGCACCGGCGTTGGACTCCCAGAAGCGGGCGGCGTCGCCGTGACGCCACAACGGCTCGCCGGTGGCGAGGTCGTAGCAGGCGACGACCTCGTCGTCGCCGCGCTGCTCCTGGGTGTAGAAGCGGCCGCCGTGGACGGCGAAGGAGGACCAGCCGGGGCCGATCGGCCGGCGCCACAGCTCGACCGGCGGCGACGCCGACCAGTCGGTGCCGATGCGGACGCCGCGCACGACGCCGTCGCGCCGGGGGCCGCGGAAACCGGGCCAGTCGCCTGGGGCCTCGATCGCGGGCGCTGCCGCTGCCGCTGCTGCCAATGACGCTGCGGGAGCCGGGTGCACGCCTTCCACGCCGGCGACTTGGGCGGGAGGCTGTGCGGCGGCCTCGGCCGCTGCCGGCGCCTCGCTTGTGGCAGCGGCGGCGAGCCCCGGTTCGGGCGCCGCCGTCGCCGACGCAGCTGCCGGCGCCGCCTCCGGCGGAGCCGCCTGCGCCTGGACCGCGGCTCGCTCGTCGTCGGCCTGGGCCAGCAGCCGCTCCTCGGGCAGTCGGCGTCCAACGCCAGGCGAAGTCGTGGTCGAAGTCTCCGGTGAAGCCGCCGGTGCGGATGAGCGTCCACAGGCCGCAGCCGACGACGATGCCGGCCGCCATCAGGGCCCGCCGCGGTCCGTCGGCGAGACGCCGCCCGGCCGCCACCGCGGCGACGAAGGCGACCGTCATGGTCGGGACCGCCAGGACGGGGAAGAGGAAGCCCATCGCCCCCTCGGCGATCGAGACGTGGACGAGGCGCCAGGTGACGAGCAGCGCGGCGACCATCACTCCCAGCGCGATCAGGCGATCGGACCAGGGTGCCCGGCTCAGGAGCAGCCACCAGAGGAGGATCGCCACCCCGCCGAGGAGCCCTCCAAAGACGCCGAGCTCCGAGGCGCCGGGCGCCACCAGCGGCACGACGAACCGCAGCAGCAGCATGAGGATCGCCAGTGCGACGCCTGGCCACAGTCGGAGCGGCTTGCGGGGTGCCGAGGCTACGTTCTGCGCGATGGTCATGTCGGATCTCCTGCGACGTCCGCCTCGCTCGTTTCGGTGCCGGGCGCCGATAAGGTTCTCTACGCGCGAGTGGCGAGGGGTGTTTCGCGGCTATCATCGGCCTTCCTCGCATGGCAAACAAGGCCGAGCCCGCTGTCGCGCGTCCTCTCCGCCTCACACCCCTCGAGTGGCTGATCTGCTCGGTGGCGGCGATCGGCTTCCTGTTCGACACCTACGAGCTGCTGATGCTGCCGTTGGTGGGGCCGCCGGCGCTCGCCGAGCTGCTCGGCGTCAAGCCGGGCAGCCCGGAGATGAACGTCTGGATGGGCCGCCTCTTCTACGTGCCGGCGATCTTCGGCGCCGGCTTCGGCCTGCTCGGCGGCTGGTTGACGGACGTCTTCGGCAGGCGGCGGGTGCTGGTGGCGAGCATCCTGCTCTACGCCGGCGGTGCCCTGGCCTCGGCCTTCGTCACCAGCGCCTGGCAGCTGCTGGCCCTGCGCTGCGTCGTCTTCGTCGGCGTCTGCGTCGAGTTCGTTGCCGGCACGGCGTGGCTGGCCGAGCTGTTCACCGATCCGGCCCGGCGCGAGCGGGTGCTCGGTTACACGCAGGCCTTCTCGTCGCTCGGCGGCCTGCTCGTTGCCTTCGTCTACGGCTTCGCGGTGCGCCATGCCGACGCGCTGCCGGCGATCGGAGGCGGGCACTCGGCCTGGCGCTACACGCTGGTCTCGGGACTCATCCCCGCGCTGCCGCTGCTGATCGTGCGGCCCTGGCTGCCGGAGTCGCCGGCGTGGCGGGCGCGGAAGGAGGCCGGCACGCTCGCGCGGCCGCGCCTGTCGGCGCTGTTCAGCCCCGAGCTGCGGCGCACGACGATCGTGACCACCATCCTGGTGGCGGCGAGCTACGCCCTCGCCTTCGGCGCCATCCAGCAGGCGACGCGGATCGTCCCCGGGCTCGAGGACGTGCGCGAGCTGGCGCGGCCGGCGCAGCAGCAGGTCGTCGCCGCGACCCAGAAGCTGCAGGAGGTGGGCGGCCTGCTCGGGCGTATCGCTCTGGCCGTGCTGGCGGTGCGCATCGCCTCACGGCGCGGGCTGCTGCGGCTGTTCCAGGTGCCGGCCCTCGTCGTCTTCCCGCTGCTGTTCTGGAACGCCATGGGTCTGGACAGCGAGGCCTTCCGTTGGGGCCTCTTCCTCTGCGGCTTCGTCGCCATCGCGCAGTTCAGCTTCTGGGGCAACTACCTGCCGCGGGTCTACCCGACCCACCTGCGCGGCACCGGCGAGAGCTTCGCCGCCAACATCGGCGGCCGCCTGCTCGGCACCTCGGCGGCGTGGGTCAGCGTCAACCTCGCCAACCAGCTCACCGCGGCGAGCCCGGCAGCGGCGCTGGCCAAGGCGAGCGCCATCGTGGCGCTCGCGGCGGCGGTGATCGGCATCGTCGCCAGCTTCGCGCTGCCAGAGCCGCGGCAAGCCGACCTGCCGGGTTGAAGGAAGCGCGAGCGACGGCCGAGCCCGTGACCGAATTCGAGCACCCCGGGGTCTTCGTCGAGGAGCTGGAGCGCGGGCCGCGCCCGATCGAGGGCGTGCCGACCAGCACGGCAGCCTTCCTCGGCGAGGCGGAGCGCGGATCGCTCAGGCCGCAGCGAGTCACGGGCTTCGCGGAGTACCGGCGCTGGTTCGGCGATGCGCGCGGCGGCGACCGTTGGCTGGCGCATGCCGTGCGGGGCTACTTCGACAACGGCGGCCGATGCCTCTTCGTCTGTCGCCTCGTCGGCACCGATGCGGCGAGCGCCGAGGCGCCGTTCGGCGACGACTTCATCGTCCGCGCCGCCGGTCCAGGCTCGTGGGGCAACCGCGTCTTCGTCCGGATCGAGGGAGGCGCGAAGTCCGGCGCCGACGGCTCCGGCGTTCGGTTCCGTTTGCGCGTCGCCTACTGGAGTGAGGAGCCCGCGCCCGGCTTCGACCCGTTCGCCCAAGAGGAAGCCCAGCCGCGGCCGTCGCACGTCGAGGAGCTGGACTGCCTGGTGGACGAGCCTGCGGCTGACTTCTGCGGCCGGCGCCTGCCGCTGGCCGGCAGCTCGGCACTCGTGACCCTGCTTCGCCGGCCCGGGGCCGCCGCCGGAGCGCGCCCCGCCGACGGCGCCACGATGCTCGCCGGCGGGGTCGACGGCAGCGAGACGCTGGGCGTCGACGACTACCGTGGCCTGGCGACGAGCACGCGCCCCGGCCGCCAAGGGCTGGCGGCACTCGAGCTCGACGCGTATCGCGACGTGGCATTGGTCTACGCGCCGGGCGCCGGGGACGAGGTCGCTGCCGCCGTCGTCGATCATTGCGACAGGCTCCGCTTCCGATTCGCGGTCATCGACGGTGCGAGGAGTGTGACCGACGACTCGGCGCTGCACCCGCGCGACCGGATCGCCGACACCACGCGCGCCGCCGTCTACTACCCGTGGATCGTCGTCGCCGACCCGGAGACTGGGGAGCGGCTCCTGGTGCCGCCGGGCGGACACGTGCTCGGCGTCTATGCCCGCACCGACGCCGAGCGTGGCGTCTTCGAGGCGCCGGCGAACGAGGTGCTGCGCGGCGCCGTCGGCCTCGAGCGCGACGTCGGCGAGGCGCAGCAGGACGAGCTCAACGGTCGCGGCGTCAACGTCATCCGCGACTTCCCCGGCCGCGGCATCCGCGTCTGGGGCGCGCGGACGCTGAGCTCGGACCCGCAGTGGAAGTACGTCAACGTGCGGCGGTTCTTCATCTTCCTGGAGCGCTCCATCCAGGAGGGTACGCAGTGGGTGGTCTTCGAGCCCAACGACGCGCGGCTGTGGGCGCGAGTCGTCGACACCATCCGCCTCTTCCTCCGCGGACAGTGGCGCTCGGGAGCGCTCGCCGGCCGCACCGAGGAGGAGGCATTCTTCGTCACCTGCGACCGCACCACCATGACGGAGGACGACATCCTCAACGGACGTCTGATCTGCGAGATCGGCGTCGCCCCGCTGCGGCCCGCCGAGTACGTCATCCTCCGTATCTTCCAGCACACGGCGGAGGCTCAGTGCTAGTGCAAGCGATCCCCCATCGCTGGGAAAGGTGCAGCTCATGAGATATCGCACCTTCGGCAAGCTCGGCTGGCCGGTCGCCGAGGTCGGCTACGGCATGTGGGGGATGGGCGGCTGGACCGGCTCCGACGACGCCGAGTCGCTGGCCTCGCTCGATCGCGCCGTCGAGCTGGGCTGCAACTTCTTCGACACGCGCGCTGGTCTACGGCGACGGCCACAGCGAGCGGCTGCTCGGCGAGCTGGTGCGGCGCCACCCCGACAAGCGGCTGTACACCGCCACCAAGGTGCCGCCGAAGGACCGCCAGTGGCCGAGCCGGCGCGGCTCGCGCCTCGAGGACATCTTCCCCGCCGACCACATCCGCGCGCTGCGTTCGACGAGAGCCTCGATCACGCGGGGCTCGCGAGCTTCGACCTGCGTCCAGTTCCACGTCTGGGAGGACGCCTGGAGCGACGACGAGCGCTGGCAGCGGGCGATGGACGACTTGAAGAGCCAGGGCCTCGTCGGCGCCGTCGGCATCAGCGTCAACCGGTGGGAGCCGTGGAACGGCGTGCGGACGCTGCGAGACCGGCGTCGTCGACGCCGTGCAGGTGATCTACAACGTCTTCGACCAGGCGCCCGAGGACGAGCTGTTCCCGGCCTGCCGGAGATGGGCGTCGCCGTCATCGCGCGCGTGCCGTTCGACGAGGGGTCGCTCACCGGCACGCTGAGGGCTGACTCGACGTGGCCGGAGGGCGACTGGCGCAACACCTATTTCGTGCCAGAGAACCTCGCCGCCACGGTGGAGCGGGTGGAGCGGCTCGAGCCGCTGGTGCCGGCGGACAGCACGCTGCCCGAGCTGGCGCTGCGCTTCATCCTTTCCCACCCGGCGGTGACGACCGTCATCCCGGGCATGCGTAAGCTTCCGCACGTGGAGGCGAACCTCGCCGCCAGTGAGGCGGGGCAGCTGGACGAGGCGTTGCTCGCGCAGCTTCGCAAGCATCGCTGGGATCGCAAGCCGACGCCGTGGTCGTGGTGAGCGCCGCGACGGCGGCGCCGGCGATAGCGGCCGGCGACGCGCGGTTGTCGCCTCGCCTCGCCGCGATCCTGGCGAAAGAGCTGGGCGAGCTGCCGGGCGACGAGCCCTGGCGCGGCGAAGTGCTGCGGCGTGCCGCGGTCTTTCAAGACGCGCTGCGGTCAGGCAGTGTCGACGCAGTCCTGGTTGCAGCGGCGAGACTCGTCGGCCTCGGCGAAGGCTCGACGCCGGCGGGTGACGATTACCTCGTCGGCGTGCTGCACGCACTGCCGCTGAGCGGCGGGGGAAGGGCGGAGAGCTTGCCGCTAGCCGCGCTAGCCAGCGTCGGCGAGGGCCGCACGACGGCAGTGTCCGCGTCCTGGCTGGCCGCCGCTGCGCGCGGCGAAGCGAGCTCGGTCTGGCGCGCGCTGCTCGACGCCCTCGCCGCCGGCGACGAGCCCGCCGCGCGCGGCGCTGCCGGCGCCGTGCGAGTGACTGGTCACACCTCGGGAGCCTTCTCCCTCCGCGGCTTCCTCGACACGCTCAGCGGCTGAGCATCGCCGGAGAGTGAGCCCGCGCGGGTACACTTTCGCGATGCGACGACTCCACACCACGCTCGTTCTCGCGCTGCTCGTTCTGCTCGCGCTCCCGGCCGTCCTCACCGCCGAGGGCTTCTCGATCGGCGCCCGCGCCGGCACCGCCGGCGTCGGGCCGGAGATCGCCTTCGGGCTCGGCCCGTACCTCGACCTGCGCTTACCCGTCGGCTTCTACACCTACGAAGACACCTACGACAAGACGGGGATCCGCTACGACGGCGAGCTGAAGCTGCGCAACGCGCTCCTGCTCGCCGACATCCATCCGGGTGGTGGCGGCTTCCGCATCAGCGCCGGCGGCGGCTGGAACGACAACCGCCTGGAGGTCTCGGCACCGATCTCCGAGCTGGTGCGCCGCTACCGGCCCGAGCTTGCGCCGCTGGTGCCGGCCAGCGCCGGCACCATCCACGGCGAGGCCACCGGCAGCTCGTTCGCACCGTACGTCGGCCTCGGCTGGGGGAGTGCCAGTGACAAAAGAGGCGGGGGCCGCTGGGGAGTCAGCTTCGACGCCGGAGTCATCTACCAGGGCTCGCCGCACGTCGACCTGACGACCGACCTCAACCTCGGCGTGCCGATCCCCGGGATCGTGCAGTCGGTGCTCGACGCGGCCACTGCCGAGGAAGAGCAACGTCTGGAGCGCGAGCTCGAGGACTACACCTACTACCCGGTGATCGCGCTCGGCATCGTCTTCCGGCCCTGAGCGCGCATCAGCCGCCGGCGCAAGATTGACACCCCCGCGAGCTTCGGCTCGAATACGCCCACGACGGGAGGAGGTGGGATGGCGCAGCCGGTGGTGAGTCGGTCGCCGGGCCTCGGGCGGCGGGCGGCGTTCGAGACGAAGCGGCGCGACGCGTGGTGGGTGCCGCCGCTGGTCACCTTTCTCGTCTTCTCCGCCTTCATCGTCTACTCCACCTGGGCGGCGTTCCAGGACGCCCACTACCGCTACGGCCCGTACCTCTCGCCGTTCTACTCGCCGGAGATCTTCGGCGACGCCGGCACAGCTGGTTCGGCGGCAAGCCGGCCTGGTGGCCGGGGTGGCTCCCCTTCTCGCCGGCGTTCTTCATCCTCTGGGCGCCGGGCGGCTTCCGCTTCACCTGCTACTACTACCGCGGCGCCTACTACAAGGCGTTCTGGGCCGATCCGCCCGCCTGCGCGGTCGGCGAGCCGCGCAAGAGCTACCGCGGCGAGGCGTCGTTCCCGCTCATCCTCCAGAACATCCACCGCTACTTCCTCTACCTCGCGCTGATCTTCCTCGTCTTCCTGGCGCACGACGTGTGGAAGGCGCTCTGGTTCACCGACCCGGCGACCGGCGCGACCTCGTTCGGCATCGGCGTCGGCACGCTGGTGCTCGCCGCTCAACGTCGTCCTGCTCGCCGGCTACACCTTCGGCTGCCACTCGCTGCGCCACCTCGTCGGCGGCAAGCTCGACCAGCTCGTCGAAGGCGCCGGCGCGCTACGCCGCCTACCGCTGCGTCGGCTGCTTCAACCGCCGCCACATGCTGTGGGCGTGGGTGAGCCTCTTCTGCGTCGCCTTCACCGACGTCTACGTGCGGCTCTGCTCGATGGGGATCTGGACCGACTGGAGATTGCTCTAGTGGCGGAGGTCCATCCGCCACGAATACGACGTGCTGGTCATCGGCGCCGGCGGCGCCGGCCTGCGCGCCGCGATCGCGGCCTCGGCCGCCGGCGCTCGCGTCGGCCTCGTCTGCAAGTCGCTGCTCGGCAAGGCGCACACGGTGATGGCCGAGGGCGGCGTCGCCGCGGCGCTCGCCAACGTCGACGACCGCGACAGCTGGCGGTCCACTTCGCCGACACCATGCGCGGCGGCCAGTACCTCAACAACTGGCGCATGGCCGAGCTGCACGCCCAGGAGGCGCCCGACCGCGTGCGCGAGCTCGAGGCCTGGGGCGCGCTCTTCGACCGCACGCACGGACGGCCGCATCCTGCAGCGCAACTTCGGCGGCCACCGCTACCCGCGCCTCGCCCACGTCGGCGACCGCACCGGCCTGGAGATGATCCGCACGCTGCAGGACCACGGCATCCACCAGGGCATCGACGTCCACATGGAGCACACGGTCACCACGCTGCTGCAAGGACGGCGACCGCATCGCCGGCGCCTTCGGCTACGACCGCGAGCGCGGCCGCTTCGTGGTGTTCCGCGCCAAGGCGGTGGTGCTCGCCACCGGCGGCATCGGCCGCGCCTACACGATCACCAGCAACAGCTGGGAGTACACCGGCGACGGCCACGCGCTCGCCTACGACGCCGGCGCCGAGCTGCATGGACATGGAGTTCGTGCAGTTCCACCCGACCGGCATGGTCTGGCCGCCGAGCGTGCGCGGCATCCTGGTCACCGAGGGCGTGCGCGGCGAGGGCGGCGTGCTGCGCAACAGCGAGGGCCGCCGCTTCATGTTCGACGACATCCCCGACAACTACAAGGCGCAGACCGCCGACAACGAGGAAGAGGGCTGGCGCTACTGCCAGGGCGACAAGAACGCCCGCCGCCCGCCCGAGCTGCTCACCCGCGACCACGTGGCGCGCTGCATCGTGCGCGAGGTGCGCGAGGGGCGCGGCAGCCCGCACGGCGGCGTCTTCCTCGACATCGCGTGGATCAAGGAGAAGCTCCCCAACGCGCGCCGAGCACATCAAGAAGAAGCTGCCGAGCATGTACCACCAGTTCAAGCAGCTGGCGGACATCGACATCACCAAGGAGCCGATGGAGGTCGGGCCGACGACGCACTACATGATGGGCGGCGTGCGCGTCGACGCCGAGACGCAGATGTCGACGGTGCCCGGCCTGTTCGCCGCCGGCGAGTGCGGCGGCGGGCCTGCACGGCGCCAACCGGCTGGGCGGCAACTCGCTCTCCGACCTGCTGGTCTTCGGCAAGCGCGCCGGCGAGTACGCGGCGCGCGTTCGCCAGCGAGCACGGCGCGGCGGCACGGTCGACGACGGCGCAGGTCGACGGCGGCGCACGCGCGCGGCGCTGGCGCCGTTCGAGCGCGGCGAGCGCGGGCGACGGCGAGAACCCCTACGCGATCCAGCACGAGCTGCAGGACGATGATGCAGGACCTCGTCGGCATCGTCCGCACGCGAGCGCGGAGATGGCAGCGCGCGCTCGAGGCGCTCGGCCGGCTTGCGCGAGCGCGCCGCAGCGCGTCGGCGTCACCGGCAACCGCGAGTACAACCCCGGCTGGCACACGGCGCTCGACCTGCCCAACCTGCTCACCGTCTCCGAGGCGATCACCCGCGCCGCCCTCGAGCGCAAGGAGAGCCGCGGCGCGCAGTTCCGCGACGACTTCCCCGACAAGGACGCCGACGTTCGGCAAGGTCAACGTCGTCGTGCGCAAGGGCGCCGACGGCGCGATGCAGGTCGAGCGCGTGCCGGTCCCGCCGCTGCCGGCCGAGCTGCAGGCGATCGTCGAGGAGATGAAGTAGGGCAGGGGAGTAGACGATGGCGCAGGCGACCTTCCGCATCTGGCGCGGCGACAGGAGCGGCGGCGGTTTCGTCGACTACACGACCGAGGTCACCGAGGGCATGGTCGTGCTCGACGCCATCCACCAGATCCAGGCCGAGCCGGCCAACGACCTCGCCGTGCGCTGGAACTGCAAGGCCGGCAAGTGCGGCTCCTGCTCGGCCGAGATCAACGGCACGCCGAAGCTGATGTGCATGACGCGCCTCTCCGACCTGCCGCTCGACGAGCCGGTCACCGTCGAGCCGATGCGCGCCTTCCCGCCCATCCGCGACCTGGTCACCGACGTGTCGTGGAACTTCGACGCGAAGAAGAAGATCAAGCCGCTTCACGCCGCGCCCGCCCGACGCGCCCGACGGCACCTGGCGCATGGCGCAGGAGGACGTCGACCGCGTGCAGGAGTTCCGCAAGTGCATCGAGTGCTTCCTCTGCCAGGACGTCTGCCACGTGCTGCGCGACCACCAGCATGCACGACGAGTTCATCGGCCCGCGGCTCCTGGTCTACGCCGCGGCGCTCGAGATGCACCCGCTCGACGCCGCCGACCGCGTGCGCGACCTGAGGAGCGAGCACGGCATCGGCTACTGCAACATCACCAAGTGCTGCACCAAGGTCTGCCCGGAGAGCATCACGATCACCGACAACGCCATCATCCCGCTCAAGGAGCGGGTGGTCGACGAGGTCCACGACCCGCTGACGCGGATCTTCCGGCGGAAGAAACCCGCGACGTAATCCGCTACAGCGCGAGCCCCGGATCGCCTTCGACGACGCGCTGCTCGAGCCGCGGCTTCTCGCCGTGGCGCCACATCGATGCGCGATGGACGACGCGGTAGCGCAGCGGCCCGCCGTCGGCGCCCTCGCTGCGCTCGAGCGGCCGCGGGATGCAGACGAACTCGCACTCGACGGCGTCGGCGGTGAGCTTCACCGCCGCGTAGCCGTGCCCGCCCATGTCGAGGAACGACAGGTGCGGCGCCAGGTCGGGGTTGGAGGCCCTGCGCGCCAGCGCGGCGTCGCCGGTGCGCTGGTACTCGAGGCAGCTCTTGACGCCGTGGTGCATCAGCAGGTTGACCATCGGCGCCGGCTTGCCGCCGACCTCCGTCATGTACAAGGCGCGCAGCGGGTGGTCCTTGGGGAAGCGGTGCTCGAACGCCTCGACGAGGCCGGGGGCGGAGACCGAGCCGGTGATGAAGGCGACGCCGACCGGCTCGAAAGCGGCCGGCGGCAGCGACTTCGCAGCGAGCCCCGCCCAGAAGCTGTGGCGATCACCCGAGACGGTGACGAAGCCGGTGATCCCGGCCTCGCGCACCGCGTCGTAGATCTCGCCGCGCTCGCTGTAGGTCGAGCCCCAGTCGCCGCCGCCGAAGCAGGCGTAGCCGGCGCCGGGCCACGGCTTGCCGACGCCCGCCGGCAGGTTCTGCGGGTCGGCGCGCCAGTCGAGCGTGCCCAGCGAGTTGCCCCACACCTTCCAGGTGGCGCGCGAGCCGCGCAGCTTGTCGAGGAACCACGCCTTCTGCTCGGCGCCGAGCAGTGTGTGGGGCGCCTCGCCCTGGCGGAAGTTCGCCACCTGCACGTCGCCGAAGCGGATCGTCTCCGGCGGCTTGCCGCCGGCGTACGTCCGCCCGGCGTCGAGGATCTCGAGCACCTCCTGCGGCACCAGCTCCGGGAAGTCGTCGCTGCCGAGCTTCGCCGCGTCGCCCGCGGCCGCCGGGGTACTCGGCGCCGTAGGAGTGCTGGTCGGTGACGAGGAGGTCGAGGAGCTTCCCCCAGCGCAGCGTGCGATACGCCGTGAGGCTGCCGATGGCGGCGAGGTTGTTGGGCTCCTGGCCGAGCCCGTGCTCGTCGAAGCGCTCGATGGGAGCGTCGCGCACGGCCGGCGCCGTCGAAGCGCTCCAGGGCGGGGCAGCCGGCGTGGCGGACGCGCGCCGGCTGGTACTCGAACCACGCCTGGTTCGCCTCCACCTTCCGCGTCTGCGCGGGACGCGACTTCCCCTCGAAGAGCTGGAACGACTGCCACCCCTGCCACGAGAACTCGTGGTTGTCCCACATCGGCACGAAGGGGAAGCGCGCCCGCGCGTCCTGCAGGTCGGGGTCCTGCAGGTAGGCGCGATAGAGCGCGCGGTAGTCGGCGAGCGAGGCCGGCACGCGGAAGGAAGAGATCTTCTCGCCGTCGGGGAAACGGATGACGTCGCGCAGCCGGCGGTCGTAACGGTGTCCGCCGGGGACCTCCTCGGGGTACTGCACGACCTCGTAGACGAAGTCGCCGAGGTGGAGCACGAAGGCGAGCTGATCCTCGGCGGATGCGCGCTCGTCCTCGAAGATCATCCGCCGGTAGGTGTTCTGCGCGCCCTCGCAGACGTTCTGGCAGCTGACGAAGGCGAAGCGCACCGGCCGCGGGTCGTCGTCGGCGGGGGCGGTGCGCGTGCGGCCGACGCGGCTGCCGTTGCCGTTCTCGTCGGTGAAGCGATACCAGTAGGTGCTCGCCGGCCGCAGCCCGCCGACCAGCACGCGGCAGGTGTGGTCGGCGGCGGCGAGGGCGCGCACCGGCGCGGTGGCGACGACGCGCTCGAAGGCGGCGTCCTCGGCGACCTCCACCGTCAGCGCGACGGCCGCCGCCGTTCCCGCCGCCGAGGCGCGCGTCCAGAGCAGGACACTGGTCGGCGCCGGATCGCCGGAGGCGACTCCCTGGGCGAAGCGGTCGCGGCGCTCTACCCAGGGGGTGCGGGAGGGTTTGGCCTTCGCCCCGCCCCAGGCGAGGGTGGCGCCCATGGCGGTGGCGGCGGTGATCAGCTCGCGGCGGGTCCAGCGCTTCGTCATGCGCGCAACGCTATACCCCGCCGCTCGCTATACTCCAGAAGGCACCATGTTCGAGCTCAAGCGGTTGTCGCCCGCCGCCGTCCCCGCCGCCCTCGAGAAGGCCCACCGCTATCGCCTCCTCGACGAGCCCACGGACGCCGAGAGCATCTGCCGCGACGTGCTCGCCGTCGACCCCGAGAACCAGGAGGCGCTGGTGACGCTGACGCTGGCACTGTCCGACCAGCTCGAGGAGCGCATGGCGGCCGCCTACGACCAGGCACGCGCGGCACTGTCGCAGCTGCGCGACGAGTACCGGCGCCACTACTACGCCGGCATCCTGTGCGAGCGCCGCGCCAAGGCCCAGCAGCGCCGCGGCGGCCCGCGCGCCGGTCACACCGTCTACGACTGGTTCCGCCAGGCGATGGAGCACTACGAGAGCGCCGCCGCCGTGCGCCCCGCCGCCAACGACGAGGCCCTGCTGCGCTGGAACGCCTGCGCCCGCGTCTTGAACGCGCACCCCGACCTGGCGCCGGAGGCCGAAGAGGCGTTCCGGCCCTGGCTGGAGTAGCGAGCGGCGCGAAACGACGCGCGTAAGATGGTGCGGTGGACAGCACCGCGACCGCGCTGGCTCGCGTCAACTCCTTCGCCCGTGCCGTGAAGCCCGACCTTCCCGCTGTCGACGTGGCGCTGGCGGCCGTGCGGGAGGTGCTCGCCAAGGGCGAGCTCGACTACGTGCTGGTGGGAGGGTTGGCGGTCATCCACCATGGCTACGTCCGCGCTACTCGCGTCATCGACCTGCTGGTGGACCGCGATGAGCTGGCACGTCTCGAGCCGCTGCTTGCGAGTGGCGGCATCGAGCGGACGAGCCCGAAGCGGTTGCGGCACGGTGCCACCGGCGTCGACGTCGACTTGCTCTTTGCCGGCGATCCCATCCCGCCGCGCGAGCGTGCGCGCTTCCCGTCGCCGGCGTCAGTCGGCCGCAGCGTGCGCGAGAGAGACGTCGTAGACCTGCCCGGCTTGGTCGCCCTGAAGCTGCATGCCGGGCGGCACCGGGACGTTGCAGACGTCGTGGAGCTCCTCCAAACGCTCGACGAAGGCGATTACCTGCGGGTCGAAGCGGCGCTCACCGCAGAGCTGCGCCCGCGGCTCGTCGAGCTGCGCGACGATGCTCTCGAAGAGCTTCGCTGGCGCGACCGCGACCAGCGTTGAACACTTGGCGCCGAGATCGTGGTCAAGAAACTGCTCGAGGACTCGAACTCCGTGTGGAACCGCATCTCGTGGCAGGAGGCCACGAGCGAGTAGGGGAGCCGCGACGTGCGCGACCGCGGGCGCCGCGCTGACGTGGAGGGAACGGCGATGCGACGTGCGACGACCACCTCGGTTTCCATCGGTCTCACGATCGGCTTCTCGTGCGTGCTCGCCGCGCTGCTGCCGGCGCCGGCGCGCGCCGCCGACCACAACGACCCCAACGCGGTCAACTCGATCTTCGCCGACATCCCGCTGAGCGCGGCGGACCTCTACGACCTCTTCGGTTTCCCCAGCGGCGACCGCCTCCCCGGTGACGACCATACAGGTGGTGAGAGGGTGGTGCTCGCCCTCACCTTCGCACCGGTGCCGGAGACCGGCGTCCTCGACCCCGATCTGCTCTATCGCGTGCGGGTGACCACGGCGCCGCGCCTTGCTCCGGAGCTGCGCCAGGAGCAGAGCTTCGCGGCCTTCGAGCGCTGGCTCGCGGCGGTGGAGAAGCGCTACGGGCGGCTGGAGGCACCCGAGGTGCGTGTGCGCGCGGACGGCCCCGGCAAGGTGAAGGTCGACTTCATCGGCTTCGCGCCCGGCCGCTTCGGGCAGACGATCGACGCCAACCGCGCAGTGGACTTGAGCACGCCCGACGGCCACGTCGTCAAGGTCTTCGTCGGCGGCCGCGACGACGCTTTCTTCAACGACCTGCCCGGCTTCTTCCGCTCGATCAACTACGCGCCGCAGTTCTACCACGTGCCGCTCAGCGCGCCCGTCGGCCTGCGCGAGCTGCCGATCCCGAAGACGCTGCTCGAGCTCGAGGGCAACACGCTCTTCAACTACGACCCGGCCAACCCGCAGCATGGCTCGGGCGTGAAGACCGATCTGCCGCCGGGGCCGTACGGGTGGAACGGCAAGGGCTACCGCAAGGACGCCAACGGCAACTACCGCTTCGTCTACAGCGGCAAGGACGCGCAGGCGGGGCGCAACGTCAACGCCATCATCCTCGAGGTCCCGCTCGCCTTCCTCACCAAGGCGCCGCAGACGGACCGCGTCGTCAACGCCTGGGGCGAGAGCTGGGTCACCAAGGCCTCGGGCCAGGCGCCGGCGATCCCCGACCGCGGCGCCACCGGCCGCCCGTGGTGGGCGCTGCTGCTGCCGGCCGTGCTGTGGACCGTCGGCCTGCTGCTGGTGCTGCGCAACGCTCCGCGGACGCGGTGGCGGCGGATCGGCTTCGCGAGCCTCGCGCTCGGCGTCGTCGCCGCCGCGGCGTTCATGGTGATCTTCCGCTCGTCGACGATGGGGCACAGCGACGCCGAGCTCCGGGCCTACAAGCTGGTGGACACCGACGGCCTCCCCTTCTCCGACGCCGGCTTGAGCGAGCGCAAGGACAGCAACCAGCTGGGCGCCAACAACATCCGGCTGGGGCTCGACTTCGTGAAGCGTTTCGGCCACCTCGGTTGGGGCTTCGGGCCGTCGATCAGCGCCCTCGGCCTGCAGACCTGCTTCGACCACGACGACGCGCCGGTCCCCGTGCTCAAGAGCTACAAGCTCGCCACCGAGGCATTCCCGCGGGTGGCGAAGTGCTTCTTCCAGCCGCTCAACATGCCCGACGACTCGTGGAACCCGAAGCGCCTGAACATCCCGCTGCGGCGGCCGTTCGAGGTCTTCATCCCCAACGTCTGCGCCGTCGACATGGACACCACCGGCACCTGGCCCTTCGGCCGCCGGCTCGAGGACCAGGTGGCGACGCGCTTCCTGTCGGTGTTCCTCGACATGCGGGCGCAGAGGAACGGCAAGCCCTACAACCTCGACACGCTGGCGGACCAGTCGCTGTGGGACGCGGCGCCGATCGAGCCCAAGACGCCGCCCAACCCGCTGCACAACGACAAGCCGTTCCTGGCGAGCTTCCCCTACCTGGCGGAGCCGTGGCCGGCGGGCTCGGAGGGCACGGCGGCCGGAACGGGCGCGCCGGCGGCTACGCCGGACCCAGGCGCTGCAGCAGCCGCAACAGGAGGGCCGTACCCAGCCCCCACGCCCCGTTGAGCAGCAGCGCGCCGACGACGACCTTGGGGTCGCCGCCGCCGGCCACCGGCATCCCCTTGAGCGGCATGACGATGAACAGCGCCACGAGGCTGGGCAGCACGGCGCCCGCGATCAGCCAGGCCAGCCAATAGCTCCAGGAGCCGTTCCAGCGCGCGAGGACCGGCAGCAGCGCCGCGCCCCAGACGCCGCCCCAGAAAGCGAGCGAGATCAGGAACGGCAAGCCCAACGGCGGCACCGGCTTCATCACGTACGCCGGCCGCGGCGAGGCGCCGGCGCGGTGGAGGATCCAGAGCAGCCCCTGGTGGAAGACCAGCGTCGAGGCGAAGCCGGCGACGAAGGCGAGGAGGTAACGCACCGAGGGATCCTATCGCGGCTCGCGTGCGGGGTTCAGCCGATCACCAGCGGCACGATCAGCCAGCACCACGCCGCCACCATCACGGCCGCGAGCAGGTCGAGCAGCACGCCGGTGCGCGCCATGCGCGGCAGCGAGACGTAGCCGCTGCCGAAGACGATGGCGTTGGGGGGCGTTCCCGCCGGCAGCGCGAAGTCGCACGACGCCGAGAGTGTGGCGGCGAAGAGGATGGTGGGCAGCAGCGCCGCGCTCGCCGCCTCGCGCAGCACGACGAGCATGATGGCGATGGTGGCGGTGTTGCTGGCGATCGCCGAGACGCCGACGGTGACGATGCTGGCGACGAGCACCTGCGCTCCCGGCGGCAGCTCGCGCGCCGCCAGCAGCTGGCCGGCGAGCCATCGCGACAGGCCGCTGCCCTGCACGCCGGCGGCCATCGCGAAGCCGCCGCCGAGCAGCAGCAAGGTCTCCCAGGGGACGCGCCGCAGTGAGACGGGCTTCAGCACCGCGACGCCACCGGTGCGCAGCAGCAGCAGCGTCAGGCCGGCGAGCATGGCGATCGACCCCTCGACGTGCGCCGAGGTGAGCCCCGGCCAACGCTGCTGCAGCAACGCCGTGAGCGGCTTGCTGGCGATCCACAGCACCGCGGCGGCAAGGAACACCGCCGTCACCGCACGCTCGCCCGCGCGCACCGGCCCGAGGGCGGCGAGCTCGCGCCGCAGCACGGCCGAGCCGAGGTCGCCGGCCAGCCCCTCGCGCCGCCCGATCCGCCACAAGGCCCACCACGCCACCGGCAGGAACATGACGACGAACGGGAAGCCGACGGCGGAGAACTGCAGGAACGAGATGTCGATGCCGATCTTCTCCGCGAACCCCGAGAGCTGCGCGTTGGGCGCGGTGCCGATCTTGGTGCCGATGCCGCCGATGTTGCTGCCGTAGGCGACGGCGAGCATCACCGCCATGCCGTAGTGGGCGAGCCGCCGTCCCAGCTGCACCTCGAGCTGCGCGATGAGCGCCAGGCCGATGGGGAACATCATCGTCGCCGTGGCGGTGTTGGAGAGCCACAGCGAGACGAACGCCGTGGCGATGAGCACGCCGCCGAGCAGCCGCCGCGGCGCCGCGCCCACCCGCACCATGATCGACAGCGCCAGCCGTCGGTGCAGGTCGTGCTGCTGCATGGCGGCGGCGATCGCCATGCCGCCGGCGAAGAGGAAGATGTAGGGGTCGACGTAGGGCAGCACGCTCGCCCGCAGGTTGGCGCCAAGCCCGTCGCCGAACGGCCGCAGCAGCGGGTAGGCGAGCAACGGCAGGCACGCCGTCCAGTAGATCGGCAGCGCCTCGGTGAGCCACCACACCGCCATGCAGGCCACCACAGCCGCCGCCCGCGCCGGCCGCGCCTCCCACTCCCCGAAGTGCTGCAGCGGCGTGTCGAGCAACAGCAGCAGCGCGGCCGCGAGCAGGCCGGCGAGCACGCCGCCACGCGGCCGAGGCGGAACGGTGAAGGCGCCGTTGCTTCCAAACCCGCGGCTTTTCCGCTCAGTTACCCGGCGAGCCTTCGCCCTCGCCGTTGAGCGCGTGGGCGACCAGGCGGTCCAGCGGCAGCGCCGCGCCCTCGCGTACGAAGCGGGCGTAGTCTTCCGCGCCCAGCATGGCGGCGGCCGCGGCGCGTTCGGCCTCCCAGTCCCGCGCCTCGACCGGCGGCAGCGGCGTGCCCAGCGACTGGCGCAGCGCCGCGGCGCCGGCGTCGAGCCGCACCGCCTTCGGCGCGTCGCCGCGCGCCCGCGCCACCGCCGCCAGGGCCTCGACGACGCTCGCCATCCGCCAGCGGTCGCCGAGGTCGCGGTGCAGCTCGAGGCTGCGCTTGAGCAGCGCCGTCGCCGCGTCGGTGCGCCGCTCGCGCAGCGCCACCAGGCCGAGCAGGTTGAGCCCCCACGCCGAGCCTTCCTTGTACGCGGCGTCGCCCGCCAGGCCCAGCGCCTCGCGCGCCTTGACGCGGGCCAGCGCGATCTCGCCGGCGTAGTAGGCGGCCGCCGCCTGGTTGAGCAGCGACCAGGCCATCCCCTCGCGGTCCTCGAGCGCCTGGAAGCGGGCGAAGGTGTCGGCGCCGTGGCCGGCGGCCCCCACCAGGTCGCCGCGCAGCCACGACGAGAAGGCGAGGTAGTTGAGCGAGCGCGCCACGCCCCCCTCGTCGCCCAGCTCGCGCCACAGCTCCAGGCTGGCAACGTGAAGGTCCATGGCGCCGTCGTAGTACCCCTGCTCGCGAGCGATGCTGCCCTGCATGTGCAGGGTGGTGGCGAGCACGCGCGACTCGCCCAGGCGCCGCGCCAACTCGTTGCACTGGTCGAGCAGCCGCTCCGCCGCCGGGTAGTCGCACTCCAGGAAGCTGAGCTTGGCGGCGCCGAGCAGCGTGCGCGCCCGCGCCGGCGTCTCGACGTCGCCCGCGCGCGCGAGCGCCGCCTCCACCCACTGCCGCCCCTCGCGGTACTCGCCGTGCAGGTACCAGAACCACCACAGCGAGCCGGTGAGGCGCAGCGCCGGTTCGGTGTCGTCCTGCTCGAGCGCCCACTGCAGCGCGGCGCGGAGGTCGTCGGCCGCGGCGGCGAGCTCGGCGAGCGGCACGGCCCGCGTCGCCGGCGTCAGCTCGGGGACGCCGCGCTCGGCGAGGTCGAGGAAGAACGCCGCGTGGCGCCGCCGCAGCTCGGTGCGCTCGGAGTCGGAGAGCAACCCCGCGGCGTAAGCGCGGATGGTCTCCAGCAGCGAGAAGCGCGGCTCGCCGTCGCCATTCTCGCGGCGCACCAGCAGGCTCTTGTCGAGCAGCGACGACAGCAGATCGAGCGCCTCGTCCTCGTCGGCGCCGTCGGCGGCGTCGAAGCACACTGCCAGCACCGCCGGCGCGCCGAAGGCGCCGCGGAAGACGCCCAGCCGCCGGAACAGCCGGCGCTCCGCCTCGCCCAGCAGGTCGTAGCCCCAGTCGAGTGTCGCGCGCAGCGTGCGGTGGCGGTCGGGCAGGTCGGCGGGGCCGCCGGCGAGCAGGCGGAAGCGGTCGTCGAGCCGCCGCAGCATCGCCTGCGGCGGCAGCAACCGCACGCGCGCCGCGGCGAGCTCGATGGCGAGCGGCAGCCCGTCGAGCCGCCGGCAGAGCTCGGCGACGGCCCGGGCGTTGCCGCGGTCGAGCGCGAAGTCGGGCACCAGCGCCTGGGCGCGGCTGACGAACAGCGCCACCGCGGGGTAGCAGGCGAGTTGCTCGAGCGGCGGCAGGTTCTCGGGATCGGGCAGCTCGAGCGGCGACAGCGGCAGGTCGTGCTCGCCGCGCAGGCGCAGGACCTCGCGGCTCGTCGACCAGCACCTTGAGGCCGGCGGCGCCGCGCGAGCAGCCGCGCCACCGCCGGCCCCGCCGCCACCACCTGCTCGAGGTTGTCGAGCACCAGCAGCAGCCGTCGCGGCCGCAGCCACTCGGCCAGCGCCTCGAGCGACGGCCGGTCGCCCAGCTCCTTGACGCCGAGCACGTCGGCGATGGCGGCCGGCACCGCCGTCGGGATCGCTGACCGCGGCGAGCGGCACCAGCCAGACGCCGTCGGGCAGCTCGTCGAGCAGCGCCGCCGCCGCCTCGCACGGCCAGCCGCGTCTTGCCGACGCCGCCGGGCCGGTGAGCACCAGCAGCCGCACCTCGGGGCGGCGCAGCATCTCGACGGCGCTCGACCAGCTGCTCGTCGCGGCCGTGGAACGAAGTGGCGGCGAGCGGCAGGTTGTGGCGCGGCGCCGCCGCCGTGGGCTCGCCGCGCAGCGCCTCGGCGATCTCGATCCACGGCCCGGTGGGCTCCTTGACCGCGGCGAGCGAGGCGGCGTCGGCGCCGACTCGATCGACACCCGCAGCCGCTCGAGGTCGCCGAGCATGTCGTCGATGCGGGCGTAGCGCTGCGCCGGGTCGCGACAGATGGCGCGCGCGAGAGCAGCACGTCGAGCGCCCGCGGCGCGCGCCCGGGCGCCACCTCGCGAGGCCGGCACCAGCGGCGCCGTGAGGATGCCGGCGATCACCGCGCCCGAGCGCGCGGCCGGTGAACGGCAGCCGCCCGGTGACCATCTCGTAGAGCAGCACGCCGAGGCTCCAGATGTCGCTGCGGCCGTCGACGTCGCGCGCCGCGCAGCTGCTCGGGCGACATGTAGCCGACGGTGCCGACGAGGGTGCTGTCGCCGTGGTCATGCCGCGGATCGTCGGAGCGACCGGCCGGCGAGCCCTCGAGCACCTTGGCGATGCCGAAGTCGAGCACCTTGACGTAGCCGTCGCGCCGCAGCATGACGTTCTCGGGCTTGACGTCGCGGTGGACGATGCCGCGGCGCGTGCGCGGCGGCGAGCGCCGAGGCCACCTGCGCGCCGATGCGCAGGATCTCGCCGACGGACAGCTCGCCCTGCGCCATGCGCTGGCGCAGGTTGATGCCGTCGACGAGCTCGGTGGCGAGGTAGGGCATGCCCTCCGCCTCGCCGACGTCGTAGACGGTGACGATGTGCGGGTGGTTGAGCGCCACCACCGTCTGCGCCTCGCGCCGGAAGCGCCGAGCAGGGCCGGGATCGCGCGGCGATCTCCGGCGGCAGCAGCTTGAGCGCCACCGGCCGCTGCAGCTTCGACGTCGCGCGCGAAGTACACCTTGCCCATGCCGCCGGCGCCGAGGGGGCGCTGCTACCTCGTAGCGACCGATGAGGGTGCCGGCGGCGATCTCCATTCCGCAGTGTCCGTGCCGTTGCGCGGCGGTCGGACGGTGGCGATCCTACAGCGGCGGGCGACCGCGGACGCGTGCGGCCTTGGTCGGGCGCCGTCAGTCGGCGCGCAGTGCCAGCAGCAGTGCGTCGCGCCGCGCCGGCAGCGCCGCGGCGACGAGGACGAGGAGCGGCCACGCGATGGCCAGCGCCGCCGCGGCGAGCAGCGCCTCCGCGAGCAGCGCGCCCGGCGCGCTACCGACGAGCGAAGCCGACGGCGCCGAGCCCCTGCACGAGGCCGAGGGCCACCGTTACGGCGAGCAAGCCGCAGAACGTGGCGGCGCCGTGCGGCTTACCTTTGCTGCCGAGCTTGGAGAGGTCGGCGGCCTTGGGGAAGAGCAGCGACAGCCACAGCGCGACAGGAGCGAACAGCAGGTAGGCGGCGATGCCGCCGAGCAGCGTCGCCGGCCAGAGCAGCAGCGGCGTTCGACGGGATGGAGGAGCGTCGCGACTGCATCGCCGGCAGCAGCGCGCAGCGAGCAAGCGCGCCACCGCCGAGCGACGCGGCCGACGACGAGGTCGCGCTCGCAGAGGGGCTGAACATCTGCAGCGAGAAGCCGGCGCCGTCGACGCCGAACTGGTTGAGCAGTATCGCCTGGTAGACCATGACCGAGATCGGACCGAGCGCGAGCACCGCGGTCCCGCCGAAGAACGACGTGAAGCCGCCAAGCGCGCGGCGCGAAGTCGGGGTGAGCGAGAACGCCGCCACGAGCACGGCGGGACTCAGGATCGCGATCCGCCCTTGCACGCTGCGCAGCGTGGTCGCGACCTGAGCGCGCGCGACGGCGGTCGGCCGGGTGGCCGGCGAGCGTCGACGGCGAGGCGAGGCGAGGCAACGCAAGCTTCCGTTGCAACGCGAGCCGACCGCGGGCGAGTCGACGAGGCGGCGCCAGACGATCGCGGAGAGCGCGTAGAGCAGGACTGCTTCGGTGGCGAGGATGCCGAGCGGCAGCGCCGCGCGGGCCGGCGCGTCGCCGGCGGCGAGGAGATCGAGCGCGCGTACGCCTCCGACGGCACCGGCTGCAGCCAGCGCTCGACCTGAGCGGCGCGGCGCTTGGCGGCGGCGCGGCGCGCTGCCGTGCGATGCGGCCCGATACGGTCGCTCGCCGCGGCATCTGGCGCGGGGCTCGCCTCCGACGGGTCCTGCAACGGCCGTTCGGCAGGCGGGCCGACCGGTTGCTCCCGTCCGCCGCGTTCGCTCGCCGCGGTCTCTCTCCCTCTTGCGCCCGCCTTGCGGTCGTAATCGCGGCTCATGAACACGCCGGGCAACCAGCCGACGGTCATCGTCACCACCAGTGGCGACGAGCATCACCACCTCGGCCCGCCGCCGGTCGCGCAGCAGCAGCTGTACGAGCAGCGACGAGCAGGGTCGCGAGCGCGCCGAGGATGAGGTAGAGCAGCACACCGCCGACGGCCGCCACCGCGCCCGCCGCCGCGCCGCGCGGGCGAGCGCGACGCCAGCAGCAGCAGCGACGGCACCGTCACCAGCAGCCAGGGCTCGACCGAGCCCGCCGAGCAGCTCGAGCGCGTGCAGCTGCGCGCCGCGCGATGGGGAGCAGCAGCAGGCGCGTCCAGTCGGGGTCGCGCTGCGACCGCCGGAGATCACGGCGAAGAGCGCGAGCAGCACGCTGAGGATGCCGCCGGCGACGCGGAGGCCGACAGCCGCGGCCCGCCGACGTCGCCGCCGACGAGGAGCGACCGGCGAACCAGGCACCGATCGATAGGTCGACGGCCCAGCGAGGCCGACCACGCCGAGGACGATGGTGAGCAGCAGCCCGAGCCACGCCGAGATCGCGGCCGCCGCCGCTGCGCCGCTTGCCGGCGAGCGCGTTGACGAGGCCGCGCCAGCGTAGCCAGCGCCAGCGCCGCGAGGAGGCGGAGGAGTCTCACGTTCGGCTGCCTCACGTCGCCGAGCCACTCGAGCGCGGGCTCGTCGTGCAGCGCCGTGGCGCCGACGATGCCGAGGAAGAGGTCCTCGAGCGAGCGTGGACCGCACGCGCCGCCGTCGCGTCGCCGCGCTGGGCGCGCAGCTCGGCGATCGGTCCCTGCGCCACCAGCCGGCCGCGGTGGATGATGCCGACGTGGTCGGCCAGCCGTTCGACGATCTCGAACACGTGCGAGGTGAGGAAGACAGTGCCGCCGCGGCCGGTGAACTCGTAGCAGGAAGCGCTTGACGAGGCGAGACGAGACGGCGTCGATCCCCTCGAAGGGCTCGTCGAGGAAGAGCAGGCGCGGCGAGGGGAGCAGCGCCATCGCCAGCGACAGCTTCTTGCGCATGCCGTGGGAGTAGTCGGCGGCGAGGGCGACGGCTGCGTCGGCGAGCTCGAGCAGCTCGAGGAGCTCGGCGGCGCGGCGCTCGAAGGTGGCACGCTCGAGCCCGTGCACGCGGGCGACGAAGGCGAGGTTCTCGGCGCCGGTGAGGCGGTCGAAGAGCGCCAGGTCTTCGGGGACGACGCCGACGCGGCGCTTGACCGCCACGGCGTCGCGCTCGGGGTCGAGGCCGAGGATGCGAACGGTGCCGGCGCTCGGGCGCAGGAGGCCGGTGAGGCACTTGATGGTGGTGGACTTGCCGGCGCCGTTGGGGCCGAGGAAGCCGTAGAAGCTCCCCTCGGGGACCGCGAGGTCGATGCCGTCGACGGCGACGAAATCGCCGAAGGTGCGGCGCAGGCCTTGGGTGGCGAGGGCGAGGGCGTGGCCGTGCGCGTTCGTCGCCACAGGCGGAGCAGGTTGGCTCATTGTCGTGGGACTCTACGCCGCGCTTCTGGGAACGTGGCGGTCGATGTACCACGATTGCCGCTTCTCAGCGATCGAGTCCGCGCCGCCTCAGGCCTCTTCCCAGTGCAGCCAGAGCGCGGCGACGATGAAGGCTAGCAGCAGGGCCCCCATCGCCACCCACGCCGGGCCGCTCGCCGGGAGCAGGTTGCGCGGCAGCGTCAGGGCGGGCCAGCGCCAGTGCGCGAGCAGCGGCGGTAGCAGCACCACGCCGGCCGCCGCGCCGGCGGCGATCGCGGCGCTCCGGGCCAGGCGCAGCGGCAGCAAGACGCGTTCGTTGGCGAGGCGGTGGCGCTCCGCGGCGGCGCGTCGCAGCAGCTCCTGCGCGTCTGGCAGGCGCGCTGTGGCGGCGAAGGCGGCGGCGGCCTGCCGCAGTGCCGCGCCGGTGGTCGCGGCCCCGGCGCATGGGGCGCACGTCCGCAGGTGAGCGGCGAGCTCGTCGTCGTGGGTGCGACCGTGGCGGGCGTCGGCGAGCACGGCGGCCTCGTGGCGGCAGGGGAGCGCGAGCGGCTTCATCGCGCGCTCCCCGCGGCGCCGAGCTGTGCCGCCAGCCGGCGCCGGGCGCGGAAGAGCAGCACGCGCACGCTGGCGACGGCGAGACCGAGAGCGTGCGCCACCTCGCGGTGGCTGGCCCCTTCGACGTGTGCCAGCCAGAGGAGCTGGCGGTCGCGCGGGCCGAGGCGCGCGAGGGCGCGCTGCACGTCGAGCCGCGCGTCGCCCGTCGCCGCAGCACTGGCTGGCGCCGCCACGCAGGACTCGACGGCGCCGTCCATGTCGTCCACCAACGGCGCCCCTGTCGGCCGTCGCCGCTCGCGCCGCCAGTGGTCGCGCAGCAGGTTGCCGGCGATGCGGTAGAGGTAGGCGCGGCGACCGCCGTCCTCCTCGTAGCGCAGGTCGGCGGTGAGCAGGCGCAGGTAGCTCTCCTGCAGCAGGTCGTCGGCCACGGCGCCGCTGCCGCACGCCGCCCGCAGGTAGGCCCACAGCGGCCGCGCCGTCGCGGCGTAGAAGCTGTGGAACGCCTCGTCCCGCGGCCAACCCGTCGCCGCGCGCGTCGCGCGGAGCGGCAAGGCGAGCACCGCGGCGGACGCCATGGCGCTACTCCTCGCCGGCGGCTTCTGGATGCGCGGGCCGCGCCGGGCTGGCGACGAGACCGAACCGCTGCGACAGCTTCCAGGCGGCGAAGGCGGAGACCAGGAAGCCGGCGCCGAGGGTCAAGGCGAGGATGCCGAGGAAGGCGAAGCCGTCGCGGCCGTCGCTGCCGTACCAGCCGGTCTGGCTGAGGACGAAGAGGCCGCTCCCCACGGCGACGAGCACGATGCCGGTCTGCACGCCGGCGAGGATCCGCTTGTAGGGGTTCGGCGCTTCCGCCGGCGCGGGACCGAAGACCTCGCGGCCGGCGGTGCTGCTGACGTAGGCGAGCAGCTCTTCGCCCGAGCCGAAGCGGTTGACGAGGTCGCGGTGGATGCCGGCGCGGGTCTCGAGCACCTTGCGCCGCGTGTTGTTGTCCGAGAAGGTGCGCAGGATCCAGAACAGGACCGTCGCCAGGCCGACGACGATGATGGCGGGGACGATGTCTTGCACGTTCTACCTCCGGAGCCGGTGAGTGGGCGGCACCTGGGCCGTACCTGGGCCGCAGCCGAGGGTTCCGGTGCCAGGCTGTCGGGTGGTAGAACGAAATCGGCGGGAAAAGGTTAACCCCGGCCGCGCCGGATCACCGCCGCCACCAGCGCGCCGCCGAGCAGCAGCAGGAGCCCGCCCCAGAAGATCCCCAGCGGCACCTCGCCCCAGCCCCAAAACGTGATCGCCAGGCCGACGCCGAGGACGCCGATCACCAGCAGGCGTGGCGAGCGCCGCCGGTCGGCGGCAAAGGCGGCGAGGCAGGCGAGGCCGACTGCCAGGTAGAGGCCCGGCCCCCAGGCGCGCAGGTGGCTCCAGGGCACGCGGCGCAGAGTCAGCAGGTAGAGGTCGGCGCCGAGCACGAGCGCGAATACGCCGCGGCCGAGCGCGCCCACCCGCCGCGACACCAAGGCGTAGTCGAGGATCGAGGCGATGCCGCCGACGATCAGGAAGAGGGGCCAGTGGCGCGACAGCGGTGGCAGCCGCACGCCCATCGAGGCGAGCAGCACCCAGCCGCCGGCGAGCAGCAGCACGGCGGCGAGGACGAGCGCCGTCCGCGTCCAGTGCGCCGCGGCGGGTGGCGACGGTGGAGGCGGCGCCTGCGGCGGGTAGCTCATCGCTGCCACCGGCTCAGCGCGAAGCGGCCGGTTTCGCGCCAGGCGTCGCCGCCGGCCGCACCGGCAGCGGCACGTTGCAGAGCTCGATCTTGCCGGCCTTGTCGAGGAACCAGTCCTCGCGCCGGGTGCGCCGCGAGTCGACCAGCGCCTCGAAGGTGGGCGTGTCGGTGCGCAGGACCTCGAGCTCCGTGCGCTCCGCCGCCGGCACGTCGGCTGCCACGCGCACCGAGCGTAGCGGCACGTGCTGCGCCTCCTCTTCGTAGAAGCCCAGCGGCCCGGTGCCGCGCGGCAGCGTCGTCAGCAGCTCCATCCCCTTGACGACGCGGCCGAGGAGGGTGACGTTGCGGTCGAGGTGGCGCGGCGAATGGCCGATGATGACGTAGAGCTCGGCGCCGCTGCCGGAGTCCGAGGTGTTGCCGCGTCCGGCACCCACCATGGCATAGCAGTGGGCGAGCCAGGCGCGGCCGCTCTTGGCGTCGCGGGCGGCGGGGAAGCCGCCGGCGAAGCCGACCTCGGGCGCGTAGACGTCGCCGTCCGCCAGCTGGCGTCAGTGCCAGGTCCTTGGCGGCGCGGTCGAATTCGCCGGCGAGGCCTTTCTGCGCTTTGCCGAAGGGCTTTGCCTTCGCCTCGTCCTCGCCGTGCGGATCGCCCCACTGCACGACGTAGTTCTCCTGCGAGCGCAGCACGGCGGTGCCGTCGAAGTAGCCCTGGCGGGCGAGCGTCTTGACGTTGGCGACGTGGTTGGGGGCGAAGGCGGGGGCGAGGGCGATCACCACGCGGCCGGTGGCGAGCTCGACGTAGAGGGTGTTCTCGGGGTCGAGCGGCGCCCAGTCCGAGGGCTGCGCCGCGGCGAGCACCGCCGGCATGGTGCCCGGCTGCGGCGTCGGCGCGGGAGTGGGTGCGGCAGAGGGGCCGGGCGAGGCTACGGGCGCCGGCGAGGGCGACGGCTGCGCCTGCGCCGCGGTGGGCCTGGCCGCGGACAGCGCGCCGAGAGCGGCGGCGAGGAGCGCGACTGCGAGGGTGAGGGCGGCGGGCGAGCCGAGGCGCGAGCGGCGAGTGGTGGATCTCATGGCGCGGCGACAGTAACACCGCCGCCGTCATCGATACCGCGCCGCCGCGCCTCGCTCTCGGCCCGCCGGCGGGTCAGTTCTTCTCGGCCTTCTCCACGTGCCTGAGCACGATCACCTGCCGCGTCGCCTTGCCGTCCTTCTCGCCGGCGATCTCGACGACCAACGGCGGCGGGCCGTCGCCGGCGACGAGGACGTCGAGCCCCGGCAGGCCGGGGCCGCCGACGGTCTGCTCCTCCTCGACCGTCTCGGTGCCGTCCTTGGACTTGGCCTGATGGCGGATGATGACGCGCTTGCCATCGCCAGCGGCGGCGAGCGCCAGCTCGGCCGGGCCGCCGGCGCCGATCTCGATCTCCTTCTCGCCCGCGCGCAGCGTGTAGCGCTCGCCCTCGGCGGCGCGGGTGATGGTCACCTCGGCGCCGCCCTCGGTGGTGTAGCTGCGGCTCTCGCCGGGCGCGTAGGTGGCGAGGTCGTCGACCTTGAGGTGGTCGCCGGGGATCTGCGACGGATCGAGGAGCCCCGCGGCGTGGTGCCCGGGCGCGCCGTGGACGATCACCATGCGCTGCTGGACCTGCTTGTCCTGCGGCTCGCCGGCGTGGGCGGTGGCGGTGCCGAGGGCGGCGACGGTGACGAGGGCGAAGGCGGAGGCGGTGAGGGGTCGGTGCATCGATCGGTTCCTCCTTGTCGGGTGCGCCACGGGGGAGCCGGCGCGGCCCGGGGTGTGCGGCTCCGCCGGCGTCTGGAGCAAGGGAGTTGCCGCGCGCTGCTGCGAGCGCAACTCATAGATCGTCAAGGCTTTGTGCCAGAGCCTATCGATGGGCTGCGCCGCGCCGGCTCCTCAAATCGGGAGCCTCTTGCCGATCTAGGGAGTGGAGCCCGTACCGGCTACACGAGGTTGTGGAAGACCTTCTGCACGTCGTCGTCCTGCTCGAGGCGGTCGACGAGGCTCAGGACTTCCTTGGCCTGGTTCTCGGGCAGCTCGACCGGCGTCTGCGGGACGTACTCGGGCTCGGCCGAGATCGGCGTGATGCCGCGCTCCTCGAGCGCCTTCTGCAGCTGGCCGAAGTCGGCGAAGGCGCAGCGCAGCACGAGCTGCGGCTCGCCCTTCTCGCCGGTGCTCTCGCCCATCTCCTCGAGGCCGTGGTCGATGAGCTCGAGCTCGAGCGCCTCCTGGTCGATCCCCTCGGGCTTGAGCCGGAAGACGCCCATCTGCTTGAACTGGAAGCCGACGCTGCCGCTGTTGGCGAGGCTGCCGCCGCCCTTGTTGAAGTGCGTGCGCATGTTGGAGACCGTGCGCGTCGGGTTGTCGGTGGCGGTCTCGATCATCAGCGCCACGCCGTGCGGCGCGTAGCCCTCGTAGGTGATCTCCTGGAAGCTCTCGGCGTCCTTGCCGGAGGCGCGCTTGATCGCCGTCTCGATCTTGTCCTTCGGCATGTTGATCGACGCGCGCGTTCTGGATGACGCGCCGCAGCAGCGGGTTGGCGTGCGGGTCGGGCCCGCCCGGCCTTCACCGCGATGGTGATCTCCTTGCCGATGCGCGCGAACTGCTTCGACATGCGGTCCCAGCGCGCGAACATGGTGTGCTTGCGGACTTCGAATATGCGTCCCATGGGGTATCTCGCGAAAGGTCGGTTACGAGTCGGGGAGCCGTGCGGCTCCCCCCTACTTCGGCACCGGGAAGCCGCGGTACCGCATCAGCGCGTCGATCGTCGCGTCGCGGCCGCGGAAGGCGCGGTAGGCGTCGGCGGGATCGGTGCTGTTGCGCGGGGCGAAGAGGTTGTCGACGAGCCGCTTCGCCATGGCCGCGTCGTAGAAGCCGCCCGGCGTCTCGGCGAAGGCCTCGGCGGCGTCGCTGGTGAGCACGTCCGCCCACAGGTAGCCGTAGTAGCCCGCCGAGTAGCCCTCGCCGGAGAAGACGTGGCTGAACTGCGGCGAGCGGTGGCGCATGACGATCTCCTCCGGCATCCCCAGCTTGGCGAGCGTCTCGCGCTCGAAGGCGTCGGGGTCGAGGCCGGTGGGGTCGACCGTGTGGTAGCGCATGTCCATCAGCGCCGAGGCCAGGTACTCGGTGGTGTCGAAGCCCTGGTTGAAGGTCGCCGCCTTCTTGATCTTCGCCACCAGCGCGGCGGGGATCGGCTCGCCGGTCTGGTAGTGCACCAGGTACTTGTCGAGCACGGGCGCGGTGAGCAGCCAGCGCTCGAGCAGCTGCGACTGGAACTCGGTGTAGTCGCGCACGCCGCCGTTGAGCGTCGGATAGGCGACGTTGGACGACAGCGAGTGCAGCGCGTGGCCGAACTCGTGGAAGTAGGTCTCGGCGTCGTCCCACGACATCAGCACCGGCTCGCCCGGGGCGCCCTGGATGAAGTTGGAGTTGTTGGAGGCGAGCACCGTCTGCCGGCCGTCGAAGGTCTCGTGGCCGCGATAGCTCGAGGCCCAGGCGCCGGAGCGCTTGCCGGCGCGGGCGAAGGGGTCGAGGTACCAGAGCCCGACGTGGGCGCCGGTCTTCCTGTCGGTCACCTCCCACACCTTGACGTCGGGGTGGTAGACGGGCACCGTTCCTTCGGCCACCGGCGTGAAGCGGAAGCCGAACAGCTCGCCGGCGACGAAGAACATCGCCTCGCGCAGCTTGTCGAGCTGCAGGTACTGCTTGACCTCGTCGGAGTCGAGGTCGTACTTCGCCTGGCGCACCTTCTCGGCGTAGAAGCGGTAGTCCCACGGCGCGATCTTGATGCCGGCGCCCTCGCTGTCGGCGATCGCCTGCATGTCGGCCACCTCCTCGCGGACGCGGGCGAGCGCGGCGGGCCACACCGCCTCCATCAGCGCCAGCGCGCGCTCGGGCGTCTTCGCCATGCGGTCCTCGAGCCGCCACTGCGCGTAGTTGTCGTAGCCGAGCAGGCCGACGCGCTCGTCGCGCAGCTTCAGGATCTCGGCGATCAACGCGTTGTTGTCGTGCTCGTCGCCGTTGTCGCCGCGGCTGTAGAACGTGCGCCACACCTTCTCGCGCAGCGCGCGGTCGGTGGAGTAGGTGAGGAAGGGGTCGATCGACGAGCGGGTGTTGGCGACCGCGTACTTGCCCTCCTGGCCGCGCTCCTTCGCCGTCGCCGCGGCGGCGGCCTTGAACGAGTCGGGGAGGCCGCCGAGCTGGCCCTCGTCGAGGAACAGCGTGTAGCCCTCCTCGTCGGCGAGCACGTTGTTGGCGAACTTGGTGTGCAGCTCGGCGAGGCGCTGGTTGATCGCCGCGTAGCGCTCCTTGGCGGCGCCGGCGAGGGTGGCGCCGTTGCGCGCGAAGCCGTCGTAGACGAGCTTGACCAGACGCTGCTCGGCGGCGGGGCGGCGGGCGGTCTCGGGGCTCTCGTAGACGGCGCGCACGCGGGCGAAGAGCTTCTCGTTCTGCGTGATCTTCGAGCTGAAGGCCGCCAGCTTGGGCGCCATCTCGGTCTGGATGGTGCGGAACTCGGGGGTCGACAGGTTGCCGCCCCAGATCGACCAGTAGGTGAAGGCGCGGTTCAAGGCGCGGCCCGAGCGCTCCATCGGCACGATGGTGTTCTCGAAGGTGGGCGGCGCCGGGTCGGCGACGATGGCGTCGATCTCGGCGAGGTTCTGCGCCATCCCGGCCTCGAGCGCCGGCTTGATGGCCGCGAGGTCCATGCGGTCGAAGGCGGGCACGCCGCCGTGGGGGCCGCGCCACTCGGCGAGAAGCGGATTGTCGGCGCCGGCGTCGGGCGCGGCGGCGGACGGAGCGTTGGCGGCTGGTGCGGCCGGCGCAGGCGTCGCCGCGGGGGCCGGCGGCGCCGCCACCGTCGTGTCGGCGGCAGCGGGGGCGGCCGGCGGCTGATCGGCGGCGGTCTGCACGGCGTTACGGCTGCAGGAAGTGGAAGCCGCCATCACGGCGGCCGCGGCGAGGATTGTAGTCAGCTGGCGCATGGGGCTCCGTCCTTGACGAGACGAGGTTTTGGGGGATCGGCGCGGTCTGCGAGGTGTACGGCTCGCTGCCCCAAGTGTTGCACGCCACTGGGGCCGCGCGCCGCGGATCGTTCAGCGAGGCGTGATGTTCTTCTCGGGCGGCTTATCGCCCATGGATGGCGCCACCGGCTCCCGCCACAAGGCGAAGAGCGCCGTGGCCAGCCCCAACAGGATCTCGTCGGCAAACGGGATCAAGTCGGGGATCACCAGGTCGAGCAGGAACAGCCCCGCCGTCACCGTCAACAGCTGCGGGAACTTGAGGCGCGAGGTGACGCGACCGATGACGCGGCTGCGGAGGTCGGGATCCATCGACATAAGCGTAGCGCACCCGCTCGCAGTCTGATGTGCGAGCATCCCATGGATGCGCACCACCCCCGACATTGCAGACGAGGCCGGGGTGACGCCGGCAGCGGTCGACATGACGCTGCTCGACGTGCTGCGGCAGCGATTCCCGGAGGCGTCGGCGCGGACGCTCCGGCAGATGCTGGCGAACGATCGTGTGCGGGTCAACGGCGCGCCGGAGCGGGTGGCGAAGCGGCCGATCGGCGGCGACGATCGCGTCGAGGTCCTGGGCAAGCGGGCGCCGCTCGACCCACGGGTGCGCATTCTCTACGAGGACGACGACCTGATCGTCGTCGACAAGGCGGCCGGCCTGCTGACGGTGCCGAGCCCGGTCGTGCTGTACGAGACCGCCGAGAGCTTCCTCAACACCTACGCCGGCGCGCCGCCGGGCGAGCTGCGGATCCACCACGTGCACCGTCTCGACCGCGGGACCTCGGGCGTGCTGGTCTTCGCCAAGGGTGAGTACGTGCGCGACCGCCTGCAAGAGCTCTTCGCCGTGCACGACGTCGAGCGCGTCTACGTCGCCGTGGTGCCCGGCAAGCCGCGGCCGCCGGCGGGCACGATGCGCTCGTTCCTCGCCGAGGGGCACGACTTGCGCGTGCGCACGGTCGCCGGCGCCGAGTACGGCAAGGAGGCGATCACGCGTTATCGCACGATCGCCTCCGGCCGCCGCTACGCGATGCTCGAGCTTGCCCTCGAGACCGGCCGCCGTCACCAGGTGCGCGTGCAGCTCGCCGAGGCCGGCCACCCGGTGCTCGGCGACGCCACGTACGCGCGGGGAGGCGAGGACCCGCTCGGCCGCCTCGCCCTCCACGCCAAGCACCTCGCCTTCGCGCACCCGCGCACGGGCCGCAGGATGGCGTTCACGGTCGAGGCGCCGGCCTCGTTCCGCGAGCTGCAGCTGTGAGCTGGCGCGTGGAGCCGGCGGGCTGATCGCCGCCGGCTCCGTCACCATCGAGTCACCCCTACCAGATCGTCGCCCGCGTCGCTGCCGGGGCCACCATCGGGTCGCCCTCCTTGCAGCCGAACGCGGCGGCGAACTCGGGCATGTTGACCAGCGGGCCCATGACGCGGAACTTCGAGGGCGAGTGCGGGTCGGTGTTGACCTGCAGCTTGAGCGACTCGGGGCGGTAGTTGCGGCGCCACACCTGCGCCCAGGCGAGGAAGAAGCGCTGCTCGGGCGTGAAGCCGTCGATCGTCTTGCGCTCCTTGCCGGCAAGGGCGTTCTGCAGCGCGTGGTACGACATCGTCACGCCCGCCAGGTCGCCGATGTTCTCGCCCAGGGTGAGCTTGCCGTTGACGTGGAGGTCGTCGATGGCGACGAAGTTGCCGTACTGGTCGACCATCTTGCCGGTGCGCTCCTCGAAGCGCTTGCGGTCGTCGTCGGTCCACCAGCTCTGCATGTTGCCCTTGGCGTCGAACTGGCTGCCCTGGTCGTCGAAGCCGTGCATGAACTCGTGGCCGATGATGCCGCCCATGCCGCCGTAGTTGACGGCGTCGTCCATCGCGCCGTCGAAGTAGGGCGGCTGCAGGATGGCGGCCGGGAAGACGATCTCGTTCATCAGCGGGTTGTAGTAGGCGTTGACCGTCTGCGGCGACATGCCCCACTCGCTGCGGTCGATCGGCTTGCCGATCTTGTTGAGGTTGCGGCGCAGCTCGAAGACGTTCGCCGCGCGCACGTTGGCGGCGTAGCTGTCGCGGCCGATGGTGAGCGCGCTGTAGTCGCGCCACTTGTCGGGGTAGCCGATCTTGGAGACGAAGGCGTCGAGCTTGACCAGCGCCTGCTTCTTGGTGGCGTCGCCCATCCACTCGAGGCCGCTGAGGCGGGTGCGGATGGCGCCGCGCAGGTTCTCGATCATCTCGTCGGCGCGCTTCTTGGTGGCGGGTGGGAAGGCGCGCTCGACGTAGACCTGGCCCAGCGCCTCGCCGAGGCTGCCGCTGGTCTGGTCGATGGCCCGCTTCCAGCGCGGCCGCAGCTCCTGGCTGCCCTGCAGCGTCTTGCCGAAGAAGGCGAAGTTCTCGTTGACGAAGGCGTCGGAGAGGTACGGGGCGTAGGAGTTGACCAGGTGCCAGCGGAGGTAGCTCCGCCAGGTCGCCACCGGCACCTCGCCCAGGGCGGCGTTCATCTCGGCGAAGAACTTCGGATGCGCGAACGAGAAGACGGCGAGGTCGCCGAGGCCGAGGTCCTTGAGCTGCGCCGTCCACGAGAAGCGCGGCGTGGCGGTGTCGGCCTCCGCCGGCGACTTGGGGTTGTAGTAGTTGGCCGGGTTGCGCAGCTCGACGTTGGTGAGCGAGGCGTTGGCGAGCCGCGTCTCGAGGGCGAGGACGTCGCGCGCCGCCTGCTGCGCCGCCGCCGGCTCGTCGCCGAGCAGCTGCAGCATGGCGGTGACGTGGGCGACGTACTTCTCGCGCAGCTTCGCCGACTCCTCGTCGGTGCGCGTGTAGTAGTCGCGGTCGGGGAGGCCGAGGCCGGCCTGCACCGCGTAGACCATGTAGCGGCTGCTGTCCTTGAGGTCGGGGAGCACGCCGAGGCCGAAGAGGTTGGAGTCGCCGGTCACCTGCTGGGCGCGGGTGTAGGCGGCGACCTCCTCGGGAGTGGCGAGCTTGGCGATCGCGGCGAGGTCGGCGGCTAGCGGCGCCGCGCCCTGCTTCTCGATCGCCGCCGTGTCCATGGCGGTGTGCCAGAAGTCGCCCACCTTCTGTTTGTTCGTCCCGGCCGCCGCCTTGGTGGCCGCCGACTCGTCGAGGATCTCGCGCAGCAGCAGGTAGTTGCGCTCCCGCACCTCGGAGCCCAGGCCCCAGCCGCTCTGATCGGAGGGGACCGGGTTGTTCTTCAGCCAGGTGCCGTTGGCGTACTGGTAGAAGTCGACGCACGGGTTGGCCGTGAGGTCCATGTTGCGCCGGTCGAGACCGTGCGTGTTGGTCTTGTAGGGCTCCTCGGCGGCGTGCAGCGCGGTGCAGCAGCCGAAGAGCGGCAGGACGATGGCGAGGGCGGAAGCGAAGCGATTCTTCACCTTGGGGACTCCTTGGTCGGTGGGCTGGATTGCGGCGGAGGCCGGGCGGACCTTCGGCCTGCCGCATGATACGGAAACCCGGCGGCAGGGTTGCGGATTCCGTTTAGGGGCGGCCTCAGCCGCCCGTGCGCTGGCGGTGGTAGTGGCGGCGGGCCTTGGCGCGGTTGCCGCAGCTCTCCATCGAGCACCAGCGGCGGGAGCGGTTGCGGCTCTGGTCGAGGAAGAGCCAGGTGCAGGTGGCGCCGTCGCACTCGCGGACGCGGGCGAGGTCGTCGGAGGTGAGCAGCTCGGCGGCCGAGCGGGCGATGGGGCGCAGCGGCGCCTGGAGCGGCTCGCCGCCGTCCTCGGCCCAGTCCCAGGCGTAAGCGCCGCCGCGACGGGCTACCCGCAGGTGCGGGAGAGCCTCGTGCAGCGCGGCGTTGACCTTCATGAGGTCGGTGGGGTCGACGCGGCGGCCGCGAGCCTGCGCCGAGAAGAGGCGATAGAGCGCCTCGCGCAGCCCGCGCGCGGCGGCGTAAGCCCGCGCCGCCTCGGCCGGCGCCTCGCGGGCGCGGCGGGCGAGCCGCACCGCCTGCCGGCGGTCGAGCAGGCCGGCCTCGCAGGCGAAGGCGACCAGTGTGTCGTAGTCGGCGAGGCGGTCCGACTCCGGCCGCCGGCGGTCGCCCCAGCTGTTGGCGAAGTCGAGACAGAGGGCGCCGCCGGAGAGCTCGAAGCGCTCGGGGGCGGTGGTGCCGGCTTTGTCCGTCACGCTTCCATTCTAACCCCATCCGGCCTATTGACCGGTTAGCTGAACGGTGTTAGGGTCGTAACCGCCATGAGGACTCACGCAGGTTAGACCTCGATTCCCCCTCGATTCTCCTGAAAGGATCGACCCATGAGCACCGCCGTCCCCGCCACCATCGCCACCGACAAGTGCCCCGACCCCAGCCGCGTCGAGACCGCCCGCCTCGCCGACCAGCTCGAGCGCGCCTTCCGCGGCGGCGCCTGGCACGGCCCGTCGCTCTCCGAAGCGCTCGACGGCGTCGATGCCGCAGCCGCCGAGCACCGCCTTTTCCCCGCAGCGCACACCATCGCCGAGATCACCGGTCACGTCGCCTTCTGGATCGACGTCGCCCACCGCCGCATGCAGGGCGAGGCGATCACCAACGTGCCGACCGAGGTCGACTTCCCGCCCGACGGCGCCGCCTCCGACGCCGCCTGGCGCGCGACCATCGCCGCGCTCGAAGGGGCGCATCGGCGCCTCCACTCCGCGCTCCTGGCGCTCGACGACGACCAGCTCGACGGCGCCGTCGCCGGCTCCGACCCCACCGTGCGCGGCCAGCTGCTCGGCATCCTGCAGCACAACGCCTACCACGCGGGCCAGATCCTGGTGCTCAGGAAGGCGGGGGCCGGGAGCGCGCGATGACGCAGGTCGAGACCCGCGTCCGCGAGCGGCTGCTCACCAAGCGCGAGCAGCTCGCCGAGGCGGCCGAGCAGCGGCGCGAGCAGCGCCTCGTCGACCTGCTGCGACGCGTCGACGGCGCGCTCGCCTCGCTCGAGGTCGGCGATTGGGGGGTCTGCACGGTTTGCCACGAGCCGGTCAACGAGCAGCGGCTGGAGGCCGACCCGCTGGTCAAGGTCTGCATCGAGTGCCTGTCGATCGAAGACCGGCAGGCGCTCGAGCGCGACCTCGAGGCGGCGGCGCGCGTGCAGCGCTCGCTGCTGCCGCCGGCGCGCCTCGATCACGACGGCTGGGAGCTCGCCTTCCTGTGGGAGCCGCGCGGGGCGGTCTCCGGCGACCACGTCGACCTGCTGCGGCCGCAGCGCGAGTCCGAGCCCCTGCACCTGCTGCTCGGCGACGTCATGGGCAAGGGGGTCGCCGCCTCCTTTCTGCAGTCCCACCTGCACGCCCTCTTCCGCGCCGTGTCGCACCCGGAGGTGCCGCTGGGCGAGCTGCTCTCCCGCGTCAATCGTCTCTTCTTCGACACCACCGCCGGCAGCAGCTACGCCAGCATGGTGGCGGCGCGCCTCTTCCCTGACGGCCGCGTCGAGCTCGCCAATGCCGGCCACCCGCGGCCGCTGCTCGCCGACGCCCGCGGCGTGCGGCCGGTGGAGGGCTCCGGGTTGCCGCTGGGTCTCTTCGCCGGCGGCGACTACTCGACGCGCGAGCTGCGTCTCTCCCCCGGCGAGACGCTGCTCGTCTACACCGACGGCTTCACCGAGGCGATGGTAGGCGACGAGGAGTTCGGCGTCGGCCGCGCCGCCGCCGCGCTGCGCCGCGCCTCGCGCCTGCCCGCCGGCGAGCTGCTCGCCGCCTGCCGCCGCGAGGTGGACACCTTCCTCGCCGGCGCGCCGCGCGGCGACGATCTGACGCTGTTGGCGCTGCGGCGCGTGGGCTGACGAGTTTGCGCTACTCGGGCTGGTCGTCTTCCTTCTCGGACAGCCCGGCGCGTCGTCGCTTGAGGCGGTCGATCCAGGCCAGCGTGCCGTGGATGGCGGAGATCAGGGCGCCCAACAGCAGCGCCTGCTCGTAGGTGAGCGGCGGCCCCTCGCGTCCGAGCACGAGGACGCCGAAGAGCACGTTGGGCACGAGCAGCGTCACGATCAGCCAGGTGCTGAAGCGCACGAAGAGCGGCCGGTGGTCGCGCGGGTCGGCGGCGGTGGGCCGGCGCCAGGGCTTGCGTGTGGCGAGGCCGACGACCAGCACGACGGCGATGGCGAGCGCGGCGAGCGCGGCGGGAAGCTTGGCGCCGCGCCAGAACCCCCACCCGGCGAGCAGACCGACCACCGCCGGGAAGGCGATCAGCCAGAGGAGGCCGGTGAAGATCGCCAGCGCCCACAGCGGCGCCTCCTCGATCGGCGTGCCGCCGGTGGCGCGCAGGGCCCGCGCGGGATGGTCGCCGCGGCAGTTCACCGGCGCGCTCGCTTCACGGACGAAGCCCGCGGCTTCCAGCGGTACCGCTTCAGGTTCACCCGCCCGCCGTCGGCGAAGGCGACGCCTTCCTCTTCCAGCAGGTGACGCTGCAGCCCCTCCGACGGCCCGGCGAACGAGCGCACGCTCACCTTCCCCTGCGCGTTGATGACCCGGTGCCAAGGCAGCGTCGAGCCGTCGGGCAGCCCGTGCATGGCGTAGCCGACGAGGCGCGCCTGGCGCGGCAGCCCGGCGAGCGCCGCCACTTGGCCGTAAGTGACGACGCGGCCGCGCGGGACGCGGGCGACGACGGCGTAGATCCGCGGCCAGAGCGAGGTCGACGGCGCCTTGGCGCCGAGGCGCCGGCCACGCGCCGTCTCCCGCGCCGGTTCGCGCTCGGCGCCGCTGCCGCCCGGGCGCGCTCGCCGCGCCCGCTTCGGCGCTGCGGCCTTCGCCGCCGCCTTCGACGCGCGCCGCGGCTTCGCGTCCGCGGCCGGCCTCACACCGCCGCCGGGTCCTCGGGCGGGCCGGTCCATTTCGTCATGTTCTCCGCGCCGTCGGCGGTGACGAAGATGATGTCTTCGTGGCGGGTGCCCAGCTCGCCGGGGATGTAGATGCCCGGTTCGTCGCTGAAGCACATGCCCGGCTCGAGCTTGGTGGCGTTGCCGCGCACGAAGTAGGTGTGCTCGTGGCCCTCCATGCCGATGCCGTGGCCGAGGCGGTGGGTGAAGAACTTGTAGTCGGGGCCGAAGCCGGCGTCGACGATCACCTTGCGCGCCGCGGCGTCGACGGCCTGGCACTCGACGCCGGGCCTGATGGTGCGGAAGGCGGCTTCCTGCGCCTGGCGCACGAGGTCCCACACCTTGCGCTGGCGGTCGGTCGGCGGCGCGCCGAAGACCGCCGTGCGCGTGATGTCGCTGGCGTAGCCGTGCAGTTTGCAGCCGCCGTCGATGAGCACCACGTCGCCCTTGGCGAGGGCCTTGGGCTTGGTGGTGCCGTGCGGAAAGGCGGCGTCGGGGCCGAAGAGCACCAGCGCGCCGCCGCCGACGCCGAGCCGCCGGTGAGCCTCGACGGTGAGGTCGACGGCGCGGTCGTGCGCCATCCCTTCGGCGAGCGAGGCGAACACGGCGCGGTGCGCGCGCACCGTGATCTCGTTGGCACGCCGCATGAGGGCGATCTCATGGGCGTCCTTGATCATGCGGCAGCCGGCGGTGACGGGAATGCCGCTGGCGACGGTGGCCGCCGGCAACGCCTTGGCGATGCCGTCGACGAAGGCGAACGGGAGCGCCTCGTCGAGGCCGATGCGTCCGGAAGCGGTGCCGCGCTCGCGCAGGATGGCGGCGATCGCCTGGTACGGCGAGTCGTCCTCGTGCCAGGCGCGCACGTCCTTGCCGATGCGGATCTGCTCCTCGGCGCGCAGCTGCTCGAAGGCGGGCGTCACCCACGCCGGGTCGCCCTTGGCGGTGAGCACCATGCCGAAGAAGCGCTCGGAGAGCCCCCAGCGGGCGCCGGTGAAGTAGGTGAGGCTGGTGCCCGGGCCGGCGACCAGCGCGTCGAGACCGTGGCGGGCGAGCAGCGCCTGCGCGCGGGCGAGTCGCGCCTTGTGCTCGTCGACCGAGATCGGCGCCACGCCGTTCGTCATGTCGGCGAGCTCGAGGATCGGCTGCGGCCACTCGACCGGCGCGGCTTCGGCGGTCGAGACGAGCGGGGCCGCGAGCACGCCGGCAGCGCCGGCTCCGCCGAGCTTCAGTAGGCGACGACGGGAGAGGGTCATGGCACCTCCGCTGGTGACGGCCAGATCGGCGCGGAGTGTACCAGCGGGTCTGTGATGGGATGCGCGCTCGTGCGCTACGTCGTCGTCGATCTCGAAGCCACCTGCTGGGAAGAGCGCGGCAGCCCGGAGCGGATGGAGATCATCGAGATCGGCGCCGTGCTGCTGGCGTCGAGCCGCGGGCCGGCGGAACGCGAATTCGGCTCCTTCGTGAGGCCCGTGGAGTCGCCGCAGCTGAGCGACTTCTGTACGCGGCTCACTTCCATCCGCCAGCAGGACGTCGACGGCGCGCCGACTTTCGCGGAGGTGCTGCCGCGCTTCGTCGAGTGGATCGGCGGCGAAGCGTTCGTGCTTACCTCGTGGGGAGCCTACGACCTCGACCAGCTGCGGCGCGACTGCGGTCGGTACGGGCTCGCGCTGCCGGCCGGCTTCGAGCGGCACGTCAACCTCAAGCAGGAGCACGCGCGCCTGCGCGGCGTCCGGCCGATGGGCATGAAGCGCGCGCTGGCGCGGGAGGGGATCCCGCTCGCCGGCACGCACCACCGCGGCCTCGACGATGCGCGCAACATCGCCAAGCTGGCGGCGATCGTCCTGCCGCAGGTCGAGACGGAGGGCTGAGGTCAGACAGCGGCGAGGATCGCGCTGACGACCGTGGCCGCGCGGTTGACGAAGTCCCCGAGCGCACCGTCGTTGGGAATCTCATGGTCGGCGCCGGCGACGAGTCGGTCGACGCCGAGGCGCCGCTCGCGCTCGTCGAGCGAGCGCAGCCCCTCGACCGTCATCGGGTCGCCCTCGCGGGCGCGGCCCTGCGCGCGAGCGATGCGGACGCCCTCTTCCGCCGTCACGGCGACGAGGACGACGCGGTACGAGAGCTCCTGCAGCGCCAGCAGGTCGGTCTCCTCGCGCAGGCAGTCGAGCAGCACCACCGGCGAGCCGGCGAGCGAGCGGGCGAGCTGCGGCGCGAGCACACGCACGAACCGGCCGCCCGTCTCCTGGCGGATCTCGTCGCTCACGCGTGCGATGGCTTCGGGCGTCAGCGCCTCGCCGCGCTGGATGAGCCGCCCGCGCACGACTTCCCCGGTGGCCAGAACCGGCAGCCGGAAGCGCAGCGCCATCTCGGCGGCGAAGGTGGTCTTGCCGGCGGCGGAGAAGCCGCAGACGCCGATGATGGTCCCGGCGTGCTCCGCGCTCACGACCTCGGCGTTCACCGCGTCGCCGCTCGCCGCGTCCGCGCTCACCGGTTCCTCGCTCATGGGATCCTCGCTGCGGACGGTCGGAGGACGTAGTAGTCGAGCGTCAGCTCGTCGCGGCCGATGGGCACCGTGCGCGTCTCCTCGACTTGGAACGTCGACGCCAGCCGCTCGCCGAGGGCCGCGAGCTGGCGGAAGCTGCGGTGCACGGCGAGCACGTTGCCGGCCGCCGTGCGGTAGCGCAGCACGTCCTCGTCGTCGCCGCGGCCGAGTTGCTGCGCGGGTGAACAAACCGCGAGCAGCGCGATGCCGTCGGGAGCGAGCAGGCGCCGCACCTCGCGCAGGCAGCCGTCGACGTCGGTCAAGTGGTCGAGCACGAACGCACAGTGGACGATATCGAAGCCGCCGAGTGGAAGCGGCAGCGGCCGCTGGCAGTCGGCGAGCAGGAACGTGGCCTCCGGCAGCCGCCGGTGGTGGCGGCGGATCATCTCCACCGAGGCGTCGACGCCGGTCTTGGCGTCGGCCGCGACGCGCGCGAGGAAGCTGCCGTCCCCGCAGCCGAGGTCGAGCGCGGCGCGGAAGCGACGGCCGGCCAGCAGCTCGGCGGTGACCGCCTCCTCGGCGCCCTGGAAGGCGTGCGTCGTGGGGTGGGCCTCGGCGTCGCCGTACTCGGCGGCGACGCGGTCGTAGAAGGCGGCGACGGCGGCGGCGGTCGTTGGAATGCCAGCCGGCGTCCGCTGCTCGCGTAAGGCGGCGAGCAGCTCCTCGACGGATTCGCAGATGGCGTCGGCGGCGATGCCGAGCATGAGGTTGAAGGCGCCGATGCGGGCGCCCTGGGTGCGGAAGTCGGTGCGCAGGAGCTTGACCGACTTGCCGAGCGCGCAGGCGTAGCCGACCTCCATCGCCACGCCGGAGTCGACGTCGGCGCCTTCGACGATGGCGACGAGGATGGTGCAAGCCTCGACCGCCCGCAGGTTGCGCCGCGCGATCTCGGCGTTGACGCGCGGCCAGTCCTCGCCCCAGGCGGCGACCAGCGCCTGCTCGCCGGCGTCGCGCCAGGGGTAGTAGACCTCGTAGCCGAGGGCCTCGATCTGTGTGGTCAGCGAGGCGCCGAACGCCTGCTCGGCGGCGGTGAACAGCGAGGTCGCGAGGTAGATCACGAGCCCGTCCTCATGCCGGCGGTGTACTCCTCGAGCCGCTGGCGCACGGCGTCGGAAGCAGGCAAGGTCTCCTGGCAGCCGCGCCGCTCGACGACGAAGGAGGCGACGACCGCGGCGAGCGCGCCCGCCGCCACGAGGTCGCCCGCGCGCAGGTACTCGGCGAGGAAGGTGCCGGCGAAGGCGTCGCCGGCGCCGGTGGGGTCGACCTCGCGAGCGGAAGGGCAGCCGGGAAGATCGTGGCGCCGGCTCCCCGCATACACGGTGCATCCGTTGCGGCCGCGCGTGACGACGTGAAAGGCGAGCCTGTGCGTGGCGTTCAAGGCGGCCGGGTCGAGCTCCATGGTGCGATAGAGGTACTCCGCTTCAGGGGCGTTGAGGAACAGCGCGTCGCAGGTCTCCAGGAACGGCGCCAGCTCCTCCGCAGGGTAGTGGAAGACCTGCTGCCCGGGTGCATAGACCTCGAGATCGCTCGCGAGGTGCGTCAGCAAGTGGAGGTTGAGCTCCTGGTGCCCCGACGTGCAGTAGAGGCAGCGCGCGCGGCCGTGCGTCGCCACGCTCCGCACATGGTCGGCGAAGGCCGCGTCGGCGGCCGCGTCCGCGGCGCGGAAGAAGTAGGTCTGGCTCGCCTCGCCGGTGTGGAACATGAACGCCTGCGGCGTCGGCCGACTGGCCTCGATCAGCACCTGCGAGCAGTCGACGCCCCGGACCTCCATCACGTCGCGGTGGCCGCTCCTGACGAAGTCCTCGCCCGCGGCGCTGACGAGCGCCGCGCCGCCGGCCTGCAGCGCGAAGAACGTGGCGACGTTGGCTGCCCGCCCGCCGTAGCTCGTGGAGAGCGCGTCGAGGATCGACGCCGAGCCCGCGACCGGCGCCACGGCCGCGCCGCCGATGGTGTCGCGCGTGATCTCGCCGAAGCAGATCAGGTCATGCATGAGTAATGGCCGGCTGCGGCATCGCGGCGGCGAGCCGTCGCGTCAAGCCGGCGGCACCCAGCTTGCCGAGCGCGGCGCTCCAGTCCTTGCACGACGGCGGCGGCCGCAGGCGGCGGCAGTTGGAGCTCGGCATGCGGTCCTTGTAATAGCGCGCCGCGTGGTCGCCGACCTTGTTGCCGTCGAAGCCGAGCAGCACGGCGCGCCCCGCGGCGAGCTCGGCGAGCCAGGCGACGTAGCGGCCGATGGTGGCGACGCAGGGCACGCCGCAGACGGCGAGCGAGAGCGCGTCGAACACGCCTTCGACGAGCACCAGCGGGTCGGCGCGCAGACCGTCGAGCACCGCGAAGACGCCGCCTTCGTGGCCCACGGTGAGGATCTTCTCCTGCCCGCGGACGGTGGTGAGGTAGCGCGCGGTGACCGCCGCGAGCTCGCCGTCGCGCCGCCGCATCGGCGCCAGCACGGCGGCGCGGCCAGCGAAGCGAGGCGCGTAGCGGACGCCGGCCGTGCGCGCCACCTCGAGCGGGATCCATCGCCGCGACAAGTACGCCGCGCAGGGGGGCTCGTCGACGGCGAGCGACGCGGCGAGCGCGGTCGCCGGATCGTCGCCGCTCAGCGGATCGACGGTGGGGTCGTCCCAGAACTTCTTCACCGGGAGACCCGTCCCTGGATGCGGCCGCGGGAGCTCCGAGGGCAATGGATCACGTTCCGGCGCGCGAGCGTAGCACCGTGGCGCACACGCCGGGCCCGCGGCTGCGACGCGGAGTGCCTCCCCAAATGGGGCGAGGTCTCCCCAATTGCGGAGCCGCGCTACGACTCGCCGCCGCCGAGCCCGTGCTTCTCGAGGCGGTAGAGGAACGCCTTGTAGGGCAGCGCCAGCAGCCGCGCCGCACGCGCCCGGTTGCCGGCGGCCTGGGCCAGCGCCTGCGCCAGCAGGTCGCGCTCGAGCTCCTCGAACGAGAGGCCGCCGGCCGGCAGCTGGAAACGGCTGCCGGCCCCGCGCGTCTTGCCCACCACCTCCGGCGGCAGGTCCTCGGGGCGGGCGCGGCCGTCCTCGGCGAGCAGCACCAGCCGTTCGACGGCGTTGGCGAGCTCGCGCACGTTGCCCGGCCAGGAGTGCTCGACGAGCGCCCGCAGCAGGCTCGGTGGGAAGGGCGTGGTGCGGCTGCCGTGGCGGCGGTCGAAGCGCTCGCGCAGGTGGTCGACGAGCAGCGGCACGTCCTCGCGGCGCTGCCGCAGCGGCGGCATCTCGACGGCGACGACGTTGAGGCGGTAGTAGAGGTCCTCGCGGAAGCGGCCGGCGGCCACCTCCTCGCCGAGGTCGCGGTTGGAGGCGGCGATCACGCGCGCGTCGGTCTCCAGCTCCGCCGTGCCGCCGACGCGGGTGAAGCGGCGCTCCTGCAGCGCGCGCAGCAGCTTCGCCTGCAACGGCAGCGGCAGCTCGCCGATCTCGTCGAGGAAGAAGGTGCCGCCGCGCGCCGCCTCGAGCTTGCCGGCGCGGGTGCGGTCGGCACCGGTGTAGGCGCCGCGCTCGGCGCCGAAGAACTCGGCCTCGGCGAGCGTCTCGGGGACGGCGGCGCAGTTGACGCGCCACGAACGGACCGTGGGCGCGGCGCGACAGGCGGTGGAGCGCGCGCGCCGCGAGCTCCTTGCCGGTGCCGCTCTCGCCGGTGAGCAGTACGGTGGCCTCGGTGCCGGCGAGCTTCTCGACGCGGCGGAAGACCAGCTGCATGGCGGCCGAGCGGCCGACGAGGTCGACGAGGCGGTCGCGATCGGCGACCTCGGCGGCGAGCCGCCGGTTCTCGCGCTCGAGGGCGCGACCGCGCAGCGTGCGCTGCACGGCGAGCAGCAGGGCGCCGCGGTCGAACGGCTTGGGCAGGTAGTCGTCGGCGCCCGCGCGCACCGCCTCTACGGCGTGGGCGATGCTGCCGTAGGCGGTGACCATCACGAAGCCGGTGCCCGCGTGCTCGGCGCGGACGTGGGCGAGCAGCTCCATGCCGTCGCCGGGCTGGCCGTTGCCGCCGAGCGCGAGCTTCCAGTCGGAGAGCACGAGGTCGACGGGAGCGCGCGCGAGCTCGGCGAGGGCGGTGGGCAGGTCGGCCGCCTCGGCGACGACGTAGCCCTCGGTCGAGAGCACGCCGGCGACCAGCCGGCGCTGGTCGGGCTCGTCCTCGACGAGGAGGATGCGCTCGTCGGTCACGAGATGGTTCCGCCCGCAGTGCCGCGCTCGCGCGTTGCGGGCACCTCGCCGCCTGCAACACCACGGTCACCCAGCGTGAGAGTGGCACGAGTGCCGCCCGCGGAGCGGTCGGCGAGGTCGAGCGTTCCGCCGTAGCGAGTGGTGGCGAGCCGGTGGGCGAGATAGAGGCCCATGCCGGCGCCGGCGGCCTTGGTGGTGACGTGCGGCGTGAACAGACGTTCGCGCACCGACGGCGGAATGCCGGGGCCTTCATCGTCGACGGTGATGACGGCGCGGGCGCTGGTTTTGGGGTCGGCGTCGCTGCCGCCGGCGTCGGCGGTGGTCTCGGCTCGTCGTGCGCCGACGCTAACCACCACTGCCGCCCGCGGCGGGCTCGCCTCGACGGCGTTGACGACCAGGCCTGCAGCGCAGCTCGCAGCTCGGCTTCGACGCCTCGCAGCCGCACTGGTTCGGAGTGTGCGACGACTTCGACGCTCGGCGATCCGTTGCCCGCCGGCCGCGTCTGCAGCGCTTCGAGCGCCACGTCGCGCGCCACCGCGACGAGGTCGACCTCGACCGCGGCAGCGTCCGTGGCCGAGAGTGCCAGGAAGCCGCGCAGCGCCGCGTCGATGCGGCGGATCTGGCGGCGGGCAGCGGCCGCGACCGCCACGGCGTCGGGCTCGACGGCCGCGCCGGTCACCTCTCCATCGTCGGCCACGGCCTCGCCGGCCGCGGCGCGTTCGGCGAGCTGGTCGAGCGCCAGCCCCAGCGCGTTGAGCGGATTGCGCAGACTGTGCGCGAGACCGCGGCCGACCTCGCCGAGCTCGGAGAGCTGCTCGCTCGCGCGCAGCCGCCGCGTCTCCGCGTCGAGGGTCAGCAGCTGCTCCGACATCTGGTTGAAGGCCGCCACTGCCTCGCCCACTTCGCCGGGCGCCGCCGGCGCTCGCACGCCGAGGTCGCCGCTGCCCACGCGCCGCGCCGCCGCGGCGAGGTCGCTGCAGCGGACGCGTGAAGCGGTGTGCGACGACCACGCCGAGCAGCAGCGCGCCGCCGAACAGCCCCAGTGAGGCGAGCAGCAGTCGCCGCGTGAAACGCTCGATCGCGTGCTCGACGCCGGAGGTCGGCACCGCCACCCGCTGCGCGTCCTTCGGCCCGCGGAAGACCACCACGTGCGCGGCCGAGCCCGGCTCGAACCGCGCGGTCACCTGGTGGCGCTCGGTGATGATCTTGCCGTCCGGGCCCATGGTCCGCCGCTCGACGACGCCGCGGGCTTCCTCGGTGCCCGGAGGCCCCTCCGGAGCTTTCACCGGCGGCAGTAGCAACGGCTTGCCTGGCGCGCTCTCGACGAGCGGCTCAGCGTCACCGCCCGGCTTGCGCTTGACGACGGCATGGTCCTCCATCACGAACACCCGCCGCTCGATCTTCGCGCCGGGCTTCCCCTCCGCACCGGCCGCCGGCGGCGGCGGCAGGGCATCACCCAGATGCAGCAGCCGCAGCACGTCCTGGCTCACCGATGCGGCGGCGGTGGCGAGCTCGTCCTCGAGGTCTCGCGACAGAGCACGCACGAGCGCCCACTCGCCGACAGCGAGCAGCGCCGCCAGGGCGACGAGCAGGGCGAAGAGCCGCAGCCGGAGCGTCATCGTGGCACGGGCTTGAGCGGACGCGACCTTTTGAGCAAGGCCCGTGCCCGAAGCCACCGGTCCGCCCCGCCGTCGGTCCAGCCGCCGGCGCTCAGGCTAGCGCCACCAGCACGCCGAACAGCAGGCAGAGGGCGATGAAGCCGACCAGCGTGGCCCACGCCCACCAGGGGATGCCGGCCGGCCGCTGTCCGACCGCCGCTCGTTCCGAGCGCGTGGCCTCGCTTTCGGCGAGCGCGCGCGACTCCTCGAACAGGGCGATGGCCTCCGCGAAGGCGCTATCGGCGGCCCCGGGGTCGCCGGCGTCGAGGTGCAACCGGGCCAGCATGCGGATCGCCAGGGCGCGGCGGTGGGGCTCGTGGATCTCGGCGAAGAGGTCGATGGCTTGTCGCGTGTCGGCCATCGCCCGTACCAGATCCTGCCGTTGCCGGAGGACGCGGACATGGTTGATGAGGGTGGTCGCCAGTCCGAGGGAATCGCCGGCCTCGCGCTTGAGCCGCAGGCTTTGGCCGAAGAGCTTCTCCGCCTGCGGCCAGTCGGCGGTCTCGGCGTAGGCCATGCCGAGGTTGTTGTAGACCTGAGCGGCGCGAAAGCGATCCCCGAGGCCTTCGGTGAGATCGAGGCTCTGGCGCAGTGCGGCGACCGCTTCGTCGACCTCGCGGCGGCGCAGGTGCAGCGTTCCGAGGTCGTTGTAGAGGCTCGCCAGTGCCGACGGGTCGCGCGCCTGCCGCGCCCCTTCGATTCCCTGCTGCACCAGCGCCTCGGCCTCGGGCATCCGATCGAGCTCGCGATAGGCCTCCGCCAGGGAGTTGAGGACGTGGTACGTCTTGAGATCGCAGCTGGGCTCGCGCTCGATGATGGCGAGGGCCGCCCGGTAGTGCTCGGCGCCGGTGGCGAATTCGCGGCGCTGACAGGCGATGAAGCCAAGGCGGAGCAGGGCCTTCGCCCGCAGCTCGACGGGAATCGACGCGCGCTCGAGCAGGCTCGTGAAGGCGGCCTTCGCAGCGTCGAAGTTCCGCAGGTCGGAGGCCAGCTTGGCTTCGTGATACGCCACCAGCTGGCCCATCGCCGGCGGCAGCACTGCGTCGTACTCGCGGATGAGAGCGATGAGGTGCGTGCAGGCGCTCAGGCGGCCTTGGTGGCGGGCGCGGCGGACCAGTACCTCCCACTCGGCGAACCCCGGGGCAGTGTCGGCGCCGACGAGGTGAAACACCCGCCGGCGGGCGAGCAGCTCGGCCGCCGCATCCGGGCTCGCCGCGGCCGCGCGGCCGAAGTGGTCGGCCAGCCGGCGGCTGACGGCGACGAAGGCCTCGCGGGCCTCGGGCAGCAGCCAGGCGGCGAACAGCTCGCGCCGGACCGAGCCGTGCAGCGCGAGCCGACCCCGCTCGTCGGCGAGCACCGAGAGCTCGGCGAGCCGGCGGCAGCGCTGCTCCGCTTCCTCGGCGGTGAGCCCGGGAACGAGGACGGCGACGAGCGCGGCGTCGAAGTCGTGGGGAATGGCGCACAGGCGCAGGGTCTCGGCCTCGGTAGGGGGCAACACCCGCAGCAGCACCTCGGTGCTGGAGACGCCGGCGCCTTCGGCGGCGGCGCCCAGCTCCTCGAGCAGGCTCTCAAACCTGCCGATCGTGTCGTCCAGAGCCACGCGCCTGCCGCTCCGCGAGCTTGAGGAAAGAGTCGACCATCTTGGCGACCTCGCCGACCCGGCCGCCGGTGTTGGCTAACACCATCGTCGCCAGGGCAGCGCGGATCGATTCCTCGACTCCGCGCCGGGCAAGGTACTCGACGACATGCCCGTGCTCGAGCGGGTGGAGCTTGGCCATTTCCACGAAGAACTCCCACTCCCGGTCGAGCACCGGCTCGCACTGGCCGCAGAGGACGAAGACCGCGTTTCCCAGCTTGCCGGTCCGCATGGCCTCGAGCAGCTCGCCCCAGATCCAACTTGTGGTGTCCGGCGACATCTTTTCGACCGCATCGAGGAACACCACCAGCGGCGAGCGAGCCACCACGGCGGCGAGGTCGGCGAGGAAGCGGTCGGTGAGCCGCGCCATCCGCTCGGCGGCTGGCACCGCCTTGTCGGTGCGCGGCAGCGTGAGCATGGTGTCCTTGATCTGGATGCCGACGATGTCGCGCGTCGTGGCGCCCTCGAATACCGCCTGATTGGCAACGCTGACGTTCGGCGCCCCTTCCAGCTTGATCGTCAGCTCGTAACGGTCGACGGTGAAGTAGTTCGCGAGGTCGTTGAAGGGGGCGAACGGTGAGACCGGCGGAGACGGTTGGGGCCCAGGCCCTAGAGAGCTCAGGATGTCGTCCCTGATCTTTCGCATGACGGCGAGGTAGTCGTGCGGCCGGGTGTCGGTCCAGGTCACCTCGGCCTTCAACATGCCACGCTGGGCGCACTCGTGCGTCATGCGCGCCAGCAGCGACGACTTGCCGATCCCGGCATCGCCCCAGAGGCACAGCACCGCCTTGCCGCGCTGCGCGAGCATGTCGAGGAACAGCGCCATTTCCCCCTCGCGGTCGACGAACTCCGCGAGGCGCCGCTCGGCGAGGGAGGTCATTCGTCGGACGGGCGCCGCCGGCCGTCGTCGACGCCGATGACGGAGCCGATCTCGCCCTCGACCTTGCCATGGGAAAGCACCTCGACGTCGGCGTCGGGGGCCGCCCCGCTGACGCCGATGAGGTCGCGAGCCTTGGACCCCGACTTGAAGACCGCGCCCTCGGCGACCTTCACCTGCGCCCGGCCTGGCGCCGGCTCCTTGACGCCGATCTCGGTGCCTTCGCGGCCGTGCCGCAGCGTCAGGCCTCTGCCCTTCCAGAGCGCGAGGGCGACGGCGACGAGGACTGCAGCGATCAGTACGTACCATGCTTCGGCCGGCATCGAGATCCTCCTTCTGTCAGGCGCCTTCAGCGGCGCAGGTCTTCGGCGAGGGCGGTGCTGTCGTAGGCCTCCTTGCGAACGCGCATGTCGTAGTACAACAGCACCGTCGTGATCAATGGCAGCGGAAGGAAGATCAACGCTATTAATTGGACCAGCTCGTGAGCGATGAAGAGAGGCAGTTTAGAAGAGGTGGCGGTCATGATCACGGCGGCAAGGATTCCGGCGACCAACGCGATAGCGAGGACGATCAGCTGCACGGATAGCTGGCAAAGAAACAAGACGCAAAAGTTCCGCCAGTAGAAGCCCTTCCCAAGCTCCTTGCTCCGCTTGAGGGCAGTCGGTCCATAACGGCGCTCGAGCACGCCGACGGTCAACACGAAGGAGAACCAGATCGCGAATACCATGCCGGGAACGAGCAGGAACAGCATGCCCACCATGATGATCGCAAGGCTCAGGAGGAAGGTTCCGATGAGCCGTCCAACAGAGCGATCGAAGGCGCGCCGATAGGCGTGGATCACGCTGGGCGAGTTACCGACGCAGATGTCTGCCAGCACGATAGTCAACGGCGCGGTGCTGAAGATGGAGCAGAGAAACAACAGCGCCAGGGCGAGCACGTTGACGGCTGTAGAGCTGCCCAGGCCGAGGCTGCTGCGCGCCGAAACGAATCCGTACAGGAGCGCTGCAGGCGCCATCGGCAGCATGAAGGTCCAGAACACCACACGTGTGTTCTTCCTGTAGATGTGGGCGGCGTCCCTGAGAACCTCACCAGCTGAGTGCACGCGCAGGTAGTTAGTCATACACCCTCTCCCGAAATCGTCCTCGTGATCACATGTTGGACGAACCTGAAAGCCTCTTTCCGTGAGGCCGAGTCACGCGCACGTCAAGAAACCCCTGGACCGATGCTTTTGACCGAGATTGTACCTCGGCAGGGACGGTGACCGGCCGGCGGCCGCACCGGACATTCTGGGCCAGGAGGCCAGGTGGGAGCGGGGATCCCCGCCCAGGTCTAGCTCAGCAGCATGCGCAGGTCGTCGGCGGTGAGCTCCGCGAGTCCCGTGCCTTCGCCGCCGCCCTCGAGGATGGTCTCTGCGAGCTGCTTCTTGCTGCGCTGCAGCTCGAGCATCTTCTCCTCGACGGTGTCGCGCGCGATCAGGCGGTAGGCGAACACGGCCTTCGACTGGCCGATGCGGTGGGCGCGGTCGATGGCCTGCGCCTCGACGGCGGGGTTCCACCATGGATCGAGCAGGAAGACGTAGCCCGCCGCGGTCAGGTTCAACCCGACGCCGCCGGCCTTGAGCGAGATGAGGAACAGGTTCGTCTTGGGGTCGGTCTGGAACCGCTCGACGACGGCGCCGCGGTCGCGTGTCGAGCCGTCGAGGTAGGCGTAGGGCACGCCGAGGCCGTCGAGGTGTTGGCGCACGAAGGCCAGCAGCGACGTGAACTGCGAGAACACCAGCACCTTGTGCCCTTCGTCGAGCACCTCGGAGACCTGCTCGAAGAGCGCCTCGAGCTTGGCGCTCCCCGCGTCCGCCCACTCCGGCTTCACCAGACCGGGATGGCAAGCAACCTGGCGTAGCCGCAGCAGCGCCTCGAGCACCTGGATGGCCGAGCGGCCGACGCCCTCCTTCTCGACCTGCTCGAGCAGGCTCGCCTGGTAGGCGGCGCGCAGCTGGTCGTAGAGCTCGCGCTGGCGCGGCCGCAGCGTGGTGAGCAGCACCTGCTCGGTCTTCGGCGGCAGGTCTTCGAGCACCTGCGCCTTGGTGCGGCGGAGGATGAACGGCCGCATCCCCTTCGCGACCAGCGCCAGCTCCTGCTGGCTGGCGGTGTGGCCGCCGGCGAGCACGTCGAGCCAGGGCAGCCGCCCCAGCAGCCCGGGGTTGAGGAACTCGAACAGCGAGCCGAGCTCGCCGAGGTGGTTCTCGATCGGCGTACCGGTGAGCGCCAGGCGGTGCCGCGCCACCAGCAGACGGCTCGCCTTCGCCGCCTGCGACTCGCGGTTCTTGATCGCCTGCGCCTCGTCGAGGATCACGGTGTCGAACTCGCGCGCGGCGAGGAAGGCGACGTCGCGGCGCAGGGTGCCGTAGGTGGTCACCACGAGGTCGTAGTCGCCGAGGCGGTCACGCACCTCGTCGCGGTCGGCGCCGGTGTAGTCGAGCACCTTGAGCTTGGGCGTGAAGCGCTCGGCTTCGTCGATCCAGTTGTAGACCAGGCTGCGCGGCGCCACCACCAGCGAGGGGAGGCGGCCCGAACCGTTGGCCTTGCGGGCCTTCGCCGGCGCGGGCGCCGCCGCGGCGACCTCCGTGCTCGCCGCGCCGTCGCCGTTCTGGGGGGCTTTCGCGCCCTTCCGCGCCGGCGCGCGGTTGGCCTCGAGCAGCGCCAGCACCTGCACGGTCTTGCCCAGGCCCATGTCGTCGGCGAGCACGCCGCCGAGCCCGAACTCGCGCAGGAAGTCGAGCCAGCCGAGGCCCTGGCGCTGGTAGCCGCGCAGGGTGCCGACGAAGTTCTTGGGCTCCTTCTTCGACTTGATGCGCTCGAACGAGCCGAGCCGCTCGCGCAGCGCCGCGAAAGAGGCGTCGACCGCCGCGGGCGGCAGCGCCGCGAGCAGCGCGTCGACCAGCAGCGCCTGCGAGGGGAGGAAGCGCAGCCCATCGTCGCTTTCGCCCTGCGCCAGCTTGGCGAGCGAGTCGTAGGTGGTCATCCACTCCGCCGGCACCAGTCCCTGCGAGCCGTCGGAGAGCTTGACGAAGCGCTCGCCCTTGGAGATCGCCGCCAGCAGCTGCTTCATCTCGAGGCGGTCCGGCGTGCCGCCCGAGACGCCGGCGAAGTCGACGTCGCCGGAGAGCTCGAACCAGTCGATGCCGCTCTCGATGCGCAGCGACGGTGGGCTCGGCGGCCGCAGCGTCGTGCCGTGCACCTCGACCGCCCACCCTTCCCGCAGCAGCGGCTCGGCGACGCCGGGAAGGTCGCGCGGGTTGAGCTCGAGGCCGTGCCCCTGCCCCGACGCCGACACCACCGGCTTGAAGCCCAGCTCGAGCAGGCGCACCAGATAGCGGTGCTCGGCATCGACGTCGCGGCGCAGGAAGCGCTGCCCCTCGGGATCGATCACGGCGGGGCGCGGATCGCCGGCGCTCACCTGCGCGCCGCCGTAGAGGAACGACAGCTGCGCCAGCAGCGGCGGGTTGGTCCACGCCGGCGCCGGATCGGGCTCGAGCACCAGCTTGGGGACCGGCTTCGCCGGCTCGCCGGAGAGCTGCAAGCCCTCGGGCGTCTCGAGCGGCGGCAGGGACGGCAGCTCGAGCAGCGAGGTGAGGGCCTCGGCCAGCTCCTCCTGCGGCACCACCAGCTCGCCGGTGTCGCGCAGCAGCGCCAGCCACGGCAGGTCGCGCGCTGGGACCGCCTGCAAGCGTGCGAGCGTGTCGGGGAAGAGCGCCAGCGCCGGCGGCGGCTCACTGCCGTTCGAGGAGACGCTGATGCCGAGCACCGCCACCGTCGCCGAGAGCGGCACGCGCTCGCCCTCGCGCTCGAGGGCGCCCGACAGCCGCGCCGCGCCGGCGCCGGGCACCTGCAGCCGCAGGGCGAGGCTCCAAGGCGGCCCGTCGTCCCACAGCAGCGGCGGCGAGTCGACGGGGTTGCGCCCGTCCCACCAGCCGAGCAGCCCGCGCGCGCACAGCCGCGGCAGCACGGCCTCGTAGAGCCGCGGCGGCAGGCGGAAACGCTGCATGCCCTGGCGCGGGGCGAGGGCGAACGGCCGGTGGTGGCGCACCGGACGGTTGGGAGGCTCGGGTGGCAGCACGGTGACCAGCGCTGGCGGCTCCTGCGCGTCGCGTGCCTCTTCGCCGGTGCGGCGCGGCAGCAGCAGCCGTTCGAGCTGCTCGCTGGAAAGGTTGCCCCGCCGCAGCTTGGGCGGCTTGCCGGGTCCGCCCGACGCGGTCTCGAAGACGTCGAGCACGAGGCCGCCGGTCTCGCCGGCGCTGGTGTCGACGAGCAGGCGCACGCCGCTGGGCGTGCTCGTCGCGGCGCCGGCGCTGAGCGCTGTCGTCGCCGCTGCCGGCACCGGCACCGCGGCCAGCCGAGTCAGGTCCTCGCGCACGACCGCGAGCTGCGACCGCCACGAGCTCTCCAGCGGCCGCAGTCGCATGCGGCGGCTCGGCGGCGGGCGCTCGCGCCCGCGCCTGCCGCGGTCGAGGCGATCCGGGCCGCGGTCGCCGCGCGGCGGGTAGCCGTTGCCGCGCGCGTCGCGGCGCTCCTCGACGACCGCCGGCGCGCCGAGGTCGGTCCAGTTCGCCGCCCGGTCGCGGCGCAGCGACAGGCGGTCCTTGCCTTCCGGCTGGCCGTCGGGCGCCGCCTCGGCGAAGGCGAGCAGCGTCGCCCAGAGGTGCTTGCACGGCTTGCCGTCGGCGAAGCGCTGGCAGTCGCAGAAGGCGTGCAGCACGCGCTCCGTCGGCACCTGCGACCAGTCGACGCCGACGCGGTAGTAGGGCGCCTCCAGCCCGGCGACGCGGGCGCGAGCGCGCGACCCCTCGACCTCGAGCTGGGCGCGCCCTTCCTGGAAGTACTCCTGCCCGCGCTGGCGGTCGCCGGGCTCGAAGTGCGAGGCCGCGCGCTTGAACAGCGGCAGCGGCTCCGGCCCGGTGGGCACGAGGCCGGGCTGGCGGGCGCGCCCGCGACGGCGCCGACCCCGCGATGACGAGCGGGGCCTCATGCGCCGCGCGCGCGCCTCGTCGCGCTCGTTGCCGCCGCGCACCCCTCGGCGCGCGCAGCTGACGTTCGAACCACTATCGTTCGCGCCAGTCGACCGTCTCCTTGCAAGCGCACCGCGCCACCGACCCGAACCCAGCCGCTGCTCGCGGGCTGCGATGGTCCAGCTCGACCACCGGGTGCGCGTCCTCGTTCGCTTTCCCCGGCGGGAGTGCCTCCCCCGGCGAGGAACCTCGGGTCGCGGGACCTTGGCGACCCAAACCCGCGCGTGGACCCTGCAAGGCCACCGACGCGGCGGGCGAGGTGCGCATTGTAGACCGTTTCGAGGCGGAAGTGTTAGGCGAGTGCTGGGGAGCGCCGCCGGGTCGGCGTATCCTCAGCCGCCATGGACGCTCCAGGACCCCGCCGCGAGGAGATCGAGGAAGCCCTGCCGCTGGTCGCCGACGCCGTCCGTGCCTACCTCGAGCGGCTCGACGACCTGCCCGCCCGCACGCGTAATGCGGCGGAGGTGAGCGCCACGTTTCGCGAGCCGCTGCCCGAGCGCGGCGTCGGCGCCGTGGCGGCGCTGCGGCGCCTGATCGACGGCGTCGACGGCACCGCGGCCACCGGCGGCCCGCGCTGCTACCACTTCGTCATCGGCGGCTCGACGCCGGCCGCCTTCGGCGCCGACTGGCTCGCCACTGCCTGGGACCAGATCGCCTACGCCTGGGTGACCTCGCCGCTCGCGTGCACGTTGGAGATCGTCTCGCTCGCCTGGCTGCGCGAGCTGTTCGGGCTGCCGGCGGCGTGGGGAGGCGTGATGGTCACCGGCGCGACGATGGCGAACTTCGTCGGCCTCGCCGCCGCCCGCCAGTGGTGGGGCGAGCGCCACGGCTTCGACGTCGCGGAGCGCGGGCTCGCCGGCGCGCCGCCGGTGCCCGTGTTCGCGAGCGGCCACATCCACGGCAGCGCCGTCAAGTGCCTCGCCATGCTCGGCATCGGCCGCGGCAACCTGCGCCGGCTGACCCGCGACGCGGTGGGCAACTACGACCTCGCGGCGCTGGAGGCGGCGCTCGCCGCCCTCGACGGTGCGCCGTCGATCGTCGTCGCCACGGTGGGGGAGCCCAACGCCGGCGCCAGCGACCCGGTGGCGGAGATCGCGGATCTCGCCGAGCGCTACGGCGCCTGGCTGCACGTCGACGGCGCCTTCGGCCTCTTCGCCGCGCTGTCGCCGCGCAGCGCGCACCTCGTGCGCGGCGTCGAGCGCGCGCAGTCGGTGTGCGTCGACGGCCACAAGTGGCTCAACGTCCCGTACGACTGCGGCTTCGCCTTCGTCGCCGACCCGGCGCTGATGGCGCAAGGCCTTCCGCTACAGCGGCGAGTACCTGCCCGACCCCGAGGACCCGCGCCCCAACTTCGGCACCATCGGCCCCGAGAGCTCGCGGCGGGCGCGCTCCTTCGCGGTGTGGGCGACGCTCGCCGCCTACGGGCGCGAAGGGCACCGCGCCATGGTCGAGCGCCACCTCGACCTCGGCCAGCGCCTGGCGCGGCTCGTCGACGAGGCGCCCGACCTCGAGCGGCTCGCGGAGGTGCCGCTGTCCGTCGTCTGCTTCCGCTACAACCCGGGCGGCGTCGACGAGGCGTCGCTCGACGCCCTCAACGCGAGGCTGGGCGAGGCGCTGGTCGCCGACGGGCGCTACTACGCCGGCACCACCACCTACGCCGGTAAGGTGGCGCTGCGGCCGGCGCTGGTCAACTGGCGGACGCGCGAGGAGGACGTCGACGGCTTCGTCGCCGTCGTACGCGAGCTCGGACGCGAGGCCGCTGCGGCCGTGGCGATCGCGACGGTGGAGCCGCTCCTGCGCGCCTGAGAGCGATGGGCGACCTCCACGCGCCGCGCCACTACACGCTGACGCTCTCCTGCCCCGACCGCGTGGGCATCGTCGCGGCGGTGTCCGGCTTCCTCGCCGCGCATGGCGGCTGGATCGTCGAGTCGAGCAACCACGCCGACGCGGGCTCCGGCTGGTTTTTCACGCGCCAGGTGGTGCTCGCCGATTCGTTGCCGTTCGACCGCGCCGAGCTGGCGCGCCGCTTCGCCGAGATCGCCGGCCGCTTCTCGATGCAGTGGCAGCTCTCCGACTCGGCCGAGCCCAAGCGCGTCGTCGTGCTGGTGTCGCTGCAGGACCACTGCCTCTACGACCTGCTGCACCGCTGGAAGGCGCGCGACTTCGCCTTCGACATCCCGTGCGTAATCTCCAACCACGACACGCTGCGCGGCTTCGTCGAGTGGCACGGCATCCCCTACTTCCACGTGCCGGTGACGGCCGACCACGGCGAGGCGGCGCACGCCGAGGTGCTGCGCCTCTACCGCGAGCACCGCGGCGACGTGATGGTGCTGGCCCGCTACATGCGCATCCTGCCGCCGGCGATGTGCGCGGCGCTGCAGGGGAGGATCCTCAACATCCACCACTCGTTCCTCCCCAGCTTCGTCGGCGCGCGCCCCTACCACCAAGCCTACGAGCGCGGCGTCAAGCTCATCGGCGCCACCTGCCATTACGTCAGCGAAGAGCTCGACGCCGGCCCCATCGTCGAGCAGGACGTCATCCGCGTCGCCCACGGCGACTCGGTGGAGGAGATGGTCAAGTACGGCCGCGACATCGAGCGCACCGTGCTCGCGCGCGGCCTGCGCTACCACTGCGAGGACCGCGTCCTGCTGCACGGCAACAAGACGATCGTCTTCCGGTAGGGTTCGAATCCCTTCTCTAGGGCTGAGATGGACAGATGCTTGGGACGCGCTCTCGATCCGCGGGAAAGGACGCGCCAAGTTCAAGGACTATCTGCTGCCGCTGCTCTTCCTGAAGCGCTGTCGGATGTCTTCGACGACGAGATCGCGGCTCGCGAGAGTTTGGCGACGGGAATGCGCTGGAGATCGCCGAGTCGACCACAGCTGCTCGCTTCTACCTGCCGCCCGAAGCCGCTGGGGCGTGATCGCGGTCGCGCGACGTATGATGGCCGGTGACGAGCGCGGGCGCTCGACGCGCCCAGGGACATCGGAGAGCACCTGACCAAAGCGGTGCGCGCGTCGTAAAGCACAACCCGACGCTTGTCGGGTGTCATCGACGTGGTGACTTCGCGCCGAGCGCAACGGCGAGCGCGACATCAACCCGGCCAAGCTGCGCGACGTCATCGAGACTTTCTCCGACCGCGCTACCGCCTCGGCCTGGCCGACGTGCAGCCCGACTTCCTGGGTCGTGCGTACGAGTACCTGCTGCGGAAGTTCGCGGAGGGCTCGGGCCAGAGCGCGGGCGAGTTCTTCACGCCGACCGAGGTCGGCTTCCTGATGGCCAACATCCTCGCCCGAAGCCGGGCGAGACCTGTCACGATTACGCGTGCGGCTCCGGCAGTCTCTCATCAAGCTGCAGCTCGTCGCTCGAGAGCTCGATCCAACAGCAAGGTGCGCTAAGATGTACGGCCAGGAGCTCAGGCGAGAGCTACGCCGTGGCGCGGATGAACACGATCATCCACGACATGGACGTGAACTGCAGCGCGGCGACACCATGATCAACGAAGTTTCGGACGCAGGCTCGCTGATGCGTTCGACATCATCGTAGCAAATCGTTATGGAGTAACTGGATCCTCTTCTATGTCAAGGACGATGAACTGCAGAAGTCTGTCCTTCGCCAACATCAGCGCGCGCCGTGCGGAAAGTGGTGGAGCGGTGTGCGGATCCGCAGCGAAGACGGCGGATTGGTCTGGCACACGCAGGGTTCGGGCAAAACCTTCACGCTCATCACAGCCGCGCGAATGATCCTGGAGGACAAGGCTCGCTTCTCCGGCGCAACCGTGATGCTCGTGGTCGATCGCAACGAGCTCGAAGGTCAGCTCAAAGGATGGGTCGAAGCGATCGTCGGCGAGATGCAGCGGCGGAAATCAAGGTCGTGGCGAGCAACCCGAAGGACGGGCTGCAGGAGCTGCTGCAAGATCGACTTTCGCGGATTGATCATCTCGATGATCCACAAGTTCGAGGGTGTCGGAAGGCGAGCTGCGCGCGCGCGGAACTTCTTCGTGCTGATCGACGAGGCGCATCGCTCGGTCGCCAGGACCTCGGCAACTACCTTATGGGGGCGCTGCCGAACGCGACCCTCATCGGCTTTACCGGAACGCCGATCGCTAAGACGGCCCACGGCAAGGGCACGTTCAAAGTCTTCGGCAACGAGGACGAGCAGCGGCTATCTCGACAAGTATTCGATCCAGCGAGTCGATCGAGGACGGCACGACCGTGACGCTACGCCACACGCTCGCGCCGAGCGAGATGCTGCTGCCGAACGAGATCCTGGAGAAGGAGTTCCTCTCGCTGGCCGAGGCCGAGGGCGTCAGCGACGTGGACGAACTGAACAAGGTGCTCGACCGCGCAGTCACGCTGAAGACGTTGCTGAAAGCCGACGAACGGGTCGAGCGTGTCGCTGAATTCGTCGCCAAGCATTTCAAGGAGAACGTGCAGCCGCTCGGCTACAAGGCGTTTCTCGTCGCGTGTGGATCGCGAGGCGTGCGCGAAGTACAAGCAGGCGCTCGATCGGCTGCTGCCGACCGAATGGTCGGAGGCGGTCTACACGGAGAATGCAGCCGATGTCATCGAGCGGCCGCTGGTCGCCGAGCTGCAGCTGTCGACGAAGCGCGAGGAAGACGTGCGGAAGCTCTTCAAGAAGCCGGGCGAGTAGCCGAAGATCCTCATCGTCACGGACAAGCTGCTGACCGGCTACGACGCGCCGATGCTATACTGCATGTACCTCGACAAGCCGATGCGCGATCACGTGCTCCTGCAGGCCATCGCGCGCGTCAACCGGCCGTATGAGGACGGCGACGGCATCAAGAAGCGCGTCGGGCTCGTCGTCGATTTCGTCGGCGTGCTGCGCGAGCTGAACAAGGCGCTGCATTCGACTCTCGGACGTCGAGCGGTGTCATCGAGGACCTGGAGCTGCTGCTGCAAGGACTTTTACGACAGAATCTAGAGCGAAGACCGATTACCTCGAATAGTCGAGCGAATGAGTGCCGATGAGCAGCTTGAGACGTCTGTCTACGGCCGCTTCCTGATCGAAGCGAGAATTCTGGGAAAAGGACCGGCGTCCCCGGCTTCACCAGACCCGCCAGCGTCATCGCGTCCCAGTTGGTCAGTCGGACACAGCCGTGCGAGGTGGTGCGGCCGATCGTTCGCGGCTCGGGCGTGCCGTGCAGCCCGTAGTGCGGCTTGTCGAGGTCGATCCAGACGACGCCGACCGGGTTGTTCGGCCCGGGCGGGATCTTCGCCTTGACTGTCGGTCGCCTCGGAGTCCCAGAACAGGTCCGGGTTGTAGCTGAACGACGGGTCGCGGGCCACGCCCTTGACCTTCCAGTCGCCGATCGGCAGCGGGTCGTGCTCGCTGCCGGAGGTCACCGGCGCGAAGAACAGCACCTCGCCGTCGCGGTCGACGGTCAGCGTGCCGGCCTCCCTGGAGACCACCACCCGCACGTCACCGGCCTCGACGGTCGCCCCGGCCTCGACAGTCGCCGGATCGCGACGTGTGTTCGGCACCGTGATCTTGTCGCCCGCCGCGAAGCTGGCTCGCGGGTTGAGCTGGCGCAGGAAATCGGGAGCGGCGTGGAACCTCTCGCCCAGCATCTCCAGGATCGAGGTGTAGCCGAGCCGCTCGAGCTTCGACTTCTCCTCCATGTCCTCGGGAATGCTGGCCAGGTAGGGACCGGCCGCGTCGTCCGGGGTGATCGTGTAGCCGGCCCAGGTCGGCCCGGCGGACGCCGTCGACAGGCTCTTCCAGGTCGTGGCGTCCAGCGTGCCGGTCACCGGCAGCGACTTCGCGCCCTGGAAGGCGGCCAGCGCCTTGCGTGTGTTCGCACCGCCGTGACCGTCGATCTCTCCGGGCGAGAAGGCGGCGCGGTCGAGGGCGACCTGCAGGTCGGCGTCCGTGACTTCCACGGGCGCGGCCGCGGGCTCTACCGTTGGAACGGCGGCGGCCGGCGTCGCCAATAGCGTCAATACGAGAGCAAATTTTTTGGGAGTGATTCGCAACATTTTGGATGCGAGTGCAAGGGGTGAGCCACGAGCTCAGGCATGGCGTCACCTAGCGCCTTCTGGCGCCTCAGGCGCCCGCCTGTCCCGATCGTGCAAGAAGCGCCGGGTTTCCGGCGCGATGTGCAAGGTGCGCGCGGATCACGGTGGGCCGCTTCAACTAAGCCGTGCAGTTGTCGCACCACGCTCGTCGGCTGCAAACTTGCATGGTGTATCCCAAACAGCTTTCTTGAGCTCTGCGGCCATCGCGGCCCTCAGCCCTCACCAAGGCGCTTCCGGGGTTCGTGCACCGCTCGACCCCACAAATACCTGGCTGCGGCATCTCTGCCGCCAGCCGCTCTTGGAGACGACAATGAGAATGAAGACACTCGTGAAGATCGCTCTGGTCGGCATCGCGCTGATCGGCACCACCGCGGCGCAAGCCACGACGAAAGCCCCGACGAAGGCCCCGACGGAAGCCCCGAACCTTCAGGCGGACTGGACGACCACGCTGAACGTCAAGCTGGCGCTGCTCGAGAAGCTCGGCACCGACAGCCTGCACGTCGACGTGAGCTCGCTCGGCGGCGAGGTCAAGCTCGAGGGGACCGTCGACAAGCGTGAAACCATGGAGCTCGCGGGCACCGTCGCGAGGTCCGTTGCCGGCGTCGAGGACGTCGAGAACGAGATCCGCCTCGAGGCGAACGTCGCCAATCCCAGCAAGGCCGCCGTAGTCGTCGGCGAGACCGACGCGGAAGTCAGGGATGCCGTCCTCGAGACCAAGCTGCGGCTCGCGCTCATCGACAAGATGGGAGGCGACGGCTTCACGATCGGGACCAACGTGGCGAGCGGCGTCGTTACGCTCACGTTCGATCGCGGCTTCATGAGCGATCGCCGCCAGCAGGCGGTCGCCATCGCCACCGGCATGACCGGCGTGTCCAAGGTCGTCCCTGTCGACAAGACCTAGGCTGCCGCGCAGAGACTCGTAGATAGGCCCGCCCGGTTCCGCCGGGCGGGCCGCCTCGTCGGGACTGGAAGGCCTCATGAAACACGATCGACTGACACTGGGAGAGCCGCGCCCCGGATCTACCGGCCGCCGAACACGAGGCTTCAGACGGTGCGCGCGCCCCATGCCGCGTACCCGACGCCACAGACCATCCGGCGCCAGCAGCGGCTGGAACAAGCCGAGCTGATGCTCCAAGAGGACCAGCGGCCAGGAAACGGCACGACGCCACGCCACCGAGGTGCAGCTCCAGGAGCAAGGGCGCCAGAGCGCCGGGAGGCGCCTGCGGGCCCGCCAGCAGATCACCCGCCAGGCGGCGCAAGCTGCCAGCGTCCAATAGCCGCCAGCCGAGGAGAAGCCGCCAAGCGGCGAGGACGAGGACAAGGGCAAGGACAAGGGCACGGGGAGCGATGGAAAGGGTGAGCACCGGCTGCTCGTCTTTCGGTAGGGTTCCTCGTGGTGGTACGCTCGTCGTGGAGCGGAAACCGCTACCCCTGATCCCTCCATGCACCGCCACGCCGCGGCGCCGCGCATCCTGGTCGCAGCCCACGTTCTGCTCGCTACGACTTTCGCGTTCGCTGCCGCGCCGGCGCTGGCGCAGCCGACGCGCGTGGAGATCTCGCCTTTCGCGGGATACCGGTGGGGAGGCGAGCTCGAGGCGAGGGACAACGCGCTTTTCGAGCGCGACGTCGACGTGGACGAGAGCGAGGTCTTCGGCGCCCGGGTCGAGGTGGCGCTGACCGAGTACTTCGCGATCGAGCTGCTGGGGAGCCACCAGCCGACGCAGTTCACCACCGACGACGACGAGCTGTTCGGCGACGACCGCGCCATCGCCGACGTGGACATCGACATGCTCCAGCTTGGAATGGTCTTCCAGGGCGGCCCGGGCCAGTTCAAGTTCTACGGCGTCATGTCCTTGGGCCTCACCCGGCTCGACCCGCACCTGCGCGACGCCAGCAGCGACGAACGTCTGTCGGGCAGCTTCGGCGGCGGGGTCAAGGTATTCATGAACCGGAACTTCGGCTTCCGCTTCGAGGGCCGCGCCTACTGGACGGACACCGCCGACGACGATTTCGACGACGACGATTTCCACGACGACTGCTGTTACTCGTACGCCAACGGCGACCTGTTCCAGGGCGAGGTGACCGCGGGCATCATCCTCGCGTATTGACCGGCTGACCTCGCCAACTTGCGGCGCGATCCAGCGTGCCGCGATCAGATCGAGATCCGATCGTCTCCGCTAGGGATCGGCGCCAGGCCGTGCGCCACGACGGCCATCACCGGGCGATGCGCTCGCACAGCTTCGCTGTGCTCGTCGCGCACGCGGCCCTCGATGATCCGCCTTCGTGGATCTTTTCGTACGTCCAGGAGAACCCCGTTCCAACAAGGAGTTGCTCCATGCCCGACATCCTGAACGACGTCCCAGCGGTTTTCATGAACGACGTCATGCCCGATCTGAACAACGATCTCGAGTGCCATTCCCATACTCGGGAGGCGCTGCTGGCGGTCAATCGTTTCGTCTTTTGCGAACGCGGCGCGCCCGGCCTCACCAGCCGGTCGATCGTCGAAGACGGCGCGATCGCGGACGACCTCACCGACAACCGGGCGCGAATCCAGGCGACGCTCGACGCGGTCGCCGGGGCCGGCGGCGGCATCGCGCTGGTGCCGGCGGCTTCGGGAGTCTTCCGCTGGGTCGGCACGATCACCGTTCCGCTCAACGTGATCCTGAGCGGTCACGGCGACCGGTCGGTGCTGCGCGGGCTGCCGGCGGAAGGACAACCCGCGATCCGCTTCGCGGCCGGCATTCATCGCGGTGGCGTCGAGCGGCTGGTCTTGCTCGGCTTGCTCGCCAAGCCGCCGGCCGGGGAGGCGCCTCGGGTCGGCATTGACTTCAGCGGCGCGCAGTTCCTGCGGCTGCACGACCTCCAGATCTGGGACTTTCCAATCGGCGTCGTGCTTTCGGACGGCGTCACCGAGTACGCCGGCAGCAACCACCTCGGCGCCTTCGAGATCAACCGCTGCGACGTCGGCTTGAGGGCCTTCCGGCACTGCAACGGCTGCTCCGTCCGCGAGGGGAGGATCTGGCATTGCCGCAATGGCGGCGAAGGGATTGCGATCGACATCGACTCGGCGGACGTGCTCGGCCTCGAGCACCTGGTGGTCGAAGATTGGGACCTCGGCGTGCGCGTCCGAGGCCTCACCAAGACGACGCTGCGCGACGTCTATTACGAAGCGGATCAGCAGGGCGAGCCCTTCCCGGGCCGCTGGCTCGACATCCAGCCGCTCCTCGGGTCGATCGTCAAGCTGGAGAACAGCCAGGTCAACGTCAGCCGCTCGATCACTCTTGCCGGCTCGTTGGAAGACGCCATCACCACCGATTCACTTTCGGCGTTTCCTTTCGGCGCCAAGCGTCACCATGCCGCCGCCCCGGAGCGCAACCTGCTCGAGAACGGCGACTTCCGCCGCGGCGACGACAGCCCGGTGCCGCTCGGCTGGCAACTCAACTTCGCTCCCACAGTGGCGCCGAATACCGTCGACTTCGTCACCGCTCCGCGCAGCTACGACATCACGCAAACGAACGACGCCAACGACGGCATCAGTACCTCGTTCACCGTGCCGGAAACGACCGATTTCGTCTCGGTCATGGTGCGCTTCAAGAACCTCTCCAGCTCGGCCGCCTTCTTCGCGCTGGCTTCGGGAGGCAACATCGCCCAGTTCGCGGTGTCGACACCGCCCGATCCGGACACCTGGCAGATCGCGGCGTGGACGGTGCCGGTCGATCCCGCGGCCGCGGGCCTCGTGTCGATCGTTTTGACCGCGGACCAGACACCGGGCGGCGGCGGCGGCCAGATTCGGGTCGACGAAGTGTGGGCAGTGGTCGGAGCCACCGCGGCGCCGTCTCGCGCGCACGCTCACCGCATCGAGATGCTGCCCGATCCGATCACGCTGCTGCAGCGCGTGGTCCAGGCGACCCAGACGTTCGGCCAGTTCGACCTGAGGCAGGTGCAGGGGCTCGGGCGGCCGCCTCGCGGCGTGATCGGTGCGATCCTCTCGATTCGCGGCACCGCGTCGCCGGCGCGCGGCGATGGCGGCATCCTCGATCCGAGCGGCATCGGAGCGACCCTGCCGCGCGCCGTTCGGCCCTTCATCCGCGACGTCGACACGCAGGAACGCTGGGCCCTCAACCTGATCTACGACCGCCTCGAACACGACCGCCAAGTCGTCCTCCGGGGACTCACCTTCGTCGATGGCGCGGACCTCTTCACCGCCCAGTACTTCGCCAGCTACCGCGTCGATCTGGTCGGCTGGATCCACCCGTCCTGACGGACGGCGCCATCCCTAAGGAGTGGCGAGCCAGGCCGAGGAGCTGCCGCTCTCGAATGCATCGGCGAAGATGAGCCCCGTCCCGCCGGTGGTGAACGAGAACGTGGCCGAGATCGGCCCCGGTCCGCACGAGCCGGAGGCGCGGACGTGCCAGAAGTAGCGATAGGCGGACTGTAGTGACGAGAGAATCGACACGGCGTGGATGGGCCACGCCGTGCGGGAGAAGACGACGTCGGTGAAGCCGGCATCGCTCGCCACCTCGACGTCGTAGGCCGTCGCTCGCGGCGTCGGCGACCAGCTGAGGGTGGGAAGCTGCGACACCCCGGTCGCCCCGTTGGCCGGGCTGGCGAGGGCGACGGCGTCCGGCGGGGCGGAGATCCCCAGCGACACGGTCCACTGGTGCTGCGTGCCGCCGCTCGCCGCGCCGGTGACCGTCAACGGGTAGTTCCCCAGCGCCGCCGCCGCGGTGTCAGACACCGTCATCGTCGTCTGCGCCGGCGGCGTCACCGGATTGGTGCCGAAGGTCGCCGTCGTCCCCGCCGGCTGCCCGCTGACACCGAGGGTTATCGACTCCGAGAAGCCCTGGAAGCGCACCACGTGCACGTCGAAGACGCCATTCGCGCGTGGGCACACCTCGAGGTTCGGCGGGCCGCTGGTGAGCAGGAAGCCTGGGCTCGACGGGACCGCCGCCCGCGCGTCGATGCGACCGTGGCCGAAGGTGTTGTTGGGGAAGGTGCCGGCGGGGATGCCGCCGCAGGTGTCCGTGCTGGCCGGCCGGACGGCGGTGGAGCGGATGAGCTCCTCGACGGCGTCGACCTCGCCGGCGAGCCCCGGCTCGGCCGAGATCATCAGCGCCACCAGGCCCGCCACGTGAGGGCCGGCGAAGCTGGTGCCGCTACCCGTCCCGTAGAGACCGCCAAGCCGCGAGGAGCGGATGCTGCTGCCCGGGGCGGCGATGTCGGGCTTGAGGCGGTTGCTGCCGTCCACCACCACCGGCCCGCGGCTGCTGAAGCTCGACGGTGCGTCACTGGTCTTCAGCGTCGAGCCGACGGTGAAGCTCGCATCGTAGATGGCCGCCGGAGTGGAGACGGTGGAGCAGCCCGGGCCGTCGTTGCCGGCCGAGACGACGACGACGATGCCCGCCGCGCGCGTGTTCTCCACCACGGTGCGCAGGACGTTGGGGTCGGTGCACCCCTCCTCGGGCGGGCACCCCCACGAGTTGTTGATCACGTCGGGGGCGAGCCATGGGTTGGGGTTGGCGCCGGCGAGGTCGGTGGGGGCGAGGAAGAACTGGAAGCACTCGGCGTAGGTAGCGGGGGTGCCGACCCCGGCATCCATGTTCCGGCAGCCGATCCACCTGGCGCCGGGCGCCATGCCGATCTGGTTGGCGGCGCCGTCGGAGCCGACGGCGATGCCGGTGGTGCTCGTGCCGTGGCCGTGGTCGTCGCAAGGCTCCGGCGAGTTGGCGCCGCAAGCGTTGGCTCCGGCCACCGTGTGGATGGCGTCGTGCCAGTTGTAGGCGTGGCTCGCGGTGGCGCCGTCCCAACCGCGGTACTGGTTCTTCAACGCCGGATGGTCCCAATCCATCCCCGTGTCCTGGTTTCCGACCACCACACCTTGTCCAGTGAAGCCGGCGGCCCACACCTCCGGAGCCCGCACGCGGGTGAGGTTGGTCTCGACGGCATCCACGGTCTCCGTCCAGGCGCCGGCATCGGTCGTCGCCGGCAAGGCCATCCGCACCCGCGGGTTGGCGGCGATGCGGGCGACGTCGTGCCGTGCGGCGAGGCGGGCGACGAGCCCGGAATCTCCTTGCGCCCAGATCATGTTGGCCACCCACATCGCGCGGTGCGGGATGCGCTCCGCCGCGAGCAGCGCCAGGATGGGGCCCTGTGTGCTCGCGGCCTTGGCGCGGAGAAGGGCGACGACGCGCTCGCCCTTGGCTCCTTTGCCGTGCAAGGTGAGCGCCGCCGAGAGGTCAGCCTGCTCGGCGAGGACGATCAGGAACTCGCTCTCCGCCGCGGGCTCGGCCAGGCGGTCGATGACCCAAGGGTCCACCTTGTCCGGCCAGTCCGCCGCGCGTCCGGCGGCGGGGAGCAGCGACGCCAGCGCGATCGCCAACCAAATCGGCCGACGAAGAATGCGCGAGGTGGATGGGTGGCGGGTCATGTTGGTGCCAAGGATACGACGCCGCCGAGACCCGGGGCCCTGCGGAGTCACGCCAGCGGCGCGGTCGTGAAGCGCTGAGGGGCGAGCAGCCGCTCAGCGCGGCGGGCGCTCGTAGGGCACGATGTGCTCCCACTCGCTGGCGTCGGAGCGCGCCACCACCGCCACGACCGGCTCGCTGTCGCTCAGGTTGAACACCTCGTGCGGCACGCCGGGGGCGATGAAGATGAAGTCGCCGGCCTCGTTGTCGACGCTCTGGCGCAGGCCGTCGCCGTACTCGTGGCGCACGCGGCCCTGGAGGATGTAGAGCATCACCTCGAAGCCGACGTGGACGTGCGCGCGGGCGACGGCGCCGGGCGGGATGGTGGCGAGGTTCATCGACAGCTTCTCGGCGGCGACGTTCTTCGCCGACAGGCCGACGCGGTAGCGGATGCCGTTCCAGCCGCGTTCGCCACCGCCACCGCGCAGCACGGCGATGCCGCCGACGTCTTCGACGGCGCGGCGCAGGTCCTCGGCAGGGAGGTCGTCGATGGGCAGGGTGGTCGTCGGCTCGTTCATTCGCTCCTCCTCGCGGCCCGCCATCGTACGCGCATGAGAGACTCGCCGGCATGAGCGCAGGCGCCGTTCGTCGGCTCGGATTCGTGCTCGGGGCGTCGCTGGTGGCGGCCGCGGCGCCGGCCGCGGAGGCGGCTCTGGATGCCGCAGCCGCGGGGCGTTTCGCCGCTCTCGCCCTCGCCTGCGTGCATCAGGAGTACCCGAACAAGGTCTCGCACGTGCTGGCGAGCGACGCCGACGCCAAGCCGCCGCGCGAGCTGCACCCGGCCTTCTACGGCTGCTACGACTGGCACTCGTCCGTGCACGGCCATTGGCTGCTGGCGCGGCTGGCGCGCCGGGGGCTCGACGAGCCGACGGCGGCGAAGGCGCGCGCGGCGCTGGCGGTGAGCCTGACGCCGGCGCGCGTCGCGCCCGAGGTGGCCTACCTGCGCACACCGGGCCGCGCTTCGTACGAGCGCCCCTACGGCTTGGCTTGGCTGCTCCAACTCGACCTCGAGCTGCACGAGTGGGCCGCCGACGCGTCGTCGCCCGCGGAGGTGCGCGCGCAAGTCGCGGCGTGGCGGCAGGCGCTGGCGCCGCTGGTCGCCGCGGCGCGCGAGCAGCTCGCGACCTGGCTGCCCAAGCTCGCCTACCCGATCCGCATCGGCGAGCACGACCAGACCGCGTTCGCATTCGGCCTCGTCCTCGACTGGGCCCGCGGCACCGGCGACGCCGAGATGGCGGCGCTGCTCGAGCGCACGTCGACGCGCCTCTACGCCAGCGACCGTGACTGTCCGCTGAGTTACGAGCCGTCAGGTCAGGACTTCCTCTCGCCCTGCCTCGCCGAGGCCGATCTCATGCGCCGCGTCTTGCCGCCGTCGCAATTCGCAGGATGGCTCGCCACGTTCCTTCCCGAGGTGCCGCGCGACGGCTCCGCCGCCTGGCTGCCCGTCGGCATCGTCACCGACCGCGCCGACCCCAAGCTCGCCCATCTCGACGGCCTCAACCTCTCGCGAGCGTGGATGCTCGAAGGCATCGCCGCCGGCTTACCGCGCGACGACGCGCGTCGGGCCGCGCTGCTCGCAGCGGCCAAGGCTCACCGCGACGCGGCATTGCCGCAGGTCACCGGCGAGCACTACGAAGGCGGCCACTGGCTGGGCAGCTTCGCGACTTACCTGGTGACGGGACGCGGGCTGCGTTAGGGTATTCCCCGCTCGACGCATGGAGGTGCGGATGAGAGTCGTCCGACTCGCACTTGTTGCCGCGGCGCTTCTCGTGGTGCTCGATCGTGCGTCCGCCAGCGCGCAGCAAGCGGCGAGCGCAGCGGATCCCCGCGAGGCGACGGTCCAGACCCTGATCGACCGTCTCGACCTCGAGAAGTACAAGGCCACGATCAGGGGCCTCACCGCGTTCGGCGACCGGCGGCAGGGGACCGAGCGCAACCGCAAGGCGGTGGACTGGATCGAGGCGCAACTCCAGAGCTACGGGTGTGCGACCGAACGCTTGAAGTACGTGTACAGCGCGCCGACCCGCGCCCGCGGCAGCGCCGGGCGCAGCAAGCGCCCTTCGAGCCGGTCATCGGGAGCGGAGAGGTCCGCCTCGGTCCGGGCGGGTCGCGCTACCGGGGCATCCAACGCCGCACGGGTGTCAACACCGATCCGGACGCCCAACCCGATCCGGCACTGCGCGAGCTCAACCGCGAGCCGGCTCGAGACGGCGCGCGCGAGCAGGTCTACTGCACGAAGATCGGTACGACGCGCCCGCAGGAGATGTACATCGTCGGCGGGCACATGGACGGCCACGGTTGGGGCGAGGCGGCGAACGACAACGGCTCGGGCACCGCCCTGGTCATGGAGCTCGCCCGCATCTTCAGCATGCCCGACGTCCAGACGGAGCGCTCGATCCGGTTCGTGCTCTGGAACAACGAAGAAACGGGCCTCAACGGCGCGCGGGCGTACGTCGAGCAGCGCGCGGGGCTGCAGGGAAAGGAAGACCCGCCGCGCTCGGGGCGGTACCCCGAGCCGAAGTGGCTGGCGATGATCCAGCACGACATGATGATGTGGGATCACGGCATGCCCCGCGCCGACGGCACCTGGAACCCGGAGCAGCGGCCGGAGGCCGACATCAACATCGAGTTCCAGTCCACCGCCTTGCGCGCCGACGAGGCGATGAAGCTGGCGTTCCTCTTCCGGACGGCGAACGAGAAGTTCGCGACCGACTATCCGGCCGCCGTGGGCTCCCACATGACCAACACGGACTCGATGCCGTTCATGGATTTCGTGCCGGCGATCAGCCTGCGCGAGAACGAGCGCGGCATGCACACCGGCGCCGGCTGGAACCCGACCTGGCATCAGCCGATCGACGTCTACGCGACGTTCTCCGACAAGGACTTCCGCCTCGGGTTGAATGCGGCACAGACGACGGGTGGAGCGATTGCGCTGCTGGTGGGGGCCAGCCTGGTGGCGCCGGGCACCTCCCCATAGCCTCAAGTCGCCGCCGCGAGATCGAGGTGGCGCCGCGCAAACTGTCGCAGCACTTTCGCCCTCGTTTCGTCCTCCCGGCCTTCCCAAGACTTGCGTGCGGGTGTAGCGTGATCGCAGTGAACGACCGACGGGGGTGAAATGACACCACCGGACCAGCGATGGGCCCTCGGGGCCCCGGCCGCCTCGAAATGAGGCCAGCCAGCTCCGAGGGTCGAACCGAGGCAGCGGCCTGCCGCTGAGCCAAGCGCCCGGAAGAGGACGTCGCAGACACCCGGGCCAGGGACCTCTCGGTCCAACAGCGGGGTCACAGCCGAGAGCGAGGAGGCGAGCGCCTCGCCTCCTCGCTCTTTTTCGGCCGGGTTTGCTACTCTGCCGCCGCTCCCAGCAATCCCGCGACGAAAACAGACGAGGGACGTCGGCATGAGCTCGATGGAAGAGTTCCTGCAGCAGGTGGCGGCGCGCAACCCCGGCGAGGCGCCGTTCCACCAGGCGGTGCACGAGGTCGTCGAGTCGGTGTGGCCGGTGATCGAGCGCACGCCGCGCTACCAGGCCGGCCGCATCCTCGAGCGCATCGTCGAGCCCGAGCGCGCGGTGATCTTCCGCGTGCCGTGGGTGGACGACCGCGGCGACATCCAGGTCAACCGCGGCTTCCGCGTCGAGATGAGCAGCGCGCTCGGGCCCCTACAAGGGCGGGCTGCGCTTCCACCCCAGCGTCAACCTCGGCATCCTGAAGTTCCTCGCCTTCGAGCAGGTGTTCAAGAACAGCCTCACCACGCTGCCGATGGGCGGCGGCAAGGGCGGCAGCGACTTCGACCCCAAGGGCAAGTCCGACGGCGAGGTGATGCGCTTCTGCCAGTCGTTCATGACCGAGCTGTGGCGCCACATCGGCACCGAACACCGACGTGCCGGCGGGCGACATCGGCGTCGGCGGGCGCGAGATCGGCTACCTCTTCGGCATGTACAAGAAGCTGGCGAACGAATTCACCGGCGTGCTCACCGGCAAGGGGAGCGCCTGGGGCGGCTCGCTGATCCGGCCCGAGGCGACCGGCTACGGCTGCGTCTACTTCGTCCAGGCGATGCTGGGCACCCGCGGCGAGGACCTGCGCGGCAAGCGGGTGGCGGTGTCGGGCTCGGGCAACGTGGCGCAGTACGCGGTGGAGAAGCTGCTGGAGCTGGGAGCCAAGGTGGTCACGCTCTCCGACTCGGCCGGCACCGTCGTCGACGAGAGCGGCATCGACGCGAACAAGCTCGCCTGGGTGATGGAGCTCAAGAACGCGCGCCGCGGCCGCATGCGCGAGTACGTCGACGCGCACAGCGGGGCGCGAGTACCTCGACGGCCAGCGCCCGTGGTCGGTGCCCTGCGACGTCGCGCGTGCCGTGCGCCACCGAGAACGAGATCATCGGCGACGACGCCGAGACGCTGCTGGCGAGCGGCTGCGTCTGCGTCGCCGAGGGCGCCAACATGCCGTCGGATCCGGGCGCGGTGGCGAAGTTCGTCGACGCCGGCATCCTGTTCGCGCCGGGCAAGGCCGCCAACGCCGGCGGCGTCGCGGTCTCCGGCCTGGAGATGACGCAGAACGCCATGCGCCTGTCGTGGATCCGCGAGGAGGTCGACCAGCGCCTGCAGCTCATCATGCAGGAGATCCACACAGACCTGCGTGCGCTACGGCAAGCGCGGCGACGGCCCGGTCAACTACGTCGACGGCGCCAACATCGGCGGCTTCATGAAGGTCGCCGACGCGATGCTGGATCAGGGCGTCGTGTAGCCGCGCGCGGTTTCAATCCCGACAGCGGCTCCACTCCCACTCGTCGCCCGCGGGCTTGCCGTCGAGAGTGCCCTCGACGCGGGCGTGCAGCCGGTCCCCGTCGCGCCGGTAGAGGATGCGCTGCGGGAAGTCGTGCTCGCGGTTCTCGAACACCACGCGCTGATCGCCGATCTCGATGGCGCAGAACGCGGTGACGGCGCCGCCCTGCGGGCTCGCCAGGTAGCAGAGGCGCCCCTCATGCGGCGCAATGCGCAGGTGCTCGAAGGAGGCCAGCCGTCCGTTGGCGACCGCCTTGTTCATGCCGAGCAGCACGCCTCCTGCGGGCGAGGTCCAGTGCTCCTCGGTGACGACTCCTTCGGCCGTTCCCGACCAACAGCCGGCGAGCCATGAGAGGCGCGCGGCGTCGTCCGCCGGCGTCGCCGCGGCCGGGCGCAGCGGCACCGACCAAGAGGCGAGGACGAAGGTCATCAAGGTCACGTGCCATCGCACCGTCGCTCGCATCGTTGCTCTCCTTTACGCTGACCACCGCGCGTCCGAGCTCGGGCCGGTCGTGAGCTTAGCTCCACGGCGGAGCGCGAGGCGCGATCCCGGGCTCGTACAATGCGTGCTTTGGTGTGGCACCTCTGCTCTCCCTCGGCAAGCTGGTCCGCTCGGCGGCGCGAGCAATCGACGGGCCGGGAGCGATGGTCGGGCGCCGAGCGGCGCCGTCGCTCCCGGCGAGCCCACGGCGGAGCCTCTGAGACGTGGCCGCCGGCTCGGTAGTCAGCGCCCGCCGCTTCCACGGCTTGATGCCGTACCGCGTGCGGGAGGTGCTGCTCGTCGCCTCCCCGTACGACGCGTTCACGCTCGAGGAGGACGGGCTGCTCACCGAGCAGGTGTTCCTCGAGTACATGGACGTATCGCAGCCCGGGGCACCGCGCTTCACGCACGCGCGCAGTGGCGAGGAGGCGATGGCGCTGCTGCGGCAGCGGCGGTTCGACCTCGTGCTCACCACCGCGACGCTGCCGGACATGCCGGCGGAGCGGCTGGGGCGGGAGGTCAAGGCGCTGCGCCCCGGACGGCCGGTGGTGCTGCTCGCCCTCGACCGCGCGGCGCTCGGCGAGCCCGGCGGGCCCGCCGGCGCGCACGCCCTCGACCGCGAGGCGTTCGACGCCGCCTTCCTGTGGGGCGGCGACGCCAAGATCCTGCTCGCCATCATCAAGTCGGTCGAGGACCGCGAGAACGTCGACCACGACATCGCCGCCGCCGATGTGCGCACGATCCTCATCCTCGAGGACTCGCCGCGCTACTACTCGTCGTTCCTCGGCATGCTCTACAAGGAGCTGATGCAGCAGTCGCACTCGCTCTACTCGGAAGGGGTGGACGAGATGGCGCGCCAGCTGTACATGAAGTCGCGGCCGAAGGTGCTGCACGCGACGACCTGGGAAGAGGGGATGGCGCTCTTCGAGCGCTACCGCCGCCACGTCATGGCGGTGATCTGCGACCTGCGGCTGCCGCGCGGCGGCGTGCTCGACGAGGGCGCCGGCCTCGCCTTCGCCCGCCACGCGCGCAGGAACGACCCCGAGCTGCCGGTGCTGCTGCAGTCCTCCGCCGGCGTGGGGGTCAAGCGCGCGGCGGCGATGGGCGCCGGCTTCCTCGACAAGGGCTCGCCGACGCTGCTCGCCGACCTCGGCGAGTTCCTGCGCCTGCAGCTGGGCTTCGGCGATTTCGTCTTCCGCACCCACGACGGCGGCGACGAGGTGGGGCGGGCGCACGACCTGCGCGAGCTCGAGCAGCAGCTCGCCTTGGTGCCGGAAGAGAGCATCGCCTATCACGCGGCCCGCAACCACTTCTCGATCTGGTTGCTGGCCAGGAGCGAGTTCGAGCTCGCGGAACAGTTGCGGCCGCAGCGGGCGGCGGACTTCCCGAGCGTCGCGGCGCTGCGCGGCTACCTGCTGCGGCTGCTGCGCGAGGTGCACGAGCGGGCGCAGCAGGGGGTGGTCGCCGACTTCTCGCCGGAAGCGTTCGCCGGGCAGCCGTTCACCCGCCTCGGCCAGGGCTCGATGGGGGGCAAGGGGCGCAGCATCGCCTTCCTCCACCGCACGCTGGCGGGCATGGGGCCGGAGGACTTCGCCGGGCTGGAGGTGCGGGTGCCGCGCACGCTGGTGGTGGCCACCGAGCACTTCGCGCGCTTCCTCGAGCAGGACGAGCTCGCCGCCGTCGCCGCCCGCGGCGAGGACGACGACGAGGTGCGGCGGCGTTTCCTCGCCGCGCCGCTGCCGGCGGCGCTCGAGGAGGAGCTGGCGACGGTGGTCGAGCAGCTCTCGGGGCCGCTGGCGGTGCGCTCGTCGAGCCTGCTCGAGGACTCGCTGCAGTCGGGCCTCGCCGGGCTCTTCGACACCGTCATGGTGCCCAACGTCGACCCCGATCCGCGGCGGCGGCGGCGCGAGCTCGCGGGCGCCGTCAAGCGCGTCTACGCCTCGCTGTTCTCGCGCGCGGCGCGGCGCTACCTGGAGAGCACCGGCTACCTGCTCGAGGAAGAGAAGATGGCGGTGGTGATCCAGGCGGTGGTGGGGCGCCGCCGCGGCGACCGCTTCTACCCCAGCTTCTCGGGCGTCGCGCAGTCGTTCAACTACTACCCCTTCGGGCCGCAGCGGCCGGAAGAGGGTGTCGTGCACCTCGCCCTCGGTCTCGGCCGCACCATCGTCGAAGGCGGCCGCTGCCTGCGCTTCAGCCCGGCGCGGCCGGAGGTGCTGCCGCAGTTCTCGACGCCGCGGGCGATGCTGGAGAGCTCGCAGAGAGGTTTCTACGCCCTCGACCTGCGCGCCGAGGGCGAGGCGGGGGCCGACCGCGTGCGCTGGTTCGATCTCGCAGTGGCGGAGGCCGACGGCGCCCTCCACGCCGCGGGAAGCGTGGTGTCGCCGGGCGAGCAGCGGGTGCGCGACGACCTCGGCGAGCCGGGGCCGCGCGTCGTCACCTTCAACAACCTGCTGCGCCACCGCGCCATCCCGCTCGCCGAGGCTCTGCAACGGCTGCTCGAGGTGACCGAGCGCGGGCTGGGCGGGCCGGTGGAGCTCGAGCTCGCAGGGGACATGGGGGATTGGGGGCGGGCTGGTTCATCCGATGGCGCGGGCCGCGAACCGCCGCGGCTCTATCTGCTGCAGCTGCGGCCGATGGCGGCGCAGCTGCGGCGGCCGGGCGGGCCATTGCCCGAGCCGCCTGCCGGGCGCTGCCTCTGCCGCGCCTCCTCGCGGGTGCTCGGCCACGGCGCCTACGACGGCATCCGCGACCTGGTGCACGTGCGGCGCGAGGCTTGGGAGCCGCGGCACCACCGCGCCATCGCCGCCGAGATCGGCGCGCTCAACGAGCGGCTCGCGCGGCGAGGGGCGGCGCTACGTGCTCATCGGGCCCGGGCGTTGGGGGACGGCGGACCCGTCGCTGGGCATCCCGGTGGATTGGGCGCAGATCTCGGAGGTGCAGGTGCTGGTGGAAGCGTCGCCCGCGGGCTACGACGTGGAGCCGTCGCAGGGGGCGCACTTCTTCCAGAACATCACCTCGCTGCAGCTCGGCTACCTCACCGTGCCGCCGGGAGCCGACGCCGAGAGCGGGCGCGCCGACTTCCTCGACTGGAGGTGGCTGGAGAGTCAGGCGGCGACGGCGACGACGGCCTTCCTTCGGCACCTGCGCTTCGCGGAGCCGCTGGCCGTGGAGCTCGACGGCGCGCAGGGACGGGGGTGGATCGGCAAGGCGGACGCATAGCTGGCGAGCCATTCCGAGCGCGGATTCCGTTTGTCGTGAGTGGAGGTCGATTTCCCCATGGCACAATGGAAGGAGGAGTCGTGGAGCCCGCAATGTCGCAACCCCGGCGCAAGCTCACCCTCGAGGACTACGAGCACTTCCCCGAGGGGGACGGCAAACGTCACGAGCTCATCGACGGAGAGCACGTCGTGACGGCGGCGCCGTTCGTGCCGCACCAGCGACTGCTCGGGAACCTCTACCTGGCGGTACGAGATGTCGTCGACCGCCAGCAGCTCGGCATGGTGCTCTTCGCCCCGGTCGATGTCGAGCTTTCGCAGCACGACGTGTTGCAGCCCGACCTGCTCTACGTCAGCAAGCAGCGGCTGCACATCGTCTCCAAGCGCAGGTTCCACGCCGCTCCCGACCTTGCCGTCGAGGTGCTCTCCGCCTCCAGCCGCCGTACCGACGAGCTGCGCAAGCGAGCGCGGTACGAGCTGTTCGGCGTGCAGGAGCTGTGGATCTTCGATCCGCCGATCGATGGTGTGCGGGTTTACCGGCGGACGGCTGATGGGAAGTCGTTCGTGCGCGCCGTGCAGCTCCTCGCCACCTCGGAGGACGTCCTCGAGACGCCGCTGCTCCCCGGCTTCAGCCTGCCGCTCGCCGCCTTCTTCGCGGCCCTGAAGCCGCCTCCAGCCGACGACGCGCCGAAACGCTCGTAGATCAAGGCAGCGGACGTCGCCGCGCAGCCGCCGAGCGACGGGACGGCGGCGCCAGTGGCGAGCACTGTCAATGCCCGGCTGAGAAGCGCTTGAAAAGCGAGAGGCCCGCCCCGGTGTGCCGGAGCGGGCCTCGCCGATCAGGCGATCAGCGTTGGTGGGCTCAGTTGGGCTTGGTGGTGCAGAGCGACCAGCTGCCAGAGCCCGAGTAGGCGTGCACGCGCCAGCGGTAAGTGCCGGCGGTGTTGCTGTGGCTGACGCTCTCGTTGTTGCTGGCGGTCGTGCCGGAGGCGGCGGTGGCCCAGCTGCTGCCGTTCCACTTCTGCAGGTAGAGGTCGAAATCGGTCCCCGCGGGGCCGGCCAGGTTGCCGGTGTGGGTGCCCGTGGTGGTCGTGGTGTAGCCGGTGCTGGTGGGCACGAAGGCCTCGCCGCCCGAGCTCAACGAGCCGGTGTAGGTCGTGCAACCGCCGCCGGTGGTGTAGCTGCCGCTCAAGGTCACCCCCGAGTAAGCGGCGTAACCGTTGAGCATCACGTAGTAGGTGCCGGTGCTCGGGGTGGGGAAGGAGCAGCTCTCGGCGTTGCCGGTCTTGTAGGGGCGGCAGTCGTAGGTGGTCAGTGTCGGCGCGGCGCCGAAGCGGACGTACATGTCGGCGTCGCCGGTGCCGCCGGAGATCGAGATGGTCAGGTTGCTGGCGCCCGCGGGCACCGCCATCGTCCAGGTCTGCTGGCTGCCGGTGGCGCCGGAGATACCGGTCACCGGCACGCCGTTCTGCAGCACGTTGCCCGCGCAGGCCGAGGTGGTCGCCGAGCCCTGCGCCGAGTTGCCCGAGCTGCAGGTGCCGTTGGAGGCGGTCACCACGTAGTAGTAGGTGGTGTTGCAGGTCAGGCCGGTGTTGGAGAACGAGGTGGTGGCCGAGGTGCCGACCGAGGTGAACGGCCCGCCGCTGCTGGTCGAGCGCAGGACGTTGTACGAGGTGGCGCCCGACGAAGCCGTCCACGAGACGTTGATCTGCGAGGCCGAGGCGGCCGTCGCGGTGACGCCCGTCGGCGCCGCCGGCGGCGTGCAGGGCGAGCTGTAGTTGCCGGTGAGGCTGACGCCGGAGTAGGCGGCGTAGCCGTGGAGCAGCACGTGATAGGTGCCGGCCGAGGGCGCCGGGATCGTGCAGCTCTCGGTGGTCGCCGAGCCTTCCGACTTGCAGTCGTTGACCGTCGTCGTCGGCTGCGAGCCGAACTTGACGTAGAGGTCGACGTCGCCGGTGCCGCCGGAGGTGTTGAAGGTCAGGTTGGTGGAGCCGGCGGGGACGGTCAGGGTCCAGAACTGCTGGCTGCCGGTGGCGCCCGAGATGCCGGTCACCGGCACGCCCTTGGTCAGCACGTTGCCGGTGCAGGCCGAGGTGAGGGCCGAGGCCTGCGTCGAGTTGCCCGAGCTGCAGGTGCCGTTGCGACGCCTGCACCACGTAGTAGTAGGTGGTGTTGCAGGAGAGGCCGGTGTTGGAGAACGAGGTGGTCGCCGAGGTGCCGACCGAGGTGTACGGGCCGCCGCTGGTGGTCGCGCGCAGGATGGTGTACGAGGTGGCGCCCGCGGAGGCGCTCCACGACAGGTTGATCTGCGACGACGACGCCGCGGTGGCGCTGAGGCCGGTGGGCGCCGCCGGCGGCGTGCAGGCCACGGGAGCCGGGGTCACCGAGGGGCAGGTCGAGGGCGCTCGAAGCCGCCGCCTCGTTGCCCGAGGGCTGCGCCGGTGACCTGGTAGTAGTAGGTGAAGCCGTTGGCGACGTTGGTGTCGTTGTAGCGAGCTGGCCGACAGGTCGTTGGCGACCTTGGTGAAGCCGGCGTTGCAGCCGGTCTCGTTGCGGTAGACGTCGTAGACGCCCGACGAGCCGCTCCAGGAGAGCGGCAGCCGAGTTGTTGCCGGCGGCGATCGACAGCGCCGGCGCGGCGGGCTGGGCGACGGCCGCGAAGGTGACGTTCCAGCCGGCGTCGGTGGTGCAGGCGATGCCGTGGCGGTTCATCGCCGCCGCGATGGCGCCGCCGTGCGGGGTGCCGTCGGCGAGGTTGCCGTTGTCGTCGTCGACGGCGCGGAAGACGCGGAACATGCTGCCGGTGGAGCAGCCGCTCGAGGTCCAGGTGCCCGTCGTGCGGGTGCCGCCGGAGGTGTCGCAGGTGAAGGCGGCGGTCGCCGTCGAGCGCGACAGGAACCAGAGCCGGTCGAGGGTCGCCCAGGCCGCGCCGCGAGCCGGGGCTCGGCAGGTCGCGGTTGGCGAGGTCCCAGACCGCCTCGGAGGCGACGTAGCGACTCGCAGTGCCCCTCGCGCTTGTTGGCGGTGTTGCCGCGGGCGATGGCGTCCTTGCCGCAGGGACCGATGTAGTTCGGGTTGTTGGCGCTCGGCGCCGGGCAGGTGGTGCGGGTGAAGTTGTCCACCGTCGACGGCGGTGTTGCGGGTGTGCTTGGCCCAGTCGATGTCGCGCACGCCGCGTGCAGGCGGTGCAGGCGTTGCCGTAGCCGCCGCAGTTGCTGCCCAGGAAGCCGTTGCCGACGCAGGAGTTGTGAGTGGCGAGGACGGCGGTGACGTCGCCGTAGGTCTCGCCGGTGCCGTTGTCGGGCGAGCCGCCGTTGCCGTCGTTGCTGTCCATGCCGTGGCCGTACTCGTGGAGCGACACGCCCGGCAGCTCGCCGGTGTTGGCGCAGCCGCCGCCGGAGCGGAAGAAGTTGATCGTCGAGCCGTTCCAGTAGGCGTTGCAGGTCTGGTTGAGGTTGACGTTGGCGGTCAGCTTGGCGTTGAGCCAGCTGTTCGACGGGCAGCCAGCCGCGCGCCGTCTCCTTGGCGCGGTTGACCATGTAGAACTGCGTGCGCGCGGCGTGGGTGTTGCCGGCGCCGCCGAGCCCGGAGTCGTGCAGTCGGTGCCCGACGAGCTGCCCATCGCGAGGTTGCCGCTGGCGTCGGCGGCCTTGGAGATCGAGCCGCAGCTGTCGGCGATGGCGACGTACTGGCCGTTGAGGGTGGTCGTGCCGGTGGTGCCGCTGAAGACGCCGGCCGAGTTGGTGTAGACGCCGGTGGCGACGTTGGCCCACGGCAGCGGCATCACCACCTCGGGGGCGGGGCGGTCGCCGCTTGATAGGTGCCGCCGGTGGCGGCGCCGTACTCGTTGACGTCGTAGAACTCGATGACCTCGCCGCTGGTCGCGTCGACGCGGCCGCGCCAGGTGCCGGGCTCGCCGGTGCGGTGGAAGGTGAACTGCCAGACCAGCTGCAGGTCGCGCCCGTCGCCGAAGCGATAGCCCTCGAGCTGCGACTCGTCGATGACGTTGACCGGGCAGCAGGTGCAGCGAGCCGTTGTCGACCCAGCGGTCGCCGGGAAGGAAGCCGCCGATGAGGTCGCCGAGCGCCTGGCGGGCGGCACGCGCTTGGTCACCGTCGCCTGCGGCGCGCGCATGCCCGCCGCCGGCAGGTTCTCGCTGCCGAACTGGATGAGGTTGCCGTTGTTGACGCGGAAGACGACGCGGGCGCCCTCGATCTTCATGCCGCCGCGCACGACGTCGAAGTCGACGAACCAGACGTGGCTCGCGGGCTGACCGGAGCCGCCTGGTTGAGCACCAGCTCGGCGGGGTCGACACCCATCATCTGCGCCACCTGCGGCAGGAAGGCGCGCGCGGCGCGCTCCATGCCGGCGAGGTCGACGCGGCCGCTCTCGATGCCGAGGGCCTTGAGGTCGCCGACGCCGAGGTTGTTGCCGCGGCCCGGGACCCAGGCGATGCCGGCGCCTTCGGCGTAGGCGACCTTGCCGGAACGCTTGTCGACCTCGGCCTTCCACTCGCCGGCGAGGTTCCCCGCGAAGGACTCCCAACGGGCGCCCATCGCCTTGTCGACGAAGGGGCGGACGACGTCCATCGACTCGGTGTCGGGGGCCAGCGCGGCGCGGCCGGTGGTGAAGGCGCGGTCGGCGAGGCTGCCGCGAAGGGCCTTGTCGTCCTTCGGGGCGGCCACCGCGTGCAGGGCGCCGGTGACGAGCGAGCCGGCGAGCAAGCCGCAGAGAGCCAGATGCGAGCGTTCTACGAGCCATGTGCCTTGTTCCTCCAGGAACGGGATAAGGGGTCAATCCGAGTCGATTGGCGAGGTGCCTGGGTGGAGGTAGGGCAAGGGCTGGGCCAGCCGCGGAGCCACCCCTCACGGCGCTGTGGATCTGCTTTCACGCCAACGACTTGTCTTGCTCAAGCGTGCTGCATCGCCTGACAACCGGATGGGTCAGAAGCTGATCGATAGCCGAGGTCAAGCAGCAGTGGCGGGTTCGTTCGTGACCCGCGTCGGCCACGGCTGATACTCCGCCGCTCCCATGCGGCCCCGACTTGTTAGCGATGGCCGGCCTCCTGGCTCTGGCGGCGCCCGCGCTCGCCGCACCCGCGCGCCTCGGTGCCGGCGCGGCCGAACCTGGTGCTCGTCACCCTCGACACCACCCGCGCCGACCACCTCGGCGCCTGGGGTTGGCCGCTACGCCCAGACGCCGAACCTCGACGCGCTCGGCCGCCGCGGCACGCGCTTCGCGCGCTGCGACACGGTGGCGCCGATCACCCTCCCCAGCCACGCCTCGCATCCTCACCGGGCTCTACCCGCCGCGCCACGGCGTGCGCGACAACGGCACGTTCGCGCTGGCGCCGACGCGTCGAGACGATCGCCGAGGCGCTGCGCGCGGCGGGCTACGACACCGCGGCGGTCGTCTCCGCGGTCGTGCTGGCGCGCCGCCACGGCCTCGACCAGGGCTTCCGCACCTACGACGACGACCTCGGCGCCGGCTACTCGCGCCGGGACCGAGGTGAGCGAGCGGCGCGCCGGGCCGGCCACCGACGCCGCGCTCGCCGCGCTCGCGCGGCTGCGCGCGCCCTGGTTCCTCTGGGTGCACTACTTCGATCCGCACGAGGAGTACCGGCCGCCGTCCGCCTTCGCCGACGCGGCGAGCGGGCCCGCACCGCCTCTACGACGGCGAGATCGCCTACATCGACCACGAGCTCGGCCGGCTGCTGCGCGGCGCTGCCCGCCGACAGCGTCGTCGCCGTCGTCGGCGACCACGGCGAGATGCTCGGCGACCAGGGCGAGCTCTCGCACGGGCTGCTGCTCGGACCCGGCGCGCGGCGCGTGCCGCTGCTCCTCGCCGGGCCCGGCGTGCCGGCGGGCAAGGACGGAGCAGTGCCTGGTGCGCACCGTCGACGTCGCGCCGACGCTGCTGCAGCTCGCCGGCCTGCCGCGGCGCCGCGGCATCGACGGCGTCTCGCTGCTGCCGCTGCCGTCGAGCGGCTGGTGGCGACTGCAAGCGACGCAGCTACAGCCGAGAGCTTCCTGCCCTTCTTCGCCTACAAGTGGTACCCGCTGCGCGCCATCTCCGACGGCGCCTTCCTCTACCTGCAGGCGCCGCAGCCGAGCCTCTTCCACATCGCCGCCGATCCCGAGGAGGCGCGCGACCTGGCGCGCGAGCACCCGCGGTCGGTGGATCCGCTGGCGGCGCCGACTCGAGGAGCTGCTCGCCGGCGATGGGCGAGTCGCTCACGCCCAAGGTGACGGCGGAGAACGTGCTCACCGCCGAGCAGCGCGCGCAGCTCGCGAGCCTCGGCTACGTCTCCGGCGGCGCCGGCGGCCAGGTGAGCGCGCGAGCTGCCCGACCCGCGGGCGATGACGGCGGTGGCGCAGGCCCTCCACGGTGCCGCCGCCATGATCCAGCAGGAGCGCTGTCCCGAGGCGCTGCCCGAGCTGCAAAAGATCGTCAAGCAGGACCCCCACAACTTCCCCGCCCTGCAGCTCGCCGGGCAGTGCCTGCGCGACGCCGGCCGCGAGTCCGACGCCCTCGCCCTCTTCCAGCGGGCGGCGCGAGGAGAACGAGCTGTCGGCGGTGCCGGTCGCCAACATCGCCGGCTCGCTCCTCGCCCTCGGCAAGCGCGCGGAGGCGGAGCGCGACTATCCGCCAGGCGCTGGCGCTCGACCCCACGCAGCCGGAGTCGGCCACCAACCTCGCGCGCCTCCTGCGCGAGAAGGGCGAGGGCGAGCGGGCCATCGCGGTGCTCGACGGCGCGCTCGCCGCCGGCAGCCACGACCCGCAGGTCTATCTCGAGCGCGGCACGGCGCTGCGCCGAGGCGGGGCGCCTCGAGCCGGCCCTACGCGACTTCCGCGAGGCGGCGCGGCGCAACCCCACCGACCCGGTGGCGCTCGAGAACGCCGCGCTCGCCGCCTACCACCTCGGCCGCCCGCGCGAGGCGGCGCAGACCTACGAGTCGCTGCTGCGCATCGCCCCGGCGCGCGGCGACCTGTGGAAGACGCTCGGCGCGCTCTACCTCGAAGAGCTCGACGAGCCCGGCGAAGCCGAGCGCTGCTTCCGCCGCGCGCTGCTGCTGGAGAGCGACCCGGCGGAGCGGGCCAAGCTCGAAGAGCTGCTGCGCAACCCGTGAGCGGCGGCCATCGAGATCGCTTCGTCGCTGCGCTCCTCGCGATGACGGCTCGTCATTGCGAGCGCAGCGAAGCAATCTCGATTTGTCAGGGAGCGCCGATTCCCTGGTCTGCGACCGCCGCGGGGTAGGTGCCGAGCACGCGCAGCTCGGCAGTCAGCGGCGCCGCCTCGGCGAGCGCGCTCTTCACCGGGTCGCGCTGCGCGTTGCCGTCGAGGTCGAGGTAGAAGCGGTACTCGAACGGGCCGCGCCGGGATCGGCCGCGACTCGAGCTTGGCGAGGTTGACGCCGCGGCGGCCGAAGACGCTCAGCACCTCGGCGAGCGCGCCCGGCTGGTGGCCGGTGATGAGCAGCAGCGACGTCTTCGCCGGCACCTCGGGCGGCACGCCCACCGCCTCGCGCGACAGCTCGACGAAGCGGGTGTAGTTGCCTTCCTGCGACTGGATGCCGCGGCGCAGCACCTCGAGGCCGTAGACGCGCGCCGCCGACTCGCCGGCGATCGCGGCCACCGTCGCGTCGTTGCGCTCGCGCACCTTGCGCGCCGCGCCGGCGGTGTCGAACTCCGGCTGGGCGCGCAGCCACGGCGTCGCGCGCAGGAAGTCCTGGCACTGCAGCAGCGCCTGCGGATGCGAGAGCACCAGCCGCAGGTCCTCGACCCGCGCGCCGGGGAGGCCGAGCAGGCAGTGCTCGATGCGGCTGACCGCCTCGGCGGTGATGGTGAGGCCGCCCTCGGCGAGCAGGTCGTAGGTCTCGTTGATGCTCCCGGCGGTGGTGTTCTCGATCGGCAGCAGGGCGCGGTCGACGGCGCCCTCGCGCACCGCCTCGGCGGCGGCGCGAAACGTCTCGAACCCCTCGAGCAGCACGCCCTCCGGCGTGCCGGCGTAGCGCCGCTGCGCCGTCAGGTGGCTGTACGAGCCCTCGACGCCCTGATAGGCGACGCGCAGCGGCGCCTCGGCGAGCGAGCGCACGTGCGCCTTCTGCCGCGCCACCGACATGTCGAGCACGACGCGGTAGAGCCGCTCCACCTCGTGCGCGTCGAGCCCCTGCTCGACGGCGACGTGCCGCACGCGCTGCAGCACCTGGTCCTCGCGCGGCTCGTCGCGGAACGGATAGGCGGCCTGCAGCTTCGCCGCCGCCACCTCTTCCGCCAGCCCCATCCGCTGCCGCAGCCGGGCGAGGATCTCACGGTCGAGCTCCTCGATCGCTTCGCGCAGCGCCTGCAGGTCAGGGGGCTCCGCCATCGGGAGCGGAGTATAGGAGGCGGCGGAGTATACGGTCCGCATTTGACCGCCGGGCGTGGCGGCCGGCTCGGCAGTCGCGATCGGCAGGTGGAGCGCAGACCCAGGTGTAAGCTAGCCACGAGAGACCGATGACGCAGATCGCACTTCCCAGCTCGCCCGTGCCCCTGAGCCTGCAGATGGGCGCGTCGCTGCAGTTGAGCGACGACGAGCTGTTCGAGCTGTGCGCCCGCAACCCGGAGCTGCGCATCGAGCGGACCGTGGAAGGGGACCTGATCGTGATGACGCCAGCGGGCTGGGCGAGCGGTCGACGCAATGCGCACATCGTCGGCACTCTCTGGGCCTGGGGCAGGCAGCAGGGCGATTTCGAGGTCGGCGATTCGTCAGCCGGATTCCTGCTGCCCAACGGGGCGATGCGGGCTCCCGACGCATCTTGCGTCTTGCGTTCCCGCTTGGGCGCTCTGTCCGCCGAGAGGAGAGAACGGTTCCTACCGCTGTGCCCGGACTTCGTCGTCGAGCTGAGATCCCCTTCCGATCCATTGCCTACGCTCGTGGCGAAGATGGAGGAATACCGCAACAACGGGGCGCTGCTGGGCTGGTTGATCGATCCGCAGGAGCGCCGCGTGCACGCCTATCGTCCCGGCCGCGAAGTCGAGATCCTGGAGGACGCGGATCGCATCTCGGGGGATCCCGAGCTGCCCGGGTTGCTGCTCGAGCTGGCGCCGATCTGGAAGCCGCTCTGAGCGATCAGGCTGGCCCTGCGCGCCGGCCGGACTAGAACGCCGCGTCGGCGAAACTCATGATGCTGCCGCCGCCGGCCATGACGTTGGCGAAGTGCGTGCTGTGGCGCGGCAGCATGCGCTGCATGTAGAAGCGCGCTGTCGCCAGCTTGGCTTCGTAGAACGCCCTCTCGTCGCCGCTCAGCTTGCCGTTGCTCGACGCCAGCTTCTCCTGCGCCAGCTTCGCCATGCGCGCCCAGAGGTAGGCGAGCGCGGTGTAGCCGAAGAGGTGCAGGTAGTCGGTGGATGCGGCGCCGGCCTCGTCGGGGTTCTTCATCGCTTCCTGCGCCAGCCAGGCGGTGGCGCGCTGCAGGCGCTCGAAGGCCTTCGCGGCCGGCGCCGACGAACTCCGCCAGCGCCGGGTTGCCCGCCTCCGCCGTCGAGGAACTCGCTCACCGGGTGGAAGAAGCGGCGCAGGTAGCGGCCGGTGTGCGCCGGCATCTTGCGGCCGACGAGGTCGAGCGCCTGGATGCCGTTGGTGCCTTCGTAGATCTGCGTGATGCGGGCGTCGCGCACGAGCTGCTCGACGCCGTACTCGCGCACGTAGCCGTAGCCGCCGTGCACCTGCAGGGCGAGGTTGGCCATCTCGAAGCCGAGGTCGGTCTGGAAGGCCTTGACCACCGGCGTCATCAGCGACGCGAAGTCGTCGCCCGGCCTGCGCGCGTTCGGGGTCGGGGCTCGTTCTCGGCGTGATCGATCTCGATCGCCGCCCAGGCGGTGAGCGCGCGCGCGCCCTCGACGAAGGCGCGGATGGTGAGCAGCATGCGCCGCACGTCGGGGTGGACGAGGATGGGGTCGGCCTCCTGCTGCGGGCTACTTGGCGCCGGTGAGCGCGCGCCCCTGCAGGCGCTCGCGCGCGAAGGCGACCGCGCGCCTGGTAGGCGGACTCGGCGATGCGCGAGCCCCTGCACGCCGACGTGCAGGCGCGCGGCGTTCATCATGGTGAACATCGCCCGCATGCCCTTGTGCGGCTCGCCGACCAGGTAGCCGATCGGAGCCGTCGAAGTCGATGACGCAGGTGGCCGAGCCCTTGATCCCCATCTTGTGCTCGAGCGACGGTGCAGGTGACGCCGTTGGGGACCAGGCGTGCCGCCTTCGGGCCGCAGCTTGGGGATGAGGAACATGCTGATGCCCTTGATGCCCGGCGGCGCGTCGGGCAGCGCGCGCCAGCACCAGGTGGACGATGTTCTCGGTGAGGTCGTGGTCGCCGGCGGAGATGAAGATCTTGCTGCCGGTGACCTTGTAGGCGCCGTCGCCGGCGTCGACGGCGCTGGGTGCGCACGAGGCCGAGGTCGGTGCCGCACTGCGGCTCGGTGAGGCACATGGTGCCCGCCCAGGTGCCGTCGACGAGCTTGGGCAGGAAGGCGGCCTTGAGCTCGTCGGTGGCGTGGTGGTCGAGGCCGTCGTAGGCGCCGTGGGTGAGGAAGACGTACATCGAGAAGGCGAGGTTGGCCGAGATCATCGGCTCGCTCGCCGCCACGCCGACGGTGTAGGGCATACCCTGGCCGCCGTACTCGGGCCGGCCGGTCAAGCCCATCCAGCCGCCCTCGCGCAGCAGGTCCCAGGCCTCGCGGAAGCCCTTCGGCGTGCGCACGACGCCGTTCTCGAGCCGGCAGCCCTCCTCGTCGCCGACGGCGTTGAGCGGCTGCAGCACCTCGCTGGCGATCTTGCCGATCTCCTCGAGCACCGCCTCGACGCACGTCGGGCGTCGCCTCCTCGTAGCCGGGCAGCGCGGCGAGCGACGTCGCCGTCGAAGAGCTCGTAGTAGACGAAGCGCAGGTCGCGCAGCGGCGCCTTGTACTTGGGCATGGCGGTTCGTCCTGCGCCTCAGTTCGCGCAGCGGCTTGCCGGTGTCGAGCATGTGCTCGATGCGGGCGAGGGTGCCGGGGTCTTGACCAGGGCGATGAACGCCTCGCGCTCGAGGCGCGAGAGCTCGTCCTCGCTCACCGTCTCGGTGACGTCGGTGTCGCCGCCGGTGAGCGACGCGGGCGAGGCGCCTGGCGACCACCTCGTCGTGCGGGGTCGCCTCGCCGCTCTGCGCGGAAGCCGTCGACCGCCATCTCCAGCGCCGACGCGGCCGCTCGGGCCGGGCAGCGACGAGCTCCACCGGCTTCGGGCGGCGTGTAGCCGTCGGCGAGCAGCGCCAGCGCCTTCGCCTTGGCGTCGGCGAGCAGGCGGTCGCGGTTCATCGTGACGCCGTCGCGTCCGGGCGCAGGAAGAGCGTCTTCGCGCGCCTCCTCGGCCGACGTCGAAACCACGGCGGTGCTGATCAGTCTCGAACACCTTGGCCACCGGCGGCATCGGGCCGCCCGGGCGCTTCGGGTTGGTCGACCAGCGGCCGAGCATCTCCTTGCAGCCGCCCCAGCCGGGGATGACGCCGACGCCGACCTCGACCGAGCCCCATGTAGGTCTCGGCGTGCGCCTGCACCGCCGTCGCAGTGGAGCAGGATCTCGCAGCCGCCGCCGAGCGCCATGCCGGCCGGCGCCGCCGACCACCGGGAACGGCGCGTATTTCAGCGCCCGGAAGGCCTGCTGGCCGTCGGCGATCGAGCCTCTCGATCTCGGCCACATCGCGAGGTTGGCGGCGAAGAGCGCGATGCCGAGGTTGGCGCCGACGCGAGAAGTTGGTGCCCTCGTTGTAGATCACCAGCGCCTTGAACGCGGCTGCCGTCGATCAGCTCCGTGCGCCTTGCCGACCATGCGCACGACGCCGTCGTCGAGCGCGTTCATCTTGGTGTGGAACTCGAGGCAGAGCACGCCGTCGCCGAGGTCCCACAGGCTGCGCCGAGCCGTTCTTCGCCACCGGCTTGGAAGCGCGCTTGACGTCGGCGAGCAGCAGCACGCCCTCGGGGCGCGCACGTCGACGTCGCGGTAGGCGCCGTCGCGGCGGAACGCGAGCTGCTGCAGCTTGCCGCTCGTCGACGCGGTAGAAGGTGTCGTCGCCCACCGCGGCGAGCAGCGGCGGCACCGGCGCGCTCCTCGGCGGCGAGCCGCTCCGCGAACTACGCCGGCCCGAGCTGGTCGATGCAGCTCGAACGGCCCGAACTCCCAGCTGTAGCCGGCGCGCATCGCCTCGTCGACGCTCGCCACGTCGTCGGCGATCGCCGGCACCAGCGAGGCGGCGTAGGCGAGGGTCTGCGACAGCATGCGCCAGGCGTACTGGCCGCCGCGGTCGGGGTGCTCGACGAGCGCCCGCAACGCCGCCGTGCCTCTGCCGGCGTTCTTCGCCGCGTCGAGACTCGCGAGCCGTGGCCTCGCGCGTCGGCCGGTACTCGCCGGTCTGCAGGTCGATCGCCTGCATCGTCTTGCTCGGCCGCCCGTCCTGATTTGCTCGATCGCGGTAGAAGCCGCCCTTGCCCTTGCGCCCGGTGTAGGCCGCGCTCGATCATCTTCGGCGAGCAGCGGCTCGGCGCGATGCACCGAGCGGTAGGCGTCGTCGGCCGGCAGCGTCGACGAGCAGCGACGCCGCGATGTGCGGCCCGAGGTCGATGCCGACGAGGTCGAGCAGGCCGAAGATGCCGGTCTTCGGGAACCCCATCGGCTTGCCGGCGACGGCGTCGGCCTCCTCGACGGTGAGCCCGAGGTCGATCGCCTCGCGCGTCGCCACCTCGATCCAGAAGGTGCCGATGCGGTTGGCGATGAAGGCCGGCGTGTCCTTGCAGACGACGACGCTCTTGCCCAGCCGGACGTCGCCGAAGGCGCGCACGGCTTCGACCGCCTCCGGCCGCGTCGCCGCGCCGGCGACCACCTCGAGCAGCCGCATGTAGCGCGGCGGGTTGAAGAAGTGGGTGACGAGGAAGTCGCGCGCGAAGCTGCTCGGGCAGCCCCTCGATGAGCTTCGTGCAGCGGGATCGTCGAGGTGTTCGACGAGACGATCGAGCCCGGCCTTGCGCACCGCGTCGACCGCGCGGTAGACCTGCTGCTTGACGTCGAGCCGCTCGATCACCGCCTCGACGATCCAGTCGCAGTCGGCGAGCTTGCCGAGGTCGTCCTCGAGGTTGCCGACGGCTGATCAGCTTCGCCGCGCGCGCCGACATGAACGGCGCCGGCTCGTCTGCTTGGCCATCCGCTCGACGGCGCCGGCGGCGAGGGCGTTGCGGTCGGTGGCGCCTGCAGGAACGATGTCGAGCAGCACCACCGGCACGCCGGCGTTGGCGACGTGGGCGGCGATGCCCGAGCCCATGACGCCGGAGCCGAGGACGCCGACCTTGGCGATCTTCGGCGCGGCCCTGACTGGCCTCGGCGGCCGAGGCGGGTTGTCGAGCAGCGGCGGCGAGCTCGGCGGCCATCGTCAGACCGCCTCGAGGACGGTGGCGATGCCCTGGCCGCCGCCGATGCACTGGGTGGCGAGCGCGTAGCTTCTTGCCCTCGCGCGGCGAGCAGCGCGGCCGCCTTGCCGGTGATGCGGGCGCCGGTGGCGCCCAGCGGATGGCCGAGCGCGATGGCGCCGCCGTCGAGGTTGACCTTCGCGACGTCGAGCCCGAGCTCGTCGACGCAGGCGAGCGCCTGCGCCGCGAACGCCTCGTTGAGCTCGACGACGTCGACCTCGTCGAGGCTCGAGGCCGGCGCGCGCCAGCGCCTTGCGGCGTCGACAGCACCGGCCCGATGCCCATGATCTCGGGCTGCGCAGCCGGAGATGGCGATGCTCTTGATGCGCGCCAGCGGCTTCGAGGCCCTTGCGCTCGGCGTAGTCCTCGGAGCACGACCAGCGTCGCGGCGGCGCCGTCGGTGAGCGGCGACGAGGTGCCGGCGGTGACGGTGCCCTTCTGGTCGAAGGCGAGCTTGAGCCCGGCGAGCCCCTCGAGCGTGGTGTCGGGCCGCAGGCAGCCGTCGCGCGTCACCGTGCCGTCCTTGCCAGGCGATCGGCACGATCTCGTCGTCGAGCCTGCCGCCGGCCTGCGCCGCCGCCGCCTTCTGCTGCGAGCCGACCGCCAACTCCTCCTGGCGCCGGCGCGCGATGCCGTGCTTGCTTGCGCCAGGTTCTCCGCCGTCTCGCCCATCGAGGCGAAGGCCTGCGGGTAGCTGCGCGTAGAGCGCCGGGTTGGGCAGCGGGTTGAAGCCGCCCATCGGGATGCGCGTCATCGACTCGACGCCGGCGCAGATGAAGACCTCGCCGGCGCCCATCTGGATGGCGCCCGCCGCCATGTGGATCGCCTGCATCGACGAGCCGCAGAAGCGGTTCACCGTGGTGCCGCCGACCGACAGCGGCAGGCTCGGCGAGGAAGGCGATCAGCCGCGCCACGTTGAAGCCCTGCTCGCCCTCGGGGAAGGCGCAGCCGAGGATCAGGTCCTCGATGTCGGCGGGGTCGACGCCGGTGCGCTCGACCAGCGCGCGCACCACCTGCGCGGCGAGGTCGTCGGGGCGGACCTTGGCGAGCTCGCCCTTCTTGGCGGGGGTGAACGGCGACCGGGCGTAGCCGGCGATGACGACGTTGCTCATGGCGGGTGCTACCTCCGTCATGGATTCTTGGCGGCGGCGAGCTTGCGCTCCGCCGCCGGTTCGGTGTCCGCGTCGATGCCGCGCTCGCGCATGGCGTCGACGCACTGCGCCTCGACCTCGCGCAGCTCGTCGAGCGTCAGCTCGAGGTCGTGGCGCTGCCGCTCGAGCTCGTCGATGCGCTGCCGGGCGCCGCGCAGCAGGTGGACGAGCTGCTCTGTGCTGGTCGGGTCGGCGTCGTAGAGGTCGAGGTACTGCTGGATCCGGGCGAGCGAGAAGCCCAGCCGCTTGCCGCGCAGGATGAGCAGCAGCCGGCCGCGGTCGCGGTAGGTCGTAGACCCGATTGGCGCCGGCGCGCTGCGGCTCGCAGCAGCCCCTTGCTCTCGTAGAAGCGGATCGCCCGCGGCGTGACGCCGAGCTCGTCGGCGAGCTCGGTGATGGTGAACAGGCGTTCGCGGTCGGCGGCGACGGCCACGAGCCGGCACGGTAGCGCAGGGTTGACGTATACGTCAAGTAGGTCACCCATAGGACGCGACGCGGTGCGGCATCAAGAGAAGGCATCGCCACTTCGCCACCGCGTCGTCGGCGAGCTGTCGATTCTCGCCGCGCCCGTTCGACTAGGCTCCAGAGGCGCAAAGGAGCCCTCCACAAACCAGGAGACGGAGAAGCCATGAAGTACCTGCTGTTGATCTACTCGGAAGAGGCCCAGTGGGCGTCGATGACGGAGGCGGAGGGTCAGGAGGTGATGGCGGAGTACATGAAGTACACCAACGACATCCACAAGAGCGGCAACTACCTCGGCGGCGACGCGCTGCAGCCGGTCGCCACCGCCACCTCCGTGCGCGTGCGCGACGGCAAGCGGCTCACCACCGACGGCCCCTTCGCCGAGACCCGCGAGCAGCTCGGCGGCTTCTACCTGGTCGAGGCGAAGGACCTCGACGAGGCCATCGACCTCGCGGCGCGCATCCCCAGCGCCCGCGTCGGCACCATCGAGGTGCGGCCGATCATGCCGACGCCGGGCCCCGGGGAGTAGCGCGGCGCCGGCAGCGGAGCCGAGTGACCGAGCTCGAGAGGGTCTACCGCGACGAGCGTGGCCGCGCGCTGGCCACGCTCGTCCGCCTCCTCGGCGACCTCGACCTGGCGGAAGAGGCGCTGCAGGAGGCGTTCGTCGTCGCCGTGGAGCTGTGGCATCGCGAAGGCGTACCGCGCAACCCGCGCGCGTGGCTGGTATCGACGGCGCGCCACAAGGCGCTCGACCGCCTGCGGCGCGGGCGCACGTTCGCCGCCAAGCAGGCGGAGATCGCGGCGACGATGGCGTCAGGCGGTGCCGCCCGTCGAGCTCGACGACGACCCGTTCCCCGACGACCGCCTGCGGCTGGTGTTCACGTGCTGCCACCCGGCGCTGGCGCTCGAGGCGCAGGTGGCGCTGACGCTGAAGACGCTGTGCGGGCTCGAGGTCGAGGAGATCGCGCGCGCGTTCCTCGTCACGCGCGCCGACGATGGCGCAGCGGCTGGTGCGCGCCAAGGCGAAGATCCGCGGCGCCGGCATCCCCTACGAGGTGCCCGCGGCGGCGGAGCTGCCCGAGCGGCTCGACGGCGTGCTGCGCGTCGTCTACCTGGTCTTCAACGAGGGCTACGCGGCGACGGCCGGGCGACGAGCTGCGTGCGCCGCGAGCTGTGCGTCGAGGCGATCCGGCTCGGGCGCCTGCTGCGCGCGCTGCTGCCGCGCGAGCCGGAAGTGGCCGGGCTGCTCGCGCTCATGCTGCTGCACGACTCGCGGCGTGACGGCGCGTCTCGACAGCGCCGGCGAGCTGGTGACCGCTCGAGGAGCAGGACCGCTCGCGCTGGGATCGCGAGGAGATCGCGGAAGGCGTGCCGCTCGCCGAGGCCGCGCTACGCGAGGGCGGCGCCGGCTTCTACGCCGTGCAGGCAGCGATCGCCGCCCTACACGCCGAGGCGCCGCGCGCCGAGGAGACCGACTGGCGACAGATCGCGGTGCTCTACGCGCTGCTGCTGCGGCTGCACTCCTCGCCGGTGATCGCGCTCAACCGCGCCGTCGCGGTGGCGATGACCGGCGCGATCGAGCGTGGCCTGCGGCTGCTCGAAGACGTCGAGACGCGCGGCGAGCTCGCGGGCTATCACCTGCTGCCTGCTGCGAAGGCCGACCTGCTGCGACGGCTGGGCCGTCGCGACGAAGCGGCGGCTGCCTACCGTGACGCGCTCGCGCTGGTTACGCCGGCGCCGGAGCGGCGCTACCTCGAACGGCGGCTGCGCGAGGTGAGCAGCTCGCGGTGGGAGGCCGCGCAGCCCGACGTCTGAGCCGCGCCGGTTCGCAAAGGCGACCTGGGACATGATGCGCCGATGATCGAGACTGGCCTGCGCGATCGCGTCGTCGTCGTCACCGGGGCTGCGGCCGGAATCGGCCGCGCCGTGGCCCGGCGCTTCGCCGCCGAGGGGGCGCGGGTGTCGGCGTGGGACGTGGCCGACGCCGGCGCCGCTCGCGGCGGAGATCGAAGGCGACAGCCTCGACACGCGACGCGTCGACGTCACCGACGGCCCGGCGGTCGAGGCCGCGGCGGCCGCCGTCGTCGAGCGCTGGGGCCGCATCGACGTGCTGGTCAACAACGCCGGCATCGTGCGCGACAAGCAGCTCGTCAAGTGGAAGGACGGCGCGGACGACGGCGAGGTCGTCTCGGTGCTCGACGACGCGACGTTCGACGCCGTGATCGCGGTCAACCTGAAGGGGGTCTTCCTCTGCGCCCGCGCCGTGGTGCCGCACATGATCCGCGGCGGCGGCGGCGTCATCCTCAACGCCTCGTCGGTGGTCGGGCTCTACGGCAACTTCGGGCAGACCAACTACGCCGCCACCAAGGCGGCGGTGGTCAGCATGACCAAGACCTGGGCGCGCGAGCTGGGCAAGCACCGGATCCGCGTCAACGCCGTGGCGCCGGGCTTCGTCGCCACCGAGATCCTCTCGACCGTGCCGCAGAAGGTGGTCGACACCATGGTGGCGCACACGCCGCTCGCGCGCATGGGCACGGCCGACGAGATCGCCGAGGCCTACCTCTGGCTCGCCTCCGACGCGGCGTCGTTCGTCAACGGCACTGTGCTGTCGGTGGACGGCGGGCTGGTGCCCGGCACCTGAGCTCGCCGCGATAGTCTCGCGACCGCATGAGCGGCGACGCCCAGCCCGCCTACGAACGCGACCCGCGGCTGCGCGAGATCGACGTCGAGGTGCTCGCGGCGGGTGAAGAGAGCGGCCGAGCGTGGGCGCGGCTTTCGGATACCTTGCTCTACCCCGAAGGCGGCGGGCAGCCGGCGGACCGCGGCTGGCTCAGCGACGTTGCGGTGGAGGACGTGCAGAAGCGCAGCGGCGAGGTCGTGCACTACCTTGCGGCCCCGGTGGCGACGGGGCCGGCGAAGTTGCGCCTCGACTGGGCGCGCCGCTTCGATCACATGCAGCAGCACACCGGGCAGCACCTGCTGTCGGCGCTCGCCGCTGACCGCTTCGGCTGGGAGACGACGTCGTTCCATCTCGGCGCGCAGACGTGCGACGTCGAGCTCGCGGCGAGCGCGCTACCGGCGGCGCGCCTGGTCGAGCTGGAGGAGGCGATCGCCGCCGAGGTGCGCGCGGCGCGGCCGGTGACGGCGCGGCGCGTGCCGCCGGAGGCGCTGGCGGGGCTCGGCGTGCGCAGCCGGGGCCTGCCAGCCGGGCACGTCGGCGACGTGCGGCTGGTGGAGATCGCCGGCATCGACCTCAACACCTGCGGCGGCACCCACCTCGCCTCGACGGCGGAGATCGAGTGCGTGAAGCTGCTCGGCAGCGAGCCGATGCGCGGCGGCGTGCGGCTCTACTGGGTGGCCGGCGGGCGCGTGCGCGCCCGGCTGGCGGTGCACGAGGGGCGGATGGAAGCGCTGCGCCGAGCGCTCGAGGCCGGCGACGACGAGCTCGCCGCGGTGGCGACGGCGAAGGTGGCGGCGCTGCACGACAGCGAGCGCGCACGGCGCCGGCTCGCCGAGCGGCTGGCGGAGGCCGAGGCGGCGCGGCTGCTGGCGGCGGCGAGCGGCGCCCGGTTCGTCGAGGCCCATCTCGACGACGCCGACGGTGCCTTCGTGCAGCGCGTGGCGAGCGCCTTCGCCGCCGGCTCCGGCGCGGCCGTGGCGCTGATCACCGCCGAGAGCGCGCGGTGCGGCGTTCTTCGCCCTCGCCGCGCAGGACGCGGCCGCGGTCGACCTCAAGGCGCTCGGCGCCCGCGCCGCCGCGGCGCTCGCCGGCCGCGGCGGCGGCTCGGGCCGGATCTTCCAGGGCAAGGCGGGCAGCCTCAGCGGTCGCGCGGCGCTGGTCGACGAGTTGCGCGCGGCCCTGGGCGGCTGACCTGCCGCCGGCAGGTCAGAGCGGCGCGAGCGCACAGACCTCGACGTCAACCCGGGGCGCCCGAGTGCGGCGGGCGCAGCAGGCGCCCGCGCTGCTCGGGGCGTAGAGCGAGCCACTGCGCGAAACGCAGCTCTAGGAAGGCGCGGTCGAGCGCAGCGCGAGCGTGCGCGACACGCCGGCTCGCGGCGAGCGCAGCGTCGAGATCCAGAGCGGGGGCGGGCAGGAGCGCGCCGAGGCTGCGCTCCTCGCGCTCGAGCGCGGCGCGAGCAGTGGCGAGCGCGTCGCGGCGGGCGTCGAGCGCGGCGTCGAGCGCGGCGGCCTGCCGCGCGTCGATCGCCAGCTCAGCGATGCGCCCCGGGTCGCGCCACCAGATGCCGGGTGGCAGCGGCGGGCCGGGAGGGAGGCCGCCCGGCCGCGGTCCCTGCACCGGCGGTGGGCCCTGGTGCGGGTCCACCGGCGGGGCCGCGGTCGATGAAGGGCGGCGGTCCCTCGGCAGGCTCACGCCGGCCAGCAGGATCGCGAGCTCCAACGTCCCCCTCAGGTGGTCCAGCGGGCCCGCCGCCGGGCCCGCGCGGTCCACCGGGCCCAGGTCCACCGGGCCCATCGGCGGGGCCACGCGCGCCGGCAGGAGGGCCGCTGCTGAGGCTGCGCTGCAGCTCCTGCAGCCGTTGCCACTGCTGCGGCGTGAGAAGGCCGCGAACGGTGAGCAGCAGCCGCACGTGCTCGCTCTCGAACTGCTCGCGGGCGGCGACCATGCGATCGAGCCGAGCGGCGAAGGCGCGCTCGTCGGGCTCGACGGCGTGGGTCACTGCGGCCAGCGCGGCCTCGGCAGCCGTCGTCGCCGCGCTCAGCTCATCGAGCCGCGTCCGGGCCGCGGCGTAGGTCTCCTCGAGCCGTGCACGACGCGCGGGCTCGAGGTCGAGCCGCGGTAGCAGCGCGTGGTCGCGCCACCAGCGGTCTTCGCCCTGCCGCCCCCCAGGCGAGGCGGGCCCGCGGCCAGCTTCGGCAGGCCCCTGGGCGCGCGCCGGCTCGCCCGCGATTCCGCAGAGGCCGAGGGCAAGAACGAGAGCGGCCGCCCCGTCGAGCAGTCGACGAACCCCGCCGACGGCACCGACGGCGGCGTCATTCCGGGGTCCACGAAACGGCATCGTCACGACTCGCCCCCCTCGGCAGGCGTCGAGCGCCCGAGCTCGCGGACGAGCGCCTCCGCCGGCGCGAGCGCGGCGGGTGAGCGGCGCGCCACCGCTCCCTCGACGGCGAAGAGCAACGCGTCATCACCCGCCGCGGCGTGAGTCGCCGGCGACACCGCCGGCGCCGGCGTCGCCGCGACGAGCACCGGCGCCGGCCCGCGGTCCCAGCGCAGGGCGATGCCGGCCACGAGCGCCAGGGCGGCAGCCCCTCCCGCGATCGCCCAGCGCGCGCCCCACGAGAGATCGGCAAGGCGCAGCGCCCCTCTGCGTGCGGCGTTCGCGCCGAGCCCCCGTGCCGATGCGCTGGTCTCGAGCCGGCGAGCGGCGATGGCTCCGCGCTGGCGCTCCCAGAACTCCTCGGGCCGTTCGGCGGCGCGGTGCAGCTCGCCGTGCCGCTCGCCCAGCACCGTGGCGAGCCGATCGCGTTCGGCCGCGCAGGCCGCGCAGGCGGCGAGGTGGCGTTGCGCTTCCGGCGAGCCTTCCCCCGCGAGCAGTGCGGTCATCTCTTCGTCGTCGAGGTGTTCGAGCATGTTGGTGTCTCCCATCGGGCGCTAACCGCTCGCGAGCTCCCGCCGCAGCGTGCCGACGGCGCGCGCGAGGTGGCTCTTCACCGACCCCAAGGCGAGCCCGAGCGTGGTGGCGATCTCTTCCAGCGGCATCTCCTCGACGAAGCGAAGGTGGAACACTTCGCGCTGGCGCGCCGGCAGGTCGGCCGCCACCTTCCGCAGCCGCGCCAGCGACTCGCCGCGCAGCAACTCCTGCTCGGCGCTCGGCGCGGGGTCGCGCAGCGCCGCGGGTCCGGCTGCCTCTTCCGCGCCCGGCTCGGCGTCGAGACGTAGCAGCCGGCGCCAGAAGCGCTGGCCGCGGCTCTTGCGGTGGTCGCGCGCCAGGTTGCCGGCGATGCGCAGCAGCCACCCCTCGGGCGCGCAGTCGCCGCGGAAGCGGTGGCGGCCGCGGAACGCGCGCAGGAAGCACTCCTGCGTCAGCGCGTCGGCCTGCTCGGCGTCGCCGAGCTGGGCGAGCAGCAGGCGGAAGATCGCGCGCTGCATGCGCGGCACCAGCGCCTCGAGCTGGCTCTCCGTCAGCCCGGGTACTTGTCCCGGGGAGCGCGCGGCAAGGGCGGTCATGTCGGCGAGGGTTCCTTGCAAGGTCGCGTGCCTATCCCACCTCCACCTGACGACGCGGAGGCGACGAGGTTTACCACAGCGCGCGTAAACCTCCGCTCGATCGCGTCGTCAGGAATGGGCATGCGCCCCTGTTGCTCGTGGGAGGCGCCAAACCCTGGAGGGAGTCCATTGATGCCACGCAACTCGACGCTTGCGGCCTTCGCCGCGCTCGCGCTCGTCCTGCTGCCCGCCGCCGCCCGCGCCGCCGTCCCCGACGACTGCCGTTCGTCGGTGGACGACCCGCCCCCGGCCAACGGGCCGAGCAACCACCGTATCGGCTACGCCAACAGCAGCGACGGCGTGCACTTCGAGGACTCCGGCGCGCCGGCGCTCCTGCGCGCCTCGGTGCCCGACGCCGTCGAGCTCGGCAATGGCGAGACCCGCGTCTACTACGTGAGCGGCGAGGCTGGCCGTCACGGCATCCACATTGCCCGCATCGGGAACAACGGCGAGATCGTGCCCTTCGAGTGCGTACGGCTCGACGGCGCCTTCGACGGTCACGCCGTCGACCCCGACGTGGTGCGGCTCCCCGACGGTCGCCTGCGGCTCTTCTACAAAGCCGACTTCGGCTTGCCCGCGGAGCCCGGTTCGGCGTCGATCCACAGCGCGATCTCGGACGACGGCGTCCACTTCGCGCGCGAGGGCGCGGCGCTCGAGGGGGGAGGCGGCGGCGCTGATCCCACGGTGGCGCGCGCTCCAGACGGCAACTGGCTGATGGCGAGGCCGGGCGGCGACGTGGTGCACCTCGCGCGCAGCGACGACGGGCGCCACTTCACCTCCACGGGAGCGCCGCTGCCGGTCTCGGGCATTCCCGAGCTGTGGACGAACGGCGCGCAGGTGCACCTGATCGTCGGCTCCGACCACCTGCAGCAGTTGGTGTCGAGCGACAGCGGCGCCACCTGGAGCCAGGGGCCGGCGCTCACCGTCGACCTGCCGTCGGAGTCAGGGCTCGGCAGCCCGTCGATCTCGGGGCACACGGGGGCGTGGCGCTTCTTCGCCATCGAGCTGCCGCCGCCCCCCGGAGGAGGAGGCGGCGGCGGCGGTGGCGGAGCGTGCCAGCCGAACGAAACGCGCCTCTGCCTCGGCAACGGCCGCTTCCGCGTCACCGCCGGCTGGAAGAACGCAGCAGGCGGCCAGAGCCCCGGCCACGCGCGAAGCCTCGGCCGCCACAGCGGTTGGTTCTGGTTCTTCGGCCCCGACAACGCCGAGGTGCTGGTCAAGGTCCTCGACGGCTGCGCGGTCAACGGCGCCTACTGGGTCTTCGCGGCCGGGCTGACCACGCTGGAGGTGGACCTGCGCGTGGAAGACCTCGTCGGCCACGAGGTGTGGACCCACCACGCGCCCGGAGGCGGCAACTTCGAGAGCGTCACCGACAGTGAAGCGTTCCGCACCTGCGGAACCGGCGGGGCATAGCCGAGCGTGGAATGGAGGCTAGCCCTGGCCAGCCCGTTGACGGCACCGATCCTTACCGGTAATACTTGACCGGTGCGAGTCACGTCCAAAGGCCAGGTGACCATCCCGATCCACATACGGGAGCGGCTGGGCATTGGTGATGAATCGGAGGTGGAGTTCGAGTTGGTCGGGGATGAGGCTCGCCTGCGCGTGGTTGGAGGCGCCCGACGGAAGGGTCAGGCCCTCGTGCGCGCCTTGCGAGGCAAGGCAACGGCGGGCCTCAGCACCGACGAGGTCCTGAGGCTCACGCGCGGCAAGCGATGAGCACGGTCCTCGTCGACAGCAACGTGCTGCTCGACGTTCTGACTGATGACCCCAAATGGGCGTCGTGGTCGTCTGCGGTGCTCGCCGACTGTGCCGATCACCACGCCCTGGCGATCAATCCGTTGATCTACGCGGAGGTCTCGATCGGCTTCGAGCGTCCCGAGGAGCTGGAAGGCGCCTTGCCCGCGCGCGTCTTTCGCCGCTTGCCGCTGCCCTGGGAGGCAGCCTTCGTCGCCGGCAAGTGCTTTCGCGATTACCGACAGCGGGGAGGAGCGAGGAGGTCGCCGCTGCCCGATTTCTACATCGGAGCGCACGCTTCGGTCAGCGGCCTTCGCCTCTTGACTCGCGACGCTTCGCGCTACCGGACATACTTCCCCGGCCTGGAGATCATTGCTCCGGACTGAATCCTGCTTCCGGCCAGGAAGCCAATCACCGACAAGAAGGCAATCACGGCAGCGATGACTTCCGGTGCTGGCGAGACGAACAGCTCGACCCGATGGCGGCCCGGCGGCACGACGACGCCGGTGAGCGTGAGATCGGCGGGCAGTATCTGCAGCTGGCGATCGCCCGAGCGCGCTCGCCAGATCGGCTGATAGGCACGTCTGAGGACGACGACGCCACCGGCGCTGGACACGTCGATCTCGACATGGTCGGGAGAGGCGCGCAGCAGCCGCACTCGGGCATCGGGCCGCTGGGGAACCGCGAGGGGGAGCACGGACGTCGCCGTCGGCTCCTCGCGCGTGGCGATCCGGTCGTAGGCGACGGCGGGGTTCGCTACCGCGACGACGGCTCGCGGCCACCACGCCCGTGGCGCGGTGTCCTCGAGCGTGTAGAGCCGGCTCACGCGCGGGTGCCCGCGCCCGGTGCCGACCGACACGAGCGTTGCTCCCGGCGGCAGCGCTTGCGTCGAGGCCACCGCCTCGACACCGAGGGTGCGCAACCATGGCAGACGGCGTTCCCAGCTGTCCTGCGAGAGGCGGAAGAGCAGGTAGTCGTAGAAGCGGTGGTGGAGGCCGTCGAGGTCGGGCGCCAGCGGGTAGGTGAGTCCGGCGAGCACGCCCGGCACCGGGCCGAGCTCGAACGCCAGGCGCCGCGTGCGTGCCGCATGCGACAGCGGCGGCTCGCTCGCGGCTCCGGGCGGAGTCCAGCGCGGGTAGGTGTAGTCGAGCGGCAACACCGCGCGCCGGTCACCGAGGCGCGCCATCCATGGCGACCCGTGGCGATACGCGTCCAGCGGTTCGGTGAAGAGCAGCGAGTGCATCGGCAGCAGCGACAGGAGCTGCAGCGCGAGCACCGCGACGATGAGCCCACGCCACAGCGCCCAGGTCGCGAGCCCGACGAGCAAGGCGGCGAGCAGGAGCGAGCGCGCGAGCGGCGGCGGCACTGAGAGCTCGGTTGTACGGGGCAACAACAGTGCGTTCAATGCTCCGACGAGTAGCGCGCCCGTGAGCGTGATGCCGATCCACAACGCGCGCCGTCGGTCGGATCGCGCGACGATGCCCTGCGTGTCGGCGAGTCCACGAGTCGCTTCGGGTTTCGAATCGCCGCTCGCGCGATCGTCGACGGGGCTGCGTCCACTAACGCTGCGACCCACGCCGTCGAGCCCCGCCGCCGCGAGCAGTGGCCAGGCCAGCGCCAGCCAGAGCAGCGTCTTCTCGGGCGACCGCACGAGGCCGCCGAGCCATGTCGTCAGCGTGCGCCCGGAGAGTCCCGGTGCCCAGGCGGCGAGAACGGAAGCGACGACGAGCAACCCGAGCGCCGGCCGCTTCCGCACCCCCACCAGCGCCAGCAGCGTCGCCACCGCGCCGGGGTAGAGCGAGTAGTAGAAGGGCACCACCGGGAACGCCTCGGTCGGATCGCCGAAGGGCAGCGGCGCCGCGAGGTCGAGCAGCAGCGGCAGCCGCAGGCGGTAGGTCTCGGCCTGGCTCGCCAGCATGCCGTGGGTGCCGCGGAAGCTGAAGCCGACGATGCGCGCCGTGGCCACCACCTGCGGCAGCGCGATCAGCAGCCCGGCGGCGCCGATCGCCGCCGCCGTCGCAAGCCCGCGCCGCCATCCCCAGCGGCCGACGACCACCACCGCCAGCGGCACGCAGCCGAGCGCCGCCATGACCGGTTCGCCGGCGAGCAGCGCCATGCCGCAGGCGAGGCCGCCCACCGCGATGCCTCGGCGGCCGCCGCGTAGCGCGCCGAGCAGCACCAGCGGCCACCACGCCGCCACGGCGACGACGTTGTAGAACGACAGCGCCGACATCATGAAGCCGCCGCCGCCGTAGGCGAGGCCGGCGACCGCGGCGCCGTCGCGCGTGCGGCCGCTGCCTCGCGCGAGCAGGAACATCGACACGCCGCCGAGCAGCCAATGCAGCACCAAGTGGAGGTTGAAAGCCGTCCAGAACGGCAGCACGAGGTAGAAGACGTTGGTGGGGTAGAAGGCGCTGGCGTTGGGGTTGCCGCGGAAAGGCTGGCCGAGCGCCCACGTCGGATTGAGCGCGGGAATGCGCCCCTCGAGCAGCTGCTCGGCGCCGAACGCCTTGAGCGGCGCGAAGAGGCCGAACAGGTCGCGGAAGAAGAGCGTGCGGCTGCCCGCGAGTAGCGGCCAGCAGGCGAGCAGCCAGAGCAGCGCCGCGACGGCGAGGACGACGACGAGCCCGCGCGGCCAGCGCTCCGACGCCTCGGCGCTCGTGACTCGCAAGGCGGCTACTGCTTGCTCGGTTCGTCCGCGGGCGACACCACCACGTACCCCAGGCCGAGTCTCGCCGCCAGCGTCTGCACCTTGCCCAGCTCCTCGCCGAGCACGCCCTCGAGCTTCGTGCGCTGCACGGCGAGCTCGCGGTCGAGCTGCGCCTGCACCTCGAGCATCCCCTGCGTCGGCGGGCCGGGTTGCGAGCGCGCCGACTCGTTGAGCCACGCATAGCGCGAGTGCAGCTTGGTGCCGCCGTCGTCGCGGCCGGCGAGGATGTCGTAGGTGACCTCGGCGTCGGGGTTGTGCAGCTCGCGCTCGACGGCCGTGAGGTGGTCGATGACCTCCTTGCCCGCCGCCACCAACTCCGCCGCGTCGGCGCGCTCGCCGAGCTGGTCGTGCCGCGTCTCGAGCTGCTCGCGCGTGCTGCGCAGTCTCTCCACCAGCCGCGCGATCTCGCTCATGCGGTCGCGCAGCAGCAGCTCGAAGGCGAGCTCCGCCTCCTGGTCGGCGCGCGCCACCTTCAGGCGCGGGTCGGGCTCGACGCGCAGCGGCGCGCTCGCGGTCTTGCCGTCGACGGTGAGCCGCAGCGTGTAGTCGCCGGGCAGGGCACCCGGCCCGACGTGCGGGTCGCCGGTGTCGACCATCGCCTCGGGGATGTAGGGCGAGCCGTCGAGGGTGAGGTCCCAGCTTGCGCGGTGCAGGCCGGCGCCGGCGTCGAGGTCGGCCTCGGGCTCGGAGCCCGGGGACGAATCGGGGTGGTCGGGGCCGATGGGCGACTCCTCGACCTCGCTCGACAGCGTGCGCACCACGTTGCCCTGCGCGTCGACCACCTCGAGCTCGATCGGGCCCTTGGTCTTCTCCTTCAGCCAATAGGTGAACGCGGCGCCCGGGGGCGGGTTCGAGCTCGCGCCGTCGTCGTCGCCGAACGGCGCGCTGGCGATCGACCAGGCCACGGCGGTCCGCGGAGCGAACAGGTGCACTGCCGCGCCGGCGACCGCGGGCGACCACTGGCGCAGCACGCTCAGGTCGTCGAGGATCCAGATCGAGCGGCCGATGGTCGCCACCACCAGGTCGTCGCCCTTCACCGCCAGGTCCGCGATCGCCACCGTCGGCAGGTTGAGCTTGAGCGGCTCCCAGCTCGCGCCGTCGTTGCGCGAGAACTGGACGCCGCGCTCGGTACCGACGAAGAGGAGGCCGCGCCGCGCGCTGTCCTCGCGCACCGTGTGCAAGTAGACCTCGGGGTCGAGCCCCTTCGCCAACGACTTCCAGCTGGCGCCGTAGTCGGTCGTCTTCCACAGGTACGGGTGGTCGTCGTCGAGCCGGTGGGCGTCGGCGGTGACGTAGGCGGTGCCGGCGTCCCAACGCGACGCCTCGATGGTGCCGACCGTGCCCCACTGCGGCATCCCCGGCGGCGTCACCGCCTTCCAGCTCTTGCCGCCGTCGCGCGTCACGTGCACCAGCCCGTCGTCGCTGCCCGCCCAGATGACGCCGGCGACCAGCGGCGACTCGGCGACGGCGAAGATGGTGTCGTAGAACTCGACGCCGGTGTTGTCGCCGGTGATCGGGCCGCCCGCCCACTTCTGCTTGCCGGGGTCGTTGCGCGTCAGGTCAGGGCTGATCGCCTCCCAGTGCTGGCCGCCGTCGCGCGTGCGGAAGAGCACGTTGGCGGCGTGGTAGACGGTCTTCGGGTCGTGCGGCGAGACCACGATCGGCGCCGTCCACTGGAAGCGCCACTTCAGGTCGCCGGCGCCGTGGCCGGAGCCGTTGTCGGGGTAGACGCCGACGTTGGCGACGACGCCGGTGCGCTCGTCGTAGCGGGTGATGATGCCGAGGTACTCGCCGGCGTAGACCACCTCGGGCTCGCCGGGCACCGCCACCACGTGCCCGGCCTCGCCGCCGCCCACGCCGTGCCAGTCGGAGAGCAGGACGCCGCCGCCGTGCAAGCTGTTGCTGGGGCCCGACACCGTGCCCCAATCCTGCACCGACCCCAGCACGCGGTAGGGGACGCGGTCGTCGGTGCTGACGTGGTAGAGCTGCGCGAGGGGCAGCGGCGGGCGGTGCCACGACTCGCCGCCGTCGCTCGACAGCGAGACGCCGGCGTCGCTGCCGGCGATCATGCGCTTGGGGTCGGTGGGGTCGATCCAGACGTCGTGGTAGTCCCAGCCGCCACCCTTGACCGAGCGCACGGTGTCGCCACCGTCGCTGGTCTTGAGCATGCTCACCTCGGGGAACCACACCACGTCGGCGCGCAGCGGGTCGACGGTGAGGCAGGTGTAGTACCAGGCGCGCTGGCGCAGCCCGCGCGAGTCGTTGACCAGCTCCCAGCTCCCGCCGCCGTCGTCAGAGCGGAAGAGCCCGCCCTCCTCGGCCTCGATCAGCGCATAGACGCGTTTGGAGTCGCTCGGCGCCACGCGCACGCCGACCTTGCCCCAGATGCCGGCCGGGAGACCCTCGTCCTCGCCAAGGCGCTTCCAGCTGTCGCCGCCGTCGTGCGATACCCAGAGGCCGCTGCCGGGGCCGCCGCTCTCCAGCGTCCACGGGTAGCGCCGCACCTGCCAGGTGCCGGCGAAGACGGTGCGCGGGTTGCGCGGGTCGAGGGTGACGTCCGAGGCGCCGCTCTTGTCGTCGACGAAGAGCACCTTCTTCCAGCTCTTGCCGCCGTCGCGGGTGCGGTAAACGCCGCGGTCGGCGCCGGGGCCGAAGGGGCTGCCGAGCACCGCCGCGAAGACGACGTCGGCGTCGCGCGGGTCGACGGCGAGGGCTCCGATCTGCCCTTCGAGCTTCAGCACGTGAGCCCACGTCTTGCCGCGGTCGGTCGAGCGGTAGACGCCGTTGCCCTCGGCCACGTTGCCGCGCACGTTGGCCTCGCCGCTGCCCACCCAGACGACGTTGGGATCCGACGGGGCGACCGCCACGGAGCCGGTGGAGGAGACCGGCTGGCTGTCGAAGACCGGTTCCCAGGCGCGGCCGCCGTTGGTGGAGCGCCAGACGCCGCCGGCTGCCGTGGCGGCGAACCAAGTGGAGGGGTCGCCGGGGACGCCCGCGACGCGCGAGACGCGGCCGCCGATGGCGGGGCCGATGAGGCGGTACTCGAGACCGCGGAGCGGACCTTTAGCCTTCTCTTCCTCCGAGAGCGGCGTCGGCGCCGACGCCTTCTCGGCCGCCGGCCTCCCGGCGCCCTCGGTGGGCAGTGCCGCGGCTTCCGGCGGCCGCTCCGTCGACGCCGGCGGCGGGGCCGGCGCGGCCGCCCCGAAGAGCGGCACGACTGAGACGAGGAGCGCAAGGACGAAGGCGACGGTGCGGCGCGGATCGGGCATCGGACCTCCAGCGGAGGGCCGCATCCTACGGCACCCTGCTAGACCCACGTCGACAGATCGCCGGGGATGCGGCTACCGCGCGCCGGCACCTCCCGCCACGGCTGCCAGACCCACGCCTGCTGTCAGTACGCTGTCCACGGGGACGCGCAGCGGCTCCTTCGTCGCCGGCGAGCGCGCCGGCGCGCCGCCGCTCTTGGCCGGCGCCACGCCCGGCGGCGTCAGCGCGGCGGCGAGGCGGGCGGCATCGACCTGCTCGCGCCGGTAGCCCGCCGCCTCGAGCGCCCGCGTCGCCAGCTCGAGGAGCGGCAGCCGCGCATCGCGGTAGAAGTCGGGGTAGACGACCAGCTCGCCGTCGCGCACCTCGACGAGGTCGTAGACGAGGTCGAGCGGCACCTGCTCGGTGAGGGGGTAGGCGTGCGTGCGCCAGCTGCGCGTGCTCGTCAGCTCGTCGAGCTTGCCCTCGGGGAGCGGCGCCATGCCGTAGCGGTGGACGATCTTCGCCAGCGCCATGGCGTCCTCGTTGCGCAGTCGCACGCAGCCGCGCGAGGCAGGCGTGCCGATCTCGTCCTCCTTCGGCGTGCCGTGCAGGTAGTAGAGGTCGGCGAAAAAAAGCTTCACCTTCCCCATCGGGTTCTTCGGGCCGGGAGGCGTCACCTTGTCCTTCGGCCGCCGGTTGTAGGGCGGATGCCACCAGGGGTTCCACACCACCTTCTGCAGCCGGTACTGGCCGGTGGGCGTGGGCTCCCGAGGCTGTCCCACGGTGACGGGATAGCTCGTCTGCAGCTGGCCGTTCTCGTAGACGTCGAGGCGGAAGGCGGGGATGTTGACGACCAGGTGCAGCGGCTCGGGGAAGCGGGGTTGCGCGGTGGCTTGCGCGGCGGCCGAGGCGCAGCCGGCGGTCGAGAGCAGGACCAGCGCCGGCAGCAGCAGCACGAGCGAGCCGCGCGAGAGGAGACGTCCGTGGCGGTGGGGTTCGCTCATGCCCTCCGCGGAGGGCAAGAATCCTGCCCGGTCTCTACGGACCGCCCGCGCCTCCGGGCACATCCCACCACTTCGACTGGTTCTCCTGCGCCTCGCGCGGCCGTTGCGCGTAGTGCGAGGTGTCGTTGAAGAGCATCAGCCTCGCCCGCACCGGGTCCTTGAAGTCGACGACGTTGAGGCAGGCCGGCGCCTGGTCGAGGCGGTCGCGGTAGCCGCGGGCGTCGAAGCCCAGCAGGCTCGACAGCAGCAGCCGCAGCGTCGCCTTGTGCGAGACCACCAGCACGCGCTGGCCGTCGTGGCGGACGACGATCTCGCGCACCACCGGCAGCGCGCGGGCGAGCACGGCGACGCCCGACTCGCCGCCCTCGGGCGCGAAGGTGAAGGGGTCCGCCTCCCAGGCCTCGTACTCGCCGGGGAAGCGCTCCTCGACCTCGGCGCGGGTGAGCCCCTCCCAGTGGCCGTGCGAGATCTCGCGCAGGCCGTCGCGCGTCTGCGGCGGCAGCCGCAGCGGCCCCGCCAGCGCTTCCGCCGTCTGCAGCGTGCGCCCGAGCGGGCTGCAGTAGACGGCGCAGATGCCCTCGCTCGCCAGGCGCTCGGCGAGCCGCCCGACCTGCCAGCGCCCCTCGTCGGAGAGGTCGACGCCGACGGCGCCGGCGAAGCGGTTCTCGGCGCTCAACGCGGTGGCGCCGTGCCGCACGAGGTAGAGGCGGGTGGCCACGATGCCGCGAGCATAGAATGCCGCCCACCTCGGCGACGCTGTAGGACGGGCCAGGATGGCCGGTTCGGTGGTCTCCGGCGGCCCCGGTGTGGGCAACCCGCCGTTCGCGATATCCTCCCGCCCCACCGGTACGCCTACCGAACGCCTAATGGACCAGCTGCCGCAATGGGTCTCCGCCATCCCCCTCCTGCCCGCCATCCTGGTGGGCACGTTCTTCCTCGGCGAGACGGTGGTCCTGGCGGGCATCGTGCTTGCGGCAGCCGGCGCGGTGCCTGTGCAGGCCCTTCTCGGGCTGTCGCTGCTCGGCACCCTGGCCTCGGACCTGGTGTGGTTCTTCGCCGGCCAGCGGATCGTTCGCTTCGCCTGTCGGTGGCGTACCGTACAAGTGCGATATGACAGCGCAATGGCGGCGATCCGGCGGGTCGACGACGGCGGGCGGTTCTATTACCTGCTGTTCTTCAAGTTCGTCTACGGGATCCGCATCGTCACCATCGTCTACACCTCGCTCCGGCGCATCCCGCTACGCCGCTTCCTGCTGCTCGACGCCGTGGGGTCGGCCGCCTACCTGGTGGTGCTCGTCGGCGTCGGTCTGCTGCTCTGCCAGGGCGCCACGGAGATGGCGCCTGCCGTGCACACGCTCCGCTACCTGGTGGCGGCGCCGGTGCTGTTGTTCATTCTGATGAGGATGGGGACTCAATGGCTCAGGAAGCGCCTCTTCGACGCTTGAGCGCCAGCGGGATAAGCGCGATCGTGCCCGCCTACAATGAGGCGGCGCGCATCGCGCCGGTGCTCGACGCGCTGGTCTCCTACCCCGGCTTCGCCGAGGTGCTGGTGGTCGACGACGGGTCGACCGACGGCACCGGCGAGGTCGCCGCCGCCCGCGGCGCCCGCGTCGTGCGCAGCCCGCGCAAGAGTGGCAAGGGCGCGGCGATGCAGCGCGGCGTCGACGCCGCGGTGGGCGAGGTGATCTTCTTCTGCGACGCCGACATCGTCGGCCTCACCCACGAGACGATCGACGAGATCCTCGACCCGGTGCGCCGCGGCGAGACCGAGATGTTCATCGGCATGATCGACCGGCGCATCTACGACGCGCCGTTCATCATCCGCTACGTGCCGCTGCTGGGCGGTATCCGCGCCCTGACCCGCGCGCTGTGGAAGCGGACGCCGCGGCGGTTCAAGCAGGGGTTCGAGATCGAGACCGCCCTCAACTACTACGCCGCCCACCCGGGCCGGCCGCAGCACAAGGTCTTCCCGGGGCTGTCGCAGACGGTCAAGGAGAAGAAGTACGGCCTGCTGCGCGGCACCTACTGGCGCTGGCGGATGGTGATCGACATCCTCTCCACCAACTGGGCGCTGCGCGTCGGCGCCGCCGCCGCGGTGGTCACCGAGGTCCAGCGGAAGCTGTAGGGCGGGCTCGGCGCCCGCCATTCGGCCTTCGCGCCCGCCGCCCGAACGGCGCGCACCGAGATCCACACGGCGGGCGCCGAGCCCGCCCTACTCGGGCGTGTTCCAGCCCCCGACTTCCTCGACCAGCCGGTCGGCTTCCTCGGGCCCCCACGTCCCCGGCTCGTACTCGCACAGCGGGCTGGGGCCGTGGATGACGGGGTCGACGATCGCCCACGCCGCCTCGACCACGTCCTGCCGCGCGAACAGCGTCGGGTCGCCGGCCATGGCGTCGCCGAGCAGCCGCTCGTAGGCGTCGAGCCGCCCCTCGCCGCCCTCGGCGGGGCCTTCGTAGACCGACAGCTCCACCGGCTCGCCCACCATCCGTTCGCCGGGCTTCTTGGCGCGCGCGCCGATGGCGATCACCACCTGCGGGCTCAGGCGGAAGCGCACGTAGTTGCCGCGCGCCGGCAGCGGCCTCGGGGAACACCACCGGCGGCGGATTGTGCAGCTCCACCATCACCTCGGTGACGGTCTTCGCCAGCGCACTTGCCGGCGCGCACGTAGAACGGCACGCCGTCCCAGCGCCAGGAGTCGACGAAGAGGCGCAGCGCCGCGAAGGTCTCGACGGACGAGTCGGGCGCCACGCCGGGCTCGTCGCGGTAGCCGCGGAACTGGCCGCGCACCACGTCGTCCGCCGATCAGCGGCCGGACCGTGCGCAGCACCTTGGCCTGCTCGTCGCGGATCGCCTCGCCGTAGGTCGCGCGACGGCGCCTCCATGGCCAGGTAGCTGACCACCTGCAGCAGGTGGTTCTGCACCACGTCGCGGATGACGCCCGCCTCCTCGTAGAAGCCGGCCGCGGCCCTCGACGCCGAAGCTCTCGGCCATGGTGATCTGCACGCTCTCGACGTAGTTGCGGTTCCAGATCGGCTCGAGGAAGGCGTTGGCGAAGCGGAAGTAGAGGATGTTCTGCACCGCCTCCTTGCCGAGGTAGTGGTCGATGCGGAAGATCGCCTCCTCGGGGAAGACCTGGTGCAGGATGCGGTTGAGCTCGCGCGCCGAGGCGAGGTCGCGGCCGAACGGCTTCTCGACGACGACGCGCGCGCTCGTCGGCGCAGCCGGCCTTGCGCGAGGCCCTCGACCACGGTGGCGAACATGCTGGGCGGGATCGCCAGGTAGTGCAGCGGGCGCTTGCGCGTCGCCGAGCGCCTGCCGCAGCCGCTCGAAGGTCGCGGCGTCGCGGTAGTCGCCGTCGACGTAGCGCAGCAGCGGCGGCGAGCTTGGCGAAGGCCGTCGGCGTCGACGCCGCCGCCGTGCTCGGCGAGGCTCTGCCGGCGCGCGCTCGACGAGCTGCTCGCGCGTCCAGCCGGACGCGCGCCACGCCGATCGACCGGCACGTCGAGCTTGCCGCGCCGCACCAGCGCGCTGCAGCGCGGGAAAGATCTTCTTGTAGGCGAGGTCGCCGGTGGCGCCGAAGAAGACGAGGGCGTCCGATTGCGGCCGCTCCTCGGCCACTACTTGGCGTCCTTCCGCTCGACGTGGCCGCCGAACCCGAAGCGCATCGCCGACAGCACGCGGTTCTGGAAGTCGGCCTCGCCGCGCGAGGCGAAGCGCTCGAAGAGCGCCGCGGTGAGCACGTGCGCCGGCACCGCCTCGTCGATGGCGGCGGCGAGCGTCCAGCGCCCCTCGCCGGAGTCGGAGACGCGGCCGGCGAAGTCGGCGAGGTCGGGGCTCTTGGCGAGCGCCGCCGCCGTCAGGTCGAGCAGCCACGAGGTGATGACGCTGCCGCGCCGCCAGACCTCGGCGACGTCGGCGAGGTCGAAGTCGTACTGGTAGTGCTCGGGGTGGCGCAGCGGCGTCGTCTCGGCGTCGTGCTCGTGCGTCGTCTTGCCGACGTTGGCGTTGGCGCAGGATGTTGAAGCCCTCGGCGTAGGCGGCCATCAGGCCGTACTCGATGCCGTTGTGCACCATCTTCACGAAGTGGCCGGCGCCGGACGGGCCGCAGTGCAGGTAGCCGAGCTCGCGCCGTGCCGCTCGCGCGCTCTCGCGGCCGGGCGTCGGCGGGATCGTCGCCGCTGTCCGGGGGCGAGCGTGCGAAGATCGGGTCGAGCCGCTGGACGACGTCGCGCTCGCCGCCGATCATCAGGCAGTAGCCGCGCTCGCGCCCCCAGACGCCGCCGCTCGTGCCCACGTCGACGTAGTGGATGCCGTCGCTCGCGAGCTCGCGGGCGCGCGCGATGTCGTCGTGGTAGTGCGAGTTGCCGCCGTCGACGATGGCGTCGCCGGCGCCGAGCAGCGGGCGCAGGAGGTCGAGCGTGGCGCCGACGACGCCGGCGGGCACCATGATGCAGATCGCCCGCGGCGCGCTCGAGCTGCGCCACCAGCTCCGCGAGCGATGCGGAACCCGTGGCGCCCTCGTCGACGAGCGCCTGCGACCGCCGCCGGAGCGCGGTCGTAGACGACGCAGTCGTGGCCCGCCCGCCATCAGGCGCCGCACCATGTTGGCGCCCATGCGCCCGAGGCCGATCATGCCGAGCTGCATTGCGTCCACCCTCAGCTCGGGCGCTCGAGCGCGGCGCGGTCCCAATGACCGAGCGTCGCGGCGGCTTCGTAGGTGCTCTGCAGGAAATCGGCGACGGCGGCGTCTGGGTCGTCAGCGGTGCGCACCGCGTCCCAGGGGAGGATCCACTCGCGCAGCTCGGGGTGGTAATACGCGGCTGCCGGCCGGACGACAGCCTCCGGGCACCCCGCAGGCTCGGGGTAGGCGTAGGCGTAGAAGGCGGGCTCGGCGAGTCGCCCGCGCGTTCCCGGCCACCAGCCGGCGCTGATACAAGCGTGCGAGTAGGCCTCGCGCGTCACCCAGTCCGCGAGGTGCGGGATGCCGCCTGGGTGCTCGGGCGCGCGGGCGCCGGAGAAGCGCGTGCAGGCGAGGTCGAAGCCGCCCCACCAGAAGTGCACCGGGCTGCACTTGCCGAGGAAGCGGCCGCGGAAGCGCTTCAGCAGGCGGTCGGCCTGGGCGAGCGCGCGCCAGCAGCGCTGCGCCGCGTCGGCGTCGTACGATGCCGGCTCGCGCAGCTCGGGGAAGGGGACCGCGGTCTCCATCTCGGTCGGCACCGGCCAGATGTGCGCCTCGACGCCGAGCTCGCGCAGCGCCGTCAGGTAGGCGTGGTAGAAGTCGGCCACCGACTCCTCGCGCAGCCGGATGGCGCGCTCTTCGCCGTCGCTGGTGCGCACCAGCAGCTGGTGGGCGATGAAGTCGAGCTCGACCTCGAGGGTGCGTCCGCCCGCCGGCATCGGCGACGTGGTGAGCCCGCGCGCCGTCAGGTAGAACGCCACCTGCCACCAGTGGTTCTCCATCGGCGACAGCGCCAGACGCGTCTTGCCGACGATCTGCGTGCGGAGGTGCAGCGCCTGGTAAGTGTCGTGCCAGGCGTCGAGGTCGAGCGGCGGCCAGTCGGCGGCGCTCGGGCTCGGCGGCGGCGAGGAGGCTGTCTCGGGTGCGCTCATGCGGGACCTCCACGGGCGAGCCGCCGCGCGCGAGCCCGCCGCGATCGCCTGGCTATAGTACGTCGGCAGCGGTGCGCGAATGCACGACGAGTCTCCGGATGCGCGCCTGATGCGCGACGTGGTGGTCGACGCCGCGGCGGTGCTCGCCGATCGCTTCGCGGAGCGCTGCGAGCGCGAGCTGGCGCGAGCGATCGGCGACCGGGGGAGCGCGTCGCTGGTCGTCACTGGCGGCTCGGCGGCGGAGGCGCTGCTGCCGCGGCTCGTGCGCGCGCCGATCGACTGGTCGCGCGTGCACGTCTTCTGGAGCGACGAGCGCGCCGTGCCGCCCGGCGATCCGCAGTCCAACTACCGGCTGGCGCTCGAGCTGTGGCTCGACCCGGCGCGGGTGCCGGCGTCGAGCGTCTACCGGATGCCGGGGGAGGCGGCCGACCTCGACGCCGCCGCGGTGGCGCACGCCGAGGAGGTGCGGACCCTCTGCGGCGACCCGCCGCGATTCGACCTCATGCTGCTCGGCGTCGGTCCGGACGGCCACGTGGCGTCCCTGTTCCCGGGCCGTCCGTTGCTGCGTGAGACCCGCAAGCTGGTGGCCGCCGTCGAGGACTCGCCGAAGCCGCCGCCGCGGCGGCTCACGCTGACGCTGCCGGCGCTGTTCGGCGCCCGGCTGCTCGTCGTCGCCGCGTTCGGGAGCGCCAAGGCCGCGGTGATGGCGGAGGCGCTCGGCGAGCGGGCGTCGTCCCTTCCCGTCGCGCAGGTGCTGCGCCGCGCGCGGCGCGCGTTGGTGCTGCTCGATCCCGCCGCCGCGCGACCCACGGATGACGTAAATTAGGCGTAACATGTTGTAGGCTGGGCCCGGATGCCGGGGCGACGGAGCCCGCAGGCCACGATCATCAGCACGGAGGTGGCGCGCAGAGAAAATGCGTCCAGACGCAGAAAATGTCGGCCAGACCTACTGCACGAGGCGACCCATCGCGGCCCGTTCCTGCTACCGAGGGCAAGACGGAAAGCCAGTGCCAGGATGCGTCTGCGCATGAAGCACACCGGTCGCTACCGCGACCGCATGGTCGAGCGGTTGCGGGACCTCCTCGAATCGCGGGGCAGCTCGGTGGCGGCGGCGGAGAAGCGCCTCAAGCGCGGCCGCGGCTACGTCGCCGACGCCTTGCGCGGTGACAAGAAGCTGAGCGTGGAGGTCATCATCGAGGTGCTCGAGGCGGTGGGCGTGCCGCCCGAGGAGTTCTTCGAGCGCCCGATGGGGCCCGCCGCTGTGGCGCAGCGAGGTCTCCGAGGCGGGCGCTTCGCGCGCCGTCGCTCACCGAGACGCTGCCGCCGTCGATGCGCGACGCCTCGCCGCTGGTGCAGGCGATCGTGCTGCTGCTCGCCAACAAGGGCATCTTCAGCGTCGACGAGCTGCAGGAGGTGCAGCAGGACGTGGCGCCGAACGTGACCGGTCCCGGCGGGAGCGGCACGCTGCCGGGTTCGCCGAAACGCTGAGCGGCGCGCCCGCGTTCAACGCAACGCTTCAGGCCGCGGAGCCGCGCGCCCGCAGCTCGCGCAGCCGGGCCTCGACCTCGGCGATGCTGACGACTCCTTGCTCGGCGAGCGTCAACAGCAGCGCCTGCAACACTTCGGAAGCGTCCTGCATGGAAGCGGGCAGCTCGGCGTCGCCCCCGCCGCCGGCGCCTGCCTCGGCGATCTCGCTCGGCCAGCCCAGTCTTCGCCGCGGCGGCGAGAAGACCTGCTGCGGGTCGGCGTCCAATGCGGCGGCGACCTCCACGACGAGCTCGACCGTCAGCCGCTTGCTGCCGCGCAGCGCCTCGGCCACGTAGCCGCGGCCGCGCCCCATCTTCTCCTCGAGGTCCTTGAGCGCGTAGCCGCGGGACTCGATGAGGTCCCTGAGGCGGTCGGCGATCTCCTTGCGCGGGCCCCGTTCGGACTCGGCCACGCAAAGATCCTCGCAGCGGGAGCGCCGGCACACTGCGAAAGCAGGTCAAAACCTCTGCCGAGCGTGACGCGACGTGAATTCGTCGCCGCGTGACGACTTTTTCCTGCGCCGCTTCGTTCCGCTACCCCTCTTCGGCCTCGAGGTAGGTGTAGCCGTTGAGCCCGTTGCGGTAGAACGACAGCAGCGAGCGGCTCTCGTTGACCGTCATCCGCCCTTCGCGCACGGCGGCCTCGCAGTCCTGGAACATGCGGTCGAAGAGGTCCTCGGGGTTGTACTGGAAGTAGGCGAGCACCTCGCGCACGGTGTCGCCTTCGACCACCTCGCCGATGCTCCAGTGGCCGCCCGGGTCGACCTTGACGTGCACCACGTGGGTGTCGCCGAAGAGGTTGTGCAGGTCGCCCAGGGTCTCCTGGTAGGCGCCGACGAGGAAGACGGCGAGGAAGTACTCGTCGCCGTCCTTGAGCGGGTGCAGCTCGAGCGTCTTTTTCATCACCCGCGGGTCCTGGAAGATGTCGAGCTTGCCGTCGGAGTCGCAGGTGATGTCGGCGAGGATGCCGCGCCGCGTCGGCTCCTCGTCGAGGCGGTGGATGGGCATCACCGGGAAGACCTGCCGCAGCGCCCAGCTGTCGGGGACCGACTGGAAGAGCGAGAAGTTGCAGAAGTAGGTGTCGCGGGTGTCCTGGTCGAGCTCCTCGAGCTCCTCGGGCATCTCCTCGAGCTTGGCCGCGAGGGTGCGGATCTTGCCGCAGGTGGCCCAGAAGAGCCGTTCGGCCAGCGCCCGCAGCGGCAGCGACAGGTAGCCGAGGCTGAACAGGTGCATCGCCTCGTCGCGCGCGTGCACGGCGTCGTGGTAGGCGGGCACGAGGTCGCGCTCGGAGACCGAGCGGTAGGCGTCGAGGAGGTCGAAGAGCGGCTGCGGCACCTCCTCGTCGAGCTGCTCCTCGAGGTTCTCGGGCACCGCGAAGCTTCTGCTCCATGCTGGAGGAGCCGAGCACGTCGAAGACCAGCAGGCTGTGGAAGGCGACCATGGCGCGGCCGCACTCGGTGATGATCGTCGGGTGCGGCACCTCGGCGTTGTCGCAGACGTTCATCACCCGGTAGATGACGTCGCCGGCGTACTCGCGCAGGGTGTAGTTCATCGACGACTCGAAGTTGCTCTGGCTGCCGTCGTAGTCGACGCCGAGGCCGCCGCCGACGTCGAGGTAGCGCAGGCCGGCGCCCATGCGCGTCAGCCCGACGTAGACGTGGGCGAGCTCGTTGATGCCGTCCTTGATGTTCTTGATGTCGTGGATCTGGCTGCCCATGTGGCAGTGCAGCAGCTCGAGGCCGCGCGTCATGCCGCGCTCCTCGAGGTACTTCATGGCGTCGATGACCTCGGGGATGGTGAGGCCGAACTTGCTGCGGTAGCCGGCCGACTCGCTCCAGCGGCCGGCGCCGGAGGCGGCGAGCTTGACGCGCACGCCGAAACGCGGCTCGACGCCGTAGCGCTCGCCGTGCTTGGCGATGAGCAGCAGCTCGGGGAAGCTCTCGACGACGGGGATGATGTTGCGGCCGAGCTTCCTCGCCAGCACCGCGCTCTCGATGTACTCGTCGTCCTTGAAGCCGTTGCAGATGATGGGGCGCTCGCCCTCGCTGCGCGACAGGGCGAGCGCCGCGAGCAGCTCGGGCTTGCTGCCCACCTCGAGGCCGAAGCCGAAGCGGGCGCCGTAGCGGTAGACCTCGTCGACGACGTGGCGCTGCTGGTTGACCTTGATGGGAAAGACGGCGTGGTAGCGGCCGCGGTAGCCGTTCTCGCTGATGGCGTCCTGGAAGGCCTGGTTGATCTCCTCCAGGCGGTGCTCGAGCAGGTCGGGGAAGCGCAACAGCAGCGGCGCCGTGAGGCCGCGGGCGTGCAGGCCGTGCACGATCTCGAGCAGGTCGGCCTGCGAGCTCGCGTCCTGGCGCGGGCGCACGGTGACGTGCCCGCGCTCGTTGACGCCGAAGTAGCCCTTGCCCCAGTCGTCGATGCGGTAGAGGAGGCGGGCGGCGTCGAGCGTCCACTCGTCGCCGTCGGCGGGAGCGGTCGCGGTGCGGTCGGGCGCGAGGATGGTCATCGCGCGAGGATAACGCGTGGAGCCGCCGGCAGCGACAGGGTGGCGCCGAAGGCGTGCCTGCGCCTTCGACACCACTCTGCCGGTCGGGTCATTCGCCGACGGTGATGTTGTTGACCACGCTGGTCACGCCGGGCGTGTTGCGCGCGATCTCGGCGATGCGGGTCCGCTTGTCGTTGTCGTCGACCTTGCCGCCGAGGGTGACGGTGCCGTTCTCGGCCACCTCGATCGAGATGTCGAAGGTCTCGCCGGGGTAGTGCGTGGCGATCTGAGCGCGGATGTTGGCCTCGATGCCGGCCTGGTCGACGTTGCTGTGCGGCGTCGCCGTGCTGCAGGCCACCGTCCCCATCGTCACGATCACCATCAGCGCAAGTCCCGCCGCCCACACCCATTGATTGCGTTTCATGCTCTCGGTCCTCCTTGGCCGAGCGGCTACAGCAAGCGCGGTGCCACTCCGTCGGATGGACGCTTACGAAAAGGCCCGCCGGTCACCACCGGCGGGCCTGCAAGAGCGAAAGAGAAGCGATCCGTTCTGGGCCCCTCTCTCCCCGGCGAGGGGAGAGAGGGGCTGGGGAGAGTGGGGTGGCAGACTGAGACCGTCTGCTCTTGAGGGTGGTCCCCTCCTAATACAGATTGTCGATGCCGTTCTCGTCGTCGGTCTCGGTGCTCGCCGGCCCGTTGTTGCACGCCGAGACGCTGGGGTACATGGTGGCGCCGGAGACGCTGGTGTGGCCTAGGCCCAGCCCGTGGCCGATCTCGTGCACCATCACGCCTTCGATGCGGAACTCCTGGCCCGAGCAGGGATCGGCGGGGTCGGCCCAGTTGTGCGCGGTGTTGGTGACGATGTCGGCGTCGTAGATGCGATAGGTGCCGTTGCCGCGGCTCTGGTAGTAGCCGGTGAAGGTGGCGGCGAGGCAGTTGCCGTTGCAGGCGCCGGTGGGGTCCTGGAAGTTGAGCATCGGGATGCCGTCGCCGAGGCTGAAGCCGGAGATCGAGGCGACGGTGGCGTTGATCACCGGGTTGCGCTCGGTGGGCGCGCCGTTCCAGGCGGCGGAGGAGGTGATGGCGTTGCGGGTGGCGTTGCGGCCCTTGTCGGTGCCGGTGATCGAGGCCTGGCCGCGGTTGTCGACGCGGTAGTTGGGCGCCGCGTCCCAGGTGCGGCGCGGCGACAGCAGCACGTAGGCCTGGGCGCCGGCGACGGCGGCGAGGGCGACGACGAGCGAGAGACCGGCGAGGCGGACGATGCGAGCTCGGTTCATCATGGGTCGTTCAGCTCCTCGCGGTCTCAGTTGACGGGACGCCCGGCCCGGCGGGCGGACTCGCGGATCTCGCCGCGGAGGTCGTCGAGCAGCATCGGGCGGGCGGGCGGGGCGGCTTTGCCCTCGGCGGTGAGCAGCCGGGCTTCGCCGTCGACGGTGGGGAGGGCGACCTCGCGGCCGGCCTGGTCGAGGGCGAGGCGGTACTGCCCCTCCTGGTAGCCCAGCACGCGGGTGGCGTCGGGATTGGCCCGGTCCTTCTCCAGGAAGAGCAGCAGCCGCTCACCCTTGTTGAAGGTGGGGAAGCCGTGCGCCTCCACCGTGTAGCCGTTGACCGTGCCGCCGAAGGTGCGCACGATGACGACCGACGGCGCCTCGCCGACGATGGCGTCCTCGACCTCGACCATCGCCTCGGTGACGATGATCTGTCCCGACCGCGTCCAGAACGACTCCACGCTCAGGACGTTGCCGACCACGACCGCGCTGGCCTTCCTGGCCAGCTCGGCGCGGCTGATGTGGAGAAACGTCGAGCCGCTCGCCGGCGCTGCCAACAGCAGCAGGCCGACACCGAGGAATGACTGCCAGCGTCTCATCATCGGGCTCCTTCTCTCCTGGATGGATGCGAGCCGCCATGACCCGCCCCGTCGCGTGGAAGAGCAAGGGATGTACCGCCGGAGCGCTCCGCTGGAAATCGTTGCCGAACAACGCTTTGTAACGTTTTCCAGAGCGTTGCGGACCCGCCGGCCGGGTCAAGCCGCGGCGCCTTGGGTCAGCGCTGAACCCGCTGCTCGATGGCCGCTACGTGCGGCGAGTTGCTAGCGGGGCAGGTCGAAGGTGCGGCTCCAGCGGGTGCGGGTGAGGAAGCCGACCGCCGTGCGGCCGAGGTGGCGCAGCTGCTCGCTCCAGCCCTGCCACTCGGCCGAGGGCGCCTCGCCGCCGTAGGACCAGTAGATGACGCTGGCGCGGCCCTTGAGGTAGGTGCGCGGCAGCGGGCCCCAGAACCGCGAGTCGTACGACTCGTCGCGGTTGTCGCCCATGACGAAGTAGCTCTGCGGCGGCACGCGGTAGGGGCCGAACTGGTCGCGCTCGACGCGCTTGGGGTTGAGCGAGGTGACGCCGCCGATCAGCGGGTCCTTGTGGATGGCGTAGGGCTCGTCGACCGCCTTGCCGTTGACGAACAGCTGCTTGCCGCGCATGTCGACGACGTCGCCGGGCAGTCCGACGAGCCGCTTGACGAGGTCCTCGCTGGGCCGCTCGACCGAGCGGAAGACGACGATGTCGCCGCGCCGCGGCTCGCGGCCGGGGAGCAGCTTGCGCTCGAGCGCCGAAGCCTCCGGCCCGTAGATGTAGCGGTTGACCGCCAAGTGGTCGCCGATGAGCAGCGTGTTCTCCATCGAGCCGCTGGGGATGAAGAAGGTGCGGAAGACCCAAGTGTTGACGAGGAGCAGGAAGAGACCGGCGACGAGCAGGGCCTCGAGGGTCTCGCGGGTGGTGGAGCGGCGGTGGGTGTCGGCGGTCATGGCATCGTGAGGGCGCGCGGCAGGCACCCGGATCGTACCCCTACTCCTCCAGGTACTGCTCGAAGCGCGCCTTCTCGGTGGCCTTGAGGTAGGCGTCGCGGCCGGTGATGGTGCCCTTGTCGACCAGCGCGGCGAGGGCGTCGTCCATCAGCTGCATGCCCTCCGCGCGGCCGCCCTGGATGAGGGAGCGGATCATCGGCGTGTTGCCTTCGCGGATGACGTTGGGCAGGCCGCTGCTCTTGAGCAGGATCTCGTTGACGGCGACCCGCCCCTTGCCGTCGGCGCCGGGGAGCAGGAGCTGCGAGACGACCGCCGCCAGCGACTCCGAGAGCGTGATGCGCACCTGCGCCTGCTGATCCGACGGGAAGGCGTCGATGAGGCGGTCGATGGTGTTGGCGGTGCCGTTGGTGTGCAGGGTGCCGAAGACGAGCGTGCCCATCTCGGCGGCGGTGATCGCCAGCGCGATCGTCTCGAGGTCGCGCATCTCGCCGACCAGGATGACGTCGGCGTCCTGCCGCAGGGCGCCGCGCAGGGCGCCGGCGAAGCCGTCGGCTGTCGGTGCCCACCTCGCGCTGCGAGAAGACGCACTCGCGGTTCTGGTGCACGAACTCGACCGGGTCCTCGATCGTGACGACGTGCTTGCGGTAGGTGCGGTTGATGCGGTCGATGATGGCGGCGAGCGTCGTCGACTTGCCCGAGCCGGTCGGGCCGGTGACCAGCACCAGGCCGCGCGCCAGGTGGGCGAGGCGCTCGATCGCCGGCGGCAGGTCGAGCGTGCTCGAGCGAGATGATCTCCTGCGGGATGACGCGGAAGACGGCCGAGGCGCCGTGCTCCTGCACGAGGTAGTTGCCGCGGAAGCGCGCGACGCCCTCGAGACCGTAGGCGAAGTCGAGGTCGCCGCTCGCTCTCGAAGCGCCGCCCACTGCTCGCCGGAGACGATCTCGCGCAGCATGGCGCGCAGCTCCGCGTCCGCCAGCGCCGGCCAGCCGGGGACCGCCTCGAGGTGGCCGCGGCGGCGCATCGCGCGGCTCGAGCTGCGACACCAGGTGGAGGTCGGAGGCGCCGTTGCCGTGGCAGTAGCGGAAGAGCTCGTGGAGGCGCGCCATGGTGGTCGGCTCGTGGGCGCGCTCAGCCCGCCGCCGGCCGCGGCGCCGGTGCCGTGGCGGACGCCGCCGCCACTTGGAGGCTGCCGCTGCCCGCGCCCACCGCACGCCCGGCGAAGCGCTTGCGGGTCTTCGGCGTGCCGCGCCGCCTCCTCGCGACGGATCGTGCCCGCCTTGACCAGCTCGTCGAGCGACTGGTCGAGCGAGCGCATCCCCTGCGCGGCGCCGGTCTGCAGCACCGAGCGCAGCTGGAAGGTCTTGTTCTCGCGGATCAGGTTCGAGACCGCCTTGTTGGCGACCAGGATCTCGAGCGCCGGCACGCGGCCGCGGCCGTCGGCGCGCGCCACCAGACGCTGCGAGATGACGACGCGCAGCGACTCGGAGACCATGGTGCGGATCTGCTACTGCTGCTCGGCGGGGAAGACGCCGATGAGGCGGTTGATGGTGTTGATGGCGTTCTGCGTGTGCAGGGTGGCGAGCACCAGGTGGCCGGTCTCGGCGGCGGTGAGCGCCAGCGAGATGGTCTCGAGGTCGCGCAGCTCGCCGACGACGATGACGTCGGGGTCCTCGCGCAGCGCCGCGCGCAGGGCGCGCGAGAAGGACTGCGTGTGCACTGCCGACCTGCCGCTGGTTGACGACGCAGCGCTGCGAGCGGTGCACGAACTCGATCGGGTCCTCGATGGTGATGATGTGGTCGCGCCGCTCCTCGTTGACGATGCGGACGAGCGCGGCCAGCGTCGACGACTTGCCCGAGCCCGTCGGGCCGGTGATCAGCACCAGCCCCTGGTGGAAGTTCGCGAAGCGCGCGAGGTCGAGCGGCAGGCCGAGGTCGGAGAGGCTCGGCGGCTCGGCGGGGATGACGCGGAAGACGCCGTCGCAGCCGCGCTGCTGGCGGTAGACGTTGGCGCGGAAGCGGCCGACGCCGGCGAGGGTGTAGGCGAAGTCGACCTGGCCGTGGCGCTCGACCGCCTCGCGCTGCGCCGGAGTCAGCGCCTCGGCGAGCAGGCGCCGGGTCTCGTCGGGCGAGAGCGGCGCGCCCGGCAGGGGACGGAAGTCGCCGTCGATGCGCAGGCGAACGGGCAGGCCGGCGTGGAGGTGGAGGTCACTCGCGCGCTGCTCGGCGGCGAAGGTGAGGAGGTGGGCGAGGGCACCGCGTGGCGCCGCCGCCGGCGCGACGGTCGGAGGAGCCTGGCTCGGTCGGGGTGGAGGAGTCGCCGTGGCAGGTGCGGCGGATGTCGGGGCCGCGGAAGGAGCGGCGCTCACCAGCTCGATGCTCGGCGGCGGCCCTTCCGCGAGGGGCGCGAGGGCCGGCTCGCCGGCGGCCGCGCGGGCGGCTCGCGGCGGGGTCACCGTGGCCGCGGGTGCCGTGCTCGCGGCGACCTGCGGCGACGGCGTCGCGGGAGCGGCCTGGGACCGCTGCCGCTCCTCGTACTCGCGTTGGGCGCGGAGGAGCTGCTCGAAGCGCGCCTGCGTCAACCAGCCGTTCTCGACCCAGATGTCGCCGATCTTGCGCCGGTGACCCTCGCGCTCCTGCTGTTGCAGCGACTCGACGAGCTGGTCGCGGGTGAGCAGCTTGTAGTGGAGCGCCAGGCGCCCCAGCAGGTTGACGTCGGCGCTCACGCCGGGCGCCTCGGGGCGTTCGCGGTCCGTGCGGGCACGGAGGGCAGCCTAGACCACGGTGCAGCGAGCGGTCAAAAACTCTCGGCCGCTCAAGCGCGGTCGATGGGGAAGGCAATCACCTCGTCGATGCTCGCAGCGTCGAGCGCCAGCATCGCCAGCCGGTCGAAGCCGAGGGCGACGCCGGCGCAATCGGGCAGACCGTGCTCGAGCGCCGCCAGGAGCCGAGCGTCGGCCGGCACGTCGGGGAGCCCGCGCTCGCCGCGAGCCGCGACGTCGGCAGCGAAGCGGCGTGCTTGCTCGTCAGGGTCGGTGAGCTCGTGGTAGCCGTTGGCGAGCTCGACCCCCTCGACGAAGGCCTCGAAGCGCTCGGCCACCGGCGGGTCGCCGGCGCGCACGCGCGCCAGCGCCGCCTCGCTCGCCGGGAAGTCGTGGAGGAAGGTGATGCCGGCGCGGTCGGGCGCGGCCCAGCCGCAGCGCGGTTCCACGGCGGTCGCGAACAGCAGGTGCAGCCAGTCCTCGCGCGACCAAGGGTCGTGCGCGGCGCTCGCCTCACCCCCCGCGTCGCTGGCGGCGCCCGTGCTCGCGATGCCGAGCTCATCGGCGCGCCGGCGCAACTCCTCGACGCCGGCGGTGAAGGGATCGAGTCCCGCGTGGCGGCGAAACGCCTCGCGATAGGTGAGGCGCTCCGCCGCCGGCGCCTCGGCGAGCCGCGGCAGCGTCGCGCGCAGCAGCTCCTCGACCTCGTCCATCAGCCGGTGGTGGTCCCAGGCTGGGCGATACCACTCGAGCATGGTGAACTCGGGATTGTGGCGACGCCCGGCCTCGCCGTCGCGAAACGCCTTGCAGAGTTGCCAGATGGGACCGCTCCCCGCCGCGAGCAGCCGCTTCATGTGCAGCTCGGGCGATGTCTGCAGCCACAGCGTGCGCGGCGGGACACCCGCGAGCGTCGTCGACAAGCTCGCCAGGTGGAGGTCGGTCGCCGTCGCGGCGCCGACCACCGGCGTCTCCACTTCCAGCACGCCGCGCGCGGCGAAGAAGGCACGCACGGCGGCGACGAGCTCGGCCCGCCGTCGCAGGTTGGCGAGCGACGCGCTGGGTTGCCAGTCCCCCGCGGTCACTCTTTCGCGCGCGAGACGTACTCGCCGGTGCGCGTGTCGATTTTGAGCACCTCGCCGACGTTGATGAACAGCGGCACGCGGATGACGGCGCCGGTCTCCATGGTGGCGGCCTTGCTGCCGCCGCCGCTGGTGTCGCCGCGCAGGCCGGGGTCGGTGTCGGCCACCTTGAGGTTGACGAAGTTGGGCGGCGTCACCGAGATGGGCAGGCCGTTGTAGAGGGTCAACGAGCAGACGTCCTCCTCCTTGAGCCACTTCTGCGCCTCGCCCATCCCCGCCTCGCTCACCGCGTACTGCTCGTAGGTGGCGGGGTCCATGAAGTGCCAGCCGTCGCCGTCCTTGTAGAGATACTGCATGTCGGTGTCGACGACGTCGGCGGCCTCGAAGGTGTCGCCGGAGCGGATGTTCTTCTCGTTGACGCGGCCGGTGCGCAGGTTGCGGTACTTGACGCGGTTGAAGGCCTGCCCCTTGCCCGGCTTCACGAACTGGTTGTCGATGATGTTGCAGGGGTCGCCCTCGACCATGATCTTGACACCGGCGCGGAACTCGTTCGTGCTGATCGTCGCCATCGTCTCTCCTGAAAAACGCGAGCGGTGTCGCGGAGGTGTTCTGGACGTCTTCTGGATGTCTAGGGGTGGGAAGGTCCGCGCGGCGTTGAGTTTGCGGGCCTCGACTCCCGGCGGATAAGGTGCGCGAATGATAGCGCGAGTGGCGAGCCTCGCCAACGCGGCGGCGCCGGCCGCCATCTGGCAGCGCACGCTCGGCGACGCGGTGAGCAGCGTCGGCGAGCTGCTCGAGCTGCTGGGGCTCGAGTCGCGCCAGTTGCCGCCCTGGTCGCTCTCGCACGTGCAGCCTGCCGAGACCGCGGCGCGCGACTTTCCGCTGCGAGTGCCGCGCGGCTTCGTCGCCCGCATGCGTCGCGGCGACCCCGTCGATCCGCTGCTGCTCCAGGTGCTGCCCACCGCGGCGGAGCTCGTGGCGACGCCCGGCTTCAGCGGCGACCCGCTGGCGGAGAGTGACGACGCCGCGGCGTTCTCGCCGCTGCCCGGCGTGCTGCACAAATACCGCGGCCGCGCGCTGCTGCTCGTCACCGGCGCCTGCGGCGTCCACTGCCGCTACTGCTTCCGCCGCCACTTCCCCTACGCCGAGCACACGCCGCGCGGCGACGGCTGGGGATCGGCCCTGGCGTGGTTGGCGGGCAACCCGGCCGTCGAGGAGGTGATCCTCTCCGGCGGCGATCCGCTCGCCGTCGGCGACGAGAAGCTGGCGAGGCTCGTCGCCGAGCTCGACGCCATCCCGCACCTGCGGCGGCTGCGCGTTCACACGCGAATGCCGGTGGTGCTGCCCGAGCGCGTCGACGCGGCGCTGCTCGGCTGGCTCGGCGCGCACCCGCCTCTCGCCGGTGGTGGTGCTGCACGCCAACCACGCCCGCGGAGCTCGACGCCGCGGTGGCGGCGGCGATCAGCGCGCCTGCGTGCGGCCGGCGTCACGGTGCTCAACCAGGCGGTGCTGCTCGCCGGCGTCAACGACTCCGTGGCGGCGCAGTGCGAGCTGTCGCGTGCGCTGTTCGCGGCGGGCGCCCTGCCGTACTACCTCCACCTGCTCGACCGCGTCGCCGGCGCCGCCCACTTCGAGGTGCCGGAGGCGCGCGCCCGCGAGCTGCTGCGGGACGTCATGGCGGAGCTGCCCGGCTACCTGGTGCCGCGGCTGGTGCGCGAGGTGCCCGGCGCACCGTACAAGGTGCCCCTCGATCTCGACGCTGGTTGAGGTCTGCGGTCGCGCTCAGGCGCCGGTGAGCTCGAGCAGCTCGTCGACCATGCGCAGGGTGAGCCCCCAGACCACGCGCTCCTCGAAGCGATAGCAGGGCATCGGCACCGGCAGGCCGTTTCGGGTCCAGAAGAACGTCGAGCGGTTGGCGCGGTCGGCAAAGAAGCCCCACGGGATCCACAGCGCCTCCTGCACCTCGTCGTTGGGCACCAGCGCCGGCGCGCCGGAGAGCGCGAAGACGAACGGCGAGATGGCGAGCGAGGCGCGTAGCGACAGCGGCTTGACGTCGGAGAGCCGGCCGAGCAGCGCCGCGCTCTGGTCGAGGTCGAGCCCCAGCTCCTCGCGGGTCTCACGGCGCGCCGCGGCCAGCGGGTCGGCGTCGCCGGGATCCACCATGCCGCCGGGGAAGGCCATGTGGCCCGACCACGGATCGAGCGGGTGCTCGGCGCGGCGGATGAAGAGCAGCTCGCCGCCGCCGGCGTCGTCGCGCGCCACCACCGCTACTGCAGCGCGGCGGTCGGCCTCGTGCAGGCGCGGCGCGTTGCCGGCGAGGGCGGAGGGCAGGTGGGCGAGCAGCGACATTCGGTAGAGGTGTCGGTTACCGAGCGGCGCCGGCTACCGAGCGGCGCCGGCGTGCGTAGGGTGCGCTTCGCGCACCGATCCGCCGAGCTCCCTCAGCGGCCGCTGGACGCCGACCCGGTGCGCGGCGGCGGGCGCTGCTGCAGGTCCGGGGGCACGATGGGGAAGCCGTGGGACGGCAGGAAGCTGCCCGGCTGCCGCGACTGCAGGCGGCCGTAGGTGTTGCGCGGGAAGCTCATCTGCGGCGGCTGCTGCCCAGGTAGCGGCGGCGGTCCCGGCGCGCGCGGTGTCGTCACCACGACGACCTGCGGCACCCAGTAGCCGGGGTAGGTCGCCACCGGCCAGTAACCCGGCCCGTAGGCGTAGTAGGGGTCCCACACGGTCTCGCGCAGGCGCTCCTCCTCGCGCAGGGCGATGCGCTCCTCGGTGCGCTGCAGCGCCTCGGCGGCTGCCGCCATGCGCCGGCTCGCCGCCTCCTGCGCCCGCACTTCCGCCTGTCGCGTCAGCTCCTCGCGGCGCTCGCGCTGCTCCTCGACGGTGATCCACTCGCCGTCCCAGGGCACCAGGCCGCGCCGCGCCATCGAGTCGGCGAACGGGATCCAGCGGCGGAGGGCATCCTCGTACACCAGGCCCATCGGATGCAGCAACGCGTCGAGCCCGGGCAGGCCCGGGTCGAGCTCCGCCGCCAGCAGCGCCGCCTCGCGCGACGAGCTCGCGAGGTCCTGCGTCTTCGCCCAGCGGGCGAGCTCGAGCCAGTGGCTTGCCTTGGCATCGCGACGCGCGGCGAGCACCGCCTTCTGCTCGAGGTAGCCGGCGAGCGCCGACGGCGCCTTCTCGATCGCCGTCACCTGGTCGCCGGGAATGACCATGTGGCCGAAGGCGAACTGCACCCGCACGCCCTGCGGCGTGCGCTCGGCGATGACGCCCTCGTAGGCGCGGCCGTTCTTGAGCCGCACCGTGTCGGCGCTGACGGGAAGAGCCGCGGCGACGGCGGCCAGCAGGAAAACCAGGGCGGTGCGGCGGCACATGGAGTGGGGGTGGCCTCGCCGGTATTGTACGCCTGCGCTCGCCGGGTCGTTGCGGGGCGCCGAGGCGTTGCAGCCGCGCGCGCCCGGTCGGCGCGGGGAGTGCGTCGCACCCGGCTGTGAAACATGCGGTTGCGGATCTGGCAGCGATGCTGCATCGTGTGTGCGGCGTGAGGGTTACCGACATCAAGCGCACGCTCGCCGTCCTCGCCCTGCTCGCCGTCGCCGCGGTGGCGCCGGCGCGGCCGGCCGTCAACTATCGCGCCGCCGTGGTCGTCGAGCCGACGACCTGGACGGTGCTCTATTCGCGCGACCCCCACCTGCAGCTGCCCACCGCCTCGATGATCAAGATGCTCAACGCGCTGGTGGCGATGGACGCCATCGAACGCGGCGAGGTGACCTGGGACACGCCGGTGCGCGCCTCGCGCGAGGCGGCGATGGTCGAGGGCTCGCAGGTCTACCTCAAGCAGGGGGAGGTGTTCAGCGTCCGCGAGCTGGTGACGGCGATGATGGTGAAGTCGGCCAACGACGCCGCCGACGCCCTGGCCGAAGGGATCGCCGGCTCGCGCGAGGCCTACGTGCAGCGCATGCGCGACAAGGCGCGCGCCCTCGGCCTCGCCGACACCGAGGTCCACACGCCGCACGGCCTGCCGACGAGCGACACCGGCGTTCCCGAGGACCGCTCGTCGCCGCTCGACCTCGCCCGCATGGGCGCCGAAGTGCTGCGCTACCCGGAGCTGCGCCTGATGGTGTCGACGCGCCTGGCGCCCTTCCGCAACGGCGAGTTCGAGCTCTTCAACCCCAACCGGCTGCTTGGCCGCTACTCCTTCGCCACCGGCATCAAGACCGGCTACCACGTGGGCGCGGACTTCTGCCTCACGGCCTCGGCGCGGCGCGACGGCATGGAGCTGATCGCCGTGGTGATGGGGTCGCCGCACCGGCTCGACCGCTTCGACTCCGCCGAGGCGCTGCTCGAGGAGGCCTTCGGGGACTACCAGCTGCTGGTGCCGGTGCGCGCCGGCGAGGTGCTCGTGCAGCGCGCGCCGGTGTGGGGCGGCACCTACGCCACGGTGCCGGTGCGCGCGGCGAGGGACGCGCGACTGGTGCTGCGCCGCGACCGGCCGTTCGACCTGCAGCGGCTGGTGTCGCTCGAGCAGGGGCCGGCGCCGATCGAGAAGGGCGAGCCGCTCGGCCGCGTCGTCGTGCGGCTCGGATCGCGGGTGGTGGCGCAGGTGCCGGCGGTGGCCGCGGCGGAGGTGCCCCAGGCGTCGTCCTGGCAGCTGCTGCGCCACCGGATGTGGAGCGGCCTGCTGGCGCGCTTCGCGTCGCTCGTCTTCATGCTCTAGGCGGGCGCAGGCGCCGGCGCCGAACGCGCGTGGCGAAAAGAAGGGGCGAGGTGCCGTAGCGCCTCGCCCCATAGGTTCGCCAGCCGCAACCGGCCGGCGCTGGATCGGTGCGATCCTCAGCCGGCCGTCGCGGCCTTGATGGGCTTCCGCAGCCCCTCGACCTTGCGGGTCAGCTCGGCGACGCGCTCGGTGAGCAGGCGGATCTGGTCCTGGTTGGGGATGCCGAGGCGGTTGACCACCTTGGCGACGCGGCCTTCGACCCCGCCCTGCACGCGGTCGAACGCCTGCGTGGCGCGCTTCTTCGCCGCGTCGAGCCGCTTCTTGCCCTGGTTCCTGGTCTGGGTGACCTTCTTCTTGCCCTCGGCCTCGACCTTGCGGCCGCGGGTGACGAGGCGGTCGAAGAGGCGGCCGCCCTCCTCCTGCGACAGCGCGGCGGCGCCGAGGCCGGCGAGGAAGACCCGATGGGCGGAGTCGGTAACCTCGTCCAGCTGCTTCTTGACCTGCGTGCGGAGCTGCTCGGTAGCCATGGGATCTCTCCTCGTCCTTGATCGGGTGTAGAGCGCCGGCGGTCTTTGCCGGAACGCGGCAAGTCTACACCGCACTGCGGCATTGTCAAGGGGTTTATGCCGCACTGCGGCAAGACTACTCGAGCTGCCGCCTCGGCGATCTCGTCAATGCCAGCGCAGCGAAGCGATCTCGATGTCCCGGCATCGAGATCGCTTCGTCGCTGCGCTCCTCGCGATGACGAGGCAGCTCGGGCATTGCGATCAGGCGACGCGGGCCTGCGCTCTTAGAACCGCCGACCGCCGCCGCCGCCCCGGCCGCCGCGGTCGCCGCCGCGGCCACCGCGGTCGCGGCCGCCGCCGCTCGCGCCCGTCGCGGTCGCGGGGCCCACGATCGCCGCCACCGCCGGCACCGGCGCCCACCGGCGCGCCCATGCCCTCGTACTGCGCGGGGTCGTAGTCGGGCGACTCCATGATCACCGACTTGCGCGACAGCCGCGCCTTGCCGGTGCTGTCGTCGTACTCGAGCACCTTGACGGTGACCTCGTCACCCTCCTTCAGGATGTCGCGCACCTCGCCGACCCGGTAGGGGGCGAGCTCGCTGATGTGGAGGAGGCCGTCGAGCCCGGGGAGGATCTCGACGAAGGCCCCGAACGGCTCGATGCGGCGCACCGTGCCGGTGTAGGTCTTGCCCACCTCGGGCACCTCGGTGAGGCGCTCGATGATCTGCTTGGCGCGGTCGGCGGCGGCGCTGGTCGGCGCGTAGATCTTGACCTTGCCGTCGTTCTCGACCTCGATCTCGCAGCCGGTCTCGTCGACGATGCCGCGGATGGTCTTGCCACCGGGGCCGATGATGTCGCGGATCTTGTCGACCGGGATCTCGACCACGTGCAGGCGCGGCGCGAAGCGCGACATCTCGGTGCGTGGAACGCCGATGGCGTCCTCCATCTTGCCGAGGATGTGCAGCCGCCCGTGGCGCGCCTGCTCGAGGGCGACCTCCATGATGTCGCGGGTGACGCCGGTGATCTTGATGTCCATCTGCAGGGCGGTGATGCCCTCGCGGGTGCCCGCCACCTTGAAGTCCATGTCGCCGTGGTGGTCCTCGGCGCCGGCGATGTCGGTGAGCACGGCGAACTTGTCATCCTCCTTGATGAGGCCCATCGCCACGCCCGCCACCGGCGCCCGCATCGGCACGCCGGCGTCGAAGAGGGCGAGCGAGCCGCCGCAGACGCTGGCCATCGACGAGGAGCCGTTGGACTCCAGGATGTCGGAGACGACGCGCACGGTGTAGGCGAACTCGTCGTCGGAGGGCAGCATCGGGGTCAGCGCGCGGCGGGCAAGCACGCCGTGGCCGATCTCGCGGCGGCCGGGGCCGCGCAGGAACTTGACCTCGCCCACCGAGAAGGGCGGGAAGTTGTAGTGCAGCAGGAAGCGCTGCTTGGACTCGCCCTCGTACTCCTCGATGATCTGCGCGTCGCGGCCGGTGCCCAGCGTCGCCGAGACCAGCGCCTGCGTCTCGCCGCGGGTGAACAGCGCCGAGCCGTGGGTGCGCGGCAGCAGGCCGACCTCGATGGTGATCGGCCGCACCTCGTCGAGGGCGCGGCCGTCGAAGCGGCGGCGCTCGCCGATGACGGTGTCGCGCAGGATCTCCTCCTCGAGGGAGTTGATCGACCTTCTTGACGTGCACCCGGCGCTCCTGCTCGTCCTCGGGGATCAAGGCGAGGAAGGGCTCGGTGACGGTCTTCACCGCCGCCTTGCGCTCGTGCTTGCCGGGCGTCATGAACGCCTGCTTGAGCGGCTGGTAGAGGGCGGTCTTCACCCACTCGCCGACCTCCTTGGGGAAGGACTCGGCCGCCTTCCACTCGGGCTTGGAAAGCGCGCAGGGCGTGGAAGATCTCGATCTGCGCCGCGATCACCTTCTGGATCTCGGCGTGGGCGGTGAAGATCGCCTCCAGCATCTGCTGCTCGGAGAGCTGGTTGGCGGCGGCCTCCACCATCACCACCGCCTCGCGGGTGCCGGCGACCACCAGGTCGAGGTCGGAGACGTCGCGCTGGCTGTTGGTGGGATTGACGATCAGCTGGCCGTCGATCATCCCGATGCGGACGGCGCCGATCGGGTTGTAGAAGGGGATCTTGGACAGCGTCAGCGCCGTCGAGGCGCCGTTGATGGCGAGGATGTCGGGGTCGTTCTCGCCGTCGGCCGAGAGCACGAAGGCGATGATCTGCGTCTCGTTGAAGTAGCCCTCGGGGAAGAGCGGGCGCAGCGGACGGTCGATGAGGCGGGAGGTGATGATCTCCTTCTCGGTCGGGCGCCCCTCGCGCTTGAAGAAGCCGCCCGGGATGCGGCCGCCGGCGTAGGTGTACTCTTTGTAGTCGACGGTGAGCGGCAGGAAGTCCTTGGGCAGGCCCTCGCGGGCCATGGTGGCGGTGGCGAGCACCACGGTGTCGCCCAGGCGCACGGTACAGCTGCCGTCGGCCTGGCGGGCCATGCGGCCGGTCTCGACCACCAGCGTGCCCTCTCCGAGTTGGATCTCACGTGTCTCGATCATGGGTCTCTCTTTTCTCTTTTTCTTTCGACGACGGCGACCCGCTCACGCGAGCGGGCGCGGGGGACGTCGGCGCTGGCATGGATAGACCTCCGGCGGCCGGTGCGGCCGGCGCTGTCTGCCAGGAGCCGACGTCGGGATTGGGGGCTACTTGCGGATGCCTAGACGCTCGATGGTGGTGCGGTAGCGGCCGCCGTCCTTGCCCTTCAGGTAGTCGAGCAAGCGGCGACGCTGGCCCACCAGCTTCAGCAGACCGCGACGGCTGTGGTGGTCCTTGCCGTGGGTCTTGAAGTGCTCGGTGAGCTCGTTGATGCGGCTGGTGAGCAGAGCGATCTGCACCTCCGGCGACCCGGTGTCCTTGTCGTGGACCCGGTAGTCCCGGATGACCTGTTCCTTTACTTCTCTCGCTTGAGCCAAGGCGAATCCTCCTGCCTTCCTCTCGTCACTCTCGGGTTTGCGCGTCCTTTACGCGTTTTCGCTTCAATCCGCCAAGTATGCCACAGCGCGGCGCAGCCCTAGGCGAACACGATCCGGGGCTGCACCACGCCGACGCCGCCGCCGCCGATGCGCTCGACGACGGTGCCCACCGCGATGAACTCGTTGCGGCGGTTGAGGAGCTTCACCCAGTCGCCCTCCTCGCCGTCGAGGTCGCGCAGCAGCACCGACTGGCCGTGCAGCAGCCGCCGCTCCTGCTGGGCGTCGGCCACCACCTCGGCGAAGGGGAGCGGCACGCCGTCGAAGGGGATCCACGCGGGCTCGACCGGCTCGCCGGCCTCCAGCCGCCGCGCCAGCTCCTGCACGGTCACCGCGTTGTCGACCTCGAAGCCCCCCACCTGCAGGCGGCGGAGGCTCGAGAGGTGGGCGCCGGTGCCCAGGCTCTCGCCCAGCTCGTGGGCGAGGCTGCGGGCGTAGGTGCCGGACGTGCAGGAGAGGCGGAAGGTGATCTGCCCGTCAACGAGCCCACCGACGCATCTCGAACCCGTAGACGGTGACCTCCTTGGGCTCGAGCGGTACTTCCTCGCCCCGGCGCGCCAGCTCGTAGTACTTGACGCCGTTGATCTTCTTGGCGCAGTAGGGGGGCGGCACCTGCTCGTAGGTGCCCTTCGAGAACGGCCATCGCCGCGCCTACCGCCTCCTCGGTGAGGCCGTCGATCGGCCGCTCCGCGGTGACGTCGCCGGCGGCATCGTAGGTGTCGGTGCTGGTGCCGAAGCGCACCGTGCCCTCGTAGACCTTGGGCGCCTGGATGAAGAAGCGGGTGAGGCGGGTCGCCTTGCCCAGCGTCAGCACCAGCAGGCCGGTGGCGTCGGGGTCGAGGGTGCCGGTGTGGCCGACCTTCTTCTGGCGCACGACGCGGCGCACCTTCTGCACCGCGTCGTGCGAGGTCATCCCCGGCTCCTTGTCGACGAGCAGCAAGCCGTTCTGCATGGGAGGGCTCAGCCGTTCCCTGCCGCCGGTGCCGCCGCGGCCGCCGCCTCGCTCGCCGCCGGCGCGGCCTCGGCCGCAGGCAGCGCGCTGCTGAGCTCGCCGACGAGGCGCTGGCGCAGCTCGGGAAGCGGTCCGTCGGTGGTGAAGCCGGCGGCGTTCTTGTGGCCGCCGCCGCCGTGGCGGCGCGCCACCTGCTCGACGTCGACGTCGCCGCGGCTGCGCAGCGACACCTTGTAGCGGCCGTCCTCGACCTCGCGCAGCATCGCCACGGCGTGCACACCGGCGATCGAGCGCGGGTAGTCGACGAGCCCCTCGGAGTCGCCCGGCGCGGCGCCGGCGCTGGCGAACATCTCGCGCGTCAGCAGCGCGGTGGCGATGCGGCCGCCGTCGTGCCGCTCGAGGGTCTGCAGCATGGCGCCGAGCAGGCGCAGCGACGGCTCGGGGCGGCTCTCGTGCAGCCACCGCGAGACCGTCTCCGGCTTGGCCCCCTCGCGCACCAGCGCCGCGGCCGCCTCGAAGGCTTCGGCCGTGGTGTTGGCGAAGCGGAAGTCGCCGGTGTCGGTGACCAGCGCCAGGTAGAGGCAGGTGGCGGTGTCCTCGTCCATCGCCACCTTCAGGGCAGCGGCGAGGCGGTGGATCATCTCGCCGAGCGCCGGCGCCGCGGTGTCCACCCAGTTGACCTGGCCGTAGTGCTGGTTGCCGAGGTGGTGGTCGACGTTGACCAGCGGCAACCCGCTCGCGGCGAGCTTGGCGTCGAGGCCGGTGCGGTCGAGGCTCGGGCACTCGAGCACCAGCACGGCGTTGAAGGCCTCCGGGAAGCCGGCGGGCGGCTCCTCGCCGGTGTGGATGCGCGCGCGAGCCCGGCAGCGGCGCGTAGAGCGGCGGCATGGGGTCGCGGTTCCACACCACGGCGCCCTTGCCGAGCTTGCGCAGCACGCGCGCGAGCCCCAGCTCGGAGCCCACGGCGTCGCCGTCGGGCGACAGGTGGCTGGTGAGCAGGAAGCGGTTGCCCTGCCGGATCAGCGACAGCAGGCTCTCAGGAGCCGTCTTGTTCGTCGTCTTGCTTGTCGTCGTCATGATGCAGCGTCTCCAGGAGGGAGGCGATGTGCGCGCTGTGCTCGGCCCCGCGGTCGAGCGAGAACTCCAGCTCGGGGGTGGCCCGCAGGCGCAGGCGCGAGCCGAGCTGGCGGCGGAGGAAACCGGAAGCGTGTTGGAGCGCGGCGACGGCGCCTTCGCGGGTGGGCTCCTCGCCCATCACCGAGACGGCGACGCGCGCCTTGCGCAGGTCGGGCGTGACGTGGACCTCGGAGACCGTGGCGAGGCGCACGCGCGGATCGGCGAGCTCGCGCAGGATCAGCTGCGACAGCTCGTGGCGGATGAGGTCCTCGACCCGGTCGGTGCGGCGGCTCATCCCACCGCCTCCAGGACCTCGTCGTCCCACTTGCCGACCATCGCCTCGTCGGCGGTCGTCGACCAGCCGGCGCATCTCGCGCGGCCATGCGGTCGAGCTCCGATCGGAGCTCGGCCAGGTAGGCGATCGACACCTCGGCTCGCTGGTGCAGGTCGTGGAAGCCGCTCTCGAGCACCGACACGCGGTAGCGCTCGTGCAGCCGGTCGACCAGCGACTTGACCACCCGCCGCTTGTCCTTGAGCGAGCGCGAGTGGGGGAGGTGGAGCTCGAACTTGGTGAGACCGATCAGCATGGGTCGTGATGTCGGACGCGGACCGTGGAGCGCAGGGCGGGCTCGGCGCCCGCCGGCTCCGGAACGGCGCCCGCCGAGGGCGCCGCTACCGCGCCCGTCACAGCGTCGGACGGACCTCCTCGCGCCCGTACGCCTCGATGACGTCGCCGGGCTTGACGTCCTGGTAGCGCTCGAGGCCGATGCCGCAGTCGAAGCCGCTGCGCACCTCGGAGGCGTCGTCCTTGAAGCGGCGCAGCGAGGCGATCTTGCCCTCGTGGACGACCACGTTGTCGCGCAGCAGCCGCACGCCGGCGCTGCGCGGGATGACGCCCTCGACGACGTGGCAGCCGGCGATGGTGCCGACCTTGGGGATCTTGAAGGTGTCGCGCACCTCCGCCCGGCCCTTGACCACTTCCTGGTAGGTGGGGTCGAGCAGCCCCGCCATGGCGGTGCGCAGCTCGTCGAGCAGCTCGTAGATGATGGTGTGGAGGCGGATCTCGACGCCTTCCTTCTCGGCCAGCTCGGTGGCGTTGCGCTCGGGCCGCACGTTGAAGCCGATGACGATCGCCTTCGATGCCGAGGCGAGCAGCACGTCGTTGGTGCTGATGGCGCCGACGCCGGCTGTGGAGGACGATGACCTTGACCTTCGGCGTCACCAGCTTGCCGAGCGCGTCGCTGAGCACCTCGGCGGAGCCCTGCACGTCGGTCTTGAGCACCACCGCCAGCTCCTTGACCTCGCCCTGCACGATCTTGCTGAACAGCTGCTCGAGCGAGACCTTCGAGCTCATCGGCGCCAGCTCGCGGCGCCGCTGCTCCTGCTGGCGGAACTCGGCGATGGCGCGCGCCTTCTGCTCGTCCTGCACCACCTGGAAGGGGTCGCCGGCGCCGGGGATCTCCTGGAAGCCGGTGACCTCGACCGGGGTCGACGGACCGGCTTCGGTGACGCGCTTGCCGAGGTCGTCGACCATCGAGCGCACGCGCCCCCAGGTGGCGCCGGTGACGAAGACGTCGCCGACCTTGAGCACGCCGTCCTGCACCAGCACGGTGGAGACGACGCCGCGGCCGGTCTCCTTGCGCGCCTCGAGCACGACGCCCTGGGCCGGCAGGTCGGGGTTGGCCTTGAGCTCGAGGATGTCGGTGGTGAGCAGGATCATCTCCAGCAGCTCGTTGATGCCCTGCTTCTTGAGCGCCGACATCGGCACCGTCACCGTGTCGCCGCCCCAGTCCTCGGGCATCAGGCCGTGCTCGGAGAGCTCCTTCTTCACCCGGTCCTGGTTGGCGTTGGCCTTGTCGATCTTGTTGACCGCCACCACGATCGGCACGTTGGCGGCGCGTGCGTGGTCGATGGCCTCGAGCGTCTGCGGCATGACGCCGTCGTCGGCCGCCACCACCAGCACCACGATGTCGGCGGCGCGGCCGCCGCGGGCGCGCAGCTGGGTGAACGCCTCGTGGCCGGGGGTGTCGAGGAAGACCAGCTTGCGGCCGCTCTTCTCGACCTGGTAGGCGCCGATGTGCTGGGTGATGCCGCCGTGCTCGGCGTCGACGAGGCGCGACTCGCGGATGGCGTCGAGCAGCGTCGTCTTGCCGTGGTCGACGTGGCCCATGATGGTGACGACCGGCGGCCGCGGCGCCTTGCCCTCGCGCGGCTCGCCCGGCTCGCCCGCCTCCTCCTGGCGGAGCTGGATCTCCTCCTCGAAGGAGACCTGCATGGTCTCGAAGCCGAAGTCGTGGGCCAGCGCCTCGGCGAGGTCGGGCTCGAGCACGTGGTTGATGCCGGCCAGGATGCCGCGGTCGAACATCTTCTTCATCAGGTCCTTGGCGGAGACGCCGAGCTTGTCGACGAGGTCGCGGACGGTCATCCCCTCGACGATGGTCACCGGCCCGCAGCCGGCGCCGGCGAGCGGCTCGCCGGAGGCGGCGGCGGCTTCGGCGGCGAGCGTGCGCTGGGCACGGCGGCGGCGGCGGGCCGCCGACCGGCCCGTCCTCGAGGCTCCTCCATGTCGACCTTGCCGCGCAGGTGGCGCAGGTCCTCCTCGCCGGCGGGCTCGGCGGACGGGTGGCGCTTCTTCGCCTTGTCGCGCGCGGCGGCCTGCTTCTTCGCCTCCGCCTCGTCCCTGGCCTTGCGGCGCGCGTCGTTGACGACCGCGGCGGAGGCGGCGGTGCTGGTCGCCGGCGGCCGCGTCGGCGCCGGCGGCCGGGCGGCGGTGGAGCTCGGCCGCAGCGTCGCCGGACGGCCCGGCGAGGAGAGCGGACGCTGGCTCGGCTGCGGGCGCGGCGGCCCCGGCGGGCGAGCCGCCGCGGGCGCGGCCGGCCGTGGCGCGGCGCCGGCTGCGGTGGTCGCCGGCGGCCGCGTCGGCTGCGCCGAGGGACGCGGCGGCTGCGCGGAGGGGCGCGGCGGCTGCGCCGAGGGCACGCTCGGGCGCGGCGGCGGGGCGCCGGCTGCGGCTCGCGACCGCGGTCTCCACCGACGCCTCCTCGTCCTCGGGCTCCAGCGTCATGCCGACGCCGCCGGCGCTTGCCATGGCGGCGGCGAGGGCCTCGTCGCCCTTCGGTCCGTCGGGGCGGTCGCGGTGGGGGAGGTTCGGGATCGGCGCTTCGACCTTGTGGATGATGGCGCGTCGCGTCGGCCGCGGCGGCTCGGCGGGCAGACGGCGTGGGGTGGCGGTCGCGCCCGCGCGCGGTACCGCGGCGGCCGCGCGCGTGGCGTCCTCGTCGCGCACGATGACCTCGCGCGGCGTCGCCAGGCGCTTGCCTTCGAATACGGCCTTCAGCACGTCGGTGTCGACGTGCGGGTCGTCGCCCTCGATGCGCACGCCGATGGAGCGCAGCTTGAAGAGCAGGTCCTGCTCGGCCATGCCGATCTTGCGCGCCAGGTCTGTGACCCGAACTTTGCCCATATCCGTCTCCTGATCCCTTCGCTGCTCGATGCGCTGGCGCGGAGCGCGCCCTACTCGGTCTTCTCCGTCCCTGCCTCGGTCGCCGCCTCCTCGCCTTCCTGGGTGACGTCGAGGTCCTGGAAGGCGCGCGACAGGGCCGCCATGAAGTCGGCGTCGGCCATCGTCTTGGTGCCCTTCTCGGCGCGCGCCGCGAGCTCGCCGAAGTCGGGGCCGGCGCCCTCGCCCTCGGCCGCTTCCTCGGCCGCGTGCTGCATCTCGCCCTGCGCCCACTCGCGGAGGGCGAGCCCCGTCGCGGTGCTGACGCCCTCGACCGCAGCCAGCTCGTCGACGGTGGCGTCGAGCAGGGTGCCCGACGTGCCGTAGCCGGCCTCGCGCAGCCGCTCCTGGAGCGTCTCGTCGACGCCCGCCGCCTGCGTCAGGTCGTAGGTCGCGGTCTCGCCCGCCGGCTCCTCGCCGACGTGCAGCAGGGCCGCCAGCGCGTCGGCCACCTCGTCCTTGACCGCGCTCTCGCTCTTGATGTCGATCTTGGAGCCGATCAGCTCGGCGGCGAGGCGCACGTTCTGGCCGCGCTTGCCGATGGCGAGCGACAGCTGGGCGTCCTCGACGATGACGTCGAGGTGCGGGACGCCGTCGACCTCGTGCTTGACCGAGACGCGGGTGATCTTCGCCGGCGCCAGCGCGCTCTGCGCGAAGGTCACCAGGTCGTCGCTGTGCTCGATGATGTCGATCTTCTCGCCGCGCAGCTCGCGGATGATGGCCTGCACGCGCGAGCCCTTCATGCCGACGCAGGCGCCCACCGGATCGACGTCGCGCTCGCGCGAGTAGACGGCGACCTTGGCGCGCTCGCCGGGGGCGCGCACGGCGTTCTTGATGATCACCGTGCCGTCGTAGATCTCCGGCACCTCCATCTCGAAGAGCTTCATCAACAGGCGCGGGTCGGTGCGCGACAGCACCACCTGCGGGCCCTTGGGCTCCTTGTGCACGTTGACGATGACGGCGCGGATGCGGTCGCCCTGGCTGTAGCGCTCGTGGCGGGCCTGCTCGCTGGCGCGGCACCACCGCCTCGGTGCGCCCGAGGTCGACGATGATGTCGCCGCGCTCGAAGCGCCGCACGGTGCCGTTGACCACCTCGCCGACGCGGTGCTCGTACTCGTCGTAGACCTTGTCGCGCTCGGCCTCGCGGATGCGCTGGTAGAGCACCTGCTTGGCCGACTGCGCGGCGATGCGGCCGAGGCCGTCGGTGGAGATGGGGATGAGGATCTCGTCGCCCACCTTGGCGTCGCTCTTGTGGTCCTGCGCCTCCTCGACGCTCCACTGGGCGAGCGGGTCCTCGACCAGCTCGACCACCTGCTTGACGATCCAGGCGTCGAACTTGCCGTTGTCGGGGTTGAAGTGGGCGCGCACCGGCTCCTTGATGCGGTGCTGCTTCTTGGCGGCCGAGGCCATCGCGTCCTCGATCGCCGCCACCCACTTCGTCTCGTCGATTTCCTTCTCGCGGGCGACGAGACGGAGGAGCTCTCCCAGCTGGACGTCGGAGGTTTGTGTACGCGGCATGTTCGTGCTTCCTGTTTCGGTCCTTCTTCCTAGATCTCGATCTCGAGCTTGGCCTTGAGCACCTGCGGCAGCGGGATCACCTGCGTCTCACCCTTCTCGCTCGTCACGGTGACCTTGCCGCCGCCGCCAGGATCGAAGCCGGCGAGCCGCGCCAGCACTGTCTTCTTCCTCTCGCCCGGCGGCTGGATGGTGATGCGGGCGAGACGGCCGGTGAAGCGGCCGTAGTCCTCGGGCCGCCAGAGCGGCCGGTCGAGCCCCGCCGAGCTCACTTCCAGGGTGTAGCGCGCCGGTCCGAAGTCGACCACGTCGAGGAGGGCCGAGGCCTGACGAGAGACGATCGCGCAATCCTCATGGCTCACGCCACCCGGCTCGTGGCTGACGCCACCGGGTTCACGGTCGAGGTACAGGCGCAACACGCCTCCCTTGAACTCGACGCGAGCCAGCTCGCAGCCGGCGCTCTCGGCGATCGCCGCCAGCTCGGCCGCCAGTCTCTCGTCGACTCCCTCGTGACTGACCGTCATCGTTGCTCGTAAGGCTCCCTTTGGAGGAAAAAAAAAGTGGGCCATAGCCCACTTTCCTCGTTGCGGCAGGAAGGTTGGCAGCCGCGAGCCGGGCTGCGGGTAGACGCTTCTGGACACACCAGTGCGCCGTCACCGCCGAGGGCTTCGATCGATCCGTGGAGCGGCCGAAGCCAGCCCTGGGGCGTCCCGCATCAGCAGAGCCCCAGGCCCGTGACCGCAGGCAGTATAGCACGGCGTTTGAGGCACGGTGCCAACCGACCCCGTGGCCGTGCATTTGCTTCCCTCGTCGGGAGTTGTGAGAATCGAGGCAACGCAGGAAGGCAGGCAGGCGAGCCTCGCGAGGAGCCCAGGGTGAGCACGGCGGACAAGCGCGGAAGGCGATGGGGTACCGCCCTGCTGGTGGCGGGCGCCGTGGCGTTCGGGGTCGTCCTCGCCGGGAGCGCCGATTGGACGCCGGCCGGCTGGGGCGCCAGCTGACGACAGAGGAGCGGCGATCGTCCACGCCGGCCGCGGCGGTCTGCCCGGCTTCGCCGACCTTGCCGAGGCGGTGGCGCCCGCCGTGGTCACCATTCGCGCGGTGAGCTTCCAGGAGGCGCCGGAGGGGCGCGGCAGCCCCGCCGAGGACGATGCCGGCGACGCCGGTGGCGGTGCGGGGAACGGCGACGGGCGAGGCAACGAGAACGACCCCTTCTTCGACTTCTTCTTCGGCCCCCGCCGCCGCGACCAGCCGAGCCCGGATCGCGGGCCCCGGTCGCCGCGCGAGTTCCGCTCCGAGGCCGGCGGCAGCGGCTTCGTCATCAGCGGCGACGGGCTGATCGCCACCAACTACCACGTCATCGAGGGCGCCAGCGAGCTGATGGTCACCGTCGGCGACGACCAGCGCGAGCTGCCCGCCAAGGTGCGCGGCACCGACCCCGTCACCGACCTGGCGCTGATCCAGGTCACCGCCGACCGGCGGCTGCGGCACCTGCGCCTCGGCAACAGCGGCAAGGTGCGCGTCGGCGACTGGATCATGGTGATCGGCAACCCGCTGCGGCTGGGGCGCACGGTCACCGTCGGCGTCGTCTCGGCGGTGGGACGGTCGGGGCTCGGCATCACCGACGTCTCGTTCGAGAACTTCCTGCAGACCGACGCGGCGATCAACTTCGGCAACTCGGGCGGACCGATGGTGAACCTCGACGGCGAGGTGGTGGGCATCGCCACCGCCATCAACTGGGGCGCCGAGAACGTCGGCTTCGCGGTGCCGGCGAGCACCCTCGCCAGGGTGATGCCGCAGCTCGCGGCGCAGGGCAAGGTGCGCCGCGGCTACCTCGGCGTCAACATCGAGAACCTCGACTTCCGCGCCCAGCAGGCGTTCGGGCTGCCCACCGGGCAAGGCGCGCTGGTGATCCAGGTCAACGAGGGCACGCCCGGCGCCGAGGCGGGGCTCGAGCACGGCGACGTCATCCTCGCCGTCGACGGTCACCCGGTGGGCACCACGCGCGACCTCATCGACTACGTCTCCGACCGCGCGCCGGGCTCGCAGGTTCGCCTCGAGGTGCTGCGCGATGGCAAGCGCATCCCGCGCACGGTGACCCTAGGCGAGCGCCCCACCGGCGAGGAGACGCCCGAGCCGCCCGAGGAGCAAGCCCAACCCGGCATCGAGTGGCTCGGCCTGCGCTACGGAGACCTGACGCCGGGCATCCGTTCGTCGCACGGCATTCCCGACGACCTGCAGGGAGTGTGGGTGCGGGCGATCTCGCCGCGCAGCCCGCTGGTGGACGAGGGTGTCGAGCCCGGCGACGTCGTCACCGAGATCGACGGCCGCCCGGTGCGCACCGTCGCCGAGCTCGAAACGGTGGTCAAGGCGGCGCGGCCGGGCTCCTACCTGCGCTTCTACGTCCAGCGCTTCGACCCCCGCAGCGGCCGCTCCGGCCAGTTCTTCGCCTTCGCACGGGTGCCCTGACCCGACGCTGTTACCATCCGCACCCGGATGGCTCCCCGCGAAGGCTCCGCCGGACCGCTCGTTCTCGTCGTCGACGACGAGGCGGCGATCCGCGACAGCCTGCGGATGATCCTCGAGTACGAGGGGTACAAGGTCGAGGAGGCCTCTGGGGGCGCCGAGGCGGTGGCGAAGGTGGCGAGCCTCGCTCCTCAAGCCATCATCCTCGACATCAAGATGCCGGAGATCGACGGCCTCGAGGTGTTGCGGGTGCTCGGCAACCGCGGCTACGAGATGCCGGTGCTGGTGATCTCCGGCCACGCCGACCTCGCCACCGCCGTCGAGGCGACGCGGCGCGGCGCCTACGACTTCTTCGAGAAGCCGCTGCAGCGCGAGCGCGTGCTGCTGTCGCTGCAAGAACGCCATCGAAAGCAACCGCCTCCAGCGCGACAGCCGGAGCCGCCCCGCCGCCGAGCCCGAAGAGCTGGTGGGCGACTCGCCGCCGATGCGGCGCGTGCGCGAGATGGTGGAGCGCGCGGCCCCGACGCCCGCCACCGTGCTCATCACCGGCGAGAGCGGCACCGGCAAGGAGCTGGTGGCGCGCGCCATCCACCGCCAGTCGCCGCGCAAGAACGGCGCCCTGGTGCAGGTCAACTGCGCCGCCATCCCCGACGAGCTCATCGAGTCCGAGCTCTTCGGCCACGAGAAGGGGAGCTTCACCGGCGCCGTGCGGCGGCAGACCGGCAAGTTCGTCAGCGCCCACGGCGGCACCATCTTCCTCGACGAGGTGGGCGACATGTCGCCGCGCACGCAGGCCAAGGTGCTGCGCGTGCTGCAGAACGGCGAGGTCGAGCCGGTGGGCGCCGAGAAGACGGTGCAGGTGGACGTGCGCGTCGTCGCCGCCACCAACCGCGACCTCGAGGCTGAGATCGGCGCCGGCCGCTTCCGCGAGGACCTCTTCTACCGCCTCAACGTGGTGCCGCTGCGCACGCCGCCGCTGCGCGAGCGGCTCGAGGACGTGCCGGTGCTCGTCGACTGGTTCGTGCGCCGCTACACGCAGGCCGACAACTATCGGCCGAAGAAGCTCACTCCCGAGGCCATCGCGCAGCTGCAGGCGATGCCCTGGCGCGGCAACGTGCGCGAGCTGAAGAACCTGGTCGAGCGGCTGTTGATCCTCACCCCCGGCGACGTCATCGACCGCCGCGACGTGCTGGCGGTCGCCGGCGCGCGCGACGCGGCGCTGCCCGAGTCGCTCTTCGCGCTCAAGGCGCTGCGCGACTTCCGCGACGAGGCGGAGCGGCTGTTCATCCTCCACAAGCTCGAGCGCAACGACTGGAACGTGACGCAGACTGCGCAGGCGATCGACACGCCGCGCAGCAACCTCTACAAGAAGATGGAGCAGTACGGCATCCGCCGGGCGGGCAGCGCGGCGGCGGAGCGGCCGGAAGACGCGGACGAGACGGTGGCCGACGATGGCGACGCCGAGGACGAGGGCTGAGGCGGTGGCGCGAGGCAAGGCCGGCTCGACGCTTCGGACTGAGGGTGCTGGGGCGGCGACCGCCGCCGCGGACGTCGAGACGGTCGCCGCCGCGTTCCCCGACGCCGCGGCCGAGACGCTGGGGATGCTGCAGTCGTCAGGCGCCCTGCTCGACGGGCACTTCCTGCTCTCTTCGGGGCTGCACTCGCCGCGCTACGTGCAGTGCGCGAAGCTGCTCGAGCTGCCGGTGCGCGCGCAGCGGGTCGGGGAGCGGCTGGCGGCGCTGCTGCGGCCGCTCGGCGTCGAGTCGATCGTCTCGCCGGCGCTCGGCGGGCTGATCATCGGCCACGAGGTGGCGGCGGCGCTCGGCGTGCCGTTCCGCTTCACCGAGCGCAAGGACGGCGCGATGGAGCTGCGCCGCGGCTTCCAGCTGCGTTACGGCGAGCGGGTGGCGGTCGTCGAGGACGTCGTCACCACCGGCAAGTCGACGCTCGAGGCGGCGGCGGTGGCGAGCGGACACGGCGCCGAGGTGGTCGCCGTCGGCGCCATTCTCGACCGCAGCGGCGGCAGCCACCCGTTCACGGTGCCGTTCGTCTCGCTGCTGGCGCTCGACGTCCCGACCTGGCCGGCGGCGGATTGCCCGCTCTGCGCGGCCGGTGGGAAACCGGAAAAGCCGGGCAGCCGCGCGTAGGGTGCGCTCCGCGCGCCATCGTCGCTGTCGTCATCGCGAGGAGCGGAGCGACGAAGCGATCTCGATGCCACGCGTCGTCACCGGCAGTTGCCGGCGCGCGTCAGAGGAACGACTTGAAGCGTCCGCGGTCGAGCTTGTCGACGGCGCGGCGCAGGGCCTCGATGCGGCCGTAGCGGTCGGCGTCTGCCTTCGGCACCCAGAGGTCCCACTCGAGCTCGGAGCCGTCGACGACCTTGACGTGGAAGGCACCCTTGTCGTCGTGCCAGCGCGGCTCGGGCTCGGCGAGCACCCAGCCGGCGAGGAGGTAGCTCTCGAGCTCGACGTCGGTGTAGGAGAGCGGCGGCAGGAGATCGGCAGCCATCAGCGCGGTTTTACCACAAGCGCGGCGGACTCGATGCGGCGGTCAGCGCGCGGCGACGGCGGCGGTGTCGACGCCGGCGAGGCGGGCGAAGGGCTCGCGCAAGACCTCGGGGCCGCGGCAGGGCCGGCGGCTCTCGCGCTCGACCCAGATGTGCTCGCTGGCGCCGGTGGCGAGGAGAGTCTCGCCGCGGCGCACCTCGTAGGCGAAGCGCGTCAGGCGCGAGCCGAGGCGGTCGATCCACGCGGTCACCGCGACCGTCTGACCGTAGTGCGCGGGCTGGCGATAGCGGACCTCGATGCCGGTGACGACCATGAGGTAGCCCATCGCCTCGACGTCGGCGTAGGGGATGCCGCTCGTCGCGCACAGCCGCGTGCGCGCGAGCTCGAACCAGGCGACGTAGTTGGCGTGGTGGACGTGACCCATCTGGTCCGTCTCGATGTAGCGGACTTCGACGTCGACGGCGCTGCGGACGGGCTCTGGCACGCGGGCCGGATTATCGCATCGCGTCCGCTCGCTAAGATGCCGCGCTCGTGCTCGTCGACGTGGTGATTCCAGCGTTCAACGAGGAGCGCGTCGTCGGCGACGTCGTGGCCTCGATTCCGCGGCCGCCGGTCGATCGCGTCGTCGTCGCCGACAACAACTCGCGCGACGGGACGGCGGCGGTGGCTGCCGCGGCAGGGGCGATCGTGGTGCCGGCGCCGCGGCAGGGGTACGGCAGCGCTTGTCTCGCGGGCCTGGCGTGGCTGCGCGATCACGAGCCGCCTGCGGTCGTGGCGTTCATCGACGCTGACGGATCGGACTTCGCCGAGGAGCTGCCGTTGCTGCTCGCGCCGATCGCGGCGGGGCAAGCGGACCTCGTCATCGGCTCGCGCGTTCTGGGTCGGCGCGAGCCTGGCGCCCTCCTGCCGCAGGCGCGGGCAGGGAACCTCGTCGCCTGCCTGCTCATTCGACTGCTGTATCGGCACCGCTACACCGACCTCGGACCGTTTCGCGCCGTTCGTTGGGAGGCGCTCGAGCGGCTCGGCATGCGCGACCCCGACTTCGGCTGGACGGCCGAGATGCAGGTGAAGGCGCTGCGGCACGGTCTGCGCGTCCTGGAGGTGCCGGTGTCCTACCGCCGTCGCGTCGGCGTGTCGAAGATCACCGGCACCCTCATGGGCACCTTGCGTGCTGGTTACAAGATCTTGTGGACGGTGCTGCGCTACGCCGCGAGCTAGTGCTGGCCGAAGACGCGGACCAGCGCGCTCCTGCCGCTGAGCGACTGCGCGTCGTACCAGAGGTCGATCGAGCGGATGACGCGGTCGTGCCGTTCGAGGTCGATGACGCGCGAGCGGCCGCCGGCCTTGATGACCTCGCGCAGCTGCAGCTCCTGGCGCTCGCCGTCGCCGAAGTGGATGACCACCTTGTGGAACTGGACGGGGCGCTCGAGGACGCGCAGCTCGACGCGGCGGAAGTCGCCGCGCGCGGCGGTGACGACGATGGTGTCGTGGTCGAGCTTGTCGGTGACGCGGCGCTCGCCGAGCAGCGTCCAGCCGCCGTGGCCGCGGCGCGCGGCGGCGGCGGTGGGCAGGGCGACGATGCCGAGGACGAGGGCGAGCAAGGCGAGCGAGGCGATGGAACGACGCATGGAAGACCTCCTGACCGGGTGATCGAGTTTGTCGAGGCGGCGGCACGCGACGGCTCGCGACAGCTCGCGACAGCTCGCGACAGCCAGAAGGCGCCGTCACCGTCGATGGAACGCGGCGAATGCTGTTTTCCTGCGCCGGCGATCTTCACACCGGCGCCCCGGCTGCCGCAACCGGCCACGCTGCTAGACTGCCGCGCCGCGGCACGCGCCTGATCGCGTCTGATCCTGATCCGGTGCGGCCCGAGAGGAGCTTCCGCAGTGCCGGTGTACCCCTACCAAGGCCTCTGGCCACGATTGGGCGAGCGCGTCTTCCTCGCCCCGTCGGCCGAGGTCGCCGGCGACGTCGAGGCGGGCGACGACGTGTCGTTCTGGTTCCACACCGCCGCCCGCGGCGACGTCAACTGGATCAAGATCGGCGCCCGCAGCAACGTGCAGGACGGCGCGGTGCTGCACGTCACGCACGAGACCGACCCGCTGCGGATCGGTACCGGCGTGGTGATCGGTCACGCCGCGGTGCTGCACGGCTGCACGGTGGAGGACGGCGCGCTCATCGGCATTGGCGCGCGGGTGCTCGACCGCGCGGTGGTGGAGGCCGGGGCGCAGGTCGGCGCCGGCGCCATCGTCACCCCCGGCACGCGCATCCCGGCGCACCACCTGGCGCTCGGCATCCCGGCGCGGGTGGCGCGGCCGCTCTCCGACCGCGAGCGGGAGGCGATTCCGGCGATTGCCGAGCGCTACGTGCGGCTCAAGGAGGCCTACCGCGCCGCTCTCGGCGACGGCTTTGCGCTCGCCGCATCATAGGGGTGGGCGGCTGAGCGCTTGCCCCGTCGACTGCTTGCGCTTGCTCACGTCCGTCAGCTCGGCGCGGATGGCCTGTAGCACCTCGTCCTTGCCGGTCGTCGCCTCTCGCCGCACGAAGGTTCCGGAGTGCAAGGGTCGCCCCTTCGTCCACGTCAACACCTGCGGCTCGACGTAGATGAGGAGCGGCACGTAGTCGCGCGCCAGGCGGGGGTCGGCCTCGAGGGCGGCGACGGCGGTCCAATAGTCGTGAACGTGGATGAAGGTCGGCCGCACCACCGTGAAGACGTGTTCGTGGAGCGCCTCGCGGCCCTCGCGGAGGGCCCGCGCGATCGTCGGATCGCAGAGTCCGGCGAGGTCATAGACCCTCAGGCGCGAGGACCACAGGGCGCCGCCCACATCCGGGAGGAGGATCGACCCGTTTTCGATCCCCAGCGCCGCCGCGAAGCGGTTGAATCGCTGTCCGAATTCCGCTTCCACTGCCGCGAAGGGGATCGCCGGCTCCGCAGCCAAGAGCACGGACCGGGGGGCGAAATAAAGGAGCGCCAGCCCCAGGGCCGCGGTCGCCGCGAGTCGTCCAACCACCGACCGCCGCGGGGCCAGCGGCAGCAGCTCGCGGCCGATCGCGACGGCGACCATCCCGCCAGCGGCGTAGAAGAACGGGAAGAACGGCGTGGCGAAGCGGTGATGGCCCATCCAGTCGGGGGGGAGCAGCAGATAGACGGCAGCGGCGCATCCGGCGAAGGCGATCGGCGCCGCGTGGGACCATCGTAGCTGGCCGCGGCCGGCGAGGAACGCCGATGCGATCCCCAGCGCCGCCGCGACCAGCCCGCCAAGTGGCCCGGCCACTCCTGCCATTAGGGCCAACAACTTGCGCACCATGTCGGGGTGAAGAGCCAGCAGCTCGATCACCGCCTCCCCGGTCGGGCCCCCCTTGACATGGTAGGTGTTGGGGTAGAGGTCGCCGAAGTAGGCGACGCGGAAGATCAGGAAGCCGCCGAAGAGGGCGGCGAAGGCGACGGTGAAGAGACCGATCCGGCGCGCGGCCACGGCTGGGCGCGGTGGCCCCTCGGCGAACGGGGTCAGCAGCGGGTAGAGGAGCACGTACAGGATCCCATCCGGCCGGGTCATGGCGATCCCGGCGGCCGCCGCTCCTGCTGCCAGCGAGAGACGCGGCGTCGCCCCGGCGGTGCGCTCGCGCACCAGTAGCGCGAAGAGCACGCAGACGAGGAAGACGTACAGCGGGTTCTCCAGACCGGAAACGGTCCAGGCGACGAAGGCAGTGTCGAGCGCCGTCAGGCAGAGCGCCACCAGCGAAACGACCTTCGCCGCCGGGTCCAGCCGGGCGAGCGATCGATGGAGGAGTAGGAACGAGGCGCCCACCAGGGCCAGGCTCAGCAGCTTCGGCGTCAGCAGCGGGTCGAACAGCCGCACCCTGTGGAGCGCCGCCAGGAGCACCGTCCAGAGGAAGTTGGAGAAGCCTTCGACTGGTGCGAGCCCTGGCTGGGCGACCAGGCCATGCCCCATCGCCAGGTTGCGTGCGTAGGCGAACGAGATCCCGGCATCGTCGACGATCCAGTCGCCGAACAGCAGCGCGTGGGCTAGATAGATGAGGAGCGGAGGCGTGGAGTAGCGTAGAGCTGAAAGCCGCACGGGATCGCCGCGCAAAATACCACGGAGGGCGCCGGGCTCGCCGTTCACGGCTGCAACTCGGGGGAGCGCTGCGCAGCGGCGCCAGTGATGGGGTGCGGTCCGCTCCTGCGAGTGGCCGCGTCGCCGCTGCTAGACTGTGCCGCGCTGCGGCCGACTCGTCGTTCCCCCGCCCTTACAACGCTGAATACGCGATGAGCGAGCACCAACGCGTCAAGGGGACGCGCGACCTGCTGCCGCCCGAGACCGCCGTGTGGGCGGCCGTCGAGGCGACGGCGCGCCGCGTCTTCGCGCTCTACGGCTACCAGGAGGTGCGCACGCCGCTGCTCGAGCACACCGAGCTCTTCGTGCGCACGGTGGGCGAGTCGACCGACATCGTCGGCAAGGAGATGTACACCTTCCCCGACCGCAAGGGGCGCAGCCTGACGCTGCGGCCGGAGAACACGGCGCCGGTGGCGCGCGCCTTCCTCGAGGGCGGGCTGCAGGCGGGGCCGCTGCCGGTCAAGCTCTTCTACATCGGCCCGCAGTTCCGCTACGAGCGGCCGCAGAAGGGGCGCTACCGCCAGTTCCACCAGATCGGCGCCGAGCTCATCGGCGACGCCTCGCCGTGGGCCGACGCCGAGCTGCTGCTCATGCTCGACCGCTTCCTGCGCGAGCTCGGCTTCACCGAGCTCGAGGTGCTGCTCAACACCGTCGGCGACGCGGCCTCGCGCCGCGCCTACGCCGACGCTCTGCGGGCGTATCTGCAGCCGCACATCGACGCGCTGGGCGCCGACAGCCGCCGGCGGCTGGAGACCAACCCGCTGCGCATCCTCGACAGCAAGGACCCGAAGGAGCGCGAGCTGCTCGCCGGCGCGCCTGCCCTCGCCGACCACCTGACCGATGCCGCACGCGGCCACTTCGCCACCGTCCGCGAGGCGCTCGACGACTTCGGCGTCCGCTACCAGGTGAGCGACCGGCTGGTGCGCGGGCTCGACTACTACACCGACACCGTGTTCGAGATCGTCTCGGGCGGCCTCGGCGCCCAGGACGCCCTTCTCGGCGGCGGCCGCTACGACGAGCTGGTGGCCGACCTCGGCGGGCCGCGCGTGCCGGGCATCGGCTTCGCCATCGGCGAGGACCGGCTGATCGACGTGCTGCCGGCGAGCTTCCGCGAGCGGGCGGCCGCGACGCCGCCGGTGCTGGTGGTGCCGATCGGCACGGTGCCCGCGGCGCCGGCGCTCTCGGTGGGCGAGGAGCTGCGCGGCGCCGGCATCGCCGTCGAGGTGGAAGCCGCTGGGCGCGCGCTACGCAAGTCGCTCGAGCGTGCGGCGCGGCTGGGCGCGCGGTGGGTGGTGCTGTTGGGCGAGGACGAGGTGGGCCGCGAGGCGGTGACGTTGAAGGACCTGAAGACGGGCGAGCAGCACGAGGTGCCGCGCGCCGCGCTGGCGGTCTACCTGGCGACGCGAGTGGAGGCGGTGGAGAGCACGCGATGAAGCGAACCGGAGCGGGCACCCTGCGGACGGAGAATGCGGGAGAGCGCGTCAAGCTCGCCGGCTGGGTGGCGCGCCGGCGCGACCTCGGCGGCATCCTCTTCCTCGACCTGCGCGACCGCTCGGGCATCGCCCAGGTGGTGGTGCGGCCCGACGAGCAGCCCGAGCTGCGTGCGCGCCTTCGAGGCGGTGCGACAGGAGTGGGTGGTGGAGGTCGAAGGCGAGGTGGCGCGCGCGCTCGGCCCCCAACGCCGAGATGGCGACCGGCGCCGTCGAGGTGATCGCCGACCGCGGCGCCGTGCTGTCGCGCGCCGAGCCGCTGCCCTTCGCCATCGACGGCAAGGCGGCAGACGCCAGCGAGGAGACCCGCCTGCGCTACCGCTACCTCGACCTGCGCCAGTCGGCGCTGCAGAAGAACCTGGCGCTGCGCCACGACGTCACGCACGCCGTGCGCAGCTACCTGCACGAGCAGGGCTTCTACGACATCGAGACGCCCGATCCTCACCAAGTCGACGCCCGAGGGGGCGCGCGACTACCTGGTGCCGTCGCGCGTGCAGCGCGGCAAGTTCTACGCCCTGCCGCAGTCGCCGCAGCTGTTCAAGCAGCTGCTGCAGGTGGCGGGCTTCGAGAAGTACGTGCAGATCGCCCGCTGCTTCCGCGACGAGGACCTGCGCGCCGACCGCCAGCCGGAGTTCACCCAGATCGACCTCGAGATGTCGTTCGTCGACGAAGAGGACGTCTACGCGCTCGTCGAGGGGCTCTTCGCGCGCATCTTCCCGCTCGTGGGCATCCCCGTCGGCATCCCCTTCCCGCGCCTGCCCTACGCGCAGGCGATGCTGCGCTACGGCAGCGACAAGCCCGACCTGCGCTTCGGCCTCGAGATCGCCGACGTCACCGACCTCGTCGCCGAGAGCGGCTTCCGCGGCTTCCGCGAGGCGGCAGCGAGCGGCGGCGTGGTGCGCGGCTTCGCCGTGCCAAATGCCGGCGGTGCGTCCCGCAAGCAGGTCGACGGGTGGGCGGAGATCGCGCGGCGCTACGGCGCCGCCGGCGTGCTCACCCTGAAGCGCGAAGGCGGCGAGCCGCGCTTCCAGGTCAAGGACGCGCTGTCGGTGGGGGAGCTGTCGCTGCTCACCGAGCGGCTCGGCCTCGAGCCCGAGGGGCTGGCGCTGCTCGCCGCGGGGCCGGAGTCGACGACGGCGGCGGCGCTCGGCGCGCTGCGTCTCGAGCTCGCACGCGCCTACGACTTGATCCCCGCGGACCGCCACGCCTTCCTCTGGGTTACCGAGTTCCCGCTCTTCGAGTGGGGGGCCGAGGACAAGCGCTGGTACGCCATCCACCACCCCTTCACCGCCCCCGACCCGCGCGACGTCGAAGCGCTGGAGAGCGAGGCGGGCAAGGCGCGCGCGCGCGCCTACGACGTGGTGCTCGACGGCACCGAGCTCGGCGGCGGCTCGATCCGCATCCACGACTCGGCCCTGCAGCAGCGGGTCTTCCAGCTGCTCGGCATCGGCGAGGAGGAGGCGCGCTCGCGCTTCGGCTTCCTGCTCGAGGCGCTGTCGTTCGGCGCCCCGCCGCACGGCGGCATCGCCATCGGCCTCGACCGGCTGATCATGCTGATGGCGGGCGCGACTTCGATCCGCGACGTCATCGCCTTCCCCAAGACCACCTCGGCGAGCGACCTGATGACCGAGGCGCCTTCGACGGTGGACGCACGCCAGCTCGCCGAGCTGGGGATCAAGGGCGAGTGACGATCGAGCGTCTGCCGCTGCGCCACCCGCGCGGCGTCACTCACCTGTTCCATGGTGACGGCGCGCTCGCTGCGGCTGCCGACGAGCTGGTGGAGTGGCTGGCGGGGCGCCGTGCCTTCGTGGTCACCACGCCGGTGGTGTGGCGGCTCCACGGCGGCGACTTGCAGGCGTTGCTCGCGGTCGCGGCCGGTTACGAGGTGCTCGAGGTCCCGGAGGGCGAAGCGGCGAAGACCCTCGCCGAGGCCGAGCGCCTCTGGCAGCGGATGTCGGACGCCGGCGGCAAGCGCGACAGCCGGCTGCTCGCCTTCGGCGGCGGCAGCGTCGGCGACCTCGGCGGCTTCGTCGCCGGCGCCTTCCTGCGCGGCATCGGCTGCCTGCAGCTGCCGACGACGCTGCTGGCGCAGGTCGACGCCGCGATCGGCGGCAAGACGGCGGTCGACCTGCCGCAGGCGAAGAACAGCGTCGGCCTCTTCCACCATCCGTTCGCGGTGGTGGCCGACACGCGCTGGCTCGCCACGCTCGACGCGCGGCAGCGGGCAGCCGGCCTCGTCGAGGCGATCAAGATGGCGTTCCTGCTCGACCCGCCGCTCTTCGCCGAGCTCGAGCGGCGGCTGCCCGACCTCCTCGCCGGCGATCCGGTGGCGCTCGCCGAAGTCGTGCCGGCCGCGGCGGCGATCAAGGCGCGGGTCGTCGAGCGCGACCCGGAGGAAGCGGGTGAGCGGGCGCTGCTCAACTTCGGCCACACCCTCGGCCACGCGCTGGAGGCGGCGTGCGGCTACCAGGGGCTGCTGCACGGCGAGGCGGTGGCGTGGGGAATGCGGTTCGCCCTGCGTCTCGCCGCAACGCGTGGGCTCGAAGGCGCGGCGGCGCGGCGGCTGCAGGCGATGCTCCTCGCGATGGAGCCGCCGGCGTTGCCGCCGGTCGCCGTCGAGGAGGTGCTCGCCCTTCTCGGGCGCGACAAGAAGGCACGGGAAGGCGGGGACGCGGGGGCGCCAAAAATTGGCTGGGTGCTGCCACTGGATGTCGGCCGCGGCCGCTGGGGACAGCTGGTGCCGACCGAAGAGGTGGTGCGCGAGCTGGCGGCTTTCCTTGGCGAGTCGGCCCAGTCTCCTCGCTGATCGCGGCCGGCGCGCCTCTTGCTGTATCGCTATAATCCCGTCGTCCAATCCCAAGCCTCCGCCGATGAGCACATGCCGGTGAGCAAGATCGGCCTCTTCATCAGCCGGATCCCGCTCCGGCACTTGATCTTTCTGCTCCTGCTCGGCTCCGGCCTCATCCCCCTCGTCGCCGCCAGCGTCTTTCTCACCCGCCGCAACGTCGACCTCTTCGAGACCCAGGAACAGACCTTCCTCACCCGCTCGGCGGAGGCGCTGTCGGAGGAGGTGGGCACCGCGCTGGCGACGCTCGAGCGCGAGGTGCGGCAGCTCGGCGAAGGCTTCCTGGCGCTGCCGGGGCCGGAGTCGCCGCTCGAGCGCCTGCTCCTGCCCGGCGTCGACCGCTACTTCGGCAACTTCGTGCTCGACGACGAGGGGCGGCTGCTGCAGCTGCAGGTGCTCGACCTCGAGGGCTCCGGGCCTTCGCTCGGCGCCGGCGAGCCTGACGCGCAGGTGCAGCACGCGCTCCGCGAGACCTTCGCGGAGGTGCGCAAGACCGCGCGCACCACCTACCGCTTCGTCCGCCGCGCCGGCGACAACGAGCCTCTGGCTGTGGCCGCGGTGCCCATCTTCGTGCCCGAGGCGGCGGGCGAGGCCAAGCCCACCCAACCGGTGCTCATCCTGCAGGCGGTGTCGCGTCTCGACGTGCTCGGCCGCGTCGGCAGCCGCGAGGCGCAGGGCGACGTCGCCGTCTTCCTCATCGACTCCAACGGGCGGGTGCTGTGGGAGCGCGGCGCCGACGACGAGACCGCCCGCGCGCTGGCCTCCTCGCGGCTGGTCGAGGACTTCCGCCAGCGCCCGGAGATCCTCGCCTCCGAGTACACCATCTTCGCCCACGGCAAGAAGGTGCGCATGCTGGGCCGCGTCTCGCCGGTGGAGCAGACGGGCTGGGGGATCGTCGTGCAGAAGCCGCTGTCGGCCGCCTACGTGGCGGTGCAGCAGCTGCTCTACACGACGATGATCGCGTCGCTCCTGCTGGTGGCGCTCTCCGGCATCTTCGCCGGCTTCGCCGCCAACCGCTTCAGCGCGCCGTTCACGCGCCTTGCCGCCACCACCCACGCCATCGCCGCCGGCAAGTTCGGCGACCGTGTCGAGGTGAGCGGCCCCGGACGCGAGGTGGCCGAGCTCGCCGAGGACTTCAACCGCATGAGCGGCCACGTGCAGTCCTACGTCGAGCAGCTGCAGTCGGCGGCGTACGCCAACCGCGAGCTGTTCATCGGCCGCATCCGCGCCTTCGCCGCCGCCGTCGACGCCAAGGACCCCTACACCCGCGGCCACTCCGAGCGCGTCGCCGCCTTCAGCCGCACCATCGCCAAGACCCTCGGCCAGTCGGCGGAGTTCCAGGAGCGCATCTGGATCGCCGGCGTGCTGCACGACGTGGGCAAGATCGGCGTCGAGGACCGCATCCTCAAGAAGGGCGGCGTGCTCACCGCCGACGAGTACGAGCTGATGAAGCTCCACCCGGTGATCGGCGAGGAGATCCTGCGCCCGCTCGAGGCGCTGCGCGAGATGCTGCCCGCCATCCGCTGGCACCACGAGGCGTGGAACGGCCGCGGCTACCCGGACGGTTTGAAGGGCGAGCAGATCCCGCTCATCGCCCGCATCGTCGCCGTGGCCGACACCTTCGACGCCATCACCACCAACCGGCCCTACCAGAAGGCCTACGGCTACAGCTACGCGGTGGAGACGATCACCAAGCTCACCGGCGCCCGCTTCGACGCCAAGGTGGTGACCGCCTTCCTGCGCGCCTTCCAGCAGGGGGCGATCAAGGTGGAGCGGCGCGAGGACGCGCCCGCGGAGGCGCTGCCGGCGATCGCCTGACGGCCGCCCCCGGTCGGGCGGGGCGCACGGCTGCGGTCGGCGCCTGTTAGGCTCGCGTCGCGATGGCTTTCGAGTACATCCTCGCCAACTTGCTTGCCGAGACCCACGCCTCCGGCGTGCTCTTCCTCGACGGCACCGGCGAGACGGTCGACGTCGTCTGCTCCGACTTCACGCCCTACGAGATGCGGGTGCTCGGCGCCTACCTCGGCATCTACCTGCAAGCAGGTGGGCAACGCCCTCGACGAGTGGTCGATGGGCAGCCCGCGGCTGGTGCACGTGGAGAAGGACCGCCTCCACATCTACGCCCTGCCGCTGCCCGAGGGGTACTACCTGGTGCTGGTGCAGCGGCGGCCCGGCGCTCGTCGGCAAGGCGCGGGTCGAGCTCGACCGCGCCGCCGAGCAGCTGATCGCCAGCGTTGTTCTGACGGCGGCTCGCTGAACCTCCCGCCTGATGGCCGAAGCCGGCGCACCGCTGGAGCTGCCGCCCGAGAGCGACGCTCGCCGACACCGCCGAGCAGAAGGGCTTCTGGAAGAAGCTCAAGCGCGGGCTCTTCATGACCCACACCGAGCTGCTCGAGCGGCTCGACGCCACGCTCTCGGGCCGCGACTTCCTCGACGAGCAGACGCTCGAGCAGCTCGAGGAGACGCTGATCGGCGCCGACCTCGGGGTCGCCACCTCGCTCGAGCTGGTGGAGCGGCTCAAGGAGGAGCTGAGGAGCGGCGAAGCGACCGACGCCTACCGCCTGCGCCAGCGTCTCGCCGACGAGGTGGGCTGCTGCTGCTGCAGGCGCCGCGGCCGCGCGACACCGGCGGTCCGCGGGTCACGCTGGTGGTCGGCGTCAACGGCGTCGGCAAGACCACCTCGATCGCCAAGCTCGGCGCGCCTCGCGCAGCGGCGCGGGCGCAAGGTGCTGCTCGTCGCCGGCGACACCTTCCGCGCCGCCGCGATCGAGCAGCTCGCCTCTGTGGGCGCAGCGGCTCGGCGTCGAGCGTGGTGCGCCAGCAGCACGGCGCCGACCCCGCGGCGGTGGTCTTCGACGGCATCCAGGCGGCGCGCGCGCGCGGCATCGACGAGGTGATCGTCGACACCGCCGGCCGGCTGCACAACAAGGAGCACCTGATGCGCGAGCTGGCCAAGATCGGCCGCGTCGTCGAGCGCGAGGCCGCCGACTGGCAGCGGCGCACGCTGCTGGTGCTCGACGCCACCACCGGCCAGAACGCGCTCGTCGCAGGCGCGCGAGTTCCTCGCCGTCGCGCAGCGTCGACGGCGTGCTGCTCGCCAAGGTCGACGGCACCGCCAAGGGCGGCATGGCGGTGGCGATCGCGCGCGAGCTCAAGCTGCCGGTGCTCTACCTCGGCGTCGGCGAGACCGCCGACGACCTGGTCGACTTCCGCCCGCGCGAGTTCGCGCAGGCGCTGCTGGCTTAGGGGGCCGGGTGGGCGCGGCCGGAGACAGCGCGGCGAGCGCCGACGAGATCGCCGCCCTGCAGCGGGCGCTCGTGCTGGCCGGCGCAGGGGCGCTACCGCACGGCGCCCAACCCGATGGTGGGCGCCGTGCTGCTGCGCGACGGCGTCGAGATCGGGGCCGGCTGGCACCGCCAGGTCGGCGGCCCACATGCCGAGGTGCGAGGCGATACGAGCTGCCGGCGGCGACGCCCGCGGCGCCACGCTGTGCGTGACACCTCGAGCCCTGCGCGCACCACGGCCGCACGCCGCCGTGCGTCGACGCGGTGATCGCCGCCGGCGTGCGGCGGGTGGTGGCGTGCCACAGCGACCCCGACGCGCGCGTCTCCGGCCTCGGCTTCTCGCGGCTCGGCTTCGCCGGCGCTCGACGTCAGTTGGGGGCACCTCGTCGAGGAGGCGGTGCGCGCTCAACTGGAAGTACCTGACGGCGAAGCTGCTGCGGCGGCCGGCGGTGACGCTCAAGTGGGCGATGAGCCTCGACGGCAAGATCGCCACCGCGCAGCGGCGACAGCCGCTGGATCTCGGCGCAGGCCGGCGCGGCGCTGGTCGCTGCGAGCTGCGCGAGGTGCACGACGCCATCCTCGTCGGCAGCGGCACGGTGCTCGCCGACGATCCGCTGCTGACGCGGCGGCTGGGGAAGGCGGAGGGACCGATCCTGCGCGTGGTGCTCGACCGCCGGCTGCGTCTGCCGCCCACGGCGCGGCTGTTCGATCAACCGGGACCGGTGCTCGTCTACACCGATGCCGGTGCCGACGCCGGGCTCGCCGCCGCGCTGCGCGCCCGCGGCGCCGAGGTGGCGCTGCTGCCCGAGCCGACGCCGGCGGCGGTGCTCGCCGACCTCGCCGGCCGCGGCGTGCAGAGCGTGCTGGTGGAGGGCGGCGCCGAGGTGCCCGCGCGCCTTCGTCGCGGCCGGCCTCTTCGACCGCGTCGAAGTCGTCTGCGCGCCGCTGCTGGTGCGGCGGCCAGGACGCGCCGGGCCCGCTCGGCGGCGCCGGCACCGAGCAAGCTCGCCGATGCCTTGCGACTCGATACGCTGGAGGTCCGGCGCCGCGGCCGCGACGTGCTGCTCGGCGCCTTTCGCGACGGATGTTTACGGGACTTGTCCGCGAGCGTGGCCGGCTGACCGCCGACCCGGCGCCCTCGGCGCAGGGCGGCGTGCGGCTGCGCCTGCGCCATTCGGCGGAGCTGCTCGGCGCTGCTGCCGCTCGGCGCGAGCCTCGCCGTCTCCGGCGTCTGCCTGACGGTGATCGAAGGCCTGCCGGGCGAGTCGCTCGTCGAGCTGTCGCCGGAGACGCTGCGGCGCACGACGCTCGGCGCGTCTGCGCGCGCGGGAGCGAGGTCAACCTCGAGCCGGCGCTGCGCATGGGCGATCCGCTCGGCGGCCACTGGGTGCAGGGGCACGTCGACGGTACCGTCGAGGTCGTCGCCTTCGAGGCGGCGGGCGACCACCGCGAGCTCGTCTGCGCGCTGCCCGCCGAGCTGGCCCCGTTCGTCGTCGAGAAGGGCTCGATCGCGCTCGACGGCGTGAGCCTCACCGTCGCGTCGCTCGCCGAGGGGAGCTTCGGCGTAGCGCTGATCCCGCACACGCTGGAGGTGACGACGCTCGGCGGCGTGCGCGCCGGCGACCGCCTCAACGTCGAGGTGGACCTGCTGGGCAAGTACGTCCATCGCGCGCTGCAGGCGCGGGGGCTGGCGTGAGCCGCGCGTTGGCGACGGCGCTGCTGCGTGAGCAGACGGCCGACCCCTGGCGCTGCTGGATTCGCCACGCGCCGCTGCGCTGGCCGGGGCCGGAGGCGCCGTGGGTCGACCTCGCGAGCGGCACCCTCGGCAGCGGCGACGGCGAGCCGGAGGTGCTGGCAGCGCTGCAGGCGCAGCGACTCGCCGACGTGCTCTACCTGCCGCCGGTACCGGTCGCGTTGGCAGAGGCGCGCGACCGACTTGCCGTGCACCACGCCACGCGCGGCACGCCGGTGTTGGTGCAGCTGCTGCCGGCGGACGCTCGGCCGGCGGAAGCGGCCGCCGCGGGCGTGGAGGTGGTGTGGGACCTGCTGGCGCCGGCGCTGGCGCTCGCGGTCGCTGGTGCACCGCCGGCGACCGGAGCGGTGCAGTTGCCGGGCGCGCGGCCCGGCGATGTCGCGATCTGGCCTCTCGTTCCCGGCGCCGCCGACGATGCGCGCCTCGATGCCGTCGCCGCCGCCCTTGCCTCGCTAGGCGTGACGGTCCTCCAGCCGCTGCCGCTCGAGCTGGGCGGCCGCGATCGCCGCGCGCTCGGTGAAGCGATGGGAGAGGCGACGGGGGAAGCGGCCGGCGAGATGATCGCCGAAGCGAGCTACCTGCGCCTCTTCCACGGCGAGACGCCGTCGCCGCTGCTCGTGGCGGGCGCCGCAGTGCGCCATGGGCTGTTGCCGCTGTTGCCGCGGCCGCTGCCGCGGCCGCCACTCGTCGGCGCCGGCAACCTGCGCATCGCCGGTGTCCTCACTTCCTGCGGCGAGCTCTGCCTGCTGCTCGGCGAGCCTGAGACGCGCGCGCAGACGCTGCTGCGCGCCGGGCGCTTCGCCGAGCGCGAAGGGCGCGACCTCGCCGCGCTGGCGCGCGAAGGGAACCTCGCTGTCTTGCCCTGGCTGGAGGGTGAGGCGCTGCAGGTCGCGACCGAAGTCGCGGGCGGCGCCGAGGCTCGGCTCTCGCGGCAGCTGCTCGACCGTCTCGGCAGCTCGTAAGGCTCGCGTCGTCAGCGCGTGGCGGCGGGCTCGTCGCGAGCGCAGGCTGCCCTGAGCAGCGCCATCTTCTCGGCGCAGTCCGCACCGTCGAAGCGACCCTCGGCGAGAGCGAGGCGCAGCACCGTGGCGCGGCCCGCCGCACCGAGGATGGTGAGGAACCGCTCCATGTCTTCCGGTTCGAACGCGAAGAGGCGTCCCATGCATTTGCTGGTCAAGCGAGTGCCGGGACGGGCGAGCACTTCGGCCAGCTCCTCGACCGACAGCCGTCGCGAGGTGTTGAGGGCGAACTCGAGCTGCGGCTCCTGTCTCCCCACCGCCTCGTCGACGTCGATCACCGAGACCCAGACCACGCGCGCCGCCTCGACGCGCTGGAAGTAGGCCGCCATGCCGCGGCGCTGCGCGCCGGTGACGTTGATGTCGTTGACGAAGAGCACGGCGCGGCGGGCGAACCGGCGGTCCTCGACGGTGAGGCTGTCCGAGCGGGCGCGCGACGCGACGCGCTCGTCCCAACCCAGCCGGCTGTAATCCTCCCAACGCTTGAGCTCGCGCGCGCCGATCGCACCGGCGTCGATCCGGGTGTGGCGGATCTCGACCAACGAGGCGGCGAGGGGCGGCGGCAAACGGTCGGCGAGCAAAGCATGGACGTCGGCGCAGAGCAGGTTCGCGGCGGCGGGGATGGCGTGGTAGGCGGGCGCCGTCATCACCCACTCCGTGGCTTCGGACTGGCACGCCAGCCAGCCCTCCGCCAGCGCGGCGAGGCGGGTGGCGTAGAAGTCGACACCCTCCGCCACGCCCAGCTTGAGGAGCGTGTACCGCGCGTAGAACGGATCCTCGAGGTCGAGCGGCAGCGCCGTGATGCGGTGCAGCGCCAGCGTGTCCTCGCGCAGGCTGCTCACGATGACGAGCTCGCGGAACCCGCTGTTTCGGAGCGAGGGATCGCGGCGGCATCGACAAGCCGACCGTCGCGCATCACGACGATGCGGTCGCAGAAGGCCTCCGCCTGCCGCAGGTCGTGGGTGATCAGCAGCAACGCCAGCCCGCGCTCCCGCCGCAGCAGGTCGAGGCGTTCGAGCCAGCTCCACTTCGCGGGCGCGTCCAACATCGAGGTCGGCTCGTCGGCGACGATCAGCCGCGGCCCACCGATCAAAGCGCGTGCCAGCGCCACGCGCTGGCGCTGCCCGCCGGAGAGACTGTCCACCTGCCGCTGGAGGTAGTCCTCCGGCGGCACGAGACCGGCTTCGGCGAGCGCCGTCGCGGCGGCAGCAGCATGCCGCTGCCGCGGTACACCAGCGAGGCGCAGCGGCTCGGCGACGATGGTCGCGACGCGTTGGTGGCGCGGCAGCGACGAGAACGCGTCCTGGAGGATGAGGTGAGCCAGCCGGCGATGCCGGCGCAGGTCGCCGCGGCGCAGCTGGGCGAGGTCCTGCCCGAGCAGGCTGACGCTGCCGCGCGTCGGCCGCAGCAGGCCCATGGCGAGGTGCCCGAGCGTCGTCTTGCCGGCACCGCTCGCACCCACCAGGCCGACGGACTCGCCGGCGTTCACGCGCAGCGAGACGTCGCGAAGGCCGGCGCCGGTGGGGTAGGCGAAGTCGAGCGCCGAGATCTCCAACACCGGCTCCGGATCGGGCGCACGCTCGCGGACGCGCCGCGGCCGCGGATGCGCCGCGGCGACCAGCGCCTGGCCCGCGGCGCTCCGCGGTGCCGCGAGGAGATCGGCCGGCGTACCGCTCTCGACGACGACGCCGTCGTCGAGCACGGCGAGGCGATCGCAGTGGCGCTCGAGCAGCGCCAGGTCGTGGGAGATCAGCACCAGCGCCGTTTGCCGCTCGCGGCACAGTCGCACGAGCAGCGACAGGATCTCCTCGGCGCGCTCGTCGTCGAGGCCGGAGGTCGGCTCGTCGGCGAGGAGCAGCCGCGGCTCGCGGCAGAGCACCATGGCGAGGACCGCTCGCTGCCGCATGCCGCCGGAGAGCTGGTGCGGGTACGCTCGCTTGGCGTCGGCCCCGAGGCCGACACGTTCGAGCGCCGCCGAGGTCGCCGCCTCGAGGGCTTGCCGATCCCGCCTCGCGCCGCCCAGGCGGGCGACCTCGCGCAGCTGCGAGCCGATACGGCGCACCGGGTTGAGCGACTGCATGGCGGCCTGCGGCACCCAGGCGACCTCGGCGGCGCGAGCCGGCCGCCCAGCGCGCGCGCCACGCTTTGAGACCTCGCGCAGCAGGTCGCGTCCGGCCAGCCAGGCGGCACCGCCGTCGATCCACGCCCCGCGTGGGAGCAGGCCCAGCAGCGCGTGAGTCAGCGTGCTCTTGCCGGAACCGGAAGACCCGAGCAGACCGAGCACCTCGCCGTCGGAGACCACCAGGTCCAACCCGCGCAGCACTGGCGTCGCCGCGTAGCCGGCGCGCAGGTCGCGAACCTCGAGCAGCTCGTTCGAGGCCTGCTCGGGAGCAGGCCGTACCGGAACGACCGTCGCGTGCAGCGCCGCGCCGCGCGGCTCGCCGACGCCGAGCAGCGCGAAGCCGGCGACCAGCAGCGCGATGCCCAGTCCCGGCGGCAGCACCCACCACAGCCAGGCGTCGCCGAGGAAGGCGGCGCGCGCGTTGGCGTAGTAGAGCGTGCCGCCCCAGCTCGTCCACGCCGGATCGCCGAGGCCGAGGAAGGAGACCGAGCTCTCGAGCAGCACCGCGTGGTGGGTGAGGCGCGCGAGCTGCGCCAAGACGAGCGGCCACAACGCCGGCACCACGTGGCGGGCGAGGATGCCGGCCTCGCCTGCTCCCATAGCGCGCTGGGCGACCACCGAGTCGGCGTCGCGCAAGGCGGCCGCCGCCGGCCGCAGCTCGCGCGCGCAACGCGCCCACGAGCTGACGATCAGCACCGCGACGAGCGCCGTGCGGCTGGGGCCGACGTAGAACGCCACCACCAGCACCAGCGGCAGCGTCGGCAGGGTGAGCTGGAAGTCGACCAGGCGCATCGCCGTGAAGTCCCACCAGCCGCCGAGGTAGCCGGCGCTGGCGCCGATCAGCGTTCCCACCGCGGCGGCGCCGAGCCCCACCAGCAGGGCGATGAGGAGCGAGTGACGCGCGCCGTGCAGCCAGGCGCTCCACAGGTCCTGCCCCATGTCGTCGGTGCCCAGCCAGTGCGCGCGAGAAGGCGGCTGGAACGGCGCGGCGACCCAGTCGCCGGGCGCGTACGGTGCGAGCAGCGGCCCACCAAGGCCTACCGCCACCATCAGCGCGACGAGGGCGACGCCGAGCCGCCGCAGGCTCCGCTCGCGGCTCACCGGTTGGCCTCGCGGCGGCGGCGCAACCGAGGGTCGAGCGCCGCCTCGACGAGGTCGGCCGCGGCGTTGGCGAGCACGACCGAGAACACCAGCAGCAGGAACACGCCCTGCACGAGGGGCAGGTCGTGGGCGAGGATCCCCTCGTAGAGCAGCGACCCCAGTCCCGGATAGGCGAACACCGTCTCGACGAGGACGGTGCCACCGAGCAGGCCGCCGAAGCTGATGGCGAGCTGGTTGACCAGCGGCAGCGCCGCGTTGGGCGCCGCCTGGCGCACCAGCACGCGCAGCGGCCCGGCGCCGTGCGAGCGGGCGAGGGCGACGTAGCCGGCGCCGAGCGCGTCCTCGAGCCCCGCGCGCGCCACCAGGAACACCGGCAACAGGTAACCGATGGTGAGCGTCGCCACCGGCAGCAGTGCGTGGCGCAGGACGTCGCCGGCCATGGTGGTGGCGCCGGCCGTCGTGGCGCCGTGGCTGGGCAGCCAGCCGAGCCGCCCGGCGAAAACCGCGATCGCCACCATGCCGAGCCAGAACGACGGCAGCGACGTGAGGATCATGACGCCGCCCATCAGCGTCGAAGAGGCGCGGGCGCTCCGCGTCCAGTGGAAGAGGCAGGCGAGCGCGAAGCCGAGGATGGTGGCGAGCACGATGGCGCTGCCCACCAGCAGTAGCGTCCACGGCAGCCGCGCGGCGACCAGCGCGCGCACCGGCGCGCCGTAGCCCACCGACGTGCCGAAGTCGAGGTGCGCGAGGCCGCGCCAGTAGGCGGCGTACTGCGCGAGCAGCGGTTGGTCGAGACCGAACTGCGCGAGCACCGCCGTCCGCTGCTCGTCGGTGAGCCGGACCGACTCCTCGCCGATGAGGGTCTGCATCGGGTCGCCGGGGAGGAGCCGCGGCAGCAGGAAGTTGGCGGTGGCGGCCAGCCAGACGACGAAGAGGTAGCCGAGCGGCCGCGCCAGCCGCTTCACCGCGGTGCCCTGGTTTGGCGTGGGACGAGGCGGGTGAGCGCCACCAGCGACCACTTGTGGAACAGGCCCATGCCGGGCATCGGCCGCCAGCCGTCGTAGGCGCGCGGCCGGTAAGCCTGGTAGGTATCGGGGTAATACAGCATCAGCACCACCGGCGCTTCCTCGTGCAGCCGCTGCAGCGCGAACCCCGCCTCGACGCGCGCCCGCGGCGTCGTCGCGGCCTGCCAGCGGGCGAGGGCGGCTTCGATGCGCGGGTTGGCAAGTCCGTGCCGCCAGAGGTAGCCGGTCATGTACGACACCACGAGCTGGTCGGGGTCGACCAGCGTGTGGGCGGTGACCTCGCCGAGCAGGAGGTCGAACTGGCGCGCCGTGTAGAGGGCCCGCAGGCGCGCGGGGTCGACCACGTCGACGCGCGCGCGGATGCCGACGGCGCCGAGCTGCCGCGCCACCACCTGCGCGGCGCGCAGTTGCAACGGTTCGTTGCTCGCCACTTTGATCCCCAGCCGCAGCGGCGCGCCGCCGGCCTCCTCACGCCAGCCGTCCCCGTCGCGATCGCGGAATCCGCGCGAGGCGAGCAGCCGCACCGCCGCCGCCGGATCGTCGTTCGGCTGGGCGAGGCCGGGCGCCGTCCACGGGCTGGGCGGCGGGTAGCCGATGCTCCCCGGCCGCCCCTTGCCGAGCGCCACCCGCTGCAGCACCTCGCCCGGCCGGATGGCGAGCGCCAGCGCGCGCCGGAAGGCCGGATCGGTGAACGGCGGGCGGTCGAAGTTGAGCCGCATCTCGATGGCGGTGAGCGGCTGCGCGGCGCCTCGCCGCACGGCGAGGCCCGGCTGGCGCGGGAGCGAGGCGAGGAGCTCGGGCGGCACCGGCGCCACCACCAGGTCGAGCTCGTCCGCGCGCAACGCGGCGAAGGCGGTGGCCGGGTTGCGGATGAACGACACCACGATCGCGTCCACTCGCGGGGTTCCCGCGAAGTAATCGCGGTTGGCGGCCAGGCGGACGAACCGCCCCGGCGCCATCTCGGTGACGCGGAAGGGACCGGTGCCGACGAGCGGCCCGCTGTAGAGGTGCGGCTCGGTCACCGCTCGCCAGAGGTGCGCCGGCAGGATCGGCAGGTCGGCGGCGGTGACCTTGTCGAAGAGCGGGCAAGGCTGCTCGCAGGTGACGCGCAGCGACAGCCGGTCGAGCGGCTCGATGCCGACGAGCTTCGGTGTGTCGCCGACGTGATGGCTCCAGCGGGTGACCGGGCCGTCCCTGTAGATGCGCAGCGTGAAGGCGACGTCGGCGGCCGAGAACGGCACGCCGTCGTGCCAGCGGATGCCGTCGCGCAGCGCGATCCGCCAGCTCCGCCCGTCGTCGCCGTCAGGGTCGATCGAGCGCGCCAGCCAGGGCGTGGCGTCGCCCGCGTAGGGGGAGGGCGACGCCAGGTTGTCGTACACCAGCCCGACGAGCGTCTCCGGCACGCCCGGGCTGTAAGGCGTGAGGTTCGCGACTGTCTGCGGGATCGCTACCCGGATCGTCGTCCCGGTCGTCATCCGGAACCGCGGCGGTGGCGCCACCGCTGCCGTCGACGCGGCGCCGGCGATCCCCACGGCCGCCGCCGTCAAGCCGAGCCAGCAGCGGCGCGCGGCGCGGCGCGCCCGCGAGCCGTGCGCGCCGCGCGACACCTCAGAAGCTCCGCAGAACTTCCTCAGAATCTCGACGTGACGTTGACCGTCAGCGACCTCCCGGGCTCGAGCAGCGGGTTGCTGATGGAGACGGGGAAGCCGTTGAGCCCGCGGGTGGCTGGGCTCACGTAGGCCTCGTCGGTCAAGTTGTCGATGCCGACGGTCAGCCGGTACGAGGAGAGCGACTGGTTGAAGCGGCCGAGCTCGGTGCCGCCGTAGAGGCTCCACACCTGGTAGCCGTCGCTGCGGCGCTCCTGGGTGGGATCGATGCGCGTCTTGTCGTCCGAATAGCGCACCGCGGGCTCCACCCACCAACTGTCGCGCGGCGAGGTATAGCGCAGGGCGAGGAGGCCGTTGAGCGGCGGCACGTAAGGCAGCGGCACGCCGGTCACGGTGTTGGTGCCGCGCGTCTGCCCGGCGTTGAAGCGCAGCGCCAGCGACTTCGAGAGCGTCGCGACGCCGTCGAGCTCGAAACCTTCGGTCTTCGCCTCGCCGACGTTGCGCCGCTGGCGCGTCGTGGGGGTGATGAACACCAGCTGCAGCAGGTCCGAGTACTCGCTGCGGAAGAAGGTCAGGTTGGCGTCGAAGCGGCGGAACCGGAAGCGCGCGCCGCCCTCGTAGGTGACGCTCGTCTCGGCTTCGACGTCGGCGTTGGGGATGGTGAGCACGGCGCCGATCGTGCCCGAGCCCGACTTGTCGAAGGTCGTCGGCGCACGGAAGGCGGTGCTCGCGTTGGCCACCAGGTGGAGGACGTCGAGCGCCCGGAAGATGACGCCGACGCTGCCGGTGACCTTGTTGTCGTTCGAGGTCAGGTTCCGCGCGAAGGAGGCGGAGAGCGCGGGGGCCTCGCCGAGCGCCGGCTTGCCCTCGATCTCCGTGCGCACCATGTCGTAGCGGGTGCCGAGCGAGGCGGTGAAGCGCGGCGAGCCGTCCCAGTCGTAGGCGGCGAAGAGGCCGAGGTGGCTCTGCTCGGCGGCGCGTATCCGCTTGGCGCGGGGGCTGATCGAGACCAGGTTGCCGGCGGCGTCGACGAGCCGCACCTCGTCCTCGAAGCTGGGCACGTCCTCGTAGTAGTAGTCGACTCCGTAGGCGAGCAGGTTGCCGGCCAACGGCGAGCGCGCCAGCGCCTTGCCGCCGATGCCGGTCGGCCCGATCACCCAGGTGTCGCGGGTCTCGACGTTGCCGTTGGCGAAGCTGCTGTTGACGCTGCGGATGAAGGTGTTGACCTCGCGCACGAAGAGCGAGCCCTGGAGGTCGGAGACCCAGGACGCCGCCTGGTTCTGCGTGTAGCCGAGGCGCAGCGACTGCTCCTCGAGCGGCTCCTCGCGGACGCTGACCCCCGGCGCCGACGGCGCGCCGGCACGGCCGGCCTCGTACTCGCCGGCCCGGACGCTGACCTCGAAGCGGCGGCTGGCGTCGGGCGAGTAGCCCAACCGCGCGTTGAGCGAGCGGGTCTCGAAGTCGGTGTTGGCGATCTCCCCTTGCGGCGTGTCGTAGTCGTCGGCGGTGCGGTAGTTGAGGCCGAGCAGCGCGTCGTACGCCTCGCGCTGCCCAGAGACCGCCACGCGCGCCGCCAGCAGCGAATTGGCGCTGCCGTAGCCGAGCGAGGCGAGCCGCGGCAGGAACGAGTCACCCGTCCCGCGGCGGGTGATGAAGTTGACGACGCCGTTCATCGCATCCGAGCCGTAGAGCGCCGAGGCAGGGCCGCGGACGATCTCGATGCGCTCGAGCTCGTTGGGGTCGAGGAAGTTGTACTCGATGGACGGGCGGCCGCGCCCGAAGCGGTCGCCGTCGATGAACATCACCGTCCGCGAGTCGTTGCTGGCGAGGCCGCGGACGACGATCTGGCCGGCGAGGCCGCCGCCGCGCGCGACGGCGACGTTGGGCACCTCGTCGATCGCCGTTTGCACGTTGACCAGCGGTCGCGTCGCGATGTCGGCCGGCGTGACCACGCTCACCGTCTTCGGGGTGAGGTCGAGCGGGCGCTCGAAGCGGGTGGCGGTGACGGTGATCTCCTCGCTCGCCGGCGGCACCGTGGCGGCTTCGGGCGGCGCCTCCTCGTCGGACGGTGAGGTTGCGGTCGCCGGCGGCGAGGCTTGCGCGCCGGCGTGGACCGGGATGCCGGCGGCGGCGAGCGCAGCGATCAGTGTGGCGAAGCAGTATCTGCGAAGACGATCACCCATGGTGATTCCCTCCCTGGATTGGAATGAGACCCGTGGTGCGCTGGAGCTGTCCGGTGCGCGCGCGACAATACCGCGATTGCGGTGACTGCAAGCAATCGTGATGGAGGCGCGGCTCAACTCGGCGCCACGCCGGCCGCCGGCCGGCCGGCGGCGCCGATCAGTCAGCGGCGCCGATGAGCTGGCAGAACTTGGCGAGGTCGACGTTGCCGCCGCTGACGACGGCGACCAGCGGACCGTCACCGGCGCGCCCGCCCTCCCAGAGACGCTCACTCAGCGCGGCGGCCACCGGCAGCGCGCCGGCGCCTTCGCTGATGACGCGCAGCGTCTCGGCCATCACCCGCATCGCCCCGCGCACCTCGTCGAGGGTGACGACGAGCGAGCCGTCGACGAGCGGCCGCAGCCGCTCCCACATGCGCGGGAAGATGCTCTTGCCGCCGGCGCCGTCGACGAAGGTCGGCTGCCAGGCCTCGAACCACTGCGGCGAGCCGCGCTCGAGCGACAGCGCGAGCGGTGCCGCCGTCTCGGGCTCGGCACCGAGCACGTGCACGTCCGGCCGCAGCGCGCGCGCCGCCGAGCCGATGCCGGAGATCAAGCCGCCGCCGCCGATGGCGGCGACGATGGTGTGCACGCTCGGGAGCTGCTCGAAGATCTCCATCGCCAGGGTGCCGTTGCCGGCGATGAAGCGGCGGTCGTCGAAGGGGTGCACGAAGGTGCCCTCGACGCCGGGGAAGCTGCGGCGCTCCATCGCCTCCCAGCAGGCGTCGAAAGGGGCGGGCACCAGCCGCGCGCCGAGGTCGCGCATGCGGCGCACCTTGGTCTCCGGCGCGGTGTCGATGGTGACGACGGTGCAGGGGACGCCGGCGGCGCGCGCCGCGTAGGCGACCCCCTGGCCGGCGTTGCCGGCGCTGATCGTCCACACGCCGCGGGCGCGCCGCTCGGGGTCGAGCGACAGCACGGCGTTGGCGGCGCCGCGGATCTTGAAGGCGTTGATCGGCTGCAGGTTCTCGAGCTTGAGGTGGATCTCGCGGCCGGCTTGGTTCCAGGGTCCCCGCAACGGCAGCAGCGGGGTCTCGACGACGATGCCGCGGAGGCGCTCGCGGGCTGCCTCCAGCTCGGCGAGGGTGACGGGGGAGCGGGGGTCGTCGGTGAGGTCGGCGGGCGGCATGGGCGCCAAGCCTCTACGGACGGCCGGCCGACGTCAAACCGACGCTCGCGACCGGGGCTAGTTGGAGGCCCAGCGTTTGCAGGAGGTTGGTCGTCATGACGGGCCTTATTAGCCTAGTGAGCCGAGGAATTAGATCAAAACCGTTGACGGCTAACCTAGCTCGTGTAGTATCTGCTCAAAAGGAGGCCCCATGCACCCAACCGAGCCGACGAACGAGCGAGGCGCTCGCCGACATGACCACGGAGAAGCTGGAGGAGATGGCCCAGCCCGCCCCCGCGCCCCGCGCGGCTCCGGGCTGCGCGACTTCCTGGAGATCCCCTACGACCAGCTGGAGGAGATGAACCTCGAGGCCAAGGAGGAGCGGCTGGCCCGCAGGCCCGCCGACGTGGTCCGCGAACAGCGGATGCGCTACCTCACCGACGAGAAGCGCATCAAGGCGGTCACGGTCTGCTTCACCGACCTCGAAGGCCGGCTGCACATGCTCGACTACGACAAGAAGTTCCTGCTCAAGTCGGCCGACAACCTGACCTTCGACGGCTCGTCGATCCGCGGCTTCTCGCGGCAGCAGGAGTCGGACCTGCGGCTGGCGATCGACTGGCCGGCCTTCTACTGGCTGCCGTCGGACGTCTTCGGCCCCGGCAAGGTGCTGGTCTTCGGCGAGGTCCGCGAGCGCGACGGCACGCCCGTACCGCGCCGACATGCGGGCCCTGCTCAAGGGGTACACCGACAAGCTGTACGCCAAGGACGGCATGGTCGCCCACGCCGCCAACGAGATCGAGGGCTTCCTCTTCCAGGGGCGCGACGCCGAGCGCGCGCTACCACGAGACCGGCCGCTTCGAGTTCATCTCCACCGGCGGCTACTACCACTCGCTGCCGGGCGACGCGCTGCGGCAGTTCATCGACACCGCCGCCGAGGTGCAGCGGGCGATGGGCTTCGCCAACGAGAAGGACCACCCGGAGGTGGCGCCGTCGCAGTTCGAGATGAACTACAGCTACACCGAGGCGACGGTGGCCGCCGACCAGGTGCAGCTCTACAAGCTGCTCTCGCCGGCAGGTGGCGGCGCGCCTGGGGATGACGGCGTGCTTCCTGCCCAAGCCGGTGACCGGCATCAACGGCTCGGGCATGCACACCAACCTGTCGGTGACCCGGCAGTCGACGAATCTCTTCTACGACGAAGGACGGCAAGGACGGTCTCTCGGCCGCCGGCTGGGACTTCATCCAGCCGCATCCTGGCCAGCGCCACGGACATCTGCCTGGTGCTCAACTCGCAGCGTCAACTCGTACCGCCGGCTCGACCCGCACTTCGAGGCGCCGAACCAGATCAAGGCCTCGGCCATCGACCGCGGCTCGATGGTGCGCATCCCGCTCGGCAACGAGCGCTCGGCGCGCGTCGAGGTGCGCTCGATCGCGCCCGACGCCAACCCGTACCTGGCGATCTACACCCTGCTCAGGACCGGGCTCGAAGGGCCGCATGAGCGAGGAGGACGGCAGGACAAGCGGCCGCGCACCCGCTTCCTGCCGGACAACATCTACGACGCCATCCGGCTGTTCAAGGGGAGCCGCTTCATGCAGGAGGTGATGGGCGAGGAGGTGCACGCCAAGTTCGCCGAGCTCAAGCTCGATGCAGGCCGAGCGCTGCCCGAAGGCGCTCGGCACCATCATCAAGGCCGCCGAGGTGCAGTACCACCACGAGGTGACGAACCAGTACCTCTGGTCGCAGTTCTGAGCTGAGCCCATCAAGCGCCGGCCTGCGGCTCGCGCGTGCCCGGGCCGATCGGCGGCCCGGGCACTACGCCCAAGGTCCCATTTCGCGCCGCCGGGAACTCCCTGAGACTGGCGGGAGACCATGGAGCGCGTCCGTCTTGCCACGGCCGGTGCCGCCTCCCTGTTGTGCGCCGCGCTGCTGTCCGCGGTCCCGCCGCTTCGAGCTGCGGAAGGAGCGGAGCCTCCTGCCGCTGACGAGCTCTCGCCCTCCGACTCCCCACTGATCGGGATCCCGAGGTGCCGGGCGGTCAGGGCCGTCTTCGCGCCGCCCGCGGGTGGCGTTCGGTGAGTCAGCTTCCGAATCGCGGACCCGTGCTCCCTTCCGGGCGTGACGTGGGGGATCGTGGCCGACGTCACCCTGGAAGCCGGGCCCTCCGAGGGTGGGACGGTGACGATCGCGGATCCTCTCCGTGGCGCGCCGCCGCAACTCGCGCTTCTGGCGACCGCGGGGCGTAGCGCCGTGGCGCAAGCAACGCTCGCGCTCTCGCCCGGTGGAACGCTGGCGTCGAAGCCACCGGCGGACTGCTCACGCTCACCATCGACGTTCGTGGGTTTCTCCTGCGGCCGGTGGCCAGGCTGGCCGACGGGGCCCTGGTGCGCAGCCTCAATGGCCTGCAGGGCGAGGTGCTGATCCTCGGAGGGGAGGGGATCAGCATCTCCGAAGGCCCGAATTCCGACACGATCGTCGTGTCCGGAACGCCCGGGCCGGCGGGGCCACAAGGCCCACCGGGGCCACAAGGGCCGGAAGGGCCACAAGGGCCACAAGGGCCAGAAGGGCCAGTCGGGCCACAGGGATCGGCAGGACCCGAGGGCGATCCAGGAGCCGTCGGCCCGAGAGGCCTCCAGGGAGATCCCGGACCCCAAGGAACTGCGGGACCCGCAGGACCCGAGGGGCCGGTGGGGCCGCCAGGGGCTCAGGGGGACCTCGGCCCGGCCGGCCCGGCCGGGCCTCAAGGCCCGCAAGGCGAAGTCGGCGTGGTGGGGCCGACCGGCGCCACCGGCCCTCAGGGAGATGTCGGACCTATTGGGCCGGTTGGGCCCCAGGGCTCGCAGGGTGAAGTCGGTACGCCGGGGCCTACTGGCTCTACCGGCCCACAGGGCGACCTCGGGCCGGCGGGGCCAGTGGGGCCCCAAGGCCTGCAAGGCGAAGTCGGTGCGATAGGTCCTTCGGGAGCCACGGGTCCCCAGGGTCCGCAGGGCGAAGCCGGCGTAGCCGGGCCTCCCGGCGCGACTGGTCCTCAGGGTGACGTCGGATCCACTGGGCCGGTCGGACCCGAGGGTCCGCAGGGTGATGTCGGCGCGACTGGACTCTCGGGCCCGACGGGCGCCACCGGCCCTCAGGGTGACGTCGGCCCCATTGGGCCGGCTGGACCCGAAGGCCCGCAGGGTGACGTCGGCGCGACGGGGGCAACTGGCGCCATCGGTCCACAGGGCGAGATCGGGCCGGCTGGGCCGGGTGGACCTCAGGGCCTGCAGGGCGACATTGGGCCTGCCGGGCCAGTAGGACCTCAAGGCCCGCAGGGTGATGTCGGCGCGACTGGGCTTTCGGGCCCGACGGGCGCCACTGGCCCTCAGGGTGACGTCGGCCCCATTGGGCCGGTTGGACCCGAGGGCCCGCAGGGTGACGTGGGCGCGACGGGGGCTACTGGCGCTATCGGTCCACAGGGCGACATTGGGCCCACCGGGCCAGTAGGACCTCAGGGCCTGCAGGGCGAGGTCGGTGCGGTGGGGCCGACGGGCACCACCGGCCCTCAGGGTGACGTCGGCCCTATTGGGCCGATTGGACCCGAGGGCCCGCAGGGTGACGTGGGCGCGACGGGGGCTACTGGCGCCACAGGGCCGGTTGGACCTCAGGGCCTGGAGGGCGACATTGGGGCCACCGGGCCAGTAGGCCCTCAGGGCCTGCAAGGAGATGTCGGTGCCGTGGGGCCGGCGGGCGCCACCGGAGCTCAGGGTGACGTCGGCCCCATTGGGCCGGTTGGACCCGAGGGCCCGCAGGGTGACGTCGGCGCGACGGGGCCGACCGGCGCCACAGGGCCGGTTGGACCTCAGGGCCTGGAGGGCGACATTGGGGCCACCGGGCCAGTAGGCCCTCAGGGCCTGCAAGGAGATGTCGGTGCCGTGGGGCCGGCGGGCGCCACCGGCGCTCAGGGTGATGTCGGCCCCATTGGGCCGATTGGACCCGAGGGCCCGCAGGGTGACGTCGGCGCGACGGGGGCTACTGGCGCACAGGGCGATATTGGGCCCACCGGGCCGGTAGGACCTCAGGGCCTGCAGGGCGAGGTCGGTGCGGTGGGGCCGACGGGCGCCACCGGCTCTCAGGGTGATGTCGGACCTCTTGGGCCGGTTGGACCCGAGGGTCCGCAGGGTGAGGTCGGCGCGACGGGGCCTGCTGGCGCTATCGGCGCACAAGGCGAGATTGGGCCCACAGGGCCTCAGGGCGTGCAGGGCGAAACCGGGGCGACGGGGCTCACGGGTGCCACCGGCCCAAAGGGTGATGTCGGACCCGTTGGGCCGATTGGGCCCGAGGGTCTGCAGGGCGAGGTGGGCGCGACGGGCCCGACCGGTGCCACAGGGCCGGTTGGCCCTCAGGGCCTGCAAGGAGATGTCGGTGCGGTGGGGCCGGCGGGCGCCACCGGCGCTCAGGGTGACGTCGGCCCCATTGGGCCGGTTGGACCCGAGGGCCCGCAGGGTGACGTGGGCGCGACGGGGGCTACTGGCGCTATCGGTCCACAGGGCGACATTGGGCCCACCGGGCCAGTAGGACCTCAGGGCCTGCAGGGCGAGGTCGGTGCGGTGGGGCCGACGGGCGCCACCGGCCCTCAGGGTGACGTCGGCCCTATTGGGCCGGTTGGACCCGAGGGTCCGCAGGGTGACGTCGGCGCGACGGGGGCTACTGGCGCTATCGGCCCAGGGCGATATTGGGCCCACCGGGCCGGTAGGACCTCAGGGCCTGCAGGGCGAGGTCGGTGCGGTGGGGCCGACGGGCGCCACCGGCCCTCAGGGTGACGTCGGCCCTATTGGGCCGGTTGGACCCGAGGGTCCGCAGGGTGAGGTCGGCGCGACGGGGCCGACCGGCGCCACCGGGCCGGTTGGACCTCAGGGCCTGCAAGGAGATGTCGGTGCGGTGGGGCCGGCGGGCGCCACCGGCGCTCAGGGTGATGTCGGCCCCATTGGGCCGGCTGGACCCGAGGGTCCGCAGGGTGAGGTCGGCGCAACGGGACCCACTGGCGCTATCGGTCCACAGGGCGACATTGGGCCGGCTGGGCCGGTTGGACCTCAGGGCCTGCAAGGAGAGGTCGGTGCGGTAGGGCCGGCAGGCGCCACCGGCGCTCAGGGTGATGTCGGCCCCATGGGGCCGATTGGACCCGAGGGCCCGCAGGGTGAGATCGGCGCGACTGGGCCTACCGGCGCGACGGGGCCGACGGGCGCCACTGGCCTTCAGGGTTCGAAGGGGGACGCCGGGGTAACGGGGCCTCCCGGCGCCACCGGCCCTCAGGGTGATGTTGGCCCCATTGGGCCAGCTGGAGCCGAGGGTCCGCAGGGTGAGGTCGGACCGATTGGGCCGGTTGGCCCCGGGGGCCCGCAGGGCGAAACCGGGGCGACTGGGCCTCCCGGAGCTGCCGGCCCCAAGGGCGATGCCGGACCCACAGGAGCGACCGGTCCGGTAGGCCCTCAGGGGACTCCCGGAGACATTGGACCCTCAGGACCCGCAGGAGCCACAGGCCTTACGGGGCCTGCCGGCTCTCCCGGCCCTCAAGGGCTCGCTGGACCGAAAGGCGACCAGGGGGACGTCGGGCCGCAGGGCCCCGGTGGAGTGCCCGGCGTTCCCGGACCGCCCTCGTTCCTCCTCCTGGGTAACTTCCCGGATTCGAGCGGGGGCTTCTTTCCTCCCAACGGCGACCAGATCCTCCGCAACGAGGCCAACACCCAGGTGATCGTGCCGGCGGGGAACGCCCGCAGCCTCCAGATGAAGCTCAGCCGGCAACCGGCGAGTGGTGGTCGAGCCGTAGCGACCGTACGTCGTAACGGCAAGGACACCGAGCTCCGATGCAGGATCGATGACCACCAGACCCAGTGCCGCGAGGACGGGAGCGTGGCCTTTCAGGCCGGAGACCTTCTCTCCGTCTCCTATGCCGAAGTGACCGCACCCGACGCGCGGGTGATGATTCTCCTCGAGTTCGTTTCGGCCCCCAGCGCCGGTCTGGCCGCGCCCCGGTAGCGCGCTCGCGCGCTACCGCAGCTTCGCCACGAGATCGATCTCGACCAGCGCCCCTTTCGGCAGCGCCGCCACCTGCACCGTGGAGCGCGCCGGCCGATGTCCGCCCATCGCCTCGCCGTAGAGCGCGTTGAGCTTGGGGAAGTCCGCCAGGTCGACGACGTAGACGGTCGCCTTCACCACGTCCGAGAGCTCGCAACCGGCCGCGGCGAGAACGGCGCGCAGATTGGCGAGCACCTGTCGCGCCTGCGCCTCGAAGCCGCCGCTCACGATCTCGCCGCTCTTGGGGTCGAGCGGGATCTGCCCGGAGGTGAAGAGGAAGCCGCCGGCGGACACCGCCTGCGCGTAGGGGCCGATCGCCGCCGGTGCGCCGTCGGTGTGATGCGCTTCGATCGTCACATGCCGGCCTCCATCACTTCACTCGCTTCCCTCACTTGCCTTCCTCCAGCACCCCCACGTACGGCAGGTTGCGGTAACGCTCCGCGAAGTCGAGGCCGTAGCCGACGACGAACAGGTCCTCGATCTCGAAACCCCGGTAGTCGATCGGCACTTCCACCTCGCGCCGCGACACCTTGTCGAGCAGCGCGCACAGCTTCACCGAGCGCGCCCCGCGCCAGCGCAGCAGGTCGAGGATCGTGCGCAGGGTGTAGCCGGTGTCGACGATGTCCTCCACCAGCAGCACGTCGGCGTCGCGCACCGGCAGGTCGAGGTCCTTGCGGATGCGCACCTCGCCGGCGCTGGTGCCGCCGCCGTAGCTCGAGGTTTGGAAGAAGTCGATCGCCACCGGCAGCTCCAACTGCTTGACCAGGTCGACGAGGAAGAACACCGACCCCTTGAGCACCCCGATGCAGATCAGCCGCTCGCTCGTCGCGTAGTCGCGGTTGATGGCGGCGGCGAGCTCGCCCACCCGCCGCTGCAAGTCGTCGGCGGTGATGAGCACGCGGGGCTGCGCCGGTCGCGGCGCGGCGACGCCGGGCGCGGGGCTGGAGGTCGGGCCGCTCGGCATCCGGGCGATCATTTAGAATCGGGAGCAAAGGCGCAAGTCCCAATGTCCGTGCAAGAGCCCTCATGTCGGTACAAGAGCTGAGCACGCTGCACAAGCGCTACATCGACGTCTCGGACCGCTTCAAGTCGTCCTGGACGTACCACCAGTTCCTGCAAGGGCTCAACAAGCTCGCCGGCGACGGCGAGCTGGCCCAGTACGCCACCGAGTTCCAGGCCGTCTACGGGCTGCTCAAGGAGGTCTCCCAGCACCTCACCGCCGCCGGCACCGACCGCGTGCGCAACGAGCTGGAGATGGTCGAGCGCCGCCTCGGCGACCTCAACCGCTGGCTGCTGCAGGAGGACGGCAAGGTCGTCCCCTCGCAGCTGCGTATGTTCTTCCAGCGGGTGCGCAACTACAACGACAGCATCCTCGTCCAGCTGGTCAAGTTCTACCTCTACCTGCGCCCGGGCCTCGACTGGGGGCAGGAGCACCACGACAAGCTCGACTTCCTGGTCACCAAGCTCTCCGAGGAGGCGCAGGGGCCGCACGGGCCCTGGGTGCAGATGGAGCGCGGTAAGGCCAGGGGGATCTACAACGGCCTCTGGCAGCTGGTGGGCGGGCTCACCCTCGGCGAGGGCGAGGTGGAGGAGCGGCGCGGCCGCATCGACGAGTTGCGGCGGCGGATGCTGCAGGCCGACACCTTCGACCAGCTCACCGACGGCGAGCTGATCGCCGAGTACCGGCGCTACAAGTTCCAGCTCGGGCGGCTGTTCTTCCACCCCGAGGTGCTGCTCGCCGTGGTGGAGACCAACCTGGCGCTGCGCAATCACATCCAGCAGCTCTACCGGCGCGAGGAGCAGCGCATCGTCGCCGACTACCAGCGCATCTTCGAGCTCGAGCGGGTGGTGGCGGTGGACACCCAGCTCGACCTCGAGCTCTCCGCCTTCCGCGCGGAGGTGGAGAGCTTCGAGAAGAACCTGCAGAACGAGTCGCTCTCCCTCGACGAGCTGCGCCGGCTGCGCCAGCACGTGCGCACGTTGATCCCGCGCCTCACCGGCATCCAGTCGACCGACGAGCTGTTCAGCGAGCCCGGCGGACCGCCCCCCTCGGCGAGTCAAGAGATGGCGCTCGCCGGCGGCCCCGGCGGCGGCGCGGCCGCGGCGGCGACCAACGGCGCAACCGCTCCCGGCGTGGGCTGGGGCGAGGACCTGCTGCTCGAGCACCACCGCCGGCTGCTCGGCGCCCTCGACGGCGTGCCGGCCGAGGTGAGCCCGAAGGTGGCGGCCTTCTCGCCCGAGCTCTTCCCCTTCCGGCTCGAGCCGCGCGAGGTGGTTGCCTTCCGCCGCCTCGGCCGCAATGAGGACGGCGGCAACCGCGACCTCGAGAGCTTCCTGCTGTGGGCGGCGGCGTTGCGCGCGCGTACCCAGGAGGAGATCGAGGAGATCCGCGGCATCCTCGACGACACGGTGGTGACGCGCGAGGCGGCGGTGTTCGCCCGCGCGCGGCAGACGACGCGGCTGGCGGACCTCTTCGTCCACCGCTTCGACCACGAGATCGCGCAGACGGTGCTCGCCGGTGGCGCCGGCGAGGAGGCGCGCGAGCTGCAGGTGCTCAAGATGCGGCTGGTGCGCGAGTCCGCCGGCTTGTGGCTCTTGATCTACAAGCCGTGACGCCGCCCCCGCGCGCAAAGCGCGCTGCCACCCCCCACCCGACCCCCGCCCCTGGGTTCTCTTCCACCCCTGTCCCCCCGTCCCCCTGCCCCTCCAGGGGCAGGGGGCGCCACCGCCCACCCATGCCCCTCACGAGAATTGGCGCTGTTAGCATCGCGCGGTGAACCATCTCGTCGAGGAGCTCGCCGCGGCGGCCGCCACCTGGCGCGAGTTGGGCTGGCCGGAGCCGCGCGTGGCGCTGGTCTCGGGTTCGGGGCTGGCCGTCGACCTCGCGCTGCCGAGCGCCGGCCGCGTGCCGTTGCAGCGGCTGGTGCCGTGGACGATCCACGCCGTCGCCGGACATCCGCTCGAGGTCGAGCTGCTGCAACCGCCGGGCGCCGCGCCGGTCGTCTACTTCCACGGCCGCCTGCACACCTACCAGGGCTACACGGCGGCGCAGGCGGTGTTCCCGGTGCGCCTCGTGGCGCTGCTCGGCGCCAAGGTACTGCTGCTCACCAACGCGGCGGGTGCGGTGGCCGAGCGGCTGCGGCCCGGCCAGCTGGCGCTGGTCACCGACCACCTCAACCTGACCGGGCTCAGCCCGCTCACCGGCACGCCGCCGGCGGAGTGGGGCCCGCGCTTCCCCGACATGATCGACGCCTACGACCCGCGGCTGCGCGAGCTGCTGCGCCGCCACGCCGAGGCCATCGGCCTCGAGCTCGCGGAGGGCGTCTACGGCGGCCTCGCCGGGCCCGCCTACGAGACGCCCGCCGAGGTGCGGATGATGCGCACGCTCGGCGCCGACCTGGTGGGGATGTCGACGGTGCTCGAGGTGATCGCGGCGCGACACCTCGGCGTGCGCTGCGCCTGCATCTCGCTCGCCGCCAACCCGGGCGCGGGCATGGTCGCCGAGCTGCTCGATCATGAGGAAGTGTTGGCCGCGGGGCGCGCCGCGGCCAAGCACCTCGGGCGCTTGTTCGAACGCGTGCTGGCGGATCCCGCTCTCGGCATGTAGGGTGCGCGCCCATGTCCGAGCTGCAGGAACAGATCCAGAACCGTCGCCGTAAGCTCGAGGAGCTGGAGCGGCTGGGCGTCGAGCTCTACCCGCACGCCTTCCCGCACGACCACGCGCCGAGCGAGGTGCACGCGCGCTGGGACGAGCGCACGGCGGAGGAGCTGGAGGCGGAGAAGCGGCACCTGCGCGTGCCCGGGCGGCTGCTCGGCATCCGCGGCCACGGCAAGGTGATGTTCCTCGACCTCGCCGACGGCCATGGCAAGGTTCAGCTCTTCGTGCGGCGGCCGCAGCTGCCCGAGGCGGCGCAGGCGTTGCTCGACAACCTCGACCTCGGCGACGTGGTGGGGGCGAGCGGCACGCTCATCCGCACCCGCGCCGGCGAGCTCTCTCTCGACGTCGACGACTTGGTACTACTGGCAAAGGCGTTGCGGCCGCTGCCCGAGAAGTGGCACGGCCTGACCGACCTCGAGTCGCGCTACCGGCAGCGCTACGTCGACCTCATCGTGAACCCGGAGTCGCGGCGGGTGTTCGAGCTGCGCTCGCACCTGGTGCGCGAGCTACGGCGCTTCCTCGACGACCGCGGGTTCCTCGAGGTCGAGACGCCGATGATGCAGATCGTCGCCGGCGGCGCCGCGGCGCGGCCGTTCGCCACCCACCACAACGCGCTCGACCTCGACCTCTACCTGCGCATCGCCCCCGAGCTGTTCCTCAAGCGGCTCACTGTCGGCGGCATGCCGAAGGTCTACGAGATCAACCGCAACTTCCGCAACGAGGGGATCTCCACCCAGCACAACCCCGAGTTCACCATGCTCGAGTTCTACTGGGCGTGGGTGGACTACCGGACGTTGATGGAGTTCACCGAGGAGCTGTTCGTCCACCTCGAGCAGAAGCTGCTCCCCGCCGACGGCCTGCGCTGGCGGGGCGAGCGGCTCGACCTGACGCGGCCATGGCGGCGGCTCACCGTGCGCGAGGCGATCGCCCAGCTCGGCGGCGTGCCGGCGGAGCGCCTCGACACCGCCGAGGACGTCGCCGCCGAGCTGGCGGCGCGCGGCGTGGCGGCGCCGCCCGGTGGCGGCTACGGCGCGCTGCTGATGGCACTCTTCGAAGCCACCGCCGAGCGCCAACTCGTGCAGCCGACCTTCCTGACCGACCACCCCACCGAGGTCTCGCCGCTCTCCAAGCAGCGTCGCGACGACCCGCGATTCACCGAGCGCTTCGAGCTCTACATGGGCGGCATGGAGCTGGCGAATGCCTTTTCCGAGCTCAACAGCCCCGACCTGCAGGCGCAGCGCTTCCGCGAGCAACTCGCCGCCCGCGCCGCGGGCGACGAGGAAGCGCACCGCTACGACGAGGACTACGTCCGGGCGCTCGAGTTCGGCATGCCGCCGGCGGGCGGCGAAGGCATCGGCATCGACCGCCTGACCATGCTCTTCGCCGACCGCCAGTCGATCCGCGACGTCATCCTCTTCCCGCTGCTGCGGCCGCTGGCGGCGGGTGAGGAGCCGTAGCAGACGTCCACGAAGCGTGCCGTTGACCCGCCGCGGGTTCGCGGCTACGGTCAGTCGCGGTGTCGATTCTCTGGCGACTGCCATTCCCGCTCCTGCTCGCCCTGCGCTATTTGCGCAGCACGCGTAAGGATGCCTTCGTCAGTTTCCTCTCCGCGGTCGCCGCGGGCGGCATCGGGCTCGGCGTGGCGGCGCTGGTGCTGGCGCTCGCGGCGCTCGCCGGGCTGCAGCAGGCGCTACGCGGCGAGGTGCTGGCGCGGACGCCGCACCTGGAGATCGAGCTGCCGCCCGGGCAGGGCGCCGCGGCGCTGCAGGAGCGGCTGCTAGGGCTGCCCGGCGTCTTGCAGGTCCAGGAGGCCGTGCACGGCCGCGGCTGGCTGGAGAGCGGCGGGCTGGTGCAGACGGTGGAGATCGTCGGCTACTCGGGCCTGGTGCCGCGGTTCTTCCCCGGCGCCGAGGGTGGCGCGCCCGGGCTCTACATCAGCAGCGGACTGGCGACGAAGTGGGGCGTGCACCCCGGCGACGTGATGGCGGTGGTATCGCCGCGCTCGACGTTGACGCCGCTGGGTCCGCAGCCGCGCATCCGCAGCCTGCCGCTGCGCGGCACCTTCGAGAGCGGGCGCACCGAAGACGTCGAGCGCATCGCCCTCCCCGTCGGCGTGGCGCGGCCGCTCGCCGGCAACCCGTCCACCTTCCTCGAGATCACCGCCGGTGACCTCGACGCGGCGCTGGCGCTGGTTCCGGCGGTGCGGGGGCTGTTGCCCGCAGATGCCGAGCTGCGCACCTGGGAACAGCTCAACCGTCCGCTCTTCTTCGCCCTGCGGCTGGAGAAGTCGGTGATGTTCGTCGCCGTCTCGCTGATCGTGCTGGTCGCGGCGATGGCGCTGGTCGCCGACCTCGCGCTGGTGATCACCAGCAAGCGCGCCGAGCTCGGCATGCTGGCGACGATGGGCGCGACGCCGCAGCGGCTGCGCCGCGCCTTCCTCTGGCTCGGACTCTTGATCGCCGGTCTCGGCACCGCCGCGGGAGCCGCGCTCGGCTGCGGCGTGGCGTTGCTCCTCGACCGCTACCGGCTGGTGCGGCTGCCGGGGCAGATCTACTTCCTCGACTACCTGCCGTTCCGCCTGCAGCTGCCCGACGTCGCGGCCGTGCTGGCGGTGACCGTTGTGCTCGCGCTGGTAAGTGCCCTGTGGGTAGCGCAGCGGGTGGCGAAGCTGTCGCCGGTCGAGGCCATGCGGCGCTGAGCGCAATCGCGTAAAATGCGCAAATCATGGAAGAGCACATCCCGGCGACGCGATTGGCTCGCAACCTTGGCGACGTCCTGGCGCGCATCCGCTACCGAGGAGAGTCGTTCATCGTGGAGAAGAACGGGATCCCGGTGGCGCGCTTGACGCCCGTCGAACCGCCGAAGCCGTTCACGCTCGGTGACCTCGTTCGGATGTGGAAGTCTCACCCGCCGGATCCCGAGTTCGCCGACGCTCTCGAGCGGGTGAATGCCGCCGATACTCCCGCTGAAAACCCGTGGGAGTAGTCCTCGACACGAGCGCGGTGGTAGCGATGGAGCGCGCCGGCGGCGACCTTGCCGAAATCCTCGGCGGCCTCGACGAGGAGCCTGTCGCGCTCCCTGCCATCGTGCTCGCCGAGTTGCTGGTGGGCGTGCGGCTGGGCAGCAAGCGAAGGGTCGACGAACGCAAGGCGAAGATCGCGCGCTTGCGCGCGATGACTCGGCTCATCGAGTTCAGCGCCGAGATCGCGGAGCGATGGGCAGAGCTCTTCGTCGCTCTCGAGAAGCGCGGCAAGCGGATCCCGACGAACGATCTGGCGGTTGCGGCTACTGCCGCCCATCTTGGCTACGACGTTCTCGTTGGTCCGCACGACGAGGGCCATCTGCGCAACGTTCCCAACTTGCGCGTGGTCAGCTGGCAGCCGCGGTGAAGAGGCGGCGCGCAGACACATGAGTGTCTCGGTCCGGGTCGCAGGCCTGCACAAGGCCTACCTCGACGCCACACGGCGCGTCGAGGTGCTGCGCGGCGTCGACATGGAGGTAGCTCCCGGCGAGCTGGTGGCGATCGTCGGTCCGTCGGGATCGGGCAAGTCGACGTTGCTGCACCTCCTCGGCGGTCTCGACGCGCCGGACGAAGGCATGGTCGAGGTCGCCGGCGAGGACCTGGCGCACCTCTCCGGCGCGGCGCTGGCGCGGTTCCGCAACAAGATGCTGGGGTTCGTCTTCCAGTTCCACCAGCTGCTGCCCGACTTCACGGCGCTCGAGAACGTCATGCTGCCCGGGCGCATCGCCGGGCGCGACCCGCGCGCCGCCGCCGATGCTGCCGAGAAGCTGCTCGCCGAGGTCGGCCTCGAGCAGCGGCTCGATCACTTCCCGAACCAGCTCTCCGGCGGCGAGCGGCAGCGCGTGGCGCTCTGCCGCGCGCTTCTGCTCGAGCCGCCGCTGCTGCTCGCCGACGAGCCGACGGGCAACCTCGACCCCGCCACCGGCGAGCAGGTGTTCGAGCTGCTGCGCGTGATGGCGCTGCGTCACGGCACCACCATGGTGCTGGTCACCCACAACCCGGAGCTCGCCCGTCGCTGTGCTAGACTTTTTTTGCTGGAGGACGGCATCCTCAGACCCCTCAACGATCTAGCGGGAATGACGCCGAGCGGCGCGGACGCCGGGGAGGGTCCAGCGACGGACCGCAGCTGATGTTCGAGAAGTACAACGAGAAGGCCCGCCGGGCGCTGTTCTTCGCCCGCTACGAGGCGAGCAAGCTGGGCAGCCGCGTCATCGAGTCCGAGCACGTCCTGCTCGGCATCCTCCGCGAGGGCGAAGACACCGTCACCGAGCTGTTCCGGCGCTTCCACGTCAAGCCCGACGAGATCCGCCGCGAGATCGAGGGCGAGCGCGTCTTCGTCGAGCGCATCTCCTCGACCGCCGAGCTGCCGCTCTCCGAGGAGTCGAAGAAGATCCTCGCCTACGCCGCCCACGAGGCGGAGTCGATGCTGCACGGCAGCGTCGGCAGCGAGCACCTGCTGATCGGCATCCTGCGCGTCGAAGGCTGCCTGGCGATGCGCATCCTCGCCCAGCACGGCCTCGACGTGTACCGCGTGCGCGAGGAGCTGATGTCGCTGGTCAAGGAGCGCGAGGCGTCGCAGCAGAAGAAGGAGCTGCCGTTCCTCACCGAGTACGGCCGCGACCTCACGGCGCTCGCCGGCCAGCAGCGCGTTCGACCCGCTGATCGGCCGCGAGACCGAGGTCGAGCGCATCATCCAGATCCTCTCCCGCCGCACCAAGAACAACCCCATCCTGCTCGGCGAGCCGGGCGTCGGCAAGACCGCCATCGTCGAGGGGCTCGCGCAGCGCATCGTCGAGGGGCGGGTGCCGATCTTCCTCGCCAGCAAGCGCATCGTCGCGCTCGACCTGTCGCTGATCGTCGCCGGCACCAAGTACCGCGGCCAGTTCGAGGAGCGGCTCAAGGGGATCCTCAAGGAGCTCAAGGAGACGCCCGACGTCATCGTCTTCATCGACGAGATCCACTCGCTGGTGGGCGCCGGCTCGGCGGAGGGCTCGCTCGACGCCGCCAACATCCTCAAGCCGGCGCTGTCGCGCGGCGAGATCTCCTGCATCGGCGCCACCACGCTCAAGGAGTACCGCAAGTACATCGAGAAGGACCGCTCGTTGATGCGGCGCTTCCAGTCGATGTCGGTGACGCCGCCGGACGCCGAGGAGACGCTGCGCATCCTCGAGGGCCTGCGCGAGCGCTACGAGTCGTTCCACAAGGTGCGCTACCGGCCGGAGTCGCTGAAGGTGGCGATCATCCAGAGCAGCCGCTACATCAGCGACCGCCACCAGCCCGACAAGGCGATCGACGTCATCGACGAGGCGGGGGCCAAGGTCAAGCTGCGCCGCGTCCGCGACACCCAGAACCTGCGCAAGCTCGAGCGCGACATCCAGCAGGTGGTCAAGGAGATGAAGCGCGCCATCTCGAGCAAGGACTTCGAGAAGGCGGTCTACCAGCGCGAGCGCGAGATCGAGCTGCGCGAGGACGTCGAGAAGCTCTCCCAGCTCACCGAGGAGAGCGCCGTTCTCGAGGTGACGCCGGAGGACATCGAGGAGGTGATCGCCTCCTGGACCGGCGTCCCGGTGGCGGCGCTGCAGAGCGAGGAGGCCGAGAAGCTGATGGACATGGAGAACATCCTGCGCCGCCGCGTGGTGGGGCAGGAGCGCGCCATCGCCGCGATCTCGCGCGCCATCCGCCGCTCGCGGCTCGGGTGTTCGAACCCCGGACGCCCGGTGGGCTCGTTCATGTTCCTCGGCCCCTCGGGCGTCGGCAAGACCGAGGTCGCCCGCCAGCTCGCCAACTTCCTCTTCGGCACCCAGGAGGCCCTCGTGCGCTTCGACATGTCGGAGTACATGGAGAAGCACGCCGTCTCCAAGCTGATCGGCTCGCCGCCGGGCTACATCGGCCACGAGGAGGGCGGCCAGCTCACCGAGCGCATCCGCCGCCAGCCCTACTCGCTGGTGCTCTTCGACGAGATCGAGAAGGCCCACCCCGACGTCGCCAACCTGCTGCTGCAGATCCTCGACGACGGCGTGCTCACCGACAGCTACGGCAACCAGGTGGACTTCAAGAACGCCATCGTGCTGATGACCAGCAACGTCGGCAGCAAGGTGGTGCTCAACAAGGGGCGCATGGGCTTCGGGGCGCAGAACGAGCAGGAGGCCTTCGCCCGCATCGAGGAGGAGATCCTCGGCGAGCTCAAGCGCGCCTTCTCGCCGGAGTTCATCAACCGCCTCGACGAGGTGATCGTCTTCAACCCGCTGGGGCCGATCGAGCTGCGCGCCGTGGTCGACATCCTGCTCGAGGACGTCAACCACACCCTCGGGCAGCGCGGCCTGCACGTCGAGGTGTCGACCGCGGTGCGCGAGTGGCTGCTCGAGCAGGCCGGGGTCGAGCCTTCGACGGGCGCGCGTCCCCTGCGGCGGACGATCCAGCGGCATCTGCAGGACGCCGTCTCGGAGATCCTCATCTCCCGCCGCGGCGAGCCCATCGAGCTCATCGAGGTGGAGCTGGTCGACGGCAAGCTCCACTTCGAGGTGCAGACGCGCGAAGCGATCACCACTCCCTGAAAGCGCAACTGGCATCGCGCTTTTGCGCGCGGGGCGGGGTAGGATCCCGACCCGCATCCGGGCGCGCCGGCCCTCCCTGGCGCAACCCTTGCTGAATCCGCGGCCGTCTCCAGGCAAGCTCGAAGGGGGTAGACCTGCTGTGCTCGTGAACCGACCTGACACATCTGGAGATTGCTCGCGCCCTGGCCTCGCTGCCGCGCTTTTGCCGGGCCGCGCTGGCGCCGTGCGGCGCCGTTTTGGCGCCTTCCCCGTTCACTTCGTGGCGGCCGCCGCGCTGGCGCTGTTGCTCGCCGGGGCCGCCCACGCCGCGACCGAGGCCGAGGAGCTCACCGGCAAGCCGATCGCCGCCATCGAGTTCCAGGGGCTGCGCACGCTCTCCGAGGAGACCCTGCGCTACTACCTCGGCCTCGAGGTCGGCCAGCCCTTCGACCCGGTCGCCCTCGACAAGAACCTGCACGCGCTCTGGGACCGCCACCTGCTCGACGACATCGCGGTCGAAGCCTCGCCGTCGGCCGCCGGCGTCCACCTCCTGCTGCGCATCAGCGAGCGTCCGGTGCTGCGCTCGGTGCAGTACGAGGGGCTCAAGAAGCTCGGCCACACCGACATCCAGGACCGCATGGACAAGGAGCAGATCCGCCTGCGCGAGGGCGGCCCGCTCGACCTCGGCGAGCTCGAGCGCGCCAAGCACGAGCTGATGAAGATGTACGCCGAGAAGGGGTACCGCTTCGCCACCGTCGAATACACGATGGAGGAGGTGAGCCCCGGCGAGCGCCGCGTGCGCTTCACCGTCGACGAGGGGACCAAGGTCAAGATCGGCGAGATCGAGTTCGAGGGCAACACCGTCTTCTCCGACCGCCGGCTGCAGCTGGTGATGCGCAAGACCAAGGAGACGGGGCCGATCTCGCGCTTCCTCAAGCACGACATCTACAACCCAGCCACCATCGAGGAGGACCTCGGCAAGGTCCGCGACCTCTACCGCGAGCGCGGCTACAAGAACGTCGACGTCACCGAGCCGCAGGTGGCGGTGAAGGCCAGGAACCCCGACGCCGCGCCGAAGAAGCAGAAGCGCCGCCTCGAGCTCACCATCCCGGTGGTCGAGGGCGACCGCTGGAAGCTGGGCACCGTCACCATCGAGGGCAACAAGGTCTACAGCGACGAGGTGCTGTTGCGCGCCTTCGCCCGCCCGCACAACCCCTGGCTGCGCGCCTCGGCGGTGGAGAAGGGGATCAAGGCGATCGAGGACCTCTACCGCAACACCGGCTACATCTACTCGCAGATCGACGTCGAGCTGATCGAGAAGCCCGACAACGTCGCCGACGTGCAGGTCAAGATCTTCGAGGGCGAGCAGTTCCACGTCGGCCGCGTCGAGTTCCAGGGCAACGACCGCACGCGCGACAAGGTCCTGCGCCGCGAGTTCCGCGTCCAGGAAGGGCTGGTCATGAACATGGGGGCGCTCAAGAACAGCGTCTACAAGCTCAACCAGCTCACCTACTTCAAGATCGACGAGGACAACCCGATCGAGTTCGAGAACATCGACCGCGAGAAGAAGACCGTCGACCTGACCGTCCGCGGCAAGGAGTCGGACCGCACCGAGCTGCTCTTCGGCGGCGGCTGGAGCGAGCTCGACGGCTTCTTCGGCCAGTTCTCGATGCAGACGCAGAACTTCCTCGGCCGCGGCGAGAACGTCGGCGTCTCGGTGCAGACCGGCAGCGTGCGCAACATCTTCGAGCTGTCCTACTTCGTCCCCTGGCTGTTCGACCGTCCGCAGTCGGCGGGCTTCCAGCTCTTCAAGCGCGACCTCGACTACAACCTGCTCGGCACCCAGCAGCAGGTGCGCAACGAGCAGGGCGGCGTGCTCACTTACGGGCGCAGCGTCGGCCTCTTCTACAGCGCGCGGCTGCAGTACGAGTTCGCCGACATCAAGGACGAGGTCGGCCTGGTCGACGCCACCGGCGCCACGGTGACGACGTCGTCGAAGTACTCGAAGTCCGACATCCGCCCGCTGTTGTTCTACGACAGCCTCGACAACCGCTTCGAGCCCACCGTCGGCCTGCGCACCTCGGCCTCGCTGGAGTACGCCGGCGGCCCGCTGGGCGGCGACATCGACCTCTGGCGGCCGGAGCTCGCCGTCACCTGGTTCAAGCCCATTGCCGTCCGGCCGGTGCGCTCGATCTTCGCCCTCAACCTCGCGGCGGGGATGGTGCAGGAGATCGGCGACACGCCGCTGCCGCTGCTCGAGCGCTACTACGTCGGCGGCGCCCGCAGCCTCCGCGGCCACGCCTCGCGCTCGATCTCGCTGCGCGACGAGCAGGACAATCCGGTGCAGGACGAGTTCGGCAACCTGCTCGGCGGCACCTCGTACCTGCAGCTCGCCCTGGAGTACCATTTCCTGCTCGGCGGGCCCTTCCGCCTGGTCTTCTTCGTCGACGGCGGCAACGTCTTCGGCGACGAGGGTCTGAAGCCACGTATCGGCAGCCTGCGCGCGACCGCGGGCGCGGAGCTGCGGCTCTTCGTCCCCGTCTTCGGGCTGCCGCTGCGCTTCATCTACGCCAACAACCTGACACCCCTGCCCGGAGACCGGTTCGAGAGCTTCCAGTTCGACGTCGGAACGAGCTTCTGACCGGCAGCATCCGGGCCCATTTCGCAAGGAGAGCCTCCATGGCCTCGAAGGCAACCCCCGTCCTCGTCCTCACCCTGCTCGCCGGGCTGGCGGCACCGCTCGCCGCCCAGCCGGCGGCGAAACCCTTGAAGATCGGCTTCATCGACCCCGAGCGCATCGTCGCCGAGTCGGCGCGCGGCAAGACGGCGGTGGAGCGGCTCAACGGCGAGCGCGACAAGCGCCTCACCGAGGGGAACCGCCTGCGCCAGGAGATCGCCGACCTGCAGAAGCGGGCCACCGACGGCCGCCTGTCGCTCGGCGCCGACAAGCTCAAGCAGCTCAGCGACGAGATCGAGGAGAAGACCATCTCCCTGCAGCGCTTCGGCGAGAACGCGCAACGCGAGATGCAGAAGCTCGAGCAGGAGATCATGAACCCCATCGAGGAGCAGATCCTGCGGGTGATCAACCAGGTGGGGCAGGAGCAGGGGTACACGCTGATCTTCAAGAAGTTCCAGAGCGGCCTGGTTTACGCCGACGAGACGGTGGACCTCTCGCCGGTGGTGATCCAGCGCTTCGACTCGACGTCGGCGGCAGCGCCGGCGGCGGCGCGGCCGGCGGCGACGCCCAAGCCCCCCGGGCACTAGACTCCAGCGGTTGACGAGCCTCGGCGAGCTCGCGGAGCTGGTGCAGGGCCACGTGCGCGGCAACCCCGCGCGCGTGGTGCGCGGGGTGCGGCCGCTGCGATGCGGCCGGCCCCGACGACCTCTCGTTCCTGACCTCGGCGAAGTACCGGGACCAGGCGCGCGCGAGCCGCGCCGGGGCGCTGCTGGTCGGGCGCGAGGAGAGCGAGCTCGCGCACGATCAGCTGATCTGCGCCGACTCGGGCTGGGCGCTGGGCGAGCTCTTGCGTCACTTCCATCCGGCGGCAGCGGCGGTACCGGGCATTCACCCTAGCGCGGTGGTGGCGGCGAGCGCCGCGGTCGACGCTACCGCGAGCGTCGGGCCGCAGGTGGTGGTCGGGGAGGAGAGCCGCATCGAGGCCGGCGCCGTGCTCCACGCCGGCGTCGTGGTCGGCGCGCGCTGCCGGGTCGGGGCCGCGACGGTGATCTACCCGCGAGCCGTCCTCTACGACGACACCGAGCTCGGCGCAGCGGGTGGTCGTGCACGCCGGCGCCGTGCTGGGCGCCGACGGCTTCGGCTACGCGCAGCGGGGCGGCACGCTGGTCAAGGTGCCGCAGGTGGGGCGGGTGGTGGTCGAGGACGACGTCGAGATCGGCGCCAACACCACCATCGACCGCGCGACGCTCGAGGAGACGCGGATCGGGGCCGGCAGCAAGCTCGACAACCTGGTACAGGTCGGACACAATGTGCGGCTCGGAAAAGGCTGCGTGCTGTGCGGCCAGGCCGGCATCGCAGGCAGCACGCGGCTCGGCGACGGCGTGGTGCTGGCGGGGCAGGCAGGGGTGGGCGGCCACCTCGAGCTCGGCGACGGCGTCCAGGTGGCGGCGAAGTCGGCGGCGCTGCAGTCGGCGCCGGCGGGGAGCAAGTTGGCGGGCGTCCCCGCGGTGCCGCTCGGCCAGTGGCGGCGGCAGGTGACCTGGCTCGGCCGGCTCGGCGAGCTCGCGCGACGGGTTCGCCGCCTCGAGAAGGCGCAAGGTCAGGCGACGACAGCGACGGCGGAGACGGAGGAGGACGGTACGTGACCGAAGCGGCGGCGGAGTGGGACAGCCGGTGGATCCAGGAGGTGCTGCCGCACCGCTATCCGTTCCTGCTCGTCGACCGCGTGCTCGAGCTCGAGCCCAAGAAGCGCATCGTCGCCATCAAGAACGTCACCGTCAACGAGGAGTACTTCCTCGGCCACTTCCCGGGCCACCCCGTGGTGCCCGGCGTGCTGCTGCTCGAGGCGCTGGCGCAGGCGGGAGGCATCCTGCTGCTGCACGACATGCCGGACCGCCACCAGAAGCTGCTCTACTTCACCGGCATCGAGCGCGCCCGCTTCCGCCGTCCGGTGGTGCCCGGCGACCAGGTGCGGCTGGAGATCGAGATCCTCAACCTGCGCAGCAACTTCTGCCGCCTGCAGGCGCGCGCCCTGGTGGACGGCAAGCTCGCGGTCGAGGCGGTGCTGTCGTCGGCGATGGTGTCGAGGTAGGGGTGGCGCAAGTCCACTCCACCGCGCTCGTCGACCCGGCCGCCGAGCTGGCCGAGAACGTCGTCGTCGGCCCCTTCGCGGTGATCGGCGCCGGCGTCGAGATCGGCGCCGGCACCGTCGTCGGCGCCGCCGCGCAGATCCAGGGACCGGCGAAGATCGGCCGCGACAACCGTATCCACGGCCACGCCTGCATCGGCTTCGACCCCCAGGACGTCACGTACAGGGGCGAGGAGACGCGGCTCGAGATCGGCGACCGCAACCACTTCCGCGAGCTGTGCACCATCCAGCGCGGCACCGCCAAGGGCGGCGGCACGACCCGCATCGGCAACGACAACCTGTTCATGGTCTACACCCACGTGGCGCACGACTGCCAGGTGGGAAACCGCACCATCTTCGCCAACAACGCCACGCTCGCCGGCCACGTCGAGGTGCACGACGACGCCTCGATCTCCGCGTTCACCTCGATCCACCAGTTCTGCCGCGTCGGCCGCCACGCCTACGTCGGCGGCTACTCGGTGATCACCCAGGACGCGCTGCCGTTCGTCAAGACGGTGGGGATCAAGCCCGCCTGCTACGGCCTCAACCGCATCGGGCTCGAGCGCAAGGGTGTGCCGGCGGAGACCATCGAGCGGCTGGAGGCGGCGGTGCGGCGGCTCACCCGCTCGCGGCAGCCGCTGGCCGAGGTGCTGGCGGGGCTGCGCCAGGAGCACGCGGACGACGCCGACGTCGCCTATCTCGTCGACTTCGTCAACACGGCGCAACGCGGGGTCATCCGCGCACTGCCGGGAAGGAAGGCGTCGAATCGTGGCGGCTGAGGCGGTGGCGGTCGAGGCACCCATGGCGCCGGCGCAGCTGGAGCCGTTGGCACAGCCGCAGCGCGAGCTGCGCGTGGAGCCGGCGCCGGTACGCATCGGCGTCGTCGGGACCGGCTCCCTGGGGCGCCACCACGTGCGCATCCTCGCCTCGCTGCCTGGCGCGGACTTGGTCGGCATCCACGACGCGCGGCCGGAGGTGGCGGCGGAGCTTGCCGCTACCCACGGCACCGTGGCCTTCGCGGACGTCGACGCGCTCGCCGCCCAGGTGGACGCCATGGTCGTCGCCGCGCCCACCAGCGAGCACGCCGCGATCGGCGCGCCGCTGCTCGCCGCCGGCAAGCACGTGCTGGTGGAGAAGCCGATCGCCGGGACGCTGGAGGAGGCCGACGACCTGCTGGCCGCGGCGGCTGCCGGCGGCGGCACCTTCGCCGTCGGCCACGTCGAGTTCTACAACCCCGCCGTTCAGGCCCTGCTCGCCGCCGGCGCGGCGCCGCGCTTCGTCGAAGTGGAGCGGCTCGGCGTCTTCTCGCCGCGCAGCCTCGACGTCGACGTGGTGCTCGACCTGATGATCCACGACCTGCAGATCCTGCACGCGCTCGACGACAGCGATCTCGCCGAGGTGCGCGCCACCGGCATCAACGTGCTGTCGCCGCGCATCGACATCGCCAACGTGCGGCTCGAGCTCGCCTCCGGCTGCACCGCCAACCTGACCGCCTCGCGCGTCTCCGCCGAGCGCGTGCGCAAGCTGCGCGCCTTCCTGCCGCGCGGCTACTTCTCGCTCGACTACCAGGCGCAGGAGATCAAGGGCTACCGGCTCGAGGAGGTCGACGGCGCGCCGCAGATCGTGCGCGCCGACCTGCCGGTGGAGCCCGCCGAGCCGCTGCGCCGCGAGCTCGAGGCCTTCCTGCGCGCCTGCCGCGGCGAGCCGACGCCGCTGGTGCGCGGCGCCGAGGGGCGGCGGGCGCTGGCGACGGCGCTGGCGGTGGTGGCGGCGATGGGCGGCGACCGCGAGGCGGGCATCCGATCCAACGAGAGGAGAACGATCCAGTGAGCGATAAGTACGGCATCGGCATCATCGGCGGCAGCGGCCTGTACTCGATGGAGGGGCTCCACATCGACGAGGAGAGGCGCCTGCAGACGCCCTTCGGCGACCCTTCCGACTCCTATCTTCTCGGCACGCTCGACGGGCAGAAGGTCGCCTTCCTGCCCCGCCACGGCCGCGGCCACCGCATGCTGCCGAGCGAGCTCAACTACCGCGCCAACGTCTACGGCTTCAAGCTCCTCGGCGTCGAGCGCATAGTCTCGATCAGCGCCGTGGGCTCGATGCAGCTCGAGTACAAGCCCACCCACATCGTCGTCCCCGACCAGTTCTTCGACCGCACGCGGCATCGGCCCGACACCTTCTTCGGCAACGGCCTGGTGGCTCATGTCTCGGTGGCGCGGCCGGTGTGCCCGGAGCTGATCCCGGTCTTCACGCAAGGCGCCCGGGCCGCCGGCGCCACGGTGCACGAGGGCGGCTGCTACCTCTGCATGGAGGGGCCGCAGTTCTCCACCCGCGCCGAGTCGGAGGTCTACCGCGGCTGGGGCATGGCGGTCATCGGCATGACCAACCTGCAGGAGGCGAAGCTCTCGCGCGAGGCGGAGATCTGCTACGCCACGCTGGCCATGGTCACCGACTACGACTGCTGGCACGAGGAGGAGGCCGACGTCTCCGGCCAGGCGGTGATGGAGGTCATCGCTCAGAACGTCAAGATGGCGCAGACGGTGGTGCGCAACGTGGTGGCCGGCCTCGCCGGTTTGCCGCGCGGCTGCGCCTGCCAGCACGCCCTGCAGCACTCGCTGATCACCGACCGCGCGCTGGTGCCGGCGCAGACCTTGAAGGACCTGCAGCCGATCATCGGCAAGTACATGCCGGCGTAGTCATTGCGAATCCTGGTCACCAACGACGACGGCATCTTCTCCGAGGGCATCAAGCTCCTCGCCCAGGCGCTCGCCCCGCTGGGCGAGGTGGTCGTGGTGGCGCCCGACCGCGAGCAGAGCGCCAGCGGCCACTCGCTGACCCTCAACCGGCCGCTGCGGCTGCGCAAGATCGAGCACAACTGGTATGCCGTCGACGGCACCCCCACCGACTGCGTGAGCCTCGCCATCCAGTGGCTGATGAAGGACGACCCGCCGGCGCTGATCGTCTCCGGCATCAACTTCGGTTTGAACCTCGGCAACGACGTCACCTACTCGGGCACGGTGTCGGCGACCTTCGAGGGGAGCCTGCTCGGCATCCCCTCGATCGCCTTCTCCCAGGAGGTGTCGGAGAAGTTCTCCTTCACGCGCGCGGCGCGCTTCGCCGGCGAGCTGGTGCGCGAGCTGCTCGCCCACGCGGCGAAGGAGCCGCTGCCCGCCGGGTTGCTGCTCAACGTCAATCTCCCCGCCGGCGACGTGCGCGGCGTGCGCTGGACGCGGCTCGGCTACCGCCGCTACCACCAGGTGGTGGTGGAGAAGGTCGACCCGCGCGGCCGCAAGTACTACTGGATCGCCGGCACCCCCGAGTGGCGCGAGGAGGAAGGTACCGACTACTCGGCGATGGCCGCCGGCTACGCCTCGGTGACGCCGCTGCACCTCGACCTCACCGACTACCGGGTGCTCGACGGCGCCGCGGCCCTGCGCGACCACCTGGTGCGCACGCTCGGTGGAGAAGCGGCGGACGCCGCGAACGCGGAACCCGCTTCGTGAACGCCTGCCAGGCTCCGGGCCCCTCTCTCCCCGGCGAGGGGAGAGAGGGGTTGGGGAGAGTGGGGTGGCAGATTGAGACAGTCCGCTCTTGGGGTGAGGTTGGTCTGGCTAGGGTGCTGTCTTGAGCACTCGAGCGCCCCGTGACTACAGCTGGCAGCGTGAACAGATGGTTCTCAAGCTCGCCGAGCGCGGCATCCGCGACCCGCGGGTGCTGCAGGCGATGCGGCAGGTGCCGCGCCACCGCTTCGTGCGCGAGCACCTGTGGGGGCAGGCCTACGGCGACTTCGCGCTGCCGCTGTCGTCGGGGCAGACCATCTCGCAGCCCTGGATCGTGGCGCGGATGAGCGAGTTGCTCGCCGTCGAGCCGGAGCACAAGGTGCTCGAGATCGGCACCGGCTCGGGCTACCAGACGGCGGTGCTGGCGCTGCTGGCGCGCTGGGTGTTCAGTCTCGAGCGGGTGGCGGCGCTCGCCCGCACCGCCATCGAGCGCATGCGCGAGCTGGGTGTCGCCAACGTCAAGGTGCAGGCCTTCGACGGCACCGTCGGCTGGAGCGAGGTGGCGCCCTTCGACCGCATCCTGGTCACCGCCGGCGCACCCGGGGCGCCGCAGCCGCTGCTCGACCAGCTGGCGCCCGGCGGCCGCCTGCTGCTGCCGGAAGGCACGCTCGAGGAGCAGCGCCTCGTCCTCTACGACAAGGACCGCTTCGGCGGCCTGCAGCGGCAGGAGGCCGACGAGGTGGCGTTCGTGCCGCTGGTGGGGCGTTTCGGCTGGGAAGCGAAGGGCGCGAAGAAGTGAGCGCCGTTACTGACGCTGCCGGCGTGCCGGGACGACTTTGCTATCCTCCGCCTCCCATGCCCGAAGCCCGGCCGGAAAACGAGGCGCGGCGGTGGATCGTCAGCGGCCGGGTGCAGGGGGTGGGCTACCGTTACTTCGCCCGCCAGGCGGCGCAGGCGTTGGGGGTGCGCGGCTGGATCCGCAACCTCCCCGACGGCAGCTGCGAGGTGCAGGTGGCGGGGAGCGCCGAGCTGCTGCAACGGTTCCAGGACGAGCTGCGGCGCGGGCCGCGCGGCGCCCTCGTCGACGACGTCGCCGAGGAGAGGCTGGTCCAGGTCCCCGACTGGCAGGGCTTTCAAATCGTCTTCTGATTCGCGAGAGGGCTGCATGGACGACCTGAAGCGCTACATCCGCGAGGTGCCCGACTGGCCGAAGCCGGGCATCCTCTTCTACGACATCACCACTTTGCTCAAGCACCCGCTGGCGCTGCGCATGACGGTCGACCGCTTCGTCTGGCTGTTCTGCGACCAGCAGGTGGACAAGGTGGTGGGCATGGAGTCTCGCGGCTTCATGTTCGGCCCCATCGTCGCCTACGACCTCAACGCCGGCTTCGTGCCGGTGCGCAAGCCGGGCAAGCTCCCCGCCGAGACGGTGGAGCAGTCGTACGAGCTCGAGTACGGCACCGACCGCCTGCAGGTGCACCGCGACGCCATCGTGCCGGGCGAGCGGGTGCTCATCGTCGACGACCTCGTCGCCACCGGCGGCACCGCCCGCGCCACGGCGCAGCTCATCCAGCAGCTCGGCGGCGAGGTGGTGGGCATGGGGTTCATCATCGAGCTGACGTTCTTGAAGCCGCGGGAGCGGTTGTCGGACCACCGGCTCGAGTCCCTGATCCAGTATTGATCTGCCACCCCTCACTCCCCAGCCCCTCTCTCCCCTCGCCGGGGTGAGAGGGGCCCGGAGGGGAGCGTGGCGACGAATCGGTGGCTAGCTATAATCACCGGCCGCGAGCGGCTGTAGCTCAGGTGGATAGAGCAGCAGTTTCCTAAACTGCGGGTCGGAGGTTCGAGTCCTCTCAGCCGCACCACCGCCGCCAACCCCGAACCAACCCGGCCTTCGACTTGCCCCGGAACGAGGACTTCGCATGACGAGCACGCGCCTGAGCCGCAAGGAGATCAAGCACGAGATCCGCGACGACGCCTTCCGGCACGTCGTGGGCGAGAGCTACGGCTACGTGCGCGGACACCAGCGCAACCTGCTGCTCGCCATCGGCGGCATCGCGCTGTTGATCGCCGCCGTCGTCGGCTGGCGCGTCTGGGACACCCGGCGCGAGGCCGCCGCTTCCGACGAGTTGGGGCGCGCCATCGTCGTCTACGACGCGCCGGTGGTGCCTACCGGCGCCACCCCCGACGACCCCGACACGCCGAGCTTCGCCGACGAGAAAGCCAAGCAGGCGCGGGCCAAGCAGCTCTTCGAGACCATCGCCGGCGACTACTCGCGCACCGGCGGCGCGGCGGTGGCGCACGTCTACCTCGGCCGCATCAGCCTGCAGGAAGGCGACGCCGCGGGCGCCCGCAAGGTCTGGCAGGAGTTCCTCGACGACCACCCCGACCACATGCTCGCCTCCGCCGTGCGGCGCACGCTGCTCGACCTCGACCGCAAGGAGGGCAAGGGCGAGCAGGTGGTGCAGCGGCTGCGCGCCGACCTCGAGAAGGAGGAGAAGCCGCTGCCCGAGGACCTCATCCTCTTCGAGCTCGGTACCACCCTCGAGCAGCTCGGCCGCCGGCAGGAGGCGCACGACGCCTACCAGCGCGTGGTCGAGGAGTACCCAGACTCCGCCTGGGTCTCCAAGGCGTCGACGAAGGTACGCGAGCTGGCGCCCCAGGCCGGCGCCGGCGTCGGCTGACAGCCGCGGGCGCGGAGCCGAAGTGGCGCTCCCCTACGAGATCCTCGGCCGCAAGCGGGCGGGAGAGCCGCTGGCGGAGGCGGAGGTGCGCACCCTGATCGCCGGCGCCGCTGACGGCAGCTGGAGCGACGCCCAGCTCGGCGCCTTCCTGATGGCGGCCGCCATCCGCGGGCTCGACGCCGCGGAGACGCGGACGCTCACCCTGGCGATGCTCGAGTCGGGCGAGCGCTGGCAGCTCTCGCGCGAGGTGCCGCGGCTGTGCGACAAGCACTCGACCGGCGGCGTCGGCGACAAGGTGTCGCTGCCGCTGGCGCCGCTGCTCGCCGCTTGCGGGCTGCCGGTGGTGATGCTCACCGGCCGCGCCCTCGGCCACACCGGCGGCACCGCCGACAAGCTCGAGGCGGTGCCCGGGCTGCGGCTGGGCCTGGACCGCGAGGCCACGCTGCGGTTGTTGCGGGACACCGGCATCGCCATCGGCATCGCCACCGGCAGCATCGCGCCCGCCGACAGGCGGCTCTACGCGCTGCGCGACCAGACCGCCACCGTTTCGTCGCTGCCGCTGATCACCGCCAGCATCCTGTCGAAGAAGCTCGCCGCCGGCGCCGGCGCGCTGGTGCTCGACGTCAAGACCGGGAGCGGGGCGATCCTGCCGTCGCTCGAGGAGTCGCGGGCGCTCGCCGAGCTGCTGGTCGCCACCGCCAATGCGCTCGGGCTGCCGACGAGCGGCTGGATCACCGACATGAGCCAGCCGCTGGGCGACTGGGTGGGGCACGCCTGCGAGGTGAACGAGAGCGTCGAGCTGCTCGAGGGTGGCGGCGGCGAGGACCTGCGCCGGCTCACCTTCGCGCTGGCGACCGAGGTGGCGGCCCTGCACGGCGAGGAGCTGCCGGAGGAGCGGCTGGCGGCGGTGGTGGCTTCCGGGGAAGCGCGCGAGCTCTTCCTGCGCTGGGCGCGGGAGCAGGGTGCCGATGCCGCATGGACGTCGTCGCCGCGCCTGCCGATCGCCGCGGACGAGCACGTGATCGCCGCGCCCGAAACCGGATGGCTGGCGGCGGTGGACTGCCGCGCGCTCGGCATGCTGATGATCGAGGCGGGCGCCGGGCGGGCGCGCGCCGATGGCGAGATCGACCCGGGGATTTCGTTCCGTCGCGAGGCGCGGCTGGGCGACCGCGTCGAGCGCGGGGCGCCGCTGGCGCGTCTCTACCTGCGGCGCCGCGACGACGCGTTGGCGAAGAGCTTCGCCGACTGCTTCACGGTCGCTCCGGAGCCCGTCACCGCGCCGCCGCTGCTACACGCGCGGGTCGGGTAGGGCGGGCTCCGCGCCCGCCGTCCTGGCGAGAGCGGCGTGACGAAGCGGCTGAAGATGGCGGGCTCCGCGCCCGCCCTACAGCGGCTGCGCGCCGCGGTCGAGGGCGGCGTCGAGGCGGGCGACCAGCGCGCTGACCCGCTGGCGCGACACCTTGGCGCCGGGCCCCTCGCGCTCCACGAGGTCGAGGCTCTCGACGGCGAGCAGCACCGGCAGCGCCGTGAAAGCGACGAGGCCGCGCGGCGCCGACACCTCGTGCAGGGCGCGCACGTACTCGCGGGCGGCGTCGAGGTCGGCGCGCGCGAGCGCGAGCACCTCCTCGCGGGGCACGCCGCCGGGCAGGTAGCAGCGTCCCTCGCGGGCGTCGCCGCCGGCATCCTTCAAGATGTTGACGAGCTGCAGGCCCTCGCCGAAGAGGGCGGCGCGCTCGCGCAGCCGCTCCGCGATCGGCGCCAGGCTGAAGTCGAGCAGGAAGAGGTCGCACAGCATCTCGCCGACGATGCCCGCCACCGCGTAGCAGTACTCGCGCAGCTCGGGGAGCGTCGACAGCGCCAGGCGGCCGCTCTCGTCGCTCCCGGCGACGAAGTGCGCCATGCCTGCGATGGTGCGGCCGAGATGACGGTGGATCGTCTCGCGTGCCGCGGGCTGGAGCACGGCGTAGGCGCGCATCACGGCGGGGGCGGCGGCGAGTAACTCCTGATAGCCGGCGTGCGCGATCGGCGGCGGCGGCGACAGCCAGCCGGCGACGCGGTCGTTCGCCGCGGCTGGCGCGGCCAGCAGCTCGTCGAGGTCGGCGAGCGCGGCGAGCCGCCGTTCGCGCGGCCAGGCGACGGCGTCTTCGAAGGTGTCGGCGATGCGGAAGAGGAGGTAGGCGATCCCCACCTCGTCGCGCGTCGGCTGCGGCAGCAGCGGGATCGACAGCGCGAAGGTGCGGCTGGTCTTGACCAGCAGCTCGTCGATCGACGGCGCCGCAGCCTCGGTCGCCGTAGCCTGCACTGTCCCCGAGCTCGGCGCGATCACGGGAAGAGCAGCCGCAGGCCGCCGTCGAGCTTCGCCGCCGCCGGCCGCGGCTCGGGCGGTGCCGCCGCGGTGACCTCGGCGTGCAAGCGATCGGCGGCGTCGACGCGTGCCGCCACCCAGGCGCCGGCGGCGGCGTCGCGGAAGGTCAGCGCCTCGCCGTCCCAGCGTGGCAGGATCGTTCCCGCGCCCGCCGCCCACTCTTCCGGCTCCCAGCGGCGGCCGGCGAGCCGCGCCAGCACCAGCCGGTAATCGTTGCCGTCGTAGCGGCTCCAGGCGAGCAGCGCGCCGTCGCCGTCGGCGCGCAGGGCGGGCGTCACGTCGGGCACTTGATTGCGGGCGCCGATCCGCGCCGGCGCGCTCCAGCGGCCTTGGTTCGACGGAGCCTGGGTCGACGGAGCCTGGTTCGACGGAGCCGAGCGGCGAGCGCTCGACAGCACCTCGTCGTCCTCGCCGTCGAAGGCGCTCCAGGCGAGCAGCCACGAGCCGTCCGCGAGCACGACGCCGGTCAGACCGAGCTGACTGCCTTTCCCGGGTGGCGAGACCGTCTGCGGCGCCGTCCACTCACGCCCGTCCCAGGCGCTGGCGAGCACGGCGAAGCGGTCCGCCGCCTCGCCCTCCAGCCAGGCGAGGCCGGCGAGCTCGCCGTCACGCAGCAGCGGCACCGGGAAGGCGCGGACGGCGCCGACGCGGCCTGGAGGCGCCTGCGGTGCGGGCGGCGCCGCCCGGTCGCCCTTGCCGGCGTCGCCGGACCACAGCATCAGCTCGCGTCCGCCGGCAACCTGTTTGCTGCCTACCGCGAGCCAACCCCCGCGCGTGGCGACGAAGGCGTCGACGCTGGTGCCGGGCTCGAGCTCGAACCGTGGGCTGCCATTGCCGATAACGCCAATTCGCCCGTCGACGCGCAGCTGTAGGAGCGCCTCCGCGGCGCTCGCTACCAGCAGCCGCGAAGCGGCAGCGGCCGGTGCGGCCACGGCAAGCGCAGCGAGGAGGCAGGGGACGATCCGGGGCATCAGCCCATGGTACGGGCGCGCCGGAGGCGAGTCAACGCGCCATGCCCCTTTGGTCCCCCTCCGATAGTCCGGAATGCCCTGCTATCCTCAATCGATGGTGCGCCGCGCCCTCATCGCCGTCGCCGCGGCGACGCTTGCACTGTCAGCGGCTGCCGCGCCCGCCGCACCGCCCCCCGATTCGCCGAGCGAGGCATTCGTCATCGGCCGCATGCTCCTTCTCGAAGGAGACTTCGCCGCCGCGCTCGACCTCCTGCACCGCGTCGTCGAAGCGTCGCCGCGCGACCCCTATGCGCGCCTCGAGCTGGCCGGCGTCGCCCTGCGCATGGGCCGCGCCGAGGAGGCGGCTCGCCACGCGCGGCAAGCGATCACCATGGCGCCGGCCGATCCCGACGTGCTGCGCTCCGGCGCCGAGACTTTGCTGGCCCTCGCCGGCGACGACGCGCAGGTGCTCGCCGAAGCCCGCGACGCGCTCGAGAAGCTGCTGCTGCTCCGCCCGGACGATCCCGACGCGCTGCAGGCGCTCTCCCGCATCTACTTGAGCGCCGGCGACACCCGCCGCGCCGAGGAGATGCTGCGCCGGCTCTCCGCGGCGGTACCCGACGCGCGGCAGGTGACGAGCCAGCTCCTGCACCTGATGCTCCAGCGCGGCGGCAAGGCCGACGCCGCGGGGCTGCTGCGCGATCTCGTGGCGCGCGACCCCGAAGCGCTCGAGCAACGCCTCGGCCTCGCCGACCTGCTGAGCGACCTCGGCGACCACGCCGGCGCCGTCGCCGTGCTGCGGGCCGCGCCGGGCGAGCAGGCGAAGGAAGCGGACATACAGCGGCGGCTCGCCTTCGAGCTCTACCGCACCGGCAACGTCGCGGCCGCCAAGGCGCTCGTCGACGCGCAGCTCGCCGCCGCGCCCGACCCTCGGCTGCGCCTGTTCCGCGCCCTGCTGCTCGAGGAGCAGGGCAAGGACGAGGAGGCGCTGCACGAGCTCGAAACCCTGCACGGCGAGCTGCCGGCCGACCCCGAAGTGGGCCTCGCGCTCGCCCGCATGCTCGCCCGCGGCGACAAGCGCGAGGAGGCCCAGACGCTGCTCAAAGAGCTGCTCGGCATGCTCGAGGGCAGCGCCGGCGAGCGCCGCAACGTCGCCGACCGCGCGCGACTGGAGCTGGCGCAGCTGCTGGCCCAGGACGAGCGCTGGGACGACGTGCTGGCGCAGCTCGCGGAGCTGCGCGGCGCCGCCGAAGGCACGACCGCGGCGGCGACGATGCTGCGGACCGACGCGCTGGTGGCGCAGGGGCACAAGGAAGAGGCGCTGGCGCAGCTGGTGCCCGCGTCGGGGCTGCCGCCGTCGGCGCTCGCCGCCAAGCGCGCCGAGGTGCTGCTCGGCCTCGGTCGCGAGAAGGAGGCTGCCGCCGAGCTGGCGAAGCTGCCGCAGGGGCTAGAGGGCAAGGGGCAGGCCGCCGAGGTCTACCAGCGCGCCGGCCGCCACGCCGATGCGGTGCCGCTGCTCGTCGACCTGCTGACCGCCGACCCCGACTCGATCGAGCTGCGCTTCCGGCTCGGCGCCGCCTACGAGCGCAGCGGCCAGCTGGCGGAGGCGACGACGACCTTCCAGGAGCTGCTCCGCCGCGCGCCCGACAACTCGATGGCGCTCAACTACCTCGGCTACATGTGGGCGGAGAAGGGGCAGAACCTGGACGAGGCGCTGCGTCTGATCCGGCGCGCCCTCGAGCTCGACCCCGAGAACGCCGCCTACATCGACTCGCTGGGCTGGGTGTACTTCCGCATGGGCGAGCTGACGCAGGCGGTCGAGCAGCTCGAGAAGGCGGCGCAGTTGCTGCCTTCCGACGGCACCGTGCAGGAGCACCTCGGCGATGCCCTGCGCGCGGCCGGCAAGAGCGCCGAGGCGCGCACGGCGTATCGGCGCGCGCTCGCCCTGGGCGACACCGACTCGGCGCAGGTGCAGCGCAAGCTCGACGAGGTCGAGCGCGACCTGCCGCGGCCGTAGGGCAGGGCGAGGGGTGGGCGGGCAGTCGAGGGGCCGCGGGGTGGGCAGGCTGGTGCGCGCGTCGGCGGCCCTGGCGGTCGCCGCGATGGTGTGCGTCGGCTGCGTGTCGAGCGGCAGTGGAGGAGTAGGCGTACGTTCCGGCGATGCGGCGGGTGCGACGGTGGGCGCGACGCCCTGGGACCTGCCGCCCCGCGCGGTGCCGTCGCAGCGCCTCTACCAGGGCGCCTACGAGGGCCCGGAAGGGGGCGGCGGCTTCCGCGCCACGCTGCGCCTCGCGGCGCCCGACCGCTTCCGGCTCGACGCTTCCGACCGCCTCGGCCGGCAACTCTGGACGGTGGGCGTCGACGGCGGCGCCGCATGGTGGATCGACCACCGGGCGGGTGTCTGGTGCCCCGACTTGTCGCAGCTTGCACTCCCTGGTTTCGGCCGCGGCCCGCTACCGGCGACGGCGCTGCCGGCGCTGCTGCTGGGTGTGCTGCCGGCGCGTCCGGTCGGCCCGGCGGCGACCTCGGCAGGGACCGACGGCACCGTCACGGTGACCGACCAGGCGGGCCGTCGCTGGCAGGCCACCATCGCCGGCGGCGAGGTCACCACCTGGAGCGTGGCCGAGGGCGACCAGCCCGTCTGGTGGTGGCGTCGTCAGGGCCGCGGCGGCATCCTCTCGCAGCGCAACGGCCGGCAGCTACGCTGGCAGGAAGCCGTCGTCGAGCCGCTGCGCGCCGAGCTGCCGCCGCGCGCCGTCCCCGCCGGCTACCGCGAGGTCTGCGATGATCTCCCACCGGCTTGAGGTCGAGAGCCGCGCCAAGGTCAACCTGCACCTGCAGGTGATCGGGCGGCGGGGCGACGGCTACCACGAGCTGCGCACGATCTTCCAAGAGGTCGACCTCGCCGACGAGCTGACCCTCGAGCTCGGCGAGCCGGGCGTGCGGCTCGCCGTGGAGGGAGCGGCGCTCTCCGCCGGTTCCGACAACCTCGCCCATCGCGCGGCGAGCGGCTTCCTGGCGCGCTGGGGCGCCGGCCGCGGCGTCTCCATCGCCCTGCGCAAGCGCATCCCGCTGGGCGGCGGCCTCGGCGGCGGCAGCAGCAACGCCGCCGCCGTCCTGCTCGCCTTGCAGCGGCTGCTCGGCGAGCCGGCGCCGCCCGACGAGCTGTGGCAGCTCGCCCGCGAGCTGGGCGCCGATGTCCCCTTCTTCCTCGTCGGCGGCACGGCATTGGGGGTGGGCCGCGGCGACGAGGTGATCCCCCTTCCCGACCTCCCGTCACGGGAGCTTTGGCTGGTCCTGCCGGCGGTCCACGTCTCCACCGCCGAGGCCTTCGCCGACCTCGGCGAATTGACAGGAAAGCCCTTCGACCCTAGGATCTTGGCTCTGGTTCAGCGAGGCGAGCTCGGCTGGGAGGCGTTCGCGCATGCCGCGAACGACTTCGAAGCCGCGGTGTTTCGCCGCTGGCCGGAGCTGGCCGCCTTGCACGCCGACCTGGCGTCGACGGGCGCGGTGGCCCGCCTGTCGGGTAGTGGCGCCGCCCTCTGGCTGACCGATTTCGGCGGGGAGGGCGGCGGCGGGATCCCGCTCGGCGAAAGGCTCCGTGGCCTGCGGCTGCCCGAGGGCACGCGCATCGAGCGGGTCCGCACCGTCGCCCGCGCCTCGACGAGCCGGTGAAAGTCCCCAGGGGGAGGAGAGCCCATGCAGATCACCGAGGTTCGGGTGTTCCCGGTCGACGAGGAAAAGCTCAAGGCTTATGCCTCGATCGTGTTGGACGCCTGCTTCATCGTCAACGACCTCAAGGTCATCGAAGGGAAGCGGGGACTGTTCATCAGCATGCCGAGCCGGCGGCGCAAGCGGGGTGGCTATCGCGACGTCGCCCACCCGCTCAACAACGAGACGCGCCGCATGATCGAGGAGGGCGTGCTCGCCGAGTACCAGCGCGCTCTCGGCGATGCGGCGGCGGGCGTGCGCCTGGCGCCGCACGACGAGGACATGCCCGACGACGAGCGCTGGCACGAGCCGGCGGTCGTGCCGCCGCCGGGCGCGGTGGTGGCGACCCCGGTCGCCGAGACGCCGGTGCCTGCCGCCGCCGCCGACGGCCGGACGTCGCTGGAGGAGGTCGAGCAGATCCACCTGCGCGATTCCTTCTGGAGCGTGACCTGAGGGGCTGAGCGGCTGGCGCCGCATGCTAGTGTCGGCGCCCTCGGCTCTGGGACGGCCTCGGGGAGTCCTGGGGCGTAGCCAAGTGGTAAGGCACGGGACTTTGGATCCCGCTACCGGAGGTTCGAATCCTCCCGCCCCAACCTCGTGACTTCATTCCTCAGGCAGCGACCCAGTGCAGCATCGCGAACGACGAACGGGAGGATCGTTCGGGGCCTTGCCCCGCAACGGTGACGGCATGTCCGGCGAGCTGAAGGTCTTCGGTGGCCGCGCCCACCCCGAGCTGACGGAGAAGATCTGCGCCTTCCTCAACCTGGCGCCGGGCAAGGTCACCGCTCTACAACTTCTCCGACGGCGAGACCTTCTTCCAGATCCGCGAGAACGTGCGCGGCTCCGACGTCTTCGTCGTGCAGCCCACCTGCGCGCCGGTCAACGACAACCTGATGGAGCTGCTGATCATGCTCGACGCCTTCAAGCGCTCCTCGGCGTCGCGCGTGACGGCGGTGATCCCGTACTACGGCTACGCGCGGCAGGACAAGAAGGACGCGCCGCGGGTGCCGATCAGCTCCAAGCTCGTCGCCGACCTGATCTCCAGCGCCGGCGCCGACCGCATCCTGGCCATGGACCTGCACGCCTCGCAGATCCAGGGCTTCTTCGACGTGCCGGTGGACCACCTCTTCGCCGCGCCGGTGCTGCTCGAGGCGGTGCGCGCAGATGGACCTCCCCGACCTCGTCATCGTCTCGCCCGACGCCGGCGGCGTCGAGCGGGCGCGCGCCATCGCCAAGCGGCTCGACGCCGGCCTGGCCATCGTCGACAAGCGGCGGGTGGCGAAGAACGAGGCCGAGGTGATGCACCTGATCGGCGAGGTCGAGGGGATGACGGCGCTCGTCGTCGACGACATCATCGACACCGCCGGCACCCTGACCAAGACCGCCGACCTGCTGCAAGCGCCGCGGCGCGGTCCGCATCCTCGCCGCCGGCATCCACGGCGTGCTCTCCGGACCCGCCCTCGACCGCATCAACGCCTCGCCGATCGAGCGGGTGCTGATTACCGACACCATCCCCTCGGATGATAAACTCACTCGCTGCTCGAAGCTCGAGCCCCTGTCGGTGGCCGCGCTCCTTGGCGAGGCGATCCGCCGGATCCACGACAACAGCTCCGTCAGCTCGCTCTTCGTCTGACGGCGCTCCCTCAACGAAATCGAAGGAATCGACGCCATGGCTGAGCTCAATCTCGAAGTGCACCCCCGGCAGGAGACCGGCAAGAACGCCAACAACCGGCTGCGCGCCCAGGGGCTGGTGCCCGGCGTCGTCTACGGCGCCGGCCGCGAGTCGCTGGCGATCCAGGTGGAGAAGCGGACGCTGCTCAACCTCATGCGCTCGACCGAGGGGCACAACCCGGTGTTCCTGCTCCAGCTCTCCGGCACCGACAAGAGCCGCCACGCGATGATCCGCGAGATGCAGATCCATCCGGTGACGCGGCACATGCTGCACGTCGACTTCCAGCGCGTGCTGATGACCGAGAAGGTCAAGGTGGGCGTCCACCTCGAGCTGCAGGGCGTCCCGGTCGGGGTCAAGGTCGACGGCGGCCTGCTCGACTTCGTCACCCGCGAGCTGCACGTCGACGTGCACGCCCGACAAGATCCCGGCCAAGGTGCTCGTCGACGTCTCCGGCCTCCACATCGGGCAGCACGTCGAGGCCAAGGACGTGACGCTGCCCGAGGGCGTCGAGCTGCTCGACGAGCCCGGCCGCGTCATCGCGTCGGTGGCCCACCACAAGGTGGAAGCGGCGGCGACGCCCGCGGCGGGCGAGGGAGCGCTGCTCGAGACCGAGGCGGTGCAGCCCGAGGTCATCAAGCGCGGCAAGACCGACGAGGAGTAGGCGGCGGTGGGCGACACGGAGCCCGGAGCCGTGTCGCCTTCGACGCGGCTCGTCGTCGGCCTCGGCAATCCGGGCGCGGAGTACCGCGACACCCGGCACAACGTCGGCTTCCGCGTCGTCGAGGAGGTGGCGCGGCGGGCGGGCTTGCGGCTGCGCGGCGGCGAGTGCAACTCGCTGGTGGCGGGCAGCGGCGACGCTGCTTCTGGCGCTGCCGCAGACCTTCATGAACCGCAGCGGCTATGCAGTGCGCTGTCTCGTCGAGCGGCACGAATTGGCGCCGCCCGCCGTGCTGGTGGTGCTCGACGAGGTGGCGCTGCCGCTCGGCCGGCTGCGGCTGCGCGGCTCGGGCAGCCCCGGCGGCCACCGCGGGCTCGAGTCGATCCTCGAGAGCCTGCAGAGCGACGCCGTGCCGCGTCTGCGCCTGGGCGTGCGCGAGGAGGACGACGCGGTCACCGGCGAAGGGCTCGCCGACTACGTCCTGGCGCCGTTCTCGCCCGCCGCGCGCGAGCGGGTGGAGGAGATGGTCGCGCGCGGTGCCGACGCCTGCGAGTGTCTGGCTTGCCGAAGGGGTCGAGCGCGCCATGGCGCGCTTCAACGGCGGCTGACCCGCCGGCGGCCGGGCTCCGGCGCGACTTGACGCGAGCGGCTCGCCGACGTACAATACGCAGCTCCTGACCGCCAGCCGGTCAGATCCGGGGGACGGGTGTGCCGCCCCCGGCCTCTCTGCTCCGCAACCCTCACCTCTGCATCTCAAAGAGGGAAACCGCGGGGCCGAACGTCCAGAGGGAGGCATCCCAGACATGCGCAGAACGTACGAGCTGGCGCTCGTGCTCGACCCCAGCCTGTCGGACGAGGACCAAGTGGGCCTCGTCGACGAGGTGAAGAAGATGGTGTCGGGCAAGGGCGTCGAAATTGTCAAGGAAGAGAGCTGGGGCAAGCGCAAGCTCGCCTACCCGGTCGGCAAGGTGACCGAGGGGCGCTACGTGTTCCTCTACATCGTCGCCGAAGGCGATGCGCCGCCGGTTTCGCTGAGGTCGAGAAGCGGCTCAACCAGAACGAGCGCGTGCTGCGCTACCTCTGGGTGCGCACCGACGAGGACCTGCGCCGCGCCATGCGCAAGGGCAAGCGGCCGGTGGCGGCCGCCGAGGTGGTGGGCATCACCGGGCCCCTCCGTGGCGGCGGCGGCCCCGCGAACGCCCGGCCGAGGAAGCGAGGGAAGCATGAGCGCCCCACCGCGCAAGAAGGTGTTCTTCCGCCGCCGCAAGGTCTGCAAGTTCTGCGCGGACGGCATCGAGTACATCGACTACAAGGACGTCAAGCTCCTCCAGCAGTACATCCTGGAGCACGCCAAGATCCTGCCGCGCCGCATCTCCGGCACCTCGGCGCGCCACCAACGCATGCTGACCGACGCCATCAAGCGGGCGCGCCACCTGGCGCTGCTGCCGTTCGTGTCGGAGTAGGAGCCCAGCCATGCGAGTCATCCTGCTCAACGACCTGCGCGCACAAGGGCAAGCGCGGCCAGGAGGTGGAGGTGAAGCCCGGCTTCGCCCGCAACTACCTGCTGCCGCAGGGCTACGCCGTCGCGGCCAACGACGCCAACCGCAAGTGGTTCGAGAGCCAGCGCAAGAAGATCGACGCCAGCATCGCCAAGGAGCGCGAGAGCGCGCTGGAGGCGGCCGGCGCGCTCGACGGCGTCCGCGTCGAGCTCACCAAGCGGGTCGGCGAGACCGGCACCCTCTACGGCTCGGTGACCGCCACCGAGATCGCCGAGGCGCTCGCCGAGAAGGGCGTCACCATCGACCGGCGCAAGCTCGACGTCGGCGGCGGCATCAAGACCGATCGGCGACCACCGGGTGAACGTCTACCTGCACCCCGACGTCACCGCCGAGCTGATGGTCACCGTCCTCCCCGCGGAGTAAGGAGCCGCCGTGGCCGACGAGGCGCCGCGCGCGCCGCGGATCGAGGACTTCCTCGACGAGCCCACGCGCGACCTCGAGGCCTGGCGCTGGTTGTGGGCGGGGGACCACCGGTTCCCCGTCCGCAGCCACCGCGGCCTCGCCGGCCGCGTCCTCGTCCTCTTCAAGCGGCTGCTGCGGCCGTTGGTGCAGGTCCCGCAGAACGACCTGTGGGAGCGGCAGCGCATCTTCAACCTGATCCTGCTCGAGCGGCTGGCGGGACTCGCCGCCACGACGCGCCACCTCGAGGACCGCGTCGGCCACGTCGAGGCGATCGTGCAGGAGGGGCTCGACGAGGTGATCCGCCACCACGACGCGCTCTACGCGCGGCTCGACGGCAAGGTCGACGCGCACCGCGCGGATGCGCGCGAGCTGCTGGCGTGGGCGCGCTCGGCGCTGCTGGCGGCCGACGCGCACGGGGCCGCCGCGGCGGCGAGCGCTGAGAGTGCGACGGCCCGCGGCGGCGACGTGGCCGTCGGCGTAGGGCAGGGCGGTCAGCGGCCGGTCGCGGCGGCGCCGGCGCTGGCCCGCGCCTTCGCCGAGCGCGGCTACGTCGAGTTCGAGCGCCGCTACCGCGGCACCGAGGAGGAGATCGCCGAGCGCGTCGCGGCCTACCTGCCGCACCTCACGGGCGCGACGCCGCTGCTCGACCTCGGCTGCGGCCGCGGCGAGGCGCTGCGCATCTTCGCCGCCGCCGGCCTCGCCGTGCGCGGCGTCGACAGCAGCGCCGAGATGGTGGCGCACTGCCGCGCTCAAGAGCTCGACGTCGTCGAGGGCGACCTGCTCGAGCAGCTGTCGCAGAGCCACGCGAGAGCCTCGGCGCCGTCGTCTCCTTCCACGTCATCGAGCACCTGCCAGCGGCAGTTCTCGAGCGGCTGGTGGCACTCGCCTGGGCGGCGCTGCGCCCCGGCGGGGTGCTGGTGCTGGAGACGCCGAGCCCACTGTCGCTGGTCGTCGCGGCGCGCAACTTCTGGCTCGACCCCACCCACCAGCGCCCCGTCCACCCGAGCTACCTCGCCGACCTCGTACGCCGGCAAGGGCTTCGACGAGATCGAAGTGCTGCCGCTGCGCCCCTTCCCGAGGGAGCAGCGCCTACCCGAGGTGGCGCTCGATCGAGATCGCCGCCGAGCTCCACCCGCTCGCCGACCGCGTCAACCGCCTCCGCGACCGCCTCGACGACCTGCTCTTCGGCGCTCAGGACTACGGATTGGTGGCGCGCAAGCGAGGTTAGGCCGTCACGAGCCGCTAGGGACAGGTCGCGAAGGCATCCGTGTCCTGCACCGGCGGCGCCGCGCGGTTGAGTGGGTTGAAGTAGCTCTTCACCTTGCCTGTCTGCGTGTCGGTCACCGTCAGCGCGAACTCGACGTTGGTGGTCGCCGAGTAGAAGACCCAGTAGCGGTCGAAGACGCAGGCGTTGAGCACCTTGACCAGCAGCTCGATGTTGTCGGGGCCGAAGAAGTAGAAGAGGCCCGAGGCGGGCGCCGTCGGGATCGTCACCGCCTGGCCGCGGCCGGTGTCGGCGGCGGTGCGCCAGGCCACCTCGGTGCGGAAGCGGCTGTTGGTGATACACAGCGTCTCCGTGCCGGCGACGCAGGTCCCGACGATCCCATCCGTGGTGGCGCTCGCCTCGTTCGAGTAGCTGGAGAAGGTGCCGCCGGCGCCGCTGGCGCGGACGCGGAAGAGGTAGAAGGTCGACGGCGTGAGGCCGGGAACCACCGCCGTGGTCACGTTGGCGCCGAGCGTGAGCAGCTCGGCGAAGGCGCCGTCGACGGTGCGGCCCTCGAGGCGGAAGCCGGTCTCGTTGGAGGCGTTGTCGGTCCAGGAGAGAGCCACGCTGGTGGTCGACTGCGCCGTCGCCTGCAGGTTGGTGGGAGCCGCCGGTGGGGTGCCGCCCGTCGGCACGTCGTCGTCGACGATCTGGAGCGTGGCGGTCTGCCGCGTCGGGTCGATGGCGGCGCCGCCGCCGGCGTTGGAGAGCGCCAGCAGCACGGTCTCGTTGGGCTCGACGAGCGCGTCGTTGAGCACCGTCACCGCGAAGCTCTTGCTGCTGTCGTCGTTGTCGGCCCACGACAGCGTGCCGCTGGTGGTCGTGAAGTCGGCGCCGGCGGTGGCGCTGCCGGCGCTGGCCGTGTAAAACACGGAGACCGCGCCGTCGTCGCCGTCGATGCGCTGGACGGTGACCGTCGCCGTGCCAGCATTCTCGTTGGCGGAGTAGGAAGCTCTGGCTGAAGCGCAGCGTTCCCTGCTCCGAGCTGGTGCCGCCGCTGACGACCACGGTACCGGCCATGCCGCCGCCGGGGAAGCCGTGGATGCTGCAGTAGTAGCCGAAGCTGCCGGGCGCCGAGAAGGTGTGCGTAAACGTCCACGACGTGCCGGCGGTGTTGCCGTAACTGTTGTCGTTGGCCTTGACGTCGTGGAAGGTCCCGGTGTCGTTCGTCCAGCGCACGGTGTCGCCGACCTGGATGTTGACCGTCGAGGGCGAGAAGCCGTTGCCGACGATGCCCACGTCGACGGTGGCGGCGCCGGCGCGATCGGCGCCGGCGAGAAGCGCGCAGGTCAGTGTCACGAGACCGAGCAGGATGGTGGATGGGCGTCGCACGGCAGTAGTCCTCCTCCCGACAAAGGTCGTCAATGAGTGTGCGCCGACCCGTGAAACGGTTCAAGGCGCCCTGCTATTCTTCCCCGTGGTGTACCCGGCCGAGTCGAGCGATCGCGGCCTCCTCGAGGTGGCCCTCGAGGCCGCCGCGGCTGGCGCCGCCGTGCTTCGCGAGCTGTTTCGCAGCTCCTCGCTGCGGGTGCGCGCCAAGGGGCCCAACGACCTCGTCTCCTCGGCCGACCACGCCGCCGAGGCGGCGATCGCGCGGGTGATCCGCGGCCACTTCCCCGACGCCGCTTTCCTCGGCGAGGAGAGCGGGCGCAGCGGCGGCCGCGGCGACGATCTGGAGTGGATCGTCGATCCGCTCGACGGCACCAACAACTTCCTGCAGGGGCTGCCGATCTTCTGCACCTCGGTCGCCTGCTGCCGGCGCGGCGAGCCGGTCGCCGGCGTCGTGCAGGAGCCGCTCACCGGCACCGTCTACAGCGCCGTGCGCGGTGGCGGCGCCTGGTGTCGCCCGGGCACGCCGGGAGCAGCCGCCGAACGCCTACAGGTCGAGCGCGCAGCCGGGGATCGCCGGCGCCTTCCTCGCCACCGGCTTTCCGTTCCGCGCCCACGCCGCCCTCGACCTCTACCTGGCCGCCTTCCGCGAGGTCTTCCTGCAGGCGCGCGCGATGCGCCGCTGCGGCGCCGCGGCGCTCGACCTCGCCCACACCGCGGCCGGGCGTCTACGACGGCTTCTTCGAGTTCCGCCTTTCGGCCTGGGACATCGCCGCCGGCGTGCTGCTCATCGAGGAGGCGGGCGGCCGGGTGAGCGACCTCGACGGCGGCCGCGGCTACTTCGGGAGCGGCAACGTGGTCGCCGGGGGCGAGGCGGTGTGGCAGCGAGCTGCGCCGCGCCGTCGCACCGCCACGCCGACGAGGGTCGGCTGCACGCCGTCGACCCGGCGGGAGGCGCGGTGGCGTGAGGCGGCGTCTGCTGCTGGAGGTGCAGGTGCACGCGCCGGACATCCGGCGCGGCGTACGCTACCTGTTCCTCGACCGCCGCCACTTCTGGATCACCGGCGCCGCTCGCCGCCCTGCTCGCGGCCTTCGTCGGCTGGGGCTTCTCGACGGTGCCCGGCGTGGCCCGCAACCAGCTCTCGCGCCAGCAGTACCGCGAGCTCGAGCGGGTGCGCGTCCAGCAGGGCGAGCGCCTCAAGTCGCTGCTCGGCCGGCTCGAGCAGCTCGCCGCGGGCGCCGAGTCGCTGCGCCTGCGCACCGAGAAGGTCTACCTCGCCTACGGGCTGCCGCAGGAGGGCGCCCGTGGCCAGGGCGGCTTCCCGGTCGTCCGCCCGCCGGTGCCGCGCTCGATCTACGCCGACAGCATCGCCCACGGCGGCCTGCTGCAGAGCGAGGTGGTCGAGCAGCTCGAGGTGGTGAGCTCGTTCCTCCGCGAGGTGCAGGAGTTCGAGCGCGCACACCACGACGAGGTGATGCTGACCCCGTCGATCTGTCCGCTCACCGGCCGCGACTTCGTGCTCACCAGCCCCTTCGGCATGCGCCGCAACCCGTTCACCAAGTCGGCGGACTTCCACGCCGGCCTCGACCTCGCCGCGGCGGCGGGGACGCCCGTGCACGCCACCGCCGCCGGCGTGGTGGTGTTCGCCGGCCGCTACGACCTGCGGCAGAGCGTCGGCTGGTGGCGCTACGGCAACCTGGTGATGGTGCGCCACGGCGACCGCTTCGCCACCCTCTACGGCCACTGCCAGGACGTCACCGTCCGCGTCGGCCAGCGCGTCGAGCAGGGGCAGACGATCGCCACCGTCGGCAACACCGGCTGGAGCACCAGCCCGCACCTGCACTACGAGGTGCGGCGGCGCGACGACCGGCGACTACCGGCCCATCGACCCGCGCATCTACATCCTCGACCACCGCTGGCGCGACGAGGAGCGTTTGCTGGTGCGTGCCCGCAGCGCCCCCGACGTCGGCGACTACGAGCCGTTGCCGCGGTCCTTCGGGCGCTCCTGAACCACCGCCGCATGCGCAAGCCCGACCTCTCGAAGCTCCACTTCGCCAGCGGCCCCTCGGTGCCGACGATGATCGTGCCGCCGGGCACGCAGATCCAGGTCGACGCCCAGGGGCAGGTCTCGATCCGCACGCCGGGCAACCTGGTGCTGCAGAACTCCGGCGCCTACGCGACGCTGGAGTCGGTCTCGGGGTCGATCCGCATCGAGCCCACGGTGCACGTCGAGGCGATGACGGTGCGCTGCGCCGACACCTGCCTGGTGCAGGGCTCGCTCACCGCCTGGCGCGTCGTCGCGCGGCCGCTGCACGTCGACGGCGATGCCGAGGCGCACGTGGTGATGCAGGAGACCGAGAGGCTGGAGGTGGGGAGGAACGCTCGCCTGGTGGGCAACTTCCGCTCCGAGAAGGAGCTCTTCGAGCTCTTCTCGCGCTTCGCCGGCAATGTGCGGGCGCTGCCGCCCTTCGCCGGCGAGGCGGCGCCGCCGGCGCCGATGACGGTGGAGGCCGCGGTGCAGCCGCCGGGCTTCGCCGAGGGTAACGGCGGCGCGGCGGCGGCTGCTGCGGCTGTGGCCGAGCCGCCCACGCTCGACGACGAGCTCGACGAGGACGAGGAGGACGAGCCGGCGGCGAGTGACGGCGAGTCGCCGGACGCGCGCGCCCTGCCGCCGGCGGAGCTGCCCGACGCACTGTCGCTGGCGCTGCTGCTGCTCGAGCAGGAGAACGCGGCAGGCATCTCCGCCGCCTCGGGTCGGCGCTCGCTCGCCCAGCTGCTGCGGCTGTTGCGCGACGGCGAGGTCGACACCCTCCGCCACACCTACAAGACGCTGTTCGCGCGCCTCGGCGGCGGCGGCGAGCCGGTGCGTCGGGCGCGCAAGGCGGTCGGGGGCTTCTTCGACGCCGAGATCGAGCGCGGCGGGTAGGGGTTAGACCGCCTCGCGCTCACGGGCCGCCGCGTGGATAGAATGGTCGAAATGGATCCTGAAGCCGGCGCCTCGGACCGAGGGCAGCGCCGCGCGTTTCCGCGAGTCCCGTTGCGGGCCAAGGCCCGCATGGAGTTCGCGGAGCAGCGCTGCTTCCTCAGCGAGTGGGCTGTGAACCTGTCGCCGGGCGGCATGTTCGTGCGCAGCGAGGCGCCGATGGCCGCCGGCCAGCGCTTCCAGTTCGAGGCCAGCCTGACGCCCAAGGGGCCGCGCTTCGAGGGCGTCGGCGAAGTGATGTGGGTGCGCGCCGATTGGGAGGGCAATGCGCGGCCGCCCGGCTTCGCCGTGCGCTTCATCGAGCTCGAGGCGGACGGGCGCGAGATGATGACGCGCCTCGCCGGCGTCTTCCTCGACCGCGGTGTCGGGGCGATGCAGGAGGAGCTGCACGCGATGGCAGCCGCCTGGCAGCGCCGCCGGTACGACGAGGAGAGCACCGACGAGCTGGAGGCCCTCGCGGAGCCGCCGGCGCTGCTTCCCGACACCGCCGTCATCGAGCCGCCCTGGGCGGCCGGTGCGGCGGACGAGGCGGTGACCGCCAAGGTCGAGCAGGTGGAGATCGCCGCGGCTGGCGACGAGACGGACGCGACGGATGCCGAGCGCACCGTTGAGGCACCGCTGGCGGTGGAGCCGGCAGCCGAGGGTGAGAAGCCGGCCGCTGGAGCACCGGCACCGCCGCCGGGACACCGCCGCGTTTGGTGGCTGGGCGTGTTGGCGCTGCTACTCGGCGGCAGCGGCTACGTCGTCTTGCGCGGCCCTCTTGCCGGGCACGTCGCTCCGCAGCGCGTGGAGGGCGATGCCGCGGCGTCGCTGGCGGCGCCGCCGCCGGCAGCTCCGGCGGCGGTACCCGCCAGCGCGCCGGCGATCGCGCAGCCCGCGACCTTCACCGGGCTGCAGGACGTGAAGTGGGCGCGCGAGGGCGACGACCGCCTCTGGGTCGAGCTCGTGCTCGACGGCGAGCTGCCTGCGGGGTCGCTCTACCAGGAGCCCAAGCAGGACCCGCCGCGGCAGCTCTTGCGCCTGGTGGGGGCGCGGCACGACTTCGCGGTGACCGAGAAGGCCGTGCACCTGCCGCAGCTCGAGCGCATCCGCTTCGCCATGCACCGGGTCTCGGACGGGGATGCCGACGCTCCCGTCGCGGCGGACGAGCTGTGGGTGGTGCTCGACCTGCCCTCGCCGGAGGTCGTGGTGGGGCCGACGTTCGCCGAGGGGCGCTCGGTGCGCCTGCTGCTCACTCGCGAGCCGGCAGCGGACGCCGCGGCGATCGCCCCGCCGTCGCCCGCCGCGGCGACCGCGTCGGCCGCGGTCCCGCGGGCGCCGGAAGCGGTCGCCAACCCTTCGCTCACTCCGCAATAGGCTCGGGCGCACGCGGGGTAGGGCGGGCTCCGCGCCCGCCGATGACCTCAGCCGGTCAGTCGGCTGTAAGCGTCGATGTACTCCTGCACTTGGCGGCTCCAGGAGAAGTCGCGTTCCATGCCGCGCTTCGTCATCCGCGTCCACGCCTCGCGGTCCTCGCGGTAGAGCCAGAGCGCGTAGCGCAGCCCCCAGCCGAGGCCCTCGGCGGTGAAGTGCTCGAAGACGAAGCCGGTGCCGGAATCGGCGGCGCGGTCGTAGGGCTCGACGGTGTCGGCGAGGCCGCCGGTCTTGCGCACCACCGGCACCGTGCCGTAGCGCTGCGAGTACATCTGGTTCAGGCCGCACGGCTCGTAGCGCGACGGCATGAGGAAGACGTCCGCCCCCGCCTCGATGCGGTGGGCGAGCGGGTTGCTGTAGCCCTCGTGGAAGGCGGCGCGCCCCGGGAAGCGGCCGGCCAGCCAGCGCAGGAAGTCGACGTACTTCGCCTCGCCGCTGCCCAGCGCCACGAAGCGCAGCTCGTCGTTGGCGAGCAGCGGCGGCAGGGTGTCGACGAGGAGGTCGAACCCCTTCTGGTAGGTGAGGCGCGAGACGACGCCGACGAGCGGCTTGTAGGCCGTCGGGTCGAGCCCCGCCTCGGAGAGCAGCGCTGCCTTGCACCGCGCTTTGCCGTTCGATACCGGGTTCCCCGACAGATCGTCCGCCGAGTAGGTGGCGGGCAGGTGCGGGTCGTGCTCGGGCGACCACTCCTGCGGGTCGATGCCGTTGACGATGCCGATCAGGTTCTCGCGCCGCTCGCGCAGCAGCGCGTCGAGCCCGAAGCCCTGCTCGGGGGTCTGGATCTCGCGCGCGTAGGTCTTGCTCACCGTGGTGATCAGGTCGGCGTAGACGATGCCGGTCTTGAGGAAGTTGATGCGCCCCGCCTGCAGGTCCTCCTGCCAGAACAGGTGCGACTCGCTCGACAGGCCGAGGTCGTGCAGCAGCGAGGCGGCGACGATCCCCTGGTAGCCAAGGTTGTGGATGGTGACCACCGTCTTGGTGTCGGCGAACAGCCGGTCCCACGCATAGTTGGTCTTGAGGAACAGCGGCCCCAGCGCCGTGTGCCAGTCGTTGCAGTGGAACACCTGCGGCGACCATCCGAGGTGCTGGCAGGCGGCGAGCGCGGCGCGCGTCAGGTAGGCGAAGCGGATCCCTTCGTCCCAGTCCTGGGTGTAGAAGCCGGCCCGGCCGTACAGCGGCGGGCAGTGGACGAAGCTCGCCTGGAAATCGCTGCCCGGGATCGCCGCCTCCCAGAGCGAGAACGGCACCTCCCACGGCCCCAGCCGCAGCGGCACCGACTGCACGCGCTCGACGGGCGCGAAGGCGGCGCCGGCCTTGTCGCTCGTCGCGTAGAGCGGCACGAACACCTTGACGTCGTGCCCGGCGCGGTGCAGCGCCACCGCCAGCGCCGCCACCACGTCGCCGAGCCCGCCCGTTTTCGCGAACGGTGTCAGCTCCGCGGAGACCAGCGCTATCCGCAGGCCTAGATCTCCATCCCCGGCGCAATCACGCCGTCGCGGTGCACCACGATGATGCCGTCGCGGATGGAGTACTGCTCCTCTTCGGCGTGGTCGATGCCGGCGGCGTTGACCAGCCGCGCGCCGTCGCCGATGCGGGCGTTGAAGTCGACGATGGCGCGGTGCAGCACGCAGTTGCGCCCCACTCCCATGCGCGGCCCCGGCTGGCTGCCGGGCGCCTCGAAGTGGGTGGCCCCCATGACGATGCTGTGGTCGATCACCGACCCCTCCTGCACCTGGGCGCGGATGCCGACGATCGAGCGCCGGATCGAGCTGCCCGAGATGATGCTCCCCTCGCAGAGGATCGACTCGTGCACCTCGCAGGCGTGGATCTTGGTGCCCGGCAGGAAGCGCGGGTGGGTGTAGATCGGGCGGTCGGGGCTGTAGAGGTCGAGCGGCGGCAGCGGCACGGTGAGGTCGATGTTGGCGCTGTGGAAGCTGGGGATGGTGCCGATGTCCTGCCAGTAGCCGGTGTGGTTGTAGGCGAAGACCTCGGACTTGCCGATCATGCGCGGGATCACTTGGTGGCCGAAGTCGGTGGCTTCGCCGTCGTCGAGCAGGGCGCGGTTGAGCACCTCGCGCCGGAAGGCGTAGATGCCCATGCTGGCGAGCAGCGATCCCGCCGGTGCCTCGAAGCCGAGCGAGGCGAGCTGCCCGGGCTCGAGGGCGAAGCGGTCGAGCAGCTCGGGCTCCTTCGGCTTCTCGACGAACTCGACGATGCGGCCCTCGTTGTCCACCCGCATGATGCCGAATGCGGAGGCGTCCTCGCGCGGCACCGGCTTGACGGCGACCGTCAGGTCGGCGCGGCTGCGCCGGTGGTGCTCGAGGAAGGCCTGCACGTTCATCAGGTAGAGCTGGTCGCCGGAGAGGATGAGGATGTCGGCCGGCCGCTGCTCGTTGAGGCGGTCGAGGTTCTTGCGCACGGCGTCCGCCGTGCCCTGGTACCAGTCGCGGTTGGTCACCGTCTGCTCGGCGGCGAGGATGTGCACGTAGCCGCCGGAGAACATGTCGAAGCGGTAGGTCTGCGCGATGTGGCGGTGCAGGCTCTCGCTGTTGAACTGGGTGATGACGTAGATGCGGTCGATGCCGGCGTGCAGGCTGTTGCTGATCGGCACGTCGATGAGGCGGAAGCGCCCGCCCACCGGGACCGCCGGCTTGGCGCGCGTCTTGGTGAGCGGCCACAGGCGGCTGCCCTGGCCGCCGCCGAGCACCGCGGTGACCGCATCACGTGCGCCGCCGAGTCGTGTCATCGGCCGCGATGCTATCGCGAAGCGAGCGCCCGAAATCGCCATAGAATCCGTCCCACCGCATGCTCGACGTCCAGTTCGTCCTTCCGTTCCCGGCGCCCATCGCCGACCGCTTTGCGCGCGCCGTGGCGGCGCTGCCCGGGGTGCGCTTCGGGCTCATCTCGCAAGAGCCCATCGAGCGGCTGTCGCCCGACATCCGCCGCCACGTCGCCGGCCACTGGCAGGTGGGGAGCTGCTTCGACCCCGAGCAGCTGGCGCACGGCGTCGCCGAGCTGGGCAAGCGGCTGGGCCGGCCCCACCGGCTGCTGGGCGTGCTCGAGCAGCTGCAGGAGCCCCTCGGCGCCGTGCGCGACGCGCTCGGCATCCCCGGCATGTCGGAGGCGGTGGCCGCCAACTTCCGCGACAAGGCGCGCATGAAGAGCGTGCTGCGCGACGCCGGCGTCCCCTGCGCCCGCTACGCGCTGGCCGAGGACGCGGCGGCCGTGTGGTCGCTGGCCCAGGTGGCCGGCTTCCCGCTGGTGGTCAAGCCGCCCGCCGGCGCCGGCGCCAAGGCGACCTTCCGGCTCGACTCGGCGGAGCAGCTGCGCGAAGCGCTGGCGAGCGACCCGCCGGGGCGCGGCCGGCCGTGGATGGTCGAGGAGTTCATCCTCGGCGACGAGCAGTCGTTCGACACCGTCTCCATCGGCGGCCGTCCGGTCTGGCACTCGCTCACCCACTACCTGCCGACGCCGCTCGAGGCGCTACGCCAGCCGTGGATCCAGTGGTGCGTGGTGCTGCCGCGCGAGGTCGACGAGCCGCGCTACGACGACATCCGCGCCGCCGCCTTCGCCAGCCTCGACGCGTTGGGGATGCAGACCGGCTTCTCGCACATGGAGTGGTTCCGGCGCAACGACGGCTCGGTGGCGATCTCCGAGGTCGGCGCCCGCCCGCCCGGGGCGCAGATCACGCGCCTCATGTGCTACGCCCACGACTTCGACTTCTACGACTCCTGGGCGCGGCTGATGGTCTTCGAGAGCTTCACCCCGCCGGCGCGCAAGTTCGCCGCCGGCGCCGCCTTTCTGCGCGGCCAGGGCACGGGGCGCGTGGTGGCGGTGCACGGCCTCGAGCGCGCGCAGAAGGAGATGGGGCACCTCGTCGTCGAGTCGAACCTGCCGAAGAAGGGCCAGCCGCGCTCGTCGAGCTACGAAGGCGAGGGCAACATCATCGTCCGCCACCCCGAGACGCGGGTGGTCGTCGAGGCGCTCAAGCGATTGATCACCGCGGTGCGGGTGGAGGTGGCGTGAGCAAAGACGTCCTGATGTTCTCGCCGGGCTACCCCGCGGAGATGCCCTACTTCACGCGCGGCCTCGCCGAGGTGGGGGCGCGCGTGTGGGGACTGGGCGACCAGCCCGCCGGTGCGCTGCCCGACGTGGTGCGCCACGCGCTCGCCGGCTACCTGCAGGTGCGCGACCTGTGGGACGAGCGACGGCTGCTCGACGACATCCAGCGCTGGCGCGGGCCGCGCGGCTTCGACCGCGTCGAGTGCCTTTGGGAGCCGGGAATGATCCTCGCCGCGCGGCTGCGCGAGGCGCTCGGCGCCGCCGGCATGAGCGAGGCGGAGACGGTGCCCTTCCGCGACAAGGGGCGCATGAAGGAAGTGCTCGACGCCGCCGGCTTGCGCACGCCCCGCCACTTCCGCGCCAAGACCGCCGACGGCGTGCGCGAGGCGGCGGAGCGCGTCGGCTACCCGGTGTGCGTCAAGCCCATCGCCGGTGCCGGCTCGGCCGACACCCACAAGGTGACCGATCCCGGCGACCTCGAACGCGTGCTGCAGGCGACGCAACACGTCCCCGAGGTGTCGGTGGAGGAGTGGATCGAGGGCGAGGAGTACACCTTCGACACCATCTGCGCCGACGGCAAGATCCTCTACTACAACGTCGCCTGGTACCGCCCCAAGCCCATCGTCGGCCGCTCGGTGGAGTGGATCAGCCCGCAGACGGTGACGTTGCGTGACGTCGACCACCCCGACCTCCAGGGCGGCATCGAGCTCGGCGTGCGCGTCTTGAAGGCGCTCGGCTTCCACACCGGCTTCACTCACATGGAGTGGTTCCGCAAGCCCGACGGCGAGGCGGTCTTCGGCGAGATCGCGGCGCGGCCGCCGGGGGCGCGCTCGACCGAGCTGATGAACTACGGCTGCGACATCGACGTCTTCCGCGGCTGGGCCGAGGCGGTGGTGCACGGCCGCTGGTCGCAGCCGCTGGAGCGCAAGTACAACTCGGCCGTCATCTTCAAGCGCGCACAAGGCCAGGGCCGCATCCAGCGCATCGAGGGGCTCGACTCGCTGCTCGAGCACTACGGCGACTGGATCGTCAACGTCAACCTGCTGCCGCTGGGCGCGCCGCGTCGCAACTGGAAGGCGACGCTGATCTCCGACGGCTACGTCATCCTCCGCCACCCCAGCCTCGGCGCCTGCCTGGAGATGGCCGACCGCGTCGGCACGCACCTGCGGCTGATGGCGGGGTAGCGGCTCACGGAACGAGCCGCGCGTAGTCCTCCGGCGTGTCCACGTCGCGGACGCTGCCGGGGTCGTCGACGACCAGCTCGTGCACGGAGCCGGCGGCGAGTTCGAGGATGCGGCGCAGGCCGCCTTCGTGGTGGGCGAGCTCGGGCATGCGGGCTTGCCAGCGTGGCGCGATGAGCAGCGGGTGGCCCCGCCGGCGGCCGTGGCGTGGAACGACGATGCCGCCGGTGGCGCGATAGGCGACGAGCAGCGCGGCGACGGTCGAGGGGCGCAGGGCGGGGAGGTCGGCGGGGCAGACGACGAGTGGATCGGGCGTCGTCGCCAGAGCCGCGAGCCCGACGAGGATGCTCGACAGCATGCCGGCCGCGGGCTCGGGGTTGACGGCGGTATGTACGCCGGCCGTCGGCTGCCACTGCGCCAGCGGTCCCGCCGGCGCGATGACGACGACGATCGTGGGGACCCCGCCCTCGCGTAGCGCCGCGATTGTCGACTCGAGCACGGTCGACCCGCCCCACGGCAGCAGCAGCTTCGGCTGGCCCATGCGCCGCGAGGCGCCGGCGGCGGGGACGATGGCGGCGGCACCGGCGGCGGAACCCATCGGCTGACGATATGCTCGGCACAGGCGCCGGTCGACTGACCGGGCGCATTTCAATGCAGGCGGCGGACCTCCTCGCCGCCTGGTGCGTCGGCCGTTTCGGAGAGAGTGAGTGGCCCCCGTCCGCCCGACCTTCACTCACCCGTGCCTGCTCAAGAGCCCGCTCGAGCGCCGCGCCGCATCCTCGTCGTCGACGACAGCGAGCTGTCGCGCTCGCTGATCAGGCGTCTGCTCGAGCACCGCGGCTACGCGGTGTCGACCGCCGTCGACGGAGCCGAGGGCGCGGTGACGGCGCTGCGCGAGCACCCCGACGCGGTGGTCACCGACCTCGAGATGCCGGTGATGGGCGGCTACCAGTTGGCGCGGTTGCTCAAGAGCGACCCCGCCACCAGCGACATCCCGCTGCTCATCCTCACCTCCCACGACGAGGCCTCGTCTCGCTTCTGGGGGCTGGAGACCGGCGCCGACGCCTACGTGCTGAAGGACGACCTGCGCCGCGGCCTGCTGCCCGCCGTCGAGGAGCTCTTGCAGGGCGCCGCCAGCCGCGTGCGCAAGGCGGTGGCGCCGCCGCAGACGCCGCTCGAGGTCCTCGCCCGCGTCTGCGATCACCTCGACGCGCGCCTGCTCGAGGCGGTGCTCGTCAACCGCGTCCTCGAACGCGGCATGCAGGCTGAGGGGATCCGCGACGCCGCGCAGGCGCTGATGGGGACCGTCGCCGAGTTCGTCGACGTGGTGCTGCTGGCGGTGGCGGTGCACGAGCCCGACGAGTCGGTGGCGATTCACGTCAAGGCCTGCGCGCCGCTGCCCGACGGCGTGCGCGAGGGGCTCGTAGGCGTGCTCTTCGAGCGCCTCGGCGTCGGCATCGACGCGCCGCGCGAGGTGGTGCTGCACGCCGCCGAGCTGCCGCCCGCCGCCCAGGACGACCTCGCCCGCCTGCAACTGCTCGCGCTGCCGATGCGCGGCGCCCAGGGTCTGCTCGCCGTGCTGCCCAAGCGCCCTTTCGGCGAGGAGTCGCGCGAGGGCGTGCTGCTGCGCGAGCTCGCCGCGCAGCTCGGCCTGGTGCTCGACAACGCGCGGCTCGCGCAGCGGCTGCGCGAGTTGTCGATGATCGACGGGCTGACGCGGCTGCTCAACCGCCGCACCGTGCACCAGCGGCTCTCCGAGGAGTGGGAGCGCGCCCGCCGCTACGGCGGCGCGCTGTCGGTGCTGCTCGCCGACCTCGACCACTTCAAGCAGGTCAACGACACCTACGGCCACCTCGCCGGCGACGCCGTGCTCGCCGCGGTGGCCGACGTGCTGCGCCTGCAGGCGCGCACCGCCGACGTCATCGGCCGCTACGGCGGCGAGGAGTTCCTCCTGCTGCTGCCCAACACCGACCTCGCCAACGCCAGTCGCGCAGCGCGGCGGCTGCTCGAGGCGATCGCCCGCCACCCGGTGACGGTCGGCGGTAACGAGATCACCGTGACCACGTCGGTCGGCGTGGCGTCGCTCTCCGAGCTCACCGAGGAGGCGACGCCGGACTCGCTGCTCGCGCTCGCCGACCAGCGGCTGTACGACGCGAAGGCGGCGGGCCGCAACCGCGCCATCCCTTGACTCTGCCCCGGCCGGCACCGTCTCGCAGCCGGTGGTCAGCCGCGATCGGCAGCTCGGGATGGCTGCGGTCTACGTCACGGCGGCGGCTCGCGACCGGGGTGTAGACTTCGCGCGCCCGCTGGGCCGGCAAACTTGCGCGGCTCGCGGCTCATCCGTGGGCACCACCACTCGAACCCAGACCGCCGCGGCGTAGATGGCCCCGAGCTCTCCCTGGTTGGCTCGCCTCGCCGGCGATCCGCTGCGCGCCGCCGACCTCTACTACCAGCAGGGGCAGCTCGCCCGCGCCGCGGCCATGTACCGCGTCGCCAAGCGCTTCGACCAGGCGGCGCGGGTGCAGCTCGAGCTCGGCGACCGCGCGGCTGCTCTGGCGCTCTACCTCGAGGCGGGCGACCATCTGCGCGCCGGCGAGCTGCTCGCGCAGGACGGCGATCACAAGGCGGCGATTCAGCACTTCGAGAACGCCCGTGCCTACCTCAAGGCGGCCGACTCGAGCCTGGCGCTCAAGCAGTACGAGCGCGCGGCGCGCTACTTCGAGCGCGGCGGCTCGCTCGAGCGCGCCGCCGCGAGCTTCGAGAAGGCGGGCGAGCTCGAGGAGGCGATGCGGGTGCTCGAGCGCGAGTCGCGCTCGCTGTCGGGACGCATCCGCGTCGGCGGTGACGAGTCGCTGAAGGAAGCGCAGCGGCAGGTCGAGTTCCGCCGCGCGGCGCTGCTGGCACGGCTCGGACGCGTTGCCGAGGCGGCCGAGGTGCTGCTCGTCCAGGGCGACTCGGCGCGGGCGGCCGAGCTGCTGGAGAAGAGCGGCGAGGCCGAGCGTGCCGTCCGCAGCTGGGTGGACGCCGGGCAGCCCGAGCGGGCGCTGCCGTTGCTGCGTGCCGCCACCGGGCTGCCGGCCGAGGAACGGGCGCGCGTCTACCGCCAGTGCCAGCGTTACGGCGAGGCGGCGGAGCTGTTCGCCGAGGGCGGCCACGCCGCCGAGGCGGCGGAGTGCTGGGAGGCGGCGGGCGTTCCCGAGCACGCGGGGCCGCTGTGGGAGCACGCCGGCGAGATGGAGCGCGCTGGTGAAGCCTTCGCGGCGGCGCAGCGCTGGGCGGACGCGGCGCGTTGCTATCGGGCGGCGGGCAAGCTCGAGCTTGCCGCCAAGGCATTCGTGCAGGTGCCCGACGAGGCGGCGGCGGCGGCGTGCTACCTCGCTGCCGAGCGGCCGCTGCGGGCGGCGAGGAGCTTCCTTGCCGCCGGCGACCGCGCTGCCGCGACGCAGGCGCTGCAGCAGATCGCCGAGGACAGTCCCGACTTCGAGCGCGCCACGCTGCTGCTGGTGCCGCTGCTGGTGGAGGAGGGGGTCTACGCCGGCGCCCTGCACCGCCTCGAGCTGCTGCGCTCGGACCTGTCGGTGAGCGGCAGCATCGCCGTCGAGCGCTACTACTGGGAGGCGCGGGCGCTGGAGGGCGAGGGGCGGCTGGCCGACGCCGCGCAGGCCTACCAGCGGGCGGTGGCGATGCGACGCGACCACCGGGATGCCTCGGGCCGCCTGGCGGCGGTGCGGGAGCGACTCCAGCACGACGGCACGCGCGACACCGGACGAGTGGCGGTCAACGCCAGTGGCCAGTTGACGAACCGCATGGACACGCCGACGCCGGTGGACGCGACGCCGCTGCCGGAGCTGCGCGAAGGGATGGTGCTCGCCGGCCGCTACGTGCTGCTCGGCGAGCTCGGCCGCGGCGGCATGGGGCGCGTGTACAAGGCCGAGGACCGCGAGCTCGGCGGCGTGGTGGCGGTGAAGACGCTGCGCAGCAGCGCCTTCGATTCGGTCGACCAGGAGCGGCTGCTGCGCGAGGTGCAGATCTGCCGCCGCATCACGCACCCTCACGTGGTGCGCGTCTACGACATCGGCCGCTTCTCGGGCGGCCTCTTCGTCACCATGGAGTATCTCGAGGGGCGCACGCTCGACCACGAGCTGCGCGAGAAGGGCCCGATGCCGCTCTCCCGCATCCGCCAGCTGCTCGCCCAGCTGCTGTCGGGGCTCGAGGAGGCGCATCAGCTGCGCATCGTGCACCGCGACCTCAAGCCGTCGAACGTGTTCCTGACCGCCGACCGCGCCAAGATCCTCGACTTCGGCATCGCCCGCCAGGAGGGGCCGGACACCGGGCTGACGCACACCGGCGAGGTGTTGGGCTCGCCGAAGTACATGTCGCCCGAGCAGATCCAAGGCGAGGAGCTCGACGGCCGCTCCGACCTCTACGCCGTCGGCGTCCTCACCTTTGTCATGCTGACGGGCAGGGAGCCGTTCGTCGGCAAAACGCCCAGCGCCATCGCCTTGGCGCAACTGCGAGAGGCGCCGCCCGACATCGGCAAGCTGCGCCCGGACTTGCCGGAAGGGTGGCGCGATCTGCTGGCACGGCTGCTCGAGAAGGACCGCGCGCGTCGCTACGCCAGCGCCGAGGAAACGCGGGCGGCGGTGCTGGCGTTGCCGGTCGAGTAGGCGATCTTGTCGGTACGAGGCGGACCCGATCGGAACCGGACCGGTCATTGACCTCGTGGGTGGCGAGCGGTCGCTGGTCGCGGGCCGGCGTTCGCTACGGTTCCGGAGGGCACCGCCGCGGGGGGCGCTCGCCACACGAGGTCTGCCGAGGGGATGGCTCGCTCTTCTCCAGGCGCGCGGAACGGCCGCTGTCTGCGAATGCTGAACGAAGCGCCTTCCGAAAGCCCCCGCCGCGGCGCCCTCCGGAACCGTAGCCGCGAACGCCTTCACGAGTGGTCACCGGGCGCTCGGGTGACAAGCTCGTGTGTCGCCGTGGTCACGGTGGCGGCTTGCCTCGCGCTCGTCTGTCGCTGCCACGGTGAGCCCGTCGTACCGCTCGGGTGCCGGGATGCGCGCCGCCGACTTTCCCGTCACAACTCGCGCTCCACTGTGGTCGCCGGAGACGGCGATTCGCTTCTCGCCGTCGGAGTTGTTGGCGGAGTGCCGGTGAATTTGCGCGTCGAGATTGCTTCGTCGCTTCGCTCCTCGCAATGACCTGATGCGTGGTGTTGAAGCTCGAAGAAGGCGGGCGACCACTGCCTCGAATGATGCTGCGCGTTCGAGTCATTGCGTCGCACCGTCACGTCCCCAACGGATCCAGTTCGCCGTGTTCATGTCGTGGGTGCGGCGGCGCTCGTCCCCGGTGTTCTTGCGCAGGTCGAGGAAGTCCTCGACGTCATCGCGAGCGAAGCGAAGCGATCTCGATTTGCCGCGAACACAGCGTCGCGTGCGGCGGGCAACCTTGCTCCAATTTCGGCGACCGCGGGTGTACCGCGAGTGGGCCATGCTTTGTGGTCGGCGCGAAGCGGTCGCACTAGCGGCACGACAGAGCCATTGAGGCAGCGAAAAGAGAGTGCGAGGTACAGAGTCCCATTCACCACGGCAACATTCGAGCTCGCCGACAGGTCGCCCAGCGACCACTCATGGAGGCGGGTACGAGGCGGATCCGGGGGCCGCCGCGGCGGGGGCTCTCGGAGGGGGCTTCGGCGGACGCTCGCACGCAACGGCTCTCGCGTGCCCCCGGAGAGGAGCGAGCCATCCCCCTCGGCAAACCGCGTGTGGCGAGCGTCCCCCGCGGCGGCGGCCCCCGGATCCGCCCGCCACCCGCCGGTCGGAGAGTCACGACCACCGACCCACCGCAGTGCTCCCCTCCGTCCCCCCGTCGCTGCGGTACGCTTCCTGCACTCCGCACCGCCCGAAGCGATCGATGAGCCCCGAACGCATCCTCACCGACGACCTCGACCTCCTCCTCCGCGTCCTGCCGCCGCGGCTGCGCAGCGGTCTCGAGGCGCCCGAGCGCCGCGAGGACCTCCTCGAGATCGTCATCGACCTCGGCCGACACCCTGAGGCCCGCTACCCCGGCCGCGCCGAGCAGCTCTCCAACGAGCCCGTCAATCACGAAGACCTCCAGCACGTCGTCGCCCGCGTCGGGCGCTTCGGCAAGGACAACCGGGCCGGCATCGAGCGCACCCTCCATCGCATCTCGGCGCTGCGCAACCGCCAGGGCGACATCGTCGGCCTTACCTGCCGCGTCGGCCGCGCCGTCATCGGCACCGTCGAGGTCATCCGCGACGTCATCGAAGGCGGCCGCTCCATCCTGCTCCTCGGCCGCCCCGGCGTCGGCAAGACCACCCTCCTCCGCGAAGCCGCCCGCGTGCTCGCCGACGACCTCGACAAGCGCGTCGTCGTCGTCGACACCTCCAACGAGATCGCCGGCGACGGCGACGTGCCGCACCCCGGCATCGGCCGCGCCCGCCGCATGCAGGTGCCGACGCCCGAGGAGCAGCACGCGGTGATGATCGAGGCGGTCGAGAACCACATGCCGCAGGTGATCGTCATCGACGAGATCGGCACCCACGCCGAGGCGTTGGCGGCGCGCACCATCGCCGAGCGCGGCGTGCAACTGGTCGCCACCGCGCACGGCAACAGCCTCGACAACCTGCTGCTCAACCCGACGCTCGCCGACCTCGTCGGCGGCATCCACGCGGTGACCCTTTCGGACGAGGAAGCGCGCCGCCGCGGCACCCAGAAGACGGTGCTCGAGCGCAAGGCTCCTCCCACCTTCGACGTGCTCATCGAGATCCAGGAGAAGGACCGCCTGGCGGTGCACCACCGGGTGGCCGACGTCGTCGACCGCTTCCTGCGCGGCACCAAGCCGCGGCCCGAGGTGCGCGTGCGCACGGCGGAAGGGATGGAGATCGAGGAGGCGGGGAGCGTCGTAGCGCCGCAGCCGCAACAGCGCGCGGTCGACGTCGGCGTCGGCGCCAACAACGGCGAGCCGCCGCCGCGTACACTGCAGCGCCAGACCCGCATCTACCCCTTCGCGGTGTCGCGCGGCAAGCTCGAGCGCGCCATCCGCGACCTCGGTGTGCCGGCACGGCTCGTCGGCCATCTGCACGAGGCTGACCTAGTCCTCACCGTCAAGGCACAGGAGCGCCGGCAGCCGCAGCGCATCCGCGACGCGCAAGAACGCGGCGTGCGGCTCGAGGTGGTGCGCAGCAATACGGTGAAGCAGATGGAGTCGTTCCTGCGCAAGGAGTTTGGCCTCGCCGACTTTCCCGAGGGCTCCGAGGTGGCGCTGCAGGAGGTCGAGGACGCGGTCGACTCGGTGCTCGAGGTGGGCCGCCCGGTGGAGCTCTCGCCGCAGGATTCGTACGTTCGGCGGCTGCAGCACGAGCTCGTCGAGCGCGCCGGCCTCGTCTCCGAGAGCAAGGGCCGCGAGCCCTATCGCCGCCTCGTGATCTATCCCAATTGAGCGTTCGCGGTCACACGACCCCGAACCGCAGCGTACGTACGTAGTCGGGCAGCAACCCGCTCGGCAGCTCCAGCTCCAGCGCCGCCGCCAACCGCCGCCCCAGCACCGAGACCTGCGGCCGCTCCGCCTGGTCCTTGGTGAGCGCTTGCAGCACCAGAGCCTCGACCAGCTCCGGCAAATCGGGCCGCAAGACGCGCGGCGGCCGCGGCGCCTCGGTGAGGTGCATGGTCACCACCGCCAGCGGGTCGCCGTCGGCGGAGACGAAGGGGAGCCGGCCGGTGAGCATCTCGTAGAGCATGACGCCCACGCTGTAGACGTCGGCGCGCCCGTCGTAGGGCTGGTTGCGCAGGCGCTCGGGCGCCATGTAGGCGGGGGAGCCGAGGATCGAGCCGGCGAGGGTGAGGTTGCGCTCGAGCGCCGCGGCGCCCATCGGCTTGGCGAGGCCGAAGTCGAGCACCTTGACGCGCTCGCCGTCCGCCGTGCGCTGCAGGAAGACGTTGGCGGGCTTGATGTCGCGGTGCACCATGCCCTGCGCGTGCGCCGCGGCGAGCACCTCGCACACCGGCAGCACCACCTCGGCGGCGCGCTGCGGGGTGAGCAGCCGCTGCTCGCGCAGCTCGGCGTCGAGCCCATGCCCTTCGAGGTACTCCATGACCAGGAAAGCCGTGCCGTCGGCGGTCACCCGCAGCTCGTGCACCTCGACGGCGTGCGGGTGGCGCAGCTCGTGTGCCGCGCGCGACTCGCGGCGCAACCGCTCGAGCGCCTCCTGTGAGTCGGCGAGCGCGCTCTTGAGGACCTTCACCGCCACCGGCACTTGGCGCTGTTCGTCCCGGGCGCGGAAGACGACGCCGAAGCTGCCGGTGCCCAGCCGCTCCTCGAGCAGGTAGCGGCCGTCGAGGAGGGCGCCGGGGCGGATGCGGTCGGCGGTCGAGGCGTCGGCACGGTCGACGCGCGGCGACGATGCCTCCTTGGTGCGCAGCTGGGCGCGCACGCGGGCGAGCACGATCGGCAAGTCGAGCGGCTTGGTGACGTAGTCGTTGGCCCCCTGGCTCGAACGCCGCCACCACGTCGGTGCTCTGGTCCTTGGCGCTCATCATGATCACCGGCAGCTCGGCCGACGACCAGCGTTGGCGTAGCGAGCCCAGCAGCTCGAGGCCGGTGGTGCGCGGCATGACGATGTCGAGCAGCACGAGGTCGGGGAGGTGGGCCTTCACCCGCTCGTGCGCCTGCTCGCCGTCGCGGGCGGTGGCCACGGCGTAGCCTTCGTCGCGCAGCAGCTCGGCGAGCGCCTCCCGCGTGTCGTCGTCGTCGACGACGAGCAGCGAGGGGCGGCGGGTCTCCGTCGTCATCGGGTACGTTCCCGCCGTGGGGAAACGCAAGAGGGGTGCCACGGCATCGGCCTCAGAAGGTACCTCAGAACGTACCTCAGAACGTGCGCAGCAGGGCGAGGAGGAGGGCCTCGTCGCCGGAGAGGCCTGCTACCGGGCGGGGCTTCCGCAGACGGGCCAGGCGGGCGATCAGGCGCCCCTCCAAGTACTCCTGCTGCAAGCCCGGGTGGACGTAGAACTTGCGCGTCACCGCGCGGGTGTTGCCGAGCTGCGTGGCCACGTGGTCGAGCATCTCGAGCAGGCTCGCCTTGGTCGCCTCGAGCTCGCTCGCAGCACACCTCGCGCAGTCTGGCGAGGGCATGCACCGACCCCATCCAGGTACGGAAGTCCTTGGCGGTGAAGTTATTGGCGGTGACCGTGCGCAGGTAGTCGTTGACGTCGGCGGAGTCGATGGGCTGCGGCGCGCCGTCGGCGTCGCGGTACTGGAAGAGCTCGTAGCCGGGGATGTCCTGGCACTCGCGCACCACCTTGGCGATGCTGCGGTCGCTGAGCACCGCCTCCTGGCGCTTGCCGCCCTTGGCGCGCAGGCGGAAGAACAGCCGCTCGCCGCGCACGTCGACGTGGTGGTTGCGCAGGGTGGTGAGGCCGAAGGTGCCGTTGCTCTTCAGGTACTCGTCGTTGCCGACCCGGATGCAGGTGGTCTCGAGCAGCCGCACGACGGTGGCGAGCACCTTCTCGCGCGGCATTCCGGCGCGGGCAAGGTCGCGGCGGATTCGTCGCCGGAGGGCCGGCAGCGCCTCGCCGAACTCCAGCATACGGTTGAACTTGGTGGCGTCGCGCACCTCGCGCCAGTGCGGGTGGTAGCGGTACTGCTTGCGGCCGCGGGCGTCGCGGCCGGTGGCCTGGAGGTGGCCGCGCGGGTTGGGGCAGATCCACACGTCGGTCCAGGCCGGGGGGATGGCGAGGGAGCGGAGGCGCTGCAGCGTCTCGGCGTCGCGCAGCGGCCTGCCGTCGACGTCCAGGTAACTGAAGCCCTTGCCCCGCCGGCGGCGGCGGATGCCGGGTCCGTCGTCGGTGACGTAGCGCAGCCCGGCGTCGGCCGCGGCGGCGACGGGGTCGTCCGCGGGCGGGGACGGGGCGAGGGCGGCGGCGGCAGGCATTGAGTGGACTGCGCGGCGGGTTGGCCGAGGGCGCACCGGCCAGCGAGGGCAATTCCAGTGCCAGTGGCGTTCTTCTTGCACTGCGCGCCGCCGATGACGCAACACACGACTCACTCCGCCCCCTCTCCATCGCACGCCGTGCCTGCCGAATCGCAGCGCCCCGGGCAATCTGGTGGGCAGTCCGCTGCCGTGCCGCCGCGGCGGGTGTTGGTGGTGGACGACAATCTCGACGCCGCCGAGGGGCTGGCGATGCTGCTCAGCTTGCGCGGACACCAGGTGTCCACCGCCTACGACGGGCAGAGCGCTCTCGAGCGGGCCCGCCAGATCGACCCCGACGTCGTGCTGCTCGACATCGGCCTGCCGCGGCTGGACGGCTTCGAGGTGGCCCGCCGGCTGCGCCAGGAGCACAGCGGCCGGCAGATGGTGCTGGTGGCGCTCACCGGCTACGGTCAGGAGCGCGACCGCGTACGCGCCCGCGAGGCAGGCTTCGACCACCACCTGCTCAAGCCGGTGCGCCTGGAGATGCTCGAGCAGCTGCTGACCGTCGACCAGCGGGCCTGACGCTCATCGTACGCGCAGTTCCTTCAATACCGCCCGCGGCACTTTCTGCTTCGCGGTAAAGAATCCTTCCCACGGGTCGCGCCGCAAGGTCGCCAGCCGCCGGCCGATGTTGCGCACGGTGTAGCGGTCGGGAGCAAGCTTGGGGCCGAGCTCCTCCCAGCGCACCGGCGCCGCGATCGGCGCGCCGGGGCGGGCGCGGGTGGAGTAGGGCGCCACGGCGGTGTTGCCGAAGCCGTTGCGCAGGTAGTCGAGGAAGATCTTGCCGGCGCGCTTGGCCTTCGCCATCGTGGTGACGTAGCGGTCGGGGTCGCGGCTGGCGAGCAGTTGCACCACTGCCTTGGTGAACGCCTTCGCCGGTTCCCACTCGAGCTCGGGGACGATCGGCACCACGACGTGCAGCCCCTTGCCGCCGGAGAGCTTGGGGAAGCTCTCCAGGCCGAGGTCGTGCAGCAGGCCGCGCAGGTCGCGCGCGGCGGCGAGCACGTCCAGCCAGGCGACGCCCGGCCCCGGGTCGAGGTCGAAGATCAGCACGTCGGGCTTCTCGAGGTGCTGCCGGCGCGAGCCCCAAGGGTGCAGCTCGAGCACGCCCAGCTGCGGCAGCGTGAGCAGACCCGACAGCGACTCGACCGCGACGTAGACGGCCTGCGCGCCGCTCTTCTCGACGACGGAGACTTCGACCAGCTCGGGCGGCACGCCTTCGGCGATGTGCTTCTGGTAGAAGCAGCCCTTGTCGCGCCCACCGGGGCAGCGAACCAGCGCCAGCGGCCGCCCCTGCAGGTAGGGGAGGATGCGGTCGGCGACGCGCTCGTAGTAGCGCACCAGCTCGAGCTTGGTGAGACCCTGCTCGGGGTAGAGCACGCGGTCGGGGTTGGTGATGCGCACGCCGGCGACCTCGACGGCGGCGCTCGTGCGCGCAGAGCCGGCAGCGCGCTGGGTCGCCAACGTGGCTGCGCTCTTCGCCGGTCGCTTGCCGGCGCTCTTGGCGGCCGGCTTCGCCTTGGCCGCGGGCTTCGCCTTGGTCGCGCGTTTAGCGTTCGCCGCCGGCGGCGGCGGCTCGGCCACCTCGCGTGTCACCTCGCTCGCCGGCTTGTCCTCGCGCAGCCCTTTGAACGAGGGGTGGCGCAGCACGCCGTCGTCGGTCCAGCCGGTGAACGCCACCTGCGCCACCAGCTTCGGCTCCACCCAGTGAGTGCCGCGCGCCTTGTAGCCGCGAGGCGGATCGGCCACGGCCGGCGTCTCACGTTCGAGCGGCTTCAACCGCCGTAGCAGATCGTTCAGCGTGCGACCGTCGAAACCGGTGCCGACCTTGCCGGCGTAGCGCAGATCCCCCTCCTCGTAAACGCCGACGAGCAGCGCGCCCAGCCCCTGCCGTTCGAGCCGACTCGGGTCCGTGTAGCCGACGATCACCAGCTCCTGCTCGGCGAGGCACTTGACCTTCAGCCAGTCGCGGCCGCGCTTCTCGCGGTACGGACCGTCGGCGCGCTTGGCGACGATCCCTTCGAGGCGGTGCGCGCACGCCTGGCGCCGGAACGCCTCGCCGTCGCCGTCGACGTGGTCGGAGAAGCGCAGCGGCGCCGCCTCGGCGGGGGCGGCCGCCAGCAGCGCGCGCAGCGCGCCCTTGCGCTCGATCAGCGGCGTGCGCCGCAGGTCCCAACCGTCGAGGTGCAGGAGGTCGAAGGCGAAGTAGAAGAGCCGCTCGTCGCGCCCGTCGCCGAGAGCGCCCTGCAACGACTGGAAGTCGGTACGCCCGTCGGCCGCCAGCCACACCACCTCGCCGTCGAGCAGCGCCGTCTGCGCCGGCAGGAAGGCGGCGGCGCCGCCGATGCGTCCGAACTGCTCGGTCCAGTCGTTCTCGCGCCGCGTGATCAGGCGCGTGCGGCCCTTCTCCAGCCGGCAGAGGGCGCGATAGCCGTCGAGCTTGATCTCGTGCACCCAACCGGGCCCGCGCGGCACCTCGCTGACCAAGGTGGCGAGCTGCGGCGGGACGAAGGCAGGCAGCGGGCCGCGGCGAGCGTTGGTCAGGCTCGCAGGGTCGATGGCGGGCTCGCGGGCTCGGTCGCTGCGCCAGACCCGCGCCGGGCGTTTGCCGATCTCTTCGATGGTGCGCCCGGTCTCGACGCTTTCCGGCCGTTCCTCGGTGACGGCGCCGTCGCCCGGCCGCGCCGCCTCGTCGGCGAGCTTGCGCAGCAGCCACTGCGGCTTGCCGCCGTCGCCTGCCGGTGCGCACCAGCAGCCAGCGCCCGTGCAGCTTCTCGCCGTCGAGCGAGAACTCCAGCTTGCCGCGCCGCAGCGCCTCGGCGGCGTCGCCTTCGGGTTCCCAAGTGCCGCGGTCCCACAGCAGCACCGAGCCGCCGCCGTACTGCCCCTTGGGGATGACGCCTTCGAAGTCGCCGTAGTCGACGGGGTGGTCCTCGACCTCGACGGCGAGCCGCTTGTCGGCGGGGTCGAGCGACGGCCCCTTGGGCACCGCCCAGCTCTTGAGCACGCCGTCGTGCTCGAGGCGGAAGTCGTAGTGGAGGCGCCGCGCGGCGTGCTTCTGGATGACGAAGCGCCGCGCCGGCGCCGCCTGCTTGCGCGCCTTCTTACCGGTACGGCCGCTAGGCTCCGGCGTCTGCTGGAAGTCGCGCTTCCGGTGGTACTCCGTCAGGCCCATCGGGCCCAAGCGGGCCGCAACAAGCGTGCCGCGGCGGCTCAGCGGGCTCGAGCGGGGATGGCGAGCACCTGGCCGGGCCGTAGCCGCGTCGACGCCACCTTGTTGGCGCGGCGGATGGCCTGGACGGAGGTGCCGTGGCGGCGCGCGATCGACCAGAGGTTGTCGCCGCGCCGCACCTTGTAGCGCTGCACCGACGGCCGTCGCGACGTCGTCGAGGACCGGCGCGTCGAGCTCTGCTTGGCGGCGGTGGTGGTCGTGCGCCGCGGCGTGGCGGCTTTCGCCGCCGCGGGAGCGCTGGCGCTGCGCTCGACAGCGGGCGCGGCGATCGGCGTTGCCGGCGCCGGCAGGGCGGCGGTGATGGGCATCATCGCCACCGGCAGCCCGGCGAGCACCACGTTCGAGGCGGCCGGCAGCTCGATACCCTTGCGCTCCAGGTGCCGCTCGTAGGCGGGGAAGATCACCACGTGGTAGTGCGGCACGACGCGCTCGCGCGCCGCCTCGACGAGACCTTCGCCCTCGAGCTCGAGCAGCGTCTTTTCCAGCCAGCGCCGGCAGGCCGACGAGGCGCTGATGCGCAGGTCCACCGCCATTCCGGTTGGATGCACCGACAGCGGATCGCTGTTCCACGGCTGGCGGTTGCGCGGCCGCACCAGGCTGGTCACCACCAGCTTCTCGTCGCAGGCGTCGCGGTACTGATTCGCCAGCCGCTCGACGAACGCCTTCACCTCGGGACGCGCCGCGGTGTGCCGCACGTCGGGGTGGATGTAGTAGTCGCTGTTGCCGCGCATCGTCACCAGCAGCCCCTGCCGCACGAAGTCGTGTACCTGGCCGTCGTTCTCCAGGTAGGTCATGCCGGCCTCGCGCGCGCCGGAAGACTGGCGCAGGAGGCCGGCGCGGGTGGGTTGCAGGCTGGGGGCGGCGAAGGCGGGGACGGCGGCGGCGGCGAGCAGGCAGGCGAGCAGGCAGGCGAGCAGAGAGGCGCGGGAACGCTCGTTGAAGGACCGCTTGGGCAAGGGTGACGTCTCCTTGTCGCGACTCGGCACTGTCGTGATGAGCGCGGATCCGTCGATCCACGCGGAAAACGAGCTTGTCTGGAGAGCGGTCCCGCGACCGTCCGCATTATAACCCCCGCCGCAAGGCGGTATTCCATTTCGCGCGCCGGTCCCGCCGGACGGCGCCGCGCAGCCTCGGATGCCGGCGCCGCCGTCGGTGCGGCGGCTGCCGGTCGTCAGCGCCCTTCGTCGGCGAGCTGCAGGGCCGCGCCGTCCGCCGGCGGCCGGCCGGGGCGCGAAACGGCATGGGGCGAGCTGAGAGGACCGTCTGAAGCGCCGTCGCCGCGGTCGATGCGGATGTCGGTGCCCTCGCCGACCAGCCGCGTCACCTCACCGTGCACGGGCGCCGTCCCGCGCGCGCGCGAGCGAGTGATGAACTCGGTGAGGCCGGCGCCCGCTCCGCCGGCGTCGGGCGGTGTCTCCCAGTACGCCAGCTGCTGCAACGGCATCTGCGCCCCGTGGACGTCGCAACGGCGCAGCGGCACCCTCCAGGAAGGGAGCTCCTGGCGCACCCGCCGCGGGCAGAGGGGCGTCGCCAGCAGGCCGGTCGTGGGGTCGAGGTCGACGGTGACGAAGCCCGGCGGCGCGGGCAGCGACGCCCAGCCGCCGGCGGGCTCGGCGCGGGCGACGAAGCGGCTCCACACCGGCAGGGCGCCGCGGCTGCCGGAGAGGCGCGGTGCCGCGGTTGTCGTCGTAGCCCACCCAGACCACGGTGACGCGGTCGGCGGAGTAGCCGGCGAACCAGTTGTCGCGGCGGTCGTCGGTGGTGCCGGTCTTGCCGGCGAGCGCGCCGCGCACGCCGTAGCCGCGGGCGGCGACGCCGGTGCCGTGGTCGAGCACGCCACGCAGCATGGCGGTGACTTCGTAGGCGGTCTCGGCGGGGAGCACGCGCTCGGCGGCGGGCGGAGCTTCGCCCATGAGCGTCTCGCCGTCGCCGTCGACCACCGCCTCGAGCCCCCACACCGCCGGCCGGCGCCCGGCGCCGGCAAGGGTGGCGTAGGCGGTGGCCAGCTCGAGCGCCGTCACCTCGCAGGCTGCCGAGCGCGAGCGACGGCACCTCCGGCAGCGGCGAGGCGATCCCCATCGCGTGCGCCAGCTGGGCGACGCGCGGCAGGCCGGCGCGGACGGCGACGCGCACCGCCGGCACGTTGAGGCTCATGCGCCAGCGCCTGAGCCGGCGTGACGTCGCCATGGAAGGTGCCGTCGTAGTTGCGCGGCCGCCACTCGGTGCGGTCGTGCGGCACCAGCACCGGCGAGTCGCGCAGCAGCTCCCACGGGCCGCAGTCGGCCGTCGGCGAGGGCGGCGGCGTAGACGATCGGCTTGAAGGCGCTGCCGGCCTGCCGGCGCGCCTGGGTCACGCGGTCGAACTCGCTGCGCTGCCAGTCGCGGCCGCCGACCCAGGCGCGGATGCGGCCGCTCTCGGGCTCGAGCGACACCAGCGACGCCTCGAGGGCGCCGCCGCGGCCGGCCTCGAACGTGCGCTCGAGCTGCCGCAGGCCGCGCCTCACCTCCTGCTCGGCGATCGCCTGCTCGGTCGACGAGAGGGTGGAGAGGAGGCGATGGCCGGTGCCGCCCAGCCGCTCGACGTCGAAGCGGCGGCGGGCCTCCGCCGCCATGGCGACGGCGAACCACGGCGCGCGGCGGCCGGCGACCGGCAGCGGCCGCGACGACCAGCGGTTCGGCGCGCGCCGCGGCGGCGTCGGCCGGCGACACCCATCGGCGCGCCGCCATGCGCGCCAGCACCCAGTCGCGGCGCTGCCGCGCCGCCGCGGGCTGCACGAGCGGCGAGTGCTCGGCCGGCGACTGGATCATGCCGGCGAGGGTGGCCGCCTCGGCGAGTGTCAGCTCGTCCGGCTCCTTGCCGAAGTAGCCGCGCGCCGCGGCGCCGAGGCCGTGCAGGTTGGCGCCGCCGGCGCTGCCCCAGTAGATCTCGTCGAGGTAGGCGGCGAGGATGCGGTCCTTGGGGAAGCGGACCTCGATCAGCATCGGCCAGCACCGCCTCGCGCAGCTTGCGGCCGAGGGTGCGGCGGTTGCCGACGTAGAGGTTCTTCACCAGCTGCTGGGTGATGGTGCTGCCGCCCTGGCGGACCTCGCCGGCGCGCACGTCCTCCCACGCGGCGCGCGCGATCCCGAGCGGCGCGACGCCGGAGTGGCGGAAGAAGCCGGCGTCTTCGGCGGCGAGCACCGCATCGACGACGTGACGAGGCAGCTCGTCGAACCGCAGCGGCCGGCACTCGCGCAGCTCGGCGTCGTAGTAGGTGTAGAGGAGCGGTCGCCCGAGGGAGACCGCGGCGTCGCTGGCCAGCGCGCGGCCGTCGACCCGTAGCGCGCGCACGCGACCGGAGGCGAGATCGCACGTCGAGCGTGGAGGCGACCGCGGCATGCGAGCGGCCGCCGATGCGGGCGTCGCGGCGCAGCCCGATCGTTCAAGCCCTCGGCGCCGACGCGCATCTCGCCGATGCCGGGAGCTCCGCTCGTGCGCCGATAGCCGAGCGTGCGCAGGTCGGCGACGAGCGTCGCGAGATCGACGGGCCCGCCGACCCGCAGCACCAGAGGCGCGGCGTACAGCCGCGACGGCTCCGCCGGCCGGTAGCTCGCGAGCCGGCCGGCCGTGCTCCAGAAGTGCGCCGCGACGGCGAGCGAGACGATGAGCGGCAGGCCGCCACCGTGACGGCGAGCAGCAACGCCAAACGCCTGCCGCGGAGGCGATCGAGCAGTCGGTGGAAGGTCGGGGGCTCGCATCGGTGACGCCCCCGAGCCGCATATGCCCGCAGGGACGCGACGGCCGCGAGTGCAAGGCGGGTACCACGCAACCCGAAGCTGACTCGTAGCTTTTACACCCCAGGTGCATGGATTACATCCTTCGGCGCTCCGGCGACCGACGCGCTAAATCATTGAGCTCGCTAGATCTTCGACCGCACCGTCTGACAGCGACTTGTCATCCGGCGGCTGGCACGCACCCTGCACAAAGCCGGGCCGGAGACAACAGAACGGTACGGGGAGCACCAGCCGCCTTCGCCACAATCGCCGTTTCCGCAGTTATCCTTTCCAATCCCCTGCCAGGACCACCCTTCACACAGCTACCTCAGGGCCGCCTCCCGTACCGTTCCGTCTCCCAATCTCCACCGGCCTCGCAGCAAACCCCGCAGTCAGCCAGCCCAATAGAGAGCAGCGCCGCCCGTCGATCGTCGGATCGACCGTAGGTCGCGCGCGCGCCGTCCGCCGCCGCTAGGTGCTCTGCTTGCCGGCGTACGCCGGGGTAGAGCTGGCGATAGCTGTCGGACGAGCACCAGGATCCGCTTCACGTAGGCCTGCGACTCGCTGATGTCGAGCTGCTCGAGGAAGAGGTCGAGCTCGTCGTCGCGGCCACCCGCCTCGCGCCACTTGCGCAGGATCCGGTTGGGCCCGCCGTTGTAGCCGGCGAGCGCCAGCTCGACGTTGCCGTCCATGCGGCCGAGCACGTGGGCGAAGTAGGCCGTGCCCATGCGGATGCTGTAGCTCGGGTCGTAGAGCTTGTCCGGCGAGTCGGGCAGCCCCGAGCCGCCGCGCCCACTCCTTGGCCGTCGCCGGCATGATCTGCATCAGGCCGCGCGCGCCGGCCCAGCTCTGCGCCCGGCGTGTCGAACGAGCTCTCCTGGCGGATGATCCCGGCCACCAGCGCCGGCGGCAGGCCGTGCTCTGCGGCGTTGCTGCGGATGGTGTCGTCGAACTGCAGCGGGTAGTAGGCCTCGAGCACCGCCGGCGGCACCGTCGCCTGGAACGGCCCGCCGAGCGTCGGGGAAGGCCGCGCGCAGCAGCTGCACGCCCTTGCGCGCGTTGCCCTGCCGCACGGTGAGGATGCCCTTCGAGCGCCTGCAGGTCGCGCGCGTGTTCGTCGTCGCCGTCGGGCTGCGCGAGCCCCGCGAGCTCGACCTCGCGCCAGCTTGTCGAGCCCGAAGTTCGAGAGCACCAGCACCCGCCGCATCGCCGGCTCCCGCGGCCAGCTCTCCGAGCGGCTGCCCGGCTGCTGCTCGGCCACGGCTGCGTCACCGCTGTCGGTCCGCAGGCGCGCTGCCGCCTGCCGCACGTAGAAGTCGGCGGTGTCGGCGTTGGCGATCACCTCGCGGTAGAGCTCCTCGGCGCGGTGACGCTGGCCCAGCTCCTCGAGCGCGCGCCCCTTCCAGTAGCGGCCGCGGTGGGTCTCGCGGTCGCGGGGGTAGAGCTGCTCGAGCTGCGTCCAGTAGCCGATGGCCGCCGTGTAGTTGCTCGTGCTCGAACTCGTCCCAGCCGCGCTTCCACAGGTGCGACGCGCCGGTGCGGTCTGCCGGGTCGAGCTTGCGCAGCAGCTCGAGCATCTCCATCGCCTCGTCGAAGCGCCCCGACTCGGCGAGCAGGCCGTAGAGCTTGCGCACCGCCGGCACCGAGGTGGCGGTGTCGACGTCGAGGGCGACGACGCGGCGCAGGTGCTTCTGCGCCATCGCCAGCATGCGCGTGCGCTCGCTCGACTGCAGGTTGTTCGCGCCCCGGACGCGCGGTCGCCACGTCGGCGGCGGCGCAGCGCGCGCTCCCACTCCAGCCGCGCCTCGTCCTCTTTGGTCTCCGGGAAGACGCTGCGCAGCAGCGCGTAGGCGAGGGCGCCCTGGCCTTGTTGCGTCAGGGCCTCGGCCTGCAGCAGGTACCAGCGCAGGTCGCGGTCGGCAACGGGAATGGTGGCGAGCGTACTGGCGGCGGCGAGCCCCTGGTCGGCGGCGAGCCACTTCTCGGCGCGCTGCTCGACCTCGGCGCGGGTGAGCACGCCGTCCCAGCTGTCGATGCGGCCGGTCTCGTCGCGGAAGACGTCGCCGACGCGCAGCTCGCTGGCCTTCACCGGCGAGCTCACCAGGAGGCGCTTGGCGGCGACGCGCTCGACGACGCGGTCGCCGAGGGCGACGCCGATGCGCCACGCCAGCACGTCGACGTCGGTGGCGGCGAGGCCGCGGCAGGCGCTGCGTGCGCGCGAGCTCGATCCAGTTGAGGGCGCGCTCGGTCTCGCCGCGGTCCCAGGCGCGCTGTGCCGCGACCAGCAGGGCGCGCCCGCGCAGCGGAGCCGAGCTGCCGCGCTCCAGCAGCAGCGCCAGCGCGCGGTCGGCGAGCTTCTCGTCGCTCTGGCGCGAGGCCGCGTCGGCGAGGGCGAAGAGCCGCCAGTCCTCGAGCTCGCCCGCCGGATCGGCCACCATCTGCAGCACGTCACGAGCGGCGGCGAAGCTGGCCGCTCGCGTACTGGTGCAGCCCGAGCACCAGCAGCGCCCGCTGGCGCTCCTTCGGCTCGCGGTCGCCGAGGCTGGTGAGCAGCTCGCGCACGGTCTCGACGTCACCGCGGCGGAAGGCGGCCGCCGCCTGGGCGTAGGCCTCGGCGGCGGTGGGCGGCGGCGCCGCGACGGGGTTTGCCGCGACCTCGCGGGTCAGCGGCGCGTGCGCGCGCCGCTTCTGCCCGAGCAGGGCCCCCACGGCGGCGGCGATGACCAGCAACAGGCCGAGAGCGGTGACCAGGGTGCGAGTCGTGCGGCGCATCGTGCTCCTTCGTTGCCTCGCCGAGAGGGCCGATCTCGAAGGCTGGCAGCAGCTGCCAGGGTGATCGTCGTCTGCATGCGGGCGCCGTCAGCCCGTCGCTTCAGGGTGCAAGGAGGGGAACAGGGGTGAACAAGGGGCTATTCCCCCGCGAAGGCACCCGTCACCATGCACCCGCAAGCCCAACGGCGGCAGTGCTATACTTCACGCGGCCGGGGCTCCGCTCCGGCCGCTTCGTTTCCGCCCCGCCGACTCATTTCCACCGACTCCCCGGAGGCAGCAGTGCAGGCACAGATGGACCCGGTGGCGCCAGCCGCCGAACGCGAGCGCCGCGCCGACGTGCGCAACCTGGCGATCATCGCCCACGTCGACCACGGCAAGACGACGCTGGTCGACGCCATGCTCTGGCAGAGCGGGATCTTCCGCGCCAACGAGGCGGTGATGGAGCGGGTGATGGACTCCAACGACCTCGAGCGCGAGAAGGGCATCACCATCCTCGCCAAGAACACCTCCATCCACTACCGCGGCACCCGCATCAACATCGTCGACACCCCCGGCCACGCCGACTTCGGCGGCGAGGTGGAGCGCACGCTCAAGATGGTCGACGGCGTGCTGCTGCTCGTCGACGCCAGCGAGGGGCCGCTGCCGCAGACCCGCTTCGTGCTGCGCAAGGCGCTCGAGGAGCGGCTCACCCCGATCGTGGTGATCAACAAGATCGACCGCCCCGACGCGCGGCCGGCCGAGGTGCTCGACGAGATCTACAGCCTGTTCATCGACCTCGACGCCGACGAGGAGCAGCTCGACTTCCCGGTCTGGTACTGCAACGCCAGGAAGGGCACCTGCCGCCCGTCGCCCGACGGCGAGGAGACGACGCTGGCGCCGCTCTTCGAGGAGATCCTGCGCACGGTGCCGGCGCCGTCGTACTCGCCGACGATGCCGCTGCAGCTGCTGGTCACCAGCCTCGACTACGACGACTACGTCGGCCGCCTCGCCATCGGCCGCCTCTTCAACGGCGGCGTGACGCAAGGGGCAGGAGGCGGCGGTCGCCCACCGCGACGGCAACACCGTCGCCTTCAAGGTCACCGGCCTCTACGGCTACGACGGTCTGCGCCGGGTGGAGATCGCCGAGGCGGCGGCGGGCGACATCGTCGCGGTGGCGGGCATCGAGGAGGTGACGATCGGCGACACCGTCACCGACCCGCTCGATCCGCGGCCGCTGCCGCCCATCCACGTCGACGAGCCGACGCTGGCCATGGTCTTCGCCGTCAACGACTCGCCGATCGCCGGCCGCGAGGGGCAGCACGTCACCTCCCGCAAGCTGCGCGAACGGCTGCTGCGCGAGGCGCGCTTCAACGTCGCCATCCGCGTCGAGGCGACCGACGCGCCCGAGGCCTTCCAGGTCTCCGGCCGCGGCGAGCTGCAGATGGCGATCCTCATCGAGATGATGCGCCGCGAGGGCTACGAGCTGGCGGTGGGCAAGCCGGAGGTGATCACCCGGACCGTCGACGGCAAGCTGCACGAGCCGATGGAGCAGCTGGTCATCGACTGCCCCGAGGAGTCGGTGGGCGGCGTCACGCAGAAGGTCGGCATGCGCAAGGGGCGGCTGCTCAACCTGGTCAACCACGGCAGCGGCCGCGTGCGCCTGGAGTTCCGCATCCCGTCGCGCGGGCTGATCGGCTTCCGCACCGAGTTCCTCACCGAGACGCGCGGCGCCGGTCTGATGAACCACCTCTTCGACGGCTGGGAGCCGTGGCAGGGCGAGATCGCCCACCGCATCGACGGGCGTGCTGGTCTCCGATCGCGCCGGCAAGGCGACCGCCTACGCCATCGACCACCTGCAGCCGCGCGGCACCCTCTTCGTCGGCCCCACCGAGGAGGTCTACGAGGGGATGATCGTCGGCGAGCACGCCCGCGACAGCGACCTCGACGTCAACATCACCAAGGAGAAGAAGCTCACCAACATGCGCAGCTCGACGAGCGACGAGCTGGTGCGGCTGGTGCCGCCACGGCGGCTGTCGCTCGAGCAGGCGCTCGAGTTCATCCGCGAGGACGAGCTGGTGGAGGTGACGCCGAAGGCGTTCCGCCTGCGCAAGCGCGTCCTCTCGGCGTCGCGCCGGAGGACGCTCGCCAAGTAGGCGATCGCTACACGCGTCGCCTGCGGATCAGCCGGGAGAGCGCCAGCAGCAGCACCGCGCCGACGACGGCGATGATGAAGCTGCGCAGATCGAAGCCGGTGACCGAGCCGAAGCCCAGCCAGGTGCCGATGAAGCCGCCGATGACCGCCCCGAGCACGCCGATCACCATCGTGATGATGCAGCCCTGCGGGTCGCTGCCCGGCATCAGCAGCTTGGCGATCCAGCCGGCAAGCAGGCCGAAGACGATCCACGCGATGATGCCCATGCCACCCTCCCTTCACGTCATCGCCCACCGCTGAGCAAGAAGCGAGCCCGGTTACTATGAGCCTGATGTTCACCGGTGCCATCCCGCAGCACACCGTAGACACCACCGACAAGAGCTTCACCGCACTCGGCCTCTCCCCGCCGATCCTCGACGCTCTCGCCGAGATCGGCTTCGTCCACCCGACGCCGATCCAGGCGGAGGTGATCCCGCTGGCGCTCTCCGGCCGCGACGTCATCGGCCTGGCGCAGACCGGCTCGGGCAAGACCGCCGCCTTCGCGCTGCCGCTCGCCCAGCGGCTGTGGCACGGCCGCGGCGTGCGCGGGCTGATCCTCTCGCCGACGCGCGAGATCGCGCTGCAGACGCAGGCCTTCCTCGAGCTCTTCGGCCGCAGCCACCAGCTCAAGGCCGCCTGCATCATCGGCGGCGTGCGGATGGGGCCGCAGGTCGACGCGCTGCGCGGCGGGCCCGACATCGTCGTCGCCACGCCGGGGCGGCTGCTCGACCACGTCGAGCGCGGCAACGTCAAGCTCGACGTCATCGAGCACCTGGTGCTCGACGAGGCCGACCACATGCTCGACCTCGGCTTCCTGCCGCAGATGAACCGCATCCTCGAGCGGCTGCCCACCTGGCGGCAGACGATGATGTTCTCCGCCACCATGCCGCCCACCATCGAGCGCCTGGCCAAGCGCTTCATGGACTCGCCGGCGATCGTCAACCTGCGCCCCGGTACCCGCGCCGCCGCCGGCATCGAGCACCGGCTCTACATGGTGGAGGAGAAGGACAAGAAGCGCGCCCTCTTCGCGCTGGTCGAGCAGGAGAAGGGCGCCGTGCTCGTCTTCGTGCGACGCAAGATCGACGCCGAGTGGGCGTCGCGCCAGCTCGAGCGCGAGGGGCATCCGGTGGAGCGCATCCACTCCGACCTCACCCAGCAGCAGCGCGTCGCGGCGCTGCAGGGGCTGCGCGAGGGCGAGCACCGCATCCTCGTCGCCACCGACATCGCGGCGCGCGGCATCGACATCCCGATCATCGACCACATCGTCAACTACAACGTCCCCGAGACGGTGGAGGACTACGTCCACCGCGCCGGCCGCACCGCCCGCGGCACGGCGGCCGGCGTGGTGTCGACGATCGCCACCTGGCAGGACCGCGAGCAGGTGCGCGCCATCGAGCAGGCCCTCGGCCAGACCCTGCCGCGCTGCGCGGCGCCGGGCGTGGAGCCATACGTCGAGAAGGCGAAGGCGGCCGTCAGGCGCCGCCTTCGCTGACTACTGCTCGTCGAGCCGCTGCTCGACGAGCTTGAACGCCTGCTCGCGCGACAGCGTCGGCCCGATCGCCAGGCTGCGCAGCGAGTCCCATCCGCCGCCCTGCGTCTCGCGGTAGCGCACCGCTCCCGGCGCGTTCCACGCCACCGACGCCTCCTGCGCGCGCGACGAGAGGAACAGCTTGAGGTCGCCCTCGGCCGGCAGCGGCGGCAGCGCGCGGCGCGACACCCAACGCAGGTCGAGCGCGCGGCTGGTGCCGTCGGCGTCGGCCGCGGCGAGCTCGATCAGGCGCCGGTTGCCGGCGGCGCTGCCCTGCTGCAGGGTGATGCCGTCGTTGATCGCCTTCGCCCAAGCGGCGTCGGCTGCGGCCCGCGGCTCCTGGTTGGGGTCCGCTGCCAGCCGATCGAGGAAGCTGCGGCTGAGGAAGTCGGCGACCACCGGGTGCATGAGACGCCGCGCCAGGTCGATGATGACGGCGCGCGCCTTTTCGACGAGCAGGTCGCGCGGGATACCTGGGTGGCGCTCGATGAGGTCGATGATGACGGCGCGCGCCTTGTCGCCGAAGCAGTGCAGGTCGGGGTCGATGGGGCGCAGCTCGAGGGTGACCAGCTCGCCGCGGTCGGCGTCGATGAAGGCGAGGCCGACGTTCTCGGTGTCGCGCCCGTTGCGCGCCACCGGGCGCTGCCGCAGGCTGGCGGGGGAGACCGGCGCGTTGGCCACCGGCGGTGCATTCCCCGCGAGCGCCCGCAGCTCGAAGGCCTGCGGCGCCGGCAACACGGAGTCGCCCTCGATGGCGGCCCCGGTGTAGAGCATCCGCTCGCCGCCGGCGCCGTCCTCGTGGTAGACGAGGTGGAGGACGACGCGGCTCGCCGGCACCTTGTTGCCTTCGGCGTCGAGCCTCTCGTATTGCACCACCGACGTCGCGAGCTGCGGGTTGCGCTTGGCGCTCGCCGGATCGCCGGCGAGGTCGACCGGCTGCTGCCAACCCTGATCGCCCTGGGCGCCGTAGCCGGCAACGGTGAAGACGCGCTCCGACTGCCAGACCACGTAGACCCGGTTGCCGACGCTATCGAGGGCGAGGGCGGCGTCGCGCTCGTCCTCGGGACCGCCGGTACCGGGCACGAGGACGCGCTTGAGGTGGCCGTCCTTGACGACGTCGAGGGCGAGCACGGGGAAGCCGCCGGCGCCCGCCGGAGCGTCGCTGAACAGCGCGCCGTAGGCGCCGCGCTGCACCGTGTAAACCTCGCCCGCCGAGCCGAGCAGCGTGCGGCCGTCGGCCGAGGCCGGCGAGGCGGCGAGCAGGGCGGCGCCGCCGAGGGTGAGGAAGGCGAGGGTCGATGGCCGCATGGTCAGGCTCTCAGGTTGATCAGCTTGCGGATGTCGACGCTGAGCAGCAGGTCGGGCAGGTGCGACTGGCCGGGGTAGAAGCGGTGTTGCAGCTCGTGGAACCAGGCGTAGGCGCGGGTGTCGGCGCCGGCCAGCACGGCGACCTCGCCGAGCATGTAGAGGGCGTTCTTCACCCAGTCGCTCTCGCCGATCGCTTCGGCGAGGCGCAGGCCGCGGCGGCCGTGGCGCTCGGCGTGCTCGTGGCGGCCGAGCTCGAGGTGGCCGTAGCAGATGTCGACGTGGGCGATCATCTGCAGGCGCGTCCAGCCGTGGCGGCGCGCGGCGCGCAGGCAGCGGTAGAGGAGGCCGAGCCCGCGCTGGTGGCGGCCGAGCACGAGCTCGCAGTAGCCGAGGTTGGCGAGGTAGGTGAGCTGCCGCTGGCCGTCGCTGTCGGGCAGCAGCGCCAGCGCCTCGCGGTAGCTGGTGACGGCGTCCTCGAAGTAGCTGTCGGCGAGGAGCAGGTTGGCGATCTGGTTCGAGGCGGCGGCGATCCACTCGCTGCGCCCCAGCACCTCGGCGCGCTCACGGGCGATGCGGGCGTAGAAGAGGCCCTTCTTGTTGTCGCGGCGCAGCTCGCAGGCGCGGGCGATGTTGTTGGCGGCGAGGAAGGCGTTGGTGTTGGAACGGTTGCGGAGCACGATGGCGCACAGCCGCGGCACGTGGTCGTCGGCCTCGCCAAGGGCGGCGGCGACGGCGGCCTGGCCGCAGAGGACGCGCTCTTCGAGCTCTTCGTCGCGCAGCACCTGCGCGGCCGCCAGGGCCGCCGACAGGTGCCGCCTCGCCTCCTCGAGGCGCCCGCTCTCGTTGGCGGCCACCGCCGACTGCCACTCCCGCTCGTAGACCGCCGAGGCGCTGTCGTCGTTGTTCACCGAACCCCTCCCAGCGAGCTCACAGCTCGCGAATGGCGTGTCTGCTCTCCGCGGCTGGCCCGTCGTTCGCGAGCTCCGCGAAGAAGGCTTGGCCGTCGACTTCGAGCGCTCCGAGAATACGGAACAAGACGTCGAGGCTGGCGCGGTATTCCCCCTTCTCGAGGCGTATGAGATCGGCGGGCTGGAGACCGGCCGTGGCGGCGAGGTCTTCGAGCGCCAGACAGCGGTCCTTGCGAAGTCGCCGAATGCGTCGCCCCACGAGTTGCACGGGGCGATCGGGCGTCCCTGCCGGCCGGGAAAGGGGGCTATGCCGCGAAACCATAGGAGCTAGCGCAGTATACGTAGCAGCTGAGGGCGGGTCAATGAGATCGGCAGTGAGTGGTTGGTTCTTGGTCGTGGCGGGGTGGGAGGAGGGCGAGGAGGTCGTGGTCGTTGAGCGCAGTTGACCACTCGGCCGGCGGGTGGCGGGCGGATCCGGGAGCCGCCGCCGCGGGGGACGCTCGCCACGCGAGGTATGCCAAGGAGGATGGCTCGCTCCTCTCCGGGCGCACGCAGGACCGCTGTCGGCGAGCGCTGGACGAAGCGCCCTCCGAGAGCCCCCGCCGCGGCGGCCCCCGGATCCGCCTCGTACCCGCCTACATGAGTGGATGCTGAGCGACCTGTGGGCGAGCTCGAATGTCGCCGTGGTGGCTGGAGCGCTGTACCTCGCGCTCGCTTGCCGCTACCTTATTGGCTCTGTTGTGCCGCTAGTCCAACGGCGTCGCTCCGACGGCACTCCGTGGCCCACTCGCGGCACACCCGCGGTCGCCCGACTCCGGCGGCGAGAGCGAAGCGAATCGCCGTCTCCGGTCGTCCGAGGCGAAGGCGGACGACCGCGCTTCGACCGAGCGAAGCGAAATCGCCGCTTCGGGCGAACCGTGCGGCGCGAGTTGTGACGGAAGAATCGGCGGAGCGCATCTTCATATGCGAGCGGCACGGCGGGCTCACCGTCGCAGCGACAAGCGACGCCAACCGCTCCTCCTGAACGTCCAGATGTCTCAGGAGCCCAGCAAGCCCGGGCGAGTCCCACGGTCGCTAGAGCTAGGAAGCGAACGAAGTAAAACGCCGCGGGTTACACGCGTGGCTCGGGTCGAGGGAGCAGTCGGCGCGCCGCCCGCCGGCGAGGTGAGGCAAAGCCGGGGGTGGTTTCCTTCCACTCCTCATAGTCCGCGATGACATCTGAGGTGGTGGCCTTCCATCTCAAGCTCTTCGCCGTTAGGACCTTCCTTCGCCTCTCTGCGCTGTTCCACGGTGAAACGAAGACGAGGCCCTCTTTCCAGCGCGCGCGCACGAGGAGATCGAAGCCAGTCCAGGGCTCCTGCGCCGAGAGTCGCTTGCGAAGGTTGGCCTTGCCAATGACGAGCAAGTCCCAATCCGAGTCCTGCCGCTCCGTGCCATTCGCCCGCGATCCGATCAGCCACACCTCCGATGCCCCGAGTCGCTCCAGGTCGTCGACCACTGCCTCTAGCGAGCGCATTGTCATCGCAGCTTCAGCCTCCTCGTTCTGGCTCCGCCCAGTGGAGACTCGGCCGGTCGCCGACGAGGGAGCCCGGCGGCAATACCCCTGCTCACTCTCGCGGCACGCTCAGGACAACCTCCTCGGTCCGCGAGAACACAAACCTCTCCGCCTGGGCGATGAGCTGGCGGTTGGCGAGGCCGACGAGGATCCTGTCGGCTTCAATGACCGCCGGCTCCTGATCGAAGTTGCCGACGAGAGCGACCCGGCGCGTGAGAGGCACGCTCACCTCGGTGCAGCGCAAACCGAAGCCGATGAACGGCGGGGCATCCGGGGTTGTGGCCACCAGCGACACGGGACTATCCGTGGTGACGAAGTCGGGCGCATCGTCGTTCGCGACGACAAGCGACCATTGCCTAGCTGCCAGGACGGGCAACACCGACTTGGAAACGTCGAGGAGCGTGCCGAGAGTAGAACCTCGGTTGATCTCGACGGTGTAACGACTCTCGTCGAAGACATAGTCCCGCATCTGTTCCCAGGTGATGCCGTCGGGCAGTTTGGAGCCCTTCTTCCGCATGTCCTGCATCACGAACTCGAAGGCGCGGGGATCGCCGAAGACCATCTTCATCTGCCACTTGCTGAGTTCCACCATGTTCCGTTCGATCATGGCCCGGAAGGTCGGCACCCTTACGATCTGTAGGGCGACGAAGTTGAGCGCAGTAGCGAGGTTCTCGCCTCGTGGCACGGCGCGCGTTGTGGCGATGCTTTCGAGGGCGGTCGCGGCCTGGCCTTCGAAGATGCCGAACGCCTGCTCAACGGCGTTGGCGGGGACACCTTCTTGTTCGATCCGATAGTAGTCGCGCTCGTGAGCGGCATTGTCCGGCCGCGCGCGCCATTTTCTGCCTTGCTGCTGCAGGTCGTGCACCCAGAGAAAGTCCTCTCTTTCTCCCGAAGGCGTGAAGCCTGCGAGGTAGAAGGCGGGGACGTAGTGATGTTTGCGTGGCTCGGTCACGACGGGTGGGACTCGGGGCTCCCGCGCGCGTGGGAGTTCCATCGGAATCGGGAAGAGTCTAGGTCACCGGGCCGGGAATCTGGCCTTGAGCCGTCGCGGGAAGGCCGCGGCGCTTGAGGCCTTGGCGAGAGCGAAGCGAATCGCCGTCTCTAGCGACCGCAGTGGACCGCGAGTCCTGACGGGAAGAGCGACGTAGCGCAGCACGGCGCCCGAGCGGCACGACGGGCTCACCGTGGCAGCGATGGAGGAGCGCGAGGCAGGCCGCCACAGCGACCACGGCGACACACGAGCTTGCCACGCGGTCGCTTGGTGGCCATTCATGGAGGCGTTCGCGTCTACGGTTCCGGAGGGCGCCGCGGCGGGGGGGCTTTCGGAGGGCGCTGCGCCGGACGCTCGCAGGCAGCAGCTCCTGCGTGCGCCCGGAGAAGAGCGAGCCATCTCCTCGGCAGACCTCGTGTGGCGAGCGGCCCCCGCGGCGGTGCCCTCCGGAACCGTAGCGAGCGCCGGCCGGCGACCAGCGAACGCTGAGCTACCTCGACGCCCCTCGGCCGCCGACCAGCGAACGCTCAGCTACCTCGTCAGCCCACCGCCACCGGCTCGGGCTTGCGGATCTCCACCGCCAACCCATATCCCCGACGCCCCACCTCGATCGACGAGCCCTCGCTCGCCTCGCCGCGATCGGGGACATTTCTAAGGAGCTTTGACATCACCGTGGGGGAGAGTGGTGAGAGGCCAAGCGCCTCAGACGGCAGCCAGGCGCTCCAGCATCCAGCAGGCGGCGAGGGTACCGATGGCGTAGGTGGGAACGGCGGTGCTCCAGGCCGGGAGCCGACGCAGGAGCGGGCGGAGGGCCACGCCGAGGGCCATGACGGCGCCGACGAAGCCGACCTGCCCGAGCTCGATCCCGACGTTGAACGAGAGGAGGGCGAACGGGATCTCCTGCACCGGCAGCCCCACCTGCGCGAGCGCGCCGGCGAAGCCGAGACCGTGGAGGAGGCCGAAGCCTGCCGCCATCAGCCAGGGCCGGCGGGCGATGAGCGTGGCGCGATCGCGCCTCGCCAGCTCGACGGCGAGGACGAGGATGCTGAGCGCGATCGCCGCCTCGATGGGCGCCGGCGGCAAGCGGACCAGACCGAGCGCCGCGAGCGACAGTGTCACGCTGTGGCCGAGGGTGAAGGCAGTGATGGTGCCCAGGAGTCGCCGCCGGCTCCCCACCAGAAGCACCAACCCGAGCACGAACGCCAAGTGGTCCCAACCGGTGAGCAGATGCTCGATCCCCAGCGCCAGATAAGCCGCCGCCACGTCCGCCCGGTCTTGCGCCGAGGGCAGGAGAAAGGAGGGGGCGTCGGGGCGGAGCACGGCGCGGAAGCTCCGGCCGTCGGCCAGCGCGATGCGGACGAGGGCGTCCGAGCCGGCCGCGCCGAGCCCTCGCACGGCGATCCTCTCGCCGGCGAGGCCGCCGCGACCGCAGTCCACCGTCCAGCGCGCCACCAGGGCGGTCTCCTCCGTCGTCTCGATCAGCGGCGCGGCCGGCCGGCATCGGGCAGGGAGGACGGGCTCGAGGCGGACGCCGACCCGCAGCAGCAGCGGTCGCTTCCAGAGCACCGCGACCCGGCCCGGGCTCGTCTCGTGCAGATCGAGGAGCGAGGGCGCGAGAGGATGGGCAGTCGCAGGCGCCGCGCCGAACAGAAGAACGAGCGCCGCGCCGAGCACGAGAAGGAGCGTGGTGCCGAGCCGGCGGCGCCGGTGCGGCCTCGCGCGTCGTGGGCCTCGTGCGACGCCTTCCGTCATCGGTAGGTATCCCCAGCGGGTGCGGCTGCGAACGGTGTCGGGAGCTCGATCCGCACTCGATAGCGGCGCCGCAGGTCGCGCACGAACACCGCGTGCCGCTCCTCCTGCCTCTCCTGCGCCAGCTCGAGCGACAGCTGGCTGCGGACGTCGGCGAGCCGCGGCGGCTCTCCCGGCACGCTGGCGTGGATCCACACGAGGTGGAGCCCGTAGGCCGAGCGCACCGGCCCCGACCAGGTGTCCACCGGCAGGCGCATCGACGGCGTCGGCGAAGGCGGCCCCGTAGGTCTTCGCCAGCTCGCCGCGGGCGGCGAGCGGCGGGTGATGCCCGGGGAAGAAGGGGTCGCCGAGCCCCGGGGCCGCCGCCGGCGCCACCCTCCCCGCACGCAGCCGGTCGAGCAGCCGGCGGGCGTCGCCCTCGAGCGCCGACCCACGCCGATCCTCGTCGAGGTAGACGTGGCTGAGGCGCACGAAGGCCGGCAGGGCAAAACGCGCGGCGTGGCGGCGGAGGTGATCGGCGAGCTCCGCGTCGGTGAAGACGTCGGGACTGGTCCCCGCCCGCGCGAGGAGCCGCATCTGCGCCACGATGTACCGTCGCACCACCGGGTCGGTGCGATCGAGGCCGATCTCCAGCGCTTCGGCGTAGAGGTTGCCGCCCGCGGCGTCGGCTTCGCCTTCGTCGCCGGGCTGGAGGAATCGCATGTTCTGCTCCAGCCGCGCGCGTACCGGCTCGGCATCGTCGAGCCCGCGGCGGACCGCCTCGCGGTAGAGGATCTCTTCCTCGACCAGCCGCGCGATGAGCCGCGCCTCGTCCGCGGGTGCGGGCCGGCTCAACGGGTTCTGCTGGAGACCCTCGCGCAGGCGCCCGACCTGCTCGGCGGTGATGGTGACCAGGTAGGGATCGGCGGCGGGCGGTCCGGGCTCGGCGCGAGCCCGTAGCGCGACCGTGCTTCCCGCCGGCGGCGCCACCGCTGTCGGGGGCGCCACCGCGGCGCGCAGGCAGGTAGAGCGCTCCGCCCAGCACCAGGAAGTGCAGGAGGGGGCTGCGCGCGAGGCCAGGCAGCGCCCACCGCGGCTTGCCGGCGACGTCGCCGGTGGCGTCCATCTAGAGCCGGCCGCCGGATCGCGGCTGATACCAGACGGGCGAGGTCCACGCCCTTTGCTGGGCGATCCGCGGCGTCTTGGTGGGCGCGACCACCGGCCCCGGTTTCATCGCGCAGCAGATGCCGAACGCATCCTGCGGCGAGGGTGGCGGATTGAGGCCCTGCGGCGGCGGCACCACGTCGGAGTACCGCGCCACGAGCTGCTTCTGGCACTCGTCCGGGCGGAAGGGATCGAGGCCGAGCTGCTTGCAGAGGTAGGTGCTCCAGCGGCAGGTCGGGTTCTCCAGCACGCGGGCGTAGTAGAAGGCATGCTGGTCCGCATCGAACTCCGGGTCCTCCCACACGGTGCAGAGCGAGTTGTGACCGGGACCGACGGGGGCGCAGCTTTGCGGATCGACGCTGCCCATCGGACCCTCACCCCCGGCGACGCGGACCACCTTCTCCTGCTGCCGGCCCCGGTCGTCGAGCCACCCCTTGACGATCTCGATGCGCTGCAGCTTCGGCGCCTGGTGATGGACCGTGCAGACGTCGGGGAAGGCATCGGTCGATCCCTTCGCTGCCCGGGTCCTTCATCGCCATCACCGCGAAGCGCGGGCTGGAACCGGAGCCGCGGCGGGGCCGCGGCGCCAGGTCCCCGCCCATCGGCACGCCCGAGCTGGTAGCCGACCTGGACGAAGTCGGTGCGGCTGCAGAGGTCCCGCGGCAGGTCCCAGCCGGCGAAGAAGCGCACGATCGGGCGCGTGCCGCTGGTGGCATAGGTCTCGCGCCGGCGCATGGCCTCGAAGATCGCGTCGCGGGAGTTCTCTTCGGCCCACACCACCGCCAGACCGCCGGGGTTGAAGAGGACCTGGTTGATCATCCCCGCGGCGTCGCCGGTCGTGGTGCCGTGGAGGCCGACGAAGTTCGCCTCGTCGGTGCCGCCGGGCGTAGCGTTGTGGGTGTCGGTGCCGCCGACGAAGCCGAGCTTGAACGGGTTCGCGCCGAGCTCGACCTCCTTGCTCAGCCCGATTTTCAGCACGTTGCGCAGGAAGGAATTCGGCGCGAAGTCGCCCTTGCCCGAGCCGCCGCCGCCGGTGAAGGCGAAGTTGAGGTTCTGCGCGATGAGCTGCTCGAAGCCGCACTCGGGGTCCTTGGTGTCCGTTCCCGTGCGGCACTCGGAGTTGCCCTTCCCCTGGTGGATCTCCGACAGCGGCTCCCAGAACGAGCGCAGGCGCGCGTAGGCGGCAGTGTTCTCCTCGGACGTCAACGTGTAGAGCTGCCCGCCGCTCAGGTTGCCGTTGTGGGGGATGGTGAGGACGTCGCAGCCGTTGCCGGCGTCGCGGCACTCCTTCTGCAGCCGCGTCCACAGCACCCGTTCGTCGTTGCCGGTGTCGAAGTTGCTCGCCGGCAGCTTGGGCACGCGATCGTTGCGGAAGACGACGTTGCGGTGCCGGTTGTTGTTGCCGGGCATCGAGGTCCACTCGTAGCCGACGAAGGAGGTGAACCGGCAGGCGGGGCTGCGGTCGTAGGCCTCCTCCGCCGCGGCCTGGATGTCCTGCCAGAAGGAGAGCGAGCTGGCGTGGCAGTTGGCGTTGTCGGGGTCGCAGATCCGCGGCGGCTGCGGCGGGTCGAGGATCAGCCCGATGCCCCAGGGGTTGGCGAGGGCGACGGCCCGGGTCGCCCGGTAAACCTTGCAATCCGGCGTGTCATATCCGTCGCGCCCGGGGGTCGTACAGATGGTCATGGCGCCGAAGTACTCGGCGTGATCGGTGAGGACGGCGAAGTCGAGCGGCCGCGGCTGCTGGGCGCAGCGGGTCGGATTGCTGGCCGCGTCGGCGACGTAGACGGCGCCCCCCTGGGCGTAGCGGTAGGCGTCGCGAGGCAGGGCGACGGTGCCGATCGAGTAGGCGTCGAACGAGTAGCCGGTGTGGGCGTGAGTCTCGCCGAAGAGCGGCCGGCGCAAGGGGTCGTGGTCGCGGCAGGGCGCGCGCTGCTCGGTGCGCGCGAATGGCGGTGGCGGGCTCTGTGCCGCGGCGTCGATTGGGAGCACGGCGGCGCCGAGGATCCAGACCGCGAAGGTCTTCTTCATCGGGAATCCCTCCTCCACATGGGTTGACCACGAGATTGCTGCGTCTCAGCCAGCACACGAAAATGCTGTGGTCTTCAGGAAGCAAGAGGGATGCCTTGCGCAAGGTTTTCTCGAGGTCCTCGAGACCCCTCGCCGCTACGCCGAGTTGCCAGCCTGCCAGGTGGCCGCCCGGCGTCAATCTTTAGCCAACCGGCACCTTGATCCGCCTGCGAATCTCCACCGCCAGTACACCGGATCGAACCTTCGCGGGCGGACGGCCACAAGGGAACTCAAACCGCTCCGGCGGCGAGAGCGAAGCGAATCGCCGCCTCCGTCGACCGCAGTGGAGCGCGAGTTGTGACGGGAAAGTCGCCGGTGCGCATCCCGTCGCCCGAGCGGCACGCCGGGCTCACCGTCGCAGCGACAAAAGGGCGCGAGGCAAGCGGAAACAACGACCACGGCGACACGCGAGCTCGCCACCCGGATACTCGGTGACCACTCGTGAAGGCGTTCGCGTCTACGGTTCCGGAGGGCGCCGCGGCGGGGGTTCTCGGAAGGCGCTTCGTCGAGCGGTTGGAGGCAGCGGCCGTTCCGCGCGCCTGGAGAGAAGCGAGCCATCTCCTCGGCAGACCACGTGTGGCGAGCGGCCCCCGCGGCGGTGCCCTCCGGAACCGTAGCGAGCGACGGCCCGCGACCAGCGAGCGCCTGGTCACCTCGACGCCGAGCCGCCCGGCGACCAGCGACCGCTCAGCGACCTCGTCAGCCCACGGCCACAGGCTCGGGCTTGCGGATCTCCACCGCCAACCCACTATCCCCGACGCCCACCTCGATCGACGAGCCCTCGCTCGCCTCGCCGGCGATCAACGCGCGGCCGATGCGGGTCTCGAGCTGTCGCTGCAGATACCGTCGCAGCGGGCGCGCGCCGTACACGGGATCGAAGCCTTCGCGGGCGATGAGGAGGCGCGCCGGTTCGCTGAGCACCAGCGAAATGCCGCGGTCGGCGAGCCGCTTGCGCAGGTCGGCCGTCATCAGGTCGACGATGCGCTCGATCTCCTCCAGCCGCAGCGGGCGGAACAGCACGATGTCGTCGACGCGGTTGAGGAACTCCGGCCGGAAGTGCGCCCGTAGCTCCCGCATCACCGCGTCGCGCGCCGCGTCGTGGATCTCGCCGCGCTCCGTGATCCCCTCCAGCAAGTGCGGGCTGCCGATGTTCGACGTCATGATGATCACCGTGTTCTTGAAGTCCACGGTGCGCCCCTGCGCGTCGGTCAGCCGGCCGTCGTCGAGGATCTGCAGCAGCACGTTGAAGACGTCGTGATGCGCCTTCTCGATCTCGTCGAAGAGCAGCACCGAATAGGGCTTCCGCCGCACCGCCTCGGTGAGCTGCCCGCCCTCCTCGTAGCCGACGTAGCCGGGCGGCGCGCCCACCAGCCGGGACACCGTGTGCTTCTCCATGTACTCGGACATGTCGATGCGCACCATGTTCTCCTCGCTGTCGAAGAGCGCCTCGGCGAGCGCCTTCGCCAGCTCGGTCTTGCCGACGCCGGTGGGGCCGAGGAAGATGAACGAGCCGATCGGCCGCCGCGGGTCCTTGATCCCCGAGCGGGCGCGGATCACCGCGTCGGCGACCAGCTGCACCGCCTCCTCCTGGCCCACCACCCGCTGGTGCAGGATCTCGTCGAGGCGCAGCAGCTTCTCGCGCTCGCCCTCCATCAGCCGCGTCACCGGGATGCCGGTCCACTTCGAGACGATCTCGGCGATCTCTTCTTCCGTCACCTCCTCGCGCAGCAGCTGGTTGCCGCCGCGGTCGATGCGCGCCTCCTCCTCGCGCAGCTGCGCCTCGAGCTGCGGCAGCTGGCCGTGCTTGAGCTGCGCCGCGCGGTTGAGGTCGTAGTCGCGCTCCGCCTCCTCGACCTGGCGGCGCACCTGCTCGATCTGCTCGCGCAGCGCGCGCACCTTCTCGATGGCGGCCTTCTCGGCCTCCCACTGCGCGCGCATGCCGTGCGCCTTCTCCTGCAGCTCGGCGAGCTCGCGGCGGAGCTCTTCGAGGCGCTCCTTGGAGCCCTTGTCCTTCTCCTTCGAGAGCGCCGCCTCCTCGATCTCGAGCTGCATGATGCGGCGCGTGATCTCGTCGAGCTCGGCGGGGAGCGAGTCGATCTCGGTGCGGATCATGGCGCACGCCTCGTCGACGAGGTCGATCGCCTTGTCGGGCAGGAAACGGTCGGTGATGTAGCGGTGCGAGAGCACCGCCGCCGCCACCAGCGCGTTGTCCTGGATGCGCACGCCGTGGTGGACCTCGAAGCGCTCCTTCAAGCCGCGCAGGATCGAGATGGTGTCCTCGACGATCGGCGCGTCGACCAGCACCGGCTGGAAGCGGCGCTCGAGCGCGGCGTCCTTCTCGATGTGCTTCCTGTACTCGTCGAGCGTGGTGGCGCCGATGCAGTGCAGCTCGCCGCGGGCGAGCATCGGCTTGAGCAGGTTGCCGGCGTCGGTCGACCCTTCGGTCTTGCCGGCGCCGACGATGGTGTGCAGCTCGTCGATGAAGAGGACGACGCGCCCTTCGCTCTCCTTGATCTCGTTGAGCACCGCCTTGAGGCGCTCCTCGAACTCGCCGCGGTACTTGGCGCCGGCGAGCAGGGAGCCCATGTCGAGCGACCAGACGGCGCGGTCCTTGAGCCACTCGGGGACGTCGCCGCGCACGATTCTCTGAGCCAATCCCTCCACAATGGCCGTTTTACCTACTCCCGGCTCGCCGATGAGCACCGGGTTGTTCTTGGTCTTGCGCGAGAGGATGCGGACGACGCGGCGGATCTCGTCGTCGCGACCGATCACCGGGTCGAGCTTGCCGCGCCGCGCCTGGTCGACGAGGTCGATGCCGTACTTCGACAGCGCCTCGTAGGCGGCCTCGGGGTTGGCGGAGGTGACGCGCTGGTTGCCGCGCAGCGCCTGCAGGCTCGCGAGCGTGCGATCGCGGTCGAGGCCGAGCTGGCGGAACACCTTGCCAAGTCCGGGACCGTCTCTGCCGTCGCGGCCGGCGGTGTCGAGCAGGGCCAGCCAGAGGTGCTCGACGGAGACGTACTCGTCCTTGAGGCGCTTGGCTTCGTCCTCGGCCTTCACCAGCGCTTGCTGGAAGCGTTGCGTGACGTAGATCTTGCCCGCCTCGGCGGCGGGGCCGGAGACCTTGGGGCGGCGCTCGAGCTCGGCGGCAATGGCCGAGCGCACGGCGTCGACCGGCACCTCCATGCGGGCGAGCAGCCGGGGCACGACGCCGTCGGGCTGCTCGAGCAGGGCAGCGGCGAGGTGCTCGCCGTCGACCTCCTGATGGCCGAGGCGCGTCGCCAGGCTTTGCGCCGCGGCGATCGCCTCCTGCGATTTCTGCGTCAGCTTGTTGGGATCCATATCGGTCAACCTTTCGGGGAGTGTCGTTGCGGCAAGATCGTCACCGGCGCGGATTGAAGTTGGAGACCTTGGCGAGCTCCTCGAACAGCTCGCGCTCGCGGTCGGAGAGCTGCGGCGGAACCACCACGTCGAGCTCGGCGAAGAGGTCGCCCTTGCCCCCCTTGGCCTGCGGGTAGCCGTAGCCGCGCAAGCGGATGCGGCGCCCGGCCGGGGAGCCGGCGGGGATGCGCACCGTCACCGGAGTCTCCAAGGTCTCGAGCTGGGCGGTGCCGCCGAGCGCCGCCTCCCACGGCGTGATCGGCAGCGTCGTGTGCAGGTCGCTGCCTTCGAGGCGGAAGCGGCCGTGCGGCAGCACGTCGACGGTCAGGTAGAGATCGCCGGGCGGCCCGCCGCCGCTGCCGGCGGCGCCCTTGGCGGCGAGGCGGATCTTCTGCCCCGGCCGGATGCCGCGCGGGATCTTCAGCTGCAGCGTCTGCTGGTTGCCGGTCTGCGGGTCGGTGAGCGTGATCGTGCGCTCGCCGCCCGCGGCCGCCTCCTCGAGCGTCAGCTGGATGCGGGCCTCCTGGTCGCCGCCGCGCTGTTGCCAGTCGGCGCGGTAGCCGCCGGCGCGTGGGCCGCCGGGGCCGCCGGCACGTGGGCCGCCGGGGCCGCCGGCACCGCCCGCGGCCGCAGCGGCGGCGGCGCGCTGCCCGAAGAGCATCTCGAAGAAGTCGGAGAAGCCGCCGGGCCCCGCGCTCGAGAAACCGCCGCCGCCGCCCGGGAACCCACCGAAGTCGTACTCGACGCGGGAGCCGCCGGGGAAGCCGCCGCCGGCGCCGAAGACCTGCTCCCAGCCCGGCGGCGGCTGGCCGCCGGGCCCGCCGGAAGCCTGCTTCCACGCCTTGCCGAACTGGTCGTACTTCTGGCGCTTGTCGGAGTCCTTGAGGACCTCGTACGCCTCGGTGACCTCCTTGAAGCGGTCCTCGGCCCCCGCCTCCTTGGAGATGTCCGGGTGGAGCTTGCGCGCCAGCTTGCGGTAGGCGCGCTGGATCTCCTGCTGGGACGCCGAGCGCTCGACGCCTAGCGTCTTGTAGTAGTCCTTGTACTCCACCCGCCCTCCATGCGAGATCTTAGTGTCTCGTCATCACATCTTAACGCGGATGGATGCCCTCCGATTCCCCGACAGAGCGTCCCTAACGTTGCAGGTTCGGATCTTCCTCTTCCTCTTCCTCTTCGTACGCGCCACCATCGTCGTCCGCGTCGTCGTCTTCACTCGGCGAGTCGTCGTCGCCCTCTTCGTCGACCTGCTCCTCGTCGTCCTCCTCGGCCGCCGCGTCGTCGTCTTCTTCCCCAGCGCCGTCGTCTTCGACCGCGCCCTCGTCGTCCGCTTCGTCCGCAGCGTCGTCTTCCTCCGCGCCTTCGTCGCCCGCGTCGTCGACCGGCTCCTCGTCGTCTGCGTCGAGCTCCCCGTCGTCGTCGCCCTCCGTGGCGCCCGCGTCGTCCGTCGCCTCCATATCGTCGGCGCCGTCCGCCTCATCCGCCTCGTCTGTCTCGTTCGCAGCGTCCTCGTCTTCCAGCGAGCCTTCGTCGTCCGCCTCGTCGACCGGCTCCGCCTCGTCGGCATCGGCCATCCCGTCATCGTCGTCCGCGACGGCCTCGTCGAGCTCCTCGTCGAGCTGGTCGGCATCGTCGGCAGCCACGCTGACCTCGGCGTCGTCGTCGCTCGCATCGACGGGCAGGTCGAGGATCTCGCCGTCGTCGTCGTCGAGCTGCACGTTGTCGAACGAGTAGTCGTGGACACCGTCCTCGTCCTCGAGGCTGACGTCGACGTCGAAGTGGACGTCGTGGTTGTCGCTGTCGAAGGCGACGCGCCCGTCGTCGCCCTCCTCGATCGAGAAGGTGTCGCCGGCACCGAGCGCGAGGTTGGTGATCTCGTAGTAGCCGTCCTCGCCGTCCTCCTCGTCGGTGGCGAGGATCAGCGAGGGCCGGGACCCCGCGGCCGGTTTGTAGCTGAAGGACGAGTCGCCGATGCCCACCGAGTCGACCTGGCCCGCGGCGACCGACGCCCCGTCGATGCTCACGGCCTGGCCGGGCCGGAAGATCGCCGTATCGATCGGCTGCGGCGCCTGACCGGGGGGACCGGTAATGCTCACCTCGTAGTCACCGCCCGCCGGCAACTGGAGGGCACAGCCGCGGCGTCCCCGTTGCCGCGTCATCAGCGCGTTCGGGATCTCGCTGACCATCCGGCCGCCGTCGAACCGCACGCGCTTGCCGCTCTTCTTGTCCTTCACCACCACTTGGTCGCAGTTGGCCTCGGTGACCACGGAGGTCGGGCCAAGGCCCGGAGCCGCCGGGCGCCGCGGCTGGAGCGACGGTGTCGCCGGGGTCCGGGGTCGAGTCGATGGTGTTGCCGGCGTCCGCGGCTGGGCCGACGGCGTGGTCGGGGTGCGCGGCTGGGTGGACGGCTGGGACGCCGGCGCCTTCGGGGCCCGCGGTTGGGTAGAGGGCGTCGCCGGGGTTCGCGGCCGGGTCGACGGTGCGGCCGGGGTCCGCGGTTGCGCCGATGGTGCCCCGGGGGGCTGCGGCTGCGACGCCGGCCCCGTCGCGCCGCACATGGGCCGCGGGGACTGCTTTTCGCAGAACGGGCAGACGAGCGGCGCGAAGCGCACCGATTGCGCGGTGAGGTCCATGGAGCCGCCGGTGCCCTCCCACGGCGCGGCCGGCTCGCCCGGGTTCAGCGCCGCTGCCGCGTAGCGCCAGGTGTCGCGGCCGGTGTCCACCTCCACGATGTTGTCCGCGCCGGGGTAGTTGTTGTCGTAGACGTGGATCTTGTAGCGACCGCCGCCCACGTCGTCGACCGCGAAGGGCGTGATGGCGTGGCCGCCCTGGGAGCTGTAGATCCCCAGCGTGTAGGTCTCCTTCTTGTCCTGGAAGGAGCGCGCGAGCGTGTCGACGATCTGCCGCGTGGACATCTGCCGGGTCTTTGCGGTCACCGACTGCACGGGCTCGATGCCCTGGGTCGTGAACAGCGTCGAGATCATGCGCAGCACCCGCGCGTCCTTGGACGGCAGCTCCCAGGCCGTCTTGCCACCGAAGTCCTCGGGCCGCCGCGCGCCGGTGTAGAGGGCCGCGCTGAGCGCGGCCAGTCCTTCGCAGTGGCCGTTGCCCATCGAGCGGTTCATCTCCGCGATCCACAGGCGGGCGGCCGGGGTCGGCTCGCACTTCCCCTGGACCACGCGCGCGCACACGGCGTCGCCGAAGAGACAGCGTGCGTCTTCCGCGGTCAGCGCGCCCTGCGGGTTCTCCCCCTTGCCCCAGTTCGGGAAGTTGAAGCCGTGCGGCTTGGGCCGGAAGCCGGTGTCGGCCCCGCCGCCCGCGGGCGCGGCGGCGAAGGCGAGGCTCGCGTTGGCGAGCATGCCGAAGGCCAGAACGAGCAGACGGGGGACTTGACGGCGAAGTCGTCGCATGGCGCCCTCCTTGGGGGGTGCGGGCCCTGCCGAGCCGGGGCCGGTCTATCCGCGGGAGAAGGCGCAGCCTATCGCGAATCGCGATGCTGGAGGGTCGAGGGCGACCCGCGCCGCTGCCGGCGACGATTGCGGGGTGCTACGGGGGAGTGAGCCCGAACTGCTCGTAGTTCTTGGCCGTCCACTCCTTCCACTTGTCCGGCACCTCTTCCATCGGGTAGATGGCCTGCACCGGACAAGCGTCGACGCAGAGGCCGCAGTCGATGCACTCCTCGGGGTGGATGAAGAGCGTCGTCCAGCTCTCTTCGTTCTTGCCGTAGATGCAGTCAACCGGACAGACGTCGACGCAGGCCGTGTCCTTCACGCCGACGCACGGCTCGGTGATGATGTGTGTCATAGGCGCGGATTATAGAAATGACCGCCGCGCGGCGCTACTGCTGCGCGGCGACGGCGGCGAAGGCGGTCTCGAAGGCGTCGACCGTCGCGGCGATCTCCGCCTCGCCGTGCGCCGCGGAGACGAAGAGCGTCTCGTAGGGCGACGGCGGCAGGTGCACGCCGGCGTCGAGCAGGGCGTGGAAGAGGCGCGCGAAGCCGGCGCGGTCGGAGGCGTCGACGTCAGCGAGCGTCCACACCGGGTCGCCGGTGAGGAAGACGCCCAGCATCGAGCCGATGCGTTGCACGCGGGCCGGCACGCCGGCCTTGGCGGCGGCGTTCTCGATGCCGAAGGCGAGGCGCGCCGAGGTTTCCTCGAGCCGGCCATGGATCGCGAAGTCGTCGGCGGCGAGCTGCTCGAGCGTGGCGAGCCCGGCGGCCACCGCCAGCGGGCTGCCGGAGAGCGTCCCCGCCTGGTAGACCGGGCCGGCCGGGGCGATCCTCAGCATCAGGTCGCGCGGGCCGCCGTAGGCGCCGATGTTGAGCCCGCCGCCGATCACCTTGCCCATCGTGGTGAGGTCCGGCGTGATGCCGAACAACTCCTGAACCCCGCCGGGGAGGACGCGGAAGCCGGTCATCACCTCGTCGAAGACGAGCAAGGCGCCGAGGTCGCTGCACAGGCGCCGTAGCCCTTCGAGGTAGCCGCCGGGCGCCAGCACGACTCCCATGTTGCCGGCGATCGGCTCGACGAAGACGGCGGCGATCTCCTTGCCGTGCGCGGCGAAGAGCGCCTCCACGGCGGCGAGGTCGCCGTAAGGCGCCACCAGCGTGTCGCCGGTGACGGCAGCCGGCACTCCCGGCGACGAGGGCGTGCCGATCGTCGCCGCCCCCGAGCCCGCGGCGACGAGGAAGGGGTCGCGCGTGCCCGTGGTAGCAGCCCGCCAGCTTGACCAGCTTGTCGCGCCCGGTGGCGGCGCGCGCCAGGCGCAGCGCCGACATCGTCGCCTCGGTGCCGGAGGAGACCAGGCGCACCATCTCGACCGAGGGCACCATCGACACGATGCGCTCGGCGAGCTCGACCTCCGCCACCGTCGGCGCGCCGAAGACGGTGCCGCGCTCGAGCGCCTGCGCGGATCGCCTCGTCGACCGCCGGGTGGCGGTGGCCGAGGATCATCGGCCCGTAGCCGCCGATGTAGTCGACGTAGCGTCGCCCGTCCTCGCCCTCGAGCCAGGCGCCCTGCGCGGCGCGGATGAACACCGGCTCGCCGCCGACGCCGCGGAAGGCGCGCACCGGCGAATTGACGCCGCCGGGGATGACGCGGCAGGCGCGTTCGTAGAGCGCCGTCATTCTTCCCAGCCTTTGGCGAGCAGCGCCGCCGCCTCGCGCGCGGCGTAGGTGAGGATCCAGTCGGCGCCGGCGCGGCGGATGGCGACGAGCGACTCCATCATCACGCGGTCGTAGTCGAGCCAGCCGTTCTGCGCCGCCGCCTTGAGCATCGCGTACTCGCCGCTCACGTGGTAGGCGGCGAGCGGCAGGTCGAAGCGCGCGCGCATCGCCGCCAGCACGTCGAGGTAGGCCATCGCCGGCTTGACCATCAGCACGTCGGCGCCCTCTTCGATGTCGAGGGCGACCTCGCGCAGCGCCTCGCGCCGGTTCGCCGGGTCCATCTGGTAGCCGCGGCGGTCGCCGAAGGAGGGCGTCGAGCCGGCAGCCTCGCGGAACGGGCCGTAGAAGCCGGAGGCGAACTTCGCCGCGTAGGCGAGGATCAACGTGTCGGGGAGGCCGGCCTCGTCGAGCGCGCGGCGGATCGCGCCGACGCGGCCGTCCATCATGTCCGACGGCGCCACGACGTCGGCTCCGGAGCGCGCCAGCGACACCGCCTGCCGCGCCAGGTTCTCCACCGTGGCGTCGTTGTCGACGCTGCCATCTGGACTACCAGGACGCAGCACGCCGCAGTGGCCGTGGTCGGTGTACTCGCAGAAGCAGACGTCGGCGATGCGCAGCATGCCGGGCAGCTGCTCGCGCAAGGCGCTCAGCGCGCGCTGCACGATGCCGTCGTCGCTCCACGACGCGCTGCCCACGGCGTCCTTGTGCTCCGGGATGCCGAAGAGGATGACCGCCGGCACGCCCTCACCGAACGCCGCCGCGGCGGTGGCGACGATGCGATCCACCGACTGCCGAGCGACACCGGGCATCGAGCCGATCGGCTGCTCGACGCCTTCCCCCGGGCAGACGAACAGCGGCAGCACGAGGTTGCTCGCCGAGAGCCGCGTCTCGCGCACCATGCGGCGCAGCACGGGCGTGCGGCGGGTGCGGCGCAGGCGGACGGCGGGGTAGCCCATGCGGTGAGGAGTTGTACCACAGCGCGCCGGCGCAGCCGGGCCCTAGAATGGCCGCCCCGCAACGTCCGGCTCAGGAGGGTTCATGCTGAAGCGATTCGTCCTGGCTTCTGCTCTCGCCACGCTCGCCGCTCCCGCGCTCCTGCTCGCTGCCGAACCGACTCCCGCTCCAACCCCGGAGCCGAGCATCGTCGTCAAGGCCGCCCGGCTCTTCGACGGCACCTCGGAGAAGCTGATCACTCCCGGCGTCGTCGTGGTGACCGGCGGCAAGATCGCCGCCGTCGGCAGCGACGCCGCCGTACCGGCTGGTGCGCGCGTCGTCGACCTCGGCGACGCCACGCTGCTGCCCGGGCTCATCGACGCCCACGTCCACCTGACCGGCGAGGCGTCGGAGAACTGGTACCGCGACTTCGCGAACGGCATCCTGCAGCTGCCGCCGGAGAAGGCGCTGCTCGCCATCCCTTACGCCAAACGGACGCTCGAGGCCGGCTTCACCACCGTCCGCAACGTCGGCGCCGACGACTACGTCGACATCGGCCTGCGCAACGCCATCGCCGCCGGCGTCGTGCCGGGGCCGCGCATGCTCACCGCGGCGCACGCCGTCGGTTCCACCGCCGGCCATGGCGACGGCCCGCCCGCGGACCCCAACCTCATCCGCCCCTTCGGCCCGCTCGAGGGGGTCTGCAACGGGCCCGACGAGTGCCGTGCCGCGGTGCGCTACCAGGTCAAGTACGGCGCCGACGTCATCAAGGTGATGCCCTCGGGCGGCGTGCTGTCGCTCTCCGATCCGGTGGACAACCCGCAGCTGACCGCGGCCGAGATGGAAGCCATCGTCGGCGAGGCGCACGCCTGGGGGCGCCAGGTGGCGGCGCATTGCCACGGCGACGCCGCGGCGCGGGTGGCGATCGAGGCCGGCGTCGACTCCATCGAGCACGGCTCGTTCCTCGAGCCCGAGACGCTGTCGCTGATGAAGCGCAAGGGGATCTACCTCGTGCCGACGCTGCTCGCCGGCGAGACGGTGGGGAAGAAGCTCGCGAGCTTCCCGCCGGCCATCGCCGCCAAGGCGAAGGCGGCGGTGGCGGGGCGCACCGAGATGTTCCGCCATGCCGTGCGCCTCGGCGTACCGATCGCCTTCGGCACCGACTCGGCGGTGTCGCCGCACGGCCAGAACGGCCAGGAGTTCGCGCTGATGACGGGCCTCGGCATGGCGCCGGCCGCGGCGCTGCGCTCCGCCACCAGCGCAGCGGCCGACCTCCTCGGCGTCGCCGACAGCCTGGGCACGCTGCAGAAAGGCAAGACCGCCGACGTCATCGCCGTGCGCGGCAACCCGCTCGCCGACATCCACGTCATGGAGAAGCCGGTGCTGGTGATGAAGGAGGGGAAGCTGTACGTCGAGCCGTGAAACGTCGCTATGCCACTACGGGATATTGCTTATACGGGCCATTACCTATAGTCTCTCATCGCATCGTCCATTGTCGTTTAGTTCAAATTCCGATTCATTGCTTGCAAGGAGAAAAGGACATGGTTACTGACGAGAGGCGTTCGTTCGCATCATGGAAGCAGTGGCCGGTTCGGGTATGCTTCGGGTTGCTTTTCTCATTCGTGGCGCAATCGGCGGCGGCGCAGATCCGAACCGTGCTGGTCTCGCCGGTCCCCGGCAATCCCGTCGCCAGCGGTACGGCCTTGCGCAACGCCTTGGCGGGAATCTCCGCGCCGTCGTCGACCAATCGCTGGCTGCTGAAGATCGAGCCGGGAATCTATGACGTCGGTGCGGTCTCGCTGGCGATGCGTTCCTGGGTCGACATCGAGGGCTCGGGCATCGGCACGACGACGATCAGAGGAGCAGTGCCCTTCACCGAAGGCTTCGCCGGAACGATCCACGGCGCCAGCGAAGCGGAGCTTCGGCTGCTGACCGTCGAGGCGATTGGAAGTGGGGCGGTGCCGAGCGTAATCGCGATGCACAACGAGAGCGCGTTCCCGCGGCTCTACCGGGTGAAGCTGGCGACCTCTGGCGGCGCCGCAGGATGGGGAATGCGAAACGCCCAATCAGCGCCTCGCATCGAGGAATGTGAGATCAGCGCGTCGGCAACCGGTGCGGGATCGATCGCCTACGGGATCGTGTTTCGGGGGTACGTCTCGGGCGGCCAGAGGAGCTCGATCTTGCGCAGCAAGATCACGGTTTCGGGAGCAGCTTCCAACTATGGGGTCTACTTGGCGGATGGCCAGACCCTGACCGAGCTCCGCAACAGCCGGATCGACGCGAACGGCGCCGGGGGTTCCACGACGTATGGCATTTACGCCATCAAGTTCGACTTCTGGACTGGTGCCGAGGGTCTGACGCTCCGCGACGCCGAAGTTCTCTCGGGAGGTGGGACCTCGGCATCCTACGGTGTTTACCTCGATGCCAACACGTCGGTCTATCTGGACGCCACCGACAGCAGGATTTGGGGACAGGCCGCTCCCACCACGTACGGGATCTATCAGGCCGGCAACATGCCGGTCGCCCTTCAGGCCTCGAACGTCGTCGGGTCCACGCACACCGTCCGGTCGATCCTGAGCAGCGTCGCGATCGTCTCCACCCAGTTGGTGGGCGGGCCCGTCATCGCGGGAGGCTGGTTCGGCTGCATGGGCGTGTCGGACGAGAACGGCATCTTCTACGCCAACAGCTGTCCGTAGCACACGGGTCGTTGGGCATTGCGCGCCGGCGGCGCGATCCGCCGCCGGCGTTGGGACTCACGCCTGCTCTGCCGGCGCGTGCGCCCGCGTCCGGCCTACTGGCACTTGATTGGCTTCGTCTTCCCCGCCAGCGGGTCGATCGACTCGGCGAAGCGCACGGTGATCTTGTGCGCCTTGCCGTTCTTGAGCGCCGCCGGGACCGGCCAGACGAAGCCGTGGCGGCCGTCGCCGCGCGTGCCCACGAGGTCCGGTCGCAGCACGTCGGCCGGGACCGTGGCGGCGTAGACGCCGTCGACCAGCACCTCGACGTTGATCGGCGAGTTGGGGAACATGGGATCCCACGCCCAGCCGCGCACCTCGGTGCAGTTGGCAGCCTCCTGCTTCCCCTGTAGCGCACAGCTGCTCGCCGGGCCGCCGAAGGTCGGCGGCAGCACGGCGCCCTCGTCGGCCCAGTAGTAGAGGAACCAGCGGCCGAGCTGCACGTCGACCATCTCGGCATAGGTGCGGCCGTCGGAGATCTGCCCGACCACGACGTTGGGCTCGACGACGTAGCGGCTGCTGTCCTTGAGGAAGGCGGCGTCGCGCACGTAGTAGCCCCACGGCGGCCCGTTCGGGTGCGCCGGCGGCGGCCAGACGCGGCCCGTCTGCCGCCACAGCAGCCCGATCTCCGCCGGCCCGCCCTCGGAGACCCACTCTGCGATGTAGCCCGGCCCTTCGGCCTTCTCGACCAGCAGCAGCATGCGGCCGTCCTGCGTGCGCGCGATGTCGGAGATGAGGAACGGCGCCTGGGCGAGCCCTTCGAAGCGCACGCAGTCGACCACGCCGTTCACCACCGTCAGGTTCGTCGCTACGCGATGGCGCACGAAGCCCGACGGGCACGCCGGGTAGTTGCCGTCCTTGTGGTAGAGGAAGAGGTCGCCATTGGGATGAAGCGTCAGCACCGGGTCGATGCCGCTGCCACGCCCCTGGCAGCTGCCGATGGCGGCGCAGGCCGGGTTGATCGGCTTCACCCACGTGTTGGTCACCTGCGACGGGGTGGCGCGGGTGACGAAGTCCGCGAGGTCGATGCGGCTCACGCGGTCGGTGTTGGGTCGGTGGAAGGGGAGGAAGGTGGTGGTGAAGCCGACCCGCCACTTGCCGCCGTAGAACATCGCCGAGGGGAAGCCGAGCTCGGCTTCCTTGCGCGGCGACTGCCTGGCGAAGTCGTTGGTCGCCCACAGGCCGCGGAAGCGCGGCGTCGCGAGCCGCCCCGCCGCCGGGTAGTTGAGCGAGAAGATCCCCTCCCAGTGGCCCCTGCCGAGGCAGCAGCGGCCGGCGCCGACGAGCAGCGTCACGTCGCCGTTGGGCAGCTGGATGGGCTCGGGCCCCTGCAGGTAGTTGAGGGGGTCGGGCGTGTACTTGGGCGGCACGCAGGTGGGGCGGGTGCGGATGAAGCCGGTGGTGCCGGTGAAGGTCGCCGCCTCCTCGAAGTAGCCGACGACGTCGACGGCGATCTGGGTGGTGCCGCCGCTCGCCGTCGCGGCAGCGGCCTGCACGGCGAGGTGCCCGCGGAGGTCGCGGTCGAGGGGAACGCGGAGCGTGGCGCGCTCGTCGGGCCCGCTCGAGCCGAGGACGGTCGGCTCGGCGAGGTTGCGCCCCTCGGGCACGGCGACGACGCGCGCCGCCCCGGGCTCGACCGCGGCGAGCTCGACCAGCACGGCGTCGGCGCTTGCCGGCACGCCGCAGGTTGCGGCGTCGATGGCGAGCCGCTGCGGCGTGCCGGCGAGCAGGGGCTCGCCGCTGATGGCGTCGACCACCGAGCAGCGGGAGATGGGGAAGTACGCCGGCTCCGCCGAGGCCGCGGGAGCGGTAGAGAGGGCTATCGCCAGCGCCAGGGGCACGAGAGAGATTTTGCGCATATGACATATTCTAGAGGAGAAGCCGGGACGAAAGCCAGTGGCAAGTGAGTCCCGGCGCGGCGCTCCCGTGAGGCGTCGCGTGCCTCGCCACTGCGCCCGGTGCCGTACCATGCGCCGGCTTTGGCTGCGCTGCTCGCCGATCTCGCCTCGCGCCAGCTGGTGGTCGTCACCGGCAAGGGCGGCGTCGGCAAGACGACCGTGGCGGTGGCGCTCGGCGCCGCGCTGGCTGACGCCGGGCGGCGGGTGCTGGTGCTCGAGGTCGACCCGCGCGAGAACGCGCACCGCATGCTCGGCGTGCCGCCGTCGGGCGGCGAAGTGATCATCGTGCGCCCGCGCCTCCTGCTGCAGAACCTGCGGCCGCGCGACGTGCTCGACCAGCTGGTGCGCGAGCAGGTGCGCATCGGACCGGTCGTGCGCCGCATCCTGTCGAGCGAGGTCTACCGCCACTTCGCCGAAGGCGCGCCCGGCTTCAAGGAGCTGGCGATCCTCGGCCACGCCCTGCGCATCGTGCGCGGCCTCGAGCGCGTCGCGACCTCGCCGGGAGCTCGTCGTGGGCGCACGCCGCCGGCGGGCGCGGACGTCGACGTCGTGGTGCTCGACGCCCCCGCCACCGGCCATGGACTCTCGCTGCTGCTGGCGCCGCGCCTCACCGCCGCGACGGTGGGGCAGGGGCCGTTCGGCCGCATGGCCGGCGAGGTCGCCGCGATGGTGGACGACCCCGCGCGCACCGCCGTGGTGATCGCCGCCGCCGCGGAGGAGATCCCGATGCACGAGGCGCTGGAGTCGCTGGCGCGGTTGCGCACCGAGCTCGGTCGCGAGGCGCAGGCGGTGGTGATCAACGGACTGTTTCCGGCTGTCCCCGGCACGGCGCGCGCGAAGGCGGCGTTCGACGACCCGGCTGGCCGTTTGTGGCGGGATCGCCGCCGCGTCCAGGAGCGCGAGCTCGCCCGTCTCGACGCCGCCTGGCGCGGGCCGCGCGTCGACCTGCCGCTGCTGGCCCTCGACAGTGGCCCGCCGCTGGTGGCGGCGCTGGCGGCGCGGCTCGCGCACGCCGAGGTCGCCGCGTGATCGACCTTTCGCGCCGCGATCCGCCGCTGCTCGTCGTCGTCGGCGCCGGCGGCGTCGGCAAGACGACGCTCGCCGCGGCGATGGGGGTGCAGTCGGCTGCCGCCGGCGTCGAGACGCTGGTGATGACCTTCGATCCCTCGCTGCGCCTCAAGGACGCGCTAGGCGTCGGCGACGAGGCACGCGACGCCGAGGTGCGTGTCGCCGGCGATGCGTGGGTGGACCGTTCGCCCGCCGGACTCTGGGCGGGGCTGCTCGACGCGCGGCGCACCTTCGACCGCTTGGTCGAGCGCCACGCCCCCGACCAGGCGGCGCGCGACCGCATCCTCGGCAACCGCTTCTATCAAAACCTTGCCGGCAGCCTCGCCGGCATCCTCGAGTACATGGCGGTCGAGCGTCTGTGGGAGGCGTGGCAGTCGAAGCGCTGGGGACGCATCGTCCTCGACACGCCGCCGACGCGGCAGGCGCTCGACTTCCTCGAAGCGCCGGAGCGCATCGTCGGCTTCCTCGACAGCGGCGCGCTGCGCATCGCCCTGCGCCCCTGGTTCGACGAGGGCGGGCGGCTGCGTGCGGCGTCGCGCTGGGGAGCCATGGGCCGCGGGCTCGAAGGCTGGCTCGACGAGGTGGTGGGGCTCGACCTGCTGCGCGACATGGCGGAGTTCTTCGGCGCCTTCGCGCCGCTCTTCGCCGGCTTTCGCCAACGCGCCGTCGACGTGCAGGCACTGCTGCGCAGCCGCGAGACCGAGTTCGTGCTGGTCGCCGGCCCGGGCGAGGAGCGCAACGCCGACACGCTCTTCTTCGCCCGCCGGCTGCGCGAGGCGGGCTACCGGCTCGGTCCGATCGTCGTCAACCGCATCCACCCGCGGTTTGCGCCGGCCGCCGAGCTGTCCGGCGATGGCCGCGAGCTGCTCGCCTGGCTCGGCGAGCGCGACGCTCGCGGAGTAGCCGCGCTCCGCCACCTGCTGCCGCGCGAGCAGCCGCTGCTCGCCCTGCCGCTGCTGCCGGCGGAGCCCGTGGATCTCGCGGCGCTCGCCGCGCTGGGAGAAGCACTGCGCGCGACGGCCTGAGGCAGCCGCCCGCGGCCACCTCTCAACTCCCTTGCCGCGCTGCGGCATGACGCGCTATAGTGCCCACCGGCGCACGCCGCTGCGCGGCAGCCGCCCTCACCCTTTGCGCCAGGAGGCCGGGATGATCCGCCTGATCAAACGCTACGAGAGCCGGAAGCTGTACGACACCGAGGAGAGCCGGTACGTCTCGCTCGAGGACATCGCCGCCTGGGTGCGCACCGGCCAGGAGGTGAGGGTGGTCGACAACGGCACCTCCGAGGACGTCACCGCGCAGACGCTCACCCAGGTCATCCTCGACGAGGGGAAGAAGGGCACCTCGCTGCTGCCCAGCGAGCTGCTCCACGAGCTGGTGCGCATCGGCGAGCGGGCGGTGTCGAGCGGCGTCGAGCAGCTGCAGCACGGCGTCGACCGCGTGTTCAAGGCGTCGATGGACCGCCTCGGCCCGGTGCGCCGCGCGCGCGAGGAGATGTCGCAGCTGCGCGAGCGGATGGAGGAGCTGGAGTCGTCGCTCGAAGCGCTCGAGCGCGACCGCGAGCCGGGGGCAGGCGCCCGCGCCCGCACGCCGCGTCCGGCGGCGCGCGCCGCCGCCAGCAAGCCGACGGCCGCAGCGAAGCTGCCCGCCACGGCCCGCAAGCCGAAGACCGAATAAGCCGAATACAGCATCAGTCGACTCGGGAGGTCGAGCGATGGCGAAGAAGAACTGGCAAGGCGACGTACGCGAATCGGCGCACAAGATCTGGCTCGCCGGCCTCGGCGCCCTGGCGGTGACCGAGGAGGAGGGCTCGAAGCTGTTCAAGAACCTCGTGCAGCAGGGCGAGCGCTACGAGGCGGAGGGCAAGCAGAAGCTCAAGGAGGCGAAGAAGAGCGCCGACGACGCCGGCGTGCGCGCCAAGAAGCTCGCCGAGGAGACCGCGGAGCGCGCCCGCCGCGCCGCCGAGGGTGCCTGGGAGCAGCTCGGCGGCGCCTTCGACGAGAAGCTCGCCAAGGCGCTGCACCGCATCGGCGTGCCGACGCGCGACGAGATCACGGCGCTGTCGCGGCGCATCGAGGAGCTGACGCGCGCGGTGGAGCGCGCGCGAGCGCCGAAGCCCGCCGGTGGCGCGGGCCCCGCGAAGCCGTCGAGCGGCGGCGCCGCGAAGAAGCCGGCGGCGGCGGCGAAGCCCGCGGGCGGCACCTCGGCCGCCAAGGCCGGGAGCGGCGGCGCGGCGCGCACGGCGGCCGGCGCCGGACCTCGGCCCGCACCGGAGATCGCCACCACGCGCGACGTCGTCACCACCACCGCTGACGTCGTCACCAAGCCCTGACCGTGGCGCACGGCCCGGCCCGCCGCATCGGCCTCGCGCTCGCCGGCGGCGCTCCCGAGGGCGCCATCTACGAGATCGGCGCCCTGCGCGCCCTCGAAGAGGCGATCGACGGCCTCGACCTCAACGCCTTCGACGTCTACGTCGGGGTCAGCGCCGGCGCCTGCATCGCCGCCAACCTCGCCAACCAGATCGCCATTCGCGACATGTGCGCGGCGCTGGCGGGCGAGGCCAACGGGCTCGGCGGCGACGAGGACCATCCGTTCGTCCCCGAGACCTTCCTGCAGCCCGCCCTCGGCGAGTTCTTCCGCCGCGGCACGCGCGTGCCCGGGCTGCTCGCCGAGGCGCTGCGCGAGTGGGCACGCGGGGCGAAGGACGTGGCGCTCTCGGACTCGCTGATGCGCCTCTCGCGGGCGCTGCCGGTGGCGGTGCTCGACGGCGCGCCGGTGCGCGCCTACCTGCGGAAGCTCTACGCGCGGCCGGGGAGGAGCGACGACTTCCGCCAGCTCGCCCGCCGGCTGGTGGTGGTCGCCACCGAGCTCGAGAGCGGCGCCGCCGTCTGCTTCGGCGATCCGGGCTACGACCACGTGCCGATCTCGACGGCCGTGCAGGCGAGCATGGCGCTGCCCGGTCTCTACCCGCCGGTCGAGATCGAGGGCCGCCACTATGTCGACGGCGTGCTGCTCAAGACCCTGCACGCTTCCGTGGCCTTGGAGGACGGCGCCAAGCTGGTGCTCTGCGTCAACCCGATCGTGCCCGTCGACCTGAAGAACGGCCATCACGAGGGCGAGCCCGACAACGCCGGCCAGCTCGTCGACCGCGGCCTCGCGGCGGTGCTGTCGCAGACCTTCCGCACCCTCATCCACTCGCGGCTGCAGGTGGGGCTCGCCGCCTACCGCGAGCGCTACCCGGATGCCGACGTGCTGCTCTTCGAGCCGCGCCGCGACGACTACCGGATGTTCTTCACCAACATCTTCACCTTCTCCTCGCGCCAGGCTGTCTGCGAGCACGCCTACCTCGCCACCCGCCGCGACCTCCTCGAGCGCGCCGAGTCGCTGGGCCCGGTGCTCGCCCGCCACGGCATGCACCTGCGCCACGACGTCCTCGCCGACGAAGAGCGGACGGTGTGGGACGGCCTTCGCGAACGCCGCACCGGTCACCACTCGACCGACGTGCCGACCGACACACTCAGCCGCCTCGCCGCTACCCTCGATCGGCTCGAGGGCGTCCTCGACACGCGGTAGAACGCTCGCTCGGCGTCGGTTTAACCACGGACCGAGGCGTTGCGACCGCAACGCCTCCTCCACGCGCACGCCCCCCGATCTAACTCCGGCGACCGCGCCGTATGATCCAACCGTGCCCGCCACAGAGCCGATGAAGCCGATCGACCGTGCCTGGCTCCGCATGGACGAGCCGGCGAACCTCATGGTCATCAACGGCCTCATGTTCTTCGCGGCGCCGCTAGATCGCGGCCGCCTCCACGACATGCTCGCCGCCCGCCTCGGCCAGGTCCCGCGCTTCCGCCAGCGCGCCATGCGCCGCTCGGCGACGCGCTGGGACTGGGAGGAGACGCCGGGCTTCGAGGTCGGCGACCACATCCTCGAGCAATCGCTGCCGCCGGGCAGTGGCGACGCCGAGCTGCGCGCCCTCGCCGCCGCCGAGATGGCCAAGCCGCTGCCCGCCGAGCGCCCGCTCTGGCGCGTCCACCTCGTGCACGGCTACGGCGACGGCTGCGCGCTGCTCTGGCGCCTCCACCACTGCCTCGGCGACGGCATCGCGCTGATGGTGCTCACTCTCGCCATCACCGACCTCGACGCCGACGCCGATCGCCGGCAGAGGCACCGGCACCTGGGGGAGCGAGAACCCGCTCGCCGACCTCTTCGGCGGCCCGCCGCTGTCGCCCCACGACGCGCTCGAGCACCTCGAAAAGCTCCTCCCCGAGGGCGCGCGCCTGCTGGTGCGGCCGGCCGAGGCGCTCGCCGCCACCAACCGCTGGCTGCGCCGCGCCGCGCTCGGTGCCGGCCTTCGCCAAGCTCGCCGGCCGCTGGCCCGACCCGCGCACGCTCAAGGGCAAGCTCGGCGGCGAGAAGCGCGTCGCCTGGAGCCGCGCCGTGCCGCTCGCCGAGGTGCGCCTCGCCAAGGCCGCCGTCGGCGGCACCGTCAACGACGTGCTGCTCTCGACCATCGCCGGCGGCCTGCGCCGCTACCTGCAGCGCCGCGGCGACCGCGTCGACGGCCTGTCGTTCCGCGCCGTGGTGCCGGTGTCGCTGCGGCCGCTGTCGCAGATGAGCGAGCTCGGCAACCAGTTCGGGCTCGTCTTCCTGCCGCTGCCGGTGGGCATCGCCGAGCCGCGCGCGCGCCTGCACGAGCTGCAGCGCCGCCTGCGCGCCCTCAAGAGCTCGGTCGAGCCGGTGGTGGTGCTCAACGTCCTCGGCCTGCTCGGCCGCGTGCCCAAGGCGGTGCAGGACCTGGTGATCCGCATCTTCGGCACCAAGGGCACGGCGGTGCTCACCAGCGTCCCGGGCCCGGCGCGCGAGCTCTACATCGCCGGCCAGCCGATCACCGGCATCGTCTTCTGGGTGCCGCAGAGCGGCCGCCTCGGCCTCGGCATCAGCATCATCACCTACGCCGGCCAGGTGCGCGTCGGCGTGGCCACCGACGCCAACGTCATCCCCGACCCCGAGGGGATCGTCGCCGGGTTCGAGGAGGAGCTGCACTTCCTCGAGGAGCTCAAAGGAGCTGGCGCCGCGGCGGCGGCGGTTGCGGTCGAAGCGTAGTAGGCGCGGGCGGACGCGAAACCCTGATGGAGCGGATCGCACTGGGCGTTCGCCCATTGAGCCCACGAATCGCTGAACCACTCCGAGGCGGCCTTGCCGTCCGGTATGACTGTGGTTATACTGTCCAAATGAAGACCGCCATCTCCCTCCCCGACGAACTGTTCGAAGCGGCTGACGACCTGGCGGACAAGCTCGGCGTGTCTAGAAGCCAGCTCTACGCCCGCGCTCTGACCGACTACGTTGCCCACCACAGCCAGAGTGAGGTGACGGAGCGCCTCAACGCGGTCTATGACGATGCGGACTCTCACCTCGATCCTGTTCTCGAGGAGCTTCAGTTCCGTACGGTCGCTTCCGCTGGTGATGAGTGGTAGGGATTGCGCGTCGAGGCGAGGTCTGGTGGGCTGACCTTCCATTGCCGCGTGGGTCTGAGCCTGGGCACCGCCGACCGGTCCTCATCGTGCAGTCGAATCAGTTCAACGAGAGTCGCATCGAGACCGTCATCGTTGCGGCAATCACGTCCAATCTTCGCCTCGCTGACGCTCCAGGCAACATCCGACTCAGGTCAGCAGATAGTGGACTAGCGAAAGTGTCGGTGGTCAACATCTCTCAGCTGCTGACGCTTGGACGCCAGTTCCTGATTGAAAAGACCGGCACTCTTCCAGTCGGCGCGATGAACCGCGTCGCAGAGGGCCTACGACTCGTCCTCGGGCTTTGAGTGGAGCAGCGGCCGTCGCGCCGCAGGCCACTAAGACGTCGCCGGCAGCACGACGCGGAACGTCGAGCCCTTGCCCGGCTCGCTCTCGACCTCGACGCTGCCGCCGTGCAGCTGGGCGACGTGCTTGACGATGGCTAGCCCTAGCCCGGTGCCGCCCTCGCCGCGGGAGCGGGCGCGGTCGACGCGGTAGAAGCGTTCGAAGATGCGCGGCAGGTGCTCGGCGGGGATGCCGATGCCGCTGTCGCGCACCTCGATCGTCACCTGCTCGCCGTCGCGGCGGATGTCGAGGCGGACGGTGCCGCCGGGGTGGTTGTACTTGACCGCGTTGTCGAGCAGGTTGAGCAGCAGGCGCTCCAGCGCGTCGGCATCGCCGGGGATCGTCGCCTCGACCGCGTTCACCTCCAGCGTCACGTCGCGCTCGGCTGCGGCGGGGGCGATCACCTCGCTGGCGAGGCTGGCCAGCGCGCCCAGCTCCACCGGCTGCGGCTCGTGCGCGCCCAACGGGCTCTCCAGGCGCGACAGCGTCAGCAGGTCCTCGAGCAGCGCCTGCAGCCGCGAGCACTGGTCGAGGATGCGGCCGACGAAACGCGTCGCGGTCTCGGCGTCGCCCAGCGCGCCGTCGCGCAGCGTCTCGGCCATGCCGCGGATGGCGGCGAGCGGCGTCTTCAGCTCGTGCGAGACGTTAGCCACGAAGTCCCGCCGCACCTCGGTGAGCCGCACGAACGGCGTCACGTCGCGCGCCACCAGCACGACGCCGCGGCCGGCGGGAAGCGGCGAGGCGAGCAGCGCCACGTGGCGGCGCTCGCCGCGCTCGACCACCAGGTCGGCGGCGCCGGCGGTGCCCTTCTCCAGCGTCGCGGCGACGAGCCGTTGCAGCGCCGGCTCGCGCGCCACTTCGATGGGGAGCTTGCCGGCAACCCCGGCGCGGGTGGCGAAGAGGCGGTCGAAGGCGGGGTTGGCGAGGAGCGCCCGCCCCGCCTCGTCGGTGACCAACACGCCCTCCGCCATGCTGGCGAGGATCGAGCGCAGCTGGTCGCGCTCGCGGCCGACGGCGGAGACCTGCGTTTCGGCATGCTCGGCGAGGCGGTTGAGCGCCGCTCCGACCGCGGCGAGCTCCGCCTCTTCAGGCAACGAAACGCGATGCGCCAAGTCGCCGCCGGCGAAGCGGTCGGCCCCCGCGACCAACCCACGCAGTGGCCGGAAGAGCCGCCGCCGCACCCACCACGAAACGGCGCCGGCGACGACCAGCGCGGCCAGCAGGGCGAGCAGCGCGCCGCGGCCGAGCTGTCGCTCCAGCAGTGCCAGCGAGCGGATGGGCGCCGCGAGCCGCACGACCACCACGCCGTGTCGCGCCATGCCGACGCTGCGCGCGGCGTAGGCGTAGGCGATATCGGTGGTGGCGCTGCGGCGGACCGCGGTGCCGCCGCCGCTCTGCAGAGCCTGCCTCACCTCGGGGCGCTCGCGGTGGTTGTCCATCGCCAGCACCCCGGCAAGCCCCGGCCGCGCGCTGTCGGCAAGCACGACGCCGTCGTTGCGGATCAGCGTCACCCGCAGCTCGGCGCTGCCGGCGACCTCGCGCACCCAGCTCTGCAACGCCGCCGAGGGCGCCAGCGGCCCGGCGCGGCGCTCGATCTGCTGCGCCGCAAGCGGCGCCACCAGCTCGGTCGTCGCCAGCAGCTCGCCGGCGGCGGCGCGCTCGAAGCGGCGGGGGAGGATCCAGGCGAGCAGCAGCGCCACGACGGCCAGCGCCGCCAGCGCCGGCCACAGCAGCGCCAACCGCAGCTTGGTGGCGAAGGAGAGCCGCACTCAGCCGCGCAGCCGGTAGCCGACGCCGATCACCGTCTCGATGCGGTCGGCCTCGTCGCCGAGCTTGCGGCGCAGCCGGCGCACGTGGGTGTCGACGGTGCGGCTGTCGACGTCCTCGGCGTACCCCCACACCTCGGTGAGCAGCTGCGAGCGCGACTGCACCCGCCCCTGCCGCTCGAGCAGCAGCTGCAGCAGCCGGAACTCGGTGGCGGTGAGCGGCAGCGGCTCGCCGCCGAGCTGCGCCTCGTGGGCCGTGCGGTCGAGGCGGATGGTGCCCGCCTCCAGCACGGCCGGCGCCGGCGCGCCGTCGCCGCGGCGCAGCACCGCCTTGATGCGCAGCGTCAGCTCGCGCGGGCTGAACGGCTTGGTGATGTAGTCGTCGGCGCCGAGCTCGAGGCCGACGACGCGGTCGACCTCCTCGGCGCGCGCGGTGAGCATCACCAGCGGGATGCGCGAGGTGGCGGGGTCGCGCTTCAGGGCGCGCGTCAGCTCCAGGCCGTCGAGGCCGGGGAGCATGAGGTCGAGGACGATGAGGTCGGGCGGCCGGCGACGTACGGCGTCGAGGGCGGTGTCGCCGCGGCCGTGCACGTCGACCTGGAAGCCCTCGCGCGAGAGGTTGTAGCGCACCACCTCCGCCAGATCGGGCTCGTCCTCGACGACGGCGATGCGGGGCGGCATGGACAAAACCTAGCACGCCTGCGGCGGGCCTGCGCGGGCAGGTGACGGGTCGCGGATTCGCTGCCCCGGCTATGGCGGTGTACCATGGCAGCTCACACGCCACTCGAGGGAACGCACCATGCGCCGACGCGCGATCGCCCTGCCGTTGCTTCTCGCCACCAGCCTCGCCGTCGCCTCCGCCGCCGAAGCCACCGCGGCGGTCGCCGCTGCGGGCCCGCGGCTGCGCTCGCTCGACGCCGAGTGGGCGGCGCCGCTCGAGCTCGCCCGCGCCGCGCAGGCGAGCGAGAAGGGCGCGCTGCTGCGCCTCGCCGGGCTGCGCGACGCCGAGGGGCGGCGGCTCACCCTCGCCCTCGAACGGGGGAGCGTGTTCGCGCCCGGCTTCAAGCTCTACGTCGACGGCCGCGAGACCCCCACCGACGCGCCGTCGCGGCTGCTCTACCTGCACGGCACCGCCGAGGAGTGGCCGGGATCATCGGTGGCGATCGGCCTCGACGCGAGGACCGGCGGCGGCGCGGGGATGCTGGTCACCGGCGACGGCACCTTCGAGCTCGCGCTGCAGCCGGCGGCGAAGGGCACGCTGGCGACGGCCCTCTCGGTGCAACGCGCCGACCTCGGCGGCGTGCCGCGCGGGTTCGTCAACGACGTGCTCGAACCCCCGGACGCGGCGGAGAAAGCGGCCATCACCGCCGCCGCCAAGCGCGTCATCCCCGCCCCGGGCGGCATCTACGGCGCCACGCTGGCGGTCGAGACCGATCACGAGTTCCTCGACGGCACCACGGTGGAGGCCGCCACCACCCTCGTGCACAACACGATCGCCACCGTCTCCGAGCTCTTCGAGCGCCAGCTCGGCGTGCCCCTCGCCATCTCGAGCCTGTCGCTCTACCCCGATGAGGGCGATCCCTGGAACGCGCCCGAGCCGCACAGCGGTGACCGCGCCGAGGTGCTCTGCGAGTTCGCGAGCTTCTGGCAGGCGCGCCGCCCCGTCGCCGCGTTCCCGCGCAACGCCGGCATCTTCTTCACCGGCAAGGACTCGCTCCAGATCGCGGGCCAGGCCTGGCGCGCCAGCCTGTGCAGCTTCTCGGCTCGCCCCTCGGGCTGCCCGTTCGGCGGCTACGCCGTCGTCGTGCGCAGCCGCTTCGGCGGCCTCAGCGCGATGACCACCGCGCACGAGCTCGGCCACGTCTTCGGCTCGCAACACACCCACTGCTTCCGCCCGGAGATCGACCAGTGCTACGGAGCCGAGGCCGGCTGCTACGCCGGGCCGGAGTCGAGGCCGGACGGCGGCGGCTCGGTGATGAGCTACTGCAACCCGTCGGAGCTGTCGCTGGGCGAGCCCGGCCTCTACGGCAACGGCAGCGAGCGGGTGATCGGCGTCATCCGCTCGCTGGTGGACCGCGTCGCCCCCACCTGCCTCGGCCGCATCAACGACCCCTACGCGCTCGCCGCCGTCGCCGGCGACAACAGCGCCGCCCTCACCTGGGTCGACCCCTTCGGCAACGAGACCGCCTGGTCCGTCGAGCAGCTCGTCAAGGGCAAGTGGAAGCAGGTCAAGTCGCTGCCGCGCGACAGCACGACGGTGACCATCGGCAACCTCAAGCCCGGCGATTCGAGCTTCCGCGTGCGCGCCAAGATCCGACGCGACGTGAGCGACTACTCGGCGGTGGCGACGGTAACGATCGAGTAGTCGGCACCGGCGATTTCTGCGCTCGTCGTCGGTGCGCCGCCCAAGGGTTCACCAGAGCACACCGCTTTGTCTCTCCCGCGTGGGGAAATCGTTGCTGCGCGTCCGTCTATACATGAGGACTCAGCACTCGAGAAGGGAGGCGGCATGACGAGTCGCGCGGGAACCATTGCCGGAGTGCTCGTCGCTCTGTTTCTGGGATGGATGGCGGCCGAGCGCTGCCAGGCGCAGCTGCAGCCGCTGACGAGGGAGGAGCGCTCCGCGATCCTCGCGCGAGTGCTGGAACGCCGAGAGGTCGCCGCGTTCGCGGAGACCACCCGCGTGCGCGCGCTCGCGGTGGTGCCGGCGGAGGCGCCTGACAAGACCGAAGCGGCGACGGCCGGAGGGCGATTCGCCGAGGTGCTGCTGATCGCCAGAGGGCAACCAGGCGCGATGCGGCTCCTCGTCTCGGTGCCCGAAGGCAACGTGCTGCATACGGAGCGGTTGCCGGGGCGTCCGCAATCCTCGGCCGACGAGCGTGTCGAGGCGCGGCGGCTCATCCAGGCCGAGCACTCGGTGAGCGACGCCGTTCTCGAGGGAGGCTTCGTCGTCGATCCGCCCGCGGGAGCGCCTACCGACGGGCGCTACCTCGAGTTCCACGTCCTCGATGCCGCGCGCAGCCGGATCTTGCGCCAGCTGACGGTCGATCTCGTGACGCAGAAGGTGTACGAGGGAGGGAGCCCCGATGCGCCGCACTGAGAGGAGCTCGCTGCCAGTTGGTGCCGCCCTCGTGCTGCTCGTCGCGCTGTGGTGCGCCGAGGCGGCCGGCGCGCAGTGCGCGCCGCCGTACCGCGTCGAGTGGCCGGCGACCAATCCGGTGTGGACGATGTGCTGGCTACCGCCCGATCAGAGCAGCGGCCCCTCCGGCTCCGGGTTGGAGCTGCGCTACGTGCGCTTCAAAGGCAAGTTGATGTTCTGGCGCGCCAACATGCCGGTGCTCAACGTGCTCTACGATCCGGGCGCGGGATTCTGCGGGCCGACCTATCGGGACTGGCTGAACGAGCTGCAGGTGTTCGATGCCGACAACGTCCTGCAGCCTGGGTATGCCGAGCCGACACATACGCCAACGACGGTGTGCGACCACCCGGGATCGGACGCCGGCAGCTTCGCCGGCGTTGCCGTCGAGAAGCTAGCCGATCGGCTGGTCCTCACCACCCAGACGAGGGCTGGCTGGTACCGCTACATCCAGAAGCTCATTTTCCGAGCCGATGGCTCGGTCGAGCCACAGTTCGGGTTCACCGCGGCGACGCACCCTTGCACTTCCGAGGCCCACATCCACCACGGCTACTGGCATTTCGACCTCGACATCGACGGTGCGGCCAACGATCGCGTCGAGGAGCGTCGGCGCTTCCTCTTCTTCCATTGGTGGAGTGCGCTCGATCCGGAGGCCAGTCGCCTGCGGACCGCCGGCAACAGCCGGCGCTGGCGCGTGCGCGACAAGGGGACGCTGCGGGGAGTCGAGATCCGCCCCGGCTCCCTCGACGTGCCGGGTGGCGATCCCTTTGGCGGATCCGACGTGTGGGCCCTGCGCTATCACGGCAACGAGACCGACGATGGTGGCTCGACGGGCGGCGCGCTGGGAGATGCACAGCACATCGACCCGTATGTCAACGGCGAGGGCATCGACGGGCAGGATGTCGTGGTCTGGTACCGGATCGGCTTCCGGCACGAGCACGGGCCGGCATGTCACCTGGTCGGGCCTCGGCTGACGACGGTCGGCTCTTGGTAGAGCGCCGGGCGAAAGGGCGAGGCGACGCTGGTCAGCTGCCCTTGCGCAGCGCCAGGAACAGCCCGAGCAGGAACAGCGCGCCGTAGAGCGGCCACGGGCCGTGGAAGGCGGCGAGGATGGCTCCGGCGACGATGCAGAAGCCGCCGAGCAGCGTGCCGCGCAGGCCGGCGAAGGGGTTCTCGGGGTGCTGCCTGCGTGGCCTTGTCGAGGGCGCGCAGCCCCTGCGTCACCAGCATCGGCATCTTGACCAGCGCGTCGACCAGCTCGGGGGCGCCGCGCAGGCTCTCCCGCGCCATGCGAAATGGGCTGAACTGGTTGATGAAGATCCGGTTGATGTGCTTCTGCGACACCTTGGCGACGTCGAAGCCGGGCAGCAGCAGCTGGCCGACGCCCTCGAAGGTGACGATGGCCTTGACCATCAGCACCATTTCCACCGGGAAGTACATGCGGAACTGGCCGCCGCGCGCCGTCGACTCGCAGGATCAGCTGGCCGAGCGAGAACTCCTCGAAGTTGGCGGTGCGGTACCAGCGGCGGCAGATCTCCTCGACCTCGCGCTGGAAACCTTTCGGATTGCTCTTGCCGCCGGTCTCGGCCAAGGCGCCGAGGTAGCGCGCCGCGTTCTCGGCGTCGCCGGTGACCATGCAGTAGTAGTAGTAGAGCATCGTCCGCTTGAGCTCTTCGTCGAAGCGGCCGACCATGCCGAGGTCGATGAAGCCCGCCTTCGGGCCCGGCAGCACGATCAGGTTGCCCGGGTGCAGGTCGGCGTGGAAGAAGCCGTCGCGGTAGAGCATGCGGATGATCGCCGAGGCGCCGAGGTCGATGATGCGCTCGCGCTCCTCCTGCGACATCCCCACCGCCTCGGGCGAGTTGGGCTTGAAGCCGTCGAAGAACTCCATCGTCAGCACGCTGGGGCCGGACAGCTGCCGGTAGATCTTCGGGAAGACGATGTCGGGCTGGTCCTTGAAGTTGGCGGCGAAGGTCTCGGCGTTGTCGGCCTCGATGCGGCAGGTCGACCTCGCGCAGCGTGTAGTGGCAGAACTCGTCGATGACGCGCCTGGGCTGGAAGCGGCCGGCGACGAGCTGCAGGATGACGCCGAGCATCTTGAGCAGCACGACGTCGCGGCGCAGCGTCTCGCGGATGCCGGGCTTGACCACCTTGAGGATCACCCGCTCGCCGGTGAGCAGCGTCGCGCAATGGGTCTGGCCGATCGACGCCGAGCCGATCGGGCGGCGGTCGATCTCGGCGAAGGCGGCGCGGCGGGTCGATGCCGAGGTCGTTGGCGATGAGCTCGAGGAAGCGGTCGTAGGGCACCGCCGGCAGCTTGTCGAGGAGGTTCTTGAGCTCGCCGGTGACCGACTTGGGGAGGATGTCCTCGCGCAGCGAGAGGATCTGGCCGAGCTTGATGTAGGTCGGGCCCGAGGATCTCCAGCCGCCGCCGCAGCTGCACGGGGAATGGCAGGTCGCGCAGCCTCTTGTCGACGAAGGGCGAGCCGAGCGCGGCGAAGATGCGAGCGAAGAGGATGCGGGCGCCGCCGGGCGCCGTGCGCGGGCGGTCGCGCAGCCACACCCGCAGGCCGCCGAAGAGCAGCCCGAGGAAGTGGCGGTGCGTGGCGACGAAACGGCGCAGCAGCGTCGGCGTCTTCGGCTCGAGGTAGAGCTCGAAGCCGGCGAGGTCGTCGTCAGCCTGCACGCCGCTCGCCGCTGCCAACGCCTGTAGGTCGGGCTCGGCGCCCGACGGACCGGCATGGGCGCTCGCCGGCACGGCGCCCGGTGGCGGAGGCGGCGGCACCGCGGCGATCGCAAGCTCGCCGGCCGCGCCGTCGCCGCCGCCGTCCGCGGCCGCCGCGCCGGCGGGCTCGGGGGAGCGCATCGTCGGATTCTACGCGGCTTGTCCGAGCCCGGCCGCTCGCGCGATCAGGGGCGTCGTCGCGCCGCGCCGGGCTCCGGCATCGACAGCCGCCCCCGCGGATCGTCGTCCGCGAGACTGAGCCGGCCGGCGCCGTCCCCGGCGATCGACAGCTGCCCGGCCGACGCCCCCGGCAGCCGCGACTGGATCTCCGCCACCGCCTGGCGCGCGGCGCGCCGCGTCTCGTCGGTCCCCGTTCGTCCCGCCTCCTGGATCGGCAGCACGGCGCGCGCGGAACCCATGTGCCCGAGGGCCTCGATCGCCGCGAGCCGCACGTCGGCCTCGTCGCGCTCGAGGGCGCGGATCAACGCCTCCTCGACCTCGGCGTCGCCGCCGGCGGAGCGCCCCAGCGCCTGCGCCGCGGCCACGGCGAGCTCGCCGGACTCCCGCGCCAGCATCTTGACGAGGACCTCCCTCGCCTCCGGCCCGCCGAGCGGCTCGAGCGCGTGGACGCAGGCGACGCAGGTCCGCAGGCGTCGCGAGCGCAGCGCCTGCCGCAGGATCTGCACGCCGACGTCCGCAGGCATGTCGTTGCCGAGAGCACCGATCGCCTGGGCGGCGATGATGTCGTCGGTGCGCTCGTGGCGTGCGAGATCCAGCAACGACGCGCGCCCTTCGGCGCCGAGCGCGATGGCGGCGTGGAGCCGCACCTCCGCCTGCTCGTCTGTCAGGCACTGGCGCAGCGCCGCCGCAGTGGCGGAATCACCCGGATAGCTCGTCGAGAGCACCTGCAGCCCCTGCAGCCGCACCCGCCACTCCGGCTCGTTCTCGATCGCGCTGGCGAGCCGTGCCGCGAGGTCGGCCGGCCGCTCGAACCGCTCGATGAGGGCGAGCAGGGCGCCGAGCACGTCGGCGAGCTCGACGCCTGTCGGCAGCCCGGGGCGGTCGCTGAGCTTCGCCTGCAGATCGCCGTTCACGACCTCCACCCGGCCGCGGATGGTCAGCGGCCGCTCCCCGGGCACCGCCACGATGCCGTCGAGCATGCGCAGGACGATCCCGCGCGTCTCGACGTCGAGCAGGGCGCGCACGCGGTCGGGCGCGCCACGGACCCACACGGCGGCGTCGAAGGTCTCGTCGCCGAGCTCGATCTCGCGCTCGCCGAGCGCATTCTGCAGGGTGTTCCGGGGCTCGGGCTGCAGCGTGATACCCGAGTTACCGTCGACGGTGACCAGGGTGACGGGCAGCTTGCCGTCCCCGCGCCCTTGCTCGATGCAGACGCGGTGGCGTCCGTGGCGTGCGACGAGCCGCCAGGGGGCGAGCGACACCTCCGACAGGCCGAGCCGGTCGACGACCCACTGCATCGCGTCCTGCCGCTCTTGACGCCGCTTGCGGTCGGCGTGCATGACGAACGGCGCCATGAGCGCGCCGACCGCGTAGGGGAGGAGCCAGAGCAGCAGCGCGGTCATCTCGCTCATCTCACACCAGCCGCACCACCGGCTCCTCGCGCATCAGCTCCCTGCCGGCGAGCAGGTCGCGCACGGTCGCCACCAGCCAGCGGTCGGCGTTGACGCCGAAGGCGACGTCGAGCCGCGGGCGGTGGTCGCGCGGCGAGTGCGGTGGGTCGAGAGTGCCCAGCGTCGGGCTTGCCGCGTTGAGCGGCACGACCACCTCCGCCGCCGTGGTGTCCCCGCCCACCTGGTGCAACCCGCCGGCGGCGTCGAACACCAGGCGGCGGCCGCCGCCGTCGCCGCGGCCGATCTCGCAGACGAGCAGCTTGAAGATGTTCTCCGCCTCGCCCAGCGCGCACGTCGGCACCAGCTGGCGGCGCCAGAAGTCGGGCGGTGTCGGGAAGCGCGTGCCGCGCGGCACGATCACCGTGTGCTGCTCGTTGCCGGTCTTGGCGTCGTGGGTGACGAAGGCGTAGTCGTTGACGATGAAGTCGAGCGCCGAGACGCGGTCGGCGGCGAAGCAGGCGGCGCCGAGCGCCACCGCCTCGAACGGCTGCCAGGCGCGCAGGCGGGAGCGGCCGAAGCGCCCCTCGAGGAGCGCGAAGACGCCGGGCAGCAGCGTCGAGCCGCCGACCAGCAGCACCTCCTCGACAGCGTCGACGCCGAGCTGCGCCTGGTCGAGCACCAGCGAGATGCACTGCTCGAGCGCCTTGAAGAAGCCGTTCTTGTCGAGGATCTCCGAGAGACGAGCGCGGGTGAGCCCGACGCTGGGCGCGCCAGCCGTCCGGGCGCCGTGCGAGGCGACCAGTGCCTGGGGCGGCACGACGAGGAACTCCGCCGACTCCTGGAAGAAGACCGCCTCCTTGACGCGGCAGGCTTCGGCCAGCAGCAGACGCCGCCAGAGCACCGATTCCTCGTCGTCGTCGCGGTCGAGCGGCTGGCCCATCTCGCGGCAGAGCTCGTCGAGCACCCAGCCGTCGACGGCGTCGCCGCCGATCCGGCTGCCCTGCTTGGCGAGCACCTCGGCCTGGCCGCCGGCGGCGCCGCGCGGCGTCAGCCGCACCAGCACCACGTGCATGGTGCCGCCGCCGATGTCGACGACCAGCAGCGTGCGCTCGCGCGCCAGCGACAGGCCGTAGCCGAGCGCCGCCGCCACCGGCTCGTCGAGGAAGCGCACGCGTCCGACGCCGAGCCGGCGAAGGATCGCCTGCACTTCGGCGCGGTAGGTCTCGAACGCCACCACCGGCGTCGTGACGACGAGGTCGCGCGGGCGGCGGCCCGTCGCCCGCGTCACCTCGGCGAGGAGCTCGCGCAGGAAGGCCGCGGCGGCGTCGCGCGCGGTGACCGCGCGCCGGCCGCAGCGCGCCAGCGGACGCACCGGCTCGGTCATCAGCGCCTGCTTGAACCCGGGCACGTACGCGGCGTGGGCGATCCCCTGGTTGCGCTCGAGGGCGGGGCGGCCGATCTCCGCGACGCGGCCGAGGAAGGCGAGGGGCGCGATCGGCGGCCAGGCGCCGAGGCGGTCGAGCAGGCGCAGGCGGTCGCGCTCGAGCAGCTGCACCACCGTCGGCACCATGCGCGGCGCTTCGAGCGGATCGCTGCCGCCCGGGCTGCGGCAGATGGACGGCAGCTCGACGAGCTGCGGCTGGGCGCGGTCCGCGTCCCAGCCCGCGATGCCCGTGTTGGTGGTGCCGAGGTCGATGCCCCAGGCTGCGCGCGGCATGGACAGTACGTTAACCGCGATGGGCCGGCGGGGCGAAGCATCGCGTTCGCAGCGTCGTCGAGCCCTCGACGGCTTGACAGCGCGCCGAGACCGGCGGCAGAGTCGCCACCGTCAACGCAGATCATCGTCCCCTTGCTCGTCGCCGTGACGAGCCTCAACTGTTGGAGAGGAGGTCCCATGTCCCGTGCCCGGAGCCTCGCCTCGATCTTCGTTTTCGTCCTCGCCCTCGCCATAGCGCCTTGGCTCGTCGGCTGCGCCACCGGCGGCGGGTACGACGCGCGCGAGACCGCGCCGACCGCGGCCGAGCCGATCGCAGCAGCGGCTCCCGCCGCCGCGGTGGCGGCAGTGCCGCCAACGAGCTACGAGCCGTGCAAGATCCTCGACCCGCCCTGCAGCAAGCTCCCCGGCGGCTGCAAGAACACCCCCTACTTCCCGACTGACTGCCTGACCACCCAGTACGGGGCCGCTGCGGCGGACGTCGTCATCGAGGCCACCAACCTGCTGTATTGCAACGGCGGCAACTACGCGCTGTGCTTCGCCTCGGGGCCGCCGTACGCCACCGGCAACCCCAACTCCGGCAACCAGCCGCTGCCCTGCGAGCTCGGCGACGACCCTTCGGTGGCGAACTGCAAGTGCGAGGTCTACACCACCGGCGCCTGGTTCGTCGACATCAACAGCATCCTCAACCGCGGTGCCTACTACCAGGCAGTGGAGGAGTGCGGCCAAGACGGCCACGAGTGCCAGAACCTCCGCGATTGCGGCAAGGACGGCACGGGGTCGAAGTGCGCCGGGCTCAAGGTGCCCTCGGTGTGCTCCTACGTCCAAAACCAGGCCCCCAACGACATCAGCGTGTCGCTGCTGCCCAAGGCGGACCTCGTCTCCACCTTCAGCTTCGCCATGAACGACACCTACGAGATGGGGAAGGGCACCGACTGTACGCAGGTCCCGAACCCGCTCTACGCCGGCTGCATGACGGCACCCTGCTTCTACCCGCCGGGCGCGCCGATGCCGCCCAAAGACGGTGACCCCGTCTACTGCCAGTGCCCGACCTGGCAGGGCCCCTACCAGGTCGGCCAGCCCGACCAGTCGTGCACGATCCCCGACGGCCCCGACGGCACGCGGTACGTGTGGTCGGCCTCCTACCACGTCGGCGGCGGGTTGCCGTCGTCCGGGAACTGAGATGGTCGAAGCGACCCGAGCCCGCCTCGCGACCGGCCCGTAACGGTTACGTGCCTCCGACCAGGCCTTCCCTGCGCAGCTCGGCGGCGACCGCCGTTGCGAGCTCGCCGACCAACGCCTCCACGCCTTCGGGGTTGGTCGTCTTGGAGCGACCGGCCCAGACCAGCTTGTTCGCGCGCAGGTCGTAGATGAGGGTCTCGACGGCGACGTGGACATCGGTGCGCGTCGTCGTCACCGGCGGAGAGGCGTACACCGTAGACCAGCCTTGCCCGTAGTACCCGCCTCCCCAGAAGCCCCCGTAGTAGGGCGCGCCGTAATACCCGCCGTAGTAGCCGCCCGTGGTCGTCGTGGTGGTCTCCTTCTCGGCGCCGAGCGCGCGGAAGACGACTACGGCCACGGCATTCGACGCCTCGATGCGCGCCTTGGCCTTGGCTTCGTCCTGCACTTCCTCGTCCGGGATCAACGTGTAGGCGGGAACGGCGGTGAAGCCGCGCGCGTCGAGGACGTCGGCGAGGTTGGCCTCGCCGCTGCGCCGCAGCGACACCTGGTCGGAGATGACCATGGCGACGATCCTGTCGCCCGGCGCGAGCTCGAACCGCGTCACGTCCGGCGCCTTCCAGGTGGACTGGAAGCTGGTCGAGGCGCAGGCGCCGGTGACCAGCGCGAGCGTTGCGAAACAGATCCCGAGGCCGCGAGTCCGCATGTCGATCCTCCTCGCAGCACATCATGCGCCCCGGGGCGGCGACCGGTAATGAGACCTTAGGCCCCTGCCGGAACCGCCAAGCGCAGCAGGCGCCGCTGGCTCGCGCGGCTATGACGACATCAGCACGCGGGCGGGGTCGACGCGCAGCACGCGCAGAGCCGGCATCAGCGTGCCCGAAACCGTCATCAGCACCGCCGCGCCGACCGCAACGGCGAAGGTGACGACGTCACCAGGCTCGACGCCGGCGAGCACGCCGGCGAGAGAGCGCGCCGCGGCGTAGGCGAGCACCAGGCCGACGCCGGCGCCGATCGCCGCCACCCGCAGCCCATGGGCGAGCGCCAGGCGGAGGATCTCGCGCCGGCCGGCGCCGATCGCGAGCCGCAGGCCGAGCTCGCCGAGCCGCTGCGACACCGCGAGCGACAGCAGGCCATGGATGCCGATCCCGGCGAGCAGCAGCGCCAGCCCGGCGTAGGCGCCGAGCAGCCAGAGCTGGGTGCGGCGGCTGGCGGTCTGGCCCCAGACCACCTCGGCGACCTCGCGCACCATGCCGATCGGCACCTCGGAGTCGGCTCGCCGGACGATCGCGCGCACCGCGGGCACGTGGGCGTACGGGTCGCCGCTGGTGCGCAGCACCAGCTCGCGCGGTGCATAGCTCGTCGCCTCGCCGTCGGCGACCTGGGCGTAGGGCAGGTAGACCTGGGGCTCGTTGGTGCGCTCGAGGCCGCGCATCCGCACCTCGCCGACGACGCCGACGATGGTGCGGTCCAGGCCGGCGAAGCCGAAGGTGCGCTCGAGGGCCTTGCCGTCGGGGTAGTGCGCGCGCACGAACTCCTCGCTGACCACCGCCACCTTCCGCGCGTCGAAGTTGTCGCCGGGCACGACGTCGCGGCCGGCGCGCAGTGGGATGCCCATGGTGGCGAAGTAGTCGGGGCTCACGAAGCGCAAGCTGGCGAGCGGCCGGTGCGCCGGCGAGTCGGACACCTCGCCGGGGACCTCGACCGGGCGGATGCCGCCCCCCATCTCGAGCGGCAGCCAGGTGACGTAGCCGGCCGCCTCGACGCCGGGGAGGGCGCGCGTCTCGGCCAGCACACGCGAGTAGAAGGCGACCCGCGTCGCGGTGGCCTGATATCGCTGCGGCGGCAGCGGCGTCTGCACCGCCAGCACGCCGGCGCCGTCGAAGCCGGGATCGACGGCCTGCACGCGCAGCAGCGCGCGCAGCAGCAGGCCGCAGGCGACGAGCAGCACCAGGCAGCCTGCCACCTGGGCCGTCACCAGCAGCGAGCGCAGGGCCGAGCGGGCACCGCCCAGCGGCCCGCGCTCGGTCAAGCCGGCGAGGCGCCGGCCGCTGGCCCGCAGGGCGGGGACGACGCCGAATGCGACGCCGGTGCCCACCGTGACCAGCAAAGCGAAGCCGATCAGCCGCGCGTCGAGGCCGCCGTGCGGGACGATCGGCAGCTCGCCCGGGACCAGGTGGGCGAGCAGCGGCCCGAGCGCCGTCGCCAAGGCGATCCCGAGGCCGCCGCCGAGCATGGTCAGCACCAGCGCCTCGGTGAGCAGCTGGCGGGTGACCCGCTCGCGGCCGGCACCCAGCGCCGCGCGCACCGCGAGCTCCTTGCGCCGGGCGATAGCGCGGGTGAGCAGCAGCGTCGCGAGGTTGATGCACGCGATCACCAGCACGCAGAGCGAGGCGCCGACGAGGGCGGCGAGGAGCAGGCGCGACTGCGGGTTGACGGTGTGCAGCGGCTGGACGGCGACGCTCGTCTGGTCGTTGGTGTCGCGGTGCTCGCGCGCGAGCCGCGCGCCGATCGCCTCCATCTCCGTCGTCGCGGCGGAGAGCGAAACGCCGGGCGCGAGCCGGCCGACGACCTTGAAGAAGTTGTTGTCGCGGTCGGCGAGGTCCTCTTCGCTCATCCGCATGGGCGCCCAGAACTCGGTCCGCCGCGAGGGGAAGGCGAAGTCGGGGGGCAGCACGCCGATGACCGTATAGGCCTCGTCGTCGAACCGGACCGGAGCGGCCGACGACGTCGGGGTCGCCGCCGAAGACGCGCTGCCAGGTGCCGTAGCCGATCACCAACGTCCCGGGTGCGCCGGGGCGCTCGTCGGCCGCCGAGAACAGCCGGCCGCGCAGCGGCCGAACGCCCAGCAGCGGCAACATGTCGGCGCCGACGCCGACGCCGTGGAGCCGGAACGGCTGGCCGGCGCCGACGAGGTTGCCGTCGCGGAAGTGCCAGGCCGACAGCGCGCTGAAGGAGTGGCTGCCCGCCTTCCAGTCGCGGTAGTTGGGCGGCGAGACCTCGTTGCAGCAGCTGCCTTCCTCCACCTCCCAGAGCTGCACCAGGCGGTCGGCGTCCGGGAAGGGCAGCGGCCGCAGCAACACCTGGTCGGTGAGCGAGAAGACCGCCGTGTTGGCGCCAATGCCGAGGGCGGCGACCAGGATGGCGGTGACCGCGAACCCCGGCGAGCGCCGCAGGGCGCGCAACGCGAAGGCGAGGTCCTGGCGCAGCACGTCGAGGTGGACGAGGACCGCGCTCTTCGGCAGGTCGACCAGCTCGCGCAGCCACAGCGCGGCGCGGCCGGCGCCGCCGCCGGCGCGGCGGCTCCGCGCCGTGAAGGTGCGCGTCAGCTCGTCGCCGTACTCGGCGCGGTAGAACGACGGGTAGAGGTACAGCAGGGCGCGGTAGAGGCGCATCTCAGATCTCCTCCGGTGCGAGCCCCTTGGCGCGGGCGAGGCCGACCAGCGCGGCGAGTCGGGCTGCCTCCGCCCGCACCACCGCCGCGCCCAGCGGCGTGATCCGGTAGTAGCGGCGACGCTCGTCGTCGAGCGCCGGGTCGGGCCGCTCGCTGCTCTCCACCAGCAACCCTCCTTCGAGCATGCGGTGGATGGCGCGATAGAGCGTGCCCGCCCCCAGCTGCACGGCGCCCCCGGTGCGGCCGGCGACGTCCTGGAGGATGGCGTAGCCGTGCAGCTCGTCGTCGGCGAGGGCGACAAGGATGTGGAAGTTGGCGGGCGGCAGCGGCAACAGGGCGGCGACTTCGGCGGCGGAGGGTCGGCGGATGCTCATGATCCGCGATTATATTCCTCGCGCATATAGTGTCAACAGCTATAGCGACGACAAATCTAGCCGCGACACCCCGTGGCGCCGGGGCGCCGCGCCCGGCGGCGGCCGACGGCTACGGGGTGGTCCCCGACCAGACGAGGGTCGCCCCGGACTCGAAGCCGTCCGCGAAACCGTCACCCCCGAAGGTGTCGGCGACGACCGCGAACGAAGCGGTCCGGTGGAGCGCTACTTCCTGCAGCAGCGGCACGTCGAAGGAGGCGTTCTCGGCCGCGCTGCCCTCGGCGGGGAGGTACGCGTCGCACTCGACGCAGGGCGTCCCCGGTGTGTGCGTCACTCGGAGAATGGGAATGCCGGCGAGGCTGGCCGCGGGCGCCATGTCGAGGGTCAGGAAGTACACAGCCGGTGTCGCGCTCGGCGTGTGTTGCAACGCCGCCAGGCCGTCCGCCAGGTCCAGCACGCCCTCGCCGGCGACGAGGGTCATGCTGCCTGCCTCGCCCACCATCGTGTCGGCGGGGTCGAAGGCGCCGGAGCCGTCGTCGCGGTAGAGACGCACCGCGTCGACGAGCGCATCGAGCTGCGGCTGGGTGAGCGAGGTGCCGGCGCCCGCCTCGAAGAGGAGGCTCACCGCCGCGAGCTCCGCGGCCGCCTCGCCCGCGCGTCCGCGGTGGTAGGCGTCGATCGCCAGCACCGCTTGCTCCAGCCCATCGCGGAGGGCGGGTCCGCTCATGTTGCGCGCTTCCAGGGCCACCTGCCCGCCGCCGTTGAACCAGGAGACGAACTCGCCTCCGGCGGCCATGACGACGTCGGGGTCGCCGTCGCGGTCGAAGTCGGCAACCTGCAGGTGGGAGGCGCTCATTCCCCGGGGCTCGAGAGCGTGCTCGGTCCAGGCGAAGGCGTTCGTGCGCGTGTCGTTCTCCCACCAGGAGACGCGCGGCTGGGGCGGAGTCGTCTGCATCATGCCGGCGACGAGGTCGGGGTCGCCGTCGCCGTCGAGGTCCCCGAAGGTGAAATCGCCGAGAGGCCCCCCGGCTGGCGAAGGCGTCAGGAACTCGGAAGCGACCCAGCCGGCCGGCAGGTTGTTGCGAGACCACAGGAGTCCGGACGTCCCCGACTCCGCCGCGATGTCGAGATCGCCGTCGACGTCGATGTCGGCCAGCGCCCACTCCGACATGCCGAAGGAGGGATCCCACACGTTGGGGATCGACTGCGCCACCCACACCGGCGGCGAGCCGCCATCGTTGCGCCACCAGGTGGCGCCGGCGACGACGTCGAGATCGACGTCGCCGTCGAGGTCGACCACGCGCAGCTTGTGGAAGGGCCCGTCGCTGGCGATGTCGTGGCGGATCCAGTCGGCGTCGAGGGTGGGGTCGCCGGCGTTCTCCCACCAGAGCACCAGCCAGGCCCCCCCCGAGCTCTCCTGCACGACCGCCACGACGTCGAGGTCGCGGTCGGCGTCGACGTCCGCCAGCTCGATGGCGTCCACCAGCCAGTGGGAATCGCCGACGGAGAAACAGCTCCAGGCCGTGCCGCCGCCATCGTTGCGGCAGTAGGAGTAAGTCTGGGTCGGAAACCACTTGTGGCCGACGAAGGCGTCGACGTCCCCGTCGCGGTCGACGTCGCCCATGGCCACCGACTCGAACGCGGTCACGATAGGCGTCTGGATGGTGTGCGCCAGGGAGTCGATCTGCAGCACCCCGGAGGTGGGACTGCCGCCGATCCCCGCGTACCACTGCACCGAGTGCTCGGCGGGAGCGCTGCCCTGCCAAACCACCACCACGTCGAGCAGCCCGTCGGCGTCGACGTCGGCGTGCGTCAGGTCGACGATCTGGCCGCCGGAGCCATAGGGGTAGAAGAGGTGCTCGAGCGACCCCAGCTCGGCACTGCGGTGGGTCGAGTCGTTCTCGTACACCCTCACGCCGGCGGCGAGCGCGGCGGCGACCACGTCCGCGTCGCCGTCGCCGTCGGCGTCCACCCTGGCCACTCGGCGGCCGGCGCCGGGCGCGGGATCGAGCTCTTGCGCCGTCCAGACCGAGCCGTCGCCGGATGCGTTGTCCCACCACTGCAGCGGCACGGAGCTGCTGCTGCTCGAGGCGACCACGTCGAGGTCGCCGTCGGCGTCGACGTCGCCGAGCGCGAGGTCCATGGCGTTTGCCAGGCTGCTCACCGTGCTCTTCGTCCAGACGCCGGCCGTGCCGGGATTCGCCCACCACGCGACCTGACCGGCGGCGTTGCCGGTCGCGGCGACGTCGAGGTCGCCGTCGCGGTCGACGTCGCCCACGGCTACGGCTGCTGCACCGGCGAATCCCGTGTCGATGTCGATCCGGGTGAAGCTGTTGCCGGCGCCGTGCTCGAACACCGCGACGCGGCCGGTGAAGGCGGCCACGACGTCGTTGATGCCGTCGGCGTTGGTGTCGGCCACGACGACGTCGTTGGCGCCGCTCAGCGCGCTCGAGACGACGGCGGTGTTCCAGACCGCCGCGGAGCACGACGTGCGCGCAAACGCCACGATCTCGTCGGCGCCCGAGAGCGTGGCGGCGACGACGTCCACCGTGTCGTTGGCCGTGATCTTGCCGGTGGCAACGGCGACGACGCCGCTGATCGTGCTCGAGATGGTCCCACCGAGGGCCCAGCTCGTCGCGCCGCTGTCGTTGCGCTGCCAGACCACCGAGCCGGTGTTGGCGACGGCGACGACGAGATCGCTGTCTCCATCGCAGTCGATGTCCGCCGCCGCGACGTCCACCGGCGCGTCGAGGGCGGTGGTGATGGTGTGCTCGACGAAGCCGCCCGGCGTCGCCTCCATCCACACCAGCTTGTCGATCACGCTGTTCGCCGCGGCGAAGTCGAGGTCGCCGTCGCCGTCGAAGTCGGCGGTGGCGAGCGAGTCGGCGCCGGTGAGCAGGCCGGCTTGGGTGCCGGTCAGGAAGGGCAGCCAGCGCGCGGGGGCCGGCGAAGAGACGGCCAGGGCGAGCGCCCCGGCGATCGCGATCGAGACGCGGAGCAAGCTGCGATATCGAGGCATGGCGCGTGGCCTCCTGCGGGTCGTGGGTTCCGCCTTCACCGAATGGCGAGCACACCCTTGAACCCGCGAGGCTCCGATTGCTTGCGCCGTGCGCGCGGTCGCTCGCGTCGTGCGATCTCAGCCGCGCCGTAACGCGAGGTCGCACGACCGCGGTCAGCGAGCTTCGAGCGCCCGCACGGGGTCGACGCGGGCGGCGCGCCGCGACGGCAGCCAGCACGCCAGCGCCGCGACCGCGCCGAGCAGCGTGCCGATCGAGAGGTAGACGAGCGGGTCGCTGGCGCCGACGTCGAACAGCATGGTCTTCATCATGCGCGTCAGCGCGAGCGCGGCCGCGAGGCCGATGCCCGAGCCCGATGCCGGCCAGCGTCATGCCCTGGCCGAGCACCATCTTCTGGACGGTCTCGGCCGAGGCGCCGAGCGCCATGCGGACCCCGATCTCGGCGTTGCGCTGCGCGACCGAGTACGCCATCACGCTGTAGACGCCGAGGCTGGCGAGCAGCAGCGCCAGGCCGGCGAAGGCGATCAGCAGGTTCATGGTCAGCTTGCGGCCGGCCGTGGACTGGTCGACGAGCTGCTGCAGCGTCGTCGGGTTGGTGAGCGCGACCGCGGGGTCGACGTCGGCGACCGCGGCGCGGACGCTGCGGGTGAGCGCGGCCGGGTCGCCGTCGGTGCGGATGAGGATGCCGGTGAACTGCTCCGGGCGCTGCAGGACGGGGTAGTACATCTCCGGCCCCGGCGGCGCGGCGAGGCCTGCGGTGTGGGTGTCGGCGACGACGCCGACGATCTGCGCCTCGAGGCCCATCATGCCGGTGACCAGCGTGTGGCCGAGCGCGTTCCCGTTCGGGAACAGCTGCTTCGCCATCGTCTGGTTGATGATGATCACCTGCTGGCTGTTGGGGCCGTCGTGCTCGGTGAAGTCGCGGCCGGCCACGACCGGGATGTCGAGCAGCGCGAAGCGGCCCGGGCTGATCAGGTGGCGGATGGCCGTCGGCCGCTCGGCCGCCGGCGGCAGCGGACGGCCGATCACCGCGTACGGCGACTGGCCGTTGTTGCCCGACAGCGGCGGGTTGTCCGACAGCGCCACCTGCTTGGCGCCCGGGATCTCCTGCAGGCGGTGGTAGAGGCGCGAGTAGAAGTTGACCGTCACCTCGCTCGCGCCACGGGTAGCGCTCGGCGGGGATGGCGATGAAGCCGACGAAGATGCCCTGCGGAGCGGAAGCCGGGCTCGACGTCGCGGATCCTGAGGAAGCTCGAGACCAGCAGCCCGGTGGCAACGAGCAGCACGAACGACGCCGCGATCTCGGCGACCAGCAGCACGGCGTGGAAGCGATGGCGCCTGCGGTCGGCGGTCGAGCCGCGACTGCTGTCGCCGACCGTCGCGGCGACGGAGCGCATCGGCGTGGCGAGCGCGGTGAGCAGCCCGAGCGCGAGCCCGGTGAGCAGCGCCACGCCGAGGGTGAAGGCGAGCACCGCCGGGTCGAGGCCGATCCCCTCGGCGCGCGGGATCACGTCGGCGCCGACGCGCGTCACCACGCGCAGGCTCGCCCAGGCGAGCACCAGACCCAGTACCGCGCCGGTGAGCGCCAGCAGCACGCTCTCGGCGAGCAGCTGCGCCACGATGTGCGCCCGCCGCGCGCCGAGCGACACCCGGATGCCGATCTCCTTGCGCCGCTTCGAGAAGCGCGCGAGCACCAGGTTCGCGACGTTGGCGCAGGCGATCAGCAGCACGGCGGCGACGGCGCCGAACAGCGTCGCGTAGGTGCCGCGCTGGTTGCCGACCAGGTTGTCGAGCAGCAGCTCGGCGGTCACGGCAGACTGGGAGTCGATGTTCGCGGCGTGGGTCTGCGCGTAGCTCTTCTGGATGACCTCCATCTCGGCGCGCACCTGGGCGAGCTCGACGCCGGGCTTCAGGCGCCCGAAGACGTTGAAGAAGAAGCCGCCGTCGTCGATCTGCTTGCGGTTGAGGAACGGCGCCTCGAAAGGCCGCGCGGTGAAGAGCTCGGTCTGAGCGAGCGGGAAGGTCGCCACGCTGGCGGGCAGCACGCCGACGATCTCGTGGGCCTTGCCGTCGAGCGTGATCGTCTTGCCGATCGCGTCGCGCTGGCCGCCGTAGTGCGATTGCCAGAAGCCGTTGGAGAGGATGACGACGGGGGGTCCGCCGGGCTTGTTCTCATCGGCGACGAACGTCCGGCCCACGGCCGGCTCGACGCCGAGCACCGCGAAGAAGTTCCCCGACACCATGAGCGCCTGGGACTGCTCGGGGTCGCCCAGGCCGGTGACCGTGTAGGCGTTGAAGATCGACACCGCCATGTCGCTGAACACCTGCTGGCGTTCGCGCACGGCCTCGAATCGCGGCCAGGAGAGGCCGGCCTGGTCGATCCCCTGCTCGGGGGCCGACGAGCTCACCTGGACGAGTTGCTCGGGGTGCTCGTACGGCAGCGGCTGCAGGAAGATCGCCTCGACCAGGCTGAAGATCGCGGCGTTGGCGCCGATGCCGAGGGCGAGCGCGGCGACCGCGACGGCGGTGAACGCGGGCGACTTCTTCAGCGAGCGGACGGCGTAGCTGAGCGTCTTCATGAGCCTCTCCTGTCGAGTCCACCCCGTCGAAGCCACTGTCGACGCGCGCCCGACGTCGAGCGCGGCGCCGTCCTACTGGCGATCTTCGCTCAAGAGTTTACGAGCGGCGCGTCTATTTGTTACTCCGCGTCGGCGCGCTCCGCCTCGCCCGGCCAGTCTCCCCGGTGCGGCTATGCTTTTGTCGTGCAGGCGCATGTCTGGACGGTGTTGCCGCGGCTGCTGCGGCGGCGGCTCGCCGCCGGTCTTCGCGACGCGCCCTGGCGTGGTGCGGTCGTCGATCCCGAACGCGGCGTGGTGCCGTTGGCGGGCTGGTTCGGCGAAGGCACGCGCCGCGACGTCGTCGTCGTGCTCGTCCACGGGCTCGGCGGGTCGGCTGAGAGCCCCTACCTGTCGGCGACCGCCGCCGCCTGCCAGGCGAGCGGGTTGGCGACGTTACGGCTCGGCCTCCGCGGCAGCGACGGCAAGGCCGGCGACTTCTACCATGCCGGCCTGACCGCCGACGTTTCGGCTGCGCTCGCCGCGCCCGAGCTCGCGCCCTACGAACGCGTCGTCCTGATCGGCTACTCGCTGGGCGGCCACGTCGTGCTGAGTTACGCGACGTACCCGCACGACGCGCGAGTCGCGGCGGTCGCGGCCGTGTCCGCGCCGTTGGACCTGCGGCTCGCTCAGTGCTCGTTCGACCGCGCGTCGCCGGCGGCGTGGCCGTACCGCGTCTACATCCTCGAGCGGCTGAAGCGGCTCTACGCCGAGATCGCGACGCACGGTCCGGTGCCGACGCCGGTCGAGCAGATACGCCGCGTGCGCACGCTGCGCGAGTGGGACCGGCTCACGGTCGTGCCGCGTTTCGGCTTCGCCTCGCCGGAGGACTACTACGCTCGTGCCAGCGTCGGCCCGCGGCTGCGGCAGCTCTCGGTGCCGGCGATGCTCGTCGCTTGTCCCAGCGACCCGATGGTGCCGCAGGTGTCGATCGCCGCGGCTGCCACTGCCGCCGGCGGCGCGCTGGACCTGCGGTGGGTGCGGCGCGGCGGCCACGTGGCCTTTCCCGCCGACCTCGACCTCGGCTTCGGCGACGCGCGCGGATTGGCGGGACAGCTCGCCTCTTGGGCGGCTCGGGTGGGCGCTGAGGAGTTTTCCCCACGCTCCCTGAGTGAGGCACCCCTCGGCGCCGGCGTCGTCGCTGCGGCAACCTGAGCTCGCTCGCCGGCGCCCTTCTCACCCTGCGAAGCCGCCGGCGGGTGGGTTTCGAGTCTTCGGTCCGCTGGCAGCGGACGAGCGCGGTGGCGAGCAGCGCGTCACCGCGCCTTTTTCTGCGCGGCGCCTCATATGCTAGGATCCCATTCCCGGATCGCTCCACGGCTCCTGGCTCCGCTCGAGACCACCATGCGGACTCGCACCCTCGCTCTCGCCTTCGCGCTCGCTCTCGCGAGCCTGCCGGCCGCAGCGCAGCTGGTGCCCGCCCCCGTCGGCGAGCTGGGAGTGGCCGAGGAGCCCAGCAGCAAGCACCACCGGCCGGCGGTGGCTCTGGTGCGCGACGGCTGGCTGGCGGTGTGGGACGACGAGGCGCAGGGGCTGCTGCTGCGCCGCTTCGACGACGGCGGCCGGGCCCGTGGCCGCGCCGTCGTGCTCGTCGCCAACGATGCGGTGCCGCCCCTGCCGTTCAGCGGCCGGCTGCGGCGCGAGGCGCACGAGGTGGCCCTCGCCGCCCGCTCCGACGGCAGCTTCCTCGCCGCCTGGGTGGAGGCGAAGCTTCGCCACAGCGCCGACGGTTTTTCGGAGGACCGGTTGGTGGTGGCGCAGCAAGTGGTGGCGCGAGCGTTCAACGTCGAGGGCCGTCCGGTCTCGCGGCCCTGGATCCTGTCGGGCCTCGATGGCGTGGCAAGCCGCCCTACGGTGGCGCTCGTCGGCGACCGCTTCGTCGTCGCCTGGCAGGAGCGCGGCGGCGACGCCGCCGGCATTCACGCTCGCGCGGTGCGCGGCAGCGGGCCGGCTCGCGACCAGTTCCTGGCACCGCGCGGGCTGCGGCCGACGATCGCCGCCGGCGGCGACGGCGCGCTGGTCACCTGGGAGCGGTGCTGCGGCCCCGACGGCAGCTACCAGGTCTTCGCGCGGCTGCTCGACCGCGCCGGCTACCCGGCGGGTGAGGCGTTCCGGGTGGCGGCCGACGGGCCGCGCGGCGCCCGCGCGCCCGCCGTCGCCGGACAGCCGGGCGGCGACTTCCTGATCGCCTACCAGCGCTCGCTGCCCGACGACGAGGCAGGGAGCCGCATCTACGGCCAGCTGGTGTCGCGCCAGGGCGACCTCAGGGGCGGTGAGGTGGCGCTTTCGGGCGGCTACGGCACCTCGCACAGCATGCCGTCGGCGACGGCCCTCTCCAACGGCGGCTGGGTGCTGGGGTGGCTCACCTGGGTGGATCGCTTCCGCGTCGGCGCCACCATCGGCAGCTTCGGGCCGCTCGGCAACGCGGCGGGCAACGCGCTCGACCTCAACGCGATGCCCATCGTCGGGCTGGAGATGGCGCTCGCCTCGCACCCGGACGGACGGGTGGTGGCGGCGTGGGAAGGCATCGACCCGAGCGGCGAGCAGGGCCTCCGCGCCCGCTTGGTGCGCGGCCCGTCGAAGACGGCGCGGCTGGCACTGCCGCACTGATTTTCTTTCGCTGTCGCACGGGGTCCTCGCGCCAGCTTGCCGGCGGCCACCGGCGCAACCCCTGGCGCGACGACTAGGATCGGCGGCATGAGCACCGCCGACTCGACGCGGCCCGCCAACCGGCTCGCCGTCGCCAGCAGCCCCTACCTCCGCCTCCACGCCCACAACCCGGTCGACTGGTACCCGTGGGGCGAGGAGGCGCTCGCCCGCGCGCGCGCCGAGGACAAGCCGATCTTCCTCTCCATCGGCTACTCGACCTGCTACTGGTGCCACGTCATGGAGCGCGAGTCGTTCTCCGACCCTGCCATCGCGGCGCTGATGAACGACCGCTTCGTCAACGTCAAGCTCGACCGCGAGGAGCGCCCCGACCTCGACGAGGTCTACATGACGGCGACGCAGCTGATGACGGGACAGGGCGGCTGGCCCAACTCGCTGTTCCTGACGCCGGCGCTCGAGCCTTTCTTCGCCGGCACCTACTTCCCGCCCGACGACAAGTGGGGGAGGCCGGGGTTCCGCTCCGTGCTTGCCGGCATCGGCGAGGCGTGGCAAGGGCGCCGCGCCGACGTCGACGAGCAGGCGCGCGAGCTCGGCGGCGCGGTGCGCCACCACCTCGGCGGCCGCTTCGCGCCGGCGGCGGGCGTTCCCGGGCCGGCGCTCTTCGACGCCGCGCTAAACACCTTGGCGCAGCGCTTCGACCCCACCTGGGGCGGCTTCGGCGAGGCGCCGAAGTTCCCCACGCCGTCGAACCTCATGCTGCTGCTGGCGGCCGCCGAGGACGGCGATGCGGAGGCGCGCCGAATGCTCGCGGTGACGCTCGATCGCATGGCGCGCGGCGGTCTCTACGACCAGCTCGGCGGCGGCTTCCACCGCTACGCCACCGACCGCGAGTGGAAGGTGCCGCACTTCGAGAAGATGCTCTACGACAACGGCTCGCTGCTCGAGCTGTACGCGCGGGGGTGGGCGTTGCTGGGCGACCCCGAGCTGGCGCGCGTCGTGCGCGAAACCGTGGCCTTCCTCGAGCGCGAGATGCTGGCGCCCAATCCGGAATCGGGAGAACCAGGCGGTTTCTGGAGCGCCATCGACGCCGAGACGGGTGGGCAGGAGGGCGCCTTCCATGTGTGGACGGCGGCCGAGCTCGAGGGCGTGCTCGGCGCCGAGGACGCCGCCTTCCTGGCGCCGCTCTATGGCTTCGACCGGCCACCGTTCTTCGAGCACCTCCATTACGTGCTGCACCTGCCGCGGCCGCTCGCCGAGCAGGCGGAGCGTCGCCGCGTCGGCTACGAGGAGCTGCTGGCGTCGATCGCGCCGCTGCGTGAGCGGCTGCTGGCGGCGCGCGCCAGCCGGCCGCGGCCGGCGACCGACGACAAGGTGCTCGCCGACTGGAACGGCCTGGTGATCGCTGGGCTCGCCGTCGCGGGGCGGCTGCTGAGCGAGCCGGCGTGGGTGGAGCAGGCGGCGCGGGCGGCGGACTTCGTGCTCGGCGCCATGCGGCCGAGAAGCGGCGCTCATGCGGGCACGCTGCTGCACGCCTGGCGCGCGGGGACTGGCGAGGTGCCGGCGTTCCTCGCCGACTACGCCTACCTCGTCCACGGTCTGCTCGAGCTGGATGAGGCTGCCGGGGCGGCGAGCGGCGAGGAGCGCTGGCTGGCCGCCGCCGTCGAGCTGACCGAGGAGCAGCGACGGCGCCTCGCCCACCCCGACGGCGGCTTCTACAACGCCGGCGAGAGCGGCGACCTGCTCTGCCGCAGCCGCGAGCTCTTCGACGGCGCCTCGCCGGCAGCGAATGGTGTGGCGGTGCTCAACCTGCTGCGCCTCGCTGAACGCACCGGCGACCCTGGCTACCGCGATGAGGCCGAACGCGCGCTGCGCGGCTTCGCCCCGCTCGTCGAGGCGCAGCCGGCAGCCGCGCGCACGGTGGCGATCGCGGTGCGGCGGTTCCACGGGACGAAGGAGTCGACATCGCGAGACGGTACGGCCGCGCCGGCCGCGGCGGGTCTCGGAGCGGAGGCCGCCGGCCTCGTCGATGCCGAGCTGCAGTTTGCGCCGGCGAGCGAGGACGGGTGGCGACCCTTCCGTCTGCGGCTGCGCATCGCCGACGGCTGGCACGTCAACACAGCTGCGGCCCCCGCGGACCTCGGCGCCGCGACGGTGGAGGCGATCGACGGCGAGCTGCGCGCGTTGCGCCTGCCGCCACCGACGCGCACGCTTCCTGCCGCCGCGCCGGGAGGCGAACCGCTGGCGGTGTGGGAGGGCGAGGTCGAGCTCCGTGGCGAGCTGCGCGCGAGCGGCGACGCCGCGCCGGCGGTGCGCCTCGTCGTCCAGCCCTGCGACGAGAGCCGCTGCCTGCCGGCGGTGACCCTCGTCTCTCGCGGCTAGCGCTCGCCGAGCGTGTAGACGGCGGTCTTCGGGTTGTACGCGCGCCAGTCGAACCAGTAGTCGAGCAGCACGAACACCGGCTCGAGCCGCTTGCCGGCGAGCGGCCCCGACACCGCCTCGCCGGCGAAGCTCCACTCGCTCGCCGTCGCGTCGTCGACGAGGCGCAGCGGCTTGCTGCCGGGCTTGGCGAAGAGCTGCAGCTCGCGGCCGTCGACGACGCGCCGGAAACCACGCACCGAGCGGCCGTCTTCGGCGACAACGAGCACCACCGGCACGCCGCCGAGGTTGTCGATCACCGGGCTCTGCCGCTTCAGCGCCGAGAGCGGGTAGGCCTTCGACTCGTCGCCGACACGCACGCCGACCACCACCTCGCGCGGCGGCAGCGGGTCGCCGGCGACGCGCGGCGTCACCACCGGCGCCTTCGCCGTCTTCGCCTCCCAATCGTCGGAGAACTTGCGCCACGGCGCGCTGTCCTCGGGACGCAGGACGCGGCCGCGCGGCTGCTCGCCCTTCCACAGCGCGAAGGTGAGCTCCTCGTGGAAGACGGGCTCGAGACGCTCGCCCCGCAGGGGGCCGGCCACCGCCTCGCCGGTCACCTGCTGCCACCAGGAGCCGGTCTCCTCGTCCTGCATGAGGAAGTTCTGGTTGTTGATGCCGGCGAGGTGGAAGGTCAGCTTCCTACCCCCGCTCTGCGCCTTCCACACCAGACCGGTGTGACAGAGCGTTCAATAAGTGGCGACGATGGGCACTCCGCCGACGACGTCGTGGACGACGTGGTGGTAGGCGACCTGGCGCACCGGGTAGGCGCGCGCCTCACCGCCGAGCGCGACGGCGAGCACCGGCTCGTCGCCGGCGACCCAGTCCGCATCGGCCGCCGCTGCGAAGTGCGTGGCGGGCAGCGGCGCGAACATCTTCTCGAAGACGTTCTGCCGCGCTGCCCACGCACCGCCCGCGAGCAGCGCGACGGCGACGGGCAGCACCAGGCGCGTCCACCAGCGGGCGCCGCGCCACAGCCACGCCGCGAGCGCGACGCCGGCGACGGCGGCGACCAGCGTCGCCCACGGTGCGAGGCGGCGCAGCCAGAAGGCGACCTCGATCCCGCGCGGCGTCTGCGCCACGAACGGGCGGATCAGCCAGATCGGTACGACGACCGCCGCCGCGACGGCGACGACGACGAGCACGAGGCCGAGGCCGGCGAGTCTGCGGCGCGTAGTGGTCGTCATGACGGATCGCGACTGTGCAGGGAACGTAGCACAGGCTTGAAACCCGCGGCTCGCCCCTCCCGTAGTACTCGCCGACGAGGACGCAACAACGCCGCACCCGGAGAAACGCCCATGACCCTCCACCACCGCCGATCGCTCCCGCCGACGCTTGCCGCCGCCATCCCGTTCGCTTTCGCCTGTGCCCTGCTGCTCGCCCCGGCGCCCGCCGCCGCCAGCCACATCTCGATCGACCTCGACGACGGCGACCGGCTGCGCATCGACGACGGCGACGTCTTCATCACCGACGACGACGACCGCGAGGCACGCATCGAGCCCGACGGTACCCTCACGGTCGAGGGGCGCCGCGTCCGCCTCGCGGAGCGCGACCGGCAGGCGCTGGTGCTCTACAACCAGTCGATCCGCCGCATCGAGGACCACGCGATCGACGTCGGCCTCGAGGGTGCGAGTCTCGCCGCGCACGCACTGACCGAGGCGCTCGTCGGCGTCGCCACCGGCCGCCCCGAGCGTGCCGAGCGCCGCGTTCGCCACCGCGCCGAGGACGTCAAGGACGCCGCCCGCCGGCTGTGCGAGGAAGTGCGCTTCGTCGAGCACCTGCAGAACCACATAGCGGAGCGCGTCGACGCCTTCGAGCCCTTCGCGGTGATCGACCTCGACGCCGACGACTGCCGCGTCGACGACTGAGTGCCGAGCAAGCCGCGGTGGCGACCAACGCCGCCGCCGCGGCACCTGGAATCGGCGCCGTCATCGCGGCGTAGTGCAAAGGGACAGTAGTGCCCAGGGAGCGGGGTCGCTCCCCGCCGCTATACTGCGATGCAGGCGATGATCACCAGCCTCCCGCCGCTTTCGATGCGGCACCGGCGTGTGCAGCGCGGCCCCGTTGCGGCGCTCCTCGCCATCGTCTCGCCGTCGCTCGCCGCTCTCGCGATGCTGGCCGCCGCCACGCTGCCGCTCGCGGCCGCCGCCCCGAAACCGGCACCGCCACCGCCGCCAGCGCCCGTACAGAAGGTGCTCGTGGCGCGCCTCGACACCATCATCCACCCCGTCGCCGCCGAGTTCGTCGCCAGGACCGTGGCGCGCGCCGACGCCGAGCGCGCGACGGCGCTGGTGCTCGAGATCGACACCCCGGGCGGCCTGATGACCTCGATGGGCGACATCACGCGCGCCATCCTGCAGGCGCGGACCCCGGTCGTCTGCTGGGTGGGGCCGCAGGGCTCCCAGGCCGCATCGGCCGGCTTCTTCGTGTTGATGTCGTGCGACGTCGCCGCCATGGCCCCCGGCACCAACGCCGGCGCCGCCCACCCCGTCGGCGGCCAGGGCGAAGAGATCTCCGGCACCATGGGCAAGAAGGTGGAGCAGGACGCGGCGGCGCAGATCCGCTCGCTCGCCGCGCGCCACGGCCGCAACGTCGAGCTGGCGCAGGCGGCGGTGGTCGACAGCCGCTCGTTCACCGCCGACGAGGCGCTGCAGGGCAAGCTCGTCGAGCTGGTCGCGCCCTCGCTGCCGGCGCTGCTGCAACAGCTCGACGGCCGGCCGGTGAAGAAGGGCGAGGCGGCGGCGCGCCCGCTCGCCACCGCCCGCGCCCGCGTCGACCAGGTGGAGATGGGGAAGGTGCAGCGCTTCCTCGCCGTCCTCGCCCACCCCAACGTCGCCTACCTCCTGCTCGCCTTCGGCATGCTCGGCCTCTATTTCGAGATCGCCACCCCCGGCGCAGTGCTGCCCGGCGTGCTCGGCGCCACCTGCCTGGTGCTCGGCTTCTACGCGCTGTCGGTGCTGCCGGTCTCCTACGCCGGCGTGGCGTTGCTGCTGCTCGCGGCGCTGTTCTTTCTCGCCGAGGTCAAGATCACGAGCTACGGGCTGCTCACCGTCGCGGGCACCGTCTGCCTGGTGCTCGGCTCGCTGATGCTGTTCGAGAGCCCCGAGCCGGCGCTGCGGGTGTCGCGCTCGATCATCGCCGGGGTCACCGCCTCCGCGGTGGTGCTGGCGGTCTTCATGATGACGCTGGTGCTGCGCACGCACCGCGCGCAGGTCACCACCGGCGCAGCCGGCATGGTGGGGGAGCACGGGGTCGCCCGCAGCCCACTGTCGCCGGCCGGCCGGGTCCTCGTCCACGGCGAGCTGTGGGCGGCGGTGGCGGAGGCGAACGCGCCGGCGGGCGCACCGGTCGAGGTGGTGGCGGTGGATGGAATGACGTTGCGGGTGCGGCCGCTGCCGGCGACGCTGCCGTCGCCGGAGCCGGCGCCGTCCACCGCAGGAGGTTGAAGCGATGGAGCTGGTCCCGACGTTTGGCTGCGGCGGCTTCTTCCTGCTGGCGTTGATCGGCTACGTGCTGTTGTCGATCCGCGTCGTCAAGGAGTACGAGCGGCTGGTGGTGTTTCGCCTCGGGCGCCTGGTGAAGCACGAGAAGGGTCCGGGCGTCACCTTCGTCTGGCTGATCATCGACAAGGCGGTCCGCATCTCGCTGCGCACGCTGGTGATGGAGGTGCCGCCGCAGGACATCATCACCCGCGACAACGTGTCGGTGAAGGTGAACGCGATCATCTACTTCCGCGTCATCGACCCGCTGCGGGCGGTGGTGGAGGTGGAGAACTTCGAGTACGCGACGCGCCAGCTGTCGCAGACGACGCTGCGCTCGCTGCTCGGCCAGGCGGAGCTCGACGAGCTGCTGTCGGAGCGCGACAAGCTGAACGAGCAGCTGCAGACGAACATCGAGACGCACACCAACTCGTGGGGGATCAAGGTGTCGATGGTCGAGGTGAAGAACGTCGACCTGCCGGTGGAGATGCAGCGGGCGATGGCGCGCCAGGCGGAGGCGGAGCGCGAGAAACGGGCGAAGATCATCCACGCCGAGGGCGAGTTCCAGGCCTCGGCGCAGCTGGCGAAGGCGGCGGCGGTGATCTCGGAGAACCCGACGACGCTGCAGTTGCGCTACCTGCAGACGTTGACGGAGATCTCAGCGGAAAAGAACTCGACGATCATCTTCCCGGTCCCGATCGACGTGTTCGACAGCTTCAAGAAGAAGATCGGCGGCGGCGAGTGAGGGCGGCGGTCGTCGGGTGATCGCTGGTCGCGTGCTGGCGTTTACGGGGTGGTAGCTGGGCGGTCGCTGGTCGCCGGCCGGCGTTCGCTACGGGTCCGGAGGGCGCCGTCGCGGGGGCCGCTCGCCACATGAGGTCTGCGAAGGAGGAAGGCTCGCTTCTCTCCAGGCGCGCGGAACGGCCGCTGTCTCCCAACGCCCGACGAAGCGCCTTCCGAGAACCCCCGCCACGGCGCCCTCCGGACCCGTAGCCGCGAACGCCTCCATGAGTGGCCACAGAACGCCCGGGTAGCGAGCTCGTGTGTCGCCGTTGTCGCTGTGGCCGCTTGCCTTGCGCCCTTTCGTCGCTGTCACGGTGAGTCCGTCGTGCCGCTCGGGTGGCGGGATGCGCGCCGCCGACTTTCCCGTCACAACTCGCGCTCCACTGTGGTCGCTGGAGCGGCGATTCGCCTCGCTCTCGCCGCCGGAGTAGCAGGGCGCGCTGAGAATCGCCACATCGAGACTGCTTCGTCGCTTCGCTCCTCGCAGTGACGGGAGATCCGAATCTCCGATGCGGTCGCGAAATTGGCGTCGCGCCATTCCGCGACGCCATGTCATCGCGAGCGAAGCGACGCGATCTCGATGCCCCGACGACCGCAGCTGGCCGGCTGCGGCGTCCCGTTCTACCGCCCCCAAACGCGCACGCGCCTGACCGGGTCGTCGGGGCGGCCTTGTCGGCTGCTCGTCTCATTCCGCCCTCCGGCGACGGGGGTGTGCCGCGAGTGGGCCACGGTGTGTGGTCGGCGCGATGCAGTTGCAATAGCGGCACGGCAGACTCGCGACTCAGCGACAAGTGAGCGTTAGGCACAGAGCCGCAGTCACCACGGCACACACGAGCTCGCCGACAGGTAGCTCGCCGTCCACTCATGAAGGCCGGTGCCGCGGCGGCGGCCTCCGGATCCGCCCGCAGCCCGCCGGCCGGGTGGTCAACGACGCTCGTATACCACCTCCTCCGCCCCGCCAGACTCGACTAAACCCCGCTGAGCGATTACCCTCTCAGGGGGAGGGCAGGGTTGAGCGAGCAGGAGCCGAGCTATTACGAGATCGCGCTGACCAACCGGCAGGTGCTGGTGGCATTCGTGATCCTGCTGGTCTGCGTGATGGCGGCCTTCTTCGCCGGCATTTGGGTAGGGCGCGGATCGCCGGCCGCGGCCACCGATGGGCCGCAAGAAGCGGTTGCCGAGCCCACGCCCACGGGGCAGCCCGAGGAGCTCGCCTTCTTCAACGACGGCGAGAGCGGCACTGCCACCGCCACCGACCGCCCCGACCTCCAGGAGCTGGCGCGCAACCCGCGGCAAGGCACCACCCTCGCCGAAGACCTCGGGGTCAAGGACGCGCCGCGAGCCGGCGCCAGCCCCGCTCCGGCCGCACCCGGTGGCGAGCCCGAGGCGCCCCCGGGCCCCGGCGCCGAGCCCTCGACTCCGCCTGCAGCCACCGCTACCGTGGCGCCCACCGCGCCCGCGGGTGCGCTCTTCATCCAGGTGCTCTCGTCACGCGACGAGCTCCAGGCGCGCCGGCTCGAGACCCGCATGCGCGCTGCCGGTTACAAGGCATTCCTGTCGCCGGCGGGGCCGATGTTCCGCGTCCGCATCGGCCCGTTCGCGGCACGCCCCGAAGCCGAGACCGCGGCGGCCAAAGCGCGCCGCGAGTTCCGCGTCGACACCTGGATCACCGCCTCTCCTTAGCAGTGGAGTCGCGCCAATCAGAGCGGCGCGCGCCGGAGGCGCCCTCGCGTCCGCGCGGCCCGGCGTTGTTGCGAGGCCGAGCAGTCACCACGATCGCGTGGGTCGCTTTCGCTGCCGCGGGCGGACTGCTGTGGGCGGCGCAGTTCGAGCCGCGTGCCTACGTCATTGCGCCGTGGATCGCGCTGGTGCCGTTGCTGCTGCTCATGGGCTCGCCGCGGCCGGCGTGGCTCGGCTTCGTGCACGGGCTCGTCTACTGGTTGGCCTCGATCCCGTGGATCGCCCCCACCCTGGAGACTTACGGCCAGCTGCCGAGGTGGCTCTCGTGGGCGCTGCTCGGCCTGCTCGCGGCGTACCTCGGGCTTTACCACGCGGCCTTCGCCGGCATCGGCGCGCGGCTGTGGCGGCGTGGCGGCTGGTTGGGCTTGCTGGGGTTGCCGGCGCTGTGGGTGGTGCTCGAGCTGCTGCGCGGCTGGCTGATCTCGGGCTTCCCCTGGAACATCGCCGCCTATGCGTGGGTGGACGTGCCGGGCGCGCTGCCGCTCTCGTCTTGGGTGGGGGCGTGGGGGATCTCATACCTGCTCGTGCTCGCCAACCTCGGCGTCGCCGCGGCGGTCGCCTGGCGCCGGCCGCGCCTCGGCGCCATCGCCGTGCTGGTGCCGCTCGTGCTGCTGCCGCTCGCCGGCCGCTTCGCGCACGGCGAGGCGCGTTCGGGACCTCCGCAACCGGTACGACTGCTGCAGCCCAACATCGCCAACCTGGTGAGCTACGAGCCGCTGCCGGCGCTGCGCAACTACTCGCGCGTGCTGGCGATGTCGGAGCAGGCTTGCGACGTGCCTGGGGCGCTCGTGGTGTGGCCGGAGAGCGCCGGCTGGCCGTTCGGGTACCCCGCGGACGCCAACTTCCGCGACGACCTGCGCCGCCTCGCCGCGCGCGGCTGCCCGATCCTGTTCAACACTGCGTTCCAGGAGAGCGACAAGCGTTGGCGCAACGCCGCCTTCCTGCTGGCGCCCGACCTGCGCGAGCAGCGCGCCGACAAGCGGCACCTGGTGCCGTTCGGCGAGTACGTGCCGGCGAAGGCGCTCTTCCCCTTCCTCGACATCCTGGCGCGCAACGCCGGCGACTTCACGCCGGCGAGCGAGCTGCGCCTGCTCGAGTGGGGGCGCGAGCGGCTGGCGGTGGCGATTTGCTTCGAGGTGATCTTCCCCGGCGAGGTGGCCGAGGCGGTGCGCGAGGGCGCCACGGTGCTGGTGACGATCACCAACGACGCCTGGTACGGCGACACCAGCGCCCCCTGGCAGCACTTCCGCGCCGTGCGCTTCCGCGCCGCCGAAGAGCGACGGCCGCTGGTGCGAGCGGCGATCACCGGCATCTCGGCGCTGGTGCGCGCCGACGGCTCGGTGGCCTCGCAGCTCGGTCCGTTCGCGGAGGGCGTGCTGCGCGGCAACCTGATCGGCGGCGCCGGGCTCTCGCCCTACGCGCGGCTGCCGTGGTTGGGGCCGGCGCTGGCGTGGGCGCTGGCGGTCGGCGCGCTGGCGCTCGCTCGCCGGCGCCGTTGAGCGGAAGAAACCGCGCCGCCTGCGCGTTTCGTATCCGAGCCCGTTTCCACTCCGGCGGGGCCGTTTGCTACATTGCGGGCCTCACCGCTCACGAGCTCTTGGAAGGACCACGACCCATGACCGCCGTCGAAACCCGCCAGCGCCTCGATCAGCTCGCCGCGCAGCTCACCACCCTTCGGGGGTACCTTTGAGGAGGCCGATCTAGACGAGAAGCTCGCCGAGATCGACGCCTCCATCCAAGCTCCCGGTTTCTGGGAGGAGCCCGAGAAGAGCAAGCCGGTGCTGCAGCGCCGGCGGCAGCTCGAGCGCCGACAGCAGGCGCTGCGGCGGCTGCACGACGACAGCGAGGAGCTCGCCACTTGGAGCGAGCTGCTGGCCGAGAGCGAGGACGGCAGCGACGACGCGGCGACCTTCGCCGACCGCGTGCAGCACGAGCTCGAGCAGCTCGAGCTGCAACTGAAGCTCTCCGGCGAGCACGACGACAAGCCGGCGCTGATGCTGGTGCATTCGGGCGCCGGCGGCACCGACTCGCAGGACTGGGCCGACATGCTGCTGCGCATGTACCTGCGCTGGGCGGAGAAGGACGGCTACGAGGTGGAGCTGCTCGACCGCCAGGACGGCGAGGAGGCGGGGATCAAGAGCGCCACACTGGCGGTGCGCGGCGACTACGCCTACGGCTACCTGAAGGGCGAGATGGGCGTGCACCGGCTGGTGCGCATCAGCCCCTTCGACGCCAACGCGCGGCGCCAGACCTCCTTCGCCTCGGTCGACGTCTACCCCGAGATCGACGACGAGATCGACATCGAGATCGACGACAAGGACCTGCGCATCGACACCTTCCGTTCGTCGGGGGCCGGCGGCCAGCACGTCAACAAGACCGAGTCGGCGATCCGCATCACCCACCTGCCCAGCGGCATCGTCGTCTCCTGCCAGAACGAGCGCAGCCAGCACAAGAACCGCTCGACGGCGATGAAGGTGCTCAAGACGCGGCTCTACGACCTCGAGGTGAGGAAGCGCGAGGCGGAGAACGCCATTCGCGAGGGCGAGAAGAAGGAGATCGGCTGGGGGAGCCAGATCCGCAGCTACGTGCTCCACCCGTACCGGATGGTCAAGGACCACCGCACGGGAGTCGAGGTGGGCGACGCCGACCGCGTCCTCGACGGCGACCTGGCGCCGTTCATCGAAGGCTACCTGCGCGGAGAGATGGACAAGGGTGTTCGGGACCTGGCGGTCTAGCGCGGCCAGCTCCAGACAGCACCGCTGCTAGGCTCGCTCGCGATGCTGCGCCTCGACTACGTGTCGCCGCTGCCGCCGGCGCGGACGGGGATCGCCGATTACAGCGCTGACCTGTTGCCGCACCTGGGGGAGCGGTGCGACGTGCGGCTGGTGGCCTTGCCCGGGCAGGCGGTGTCGCCGCTGCTCTCGGCGCGCTGGCCGACGGTGACGCCCGCCGAGCTCGGCGGCGCGGAAGGCCGGCTGCCGCTCTATCAGATGGGGAACAACGAGCTGCACCGGCCGGTGTGGGAGGCGGCGCTGCGCGTGCCCGGGGTGATGGTGCTGCACGACCTGGTGCTGCACCACTTCCTGCTCGGGCGCACGCTCGGCAGCGCGCGGCGCGACTTCGCCGGCTACCGCGAGCAGCTCGCGGCCGATCACGGTTGGGTGGGCGAGCTGGCAGCGGCGCCGGCGCGGTGGGGGTTCGTCGACACCGTCGTGCAGTTCGCGCTGCCGGCGCGGCGCGGCCTGCTGCGCACGCAGCGCGGCGTGCTCGTGCACAGCGCGTGGGCGGTGGAGGAGCTGCGCGCCGAGGACCCCGAGCTGCGCGTGCGGCAGGTGCCGATGGCGGTGCCGCTGCCGCCGCCTGCCGACGCCGCCGCGGGCGCTGCGCTGCGCGCGCGGCTCGGCATCCCCGAGCGGGCGCCGGTGCTCGGCTCGTTCGGCTTCCAGACGCCGATGAAGCGCACGCACGTCGCGGTGCGCGCGCTGGCGCGGCCGGAGCTCGCCGCCGCGCATCTGCTGGTGGCGGGCGAGGTGTCGCCGCACGTCGACCTCGCCGGCTTGGCGCGTCAGCTCGGCGTCGCCGATCGCGTCCACCTGCGCGGCTACGTCGACTTCGTCGAGCTCGAGGAGGCGATCGCGGCGAGCGACCTCTGTCTCAACCTGCGCTATCCGACGGCCGGGGAGACCTCGGCGTCGCTGCTGCGGATCCTCGCCGTCGGCCGCCCGGCGGTGGTCAACGAGTACGCGCAGTACCGCGACCTGCCGGAGGCGGCAGTCGTGAAGGTGCCGCTGGCGGATACCGCGGACGCGGACGAGGAGGCGGCGGCGATGGCGGCGCGGCTCGCCGAGCTGCTGGCCGCGCCCGAGGCGCTGGCGCGGCTGGGCGAGGCGGCGCGGGCGCACGTGGCGCGCGAGCACGACCCGGCGCGGGCGGCGGCGGCGATCGTCGCCGCGTGCGTCGACCTCGCCGAAGCGGAGCCGCCGGGGCCGGCGCCGGCGCGCGAGCCGCTGCCGCGGGCGCCGTTTTGGGAGCCGCTCTCGGCGGCGCTCGCGGTCGAGCCGCTCGCCGGCTGGTCGCCAGGCGAGCGGCGGACGTTGCGCGTGCGCCTGCGCAACACCGGCCAAGCGCGGTGGCTGGCGGCTCACCGCGGCCTCGGCGGCACGGTGCTGCGGGTCGTCCTGCGCGGCGACGAGGGTCGCATCGTCGAAGAGCTGCCGTGGATCGAGATGCCGCGCGACGTCGACCCCGGCGAGGAGCACGCCTTCGACGTGCCGTTGCGCCGGCCGCTCGGCGCGGCGCGGTTGGAGGTGGCGCCGTGCCTGCTCGAGCTCGGCGACGCGTGGCAGTTCGGCGGACCGCGCTTCGAGGGGGAGGTGTAGGTGGGCGAGCGCGGCGGCGGGGAGGCGGCGCCGCCAGTCGCGGTGGAGCCACTGCCGCGCGCGCCGCTGCTCGCGCTGGCGCTCGGTATCGCACTGTTGCTCGGGCTCGCCATCCTGCCGCGGCCGGCGCTCGACTTCGAGAGCGCCGTCGCGCTGATCGCCGTCCAGAGCCTGGCGGGCGACGGCGACCGACGGTGGGAGGCGGCCGACGAGCAGCGCGCGCGCGAGCTGGCGAAGCTCGGTCAGCTCGATGTCGGCGGCGAGGTTCCCGGCGTCGATTCCCTGGTGGCGGTGGACGGCCAGCCGTTCGGTCCGCCGGTGCTCTACGACCTGTTGCTGGCGCCCTGGGCGGCCCTGGCAGGCGCGCGTGGCGCGCTCCTCGCGCAAGGATTGCTGTTCGGCGCCGCGGCGTTCTTCGCGGCCGTCACGCTGGCGCGACACGTCGGCCGCAACGCCGCTTGGCTGCCGGTGGTCCTGCTCTTCGCGAGCGCCGGCGGTGCCTACCTGCTCCGCCTCTGGCCCGAGACGCTGCTCGCGGCGCTGCTGCTGGTCGCCTTCGCGCTCGCACGCAACGCGCACGCCGCGCTGCCGCCGGTGTTCGCCGCAGGCCTTCCCGACCTGTATCCCGAGGAGCCGGCTGCGCGCGGCGATCGTGCGGCGCCGCGCTGGCTCGCCGTTGGCGCGCTGCTCGGCGCGGTGGCGAGCGCGGCGCCGTGGACGTTGCCGCTGCTGTGGCCGGCTGCGGCCACCGTGCCGGCGAGCCGGCGGCGCTCCGGTTTGGTGTGGATCTTGGTCGGCGCTGCCTCGGCGCTGCTGCTGCTCGCCATCGTCGGCGCCGCCACCGCCGCCGCGCGGCCCTCGCTACGGGCCCTGCTCGCCGGGCTCGGCTGGCAGCTGCCGCACGCCATCCACCCGCGCGTGCTCGGCTGGGACGTTCTCTACGTCGCCGCGGGCCGTCACCTCGGCCTGCTCTTTTACTTCGCTCCGCTCGCCCTGCTCGCCTTCCTCGGCGGTCGCGGTGAGGGCCGTGGCGCGATGTGGGGCGGGGCGCTCCTCTCGCTCACGCTCCTCCTCCTGCTGCGGCCGTTCGACCTCGCCGGCTCGCCGCTGACGCTGGGCCTGCGCGCCGCGGTGCCGCTCTCGGCGGCGCTCTGCCTCGCCGTCGTGCGGCCGCCGGGGAGGTGGGCGCTGCTCCTCACCTGCGCCTGGGCCGCCGCGTGGCTGTGGCCGCTGTGGAAGGCGCCGCGTCACCCCATCGGCCCCGGTGGCGAGCCGCGCTACGCGGCGCCGTACCTCGCACCCTGGTCGCCGCTCGAGACCACGCAGACGAACCTGCGCTTCGGCTCGCGCATACGGTTCGGCCGCGGCAGGTTGACGCTGCTCGGCGGCGATGCGCTGCCCGGCGGCGCCGTCGCCGCGGTGCCGGCGGGGGAGTGGGTGGAGCTGCTCGCCGGCTCGCCCAGCGCCCTGCCGGGCTTCTGGGTGGACGGCGGCGAAGAGGCCGGCAACGACCTCCCCGTGCGCGGGGCCGAGGTGAGCGAGACGATCTTTCGCCCCGACGGCGGCATCTCGTTCCTGGTGCGCCCGAAGCGCGCGGCGGCGCGGCACGGGATGCCGGGCGACGACCGGATGTGGAGCTTCTACCACGTCTCCGTGCGCCTGCCGGGGCGGCCCGGCAAGCGGTTTACCATCCGGGTGCGCCCAGGATGAGAGAGCGATGAGCGAGCGAGTGACGAGCGAGCGCGAACGGAGCAGCTGGATCTTCGAGGTGCGCAATCGGCTCGCCTCGCCGCCGCCGCGGCGGCTGCCGGTGGCGCGAGTTGGCGAGGGGGTGCGCCGTGCCGCGGTGCTGGTGCCGCTCTACGTCGACGCCGGCGGGCTGTGGGTGCTGCTGACGAGGCGGGCCGAGGACATGCCGTACCACCGCGGCCAGATCGCCTTCCCCGGCGGCAGCCTCGAGCCCGGCGAGGAGCCGTGGGCGGCTGCCCTGCGCGAGAGCGAGGAGGAGATCGGCCTCGACCCCAAGAAGGTGCTGCCGCTCGGCACGCTCGACGAGATCGCGACGCCCACCGGCTTCACCATGCAGCCGTGCGTCGGCGCCGTCCCCCACCCGGTGGAGACGCGGCCGGCGGCGCGCGAGGTGTCCGAGGTGTTCGCCCTGCCGCTCGCCGCCGTCGCCAACCCGCAGATGGTGGAGCAGCGCACGGTGCTCGTCGACGACGTACCGCGCGAGCTCACCGTCTACCACGTCGGCGGCCGGCAGATCTGGGGCGCCACGGCGCTGGTGCTGTCGAACCTGCTCGAACGGCTCGACCTCGACCGCCAATCCGCGCCGTGACTAACCAAGCCGCGCCGTGAGGGGCGATAGAGTAGCGACCGCCACCGCCGACGAGGAGACCGCCATGGCTACCGTGCACGCCTCTTCCATCGACCGCATCGCCGAGCGGCTGGGCGACGACGCCGACGGGCTGCTCTCGTTCGCCTGCCAGGGTGTGCGCCGCGAGCAGCTGCAGCTGCCGGGGCCCGACCACATCGACCGCTGCTTCGTCGGCTCCGACCGCAAGCCGGCCGTGCTGGTCAACCTCCACCGGCTGCACCACCACGGGCGGCTCGCCGGCACCGGCTACCTGTCGATCCTCCCCGTCGACCAGGGGATCGAGCACTCGGCGGCGGCCTCGTTCGCGCCCAATCCCGAGTACATGGATCCGGAGAACATCGTGCGCCTCGCCATCGAGGGGGGCTGCAACGGCGTCGCCTCCACCCTCGGCGTGCTCGGCGCGGTGGCGCGCAAGTACTCCCACAAGATCCCGTTCATCGTCAAGCTCAACCACAACGAGCTGCTCACCTACCCCAACCAGTTCAGCCAGATCCTCTTCGCGCAGGTGGAGCAGGCGTGGGAGATGGGCGCCGCCGCGGTTGGCGCCACCATCTACTTCGGCTCCGACGACGCCGGCCGCGAGATCGTCGAGGTGGCCGAGTGCTTCGCGCACGCGCACGAGCTCGGCCTCGCCACCATCCTCTGGTGCTACCTGCGCAATCCGGCGTTCAAGAAGGACGGCGTCGACTACCACACCGCGGCGGACCTCACCGGACAGGCCAACCACCTCGGCGTCACCATCGAAGCGGACGTGATCAAACAGAAACTGCCCACCAACAACGGCGGCTACAACGCGCTGCAGTTCGGCAAGACGAGCAAGAAGGTCTACGGCGAGCTGGTCAGCGAGCACCCCGTCGACCTGGTGCGCTGGCAGGTGGCCAACTGCTACATGGGGCGTATCGGCCTCATCAACTCCGGCGGCGAGAGCGCCGGCGCCAGCGACCTCGCGCAGGCGGTGCGCACCGCGGTGGTCAACAAGCGCGGCGGCGGCTGTGGGCTGATCTCCGGCCGCAAGGCCTTCCAGCGCCCGATGCGCGAGGGCGTCGAGCTGCTCAACGCCATCCAGGACGTCTACCTCTGCGACGAGGTGACGATCGCGTAGGGCGGCCTCCGCGGCCGCCGTTCGAAGCGGCGCCAAAGAACGGCGGCCGTGGAGGCCGCCCTACTTCGAAGGCGACATGCAGGCCGTTGACGCCCATGTGAAACGCACGGCGCCCGAGTGTGGCGCCGATGATTCCTGCCGCGCACGAAACGAGCGACGATGCGGTTTCGTCCGAAGCTCCCTCGTAGCGCCGGGGTCCGTTCGCCGCGGCATCCGGCGCGTCGGGGCAGCTCGACCCGTGAGGGGACAGTCTCCATGGCCGTAATCCGCATCGTCGCCCGCGCCGCCTGCTGCGCGGGCGTGCTCCTGTTCGCGGCCCGCGCCGCCTCCGCCGCGCGTCCTTACCCGATCCTCTTCGTGACCCAGGTGCCGACACCCGCGGACTTCACCGCCGTCGCCTCGGTGTTCGGCAACCACTACCCCGACATGCAGTCGACGCCGCGCGGCGGCGACCTCTACGTGCTCTACCCCGACGGCACGCGGCGCAACCTCACCCAGCTCGCCGGTTACGGCGTCGCGGGCGGCTTCCAGGGGGCGACCGCGATCGCCGTGCGCGAGCCCACCGTTCATTGGAGCGGCACCAAGGCCATCTTCAGCATGGTGATCGGCGCGCCCACGCAGCGCTACCAGGTGCGCACCTTCTACTGGCAGCTCTACGAAGTCACCGGCCTCGGCCCGACCGACACGCCCGTCATCACCAAGGTGCCGAGGCAGCCCGGCGCCAACAACGTCAGCCCGGCTTACCTCTCCGACGGCCGCATCCTGTTCACTTCCGATCGCCCACGCGACGGCGCACCGCACCTCTACCCCCAGCTCGACGAGTACGAGGAGGCGCCGACGGTGTCGGGTCTGTGGACGCTCGATCCCGCGACCGGTGCCCTGCGACTGCTCGACCACGCGCCGTCGGGCGACTTCAAGCCCACCGTCGACAGCTTCGGCCGCGTCATCTTCACCCGCTGGGACCACCTGCAGCGCGACCAGCAGGCCGATGCCGATGCGCTCGACCAAGGCGGCGATCCCTACGGCACCTTCAACTGGTCGAGCGAGGCGCCGGGCTCGGTGCCGCTCGCCAACCGCGACGAGGTGTTCCCGGAGCCGCGGGCCGTGCGCACCGACCTGCTGATGCCGCACGAGGAGGGGCACTCGTTCAACCAGTTCTTCCCCTGGATGATGAACCAGGACGGCAGCGAGCTGGAGACCCTCAACCACGTCGGTCGCCACGACCTCGAGAGCTACTTCAACCGCTCGTTCAACGACGATCCGAACCTCGACGAATTCATCTGCGGCGACAACGCCTGCGGCCGCGCCAACGAGCACTCGCTGACCAATCTGCTGCAGATCCATGAGAGCCCCACCGACGCCGGCCGCTACTACGGCACCAGCGCGCCGGAGTTCTACACCCACGCCGCCGGCCAGGTGCTCTGGCTGCCCGGCGAGCCGGGCCGGCACCCCGACGACATGCCGATCACCGAGGTCACGCACGAGTCGACGGCGAGCTTCACCGAGCCCAACGAAGTCCCCCACCCCTGCCACTCCGGCCTCTACCGCCAGCCCTTGCCGCTCTCCGACGGCAGCCTCGTCGCCGTGCACGCCGGCGAGAGCAGCCCGGGGCTTCCCGAGACGCGCGCCGACGCCAACACCGGCACGCGGCAGCTCCCGGGATCGCGCTACCGCTTCCGGCTGCGCGGCTTCGTCGCCGCCGCCGGCGGCTGTGCGGGCTGGCAGCGCTACGGCCCCACGCTGACGACGGGGATCACCAAGACGCTCTGGTTCTGGGACCCCGACGAGCGCGTCGACTACGTGAACGTCACCATGTGGGAGCTCGACCCGGTGGAGGTGAGGCCGCGAGCGGTGCCGCCGGCGCCGGGTGGCTCGGTGCCGGCGGTCGAGGCCGCGGTCTTCGCGCAACAGGGCATCGACCTGCAGCGCTTCCAGGTCCAACTGCAGGAGGAAGGGGTGGCGCTGCTCATCAGCCGCGACGTCACCAAGCGCGACCACGACGACCGCCAGCAGCCGTTCAACCTCCGCGTTCCGGGCGGCGTCTCGACCACCGTCGGCAATCCCCCGGGCAAGATCTACGACGTCAACTACCTCCAGCTCTTCCAGGGCGACTTGATTCGCGGTGTCGGCGGCACGACCAACCCCGACCCCGGCCGCCGCGTGCTGGCGCGCCCGCTGCACGACGCGACGGTGGCCGCCCACAACCCGGTGGTGCCGGGCGCGCCGCCGGGGAGCGTCAGGATCGCGCTCGACGGCTCGCTGGTGGCGATGGTGCCTTCGCACCGCGCCATGACCTGGCAGCTCACCCACGGCGCGACGCCGGTGGTGCGCGAGCGCTACTGGCTCACCTTCAAGGCCGGCGAGGTGCGGGTGTGCACCTCCTGCCACGGCCTCAGCTCGGCCGACCAGACCGGCGCGCCGCCGCCCACGGAACCGCCACCGCCGCCTCCGCAGGCGCTGCAGCAGTTCCTGGTCTGGTGGACGAGCGGTCGGCCGGAGCTGTTCCGCTCGGGGTTCGAGGTCGGCTCGAGCGGCGCGTGGTCGGGCAGCTCGCCGTAGGCCACGCGCGAGACGGTGTCTCTAGTCGTTGCGGCCGCGCCTGAAGTCGAGCTGGCCGCGGATCGACCCACCCGGCAGCTGGTCGGTGTGCACGTTGGCGTAGACGATGCCGCCGCGGATGGCGCGCAACACCGAGGGGAGGTCGCCGGCCACGGCGCTCTGACCGGTGACCGCGAGCACGTCGTCGGCGGTGAGGGTGCCGGTGACGGTGCCCTCGTGCTCGGGGCAAGCCTGCGTGCCCGCCGGCGCGTTGGGGAGGTTGCTGCACAGGAAGAGGACGATGCCACCGTTGACGCCCTTCTGCGCGAAGTGCAGGTGCGCCTGGGTCACCGTGCCCTCGGGGACCTTGTAGGTGAGGTTGAAGTCGATCTCGGTGTTGGCGCCGTTGACGGTGGCGGTGAAGGTGCCGGAGTTGGCCACGGCAGTGGCCGGCACCTCCTCGAAGCCGCGCAGCTGCGCGCTCATCCTGCCGGCCTGCGCCAGCGCGGGCGAGACGGCGATCAGGGTGAGGAGGGCGAAGGCGAGGAGCAGTCGGGTGTTTCGCATCGAGGTCTCCCTTGCGCCGATGGGCGCGGTACGCCGTGCAAACAAGCCCTCAAGTCCTGCGTCATCCCAACGCAGGACCAGCCTACTGCATGTGTACCGCGGGGGCGTCGACTGGTTCTCTGTCTACGCCGCCTCGTGCGCGGATCATCCGTTCGTCGCCGGCGTTTCCGCTTTCGTCCCGGTGAGCAGCTCCGCCAGCCGCTCATGCGCCGCCTCGGCGTCGCGCTCGCCGATGGCGATGAGCTTCTGCAGGTAGTCGGGGTGGAAGAGCAGCAGCGACAGCAGGTCGGCCGAGCGCGTCTCGTGGCTGCCGAGGCCGCGGGTCAAGAAGCCGAGCCCCTTCGGCAGCGCCTCCTGGTACTGAGCGGCGAGCTTGCCGAGGTCCTCCGACGGCTGCAGGATGTGCAGGTCGATCGGCCGCAGGGCGTCGCGTTGCTCGGCGGGAAGCTTGGCGAGCAGGCGGTTGATACGCCGCAGCCCCTGGGCGTCCTGCTCGACCTGGTCGAGGAACACGGCGTTGAGCACGGTGCCGATCACCTGCGCCGGCGGGGGGTAGCCGCGCACCACCGGCCGGTCGGCCTCGTCGATGGTGCGGCGGTAGCGGGTGGAGACGGCGAGGATGCGGTTGGCGCCGAGGTGGATCGCCGGAGCCAACGGCGCCAGCAGGCGCACGCCGCCGTCGCCGTACCACGAGCTGCCGATGCGCACGGCGGGAAAGAGCAGCGGCAGTGCCCCCGATGCCATCACGTGGTCGATGCCGATGCGGGCCTTGGCGGTGCGACGCTGCGGGCCGTCCCAGACGGCGACGTCGCGGCCCTGGATCCAGGTGACGGTCTGGCCGGTCGCCCAGTTGACGGTGGTGAGCGCCAACGCCGAGAGCCGTCCGTGCTCGACGTTGTCGCCGATGCCCACCAGCTCGCCCGACACCGTTGCCATGACCGTCGTCAGCAGCTGCCGTAGCGGCGAGGTGTCGAGCAACCCCTTGGCGCGGTTGACGATCTCGGCGCCGCCGGAGAGCAGCCGCGTGCCCCAGCGCACGACGCTCTTGCCGAGGCTCCTCGCGTCGACGCGGAAGACCTGGTCGAAGGTGAGGTTCGCCCACAGGTCGGCGAGCCCCGCCGACGCCTCCGCCATGGTGCCGGGGTGGCCGGCGACGAAAGCGGCGTTGATGGCACCCGCCGAGGTGCCGGTGATGATCTGGAAGCGGAAGTCGGGGAAGGCCCGCCGCAGGTAGCGCAGCAGCCCCACCTGGTAAGCGGCGCGGGCCCCGCCGCCGGAGAGCACCAGCGCGATCGGGCCGTTGTTGCGTGTCGTCATCACAGCGCGCGAGAGCATACGGGAGCGCGGGAAGGGCGCGGCGAGGGCTGCGATACACTCCCTGGCCCGTGCGACCGGGCCAACGCATCCCCCAGCTCACCCTCGGCCGATTCGAGCTCGCCGTCCTTCCCGACACTCCGTTCCGCCTCGACGGAGGAGCGATGTTCGGCGTGGTGCCGAAGGTGCTGTGGGAGCGGCAGAAGCCCGCCGACGCGCAGAACCGCATCGCGATGACGACCAACTGCCTGCTGCTGCGCGGTGAGGGCGCCGTCGTGCTGGTGGACGCCGGCATCGGCGACAAGCTCGACGAACGCGGCCTGGCGACCTTCGACGTCCCTCACGGCAGCGAGCGGCTGCCGAACCGGATGGCGGCGCTGGACGTGGGTCGCGAAGACGTCACCCACGTGCTGCTCACCCACCTGCACTTCGACCACTGCGGCTGGAGCACGTTCTACGAGGGCGGCAGGTGGGTGCCCACCTTCCCGCGCGCCCGCTACTTCGTGCAGCGCGACGAGCTGGCGCACGCCTTCCGCCCCAACGAACGCGACCGGCCGAGCTACGACCGCCGCAACTTCGAGCCGCTGGTCGAGGCCGGCCTGCTCGAGCTCTTCGACGACGAAGCGGAGCCGCTGCCCGGCGTGCGCATGGTGCGAGCCGGCGGTCATTCGCCGGGATGTGCATCGTGCTCGTCGACGGTGGGGCCGGCGAGAAGGCGGCGTTCTTCGCCGACCTGGTGCCGACAGCGGCGCACCTGCCGACGCCGTGGGTGATGGGCTACGACCTCTGGCCGCTGCTCACCATGGAGCACAAGCCGCGCTGGGTGGGCGAGGCGGCGGCCGGCGACTGGCTGTGCGTCTTCGAGCACGACCCGGTGACGCCGCTGGCGCGCCTGGTCCCTGGCGACCGGCCCGGCCGCTTCCGCGCCGAGGCGGTGGTGCCGGCGAACGTCTGATCCACGAAGCATCCGGGCGAGAGAGAGGAAATAAGGAATGGCAACCGAAGTCGTGATGCCTCAGATGGGCGAGTCGATCGCCGAGGGCACGATCACCAAGTGGCTGGTCAAGGTCGGCGACAAGGTCGAGCGCGACCAGCCGTTGTTCGAGATCTCCACCGACAAGGTCGACGCCGAGATCCCCAGCCCGGCCGCGGGCGTCGTGCTCGAGATCCGCCACAAGGAAGGCGAGACGGTCGCCGTTTCGAAGGTGGTGGCGCTGATCGGCGAGGCGGGCGAGCAGCCGGGAGCCGGCAAGCCGGCCGCGGCGCCGGCGGCTGCCGCAAAGGCCGAGCCGGCCGCGAAGGCCGAGCCAGCCGCAGAGACCAAGGCTCCGGCGCCCGCGCCAGCGAAGCCGGCGGCCGCTGCGCCGGCGCAGCCCGCGGCCTCGGCGCCGCCAGCGAAGCCCGCGCCCGCACCGGCGGCGGCACCCGCCGCCGCGGCTCCCGCGCACGGCAAGGCTCCGGCCCCCGCCGCTCCGGAGGGCAGCTTCGACTACGACCTCGTCATCATCGGCAGCGGCCCCGGCGGCTACGTCGCCGGCATCCGCGCCGGCCAGCTCGGCCTCAAGGTCGCCGTCGTCGAGAAGGACCCCAAGCTCGGCGGCACCTGCCTGCACCGCGGCTGCATCCCCACCAAGGCCCTGCTGCACAGCGCCGAGCTGCTCGACACCCTGCGCAAGTCCGAGAGCTTCGGCGTCGTCGCCGGCGAGGTGAAGCTCGACGTCGCCAAGGCGCACGAGCACAAGCGCGGCGTGGTGGCGAAGAACGCCAAGGGGATCGAGGGGCTGTTCAAGAAGAACAAGGTGACACCGGTGCTGCAGGGGCGCGCGCGCCTGCTGGACCCGCACACGGTCGAGGTCGCCAGAACGGACGTCCAGACGCAGCGCATCACCGCCCGCTACGTGATGATCGCCACCGGCTCGGTGCCGCGCGAGATCGGCATCGCTCCCTCGGACGGTAGGCGCATCCTCAACTCCGACCACCTGCTCGAGCTCGAGCGCATCCCCAAGTCGCTGGTCGTGCTCGGCGCCGGCGCCGTCGGCACCGAGTTCGCCTCGATGTTCCGCTCGTTCGGCAGCGAGGTGACGATCGTCGAGATGCTGCCGCGCCTGCTGCCGGTCGAGGACGAGGAAGTCTCGGCCGAGGTGGCGCGCGCTTTCCGCAAGCGCGGCATCGAGGCGCTCGTCGACGCCAAGGTGACCAAGGTCGAGACGACCGACACCGGCGTCAAGCTCACCCTCGATCACAAGAAGAAGCAGTCGCTCGAGGCCGAGATGCTGCTCGTCGCCATCGGCCGCGCGCCGGTGACGGAAGGGCTCGGTCTCGAGGCGTTGGGCGTCGAGGTCGAGCGCGGCTACGTCAAGGTGGTCGACGGTTACATGCAGCACCACTGTGCCGCACGTCTACGCCATCGGTGACGTGGTGCCCAACAAACCCTGGCTCGCCCACGTCGCGTCGGCCGAGGGGATCGTCGCCGTCGAGCACATGGCGGGGCACGAGACCCGCCCCGTCGACTACCGGCGCGTCCCCGGCGTCACCTTCTGCGACCCTGAGGTGGCGAGCGTCGGTCTCACCGAGGCCAAGGCCCGCGAGCTGGGCTACGACGTGCAGGTGGGGAAGTTCCCGTTCACCGCGCTCGGCAAGGCGGCCATCGTCGGCAAGACCGAGGGCTTCGTCAAGATCGTGCGCGAGAAGAAGTACGACGAGGTGCTCGGCGTCCACATCGTCGGCGTGCACGCCACCGACCTCATCGGCGAGGCGTGCGCGGCGCTCGGCCTCGAGACCACGGCCGAGGAGCTCTTCCGCGCCGTCCACCCGCACCCGACGCTGAGCGAGGCGATGGCCGAGGCCGCTCACGCCTCGCACGGTTCCGCGATCCATTTCTAGTTGCAGGAGAGAGTCGACAGATGGCAACCGACGTCGTGATGCCCCAGATGGGGGAGTCGATCGCCGAGGGGACGATCACCAAGTGGCTGGTGAAGGTGGGCGACAAGGTCGACCGCGACCAGCCGTTGTTCGAGATCTCCACCGACAAGGTGGACGCCGAGATCCCCAGCCCCACGGCCGGCGTGGTGCTGGAGATCCTCAACAAGGAAGGCGAGACGGTGCCGGTGTCGCAGGTGGTGGCGCGCATCGGCGAGGCGGGCGAGCAGCCGGCGGCCGGTGGTGGCGCGGCGGCGACGCCCGCGCCCGCGGCCGAGAAGCCGGCGGCGCCAGCCGCTGTCGAGGCGCCGAGCGGCGCCGCCGCCGAGCGCACGGCAGTCGCGTCGCGCGAGGAGAGCGCCCGCGGCGACGCCGAGGCTGCCGCCCCGGCTCCGACTCCCGCGCCGGCCGCGGCGCCCGCGCGCCCGACCGCGGTGCCGGCGGCCCCCGCTCGCCGCGCCGGGCAGCGTCGAGGAGCGTGTGCGCAAGTACTCGAGCCCGCTGGTGCGCAAGATGGCGCAGGTCGAGGGCGTCAACATCGAGGAGCTCTCCGGCAGCGGCATCCACGGCCGCGTCACCAAGCGCGACCTCGAGGCCCACCTCGAGGAGCGCAAGAGCCGTCCGGCCCCCGTACCGGCGCCGGCCGCGCGTCCCGCCGCTGCCCCCGCGGCTGCCGGCGGCGGCTTCCACGTCCCCGCCTACGTGCAGGGCGAGGAAGTCGAGATCGAGCCGATGGCGAAGATCCGCGAGATCACCGCCGCCCACATGGTGTACTCCAAGCACACCTCGGCGCACGTCACCACGGTGTTCCACATCGACATGACGCGGGTGACCAAGATCCGCGACAAGGTGAAGAACGCCTTCTTCGCCGCCCACGGCACCAAGCTCACCTACATGCCGTTCATCTTCTCGGCGGTGGCGGCGGCGCTGCGCAAGCACAAGAAGGTCAACGCCAGCATCGACGGCAACAACGTCGTCTACAAGAAACGCATCAACATCGGCATGGCGGTGGCGATGGACCGCGGCCTCATCGTGCCGGTGATCCCCGACGCCGACCAGAAGAACCTCGCCGGCCTGGCGAAGACCGCCAACGACCTCGCCGACCGCGCGCGCGCCAAGAAGCTGCTCCCCGACGAGCTCAAGGGCGGCACTTTCACGGTCACCAACCCGGGCGTCTTCGGCAGCCTCTTCGGCACCCCGATCATCAACCAGCCGCAGGTGGCGATCCTCGGCATCGGCACCATCGAAAAGCGGCCGGTGGTGATGCAGGACGCCGACGGCGCCGACACCATCGCCATCCGCACCATGGCGTACTTCGGCATCACCTACGACCACCGGCTGGTCGACGGCGCCGACGCCGATCACTACATGAACGACGTCAAGAAAGTGCTCGAGCAGGGCGACTGGCCCGAGCTGCAGCCGTTCCTGTAGGGCGCGCTCGGCGCGCGCCGTCGGATGGTGGGCGCGGAGCCCACCCTACAGGCAAGCGTGACGCGAAGGGTTTCGCCTTTCGGCCCAGTCTCACCATCGACAGCCGCAACGGCTGTAGGATGGCGGCACATAGGCCGAACCGACAAGGCCCGCCCGCCGCACGGCGGTGCGTGCCACGGAGGAGTGGACGCATGCTCGAGCGCAGCCTCTCGCATCGTTGCTCTCGCCTCAGGATCGTTGCCTTCGCCGTCGTCCTGCTCGCCGCCGCCGTCGCCGCGGTACCGGCGGCGGCGCAGGAACAGACCGGCGACCTCGCCGGCACGGTACGCGACAGCGGCGGCCAGCCGCTGCCGGGCGTCACCGTCAGCGTCAGCGGCCTGGGAGCGCCAAGGGTCCAGGAGACCGACGCCCAGGGTGGCTTCCGCTTCCTCAACCTCTCGCCCGGCACCTACGCCCTCACCGCCGAGCTCCAGGGCTTCTCGAGGCTCGAGTCGTCCGACGTCGGCATCCGGCTCGGGCAGACGACGCGGCTGGAGCTGACGCTCACCTCGGCCGTCACCGACGTCATCACCGTCACCGCCGCCTCGCCGCTGCTCGACACCCGCCAGACGAGCCGGGTCACCAGCCTCGCGGCGAGCGACCTCGAAAGCCTGCCGACGGCGCGCGACCCCTGGTCGCTGCTCGCGCTCACTCCCGGCGTGCAGGTCGACCGCGTCAACGTCGGCGGCAACGAGAGCGGCCAGCAGTCGGGCTTCCTCGCCCCCGGCGCCGCCGGCAGCGAGAACGCCTTCACCGTCGACGGCGTGGTGCTCACCGACATGGCCGCCGTCGGCGCCTCGGCCACCTACTTCGACTTCGGCGCCTTCGAGGAGGTGCAGCTCACCATCTCGAGCGCCGACGTCACCGTCGCCACCGCCGGCGTCACCGTCAACCAGGTGACCAAGCGCGGCACCAACGAGTGGAAGGGCGAGGCGCGCTACCTGCGCACCGACGGCTCGCTGCAATCGGAGCCCTCCCTCGAGTTCGGCAACAAGATCGAGGACGTCGAGGAGTACGGCGCCAACGTCGGCGGCCCGCTGATGAAGGACCACCTCTGGATCTGGGGCTCGTGGGGCGAGAGCGACATCCGCAACCTGGCGCCCAGCCCGACGGGCGACGGCCGGCTGCTCGACCGCACCGTGCTCAAGGACTACAACGCCAAGCTCAACGCCCAGCTCGGTCCCAACAACTCGGCGGTCGGCCACTTCTGGACCAACGACAAGCTCAAGTACGGCCGCGTCTTCACCTTCCTCGGCTTCCCGGTCGAGGCGGCGACGCACGACCAGACCACGCCGTCGGACATCTGGAAGGTCGAGGACACCCACCAGTTCGGCTCCAGCTTCCTGCTCACCGGCCTGTGGTCGAAGGACAACGGCGACTTCACGCTGCAGCCCAAGGGCGGCCTCGGCACCGAGATGTTCACCGACACCGACAACATCCTCCACGGCACCAGCTTCGACTTCACCCAGCACGCGGTGATCGAGCAGGCGCGGCTCGACGGCAACTACTTCGTCACCACCGGCGACGTGAACCACGAGCTGAAGTTCGGCGGCGGCTTCCGCGAGCAGGAGAACCAATCGCAGACGGTCTGGCCTCAGGGCCACAACTCCAGCGCCTTCTTCTACGACGGCGTGCTGTACAACCTCGTGCGCTTCAGCCGCAGCCGCACCCTTTCGGCGAAGACCGAGTACACCTCGGCGTGGCTGCAGGACACCGTCACCCTCGGCCGCTGGACCTTCGCCGCCGGCTTCCGCTACGACGAGCAGACGGGCGAGAACCTGCCCAGCGTCAGCCCCGAGAACGCCGAGGCGGACGGGCTCATCCCCGAGCTGCGCTTCCACGGCAACGACGCCGGCGGCATCGAGTGGAAGACGATCGTGCCGCGGCTCTCCGCTACCGTCGCCCTCGGCGCCGAGCGCACGACGCTCGCCCGCGCCACCTTCTCGCAGTACGCCCAGCAGCTGGGCCAGAACCGCATCAGCTACGTCAACCCCGCCGGCGGCTACTCGTACGCCTACTTCTACTTCGAGGACGCCAACGGCAACCTGATCTTCGACGACAACGAGGCGCCCAGCATCTCCTTCGCCTACGTCTACAACATCAACGAGGACAACCCGAGCTCGCTGGTCAGCGCCAACGTCAACGACCCCGACCTCGACCCGTCGATGACCGACGAGATCACTCTCGGCCTCGAGCACATGTTCCGACCCGACTTCGCCGCCGGGCTCACGGCGACCTGGCGCAACACCAGCGACGTCATCGACTTCCGCGGCCTGGTGATCGACCCCGACACCGGCCAGGTGCGGGAGTGGGATCGCAACGACTTCACGCGCTTCAACTGCGAGGACGACGACGGCAACGTCATCGCCTGCACGGCGACCGGCGAGCTGCCCGACGGCTCCACCCGCACGGTGCCGGTGTGGGGGCTGCGCGACGGCATCACGCCGACCACCGGGTTCTTCGTCACCAACGGCGACAGCGAGCACGAGTACCTGGGCCTGACCGCCAGCTTCACCAAACGCCTGGCCAACCGCTGGTCGGCGCGCGGCCACGTCACCTGGAACGACTGGAACTGGAACATCGGCGACGAGACGCGCTTCCACGACGATCCCACCAACACCACCGACGACGGGCTCACCGCCGGCGACGGCGACGACATCTACACCGAGCAGTCGGGCGGCGGCAAGGCGGACGTCTTCGTCGGCTCGGAGTGGTCGTTCGGCCTCAACGCGCTGTACCAGATCGCGCCCGACCGGCCGTGGGGGTTCAACGTCGTCGGCAACCTCACCGGGCGGCAGGGCTACGGCTCGCCGCCGGTGTTCCGCACCCGCCGCGGCGAGCCCGGCCGCGTGCTCGCCGAGCTGTCGGGCTCGGTCGACGAGATCCGCAACGACGACGTGGTCATGCTCGACGCCCGCATCGAGAAGGAGCTCACGACCGGGGAGTTCAGCTGGCTGGTGGGCATCGACGGCTTCAACCTGCTCAACGAGGACTACGTGCTGCAGCGCGACCGCCGCACCGACCTCGACAGCGGCAACCAGGTGCGTGAGCGCCTGAGCCCACGGGTCTTCCGCGTCGGGCTGACGTTGCGTTTCCGGTAGCGGCGAGCGCAGCGGTTCGAGGGAAGGGCGCCGGCACGGGCCGGCGCTCTTCGTGCGTGCGGACGCTCGACGGCGCGGTGCGGCCCGCTAGGATCGGCATCTCCATGCGCACGAGAGCGGTCGCGCCCCTGCTGCTGTTGTCGTTGGCGTCCGCGGCGCCGGCTGCGAGCGCGACGGCCCCGCGGCCGCCGCGTCTGGCGCATCCGGATGTCCTGCTCTTCACCATCGACACGCTGCGCGCCGACGCGCTCGGTTTCGCCGGCAACCGGCGCGTCGCCACGCCCAACCTCGACCGCCTGGCCGCGGCGGGCCGCGTCTTCACCGACGCCCACGCGCACAACGTGGTGACGCTGCCCTCGCACGCCAACATCCTCACCGGCCTCTACCCGTACCAGCACGGCGTGCGCGACAACAGCGGCTTCGCGCTGCCCGCCGACGTGGCGACCCTCGCCACCGTGCTGCACGACGCCGGCTACGCGACCGGCGCCTTCGTCGGCGCCTACCCGCTCGACTCCCGCTTCGGACTCGGCCGCGGCTTCGAGGTCTACGACGACCGCACGACCACCGGCGCCGGCGAGGAGCAGTTGGTGCTGGCGGAGCGGCGCGGCGACGAGGTGGTGGCCGCCGCGCTCGCCTGGTGGCAGGCGAACCGGGGCAAGCCGCGCTTCCTCTGGGTGCACCTCTACGACCCGCACGCCAGCTACGAGCCGCCGGAGCCGTTCGCCAGCCGCTACGCCAAGGAGCCCTACCTCGGCGAGGTGGCTGCCGTCGACGCCTTCCTCGCGCCGCTGCTGCTGCCGCACCTCGAGGGCCGCGAGCCGCCATGCCTGATCGCGGTGACCGGCGACCACGGCGAGTCGCTGGGCGAGCACGGCGAGGACACTCACGGACTTTTCGCCTACGAGGCGACGCTGCACGTGCCGCTGGTGCTGTGGGGTAGGGGAGTCGCAGCCGGTACCGACGCGCGGCCGGCGCGGCACGTCGACGTCTTCCCGACGGTACTGGCGGCAGCCGGCGTCGCGCCGCCCGCCGGCGGGCCGCTGCGGCCGGGCCGCTCGCTGCTGCAGCCATGGAGCGACCGCCCCGACAGCTACTTCGAGGCGCTCTCGGCGGCGCTCAACCGCGGCTGGGCGCCGCTGCGCGGCCTGCTGCGGCAGACGCCGGACGGGGCGCGCAAGTTCATCGCGCTGCCGCTGCCCGAGGCCTACGACCTCCGCCGCGACCCCGGCGAGACGCGCAACCTCGTCGATGTCGAGCGCCGCGCCGCGCGCGCCGCGTTCGACGCCCTGCCGGCGGCCTCGGCTTGGCCACCGCCGCCACGCGGCGCCGTCGGCGGAGAAGAGGAGGCGCGCATGCTGGCCCTCGGCTACGCGGCGTCGGTGGCGCCCGCGAAGGCGAGCTTCAGTCCCGACGACGACCCGAAGCGCCTCGTCGATCTCGACCGCAAGATCCACCAGCTCGTCGAGGCCTATGGCGACGGCGACGCCGAGCGCGCGGTCGCGCTCGCCCGCGAGCTGGTGGCGGCGCGGCCGATGACGCTCAGCCACACGCTGCTCGCCAACGCGCTGCTCGCGGCGGGCCGCACCGGCGAGGCGCTGGCGGCGATGGAGAAGGCGCGCGCCGCCAACCTCGCCGCCGACAGCCTGACGCGCCAGCTCGGGCTCACGCTGGCCGGCGTCGGGCGGACCGCCGAGGCGGTGGCGGTGCTGCAGCCGCTTGCCGACCTTGGCGACATAGACGCCATGAACAACCTGGCGCTCGCCCACTCCGAAGCCGGCCGCCAGCGCGAGGCGTTCACCACCGTGCAACGCGTACTGGCGCGCGACGCCGACAATGCCAAGGCGTACGAGCTGCTCGGCCTCGTCGAGCTGCGCCTCGGCCACTGGACGCAGGCGCGCGACGCCTCGCGGCGCGCGGTGCAGCGCCGCGCCGGGCCTCGCGCGCGCCTGGAACAACCTCGGCGTGGCGAGCTGGCAGCTCGGCGACGTCGCCGTCGCGCTCGACGCCTGGGGCCAGGCGGTGGAGCGCGAGCCCGAGCTCTGGGACGCACTGTGGAACCTCGGCCTCAAGGCAGCCGAGGCGAAGCGCGTCGACCTGGCGCTGCCGGCGCTGCGCCGCTTCGCCGCCGAAGCGCCGGCCGACCGCTATCGCGACGAGCGTGCGCGGGCCCGGGCGCTGGTGGCGCAACTCGGCGCGAACGGGCGCTAGCTCGGCGCGGACGGAGGCTCGCGCGCTGCCGAGAGACCCTCGAGGTCCGCAACGGGGCCGACGGGCGTTTCTCAGTAGCCTGTCAGCTGGCCGCTACAATCCCGCGGCAATGGCATCGGCCCGGTTGCTCGCCAAGCCGGAAGCCCTGAGACGACCGGCGGCGACCCGCTCGCGGTCCGGCGTTGCCGCGATGCTGTTCCCGCTTGTCGCCGCGCTCGTCGCGGGTCACGCGTCACGCGCGCGCCCGGCCCGCGCGGCCGCGAACACGCCTGGCGGCGCCGCTGCTCGCCCCGACGTCATCCTCGTCACCATCGACACGCTGCGCGCCGACGCCACCGGTTTCGGCGGCAACCGCAACGGCACGACACCGCTGCTCGACCGCTTCGCCGCCGGCGGTCGCGTGTTCACCAACGCGCACGCGCACAACGTCGTGACGCTCCCGTCGCACGCCAACCTCCTCACCGGCCTCTACCCGTACCAGCACGGCGTGCGCGAGAACAGCGGCTTCCGCCTCGGCGGCGGCATCCCGACGTTGGCGACCGCGCTCCAGGGCGCCGGCTACGCCACCGGCGCCTTCGTCGGCGGCTATCCGCTGGCGGCGCGTTTCGGCCTCGCGCGCGGCTTTGCGACCTACGACGACCGCTTCACCAGCGGCGGTCTCGACGACGAGTTCTCGCTCGCCGAGCGGCGCGGCGACGAAGTGGTGAAGGCGGCGCTCGCCTGGTGGCGGTCCATGCAAGGCAAGCCGCGTTTCCTCTGGGTCCACCTCTACGACCCGCACGCGCCCTACGCAGCCGCCGGCGGAGATCGCGCGCCGCTTCGCCGATCCCTACCTCGGCGAGGTGGCGGCGGCGGACGCGTTCCTGAAGCCGCTGCTCGAGCCGCTGCTCGCCGCCGGCGTGCCGCCCACGTTCCTGGTCGTTACGGCAGACCACGGCGAAGCGCGCGGCGAGCACGGCGAGCAGACCCACGGCCTCTTCGCCTACGAGGCGACGCTGCACGTGCCGCTGCTGGTGTGGGGGCCAAGTCCGGCAACCAGGGTCACGCCGGGCCGCGACGACCGCCCGGCGGGGCACGTCGACGTCTTCCCCTCCGTCCTCGCCGCGGCCGGCGTCGCGGCGCCGCCCGGTGGACCGCCGCGGCCGGGTCGCTCGCTGCTGCGCGCCTGGACCCCCGCCGAGCGAGCCGCCGACCTCTACTTCGAGTCGCTGTCCACTGCCCTCAACCGTGGCTGGGCACCGCTGCGCGGGTTGCTGCGCCCGTCTTCGAGCGGTGCCCTGCGCAAGGTCATTCACCTGCCGCTGCCGGAGCTCTACGACCTGTCGCGCGACCCCGGCGAGCAGAGGAACCTCGTCGACGCCGATCGCCCGGCGGTGCGCGCCGCCTTCGCCGCGCTCCCGCGCGAGTCGCAGTGGCCGCCGCCGCGCGAGGCGATCTCGAGCGAGGAGTCGGCGCACCTGCACAGCCTCGGCTACGTCGCCGAAGGCGGCGGCGACACCATCGCCTTCACTCCCGCCGACGATCCCAAGAACCTCGTCGCGCTAGACCGTCGCATCGAGGAGGTCATCGACGCCTATTCCCGCGGCGCCCTGCCGCGCGCCGTGACGATGGCACGCCAGCTCGTGCAGGAACGCCCCTCGATGCCGCTTGGCCATTCGCTGCTCGCGCAAGCGCTGCTGCAGTCGGGCCACGACGACGAGGCCTTGCAAGCGATGCGTGCCGCCCGCGCCGCCAAGGTGGCGTCGCCGTCTCTCCTCCGCCAGCTCGGCCTCAGCCTCGCCGAGCGCGGCGCCACCGACGAGGCCCGCGCCGTCCTCTCGCCCCTCGCCGCGGCGGACGACGACGAGGCCGAAGTGGCGCTCGCCCTCACCGACTCCGAAGCCGGCGACCAGCGTGCGGCGCTCGCCCGCCTCGAGCGCGTGCTCCTCGCCGATCCCCGCAACGCCGGCGCCTGGGAGACGCGGGCCCTCGTCGAGCTGCGCCTGCAGCACTGGACCAGCGCCCGCGACGCCGCCCGCCGCGCCATCGACCTGCAGACCGTCCGCCCCCGCGCCTGGAACGACCTCGGCGTCGCCCTCTTTCAACTCGGCGACGTTCCCGGCGCCCTCGACGCCTGGCAACGCGCCGTCGACCTCGACCCCCGCCTGTGGGACGCGCTGTGGAACCTGGGCGTGCAGGCATCTCGCCACGGTCGCCCCGCCGTCGCGCGCGTCGCTCTCCAACGCTTCATCGACGCGGCGCCACGCGACCGCTATGGCAACGACATCGCCGAAGCCAAACGCCTCCTCACTACGTTGCCGGCGGGAAGTCGGTGACCACCGCCGCGATCTCGGGTCAGCGTTCGACGAGCGACGACGCGTCGACTTCGGCTGGCACAAGCCACGACGTGGGGCGCGCCGGGGGGAGGGTTGATTCCGCGGCTGCCCGGCCGACCGGTCAGCCGCTCCACGACGTCGGGGCTCGCCGGCGGCTCGCCCCTCTGGTCCCCAGCCGCGCGCAGCCGTCCTCGGCGAGCACGGATGGGATACCCCCCGGCAGGCGGGGCCCCACGTCGGGCCTCGCTCGGCGAAGCCACATCCGCTCGCGACGCCGTCCCCTCCGCCTCCGACTCCTCGCCTTCCTCTTCCTCCTCCTCTTCCTCTCGCTCTCCTTCACCGCCTGCCGCGACCGCGACCCCTCCACGCTCCGCGTCCCCGCCGGCACCCCCATCGTCCTGATCTCGATCGACACCCTCCGCTCCGACCACCTCCCCGCCTACGGCTACCAAGGAGTCGACACCCCGAACATCGACGCCCTACGCCGCGAATCCATCCTCTACGCCCACGCCTACACCCCAACCCCGCTGACCCTTCCCGCCCACGCTTCGCTCTTGACCGGCGTCCTCCCCGAGACCCACGGCATCCGCGACAACGTCGGCTACGCCCTCGACTCCGCGCGCCGCAACCGCAACCAGCCGCCGCTCCTCACCGCGCTCCTGAAAACCAAGGGCTACGCCACCGCCGCCGCCGTCTCCGCCTACGTCCTGCAAGGCAAGAGCGGCCTCGAGGAATCCTTCGACCTCTACGAGGACGGCGTCGAGTTCCAGAGCGGCCGCGGCCTCGGGCAGCTCCAGCGCGCGGGCGGCGAGACCGTGGCACGGCTCCTGCCGTGGCTGCGCACCCACGCCGCCGAGCCCTTCTTCGTCTGGCTCCACCTCTACGAGCCCCACAGCCCCTACGACCCGCCGCCCGCCTACGCCGCCCGCGCCAAGACCCCCTACGACGGCGAGATCGCCGCCGCCGACGCCATCGTCGGCGACCTCTTCGCCGAGCTGCGCCGCCTCGAGCGCTGGGACGACGCCGTCGTCGTGCTGCTCTCCGACCACGGCGAGGGCCTCGGCGACCACGGCGAGGACGAGCACGGCGTGCTGCTCTACCGCGAGGCCATCCAGGTGCCGCTGCTGCTCAAGCTCCCCGGCGCCGAGCTCGGCGGCAGCACGGCGGACGCGGCGGTGTCGCTCGTCGACGTGGCGCCGACCATCGGTGACCTGCTCGGCCTGCCGCGGCCCGCCGCGTGGGCACGTCCGTCGCTGCTCGCCGGACTTGCCGAAGAAAGCGTTTCATCCACGACGTCAGCCCGCACCGCGTACTCAGAAACTTTTTATCCGCGCCTCCACTTCGGCTGGAGCGATCTCGCCGCCGTCGTCGACGGCCGCTTCCACCTCGTCATGGGCCCGCACCCCGAGCTCTACGACCTCGCCGCCGACCCCGGCGAGCGCCGCAACCTCCTCCCCGGCGAGCGCCGCGCCTTCGCATCGCTGCAGCAGGAGATCGAACGCCACGACCGCCACCTGCGCCCGCCGGGCGAGGTCGATGCCGAATCGCGCCGGGCGATGGCGGCCCTCGGCTACGTCGGTACCGCCAACGCCGGCGCCCCCGACGCACCGCTGCCCGATCCGCGCGCCCACCTCGGCGAGCTGCGCGACCTCAAGGTCGGCTTCGCGGCCCTCAGCCGCAAAGACCCGGCGGCCGCGGCCGCCGCCTTCCGCCGCGTCGTCGCCAACAACCCCGGCATGGTCGACGCGTGGGAGTTCCTCGGCCACGCGCTGGAGCGCCAGGAGCGCGCCGGCGAGGCCCTCGCCGCCTACCAGGAGGCGCTGCGTCGCTCCGGCGGCTCGCCGCACGTCGCCATGGCGGCTGCCTCGCTGCTGCTCGCCGAGGGGCGTATCGGCGAGGCCGAGGAGCACGCCCGGCTGGCGCTCGCGGCGCACCCGTCGTTCGCCCACGGCGTGCTGGCGCAGGCGGCGCTACAGCGCGACGACCTCGACACCGCCGAGCGCGAGGCGCGGCTCGCCGCGGGGGATCCGGCGGCGGCTCCTCGAGCAGGGCAGATGGGAGCTCGATCGGGCGGCGAACGCGTCGGCCCGCCGCTCACCCTCGCCGCCGTCCAGCACGCCCGCGGCCGCTACGAGGAAGCGCTGGCGACCGCCGATGCCGCGCTGGCGGCGTGGCGCGCGCGCGCGGCACGCGACCCCGCCCTCGTGCGCGGCGGCTTCCTGCTGCGCGGCCGCATCCTCGCCGACCTCGGCCGCGCCGCCGAGGCCGAAGCGGCCTTCCGCCAGGAGATCGAGCTGTTCCCCGCCGACCCGCCGGCTTACACCAACCTCGCCCTGCTCTACGCCCTGACCGGCCGCGGCGACCGGGTGAGCTTGCTCCTGCGCACGCTCATCGAGGGACACCCCTCGCCGCGCGCCTACGCCGAGGTGGCGAAGACGCTGCGGGTGATGAAGCTCGTGCCGCAGGCCGAGCAGGTCCTGGCGCAGGGCCGCCGGCTCTACCCCGGCGACCCGCAGCTACGCGCCGGCGCGAGCTGACTCGCACGAAAAAATTGGGCAGAGCCGGTGCGGGAGGACCCGGCTCTGCCCAGGAGGAGGGGGACCGTGCGAAGCCTTTCTATGGACAGCCGCCGAAGGCATCGACGTCGCGCACGACGCCGGCCGCCTTGCCGGGCGGGTTGTAGAAGGCCCAGGTGCGCCCGCTCTGCGTGTCGCGCACCGACACCGCGAGCTCGCCGTCGGTCAAGGCGGCGAGCTGCACCGCGTAGTGCCCGGTGTCGGCACAACTATCGATCACCTTGAGCATCAGCTCGGCGTCGTCGGCCGGTGCGAAGGCGAAGAACCCCGCGCGCGCCCCAGCCGGCGCTTCGGCGCGTAGCGCCGGCCGCAGCGGCTCACCCTCGCCGCGGCGGAAGGCGGCCTTGGCCTCGAAGCGTCCGCCGGCGAGGCAGAGCGTCTGCGCGCCCGCCTCGCAGGCACCGATGGCGCCGTCGGTCGCGCCGGCGGCGATCTCCGAGTACTCCGACAGGCCGTCGCCGCCGTCGGCGCGCAGCCGGTACTGGAACACGGCGCCGCTCGGCAGCCCGGTGTCGACATACTCGCTGCTGCCCGCCGGCACCACGGCGATCTCGCGGAAGCCGCCGTCGTCGCCCCGCCGCTCGAGGTGCATGGTCTTGGCGCGGCCGGCGTCCGCGGCCCAGCTCACCCGGATCTCGCGCGCCGACTGGCCGCTCGCCTTGACGCCGGTGGGCGCCAGCAGCGCCGAGCTCGGGCAGCCGTCGTCGTCGTGGATGGTGACCGACGCGCCGCCGGTGCCGATGGTGGCGCCCTTCACCTTGCTCAGCGTCACGGCCAGCGACTCGTCCGGCTCGATCAGGGTGTCTTGCTTGATGGTGACGGTGAAGGTCTTCGCCTCGCCGTCGCCGTCGTTCCAGGTGAGCACCGAATTGCGGGGCAGGAAGTCTTTCCCCTTCGAGGCGCTGCCGGTGCCGGTGGCGATCTTCACCGTCACCTTGCCGTCCGAGCCGCCGGTGCGGGTGACGGTGAGGGTGACCGCGCCGCCGTTCTCGTCGACGGTGTAGGCAGCGGGGTCGATGGACAGCGTGCCTGGGCCCGAGCCGCCGCCGTCGCCGCCGTCGGTCTGGCGCACCGTCACGGTGCCGCGCATGCCGCCGGTGGGGCTGCCGTGCACCTGGCAGTAGTAGCCGTAGGTGCCGGGGGTGTCGAAAGTGCGCTGGAAGGTGCCCTGGTTCGCCGGTTGGCCGCTGCTGAAGGAGTTGTCGTCGGCCTTGAGGTTGTGCGCCATGTTGGTGTTCCAGGTCCAGCACACCGGCTGGCCGGCGTCGACGGTGATCGTCGCCGGGGAGAAGATGGTGGAGGAGCCGTTGATCACCACTTTGTTGGTGACGCCGGCGCACCCTTCGGGCGCGTCGTTGTCGCCGCCGCCCGGGTCGTCGTACTGGGCGATGGCGGGCGCGGCGAGCAGCGCCATCGCTATCGGGAGCAGGAGCGGAAGGGCGAGCGCCGGCAAGGAACGGGTGCGGGTCATTGCGGTGTTTCCTCCTCGCTGGGTAAGTGCCGCCGGCCGTCGGGGCGGTTCACCGCGGACCCGTCACCTCGGGGAGTCGGCCCATTGGCGGCATGTCGTTTGCTCCCTCACCCGGCGGCGAATGCACGTCCAACACAGGCCACGACGGCAAGTGAAGAGGCGTGTGCAACTTAGGCAAAAGGAGGCAGAGGACATGAAGAATGTAGTTCTTGCCATCGCAGCGGCGCTCGTTTTGATCGCCCTGCCCGCGGTCGCGCAGTACACCGACCCGGCGACGACGACGCAGCCGTCGACGAGCACGACCACGACGACGCCGAGCACCAACCTGGACACCGACACCTCGGCGACCACCACCACCACCACCACGGAGACGACGCCTTCCGACGTGCCCGTGCAGGAGGAGCGCACCAACCCGCAGGTGCCGACGCACGGCCCGAGCAGCGGCCTCACCGCCAGCGGCGCGGTGGTCTCCTGGAACGCCGACGAGGTGGTGCTGCGCACCGCCACCGGGATGACCCACTTCAAGCTGCTCCCCGACACCACCGGGATGACCACGGGGCTCACCGAAGGGCAGCGGCTGACCATCGACTTCACCCGCAACGAGCAGGGTGTGCTGATCGCCCGGCAGATCCGCGCTGAGGGCACGACCACCACGACGACCACGACTGGCGCGGAGGCGGCGGGTGCCGCAGTCGCCGGGGCGGCGAGCAACGTCGCCGAGGCCGTCGAGGAAGGCGTCGAGGAGACGGTCGGCGCCGACGTCGACGATGACGGCGCGATCGGCACGCGTGGCGACACCGCGTCGACGACCACCACCACCGAGTCGACGACCACCAACCTGCCGGCTACCGGCAGCAAGGCGCCGCTCGCCGGGCTGCTCGGCCTGCTGGCGCTCGGCGGCGCGGCCGCGCTGCGCCGGCTGTAGGGACTGCGGAGGACCCGCCCGCACCGAGGGCTCCCGCCGATCGGCGGGGCTCTCGGGGCCTGGCGGCCACGCCTGGGTCACCGGTGACGATTCACATCCATTTCCATCATGGGCGATAGAAACGATTTCGCTGGAGATGAGGCGGCGGCCGTCCGCCGCCGTCCGCGCTGGGTGCGCGGCCTCGAGGCGATGCTCTGGCTCGCCGGCGCGCTGACGGTCGGCTGGGTCGGCTGGGGATACCTCGACGCGCGCCTCTACCAGCAGCGCCAGGAGCGCCTGCTCGACGAGGCGCTCGCCTCGCCCGCGCTGGACGCCGGCGCGGCGAGCGCGGCGACGAGGGACGGGGAAGGCCGCGACGACGGCGAGCCGACCGGCATCCCGGCCGACGAGCTCGCCGCGCGGACGAGCGACTCGCCGGCCGCTGCTCCCGCCCCAAGTTACGTTCCGGGGCGCGCGACCTCACCGGCGACCGCGTCGGCGTCCGCGCGTTCGCCGCGCGCCGATCGGGCGGCGCGCGCCGTCGCCGCGAAGCGGTCCGGCGACGCGCTCGGTCGACTGCTGGTTCCCCGTATCGGCCTCGAGGTGATGGTGGCCGACGGCATCGACGCGCGGACGCTGCGCCGCGCCGCGGGCCACATCCCCGGCACCTCGCGCCTCGGCAGCGGCGGCAACGTCGGCATCGCCGGCCACCGCGACAGCTGGTTCCGCCCGCTCGAGCACGTGCGGGCGGGCGACGTGGTGGTGGTGACGACGCCGGGCGCCATCAGCCGCTACCGCGTCGAGTGGGCCGAGGTGACGACCCCCGAGGACATCCGTTCGCTGCGGCCGACCAATTACTCGGCGCTGACGCTCGTCACCTGCTACCCGTTCCACTACGTCGGCACGGCGCCCGACCGCTACGTCGTGCGTGCGCGCCTGGTAGAGAGCCGCGCGGCGACCGCCGCCGACGCCGCCCGCTACGCGTCGCGTCGCGGGCGCTGAGGCGCCGCGCTACCAGGCGCTGCTCAAGCTCACCTGCGCGTTGAGGCCGACGCGCACGTCGCGCGCGAACAGCGTGCCGGTGGCGACGCCGTTGTCGCCCAGCCACAGTGTGCCGTTGGGCGAGTAGAGGTTGGCGGTGATGGTGTTGGTGGCGCCGAGCAGGGTGGCGGCAGGCGTCTCGTTGACGCCGCCGCCGGTGCCGTTGATGCCGCCGACGTAGAAGACGATCGCCGCCGCCGTGAGCCCGGAGCCGGGGGCCGGTCCGATCGTCGTGGTGATGCCGGTGCTCACCTTGTCCTGCACGCGCACCTGGGCGGCGGCGGCGAAGAGCAGCTTGGCCTCGCGGTCGATGCGCAGCGAGCGGAAGTGATACGTGCCGCCGGTGAACGTCACCGTCCCCTTGCGGCCGACGATGAGGTCGCGGTACGAGCCGGCGGCGAGGGTCCGGTTGCCGTTGTTGGCGACCGAGACGTCGGCGGCGCCCGGCGTGGCGGCGTGGAAGGCGGGGAGGGTGGCGAACACGGGAAGCGCCAGCGGCGAGTAGCGGGTGCCGCTGATGGTGCCGTTGTTGGTGAGCTGGTTGGAGTAGACGTCGCTCGCGACGGTGGCGCCGCTGTCGACGGCGACCCGGTTGGCCTCGACGTCCCAGCCCGCCGCGGTGGTGGCGCCGCCGCCGCCGATGGTGAGCTCGACGCTGCCGGTCAGGAACGGTGCGGCGCCGGCGGCGTTGACGATGACGTCGCCGGATAGGACGTCGACGCCCGAGCGCAGCCAGACGCCGTGAGTACCCAGCACCGCCACGTTGCCGATGACGTCCTTGACGACGACGGAGACGGTCGCGGTGTCGGTCGCCGCGCCGTCGCTCGCGGTGTAGGTGAAGCTGTCGGGACCGCCGTAGCCGGCGGCCGGCGTGTAGGTGATCGTGCCGTTGGCGTTCGCCGTCGCCACCCCATGAGCGGCGGCACCGACGGCGGTGACCGCGAGCGGACCGCCGTCGATATCGGTGTCGTTGCCGAGAGCTGCGATCGTCACCGCGCTGCCCTCGTTGGTGGTGGCGCTGTCGTCGATGGCGTCGGGCGCGTCGTTGACCGGCGCCACGCTCACGGCGACGGTGGCGGTGTCTGTGAGACCGGCGGCGTCACGGACGGTGTAGGTGAAGGCGTCGACACCCGCGGTGTTGGCGGCGGGTAGGTAGGTGACCGTACCGTTGCCGTTGGCGACCACCGTGCCTTGGCTCGCGGCCGTCACGCCGACGAGGGTCGGCGCCTCGCCGTCGGGATCGACGTCGTTGGCGAGCACGGCGATGGTGACCGGGGTGTCCTCGTTGGTGCCGGCGCCATCGGCGCCGGCGTCGGGCGGGTCGTTGACGGCGGTGATGGTCACCGCGACGGTGGCGGTGGCGCTGCCTCCCTGGCCGTCACCCAGGGTGTAGGTGAAGGAGTCGCTGCCGTTGGCGTTGGCGGCGGGTGTGTAGGTGAGCGCGTCGGTGGTGAAGGTGACGGTGCCGCGCGCCCCCTGCGTGACGGCGGTGATCGCCAGCGTGTCGCCGTCGGCGTCGCTGTCGTTGGCCAGGGCAGCGATGGTGACCGCGGTGTCCTCGGCTGTGCTGGCGCTGTCCGCGGTCGCCACCGGCGGGTCGTTGACGCCGACGACGGTGATCGTCACGGTGGCGGTGTCGGTGCGGCCGCTGCCGTCGTCGACGGTGTAGGTGAAGCTGTCGGCGCCGTCGTAGTTGGCCGCCGGCGTGTAGGTCAGCGCGCTGCTGGTGAAGGTGACGCCGCCGTGGGTGCCCTGGGTGGCCGCGGTGATGCTCAGCGCGTCGCCGTCGGCGTCACTGTCGTTGGCGAGGACGGTCATGGTGACCGGGGTGTCCTCGTCCGTCGAGGCGGCGTCGTCGCGTGCGTCCGGCGCTTCGGCGACGTTGGTTACCGTCACCGTAACCGTGCCCGTGGCGGTGCGGCCGGTGGGATCGGCGGCGGTGTATGTGAAGGTGTCGCTGCCGAAGAAGTCTGCCGCCGGCGTGTAGACGGCACGTTGTGAGGCGTCGACGGTGACGGTGCCATGGGCGCCCTGGCCGACGCCGCCGACGCTGAGGGCCTCGCTATCGCCGTCGGTGTCGTTGGCGAGCACCGCGATGGTGAGCGCGGTCTCCTCCGCCGTGGTGGCGATATCGGGGTTGGCTACCGGCGCGTCAGGTATGGAGTTGATGGTGACGATCACCGAGCTGCTCGCGCTGAGGCCGCCCGGGTCGGCGACCGTGTAGGAGAACACGGCGGTGCCCTTCTTGTCGGCCCCGGGGATGAAGCGCACGCGGTTGTTCTCTATCGTCGCCACCCCGAACGTGGAGGTGCCGACGGCGGTGATCTGCAACACCTCGCCGTCGGGGTCGTGGTCGTTGACGAGCACGTCGAGCAGCACCGGCACGTCCTCGTCGGTCTCGAGCTCGTCCCAGGTCGGCGCCGGCGGGTCGGGGCTGGGACGCACGGTGACATGCACGGTGGCCACGTCGGTGACGCCGAACGGGTCGGCGACCTGGTAGAGGAAGCTGTCGTCGCCGTAGAAGTTCGGGCTCGGGCGGTAGGCCATCGAAGTGCCGGGGCCGACCGTCACGGTGCCGCCCGCGCCGTCGTGGGCCCAGTTGACGGTCAGGCCCTCGTTCTCGGGGTCGACGTCGTTGGTCAGCGGCTCGAACCAGAGGGCGGTGTCCTCGTCCACCTCGTAGCTGTCGTCGGCGGCGGCGGGCGCTTGGTTGACGAGCTGCACGTTGACGGTGACGGTGGCCTCGCTCTCGTCGCCGTCGGCGTCCCGCACCCGGTAGGTGAAGGTGTCGGTGCCGGCGAAGTAGGCGCCCGGGGTATAGGTGAGCGGCCCGGGCCCGCCGCCCGACACGCTGCCGTGCGTGCCTTGGGTAAAGCCGACGGTCTGCAGGGCTTTCCCTTCGGGATCGTAATCGTTGGCCAGCACGTCGATGGCGACCGGCGTGCCGTCGTCGGTGTAGGCGGTGTCGTCGTTGGCGTTCGGCGGCAAGGTCGCCGGGTCGCCGTCGCCTGCCGTCGCTTCGTCGGCGGCAATGCCGAAGGCGGTCTCGTGCTCGGCGCGCAGCGTCTCGTCCTGGCGGACCTGCGCCACCCCGTCGCCGACCGCGGCGTACTCGCTGGCCGCCGTGGCGATGGTGCCCTCGAAGGTGGCCGTGTCGGGCCCGGTCTCCTGCAGCTGCACCCATTCGTCGTCGCCGATCGTGGTCGCGCGCACGCGCACCTGCAGCGCGTCGGCGGTGTCCGGGGAGTAGTTCTGGGTCTCCGACTCGACGCGGATGCGCACCGCGTCGCCGCGCCGGAAGTGCTCGAGGTCGCTGCCCGTGGCATCGATGAGTCGCAGCTGAGATCCGCGCGCGTCGAGCGTGGAGCTGAACAAGGTGTCGTAGATCTGCAGCTCGACGCGGTCGTTCTGGGCGTAGTACGGGTAGAAGCCACGGACCTGCAGCCGCCAGTCACCCTGCTGCGGGAAGGAATTGCTCTGCGTCGGCAGGTCGATGGCGAAGACACCGGTATCCGGCCCCGTCTCATACAGCGCCAGCGTTTCGCTGTCGGCAAAACCGCCCCATGGATCGCGCGTGTTGACGTGCAGCACGACGACCTCGGCGACGGCGGGGTCGGCGTTGCGGACGGGATAGTGGACGCGCACGCGGAGGTCGCCGTCGGCGAGGACGAAGCTCACCGGCGCGCCCTGACGGTCGAGCACGTCGATGCGCGCGCCGCCGGCGATGGCGGTATCGGTCGCCGAGGAGAGACCGAGCGGATCCGGATGACTGGCGGTGACGACCTCGCCTTCCTGCACCTGCAGGATGCCGTCGTTCGGCACCGCCGCGGCGAAGGCAACGTCGAGAGTGCCGCGGTGAGTGCCGGGCCCTGCGCCGGCGCCGAGCGCCACCACCTCGACGTCGCCGGCGGGCGTCGTCACGGTGACCTCCGGACTGAAGCTCGGCGAGTGGTCCTCCACCTCGACGTAGAGGTGGAAGCCGAGGAGGTCGCTATCGTTCCACGCCGAGTCCGTCAAGCGCACGGTGGAGCCCACGACCGGCACGGCGTCGCCGAAGCAGGGGTAGGTCGGGGGGTAACACGGCTGGAGCATCGCGCGCAGGGTGTCGCGTTGGAAAGGCGGGCCGGCGAGCTCGGTCACCTCCATGGTGCCGTCGTAGGTTTGCGGTGGAGCGGTCGAAGTGGTCGCTACCACCGGGAACGACGTCGAGAAGATGCCCGAGCAGCTGGGGCTCTCGAACAGCGAGTAGCCGCCCTCGTCGCCGCGGAGGTCGGAGCTGACCTGCACCATCTGGTAGCCCCAGCAGGTGTAAGCCGGATTGATGACGCGCAAGCGGGCGGTGGCGAACTCGTGGACCTGGGAGATGGGCTCGCCGGCCGCGTCCACCCACTCGAGCGTGATCGGTGCTTGGCCCAACGCTGGAGCGACGAGAGCGGCGGAGGCGAGGACGTGCAGCAGCCAGGAGCGCGCGGCCATGGAAATCCCTCCAAAACATCACTGTAGTGAGTCGTCGAACACAGCCAGCCGGCGGGCCCGAGCGATGCGCCGGCGCTTGAAGCGAGGCGCGGATCGTCGCAGAGACGACCTCCACGAGTCAACGGGCTGGTCGCAAACGTTCCCTGACATTTCATGTAAGCGGTTTCAGAGCCGCTCGCGACCGCTCGAATCGCGCTCGCGACATCGCGGGTTGACACCGCGCAACAACTTTCGATAGCTTCCGTACACTCACTTACGCCCCTACCGGACTTTCCGCTTTCGTTCCGGTCGGGTACTGGCCCGGGCCCTCCGCCCGGGAGATGCCGGGGAAAGGGACGATCTCTCCGAGATCCGATTCCCCCAGCTCCACTCGGCGGTTTTCGGCTTTTTTGTCGCCTTTTGTTTCGGTGTCGCTCCTTGCGCGCTCGCGAGCGCGCTTGAAGCATCTCATTCTGCGCGGGAGGCGAACGCTTGCGATTCCGGCGGCTGGTCTTCTCGTTGGCGTGTGCGCTGGCGTTGCCGTGCGCCCTCGCCGCGCAGTCCACTCCTCCGTCCACCCCCATCGCCAGCGGCGCGCTGCGCATCCAAGGCAGCAGCCTCACCCTCTACGCCGACGAGCTGACGACCGACGCCGACCAGACCGTCAACGTCGGCGAGCGCGCCCGCGTGCGCACTTGCTTCGGCGGCGTCGACGCGCCCTGCGGCGCGACGCTCCCCGGCGACCCGCGCATCGCCGGCCTGTTGGTCCGGGGCGAGCTCGCGGGCCCCGAGGTACCGCAGCCGATCACGCTCGAGACGGTCCCCGGCGGCAGCTTCATCCTCCCCGGCTTCCAGCAGGAGGGCGACTATCGCCTCGAGAACATCCGCCTCGTCGACGAGGCGCGCGGCGACGTGCTGGCGAGCGCCCAACCCAGCCTGGCGATCCTGCACGTGCGCGAGATCCTGCTCGCCTCCGCCACCGTGCGCACCCTGTCGCTCGAGGAGCTGCGCCAGCGCGGCATCACCTTCACCGCCGAGAACTTCCAGGCCTTCGACTTCGCCGTGGGCTTCGCCTTCGGCAGCGAGATCGTCGAGATCAAGCTGCCGATCGTCTACTCGGGCTACGGCACGGTGCAGCCGCTCGACAAGCCCCGCGTGGTGCTCGACGGGTTGCCGCCGGACGTGGCGCACGCGGTGGCGCGCTGGCAGCCGCCGCAGATCGTGCCGTTCAAGCTCGAGCAGGCAGAGGAAGAGCTGCTCTGTGCCCGCCGCAGGACCTGCACCGAGGAGGACGAGGCGCTGAGCCTCCCGCTGTTCGGCGCCATCGTCCTGCCCGGCAACGTCTCCTACCTGAACCAGTTCTTCGAGGCCAAGCTGGTGGTCGCGAACGGCGCGCCGGCGGGCTCCGACGCGCGCCTCGACGGGGTAGCCGGCATGCTGCGGCTCCCCTCGTACAACGCGCTGCGGGTGGTGGCGACCGATCCCGCGGTGGCGCCCGGCAGCGCCGTGCCGGTGATGGGCGCCGGCGGCAGCCGCCTGCTCTTCCCCGGCGAGCAGGGGAGCGCCGCGTGGACCGTCGAAGGGCTGCAGGCCGGCAGCCACACGCTGCAGATCGACGTCACCGGCGACCTCGTGCGCCCCGGCCGCGAGCCCTTCCCGGTGCTGTCGCGCATCCAGGCCGCGGTGGAGGTGGTCGACGCGCGCTTCAACCTCACCTTCAGCCACCCCGACGTGGTGCGCGAGGGCGAGGGCTATTCGCTCTTCGTCACCGTCACCAACCTGTCGCGGGCGACGCAGAACCTCATCAGCGTCGACCTCGACGAGCAGCACCTCTCCGGCGCCCACCGCGCCGATCCCAACGACAACCTGCGGCGCACCATCCAGTCGCTGGCGCCGGGGCAGGCGGAGACGCTGGAGTACAGGCTCGTCGCCGACCTCGACGGCCGCGTCGTGGCGACCACCTTCCAGTCGACCTCGGCGGCGGGGCAGGGCACGATCCGGCTGCGCACCGGCGTCGGCGAGCTCGGCATCCCGCTCTCGCCGGCGACGCTCATCCTGCCGCGCTTCAGCGAGCGGCTGAAGACGCCCTTCGTCGCCACCGACGACCTCCACCGCGCGCACACTCGGTTCCTCGGTCTCGCCCACAGCCTGGCGGTGGCGCCCGCCGCGCTCACGCCGGCGGGCCTGCCGCGGGTGATCAAGAGCGACGTCGAGCGCCGCGCCATCGACTTCGCGCAGGCGGGCATGCGCACCTTCCTCCACGAGCCGCTGCTCGAGTCGCTGGAGGTGCTCGCCCTCGACTACCTCGGCAACCGCGCGCCGCTGGTGGAGATCGACGAGCTGCGGCGCAGCCTCGGCAAGGGCCTCGCGGTGGGGAGCGAGCTCGCCAAGCTGGTGCGCAACGAGCAGACGAGCCGCGGCCTCGACGCCGAGGAGCTCTTCGACCAGTTCGCCGAGACCACGACGTACACGAGTCCCTACGTCGCCGCGATGCTGATCCCGGCGGCGGACAGCGAGGCGCTGCAGCTCGAGGTGCAGGGCGCCTTCGACGGCATCGCCGGCACGCTGAAGGGCTACGCCGGCGAGACCGGCGCCTTGCGCGGCCTCCCCTTCGGCGAGCTGCTGCCGGTGCTGCGCGCCCCGGGAGAGGCGGCGACCGTGCCGCTGGCGCTCGTCGGCCACGTCACCCTCGACGAGCTGCTGCAGGTGGCGGTGCGCAACCCCACCGGCGCGGCGCTGCGCGGCAGGCTGCTGGTGGTGGTGCCCGACGCCGACGGCAGCGATGACCGCCGGCTGGAGGTCACCGAAGTCAGCGTGCCCGCCGGCGGGGTGGTGGTGCTACGCGTCGGCGCCGGCGTCGCCGATCCGGGCCTCGTCGACGGCGCGGGGACGCCGCTTTCGACGTCGGTGTCGAGCTCGACCGTGCAGCGGCCGCCCTTCCGGCTCATCGCCGCGGTGCAGGACTTCCGGATGAAGGAAGAGGGCCCGGACGACTACGGCAACATGCACCGCCCGAACCGTTACGGCAACGGCGTGCTCTACCTCTTCAACCGGCCGCCCGAGAAGGCAGGGGCGGAGGATGGCGCAAACTACCGAATCCGCTCCAGCTTCAGCGGCCTCGACACCGCGGGGCTCGCAGCCTCGGGCACCTCCGACAAGGTGGGCACCGGCGCCTGGATGCAGGACGACGAGCGCGTCGTGGCGGTGCGCTACGGCACGCCGCTCGCCGCGCTCGCCAACCCCGCCAACGGCCAGCCGCTGCTCGCCAACGAGCACCTGCTCGACCGCGGCGGCCTGATCGACGCCTGGGGCGAGTCGCTGTCGGCCGACATCCCGCTGCCGTCTATCGAGACCTCGCCGCTGCACTTCGGCGGCCTGGTCAGCGGCAAGGTGGTGCGCGGCACCGGCGAGCCGGTCGCCGGCGCCAAGGTGCAGCTCATCCGCTCGCTGCTGTGGGAGACGATGGTCGACACTGTCACCAAGCTCGACTACCTGGGCGAGGTCACCACCGGCGCCGACGGCACCTTCTGGTTCGACTTCATCGAGAACCCGCACTGGGACCCCAAGGTGCTGCCGCACTTCACGCTGCGCGCCATCATCCCGGCCGGCGCCGACCCGGACCTGCAGCCCGAGGAGAAGCAGGAGATCTCGGCCACCGTGCGGCTGCAGAACCGGGTGATGCGCGTCAACATCGCGCTGCTCGGCCGCGGCACCGTGCGTGGCGTCGCCATCTACGGCGACACCCGCGAGCCCGTGCTCGCCGGTACCGTCAACGCCGCCAGCACGCTGTTCAACGAGCAGCGCAGCATCGCGCTCGGCAGCGACGGCACCTTCAGCGTGCCCGGCGTGCCGGTCGGGCCGATCACGCTGGTGGTTCGCGACCGCGAGGGGCGTGTCGGCTACGCCACCGTCGGCGTCGACCGTCCCGGCGCGATCGTCGACGCCGTCGTCGAGGTGCCGCGCTTCATCGTCGGCAAGGGCACGGTCACCGGCGTCGTCGTCGGTGCTACCGACGGCGAGCCGATCGCCGGCACCCGCGTCGCCGTCTACTCCAGGGGCGCCGGTCTCGGCGAGCAGGAGACCGACGTCCTCGGCCGCTTCCGCTTCGAGGACGTGCCCGAGGGGCAGGTGTCGCTGCAGGCCGCCAACTGGGCGATCTCGCGTGTCTCCGTGTTCACCGACCTGACGCTGGCGGCGGGGGAGACGAAAGAGGTGACGCTGCGGCTGCCCCAGGGCGCGAGCCGCACGGTCACCGGCACCGTCCTCTTCTTCGACCCCATCACCAACAGCAACACGCCGATCCAGGGCGCGGTGGCCTTCATCGAAGGCCCCGGGATGTTCGCCTACACCGACGCCTTCGGCCGCTACCGCATCGAGGGCGTCCCGGTGCAGGGCGCGAACGAGCGCTACAGCGTCAAGGCCATCGACTTCACGCGCCGCCTGCAGGGGACGGTGCAGCTGCCGCCCATCCTCGACGTCTCGCCCGACGTCGTCGAGGCGCAGGCGATCGTGCTGCAGCAGATGAGCGGCGGCATCGACGGCGTCGTCCTCGACCCGCTCGGCCGTCCGTTCGGCGGCGCCGAGGTTGTGGTCTTCCCATACGGCACGACGACCTCGGGCGCCGACGGCAGCTTCTCGTTCTCCAACCTGCCGGTGCGCGGACACAACGTCGTCGCGCACAGCGGCGACGGTCTGCAGCCAGGCAAGGTGGGCTACTTCGGGGACGCGCCGGCGAGCATCGTCTACGGCGGCCACCGTCCGTTCGTGACCGTCCGCATGCGCGGCGCCGGCGTCGTCACCGTGCTGACGCGCACCGCCACTTCGACTGGCGTCCTGACGCCGATCTACTACAAGCCCACCTACTACAGCTCGATCGAGTACGCGATCCGCGTCAAGGGCGCCTACGTCGAGACCTCGACCGACCAGAACGGCCGGCTGCAGCTGGTGCTGCCGGTGGGCAACTACGAGCTCGTCGCCTACAACCCGTTCCACGGCATGAAGACGATCAACGGCCGCATCGACTACGCCGGCCAGGTGGTCGACCACGAGATCGTCTTCGAGGACGCCGCGACGGTGACCGGCCAGGTGGTCAACGTCGACGGCCGCACGCCGGTGCCCGACGTCGAGGTGGTGCTCGAGGCCAACGGCCTGCTCGGGCAGAAGCAGCGCACCGACGCCGACGGCCGCTTCCGCTACGACCTGGTGCCCAAGGGGCGCGTGCTGGTCACCGCCCGCGGCGTCGCCGGCAACGTCGAGCGGGTCGGCCGCACCATGGGCTACGTCGGCACCGCCGGCCAGACCCTCGACCTCGTGGTGCAGATGAAGGCGCAGGGCACGGTCAGCGGCCGCGTCGTCGACATCTTCAACGGCGTCGAGCGGCCGCTCGCCCACGCTCACTACTACGTGCAGGAGGACAGCTTCCCGTTCCGCCGGCTGCCGGCGGAGGGCAACTGGTCCGTCACCGACGGCGCCGGCAACTACTCGGTGCCGCACGTCTACGCCGGCGGCGTCACCGTGGTGGCGCGCGACAGCGGCCAGGTGAGCCGCCAGGGGATGGTGCGCGGCGAGCTCACCGTCGACTGGCAGGTGCTGCAGATGCCGCGCATCGAGATGGTCACCAACGTCGGCGCGCTGCAGATCACGGTGCGCAACCCGGTGACCGGCGGCGCGGTGGCGGACGCGCAGGTGCGGCTGTCCAACAACGAGGCGACGGTGACCGGGCCCGACGGCGTCGCCTTCTTCGACGCGCTGCCGCTGGGCACCTACTCGGTCTACACCTTCTACGCACCGAACGGGCAGAGCGGCCGCCTGTCGGCGGTGGCGCTCACCTCGGCCGGCCAGCAGATCAACCGCACGATCTACCTCGACCAGCGCGGCGAGGTGCGCGGCACGCTGTGGGACGACGTTCTGAAGACGCGGCCGATGGGCGGCGGCACGGTGCGCCTGCAGGGCGAGACCGCCGGCGGCCGCGTCACCGCGCTCGCCACCACCAGCAGCGCCACCGACGCCCTGGGGATCTTCGAGTTCCTCGGCATCCCCGAGGGCTCGTTCACGCTCGAGGCGGCGCTGCCCACCTCGCCGCGGCGCGCCGCGGCCACCGCCGCGATCACCGCCACCTCGCCCATCGCCGTCATCGACATGGTGCTCGAGCCGGTGGGCGACGCCCACTTCCGGCTGTTCGAGAAGCTGCGCGCCGGCACCTCGCCGGTGAACCTCGCGGGCGGCCTCTTCAGCCTGCGCCTGACGCAGTCCGGGTACGACTACGCGCAGCTCGCGCCGGCACCGGGCAGCGACCGCTTCTTCTTCCCCAACGTGCTGACGACGCGCGGGGCGGGCATCAGCGCCGAGGAGCTCACCGCCGAGCGGCGCCGGGCGGGCGCCTCGTTCGCCAACTTCACCTCGCCGGCGCCAGTGCCGGGCGCCGGCACCCAGGCCGACCCCTATCAACTGGTGCTCTCGCCCAAGGGCGTCGTGCGGGTGTGGGTGCGCGACCCCGCCGGCGCGCCGGTGGCGGGGGCCAACGTCACGCTCAACACCGCCGCCGGACCCTTCCCCTCGGTGAGCGGCGCCGACGGCAGCGTCGTCTTCGCTGCCGTGCCGGCGGGCAACATCTCGGCGAGCGTCAGCTCGCTCGCTTCCGGCACCGGCGGCTACGCCACCAGCACGCTGACCTACGACGACGACGTCGTCGAGATCACCGTCGCGCTGGCGCCGGCGGTGCGCGCGCACGGCACCGTCTACCTGCCGGTGCCGGACGACCGCTGGAACGGCGATCCGACGATCCTGGTGCCGGCGCCGGCGACCATCGTCGAGATCCGCGACTCGCGCAACCGCCACCAGCTGGTGCTCACCGACGAGCAGGGCGTCTACCGCTTCACCGCGCTCTCGACCGGCGCCTTCTCGATCTCGGCGCGCAACAACAACGGCGACCAGCTGGCGTCGGCCGGCGGCGTGCTGGTCGGGCCCGACGGCAACGACAACCTGGTGCCGCCGATGATCCTCGACGCCGGGCCGCCGCGGTTGCTGTCGATCGCACCGCCGCCGGGTATCGAAGGGGTGTCGCGCACCGCCGTCGTCGAGCTGGTCTTCTCGGAGCAGCTCCTGCCCGGCGTGCTGCCGGTCAACTACGCCAGCCCCAACCACCCCTACTTCCAGCTCCGCGCCGCTTCGGGCACCTGGCCGCCGGGGACCTGGACGTCGATGGTCGACGCGGACCGTCACCAGGTCGTCCGCTTCACCCCCAGCGCGCAGTACGAGAACTCCGCCATCTACAGCCTCGTCGTCATCGGCGGCCCCGGCGGCGTGCGCGACCGCATCGGCCGGCCGCTGACGCCGTCGGGCAACGTCGGCTCGAACTTCAAGACCGCCGACGGCGTCGGCCCGTCGGTGATCCGCACCGAGCCCGACCTCGGCCGGCCGGTGGACCCGCAAGTCACCATCCGCTTCGACTTCAGCGAGGCGGTGTACGCCACCGACGAGCAGCTCGACGGCGACTTGAGCGGCGACGCCGTCGAGCTCTACTTCCAGCGCACCGTGGGCGGCGGCACCGAGTGGCAGCGGCTGCCGGCCGTCACCTTCCTCACGCGCAGCAACTTCTCGCTCGCCGTGCAGCCGGTCGAGGGCTTCAACCTCGCCGGCGACACGCTGCGGCGGCGGATCGTGCTCACCGGGCTGCGGGACGTCTACGGCAACGTCATGCCGCCCTACGAGCGCACCTTCCGCATCTACGACGCCCAGGCGCCGCGCGTCGACGCCGTGCCCTACCCGCCGCCGAGCGCCAACGGCCAGCTGCTGCAGGGCAACCGCTACGTGCTGACGCCGGCGCTCTCCGCGCTCGACGACGTGACGCCGCAGGTGCCGGGCGGCGACGTCGACCGCGTCGAGTACTACTTCACCGACCCCACCGATCCGCAGCACCCGGTGTCGCCGTCCTTCTCGGCGACGGTCTACCCGTACGTCTACTCGTTCGTCGCCGCCTACGTCGGCAACAACGTCGACCCGCGGCCGTTCCCGATCTGGGTGCGCGCCGTCGACACCAGCACCAACGCCAGCAACGTGGTGCAGGTGGCGATGGTGGTGCTGCCCAACACCGACCCCGCGGTCGAGACGGTGCAGGTGGCGGCGAGCGCGCCGGTCCCCGGCACGCCCTACGCGGGGTCGAAGCTCACCGCCACGGCTTCCGGGTTCTTCGACCTCGACGGCTCGCAGCTGACGCTGTTCCTCGAGCTGTGGCAGGAGGGCGCGAGCGCGGCGTTCGCCACCGCGCCGGCGCGGCTGGTGACCAAGCCCGCCAACGGCTGGAACGACGCGCCGTCGCAGACCGCCACCTTCGACCTGCCGCTCGACCTGGCAGAGGGAACGCTCCTCTACGCCCGTGCGCGCGTGCTCGACCCCAACGGCGCGGTCGGCTTGCGCGAGAGCGAGCACTTCGCCGTCGCCGACGACGCGACGGCGCCGGTGATCGACGACTTCTCGGCGCGCCTCGCCGGCGCGCCGGTGACGCACCTCTTCATCGGCGAGGAGTTCTACCTCGAGCTGCGCGCCCGCGACGGCGAGACCAAGGTCAAGACGGTGGCGCTGGAGCTCGACCGCACCGACCTCTTCCCGGGCACGCTCACCGCCACGCTGGTCACCGGCACCACCGACCTCTATCGCACCGGCACGCTGGTGGTGCCGGCGGGGATGACCACGTTCATCCCCATCCACGCCAAGGCGACGCTCGCCGACTGGGGCGGCAACGGCATCGAGCAAGACGATCGAATTCCAGATCGGGCCCGAGCGCGACCCCGCAGCGCCGCAGGGGCGCTGGAAGGCGCCGTGGCCGGGGCGCGCTGTGGCCGGCGGGCTACACGTCGACCGGGTCCTCGCAGGGCGCGGCGCTGCTGCTGCGGCTCTACGCGCGCGACATCAACCTCGACGTCGACGGCAACCCGATCCCCGGCAGACTGGTGAATGTCGAGGTGCGCGGTCCCGTACGCAACGCCGACCGGCGAGCTCGAGCTCGCCTCCACTTGGACAGCGGCGCAGAAGGTGCCGGGCACCGACGACATCGCCGGCGCCATGTACCAGGCGCTGTGGCACGTGCCCAACCTCATCCCGGTTGGCGCCGAGGTGCGCTTCGAGGCGCGCCTGCTCGACTCTGCGGGGACGACCACCATCGTGCCGATGACGATGACGGCGGTGGCGCCGCGGCAGGTCTACGAGGGGGCGATCACCCCGGTCGGCACCGACGACGAGATGCTGCGCGCCGGCGGGAACGCCGACGGGCCGGTCTTCCTGCTCGACGACACGACGTTGAGCATCATCCCGCGCAGCGATGGCACGGTGCGCACGCTGCCGGCGCTCTTCCTCTACACCGGCGCCTCCACCGAGAGCGGCTCGCTCGCAGGCGCGGCCGGCGGTGCTCACCGGCCCCGAGATCACCACCTACGACTCGGCGATCCTCTTCCACCCGCTGGAGCTCATGGTGGAGCACGAGGTCGGCGTCGGCCTGCTCAGCCGCATCGACATGACGACGAAGCGGGCTGCTCGGCAACACCTCGACCCGCTCGATGGTGCTGCCCGGCGAGACCGGTGCCGCAGGCGCGCGCCGGCGGCTCGCACGGCGGCGCGGGGTGGTTCGGCTCGCCCACCGGCGGCTGGAACCGCAACGACCTCGCACAGCCCGGCTCGATCTTCGACAGCCTGCGCGACCCGCACCTGCCGGGCGGCGGCGGCACCAGCACCGACACCGGCAGCAACCCCCTCGACGGGGGCGGCACGGGCGGCGGCGTCATCCGGCTGCTGGCGCCCGACGCGCGCGTGCGCGTCGACGGCGAGATCGTCGCCGACGGCGGCAACGGCAAGGGCACCATCAGCGGCGGCGGTGCGGGCGGCGCCATTCGGCTCACCGCGGCCCGCCTCGAAGGCGCCGGCCGCATCGCCGCGCGCGGCGGCGCCGGCACCAACTTCAACGTCACCGGCGGCGGCGGCGGCGGCCGCATCGCGATCTCCTACCAGACGCTCGAGCAACGCCTTCGACACTCGCCACCCAGCTCGACACTAGCGGCGGCATCAATGACGGGCCGATCCCCAACCGCGCCGACCGCCGCGGCGGCGCTGGAACGATCTACCTCGAGGTGGTCGACGCGGAGAGCCACCCTGCGGCGCCGGGACGGCTGCTGCTCGCCAACCCGATCGAGCCGGCGCGTGCAGCGCTGACGCCGCTGCCGGCGCTAGGCGACGGCGCGGTGTGGACGATCGATGCTGCCACCGGCGTGGTGGTGCTCGACGTGCCGCGCGTGCGCGGAGACGTGGTGGGCGACCTGCTGGTGCTGGCGAAGACCGATGGCAGCGCGCTGGGCAGCTTCCCGATCTCGTCGCAGCGGCGGATCGTCGACGCCTCGGCCCCCGGCGGCTCGCGCGTCGAGCTGCATGTCGCCGCCACCGCGGACGAGCTCGGAGAGGCGGCCAGCGAGCGCGCGCTCGGGAATGTCGTCGCCTTCCGCGGCGCCTCGCGCCTGGCGACGGTAGACGCCGAGGCGGCCGTGCGCTGGTTGCCGACGACGACCTGCTGCTCGGGCCCGACCGGCGACGGCGCGCTCAACGACCGCGCGTTCCTCAACCTGCGCCGCGGCTCGCGCGGCCTGCTGCGCGGCGAGGCGCCGGTGGTGACGCTCACCACCCAGCCCGCGCCCGGCAACGTCACCCTCGGCTCGTCGATCGCCGTGAGCTGGACGGTGAGCGATCCTCTCGGCCTCGTCGAGACGCGGCAGGAGAGCACCCTCGCGCCGACCCTCTCCGTGCAGCCGCTGTGGGACGAGCCGCTGACCGCGGCCAGCACGGGAACGACGACGCTCGCGGTAAACATCGCCAACGCGCCGGCGAGCGATCAGCTACGTCGTGCAAGCCACCAACGAGGCAGGCCGCGTGACGCGTCAGCCGGCCGTGTGGCCGGTGCTCGCCAACGAGCTGCCCGTCGGTACGGTGACGCTGGCGGCCGGCACCGCGACTCCCGTCAAGGCGGGCTATCCGTTCACCGTGCTGGTGCACGCCACCGACCGCGAGCGGCTGTCGAAGGTGACACTGCAGGCGAGCGGCCCGGTGACGCCGGCGACGCAGGCGAACACGGTGACCGGCACCGTCGCCGACCTCACCTACACGCTGAACGTGCCCGCGACGGCGGACGGCTCGCAGCCGATCAGCCTGCAGGCGCTGCTCGAGGACGCCTCGGGCGGCGCGGCGACCACCGCCGCGCTGGTGGTGCCGGTGGCGGCCAACGGCGCGCCGACCGGCACCGTCGGCATCGCGACCGGCGCGCCCAACCCGATCGTGCCCGGTCAGGCGACGACGATCGCGGTCCATGCCGAGGACAGCGACGGCCTCACCAAGATCGACCTCCACGTCGTCGACGCCGCGGCGGTGACGCAGCCCGAGCAGACGAAGACGATCGCCGGCACACCCACCAGCGCCGACGTCACCTTCATCGTCACGTCGAAGGCCGGCGCCCAGCCGCAGACGCTCAACGTGACGGCGACGATCTGGGACAAGTTCAACAGCTCGTCGACGACGGCGGTTTTCGCGCTGGTGATCTCGTCCAACGGCGCGCCCACCGGCACCGTGAGCCTCGCCGCCGGCGCGCCGGCTCGCATCACCAAGGGGCAGAGCACGACCATCCTGGTGCACGCGGTCGACAGCGACGGCCTCAGTAAGATCGACCTCCACGCCTCGGCCGCGAGCGCGGTGACGCAGCCCGAGCAGACGAAGACGGTCAGCGGCACGACCGCCGACACGACGTTCACGCTCACCGCCGCCGCCGCGGCGACGCCGCAGACGGTGACCGTCACCGCCACGGTGTGGGACGCCTTCAACAACTCGTCGCTCACGGCGCCGTTCACCTTCAGCATCGTCAACGACGTCACCAAGCCGGTGGCGACGCTGACGCTCAACCCCGACCGCGGGCCGACCGGCGTCTACCGCTCGGGCGAGACCGTCACGCATCACCGCGAGCGCCACCGACAACGTCGGCGTGACCGGGCTGCAGCTGCTCATCGGCGGCACTGCCGTCGCGTCGTCGACCGGCACGGCGATCAACTACACCTGGACGGTGCCGGAGGTGACCGCGCCGACGCCGGTGACGCTCGAGGTCGGTGGCGATCGACGCCGACACCAACGAAGGGCGTGTCTCGCGCACGGTGAGCACCGACGCGGTGCCGCCCGACCAGCTGCCGGTCGTGGCCTTCGACTGCCCGTCGACCGGCGCGCTGCTGCCGGACGACTACGTGGTCAAGCTCACCGCCTCGGCCACCGACGACGGCGGCCTGACGAAGATGCGCTTCTACCTCGAGGACGCGACGACGCCGTTCGCCGAGGTGACGCCGAGCGGCACCCCGGCGCCGAAGACGGCGACGGCGACGACGACCTTCAACCTGGCGACGGTGACGACGCCGACCGTGCACTTCCGCGTCGAGGCACTCGACACCGCGGGGCAGACGCAGAGCTCGGTGATCGAGGTGCAGCGCATCCACGTCACCGACCTCAAGGCCGACGGCCAGGGCACCAACAACTGGGCGGCGCTGGCCACGCAGGTGGTGGCGCTGCGCACGCGGGACGCTGACCATCGACACGCCGGTGACGGTCGGCGGGCTGCATCGTGCTCGAAGGGGCGAAGATCACCCACACGCGCGACGCCCTCGGCCGCGAGCCCGAAGCGCGTGCGAGCTGACGGTGAACGGTCCGCATGTACGTCGGCTGCGGCGGCTCGATCGACGTCACGCGGCCGCGGCTACGCCGCCGAGCGTGACGTATCCGGCGCAGCGGCGGCGGCGGGCAGCGACTCGGGCGGCAGCCACCTGGGCGAGGGCGGAGTGCGGCGGGCGACCGGCTCGGCGAGACGTACGGCAGCGTCTACTCGCCGCGGGAGAACGGCGCGGCGGCACACGGCAGCGGCCGCGGCGGCGGCGCGGTGCGGATCGTGGCCGAGCGGGTGCAGATCGACGGCGCGATCCGCGCCAACGGCCAGCGGTCGGGTGTCGACGGCTCGGCGCGGGCGGCTCGGTGTGGATGCAGACGGGCGCGCTGGCGGGCGTCGGCACGATCGAGGCCAAGGGCGGCGACACGCACGAGCTGCGACGGCGGCTCGGGCGGCGGTGGCGCGATCGCGGTCGACGTACACGACGCTGGAGACGCCGGCGTCGACGCTGCTCGACGCACCTGCAGGCCAGGGCGGCGCCACGGCGAACCACCGGCGGCGCGGGACGGTGTACGTGCGCGGCGGCGCGGCGCCGACCTACGGCGACCTGACGGTCGACAACGGCACGGTCGCCGGTCAACGCGGCGGACGATCCTGCCGTCGCTGGGCAAGGGCATGCGCAGGCACCGGCAGCGGCGGCGCGACGCTGGCGACCGGCCGCAGCAAGGCGATCCCGGCGTACTTCGTGGGCCACTGGGTCGAGGTCCGCAACGCCGCCGGGGTGCTCGAAGGCACGTGGCGGATCGCGTCGATCGGCCGCCGACGGCTAAGACGGTGACGCTGGTCTGCGAACGCCGGCGAGCCGGTGACGGTGGACGAGGGAGACAGCTGGCAGGGCGTCTACCGCTTCGACCAGTTCACGAGTGCGCGGCAGCGTGCAGGTGGTCAGCGCCGATCCGATCCGGGTTACTCGGAGCAGGTGATCACCGGGACGGTGGAGACCGGATGCGATCTACGCCGGAACGCTGGTCGATCAAGGCCGGCGCGACGCTGACGCAGCAGCTCGACTGGCGTCGACGGCTCCGAGAGCCTGCACGATCGAGGTGGGCGAGCTGGTGGTGGAAGGCGGGCGGCGTCGATCGACGTGTCGGCAGCGCGGGTACGCCAACGGTGCGACGTATCCCGGCCATGCGGCGTGCAGGGCGGTCAGCGAACGGGGGCAGCCACCTGGGCGAGGGCGGCTTGCGGCGCAGCGACCGGCCGATGGGCGAGACCTACGGCAGCGTGTACCGACCGCGGGAGAACGGCGCCGGCGGCGACGGCAGCGGGCGCGGCGGCGGCGCGGTGCGACGTGGCGCGGACCGGGTGGCAGATCGACGGTGCTGATCCGCGCCAACGGTCAGGGCGGCTGCCGCGCGGCTCGCGCGGGCGGCTCGGTGTGGATGCAGACGGGCTGCGCTGGCGGGCGCCGGCGCGCATCGAGGCGAAGGGCGGCGACACGACGGGCTGCGACGGCGGCTCGGGCGGCGGCGGCGCGATCGCGGTCGAGCTACACGACCGCTGGAGGCGGCGACGACGCTGCTGGACAACCTGCGGGCGCAGGGCGGCTCGACCAGCGAACACCGGCGGCGCGGGGACGGTCTGGGTACGTGCGCGGTGCGGTGCCGACCTACGGACGCCTGATCGTCGACAACGGGACGGTCGCCGGCACCCGGCGGACGATCCTGCCGTCGCTGGGCAACGGGACGCGCAGCGCTCGGGCAGCGGCGGCGCGACGCTGGTGACCGGCCGCAGCAAGGCGATCCCGGCGTACTTCGTGGGCCACTGGGTGGAGATGCGCAACGCGCGCCGGGCGTGCTCGAAGGGACGTGGCGGATCGCGTCGATCGGCGCCGACGGCAAGACGGTGACGCTGGCGCGCGAACGCCGGCGAGCCGGTCACGGTGGACGAGGGCGACAGCTGGCAGGGCGTCTACCGCTTCGACCAGTACACGGTGCAGCGGCAGCGTGCAGGTGGTGAGCGCCGATCCGATCCGGGTGTACTCGGAGCAGGTGATCACCGGGACGGTGGAGACCGACGCGATCTACGCCGGCCGGCTGGTCGATCAAGGCCGGTGCGACGCTGACGCAGCAGCTCACGACGGCGGCGACGCCGCCGAGAGCCTGACGGATCGAGGTGGGCGAGCTGGTGGTGGAGGCGGGCGGCGTCGATCGACGTGTCGCAGCGCGGGTACGTCGACGGCGCGACCTACCGCAGCCACGCCTCGGCGTCGGGCGGGTGGACATCGGCGGCAGCCACCTGGGCGAGGGCGGCGTGCGTCGCAGCGACCGTCCGGTCGCGGAGACCTACGGCAGCGTCTACCGCGCCGCGGGAGAACGGCGGTGGCGGCGGCTGCTCCACGGCCGCGGCGGCGGGGCGGTGCGGATCGTGGCGGAGCGGGTCGCAGATCGACGGCGCGATCCGCGCCAACGGCCAGGCGGCGGTGCCAGCGGCGGCGGCGGGCGGCTCGGTGTGGGTGCAGACGGAGCTCGTTGGGCGGCGTGGGCGCATCGAGGCCAAGGGCGGCAACACGACGAGCTGCGACGGCGCTCGGGCGGCGGCGGCGCGATCGCGGTGGACTACGCGAGCGCTGGAGGCGGGCCGACGCTGCTCGACAACCTGAGCGCGCAGGGCGGTCGACGGCGACCACCGGCGGCGCGGGCACGGTGTACGTGCGCGGCGGCGGCGCCGACGCTACGGCGCGCTTGATCGGTGGACAACGGGACGGTGACGGGCAACGGCGGACGGTCCTGCCGTCGTTGGGCAAGGGGACTGCGCGGCTCGGGCAGCGGCGGCGTCGACGCTGGTGACCGGCCGCAGCAAGGTGATCCCGCCGTACTTCGTGGGTCACTGGGTCGAGGTTCGCAACGGCGCCGGCGTGCTCGAAGGGACGTGGCGGATCGCGTCGATCGGCACCGACGGCAAGACGGTGACGCTGGCGCGCGAACGCCAGCGAGCCGGTCACGGTGGACGAGGGCGACGAGCTGGCAGGGCGTCTACCGCTTCGACGAGTACACGGTGCGCGGCAGCGTGCAGGTGATCAGCGCCGATCCGATCCGGGTGTACTCGGAGCAGGTGATCACCGGGACGGTGGAGACGGATGCGATCTACGCCGACGCGGCTGGTGATCAAGGCCGGAGCGACGCTGACGCAGCACGCTGACGACGAGCAACGCGTCGCCGGAGAGCCTGCGGATCGAGGTGGGCGAGCTGGTGGTGGAGGCGGGCGGCGTCGATCGACGTCAGCGGCCGCGGCTACGCCGGTGCAGACGACGTACCCGGGAACGGCGCTGCCGGGCGAGCGACTCGGCGGGCAGCCACCTGGGCGAGGGCGGCGTGCTCGGCCTGCCGGCGGGCGAGACCTACGGCAGCGTGTACACGCCGCAGGAGAACGGTGCGGGCGGTTACTTCGACAGCGGCAGCAGTGGCGGCGGCGCGGTGCGAATCACGGCGGACCGGGTGCAGATCGACGGCGTGATCCGCGCCAACGGTACGAGCTCGTGCCGCGCGGCGGCGGGCGGCTCGGTGTGGGTGAAGGCGGGCGAGCTGTCGGGCGCCGGGAGCATCGAGGCCAAGGGCGGCAGCTCGACGAGCTGCGGCGGTCGCTCGGGTGGCGGCGGCGCGATCGCGGTGGACTACACGACGCTGGAGCCGTGCGTCGACGCTGGTCGACCACCTCAACGCGCAGGGTGGTGCCGACGCACACCACCGGCGGTGCGGGCACGGTGTACGTGCGCGGGGGTGGCCAGAGCTACGGCCGCCTGGTGGTGGACAACGGGACGGTGACGGGCAACAAGCGGACGGTGCTGCCGTCGCTGGGCAGCGGGACTGCGGGCTCGGGCAGCGGTGGTGCGACGCTGGTGACCGGCCGCAGCAAGGTGATCCCGCCGTACTTCGTGGGCCACTGGGTGGAGATCCGCAACGGCGCCGGCGTCCTCGAGGGGACGTGGCGGATCGCGCTCGATCGGCGTCGACGGCAAGACGGTGACGCTGGCTGCCAACGCCAGCGAGCCGGTCACGGTGGACGAAGGCGACAAGTGGCAGGGCGTCTACCGCTTCGACGAGTACACGGTGCGCGGCTCACGTGCAGGTGATCAGCGCCGATCCGATCCGGGTGTATTCGGAGCAGGTGATCACTGGGACGGTGGAGACGGATGCGATCTACGCCTCGACGGCTGGTGATCAAGGCCGGTGCGACGCTGACGCAGCACGCAGACGGCGAGCAACGCGTCGCCGGAGAGCCTGCGGATCGAGGTGGGCGAGCTGGTGGTGGAGGCAGGCGGCGTCATCGACGTCAGCGGCCGCGGCTACCCGGTGCAGACGACGCACTCCGGGTACGGCGCTGCAGGGGAACGATTCGGCAGGCAGCCACCTGGGCGAGGGTGGCGTGCTCGGCCTGCCGGCGGGCGAGACCTACGGCAGCGTGTACACGCCGCAGGAGAACGGTGCGGGCGGTTACTTCGACAGCGGCAGCAGTGGCGGCGGCGCGGTGCGGATCACGGCGGACCGGGTGCAGATCGACGGCGTGATTCGAGCCAACGGTGCGAGCACGTGCCGCGTCGGCGGCGGGCGGCTCGGTGTGGGTGAAGGCGGGCGAGCTGTCGGGTGCCGGGAGCATCGAGGCCAAGGGCGGCAACTCGACGAGCTGCGGCGGTCGCTCGGGTGGCGGCGGCGCGATCGCGGTGGACTACACGACGCTGGAGCCGTCGTCGACGCTGCTCGATCACCTGAGCACGCAGGGCGGCGCCACTCAGCACCACCGGCGGTGCGGGCACGGTGTACGTGCGCGGGGGCGGCCAGAGCTACGGCCGCCTGGTGGTGGACAACGGGACGGTGACGGGCAACAAGCGGACGGTGCTGCCGTCGCTGGGCAGTGGGACTGCCGGCTCGGGCAGCGGTGGTGCGACGCTGGCGACCGGTCGCAGCAAGGTGATCCTGCCGTACTTCGTGGGCCACTGGGTGGAGGTCCGCAACACTGCCGGCGTCCTCGAAGGGACGTGGCGGATCGCGTCGATCGGCGTCGACGGCAAGACGGTGACGCTGGCCGCCAACGGGAGCGAGGCGGTCACGGTGGACGAAGGCGACAAGTGGCAGGGCGTGTACCGCTTCGACGAGTACACGACGCAAGGGTCTCGTGCAGGTGATCAGCGCCGATCCGATCAAGGTGTACTCGGAGCAGGTGATCACTGGGACGGTGGAAGATGGACGCGATCTACGCCTCGCGGCTGGTGGTCAAGCCCGGTGCGACGCTGACGCAGCACGCGACGGCGAGCAACGCCTCGCCGGAGAGCTTGCGGATCGAGGTGGGCGAGCTGGTGGTGGAGGCTGGCGGCGTCATCGACGTCAGTGGCCGCGGCTACCCGGTGCAGACGACCCATGCGGGTACGGCGCTGCAGGGGAACGATTCGGCAGGCGGCCACATGGGCGAGGGTGGCGTGCTCGGCCTGCCGGCGGGCGAGACGTACGGGAGCGTCTACACGCCGCAGGAGAACGGCGCGGGCGGTTACTTCGACAGCGGCAGCAGTGGCGGCGGCGTGGTGCGGATCACCGCGGACCGGGTGCAGATCGACGGCATGATCCGCGCCAACGGCGCGAGCACGTGTCGGTCGGCGGCGGGCGGCTCGGTGTGGGTGAAGGCAGGCGAGCTCTCGGGGTCGGGGAGCATCGAGGCCAAGGGTGGCAGCTCGACGAGTTGCGGCGGTCGCTCGGGTGGCGGCGGCGCGATCGCGGTGGACTACACGACGCTGGTGCCGTCGTCGACGCTGCTCGACCACCTGCAGACGCGCAGGGCGGCGCCACCCACACCACCGGTGCCGCTGGCACCATCTACACGCACGCGGGCGCGGCGCCGCTCGGCTCGGTCCGCGTCGACAACGGCGCGATCGCCACCAGCCGCCGTACGGTCCTCCCTGCGCTCGGCCGCGGCATCGTGCAGGCCGGCTCGTCGGGCGGCATCGTGCTCACCGGCCGGGATGCCACGATCCCGAGCTACTTCCTCGGCCACTACTTGGAGGTCGAAGGGCAGGACCGCTTCGTCAAGGGCGCCTGGCGGATCGCCGCCATCGACGGTACGACGGTCACGCTCGAGCCGAACCCCAACCGGCCGTTCAACATCGCCGTCGGCGACCGCTGGCGCGGCATCTACCGCTTCGACGCGGTGACGGTGGCCAGCGGTTCGGTGCTGGTTTCGGCCGACAAGCTCGTGCAGCTGGTGCCGCCGCTGCCGCCGGAAGGCTTCGCCGCCGGCTGGGACAAGGCCGCCGACGACGGCTCGGAAACCATTTACGGCAATGACGAAGCGCCGAGCTGGGTCAAGGCGGCAGTCTCCATCGCCGTCGGCTCGGTGCCCGGCTCGTACCGCGTGGCGCTCGGCGCCGACGCGGTGAGCGACCCCGACGGCATCAGCGAGGTACGGCTCACCAGCGGCGGGCGCGCTGTCACCGCCGCCTGGTCGCCGACCACTGGCGCGTCGTTCCTCTGGACCGGCGTCCCCGGCCAGCGGCTGCAGCTGGTGGCCATCGACGCCCACTCGCGCGTGCAGCGGGCGGGCTGGCTCGAGCTGCCGCCGCTGCCGGCGCCGCCGGACGGCGGCTGGGCGCCGCAGCTCCAGCTCGGTGCCGGCGTGACGCCGCGCGCGGTGAGCGGCGACGACCACTGGCTCGGCGTCGGCGACGAGGGGCTCTTCCTCTACAACGGCGCCGGCGTGCAGCCGGTCGTCTCGTTGCCGCCGCACCAGCCCGGCGAAGAGATCGTCGACCTCGCGGCCGGCGAGCCGCAGCGCTTCCTGGTGGCGACCGCGGCACGCATCGACCTCGTCGACCTCGAGACGCCGGCAGTCACCGAGTTCCCGCTCCTCTACGGCCGCTTGCTCGACATTGCCGCCGGCCCCGCGGGGTCGGGCGAGACGACGGTCCTCGTCGCCGACGACAGCGCTGTCGACGGCCCGTCGCTCCGTCTCGCGCAGCTCCTCACGCCGGCGGACGACGCGCCGCTGCTGACGCTGCCGAGCGAGCTCGCGCTGCCGATGCCGGGGTCGCCGCGCCTGCTGCGCACGACCGGCTTCGTGCACCTGCTCGGCATCGCCGAGGACGGCCACGGGATGATCTACAGCTGGCCGGCGAACGCGCCCGGCGATCCGTTGATCTTCGAGCCGACGCTGGCGGAGCTCGCGACCGGCTGGCGCGGCGTCGGCCCGTGGCAGCGCGGCGCCGTGCTGCTCGCGGCGCAAGCGGTGCGCCTGCTGCAGCACGGCGGCAGCGGCTGGGACGAGGTGTCGCGCATCGACCTGCCGGCCGAGCCCATCGCGGCCGCGGTCGCCGGCACGCGTCTGGTCGTGCTCGTCCCCGGCGAGGTGCTGGTCTACGACGTGACCGACGCTGCGGCGCCGGTGCTGGCTGCAAGCCACCCCGGCTCTTCGTACCGGGCGGTGGAGCCGCTGCCGGGCGGCGACGTGCTGCTGTGGTCGCCGCCGCTCGCGGCGCCGCCGCTGCGCTGGAGCCCCGCGACGGCGCTCCCTGGCGACGGGTTCGTCACCGTGATCGACGGTCTGCCATGACGTTCGAGGGCAAGGAGAGCGAGTCGATGATGGGTCTCTGCAGGTTCTCTTCACGCCGGCGAAGCAGGCGAGCAGTCGCCATCGCCGTGGCGCTACTGCCGGCGCTCGTCTCTCCCGCGCTGCGCGCGCAGACGGGACCGCTCTTCCCGCAGCCCTTCCGCGTCGAGCACCACGTGGTCCAAGACGACGGCGACGGCAGCCGTTTCGTCGGCGAGTCGGTGGTCGACACCTACGGCGGCTCGTGGATCGTCTCGCAACGGCCCGACGGCAACCGCCTCATCATCGACCTGGCGCGGCGCGAGCTCACCGAGGTGCAGCCGGAGAAGGGGATCTACTGGACGTTGAGCTTCGACCGCCTCGCCGAGCTGCAGGTGCGGCTGCGGCAGGCGCAGGGCCTCGCCCGCGGCGCCGGCGACGAGGACGGCGCGAAGAGCGCGCGAGCCACCAGCTCCCCCGCGGCGGCTGCCGCGGGCGGATCGGCGGCCGCGCGCGCCGGCGTCGACGGCGCCCTGCTGATCACCGAGGCGCCGGTTGCCGACAAGTCGCTCGCCGCAGCGTCTTCTCCTTCCGGTGCCGTGGCCGGAGCGCCCAGCGAGCGCCCGGGCGTCAAGCACCTCCGCATCGCCTCGCGGCAGGCGCCGGACGCCATCGCCGCGGACGTCTGGGTGGATCCCGCGTTGCGCCTGACGCCCGCCGCGCAGGCGGCGATCGGCGCGCTGGAGACGGCGCTCGCGGTGCCGGCAGCTTCGTCACCGTCAGCGGCCGGCACCGACAAGGTCGGCGCTTCCGAGCCGCCGGCGCCCGTCTCGCCGGCGGACCTCCTGGCCGCCGTGCGCGCCCACTCTGGCGGCGCGCTGCCGGTGCGCACAGTGCGCGCGCTGCTGCGCGACGAGGATGGCACGGCGACGGCGAGCGTCGAGGACGTCGCCACCCGCGTCGAGCTGCTCGACCGCTTCCCGACGGAGCTCGCGGAGGTCCCCGAAGGCGCGCGCCGGGTGCCGCACCCGCTCGAGGCCACCGTCCGTTTCCTCGAGGAGGAAGCGGAACGCAACGCGGCGCTGTCGGGTATCGACGGGGGCCGCCCATGAGGCCGCACGTCCCTGGCACCACGCGGCCGCGCTTGCTTTCGCTCTCCGCCGCGCTGGCGGTCGTCGCGTTCTGTACCTCCGCGTGGCTGCCCCCGGCCGCCGCCGCGGCGCCCGCCACCTTCGACATCCCTGCCGATCTCAACAGTCACGTCGTCCTCTCCTGCGAGGACATGACGGTCGCCGGCAACCCGCTGATCACGTCGGAGGGGATCGGCGGCACCCCGGCCGCGGTCGACAAGGCGCACGTGCGCGGCAACGGCAACGTCACCGTCGCCGGCACTTCGGAGGTGCGCGGCGACGTCATCGCCGGCCCCGGCAAACAGGTGATCGTCTCCGGCACGCCGACGATCACCGGCCAGCGGCGCGTCGCCACCGCGGCCTTCGACTGCGCGCCCATCGACCTCGCGGCCCTGCGCACCGCCCTGGAGCAGAGCAACGACAACGCCCGCGTGCCGCGCACCGACCGCGGCAACGTCGGCCTCGTCAACGGCGGCGTCACGCTCTCCGGCCACGACGGCCTCACTCTACCGGCCGGCACCTACCTGCTGTCGAGCCTCACGCTCACCGGCAACTCGCAGCTGCGCGTCTCCGGGCCGGTGCGCATCCTCGTCACCGGCAACGTCGCGGTCGCCGGCAACAGCCACCTCAACAACGGCGGCAACCCGTTCCAGCTGCGGCTATGGACGCAGGGCTCGGTGTCGATCGCTTCCGGGTCCAACGTTCACTCGTACCTCTACGCGCCCAACGCCGCCGTCTCGTTGACCGGCCAGATGAACGTCGTCGGCGCCGTGCAGGCGAAGTCGGTGCAGATCAACGGCGGCGCGCGCATCCGCCGCGTCACCGACGACGCGCCGCCGCACCTGACGCTCACCGCGCCCACGGAGGGGCAGAGCGTGCCGCGCTGCGAGACGACGGTCGCCGGCACGGTCACCGACGCCGAAGGCCCCGTGCACCTCACCGTCAACGGCGTCGCCGTCATTCCCGCCGCCGACGGCAGCTTCACCACCACCGCGAGCCTCGCCACCGCCGACCCCGGCCTCGTCGAGGTGCTCGCCACCGACACGGGTGGCAACGTCACCCGCGTCACCGTGCGGGTGGCGATCGTGCCGCCGACGGTGGCGCTGACCGCACCGCCCCCGGGCTCGCTGGTAGGAACGCGGCTGGTCGACCTGCGCGGTACCTCCGGGAACGCCACCGCCGTCACCGTCAACGACAGCCCGGCGGTGGTCTCCGGTGACGGCACGTTCCGCCTCGACGCCTTCGACCTCGGCGCCGGCGAGGGGCTCTCGACCCTCTCGCTCGTGGCGCGCAACTGCGCCGCCGAAGCCACCGCCACCGCGGTGCTCGACGTCGACACCAAGGCGCCCGTGGTGGCCATCGACAGCCCGGCGTCGGGCGCCCTCTACGGCGACTCGCCGATCGCCGTCAGCGGGACCATCGACGAGATGCACCTGGCGTTGTTGAGGGTCAACGGCGTCCCTGCCACCGTCGACGGCAACCGCTTCACCGCCGAGGGTGTGACCCTGGTCGAGGGCAACAACACCCTCACCGCAGTAGCCGTCGACGAGCTCGGTCGCACCACCACCTCCGCTCCTGTCGTCGTCGAGCTCGACTCCACGGCGCCGACGGTGACCATCACGTCGCCCGACAACGGAGCGCTGGTGGACACCCCGGCGATCGTCGTCACCGGCACGGTCTCCGACGGCAACCTCAGCAGCGTGAAAGTCAACGGCGCCACGGCGGCGGTCAGCGGCACCACCTTCACCATCACCCTGACGCTGACCGAAGGGAACAACGTCCTCGTCGCCGTGGCGCGGGACGCCGCCGGGCACAACGCGACCTCGCCTTCGGTGCTGGTGGTGCTCGACACCAAGCCTCCGACGATCGCCATCGACGCGGCGGCCCTGCCGTCGCTCACCGGCGCGGCGACGGTGACGGTGACCGGCACCGTCGCCGATCCGCACCTCGACGCCGTCACCGTCAACGGGGTCGCCGCCGAGGTGACGGGGGGCGAGTTCGTCGCCGCGGCGGTGCCGCTGCAGGAGGGCGCCAACACGCTGGTGGCGCACGCCGTCGACACGCTCGGCCACGCCGCCGACTCGGCGCCGCAGAACGTCGAGCGCGATTCGCTGCCGCCGCAGGTGGCGATCACCGAGCCGGCGTCCGGCGCGCAACTCACCAGCCGCACGCTCACCGTGCGCGGCACGGTCAGCGACGCGCACCTCGACCGCGTCGTCGTCGGCCCCATCACCTGCGCCGTCACCGGCGGCGCCTGGGAGTGCGCCGATGTGCCGCTTCCCGAAGGCGACTCGGTCCTGGTCGCCCACGCCGAGGACACCCTCGGCCAAGTCGCCGACTCCGCAGCGGTGCCCGTGGTCGTCGACACGCTGGCGCCGGTGGTGCGCCTCGACCCGCCGGCCAACCCGCTCGTCGCCACGCCGACGGTGACCGTCACCGGCACGGTGGAGGAGCCGCACCTCGACACTCTCACCGTCGTCGGCATAGCCGCCACGGTGGCGGCAGACGGCACCTTCACCGTGCAGGGCGTGCCGCTCGTCGAAGGCGTCAACGAGCTGCGGGCGATCGCGCGCGACACCTTCGACCACGAGACCACCTCCGACCCGGTGGCCTTCACGCTCGACTCGACGGCGCCGCTGCTCGCCATCACCAGCCCGCTCGACGGCGAGACGCTGACCTCCCTGCAGGCGGTGGTCTCCGGCACCGTCGAGGACACCTCGCTCATCGGCGTCAAGGTGAACGGCGCCGACGCCACCGTCGACCTCGACGCGCACACCTTCACGATCGCCGTGGCCCTCCTCGAGGGCGCCAACACCATCACCGCCGTCGCCAGTGACCACGCCGGCAATGCCACTACGAAGACGGTGGCCGTGCGCGTGGTGCTCGACGACCAGCCGCCGGCGATCACCTTCGACGAGCCGGCGCTCGCGGGCGAGGCTTGCCTCGCGGCGGGTTCGCCCGTGGCGCTCGGCGGCGCCTTCCGCGACGCGCACCCGGCCAGCGGCCAGGACGGCCAGCTGCCGGCGGTCGCCGTCGAGGTGATCGACGCCGCCGGCGTGCACCGCAGCTACGTCGGCACCTTGAATGCCGACGCCACTCGCTGGAGCGTCGCCGCTGCCGACCTCGGCGCCACGGACGGCACCGCTACGGTTGTCGTCACCGCGAGCGACGCCTACGGCAACGTCTCGCGGCTGTCGCGGTCGATCCGCGTCGACGCCGCGGCGCCGATCGTGCGGCTGACGCTCGACGGCGCGCCCTTCCCGGGTGCGGCGCCGGGAGCGACGCCGCCGGCAGGCGCGATAGCGACGCTCTTCGCTCGCGCCGTCGCGGCCGGCGCCGCCGTCGACGACGGTGCCGCCGCGGCGCCGCCGCCGGCGATTCTCACCCTCGACGGTGCGCCCTACGCTACCGGCGCGTCCATCGCGGCCGAGGGCAACCACCTCCTCGTCGCCACCGTGACCGATTGCGCCGGTCGCACCGCTGCCGCGCACGCGCTGTTCTCCGTCGACACCACGGCGCCGGCGCTGCGCACCACCATGCCGGCCCAAGGCGCGCGCGTCACCACCGCCGTCGGCAACTTCAGCGGCACCTCGGACCCCGACCTCGCCAGCGCCACCGTCGCCGGTCGCGCCGCCACCGTCGGCAGCGGCGGCGCCTTCTCGCTCGCCTCCTTCCCCTGGGGCGAAGGGCGCAACGAGGTGGCCATCGAGCTCGTCGACCGCGCCGGCAACCGCGCCGCCTACCAGGTCGCGTTCGACGTCCGCACCGTGGCGCTGTCGCTCAGCATCCTCGAGGGTGGCGCGCCGATCGCCCCCGGTGCCGTCTTCCTGCGCGCCGTGCGGCCCGAGGTGCGCCCCAGCGACTCCACGGCGCACGTCACCGCCGCGCTCAACGGCGCGCCCTTCACCAGCGGCAGCGAGATCGCGCAGAGCGGCACCTACCACCTGACCGCCACCGCCAGCGACGACTGGGGCCGCACTGCGCAAGCCGAGGCCACCTTCAGCGTCGACCTCGGCGCACCGCCGACGATCACCCTCACCAGCCCCGCCGACGGCGCCGTCCTCACGGCCGCGACCGTGCGCGTCGATGGAACCGTCACCGGCGACAGTCCGACGGTGACCGTCAACGACGTCGCCGCCACCGTCACCGGTACCAGCTGGACCGTCGCCGCGTTGCCGCTCGAGGCCGACGTCAGCAACACCATCCTCGCCGTGGCGCGCGACCGCCGCGGCCGCACCGCCACCGCCGGCATCATCGTGCGCGTCGCCACCGGCGGCCCGCAGGTGCTCATCCTCGAGCCCGCCGACGGCACCACCACCAACCGGCAGGTCATCGACGTCGCCGGCACCGTCATCGGCGGCCGCGCGCGCAGCGCCGACGGAACGGTGAGCGTGCAGTCGGGGAGCGGGCCGGCAGTCGAGCGTGCTGCTCGCCGCCGACGGCTCCTTCCGCGCCCTCGACGTGCCGCTCGCGACCGGCAGCACCACGATCACCGCCTCGGTGCGCGACGCCGAAAACCGCACCGGCAGCGCCTCGGTACACGTCGTCGCCGACTTCACGCCGCCCACCCTGCGCTTCCTCGTCGACAACCAGCCGCTCGTCGACGGCGCGAGCTTCGCCCACCCGATCACGCTGGTCGTCGAGGTCGCCGACGACGCGCAGCTCGACGAGGCGCCGCGCATCCGCCTCAACGGCGCGGCGCAGGCCGGCGCCGCCGTGCCGCGCACCGAGATCGCGCTCACCGCCGGCGGCGGCTATCTGGTGAGCGCCGTCGTCGCCGACGCCGCCGGCAACGAGACGCGCGGCGAGCGCAGCTTCGTCATCGGCACGGCCGGCTGCGCGCTTGGCGACGTGACGCCCGCGGCCGGCAGCTCGGTGGCGAGCGCCACCGTCAGCCTCGTCGGCCGCGCCGGCGGAGCGGCGAGCCTCAAGGTGCGCGTGCCGCAGCCCGGTGGCGGAGCCCAGGAGTACGCCGCCGCCATCGCCGAAGGCACCTTCCTGCTCGGCGACGTGCCGCTGCCGGTGGTGGGCGACAACGCCCTCGAGCTGGTCTGCGTCGACGGCTCCGGCGCCGCGCAGAGCACGCCGCACCTGATTCGGCGGCTGGCCGCCGGCGAAGGGCCGACGATGGACATCACGTCGCCGGCGGCAGGCGCCCTGCTCAGCGACCGACAGCGTCACCGTCGCCGGCACGGTGAGCGCCGGCGCGGTCACCGTCAACGGCCTCGCCGCCACGGTGACCGGCGGCAGCTTCCAGCGCGCCGCGGTGCCGCTCGCCGAGGGGCCGAACCCGCTGCTGGCGCGCGCCGTCGACGCCGCCGGCCGCACCGCCGAGGACCGCGTCGTCGTCGACCGCGACACACAGGCGCCGCGCCTCTCCATCACCCGCCCCGACAACCACAGCCAGGTGGGGGTCGCCGGCGCCGGCCCGGCGACGATCGACGTCTCCGGCCTCGTCGACCTCGACGGCGAGCCGCACCTCGACCGCGTCGTGGTGTCGACGCCGCAGGGGAGCGTCACCGCCACCGTCGACGCCGCCACCGGCGCTCTTCACCGCCACCGGCGTGCCGCTCGACGCGGCGGCCGGCGCCGCGACAGCGCAGACGATCACCGCCACCGCCACCGACCGCGCGCGGCCACAGCGGCTCGACGAGCGTCGAGGTCACGCTCGACGCCACCGGCCCGGCGATCGTGCTCTCCGCGCCCACCGACGGGACGCGCATCGCCCTCGGCGGCCCGACCAGCGTCGCCATCGCCGGCGAGGCGTGGGCGGCGCCCGGCGCGGCGATCTCGATCAACGGCATCAGCCTCGATCCCGCGAGCCTCCCCTGGGAGGCGCCCGGCAGCGACGGGCGGCGCCACGTCGCCTTCACCGCCGCCGTCAACGTGCCCACCGCCGACGGCGCCTTCGGCATCATCGCCCGCGCCACCGAGCTCGACGGCCGCTGGGCGCAGGACCGCCGTCTGCTCTTCCGCGACGTCGAGCGCCCGCACGTGATCGAGATGATCCCCGCCGACGGCGCCAGCGGCGTGGACGTCAACGGCCTGCTGCTGGTGCTCTTCTCGGAGCCGATCCGTCACGCCTCGCTCGACGGCGCCGAAGGGCTGACGCTGACGCGCGTCTCCACCGGCCAGCCGGTGGTGGGCACCAAGACCGTCGCCGGCCAGGCGGTGGCCTTCGCGCCGGCCGCCGCGCTCGCCGCCGGCGAGGAGTACGTCTTCCGCGCCGGTGCCGCCATCGCCGACGTCGCCGGCAACCTCCTGCAGGCGCCCGCCACCGCGCGCTTCACCGCCGCGACGCCGCGCACCGCCGGCGCGCCGACGCTCGACGCGCTGCCCGCCGTGCTCTGCGCCGACGAGCTGCTGGTCACCGGGCACGCCACCGGCGGGCGCCACCATCAAGGTGCGCGACCGCGACCTCGTCTTCACCGGCTTCGCCGATGCCGACCGGCGCCTTCAGCGTCACGGTGCCGGTGTCGGGCAGCGGCTACCACCTGCTGCGCGTCTGGGCGCTCGACGCGGTGAGCGGCGCCACCAGCCCCGAGTCGACGGCGGTGGTGCGCATCGACTGCCAGGCGCCGTCGGTGATCGAGTCGCGCTTCGATCGCGACGACCGGCATCGTGCGGCTGGTGTTCTCCGAGACGATGGACCAGGCCACGGTCTCCGTCGGCGGCGCCACCGCTGCCATCCGCGTGCTCGACGCCGACGCCACCGTCTACCAGAGCGGCGTGCTGACGTGGCCGGCGAGCGGCATCGCCGAGGTCGCCCTCGGCACCGCCGCCGACGCCTGGTGGCGCGACCGCCCGGTGCGGCTGCAGGTCGGCCCGCCGGCGGCCGACGTCGAAGGCAACGCCATGGCGGCGACCTTCGAGACCGTGTTCTTCCCCGGCAGCGGCGACCTCTCGGGCGGCTTCCTCTTCGGCGAGGCGTACGACGACGCCGAGCGGCCGTCCGCTCGCCGGCGCCGAGGTGCGGCTCTTCGCCGCCGGCGCCGCGCTGCCCGGCGCGGTGCCGGCGGCGCAGGAGGGGACGCCGGTGGCCGGCGCCACCACCGACGGCCGCGGCAGGTTCGTGCTCACCGGCGACGTGCCGGCGGGGCGCTACACGCTCGTCGTCGGCAAGGATGACAGCACGCGCGTCTACCGGCGGCTGTCGCTGCGGCCGTCGGCGAGTCTGGTGCCGTTCGACAGCCGCCTCACGCCGCTCGCCGCGGCGGCGGGGGAGCTTTCGCCGGTGGCGGGCGGCACGGTAAGCGCCGCCGGCACGCCGAGCGGAGTCGCGGGCCTGACCTTCGCCGTCGACGCGGCGGCGCTGCCCGGCACGGCGCCGGTGTCGGTGCGCCTCACCGCGCGCTCGGGCCAGGGGCTGCCGGACTTCCTGCCGCTCGGCTGGACGCCGGTCGCGGCGGCCGAGTTGCGGCTCGGAGCAGAGACGGCGAACCGCTGCCGGAGCAGCGCCTGTGGACCAGCGGCGCCGGACGCCTCGAGCTGCCGCTGCCGACTTGGATCGATAGCGGCGACGAGATCTTCGCGGCGCGCTACGAGGCCGCCACCGGCCGCTGGCTCGCGCTGCCGACGCCGGAGCTTCTCGCCGTCGGCGCCGGCGCGCCGCCGCGTGCGCGTGTCGACGTCGCGGGTCCCGGTACGGTGGCGATCGTCGTTCCCGACGCCGATGCCACGACGCGTCCGCCGTCGCTGCCCGCCGCCGCGGGCGAGCCGCTCGCCGGCGTCGAGCGCCCGGAGAGCGTGCCGGCGCTCACCGCCACGCTCGCCCTCGACCCGCCCGTCGTCGGCCCCACCGGCCGCTCGCGCGCCCGCGTCGTCGCGCGCTCGACCGACGGCGCGACGGCGTGGCCCAGCGGTCTCGCCGTGCAGGCCTTCCTCGAGGAGCGGCTGGTGCTCACCGGCGGCGGCGAGGTGCTCGAGGCGCCGTTCTCCGCCGACCTCGTGCTCTACCACCCCGAGCTCTCCGCCGCCGAGCAGGGGAGCGCGGCCGGCGCCGCCGCCGGCGCCATGGAGTTCGCCGTCTCGCCCAGCCCGCGCGCGGCGCAGGTGCTGCTCGAGGTGGGCTGGGAGAACATCCGCCTCTTCCCCTTCCCCGAGGAGGTCGAGCGCGGCCCGGTGGTCGGCCCCGACGGCGGCACCGTCGAGTCGCCGCGAGGGCGTCGTGCTCACCATCCCCGAGGGCGCGCTCGCCACCAAGGTGCCGGTCGTCGGCGACGCTGCTCACCGCCGCCGAGCTGCGCGGCGTTGCCTGCAGTCGCCGGCTACGACACCATGGCGGCGGTGCGCGTCGAGCTCTCCGGGCGCGACGCTGGCTCGCGCGGCGACGCTGTCGTCTGCCGAGTCCGGATGCGCTGCCCACGCCCGCCGGAACCCCCGATACGCGCGTGATCCTCGCCGAGCTGGTCGAGGCGCCGGCCGACGGCCGCGGCGCGCTGGCGCGTCTCGTCGCGCGCACCCGCCGCGACGGCGCGGCGCCGAGCGAGCGCATCGTCGCCTCGCCCGACCTCGCCGGCGCGCTGCCGCTCGACGGCATCGTGTCGGCGAAGGGCCTCTACCTCGTGCTCGCGCGCGCACCAGCCGCTCGGCTTCGTCACCGGCTTCGTCAAGAGCGGCAGCGGCAATCCCATCGCGGTGTCGCGCGTCACCGCCGACGAGCTCGGCACCGGCGACCTCTCGCGCTGACCGGCCGCTACGCCGTGCCCGCCAACGCCGGCACCAACCGGCGCCTGCAGGCGCGCCATCCGTCGCTCGACGAGCGCGGCGAGGGCACGGTGCCCGACCTCGTCGCCGGTGCCGTGGCGTCGCTCGACATCGTCGTGCAGCCGGTGCCGCCGCGCGTGCTCTCGGTGACGCCGGCCGCCAACGCCACCGACCAGCCGCTCGCCACCGCGGTCACGGTGCTGTTCAGCGAGGCGCTCGACCCGGCGACCGTCACCTCGTCGACGCTGACGCTGGAGCTGGCCGCCGGCGACGGCGGCCCCACCGGCATCTTCGTCGACGGCCGCGTGACGCTCGTCGACGGCGTGCGCGTGGTCTTCGCGCCGACGCGCCCGCTGCTCCCCGGCCGCACCTTCCGCGCCCGCTTCGCGGGCGGTGTCGCCGACGCCGGCGGCGCCATCTACGCCGGCGGCCCGATGCTGTGGAGCTTCGGCACGTCGACGGCGATCGTCCCCGGCGGCCAGGTGCACCCCGAGAAGTTCCACGTCCGCCTGCCGGTGAACGGGGTCGCGCAGATCTACGGCGATCCCGGCGCGCTGCCGGGCTCGTCTCCCGGTCAGACGCCGTGGGCGGTGTCGCCGGAGATCGAGGGTCCCGTCGCCGATCCCGTGCGCGACACCTTCCAGGGCCACACCGACGGCAGCTTCAGCGGCAGCGTCGGCCACCCGCCCAACTTCGCGGTCACCACCGCGAGCCGCGTCTGGGTGAAGGTCTTCGACCCCACCGGCGCGCTTGCGGCGGAGTTCCGGCGTCGGTCCGTTCACCACCCCGGACGGCCTCGGCTTCGTGGCGCCGCCAGGCGAGGCGCTGACCTTCCGCAGCGCCGAGGGCCTCGTCGTCGACGTGCCCGCCGCGGCGTTCACCAAGCCGACGCTGGTGCAGGTGAAGACCCTCGATCCCGCGACGCTGGGCCTGCCGACGCCCCAGGGGATGGGCCTCGGCGCCTACGTCCGCGTCGACCTTCGACGGCGAGGCGCGCGAGACGCTGCGCGTCCACGTGCCGGCGCCGGCCGCCGTGCCCGCCGACGCGCAGGTCTTCATCGGCAAGGCGGTGGCGCTGCCGTGGGGCCGGCGCTTGCAGTTGCTCTCCGTCGGCGGCGTGCTCGAGCGCGACGGCCAGCGCTTCCTCTCCAACGATCCTACGCTGCAGCCGGAACCGGAGCCGTCCGCCGGCGGTAGCGTCGCCGCCGCCTCCACGGCGAAGGCGCTGCCGCTCGCCGGCAAGGCCGCGAGCCGCACCTGCGCGCAGGCGCGGCAGGAAGGGTTGCCGCAGTGCTTCCTGCAGTCGCTGCTCATGGAGTTCCGGCTGCGCTCCGACGCCGCGTTCTACTTCGAGCAGGGCAACAGCTGGTCGCTCATCAGCGGCATGGGCGGGCCATTCGCGATGGGCGATCGGCATCGGCCAGGAGGCGATCGCCAACAGCATCGCCGACATGTGGACCTACGTGTCGACGCCGCACGACTGGAACGGCGCCTTCGTGCTGCCGGTGCTCTCGCAGGCGCCCCTCGAGCTGGTGCGGCGCGACGTGGCGACGGGGTGGGTGCTGGGCCGACAGGTCTACGACCCGGTGACGGCCTCCGACGGCCTCATCGACGTCGGCTTCCTCGGCGCCGGCAAACCCGCCAAGCCGACGCTGGTCGACGGGCGCCCGTTCCAGGTCATCCACTTCGAGGCGCCGGACAAGGTGGGCGACCCGCGCCCCGACGCGCCGCCGCCCGGCCCCCAGGAGGAGCCCGAAGCCAAGGTGCGGCTCACGCTCGAGGTGCAAGCGCGCGTCGACAAGGAGCGGCGCGTCGCGCTCTCGTCGGTGGAGGACTTCCCACTCGCCAAGGGCAGCAGCGTCACCCTCTTCGACCTCGCTCCCGTCGTCGACCAGCCGCTGCCGGACCCCAACGCTCCGCCGCCGCCGCCGAAGCCGCCCATCACCGGCCCGTCGAAGGTGGTGTGCGACGAGGAGACGGCCTGGGTGACCGAGCAGCTCGCCGGCGGCCCCGACATGCTCGCCCTCGTCGGCCCCGCGGGCGTCGATCCGGCGACGCTCGACCAGCTCGAGCTGCAGTTCGACCGCCCGCTGCGCGACGTCACCAACCGTCCGCTCGCGGAGGTGGCGAAGCTGCTCGACCTCGGCCCGATCCAGGATGGCTGCGGCAGCTCGCCGGCCTCGGGCTACCCCAAGCCGGTGACCTTCGAGCTCGACCAGACCGAGCGTGGCAGCCGACTGGTCTTCCGCCCCGCCGGGATGCTCGCCGCCGGCCACCGCTTCCGCCTCGAGATCAAGCCCGCGGCGATCGTCGCCGAAGGCGGCGTCAACGACGAGCTCACTTACTGGGAGACCGCGCCGAAGACGTTCGAGCTCACCACCCGCAAGCTGCCGGGCGACCCCATCGCCGGGATGCCGGAAGGCAACGCGCTGGGCAGCACCAACGTCGCGCGCGACATGCTGAAGCTCGGCAACCTGCTGCTCGTCGCGTCGGAGACCGGCGAGCTGGTGGCGATCGACGCCAGCAAGTCGTCGCAGGAGACGGGGCTGCGCCGCTACGCGCTCAAGAACAAGGGCCTGCAGTCGGCGACCCGCTCGCTCGCCAGCGACGGCCACAACCGCATCTTCTACAGCGGCCTCTTCGGCTCCACCTGGGCGATCAAGACCCTCCGCCTGGAGGACGTCCGCAAGGCCGACGCCACCTGCGTGGCGGCGCCGGAGTGGGCGCAAGGCCTGCCGTGCTTCGAAGGGGTCGAAGGCTCGGTGCGCATTGCCTACGCGCTCGGCTCGCAGAGCGGCACCACCGCCTCCGAGTGGTTAGCCGGCGGCGCGCTGCCCGAAGCGACGCCGATGGACCTCGCCGTGCTGACGCAGGACGAGACGGCCAAGACCCTCGACCTCCCCAAGTTCGTGACCGCCTACTCGCCGGGCGGCCCGCTCTCCAGCCGCACTCCGGACGCCGAGGGGATCTACACCTTCGACGTCGACCTTGAGTCGACCTACCGGCGCTGGCGGTCGGGCGAGGTCGAGCCGAGCATGCCGCAGGGCACGCCCGCCCCGCGGCCGGTCCAGGAGTGGCGCCAGGACCCGTGCACCGGCGAGGAGGACTACGACCGCTACCAGCGGGTGACGGTGGACAACCTCACCACCGGCCAGAGCTGGTCGATCGACGTCGAGAACGAGTGGCCCGAGGGGTCCGGCAACGGCGCGGCGAAGGTTACCGGCGTGCGCGCCCGCCTCGGCGACCAGCTGCGCGTGCGCTACAACCTGCGCGCCCTCGGCCACGTTGCCCTCCTCGGCAGCGGCATCACCATCGTCGACCTCAACCGCTTCTATCGGCTCGAGCAGCCGTTCCAGCAAGCCGGCGGCGGCCAGTGCGGGCGCCGGCTGGGCAAGTTCGAAGGGCAGGAGATCGAGTTCCCCGCCTGCGCGCCGGCGAGCATCGCGCTCGACGGCATCCGCATGACGCCCTCGGTGGTCACCCACTCGAAGACCGGCTGCAAGGACGAGGGCGAGGAGCCGGCCGAAGGCGAAGAGGACGAGGAGGACGCCGGTGACGGGGAGGCCGACGACAGCGGCGACGAGACGCCGGAAGGCGAAGACTCCGCCAACGCCTGCCGCGGCGAAGGCTTCATCGACGTCTACTCGCCGTTGCAGCGCGTCGGCGCCGTCCACACGCGCTCGACCCTCGAGGCACCGGCCGGCGGGCAGGGCGGCACGCTCGACCCCGCGTCCGAGCCCGAGGCCCTGCAGCTCGGCGAGCTCGCGGCATGCATCCAGACGATCGGCGAGCAGAGCGTCATGCTGCGCGACGTCGCCCTCGCCGACGACGTCGAGTGGACCTACCGCGGCATCCACGGCACCCTCGCCGGCGTCTTCACGCTGCCCACCGAGCCCAAGCGGCCGAAACGCGTCGACGGCGACCTGCTCTTCGTCTCGCTCGGCAGCCCCGGCATCTACGTCTTCGACGTCTCGGCGCGCAGCCTCACCGACTCGGCGCAGATGGGCAGCGCGCTGATCGGCCGGCTGCACGTCAAGGGGCACAGCGCCCTGCGCCTGCAGGTCGACCCGCTGCGCGGCCTGCTCTTCGCCGGCGGCACCAACGCCGAGACCGGCAAGCCGGTGATCGACGTCTGGGACGTCTCGGCGGTCAACGGCGCGCCCGACCTCGAGGGCTCGCCGACGCCGATCGCCACGCTCAACGCCGCCTGGTCCACCAACCAGCTCGGCCTCGACACCACGGGCACCGGCCTGCTCTACACCTGGGACCCGCAGAAGGGCCCCAAGGTGGTGCCGTTCGCGCGGCCGCAGTTCGTCTTCTCGGGCGTCTACCGGCCGAAGGGCGAGACGGAGGAGGAGCAAAGCTTCGCCGGCGTGCAGAAGCCCACGGCGCGCTTCGTACCGCTGGGCGTGCCGCTCGAGACTTCGATCGACGACGAGGAGGACGATCACCTCGAGAACGAGGAGAAGGCGACTGCCGCGTTCAAGGTGCGCATCGCGCTGCCGGGCTCGCTCGGCCCCGAGCTGATCGCCAAGGTGCAGAGCCTGCGCGTGCTGCCTGCCGACCGCCAGCTCGGCAAGGAGAAGGTCGGCGCTGCGGTGGCGCCGCCGGGCGGACCCGGCTGGCCCGACAACGAGGTCCTCGTGCGTCTACGCCGCGTCGGCGTCGGCAGCGACGAGAACGCCGCGACGGACGCGCTCGAGGGCGAGGGCGGTCCGCTGGGCACCGCCTACCAGCTCTACGAGTCGGTCGAGACGGTGGTGCTGATGGCCGACCCTCGCGCGCGCAAGGGCTACCAGCGGCAGGACGTCGACAGCAACGAGATCGCCGACGAGGAGGCGCAGTGCCGCCGCTGCAAGTGGCCGGGCTACCTGCCCGATCCGCTCGACCCCAACGACCCGAAGCTCCGGCAGGTCAAGGGTCTGCTCGCCGGCCGCTTCGTGCGCGCCTTCCTCTTCGCGCCCGAGCCCGGCACCCCGCCGCAGGAGGGCGAGGACCCCATCGACGAGGCCGCGGCGCTGGCCACCAAGCGGGCGATCGAGCTGTTCGAGGTCTTCCAGGAGAAGTACCCGCTGCCGGCCGGCTCGGCGGCAATCGCCGGCGCCGCCGACGAGGTGCCTTCGCCGCTGCAGGCTTCGCTCGCCGAGCCGCCGCAGAGCCCGGCGATGTGGGACGCCGGCGAAGCGGGCGTGGCGGTGGCGCTCACCGGCGGCGAGCTGCTGCTCGGCGCCACCGACCGCACGGTGCCCGGCCGCGCGCTCGCCTTCTCGCTCGACCGTACGTACCGGTCGGGGATGCTGGGCTACGGGCCGTTGGGCAGCGCCGGCTGGTCGGGCAGCCTCTTCGCGCACCTGCGCGAGCTGCCGGTGACGAGCGAGGTCGAGTACCACGACGGCGCCGGCCACGTCTGGCGCTTCTACCCCAACACGCTGGAAGAGGCGCCCGAAGGCTACGAGGAGGACCACGCCGGCTCCTACTCGGCGGCGGAAGGCCTCTTCCTGCGCCTGCAGAAGCTCTCGGGCGGTGCCGGGTGGCGCCTGCTCGGCCGCCAGCACGACGTCGCCCGCTTCGACGCGCTGGGGCAGCTCGTCGAGCTCTCCGACCGCCACCATCACGGCGGCACGTCCTCGGGTGGCGGCGCGCAGGTCCCCGGCGGCGCGGGCGGCGACGACACGCAGGGCAGCCGCATCCAGCTCCGCTACGACCCCTTCGGCCAGCTCGTCGAGGTGGTCGACGACCTCGGCCGCCGCTACAAATTCGAGTACCACGACGACCCGCGCCCCGAGGACGAGACCGACGAGCAAGGAAACCGCGGCGATGGCCCGCGCTACGGCCTGCTCGAGAAGGTCACCGACTTCATCGGCCGCGAGGTCGAGTACGAGTACGACGAGGAGCGCCGCCTCACCAAGGTGAAGCTGCCCGAGGTCGAGAACGAGGTCGACGACTACCGCGACTTCTCGTACCAGGGCGACCAGCGGCCGACGCTCGAGTACCGCTACGCGACGAGCACCAGCCAGGGCGGCGTCAGCGACGACGAGGGCATCCGCACGGCCATCCTGCACGGCAAGTTCGCGAAGTTGCGGCTGCTGTCGTACCTGCTGCCGAAGTTCCTGGACGCGGCGGGCGAGGTGCCGCGGGCGCGCTTCGAGTACGAGCAGGACAGCGGGCGTCTGCGCGAAGTGGGCTTCCCGACGCCGCAGAACACCAACTCTTCCGGCGGCGCGGTGGAGTGGTCGTTCACCTACGGCTCGACCTTCCCGGCCGAGCGGGTGATGGTGCGCGCCCCGTGGGATCACGAGGTCGAGCACGTCCTCGCCAAGGGCCGCGTCACCGAGCGGCGCGAGGCGCTGCTGGTGCACGGCAACGCCGGCGAAGCGCCGAGCGAGCAGTCGGTGCGGACCCTCTTCAGCTACGAGGAAGAGGACGGGCGGCTGCTCGCCGTCGAGCGTCCCGACGGCTCGCGGATCTCGCAGTGCTACGTCGACGGCAAGGGCGGCCCGGGGTGCGACCCGCCGGCAGGCGGCGACGACGACGAGATCGATCGCCTCACCAAGGCCAACGTGATCCGCTCGCTCACTACCGCGCTGTCCCAGCAGGCGCGCGGCACGGCCGACTACGACTTCACCGCGAGCGATGCCAGCTACGAGGAGGACAACCTCGTCACCTCGGTCACCGACGGCGAGAGCCGCGAGATCGACCTGGCGGTACCCAAGCCTGTCGCCGAGGACTCCACCTCGTTCTCGGCCGAGGCGGTGTCGAGCCACTTCGAGTACGACCGCTACGGCCGCGCGACGAAGAGCACCGGCGGCGGCGCCGGCGGCCCGGTGGTGCGGGTGGGCTACGGCAACGACGAGCGCGGGCGCGAAGGCGCGGGGCTGGTCAAGAAGGTGGAGAGCGGCTCGACGGCGACGACGTGGAAGGAGTTCTTCCGCGACGCCGCCGACAACGTCGAGCGGGTGGAGACCTCGCAAGGCGCCGAGGCCAAGATCGACTACGACGAGTGGGACCGCGTGGTGCGCACGGTGTCGGGGGCGGGCGTCGACGGCCGCCTCGCCGCGGTCGGCGTGCCGACTTGCACGCTGGCCGAAGGCGATGTTAGCGAGCGCGCCTACGACGCCGCCGGCCACGTGGTGCGCGAGCGCCGCCTGCAGGATTACGTCGAGGCGGGTGGTGCGAGCACCAAGTGCCGATTCGTCGAGATGCGCTACACCTACAACTCCCGCGAGCAGGTGGTGTCGGTCGAGCAGACGCAGGTGGGCTCGCCGCTGCAGATGGGCCAGGTCGACGCCAACCCGCAGCTGCTGCGGTCGATCGAGTACGACGAGCACGGGCGCATGGCGGAGGAGCGCGCCGAGGCGGTGACGCACGGCGACGTCGTCACCACCTACGCCTACGACCCGGCGGGGCGGGTGGAGAGCGCGCAGACCGGCGCCGAAGGGCGCCGGATGGTGGGCTACGACGCGCTGTCGCGGGTGGTCTTCGCCACCGACGGCGACGCCGGCACCTGGCGCGGCCGCTTCGACGCCTGGGGCCGCCTCTACCGCGAGCAGCAGCCGACGGGAGCGATCGTGGTACGCCGCTTCGACCGCGCCAGCAACCTGGCGCGCGAGACGGTCTACGAGGGCGACCCCGAGACCAGCACCAGCGCCAAGCCGCTATCCGACGCCGACTATCGCGTGACGAGCTTTGGGGCAGTCGAGCGCGTCTCGCAGGTGCTGACCGCGGCGGCCGGCTCCTCGCCGGCGCAGCGCCGCGTCACCGAGCGCGTGTTCGACGAGTCGGGCCGCACGAAGGAAGTGTGGAGCGGCCCGGCGATCGCGAGCGACCCGACGCAGATCGACCGCGGCCTCGCCCGCCGCGAGCTGCTCGTCGAGTACGAGCCCAGCGCCGGCCGCGTGAGCGCCGAGCGCTACGGCGGCGACTCGCACACCTCGCCGCTGCACGCGGTGGTCTACGCCTACGACCCGCAGAGCAAGGCGCCGTGGCCCGACGGAGTGACGACGTGGGAGTCGGTGCCCGGACAGAACGACCTGGTGTCGACCTTCACCACCACCTACCGGCGCGACGCGGTGGGGCGGCCGATCGAGGAGAGGCGCAGCGACGGCTCGGTGCTGACCAGCGTCTACGACCGGAGCAGCGGCAGCGTCATCCGCGCCTCGACGGCGGCGGGGACGCAAGCGGCGACGGTCTTCGACGGGCGCGGGCTGGCGCTCGAGGTGGTCCGCCCCAACGGCCGCGGCTCGACCTCGTACCTCTACGACCTCGACGGCTCGCTGGTGCGCGAGGAGACGCACGGCGAGGCAGCGACGCCGTGGGCGACGGCCTACAGCTACGACCTCACCGGGCGGCCGACGACGGTGACCTACGCCGACGGCACTGTCGAGCGCTTCAGCTACAACCCGGACTCCACACCGTCGACACGCGACACCCGCGACGGGCTGCGCCTCACCTACGGCTACGACGCGGCCAACCGGCTGCAGTCGGTAGTGCCGGCGTTCGGAGCGGGAGCGACGACGACGCTGCTCGACGCGGGTGACAAGCTCGCCTACGACCCGCTGTCGCGGCCGACGGTGCTCGAGCGGGGGCGGCCGGGAGCGGCGGGCTTCGACGCCGCGCTCGCGGTGCGCTACCCGAGCTACGACCTCGCCTCGCGGCCGGGGTCGGAGGTGGTGGGCGCCCGCGCGGCGCTGTCGTGGCAGTACGACACCTGGGACCGGCCGACCGGCGTCACGCTGCCGACAGGCGTGGGCCGCGGCGCCGGTGCCTTCGAAGGTTTCACGCGCAGTTACGACACGCTCGATCGCTTGGTCGACACGTCGGGCCGCGGCTCGGTCGGGCTCTCGCCGACGCCACTAGGGGCGACTTGGGCCTGGGGCGGCGCCGATCGCCTCTACGCCATCACGACGAAAGGCGCGCTCGGCACGGCGGCGCGTTACGGCTACCACGGCGGCGCCGGCCCGCAAGTTCCCGACGCCGACAGCCAGGCCGAGTGGAAGCTCGGCACCCTGACCTGGGGCGCCGCGGAAGGCGCGAACGCGACCAGCGCGCCGGGCAAGCCTTGGGGCAAGTTTGGCTTCGGCTGGCGCGGGCACGAGGGCACGCCTTCGGACGGCGCCAAGATCGGTCGGGAAGTCCTGCAAGCGGGCGCGAGCTCGCCCGAGCTCTTCGCCGGCCTCGGCTGGTCGTGGGCCTACGACGCCGGCGTGCGACTTGACGCCGCGGCGGCGGGCAAGGGCGACCTGCTCGGCCGCTTGCCGACGCCGGGCAGCGGCGGCGAGACCTACGGCTACGACTACGGCAAGGGCGACGAGCTCGAACGCATCATCCGCGAAGCCACCGGCCAGATCGTCGAGCTCGAGCCGGGCACCTACGGGCGCATCGGCAAGCGCGACGGCGTGGCATTCCAGTACGACGGCGCCGGTCGGCGCATCGAAGACGATCGCTTCATCTCCCGCTGGGACTGGCGCGGTCACCTCGTCTCGGTGACCGTCAAGCCGACCTGGCCCGACACCGACGGCGACGGCGAGCCCGAGGTCACGCCGTGGGCGGGCCACCAGGTCCGCTACGACTACGACGCCGTTGGCCGCGTGACCCACCGCTGGCTGTTCGGGAAGCTGCCCGAAGGCACCACGGACGACGCCCAACGCCCCTTCATCGAGAAGCGCGCCTTCGTCTGGGAAGGCGACGGCCTCGTGGCGGAGACGGCCTACGGCAACGCCGAGGACACCATCTTCCGCTGGCGCAAGACCTACGCGCCGGGCCCGTCGGGCCTCGACGACGCCGTGCAGGTGGCCGTCGAGATCGGCGACCAGCCGGACAACCCGTTCAGCAACAGCAACCGCACCTACACGCCGCTGCGCGACGAGCTCGGCACCGTAATCGGCATTACCGCCGAAGACGAAAGCAGCGACCCTGAGAACCCCTCGGTGCCGGTGCGCTACGCCTACACCCCTTTCGGCGAGCAGCATGCAGAAAGCGGCCCCGAGCGGAGCCGCGCACAATACGACAGTGGCACGAGCGAAGCCGACGTGCGCGGCACGGTCCAAGAGCAGACCGTCGCCGATCCGACCGCCGCTGCGGCAGGCGGCCTGGTGCTCGACTGGAGCGCGGCAATCGATCTCGACACTCTCGCGGCCGGTCTGGTGGTGGAGAAGCTCACCAGCGGCTCAGGCTGGGTGGCCCTAACCCCAGCCGAGGTGGCGATAGGCGTCGAGCCTGAGGACGGCACCGTTTCGAGCTCGTCGGGCGCCAAAGAGGCGCGCCTGATCGTGCTGGCTCTCGCCGGCTGGCAACGCGACACGAGCTATCGCGTGCGCCTCACGCCCCAGCTCCGCGATACGCTGGGGCGCAGTTTCGGCCGCAACGAGACGCTCGAATGGCGCGTCCCGGCGACCGGGGCCGTGCTCTTTGACAACAAGGCCGTGCGCCGCTTCGAGAGCTGGGAAGCAGCCGGCGAAAGCGTGGGTGGGAGATTCCCCGGTGGCCAGACCTTGGGCTTCCAAGGCCTCTGGACTGATCCAGTCACAGGGTTCGGGTATGCCCGCAACCGCTGGTATGACGCCAGAAACGCCGCCTGGCTCTCCGAAGATCCGCTCGGCACCGTCGATAGCCCCTCCCTCTATGCCTTCGTCGGCCATGCCCCGAACATGGGCGTGGATCCTTTCGGGCTGCAGGACCTGAGCGTTACCCGGATCATCGAACTCAACCAGCAGAAGGCCGAAGCTCGTCGGCGTCAGCAGCAGGTTGAAGAAGAGACCTCAGCGTGGGCAATAACCAAGGACACTTTCGCCGGCGCTTGGACGGATCTCAGCAGTCCATTCAGGAGAGTGGACCGTAAGGTTGACGAGGTTTCGCAGACAGCAGCGGACGCTGCGAAGAGGCGGTTCCAGGAAGGTCTAGGACCGTCGGCACCTCCGGTATCGGCTGATAACGCCGAGCTCCTGGCAGAGCTAGGCGCGGGCGATAGCGGCTATGTCTCTGGCATCCAGGGAGCTCGCGGTGATCAAGCACTAAAGGAGATCGCCAGGGAAGAGGGTGGCGAGTTTGTCGGCCAGAGCACTCGAGTCGCCACTCGTGAGGGCATCTATGCCGCGGGCGGCGTGGTCGTCGGCAAACTGGGGAGAGCGGCGAGTGGCTTTGGAGGTGTCGTAGGTAGAACTGCGGAGGAGGAGGCGTTCCTCCGTAACGCCGCAACCACTTTCCGCGAAGGATCGGTCTTTCGGACGGCGACACGGTTCGAAGGCAACATCGTCATTCAGAGAGCAGACATCTCCTGGAGCGTTCAGAACGTCCGAGCCATGGCAGGAGGTGCGAGCCCCCTGGTCAGGAACGCGGCTGGCAAGTGGGAGGCGCTGAATCTGCATCACGTCGGACGGCAAGAAGGAAAGCTGATCGAGGTCTTCGCAAGTCATAACAAGTACAACAACAAGACTGGTGGAGTGCTGCACATTCCCGGCCCGGGTGGACCTTCGAGAAGTCAGGGACTGTCTATGCGCTACTGGCAGCAGCGCCTCCAGGAAGCCATCAATGCCGGCCAGGTGCCGGCATCGGTCCTGCAGCAAGCCGGTCTCTAGTCTGAGGCGAGCCCAGAGTGGTGACACGAGAAGCGATCTCTGAAGCTCTGCGAGCCTGTGACGTTGCTGGTCCGGCCAGCGAGGATCGAATCCGCGTAAGCGAAGAGCGATTGGGGGTTCGCTTTCCGCGCAGCTACCGATGGTTTCTAGAGACTCACGGAGCGGCGCTATGCCCGGGTTTCCGCATAGCAGGGTTGTTCGTTCACGAAGACGACGACGAACCACCGCTCTGGATTGACGTCGTGGAGTTCACAGAGTCAATTCGAAAGTTCGCTGAGCTTCCGCCGGGATACGTAGCGATCTCCGACGATGGCGTTGAGATCACCTTCTATCTCGACACCGCAAAGGGTGGAGACAACGCAGACTGTCCGGTGATCGCGCTTGGGCCCGGCGTGGATGACGTTGTTGTGGCTAATGAATTTCTGACTTTTGTCACCCGAGCCCTCGCGGGACGCCTGTTCGAATGACCGAAGACGAACAGGTGCCGATAGAGGCGCCAGCCTCCTTCCGCTGCCGCTCGCTCAGAGGTGGCTCGCTCAGAGGTGCCGCTCAGAGGTGCCACCCACTTCGTAAGCCTCGTCCTTCGAGCAGATTGCGCCGACTCCGACGAAGAATCCCACCCGGCACACCCACCCGCCCTTGAGGCTTCGCTGCGCGCTGGTGGCGCGTGAAGGGCGGCCCGGCGCGAGACTGCGAGCGCTGGTGGTGTCCCGTCCATCCGTCCAGCGGGCCTATCCGGGTGATTTCGGGCGCTGTTTTCGCCTGATTTCCTCGCATTGGGAGCGAGAAGATCGGTCGACAAAGCGAACTTGCGTCTGGTCAGGAGTACCTTCTCGGACCTTTCGCGCGGGCCGCGGTAGCGTCGGCGCAGCTTCGCTGTGGACAGCGCGTTCTGCCCGGTCTAAGTGGCCGCTGCGCGGTGGTGGTCAGGGGAGCTGATGAAACCCGGTGAGCAGCCCTCCCCAGGCTGAGACGTAGACCGCCGGTGCTCCCGGTCGCGGCGCAGTCGTGGCCCATGCATGCGTCGGAGCCAGTCCGCCGAGGTGCTGGTGCGGACGGAGATGGTTGTACCAGCCGCGAAAGACATCGAGGTCGGGTTGGTAGTGGGCGGGCACTCCGGCGTCCGCGACCCAGCGCAGGAGGCGGGACTTGAGGGTAGCGAAGAATCTTTCGATGCGGCCGTTCTGCCACGGGCACCGAGGTGTGATGAGCTGATGCCGGACCCCGCACAAGGCGAGGGCGCCGCCAAACCAGGCGGAGCGGAAGCTCGGCTCGTTGTCGGTGCGCAGCCGCCGTGGCCGCCCGTAGACACGAAACAGATCGAGCAGCGCGCGCAGCACCGTGAGCGTGGACTTGTCGGGCACCTCGCGCAGGAGCAGGCAGGCGCGAGTGCCATGGTCGAGGATGCCCAGCAGCAGTCGATCGGCGAGTCCAGACTCGCCCGGCACGTGGGTGAGGTCGAGTGCCCAGGTATGGTTCTTGTCTAGCGGCCGCGGTTGGCGATGCTTGATCTCCGCACGCAGCCGCATCATCTCCTCATGGTGTCGCTTCAGCGTGTTGGCGACGTAGGACTTGCTGACTGTCTCGAGGTGGCCGTTCATGTGGATGAAGATCGCGGCGATCTTGCGGCAGCCCTTCTCGGGCATCAGCGCCTTGAGATGGAGCACTCGGGTTCTCACCCACTCGGGTTTGGGCTGGCAGAGGCGCTGGTCGGGTACCTGCTTGGGATCGGCCGGCTTGCCGCGACGCGCGGTTGCGGGACTGCCGGGCGGGGAGCAGCCGAAACGCAGCACCCACCTGGTGAGGAGAGCCACGAGCCAGGCATGGACCCGAGAGAGGGTCTGCGCGAGGTCGTCGAGACAGAGCTGGCAGACGGCGATGGCCGTCGGGACGGTGCAACGAAGCATTGGAACGACCTCCGGTAGATGGATGGGATGCGAACGAAGCGGCGGACGGCTCTCACGCTGACGCGAACAGTTACGCGGTGACCGGCTTCGCCAGCGTGCGCTTGCCGAGCGTGGTGTCCTGCGCTCTCCTACCGACCTCTACTCTCGAACGAACCCATCGCGGATCTCCCGGTGCTGGCTGATGAACGTGGCCAAGCCGCGTCCAGCGATGGCGAGCTCCTTCATTTCCTCAACGTTGTGCTGCCCGACGCTGTCGTAGGTGTACAGGTACGGAGGCTTGTCGTGGAACTGGACTCTGATGAAGTCCGTGCCGATCTCGTAGGCCACGACGCCCGAGTTGCCGTTGCGATTCAGGTAGGGAACCATCTGTGGCGCGCTGTGCAGAGGTGAGAGAGCCCGCCGTGTGTGGGAGCGGGCGTGTCCGCTCGCATACCAGTGATGGTAGCTCGCGAGACCACGCGGGCACGCCATCCAATCCGCCACCGCTGGACGGCACCTCCGCTACAATCCGCCCGCAATGACCAACTCCGCACTCGCGCCCGTGGCGTCCGCCACGACCAATGCCGCAACGCCAACCAACGCCCGCGTCCTCCTGCTCCAGGTCCGCGACCAGCGTGCCGCCGAGCTGCACGAGCAGCAGTGCTTTCTCGACCGCCTCGGCCTCGCTCCCGAGCGTCTCACCTGCCTCAACATCGTCGAGAACCCGGTCCCCAGCCTCCCCGAAGCGCTCGCCGCCGACGTCGTGATCCTTGGCGGCGCCGGCGCCCACTCGGCTTACCTCGACTACCCGTTCACCGAGCCGCTGATCGACCTCGTCAACGAGCTCGTCGAGCGCGACCGCCCCTTCTTCGGCGCCTGCTTTGGCCACCAATTCCTCGGCCGCGCCGTCGGCGGCTCCGTCGTGCACGACCCCGCGAACGAGGAGATCGGCACGTTCGAAGTGGAGCTCACGCCCGAGGGCGTCAACGACCCGCTTTTCCGCGGCGCGCCGCCGCGCTTCGCCGCGCACCTAGGGCACCACGATCGCATCGACCGTATGCCGTCGAACCTGGTTACCCTTGCCTCGACCGCGCGCTGCGCTCAGCAAGTGGTCCGGGTGGCGGGGAAGCCGGTGTACGGCGCGCAGTTTCACTGCGAGATGACCGAGCAGCACATGCGGGAGCGGGTGATGATGTACGCGCGCGACTACATGTCGGGCGACGATCCGGCCGGGCAGCTCGCCAAGCGGCTTCGCCCCACGCCCTTCGCGGACGGCCTGCTGGCGCGCTTCGTGGCCGAGGTCCTGTAGCCCTGGGCGCGACAGCTTCGCGGCCAACGGCTCGCCAGCCGGGAGATCTCGCCGACCTGGTGGCCCACCTGCGTACGCCGCTGCGTTGACTCCGCGCCCCGGCGCTACTCCGCCGCGAGCACGGCGATCACCTCGGGCACGCTCTTCGTCTCGGCCGAGCGGATGACCCGGTAGGCCGCCGCGAGCAGCTCGTCGGGGCGCGCCAGGTGGCGGCCGAAGCCGGCGACGATCTTGTCGAGCACGGCGATCTTCGCCGTCTGCAGCGACAGCGGCAGCGGCGCCAGCGACTCCGCCACGTGCCAGGCGAAGTCGCGCGCCGCGCCGAGGCCGAAGTTGGCGATCTCGTCGTCGCCGCGATCGCCGATGACGCGCGCGACGAGGCCGATGAGCGGCGACACCTGCGACAGCTCGGCCACCACGGTGTTGACCAGGCCGCCGAGCAGGGCGTTGATGCGCAGGAAGTCGCCGCGCAGAGCCGGCAGTTGGTCGCCGGGGCTGGTGCGCGCGGCGGCGACGCCGAGGTCGAGGTTGATGTGGGCGTTCATGCCGAGCAGCAGGTGCTGGAGGATGATCGGCTGCGCGCTCTGCGTGGCAGTGAAGGCCACCTGCCAGCAGGAGCTGCACGGCTGGCCGGACTGCCACGCCGCCAGCGCGTCGAGGTAGCGGCTGGCGAAGATGACGTCGAAGCGCTGCATCCGCGCCGGGTCCTCGAAGCTGTCGATGTGGTCGCGCACGGCGATGGTGACCCGCCGGTAGAGGCCGGCGAAGTAGCCGATGCGGTTCGACTGCGCCTCGGCGGCGGCGATGATCGCCGTCAGCCGGTCGATGACAGGCGTGATCGGATCGGGAGGGTTGGCTGCCAAGCCCGCCCAGTCTGCCACGGACCGGTCTGCCACGGAACCGTGCCGGCGCAGCTGCGCGGCCTGCGACCGGCAGCTGCCGTTCTGGCAATTCACTGTCCCCTCAGGGCTTGTACGGTCGGCCCGCTCCCGTAAGCTGTGTTAACATCCCCCTCCGAACCTCGGAAAAACCACCGGTGACGGATGCTCCCCGGCCGAAACAGGACTCGAACGGCTTCAAGCGCGCCCGCGGTATGAACGAGTCGAGCACCGACAGCATCGACCTCGCCCAGCTGCGTGAGTCCGGGCACACCCAGGCGTGGCAGCCGTCGGCGTCGCAGGAGCGCCGCGTCGCCGGCGCCGGCGAGATCGAGGCCAACGTCATCCTCATCGCCCACCCCGAGAACCGCACGCTGGGCACGCGCTTCCGGCTGCGCCCCGGCTCGGTGATCGAGATCGGCCGCTCGCCCACCTCCGAGATCAGCTTCCCCGAGGTGTTGTCGATCTCGCGCGCCCACGCCCGCCTCGAGCACCAGGGCAGCAACGTGGTGATCGAGGACCTCGGCAGCACCAACGGCACCTACGTCAACGACCGCCTCATCCCCAAGAACCAGCAGCTGCGCAGCGGCGACCGCTTCCAGGTCGGCGCCGTGCACTTCAAGTTCCTCCACGAGCGCGACGTCGAGAACGCCTACCACCTCGCCATCTACGACCTGGTGATGCGCGACGGGCTCACCGAGATCTTCAACAAGCGCAAGTACGACGAGGAGGTCGAGCGCGAGGTGGCGCGTGCCAGCCGCTACAGCCGTCCGCTCACACTGGTGCTGCTCGACATCGACCACTTCAAGGCGGTCAACGACACCTACGGCCACCTCTGCGGCGACTTCGTGCTCAAGCAGGTGGCCGATCGCGTGCGCACGGCGCTGCGCCAGGAGCAGGTCTTCGCCCGCGTCGGCGGCGAGGAGTTCGTGGTGCTCTGCCCGGAGACCGACGCCGAGCACGGCCAGCGGCTGGCGGAGAAGCTGCGCGACCGCATCGCCGCCGAGCCGGTGGAGTACGCCGGCTTCCAGGTGCCGGTGACCTGCTCCTTCGGCGTCGCCCAGCTGGCGCGCGGCATGCGCGACGGCATCGTCCTCTACGAGGCGGCCGACCGCGCCCTCTACGAGGCCAAGCAGGGCGGCCGCAACACGGTGCGGCTCTTCGCCTCCTCGGCCGAGGCGACCGGCGCCTCCACCGGCGGCGCCTGAGGCGCCGCGCCGCCCGCGATGGCGCTGCAAGCCGGCGAAACCCTCGGCCGCTACCAGCTCGAGGGGTTGGTGGGCCAGGGAGGGATGGCGGTCGTCTACCGCGCCGTCGACTCGGTGCTCGGCCGCACGGTAGCGGTCAAGGTCATCCGCCCGGCGTTCACCGAGGACCCGCACTTCCTCGAGCGCTTCCTGCAGGAGGCGCGGCGTGGTGGCCAGCCTCGACCACCCCAACGTCCTGCCGATCTTCGACTTCGGCGACGAGAAGGGGCGCCCGTACCTGGTGTTGCCCTACCTCCCCGGCGGCAGCCTCGCCGACCGCATGGGCGGCCAGCCGCAGCCGCTGCCGCTGGTGGCGGCGTGGACGATCCAGCTCGCCGGCGCCCTCGACGCCGCCCACGCGCGCGGCGTGCTGCACCGCGACGTCAAGCCCGGCAACGTGCTGGTGACCAAGGACGGCCGGCTCATGCTCGGCGACTTCGGCATCGCGCGGCTCGCCGAGGCGACGACGCGGCTGACCGCCACCGGCATGGTGGTGGGGACGCCGATCTACATGGCGCCCGAGCTGGCGCGCGGCGCCGACGCCAGCCCGGCATCGGACCGCTACGCGCTGGCGGTGATGGTGTTCGAGATGATCGCCGGCCAGCCGCCGTTCCTCGGCAGCAACCCGCTGTCGGTGCTGCACCAGCAGGTTCACGAGCCGGTGCCGTCGATCGGCGAGCGCATCGCCGAGGCGCCGCCGGCGCTCGACGCCTTCCTGCAGCGGGCGCTGGCCAAGGAGCCCGAGCGGCGACACCGCACCTGCCGAGTGATGGCGGAGGAGCTGGTGGCGCTGCTCTCGCCCGAGCAGCGGGCGGAGCTGTCGACGCTGGTGTGGAGCGGGGCGACCGACGCCGGAATGGGGCTGTCGTCCGACGAGGCCCCGACTGTGGTCCAGCCGGGAGGCACGTTGCGCCTGCCGCCTGCGAGCCCGTCGCGCGCCGGCGCGCGCTCGGCACTCACCAGCGCGGTGACCGCCGAGGCACCGCGGGTGCGGCGGCGGGGCTCACCGCTCCTGTGGGGGCTGGTGGCGGGGGCGGCGATCGCGGCGGCGGTGCTGCTCCTGCCGCGCCAGCTGATCTTCGGCGCCAGGAACGTGGCGCCTGTGGCTGGTGCGCCGAGCCCGGCGGCCGACGGAGCTGCACCGGTCGCGGCGCCGAGCTCCGCGGTCGCGAACGGTACCGCAGCCGCCGGTGCGGCGCCGAGCACCGCGGCACCGGCGACGTCCTCGCCGGCAGCGACAGGCGTCACGTCGCCACCGGCGGACAGTGAGGCCGGCGCGGATGCGGCGGCGGAGCCGGAGACGCGCGAAGTCACGCCTCTCGAGCCGCCGGCGTTCGGGACGCCGGGGACGCCCGGGCTACCTGCCCGCGAGGTGGTACGCAACGCCATGGCGGCGCTGCGGAGGCCGTCGCACCGGCCCAGTGCCGGCGAGCTGCGGCAGATCATCGACACCACCACCACGGCGGCGGCGCGGGAGCCGGGGCGGCGGGAGCCGTTGATCGCCGCGCAGGCGTGGGCGCGCGGCGGGCTCGCATACCTCGAAGGCCGCGGCGACGAGGCGAGCGAGCGCCGCCAGGAGCTGACGCGGATGACGGCGGGGTGGGGCATCGCCTGGGCTGTGGCGACCTTCAACGGAAGTAATCCATGGGACCTGCCTGCGCTCTACGCTGATCCCCTCCGCAATCTTGATTCTCTGTTGAGGACGCCGTTTGGCCGGCCTATCCGCAACGGGAACGCGACGCTCGCCGCGGCCTACTCGGAGCACCTCGACGGTCAGCACCGGGTGGCGTTGCGACTGCTCGACGAAGCCGGCATCGATTCCGGAGAGGCAGACTCGTCCCGCCGCGCGCTCACGGCACAGTTCCGCGTCGCTGAGGCGATCGAGGCGCGCGACGAGGCGACGGTGCGACGGTGGCTCCCCGATGCGCTCGACGGCGGCCACGCGCCGCTCGTGCGGGGCTTTCTCATCGAGATGACGGCGCTCGCCACCGAGACCAACGGTCCGCCTGCCGCCGCCGCGTTGAGGAACGAGGCCTGCCGCCTGGTGCCCGGGTACTGCGGGGCGCTGTCCCGCCCGCTCGACCAGCCGCAGCAGCGGCGGATGAACCAAGGTCGCTGGCGGCCGGCGCCGCAGCCGCGGCCCACCGGCGGCTAGCAAGTCGACCGATGCTAGGCACCCGAGTAGGCTGACCCGATGCTCCGCGACCTCCACGTCCGCAACCTGGCGGTGCTCGCCGAGGCGAGCGTCGACTTCGGCCCCGGCCTCAACGTGCTCTCCGGCGAGACCGGCGCCGGCAAGTCGATCGTCGTCGACTCGCTGGCGTTGCTCGCCGGCGGCCGCGCCTCGGCGGAGCTGATCCGCACCGGCGCCGACACCCTCACCGTCACCGGCAGCTTCACGCCGGCGGGCGAGGCTTGGAAGCGCGTGCTCGCCGAAGCGGGGGTCGAGCCTGCCGCATCGAATACAGGCGGCGACCTGGTGGTGCGCCGCGAGGTCTCGCGCGAGGGGCGCAACCGCGTCTTCGTCGACGACCAGCCGGTCACCGTACGCCTGCTCGCCGACCTCGCGCCGCACCTGCTGGCCATCCACGGCCAGCGCGACGAGCTGGGGCTCGCCGACGCCGACCTGCAGCGCGGCTGGCTCGACCGCAGCGGCGGCGTCGAGGCCGAGCCGCTGCGCGCCCGCACCGCGGCGGCGTGGGAGCGCTACCGCGCGGTCGCCGAGCGCCTCGAGCGCGCCACCGGCGACGAGCGCGCGCGCCGCGACCGGCTCGAGACGCTGCGCTTCCAGCTCGGCGAGCTCGACGGCGCGCACCTGAAGGCCGGCGAGGAGGACGAGCTGCGCGCCGAGCGCGGAGTGCTGCGCCACTCGGAGGCGATCCTGCGCGGCCTCGACGGCGCCTCCACCGACCTCGCCGAGGACGACGGCGCGGCGGCCGAGCGGCTGCGGCGCGCCGCGGCGTCGCTCGAAGAAGTGGGGGAGTGGGAGCCGCGGGCGGCGGCGTGGGCGCGCGAGCTCGAGGAGCTGCGCATCCGCCTCGACGACGTGGCGTTGGCGATCTCCCGGCGCGCCGGCGAGGTGGAAGCCGACCCGGCGCGCCTCGATGCGGTGGAGGAGCGCCTCGCGGCGCTCGAGCGCCTTTTCCGCGAAGTACGGTGAGAGCTCGGCGGCGCTGCTCGATCGGCGCGCGCAGGTGGCGGCGGAGATCGGCGAGCTCGACACCGACGAGGCGGGGCGCGCGGCGCTCGAGCGCCAGGTGGCCGAGGCGCTCGCTGCCTACCGCGCGGCTGCCGGCGAGCTCTCGGCCTCGCGCTACCGCTGGGGCGCCACGCTCGCCAAGGCGATCGCCAAGGAGCTCGGCGACCTGGCGCTGCCCAAGGCGCGCCTCGCCGTCGAGCTCGGCACCCGGCGCCGCGGCGGCAGCGCCGTGCTCGTCGACGGCGAGCCGGTGGAGGCGGGGTCGGCGGGCTGGGACGTCGTCACCTTCACCTTCGCCCCCAACCCCGGCGAGGAGCCGCGGCCGCTGGCGAAGATCGCCTCGGGCGGCGAGCTGGCGCGTGTCTACCTGGCGCTTCAGCTGGCGGTGCGCGGCGCGGGGCGCGCCAGCGGCGCCACCATGGTCTTCGACGAGGTCGACGCCGGCATCGGCGGCCGCGAGGCTGCCGCCGTGGGGCGCAAGCTCAAGCGTCTCGCCCGCGGCGGCCAGATCCTCGCCGTGACCCACCTGCCGCAGGTGGCGAGCTTCGCCGACCACCACTTCCGCACCAGCAAGCGCGTCGCCGACGGCCGCACCTTCGTCTCCCTCGAGTCCCTCGCCGGCGAGACCCGCGTCGAAGAGGTCGCCCGCATGCTTGCCGGCAAGCAGGTCACCGACCTCTCCCGCGACCACGCCCGCGAGCTGCTGTCGAGCGGCGCCGCCGAGTGAGCGGCGCGCCGGTGACGCCGCGATGAGCGCTTCGCGCTTGGTAAGGCCGAGATGAGCGCTCCGCGCTTGGTGAAGCCGAGATGAGCGCTTCGCGCTTCCGCTTCGGCGACGACGTCGAACCGCTGCGCGCCTTGCTCGCGCGCGGCGGCATCCTCGGCATCCCCACCGAGTCGAGCTACGGGCTCGCCGTCGACCCGCGCAGCGCCGCCGGCGTCGAGGCGATCTATTGCGTCAAGTCCCGCGAGCGCGGCAAGCCGCTGCCGGTCGTTGCCGCCGACCTCGCGCAGCTCGCGGCCCTCGGTGTCGTTGCGAATGACGAGGCCGTGCGCCGCGCTGCGCCCGTGTGGCCCGCGGCGCTCACCGTCGTGGCGGCGATTGCCGAGCCGCTGCCCGCCTCGGCCGGCGAGCGCACGCTGGCCGTGCGGATCCCCGACCACGGCGAGCTGCGGTCGCTGCTGAGCGCCGTCGGGACTGCGCTCACCGCGACGTCGGCGAACCGCAGCGGCGAGCCGTCGCTGCTCGATCCTGCCGAGGTCGCCGAGCTGCTCGGCGGCGAAGATGCCATCGTCGTCGACGGCGGCACGCTCCCCGGTGGACCGCCCTCGACGCTCGCCGCCTGGAACGCCGGGCGGTGGCGGGTGCTGCGCGAGGGCCGCTTCGCCATCCCCGGCGAATAGAGAAGTCCACGGGAATCTAGGCGGGTTCGACGCGCCGGGCGCGGCCGCAGGGGCGTTTTCGCCGCTTCGGGGCTCTAACCCTTCAAGCGCTGGGCTCCGGCGTCGGAAATCTTCGGGCCGGACGCCGCGGTTGCAGCTGGTGGACTACCATCTAGAGATCCATGAGGGACATGCCGCCATGCTGAAGACGCTCCGTGCCGGGCTCACCCTCCCGGCCGCCGTGGTCCTCGTGCTCGCCGCCGGAGGTCCTGGCTCCGCCGGCGCCGCAGCTCCAACTCCTGCCGTCCCGAGCACGGCCGAAGTCGCCTCGCCAGACGTCATGCCGCTCTCGCAGGTGCAGCGCGGCCAGAAGGGCTACGGCGTCTCCGTCTTCGCCGGCACCGAGCTGGAACGCTTCGACGTCGAGGTCCTCGGCGTCATCCATGACCTCTCGCCCAACGTCAGCTACGTCCTCGCGCGTCTCTCCGGCCGCGGGCTCGAGGACTCCGGCGTCATCGCCGGCATGAGCGGCAGCCCGGTCTACATCGACGGCAAGCTGCTGGGCGCGGTCGCCTTCTCCTGGCCGTTCGCCAAGGAAGCCATCGCCGGCATCACCCCCATCGAGGCGATGCGCCAGCTGCGCGGGGTGCGCCGCCGCCGCTCGCCGTGCCCACCGCCGCCATGGCGACGACGCGCGACCTCGAAGGTCTCATCCCGAAGAAGGCGGCCACCACCGGCCAGCAACCGCCGTCGAGCCGCGACGTCCTCGCCGCTGCGCTCGGCAAGCTGCGGCCGCTGCTCGGCGGCCAGGCCTCGGGCGCCGTCGCCTGGAGCACCACCGGCTTTTCGCCGCTCACCCAGGAGCTCGTCGCCAAGGGGCTCGGCGGCGTCGCTCCCTCGGGGCAGGCCCAGCCCGGCGCCGTGCCCACCGACCTCGCGCCCGGCGCCGCCGTGGCGGCGGTGCTCGTCGACGGCGACCTGCGGCTCGCGGCCACCGGCACGGTCACCGACCGCACCGACGCCGGCGTGCTCGCCTTCGGTCATCCATTTCTCGGTCTCGGCGCCGTCGACATCCCGATGGCCACCGCCGAGGTCGTCGCCGTCATCGCCAACCAGTACAGCTCGTTCAAGATCGCCAACTTCGGCCCGACAGTCGGCGCCTTCCGCCAGGACCGCCTCGCCGGCATCTACGGCGAGCTGGGCGCTACCGCTTCGACGCTGCCGCTCGAGGTGCACGTGGACTCGGGGCGCCAGGTCGACTACCACCTGCGCCTGGCGCGCGTGCCGCAGATCTCGCCGATGCTGCTCGCCCTTTCGGTGCTCGGCGCGCAGGAGGCGGCGGCGCAGAGCACCGGACCGCTGGGCATCGACCTCGAGGCGACCTTCGACCTCGGCGAGAAAGGCACCATCGAGGTCAAGCAGAGCTTCGACGGCGACAGCGCCCCGACCGACGCCGCCGTGCACATGCTCGCCTTCGGCAACTTCTTCTTCAACAACGGCTTCGCGCAGGTGGACCTGCGCAAGGTCGACATCCGGCTCACCCAGCACCCGACGCCGCGCACGGCCGCGCTGGTGGGCGGCTACGCCGACCGCACCGAGCTGCACCCCGGCGAACAGGTGAAGCTGCACCTCGACCTCGTGCCCTGGCGCGGCGAGCCGGTGCGGCGCGACCTCACTCTGACGCTGCCCAAGGACCTGCCTGCCGGACGCTACTCGGTGCTGGTGGGCGACGGCGTGACGCTCGACGGCGTGCGGCTGGCGCTCGAGCCCGCTGCGCCCGTACGTCTGGACCAGGCGCTCGAGCTGGTGCGCGCCTTCCACTCGCGGCGCGACCTGGTGGCGCTCGGCGTCTACGCCGGCGACGGGTTGGCCGTGGCGGGCGAGGTGCTGCCGCGGCTGCCGGGGTCGATGCGCGCCGTCTGGTCGGCGGCGTCGTCGCAGTCGGCGGTGGCGCTGCCGCTGACGCTGGCGCAGCAGCAGAGCGAGCGTCGCGCCGTTCCCGGTGGAGGGGGCCGTGCGCATCGACCTCAACGTGGTGCGGCGCACGCCGGTCACCGGCGGCGAGAACGGCGGCACCGCGGGCGAGCCGGGCGCCGAGCCCGACGGTGAGGAAGCGCCGGCGGTCGTCGACGGTGGAGAAGTGACGGTGGTGGTGGACGGCGCGGAAGGGAGTAGCAACCGGTGAGTCGTCGATCGCTTCGCGCGGCGGCGCTGTGCGCCGCGGCACTCGTTTCTTTGGCATCTTTGGAAGCGGTGGCCGCGGCATCGGAGGTGAAGCTCTTCCGCCTGCAGTCGCAGCAGGCCTTCCTGCGCGGGCAGCTCGACGGCATGAGCGTCGACTCACTCGGGACGCTGCGGCTGGCGCCCAAGGCGGAGCGCCTGACGGCGCTCGCCGAGCCCTTCGTGTTGAGTGCCGCGCCGCACCCCGACGGCTGGGTGGTGGGCACCGGCAACTCCGGCAAGGTGCTGTTGGTCTCGCGCGACGGCAAGGTGACGGAGCTCTTCACCACCGCCGAGCCCGAGGTCTTCGCGGTGTGGGTCGACGCCAAGGGCACCGTCTACGCCGGGTCGTCGCCCAACGGCAAGGTCTACCGCTTCGCCGCCGACGCGAAGGCGGACGCGGCGGGCAAGCCGGCCGCGGCCAATCCGAGCCAAGCGACCGTCTGGTTCGACCCCCAGCAGACCTACATCTGGCAGCTCCTCGGCAGCGGCGACGGCGACCTGCTCGTCGCCACCGGGACGCAGGGCAAGCTCTTCCGCGTCCGGCCGGCGGCGAAGGACGCGGCGGCGACGGGCAAGGGCGAGATGTTGTGGGACGCCGAGGACACCCACGTGCGTTCGCTCGCGTTGCTTCCCGGCGGCGACCTGCTCGCCGGCACGGCGGGCGAGGGGCGCATCGTGCGGCTGTCGAAGACGGGCGCGGCGCGCACCCTCTTCGACGCCGTCGAGCCCGAGGTGGTCGCCATCGCGGTGGGCGCCGGCGGTACCGCCTGGGCCGCAGCCGTCGCCTCCGAGGCGAGCCAGGTGCCGCTGGTGGCGCCGCTCCCCGGCGCGGGGCCGAGCGGCAAGGACCAGCAAAAGCAGGGGCAGCAGGGGCAAGGCCAAGGCGAGCAGGGGGGACAGGGCGACGCAACGGTCGAGGTCAACACCGGCGGCGGCCCCGGTCAGCCGGTGGGCACGCGACCGCCGGGCTTCGGTGGCCCGCGGTCGGAGCTGCTGCGCATCGACGCCAACGGCGCGGTCACCACCGCGGCGCGGCTGCAGGACGACACCGTGCACTCGCTGTTGTGGCGCGGCGACCGCCTGTGGGTGGGCACCGGGCTCGAGGGCAAGCTCTTCAGCCTGCGCGGCACCGACCTCGTGCTCGAAGGCGACGTCGAGGAGCGGCAGGTGATGGCGTTGCTGCCCGACCAGGACCGCCTCGCATTCGCGACGACGAACGCCGCGGCGTTCTACAAGACCGACGCCGCACGCCGGCAGGGCGGCTACACCAGCCCGGTGCTCGACGCGCAGCAGATCGCCAAGTTCGGCTCTTTCCGCTGGATGGGCGAGCAGCCGCCGGGGACGACGCTGCGCTTCGCCTTCCGCAGCGGCATCGCCGCCGAGCCCGACGCCACCTGGTCGCCGTGGACTGAGGCGCGGGACGGGCGCGAGATCGCGCTCGCGGGTGTCCCTTCGGGGCGCTACTTCCAATGGCGGCTGGACGCCAAGGCGGAGGGCGACGGCGCCTCGCCGCAGCTCTCCGGCGCCGAGGTTTCCTACCTGCAGACCAACCTTGCTCCGCGCATCACCCAGCTCGAGGCGATGGACCCCGGGCAGATCCTCGTTGCCTTCAACTTCAACCCCGGCGGACAGTCGTACGAGCCGGCGCACCCCAACCGTGAGGGGATCTTCACCACCCTCGAGGAGGGCGACGAGGGCGGCGACGACCGGCTGAAGACGCTGTGGAAGCAGGGCTATCGCACGCTGCGCTGGAAGGCCGACGACCCCAACAGCGGCGACGACCTCGTCTATACCTTGTCGTTCCGCCGCGAGACGTCGGGCGCGGGCGCCGCCAATGCCGGCGGCGTCAGCGGGACGAATGGCGCCGGCACCAACGGCCATGGCACCGACGGGGCGGGCGCGACTGGCAGCGACCCTGCTGCCAAGGCGGAAGGCTGGCTGCCGATGGCGGCCGACCTCGCCGACAGCCACTACAGCTTCGACGAAACGGCGCTGCCCGACGGCGTCTACCGCTTCCGCCTCGCCGCGAGCGACGGCACCGACGAGCGCCCCGCCGACGCGCTGGTGGACGCGCGAGTCAGCGAGCCGGTGGTCGTCGACCACACCGCGCCACGCCTCGTCAGCGTACGGCGCGATGGCGACCAGCTGCTCGTCGAGGTCGAAGACGGTGGTAACCCGCTGCGCGAGGCCTCCTTCTCGGTCGGCGCCACCGCCTGGCAGCCGGCGACGCCGCAGGACGGCCTGCTCGACGGCAAGCGTGAGGTGCTGGCGGTGTCCGCGCCCAACGGCTCGCCCTTGGTCATCCTGCGGGTCATGGACGCCGCTTTCAACGGCGTCACCTTCGACCTCGCCGCCGCGCGTTGACCGAGAGATTCGCGGCCTGATGCTGGGACGCAAGCGTCCCTTGACACCTGTCGCGTCGCCGAGTACCCTCCGCCGCCCCAGTAACAGATTAGGCAAGTGGCGTGGTCCGGCCCATCGTGCCGGGACGCCAAGGAGGAGCGACTTGGCTCGTGTCGGCAATCGTTGTGTGCCCGGAATCGTTCTCGCCTGGATCGTGGCGTTCTGGGCCGCCGCCTCCTTCGCGCCGCTTCGAGCTCAGCTCGAGTGCGACCCCAGGACTGCACCGGGCGCCGCCTTCGGCGCGAGTTGCAGTGAGACTACGTGCACGTTCCAGCTGACTTCCCTCATTCCTGCAAGCGGCATCAGCACGCTCGCGTGGGACTTCGGCGACGGCGGCACGGCCCAAGGCCCTTCTCTCGTCGTCTCGCACACCTACACCTCTCCTGGCTACTACCTGGTGACGCTGGAAGTCACCGACGGTAACGGAGACGTCTCGACTGCGAGCGGCGGCGTGACGCTGCAGAGCCCGGCAGTCCCCCTGGCACAGAACGATTCGTTCTCGATGCCGCGGAACACGCCGCTTGCCATCGGCACGTCCGAGCTGCTCATCAACGACTTGGCGGGGGTGAGATTCGATCATGGGGACCTCAACAAGTGCTATGTCGCCCCCGGCGCCACGAGTTGCACGTACAACCCGCCGGCGAACTTCGTCGGCACCGATTCGTTCACCTACACGGTCCGTGACGCCGCTGGCAATACGGGCTCTGCCGTCGTCTCGATCGCCGTGCACGAGCCCTTGGTCGCGAAGCCTGACGTATTCGAGACCACCGTAGACGTGCCGATCACGGTCACGAGCACCCAGCTGCTCGCGAACGACTCCTCGAATGCCCGCTTCGTGGGCGCCGAGAACCCCCTGCATGGCTCGCTGAAGCTCCTGGATAGCACGCCCTCCGGGTCGGAGTGGGAGCTCACCCCCGCACCCGGCTTCGTAGGCACGGCCAGCTTCGAGTATCTGATCTCGTTGGACGGCGTCAGCCCGCCATACGAGCGCGGCTTCGTCTCGGTGCGGATCATCGACGCCCCGCCGGTGGCGATGTTCCAGCTCATCCACCTGCCCAATCCTCCGCCGCGGACGTTCACGGTTTCCACCCAGTCGACAGACGACGTCGGCATCGTCCGCTGGATCTGGGACTTCGGCGACGGCACCGTGGTCGAGCCCGGTGAGCCAGTTCCCTGGGCCGACCAGACTCACACCTACGCACACTCCGGCCGCTACGTCATCACCCACACCGTCTTCGACGGCGCCGGGCAGTCGGACGACTTCCAGCGCGAAGTCACGGCCAACGTCCCGCCGGTGGCGACCAACGACACGGCGACGACCGAACGTGACATCCCCGTCGTCGTCGACGTGCTCGCCAACGACAGCGATTTCGACGGCGACGCGCTGACTCTCTACACGGTGATCGCGCAGCACCCCGGTGCCGCCGTCAACGTGGTGCAGACCCCCACCGGCTGGGCGGTGCGCTTCACCCCGCCGGACTCCTTCGTCGGCACCACGACGTTCGACTACACGGCCTCCGACCCCTGGGGCGGATCGTCCACGGCGCGCGTCACGGTGACGGTCAACCAGTGGACTTCCATCACGGATGCGCGGGGCGAACAGTTCTATTGCACCCCCAACGGCTCGCTGCCCATCCCCAAGTCGCTGTTGCTCGCCAACGACTACGACTCCGACGGCGACACCCTCTACATCGTGGCGATCGACACCGCGATCCTGATGGGGACCCTCGATTGCACGACCGAGCCGAAGAAGTGCACCTACTCGCCGCCCACCGGTGGCTCGGGACAGACCTTCTTCCGCTACACGGTGTCCGACGCGGCCGGGCACCTCGACACGGCCACGGTGCGCCTCTACGTCGGCACCCACGGGACGGCCCCGACCCTGACCGACGATTACTTCACGACGTTGCGCAACAAGCCGCTGTCGTTCACCGTCCAAGACGTGGTGCAGAACGATGTCGACCCCGACGGCGACACCATCGGAGTGACGTTGACGACCGGCGCTAGGGACTACGGCTCGCTCACCTGCTCGAGCCCGATGTACCAGTGCACGTACACGCCGAACGCCGGCTTCGTGGGCACGGATCACTTCCAATACGGCGGCACGGATACGGTCAACCCGCCGGGGACGGCGTACATCAACGTCACTACCCTGCCGACAGGGAAGGAGCCGCTGCCCTTCGACGCCCGCGAGGATTTGTACCTGTCGCCGGCGAGCCAGACCTACATTCCCAACGCCTTCTTCACCCAGAACGACTTCGACGCGGAGCTCGATCCCGTCACCGTCGCCTCGGTCGACTCCACAGGCTTGCTGGGGACGCTGACGTGCGACAGCGCGGGCTGCATGTACCACCCACCGATCGGCTTCAGCGGCAGGACGAGCTTCAAGTACACGGCCACGGATGGCCAGGGCAGCTCGGACACCGCTATCGTGCGCATCCGCGTCGGCAACACCAACGGCGTGCCGGTGCCGCAATCTGACAGCTTCACGACGCCGAAGAACACGACCCTGAAGTTCTCCGTGTTCGAACTGCTGCGCAACGACTACGACCCCGACAACGATCCGTTGGCGACGACGGTCTACAGCGCCGCCGCTCAGAAGGGCGTTCTCAGCTGCGGGAACCCGCAGTATTGGTGTACCTACACCCCGAACGCCAACGTCACGGGTACCGACACCATCACTTACGGCATCAACGACGGCAGCGGTGCGGTGACCTCGACGTTCGCCATCACGATCACCCCATGAGCTGGAGGAAGACCATGAAGCGCAGGACTGCCGCGACCGGCACGTTGGTGGGGCTGTGGTTGCTCGGCGGGCTCGCCGCCAGGGCGGATCCACCGGTGACGCCGGCGACGCTGGTGCCCTGCCCGTTCACGGCGGAGGAGATCGAGGCCGAGCTGGGCATCGATGTCGACAACCGCCAGGCCGCCGAGATGACGTTTCCGGGAAGCCGGGACGTCGGGTGCACCTACGCCACAGCGAGCGGCAACACGACGGTTTCGGTGCGACAGACGTGGGATCCGTCCGAGCCCGGGGCGACGTCGACGGCTCGAGGAACAGAGACGGAGGCCGGCTTCACGGCGGTCGCCGGCGATCCCGACGGGGCGCAGTGGCGACGCATCGAGGCGAAGGCCGGGCACGAGCACGGGCCGGGCCGCGGTGTGGAGATGCGCTATCGCCGCGACCGCGTGGATACGGTAGTCATAGTGCGCGGGCCCACGTTGGACCCGTTGGTCATGGAGCCGCGGCTGGCCAGGCTGCGGCGGGTACCTTAGGTCGTGTCCAGGAGGGTGATGGCTGTGCAGCGAATTGCTTCGTTCATCGCGGTCTTGTCTGGTGTGGTCATGCTCTGCTTGGCGGCCGCTGAGCCGGCTCGGGCTCAGCACCCGAACATTGCGCGTGGGTTCACGCCATCCGGGATGATCGACGTCGGCGGCATCGACACCGTGAACGGCTTCAACTCCAACTTGTCGATGCGCATCCCGATCGGCATCAGCTATCCCGTCGGCGGCACGATGGGGTCCTATTCGTTCGCCCTGACCTACAACAGCAATGTTTTCGACCATGTCAGCAAGGCTGGGCTCTGCGCCTCCAACCACGTTACGAGCGTCTACGCCATCACGGATCCTCTCGCCAATGCCGGGCTCGGATGGTCGTTCTCGCTCGGGCATATGAACCCCGGCCCCGTGTTGCCCCAGGGGTACGAATCCGCGCCGAGGCCGGGCGATGGAACCTATCGCAGCATGGATGGTGCCGAGCACGCCCTGTTCCGCGACCTCCCTCCCCACTCCAACATCCTGTATTCGCGGGATGGCTCCTTCCTGCGCTACGACCAGGACACCGGTATCCTGGAGTTCCCGGACGGCACTCGTCACTACTTCGGCGACAACGGCCAGCCAACGAGCATCGTCGACCGCTTCGGGAACGGCCTCACGATCACTTACGACTACTTCGACGCGGGCCGGACGATACCCATGACCTGGACTATCACCGACGGCTCGCGAACCCACGTCGTGCACTTCAGGCAGACTGGGTATACCGGTCCCGGCGAGCCCAGATCAGTGATCCAGTATATCGACCTCGCCGCGTGGGGTGCGACCGCAGCCAGATACGAATTATTTTACAACGATCAGAACGTCGTCGGCGGCTTTCCTGAGTACCGGATGAGGGGCTGGGGCACGCGACTGCAGGAGTGCCCCGCTCCCGCGCCGCCTCGGGTAACTCTATTGACGAAGATCCTCCTTCCCGACGGCACCAGTTACACGATGCCGCTGTCGGGAGACTCTCCGAGCTACCGGTTGGACGGGACGGACTATCCCGGGCCCATCAGCCGCCTGCGCCTTCCGACAGGGGGTGCGATCACGTGGGACTACGCGCGGTTCTCTCTGCCTGAGCCACGGCCCAATGACGACGGTCGCTACCTATGGACGATTCCGACCTGGAGCGATGTAATCGGGGTCACCCAGCGCAGCCTCTACGCCGAAGGCGATAGTCCTCTCGGCGACTGGTTCTATGGGACGATTTCCGGCTCTCCAAACGAGATCGTGCGCGAAGTTCGCTATCCGCCGAGCGAGCCGGATCAGTCCGAGGGTCATCGCGTGCTCACGTACTACTCGGCCTGTCCCTATGATGTTTGCCAGAATGGCGGGCCGCCGGAGACCTACGCCAACGAATATGGTCTCCCATTCTCGCGGCGGCAAACGGGCGACGGCTCCGGCCGCTTTCTGTCTCAGGAGATCTTCGCCGCCGGTGCCACCGATCCGGTACGGCGGGTCTACGTCGCCTACGAGAACGACGGTTCAACGCAGCCGCCGTGCCCGCACCAACCCTTGTGCTTTACGGGAGCCACCCACCAAAACCAGCGGCTCAAGTCGCAGCGCGTTGTGTTCGACGACCTCCTGCCCGGTTCGGGCGGTGCGAAGGCCTGGGTGCTCACGGTCAATGGCGGTTATGACGGGCTCGGCCACTATCGGGAGGTCACGACGAGCGACAACTTCGGACAGGGTACGACCCATACTGACGTGACGAACTGGAACCCCGATGGTCGCCCCGCCTGGGACAGGCCCTGGATCCTCAACACTTATGATTATCGGGAGCAGCGCGCCGGCGGCTCCGTCCAACGGCAGGAGTTCGAATTCGAACGCTTGACCGGCGAACGCTTGACCGGCTTTCTTCGCTGCCAGCGGTCGCTCAAGGGTCGCACGAACCGCGGTGCCTTCGACGTCGTCGTGATGTTCGACCACGCCGTGGCAGGGCTACCGGGCCAGGTGACCTCGGAGAAGTGGTATGGAGGCGACACGCAGCAGCTCGACACCGCAACTGTCTGCGGGAACCTGCCGCCGCAGGCGAAGTACGAATACGTGCACGACTACGAGTTCGGCGCCCGTAAGAAGACCGTTGTCAACGCGACCTCGATCGTAGGGGCCGGGGAGCTCAACCTGCTGGACGTCGACATCGACCAGAACACGGGACTGCCGTCCGCGTCGCGCGACTCGGCAGGCCATCTGACGACGTTCGTCAGGGACGACATGGGTCGGTTGAAGAGCAGCAGCCCTGCGGGCGATGCGACGACGACGATCGACTACCGCGTGGGTGGTTTTGTACCACCCCTCATCGAGGCCTCTGTAGGTGGGACGCTGGGCCGGAAGAAGTGGGCCCTCGACGGTGTGGGCAGGGTTGCGGGCACTGGAACGTCGCTACCCGCCAACCAGGAGAGCTCGACCCTGACTCTCTTCAACGCGCTTGGCTGGGCGACCTTCGTGACCGAGCCTGGCAGCTCGAAGGGTACGAAGTACAGCGGTTTCGACCCGTTCGGACGGCCAGCCCTCGTCGAGGCTGCCGACGGCAAGGTGACGAGGCTCGACTACAAGGGCAACCGGGTGGTGCTTCGCACGTCTCGGGTGTGGAGTGCATCCGGGGAGGTACAGGTTACCGCCCGTGAGGAGTATGACGGGTTGGGCCGCTTGCGGCAGATCCGTGAGCCGAACGGCACCTGGCATCGCTATAACTATGACGCCGGCGGCCGCTTGGTGACGGTGGTCAACAACTCGGGTGCCGGGACTACCCAGCTGCGCACGTTCGTCTACGACGGGCGCGGCTTCCTGACCAAGGAAGTTCAACCCGAGAGCGGGACCGTCACTTATCAGTACGACGCCAGGGGCAACGTCACCCGCAAAGAGACCCCCACGGGCACGGTGCTGTTCTCCTACGACGAGGCTGGCCGCCTGACCGAGGTCAGCTCGCCGCAGTCGGTTCTCCGGCGCCTGAGCTATCGAGCCAACGGCGAGCTGGCGCAGGCGCAGTCGCTGAACTATCGGAAGGTCGACAACCAATGCAGGCGTTTCGAGGTGAAGCAGGACTTCTTCTACAACTCCTTGCACGGGCGCTTGGAGACCGAAGACACGACGCTCTTGGGGCCGGGTGTGACTGAGCCCTTGGAGAAGTGGACCCAGGAATATCAGTACGATGGTGTGGGGCAGATCACTCAGACGACCTACCCGTATTGCCGCTTGGCAACCTGCACCGCGGCAGCGCGTGACCGTACCACTCAGTATGAGATGGGGCGGCCGATCGTCGTCCCGGGCTTCGCCGAGGTTCCGGGCTCCTCGGACCCGGCAATCACCTACCATGCCAACGGGCTGGTCGAGTCAGTCCGGCACGCAAACGGTGTCGTCTTCGCCCAGTCCAAGGATTCCTCTGGCATCCCCCGCCCGTCCGTGCTGCGCGCCGACCGCGGCGCGGCCAACCTCTGGCCCCCTGAAGGCTACACGTACGACGGGTCGGGGAACATCTTCCGCCTGGGGGCGAAAGAGTTCTCCTACGACGCCAGCTCGCGGCTTCTGTCGGCTCGCATCCCGAGTGCTGCGACTCCCTACCAGGAATACCGCTACGATGTGTTCGGGAACCTCGACCGGGTCACCAGCGTGGGAAACACCACGAGCTACGTCGACTACACCGCGAACTCGGCCACCAACCGCCTTCAAGGTGCCCTCTACGACAACTCGGGCAACCTGACCAACTACCAGGGGAGCACCTATACCTGGGACGTGCTCGGGAACCTTGCGACCATCTACACCGGGTCGGAGGGTTGGGTGCACACGTACGACGCGAGCGGCGAGCGCGTCTGGTCCTGGCGCACGACGGGAACGCGCGTCGACACCTTTGCGCTTCGCGGAGCCGGAAGCGAGATCCTGACGGACTTCACGAAGACGGGGAACTCCTACAGTTGGGAGGACTACGTCTACCGTGAGGGCAACCTCCTGGGATCCGTGCGCTCTGACGGGCTTACTGTTCACTTCGACGTCGACCACCTCGGCAGCGTGCGATTGGAGACGTACGGCGACGGGTCGACCAAGGTCTACCGCGAGTATTGGCCGTACGGCGACATCGCAGTGTCGAGTGCGCCCCTCTCCGGCGACATCGAGCAGATGAAGTTTACCGGGCATGAGCGGGACCTCGGCGATCCGAACTCGACTGAGGACGATATCGACTACATGCATGCCAGGTACTACAGACCGCTGCTGGCTCGTTTCCTCCGCCCAGATCCGCTGAGCGGCCAGCGGGTTGACCCTCGAACTTGGAACCTTTATAGCTACGTGATCGGAAATCCTGTTCGCAACTCAGACCCGCTCGGCCTCTTCGACTGCGAGGGTGTGTGCCAGGAAGAGATCACCGTCGTCGCTCAGGGGGACTATATACCCCCCTTCATTGCCCGAGTTTTGGGTGAAGAAACCGCGCAGAGGCGTAGAGGACCCGGGGTCACAAGTGGTCCGCTTGCTGCGGGCTTGGTCGACGCCGTGCAGCGATTCCTAACGGCTCTCGATGAAGCTCAACAACCCCCGCCGCCCGTTTGCCATTCTACGCCCAGCGGAGTTGAATGCCATGAGTTTCTTATCGGCATGGTGCCGCTTGGGATGCCTCGGTTCCTATCTGGAGTACAGGTTGTAAACAGGGGCGTCGCTGTAGGCGAAGGGACGATTGACATCGCAGAGGCTCTCGCACGAGCACAGGCTGGTGCAGGCAAGACCGTGTTCAAGAACTTCGAAGGCCTCTTGCCGGCTCAGCCAGCCGGCTACTATACAAAAGTTCCAATTCCCACGGCCGGCGTGGCCGGAGCCGGGCCCCAGCGTTTGGTCATGGGGGCGGGGGGCGAGATCTTCTACACGCCTGATCATTACGCGACGTTCATAAGGATCCGATGAGCTCAATTCCGCACCAGGCGCTCATTTTTCAAGAGGACTTGGCGGCCAAGGTTGCTGAGCTCAAGGCCGCGGGAGCACACATCTGCGAATTGCCTCGCGAGATTGGTTCGGTCAGGGAGCTTCACGACGCGCTTGCGGATGGCCTTGCCTTTCCGGAGTACTACGGGCGGAACTGGGATGCACTCGAGGAGATGCTCTCAGATCTCGAATGGCTACAAAGACGGCATGTGGCAATTGTTCACTGGGAGGTGCCCCGTCTCGACGAGGCGCAGCTCGCGCTCTACTTGAGAGTTGTTCTTTCGGCTTCCAGCCAGCAGAGAGCCAGCCGGAGGCGACTGCTCTGCCTGTTGCCCGCGCAGGCGCAATGGCTGCAGAGACTCATTAACGGGGAGGAGCAGGGGCCGGCGGGAGTCAATTGATCCGAAGACACGCCCACGGTCTCGCAAAGCCAGGTGGCAGGCGGCCGATTGGCGAGTACCTTGGGCGGCCAGTGCGAGTCATTCGCTTTGATCGTCTCACCGCCGCGTCTCGTGACGAGTTCGAAGGCAGCGCCGTTGCACTTCTGTGCTGCGACGGTGGCCCGGCGCTTGAGTGGCAAGCGCTGTTGAGCAAACTGTTTGCAGCTGCGCCAGTGGCCATGGGCTTTTGGGGGAGTCATGCAATTGCAGCACTGAGCATTGCGCTTGAGATACAAGCGACTCTCGGCGACGCTGAGCACGCTATGACGTACCTGCTCAGCTCAGAGAGTGCGGGAGAGGCAATGTGGGAATTTCTGCACGTCGTGTTCCCGACACCCGAGAGGCTCGCCGACTGGAATAGCTACTCGATCGTCGTCGCCAACGGTAAGAGTCGGATTGAGGAGCGAATGGAGGCCGTTTTCCGGGAGGGCTACGAAGCGATCGCAGATCTGCGCTTCCGTCCTCCCGCCTAGGTTCGGGCGCCCGACACTCCGGAGCCGCCCGACACTCCGGAGCCACATAAGTACCAAGAAAGTCAAATCAACAATTAGAAATGAGTCCCAATAGATTCATGTGCCGATTTCTTCTGGCGCTGGCTGTGATCAACGCGCTCGGCTGCCCTTCGCGTGTGGCAGTCTTCGAGATTCCCAGTTCGTACATCGGCTGGGTGATCGTTCGGTACTCGGACCGTCGTTGCGCTGCAGATAGGGTTGAAGGCGGAGGCGTTGTGATACTCATCGATGGCGCGGGGCGCGCTTGTTCCCGGCACTGGAGTGGAGATGGTCTTCAGGTGACGAGGTTCTTCGCCGTCGATACAGATGGTCGTCGTGTCCGCGAGCTGAAGGGCCGTGGCTGGGGTGATGCTGGTGAAATCTGGGGGGAAGCGGTCGATTCTGCTGACGAAGAGTATCGGTTCTTTGTTGGAAGCGAATCGGCGTTCAAGACGACATATGAAGGTGGCTGAAGGCCAACTGCCTCGCCTTGATGGAATTCTGATTGACAGGAGATCGGAACGAACCGGCGGTGACGCGAAGATTCGGCATCATGTGCTCGTTCCGACCATCAAACGACCATCAAACCGTGCCATGCATAGTTGGGAGAGGCACGCGCCAGGCGTGCGCGCGGCGCGCCCTGTCGGCGCGGAGCCCACGCCGGTGGTCGACGACCCATCAAACCCCATCAAACCATCAAACCGTGCCATGCATAGTTAGGAAGGGCACGCTGCGAGGCATGGTCGCGGCGCGCCTCGGTGGCGCAGAATCGACTCCGAGGGCCATCTAAGTCGGCGGAGATGGCAGGGAGCAGCGGCTATCGCGGCCGCCCGAGCGGTCGCAGCGGCTCGCTGGCGTCGATTTCAGCGCGGCGGAGCGCAGCTCGCCCTCGAGCGAGTCAGCTTGGGGGCGTTGTCGTCCTGAGGGTTGGCGAGAGCGCGGTGGCCTAGCCGAAGCCGGTACGACAGAAGGGCAGCGGCGGCGGGAAGCAGCCGCGAGGGAAGACGACATCGCGGCAGCCACTCCTGAGCCGCTCGGCGGCGGCACGGAACGCGGCCACGAACGAGACGTAGGAAGCGCGCATTTCGGCGCGCATCTGCTTGCTCGCGGTGTGGAAGAGCACGGCTGGCGAGCGATCGAGCTTCAACGGGTGGTGGTGGGGATCTTGGCGGAGGATGGCGGCGATGCCGAGCGGCTTGCCACCTTCGGCGCGGTGCCGGGCAGCAGCCTGCTCTTCGATGGTGGAGACCATCTCGGCGACACGCTGCTGTCTCACCTCGGCTGGCAGATGTCGCCAGCACGGCAGGGGCGCGAGGGTAAGGGTGTGAGGCGTCGCGAAGGCATTCTGCGCGTGGTCCTCGCCGCGCAGCCAGGCAAGCCACTGCTGGCGGCGATCGAACCAGACCCCGTCACAAGGCTTGCCGGTGAGGAGCCCGTCGGCGCAGTGGGCTCCGGGCCATTCCCGCACCCTTGCCACCAATCCCTCTTTACAACCGTGGCTCAAAAGGTATCTAAGGCGCCCACACTGCGCCTCCTCCTCGTTGCTGACCGGGATCGCCTGGTAGCGCCGTTCGAAAAGCGGGCCGCGCCAGCGGTGGAGACGGCCGGCCTCCTTGGAGAGGTTGGTGAGCAGATAGCACATGAACGAGGCGAGCTCGCGGGCGTCGCGGGGGGTCGCCAGGAAGTGGAGATGCGACGAGACCACCACGAACGCGTGGACCTCGACGGCGTAGCGCTCGGCGGCACGGGCGACGATGCCGAGAAAGATCTCGCGCAGCCCCGGTGAGGGCTTGAGCAGGAAGCGGCCATGGACGGTCCTGGCGGTGATCTCGACCAGCGGGCGGTCGGTGATGAAGCGGAGGCGGCGGCCGACACCGCTATAGACGGAATTGCGCCTCTCGACCTTGCAGTCGTGAATTTGGTGCGCGGGCGGCGCGCAGGGTAGGAACCGGGCGCCCCGAATGAAGCTGGTCGCCTGAGGGAGCTGTGGAGCGGCGAGCGGGCGATGGGGTAGGCTGCGCCCGGTTATGTCCGCGCCTCGCATCGCCGTCTATCCCGGCTCCTTCGACCCCCTCCACGAGGGCCATCTCGACATCATGCGGCGCTGCCGGCCGCTGTTCGACGAAGTGGTGGTGGCGGTGCTGGAGAACGAGGGCAAGGCGCCGCTGTTCAGCGTCGCCCGAGCGGGTCGACATGCTGCGCGAGCTGTTGGCGGCGGAGGGGCCCGGCTTCCGCGTCGAGAGCTTCAGCGGCCTGCTGGTGCAGTTCGTCGCCGAAGTGGGCGCTTGCGCCATCGTGCGCGGCCTGCGGGCCATGTCCGACTTCGAGTACGAGTTCCAGATGGCACTGATGAACCGGCGCCTCGACCCGCGCATCGAGACGGTGTTCATGACGCCGCGCGAGGAGTACAGCTTCGTCTCCAGCCGCCTGGTCAAGGAGGTCTTCCGCCTCGGCGGCGACCTCCGCGGCCTGGTGCCCGACGCCGTGCTGCGCCGGCTCGGCGAGCGCCTGCCGCCGCAGCAGGGCGTCACCGCGTGAGCGGCGAGCGCCGCAACGACGACGGCCGCGCAGCGAGCGCGCCGGGGGCGGGCTCCACGAGCTCCTGCTGCGCATGCCGAAGGTGGAGCTGCACGTCCACCTCGAAGGCTCGATCCCGCCGGCGAGCCTGCTGGCGCTGGCGCGCGCCGCGGCATCGACCTGCCGGCGACTCGCTCGCCGGGCTCGAGGAGTGGTTCCGCTTCCGCGACTTCGAGCACTTCGTGCAGATCTACGTCACCATCTGCCGCTGCCTGAAGAGAGCCCGAGGACTTCCAGCAGCTCATCGACGCCATCGCCGCCGAGCAGGCGCGGCAGAACGTCGTCTACACCGAGGTCCACTTCACCGTCGGCACCCACCTGATGTTCGGCCACAGCCCCAGCGAGCTGCGCGACGCCATCGCCGAGGCGCTGGTCGACGCCGAGCGCCGCCACGGCGTGCGGCTGCGCTTCATCACCGACGTGGTGCGCAACGTCCCCTTCAAGTGGGCCGACCGCACGCTCGAGTGGGCGCTGGAGATGCAGGGCAGGGGAGTGGTGGCGCTCGGCCTCTCCGGCTTCGAGGCGACGCACGGCAACGAGCCCTTCGTCGAGCACTTCCGCGCCGCCGCCGCCGCCGGCCTCCACTGCGTGGCGCACGCCGGCGAGCACGCCGGGCCGGCGTCGATCCGCTCGGTGCGCGAGCTGTGCGGCGCCGAGCGCATCGGCCACGGCGTGCGCGCCGTCGAGGACCCCGAGCTGGTGGCCGAGCTCGCCGCCGAGGGCGTGCCGCTCGAGGTCTGCCCGAGCTCCAACGTGCGGCTGGGCGTCGTGCCCGACCTCGCGAGCCACCCCTTCGACCGCCTGCGCGCGGCGGGCGTGACGGTGACCGTCAACTCCGACGATCCGCCGCTCTTCGCCACCACGCTTGACCGACGAGTACCGCCGCCTCGCCGAGACCTTCGGCTACGACGCCGAGACCTGCGGCGCGCTGTCGCTGGCGGCGCTCCACGCGTCGTTCCTCCCGGCCGACGAGAAGGCGGAGCGCGAGCTCGCCTTCCGCGCCGAGCTGGCTACCCTCGGCGAGGAGCTGCTGGGCCGCCCTATCGTGCCGGAGGAGGCGGCGCCGCCCGCGCGGCGCGAGGCGGAGGCATCGGCGGCGGACGGCGCTTGAACCGGGCGATCGCCATCGCGTACTTACATCGGTTGCGCTTCGACCACAGACGACGCTGACTCGATCAGACCAGGAGGTCTCATGCGCTCACACGGCTTCCATCGATTCGCCATCGCTGCCGCGACACTGCTGATCCCGCTCTTGCCGGTGCCGGCGCGCGCCCAGGGCGCGGCCGCTGCCGCACCGACCGCGCCCGCGGCCGCCGCGCCGAGCGGCCCGCGCACCTTCGCCATCGACCGCAACCACAGCTCGGTGGGCTTCCGCATCCGCCACCTGGTGAGCCGCGTCGACGGGCGCTTCAGCGACTTCGCGGGCACCATCACCTACGACCCGGCGGCTCCGGAGAAGTCGAGCGTCGAGGTCACGGTGCAGGCGGCGAGCATCGACACCAACGCGACCAAGCGCGACGAGCACCTGCGTTCGGCCGACTTCTTCGACGTCGCCAAGTACCCGACGCTCGCCTTCAAGAGCGTCTCGGTGCAGCGCAAGTCGCCGACCGAGGTGACGCTCACCGGTGACCTCACCATCCACGGCGTCACCAAGCGCGTCACCGTGCCCGTCGAGCTGCTCGGCACCATGCCCTACCGCGGCGGCGAGAAGGCCGGCTTCGCCACCACCTTCACCATCGACCGCAAGGACTACGGCATCACCTGGAACAGCGCCCTCGACCAGGGCGGCGCGGTGCTCGGCGACGAGGTGACCGTCAGCATCCAGCTCGAGACCGGGTGGCAGCCGCCGAAGCCGGCGGAGGCGCCGAAGCCGGGCGGCTGAGCGCCGCCCGGCCGAGTCGAGCCCCAGGAACCGCGTTAGTTGGCGGCGCTCGCGGCCGGTGAGGCGGCAGGCGCCGCGCCCTCCGCCTCTTCGATCGCCTTCTTCCGCGCCGCCTCGAACTCGTCGCCCGGTGTCCAGCCGGGCATCTCGTCCTGCTCGGCGATCCACAGGCCGGCCTCGAAGCCGAGCTGGGCGTCCTGCGACCATGCCGTCGAAGTTCCAGTCCGGCGTCAGCTCGTCGGACGGCTGGTGGTAGCTCTCGTTCTCGTGCTTCTCCATCTGCTCCTTGCCCCAGCCCGGCGGGCGCCCCTCGAAGTCGGTGCCGGGCTCGAGGTAGATGGCAGGCACGCCGACCTTGGCGAAGCTGAACTGGTCGGAGCGGTAGTAGAAGCCGCGGTCGGGGAACTGGTCGCCCTTGACCTCGCGCCCCTGCTCGCCGGCGAAGCGGCGCACCACCTCGCCCAGCGACGACTTCTCGATGCCGATGTAGGTGACGTCCTTCGTCTTGCCCCAGATGTTGGCGCTGTCGAAGTTGATGTCGGCGGCGATGCGCCCGGCGGGCACCGGCGGGTGCTCGGCGAGGTACTTCGAGCCCAGGAGGCCCTGCTCCTCGGCGGCGACGAAGGCGATCATGATGGTGCGCCGCGGCGCCTCGGGCAGCGCCTTGAAAGCGCGCGCGATGGCGAGGAGCTCGGAGCAGCCCGAGGCGTTGTCGAGGGCGCCGTTGTAGATGCGGTCGCCGGTCTCGTCCGGCTCGCCGACGCCGAGGTGGTCGTGGTGGGCGGTGAAGACCACCACCTGCTGGCCGAGCTTCTCGTCGCGGCCGGGGATGCTTGCCCAGCACGTTGGCGGTCTGCGCGCGGCGCACCTTGTTCGCCAGCGACAGCGACGTGCGCACGCCCAGCGGCACCGGCCGGAAGTCGCGCGACTTCGCCGCCTCGACCAGCTCGTCGAGCTTCTTGCCGCCGAGGTCCGACCAGCCGGCGCGAGCCGTCCTCGGTCGAGCCAGCCGCGCACCTGGATGCGCGGCTCGCTCTCGCGCGGCAGCTCGAACTGCTCGCCCGTCCACGAGGTCTGCACCACCTGGAAGGGGTAGCCCGCCGAGTCGTCGGTGTGGATGATGATCGCGCCCGCCGCGCCCTGCCGCGCCGCGCTCTCGTACTTGTAGGTCCAGCGGCCGTAGTAGAGCCGCCGCTTGCCGGCGAAGAGGCTGTCGTCCCAGTCGGGGTCGTTGTTGAGCATCAGCAGGACCTTGCCCTCGAGGTCCTGACCCTTGAAGTCGTCCCACTGGTACTCGGGCGCCTGGATGCCGTAGCCGACGAAGACCACCTCGGCGTCGTCGATCGTCGACTGCGGGTCCTGCGTGCCGGCGGCGGCGATGTACTCGTCGTACCACTTGAAGGAAGCGCTCTTGCCGCCGGGGCCGGCGAACTTCCAGGTGGATGGCGCGGTGGCGTCGATGCCCACCAGCTCGAAGGGCTGCTGCCAGGTGCCGTCGGCGGCGCCCGGCTGCAGGCCGAGTTGCTGCATCTGCTGCACCAGGTACTCGCGGGCCTTGGCGTCGCCGGCCGAGCCGGGCTCGCGCCCTTCGTAGGCGTCGCTGCCGATCTCGGCGATGGGGGCGCGCAGCACGTCGGCGGTGATCGCCGCGGCGGCCTGGTCGGCCTGCGCCAGCAGCGCGCTCTCGGTGCCGGCGCCGGGGGCGGGCGTGGCGGCGGCCGTGGACGGCGGCGCCTCGGCGGGCTTGCAGGCGAAGGCGCCGGCGGCGAGCAGCAGAGCGGCGGCGAGCGCGCCTCGCCGAGTGGTGCAAAACGTAGTCATCGTTGGGTTTCCTCCTTCGTCACGGCGGCGAAGGCTAACACGGGGCCGCGCCGCTTACCGATCCCTAGGAAGCGACCGCGACTAACGACGATCACTTGGTTCGTGTCGCGTGCGTGCGCTGGCGCGTCCGCTACCTCGGCGCGCGCGGCGCACCTGCGCGAGCTCGCCCTCGACCTCCGCTGCCGATCGAGGAGGGATGGCGGGAACCAGACGATCGAAAGCGCGTAGCAGCTTGCGACGCTCGGTTTCGCTTACCCTGCCAATTCGCGTCGCGTTCATTCTGAGGTAATCCTGCCATGCCGAGCGCTGTGAAAGAGGCGCACGTCGTTGTCGCTGTGAGGCTCTGACCGCGCGCGCACGAGGCTATGACCTAGAGTAGCCGTTGCCCGCGCAGGTGGTCGAGGTGAGCGAGGACCTGGCGCGCGGCGATGGGGCGCAGCGGCGGCGGCACCTCGGCTTCGTCGTAGGCCAGCGGCACGATGGCGTCGGCGTCGTGGACGCCGCTGCGCCAGGCGGCGAGGACGCGCGCCTCGCGGGCGCGGCGGTGCTCGACGAGGTGCGCGAGCACGCGCTCGCCGTCGCGCAGCACCGGGCCGTGGGCGGGGAAGAGGAAGCGCGGCCGCAGCGCGCGGGCGCGCTCGAGGGAGGCGAGATAGTCGGCCATGCTGCCGTCGGGCGGGTCGATGACGATCGTCGACAGCGCCGACAGCAGGTCGCCGCACAGCAGCGTGCCGTCCTCCTCGACGAAGAACGCGAGGTGCCCGCGCGCGTGGCCGGGGGTGTGGACGACGCGCACGTGGAAGTCGGCACCGAGCTCGCAACGTTCGCCGTCGGTGGAAGAACGCGTTGACGCGGATGCCGCGAGCGGCGAGGCGCTCCGCCGTCGCCGGGTGCGCGGCGACGGGGACGCCGAAGGCGGCGGCCGCCGCGGCGACGCCGCCGACGTGGTCGGGGTGGTGGTGGGTGATCCAGATCGCGGTGAGGCGGTGGCCGAGGCGCTCCGCGGCGGCGGCGACCGCTGCGTGCAGCCGCGCCTGCTCGTCGGGGTGCGGCGATCCCGGGTCGACGAGCGCAAACGGACCGGTGCCGAGCAGGTAGGCGTTGGTGTGCGTCGCGGGCGGCAGCGTCGGCGTGCGCAGCGGCACCATCACCACGCCGGGGCGGAACTCGATGCGGCGAAACGGTCCGAGGTCCGCCTCGACGGGGTGGTGGAGGCGCGCGAGGCCCGCCTCGGGGCCGTCCTCGCCCAACACGGTGAGGAAGTGGAGGATGGGCGGCGCCGCCAGGACGTCGCCCGCCCGCCAGCGGGCGAGCGCGACGGCGGGCTCGATCCACTCGCCCTCGGCGAGCTCGCCGGGGACCACCGTCGGCTGCTCGGCGCGCTCCTCCGGCCAGTGGAGGAGGAAGAAGCGGTTGTCGAAGCGCAGCGGCGCGAAGGGCGGCGTCAGCCAGCGCCCGGCCCACACGAGTTGCGAGGCGTCGAGCGCGAGGCCGCGATCGCGCAGCGCCGCGGCGAGCGCTGCCGTGCCGGCCTCGCGCGGAAGGGCGAGGGCCGCGCTTGCCGCCGTGAGATCGCCTGCCACTCGGCCGGCCAGCGGGTCGGCCGCGGGCGCGCTGAGCAGCAGCCCAGTCTCCTCCCAAAGCTCGCGCAGCGCCGCGGCAGCGACGCCAGGAACGAGGTCGGGGCCGAGCTCCTCGCCTTCGACGCGCGAGCCCGCGGGGATGGCGACGCTCGTGGGCTCGCCCGCGCGCGCGCCCACGAAAGAATGCGTCGACTCGCCAGCGCCTTCCTCGGCGAAGGACCGCCGCGGTTCGCCGCGCACCGGCAGATCGGCGTCGCCGCGCGCCAATCCGCCGCCGGGGAAGGCGTGCCAGCCGGGCATGAACGGCACCGCCTCCGAGCGGCGCACCCAGAAGACTTCGATCCGCCCTTGGCGTCGCCGCCACGGCACCACGCCGGCCGACGCCCGCGGCGGCTTCGCCGGTTGCAGCGCCGCGCCGGCGGCCGCCGCCGCGGCGAGCGCCTGCTCGTACAGCCCCGGCGACGGCGCCGTCTCACTCACGGCCGCGGCGTCGGTGCTGGCGAGGGAGCAGGCGTCGCCGCCGGTGCGGCCGCGGCGCCGGCCGAACCCGTCGCGGCGACTGCCGCGACCGGCGCCACCATCCCCAACTCGCGGGTGAGACCCGAGTGTACGGCGCGCAGGAAATCCGCCGTCTTCACGAACCGTTTGCCCCACCGCTCCTCGAGGTCGGCGAGGGGCGCGGCGGCGATGACCTCGTCGGCGCTCTTGCCGGCCTTGACCAGCGGCAGCACGCGCTCGCGCACGGTCGCGAGCATGTCGCGGAAGTCGCGCAGGTCGCCGGGCGTGGCGATCTCGCCATGGCCGGGGATCAGCTTGGTCGCCGGTCCGGCGACGGCGAGGATGCGGTCGGCGGCGGCGATCCAACCCGAGAGCGAGGCGCCCGAGGCGACGTCGAAGACCGGATAGCCGCCGTTGAACAGCAGGTCGCCGGTGTGGATCACGTCGGCGCGGCGGAACACCACCACCGCGTCGCCGTCGGTGTGCGCGGGCGGCACGTGGAAGGCGTAGATCTCGTCACCGTTGAGGTGAAAGGTCACCGACTCGGAGAAGGTGACCACCGGCAGCGCCGCCTTCGGCGCCGGCGGGACCGTGCGGTTGAACATGGCGTTGAACTGGCCGGCGGCGAGCCGCGTGCGCACGTTGTCGTGCGCGACGATGAGCACGCCGGCCGTGCCGAGGTTCTCGTTGCCGCCGGTGTGGTCGCCGTGCCAGTGGGTGTTGAGGACGAAGCGGATCGGCTTGTTGGTGACCGCCGCGACCGCGGCCTTCACCTTGTCGGTCAGCGGCGCGTACTGGTCGTCGATGAGGAAGGCGCCGTCGTCGCCGACGGCGAGGCCGATGTTGCCGCCGGCGCCCTGCAGCATGTAGATGCCGGGCGCCACCGCGACGGCCTTGACCTCCACCTTGCTCCAGTCGCGCTGCGCGCTCGCCGGCGCGAGCGATCCGGCAATGGCGAGCGCCACGAACGTCATGAACGTCATGAACGCGCCGACGAGCGTGCTCCTCATCGCGGGGTCCTCTCCTTTGACGCCGGCTTCGCGCGCGGCTGCGCCGGCCTGGCTCGCGGTCGTTTGGGCTTCGCTCGCGGCGCGCCCGCGAGCGCCTCCACCTCGGCGTGCCGGTGGCAGCTCACCAGGTGGTCGTTGACCATCCCGACGGCCTGCATGAAGGCGTAGACGATCGTCGGCCCGACGAAGCTGAAGCCGCGGCCGCGCAGCTCCTTGCTCACCGTCTGCGCGAGCGGCGTCTCCGCCGGCACCTGGTCGGTGCGCCGCCAGCGGTTCGTGACCGGCGCGCCGTCGACGAAGGCCCACAGCCAGGCCGCGAAGCTCCCTTCCTCCTCGACGAGCCGCAAATACGCCTGCGCGTTGGCGATCGCCGAGCGCACCTTGGCGCGGTTGCGGATGATGCCCGGGTCGGCGAGCAGCCGCGCCACGTCGCGCTCCCCGTAGCGGGCGATGCGCGCCGGGTCGAGACCGTGGAAGGCGCGGTAGTAGCCCTCCTCGCGGGCGAGGATGGTCGACCACGAGAGCCCCGCCTGCGCGCCGTCGAGGATCAGCTTGGCGAACAGCTGGCGGTCGTCGCGCACCGGCACGCCCCACTGCTCGTCGTGGTAGGCGACCATGCGCGGGCTGGCGTTGCCGACCCAGTCGCAGCGGCGCTTGCCGTCGGCGTGAGTGGTCGGCTTCGTCGTCACGGCGCGGATCGTACCGCTTGTTATGCTCCGCGGCCGTGATCCCGGCCATCGCCTACGGCCTGGGCGTGCTCGTCGCGCTCGAGCTGCTCTACGTCCTGCTGCGGCGCACGCGCTGGCCGATCCGCGTCCGCCTCCTCTTCCACCTCTGGGCGCTCTCGGCCACCGCGGTGGCGGTGCTGGCGGTGATGACGCGCCGCGAGACGGTGAGCTGGCAGGTCAGCGCCTCACTGGCGGCGGTGCTCACCGCGCTCGTCGTCTACTCGCTCGCCGATTCGCTGGTCTTCCAGCGCCCGTGGAGCCCGGCCCGCGGGCCGCTGATGCCCAAGCTGGTGCGCGACGTCCTGCGCATCGTGCTGCTGGCGGCGACGGCGCTGCTCGTCGCCACGGTGATCCTCCACCAGCCGCTGCCGGCGGTGCTGGTCTCCTCGACGGTGCTGTCGGCGGTGATCGGCCTCGCCTTGCAGGACATGCTCAAGAACGTCTTCGCCGGCGTCGGCCTCGAGCTGGAGAAGCCCTTCGAGCGCGGCGACTGGCTGATCCTCGAGGGGCAGTCGGTGCAGGTGCATCGACACCTCCTGGCGCAGCGTGCGCATGCGCACCCGCGACGGCGTCGACCTCTGGGAGCCCAACGCCACGCTCGCCAACGCGCGGCTGCTCAACTACGGCGCCGGCGCACGCCCGGTGGGCATCAACTTCCACGTCCGGGTGACCTTCGACGCGCCGCCCTTCCGCGTCAAAGCGGCGCTGCTCGAGGCCGGCCGCTCGGTTCCCGGCGCCCTCGAGACGCCGGCGCCGGAGGCCTTCCTGCACGCCTTCCTCGACTCCGGCGCCGACTACCGGCTGCGCGTGTGGACGCGCGACCTCGCCGACCTGTCGCGCTTCCAGGATGAGGTCAACGGCCGCATCTGGTACGAGCTGCGGCGGCAGGGTTTGGCGATCCCGTATCCGATGCGCACCGTGCTCTGGCGGCACGCCGAGCGCGACGAGCGCCGGCGGGCCGAAGGGCGCCGGCAGGTGGCCGTCGAGCTGCTCTCGCAGCTGCACTTCTTCCGCGACCTCGAGGGCGACGCCGTCGCCCAGCTCGCCGGCGCCGCCGGCCACCAGCACTTCGGCAGCGGCGAGGTGCTGGTACGCGAGGGCGACGGCGGCGACTCGCTGTTCGTCGTCGAGCACGGCCGCGTGCGGGTGACCAAGGCCGGCGACGACGCGGACGCCGGCTCAGTCACCCTGGCGACGCTCACCAAGGGCGCCTTCTTCGGCGAGATGTCGCTGCTGACCGGTGTCCCGCGCAGCGCCACCGTCACCTCGGACGGCGGCTGCGAGGTGCTGGTGATCAGCAAGGAAGCGCTGGCGCCGCTGCTGGCGCAAGACCCGCAGCTCGCGGAGCGGCTGTCGGCGGCAGTGACGGCGCGGCAGGCGGAGACGGCGGCGACGCTGGAAGACCGCCGCGACCGCGAGCGCGGCCACCGCGACGCGCCGGCGGAGGCGTCGGTGCTGCAGCGCATCCGCGCCTTCTTCGGGCTCGCGCACGGGTAGAGCGAGCGCTGGCTCACGCCTTGCTGCGGGCGTGCCGCGACGCTTGCCCTTCCGGCAACGCGCGAGCCGCGTCGGCGGCAGGGAGGTCACGATGCCCGAGTCGTGGAGCAACAAGGACGAGCGGCAGTACGAGCACATCAAGGAGAGCGCCGCCAAGAAGGGGCGTTCGAGCAAGACCGCCAAGCGCATCGCCGCGGCCACCGTCAACAAGCAGCGCAGCAGCGAGGGGCGGACGAAGAGCGGCGGCAGCAAGAAGAGTGCGTCGAGCAAGGGCGGCAAAGCCACCGCGCGCAAGCGCAGCCGCTGACTTCGTCGCGGCGCGTCTCGTCACGCCAGGGCGGACTGGATGCGGCGCCGCCAAGCTTCGAAGGCCGGCTCGGCGCCCTCTGGACGATCTGGTGGCAGGTCGCGGCCGGTCTCTACCGCCAGCGCCGCCAGCTCTGGCGCGGAGCGTCCGCAGATCACCTGGCAGGCGAGCTCGGTGTGCGCAGCCGGGTTGCGGCCGCGCTCGCGCGCCTCGGCAGCGAAGGTGACGCCTTGCGCGAGCATCGGTTTGAAGTCGGCGCCAAGCCGAACGAGCTCGCGTAACGCCGCCTCGTCGCTGCCCCCGGCGTAGGCCGCGGCGAGCCCGACGCCTGCCCACAGGTCTGGCCGACGGGCGGCGGGGAAGCCGGCGATCGTGTCGGCGATACGCCGCGGGTCGGCGCCGCGCACGAACCAGAGGCTGCGCCCCAGCCCCTGATCGAAGGCGCGTCGCTCGTAGCCGCGGAGCCGGCGCGGCACCTCCTGCTTCTCGATGCTGCTCGGGCAGCGGAGGAACCCCTCCTGGCAGCCGTAGCCGTCGAGCGCCAACCAGCCGAGCGTCGGATCGAGCCGACGCCGCAAGCGCCAGGGCGCCAGCGGCAGGCGGCCGAGGACCCAGCCGGCGCCGATGTGCACGATGTAGGTCTGGTGCGCGCCCGCTCCCGCGAGATAGGCGGCCAGGCGCCGCCGCCAGGGCAGCAAGACGTCGAGCAGCGCCAGCGCCGTGCCGACGCCCTCGTGAGCGAAGCCGCGCAGCTCCGCCGGCAGGCGATCGAGGTGCGCGGCGAGCGCGGCCAGGTCGGGCTCTTCGAGCGCGGCGTGGTAGGCGTGCAGGAATGAGCGCGCTACCTGCTCGGTGCGCTCCCGCATCCGCGGGGTCTGCCCCTCGAAGCGGTGCCGCTCGATGCTCGCGTGGCGCTCGTCGAGACGCAGCGGCGCGGTGAACGCCCGCCGCCAGCGAACCGCCGCACCCTGGCTCCCGGCCATCAGGTCCGGGACGAGCCCGCTCATGGACACGCCTGCCATCTCTGGGGAACGCGAGATCAACGAGCGATCGGGCTCAACGGCAAGCGTCTCGATCCGCTTGACCAGATGATTACATTGTGATATCACTTCGATAGCCAGTCAAAGGAGGTTCCCAGCCATGTTGCGCGAAATCGAGAAGCAAGCCCTGTCCGGCCTCGCCATGCTGTTCCTGCTGCCGGCGGCGCTGCTCGGGCTCGTCTACCTCGCCATCGGCGCCTTGCGCCACGGCGAGGTGGTGCCGGCGATCCTCTGGTTCCTCGCCGTCCTCGTAGTCGGCGTCCTGCTCTTCGGCTTCTTCGTCGTCAACCCCAACGAAGGCAAGGTGCTGCAGCTCTTCGGCGACTACAAGGGCACCGCCAAGCGGCCCGGCCTGCGCTGGGCGAACCCCTTCTACAGCAAGCGCCGGGTGTCGCTGCGGGTGCGCAACTTCGAGACCGCCAAGCTCAAGGTCAACGACGCGCGCGGCAACCCGATCGAGATCGCGCGCCATCGTCGTCTGGCGCGTGGTCGACACCGCCGAGGCGGTCTTCTACGTCGACGACTACGAGAACTACGTACGCGTGCAGAGCGAATCGGCGCTGCGCGGGCTCGCCAGCGGCTACCCCTACGACGCCCACGGCGACGAGGTCGATCTCGTCGGCCACACCGCCGAGGTGTCGAAGCGGCTGCAGAGCGAGATCGAGGAGCGCCTGGCGCAGGCCGGCGTCGAGGTGATCGAGACCCGCATCAGCCACCTCGCCTACGCGCCGGAGATCGCCGCCGCCATGCTGCGCCGCCAGCAGGCGACCGCCGTCGTCGCCGCGCGGCAGAAGATCGTCGAGGGCGCGGTGGGCATGGTCGAGATGGCGCTCGAGATGCTGGCCCAGAAGCAGGTCATCACCCTCGACGAGGAGCGCAAGGCGGCGATGGTGTCGAACCTGATGGTGGTGCTGTGCAGCGAGCACTCCACCCAGCCGGTGGTCAACACGGGCACCCTCTACCACTGAGCGCGATGGCCGAGCGCAAGCCCTTCCTGCTGCGGCTCGAGCCCGCCGTCCACCAGGCCCTGCAGCGCTGGTCCGACGACGAGCTGCGCAGCCTCAACGGGCAGATCGAATATCTGCTGCGCGACGCGCTGCGCCGCGCCGGCCGGCTGCCTGCAGGCGGCGCGGCACCGCGACGACCGCGGCAGTGAGCGCCAACGAATCGAGCGGCAAAGCCGCGAAAAGGAGAGCAACGATGAGCGCACGAACGTACTGCACGGTGTCTGCGGTGGTCTTCTCCGTCGTCGCGATCGCCCACTTGGTGCGTGCGGTGCAGGCGACGCCGGTCGTCGTCGGCAGCTGGCCGGCGCCGACGGCGATCTCCTGGCTGGCGGTCGTCGTCGCCGCTGGGCTCGCGCTGTGGGGCTTCCGGTTGTCGGCACGCCAGGGCGCCTGACCGCAGCTCCACGCAGGCTCAGGACGCGTCCAGCTCGACTCTTTCAGCGTAGCTCGGCCGCGCGGCACTTGCATTGAGCCCGAGAAACCAGAGGAACAGCGGGATCCCGCAATAGAACACCACCACGGCGCAACCCATCGCAATGAAGAGACCGAAGGCGACGCTGCCAAAGCCCTCGGCGGCGCCCGTCCAGAACGTTCGGCGTCCCGGGAACTGCGGGAAGTAGACCCGGTCGGGGCGCCGGACGTCGTAGCGAACGCTGATGCCCGTTCGTGTGCAGGGGATCGACAGTTTGCTCTTGAGGACCTGCCACCGTGGCTTGATCGCCGCCGGCTTGCAGCTCTCCGCCACGTGCCTGGCGAGCGCCTTGTAGTCGAAGCGGCGAGCGTCTTCGCTGTAGATCACGTTGTGGGCGATTTCGATCGGCTTCTGGTCGCCGAGGGGCGGCGGCAGATGGATCGCGAAATGATGCAGGTAGTAGCTGTCCTCCCCAGAGCCTTCGAGCGTGCGGTGATAGGTGACGTCGGCAAGCGTCTGGACACCGGATTGCTGGACGGTCAGCGCGGCCGCGTCGACTCGTTCGATCCATGTGCTGCGCGAGCTGAGGAACTTGACCACCGCCACCGCGAACGTGATGGCGAGGACAGCGGTGGCGGCGGCCCGCAGCCCTTTCGCCGTACCGATCTGCATGCGCGTCGTCCGGACTGTGGGTATGACTGCGCTCGATGCCGTCGGTTGCGGCGCCATCCCCTGGGCCGGACGGACCGTCTCGAGCCCGCTGAGCAGCTTCTCGACCACGACGTCGTCGGCCCAGTAGTTGGAGTGCGAGGTCAGCACACGCCGGCCTTGACCCGTGCACAGATCGACGCCGACTCCGCCGCGATCGAGACCCAGGCTCGTACCCACGTAGTCCCAGCGGCGGTGCAGGTTGATCCAGCGGAAGGTTCCCAGGCGTGACGCCACCGTGCGAGCTGCGGCTCGCACGGAAGGCGGGAAGAGGTAGCGCGGAAACAGTCGGATGAAACAACGTTTGATCGGCGAGCCGAGCGTCACCAGCAGGACGTCGTCCGTCGCCTGCCACGCAGCGGAGTTGCAGAGCGAGTCGAGCGCGATGACGCTTCCCAGGCTGTGGGCGTAGAGCACGACGCTGCGCGATCCGGCCGGGGTGACGGGAAGGGCCTGAAGGCGCTGATCGAGCTCGGTCTGCAGCCGAGCTCGATACGGTGGATCGCCCAAATAGCGGACGATGTCGAGGATGACCTTGAGCGGTCCGCCGACCCAGAGCTGTCTGAAGATCAGGTGCAGCGCGCCGAGCAAGCTGATGGTGACGATGGTCAGGAAGCTGATGCCGTGCTCCGAGGCCAACTGCCGGTGGTCGTAACCGGTCAGCGGGCTGAGCGCGAGACTCAAGACGGCGGAAACCACGGCCAAGGGGATGAACTTCGCGACGAGGCTCACCGCGGGACTGCCCAGGCGCCACGCGAAGGGGACGGTTTGCAGCAGGATCAAAGGCTGCATCAGGAGCAGCGCAACGCGACGAACGACGACCCACATGGGGCGCAGCGTTCGCGTCACCACACTCCTGAGCAATGCGACGAAAACCAGGATGAGCACCACGCCCGCGCCGGCGACCATGACCGTGTTCGCCGCGCGGAACGCCCAGCCGAAGTCTTCGACCGTGATCGACCGAAAAGCGGCCGAAGAGACCAACACCAGGAGCCAGAGCAGAGGGCCAGCGATGAGAACGCACAGGGCGATGGCGACCAGCAGCCGGAACACCCGCTGATAAACGAGCTCCTCGACCTGGTGCAACAGCCGATCGGCCTTGCCGCCCGTCGGGAGCAGCGGAAGTCTTGCCGTCTCGGAAATGCTCTGTGCCGTGTGGTCGAGCAGCCAGATGCCGTCGCGGATGCGGGCGAACTTGTCCCAGTCGAGCTCCGAGATGTCCGCCGTCAGCTGCGCGCGCTCGAACGCGCCGCGGAGCATTGCCTCGACGTCACCAGGCTCGTGGTTGCCTACTCCGTAGATGGCGATGATCGGCGGCAGCTGCATGAGCCCGGATTCACTTCGAGCCCGCCGGCCGATCCCGCCGGACGAGATCGCGAATGACCTCGTCATAGTACGGCTTGTCTTTGAGGCTCGCCCGGGATGCCGGGAAGTAGGCGAGCGTCAGGCTGATGACGTTGGGGTTCAGCGCCGTCAGCGACACCGCGGTGCGCTCGCTTCCCGACAGCCGGGTGTTGTCGATCATCGGGAAGTCGAACAGCCCGACCTGGAAGTTGGTGTCCACCTCCCGCTTGGCTTCGAGGTCCAGGTCGGGCCGCTGGCACTCCTCCGGCGTCAGGACCTGTGACACGTACAGCCTCACCTGCACTTCACGAGCCGCCGCGTTGTAGTCGATGAGCTCGAGCTTGAACTGCCGATGGTGGCGCGAGCGGTCGGTGGCCTCCGTCGACATACAGAGCGTCGCGGCTCCCTCGCCGGGGGCGACCTTCGGATTGGGAATGGCATGCGTTCCGAAGATGACGTGCGCTTGGAAATCCTTGATCTTCGCGGTCAACGCGTCGCCGCGCTCGACCATGCCCACGTCTGAGAGCGTCGTGAGCTGATGCTCGATCACCTGCAGCGCCACCGACTCGAGCCGGGACAACAGCCCCGGATCGGGTCCCTTTTCGCCCATCGAGATCCGCCGCTCGACGTCCTTGAAGAGCGGCGCGATGTCGAGCGACTCGTGAAAGTTGTAGGCCAGCAGCTCCAGGCTCAGGATCTGCTGCCTGATCTGCTCCTCCGCCGACAGCTTCAGGTTCGGGTCCTTCGACATGAACGTCGTCAGGATCGAATTGAACATGTCCTTGCGGAGATTGCTGTCGGCCTCCTCGCGCCGCCCCATCATCTCGGCGTAAAGGCGGATGTTGTTGTCGATCTGCTGCCGCTCGTTGAGCGAGGCGTTGAACCAGTAGCCGAGAACCAGCGTTACCAGCGGTAACGCGAGGACTTTGATCAGCTCGATCCACTGCCAGGGATGCTTGGCCTCGGCCGGCGGTGACGGCTCGTCGGGGGGCGGCATGCCTATGGGCGGCGCCTCGTTGTCGCCCATGCTCAGCGCCGTTTCAGCGCGTAGTTGCCGTCCGCGCCCTTGACCAGCTCGAAGTTGTAGAGCGCGGGATTCGGGCTCGAGAACACCATCGCGGACGGCTTGCCGGCGTGCTTCGGCAGCACGAGCGTGCACTGACCCTGCGGCTCCACGTTGATCCGGTAGGCCCCGTCCGCGGCCGTCGTTCCGGTCGCGGCCGCGGCCGAGCCGCAGGTGATCTCGATGCTGGCTCCGGCCAAGGCCTTTCCGTCCGACACGATCGTTCCGTAGACCTGTCCGGCGTGTGCCACGGATGGAAGCGCGAGCGCGATGACGAAACAGACGCACGAAATGGGTCGCATGGACGTTCTCCTAAGGAAACCGACGAGCAGGCAGGACGGATTAGCCTCTCATTGTATGAGCAACGGCCGCGTCGGGACGTGCGCCCCGAGGTCTATTGGACTTAAGTCGTACTTCCTGGAAGCCGGCCGGTACCTAAGATGACCTCGACAACAACCAGGAGACACCGATGCAGGGCTCGGCTCGCTTCCTCGTCGCGCTCTCGACCATGCTCGCCGGCGCCGGCGCTTCGTGGGCGGCCACCGACGTGGCGGCGTCCGGCACCTGGACGCTGGCTCCCACCCTGCGCGCCCTCAACTCCGACGGCATCCGCGGGCGCGCGCCCGGGACGGAGGGTGCGGCCGTTACCATCTACAACTCCTTCACCGGCGCCGCGAACCTGACCGCCACCACCGGCTCGCCGCGCACCTACATGGCGAGCCCCTTCGTCGCCGCCGGACCCGGGACCATCGCGCACATCGAGGAAGCCACCGTCTACCTGAGGGCCACCGCCACCTTCGGCTGCTCCGGCGGCATCGACATCCGCATCCAGGTCTGGGACAGCTTCGACGGCGGCGCCGTTGCCGTCTTCTCCAACGCCGTCGGCGCGGTCGAGACGTTCACGGTGCCGGGCCCGTTGGCGTTCTTGAACGGCAGCAACACGCCGATCAACGTGACTTTCCCGGTCGCTCGCGACCTCGCGGACCTCGAGGGTGGATGGGCCATCGCCTATCGCTGCGACAACGGAGCGGGTTTGGTCTCGGATGACAACGCGACCAGCTGGATCCGCGGCGGCGGCGCGCTGGCGGTGGGGTCCTTCCCGCCGGCCTCCGGCGGCTATGGCCCGCCGCAGTACGGCTTCTACCGCAACGTCGCCGGCCAGACGAACTTCAATCACCTCAGCAGCGACCTGCGCACCTTCGTCGACGTCAACGACATCGCGCTGGTGCTGCAGCTGCGCGGCTCCCTGAGCCCCGTCGAGCTGCTGTCGGTCGACGTGGAGTAGGCCCCCGCAGAAGCGGCCGATGGGTGGCGGGGAGGATAGTGTCGCGGCCACCCGATGGCCTGCGAGCTCCGTCCCTCCCTGACGCCGCCGGCGTTCTCCCCAGCACCGCCCAGGGTCGTCGCAGACGCGCGGCCACGCGCATGGTCGGGATGCTGCTCCTGGGCGCCCTCGTCGGCTGCAGCCGGCAGCCGGAGGCGCCGCAGCACCCGGTGATCCTCATCGGCGTCGACGGCGCCGAGTGGAACGTGATCCGCGAGCTGTGGAGCCGGGGGCAGCTGCCGGCGTTGCGGCGCCTCGCCGACCAGGGGATCGCCGCCAGCCTCGACACCGATTACGCGATCTCGCCGGTCATCTGGACGAGCATCGCCACCGGCAGGCCCCCGAAGGTGCACGGCATCACCGACTTCGTGGTGCCCTCGCCCAAAGGAGACGTGCCGGTCTCCTCGACGCTGCGGCGCGTGCCGGCGCTGTGGAACATGGCGGCGAAGGCGGGGCGGCGGACGGCGGTGGTCTCCTGGTGGGCGAGCTGGCCGGCGGAGGCGATCCCCGGCGGCGTCGTGGTCTCCGACCGGGCGATGAACGAGCTCCCGAACGGCATCTCGCCGCCGGCGTTCGCGGCGCGCTTCGCCGCCTTGCGCGAGGCGGCCCTCGCAGGCGAGAACGGCTTCGGCGGCAACCCGGAGACCGCGCGCCGCGACCGCGTCACCGCCGAGGTCGGGCGCGCGCTCGCCGCCGAGCGCTACGACCTGCTGATGGTGTACTTCCGCGGCGTCGACCTGGCGAGCCACCTGACCTGGCGATACTTCCGCCCGCAGGGGTTTCCGCCGCTTCCGGCCGACCGACTCGCCAGCCAGGCGGACGAGATCCCGCGCGTCTATCGAGCCACCGACGAAGCGATCGGCCGCATCGCCGCCGCCGCCCCGCAGGCCAATCTCTTCGTCGTCTCGGACCACGGGTTCCGGCGCCTGCGCGACGAGGAGGTGCTGGTGACGCTCGACTTCGACCGCGTGCTGAACCGCCTCGGCTACCTGCAGCGGCTGCCCGGCGAGGGGGGAGTCGACTGGAGTCGCACGCGGTTGTCGACCTGGGGCTCGCCTCCCACCGTCACGCTCAAGAAGCTGCGCATCGCGCTCGCCGGCCGCGACCGCGCCGGCCGCGTGCTTCCAGCCGAGGTGCCGGCGCTGCGCGCGTCCCTCGAACGCGACCTGGCGCGAGTGACCTGGAGCGACGGCAGCGCGGCTTTCCGCCTCCGCGACCCGCGCCCGCGAGAGAAGAGCCAGGGCGCGGACCTGGTAGTCGCCATCCTGGCCGGTCGCGACAGCCGAGAGTTGCGCGTCGACCGCGAGCCCTGGCTCGGCGCCGTGGAGATCTCGCGCATCTCGGGCTCGCACAACGAGCACACCGACGGCATCTTCCTCGCCGCCGGGCCCGATCTCGTGCGCGCCGCTGCGGACAGCGAGGTGGTACGCGGCATCGGCATCCGCGACATCGCACCCACCATCCTCTACGCCTTGGGCCTGCCGGTCGGCGAGGACTTCGACGGCCGCGCCCGCACCGAGCTCTTCAACGCCGGGTTCCAGCGCCGCCACCCGCTGCGCACCGTGAAGACCTGGGGCAAGCCCCGGCAGGGCAGCGTCACCCCGTCGGCGGCGGACGAGGAGCTGGTGCGCGAGCTCGAGGCGCTGGGCTACCTGCGATAGGGCGCAAGTTCCCGATCGGCGGCCGAGATGCCGTCGCCTCGGCGGCTCCCGCCACTGCGGGCCGAGAACCTGCGGATCGCCTGCGAGCTGGGCGGGCTCGCCACCGTGCCGGGGGCTCGGTGAGGGATGATAGCGCGGTGCAACGCCCCGATGGTCCCCTGGACTTCACCTCCCCGGATGCGTTGGTCGAATGGACCTTGTCGCGAGTGGGCAAGCGTGTCGTGCTCGGCACGCCGCTCGCCCTCGGCAAGCTGAACCAGCTGGTCAACGCCTTCTACCGGCGGGCGGAGCAGGACCCGTCGATAACACCCTCGTCGTCTATACCGCCCTGAGCCTGGCGCCTCCGGCCTGGGGAAGCGATCTCGAGCGCCGGCTGGTGGAGCCGATGGTCGAGCGCCTGTGGGGCGGCTACCTGGCGCTCGCCTGGGTCGAGCCGATGCGCCGCGGCGAGCTGCCGAGCAATGTCGAGGTGCGCGAGTTCTACTTCCGGCCCGGTGTGATGCTCGGCAGTCCCGCAGCGCAGCTACATCTCCACCAACTACTCCCACGTCGTGCGCGACGTGCTCGCCGCCGGCATCAACGTCCTCGCCCAGGCGGTCGGCGCCGAAGAGGTCGACGGCGAGCTGCGCTACAGCCTCTCCTGCAACTCCGACCTCACCGTCGACCTGCTGCCGCGCCTGCACGCGCTCCGACGCGCCGGCCGCGCCGTCGTCGCCCTCGCCCAGGTCAACCGGCGGCTGCCGTTCATGTACGGCGACGCCATGTTGCCCCCGCAGGCGTTCGATGCCGTGCTCGACGGCCCCGAGCTCGACCTGCCGCTGTTCGGGACGCCGAACCTGCCCATCGACACCACCGACTACTCGATCGGCCTGCACGTCAGCGCCTTGATCCGCGACGGCGGCACGCTGCAGCTCGGCATCGGCTCGCTGGGCGACGCCATCGTCTACCTCTTGCAGCAACGCCAGCAGGACAACGACACTTACCGGCGCCTGCTCGCCGACTGCGACGTCGACGGGCGCTGGGCGGCGCTGATCGCGGAATGGGGAGGCATCGCCCCCTTCGAGCGCGGGCTCTACGCCGCCGGCGAGATGCTGATCGACGGCTTCCTCGACCTCTGGCGGACCGGCATCCTCAAGCGCCGGGTGTACCCCCACGCGGCGCTTCAGCGCCTGCTCGACGACGGGCGGATCGGCGAACAGGTGAGCGCCGACAGTCTCGCCGCGTTGGTCGACGGCGGCGTCGTCGCCAAGCGGCTCGACCATGGCGCCGTCGAGCTGCTGCGGCGGCTCGGCGTGCTGCGCCCCGATGTCGCCCTGGCGGGCGAGCGGCTGATGAGCGGCGCTCACTCCGCTGCGGCCGACCTATCGACGTCGGGCGCTCGGGAGGCCGGGCCGCGAGGCCCGCGAAGTCGGGCTCCTCGATCGCCGCGCGGTAGCCGCGCAGGAACGAACGGCCCACCTTCTCGGTGCGCTCGCGAGAGGCGGCCGAGTCGCACAGGAAGCGGCGCCCGCTCGACGCTGACCTCGCGCTCGTCGAGGCGCAGCGGGGCGCGGTGAGAACGCGGCGCAAGCGGCCGCGGGGCCGCCCGCTCGCCGCTGCCAGCTCCGAGACGAGCCCACCCATGGACACACCTCACTGTCAGACGATCACCCTTTGGCAGGGAATGACAAATCGCTCGACGCTCGGCGGCGCGCTCCCTGTGAGCAGCCCTTCCCGATGAGGCGCCGTTTCGCGATCACTCTTGACTTGAAACGCGAGATCCCGGCGGCGTTGAGGCTCACGACCGAGGCGGAGTGCGGCGAACCGCCAATCCCCGCTCTCGATGGGGAAATCGCCCCTCTGTGTCCGTCTAAGCAAACAGAGGCGGTAGTCGTGTCTGAAGGGTGAGCCGACCCGCACTGGGGGGGCTTGCTAGGCATCCGCCCGGCGGGGCTTGGCGCGTGGTGACCGCAACCGGAGAGAGGAGGTGGCCGTGTCCAACAGCCAGTCGGGAGAGAACGCAGATGCGGCTGTGGCTCGATGTCGCCAACGTCAGACTTGAGCGAGGTGCCGTCGCGGTGCAGTTCAAGGCGGACCGGAGCGACGAGCGGGAGCGACGATGGTGGAAGGTCGAAATCGATGCCGACCAGCGGTGCGGCACCGCCTGCCACCAGCGATACGGCACCGCCTGCCACTCGCGATACGGCATCGCCTGCGGATCTAAGTCGCGGGTACAAGCAAATCTCCGACGCGCTCGACAACAGAGCGGGATCGTGCTGGGACGAGTGGCGGCCGAGGCCGCCGACAGATTTGCGCCGGTGTGGATCAGGACTTCAGCACGCGTCCTGAGCCGATGCCACACGACGGCCTGAGGCTCCCGATCGGCTTCGGAGTTCATCGGCTGCCGCTGCGACCGCGGGCGTCGCGAGACGAGCGCATCAATCGCAATCGGGAGATGCTCTCGCATATGCTCAGCAAGCGCACGACGGTGGCGTTTGTCGGCGCCGGCTGCTCCGCCGCCCTCGGCTACCCCCTATGGAGCGATTTGCCCAGGAAGTCGTTGCCAGGACGCAGGAGGCCCTGAGGGGCTGCGGCGAAGCCGGCTCGGTCGAGCTGGAACGGTTGTCAAGAATAGCCGACACGATCGCCAGCGCCGGGCAAGTCGAGCGGCTGATGTTCGCCGTCGGCGCCTGTCGGCAGGCGCTCCAGGAGTTCCGCCCATCGCGGCCTCTTCGGCAGCTACGTCCGCGAACGCTTCGGCCCCGATGCCCGGCAGGAAGCCGCAGCGAACCCCTACCATGCGCTGCTCGACCTGCCGATTCGGCGCTTCGTCACCACCAACTACAACTGCGGATGAAGCGGGCGCTGATGGAGAGGTATCGCCTCGCCGCGTGAGGAGTTCGGCTTGGAGAGCGGCGTCCACTCCGGCCCGATGGTGCGCTCCTTCACCCAGCGCCGACGGTTTGGCAACGAGCTGGCGCTGTTCGCGTTGGCCAACGTCGACGACACGGATTACACCGTGTTTCACTGTCACGGGCGCTACAACGAAGTCGATTCGGTGATCGCTTCCGAAGCCGATTATCAAAAGTGGTACATGGGCGATCCCGAGGGGGCAGGCCCGCCGGTTTTCCGGCAAACCATCGACCTGCTCTTCAGCTCGAACCCCATCCTCTTCGTCGGCTACGGGTTGGCGGACGACGACCTGTTGCGACCGTTGCGGATGCTCCAAGCGGTCGATCTGACTTTGCGCGAGGCCAAGCCGTTGGTGGCACTGATCGAGGAGCCGGCGGAAGGTGAGGACTGGATCCGGCACGAGATCCTCTTCGAGCGCTATGGGCGTGCGCGTCATTCCATACACACGGCCCCAGCGGAGCGACCGCGCCTCTGGGCCGCCGCCCTCTGCGCCTCGCTCCGCCGACCTGCGACGCGATTTCGTCGCCTGGAGCCAGGACTGGATCGCCAAGCCCATCATGAAGAAGGTAGTGGTGGATCCCATTCCGGGCAGTCCTATCGGCACTACGCGGTGGACCCTGATACCGAGAACCCGCTGGGCGATACGCGTGTCCGGGAGCAACTGACCGCGCTGCGCACGCTCTCGCCGAAGGCGCCAAGCTGATCGTCCTCGTCGGCGATGGCGGCACCGGCAAGTCCTACCATGCCAACCGACTGGTGGACGAGCTGCAGGGACGCAAGCCGGTGGGAGGGGCTGTTCTTCTGGAGCTCCTACTTCACCGATGACCTGATCAGCGGCGTCGAGCGCGCGCTTGCTCTACCTGGGCGCATCGACGCGCCGGCGAGGAGCCGCGGCTGGACCGGCTGCGGGCAGCCCTCGACAACCATCCATACTTGGTGGTCTTCGATGGCATCGAACGACTGCTCCAGGCCACCGGCACGCCTGGGCGAGGTCGGGCTGTGGGTTGGACCGTCCGCTCGTTTCTCGAAATGGTGGGCGGTCGGACGGGCGAGAGCACCGTCATTCTCACTTCCCGGCTTCTGGCCGCAAGAGTTGGACGCCTTCCACGAGAAAGCTCCCCGACAAGTGCGTCCGCGTGCCCGTTGCGCGACTGTCGACGAAGGACGTCGAAGGGACCGCCCTGTTCCGTTCGGTGCCGCGCGAAGAGCTCTCTGCGCTCTGCTCACTGCTCGCCGGTCACGCCTATGGATTGGTGCTCGCCGGACGTTACCTGGCGCTCGAGCCGGACGCCGCGGAGGAGCGTCTGCTCCAGCTGCGCCGGCACCTGCACCTGACGCCCCCGATCGGCGGGTGTGGCGAATGATCAGGGAGCTGCTCCTCGAGCTGGACCATCGGACCGGCAGGATGACGACCGCGCTGCTGCGCCACCTCGCCGCGTTCATGAGCCCGGTGCCGGCCGCCACCCTCGAGGTGTGCTACCTGCTCGGACGCAGCGGCCTCGACCCCGACGAGGTGCCGACACTGCGCGACTTGACCGGACTCCTCCTCGAGTCGCGGCTCCTGTTCGGCCTCGGCCCGGAGCGGGGGCGGGCGAAGAAGCCGGCTTCGGGGTCCACCCGACGGTGCGCAGCTACCTCTTCGACGAGACGCAGCAGGTGGAGACGAACCCGCTGCCGCGTCTGTCGCTCTCGGGTTACACCTCCGGGACCTACCCCGTGGCCCCTGCGTCGCGGGACAAGGCCGAGATCGTGGGGAGCCTCTTCGATCGCCTTGCACCGACGCCGAGCAGGCCTGGCGCGAGCAGCGGCAGGAGCACGCCCGTCAGCTCTGCGGGTCGCCTTCGGCGTGCTGCGCTCGCGCACGGAATCGAACACCAGCCCGCGCTGGACGACCTATGCCGACTACATCCAGCTCGGCATTCGGTTGACCGACCTGGCGCGCCTCGTCGCTCCCCGCCGCTGGCATCACGGCGTGCGCGGCGACCTCGGCCTGTTCGAGGACGAGGACGGACCGCTCTACGCCGACGAGCTCGCCTGGCTCTACAACGACATCGGCCTCACCCTTTGCAGCGAGGGCGAGATGCAGGAGGCCTACGCGGTCTGGGAGCAGGGGTTCGAGATCAATCGCCTGATCGACAGGGAAGGTGGGCAATACGTAGTCCAGTCGCTGCTTCACCTCGGCCACGTGTTCCTCGAGCTCGGACACCTGCGCCATGCCGACCGACTACCTCTCCGAGTCCGAGCAGGCGAACCTGGTCCTCGGCGATGCCGACTACCAAGCGCGGATCGACGTGCTACCAGGCTCTGATCGAGCACCTGCATGGCGACCTAGAGAGCGTGGACAAGCAGTACCGAGGACGTGATCAACCGCCTGCGGGTGGGAGGCAATCCACGCGCCGCCAGCGTTCTTCCTGCGACACCGGGCGAGCCTGAAGATCCAGCTCGGCGACCTGGAGGCAGCCGCACAGTTCGCATCGTCGTGCCGAGCGCTTGCCGAATCCGGGCAGTACCCGGACCTCGTGGCCTTCGCGCGCATCACCAGCGGCGGCGTCCTGCGCGCGCGCAAGAGGTTTCCGGAAGCGACGCACGAGTACGAGGGCGCTCTCAGCACCGCCCGCCGTCTCCGCATCCCGCGCATGGAGGCCGAGGCACAGTCGGAGTTCTCCCGTTTGGATTTGGCGCTGGGGGATTCCGAGGAGGCGCGCCAGCGCGCGCTCGCCTCGCTGCGGATCTCCAATCGCATGGGGCTCGGGCTCCGTCAAGTCACCAGCCTGGTCGTGTTGGGACTGGCCACCGCCGAAGGCGGCCAACGCGACTTCGGGATCGCCTATCTCAGGCATGCCTACCGGCTCGCCAAGCGCCAGGAGTACCGGCTGCGAGCGCGCGAGGCGGAGGAGCACCTGCAGCGCCTGGGCGAGGCGGTCGAATAAGCCCACACACGCTGCCGGTTTCCATGCGAGCGTGCCCGGCGTGTCGAGGCCGGCGCCCGCGAGGCGGCGGCATAGCGCGGCGCGCCGCGCGGAGGGATTGAACCCCTGAACGTCAGGGCCGAGGGCGTGCTTGCCGCAGCGCGGAAAGCGGGCGGACATGATCGGCGAGCGGCCCCCGCGCGAGCGCGTTGACGAGACGATCGTCCGCCGTGATGAGCGCACACTCGCGCGCCACGGCGAGTGCGACGTAGAGGGAGTCGTAGACGCTGCGCTGGTGGGCGAGGGCGATCTCGAGCGCGGCTTCCACCAATTTCGACGAGGGCGTGACGACGAGAGGCACTTGCCCCAAGGCGGTAAGTACGGCGCGCGCCTCTTCGACTGCAAGCTCGTCGCGGGCTACCTTCTTCCAGAGGGTGTTGCCACACTCGGGAAAGAGGAGGTCCGGAGCCACGAGCTCCCAGGATCCGTCGAGGAGGTGAGCCGCTTTCTCCGACAGCACCTCCGGGACGAACCACTTCACCGCCACCGACGAGTCGATGACGGTGGTGGTCAACGGGTGCGGTCCTCGGCGATCGAGGCGGCGCTGTCGGTGTAGGTTCGTCCGGCGAGGCGCCGCCGTAGCCGGGCAGCGAGCAACCGGGCCTCTGCGAAGCTGGCTGGCGCCGCTTGCTCGAGGATTCGCCGCAGCTCAGCCTCTAGAGACCTGCCATGCCGCTGGGCGCGCTCCTTCAGGCGTGTCACCACGTCGTCGTCCAGCTCACGAATCAGCACTTGGGCCATGGCGGTCGTCTCGGTTAGCAAATGCTAGCATGGTGCGCTGGCACCCTGACCGCGTCATCAGCCCGTTCGTGCGCCGCTCGAGAGGTTCAGTGTCGCGGCAGCCGCTCGATCGGCAGGCCGGCGCACTCGCCGAGCGCGGCCTCGACGTAACGGCCGACGACCGCCTTGCGCCACTGGGTCTGGAAGTCGGTGTTGTCCATCGGCGTCGCCGTCTTCTTCGCCAGCTCGGCGGCGCGCGCGATGGCGTCGCGCGTCGAGGCGTGCCGCCCACGAGCGACGCGGCGGCCGGTGCCGCTTCGCGCGGCGAGGAGCCGACGGCGCCGAGCCAGATCGCGGCGCGCTCGACGACGCCGGCGGGGTCGAGCCACACCGCCGCCGCCACCGAGAGCACGGCGAAGTCGATCGAGCCGCGGCGGCGCAGCTTCCAGAACGCGGTGCGGCAGTGCGCGGCGTCGGCTCTCCGCCGGCACGCGCACGTCGACGAGCACCTCGTCGGCGCGCTTGGCGAGGTAGTCGATGCCGTCGTCGCGGTAGAGCGCGGCGAGCGGCAGCTCGCGCTCGCCGTCGCTGGCTCGCGAGGCGCACCGTGGCGCCGAGCGCGCACAGCATCGGCGCCGCGTCCGAGGCCGCTGTGCGCCCAGCAGCGCGGGCTCGACGTCGCCACCCAGCAGATCTTCCCCTGCTCCTTCATGCAGTAGTCGATCGAGCGGCGCCACTCCTCGGTCTGGTTGTAGTAGGTGCAGCGGGTGTCGAGGCAGAGGTTGCCGCCGATCGTCCCCATGTTGCGCAGCGGCGGCGACGAGATGCTCTCGACCGCGCGCGCGAGGGCGGGGTAGCGGGCGCGCACCGCAGCGTGATCGGCGACGCCGCTGAGCGTCGTCGTGGCGCCGATCCGCAGGCCGCTGCCGTTGCCGTCGACGACGCCGCCGAGCTCGGGCACGCCCATCAGGCTCACCAACGTCGTCGCCTGCTGGTGCCGCCGCTTCATGTTCGGCAGCAGGTCGGTGCCGCCGGCGACGAGCCGCGCCTCCGGACCCTCACCATCCAGGATGGCAAGCGCGTCCTCGAGCGACCTCGGCTGACGAAACGAAAGCGGTGGCAGTCTCAGCATCGAGGCTCCGTGTGGCGACACGACATCTGGCCGGTGTGGCCGCCGGGCGGAGCGGGCGCCCGGGCGGAGGGCTCCCGTCCGCGCGCAGCGTCCTCGCGAGCACGGGCGGGATACCGACCGAGGCGGGGACCCGTGGAGCCTGGCGGCCGCGCCGGCCAGCAGCTCGCGAACTCTGTCCGAAGTCGCATCACGTCGTCGTCAGCGGCTTCTTCTGCCGCAGCGCCTCTTCGCGCGTCGTCATCGTCCCCGCCGACCGCATGCCCGAGCGCAGCTTGTCCTTCCAGTCGTTGATCGCCCGCCCGTCGCCGCCCTCCGCCGGCGTCGGCACGATCAGCGTCTCTTCTTCGTCGATCCCGAGCTCGGGGAAGGTCGTCGGCCCGAACCGCGCCTCCTCGCCCTTCTGTTTGCGCTTGAGCGCCTCGAGCACCATGTGCGGGTGGATCGGGATCTGGTCGACGCGCACGCCGACGGCGTCGAAGATGGCGTTCGCCACCGCCGGCATCACCGGCAGCAGCGGGCCCTGGCCGACCTCCTTGGCGCCGAACGGACCCTGCGCGTCGGGGTCCTCGATCAGGTAGGTCGTCACCGGCGGCATCTCGCGGAACGTCGGGCTCTTGTACTCGAGCAGCGACGGGTGCTTGTGCACCAGCGCCGCCGACAGGTGCTTCGGCAGGCGCCGGAACACCTGCTCCTCCATCGTCGCCTCGCCGAGCGCCATGTAGACGCTGCCCTCGACCTGGCCGAGCACCAGCACCGGGTTGATGCACTGGCCGACGTCGTGCGCGATCCAGACGTGCTCGACGTCGTACATGCCGGTTGCTGCGTCGACCTGCACCTCGACCACGGCCGCGGTGTACGAGTAGGTGGGCGACGGTCCGACGCCCGCGCCGCGGTACTTGCCGGGCGAGCGCGGCGGGATGTACGAGCCGGTCGTGGCGATGGTGCCGAAGCGCGCCTCGGCGGCGATGCAGGCGTCCTGGAACGACAGCCCCTTGTCGGGGTCGGCGGCGTCGAAGACGCGCCCCTCGGCGAACACCAGCCGCGCCTCGGGGACCTCGAGCTGCGCCGCTACCGCCTTCGACGAGCAGCTCGCGGGCACGCTCGGCGGCCTGCAGCGCCGCGTTGCCCACCATCAGCGTCACCCGCGACGAGTAGCTGCCGAGGTCCACCGGCGTCAGGTCGGTGTCGGCGACGCAGAGGCGGATGTCGTCGAGCGGCACGCCGAGCACCTCGGCCACCATCGCCGCCAGCACCGAGTCGCTGCCCTGGCCGATCTCGCTCTCGCCGCAGAAGACGGCGACGCCGCCGCTCCGGTCGAGCTTGAGCATCACCCCCGACTGCGGCATGTGGTTCCAGTAGATCGGCAGCCCGGCGCCGCAGAGGTACGAGCCGCAGGCGAGCCCGAGCCCACGTCCCGGCGGCAGCTTGCCGCGGCGCTCCTTCCAGCCGCTGCCGGCGACCACCGCCTCGATGCACTGGCGCAGCGCCATGGTGCCGAGCCGCAGCCAGTTGGCGGTCGATCGAGTGCGGCGCCGCGAGGGTGCGCAGCCGCAGCTCGGCGGGGTCGATGCCCAGCCGGTGCGGCCGCCTTGTCGAGGTGCACCTCGAAGCCGAAGCGCGGCTGCGGCGTGCCGTGGCCGCGCTTGGGACCGCAGGGCGGCTTGTTGGTGAAGGCGCGCACGCCGTCGAAGCGGTAGCGCGGCAGGTCGTAGGTCACCGTCTGCAGCGCGCCGGTGTAGTAGGTGCTGGCGACGCCGTAGCTGCCGTAGGCGCCGCCGTCGAGGGCGGTCTGCAGGTGCTGCGCGGTGATGCGGCCGTCGCTCTTGAAGCCGGTCTTCATGCGCATCGCCACCGGGTGGCGGCCGCGGTGGCAGTAGAAGACCTCCTCGCGCGTCAGCGTCACCTTCACCGGGCGCCCCAGCACCAGCGCCATCTTCGCGGCGACGATCTCGTGGTTGAAGGGGTCGCTCTTGCCGCCGAAGCCGCCGCCGTTCGGCGTCGCGACGACGCGCACGCGCGAGGCCGGCAGCCCGAGCACCTTGGTCAGCGCGCGGTGCGCGTAGTGCGGCGTCTGCGTCGACGAGTAGACGGTGACGCGCCCCTCGTCCTCGGGCACCGCGACGGTGGCGTGCTGCTCCATCGGCAGGTGGGTGTTGCCCTCGTACAAGAAGGTGTCCTCGAGCACGAGATCGGCCTCGGCGAAGCCGGCCTCGACGTCGCCGAACTGCAGCGACACCTGCTTGTGGACGTTGCCGTGGTCGCCGTATTCGTGCAGGCGCGGCTCGGGGGTCGCCAGCGCCTCCTCGATCGAGCCGATGGTCGGGAGGAGCTCGTACTCGACCTCGACCGCGAGCGCGGCGGCGATCGCCTGGTCCTCGGTGAGCGCCGCGACCGCGGCCACCGGATCGCCGACGAAGCGCACGCGTTCGGGGCAGAGCGCGTGCTCGTCTTGCGACACCGGCAGGATGCCGAAGGTCTCCGGCATGTCGGCGCCGGTGAGGAAGCCGAGCACGCCCGGCATCGCCGCCGCGGCCACTGGTGTCGATGCGCACGATGCGGCCGTGCGGCACCGTGCTGCGCACCAGCTTCAGGAAGACCATGCGCGGGAAGGCGAGGTCGTCGGCGAAGCGGGTCTGGCCGGTGACCTTGGCGCGGCCGTCGACGCGGCGGAAGGGCTTGCCGACGACGTTGCGCTCCCGGCGTTCTGCGGGCTCCGAAGGGGTGACGGGGAGGGGTTCGGTCATGGGTGCGCGACATTTGAACGACGGTTCGAATCCTGGCCTCCGGCGCGGCGGCTGTCAAGGGACGCCGCCGGTGTTGGGCGTCCGAGAATGCGCCCGAGCTGCGCGGAAAGCAGCGCAAGCCGGCGCCAGGGCCATCGATCGCTGCGCCGGTGCGATAATCTCCTGCCGTTCCGAAAAATCTGTTCTCTGGGGGAGGTGCCCGATGGCGTTGCGGCGTGCCCTAGTCGTGTCGTTTGTTCTCGCCTCGATCGCCGCGCCGAGCGGCGCTGCAGCTCCCCCGACGATCAGCTTCGAGAAGGACGCCGTCGTAGCGTCCGGCGTCACGCCTGGCGGCAAGGTGGTGTGGTTCAGTGTCGCCCGCGAGATCGCGGAGCACACCGCCACGATCGTGCCGCGCCAGGCGATCGCCGAAGACGAGGGGAGGGATGGAATGGTACGCCTGGAGCTCGACCGTGACGTGCCCTTCCAGTCGATCTGGGTGGCCGTCGACCTCACCACCGGAGCCGCGGCGGTCGCGGTGCCGAAGGACTATCCGCTACGGCGTTTCGAGTTGCCGTCCGGCAACCTGCACCGCGGCGATAGCGAGGGCGATTGGATCGAAGACCGGCGCGGCTACGTCGCCCTGATGCTGGTACGACGTGAGAAAGGCGCGTGGTGGTCGCTGGTCGGCGACGGCGGTAGCGAGGACGACGACGGCCTCTACGACGGCCGACTGAGCGCGCCGCTCAGCCAGCTGCAGAAGGTCGAGGGCGGTGAGCTCGAGGCGCCTGAGAGCTTCATCGACGGCGACTTGGTGGTGGTCATCGACCCGAACCAGATGGAAGTAGGTCTCGGCCAGCCGGCGGAGGTGTCGAAGTGATCCGCCGGGCCTGCATCTTCGCGCTCCTGGTGGCCCTGAGCTCGGCCCTGCGGGCCGACGACCATCCCAACACCGCGCGCGGCTTCGCGGCGGACAAAGCGTTCCAGAGCGGCGACGTCGACAACGTGCAGCTGTTCAACGGCAATCTCACGCTGACCATCCCGATCGGCGGCTCGTATCCTGTGGGGGGCGGCTTCGCGTACGGTTTGACGCTAGTCTACAACGCCAACGTCTGGGACTTCCAGGAGGCTGGAACTTTCCAGCAGTCGCGGCCGCAGCGGCTCAGCAATGCGGGTCTGGGCTGGCTGCTGACGTTGGGCAAGCTGCTGGGTCCGCACACGCCGGGAAACGACACCGAACGCTGGATGTACCTGGCGCCTGACGGCTCCGAGCACGTCTTCTACGCGACGCTGCACGACGGCGAAACCGACGAGACGGGCGACGTGGGCCAGCCGAACTCGACACAGCGAGTCAGCTATACGCGCGACGGCAGCTACCTGCGGATGAAAATCGTCGACGGTCGACGCGAGATCGAGTTTTCCAGCGGCGAGATCCACCACTTCGACGAGCTGCTGCGTATCGACCAGATCCGCGACCGTTTCGGCAACGCGCTGGAGGTGGAGTACACCACGTACACGACCCCTGAGTCGGTCGTGGCGCCGCTGTGGAACCTCCACGACAGCCAGGGGCGGACGCAGAAGGTCTACTTCGACTACGAGAGCCAGGAGCTCCAGCCATACCAAGTGGTGAAGCAGGTGCAGCTCACCGGCTTCGACGGGCCGGCGATCTACGACTTCACCTACGAACAGAGCACGATCGCCCGCGGCTGCCCGCACACCGATACCACGCTTCCCGCTACGGTCGAGGTGACGCTGCTGACGAGCGTGACGCTGCCCGACGGTTCGAGCTACCAGATGCCGGTAAGCGACTACGTCACCAACGCTTCGGGCTTCGGGCCGGGGTGCCGGACCTCGGGGGTGCTGGAAGGCTTGAGGCTGCCGACCTGGGGCCGGTTGGAATGGACGTACGGCGACTACACCTTCCCTAACGACGGCAGGCTGCACCGCCGGAAGACCTCGGGCGTGCTGACGCGCCGGATGCTCAAAGCGGACGGCTCCCAATTGGGCACCTGGAGCTACGCGACGAGCCTGACCGGAGCTTTTCCGGACCAGCAGCTCAAGAACACGGTGACCGATCCGCTCGCGCACTACACCGAGCATTACTTCATGGCAGGGTACAACGATCCGCGCTACAGCCTGCCCTTCACGCAGCTCATTCCCGGTGGGGGCGGCTACCTGTCGGCGAAGCGATTCGCCGCCGGCGGCGCGCTGAAGCGGACGACCTACGTGCGTTACGAAACCGACAAGCTGCCGACGCCTACGGACCAGCCGCAGGACCGGATGAACGTCAATCGGCGGGAGATCTGGAGCCGCACGGTGTTCGACGACGACACTTCCAAGTACGCCGAGGTGACGCGCTCGGTTTTCGACGGAGTCGGTCACTATCGGGTGCAAACGAGCGGGGGAGACTTTGGTGCCGGCGACGTGCGGGTGACGCGCGTCGAGCACAACCCCGATCGCCACACCTACCTGATCGACCCGGCCACCAACCAGCCGGCCGCCGCGCACGATTACAGCCCGTGGCCCGAAGGCACCCATTGGGTGCTCGGCACTTTCGCTTGGCAGCGGGTGGACGAGAACGGCGCGGCTGCTGTGACCGAATCCTGCTTCGACGAGGAGACCGGCTTCCTCGAGGCGCAGCGGACGCTCAAGTTAGCGCCGACGGGAGGCAATCCCCTGCCCCGCGGCGGCGACGACCTCCTGGTGGTCTACAGCCCCGACGGCGACGGCAATGTGCTGACCGAGAAGTATTTCGGCGGCGACAGCCAGAACCCGAACGTGCCGACCGGCAGCGACTGCGGCACTTCGGACCTGCCGGCACCCACCTACCAGCTCACCCATGACTATTCCGGCGGCGTCCGTGCCACCTCGCAGTACTCCGGCACGACGTTCCTCGCGCTCGACCAGACGATCGACGCCACGAGCGGGTTGCCGAGCAGCAGCCGGGACACCGCGGGGGTGCAAACCAGTTACGAGTACGACGACTTGGGTCGGCTCGAGTGGGTCAAGCCGCAGAGCGGCGACGGTTACACCCAGTTCGAGTACACGCCGGCCACGTCTTCGACCGCCCTGGCCAACGTTCATGATCCGCCGTCGCGGCTCCGGCGTGGCGGCGACGGTTCTCGCACAAAGCCAGATCCTCTATGACTCCTTCGGCCCGCGTCTCGAAGGAGCGGCAACTGCTGCCGACAACGCCGGATGCGTGGGAGCGTGCGCGAGACGCTGTACGACAACGCCGGCAACCGCGCGTCGGGTGTCCGAGCGGCAGGCCGAAGGGCCGGGCATGCCCAACCGCAAGACGCAGTTCCTCGACTACGACGCCTTCGGACGGCCGACGAGGATCCAACCCGCCGACGGTTCGCTGCACGACGTGACGGTGACCTACTCGGGGGCGCGTCTGGTCGCGCGCACGGTGTCTGTGTTGAGGTCGCAGCTCGGTCCGGAAGACTCGGTGACGACCACCGAGACCTACGACCGCCAGGGCCGGCTGTGGAAGGTCACCGAGCCCTCGGGGCTGGCCGATCCGCTGAAGACGACGACCACGACGTACAGCTACGACGTCGGGGGCCGCCTCAAGCAAGTGAACATGGCTCCCAACGTGGCGGGCACCTCGCCGCAAAACCGCTACTTCACCTACGACAATCGCGGCCTGCTCACCTCCGAGCAACACCCGGAGAAGGGAGAATCGGGCAACGGCACGGTGACCTACCCGCGCTACGACGCCCGTGGCCACCTGCTCAAGAAGACCGACGGCCCCAATACTCTGTTCTACGTCTACGACAGCGCGGAGCGGCTGCTCGAGGTGCGCCAGAGCTCGGTTTCCGGCGAGCTGCTCAAGAAATTCACCTATGCCGGCACCAATTCTGGCAGCAACCTGCGCAAGGGCAAGCTCGAGACGGCGACGCGCTACAACTTCCCCTTTTCGCCCGCCCTGTTGCCGCGGGTCGGAGTGGTCGAGACCTACACCTATGCAGGCCGGCAGGGTCGGGTCTCCGAGAAGCGGACGCAGATGAAATGGAAGGACGACCCCGACGACGAGGAGGACCGCGAAGGCTTCGTGCAGGGTTACGTCTACAACCTGCTCGGCGACGTCTCCCACATCGACTACCCCGAGTGCACGCTTGCGAAGACCTGCCCCGCAGCTCAGCCGCGCGATCTCGACTTCACCTACAAAAACGGGGGGCTGACCGCCATTCCCGGCTTCCTCGACAGCATCACCTACCACGCCAACGGGCTGTACTCCCAGATCACCCATGCCAACGGCGTCGTCGACACCCAGCAGAACGACGCCAACAGCATGCCGCGGCCGGGATCGTTATCCGCGCAGCACGGGTTGACGGACCTTTGGGGCTCGGGTACCTACTCTTGGGATGGCGCCGGCAACGTGACCGCCATGGGAGGAAGCTGGTTCTACTACGACCGCTTGAGCCGAGTGAAGAACGCTCACGTCGTCGACTCCAACTATGCCGTGGGTGGCAACCTCCGCTGGCAGACGTATACCTACGACCCATTCGGCAACCTCACTGACATCGAGAGTGATGAGCCGCAGAACGCGCGCGACACGCCGGTCGATCCCGCCACCAACCGCTCCAGCGGCGACAACGTGCTCTACGACGAGGCCGGCAACCAGACCCAGGGCGCGAGCCCTTCGGGAACCTGCGCCACCGGCAATCCCTGCTACGAGTACGACCAGTTCCACATGATGCGGCGCATGCGCAACAGTTTCAAGGAGTGGCTATACATCTACACCGCCGACGACGAGCGCCTCTGGGCCTACCGGAATGGTCCCGCCGTGAATCCTCGCCCCTCCATCTGGACGCTGCGCGACCTCGACGGCAAGGTGCTGCGCGAGTACGAGCTTCACCTGCCCAACAGCCCGGCGCGCGACTACGTATACCGCGACGGACAGCTCGCGGCCTCGGTCTACCCGGGCGAAGGGACGCGTCACATGTCGCTCGACCATCTGGGCACGCCGCGGTTGGTGACCAGCTCGGGCGGCGATGTCCGCACCGTTGCTACGGGAGGTGGGGGCACCTGCAAGCCCGCTCCCGCCGACTATGACGGCGACGGCGAAATGGACCTGTCGCTCAAGTGCGGCGCCGCTTGGAACTTCTACAACGACGACGGCTCCTTTCTGAAAGTGATCTCGACAGGCGGGTCAGACAGCGACATTCCGGCGCCGGCCGACTACGACGGAGACGGCGATGACGACGTGGTGGCCTTCAACGGTGGCGCCTGGCACTTTTACGACTACGACACCGGCGCCTACCTGCCGGGCTCGAGCGTGTGGACGGGAACCTCGCCCGGTTGCCTACCGGCGCCCGCCGACTACAACGGTAACGTCAACCACGATGCCGAGCTGTCGCTCAAGTGTCCCGCCGGGGCATGGCACTTCTACAACGACAACGGCACCTACCTGAAGGGGATCTGGACGGGCAACAGCCACTTTCCCGTACCGGGGGACTACGACGGTGACGGCGACGCCGACGTCGTGACCTCCGACGGCCCGTCCTGGAACTTCTTCAACTACGCGACGGGCGCCTACACTGGAGGAGTGTCGACCGGAGCTTCGGGCATCCCGGTGCCGATGGACTACGATGGCGACGGCGACACCGACATCACCGTCTTCAGCAACGGCGCCTGGCACGCCTACCGGTCCGACGGCGCCTACGAACAGGGGTTATGGACGCAGCCCGGCGCCATGCCGGTGCACGGCAACTTCGAGGGCGACCGCACCGAAGAGCCTGCCATCTTCAGCGCCGGCACCTGGACCCTGTACAAATTCGTCGGCATGCCTGTGGCACGCCACGTCTACTTCCCGTTCGGCGAGGAGCTCACCGAGATCGACCAGGACGTCGAGCAGATGAAGCTCACCGGGCACGAGCGGGATCTTGTCGACCCCGCCAGTGCTGCGGACGACCTCGATTACATGCACGCCAGGCACTACAACCCGCTGAGGGGAAAGCTCTTGAGCACGGATCGCGCCGGTGGAAGGCTCATACAACCTCAAAGATGGAATCGCTACGCATATGCTGACAACAACCCGCTTAAGTATCTCGATCCGAACGGCAACTCTCCTGTGCCCTATTGGCAGTGGGGACAATGGGTAGCCCGTTTTTTTGGCCATGCGGACCAGCACGGTGGTGAATTGCACTATCATCTCTATGACAAGGGGGGCAGGCGATTTCGTGGCCGGGTAGCGATGGACGGCCAGCCGATGAAGGGCAACCCGGGGTCGATTCCGAAGTCTGTCGTCAAGCGCATGATCAAAGGGGGCTTGTTCGCGGCCGTGTTCATGTTCTTTGACGCCAGTCCCGCAGGGGCACAGATGACGCCGGCGGAAATGGGAGGCGATCCGGAAAAGCTAAAACAGAGCGCGCTGGTGCTCTTCGGCACCGATGATTTACAGAAGCTGACCCCCGACGAACTTGGAATGGTGGAGCACACTGTGCGTGAAAAAGAGGAACAGGAAGCCGAGGCCAAGCGAAGGGCCGAGGCCGAGGAAGAGAAGAGACGGCGCGCCCAGCAGGGCGTAGGCACCCTGACATCCGGATCTTGTTTCTTCACGGGGCTGTGTCTCTGATGGTGAAAGTACCAATCCTTACAGGCTCACCGTTTTACGCCCCTGTGGATGGCGTCTGCCCTGTTTGTCAAGTGGGGAAAGTCGGTGAGCCGCATTCGTTCCTCGCTCTAAGTGGCGGTGCATTGGTCCCACATGGATCCGGTGCCAAGATGCCCGATCCGATGGCGACTGCTTTTCTCGAGCTTGTATGGCACGGTGCGCATGGGTCAGCGCAACAGGAGGATGGGGACTCCGTCGTGCCGATCGCGAGCGAGGTGAAGGGGGGCTTCTTTTCGATCTACGTGTGCTCCCCTGAGTGTCTTAAGAAGCTGATGACGGGATGGGTCGATGAACTAGAGGCTGCTAATCTTGCGCGACAGGGCTCTGGCGCACCGCGATAAACCAAGATCGGTTGATTGGGCGTACATCTCTAGAATCAGCCAAGGCCAAGAAGAGGCCGGCGCCCAACTCTGGTGCTGCAGCAGAGCACGGTGGCAGTGTAGTACAGCCCCAGAGTACAGCCGCAGAGTACGGTGCCACGCACCAGTCGGCCGAGTCTGCACCATTGGCGAGAACGACCACGTGAACCTACTTGAACCCTGATGATTACCATGACGCACCGATCATTCTCCGTGATTCAGCGCGGGGTAGGCTCAAATACACGCCACTACGTGGGCTTTCCTCCGGAGATAGGCGGAGGTCGGGAGGGGCTCCCAAACGCCAGCGTCGTCCTGATGGAAGAAGGTCCCGATGGCGTATTTCTGATTCGCTATTCCGCCGACGGCTCATTTGCTGGAGATACATGGCATCGAACGACTGAAGAGGCTTTCGAGCAGGCAGAATTCGAGTATGGCAACCGCCTTGCGCCTTGGAACCCGATCCCTGCGGCGGCCGAAGATCCCGTGGCTTTCGCACTAGCGAGATTGGTCTGAACGGCGCGGGCGGTTCCCAGGCGACTGGCTGGAGTCACCGGTCACGCGTGGTGCAGGGAGGCTCAAGGAACGATTTCCTGGGGAAGCTGCGACAGCGGCGGCTGCCCAGCATTGTCCCATGCACCCAGTCAGATAGTCCGCGTCGGAGCGCGGCGCATCGTCTGAGAGGCTGGCCGGGCAGTACAGGCTCTTCGCTGAGGTCGGAGGGGCGATAGTTGTTGGTTTCTGTCTAGGGCGCTGGAGCGCCGAGGAGGCGCGAATCGGCGTGCGCGAGAGCGGATGCCCGCGAGCCGGCGACGTCTGAGGCCGTGGTCTCGTCAGCGCTGGTTACGAGTCGCGCACTCACCCGCTGTGGCAGAGGGGGCATGACGGGCGGGAGGCAGCCGTCCGGGAAGACGACGTCGCGGCAGCCGCCCTTTGAGGCGCTTGGCGGCGGGACGGAAGGCTGCAACGAGGACCTCATAGCGTGCATCTCTCGTCAAATGCTTCCACAGCATGCCGCGATTTCGTTCCCGGCGATAAAGGCACCACCATCGGGCCGCCGCGAACCGCCGTTCGCCGGCAGAGAGCCCACGCCGTTCCCGACTCGCGTTACCATCCGCCCCGCCGTGCCGAGTCAGATCCACGTCAAACAGCTCCGCAAGGAGTTCCCGAAGGTGCTCGCCGTCGCCGGCGTCGACCTCGACGTGGCGGCCGGCGAGGTGTTCGGCCTGCTCGGCCCCAACGGCGCCGGCAAGACGACGACGCTGGAGATGATCGAGGGCCTGACTCCCCCCGACAGCGGCGAGATCGAGGTCTGCGGCCTGCGCTGGGGGCGCGACGACGCCGAGATCCGCGCCCGCATCGGCGTGCAGCTGCAGGCCACCAGCCTCTACAACAAGATCACGCCGCGCGAGGCGCTCGACCTCTTCGGCAGCTACTACCCGAAGCGCCGCTCGACCGACGAGCTGCTCGAGCTGGTGCAGCTGCAGGAGAAGAAGGACGCCTACCACATCACCCTCTCCGGCGGTCAGGCGCAGCGGCTGGCGCTCGCCCTGGCGCTGGTCAACGACCCCGAGGTGGTCTTCCTCGACGAGCCGACCGCCGGGCTCGACCCGCAGGGGCGGCGCTCGCTGTGGGAGGTGGTGCGCGGCATGAAGGGCGCCGGGCGCACGGTGATGCTCACCACCCATTACATGGACGAGGCCGAGGTGCTCTGCGACCGCCTCGCCATCCTCGACCACGGGAAGGTGCTGCAGACGGGCACCCCGCGCGAGCTGGTCGCGAGCCTCGGCATCCCCAGCGTCGTCGAGCTCACCTTCGACGGCGTGCCGCCGGATCCCACGGGGCTGCGGTCGCGCCTCGACGCGCCCATCGAGGTGCGCGGCAGCGTCTGGGAGATCGCCACCGCCGACCCCAAGGCGATGCTGCCGCGGCTGCTCACCGCCGTCGAACACGAGCGGCTCGACTACGACCAGGTGCACGTGCGGCGGGCGACGCTCGAGGACCTGTTCCTTCACCTGACCGGCCGCAGCCTGCGCGACTGAGCGGCGTGAGCGCGATGAAGCACCCCAACCCCCTGGCCCTGCTGCGCCAGCAGTTCCGCATCGAGTGGCGGCTCTACCTGCGCGACCGCGGGGCGATGTTCTGGACCTTCCTCTTCCCGCTGTTGATGCTGTTCGGGATGGGGATGATCTTCCGCTCCGGCGGGGCGCCTTCGGTGACGCTGGTGCGTGTGGCGCCGGCGCGCGAGACGGCGCGCGACGCGGCGTTCTTGAAGGCGCTCGACGAGGCGCACCTCAAGGTGCTCACCCTCGACGCCGCGGCGGCCGAGGCGCGCTGGCGCAAGGGCGACACCTCGGCACAGCTCGAGAGCGTCGGCGAGGGCTACCGGTTGCGCCTCAACAGCTACCTCATCGCGCAGGGGAACATGGCGGCGCAGGCGGCGAGCCAGGCCTTTATGGTGGCGCAGGCGCGCCTCGCCGGCTCGCCCGAGCCCGAGCGCATCCCGATGGTGATGGAGAGCCCGGGCCACGCGCGCTCGAACACCTACGCTGCCTTCCTGGTGCCCGGTCTCATCGGCCTCAACCTGCTCACCATGGGGCTGTTCGCGGTGGGCATGGTGACGGTGTCGTATCGGGAGAAGGGGAAGTTCCGGCGCCTGGCGGTGACGCCGCTGCCGAAGTGGGTCTTCCTGATGGGGCAGATCCTGCAGCGGGCGACGGTGGTGGTGCTGCAGACAGCGGTGCTGCTGCTCGCCGCCTGGCTCGGCTTCGGCATCGTCAACCAGGGCTCGTACCTGGTCTTCACGGCACTGGTGGTCGCCGGCACCGCCACCTTCATCGCCATGGGCTTCGCGCTGTCGAGCCTCGCCTCCACGGTGGAGACCTACGGCGCCATCGCCAACCTGGCGTTCTTCCCGATGATGATCTTCTCGGGCGTCTACTTCCGCCTGGACAACGCTCCCAAGTGGATGCAGGACGCGTTGATGGTGCTGCCGCTCTCGCCCTACCTGAGGGCGCTGCGCGCGGTCTTCAACGACGGGGCCTCGCTGGTCGGCCACGGGCCGGGGTTGGCGATCGTCGGCGTCTGGGCGGTGGCGGCGTTCGCCGTCGCCGTGAAGCGATTCCGCTGGGTGTGAGGCGGGCGATGAGATTCGGGGTGTGGCTTACCGTCGCCGCGGCAACGCTGGCGTGCGTCGCCTCGGTGGCAGCAGCCGCGCTCTCTCCCGAGGAGCAGAAGTGGAACGAACCGGTCGAGCCGTTCCGCATCGCCGGCAACCTCTACTACGTCGGCGCGCGGGAGGTGACGTCGTATCTCGTCGCCACGCCCATCGGGCACGTAGTGATCGACAGCGGCTTCGCCGAGACGGTTCCGCAGGTGCTCGCCAACATCCGCACGCTGGGCTTCCGGCCCGAGGACGTCGAGTGGCTGCTGATCAGCCACCCGCACTACGACCACGCGGGCGGCATCGCCGACCTGCGCGGCGCCACGGGGGCCAGGATCGCGGTCAGCGCGGCCGACGCCGAGCAGGCCGCCCGCGGCGGCGTCGGCGACTTCGCCTTTGGCGACCGCTTCCCCTACCGGCCGTTCACCGCCGACCGTTTGTTGCGCGACGGCGACACGGTGGCGCTCGGCGGTAGCGTGCTCACCGCCAACGTCACGCCCGGGCACACGCGCGGCTGCACGAGCTGGACGATGGACGTCGTCGAGGGCGGCAAGCCGCTGCACGTCGTCTTCGTCTGCAGCGTCACGGCACCCGGCTATCAGCTCGCCAAGAACGACGCCTATCCGAGCATCGTCGACGACTACCGCCAGACCTTCCGCCGCCTCGGCGCGATGCCGGCCGACGTCTTCCTCGCCGCCCACGGCAGCTTCTTCGGCCTGGTGGAGAAGCGCGCCGCCCTCTGCCGCAACCCGGAGCGCAACCCCTTCGTCGACCCGGAGGGCTATCGCGATCACGTCGAGCGCTTGCGCCAGCAATTCGAGCAGCGGCTCCGCGAGCAAAGCGGCACCTAGCCGCTCGAGGCCGGCGGCCGAGGTACGGCGCTGCTAGATTCGGCCGGTGGAGAACGTCTTCCTGGCCCTTACCGAGGAGCTAAATCGCGCGGGGCGCATCGCGGTCCTCGGCTCCGGCCAGGCGGTGGTGTGGCACCGGTTGGCGATCATGAGCAAGGACGGGGACTGGATCCTGCGCGAGAGTGAGGAGGCTTGCCGCCGCGTGCTGGCCGTGCTCGCCGGCCACGCAGCCCGCTACCGGCCCGGAGCGCCCCTCGATCCGCGATGGCTCGCCGGCGGCTGGTCGAGCCACTTCGAGTTCTCTGACGAGCGGCAGCGGCGTGTGCGATGCGACTTCTTTTCGCGGCCGCCGCGGTTGGGTCGCGAGGAGATCGCAGCGCTGTTCTCGGCGCCGCATGCGGCGCCGGTGGTCGACGCGGAGACGTTGATCCGCATGAAGCAGACGCAGCGCGCCAAGGACTACGCAGTGATCGGTGAGCTGGCCCGCCGGTTGCCGCCGGATCGCGAGCTCGCCTTGACGACCGATCCCGACCGCATCCTCGCTCTGGCTCCCGAGCTCCCGGAGTCGACGCGACCGGCCGCGAAGGCGGCTCGCACCGGCGACCGCCGGGCCGTCGTCCGCGCCCTGGCAGACGAGGTCGACGAACTGCAGCAACGCGACCGCACGCGGCTGGCGCGATTCGAGCGCGCTGCCGAGCCCTACCTCGCCGCCTTCCGGGCCTTCGATCGCCCCGCGCTCGAGCTGCCCGACGGGCACGCGCGTGTAGTCGAGCTGGCGGAGGGCCTGTTGCCCATCCACCCTCTCGAGGAGGGATCGTGAAGCTGCTCTCCGACGACGACCTCGACCTCGCGGGTATGAGCGACGAGGAGCTTGCCGCGGCGTGGGACCTCTGGTTCGACCTCGCTCAAGCCACCAACGACTTCGACCCGCCGTGGACGCACGGCGTCTTCGCTGGCATCCGCGAGTGGAGCTGGGAGCGCGACGTGGACGCATCGCGGGGGCCGGGCGAAGCCTCTCTCACTGCAGGCGAGTGATATTCCCTTGACGCCGGAGTTCGACTAGACTCCGCCCCGCTTGCTACCGATGGTCGAGGGGGTCGAGGCGCGGAGGGTGACTGCGCCTTCTGGTTGTCCGCATCAGGCGATGCGGGCGGGAATCCGTACCCGGCTGCTGCTCACCCGCGGGCTCGGCAGCATCGTGCTGCTGCTCGTGCTGTTGAGCGCCAGCCACTGGTCCGTGCGGGGACCCGAGCACGTCGCCAAGTGGCTGTTCGCTGCAGGCACGGTGCTCGCCGTCGCCGGCTTCGCCGTCCGCGCCTGGGCGCTGTGCCACATCGAGGGTCGCAAGAAGCGGCTGCTGGTGCGCAGCGGACCCTACGCCGTCTGCCGCCACCCGCTCTACCTCGGCTCGCTCCTCGGCGGGTTCGGGCTGGTTCTCTCCACCCAGCGGCTCACGCTCGCCGCCCTCTACCTCGTCGGCTGCGCCCTGCTGCTGCCGTTGGCCCTCCGCGTCGAAGAGGCCTTTCTCGAATCCAGGTTCGACGACTATCCCGATTACAAGGCGACCGTGCCGGCGCTGTTTCCGCGCTGGCGCCGGGTGGACGGCGAGCCGGCGCCCGTCGACCTCCGCGCCCTGGGGCGCGGCGTGTTCGAGGCCACGGCCTTCCTCAGCCCGCTGTTGCTGCTGCCGCTGATCGCCGAGCTGCAGCAGGCCGGCGTGATGCCGTTTCTGCTCGTGCTGCCGTAGCGCGGTATCAACCCGCCGCGGCGGGGGTCATCTTCTCGTGCGCGGCGAGGAAGGTCTCGGGGCGGCTGAACACCTTCGCGATGTTCATCCCCTTGCTGACCGCCGACAGGTGACCTTGCCGGTGGCCAGGGCGGCGCCGAGCTGCACGTAGGTCTTCACCTTCCCCTGGTGCGGTAGCGGACGTCGAGCACGTGGCGCCAGAGCGCCGAGTACTCGTCGTAGAACTCGTCGAGCGGCAGCTTGGTCGGCAGCACGGCGTGGACGATGTCGTACATCTCCCAGTCGTGCGTCGTCACCTGCTGGCTGGCGGCGTCCCAGAGGTCGGTGCCGGGCAGCGGCGTGAGGATCGAGAAGCCGCTGTTGTAGGCGCCGATCTGCTCGATCCAGTCGCGCAGGCGCTCGAAGTCGTCGCGGTCCCAGGCCGGATCGACGATGAAGTTCGGGGTGAAGCCGACGCCGAGGTCCTTGAGGATCTCGATGGCCCGGACGTTGTTGCCGGCGGTGTTCTTCTTGTTGACCGCCTTCAGCCCCTCGTCGGTGACCGACTCGAGGCCGAGGAAGATGGCCAGGTTGCCGCAGTCCTTCCACATCTCGATCAGGTGCGGGAACTTGCAGATGATGTCGGTGCGCGTCTGCACGGTGAAGTACTTCTTGATGCCCGCGGCCTTGATCTGCTGCGCCATCTCCTCGCCGCGGCGCACGTTCATCCAGAAGATGTCGTCGGTGATGAAGATGTTGGGCGCCTCGATGGCCTTGCAGCTCCTCGACGACGCGCTCCGGCGACTTCTCGCGGAAGGTGCTCTCGTGGAACTTCCACACCGAGCAGAAGTTGCACTTGAACGGGCAGCCGCGCGCGGTCTCCATCAGGGCCAGCGGCTTGCGGAAGTTGATGTAGTAGTGCGGCGCGTAGCGGGCGATCAGGTGCCGCGCCGGCATCGGCAGGGTGTCGAGGTCGCGCCGCGCCGGCGCGTGGCCGGTGGCGACAGCTGTCCGCCGTCGCGGTTGAGCACCAGGCCCGCGCACTGTCGCGCAGGTCGCCGCCGCGCGCCAGCGCGTCGACGAGCGGCGGCATCACCTCCTCGCCGTCGCCGATCGGCGATGACGTCGATGCCGGCGCTGCTGAACCAGTGCGGCTCGCGCGAGGCGTCGTGGCCGCCGACGACCACGAAGGCGCGCGGCATCTCGCGCTGCACGCGCTCGGCGAGGCGGATGGTGCGGTTGCGCTCGGTGGTGAAGTTGCACTGCAGGCCGACGACGTCCGGATCGAAGCGGCGGCAGGCCGTCCAGCCCTCCTCTTCGCCGTCGATGCGGAGGTCGATGACCTTGCACTCGTGCCCCTCCTCCTCGAGCGGCGCGGCGACGCAGATCGGCCCGAGCGGCTCGACGAAGGTGAGCATCTCGAGACCGAGGATGCCGCCGATCGGCGGCTTGAGGAAGGCGACCTTCACGGTGTACGGGACCTCCTGGGGAAGGGGAGCGGACGGGCCGTAATTTCAGCACATGGAAGCGCTTCCGGCAAGGATGCGGTTATCGCTCTTCCAAACCCAGCGTGACCGCCTCGACGCGGTTGCGCCCCAGCCGCTTGGCCCGGTAGAGGGCCTGGTCGGCAGTGCCGAAGAAGGACGCCAGGTCGAAGGAGGGGGAGCCTTGCGCCGAGGCGGCGCCGATCGACACCGTCACCAGCGGCGCGCGGCCGCCCTCCGCCGCGGCCACCTCCACGGCGAGGGCTTCCACTCCGGCGCGCGCGCGCTCGGCCACCAGCGCCACGGCGTCGGGGCCGGCGCCGGGCAGCAGGATGGCGAGCTCCTCGCCGCCGTAGCGCGCCACCACGTCGGTGACCCGCCGCGCCGCCCCCTTGAGCACCGCCGCCGCCTTGCGCAGCGCGTCGTCGCCGTGCAGGTGGCCGTAGGTGTCGTTGAAGGTCTTGAAGTGGTCGAGGTCGGCGAGGAGCAGCGAGATCCAGCTGCGCTCGCGGACGGCGCGGCGCCATTCGCGGTCGAGGGCGGCGTCGAAGCTGCGCCGGTTGGCGATGCCGGTCAGGCCGTCGAGCTGCGACAGCAGGTCGAGCTCGCGGTTGGCCTCCTCGAGCTTGCGGTTGACGCTGGCGAGGTGGATCGAGCCCGCCACCTGCGCGGCGATGGCGTCGAAGACGCCGCGCGCCTCGTCGTCGAACGCGCCCGTGCGCGGGCTCTCCAGGTTGAGCACGCCGAGGATGCGGCCGCGGAAGCGGATCGGCGTCAGGTACTCGCTGCGCACGTCGGGGTGGCCCGCGACGTAGTCGGGGTCGGCGCTGACGTCATCGAGGTGTTGCGGCTCGCCGGTGCGCACGCAGCGGCCCGAGACGCCGACGGTCACCGGCCAGTCGTCGCGCCCCGCGGGCGTGTGCAGCTGCAAGTCGCCGGCGCAGACCTCGGCGACGAAGCGCTGCTCGCCCTCGTCGACGAGCAGGATGCTCGCCACCGCCACGTCGAGGCGCGCGGCCACGTAGTCGACGACGCGGTGGAGGAGGCGCATGAGGTCGTCCTCCTCGAGCGCCGCGCGCGACACCTCGGAGAGGGTCTGCATGAGCCGCGCGTGGCTACGCAGCTCCTCGAGGGCGCGGTCTGGCGAGGGCACGGCAGGCTTCAATCTACCGAAACCGCGGCAAACCGCGGCTCGCCGGCGCAAGCTACGCTAGCCACGGGAGGCAGCGCATGACCCTGGACGCCATCGATCCCACGACCGGCGAGCTGCTCGCGAGCTACGAGGAGCACGACGAGGCGGAGGTCCGGCGGCGCGTCGCGGCTGCCGCGGCGGCGCAAGACCGGTGGCGCCATCGCTCGTTCGCCGAGCGCGCGGTGCCGCTGCTGCGCGCCGCCGAGCTGCTCGAGCAGCGCGCCCGCGACTACGGCACGCTGATGGCCCGCGAGATGGGCAAGCCGCTCGCCGACGGCGAGGCGGAGGCGCGGAAGTGCGCCGCCGGCAGCCGCTTCTACGCCGAGCACGCCGCGGCCTTCCTCGCCGACGAGGAGGTGGCGACGGAGGCGCAGCGGAGCTTCATCGCCTACGAGCCCCTGGGCGTGGTGCTGGCGGTGATGCCGTGGAACTTCCCCTTCTGGCAGGTCTTCCGCGCCGCCGCTCCGGCGCTGATGGCGGGCAACGGCGTGGCGCTCAAGCACGCCGCGAACGTGCCCGGCTGCGCGCAGGCGATCGAGCAACTGTGGATTGACGCCTGGCTCCCCACCGGGCTGTTCACCAACCTGCAGATCCAGAGCTCGCGCGTCGCCGGCGTCATCGAGATGCGCGAAGTCGCGGCGGTGACGCTCACCGGCAGCGTCGCCGCCGGCAAGGCGGTGGCGGCGAAGGCAGGCAGCCTGGTGAAGAAGACGGTGCTCGAGCTCGGCGGCAGCGACGCCTACGTGGTGCTCGAGGACGCCGACCTCGACGCGGCGGTCGCCACCTGCGCCAAGAGCCGCCTGATCAACTCCGGCCAGAGCTGCATCGCCGCCAAGCGCTTTGTCGTCGTCGAGCCGCTGCGCGAAGCCTTCGAGCGCGGCATGGTGGAGCGCATGCGCGCCGCTCGCGTGGGCAGCCCGCTCGAGCCCGGCGTCGAGGTCGGCCCGCAGGCGCGCGTCGACCTGCGCGACGGGCTGCACGAGCAGGTGGAGAAGAGCGTCGCCGCCGGCGCTCGGCTGCTGCTCGGCGGCGCCGTGCCGCCCGGGCCGGGAGCGTTCTACCCGCCGACGGTGCTTGCCGGCGTGCGGCCGGGGATGCCGGCGTACGAGGAGGAGCTGTTCGGGCCGGTGGCGGCGATCCTGCCGGCGAGAGACGAGGCCGACGCCGTGCGCATCGCCAACGACAGCGTCTTCGGTCTGGGCGGCGCGGTGTTCACCCGCGACCTCGCGCGCGGCGAGCGCGTGGCGCGGCAGCTCGCCGCCGGCTGCTGCTTCGTCAACGATTTCGTGCGCTCCGATCCGCGGCTCCCCTTCGGGGGAGTCAAGGCGAGCGGCTACGGGCGCGAGCTGGGCCAGATCGGGATCCGCGAGCTCGTCAACGTGAAGACGGTGTGGATCGCGGCGGGTGGCGCGCGATGACGCCGTCGCGGCCGTCGCTCGCGCTCGCCGCGCTCATCGTGCTCGCGGCGCTAGCCGCTGCCGCCGGCCATGCCGAGACGCTCGCGCAGCGCGCCGCGGCGATCGACGCGCCGCGGCGCGGGCCGGCGATCACGCTGGCCGCGCCGCTCGCGGTCGGCCGCGGCACGATCGCGCCGGCCGCGGGGACGCCGGTGTACACGCTGCTCGCCGGCGACTCGCCGTGCGGGCTGCTCGTCGACGGGCCGGCCAGGCTCACCTACCGCGTCGAGGACCGTTTCTCGGTGCCGGTGGCGGAGCGCAATCTGCGCACCGGCTCCTCGCTTTCGTTGGTGCGGGCGAACGACGAGCTGACGGTCGAGGTCGAGGTCTCGAGCGTGATCGTGTGGGGTTGGGGAATGTCGGCGGAGGCGCCTGCCATGGGTACGCGGGTTGACGCCTCCGCAGACGCGCCCGCTGCGACGCCGGCGACCGCATTGCCGCCCTGGGCCGCCAAGGTCTTTGCCGACCGTCGCTTCGCTCCGCCATCGCACGACCTGCTGACCGTCGAAGCCAACGGCGGCCGGGGCTTGCGCTACGCCTTGCTGCGCGGCTCGCGCGAGACCCTCCTGCTCCACGTCAACCCGACGTCGGCGGAAGAAAACCTCTACAAGCTCGACTACTCCAACGATCCCGCCGCCACCTTCCGCGGCGGCCTCCGTCCGGTGCAGCTCGCGGCGCAGCCCATCGGCCGCGCGTGGTGGGACCGTCCGCTGCCGCAGCTCTTCGTCGAGCACGAGGCGCTGCGCGTCGAGAACCCGGCCGGCGACCTCTTGCGCTTCGGCAGCCGCTCGCGCCTGTGGGCGCGGGAGGCCGGCGCCGCGCTGTGGGTGGCGCGGCTCGCCGACCGCGTCGCCGGCTGGGACGGGCGCGAGCGCGTGGTGACGGTGAAGAGCGTGCGCGTCGACGGCCGCCCTGCCGACTTCATCCACGGCGACGACGAGTTGCTCGTCCCCCTCGGCCGTGCGCTCGACAAGGGCGCCGCCGCGGAGGTCGAGGTCGCTTACGAGGGAGAGCTCGCGGTGCGGCCGAGCGGCAACTCCTACTGGGCGCTCGGCACCGGACCGTGGTACCCGCGCGGGGAGCTCGCCGGCGAGCTGGCGACGATGGAGATCGAAGTCGACGTCCCCGAGGGGCTGACCCCGTTCGCCTCCGGGGCCGAGGTGGCGCGGGTCAGCAGCGGCGGCCGTACCCGCGTCAGCACCCGTCTCGACCGGCCGATGCAGTTCGCGGTGGTGGCGGCGGGCAAGTACGGCGTCACCGAGGAGACACGCGACGGCGTCACCTGCCGCGTCGGGACGTACGCGCTGCTCAAGGGGAACGCGGCGCGCGACATGCTCAACGACTTCTTCACCGGCCGCACGTTCTTCGAGGGGCTCCTCGAGCAGCCCTATCCGTTCCGCAACGTCTCCATCGTCGAGCTCGAGACGTGGGGGTTCGGCCAGGCGCCGCCCGGCGTCATCTTCTTCACCAAGGAGTTCTTCAACCTGCCGATGGGGCTGCGGCGCAACCGGCAATGGTTCATCAACCTCGACTCGCGGCTGCTGCACGAGGTGGCGCACGGCTGGTGGGGTCACGTCGCCAAGATGGACTCGCCCGAGGAGGCGTGGATCACCGAGGCCTTCGCCGACTACACGGCGGCGCTGGCGCTCTGGCGACTGCGCGCCGGCACCCGCGGCCAGCGCGCCTTCGACGAGATGCTCACGCAGTGGACGAGCGCCGCCGCCGATCTCGGCCCGGGCGCCAGCCTCTACCTCAGCAGCCGTCTGGCCTTCGTCGACGACCGCGACGGCGAGGACTTCTGGCGGCTCTACTACGCCCGCGGGCCGCTGGTCGTACACGCCATCCGCCTCGAGCTGCAGCGGCTCGCCGGCAACGCCGAGGAGGGCGACCGCCGCTTCATCGCCTTCATGCGCGCCTTCTTGAAGCGCAACCGGCAGGGTTTCGCGCCCACCCGCAGCCTCGTCGCCACGCTCGACGAGCTCACCGGCCAGAGCTGGCAGCCTTGGTTCGAGAAGTATGTCTACGGCACGGAGGCGCCGCCGGTCCGGCCCCTCGGGGGACAGGGAGCTCAATCCGTGGCCGGCAGCGGCGAGCCGTAGAGCGTCTCGCGCGCCGGCTGCCACGCCTCGCCGCGGAGCATCGCCGCGGCGCCCTCGACGGCCTCGAGGATCTTGATGTAGCCGGTGCACCGGCAGAGGTTGCCGGCGAGCGCGGCGGAGATCTCGTCGCGCGTCGGGCTGGCGTTGCTCGCCAGCAGCGCCTTGGCCGCCATCAGGATGCCCGGCGTGCAGTAGCCGCACTGCGCGGCGCCGAGGTCGGCGAAGGTGGTCTGCAGCGGGTGCAGGGCGTTGCCCTGCTGCATCCCCTCGACGGTCTCGATGCGCTTGCCGCCCACGGCGGCCGCCAGCACCAGGCAGGAGAGCACCGGCTGGCCGTCGACGAGCACCGTGCAGGTGCCGCACTCGCCCAGCTCGCAGCCGTGCTTGGTGCCGGTGAGGCCCAGCTCCTCGCGCAGCACCTCGAGCAGCGTGTGGTGGGCTGGGAAGGCGACGGCCCTCGGCTCGCCGTTGACGTCGAGGGTGGCGAAGGCGGTCTCGGGGAGCGTCGTCACGGCGTCGCCTCCGCGGCCTCGGCGGGCACCAGGTCCTCGGGGACCGCCGGCCGCCGCAGCCGCTTGCCGTCGGCGAGCAGGCCGCGCACCAGCAGGTCGGCCATCTCCTCGCCCAGCTCCTGCGCGGTCTTGCCGCCGCCGGGGCGGTACCACTGCGCCGTCCAGTTGAGGGCGCCGAGGATGGTAAGCGCGGCGAGCTTGGGGTCGACGCGGCGGAAGGTGCCGTCGCCGATGCCCTGGCGCACCACGGCGCGGAAGGTCTCCTCGTAGGCGTCGCGCTGCGCCAGGACCGCGGTGCGCGCCGCCGGCGCCAGGCCGTCGACGTCGAGGTGGGCGATGGCGCCCGGCGTTGCCTCGTGCAGGCGCAGCATGTGGCCCACGACGAGCAGCCAGAGCCGCTGGTCTGCCGGCAGCGCCTCGCCGCGCACGCGCGCCGCGAGGTCGAGGAGGCCGGCGAGGGCGTCCTCCTGGCAGAAGACGAGCAGCGCCTGCTTGTCGGCGAAGTAGTAGTAGAGGTTGCCCACCGCCATGCCGGCGGCGGCGGCGATGTCGCGCATGCCGGTGGCGTGCAGGCCCTGGCGGCGGAAGACCTCGGCGGCGGCGCGCAGGATCTCGCGCTTCCTGGCGGCGGCTTGAACCATCGTTCAAATTCTAGCGCGGCTCAGCCGCTCGCCGCCGGTGCGCGCCGGTCGCTCCAGACGCCGTGCCACCAGGCGAGCGGGCCGATGAGCATGTAGACGAAGCCCGGCACGCCGTAGAAGGCTCCGACGTCGAAAACCGCCAGCGCGACCGACAGCGCGCCGACGCCGGCCATCATCAGGTAGTGGCGCTGCAGCATCCGCGCTTCGTGCAGCTGCCACGGCGTCAGCCCGAGCTTCGCCGGCGCTGCGCGCGGCGTGCTGGTAGAGCAGGCTGAAGACGGCGAAGACGGCGAGGAAGCCGAGGCCGTAGACGACGAACATGCGGCCGACGTCGTCCTGGTTGCGGAACATCTCGCCCTGCCGCTCGGGGTGGAGCCCGAACACCACGTCGACGAGGCTGGTGGTCATGAACTTGAGCGGGTAGACGTAGAACAGCACGACGAAGAGCAGCGTCGAGTTGAGGGCGATGGTGGCGCGGTCGGCGAGCTGGTAGCGGCGGAAGTAGGCGTGGTGCGTCGACCAGATGAGGGCGAGGGCGAGGAAGCTCATGCCGAAGCCGAGGAAGCCCCACAGCGTGCGCTCGAGCTCGGGGTAGGTGTGCGGCACCTCGAGCGCCACCACCAGCAGGGTGGCGGAGAAGGCGAACACGGCGTCGCTGAAGAACTCCAGCCGCGTCGCCGGTGGCAGGTGGACGTGGGCGGGTTGAGCGCCGGGCGAAGCGCCCGGATGGGATGCCGCATCGGTCCCTGGGGCGGGCGAGCCGGCGGCACGCTGGTTGCGACGATCAGACAATCGACACCTCCGCTGCTGAGCGGCGCGGAGCTTAACGGCTCGGGCGCGGTGGCGAAAGCTTCAGGATGAGGCGGGCGAGCGGGCCCGGCGGGCTGGCCTGCCGTTTGCGGCGCCTGCGACCACGCCGCGATCTCGGTACCGCGACAGGCGGCGCAGCCGACGAGGAGGTGGGGAGCGTGGATTCGGCCCGCCAGCACGCGCAGACGGTGTTCGACTACCAGCTGCGGCTGGGCCCGATCAGCTTCTCGGTGGGCGGCCTGGTCGCCGCCGCGGTGACGCTCTTCGTGGTCTGGCTGCTGTCGCGGGCGATGCAGCGCGCCTTCGTCCGCCACGCCGGCGAGCGACAGCCGCGCCGCCGCGCCGCCATCTACACCCTGTCGCGGCTCGCCAAGTACGGACTCTACGCCGTCGGGCTGCTGCTGGCGTTGAGCTTCCTCGGCATCCCGACCAGCCGCTTCGCCATCCTCGCCGGCGCGCTCGGCGTCGGCCTCGGCTTCGGCCTGCAGGCGATCTTCAGCAACTTCATCTCGGGCATCATCCTGCTCTTCGATCGCAGCCTGCGCGTCGGCGACTTCGTCGAGCTCGAGTCGGGGCTGCGCGGCGAGGTGCGCGACATCAACATCCGCTCGACGCTGATCTCGACCAACGACAACATCGCGATCCTGGTGCCCAACTCGGAGTTCGTCTCCAACCGCGTCGTCAACTGGACGCACGGCGATGGCTCGCGGCGGCTGCGCGTCCCCTTCGGCGTCGCCAACGGCAGCGACAAGGAGCTGGTGAAGAAAGCCGCGGTCGAGGCGGCGGCGTCGGTGCCGTTCACGCTCGCCCTCGACGGTGCCCGCCGGCCGCAGGTGTGGCTCGTCGGCTTCGGCGACAACGGCCTGCAGTTCGAGCTCGTCGTCTGGCTGACTCCGGACGCGACCAAGCGCCCCGGCGCAGTCAACGCCGGCTACATGTGGGCGCTGGAGACGGCACTCGGCAAGTACGGGCTCGAGCTCCCCTTCCCACAGCGCGACCTCCACCTGCGCTCGCTCTTCGGCGCCCAGGGCGAGGCCGGCCTGGCTCTCCTGCGCGACGCCGAGGCGCAGCCGCCGGAGGAGAAGGCCGCCGACCTTGCGGACAACGAACGGGCGCGGCTGGCAAGCAACGACGCCCTGGAGGACGTCGAGCAAGCGGCACGCGAAGAGGCGGCCCGCCGCGCGGAGGACGAGGCTAGCGCGGCGGAACCCGACGAACGGTCGCCGAGCCGAGCCCAGCTCAAGCGGTAGCCGGGGGCGCGGACCCTCGCCCGACGACCTCTACCTTGGCATGGTGCGGCGCCCGGCTCAGGCGCGCGTCGCAGGTCAGGAGGGGGGCGTCCAACAGCTCGGCGAGCGCCACGTAGGCGGCGTCGTAGGCGGTCAGGTTGTCGCGCAACTCCCAGACGCGCGCGAGCAGTGGCAGGTGCGGGTGGCGGTCGATGCGGAGATCGGCGAGGTCCTCGAGCGCCTGCCCGGCGCGCTCCGCTGACAGCTCGCCATCGCGCTGGTACCGGCGCAGCACCTGCGCCACCTCGAGATCGAATAGCTCCGGAGCGTGCAGAGTCGCTTGCGTGGCGAAGACCCGCGCCGCAACGTCGAGACCGGTCGGCGTCAGCAGCAGGAGCTCGAGGAGGGCCGATGCGTCGACGACGATCAACGACGCTCGCGCTCCTGTCGGACCGCCTCGGCCGGTGCGATCGACGGCGAAACCTCGGTGCGCGAGCGAAGCCGACGCCAGAGCTCGTCGGAGGTGGGGCGCTCGGCGGAGCGGCGGATCTCGGCGAGCAGATAGTCCGACAGCGACATCCCTGTCTCCGCCGCCCGGCTCTTGAGTCGGCGGTGCAGCTCGTCCGGCACGTTGCGGATCTGGATCATCTTGGACATGTGGACAGCATACTTTCATGTGCTGCGCATGTCCAAGGCGGGCCGGGCGCCTCGCAAAGTACACTCGCCGCAGCGCGCGAGGCCACAGCCCCATCTCGACCCTCTACGGCAACACCCGCGGCCTCAAGGCTTCCGACGAGCGCGCCCTCGAGCGCACCTATCGGCGCCGCGTGCCGCCGAGCGAGGTGGTGTCGCCCGAGCTCGCCCGCCACCTCGCCGAGGTGTCGCGCGCGATCGGCCGCCAGGTCGGCGTCTTCATCGGCCGCGAGGGCACGATCCGCAACGTCATCGTCGGCGACGCCACCAAGCTCGAGCTGCCCGACGTCGGCCGCCTGCGCGGCGGGCCGTCGCGCTTCCGCGGCCTGCGTCTGGTCCACACCCACCTGCGCGGCGAGCCGGTGACGCAGGACGACCTCAACGACCTCGCGCTCCTGCGGCTCGACATGGTGGCCGCCATCGAGGCGCTGCCCGACGGCGCCGCCGGCCGCGTCGAGGTCGCCTACCTGCTGCCCGGCGCGGCCGACGGCGAGACGCCCTTCCAGCGCGTCGTCGCGCCCGACGTCCACCGCCTCGACCTCGACTTCGAGCAGACGATGGCGGCGCTCGAGGCGGAGAGCGCGCGGCTGGCCCGCGACTCGGCGGTGGTCGGGCAGGAGCGCGCGCTGGTCATCGGCGTCACCGCCGACGAGGACGCGCTTCGCCGAGACCGTGCGAGCTGGTGCGCGCCGCCGGCGTCGCCGTCGCCGGCGTCGTGCGGCAGAAGCGCAAGCAGATCCACCCGCGCACGGTCGTCGGCGCCGGGCAAGCTCGAGGACATCGTGCTGCAGGGGATGCGGCAGCGCGCCGAGGTGGCGATCTTCGACGTCGACCTCAAGCCGGCGCAGGCGCGCGCCTTCGAGGACGCCACCGGCATGAAGGCGATCGACCGCACGCAGCTGATCCTCGACATCTTCGCGCAGCGCGCGCGGAGCAGCGAGGGCAAGCTGCAGGTCGAGCTGGCGCAGCTCAAGTACTCGCTGCCGCGGCTCACCGAGAAGGACGCCGGGCTGTCGCGGCTGACCGGCGGCATCGGCGGCCGGGGCCCCGGCGAGACGGTGCTCGAGATCGGCCGCCGCCGCATCCGCGACCGCATCCGCGCCCTCGAAGAGCGGCTCGAGCGGCTGTCGCGCGAGCGCGCGCTGCGGCGGCGGCAGCGCAGCGAGTCGCACCTGCCGGTGCTGTCGATCGTCGGCTACACCAACGCCGGCAAGAGCACGCTGCTCAACGCGCTCACCAACAGCGAGGTGGAGGCGCAGGAACGAGCTGTTCGTCACCCTCGATCCGACCAGCCGCCGCCTGCGCTTCCCGCGCGAGGGCGAGGTGGTGATCACCGACACCGTCGGCTTCATCGCCGACCTGCCGAAGGACCTCGTCACCGCCTTCCGCGCCACGCTCGAGGAGCTCGCCGACGCCGACCTGCTGCTGCACGTCGTCGACGCCGCCGACCCCGAGCTCGAGCGCAAGATCGAGGCGGTGGACGCGCTGCTCGGCGACCTCGAGCTGGCCGCAGGTGCCGCGGCTGATGGTGCTCAACAAGAGCGACCTGCTGGCGCCGGCGACGGCGCGCGGGCTCGAGGAGCGCTTCGACGGCGTGGCGCTCTCGGCGCAGAAGCGCGAAGGGCTCGACCGCCTGATCCGCATCGCCGAGGAGCGCTTGCAGCGGCGCGTCCACTCGGCGGCGGGGCGCCGAGAGGGCGCATGAACGCCGAAGAGCTGCGAGCGGTGCAGGCGCCGCTGAAGGCGCGCTACCGCGACGACCCCGCCGCCGGCGTGGTGACGCTGCGGGCCGAGGGCGCGCTCGGCGAGGGCGTGAGCTGCTCGGTGGAGACCGGCCGGGCGCTGGTCGACGCCGGGCTCCACCCCGCCACGGGCGGCAGCGGCGAGCTCGCCTGCTCGGGCGACATGCTGCTGCAGGCGCTGGTGGCCTGCGCCGGGGTCACCCTCGCGGCGGTGTCGACGGCGCTCGGCATCGAGCTGCGCGGCGGCCGGCTCCTCGCCGAAGGCGAGCTCGACTTTCGCGGCACGCTCGGCGTCTCGCGCGAGGCGCCGGTGGGCTTCCGCGCCATCCGTCTCGGGCTCGAGCTCGACACCGACGCTCCGCCGGAGTCGGTGGCGAAGCTGCTCGAGCTCGACCGAGCGCTACTGCGTCGTCTACCAGACGCTGCGCGGCAACCCGCAGCTCGGCGCTCACGCTCTCCGCCGCCCGCCGATGACCGACCCCGACCGCGACCCGCCTGGTGTCGCCGCGCCAAGAGGAGGAACCGGCGGGCCTCGCGGTGGGCGACCGCCTCGGCCGCTTCGAGCTGCTCGAGCACATCGGCAAGGGGGGCATGGGCGAGGTCTTCCGCGCCCGCGACTCACGCTTGGGTCGCGAGGTGGCGATCAAGGTGATCGGCCGGCGCCAGCTCCGCGAGCCGCGCGACGGCGACTCGGTGTACTCCCGCTTCGAGCTCGAGGCGCGCGCCGCTTCCTCGTTGATGCACCCCAACGTGGTGGCGATCTTCGACGTCGGCGACCACGGCGGCGCGCCCTACCTGGTGATGGAGCTCATCGAGGGGGAGTCGCTGCGCCGCGCGTTCGGGGCGACCCTTGCGCTCGAACGCGCGCTGGAGCTCGGCATCCAGATCGCCGACGGCCTCGCCGCGGCGCACGCGAGCGGCGTCGTGCATCGCGACCTCAAGCCGGAGAACGTCGTCGTCACCCACAGCGGCGTCGCCAAGGTGCTCGACTTCGGGCTGGCGCTGCTGCGCCTGCCGCAGCCCTCGGGCGACGACTCCGCCGCCGCGACGCGGCGGTTGACCAACGAAGGGACGCTGCTCGGCACGCTCGGCTACATGGCTCCCGAGGTCGCCACCGGCCGCGACGTCGACCACCGCGCCGACCAGTTCTCGCTCGGCGCCATCCTCTACGAGATGGTGACGGGGCGGAAGGCGTTCGAGGGACGCTCGCTGCCGGAGGTCCTCGCCGCGACGCTGCGCGACGATCCGCCGCCGATCGCGCGCCTGCGCCCCGAGGCGCCGCCGCGGCTCGACGCGCTGATCCGCCGCTGCCTCGCCAAGGATCCGGCCGGCCGCTACGCCGACACCGCCCAGGTGGCGGCGCTGCTGCGCGAGCTGCTGGCCGAGCTGCGGCTGGGGGGCGCCCGCGGCGTCGTCGCCGCGCTGCCCGCGGCGCGCACGCCGCTGGTCGGCCGCGAGGACGAGCTCGAGCGGGTCGCCGCGCTGCTCGACGATCCGTCCGTGCGCCTGATCACCCTCAGCGGGCCGGGCGGCACCGGCAAGACGCGGCTGGCGCTGGCGGTCGCCGAGCGAGCGGCGGTCGCCGCCAGCCAGCGCGTGGTGTTCGTCTCGCTCGCCAACCTGCAGGACCCGGAGCTGCTGCTGCCCACGGTGGCGCGCGAGCTCGGCATCGGCGACGCCGCCGCGCTGTCGCCGCTCGAGGCGATCCGCGAGGACGTCGCGCGCGGCAGCGGGATGTTGCTGGTGCTCGACAACTTCGAGCAGATCGTCGCCGCGGCCACCGCGGTGGGCGAGCTGCTGCAGTCGTGCCCGGCCTTGCGCGTGCTGGTGACCAGCCGCGAGGTGCTGCACGTCTACGGCGAGCACGACCTCCTGGTGCCGCCGCTGGCGGTGGCCGAGCCCGCCTCGGGCCTGTCGCTGGAAGAGGTGGCGCGATCGCCGGCGGTGTCGCTGTTCGTCGACCGTGCGCGCGCCGCCAACCCCGGCTTCGCGCTCACCGCCGAGAACGCGGTCACCGTGGTGCGCCTCTGCGCGCGGCTCGACGGCCTCCCTCTCGCCCTGGAGCTGGCGGCGGCGCGCAGCCGCCTGCTGTCGCCGCAGGCGATGCTGGCGCGGCTGGAAGCGGGGCAGGCGCTTCCCGGCGCCGCGGTGCGCGACCTCCCCGGACGCCAGCAGACGCTGCAGCGCACCATCGACTGGAGCTACGACCTGCTGCCGGCCGCCGAGCAGGCGCTCTTCCGCCGGCTGGGCGTGTTCTCGGGCGGCTTCACTTTGGAAGCGGCGCACGGCGTCGCCGATCCTTTCGACGAGCTGCCCATCGACCTGGTGGAAGGGATGAGCTCGCTAGTCGACAAGAGCCTGCTGGTGAGCCTCGGAGACGACGACGCCGGCGAGCCGCGCTTCGGCATGCTGGAGACGATCCGCGAGGGCGCGCGGCGGCTGCTCCAGGCGAGCGACGAGGCCGGCCGCGTTCGCCGGGCGCACGCCGCCTACTTCCTGGTGCTCGCCGAGGACGGCGGCGCGGCGCTTGCCCGCGCCGAGGACCCGGCGTGGCTGGCGCGGCTCGAGGCCGACCACGACAACCTGCTCGCGGCGCTGGCCCACCTCGTCGCGGCGGGGAACGCCGAGTGGGGGCTGCGGCTCGCCGTCGGCCTCTTCCACTTCTGGGAGCGCGCCGAGCACCTGGCCGAAGGGGTGCGCCACCTCGACGCCGTTATAGGCCTGCCCGACGCGCGCCAGCAGCCGGCGCTGCTGGTGCGCGCGCTGTTCGCCGCCGGCGTCCTCCAGTACACCGTCGGCGACCACAGCGGGGCGGCCATGCGCCACCGCGGGTGCTGCGCGCTCTACCGCGAGCTCGACGACACCTGGGGGCACGCGGTGGCGCTCAACGCGCTGGGCTCGGCGCTCACCCGCACGGGCGAGCTCGACGCCGCCTTCGACGCCTTGCAGGAGGCGATGGCCACCTGGCAGGCGCTAGGCGACGAGGCGGGCTACTCGCGCTCGCTCTGCAACCTCGCCTACCTGGAGCGGCACCGGGGCAGCCCCGCCCGCGCCCGCGAGCTCTACGACGACGCGGCGCAGCGCTTCGCCGGCAGCGGCGATCCACTGTCGCGAGCCTGGGCGATGAACCACGAAGGGGAGGTGGCGCTCGACCTCGGCCAGCTCGACGATGCCGAGCGGCTCTACAGCGACGGGCTCGCCACCTTCCGCGCCCTCGGCAGCGCCTGGGGGATCGGCAGCTCGCTCGCCGACCTCGGCACCCTCGCCCGCGAGCGCGGCGAGGCGGAGCGCTCGCGCCAGCTCTACCGCGAGGCGCTGTCGCAGTTCGACCTGCTGCACCATCGCCGCGGCATCGCGCGGCTGCTCGAGGCGCTCGCCATCGCCGCCGCCGAAGAGGTGGCCGCGGCGCGGGCGCTGACGCTGGCGGGCGCCGCCTCGGCGCTGCGCCAACGCATCGGGGCGCCGCTCGGCCCCGCCGGCCGCGAGACGTTGGAGGCGGCGTTGGGCCCGGTCCGCGCCTCGCTGCCGCCGGACGAGGCCGAGGGGCACTGGCGCCGCGGCCTCTCGCTGCCGCTCGCCGCGGCGGTGCGGCTGGCGCGCGGCGACGGTTGACGCGGACGGCGGGCGCGGAGCCCGCCCACCCGCCACGCGGCTCGACTACCTACCCCACACGCAACGTCCCCTCGGCTCGACGTAGGGCGGACTCGGCGTCCGCCGTCCCTCAGGCGACGTTCGTCGGGTCGAGCAGCCGCCGCACCGCCGACACCCGGCTCGCCGGGATGCCGGTCAGCTCGGCGTGCCGGCGCACGGTGTCCTCGTCGGGCGCCAGGTAGACGCAGTAGATCTTGTCGTCGGTGACGAAGCTGTGCAGCCACTGGATCTTCGGGCCCAGCTCGCGTAGCGAGGCGAGGGAGCGCAGCGAGACCTTCTCCAGCTCTTCCGGCGACAGCGCCCCGGCTCCCGGGATCTCGCGCTCGATGACGTACTTCGGCAAATCGTGTCCTCCGGGTCGGCGCGCCAAGCCTATACCCGGCCGGCCATGTCCAGCCCGCGGATTGGCTGGTGGCCACTAGGCGGCGGCGGGAGTGCGGTCGGGTGCCGCGACCGCCAAAGCCTCGACGATCACCTCGACCCCGGCATCGGTCCGTCGCGCACCTTCGGTCAGGATCTGGCGCCAGCGACGGGCCCGCGGCTCGCCGTGGAAGAGACCGACGAGGTGGCGGGTGATGCGCGCCAGCGGCTGGCCAGCCGCGAGCTCGCGCTCGACGTAGGGCCGGAACGCCTCCACCGCGGCGGCGCGGCTCTGCATCGGATCCGCGGCGTCGCCGAAGATCCGCGTGTCGGCGCTGGCGAGGAGCCAGGGCTCGTGGTAGGCCGCGCGGCCGATCATCACGCCGTCGACGCGGCGCAGGTGCTCGGCCGCTTCGTCGAGCGAGGCGACACCGCCGTTGAGGACGACGGTGCGCTCGGGCCGCTCCGCCTTGAGCCGGTAGACCAGCTCGTAGCGCAGCGGCGGCACCTCGCGGTTCTCCTTCGGCGAGAGGCCGGCGAGCAGCGCCTTGCGCGCGTGCACGACGAAGACCTCGCACCCCGCCGCGGCGACGGTGTCGACGAAGGCGGCGAGCGGCTCGAAGCCCTCCTGCTCGTCGACGCCGAGGCGGTGCTTGACGGTGATCGGAATGCGTACGCGCGCGCGCATCGCCGCCACTGCCTCGGCGACAACCTTGGGGTGGCGCATCAGGCAGGCGCCGAAGCGCCCCGCCTGCACGCGGTCGCTGGGGCAGCCGACGTTGAGGTTCACCTCGCAGAAGCCCAGCCCCTCGGCGAGCTCGGCGCAAGCCGCGAGCGCACCGGGATCATCGCCGCCCACCTGCAGCGCCAGCGGCCGCTCCGCCGGTTCGTGCGCCAGGAACCGCCGCCAGTCGCCGCGCAGCAGCGCGCCGGTGGTCACCATCTCGGTGTAGAGCAACGTCCGCCGCGTCAGCAGCCGGTGGAACGACCGGCAGTGCCGGTCCGTGCAGTCCATCATCGGCGCCACCGACAGGCGGCGGTCGAGAGGGGGCAGCGACGCGTGCGCGACGTCGGTCACGCGCAGAGTGTAGCCGGGCTACAACGGTACGACCGCGCCCTGCACCTCCTCGCGGATGGCGCGGAAGGTGTCCACCTCGGCGAGGAAGGGGTCGAGGACGCGGGGGTCGAAGTGGCGGCCGTGCTGGGCGCGCAGCATGCCGAGCACCTGCGGCTCCGGGATGGCGCGGCGGTAGACGCGGTCGTGGACCAGCGCGTCGTAGACGTCGCAGACGGCGACGATGCGGGCGCTCTCCGGGATGGCCTCGCGGCTGAGGCCCGCCGGGTAGCCGCCGCCCTCCCAGCGCTCGTGGTGCGACAGCGCGATCTCGCGCGCCATCTGCAGCAGGCTGATGTCGGAGTGCTCGAGGATGCGGGCGCCGATCACGGTGTGCTGCTTGATGATCTCGAACTCCTCGGGCAGCAGCGGGCCGGGCTTGAGGAGGATCGAGTCGGGGACGCCGATCTTGCCGATGTCGTGCATCATCGCCGCCACCCGCAGGTCGTCGACGCGCGGGCCCGACCAGCCGAGCAGCTTCGCCAACGCCGCCGCGTAGAGGCCGATGCGGCGCACGTGGGTGCCGGTGTCGGCGTCGCGGAACTCCGCCGCCGCCACCAGCCGCAGGGCGATCTCCTCCTCGCGGCGGCGGATCTGCTTGGTGCGGCGGCGCACCTCGCCCTCGAGGCGGTCCTGTGCCGCCTGCGACAGCAGGGCGTGCTGGCGCCGCTGCAGGGCGTTGGCGGCGTTGATCGCCAGCTCGTTGATGTCGAAGGGCTTGATCAGGTAGCCGTAGGCGCCCAGGCGTAGCGCCTGGATGCCGACCTTGCGGTCGTCGACGCCGGTGACCATCAGCACCGCGAGGTCGGGGTGGCGCTGGCGCACGATGGCGAGCAGCTCCATCCCCGACATGCCGGGCATGTGGATGTCCGACACCAAGAGCTCGTAGTCCTCGGCGGCGAGCGCCGCGAGCGCGGCGTCGGCGTGCGCCGCGGTGCTGCACTCGTACCCCTCCATCTCCAGGCAGCGCTGGATCAGCTCGCGGATGTAGGGCTCGTCGTCGACGATGAGGACTCGCGGGGCGGCTTCTTCCATGGCGGCACCGACGGACCGACGACGGATTGATGTCGGCCCACGCTACCAGATCGGCTCGCCGCCTCGCTGCACGAGCGACGACCGAGCGCGCAGCTCAGGACGTCCGGCGTGTTAGCGTTGGCTGGTGCCGGCGCGCCGGGGTATCGCGATGTTGGTCGTCCTGCTCCTCTGCGGCTTCGTCGCGATGAGCGTCGATGACGGCTGCGGCGACGAAGGCTCCTGCCCGCCCGACTGCCACCTGTCTTGCGCCCACGGCTGCGGCGCTCAGGCGGTTTTCGCCGCCGGCCGAACGATCGCCGGCCCGGCCCCCTGGGTCGCTCGGGCTGAGGGCACGATCCAGCCGCCCCTGCTCTCGCGCAGCCCCGAGCCCGAGCCTCAGCCTCCGCGAGCCTGAGCGTCGCAGCCCGGCGGCGTCGTGCCGCCGGATCGCATCGCAACGGAGCTCGGAGGTTCGTCATGCTCGCGCTGTCTCTCCTCGCCGTGCTGGCCACGGCCGATCCAGCCATTACTCTCGACACCGTCCTCGCGCAGCGGCGAGCGGGGCCGGCCGAGCTGCGCGCCGAGGCCGAGCTCGCCGAGGCGCGCCGCGCGGTCGTCGAGGCCGCCTCCCGTCAGCGGGAAGCGCCGGTCGTCGCGTTCGAGGCGGGCCCGCGGCGCACCGCGGGCTCGACCGCCGCCGACGTCGCGGTGGATCTCGAGCTCGCCCTGCTGCGTCGCGGCGGCGAGCGAAGCGAGCTCGTCGACGCGCTCTCCGCGGCGGAGGGCGCGGTGCGCTCGGCGGCGCGGGCGGCCACCGTCCGAACCGTGCGCGACGCCTATGTCGAGGCGTGGGCGGCCGGCGAACGCGTGCTGTTGCGCGAGCGCGACGCCGCGATCGTGGAGCGCTGGCTGGCCCTGGCGCGGCGGCGCGTCGAGGCGGGGGCGGATCCGCCTTTCGAAGCCGAGATCGTCGCCGCCCAGCTCCAGGGCGCCCGCCTGGCGCTGGCGCAGGCACGCGCGGAGGCGCTGGGAAGCTGGGGGGCGCTGCGGGCTTGGGCGACGCTCCCCGAGGCGCCGGCCGCGCTCGCCGAGCCCTCGACGCCCGCATCGCCGAGCCCCGCTCCGGTCGATGCCGGGACGACGGCGGCGGTCGCGGCGGTGCGTGCGCGCGCCCGTCTGGCCGCGAGCCTGCTGCGGCTCGGCTCGGCGCGCGACCGCAGTCGCTGGCGCCTGTCGTCGAGCCTGGCGCGAGAGGGCGACGAGGACGTCGCCCACCTCGGGTTCGCCCTGCGATTGCCCCGGCACGGCGAGGAGCAGGCGATCCTCGGCGCCACCGATGCCGAGGTGCGGGCCGTGGACCGCGAGGCGGACCTCGAGACGACTGCCATCGCCGCGCGTGCCGCTGCCGCCGCCGCGCTTCTGCGCGAGCTCGCAGCCGCCCCACAGGCACCTGACCTCGAGGCCATCATTGCAGCGCTCGACGCCCGCCTCGCCGAAGGCAAGGACCGGCCCGTCGAGGCACTGCCGCTGCGCCGCGAGGTCCTGATCCAGCTCGAAGAGGCGCTCGATCGCCGCGTCGCGGCGCACCGCGCCGCCGCGGCGCTCGCCGAGCTGACGACGGAGGTGACGCCATGACCGATCGACGGTACGCCCTCGTTGTTGTGTGCGCTGCGGCGTTCGCGCTTGTGTTCGGGTGCCGGCCGAACGCCGGCGGCGACGACGAGCACGGCGGAGAAGCGCACGGTGACGAGCATGCGGAAAGCAGCGGGCAGGGCGCCGAGACCGGACCGCAACGCGTCAAGGTCGCCGGCGTGCGCGGCGTGACCTTCGCCGCCGTCGCGCCGCCGCGCGAGGAAGGGTCGTGGTTCGCCGCGGAGGCGATCCCCGAGGAAGGTTCCGTGGCCGTCCTCACCGCGCCGGTCGCGGGGTTCGTGGTCGCCTTCCACGCCGCGCCCGGGACCGCGGTGGCGGCGGGCGCCCCGGTCGTCGAGCTGCGCAGCCCCGAGATCGGCGATCTTCACGGCGCGCTGCTGGCCGCGCGGGCCAGGCTAGCCCGCGCCCAGGCCGACCTCGAGCGCGAGCGCCGGCTGCAGGCCGCCGCGGCGACCTCGGCGCGCGACGTGGAAGCGGCGGCGAGCGAGGCGGCGGTGGCGCGCGCCGAGGCGGAGGCCGCGCGGCTGGCGCTCGCGGCGCGTGGCGCCGACCCCGACCGCGCCGGCGCCACGCTGAGCGTCCGCGCCCCGCGGTCGGGCACGCTCGAGAGCCTGGCGGTCGCCGCCGGCGAAGGCGTCGAGGCGGGGGAGCCGTTGGGCCGCATCTCGGGCGGCGCCGCGAATCGGGTTCGCCTCGAGCTGCCGCTGCCCGGCCCCAACCTCTGGCACGCGGGAGTGGCGACCGAAGTGCGTGCCGCCGACGGCCGGCGTTGGCCGGCGCGGGTCGAGGGGATCCCGGCCTCGCTCGACGCGCAGACGCGGCGGCTCACCTACCGGCTGCGTCTCGAGGGCGGCCAGCCGCCGCTCGCGGGCACCCCCCTCGAGGTACGCGTGCCGCTGGCGCTGGCGATCGTGTTGCCGCAGGCCGCGCTGCAGCAGGTCGAAGGCACCTGGGGCGTCTTCGTGCGCGAGGGCGCCGAGGCGCGGTTCCAGCCGGTCCGGCGCGGGGCCGAGCTCGGCGGTGACGTCCTCGTGCTCGCCGGCGTCGAACCGGGGCAGACGGTGGCCACCGAGGGCGCCTACCTGCTGAAGTCGCTCTACCTCAAGCTCTCCGGCGGAGGCGAGGCGCATGAGCACTGAGCGCGGCGACGAGGGCGCGCCGCCGTCGCCGACGGCGCGCACGCGCTGGTTCGCGTACGTCCTGCGCCGTCGCGACGCGGTGATCGCGCTGGCGCTGCTGTGGGGGGTTGCCGGGTTGGTCACCTTCGCCGGCCTGCCGCGCGACCTCTTCCCGGACCTCACGCTGCCGACGGTGCAGGTCCTCATCCAGAGCCCGGGGCGAACGGCCGCCGAGCTCGAGACCTCCGTGGCGCAGCCGGTCGAGCAGGCGCTCGGCGGCGTCGCGGGCGTGCGGCGCGTGACGACGACGCTGCAGGCCGGGGTGGTGCAGGTGGTGGTCGCCTTCGAGAGCGGCGTCGACCCCTGGCGCACGCGGCAGCTCGTCGGCGAGCGCCTCGCCGGCGTCATCGGCGAGCTGCCCGCGGGCACCTCGCCGCCGCTGCTCACCAGCGCCGCGGGGCGATTGATGGAGATCCAGGAGCTGGTGCTGCAGGGCCCGACGATCGACCCCATGCGGCTCAAGGACCACGCGGTGCGCGTCCTGGTGCCGCGGTTGCAGTCGGTGCCCGGGGTGGCGCGCGTCGAGCTCCTCGGCGGCGAGGAGCGCCAGCTCGAGATCGCCGTCTCGCCCGAGCGCATGCGCCTCGCCGCGGTGTCGCTCGACCAGGTGATCGCCGCCGTCGAGGGCAGCGAAAGCGACGCTTCGGCGGGCGTGCTCGAGATCCGCGACAAGCTCTGGTACGTCACGCTCGGCACGCTCGCCGCCACGCCCGAGGCGCTGCGCCGCGTGCCGGTGCACACCGCGCACGGCCTGGTGGCGCTCGGCGACCTCGCCGAGGTGCGCGAGGCGCCCGGTTTGCGCATGGGCCTCGCCCGCTACCAGGGGTACGAGGTGGTGTCGATGCGGGTGGTCAAGCAGCCCACCGCCGAGACCCTGTCGACCGCGCGCCGCGTGCGCGAGGCGCTGCCCGAGCTGCGACGAACGCTGCCGGCCGGCATGACGCTGGACCTCTTCTACGACCAGGGCGAGCTCGTCGCCGCACGCGCTCGGGGGAGTCGGTCAAGGCGCTGCTCCTCGGCGCCTTCTTCGTCGCGGCGGTGCTCGTCGTGCTGCTCGGCAGCTTGGCGGGCGGCGCTGGTCGTCATCGCGCTCCTGCCGCTCGCCATCCTCGGCGCCGCGGTGCCGCTGCGCCTGCTCGGGCTCGGCCTCGACGCCATGACGCTGGGCGGGCTGGCGATCGCCGTCGGCCTGCTGGTCGACGCCGGCGTCATCATGGTCGAGAACCTCGCCCATCGCCTGCACCAGCAGCCGCAGCCGCGCGAGCGCACGCTCGCCGCCGCGGCGGCGGAGGTCGCGGTGCCGATCGTCACCGCCGTGCTGGTGATCCTCGCCGTGTTCATCCCGCTGCTCGCCCTCGGCGGCGTCGCCGGGCGCCTCTACGCGCCGCTCGCGGTGGCGGTCGCCTCGGCGATGACCATCAGCCTGGTGCTGTCGTTCTCACTCGTGCCGGCGCTCGTCGACCGCCTGCTTCCGCCAGGCATCGACCTCGGCGAGCCCTGGATCGTGCGCCGCATCAAGCGGCTCTACGCGCCGCTGCTCGACGGCGCGCTCCGCCGCGGCGCGCTGGTCGTGCTCGCCGCGCTGGCGGTCACCGTCCCCAGCCTGGTGCTGGCGTCGCGCCTCGGCACCGACTTCCTGCCCGAGCTCGACGAGGGAGCGCTGATGGTGCAGACGCTGCTGCCGTCCGACACCAGCCTGGCCGCGGTCGACGACGCCAACCGGCAGCTCGAGGAGGTCGTCGCCGCCACCGCGGGCGTGCGCGCGTCGTACCGGCGCACCGGGCGCGGCGAGCTGACCGAGGACCCGATGCCGCACTACCTCTCCGACGTCCTCGTCGTGCTGGCGCCGGGCGCCGACGCCGCGGCGGTCGAGTCGGCGCTCGCGGAGGAGGTCGAGCACCTGCCCTTCGGCGTCGAGCTCACCACGCCGATGGGGATGCGCATCGCCGAAGGCATCGGCGGCACGCCCGCCGACATCCAGGTCGAGCTCTTCCACCCCGATCTCGAGGCGCTCGGCGAGCGGCAGACGGAGGTCCGAACGCGTTCTCGCGGCGGTCCCCGGCGTCGCCACCGTGACCCCCGACACCGGCGCGCCGCTGCCGCGCTGGCGCGTGGTGCCCGACGACGACGCGCTGCGGCGCCTCGACGTGCCGCGCGACGGCTGCTGCTGCAGACCGCCGTCGGCGGCGCTCCAGGGTGTCGAGGTCGCGGCGTTCTACGACGGGCCGCAGCGCATCGAGCGGGTGGTGCGCTTCCCCAGCGACGGCCGGCTCACCGCCGAGACCCTGCGCCGGCTGCCCCTCGTCGTCGAAGAGGGCAAGATCGTGGAGCTCGGCCAGGTGGCGCAGCATCGACGAGACGCCGACGCCGTCGATGATCCGCCGCAAGAACGGCCAGCGGCGGCTCGGCTTCAACGTCCGCGCCGAGCGGCGACCTCGGCGGCACGGCGCGGCGCATCGAGGCGGCGCTCGCGCGAGCTCGAGCTGCCGGCGGGCACCACCGTCGGCCTCGCCGGCAAGATCGAGGAGGCGCGCGAGACCCAGCGACGCCTGCTCGTCGCCAGCGCGGTGGCGCTGGCGCTGGTGGCACTCCTGCTGTTCCTCGCGCTCGGCTCGGTGCGCGAGGTGCCGTGGTGCTGGCGACCTTGCCGATGGCGTTCGCCGGCGGGCTCTTCGCGCTCTGGCTCGCCGGCGAGACCTGGAACGCGAGCTCGATCGTCGGGCTCATCGGCCTCTTCGGCGTCGCGGTGCAGAACAGCCTGGTGCTGATCACCCAGACCAAGGGGCTGCGCGGCGCGGGCGTCGCCGTTCGCTGGCCGCGGTGCGCGAGGCATCGCTCGGCCGCGTGCGGCCCAAGCTGATGACGGCGGGCGCCGCGATCCTCGGCCTGCTGCCGATGCTGCTTCGGCTTCGGCGGCTCGGAGCTCGAACGGCCGCTGGCGATCGTCATGGTCGGGGGGCTCGTCACCTCGACGCTGTTCACGCTCCTCGTCCTGCCGGCGGTTTACGCCTGGACGTTGCGCCGCGAGACGACGACTTCGTGAACCTTTAGCGCATCACGGCGTGGCTTCGAACCAGGTGTACTCCCAGGACCACGGCATCCGCGTCTCGCCGAGCACCAGCCGCGCGAGCTCGGGATAGATCCGTTCCGCCCGCACGTCGTTGGCGAGCATCACCACGCAGCGCTTGCCTGACTCCAGGCAGATCACCATGTTGCCGGTCCAGTCGTTGTGGCCGCCCTTGAACCACGCCGGCCCGCTGCGATCGCGGAAGGTCACCAGCCCGAGGCCGGCGGCGAGACCGATCTCGGCGTTGCCGGCGCCGACCCAGTCGCGCAAGGTCGGGAACTGGTGCGCCGAGGCGATCGCCACCTGCGGCCGCACCAGCTCGGCGCGCGAAGCCGCGCTCAGCCCGTCGCCGCGCACGATGCCTGCCCACAGCCGCGCCTGGTCGGCGATGGTGGTGTCCATCGAGCCCGCGGCGCTCACCGAGCTGCGCTCGTCGTGCGGCTCCATCGTGCCGTCTTCGCGGTAGCCGTCGGCGAGGTTGCCGGCGAAGTCGGCGCGCCAGGTCATGCCGGTGCGCGTCATGCCGAAGCGGTCGAAGACGCGCCGCTGCATCTGCTCGCCGACGTCGAGGCCGAGCCCCTGCTCGAGGGCGAGCTGGAGGACGTAGAAGCCCTCGCCGGAGTAGGCGTAGCGCGTCCCCGGCTGGAAGTGGAAGCGCAGGCGTTGGTCGTCCTCGAGCCAGCGGAAGTTGGCGAACCCCGTCGTGTGGTTGAGGACGATGCGCGCCGTCAGCGCGCGCCAGCGTTCGTCGCCGGCGAGGTCGGTGTAGTCCGCATGCTCCGGCAGCGGCCACGGCAGCAAGTCGGCGAGCGGAGCGTCGAGGTCGAGGCGGCCCTCGTCGACGAGCTGCAACACCATGTAGGCGAAGGCGGTCTTGGTCAGCGAGGCGCCGTACATCACCGTGTCGGTGGTCAAGGGGAGATCGCGCTCGACGTTGCGGTGGCCGTAGGCGGCGACGTGCGCGACTTGCCCGCCGTCGATGACCGCCAGCGCGAGGCCCTCGACGCCGGCGCGGCGCATCAAGGCCCGGGCGCCCGCATCGACGGCGGCGGTGTCGAGAGTGGGCGCAGGCTTCGGCGGCGGGTAGGTCGCGCACGCGGCAAGGGCGATGGCGGCAAGGGCGACGGCGGCGAGGGGGAGCACGGCTCGTCGGTTCATGCCGGCATGTACGTGGCGGTGCCTGCGATATTCCAGCCCACGGCCTCGCGGAGTCGTGCGCGGCACGGGCCCAAGATCGCTAGAACGCATAGCGCGCCTCGACGAGGAGCTGCCAGCGGCTGGCGAGCCCGCCCTCGTCGACGCGGGAGACGACCGGCACCGCGGCCGAGAGGCCGAGTGCCAGCTGCTCGGTGGCCACGTACTCGAGGCCCGGCGCCACGAGCAGCTCGGTACGCCTGGTGCCGGGGATCGCGGCGCCGCGCTGCTCGTCGGCCTCGCGATGGACGATGGACGCCTCGAGCAGCGCGAAGACTTCGTGCCCGGGGACCTCGTAGATCCGAGGCAGCACGATCGCCTCGGCGTCGAGGTCGAGCCGCGCCTCGTCGCCGAAACGGTAGCCCCGCCCCTCGCCATTGTGGCGATAGCCGACCGCGGCCGCCTGCACGTAGCGGCCGTGCGCCTGCTGGTAGGAGAGGTCGGCGAAGAGGTCGGTCGAACCGCTCCCGGGTTGCACGGCCTCGCGCAGCGAGAGCGGCAAGTCGACGTCGGCCGGGAGAGCGCGCCGCGCTCCCGTCGGCAGCTCGACGCCGAACGCGACGGCCGCCTGCCGGTCGCGCCAGCGGCCGAGCCGGCGAAAGAAGCGGTACTTGCCGGTGACCTTGACGTCGCCGAGGCCGGAGAGGCGGGTCTCGCGGCCGTCGCGGTCCGTCGCCGTTCGCGCGACCCGCGGCACGGTGACGCCGAAGCTCCAGCTCGTCGCCGGCGTGTAGCGCACCTCGACCGTGGCGATCGCCTCCGCGAGCTCGTGGCCGTCGTCGCTGCGCTCTTCGCCGAGCGTGAAGCGGCCGTTCGCCGCCAGCCCGTGGTAGACGCCGGTGCCGGGGCTCGGCGTGCGCAGCGGTGCGGCAGCCGCGGTGCCGGCGAGGCCGATCGCGAGTGGGAGGGAGAGTACGAGCGCGTGGGCTGGTCGCCGGTACGCGCGCCTCATGGCGGCGCTTCCCAGTGGGAGACTTCGATGCGGTCGCCCTTGGCGTCGCCGCTCCAGGCGCCGGAGACGATCGCTTCGGCATCAGTCGCGACCGCTTGGCGGAGCTTGGAGACCTCCGGTCCGGCGAGGGCGAAGACCTGGCGTGTACCGGTGGTCACCAGCGTGCCGTCGGCGGTGAGAGTGCCGCGCACCTCGATGGTGGTGCCTTCGACGTCGTAGCCCGCATTGACCACCTCGCGGCGCAGCTCGACAAAACGCGCCGGCCGGTCGGCGCGCGGGACGAAGACGAAGTGCCCCGTCTTCACGTCGGTCACCTTCATGTCCTTCCGCTTCGGCGCGAACGAGAGACGGCGCACGGCCGTCGTGATGTTGTGCACTCAAAGACCGCAGAGGTAGCCGTTGACGTCGAGCTCGACGCGGCGGACCTCGGCAGCGAGGGGGGAGGCAAAGGCGGTGGCGAACCAGGCAGCGGCAGCGAGGCGGCGAATGCTGTGCATGGCGGGCACTCCTCGAGCGGTCAAGCCATCAGTAGGAGTATCCCAGCGCGCGCAGCTGCTCCTCGGTCTCGCGGTCGAGGGTCGGCGGCGGCAGCTGGTCGGCGGAGATCAGCCCCTGCTCGACGAGCTGCTGCCAATGCCGCAGGTCGGGCGAGGGGCCGGAGCGGCGGTCGGCGAGGTTCTTCTGGTCGCCGGGGTCGCTCGCCACGTCGACGAGGTAGCGCTCGCCGCCGCGCAGGCGCAGCGTCTCCTTGCGGTCGCCGACGAGCAGCGCCACCTCGAGCAGGCCGCGGCGGCGGGCGCGGCGGGCGTCTTCCACCGACTGCACCGCACCCTTGTGGGCCTGGAAGTAGGCGGCGCGGTGGGGCGGCGGCGCCCGGCCCTGCAGCACCGGCGACCAGTCGAAGCCGCGGCTGTCGCGCAGGGCGGGGTAGCCGATGAGGCCGAGCACCGTCGGCGCGAGGTCGAGCAGCGTCGCCGGCTCGCCGATCACCGCCGGCGGGAGCTTCCCCTCCCAGGCGATGCCCATCGGCACGCGCAGGTTGTTCTCGTAGAGGTGACGGCCGTGACCCCAGTAGCCGTGCTCGCCGAGGCTCTCGCCGTGGTCGCCGGCGACGGCGATCAGCGTGTCCTCGCCGCGCGCGATCCTGGCGACGCCGGCGAGCAGCTCGCCGATGGCGTGGTCGGCGAAGGCGACCTCGGTGTCGTAACGCTCGCCGGGGGCGAGGTCGCGTCTGCCGCCGTAGCCGAGCGCGCGCGTGAACCGCGTCTGCGTGCGGTAGGGCGCGTGCGGCTCGACGTAGTGGACCCAGAGCAGGAAGGGGCGGTCGGGGCTGCCCTTGCGCAGCTCGGAGAGCCAGTCGAGCGCCGCCGCCGTGAGGTCGTCGCCGGTAGCTTCGCTCTTCAACACCACCCAGCGCTTGCGGCTGGCGATCTGGCGGTAGGTGTGGAAGTGCTCGCCGAGGCCGGAGATGGCATCGCGCAGCGTCCAGTTGCCGACGAAGGCGGCGGTGCGGAAGCCGCGCTGGCCGAGCACGCGGGCGAGCGAGGGCAGGCCCGTGCGCAGGCGCATGCCGTTGCGAGTGGAGCCGTGCTCGTGGGGGTAGCGCGAGGTGAGCAGCGAGGCCAGCGCCGGCGTGGTGAGCGGCTCGACGGTGCGCGCCTGTGCGAAGCGGACGCCGCGCGCGAACAGGCGGTCGAGGTTGGGCGTCGTCGGCCGCGCGTAGCCGTAGCTCGACACGCGGTCGGCGCGCAAGGTGTCGACCGTCACCAGCACGACGTTCGGGAAGCGCGACGCAGGCGCGGGAGGCGCGGCCTGGAGCCAGAGTAAGGCCGCCATCAGCGGTGCCAGCCGGCGCATCGGGGCGTGACTCTAATCGAAGGGAGCCCCTTGCTATGCTCGCGCGGTGAGTGGCGAGGCGTCGCCCGCACCCCGGAGCCGCCGCCCGAGACGACAGTTAGGCAGGCTCGTCGCGCGCCTCGCGCAGGTCGCCATCGCCGCCCTGGTGGTGGTCGTGGTCTGGCGCGCGGTCGAGGCGTTGAGCTGGCGCGAGCTGGCAAGCTCGATCGCCGCCGCCGACCTGCGCTTCGTGCTGCTCGGGGTCGGTCTGCTCGTCGGCCGCTACCTGGTGTGGACGCTGCGCTGGCGCTTGGCGCAGCGCTCCGTCGAGCACCTGGTGCCGCTGCCGGGCTGGCTGCACAGCTTCTTCACCGTCGTCGGCGCGGTGGCGGCCAACGGCTTCACCCCGACGGCGCCGGTGGTGGGCGGCCTGCTGCGCGCGCGCCACAGTCGAGGTGCGGCGGGGCAGGGGCCGGGCGGGGCGGGCGAGCGCGCCTTCGGCCGCGTATACGGGGTCGTGCTGTTCGACCAGGTCGCCCACCAGACCGTGCTGGCGCTCAACGCCGCCTTTGCCGCCGTCGCCGCGGCGCTGTGGGCCGGCAGGACGGCGGTTGCCGCGGCGATCGCGGCGGCGCTGCTCGCCGGCGCGGCCGTTGCGTCGTACTGGCTGCGCGGCCTCGACGAGGCGCGCGTCGAGCGCATCAGCGGCTGGCTCGACCGCCGGCTTGCCGGCGGCGACGTCGAGGACGCGCGGCGCGAGGGCCGGCTGCAGGCGATCCACGCCCACGGCCGCGAGGCGCTGCGGGTCGTGCAGCGGCTGCTGCAGCAGCGCTGGCTGCTCTGCACGGCGCTGCTGCTCGGCGTCGTTTTCGTGGCGCTCAACTCGCTGGCGCTGTGGGCGTTTTTCCGCGCCCTCGGCCGGCCGGTCGATCCGTTCACCGCCTGGCTGGCGGTGACGGTAGGAGCGGTGGCCGGCGGCTTCTCCGGCACGCCGGGGGGCGTCGGCACCACCGAGGCGGGTATGGTGCTGGCGCTCGCCGCGATGCAGGTGAGCGAGCTCGACGCCGCGGCGGCGACGTTGCTGTACCGTGGCGTGCACTACCTGGTGGTGCTGGCGGTGGGGGTGCCGGCGCTGGTGCTGCTGGAGGCGCGGCTGCGGCGCCGCGCGGCGGTGGAGGAGGTGGCGTGACGGGCAAGCTCAACCCCGACCCGGAGCTCGAGCGGCTGGTGCAGCAGCTCAACGACGAGCGTGCGGCCCGCGCAGCGGGTGGCCCGTCGGCCACGGCCACCGCGAGCTCGCCGCGTTTCGAGCCGCTGCCGGTCGAGCCCGATCTCGACAGTGCAGAGCCGGCGCGGCCGCCGGGCGCGGGCGCTGCCGCGGCGGCGGTGGGCAGCGGCGATCCGCTCGAGGCGCTGCTCGCCGAGGCGGTGCGGCGCGGCGGCAGCGACCTGCTGCTGGTGCCGGGCTCACCGCCGGCGGTGCGCGTCGACGGGCGGCTGGCCTCGCTGCCCTCGGTGGCGGTCGCCGCCGGCGCCGTCGAGGAGCTGCTCGAGCCTCACCTCGGCGCCCGCCAGCGGCGGACGCTGCGCGACGACGGCACCGTCGACTTCACGCTGCGCCTCGACGGCACCGATCGCGTCGACGGCGGCGGCGAGGGTGGTTGGCGCTTCCGCGTCAACCTCCACCGCCAGCGCGGCGTGCTGGCGGCGGCGCTGCGGGCGCTGCCCCGGCGGGTGCCGACGCTGGAGGAGCTCAACCTGCCGGCGACGCTGGCGGAGCTGGTGGCGCCCACGCGTGGGTTGGTGCTCGTCTGCGGCCCCACCGGCGCCGGCAAGTCGTCGACGCTCGCCGCCCTCGTCGGGCACCTCAACCGCACGCGCGCGGCGCACGTCATCACCATCGAAGATCCCATCGAGTACGAGCACACCAGCCGGCAGTGTCTCGTCGAGCAGGTCGAGGTGGGGACGGATGCGCCGTCGTTCGCCGCCGCCCTGCGCGCCGGCCTGCGCCAGGACCCCGACGTCATCCTGGTGGGGGAGATGCGCGACCTCGAGACGGTGGCGACGGCGCTCACCGCCGCCGAGACCGGCCACCTCATCCTCGCCACGCTGCACACCAACGACGTGGTGCAGGCGGTGCACCGCATCGTCGACGTCTTCCCCGGCGACCAGCAGTCGCAGATCCGACATCAGCTGGCGCTGTCGCTGCACGCCATCGTGGCGCAGCAGCTGGTGCCGCGCCGCGACCGCGCGGGGCGCGTACCGGCGGTCGAGGTGCTCACCGCCACCTACGCGGTGCGCAACCACATCCGCAACCAGCACTTGCAGCGCCTCTACAACGAGGTGACGTTGGGCAAGCGCCACGGCATGGTGTCGCTCGAGGAGTCGCTGGCGCGGATGGTGCGCGCCGGCACCGTCGACGTCGACGAGGCGCGCATCAGGAGCGCCCACCCGGAAGAGCTCGAGAGCCTGCTGCGCGGCGGCGGGGGAGGAGGGGCTGCGACATGAGCGCCACTGCCACCGCGCGCAAGCTCCCGCGCGTCGACCTGCGCAAGTTCCTCGCCGGCGGCGTCGCCGGCCGCCGCGAAGCGGTGGCGCTCGTCGGCGACGCCTTACGCGAGGAAGGCGCCGTACGCGTCGAAGGCCACGGCGCCGCCGACGCCGACGGCCTCGTCGAGGTCGGCATCCACCTGCTCGCGGCGCTCGCCGACTACTTCGGGCTGGCGCCGAACGCTTTCGCGGTGGGAGTCGCCTCGCCGGCGGAAGGCTGGTCGCCGGAGCCCGACGTGCTGCTCGTGGTGCTCGCCGGCGTGCCGCCGGGCACCGAGCTGCGCGCCGGCGGCGCCGAGGCGTGGCGGTCGATCACCGCCCACCCCGGCGAGCTCGCCGCGGTGCCGGGCGCCGCGCTCGCTTCGCTCACCGGTGGAGTGGTTCCGGCCGCGATGGTGCGCTGGCCGGACAGCGCCACCCGAGCGGTAGCGCTCTCGGCCCCGCCGGGAGCGACGCTGAGCGCTCTGCCGGAGTTCCGGTGAACGATCTTGCTGCGCTGGCCGCCTACGGAGCGATGGAGACGCGCACGCACGCGAGCGCGGCCTTCACGTTGGCATAGGCATCAGCGGCAGTGCGTCCGGTAGCGAGGATCTCCGCCAAGTAGTCGCGATTGCTCAGCGGGAGCCGGACGCGTGCCCCCGGCTGGGCCAGCGGAGCGACCGACGTGACCCCGTTCATCGCCAGCAGCTCAGACGAGTTGACGACACCACCGAAAACACCTGGGTGGTCCGCCCAAACGAAGTGAATCGCCGCTCCTCGGCTGCGCCGGGGGCGCCACTCGGCGTTGACACCGAGTGCCGCGTCGACGACAGCACGGACCGCGCTGCAGCCAGTGGCCATCTCGATTAGGTGACTGCCGATCTTACCGCCCGCGAGGCGTGGGTTGATCTCCATGATCTTAACCTCGTCGCCCTCGACCCGGCATTCAGTGTGGATCGCGCCATGGTCGATTTCGAGAGCGTTTAGGACTCGTCGCGTCGCGTTGGCGGCGATCGTGGCCTCCCGTCCCGCGTAGGGGAAGCAGTGCCCCGTCTCCACGAAACGACCCCGTTCGAGGCCGGTCATCTCCTTGGTGGTCACGCCCATGACTTGGCATTGGCCGCCGCTGTACTGGATGGTCTCGACGCTGAACTCGGGAGCGGAAACGTAGGCCTCTAGCAGGGCACCTGGCGGCATCATCTGTCCGGCGCAGTTTCGGGACCAGCCGAGGGCCAACGGCATGTATTCCGTGAGGTCCGCCCGATTCTGGATGAGCCTCACTCCCCAGCCGTCGTTCTCCTCCTGAGGCTTGACGACGAGCGGGTAGCCGATGACCTCCGCGGCGGCCAGCGCCTCCGCTGGGTTGCGCGCGAGCGCGAACGGCACGTTGTGGGCGGTCGCCCGTTCCTCCAGCGCCACGCGCATGCGATGTTTGTTGCGGGCAGAAAGCGCTGCCTGATAGCGCAAGCCGGGGAGCCCTAAGCCTTCCGCGGCCAGCGCGGCTTGGGGTACGTACATGTCCGCCGTCGTGGTCACCGCGGCGACCGGAGCATGTCGACTGCGCCGCCGCATGGCGGCAAGTACCTCCGCGCTGTCGTTCGTTTCGCATCCAACGATCTCGTCTGTCGTAGCCAGAATGTCCGGGCCGTATCGCGCCGAATCCCTGGTAAATAACACGGCGCGGTAGCCCTCGGCGCGCGCCACCTCGTTGGCCAGCGCGCCGGCACCGGTGGTACTCGCTTCGATGAAAACGACCTCACCCCTCATGGCGCCTCCTGCGGCGATCGGGCCTCGTCGCAGTCGGCTGGCGGGGACCCGTGCAGCTCATCTCGCTCAGGCTCGAGGAAGAAGGTGTGGTACTGCAGCGTCAGGCGATCTGGGCCGACGACCGCGCCGACGAGCGTCAGCCGACCGCGGAAACTCAACCTTGCATGAGGAACGCACGCGAGGTCACCTTGCTCTCGCCACGGGAGCGGGGCGAAGTCGCGCATGCGGTGAAAGAGAACCAGCCCGCACGACCTGGCTGGCAGGGCAGGCATGGCGATGAGCAGAGATCCGGCCTGCTGCCGCAAAGTGAGGCTCCCGAGCTCGAGCGGGCCGCCGATCCACTCGGCCGTGGTACCGCAGCAGTCGCACTCTTCGCGGTCGACGCTCGACAAGTAAGAGGTCAATGGCTCGTAGCGCGTCCGTAGGCTCAACTCACCGCAGCGCCGGCATCTGCCCTCCACCGTACGCTTGCGGCGGCAGTTGGGTGCATAGGCCCCCTGGATCCAGCCTTGCTCCTGAACGAATCGGACCAGCGTCGACAGTAGCTCGCGGCGCCCGTCATCGAGCGCGCGTTCCAAGTCCTCGGCGACGAGCGCCAGGTCCTCGCTCGCGAGCTCGATCATCCGAGCGGCGTTGACGGCGAGCGCGGCGCGGTTGACCGAGCGCGCCAGGCGGTGCGAATGGGGGCGGTCTGCATCGCTGGCCAACCAGCGCGCCAAACTGGCAGTTGCCTGCTCGAGCCGCGCCGCCTCTGCGATCTTGAGTCGCAGCGCAACGGATTCGACGTCCCGTGATCGCGGCCGGGCCGACCTTCTCACCCGCCTCGCCAGCGACGTGGCCGGGTAGGCGACGGCAGGATCGCCGAGTAGCTGGAACATCGGGCTTCGGGCCTGGTCGTTGAGCCGGTTGACGACGCGCCCGAGCGACTCGCCCTCGAGCAACGCCCGCGCAAAGCATTGGCCGAGAAGTGGCGACGTGTGAAAGTTTCGAAAGCTGCCGATCACCGCGGAGCCCAGTCGGGACAACGCTAGCGCCAGCGAATACGGCTCGGGCACGCACGAATCGCCGAGACGAAGCGACGAGCAGCAATTGAGGAAGACGACGGATCCGAGGTGCACGGAAGGCAGGGCGACAGGGTCGGCAAGCATCGCGGTCGTGAATGTGCTCAGCCACATCGTACCGAGCCGGATGCAGTATTCGGCACCGTGGCCGGTCAACACCAGTCCGGTCGGCGCGGCAAGCTGCGGTTCGAGGAGACGCGCCACCAGATCGTCCACGGAAATCTCGCGGCGCCCGTCCGGGCGGTGCTCCGTGGCCTCCTGCCCGGCGCCGATCTCGTATACGCAGCCGAGGTCGACTGGCCGGCAAGGGGTCGCCGCGCTCGCTGGTTGGCCGGCCGGGTAGACTCCGCAGCCCCGCGCGCCATCGCGGTTCGCCCACTCGGCCAGCTTACGCGAGATGCCGACGGTGAGCTGCGGCCACCTGCCACAGAAGGTCACAGATCGTGCGCGCGATCCGTCCAAGACTTCCGCCAGGACTCCTGCGTCGGGAATCACCGCCAGCGGACGGCCGCGAAAGCGGCGCTCGGCAAACCCGGCGGACTCCGGAGTCGCCAGCACGCAATCGCCTCTCATGCCGTCGAGTAGGCTACCGGCGCGGTGGCGCAGACTACGCTCCGTCGCTCGAACGCCGGACGACGCCCGCCATGAAATTGATGGCGATCTGCGCCGCCAATCGCGAGGTCATGTCGTCGCGGTCGAGAGGCGGGCTGACCTCGGTGATGTCAAGGGCGAGCGTCGGTGCGCGGGCAGCTATCTCGAACACGGCATCCAGAACCTCGTGGGCGAGGAGACCACCAGCGTTGGGGACGCTGGTTCCCGGTGCATAGGCTTGGTCGACCGCGTCGATGTCCACCGAAACGTAGACCCCTCGCACGTCCGTGGCGGCGTGCTCGATGGCTGCGGCGAGGACGGCCGGCCACCCTCGCTGGCGGATCTCGTAGGGCGTGATCACCAGCACGCCCGCCGACTCGGCAGAGCGCATGTAGTCTTCCGAGTAGATCGTGGCGTTGATGCCCAGCTGTACGACCCGCCGGTAGTCGATGGCGTCGGAAAGGGTCCGCAGCCAATGGCCCGAGTGTTCTTTACCCGCGATCGGCTCGCGGGAATCAAAATGAGCATCGAACACGATCAGGCCCAGATCCGCACCGCCGATCCGATCACGGACGCCTCTCACCGCCGGGTCGCTAATCGAGTGGTCGCCGCCCAGCACTATGGGTATGTGCGGCACGGGGATCGCAGCGACAGCATTGCGGACGGCGCGATAGGTCTGCTCAAGCGAGTGCACGACCTCGACCGGTTCCTGCTGGACGAAGGCGGCCGCGGCGAGCGAGACTCGTTTGTCGACGCAGTACACGCTGCTGCCGTTGAGTGCCGCGAGGATCTTTTCGGGGCCGAGGCGGCAGCCGGGACGATAGCTGACCGCGTAGTCGAAAGGGACGCTGAGGAAAGCGAAGACCGGGCTCGCCCGGGAAGCATCGACCTCGGCCGTCCAGTGCTCCCTAATCCACTGCACCGATGGATCGACGACGATTGGCATCGACGCGGTCGTCCGCGTCACGGGGTGCTCGGCAATGGCTCACCCACCGCCAGCAGGCGGGGGCGGATTCATCGCATGCCCCAACCCCCGGGTTACCACCTCGTCCTGCCCGTGCGCGCTCTCGAAGCGGCGATAGAGCTGCAGCTTGCGCTCCATTCCGGATGAGCCGGCATCGTCCCAGACCCGCTCACGGAGGAGGCAGAACCCGTCCTGAAGGGGCGCCCGCACATGCTGGGCAAACTTCGCGTTCCAGATCGTCTGCAGGCGGTCGCATCGGAGGTGGCCGAGGAAACGCCCGAGGCCGTTACAGTCGTACACCTCGCCGAACAGGTTGACGAAGAGCCCCACGTTGACCTGACGGCAACGGTAGCCACCCGCCATCGGCCGCGAAGGCTCGTACGCGAGGCCAAATTCTTCCTCGTCGACCCTGCGCACCGCCTCGAGCATGCGGTTCGCCCGCGCGCGTTCGAGCAGCATGGCGGGCCGGTCGGCGCGACCCTCGGGAATCAGCGTCACGATGTAGTTGTGGACGTTGTTGAGACGGCACCAGCGGTGCAGCTTTACTACCTCCGCGAACTCACTCGATTCGTTGAACTGAGGCGTCACCACCATGTCGATGGCTACCCGGGTGGGAATCGACCGGTTGAATCCGCGCTCGAGGAGCATCTGCAGAGCGGCATTTGCCCTCTCGCCATAGCCGCGCAGCCCCACCATCTTGTCCTGGACCGCGGTGTCGTTCGAGTTGTGCTTGATGAAGATGGTCGCGCCCAGGTCGAACAGGCGATCGATGGCCCCGCGGTCGAGATGGTACCCGCTGGTGAAGATGACGGGCGTCATGCCGTTCTCGTGCACGTATTCGACGACCCGCCAGAAGCCTGCATCGATCATCGGCTCCCCGGCTCCCGGGAACTCGACCGTTGTGGCGCCCAGAGCGAGCGCCTGGGCGATCAGGTCGAGCCGCTCGTCGGTCGTCAGCTCAACTCGGTTGGGTACCGCGTTGTAACGATCCGGGGTGCGATCGCAGTAAAAACACTTGAGCTTGCACTCGCCCGTGAGATCGAGGTCGAGATGCAGCATGCGGTTTCCCTCACGCGCCTGCTCGACCAAGTCGCGCGAGTAGTCGGTCCCAGCTGCCCAGAGGTTCTCAATGCGATCCTGAGCAGCAAGAATGTGGGGTAGCCGCTGCGCGGAGGCATAGTCGCATTCACCCATGGCAACGGACCTCCTGCCAGCCCTCGCCACCTCGCGACGCCACGGAGGGAGCGGCGCCAGAAAGGTAGGACGGCCGGGACAACAAAGTCGAACTGACTCCTAGCCAGCCCGATCCGGAGCGGATTCCCGAAGCTGGACCGCTGTGCGAACCGGCGGCCTCAGACCTGCACGGTCGCGAGGAGCCGCGAGATTCGCGTGAGCTTCTCGCTCAGCACCGCGATCTGAACAGCCTGCTGTGCCTCGTTGACCTCGCGAATCGCTTCCCGCAGCGCCTCGGCTTCCTGACCCTTGCCGTACTGCTGCTCGCCCTGCCTCTGTTCGGCCATTTCTCACTCTCCTCTTGATTGACTGCGTTGCAAATCGTAGCCTCGAATTTGAAGGATAGGAACGCGAGGGTCAGTTGTCAATACGTATGCATACGCCCCCGGCCAGGCCGCCGTGCGCGGGACGTTCGGCTGCCATTGGCGCCGCCGGTGGCGTAACGCTCAGAGGAAGTACAGCGTTTCGTCCAGTTTCGGCCGCCGCTGGCGCAGGCGCTTGGCGGTCTCCTTGAGCTGGAACCAGTCGTCGAGCTCGCCTTCGGCGCCTTCCTCGACGTCGCCCATCTCGTCTTCGAGGGATTCCATGTTCTCGCCCTTCTCGAGGCGCCCGAGCATCTCCTCCATGCGCGGGCCGAGGCGCATGCCGGCGGCGTCGCCGAAGCGGCGGAAGAAGCGCGCCATCTGGCGCGGGTTCTCGTCGTCGCCGATCCCCTCCAGCTCGCCCGACATCGATTCCATGGCGCGCTCGAGGCGCTCTTCGTCGAGGCCGGGGAAGGGGTGGTCCTCTTCGGACTCGCCCTCCGCGTCGCTGCCACCGGCGCTGCGCTTCAGAGTGGCGAAGCGCGCCGGGCGGCGCTCGAGCTCGGGGCGGCCGCAGCGCGGGCAGGCCGGGCGCGCGGTGGTGTCGATCCTCGACGAGAAGAAGTTGAACAGCGTGTGGCAGGCGCTGCAGTAGAACTCGTAGATCGGCACTTGCGGGCCTGCCCAGTCGTCAGCGTGTCGAGATCAGACGGTCTCCCCGGGAGGAGGCGCGCTCGGGCCGTCGGTGGCTGGGCGCTCGCCAGGCCCCGGCGTCGGCGCGGATGCGGGCGTTGCCGCCGGCACGGGCTTGCTCGATCCCAGCGGCGCCACCAGCTCCACCGTCGGCCCGCCGAGGTCGAGCGCCGTGCTCTCGGGCAGCTCGTCGAGCTTCACCACGAGCAGCGTCGGCTGCGAGTTCCAGCGCACCTCGAAGGCGATCTCCACCTTGTCGCCGGGCGCGACGCCGGCGAGCGACACCTCCGGCGCCACGGCGAAGGGCATGCTCATGCTGTCCATGTGCGAGGGCTTGCCCTCGCGGTCGCGGAAGTCGGGCACCGCTTCGTGGTGCACCGACAGCTCGCCCTTGGCGTCCTTCGGTACCTCGATCACCTGGCCGCGCGTCGCGTAGGTGGCGTCGGCCGGGGCGATCGCCTGCTCCTTGCGGCAGGCGGCGCCGCCGACCGCCACGGCGACCGCCAGCAAGCCGACGCCGAGGCCCCTTCCGCTCAAGCCGCGAGCACCTTCGCCAACCGCTCGAGCGCCCAGTCGATCCCCGCGCGGTCGATGACCAGCGGCGGCGCGATGCGGATGACGTGGTCGTGAGTCTCCTTGCACAGGAGCCCCTCGTGCATGAGCGCCTCGCAGAAGCGCCGCGCGCCGCCCGCCTCGGGGCGCAGCTCGATGCCGATCCACAGCCCCTTGCCGCGCACTTCCTTGACCCACGGCGAGTCGATCTCGCGCAGGCGGTCGAGGAAGTAGTCGCCGAGCCGGGCCGAATTCTCGACCATCCCCTCGTCGACGAGCGCGGCGAGCGCCGCCCGCGCGACCGCCGCCGCCAGCGGGTTGCCGCCGTAGGTGGAGCCGTGGTCGCCGGGCTTGAACACCGACATCACCTCGTCGTCCGCGAGGATGGCTGAGACCGGGTAGAAGCCGCCGGAGAGCGCCTTGCCGACGATCACCACGTCCGGGCGGATCCCCTCGTGCTCGAAGGCGAACATCTTGCCGGTGCGGCCGAGGCCGGACTGGATCTCGTCCACCATCAACAGCGCGCGGTGCTCGTTGGTGATCTCGCGCAGCCGCTGCAGGTAGCCCGCGGGCGGGATGATGATGCCGCCCTCGCCCTGGATGGGCTCGACGAGCACGGCCGCGACGTTGGGATTCATCGCCGCCGCGACCGCGTCGGCGTCGCCGTAGGGGAGCACCGTGAAGCCGGGCGTGAACGGCCCGAAGCCGTCGCGGTACTGCGCCTCGGTGGAGAAGCCGACGATGGTCGTCGTGCGGCCGTGGAAGTTGTTGGCGAAGACGAGGATCTCGGCCTTGCCCTCGGGCACGCCCTTGACGGTGTAGGCCCACTTGCGCGCCGCCTTGATCGCCGTCTCGACCGCCTCGGCGCCGGTGTTCATCGGCAGCGCCTTGGCGTAGCCGGAGAGCTTCGACAGCTGCTCGTAGAGGGGGCCCAGCTGGTCGTTGCGGAAGGCGCGCGAGGTCAGGGTGACGTTCTTCGCCTGCTCCAGGAGCGCGGCGAGCACCTTCGGGTGGCAGTGCCCCTGGTTGACCGCCGAGTAGGCGGCGAGGAAGTCCATGTACTGCTTCCCCTCGGTGTCCCACACCCAGCACCCCTCGGCGCGAGCGATGACAACCGGCAGCGGGTGGTAGTTGTGGGCGCCGTAGCGCTCCTCGAGGGCGATGCACTCCTCGGCGCGGTTGGCAATCTGCTGCAGGTCGGCCATGGGCGGGTCTCCTGAGGTGGAGCGTGGAGCACGGCCGAAGGCCGCTGCGCGGACCTTTTATCACAGCCCCGTCGACGGCCGGAAGCATGCCGCGTCCCCTGCGGATCTCTATCCAACGATAGAGCCGTCTGCACCTGCGCGATGGACGGAAATCGATCCTTTGCTGAATGGTGTGCGGGGCCGACCCTCACTACCCTGAGCACATCACAAGAAGGAGAAGAAAGTGCGCGACCAGATGACGAAGAGAGTCGGGATATTCGGGACGATGCTATGGCTTGCGGCGGGCGCGGCATTCGCCTACCCCAGCGCCGTGACCTACTCCGGACAGGGCCTCGTCGCCGACGGCTTCGGCGGTTACGACCTGGGGACGGAGATCTGCGGCGTCGTCAACGGCGCCGAGGTCGACGGCCCGTACATGCTCTGGGTGCTGGCCGGTGCGACCGGCGCCACCGCCGCGGACATCACCGGGCCGTGGGGGACCGCCGAGATGACCCAGTCGGGCAACGGCGCCTTCAAGTACGTCAGCGGCTGGTACCGGCCCACCAAGCTGGCTCCGGGCGGAGCGGTCGCCACCTATGACGGCATTACGAGGAAGGCTCCGCAGCTCGTGATCAGTCACGGCTGCCGGCCGTTCACCGCCGCCGGCGCATGGTGCTCGCCCGGCTTCTGGAGGAACGCTACCGAAGGAGCCTGGGCGCTGACCGGTCACAGTCGCGGCGACCTGTTCAACCTCACCGTCTTCGACGTCTGGTACGGCGCCGCCTTCGCGGCCAACCCGACGCTGAACACCGTGCTGACGACCAACGGCGGCACCTACAAGGGCCCGCCGGTGCCCGGCACCAGCGGCTACGAGCTCAACGCATTCAACGCCACTGGCGCCTTCCTCACCGACGAGATCCCCGGCTACCGGTTCGACTGGAGCGTGATGAACGGGGGCAGCAGCGACGCCTGCCCGATCGACCACTTCGGTAACTACAAATAAGGGTGGGGTGGGTGGTTTTCATGCTGGCGTAGGGTGTTTGGGCACGCCCTACGCCAGCCCTTTCTCCCGCGCCACCCGCACCAGCGCCATCCGGCCGTCGACGCCGAGCTTGCGATACATGTTGTGCAGGTGGGTCTTGACCGTGCCTTCGCCGATGTGGAGCTGCTCGCCGACCTCGCGGTTGCGGAGGCCCTTCACGAGTAGCCGCAGGATGGAGAGCTCGCGCGGCGTCAGCAGCCCGCGCATCTCGGCGGTGCCGCGCTCGCGGTGCATGAAGCTCTCGAGCGCCGCCGTCACCGCCCGCTTCTCCAGCCATTGCTCGCCGGCGTGCACCTTGCGCAGGCACTGCAGCAGCAGCCGCGACGGCATCTCCTTGAGCACGACGCCGCGAGCGCCGAGACGGATCGCCTCGACCACCTCGCGCTCGTCGACGCCGGCGGTGAGCACCACGACGTGAGTGGGATCGTGCTGCGCGGCGAGCTCGCGTAGCACGCCGAGTCCGTCGAGCTGCGGCATGCGGAGGTCGAGGACGAGGACGTCGGGCCGGTGCTTGCGCACGGCATCGAGCGCTTCGCGGCCGTCGACGCAGGTCGCCACCACGTCGAGGTCCTCCTCCAAGCGCAGCAGCTGGTGGAGCGCCTCGAGCACGAGGCGATGGTCGTCGGCGAGGACGAGGCGCATGGGGGGGCGGGCGGCGCCGGAAGGCGGCGGCACACCCGGGCTCATCGTATCCCTCGCCGCTAGCCGGTGCTCGTCCGCGCCGCGTCGCCCGCCCGCCGCCGCCGTCCCAGCGAGGCGATCGCCGCCACCAGCTCCTCCGGAGCCACCGGCTTGGCGAGGTGGAGGGCGAAGCCCGCCTGCAGGGCCCGCTCGGCGTGTACCGGGCCGGCGTAGGCGGTGAGGGCGGCGGCAGGCACCGTGCCGCCGCGATCTGCCGGCAGGGCGCGCACCCGCCGCAGCAGCTCGTAGCCGTCCTCGCCCGGCAGGCCGATGTCGGAGACCAGCACGTCGGGCGGGGCGGCGGCCACCGAGTCGAGCGCGGCGTCGGCGCTCTCCACCAGCTCGACCGCGGCTCCCTGCCCCTCGAGCACGCGGCGGAACAGCTCGGCGCTGTCGTGCTCGTCCTCGACCAGCAGCACGCGCACGCCGTCGAGGGCGCCGCGGCGGTCGCTCGGCGCCGGTGCCGGCACCTGCGGCGCGGCATCGACGGGCGGGCTGGGCAGCTCGACGCGGAAGGTGGCGCCCCGCCCGTCGCCGTCGCTTGCCGCGGTCACCGTGCCGCCGTGCGGCTCGACCAGGTGGCGGACGATGGCGAGGCCGAGACCGAGGCCGCCGTGGACGCGTGTCGTCGAGCTGTCGCGCTGGCGGAAGCGGTCGAAGACGTAGGGCAGGAAGTCGGCGCGGGATGCCGATGCCGTCGTCGCTCACCTCGAGGACGAGCCGGCCGCTATCCGCCGCCGCGCGCAGCCGTCACGTGGCCGCCGTCGGCGGTGAACTTGACGGCGTTGGCGAGCAGGTTCCACGACCACCTGCTGCAGCCGCGCCGGGTCGGCGAGCAGCGGCGGCAGGTCCGTCGGCACCTCCACCCGCAGCTCGATGCGGCGCGCCTGCGCCGCCGGCCGCACGGTGTCGGCGACGGTCGAGCAGCAGCGCGCCGACGTCCACCGGCTGCAGCTCGAGCCGCGTCTTGCCGGTGATGATGGCCGACATGTCGAGCAGGTCGGAGATCAGCTGCGCCTGGACGCGGGCGTTGCGCTCGATGACCGCCGCGGCGCGCTCGACGGTGGCCGGCTCGGGGCGCGAGGTGCCGAGCACCTGCGGCCCAGCCGAGGATGGCGTTGAGCGGCGTGCGCAGCTCGTGCGAGAGGGTGGCGAGGAACTCGTCCTTGAGCCGGTTGGCGGCTTCGGCCTGCTCGCGCGCCTCGCGCTCGCGCAGCAGCAGCTCGGCCTGCGCGTCCTCGGCGCGCTGGCGCTCGGCGATCTCGCGGCGCAGCTCGGCGTTGGCGCGCTCGAGCTCGGCGGTGCGCTGGCGCACCAGGTCCTCGAGCCGGCTGTAGGCCCGCCGCACCTCCGCCTGCAGCGCCACCTTCTCGACGGCGTGCTGCACGGCGCGGGTGCAGCGTCTCGGCGGTGATGCGGCCCTTGACCAGGTAGTCCTGGGCGCCGCGCTTCATCGCCTCCACCGCCACCGCCTCGTCGCCGCGGCCGGTGAGCAGGATCACCGCCGGCAGCGGCAGCGGCCGCGCGGCGAGGCTCGGCGAGCACCTCCAGGCCGTTGGCGTCGGGCAGCTGGTAGTCGAGCAGCAGGCAGTCGAAGCCGGCGGCGAGCCGCAGCAGCCCCTCCTCGCCGGTCGCTCGCCGACTCGACGTGGGCCGGCGGCGTCAGGGCCGCCAGGGAGCGGCGGTAGGTCTCGCGGTCCTCGGGGCTGTCGTCGACGATGAGGACGCGCAGCGGCTCGCTCGGCGTGCCGCGCGTCACTCCGTCGGCAGCACGACGGTCTCGAACCAGTAGGCCTTGAGGCTGCTCGATGGCGCGGCGGAACTCCGGCAGGTCGACCGGCTTCTGGATGTAGCTGTTGGCGCCGGCGCGGTAGCAGGCCTCGACGTCGCGCTCGTCGCGCGAGGTGGTGAGGACGACGACCGGGATCTGCCGCAGCTGCTCGTCGGCCTTGATGCTGGCGAGCACCTCGCGGCCGTCGGTGCCCGGCAGGTTGAGGTCGAGCAGGATCAGCCGCGGCCGCGGCGAGCGCTCGCCGCGGGCGAAGTGGCCGCGGCGGAAGAGGTAGTCGAGGGCCTCGTCGCCGTCCTCGACGTGGACGAGCGGATGGAGGAAGCCGCCGCGCTGCAGCGAGCGCCGCGTCGCCTCGAAGTCCTCGGGGCTGTCCTCGACCAGCAGGATCGGCGTGCCCGCTCAGCCAACGTGGTCCCCTCCGGCTCCGGCCAGCGTGAAGTAGAACGTCGTCCCCTCGCCGGGCGCCGACTCCACCCAGATGCGACCACCGTGCCGCTCGACGACCTTCTTGACGATGGTGAGGCCGGCACCGGTGCCGCCGCCGTACGCGTCGCGGCCGTGCAGCCGCTTGAAGATGTCGAAGATCACCTCGTGGTGCCTCGCCGGGATGCCGATGCCGTTGTCGCGCACGAAGAAGACCGGACCGGCGCCGGCGGGAGGGGTCTCCCCGCCAGCCGGGCTGCCGGGGGCCAGCGCTCCGATCTCCACCGTCGGGATTGCACTCTCGTTGTACTTGACGCCGTTGACGACCAGGTCGCGGAAGACCTCGTCGACGCGGGCGCGGTCGGCGCGCACCACCGGCAGCGGGCGCGGGACCACCTGCACCTCGGCGCCCGCCTCGGCGAGCGCCGGCCGCAGCGAGTCGAGCAGCTCGGCGACCACCTCGTTCAGGTCGACGTCGGTGACGGCGAGGTCGACGCGCCCCACCCGCGAGTAGTGGAGGAGGGAGTCGATGAGCGACTCCATGCGGCCGGAGAGCCGCATCAGCGTCTGCAGCTTGTCGCGGCCGTCGTCGTCGAGCTGGTCGTCGTAGTCCTCGAGCAGGAAGCCGGCGTAGTTGTGGATGCCGCGCAGCGGCTCCTTCAGGTCGTGCGAGGCGATGTAGGCGAAGTCGTCGAGCTCGTGGTTGCTCGCTTCGAGGTCGCGGTTCTTGCGCTCCAGCTCGGCCTCGGCGCGGCGGCGCTCGCGCAGCTCCTCGGCGAGGGCACGGGTGCGCTCCTCGACCCGCGCCTCGAGGGCGCCCTTGGTCGCGAGCAGCTCCGCGTCGCGCTGCTCGATCTGCGCCGAGCATGCGGTTGAACCCGTCCACGAGCTCGCCCAGCTCGTCGACGCTGCGCGGCTTCACCCGCACGCCGTAGTCCCCCTCGCGCACGATGGCGGCGGCGGCGGCGAGCTCCTCGATGGGGGAGGCGATGATGCGCTGCAGCCGCAGCGAGAGCAGGAAGGCGCCGAGGGCGGCGAGCGCCAGGGCCAGGGCGAGGGCCACCGCCTGCAGCCGCAGGCCGCGCGCGAGCCAGCGCAGGTCGCTGCGCAGGAAGACGACGCCGCCGGGGTGCTCGCCGACGAGGATAGGCACCCACAGCTCGACGACGCCGCGGCCGACGCGCCGCCCGGAGAGGGCCGAGCCGCCCGTGGCTTCCGCCGCCGCCGGCGCGCAGCTGCCGAGCCCGCCGCGGCGGCCGTAGGTGGCGAACCGCCGCCCGTCGAGCAGGTAGACGCAGGCGGCGGCCACGTGCTCCTTGGCGTGCAGCGAGCGCAGCACCTCGGTGGCGCTGCCGGGGTCCTCGAAGGCGACGGCGGCGGCGGTCTGGTCGGCGACGATGGCGGCCAGCGCCTCGAGGTCGCGCACCAGCTCGCGCCGGCCGCGCAGCCACTCCGCCGCACAGCAGCACGGCGCCGGCGAGCAGCAGCGCGCTCGCGGTCGCCGCCATGACGATGGCGACCAGCTTGCCGCGGATGCGCAGGCGCGACAGCACCGCGACTCAAGGTCGGGCTACTCCATGTCGGCGACGGCGAGCAGCTTGCAGCTCATCCGCAGCAGGCTCTTGCCCAGCGCGCGCCGCGAGCGACCTGCAGGCGGATCCTGTCCTCGCGCAGCTCGAAGCGCACGATGCCGCCGCGGTCGAGGAAGTCGCTCCGCTCGCCGACGGTGAGCACCAGCCCGTCGCGAACGCCGGGCAGCTCGCGCACGGCGGCCGAGTCGCGGTCGCCGGGCACGAAGACGATCTGGCAGCCGCGCGCCTCCGCGCGGCGAGTCGACGGTGCGCACCACCAGCTCCCGCCCGCGCAGCCCGCTCGCCGGCGCACTACCTCCCGCAGCGCACTGCCGAACGGATCGGGCGACGAGCACGCAGAGCCGGAACGGCGCGTCCGGCGTCGGCGAAGGCCTTCTCCGGCCACTCCACGAAGTGGGTGAAGTGGAAGAGGAAGGTCGCCTTGAGGTCGTACTCGCGAGCGCCGCGCGGACCTCTGCTGTCGCCGGCCAGCGGCGAGGCGACCAGCAGCAGCAGCAGCAGACGATCCTGCGCAGCACGCCGCTCAGCGCCTCCAGGTCACTTGCGCGTAGACGCCGCGCTCGACCTCGTCGCGCGTCGACGGGGTGCCGAACTCGGGGTGCTGCCGTGCAGCAGGTTCTGGCCGACCAGCGCCAGCTCCCAGCCTCCGGGCCGCCGCCAGCCCAGGCGCAGGTCCAGCTCGGTGTAGGCCGGCACCGCCGGGTTGGGCAGCGCCCCTACGTGCCGCAGCCACGCGCTCAGCTCGAGGTCCGCGCGGCAGGTCGAGGTCGGCGCGCAGCGACCAGTAGTCGTGCGGGATCGTTCGCCTCGTCGCGCGCCGCCGCGTCAGGTCGCGGCTGCCGGGCTCGACGCCGAAGTGCGAGCGCAGCAGCCGTCGCCGAGCCCACCAGCCGCAGCCGCTGCGAGCGCCTGCCAGCTGCCGCTGATGCCGACGCCGCGGATGTGCGCCTGCCCGCGGTTGCCGAGCATGCACGGGCGCGCCCAGGCCGGTGGGCGACTCCTGCGTGCGCAGCTGTCGTAGTCGTTGTAGAAGGCGACCGCCTCGAACACGGCGGCGGCGCTCGCCGCCATGCGGTAGCCCAGCTCGTAGGCGACGACCTCCTCCGACTCGAAGTCCTTGTTGCCGACGACCATCGGCGTGCCGACGCCGGGCAGCGAGATGTCGCGGTCGATGCGGGTCGGCGCCCGCACCGCACGCGCCGGCGCCCGCCCAGAGCAGCCGGTCGGGCGCCAGCTGCCAGGCGAGGGTCAGCGCCGGCAGCAGCTCGGCGTCCGTCGTCGACTGGTCCTCGACGCGCAGGCCGAGCGCGCACGCGCCAGCGCTCGCCGAGCCGCACCTCGTCCTGCACGAAGAGGTTGCCGACGGCGATCGTCTCGCGCGTCGGGGTCGAAGGCGACGCGCCGGCGTGCTGCGCGACGTCGTCGTGGCTGCTGCGGTAGCCGCCGCCCCACAGCAGGTCGTGGCGCCCGCGCAGCCAGCGGTGCTGGAAGCTCGAGGTCGAGGGTGTCGCGGCGCTCGCGGAACTGCGTCGGCGACGTCGCGGCAGCGTGTGGTCGCAGTAGGCCGCGGAGCTCGAGGTCGGAGCCGGGCCCGAGGGCGCGCGACCAGCTGGCCGAGGACGTTGCCGCCGCCGACGTCGGTGTCGTCGAAGGTGCGATGGCCGATGCGGCCGCCGTAGACGTCGCCCTGCAGCGTCAGGTCGCCGTCGAGCCGGCGTCGCGGTCGGCGCGGAAGCCGGCCTGGGCGATGCGCAGCGGGTCGTCGGCGCTGGCTGCCGTCGGCGCGCACCAGCGCGTCGCGGTAGTGGTACTTGGCGTAGGCGCGGTAGTGGCCGCTCGCCGAGCCGGTGCCGCCGTGGCGGAAGGCGGCGAAGGCGCGCTCCTCGTCGCCGGCGGCGAGCACGGCGAGGTCGCCCTGGGTGTCGGCCGGCGTGCCGGGTGATGACGTTGATGACGCCGTTGACGGCGTTGGCGCCCCACAGCGTGGCGCCGGGGCCGCGGATCACCTCGATGCGCTCGACGTCCTCGAGCAGCGGGTTCTGCACGTCCCAGAACACGCCCGAGAACAGCGGCGTGTAGACGCTGCGGCCGTCGATCAGCACCAGCAGCTTGTTGGCGGCGTGCGATGTTGAAGCCGCGGGCGCTGATCGCCCAGGTGCGGCCGTCGAAGCGCGCCACGTGGAGGCCGGCGGCGAGCCGCAGCGCCTCCGGCAGGCTGCGCACGCCGCTGCGGCGGATGTCGTCGCCGGTGATGACGCTGATCGCCGCCGCCGTCTCGGAGAGCGCCTGCGGCCGCTTCGAGGCCGAGGTGACCTCGACGTCGAGCAGCACCTCGATGCGGCAGCTGCTTGAGCTCGGCGGCCGTCGGCGGCGCGGGGTCGTCGGGCACCGCCGCGGCGATCGCCGGCGCCGGCAGGAGCAGCGGGCGGCGAGCGTGGAGCGGAAGCGTGCGCTCATGCGTCGGGTCCTCGCCGCGGCCGCGGCGGAGGCCCGCGGCGCTCTCTCGGTGTCAGGCGCCCCGCGTCCGCGTGGCGGCCTCTGATCTCAGCGGGCGAGCGGCCAGGTGACGGTCGTGAGGTTGCCCACCAGGTCGGTGGCCACCATCTCGAGCCGATGACCGCCGGCCGCCGTGGGCAGCACGCGCAGCCGCAGGTCGCGCACCGCCGACAGCTCGTCGCCCGCCCAGATGCGCACCAGCTCGCAGCTTGCTGCGGCGCGATCGGCGCGCCGTGGTCGAAGACGCGGCTGCCGAGCGCCCAGAGGAACACCTGCGGCCGGTCGGCGGCGGTCACCCAGTCGGCGAGGGCGCCGTTGGCGTCGGTGCGGGCGTCCTTGGGCAGCAGCGGCAGCCAGCGGCGGCCGTCGGGCGACCACAGGACCTCGACGCGGCGGTCGCGCTCGGGGACGATGTGGCGCGGCGGGCGTTCGCGGTCGACGCCCTGGTCGAGGCCGTGCTGCTCGAGCAGCCGCGGTGTCGCCCACCTCCCACTGGATCGTCGGCGCGGCGGGGTCGTAGAGGAAGTGCAGCGGCGCTTGGACGGCGGGCTCCTCGCCGGGAGCTGGCGGCGACTGCAGCGACACGGCGTGGCGCCCGGGCTGCCAAGGGCCGGCGAGCGCGGCCACCGTCACCGGCGCGCCGTCGATCACCGGCACCTGGTCGGCCGCCGACGGCGCCAGCTCGAAGCGGCCGCCGGTGCCGAGCACCAGCAGGTCGTGGTAGCCGGCCTGCGGACCCACCGCCAGCACGCTCGGCGGAGTCGCGGCGACCTCGCCGGCGGGCGGCGGCGATGCCGGCGCGTCGGACTGTGCCGCGACCGCGGTGGCGAGGCTGACGAGGAGGGCGGATAGGAGCGTCCGCCAGCGTGTCCGGTGCATGCGCAACCTCCGATGGTTAAAGCGTTCCCAGCATAGCAGGATCGCGCGCTTCGCCGGCCGTGCCGCGCGCGCACGGTACACTGCGAGCGTCGCCACCATGAGCGAAGCGGGCGCCACCTCCGCCGTCGTCGAGGCGCTGCGGCGCCACCCTCGGCTGGGCGCGCAGATCGCCCACGTCGAGCGGCTGCCGGGCACGACGGCGAGCTTCGGCGAGCTCGATCCGCCGCTGCCGGCGCAGCTCGCCGGCGCCCTCGCCGCCGGCGGCGCCGAGCGGCTGTGGAGCCACCAGGTCGACGGCCTCGACGCGCCTGCGGCGCGGCGAGCACGTGCTGGTCACCACGCCCACCGCTTCGGGCAAGTCGCTGATCTTCCACCTGCCCGTGCTGATGGAGGCGGCACGGCAGGGCCCGGGGCGGGCGCTCTTCCTCTACCCGCTCAAGGCGCTGGGCTGGGACCAGCGCGGCAAGCTCGAGGAGCTGGCCGCGGCGGCCGGGGTCGATCTCGACTGCGCGGTCTACGACGGCGACACACCGCCGGCGCTGCGGGCGCGGCTGCGCCGCCGGCCGCCGCGGGTGCTGATCACCAACCCGGACATGCTGCACCTCGGCATCCTGCCGTCGTGGCCGGCGTGGGCGCCGCTGCTCGCCGACCTGCGCTGGGTGGTGCTCGACGAGCTGCACACCTACCGCGGCATCTTCGGCTGCCACTTCCACCACGTGCTGCAGCGGCTGCTGCGCATCTGCCGCGAGCTCGGCGGATCGCCGCAGCTGGTCGCCTCGTCGGCGACGGCGCAGAACGCCGACGAGTTCGCGGGCGCGCTCGCCGGCGTGCCGTTCCACCGCGTCAGCGAATCCGGCGCGCCGCGCGCCGACCGCTGGCTGCTGATGGTGCAACCGAGCGCCAGCCCGTACACGGCAGCGCTGCAGCTGCTCGTCGAGCTGCTGCGGCAAGGGCAGAAGACGATCGTCTTCACCAAGGCGCGGCGCATCACCGAGCTGCTCTACAGCTGGCTGCGCGAGCAGGAGCCGGCGCTGGCGGCGCGGGTGGCGAGCTACCGCGCCGGCTTCCTGCCCGAGGAGCGGCGAGAGATCGAAGCGTCGCTGCTGTCGGGCCGTCTGCAAGGCGTGATCTCGACCTCGGCGCTCGAGCTCGGCATCGACGTCGGCGGCCTCGACGCCTGCGTGCTGGTGGGGTGGCCGGGGAGCGTGATGGCGACCTGGCAGCGCTCGGGGCGCGTCGGCACGGACGAAGGGCCAAGCGAGTCGCTCACCGCGTTGGTAGCGTTGCCGGACGCCCTCGACCAGTGGGTGGTGCGCCACCCCGAGGAGCTGCTCGCCCGCCCCTGCGAGCCGCTGGTGGTCGACGCCGGCAACGAGGTGGTGGCCCGCCAGCACCTGCCCTGCGCCGCGTCGGAGATGGCGCTCGAGCGCGGGCCCGACGGCGCCTACCTGGCGCGGCACGAGGGCGTCGTCGCCGAGTTGCTCGGCACCCACGAGCTGCGGCAGTCCGAAGACGGCGAGCGGCTCTACGCGCGGGCGCGGCGCCCGCACCGGCACGTCTCGCTGCGCGGCGGTGGCGAGACCTTCGCCATCGTGCAGGCGCGCGGCGGCCGCACCATCGGCACCGTCGACGGGCTGCGCGTCTACTTCGAGTGCCACCCGGGAGCGATCTACCTCCACGCCGGGCGCCAGTACCTGGTGCGCACGCTCGACATCGGTGCGAGCCGCGTGCTGGTCGAGCCGACGGCCGTCGACTGGTACACGACGGCGCTGGCGGAGAAGGACACGCGGATCCTGGAGGCGACGGCCGAGCGGCATGAAGGCGCGCTCTCGGCGTGGCTCGGCCGGCTGCGCGTCACCGAACGGGTCGTCGGCTACGAGAGGAAGCGCATCTTTGGCGGCGAGGTGCTGTCGCGGCACGAGCTCGAGCTGCCGGAGGTGTCGTACGAGACGGTGGGGGTGTGGTGGGCGGCGACGCCGGCGATCGAGGCGGCGCTGCGCACGGACGGCGCCGATGCCACCGCCGCGGGCGATGAGCCGGCGCCCGGGATGCATCATGTCGCGGCCGGCGAGGCGCCGGCTCGCGAGATGCACCACGTCGCGGCCGGCGCGGCGCCGGCGCGCGGGCCGCACCACTTCCTGGGTTCGCTGCACGCCGCCGAGCACGCGGCGATCTCGCTGCTGCCGCTGCTCGTGCTGTGCGACCGCGGCGACCTCGGCGGCATCTCGACGCCCTTTCATCCGCAGATCGGCTGCGGCGGCGTCTTCGTCTACGAGGGGCACGCCGGCGGCGTCGGCATCGCGCCGCGCGCCTTCGCCGCGCTGCCCGAGCTGCTCGGCCGCGTCGGCCGGCTGCTCGACGAGTGCCCGTGCGAGAGCGGCTGCCCGTCGTGCGTGCAGTCACCCAAGTGCGGCAACGGCAACCGGCCGCTCGACAAGAGCGGGGCGCGGCGGGTGATCGCGTTGCTGCTCGGGGAGGAGGGGTTGCCCGCGACCGAGCCGTGGCAGTTGCGGCTGGAGGTGGGGTCGGACGGCGGAGAGAGACGATCGTCGAGTGGGCCGCTCCGCATGTCGATGCGCCGGCGCCGGCGCCGGTGGTGGATGACGCACCGAGATCGCTTCGTCGCTTCGCTTCTCGCGATGACGATGGAGCGTCATCGCGAGCACGGCCGATTTGCGGCACCCGGTGACAGGTGACGCTGCCGCTAGCGGCAACGGCGCATCACCTCCCGTCATCGCGAGGCCGCGCAGCGGCCGTGGCGATCTCGATGCCGAACGGTCACGGCGCCTTCTCGCGACTCACCGCGTCGCTGCGGTCGCTCTGGCGCTCGTGGTGGCGCCGCCGCCTGGGCCCGCGCGTCCCGGTCCTGCCGCCGCCCTCCGGCGGCGACACGCTGCTCTTCGACCTCGAGACCCTGCGCTCCGCCGCCGACGTCGGCGGCTGGGGCAACGCCCACCGCATGGGCCTCGCCATCGGCGTCGTCTGCCGGCTCGAGGAAGAACGCTTCGAGGTCTACCGCGAGCGCGATGCGCGGGCCCTGGCGGCGACGCTACGCGCGGCGCGGCTGGTGATCGGCTTCAACGTCCGCCGCTTCGACTACCGCGTGCTCGCCGGCTACACGGGGGCCGACTACAACCGGCTCGTCCCCACCCTCGACCTGCTCGAGGACGTCCACCGCGCCCTCGGCTTCCGCCTTCGCCTCGACCATCTCGCGCGCGAGACGCTCGGCAACGGCAAGTCCGCCGACGGCCTGCAATCGCTCGCCTGGGTGCGCGAGGGCCGCCTCGACCTCGTCGAGGAGTACTGCCGCCACGACGTCGAGGTGCTGCGCGACCTCTACCTCTTCGGCCGGCGCGAGGGCTACGTCGTGTGGCGTGACCGCGACGAGCGCCGGCTGCGGCTGCCGGTGCGATGGTAACCTCGGGGACCCATGGAAACTTGGTCACTCGTTGCGGGAGCTGCCCGCGGCACGCCCCGCGGTATCGCACGCCGGTCGGCGACGCGCGTTGTGCTCTTGCTGCTCGGCATCGCCGCCGTCGCCGGCCAAACGACGGCCGCGCCGGTACCAAGCGACGACATCGACGCGCCGCGCTGGATCTCCGGAGACGACGACATCGACCCGCCGCGCAAGATCTCGGGAGAGCCGCCGGCCTACCCGGAGGAGGCCGTCCTCTACGGAGTGGAGGGCACCGTCATCCTCGACGCGATCATCGACGAAGGCGGCAACGTCACCGGCGCGCGCGTCGTCGAGGGGCGGCCGATGGGTCTCGACCGCGCCGCGCTCGATGCCGTCGCGACCTGGACGTTCGAGCCTGCGACCCTGCGGGGGACGCCGGTGCGGGCCCGCTTCAGGCTCGAGGTCAACTTCCGGTTCGACAACGACTACGACTTCGGCCCGGTCTTCGCCCTCTTCCTGCGGCGGAACCCCGACTTCGCGGCGCTGTACCGGCATGGGCGATTCGCAGAGGCCTCCGACCTCCTCGCCAACTGGCCCGACCCGGACGAGCCGCTGCTCCCTCTCGCGCAGGCCTACGTTTCCCTTGGGGAGAGGGTCCCGCGCGCCGCCTGGGAGTGGGTGAAGGCGGATCCGGCCCCGCCGCCGATCGAGGTCCTGCGGGCCATCGCCGCCTTTGCCGGGATCTGGTCGGTAAATGACGCCTCCATCAGCCACGCCGCGCGAGCCGATCACGTCGAGGTGGCTCTCGAGGCGGCGACCCTGGCCCTCGAAAACGACGAGCGCGACCCCTGGACGCTGGTCGCCAAGGCCAGGCTGCTGCGCTACAAGGCGTGGCTCGGTGCCGACACCGCGCAGGACGAGGCCCTGCTCGCCGAGGCGCAGCGCCTGGAGGCGCGGGCCGAGGCGGCGGGAGGCATCCCACCGTGAGCAAGCCCTAGCGGGGTCGCGGATGCGGCGCCGGCTGGCTGGGTGGGGCTACGAAGGAGTGGCGGTGCCGCCGCCGGCGGCGGTGCTCGCGTGGCTGGCGGAGCGGCTGGGGCCGGGCACGCCGTCTGCGGTCGTGCCGCCGCGGCTCGACGCCATCGGCAAGCCGCGCAAGCTCCCGCCGCTCCCTGGTGCCATCTCGACCGACGCGCTCGACCGACTCGCGCACGCGCGCGGTCAGGGTTTGCCCGATCTGCTCTGGCTGCGCGGCGGCGGCTCGCCGGCCGTGCCCGACGCCGTCGTGCGTGCCGAAGAGCGCGATGTCGCGGGCGTGCTCGCGGCGTGCGCCAAGGCGGGCGTGCGCGTCATCCCGCGCGGCGGCGGCACCTCGGTGACCGGCGGCGTCAACGTGCTCGCCGACGAGCGGCCGACGGTGGTGCTCGACCTCGCGCCGCTTTCGCGGGTTGGTCGGGCTCGACGGCGAGTCGGGGCTCGCCACCTTCGGCGCCGGCACCTTGGGGCCGCGCGTGGAGGCGGCGCTCGGCCCGTACGGCCTCACCCTCGGCCACCTGCCGCAGTCGTGGGAGCTGTCGACGATCGGCGGCTGGGTGGTGACGCGCTCGGCGGGGCAGGAGTCGCTCGGCTACGGGCGCATCGACGACCTCGTCGCCGGGCTCGAGCTGGTGTGCCCGGGCGACGACGCTGGAAGCCCGCGCCGGCTCTCGCTGCCGGCGCAGCCCGCCTCCGCCGCCGGCCCCGACCTGCGGCGGCTCGTGCTCGGCAGCGAGGGGCGGCTCGGCGTGGTCACGCGGGTGACCGTGCGCGTGCGCGAGGCGCCGGCGCGGCGCGAGGTGATCGCCTGGCTGCTGCCCGAGTGGGACGCCGGCCTCACCGCGGCGCGCGAGATCGTTCAGCGCAGGCGTGCCGCTCTCCATGCTGCGCCTCTCCGACGGCGCCGAGACGGCGACCGCGCTGCTCGTCGGCCTCGGGCATGGCGGTGCGGCGGGCCTCGGCAGTGCGCCGGTATCTGTCGTGGCGGGGCGTCGGCGGAGGGCTGCCTGCTGCTCGCCGGCGCCGCCGGCAGCGACGCGCGACCGGCGCCGGGCATTCGCCGCCGCGGCGCCGCACCTGCGCCGCCACGGCGGCGTGTCGCTCGGGCGCGGCGCCGGCGGCCGCTGGCTCGCCGACCGCTTCCGCCACCCCTATCTGCGCGACGGGCTGCTCGACGCCGGCTACGCGACCGAGACCCTGGAGACGGCGGCGCCCTGGTCGCAGGTGGCGCCGCTGCGGCGGCACATGGTCGCGGCGCTCGAGCACGCGCTCGCCGGTGCCGCCGACGACGGCGGCGACGAAGACGTCGTCGTCCTCTGCCACCTCTCGCACCCGTACCGCGACGGCGCCTCGCTCTACTTCACCTGCTTCTTCCGCGTGCCGCCGGAACCCGCCGCGGCGGTGGCGCGCTGGGCGACGTTCAAGCGTGCCGCCAACGCGGCGCTGGTCGCGCACGGCGCGACGACCTCTCCCACCACCACGGCGTCGGCAGCTGGCACGCGCCCTGGCTGCCACGCCGAGATCGGCGACGGACGGCGTGCGCGCGCTCGCCGCCGCGGCCTCGACGCTCGACCCCGCCGGCATCCTCAACCCGCACGTGCTGCTCGATCCGGTCGACCGGCTGGAGTCGTGATGGGGCGGAACGGTGCGCCTGAGGCCAGAGGCGGTCGTAGGGTGCGCTCTGCGCACCGTCTGTGTCTGGGTCGACGCCGCGATGTTCGACCCCACGTTCCGGCAACGCGCTCTCGCCGGCATCCGTGGTCCCGGGCAGCCGTTCGACCTGGTGGTCGTCGGCGGCGGCATCACCGGCTGCGGCGTGCTGCTCGACGCCGCGCAGCGCGGGCTGCGGGCGCTGCTGGTGGAGAAGGGCGACCTCGCCTCCGGCACCTCGTCGCGCTCGTCGAAGCTCATCCACGGCGGCCTGCGCTACCTCAAGCAGATGCAGCTGCGCATCACCCGCCTCGCCTGCCGCGAGCGCGACCGCCTGCTCGCAGCTCTCGCCGCACCTGGTGCAGCCGGTGTCGTTCCTCTACCCGGCCTACGAGGGCGACCGCACGCCGGGCTGGCAGGTCGACCTCGGGCTGTGGATGTACGACCGGCTCACCCAGCGCCCCGATCGCCACCGCGAGGTCGAGCCGGGCGAGGCGCAGCGCCTGGCGCCCGGGCTCGAGCGTCGAGGGGCTCGACCGCGCGCTGCTCTACGGCGACGCGCTGGCCGACGACGCGCGGCTCACCGTCGCCGTCGCCGCCACCGCCGCCGGCCTACGGCGGCTTGGTGCTGACGCGCGCCGAGGCGATCGACGCCCACCGCGACGGCGCGGGCAAGGTCGACGGCGTCGTCGTGCGCGACCTGCTGACCGGCGAGGCGCATCGCCTCGAGGCGGCCGTGGTGCTCAACGCCACCGGCCACTGGACCGACGCGTGCGCGAGCGCTTCGGCCTCGCCGGCCGCGCGGCTGCGTCCGTCGCGCGGCGTCCACCTGGTGCTGCCGGCGTCGCTGCCTGCCGATCGAGGTGGCGCTCACCGTCGCCTCGCCCGACGACGGCCGGCCGGTGTTCTTCATCCCGCATCCGGAGGGCGTGCTCGTCGGCACCACCGACCTCTTCCACGACGGCCCGCTCGACGACCCGCGGCCGACGCGCGCCGAGGTCGACTACCTGCTGCGGGTGGCGATGGCGGCGTTCCCCGGCCGCGTCACCGGTGCGGCGCAAGTGCGCGGCGCCTTCGCCGGCCTGCGGCCGATCCTGCAGAGCCACGCCGACACGCCGTCGGAGGCGAGCCGCGACGAGGAGGTGTGGGAGGAGGAGGGGCTGCTCAACGTCGCCGGCGGCAAGCTGACGACCTATCGCTCGACCGCCGAGGAGGTGGTCGACGAGGTGGTCAAGCGGCTGCCGCCCGACGCGCGCGCGGCGGGTGGGGGAGTGCGCGACCGCGGGGACGCCGCTGGCCGGTCTGGCGGCGGTGGACCTGCCGGATCGGTTGCGCGAGCGCGGCGTCGCGCCGGCGGTCGCGGCGGCGATGTCGCGACGGTTCGGCTCCCTCGCCTGGACCGCGGTGTCGCTGGCGCGCAGGCCCGACGAGCTGCAGCCGCTCGTCGACGGCGTCGACTCGACGGCGGCGGAGGTGCGCGCGCATCTGCGGCACGGCGCCGTGCTGCGCCTGGAGGACCTGCTGGTGCGGCGGGCGCGGCTGGCGATGTGGGACCCGTCGGCGGCGCGCGCGGTGGTGCCGAAGCTCGCGAGTGTTTTCGAGAGCGAGCTCGGTTGGGCCGGCCCGCGATGGGAGGCGGAGGAGGAAGCCTTCGCCGGCGCCCTCGCCGCCTGGACGCCCGAAGGGGTGGCGGAGGCGTGAGGTGACGCTCGAGCAGCTCGCCTTCCTCGTCAACCCGGCGGCGGGCTCGGGGCGCGCGCCCGGCGTCTGGGACGCGCTCGTCGACTCGCACCCCGAGCTGCGCGGCGCCAAGGTCGTGCGCGAGCGCGACCCGCGGGCGGCAGCGGACGCGTTGCGCCGCGCGATCGCCGATGGAGCCCGCGGCGTCGTGGCCCTCGGCGGCGACGGCACGGCGCACATGCTCTCCAATCTGCTGCTCGGCGACGGCGTCGCCGACCGCGTCGCCATGGGCCTGGTGCCCGCCGGCACCGGCTCGGACCTCTGCAAGAGCCTCGGCATTCCCGACGCTCCCGGCGCGGCGCTGCAGAAGGCGCTCGAAGGCGAGCCGCGGCCGCTCGACGCCTTCGAGGTCCGCCGCCCGGGCGTCGACGACCCGGCGGGGCGGCCGTGGCGCTGGTGCGTCAACACCGTCTCGACAGGAGTGGCGGGCGTCGTCGTGGAGGCGGTCAACAAGCTCGCCAAGCGTGGCGCCGCGGTTTACACGAAGACGACGATCAAGGCGCTGCTCGGCTACCGGCCGGTGCGTTGCCGCATCGTCGTCGACGGCCAGCCGTTCTACGAGGGGCCGATCTTCCTTCTCGCGGTGGCGAACGGGCCGACCTTCGGCAAGGGCATGAAGGTGGCGCCGCGCGCCAAGGTCGACGACGGCCTCGCCGACGTCGTCGTCGTCGGCAACCTGCGCAAGTGGGAGCTGCCGCTGCGCTTGCCGCAGCTGCAGCTCGGCTACCACCTCGGTGCGAAGCCGGTGATGTTCAAGCAGGCGCGCACCGTCTCCTGCGAGCCCATCGGCCCCTTCACCGCCTACGAGCTCGACGGCGACGTCGGCGAGCCCGGCCCGGTGGACGTGAAGGTGCTGCCGGGCGCCGTCCGGGTGCTGCGTTAGGCCCGCCCGATGCAAGCAGCCTGGCCACCGCCCGTCCGCCCCGGCGACCGCGTCGGCGTCGCGGCTCTCTCGAGCGCCATCGATCCGCCTGCCCTCGCCCGCGGCCTCGACACCCTCCGCGATCTCGGCTACGACCCCGCCCCGGCGAGCAACCTCGCCTCCCGCCACGGCATCCTCGCCGGCACTGACGACGAGCGCGTCGCCGCCTTCCATGACCTCATCGCCGACGACTCCCTCGCGGCCGTCGTCTTCGCCCGCGGCGGCCACGGCCTGCTCCGCATCCTGCCGCGCCTCGACTGGGACCTCGTCGCGCGCCGCCCCCGCGCCTGGGTCGGCTACTCCGACCTCACGCCCTTCCTCCTTCAGGTCGTCCAGCGCTGCAACCTCGTCACCTTCCACGGCCCCATGGTCGGCAGCGACCTCTCGCGCGGCCTCGACGCCGCCGAAGCCGCCTCCTTTCGTGCCGCCCTCACCGCCGAAACTCCCCTTCGCTACCCACTCCGCGTCCTCCGCGGCGCCGACGCCGAGGGCCCTATCCTCGGCGGCTGCCTCAGCCTCCTCACCGCCGTCGTCGGCACTCCGTGGGCGACGCCGTTCGACGACGCGCTCCTCTTCCTCGAGGACGTCAACGAGCCCCTCCACCGCGTGGACCGCATGTTGACCCACCTCCGCCTGTCCGGTACGCTGACCGGCGTTCGCGGCGTCATCGCAGGTCATTTCGGCGAGGGATGGGAGCAGGCCATTCGCGACATTCGGAGTGCCGGCGCCGAGGCCGGCGATGGGGACGGCGGCCCCGGGGCCGCGTGGCTAGGTGAGACCCTGCTGTCGTTGCCCGGCCCGTTCGCCACGGGCCTCCCCTGCGGCCATGGCATCCCCAACCTCACGCTCCCACTCGGTGCCCACGGCGTACTGGACTCCTCTTCGAGCGAGCTCCTCGTCGAGGCGCGGGGCTGAGCGATGACCAAGCCCGTCTTCAAGTCCACCGGCGTCGCCGGCGCGCCGCCGCCGCCGCCGCCGCCCGCCAAGAAGGGGGTCGGACCGCAGTTCGTCGAAGAACACCCCGCCGGCAGCTTCCTCTTCCGCGAGGGCGACCTCGGCACCGAGATGTTCATCCTCCAGGAGGGGCAGGTCGAGATCCTCAAGTCCGTCAGCGCCGTCGACGAGCAGCTGGCGGTGCTCGACAAGGGCGACTTCTTCGGCGAGATGTCGCTGCTCGAGGACCTGCCGCGCACCGCCTCGGCGCGCGCGATGACCGACTGCAAGGTGATCCGCATCAACGGCGCCACCTTCGACCAGATGCTGCGCAGCAAGCCGGAGATCGCGGTGCGCATCATGCGCAAGCTGTCGCGCCGGCTGCGCCAGACCGACCAGATGCTGCGCGAGGCGCTGGGCGCGCCAGACCAGGTCTCCGCCGTGCAGGTGCCCGAGATGCCGGCGCAGGAGAAGCCGCCGGCGCCGTCGTCGATGGCGCCGCAGAAGCTGGTGCACGTCTCCGGCATGGAGATGCACCTCTCCACCAGCTCGGAGACGCTGGTCGGCCGCCGCGATCCGGTGACCGGCATCCACCCCGACGTCGACCTGACGCCGGTGGACACCCAACGCTCCACCAGCCGCCGCCACGCCAAGATCTACCGCCGCGGCGGCAAGTTCTTCGTCTGCGAGGAGATCGGGACGATGAACGGCACCTTCGTCAACAGCGAACGGGTGGAGACGGGGGTGCCGGTGGAGGTCAAGCCCGGCGACGAGGTGCAGTTCGGGCTGGTGAAGCTGATCTTCCGCGAGTAGGGGGTCGTCGCGATCCCCGAATCGCTGCGCACCCTGGCCAGTCGCCCGCGCTCCTCCGCACCCGTCCCGGCGGCCGCCACCGGCACCGCCATGGTCGACGACGCCACCGCGTCCGCTGCCGCTGTCGGTTCGCCGCTCGACCTACGCTCGCCGATGCGCGCGCTGCCGGGGATCGGGCCGAAGAAGGCGGCGATGCTCGCCGAAGCGGGACTCGCCACCGTCGGCGACCTGATCTGGCACCTGCCGCGCACTTACGAAGACCGCCGCGAGACGACGCCGGTGCGCGCCGCCGCCGCCGGCGCCACCCTGCAGCTGCGCGGCCGGCTCGAGGGCGTGCGCCTGCGCCGCGCCGGCCGCCGCGTCATCGTCGAGGCGACGCTGCGCGACGCGACCGGCACGCTGCCGGTCACCTGGTTCGGCCAGCCCTGGCTGGTGGACAAGCTCGCCGGCGCCGGCGAGGTGGTGATGCACGGGCGCGTGCAACGCGCGGGCAAGCGGGTGGTGCTGGCGCACCCGGAGTGGCACGTGGCGGCCGGAGCGTCGCCCGGCGTGACGCCCGTCTACCCGGACCTCGGCGGGCTCGCCGGCTCGCAGCTGCGCGCTTGGGTGGCGGCGGCGCTGCCGCGGCTCGACCTCGAGCGGCTGCTGCCCGAGCCGCTGCAGCCGGCGCTGCTGCAGCGCCACCGCCTACCGCCCCTTCCCGCGGCGCTGCGCTTCCTGCACGCGCCGCCCGCCGACGCCGACGTCGCCGCCTTGGTCGCCGGTGAGACGACTGCCCACCACCGGCTCGTCTACGGCGAGCTGCTGGTGCAGCAACGCGAGCTCGCCGCGCGCGCCGCGGTGCAGCGCCAGGCGCGCAAACCGCACCGCTACCGCATCGACGACGCGGTGCGCGCTCGGGCGCGAGAGGTGCTGCCGTTCAAGCTCACCGCGGCGCAGAAGCGCGTGCTCGGCGAGCTCGCCGCCGACCTGCAGCGCCCGCAGCCGATGCGCCGGCTGCTGCAAGGGGACGTGGGCAGCGGCAAGACGGTGATCGCGGCGATGCTGCTGCTGATCGCCGCCGAGAGCCGGCTGCAGGCGGCCTTCCTCGCCCCTACCGAGTTGCTCGCCGAGCAGCACTTCCTCACCCTGTCGCGCCTGCTCGGCCGCCACTACCCGCTGGCCCTGTTCGCCGGCGGGCGCGGCGGCGACGCCGACCGCCGCGCCGTCGCCCGCGGCCAGGTGCCCCTCGTCGTCGGCACCCAGGCGCTGCTCGAGCGCGCAGTGCGCTTCCAGCACCTGGCGCTGGTGGTGATCGACGAGCAGCACCGCTTCGGCGTGCGGCAGCGGCAGGCGCTGACCGCGAAGGGCGCGCGCCCCGACCTGCTGGTGATGAGCGCGACGCCGATTCCGCGCTCGCTGGCGCTGGCCGCTCACGGCGACCTCGACGTGGCGGTGCTCGACGAGCTGCCGGCGGGGCGACAGCCCATCGAGACCGCGGTGGTGCCGGCGGCGCAACGGCGCGCGGTCTACGACCGCCTGCGCGCCGAGCTCGCCGGCGGCGGTCAGGGCTACGTCGTCTTCCCGGCGATTGGCGAGGCCGGCGACTCGCCGCGCGAGCCTTCGCTCGCCGGTCTCGGCGAGCGGCTGCGGAGCGCCTTCGCCGACGGTGCCCACGGCGGTGCTGCACGGCCAGCTGCCGGTGGGCGAGCGCGAGACGGTGATGGATGGCTTCCGCCGCGGCGAGGTGCGGCTGCTGCTCGCCACCACCGTGATCGAGGTGGGAGTCGACGTGCCGGCGGCGACGGCGATGGTGATCGAGGGCGCCGAGCGCTTCGGCCTGGCGCAGCTGCACCAGCTGCGCGGGCGCGTCGGGCGCGGCAGCCGGGCGTCGTGGTGCGTCGCCGTGCACGGTGCCGCCGGCGAGCTGGGTGCGCAACGCCTCGCTGCCTTTGCCTCGACTTGCGACGGCTTCGCCATCGCGGAGGAGGACCTGCGGCTGCGCGGCCCCGGCGAGCTGCTCGGCGAGCGGCAGGCCGGCGCGCAGCCGTTCCGCTTCGCCGAGCTGCCTCGCCACCACGACTGGCTGGTGCGGGCGTGGAAGGATGCGCGCGAGCTGGCCAAAGAAACCGGTGTGCGCGGCGCGCGCGAGGTGGAAGCCGGATGATCCGTGCGGTTCTGGTCGTCGGCTGGCTCGGGCTGCTGCTGCTCGTGGCGACCGCGGTCACCGGCTACCGCGTCGCCGACGAGGACGCGACGCAGCAGCACCTCGCGCTGGCGCTGTTCCCCACCGGCGCGCTGCTCTTCGCCGACCTCTGCGTCCTCGTCTACCTGCAGGGCACGCTGCGCCTGGTGCGGCGCACCTCGGCCGAGCTCGGGCTGCCGCCGCACTGGCTCGCCGAGCGCCGCCGGCTGGTCATCGGCACGTCCATCTGGCCGGTGGCGGGCGCCGCCGTCCTCGTCTTCCTCTTCGGCAGCGGCTTTCCGGTGTTCGTCGAGAGCTGGCCGATGTGGGTACACCACGGCGCCTTCGTCGTCGCCGCTGTGCTGCACCTCGTCTTCCTTCTCCACGCTGCCCGCGCGTTGCGCGACGGAGAGGCGCAGCTTGCCGCCTTCGGCGCCGTTGCCGGAGCGGCCTCGGCGCGTGGGCCGGGCGGGGGCGCCCCCTCCACCTAGAGGGGCAGGGGGACGGGGCGGCAACGCGCTCGGCGCGCGGGGTGGGTATACTCCGCCGCCAATCGGCGGGCCCCGCCCCGACTTTCCCATGACCATCCAGACGCAGCAGCAGGTCGTGCTCTCCGGCATCCGCCCCACGGGGCGGTTGCACCTGGGCAACTACTTCGGCGCGCTCAAGAACTGGGCCGAGCTGCAGGACCGCTACCGCTGTTACTACTTCCTCGCCGACTGGCACGCGCTCACCACCGACTACGCGGACACCTCCGGGGTCGCGGCGACCACCCTCGACGTGGCGGCCGACATGATCGCCGGCGGCCTCGACCCGGCGCGCTCGGTGATCTTCGTGCAGTCGATGGTGCCCGAGCACTCCGAGCTGTTCCTGATCCTCAGCATGCTGACGCCGCTCGGCTGGCTCGAGCGCGTGCCCACCTACAAGGACCAGATCAAGAACCTCGAGAACAAGGACCTGTCGACCTTCGGCTTCCTCGGCTACCCGGTCCTGCAGACGGCGGACATCCTGATGTACCGCGCCCACTACGTGCCGGTGGGGGAGGACCAGGTGGCCCACCTCGAGATCAGCCGCGAGATCTGCCGGCGCTTCAACAGCTTCTACGGCGAGGTCTTCCCCGAGCCGCAGCCGCTGTTGACGCCGACGCCGAAGGTGCCGGGGCTCGACGGCCGCAAGATGTCGAAGTCGTACGGCAACGCCATCAACCTCACCGACCCGCCCGACGAGATCCGCAAGAAGTGCATGCAGATGTTCACCGACCCGCAGCGGCTGCGGAGGAGCGACCCGGGACGGCCGGAGGTCTGCAACCTCTTCCGCTTCCACGAGCTGGTGAGCGCGCCGGAGCTGCGCGAGCGCGTCGACCGTGAGTGCCGCGGCGCCGAGATCGGCTGCGTCGAGGACAAGCGGCTGCTTGCCCAGGTGCTGATCGACTACCTCGCCCCCTTCCGCCAGCGCCGCGACGAGCTGCTGCGCGACCCCGACACGCTGCGTGACATCCTCGTCGAGGGCTCGAAGACGGCGCGCGAGCGGGCCGCGGAGACGCTCGAGCTGGCGCGCGCCGCCATGCGGCTCGACTATCGTCCCTGGCAGGGCCGCGCCGGCGCCGCGTGAGCGTCGGCCGCGCGCCCGTGACTCTGATGACTGAGCGATCTTGGTGGTGAAGGAACCCAGCCTGCCGGCCGGCACGCTCCCCGAAGCGTGGCGGGTCTGCCTGCCCGTCTTCGAGGGGCCGCTCGACCTGCTGCTGCACCTGGTGAAGATCAACCAGGTGGAGATCGCCGACATCCCGGTGGCGCGCATCTGCGACCAGTTCCACGAGTACCTGGCGCTGATGGAGGAGCTCGACCTCGACGTCGCCGGCGAGTACGTCTACGAGGCGGCGCTGCTCATCCAGCTCAAGTCGCGGCTGCTGCTGCCGCGGCAGGTCGACGCGCAGGGCGAGCCGATCGCCGACCCGCGCCAGGAGCTGGTGCAGCGCCTGCTCGAGTACCGCAAGATCAAGGAGGCGGCGCAGGCGCTCGCCGAGGTGCACAGCGTGCGCAGCGGCATCTGGACGCGGAAGGGGACGGAGCTCAAGGAGCTCGCCGCCGAGGAGGACGCCGAGGCGGAGACCGTCGCCTTCTCGGAGATCGGCCTCTACGACCTGCTGCGCGCCATGCACGGCGTGCTCGACCGCTACGACCGCGAGCACCCGCCGGAGTACCAGCTCAGCGGCGAGGTCTTCTCGGTGCGCGACCAGCTGCATCGGCTGTGGAAGCGACTCGAGGGCGGGCGGCCGTTCGACGCCCTCGACGACCTGCGCAGCCGCTCCTGCCGCGCCGAGGCGATCTCCGCCTTCCTCGCCGTGCTGGAGATGGCGCGGCTGGGGCTGGTGCGCCTGCACCAGACCAAGGCGGGCTCGGTGCTGCTCTATCGCACCGCCAAGGAGCTCGACATCGAAGCGCTGGAAGGGATCCACGGATGACCGACAGAGCAGACATGGAGGCGGCCCTCGAGGCCGTCCTCTTCGTGGCCCCCGAGCCGTTGCCGCGCGAGCGGCTGCTCGAGCTGTTCGAGGAGGGCGAGCGCGAGCAGGCGGGCGCCGCGCTCGACGCCGTGCTCGAGCGCCACCGCGGCGGCGAGGGGCGCGGCATCATGGTGGAGGAGGTGGGCGGCGGCATCCGCCTCGCCACGCGCCCCGAGCTGCACTCCTACCTCAAGCGCTTCTTCTCGGTCACCGGCCGCAGCCGGCTGTCGATGGCTGCGCTCGAGACGCTGGCCATCATCGGCTACCGCCAGCCGCTCACCGGGCCGGAGGTCTCCGAGCTGCGCGGCGCGCAGTCGACGACGGTCATCAAGACGCTGCTGGAGCGGCGCATGATCCGCATCGCCGGCCGCAAGCAGGTGGTGGGCAAGCCCTTCCTCTACGCCACCACGCGCGAGTTCCTGCTCCACTTCGGCCTCGGCTCGCTCGGCGACCTGCCGCCGCTCGAGGAGATGGAGGAGCTGTTCTCGATGGAGGGCGGCGGCGAGGCGCCGCTCGTCGACCGCGAGGAGGAGGTGGCGCGCGAGAGCCTGGCGCTCGACGACGACGACGTCGATGACGCGGATGCCGAGCCGACGCGCGAGGAGGTCCACGAGGAGCTGCGCGAGGAAGCTGCCGAGGAGGCCGTGGCGGCCACGGAGGCGGCCGACTAGATGGCGCCTGAACGGCTGCAGAAGATCCTCGCCCGCGCCGGCATCGCCTCGCGCCGCAAGGCCGAGGAGCTGATCGCCGGCGGGCAAGTCACCGTCAACGGCAAGGTGGCCGTGCTGGGCGACAAGGCCGACGTCGCCGTCGACTCGGTGAAGATCGACGGCAAGCGCGTGCCGCCGCCGGTGCCGCAGCGTTACGTGCTGCTCAACAAGCCGCCGGGTTACGTCAGCACGGTGTCGGACCCCGAGCATCGCCCGACGGTGATCGACCTCGTGCCGCCGGGGCTGCGCAAGGCGCTGGTGCCGGTGGGGCGGCTGGACTTCCAGAGCGAGGGGCTGCTGCTGCTCACCACCGACGGCGAGTGGGCGCAGCGCATCGCCCACCCGCGCTACGGCTGCGCCAAGACCTACGAGGTGAAGGTCAAGGGGATGCCCGAGGAGCGCGACGTCGAGCGGCTGCGCCGCGGCATGTGGATCGAGGGGCAGCGCACGCTGCCCGCCGAGGTGCGCCTGCTGCGCACCACCGGCCGCGGCCGCGAGACCGGCAACAGCTGGTGGGAGGTGGTGCTGCGCCAGGGCCGCAGCCGCCAGATCCGCGAGATGTTCTTCCGCATCGGCAACGGCGTGCTCAAGCTCCACCGCGTCGCCATCGGGCCGCTGCGCGACTCCGCGCTGCCGGTGGGCGGCTGGCGCGAGCTGAGCGAGGGCGAGGTCGAGCAGCTGCGCAAGGCGGGGAAGACGACCGCCAGGCTGCAGGGGCGCAAGGGCACGGAGGCCGAAGGCGAGGAGGGGCAGGAGCCGCGCGGCCGGGCGCCCGCGCGCTCGCCATCGCGGAGTGGACGCCCACCGTCGCCGGGTGGACGCCCACCGTCGCCAGGCGGACGGCCACCGTCGCCGGGCGGACGACCGCCGCGCCGGCCGGCATCGGGTCCACGCGGATCGCGACCGGGGGCAAAGCGGCGGGAGCGGCGGTGAGCGGCGACCACCCGCAGCGGGTGGGGGCGCCCCCTGCCCCTGGAGGGGCAGGGGGTCGGGGGGATAGGGGTGAGGTACAACCCAGGGGAGCGGGTCGGGAGGGGGGCGGCAGCGGGCTTCGCCCGCGGGGGGGCCCGCTGGTGGTGGCCATCGACGGACCCGCCGGAGTGGGGAAGAGCGCGGTGGCTCGCGGCCTGGCGCGCGAGCTCGGGCTGTCGTACCTCGACACCGGCGCCATGTACCGCGCCATCGGCTGGAAGGCGCTGCGCGACGGCGTCGCCGCCGACGACCACGACGCGGTGGCGGCGCTCGCCGCCGGAGTCGGCTTGGAGCTGCGCCCGCGCGACGACGGCGGCGTCGACCTGCGCCTCGACGGCGCGCCGGTCGAGCCCCACATCCGCGCGCCCGAAGTGGGGGAGATGGCGTCGCGGCTTGCCGAGCAGCCGGCGGTGCGGGCGCGCCTCGTCGAGCTCCAGCGTGCCTTCGGCGGCAAGCACGGCGCGGTGATGGAAGGGCGCGACATCGGCACCGTCGTCTTCCCGCAGACGCCGTTCAAGTTCTTCCTCGACGCGCGACCGCCGGTGCGGGTGCGGCGCCGCCTCGACCAGCTCCACGCCGCCGGCCGCCACATGAGTGACGCGGAGGTGGAGGAGGAGCTGCACAGCCGCGACCGCCGCGACCGCGAGCGCGCCCACTCACCGCTCTCCTGGGATCCCAGCTACGAGCGCGTCGACACCTCCGCGATGACGCTCGACGAGGTGGTTGCTCACCTCGTTGCCGCGGTGGCGGCGCGGCGGAGCGCCGCCGGGGATTGACGCAGTGATGCGGCGTCGCGCTCAGCGTTCGGACGGCGCGGGCGGCGTCGGCGTCGGCTGATTCGCGGGCGCGGCGAGCGCGGCGCGCAGGCGGTCGAGCACCTCGGCGAGCGGCTTGCCGTCGTCGGCGTCCTCGCAGCCATCGGCGGCGACCTTGCCGTCCTCGACGCGCAGCGCGTACGAGCCGCAGACCGAGACCTCGTAGACCACCGTGCGCTTGCCGCCGCTGGTGACGGCGCCGCTCAGGTGGAGGGCGAGCAGCCACTCGGAGCCGGGCGTGAAGATGCTGGCGAACTTGCGCAGGCTGTTGCCGTCGTCGCCCTCGACGCGCACGGTGGTGACCGACGGGTCGCCGGCGAAGACGCGGCTGACGGCGAGGTCGGCGTAGCGCGGCTGGCCGTTGCCCCACGAGCCGTCGAGGCCCTTGCCCTTGGCGCGCACCACGAGGTCGGCGCGCTGCGCGTTGTCGACGAACGAGCCCTTGCAGACGCAGCTCGTGGCGTGCGCGGGTATGGCGAAGCCGAGTGCCGCGACGACGAACGCGAAAGCCGGCGCCAGGCAGCGAGAGCGCTTCATGCCCTCCAGGCTAGCAGGCGCCGCCCGCGACACTCCTACCGCGCCAGCAGGCGGCCCCAGTGCTTGCTGCCGAGCTTGCGCACGGTGGCGATGCGCTCCTCGGCGACGCGGTCGGCGGCCACCGCGGTGGTGACGCCGTCGCGCTTGGCGGTCTCGAAGACGCGCGTCAGGTTCAGGTAGATGCCGCGCGTCATGCGCAGGGCGCGCTCGCGGTTGTAGCCGCCGAGCAGCTCGTTGTAGACGTTGATCAGGCCGCCGGCGTTGATCACGAAGTCGGGCGCGTAGAGGATGCCGCGCTCCTCGAGCAGCTTGCTGTCGCGAGCGTCGTCGGCGAGCTGGTTGTTGGCGGCGCCGGCGACGATCTGGCACTTGAGGCGCGGGATGGTCTGCTCGTTGAGCACCGCGCCCAGCGCGCAGGGGGCGAAGATGTCGCACTCGACGTCGAAGATCTGGTCGGGCGGCACGATCTCGACGCCGAGCTGCCGCGCCTGCTCGACGGGCGTCCTCGTCGATGTCGCAGCCGAAGACCTTGGCGCCTTCCTGCACCAGGTAGCCGGCGAGGTGGTGGCCGACGCTGCCGAGCCCCTGCACCGCCACCGAGCGGCCGCGCAGCTCGCTCGCCGAGAGGCGCCACTTGACGGCGGCCTTGATCCCCTGCAGCGTGCCGTACGCCGTCACCGGCGACGGGTCGCCGCTGCCGCCGTGCGCCGGCGAGACGCCGGTGCACCAGCGCGTCTCGCTGAAGATCAGCTCCATGTCCTCCATGTCGGTGCCGACGTCCTCGGCGGTGATGTAGAGGCCGCCCAGCGAGTCGACGAAACGGCCGAAGGCGCGGAAGAGCGCCTCGCTCTTGTGCTTCTTGGAGTCGCCGATGATGACGGCCTTGCCGCCGCCGAGGTTGAGGCCGGCAGCGGCCGCCTTGTAGGTCATGCCGCGCGAGAGGCGCAGCACGTCGGTGAGCGCATCCTCCTCGCTGGCGTAGTTCCACATCCGCACGCCGCCGAGGCCGGGGCCGAGCACCGTCGAGTGCACGGCGATGATCGCCTTCAGCCCCACCTCCGGGTTCGAGCAGATCAGCACCCGCTCGTGACCCATCTTCGCCACCTGCTCGAACATGGCCATTCCGGCTCCTCTGTCGCTGTCGAAGCGTCGCTGTCGGGGGTTGCCGCGGCGGGGCGGCGAGAGAGTGAGTTGCGCGCGCGGACCGTAGGACGCGGTGGCGCGCGGCGTCGCCTCCGCCTGACGATCGCTAGTCTACAGGAACCTTCGCGGGGACCTCCGTGGCTGCGGCGCCGCGACGGGCCAGCGCGCGAGCCGCGGCATTGCGGACAATGGGATCGCCGTCCTCGGCGGCAGCGGTGAGCGCGGGCAGGTAGCCGTCGCCGCCGCGATTGCCCATCGCCGTCGCCGCGTTGCGCCGCAAGCCCGGCAGCGTCGCCCGCTTCATCGAGCTGCCGCGGAAGCGCCCGACGTACTCGTCGCGGCCGAGGGCCAGGAGGCCTGCGAGGTCGAGCTCGCGGCGCTCGGGCGGCGGCACGAGCTCGGGGTGGTCCGCCGGCGGCAGCGCGTGGCGGCGGCGGTTCCACGGGCAGACGTCCTGGCAGACGTCGCAGCCGAAGACCCAGTCGCCCACCATCTCGGCGGCGGCGTCGGGGAAGGCGCCGCGGTGCTCGATCGTCCAGTAGCTGATGCAGCGGTTGCTGTCGAGGCGGTAGGGCTCGACCAGCGCGCCGGTAGGGCAGGCGTCGAGGCAGAGCGTGCAGCCGCCGCAGAGCTCCGCCAGCGGCTCATCCGGATGAACGCCGTCGATGAGATCGAGCGTCGTGAACAGCTCGCCGAGCAGGAACCACGACCCCATCTCGCGGTCGAGCAGCATGGTGTTCTTGCCGACGACGCCGATGCCGGCGCGCGCCGCGAGCTCGCGCTCGAGCACCGGCCCGGTGTCGACGTAGCGCCGCGTGCGCGCGCCGGGGAACGCCGCTTCCACGCGCGCCGCCACCGCGTCGAGCCGCGCCTCCATCAGCGCGTGGTAGTCGGCGCCGCGCGCATAACGCGCCACGCGCGGCCAGAGATCGCCGGTGGGCTCCTCGTCGCCGACCAGCGGCGCGTAGCGCAGCGCCACGCACAAGACGCTCCGCGCGCCATCGAGCACCGTCGTCGGTTGCAGCCGCGCTTCGCGGCGGCGTTCGAGGTACGCCATGCCGGCGTGCTCGCCGCGCGCGAGCCAGCGCTCGAAGGCGTCGCCGTGCTCGAGCGGCTCGAGCGTGGCAACGCCGGCGCGGTCGAAGCCCGCTTCGAGCGCCCAGCTCTTCAACTGCTCGGCGGCGGCACGCGCGTCCACGACGGCCATTCTAGAGACGCCGTCGCGCTCGTTGACTCGGCTTGGTCCCCCACCTATACTCCAAAACCCCGAGTCCGCAAGACTTAGCGAAGACTCGCGCTTCCCCCGCCCAAAGACCGTGCGATCAGGGAAGAAATCCACGCCCCAGGAGGTAGAGCTACGTATGGCTTCGACTGAGGAGAAAGACCGCGAAATCCCCACGCCCGCGACGGGTGCCGAGGGGGCTGGCGGCGAAGCCGGTATGTCCTATGAGGACCTGCTCGGCATGTACGAGGAGAGCCTCAAGAACCTTTCCGAGGGCGAGGTGGTGACTGGACGCGTCATCGACGTGACCAACAACAACGTCATCGTCGACGTCGGATACAAGTCGGAAGGCCTCATCGCGTTGGAGGAGTTCGTCGGCCGCGACGGGCAGATCCGCGTCAAGATCGGCGACCACGTCGACGTGCTGCTGGAGAGCACCGAGGACCAGGAAGGCCACATCCTGCTCTCGAAGACGAAGGCCGACCGCATGAAGGTCTGGGAGCAGATCGAGGCCGCCTACCGCGACGGCAAGCCGATCGAGGGGCGCGTCATCGACCGCATCAAGGGCGGCCTGACCGTCGACGTCGGCGTGCGGGCGTTCCTGCCCGGCAGCCTCGCCGACATCAAGCCGATCAAGAACCTCGAGTCGCTGAAGAACAAGGCGTTCGACTTCAAGGTCATCAGCCTCGACCGCCGGCGCAACAACATCGTGCTGTCGCGCAAGGCGGTGCTGGAGAAGGAGCTCGAGCACAAGAAGGCCGAGACCATCCAGCTGCTGCAGGAGGGCGCCCGCCTCGGCGGCGTGGTCAAGAACATCACCGACTACGGCGTCTTCATCGACCTCGGTGGCATCGACGGCCTGCTGCACATCACCGACATCTCGTGGGGGCGCGTCAACCACCCCTCCGAGCACTTCTCGGTCGGCGAGGAGGTCGAGGTCGTCGTCCTCAAGTTCGACCCCGACACCGAGCGCGTCTCGCTCGGCTACAAGCAGAAGACCGAGGACCCCTGGACGCTGGTCGACAAGCGGTATCCAGTGGGCTCGCGCGTCAAGGGCAAGGTGGTCTCCATCGTCGACTACGGCGCCTTCGTCGAGCTCGAGGAAGGGGTCGAGGGGCTCATCCACGTCTCCGAGATGTCGTGGACGAAGAAGGTGGTCAACCCCGCCAAGGTGCTCAGCGTCGGCGACGAGGTCGAGGCGATCGTCTCCGAGCTCGACATGGACCAGCGGCGGATCAGCCTGTCGCTGCGCCAGACCGAGCGCAACCCCTGGGAGGAGCTCGGCGAGAGCCACCCGGTGGGCGCCATCATCGAAGGCAAGGTTCGCAACATCACCGACTTCGGCGCCTTCGTCGAGATCACCGAGGGGATCGACGGCCTGATCCACGTCTCCGACATGAGCTGGACCAAGCGCGTCAAGCACCCCAGCGAGGTGCTGCGCAAGGGCGACGTGGTCAAGGCGCGCATCACCAACATCGACGTCCCCAACCAGCGCGTCTCGCTGTCGATCAAGGAGTTCCTGCACGACGAGTGGGACTCCTTCGTCGCCGACCACCGGGTGGGCGACACGCTCGAGGGGAAGGTCGTCAACGTCACCGACTTCGGGCTCTTCATCGACATCTACAACGGCCTCGAGGGGCTCGCCCACGTCAGCGAGATCGACGTGCCGTCGGGCGCCCGGCTCGAGGACCACTTCCGCGCCGGCGACTGGGTGCGGGCGCGCATCCTGCGCATCGAGGACGCCGAGCGCAAGGTCGGCCTCACCATGCGCGGCGTCTCGCAGCCGAGCAGCGACGAGGTCGCCGAGCTCGAGGCGCGCGCAGAGCGAGCGCAAGAAGGAGTCCACGGCGGTGCGCGAGGCCGCGGTGGTGCGCGCCGCCGCCGAGGACGAGGAGAGCCCGAAGCGTCGCAAGAAAGGCGATGCGGGCGACGACGAGAGCCAGGGCGACGATGACGAGGGTGAGGACGGCGCCGAGGTGGAGGAGGAGGCCGAGGGCGTCGCCGTGGAGAGCGAGGAGGCGTGAGCGTGGAGGAGGACGAGGTGGCGAGGGGCGGCGGCATGACCAAGGCAGAGCTGGTGGAAGAGGTCTCGGAGAAGACCGGGCTGCCCAAGAAGCAGGCGGAGATCGTCGTCAACACCGTCTTCGAGAGCATCGTCGAGACGCTCAAGACGGGGGAGAAGATCGAGCTCCGCGGCTTCGGCAGCTTCCGCATCCGCCAGCGCGACTCGCGCATGGGGCGCAACCCGAAGACCGGCGAGAAGGTCGACGTGCCCGCCAAGCGGATCCCGTACTTCAAGCCCGGCAAGGAGCTGCGCGAGCTGCTCAACCAGGAGTAGGCGGCTTCGCGGGGGCCAACGGATGGACGTCCTGTTCACCCCGTGGAGGTACGACTACATCGCCGGCAATCGGGAGAGCGCGGAGGAGAGCGCCGAGGAGAACGCCACGGGCTGCTTTCTCTGTGACGCGGCGGCGGCGGCCGACGACGCGCGAGCGGCTGGTGGTGCACGCCACCGCGCCGCCACGTCGTGCTGCTCAACCGCCACCCCTACAGCAACGGCCACCTGATGGTGGCGCCGCGCGAGCACGTCGCGTCGCCGCTCGACGCCTCGCCCGCGACGCAGGCGGAAGCGTGGCCCTTGCTGTTGCTCTGCCAGCGCGCGCTCGCTGCCGCCTACCGGCCCGACGGCATCAACGTCGGGCTCAACCTCGGCCGAACGGCGGGCGCCGGTGTTCCCGACCATTACCATGTGCACCTGGTGCCGCGCTGGGAAGGGGATACCAACTTCATGACCGCCATCGCCGACACCCGCGCTCGTCCCCGAGGACCTGCTGCAGACCCGCGAACGGCTGCGGCCGCTGTTCGCGCGCCTCGCCGCGACTGCCGAGGAGGCGAGTTGAGCGAGCCCATCGAGAGCCCCGAGACGACGCGGCCCGAGACCCCCGCCGCCAAGGCCGCGGCCGCCGCCGCGGTCGACGCCGCGGCGGGGCGGCGCGGCGCGCTGGCGGCGATCCTCGCCCTGGTCTTCCCCGGCCTCGGCCACCTCTACCTCGGCCGCAAGCGGCGAGCGGCGCTGTTCGCGGTCATCGTCCTCGTCGCCGCCGTGCTCGGCGCCAAGCTCGCCGGCAACCTCTACACGCCGGTGGCCGGGCACCCGCTCACCTACCTCGCCACCATCGGCTCCATGGGGATGGGGCTGCCCTACTTCCTGCTGCTCTACCCGCTGCACTACGCCGGCGACGTGACGGCGCAGGGCTACGACTACGGCACCGCCTTCCTGCTCTCGGCGGGGCTGATGAACCTGCTGCTGGTGCTCGACGCCTGGGACATCGGCAGCGGGCGCAAGGAGTAGGGATCCTGATGAGCCAGTCCAGATGAGCCACTTCCTGCTGATGGTCGTCTACGCCCTGCTGCTCTCCGTCTTCTTCGCCGCGCTGTGGCGGCGCCACCGGCGCGAGCAGGTGGTGCTCTTCCTCCAGCTCTTCATCGGCATGGTCGGCGGCGGCCTGCTGGTGGCGTGGCTGATGTACCCCTTCCCGTCGGGGCCGCCGGCGCCGATCCCATGACCACGAGCCCGGCGCGCGCAGCGGGCGCCGGAGTGCCGCTGCTCGTCGTCGCCGGCGAGGCCTCCGGCGACATGCACGCGGCGCGGCTCCTCGACGAGCTCAAGCGCGTGCGCCCCGACCTGCAGCCCTTCGGCATGGCGGGGGAGGAATCGGCGCGCGCCGGCGTCGAGCTGCTCGCCGAGAGCCGCGAGGTGGCCGTCGTCGGCATCACCGAGGCGCTGCGGGTGCTGCCGCAGGGCGCGCGAAGTGTTCGAGCTGCTGGTCGCCGAGGTCGCCCGCCGCCGGCCGCCGGTGGCGCTGCTCGTCGACTTCCCGGAGTTCAACCTGCGGCTGGTCAAGCGGCTCAAGCGGATGGGCGTGCGGGTCGCCTACTACGTAAGCCCTCAGGTGTGGGCCTGGCGGCGCGGGCGCGTGCGCCTGATCGCCCGCTGGGTGGACCGCATGCTGGTGCTCTTCCCCTTCGAGGCGGACTTCTACGGCGCCCACGGCGTGCAGGTGGAGCACGTCGGCCACCCGCTCGTCGACGAGGTGCCCGAGCTGCCGCAAGCGTGGGACGCGCCGCACGCCGGCGACGGGCTGCGGCGGTTGGTGCTGCTGCCCGGCTCGCGCCGCAGCGAGGTGGAGAAGCTGCTGCCGGTGATGCTCGGCGCGGCGCGCGAGCTGGTGCGGCAGGTGCCGCTGTGCGTGACCATCGTGCGCGCGCAGACGATCGCGCCCGAGCTGCTGGCAGGTTACGTCGACGAAGCGGGGCTGCAGGCCGCCGGCGTCAAGGTCGAGGTGGTCGACAGCGAGCAGCGCTTCTGCGTGGTGGCGGGCAGCCACCTGGCGCTGTGCGCCTCCGGCACCGCCACCCTCGAGGTGGCGCTGCTGCGCACGCCGCTGCTGGTGCTCTACCGCCTTCATCGCGGCAGCTACTGGCTCGGCAAGCTGATGGTGCGGCTGCCCTGGTTCAGCCTCGTCAACCTGGTGCTGCAGGAGGCCGTCGTGCCCGAGCTGCTGCAGGCGGATGCGAACCCGACGCGCATCGCGGCGGAGTCGCTGCGCCTGCTCACCGACTCTCGCGCCCGCGCGCAGATGCGACAGCGGCTCGGCGAGGTGCGCTCGCGGCTGGGCGCGAGCGGCGCCAGCGTGCGCGCGGCGACTGCCGTGGCGCAGCTGCTGGCGCAGCCGCCGGCGGAGGACGCGGCGTGACGGTCGGCGCCCCGCTGGGGCCCGCTGGCGCGCTACTTCCGCCGCCACCTGGCCTGGGGGCTCATCGGCCTCGGCGGGGCTCTCTTCTACGCCGCCGGCACCGTCGGCGGCCTCTCGCTGATCAAGCCGATGTTCTCCGAGGTGCTGCTCTCCGACCAGGTCCCCAAAGTCGCCGGGCTGCCGCAGGGCAAGACGGCGAGCGGTCGCCTGGGTAACCCCCGGAGCGGCATCCTCGGCCGCAAGGGCGACCTGCCGCGCCAGTTCGAGAGCTCCTACAAGAGCCTCAAGAAGCGCTGGGACATCGGCCCTGACGAGGTGGTCTGGTTCGTGCCGGCGCTGCTGGTGCTCGTCGCCGTCGTGCGCAGCCTGGCGGGCTTCCTGAGCGGCTACGCCTTCCAGCGCATCGGCTTGGGCGCCACCACCGACCTGCGCAACGAGCTCTACAAACGCATCCTCGAGCAGTCGAGCCGCTTCTACGCCCAGCACCCCTCGGGCGAGCTGGTCAGCCGCGTCGTCTCCGACCTGCAGGTGATCCAGGGCGCCATCTCGAACCAGCTGCTCGACCTGGTGCAGCAGCCGCTGGTGCTGGCGGTGCTGCTCTGGTTCCTGTTCTCCATCCACGTCCACCTGGCGCTGCTGTGCCTGATCGCGGCGCCGCTGCTGCTGTTCCCCATCGTGCGCTTCGGCCGCAGCATGCGGCGCACCAGCCACCGCATCCAGGAGCGCATGGCCGACCTCGCCAGCTTGGTTGCCGAGGTGGTGCGCGGCCACCGCGTGGTGAAGGCCTTCGGCATGGAGCCCTTCGAGCTGCGGCGCTTCCAGGAGGCGTCCCGCCGACACCTGCGCGCCAACCTGCGGGCGCAGATGCTGTCCAACGCTTCCGGGCCGGTGGTGGAGATCCTGGCGGTGACCGGCGCCGCGGCGCTGCTGGTCTACGCCGGCCGCACCATCCGCGCTCAGCGAGCTCACCGCCTCCGACTTCGTCACCTTCCTCACCGCGCTGCTCGTCATGTACGAGCCGATCCGCAAGCTGAACAAGGTGAACCTCGTGCTCCAGCAGGCGATCGCCGCCGGCGAGCGGGTGACGCGGCTGATCGAGATCCCCATCGACGTCGCCGAGCCGGCGCGCCCGCGGCCGCTGCCCGGCGTGCAGCGCGGCATCGCCTACGAAGGCGTGCGCTTCGCCTACGAGCGCGAACCGGTGCTGCTCGACTTCGACCTCGACATCAACGCCGGCGAGATCATCGCCCTGGTGGGGCCGTCGGGGGCGGGGAAGACGACGGTGGTCAACCTGCTGCCGCGCTTCTTCGACCCCGACGAGGGGCGGATCGCCATCGACGGCATCGACGTGCGCGAGCTGTCGCTCGCCAACCTGCGCTCGCTGATCGGCATCGTCACCCAGGAGACGGTGCTGTTCGACGACACCATCCGCAACAACATCGCCTACGGCCGCGGCGACCTCTCGCTCGAGCGGGTGCGCGAAGCGGCGGCGGCGGCCTACGCCGACGAGTTCGTCATGCAGCTGCCGGCGGGCTACGACAGCCCCATCGGCGAGAGCGGGCTCAAGCTCTCCGGCGGCCAGCGCCAGCGGCTGGCGATCGCCCGCGCGCTGCTCAAAGACGCCCCCATCCTCATTCTCGACGAGGCCACCTCGCAGCTCGACAGCGAGTCCGAGGCGCTGGTGCAGAAGGCGCTCGGCAACCTGATGCGCGGCCGAACCACGCTGGTGATCGCTCACCGGCTGTCGACGGTGATGGGCGCCGACCGCATCGTGGTGATGGAGGGCGGCCGCATCGTCGACCAGGGCACCCACCAGGAGCTGCTCGAGCGCGGCGGCGTCTACAAGCGGCTCTACGACCTGCAGTTCCAGGTATGAACGACGGAGCCGTGGGGGCAGGGGGCCGGGGGGATAGGGGTGAGGTGCAACCATGCGGAGCATGACGGGTTATGGGCAGGGGAGCGCGAGTGGCGAACGTCACCAAGTGTCCGTGACCCTGCGCAGCGTCAACGGCCGCTTCCTCGACCTCGTCGTCCGCCTCGACGACGCCTACCGCCCTCTCGAAGCGCCGCTCCGCGCGCGGCTCGAGGAGCAGCTGCGGCGCGGCCGCGTCGAGGTCAACGTCGACGTGCGCCCACTGCAGGCGCTGCCGGCGCGGGTGACCATCCAGACCGGCGTCGTCGAGGCGCTGCACCGCGCCTGGCACGACCTCGCCGACCGCGGCCTCGTCGCCTCCGAGCTCACCCTCGGCGACCTGCTGCGCCTCCCCGAGGTGGTGTCGGTGCAGCTCGAGGCCGACCAGGTGGGCGGCGACGAGCAGGCGCTGGCGCTCGCCGCCGCGCACACGGCGCTGCTGCAGCTGGTCGAGGCCCGCGAGCAGGAAGGCGAGCAGCTGGCCCGCATCCTCGGCGAGCGGCTCGCCGAGCTGGCGCAGGCGGCGGCCCGGCTGCGCTCGCGCGCCCCCACCGTGCGCGACGAGCTGCGTACCGGCCTCGAACGCCGGCTGCAGGAGCTGCTGACGCCGCGGCCCGGTCAACCCAGTCATCCCGGTCATCCAGATGCCCGCGCCGTCGACGAGGTGCGGCTGGCGCAGGAGGTGGCGCTGCTGGTCGAGCGCGGCGACGTGACCGAGGAGCTCGACCGCCTCGACGCCCACCTGGCGCACTTCCAGGAGCTGCTCGCCGCCGACGGTGCGCTCGGCAAGCGGCTCGACTTCTTGAGCCAGGAGGTTTTGCGCGAGCTCAACACCCTGGGCTCGAAGTGCCGCGACGCCGAGATGGCGCGCGCCGTCCTCGACGCCAAGGTCCTCTGCGAGCAGCTCCGCGAGCAAGTCCAGAACGTCGAGTAGGGCCGCCTCCGCGGCCGCCATCTGGACGGTGTCCGCGGATGGTCGTGTTAGCCTCGAAACACGATGTCCCGCGGCGATCTCTTCATCCTCTCGGCGCCCTCCGGCACCGGCAAGACGACCCTCATCCACGCGATGCGGCGTGGCGGCACCGGCAGCCTCCACGACGTCGTCTTCTCGGTCAGCCACACGACGCGGGCGCCGCGGCGAGGCGAGGTCGCCGGCGCCGACTACCACTTCGTCGACCGCACCGCCTTCGAGCAGATGATCGCCGCCGACCGCTTCCTCGAGCACGCGGAGTACAACCAGAACTACTACGGCACCACCAAGGACGAGGTGATGCCGCGGCTCGAGCGGGGCATCGACGTCATCCTGGAGATCGAGGTCCAGGGTGCCGAGCAGGTGCTGGCGCCGCTACCCGGACGCGGTGGGCATCTTCGTCCTGCCGCCGAGCTTCGCGGCGTTGCGCGAGCGGCTCGTGCAGCGCAGCCACGACGGCACCGACGCGGTGCATCGGCGGCTGGAGCTATCCTTCAGCGAAATCAAGCGTTACGGCCGCTACGACTATGCTATCATCAACGACGATGCCGCCCGGGCGAGCGAGGCCCTGGCGGCGATCATCCTAGCCAGGCGCCACCGCCGCGAGCGGATGGTGGAGCTGGCGGAGGCGGTCCTGCGCGACTTCCAGGAGGCCTTCGACCGCGAATCGCTCGAGGCCCGGAAGAGCACCTGAGTCGTCCTGAATAACCGCGACACCGGAGATCAGCATGCCGCAACCGACGAGCCGGGCCCTGCACCTCGACCAGGCCCTCGAGCAGTACGACAGCAAGTTCCGCTTCGTCCTCCTCGCCAGCACCCGCGCCGAGCAGTTGGTGCGCGGCGCCCGCCCCAAGGTGGAGGGGCAGCAAGAAGCACACGCGCACGGCGATGGAGGAGCTCAAGAGCGGCCTCGTGCCGTGGGCCTACGGCGCGGCGCCGGCCCCCGCGCCGGTCGAGGGTGCCGAGGGCGCCGCCGCCGAGGGTACCGCCTCGACGTAGATCGGCCATGGCGGCGCCGCGCGTGCTCCTCGGCGTCGGCGGCGGCATCGCCGCGGTGAAGGCGCCCGACCTCGTGCGGCGCCTGCGCGAGCGCGGCTGCGAGGTGCGCTGCGCGCTCACCCGCGCTGCGGCGTCGTTCGTGGCGCCGCTCGCGCTCGAGGTGCTGAGCGGCCACCGCGTCTACGACGAGGGCTACCTCGAACCGGGCGGCGGCCCCGGACGTCCAGAAGAGGCGCACCTCGCCGCCGGCGAGTGGGCGGAGGTGGTGGTGGTGGCGCCCGCGACGGCGCACCTCATCGCCCGCTTCGCGCTGGGGCTCGCCGACGACTTCCTCACCACCGCAGTGCTCGCTTCACCGCGCCCGCTGCTGCTGGCGCCGGCGATGCACGCGCGGATGTGGGAGCACCCGGCGACGCGCGGCCACGTGGCGACGTTGCGCGAGCGCGGCGTTCGCTTCGTCGGCCCGGTGGTCGGCCCGCTCGCTTCCGGCGAGGTGGCGCTGGGCCGCATGGCGGAGCCGGGCGAGATCGTCGCCGCGGTTCTGGATGTCCTGGACGCCGGCGATCGCGTGCGACAAGCCGAGGCGGCGGCCGGTTCGTGGCGCGGGCTGCGTGTCCTGGTGAGCGCCGGCCCTACCTGGGAGGCGATCGACCCGGTGCGCTTCATCGCCAACCGCAGCAGCGGCAAGATGGGGTTCGCGCTCGCCGCCGAAGCGGCGCGGCGCGGCGCCGTCGTCGAGCTCGTGGCCGGGCCGGTGGCGTTGTCGACGCCGGCCGGCGTCCGCCGCACCGACGTCGAGAGCGCCGAGTCGATGCGCGAGGCGCTGCTGCGCCGCGTCGGCGACGCCGACCTCGTGCTGATGGCGGCGGCGGTGGCCGACTACCGGCCGAGCACCGCCGCGCGCCGCAAGCTCAAGAAGGAGGAGGGGACGCCGCACGTCGAGCTGGTGGAGAACCCCGACATCCTCGCCGAGCTCGCCGCTCAGCCCGGCGAGCGCCTCGTCGTCGGCTTCGCCGCCGAGACCGACGAGCTGCCGCGTAACGCGGCGGCGAAGCTGCGTCGCAAGGGCGCGGCCTTCCTGGTCGCCAACGACGTCTCGCGCTCCGACATCGGCTTCGGCAGCGACTGGAACGAGGTCACCGTCTTCCGCCGCGACGGCGAGCCACTACGACTGCCGCGGCAGCCGAAGGAGCAGCTCGCCGTCGCGTTGCTCGACCTCTTCGCGGAGTCGCTGCCGCACCGCGCCGGCCGGCCCGCGATCGCGGCCGCCACGGAGCGCGCGTGAACGCCGACCTCGCCGCGGTGCTCGAGTACCTGCAGGGGATCGGTTGGGAGGAGGTCTACGCGCCGGCGCCGCAGCCCGCCGCGCGCGGCGAGGCCCGCGCCGCGGCGACGCCGCGGGTGCGACCGCGGCTTCGTCGCGCGCGGCGGCTTCGTCGGTCGCTTCGGCGTCTGCCGTCGCCCCGGCCGCGCCCGCCGCGCCGCCCGCGCCACCGGCGGAACGAGCCGCCCGTCTCGCCCAGGTGGGCACGGAGGCTTCGGCCTGCACGCGCTGCCGCCTCGCCGAGGGGCGGCGCACCGTCGTCTTCGGCACCGGCAACCCCGACGCCGACCTGATGTTCATCGGCGAGGGCCCCGGCGCCGAGGAGGACCGCCAGGGCCTCCCCTTCGTCGGTCCCGCCGGGCAGCTGCTCACCCGCATCATCGGCGCCATCGGCCTCGCCCGCGGCGACGTCTACATCGCCAACGTCGTCAAGTGCCGCCCGCCGGGCAACCGCGACCCGCAGCCCGACGAGGTGGCCGCCTGCCGCGGCTTCCTCGAAGAGCAGGTGCGGCTGGTGGCGCCGCGCGTCCTCGTCGCCCTCGGCCGCATCGCCGCCCAGACCCTGCTCGGCAACGAGCTGCCCGTCGGCCGCATGCGCGGCTCCTGGCACCGCGTCTTCGGCGTGCCGCTGCGCGTCACCTACCACCCGGCGGCGCTGCTGCGCAACGACGCGCTGAAGCGGCCGACGTGGGACGACATGCAGGTCGTCCGCGACCAGACTGAGCGGCGTCGGCTCGACGCCGCCGACGCGCTACAGCGCGTGCTTCACCAGCTGCCAGCCGACGGCCATCAGCGCCGCCGTCGACCAGCAGGTGCGACAGCCACGGCGCCAGCAGCGAGCGGTGGCGCTGGAAGAGCCAACCCCACCAGCCGCCGCCCACGGCGACGAGCAGCGTCAGCGGCAGCGTCGCGGTGAGCCGGTGCTCGCCGCCGAGGAAGCTGTCGACGACGATCCAGTGGTGCGAGGCGAAGGCGAGGCTCGCCGAGCGTGAGCGCTGCCGGAAGCGGCAGCCGCAGCTGCAGCTGGCCGAGCAGGAACCAGCGCCAGTAGTACTCCTCGAACAGCGAGTGCGCGACGCTCAAACCGAGGGCGAGCAGCAGGTAGCGCAGCGGCGTCGCCGCGCCGAGGTCGACGAGCCGCTGGTGGATGCGGCCGGCGATCTCCGCCAGCGGCAGCCAGGCGGGCAGCGGGCCCGCGAAGATCGCGAGCGTCGCTCCGCCGATCGCGGCTCCCGAGAGTAGCCCCGCCATCGCGGCTCCGGGCCGCGCAGCCCACGCCGGCCGCCGCTCCATCCCCAACGCCCACCAGCCGAGCAGCGGCAGCGCCGCCTGCACGACCTTGCAGACACCGTAGAGCACCCGCATCCACGGCGTGTGCGCCCAGACGACGAAGTAGGTCCACGCCGCGAAGCGTGGGGAACGACGCGGTGACGAGCGAGCCGCAGCGGCGCGACGCCGGCGGCAGACCGGCGCGCGCCGCCGACCGCGCCGGACGGCTCCTAAAACATGTCGACGCGCAATCGCCGCGGGTTGCCGTCGCGCAGGACGTCCATCTCCACGTAGTCGCGCTCGCCGGTGAGGTTGCGCAGGTACTTGACCAGCTGCTGCGGCCCCTCGACCGGATTGCCGTCGACGCCGAGCACCACGTCGCCCTTGCGCAGCCCCGCCTTCTCGGCGGGGCTCTGCGCGGCCACCGACTCCACCATCGCGCCCTGGATGCCGAGGTAGGTGAAGTCGGCGCCGGAGAAGCGGACACCGAACGGCTTCGGCTGCCGGCGCGGCCGGCCGCTCTCGGGCTTGCTCGACGCGGTCGGGGCGGTGCCCACCTTTCCCGCCACCTGCGCCACCAGCACCTGGTCGAGGTTGCTCTGCGCCTCGGCGAAGCCGGGGCGGAGCGCCAGCGCCTGGCGAAACGCCGCCTCCGCGGCAGCGAGGTCGCGAAGCGCGACCAGCACGGTGCCGAGGTTGTTGTGGATCTCCGGCCGCTTGGGGTCGAGCGTCGCGGCGCGCTGCAGGCTGTCGCGGGCGCCGGGGAGGTCCTGCTGCAGCCTCTGGGCGAGGCCGAGGTAGGTCCAGGCGTCGACGTCCTCGGGCCGCCAGCTCGAGCGCCTGTCGAGCCGCGACGACGGCCCCGGCGCCATCGCCCTGATCGAAGCGCACCAGCGCGAGGTAGACGGCGGCGCGCGCGCCAAGGCCCAGCTTGTTGTCGGCGTCGAGCGCGAGAGCGCGCTCCAGCGACGTCGCCGCCGCGGCGCGGTCGCCGGCGCCGCGTTGCGCCAGGGCGAGGTTGAACCAGGCGAGAGCGTCGGCATTGGCGCCGGCGGTGACCGGCTGTCAGCAAGGCCACCGTGTCGTTCCAGCGCTGCGCGCCGTTGAGCAGCTGCGCCAGGTTGTTGGCCACCTGCATGTTGTCGGGTGCGAGCTCCGAGCGCCTTGCGGTAGGCGCGCTCGGCGCCGGCGGCGTCGCCGCCCTTGGCGAGGGTGAGCCCGAGGTTGTTCCAGGTGCGCGCGCTCGACGGGTCGAGCTCGGCCGCCTGCTCGAGATAGCGCCGCGCGTCCTCGAGAAAGTCCTTCTCGTAGTAGAGCAGGCCGAGCGTGGCGAGCCCCGGCGAGCGCACCTCCACCGGCACCGAGCCCGGCTTGCTGGCCTCGACGGCCAGCAGGCGCTCGAAGCTCGTCGATCGCCTCGTCGCGGCGGCCCGTTCTCATCTCCACCAGGCCGAGGTTGAAGAGGCCGAAGGGATCGTCGGGCGCGAGCGCCAGCGCCTGCACCAGCGTGGCGCGCGCGCGCTGCAGGTCCTCGCCGCCGATCTCGAGCAGGCTGCGCTGCACCAGCTCGTTGGCGCGCTGGCGGCGTTCGGCGAGGGCGCGCTCGCGCGCCTTGAGGAAGAGGTCGACGAACTCCTGGCTGTAGTTCTGCGACTGGAACGGGTAGTCGGGCAGGTCGGCGAGCCCCTTGCTTGAGCAGGTCGTGGCGGCGTCGCCGCGGCCGAGCTGGTGCTCGAGCCAGGCGGCGGCGACGAGCAGCCGCAGCCGCTCCGGCGGCGCCGAGGTGGCGACGGCGAGCTGGCGGTAGAGCGCGGCGGCGCCCTCGAGGTCGCCGGCGGCGTACTTCTCCTCCGCCTGCGCCTCGAGGTCGGCGGGCCCGCCGGCGGCCGGTCGTCGGCGGCCGCGACGGGCGGCGGCGCGATCGGCGCCGGCGCGGGGCCGGGCTGGCCGAGGTCCTCGCCCTGCACCGGAGCAGGCTGGGCCGGGTCGGCGGGGGCGGTGCCGGTCTGCGCGCCCGTCTGGGCGCCGAGCGGCGCCGCGAACGTCAGCGCGAGTCCGAGGACGGCGGCGACTGCGCCGCGGACGACCTCTGCGCAGAGCAGCCGGCCGCCGCCGCGGCGGGCGCGGTGGTCGCTTCGCATCTGGCGGCGGATGCTATCAGGGGGCCGGCAGGTCGCCGACGACCGTCGTGACGCGACCGGAGGCGAGGTCGAAGGTGAGCGATCAGCTTCTTGCCCGGCTGCACCTCGACCTGCTGCTCGATGGCGCCGGCCGCCGGCGAGCTCGGCTCGATGCGCAGCGCGTGCGCGCCCGGCTTCGCGCTGCTTGCGCACGATGCGGCGTCCCGAGGTCGTCGCCGTCGAGCATCACGCGGCCCATCGGCGTGCCGACCTTCTGCTGCACCTGGATGAGGCCCGGCCGCTGCAGCGGCACGGTGACGCGCGTCGTCTCGCCCTCGCTCGACGCGCACGGTGCTCTGCGCGCGGTCGCGGTAGGTCGCCGTCGTACTCGAAGCTCACCTTGGTGGTGGCCCGGGCGAGACGGCGAAGCGCTGCTCGCGGTCGAGGCGGCGGCGCTGGCTCGCCCACCGTGACCCAGACGTCGCGGGCTCCAGGCCGCCGGCACCACCAGGTACGACGGCCGCGGCGTCGGGGTCGCCGTCGGTGTAGGCGCCAGCGAGGGCGTCGGCGTTGGGGGCGGCGGGGTCGACCGTCGGGCAGCGGCGGTCCCGCTCGTCGACCGAGGCGGCGATGCGCCAGTCTGCGCGCTCGCCGCCGCCGCCGTCGCCGCCGCTCCTCGCTCGCGCCGCGTCTGCCCGCGTCTGCTCCGATCAGCCAGCCGCCGAGGCCGGCGAGCAGCAGCACGCCGGCGGCCGCCGCCGCCCAGCCGCCCCACGCGAAGCCGCGGCTGCTGCATCGCCTGCGTCGAGCTGATCGAGTGCGGCGTGCGCCGCGGAGTCGACGCCGGTGCCCTCGAGGTCGAGGTCGCCGAGGCCGGCGTGCGCGGTGGCGATGGGCGCCGTGCGCGCGCCCTCGGTCGCGGTCGGCGGGCGCCGACGGCGCGCGTCTCCGCCATCTCGCTCTGCGAGTCGTCGGCGAGCGCGGCGAGCGCCGCTCTGCGCCGCCGCTCGCCGCGCCTGGATGGCGCGGTCGAGGTCGCGCAGCAGCTCGGTGCAGCTGGCGTAGCGGCGCTCGGGCTTCTTCTCCAGGCAGCGGTCGATCGATCGCCTCGATCTCCGCCGGCACGTCCGGCGCGGCGTCGCGCAGCGGCGGCGGCTGCTCGTTGAGGATCTGGTAGAGCACCGTCGGAGATGTGCTCGCCGCTGAACGGCCGCTGGTACGACGAGCAGCTCCCAGGCCGTCACGCCCCAGGAGAAGATGTCGGTGCGCCGGGCCGATCGGCTCGCCGCTGATCTGCTCCGGCGCCAGGTAGGCGGCGGTGCCCAGCGTCATGCCGGTCTGGGTGAGGCCGGTGTCCTGCGTGGTCAGCTTGGCGATGCCGAAGTCCATGATCTTCGCCGTGCCGTCCTCGAGGATGCGGATGTTGGCCGGCTTGATGTCGCGGTGCACGACGCCCTTGGAGTGGGCGTACTCGAGCCCGCGCGCCACCTGGATCAGGTAGAGCAGCTTCTCGGGGAGCGGGATGACGTCCTTGCGCTTGATCTTGCGGTCGAGGTCCTCGCCCGAGAGGTACTCCTGGACCAGGTAGGGGACGCCGTCCTGGACGCCGAAGTCGTAGACGGTGACGATGTGGCGGTGCTGCAGGTTGCCGGCGATCTGCGCCTCGTGGAAGAAGCGGTTGCGGATGTCCTGCTCTTCCGAGCTGCAGGTCTTGATGGCGACGAAACGGCGGATGTGCGGGTCGAAGCCCTTGAAGATGGTGCCGAAGCCACCTTCGCCGATCTTCTCGACGACCTCGTACTTGCCGATCGTTCTCATGTACCGGTGATGGGGATGCGCATCGAAGGGGAAGTGGGCGGGATGTTAACACGTTCACACCGTTAGCCTTGGCGGCCGCAGCGCACGCCTGCCGCCGCGCGGCCGGCTGCAGGAACGCGCTATCCTTGGCCACCCCCGCATGAGTGAAGCCCTCGCCTCTCCGCCCGCGGCGGCGGCCGCCGACCGCTGGGCGACGCACCTCGAGTGCGCGCGCACCGGCGTCGACCGGCCCGCTCGACGAGCCCGCGTCGCTGTCGCCGGCGGGGGCGCCGTGGCTGGTGCGCTACGACCTCGCCGGCCGCGACGGTGAGGCGTGGCGCCGCGCGCTGCGGACGCGCGACCGCGGGCTCTGGCGCTACCGCGAGCTGCTGCCGGTGGTCGACTTCGACCGCCGCGTCGACCTCGGCGAGGGCGGCACGCCGCTGGTGCCGTTGCGCCGGCTGGCGCCGGCCGGCGTCGAGGCGCTGGTCAAGGAGGAGGCCGGCAACCCCACCGGCTCCTTCAAGGCCCGCGGCATGGCGGTGGCGATCACCCGCGCGCGCGAGCTCGGCCTGGGAGGCGTCGAGCTGGCGAGCGCCGGCAACGCGGCCCTGGCCGCGTGCGCCTACGCCGCGGCGGCGGGGCTGTCCGCCCGCGTGGCGATGCCGGCCGACACGCCCCGGCGCCATCCCGGCCCGCTGCCGCGCCCTCGGCGCCGAGGTGCTGCTCACCGGCGCCACCTTGGTGGAGTCGCGGGCGGCGTTGCAGGAGCGGCCGGAGGGCCTCTTCGACCTCTCGACCTTCCGCGAGCCCTATCGCGTCGAGGGCAAGAAGACGATGGGGCTCGAGATCGCCGAGCAGCTCGGGTGGGAGCTGCCGGACTGGATCCTCTATCCCACCGGCGGCGGCACCGGCATCGTCGGCATGATCGCCGCCTTCAAGCAGCTGCACGAGCTCGGGCTCGTCGGCGCGCGGCTGCCGCGGCTGGTGGTGGTGCAGGCGGAAGGCTGCGCGCCCGATCGTGCGCGCCCTCGAGCGCGGCGGCGAGCGCGGAGACGTGGGAGGACCCGCACACCCGCGCCTGGGGGCTGCGAGTGCCGCGGGCGCTCGCGGCGCCCGGGTGCTCGCGGCGGTGCGCGAGACCGGCGGCTGCGGCGTCGCGGTGAGCGAGGACGAGATGGCCGACGCCACGACGCGCCTGCGCGCGCGGCGAGGGCATGGAGGTCGGCCCCGAGGGCGCCGCGGCCTTCGTGGCGCTGGAGACGCTGTCGGCGCGCGGCGCGCTGCGCGCAGGGGAGCGGGCGGTGGTCTTCCAGACCGGCAGCCCGTGGAATTACCTCGGATGCCTGACGCTCGACCTGCAGGACCGCAAGCGCCGCGTCAAGGAGTTCCTCGACGAGCTGCTGCGACAGCGGCGGGATCAGCGCCGGCGTCGGCCTGGTCGGCACCACCACCGAAGTGCTCGCCGTCGAAGCCGTCGGGCGCGCGGTGGAGGAGCCGGCGAGCATCGCCAGCCCGGGGACGCTGTTCGACCTCGCCTCGCTCACCAAGCCGGTGGTGGCCACGCTCGCCCTGGTGCTCGACGAGCGCGGCGAGCTGCCGCTCGACCGCACCGTCGGCGAGATCTTCGGCCAGGCGCACCCGCGGCTGCGCAAGCGGCGGCTCGGCCAGCTGCTCCGCCACCGCTCGGGCCTGACGCCGTGGACGCCGCTCTTCGCGCGCTGCGAGTCGCGCTCCGACGCCGCTCGACCTGCTTGCTCTCGGGCGAGCTGCTGTCGGCCGAAGGGGAGACCTACAGCGACCTCGGCTACGTCCTCTGGGGCTTCGCCGCCGAGGACGCGCTGGGCGCGCCGCTGTCGCAGATGCTGCAGGAGCGCCTCTTCGCAGCCGCTCCAGCATCCACAACATGACGCCGTCGCCGGGGCCGCGGCCCGACGTCGCGCAGTGCCGGCTCTCCAACGACCGCGAGATCGACCTGGCGCGCGACGCAGGGCTTCCAGATCGCGCCGGTGCGGCAGATCCCGCACGGCACCGTGCAGGACGGCAACGCCCGCTTCCTCGGCGGCATGGCCGGCAACGGCGGGCTCTTCGGCACCGCCAGCGCGCTGTGGAAGCTGAGCCGCGAGTGGCTGTGCTCCGGGCCGCGTGCTGCAGGGCGCGACGTCGCCGACGCGCTCGGCTACGGCGAGCGCTACGCGCTCGGCTGGTGGTGGCGGCGGATGCGCGGCCACGCCGGGCCGGCGCTGTCGGCGCGCGCCTTCGGCATGGTCGGCTTCACCGGCGGCAGCTGCTGGAGCGATCCCGAGCGCGGCCTCGTCGCCGTGCTGCTCACCCACCGCCGGAGCCCGAGCTTCGACCTCGCGCCGTGGCGGCGGCGCTTCCACGGCTGGCCGTCGACGTGGTGGCGGAGATGCGGCCGGCGCTCGCCAGCTGAGGCAGCGATCAGGAAGGGACGTAACGATGGGACCGCGTGATCTCGTGCTCGTCGACGGCGTGCGCACGCCGATGGCGGACTACAACGGCGCCTTCGCGCAGACCTCGGCGATCGAGCTCGGCGCCCACGCCGCGCGGGCGCTCTTCGCGCGCACCGGCGTCGAGCCGGAGGCGATCGACCACGTCGTCGTCGGCAACGTCATGCAGACCTCGCCCGACGCCATCTACGGCGCGCGGCACGTCGGCCTCGAAGGCCGGCGTGCCCGAGGAGCGGCCGGCGCTGACGGTGAACCGCCTCTGCGGCTCGGGGATCGAGGCGATCGTCAGCGGCGCGCGGCTGATCCTCGCCGGCGAGGCGACGACCGCGCTCGTCGGCGGCATGGAGAACATGTCGCAGGCGCCGCACGTCATCTGGGGCGCGCGCGCAGGGCTTCAAGCTCGGGCAGGGCAAGCTCGAGGACTCGCTGATGGCGGCGCTCTACGACAGCTTCTGCGGCTGCTACATGGCGCAGACGAGCAACAACCTGGCGCGCGACTACGGCATCACGCGCGAGGAGCAGGACGCCTTCGCGCTGCGCAGCCAGCAGCGCGCGGCGGCGGCGTGGGAGAGCTGCCGGCTGTCGCAGGAGGTCGTGCCGGTCGAGGTGGGGAAGGGCAAGCGCGCGAAGACGGTCGAGCGCGACGACCACCTGCGGCCGGAGCACGACGATGGAGGTGCTGGCGGCGCTGCCCACGGCGTTCGAGCGAGTCGGGCTTCGTCACCGCGGGCAACGCGTCGGGGATCGTCGACGGCGCGGCGATGATGCTGCTCGCGACCGCGGAGTGGGCGAAGGCGCGCGGGCTCGCATCGCTCGGGCGTCTGGTGGCGTGGGCGGCGGTGGGCGTCGAGCCGTCGCGCATGGGCATCGGGCCGGCGCCGGCCATCCGCGCGCGCGCTCGACGAAGGCGGGGATGACGCTCGCCGACTTCGACCTGTTCGAGATCAACGAGGCCTTCGCGGGGCAGGTGCTGGCGGTCGATGCGCGAGCTCGGCATCGACGAGGAGCAGCTGAACGTCAACGGCGGCGCCATCGCGCTCGGGCATCCGCTCGGCGCCACCGGCACGCGCCTCACGCTGACGCTGCTCAAGGAGCTGCAGCGGCGCGGCGGCGGCGTCGGCGTGGCGTCGGCGTGCATCGGCGGCGGGCAGGGGATCGCGCTCGTCGTGGAGACGGCGTGATCGAGCTGCCGCCGTCTTACTGGTTCTCGCGCTCGACGACGCGCGAGGAGTGCGACGTCGCCATCGTCGGCGCCGGCATCCTCGGCGCGTCGACGGCGTGGTGGGCGGCGCGGGCGGGTCGGCGCGTGGTGGTGCTCGAAGGGCAGCGGGTGGCGGCGGGAGCGACGGGGCGCAGCACGGGATTCCTCGTCACCGGCGGCTTGCAGCCGCTGACGCCGATCGCCGACGCGGTGGGCGAGGAGCGGGCGCTGCGGTTGTGGGAGCTGTCGCAGGAGAACCTGCGGCTGCTGCGCCGCGAGGTCCTCGATCGCCGGCAGGTCGACTGCGGTTGGCGCGTCGAAGGGAGCTGGCGCACGGCGCCGTCCGGCAGCGCCGCGGAAGCGGAGTGGGCGCGCACGGCGGAGTGGCTGGCGCTGAGGGGCTTCGCCGTCGACTGGCGCGAGGCGGCCGAGGTGCGGCGCGCAGTCGGGAAGCGCGACGCTGGGCGGCGCGCTGCTACGTTGCCGAAGACGGCGGCGTCGACCCGGTGGCGCTCTGCCGCGGGTTGCTCGCGCTGTCGGGCGCCGAGGTGCGCAAGGGCATCGCCGTGCGCGGCATCGAGCCGGACGGCGAGCGCGCGCGGCTGGCGTGGGCCGGCGGCGAGCTGTGGCGCGGTGGTGGTGCTGGCGGTCGACTCGCACGTCGGCCCGCTGGTGCCGGCGTCGCGGGCAAGCTGCGCCTCGTCGGCGTCGAGGCGTTGGCGACGGCGCCGGAGCAGCCGCGTCTCAGCGGGTCTGCTGGCTCGTGCAGCCGCAAGGGTTGTCGCGCTGCGCCAGCTCGCCGACGGAACGACGATCGCCGTCGTGGCCGTCGGAGAGCGAGGTCGCCGGCGGCTTCCTCGACGCGCCGACGGCCAGCCGGCCAGGCGCGGCTGGAGGCGACGGTCGACGAGCTGTTCCCCGCGCCGCGCGGCCGCGGTGCTCCATCGCTGGGCCGGCACCATGGTGCGCACCGCCGACGGGCTGCCCTGGATGCGCAGGTGCCCGAACGTGCCGGCGGCAGCCTACGCCTGCGGCTTCAACGGCGGCGGATTGTCGCTGGGCTTCGCGTTGGGCCGGCGTCTGGCGCGCTGGGCTGGGCGACGGCGACGAGCGTCACCTGACGGTCTTCCAGGCCGCTGCCGCTGCCGTTACTGCGCCCACTTGAGCGGCCGCCGAGGCACGAAAGTTGCGGCAAACTCGCGGCCGACGAGAAAGGAGCTCCGGATGGACCGTATCTCTCCATGCCTCTGGTTCGACAAGAACGCCGAGGAGGCGGCCAACTTCTATGCCGCCACCTTCCCGGACAGCCGCGTCGGCGCCGTGCTTCGCTCCCCCGGCGACTATCCCTCCGGCAAGGAGGGGGACGTGCTCACGGTCGAGTTCACCGTCCTCGGCATGCCCTTCGTCGGCCTCAACGGCGGCCCCGAGTTCCACTTCGACGAGGCGGTGTCGTTCATGGTCTACACCGACGACCAGGCGCAGACCGACCGTTATTGGAACGCCATCGTCGACAACGGCGGCAGCGAGAGCGCCTGCGGCTGGTGCAAGGACCGCTTCGGGCTGTCGTGGCAGATCACGCCGCGCCGGCTCGTGGAGCTGATCGCCGATCCGGACCGCGAGGTGGCGAAGCGCGCCTTCGACGCCATGATGGAGATGAAGAAGATCGACATCGCGGCCCTCGAGGCCGCTGTCGGCGCGACGGCGGTGCGCTGACGGCGGCTCCCCGGGGCAGAGGCCGCGCGGAAGCCCGCTCGAGCTACCAGCGGTGATAGGCCGGGTGCCCCGGCCCGACGGCGACGAACGTCCCGTCGCAGGTCGCGGTGACCTTGCCGCCCGACGACAGCTCCGCCGTCACCTTCACCTTCGGCCCGTTCGACTCGGCGACGCGCGCGCGCAGGCTGCACCGGCGCCTTCATCGGCGTCGGGTGGCGCATGCGGACGTGGAAGTCGGCCGTCACCGTGCACGGCGGCTTGTCGAGCCCGTCGCGCCGCATCAGGTGCCACGCGGCCGTCCAGTTGCTGTGGCAGTCGAGCAGGGCGCCGACGATGCCGCCGTTGAGCACGTCGTCGAACGCCTCGTGGTGCGGCTCGGGCATCCACGTGCAGACGAGCTCGCCGGCGTCGTCGTCGGCCGGGAAGCTGCGCATGCGCAGGCCCTTCTCGTTGGCCGGGCCGCAGCCGAAGCAGCGGTTGTGCGGCGCGTAGCGCTCCTGGAGGCAGGGCGCGGCGACCGCGTCGGGCGTCGACATCTCGGCGAGAGTATCAGCGCCCATCGTCGCCCTCTGGCGCTGCCATTCGTCGGTCGTGGAAACTCGGACGACCCGTGTTCAGACGATCTCGAGGCGCGCCGGCCCAGGCACCACCTCGCCGACGATGGCGGCCTGGTGGCCGCAGGCGAGCAGGGCGGCGAGCAGCGCCTCCGCGTGCTCCGCCGGCGCGCTGAGCAGCAGCCCTCCCGAGGTCTGCGGGTCGAAGAGCACCGCCCGCTGCGCCGCGTCGAGCTTCCGGCGCTCGGTGAGCACCGGCGGCGACGTTGCGCTCGTTGGCGTCGGTGCAGCCGGTCGTCACTCCGGCGCGGACGAGGCGCGGGAAGGCGTCGTAGACCGGCAGGGCGGCGTGCTCGAAGCGCAGGCCGACGCCCGAGCCGCGGGCGATGTTCCAGGCGTGGCCGGCGAGCCCGAAGCCGGTGACGTCGGTGGCGGCGCGCACGCCGTGGGCGAGCGCCAGCCGCGCAGCCTCGGCGTTGAGCCGCGCCATCTGCACGAGCGCCGGCGCGAGACCCGCCTCGTCCAGGCGGTCGAACTTGAAGGCGTTGATCAGCACTCCGGTGCCCAGCGGCTTGGTGAGGAGCAGCCGCTCGCCGGGCGCGGCGTTGCTGTTGGCCAGCAGGCGCTGCGGGTCGGCCTCGCCGACCACGCTGAGCCCGAACTTGAGCTCGGCGTCGACGATCGAATGGCCGCCGAGCAGCGCCGCGCCGGCCTCGCCGAGCGCGTCGACGGCGCCGCCGAGGATCGCCGCCGCCACCCCCTCCGGCAGGTCCGCGGGGAAGCAGCAGAGGTTGAGGGCGAACAGCGGCTTGCCGCCCATCGCGTAGACGTCGGACAGCGCGTTGGCCGCAGCGATGCGGCCGAAGGCACGCGGGTCGTCGCACACCGGGGTGATGAAGTCGGCGGTCGCCACCAGCGCGTGGCCGTCGTGCAGGTACACCCCGGCATCGTCGGCCGTTTCCGGGCCGACCAGCACGCGGTCGCGGTCTGCGCTACGCGCAACCAGCGGTCCGAGCAGCGAGAACAGGTCCCCCGGACCTATCTTCGCCGCTCAACCACCGGTCGTCGCGCAGGCGGTGAGGCGGAACTTCCGCCGGAACAACGCCATGGCGGGCTGATTGTAATGACACCGCCGTTCAGCAGCGGCGGTGGCGCCGGCGGTTCGTGGCGCGCCGGCTGCTCAGCGCCCGGCGGCTGCGCTGCCGCCGCCACCGAGCCCTTCGCGCACCTGCAGCTCGCGCTCGGCGGTGCGGCCGGCCGCGTCGACGACGGTGACGCGATGGCGGCCCGCGACGGGCTGCCACCAGAGGCGCTGGTCGGCGGGGGCGCTGCCGAGGTACTCGCCGTCGACGAACCACGACAGCGCGCCGCCGCCGCCGACCTCGCCTTGCAGCGGCACCTCCTGGCGCCCCGCCGACACGCCGGGCAGCAGCACCAGCACCTGCCCCTGCGGCGGCGACAGGATGCGCAGCTCGCCGGGCTCGGGCGGCGCCTCGCAGCCGGGCGCGAGCGGCGGCGGCTCGGGGAGCCAGCGCTGGCGCTCGCCCAACCAGCGCCGCAGGCTCGCCGGCCAGGTGACGAAGCTGCGCGTCTCCCAGCGGCGACCGCCGCGGCAGGCGGGCTGCAGCGCGAGCCCGGTCGCGAGGTCGACGTCGACCGCGACGTGGTAGGGGCAGCGGCCGCGTCGGCACCGCGGCGCGCACCGCGAGCACGCGCTTCGTCGTCGGACACGCGGCGCCCGGGAGGTGGCCGGAGTAGGCGCACACCTCCAGCCACTCGAGACCGACGGGCGCGGCGTCGGCGAGCGGCAGGCGGCGCGGCTCCATGCCCTCGAGCAGGTCGAAGAGGATCGGCCCGGCGGCGTCGGCGCCGACGAGGTCGAACGCGCCCTGGTTGTCGAAGTTGCCGAGCCACACCGCCGCCGTGTAGCGCGCGCCCGAGCCCGACGGCCCACGCGTCGCGGTGGCCGTAGCTGGTGCCCGTCTTCCAGTGCACGTGCGCCGGCGCGCCCGACCACTTGCGGCGCTCGGGGAAGTCCGGCCGGTCGCGCCGCGACAGCGTGCGCCGCGTGAGCCACGCAGCAGCGGGCGAGAAGAGGCGCGGCTCGCCCTCGTCGTCGCGATCGGCGACGAGGCGAGTCTGCGTCGACGACGAGCGTGCGGCTCCGGCCGCACGCTCGGCCGTCGCGTAGGGCGGGCTCCGCGCCGCCGTCCTGCCGCGCACCGCACGACGCGCAGCGGCCGCCAGCGCCCGTCCTCGGCGAGCGCGGCGTAGAGCCCCGCCATCTCGAGCGGCGTCACGTCGACGGCGCCGATGGCCGCCGACAGCCCGTAGAAGCCGGGCTCCGGCCGTCAGGTGCCGGAAGCCGGCGCTGCGCATGGTGCCGAGGAACGACTCGAGCCCGAGCCGGTCGAGCAGGTGCACGAACGGCACGTTGAGCGACAGCGACAGCGCGTCGTCGAGCGACACCAGCCCGGCGAACCGGCCGTCGAAGTTCTGCGGCGTGTAGTTGCCGTAAGCGACCGGCACGTCGGGCACCAGGTGCTCGGGCAGCGACCAGCCCGCGGTCGATGCCGAGCGCGTAGATCAACGGCTTGAGCGCAGACCCCGGCGACCGCGCCACGTCGAAGCCGACGATCTGCCCGCCGTGCACGCCGTCCCAGAAGTCGAAGTTCCCCACCAGCGCCCGCACCTCGCCGCTCTCGTGGTCGGCGATCACCACCGCGCCGTTGTGGATGCCGAGCAGCGTCCATCTCGTGCGCGCGCACGCGACATCGCCCGCTCGGCGAGCAGCTGCGCTCCGCGATCGAGCGTCGTCGCGATGCGCTCGCGGTCCGGGTGCCGCGCCCGCAGCCAGAACGCCGCATGCGGCGCATGCCGCGGCAACGGCCGCAACCGCGTCGGCACCTCACGCCACGTTCGCGGATCCGATCCCTCTGCCGCCAGCCCGCCCGCCTGCGACCAGCCGCGCCGCCACCGCAGCGCGAGCCACAGTCAGCCGCTGTTCATTTCGCAGCGACGGCGCGCCGCGCGCCCGGCTGCTGCGGCACCGCCAGCAACACCGCGATCTCCTCCGGCACCAGGTCCCGCGCGCCGTGCCCGAAGTAGGCCCAACACGCCGCCTCGACCCCCTCCAGGTTCCCGCCGTACGGTGCGAACGTCAGGTACGCCGCGAGGATCTCCCGCTTGCCCAGCCGCGCCTCCAGCTGCACGGCGCGCAGCGCCTCGACCACCTTGCTCGCCACCGTCCGCGGCCGCGGCTCGAGCACCCGCACGAGCTGCATCGTCAACGTCGACCCGCCCGACACCCTCCGCCCACTCCGCGCGTTGAGCCACGCCGCCCGCACCAGCGCCGCCGGATCGACACCGGGATGCCGCCAGAACCGCTTGTCCTCGAACCGCACCAGCGCGCTTCAGATGATCGCCATCGATCGCATCGAGGTCGGCCCGCATCCGCACCTTGTCGTCAGGCGACAGGAACACGTAAGCCGGCGAGCCGTCCGCATACTCCACGACCGTCGACGGCGGCACACCCAACCGCGCCGGCAGCGGCACGATCCAAATCAGCGCAACGGGCAGCACGACGCTAGCCACCGCCCCAGCCGCAATCACCCATCGAGCTCGCCTGCCACGCAACCAGCGCCGACGATTGGCGGCGACACGACTGCTGCCGCCAACCAACGAGCGGAGGCGGGAGCGAGCGCCGGGCAGAGCGGGCGCCCGGACGGAGGGCTCCCGTCCGCGCGCAGCGTCCTCGCGAGCACGGACGGGATACCGGCCGAGGCGGGGACCCGTGGAGCCCGGCGCCCGCTCCCGCCGGCCGATGCCACGGTCCCCCGCACCATCACCGACACCGTCGCGTTCACGCACGGCGACCTCGCCGCCGACACCAGGATCCGCGCCGTTATCCACGCCCTGCTCCGGCAGCGCGCCGTCGCCGACGCCTACTTCGTCCACGGCCCCTTCACCTCGACCGTCCCGCCGTACACCCGCGCCCAATTCCGCGGGTCGTACATCGCCTCCGCATCCGCCGTCGGCAGCTGGAACCTGCCGGCCGTCACCGCCCGCACCGCGTAGACGACCTGCCGGATCTCCGCCTTCTGCAGCTCGCCGAACACCTCCAGCCGGTCATCGCGCAGGTCCAGGTGGTCGGCCGGCCCACAACCGCTCCTCGTCCACCCACTCCGGCGTCGCGTCGCTCCGCCCCAGCCGCGGGTTCTCGATCTCCCAGCCGGCCGGGATGCGGTCCACCAGCGCGATGTTGCTCATCCGCTCGCCGGACGTGTTGTGCAGCGTCAGCTCGACGTAGACGAGATCGCCCAGCTTCACGCCCGACAGCGTGCTCGCGCCCGCCAGCCGCCGCGCCGCCGAGCTCGTTCCCCGCCGCGTCGAGCCACCGCCGCTCGAGCTTCAGCCCCTCCCCGCCGTACGGCGCGCCGTCGCTCTCGCGCACGCCCTCGCTCACCAGGATCAGCCACAGCTTGCCCTCGCCCTTGCGCGGCACCGCGACCGTCGAGCCGCTCGTACTCGCCGGCGCGCGGCAGCTCCCACGTGCGGTCGCTCCGCTTGATCCCCGGCGGCAGCGGCTGCGGCGCCAGCCGGCGCCCGTCGGCGGTCAGCGTCGGCGGCGCGAAGTCCTGCGCCCCCGCCTCGAGCGTCTTGCCCAGGCCGGTGATGCCCCACACCAGCTCCTGCGTCGTGTAGTAGTGCGATCGAGCTGTTCGCCTGTAGGCCCTGCGCCACCAGCGCCGCCAGCCGCTCCGCCCCCGGATCGTGGCCGAACAGATCCGTGAACACCGACAGCATGAAGCCGCGCATCCGCAGGTCCGAGTAGAACGTCCAGTAGTTCTCGCGGTAGCCGTCGAGCGGCGACACGTCGGGGTGCCGCAGGTCGCGCTCGTAGCGGCGGTCGCCGGCGAGGTAGAGCGCCGCCTTGAGCATGTAGAGCTGCTCGCGCTCCTCGTGCCGCGGCTGCGTCCGGCAGCTGCTCGATCAGCCGCAGGATGCGCGCCTTGCGCCCCTTGCCGGCGACGCGCGAGCACGTAGTGCATGTAGGGCTCGGACGTCTTGGCGTGCCAGTCGTGGTCCTTGCCGCCGCGCTCGTAGTGGTTGCTGACGCGCTGCTCCATCCAGCCGAGCGCGTCGTCGATGCGCTCCTGCGGCACCGGGTAGCGCAGCCTCTGCGCGTCGAGCAGCATGTGCGTCGCGTACGCCGATGCCCCACGGCGTCGGCTCGCGAGTCGCCCGGCCAGTAGCCGAAGCCGCCCGACGGCGTCTGCATCGACAGGATGCGCTCGATGCCGGCCTGCACCATCTTCTCGACGGCGCCCGGCCCGGCGAGCGTCGGGTCGACGCTGCCGACGAGGTGCGAGACGTAGAGCAGCGGCCGCGTCGTCGACGTCGTCTGCTCGATGCAGCCGTAGGGGTAGTGCAGCAGGTCGCGCAGGTGGTCGAACGACTCGCCGTAGGGGTTGGCGGTCACCCACAGCGTCGTGCGCTCGGTGAGCGGCAGCCAGCCCTCGAGGTGCGGCGCCACCTCGGTCTCGCCGGCCTGCAGCTCGATGCGCTGCACCTGCCGCACGCGCGGCCCCGCCGGCAGCACCGGGACGTCCTGCTTCTCCTCCGAGCGCAGGTCGCCCGCGCGCGCGCGCGCCACCAGCGTCGACGCCGCCGAGGCCGCCGTCGGCCTTGGCGTGGAAGACGAACGAGCCGGTGGCGTTCGGCGCCACCTCGACGCTCTGCTCGCCGCCGCCCACCGCGACCAGCGGCGGGCAGGCCTCCTTGCGCCGGGCACTTGCGCTCGAGCCCCGGCACCGCGAGCTCCTCCGCCGCCAGCGTCACCGTCACCTTGCGCGGCGCGCCGGAGAGGTTGGTGACGAACACCGGCACCTGGATGTCGTCGCCCAGCGACGAGGAAGCGCGGCAGCGTCACCTGCAGCACCAGCGGGTCGCGCACCACCACCTGCGCGTCGGCGTGGCCCATGCGCTTGCTGCCCGCGGTCACCGCCATCACGCGCAGCGCGCCGCGGTACGGCGGCAGGTCGAGGGTCAGACGCAGCTTGCCGTTGGCCGGCACCGGCACCAGGCCCGACCACAGCGCCACCGGCTTGACCGGCTGCACGCGGCCGAGCTTGCCCGCCGCGTCACCGCCGGTGCGCGCGGGCCCGGCCGGCGGCACCACCAGCGTCCAGCCCACCGTCTCGAAGGTCTCCACGCCGAGGGCGCGGCGGGTGAAGATCTGCTTGCTCGGGTCGGGGCTCTCGAAGCGGGTGAGCGAGAGGATGCCCTCGTCGACCACCGCCACCGTGGCGAAGGTCGGCCCCTCGAGCTTGCCGAGGTCCAGGTCACCGGCAGGTTGGCGTTCGAGCGCACCTCCTTCGGCACCGTCAGCTTCACCGGCTGCGTGAACTCGGCCGGCTCGACCGGCAGCGACTGCACGCCGAAGGCGCGGTCGGGCAGAAGCCCGCCCTCGACCGAGACGTGCGGGTCCTTCACCGCGAAGGCGGTGACGTAGACGTTGGGCACGAACTTCGGCAGCGTGAAGGACCAGCTCACCTCGCCCGGCTGCACGTCGCGCCACTCGGAGGCGACCAGCTCGTCGGTCTCGGCGGTGAGCAGCACGCGGCCGCGGAACGGCGCCTGCAGCTTCACCTCGACCGGCCGGCCCACCTTCGCCTTGTCGGGCACGGTGACGGCGATCCACGTCGGGCGGTCGGGGCGCGGCGTGCGCGACGCCTCGCTCTCCTCGGGCGCCCAGTAGTACCAGCCGCCGTCGCCCTCGAGCTCGAGGTCGGTGTGCGCGGCGCCGGCGTGCGCCCGCACCAGGAAGCCCGCGGCGTCGGTCTGCGGGCGCCACTTCGGCGGTGAAGCGGCCGCCGGCGACCTTCGCCTTGCGTGCGGTCCTCGGGCACCGGGCGCAGGTAGCGGCGCCAGCTCTCCTCGCCGAGGTTCTCGTCGTAGTAGTAGCCGTACTCCTCCTCGAGCCGCACCAGCTCGAGGTCGACGCTCGCGACGTCGGCGACCAGGCTTGCCGTCCCAGTCGACGACCACGCCCTGCACGACGAGCTCGGTGCCGGCGCTTCACCTTCTTCGCGCTCGACGAGAGGCCGACGTAGTAGCGCTCCGGGTGCACCGGGCACGCTCGCCTCGCCGACGGTGGTGCGGCCGCTGCCGGCCTCGAAGACGCGCGGCGCGGGCGACGATGCGTGGCGGGGCCGCGGTAGCTGCCGGCGCTGCGGCACGCGCGGGGCAGGCGAGCGTCGCCTTGCCCTTCGCGTCCAGCTCGCCCTGCGACGGCGCCCAGCGGCACCGCCTTCTCGGGCTCCTTGCCTCGCCTCGCGCCAGACGCCGTAGGCGAAGTTGGCGTTCTGCTTCGGCGTGAAGGTCGGCGGGCGCCAGCTCGCAGCCGAGCTCCACCGGGCGCCCGCCGGCACGCCGCCGAAGAGGTAGCGCGCCTCGACGCCGACCGGCACCTCCTCGCCGAGCAGGTACTGCGGCTTCGGCGAGCGCGCCTCCACCTTCATCCGCTCGGGCACGAACTCCTCGACGCGGAAGGCGTGGCTGCCCGCCGCCTTGCCGGCGATCTCCACCTGCAGCCTCGTAGCTGCCGGTGGCCGCGAAGGCGGCGAAGGGGAGGTCGAGCGTCACCACGCCGGCGGCGTTGACCGGCAGCGTGTGCTGGCGGATCACCTTGCCGCGCGGGTCGACGAGCTTCACCTGCACCGGCATGCCCGCCGGCGGCGCCACGTGCTCGGCGTCGCGCACGATCGCCACCAGGTGCGCGGTCTCGCCGGGGCGGTAGACGCCGCGGTCGCCGTAGACGGCGGCGCGGTACTTCTTCTCGCCGCCGCTGTAGGGCTCGCCGGCGACGCGCGCCTCGTCGACCTCGGCGCTGCAGGTCGGCGAACTTGAGGTAGGTGAGGTCGCCGCCGCTGCTGGCGATCAGCGCGAACGGCAGCCCCTTGTCGAGCCCGGGCTCGGGCACCTGCGAGCGCGCAGGCCGCCGGTCGCGCCGGTGTTGCAGCTGTCGAGGACTGAAGCCGCTCTTCCTCAGCAGCTGCACCTCGACGCCGCGGCGCGGGCCGGAGCGTCTGGCTGTCGAACGCCCACACCTCGACGTCCTTGCCGGCCGCCACCGGCGCGCCGGTCGCGCTCGCCGGCGACCGATGCCGGTGCGCTTGGCCACCAGCTGCAGGTCGGTGAGCAGCAGCCGCGCGGTGTCGCGGGCGCCGGCGCTGACGAGCGTGATCTCGAGCAGGCCCTTGGTGTCGGCGGGCACCCACGACGGCGACGTCGACGTAGGTGGTGGCCGGCTTGTCGGGCTCGCCGTGCACCGGCGACCTTGCGCTGCGCGACGAGGTCGCTGGTGCGCTCGTCGGCCGCCTCGCTGTCGTCGTTGCTCATCCAGAAGACGAGGTTCTTCGGCGGCACCTGGCGCACCTCGACGGTCACCTCGTCGACGTTGAGGTGGCGCACCGGCAGCGACTCGCCAGGCGCTGCGCGGCAGGTAGCGCCCCTTGGCGACGAAGGTCACCTGCGGCGAGCGCGCCGGCACCGAGAAGGTCGTCTCGTAGTCGGCCGTGCAGCGTGCCGCCGTCGACGGTGCGCGCGCCGGCCTCGAGGCGGAACGAGTAGGGGCCGCGCTTGAAGTCGCCGAAGAGGCGCATGCCGCCGCCGGCGGGCGCGGTGGTGAAGGTGACCGCCGGCGTGACGTGCAGCTTGTCGGCGAGCTCGTCGTCGGCGAACACGCAGCGCTGCGAGAGCTGGCCGAAGCCGCGCTGGGTGACGCGGTCCCAGTACCAGCGGTGGCCGCGCATCCGCCGCGGCCTCCTCCTCGCGCGTCCGCGCGCCGGCGGGGTCGTCGTTGCAGACGATCTCGACGTAGTAGCCGCTGGTCGCCTCGGCGGGGAAGATGGCCTTGACCTCGACCTCGTCGCCGCCCTTGGGCAGGGTCACCTCGTCGCGCGCCGCGGGAGCGATGCCGCGGGCCGCCGTCCTGCTCGGCGCCGGCGGCGAGGGTCAGGCGCAGGCGCCGGTTGGGTCGCATCGCGTCACTGCGCAGCGCGATGCGCACGGTGTTGGGCGCCTGCTGTCGCGCGCCCCATCCCGCGACGGCGCGTCGCGGCCGAAGCTGTCGGTGACGGTGAAGCTCGCTCGCCGGCGTACCGACTCGAGCTCGACCGGCGCCGTGAAGACGAGGTCGACGGTGGCGGCGCCGTAGCGGTCCTTCTTCTGGCCGTCGCCGCCGCTGGCGACGAGCGACATGCGGCTGAGCGCGAAGCCGGGCGTGGTGAAGCGGTACGTCCAGCCGCCGCCGGGCGCGCGCAGCTCCTTGCCGTCGGAGGTGCGCACGGCGCCAGCGTGGCGGTGTAGGTGGTGGCGGGGGCGAAGGGCTCGGTGGGCTCGAAGACGAGGGTGGAGGGCCCCGTGCGGCGGAGCTCGCCGTCGAGCTTCGGATGCAGGCTGAGGCGCGTGCCCTCGGCCTTGGCGGCTTCCTCGCTGCCTTCGGGCGCGATCGGGCGCGCCAGCTCGATCACCAGCTGGCGGGGGACGACGCCCTCGGGGCCGAGGGTGCCGAACACGGGGGCGAGGTCCGCCGCGGTCACCGGCGGCACCGCGCCGCCCGGCTTGGCGCCCGGCTTCTCGCCGCTCTTGCAGGCGCCGAAGGCGAGCAGACCGGCGGTCATCGAGACAAGGGAAATCCCACCCGCTGAGAGCAGGACGTGACGAACGCGCATACAGCCAAACCTCCTGGCGGGCCCGCCGCCGCTGTCGAATGCCACCATCGCCGGGGTGCGCGGGACAGTACAGCACCGCGGCCGGGCGGCGCCGCGGCGGAGGGCTGTCGCGCGGCTGACGGATTGTGGCGGAGTGATGGCCGTGCGCTCCGTACGTTTCTTGCATAGGCTTGTTTCGAACAGCTGCCGCAGCCACCCGAGCAGATTCGGGCTACCGGGAGAGAGATCCAGGGCATGACAGGCCGCCCCGCTGGCTGAGCGTTGACGGTGGCATGGCGGCGCAGGTGCGCGCCTTCGACTGGTCCACGACGCCGACCGGTCCGCTGGAGCGCTGGCCGCGGAGCCTGCGCACGGCCGTCGAGATCGTCCTGAGCTCGCGCTACCCGATGTTCGTCTGGTGGGGGCGCGAGCTGATCAACCTCTACAACGACGCCTACGCCCCGATCCTCGGCAAGCGCCACCCGGCGGCGCTCGGCCAGCCGGCGCCGAGGTCTGGCACGAGATCTGGGACCTCATCGGGCCGCTGACCGCGGCCGTCCTCGACGAGGAGCGGCGACCTGGAACGACGACCTCCTGCTGGTGATGGAGCGCAACGGCTATCCGGAGGAGGCGTACTTCACCTTCTCCTACAGCCCGGTGCTCGGCGACGCGGGCGCGCCGGTCGGCCTCTTCTGCGTCGTCATCGAGAACACCCAGCGGGTGCTCGGCGAGCGCCGGCTGCGCACGCTGCGCGAGCTGGCGGCCGAACCTCAGCCGAGGCGCGCGACCGCCGACGCCGCCTGCCGCAGCGCCGCCGCGTCGTTGGCCGGCAACCCGTACGACCTGCCGTTCGCGCTGCATCTATCGGCGTGGAGGACGGCTCGCGCGCCGCACGCCTGGCGGCGGCCACCGGCCTCGCCGCCGGTTCGGCCGCCGGCCCGCCGACGCGTCGAGCTCGAAGGCGAGGCGTCGTCGTCGGCTCCGACCTGGCCCTTTGGCCGAGTGCTCGCCACCGGCCGCCCGGTGGAGATGTCGGACCTCGGCGCCACCTTCGGGCCGCTCGTGGCCGGCGCGTGGCCCGAGCCGGTGCACACGCGCGATGGTGCTGCCCATGCCACTGGCAGGAGCGCGTCGTCGGCTTCGTCGTCGCCGGCATCAGCCCGCGCCGCCCGCTCGACGACGACTACCGCGACTTCTTCGAGCTGCTCGCCGGCCACGTCGGCGCCGCCATCGCCAACGCCGCAGGCGCTACGAGGCGGAGCGCCGGCGCGCCGAGGCGCTGGCCGAGCTCGACCGCGCCAAGACCGCCTTCTTCAGCAACGTCAGCCACGAGTTCCGCACGCCGCTGACGCTGATGCTGGGGCCGCTCGAGGAGCGCTGCGTCGAGGTCGCCGGCTGCCGGCCGACGCGCGACGCAGCTGCGAGCTCGCGCTGCCGCAACGGCCTGCGCCTGCTGAAGCTGGTCAACACGCTGCTCGACTTCTCGCGCATCGAGGCCGGCCGCGTCCAGGCCTGCTACGAGCCGACCGACCTCGGCGCGCTCACCGCCGAGCTGGCGAGCACCTTCCGCTCGGCCTGCGAGCGCGCCGGGCTGCGCCTCGTCGTCGACTGCGCAGCCGCTGCCGCGAGCCGGTCTACGTCGACCGCGACATGTGGGAGAAGGTCGTCCTCAACCTGCTCTCCAACGCCTTCAAGTTCACCTTCGACGGGCGAGATCGCGGTCGCGCGTGCGCGCCGCGGACGGCGCACGGTGGAGCTGACGGTGCGCGACACCGGCATCGGCATCCCGCCGAGGCGAGCTGCCGCACCTCTTCGAGCGCTTCCACCGCGTCGAGGGCGCGCGCGGGCGCGCACGCACGAGGGCACCGGCATCGGCCTGGCGCTGGTGCAGGAGCTGGTGCGGCTGCACGGCGGCGACGGTGCGCGTCGAGAGCGCGGCGGGCGCAGGGCACGCCGTTCACCGTCACGCTTGCCGCTCGGCACGGCGCACCTGCCGCCCGACGCGCGTCGCCGCGGGCGCCGCGCTCGCCTCGACGGCGCTCGGCGCGGCAGCCCTTCGTCGAGGAGGCGCTGCGCTGGCTGCCCGACCTGCCGGACGGCGAGCTGACCGTCTCGACCGCTCCCGCCGCGCTGACGGCTACCGCGGCGGCGCTCGCGCGGCCGCGCCGCGCGTCCTCGTCGCCGACGACAACGCCGACATGCGCGAGTACGTCGCCCGCCTGCTCGGCGGGCGCTTCGAGGTCGAGCGCGGCGGCGGACGGCGAGGCCGCGCTCGCCGCCGTGCGCACGCGAGCCGCCCGACCTCGTGCTCACCGACGTGATGATGCCGCGGCTCGACGGCTTCGCGCTGCTGCGCGGCGTTGCGCGGCGACGACGCAGCACGCGGACGCTGCCGGTCATCCTGCTCTCCGCGCGCGCCGGCGAGGAGGCGCGCGTCGAGGGGCTGATGGCGGGCGCCGACGACTACCTCGTCAAGCCGTTCGGCGCCCGCGAGCTGCTCGCCCGCGTCGCCGGCGCCCTCGCCCTCGCCGCGGTGCGCCGCGAGGCCCTCCATCTCGAGCGCGAGCGGCGGCTCGCCGTGGAGGCGCTGCGCCATGCCGAGACGGAGCGGCTGGAGCTGCTGGCGAGCGAGCGCGAGGCGCGCGCCGCGGCGGAGCAGGCCAACCGCGTGAAGGACGACCTCCTGGCCACCGTCTCGCACGAGCTGCGCACGCCGATGAACACCGTGCTGCTGTGGGTGGAAGCGATCCGCCAGCACCAGCTGGCGCCGGCGACCATCGAGCGTGGTCTCGCCACCATCGAGCGCGCGGTGAAGACGCAGGTGACGTTGATCGAGGACCTGCTCGACCTCAGCCGCATCGCGGCCGGCAAGCTGGTGCTCGCCGACGAGCCGCTGGCGCTCGACGCCGTGGTGCAGCTGGCCATCGAGCTCGTCGGTCCGGTGGCGCAGGAGAAGGGAGTGACGCTGCGCTCGCGCTTCGCCGGCGGACCGTGGCCCATGCGCGGCGACGCCCCGCGGCTGCAGCAGGTGGTGTGGAACCTGCTCGCCAACGCGGTGAAGTTCACGCCGCGCGGCGGCAGCGTGGAGGTCGGCCTCGAGCGCGAGGACGGCCTGCTCACGCTGATCGTCCACGACACCGGCCAGGGGATCGACGCCGAGCTGCTGCCGCACGTCTTCGACCGTTTCCGGCAGGGCGAGGGCGCGCCGGCGGGCACGCAAAGGGGGCTCGGCATCGGCCTCGCCATCGTCAGGCGCCTGGTCGAGCTCCACGGCGGCTCGGTACGCGCCGCGAGCCCAGGGGTCGACCGGGGCGCGACCTTCGCCGTCGTCTTGCCGGCGGCGCCGGAGACGCCGGCGCAGGGGAGCGATTGCGCGACGGCCGTGGGGGCGGCGAGCCTGGAGGGCGTGCGCGTGCTCCTCGTCGAGGACGACCCCGACACGCGCGAGCTGGTGGAGCGCATCCTCGTCGAGCGCAAGGCGGTGGTCGCGACCGCCCCGAGCGCCGACGCCGCGCTGGAGCACCTGGCGTCGCTGCACCCCGACGTGCTGATCAGCGACATCAGCATGCCCGACAAGGACGGCTATGCGCTGATCCGCGAGGTCCGCTGCTCACCGCTGCACCGCGACCTTCCCGCTGTCGCGCTGACCGCCTTCGCGCGCCCCGGGGACCGCGCGCGGGCGCTCGAGGCCGGCTTCGATCGCCACGTGACCAAGCCGGTCGACATGGGCGAGCTCTGCGCCACCGTGGCGTCGCTGCTGCGCGAGCGCGGCGAGCCCCGGCCGGCCCCCGTGAAGGCGACCGTTACCTGAAGCCGGCGTGAGCCGGTAGTCCGGTCAGGCGGCGTGCGCCAGCTTCGCCAGCACCTGCCTCGCCGCCGCCCTGCCCGTCTCGTAGGCGCCGAAGACGTTGGTGAACGACTTGATCGACACGTGCTCGCCGGCGAAGAAGATGCGGTCCGCGTGCGGCGTCGCCAGCGTCTGCCGCGCCGGCGAGCCGCCGACGACGGCGTAGCTGTAGGAGCCCAGCGAGTGGGGATCGGAGAGCCAGGCGGTGGTGGCGGTCTTGCCGCTGCGGGCGGCGAGGATGCCGCTGCCGAACAGCGAGGTGAGCGTGGTCAGACCGTAGTCCACCATCGCCGCCGGGCCCGCCTTCTCGAGGGCGATGCTGCGCTCGCCGCCGACGAGCACGATGGCGACGTTCGAGCCCCAGAGCTTGACGAACACCAGCGGAGTGTCCTCGCGGTCGACGAGCGGGTTGACGACGCTGTTGACCGGCAGCCCGCCGAACACGTCGCGCGAGAAGTCGATGGCGATCTTGTTGAAGACGCCCAGCGGCAATTTCGCGAAGGCATCCTGGTAGGCGGCGGGCAGCGCCGGCGCGAAGCCGGGCTGCCCCTTGGCGAGCAGGCTCGAGGGCACGGTGACGATCACCGCGCCCGCTTCGATCGTGCCCGCCGGCGTCGTCAGCCGCACGCCGCTGCCGCCGCTCCAGTCGATGCGGCTCACCGGCGCCGACAGCGTCACCGGAACGCTGCCGAAGTACTTGGCGACGAAGGCGCCCATGCCGCCATGGACCAGGTAGTCGTCGCCGGTGTGCGAATTGGCGAGATCGCGCAGCGAAAGCTTGGCGATCTCGACGCCGGACTCGATCGGCCCGACGATGCCGGAGTTGAAGTGGTACCACGGCCACTGCGAGACGCTCGCCGTCCCCGCCGCCACCGACATGTCGCCGCCGCGCTTCGCCAGCTCCTGCGCCGACTCCTCGATCGCAAAGTCGATGGCGGCGAAGCTCGCCAGCACCGCCAGCTTGGTCTCGTCCGTCGCGGGGGAGGAGCCGCTGAAGAAATTCGGCGTGCTCTGCTTCTCGGTACGGAAGCCCACCTCCTCGGCCGCCCAGCGCAGCAGGTTGTGGTCGCCCTGGTGGAACCACTGCGCCCCGTGGTCGAGCGGCACGCCGGCGAATGGCTCCGTGCGCGTGCGGCCGCCGATGCGGTTGCGAGCCTCGAGGACGATCACCCGCTTGCCCGCGTGCAGCAAGTCGTGCGCCGCGGCAAGGCCGGCGACCCCGGCGCCGATCACCGCCACGTCATAGGGGCCAGCGGAGCCGGCAGGCTTCGCCTGGGCGAGGAGCCGGTCGGCCCACCAGACGGCGGGCAACGCGACGGCGCCCTTGAGCAGATCGCGGCGGGCGATGGAGTGGGAGACCGCGGAACCAACGGCGGAGCGGCGAGCTCGCATCGGACCCTCCTCTCGCGAATGCCGAGCCCTCCGGAGTCGCTGCGGACGGAGGGTCGGCGAACGAATGCAGCGATTAGCATGCTGAACCTACGCCTCCTCCCGCGCCGTCGTCAATACCCGCGGCTCCGGCGCAGAGCTCCACGGGCTCCATCTCTCGTGAACGACTGGCACGCGGTCCTTACCGGGAGCGGAGCGATCGCGACCTCGCTCCTATACTCGGCGCTATGCGAAACGGGTCGACGTGCCTCGCTCTCCTTGGTCTTTCCGTGACGGGCCTCGTCCTCGCGCTGCCGGCTCGTGCGGCGACCGTCTCGGCCTCCGCGCCGGCGACTCCGACACAGCACGGCATCCACGTCGAGGACATCGACAAGACGGCGGACGCCTGCACGGATTTCTACGCCTTCGCCAACGGCGCCTGGCGGGCCGCCAACCCGATCCCGCCGTCGCTGTCGCGCTGGAGCCGGCGCTGGGCGGCCGGCGAGCAGAGCAAGGAACAGCTGCGGACGCTCCTCGACGACCTCGGCAAGCGCAAGGACTGGCCGAAGGGGACGATCGACCAGCAGATCACCGACTTCTACGGCGCCTGCATGGACGAGGCGCGCATCGACGCCCTGGGCGTCCAGCCGCTCCTGCCGATGCTCGCCAGGATCGACGCGGTGGCGAGCCCGGCGGACCTCCGCGAGGCGCTGTCCTCACTCCACGAGATGGCGGTCTATCCGCTTTTCCGGTTCGTGCCCAAGCCGGACAACCGCGACCCCAGCCGCGTGCTCGCCCGTGTCGCCCCGGCCGGCCTCGGGCTCCCTGACCGCGACTACTACTCCAAGACCGAGCCGCGCTTCGTCGAGGTGCGCGAGAAGTATCGCGCCCACGTCGCCAGGATGCTCGAGCTCGTCGGCTACACCCCCGCCGCTGCCAGGACGGCGAGCGACACCGTCTTCGCGCTGGAGAGCCGCCTCGCCGCGGCACGCCTCGACAACGTCGCTCTGCGCGACCCGGCGGCGACCGACCACACGCTGACGCTGGCGGAGCTGCAGCGGACGACGCCGTCCTTCGACTGGTCGCAGTACCTGCGCCACTTCGGCGTCGCGGTGAGCGAGCTCGCCGTCGACGAGCCCGCCTACATGCAGGCGATGGAGAGGGAGCTGACCGCGACGCCGCTCGCCGCGTGGAAGACCTACCTGGCGTGGATCGCCGTCAACGAGGCGGCACCGTACTCCGCCTCGCCGCTCGTCGCCGAGGACTTCGCGTTCAACCAGGCGTACCTGGGCGGCGCCAAGGAGATGAAGTCGCGGTGGAAGCGCTGCGTCGAGCTCGACGACCTCTTCCTCGGCGAGGCGCTCGGCCGGCGCTACGCGGAGCGCTACTTCCCGGCAGAGTCGAAGGCCCGCGTGAGGGAGATGGTGGACAACCTGCTGGCCGCCATGGGCGACACCATCCGCGGCCTCGACTGGATGGGCCCCGAGACCAAGCGGCGCGCCCTCGAGAAGCTGGCCACCTTCAACCCCAAGGTCGGCTACCCCGACAGGTGGACCGACTACGGCAGCGTCGTCGTCGACCCCGGCTCGATGTGGTCCAACGTCGTCGCCGCGTCGCGTTTCTTCGTCCGCGACCGCCTGGCGCGCATCGGCAAGCCCCTCGACCGCAGCCTCTGGGGGATGACGCCGCCGACGTCGAACGCCTACTACGACGCGCAGCTCAACGAGATCGTCTTTCCGGCCGGGATCCTGCAGCCGCCGGCCTTCGATCCCACGGCCGTCGATGCCGTCAACTACGGCGCCATCGGCGTCGTCATCGGTCACGAGATCAGCCACGGCTTCGACGACGAGGGCGCGCAGTACGACGCCCAGGGGCGGCTGGAGAACTGGTGGACCGCCGAGGACCTCCAGCGCTTCAAGGCGCGGACGCAGTGCGTCGCCGACCAGTTCGAGGGCTACTTCATCGAGCCCGGCATCCACCACCAGGGCCGCCTCGTGCTCGGCGAGTCCGTCGCCGACCTCGCCGGCGCCAAGCTCGCCTGGCTCGCCTTCCAGAAGGCGCAGGAGAAGCGGCCGGCGCCGACCCTCGACGGCTACACGCCCGCCCAGCAGTTCTTCATCGCCTGGGGCCAATGGCGCGGCGACGAGATCCGCCCGGAGACGCAGCGCAAGATGGTGCAGGGCGACCCGCACCCGACCGCCAAATACCGTGTCATCGGTCCGCTGTCGAACCTGGAGCCGTTCGCCGCGGCGTTCGGCTGCAAGCCCGAAGCGGCGATGGTGCGGCCGCCGGCGAATCGCTGTGAGGTGTGGTGACGCGCCCGGTCAGCGGACCGCGCCTGGCGAAGTAGCGAGGCGGCGCGAAGCCGCGGACAGTCGCGGGCCGGCTTGGCCGGGCGCCGGCTCAGTCCTGGTAGCTACGGCCGCATCGGAGTCACTCGGCCCGTCGGCGCGCCGGCAAGCGAGCCGCGGGATGCGGGCGCGCCGCGGAGCAGACCCTCGGTCGACAGGTCTTCGTCGATGTCGGGCCAGTGAATGCCATAGCCGGCGCCCGCCGTCGTCCAGTTGCTGCGTTGCTCCGGCGTGGCGTGCAGCAGGCGAGGGAACCAGGCCAACGGCGTGGCGATAGACCTTCCGTCCATCAGCTCGACGGTGAAGACATCCTCGGAGAAGGTCACCGATCGGACCCGCTCGTCAGCTCTCGTCGCCGTGATACCCATTCCAAGCCTCCAGGAGCGCGGCCTTATGCTCGTTCACCAGCCGTTCGAGGACCCGGAGCTCGTGCGGCCTGAACCCGAAGTTGCGAACGAGCGCCACCGGCACGAGCCAGAACTTGGCAGAGTCGTCATCGCGATCGACATGAACGTGAGGAGCTTCGTTGGGCTCATGACTGTAGAAGTAGAACCGATACGGCCCGTCACGGAGCACCGTCGGCATCTAAGTCAGTCTAGCGCAAGAGGATGCTTGCGCCCCGCGATGTCCCAGTCAGCCCGATATGCCGTAGCGATCGACCCGCACTCGTGGCGGCGTCAGTCCCACTCGAGCGAGGCACCGATCTGGTACTCGGTCACCCGCGTCTCGAAGAAGTTCTTTTCCTTGGCGAGGTCGGTGGCCTGCGACATCCAGGGGAAGGGGTTCTCGCGGCCGTACTTCTTGGGGAGCTGGAGGCGCTCGAGGCGGCGATCGGCGATGTACTCGACGTAGTGGCCGAACTTCTCGGCGTTGATGCCGAGCAGCCCCTCGGGGCAGGCGTCGTGGGCGTACTTCTTCTCCAGCTCGACGGCGCGCTCGATGAGCGACACCACCTCGTCGCCGAAGGCTCCCGTCCACACCTGCGGGTTCTCGGCGCGGATGGTGTTGATGAGGTCGCAGCCGAAGGCGAGGTGGAGGCTCTCGTCGCGCATGATGTACTCGAACTGCTCGCCGATGCCGACCATCTTGTTCTGCCGCTTGAGCGCCAGCATCATGGCGAAGCCGGCGTAGAAGAAGATGCCCTCCATGATCACGTAGAAGCCGACCAGGTCGCGCACGAAGCGGCGGATGTTCTCGATGCCGTCGGTCTTGAAGTGTGGGGTCGAAGACCGTCCGCGTGAGGTCGACGACGAAGGCGTCCTTCTCGGCGATCGACGGGATGGTGTTGTACATGTTGTAGATCTCGTCGGGGTCGAGCCCCAGCGAGTCACAGCAGTAGATGAAGGTGTCGGTGTGGATGGCCTCTTCGAAGGCCTGGCGCAGCAGGTACTGGCGCGATTCGGGGTTGGTGATGTGGTGGTAGACCGCCAGCACGATGTTGTTGGCGGTGAGCGACTCGGCGGTGGAGAAGAAGCCGAGGTTCCAGAGGATCAGCCGCCGCTCGGTCGGCGCCAGGAACCCCGGCGCCTTCCACTGCTCGACGTCCTTCTGCATCGACACTTCTTCCGGCGTCCAGTTGTTGGCCACGCCGGACTTGTAGTACTCCCGCGCCCAGTTGTAGCGGATGGGGAGGATCTTGTTGGGGTCGGTCTTGCGCTGTTGATGATCGTCATTGGGCTGATCGTCTACTGGCAGGCCTCGCACTCGGGATCGTCGATGCGGCAGAGCTTGGCGGGCCGTCGGCCGTCGGCGCGCCGTCGAAGCCGTCGCTGACGATCGGCGGCGACACCACCACTTCGCCGGCGATGGCGCCCCCGGCGGCGTAGACCATCTGCGCCGAGGCCTCGACGAGCGACGCCGCCGCCTCGACCAGCGACGCGGCCGCGTTGGTGTTCGCGGCGGCCGCGGCGGTCACCGTGTCGGCCTGCGGCCGCTTCTGGGTGAACCCGAACTTGCCGGCGTCGAGCGTGCTCTTCTCGATCTGCGACGCCGCCAGCGTGCGCAGGTAGTAGGTGGTCTTGAGCCCCATCTTCCAGGCGTTGACGTAGATGTCGTTGAGGAGCTTGCCCGAGCTCCCCTTCATGAAGACGTTGTGCGACTGGCTCTGGTCGATCCACTTGGCGCGCGCCGCGGTCAGCCGCAGCGCCCAGATGGGGTCGACCTCGAAGGCCTCCTTGTACTTGGCCTTGAGCGACGCCGGCACGGTCGGGATCTGCTGCACGCTGCCGTCGTTGTACTTGAGCTGGTCGAGCATCTCCTGGTTCCACAGCCCGAGCCGCTGCAGGTCCTCGACCAGGTAGTCGTTGACGACGGTGAACTCGCCCGAGATGTTGGCCTTGACGTAGATGTTCTTGTAGATCGGCTCGATGCAGGGGAAGCAGCCGGAGATGTTGGAGATGGTCGCCGTCGGCGCGATCGCCATGGTGTTCGAGTTGCGCATGCCGTGCTGCTTGACGCGGTCCTTGAGCTCGCGCCAGTCGAGGCGCTGCTTGCGCGACACCTCGATCGGCACGCCGCGCTCCTGCTCGAGCATGTCGACGGTGTCGAAGGGGAAGATGCCGCGGTCCCACTTGCTGCCGCGGAAGGTGGCGTAGGCGCCGCGCTCGCTCGCCAGCTCGCAGGAGGCGGCGATGGCGTGGAAGGAGACCGTCTCCATCATCTCGTCGGAGAACTCGAGCGCCGCCTCCGACTCGATGGCGAGGTCGAGCAGGTAGAGGGCGTCCTGGAAGCCCCATGACGCCGAGGCCGATCGGGCGGTGGCGGAGGTTGGAGTTCTTCGCTTCCTCGGTGGGGTAGTAGTTGATGTCGACGACGTTGTCGAGCATGCGGATGGCGGTGCGCACCGTCTTGGCCAGCAGCTCGGCGTCGAGGTGGCCGTCGCGCACGTGGCGGGCGAGGTTGATCGAGCCGAGGTTGCACACCGCCGTCTCGTCGGCCGAGGTGTTGAGGGTGATCTCGGTGCACAGGTTGCTGCTGTGCACGACGCCGACGTGGTCCTGCGGCGAGCGGATGTTGCAGGCATCCTTGAAGGTGATCCAGGGGTGTCCGGTCTCGTAGAGCATGGTCAGCATCTTCCGCCACAGGGTCTTGGCGGGCATCTGCTTGTAGAGACGGATCTCGCCGTGCGCGATCTTCGCCTCGTACTCCTCGTAGCGGCGCTCGAAGGCGGCGCCGTAGAGGTGGTGCAGGTCGGGCGTCTCGTCGGGCGAGAACAGCGTCCACTGCTCGTCGGCGAGCACCCGCTTCATGAACAGGTCGGGGATCCAGTTCGCCGTGTTCATGTCGTGGGTGCGGCGCCGCTCGTCGCCGGTGTTCTTGCGCAGGTCGAGGAAGTCCTCGATGTCGTAGTGCCAGGTCTCGAGGTAGGCGCAGGTGGCGCCGCGCCGCTTGCCGGAGCGGTTGATGGCGTTGGTGACGTCGTTGGCGATCTTCAGGAACGGGATGACGCCCTGGCTCTCGACGTGGGTCGACTTGATCGGCGAGCCGGTGCCGCGGATGTTGCTCCAGTCGTTGCCGATGCCGCCCGACCACTTGGAGAGCTGGGCGTTGTCGGCGAGCCCCTTGAAGATGTCGCGCAGGTCGTCCTTGATCGTCGTCAGGTAGCAGGACGAGAGCTGCGGGTGCGAGGTGCCGGAGTGGAACAGCGTCGGCGTCGACGGCACGTAGAGCAGGTTGGAGATCAGGTCGTAGAACTCGAGCGCCCGCTCGTTGCGATCGTCCTCGTTGATGGCGAGGCCCATGGCGACGCGCATCCAGAAGCCCTGCGGCAGCTCGATGACGTTGTCGTCGGCGCGCACGAAGTAGCGGTCGTAGAGGGTCTGGATGCCGAGGTACTGGAAGAGCCGGTCGCGCTCGGGCTTGATGCTGGCGGCGAGCAGCGGCAGGTCGAAGTCTGAGCATCTCGGGGTCGAAGTTGCCGCGCGAGACGCCGCGGCGGATGCCGTTCGACGAACGCCTCGCGGTAGGCGCGGTCGAGATCGTCGCCGCGCGTGCTCCGGCCGATGACCTCCTTGTAGAGCTTCTGCAGCAGGAGGCGGGCGGCGAGGTAGCTGTAGGCGGGGTCGCGCTCGATGAAGGCGGCGCTGGCAAGCACCATCGCCCGCTCGATGTTGTCGGCGGGGATGGCGTCGTGGACGTTGTTGAGCACTTCCTTGAGCAGCAGGTGGGGCTGGATGACGCCCTCGAGCCCCTCGGCGGCCCGCACCACCGCGTCCTCGATCTTCTTGGCGTTGAAGAGCGCGGTGCGGCCGTTGCGCTTGACGACGGTGAGCTTGCCGAGGCGGGCGTCCTCGATGGCGCGCGCCTTGGCCTGCTGGCGCAGCCCCTGGCGCTCGGCGCGGTAGAGGATGTAGGCCTTGCCGATCTCGTACAGGCCGTCGAGCACCAGGTGCTTCTCGACGATGTCCTGGATGTTCTCGACGTTGGGGAAGAACTCGACGAAGCGGCCGTCGATCTCGTCGCGGATGCGGTCGACCAGCGCGTCGAGCCTCTCGTCGCTGACCTCGCCTTGCTTGCCGGTGGCACGCACGGCCTTGACGATGGCGTTACGGATCCGCCCCTCGTCGAAGGTGACGACTTCGCCCGTGCGCTTGACGACTCTGGTGGCGAGCATCGGCGGCCCTCCGTCCGGCGTGGGAAATACCCCACCCGGTGGTTGACGAAACCCATCCCGGTGTACCCGGTCGCCGGGGCCTCGATGCATAGCAGGGAGGCGGCCGGCGCGGGCTAGGGGCTACAAGGAGCTCCAGGAACGCGCAAAGGGAAAACTACTAGATATAGCGGTGCCTGTCAAGCACATACGGATATGTGGTGTAGGGTCCGGATTCAGTAGAACTCGCTGGCAACACGGGACTTGGGCCCCTGAAATCCGCGTCGGGGGCGCGTTTTTTCCGCAGGAAATCCACGCGGCCGCCGCGATCGGCACCCGGCGCTAGGTGAGGCCGCCGACCCGCTTGACGAAGATCACCTTGCCGTCGCCGGGGGCGTAGAAGTCCTCGAGCGCGGCGGCGACGTGGTAGCCGCAGCGCTCGTAGAAGCGGCGCGTCGGCTCGTACTGCGGCCGCGACGAGGTCTCGACGTAGACGCGCTCGCCGCCGGCCATCGCGATGCGCCGCTCGCTCTCGGCGAGCAGCGCGCGGCCGGCGCCGTGCCTCTGCGCCGCCGGGTCGACGACGATCCAGTAGAGGTCCCAGCTGCCGCGGGTGAGCGCGATGCGGCCGTAGGCGGCGTAGCCGACGACGCGCGCCCCCTCCTCGCCGAAGAGGAAGCGGTAGTCGGACACCGGCCCCCTCGCCAGCCGATCGTCGAGCAACTCGATCGCCACCGCCGACTCCTCGCCGGAGAAGAAGCCGGTGGCCTCGACGATCTCGCGCACGCGGGCGAGGTCGGCGGCGCGCGGCTCGTCGCGGAAGCTCAGCGATGCGGCGGCCATGGGGCGAGGACCGCGCCGCGCTGGATGTTCAGATGAATGCTCAGAGCGCGGCCGCCGCGAGAGCGCGCCGCCGCACCGGCACGGCGGCCACGATGCGGCCGATGGCGTCGTCGAACGGCAGCCCCGCCTGCGCGGCGGCGGCGGGGAAGCCGGCGTCGCCGGTGAGGCAGGGATTGGTGTTGATCTCGAGGATGAACGGCCGCCCGGCGGCGTCGACGCGGAAGTCGACGCGTGCGTAGCCGGAGAGGCCGAAGAGCCGCCAGCAGGCGAGAGCGAGGCGCTTCACCTCCTCGAGCAGCGGCCCGTCGCTCTCCGGGAAGTCGAAACGCCGCACGGTGTTCCGGCACTCGAAGGAATTCTCGTCCCACTTCGCCGCCCAGCCTAGGATCCGCGGCTTGCCACGCGGGAAACCGGAGAAGTCGATCTCCGCCGGCGGCAGCACGATCGGTTTGCCGCTGCCGTCGTCGCAGACCGAGATGTTGAGCTCGCGGCCGGCGATGAACGCCTCGGCGAAGAGCTCGCGGCCGGTGCGCTCGCCGAGCTCGATGAGGCGGGCCAGCAGGCGCTTGCGCGAGGCGGTGTTGAACACCATGTCGTCCACCATGCCCACCGAGGCGTGCTCCCACACCGGCTTGAGGATGTAGCGGCCGGGGGTGAAGGGCGACAGGCCGCGCTGCGGTTCGGCCTGGTTGCAGATGGGCTCCGGCCAGCGCGCCGGCACCGCCGGCGTCGGCAGCCCGGCGGCGACCAGCCGCTCCTTGGCGAGCAGCTTGTTGGTGGTGGCGTAGATGGCCTCGGCCGAGTTGCCGGTGTAGGGGATGCCGAGCGCGTCGAGCAGCGACGGCACGAAGGGGTAGAGGCGGTCGTGGCCGCCGAGCCCCTCGACGAGGTTGAAGGCGAGGTCGGGCGGATCGGCGTTGAGCGCGTCGACCACAGCCTGCAGGTCGAGCCCGCAGGCGAGCCGGTCGACCGTGTAGCCGTTGGCCAGCAGCGACGCCGCCACCGTCTCCACCTGGGCCAGCACGTCGGCCTCCTCGGCCTTCGCCCAGATCGACGGCTCGTTGTAGAGGACGGTGACGCGCACTAGTTGCCGCTCCCCGCTCCCACCAGTTGCGGAGCTGCCTCCGGCGCCCTCGCCGTCACTCGTGTCGCTGCCGACTCGACGATGCGGCGCAGCAGCTCGCGATAGGGCATACCGATCAAGCCGGCGAGGATGGGCAGGTCGGAGTGCTCCGGGTGCAGCCCGGCGAGCGGGTTGACCTCGAGGAACTGCGGCCTTCCTTCGCCATCGCAGCGCAGGTCGACGCGGCCGCCGTCGCGGCAGCCGAGCGCGCGCCACGCGGCCAGCGCGACGCGCTCCGCCTCCGCCACCACCGGGTCGGAGCCGTCGACGAGCCGGTACTCGACGAGCTCCTCGCAGCGCTCCTTGTTCACGTACGAGTAGACGTCGGCCTCGGCCTGCGGGAGCAGGATCACCTCCATGGTGGCGACCACCTCCGCCTCGTCGCCGCTGCCGAGGATGCCGGTGGTGAGCTCGCGGCCCGTGCACATGGTCTCGACGAGCACCGGCTGGCGGAAGCGCGCGAGCAGGTCCGCGCACGCCGGCCAGAGCTCGGCGCGGTCGCGGACGATGGAACGCGGCGTCACGCCCTTGCCCGTCCCTTCCGCCACCGGCTTGACGAACAGCGGCAGCGGCAGGTCGACGGCGGCGGCGTCCGCCTCGCTCTCGACCAGCGCGAAGTCGGGCGTCGGCACGCCGGCGTCGCGCACGACGCGCTTGGTCATCGCCTTGTGCAGGGTGAGCGACATCACCATCGGGTCGGAGAAGGTGTACGGCACCTCGTAGAGGTCGAGCAGCGCGGGCACCTGCGCCTCGCGGCCGATGCCGTGCAGCCCCTCGGAGATGTTGAACACCAGGTCCCAGCGGTCGCCGCGCACGAGGCGTGCGGCGAGCTGCTTGCAGTGGCCGATGCGGTCGACGTCGTGGCCGAGCGAGCGCAGCGTGCTCTCGAGCGCCTCGATGGTGCTTTCACGGTCGAGCTCGGCGGTCTCTTCCTCGCCATAGCCCATGGCGAGGTAGGCGTCGCGCAGGTCGTAGGTGAGGCCGACGCGCATCGATCAGTTCTCCGTCGGCGGCGGCACGTCGCCGCTGACGTCAGCGCCGTTGGTCGTTGCGTGGCCGTTGCCATTGTCGTTGCTGCCGCCGTTACCGTTGCCCTTCACGCCATTGCCGGTCCGCCGCCGCCCCTTGGCGAGCTTGAACGTGCCCTTGGCGGCGGCGAGGTCCGACAGCGAGCCGCCGGCGTCGGCGGGCAGCGGGTCGCGATAGCGGAACAGCTTGCCCTCGAAGTTGCGCAGCACGAGGTCGTCGCCGTCGCGGCCGACGAGATAGTCGGGTTGCAGCGGGATCTTGCCGCCGCCGCCCGGCGCGTCGACGATGAAGTGCGGCACCGCGTAGCCGGTGGTGTGACCGCGCAGGCCGGCGATGATCTCGAGCCCCTTCTGCACCGTGGTGCGGAAGTGCGACGAGCCGGAGATCTGGTCGCCCTGGTAGAGGTAGTAGGGCTTCACCCGCATGCGCAGCAGGTGGTGCATGAGCCGTTTCATCGTCTCGACGTCGTCGTTGACGCCCTTGGCGAGCACGGTCTGCGAGCCCAGCGGGATGCCGGCGTCGGCGAGCCGCGCGCAGGCGCGATAGGCCTCGGGCGTGCACTCCGCCGGGTGCATGAAGTGGATGCTCATCCAGAACGGGTGGTGGCGGCGCAGCATGCGCACCAGCTCGGGGGTGATGCGCTGCGGCAGCACCGCGGGCATCTTGGTGCCCAGGCGGATGAACTCGAGGTGGGGGATCTGGCGCAGCCGCGTCAGCAGCCAGTCGAGCCGGTGGTCGGCCATCGCCAGCGGGTCGCCGCCGGAGATCAGCACGTCGCGGATCTGCGGGTGGGCGGCGATGTACTCGAAGGCGCGCTCGAGACGTTTCTCGTCGGGGCTGATCTCGCCGTGGCCGACGACGCGCGAGCGCGTGCAGTAGCGGCAGTAGGTGGAGCAGAAGTCGAGCGCCAGCAGCAGCACGCGGTCGGGGTAGCGGTGCACCAGGCCGGGCACCGCCATGTCGTGGTCCTCGCCCAGCGGGTCGTCGGACTCGCCGGGCATGCGGACGAGCTCGGTCGTCGCCGGGATCACGGTGCGGCGCAGCGGCTCGCTCGCGTCGTCGGGCGAGCACAGCGACAGGTAGTAGGGCGTGATGCCGATGGGCAGCAGCGAGCCGCCGCGCACCATCGCCTCGCGCTCGTCGGCGGAGAGCTGCAGCATCTCCTCGAGCTGCGCGAGCTTGGTGATGCGGTGGCGCGACTGCCAGCGCCAGTCGTTCCACTCGGCGAGCGTGGCGGTGGGGAAGAAGCGCTGGCGGAAGGCGTCGGTCTGCGGATTGATCGACGGCAGCCGGCGGTGCAGCGGCAGCAGGCGTGCGAGCGGCGGCGTCGAAGTCGACGGCGGCGGCGCGGCGTGCGGTGCGGGGACGGCGGAAAGGGCGGGGAGGCGGACGGCTGGCGCCGTCCGGGCAGGCGGGGGCTCGGAGGTTTGTGCCTCCGTTTGGCCCTCCTTCGGTCGGCGGTCCACAGGGGCGTGGACGACGTTGGCGTGCGGGTTCATCGGAACGCAGTCCTCCTTCGTGTATGCGGTATCAGAGAAGGGAGGGGCGCACGGTGGGGGTGGGAAGTGGGGCTCGGGTGCGCCTCGAGGGGGGATGATCGCGGGCCTGCCTAACGGTCGTGGATCGACGGCAACGGGGCGGCGAACATCACGACGCGCAGTATAGGGACGTTCCGTGGGTAGCGCAAGGGGGAGGGGGGCGCTTCTGAGCCACCCCCAATAGCTAGGGGGTGGGTCGTCTGCCGCGCCAGGATGGCGCAGAAACCCCCACCGCTAGTGGAAGCCATGTCACCAGCCCCTAAATGGTGGGGCGCCGCGAGTGCGCGGAGGAGCTGCCGCAGCGCGCTATCCTGGGCTTTCGTGAGCCCGCTCAAGGTCGCCACCTGGAACGTCAACGGCGTGCGCGCGCGGGAAGCACAGCTGCTCGAGTGGCTGCGTGGCGAGGCGCCCGACGTGGTCATGCTGCAGGAGCTCAAGGCGAGCCGCGAGCAGCTGCCCGAGTCGTTGTGCGCGCTCCCCGATCACTGGTGCTTCTGGCACGGCGCCGGCGCCTACTCGGGCGTCGCGCTGGCGTTGTCGCGCGCGCGCTTTCCGCACGAGCCGACGTTCGAGCACCCGGCGTTCGACCGTGAGCAGCGCGTCGTCACCGCCAGCGTCGAGGACCTCGTGCTCGCCTCGGTCTACGTGCCCAACGGCGGGCGCGACTACCCGGGCAAGCTCGACTTCCTCACCCGCATGGCGGCGTGGGCGGGCGAGCTGCGACGCGACGGGCGCCAGCTGGTGCTCGGCGGCGATCTCAACGTCGCGCGCGAGGAGCGCGACGTGCACCCCAAGGAGCGCAAGCCGCACCAAGTGGGGACGCGTCCGGAAGAGCGCGAGCTGCTCGAGCGCTTCCTCGGCGAAGGGCTCGTCGACGTCGGCCGCAGGCTCGATCCCGACAACGACGCGCTCTTCACCTGGTGGGCGCCCTGGCGCAACCTGCGCCAGCGCAACATCGGCTGGCGCATCGACTACGTGACGGCGAGCGAGGAGCTCGCCGCGCGCGCCAGCTCGTCGGTGGTGCGACGCGAGGTGGGCACCAGCGATCACGGGCCCGTCGTCGTCACCTTCGGCGGCGCGCCCTGAGCCGGGGCCGCCGGAGGCGCCTTCCCCTCCGGCCGCTCGCAGCCGGTGCCGCAGAGCTCGCGCAGCTGGGCAGCGAGCTCGCGGGCACGCTCGCTATTTCCGGCTAGCTCGGCGGCGCGCGCTGCACCGGCGAGGCTGTTGAAGCGCCGCGGCGCCGAGAGTAGCGCGGCGTCGTAGGCGGCGAGCGCGTCGCTCGGCTTGCCGAGCTCGAGCAGCAGGTCGCCGAGCTGCTCGCGGGCAGGCAGCAGCGCGCCCGGCGTCACCGAGTGCTTGCCGACGCGCTCCTCGAGCTCGGCGGCCTGGGTGAGCAGCTTCAGCGCCTCGTCGTCGCGCCGCTCCGCTCGCGCCATCCAGCCGGCGGCGGCGAGCCGCAGCGACTCCACCTGGTTCACCCAGTCGTACGGTCCGGCCGGCGTCGCCGCGGCGAGCTTGGCCTTGACGGCGGTGAGCTCGTCCAGCGCCGAGCGGGCCGCCGCGGCGTCGCCGCTGCGCGCCGCGCCGACGGCGCGGGTGAACGGCAGGGTCGCCTCGCCGTAGACGTACTGCTCCCACCGCATCGTCGCCGCCAGCGGCGGCAGCTCCAGCGCCGCCGCCTCGCGCCACTGGTGGCGCTCGAGGGCGTAGCGCGCCGGCACGGCGGCCAGCGCGAAGCCGGCGGCGAACTGCGCGTCGTCGAGCTCGGCCGTACGCGCCACCGTGTCGAGCACCTCGCGCGCCTTGGCGTCCTGGCCGAGCTGCAGGTAGGCATAGGCGAGGTAGTCGTAGGCGTGCATGGCGTCGAAGGCGGTGGCGCCGGGGTGGGTGCGCGCGGCCCGCGCCTGCGCCGCCTCTACCGAGCTCCAGTTGCTGGCGATCGACTCCTGCCAAAGCCCCAGGCGGGTGAAGATGTGCGACGGCATGTGGCGCGCGTGCGCTGCCTGCGGCGCGATACCGGCATAGGTGCGGGCGGCTGGCAGCGCCAGCTCGGCGGTCTGCGGGTAGTCGAAGGCGTGGATCAGGTAGTGGGCGACGCCCGGGTGCCGCGGGTACTTCGGCAGCAGCTTCTCGAGGATGGCCGCCGCCTGCCGCGGCTTGGCGAGCGCGGGGTCGGTGGTGGCCGGCGCGAGCAGCTCGGCGTAGAGGATGGTGGCCTCGGGATCGTCCGCGAAACGCTCCATCAGCTGCCGCATCGCCTCCTCGTAGGCGAGTGCGCGGGTGCGGTGGTCGACCTTCTCGCTGTCGCGGTAGAAGGTCTGGATGGCGGCCACGAACACTGCCTCGCGGTCGCTCTTCGTCGGCAGCGCGGCAGCCGCGGCCGCGGCGGTCCGGCCGGCCGCCAGCTCGGCTGCCGTGGGCGGCGCCCAGATCGGGTGGTACCAGGTCATCGCCTCGCCCCAGTGCGCCATGGCGCACGACGGATCGCGCTGCGCCACCTCGCGAAACGCGGTCCGCGCCTCGTCGTAACCGAACGAGTGCAGCAGGGCCATGCCGCGGTCGAACGCCGGCTGCACCTCGGCCTGGCAGCTGATGGGGAAGTGCACGGCGCCGAGGCCCTCGATCTCGGCGGCGGGGTGGTGGTGCTGGTGCTCTTGCGCCTGGGCGGCGGCGGAGCGGCAGACGGTTACCAGGCTGAGAGTGGCGGCGAGAGCGAGCCTGTTGGCGAGCCGTGGGTGTCTCATCCCCAAAAACTAGCACCGCCGCCGGCTGCCGCCTTGTGATCGAATCCACGCGCAACTTTGCGAGGCGCCGTCTGGAACGGCGCATGCAGACGGAGATGACCCGACGATGACCGACCCGACCCCGAGCCCGTCGCCGCCTTCAGAAGGAACAGGCGGCCTGCTCAGCCGCCGCGACCTCGAGCGCCTCGCCGAGCGCGGCGAGGTGGACACCGTCCTCGTCGTCTTTCCCGATCTCTACGGCCGCTTCATGGGCAAGCGGGTGCCGGCGGCGTTCTTCCTCGAGCAGGTGGCGGAGGGCGGGATGCACGCCTGCAACTACCTGCTCACCGTCGACATGGAGATGGAGGTCGTCCCCGGCTACGACTTCGCCAACTGGCGGCAGGGGTACGGCGACTTCCACTGCGTGCCCGACCTCGGCACGCTGCGGCGGCTGTCGTGGCTCGATCGCTCGGCGCTGGTGATCTGCGACCTCGAGGTGAACCACGAGCCGGTGACCGTCGCGCCGCGTTCGATCCTCAAGCAGTCAGCTCGCGCGCGCCGCGAAGGCCGGCTACCGCGTCATGGCCGCCTCGGAGCTCGAGTACTACATCTTCAAGGAGACCTACGACTCGGCGCGCGCCAAGCGCTTCGAGGGGCTCGAGACCTTCGGCTGGTACCTGGAGGACTACCACATGCTCCAGGGCACCAAGGAAGAGGGCTTCAACGGCGCGCTGCGCCGGCACCTCGAGGCGAGCGGCATCCCCGTCGAGTCGAGCAAGGGGGAGTGGGGGCCGGGGCAGCACGAGCTCAACATTCGCTACGCCGAGGCGCTGGAGATGGCCGACCGCCACTGCATCTACAAGCAGGCGGCGAAGGAGATCGCCATCCAGGCGGGCGTGGCGGTGACCTTCATGGCGAAGTGGAAGAGCGACCTCGCCGGCTCGAGCATGCACCTGCACCTGTCGCTGTGGGACGAGGACGGCGAGCGCTCGCGCTTCGCCGGCGAGCGCGAGCTCGGCCCGCTGCAGGCGAGCGACGAGATGCGCTGGTTCCTCGGCGGCTGGATCGCGCCACGCCCGCGCGCTGACGCCGTTCTACGCGCCCTACCCGACGTCCTACAAGCGGTACGTCTACCAGTCCTGGGCGCCGACCAACCTGGCGTGGAGCGTCGACAACCGCACCGCCGGCTTCCGTCTCGTCGGCGACGGCCCGTCGCTGCGCATCGAGTGCCGCATCCCGGGGGCGGACGCCAACCCCTACCTGGCGTTCGCCGCCAGCATCGCCGCCGGCCTCGACGGCATCGCCCACGGCACCGAGCCGCCGCCGCTCTTCGGCGGCGACGCCTACGGCGCGGCCAACGTGGCGAAGGTGCCGTCGAGCCTGCGCGAGGCGGTGCGCGAGATGGAGAAGAGCGAGATGCTGCGCGAGGCGTTCGGCGACGAGGTGATCAAGCACTACGCGCACTTCTTCCGCGTCGAGCAGGAGCGCTTCGACCGCACGGTGACGACCTGGGAGCGGGAACGCTACTTTGAGCGCGCTTGAGGGCTTTGTGTGTAATGTAGGACAGATGTAGGATAGCGAAGGCACGAGGCGCCGACGTGAAGATCTCTGTCTATATCCCCAAGGAGCTCGAGGAGCCGCTTCGCACGGAGGCGGCGGAAGCAGGGGAGTCGCCGTCGATGTTCCTGCAGTCGCTGGTCCGCGAACGGCTCGATCGAGGCTCGCGGACCTTCTCGGACGGCTTCGCGGCCCTGGCGGGGAGCTGGGAGGACACGCGAACGGCTGCCGAGATCGTTCGTGACCTCGAGGAGAATCGCCGCAACGCGGCCCGGCCGATACTGCGGTAGGCGAGCCGAGAGTTCCGGGTGTACCTCCTCGACACCAACACCTGCATCTACTACCTCAACGGCACGTACGCGGCCCTCACGCGGCGCGTGCTCGCCGCTGGACCGGAGGCTCTCGCGGTCAGCGCGCTCACCGCGGGCGAGCTTCACTTCGGTGCTACGCGCTCCTCCCGTCCCGAAGCGAATCGGGAGCGACTCTCCTTGTTCTTTCGCGAGCTGGCGATCGTCCCCTTCGATGCCCGCTGCGGTGAGACTTTCGGTCTGATGAAGGCTGAGCTCCTAGGTCGAGGCCGTCCGATCCCCGACTTCGACCTCGGCATCGCCGCTACGTCGGTCGCCACTGGACGCATACTGGTGAGCGCCGACCATCACATGGCTGAGGTGCAAGGCCTGCGATTGGAGAGTTGGGCGGCGGCCGGATGACGGCAACGCGCAGCCCTCTCATCGGCATCACCACCTACGGGCGCGACGCGGAGGGGCGGTTCGCGCTGCCGGTCGAGTACGTCGACGCCGTGCGCCGCGCCGGCGGCGTGCCGGTGCTGCTGCCGCCGGGCGAGGCGCTCGTCGAGGAGCTCATCGAGCGGTTCGACGGCTTCGTGCTCTCGGGCGGCGGCGACGTCGACCCGGCGCGCTACGGCGGCGACGTCGCCGACCCGCGGATCGAGCGGGTCGACGCCGACCGCGACGCCTTCGAGCTGGCGCTCGCCCGCGCGGTGGTGGAGCGGCGGGTGCCGGCGCTCTCCATCTGCCGCGGCTGCCAGGTGATGAACGTGGCGCTCGGCGGCACGCTGCACGAGCACCTGCCCGATGCGGTGGGCGAGTCGATCGCGCACCGGCCGCTTGCAAGGCGTTCCAAGAGCTCGACGAGCGCCGAGGACGGCGAAGAGGAGCACGTTCGCCATCCGGTCGAGGTGGCGCCCGGCTCGCGGCTTGCAGCGGCGATGGGGACGATGCGCCCCGTGCCGGTCTCATGGCATCACCAGGCACCCGATCGAGGTGGCGCCGGCGTTGCGCGTGGCGGCGCGCGCCGACGACGGCACCGTCGAGGCGCTGGAGCTGCCCGAGCACCCGTGGCTGGTGGCGGTGCAGTGGCACCCCGAGCTCTCGGCGGCCGAGGACGCCACGCAGCAGCGGATCTTCGACGGGCTCGTCGCGGCGGCGCGCGAGCGCAAGCGGGCCGTGGGTCGGGAGTGAGCGTGGCCGACCCAGCCGGCGCGTCCCGCCTCGCAGGCAAGGTGGCGCTGATCACCGGCGCCGGCAGCGGCATCGGCCGCGAGTCGGCGCTGCTCTTCGCCGCGCGAGGGCGCTGCGGTGGTCGTGGTCGACGTCACCGACGAGGCCGGCGAGGAGACCGTCGAGCTGGTGCGACGCGACGGCGGCAAGGCGCTCTACGTGCACGCCGACGTGTCGAAGGACGCCGACTGCGCGGCGATGGTCGGCGCCGCCGAAGCAGGCTTCGGCCGCCTCGACGTGCTGTTCAACAACGCCGGCATCATGCACGGCAGCGACGACGACGCTGTCGCCACCGACGAGCAGGTGTGGGACCTCACCATGGCGATCAACGCCAAGGGGGTCTTCCTCGGCTGCAAGCACGGCATCCCGGCGCTACGCCGCGCCGGCGGCGGCTCGATCGTCAACACCGCATCGTTCGTCGCCGTGCTCGGCGCCGCGACGCCGCAGGTCGCCTACACGGCCAGCAAGGGCGCGGTGCTGGCGATGACGCGCGAGCTCGCGGTCGTCCACGCGCGCGAGAACATCCGCGTCAACGCGCTCTGCCCCGGACCGTTGAAGACCAAGCTGCTGATGGACTTCCTCGACAGCGAGGAGAAGAAGCAGCGCCGCCTGGTGCACGTGCCGATGGGGCGCTTCGGCCTCGCCGCCGAGATGGCGAAGGCGGCGCTCTTCCTGGCCTCCGACGAGTCCTCGTTCATGACCGGCGCCACCTTCCTCGTCGACGGCGGCATCACCGCCGCTTACGTGACGCCGGAGTAGTGGAGAAGCGAGCGCGATGATCGACGCCGAGGTCGCCGCGTTCGAAGGGCTGTTGGTCGACGGCGCCCGCGCGCCGGCGGCCGACGGCCTGCAGGCGCCGGTGCACGACTCCGGCGAAGGGCGCCGTCCTGGCGCAGGTGGCGCAGGCCGGCGCCGAGGACGTCGATCGCGCCGTGCACGCCGCCCACGCTGCGTTCGATCCGCGCGGCCCTTGGCGGCGGCTCTCCAGCCGCGAGCGCGGGCAGCTGCTGCGCAAGATCGCCGACGGGCTGCGCGCGAAGAGCGAGCACTTCGCGACGCTCGAGTCGCGCAACGCCGGCAAGCCGATCGCCGCCGCGCGCGGCGAGGTGGCCGCCGCCGCCAACTGCTTCGAGTACTACGCCGGCGCCGTCGACAAGGTGGCGGGGGCGACGCTGCCGGTGGCGGCGCGCGGCCACGCCTTCACCTTCCGCGAGCCGCTGGGCGTCTGCGCGCTCGTCACGCCGTGGAACTTCCCGCTGCTCATTACCAGCTGGAAGGTGGCGCCGGCGCTGGCGATGGCGAACACGGTGGTGCTCAAGCCCGCCGAGCTGACGCCGCTCACCGCCCTCGCGCTCGGCGAGCTCGCGCTCGCCTGCGGGCTGCCGCCGGGGGTGCTCAACGTGCTGCCGGGGAAGGGCACCGTCGCCGGCCGCGCGCTGGTGCGCCATCCGCTGGTGCGCAAGGTGTCGTTCACCGGCTCGACGGCGGTCGGCCGCGAGGTGATGCAGGCGGCCGCGGAAGGCATCAAGCGCGTCTCGCTCGAGCTCGGCGGCAAGTCGGCGAGCCTGGTGTTCGCCGACGCCGACCTCGAGGCGTGCGTCGCGTCCTCCATCTGGGCGGTCTACGACAACGCCGGCCAGGACTGCTGCGCGCGCAGCCGCGTCCTCGTGCAGCGGCCGGTATTCGACGAGTTCGTCGCCCGCTTCGTCGAGCGGGCGCGCGCCATCAAGCTCGGCGACCCCGCCGACGAGGCGACCGAGATGGGGCCGCTGATCTCGGCCGACCAGCGCGAGCGAGTGTGCGGCTACCTCACCGGCGCCGACGCTGCCGGCGCGCGGCGGCTGTGCGGCGGCGAGGCGCCGACTGGCGACGCGCTCGCGCGCGGCCACTACCTGACGCCCGGCGGTTTACGTCGACCTCGAGGCCGACATGGCGATCGTCCGCGAGGAGGTCTTCGGCCCGGTGGTGTGCATCCTCCCGTTCGACGACGAAGAGGAAGCCGTGCGCCTCGCCAACGACAGCGACTACGGTCTCTCGGGCTCGCTGTGGACGCGCGACGTCGCCCGCGCGCTGCGCGTCGCGCGCGCGCTGGAGACCGGCATGCTGTCGATCAACAGCTCCTCCAGCGTGCACGTCGAGGCCCCCTTCGGCGGCGTCAAGCAGAGCGGGCTCGGCCGCGAGCAGGGCATGGTGGCGCTCGACGCCTACTCGGAGTGGAAATCGGTGTTCGTTGCCGCGGAGTAGCTCGATGCGCGAAGTCCAGGGCCTCCACCACGTCACCGCCATCGCCGGGTCGGCGCAGGAGAACGTCGACTTCTACGCCGGCCTACTCGGCATGCGGCTGGTCAAGCGCAGCGTCAACCAGGACGACCCCGGCACCTACCACCTGTTCTACGCCGACGCGGAAGGGCATCCGGGCACCGATCTCACCTTCTTCCCTTGGGCGCAGCTGGCGCCGTCGCGGCCGGGGCACGGCCTCGCCACCGAAGTGGCGCTGGCCGTGCCGGCGGGGAGCCTCGGCTGGTGGCAGGAGCGGCTCGGCTCGCACGACGTGCAGCTCGGCGAGGTGGAGACCCGCTTCGGCGAGCGGGTGCTGCCGCTGCGCGACCCGCACGGGCTGCACGTGGCGCTGGTGGAGAGCACCAGCGCGGCGAGCCGCCCATTCGCGCCGTGGCAGGGCAGCCCGGTGCCGGTGGAGCGGCAGGTGCGCGGCCTCGACGGCGCCCGCATGCTCGTCCAGCAGCTCGGCCCGACGACGGCGATGCTCGCCGAGGCGTTGGGCTATCGCCAGGGCGGCAGCGAGGGGGAGTGGCACCGCTGGGAGGTCGCGGGCGGCGGCTCGGGGCGCCGGCTCGACCTCTGCGAGACGCCGCACGCGCGCCGCGGCGCCTGGGGCACGGGGAGCATCCACCACCTCGCCTTCCGCGTCGCCGACGAGGCGCACCAGGTGGACGCGCGGGTGCAGGTGCTGAATGCGGGCGGTTGGCCGACGGAGGTGATCGACCGCTTCTGGTTCCGCTCGGTCTACTTCAAGGAGCCGGGCGGCGTGCTGCTGGAGCTCGCCACCGACGGGCCGGGGTTCGCCGTCGACGAAGAGGCGGCGCACCTCGGCGAGGCGCTGGTGCTGCCGCCGTGGCTCGAGACGCACCGGCAGGAGATCGAGGCGGTGCTGCCGCCTCTCGCGCTGCCGGCGGCGAGCGCGTAGCCTGCCCTCAGGCCTCTTCGCGGGTGGCCAGGCCTGCCGAGACGGGCATGGCGCCCGAGCGTGGCGCCCGCGGGTCTTCGAACGCCATCAGCGCGGCCAGGTAGTAGCGGGGCACCTCGCCGCTGCTCGCGAGGATGGCGCCGACGCGGCGCTCGAGCTCGTCACGGCCGTAGAAGCGGTGGTCGCAGTGGACGTCCTCACCCTCGCGGTAGAGGAAGAAGTGTGCCTCGGGTTCCGCAGCGCTCTCGCCCAACTGCCAATGCATCGTCAGCTTGGTCATGGTTGGTTGCGCCCCGTGCCGCCCGCGAAGCACTGATCGTGCCACAACTTCTGGAAGCTCGGAAGGGGGCCCTCGCCGAGGAGGGCGGCACCCTTTACGAGTCCGAGCCGTGCACACGGTTGCACCCGAGCGGTTACCGAAATGCACCAAACTGCCAAACTGTCGGTCGCGTCGCCGACTGCTTGCTGCGCCCCAGGCACGCCAGCAACCTGCTAGTACGGCGCGACACTCCACACGCGACCGTCGATCTCGGCGCCCAGGTCGTGGGTCTTCAGGATCACCCACAGCGCTTGGTCCCACGGCACGTCCTCGAGCTCGACGGTGACGGAGCCGGTGATCCCCGGCGCGAGGACGAGGTTGACGCCGGCGATGCGGGCGAACGAGCGCAGCACCTCGGGCAACGGCGCGTCGCGCAGGCTCAGCGAGATCGGGAAGCCGTGCCAGCGGCTGGCACCGCTCGCCGGCCGGCCGAGCTCGATGGCGCCGTAACGGCCGAGCGACACCGGCAGCGGCGGCGTCGCCTGCGGCTTCGCGGTGGGCTGGACGGGCCTCACTACCGTGATCGGCATCACCGGTACCGGCGCGGGGGTGGCAGGAACGGTTGCGATGGGTTCTGCAGGAGTGGCCGCGGCCTTCTCGGTCGCGGCCGCGGGCGAGCCGCCTTCGGCTGGCGGCGTCTGACGGGCGGCCGACGACTCCTCGGCGGCGACGGCTCCGGCGAAGCCGAGCACGAGCAACGAGCAGACGAGCGAAGCGGCGCAGCGGGCGATCGACATGGTGACGGACCTCGCGGTGCGATCGGCGTTGGACCTCCATTGTACGCGCCTCGAGGCGGGCGCTCGGCGCCGCGAGTGCCGGTGGTAACGTCCGCGCCGTCGCGAGACTCTGGAGGTCGTGGAGGCCGCGTGAGCCCAAAGGCGAAGCCCACAGCGCCGAAGAGCGAGGCGGAGCGCCACCTCTTCGGCGTCCACACCGTCGACAACGGCGGCATCCACATGGCGGCGAGACGGGCGGCTGCCGCCGGTGCCCGCGCGCTGCAGGTGTTCACCGCGCCGCCGCGCTTTTACGGCGACAAGGCGACGATCCAGCCCTCGCGCGTCGAGCGCTTTCACGCGACCCTCGCCGAAGTGGGCATCCGCCCGCAGCACGTGTTGGTGCACGGCGCCTACGTGCTCAACGCCGCGAGCCCGGAGGCGGACAAGCACGAGCGCTCCGCCGCCGGCCTCAGGAAGGAGCTCGAGCGCTCGACCGCGTTGGGCGCCGGTTGGGTCTGCTTCCACCCGGGTTCTGCCGGCGGCGGTGGCGACCGCGCCGCCGGCGTGCAGCGCGTGGCGGCGGCCATGGCGCTCGCGCTCGAGAGCGTCGCCGGCGCCACACGGCTGCTGGTCGAGAACACCGCCGGCGCCGGTGCCACCATCGGCCGCACCCCCGCCGAGGTGGCGGCGATCCTCGCCGCGCTGCCGCGAGCCGTGCGCGCGCGTAGCGGCTACGGCCTCGACACTTGCCACCTCTTCGCCAGCGGCTACGACATCCGCAAGTCGCCGGCGGCGCTCTCCGCCGTGCTCGACGAGTTCGAGGCCGCCACCGGCGAGCCGCCGGCCTTCTTCCACCTCAACGACAGCGAGGGCGCGCTCGGCAGCAACCGCGACCGCCACACCCTCCTCGGCAAGGGCGAGATCGGCGTCGAGCCCTTCCGCTGGCTGCTCGCCGACCGCCGCAGCCGCGGCGTGCCGCTCATCCTCGAGACCCCCGAGCTCAACAACGACGTCGCCGGCGACGATCCTTCACCGGATCCGTGGGACGCGGAGATGTTCACGCTGCTGCGCGAGCTGGCAGGGGAATGACGGTGGGCGCCGAGCCCACCCTACGCTGACACGTCCGGACAGCGCTGGCGGTGTAGGGCGGGCTCCGCGCCCGCCATCCGGACTCAGCCGACCGCCGGCTGCGCCGGCTCTGCCGCGGCCAGCTCGCGCAACGCGGGGATCAGCTCCGCTTGCAGCGCCGCCACCGAGCCGAAGCGGTCGGCAGGGTTGTTGGCGAGGCAGCGGGCCAGGACCGCCTCCAGCCGGTCGGCGCCGGCAAGGGTCCTGTCGAAACGGAAGGGTGCGTTGGCGATGGACGTGAGGATCACCCCCGGGTTCGTTCCCGAGAAGGGCCGATCGCCGGTGAGGCTCTCCACCGCCAGCACGCCGAGGGCGAAGACGTCGCTGCGCTCGTCGACCTCGCCGCCCGACAGCTGCTCGGGCGCCATGTAGTTGAAGGTGCCCACCAGCGTCCCCGGCGCGGTGAGGTTCTGGGTCGCCGCCCGCACCGCCGAGCGCACCTTGGCGACGCCGAAGTCGAGGATCTTCGACCGGACCCTCGCGCCCGGCGACGCGGGTCACGAACACGTTGGCCGGCTTCAGGTCGCGGTGCACGATGCCGGCGCTGTGGGCGGCCTTGATCCCCTCGCAGACCTGGTCGAGCCAGCGCGCCACCGTCGCCGGCGGCAGTACGCATTCGTCGCGAATCGCGGTCATCAGGGTGAAGCCCTCGAGCAGCTCCATCACCAGGAACGAGTTGCCGGTGCCGGTGGTGCCGTAGTCGAAGACGGTGACGACGTTGGGGTGGTGGAGCGAGGCCGTCAGCCGCGCCTCGGTCTCGAAGCGGCGCGTCGCCTCCTCGCCCATCAGCGCGCCGTGCAGCACCTTGACCGCCACCGGCCGGCCGAGGTGGAGGTCGCGGGCCTCGAAGATGGCCCCCATGCCGCCGCGCTCGAGCCGGCGGTCGAGGCGGTAGCGGCCCATGATGAGGCGCTCGACGGGGATCGACGGCTGCAGCTCGCTGCGGTCGTGCGGGCAGACCTCCTCGCCGGCGTCGAAGCAGCGGCCGCAGGTGGGGCACTCGTGCACCAGGTGCAGCTCCTGGTCGCCCAGCCGCGCCAGCACCTCGCGCTGCACCTTGGCGCTCTGCTCGACGCGGTCCTTCAGGCGCGCGTTCTCGTACACCAGCGCGATCTGGTTGGTGAGCGCCTGCAGGAGCTTGCGGTCGTGCGGCGTGTAGGGCTCCTCGGACTTCTTCTCGCCGAGCACCAGCAGGCCGAGCAGGCGGTGGTCGCGGCCGGTGAGCGGCACGATGAGGCTCGCCTCCAGCCGGTCGAGCCACTCCTGCTCCGACGGCGGCAGCCCGGCCAGGTCGGCGGGGTAGTCGACGGCCTTGCCGTAGGCCTCGACGAGGCGCAGCAGCACGCTACCCTCGGGGATCTGCTCCTCGCGCGGCGCCACTCCGGTGGAGTGTCCGAGGGTGAGGTCGCGCGAGTGCTGCTGGCGGTAGAAGACGTGCGTGCTCTTGGGGTGGAAGGCCTCGTGGAGGTCGGTGCTGACGATGCGCGACACCTCGCCGATCGAGGTCGCCCGCTGCACCTCGTCGGTGAGCGAGAGCAGGACGCGCTCCTGGCTCTGCGCTTCGCGCACCAGGATGACGATGACGCAGATGGGGAAGAGCAGCAGCAGGAGGTTCCACACCACGTCCTGCCAGTGGCGCGCCAGCAGCTGGTTGAGCAGCGGCGTCTGCTGCAGGATGGCGAGGATCGTCCACGGCAGCAGCCCGGCCGCGAGCAGCGCCGCCTGCTGCCGCCCCTTCGGCTCCGGGTAGCTCCACGCCTGGCGCGCGAGCAGCACCAGGGCGGCGATCGCCCAGCCGACGATGAGCCAGCTGAGCCAGTCGCGCAGTCGGTCGCCGGACCACCAGGGGTCGGGCGTGGCGCCGAAGGCTTCGGCGAGGTGCACGGCGGCGACGATCCCGAAGCTGCCGAGGCCGAGGACGTAGAGGCCGGGGATGACCCACGGATGCTGGCGTACCCAGTGCTGGCGCTCGGGCAGCACCGAGGCGAGGTGCAGGTGGGTGCCCATCTGGAAGCCGTTGAGCAGCAGGCTCACCGGCAGCAGCAGCGAGTAGCTGTCGCGGATCTCGGGCATCGCGAACTCGACGGTGACCGCGGCGCTGAAGAAGAAGAGCAGCCGCGCCCGCAGGTAGCCCGGCCGCTTGAGCAGCGCCAGCGGCCCGATGCTGAGGTAGGCGAAGGTCACCACCACGCTCACCACGAAGGCGAGCCAGGCGAAGCGGGCTCCCGGGTGGACGACGATCTCGCGGCGCTGCCCGTCGCGCTCGACGCCGTAGACCACGGTGCCCGTGTGCGCCCTCATGATGGGGTCCATGTCGGCGCTGTTGCGCAGCACTTGGCCGTCGAGCGTGCGCACGACGTCGCCCGGCCGCAGGCCGCCGGCCTCGGCGGGGAGCCCGGGCACCAGGCCGGTGATGCGGATGAGGCCCGGCTGGTCCGGCGGCTCCTCCAGGTAGATCCCGACCTGGCGGCGGGCGAACTCGCGCCGGTCGAGGGCCTGGAGCACCAGCAGCGTCAGGACCAGCGGGACCAGGCCGAGGGCGAACAGCAGCTCGGTGCGGCGGCGGACGGCCAAAGTGTTGGGAACCGACGGTAACTGGCGTCGATTGTACGGGAGGGCGCCCGCCGAGACCAGGGAACCTGCGGCTCGTCCCTTCGTACCTACGGCAAGCGCCCACGGCGCGGAAGCGGTGGGCTACCCTTGAGGGGAAACGGAGGTGCCGCGGGTGAGCCACTGGCGGCGTGCGCGCTACAGCGTCTATGCGAGCTTCTACGACTTCGGTCCCGGCTTCGTGGAGGAGCGGCGGCGGGCGATCTCGCTGCTCGGGCTGGCGTCGGGCGAGCGGGTGCTGGTGCCGGGCGTCGGCACGGGGGCCGACCTGCCGCTGTTGCCGCACACGGTGAGCGTGCTGGGCGTGGATCTGACGCCGGCGATGCTGGCGCGGGCGCGGAACCACGGGCGGCCGGGGGTGGAGCTAAGGGTGATGAACGCCGAGCGGCTGGAGCTGCCGGACGGGAGCTTCGACGCGGTGTTGTTGCACCAGGTGTTGGAGGTGGTGGCGGACCCGGTGGCTTGTCTGGCGGAGGCGGCGCGGGTGTTGCGGGTGGGAGGGCGGATCTCGGTGTACGACAAGTTCGTCGGCGAGGACGCGCCGCACGGGCCGCTGCGGGCGGCGATCGCGCGGGCGGTGGATCTGGTGTTCACGACCTCGAAGGTGCGGTTCAGCGAGCTGCTCGCGAGGTCGGGGGCGGCGGTGGTGGTGGAGCATCGCGAGGAGTCGACGCCGCCGTTCACGATCCTCACTCTGCGGCGGGTGGCGGGGACGTGACGGTGAGGGGACGCGAGATCCGGGCAGCGCCCGGGTTTGTGGCTCACGGCGCGCCGATCCCGGAGCGGGGCGCGGGAGCGCCTGGTTTCGCTGGCCGACGAATCGCCGTGACGGTCCTGATGGTGGTTTCGATCGTGGCGACGGCGGGGGCGGCTGGGGCGGTGCCGACGTCAGTGAGGATTCCGAGCGACGTCCAGCCGCTGGCGGTCGAGGACGTGCTGGCGTTGACGCCTGAGATGCGGGAGTGGGTGCACGCCGAGGTGCCGCGGGGGTTGTCGCCGGTCGAGCGGCTGGATTTGTTGGTGCGGCGGCTGCAGGCGCCGGACGGGGCGGCGTTGCGGTACGACGCGTGGTTCACGGCCAGCGCGGCGGAGTCGTTCGCGGCGCACAAGTTCAACTGCCTGTCGTTCTCGCACCTGTTGATCGCCATGGCGCGAGAGGTGGGGCTCGATGCCTACTACCTCGAGGCGCGTTACCGCGAGCGGTACGACCGCGAGGGCGATTTGGTGCTGCTCGCGGGGCACATCACGGTGGGGTGGGGGGACGGGCCGCGGCGGTGGGTGATCGACTTCGGCAATCAGGCGAAGCTGGAGAAGACGCGGGTGCAGAGGCTCGACGACCGGCGCGCGCTGGCGCTGCACTACGCCAACCTCGGCGCCGCCGACTTGCGGCATGGCGATCCGCGGTCGGCGTTGCGGGCCCTGGCCACCGCGGTCGAGGTGGACCCAAAGGCCGGCGGGGCGTGGGTGAACCTCGGCGTGGCGCTGCGGCGACAGGGCGACTTCGCGGGGGCCGAGGCGGCCTATCGCAACGCGATCGAGGTCGACTCGCAGCTCGTGCCCGGCTTCGCCAACCTCTACTCGCTGCTGCGGGGCACTGGCCGAGACCGCGAGGCGAAGGAGCTGGTGGGCACGATCATGCGGCTCCCGAAGCGGGACCCCTGGCTGCTGCTCGCGATGGGCGACGAGTCCCTCCAGGCGCGCGACCTCGCCGGCGCCGAGCGGCTCTTCCGGCAAGCCCGCCGCCAGATGAGGGACGACGCGGCGCCGGCCGCCGCGCTCGCCGCCCTGGCGCTGGCGAAGGGCGACCAGGCCAAGGCCCGCCATTGGATCCGGCGCGCCGAGCAGGTCGACCCGCGAGAGTCGCGGCTGACCTCGCTGCGCGCGGCGCTCGGGCTGCCGCAGCCGCCGCCGCTGCAGGCGGTGAGCAGCGAGCCGGACGTTACCGTGGCGCCGGTGGCGGAGACGACGCTACCGTCGCCCAACTGATCGCCGTCTTTGTGACGTCGCCCGAATCCGCGGGCTAGGCCAGCGTGGCGAGGGCGTCGAGCACCTGCTGGTCGTGCTCTTTGACGTCGACCTTCTTCCACACCTTGCGCACGACGCCGTCGCCGTCGATGAGGAAGGTGGAGCGCCGGATGCCCATCAGCTTCTTGCCGTAGTTGAACTTCTCGCCCCAGGCGCCGTAGGTCTCGGCGACCTGGTGATCCGAATCGGCGAGCAGCGGGAAGTCGAGCGAGTACTTGTCGCGGAAGGCGGCGTGGCTCTGGACGCCATCGGGGCTCACGCCGAGCACCTGGGCGCCGCGTGCGGCGAGCTCGGGGCGGCGGTCGCGGAAGGCGCAGGCCTCCACCGTGCAGCCGGGAGTGTCGTCCTTGGGGTAGAAGTAGAGCACCACCGGCCTGCCGCGCAGCGACGACAGCCGCAGCGCCTCGCCACGATCGGTCTGCAGCTCGAAGTCGGGGGCCGGCTTGCCTTCCTCGATCCATTCGCTCATGGGCGGGAGTCTATCGCTTGACGCTCGCCGTCGCCGCTCGTAGCCTGCGCGGCATGAGCGATGAAGCGCTGCGGAAACAGCTCCGCGAGCTGCTCGAGTCCGCGCACGCGCACGCCACCTTCCATCAAGCGATCGAGGGAGTGCCGGCAGAGAAGCGCGGGGAGCGCGTTTCCGGGCAGCCGCACACGCTCTGGCGGCTGCTCGAGCACCTCCGCCTGGCGACCTGGGACATCCTCGAGTTCTCGCGGCGCGCCGATCACGTGTCGCCGGCGTGGCCGGACGGCTACTGGCCGGCGACCGATGCGTCGCCCGACGACGAGGCGTGGGAGCGCAGCGTCGCCGCCGTCCGCGCCGACCTCGCCGCGTTCGCGGCGTTGATCGACGACCCCGCGCGCGGCCTCTTCGCTCCGTTCCCCTGGGGCGACGGGCAGACGCTGTTGCGCGAGGCGCTGCTGATCGCCGACCACAACGCGTACCACGTCGGGCAGATGGTGCTGCTGCGGCAGCTCCTCGGCATCTGGCCGCCGTCGTCGTGAGCGGCCGCCGCGCGGCCCGCGATCAGCGGCGCTGCCGCGGCGCCGCGGCGATGGTGGGATGTTGGCTCGGCGCGGCAGTGGCGTACGGCGTGCTCGGCTGCGGCGGCCGGTCGTTGCCGCAGACCGTGGGACACGCAGAGGCGACTGCAGCGGCGCCCGCACCCTCGCCGCTGCAGCCGCCGAATCCACCGCAGCCGCCGGAGCGCGACGCCTTCGCCGCCGGGCGCCACCGCGGCGTCTGCTTCGCGCATTCCCTCGGCGGCGATGACGGCTACGGCACGCCGGCTTCCGCTGCATCGCTCGCCGAGCTGCGCGCGATGGGCGTCGACTGGGTGTCGATCACGCCCTTCGGCTTCCTCGCCGACCCGCAGGCGACGGAGATCCGCAGGCTGCGCGGCGAGAGCGACGAGCGTCTGCGCGCCGTGACCGCGCAGGCGCATGCCGCCGGCATGCGGGTGTTGCTCAAGCCGCACCTGTGGCTGCGGTCGCCGCACTGGGTGGGCGACGTGACGCAGCACGACGAGGAAGGGTGGCGCGCCTTCTTCGCCGCCTATGAGGAGCACGTCGTGCACTACGCGCGTCTCGGCCGCGAGGCGGGCGTGGATGCGTTGCTGGTCGGCAACGAGCTACAAGGCACGACGCACCGCGAGGCGGACTGGCGCCGGCTGATCGCGGCGGCGCGCCGCGACTTCGCGGGGCCGCTCGGCTACGGCGCCAACCACAGCGAGGCGGAGCGGGTGCCGTTCTGGGACGCGCTCGACTTCATCGGCGTTTCGGCCTACTTCCCGCTCGTCGAGGAGGCGGCGCCGACGCAGCGACGCATGGTGGCGGCCTGGCGGCCGATCCTCGCGCGCCTCGGCGACCTCTCGCGGCGCTGGGACCGGCGTGTCGTCTTCACCGAGATCGGCTACCCGGCCGCGGACTGGGCGGCGTGGCGGCCGTGGGAGCTGCCCACCGGCGCGGCCAGCAATCCGCGGCTGCAAGCCGACGCCTACGCTGCCTTCCTCGAAGCGGCGTGGCCGCAGCAGTGGCTGGGCGGCGCCTACTGGTGGAAGTGGTTCTCCGGCGCCGGCGAGCACGGTCACGACGGACGGCGCGATCCGTTCGACTTCCGCCCAGCCCGGCGGCGGAGGTCTGCGCGGCGCTTGGGCCGCGCGCGGCCGCTGAAGCGCGCAGACGGCCGTCGCTACTCGAGCGCGGCCAGCACGCGGTCGAGCCCCTGCGCCACGGCGCCGAGGTCAGCCGACGGGCCGACGACCTTGGCGAGCTCGCACAGCGGCGCTTCGAGGCGGTGGTCGGGCGCCGCGCCGGCGCCGATTTCCACCTCGACAGGCTGCAGGTGAGCGCGCACGCCGGCGCCCTCGACGTCCTCGAGCCGCAGCTTCAGCACGCAGCGCTCGCAGCTCGCGGCGAGGGACGCGGCGTCCACGCGGCAGCACGAGCTCGCGGGCGTCGAGATCGCCGAGCTGCTTGCCGGTGGCGTCGGCGAAGGTGCCGTCGAGCGTGCCGAGCGCCACCAGCCGGTCGCCGCGGCGCTCGAAGCGGCTGAGCGTGAGGGTGCCCTCGAAGACGCCCTCGCCGGCGGCGTCGGTGAAGCTGCCGTCGACGCGCGCGGCGAGGTTGCCGGCCGCGCGTACCGGCGCCGGTGTCAGAAGCGAGCGCCGCCAGCGCGAACAACGAAGCACAGGCCGAAGCCAGGAAACGGTGCGAAGCGAGAACGCGGTGCAAGGTCACGGTGTCTCCAATCGTTGCGGCGGGCGTAGCACGCCCCTGCTGCGTAGAACGCACGGCCCCGCCGCGCGATTCCACCGCCCGCCGACGCCGACCGGCCTCGCGCGCCCGCGGCAGTACAATCCGGCCATCCCCATGGCGCTGCTCGCGGGTACCCGGCTCGGACCCTACGAAGTCATCGCGCCGCTCGGGGCGGGTGGGATGGGCGAGGTCTACCGCGCCGTCGACCACCGCTTGGGCCGCGAGGTGGCGATCAAGACGCTGCCCGACGCCGTCCTCGCCGATCCCGACCGCCGCGCGCGCTTCGAGCGCGAGGCGCGCGCCCTCGCCGCGCTCGCCCACCCGGCGATCGCCACGCTGCACGAGATCGGCGAGGCGGACGGCCGCCCCTTCCTGGTGATGGAGCTGGTCGAGGGGCTGAACCTCTCCGAGCGGCTCGCCGCCGGCCCGCTGCCGATGCCAGGCGCGCGCTGCTCGCTCGCCGCGCCAGCTCGCCGAGGGGCTCGCGGCGGCGCACGCCCGCGGCATCGTGCACCGCGACCTCAAGCCCTCGAACCTGGCGCTCACCGGCGACGGGCGGCTCAAGATCCTCGACTTCGGGCTCGCCAAGACGGGCACCGGCGTGCTGGCTAGCGGCGCCGACCTGTCGCGCGTCGCCCACCGCGGCGCTGGGACTGACCCACAGCGGCATGCTGCTCGGCACCGTCGGCTACACCAGCCCCGAGCAGGTACGCGGCGAGGCGGTCGACGCCCGCGCCGACATCTGGGCCTTCGGCTGCATCCTCTACGAGCTGCTCACCGGCGTCCGCGCCTTCGCCGGCAGCTCGCCGTGGGAGGTGCTGGCGGCGGTGATGGGCGACACGCCCGACTGGTCGAAGCTGCCGCGCCAGCTGCCGGGGCCCATCGAATCGATCTCTGCGCCGCTGTCTCGAGAAGGACGCCGGACGCCGGCTCGCCGACCTCGGCGAGGCGCGCCTCGCCCTCGCCGGACCGAGCTCGAACGACGCCACCTGGGTGAGCTCGCTGCCGCGCCAGGCGCTGTGGCGCTGGCGGCGTCGCGTGCCGCGCCACCTCGCGCGCTGGCTGCTCGCCGGCGCCGCCGTGCTGGTGGCGGCGGCTGGCGGCGACATGGTGGTGGCGCCAGCGAGCCGCCGCCGGCGACGCAGCCGAGCCTCGCCATCCTGCCCTTCCGCGACCTCGGCGGCGGCGGCGTGGACGGCGAGTGGCTGGGCGAGGGGCTGGCGGCTGCCGTGAGCGCGCAGCTCGCCGACGTTCGCGGCGTGCGCGTCTTCCCGGCCTGGAGCACGCTCGAAGCGGTGGAGAAGGGGGCCGATGCGATGCGCGTCGCCAAGCTGCTCGGCGCCGACCTGGTGCTCAGCGGCAGCGTGCAGCGCGCCGGCGGCGACCTGCGCGTCATCTTCGCGCTGCTCGCGGCGCCGGCGGGCAACCAGGTGGCGGGCGGCAGCGTCACCGCGCCGGCGGGCTCGCTCTTCGCCGCCCAGGACGAGCTCGCCGGCGAGGTGCTGGCGGCGCTCGACCTGCAGACGCGCGCCGCCGCCGGTCGACGACGGCGGCTTGCCGCGCCCCGAGCAGCAGGACCGCTACCTGCAGGCTCTGGGGCTGCTTGCAGCGCTACGACCAGGCGACGTCGGTCGACGCGGCGGTCCGTCTGCTCGAGGCGCTCGCCAAGGAGGCGCCCGACTCGCCGCTGGTGCACGCGGCGCTGGGGCGCGCCTTCCTGCGCCGCCTGACGCTCACCCGCGATGCGAGCTGGGCGCCGCTCGCGCGCTCGTACTGCGAGCGGGCGCGGCAGCTGGCACCGCGCCGCCCCGAGGTGGAGCTGACGCTGGCGCAGCTCGCCATCGCCACCGGCGAGCCCGGCGAAGGCGCTGCCGCTGCTGCGCCACGCGCTCTCGGTGCAGCCGGGCAACAGCGACGCCATGCTGGCGCTCGCGCAGGCCTTCGACGCGCTGGGCGAGACCGCCGCGGCCGAGGAGACCTACCGCCGGCTGTTGGCGCTGCAGCCGGCGTATTGGGCGGCCCACAGCAAGCTCGGCGTCTTCTACTTCCGCCACGGCCGCTTCCGGGATGCGGCGGCGATGTTCCGCCGCGTCACCGAGCTCAACCCCGACAGCGCGCGCGGCTTCTCCAACCTCGGCGGGGCGCTGCAGCAGGCGGGCGACTTCGACGGCGCGCTGGCGGCGTTTCAGCGCTCGGTGGCGATCGAGCCCACCGGCGTCGGCATCTCCAACCTCGGCACGCTGCAGTTCTACCTCGGCCGCTTCGACGAGGCGGCGGCGTCGTTCGAGCAGGCCTCGCGGCTGATGCCGTCGAGCTCGGACGTGTGGCTCAACCTCGGCGACGCCTACCGCTGGAGCGCGAAGCGGAAGGCCGAGGCGCCTGCCGCCTACGCCAAGGCGATCGCGCTCGGCCGCGGGCAGTTGGAGCTCGATCCCAGCGACGGCGTCATGCGGGCGCACCTGGCGCTGGCGCTGGCGAAGTCGGGCGACATCGGCGCCGCCGAGCGTGAGCTGCGGCTGGTGCGCGAGAAGACGCCGGGGCCGGAAGGGCTGTACGCCGCCGGGCTGGTGGCGGCGCTCGCCGGCCGCGATGGAGAAGCGGTGCGGTTGATGGCGCAGGCTGTGGAAGCAGGGTACGACCGCGCGCTGCTGCTGCGCGACCCCGAGCTCGACGGCTTGCGGAAGAAAGCGGAGTTCCGGGCGCTGCTCGGCGGTGATCGCCGGGCGGCTTGAAAGGGGGCTTGCCATGTGGAGAGGAGCTTTGCGGCTGTTGGTGTTCGGCGGTGCCGGCCTGGCGTTGGCCTGCGCGACGTCGACGACGTCGGGTGGCGAGTCGCGTTCGATGACGACGACCCTCACCACGGCCGCCATCGTCAAGGCGAAGGTGGACACGGTAGGGAAGGTGGACCAGGACGAGATCCACCTGTCGAAGTCCAAGGGGCACCGGGTGCACTGGGACGTCGAGGGTGCGGAGTCGCTGGCGATCGTGCCGAAGGACCCGGCGACGTGGCCGCTCAACGTGAAGTGCGAGGGGGGGCACTGCGAGGGGACGCAGAAGCCCGACGCCGTGTTGGGGCCGCATGAGTACAACACCGAGGTGGGAGGGAAGGAAGGCCCGGACCCGGTGATCATCATCGACGGCTGAGCGCGCCGCACAGGCGCCTAGAATCGACGCGTGCAGCGGCGCGTCGAGTGGTGCTTCTTGGGGTCGGTACCGTACGACGAGGCGGTGCGGCTGCAGGAGCGCGTGCGCCTCGAGGTGAAGGATGGGACGGGGCCCGAGCGGCTGCTGCTGCTCGAGCACCCGCCCGTCTTCACGTTGGGGCGAAACGCGGGGGACGGCGAGATCACCGCCGATGCGGGGTGGCTGGCGGAACGTGGCATCGCGGTGCACGAGACGGACCGCGGCGGCCAGGCGACCTACCACGGGCCGGGGCAGTTGGTGGGCTATCCGATCTTGAATCTGTCGCCCGATCGGCGCGACGTGCGGCGCTATGTCGGCGACCTCTGCGAGGTCCTGGTGCGCACGCTCGCCGAGCTCGGCGTGGCGGCGGCGCCGCGGCCGTCGCCGCACGTCGGGGTGTGGGTCGGGGAGGAGAAGATCGCGTCGCTGGGCGTGCACCTGTCGCGGTGGATCACCACGCACGGCTTCGCGCTCAACGTGACGACCGACGTCAGCGCCTTCGGCGGCATCGTGCCGTGCGGGCTGCCGGGGATCTCGCTGACGTCGATCGAGCGGTCGACCGGCACCGTCTGGCCGGTGGCGGAGGTGGCGCGGCGGCTGGTGCCGCACTTCGCGGCGGTGTTCGATCGCGAGCTGCTGGAGGCGGCGCCGCCGGCGGAGCCGGTGGCCGCCGCGGCCTCGCAGCCCATCGCGGTCCGGGAGTGAGCGTGCCCTGGGCCGTCGTCGAGCACACCGCCGACGTCGGCATCGAGGTGCGGGCGGCGAGCCTCGACGCATTGTTCGTCGACGCGGCGGCGGGGTTCTGCGACGTGATCACCGACGCGGCGGGCATCGGCGCGGAGGTGGAGCACACCTTCGAGGTCGACGCCGCGGGGCTCGACCTGCTGCTGGTGACCTGGCTCGAGGAGCTGCTCTTCCGCTTCGAGACGACCGGCATCCTCTACCCGTGCGGCGAGGCGAGCGTCGAGGGCAAGGGCGACTCGTGGTCGCTGCGCGCGCGCATGCGCGGCGAGCGCTTCGACGCGGCGCGCCATCCGCTCAAGGTGCAGGTCAAGGCAGTCACCTACCACGGGCTCGAGGTGGCACGCGACGAGCAGGGCTGGCGCGCGCGAGTGATCTTCGACATCTGAGTCGCGAATGAAGCTGCAACGCATCGACGAGAGCCGCTGGCGCATCCCGCGCGAAGGGAAGATGCGCGTCGACGGGATCGTCTACGCGAGCGACGCGATGATGGCGGAGCTGCGCGGCGACCCCAGCCTGCAGCAGGTGGCCAACGTCGCCCATCTGCCGGGCATCCTGCGCGCCTCGCTGGCGATGCCGGACATCCACTGGGGGTACGGCTTCCCGATCGGCGGCGTCGCGGCCATCGACGCCGACGAGGGCGTCATCTCGCCCGGCGGCGTCGGCTACGACATCAACTGCGGCGTGCGGCTGCTGCGCACCGACCTGCGGCGCGCCGATCTCGACGGCGGCGCGCTGCGCGAGGTCGTCGACGCAGCTCTACCGCAGCATCCCCACCGGCGTCGGCGCGGGGCGGCGCGACCTGCGCCTGTCGGGCGACGACCTCGCCGGCGTGCTGCGCGACGGCGCCGCGTGGGCGGTCGAGCGCGGCATGGGCTGCGAGCGCGACCTCGCGGTGCTCGAGGAGAACGGCAGCCTGCCGCAGCGCCGAGCCGTCGCAGGTGTCGCCGCGCGCCCGCGAGCGCGGCAGCCGCGCAGCTCGGCACGCTCGGCTCGGGCAACCACTTCGTCGAGGTGCAGCACGTCGACGAGATCTACGACGAGCGACGCGGCGCGCGCCTTCGGCCTGGTGCGCGACCAGGTGACGGTGATGATCCACAGCGGCTCGCGCGGGCTCGGCCACCAGGTGTGCACCGATCACCTCAAGGGGATGCTGGCGGCGGCGGAGCGGTACGGCATCGAGCTGCCCGACCGCCAGCTCGCCTGCGCGCCGCTCGGCTCGCCGGAGGGGAAGCGCTACCTCGGCGGCGATGGCGGCCGCGGCCAACTTCGCCTTCGCCAACCGCCAGGTGATGACCCACTTCGTGCGCGAGAGCTTCGCCAAGGCGACTCGGCACGCCGGTCGAGCGGCTGGGCATCGAGGTGGTCTACGACGTCTGCCACAACATCGCCAAGATGGAGACCTTCGAGGTCGACGGCCGGCGCCAGCGCGCCTGCGTGCATCGCAAGGGCGCGACGCGCGCCTTCCCGCCGGGGCACGCCGAGGTGCCGCACGCCTACCGCGAGGTCGGGCAGCCGGTGCTCATCCCCGGCGACATGGGGCGCTACTCCTTCGTGCTCGCCGGCACGCAGAAGGCCTACGAGGAGACCTTCGGCAGCAGCCTGCCACGGCGCCGGCCGGCTGCTCAGCCGCGGCGAGGCGAAGCGCCGCGCGCGGGGCCGGCGGATCGTCGAGGAGCTGGAGGAGAAGGGCATCGTGGTGATGGCTGCCGGGCATGGCGACGGTCGCCGAGGAGATGCCGGAGGCGTACAAGGACGTCGCCGACGTCGTCGACGTGGTGGTGACGGCGGGGATCGCGAAGAAGGTGGCGCGGCTCGAGCCGCTCGGCGTCATCAAGGGTTAGCTCGCCCATGCGTGTTAGCGTCTCCGCATGCATGCGAGTCGCCGATTCCTCCTGCTCGCCGTTCTCCTCGTCACCGCCTGCGCAGCACAACAGCCCAAGGTCTTCCGCATCACGCCGCTGCGCCCGGTCGAGGAGCTGCGCCGCGAGGCGCTCGCCGCCCAGCCGCCGGCCGAGACCGGCAAGCGCGCGCCCGACCTCGTCGAGCTGGTGACGCTCGACCCGACGATCCGCCTCGACGTCCGCTACGCCAGCAGCGACAACTTCCTCTCGACGCCGGTCTACACGCAGGCGCGCGCCTTCCTGCAGCGGCCGGCCGCCGAGGCGCTGATGGCAGCCAACGCCGAGCTGCGCCGCCAGGGTTGGGGGCTGCTCGTGCACGACGCCTACCGGCCGTGGTACGTCACCAAGGTCTTCTGGGAGGCGACGCCGGACGACAAGAAGGACTTCGTCGCCGACCCGGCGAAGGGCTCCAAGCACAACCGCGGCTGCGCCGTCGATCTCACGCTGTATGACCTCGAGAGCGGCAGACCCGCCGTGATGCCGGGCCTCTACGACGAGATGAGCCCGCGCTCCGCCGCCGATTACCCGGGCGGCACTGCGGACCAGCGGCGCCGGCGCGAGATCCTGCGCGCGGCGATGGAGGCGCACGGCTTCATCGTCAACCCGGATGAATGGTGGCACTTCGACTACCACGAGTGGGAGCAGTATCCGATCCTGAACCTGCCATTCGAAGAACTGTCGCCCTCGGGCGGGTCATGACCGCGCGCTACGGGGGTTGGGAGGGGGCGCCCCCTGCCCCTTGAGGGGCAGGGGGACGGGGGGTCAGGGGTGGGACGAGAAGCAGGGGAGGGGGTTGGGCGGGGGGAGGCAGCGCGCTCCGCGCGCGGGGGGGGATTGCCGTCGGGCACGCTGCCGCCGGTAGTCCTCGGCCTCAACGCGGTCATCCTCGCCGTCACCGACGAGGTGCCGCGCATGCTCACCGTGCAGCGCGCCGGTCACGCGTTGGCGGCCCCGGAGGAGCTGGCGCGGGCGGACGACGAACGCGGCGGCCGCGACCTTCCGGAGGCGCTGCCCTTCGGCCCGCTCGACCCGGTGCGGCACCTGACGCTCGACAAGGGGCTGCGCGCCTGGGTGGCGCAGCAGACCGGCCTCCAGCTCGGCTACGTCGAGCAGCTCTACACCTTCGGCGACCGCTTCCGCGACCCGCGCGAGCGCGAGGGCGGGCCGCGCGTGGTCTCCGCCGGCTACCTGGCGCTGATGGAGGAGCACGAGGTGGCGGGCGCCGGCGGCGCGCGCTGGCACGACGTCTACGAGTACCTGCCGTGGGAGGACTGGCGCGAGGGCAGGCCGGCGGTGCTGGCGCGGACGGTCGAGCCGGCGCTCGCCGCCTGGGCCCGCGGCGGCGGCCGCGAGGCGCGCGCCCGCCGCGAGCGGGTCGACCTCACCTTCGGCGTCGGCGCGCCGTGGGACCCCTACCGCGTGCTCGAGCGCTACGAGCTGCTCTACGAAGTGAAGCTGGTGCGCGAGAGCTGGACCGACCGCCGCGAGACGCCGCCGGGCAAGGCGCTGCTGCTCGGCCGGCCGATGGCGCTCGACCACCGGCGCATCCTGGCGACGGCGCTGGGGCGCGTGCGCGGCAAGCTCAAGTACCGGCCGGTGGTGTTCGAGCTGCTGCCGCCCGCGTTCACGCTGTCGCGGCTGCAGCGCGTCGTCGAGGCGCTCGCCGGCGTGCGGCTGCACAAGCAGAACTTCCGCCGGCTGGTCGAGCATGGCGGGCTGGTGGAGGGCACCGGTCGCCTCGAGCTATCCACCGGCGGCCGGCCGGCGGAGCTCTTCCGCTTCCGCCGCGAGGTGCTGCGCGAGCGGCCGGCCCCGGGCGTGGGGCTCCCCGGCGCGCTGCGCGGCTGAGGCGGGGGGCCTTCCTCGCCTGGGGTGGAATCAGCGGCCCTTGACACGCGTTATGCTCGTTGGCAGCATAACGGCGCCGACGCGAGTCGGCCATTTCTTAGGCCAGGTATATACTCATAATGAGCATAACAATCGCTTCGCCGAGCCCGTCGTTCCCGCCGCCCGCGGTGCCGCCGCTGTATCCACCGCTCCCAGGGCCGCCGCCCCTGTCGGCGCGCGAGCTGGCCGCACTCGAGCCGGTCTACGACCGCATGCGGCGCGTGGTGCCGCCCGTCGAGTGGGCCGTGCACGCGCCCTACGTCGCCGCCATCGCGCGAGTGGAAGCGGCGCCGCAACGCCGTCGTGCTGGCCCACAACTACCAGACGCCGGAGATCTTCCACGGCATCGCCGACGTCGTCGGCGACTCGCTGGCGCTGGCGCAGCAGGGGGCGAAGACCGACGCCGACGTCATCGTGCTCTGCGGCGTCCACTTCATGGCGGAGACGGCGAAGGTGCTGTCGCCGGAGAAGACGGTGCTCATCCCCGACCTGCGCGCCGGCTGCTCGCTGGCGGAGTCGATCACCGGCGCCGACGTGCGGCTGCTCAAGGAGCGCTACCCGGGCGTGCCGGTCGTCACCTACGTCAACACCTCCGCCGACGTGAAGGCGGAGTCGGACGTCTGCTGCACCTCGGCCAACGCCGTCGAGGTGGTGGAGTCGCTGGGCGTCGAGCGCGTCATCTTCCTGCCCGACGAGTACCTCGGCAAGTACGTGGCCTCGCAGACGAAGGTGCAGCTGATCCTCTGGAAGGGGCACTGCGAGGTGCACGAGCGCTTCACCGGCGGGCAGATCCGCGGCCTGCGGGCCGGCGACCCGACGCTCTACGTGCTCGCCCATCCGGAGTGCCCGCCCGACGTGCTCGCGGAGGCCGACTTCGTGGGCTCGACGGCCGGCATGATCCGGCACCTCGGCGAACCGGGGCGCGCGCCGCGTGGTGATGGTCACCGAGTGCTCGATGAGCGACAACGTCGCCGACGCGCATCCCGACGTCGATTTCGTGCGGCCTTGCAACCTCTGCCCGCACATGAAGCGCATCACGCTGCCCAAGGTTCTGCGCGCGCTGCAGACGATGGAGCACGAGGTGACGGTGGCGCCCGAGGTGGCAGCGCGGGCCAAGGCGGCGGTGGAGCGGATGCTGGCTGTTGGCCGCGGAGGCAAGGGCTGATGCGATCGTGCGCGACAAACTCGGACGGACGCGCTATGGCGACGAAGGCGACGGCAAGCGCGGCGACGCCGGCTGGCCGTGGCGCCGACGCCATCGTCGTCGGCGGTGGCGTCGCCGGTCTCGCCGCCGCGTTGGCGATGCGCGCCCCCGCCGGCCGGCCGCAACCGCGCGTGCTGCTGGTCAGCAAGACCCGCTTCAGCGAGGGCGGCGCCAGCAACTGGGCGCAGGGCGGCGTCGCGGCGGCGATGGCGGCCGGCGACACGCCGTGGCGCCACGCCGCCGACACCGTGGCGGTGGCCGGCGGCATCGCCGACCGCGCCGCCGTCGAGCTGCTCACCACGCGCGGCCCGCAGCGGCTGCGCGAGCTGCTCGCCAGCGGCGCGCGCTTCGACCGCGACGCCGGCGGCGAGCTGGCCCTCGGCCGCGAGGCGGCGCACTCGGCGCCGCGCATCCTCCACGCCGGCGGCGACGCCACCGGCGCCGAGATGGTGCGCGCGCTCGCCGCGGCGGTGCGCGGCGCGGAGTGGATCGAGGTGCTCGACGAGACCTTCGCCGAGGAGCTGCTGGTCGACGGCGGCCGCGTCGTCGGCCTGCTCGTGCGACGGCTCGCGGACGGCGGGGGAGGCAGGGCCCTCACGATCCCGCTGGCCGCGGGCGCCGTCGTGCTCGCCACCGGCGGCATCGGCCAGGCCTGGCGCTTCACCACCAATCCCGCCGCGGCGACGGGCGACGGCCTGGCGATGGCGGCGCGCGCCGGCGCCCGCCTCGCCGACCTCGAGTTCGTGCAGTTCCACCCCACGGCGCTCGCCGCGCCGCGCGACCCGTTGCCGCTGCTCACCGAGGCGCTGCGCGGCGAGGGTGCGACGCTGCTCGACGGGCGCGGGCGCCGCTTCATGCTCGCCGAGCACCCGCTCGCCGAGCTGGCGCCGCGCGACGTCGTGGCGCGCGCCATCTTCCGCCGCCGGCAGGCGGGCGAGCCGGTCTTCCTCGACGCCACCGACGCCGTGGGGGAGCGCTTCCCGTCGCGGTTCCCGACCGTCTTCGCGCGCTGCCGCGAGCAGGGGTTCGATCCCCGCGTCGACCCGCTGCCGGTGACGCCGGCGGCGCACTACCACATGGGCGGCGTGGCGGTGGACCTGCGCGGCCGCACGTCGCTGCCGGGCCTGTGGGCTTGCGGCGAGGTGGCCTCCACCGGCGCCCACGGCGCCAACCGCCTGGCGAGCAACTCGCTGCTCGAGGCGCTGGTGTTCGGCGCCGAGGTGGGGGAGGACGTGGCGGCGATGGCGCCGGAGCGGTCCGATCTCGCGCGCCTGGGCCTAGCAGCGCGCGAAGCCGCTGCCCGCATGACGAGCGAGTTTGCCCCTCGCGCCGTCGAGCTCGCTAGCGTGGCCGCGGCGGCCGGCAGCGTTCGCCGGTCTGGCGATCTGCAGGGCGCTGTCGGCGAGCGCGCCGCGCAGTTGCGGTTGCGGGTGCGCCAGCTTCTCTGGGATCACGTCGGCGTCGAGCGCGACGCCGACGGGCTCGCCGCGGCGCTCGGCGAGCTCGATGCGATCGCGGCCGATCCCGCGGCGGCGAGCGGCGAGCTGCGCAATCTCGTCACCGTCGGCCGCCTCGTCGCCGCCGCCGCGCTGCTACGCGAGGAGAGCCGCGGTGCCCACTGGCGGCGCGACTTCCCAGCGCCGAGCCCCGGTTACGCGCAGCGCACGCTGGCGACCGCCGACGAGCTGTCGATGGCCGCGGCCGCGGCGACAGAGGCGGCCGAGCAGCCCGAGCTCGCCGCCGCGCATTGCTGAGCCGCGCGATGAGCTCGAGCCAGCCCCTGCTCCCGCTGCACCCGCTGCAGTACGACGCGCTGCTGCGGCGCGCGCTCGAGGAGGACCTCGGCCTCGCCGGCGACCTCACCACCAACTCGATCGTGCCGGCGGGCGAGCGGCTCGCGGGCCGCATCGTGGCTCGCCGCGACGGCTGCATCGCCGGCCTCGAGGTGGCGGCGCGGACCTTCGCGCTGCTCGATGCCGCGGTGACCTTCGAGCTGCGCGTCGCCGACGGCGCCGTCGTCGCTGCCGGGACCACCCTTGCCGACCTCGCCGGTCCCGCGCGCGCCGTGCTCACCGGCGAACGCGTGGCCCTCAACCTGCTCGGCCACCTGTCCGGAGTCGCCACCGTCACCCGCGGCATCGTCGACGCCGTCGCCGGCACCCGGGCGCGCGTCGTCTGCACCCGCAAGACGACGCCCGGCCTGCGCGCGCTCGAGAAGTACGCCGTGCGTGCAGGCGGCGGCAGCAACCACCGCTTCGGCCTCGACGACGCGGTGCTGATCAAGGACAACCACCTCGCCATCGCCGGTGGCATCGAGGAGGCTGTGCGCCGCGCGCGCGCCGCCGTCGGCCACCTGGTCAAGGTCGAGGTGGAAGTCGACGACCTCGAGCAGCTCGAGCGCGCCCTCACGTGCCCGATCGACGCGGTGCTCCTCGACAACATGCCGCCACCGATCCTTCGCCAGGCGGTCGAGATGGTCGCCGGCCGCGTCATCACCGAAGCCTCGGGCGGCATCACCCCGGACACCGCCCGCGCCATCGCCGAGACCGGCGTCGACCTCCTCTCCGTCGGCTGGATCACCCACAGCGCTCCTTCGCTCGACGTCGCCTTGGACGTCTAGGAACTCGCCCCGACAAGAGCCTGTTGTACGCTGCCAACAATGGCAGCCAAGCCCGTGCAGATATCGATCGACAGCGAGCTGCTGCAGAAGATCGACCGCGACCCGGAGACTCGCCGCCGCGGCAGGTCGGCCTTCGTGCGCTCCGCCGTCGAGCTCTACCTGGCCACGAAGGATCGCCGCCGCGTCGACGAGCGGCTCGTCGCCGCCTACGAGGGCAAGGCCGACGAGATGCTCGCCGAGATCGCCGAGCTGCTGCCGGCTCAGGAATGGCACAGCCACTGAACCGGGGCGCCTCGTCGATGCATGAAGCGCTCTCCGAACGGGATTGGCGCGATCTCCTCCGCCTGATCCACGGACGGCAGGTCGTGCCGGTGGTGGGGCCCGATCTCGCCACGGTTCTGGATCCCAAGACCGGAGCGAACGTCCCCGTGCGCGAGCATCTCGCTCCGCTGCTGGCGGCGGAGCTGGGGTTGGCCGAGCCGCACGGCTATCGCTCCTGGAACGACGTGGCGCGGGCCCACCTCCGCGACGGCGGCGACCGGTGGGCCATCTACAACGAGCTGCGCGCGCTCCTCGAGCAGCTGCCAACGGAGCCGCCTCCCGCGCTCGTCGAGCTCGCCGGGATCGTCGACTTCGACCTCTTCATCAGCTCGACGCCGGACCGCCTGTTGAGCCAGGCGCTGGCCCGCCAGCGACCGGGGTTCCTGCCGGAGCGTCACGTCATCCGTTTCCATCCGTCCGCGGGGGCCGCCGGCGACCTGCCGAAGAGCTTCGAAGGCCCCTTGCTGTACCACATCCTCGGCGACGTCGACACCTACCCGGACTTCGCCGTCTGGGAGGAGGACTACCTGGAGTTCGTGTGCGGCCTGATGGAGAGCACCGGCACGCTGGAGAACCTCTTCCGCGTGCTGAGGAATCGCCACTTGCTCTTCCTGGGCACCCCGGCCGAGGACTGGATCGTGCGCTTCTTCCTGCGCGTGGCGCGGCAGGAGCGCCTGTCCGAGAGCCATCGCCGGGACTACCTGGCGGACAACCGCGGCGCGATGGGCGAGCCTCTGATCCTCTTCTTCGACACCGCCGCCAAGGCCACCCGCGTCATCGACGGGTCACCCCAGGAGTTCGTCGCCGAGCTGGCCCAGAACTGGCGCGGCCGCTACGGCGCCGCCGTCAGCGACGAGGAGTTCCTGCAGCGGATGCCCGAGGAGCTGGTCCACGGCGCCGTCTTCCTCAGCTACTCCCGCGACGACCTCAGTGCCGCGGTGACGCTGGCCCGGGCTCTCGAGAGCGGCGGCGTCCGCGTCTGGATGGACAAGCTGCGCCTGCAGGCCGGGGCGAACTACGAACGCAACCTCGAAGGCGCGGTCAAGGAGGCGAGCTTCTTCGTCGCGCTCGTCTCGAAGGCGACCGAGGCCGACCCCAACCGCTACGTGCACCGCGAGCGCGCCTGGGCCGCCGAGCGCCAGCCGGACGGGCTGGTGTTCTACGTGCCGCTCGTGCTCGACCTGGAGGCTGGCGTTTCGCCCGGCCTCGAGCCCGAGCGCTTCCGGAAGATCCACCACGAGCGCTGGAGCGACGCCGCGCTCGGCAACTTCGTGCGCCGCATGCGCCAGCTCGTCGACGAGCTGAGCTCCTCGGGACGGCCGCGGGGCTGAGATGAGCCAGTAGCCAGGAGCCAGTCAGCCAAGGGAGCCAGGTCAGCCAAGTCAGCCAGGTCAGCCTCGAGGTCACGGACGAGCGGCCGTGGCTCAGCCTCCTCCCCTTCACGGAGGCCACGCAGCGGTTCTTCTTCGGCCGTGACCAGGAGATCCGCGACCTCTTCCTGCGCGTCCGCGAGCACCCGCTGACGGTGCTCTACGGGCCCTCCGGGCTCGGCAAGAGCTCGTTGCTGGGCGCCGGTCTCATGCCCAAGCTGCGGGCGGAAGGGTACCGGCCGGTGCCGCTGCGGCTGGTCTACGAGGAGGGCGCGCCTCCGCTCACCGAGCAGGTGCTCCTCGCCTTCCACGAGCTGTTCGAGACGAGCGACCGCTCGGCGGCGACCTTGTGGGAGCTCTTCCACGATCGACGGCTGCGGCCGCCCGACGCGGCTCTGGCCCCTCCGGTCCTCGTGCTCGACCAGTTCGAGGAGATCTTCACGCTGACGGAACAGTCGGCAGCGCGCCAGCGCGAGGCCGCGGCGCTGTTCGAGGACCTGGCGGACCTCGTCGAGAACCGTCCGCCGGCCTCGGTGCAGCAACGCCTGCGCGCCGACCGCGCCCTGGCACGCGAGCTCGACTTCACGGCGAGCCCGGCGCGCGTCGTGCTCACGCTGCGCGAGGACTACCTCTCGCACCTCGAGGTCTGGAAGAAGACCCTGCCCGCGCTGATGCGCAACCGCATGGCGCTGACCCCGCTCGGCGGCACGGATGCCCTCGACGCGGTGGTCAAGCCCGGACGTCTGGGGGGCGCCGAGCTGGTGAGCGAGGAGGTCGGCAGGCGGATCGTCTGCTTCGTCGCCAGGCGTCCCCTGAACACGCCGCTCGAGGAGATCCGCGCCGTACCCCCGTTGCTGAGCCTGCTCTGCTACGAGCTCAACGAGGCGCGTCTCGCCGCCAGTCCGCCGCAGCCGTCGATCGGCGTCGAAGAGGTGGATCGGCAGGGAGCCGACATCCTGCAGAACTTCTACGAGCGCAGCTTCGCCGGCCTGCCGGTCGAGGTGCGCCGGTTCATCGAGGACTGGCTGATCACCGTCGGCGGCCATCGCAACGCCGTGGCGCGCGAGGACGCGCTTGCCGAGCTGCGCGAGAAGGGCCTCCCCGATGCCGGTTGGGCGCTCGACCAGCTGGTCAACGGCCGTCTGCTCTCCGCCGAGGATCGCGCCGGCATCCAGCGGCTCGAGCTGACGCACGACGTGCTGGCGCCGCTGGCGCTGCGCTCGCGCGATCGGCGCCGCGAACGCGAACGCGCCGAGCGCGCCGAGGCCGAGGAGCGGGAAGTGCGGGCGCGGGTCATGGCCGCGCGCCGGCAGCGCCAGCGCCTGCGCTGGATTATCGCGGCGGTGTCCGTCGCGGCCGCGGCGGCGGTCGTCGCCGCCAGCCTGGCGGTCTTCTCGGCTCACAAGGCGACTGCCGTGGGCCGGGTGGCGAACGCCCTGGTCGACGAGGCCTCTCGCAAGGCCGTCGGCGCCGCCCACGCCGGTTTCGCGCGTGGCGACAGTCGCGCCGGGTTCGCCTACTTTGCCGAGGCGCTTCGCTACCGTCCCGAGACCGAACGGATCAGGGTGGCTGCGGCGTCCTACTTGGTGCAAACGCCGGTCGCGGCGCCGCTGCCGATCGGATCGCCGATGCGCCATCAGGGTGCGATCGAGGTGGCGAGCTTCAGCCCTGACAGCCGCCGCGTGCTCACCGCCAGCGATGACGGCACGGCGCAGGTCTGGGATGCGGCGAGCGGCAAGCCGCTCGCGGCACCGCTGCGCCACGACGGAGACGTCCTCAGCGCGAGCTTCAGCGCCGACGGCCGCAGGGTGGTGACCGGCAGCGCCGACCGCACGGCGCGCATCTGGGATGCCGCGAGCGCGCGTCCGATCGGCACGCCCATGCGCCACCATGCCGCAGTCCTCTCCACGGCCTTCAGTCCCGATGGGCGGCGAGTGCTCACCGTGGCGGAAGGACGGGCCCAACTGTGGGACGCGGAAACGACACAGCCGATCGGAGGGCCCTTCGGACGCGAGGAACAGCTGCTGGCGGCAAGCTTCAGCCCGGACGGGCACTGGATCCTCACCACCGGCCAGCTCGGAGCGAGGGTGTGGGACGCCTCGAGCGGAGCGCCGGCCGCCAGCTCCGTAGGGGATGGTCGTCTGGTGCCGTCGGCCGCGTTCAGTCCGGATGGCCGCTCGTTCGTCACCGGAGGCATCGGGCAAGCGCAGCTCTGGGACGCAACGACCGGGCAGCCGCTGGGCCGAGTCCTGCGGCACGGCACCCAGGTCGTCCGCGCGACGTTCAGCCCGGACGGACGAAAGGTGTTGACGGCAGGGGACGACGCGGTCGGCATCTGGGACGTCGGGGGTGGCGAGCCGCTGGCGATACGTCACGACGGCGTGGGCTACGCCGCCTTCAGCGCCGACGGGCGCTGGCTCGTCACGGCAGGTGCCGACAACGACGTCCGCTTCTGGGACGCGGCGAGCGGCAGGGACCTCGGCGTGCGGCTGAACGAAGACGAGCCGGTCACGCAGGTCGACTTCAGCCGCGATGGACGCTGGGTGTTGACGGCGAGCGGCCGCACGGCGCGAGTCTGGAATGCGGCGATCGGGCGCTCGATCGCGGAGCGCATTCGCCAGGACGAACCGGTCAGCGCGGCGGGCCTCAGCCCTGACGGCCGCTGGCTGGTGACCGGCGGCGCCGACGGCATCGCCCGCGTTTGGGACGTGGGCAGCGGACGCCCGACCGGGCTGCGGGTGCACACCGGAAGCGCGGTCGAAACCGCGCGCTTCAGCGCCGACGGACAACTGGTGCTGACGACCAGCGCCGATGGCACGGCAAGAGCGTGGGCTGCGGCCAGCGGACACCCGGCGGGGCCGCCGCTCCATTCGCAGCGGGCGTTCGAGGACGCGACCTTCAGTTCGGATGGACGCCTGGTAGTCACCACCACCGCCGACGGTGCCGCCCGCGTGTGGGACTCCACGAGCGGCAAACCGGTCGGGCAGCCGATGAAGCATGGCGATCTCGTCGTCGACGCGACGTTCACCATGGACGGGAAGTTGCTGGCGACGGCGAGCGACGACAAGACGGCGCGAGCCTGGGAGGTGGCGACGGGGGAGCCGGCGGGGCCACCTCTTCGACACCGCGCTCGGGTGGAGACCGCGAGCTTCAGCCCCGATGGCCGTTGGCTGCTGACGGGAGGTGGCGACGGCACCGCGGGAATTTGGGACGTCGAGAGCGGCGAGACTCTCGGCGCGGCCATGCGGCACGACCGCGGCGTCGTCGCGGCGAGCTTCAGCCCCGACGGCAGCCTGCTGGTGACCGCCGATAGTGCCGATCGCGCGCACATCCAGCTCTGGAGGGCTCCTTTCGGAGCTCCCGTCGGAGCGATGAAGCACGGAGGGCGGTTCATCGCCGCCAGCTTCAGCCCCGACAGTCGTCTCTTGTTGACGGCGAGCGGCGACGGCGTCGTTCGCGCCTGGGGCACCGCGCTCGGGCGGCTGCTCGGCGCGCCGATGAAGCATCCGGGCGTCAGCGTCGCGGCCTTCAGCCCCGACGGCCGCTGGGTCGTCACCGCCGGTTTCGACGGCTTCGTACGGATGTGGGACGTCCCGCGGCCGGGCCTGGCGCGCGACGCCCACCTGGTCTTCGAAACGCTCGGCGGTCAGCGGGTGTCGGACGACGGCCTCATGATCGAGGTGCCCCTCGAAGAAAGAACGGCGGCGCGGGAGCATCTCGGCGCGCTCGGCTCCGAGGGTTGGAACCAGTTGGTCCGCTGGTATCTCGCCGATCCGCGGACGCGGACCGTTTCGCCGCACGGCGCGATCACCGTTCCCCAGCACATCGAGCGCGAGATCGACTGGTTCATGGATCGCCGAGGCGCCCTGGACCTCCCGACCGCCGAGGAGGTCCTCGACGCCGCCTACGCGCTCGATCCGTCCCACCCGCTGATCCTCTTTGCCCTGGCCGCCCTCCCGAACACGCCGCCCACCACTCGCGACCTGTACGTCGAGCTCGGCCTCGAGCGCCTGCCGGATGACCCTCGCATCTGCGCTCGCGCCGCCGAGATCCTGCGCGCGGGCGTGAATGCGCCCGGCCCGGCGCTGGTGGCGGCGCTCAAGGCCCTCGCCGGCGATGCCGGGCAGCCCGCCGCGCTCGCCGTCGCGGCGTGGGCCCGCGCCGAGCTCGAGAAGGCTGCGACGCCGCTGCGCTAAGCTCCTCGGCGATGAGCGACGGTCTGGTGCAGATAGGCAGCGGTGCTTCCGGAGCACCCGGCGCGCCGCGCGTGCCGCGGCCGGAGTGGCTGCGCATCCGCATCGCCACGCCCGGGCAGTACCACAAGGTCAAGCAGCTCGTTCAGGGGCTCAACCTCCACACCGTCTGCCAGGAGGCGCGCTGCCCGAACATCTACGAGTGCTGGGGCGAGCACGGCACGGCGACCTTCATGATCCTCGGCGACGTCTGCACGCGGCGTTGCGGCTTCTGCGCCGTCACCTCGGGGCGGCCGCGGCCGGGCGTCGACGCCGAGGAGCCGGCGCACGTGGCCGAGGCCGTCGCCGTGATGGGGCTGCGGCACGCGGTGGTCACTTCGGTCGACCGCGACGACCTGCCCGACGGCGGCGCGCGGCACTTCGCGCAGGTGATCGCGGCGATCCACGAGCGCAACCGGGAGACGGCGGTGGAGGTGCTCACCCCCGACTTCCGGCGCGTCCCGGACGCGCTCGACGTGGTGCTCGGCGCGCGGCCCGAGGTCTTTTCGCACAACATGGAGACGGTGCCGCGCCTCTACCGGGCCGCCCGTCCAGGCAGCCGCTACGACCGCAGCCTGGCGCTGCTCGCCGACGCCGCCGCCCGGCGCGACCGCGGCGACTACGCCGGACGCGTCAAGACCGGCATCATGGTCGGCATCGGCGAGACGCCGGCGGAGGTGCGCGAGACGGTGCGCGACATCCGCGGCGCCGGCGTCGAGATCCTCACCATCGGCCAGTACCTGCAGCCGACGCCGCGCCACCTGCCGGTCGACCGCTACGTGCACCCCGACGAGTTCGCCGAGCACCGCGCCCACGCGCTGTCCCTGGGCTTCGCCCACTGCGAAGCGGGGCCGCTCGTGCGCAGCTCGTACCACGCGCACGAGCACGTGGCGGCCGCCGCGGCAGCGGTCTAGAATCCGCCGCGAAACCGCGTCAGGGAGGTGTTTCGCATGCGGCGCATCCTCAAGGTGCTCGTCATCCTCGTCGTCCTCGTGCTGCTCGCCGGCGGCGCGGCGCTCGGCTTCCTGTTCCTGCGCTTCCCCAAGGCCGAGCCGCCGACGGCGTTGAAGGTGGCCGGCACGCCCGAGCAGGTGGCGCGCGGCGCCTACCTCGCCAACCACGTCACGGTCTGCCTCGACTGCCACAGCAAGCACGACACCGGCCGCTACGCGAACCCGGTCGTGCCCGGCACCCAGGGCGAGGGCGGCGAGGTCTTCGGCCACGCGCAGGGTTTCCCCGGTGAGGTCTACCCGTCCAACATCACGCCGGCGGCGCTCGCCGACTGGAGCGACGGCGAGGTGGTGCGGGCGATGACCAGCGGCATCAGCCGCGACGGCCAGCCGCTCTTCCCGCTGATGCCTTACCCGGTCTACGCCCAGCTCTCGCAGGGCGACGCCGAAGCCATCGTCGCCTACCTGCGCACGCTGCCGGCGCGCGGCACGGTGGCGCCGGCCCGTACTCTCGACTTCCCGCTCAGTCTCATCGTGCGCACCATCCCGACCCCGGCGACGCTGCGTTCCGACACGCCGCAGCCCGGCAGCCCCGACTACGGCCGCTACATGGCGACCATCGCCGGCTGCCAGTTCTGCCACACGCCGGAAGAGCAGGGCAAGGCCGTCCCCGGCATGGACTTCGCCGGCGGCCACGACCTCGGCTTCGTTCGCTCCTCGAACATCACCCCCGACGAGCTCACCGGCATCGGCGGCTGGAGCAAGGAAGCCTTCATCTCCCGCTTCCGCACCTACGCCGGGGGCACCGGGGCGGTCGCCCCGGGCGACAACAACACCGTCATGCCGTGGACCCTCTTCGTGGGCATGAAGGACGAGGACCTCGGCGCGATTTACGACTACCTGCGCACCGTCAAGCCGGTGCGCAACCAAGTGGAGAAGTGGGCGCCGACGGACGAGCTGAAGGCCGCCGGCTGACCTCGTCCGGCGCGTTGCCGGAGCTCGGCCGGCGCGTTTGCGCCTGCTCTTCGCCGCCCGCTACAATCGGCCGGACCGCACCGCCGGTCCGCCACTCCGTTCCGCCTCTCACCCCGTAGCGAGGATCCAAACCCGAATGCTCGAGACCGCGACCGAGGCAGCCATCCGCCCCGTCGACGAGTTGGACATCGAGGACATCGCCGCCATCGACGAGAAGCTCGGCGGTCGCTATCGCCCCGAGGTCTGGGAGAAGCGCGTCTTCTACTACCTCCGCCGCGACCCCGAGGGCTCCTTCGTCGCCACCGCCGGCGGCCGCGTCGTCGGCTTCATGCTCGGCGAGGTGCGCTCCGGCGAGTTCGGCATGGAGGAGCCGACGGGCTGGGTGGAGGTGCTCGGCGTCGACCCCGGTTACCAGGGCAAGAGCGTCGGCCGCCGCCTCGCCGCCGCCATGCTCGACCACTTCCGCGCCCAAGGGGCACACCGCGTGCGTACCCTCGTCGACGAGCGCATGCCCGAGATCGAGAAGTTCTTCCGCTCCCTCGGCTTCCAGGCGGCGCCGGTGAAGGCGCTGGCGCTCGAGCTCGACCAGGGCGACGCCGCCACGCCGTCGCCCGCCGCCGGTTGCTAGCCGCGAGCCCTTGCCAACACTCCGATGAGCACGACCACCACCACCCTCCCCGGCAAGTTCCACGACGCCGTCGAGCGCTGGCGCGAGCGCTTCCTGCCCGACTACGAGCTGCTGCTCGAGAGCTGGGAGAAGTTCTTCCCCAACGACGACCGCTTCCGCCTCTGCGCCCACCGCGAGTGCGGCATGTGCACCACCATCGAGGTGGGCGACGAGACCGGCAAGCCCAAGTACACGCGCGCCTGCGACATGTCGGAAGAGCAGGGGCACCACCTGCTCGCCGCCATCCGCGCCCAGGCCTCCACCGAGTTCGGCTCCATCCAGCAGCACCAGCTCACGCTGGCCCGGGCGCAGAACGAGCAGGACCAGTTCTGGGTGCTGCGCATGATGGCCGAGGAGCTGCGCCACGGCTACCAGATGCTCCACCTGCTGCTCGAGGACGACTGGTCGAAGGTGTCGTCGCAGCCGGGCGCCGAGATGGTGGAGGAGATCCTGCAGATGCGCACCGGCAGCCACGTGCTGGGCGCCTTCAACATCGACTTCGACTCCTTCGTCGACAACGTCGTCTTCTGCGCCTTGATCGACCGCGTCGGCAAGTACCAGCTCTCGATGCAGCGCGTCTCCGCCTACCAGCCGATGGCGGAGTCGATGCCGCAGATGCTGCGCGAGGAGGCCTTCCACCTCGCCACCGGCGTCGTCCCCTGGCGCCGCATGGTCGAGGACGCGGCGCGCGGCGAGGTGTGGACGTCGATGGCGGCGCTGCAGAAGCACCTCAACAAGTGGCTGCCGCGCGGCCTCGAGATGTTCGGCCACGAGAAGGGCGGCGACACCAACGTCAAGTACGGCCTCAAGCCGATGAAGAACGCGCGAGGCGCAGGACGCTCTACTACCAGGAGGTCGCGAAGATGATCCGCGACCTCAACTTCCGCTTCGTGCGGGCGCGCAACCCGGAGCTCGATCACGCGCGGGCGACGGCGGTGCTCGAGCGCCTGCTCGCCGGCGAGGTGGTGGAGGGCGTCGGCGAAGCCCGAGGAGCTGCTGCGCATGCCGGCGAGGGAGTACTTCCGCCGCCGCGGCGAGCCGGCCTTCCGCATGGTGGGCGTCGACGGCGAGGCCTTCGACGACGTCGAGGCCTACGTCCGCCACCTGGCGGCGACACTGCCCGAGCAGTACCTCGCCGGGCGCGACTTCCAGGGCTTCGTCGAGCTGCTGCGCAAGCTCGCGGCGGGGCGAGATGACGCTCAAGGAGGCGAGCGCCGCGACGCCCAACCTGCGGCGCGTCGGCGGCGTCTGCCCGTGCAGCAAGTCGGTGCGCTGGGTGGTCGACGGGCCGGGCAACGGGCACGGGCCCGGCGCGACGAGCGGCGAAGGGTAGCGCGCGGCCGCCGCGGTTTGGGTTAGCCTTCGCGCCGCGTGAGCCTGTTCAGCAGCCTCGTCGTCCGCACCCTGCCGCTGATGCCGAAGGCGCTGGTCTGGCGCGTGGCGCGGCGCTACGTCGCCGGGCCGTCGCTCGCCGACGCCGTCGCCACCGTCGAGCGGCTCAACGGCGAGGGCGCCATGGCCACCGTCGACGTGCTGGGCGAGGAGGTGAGCGAGAGGGCGAAGGCCGAGGAAGCGCTCGGTCGAGTACCGGCGCGTCCTCGAGGCGATCGCCGCCGAGAAGCTCGACGCCAACGTCTCGATCAAGCCCACCATGTTCGGCCTGAAGATCGAGGAGGCCTTCTGCGCCGACGAGATCGAGCAGCTGGTGCAGGCGGCGCACCGCGCAGCAGACGTTCGTGCGCATCGACATGGAGGACCGCACGACCACCGACGCGACGCTGCGCATCTACCGGCGGCTCTACGAGCAGTACGGCAACGTCGGCGTCGTGCTGCAGGCCTACATGCGCCGCACGCTCGCCGACGTGGCAGGGCTGCCCGGCCCGCGCGGCGACCGGTGGCCCGTCAACGTGCGGATCTGCAAGGGCATCTACGTCGAGCCGCGCGAGGTGGCGTGGAAGGGGTTCGAGACCGTGCGCGCGAGCTACCTCGCCGCCCTCGAGAAGCTCGTCACCCAGGGCGTCTACGTCGGCATCGCCACGCACGACGAGTACCTCGTCGCCGCGGCGGTGGCGCTGCTCGACCGCCATCGCGTGCCGCGCGAGCGCTACGAGTTCCAGATGCTGCTCGGCGTCGAGGACGAGCTGCGCCGCATCCTCGTCGCCGGCGGCCACCGGCTGCGCGTCTACGTGCCCTTCGGCGAGGACTGGTACCTCTACTCGCTGCGCCGCCTGCGCGAGAACCCGGCGATCGCCGGCCACGTCACCCGCGCCATGCTCGGCCTCCAGCCGCGCACGGGCTGAGCCGCGGTCGCGCAGCGGCGACCGCGCGGCTGCGTTTCCGCTCAGCCGGAGAGGAGCGCCGCCAGGCGTTCGGGGCAGCCGCCCGCGCATGGACTTCTGGCGAGGGGGGCCGCGCCGTGCCGCCGGCCAGCAGCCGCAGCGTTCGAGGCGCGCCACCGAGTCCGTACGCCCACCCGGTCGGTTGCGCGCCAGCCAGACCGTGCCGTGCTCCTCGATGAGCGGCGCGAGCTCGGCGGCGAGGGCGGCGCGCACCTCGGCGGGCAGCGCCGGCACCGGGGCGGTCGGGTCGGCCGCCAGCCGTGCGCGGCCAAGTCTGCAAGCAAGGTGCAGCAGCCCGGCGACCCAGGCGAGCTCGCGTTGCACCAGGGCACCCTCGCCCGCCGTCACGCCGGCGGCGGCGAGGGCGTCCGCGGCGCTCTCGACGAGGCTCTCCGTCGCCAGGAGCCCCGCTTCGCTCATCCCCGCGTACCGCCGGTGCGTCAGGTCGTGTTGCGGCATCGCCAGCAGGAAGAAGAGGGCCGTGCCGTTCTTCTGTCGCGCCCCCGTGTGCAGGTAGGCGTCGCCGAGGTCGAGAGCCGCTCCCGCCAGCGAGCGGCCGGCGTCGCCGGCGTCGTCGAACGCCCACCGCGCCAGCAGCTCGCGCCACGGCTGGCCGAGCGGGTCGGCCGCGGCGTCGACGTTCCAGGCGAAGCCGGCGCCGGCGAGGAAGCCGAGGTAGCGAGACCGGCAGCGGCTGGAGGTGGCCGAAGTCGCCCCAGTCGGTGATCAGGCAACCGCGGGCGCCCGCATCGCGCCCGGCGACCGCGGCGAGAGCGAGGTTCCTCAGCGCGTTGTCGGCGCGGCCGGCGAGGCTGTTCCAGCTGCTCGTGCCCGGGCAGACGACGAACTCGAGGCCGGAGTCGGCGAAGCGCTGCGCGTGCTCGGGGAACGGGTGGTCCGCCTCGTAGCCCCACTCGAGCGCGATGGCGTCCTTCGGCAGCTCGGGGATCAGCTCGGGCTGCTCGATGATGATGTCGCCCCAGAACTGCATGCGGTGGCCGCGCGCGGCGACCAGCGCGTGCACCTGCAGCAGGAAGTCGAGGTAGACGCGCACGCTGCCGCGCTCGGCCACGGCAGCCGCCGAGCGCCCCTTGCCGAGGTCGAAGGTCTCGTCGAGGCCGACGTTGAGCTCGCGGCTCTGGAAGTTGGGCAGCAGCTGGTCGTAGAGGCCGGCCAGCAGCGCCAGGCTGCCGGGGTCGGTGGGGCAGAGGCTGAACGGCTCGCGCCGGTCGCCGAACGGGTGCTCGATCCCCTCGGGCACCTCGGCGAGATGGCGGTACGGCTCGTGCACGAGCCAGCGGTGGAAGTGGCCGAAGCTGTTCTGGTTGGGCACCAGCTCGATGCCGACGGCCGCGCAGTGGTCGTCGAGCTCGCGCACCTCCTCGGCGGTGAGCGGCGAGGCGTCCTTCCACACCATCTCGTGGCCGCGATAGGCGAAGGTGTGCTCGGTGTAGAGCTGCAGCTGGTTGAGCTTCCACGATGCCAGCCGGTCGACGAGCGCGTGCAGCGTCGCCATCGTCGGCACCTTGTCGCGGCTGACGTCGAGCATGACGCCGCGACGGAGCAGGTCCGGCCAGTCCTCGATCTCGACCGCCGGCAGCTCACGGGCCGGCACCGACTCGTCGTCGTGCGCCAGCGCGATCCACTGCGCCAGCGTGCAGGCGCCGTAGAAGAGGCCGCGGTCGTCGGCGCCGGCGATCTCGATGCCGCGCGGCGTGACGGCGAGGCGGTATCCCTGCGCGGGCAGGCCCTCGCGGCGGGTGACGCGGAGAGTGAGCTCGGCCTTGGCGCCGTCGGTAGGTGCGAGCGCGACGCCGCGACGACCGAGCGCCGCCGCGATGCGCGCCACCGCGGCGTCGAGCGTGACCGGCGCCTCCACCGCGCAGCGCCAACGCAGACGGTCGCCGAGCGCGAGCCCACCCGCGCCGGGGGCGATGCGGCGCGGCGGCGGCCAGAGGAGGAGTTCGTTCGCGAGCATGGCGTCGGGAGCCGGCGGCGCGGAGCTTGGAACGCTCGTGCACGCCGTGCAAGGGGCCGCTGCAGATTTGACGCCGGCGGAGGCCTGCCGGCAGCGCGACGGCGCGACGTGGACGACAGCCTGATTCCTACGCCAAAGCGTAGCAGCGACGAGCCTTCGCCGCGCCCGCGCGGCTGCGCCTCCACCGTCTCGTGACGCCTCGCGGCCCGCGGCACATGGATTGCTAGCGCGCCATTCTGCAGGCCGCTCAGGTCTGCAAGTGTAGGGGGGACAACAACATGGACACGCTTCCCGGCTTCTCGGCTGAGCGCGAGAGGGCGGCGCGGCGCTCCCCGTTCCCCTCCACCACCCGCCACCATTGCCACCTGGGCTCCCGCTGCGCCGTCGGCCTGCTGCTGACCGCCGGCCTCGTCACCGGCGCCCGCGCCGCCCAGGTCCCCGGCCTGCCGACCGACGAGGCGGAGCGCGCCTGGTACACCACCTTCATGACGCGCTTCAACGCCCGCGTGACCCCGAGCCTCCGCGTCGATCCCGAGCTCGAGGCCAAGGTCGGTCGCCTGTGGGACGCCATGGTGCTGCGGCTGCGCGGAGGCCAGGGCGCGCACCCGACGCCGCTCGACCAGTATCCACTGCTCTCGTTCGTCGACGACCGCTTCCTGGTGATGAAGATCCAGGACGGGCGCGGCCGCGAGAGCTTCGTCGTCCGCGCGCGACGAGGGGCAGCGGCTGCCGACGCTGTCGAGCACGCTCGTCGCCTACCTCGACGACACCATCTACCCCAGCCTGCGGGCGATCGCCGAGGAGGAGCGGCAGAAGCTCCTCGCAGTGCCCGACTACCAGCCGCGGCTCGAGCAGCTCGCGGCGCAGAACCCCTTCCTGCACGGGCTGCCGATCCGCGTGCCGGAGTTGGGGCCGTTCAAGAACCGCTTGGTGGTCTTCGGCGGCCGCGGCGGGCGGCTGTCGGCCGCCGACACCGCCGGCTACGAGCGGCGCAAGTGGGAGGCGGGCGCGCGCCAGGTCACCGGCGTGATGCGCAACCAGCAGTGGGGCGTTGCCGTCGAGGTGGCTGACCTGGTGGAGGATGGCCGCACCGTCTGCAGCTACCGGCTGGTGCGCGAAGTGGCCGCCGTCAAGGACGACTTCGTCGGCGAGGGTCGCCGCGGCGTGCTGCTGCGGCAGCCGCGGCTGGGCGCGCTCCTCGAGATCAGCGGCTGCGTCGGCGGCTGCGAGGACAAGACGCGCTGGACGCGGATCTTCCCCGAGGTGGAGAAGGGGCGTGTGGCTCCGTCACCGCTGCAGCGGCAGCCGCTACTGCCGCTGCTGCCGGATATCGACGGCCCGCCGCCGCTGGTCGGCGGGCCGAGGCCGGTCGCTGGCGGCGGGTTCCCGCCCTCCTGACGAGCGCGTTGCGGCTAGCGCGCGAAGCGGCGCAGGTAGAGCTGCATCGTCGAATTCTCGTCGTCGATCGGCGTCGTCGAGCCGACCCACGAGATCACCCAGGTGTTGCCGGCCCAGTCGGCGCCGAGGCAGGTGATGGCGGCGTGCGGCAAACTGGCGGCGGAGCGCGGGTCGAACGCCGGCCCCTGTGGCACGCCACGACGCGAGAACACGCGGGCCCGCGCGGCGGGAGCGTAGGCGTCAGGGACCTGGCCCCACACCGCCAGCACGCGCCCCTCGGGGTCCACCGTCAGTCCATAGGGGTACGACTCCTCGTCGGGCGCCTGCGCGGCACTGGTGATGGCCACCGGCGCCGCGAGTGGCACGCCGCTGGAGGTGAAGGTGCGCAGGGTGACCTGGCCGACGCCGGCGGCCTGCGGGTCGCCTGAGACGGCGGAGAGGATTGCGATGGTGCCGTCGAACCCGAGAGCCTCCGAATAGTGGTGGCGGAGGCCGGTCCCCGGCCCCGGCAAGAGCCGGAACAAGCGTCCCACTGGTTGGCCGGACGAGGAGAAGCGCTGGGCGCGCAGGCCCTGGTACAGGAGCTCGCCGTTGTGCACCACGAGCTGATAGGAGAAGACGATGAAGCTCGCGTCGCTCTGGTGCCGCACCGAGGTGTGAGCGGAGTTGGCTACACGCACACGCACCGGCGGGCCGGTCGGGTCGCCCGCCTCATCGAGGAGTTGCACGAAGAAGGCGCGGCCGTCGCGCCAGTGCGCCACGTAGCCACCGCGTGGGCGCGCGCTCAGCCGCACCGAAGTCGCCACCTCGAGCGTCACTGGCGGCAGGGTGTCGCCATCGAGCTCGATGTTGCCGGCCATGAAACCCGCGCTCGGCCATCGGCCCCAGAGGGCGCGGTAGCCGCCGGGGATGGTAGTGAGCTCGGCGGCTGGAGGATGACCGTCTGGCTGGACGATGCCGGTGACGTGCCCGTCGGCGTCGCCGAGCGCGACCAGGGAGCTCTCGCCATAGCCGCGGTGGCCCCTCCAGGCGACGGCGAAACGGCCGTCGCGGCGGCCGACGACTTGCGGACAGTACTCGTAGAGGCTGGGCTCGGGGTCGAGCGCGACTTCGGGTCCGAGGGGCGCCGGTTGCGCGGCCGCTCCCGCCGCGAGCGCCAGCGTCGCTGCGACTACCACGAGGCCGAGGCCGAAGCAGAGCGGCAAGCGGCGGACGTCGACGTTCGAGATCATGGGTGAAAGCCCTGTTTCATGTGCGCGCTCACTCTCGCACATCTGTTGACGCGCGGTGGACGATGCGGATCGATCACCAGCCGGGCGTAGAATCCCCGCTCGCAATCGCCACCTCCGCGAAGACGACGCCATGCGCCGCGCCCTCGCCGCTCTCGCTGCCGTGCTGGCGCTCGTCGCCTGGCGCTACGCGCCGCCGTCGCCGCGCGGCGCCGACACGCCGCCTGACGAGTTCTCCGCGATGCGGGCGCGGGCCGCGCTGGCACGAGTGCTCGGCGACGGCGCGCCGCATCCGACCGGCAGCGCTGCCAACGCCGCGGTGCGCGCGCGGCTGCAAGCCGAGCTCACGGCGCTCGGGCTTGCGGCCGCACGTCGAGCGAGCGCTTCGTCTGCGGCGGTGGCGGTCGCTGCGCGCGACTGTCGTCAACGTGATGGCGCGCGTCTCCGGTAGCGACGTCGGATCGAGCCGGCGGTGCTGCTCGCCTGCCACTACGACTCGGTGTGGGCCGGGGCCGGAGCCGCCGACGACGGCGTCGGCGTCGCCACCGCGCTCGAGGCGGCGCGCGCGCTGCTCGCCGGCGCCGCGGCCGCGGCGCGACGTCTGGCTGCTCATCGACGACGGCGAGGAGCAGGCGCTGCTCGGCGCCGAGGCCTTCGTGCGCGAGGCAGGCGCGCGTGAAGCGCGACAGCAGCGGTCGTCAACGTCGAGGCGCGCGGCACCACCGGGCCGAGCCTGCTGTTCGAGATGTCGACCGGCAACGCGCGGCTGGTCGCGGCGGCGGCGCGCGCGCTGCCGCGGCCGGCCACCAACTCGATCTACTACACGATCTATCAGCGGCTGCCCAACGACACCGACCTGACGGTGTTCAAGCGCGCGGGCATGGCGGGCGTGAACTTCGCCTTCGTCGGCGGCGCCGCTGCGCTACCACACGCCGCGCGACGACCTCGCACACCTCGACCTCGGCAGCCTGCAGCACCACGGCGACCACGCGCTGGCGATGGTGCGCGCGCTGGCGGACGGAGCGGCGGCTCGTGGCACGCGCCGGGCGACGCGGTGTTCTTCGACGTGCTGACGCTGTTCGTCGTCCGCTGGCCGGAGCCGTGGACGCTGCCGCTGGCGCTGCTCGGTGCGGTGTTCGTGGTCGCCGCCGGCGGATCGCTGCGCCGCCGCGGGCGAGGCCCTCGACGGCGAGCGCAGCGGCCGACGAAGCGCGACGCCTCTGGGACCGGCGCGGCGCGGTGGCGCCTGCTGGCGCGTCGCCGCGGCGGCGTCCTCGCGTCGGTGCTCCTGGCGTGGCTGCTGCGCTGGCTGCTGCGACGCGCTCGGCGCGCTGCCGTACCAGTGGGTGGCGAACGGCTGGCCGCTGCAGCTCGCCTTCTGGAGCGCGGCGCTCGCGGCGACGGCGACGGTCGCGTGGGTCGCGGGCGAGCGGCTGGCGCCGCAGGGCGCCTGGACGGCGACCTGGATCGCCTGGTCGCTTCTCGCGCTCGCCGCTGGCGGCGCTCGTGCCCGGTGTGTCGTACCCGCTGGTCGTGCCGGTAGTCGTCGCCGGCGTGGCAGGTCTCGCCAGCGAGCTGCGCGGCGTGCCCGCGCGGCGTCGCGCCAGCGCGCGCCTCGACGCCTGGGCGACGTCTGCCGCCGCTCGTCGCCGCGGCGCTGCTGCTCTTCCCGGTCGCCTGGATGCTCTACGACGGCATGGGCGACGGCGCGCTGCCGGGCGTGACGGCCGTCGTCGCTCTCGTCCTCACCGCCGCGCTGCCGGCGCTCGCGGAGGCTTCGCGTCGATGGCGTCTGCTGCTCGCCGCGGCGGCGGGCGCCGCGGTGCTCGTCGGCGCCGTCGCCGCGCTCGCGCCTGCCCGAGTTCACCGCCGATGCCCCGCAGCCGCTCTCGCTGGTGCTCTACCGCGACACCGACGGCGGCGAAACCCGCTGGGTGGCGGGCTCGACGGCGATCCCGCTGCCGCCGACGCTCGCGTTCAGGACGATGCGCGGGCCCTACCCCTGGGCCCCGGACCTCGAAGCGTGGACGGCTTCCGCGCCTCCTCTCGCGGCGCCGCCGCCGGAGCTCACGCTCGAAGTGGTGACCTGGTCGGCGAGCGACGTGCGCGTCCGCGCGCGGCTGCGCTCGCCGCGTGGGGCGCCGATCGCCGGCTTCTATGTGCCTGGCGACCGCCTCGCAGCGGCGCCGCGTCGAGGGCGAAGAGGTGCCACTGCCGCCGCCGGCCCAACGCGACGAGTGGGAGACCGGTCGAGAACGTGACGCTCCCGGCCGAAGGCACGCTGGTGGAGCTCACCTTCGCCGGCACCGAGCCGGTGGAGCTCCACGTCTACGACGTGCAGCCAGGCCTCGCGCACCGAGAGCGGGCCGCTGCTGAGCGCACGCCCCGACTGGGCGGTGCCGATCGGCCGCGGCGACCGCAGCTCGTCTCGCGGCGGGTGCGGCGTCTCCCGATCGCTGAAGTGCCGCGCTCGCGAGTCGCCCTGTCGCGGTGGCGGTAGGATCGCCGGCATGTGGGACCTGCTCCGCGAGTGGCCGCTGATCCGCCAGCTCCGCGACGGCGGCGACGGCACCGGCCCGGAGGCGATGAGCGGGCGCACTCGCGAGCTGCGGACGAAGACCGACGGCGCCGCAGGTGGCGCGCTCGGTCTGTCCCTACTGCGCGGTCGGCTGCGGCCAGCTCGTCTATCATCGCGACGGCAAGCTGCTCGCCATCGAGGGCGATCCCGAGTCGCCGATCTCGCGCGGCCAGCTCTGCCCGAAAGGCGCCGCGCGCTACGAGCTGCTCACCCACGCCGGCGCGGCTCACCAAGGTCAAGTACCGCGCGCCGTTCGCGACGCGCTGGCGGGAGATCCCGCTCGAGGAGGCGATGGACCGCATCGCCGACCGCGTCTGGGAGAGCGCGCGAGCGCACCTTCGACGAGGAGCGCGACGGCCGCGCGCTGATGCAGTGCACCGGCATCGCCCACCTCGGCGGCGCCACGCTCGACAACGAAGAGAACTACCTCATCAAGAAGCTGTTCACCGCCGGCCTGGGGATGATCGCGCCTGTCGCAACCAGGCGCGCATATGACACAGCTCCACGGTGCCCGGTCTGGGCACCACGCTCGGGCGCGGCGGCGCGACGACCGCGCAGCAGGACCTCGCCAACGCCGACGCCATCCTCATCATGGGCTCGTCGATGGCGGAGAACCATCCGGTCGGCTTCCAGTGGGTGATCGAGGCGCGCGAGCGCGGCGCGACGGTCATCCACGTCGACCCGCGCTTCACCCGCACCTCGGCGATGGCCGACCTCTGGGTGCCGCTGCGCGCCGGCTCGCGACATCGTCTTCCTCGGCGGCCTGATCCGCTACGTCCTCGAGCACGGCACGGTGTTCCGCGACTACGTCGTGCCGCTACACGAACGCGTCGGTGCTGCTGCAAGGACGAGCTTCGCGACGCCGAGGACCTCGACGGCCTCTTCTCGGGCTGGGACGACGAGGACGGGAAGTACGACCCCGAGAGCTGGCTCTACCGCGGCGCCACGGCGAAGCGGCCCGGCGGCGAGGCGACGGGCCACGAAGCCGAGAAGGGCGGTCACGGCAAGGACGGCGGCGGCGACGGATGAAGGCGACCATCGCGCGGGCGACCAGCGCAGCCGAGCATCCGCACGCGCGACGAGACGCTGCAGCATCCGCGCTGCGTCTACCAGGTCACGCGCCGCCACTTCGCGCGCTACACGCCGGAGATGGTCGAGCGCGCCTGCGGCATTCCGCGCGAGCAGTTCCTGCGCGTCGCCGAGGCGTTTTGCACGCGCGCTCGGGCCCCGAGCGGACCGGCGCGATCTGCTACGCCGTCGGGTGGACGCAGCACTCGATGGGCGTGCAGATCATCCGCGCCGCCGCGATCCTGCAGCTGCTGCTCGGCAACGTCGGCCGGCCCGGCGGCGGCATCCTGGCGCTGCGCGGCCACGCCTCGATCCAGGGCTCGACCGACATCCCGACGCTCTACGACATCCTGCCCGGCTATCTGCCGATGCCGACTTCGAGCGCGAGCGCGACTCGCTCGCGAGCTACGTCGACAAGCACCAGACCGCGACCGGCTGGTGGCACAACTTCGACAAGTACATCGTCGAGCCTGCTCAAGGCGTGGTACGGCGACGCCGCGACGCGCCGCCAACGACTTCGGCTTCGGCTGGCTGCCGCGCGTCGACGGCGACCACTCGCACCAGGGCTACTGGCTCGACATGGCCGACGGCAAGCTCGAAGGGCTGTTCGTGATGGGCCAGAACCCCGCCGTCGGCGCGCCGAACGCGCAAGCTCGAGCGCAAGGCGCTGGCGAAGCTGAAGTGGCTCGTCGTGCGCGACCTCGTCGAGATCGAGACGGCGAGCTTCTGGTACGACTCGCCCGAGATCGAGCGCGGCGAGCTGCGCCGGACGAGATCGAGACCGAGGTGTTCTTCTTCCCGGCGGCCGGCGCACGCCGAGAAGGACGGCACGTTCACGAACACGCAGCGCCTGCTGCAGTGGCACGAGAAGGCCGTCGAGCCGCCCGGCGACTGCCGCAGCGAGGCGTGGTTCGCGTACCACCTCGGCCGGCGGCTGAAGAGCGCGTGCGTGGCAGCCGACGGCGCCGCGACGAGCCGCTGCGCGCGCTGACGTGGGACTACCCGCTCGAAGCGCGACGGCGAGCCGGTGGTGGAGGCGTCGCGCGCGAGATCCACGGCCGCAAGCTGATCGCCACGGCCGCTGCGACGAAGCCTCGCGATGACGGCGACGAGCTCAGCTGACGCGCAACCGCCCCTCAGGCGACGACGAGCTGGTACCGGCTTCACCGATCTCGCAGCCGACGGCTCGACGGCGTGCGGCTGCTGGATCTACTCCGGCGTCTTCGCCGGCGGCGTCAACCGGCCGCGCCAACGGCGCGGCGCGCGGGCCGCTACGGGCACGGCTGGGGCTTCGCCTGGCCGCTCGGACCGCCGCATCCTCTACAACCGCGCTCGGCGCGGCCCGACGGCGCGCCGTGGAGCGAGCGCAAGAAGCTGGTGTGGTGGGACGAGGCGGCAGCGGGAGTGGACCGGCCACGACGTCGCCGGACTTCACGCGCGGCAAGCCGCCCGACTACCAGCCGCCGCCCGGACGCGCAGGGCGACGACGCCATCGCCGGCGACGCAGCCGTTCATCATGCACCCCGACGGGCTGGGCTGGCTCTGGGTGCCGTCGGGGCTCAAGGACGGTCCGCTGCCGACGCACTACGAGCCGCTCGAGATCGCCCGGTCGGCAACCCGCTCTACGGCCAGCAGACGAATCCGGCGGCGCAGCCGAAGCGAGCGCCCCGACAACGCCTACGCGCGCCTCGCGCGACCCGCGCTTCCCGCACGTGCTGACGACGTACCGGCTGACCGAGCACCACACCGCCGGCGGCATGACGCGCACGCTGTCGCATCTCGCCGAGCTGCAGCCGGAGCTCTTCGCCGAGATCTCGCCCGAGCTGGCGGCCGAGGCCGGCGATCGCCAACGGCGACTGGGTCACGATCGCCACGCCGCGCGGCATCGATCGAAGCGCGCGCGCTCGTGACGACGCGCATGCCGCCGCTCGACGATCGACGGCAAGCGCGTGCACCAGGTCGGGCTTGCCGTACCACTGGGGGCCGCGCGGCCTCGTCACCGGCGACGTCGTCAACGACCTGGTGGCGATCTCCGAGGAGCCGAACGTGCGCATCATCGAGTCGAAGGCGCTGGTCTGCTCGCTGGCGCGCGGGCGACGGCCGCGGGGCGTTGATGTGCTGCGGCAACTGGACGTCGCGGCAGTTGATACCGAGTGAACGCATGCGAACCGAGCGCGTCACTGGCTTCCTCACCGACTCCACGCTCTGCATCGGCTGCAAGGCCTGCGAGGTGGCGTGCAAGGAGTGGAACGAGGTGCCCGAGGACGGCTTCTGTTCACCGGCCACTCCTACGACAACACCGGCGCGCTCGGCGCCTCGACCTGGCGGCACGTCAAGTTCGTCGAGCAGACGCCGGCGATCGGCTGCGGCGGCAACGACCCCGGCCTGCTGTCGTGGCAGTTCTCCTCCGACGTCTGCAAGCACTGCGAGAACGCCGGCTGTCTCGAGGCCTGTCCGACCGGCTCGATCGTGCGCACCGAGTTCGGCGGCGTCTTCGTGCAGCCCGACGTCTGCAACGGCTGCGGCTACTGCGTCGTCGGCTGCCCGTTCGGCGTCGTCGACCGGCGCGCAGGCGGACGGCCGCGCGTTCAAGTGCACGTTCTGCTACGACCGCCAGATCGCCGGGCTGCAGCCGGCGTGCGCGAAGGCGTGTCCGACGGAGTCGATCCTCTTCGGCGAGCTCGAGGAGCTGCGCGCAGCGCGCCGAGGAGCGCCTCGCCGAGCTGCACGCGCGCGGCATGACCGACGCCGTGCTGTGGGACCCGACGCGAGACGAGCGTCGGCGGCACGCACGCGATGTTCCTGCGTGCGCGGCGACCCGACGCGATTACAACCTGCCGCTGGCGCCGGAGGTGCCGACGGTCTACCAGCGCGACGGCTGGCACGCCGCGGCGTTCGCGGCGGGAGGCCTGCTGCTGGCCGCGGTCGGCTGTTTCCTCGCCGGGAGGGACGACTGAGCTCGCCCGACGACGACGGACGCGGCGCGCGGCGCGGGCCGCGGCGCCCTCGTCGGCCGGATGCGGCGAGCGAGCGGCGTCTCGACGAGCTGCGCGAGCGTGCGGCGGAGGAAGGCGTCGTCCAGGCGCCGGGCGTGCGCCCGGCCGGCTCGCCGATGCCGGCGGCGGGGGTGGTTCCGGCCGGCTCGGAGGACGGTGCCGGCGCGCGCGACACCCCGAGCGCCGCCACCGGCTACTACGGTCGGCCGCTGCTCAAGGAGCCGACGTGGACGTGGGAGGTGCCGCTGTATTTCTTCGTCGGCGGCGCCGCCGGCGCGGCGGCGGTGGTGGGCGCCGCCGCGCGCGCTCTCGGCGACGACGACGAAGGCGAGCTGGTGCGCGATGCGCGCTGGGTGGCTGCCCTCGGCGGCGCGCTCTCGGCGCCGTTGCTGATCAGCGACCTCGGCCGTCCAGAGCGCTTCCTCAACATGCTGCGGGTGTGGAAGCCGCAGAGCCCGATGTCGATGGGCGCCTGGACGCTCACCGCCTTCGGCAGCAGCGCCGGCGCGGCGGCTTTCGCCGACCTGGTGCGGAGGCGCGCCGCGGCCGGCGGCTCGCGCGCGGCCGTGCCGGTGCGCGTCGTCGGCGACGCGGCCGGCGTGCTCGCCGCGGCGACCGGCCTGGTGATGACCACTTACACCGGCGTGCTCGTCGGCGCCACCGCCATCCCGGCGTGGAACCGCAGCGTCTCGGTGCTGCCCATCCACTTCGCGGCTTCGGGGCTCGGCGCGGCGGTGTCGCTGCTCGAGCTGCTCGGCCACGACCACCCGGCGCTCAACCGGCTCGGCGTCGCGGCGGCGCTGGCGGAGATCGCGACCGGCGTCGTGCACGAGCTCGACGACCACCCCGCCCACGCGCCGCTCAAGGAGGGGAGCAGCGGCGCGCTGGTGCGGGCGGGCGGCGTGCTGTCGGGGCCGGTGCCGCTGCTGCTGCGGCTGTTCGGCGCGCGCAAGGCCGCCGCGGTGGCGGCGATCGCGGGCTCGCTCATCACCCGCTACGGCTGGGTGGCGGCGGGGCGCGAGTCGGCGCGAGACCCGCGAGTGCCGCTCGGGCTGGATCCAGACTGACGCTCGACCGATGGCTGCAGCGGGTCCGCCGCTGAGCCGAGTGGGTCAGCGGCTAGTCCGGCGGCCCGAGGAAAGCCGCCGCGCCGCGTCGACGCAACTTCAGACAACCTTCGTAATTGCAGCGATTTAGCACCAATCGTCGCCGCTGCCTTCCGGCGGCACGCCCCTTGCCCTTGTGCCACGCAGCCTCCAGAAGCGGTTCCGGAGCTCCGGTGATTCGTCTACCCCTGAAACGAGGAGAGGAGCAGCAATGCGTCACAAGTTGGTTGGATGTCTGCTGGTGGTGGTCGTCCTTCTCGGTTGGCTCGCGAGCCCGGCGGCGGCGGCGCCCCGCGGCGGCGGCGGTCTCACGGTGCGGTTGGAGTCGGACGGCCACTTCGGGCTCACCGAGCGCCCGACCGTCGGGTTCACCCTCACCAATCGCACGGCGGTCGATTTCTACGTGCTGCGCTGGCAGACGCCGATCGACGGGATCTACACCGAGCTCTTCGAGGTGACGCGCGACGGCGAGCCGGTCGCCTACACCGGCCGTCACGTCAAGTTCGGCACTCCGCGGCCGGAGGACTACGTCCGCGTCGCCGCCGGCGCGTCGCTCGCGATGGCCGTCGACCTCGCCGGGTCGTATGACTTCTCGAAGACCGGCGAGTACAGCGTCCGCTATCACGCCTTCGCGCAGGACGTGCTGCTCGACGCCGCGCCGCTCAAGGTGCTCGGCATCACCGAGCTGGTGTCCAACCGCACGGCGATGGCGGTCGAGCGCGACCCGCGTGTCGCCGACCTGCTTCGAGAAGCTGATGCAGATCGAGGGCAAGGCCGCCAGCACGAGCTTCGTCGGCTGCTCGTCGGGCGACCAGAGCGCGCTCAACACGGCGCGCAGCAACGCCACCAACTACGCCAACGGCTCGGCGAGCTACCTCGGCAGCCACACCGCCAACACCGCCGGTCCGCGCTACACCACCTGGTTCGGCACGCCGACGAACAGCCTCTACAACTCGGTGGACGGCAACTTCGACGCCATCCTCACCGCCTTCCAGAACGCCGCCATCACCTTCGACTGCAGCACCTGCAACATCAACGCGTACGCCTACGTCTACTCGAACCAGCCGTACAAGATCTACCTCTGCAGCGTGTTCTGGCAGGCCCCGGCGACCGGCACCGACTCGAAGGCCGGCACGCTGGTCCACGAGATGAGCCACTTCAGCGTCGTCGCCGGCACCAACGACAACGCCTACGGCCAGACGGCGTGCAAGAAGCTGGCGCAGAAGAACCCCCGCAAGGCGGTCGACAACGCCGACAGCCACGAGTACTTCGCCGAGAACACTCCCTCGCTCAACTGAGACCCGAGTCGAGGACGAGGGTTCGTGTCGTGGAGCTGCGGCGCGTCTTGGCGCCGCAGCGAAACAACTGATCCAGAGCCTGCCGGGCGCCGGCGTATGCTGCGCCCGGCATGACGAGCGAGAAGGCAGACGCCGGCGCCTCGCGCGGTCCGCACCAGGGGCAGCCGGTGGTGCGGACCGGCGCGCCGCCGGGCGAGGCGCGGGCCGCGGTGGTGCTGCTGCACGGCCGCGGCGCCGACGCCGACGACATCCTCGGCCTCGCCGGGCCGCTGCGGTGTCCCGGCGTCGCCTACCTGGCGCCCCAGGCGGCCGGGCGCACCTGGTACCCCTACAGCTTCCTGGCGCCGCTCGAGGCCAACGAGCCGTGGCTCTCGTCGGCGCTCGCCTGCGTCGACGAGATCGTCGGCGAGCTCGCCGGCGAAGGCATCGCCGCCGACCGCGTGCTCCTCGCCGGCTTCTCGCAGGGCGCCTGCCTGACGCTCGAGTACGCCGCGCGCCACCCGCGGCGCTACGGCGGCGTCGTTGCCTTCACCGGCGGCCTCATCGGACCTCCCGGCACGCCGCGCGACTACCCCGGGTCACTCGACGGCACGCCGGCCTTCCTCGGCGCCGGCGACCCCGACCCGCACGTGCCGTGGACGCGGGTGGAGGAGAGCGCCACTGTCCTCTCGCGCCTGGGCGCCGAGGTGCAGGTCGCGCGCTACCCGGGGCTCGGCCACGCCATCGCCGACGAGGAGCTCGCCGCGGCGAGTGAGATCCTGCGCCGCATCACTGCTGGATGACCGGTAGCTCGACGGTGCGCTCCTTGCCGTCGCGCATCACCGTCAGCGTCACGTCGTTGCCGACGCCGGCCGCTTCGATGGCGTAGAGCAGGTCGTCGACGTTCCTCACCCGCTTGCCGTCGACGAAGACGATGACGTCGCCGAGGCGCAGGCGGCGCCGCCGCTCCTGCAGTCCGACGATGCCGGCGCGGTCCGCCGGGCTGCCGGGCTGCACCTCCTGCACCGCGACGCCCTGGATGCCGATCTGCTGCGACCACTGGTCGGAGAGCGGCACGATGCCGACTCCCGGCTGCAGCGGCTTGCCGAAGCGGATGATCTGCGGCACCAGCCGCTTGACGGCGTCCACCGGCACCGCGAAGCCGATGCCGGCCGACGTGCCGCTGGGGCTGTAGATGGCGGTGTTGACGCCGATCAGGTGGCCGGTGGAGTCGAGCAAGCGGCCCGCCCGAGTTGCCGGGGTTGATGGCGGCGTCGGTCTGCACCACGTCGCGGATGGTGCGGCCGCTGGGCGAAGTGAGCTCGCGGCCGAGGGCGCTGACGACGCCGACGGTGAGCGTCTGGTCGAGCCCGAAGGGGTTGCCGATGGCGAGCACCCGCTGGCCCACGACCAGCCCGCGCGAGGCGCCGAGGTCGAGCGGCCGCAGGCTGTCGCGCGGCGCGTCGATGCGCAGCACGGCGATGTCCTTGTCGGGGGCGGAGCCGACCACCTCGGCGGGCCAGTCGGTGTGGTCGGAGAGCGTCACCTGGAAGCTGCTGCCCTGGCTGATGACGTGGTAGTTGGTGACCACGTGCCCCTGGTCGTCCCACAGGAAGCCGCTGCCGGCGCCCTGCGGGATCTGCATGACGTCGAAGGTGAACATGTCGCGCCGCAGCGCGATGCTGGTGATGAACGCCACCGAGCGCGAGGAGCGGCGGAAGATCGAGATGTCGCGCTTCTCCTCGTCGCTGAGGCCGCTGGGGATGGGCGGCAGCTGGGGGCTGGCGGCCGGCGTATCGAGGAGGCCCGGCGCCGCCTGTGCCTGCCCGGCCGGCCGGCGCGACTGCGCTGGTGTCACCTTGGCGGCCGGCAGCATGGCGGGCGCGAGCTGCCCGACGGCGAAGCCGAGCAAGAGGGCAGGGAGGAGGAAGGGGAGAGAGCTCTTCATCGGCACGGTGTTTCTGGAAGGCGGCTCCTTTGCAAGTCTATCGCCCACGGTGCGGGCTCCCCCGACGCGAGCGACCTCCTACAATGAACGCATGAGCGTGCCCGAGCTGCCGAACAGGCGCCGAACGAGATCGGCGGGCGGGCGGCCGGCCGGTACGCCGGGAAGGCTGCCGCCGCTGCTGATCGTCCTCGGCGCCGCCGGGCTGGTGGTCCTGGTCACCGGCGGCCTCGTCCTCGCCATGTTGCTGTTCCGCGGCGCGGGAGGCAACACGCAGGAGGTGGTGGGCTCCGCCCTGCCGCCGGTGTGGCAGCCGGGGAATGGGCGTGGCGTCGGCCCGGTGCCGCCGGCGCCGCGTTCCGGCGAGGCGGCGCCGGTGGGCACGGTGCCGCCGGTGCGCGAAGCGGAGCCGCTCGGCCTGCCGCCGCCCGAGCCGGGGTCGGAGTCAGCGGACGGCCAGTTGTACCCCGGGGCCATCGCCACGCCCGCCTACGGCGAGCCCGCGGCACCGCTCGCCGAGGAGCCGCCGCCGGCGACCTACGAGCCGCCGCGGCTCCTCTCCCTGCCGACGCCGGAGTATCCGACCTTCGCACTGCGCATGCGGCGCGAGGGCGTCGTCAGCCTGCAGGTCATGGTCAGCAGCAGCGGCCGCGTGCTCTCCGCCGACCCGGTGGGGGAGCCGCTGGGGATGGGCTTCGAGCCGGCCGCGAGGCGCGCCGCGTTCAACGCCCGCTTCGAGCCGGCGCGCCGCAACGGCGAGGCGGTCGAAGCCGAGGCCCGGATCGCGATACGCTTCCGCCTCCAATAGACAGCTCCGAGATCGAACAGAGGCGGTGGCGATGAAGATCCCGCAGGCGCTCGAACGGGTAGGTGGAAAGTACCTCGGCCGGCCGTATCACCTCTGGCGTTACGGCCACTTCGGGCAGCCGCTGCTGGTCTTCCCGACCGCCGCGGGCTTCGCCCACGAGTGGGCGGCGCACGGCATGGTGGAGACGCTGGAGGACTTGATCGCCGAGGGGCGCATCAAGCTCTACTGCACGGAGAGCAACGTCTCCGAGGCGTGGACGCGGCGCGAGAACCCGCCCGACTGGCGCATCGGGCGCCACCAGCTCTTCGAGCGCTACGTCATGGAGGAGCTGCTGCCGTGGATCCGCGAGGACTGCCACACGCCGGGCATCCGCGTCGCGGTCTCCGGCTGCAGCCTGGGCGCCTTCTACGCCGCCAACTTCGCGCTCAAGTTCCCCGACGCCTTCCCCTACGCGCTGTGCATGAGCGGCCGTTACGAGATGCGGCACTTCACCGACGGCTTCCAGAACGGCGACGTCTACTTCAACAACCCGCTCGCCTACGTCGCCGGCATGGACGGCCAGGCGCTCGAGCGCGTGCAGCAGGGCACCCACCTGACGCTGGTCTGCGGCCAGGGCGCCTGGGAGGAAGGCTGCATCGAGGAGACGCAGGCCCTCGCCGACCTGCTCGCGGCCAAAGGGATCAGCCACGCGCGCGACATCTGGGGCCGCGACGTCTCGCACGAGTGGCCGTGGTGGCGCCGGCAGGCCCGCTACCACCTGGGACGGCTGGTAGCTTGACAACCCGCGGCCGAGGCGGCGGTCGCCCGCAGTGTTGCCGGTCGTCGATGGGCCTCGGGACTTACCCTTGACAGGGCACGATTACCACGCCTTCGACGGTGCCCTGTATATCGGGATCGTCGCCCCCCTGGTCCGAGGCTTTGAACTGGACCTTGTATGTCGCTACCACCTTTGCACGCTGGAGGTAGTCCGCTCCCGGCGGGGCCTGCTCAATTTCGCCGCAGAGGCGTCCGATGAGCACCCCCGGCTCGTGACAACGCTCACAAGGCTTGAAGACAGGTGCGCGGTGGGTTCCGGCGTTGGTGATTCCCGAGATCCGGCCGCGGATCAGCCCGCCGCCGTCGATGAACCAGTCGAAGTCGCCCGCGTGCACGCCACGTTGGAGGCCGTCGCGCTCGAACGCCGTCACCAGCCGCTCCACCACTAGCGTGCCGTCGAGCAGCGCACCGGATTTCGAATCGCATTCGTGCCTGCGTAGCTCCACCTTGAAGCGGTGGACGGTCTTGAGCGTCACGCACTCCGGCGTGCCGCACGCCTCCGGCTCCTTCGCATTGAGCTCGAGCGTGCCGCGAGCATCCTTCGAGACGTTGTGAATGCAAACTCGCTGCTCTAACAAGGCGGCAGGATCGTCCAAACAGCCTGTGGTGGAAGCCATGGTCCTTCTCCTTTCGTGCGGTAGCTTGATCGGTCGCGATCGGCTGCTTAGACGGCCGCGGGAGCGCGATTTCCCCTTGCGCTATGAAACAGCGCTTTAGCCGGTGCGCGGCGCCTAGGTCGCGGTCGCGGTCAACCGCCGTCGTTTCGCTAGCTGCCGTACATCGACAGGAAGAGATCCTTGTTGGGATCTCCTGCCACGCACCATGCGGTCATGCTCGCGAGCAGGTTGATCTCTGTGGCGTCGAGGTGGGTGTCGGCGGTGCTGTAGTGCGGGAACGAGTGGTACGAGTGGGGGTCGGTGGGGTCGCCGAGGATCTGCTGCACGGACGGATCGAGCAGGTCGTACCAGGCGTTGACGCGGTTCATGTAGCACCAGAGGACGTTCACCGTCCGGCCCTCGCCGCGAACGCCGAACCACGGATTGGCGAGCACCTCGAGCGTCTGCTTGAAGGTGGCCGGGTTGGTGTTGGGGCTGGCGCTGCCGCTGCTCGCTGCCCAGAGGCCGTCGAGCAGCGGCTGGAACTGGTCCGAGGGGAAGACTTGGCTGTGCCCGAAGATCGGTGAGGCCGGGTCGGCGGCTCCCTCGTAGAGGACGTAGCCGACGCTCGACTGGTAGGGCTGGTAGCCGAACAGCGGCGGCAGCGCCCCGTCGACGATGATGACGCCTTTGCTGTCCTTCGCCAGCGGCGTGCTGGAGTTGATGAAGGAGATGAGGTTGTCGACGTCGGCGTAGGAGAGCATCGAGGCGACGCCGAGGTTCTCCAGGCTGCCGCCGTCGGCGAAGCGCGTCGGCTTGGTGTCGGGCCAGGGCTGCACGCTCGCCACCGGCCAGTAGCGGTACTCGGGGATGAGGTCCTGCAGGAAGTCGAGGTCGGACTTGAGCTCGGCGACCAGCCCGAAGTCGGCGAGGTCCTTGGCGGCGTCGACGAAGAGCCTGGCGAGCTCGAGCTCGACCTTCGGCAGCCGCTTGGCCAGCCAGTCGAGGACCTCGTCGGCGAACTGGTTGACGTGGGCCTTGAACTTCGAAGTGTCCTGCCGCCACTCGGCGACCTGGTTCTGCAGCGTCTCGGCGAAGGCGGCGCTGCTGGCGCCGACGATGTCGACCAGCGCCCACTGGCGATCCTGGCTCACCGTCACCTGCGCCCCGGCGACCGCCGTCGGCGCCGAGTCGAAGGCAAACGAGGTGACGCCGCCGCCGCCCGGCGAGCGCCCGTTGGCGTCGGTGCCCGTCGGCGCGCCGACGACGCCGGTGAAGAACGCCGTCGCCTGCACCGGCGCCAGGAACTGCACCTTCGTCTCCGGCTCGTTGAGGAACAGCGACGTGTTGCAGAGCAGGAACGGCCGCGTCGTGCGCGCGGCGTCGGCGCTGCTGGCGATGAGGTGCGCCGTCTCGCCGGCGAGGCTCGGATTGGGCCCGGTGACCGCCGCCGCCAAGGACTCCGGGTCCCATGAGAACAGCGAGGTAGGCTGCATGCCGTTGCGGTGGTCGAGGTTGTCCAGCCCGTAGGGCCCCATGATGTGCAGCCCGATGAGCGCCTGCCAGAGGAAGTTCTCCGGCGTCTTCAGGAACTTGTAGAGCAGGAACGCCTCGAGGGCGATGGCGGGGATCGAGAACAGCTCGGTGTTGATGGTGTTGCCGAGGTTGCCGTTGGGCAGCTCGTCGAGGATCTCGGCGGTCGGGACGTCCCCGCTGCGCGTCGGCACCAGCGCGGCGGGGTCGGGCACGTACTGGTTGAGGAAGTCCTCGTCGGTCGTGGCGCCGGAAAGGAACTCGTACGTGACGCCCACCCACGAGCCGCCCGACACGGTGGAGAGCGCCTTGGTCTGGCTCAGCAGGCTCTTGCCATTGAGCTGCAGGTACGACAGCGCCCGCAGCTGCCCCATGCCGGCGGTGAGCGCCCGCGAGCCGCCGCCGCTCAGGCAGACGGCGACGTTCCCCGGCGTGTCGGGGCGGGAGACGAACTGGTCGACGCGGAGCGGGGGAGCGGGGACGAGCTTGGCGCTGAAGCTGCCGGGCACGGACGACTTCTTGCCCACGGTGGACCCTCCTACGACTGTCGCGTGGTCCCTGGTTAGACGGCCGCGGCGGGCGAAATTCACCCTCGCCCGCCGGAACCGCCGCCGTGATCTGAGACGATGCGCCGCCGAGCCTACGGCAACAGCCGCGGTCCCGGCTCGCCCAGCGGGCGGCCGGCACCCACGGCCGGCCCGGCAAGGGCCACCGCCAGAGGGTCTTCGCCGGGGTTGACGAACTGGTCGGTCTCGAGGCGGTACTGCGCCTCGTAGAGGTCGCGGTACCTTCCGTCCTTGGCGAGCAGCTCACGGTGGGTGCCGCGCTCGACGATGCGGCCGCCGTCCATGACCAGGATCTGGTCGGCGCTGAAGATGGTCGACAGGCGGTGGGCGATGACGAAGGTCGTCCGCCCCTTGCGCAGCGCCCGCAACGCGTCCTGGATCAGCGCCTCGCTCTCGCTGTCGAGGCTGGAGGTCGCCTCGTCGAGGATGAGGATGCGCGGGTCGGCGAGGATGGCGCGGGCGATGGCGAGCCGCTGGCGCTGGCCGCCGGAGAGCTTGACGCCGCGCTCGCCGATCACCGTCTGGTAGCCGTCGGCGAAGCCTTCGACGAACTCGGCGGCGTGGGCGATGCGCGCCACCTCGCGGATCTGCTCGTCGGTGGCGTCAGGGCGCGAGTAGGCGATGTTGTCGCGCACCGTGCCGTCGAAGAGGAAGTTGTCCTGCAGCACGACGCCCACCTGGGCGCGGTAGTCGCGCAGCCGCACCTCGGCGAGGTCCTCGCCGTCGACCAGCACCCGCCCCTGCTGCGGCCGCGCGAAGGCGAGCACGAGGTGGATGAGGGTGCTCTTGCCGGCGCCGCTCGAACCGACGAGCGCCGTGGTGGTTCCGGCCGGGGCGTGGAAGGAGACGTCGCGCAGCACCGGCCGGTCGGGCAGGTACTCGAAGCTGACGCCCTGGAAGTCGACGTCGCCGCGCACGACCGGCAGCGGCCGGCGTTCGGCGTCGCCCTCGTCCTCGCCGGCGAGCTTCTGCACCTCGCGGATGCGGTCGAGGCCGGCGAAGGCCTCGGAGAGCTGGGTGCCGATGTGGGCGATCTGCACCAGCGGCGCCGCCAGCATGCCGGTGAAGAAGACGTACATGACGAAGTCGCCGAGCGTCATCTGGCCGGCGAGGATGGCGCGGCCGCCGACGAGCATCATCACCACGCCGACGCCGCCCATCACCAGGCTGGAGAAGGAGCCGATCGCCGAGGTGGTGGTGATCGTCTGGGCGACGTTGCGCAGCAGCTTGTGGGCGCCGCGGGCGAAGACGCGCTCCTCGCGTTTCTCGGCCGTGTAGGCCTTGACCACGCGCACGCCGCCGAGGCTCTCGGCGAGGCGGCCGGTGAGCTCGGCCTGGATCCGCCCGCGCTCGCGGAACAGCGGCCGCACCTTCTTGAACGCCGTCGTCATGACGACGAGGAAGAGCGTCATCAGCGCCAGGGTGGCGAAGGTGAGCTTCCAGTTCAGCCACAGCAGCACGCCGAGGGCGGCAACCGCGGTGACGATGCTGCCCACCAGCTGCACCAGGCCGGTGCCGACGAGGTTGCGGATCCCCTCGGCGTCGTTGAGCACGCGCGACACCATCTCGCCGCTCTTGACGGTGTCGAAGTAGGCCACCGGCAGCCGCAGCACGTGCTGGTGGACCTGCCGGCGCAGCTCGGTGATGGCGCGGTGGGCGGCGATGCCGAGCAGCTGGGAGAGGCCGAACGAGGTCGCCGCCTGCACCAGCGTGGCAGCGGCCACCGCCAGCGCCAGCGGCAGCAGCAGCTCGACCTGCTGGAGGCCGATCACCTTGTCGATGAGGAACTTCGAGCTCGCCGGCAGCACCATGCCGGCAAGCCGCGACACCAGCATCAGCACCATGCCGACGGCGAGCCGGCCACGCCGCGCCCAGACGATGTCGCGCGCCTCGCGCCACACCGTCGACATCGACGGCAGCTTGCGACCAGCCGGAGCGGCGCTCGCGCCCGAGCGCGGCATCGAAGCGGCGACGCCGCGCTCGGCGCGGCGAGCCATGCCGGCGAGACCGCGCACCTAGTCGACGATCTCGAGAAGCGGCCGCAGCCGCGACGCCCGCCCCGACCGCCGCAGCTTACGCAGCGCCTCGGACTCGATCTGCCGCACCCGCTCGCGGGTGACGTTGAACGAGCGGCCGACCTCCTCGAGGGTGAGCTCGCCGTCCTCGGCCATGCCGAAGCGCATGCGCAGCACGCTCTCCTCGCGCGGCGTCAGCGTGCGCAGCACCTCCATCGTCTCGCGCCGCAGGTCGGCGGCGAGGAAGCTGGAGAGCGGCGACTCCGCCTGCTGGTCGGGAAGGATGTCGCCGAGATAGCTGTCGCCGTCCTCGCCGATGGGAGTGTCGAGGGAGATCGGCTGCTGCACGATCTTCTGGATCTCGCGCACCTTCGACACCGGCAGGTCCATGCGCTGGCCGATCTCTTCCGGCGTCGGCTCGCGGCCGAGGTCCTGCACCAGCGCCGTGGTGGTGCGGCGCAGCTTGTTGAGCGTCTCGAGCATGTGCACCGGGATGCGGATGGTGCGCGAGTGGTCGGCGATGGCGCGGGTGATCGCCTGGCGGATCCACCAGGTGGCGTAGGTGGAGAACTTGTAGCCGCGGCGGAACTCGAACTTCTCGACCGCGCGCATCAGGCCGATGTTGCCCTCCTGCACCAGGTCGAGCAGCTGCATGCCGCGGTAGGTGTACTTCTTGGCGATCGACACCACCAGGCGCAGGTTGGCGCGGATGAGGCGCTCCTTGGCGACCTCGCACTCGGCCTCGCCGGAGCGGATGCGCACCATCGCCTTTTCCATCTCCCGCCAGGAGAGGCCGGACTTCTGCTCGAGCTGCTTGAGCTCGGCGCGCTTGGCGGACGCCCGCTTCTTGTACAGCGCCTTGAGGTGGTCGGACTTGGTCGTCCGCATCTTGCGGTCGATGGCCTTGGCCTCCTGCGCGGCGCGCGACAGCGGCCGCCAGAGGGCGTCGAGCATGCCGAGGATGCGGTTGCGCACCTGGCCCGCGGGGTCGACGCTGCGGATCTCGGCCGACAGCTTCGCCATCACGCGGTCGGCGTCGCGCTCGAGCTTGCCGCGCTCGCGGTCGTCGTCGTCGGTGGCGTCGAGCTGCTCGCGCACCACCGCCAGTTCGGCGCCGATGACGGCGACCTTGCGGAAGACGGCCATCGCCTTCTCGACGCGGCCCTTGCGCTTGGTGTCGAGGCGGTCGGCTACCCCCGGCAGCGCCTCGAAGGCGCCCTCGACGTCCTCCATCCCGCTCTCGTGGAGGCGCAGCAGCTGGACGAGCAGCGTCTCGCTGTCGGCGAGGGCGAGGAAGACCTCGGCCTGGCCGCGCTCGAGCTGCTCGGCGAGCACCACCTCGCCGGCGCGGTCGAGCAGCGGCACCGCCCCCATCTCCTGGAGGTAGAGGCGCACCGGGTCGCTGCCGGCGTCGTCGTCGGCGGCGTGGACCTCGGTCTCCGACTCCTTGGTGGCGAGGTCGGGCTCCGCCTCCTCGGCGTGCGGGGTGTGGTACAGCTGCGGGCGGTCGATGACCACCACCCCTTCGTCGCCGAAACGGGTGTAGAGGTCCTCGAGCTCGCCCGGCTGGTCGAGCACGCTCTCGGGGAGCGTGTCGTAGATCTCGTCGTACAGCAGGTAGCCCTGCTTCTGCCCGCGCTCGAGCAGTTGCCGGATGGCGTTGGCAAGCACGTCCTGGGGGCGCAACTTACGCTGGGTCAAGCAGTTCTCCCTATTGGGCGAGTCGATCCAGGGACGGGACCGGACCCGTACCCCTCCAACATTGGATCAAACGGGTTCCGCCGAGGAAACTATTCCCCTGGCCGCCGGCAGGCGGGGCCGGCGGGTGTGGGCGTCTGGGATGGTCGTTCTGGATGACCGAGTGGCCGGGCGGGCCTGGTCGCGGCGCCGATGCGGTGCCGGAGGGCGCATGATAACGCGAAACGCGGGAAAGTTGCGCGAAAACGCGCAAATCCCCGTGGCGCGGGCCACGGGGATCGTCGCGGTGGCGAGTCAGCCGACTGGCGACGGGGCCTCGCGCCGGAGACCCCGCCGCAGCCGTCACTCGCAGGGTTGCGGAGCGTCCGGGTCCGGGATGTCCGGCACCGTCGGCAGGTTGATGCCGCCATGGCCCTGGAGCAGCCCGTTGTGGGCCGGCGCCAGGAACGGGAAGCGGTTCAGGAAGTTCTTGTCGTTGACCTCGACGCCCTTGACAGAGCCCGGCGAAGGGGTCGCCGGCGGCGACCAGGCTCAGGACCACGGTGTTGACGTTGACCTGGTGGCGCGTTCGGGCGTCGGCCCGCCGCCGAGGCGCCGGCCGTTGGGGAAGCTCGAGTCGACGGCGGCGTCGAGGGTGATGACGTCGCCGGTGGAGCCGTCGGCGATGGGAATCGGGCGGCCGAGGTTGACGGCGTTGATGATGTCGACGCGCGGGCCCTTGAGGGTGGCCACCGTGGCGGCCGGGACGACCGAGCGCCGCGTAGATGCCGAGCGCGTCGGCGTCGCGCACCAGCACCGGGAAGAGGATGTCGGCGCCGAAGTTGGTCACGTCGGTGAGCGGGGTGCTGCGCAGGTACTTGGTGTGGCGCTGCGTGCCGACGAGGCCGGCGTTGAACAGCGGCAGCGCGTTGCGGCCGACCTGCACGTACTTGCCGGAGCCCTTGAGCCCGGTGATGACGTTGCCGGGGTCGACGGTCTGCGTCTGCTGGCGCGAGATGCTCGACCAGATGCGCAGCAGGCTGTCGGTGCTGGTCGACACCAGCGTGCCGTTGTGCGGGATGCCGCTCGGGAAGAGGTCGGTGATCGGGATCTCGAGGGCGATCGAGAAGACGTTGAAGCCGGTGAAGACGTCCTCGATCGGCGTCGTGCGCGCGCCGGCGATGCCGCCGAGGTCGCCGCGCGCCCAGGTTGACGAGGTCGAAGATGCCCTTCTCGTCGAGCTGGTAGGGGTCGTCGAACTGGCCGGCGATGACGCGCCCGCCGTTGGCGAGCGTGTGGATGAAGGTGTCGACGAAGGCCTGGTCGTAGAGCGCGTCCTGCGCGGCTGTCGGGGTTGCCGGAGTCTGGTAGCCCGCGAAGCTGCCCAGACCGTAGATCAGCCGGTCGGTCTGCGGACCGTGGTTGTTCGGCAGCACCGCCAGGCTCGGCGCCGAGGACCGTCCTCGCCGGGTTGCGAGGGGCTGAACAGCCGCGTCACCGTCATCGTCTCGGTGCCGCCGGTGAGCTGCCAGAGCAGCTCGTTGCCGCCGCCCAGCGCCGTCGCTCGCGCTCGGCGCCGCTTCGGGCGTCAGGGTGTTCTTGAACTCGACGCGGTAGACCGCCTCGTCCTTGAGGCTGGTGCCCTTGCCGATGTGGAACTCGTAGCGGTAGCCGTTGCAGGCGCGGAAGCCCTGGTTGCCCTGGCCCGGCTCGTGGAGCGGGTTGAAGTTCATGATCAGGTAGAGCTTGTCGTGCGCGCCGTCGGACACCCAGGCGTAGGTGTCGGTGTTGTCGGCGCAGGGCTCGTTGAGCACCGCGAGGGCCTCGCGGTGGCTGGAGGCGGTGGCGGGCACCGCCAGGGCGGCCACGGCGAGGGCCGCGAGCAGCGTCGTCTTCTTCACGTTCATCTGGATTCCTCCCCTTGTGGTGACTGACTGACATCAGCACTACGCACCCGAGCCGGGTGTGGATGAGTGCGCCGCCTATACTCACGGCCGCATGGCCGGCGCATCGCAACGCTCCCGCCCGCGCGGCTTGCGCGAGCGGGTGCCGCTCGCGCCGCTGACCACCATCGGCATCGGCGGGCCGGCGCGCTGGTTCGTCGAAGCGACGAGCGCGGAGGAGGTGGAGGAGGCGCTGGCGTGGGCCGCGGACGTGGCGCTGCCGATCTTCGTTCTCGGCGGCGGCAGCAACCTGCTGATCGCCGACGGAGGCTTCCCGGGGCTGGTGCTGCACGTGGCGCTGCGCGGCGTCGAGGAGGAGACCGCCGGCGGCGACGTGATGCTGCGCGCGGCGGCGGGCGAGCCGTGGGACCCGCTGGTGGAGCGTGCGGTGGCCGCGGGCCGCGGCGGCTTCGAGTGCCTGTCGGGGATCCCCGGCTCCGTCGGCGCGACGCCGATCCAGAACGTCGGCGCCTACGGGCAGGAGGTCGCGGAGACGGTCGTGGAAGTGGAGGCGCTGTCTCGCTCCGCGGGCGTGCGGCGGCGCTTCAGCGCGGAGGAGTGCGGCTTCGCCTACCGCGACAGCGCCTTCAAGCGCGAGGAGCGCGACCGCTGGGTGATCCTCGCCGTCACCTTTCGGTTGCGGAACGGCGGGCCGCCGGCGCTGCGCTACCCCGAGCTGGCGCGCCACCTCGAAGCCGAGGGGAGCGACGCCGACCTGGCGCGCGTACGGCAGGCGGTGCTGGCGCTGCGACGGCGCAAGGGCATGGTGCTCGACCCCGAAGATGCCGACACGCGCAGCGACGGCTCGTTCTTCATGAACCCCGTGGTCGGCGCGGCGGCCCTCGACGGCGTGCTCGGCCGCGTCGCCGCGCGCGGCCTCGCGCCGGAGGCCGTGCCGCGGTTTCCGGCCGGCGACGCCACCAAGCTCTCGGCCGCCTGGCTGATCGAGCAGGCCGGCTTCCGCAAGGGGCACCGCCGCGGCGGCGTCGGCATCTCGAGCAAGCACGCGCTGGCGCTGGTCAATCGCGGCGGCGGCACGGCGCTCGAGGCGGTCGAGCTGGTGCGCGAGATCCGTCGCCGCGTGGAGGACGCCTTCGGGGTGTTGCTGGTCCCCGAGCCCACCTTCATCGGCTTCGACGAGGACCCGCTGGCAGCGGACGGCTGAGCGGTTCGCACGGAGCCTGCTAACATTTTCCGTAGACCGCGCGTCCGCCATGGAAGAGTCCCTCGCTCCCGCATCGCAGCTGATCGGCGCCGCTCTGCCTCCCGGCTTGGCGTGGGAGCGCGGCGGCCGGCGCATGCTGACGCGCTTCGTCGTCGGCGCGACGCTGGCGGCGCTCGCGGCGAGCGCCTGCGTCGTGGCTTGGCCCCGGCTGGTGGGTGACTCGGCGACCGCCGCCAGCGAGGCACCCGTCGCGCCGCTGGCGCGCGAGGCCGTCCGCGGCAGCCACGCCGTCACCGCCGTCGCGCGTGCGATCCGCGACGTGGCGGCCGTCGAAGCGGCGCGCCAAGTCGTGGTGCCGCTCCGCCAGGCCGAGGCCGCCTGGACGCACCGCCGCTACGACACCGGCGAGGCGAGCTACTACGCGCGCGGCTTCGAGGGCCGGTCGACGGCGAGCGGCGAGGTCTACCGCGCCGCCAAGCTCACCGCCGCCCACCGCACCTTGCCGTTCGGCACCTTGCTGCGCGTCACCAACGTGCGCAACGGCCGCAGCGTCGTCGTGCGGGTCAACGACCGCGGGCCGTTCCACGCCCGCCGCGTCGTCGACCTCTCGCGCGCCGCCGCCGCCGAGCTCGGTCTCGTGCGCCGCGGTCGCGGGGAAGTGCGGCTCGACGTGTTGACGCGTTAGCCCTCGCCCTTCCACGGCGCGACGGTAACCGTCTCGTAGCGGCCGAGCGTCACCTTGCCCGGCGCGAAGCCGCGCGGCTTGCGCACCTCCTCGCAGCGGGTCCAGTGCACCGCCACCCGGCCGCCGGCCTTGACCTTCGAGTGCCCGGCGGCGAGCGCCGCGGCGAAGCGCAGCGTCTCGCGCGGCAGCCGCTCGAGGCCCTGCGGGTTGAGCACGACGACGTGCGAGCCGGAGCCGGCGGCGACGTGGAACCAGAAGTCGCGCGGCGAGGCGAGCCGCACGCTCAGGGTGTCGTTGTCGGCGGCGGTGCGGCCGACGAGCACGGTCATGCCGTCGGGCGAGGTGAAGCGGCGCGCCACCGGACGCCCCTGCCAGAGGCCCTGCTCGGGGTCGGTGGGGCCGGGCGGGCCCCGGCGGTCCTCGCGCGCGCTCACGCCGTCGCTACGCCGCTGGCCATATCCGGCGGTCCTAGCCCGGCGGCCGCGGCTCCGCGGCGACCTCGGCGTAGAGGGCGACGAAGCTCGGCGGGAAGACGGTGGCGAGCGGCTTGACCGCCGCCGGCGAGGCGAGGCAGCGGTGCAGCTCGTCGCGCGTCTGGCGGTTGGCCGAGCCGTCCTTGCCGGGCTGCAGCACCGCGAGGCCGTGCAGCGCGGCGGCGCGCAGCAGGCAGGCGTGCGCGGCGGCGCGCGGCTCGATGAAGGGCGTCGCCGAGAGCGCCGCCAGCGCGCCGGCGAAGTCGCCGCCGAAGTAGGCGGCCGCCGCGCGCTGCAGCTCGTCGGGCGGCGGCTTGACCGCCGCCTGCAGCTCGCGCAGCGACGCCTTGAGCGCGTCCTGCAGTCCGCGCAGCTCCGTGGCCGTGGTTCCCGCATCGGCGGCGGCGGCGCGGGTCAGCGCCTCCTCGACGCGCTCCGCTTGCCCGGCGATGGTGGCCGGCAGCGGCGCCAGCGTGCGCGAGACCTCGCCCACCCGGCGTCGTGCCTCGGCGATCGACTTGCGCAGCGCCTGCATCTCGCGTTGGGCTTCCGCCTGCAGCTGATCGCGGCGCGCCGTGGCGTCGGCGAAGAGCGCCTCGAGGTCGCGCCGCGCCGCCTGCGCCGAGCGGCCCGCCTCGGCCGCCTTCTCGGCGTCGAGCTCCTGCTCGGCGCGCGCGAGCAGCGCGCGGGCGGCGGCGAGCTGGGCGGTGGCAGGCTCGTGCCGCGCCGCGAACGACGGCGAGCCCTCACGCCAGGCGTCGCGCATCAGCGGCGCTCCTTCGACGCCGGCTACTTGGAAAGCCGCCGCGGCGGCGGCGTCGACCTCGCGCTGCGCCGTCGCCACCGCCTCGGTGGATTTCTGGACGCGGTTGCGGCAGGCCTGGCGGTGCTCGGTGAGGTCGCGGACCTCTTCCTTCGACAGCTTGCCTTGCTTCTCCGCGGCGTCGAGCGCCTCCACCGCGCCGCGGCATTCGCCCTGCTCGGCGAGGGCCACTCCGAGATAGTAGTGGGGCGTGTAGCGCCGGAAGGAGGTGCCGAGGAGGCCGGCGGCCGCCTCCGGCCGCTCGCCGATCGCGAGCCGCATCTGCCGCGCCGCCTCGTCCCACCGTTTCCCCGCGATGGCGTCGAGGCCACGCTTGTAAGGCTCGCGGTAGTCGGCGTGCAGCGCCGGAGCCGCGAGGAGGAAAGACACCAACGCCGCGATGAGGGTCGGGCGGGGGCGCCCCCTGCCCCTGGAGGGGCAGGGGGACGGGGGGTTAGGGGTGAGATGCAACCCAGGGGAGGGGGTCGGGTGGGTGGTGGCAGCGGGCTTCGCCCGCGGGGGCGGGGTGGGGAGGGGGACGGCAGCGGGCTTCGCCCGCGGGGGCGGGGTGGGGAGGGGGACGGCAGCGGGCTTCGCCCGCGGGGGGGAGGTTACCTCCACCAGCCGGCCTCCTTGAAGTACTGGAGCGGCTCGATGGGCAGCAGCTCGGCGCGGCAGGTCACCGCCTGGCCGTTCACCGCATCCACCTCGCAGGTCGCCGGCGCCGGGGCGTTGGGGTGGCGAAGGGTCGCCACGTAGTGGCCCGGCGGCAGCGACAGCACCAGCGGCGTCTCACGCCGCTCCGGCAGCGGCACGTCGCGGCCGGCGGCGTCGCGTAGCGACTCGAGCTCGCCCCACGGCGTGCCGAGCACCACCAACGTGGCGCGGGTCGGGGCGACGGGGACGACCGGCTGGGCCGCCTCGGGGCTCGCTGCCGGTCTCGCTTCGCTCGCCCGGCGCGCGAAGCCGAAGAGGAGCCACGCGCCGGTGAGCAGAACGATGGCCACGACGGCCGCACCGCCCGCGATCCAAGACCAGGGGATGGGCCGCGAGACCGCCGGGGCAGCGGCAGGTCGGACAGGGACAGGAGGTGCGGGGACCGCGGGGTTTGCTTCTGGGGCCGGTGGCAGCGGCGGGGGACGGAAAGACGCCGACGTCGGCGCATCCGGCGAGACCGCGTCGTGCATGGCGGACGGCGGAGGAGCGGGTGCCGGCGGCGCGGTGACCACGCTGCCTGACGCAGGGCCGGCGGCCACCGCGGTGGCCGCGGCCGAGCCGCGGGCCCCAGCCGCTGCCGGCGCTGTCCCGCCGGCCGCCGGCGTTGGCCAGGCAGCGGCTGCCATCGATGGCGCCGGGCCCGCCGGCTTCGATGGCGCCGCCGAAGGCATCGACGGCGTCGTCGCCGCCATGTCGGCCAGTGGAATGGGCCGCGTGATCGGCCCACCGTCCCGCCGCTTCTCGGCGCGCGCCGGCCGCGCTGTCCCCGCTTCCATTCCCACCGGCCAGCTCGCCGTCAGCTCGCGCCGCACCTCCTCGAGGTCGGCGGCGACTTCGGTGAAGGTCTGGTAGCGCCGCTCGCGGTCCTTCTCCAGGCAGCGCGCGACGACGCGCTCGAGCGACGGCGGGCTGTCGGAGGCGTGCTGCACCAGTGGCGCCGGCGTGCGGTGGAGGATCTCGTCCATCAGCGCCGACAGCTGCTTGCCCTGGAACGGCCGCGCGTAGGTGATCAGCTCGTAGGCGACGACGCCGTACGAGAAGATGTCGGTGCGGGTGTCGAGCTCCTGGTCGCGCAGCTGCTCGGGCGACAGGTAGCCCAGCGTCCCCACCGCCATCCCCTTTTGCGTCAGCTGGGTGCCGGCGGAGACGAGCTTGGCGATGCCGAAGTCGAGGATCTTGACCTGGCCGGTCTCCAGCACCCGCAGGTTGGCGGGCTTGATGTCACGGTGGATCACCTGCTGCGAGTGGGCATACGCCAGCCCATTGGCCACCTGGATCAGGTAGTCGATCTTCTGGCGCAGCGGCAGCGGGTCGCGGCGGCGGATCTTCTGCAGCAGGTCCTCGCCGCTGAGGTACTCCTGCACCAGGTACGCCGTCTGGTCCTCGACGCCGAAGTCGTGGACGATGGTGACGTTGGGGTGGTCGAAACGGCCGGCGATCTCCGCCTCGCGGTAGAAGCGGCGGGCCGCGTCCTCGTCGGCCACCGAGCAGGTCTTGATCGCCACCAGCCGCTTGATGAAGGGGTCGCGCGCCTTGTAGACGATGCCGAACCCGCCTTCGGCGATCTTCTCCAGGACCTCGTACTTGGCGATGCGCTGGCTCACGAGAGCATGCTAGCGCGACTGGTCGCGCCGGGAGGGGCTGGTTGGCGCCCCTAGAAGAGCACTTCGACCTTGGCGGCCTTGCGGAGCGCCGCCACCTTGCGATCGAGCAGGTCGCGCGCCTGCTGGCGCGACAGCCACTGCTCGATCTGCGGCCGCGACCTCCTCGAAGGCGACGGTGCCGGCGGACCGCTGCTCCTCGAGCCGCATCACGTGGAAGCCGAACGGGGTCTCGACGACGCCGCTGGTCTCGCCCGGCTTGAGCCCGAACGCCGCCTGCTCGAACGCCGGCACCGACTCGCTCTTCGCGAGCCAGGGTAGCAGGCCGCCCTCGCCGCGCGAGCCGGTGTCGTCGGAGCTCTCGCGGGCGACCGCGGCGAAGTCTTCGCCGCCCTTGACGCGGGCGAGCAGCGCCTCGGCCTTCTGCCGTGCCTCCTGCCGCTGCGGGGCCGTCGCGCCCTTGGGCACGTTGACGAGGACGTGCCGCACCCGCACCTGCTCCGGGCGGCGCATGCGCTCGGGGTTCTGCTGGTAGAAGCGGCGCGCGTCCTCCTCGCTCACCTTCACGGCCGGCGCCACCTCGGTGCTCACCAGCTTCTGGATGGCGAGGTTCTGCGCCATGTCGGCGCGCAGCTCCGCCTCGGTGACCCCCTGCGCCGCGAGCTGGCGCGCCAGCTCCTCGGGCCCGCGCGCCCGCAGCCGATCGACGTTGGCGGCCACCTCGGCGTCGGTGGGCATCATGTTGCGCTTCTTCGCCTCGGCGACGAGCAGCTTCGAGCCGATGAGCTGGTCGACCATGGCGCGGTAGAACTCCTCGCTCGCCGGCGGCGGCGGCGCCCCCATCTGCTGCATCTGCGCCCGCATGGCGTTGGCGCGCTCGAGCAGCTCGCCCTTCGAGATGGCGGCGCCGTCGACCCGCGCCACGACGGCGGGGAGAGTGCTGACGTCGAAGGGTGGACCCGATGGGGTGCCGGGCGCCGCGGCGCCGGGGAGCGCGCCACCCGGCAGCACCGGCGCGTGCGCCGCTGCGGCCGGCGGCTCGTCGGCCGGCGTCGGCGTGGCGGCCGCCGCGGGGGCTTCGCCCTTGGCGCAGCCCGCGATGGAGGCGAGGAAGGCGAGCAGCGAGATGGCGGAGAGCGGCTTGCGGGCCATGCGGTGCTCCAAATCGTGGCGGTGCTTGAGGATTGGCGCGCCGGCGCGGGCGCGAGCGGGGGAGTCGGGTGGCCCTGGCCGCGGAGGCGGCGGGTCGCGGCATGATACACCGCTGCTCCCGGGGCGCCCGTGAAGACGGGCACCACGAGTGCCGTCAGCCGGCGGGTGCGGGTGGCGCGGGCGGTCAGCTCCCGGGGCCGAGCTCGAAGCCGGCGGCGAGGCCGTCGGCGACGGCCCAGCCGGCGAGCGTCGGCACCAGCCGGTCGTCGCTCACCTCCAGCAGGCCGTCAGCCGCGAGGCCCTCGATTCGCGCGGCGTTGGCCGCGGCGAGGTCGAAGCCGAGCCGGCCCAGGTGCGCGAGGTCGACCCCTTCGCGGGTGCGCAGCCCGAGCATGAGGTGCTCGAGCGCGAGCTCGCGCGGGCCCACCGTCTCTTCGCCCTCCATCGGCAACGTGCCCGCCGCGACGGCCGCGCTCCACGGGCCCACCTTGCGATGGTTCCACCAGCGGCGCGCGCCGTCGAAGGAGTGCGCCGACGGCCCGAAGCCGAGGTAGGGCGCGTGGCGCCAGTACTTGCGGTTGTGCCGCGACTCGTGCTCCGGCGCGCGAGCGAAATTGGAGACCTCGTAGGCACCGTAGCCCGCGGCGGCCAGCCGCTGGTGAGCGAGGTGGAAGAGCGACGCCTGGCCCGCCTCCGGCATCTCGCGGAGCTCGCCGCGCGCCTGGCGGAAGCCGAAGGGCGTGCCGGCGTGAATGGTGAGCTGGTAACAGGAGAGGTGCTGCGGCGAGAGCTCGGCGGCGATCGCCAGCTCCCGCTCCCACGCAGCCTCGTCCTGCCCGGGCAATCCGTAGATCAAGTCGACGCCGACGACGACGAAGCCCGCGTCGAGTGCGTCGCCCACCGCGCGCCGTGCCTGCTCGCCCGAGTGACGCCGGCCGAGGAAGCGCAGCGCCGCATCGTCGAACGACTGCACGCCGAGGGTGAGCGTGTCGACGCCGAGCGCCCGCCACGCCGCGAGGCTCGCCGGCGCCACGTCCTCGGGGTTGGCCTCCATCGAGACGGTCGCTTCCGGCGCCATGGGAAGCAGCCGGCGCGCCTCGTCGAGGATGGCCGCCAGCTGCTCCGGCGAGAGCAGGGACGGCGTACCGCCACCGAGGTAGACGCTGTCGAACGGCGTGCCGGGGAAGGGGCGCTCGGACCACAGGGCGATCTCGCGCTGCAGCATGTCGACGAATCGCCGGCGGCTCTCGGCGTCCCCGGTGAGCACCGAGAAGTCGCAGTAGGGGCAGATCGCCGAGCAGAAGGGGAGGTGCAGATAGAGGCCGGCTGGCTCGTCCAGCGGTAGCGGGATGCGGACCGTCGAGATCGCTTCGTCGCTGCGCTCCTCGCGATGACGCGCCGTCATCGCGAGCCGGCGCGCTCGGCGCGCGGATCGAACCATCGCAGCGAAGCGATCTCGACGTCGCGCGCCCAGCGCTTCATGCCTAGCCGCGCTCCGTCTTCAGCACGGCGACGAACGCCTCCTGCGGGATCTCCACCGTGCCCACCATCTTCATCTTCTTCTTGCCCTCCTTCTGCTTCTCGAGCAGCTTGCGCTTGCGCGTGATGTCGCCGCCGTAGCACTTGGCGGTGACGTCCTTGCGGAAGGCGTTGATGGTGGAGCGGGCGATGATCTGGCCGCCGATGGCGCCCTGGATGGCGATCTTGAACTGCTGCTTGGGGATGGTGTCGGCGAGGCGCTCGCAGTAGTGCACCGCGCGCGGCCGCGCCTTGTCGCGGTGCACCAGCTGGGCGAGCGCGTCCACCTGCTCGCCGTTGACCAGGATGTCGACCTTCACCAGGTCGGTGAGGCGCAGGTCGAGCAGGTCGTAGTCGAACGAGCCGTAGCCCTGCGTCAGCGTCTTCAAGCGGTCGTAGAAGTCGAACAGCACCTCGGCGAGCGGCAGCTCGGAGGTCAGCTCGACACGCGCCTTGGCGAGGTAGTGGAAGATGGTGTTGACGCCGCGGCGCTCGCGGCAGAGCTCCATGATCGACCCGATGTAGCGCTCGGGCATCATCACCGAGGCCTTGATGAACGGCTCCTCGGCCTGCTCGATGCTGCCGGGGTCGGGGAAGTGAGCGGGGTTGTCGATCCACAGCACGGTGCCGTTCTTGAGTGTGATGCGGTAGCGCACCGAGGGGGCCGACAGCAGCAGGTCGAGCCCGTGGTGGCGCGACAGCCGCTCGTGCACGATGTCGAGGTGGAGCAGGCCGAGGAAGCCGCAACGGAAGCCGAAGCCGAGGGCGCTGCTCGAATCCTTCTCGTAGGTGAGCGCGGCGTCGTTGAGCGCCAGCTTGTCGAGCGCCGCCGAGAGGTCCTCGTAGTCGTCGGTGGAGAGCGGGTAGATCGACGAGAACACCACCGGCTTGGCTTCCTTGTAGCCTGGCAGCGGGGCGGCGGCGGGGCGGTCGGCGTCGGTGATGGTGTCGCCGATGGAGACGTCCTTGATGGTCTTGATGCCGGCGATGACGTACCCGACCTCGCCCGCCTCGAGCCGCTCCTTGGGCACCTTCTTGAGGCGCAGCAGGCCGACCTCTTCGACCACGTGCTCCTTGCCGGTGTGCATGAAGCGGATGCGCTGGCCGGCGTGAACGGCGCCGTCCTTGGCGCGCACCAGCAGCACGACGCCGCGGTAGGCGTCGTACTCGGCGTCGAAGATGAGCGCCGAGGTGGGCGCCTCGACGTCGCCCACCGGCGGCGGGATGCGCTGCACGATCGCCTCGAGCACGTCGTCGATGCCGGTGCCCATCTTCGCCGACGCCAGCACCGCCTCGAAGGGGTCGAGCCCGAGGTCGGCGTCGATCTCCTCGCGCACGCGCTCGACGTCGGCCGACGGCAGGTCGATCTTGTTGATCACCGGGATGACCTCGAGGTCGTACTCGAGGGCGAGATAGAGGTTGGCCATCGTCTGCGCCTCGACGCCCTGCGAGGCGTCGACGAGCAGCAGCGCGCCCTCGCACGACATCAGCGAGCGTCGCACCTCGTGCGAGAAGTCGACGTGCCCCGGCGTGTCGATGAGGTTGAGCTCGTAGGTCTTGCCGTCGCGCGCGGTGTAGGCGAGGCTGATGGTGTTGCTCTTGATGGTGATGCCGCGCTCGCGCTCGATGTCCATCGAGTCGAGGATCTGGTCGCGGAAGTCGCGGTTCTCCACCGCCCCGGTGCGCTGGATCAGCCGGTCGGCGAGCGTCGACTTGCCATGGTCGATGTGGGCGATGATGCAGAAGTTGCGGATGTCTTCCAACGCGGCCCTCGCTGAGAAGCCGCCGATCATAGCTCGCGGGGGCAGCGTAGAAATGCGAAGGCCGGCCGCGGTCGCGGCCGGCCTCGCTCGAACGTCGAAGCTCGAGCGGAACTAGCGCCCGTCGTTGTCCGCGTCGCCCGGCAGCGCGTGCTCGACGCGGTGCCAGGCGTCCTTGGTCGCCTGCTTGGCGCGGTCCCACTGCAGGCTGGAGGTGCCGCGAGCGCGGTCCCAGTCGCGGCCCAGCTCGGGCTCGGCCTGCTCCCAGGTCTTGCCCTCGTACTTGTTGCGCGACTCCCAGCCGTAGCGGTAGGCCGGCTCGTAGGTCTCGTAGCTCTCGTCGGTGCCGACGTACGGCCGCGTGCGGTAGTTGTCGCGCCAGTACTTGTCCTCGACCGTGGGGTCGATGCGCTCGGCCACGCCCTTGCCGGCGAGGCCGCCGCCCACCGCGCCGATGGCGCCACCGATGACGCCGCCGACGGGCCCGCCCACCGCGGTACCGACCGCCGCGCCGGCGAGCGCGCCGCCGGCGGCGCCGACGCCGGTGCCGACGGGATGCGAGCCCGGCTCGCCGGTGATCGGGTCGGGGTTGCTCCCCTTGCCCTTCGGCGTGCCGTGCAGCTTGTCGTCGGTCAGGTCGGTGTTGAGCAGACGATCGTCGGTGGCGACCTTGTCGCTGTGTTGATCACGCATGTTGTGAATCCTCCTGTAGGGCGACGCTATTGCCGCCATCACGACAGAGAGCAAGACTGGTGCCGGAGCACCGGCGGGCGCAGTCACCCGCGGTTCGGCTCTTCGTCGCGGATGAGGTCGTCGACGTTGACGTCGTCGCCGTCCTCGTTGACGTTCTCGGCGATCGCCTTGCCGGCGCGGCTGCCGGCTGCCGCGCCGACGGCGGCACCGACGACGCCGCCCACCGGACCAGCCACCGCGGTACCGACGACCCCGCCGGTGATGACTCCGCTGTAGGCGCCGACGCGTTGGCCCATCGGATGGGAGCCGGCGGGCGCCGGCGGTGGCGCGCGGCGGTCGCTCCGGGCGCTCGGTCCCGTCAGCTCATCGTGTCCGTCGCTCGCGGCGCGATCCCGCTTCGGGGCGCGTTCGGTCCGCTTCGTGGCCTCGTGGCGTCTTGGTCGGGCATGGGTGCCTCCCCCGGCTGAGGAGCAACATCGGTGCCGAAGGCGCGATGCCGCGGATCACCCGCCGGCGACGTTCAGCCGCCCGGCGCGCAGCAGCGCCTCGGCCTCGGCGGCAGGCAGCGGCGGCGAGAGCAGGAAGCCCTGCGCCAGGTGGCAGCCGAGCCGCCCCAAGGCGGCGAGCTGCGCCGGCGTCTCCACCCCCTCGCCGAGCACCTGCATGCCGAGGGCGCGGCCGAGGGTGACGATGGCGCGCACGATCTCCTCGTCGCCGGCGCCGAGGCGGCTGACGAAGGAGCGGTCGATCTTGAGCGTGTCGATGGGGAACTGGTGGAGGTAGGCGAGCGAGGAGTAGCCGGTGCCGAAGTCGTCGATCATCACCGACAGCCCGAGGCCGCGCCGCAGCTGCAGCAGCACGCTCTGCGCCGCCGGCGCGTCGGCCATCAGCACGCTCTCGGTGATCTCGAGCTTGAGGCGGGCAGGGTCGGCGCCGGTGTGCTGCGAGCGTGCGCCGCACCTGCGCCACCAGCTCGGGGTGGGCGAGCTGCCGCGCCGAGAGGTTGACGCTCACCGTCACGCCGGGGTGCTGCTCCAGCAGCGGCGACCAGCCGGCGAGCTGACGGCAGGCCGCGTCCAGCACCCAGGCGCCGAGCGGCACGATGAGCCCGGTCTCCTCGGCGGCGCCGATGAACTGGGTGGGCAGGAGCAGGCCGCGCTCGGGGTGGTGCCAGCGCACCAGCGCCTCGAAGCCGCAGATGCTGCCGTCGGCGATGCACGCCGATCGGCTGGTAGAGCAGCTCGAGCTCGTGACGCTCGAGCGCCCGCCGCAGGTCGTTCTCCAGCTGCATCGCCGCCACCGCCTCGCGGTGCATCTCCTGGTCGAAGACGGCGAAGACGGCGCGCCCCTGCGCCTTGGCGCGGTACATGGCGATGTCGGCGTCGCGCAGGATCTGCTCCGGCCCGCTGCACTCGCCGTCGCCGAGGGCGATGCCGATGCTGCCGGAGGTGAACACCTCGTGGCCGGCGAGATGGAACGGCCGCGCCAGCTCCTCGAGGATGCGCTCGGCGTTGCGGATCGCCTGCTCGCACGTCGACCAGCCCCTCGAGCAGGAAGCCGAACTCGTCGCCCCCCAGCCGCGCCACGGTGTCGATGACGCGCACCGACGCGCGCAGGCGGTCGGCGAGCGCCACCAGCAGCTCGTCGCCGACGCGGTGGCCGAGGCTGTCGTTGATCACCTTGAAGCGGTCGAGGTCGAGGAAGAGCACCGCGAAGCGGGTGCGCGGGCTGCGCCGGCCGCGCTGCAGCGCCATCTCCAGGCGGTTGATGAAGAGGGCGCGGTTGGGCAGGCCGGTCAGCGCGTCGTGCAGGGCGTCGTGCAGCAGCTGGCTCTCGGCCTGCTTGCGGTCGCTGATGTCGGTCTGCGAGCCGGCCATGCGGTAGGCGCGGCCCCCCTCGTCGCGCACCGCCAGGCCGCGCGACAGCATCCAGCGGAAGGCACCATTGCGGTGACGCAGCCGGTACTCGCACTGGAAGTGCGGCGAGCGCCGCTCGACGTGTTCGCCGATCTCGTGGCGCAGCCGTCCGCGGTCGCCCGGGTGGACGCGCGAGAACCACTCCTGCGGGTCGTTGCCGAGCTCGCCCTCTTCGAAGCCGAGCATCGGCGGCCCAGCGGCTGGAGTAGTAGATCTCGTTGCGCTCGAGGTCCCAGTCCCAGAGCCCGTCGTTGGCGCCGCGGGCGGCGAGGGCGTAGCGCTCCTCGCTGCGGCGCAGCGCCTCCTCGGCGCGCTTGCGTTCGCCGATGTCGAGGTAGAGCGCGAAGACGCCGAGCTGGCGGTCGCCGAGCTCGACCGGCGAGCCGAGCACCTTGACCGGCACCGCCGTGCCGTCGCGGTGGCGGCGCACCGTCTCGTGGCTGACGTCGCCGCCGCCGAGCACCGCTTGCGACAGGGCGGTCGCCTCGTCGACGAGCTCCGGCGGGATGATCAGCTCGGTGAGGTGGCGGCCGCGCACCTCTTCCGGCTGCCAGCCGAAGAGCCGCGTGAAGCCGGGATTGCTGTCGACGACGCGGTCGGCGTTGTCGACCAGCACGATGCCCACCGGCGAGCTGTGGAAGAGCTGCCGGTAGTAGGCGTTCTGCACCCACAGCGCCTCTTCGGCGCGCTCGCGCTCGGTGACGTCCTCGCCGATGCTGGCGGTGCCGAGGATCTCGCCGTCGGCCGAGCGCAGCAAAGTGTTGCTCCAGCGCAGCAGCCGGTGCTCGCCGCGGCGGGTGACGAGGTGGTTGAGCACCAGCGGCGCGATGTCGCCGGCGCCGACCTTGTCGACAAAGCGGCGCCGCAGCTCGTCGCGTTCGGTGGGCGGCAGGAAGCGCTCGAACCAGTCGTGCCCCTCGACCTCGTCGCGGTCCCAGCCGGTCAGCCGCAGCAGGAAGGGGTTGCAGTGCGCGACCCGGCCGACCGGGTCGAGGAACACCGCCGCCAGCTGCACGTCCTGGACGAGGACCCGGAAGTGCTCGGGGTCCTGCAGCGCGGCGAGCAGCTCGCTGCCGCGTTCGGTGCCGGCGGACTCGGGCATGGGGGCTGGCGATGACAACTGAATGCGTGCGGATTCTCGCACGGTCCGTTGTTGGACGGCTACCGTCGTGCGCCGGCAGGTGAAACTCAGCGAGCGAGCCGCGGTGGCGGCACGTCGAGAATGGTCAGCAGCCCCGGCCGCGCCTCCACCACCTGCCGCGCCGAGTTGACGACGATGGCCGCCGTCGCCGAGTCGCCGAAGATGCCGCCTTCGAACAGCAGGTGGACGGGCGGGTCGCCGGCGAGGAAGATCTCGTCGCGCGGGTCGGGGGCGCCGACGTACATCTGCAGGTCGAGCTCGACCACGGTCTGCCCGCCGCGGCGGCCGAAGCCGCGGTTGCGGATGCCGGCGACGGCGCCGGCGGGGATCACCAGGAAGGGCGTGCGGCGCTCCTCGCCGGCGATCACCGGCTCGACCGTCTGCTCCACGTCGTCGAGGTCGAAACCGAGCGCGCGGCCCACCAGCGCCACCGACTCGCGCATGCCGATGTGACCGAGCTTGCCGGCTGCCGCCTTGGCCTCGAAGTCCTCGCGCGTCATGCCGGCGCCCACCTTCTGCTGCAGCGGCAGGCGGCGCCGGCCGGCGTCGACGACGCGGATGCCGTGCACGCGCTCGACCTCGTAGGCGACCGCCGAGGCGATCACCGGGATGAAGTCGAGCACGAAGCCGGGGTTGACGCCGGTGCCGAGGATGGTGGCGCCGCCTTCGCGCGCGGCGGCGTCGATCTCGGCGGCGAGCTGCGGGTGTTGCAGCTCCGGGAAGAGCAGCTCCTCGCACGAGGAGACGACGTCGATGCCGGCGCGGCAGCAGCGCAGCAGGTCCTCGCGCACGGCGGGCATGAACGACGACGTGCAAAGCAGCACGACGTCGGGGTCGAGGCGGGCGAGGGCGGCCTCGAGGTCGCGCTCGACGGCGACGCCCGTCGGCTCCGCAAGCCCGAGCAGCTCGCCGAGGTCCTTGCCCAATTTGCCGGGGTCGACGTCGACGGCGCCCACCACCTGCAGCGAACGGCGCGACAGCGCCAGCCTGGTCGTCGCCTGACCGATCGGGCCGAGGCCGACGGCGAGGGCGCGCAGCGGCGTCCCCTGTCCGTTCGAGCTATCAGCCACCGATCACCGCCTGCGCTTCCGACAGCCGCCAACCCGCCGCCTCCGCCGCTCCGCGCGACACCCGCGCCGCCCGCGGCACCAGGTCGGCGACGACGCCGAGGTGGTCGGAGACCGGGTTGGGGAGGGTGTGGTAGCCGGCGAACTCGAGGTCGCCGGAGACCAGGATCCAGTCCAGCCGCCGCCATGGTCGTCGCGACGGGTAGGTGGGGGCGCGGCGGTGCGGCTGGTAGGCGCGCAGCCCCAGCTCGCGTGCCAGCGGGCGCAGCTGGCGCGCCTCGTCCGACCACGAGCAGTTGAAGTCGCCGAGGACGACGAGCGGCCGGCGGCGGCCGCCGCCGTTGTTGCGGTCGCCGAGAGAATCGGTGAGCTGGCGCACTTGCTGGCGGCGGACCACCGGGTTGAAGGGCTCGAGGTGCAGCGATACGACGTCGACCTCGAGCCCCTCCCAAGCCGGCACCGGGATGGTCGCCAGCACGAACCCCTTGGTGTCGCGCCACGAGGTGCCGAAGCGCAGCGACCGCGTCGCCTGCATCGGGTAGCGGCTGATCAGCGCCGTGCCCGAGGCGAGCGCAGCGCGGCGGCCGAGGTTGAACGCGTTGTGCTCGCCGCGGAAACAGCACTCGTGCTCGCACAGCTCGGCGAGGGTGGCGACGTGGTCGAAGTTGCCGCTCCACGCCGAGGGGCCGTCGGCCTCCTGGAGGGCCACCACGTCGGCGCGCGACTCGCGCAGCACCGAGGCGATCTCCTCGAGGTTCTTGCGCACCGTCGCCAGGCTGAGCAGCGCCTGGTGGGTGGCGAGCTTGCGGCCGTGGGCGACGTTGAGGGTGAGCAGCCGCAGGGTGCCGCCGCTGGCTCCGGTGTGGGGGTCGATGGGCAGGCGGCGCCGTCCCCAGCGAGAGCCTGCGATCCGCAAGGTCGAGCGCACCGTGCGCCTATTGTCCACCAGCATCCCTCACATACCAACCTCCGCCGGCCGAGGAGCAAACCACGTGCCGCGAGCTCGCGCTCACTGGCCGCTCCAGGTCGGGATGCGGCCGGGCGTCCACGGCGCTCCCAGCTCCTCGGCCTTCGTCTCCAGCGCCTCGAGGTCGGCCTCTGCCTGCCGCAGCTTGGGCAGGATGGCCGCGAGATCCGCCGAGGCGATCTCGTAGTTGCGGCGGTGCGTGGCGGTGGGCTCGCCGGTCGAGCCCCAGCTGCCGTTGACCACTTGCTGCACGCGGTCGACGATGGCCGGCGGCACCGGCTCGTTGCGGTCGCCCAGGGTCGGATCGCCGTTGAACGCCTCCTCGACGTCCTCGAGGCGGTGCCGGAGCTCCACCGCCTGCTGGCGAAGCGCCAGGTCGGCGCGCGGCGTGTCGACGATCGCCTTGGCGAGGGCATCGAGGCGCTCCTTGAGCTCGCGGGTGGCGCGGCGGGCGCCGAGCGTCGCCCGCTGCAGCTCGGCCGTCTGGCGCTGGAACGCCACCAGCGCGGTGCGGTCGGCCGCGGGCAGGGTGGTGTTGGCGAGCGGCTTGACGTTGAAGGTCTGCGGCTCGGAAAGCGGCGTCAGCACGCCGTCGACGCGCTGCGACAGCTGCACGCGGTAGCTGCCGGGCAGCACCATCGAGCCGGTGGGCGGCTCGTCGTCGTCATCGGCGGGCGCGGCGCCGAGCTGCACCGGCTCGGCCGACGGCCAGCGCAGGTCCCAAGCCACGCGGTGGATCCCCTTCGAGGTGGGCCCGCTGAGCCGCCGCAGCACGTTGCCTTCGACGTCGGTGACGGTGAGGATGATCGCCGGCTCCTCGGCGCGGTCTTCGGCGCGCAGCTGCTCCCAGGTGGGGTAGAAGACGTCTTCGTCCTTGCCCTCCGACTCCTCCTCCTGCTCGCGGCGGCGCTGTTTCGGCGACTGCAGCTCGTCCTTGAGGTAGTAGGTGAAGACGGCGCCGAAGGGCGGGTTGCTGGCGGTGAACCAGGTCTCGCCGTTGAACCCCTTCTTGTTGCCGCCCACCGGGTAGCGCTCCATGTAGGCGAGCGCGTCGCGCACCGGGAAAAGCAGCGCGCCCTTCTCCAGCGCCTCGCGGCCGGCGGTGCGCAGCGGCGTGTAGTCGTCGAGCACCCAGAAGCCGCGGCCGAAGGTGGCGAGCACGAGGTCGTTCTCGCGCCGCTGGATCTCGAGGTCGCGCACGGCGATGGGCGGCAGGCCGCCTTCGAGCTCGAGCCACTTCCTGCCGCCGTCGCGGGTGAAGAAGAGGCTGAGCTCGGTGCCGGCGAAGAGCAGGTCGGCCTGCTCGCCGTCGAGGGCCAGCGTGTAGACGGTGCCCTTCTTCGGCAGGTCGCCGGCGATCGAGGTCCAGCTCTTGCCGCGGTCCGCGCTCCTGAGCACGTAGGGCGCGAAGTCGCCCATCTTGTGGTTGTCGAAGGTGGCGTAGACGACGTTGGCGTCGTGGCGCGAGGCCTCGAGGTCGGAGACGTAGGTCATGTCCGGCACGCCGGGGAACTTCTCTTGCTTGCGCCAGGTCTGGCCGCCGTCCTCGGAGACCTGCACGAGCCCGTCGTCGGTGCCGACGTAGAGCAAGCCCTCGACGAGCGGCGACTCGGAGAGGGAGACGATGTTGCCGAAAAACGACGTCGAGGCGTTCTTCGCCACCGCGTCGACGCTCCACACCCGCCCCATCACCTTCAGCTTGTTGCGGTCGATCTGCCGCGTCAGGTCGGGGGAGACCGGCTGCCAGCTGTTGCCGCGGTCGTCGCTCTTGTAGAGGCGCTGGGCGCCGAAGTAGAGCCGCGTGTGCAGGTGGGGCGAGATGATGAGCGCCGAGTCCCAGTTCCAGCGGCTCGCCGGCTCGCCGCGGTCCGGCTGCGGCTGGATGTCGACGATCTCGCCGCTCTTCTTGTCGTAGCGGAAGAGGTTGCCGTACTGGTACTGCGAGTAGACGACGTCGGGGTCCTCGGGGTCGACGACGGTCTCGAAGCCGTCGCCGCCGAGAGTGATCACCCAGTCGGCGTTGACGATGCCGTTGACGTTGATGGTGCGCGACGGGCCGCCGAGGCTGTAGTTGTCCTGCGTGCCGCCGTAGACGTTGTAGAAGGGGAGGTGGTTGTCGACGGTGACGCGGTAGAACTGGGTGATCGGCAGGTTCTCGCTGAACGCCCAGGTCTTGCCGCGGTCCCAGCTCTCGTAGACGCCGCCGTCGTTGCCGTTGATCAGGTGGTCGGTGTCCTCGGGGTCGATCCACAGCGCGTGGTTGTCGACGTGCTTGCTCTGTTCGAGGCCGGCCGACCAGGTCTTGCCGCCGTCCTCGCTCACCTTGAGGTAGGTGTCCATGGCGTAGAGGCGGTCGAGGCGCCGGGGGTCGGCGACGATCTCCTGGTAGTACTGCGGGCTGGCGGAGACGTAGCCGCTCTTCTTCTCCCAGCTCTCGCCGCCGTTGCCGGAGCGGAAGAAGCCGCCCTTGTCGCCGGTGGCCTCGATCCAGGCGTAGAGGACGTCGGGGTCCACCGGCGAGATGGCGAGGCCGATGCGGCCGCGGTCGCCCTCGGGCAGCCCCTTCTCGACCTTGCGCCAGCTCTCGCCGCCGTCGGTGGACTTGTAGATCGTCGCCTCGGGGCCGCCGTCGATGAGCGTCCAGACGTGGCGGCGGCGCTGGTAGGAGGCGGCCCACAGCACGTCGTGGTTCCGCGGGTCCATCACGACGTCGGTGATACCGGTCTTCGCGCTGACGTCGAGGACGCGCTTCCAGGTGCGCCCGCCGTCGAGGGTGCGGTAGAGACCGCGGTCGCCGCCGTCCTTCCACAGCGGCCCCTGGGCGGCGACGAAGACGCGGTCGCCGTCGTCGGGGTCGATGAGGATCTTGCCGATGTGCTCGGAATTCTCCAGCCCCACGCGGTTCCAGCTGGCGCCGCCGTCGGTGGACTTGTAGAGACCGTCGCCGTAGCCGACGCTGCGCTGGCTGTTGTTCTCGCCGGTGCCCACCCAGACGACGAGGGGGTTCTTGGGGTCGAGCACGATGCAACCGATCGAGTAGCTCTGCTGGCCGTCGAAGATCGGCTTCCAGGTGGTGCCGGAGTTGGTCGTCTTCCAGACGCCCCCCGAGGCAGCCGCGACGTAACGCACCGCGTGATTCGTGGGGTCGACGGCGATGTCGATGATGCGGCCGGAGGTGAGCGCCGGGCCGATCTCGCGCAGCTTCAGGCCGCTGAAGGTGGAGGAGGAGAAGACGTCCTTCTTCTCCTCGTCCTTGGGTTTGCCGGCGTCGGGCTTGGCGGTGGAGGGGGCGGCCGTCACGACGACGGCGAGCAGCAGACCGGCGATCCTCTTCAGCGGCGGGGCTCCAAGCACGACTGTCCTCCGGGATCCACGCGGGCAGGCTCGCCCGTGGGTAGCGCCATTGTAAAACGACTGTTTGACCGGGCTCAGCTCACGGGGACACGGCCGCGTGCGAGTGTCCGTTCGGCGCGGCGAGCGGCGGCCGCGAGCGGCGAGCTACTCTCGGCGGCGGCCTCGGCGAGCACGGAGTCGACGATCTCGCCCACGTAGTCCATGCTGGCGAGCAACGTCTCGGTATCGTGCTCGCCGCGGCCGTGCAGGGCGAAGGCGTAGGCGCCGCCCGCGTTGACCACGTAGTCGGGCACGTAGACGATGCCGCGCTCGCGCAGCCGCGCGTCGTCCTCGGGCGTCTCCAGCTGCGCGTTGGCCGAGCCGGCGACGATGCGGCAGGCGAGGCGCGGGATGGTCGCCGCCGAGAGCACGCTGCCGATGGCGCAGGGGGCGAAGACGTCGCAGGCCGCGTCCCACACCTCGTCGGGCGGCACCACGGTGGCGCCCAGCGTCGAGACGGCGCGCTCGATGCGCCCGGCGTCGACGTCGCTCACCAGCAGGCGGGCGCCGAGCTCGGCGAGCTCGCGCGCCAGCGGGTAGCCGACGTCGCCGACGCCCTGCACGAGGACGGCGATGCCCTGCAGGTCGTCGCGCCCGAGCACGGCGCGCACGGCGGCCTCGATGCCGCGGCGCACGCCGCGGGCGGTGAACGGCCCCGGGTCGGCGACGCGGCCGCCCTCGACGCCGTGCACGTAGCGCGTCACCGTCGCGAGCAGCGCCATGTCCTCGGGCGTGGTGCCGAGGTCCTCGCCGGTGCCGAAGGCGCCGCGCAGGCTCTCGACCAGCGCGCCGTAACGGCGCAGCAGGCCCCGCCGCGCCTCGGGCTCGAGCGGGCCGGGGATGGCGAGCACCGCTTTGCCGCCCCCCATCGGCTGCTCCAGCGTCGCCCACTTGAGGGTCATGCTCTCGCCGAGGCGCTGGGCGTCGCGCAGCCCCTCGGCGGGCGTGGGGTAGACGCGCATGCGGGTGCCGCCGAGGGCGGGGCCCAGGGCTGTCGAGTGGAGGGCGATGAAGATCCACGCCCCCGTCTCGCGGTCGAAGCGGACGATCGCCGCTTCGCCGTCCCAGTCGCGCATGACCGACTCGAGGTCGTGGCTCGCAGCGTCTGACTTCGAAGGGGCAGGCATGCGCGGCGGGATCCTACTCCAGGCGACGCACTCTGTATGTCCAGAATCGCTGCCAGCCATCGACGAGCAGCAACATCGCGGCGCCGAGCAACACGACCGCCGGTCCGGACGGCAGGTCGAAGGAGTAGGAGACGACGAGGCCGCCGAGCGTCATCGCCGCGCCGGCGAGCGTGGCGGTCACCATCACCGCACGGAAGCCGGTCACCAGCCGCAGCGCCAGCGCCGGCGGGATGGTGAGCAGGGCGATCACCAGCAGCGTGCCGACGAGCTGGATCAGGAAGACGATGGCGAGCGCCACCGCCACCATCAGGCCGCCGAGGGCGAGCCGCACGGGCACGCCCTGCACGGCGGCGAAGGCCTCGTCGAAGGCGACCGCCACCAGCTCCTTCCAGAACAGGACGAGGAGCGCCAGCAGCACGACCACGAGCGCGCCGGTGAGCCGCACGTCCTGCGCGGTGACGGTGAGGACGTTGCCGAAGAGGTAGGTCTGCAGGTTGGGCGCGTAGCCCGGGGTCAGGTGGAGGAAGACGATGCCGATCGCCATTCCCACCGCCCAGAGGATGCCGATGGTGGCGTCGTGCGAGCGACCGCGCCCGCGTCCCGCGCCGGAGAGCGCCAGCGCCGACCCCACCGCCACCGCGCTCGCCCCCCAGCGGTAGTCGACGCCCAGGTAGTAGCAGAGGCCGAGCCCGCCGAAGGCCGCGTGGCTGATGCCGCCGCTGATGAACACCAAGCGCTTGACCACCACGAAGGTGCCGACGACGCCGCAGAGGACGCTGGCGAGCAGCCCGGCGACGAGCGCATGCCGTACGAAGTCGAACGAGAGCAGGTGCTGGATGGTGGTCATGGGCGTGACGCAGACCTGCTATCCGTCATCGCGAGGGCCGAAGGCCCGTGGCGATCTCGACGTCGAGATCGCGTCGTCGCTGCGCTCCTCGCGATGACGGGGTCGGGTCGCTCTGGGCGTGGTTCCTCTCCTCACTCCCCGGCGTGGTGGCCGAGCACGCGGTGGGGGACGCCGTGGGTGATCAGCTCGACCGGGCAGCCGTAGACCTCCTCCAGCATCTCCGGCGTCAGCCGCCCCTCGGGGTGGTAGTGCAGCCGCCGGTTCATGCAGGCGATCTGGCGCACCACGCCGGCGAACGGCGTCAGGTCGTGGGTGACGACGACGACGGGCATCGTCGCGTGCAGCTCGCGCAACGTGTCGACCAGCTTGTCGCGGAACTCGGCGTCGACCGAGGCGAGCGGCTCGTCGAGCAGCAGCACCTCCGGCTCGCCGACGAGGGCGCGGGCGATGAGCGTGCGCTGCAGCTGGCCGCCGGAGAGCTGCCCGACCGGGTGCTCGGCGATGGGCGCGAGCCCCAGCCTGGCGAGCGCCGCGGCGACGGCGATGCGGTCGGCGGAGGTGTAGCGCGCGAAGCGGCCGCGCAGCCCGAGGCGGCCCATCTGCACCACCTCGCGCACGCGCAGCGGGAAGTCGCGGTCGAAGGTGGCGAACTGCGGGACGTAACCCAGCGCCGAGGCGCGAGTGGGGAAGCGCGCGACAAACCCCGAGCGCGGCTGCAGCAGCCCCAGCATCACCTTGAGCAGCGTCGTCTTGCCGCCGCCGTTGGGGCCGATGATGGCGAGGAAGTCGCGGCGGCCCACCTCCAGCGTCACGTGGTCGAGGATGGGCTCGGCGTCGTAGGCGAAGGTGACGTCGCGCAGGGCGAGCAGAGGTGTCGGACGTGTTGCGTTGGCGTGCGGGAACGCGGTTTCGCCGGGAGTCGCCGCGTGCTTGTGCGCGTGCGTGTGCGGTTCAGCCACCGGCGCCCTCGCGCAGCGCCGCCGCGGTGCGCCGCAAGTTGCCCGGCCAGTCCTCGGCCAGCGGCTCGAGGGCGACGACGCGGGCACCGAGCTCGCCCGCGATCGCCTGCGCCGGGCGGTCGTACTCGCCGCGCTGGACGAAGACCGCACGCGTGCCGGCGCGCCGCTCGTCTTCGACGAGCTCGACGAGGCGCCGCGGGCTCGGCTCCTTGCCGTCGGTCTCGATGGCCACCTGCTCGAGGCCGTAGTCGCGCGCGAACCAGCCCCAGGCGGGGTGGTAGACGAGGAACCGCCGGCTCGGCAGCTCGCCGAGCTCGCGCGCGAGCTCGGCATCGAGGCGATCGACGTCGGCGAGGGTGGCGCGCAGGTTGGCGCGGTAGAGCGGCGCACCGGCAGGGTCGAGTCGCTCCAGCGCCGCCGCCACCGCGACCGCCGCCGCGCGCATCACGCGCGGCGAGAGCCACGCGTGCGGGTCGCTGCCGTGGTCGTGCGGCGATGCCGCCGGCACCGCGTCGCGGAGCTCCTCGCCGTGCGTCATGTCGACCACCAGCGGCCGCGGCTCGCGCGCCAGCATCGCGTCGAGCAGGCGGCGCTCGAAGAGCAGCGCCGGGTGCCCGACCTCGACCACCAGCCGCGCGTCGGAGAGGCGCGCCACCTGCTGCGGCGTCGGCTCGTAGGTGTGCTCGGAGGCGCCGGGCGGCAGCAGCACGTCGACCTCGACGCGGTCGCCGCCGAGCCGCTTCACCAGCCACGCTTGCGGCGGCACCGTCGCCACCACGCGCAGGCGATCGCCGCCATCTGGACGACCGGCACCACCGGGCCGTGCGTGGATGCCGCGTGCGGCGATCGCCGCGATCGCAACGGCGCCCGCGAGCAGCAGCCACGAGGCCGCGCCGCGCACTCCCAGCCCGCGCGCGCTCATCGCGCGCCCCCGCAACCGGCGCAGAGGCCGTAGAGGATGATCTCGTGGCGCTCCAGGCGAAAGCCGCCGGGGAGCAAGCGCGGGATCCCGGCGGGGCAGGCGTCGACCTCGAAGACGCCGTCGCAGGCGCGGCAGTGGAAGTGGTGATGGTGCCGCTTGCCGGCCAGCTCGTAGCGCGGCGGCGCGCCGGGCAGCTCGACCGTGTGCAGCGCGCCCTCGGCGACCAGCGCCTTGACGGTGCGGTAGACGGTGGCGATGCCGAGCCCGGGCAACGCCCGCCGCGCCGCGCTCAGCACCTCCTGCGGCGAGAGTGGCCGCGCCGCCGCCGCCAGCGCACCACGGATCGCATCGCGCTGCCGGGTCTGCCGCTGCATGCCGGTCGGTTGGGCGGGGTGGGCGCCTCGCACAATTGAGAATGATATCTCAATACCGCCGGCTAGGCGAGGTGGCAATCGGCGCCCGGCTCTCCATCATCGCCAAGGCGAAGCTCGACGAGGTCGCGCTGAGGATGAAGCAGGACCCCGACTCCCGCGCGCAGCTTGTCTCTTCACCTTCAGCCGCGCGCTAAGGCGCGCAGCTTGCCGCGGTCGACCTTGCCCAGGTGGGTGCGCGGCAGCGAGTCGGTGACGATCACGCGCCGAGGGTGCTTGTAGGCGGCGAGGCGCGCCAGCACGAACGCCTTGAGCTCGTCGGCGAGGCCGGCCGGCGGCGTCGTCGCCGGCGATCACGAACGCCACCGGTTTCGTCAGCCCCGCGTCGTCCTCGGCGCCGACCACGGCGCACTCGCGCACCGCCGGGTGCTGTAGCAGGCAGGACTCGATCTCGCCCGGCGTGCACCACTTGCCGCCCACCTTGAGCACGTCGTCGGCGCGGCCGCAGTAGGTGACGTAGCCGTCGGCGTCGACGCTCACCAGGTCGCCGAGCGCCACCCACTCGCCGCGGAAGGTGTCGAGCGTCTGCGGCAGGTTCTGCCAGTAGGCGATGGCACGCGAGCCGCCGCGCACCCACAGACGGCCGACCTCGCCGCGCGGCAGCTCGCGCCCGTCGTCGTCGCAGGCGCGCACCTCGAAGCCGGGCACGGCGCGGCCGAGGGTGCCGGGCCGCACCTCGCCCGGCAGGTTGGTGAGGAAGATGTGCCACATCTCGGCGGTGCCGAGGCCGTCGAGCAGCTCGACGCCGAAGGTCTCGCGCCAGCGCTCGTAGAGCGGCACCGGCAGCGCTTCGCCCGCCGAGGTGGCGAAGCGCAGGCTGGAGAGCGCGGCGCGGGCGTCGATCTCCGGGTGCTGCTCGACGTGTTGCACCATGCGCGCGACCATCGTCGGTACGTTGATCAGGATCGTCGGGCGGTGGCGCGCGATCTTCTCGAGCACCACCTCGGGCGTGCGCGCCTCGGGGAAGAGCGCGGCGGTGGCGCCGACCGAGAAGGGGAAGAACAGGTTCGAGCCGGTGGCGTAGCCGAAGTAGAGGCTCGGCACCGCCATCGTCACGTCGTCGGCGCGGTAGCCGACCGCGCTCTTGGCGTAGCACTCGGTGGTGTTGGCGTAGGAGCGGTGGGTCTGCACGACCGCCTTGGGCCTGCCAGTGGTGCCGCCGGAGAAGAGCCAGATCGCGGGATCGTCGCGGTGGGTGGGCGCGTTCTCGAAGTCGTCGCTACCGGCGGCCAGCTCGTCGGCGAGTCGCGCGTGCGCCGACGCCGCGGACGCGGCGCCGGCGACGAGGATGCCGCGCAACCAACGGCTCCCTCGCGCTGCCGCCTCCCACGTCGGCAGCACGCCGGCGTCGACGACGGCGAGCCGCGCGCGGCTGTAGGCGAGGATGCCGCCGAGCTCGGCCTCGGAAAGCTGCGGGTTCGCCATCACCACCACGGCGCCGAGCTTCAGCGCGCCGAACAGGCAGGCGACGAAGTCGGGCCCGTCGACGAGGCCGAGCAGCACGCGCTCCTCCTGCTGCAGGCCGGCGCGCGCCATCGCCTGCGCGGCGCGGTTGGCGAGCGCCTGCACCTCGCGGTAGGTGAGCGAGCGGTCGTCGAGGCGCAGTGCCTCCTTGTCGCCGAGCCCTTCGCGGATGCGCGCGTCGAGCAGGTAGTCGGCGAGGTTGAGGTCTTCTGGAGGTTCGGGAGGCTCGTACAGCGGCGGGGTGGCGTCTTCGTGGGCCATCGGCAAGCTCGTTTGAGGAAGCGCGGGCGATCCTATCCGCCGCCGCGCTAGCCGCGGTCGCGGCGCGGACGCCCGCGCCAGTACTGGCCGGGCCAGGCGTACTCCGGCCGCTCGTAGCGCGCCGCCGCGTGGACGGTGAGGTAGGGGTCGGCGAGGTGCGGCCGCGCCATCACCGCCAGGTCGGCGCGGCCGGCGGCGAGGACGGTGTTGGCGTGATCGGCGCCGAGCAGCGCGCCCACCGCCATCACCGGCACCTCCGCTTCATGGCGGATCTGGTCGGCGAAGGGGACCTGGTACATGCGGCCGTACTCGACCTGCGAGAACGGCGAGTTGCCGCCCGAGGAGACGTCGACGAGGTCGCAACCGAGCCGTCGCAGCTCGCGCGCCACCACCACCGCCTCGTCTGGCGTCATGCCGCTGCCGTCGGGCATCCAGTCGGAGGCGGTGAGGCGCACCGAGATCGGCCGGTGCGCCGGCCAGGCGTCGCGCACGGCCGCGAAGACGGAGAGCGGCCAGCGCATGCGGTTCTCGAGGCTGCCGCCGAAGTCGTCGCCGCGCACGTTGGCAAGCGGCGAGAGGAAGCTCGACAGCAGGTAGCCGTGCGCCATGTGGAGCTCGAGCCAGTCGAAGCCGGCCTCGTCGGCCCACTGCGCGGCGCGCGCGAAGGCGGCGCGGACGCGGTCGAGGTCGGCGGCGGTCATCTCGCGCGGCGCCGGCCAGTCGGGCTTGAAGGGGAGCGGCGAGGGAGCGATCGTCTGCCAGGCGCCCTCGGCGGCGGTCAGCGGGTGGTCGGAGTCGCCCTCCCACGGATGGTGCGTCGAGCCCTTGCGGCCGGCGTGCGCGAGCTGCAGGCCGATCTTGGCGGCGGAGCGCACGTGCACGAAGTCGACGATCCGGCGCCAGGCGGCGACGTGGTCGCGCGAATACATGCCCGCGCAGCCAAGGGTGATGCGGCCCTCGGCTTCGACGTCGGTCATCTCGGCGATGACGAGGCCGGCGCCGCCGAGGGCGCGGCTGCCGAGGTGGACGAGGTGCCAGTCGTCGACGGTGCCGTCGACGGCGGAGTACTGGCACATGGGAGAGACGACGATGCGATTGGGGAGCTCGAGGTCGCGCACGCGAAAGGGCACGAACATCGGCGGTGGGGCGGGCTCGCTCGGAGGCGGATTCGGAACGGTTGTTGGGACATCGGAGCGTGTGCCGTCGGGTGCGACTCGCCAGACCACCGAGGATGGTCCGAGGCAGCCGGTGGCGGGATCCGCGGTGTATGTGACTGGTGCGCCCTCGGTGTGGTGGTAGAAGGAGTTCAAGGCGGTGACTAGCGCCGGGTCGCGTTCGCCGAGGTTGTCGTAGGTGATGCGCTTGCTGCGCGTCATCATGTTGAAGGTGAGCTGCAGCGGGTGCTGGCCGAGGTAGCGGCCGGTGGCGCAGGCTTCGAACCACTCGCGGCTGGTCCTGGCGGCCTTCTGCAGCTTGGCGACGTCGACGCGGCGCGATTCTTCGTACGCCGCGAGTGCGTCGGGGATGTGGGAGGCGTGATCGCGAAGAGCGGCAACGAGAGCGATCGAATCCTCCATCGCCAGCTTGGTGCCGGAGCCGATGGAGAAGTGCGCGGTGTGGGCGGCGTCGCCGAGGAGGACGACCGGCGTCGCGGAGGTGGCGCCCGGCGCCGTGACTTCGGCGCTCCATTGCGCGCAGGCGACGGTGGGGAAGGTGCGCCAGATGGAGCGGTTGGCGATCAGGCGATGGCCGCGCAGGAAGTCGCCGAAGAGGGACTCGCAGATAGGCGACGGTCGTGGCCTCGTCGGCGTCGACGAGACCGGCGGCGCGCCAGGTGGCGTCCGAGCACTCGACGATCCAGGTCGCCATCGATTCGTCGTACGGGTAGGCGTGGACCTGGAAGAGGCCGGCCGGGCTCTCCTCGAAGAGGAAGGTGAAGGCGTCGAGCGGGCGCGTGGTGCCGAGCCAGCAGAAGCGGGTGCGGCCGTGTTCGATCCGCGGCGCGACGGCGTCGGCGAGCTCGCGGCGGGCAAGGCTGTTGACGCCGTCGGCGGCGACGAGGACGTCGTAGCCGTCCGCGGCGAGCTCGGCGAGCGACGCGAGGTCGCGCTCGAAGCGGAGCGTCACGCCGAGCTCGCTGCAGCGCTCCTGCAGGACGGCGAGCAGCGCGCGCCGCGACAGCGCGGCGAAGCCGTGGCCGCGCGACACCGTGCAGGTGCCGCGGTAGAAGGTGTCGATGGCGTCCCAGCGCCGGAAGCGGGCGGCGATCGCGCGGTAGCTCGCGGCATCGGCGTCGCGAAAGGCGCCCAGGGTCTCGTCGGAGAAGACGACGCCGAAGCCGTAGGTGTCGTCGGCGCGGTTGCGTTCGACGACCGTCACCGCGGCGTCGGGCACCGCCTGGCGCAGCAGCAGCGCGCAGTAGAGGCCGCCGGGGCCGCCGCCGAGCACTCCCACTCGCAGGCTCAGCTTGCGCTCCAGAGCTCGAGGAAGCGTCGCGCCAGCTGCGGGCCGCGCCCCTCGTCCTCGTGCTTCATGAAGACGAAGGCGCGCTCCCAGCCCTGGTCGCGAATGCGCGCCGCCCAGTCGCGCAGCGCCGCGTCGTCGTAGTCGCTCTTGCGCAGGCGCAGGTAGCCGAAGCGGGCGCCGGGGACGATGGCTGCCGGGGCTTCGTCGGTGTCGCTGGCGCAGACGGTATGGCCGGCGCCGACGATCGCCGCCCCCACCGCCGCGTCGTCCCAGCTCTCGTGCCGGAACTCGAAGGCGATCGGGGCCGCGGCACCGGCGAGCAGCGGCAGGAAGGCGGCGAGGCGGTCGGCCTCACCAGGAGGATCGCGCTTGAGGTGGGGCGGCAGCTGGAAGAGCACCGCCCCCAGGCGATCGCCGAGGGCGTCGAGCTGGCCGAGGAAGAACGCCGTATCCTCGCCGGCGTCGACGAGCCGCTTCCAGTGGGTGATGCGCTGCGGCGCCTTGACGGCGAAGCGAAAGGCGGGCGGCACCTGCTCCGCCCAACCGGCCAGCATCTCGCGCTTGGGCATGCGGTAGAAGGTGTTGTTGATCTCCACCGTCCCCAGGCGCTCGGCGTAGTAGCGCAGCATCTCCTTGCCGGGGAGGTCCTCGGGGTAGAAGGTCCCCTTCCACTCGGGGAAGCTGAAGCCGCTGGTGCCGACGTAGAGGTCCATGGGTTATGAGCGTGCAGCCTGAGCCGGCGCCGGCTCGGGCGACTCTTCGGGCGCCTCCCAAGCGGGCGGCAGCAGCCGCCGATTCTCCTCGCGCGCGAGCTTGATACCCGGCTCGTCGAGCGCCTCGCGGTCCCAGAGCTTGCAGGTGACCTGCTTGTGCATCTGGTCGAGGCCCTCGCAGTAGTTGGTGTAGGTGCAGCGCCGCACCTGCTCGCCCAGCCCGAGCTGCACCTTGCGGAACCAGTCGGGGTCGGCGAGGCTCTGGCGGGCGGCGGCGACGACGTCCGCCTCGCCGTTGCGCAGCAGCGCCTCGGCCTGCTCGAAGGTGCAGATGCCGCCGGCGACGACGACCGGCGTGGCGAGCCCGGCTTCGCGCACCGCGGCGCGGATCCTGGCCACCGCCGGCACGTTGCGCCCGAACGGCCCGCGCGCATCCGAGATCGCCGTCGGCATGCACTCGTACCCCGACGGGCCGGTGTAGGGGTAGGCGGAGCGCCCCACCTTCGGCTGCTTGGCGTCCTCGAACTTGCCGCCGCGCGAGAGCGACAGGAAGTCCATCCCGGCGCGCGCCAGCTCGACGCCGAAGTAGACCGCGTCCTCGACGCTGTTGCCGTGCGGCAGGCAGTCCTCGGAGAGGTAGCGGCAGCCGACGACGAAGTCGCCGCCCACGCGCTCGCGCACGGCGCGGTAGACCTCGAGCGGCAGCCGGATGCGGTTCTCGCGCGGCCCGCCGTAGCCGTCGTGCCGCTGGTTGAGCGCCGAGAGGAACGACGCCATGGTGTAGGCGTGCGCGTAGTGCAGCTCGACGCCGTCGAAGCCCGCCTCTTGCGCCCGCGCGGCGGCATCGGCGAAGAGCCCCGGCAGCACGCGCGGCAGCTCGGCGATGTGCGGCAGCGCAACGTCGGTGACGCGCTCGCGGTAGCCGTAGAGCAGGGCTTCCATCTCCCTGTCGGTGAGGACGTCCGCGAGCGCCTCCTCCGGCGAGGCGAGGAGGTGCTGCGCGGACTTCCTCGTCGGCCAGGCCAGGGAAGGCGGCGCGGTGATGGTCCTCGAGCCGCAGGTAGCGGCGGAAGAAGGTCTCGGGCTCCGGCCGCCGGCGGATGGTGAGGAAGTCGATGACCTGCAGGAACAGGCGCGTCTGGCCGTCGCTGGCGCGTCGCACCGTACGCACCAGCTCGGCGAGCCCGGGCACGAAGCGATCGTGGCCGACGCGCAGCAGCGGCCCGCTGGGCACGTCGCGGATGCCGGTGGCCTCGACGACCAGCGCCCCAGGCCGGCCGCGCGCGAAGCGCTCGTACCAGGCGAGCACGTCCTCCGTGACGTAGCCGTCGTCGGTCGCCCGCCACGGCACCATCGCCGGCACCCAGGTGCGCTGCTCCAGCTCGACCGCGCCGACCCGCAGCGGCGAGAAGAGCAGCGAGCCAGCGGCCTCCTCGCGCGAGGGCCAGCGCGCCTCGGGGATCGGGTGCTTCACCCGCTCCGGCGGCTTCCACATTGCGGCGAGTCTACCAACGCCGGTCAGCAGCGCGGATGGCCGCATTGCCAAGGGTGAGGTTACGCCAGGCGGGGAGGTCGCTGGGGCACGCTCCGCCGGAGAGGTCCCAGTGCACTCGCAGCCACATTCTCAAATGAAATAGCAATCATCCGATGTGATTTTCGCGGCCGAAGGGGAAAACCGCCGCCCGCGGCCGTCTATACAGACATGACTCGAAGAGGGCGATGCAGCCGGGAAGAGTCGGCCCTCGTGTCGGAACGCTCGCTGCGAGTGAGCGGTCTTTCGCCGCAATCCTCGGTGGACGTTCATCTCCGCCCGGAAGGAGCGAAACATGCGCCGCCTGACTAGTTTCATGCTCGCATTGGCAGTGCTGCCGGTGGTATGCCAAGCGGCATGGGCGCAGGGCGGCGCCTGCGCAACGCAATCGATACCGATCACCACGGGCGCCTCCGGGAGTGGCGTGCTCCCCCAGGGGTCCGGCGACGTCAACTGGACGGTCATCGCCGACCCCGATGCCAATACCGCAGAACCGCGGCCGGCGTTCGTGATCGATACGAATGCGGCCTGGAAGAGTCCGTTGCCCGGCTCGACCTGGATCAGCTCCTACCCGGGATCGTTGAACACGACGAACGGAAAGTACGTGTTCCGCTACTGTTTCTGTCTCAACGCCGGCTTCTTCGCGAACCCCAACCTCCAGCTATCCTTGCGCGCCGACGACCAGGCGGACGTGTTCCTCAACGGAGGAAAGATTGGATCCACTCCCAACCCGAGCTACGCCACCGCGCTGCCAGCGACCATCCCGCCGCCGCCCGCCAGCGCTTTCGTGGCCGGGCGCAACTGTCTCACTGTCGAGCTGAACAACATCGGCAGCTTTGCCATGGGTCTCAACCTCGCTGGCTCCATCGCCGCGAGCGGATTGGCGGTGCAGAAGCCAGAGTGCTGCAACCCGACGGGTCAGATCCAGGGCAGGAAGTGGAATGATGCCGACGGCGACGGTGTCCTGGATACCAACGAGCTCGGTCTCGCGGGATGGACGATAAAACTCTCGAACGGGGCGACCGCGGTGACGGATGTGCTCGGGTTCTACAGCTTTTTCGGGATTCCGCCGGGTAACTACACGATCTCGGAAATTCCCCAATCGGGGTGGCAGCAAACCTTCCCGGCCGGTGGCACCCACCAGGTTGCGGTGGGCGCCAACCAGCTGATTACGGGCAAGGACTTCGGCAACCGCCAGGGTCCTCCCTGCTCGCGGATCCAGACCGTCGGGACAGTGATCTGTGAGCTCGGCCCCAACGGGCAACTCACCGGCAACTTCGTCTGGACGTTCACGCTGACCAACCTGTCGAACAAGGCGGTGTCCCATTTCTACTTCGACGGTCTGCCGGCCGGCGTCACCGTGGACCGGCCCCACATCGTCTTCGCGCCCCCCATACCTCCCGGCGGCGTCCGCACCGAGACGGTAGTGATCCGCGGAGCGACGGCGGGGCAGACACTGACGCTCCCTATCGTCTTACTCGATGCGGCGCTGCAGGCGTGCTGCTCGTTCTCCGTCTCCCTCCCCCTGCCCGACTGTCGCTGTGCGCAAATCCTGTCGGACGTCACGCCGTCGTGCTTCCCCTTCCTGCCGCCGCCCTATCGGTACACGTTCAACCTACAGAACCTCGAGCCGACCCTGGTCTCGAGCGTCATCGCGACACCCGTTATTCTGCCCAACACGCCGATCTCGCCCGCCGTCCTCGACGTCGCGCCCGTGCCGATCCACCTCTCGAGCCCGATCGGGATTGGGGGCCAGACCGGTAACAAAACCGTCGTCGTCACCGGCTCGGGAGCCGTCCCCGGCAGCCAGGTCTGTCTGCTGCTGAGCCTTCACGATCTGAACTGCGAGCATTGCTGCTCGATTCCGCGCTGCTTCACTCTGCCGAGCTGCTTCATCGACGACATCATCTTCTATCCGATCGGCGACTCGATCATTCTCTTCGACGAGTTGGGTCTGCTGGTGTCAGGGATCGGGTCGTCTGGCGATGACGGCGTCGGGGTGCAGACGAGCGGCGCTGCGGCGGTCGAGGTGGGCTGGCTGCCGCTCGCCCCGGCGACTCCTAGCGGCGCGTCGATCTCCGTCGGGGCGAGCGCCGGCGGCAGTGGCAGCGAGCACGCGCTGGGCTCCCTCGAGGTGACCAGCGGAGTGGGCGGGTACGAGGTCGTTGCCGACCTCGCGGGGATCGGCCCGGGCCCGCACGAGGTCGAGGTCTTCGACGACAGCTCCCTGGTGGCGGCCATCACCACGGCCGACGGCACCGTCGCGCAGGTCTCGGGCTGGCCCACGGGCGGTGGCGCGGCGATCGTGGACGCCGGCCCCGATGAGGCCTCCCCTTACAGCTTCTTCCTGGAGGGTTCGGGCCTGACCTGGACCCTCCCTGGGGGGATCGCGGTGGAGGGCGACCGGCTGCGGGTGAGTGCCACGCCGCCCACCGCAGCCACGCCGTTGACCTCCCTCTCCATTCTTGCGGCGAACATTCCGGAGATCACGATCGCAAGCGGGCACGCCGATCCGCCGGATGGCGCCTCGTGCGCTCCCGGGCCCGAGACCCTCTGCCTCGCCGGTCAGCGTTTCCAGGTCGAGGTCGCGTTGGGGGGCGCGGGTGCCGCGGTGAGCCCCGGTCATGCCGTGCCGCTCAGCTCGGAGACGGGCTACTTTTGGTTCTTCGACGCCGGCAACGTCGAGTTGGTGGTCAAGGTCGTGGACGGCCGTCCGGTCAATGGACACTGGTGGGTCTTCGCGGGATCACTCTCGGACGTGGCCTACACCATCACCGTGACGGATACGGTGACCGGCGCGGCCAAGTCGTACGCCAATCCCTCCGGGCGCCTGGCGAGCTTCGCGGACACCGCGGCCTTTGGCGAAGCCTCGCAGTTGTCGGCGACCAGAGCATCACACGGCGGCGCCAACGACCTCCGGCCGCGGCATTCGTCGCTGCCGGTGTCGGACTCCACCGCGGCTTGCGCCGCCGGTCCGCAGGCACTCTGTCTGGGAGAGGGACGGTTCCGGGTCAGCATTGAATTCGAGAACGGCGGGTCCGGGAGCGCCGCCACGGCCATCCCTTTGACCGACAGAAGCGGCTACTTCTGGTTCTTCGATGGCGCCAACGTCGAGGTGGTCGTCAAGGTGCTCGACGGCCGACCGCTGAACGGTCACTGGTGGGTCTTCTTCGCTGCGCTGTCCAGCGTCGAGTACACGGTGACGGTGACGGACACCGACACCGGAGTGGCGCGGACCTACCACAACCCTCCCGGAGTGCTCGCCAGCCGCGCGGACACGGCGGCCTTCTAGGCTCGGGGCCCGGTAGAAGGGTCTGGCGGGCGGCCGCGCGGTCGACTCAGTTGCCGCCCAGGCCCGTGAGGCGGCTCGACGGGTCGAGCGTCAGGATGGGCCGCTCGTCGGTGGCTTTGCGGCGGCCGCCATGACGGACCATCTTCTCGAGGTCGCTCGCCGACATCGGCATGCCGAGGCCGAAGCCCTGCGCGTAGTGGCAGCCGAGCTCGCGCAGCAGCTCGAGCTGCATCGTCGTCTCGACGCCTTCCGCGGTGACCCGCAGGCCCAGCGCCTGCGCCATGGCCAGGGTGGCGCGGATGATCGCCAGGCCGCCGCGCGCCTGGCCGAGCGTGGCGACGAAGCTGCGGTCGATCTTCACGGTGTCGAGCGGGAACTGCTGCAGGTACGACAGCGACGAGTAGCCGGTGCCGAAGTCGTCGAGCGCCAGCCGCACGCCGAGCTCCTTGAGCCGCGCCAGCACCTCGCGCGTGCGCTCGGGGTCCTTCATCGCCGTGCCTTCGGTGATCTCGAGCTCGAGGCGATGGGCGGGCATGCCGCTCGACTCGAGCAGCGCCGCCACCTGGTCGACGATGCCGGGCTGCCCCAGGTGGTGCGACGAGACGTTGACGGCGATGCGGAAGCTGCCGAAGCGCTCCTGCCAGGCGACACCCTGCGCGCAAGCCGTGCGCAGCACCCAGTCGCCGATGGGGCGGATGAGCAGCGTCTGCTCGGCGACGGCGAGGAAACGCTCGGGCAGCAGCAGCTCGCCGCCGTGGTTCCAGCGCAGCAGCGCCTCGGCCCCCGAGACCATACCGGTCGCCAGCTCGATGATCGGCTGGTAGTGCAGCTCGAAGTCGTTGTCGGCGAGCGCCTGGCGCAGCTGCGGCTTCCAGCTGCAGCCGCGTGCGCGCCCGCTCGGAGAGGCCGTGGCCGCAGAACTGGTAGTTGTTGCGCCCGAGGTCCTTGGCGGCGTACATCGCGGCGTCGGCATTGCGCACCAGCGCCTCGGGGTCGTCGCCGTGCTCGGGGTAGAGCGCCACGCCGAGGCTGCCGGTGACGAAGAGGCGCTCGCCCTCGACCATGACCGGCTCGGAGATGGCGGCGAGCAGCTTCTGCGCCACCGCCTCGGCGTCCTCGGGCTTGCTCACCTCGAGCAGCACGGTGAACTCGTCGCCGCCGAAGCGGCTCACCAGGTCGCCGTCGCGCACGGCGCGGCGCAGGCGGCGGGCGAGGGTCTGCAGCACGCCGGTCGCCGACGCTGTGGCCGAGCGAGTCGTTGATCAGCTTGAAGCCGTCGAGGTCGAGGAAGAGCACCGCCAGGCGCGAGCCGCGCAAGCTGGCGGTGGCCAGCCGCGTCTCCAGGCGGTCGGTGAACGAGGTGCGGTTGGGCAGCCCGGTGAGCGGATCGTGGAACGCCTGGTACTCGATCTGCGCCGCGCGGTCGCGGTCGCTGATGTCGCCGGCGACGAAAACCATGCCGGCCGGGGCGCCGAGGTCGTCGCGCATCATCGACACCGAGACCTCGACCTCGGCGCGGCTGCGGTCGCGCCGGCGCCAGATCATCGGCCGTTCGCGCACGATGCCGCCGCGCATCAGGGTGTCCGAGGCGTTGCCGACGTTGCGCGGCGTCTCGATGACGTCGAGCAGCCGCAGCGCGAGCAGCTCGGCGCGCCGGTAGCCGAGCAGCACGCAGGCGGCGGGGTTGGCGACGCGGATGCGCTCCTCGAGGTCGCACACCAGCACGGCGCCCTGCAGCGTCTCCAGGATCTTGTCGGCCGCGAAGCCGGCGGTGACGTCGACGAGCCGGAAGCGGTTCACCGCCCAGGCGACGAGCACCATGGCGGCCGCCACCGGCACCATGCCGAGCGGCGGCGCGTTCCAGCCGAAGGAGGGGAGGAAGTCGACGACGCTGAAGGAGGCGACGCCGAAGGCGAAGCAGAAGGCGGCGGCGCGGCGGCGGTAGGGGCCGTCCTCGGGGCTGCGCAGCTCGCGCGCGAAGAGGCCGAACACCGACATCAGCACGCCGATGTAGAGGATCACCACCGCCACCGCCGGCGGGGCGAGGCGGGTGAAGTGCCCCCAGGGGTGGAGGCTGACGCCTTGAACGATCCACGGCGTCGCCTGCGCCAGCGCCGCGAGCACGAAGCCGGTCGCCCACAGGAGAGCCAGCGCCCGCTGACGCTCGCGGTGGCGGCCGAGCAGGCGGGCGGTGAAGTGGTACATGGCGGCCGGGATCAGCGCCACGCCGAGGTACGAGGCGCGGGCCCAGGCCGTCGCCGCCACCGGGTCGACGGTGAGCAGCACCATCGCGGCGCAGGTGAGCCAGACGGCGACGAGGAAGGCGAGGGCGGCGAACTGCAGCCCGACCGCCTTCCAGCGCTCGCGGGTCGCGATCCAGAAACCCAGGCCGAGCACCGACGCGGCTACGACGAGCGAGACGCCGGCAAGCAGGAAGGCAGCGGGCGGGGTGGGCGACGGCAAGGTTTCGAGCGCAACAAGCAAAAAGTCGGCCCTAGCCGGCCTGAAGCGCTGCGATCGCGCGTATCTCGCAGAGCATACGCGGCTTCTGTCGGAAACCCGGCTCTCATGAAGGGATGTGCGGGCGCTGTGTGTCTGTAATTCCTGGTGGTGCTCGGGGTGCCGGGTACAAGGGTCGTTAGCCGCGGCCTCGGTCCGGAGTGCGTCGGTACGCGGGGGCCCATCTGCCGGACACTCCGTTGGAATCCGCGCTTGAGGGCTGGCGCGTGGCGACGGGAAGGGTATGCTGTTGCCTTCAACGGCTCATGACGGTAGGGCCCAGCCCAACCGCGACCGATCGGCGCCCCACTCTTGTCGTGGTCGAGGATGACGAGCATGTCCGGCGTGCGCTCACGCGATTTCTGTGTAGGCGCGGCTACGGCGTACGCGCCTACGACTCCGCGGAGGCATGGCTGGCGGACCTCTGCCCGGCCGATGCCGCGGTCATCGACATCAACCTGCCTGGCATGAGCGGCCTCGAGCTGGATGAACGGCTGAGGCGCGAGGGACGCGCGATTCCGACCGTGTTGATCACGGCGCACGAAGAGGCGGTAGCGGCGCCAACGCGCCGCGTCATCCTGCAGAAGCCCCTCGATGCGCAGGCCCTCCTGGACGCCATCGAGCATGCGCTCGCCACTGGCGATGTCGCGCGCGTCGCGGGAGACCCTTCGTGACGACCCACGTTGGAACGATCGGCATGGCGCTGGTGCTGGCGGGGCTGGCTGCCGCGTGGATCCTCGAGTGGAGGCGGCGCCGGCGTGCGGAAGCCGCGATGCGGGAGCACGAGTCCCAGCGCGCGATCGTCGCCGAGGCGCCGGTGATGATCTGGAGGTCCGGTGTCGACAGGGCCTGCGACTTCTTCAATCCCTGGTGGCTGACGTTTACCGGGCGGACGCTCGCTCAGGAGCTCGGCGACGGCTGGGCGGAGGGCGTGCATGCGGACGACCTGGATGCGTGCCTGTCGTCGTACGTGACCGCGTTCGACGCGCGGCTGCCGTTCCGGCTGGAGTACCGTCTGCGACGCTTCGACGGCGAGTACCGCTGGGTGCTCGACCTCGGCACGCCTCGCTACGATTCGGCGGGGCAGTTCGCCGGCTACATCGGCTGTTGCTTCGACATCACCGACCGGAGGCAGACCGAGCAGGCCCTCGGAGAGGCGCACGCGGAGATCAGTCGCGTTTCGCGGTTGACCGCGCTCGGCGAGTTCGCCGCGGCGCTGTCGCATGAGCTCCGGCAGCCGCTCACAGCGATCCTCTTGAACGCCCGCAGCAGCCTGTACGAGCTCGGGAAGACCCCGCTCGATCATGCGGCCATGAACGAGATACTGGATGATCTCGTCGACGCCGGTCAGCGCGCCGAGGCGGTGATTCAGCGCAACCGGGAGCTCTTCCGGCAGCAGACGGTGCAAAAGTCGGCGCTCGACGTCAACGTCGTGGTACGTGAAGTCCTGGTCCTGTCGGCGACGCGACTCAGGGAACATCACGTCACGGTGGCCGCGGAGCTCGCGGACGATCTGCCCGCCGTGCTCGGCGATCGCATCGAGCTGCTGCAGGTGCTGCTGAACCTCGTCGCCAACGCCATCGACGCGATGGAGCGGGTCGAGAGATCGGAGCGACGGATCACCATCGCGACCTCGCGGTTGGACCAGGGCGCCGTGGTCGTTGCGGTCGAGGACTGCGGCGTCGGCCTCGGTGCCGTGGACCTGCAACGGATGTTCACGCTCTCGTACACGACGAAACCGGCGGGCACCGGCGTCGGGCTTTCCATCAGCCGGTCGATCGTCGAAGCGCACGGCGGCCGGATCTGGGCATCGCAGAACGCGGACCGCGGCGCGACGTTCTCGTTCTCGCTGCCGGTGTGCTGAGCCGCTGGCCCTCGAGTGCGCCGTATCGCCGGGGTGTACGCTGGCCCGAGCGAGAGGAGGCCGCGATGAGCGAGGCACGATTCGTCTGGTACGACCTGCTCACCAACGACCGCGAGGCGGCGGTCCGCTTCTACGGCGCCGTGCTCGGCTGGGGGACGCAACCGTTCGAGGTACCCGGCACGGAGCCGTACCTGATGTGGACGCGCAGCGGCGTCCCCATCGGCGGCTCGATGACGATGCCGCCGCACGAGCTCGAGGCGGGCACGAAGCCGCACTGGCTGGGCTATGTGGCGGTGGACGACGTCGACGCCACCGTCGAGAAGGCGGGGTCGGCGGGCGCGAAGACGCTGGTGCCGGCCACGGACATTCCCACCGTCGGCAGGTTCGCCGTGCTACGGGACCCGCAGGGCGCCTTCCTCGCCGTGTTCCGTTCGCTGCAGGCGAGCCCGCCGCCGGGCGAGCCGCAGGAGGGCGACGTCTCGTGGCACGAGCTGGCCACCACCGACGTCGAGGCGGCGCTTCGCTTCTACCACGAGCTCTTCGGCTGGGAGGAGAGCGGCCGGGCCGAGATGGGGGAGGCGGGGACGTACCTGATGTTCGGCACGCCGATGCTCGGCGGCATCTATGCGATGCCCCACGTGCTCGGCTGGCTGTACTACGTGCTCGTCAGTGACCTCGACGCCGCGCTCGAGCGCGTGCGCACGCACCACGGGCAGGTGGCGCACGGCCCGATGGAGGTGCCGGGTGGCGACCGCATCGCGCAGTGCTTCGACCCGCAGGGCGGGCCGTTCGCTCTGCACGAGAAGAAGCGGGCATAGGAGGCGCGCGCTAGTCGGGCGGTCGCTGATCGAGGGCTGGGGGAAGGGAACGCTCGCGGTGGTTGGGCTGTCGCTGGTCGCGGGCCGGCGTTCGCCTGCGGGGCCTGGGAGCGCCGCCGCGGGGGCACGGCGAGCTTCTGAAGACATGCGGGTGGTAGCGCTCGCCTCGCTCGGAAGGCGCGCGACGGCAACCTTTGTTACGCACCGACATTGCGAAGCGCCTTCCGAGAGGCCCCCGCAGCGGCGCTCCCAGGCCCCGCTGGCGCGAACGCCTTCACGTGTGGGCGCCGAGCTTCCTCTCAGCGAGCTCGGGTGTCGCCGTGGTGACTTGAGCGCTGTACCTCGCGCTCTCTTCAAGTCTTCACACAACCGTCGTCGTGCCGCTCGGGTGCCGTGATGCGTTCCGTCGACTTTCCCGTCACAACTCGCGCTCCACTGCGGTCGCCGGAACGCGTTGGTTGATCGCGACATCGAGACTGCTTCGTCGCTTCGCTCCTCGCAGTGACGTGTGCAGCGATGTCGACACCAGTTGCGTCGTCCGGTCTTCCTTCCATGTCATCGCGAGCGAAGCGAAGCGATCTCGATCAGCCGAAACCACGAAGACCGGCGTTTGCGTCTCGGTCCGCTTTCTGCGACCACAGGTAGACCGCGAGTGGGCCACGCTGTGTCGTCGGCGAAATCATCGCTGCAATAGCGGCACGACAGACTCGCGACTCAGCGACAAGGGAGCGCGAGGCACAGCGCCTCAGTCACCACGGCAGCACGCGAGCTCGCCACCAGGTCGCTCGGCATCCACTCATGTAGGCGGGTGCGTCCGGCGGATCCGGAGGCCGCCGCGGCGGCACCTCCGGAAGGCGCTCGGCGGCTGTTGCGGGTCCACGGCAGAAGCGGCGCCTGGAGGCGGAGGCGCGCTCTCTTCCTCCCAACAACCACATGGAGCGCGCCGGTGCCGCGGCGGCGGCCTCCGGATCCGCCAGCCGCCCGCCGGCCGGGTGGTCACTGCCGCTCGCAGGCCTCAGAGCGTTACTCGAGCTTGCCAACAACCTGCCGCGCGATCACCAGTTGCTGGACTTCTGTCGTCCCCTCGTAGATCCGCAACGCCCGCACGGCGCGATACAGCCGATCCACTGGATGATCCGCCAGCACGCCACGGCCGCCGATCACCTGCACGGCCTGATCGACGATGCGCTGTGCGGCCTCGGTCGCGTAGGCCTTTGCCATCGCCGCCTCCAGCGTGATCCGCTCGGCGCCGCGATCGGCCTCCCATGCGGCGCGATAAGTGAGCAGACGCGCCGCGGTGAGCTCGGTGGCCATCGTCGCGATCTTTGCTTGCACGAGCTGGAAGGCGGCGAGCGGCTCGCCGAACTGGCGACGGTTGCGGGCGTGGGCAATGGCCTCGTCGAGGGCGCGCGCCGCCATGCCGCAGGCGGCAGCGGCCACCGTTGGCCGCAAGCGATCGAGCGTGCGCATGCCGAGCTTGAAGCCGGCGCCCTCTTCGCCGAGCAGCGCGTCTGCCGGTAGCTGGCAACCCTCGAACATCAGCTCACCTAGCGGGTGCGGTGCGGAGAGCACTTGCGCGCCGGCGAAGCGCAACCCCGGAGCGCCGCCGGGGACGAGGAAGCACGAGATGCCGCGGCTGCCCGCCGTGCGGTCGGTGCCAGCGAAGACGCAGTACACGTCGGCGATGCCGGCGTTCGAGATGAGCGTCTTGCGACCGTCGATCTGCCAGCCCTCGTCCGTGCGCTGCGCGGTCGTCGCGAGGCTGCCGACGTCGCTGCCCGCTTCGGGCTCGGTCATCGCGAAGGCGGTCATTGCCTCGCCGCGCACGACGCGCGGCAGCCACGCCTCGCGTTGCGCGTCGCTGCCGCCGAGGGTGATCGGCATCGAGCCCAGGCACTGCAGCGCGAAGACCGCGTCTGCCAGCGGCGAGGCGGCGGCGAGCGCTTCGCGGATCAGGCAGCAGGCGCGCAGGTCGGGTGTTTCGGCGTGGCCGCCCCACGCCTCCGGCACGGCCCAATGCAACCAGCCGCCGGCGCCGAGGCGGCCGAGGATCTCGCGCGCCTGGCGGCGGGCGGCCTCGTCGTCGGGCGGCGACGGCAGCGTTGCGATCTCGGCAGCGGCGAAGGCAGCGACCTCGGCGGCGAGCTCGAGGTGGTGCCCTTCCAGAAAGGCGCGGACCGCTCGGGTCTCAGGTCCCGTCATGGCGAGGGGCGAAGCGACGAAGCCATCTCGACCTCAAGCGCGCCACGTCACTTGAACACCGGCGCCCGCTTGGCCTTGAACGCCTCGTAGGCCTCGCGGAAGTTGGGGTCCTGCATGCAGGCGGCCTGGATCTCGGTCTCCGCCGCCATCGCCGACTCGACGTCCATCGCCGCTTCGCGTAGCAGCATGCGCTTGGTGATCTCGAGCCCGAACGACGGTCCGCGGGCGAGCCGCTCGGCCCACGCTCGCGCCTCGGGCAGCACGGCGGCGTCCTCGGCGACGACGCGGTTGTAGAGGCCGATGCGGTGCGCCTCGTCGGGCGCCACGAAGTCGCCGGTCATCAGCAGCTCGGTGGCGCGGCCGAGGCCGACGATGCGCGGCAGCAGCCACGACACCCCCATGTCGGCGCCTGAGAGCCCCACCTTGGTGAACAGGAAGGCGATCTTCGCGCTCGGCCCGGCGATGCGCACGTCGCAGGCGGTGGCGACCACCGCGCCGGCCCCGGCGACGAGTCCGTTGAGGGCGCCGACGATCGGCCGCCGGCAGTGCAGCATCGACAGGATGAGGTCGCCGGTGGCGCGGGTGAAGGCGAGCAGGCCGCGGTAGTCGCGCTCGAAGAGCGCGCCGATGATGTCCTCGACGTCGCCGCCGGAGCAGAAGGCGCGGCCGCTGCCGGTGATCACGATGGCGCGCACGCCGGGCTCGAGGTCGAGCTGGCGGAAGGCCTTGCGCAGCTCGGCGTAGACGTCGAAGGTGAGGGCGTTGAGGCGGTCGGGGCGGTCGAGCGTGAGGGTGGCGACGCCGGTCCCCTCGTCGAGGGCGTAGCGGAAGGTGTCGAAGTGCAGGGGCATCGGTCTCCTCTCGACTGCGTCGCGGACGGCGGGCGCCGAGCCCGCCCTACGGCACGGCCGCCGTCGCCTCGATCTCCACCTTGGCGCCAGGCGCGAGCAGGCCGCGCACCTCGACGAGCGCCATCGCCGGGTAGTGGCGTCCCATCAGCTCGCGCCAGCGGCGGCCGAGCTCGTGGCGGCTCGCCGCGTACTCGTCCTTGTCGACGACGTAGACGGTGAGGCGCGCCACGTCCACGGCGTCGCCCCCCGCCGCACGGACGACGGCGAGCACGTTGGCGAGCGCCTGCGCGAACTGCGCCGCGAAGTCGTCGCCGACGAGCCGCTGCTCGCCGTCCCAGCCGACCTGGCCGGCGACGAAGAGCAGCCGACGCCCGGCGGGGACCAGCACGCCGTTGGCGTAGCCCTGCGGCGCTCCCAGCTCGGGTGGGTCGACGACCTGCAGCGCCTCGCTCATCGACTTTGTCCGTGTCCCGTCAAGACTGAACGCCGCCGCCGTCGAGCACCAGCGCCTGGCCGTTGACACCGCCGGCTCGCGGGTCGCAGAGCGAGGCGATCAGGTAGGCCACCTCGTCGGCGGTGAAGAGCCGGTTCTGCGGCGAGGTGCGGCGCATGAAGTCGAGCGCCTGCTCGCTGCTGATCCCGGTCTTGCCGACGACCCGCGCCACCGACTCGACGGTCATGTCGGTATCGACGTAGCCGGGGCAGACGGCGTTGACGGTGACGCCGCGCGGCGCCAGCTCGGCGGCGACGGCGCGGGTGAAGCCGACGACGGCGTGCTTGGTGGCGGCGTAAGCGGCGATGTACGGCGCCCCCATCTTGCCGGCGATCGAGGCGACGTTGACGACGCGCCCCCAGCCGGCGGCGGCCATCGCCGGCGCGAAGGCCTGGGTGCAGAGGAAGGTGCCGGTGACGTTGACGGCGAAGAGGCGGTTCCAGTCCTCGAGCGTGATCGCCTTGAGCGGCGCCGAATGCGCGACGCCGGCGTTGTTTACCAGGACGTCGGGCTGCACGCCGGCACCGCGCAGGTGAGCCACGGCTTCGTCGTGAAGCGCCCGCACCTGCGCCGGATCGGTGACGTCGCAGCGCACCTCGAAGACCTGGTGGCCCTCGGCGCGCAGGCCTTCCGCGGTGGCCGCCAGTTGCTCGGCGGAGCGTGCCGCCACCACGACGGCGGCCCCCTGTTGCGCCAGCAGCCGCGCTGTCGCGGCGCCGATGCCGCGCCCGCCGCCGGTGATCACCGCGCCCTTGCCGGCGAGGGTTGTCATGCTCACGTCGCCAAAGATATCGCGGGCGGTCCGCTTGCGCCGCGGTCAGCCGCGTCCCAGCGCGGTGAGCACGGCCTCGGCGAGGATGCCGCCCAGCGTGGCGATGGTCTCCCGGCCCTCTTCGGGCGACGCCGCCGCCGGGTCGCCGAAGTAGGCGTGTGGGCCGCCTGCGGCCGCGAAGGTCCCCTTGCCTTCGCGAATGGCGACCGAGAGCGACGCCGGGTTGGCCTGGAGCCCGCGCCGGGCCTCCTCGCGCACCAGCTCCGGGCGCGCCGCCATGACCACCGAGGTCTCGAAACGGCCGGCATGGCAGGCGCCGCTCTTGAACTCGTCGCCCAGCCGCAGCGCCCACGGCTTGCGCGTGAGGTCGGGGAAGACGGCGAGGACGTCTTCGTCGAGCAGCCGCGACACCGCGGCGTGCAGGGACGCGAGGTGCGCCGGGTCGAGGTGTGCGTTGGCGAAGGCGATCGTGCGGAAGCCGTGGAAGGCGAGCGCGCGGCCGATGTCGACGAGCGCGTCGGCGACCGTCTCGGGCGCCACCGAGAGCGTGCCGCTGAAGGCGGCCGCGAAGCGCGCCGTCGTGTACTCGAAGGCGGGGAGCAGCAGCGGCAGCAGGTCGCGCTCGGCGAGCCGGCGCGCGCCGTCCTCCGCCATCGCCGCGGCGATGATGCCGTCGGTCGTCAGCGGGAGGTGCGGCCCGTGGGCTTCGACGGCACCGACGGGGACGAAGCAGACGGCGCGGTCGCGGTCGAGGGCGTCGACCTCGCTCCACGGCAGCTCGGCGAGGCGCGGGGCGGTGCCCACGCGAGGACCATAACAGCTCGCTCGCGCGACCACGTGCGTCGCTGCGCACGGGTGCGGCGGGCCCCGGCCGGTGGCCCATCGCGGTCCACAGCGTGCGATCCACAGCGCTGCGGCGGCGCAGGAAAGCCGGCGCGGCCGGGTTCCACCGTCGGGAGCGCCGCAGGGAGGCGGCACCTGGGCTCGCCGGCGAAACGGCCCGACAGCGAAACACCCAACCAAGCCCGCATGGAGAAGGAGTCACCTGCCGTGAACGTCAAGCGCATCGCCCTTGCCGCAGCAGCCACCGCCCTCGTCCTCGGCGTGGCCGCCGGCGTCGCCCAGCCGCCGCCGACCGACGGCGACGACTGGGGCCTCGAGCCGGCCAGCTTCTTCGGCCCCGACGACGGTGGAGTCGCCGCCTTCCGCGGTCCCCGGCGTGCCGGCGGCCCCGGCTTCGTCGGACCGCGCCGCCTCGCCGACTACCTCGAGCTGACCGACCCGCAGCGCGAGAGCGCCCGCAAGATCTTCGAGGCCCAGCGCGGCAAGCTGCGCCCGCTGTTCGAGCAGCGGCGCGAGCTGCGCGGCGACCTCGTCGACATGCTCGACGACGCCAGCGCCAGCGACGCCGCCATCGGTCAGCTGGTCAAGCAGCTGCGCGCCAACCGCCAGACGTTGAAGGCGGCGCGGCAGGATGTGCACGACCAGCTTTCCGGCCTGCTCGACGCCGACCAGAAGGCCAAGCTCGAGCAGCTGCGCAGCGTGAGGGAAGGCTTCCGCGAGAGCGCACGCCGGCGCGGCCGCGCGCACAGCTGACCTGCCATCCCACGCGGTCGTCACTCTGGCCCCTCTCTCCCCGGCGAGGGGAGAGAGGGGTTGGGGAGTGAGGGGTGGCCGAGAAACCTAGTACCGTCGCCAGAGCCGCAGGCCGGCCGCCGTCGATGACACCTGGAAGCGAGCGGCCAGCACCGATGCGTAGGGGCTGGCCGCCGCCGTTTCGCCGTTGATCTCCTGCACCTCGATCGAGCGCCACGGCGCGAAGGCGCGAGTCAGCTGGACGCGGAAGACCTCGAGGAAGTCGTCGATGCGCGGGTGGTCGGGCGGCACCAGGAAGCGCAGCCGCCTGCCGCGCCCTTCGGAGGTGAGCGCCAGCGTGCTGCCCTGGAACACCAGGTGCGAGCCCGCGGCGCGGCGGGGGAAGATCCCGCGCAGCCCTTCGAGCGCGAGGCCGCTGGGCGCTGCGGGGTCGAGCGCGCTCACCCACCAGACGGCGTCCTCGGGCAGCTCCCGACGAAGCCGTCGCACGGCAGCCGGCGAGGCAAACTGCGGCCCGGGCACGCCCTCGAAGAAGGCGCCGGCCGCCACCTCGCCCGAGAGCTCCATCAATCGCAGCGAGCGGAACACCTGGCGCCACTGCAGCGCCGGCAGCTCGCGCAGCAGCAGCTCGCGGAAGACGACGCCGTAGCGCTGCAGCAGCAGCCGGGCGCGCTCCTTCTGCCGCTCCTCGCGGTCGAGCGGATCGGCGTAGGCGTCGGGGTCGGGCGCGGCGAGCGGGTACCAGCGGCCGGTGAAGGCGCGGCTCGCCTGCCAGCGCGCGAAGCCGCGGCGGTAGCCGCTTCCAGTCATCCCGAGGCGGCCGCCGGTGAGCCCCGGCGCGGGTTGCGTCGTCTCCGCGGCGGCAGGGCGGAAGCGGCTGAGCACTCCCTTGCGCACGGCGGCGAAGGTGTCGTTGGTGACGGCGCCCGCCCAGGCGGCGCCCCACAGGCGCGCCGTCAGCGCGCCGGTGTCGCCGCCGGTCGAGGGCAGCAGCTCGGGCAGCGTGAAGCGGCCGGGGCCGGGGAAGAGCGCACCCGTCGCCGGCGCCGAGCTCCCGCCGCCGTTGCTGACCGCGCCTCCGCCGTCCCCGCTCGCCTCGTCGCCCTCTTCGCTCTCGACCTCGCCGGCGCCGCGCTCCTCCTCGAGCGCGGCGGCGTCCAGCGTCCACCCCTCCGGCCGCAGCAGCGGCACGTCTTCGGGGAAGGTGAAGGTGAGCCGCTCCTTGCCGACGCCCAGCCAGAGCAGGTCGGTCTCCTGGAGCAGCGTGTCGAGCCACGACGGGTGGTAGGGCTCCAGCCGGGCCGGCAGCAGGTCGGTCTCCAACAACGCCGCCGGCGCCGCCCAGCCGAAGAGGCGCTCGAGCGCCGACTGCAGACCGTCGATGCCGTCGCGTCGCGGCGCCAGGCCCTGCTGCACGGCGAGGAAGAGCGGCAGGCGCAGCAGCGGCTGCGGCGGCAGCTGCGGCCGCGCCGCGGCGCGCACCATGCGCAGCAAGCGGCCGAGGTTCTCGGCGTCGCACGCTTGCACGACGTCGACGCCGGCGAGCAGCTCGCCGACGACCACGCGCTCGGCGTCGACCAGCTCGTCGAGCACCGGCACCAGCCGCTCGGGCTCGAGGCGCCAGATCGCCGCGAGCGCCGCGCGCTCGAGCGGTCCGTAGAAGCGGAGCCACTCGGCAAGCAGCTCGCCGAGCGCAGCCTCCGGTTCGTCGTCGTGCACGGCCGGTGAGGCGCGCCGCGCGAGCGCCAACAGATCGCGTGTCTCGCCGTCGCCGAGCGGCACGTCGGGCGCGAGAGGCCGCGTGAGCGCGACCTCCGCGTCCTCGAGACCGAGCACGGCGAGAAGCCGCGGCAGCAGCTCCACGGCGGTGACGAGGACGACTCCGTCATTGCTAGGGCCCGGAGGGCCCGAAGCAGTTTCGACGTCGAGATTGCTTCGTCGCTTCGCTCCTCGCAATGACGATGCGTTAGGACCGGCGGGCTCAGGCAGAGTCAGTGTGATGAGCCGCGGCAGCCCTGGCTCGAGCGCCGCGACGAGCTCGGTCTCCGCCAACCCGGCGTCGCGCGCCACGGCGTCGAGCAGCTCGCGCCACTCGCCGAGCGGGAGCGCCAGCCGCTCGCGCACCCAGTCGGCCACCTCGTCGGGCGCCGGCGCGTAGCCCGGCCAGGTGCGCTGCAGCTTGCGCCGCAGCTCCTCGGCCGCCGCCGGTGGCACGCGCGGGCGCAACGCCGCCGAGAGCGTCACCTCGGCGAGCAGGTCGTCGCCCAGCCGCGACGCGCCGCCCTCCGGCGTGTCGTCCTCGTACATCAGCTTGTTGGTCTGCTTCCAGCCGAGGTTGGCGGCGAACGGCGAGGGCTTGCTCGTCGTCACCTCGACGACCTCGATCTCGCCGCGCTCGACCTCGCCCAGCAGATCGCGCAGCGTGCCGAGGTCCATCTCGTCCTGCAGGCAGGTGCGCCAGGTCTCGAGCAGCAGCGGGAAGTCGGGGAAGCCGCGCACCGCGTCGAGCAGCCGCTTGCTGCGCTGGCGGTTGAGCCACAGCGGCACGCGGTGGCGCTGGTCGCCGCGCGGCAGCAGCAGGGCGCGGCCGGCGTTCTCGCGGAAGCGGGCGCCGAAGAAGCCGGAGCTCTCGAGGCGCATGCGCAGCAGCGGCAGCAGGCGCTCGCTCTCGACCAGCGACAGCAGGTCGTCGCCCGGCAGCTCGTGCGGGAGCTCGAGCGCCAGCGCGTCGTCATCGTGGGTGACCTGCAGCCGCGTGCCGAAGCGCTCCTCCCACGCCGCGGCGAGCGCCATCGCCAGCGGGCGGTTCACCTGGCCGCCCCACAGCGTGTGCAGCACGACGCGCGGCCGCGGGTCGCTGGCCTGGGGGTCGCGCACGCGCTCGACGAGCAGCCGCCGGCGGTGGGGGAGGGCCGGCCCGGTGGCCGCGCGCTGCCCTTCGAGGTAGCGGGCGAGGTCCTCGGCCGCCGCCGGCGCCAGCGGGCAGCGCTCGGCGAGCGCCGCCGGCAGCGTCGCCGCCGGGTGCTCGCCGAGCCAAGTGTCGGCCCAGGCCAGCAGCTCGCCGACGCGGCGCGCCAGGTGGAACGAGCCGTCGTTGTCCTCGCCTTTCCAGAACGGCGCCATGGCGGCGTCGCCGCCGGCGGGCGTCACCAGTACGTCGTTGTGGGTGATCTGCGCGATGCGCCAGGTCTGCGCGCCGAGCACGAAGCGGTCGCCGATGCCGCGCTCCCAGACGAACTCCTCGTCGAGCTCGCCGAGCCGCGCCAGCGACCCCTGAAGGCGCAGGTGGAAGTAGCCGCGGTCGGGGATGGTGCCGCCCGCCGTGTAGAGCCAGCGCGCCGCCCCCGGCCGCGCCTTGATGCGGCCGCTGAGACGGTCGATGGCGACGCGCGGCACCAGCTCGCGCACCCGCGAGTCGGCGTAGCGCCCGGCGAGCATCTCCAGCACCAGGTCGAGCTGCCGGCGGGGCAGCTCGTGGTAGGGGTCGCTGGTGCGCAGCTCGTCGTAGAGGTCGTCGGCCTCGCGCTCCTCGGCGGCCACCATCGACAGCACCACCTGGGTGAGCACGTCGAGCGGCGCGCCGATGGGCTGAAGCGGCTCGATGTCGCGCGCCAGCGCCGCCGCCGAGGTCACCGCCGAGCGCAGCAGGTCGCGGCCGAAGAGCGGGTAGAAGCGGCCGCGCGAGACGGCGCCCACGGCGTGGCCGGCGCGCCCGATGCGCTGCACCGTGCTCGCCACCGAGAACGGGCTCTGCACCAGCAGCACCTCGTCGAGGTCGCCGACGTCGATGCCGAGCTCGAGCGAGCTGGTGGCGACGAGGGCGGGCAGCCGCCCCTCCTTGAAGCGGCGCTCGACTGCGAGGCGGATCTCCTTCGACAGCGAGCCGTGGTGCGCGTAAGCGAGGTCGGCGGGCTGCCCCTCGTTGAGGAAGCGCGTCAGCTTCTCGGCCATCCGCCGGCTGTTGGTGAAGATCAGCGTCGTGCGGTTGGCGCGGATGCGCTCGCGCAACGCGGCGACGAAGGGGCGCCAGAAATCCTCGCTGCGCTGCGGGCCGGCGAAGCCGGGCACGCTGGTGACGGGGTGAGGTAGCGGAGCGCGAGGGCGCGCAGCGCCCGAAGCGATCTCGATGCCTGCACCACCGCCACCGCCGCCGACCGTGCCGCTGGGCTCCTGCGGCATCCCGCCGTCGAGCGGCAACGGCGCCGGCAGCTCGACGGTCATCTCGTAGACCTTGGTGCCGGCCGCCTCCAGCACGGCGACCGGCCGCGGCCGGTAGCTCGCCGTCTCGCCGTGGCCGTGGCGCACCCAGCCGCCGACGAAGCGTGCGATGCGCGGCAGCGGCTTGACGGTCGCGGAGAGCGCCACGCGCTGGAACTCGCCCGCCAGCCGCACCAGCCGGTCGACGGCGGTGATCAGGTGCGTGCCGCGCTTGGTGCCCGCCACCGCGTGCACCTCGTCGAGAATGACGGTCGAGACGGCGCCGAGCATCTCGCGTCCCGCGGTGGTGGTGATCAGCAGGTTGAGGCTCTCCGGCGTGGTGATCAGCACCTCCGGCGGCCGTCGCAGCATGCGGCGCCGATCGGCGGGCGGCGTGTCGCCGCTGCGTACGGCGACCCGCACCGGCGCCGGCACGGCACCCGTCGCCGTCCACGCGGCGGTCAGCTCCGACAGGGGTGCGAGGAGGTTCCTCTCGACGTCGTTGTTGAGCGCCTTGAGCGGCGAGACGTAGAGCACGCGCACCCGCCCGCCTTCCCAGCTGCCGGCGAGCAGGCGGTCGAGCGCCCACAGGAACGCGGCCAGCGTCTTGCCGCTGCCGGTGGGCGCCGTCGCCAGCAGGTGCTCGCCGCGGGCGATCGCCGGCCACGCCTGCCGCTGCACGTCGGTGGGGGTGCCGAAGCGGCGCTCGAACCAGCCGCGAACGATGGGGTGGAAGGGGGCGAGAGGGTCGGTCATCTCGTCGCAAGGGAGGTTAACAGCCGGCCTTGGGAGAGGCTCGATCGGGGCGGGTGGAAAAGGGGCGGATGCGTCCGTCCCTTCAGTTGGAGCGAGGCAGGAGGTCTTCATGGCTGCACCCCGGAACCAGTACGCGTTCAACTTGGAAGCAGCGAAGGCTGCGGCGAAGCGGTGGTCTGCACGCGACGCACACCATCAGGAGTTCGAGTCCGCCGTCCTCGCCAAGCGGTACTCGGCGCTCGACACGTCCGAGCGTCGCGCAGCGCGGGCGAATCGGCTCCTCGGCAAGCTGCAGGACGCCGCCCCGCGTGTGGCCGCGAAGCTTGCTCGCGAGATGCGAGGAGCGGCGGCGAGGCCGCGCGTCGCGACCGAGTCGGTGACTGCCGAGACGGTCAGCGACGCGCTGCTCGAACGGGTCATCGGCAAGACGCGTGACTTCCTCTTCGTGGAGTTCCTGGAGCAGGCGTTCTTCGCCAGCAAGGCGGTGGGCCGCATCGTCACCGAGCTGGGGAACGGCCGAGTCGGTTTCGGCACCGGCTTCATGGTGTCGCCGCACCTGCTGCTGACGAATCACCACGTGCTCACCTCCGCCGGCGCGGCGGCTCGCAGCAAGGTCGAATTCGATTACCGGCGCGACCGCTACGGCCGCGCGGTCGACGTGCGTGCCTTTTCTCTCGACCCCGGTGCCTTCTTCCTCAACGACAACGACCGCGACTTTGCGCTGGTGGCGGTGGCGGACGACGGAGCTGGCCTCCCGCTGCGCGATTACGGCTGGTGCCCCCTCATCAAGGCGGACGGCAAGATCGTCGCCGGCGAGCCCATCAACATCGTCCAGCACCCGCTCGGCGAGCTCAAGCAGGTGGTCGTCCGCGAGAACCGTCTGATCGACTCGCTCGACGGCCGCGACCTCTTCTACCACTACGAGGCGGACACCGAGCCGGGCTCCTCGGGGTCGCCGGTATTCAACGACCAGTGGGAGGTCGTTGCCTTGCACCACAGCGGCATCCCGCGCACCAACGCGAAGGGCCAACTCCTCGACGTCGACGGCAACGTCTGGGAGGACGGTGACGATCCGGCGCGGCTCGCCTGGGTGGCCAACGAGGGCGTGCGCATCTCCAAGTTGGTGGAGTTCATCGCCGGTGCGTCGCTGCCCGAGTCGGCGCAGGCGCTGCTGCGCGAGCTGCTCGCCGCCAAGCCGCCGGCCCCGGAAGGTCTGCGCACAGCTCGGACGGCGCCGCGTCCGTCGCGTCTCTTCGACGACCAGCGCGACAAGGAGGAGTCACCGATGTCCGAGGTCAAACCGTCGCCGGCGAGCGCGACGCTCACGGTGCCCCTGCACATCACGTTCAGCCTCGGAGTCGCGGCGGACGCCGTGCTCCGCGTCGGCGCCCCTGCCGCCGCCGATGCGGCGACGCTCGAGAAAGTCGAGCCCGATCCGGATGATCCCGAGTACGCCAATCGGCCCGGGTATGACGAGGGTTTCCTCGGCTTCTCGGTGCCTTTCCCACAGCTCACCAACGTCACCAGGCCGAAGGCCTACGCCCTTCCCGGCGTTTCCGGGGACGCCCGGTTCGAGCTCAAGTACCACCACTACAGCGTCATCTTCAATCGCGATCGCAAGCTGGCGTTCGTCGCCGGCGTCAACTACGACCCGACGGCCAGGGTGCAGTACAAACGCGACAAGAAAGACGAGTGGTTCTACGATCCGCGCGTGACTCCCGAAGAGCTGCAGGCGGGGGAGGATCTGTACGTTGGCAACCCGCTGGACCGAGGCCATCTGGTGCGGCGAGCCGATGCCGGCTGGGGCGACAACGAGGACGACGCCAAGCTTGCCAACGACGACACCTTCCACTTCCCGAACTGCTCGCCGCAGCACTCCATCACCAATCAGGGGAAGGTTAAGGACGCCCCGCACGGCCTCAAGCTGTGGGGCAAGCTCGAGGATCACATCGCGAGCGAGGGGAAGCGGAAGAGGCGCCGGCTCACCATCTTCAACGGCCCAGTCTTCCGGAGCGGCGACAAGCCCTATCGTGGCGTCAAGATCCCGCGCGAGTTCTGGAAGGTGGTCGTTTTCGCGGACGACGACGACCAGCCGGCCGCAGCGGCCTTCGTGCTGACTCAGGCGGCGCTCGTCAAGGACCTCGCGGAGGCCTTCGAACCGGGCGAATACAAGGCGGTGCAGGTCCGCGTCAAGGACCTCGAGGGCAAGACCGACCTCGACTTCGGGGAGGTCCGCCAGTGGGACCTGCTCGACAAGCCGGGGGCCGAAGAGAGCTTCACGGCCGAGATCCCCGCTGTCGTCCTCGACGAGCTCGCCGACGTCGTGCTCTAGGACTCGGCGAGCCGCCTTCGCGCCGTGGAGCGCGCGGGTTAGCATCGGCCCATGGTCGTGCGGGCGGTGGTGATCGACGACTCGCCCTTTCAGTGCCTGGCGCTACGCAACATGCTCGAGCAGCGCTACGGCGAGCGGGTGCAGGTCGAGACCTACGTCGACCCGGTGCAGGCCGTCGAACGGCTCGACTCCGGCATCGGCCTGCTGCTGCTCGACTGGGAGATGCCCGGGCTCGACGGCGCCGCGATGCTCGAAGAGGCGCGCCGTCGCGGCGTCGACTTGAAGCGGGTGATCATCCGCTCCGCCCGCCACGCCGACGAGCTCCACCGCCAGTTCGACGGCCGCGGCTGCCTGTGCGTCATCGAGAAAGGCGAGCAGGAGCAGCAGGCGGCGTTCCTGATGATCCTCGACGGCATCGTACGCCGTAGCGGCCAGCCAGCCGGAGAGCCGGCTCCGTCTTAAAACCCGTCCGCTAAACGAGGGCTGGGTGGTGGCGCCCCCTGCCCACCTTTGAAAGATGAGGGGCAGGGGGTCGGGGGGTCAGGGGTGGGGAGAGACCCAGGGGAGGGGGTCGGGCGGGGGGCGGCAGCGGGCTTCGCCCGCGGGGGGGATTCAGCTGCCCTCGCCGAGCCGCCGCAGCAGGCGGTAGATCAGCCGCTCGTGGCCGGCGGCCCGGCGCATGAAGGCGATGCCAACCGCACCGTCGTGGCGCCAGGCGATGCGGCCGTCGACGCGCAGCACCTCGCCGTCGACGAGCAGCTCGAAGTGTGCCGTGGTCCCCGCCGCCCAGTCGTCAGGCACGCCCTCGAGCGAGAGGCCGCCCACCGAGAGGTTACCGAGCTGGGCGGCGATCACCTTGCCGTCGTCGAGGCGGATGCGGACCGGCGCGCGCAGCCGGATGCGGACCTCGGCTTGCTGCCCGAGCTCGAGCGCCGCCGCCGAGTTGAGGTTGCGCCGGCGCGCCGCCGTGTTCTGGATGCGCACCGCGAGCTGCGGCTCGGCGCGCAACACTTCGAGCAGCGGCTCGCGAGCCAGCCGCAGCAGGCGGCAGGCAGTGCCGGCGCGCGCCGACGCCGTGCGGGTGGTCTCGTCGAAGAGGCAGAGCTCGCCGAGCAGCTCGCCGGGGCCGATGACGGGCGAGCAGCTGCATCGCGCGGCCGACCTTGTCGCGGAAGATGGTGACCGTCCCTTCCAGCACCAGGTAGACGGCGTCGGCGGCCTCGCCGTGGGCGAACACCAGATGCCCTTCCGTGACCGGGATCTCGGCGCAGTGCGCCGCCAGCGAGCGCAGGCGCTCGGGCGACAGATCGCCGAAGGTCTCGCTTTTCGCGAGGATGGCGTCGAGCATGGTTGCTTGGGTCGCCCGGCCGTGACAGCCACAGGTTCACCGCGAAGACGCGCGGCAAAAGGGGATTGGAACGAGCGGCGGGAGCTTAGCGCACCTCGCCCGTATACTGCGCCCATCCGATGAGCGCACCCATCGCGCCGGCGAGCGCCGCGCCGCCCGAGCTGCCGGTGGATGAGGGCGCGGGCAGCCGCCGCGGCCCGAAGCCGGCGACGCTGGCGCTCCTCGTCGGCGCCGCGACGGTGCTGGCGTTCCTGCCCGCGCTGCGCTGCGGGTTCGTGCACCTCGACGACCCGCAGACGGTGCCGCGCTACGCCGCGGTGCTGCGCGGGTTGACGTGGGACGGCGTCGGGCTCGCCTTCGGCGACCAGTTCTTCGGGCACTGGGTGCCGCTCACCGTGCTGTCGCTGATGCTCGACTGGCAGCTGTGGGGGAGGGTGGCGTACGGCCACCACCTCACGAGCGCGCTGCTGCACGCGGTGAATGCGGTGCTGGTGTTCCTGCTGTGGCGCCGGGCAACGCTCGTCGGCCAAGGCATGGAGCGCAACTACCGCGCGGCGGCGGTGGCGGCGCTGTTCGCCCTGCATCCGCTGCGCGTCGAGCCCGTGCTCTGGCTGACCGGGCGCAAGGACCTGCTCGCCGCGGCGGGTGGTCTGCTGGCGCTGCTGCTCTACGTGCGCTGGCGCGAGGCGCCGTCGCGCGGCCGCTACCTCGCGGTCACCGTCGCTTTCGCGGCGGCGCTGCTCGGCAAGGCTACGGCCCTCGTGGTGCCGGGGCTCATGCTGCTGCTCGATCTCTGGCCGCTCTCGCGTCTGTCGGTCGAGGACGACTCACGATCGAACGGCCGTTTGCCGCTGCGCCGTCTCGGCTCGCTGCTCGTCGAAAAGGTGCCGTGGCTCGCGATGAGCGCCGCCGCGGGCGTCGGGGCTCTGCTCAGCGCGCGCGCCGGTTCCGCGATGGCTGAGCTCGCCGTGGTGCCGCTCTCCGAGCGCGCCGCCACCGCCGTCGTCGGCGGCGCTACTTACCTGCGCCAGACCGTCTGGCCGACTGGCCTCGCCGCGTTCTACCCGATGCCCGCGGCCGGTTGGGACACCTTGCAGGTCGTCGCTGCGGCGGCGCTCTTCGTCGTCCTCACCGGCGTCGCGCTCGCGACGGTCCGTCGGTGGCCTTGGCTCGCCGTCGGCTGGGCCTGGTGGCTGTTCTGCCTGCTCCCCGTCTCCGGGCTGCTGCAGGCCGGAGAGCAGGCCGCCGCCGACCGCTACACCTACTTCGCCTCGATCGGTCTCGTCATGGCCGTCGTGTGGAGCGTTGGCCGAGCTCGCGGCACGCGTGCGCTGGGGGCAGGCCGTCGCCGCGGCGGTGCTCGTGCTCGCGCTCATCGCTTCGACGCTCGCCACCCGAGCGCAGATCGCCACCTGGCGCGACAGCGAGACCGTCTTCCGTCGCATGGTCGAAGTCACCCGCGACAACCACTTCGGGCACGTCAACCTCGCCAACTACCTCGCCGAGACCGGCCGCCTGCCCGAGGCCGTCCGCGAGTACCGCGAAGCCATCCGCATCCGCCCCGACATCTCGCTCGCCTGGACCGGCCTCGGCGCCGCCCTCCGCCGCCAGGGCGATCCCGCCGCGGCGCGCGCCGCGCTCGATCGCGCGCTCCACCAATCGCCGGACCTCCCCGCTGCCCACATGCAGCTCGCCATCCTCTACGAGGAGCAGGGCGCGCTCGGTCCCGCCGTCGGCCACCTCGCGCGCGTCATCACCCTGGAGCCGACGCACGCGCAGGCCTGGCAGGGGCTCGCCTCCATCCTGACGCGCCCCGGTGCGGCGGAGCAGGCCTTGCCCTTCGTGACCGCGATCGCCCGCAGCCATCCCGACTCGCCGGAGCTGCAGCGCCTCCTGGCGCTCGTCAGCCAGCACGCCGGCGCCGGCGGCGCCCGACCTACCGGTTGAAGGCCTCGCGGACCATCTCGGCGCTCACCCGCAGCCGGTAGCGCGCCTCGCCGACGGTTTCGAGCGTCTCCTGCGACCAGGGGTCGAACTCGAAGGCGTTGACGATGTCGGTGAAGATCGGCCGCAGCGAGCGCGCTCCCGTGCGGGCGTCGCGCGCCGCCTTCTCGGCGATCAGCGCCGCCGCGAGGTCGTCGATCAGCAGCTCGATCCCCATCACTTCGAAGAAGTTCCGCGAGCGCACGAACGGCGAGTCGAAGGAGTGCAGCAGGATCTCCTTGAGCACGTCGCTGCCGAGATCGTTGAGCAGCACCGTCTGGTCGAAGCGGGCCAGGAACTGCGGCACCATGCCGTACTCGAAGAGGTCCTGTGCCTTGAGGAAGTCCGCCAGCGAGAAGCGCGTCTCGATGCGCACCTGGCCGTCGGCGTTGCGCACCGTGTGCGTGCGCAGCCGCTCGCCGCTGCCGGGCTTGGTCACGCGCTCGTAGACCTGGTCGTAGATCCCCTCGAAGGCGCCGCCGCAAAGGAACATCATGCGGCTGGTGTCGACGTCGAGCTTGACCGTGCGCTCCTCGCCTTCGACCCAGGCGTGCGTCTTGTGGACGACCTGCTCGCCCTCCATCAGCGTCAGCAGGCCCTGCTGCAGCACGACGCCGATGGCGTTCGGCCGCCCCGCCACCACCGACGACATCTTGTCGATCTCGTCGACGCAGATGGTCGCCCGCTCGATGGCCTCCTTGAGATCCTCGGCCGTGGGGTTGGGGCCGAGAATGGCGCGCGCCCGCTGCTCGACTGCCGTGAGCAGCCGGTCGGGGCGGAACTCCATGCGGTCGGAGTCGACCAGCAGGTTGGCGTTGATGATGGTGACCGAGCGGAACGGCCGGTACTCCGGCACCTCGTGGTAGAGGCGCTGGATGTTGTTCATGATCGTCGTCTTACCGGTGCCCGAGGGGCCCACCAGCAGCAGGTTGCCGGAGACCTTGCCGGTGGTGTGCTTGTAGATCGCCACCGAGACGTGGCGCAGCGCCTTGTCCTGGCCGAGCACGCCGCGGCGCAGCTCGGCGAAGATGAAGCGCGGCCGGATGTCGGTGAGCGGCCGCTCTCCGACGGGGGCGGAGAGGCCGGCGGGAGGAGCGGCGGAGGTCTCGAGCTCGGGGATCATCGTCATGGTGGGCATCTCAGATCATACGGAACGCCTGCGCTCGGCGTCGCGGGCGCGGCCGGCGCGGGTCTTCAGCGTGTGGAGGCGCGGAGCGCAGGCGCGGCGGGCGGCGCCAGGGCGTCGGGCATCTCCGCGCCCATCGCCGCCAGCACCTTCCGTACGTACTGCTGCGTCTCGCGGTAGGGCGGGATGCCGCCGTAGCGCTCGACCGCGCCCTCGCCGGCGTTGTAGGCGGCGAATACGCGGACCGCGTCGCCCTCGAAGCGGTCGACGAGGAAGCGCAGGTAGCGGGTGCCGGCCTCGATGTTGCGCTCGGGGGTGAACAGCTCGTCGACGCCGACGCCGAAGCGCGCGGCCGTCGCCGGCATCAGCTGCATCAGCCCGCGGGCGCCCTTGCGCGACAGCGCGCGGCGGTTGAAGGCCGACTCCACCCGCATCACCGCCGCCACCACGGTCGGATTGACCTGGAACTTGCGCGCCGCCACCAGTACGGCGTCGCCGTAGGGCGTCGGCGGCGCGACGGCGTCGGCGGGGAAGTCGAGGAGCACGCCGGCGATCTCCTCGGCCGCCGCCGGCGGTTCCGTCACGGGGACGATCTCGTCGGCGAGGATGCGGTCGATGCGCAGCACCGACACCGTCAGCACGCCGCCCGAAGGCAGGGTCAGGCGGGCCTGCTCGGCGCCCATCTCGTAGGCCTTGACCTTGAGCACGTCGCCGCCTTGCAGCAGCACGAGCTCCGCGCGCGCCGCGGAGGCGGCGAACGCGAGGAGGGCGCACAGACACCACCTGCGGAGCATTGCTCCATGGTAACCGAAGGTTGCCGAGGTTTCTTCCCCCTCAGGCCGCCGTCCCGGCGAGATAGCGCAGCACGACGAGTGTGCGGTCGTCGGCCGGCGGCGCACCCTGCGAGTGCGCCGCGACCTTCGCCAGCAGGCGGTCGCGTACTTGCGCCGCGGTGCCCCCTCCGGCCAGCGTGCGCTGCACCGCCTCGTAGCCGAAGGGCTCGCCGTCGGGATCGGCGGTCTCGACGAGCCCGTCCGAGAGCCACACCACGAGGTCGCCGGGGACCAGCTTGACGTCGGCGCGCGCGTAACGGTCGCCGAGCACGCCCAGCGGCGGGCTGGGCAGCAGGATCTCCTCCACCTCGCCGTCGTGCAGCACGTAGGTGGGGACGTGGCCGGCGTTGGTGAGCTCGAGGCTGCCCGTGCGGGGGTCGAAGGTCGCCAGCGTGGCGGTGACCAGCGGCCGCGCACCGACGTTGCCCTGCCCCTCGCGCACCAGCCGGTTGAGCCGCTCGAACACCTCGTGCGCCGGCATCCGCTGCTCGACGAGCATCACCAGCGCCGCCTTGAGCATCGCCATCCGCAGGCCGGCGGAGAGGCCGTGGCCGGAGACGTCGGCGATCACCACGACGAAGCGGCCGTCGTCGACCTTGAGCAGGTCGAAGTAGTCGCCGCCGATGGCGGCCGAGGGCTCGAAGTAGCTCGCCATCTCGACGGCCTCGGTGGTGGTGAGGGAGCTCGGCAGCAGGCTCTGTTGCAGCTCGCGGGCGACCTGCAGCTCTTTCTCCAGGCTCTCCTTCTGCGCCGTCGCCGCCACCAGCTCCTGCAGGCTCGCCGCCATCTCGTTGTAGGAACGCTGCAGCTCGCCGAGCTGGTCTTTCCGCCGCACCGGGATGCGCAGCGAGAAGTCGCCGGCGCGCACGGCGCCGGTGGCCCGCGACAGGCGGTTGACCGCCCGCGACAGGCCGTAGATGAGGAACAGCGCCATCAGCGTCGCCGCCGCGTAGAGATCGAAGAGCAGGAAGGCGACGACCAGCAGCACGCCCCAGGCGGCGGCGTCGATGTCGGTGCTGCTCGACACCACCTGCCGCACCAGGGTGCGCGGCGTGGCGTTGAGCAGGGCGCCCATCTCGCGCGCCTCCTTGGGCGGGCCGCCCCTCGAGTCCTGCACGACCAGAAGCGGCCGCGCCGCGCCCAGCTTCTCGACCCAGGCGAGGAAGGGGCGGTCGGCCAGCGGCAGCTCGCGGTTGGCGGTGCCGAAGAACTCGCGCCGCAGGGCCTCCTTGCGCTCCGACACCGGCAGCGACACCGGCACCTGGCGGCCGAACATCTCGACGTTGACCCGCTGGCCGGCGTCGCTCCACTGCGCGATCTCCACCCACAGGCCGCTGCGCTGGCGCAGCTCGCGGTCGAGGTCCCCCTGGTAGATGCCCAGCGCGGCGGTGCCGTCTCCTCCCTCGACGGCCGCGGTGATGGTGAGCTTGCCGCGGGGGTCGAGCACCAGCGGCACGTGGCGGGCGAGCCCCTCGTCGGCGGTCTCAGGCTGCACCAGCCACTTCGGCCAGCCTTCGGGGGCGAAGCTGGCGCCGGCGACGCGCTTGCCGTCTCGGTAGTAGGCGAGCAGCACGTCGCCGTCGCGCAGCCGCGGACGGCCGGCGCGGAAGGCGTCGAGGGCGTCGGCTGTGGTCTCCTCGAGCTCGCGGTGGAAGCCCACCGCGGTGTCGCGGAAGAGGTGGCCGACGAGGGCGCCGGCGAGCAGCCACAGCGCCACCCCGCCGAGGATCGCCACCATCGGGATCGGCAGCACGCCGATGAGGAAGTAGGAGAAAGCGAGCTTGCGGCCGACGCGCCAGAGGAAGCGGCGAAAGAGCCGGAAGCCGCCCCACAGCACCGCCAGCACCACCGCCGCCGACAGCGTCAGCACGTAGAGGCCCTGCAGGCCGACCAGCTGCGCCGCCAGTGCGCAACCGAGCAGCACTCCGATCAGGGCGAGCAGCAGGACGGTGCGCTTGCGCATGGGTGGAGCAGGTGGTGAGGCGACGATCCTATGCCCCCGCCCCGGGGACTCCTACGGAAGAGCGGCGGTAAGGGTTGCGATAAGATCCGCCGCCCTAGAGGGAGGTCGAGCGAATGTCGCGACTGCCGCGCCACCTGGAGCACCTGCGCACGGGGTCCACCGCCGAGGCGACGTCGGCGGCGAGCTACCGTGCCTACGCCGAGCACGCCGAGGCGGCCGGCAAGCCCAACCTCGGTAGCCGCTGGCGGGCGCTGGCGGAGGCCAAGGACCGGCTTGCCATCGAGCTGCTGAAGGCCGCCGGCAAGGTGGAGGGTGAGGTCGCCAACCTCCGCGACGCCATCGCCGAGGAGCAGTACGAGCACGAGGTGCTCTATCCGCGGCTGCTCGCCGACATGGAGGACCTCGGGCACCCCGAGGAAGCGGCGCTGCTGCGCCGACTCCTCGAGGCGCACAAGCGGCACCAAGCCGAGCTCGACGACCTCCGCCGCGAGCTCACCGCCTCGACCCGCGACGTGCGAGCGGCGGTGGCGAAGGCCGGCTAGGTTTGTGGATGGGCGACCAGCGGGACGACGAAGTATTGCTCCGACTCGCTAGGGCTGACCACTACGGTGGCATGAGAAGGCGCGACCGCGACGGATCGGTCTCCAAGGGAGAGCCGGTACCGACCGGGCTTGATGCGGCCGACGTCGAAACTCCCGTCCTGAGTCGTCGTTACCGATAGCACCCGCCGCGTCGCCTCTTGCGTCCACTCGAGGCGGACACCACCCACCTCCTCGCCTTCGACGCGGCCGCGTACCAGGACACTACGATCCTCCAGAGTGATGGGGAGCGGACCGCTGGCCGGTGTATCGAGCATCACATCGAAGCGGGCAGTCTCGTAGCGCTGATGGGTGAGCTCAACTGAAACCTTGGCGGCGACCAGCGGTCCGAGGCTGAACTCGCCTTTTGCGTTGGTGACGTCGATCCCCTCCGCACTTCCCTCGACGCGAACGCCAACTCCGGGTATCGGCAAGCCATTGGCGTCGATCACCACTCCCGCGAGCACGCGGGGTTCTCGAAGTTGAACGTCGACGGTCACTTCCGCGGGTACCTCGGGCATTCGGACAATCCCTTGCCAATAGGTGCCGTCACCGCCGTCGACCACCACGTCATACGAGCCGGTCCGCAGACCTCTCGTAACCAGCTCGCCGCTGTCGTCAGTCCTTGGAAAATCGGCGGTTCCGCTGACGAGAAGCGGCAGGCCCCGTACCTGGACGCCCGCCGCTGGCTGTCCATCCGTTCGTCGAACCTTGAGTAGGAGGTGACTCGCAGCCTCGAGAACAAACGCCTTGTCGTCAGCGCGCCGTGGATCCACCTCCGCTTCGAGGGGCGAGTAGCCGTCATGCTGCAGCACGAGTCGCGCCGTTGCGCCGCCAGCGAGGTTGTCCAGGCGAAAGCTCCCATCGGCGCCACTACGCGCGTCCGGTTCCCGGCGAAAGACTCCGCCGGCGGACAGCCGCTCATCGCGTCGGCGAATGAAGATCTCGACGTCGGCGACAGGATTGCCGCGCTTGTCCTCGACATGACCGGAGAGCGGGTAGGCCGGCCGTAACGCGATCGGGGGTAACCGGAAGACGCCGTTGCCGGGCGGGATCTGGACGGGCTCGTACCAAGTCGCGAATCCGAAAGCATCGATAAGAAGCTGGTAGCTCCCGACTGGAACCGCACGAATCACGAATGCGCCGGCCGCGTCAGCCGCGCCGCGGAGCGTGTCGTGGTCGGCCTCGAGGGCTAGCGCGTCGGGGCTCACCGCCCGGCCGGTCGGATCGCGCACCACCCCAGCGACGTCGCGAGGCGGGTGCAGTGCCAAGTGGACGGGTACCTTCCTGGACGTGACCCGCTTGCTGGCGGGCGCAAAACCAGGCGCCGAGGCCCGCAGCGCGAAGGGGTAGCGGTTGGGGAGGTCCCCGAAAGCAAAGGAGCCGTCCGTGGCCGTGCGTATGGCCCGTCGTGGCGCTTCGAGCTCCACCAGGGCGCCCGGTAGGCCGTGGTTGCCCCGCCCGAAGACGCGGCCGGCGAGCGTCACCGGAGCCGGTCTCAGATCTATAGGCGTCTTCTGGTCCCTATGCCGAGCCTCGAGGTAGCCCGGTTTCGCCACCGCCCACGACGTCGTTGGAGCGAGCAAGGTCGTCGTACCGTCTGTTCCAGTCCGTGCCCAGCAGTTGGGAGCATCCTCGTCCCACACGAGGGCGCCGTCGAGTGGCGTTCCGGTTGTCGCATCTCGTGCCGTCACGACGACCCGGCCGGTCTGGCGATGGTTGGTCGTCCCGTCGGGCGCTGAGGAGTCCACCCGCAGGTCGCCAAGATCTACCGATCTCCAGAGGGGCACGACCCTTCTCCAGGTAGCAGTGCCCTTGCGAGCGACGGTGAGGCGTACGACCTGGGGCTCGTCGACAGGGGCCACGAAAACGCCCGCGTCGTCGCTCTTCGTCTCGATAGCCGAGACGGTGCGAGACCGTGTCGGCAGCGGTGCGGGTTGGCATGTCGAGAGGACCGGCTCGATCCTTATCGCGGCTGCCGCGACAGGTTGTCCATCGGCGGCGCGGATGGTCGCCGAGAGGAACAGAGGCGACCCGCCCACCGGCGTCGATGCCAATAGCCCGCCGAGCGTCGCCAGCGCCAGCCAGAGCCGGCAGTTTCCGATCATCTTGACTACGGACACTCAAATACGTCTGGCTCAACGTAGGGCCCGTAGTCACAACGAACGCCATCAGCGTTCGCAAAGGCATTCGTGGCGGCCCCTCCGCAGGTCACGGTCGTAGTGCCGCCCGGACAGTCGACGCTGGCGCGGCAGCGATCGCCCCCGCCAATGCCTGTCCAACATACGACTGAGATGTTGGAGCCGCTTTCGAAGAAGGAACACAAACCGCTGTCTCCGGCGTTCGCATCGCCATGACATTGGTCGGCTTCCGACGGAATTGACTCATTGTTGGGCCCAGGATTCACTTCGTGGCTCTCGTCACAGTTCCCGATCGGCGGGTCGGCGGCGGCCACTCCAGGCAACGTAAACACGGCGACGACCACGACTACGGCCATCAGCTTTGGACCCATGGCTCTCTCCCCCTTTAAGAAACCCCCAATGGCGCGTGAATTAGTGAACCAGCCCCGGCGCCGATATCGGTCTGGCAGCGCTCGCAAACCCCAGAGACAAAGCCCTCAGTTAGATTGAAACGCCCTTCCTGGTCGCTTGTCAAGGCCAGCAGCGCGACGCAAGGGTGCGCAGCCGCGGGCGTGGCGCGGCCGAGTTGCCGCGAGGGAGCCTCCACCCGCCCGTCTCGCCGCTCGGAGAGGGTTGCCTTGGGGGCCTGCGGGCGAGTCTTAGCTCGCGGCCGGGCTGGGGATCGTCGCGACCTCGCGAGCAGCCTCGCGCTCGCGGCGGTTCTCGCGGCCCTCGCGACGCTCGGGGAGGTCGGCCGGGGTCGCCTTGACGCCGGGCTCCATGTCGATGGCGCCCTTGAAGCGGCAGCCCTGGTCGAGCGCCACGCGCGGCGCGCGGATGTCGCCGTGCACGCGTCCGCTGGCGCGCACCAGGACCTGCTGGCTGGCGTGCAGGTTGCCGCGCACCTCGCCTTCGACGACGATGGAGTTGGCGCGCACCTCGCCTTCGACGCGGCCGTCGCTGCCCACCGTCACCTGGTGCGCGGGCACCTGGATCTCGCCGCGGAACCGCCCATCGACCAGCAGGTCTTCTTCACCGGTGAGCTTGCCCTCGAGGGCGAGGGACGGCCCCAGGCGGGCCGGCGAGGAGGGCGCCGGACGACCTGGGGCTTGGGGAGGGGTAGCGGGGCGAGGCTCGTCGCTCGCGACGGGGGGTGGGACGGCAACGTCGTCAGGACGCTTCCACATTGTGGTGACCTCCTTGTCGTGTGGTGGGGGAAGCAGCCCGACCCTAAGGGCGGGGGAGGGGAGGGGCAATGACGGGAGTCACGCTCTCGGCATGAGCGGCTTCACACGCCTCGGGCCATGGTGGAAGAGGGACATGGCGGAAGGGGCGAGTCGCGACAGAATGCGCCGCCGTGGACGCCCCTGCCGCCAATACCACGCCAGCGATCCCGGCAGCGGCCGCGCATCCGGCGCCAGACCGCCGTTCCGGGATTCCCGCCCGCCGCGAGGCCCTGCTGGTGCTCGCGCTGTCACTGCTGGCGCCGTTGGTGACCTTCCGCGACGTCTGGCTGTCGCGTTTCACCCAGGTCCCCGGCGACACCTACGACGCGCGGCTCAACGCGTTCTTCCTCGAGCACTCCTGGGGCTGGTTGATCCGGCGGCCGGTCGACGGCGCGTTGTGGGGGCTGCCGATGTTCTTCCCCCACGGCGACAACGCCCTGGCCTACAGCGATGCGGAGCTGTCGTTCGGGCCGTTCTACTGGCCCTGGCGGGCGCTGGGCCTGCCGCCGGACACCAGCTTCGCGCTGTGGGCGATGACGGTCGTCGCCGTCGGAGTGGCGGCCGGCTACCTGCTGCTGCGACGCGCCGTCGGGCTGTCGCCGGCGGCGGCCGCCGTCGGCAGCTGGCTGGTGGCCTGCTCGGCCTCGCGCCTGCACCAGATCAGCCATGCGCAGCTGCTCCCCGTCTTCTTCGTCTGCGCCGGTCTCGGCGGCGCCATCGGCTGGGCGCGCGCCGAGAGCGTCGGGAGGCGGCGCGCGGCCGCAGCGCTCGCCGCGGCGGCGTTGGTGGCGCAGCTCTATGGCGGCTTCTACCACGGCCTCTTCATCGCCCTCGCCGTGTTCGTGCTCGCGGTCCTGGCGCTGGCGATGTCGGTCACCCGCACCGAGATGCTGCGCCGGCTACGCGACGACTGGTGGGTGCTGCTGGCGATCGGCGGTGCGACGGCGCTGGCGCTGTGGCCGTGGGCGTCGCACTACCGGGCGGCGCAGGGCGTCGTGGGGCCGCGCGACTGGGACGCCATCGTGCCGATGGTGCCGCGGCCGGCGACCTGGATCTACATGACGCCGCGCGCCCTCGCCTATCACTGGCTACGCCACGTCGAGGTCTTCCGCCGTCTGCCGTGGGACTTCGAGCACGCCGTGGGGCTCGGGCTGCTGACCACGACCGCCGTGCTCGCCGCGGCGTGGCGCGCGCAGCGCCGGGTGGCGGTGCGGCTGGTGCTCGGCACCTTCGTGGCGATCGCGGCGGCGACGACGATGGTGAACGGGCACACTTTCTGGCGGGTCATCGTCGACGCGGTACCCGCGCTCGGCGCGGCGCGCGCCGTCTGCCGCGTCGGGCTGCTGCTCCCCATCGGTGCCGCGGTCGTGCTCGGCACCTGGGCCGACTCGCTGCGCGGGCGCGCGCGAGTCGCGGCGCTCGCCGTGCTGGTGGCGTGCGCGGCCGAGCAGCTCTCGTCGCTCGACGTCCACGACCGCGGCGTGCAGCGTCACTGGGTGAACGAGGTGGCGCGCCGCGTCGACCGCGGCGCGGCGGCGTTCGTCGTCAGCCGCAGCAGCGACCGCGGCGGCGCCATGCTCATCCACCTCGACGCCATGTTCGCCGCGCAGGTGACGGGCGTGCCCACCGTCAACGGCGCTTCGGGCAGCGAGCCCCCCGGCTGGTATCCGCTGCAGTGGGCGCGGGTGCGCAACGAGCTCGCGGCGCGGCTCTTCCGCGACGCGCTGGACGAGTGGGTGAGGAGCGGCGGCGTCGACCCGGCGCGCGTGCAGTGGATCCAGCTGCCGCCGAGCTTCCGCGCCGCCGAGGCGCTGCGCCGCCGGCCGCCGCGCCGGCGATAGCGGCGGCGCAGGGGGAATTCCGCAGGTCGCGTCCGTCTAATAAGGCGGCACTCGTGGCAGCAGCCCGCGTCCGGCACAGCTGGGGCTTCGGGTGTCACCCTTGGGGAGCAATCTCCATGGTTTAAAGGGTGAGAGCCGGGCGCAGGATATCCGGCAGGGGCGGTCGACGGGGGTCGGCCGCCCCGTTCCGTTTGTGGAAAACTGCTTGGTGCGTAGCCAGCTCCGTAGTTCCCCGTAGGGCGCCCGCCGAGGGCGCCGCTCCTCGTCCCCCCAGCGTGGGATAATCCGCTCCCGATGGCGCAAGCGGTAGCGATCGAGAAGCAGCCGCGCGCGGAGCTGTATCGGCCCAAGCACCCGGTGCGGCTGATCACGGCCGCCGCCCTCTTCGACGGCCACGACGCCGCGATCAACATCATGCGCCGGCTGCTGCAGGCTTCCGGCGCCGAGATCGTGCACCTCGGCCACAACCGCGGCGTCGCCGAGATCGTCGACGCCGCCATCCAGGAGGACGCGCAGGGCGTCGCCATCACCAGCTACCAGGGCGGCCACGTCGAGTTCTTCACCTACCTGCGCCAGCTGCTCGACGAGCGCGGCGCGCGTCACGTGCGCATCTTCGGCGGCGGCGGCGGCGTCATCGTGCCGAGCGAGATCGAAGAGCTGCAGCGGCGCGGCATCGACCGCATCTTCTCGCCCGAGGACGGCAGGCGCATGGGGCTGCAGGGAATGATCGACGTCGTCCTCGAAGGGTGCGACTTCGATCCGGCGGAGAAGCCGCTGGCGGACGAGGCCGACGCCTTCCAGCGGCTGGCGCGCGCCATCACGCTCGTCGAGCTGGGACGCCAGCGCCCGCGTATCGAATGGGCCAGCGCCCGCGAGGCGCGCGCGGCGGGCATTACCACCGCCGCGCCCATCGTCGGCTTGACCGGCACCGGCGGCGCCGGCAAGAGCAGCCTCACCGACGAGCTGGTGCTGCGCTTCGTCCACGACTTCCCGGACAAGCGAGTGGCGGTGCTCTGCGTCGACCCCACCAAGCGGCGCACCGGCGGCGCGTTGCTCGGCGACCGCATCCGCTTCAACACCGCCAAGCACCCGCGCGTCTACCTGCGCTCGCTCGCCACCCGCGGCGCCCGCGGCGAGATCTCCGCGGCGTTGCGCGACGCGCTCGCCACGGTGCAGGAGAGCGGCGCCTTCGACCTGATCTTCCTCGAGACCGCCGGCATCGGCCAGGGCGACAGCGCGGTGGTGGACCTCTGCGACCTCGCCCTCTACGTGATGACGGCCGAGTTCGGCGCTCCGACGCAGCTCGAGAAGATCGACATGCTCGACTACGCCGACCTGGTGGCGGTCAACAAGTTCAGCCGCCGCGGCAGCGAGGACGCCCTGCGCGCCGTGCGCAAGCAGTACCAGCGCAACCACAGGCTGTTCGACGTGACGCCCGAGGCGCTGCCGGTCTTCGGCACCAGCGCAGCCGACTTCCACGACGCCGGCGTCAACGCCCTCTATGGCCACCTCGTCGCCAGGCTCGTCGAGCGGCTCGAGCTGCCCTGGCGGAGCCGCTATCCCGCCGGCCCCGAGCGCACGACCGACAGCGGCCATCACGCCATCCCGGCGCAGCGCGAGCGCTACCTCGCCGAGATCAGCGAGACCGTGCGCGGCTACCGCAAGTGGGCCGAGGAGCAGGCAGAGCTCGCCGCCGAGCTCGAGGCGTTGGAGCGCACGATCGCCATCCTCGAGCGTCGCGGCAAGGGCGCTGCAGCCGCCGCGGACCTGGCGGGCGATCTAGCTACAGAGCGCGACGCCCTGCGGGCCCGCCTCGACCCGCGCTCGTTGCGGATCCTCGAAGAATGGCCGCAGTGGGACGCCGCCTACCGCGCCGACCGCTACAGCTACGAGGTGCGCGGCCGCGAGGTGGTGGTCGACAACTATCGCGAGACGCTCTCCGGCACCCGAGTGGCGAAGGTGGCGCGGCCGCGCTACCGCGGCTGGGGCGATCGCCTGCTCTGGCGCCTGCTCGAGAACGTCCCCGGCGAGTTCCCGTACGCCGGCGGCGTCTTCCCCTTCAAGCGCACGCAGGAAGACCCCACGCGCATGTTCGCGGGCGAGGGCCCGGCCGAGCGCACCAACCGCCGCTTCCACTACCTCGCCGACGGCCAGCCGGCCAAGCGCCTGTCGACCGCGTTCGACTCCATCACCCTCTACGGCGAGGACCCCGACGAGCGCCCGGACATCTACGGCAAGATCGGCGAGAGCGGCGTCTCGGTGTTCACGGTGGAGGAGGCCGAACAGCTCTACGCCGGATTCGACCTGTGTCATCCAACCACCTCAGTGTCGATGACCATCAATGGGCCGGCGCCGACGATCCTCGCCTTCTTCTTCAACACCGCCATCCGCCAGCAGGCGCGCAAGCTGCTGCGCCAGCAGGGGCGCCTCGAGATCAGCGAAGCGCAGTGCCTGCAGCCCGACCACCTGCGCGGCGGCAGCTGGGACGAGGTGCGCTCGCTGCTCTCGGACGAGGAGTACGAGCGCGTCGCGGCGGCGACGCTGAAGCAGGTGCGCGGCACCGTGCAGGCCGACATCCTCAAGGAAGACCAGGGGCAGAACACCTGCATCTTCTCGATCGAGTTCGCCCTCCGCATGATGGGCGACGTGCAGCAGCTCTTCATCGAGCGCGACGTCCGCAACTTCTACAGCGTCTCGATCAGCGGGTACCACATCGCCGAGGCCGGCGCGAACCCCATCCACCAGCTCGCCTTCACCCTCGCCAACGGCTTCACCTACGTCGAGCTCTACCGCGCTCGCGGCATGGCGGTGGACGACTTCGCGCCCAACCTGTCGTTCTTCTTCAGCAACGGCATGGACAGCGAGTACTCGGTGATCGGCCGCGTGGCGCGCCGCATCTGGGCGCTGGCGATGCGCGACCTCTACGGCGGCAACGAGCGCAGCCAGAAGCTCAAGTACCACATCCAGACCAGCGGCCGCTCGCTGCACGCCATGGAGATCGAGTTCAACGACATCCGCACCACGCTGCAGGCGCTGCTCGCCACCTTCGACAACGCGCAGAGCCTGCACACCAACGCCTACGACGAGGCGATCACCACGCCGACGGAGGCGTCGGTGCGGCGGGCGATGGCGATCCAGCTCATCATCAACAAGGAGTTCGGGCTCACCTTCTGCGAGAACGCGTCGCAGGGGAGCTTCGTCGTCGAAGAGCTCACGGACCTGGTCGAGGAAGCGGTGCTTGCCGAGTTCGACCGCCTGACCGAGCGCGGCGGCGTGCTCGGCGCCATGGAGCTGCAGTACCAGCGCGGCAAGATCCAGGACGACTCGCTGGAGTACGAGACGCGGAAGCACTCCGGCGAGCTGCCCATCGTCGGCGTCAACACCTTCACCCCGCGCAACAGCGCCGAGGCGGGACCGGCGCGCGAGGTCGAGCTGTCGCGCGCCTCGACGGCGGAGAAGGACGCCTGCATCGCGCGGCTGCGCGAGTTCCAGGCGCGGCACGCGGCGCCAGCGCCGGCGGCGCTGCAGCGGCTGCAGGAGGCGGCCACGTCGGGCGGCAACCTCTTCGCCGCGCTGCTCGCCGCCACCGAGCACTGCAGCCTCGGCCAGATCTCGCACGCTCTCTACGAAGTGGGCGGCGAGTACCGGCGCAACATCTGACGCGAATGTCGCCTCATTCCCGCGTCGCTCGCGAGCCATGACCGGTCGTCCCGACCTGCCGCAGCTCGCGCGCTCGCTGCTCGCCTACACCATCTGGGCGGACACGCAGCATCTCGACGCGCTGGCCGCGATCCCCGCCGAACACTTGACGGTCGCCACCGGCACCAGCTTCGGCTCGCTGCTCGGCACCATGGCGCACGTCCTCGGGTCCGAGCAGGTGTGGATCGCCCGCTTCGTCGGCGCGCCGCTCGCGCGCTTTCCCGAGGTCACCGACTGGCCCGACCTCGCCGCCGTGCGGGCCGGCTTCGAGGAGCTGTGGCCGGGGATGGAGTTCTTCATCGCCTCGCTCGCCGAGGAGCAGCTGGTGACCGAGCTCGCCTGGGTGTCGCGCGGCGGCGACAGCTACCGGCGGCCGCTGTGGGAGGCGCTCCTCCACATGAGCCACCACTCCGCCTACCACCGCGGCCAGCTGACCACCATGCTGCGCCAGCTCGGCCACCCAGCCCCCTCGACCGACCTCATCGGCTGGTTCGCCAGTCACTGACCGCCGCGGTACGTGGTCAGCGAAGAGAGGGTCGGGTGGGGGCGCCCCATGCACCTGGAGGGGCAGGGGGACGGGGGGACAGGGGTGAGATGCAACCCAGGCTGGGGATGAGTCCGAAAATGGCGCGGAGGCAGGTATGCTTGTCGTCATCGAGGGAGCTCCATGTCAAAAAGAATCCTATTGGCCGACGATAGCGTCACCATTCAGAAGGTCGTCGAGCTGACCTTCATGGACGAGGACTACGAGGTCGTCGCGGTCAGCAACGGCGACGACGCCGTCGCGCGCCTCGCCGACGCGCAGCCCGACCTGGTGATCGCCGACGTCCACATGCCGGGCGCCAACGGCTATGAGGTCTGCAGGCGCGTCAAGCAGCTGCGGCCAGGCACGCCGGTGCTGCTGCTGGTCGGCACCTTCGAGCCCTTCGACGCCAACGAGGCCAACCGCGCCGGCGCCGACAGCTACCTCAAGAAGCCGTTCGACTCGCAGGAGCTGCTGCAGCGCGCGCACGACCTCATCAACGCCGGGTCGAAGCCGGCGCCGGAGGCGGCGATCGCCGCCACGCCCGCCGACGAGATGGATCTCTGGCACGCGCAGGACGTCGGGCCCGAGGTAGAGGAAGAGGGCGAGCTCTACGGCGCCAGCGTCGCCGCCGAGGAGCCGCCGGGGCCGCTGGGGCAGTCCGTCCCCGACGAGCTGGTGCTCGAGGCGTCGCCTTGGACCGAGGCCGAAGAGGAAACAGGCGGCGCGCAGCCCTGGACGCCGCCCGCTCCGTCGTTGCCGCCGGCCGCTCCGGAGCCGCCCGCGGCACCCGCCTTCGGCGCCGGCTTCGCCGCCACCGGTGCCGCGGCCGGCGCCGTCGCCGCCGCGGCCCCGACGCCGTCGCCTGCCCCCGCCACCGCTGTGCCCGCGGCCGCCGCGCCGTCTTCGGCAGCGCCCGCCAACGGCGGCCTCTCCGACGCCGACGTCGACCGCATCGCCCGCCGCGTCGTCGAGCTGTTGGGCGACCAGCTGGTGCGCGAGGTGGCCTGGGAGGTGGTCCCCGACATGGCCGAGCTGGTCATCAAGGACCGCCTGCGCGAGCTCGAGCGCCAGCTGGACGTCTCGTAGCGCGCGCTCGGCGCGCGCCGTTCTCGACGGTCACCGGCCGCCGGCCGACGCGGGCGGGCCGGATGCACCCGTACAATACGCACCCCATGGAGATGGAGAAGGTCTTCGCGCCGGCCGCCTACGAGGCGAAGTGGCAGCGCCTCTGGCGCGAGCGCGGCTGGTACCGCGCCGAGGCGCCCTCCGACCGTCCGGGCTACTGCATCATGATCCCGCCGCCCAACGTCACCGGGCGGCTGCACATGGGGCACGCCCTGCAGTCGGCGCTGCAGGACCTGCTCGTGCGCTGGAAGCGCATGCAGGGCTACAACGCGCTCTGGCTGCCGGGAACCGACCACGCCGGCATCGCCACGCAGCTGATGGTGGAGCGCGAGGTGGTGAAGGAGGGGACGACGCGCCGGGAGATGGGGCGCCAACGCTTCCTCGCCCGCATGTGGGAGTGGAAGGAGCTCTACCACGACAACATCCGCCAGCAGCTCGAGATGCTGGGCGCGAGCTGCGACTGGAGCCGCGAGCGCTTCACCCTCGACGAGGGGCTGTCGCGCGCCGTGCGGGTGGCCTTCGTGCAGCTCTACCGCGAGGGGCTCATCCAGCGCGGCGAGTACATGGTGAACTGGTCGCCGGCGCTGGAGACCGCCGTCTCCGACCTCGAGGTCGAGATGCGGACGGTGCGCGGCAAGCTCTACCACGTCGCCTACGAGATCGAGGACCGCCGCGAGGGCGAGCCCGAGCGCCTGGTGGTGGCGACGACGCGGCCCGAGACGATGCTCGGCGACACGTCGCTCGCCGTGCACCCCGACGACGAGCGCTACCGGCACCTCATCGGCCGCACGGCGATCCTGCCCATCGTCGGCCGCCGGCTGCCGATCGTCGCCGACGCCGCGGTGGAGCCCGCCTTCGGCACCGGCGTGCTGAAGGTCACGCCGTTCCACGACCCGCATGACTTCGCCATCGGCCAGCGACATGCCCTGCCCGCGGTGCAGGTGATCGACAAGCAGGGGCGGATGACCGCGGCGGCGGGGGAGGGCTTCGCTGGCCTCGACCGCGGCGACGCGCGTCTCAAGGTGATCGAGCGCCTGCAGGCCGACGGCGCGCTGGTCAAGGTGGAGGAGCACGAGCACAACGTCGGCTACAGCCAACGCGGCGGCGAGCCCGTCGAGCCGATGCTGTCGACGCAGTGGTTCTGCAACGTCGAGGGGATGGCGAAGCAGGCCCTCGAAGCGGTGCGCGACGGGCGGCTTCGGCTCGTCCCCGAGATCTGGGTGAAGACCTGGGAGCACTGGCTGGAGAACATCAAGCCCTGGTGCATCTCGCGGCAGCTGTGGTGGGGGCACCAGATCCCCGCCTGGTACACGCCCGACGGCCGCACCGTCGTCGCCCATGACGTGGCCGAGGCGGCGCGCCTCGCCGGCACCGACGAGCTGACGCAGGACCCCGACGTGCTCGATACCTGGTTCTCCTCCGGCCTGTGGCCGTTCTCGACCCTGGGTTGGCCGGAGGACACGGTCGATCGGCGTACCTTCTATCCGACCGACGTCCTGGTCACCGGCTCCGACATCCTCTTCTTCTGGGTGGCGCGGATGGCGATGTTCGGCCTCCACTTCACCGGTACCGAGCCCTTTCACACCGTGCACCTCACCGGTCTCGTGCGCGACGCCCTAGGGCAGAAGATGTCGAAGACCAAGGGCAACGCCCTCGACCCCGAGGAGCTCGTCCACGAGTACGGGGCCGACGCCTTGCGCTTCACCCTCGCGGCCCTCGACAGCCCGGGGCGCGACATCCCTGTCGACCGCGGCCGCATGGCCGGCTACCGAGCCTTCGGCAACAAGATCTGGAACGCCACGCGCTTCAGCCTGTCGAAGACGGGGGAGGCGAAGGTCCAGCCCGACATCGACGTCGCTGGGCTCGCCGCACCGGAGCGCTGGATCCTGTCGCGGCTCTCGCGCACCGCCGCCGAGGTGGGCCGCCATCTCGAGACCTTCCGCTTCGACGAGGCGTGCACGCGGCTCTACCACTTCTTCTGGGGCGAGCTGTGCGACTGGTACATCGAGCTCAGCAAACCAGCGCTGGGTGGCGACGCGCCGCGGCCGCGCGTGGCGGAAGTGCTGCTCACCGTGCTCGAGCGCAGCCTGCGGCTGCTGCACCCGTTGATGCCGCACCTCTCCGAGGAGCTGTGGCAGCGACTGCCGGGGCACGAGGCGGTGCACGCCGAGACCATCTCGCTGGCGCCTTATCCCACCGCCGTGCTCGAGTGGGAGGACCCGGCTCTCGAGGCGCGGATGGAGACGCTGATGGCGGTGATCGCCCGCGTGCGCTCGCTGCGCACCGAGCTGTCGCTGCCGCCGCGCGCGGCGGTGACGCTGCACCTCGGCGCGCCGGCCGAGAGCGAGGCGTTCCTGCGCGAGCACGAGCCGCTGCTGCGCTTCCTGCTGCGGCCACATGCGGTCGCCTACGGCGCGCCGCCGGAGGGCGTGCCGCAGGACATCGTCGCCGGCGTGCGCGTCGGGGTGGAGAGCCAGGCGGCGGCGCTCGACGACAAGGAGCGCCAGCGGCTGCAGGGGGAGCTGGTCAAGCTCGAGGGGCAGATCCAGGCGGCGCAGACGCGGCTCGGCGACGACGGCTTCCTCGGCAAGGCGCCGGCGCAGGTGGTGGAGCAGCAGCGCGTGCGGCTGTCGGAGATGCAGGCGCGGCGCGAGCAGCTGCGCCAGGGACTGGAGATCTGAGCGCACTGGGTGAGCGCCCTGGCGTGAGCGCTGCGACGAGCTTCGCCGACCTCGTCGCCGAGAGCAGCCGCCGGCGGCTGCGGCGGCCGGACGGCACCGCCTTCGACGTCGCCGTGCTGCGGCGGGTCGACTCCACCAACGCTCTCGCCTGGCGCATCCGCCGCGAGCTGGCCGAGGACGACATCGAGGTCGAGGCGGCACTATTGGCGTACGAGCAGACCGCGGGCCGCGGCCGCCAGGGCCGCACTTGGGCGAGCCCGGCGGGGCTCGGCATCTACGCCACCGTCTGCGGGCCGCTGGCCGAGCCGCGGCGCCTGCCGGTGCTGCCGCTGGCAGCGGCGGTGGCCATCGCCGACGTGCTCGACCGCACGCTGCCCATCCCCTGCCGCCTCAAGTGGCCCAACGACGTGATGGTGAAGGGGCGCAAGCTCGCAGGCATCCTCGTCGAGGCGGCGGTGCGCGCGGACGTGCGGCCGCAGGCGATCGTCGGCTTCGGCGTCAACTACGGCTACGGGGAGCGCGAGCTGCCGACGCCGGTGGCCACTTCGATCTCGCTCGAGACGAACGAACCGCCACCGCTGCCGGCGCTGGCGTGGGACCTCACGGAAGCGGTGGCCCGCGAGCTACGCTCGACGCAGGCGCCCGAGACGACGGTGGCGCGGTGGACGGCGCGCTCGCTGCACCTGCCTGGTGAGCCGCTGCGCTGCCGGCTGCCTGGACTGCCGGAAGGCGAGGAGGTCACGGGGACCTTCCTCGGCCTGACGCCGGAGGGACTGCTGCGGCTCGACGTCGACGGCCGCGAGGAGGTCCTGGTGACTGCGGAGGTGGGGGAGCTGTGAGCGCGACCACCGAGATGCTGGTCCTCATCGACGTCGGCAACACCAACACGGTGCTCGGCGTCTACCGCGGCGACGAGCTGGTGGAGAGCTTCCGGCTCTCCACCGACCCCGAGCGCACGGACGACGAGTACGGCGCGCTGCTGCTGCCGCTGTTCGCGCGCGCCGGCCTGGCGCCCGAGGAGGCGGCGGCGGTCGTCGTGTCGTCGGTGGTGCCGCCGCTCAACGCCGTCTTCGAGCGCCTGGCGCGCCGCTTCTTCCGCCGCGAGCCGCTGTTCGTCGAGCCGGGCGTGAAGACCGGCATGCCCATCCGCTACGACAACCCGACGGAGGTGGGCGCCGACCGCATCGTCAACGCGCTCGCCGCCCGCGAGCTGTTCGGCGCGCCGGTGGTGGTGGTCGACTTCGGCACCGCCACCACCTTCGACGTCGTCAACGCGGCGGGGGAGTACGCCGGCGGCATCATCTGCCCAGGCATCGGCATCTCGGCGGAGGCGCTCTTTGCCCACGCCTCGCGCCTCTACCGCGTCGACATCCGGCGGCCGTCGCGGCTGGTGGGGCGCAACACCGCCGGCGCCATGCAATCGGGGCTGTACTTCGGCTACGTCGGGCTCGTCGACGGCATCCTGGCGCGGCTCGCCGGCGAGCTGCCGGAGCTCAGGGCGGTGATCGCCACCGGCGGCCTCGCCGAGCTCATCGCCGAGGGCTCGGAGCGCATCACCCACGTCGAGCCGCAGCTGACGCTCATCGGCCTGAAGCTCGTCCATGAGCGCAACCGCTGACGGCGGCGGCGCGGCGAAGGATGCCGGCGGCTCGCCCTTCCCTCGCGACGCCGAGAGCCGCTACTTCGACGCCATCGCCGACGCCTTCGTGAGGCTGCGCGGGGCGCCGCTGCTGGTGTCCCCCGCCGACTACCAGATCGCCAAGCGCTGGCACGCCGACGGCGTGCCGTTGAGCTTGGTCGTGGCGACGATGGACGAGGTGTTCGCCAAGCGGCGGGCTCGCGGCGCCAAGGACCGCATCAACGGCATCCGCTACTGCGCCCGGGCCGTCGACGCCGCGTGGGCGGAGGTGCGGGAGCTGCGCGGGCCGGCGCGCCGCGAGGCGGCGAGCGAGCCGCCGGTCGCGGAGCGGTTGGCGGAGCTCGCGGCGGCGTTGCCGGAAGGGCTCGCGGATCGGGCCGCGTGGCAGGGGCGCGTGCTCGCGCTGGGCGGACCTGCCGCGGTGGTGGAGGCGGAGCTGCGTGCGCTCGAGGACGAGCTGTTGGCTGCGGTCGAGGCGGCGCTGGACGTGGCCGAGCGGGATCGTCTCGATGCTCAGGTCGAGGCGATCCTCGACGGGCTGCGTGACCGCTTTCCCGACGGCGAGTTGGAGGCGTTGCGCGGGCGGCTGCGCCGACAGCGACTGCGCAGGCTGGTTGGCCTGCCTGTCCTCACGCTTTTCTGAGCTGCGGGCAGCGCACTTCGGAAAACGGTTGGTCGAAGCCGGAGTGGGCGCCGGGCTCCACGGGTCCCCGCCTCGGTCGGTATCCCGTCCGTGCTCGACGAGGACGTCTGCGCGCGGACGGGAGCCCTCCGCCCGGGCGCCCGCTCCGCCCGGCGCCCACTCCGGGATCGCTGCACTTCGTCGATGCTTGCAAGGATCACGGCGTGGAATCCGTCTGATGCCGCGTGGAAGCTGCGCCACCCACGCCGCCGCTCGGCGTTCGCGCACCGCTGCTCTTGCCGGCGCTGGCCGTGGTCGCTGCAGCCTGGCTGGCGTCACGCCTGTCGTGGCTACCGGTGCCGCTCGTACTGGCGCTCGGCGCCGCGGGCCTGGCCCTGGGGCGGCGCGCGGGTGCGCTGATCGCCTGGGCCGCGCTGGGGCTGCTGTGGGCGGAGGTGCGCTGGGTGGGGCCGCGCGAAGCGTTTCTGGCGGTGCGGCCCGCCAGGCCGGTGACGCTCGCCGGCGAGATCGCCGGGTGCTGGGCGGATGACGAGGACGGGCAGAGCGCGTGGCTCGCCGTCGATCAGGTGGAGCAGGGGAGGTCTCTGCGCCGCACCGCTGCCCGCGTCCGCGTCCACGTCCCGGAACGGCCCACCACCAGCGCCTGCGGCGGCCGCATCGCGGTGCGCGGCTACCTTCGGCCGCCGCGCGCCTATCGCAACGCCGTGACGACCGAGGTTGGCAGCTGGAGCCTGTGGGTGAAGAGCGCGAGCCTGGCGCGGAGTGAGGGTTCCGCGGACGTGCTGGCGCGCGTCGCGTCAACCGCCCGGGCTCGGCTGTTCCCATCGGCGCTCGCGGCCGAGGGCGACCGCCCCGGCCTGCGCCTCGCCCGTGCGTTGTTGTTGGGAGACGGCAACGCGCTGCCGGCGTCGCAGCGCGAGGCGATGCGTCGCGTCGGCCTTGCGCACCTCGTCGCGGTGTCGGGCCTCAACGTCGGCATGGTGGCGACGATCTTCTTCGTCCTGCTGCTGCGCGCGCCGCGTGGGCTTCGGCTCGCCGGAACGCTGGCCGGCGTCCTCGCCTACGCGCTCCTCGTCGGTCCGTTGCCGTCGCTGTTGCGTGCGGTGCTGATGGCGACCGTCGTCCTCGGCGCGCTGCTGCTGCGCCGCCTGCCGGCAGCGCTCAACGGCCTTGCCGTCTCCTGCCTGCTGCTGGTGCTGCTCGATCCGTCGTGGGTCGAAGACCTCGGTTTCCAGCTCAGCGTCGCGGCCACGGCCGGTTTGCTCGCGCTCTCGGTCCCGTTGCGCCACGGCCTGCGCGCGTTGGGGCCATTGGCGACCCCGTTGGCTGTCACCATCGCCGCGCAGCTGGCGACGCTGCCCTGGTCGCTCGCGGCCTTCGGCCGGCTGAGCCCCGTCTCGCCGCTCGCCAACTTGATCGCGATCCCATGGTCGGCCGTCGCGCTGGTGGTTGCGCTGTCCTGGGCGGCGCTACGCATCGCGCTGGGCCCGGCGGCGGACTTCCTGCTCCAGCTGCTCGACCTGCTGGCCTCGCCGCTCGCCTGGCTCGAGCACCTCCCGGCCAGCCGCTGGATCACCTGGCCCCAGCAGGCGCCGTGGTGGTGTGCATCGGCGATCGCCGTCTCGCTCGTCACCTGCCTCCTGCTTCCGCGCCCGCGCTGGAGCGTCGCGGCGCGCCTCGGCATCGTTGTCGGCCTCATCGTCGCGTCGCTGCCACCGGCTCCTCAGTCGGCACCCGAGCTGGTGATGCTCGATGTCGGCCAGGGCGACGCAATCCTTCTCCGCGACGGCGACGCCACGCTCCTCGTCGACGGCGGTGGCTGGCGTCGGCCGGGCTTCGGTGGCCGCGTGCTGCTGCCGGCCTTCGCCGCTCTCGGCGTGCGGCGCCTCGACGTGCTCGCCGTCACGCATCCTGACCGCGACCACTGCGGCGGCGCCGTCGACCTGCTACGCGAGCTGCCCGTCGGACAGGTCTGGGCGCCGCCCGGCATCGCGGACACCGACTGCGGCGCTGCCCTGCACGTGCGCGGCACGCCCTACGTCGAGCTTGCCACCGGCGACGCGGCGCGCATGGGACGCTGGCGGCTGCGCGTCCTCGGCCCCGATCGCGGCAGCGAGGGATCGGACAACGGCCGGTCGCTGGTACTGCTCGCCGAGACCCTCGGTCGCCGCGTCCTCCTGACCGGTGACCTCGACGCCGCCGGCGAAGGAGCGCTCATCCGCAGCTGGGGACCTGCCGCACTGCGCGCCGATGTGCTCAAGGTCGCCCACCACGGCAGTCCCAGCTCCACCATCACGCCGTTCCTCCGCGCCGTCCACCCACGCTTGGCGCTCATCTCGGTCGGCGCCGCCAACGCCTACGGCCACCCCTCTCCCAAGGTGCTCGCCGCCCTCGATCGCCACGACGTCCCCGTCCTCCGCACGGACCGCGACGGCATGATTCGCATCGCCATGGCGCCTCGATGGCGCCTCCGAGCAACCGCACCGTAGTCGCACATCCCGGAGTGGGCGCCGCGCGGAGCGGGCGCCCTCCTTTGACACGGAGGGCGGAGGGCTCCCGCCGCGCGGAGCGTCGTCCGCGACGCGAGCCACCAACCCGTCCATCCGGTCCCTCGCCCTTCACTACACTGGCGCGATGCTCCCGACCGTCGCGATCCTGGGCGCCACGGCGACCGGCAAATCCGCCCTAGCCCTGCGCCTTGCCGAGCACCTCGACGGCGAGATCGTCAACGCCGACGCGCTGCAGGTCTACCAAGGCTTCGACATCGGCACCGGCAAGCCCACCGCCGCCGAACGCGCTCGCGTGCCGCATCACCTCCTCGACATCCTCGCCCCCGACCAGCCCGTCTCCGCCGGCGAGCTGGCCCGCCGCGCCCGCGCCGCCATCGCCGACGTCCAGGCACGCGCCCGCCTCCCGCTGGTCGTCGGCGGCAGCGGCCTTTACCTCCGCGCCCTTCTCGCCGGCATCAGCCCCATGCCCGAGGTGCCGCCGCGGCTCCGCGCCTGGCTCACCGCCGCGCGCCAGCGCCACGGCCTCCCGACGCTCCGTCGCTGGCTGCGCGCCCTCGATCCGCAAACCGCGGCACGCACCACCGAAGGCGACACCCAACGCACCCTCCGCGCCCTCGAGCTCGCCCTCGCCAGCGGTCGCACCCAGACCTGGTGGATCGCGCAGAGCCCATTCGCCAAAGCACCGCTGCAGGCCCTCCGCATCGGTTTGACGCTGCCGAGAACCGTCCTGTACGATCGCATCGCGGACCGAGTGTCCGCCATGGTCGCGATGGGGTGGGTTGGAGAGGTCGAAAGGCTCCTCGAGGCTGGTTGGGACCCGGGCTTGCCGGCGTTCCAGGCGATCGGCTACCGGCAGCTCGCTCGACACGTCCGCGGCGAGGTCGATCTCGACCAGGCGGTCGAGGAGACGATCCGGGCGACGCGCCGCTTCGCCAAACGCCAAGCCACGTGGTTCCGCCGCGAGCCCGACGTCGTCTGGTTCGAGGCCCAAGACCCTGACGCGACCGTGAGCCGTGTTCTCGATTTTTTGAAGAACCCAGGCGCCGGGATTCCCCGGGAATAGGATGGCTCCAATGGCGAAGCATGCGATCAACATCCAGGACGGTTTCCTCTTCCAGAGCCTCAAGGAAGCGCGCGAGATGCGCGTCTCGCTCGTCACCGGCGCCCAGCTGGGCGGGCGCCTGAAGCGCTTCGACCGCTTCGCCATCGTCCTCGAAAAGGACGGGCAGGAGCTCCTCGTCTACAAGCATGCCATCGCCACCATCGGCGCCGCGGCCGCAGCCCCAACGGCGTAGGCGCGCGCCGGCGGCGGGCGGCCGCGACCGGCGGCATCCGCGGAACGCAGGTGCGTGGCGGACCGCGACGGGCCTGGCGGTAGCTCTCGCCTTGGCGGGTTGCGCCTCGCGCGGTCCGGCGCCGGCTCCGGGCCCGCGCGTCGACCGCGAGCTGCTGCCCTACCTGCTGCCGCCGAGCAGCGGCTTCACCGCTCCCGCCGACGCCGAGCTGCTGCGGCGGATCGACGCCGCCTTCCAGTCCGAGCTGCTCGACGGCGACGTCGCGGGCGCCGAGGCCGCCGCGGCGGCCTCGCTCGCCACCGATCCCGCGTTCGCGCCGGCCGAGGTGCTGCGCGGCCAGGCGCGTCTCCTCGCCAACGATCCCGAGGGGGCCGGTGCCACGCTCGCCCCGGTGATCGCCCGCTATCCCGACTACACGGCGGCGCAGCTGGCCGCCGCGCGCGCGGCCGACGTGCGCGGCGACGTGGTGGCGGCCTACGGCTCCTACCGCCGCATTGCCAGCGCGTTGCCGCTGGCCCTCGAGCGCGCCGGCGAGCTGCACGCCCGTGCAGTGGCGGCGGTCGCGGCGCGGGTCGAGGACGCACTGGCACGCTCGCGGCTCGACGAGGCGCGCGCGCACCTGGCGACGCTCGTCCAGTGGGCGCCCGCCGACCAGGCGACGCTGGAGGCGTCGATGAGCGTCGCCCACGCCGCCGGCGACGCGCGCGGCGAGCTGGAGGCCGTGCGCGGGCTGCTCTCCTCGGCGCGCTCGGTCGGTACAGAAGGCGACGAGGCGCTGCTCGAGCGCCGCGGCGAGCTCGAGCTCCAGGTGGGGCAGCCGTCGGCGGCGATCGAGGTGTTCGAGGCGCTGGCGAAGCGCCACCCCGATGTGCCGAGGTATGCCGACCTCGTCGACCTCGCCAAGTTCCGTTGGCGTGTCTCCAACCTGCCGGCCGACGTGCGCCGGCTGGTGGACGCCCCCGAGCTCACCCGCGCCGAGCTCGCGGTGCTGCTCTACTGGCTGGTGCCCGGCGTGCGCGCGGCGGTGGTGAGCGAGCCCCACATCGCGAGCGACATCCTCGACCACTCGCGACGCCAGGAGATCATGCGGGTCGTCAACCTCCAGCTCATGGACGTCGACGAGAGGCTGCGCCGCTTCAACCCCGACTGGCGCGCCCACCGCGCGCAGGCGCTGCGGGCGCTGCTGCGCGTCCTGCAGCGGGAGCAGCCGCAGCCGACGTGCATCGGACCGATCGCCGGCAACCCCTCGCCGTCGCGCGAGGCCGCCTGCGCGGTGGCGGCGGCGTGCGGCTTCCTCCCCGAGGCGGCCGACTGCCTGCCCGACGCCGGCCTGTCGGGCGCCGACGCCGCGGCCTGGATCCGCCGCACGGGTGCGTTGCTACCGTGAACATGACAGCTGGCTCTGCCCGCGGGGGGGAGCGCCGCTCGCCCATCACGATCCCCAACCTGCTGTCGCTCCTGCGCATGGGGCTGACGCCCCTGTTCTTGATCTCGGTGGTCAATGGCCAGTCGGTGGCGGCCCTCGTCACCTTCGTCGCCGCCGGCATCACCGACGCCCTCGACGGCTACATCGCGCGCACCTACGGGCAGCAGTCGCGCCTCGGCGCCTACCTCGACCCCATCGCCGACAAGATGCTGTTGATGTCGGCCTACGTGGTGCTCGCCATCCCCGGGCTGCACCCGGGAGCGCTGATCCCGGCGTGGGTGACGGTGCTCGTCATCGCCCGCGACCTCTTCATCGTCGTCATCGCTCTGGTCGCCTACCTCGCGCTCGGGATCCGGCGGTTCCATCCCAACCTGCTGGGCAAGGTGAACACCATCGTGCAGATCGTGACGGCCATCGCCATCCTCGCCTCCTCGGTGTGGCTCGAGCTCATCGCGGTGGTGAAGTGGCTGCCCTATGCGGCGGCCGCGACCACCATCGCCTCGGGTGTGAGCTACGTGAACGAGCGGGCGGTGCGGTTGGAGCATCCGGGAGCCGCGCCGCCGCCGCCGGAGGGGTGAGCGGGGTCGCCGGAGGGGCCGGCGTCGGAGGGTAGAATGGACGGGCTCGATGAGCCAGTTCGTTCACCTCCATCTCCACAGCCAGTACAGCCTCCTCGACGGCGCCAACCGGCTCGACGACGTCCTCGCCGCGGCGGCCGCCGCCGGCCAGCCGGCGATGGCGCTCACCGACCACGGCAACATGTTCGGCGCCGTCGAGTTCTACAAGGCGGCGAAGAAGGCGGGCGTCAAGCCGATCGTCGGCGTCGAGGCCTACATGGCGCAGGGCAGCCGGCTCGAGCGCCACCCCGACCGCCGTTCGAGCAACCACCTCGTGCTGCTGGCCAAGAACGAGACCGGCTACAAGAACCTGCTCAAGCTCACCACCAGCTCGTTCCTGGAGGGCTACTACTACAAGCCGCGCATCGACCGCGAGCTGCTCGCCAAGCACGCCGAAGGGCTGATCTGCCTCTCCGCCTGTCTGAACGGCGAGATCAACGAGCAGATCCTCGGCAGGAAGGAGCGCGAGGCCGAGGCGATCGCCGGCACCTACAAGGAGCTCTTCGGCGACGACTTCTTCCTCGAGCTGCAAGACCACGGCATGCAGGAGCAGAAGCTCGCCAACGACGTGCTGCGGCGCCTCGCGAGCAAGCTCTCGCTGCCGATGGTGGTCACCAACGACGCCCACTACCTGCGCCAGGACGACGCCTTCGCCCACGACGTGCTGCTCTGCATCGGCACGCAGAAGACCTTCGCCGACCCCGACCGTCTCAAGTACGCGAGCAACCAGTTCTACGTCAAGACGGCGGCCGAGATGCACGCCGCCTTCCCCGGCGACGGCGCCGCGGTGGAGAACACCCTGCTCGTCGCCGAGCGCTGCAAGCTCGACATCCCGATGGGGCAGTTCCACCTGCCGCAGTTCCCGGTGCCGGCCGGCGAGACGCTCGACGGCTTCCTCGCCAACGTCGCCCGCGAAGGGCTCGACGAGCGGCTCGGCGAGCTGCGCCGCCGCCAGGCGCGCGGCGTCGCCCTCGACGCGCCCGCCGTGGAGGTCTATCGCGAGCGGCTCGAGCGCGAGCTCGGGGTGATCGCCAAGATGGGCTTCCCGGGCTACTTCCTGGTGGTCTGGGACTTCTGCCGCCACGCCCGCGACAACCGCATCCCCGTCGGCCCCGGCCGCGGCTCGGCCGCCGGCTCGCTGGTCTCCTTCGCCCTGCGCATCACCGACGTCGACCCGCTGCAGTACGGCCTGCTGTTCGAGCGCTTCTTGAACCCCGACCGCATCAGCATGCCCGACATCGACATCGACTTCTGCATGCGCCGGCGCGGCGAGGTCATCAACTACGTCAGCGACAAGTACGGCCGCGACAAGGTGGCGCAGATCATCACCTTCGGCACGCTGGCCGCGCGCGCCGTCATCCGCGACGTCGGTCGCGTCATGGGGCTGCCGTACGGCAAGGTCGACCGGGTCGCCAAGATGGTGCCGGAGATGACCAGTCTCTCCGATGCGATACGCACTGTCGACGCGCTCTCCGCGGAGATCCGCAGCGACCCCGAGGTCAAGAAGGTGGTCGACGTGGGGCTCCGCCTCGAAGGGCTGTCGCGGCACGCCGGCATGCACGCCGCCGGCGTGGTGATCGCGCCGCGCCCCATCCAAGAGCTGGTGCCGCTGTGCAAGACCAACCGCGACGAGGTCATCACCCAGTGGGACAAGGACGTCATCGAAGAGCTCGGCCTGCTCAAGATGGACTTCCTCGGCCTGCGCACGCTCACCGTCATCGACGACACGCTGCAGTTGCTGCGTCTGCAGGGCGTGGAGATCGAGCTCGCCGAGATCCCGCTCGACGACCCCGAGGTCTACCGGCTCTTTCAGGAGGGGCGCACCAACGGCATCTTCCAGTTCGAGTCGTCGGGGATGAAAGACATGCTGCGCCGCGCCGGGCCGACGCGCTTCATGGACCTCTCCGCCTTCAACGCCCTCTACCGGCCGGGCGCGCTCTCCGTCGGCATGGTGGAGGAGTTCATCAAGCGCAAGCGCGGCGAGCGCAAGGTGCAGTACATCCTCCCCGAGACCAAGCCCATCCTGGAGGAAACCTACGGCGTCATCGCCTATCAGGAGCAGGTGATGCAGGTGGCCGTCGAGGTCGCCGGCTTCACCATGGCCGAGGCCGACATGCTGCGCAAGGCGATGGGCAAGAAGAAGCTCGAGGTGATGCTCGAGCAGAAGCAGAAGTTCATCAGCGGCGCCAAGGCGCGCGGCAAGGACGGGCGCAAGGCCGAGGCGCTGTGGGACTACATCGAGCCCTTCGCCGGCTACGGCTTCAACAAGAGCCACAGCGTCGCCTACGCCGTGCTCGCCTACCAGACGGCCTACCTCAAGGCGCACTACCCGGTAGCCTTCATGGCCGCCATGCTCACCTCGGAGATGGCGTCGAAGGACAACGTCGCCAAGTACATGCAGGAGTGCCGCGGCATGGGCATCGCGGTGCTGCCGCCGTCGGTGAACGAGAGCAACTGGTCCTTCACGGTGACCGGCGACACCATCCGCTTCGGCCTCGGCGCCGTCAAGGGGATCGGCGAGACGGCGGTGGAGGCGATCCTCGCCGCGCGCAGCCGCGCCGGGCGCTTCCGCGGCCTCGCCCACCTGGCGGCCGAGGTCGACGGCGCGGCGCTCAACCGCAAGGCGCTCGAGTGCCTGGTCAAGGCCGGCGCCTTCGACGGCCTGCCGGCGAGCCGGCCGAGCAGCCGCGCCGCTGCTTGCGAGGCGCTCGACGACATCCTCTCCTGGGCGCAGCACAAGCGCGACGAGGTGGCGGCCGGCCAGGGGTCGCTGTTCGCCGGCGCCGCCACGGCGGAGCCGGCCCCCGACGCGGCGCTGCCCGAGTGGGGCGAGACGGAGCGGCTGCGCAACGAGAAGGAGAGCCTCGGCTTCTACTTGACCGGCAGCCCGCTGTCGCAACACGAGGCGCTGCTCGCCGGCAAGGTCACCCACAACACCGCCGAGCTGCAGGAGGCGGCGGAGCAGGAGGCCGCGGTGGCGGTGGCCGGCGTGGTGGCGCGCGTCAAGCGCATCAAGATCAAGAGCGGCGCCAACGCCGGCCGGCTGCGCGCCCTCTTCTCGCTCGAGGACGAGCACGGCTCGGTGGCGGTGTCGCTGTTCGCCGACACGCTGCAGAAGCACGACCACCTGCTGCAGGAGGACGCCGTGGTGCTGGTGCGCGGCAACGTGCGCATGCGCACCGAGGTCGAGCTGACGGCGCAGGAGATCGTGCCGCTGGCGGCGCTCGAGCTCGAGCAGGTGGCGCGGCTCGACCTGCTCATCGGCGCCGCCGCCGGCGAGGCGGAGCTGCTGCGGCTGCGCGACGTGCTCGCCGAGCACGCCGGCGAGCTGCCGGTGCGCCTCGCGCTCTGCCGCGGCGGCGAGCGGGTCACCATCGCGCCCGCGGGGCGCTTCAAGGTGCGCTACGCGCCGCCGCTGGTGGCGGCGGTCGAGGCGATCCTCGGCCCCCGTTCGGTGGTGCCGGTGCTGCAGGAGCCGCCGAGCTTCGTCGAGGAGCCCGACGAGCTGCTGCCCACCGACGACGTCGACATGGGCGAGTACGAAGCCGAAGCGCTGGTGAGTGAGCGCGCAACGGCGTGTAGCGCAGGCTCGGCGCCCGCCGTCTTCGCCGGAGCCGACCGAGCGCGCCGCTACGACCAGCGGTGATGAAGTTCCCGACGTGAGTGCCGGCGGCGTTGAACTCGGCGACGGTGTCCTGGTTGGTGCCGGAGTCCACCGTCACCAGCAGGTTGCCGTTCGGCCGGTAGGTGATGCCGAGGATGTTGTCCAGGATGCTGGTGTTGGCGCCGCCCGCCGGAGCGAACACGCCGAGGTAGGTGCCGTCGATCGCCGAGTAGCGCTGGACGACGTCGTCGATCTGGTCGGAGACCAGCACGCTCGCGGAGTCGGCGTGCAGGATGGCCGCCTTCGGCGTCGACAGGTTGGTCGTATCGGCCGGGATGAAGTTGGCGTCGATCAGGTTGCCGGTCGTGGGATCGAAGGCCATGACGCGATCGGCGGTCGAGTCCGGGATCAGCAGCAACGACGTGCCGACCCCCTCCAGGCGCCTGGCGCCGGTGGGCTGCCGCCGGTGCCGCCGCCGCCGGCTCGAGCCCGGCGGCCTCGGCGACGCTCCTGTCCACTTGGCCGCTGGCCGGCAGGGCGGCCAGCAGCAACGGCAGCAGGACGAAGGGCGCGACGAGGGTCAGGCGGATCCGCATGGACAACCCCCGAGGAACGAGGCGAGAAGAGGACGAACCTGGAGCATTGTCAGGCGACGCGGCTCCGCAGTCAAGGTACCGCGGGCGCGGAACGGCCGGGTTTGCAGGGGTGGCGCCGCTCGGGTATCGCGGCGCGATTTCGCCGCCGTCGTGTGGCCAGGTGGCGCGAGAGCGGGTGAGGAGTCGCCGAGGTGGTTGCCGGTAAGCTCCCCGGCGATGGAGCTGCTCGTCACCCACCTCGGCGCCGACTTCGACGCCTTCGCCGCCATGGTGGTGGCGCGGCGGCTCCATCCCGAGGCGCGGCTGTTCTTCCCCGGCTCGCGCGAGGGGTCGCTGCGCCGCATGTTGGAGGCGCGCGGAGTGGAGCTCGACGAGCTGCGCCATCGCGACGTCGACCCGGCGGCGATCGAGCGCGTAGTGCTCTGCGACACGCGGCAGCGCGAGCGGCTGGGGGTCGTGGCGCAGTGGCTGGCGGCGCGGCCGGAGATCGAGGTGCTCGCCTACGACCACCACCCCGACTCGCCGAGCCGACGTGCCCATCGCTGGCGGTCGCGTCGATCCGGCCGTCGGCGCCACCTCGACGCTGATCGCCGAGCTGCTGCGCGAGCGCGGCCTCGCTCCGACGGCGGAGGAGGCGACGCTGCTGCTGATGGGGATCTACGAGGACACCGGCTCGCTCACCTACGCCACCACCAGCGCCCGCGACCTCGCTGCCGCCGCCTGGCTGCTCGAGCGTGGTGGCGATCTCGACGCCGTGCGTCGCTTCGCCGTGCACTCGCTCGACCGCCAGCACCTCGAGCTGCTGCACCGCATGACCGAGGAGCTGGAGGTGCTGCGCCTCCACGGCCACCGCGTCGGCGTCGTCGTCTGCGAGCTGGGCAGCTTCGTCGACGAGCTGGCGCCGCTGGTGTCGCGCTGTCTCGAGCTGTTCGACTTGCCGCTGCTGTTCGCCATCTTCGGCGAGGGCGACCGGGCGACGGTGATCGCGCGCGGCCAGCTCGAAGGCTTTCACCTCGGGCAGGCGCTGGCCGCGGTGGCGGGCGGCGGCGGGCACGAGACCGCGGCGGCGGGGAGCGTCAAGGGCGCCACGGCGCTCGAGGTGCGCGAGCGCTTGCTCGCCTACCTCGACGGCGCGCTGCCGCCGGTGGCCCGCGCCCGCGACCTGATGATCGCGCCCTTCGTCGCCGTCGAGGCGGCGGCGACGGTGGCGCAGGCCAAGGAGCGGCTGGTGCGGGCGCGCATCAACGCCGCGCCCGTGATGGAGGAGGGCACCGCGGTCGGCGCCGTGACGCGCCAGCTGCTCGACGCTGCCTTGCAGCACGAGCTCGGCGAGCGGCCGGTGACGGCGGTGATGCGCCAGGAGCTGGAGTGGGTGCCGCCCGAGGCGCCTGCCGAGGAGCTTGCGCGAAGGATGGTGGGGCAGCACCCGCGCTTCGTGCTGGTGGGCGACGCCGCCGACGGACGTGCGCTCGGAGTGGTGACGCGGATGAGCGTGCTGCGCCACCTGCACGGCCGCCTCGAGGAGGCGGCCGAGCCGCTCGAGCGGCGCGCCCGCGAGCAGCGCGAGCGCCGCCAGGGCGTCGGCGGCCTCCTCGCCGAGCGGGTGCCGGCCGCCATGCGCCAGCGCATCGAGACGATCGAGGAGGTGTCACGAGAGCTCGATGTGCCCGCCTACCTCGTCGGCGGCTTCGTCCGCGACCTGCTGCTCGGGCGCGAGAACCGCGACCTCGATGTGGTGGTGGAGGGCGACGGGCCGGCGTTCGCGCAGGCGCTGGGCGCGGCGCTCGGGGCCCACGTTCGCGTCCACGAGGCCTTCCTGACCGCCGTCGTGCGCGAAGCGGACGGCACCACCGTCGACGTGGCGAGCGCGCGCAGCGAGTTCTACCGCGCACCGGCGGTGCTGCCCGAGGTGGAGAGCTCGGCGCTGCGCCAGGACCTCTACCGCCGCGACTTCACCATCAACACCATGGCGTTGCGGCTCGGCCCGGCGGGGCCGGTGGAGCTGGTCGACTTCTTCGGCGGCCAGCGCGACCTCAAGGAGGGTGTGCTGCGCGTGCTGCACAGCTTGTCGTTCATCGACGACCCGACGCGGGTGCTACGCGCGGTGCGGTTGTCGCTGCGGCTCGGGTTCGACATCTCGCCGGAGACGCTGCGGCTGATCGCGGTGGCAGTGGGGGAGGGGATCTTCGAGCAGCTCTCGGGCGGGCGGCTGCGCGAGGAGCTGGAGCTGCTGCTCGCCGACCCCGAGCTGGCGCTGCCAGGCCTCGAGAGGCTCGACGAGCTGGGGGTGCTGGCGGCGATTCACCCGGCGCTGCGGCTCGACGCGGCGCGGCGACAGGCGCTGCGCGAGGCGAGATCGGCCTTCGACTGGTACCGCGTCGAGGCGCTCGACGAGCCCGCGGTGCGCGTGCCGGTGCTGTTGCTGATGGCGCTGCTGCGCGGCAGCGGCGCCGAGGCGCGGCGGGCCGTGGGCGAGCGGCTGCAGCTCATCGCCAGCGAGCGCGAGCTGCTGGAGCGGTTCCCTTGGCGACTCGAGCGGGCGGCGCGCGATCTGGCGGCGCCGGAGTTGTTGCCCCATCAGGCGCACGCAGCACTTGCCGGGCTCGGTGGCGAGGAGCTCTTGCTGCTTCTTGCCGGCGAGAGCGAGTGGTTGCGCACCTGGGTGCGGCGCGAGCTGACAGAGCTGCGGCGGCTGCAGTTGGTGGTGCGTGGCGGCGACTTGGTGGAGCGGGGCCACGCGCCGGGGCCGGCGATCGGCGAGGCGCTGCGGGCGACGCTCGACGCACGGCTCGACGGCGAGGTGCCGCGGGAAGGGGAGCTGGAGCACGCGCTGGAGTGGCTGTCGCGGCGAGCGGTTGGAGCTCGCGAATAGCGCAGTTCGCGAACGGCGCAGGTCGCCAGGCGTAGGGGAAGGTCCGGATCCCCGTTCCGAAAGCAGTGCACGTAAGGGCCGGTGCGGGCGCCGGGCTCCGCGGGTCCCCGCCTCGGTCCGTTTCCCACTCGTGCTCGCGAAGACGCTGCGCGCGAGCGGGAGCCCTCGGCCTCTGTCGAAAGGAGACGCCCGCTGCGCCCGACGCCCCCACCGGCCGATCCGCGTAAACTTGTCGGAGTGGGTTCCAGGTACTTCGTCCTTGCGCTGGTCGCGGCGGCGGCGCTGGTAGCTGAGGATCAGGCTGTCGCCGGGATGCAGCCGCCACACGAGGCGACAGGCATGGCAGCGCGGCCTGGCGACCGTTCGCGCGAGCTGCTGGACTATCGCTGCGCCAACAGCCTCGGGGTGCGGCAGGTGACGCTGTTCGCCAACGGCACGGTGCGCTTGCGTGAGGGGTTGGGCAAGGAGCCGCGGATGCGGCTCGGCGAGATCGGACCGGTGGAGCTCGAAGGGTACGTGCGTCGGCTGGCCGCCGAGGACCTTTCGGAGGTGCACGACCGCGGGGAGAGCGCCGAGGGCGACTGGGTGGAGCGCTGCACGCTGCGGCTGGCGCTCGACGACGGATCGCCGGAGCGGAAGCTGTCGTTCTCCCGCTACGAGAGCCTGACGCTGCAGGTCGCGGCGCTGGTGCGCGTGGCCGACGAGGTGGCGGAAAGGACGCTGGCGACGAGCGAGCTGCCGGTGGGCTATCGCGCGCGGGTGGGCGACGTGCTGCGGCGCGCCGACGGCGTGTTGTTCGCGGTCGCCGGCTTTACGTCCGACGGCTACGGCATCGAGCTGCAGGGAGTCGACCAGCCGCTGGTCGTCTACGTGCGGCCCGAGGATGTGCCCGCCCAGTTCGAAGCGCTGGTGTCGCGCCGGATGCCTTGAGCGAGCTGCGGCTCACGGGCGGCATCTATCGCGGGCGCCGCTTGCGCGTGCCGCACGGCGTGCGTCCGACGGAAGGGCGGCTGCGCGAGGCGCTGTTCTCGATCTGGCAAGGCGAGATCGACGGTGCGCGCTTCCTCGACCTCTTCGCCGGCGCCGGCGCTGTCGGCCTGGAGGCGCTGGGCCGCGGGGCGCAGCGGGCGGTGCTGGTCGAGGGCGACCCGCGGACGCTGCGCACGCTGAAGGAGAACGTGGCCGCGCTGGGCGCCGACGCGGAACGTGCGGCGCGCCTCTACCGCCTGCGGTTGCCGGCTGGACTGGCCGTGGTGGGCGAGCGCGAGGCGCCCTTCGACCTCGTCTTCGTCGATCCACCGTACGGTTTCGAGGATGGCGCCAGGCTGGTCGCCGGGCTGCCACCTCTGCTCGCCCCAGCCGGCGCCGTCGCGTTCGAGCATGCGGCGCGCGATTCCGTGCCGGCCGCGCCCGAGGGACTCGTCTTCGACGAGACCCGCTGCTACGGCGACAGCTGCCTTTCGTTCTATCGCGGCGCCGACCGTTGACCCTCCGCCGAGGTGCGTGTTAAGAAGCGGCGACCGATTCCTTCCAGCTGAACCGAAGGGTGAGGTGCCTCGCATGGCTGAGGAGCTCGAGGCCTCCTGCATCGACACCGATCGCGCGCCGCGCCCGTTCGGCGACGCCTATTGCCAGGCCGTGGCGGCCGGCGGCTTCGTCTTCGTCAGCGGGCAGGGCGGGTTTCTCGCCAACGGCACCTTGGTCCCGGGTGGTGCCGCCGCGGAGGCACGCCAGGCGCTGCGCAACATCGAGGAGATCCTCGCCAAGGCGAGAGTGCCCTTGACGGCCGTCGTGCGGACGACGATCTATTACAGCGACCTGCGGGACGCCGCCGCGGTCAACGAGGTCTACAAAGAGTTCTTCAACGGGCCGGTGAAACCGGCGCGGATGGTCGTTCAAGTGGCCAGCCCGCCGGTGGCCGGCACTCGGGTTTGGATCGACGCCCAGGCCGTGACGCGCGTCTAGGTCGACGCTGATCGCGCGCCGGGTCTTTTGGGAGGAGGGGTGATGGAAGAGAGCAACGGCCTCACCCGGCGAGAGCTTCTGCAGCGCCTCGGCGCCGTCGGCGGCGGGACTGTCGTCTACCACGCGATGGGAGGTCTGGGCATGACCACCTCCCTGGAGGCGCAGGCGCCCCTGGACATCCGCGCCGGCATCGGCGCTGACAAGCACGTGGTAATCCTCGGGGCGGGCGTCGCGGGCCTGTCGACGGCCTACGAGTTGCTGAAGGGGAAAAGCGACTACCGCTGCACGATCCTGGAGGCGAACGCGAGGGTGGGTGGCCGCTCGTTCACGGTGCGCCACGGCGAGGCGATCGTCGAGCAGCTCGAGCCGGGGAAGGTCTACCGCGACACCGGCGAGAACAGCTCCAGACAGATCTGTGCTTTCGAGCCGAGGGGAGCCACCGGTTTCGACCGGCCCTATCTCAACGCCGGACCGGGGCGCATCCCTTCGGCGCACACCCACGTCCTCGACTACTGCCGCGAGCTCGGCGTGCCGCTCGAGGTCTACGTCATGGAGAGCCGCTCCAACCTGGTGCGCGGCGCGAGCGGGGCGGCCGGGACGACCTACGTCAACCGACACGCCGGCAATGACGCTCGCGGGTGGATCGCCGAAAGGCTGTATGCCCTCGTCCCCCAGATGACGGACCTGAACGCCGAACAGAAGAAGGCGTTCGAGGGACTGCTGATCGCGTTCGGCAGCCTGGGCAACGGAGAGGCCGGAGAGCGCGGCAAGTTCGTCAAAGACGGCAAGTACCAGCGCTCCACGCGCTCCGGGTACCAGACGCTGCCCGGGGTCGAGCCCGGCAAGTTCGTGGACCCCATCCCGTTGGCGCAGCTGCTCGCCTCCGAGTATTGGAAGCCGCCGTTCTACCAACCGGAGGACTTCCTCTGGCAGCCGACGCTGTTCCAGCCGGTCGGGGGCATGGACCGCATCGTGGATGCTCTGACCAAAGCGGTCGAGGCCTACGGTGACCGCGCGAGGATCGTGAGAAGCGCGGCGGTGAACCGCATCCGCTACGACAACAACAGTCAGAAGTGGCACATCGGCTACAGCGGGGGCAGCCAACCCGTAGTCGCCGACATCTGCGTCAGCAACATCCCGCTGCCGCTGCTCGAGCCGCTCCTCAATGACGTCCCATTCACTTCCGGCTTCGCCGCTGCGCTGAAGGCCGTCTTCGGCACCAAGGACTTCCTGGCTCCGACTACCAAGGTGGGTTGGCAGGCGAAGCGAGATCTCTGGCAGGCGCCGAGCGGGGACCGCGTCGTGCCGATCTTCGGTGGGATCTCCTGGACCAGCCATCCCATGACCCAGCTCTGGTATCCCTCCGACCGCTTTCACGACGAGCTCGGCGTGCTGACGGGGACCTACAACTACAGCGGCAATGCCCGGGAGTGGGGCGAATACTCCCCAAAGTGGCGGCTGGACCGGGCCCGCGAGGGGGCGCGCGAGCTGGCGGGAGCGCCGTTTGCCGACGGCCTCGGTCGTGGTCTCGCCATCGCCTGGCAGAACATGCCGTTCCAACGCGGGGGGTGGGCCCAGTGGCAGACCGTTCCGAACGGAGTTGCCCATTACAACCAGCTCCTGAAGGGGGACTACGGGATCGGTTTCTACGTCTGCGGCGACCAGCTTTCCCAGCTCCCCGGCTGGAAGGAGGGCGCGGTGGCCTCGGCGCTCAACACCGCGGGCTCGCTCGGTGTCGTCGGCTTCCAGGCACCGCAGGTGGAGAGCGTCCCGGACAGCCGGATCGTGGTGGAGGGCCTGATCCCTCTGAGCCTCGACGAGTAGACGAGCTCAGCGCTCGCGCGCGAGGAAGAACCCCAGCTCTTCGAGGTCGACCCGCAGATCGACCGTCTTCAAGCGCACGCCGCGCCGTGCCCGGATCTGGGTCGGCGCGAAGTTGAGCACGGCGCGCACTCCGGCCTCCGCCAGCGCGTCGTAGCCCGTCTGCGCCGCGGCGGCGGGCACCGCCAGCACGCCGATGGTGGCGCCGGTCTCGCGCACCAGCGCCGGCAGGCGCGCTGGGGGCTCGACGCGCAGCTCGCCGAGGCGGCGCCCCACCTTCGCGGGGTCGGCGTCGACGAGGCCGACGACGCGGTAGCCGTCCTCGTTGAAGCCGGCGAAGCGGGCGAGCGCGGTGCCGACGCTGCCGACGCCGAGGATGACCAGCCCCTGCCGGCGGTCGAGGCCGAGCAGCGCGCGCAGGCGGTCGCGCAGGTGCTCGATGTCGTAGCCGACGCCGCGGATGCCGAACTCGCCGAACTGCGCGAGGTCCTTGCGGATCTGCGATGCCGAGAGCTGGTAGCGCTCGGCGAGCTCCTTCGACGAGACGCGCTCCACGCCCTCGGCGTGGAGGTGCTGGAGGCAACGGAGGTAGAGCGAGAGCCGGTTGAGCGTGAGCGGGGAAGTGTCCGCGCCGCGCGCCGCGTCGGTTCTCACGGGCCGCCGATGGCGCGCTCGAGCCAGTCGAGCAGCGCGCCGGGCCAGACGCCGAGGACCAGCGTGCCGCCGGCCGCGACAAGCACCGCCAGTCGGCCCCAGACGTCGATCAGGAGCCCGCTCGGCGCCTGGATCTCGGGCTTCATGTAGAGCACGTAGACGACACGCAGGTAGTAGACGGCGCCCACCAGGCTGGCGGCGATGCCGACGAGGGCGAGCGTCAGGTGGCCGTGCTGGATGGCGTGGAAGAAGACCAGGTACTTGCCGAGGAAGCCCAGCGTCGGCGGGATGCCGGCGAGCGACAGCATCGACACTGTGAGGCAGACGCCGAGGAAGGGGAAGCGGTAGCCCCAGCCCGAGAGCTCGGAGACCAGGTGCTGCTCGCCGGGGCGCGCGAAGAGCAGCGCCACGACGGCGAAGGCGCCGGCGTTCATCAGCGCGTAGGCGAGGAGGTAGACGAGCACCGGCGGCAGCGAGTCGGCGCCGACGGTGACCAGCGGGATGAGCAGGTAGCCCATGTGCGCGATGCCCGAGTACGCGAGCATGCGCTTGATGTCCTTCTGCACCAGCGCCAGCAGGTTGCCGCCCACCATCGACAGCACCGCCAGCACGGCGACGAGGTCGGGCCAGCCCTGGCCGACTTGCGCGGTGGCGATCGCGGTCAGCACGCGCACCAGGACCAGCGCGCTCGCCGCCTTGGGCGCCACCGAGAGGAAGGCGACGAACGGCGACGGCGCGCCCTGGTAGGTGTCGGGCGCCCAGGCGTGGAAAGGGATGAGGCTCATCTTGAAGCCGAAGCCGCAGACGAGCAGCAGGAAGCCGAGGACGACGACGACCCCCGAGCCGCCGCCGCCGGCGAGCGCATCGGCGACGCCGGCGAGCCGCGTGGTGCCGGTCTCGCCGTAGAGCAGGGCGATGCCGAGCAGCACGAAGGAGCTGACGAAGGCGCCCATCAGGAAGTACTTGAGACCGGCTTCGGTCGCCATCGCCAGCCGCCGGTGGTAGGCGGCGAGCGCGTAGAGGCAGAAGGAGAGCAGCTCGAGGGCGAGGAACAGCGTCAGCAGCTCGGCGGCGCGGACGAGGAAGAGCATCCCCACCGTGCACCAGAGCAGCAGAGCCGCATACTCGCCGGTGCCCAGCCGCTCGCGGCGCAGATACGACTGCGAGGCGAGCAGGGCGAGGGCGGCGCTGAGCAGCACGATCTCGGCGAGGGCCAGGGTGACCGGCGACCACTCGAGGAAGCCGCCGAAGCTCGTCGGGTGCGCCCAGCCTGGCGAGGGGAGCCACAGCCCGACGCCGACGACGACGGCGGCGGAGAGCGGCAGCCAGAGGCGCTTGAGGCTCGGCGCCACGGCGTCGGCGAGCAGCACCAGCACGGCGAAGCCGCCGATCACCAGCTCCGGCAGCAGCGAGGAGACGTCGGCGCCCATCAGCGGAACGGGGTTCACGGCGCGCCTCCGGCCGCGGCAGCAGCGGGAGCTGGCTTGGCGGCGAGGCCAACCGTCGCGTAGATCGAATCAACGGAAGTCGCCGCGGCACCCGCCTGCGGTCGCGGAAGGCGACGCGGGTGAGCAGCCACCCGGTCCGGCTCCGCCGGCTGTTCGATCCGCGCCCGCACGTTGCCGAGCAGCTGCCCGAGGTGGGCCGCGCTGGGGTCCATGAAGAACGCCGGCGCGACGCCGATCCACAGCATGAAGACGCACAGCGGCACGAGGGCGATCACTTCGCGCGCCGAGAGGTCCTTCAACCCCTCGTTCTCCTTGCGAGTGATCGGCCCCCACAGCGTCAGGTAGAGCATCTTCAGCAGGTAGAGCGCCGCCAGCACGACGCCCAGCGTCGCCGCCACCGTCGCCCAGCGCAGGTCGAGGACCTCGCTCTTGTAGCTGCCGACGAGGATGGGGAACTCGCCGGCGAAGCCGTTGAGCATCGGCAGCCCCACCGAGGCGAGCGACGAGAAGACGAGGAAGAAGGCGAAGACCGGCATGACCTTGGCGAGGCCGCCGAACTCGTCGAACTTCTTGGTGTGCCGGCGGTCGTAGAGCATGCCGACGAGCAGGAAGAGCGCCCCCGTCGAGATGCCGTGGTTGACCATCTGCAGCAGCGCCCCCTGCCAGGCGACGAGGTCGAAGGCGAGCAGGCCGAGCATGACGAAGCCCAGGTGCGCCACCGACGAGTAGGCGACGAGCTTCTTCATGTCCGTCTGCACCCACGCCACCAGCGCGCCGTAGAGGATGCCGATCAGCGCCAGCACCACCAGCGGCATCCCCAGCCGCACCGAGGCCTGCGGGAAGAGCGGGAAGGCGATGCGCAGGAAGCCGTAGGTGCCGAGCTTGAGCAGCACGCCGGCGAGGATCACCGAGCCGCCGGTGGGCGCCTCGACGTGGGCGTCGGGCAGCCAGGTGTGGAGCGGGAACATCGGCACCTTGATGGCGAAGGCGAGGGCGAAGGCGGCGAAGAGCCACAGCTGCGGCTGCAGCGGCAACGGCAGCTGCAGCAGGTCGGCGTAGGCGAAGCTCCAGATGCCGGTGACCTCGTGCTGGCGCCAACCCAGCCAGAGCAGCGCCACCAGCATGGGCAGCGAGCCGGCCATGGTGTAGAGGAAGAACTTGAGCGCGGCGTAGATCTTCCGCTCTCCGCCCCAGATGCCGATGATGAGGTACATCGGCACCAGCACCAGCTCCCAGAAGACGTAGAAGAGGAAGAGGTCGAAGGCGAGGAAGACGCCGAGCATGCCGGTGGTGAGCAGCAGCATGGCGGCGCCGTAGGCCTTCCAGTGCTTCTCGATCCCCTTCCACGAGCCGAGGATGACGATCGGCATCAGCAGCAGCGTCAGCGCCACCAGCGGCATCGAGATGCCGTCGATGGCGAGCTCGTAGCGGATGCCCCAGCGCTGGATCCAGGAGATCGGCTGGCCGTCGAGGCCGAGCTCGCGCACGAAGGGGAAGGGCGCCCCCGGCGTCTGCCGCGACAGCAGGTACCAGCCGCCGAGCACCATCTCGACGAGCGTGGCGAGCAGCGTGTAGACCTTGACCGCTCCGTCGCTGCCGCGCGGGAAGAACAGCAGCGGCAGCACCGCCAGGGTGGGGAAGAACACCACCAGCGTCAGCGAGTCGTGGGTGAAGAGGTGGACGAAGTTGTCCATGCTAGAAGACCAGCCAGCAGAACAGCGCGATCAGCGCGGTGAAGAAGTAGAGCGCGTAGTTGCGCACGTTGCCGGTGGTGGTGAAGCGTCCGAGGTCGCCGGTGAGCTCGACGAGGAAGGCACCCACGTGCACGCTGCCGTTGATGAAGATGGTGTCGATCACCTTCCAGCACATGCGCGCCAGCCAGGCCAGCGGCCGCACCACGACGGCGTCGTAGAGCTCGTCGACGTAGTACTTGTTCTCCAGCACGCGGTGCAGGCGCGGGGCGGCGGCGACGAGCGCCTCCTCGCCGGCGAGGTCGCGGTCGCGGCCGTAGAGGAGCCAGGCGGCGAGGATGCCGCCGGAGCCCGCGAGCACGGAAGCGCCGACGAGGAACGCCTCGAGCCCGACGCCGTGCGCGGCGTGCTCGCCGGAGCCGCCGACGCGCGCGAACACCGGCCCCAGGAACTCGCTCAGCCAGTCGCGGTGGAGGAAGGGGATCGCCCCCAGCCAGCCGGCGAGCAGGGCGCCGGCGGCGAGCACGACGAGCGGCAGCGTCATCGACGGCGGCGACTCGTGCAGGTGGTGGCGCTGCTCCTCGGTGCCGCGGAAGTTGCCGTGGAAGGTCATGAAGAACATGCGGAACATGTAGAAGGCGGTGATGCCGGCGGTGACGGTGCCCACCGCCCACAGCGCGATGTGGGTCTCCCAGGCGGCGCCGAGGATGGCGTCCTTGCTGAAGAAGCCGGCGAAGCCGGGCACGCCGGCGATCGCCAGGCAGCCGATCATCGTCGTCCAGTAGGTGACCGGCAGGTGCTTCTTGAGGCCGCCCATACGGCGCATGTCCTGCTCGCCCGACATGGCGTGGATCACCGACCCCGAGTCGAGGAAGAGCAGCGCCTTGAAGAAGGCGTGGGTGGCGAGGTGGAAGATCGCCACCGGGTAGGCGCCGGCGCCGGCGGCGAGGAACATGTAGCCCAGCTGCGACACCGTGGAGTAGGCGAGCACGCGCTTGATGTCGTACTGCGCCACGCCGATGGTGGCGGCGAGGATCGCCGTGAAGGCGCCGATGATCGCCACCACCCAGAGGATCTCCGGGGCGAGCTGGAACAGCACGTTGGCGCGCACGACGATGTAGACGCCGGCGGTGACCATGGTGGCGGCGTGGATCAGCGCCGACACCGGCGTCGGGCCGGCCATGGCGTCGGGCAGCCAGACGTAGAGCGGAACCTGCGCGGACTTGCCGGTGGCGCCGATGAACAAGCAGAGCGCTACGAAGGCGGCGAACGACAGGCCGAGCGCGTAGGGCAGCTGCGCCGCTTGCGGATCGGCGGCGACCGCGGCGAACACCTTGCGGTAGTCGAGGGTGCCGAACTGCTGCACGATCGCGAACAGCCCGACGAGGAAGGCGAAGTCGCCGATGCGGTTGACGACGAACGCCTTGCGGCCGGCGCGCGGCGGCTCGTGCTGGTCGTAGTAGTAGCCGATGAGCAGGTAGGAGCAGAGGCCGACCCCTTCCCAGCCCACGAAGGTGATCAGGAAGTTGTTGCCCAGCACCAGCAGCAGCATCATGCCCATGAACAGGTTGAGGTACACGAAGTAGCGCTGGTACCCCTTCTCGTGGTGCATGTAGCCGACCGAGTAGACGTGGATCCAGAAGCCGACGAAGGTGACGACGAAGGTCATCACCGCCGACAGGGGATCGAGCAGGAAGGCGACGTCGATCGGCAGCGGCGCCTTGGTCCAGGCGTAGAGCACCTGCTCGAAGGGCTCGGGGCCCGTCCGGTGCCACCACTGCCAGATGGCGGCGAGAGCAACCACCAGCGAGGCGCCGGGGGCGGCGAGCGCCACCAGAGTCGTCACCCGCTTCGGCACGCGCGGCCCGAGCACGCCGTTGAGCGCCGCGCCCGCGAAGGGGAGCAGCGGCACCAGCCAGAGCAGGTTCAGCGCGTCCATCTGGAGTACCCGATCACCAGCGCAGCAGGTTGAGGCGGTTGACGTCGATGGTGCGGCGGGTCCGGTAGATGGCGATGAAGAGGGCGAGCCCGATGGCCGCCTCCGCCGCCGCCACCGCCAGCACGAAGAAGACGATCACCTGCCCCGCCTGGTCGCCGAGCAGGCGCGCGTACGCGAGGATGAGCAGGTTGACGGCGTTGAGCATCAGCTCGATGGAGAGGAAGATGGTGATGCCGTTGCGCCGCGTCAGCGCCCCCACCGTGCCGATCGAGAACAGCACGGCGGCGAGCACCATGTACCAGGCGATCGGCACCGTCATGCGGTGTCGCCTCCGCCGTCGGCGGCTTCCGCGGCCGGCGGCACACCCTGCTGTGCGACCGGCGCCATCTCACCGGGCTGAGGCGCCCGCGCCATGGCGTAGGCCGCCACCACGGCAACCAGCAGCAGCAGGCCGACGAGCTCGAAGGGGAGCAGCCAGGTGGTGAACAGCTCCCACGACAGGCGGTGAACGGAGAGGTAGTCGGGGGTGAGCGGGTCGAGGGTGTCCTGCCCGTGGGTGCGCCAGAACAGCATGCCGAGGAAGCCGGCGAAGAAGGCGGCGCCGATGAGCGCCACCCAGCGCTGCGCCGGCTGGCCGCCGGCGGAGGCGCGCTCGCGCCCGACGTTGAGCAGCATGAGCACGAAGAGGAAGAGCACGAGGATGGCGCCGGTGTAGACGAGCACCTGCAGCGCCGCCACGAAGGGCGCGCCGAGCAGCACGAACAGCACGGCGAGGCAGAACAGCACCACCACCATGCTCATCGTCGACTTGACCGGGTGCGGGTGGGCGACGACGACGATGGCGAAGCCCACCGACAGCAGCGCGAAGATGGCGAAGATGGCGACTTCCATCGGCGCTGTTCCTAGTAGACCTTGGCCAGCACCAGGACGGCCACTCCGACCAAAGTCAGCAGCGCGATGGGCAGCAGCACCTTCCACCCCAGCCTCATCAGCTGGTCGTAGCGGAAGCGCGGGAAGGTGAAGCGCACCCAGACGAAGAACGCCATCCAGAACAGCACCTTGGCGCCGAGGATGGCGGCCCCGGCGGCGACGCCCAGCCAGCTGTTGGGCAGCGTGACGCCGGGCAGGCTCCAGCCGCCGAGGTAGAGCGTCGACAGCAGCGCCGCGAGCGACGCCATGTTGACGTACTCGGCGGAGTAGAAGAGCGCCCACTTCATCGAGCCGTACTCGGTGTTGTAGCCGGAGACCAGCTCGGACTCCGCCTCCGGCAGGTCGAAGGGGAGGCGGTTGGTCTCGGCGAAGGAGGCGACGAGGAAGACCAGGAACCCCGGCAGCTGCAGCAGCACGTTCCAGCCGTGCGCCTGCTGGTAGGCGACGACGTCGTTGAGCTTGAACGACCCTACCGGCAGCAGCACGGCGAGGATCGCGATCCCCAGCGCCAGCTCGTAGCTGATCAGCTGCGCCGAGGCGCGGATGGCGCCCAGCTGCGAGTACTTGTTGTTCGAGCCGTAGCCCGAGCAGACCAGCGAGTAGACGCCGAGGCTCGACAGCGAGAGGAAGAGCAGCACGCCGGCGTCGCCGTCGACGACCACCATCGGGATGCGCAGCCCGCTCGCGAGCACGAGGTCGGGCGCCATCGGGATGACGACGAAGGTGGTGAGGGCAGGCACCAGCGCCAGGATCGGCCCCAGGAGGTACATCGTGCGATCGGCCGCCGTCGGCACGATCTCCTCCTTGAAGATGAACTTGAGCACGTCGGCGAGCGGCTGGATGAGGCCGAAGGGGCCGACCCGGTTGGGGCCGCGGCGGTCCTGGATGAGCGCCATGCCGCGGCGCTCCACCCACACCATCACCGGCGCGAGCAGGCCGAGCAGCGCGATCACCCAGGCGAAGTACTTGGCCAGCGTGGCCCAGAGCTCTACCGACAACCGCTCCCTCCTGTAGGGCGCGCTCGGCGCGCGCCGTCCGCGTCATCCAGATGGCGGGCGCGGAGCCCGCCCTACGCCGATACCGCTGCCTCTACCTCCGGGCAGTGCCACGCCGGTCGGCGGCACTCCCTTCCACGACAAACCGGCGAACGCCGGCACCTCCGCCGCCAGCCGGTCGAACACCTCGCCGGCGGTGGCCGCCTTCCACGTCGGGTCGAGGCGCCGCAGCACGGCCGCCAGCACCTCGACCATCGGCAGCGCCTCGCCCATCGACGGGAAGGCCTGGCGGAAGCGCTGCACGCGCCGCTGCACGTTGACGTAGGTGCCGTCCTTCTCGGCGTGCGTGGCCACCGGCAGCGCCAGGTCCGCCGCCTTGGCGAGCGGCGTGTCCGCCCAGCCGAGGACGACGAGCGAGCGCGCCCGCCGCAACCGCGCCACCACCTCAGGATCGTGCGCCGCGGCGCCGAGGTCGCTGTCGGCCACCACCAGCACGCCGACGTCGCCGGCGCCCTCCGCCAGCAGGCGCGTCGCGTCGGTGCCGCCCTCGCGCGGCGCCAGGCCGGCGAGCTCGGCGCCGCGCCGGTTGGGCGCCGCGTCCACCGCCGTCACGCCGCCGTGTTGGTTGGGGATGTGGTACGGCTTGCTCGCCTCGACGTGCACGGCGCGGTGGGGCGACCCCACATGGTCGGCGAGCTTGGCCAGCAGGTACGCCTCCTCGGTGGTGAGGAAGCCTGAGCCGAGGAAGACCACCGCCCCTTCGACGCGCCCGCGGAGCCGGTGGTGGAAGGCGTCGAGGGCGTCGTCCCACGACACCGGCGCCGCCGGCTGCCCGTCCTTGGCCAGGCGCGGCGACAGCAGCCGCGGCAGCTCGCCGTAGCGCTCGAAGGTGGAGCGCCCGTAGTCGCACATCCAGTAGTCGTTGACGTCGGGGTTGAAGCGCGGCTTGTAACGCTTGATCTGCCCGCGCCGGTGCTCGAGGGTGACGTTGCAGCCGACGTCGCAGCCGGTGCACAGCGAAGGCTTCTTGTCGAGGTACCAGACGCGCTCGGCGAAGCGGAAGCGCGTCGAGGTCAGGGCGCCCACCGGGCAGATGTCGACGACGCAGGTGGAGAGGTCGTTGTCGAGCTCGCGCGCCGGGGAAGGTGCCGATCTCGGCCCGCGCGCCGCGCTGCAGGAAGCCGATCTCGCCGGTCTTCGCCACCTCGGCGGTGAAGCGCACGCAGCGCGTGCACTGGATGCAGCGGTTCATGTTGAGCACGACGGTGGGGCCGAGCGGGATGCGCTCGCGGCCGGTGTAGACGCGCTTGTCCTCGAAGCGGGCGCGCGAGGTGGCCATGCCGTGCTTGAAGGAGTAGTCCTGCAGCGCGCACTCGCCGGCCTGGTCGCAGATCGGGCAGTCGAGCGGGTGGTTGACGAGCAGGAACTCCATCATCGCCCGCTGCGCTTCCTTCACCTCGGGGGTGTCGGTGCGCACCACCATGCCGTCCTTCATCACCTGCGTCGAGCAACCCGCCTGCAGCTTCCCCATCCCCTCGACCTTGACCAGGCACATGCGGCACTGGCCCACCACCGAGAGGCGCGGGTGGTAGCAGTAGTGGGGGATCTGCACCCCGACCTCGAGGCCGGCGTCGATCAGCGTCGTGCCGGCGGGGACCTCGACCAGGCGGTCGTCGATGGTGACGGTGGGCATCCGCTCAGGCTTCCTGCAGGACGTGCAGAGCGTGATGGCCGTTCTGGACGTGCGCCCCGGCTGCTGCTTTCATCTCGGCGAGGATCTCGTCGCGGAACTTCTCGACGATGGGGCCGACCCCCATCATCGCCGCGTCGCCGAGGGCGCACAGCGAGTTGCCGCCGATCTGCTTGGCCACCTTGGGTACCAGGTCGACCTCGCCTTCCGTCGCCTCGCCGTGCGAGGCGTGGGTGAGCAGCACCTCCATCCAGTTGGTCCCCTCGCGGCAGGGGGTGCACTGGCCGCACGACTCGTGGTTGAAGAACTTGGCGCTGCGCTTGGCCACCTGCAGCATCGAGGCGGTCTCGTCGATCACCATCACGGCGGCCGAGCCCAGCATGGTGCCGGCCTTGGCGAGGGTGTCGAAGTCGAGCTTGATGTTGCGATCGGCAGCGGTGAGCACCGGCGCGGAGGCGCCGCCGGGGATGAAGGCCTTGAGCTCGCGGGGCTTCGGCTCGTCGCCGCGCGGCCCGCGCCACATGCCGCCGCAGAGGTCGAGCAGCTCCTGGAAGGTGATGCCGAGGGGCACCTCGTAGGTGCCCGGCTTGGCGACGTGCCCGGAGACGGCGTAGAGCTTCGGCCCGGTGTTCTTCTCGTCGGTGCCGATCGCCTTGAACCACTCGGCGCCGCGCTCGACGATGTGCGGCACGCAGCAGAGCGTCTCGACGTTGTTGATCACCGTCGGCATGCCGAAGGCGCCGACGACGGCGGGGAAGGGCGGCTTGACGCGCGGCTGGCCGCGCTTGCCCTCGAGCGACTCGAGCAGCCCGGTCTCCTCGCCGCAGATGTAGGCGCCGGCGCCCCGGTGCACCACCATGTCGAGCTTGAAGCCGGAGCCCAGCACGTCGTCGCCGAGCACGCCCTGCGCGTAGGCGTCGGCGATGGCGCGGTCGAGGATGTCGCCCGGCTCCACGTACTCGCCGCGGATGTAGATGTAGCACATGCTGGCGCCGACGGCGCGGCAGCAGATGGCCGACCCCTCGATGAGCTGGTGGGGGTCGTGCTCCATCAGCACGCGGTCCTTGAAGGTGCCCGGCTCGGACTCGTCGGCGTTGACGACGAGGTACTTCTGCTTCGCTTCCTTGGGGATGAAGCCCCACTTCATGCCGGTGGGGAAGCCGGCGCCGCCGCGGCCGCGCAGCCCCGAGGCCTTCACCATGTCGGTGATGGCGCCCGGCTCCATCGCCAGCGCCTGGGCGAGCGCCTTGTAGCCGCCGCGCTGCGCGGTAGCCGTCGACGGTGAGCGCCTCGGGCTTGCCGACGTTGCGCAGCAGCAGCGGCTCGCCGATCGAGCCGATCTTGATCGGCGCACGTCACTCGATCGCTCCGACGATCTGCTTCACCTTGGCGGCGTCGAGGTCGCCGTGGTACGTCTCGTCGACCATCATCATCGGCGCCTGCTCGCAGGCGCCGAGGCACTCGAAGTGGACGAAGGAGCAGCGGCCGTCGGGCGTCACCTCGCCCTCCTCGACGCCCAGCGTCTCGGCGAGCGCCGCCATCAGCTCCGCCGAGCCGCGCAGCATGCAGGGCACGTTGGTGCAGACGCGGATGCGGTGCCGCCCCACCGGCCGCTCGTGGTAGAGGTCGTAGAAGGTGACGACGCCGTAGACCTCGGCGGGAGGCAGCCCCAGCTCGCGCGGCGACGGCGAGGATCGCCTCCTCGGGCAGCCAGCCGTCCCAGTGCTTCTGCGCCAGGTGCAGCGCCGGCAGCAGCAGCGCGCGCTCGGTGGGGTAGAGCTTGCGCAGGCGGTCGAGCTGCGCCTTGGCGTCGGCGGGGAGCGTGGGCGCCGCCTGCTGCATCCTGAACGGCCGGGGCGCGTCAAGGCGCCGAGCTCCCGGTCGCGCACGACGACGCGGCGGCGCAGCACGTCGAGGCCGCCCTTGAGCCAGACGTAGACGAAGCCGACGACGAGCAGCGCGAAGAAGACCATCACCGCCCCGAAGAGCGGCCAGCCGCCCCGGCGCAGCACCAGCGCCCAGGGGTAGAGGAAGGCCGCCTCGACGTCGAAGATGACGAAGTCGAGCGCGACGAGGAAGAAGGCCACCGAGATCCGCTTCTGCGAGCGGTCGAGCAGCGGCATCCCCGACTCGTAGGTGGAGAGCTTGACGCGGCCGCCGCCCTTGGCGCCGGCGAGGTGGGAGACCAGCACGATGGTGCTCCCCACGAGCAGCGCCAGACCGAGGCCGAGGAGGATGGGGAAGTAGGTCTGCGGCAAGTGGCGGTCTCTCGCTCGCGGGCGAGTCTACAAATTCGTGAAAGCAGTCACAAGCACGCCGGATTGCTGCGAGGGGCTGTGCTCTAATCGCGAGTGCGGATGCGCGCCGACGTCGTCGCGGTGATCCCCGCCTACCAGTGTGCCGCGACCATCGGTGCCGTGGCGCGCGGCGTGCGGCAGCACCTCCAGCGCGTGGTGGTGGTCGACGACGGCAGCACCGACGCCACCGCCGCCGAGGCCGCGGCCGCGGGCGCCGAGGTGTCGCGGCTGCCGGAGAACCGCGGCAAGGGAGCAGCCCTGCTGCACGGCATCGCAGTGGCGCTCGCCGGCGATCCCGCCGCCGTGCTGCTGCTCGACGGCGACGGGCAGCACGACCCCGCCGACGTTCCCGCCTTCCTCGCCGCCTGGGACGCCGGCGGCTGCGACCTCGTCATCGGCAGCCGCATGGCGGAGGGCGATTCGGAGTCGATCCCGCGCGCGCGCTACTGGGCCAACCGCATCGGCTCGCGGATCCTGTCCTTGATGACGGGCTGGGAGATCGAGGACAGCCAGTCGGGCTACCGGCTGCTGGCCGCCGGCCTGCTGCGCCGCCTGCCGATGACCGCCCGCGGCTACGCGGTCGAGAGCGAGATGCTGATCAGGGCGGCCAACCGGCGGGCGCGCCTCGCCCAGGTGCCCATCCGCGTCATCTACGAGGGCAACACCAGCCACTACCGCCCGATCCTCGACACCGCCCGCATCGCGCTGTTGTCGGTCTACTACAAGGCCTTCGACGACGGCGTAGCCCGCGCCCGAGGCGCGGTGCGGTGCGCCTTGTAGAATGCCCGCCGGTGTCTGTCCTACCCGGGCCGCCGCAGGTCCAACAGCTCTCCGGCCCGCTCGGCTGCGGCCTCACCGTCGACGTCGAGGAGTGGTACCACAACTGCCTGGTGCCGGACTTCGTCGAGCCGGCTCGCCGGCCGCCGCTGCCGCGCGAGCTCGACCGGCTGCTGCCGGCGATGCTCGAGCTGCTCGCCGAGCACCGCTGCCGTGCCACCTTCTTCATCCTCGGCGAGGTGGCCAGCGACCTGCCCGGCCGCGTGCGCGAGATCGCCGCCGCGGGGCACGAGGTGGCGAGCCACGGCCTCCTCCACCTGCGGGTCGGGCGCATGGAGCCGCGCCGCTTCCGCGCCGACCTCGAGCGGGCGAAGAAGGGGCTCGAGGACCTGCTCGGCGAGTCGGTGGACGGCTACCGCGCGCCGGAGTGGTCGCTGCGCGAGGTCGCCAACCCGCGCCTGCGCACGGTTGCCGAGCTGGGCTTCCGCTACGACAGCTCGCTGGCGCCCTGCCTGGGCTCCGGGCGGCGCGACAACCCGCGCGTCGCCTCGGAGCTGCGTTGGGAGGACGGCAGGACCTTGATCGAGCTGCCGCCGCTCACCTTCGGCGGCCGCTGGCAGCTGCCGGCGGGGGGCTGGCCCGGGCGGCTGGCGGGCGGCGAGGTGGTGGCGCGGGCGGCGCGCGCCCATCGCCGCGGCGGCGGCTTGCCCGTCGTAGTGGTCCATCCCTGGGAGCTGGCGGCGCGGCCGCTGCCCGGAGAGCTCACGGGCCTGGCGCGTTTCATCCACGAGACGGGCCGCGGGCGTTTCCGCGAGGAGTTCCCGGCGTTGCTCGACGCCCTGCCGTGGCGCAGCGTGCGTGAGGCGCTCGGTGAGCAGACGGATGTCCCCTCGGATGTCCTTTCACTGCCTATCCTGCAGGCGCCGGAGTCGATGGCGTTGCCGGCGGTTACGACGACCGCGTGACCGCGACGGCTCGCGGACCCTGTGCTAGCATCCGCGCCCCGATGACAGAAGCGACGGCGTCGAACGGTCTGGCCGCCCTCAAGGTGCAGATCAAGGAGCTCATCGTCGAGCGGCTGAAGCTCGAGGTCGAGCCGGCGGCGATCGGCGACGCGCAGCCGCTTTTCGGCGACGGCCTCGGCCTCGACTCCATCGACGCCCTCGAGCTGGTGCTCGGCATCGAGCAGAAGTACGGCGTGAAGATCGAGGACGAGGAAATGGGCGAGCAGGCGCTCTCCTCGGTCAACGCTTTCGCGGACTTCGTCGCCGCCAAGCGCGCGCAAGCCGCGTCCGCCGGCGGCGGCTGAGGCGGGCCGCGTGCTTCCGCACGCCTATCCGTTTCGGTTGCTCGATCGCCGCGCCGACGGCAGCGTCGGCGTGCTGATCAGCAGCAACGCGGCGCAGCTGCGCGGCACGGTCGAGCTGCCGGCGTTCCTGGCCGTGGAGGTGCTCGCGCAGTCGGCGCTGGTCGCTCTAGCGGGGCCGGGTGAGGATGCGGCGAGTGCCGGCGGCCTGGGCTTGCTGGCCGGCGTCCAGGAGGTGCGGTTCCACGCGCCGCTGCGGCCGGGCGACGTCGTCGCCGCGAGGGCGGCGCTACTGGGCCGGCTCGGCCCGCTGCTCAAGGTGCGAGTCGAGCTCCGCCGCAGCGACGAGCTAGTTGTCGAAGGGGAGCTGCTGCTGGCGATGAAGGGGTGAGGTGAGGCGAGGCAGGAATGCGAAAGGGGGGACTCGAACCCCCACGGCCTTGCGGCCACAGCGTCCTGAGCGCTGCGCGTCTACCAGTTCCGCCACTTCCGCGGGCGCCGGGATTGTAGGGGTTGCCCGAGAGGGGTGTCAAACACCCAACGAGGCGCCCGTTGGGCGATGATGGCGGTCTGATGACCGCCACCGTCGCCATCGTCGGACGCCCCAACGTCGGCAAATCGACGCTCTTCAACCGCCTGGTGGGGAAGCGCCAGGCCATCGTCCACGACCAGCCGGGCGTCACCCGCGACCGCATCGTCGGCAGCGCCGAGGTGGGGACGGACCAACGCGTCCAGCTGGTCGACACCGGCGGGCTAGCCCTCGCCCACGACCCCCTCGGGCTGTCGAGCCAGGTCTACGTGGCGGTGGAGGAGAGCGATCTCCTGCTGCTGGTGGTCGACGGGCGCGAGGGGCTGCTCGCCGCCGACCGCGCCGTCTGGGACGTCCTGCGCCGCTACGCCAAGCCGACCGTGCTGGTGGTCAACAAGGGCGACACCCGCGCCGCGCGGGAGACGCTGGGCGAGTTCTGGAAGCTCGGCATCGCTGAGGTGCTGCTGGTCTCCGCGGAGCACGGCGGCGGTTTCGAGGAGCTGCGCGACGCCATCGCTCGTCACGCCGCCGCGGTCCCCGTGGTAACGCCGCCGCCGGAGGCCGCCGGCGCGCCGCCGATCGCCATCGTCGGCCGTCCCAACGTCGGCAAGTCGTCGCTGCTCAACCAGCTCGTCGGCGAGACGCGGGTGCTGGTGTCGCCGGTGGCGGGCACCACCCGCGACCCGGTGGACACCGTCATCGAGCACGAGGGCAAGCACTACCTGCTCATCGACACCGCCGGCATCCGCCGCCGCGCCCAGGCGTCCGGCGCCCCCGAAGAGCTGGCGGTGATGATGGCCCGCCGCCAGATCGAGCGCGCCGAGGTGGCGCTGCTGCTGATCGACGCCACCCAGGGGATCACCAGCGGCGACCTCGGCATCGCGGGCACCATCTGGGAGCTCGGCCGCGCCGCCATCGTGGTCGTCAACAAGTGGGACCTGCTCGACGACGAGGCGCGCCGCCGCCTCGAGGAGCAGTGGCCGCGGCTGCAAGAGCTGCTCGCCGAGCCCCTACGGGTCAACGTCTCGGCGACCACCGGCCGCGGCGTCGCCAAGGTGCTGCCGGCGGTGGCCCAGGTGCTCGCCGGCTACCACGCCCGGCTGGGCACCGGCGAGATCAACCGCCTCTTCGAGCAGGCCGTGCGCGCCCACTCGCCGCCCAGCAAGGACGGCAAGGAGTGGAAGCTCTACTACGCCACCCAGGTCGGCGACGGGCCGCCCACCTTCATGCTCTTCGCCAACCGCACGCTGACGCGCAACGACCAGTACCGGCGCTACCTCGCCAACCGGGTGCAAGAGGCGCTTTCCCTCGCGGGCGTGCCGGTGCGGCTGGTGATCCGCCGCCGCCAGGAGTAGCCCTCGAGTGGCGCTGGAACAGCGCCAGACCCCTCGCGCGTTCCCTTAGATGTGATACTTTCACCCCAGTATCCGTAGTCGTTTGATCGCTGATCATTCAGGATCACTCCGGATCATTCCGGACTACCTGGGGGGTTCGCGTTGGCGGCAACTCGCGACGGGGGCAAGACCAAGGCCTACCTGGTGGATCGCGTCTACGACCGCCACGGAGCGCTCACCAAGCAGGAAGCGGCTCAAGTGGTGGACGAGGTGTTCCGCTCGATGAAATCCGCCCTGCTCGACGGGCGCCGCGTCCGTATCCAGAGCTTCGGCGTCTTCGAGATCGTCGACCGCGCCGGCCGTGCCGGCATCAATCCTACGGACGGCCAGCCGCTCTTCATCCCTCCCCACAAGGGCTTGCAGTTCAGGCCCTCGAAGCAGATGCGCCAGAAGGTCGAGCGCCGGCGCCGGCGCGACGGCTGACGCTTCGCAGGCCGATCGCCGTGGGCAAGAAGCTCTTCTACCGCATCGGCGAGGCCTGCAAGCAGCTCGACATCCAGCCTTACGTGCTGCGCTACTGGGAGACCGAGTTCCCAGTATTGAGCCCGCGCAAGAGCAAGGCCGGCCAGCGCGTCTACTCCGAGGAGGAGCTGCAGCTCATCCTGCGCATCAAGCAGCTCCTCTACGAGGAGGGGTACACCATCGCCGGCGCCAAGAAGAAGCTCGACTCCGAGCTGGCGAGCGGCGGCTTGCCGCCGCTGCCCGACGACGGCGGCGGCGAGGAGGAAGAGCCTGTAGACCCCGAAGAGTCGGCGGTGGAAGCACCGGCGCCGGTCGCGACGGCGCGCCCGCCGGAGTCGGCCACCGCGGCCCCGGCTCGCCTTGACACCGCGGCGGCGCAGCAGGTAGAAAAGCTGCGGACGGGGGTCCAAGATGCGCTGGCCCAGGCGCGCGAGATCCTGCAGCTTCTGCCCTGAGATTACGGGCGCAGGAGAAGGCCTCCATCCACCGTCGGGACGTAGCGCAGCCTGGTAGCGTACCTGAATGGGGTTCAGGTGGTCGTGAGTTCAAATCTCACCGTCCCGACCATTCTCCTTCCTACGTGACTCGGTTTCTCCCCGTTCACCGAGGCCTCCCCGCGTGACCGAGGTCGAGGAAGGCGAGCCGCGGCCGCGGCCGGAAACTGCCGCGGCCTGGGTGCTGCTGACCCCGCTGCTGCCGTGGCTGGTGGCGCTGCCGTGGGGAGCGTGGGCGCTGCCGCTGGTGGCGCCGCTCACCGTCTATCCGGCCTTTGCCGCACGCGTCCGCGAGCGCCGCTACGGCGGCGCCTGGCTGCTGGCGATGGGGTGGGCGGCGTTGCTCAGCATCGGCGTCATCACGCTCGTCGCCGTGCGGCCGGAGCTGGCAGCGCGCGGCATCCTGCACGGGCCCGTCTACAAGGCGGAGATGGCGGACTGGATCATCCGCGGCGTCGGCAAGGAGGTCTCGCCGGCGCAGTTCGTCCCCGAGCACCTGCTCCACCTCGGCGCCTTCCTCGTGCTCACCACCGTTAGCGCCGGCTACCTCGGGCTGGCGCTGGGCGCCTTCCTGATGGCCTACATGAGCTACTTCGTCGGCTCCTTCGCGGTGGCGGCGCAGCCGCATTGGCTTGGCGGGCTGGCGGCGTGGGTGCCGTGGTCGGTGATCCGGGTCATGGCCTTCGTGCTGCTCGGGGCGCTGCTCGCACGGCCGCTGCTGGTCCGGCAGCGCTGGCCGTTCTCGCGGCGTGAAGCCTGGCTGTTCGCGCTCGCCTTCGTCGGCATCGCCGCGGACTTGACCATCAAGACGCTCCTCGCGCCCTGGTGGGGCCACTACCTGCGCGGCTTCCTCGGGCCCTGAGGTCGGCCGCCGTTGCCGGTATACTGCCGGCGAGCGATGCGCGAAGTGCGAACGATCGAGGGCGCCCTGCGGGGCGAGGGACGACGCTTCGGCGTCGCCGCGTCGCGCTTCAACGGCGCGCTCGTCGACCAGCTGCTGGGCGGCGCGGTCGACTGCCTGCAGCGCCATGGCACCGCCGGGGAGGCCATCGAGATCGTCCGCGTGCCGGGCGCCTGGGAGCTGCCGGTGGCGCTCGAATGGCTGGCGGCGAGCGGCCGCTTCCACGCCCTGGTCGCCCTCGGAGTGGTGCTGCGCGGCGAGACTCCGCACTTCGACTACATCTGCGGCGAGTGCAGCCGCGGCATCTCGCGGGTGACCGAGCGCCACGGCGTGCCCGTCGCCTTCGGGGTCCTCACCTGCGACACCGTCGAGCAGGCGGCGGCGCGGGCGGGCGGCAAGGCCGGCAACAAGGGGTGGGAGGCGGCCCTCGCGGCGCTCGAGATGGCCGACCTGCGTGCCCGCCTCACCGCCGCCGATTGACCATGCGACTCCGCACGGAGGGCGCGTGAGCCGCAGGGCGGGCGCGGGGGAGACGCGCGGCAAGGAGACGCGCGGCAGAGGCGGCGAGCAAGCGCCGGGCGGGGCGCGAGATGGCGCTGCAGATGCTCTACCAGCGCGAGATGGGCGGCATCACCACGCCGCAGGTGCTGCACCACTACAACCCGGTCGACCTGCTCGAAGCGGTGCGCGACGAGCCCCAGGAAGACACCCTGGTGACGATCTCCGGCCAGCCGGCGCAGATGCGCGAGGCGCTCGCCTACGCCCACCGGCTGGTGGAGGGCGCCGCCGAGCCACCTCGGCGAGCTCGACGAGCTGATCCGCGAGCAGGCCGAGCACTGGCGGCTGGAGCGCATGTCGGTGGTGGATCGCAACGTCCTGCGGCTCGCCGTCTACGAGCTGCTCTACGAGCCCGACGTGCCGAAGCTGGTGGTGCTCGACGAGGCGATCGAGCTCGCCAAGCGCTTCGGCAGCGAGCAGTCCGGCCGCTTCGTCAACGGGCTGCTCGACGGCCTGCTGCGTAGCCGCCACTTCCCGGGAAGCATGACGTGAGGATGCGCGGGGGCATCGCCGCGACCGCCGCCGTGCTGTCGTTGCTCGGCATGCCGAGCGCGGCGGCCGCCCAGGCCGTCGCCTACGTCGGCAGCGACCGCGTGCGGCTCGAGCTCCCCGCCGGCGGCCTCGTCGAGGGCTACAGCAACGCCGGCTACCACCTGCGGGTCAACGGCGGCACGGCGACGGTGGAGGTCGACCTCGCCGCCGCTGCGCAGCCGCGCAGCCGTTCGCTCTCCCTGCCGCCGACGCCGCCGCCGACGCCGATGCCGACCTTGGCGCGCGCGGTGGCGGCCGGCGCCGCGACGCGCTACGACGCGGTGACCCGCGTGCTGCAGTGGGTGGCGCGCAACGTCGCCTACGACCTCGACCGCGAAGAGCCGCAGGACGCCGCCGCCGTGCTGGCCCGCCGCAGCGGCTACTGCACGGGGATCGCGCGGCTGTCGGTGGCGCTGTTGCAGTCGCTGGGCATCCCGGCCCGCGAGGTGCCCGGGTTCCTCGTCGCCCCCGCCGGGGCCGGCCTCGGTTCCGGAGTCCCTGCCGGCTTCCACCGCTGGGTCGAGGTTCTTTACGACGACGTCGGCTGGGTGTTCAGCGACCCGTTGCTGGCGCTGCACTACGTGCCCGCCACCTACGTCCGGCTGGCGAGCGAGGCCCTGCTGCCCGAGGCCGAGCAGCTGCCCGGGACGCCTGCTCGCGCGCGACGACCGCCGCGTCGCCGTCGACCTCTTCGCCGAGGCCTCGCCGCAGGTGACGGTGCGCCGCAACGACGTCGTACGGCGGGCGGCCGCGCTGCGGGTGACCATCGTCGGCGCCGCCAGCGGCCGCGCCGTCCTCGAAGGTGTGGGCAGCCGCCGCGTGCGCGCGCTCGACCGCGGCGAGAGCACCTTCGTCGGCCTCGAGCCGGGCAGCTACCTGCTGCGCGTCGAGGTCGACGGTGCGAGCCCCAGCCTCAAGCGCGTCATCCTGCGCGACCGAGTGTGGGGCGAGCGTGCACCTGCCGGCACCGGCCGCGCTCGAGCCCATCGCGCCCACCTACCCGTCGCCGCCCTTCGCCATCGCACCCCTTCCCAGCGCAACAATCGCCTCGCCCGACCATCTCCGAGGAGGAGTCGACGTGACCCGACACCCACACCCGCGCGCGCGTCAGCTCGGCTACGCCGCGCGCTGCCTCTTGTTGCTGCTCGCGGCGCTGCCGCTCGGCTGCGGCTACGCCCTCGTCGGCCGCGGCACCAACATCCCGGACAACGTCCGCAGCGTCTACCTGTCGCCGCTGGAGAACGCCACGCGCCGCAGCGAGGTGGAGCAGATCCTCACCCGCGCGCTGGCCGAGGAGCTGGTGACCCGCAAACGCTTCACCCTGGTCAACGAGGCGGGGCAGTCGGATGCGGTGCTCGCCGGCAAGGTGGTGGGCTTCGACACCACGCCGCTGATCTTCGACGACGAGGGGCGCGCCACCGAGTACCAGATCACCATCACCGCCAGCATGACCTTCCGCGACCGCGCCGCCGACAAGGTGCTGTGGCAGAACGACCGCTACATCTACAAAGAGAGCTACCAGGTCGACCCCTCGGAGCAGCTCTACTTCGACCGCGAGAAGATCGCCATCGAAGAAGCCGCCGGCCGCTTCGCCCGCACCGTCGTCATCGACCTGCTGGAGGGTTTCTAGCTCTCGAGCGCTCGACCGAGCAGCGCGGTCCGCGTCCGGCTCAGCGGTCGTAGTCAACGGACCGCGGCTGCGGCCACCGCGCGCAGCGGGCGCCTCTTTTGGACCGAGTAGAGGCCGAGGGCTCCCGCTCGCGCGCAGCGTCCTCGCGAGCACGAGTGGGAAACGGGCCGAGGCGGGGACCCGCGGAGCGCGGTGGTCGCAGCCGCCTGCGACGAGAAGCTACTTGGACGCCGAGGCGTTGGCGACGGCCTTCACCAGCCGCGACTTCGTACGCGCCGCGGTGTTGCCGTGCACGACGTGCTTCTTGGCGGTGCGGTCGATGATCTGCACCGCGTTCTTCAGCGCGTCCTGAGCGCCCTGGGCGTCGCCGCCCGCCAGCGCGCCGCGCACCTTCTTGATCGCGGTGCGCATCTCGCCGCGGTCCGCGCGGTTGCGGACGCGCCGCTCGGCGCTCTGCCGCATGCGCTTCTCAGCCGACTTGGTATTCGCCATAGCGTGCTTCGAACCTTCTGGGAGTGTTAGATCAGAGGTCGCGGCGGCTGCCGCGGGAGATGAAGGACGGCGGATTCTACCCGCCGGTCTGACCGGGGTCAATGCCGAGGCTCGAGAGCTGCTGGCGGGCGAGGTTCGCCTCGTCGCTCTTGGGGTAGCGGCGGATGACGTTCTGCAGCTGCACGACGCCCTTGGACTGCTCGCCGAGCTCGAGGTAGGCGTACCCCTTGCGCAGCAGCGCGCTCGCCACCTTGTCGCTGTTCGGGAACTGGCTGACGACGGCGTCGAACTCGCGGATGGCGTCCTGGAACCGCTTCTGGCGGTAGTACGACTCGCCGATCCAGTACGAGGCGTTGTCGGCGAGGTCGGTGGAGCCGAAGCTCTCCAGGTACTGGCGGAAGCCGAGGATGGCGAGGTCGTAGTTGCCGCGCAGGTAGTCGTTGTACGACGTGCGGTAGAGCGTCTCGGGATCGGCCGCTGCGTTGCCCGGGATCGGGCCGCCGGCGCCGCCGCCGCCGCGCGGGCGGCGGAGCGGCGTCGCTCGGCCGCAGGCCCTTGATCTGCTGGTTGGTGGCGGCGATCTGCTGCGACAGCTGGGCGAGCCGGTAGTTGGTGTCCTCGAGCTTGCCCTCGAGCTGCTCGATCAGCGACGAGAGGCTCTGCAGCTCGAGCTGGATGTCGGCCTGCGCCTTGAGCAGGTTGCGGCTCTGCTCGGCGGCGGTGCGTCTGCAGGCCCGCCACCTCGTCCTTGCTCGAGCCCTGCTTCTGGATCTGCAGCACCTGCCGCTGGATGTCGGCGAGCTGCTGCTCCATGCCGTCGAGCTGGCTCGAGCCGCAGCCGGCGGCGGCGACCATGGCCGCCGCCAGCGCGGCGAGGGAGAGGAGTCGGGCCCTGACCTTCATGCGCTCCGCGTCAGCTCAGCTCAGCCGACGTTCGTACGGCCGGTGATGGTGAAGTGGGCGCGGCGGTTCTGCTGCCAGCAGCTCTCGCTGCTCTCGCCGCAGAACGGGCGCTCCTCGCCGTAGCTGACGGTGCGCAGCCGCTCGCTGCCGACGCCGAGCGTCGACAGGTACTCCTTGGCGGCGTTGGCGCGCCGCTCGCCGAGGGCGAGGTTGTAGTCGTTGGTGCCGCGCTCGTCGGCGTGCCCTTCGATGGTGAGGATGAACTGCGGGTGCGAGGTGAGGAACTTGGCGTTCTGCGCCAGCCGGTCGCGGGCGTCCTGCCGCAGCTCGTACGCGTCGTAGTCGAAGAAGACGTCGCCGAGCAGCCCCTGGCTGACGGCGTATTCGTTGGCGGCCACCAGGTCGCCCGACAGCGGGTCGGGGGTCTCGTCGCCGGCGATCGCCGGCTCGGTGGAGGGGGCGACGTCCGTGCGTCGGCTCCACCGTGGTGGGCGTGATCGTCATGTCGGGGTTGGTCACGGGCGGCTTCTTCTTGCAGCCGCCGACCGCCACCACCGCGAACACCATCATCAACAGGACCAGGGTTTTGCGTGTCATGCCGTCCTCCTCGAATATGAGATGCGCAATCGATCCTCCGACGAAACGAGAGGATATCACCGCCGCTGCGACATGCACGACCGCGGCCACGGCTACGGTGTCGGGATAGCTCGACCAATCGGGCGACCAGTTGTTGCCGGCGGCGGTGAGCAGCTCCGAGGGCCCGCCGTCGGCGCGGACGAGACGGATCTGCGTGCGCCCGCCGGACTCGCTGGCGTAGGCGATGAAGCGGCCGTCGGGCGACCAGGTCGGCGCCTCGTTGCTGCCCGGGCCGTTGGTGAGCGCGCGGTTGCCGAGGCCGGCGAGGTCGGTGACGACGATGTCGAAGAGGTGGCCGCGCAGCCGGCTGGCGTAGGCGACCTGCTTGCCGTCGGGGCTCCAGGCGGCGCCGTCGTTGTAGGTGCCGCCGAAGCTGACGCGCCGCAGGTTGGTGCCCTCGACGTCCATCACGTAGACGTTGGGCGAGCCGCCGCGGCTGGAGGTGAAGGCGATGAGGGCGCCGCTGGGGCTCCACGCCGGGTTGGTGTCGATGCCGGGCGAGTGGGTGAGCCGGTTCTTGCCGCTGCCGTCGCGGTTGGCGACGAAGATCTCGGTGTTGCCGCCGAGCGAGCGGGCGAAGGCGATGCGCTTGCCGTCGGGCGAGAAGCTGGGCGAGCTGTTGAAGTCGCCGTCGGTCACCATCGGCTTCTTGAGGCCGCTCGTCAGGTCGACCATGTAGATGCCGGGCTTGCCGTCGAAGAAGGAGACGTAGGCGATGGCGTCGCCGGTGGGGCTCCAGTCGGGCGACATGGAGATCGACTTGTGGCCGGTGACGGCGCGCTGCTCGCGGCCGTCGTAGTCCATCAGGTAGATCTCCTTGTTCCCCGTGCGGTCGGAGTAGAAGGCGAGCGAGGTGAGCGCGATGCCGCGGCGGCCGGTGAAGTAGAGGACCACCTCGTCGGCGAAGGAGTGCGCCATGCGGCGCGCCAGCTCGAAGCCGCCGCGGTAGCGCTTGCCGAGGATCGACTGGCCGCTCTTGAGGTCGAAGACGCGCCCCTCGAGGGCGAGCCGGCCGCCCTCCTCGTAGACCTCGCCGAGCAGCAGCACCTCGTTGCCGAGGGCGCGGTACTGCTCGAAGTCGCGCGCCGGGTCGCCGGTGAGCTTCGCCGCGGCGAGCTCGGCGGGGCCCTGGATGACGAAGATGCCGGTGCGCTCGAGGTCGGCGCGCACCGCCGCTCGAGCTGCGTCGCCGCCTGCCGCGCCGCCGGCGACAGCACGCCGCGCACCTTGAAGCTGGGGGCGGCGAGCTTGAGCTGCGACTGCTGGCCGGGGCGGATCTCGAGCGTCACCTCGGAGCCCGGGGCGGCGGCTCGCGCCGGATGCGGGCGGTGCAGCGGGTCGCGCCGGCTGCTGAGCCGGCGGCGCCTGTGCGCCGGACAGCGTCGCGGCGAGCAGGGGAACGAGCAGCGACCGCTCCGCGGCGGAGCGGTCGGAGGAGGCTGCTGAGTCTCTTCATGCGTTTGAGTACCGGCGCTCAGCGGAAGATGAGGTTGACGCCCGAGCTCGCCCTCGCGGTAGCTGCGCGGCAGCGGCGGCAGCGGCGCCGCCGCCTGCACGGCGCGCAGGGCGGCGAGGTCGAACGAATTGTAGCCGGACGAGCTCACCAGCTCGATCGTCCTCGACGGTGCCGTCGCCGAAGGATGCGGAAGTGCACCGTCGCCTCGACGCCGCTGCCCAGCGGCGGCCGCACCCACTGCGCGCGGATCAGCAGCAGCATGCGGTCGAGGTAGTAGCCGTAGGTGAAGGTGGGGTTGTCGACGCCGCCGACGGTGGCGGTGAACGGCGAGTCGGGGCGGCCGCGGGCGCGCCCTGCGGACCCGGTGGGCCGGTGGGCGGCGCAGGTGGCGGCGTCGAGGCGCGTCGGCGCCGCCGTCGCCGCCGGCGTGCGCGGCTTCTCGGTCGGCTGCGGCTCGGGCTCGGGTGCGGTCGTGGGCTCCGGCGCCGCGCTCGGCTCCGGCGGTTCGGGCTCCGGCGGCGGCTCGGGAGCGGTGGTGGCCGCCGGCTGCGGCGGGGCGGGCGGCGCCGGACGCTCGACGCCGCGCGCCGGCGCCGGCACCAGCTGCACGGGCACGAACTCGATCGGCTGCGGCGGCTTGGCGAACAGCTGCGGCCCGAGGATGGCGCCGCCGATGACGAGGACGTGCAGCAGCGCGGCACCGGTGCCGCCCCACAGCCGCCGCGCCCAGCCGCTGCGCGCGCGACGCTGGTCGAGCACGCGGTCGAGCGGCTCGTGGGTCTCGGCGCGGTGTGGCGCCGGCCTCTCGTTCATCGCCGGCGCCGTCTTGCGGCGGCGTCGTTCTGGGTGATCATGCCGATGTCCTGGATGCCGCCGGCGCGCAATGCGTCGAGCACCTCGATCGACCACGCCGTAGGGCACGTCGCGGTCGCCCTTGAGGAACACCGCCTTGTCGCGCCGCGCTTCGAGCACCGGCGTCAGCCGCTCGGCCAGCTGCGACAGGTGGATCGGCGTCGTGCCCAGGTAGACGATGCCGTCGCGGTTGATGGAGACGATCAGCGGGTCCTCGACCCGCAGCGGCAGGTTCCTGGCGTTGGCCTTGGGCAGCGCCACCTCGATGCCCTGGTGCAGCATCGGCGCGGTGATCATGAAGATCACCAGCAGCACCAGCATGACGTCGACCAGCGGCGTGACGTTGATCTCGGAGAGGATCGGCTCGTCCGGGTCGCTGCCGCCGCCGACGTGGAGCGCCATGCCGTTAGTTTAGAGGCCGCCGGCACGCGGAACCGAAACCGACGTTCAGGTGAAGTTCCTCTCGGTGAGGTTCAGGAACTCGAGAATGAAGTCGTCCATCTCGGTGCGCAGGGCGCGCAGGCGGGCGCCGAAGTAGTTGTAGCCCACCAGCGCCGGGCACCGCGGCGCCCAGGCCGGCCGCGGTGTTGACCAGCGCCTCGGCGATGCCGGGCGCGACGGCGACGATCGAGGTCGAGCCGGAGGTGGCGATGTCGGTGAAGGCGACCATGATCCCCCACACGGTGCCGAAGAGACCGATGAACGGACAGGCCGCCGCGGTGGTGGCGAGGAAGGGGAGCCCCTTGGTGAGCAGCTGGATCTCGATGGCGAGGGCTCGCCGCAGACTGCGCTCGACGGCGGCGAGGGACTTGATGCGGTACTTGCCGGCTGCCGGCGCTCTCCTCCTCGCGCCGCGCCTTCACCTGCGAGTCGATCTCGACGTAGCCGGCCTGGAACAGGCCGACCATCGGCGAGGCGACGTGCCGGCTGGTGGCGGCGTTGACCTCGCTGAACTTGCGGCTCCGTCGGAAGGTGTCGAGGAAGGCGCGCGTGTGGCGTTGCTGCGCGCCAGCTGGAAGTACTTGCCGATCATGATCGTCCACGACACCAGCGAGAAGAGGGCGAGCAAGGCGAACACCGCCTTGCCCATCGGGCCGCTCTCGAGGAAGAGATCGAGGATGCCCTGGCCGGCTCGCCGGCGGCGCCGAGCGGCCGAGACGCTGGTGCAGAGGGTCGTGACGAGTGGGGCCGATCATGGACGGCGAGAAGGTAACACACGGCGCCCATCGTCGCCGGCGACTCGCCGCCCGTCGGGCGAGCGCGTGATAGCGTCCGCGCGCCGCTCGCGGAGGAGGATCCCGGCAATGCGCATCGCGGTCTGCATCAAGCAAGTCCCCGACACCGAGGCGCGGCTGCGCGTGCGCGCCGACGGCAGCTGGATCGAGGAGGACGACCTCCCCTTCGTCATCAACGAGAGCGACGAGTACGCGCTCGAGGAGGGGATCGCGCTCGCCGAGAAGACCGGCGGCGAGGTCGTCGTCTTCACCGTCGGCCCGGCGCGCGCCGCCGAGGCGCTGCGCAAGGCGCTGGCGCTCGGCGCCGCGCGCGCGGTGCATCTCGCCGACGCCGCCTTCCAGCGCGGCGACGCGACGAGCACCGGCCGCGCGCTCGCGGCGGCGGTGGCGCGCGAGGAGTGCCAGCCTCGTCTTCACCGGCTCGCAGTCGGACGACCTCGGCTACGGCGCGCACCGGCACGGTGATCGCCGGCGACGCTCGGCTGGCCGCACGCCTGGCTGGTGATGGGCTTCAGCCTCGAGGAGGGCGGCGAGAGCTGCCGCGTCGTGCGCGAGATGGAGAGCGGCAAGAACGAGCTGCTGCGCCTCAAGCTGCCGGCGGTGATCGAGGTGCAGGCGGGCATCAACCACCCGCGCTACGCCTCGCTCAAGGGGATCATGGCGGCGAAGAAGAAGCCGATCGCCGAGGTCGCGCCCGGGCGACCTCGGCGCTCGACCCGCACGCGGTGGGCGCGGCGGGCGCGCTGGTCGAGCTGCGTCGGCGTGAAGTCGCCGTCGAGCGGCGCGCGGCGCGCAGATCCTGTCCGGGCGACGCGGCGACGGCGGCGAAGGCGTTGGTCGAGAAGCTGCGCAACGAAGCGCGGGTCCTCTAGGGATTCCGATGGCGACACGCAAGGTCTGGGCGGTCCTGCAGCAGCGCGACGGCGAGCTGTCTCCGCCAGTCGCGCGAGACGGTGGCGGCGGCGCAGCAGCTCGCGGCGCTCGTCGACGCGAGCGTCGACGCGGTGGTGCTCGGCGCGGACGTGTGCGCCGCTCGCGCGAGGCGCTCGCCGCAGCAGGCGGCGGTCGAGCGCGTGCTCTTCGCCGACCACGCACAGCTCGCCACCTACACGCCCGGCGCCTACGTGGCGGCGCTGGCACCGGCGGTCCGCGAGCGAGGCGCCGGCCTACGTGCTCTTCCCGCACACCTATCAATCGGTCGAGTACTTCCCGCGGCTGGCGCAGCAGGTGGACGGCGCCATCGTCACCGCGGTGGCGGCTTCCGCCTCGCCGACGGCGCCGTGCTGTGGACGCGGCCGGTGCTCGGCGGCAAGCTGCAGGCCGACGTGCGCGTCAAGGCGACAGCGGCACGGCGCCGGTGCTCGCCAGCATCCAGCCGGGCGCGGTCTCTGCCGATCGCCTGCCAGCGCGGCAGCGGGCACTGTCGAGGCGTTGTCGACGACGGCGCTCGACGCGCTGGAGCCCGACCGCGAGATCCTCGGCGTCGAGTCGGCGGCGAAGGACGAGGTCGACCTCAGCAAGGCCGAGATCATCGTCGCCGCCGGCCGCGGCGTCGGCGGCGCCGACAAGATGGGCGTCATCCAGGAGCTCGGCGCACGCGCTCGGCGCCGAGATCGCGCGCCAGCCGGCCGGTGATCGACAACGGCTGGCTGCCGCGCGACCGCCAGATCGGCTCCTCGGGGCAGACGGTGGCGCCGAAGCTCTACGTCGCGGCCGGCATCTCGGGCGCCATCCAGCACCTGGTGGGGATGAAGGGCTCGAGCACCATCGTCGCCATCAACAAGGACCCCAACGCGCCGATCTTCGCCGTCGCCCGCTACGGCATCGTCGGCGACCTGCACGAGGTGCTGCCGGCGCTGACGGCGGCGGTCAAGGAAGCGAAGGCGTAGCGACCGACTCGCGCGAGACTGCGTCGCGCGGCGGCGCAGCTCGAACAGCACCACGGCCGCGGCGGTCGCCACGTTGAGCGACTCGACCGGCGGCGCGATCGGGATGCGCAGCTGCGAGGTCGGCGAGCCGCTGCGCCGCCGGCGAGAGCCCGGCGCCCTCGGCACCGAGCGCGAGCACGACGGTGCCCGTCGAGCGACTCGCTCGTAGAGGTCGCGCCCGCCGTGCGCCACGAGCGCCGCCCAGCGCGCGTGCAGCGGCGCGAGGTGTGTCGGCCAGCTCGTCGGCGCCGCGACGTCGACGGCGACCGGCAGGCGCAGCAGGCTGCCCGCCGAGGCGCGCAAGGCACGCGGATGGTTCGGATGCGCCGTCCCCGGCCCGCAGGCGAGACCGGCGGCGCCGGCCGCCTCGGCGACGCGCGCGATGGCGCCGAGGTTGCCGGGGTCCTGGACGCCGTCGAGGAAGAGGTAGACGCCGCCGGAGCGACGGGGAAGCGCGGTCACTCCGCCGCGCGGCAGGTCGGCGACGGCCAAGGCGCCTTGCGGCGTGTCGGCGTCCGTCAGCGACGCGAGGAGCCCGGCTCGACCTCGTCGACGTCGCATCGGGCGCTCGCGAGCGAGCCGCCGCGCCTCCGGTCGCGCCGCCAGCTCGGGGGTCACCAGCAGCGTGTCGAGCGGCAACTCCGGCGGCCAGCGCCTCGGCCACCAGGTGCGGTCCTTCGAGCAGCTGCCTTGTCGCCTTTACTCCGCCGCAGCTGCCTTATATTCTTCATCTTTGCGTTTTGGCGGCTGACGATCATGCCAGCGGATCTTAGGGCGTTCTGGGAACGCTTCCAAACCGGCATCGAGATCGCCGTGGGCAGCTCGGCCTCCCACAAGCTGCTCGGCGTGCGCGACGGTTTCCTGCGCTACTTCCACGAGGGACTGCACCGGTCGATCCCGGTGGTGATCGTGCCGCACGGCGAGGTGGAGGTGCAGCCTTGCCTGCCGATCACCGACGAGGAGGCGATCTCCGCCGCCCGCCGCGAGACGGCGCAGATGCAGCGGCGAGCTCGGCGACGCCTACCACTTCTACGTCGCCAGCGAGGGCGGCCTGCACAGCATCGACGTCGACGGCAAGACCCACTACTTCGTGCGCACCTGGACGGTGATCCGGGCGCCCGTCGGCGAGGCGTGGGGCGGCAGCGGCTCGATCCAGCTCCCCGACGGCATCATCGACGGCGGCGGCGCCGACAGCGCCCCGGTCACCATGCCCGGCCGCCGCCGCGAGCGGCGGCATGATCGCCTCGCTCACCGGCGGCATGGAGACGCGCCGCTCGGCCGTGGCCACCGCCACGCTGCACGCCCTGTCGACGCTGTTCTACGGCATGCTCGAGAGCCACCCGGGCAGCCGCCGCTACCACACGACGCTCTAGGGCGACCCGCCGCGGCGCCCGGACGCGCGACTGCCGCCACGTGCGCACGCCCAGGAACAGATAGGTCGACAGCGCCGCGAAGATCAGGCTCGGCGCCCACACCGCGACCATCGGCGGCAACGTGCCGACCTCGCCCAGCGTCGAGAAGAAGGCGAAGACGCCGAGCAGCACCATCCCCAGCACCAGCGACAGGCCGACGCCGTAGAGCGCGCCCGCGCCGTCCCAGCCGGAACGCGAAGGGCAACGCCACCAGCGCCATGATCAGCGACAGCGTCGGGCCGCGCGATCTTGTCGTAGAGCTCCACTTCGAGGTCGGGCACCGCCTGGCCGCTCTGCCGGAGCTCGCTCACGTAGCGCCGCAGCTCCCCGTAGTGCATCTGCTCGGGGCTCTTCACCTCCGAGGCCGAAGTAGTCCGGCGGCTCCTGGTAGGGCGACAGCACCGGCTCCGCGAACGGCTGGAAGCCGCGCTCGAGCGGCGCCGGCGAACGTGCGCGCCCAGCCGTCGCTCGAGCACCCAGCGGTCGCCCTCCCATCGCGCCTGGCTGGCGAACAGCCGCTGCGCCAGCTGGTGCTCGTGGTCGAAGCCGAAGACCTGCAGGTCGTTGAGCTGCTTGCGCGCCTGGTCGTAGTAGAGGTAGTTGAAGATGTACGGCCCGCGGCCGAACAGCCACTGGCGGTCGATCCGGCGGTAGGTGCGCGCGGTGGTCTGCCCCTTCATGCGGTCCTTGAGCTGCGCCACCCGCTGGTTGGAGGCGGGCAGCACCTCCACCTGCAGCAGCACGCAGAGCGCCGGCGACGAGGCCGGCGCAGGCGACGGCAGGCAGCGCCAGCCGGTAGAGGCTGACCCCGAGCGCCTTGGCCGACGGTGATCTCGTTGGTGCGCGACAGCAGGGCGAAGGTCACCAGCGTGGTGACCAGGACGAGGATCGGCGCGATCTCGAACAAGATCTGCAGCGACATGTACGAGTAGTACTCGAACAGCACGCCAAAGCCCGGCTTGTGCTTGAGCACGTCGTCGACGTTGTCGGTGAAGTCGGCGAGGATGTAGAGCACGAGGCCCGACATCATGACGATGCAGGAAGACGCGGGCGAACAGCTTGCCGACGTAGCGGTCGAGCAGGTTGGGGAAGCGCAGGGCGAAGCGCGGGATGCGCAGCACGACGTCGGGCGTGCGCTGCCGCACCGCTCGCCGGCGCGCCTCGCGGCGGATGCGCCGCCGCTTCTGTTGGCGGCGACGGACCTCGAGGAGGCGGCCGGAAGCGACCAGCCGCACCCACCAGCCGAAGCGTCGGCCGAGCAGCCGCGCGGTCCTGGTTGCGGCGCACCAGCAGGAAGGCGCCCAACGCGCTGAACAGCAGGTTGGGCAACCACATCGCCAGCCAGGGCGGCAGCCGGCCGACGCGGCGCGGCGTCCTCGCCGTTGGAGAGCAAGAGGTAGAAGGCCATGATGACGGCGATCGAGAGGGCGAAGCCGGAGGACTTGCCGCCGCGCCGGTTGTTGAAGCCCAGCGGCACCGCGAACAGCCCGAAGACGAGGCAGGCGGCGGGGATGGCGATCTTCTTGTGGATCTCGACCTGCACCAGCCGGCGCATCTCGGGGTCGAGCTTGGGGTCGCGCTGCCACTGGCGCAGCTCGGTGAGGGTGAGCTCGCGCACCCCCTTGGTGGCGACCAGCTTCGCCCGCTGGTTGCTGCTGAACTGGTCGTCGAGCAGCACGTCGAGCGTCTCGTGGCGGATCAGCTCGTAGTTCTCGGGGCGATCGAGGTCGACCTTGTGGGTGAGGGCGTCCTCGAGGTGGAGGACGATGCGCTCGCCGGCCTTGTCGACCTGCAGCCGGCCGCGCTTGGCGACGTGGACCTGGTGTTCTGCGCCTGCTGAACGGGGGGCGCCAGGAAGACGCCTTCCCAGACGTCGGAGCCCGGCGCGATGGAGAAGACGTAGAGGACCAGCCCTTCCCATTCCTCGTAGAACACCCGCGGCTCCACCTGCCGCGCCGCGGTCTGGGCGAGGATCTCGAGGGTCTGCACCTGGAGGGCGTGGTTGGCCCGCGGCAGCATGTAGGCCGACACGTACACGTTGGCGCTGGCGAGCACGGCCGAGAGCAGCAGGATCGGGCGATAGAGAGTGAAGAGGCTGATGCCGCAAGCGCGCATGGCCACCAGCTCGCTGTCGGAGGCCAGCCGGCCGATGGCGATGAGGATGGCGAAGAGCAGCGCCATCGGGATGGTGAGGACGACGATGTTGGGCAGCGTGTAGAGGACCAGCCGCCCCACCTCGCTCGCCGCCAGGCCGCGGCGGATGATCATGTCCGCCGACCTGAACAGGAAGCGGACCAGCATGATGAACGTGTAGATCGAGAACCCGAGCGCCAGGGGCCCGAGGGTCTCCGAGATCACGTACCGGTCCAGCCGGTTCACCACCGCCATGCGCCGCGATTATCGCAGCGGAAGCGTCCATAAGCCGAAGGTCCAATGGCCGCCATGGAGTGGCGCGGCTAGCGTCGATCGGGTCCCGGCTTGCCCAAGGAGATCCGCATGGCGCAAAGAGACTGGTCCCAGCCCGCCGCGATGGCGATTCCCAAGGAAGGCTACTTCGAGCTCGAGCAGGGGCGCTTCGGCGCCATCTACCCGCGCACGCCGGCCTGCCACGGCTTCACCATCATCGCCAAGATCAAGCCCGGCACGGAGGCCGCCATCAGGGAGTACGGGAACCGGATCGAGACCACCATCGCCGGGCTTCCCGACGCGCTCGAGATCCTCAAGCTGCACTACCTGCGCTGGGTCCTCTTCGACATCGGCACGGATACGTACTTCATGTACCAGGGGATCTTCGACACCGACTTCGACAAGTACACCGAGGACGCGGTGAGCCTGTTCTCCAAGTACGGCATCAGCACCATCTTCGAGCACCTCGAGGGGTTCCCGATGGACTGGAAGACGAACCCGCAAGCGTTCGTCGACTTCGTCCGCCGGCACCAGCGGCCCAGCTTCCTCGAGTACGGCGAGTACCCCTACGTGACCGCCGAGGAGATCAAGAAGGCGCTGCGGCTCAAGCAGGCGTTCTCCCAGATGCTCGACCTCATGCAGTGAATCCGCACCCTTGCTCGAGCTCGACGACATCCAGCACTTCCTGATCGCGCGCACTCCGGCGTTGGCGGCGCGCTACGAGTTCCTCACCTTCCCGCACCCGGCTCGCGGCAGGGCGTGGCTGTCGGGCATGGTGGACAAGGTGGGGAACGCGCGCGAGGTGGGCGCGAAGTCTCCCGATGCGCGCTGGGTGACCATCGCCTTCACCTGGGAAGGCCTGCGCGCCATGGGTGTCGGCGAGGCGGCGCTGGCGACGTTTCCCGAGGAGCTCCGCCAGGGCATGGCCACCCGGGCGTCCATCCTCGGCCTCACCGGCAGCAACGACCCGCGGCGCTGGGGCGGCGGCCTCGCCAGTCCCGACCTGCACGCCATCGTCATCCTCTTCGCGCGCGACGTCGCCGAGCGGGAGCGCTGCAAGGAGGAGCATCGACAGTTCGTCGCGCTTTGCGGTGTCAAGGTGCTCTCGAGCCTCGACCTCGAGGGGATTCCGCCCTTCGGTCACGCGCACGAGCACTTCGGCTATCGCGATCGCCTGTCGCAGCCGGTGGTCGAGGGGACGGGCGAGGTGCCTACACCGGGGTCGGGGCGTCCGCTCAAGGCCGGCGAGTTCTTCCTCGGCTACCCCGACGAGACGGGGTTGACGCCCGCCCTGCCCGAGCCCGAGCGCTTCACCAAGAACGGCAGCTATCTCGCCTACATCCGCATCGAGGAGCACGTCGGCAGGTTCCGCGACTTCCTGCGCGAGCAAGGGGGGGAGACGCCGGAGGGGCAGGAGCTGATGGCGGCCAAGCTGATGGGGCGGTGGAGAAGCGGCGCTCCCCTGGTGCTGGCGCCGGGCAAGGACGACCCCGAGCTCGGGGCCGACATGCAGCGCAACAACGACTTCGACTACGGGACGATGGACCCTCAGGGCTACGGCTGCCCGGTGGGCTCCCACGTGCGCCGCATGAACCCGCGCGACACCGGCCACAACATGGAGCGCCGCAAGATGATCCGGCGCGGCGGCACCTACGGCTCGTACCTCCCCGACGACCAGCCCGACGACGGGAGCGAGCGCGGGATCGCCGCGTTCATCGGCTGCGCCAGCCTGGTGCGGCAGTTCGAGTTCGCGATGAACGTGTGGGTCAACGACCCGCAGTTTGCCGAGCTCGGCAACGAGAGGGACCCCATCTGCGGCACGCAGGACGGGAGCTACGACATGACCATCCCGCGCCGGCCGATCCGCCGAAAGATCCAGGGGCTGCCTGCGTTCACCACGGTGCGCGGCGGCGCGTACTTCTTCCTTCCCGGCATCAAGGCCCTGCGGCACCTCGCGGCCGGCTCGCCGGATTGACTCGAAAGGAGCCGGGCGTGTCCACCGCGAAGAGCCCGCCGCGCTGCTACAACCACATCCACGTGCCACGGCGGTACACCGCCGGGAAACGCCGCGTCAGCGTCTACGTCACCTGGAGCTACCCGGGAGAAGCCAACCGCGACGTCACCGAGCTCGACAACCGCTTCTCGACCATGACCGAGGTCCGCCGGGTCGGCTGGCCGGGTTTCGAGGACCCCCAGCATGCCGACCCGCGGCTGTTCATGCAGGGGATCGCGGGGACGCTGGAGCTCTTCTTCCGCGCCTGGGAGCTGTTCCAGGACGTGGTTGAAGAGGTCACGGCGCACCCCGTACCGATGTTTCAGCGAGTCGACCACGCCGGCCGGGTGCTGCCGCTCGACGAGCGGGTCCTCGCCGACACCGACACGCTGTTCGTCTTCGGCCTCGACCACTTGGTGACGGAGCAGGAGGCGACGGCGGAGGAGATCGAGGCCGTCCAGGCCTTCCTCAAGCGCGAGGGGACCTGCCTCGTGCTTGGGCCGCACCACGACGTCGGCCTGGCCGCGGACCTCGACCAGCGGGCGATGGAGTACGCGCACCACGGCGACGCCCTGGTCCCGCGCCAGCAGCGCTTCGGCAAGTACACCCGCTCCTTGATGCAAGGCCTCGGCGTGCCGGTGGAGAACCGCTGGGGGCTGCGCCCGGCGATGGTGCAGGGGACGAATCAGATCGCGCCGCTGTCGATCAACCGGGACCTGGACACTGCGGGTTGGTTGACCGGCGTGACCAGCTTCAACTTCCACATGCACTTGCCGCACTACGCGGTGACGACCGACGACGAGCGCGCGGTGAGGGTCCTCGGCCGGCAGCCCATCGACATGTCGCGGCCCCACCCGTACTCGGAGGCCGGCAACCGCGAGTTCAACTCGTTCCTCTGGCTGCCACCCAACGACGGCAGGGCAGGCGACATCCTGCTGGCCGACTCGACGATCTTTAGCACCTTGTTCGGCGGTGACGAAAGCCTCGAGCGGTTCTGGCGAAACATCGCGACGGCTCGCTAGGGCGGCATTGGAGCATGACTGTGACCGCTAACCCACCCGCTGCCATCCAGGCTCTGATCGACGCCCACGTCGACGGCTTCAACACCCAAGACAACGATCTTTTCCTCGGCGTCTTCGGGGACACCGCGATCATCATCGACGGCATTGCGCCCTATCGCTGGTTGAACCCAGACGCTCCGGCCCATTGGCTCGCCGACGTCGAGAAATGGCGTGAGGGCCTCGGTGTGACCCACGAGCACCTGTCCTACGAGATGGGCTTCTGGAATGTCGAAGGCTCGTCCGCTTATGCCGTCATAGCAGGGACCCTGACCGTCACGATCAAGGGCCAGTCCGTCGTTCGAACCGGCACCCTCGCGTACACGTTCGCGAACCGCGACGGCGTCTGGAGGATCGAGGCGCAGGCTTGGGGCCGCACGTCGTAGCGCAGTTGCGGCGCCGGCGCTCACGGGTCCATTACGCGCTGCGCTTCGGCCTGCCGCTGGCCGGATTGGTGTGGGCCACTGCCGCCGGCGGGCAGACGCCGATCGCCGGCCACTACCCCCCGGGGCAGTCCGGAATCCGCGGCGCCGCCACGCCGCCCGTCGGCTGGGCGTACACGAACTTCAGCCGCCTGTTCTCCAACCTCGAGGTGAAGGACTCCTCTGGCCGCACGACGGAGGAGGTGGAGGAGGCGCGCTACGCCAACATCACCATGATCACCTGGGTGAGCGATCGGAAGGTCCTCGGCATGCAGTACGGGGCGCTCGCCGGCATCCCGTTCGCCACCGGGAACCTCACTCCCAGCGCGGACGACCTGGGCTCCACCGGCTTCGGGCTGGGCGACATCCTTCTCACCCCGGTGGCGCTCTACGGGCGCAAGCCGGCCCACGACTATCAGCTGCAGCTGACCGTGTGGTCCGCGTCCGGGCGCTTCACGGCCGGCTCGGCGGACAACCGGGGCTCCGGCTTCTGGGCCCTGGTCTACTCGTTGGGGGGCGTCTGGTACCCCGGTGGCGACCGCAGCGACTGGAGCCTATCCGCGGTCGCCCGCCTCGAGCAGAACTTCGAACAGACCGGCTCGGGGATCGACCCTGGCGACGACGTCGTCGTCGACTGGGGGATCGGCAAGGTCGTCCGCGGGGGTCGGCGGTCGCTCGAGCTCGGCATTTCCGGGTACGCCGCGTGGCAACTCACCGAGCAGTCGGGCGGTGCACCGGCAGCGGACCTCGACCGTTACCGGTACTTCGGCGGCGGGCCCGAGGGCAGTTTCTCGCCGGGCGAACACTGGACCCTCCGCCTGCGGGCGCACTGGGAGTTTCTGGCGCGCAACGCGGTGAAGGGCAACAGCCTCTGGTTGATCGTGAACTACGCCAGCTGAGGTGCGCACCGGGCGCAGGCATTGGGAGGGATTGGTGCGGGGCGTCGCGGGGCGGGAAGTAGGGGCGTGGCCATCGCCGATGGGAGCTCGGTTCAAGGCGGGTCCCACGTAGGTTGACATAATCTATCTTATCGGACGTTCCTATGAGGCGGACGTTGCCGCACGCTGGCCGGCCCGGCCCTCGCTCGAGACTCCTACCTACTCGGGTTTCCAGCCGAACCGAATCTTGAGGGGCGCTCGCTGGGCTTGCGCGTGCCAGGCCGCGGCGAGCGCCGCCACGGACGCACGCGGTTGCCGTGCAGCCGCCTTGCTGCCCCTCGCGACCGACCGCTCCCTCAGCTTTGCTGCTGTTGCTCTTCGACCAACTGCTGCAGGATCTCGCGCAGCGCCGTGATGAGGTCGTCGCGGTCCACCGTGCTGCGCCGGAAGCTGAGGTTGAGGCGGTAGCTCTTGTCGGGGCTCTTGAACGTGAAGACGTAGGGCTTGCGGCGGCCGCCGGGCTGACGGCTGCGGCGCCGGAGGTCGTCGCGGCTCATGCCGAGGCTCGACACCCGCTCGAGGAGCTGGATCATCTCCTCCTCCGAGCGCGCCTTGAGGATCTCGAGCAGGACGGACTTGGAGTTGACGCCCAGCGCCTGCACGGCGTCGCGGACGCGGGCCGGCATCTGCAGCAGGTTGAGGCTCTCGGTGATGACGACCCGCGACTTGCCGACCGCGTCGGCGATCTGCTCGTGGGTGTAGTCGTGGCGCTCGGCGAGCACGCGGTAGCCCTCGGCCTCTTCGAACGGCGTCAGGTCCTTGCGCTGGAGGTTCTCGATGAGGGCGATCTCGAGCGCCTCTTGGTCGGAGACGTCGAGCTCGATGACCGGCACCTCGAAGAGCCCGGCCGCCAGTGCCGCGTGGTAGCGGCGCTCGCCGGCGATGATGAGGTGACTCTTGTCGCCTTTGCCCGCCGGGATGCCGCCGGACCAGCAGCGGCTCGAGGATCCCCTTGTCGCGGATCGACGAGACGAGGTCGTCGAGGTTGCCCATCGCCGATCGGGGCTGGGCGGGGTCGGGCTCGATCTCGGCCAGCGCTACGAACTTCCCCACCGGCGTCTCGTGCCGGGCGGTGAGCTCGTCGACGAAGTGGTGGTTGTGCCGCATCTTGACCTGCTGCGGCAGCCCCTTGCGGCGGGTTGCGGGCTCAGACACGGCTGAGCACCTCCTCGGACAGCTTGTAGTACTCGTAGGCGCCGCTGCTGCGCGGCGCGAAGGTGAAGATCGACTCGCGGTAGGCGGGGCTCTCCTCGAGCCGGACGCTCTTGCTGATAGTGGTCTTGAAGATCTTGTCGCCGAAGACCTTGCGGATCTCGCTCGAGGATGTCGCGCGCCAGCAGGGTCCGCTTGTCGTAGAGGGTGATGACGGCGCCGAGGATCTGCAGCTGCGGATTGGCGCGCGCCTTCACCTTGTCGATGGTCTCCAGCAGGTCGTCGGTCCCTTCGAGCGCGAAGTAGCTCGACTGGATGGGAATCAGCACGTGGGTGGCGGCGACCAGCGCATTGACGGTGATGAGACCCAGGGTCGGCGGCGTGTCGATGACGACGAAGTCGTACTGCTCCCGGATCGGCTCCAGGGCGTCCTTCAACCGGTAGATGCCGTCGATCTCCCCCACCAGCTTCGCCTCGACCTTGGCGAGCGCGATGGTCGCCGGCGCGATCGAGAGGTTGGGCGTCTTGGTCGTGGGCACGATCACGTCGCCGAGCCCGACGTCCGTCTCCACCAGCGCGTCGTAGACCGAGCGCTCCAGCCCGTGGACGTCGACGAACGACATCGAGCTGTTCGCCTGCGGGTCGAGGTCGATGAGCAGCGTGCGCAGCCCCTTCATCGAAAGACCCGCCGCGAGGTTGATGGCGGTGGTGGTCTTCCCCACTCCGCCCTTCTGGTTGGTGATGGCGACGATCATCGGGCTGCGTTCGCAGTGTACGGGAATGCGCGTCGCAGGGCAACGCTGTGAAGGTTGTCGGCCCGACGCTCGCTACCTCGAATGTCGGCGCGCCGACATCTGGCGCAAGCAACTCAAAACAAGGAAGATAGTGGCGCAATCTTGGTCAGTCGAGCGCGCCGACCGAGCCGCCGACGGCGCCGCCGACGCCAGCTACATCGTGTACTTGCCCAGGTCCTCGGGGTTGAGCTCCTCGAGCCACTCCTTGAGCTTGTCGTCGTCGCTGGCGTGAGTGGCGAGGTCGACCGCCTTGGCCCGCTCGAGCACGTCGCGCCGCACGAAGATCGGCGACTCGGTGCGCAGCGCCAGGGCGATGGCGTCGCTCGGCCGCGCGTCGATGGCGGTCTCCTGTCCCTCGCGCAGGACCTGGATGGTGGCAAAGAAGGTGTTCTCGCGCAGGTCGGAGATCACCACCCGCTGCACCTCGACGTGGAAGTGCGTGAAGACCGAGCGGAGCAGGTCGTGGGTGAGCGGCCGCGGCGGCTCGATGCCCTCGATGCGGAGGGCGATGGCGTTGGCCTCGAAGACGCCGATCCAGATCGGCAGGAAGACCTGGCCGCCCTGCTCGCGCAGCACGACGATGGGGATGTTGGAGGTGGGGTCGAGCATCAGCCCCTTGATCTCCATGCGCACCAAGCTGTCGTCGGGGTCGCTCATCGCACCATTCTACGCTCGCGCCGAGCGTCGCCTTTCAGAGGCTGGTGAGGACGCGCAGCCCCTGCCGCGCGGGCCGCGGTGTGGTCGCCGAAGGCGTCGTCGACGAGGCTGCCGAGCAGGCTATGGTGCTGCGCGCCGTCGATGCGCACCGTCACCAGCTCGCCGGCTCGCGCCGGCTGCGCGCCGGCCGGGAAGAGCACGATGCGGTGGCAGGCGGTGCGTCCTGTCTGCTGACCCTCCGCGCGTCCCCATCCCGTCACCAGGACGTCCATCGTGCGGCCCACCAGCTCGTCGTTGATCTCGCTTCTGGATGCCCTTCTGCAGCGCGAAGAGCTCCTGGAGGCGATGCGAGGCGACGTCGTCCGGGACCGGCGGCAGCGCGAGGCGCGGCGCCGCGGTGCCGGGCCGCGGCGAGTACGTGAAGGCGAACACCTGGGCGAAACGGACGCGCTCGACCAGCGCGAGCGTGGCGCAGAAGTCGTCCTCGGTCTCGCCCGGGAAGCCGACGATGAGGTCGGTCGAAAGCGCCAGCCCCGGCCGCGCCGCGCGCAGGTCGTCGACGAGGCGCAGGTACGAGTCGATGGCGTAGCCGCGGCCCATCAGCCGCAGGATGCGATCGGAACCCGACTGCACCGGCAGGTGGAGGTAGGGACAGATGTTCTCGTGCCTGCCCACCTGCTCCACCATCCGCGGCGTGAAGTCGCGCGGGTAGGAGGTGACGAAGCGCAGCCGGCGCACGCCGGGCAGGGTCGCCACCGCTTCGAGCATGTCGGCGAAGTCGAGGTCGCCGCCGCCGGTCCCTGCGGGCTCGCGCCAGTGATTGACGGTCTGGCCGAGCAGCTCGATCTCGACGAAGCCGCGCCGCACCAGGTACCGCGACCTCGGCCAGCACCTCCGCGATAGGCCGGCAGCGCTCGGGGCCGCGGGTGGTGGGCACGATGCAGAAGGTGCAGCGTTTGTTGCACCCCTCGATCACCGTCACCATCCCCTTGTGGATACCCTCGCGGTCGATAGCGTCGAGGTCGAAGTGCCGTTCGGCCGGGAAGCCGGTGGCGACGACGCGCTCGCCCGCCCGCCGCTGTCGCAGCACGTCGAGGAGCTCCCCAACCCGCGCCGGGCCGAGGACGAAGTCGAGCTCGGGGAGCCGCGCCAGCGCCGCCTCTCCCTCCTGCTGCGCCACGCAGCCGCAGAAGCCGATCAGCAGCTCCGGCCGCTCCGTCTTGAGGAGCCGGTACTCGCCAAGGCGCGAGTACGCCTTCTGCGCCGCCTTCTCGCGCACGCTGCAGGAGTTGAGGAGGATGACGTCCGCCTCGGCCGGGTCTTCGGTGGGAAGCACGCCCTGCTGCATCAGCTGGCCGGCCAGCCGCTGGCTGTCCAGCTCGTTCATCTGGCAGCCCCAGGTCTCGATGAAGTAGCGGCGCATGGCTGGATCGAACCTAGAATTTGGATGAGGAAAAGCTAGACAAATCCGATGTCGAAAGTAGGTCCGTGGCCGGACCCCATGAACCTGTTCTGAACCTAGCGATGCGGCGGCTCGCCGAGCTCCTCGGGTTCCCGCACCAGGTTCCCGTCGTCGCGCGCCACCGTGCGTTCCGGCTGGTCGTACGGCCGCTCGGTGGGCTCGAGCTCCATGCCGTCGCGCAGCCAGCCGGGCAGCGCCCCGGCCTGACGCCCCTCCTCGAGGGTGGCGGCGAGCAGGTCTTCCAGCGAACGGGCTCGCTGCTTCGCCTCGTCGAGGTTCTCCAACGTGCGATCCCATGCCGGCTTGATCTCGCCGTCGCGGACGTAGGGGTCGTCCTGCGCGTAGAAGCGGGTACGCAGGCCGGCCGCCCGCGCCTCGAGCTCGCCGATCGAGTCGACCGCCGCCGCCCAGTCCTCGCGCAGGCCGCGGACCCGTTCGCGCCAGTAGCGTTCGTCCTTCGCCGCCGCGGCCACCGCCGCCGCGGCGGGCGATCCCGCGGCCGGTGCCGCGGATCCCTGGACGATGGAGAGCTTGCCGGTGGCGTGCTCGGCGAGGTTGGCGTTGTTGATCACCTTCGTCGCGGGACCCGCCCGGCGGCGGCGCTCGCGCTCGGCGGCGGCGACCGCCGCCAGCTCGTCGGCCCCGTACGCGGTGGGAGTGCCTTCGTCGATCACCACCGGCTGGTTGCCGCGGACGGCGGCCGCCACCGGCTCCTCGACGTACTTGGGCGTCGGCGCCGGCGCCAGGGTCACCGTCTGCGGCGAGACCACCGGCGCGGCCTCCGGCGGCGGGGGCGCCTGCGAGGCGCAGCCCGCCGCGGCGACGACGCAGGCCGCACCCACGACGAGCACGGCCGAGCTCCTCAGGTCACGCGCGGCCATAGCGGTCCTCCAGTCTGCACCACGTCCTCGAGCTCCGGCGTCGACACCTCGACGAGGTCGCACCCCTCGGGCCCGGCGATCATGCGGTGACGGGTGAGGGGCGGAATGTGGTAGGCCTCGCCCAGTCGCAGCTCGCGCACCACCAGCTCGCCGTCCTCCTCCACCTGGAACTCCATCGACCCGGCGGCGAGGTAAAGGGTCTCGTCCTTGCGCTCGTGGTACTGCAGCGACAGCGCGTGGCCGGCGTCGACGTGCAGCAGCTTGCCGACGTAGCGGTCGGTGTGGGCGAAGACCAGCTCGTAGCCCCAGGGCTTGTCGACGCGGCGGACGGGGTTCAGCACGGTTGGCGGTCCCTCAACGTTCGGCCTGCCGGCGGGCGGCCGGCTGCCGCGGCTGGAGCACCGACTCGAGGTACTCCTCGACGTCGGCGGCGGTGGCGAGGTCGGTGCAGCGGCGCACGTGCTCCTGCAGGTATTCGGCGTCGAGCTCGCGCAGGCGCGTCTTGATCGCCGGCACTCGCCGCGGGCTGAGCGAGAGCCGGCGGACGCCGAGCCCCACCAGCACCGCCGCGGCCAGCGGATCGGCGGCCATCTCGCCGCAGACGCTGACCGGGATGCCGTGCTCGTCCGCCTGCTCGACGACGAATCGTAACATCCGCAGCATGGCCGGATGCAGCGGCTGGTAGAGGTGGGTGACGTGCTCGTTGTTGCGGTCGACGGCGAGCGAGTACTGGATGAGGTCGTTGGTGCCGATGGCCATGAAGTCGACCTCGGCCGCCAGGTGGTCGGCGATCAGCGCCGCCGACGGCACCTCGATCATCACCCCCAGCCGGTAGCGCTCGCAGTGCGGCACGCCTTCGGCGGCGAGCTCGCGGCGCACCTCGTCCCCGAAGGCGCGGAAGGCGCGCACCTCCTCCACCGTGCTCACCATCGGCAGCAGCACCCAGAGGTCGCCGTGGGCGCCGGCGCGGAAGAGGCCGCGCAGCTGGGTGCGGAACACCTGCGGCCGGGCCAGGGTGAGGCGGATGCCGCGCAGCCCCAGCACCGGGTTCTCCTCGCGGGTGTCCATCACCTCGCGGGCGAGCTTCCTGCCACCGAGGTCGTAGGTGCGGATGATCACCGGGTGCGGCGCCATCTCCTCCACCAGCCGGCGGTAGAGCGCGTAGTGGTCGTCCTCGCTCGGCATCTCGGGCGTGCGCTCGATGTAGAGGAACTCGCTGCGGTAGAGGCCGATCCCCTGCGCCCCGTAGCGCCGCGCTTCGTCCACCTCCTCGTACGAGGTCGATGTTGGCCATCAGCTGCACCGCCACGCCGTCGCGGGTGCGGGTCTCGAGCTCGCGGGTGGCGAGCAGCAGCAGCGTCCGCTGGTCGTAGTCGCGCTGGCGGCGCTCGTACTCGTCGATCACCGCCGCCGTCGGGTGCAGCACCACGACGCCGGCGGTGCCGTCGACGACCACCGGGTCCTCGTGGGCGGCGAGGCGGGTGATCCCCGGCAGCCCGGTGACCAGCGGGATGTTGAGCGAGTGGGCGATGATCGTCGTGTGCGAGGTGCGGCCGCCGGACTCGATGGCGAAGCCCACCACACCCTGGCGGCCGAAGCGCACGGCGTCGGACGGCGTCAGGTCGTCGGCGATGACGATGACGTCGCCGCTGATCTCCGACAGCTCGTGGTGCGACACCCCCTGCAGGGCGCGGATCAGGTGCCGTGCGATGTCCTGCACGTCGTCGGTGTGGTCGCGCGCCGCCCCCTCGGCGACGGCGGCGAAGCGGCCGCGCAGCTCGGCGGCGGTCTCCCACGCCGCCCACTCGGCGTTGACGTGCTCGTCGGCGATGCGCCGCTCGATGCGCTCGAGGAAGTAGCGGTCCTTGAGCAGCAGCGCGTGGACCTCGAAGATGCCGGCGAGCTCGGGGCCAAGGTCGGAGCCGACGCGGCAGTGCAGCTCCTCCACCTCCTCGACGGCGCGCTCGGCGGCGCGGCGGAAGCGGGCGATCTCCTCCTCGACCTGCCCTTCGGGCAGCGGGAAGCGGTAGACGTCCTGCTCGCGGGTGGCGATGCAGACCGCGCGGCCGATGGCGACGCCATCGGAGACGCCCAGCCCTTGCAGTTCCTGCATCACCAGCCGCGAGTCGGCTTGGCGGTCTTCGGAGGCCGGGTGGCTCGCTCCCCGGCGCTTGCCCCGGCCGGGTCGTCACGAGTCTTCCTCGAAGCGGCGGGCGATGAGGTCGGCGAGCGCCGTCATCGCCTCCTGCTCGTCGGGACCGTCGGTGCGCAGCCGCAGCTGCTCGCCCTGCGCCGCGGCGAGCATGAGCAGGCCGAGGATGCTCTTGCCGTCGACCGTCTCGCCGTCCTTGAGCAGCTTGACGTCGGCGCGGAAGCGGCCGGCGAGGTGCACCAGCTTGGCGGCCGCCCGGGCGTGCAGCCCCAGCCGGTTGACGATCTCGACGTCGCGCTCGATCACGGGCGCTCCCCCGCCAGCGCCGGCTCGCGGGCCGCGCCGAGGCAGATCCCCTGCCGGCCCTTGGCCTGGATCCAGCACGCCAGCTCGCCCACCGTGTTGGGGCGGCTTCCCTGGCAGGCGAGGCGGAGCACCATCGGCAGGTTGACGCCGGTCACCACCTCGACCCTTCCCGTGTCGATGAGCCCGAGCGCGAGGTTCGACGGTGTGTCGCCGAACAGGTCGGTGAGGATGAGCACGCCGTCGCCCTCGTCGAGCTTGCCGATGACGCCGCGCAGGCGATCGAGCAGCGACTCGCGCGGCGCGTCCCAGTCGAGCGACAGCGCCTGCACGTCGGCGAGCGCGGCCGACGATGCGCTCGGCGGTGTCCACCAGCGCGTGGGCGAGCGCGCCGTGGGTCAGGATCAGAGTCGACCATGCGACCATGTACTCGGCAGCCGCAATGCGGTAGGCCACCGTGCGCCACGTTTGACCGCCACTGCGTGCGAAGCCGGCGTCAGCGAGTCGACGTCGCGGTGCCGCGGCCGCGGCGGTACCAGCCCGCCTCGCGCAGCCGCCGCTCGAGGCTCTCGACGATCGCCACCGAGCGGTGCCGCCCGCCGGTGCAGCCGACCGCCACCGACAGGTAGCTGCGGTTCTCCTGCCGGTAGCGCGGCAGCAGATAGAGCAGCAGGTCGGCGAGCCGGTCGACGAGCTCGTGGAAGTCGGGCTGCTGCTCGAGGTAGCCGAGCACCGCCTCGTCCTGGCCGGTGAGCGGCCGCAGCTCGGCGACGAAGTGCGGGTTGGGCAGGAAGCGCACGTCGAAGAGCAGGTCGGTGCCGGTCGGGATGCCGTACTTGAAGCCGAACGAGGTCAGCGACACCTGCATCTCGGCGCCCTGGCTGGGCTGCGCGAAGGCGTGGTACACCTTGCTGCGGATCTCGTGGACGTTCCACTGGCTGGTGTCGAACACCAGGTCGGCGAGGCCGCGCAGCTCGTCGAGCATGCTCGCGCTCGCGCTGGATCGCCTCGGCCACCGGCAGGTCCTTCGACAGCGGGTGCGGCCGCCGCGTCTCCGAGAAGCGGCGCACCAGCGATCTCGTCGGAGGCCTCGAGGAAGAGCAGCGTCGGGTGCACGTGGGTGCGGTCGATGCCGCGGAAGATGGCGGGGAACTCGGCGGCGAAGCCGTTGGCGCGCACGTCGGTGATCAGCGCGATCTTGCGCTGGTCGTCGCCCACCAGCTCGAGCGGCCGGGCGAGGAACTCGCGCAGGAGCGGCAGCGGCAGGTTGTCGACCACGTAGTAGCCGAGGTCCTCGAAGCACTTGGCCACCGTGCTCTTGCCCGAGCCGGAGAGGCCGGTGACGATGACCAGCTCGGCCCGGCCGCCGCGCGCATCGGCGCTCTCCCGCCACTCTTGCCCGCTCGTCCGGCCGGCTTCGCTCCCGCCGCTTGCGCTCCAGCTGCTCCTCGAGCTGGCGGGCGAACTCGTGGGCCGAGAAGTGCCCCTGCATCTTGAGCACGTGGTTGCGCGCCGCGATCTCGACCAGGATCGAGAGGTTGCGGCCGCATCGCCACCGGCATCCGGATGTACGGCAGCGGCGTGCCGAGGATGTGGTACACGGTCTCCTCGAGGCCGAGCCGGTCGTAGACCTGGTGCGGGTCCCACGGCTCGAGCTCGATCACCAGGTCGACGGTCTTGCGCTCGCGCACCGCGGCGAGGCCGAAGAGGTCCTTGATGTTGACGATGCCGAGGCCGCGCAGCTCCATGTGGTGGCGCAGCGGCGTCTCGCGAGTAGCCGACGACGTCGCCGCTCGGGTAGCGCTTGACCGTCACGCGGTCGTCGGCCACCAGGCTGTGGCCGCGGGTGATCGAGGTCGAGCGCCGACTCGCTCTTGCCGACGCCGCTCTTGCCGATGAGCAGCACGCCGAGACCGTAGACGTCGAGCAGCACGCCGTGGACGTGCGCCGAGGGCACCAGGTGGTCCTCGAGGAACCAGGTGACCCGCTTGATGACCACCGACGAGAGCGCCGGCGAGGCGAGCAGCGGGACCTCGCGCTCGCGCAGGCTGGCGAGGAAGTCGGGCAGCGGCGTCGAGCCCCTTGGTGAGGATGAACACCGGCACCGGCAGGCGGGTGATGCGCTCGAAGCGCTCCTGGCGCTTGCCGGCCGACAGCGTCTGCAGGTAGGCGGTCTCGCTCTCGCCGATGATCTGCACGCGGCCGGGCTTGATGTAGGGGAAGTAGCCGGCGAAGGCGAGCCCGGGCTTCTGCACCCGCGGGTTCTCGATCCGGTTGTCGAGCTGGTTCTCGCCGGCGAGGACGCGGAAGCGCAGGTCGGAGAGCTCCTCGCCGAGCAGCTCGCGCACCGTCGACGCGCACGGTGGGTCGCCCGGCGCGGCGGCGAGCTCGACTCGGGCTCGCGGTCGCCGCGGGCGCGGGCGCTCTGGCGTGATCCGCCTCACGCCGCGCTCCCGCAGCAGGTCGAGGATCTCGTCCGGGTCGCTGCAGCTCGAGCAGGCGCTCGACGTCGCCGTCGGCTCTTCACCCAGCGCGAGATGGCGGCGAGCGACTGCAGGTGCTCGGCCGGCGAGCGGCTGGGCGAGACGACGACGAAGAAGAGCCGCACCGGCTGCTCGTCGGCGGCGCCGAAGTCGACGCCCGCGGGCGCCAGGCCCACCGCCACCAGCACGACGCGCTCGAGCCCGTCGAGCTTGCAGTGCGGGATGGCGATGCCGCGGCCGATGGCGGTCGAGCCGAGCTGCTCGCGCTCCCACAGACGCTGGAAGAGCGCCTCGGCGTCGCCCACCACGCCCGCTCGGCGAGCCGGCCGCCAGCTCGCGCAGCACTCCCGCGGCGTCGCCGCCGCGAGGCCGGGGAAGATCAGGTGCGGGTCGGTGAGCGTCTCCAGCGTCGGCACTGCAGTCGCCCTCAGCATGGCGACCTCCACGACGGCGCTCGCGGGCGCGATCAGCCCGTAGTTCTCGTCGCGCCGCTTGTACAGCACGCTCAGCCGCTCGGTGTCCATGTCGCGGAAGACGATGAACTCGAGGTTGCGCCCCTCGAGCTCGAGCGCCGCCTCCTCGATGCTCATCGGCTTGATCTCCAGCCGCGCCGTCTCGATGACCCGCGGCTGCGTGCCGCTGCCGGGGGCGACGCTGTCGCGCGCGATCACCTCCACCGGCCAGTGGCTGCCGTTGGTCTCGGCGCGCTGCGCCCGGCGCCGGCGGTCCTTGTGCTTCTTGCGCGCGCGCTCGGCCTGCGTCTCCACCTTGTCGACGGCGAGGTTCACCGCGTCGAGCATCTGGTCGGCGCTCTCCTTGGCCACCAGCGCGCCGAAGCGGTGGCTGACCTGCACCTCGGCGACGAAGTGGTGCTTCTCGCGCTCCAGCGTGACCGTGGCCTCGGCCTGCTCGGGTCGTCGAGGAACTTCGTCGAGCTTCCTCAGCTTCTCCTCGACGTAGCGGCGGACCTGCCGTCGTCGACCGCGTAGCTGCGCGCGAAGTACTCGATCTTCATGCTCGCCGGCCCTCCGCTGCTTCGAGATGGCGCCGGCGGCGCGAGAAGTGAGGGTCGCCGGCGCCGGATCAGAAAATCTGCCTGCGGTCCGTCGACGAGGGGATGCCCAGCTCGTCGCGGTACTTGGCCACCGTCCGGCGGGCGATCTGGATCCCCTCCTTGTGCAGCAGGCGGGCCAGAGCGCTGTCGGACAGCGGCCGTTTGGCGTCCTCGGACTGGATCAGCTGCTGGATCTTGCGCTTGACGGTGAGCGACGAGATGTCTTCGCCGTAGTCGCGGTCGATGCCGCTGTGGAAGAAGAACTTCATCGGGAAGAGGCCGCGCGGCGTGTGGATGTACTTGTTGGAGACCACCCGCGACACCGTCGACTCGTGCATGCCGATGTCCTCGGCGACGTCGCGCAGCACCATCGGCCGCAGGTGCTCGATGCCGTGGTCGAGGAAGGCGCGCTGCTGGCGGACGATCGAGCTCGCCACCTTGTAGATGGTGCGCTGGCGCTGGTCGAGGCTCTTGATCAGCCACACCGCCGAGCGCATCTTGTCGCGCAGGAACTGGTGCGCCTCGGCCTCCCGGCCGTTGCTCTTCATCTCCTGCAGCATCCGGCGGTAGGCCTTGGAGACGCGCAGCCGCGGCAGGCCGTCGTCGTTGAGCTGGATGACGTACTCGTCGCCGATCTTGATCACCGCCACGTCGGGCTCGACGTAGTGGGCGCGCTCGGTGCCGAACTTGCGCCCCGGCCGGGTCTCCAGGTTCTTCACCCGCTCGACCGCCGGCTCGAGGTCGTGCGAGCTCGACGCCGAGGTCGCGGGCGATGGCGGGGAACTGGCGCTTGAGGAAGAGGTCCCAGTGCTGCTCGATCATCCGCCAGGCCAGCGAGTCGTGCGGCTCGCCCTGGTGGTCGAGCTGCGCCAGCAGGCTCTCGCGCAGGTCGTGGCAGGCGACGCCCGGCGGGTCGAAGCTCTGCACCAGCTGCAGCGCCCGCTCGACGTCCTCGCGCGGGAAGGGCTCGCCGTTCCTCGACGCGCCCCATCTCCTGGATCTCCTCCATGCGAGGCGACCAGGAAGCCGTCGGTGTCGAGGTTGCCGACGATCAGCTCGGCGAGCTGGCGCAGGTCGTCGGGCGCGCCGCACATGTGCAGCTGCCAGAGCAGGTGGTCGTAGAGGTCGGGGTCGCGGGTGAGGGTGTTCTCGAGCGGCGGCGCCTCGGGGACGCCGAGCACCGTGCTGCCCCTGGTAGCTGTTGCTCTCCCAGTAGTCGTTGAAGTAGGCCTCGAGGTCGATGTCGCCCATCGCCTCCTGGTGGTCGACCTCGTCCTTCTTCTGCTCCGCCGGCTGGTCCTCGGTGGCCTGCTGCTCGGGCTCCTCCGGCGTCTCCTCGCGCTCCTCGAGGACCGGGTTCTCGACCAGCTCCTGGTTGAGCACCGTCTCGAGCTCCATGCGCGTCAGCTGCAGCAGCTTGATCGCCTGCTGCAGCGACGGCGTCATCACCAGCTTCTGGGAGAGCCTGAGGGAGAGCTTCTGTTCGAGCGCCATGCAGCGACCAGTCGTGAGCTGACAGCCGCGAACTGGGTTCAGAGGCGGAAGTCCTCGCCGAGGTAGATCTTCCGCACCTCGGGGTCGGCGGAGAGCTCGGCGGGCGCGCCGGCGCGCAGGATCTCGCCGTTGTTGATGATGTAGGCGCGGTCGGTGATCTTCAGCGTCTCGCGCACGTTGTGGTCGGTGATCAGGATGCCGATGCCGAACTCGCGCAGCCGGCGGACGATGGTCTGGATGTCGAGCACGGCGATGGGGTCGATGCCGGCGAACGGCTCGTCGAGCAGGATGAACGAGGGGTCGATGACCAGCGCGCGCGCGATCTCGACCCGCCGCCGCTCGCCGCCCGACAGCGCGTAGCCCATGTTCTTGCGCACCTTCTCGAGGCCGAACTCGCGGATCAGCGTCTCGATGCGGCGCTCGCGCTCGGCGTGCGTGAGGTCGAGCGTCTCGAGGATGGCGCGCAGGTTGTCCTCCACCGACATGCGGCGGAACACCGACGGCTCCTGCGGCAGGTAGCTGATGCCGCGCTGGGCGCGCAGGAACATCGGCATCTCGGTGATGTCGAGGTCGCCGAGCACCACCTTCCCCTCGTCGGGCGGCGTCAGCCCGACCACCATGTAGAAGGTGGTCGTCTTGCCGGCGCCGTTGGGCCCGAGCAGGCCGACGATCTCGCCGGTCGACACCTCGATCGACACGTCGTTGACGACGTAGCGGCCGCGGTAGGCCTTGCGCAGGCTCGTCGTCGCGAGCTTCACGCCCGCCTCACTTCTTCTTTGCCCTCACAGGCCCGGTTCCTCCTCCACCTCGGCGGTGACGCGCACCTTGTCGGTCGCCATCGAGTACACCGCCTGCTTGCCGCTCAACATGCCGCCCTTCTTGTCGTTCAGGGTCACCGGCGAGCCGTGGAAGACGACCCGCCGCGACTCCACATCGTAGTTTGCGCGCTCGGCGGTGATCGTCCTGCCCTCCGCCGGCGCCTCGAGCTTGACGTCGCCGGTGGCGATCATCCGCCGCGCCTGCCCCTTGGCGGTGAGCTCGACCGTGAGGTCCTTGCTGGCGAGCGTGCGCAGGCCGTCGACCACCCGCACGTCGCCGGCGTAGACCAGCCGGTGCTCGCGGTCGGAGTAGAGCAAGGTCTCGGCGTCGACCCGCACCTGGCGCGGGCCGGTGGCGGCGCCCGCCTCGGCGGTCTTCGGCGGCGGCATGAACCAGACCGTCTGCACCGCGCCCGAGGCCGACAGCTGCTGCGTCTCGCCCTCGCCGCGCAGCTGGTCGGCGCGCAGCACGCGGTCGCCGGACCAGGCGCGCACCTTGCCCTTGAAGGAGAACGACTGCGGCTCGCCGCGCCAGAAGCCTTCCTCCGCCTGCACCTGCACCGGCTCGCCGCTCTCGGCCAGCGGCGTGTCCTCCATCGGGTTGTCCTTGCCGGGCGGCAGCGTCGCCTCGACGCCGCCGGTGGCGTGGGCGAGCCCGTTGTCGCGCGTGTAGGTGATCTGCGGCGCCCGCAGCTCGCCGCGCGGGCTGCTGAGCCGCACGGGCTTGCCGGCGGCACCGAAGGCGTCGGTGCGCTGGGGAGTGAGGATGGCGCGCGCCGCGGTGAGCTCGCCGCGACCGGGATCCTGCACCCGTACGTCGCCGCGCACCTCGACCTGCGCCAGCGTGCCGTCGGAGGCGAGCTCGGCGTCGGCGGCGCGAGCGGTGAGCTTGCGCTGCGGCGCCTGCGGCACCTCCTCGACCAGGGTGACGCCGCCGCTGGCGCGCGCCGTGGTGAGCCGCCCGGCGGCGAGGTCGCCCTGCGTCTGCCCGGCGACGAGGTCGAAGGTCGGGGCCGCCCTCGACACCGCGCCGCAGGTGCGCCCGGCTGCTTGCCGTCGCCCTCGAGCTCGATGCGCGTCGGCAGCTTGCCGGCGTCGTCGAAGAGCACCGCCAGGCCATCTCCCTCGGACGATCAGGAAGCCCTTGCGGCCGGCCGCGTCGACGTCGCGGAAGGTGCCCTGGACGTGCCACCGCGCGCGCACGAACTGCAGCTTGTTGTCCTCGGGCGAGAGGTGGACGGCGAGGCGGTCGGCCTTCAGGTGCGAGGTCCCGTGCTTGAGCAGCACTTTGCCGTCGGCGCGCAGCTGGTGGAGGTTGCGCTGGAAGACGATGACGTCGGCGCTGAGCGAGAACGGCTCGCCCTCGCCCGCCCTGCATCGAGCGCAGGCCGACGCCGCCGGAGAGCACGAACTCGCCGCGGTTGACCTGCGCCGCCAGCTCCTGCGCGCGGCCGGCGAACGGCGGGTCGATGCCCCACTGGAAGTTGACCTGGCTGGCGCTGTGCAGCCAGCGGCCGCCCTGCTTCAAGGTCAGCTTCTTGGTGCGCAGCGCGAAGCCCTGCGGCCCGGCGAGGCTGACGTGCCCTTCGAGCACCGCCTGCTTCTGCTGCAGGTTGTAGCGGGCGACGTCGGCGGCGATCTCGTAGCGGCTGCCGTCCTCCTGGTACGCGGTGATGAGGACCTCCTCGACGTGGAGGTCGCCCTGCTTGTCGTAGCGGTCGCGTTTGCCGCGGATGCGGAGGAGCGGCTTGCCCTCGTGGGTGACGGTGTGGTCGAAGCCCTTGCCGACCTGCTGCGCGTCGCGCGGGTTCTCGCCCTCGACGGTGGTGAGCTCGGGCTTGCCCTGGCGGCCGAGAAACCAGAGCAGCGCGATGGCGCCGGCGAGGAAGGCGGCGACGCCGAGGGCGATCCAGCGGACGGCCTTGATGCGGCCGACGGTGATGATGCCGCGGCGGGGCATCAGGGTGCGCGGCCGCGCGCCCGCGTCGACCGGCCTCGCGTCGACCAGGTGCAGCTCGGGGCTGCCGGTGAGGCGGTCGCGTTCGAGGGTGGCGAGCACCTCGAAATCGTCGGCGAGCGCAGCGGCCCGCGCCTCCCAGCCCCAGCCGAGCAGCGGCACGCGATGGCCCTCCGGGCCGGTGGCGCAGGGCGCGCAGGTGGCCGCGGCCGAAGGTGCGCGACGAGCCGAGCAGGCGGAGCGGACCGACGCGGGCGAGCAGGCCGCGGGTTGCCTTCGCCGTGCGGCTCGAGCTGCTCGAGCTGGCTCAGCAGCTGGCGGTTGACGTGACGCGGCGCGAGCTCGAGCTCGTAGACCCGAGTGCGGCCGAGCACCTCGGGCGGCCAGCGTGCGGCCGCCTCTTCCCACGCCGCGCGCAGCGCGTCCAAGCGATCGACGCGCACGGTCATGCCCACCGCTTGGGCGTGGCCGCCGAAGCGTTCGAGCTCCGCCGCCCACGGCGCCAGGAAGCCGTGCAGCGCGACGCCGGGGATGCTGCGGCCGGAGCCGGTGGCGAGATCGCCGTCGACGGAGAGCAACAGCGTCGGTCGGCAATGGGCGCGCGCGAGCCGCGAAGCGGCGATGCCGACGACGCCGCGGTGCCAGTCGGGGCTCCACTCGACGATCACGTTCGGCAGGCTCGGCCGCGCCGCGACGCGCGCGCTCGCCTCCTCCACCACCTGCAGCTCCTGGCGCTGGCGGTCGCCGTTCATGCGCTCGAGCTGCTCGGCGAGCGACACCGCGCGGTCGTCGTCGCGGGTGAGCAGCAGCTCCAGCGCGGGCTCGGCAGAACCTAGCCGGCCGGCGGCGTTGAGGCGCGGGCCGATGCGGAACCCGACGTCGGTGGCCGACAGCGGCGCCGCCACCTGCGCCTGCCGGAACAGCGCCCGCAGCCCGCGCGAACGCGTGGCACCGAGCGACTTCAGTCCCAGCGCGGCGATGACGCGGTTCTCGCCCAAGAGCGGCACCATGTCGGCGACGGTGCCCAGGCAGGCGACGCGCAGCAGGCGCTCGACCGGCAGCGCATGGCCGAGCCGCTCGCCGAGGGCGAGCGCCACCTTGAGCGCCAGCCCGGCGGCGGCGAGGTCGCGGAAGGGGTACGGGCACCCTTCCTGGCGCGGGTTGACGTGCGCCACCTCCGCCGGCAGCGGACGGTCGGGCAGGTGGTGGTCGACGACGATCACCGCGAGACCGGCGGCGAGCGCCTCCTCCACCGCCGCGTGCGCCGTGCTGCCGCAGTCGACGGTGAGCACCACCGCGACGCCGCGCCGCACCGCTTCCGCGACGTGAGACAGCTGAAACCCATAGCCGTCTTCGAGCCGGTGCGGCAGGATCGCGTCCGCGGTGAGGCCGCAGGCGCGCAGGGCCGCGAGCAGCAGCGCCGTGGCGCTCACGCCGTCGACGTCGTAGTCGCCCACGACAGCCACCGCGCGGCCGCTCTCGCGCGCGGCAGCCAGCAGGTCGACGGCGCGCTCCATGCCGGCGAAGCGCGCGCCATCCTGATGACCGTGGAGCTGCTCCACGGTGGGATGCAGGAAGCGCTCGGCAGCCTCGGCCGTTTCGACGCCGCGGCGCGCCATCAACAGCGCCAGCGCGCGCGGGTAGCCGGCCGCGACGAGCGCGTGCGCCACTTCGGGCACCGGTGCCCGCACCCACGCCGTGGCCGGCTCCACCGGCGCAGCGGGTGCGGCCGCCGCGACGTCCTCCCCCCCTTCGGCGGGTGCGGCGTCAACCTTCATGCACGCCGAGACGGCGGAAGCGCTGGTAGCGGTCCTCGAGCAACTGCTCGACGGGCTTCTTCAGCAGGTGCCGCAGCGACCGCTCGACGGCGTCGCCCACCCGCCGCGCCATCTCCGGCGGGTCGGTGTGCGCGCCGCCCAGGGGCTCGTCGATGATCTCGTCGATGACGCCCAGCTCGCGCAAGTCGGGGGCGGCGATCTTCATCGCCTCGGCGGCGTCGGCCTTGCGCTCCTGGTCCTTCCACAGGATCGCGGCGCACCCCTCCGGCGAGATGACCGAGTAGATGGCGTACTGCAGCATCAGCACGCGGTCGCCGACGGCCACGGCCAGCGCGCCGCCGCTGCCGCCCTCGCCGGTGATGGTGACGACGATCGGCACGCGCAGCGTCGACATGTCCTCGAGGTTGCGGGCGATCGCCTCGGCCTGGCCGCGCTCCTCGGCGCCGATGCCGGGGTAGGCGCCGGGGGTGTCGACGAAGCTCAGGACCGGCAGGCCGAAGCGCTCGGCGAGGTGCATCAGGCGCAGCGCCTTACGATAGCCCTCCGGCCGCGGCTGGCCGAAGTTGCGGCGGATGCGCTGCCGCGTGTCGCGCCCCTTCTGGTGGCCGACGACCGCGACGCTGATGCCGCGAAAGGTGGCGAAGCCGCAGACCAGCGCCGGGTCGTCGCCGAACGCGCGGTCGCCGTGGATCTCGACCCAGTCCTCCATCAGCAGCTCGACGTAGTCGAGGGTGTAGGGGCGGTCGGAGTGGCGGGCGACGAGGGTCTTCTGCCAGCGGCTGAGCCCCTTGTAGACCTCCTCGGTCTCCTTGCGCAGACGCGAGCGCAGGCGGTCGATGTCCTTCTCGACACCGGGGCGCGCCGGATAGTTCTCCAGCTCCTGGATCTGGCGTCTCAGCTCGACGAGCGGCTCCTCGAAGTTGGCCTCCACCGACATGGGTTGGCCAAATTACCACGGCTGCTCGGGTGCCGGTTTCGCTCGCCGGCCGCGGCGAAGGCGGCTGCTAAGATGCGCGCCTCCATGGCGAAGCGGAAACGGCGCGGTCCTGGCCCTGCTGCCGGCGGCACGGGCGCCGCGGCGGGCGAAGGGGACGGCGAAGCGGCCGCCGCCGCCGAACGGCCGGCCGCGGAGCCGGAGGGCGCGAGCGCAGACGACGAGCGCCCGCCGCGTTGGCGCCTGGGTGCTCTGCGTCCGGAAGCTCGCTTCCTCATCACCTTCCTCGTCGTCCTCGGCGCGAGCTTCGCCTTCCTCGCCTGGAAGCCGGTCAACGACCGCGTCGTCGAGCCCTTCACCGGTCAGATCGCCAAGGCGAGCGGCGTCGCCCTGCGCCTCGTCGGCCAGGACGTGACGCGCTCGGGGAGCACGCTGCGCTCGCCGCGCTTCGCGGTGAACATCAAGAACGGCTGCAACGGCGTCGAGGCGATGGTGATCCTGCTCGCCGCCATCGTCGCCTTCCCGGCGCCGTGGAAGGCGCGGCTGCTGGGGCTCGCCGCCGGCGCCGCTCGCCATCCAGGTGGTGAACCTGGTGCGCGTGGTGGCGCTCTTCCTGACCGGCGCCTATATGCCGAAGCTCTTCGACACCTCGCACACAGTGGTGTGGCAGAGCCTGGTGATCCTCTCCGCGGTCCTGATCTGGATCCTCTGGGCCCGCCGCCTCGCGCCGCGGCCCGCGCAGGCGGCGTGAGCCGCGTCCGCGATTCGTCAGGCCGCGGCGCGGGGGTGAGCCGGCGGTTCGCCACCGGGCGCCGCAAGGCGCAGCAGACGCCGCGTGTCGCCGCCGGCGAGCCGCTGCCGCGACGGCGTGGCTGGGCACTCCGCCTCGCTCGCAACCTCGCCTTCACCGCGCCGATCGCGATGCTGCTCTGGCTGCTCGTCTCGCCGTTCCTGAGCCTCTTCACCGCCAAGGCGGCCGAACGGCTGACGCGACTCTTCGAACGCCCCGCCGTCACCCGCATCGAGCTGTCGCAGGGCGAGGACGCGCTGATCAGCCGCGCCGACACGCGAGCCGGCGGCCGGCTGCCCTACGGCGTCCGCGTCACCGACATCCACTTCCCTCTCGTGCTGCTGATCGCCATCTTCCTCGCCACCCCCGACATCGGCACGCGCGAGCGCTTCGCCAACCTCGGCTATGCGCTGCTCATCATCCTCTTCTTCTACATCCTCGACCTGTTCTTCTGGGTGAAGTTCGCCTACGCCACCCAGCTCGGCGCCTGGAGCGCTGCCCACTACGGCCCGCTGGCCCGCAACTTCTGGGGGCTCGGCAAGCACATCCTCGACCTGCCGGTGAAGCTGGCGCTGCCGTTCGCGCTTTGGGCGGCGTTCTACCTGCGCCAGCTCACCGGCGAGCTGTTCGCAGCGGTCGAAGCGGGCCCGGCGCCGCGCTGACCGCAACTGTGACCTTTTTTGCTGTCGGAGGCCCGACGCAGGCGTAGCCTTGGATCTGTTTTCTTGGGGATTCTTTGGATCCCTTGGCGTCTTTGGAAAGGGGGGAGAGCCATGACGCAGTGGCGTTCGAAGGTCGTCTTCACCTTCGCAGTCTTCGCGTTCCTCGCCCTCGCAGCCCTCACGCCTCGCGCCGCGCTCGCCGGCACTCGCATCTGGATCCCGGTGCGCTGGTGCGGCGTCGAGGGCGCGCCGTCGATGGACACCCCGGCGACCGTCGGCGAGGCCACCAGCGACGACGTCCTCTGGCGGCGTCACGAGCGGCCCAGCGACGCGATCTACATCCCGTTCACCGACATGTCGTTCCGCGCCGGCGCCACGGCCGCGATCAAGAACGGGCCGCAGAGCTTCCCCATCATCCGCGACCCCGCCGGCTCGGGCGGCAGCATCGACGCCGACACCACCGAAGACACCGACGCGATCACCATGTGCCGGCGGGCCTGGATGATGGGCGACCCGCTGTACTTCGAGCAGAGCAACAACGGCGTCGTCAACGCCGGCACCGACACGCTCTTGAGCACCAGCGTCGCCACCGTCGGTGCCGTCGACCTCGGTCACGACGGCGCGGCGCTGCACGCCGTGCCGGGAGACGTCAGGTTCGTCGACCTCGACGCCGACGGCAACTTCGACATCGGCGAGCGGATCTATCGCGACGAGAACGGCAACGACAGCGTCGACGCCGGCGACACTCTGCTCGTCCAAACCTCGGGGACGGTGGTCGGCAGCGTCAATCCCGCCGACGTGGGCGATCCGCTGCTCGCGGTGCCCAACCGCGTCAAGTACCTCGACCTCATCCGCCAGCCGCCCAACACCTATAGCATCGGCTATCCCGCCGTGCAGGGGGTGACCGGCGTCAATGCCAATGACCTGTTCTCCACCAGCATCGGCTTCCCCGTGCACGGCATCGCCGCGCCCGGCCTCGGCCAGTTCGGCGCCGTCATGGACGACCCCTCCCAGTACCTGCCGCCGGGGCCCAACTTCACCCTCTTCGAGACCCAGCTCGTGGGGCACGAGTTCGGCCACGCCTTCACCCTCAACCATGGCGACGGCAACGACGACGACGGCGACGGCTTCCTCGACGACGCCGACGATCCCGCGGCGCCCTTCCCCGGCGCCGGTCCCGGCACGCTGTGCGACAACGACAACACGATGGCCTACTGCTGGCGCGACACCGGCACCAGCGGCAACCCCACCATGTCGTTCATCGGCGTCGGCGCGCCGAGCGCGGGGTTCTTCAGTGCCGCGCAGTCCAACCAGATGCGCAACCACATCCTCAACCTCATGCCCGACCGCGTCGTCGACCCGGTGACGCCGCCGCTGGTCTCGGCGCGCGTCGACCCCATCGGCGAGCTGCCGCCGCCCTTCGCCCACCTCGACATCGCCGACTTCTCCGCCACCACTGACGCCTCGCGCACCAATTCGCTGCTCGCCTTGACCACCCGCGCCGCGATCCCGACCGGCAACAGCAACGTCTTCGACTTTCACTTCCAGCTCGATCTCGACGGCAACGCCGAGACCGGCGGCCGCGGCAAGGACGCCGGCGTGCCCACCGAATTCACCGGCGTCGAGCTGGTGGCGAGCGTGCGCGTCCGTTCGCTGCAGGTCCAGAGCGTCACCGTCCGCCGCTGGAACGCGAGCACCAACGCCTTCGCGCCGGTGGACCCGAAGGGCATCAGCGCCGTCATCGAGACCCTGGAGGCGATCCCGGACTTCCCGTTCGACCTGCGCAGCGGCGACCCCGACAACCCCGGTGCCCTGCTGCGGTTCCCGGTGGCTCAGCTCGTGCGCGTCACCATTCCGGTCGCGCAGCTCGCGTTGCCGACCGGCAACTCCTTCCGCGTCGAGTACCTCGCGGTCGACGTCGCCAGCGGCACTCTCGACCGCGCCACCGACCCGGGCATGCGCTTCGAGCTGCCGGTGTTCCCGGAGTGCCGCACCGAGCCGCCGATCGTCGACCGTGGCGAGCATGCCACGGTGTTCGCCACCGGCATGCTGCCCGACCGCGACGTGCACCTGTTGCTGGGCCCCGACGAGGTGGGCCACGGCCACACCGACAAGAACGGCAGCGTCGAGCTCGACCTGGCGATCCCCGCCAATGCCGGGTTCGGCCCCCGACTGGTGACCGTCGGCGCGCTGGCGGTGTCCGCGGATTGCTCGGTCACCGTCCGCGATCCCAACGCGCCGCCCGACGGCGGCGGTCAGGGCGGGGACGGCACCGGTGGCTCGCCGACCGGCGAGGCATGCTGCAAGCGGCTTTCGGTGCAGCTCTGGGTGCTGCTCGCGCTGGCCGCGATCGTCCTGGCCTTGGTGCTAGTGATCGTCTTGCGCCGCTAGCCAGTGCGAACCGGTGAGTCGCGGGGCGCCAGGATGGCGCCCGACGACTCTGCGCCGCTACGCCAAGAAGCTGCGCTACCGCAAGTAGAGCTTGAGCACGAACCCGGCGCCGATGGCGCCGCCCGGGTTGGGGCCGCCCGCCCACCAGACGTCCACCTGATAGTTGCCGGGCGGTACTTCGTGCGGGCCCCGGCCGACCTTTTGGAAGAAGTTCGACGAGTACATGTCGACGTCGCGCTCGGGCTCCAGCGCCACCGCCGGGCTCGGCCTGCCGTACGGCGTCTCGTAGTGGCCGACCATGTGCCGCGGGCCCCCGCCCGCCGGCGTGAGGGTGACCTGGAAGAGCGTGAGCCTCGACACGCCGTAGGCCTGGGCGCTGCCGACGATGGCGCTGACGTGGGCGTCGAGGCACACGCCGTCGGCGAGCGTCACCTTGGTGGTGAGGACCGGCGTCTTGTCGAACTGACCGCCCTGGCCGCCACCCGGGTTGGTGCCGTACACGGCGGGCGTGAAGCGCAGCCCTTCGAAGCCGACGTCGAGGACCTGCGAGATCGGGCCGCGGCAACCGAGGACGGCGGCGGCAGCCGCGGCGGGAGCGGGCGCCGCGGTGGCCGGCTTGCCGGCCGGCCGGGCCGCCGCCCGCTTGGCCGCCTCGACGGCCTCCTTCGGGAAAGCGGCCTGCTCTTGTGCCAACGCACGGGTGGACGTGGCGAGGGAAAGGACCAGGGTCGTGCAACCGAGGACCGCAGCGACGAGCTTGTGGTGCTTCATGGAGTGTTCCCTTGTTTCTCCGAGTGGATGGTGGAGATCGAGGCCGGACGCCGCTACGTCTCGAGCCGCCGGCGCGACGACCTCTTGGGGCGGTATTCGCGCCGTGGCCCCCGGTCCTGACAGCGGTCGCTGGCGAAACGACTCCGCGGCCGCCGGGAGTCGCAGTCGGATCAACGGCTTAGCCGATCGATCTACCGCACCATGGGGGACGGCGTCGCTGCGGCGCCTCGAGATCTCCGCGGCCCTGATCTGGATCCTCTGGGCTCGACGCCTCGCGCCACGGCCCGCGCAGGCGGCGTGAGCCGCGCCCGCGATTCGTCAGGCCGCGGCGCGGGCGTGAGCCGGCGGTTCGCCACCGCGCGCCGCAAGGCGCAGCAGGCTCGTCGTCTAGAGGTCAGGTCGACCGAGCGGCACCGCTTCCACCCAGGGGCTCCGGGCTTCGTCGGGCCCCGCTATCGGGGCCGGCCCGGGGTTATTCCATGTCCTCCGCGATCGAACGCTGGGTGGCGATCCCACCGACGATCAGGTCGCGCACCTTGCCCACCTCCTCATCCAAGGCGTCGGCCTCCCTTTCGTACGCGGCGGCGGCGGCGAGCAGGTTCTGATTCCTCTTGCGCTCCGCCAGCTGGCGGGAGAAGGTCACCTTCTCTTCCATGATCCGAATCGCCGTCCACAGCGCGCTCTCGACGTTGCGGCTCTGTTCCGCCGAGAAGACCTCACCGGTGAACGAGTGCCCGACGTGACAGCGCAGCTTGAGGGGCTCCTCGTCGCCGATCTGCCAGATCGCGCCATTGCAATCGGGACAGGTGTAGGTGGTTCGCTTGCCGATCTGCTCCACGGCTTCCAGAAACTGTTTCGTGTTCATGACCTGCTCCGCGATGTTCGACTCGATCTCGATCGCCGGCGTCGTCGCGAAGTTCCCCTGCGCGGCAGCCGGCTCGGCGACCAATCGGATCAGCAGGGCGCCGGCGTCCGCGATGGGGACGATGTGATCGATTTTCACGTAGCGCAGCGCGGTCTTCGGCATGCTCGGGTACTCGGCCTCCGCCGGATCCTGCACCACCGTGATCCCACCGCGCTTCTTGATGGTCTGCAGGCCGACGGTGCCGTCGTCGAGGGAGCCCGTCAACACCATGCCGATGACCCGCGAGCCGTGGGAGCGCGCCGCCGACCTGAAGAGCGCGTCGATGGAGGGTCGGAACCGGTTCTCCTGTGGCCCACGAAGGACCCGCACGCGGTCGCCGTTGATCAACAGGTGATAGTCAGGCGCCGCCACGTAGACCTGGCCTCGTTGGAAGGGCTGGTCGTCGGCCGGGGAGCTGACCGGCAGAGCGCAAACGTCGCCGAGTAGCTTTGGCAGGTAGCTCTTCTGGTCGGCGGCCAGATGCTGGACCACGAAGAGCGTGGCGCCGAGGTCGGCGGGCAGCTGGCCGAGCACGGCGCTCAGGGCCTTGAGGCCGCCGGCAGAAGTCCCGATGACGACGATGTCGTGCCCCGCCAAGGTACCCCCCCTCGCTTGGATGCGTGGCCGCGCGTCCGTCGGTCGGTGTACTCTAGCAACGACCGTAGCACGGCCGAGCCTCGCGGCGCAGCCGTGGGGCCGGCCGAGGCCGCGCTGCGAGCGCGCCGCACAGGTTGCCATTCGAGGAACCGCAGGGCATGACTCCCACGCCCGCACGCCCCGCACCCTTGGCGCGAGCCGGCAGCCGGGCGCCGGTCCTGGTGGTCGGTATCGGCGCGTCCGCGGGCGGCCTCGAAGCGTGCCAGCGTTTCTTCCGGGGCGTGTCGGACGACCAGGGAATGGCGTTCGTCGTCGTCCTCCACCTGGCTCCCGGGCAGGAAAGCCATGTCGCCCAGATCCTGCAGAAGGAGACCCGCATGGCGGTCTCCCAGGTCAACGGCAGCGAGCGTCTCGAGCCCAACCACGTCTACGTGATCGCGCCGGCGACGTCGCTCAGCGTCCGCAACGGAGCGTTGGACGCCGGCGCGCCCGAACAGCCTCACTACCGGGCGCGGCCGATCGACGTCTTCCTCTCGGCGCTGGCGGCGGATCAGAAGGAGGTCGCGGTGGGCATCGTGCTCTCCGGGACCGGCAACGACGGATCCGCCGGCCTGGAGGCGATCCGCGCGGCGGGCGGGCTGTGCCTCGTGCAGGCCCCCGAGACGGCCGAGTACGACGGCATGCCGCGCAGCGCCATCGCGACGGGTGCCGCCGACACCGTGGTGCCGCCAGGCGAGATGGGCGAGATCCTCCTCGGCTACGCCGCCGCGCCGCGGATCCGCCCCGCCGCCAGAGCGCAGGAGCAGACGGTGGACGAGGAGCGGGGCGAAGGGCTGCCCGCCGTCCTGGCGCTCATCGGCAAGCGCTACCGCGTCGACTTTCGCGACTACCGGATCGGCACCCTCCAGCGCCGGACCGAGCGGCGAATCGAGCTCAAGCGCCTCTCAGGGTGGACCGGGTATCTCGCCTACCTAGCCGAGCACCCGGAGGAGGTCGACGAGCTCTACCGTGACCTCCTCATCGGCGTCACCAGCTTCTTCCGCGACGGCGAGGAATGGGAGTGGCTCGCGCAGGAGGTGGTGCCGAAGTTGGTTGCAGACCCGCACGACAAGAACGCCGTACGTGTCTGGTCGGCGGGCTGTGCCACCGGCGAGGAGGCCTACAGCCTCGCCATGCTCTTCCTCGAGCAGATGGAGGCGGGGAACAGCCGGCTCAAGCTGAAGGTGTTCGCCTCCGACGCCAGCGACAGCGCGCTGGCGGTCGCCCGGCGTGGGCTGTATCCGGCGAGCATCGAGGAGCAGGTGTCGCCGGAGCGCCTGCGACGGTTCTTCCGTCGCTCCGCCGAGGGCTTCGAGGTCGACCGCTCCCTGCGCGAAGCGGTCACCTTCGCGGCGCACGACCTGCTCTCCGATCCGCCCTTCGCCCACCTCGACCTGGTGAGCTGCCGCAACGTGCTCATCTACCTCGAGCCGGCCACCCAGGAGCGCCTGCTCGAGCTCTTCCACTTCTCGCTTGAACCGCACGGCACTCTCTGGCTCGGCGGCTCCGAGTCGATCGGGCGGCGCACCGATCTCTTCGAGGAGGTCTCGGGCAAGCATCGGGTCTACCGCTCCATCGGACCCGCACGGCCCGGCTTTCACCTGACCCGCCGGGCGGCCCGCGCAGCGCCGGTGCACCGGCTGGGTGACTCGAGAGCGCCGGCAGATTCAGCCAAGGCCGTTCGCCTGCTCGAGAGGCTGGTGCTGCAACGCTACACCTCGCCCTGCGTGGTGGTCGACCCGAGCCTCGAGATCCTGTACTTCTTCGGGCCGACCGACGACTACCTGTCGCGGCCGCAAGGCGAGGCCAAGACGGACCTGCTCTCCTGGGTGCGGCCCGAGCTGTACGCCAAGCTGCGCAGCGGCCTCGCCGAGGCCATCGAGCGGAAGCAGGCGGTGACGCTCACCGGCATGCGGCTGGAACGGGGCGCGGAGACCGCTCGCGTCGAGATCGTCGATCGAGCCGATCACCTCCATCCCGAGCATCGGCGGACTGTTCCTGGTCGCCTTCCGGGGCGTGCCGGCGTCGCTGCGGCAGGCTGTCAGCGCGGAGCAGGCTACGGCGGACCAGGCGACCGAGGGCGCCGACCTCCAAGCGGAGCTCCAGGACACCCGAGAGGAGCTGCGCACCGCGGTGGACCAGCTGCGGACGGCCACCGAGGAGCACAGCGCGAGCTACGAGGAGCTGCTCGCGCTCAACGAGGAGCTGCAGTCGAGCAACGAGGAGATCGAGGCCTCGAAGGAGGAGCTGCAGTCGCTCAACGAGGAGCTGACGACGATCAACCGCCAGCTCGAGGAGAGGAACGAGGAGCTGCGCCTGCTCACCGCGGACCTCAACAACCTGCTGGTCAGCGCCAACGTGCCCACCCTGTTCCTCGACCGCGAGCTGCGGATCCGGCGCTTCACGCCGGCCTGCGCCGCGGTGATGCACATCGTCCCTTCCGACGTCGGCCGCGCGCTGCCCGACATCAAGATGGAGGTGCGCGACGACACCCTGCTCTCCGATGCCGTGCGCGTGCTCGTGGACCCGGCACCCCTGGAAGCCGAGGTGTCGAGCGAGGACGGTCGCTGGTTCCTGCGCCGGGTCCTCCCCTACCGCACCGACCACGAGAGCGTCGGCGGGCTCTGCATCACCTTCCACGAGATCACCGTGCAGAAGCGGGCGGCCGCAACCAGCGAGTACGCCCGCCTCTATGCCGAGGCGATCATCCAGACCTCCCGCACCCCCCTGCTGGTGCTCGACATGAACCACCAGCTGGTGTCGGCGAACGCCGCCTTCTACACCACCTTCCAGGTCGATCCGGAGCACACGGAAGGCCGCCGGATCTACGAGCTGGGCAACCGGCAGTGGGACATCCCCAGGGTGCGGGCGCTGCTCGAGGAAGCGCTGCTGAGGGGGCGCGAGATCCGCGACTACGACGTCGACCACCTCTTCGAGCAGATCGGCTGGCGCAGCATGCGGCTCAACGCGCAGGTGATGGCGCGCGACGGTCGCCCCGACCTCATCCTGTTGTCGATCGAGGACGTCACCGACCTGCGCCAGGCCGAGCGGGAAGCGCAGAGCCGGGCCGAGGAGCTGGCGCTGGACGACCGTCGCAAGGACGAGTTCCTCGCCATGCTCGGCCACGAGCTGCGCAATCCGCTCTCGGCGCTCACCAACGGGCTGGATCTCCTCCGCCTCAACGGCGGCCCGCGCGAGCCGATCCGCGCCATGATGGAGCGGCAGACCCGGCGGATGACCGCCATGCTCGACCAGCTCCTCGACGTGGCGCGCGTGATCTCGGGGAAGTTCGAGCTCACCAGCGAGGTCGCCGACCTGGTGGAGGTCGCCGGCGCCGCCGTCGAGAGCGTCCGGCCGATCCTCGCGACCGGCGAGCACGAGCTGACGGTTTCGATGCCACCGGCGGGGACCGTTCTCGTCCTCGGCGACGCGATACGGCTGGCCCAGGTGGTCGAGAACCTGCTGGGCAATGCCGCCAAGTACACCGAGAACGGCGGACGCATCTGGCTCAGCCTGACCGCATCGCGGGAGACGGTAAAGGTCGCGGTGCGGGACAACGGCATCGGCATGGAGCCGGAGGTGGTCGCCCACATGTTCGACCTCTTCACGCAGGCGCCGGTGAGCCTCCACCGTGCCAAGGGCGGCCTCGGCCTCGGGCTGGCTCTGGTCCGTAGCCTGGTGCAGATGCACGGTGGGGAGGTCGAGGCGACCAGCGCCGGCCCTGGCCGCGGCACCGAGGTGGTGGTGACGCTGCCGCGTCTGCACCGCGGACAGCTCGCCGCATCCGGGGACGAGCCGCCGGCCGCCGCAGCGCCCCACAGCCGCAGGATCCTGGTGGTCGACGACGAGGCGGACGCGGCGGAGGCCCTGGTCGAGCTGCTCAACCTCCAGGGCCACCAAGCGCGGAGCGCGCTCGACGGTGCCGCCGCCCTCGCCGCCGCCAGGGAGCTCGCACCCGAGGTCGTGCTGCTCGACCTCGGCCTGCCCATCATGAACGGTTACGAGGTCGCCATCAGGCTCCGCGAGCTGCTCGGCAAGAGCGTCCTCCTGGTCGCCTTGACGGGGTACCAGGACGACCGCGTCCGCCTGCGCGCAGCCGGCTTCGATGGACACCTGCTCAAGCCGACCTCCCTCGACAAGCTGTACGGGATGCTGGCGGAGCACGAGGCCAGCGGCCGCGCGGACACCTAGTCCCAAGGCGGAGCTTGCGGTGTCTCCGGCGGGTCAACGGTTTAGCCCTCCGCCTCCCCCCGCATCTTGGGGAGGTAACGGGCGGAGCCCCCAACCTGTTGTGGCCCCGCGAAACGGTCTGCTATATTGCCCGCAGGCCGAAACGGAGCACCATGCTGAAGCTGCGGCGCCTCGAGATCTCGGGCTTCAAGTCGTTCGTCGACCCCGTCTCCCTCGACTTCGCCGAGGGGATCACCGCCATCGTCGGGCCCAACGGCTGCGGCAAGAGCAACCTCTCCGACGCCATCTCCTGGGTGCTCGGCGAGCAGAGCCCCAAGAGCCTGCGCTCGGGGACGATGGAGGACGTCATCTTCAACGGCGCCGAGCGGCGCAAGCCGCTGGGGATGGCCGAGGTCTCGCTGACGCTGGAGACCGACCCCGGCTTCGTCGGCTCGGAAGAGGGGCGCCTCATCATCAGCCGGCGCGTCTTCCGCGGCGGCGAGGGGCAGTACCGGCTCAACGGCAAGCGGGTCACCTTGAAGGAGGTCCGCGACCTGCTGATGGGGACCGGGCTCGGCATCCGCGCCTACTCCATCATCGAGCAGGGCAAGATCGGCCTCATCCTCTCCGGCAAGCCGCAGGAGCGCCGCCGCCTGCTCGAGGAGGCGGCCGGCGTGACTCGCTACCGCGAGCGCCGCCGCATCGCCGAGGTCAAGCTCGAGGAGGCGACGGCCAACCTCATGCGGCTCGACGACGTGCTCGCCGAGGTCGACCGCGCCGTGCGCGGCCTCAAGCGGCAGGCGGCGGCGGCGCGGCGCTACCAGGCGCTCGAGGCGGAGCACCGCGAGCTGCTCGCCCGGGTGCTCGCCGGCCGCTGGGCGAGCCTCGTCGGCCGCGAGCGTGCGCTGCAGCAGGAGCTGCAGGCGCGCACCTCGCGGCAGGCCGAGCTCGTCGCCGGCCTCCACCAGCGCGAGGCGGCGCTCGCCGCCGGTCGCCAGAGCGCCGACGATCTCGCCGCCGAGCTGGGCGAGCTGCACCGCAAGGACGCCGAGCTCGGCGCGCGCATCGAGGGCCGCCAGGCCTTCCTCGTCGGCGCGCGCGAGAACCTGCAACAGGTGGCGGAGCGGCTGGCCTCCGGCGCCGGCATCGCCGCCGAGCGGCGCGACGAGCTCGCCCGCAAGCGACAGGCGCGCGAGGAGGTCGAGACGCGCCGCGCCGCGCTCGACGCCGAGCTCGACTCGGCGCGCGGCGCCGTCGAGGGGGACGAGACGGCGCTGCACGACCGCGTGCGCCAGCTGCAGGAGATCGAGGCGCAGGTCGAGCAGCTGCGCCAACAGTTGCTCGCCTCGATGGGCGGCCTCGACGCGCTGCGCACCGACTTGCACGGGCGGCAGCTCGAGCTCGAGCGCGCCACGCTGCGCCGCACGCACCTCGACGAGGAGACCGCCGAGCACACCCATGAGCGCGGGCAGGCACGCGAGGCGCTGGAGCTCGCCGCCGCGCAGGTGGCCGAGCTCGCCTCGTCGCTCGCCGCACGCGAGCGCGAGCGCGAGGCGGCGCGCGAGGCACTCGCCGAGGCGCTGCAGCGCGAGACCGCGGCCACTCACGAGCGGCAGGACGCCGACGAGCGCGTGCGCACCGTCGAGCAGCGGCTGCGAGGTGCTGCGCCAGCTCGAGGAGGCGCACCAGAGCGGCCGGCAGGCGCTGCTCGCGGCGCTCGCCGGCGCCGGGCTCGCGCGCCCGGAGCTGCTGGTCGAGCAGGTGCAGGCGCCCGAAGGTTGGGAGCGCGCGCTCGACTTCTACTTCGCCACCCTCGCCGACGCGGTGGTGGTGCCGGCGGGAACCGACCCGCTGGCGCTGGCCGCGGCGCTACGCGGCGCCGGTGACGCCGGCCGCACGGCGGCGGTGCTGGTGACGCCGCTGGCGACACCGTCCTCCGCCGCGATCGAGATCGACGACCCCGCTCTCGCCGGCTCGCTGCGCGAGGCGCTGGGCCTGCCGCCGGAGATCGCCGCGGCCCTGCCGCCGGCGTTCCTCGTCGAGGGCGAAGCCGCCGCGCGCCGCCTCGCCGCGGCGCACCCCGGCGTCGCCTTCGTCAGCCGCGAGGGCTCGTACTGGCGCGGCGGGCTCCTCCACCTCGAGGGCGAGCGCCGCCACCCCGGCGTGCTCGCCCGCAAGCAGGAGAAGACCGCCCTCGACCGCAAGCTGCCGCGGGCGCGCGAGGAAGCCGCGGCGGCAGCCGCGTCGCTCGCCGCCGCCGTCGACGCGCGCACCACGCGCGCCCAGGCGGTGCAGGCGCACGAAGCGGCAATCGCCGACCTCCACCGCCAGCTCGCCGTCTCGCAGGCGCGTCAGGAAGACGCGGCCGAGCGGCTGCGTCGGTTGGAGAAGCAGGGCATCGCGCTGGCCGCCGAGGCCGAGCGCCTCGCCGCCGAGGCCGCCGCGCTCGGCGAGCGCATCGCCGAGGCGCGCGGCCGCATGGGCGCCCGCGAGGAGGAGCACCACCAGCTCGAGGCCCGCTTCGACGCCGTCCAGGCCCAGCTCTCCGGCGCCCGCTCCGAGCGCGAGGAGCTGCGCGCCGCGGGTGCTCAACGCCTCGGCTACCTCCACCTGCTCGAGGAGCGCCGCCGCGCCCACGAGGCGGACGCCGGGCGCCTGCTGCGCGAGGCCCAGCAGAGCGAGGAGCAGCTGCTGCGCTGGGCCGACGAGGAGGCGCAGCTGCAACGCCGCCGCGAGGAGCTGCTCGCCGCCATCCAGACCGGCGAGCTCGAGCTCGCGGCGGCGCTGGCCGCGCGCGCCGGCTCGCAGGACGAGGTGCTCGCGGCCCAGGCCCGTCTCGACGAGCAGCGCGAGGCGCTGCGCACCTACGACGACGAGGCGCAGGTGCTGCGCTCCGAGCACGAGCGCGTACGCGACGAGGCCGAGGCGCGGCGCATCGAGCTCGCCGGCCTCGCCAACGAGTCGCTCCACCTGCGCCAGGCCTTCGGCGAGCAGCTGCACGCCGAGCCGCCAGAGCTCACCGGCGAGCTGCCGGCCGAGATCGTCGCCGTCCTCGCCGAGCTGGAGACGCTCGAAGCGGAGCTCGCCGACAAGCGTGCCGCGCTGGAGCGCATCGGGCCGGTGAACCTGCTCGCCGCGCAGGAGCACACCGAGCAGGAGGAGCGCCACACCTTCCTCATCACGCAGCGCGACGACGTCGCCGCCTCGATGGCCAGCCTCAAGCAGACCATCCGCGAGATCAACGCCACCTCCAACGAACGCTTCCGCGCCACCTTCGCCGAGGTCAACCAGCGCTTCGGCGAGGTCTTCCAGCAGCTCTTCGGCGGCGGCGAGGCGGAGATGCGGCTGCTCGACGACGAGGACCTGCTCGAGAGCGGCATCGAGATCGTCGCCCGCCCGCCCGGCAAGCGGCTGCAGAACCTCATGCTGCTCTCCGGCGGCGAGAAAGCGCTCACCGCCATCGCGCTCCTGGTGTCGCTCTTCCACACCAGGGCGTCGCCGTTCTGCATCCTCGACGAGGTCGACGCGCCGCTCGACGACCCCAACACCGTGCGCTTCGTCGAGGTGGTCAAGTCGATGAGCCGCGACAGCCAGTTCCTCGTCATCACCCACAACAAGCTCACCATGCAGGCGGCGTCGACCCTCTACGGCGTCACCATGCAGGAGCGCGGGGTGTCGAAGGTGGTGGGCGTGGCGATGGACGACGTGCAGCCCGAAGAGCAGCTGGCGCTGGCGTAGGCCAATGTTCGCCGCGTGCCGCTCCGGGTAGGGTGCGCTCCGCGCACCATCCGGCGGCGCCTCGCCCATGGCTGACACTTCGACCCTCGTTCCGCGTGCCCTCGACGGCGCCGTCACCGTCTCGCTCGTCATCCCCGTCTTCAACGAGGACGACGCGGGCTCTCGACGAGTTGGCGCAACGGCTCGACGCGGTGCTCGAGCGCCCTGCCCTGCCGCTCGCAGATCGTGCTCGTCGACGACGGCAGCGACGAGCCGACGCGCGGCAAGCTGCGCCAGCTCGCCGCCGCCGACCCTCGGGTGACGCTTGGTGCGCCTGGCGCGCAACTTCGGCCACCAGCCCGCGGTGGCCGCCGGCCTCGACCACGCGCGCGGCGAGGTGGTGGTGCTGCTCGACGGCGACCTCGAGGACCCGCCCGAGCTCATCCCCGAGCTGCTGGCGCGCTGGCAGCAGGGGTACGAGGTGGTGCTGGCGCGGCGCCGCTCGCGGCACCTCAATCCGCTACGGCGGCTGCTCTTCGCCGGCTTCTACAAGCTCTTCGAGCTGCTCGCCGACTTCCCGGTGCCGCTGCAGGCGGGGATCTACTGCCTGCTCGGCAGCCGCGCCTGGCGGCAGATCGCCGGCCTGCGCGAGGCCAACCGTTTCCTGCCCGGGCTGCGCGCCTGGGTCGGCTTCCCCACCACCACCGTCGCCTACGATCGCGGGCCGCGCGGCAGCGGGCGGCCGAAGCAGACGCTGCTCCGGCTCTTCCGCTACGCCTCCGACGCCATCTTCTCGTTCAGCTACAAGCCGCTGCGGCTGTCGATGGCCTTCGGCGCCACGGTGTTCGTGCTCAGCACGCTCTACGCCTTCGTGCTGCTGGTGCTGCGTCTGCTCGACGTCAACGTCGTCTCCGGCTTCACCACTGTCGCCATCGCCATCTTCTTCTTCGGCGGCGCCATCCTGATGAGCAACGGCATCCTCGGCGAGTACCTCGGCCGCATCTACGACGAGGTCAAGCGGCGGCCGCTGTACGTGGTCGAGGAAGTGGTCGGCGCCGACGCGGCAGGCGAGCCCTAGCCGCCGCTCGGCTTGCGCGCCAGCAGCGTGACCGAGGTGCCGAACGGCGCGCGTAGCCCTGGCGGCAGCGCCACTTCCGTGCGCCCGAGCCAGCTCAGCAGCCGCTGAGCGGGCGGCGACACCGGCGGGAACTCGCAGCTCTCACTGCCGTCGTGCCACCCGAACCAGCGGCGCAGCAGCGCCGCCGGATAGGCGACGGCGAAGAGGTACGACGAGTGGAGCGGCGAAAGACCCGCCGCGCGCACGACAGCGGCGAGGCTGCGCCGCGTGTAGCGCCGGTGGTGGTGCAGCCGCTCGTCCCAGCGCGAGAACAGGTGCGGGAACGCGGGCACGGTGACGAAGACGAGCCCGCCCGGCCGCAGCGCCGCGGCGGCGGCGCGCAGGAAAGCGAGGTCGTCGACGAGGTGCTCGACGACGTCGAGGGCGACGAGCGCGTCGAACGGTGCTCCGGCGAGAGTGAACGATGACTCGAGGTCCACCGAGCGCACCGTCGCGCCGCTCTCGGCGGCGCTCGCGAGCGCCACCGGGCTCATGTCGAAGCCGCTGATGCGCTGGAAGCCGCGCGCGCGCAGGAAACGCAGGAAGCCGCCGGTGCCGCAGCCGACGTCGCCGATCGCCTGCTCGCGGCCGACGCCGGCGCGCTCGAGTGCCGCGAGCGCCGCGCGGTAGCGCGTCTGGTGCCACCAGTAGCGGTCCTCCAGCCGCGCCAGGCTGGCGAAGTGCTCGGCGGGGAGCGTGTCCGCCGTCGCGCGCCGCGTCGCTCACTGCTCTCCTCCCGGCGCCGTTGCCGCGGGCCGCGCCTCGGAGTTGCGCACCAGCAGCACCAGCGGCACGCCGTCGTGCTCGACGCGGTACACCGCCGGCAGCGTGCGGAAGATGCGGTCGTCGATGTAAGTAGCGCCGGCGCACGAGCAGCGCCCAATCCGGGCGCTCCTTCGACTTGTGCGGCAGCAGCGTCAGCGGCGAGTTCAGCCGCCCGTGCTGGGCGTAGCTCTCCAGCACCGGCGGCCACAGCGGCGACATCGCCAGCGTCTCCCCCGGCCGCGCCGCGCTCGACAGCTCGGCGAGCACGCGGTCGTCGATCGCCTCGAAGTAGAGCGACAGCTCCATCCCCGCCCGCTCCGCGCCGCGCACGCCGCCGATGAGGGCGTTGTAGTCGCTGAGCTCGTGAGGGTGAGCGCGCGCCAACGGCGCCGCGACGGCGACGATCGCCAGCGCGCCGGCGGCGGCGACGACGGGCGGCGTGAGCCACCGCGGCCGGGCGGCCCGCGCCCGCTCCACGATCTCCTGCAGCCCGATCCAGGCGACGATGCCGAGCAGCGGGTAGATGCTGAGGAACTGCCGCACCTCGTCGTGACGCGGCGTCCTGGGGAGGTGCACGAGCAGCAGCCAGAACCCGGCGGCGAAGGCCACCGGCGCGAGCAGCCGGCGCCGCTCGCCGCGCGCCAGCGCCGCGAACGGCAGCAGCGCCAGCACCACGAGCGGCATGGTGATCCCCGACATGACGAAGAAGTAGTGCCACGGCAGGTCGTTCTTGTACAGCCGCCCGAAGTAGGCGGTCGAGAACGGCAGCGCCTGACGGGAGAGCGGGTACTTCAGGTACTCGACGACGCCGGCGAGCGGGTGGTGCCAGTGCTGCGGCGAGGCGAGCGCGAAGAACGCGAGCGCCCAGACGCCGGCGCCGGCGACCAGCGCGGCGTCGCGCCAGCGCCGCCGCCAGAGGAAGAACGCGGCGAGCGGCGGCAGCGCCAGCAGCCCGGTGAACTTGCTCGCCGCCGCCCAGCCGGCGACGGCGAAGAACGCCACCCACAACGCGGCGCGCGAGCGGGGCGTGACGTCGTCGTCGGCGAGCCGCCAGGCCAGCAGCGCGAGCAGCAGCCAGGCCATCGCCACCGGCGAGTCGGAAGCGGCAATCAGCATGTGGCCGAAGACCCGCGGCTGCAGCGCCACGAAGGCCACCGCTGTGGCGGCGGCGATCGCCGGGAACCGCGGGCGCAGCAGCGCGTAGGCGCCGGCGAGGCACACGGCGATCCACGCCAGATGCCCCAGCCGGTAGTCGGTGGGGAACTTCAACCTGCCCTCGGCAAGCGGCGCGCCGAGCGCCACCACCTCGCGCATGAACGGCGGGTGCGGGTTGCTGTAGGTGTCGTAAGCCCAGTAGCGCTGCAGCGACGCCACGTCGGCGGGGGCGCCGGCGCGCCACCACTCGCGAATCGAGTCGGCGTAGCGGAAGTAGGTGCTCTCGTCCCAGGTCAGCCCGAAGCCGAGGGAGGCGGCGACGAGTGTCGCGAGCAGGACGGCGAAGACGATCGCCGGCTCGAGCACGGCTACGGCGCGACGGCGATGGAGGAGCAAGCGACGAATTCTACGCAACGGCCGCGCGTGCGGAGCGGCGCCCGGTCTTGCTCGCCGTCTCCGCGCGGGCTACCCTTTGCCGCCATGAAGAAACCGCTCTTCCCCACCGCGACCTTCGCCCTCCTCTTCGCGTCCTACGCCGCTGCTGCCTGTGCGGCCGAGCCGCCCAAGCCGGCCGCGACTCCTGCCACCGCGCCGGCAGCACCGGCAGCGCCGGCGACGATCCCCGCACCGGCCGACGTAGCGGCGCCGCCGGCCGACGCCGAGCGCAGCGCCAGCGGCCTCGCCTCCAAGGTCCTCACGCCCGGCACCGGCAAGACCCACCCGAGCCCGGCCTCGAAGGTGACGATCCACTACACCGGCTGGACCCCCGACGGCAAGATGTTCGACTCCTCGGTGCCGCGCGGCAAGCCGGCGGCGTTCCCCGTCGGAGGCGTCATCGCCGGCTTCGGCGAGGGCATCCAGCTGATGGTCGAGGGCGAGAAGCGCCGCCTCTGGATCCCCGGCCCGCTCGCCTACGACAACAGCACGCGCCCCGGCGTGCCCAAGGGCATGCTGGTCTTCGACGTCGAGCTGCTCGCCATCACCGAGCCGCCGCCTGCGCCGGCGACCCCGGCCGACGTCGCGGCGCCGCCCTCCGACGCCCAGGTCACCCGTTCCGGGCTCGCCAGCAAGGTGATCAAGCCCGGCACCGGCACCGTGCATCCCAAGGCCAGCAGCACCGTGCAGGTCCACTACAGCGGCTGGACGACCGACGGCAAGATGTTCGACTCCTCGGTGATGCGCGGCGAGCCGACCAGCTTCCCGCTCAACGGCGTCATCGCCGGCTGGACCGAGGGCGTGCAGCTGATGGTCGAGGGCGAGACGCGGCGCTTCTGGATCCCCTCCAAGCTCGCCTACGACGGCCAGCCGGGGATGCCGGCGGGCATGCTGGTCTTCGACGTCGAGCTGCTGAAGATCGTGCGCTGAGCGGCGGCGCGCTTGGCCGGTGTAGGCCGGTGTACCCGAGGTACACTGGCCTACCGGAACCGGGCGACCAAGGACGTGGCGGACGAGGACGTCACTCAGCTGCTTGCCGCGTGGAGCGACGGTGACCCGACGGCGCTCGAACGGCTGCTGCCGCTCGTCTACGCCGACCTCCGCCGCATCGCCGGCCGGCAGCTGCGCGCCGAGCGGCCCGACCACACGCTGAGCGCCACGGCAGTCGTCCACGAGGCCTACCTGCGGCTCGTCGGCCAGCGGCAGGTGCGTCTCGAGGACCGCGCGCAGTTCTTCGCCGCCGCCGCGACGCAGATGCGGCGCATCCTCGTCGACCACGCCCGCCGGCGCGCCGCCGCCAAGCGCGGCGGGCCGGAGGTGCGGGTGACCCTCGACGAGGAGATGGCCGGCGGCATGCAGCGCGACCTCGACCTGCTCGCCCTCGACCAGGCGCTGGAGGAGTTGGCGGTCGTCGACTCGCGGGTTGCCCGCATCGTCGAGCTGCGCTTCTTCGGCGGCCTGTCGCTCGACGACACCGCCCTCGCCATGGAGCTGTCGCGGCGCACCGTGGCGCGCGAGTGGGCGCTCGCCCGCGGCTGGCTGCACAAGCGTCTCGAAACGCTGCGCGGCGACGTCGGGCTCGGCAGCGTCGCCGGTTAGCTCGCCCCCGATCTGGCACTGTCGCGCTCGGCTTTGCGCGACTAGGCCATGCGCAAACTACGAGCTCTCCCCGCCCTTCTCCTCTTCGCCTTCTCCGCTGCCGCGTCGATCGCTCCCGCCTGGTCCCAGCCGCGCACCGTCTTCGAGCCCTTCACCTGGAGCGGCGCTCACGCCTCGACCATCGCCGCCCGCCCGGCGCAGATCGGCGCCTTCGCCGCCACCACCCACGACTGCTCGGTGGCGATGGCGACCGACAACAGCTACGCGACCACCGTCTGGTGGAACCCCGACGTCTGGGACGCGCGCGGCGACACCAGCTTCCCCACCATCGCGCCGCCGGTGACCGGTTACCACGTCGACGTCCACAAGGCGCTCACCGCGGACCCCACCGACGGCCGCGAGGACAACACCGTCTACGCGGTCGGCGGCGACGGCAGCCCGGGCGTGGCGGCGATGCGCATGGACTTCCAGGGGATGTCCAGCGCGCGCCTGCGCAACCCGATGCTGATCTCGGCCGCGCAGCCGGGCGTCGTCACCTTCTACACCACGGCGTTCCTCACCACCGCGCACTGGTGGGAGATCGCCATCACGCCGGCGACCGTGGTCGCGGGCGCCGAGCAGACGGCGGTGCCGAGCCCGGAGGACGGCCTCGACGGGCCGTTCGTCGACAGCGCCGGCACGCCCGGCCCCGGACTGCGCCCCGCCGTCGACTCCATCAACGTCATCGGCACCGGCTCCTCCGACGTGCCGTGCAGCACCGGCTGGTCGACGCGCTTCGCCGTGACGCGCTCGCTCGGCGGCGTCACCACCGACGTCTTCAACCCCATCACCGACTTCTCGCAGCTCATCCAGACCGATCCCGACGAGCTCGAGGAGCTCTACCTCTGGCGCATCGAGTTCCGCCCCAACCGCATCGACCTGCTGGTCGACCTCGACCGCGACGGCACGCCCGAGCCGCGCGAGTCGTTCGCCGTCAACGTCCCGTGGAACGAGGTCTACGTCCACTTCATGTCGGTGACCTACCAGGCCGACCACCATCCCGTCGAGCCCTGCTACCTCGGCACCGTGCGCGAGTTCGTGTGGCGCAACCTCTCCGTGTCGCCCGTCAAGTACGACCGCACGCTCGTCTACCCCAAGGAGACCGGCGTCACCAACGTGCCGCGCAACACCGGTTGGCTCGGCTACGACCTGCGCGACATCCAGCGCTTCGGCCCGCCGGTCAACGGCATTCCGCAGGCCAACGAGGAACGCTTCGACCAGTGGGAGTCGCTCCTCGCCTGCAGCATGCCGGCCTTCTACTGCCCCAACCCGACGCCGTTGCTGCAGCTCGACGTCGACATCCCGGCGGCGAGCCTCGCCGGCGTGCAGAAGGCGCAGCTCGTCTACGACATCCGCTCGCCGCTCGCGGCCGGGGAAGCGACGCTGGTCGTCAACGGCGTGACGGTCGGCGTCATGCCGGGGCACGACACCGTGCCCGGTGCGCCGGGATCGGAGTGGGTGCACCGCTCGCTCGCCATCCCGACGGGCCTGCTCCACGGCGGGACCAACACCGTGGAGGTCGAGATGAGCGGCAACGTCGAGCTCGACCGTCTGCAGATCGAGCTGGCCGGAGACGGTGTCGCGGCCCCGAACGCGCTGTTCAACGACGGCTTCGAGAGCGGCGCGGTGGGTGCATGGTCGGCGGCGCTCGGTAGCTGAATTTGTGTAAAGCCGTACTTGACAGCGGCCGAGATCGGCTGTAGCGTCCTGTCGTGATTCGGAGCTTTCGTCACAAGGGGCTCCGGGATCTCTTTGAGACAGGCAAAGGCTCGCGAGTGCGCCCCGACCTTCAAGCACGCGCGCTTCGTTGCCTGGATGCGCTCGACGCTGCGAAGAAGCTAGAGGATCTGAACCAGCCTGGGTATGGACTTCATCCTCTCCATGGGAAGCCGAAGCGCTACGCGCTCGCGGTGAACGGCCCTTGGCGGATCACCTTCGAGTGGAAGGCCGGCGACGCGCTGCGAGTCGACTTGGAGCAGTACCACTGAGGAGCGCAGAGATCTCGATGGCGGAATACCCTGTCCGACGACCGCTGAAGCGCGCACCGACGCACCCTGGGGCGATCCTTCGCGAAGACACGTTCCCAGCCCTCGGCCTGAGTGTGACCGAGGCGGCACGGCAGCTCCGCGTCTCGCGACAGATGCTGCACGCCATCCTCGCGGAGCGGTCCGCCGTCTCGCCCGAGATGGCGCTGCGGCTTGGGCGCTTCTGCGGCAACGGGGCCGCGTTTTGGCTTCGACTCCAGGCCGCGCACGACCTGTGGGCCGCCGAGCAGAAGCTCGGTGCTGAACTGCGGAAGATCCCAGAGCACCCGGCAGCCTAGAGCTAACCACGCCGGCAACACCGTGCTATCCTCCGCGCCCGGCGCGGGCGTCGTTCGCGACCAGCCGGCCACCCCGCCCAGCATCCCACCAGCCGACGTAGCTCAGCGGTAGAGCAGCTGATTCGTAATCAGCAGGTCGCCGGTTCAATCCCGGCCGTCGGCTCCAGTGCAAACAACAGAGAAGAAAGAGTTGCGACAGGCGGCCCGGCGCAGGTCGTTTCGTGATGGAGCCCGAACAGCGCCAGCCCCCCGGCATCGCCACCGTGGCACATCCTCGCCTGGCTCACCGCCGGAGAGATCCGCTGCGACTAGCCCTGGTGACCTCCCGAGCCGTCGTGATCGGGCTCCTAGTCGAGCTCACCACTCGACTCTGTTTGACGTGGGTGTTGAGAGTGTCGTTCGATCTCTCCCTCGAATTGTTCACGCTGCCGCTGCGCTACTTTGCGGCCCTGCTGACGGGACGGCTGGTTTCTCAGCACGGTAAGGCCGAGCAATCCCTCTGGTTCGCGGTTCTCGCCGGTTGCCTGGAGTCTCTCTCCGTCTCTGGTCTCGGATTCGCCATGAACCAGCCCCCCTCGACTCTTGGCATTGTCGGAGGGGCGATCGTAGGGGGATTGGCGGCAGCGTATGGAGGTTACCTCGGGCGGCTCTCCGCCGGGTCCGTCAAGACACCCCTGATCGACTCCAGAGTCATGTCCGGATGCCTGTATATGCCGGCCGTCGGTTTAGGCCTCCATGTACTCTTTTATCCCGGGTCGATAATCGGTGCTGTGCAGAATGCGCTGGGCGCCGCGATGTTTTCCACTCTTGGGCACGCTGTGCGGACTTTCGAGACAGCAAAGAAGCAGGTGAGCCGCAATTTGCGCGCAGGGAAGCGGGTGAAGGAGATCCTCGATGGCGCAGTGCTGGAGAAGCCCATCTTTCTCTACGCCAGGTCGTTTTCCCTCGATGCAGGCCATTTTGTTGAAAACCCCCGGTATCCACCGTTTCACTTTCACCCTCGCCGCTTCATGGAGCCGCTCACTCAGGAATTCGAGGACCTCCTGGCCTCAGCCGTCGAGCCTCTGGGCGAGTTGATAACGCTCGGCCGGCAGGGAGACGCGATGGGTGCCGGTCGAGTGCCGGCTACGGATAAAGAATGGAAGGACTGTTTCGAGCGCCTTGCGAACGCAGCCAGCCTCGTTCTGGTCGTGCCTGCGGCCACATCAGGAGCGCGCTGGGAAGTCGAATGGCTCCGAGATCACCTCTGGCTCGACCGCTGCCTGTTTCTCATGCCCCCGGAGGGGCGGTTCTCAACGCGGGAGAGCTGGCGAACCGCAGAGGGAGCGTTTGCGGAAGACGGCTACCCGCTGCCGCGGTTCCACAAGGATGGGCTCGTCTTTTCGCTGCAAGCTTCCGTCCAAGCTGGAGGAACCGTCGTCAAGAAATGGCCCTTCAAGGAGCTCCCACGGGCGATCGAGGATACCTTCAAGGCCCGAGCGACCAGGGTGCGTGACTAGCCCCGGCCACCAAGTCGAGGCGTGTTGGTCACCCACGGATCTCTAGAGAGTGGCAACAGCCGGCTTTAGTGCTTGCGGCAGAGGCAGAATACCTTCTTCGAAACTTGCTTGCCTGTGGCCAGACGCGAGTTAGGTGGAACCTGAGCCTCCAAGTCGGGTCCCAGAGAAACTCGCCGAACTCGCGAACGCCATAGAGGTTGAAACGAGGGCCGTTTCACGAGACGCGCAGTCCAAGATGGTTCCTACCATCCGCGCCTGAGTAAAGAGAGCGAGCGCCAGAACGTGCTTCAACGCGCGGCTCGGAGGGGCAGGCCGTGGGCGCCCACCCCTCCGCGGATGGAGCCCGTCAGCGGTCCTTGTTGACGTCGCTCGAACTCGAGCGGCTGGGACTGCCGAGGTCGCTGGAGCTGGAGCTGCTGGAGCCGGTGCGGCTCGAGCCGCTGCTGCCGGACTGGCTGCCCGACTCGCCGGAACGCGAGCTGGCGCCCACCTGGGAGCTCTCGAGGTCGTCGCGGCGAACGTCACTCGGGTTGCCCTGGGAGCCGGTGCTGCCCGGCATGTTGATGTCCTTCTTCTCGAGGTCTCTGTTCGACTGTTCGTGCTGCTTCATCGTGGACCTCCTGGGGCACTCGCCCCGCGGGCACCGCGGGTCCATTCCCGCTTCGCCTGCTAGGCGCAAGAGGGCCGCAAAATCGGTGCCGGCGATCAGGCGGCGTAGCCGGGCGGCGGCTGCTCGCGCCAGCGCGCCAAGAGGCTCTCCGCACCCGCCTCGACGAGCAGCTCCGCGACGCGCCGGCGGTCGCCGTGGCCGCTGCCGTCGACCCGTCCATCGGCGAGCGCCGCCCGAACCGCCAGCGCTCGGGCGAGCTCGAGCCGCGCACCGATCGCATGCAGCCCAGCCACCGCGGAATCGACGTCCTCGCGAGCGCCGTCGCGATCGCCGCCGAGCGCGCGCGTGAGGCCGCGCACCCGCCGGCACGCGTGCTCGCCCAGCGGCGCTTCCGACCAGCGTGCAAGTTCTTCCGTGAACGCCAGGACCTCGCCGGCCTCCGCCGCGCGGCCGAGCCACACCAACGCTTCGGCGTGCAGCGGGCCGAGGAGGAGGTTCGTCTGTTGGGCGTCGGTGCCGGCCAGCAGCTCGCGGCACTCCGCGGCCAGCGGCGGCACCTTCGCCGCATCGCCCCGCCACAGCTCTCGATAAGCGGCCGCCCGCCGCGCTTCTAGCCGCAGCCAGAGCAGCCCGGTCTCGTCGGCGCTCGCCACGCTCGCGGCGGCACGGTCCGCGGCATCGGCGTCGCCGCGATCGGTAGCCACCAGCACGCCGACGGCCGCGCCGAGGCGTGCGACGCGACGATCGCCGGTGCGCGCCGCCCACAACGCGGAGCGCTCGAGGGCCTCCGTCGCGGCGGCAAGGTCGCCGGCGCTGTGGTACGCCCAGCCGAGCGCGTACGAGGCCCACGCCAAGCGCCCGCCGTCGTGCACGCGTTCGCCGAGCTGGTAGTCGCGCGTGGCCGCTTCGATCGCCTCGCGGAGGCGCCCGGCTCCCGCCGCGTTCTCCGCCAGGAACTCCCAGCCGAGGGCGCCGGCCAGCGGCGTCGCGCGTCGCTCGTCGAGCTCGACGATGCGGCGCGCCCAGGCGTCGCTCTTGGCGTACTCCGCCATGTGCTGGTACGCGCCGGCGAGCCAGGCGAAGACGGCCGCAACTTCGGAGACGTCGCCGAACTTTTCGCTGAGCTCCAGCGCCTGCTCGAGCAGCGGGATGGCCGCCCGGTGCTGTCCGGCGAGATGGTGGTAGCGGGCGCGGCTGCGCAGCGCCACCGCCGTCGCCACCGGCGCTTCGGCGGCGTCGAGGCCGGCGAGCGCCTCCTCGGCCAAGGGCAGCCCGCGTAGATCGCCGAACTGGGTGTAGGCGCCGGCCAGGTGGGACGTGAGGACGAGTCGCCCTCGCGCGTCGTCGGTGAGCGCCCGCGCTCGCTCGTAGTGCTCGGCGGCGTCGGGCGCGAGGCCGGCGCTCATGCACACCCGCGCCATCGTCGTCTCGATCGCCGCCTCCTGGTCGCGACGGCCGAGCGCGGCGGCGCAGTCGAGGGCGCGCCGGCAGTGCGCGAGCGCCTCCTCGTGCGCGAACACCGCCTGCGCCTGCTCGGCCGCCGCCAGCGCCCACGTCAGGCCGCGCTCGTGGTCGCCGGCATGGTGGAAGTGGTGCGCGAGCACTTCGGCTCGCCGCTCGTCGCGCCTGTCGCCGCTGCGCGCGAGCAGCGCCTCGCCGAGGCGCAGGTGCAGCCGCCGACGGCGCACCGGGTTCATGCCGGCGTAGAGGACCTCGCGGATCTTGTCGTGGGTGAAGGCGAAGCGGTCGCCGCTCCCCTCCTCCTCCACCAGCTGGCTCCTGCGCGCCTCGTCGAGCGCGTCGAGCAGCGCCTCCTCGTCTGCCGGGCCGGCAAGCGCAAGGTCGTCGAAGCGGAAGCTCTTGCCCAGCGCCGCCGCGGTCTGCAGCGCGTCGCGGCACGGCGCGCTGAGCCGTTCGAGCCGGCGCGCGATCGCCGCGCGCACGCCTTCGGGCAAGCGCAGCTCCACGTCCTCGTCGCGGCACCACTGGTCGCCGCGGCGGTAGATGACGCCCTGGTCGATGAGCCCCTTGACCGTCTCCTCGACGAAGAAGGGGTTGCCCTCCGTCTCGCGGTAGATGGCCGTCGTGAGCTGTCCCGACACCGAGTCCTGGCCGAAGAGCGCCGCCAGCACCTCGCCGGTCGCCGCAGCGTCGAGCCGGCCGAGCTTGACGCGGGTCACGAGCCGCTCGCGGTTGAGCTCGGCGACGAGGAAGCCGAGCGGGTGCTCGGGCCCGATCTCTTCGACGCGATAGGTGGCGAGCGCGAGCAGCGAGTCGCCGGCAAGGTGACGCAGCAGGTAGTGCAGCAGCTGCAGCGTGCCCTGGTCCGCCCACTGCAGGTCGTCGAGTATCAGCAGCACGCCGCGCGGCGACGCGACTGCCTGTAGCCAGCGCGCAACGTGGTCGAAGAGGCGCAGACGCTCCTCGGGCGGCGACAGCACCGGCGCCGGATCGAGCGGCCCCAGGCGCACTGCCAGCTCGGGCGCGAGGCGCGCCAGCACGGCGGCCTGGTCGCCGAGGGTGCGCTGCAGCTCAGCGGCCGACGCCTCGCGCACGAAGCGGCGCAGCGCCTCGACGAACGGCAGGTAGGGAGTCGTCGCCTCGAACTCGTAGCAGCCGCCGGTGAGCACGACGGCGCCGCCTAGCCGCGCGTAGACCGCGAGCTCGCGCGCGAGTCGCGTCTTTCCCGCGCCCGCCTCGCCGCCGATCAGCGCGCAGCGGCCGCTGCCGCCGACCGCGGTGCGCCAGAGCTCGCGCAGCTGAGCGAGCTCGGCGTCGCGCCCCACCAGCCGCCCGCGCACCAGCGCGTCGAGCACTCCCACCGGCGCGGGCGCCGTCAGCACTTGGCTCGGCCGCGCCGCGAAGGAGCCGGCGAGCGCTTCCGCCGTTTCATCGGCCGAGGCGAAACGCTGCGCCGGGTCTTTCGCAAGCAGGCGCAGGATCACCGCTTCGAGCGCCGGATCGAGGTCCGGGCGGTGACTGCGCGGCGGCACCACCGGCGCGTGCAGGTGCTGCGAGATGAGCGCCACCGGCGTGCCGGAGAACGGCAGCCTTCCGGTCACCAGCTCGTAGAGCAGCACGCCGAGGCTGTAGAGGTCGGCGCGGCCGTCGACGACGCGCCCGATCGCCTGCTCGGGCGCGAGGTAGGCGACGGTGCCGACGATGCCGCCCTCGACGGTGAGTCGGCTCGCCGCCGTGCTGGTGGCGAGGCCGAGGTCGGCGAGCTTGACGGTGAGCCTGCTCGCGCCGCCGACGAGCAGCACGTTGGCGGGCTTGACGTCGCGGTGGACGAGCCCCTGCGCGTGGGCGTGGGCGAGCGCGGCGCAGAGCTGGCGCCCGACCTCGACCGCCTCGTCGACACTCTGCGGCGGGTGTTCGCGCAGCGAGCCGCCGGCGACGAGCTCCATCACCAGGAAGAGGCAGCCGCTCTCCTGCCCGAGGTCGTGGATGGCGACGATGTTGGGGTGGTTGAGCGCGGCGGCCGCGCGCGCCTCGCGCAGGAAACGTTCGCGCGCCTCCGCCACGTCGGGCGCCGCGAGCAGCTTCACCGCCACCTCGCGGTCGAGGGCGACGTCGCGCGCGCGCCACACCTGCCCCATGCCGCCTTCGCCGAGCAGCGCGCCGAGGTGGTAGCGGCCGACGAGCAGCTGGCCTTGGCCGGGGAGCTGAGCGGGCGCTCTCGGCGGCAGGGCGCTGGTGGCGCCGCTGTCGAGTGGGCTCGAGGCGAGCCGGGGATCCATCCTGGTGCTTTCCGCCGCGGCGCGCGCAGCGTAACACGCCGCGAACGCGTGAGCCGTGGAGCTGAAGGATTCCGTACGCCTTGGCAGTACGGCCAGATGTAGATCGTTTGTGAAGTCGCACACATGCTGATCCCGAAGCGGCGCGACCGTCGCGGTTATTTCGTAGAAGCGGCGCCCTCGGTGTTCTCCAAACCAGGCGTCATCGAACAACATCTTTCGAATTCTGAGGAGGCTCCACGATGCGAGCGAAAGGGTGGCTGCCCACAGCCCTCGCCCTCGTCTTCGCCGGCGCCGCCGCGCAGGCCTCGACCTTCCTAGCGATGACCCAGGAAGAGCTGGTGGCCGGCTCGGCAGCGGTGGTCGACGCGCGGGTCGTGCAGGTCAAGTCGTTCTGGAACCGCGAGCGCACGGCGATCCTCACCGAAGCCATGGTGCGCGTCGACGAGACGATCGTCGGCGAGGCGCCCGGCTTCGTGAAGGTGCGCACCTTCGGCGGCACCGTCGGGCGCCTGCGCATCGATGCGCCGGGCTTCCCCACCTTCGAGCGCGGCCAGCGGCTGCTGCTCTTCCTCTACACCGAGCCGGCCGACGGCTCGGTGCGGGTGCAGGGCTACCGCATGGGCGAGTACCGCATCGAGACCGGCGCCGACGGCGTCGAGGTGGCGACCCCGATGGCCGACGCCGGCATGCGCCTGTTGCGCCGCGACGGCCAGGCGGCCGCGCCGCCGAAGGCGATGCCGCTCGACACCTTCAAGGCCGGCCTGCGCGAGATCGGCGAGCGCCAGGGAAGGAGGGTGCCATGAGCGTCCTCCGCATCCTTCGCCGCCGCGTAGCGCTGGTGCTCTCGACCGCAGTCGTTGCCGGCGGCCTGCTCGCCGGCGCCGTCTCCGGTTACGTGCTGCTCAGCCCCAACCGCACCTGGGACTGCCCGCCGGACTACATCGTCGACAACCGCGCCGGCGGTATCCCGTCGATCGGCGACGCCGACGGCGGCGAGACGCGGATCGTCAACGCCGTCACCAGCACCCTCGCCTGGAACGGCGAGAGCTCGGGCACCGTCGTCAAGGCGCACAAGGGCTCGGTCGCCGGCTTCTCGCTGGGCGACGGCGTGCCGATGCTCAACTTGACCGACCCGCTCGCGGCCTGCACCGGCAGCTGCCTCGCCGCCACCTTCACTGGCTACTACGCCGAGCGCTCCGCCGGCTCGGGCTCGTGGAGGATCTCCGACGCCGACATCGTCACCAACGCCAGCGGCTACAACTGGACGTCCGAGGGCGAGGACCCCGGCGGTTTCGGCTGCGGCAGCGAGATCTACGTCGAAGGCGTGATGGTGCACGAGATCGGGCACGGCCTCGGCCTCGGCCACACGGCGGTGGCGGGCGCGACGATGTACCCGTCGGTCTCCTTCTGCAACAACAACCCGGTTAGCACCGAGGTCGACGACGGCAGCGGCCTCAACGCGCTCTACGGCTCGGGCTTCTCGTCGGCGTACGAGACCTACACCAACTACCTCACCGGTACCGGCGTCACGCAGTACCAGCCGTGCGGTACCTACTACTGGGGCAACAACGGCAACCAGGTCGGCTCGCTGCGGGGCCCCGGCGGCACCGACTTCGACCTCTACCTCTGGCGCTGGAACGGCACGACGTGGGTGCAGGTGGCGAGCGCCACGTCGATCTCCTCGAACGAGAACATCACCTATAACGGCACCGCCGCCTGGTACCTGTGGGGCGTCTACAGCTACAGCGGCAGCGGTACCTACCACTTCTACAACGACCATCCGTGACTTGGCGCTTCATGCCGCCGCCGGGCCCGCCAACCGCTCGGCGGCGGCTGTGCGCTTCCGCGCCAACGGCACGAGCAGCCAGAGGAAGGCGGCGGAGAGGGCGGTGGAGATGCCGAACAGCCACGCGTAGCCGGTGATCTGCGCCACGACACCGGAAAGCGCCGCCGCCGGCAGCTTCCCCCACACCTCGACGGTGGCGAGCAGCGTGTAGTGGGTGGCGCCGATGCGGCGGTCGACGCGGCTCATCATGTAGGCGAACATCGCCGTCGTCAGCAGCGCCGCCGAAGAAGTGCTCGGCACAGGTGACGGCGATCACGCGCGCCGGCGTCGACGTCGACCAGCGACAGCCACCACTCCGCGCCGACGGCGACGACGCGCAGGCTCGCGGCGATGCCGACCGCGCGCAGCAGCGGCACGCGGCTGGCGAGCAGGCCGCCGACGACCGAGCCGGCGATCGAGCAGCAGCATCCCCCAGGTGCCGACCCAGAGCCCGATCTGCTCGGCTGCGAAGCCGGCGTCGTACGAGGAAGGGCTTGAACATGATGTCGGCCATGGTCTCGCCCAGCTTGTAGGTGCCGATGAAGAGCAGCAGCCACAGCCCGCCGCTGGTCGAAACGCTGCGCCGTAGCAGGGCCAGCACGTCGGCGAGCCGCGTGTGCACGACCGGCGGCTGACCGGCGGCGCGCGGCAACCTGCGCTCGTGCCAGAGCAAGGTGAGCGGCGAAGCAGAGGGCGACGAGCGCCGCCATGGCGACGAAGAGGCCGTCCCAGCCGATGCTGCCGCTCGCCCACACCAGGAGGCCGCCGCCGGTGAGCATCCCGACCTTGTAGCCCACGACCTGCGCGATGTTGCCCTGCCCCAGCTCGTGCGGCTCGAGCAGGTCGACGGCGAGCCCGTCGACGGCGACGTCCATGGTGGCGGCGAACAGGTTCATGCCGAGGACGAGCCAGAGGATGCGGTGCCAGCCCGCGTTCCGGCGGCACCAGCGCAGCGACCGCGCAGCAGGCGAGGAGCCCCAGCTGCAGCGGCACGATCCACGAGCGCCGCGGCCCGAAGCGCGCCGAGCCGAAGCGGTCGACGAACGGTGCGCCGAAGATCTTCAGCGACCAGGGCAGCGCCAGCGCCGTGGCGAACCCGACTCCGGCGAGCGAGACGCCGGCCGCGCGCAGATAGACCGGCAGCGCCGTGGCCTGGAAGCCGAACGGCAGCCCCTGCACGAAGTAGAGGGACCAGAGGATGGCCAGCTTGCGAGCAAAACCGCCACGCGCCACGCCCGCATCATAGACTTCAGCCACCACCTGCCCGCAGGGATGCCCGAGTTCTACATCTCGAAGTTCTCAGCGGCGCGTCACCGTAGCGCGGCGGCACGCTGGCATAATCGACCCTCCTCTGCCACATAGCAAGACAAGCATAGACCGCAGGCTAGCTGCCGAGCGCTGGTTCCGGAGTCTCGAAACTGACGTGCTCCGGTGCCGACCAGTCGTCCCCGACGCCCCGCCTATATAGAGTCGAATATCTGAATACGGTGCCGTGAATATTCTCCCATCTCACACGCAGAACTAAACACTGAGCATTCTTCAACGCTTCAAATGCCTCTGGCACCACGGGAGCAAACAACCCAACAACCTCTCTGGCCTGGAAGATCACACCAAACCGCCTCTCAAAAAGCACCGAGACAGCGCTAAAATCGGGATGACCGGCATCCGCTTCAGCAATACCCTCTGGCTCCAGAACGCCAAGCCTCAAAGTGACGTTTAAGGCGGGTCCAACGCCGCCGCACTCGATCTCTCCTCGCAATACGCCGCGCTTCTCGACCATCAGCCTTTTCACAAGAACCGCAGAGCTGTCCGAATAGCGCCTGGCAGTCTCAACCAGGGCCAGCTGCCGTTGTATTAGCACCAATGACTCTCTCGTCGACGCGAGGTCACGCCTCTGAATTCCGAGGGCGGCAGCAACCACAAGAAATGTCACGAAACCAAGAATGGGAGTTAGGAATTCGCCCAAATGTGCAAACCATTCCGCGTCGCGGGGCGTCAGCACGTACGCGAAGACCGCAAGAGTGCCAGCGGCTAGGCTCGTCTTCAGTATGAGCAATCCTAGGTCACCATCGGGAACCAGCTGTAGAAGCTCTGCCGTCAAGGGCGCGATACCGAACCAAACGAGCAAACAAACAATCACGAGGTTGCCCACGACGACTGCAAAAAGGAGCGACGGCATGGCCATCTCTCGCACCCGCCAACAAGCCCACAGTGCCCCAGCCGCAAGGCTGAGCATTCCCAGAAGCCTTGGTGCCGAACCATTCACGTGCCTGAACCCCCGATTCCGACCCTCCGCTTAAGCCGTTCCGCAGCCTCTTCGAAGGGCTCACTATCGAGATTTCGTCCGAGGACGCGATCGATGCCTATGGCATAGAGGGCCTGCAAGGCTTCAAACACGTTCGGCTGTTTCCGCATCCTAAACTCGCGTCCATAGAACGCGACGGTTTCTTGAAGAATTCTTTCGACCTGAACCTTTCCGTCGATTCCAAAATGCCGTCGATAGCGCTCAAGCCACTCTGGTCCATAGCGTGCAGACCACTCCTCTGACAGCCGACTCAAGACGTGAAGATGCGATCCGGCTAACGTGCAAACATAGTCGAAGATGATGTTTATGCGAGACCAGGCCGGCATCTCGAGATACGCCAGGTCCGGATCTTGTGTCCCGCCAGTAACGGCCCTCGCGTGGGCTAAGGACCAAACGTAGCCGACCTTGCTAAAAACCTCAGTAACGAGGATTCTGCCAAGTTTTGTAAGACGCAGCCTATCCTTGGAGCCAGCGGTCAACTGGTCGACTAGGGGCTCGCTGCTTGTGAACTCAAGAGTGCCCTCACCTTCCTCCTCTGGGAGCATCACCTTGATGGCGCGGCGTACCTCGTCTAGGTCGAAGCCCAGCTCGGCGAGTCGCGCGACGACCATGCGAAATTCCGGATATTCGTGCGGACCAGCGGAGGCCTGGAGGTCATCCGTTAAATTCGCGACCGTCGTAAGGAGGAAGTGATGAATGGAGGCCACTTCACGGAAAGTCGCGCCCCTGCCTTGAGTGGTCACCGGACGAAGGACGTCGTAAAGGTGAACATTGGCCAGGGGGCCGTGCGAGCGCAGCCAGAGAAAGAATAGGGTATGGGCATGGCGTTCCCTGCCCTCGCCAGAAAAGAGGGTGGGGAATTCCTGGCCGCGGGTTTCGCTCAGTGAGTAGAGATATTGCATGAAGCCGACATAGAGGGCGGCGACTGCGCGAAGGTTTTCGTTGGTTAAGCGATGCACGTCGCTTTCCCGGAACTGATCAAGAATGGCCCGATGGATGATTGGAAGGAAGACAGCCGATGGTTCTGTAGGGAAATGAGCTTCGTAGCGGCGGGAGGCAAAGGAATGTCGGCGCGTGATGATCTGGGAGACCTGCGCTTGCTCCAGAATCGGTAGAAGGACGCCATTGTACTGACGCTCGTCGGGAAGAATGAGGTGAACGAGGGTTCCGCCTCGTTCCTGGCCTTCCCATGGCCCTCTGAGATGCTCGGTCCGGATGGCGACGCAAGTTGTCGCAATCGGACCCATGGCGAGTTGGCTGTCGTTGGCGACTTCAATGAAGGTTGTTTGGAATTCACCGGGTATCTTGTCGACGTTGTCGTAGATGAGGACGATTTTGTCGAGTTGGTCCAGTTTCGCTCGGGCGAGAATAGAGTGGCGCAGACGGAAGATCGGTTCCAGTTCGTGATGCAGGGCGGCGAACTCCTGCTCATGGAGGATGAACCAATCTCTCAGAGCGGCCACCCGTTGTGAACGGACGCTTGAAGTGGCGACCTTGGCCCGAGTTCGGGTGCGCACGGATTGGTTATGAAGGTCGCTAATCAGGAGGTCGTCAAAGGGATCCTCTGGATCCGGAGGGCCGGCGAGCAACCATGCGATCAGGTCGCGAGCATCCTCAAGGTCGGGGAAGAGCAGGCGGCGCACCTCAAGTTCAAGGTGACTTTGTAACTCTGCGTAGGGAGTATGGAGAGAGGGTCTCTGAAGAGAAAGTCTGTCGTACAGACGGCGCATGTTGAAGTTAAGAACGCGTATGCGATCGCTCGTGCGCACCAGCTGGCGCGACGCCCACAAGAGAGATGAGGTCTTTCCGGCACCACGGCCGCCAGCTACAACTACGAGGGACTTCGCCGTTCGGAGGTGGTGGGCCAGACGATTCTCGTAGTTCCCTCGATCCCAAGGGACGTAGAGGTCGGATAAGAAGATCTCCGGCGTTATGCTTCCAAAGTTGTAGTCGTCGATCGTGAGCGGATAATCATCAGCTATGTCGACGGCGTACCTCATGACTTGGCCCATCAGGGCCCAGAACCTGGCCGTTGGGGGTACAGCCATTGGATCCATTCCTCCGCAGTTAGGAGTGGTCGTCTTCTTTGCCCTGTGGCGGCTGATGGCATCGAAGGCCTGTCGAGTGAAAGCTGCGAACGCTACCCATGCCGACGTAGTCGGTCGCGGACGACTCAGAAAATCGACGATCTGGTGTTCGGTTCATTAGACGGACGCGCCCGCGCAATTTCCCCCTGTGGGACCGCTGCGGATCTTCTAAGGTGCGAAGTCTCGCGGCCGGCCGGCTGAAGGACGCCGGGAGGCCGTCCCAATCGGGACATTCGTCACGCTGCGGTGCAGGGGCACCAGCCAAGCGGTTCACGCGACTACACTTCGCGAGGTCATCGGTTCACGAGGAGGGGCAGGCGAGCTGGCGAGCTATGGCCGCGCCATATCGCGTCGGCCCCTACCAGGATGGACAGGATCCGAAGTGCCCGGCCGCGGGCGGAACCTACTGCAGCGCGGCGAGGCAGAGGGGCGCGGCGGTGGCCGCAGTCGATCCGCACGCCGGCAGGTGGGCGCTCCATGACGCAGTCTGCGGTGTCATGACCGCGCCCTTCCACGTACCGTCGCTACCCTTGGTGAACGCCACGAAGCCGAACTGCTCGACCCTGAAGCCGGAGGCTGCCACGCCGTCGACGACTTGTGAGAACGATCCGGTGGGCAGGTCCGTGTCCTCGAGCACGCCACCGTTACCGACGATCAGCTGCAACGGACGACTTGAGCCGGCGGGAAAGGCGAGTGACTCGAAGCTGTGCATGTGGCCGGCCAAGAAGAGATCGACCTTGGGCAGCAGCGCGCCCGCGGCCTCGCCGGCGAGGGCGCACTGCAGGGTGCGGTTGAGGACGCCGTACGGCTGCGCAGCGCCCGTGCCCGGTTGGTTGTCGCACTGGTACGGTGGCGTCGTGGTGGCGCCTTCGACGCCCCAGATCGGGCGGTGGCCGATCAGCCACGTCGGATGGTCCTTCACGCGGGCCGCGATGCTGAGCAGCTGCGCGCGATAGCGGTCGGTGAAGTTGGTCATCTCGTCGCAGGCGTTGGCGGAGTCGAGCGCCGCCACGGTGAGGCCGTCGAGCGCGATCACCTGCGGTTCCACGAACACCAGGTGCGGCAGCGCCGGGCCCTCACCGTCCTGCGACGGACAGCTGACCTGCGCGCCGCCGCCCGCGGGCAGCGTGGAGCTGGGGCCGAGGAAGTAGAGCCACCCCGGGCCGGCGTGGCTGCACAGCTCGTGGTTGCCGCGCGTGAACACCCAGGGCGCAGCAGCCAGCAGGGGGGCCGCGGGCTGGAAGAAGTCGAGCCACCACGCCTCCCAGGCGTCGGCGTCCGGATTGCCGGTGGAGTTCTGGCTGTAGTACGGCCCCGGGACCTCGCACATCTCCTCGGGCGTGGCGCCGTCGCCGGCGTCGTAGTAGTAGGTCTTCACCTGCTTGCCGTCGACCGTCCTCTCGAAGCTGCTCGGCGTGCCGCGGTAGTTGTAGTCACCCATGTGCAGCACGAGGTCGGGCTTGCCGCCGGCTGCGGCGCGGGCGAGCGCGGGGAACGGCCAGGCAGGATCGTCGAGCCCGCAGCCGGACTGCTGCGACGGCTTGCAGCCGGTGTCCCCGATCACCGCCACGCGCGCGACGCGGCGGTGCGCCGTCGGCAGCGCGAGATCGCTGCCGTCGATCGCGAGCGCCACCTCGAACGGCACCTCCGCCTCGCAGACGTCGACCGCGAAGCCGTGCGGGTTGCTGCGTTTGCTCATCGGCAACGGGCGACGGCCGGCGAGTAGCGTCGGGCACGACTGCCCTTGCGCAACGATCACGCGCGCGAATGGAACCGGCGCGTGAGCCGGCGACTCGACGAGCAGCACGTAGCCGGCGAGCGATGGGACGGCGGTCGCCGGCGGCGTCGTCGGGGACGACACCGCGGTACATCCCACGACGATTGCCGCCAGGAGCGCCAGTGAAGGCACCGCCATGGCGCGGCGACACGCGCTGGGAACGATGAGCTGGCGTTCGGGCAAGCCCGCCCATCGTGCCACAAGTGCGCCGGCAGGCGCACTCCTGCTACTGACTCCGGCTCACCGGACGCTACGTACAGAAGCTCAGCGCGCCGATCTCGTCGAGCGCCTGGCGCCACAGGCGCGACACCGCCAGCAGGTAGTCGGGCGCCTGTACGGCCGGGGGCGCACCGCCGGCGACCTGGGCCGCCCAGCGCGCGAGCGCGACGCCGTTGGCGCGATCGCGGAGGGCGGCGGTCTCGATCGCCGCCGCTGCGCTCGGCACGCGCGAGACGAGGCTCCAGGCCGGGCGGCTCCACAGCGCCGGCGCCTGCAGCCGCTGGACCCAGACGACGGGGCCGAAGGTGTCCGCCATGCTCAGGATCCCGTCGGCGTAGCCGAGCTCGAGCCGATGGTTGACCAGCGTCGCTGAACCGTCATCGAGCCGCGACACCGAGCGCTGGCACAGGATGGTGAGCGCGACGCCGGCCGCCGTCCCCTGGAGGACGGCGAAGCTCGCTCGCCGTGACCTCCCCGCCTACCGGGACGCCGGCGAGCGCGGCCGGCTCGAGCGAGCCCAGCGCGCGCGCCAACAGCTCGATTGCCGAGTAGAGCGTGCGCGGGTTGACGGTGAGGTGCGCGTAGAGCGGGCGGCGGCCGTCGCCGGCGTGGCGCAGCAAGCTGCCGGCTCCCTCCTCGAGGTCGGCGAAGTGGGAGTTGACGTGGAAGACGGTCTGGCGCTCCCGCGCGACGGAGAGCATCCGCTCGAGGGCGGCCGGCTCCCAGGGGTGCTCGGCGAGGACGGCGATGCGGCGAGCGAGGAACGCTTCGCTGAGCGCGATGCCGGCCTCTCCGGCCACGGCGACGATCGCCGCGTCAACGACGCCTTCCGGCACCCGGTCGACGCCGGTGTAGTGCGCGACGCCGAGCTGCCGGGCGAGCGAGCGCGAGCGCTCGCTGCCGCGCGACAGGATGCCCGCGAGACGCAGCCCGGCCGGCCGCGCGAGGAGCGGGCCGACGTAGGAGGCGCCGTAGTTGGTGCCGCAGAGAAGGACCTGCACCACCGCTCCTCAGAGCGCCCCGGCCGCCGGGACCGCGCCGCCGACCGTCCCGACGGCGACGTGGTAGAGCGCGTCCTCGCCCGCCGGCAGCGCCAGCAGCTCGTTCATCTCGCGGTCGTAGAACCCGCCGAGCGCCACCGCGCCGAGGTCCGACTGCCGCGGCGACGAGGCAGACGTTCTGCACCACGTGGCCGGCTTCGAAACAGACGTAGCGGTAGCCGCGCGGGCCGTACTTGTGGCGCGTGCGCTCGACGATGGCGGTGATGCTGATGAGCAGGTTGGCGTCGGCGAGGAACCCCTGGCCGAAGCAGATCTCGGCGAAGCGTTCGTGGACGGCGCCGCGCTGCCGGAGCCCCAGCTGATGCGACCAGGCGTCGTAGTGGTAGACACCGTCGTCGAGGCCGTCGACGGCGCGCGCTGCAAGGTAGAGCTCGAGCGGATAGAGACCGCCGGCGGATGGCGAGGCGCGGTAACCGGTGACCGCCGCCGTCTCGAGGCCGAAGACCTCGCGGTCGGTGACCACTCCGAAGCTCGCGTGCAGGAGGCGGCCGACGCGCTCGAGGTCCAGCGGGCGGCCGCTGAAGTCGCGCCGCGAGCGGCGGCGGCGCAGCAGGTCGCCGAGCGGTGCGGCCAGCGCGAAATCGCGTCCCGGAAGCGGTGTCCGCTCGGCGCCGACGTAGACCCGCCTTCGCTGCGGGGCCACGGCGGCGGGATCGGGCTCGTCGACCCGCTGGCGCGACGCCGCGGAGTCGAGGTGGAAGAGGCGGTCGCTGGTCTCGTCGTCGCGGGCGCTCACGGTCGTGCCCAGCTCATGGTCAAGCTAACGGGTGCGGCTCGGGGTGGGGCTCGCGGCCGGCGAGGCGCTGGCGCAACCGCGCCGAGCCGAGGCGCCGGAAGCCCCACCCGAAGTGGATCGGCAGCATGTCGGTGCCGAGGGCGCGCGCCACGCGGAAGGGTCCGGTGGCGACGTCCGGAGAGGTGACGTCGGCGATCGCGACCCGCACGCCGGCCGCCGCCAGCAGGGCGACGCAGCTCTCGCGATGCGGCTCGGCAAGCGCCGGCAGCTCGCCGAGCGGCACGGGCGGTTGCGCCCCGTCGCGAAGGAAGTCGAAGGCCGCCCGCCGCTCCACCGGGACGTAGTAGAGCGCATGGTGCTCGAGCGTCGTCACCTCTTCCGGCCCCGCGGGGATCGGCATCGTTCGCATCAGGTTGGCGAGGTAGGGAGCGACGTGCGCCTGCTCGAGCACCGCCTTCGCCGCCGCCTGCCGGGGGTCCGGATGGGCGGCGAGAGAGGCCATCGTCCCCGGCCAGCGGGTGCCGTCGCCGAGACCGATGCAGAGCACGGTGGGCAGCGCGACCCCGGCGTCGAGCAGGTAGAGCTCCACCTCGATCCCGGCTTCGCCGAGCTGGCGCACGACCTCGCCGATGCTGGGGTCCAGCGAGCCGTCGAGCAGGAGGCGGCGGCCCGGGATGCGCGCGAGCCACGAGAGGATGAAGTTGTCGCGCTCGACGAGCTCGTAGACGGCGCGCAGCGCCGCGTCCTCGCCGTCGCCGCCGGCCGCCAACCCGTTCGAGGACACCTGGCAGACGTACTCGGCGGCGGGGGCGTGGAAGTCGAAGTAGGCGGCGAAGGCCGGCAGCCACACCGGGGCGTCGTCGTCGAACCAGCGGCCGCGCACCCAGTGCATCCGCTGGCTCGGCGCGAAGCGGCCGTAGGGGAACCCCTGGCGGCCGTACTGCTCCTCGCTGTAGAGGCCGAGGCGACGAGGATCGAAGGCGTCTCCGCCGAGCTCCGAGAAGCTCGCCTGCCGCAAGCCCTGGCGCCGGTAGCGCGCCGCCGAGTAGCGCTCGATCGCCTCGCCTACGGCGGAGAGGTGCGCCGCCACCGGCGTCAGGCCCTTGCCGGCCCCGACTTGGAAGATCGGACCGACGGGCGGCGCGCCCTCGGTGTAGTTGGCGAGCACGGCGCTCGCCGTCCAGGGCAGGGTGAACGGCGTGCCGGCGCTGGTGTCGGTGAGCGAACGGACGACACCCACCTTGTCGCCGATCCAGTCGCCGAGGATCGTCTCGAGCTCCGCCACCGTGCGCAGCCGGTCGAGCGGCCGAGCGGCCGGGTCCGCGACGACACTCCCCTCCCCGGGCTCGGCGGTCTCTCCCTCGTCGTCGCTGCCGGAGGCCACGGCGCCGCCGCGGTTGCCGCCGCGACGGCCGCCCGCGCCGCCGCACACGTCGCACCAGGGCAACCGCAAGACGCCGTGGTAGCCAGCCTGGTTGGTGAGCAGGTTGTGGACGTAGACCCGGCCGTGGATCCGCGGCGGCGCGAAGCCGGCGAGGAGCTTCAGCGCCTCCATCGCCAGCGCCTGTCCGACCTGGCCCGCCATCGGCGCGAGGAAGGCGCGTGCACGGGATGCCGCGGGCCGCTCGCGCAGCGTGGCGTCGATCTCGTGCGCCGGTCCGGGGCTGGTGGCGTTGGCTAGCCGGCGGAGGCGGAAGCAGCTCCAGCAAGCCGTCTCGCCGGGCACCACTCCCGGGCCGATCCACGCCTCCACGCCATCGAGGTGGCCGTAGAGCGAGCGCAGGCTCCGCCGGTGCGCCCAGCGGGCGGCGTGCTCGAGCACGTGCAAGTCGTCGGCAGCGAGGCCGGCGACCAGCAGGTCCCACGGCCCGCCGTCGACGTCGAGGCCGCCGGGAACGACGCCGATCGGCGCCACGGTCGTGCGACAGTCGGGAGCGGCGCGGGAGATGGCGTCGCGGAGCGCCTCTCGGCGCGACCGGCCGACGTCGGCGCCGCTCCAGAAGCGCACCGCCAGGAGGTCCTCCTCGGTCACCGGTCGGTCGTCGAGCAGGTCGAGGGCACCGACGCCGGCGACCGCCAGCTCCATCGCCGCGACCGCTCCCCAAGGCTCGTGGCCGAGCACCACCACGCGCGCTGCGGCGAGGCGGGCCGGCGCGTCCTCCCGCTCGACGCTGCGGAAGAAGCGCTCCTGGGGCGCGCGCCGCGACGCGCCGGGCGTGACGCCGGCCGCGGCCGCCGCGGCGACTGCTTCGACCAAACCCTTCTGGCGCAGCAGCTCGAGGAGCGAGCCGACGCTCGAGGCGCTGTACTCGGGGAGCGCCGCCGCCACGCCCGCGGCATCGCGGCTGCCGTCGAGCAGCGGCAGCATGCGCTCGAGGAAGACGCCGACGTCGTCGCCGTGGAGCTGGAAGGTGCCGAGGTCCGAGCGCAGCACGACCGTACCGCCGGCGCGGGTGACGCTGGCGGCGGGGCTCAGTCGCAGTGTCGTCATCGGATCGCTTCGGACGAGATGGTCAGCGGAACGCAGTCAGCCGAGCGCGGCGCCCAGGCCGTCCCGGGCGCCGCGCATCCTAGCCGACGCGCCGCTGTCGGCGCCCCGACGCTACTCCGTGGAGCCCGTGCTCCCGCTGCCGCCGCCACCTTCTTGGCCGGGAGTGCAAGGCGTGCAGGGCGTGCACTGGGCGCACTGGACACATTGGGCGCATTGCACGCACTGAGCGCAGGGCGCACAGCAGAGCACCGGATGGCAGAGCGCGCAGAAGTGGACGGGATGGCACAGCGCGCAGAACTGCACCGGATGACAGAGCGTGACGACGCACGGCTGCGCGCAGGGCTGGCAGAGGGGCTGAATGCAGGGCTGGCAGAAGCACACCGGTCCACCGCCGCTAGCCTCTGCGCCGCCGCCGCCCTCGGTGCTCCCGCTCGCGGGCTGCTGCGCCGGCGCGCAGAAGGTGACGAAGCAGGGCTGACAGTTGGTACATGGGCTACAGAGGATGCACGGCGGGCACGCCTTCAGCCTGGCGCTGATGTCGGCGAGCGCCGACTCCAGCTCGCTCACACGGACGTCGAGGTCTTTCGGACGGTTGATCGGTTCGGACATCGTTCAGCTCCCTGATGCAGCAAGGCGTCCCTATTCGGTCGGACGACCACACGCCATCCGACCGCCCACCCGACGTGACATGGCAATGAGCTGATCGATACCGGCGCTCCCTCGCGACCAGCCGACACGCGCCTGCCTGCGCATCGGTCGGGAGCTCGACTGAAGCCTTATGTGTGCACGCTATCAGTGTCGCGTCGAGGTCTACAAGCGGCGTAGCCGCGACGAAGTTGCGACGCCGAAGCGGATGCCTCAAGGCCCTCAGGCCGGTTGCAACTGGGCGATCGCGGACGCTTCGTCGGGGTAGATCGTCGCGTACTGCGCGAGGCCCATGATCTCGAAGGTCTTGGCGATGGTCGGCGTCAGGCCGCAAAACGCCATCCTGCCGCCGATAGCGTTCAGCTTCTCGAAGATCTCGATGAGGATCGAGATGCCCACCGAGGTGACGATCGTGGTCCCCGCCAGGTCGAACAGAAGCACGCTGTAGCCGCCTTCGATCAGCTGGTAGGTGACCCTGGCGACCTCCTCACCACCTTGATCGTTGAGGTATCCCCGGGTGCAGACGATCGCCAGGCCATTGCGGCGATCGACTGTCGTGCTCAGGCTCTCCGGCATCTACGGACCTCCCGCGCCCTCCGCGCTCCGCGCCGCATCATAGAGCGCGGCCCCATGGTCTCACGGCATAGACGAGTCTGCGGCAGGCCGCGTAGACCGGGCAACGACTGACCACCACGAGGAGGCATCGCTCATGATCCGCCGCTCGCTCGCGCCGCTGCTACTCGTCCTGCCGCTCGCCTTCGTCCCCTGTGCAGCCAGTGCCGCGCTCTACGTGCCGACCAAGACCGCTGACAGCGCCGACGGCGCCTGCGATGCCGACTGCTCTCTGCGTGAAGCGGTGCAGGCGGCCAACGCGCACGCGGGAGAGGACGTCATCCTGCTCCACGCCGGCGTCTACCCGCTGAGCTTGCCGGGCCATGAGGACGCCAATGCGAGCGGCGACTTCGACGTACTCGACGACCTGACTGTCGTCGGCGACGGCGCCGATCGTACCTTCGTCGACGGTCGCCAGCACGATCGCCTCTTCCACGTCCACGCCGGCGTCACCGCCGAGCTCGCGGACCTCACTCTGCGCCACGGCATCGCTCCGGGGCTCGGGGGCGCCGTGCTCAACGCCGGCGCGCTGACCATCGAGCGCAGCATCCTCTCGAGCAACATGAGCAAGCCCGGAGCCGCCGGCCCGGGCTCGGGCGGCGCCGTGGCCACCAGCGGTGCGGGCTCGCAGCTCACCATCGTGGCCAGCACGCTGACCAACAACGACGCCGACCGCGACGGTGGGGCCTTGCTGCTCGGTGGCCCGGCGACGCTGCGCAACGTCACCATCGACGGCAACGATGCCATCGCCAACGGTGGCGGCGTCTACGTCGCGGCGAGCGCGCGTGCCGTGCTCGCCAACGTCACCATTGCCGGCAACACGGCTCTCGGCGCCGGGGGCGGGATCCTCGCCGAGTCCACCCCGTTCATCGGCTTCGCTCCCGAGGTGAGCAACACGATCGTCGCTACCAACACCGCGGCGACGGGCCCCGACTGCGCCGGCGGCCTCGACACCAGCTATTCGCTGTTCGGCACCGTCGCCGGCTGCAACGGGCCGTCGGCGGCGAACCACGACCTCGTCGGCGTCGATCCCAAGCTCGGCCGGCTGCAGAACGACGGCGGTCGGACACCGGTGCGGCCGCTGACCGCCGGCGTGCCGGGCGCCGCCAGCCCGGCGATCGACGCCGGCAACCCCGCCGCTCCCGGCTCGGCGCCGAGATCGTGCGAGCCCACAGACCAGCGGGGAGCGCAGCGGCCGGCCGGGCCGGCCTGCGACATCGGGGCGTACGAGCTCAGCGCGCAATGCGTCCCCGGCGGCATCCAGCTCTGCCTGGTGGGCAACCGCTTCCGCGTCCGCGCCGACTGGGAGACGGCTGCCGGCGCGGCGGGCACCACGTCGGGCACCGCCTCGGCCGTGCAGCTCACTGCCGACAGCGGCTACTTCTGGTTCTTCGGCCCCGACAACGTGGAGCTGACGGTCAAGGTGCTCGACGCCTGCAGCATCTTCGACCGCTACTGGGTGTTCGCCAGCGGCATCACCGACGTGAAAGTGACGTTGACCGTCGTCGACACGGTGACGCAGCAGACGAAGACGTACAACAACCCGCTCGGCCGCCCCTTCACGCCGATCCTGGACACCAACGCCTTCGCGACCTGTCAGTAGCGGGCGCAGGCAAAGGGGTGGGGCGCGTTACTCGCTCCCCACCCCGGCCGGCACCAGCTGGCGCCCCGCCTCCTCGACCTCCTCGGACGTCGGCTCTTCCGCGTGCCCCTTGCGGCGGCGCTTGAAGAAGGCCAGCGTGCCCTCCTTCCACTCGTCGAGGATCTCGTAGACGGTCGGGATGACGAGCAGCGTCAGCAGCGTCGAGGTGAGCGTGCCGCCGATCACCGCGCGGCCGAGCGGCGCGCGCCAGTCGGCGCCCTCGCCGCGGCCGAGCGCGATCGGCACCATGCCGGCGATCAGCGCGAAGGTGGTCATCAGGATGGGGCGCAGGCGGATGCGGCCGGCCTCGATGATCGCCTCGCGGCGGCTCATGCCGCGCTCCCTGCCCCCACTTCGCGAAGTCGATGAGCAGGATGGCGTTCTTGGCCACGATGCCGCACAGCAGGATCACGCCGATCAGGCTCATGATGTTGAGCGTGTCGCCGGTGATGAGCAGCGCCAGCACGACGCCGATGAGCGACAGCGGCAGCGACAGCATGATGGCGAGCGGGTCGAGGAACGAGCCGAACTGCATCACCAGGATGAGGTACATCAGCACCACGGCGATGCCGAGCGCGGCGAAGATCTTGCCGAACACCTCGGCCTGGTCCTTGGCCTCGCCGCCCTGGGTGACGCGGTAGCCCGGCGGCAGCGGCACGCTCGTCGATGGCGCGTCGTTGATGTCGGTCGATGACCTCGTTGAGCGAGCGGCCGGAGACGTTGGCCTGCACGATGACGACGCGCTCGGTGTCGAGGTGGTTGATCGCCGCCGGCCCCAGTCCCTCGCGGATCGTCGCCACCTGGCCGAGCGGCACGCTGGTCGGCGGCCGTCCGGCCCTGCACCGAGAGCGGCAGCCGCGCCAGGTCGGCGGCGCGGCGGCGCGCCTCGGGCGCGAGCCGCACCATGACGTCGCGGGTCTCGCCCGTGGGGTCGACCCAGTCGCCGGCGTCGAGGCCGGCGAAGGCCGGGTACAGCGACTGCGCCACCTGCGCCGACCGAGAGTCCCAGCGAGCCGGCGAGGCCGCGCTCGCAGCTCCACCTCGAGCTCGGGCTTCTGGCCGCGGGTCGAGAGGCCGACGTCGACCGCGCCCGGCACCTGCCTCACCAGCGGCAGCATGCGCTCGGCGAGCCGCGTCAGCTCGGCCGAGTCCGGCCGCGCAGCTCGATCTGGATCTGCTTGAAGTTGGCGTTCATCCAGCCGGTGAACACCGAGGTGGTGGCGCCGGCGAGCCGCGAGCACGTCGCCGCGCAGCTGCTGCCCCACCGCCTCCTGCGAGCGCTCGCGCTCGGCCTTGGGCACCAGCTTGACGTAGACCGAGGCGCTGTCGACGGCGCCGGAGCTCGCCGCCGATCGTGGTGTAGGTGTACTGCCACCTCGGGGTAGCCGCGGGCGATGCGCGCCGCCTCCTCGGCCTTGAGCCGCGTGTAGTCGAGGCTCGATGCCCGGCGGCGTCTCCACCAGCATGTTGAGCTCGCTGTTGTCGGAGACCGGCATGAAGCCGGCGCCGCCGCACTGGTACTGCAGCGAAGATGGCGCCGAAGAAGGCCGCCGCCGCGATCGCCATCGTGGCGAGGCGATGGTCGAGCGCCCAGCCGATGACCCGCTGGTAGCGCTCGGCGAGGCCGTTGAACCAGTGGTTGAAGCGGTCGAGCAGGCGGGTGATCCAGCTCTTCTCGTGCTCGGCCTTGTCGGGGTCGGGCCAGTAGGCGGACAGCATCGGGTCGAGCGAGAAGGAGACGAAGAGCGACACCAGCACCGAGCAGGCGATGGTCAGCGCGAAGGGCTTGAACCACTGCCCGGCCACCCCGCTCATGAAGCGCGATCGGCACGAAGACGGCGACGATCGAGAAGGTGGTGGCGGCCACCGCGAGGCCGATCTCGGAGGTGCCCTCGCGCGCCGCCGTGTAGGTGGTCCTTGCCCATGTGGACGTGGCGCACGATGTTCTCGCGCACCACGATGGCGTCGTCGATGAGGATGCCGATGGCGAGCGAGAGCCCCATCAGCGACATCGAGTTGAGGGTGAAGCCGAAGGCCCAGACGGCGACGAACGCGGCGATCACCGACACCGGCAGCGCCAGGCCGGTGATCACCGTCGAGCGCCAGGAGTTGAGGAAGAGGAAGACCACCAGCACGGTGAGCAGCGCGCCCTCGATGAGCGCCATCTGCGACGTCGCCCACCGAGCGTTCGACGCGCTCGCCGGCGTCGCGCACCAGCGGCGAGCTCGACGCCCGGCGGCAGCGTCGCCCGCAGCTCGTCGCACGCTTGGCCTTGACGCGCGTCGCGACGTCGGCCGTCGAGTAGCCCTTGGCCTTGACGACGTCGAGGCCGACCGCCTGCTGGCCGTCGAAGAGGGCCAGCGTGCGCGGCTCCTCGGTGCCGTCGATGGCGCGGCCCACGTCGGCGAGGCGGATCAGCCGGCCGTCGCGCTCGCGCCACCACCACGCTGGTCGAAGTCGGCGGCGTCGGCGAGCCGGCCCTTGAGGCGGATGGTGCGCTCGGAGAGCGCGTCGTTGACGCGGCCGACGGGCGCCGCGAGGTTCTGCGCCTCCATCGCCCGCACCACGTCGGCGACGGTGACGCCGGCGGCGTCGAGCGTCTGCGGGCTCGAGCTCGATCGTCATCTCGCGCTCGACCTTGCCCTGCAGGCGCACGTCGGCGACGCCGGCGACGGCGCGCAGCTGCTTGACCATCTCGGGGTCGGCGACGGCGGGTGAGCTCGGAGGCGGCGAGGCGTCGGCGAGGAGAGGATCACCGAGACGATCGGCATCTCGCCGGGGTCGAAGCGCGACAGCACCGGCTCCTCCATCTCCGGCGGCAGCTCGTCGCGGATCTTCGAGATGGCGTCGCGGATGTCCTGCGACGCCTCGTTGAGGTCCTTGTCGAAGTGCCAGAAGACGATGATCTGCGCGAAGCCGTCCTGCGCCGTCGACTGCATCTTGTCGATGCCGCTGAGGCGCCGGAGATCGCCTCTTCGATGGGGTCGAGCAGCTCGCGCTCGACGCCCTCGGGCGAGGCGCCGGGGTAGACGATCGACACCGCGATGACCGGCTCGGCGACGTCGGGGAACTCGTCGACCTTGAGCGACCACAGCGCGAAGATGCCGAAGACGACGAGCGCCAGCATCGTCACCACGGTGACGATGGGGCGCTTGATGGCGAGGTCGGAGAGGAACATTCCGCTCAGGCTCCGTTGGAGTCGTTGGCCGGTTTCTCGGCGGCAGGTGGAGCGCCGTTCTGCACCACCACCTTGGCGCCCGGCGTGATGGCGCGCGCGGCGCCGAGCAGCACGACGTCGCCGGCGGCGACGCCGGAGATCACCTCCACCTTCTCGCTTTCGTCGTCGGCGATGCCGAGCTCGACCGGCACGCGCTCGACGCGGCCGGCGGCGACGCGCATCACCGCCGGCGTGCCGAGCGAGCGGTCGACGGCGGCGGCCGGCACGGCGAGGGCATTGCGCACCGCGGTCGACGACGCGGCCCTCGGCGTAGAGGCCGGAGAGGAGCCGGCCGCCCTCGTTGGGCAGCGCGACGTGGATCTCCACCTGCCGCGTCGTCGGATCGGCCACCGGGTTGATGCGCTGCACGGTGCCGGTGAAGGGCTGGCTGCCGCAGACCGCCGACGACGAACTCGACCGGCGTGCCGATTTGCAGGCCGGCGATGCCGTCGGCGGGCACGTGGGCGACGAGGCGCATGCGAGTCGGGTCGACCACCGTGTAGAGCGGCGTCCCCGGCTGCACGGTGTCGCCCGGCGTCACCGACTTCTTGCTGACGACGCCGCGAAAGGGGGCGTGCACGGCGGTCTTGGCGAGCTGCTCGCGGGCGAAGGTGAGGCGCGAGCGCGCATCGGCGAGGGCGGCCTGGGCGTTGGTGACGTTCCAGCGCGCCACCTCGGCGTCGCGCTCGGCGATGGCGCCCCCTTCGAGCAGGGCTTCCGCGCGCTCGGCGTTGCGCTTCGCCACCGTCACCTGCTGGTCGGCGGAGCGCACCGCGCTCTGCGCCGAGAGCACCGACTCGCGCTGGGCGCGGTCGTCGATGCGGGCGAGCAGCGTGCCCGCGGCGACCGGCGTCCCCTCCTCCGCCGCCGCGGCGAGGACGGCTCCGGGCACTTCGGCGGCCACCGTCGCCTCCTTCTCCGCCTCGAGCGAGCCGGAGATCAGCGGTCCGGTGGCGAGCCGGGCGGTGGTGACGCGATAGACGCTCTCGCTGCCGACGGCGAGCGGCTTCTCTTCCGCTGCCGAAGCCGCCGGCTCCTTGCCTCCGCCGCACCCGGCGAGAGCGAGCAGGCCGGCGCCGAGCAGCGCGAGCACGAACGAGGAACGAGTGAGACGGCGCATGTCAGAAACCCCTTCAGAATCCACCGGGCGTGGATGCGGTGAGGATGCCGGCGGCGGCCGCGGCCGCCGAGCCGGGAATGGTGATGCCCGCGCCCGCGGCGTCGGCGTCGAGCAAGGCGTTGGCACCGGCGCCGAGCGGCAGGTCGGGCAGCAGGGCGACGCGCGCGCGCGACACCTGGAGGTTGCGCGCCGCCAGCGCGGCGTTGCCCTGCGAGAAGGTGAGTTGGATGCGGGTGTCGTTGAGCTCGAGCTGCGTCGACAGCCCCTCGCGGTAGCGGAGCTCGGCGATCTCGTAGGCCCGCTGCGCCTGGCTGATGGTGCTGAACGCCGCCTGGAAGACCGCCTCGGCGGTGGCCAGCCGGTCGAGGGCGTCGCGGGCGTCGAGCCAGGCCAGCTCGCGGACCCGGTCGAGGAGTGCCTGCGCCTCGTCGAGAGTGGCGCGGGCGGCGCCCTCTTGCGCGGCGAGGCGGCCACCGGTGAGCAGCGGCAGCGCGCAGGCCGAGGCCGACCGTCCAGTTGGTGCGCGTGTCCGACCAGGCCGGCAACCCACCGGTCGGGTAGGCGACGCGGCCGTAGTCGGAGCGTCACGCCGACGCTCGGCAGGCGTTCGGCGCGGGCGATCTTGACCTCCTGCTCGCGCGCCGTGACGGCGGCTGCCGCCTGGCGCACGGGCGCGCGCTCCTCGACGAGCTGCTGCAGCCATGCCGCGCGTTCAGCGGCGGCGGGGACGGCGCCGCGCGCCTCCCACAAGGCGAAGTCGGCGAAGTTGGTGGTGAGATCCAGCGGCTCGTCGGCCGGCAGGCCGAGGAGCTGGGTGAGCCGCGCGTAGGAGAAGTCGCGCTCGGCGCGCCGTCGCAGCAGGCGCGGCCGCTCGTTGTCGCGGGTGACCTGGGCCCGCAGCTGCTCGAACTCGGACTGGTTGCCCACCTCGCGGGCGAGCCGGGTCAGCTCGTAGGCGCGGTCGGCCTGCGCCAGCGTGGCTTCCGAGATCGTCACCAGGCGGTCGAGCAGCTGGGCGTCGAAGTAGGCCTGGGTGACGTCGAGGGCGAGCTCGGCGCGGGTGGCGTCGACACCGACGCGGGCGGCGCTGACGCCGGCGGCGGCGGCCCTGGTTTGAGCGGCGATGCGGCCGCCGCTCCAGACGTTCTGGTTGACGAGCAGGCCGAGCCGGTACTGGTTGGCCTGCCCGAACGGCAGATCGGAGAGGTCGCCGCCCTCGCCCCCGAAGTCGAAGGAGACGTCCTCGAACTCGCTCTGCAGCGTGCGCGAGTAGCTGCCGGTGGCGCCGATCTGCGGGAAGAGCTCGCTGCGGGCCTGCCGCCGCAGCGCCTCGGCGCGCGCCACGTCGGCCTCGGCGGCGCGCACGGTCTCGGCGGCCTGCTCGGCGAGTTGCAGCGCCTCGGCGAGCGAGAGCGCGCGGCCGGTCACGGCTCCTTCAGCGGAAGCCGTTGTCGGCGTGGCCGCTGCGGGAGGTTGTTGAGCGGACGATGCCGCCGCAACGCCGACGATGGCGGCGAGCAGCAGCGATGGAAGGCTCCTCATATCGCTGACGGTCCTTTCTACTGGCTCTGGAAAGTACGAGTCGTCGCCGGCTCAGGTGCGGGCCGTCGCGAGCTCCGCCGGCGGGAGCGGCGCCGGCTCGGGCACCCGCTCCTGGAACATGAGGCCGGCGAGCATGTAGCGCGTCACGTCGGCGATGAACGTCTCGGCCTCGGGGGGGTGCAGACAGCCGCAGTTGCCGCTGAGGATGCGCACGGCGCCGATCAGCGTCGCGCGCGGGCCCCAGAGCAGCGTGTCGAGGGCGCGGGCCGGGAAGGTGCCGAGGGCGATCCCCTCCTGCACCACCACCATCACCACCGCGGTGATCTGCTCGTCGATGCGTTGCAGCTCGGCGCGGGTGGCGTCGTCGAGGCGGCGGCGGAAGTCGTCGCGGTTGCAGTAGTCGACGATGCGCTGGTACCGGCGGCGGGCGAGGTGGGCGTCGAAGATGATGCGGATCGCTTCGCGCAGCCGGTCGAGCACCGGCCCCTCGGCGTCGATCTTCTGCAGCTTGGCGAGCAGCTGGCGCGAGAAGTCGAGCGCCAGCCGGCCGTAGATGTCTTCCTTGCTCGGGAAGTGCAGGTACACCGTGCCCTTGCCGATCTCGGCCTCCTGGGCGATGCGCTCGATGGTGACCAGCTCCCAGTCGTCGCCGTCGAACAGGCGCAGGGCCGCCTGCAGGATCTCCCGCTCCCGCCGCTTGAACTCGCGCTCCTTGCGTTCGGCGATGCCCATGGTTTGTCGCTACCGGATGGTTTGTCGCTACCGGATGGTTCGTCTCGCGACCGGCGGTAAGAGTATGACTACCGGTCACGAAACGTCAAGCGGTCGCCCGCGCCGCGTTGTCCGACCGCGGCGGCGGCGTCGACGGGGCCGGCTTGGCGCTCGCGGGCGGATCAGCGGGCGGGGCTGGCGGCCGGTGCCGGCTGCGTGCCGGGGATCGGGCCGGTCCCCACCGCCAGGCGGTTCACCACCGCCTTCACGCCCTCGGTGTCGCGGGCCAGCTTCTCGGCCTCGGCGCTCTCGCCCGCGGTCTCCACGCGCCCCGACAGCGAGACCGTGCCCTCCAGGGTGTCGACGTCGATGGCGTAGGCGGTGACCTCGGGATCGGCGGCGAGCTTCGCCTTCACCTTGGCGGTGAGGGTGGCGTCGTCGAGCAGCGGCTTGGCCTGGCGCTCCAGCGCTTCCGCGCCGCGCTCGACCTCCTTGCCGGCGCGCTCGAGAACGGCGCCGGCTTCGTCGCCCGCCCGGCGGGCCTGCTCGGCGGCTCGCTCGCTCGCAGGCACCTGCTTGCAGGCGGTCGCGGGCACCGCGAGAACGGCAACGACGATGGCGGTGGTGGCAAACCGTGCGCGCATGGGCGACCTCCCTATCGATCGAGCTCCAAGCAAGGAAGCGGCCCGGGCCTCGCCTTCACCCCTCCACCCCGACGCCGGCGAGGCCCAGGCCAATGAATGTGATCCTCTCCCTCCGAGGGCCCGTGCCAGTGCAAGAGGTTCGCCAGACCGCTGTCGGCCTACGCCGACGGGTTCCCACGCTCGTTCCCACACGGCGGACACCTCCCATGCGTGCTGAGGTGTAACTTCTTCAAACTTCCGCGTCGACGAACGGGCTCGACCGCAGCATCGCCGCGATCTCTGCCAGCACCCGGCGCCGCTCGGCGGCCTGGCGAGCGGCTGTGCGGCGCGCGGCGCGGCTCGTTACCCGAGGCGCCGGATGCGGCTGTCGCGACGCCGTGGCCGTCGCTCTCGTCTGAGCTTCCATCGTGTCTCCTCCCTGCGGCCGAAGCGACTCGCGTGTTTCCGGCCATCAAACCGCCCATCAAACGTAGGGCGGCCGCGAAACCTTGCGCGCCGGGTCAGGGCCGCGGCGACGCGGGCACGCCCGTCGCGTCCACCGGCTGGCCGCCACTACCCTGCTCGACCGGAGATTGCGCCGGCCGCGGAGGAGCGTCGGCGCGGCGTTCGACCGGCGGCGTTGGCGTCGCAAGTGCGTCCTGCGGCACCGACTCCCCGCCGGTGACGCCGATCTCCGAGTGCGGCAGTTGCTCGACGCGTCTTCCCACCGCCCAGACCAGCAGGGCGAGCAACAGCAACGCGAGCATCCACGTCCACAGGCGGGGTCCCGCGCGGGATGGCTGACTGGCCAAGGTGTGGGCGCCCTACCCGGGTCCTCAGCTCGGAGGCCCGGGCCGCCGCTGGCGCGCCCGGAGGCGGTTGATGACGTCGACTACCCCGGCGACCTCCGCGGCGACGTCCTCGGCGGCGCGCCGCTCGGCCCGCGTCTCGACTTCGCCGGCGAGGGTGACGACGCCGTCGGCCACCTCCACCTCGAGATCGGTGGCGTCGATCCACTCGGCGTCCTCGAGGCGCTGCACGACCTCCTCCTCGACGCGGGCGTCGGGCCGCTTGTAGCCGCGCGGGCCGACGCCGACGAAGCGGCCGGGCTCGCGCTCCGCGGTGTCGAGCTCGGCGTCGCTCTCCCCCTCCCACCACGGCCTGGCGCCGGCGGTGGCGTAAAAGCTGTCGCGGCGGTGGCCGAAGCCGCGCACGTCGTAGCCGTAGAGCTGGCCGTAGCCCTTGTTGGCGGTGCCCTCGCGTCCCGACGCGAAGCGCCTGCCGCCGTAGGGGTGCAGCGCGCCGCTGCCGCTGGGGCCGCCGTAGGGCTCGCGCACCGGATCGTGGAAGTACTGGGCCCACGAGTGGCCGGCTTCGTCCTCGTTCCAGTCCTCGCCGGTGGTGTCGGGCGCGTGGCCGAGCTGACGACGAGCGCCGGTGGCCTCGCCCGCTTCGTAGCGATCGAAGGGCTCCTCTTCGATGCCGAGCAGCTCCTCGGGTGGGATCTCGTCGTTGTAGGTGGTCGCCATGCTCGGCTCCTTCCTTCACTGACCTCAGTGCTGCTCGCGGCGCCGGTCCCTCGCCACGCCGCACCCGCAGCTGGTTGTCGATCTCCAGCGCGCCCAGCACGCCCTCGGCGAGGTCCTCGGCGCGGTGCTTGGTGCGGCGGTCGGGCACGCTGCCGCGAAGCACGACGTGCGCCTCCTTGACCTCGACCTCGATCTCGCTGGCGTCGATCTCCGGGTGCGCCATGAGCCGGTCGCAGAGCTCCTCGCGGATGCGGTCGTCGCTGCGCCGGTAGTTCTTCGGCCCGCGGCCCGCGTGCGGTCCGCGCTGCCCGAGGCGGTCGGCGAAGCGCTGGCTCTCGCTCAGCTCAGGCCGCTGGCCGCTGCGCCAGTAGCGGTACTCGCCGGGGATCTGCCCGCCGGTCGAGCTCTGCTGGAAAGTCGGCGTGCGTTGCCGTGCCTCGCGATAGCCCGGGCCCTCGCCTGGACCGCGCCAGCCGCCCTGCTCTTCGCTCCCCCACTCGCCGCGCCCGTAGCCGGGCCGCTCCTGGCTACGCCGTTCCGGCTCGGGCTCTTCTGCTTCGTAGCGGCGCGCCCTACCGCGCTCCGCGGGCTCCGTGTCTCGTGCCATGGTTGCCTCCTGGTTGCGCCCGCATCCCCCGACTTTCACTTCGTACATCACGTTTCGTGCCGGCGACAGCAGCGATCTGGACCTGCCGCGGCGCGCCCTCGAAGTAGTGCCGCGCCACGATCCGCAGGTCGGCAAGGAAGGTCTTGCGCGTCGCCTCGCGCCGATCGTCGGGAGCGCGCAGCAGTGCCGACGGGTGGTAGGTCGGCATCACCCACGGCGCCCACTCGCTGGGGAAGACCTTGCCGTGGTCGCGCACGACCGCCACCTTCGGCCCCAGCACGGCGCGCGTCGCCGTCGCGCCGAGGCAGACGATCATCTCGGGCTCGATCTTCTCGAGCTCGGCCTCGAGCCACGGGAAGCAGGCCTGCACCTCGGTGGTGCCCGGCTTCTTGTGGATGCGCCGCTTGCCGCGCGGCTCGAACTTGAAGTGCTTGACGGCGTTGGTGAGCCACAGCTCTTCGCGCGGCAGCCCCACCTCGGCGAGGTAGCGGTCGAGCAGCTGGCCCGCCGGGCCGACGAAGACGTGCCCCTGCAGGTCTTCCTGGTCGCCCGGCTCCTCGCCCACCATCACCAGCCGCGCGTCGCGTTTGCCTTCGCCGAAGACCGCCTGCGTCGCATGGCGGTAGAGCGGGCAGGCGCGGCAGTCCTGCACGGCGCGGGCGAGCGCGGCGAGGGTGCGCCGCGGCGGGAAGAAGGCCTCGGCCGGGGGCAGCTCCGGCGCTCGCCGCGTCATGAGCCCACCTGCTGCGGCGCGGCGACCTCCTGCGGCACCCGCGCCGCCGCGGTCACTCCCGTGCGCGTCGGTATCTCGAACAGGCGGAAGAGCCGCCCTTCAGGCGCGCTGCGCCGCATCAGCGGCAGCGAGACGTTGAACACCGGCACGCCGGCGTGCGTCCGCCCCTCCGGCTGCCCGCGGTGGGCATGGCCGTGGAAGACGACGTCGACCGGGTAGCGCGACAGCGGCTCCTCCAGCCGGCTGCTGCCGAGGAAGGGGAAGATCTCGCGCGGCTCGCCCTCGACGGTGGCGGCGATCGGCGAGTAGTGCATCACCACGACGCGCCGCTCGGTGCGCAGCCGCGCCAGCGCCGACTCGAGCTTGATCGCCTCGTTGACCGCCTCCTGAACGAAGGCCTTGATCGCGGGCTCGCCCCAGGCGCCGAGCGAACCGCGGGCGAAGCCGCCGCAGAAGCCCTTGACGCCGGCGAAGCCGACGCCGGCCACCTCGCAGGCGTCGCCGTCGAGCACGATGACCCCGGCGTCGGCGAGGATGTGGTGGATCTCCTGCTCCTTGCCGGCCTCGAAGTCGTGGTTGCCGAGCACGGCGACGATGGGCAGCCCGCGCGCCGCGTCGAGCTCGCCGACGAGCAGCTGCGCCTCCTCGGGAAGACCGAAGTCGGTCAGATCGCCGCAGAGCACCAGCACGTCGGCGCTTTCGCGCGCGGATTCGAAGAGTGGCCTGAAGGTCCCTTCCGCCGTCCGCGAGCAGTGCAGGTCCGCAACAGCAGCTACGCGCATGCGGAAGTGCCTAGCAATCGAGGTGCCGCCGCGAGCGCGCGCCGTGCGAAGGCTGGGGCAACTTCAGGAGGCGGTGCGGCTCGCCTCTTCCTCCCGCTCGGCGGCGATTGCCTGCCGCGCCAGCTCGCGCCAGCGTTCGCCGTCGAGCGCGAAGCCGAGCACCTCGTACTGCAATGGCCCCGGGTGCGGCGGGCGCAGGAAGTCGTAGTGCGGCGCCGGCCGCAGGCGTTCCCACGGCCGCTCGGGGAGCTGCGCCATGGTGGCGACCTGGCTGGCGTGACAGGCGAGCATCTCGCGGCGCAGCCGCCGCTCGCGCGGCGACAGACGCAGTAGAACGGTCCAGCGATCGGTGGATGCCGGCAGGAAGCGATCGGCGACCAGGCGATCGCCCTCGCGGTGGTAGGAGAGCATCTCCGCCAGCGCCGGCGCCGCCCCCTCTTGCCGCTCCAGCCGCTCGACGGCGAGCCGCACCGCCAGCGCCGCCGCGTCGTGGTCGGGATGCCCACCTTCGTAGCCGTGGGTGATGAGCAGGTGCGGCCGCAGCCCGCGCGCCAGCGTGGCGAGGCGATGCACGAGCTTCGGCAGCGCCAGCGCCGCCTCCTGGTCGGGGATGTCGAGCTGCAACACGCGGTCGACGCCGACGCCGGCGAGCGCCAGCGCCGCGCGCAGCTCCTGGCGGCGACGCTTGGCGTAGCGGCTGGGCGTCGGCGGCAGCCCGGTGGGCACGAATCGGCGGTCGCGCGGCGCGCCGTCGGTGAGGCAGACCAGCCAGGGGTCGCCGAGCCGCGACAGCAGGCCGGCGGCGCCGAGGCTCTCGTCCGCCGGGTGCGCGACGAGGACCATCGTCCGCAGGTTCACGCGGTCGCCGACGGCGAGGCGCCGCAATAGCGCGTGCGTCCTCGCCGCCCAGCTCGATTCGCCGCCGGACGCCTTCTCCAACATGGCGCGACCCGAGACTGCAAGGCACGAGCCATCGCGACCGAGTGCGCGGCTTTCACCGCTCGCGGCACGCCCCTTGCTCCCGCTCGCCCCGCCATGACGTCGAGCGTGACCGATCGTGCTGCGTGCGAGCTGACCGAGCAGAGCCACGCCTTCTACCGCCGCATGATGGAGGCGCTGCTCGCGGCCGAGGCCCCGTTCCTCGTCGGCGGCGCCTACGCGCTGGCGCACTACACCGGCATCGAGCGCTTCACCAAGGACTTCGACATCTTTATCAAGCGCGGCGACCTCGACCGCGTCGAAGGCGTGCTCGCGCAGGCCGGCTGCGAGATCCAGCGCTTCGCGCCGCACTGGCTCTCCAAGGCGATCTCGGGCGCCGACTTCATCGACCTCATCTGGAGCTCGGGCAACGGCATCGCCGTGGTCGACGACGTCTGGTTCGAGAAGGCGACGCGGGGTGAGGTGCTCGGCGTGAAGGCGCCCCTCATCCCCGCCGAGGAGATGATCTGGTCCAAGGCGCTGATCATGGAGCGCGAGCGCTACGACGGCGGCGACGTCGCGCACCTCATCCACGAGCAGGCACACCGGCTCGACTGGCAGCGCCTGCTCGAGCGCTTCGGCCCCAACTGGCGCGTGCTGCTCGTCCACCTCACGCTGTTCGGCTTCATCTACCCGCAGCGCCGCGCCTCGATCCCCGACTGGCTGATGGCCGAGCTCGTCCGCCGACTGCGCGTCGAACAACGGCAGCAGCCGCCGCGCGACGCCGTCTGCCTCGGTCCCCTGCTGTCGCGCAACCAGTACGCCATCGACGTCGAGCAGCGTGGCTACCGCGACGGCCGGCTGCCGCCCAACGGCAACATGAGCCAGCGCGAGATCGACATCTGGGAGCAGCGCCGGCGCGAGGACCAAGGGGACTGCCCGACCGCCTAGGCTCGCGGGCTGGACACCCCGGACAGAACGAGGGGGCCCGTGTGGGCCCCCCACCCCTCGACGGCGGCGACAGTCACCGGCTGGCGACGGCCCGCAACGCGATCATGGCCGCTGGTACTGCTTCTCCTCCGGCAGCGGCACCTGCTCGCGGTCGTTCGGCGACTCCGCGGCCTTGCCATCGCGCCGCAGCCGCGGCTTGACCTTGGCCGAGAGCTCCGAGGCCAGCCGGTCGATCTCTGGTGCGCTCATCCGCGTCAGGTCGGTGCCGCCCGGCACCTGGCACCTGCCGACGCGACGCAGCCGAGCGTTGCCGAAGCCGATGGTGGTGCCGAAGGTGCCGGGAACCTCGCGCCACTCCGTCCACTGGCCGGCTCCCTCGTCGCGGGGCGAGGTTCCCGCGAAGAGTTCGATGACCATGCCGTCGTGGCCGACGTTGGCGGCGTAGTCGCCGTGCATGAGGATGCGATCGCCCTCCTGCATGTAGCGGCCGTTCCAGTCGGGGAAGGTGTCGGAATACCAGGCGCCGGTGATGCCGCAGGTCTCGCAGCGCTGGTAGGGCAGGAAGCAGATGCCCTGGGTGGCCCACTCGGTGTGGACCGGGTCGCAGTCGTTGAAGTAGGTGATCAGCCATCGGTTGCCGTTGTCGACGACGTTCGGCTTGGGCTGCGCCGCAGCATCCGCAGCGAAGCCGACGAGGCCCAGGACGAGCAGCAGACCGGCGATCGGGATCGTGAAGCGGTGAGTTCTCATCCGATTCTCCTTTGAAGGCAGTGAACGTTAGGTGTGGGTCGAGGAGGCCGAGGCGGGTCTTCCGCGTGCGACGAAGTCCAAGTCAAGTCATCGGGGTCCTCCTTGGCGTCGACGCCACCGGGGCGGAGGCGACGCCGGACCGACGCTGTTGCCGCTGCCAGTGTTCTTCGACGCGAGGCCGCGATTCCTGACGACGCCACCGCGACCTGCTCGTCGGGCAGCGCCAGCGAGGAGAAGTGGGCCGGGCGGCCGCCTGGCGGAGGCGGCGGCCATGACGTGCGCGGCCCGGGACGACCGACGGCCGCCGGCTACGGATGCGGACGCGCGGCGAACGCTGCGAGCACGCGGCGGGCGGCGCCCTCGGGAGTGTCCTCCCCCGCCGCCACGCGCGCCTCGAGCGACGGCAGCAGGGCGGCGACGTCGGGGCTCTCGCGCAGCGCCGTGCGCAAGCCTTCCTCGAGCTCCTGCCAGAGCCAGGCGAGGCGTTGCTCGCGGCGGCGCGTCTCGAGGTCGCCGCTGGCGGTGAGGCGCCGGCGGTGCTCCTCGAGCGCACCCCACAGCTCCGGCACTCCCTCGCCGGTGCGCGCCGAGATCAGCTGCACCGGTGGCCGCCAGCGCTCGCCGGCGGCGTGCAACAGACGCAGCGCGGCGGCGAAGTCGCGGCGGGCGCGCTCGGCGCGTGGGCGGTCCTCGTCGGCCTTGTTGATCGCCACCAGGTCGGCGACCTCGAGGATGCCGCGCTTGATGCCCTGCAGCTCGTCGCCGGCGCCGGGCACGAGCAGCACGAGGAAGGCGTCGACCATGCCGGCGACCGCCACCTCGCTCTGCCCGACACCGACGGTCTCGACGAGCACCACGTCGTGGCCGGCGGCCTCGAGCACCAGCATCGCCTCCCGGGTGCGGCGGGCGACGCCGCCGAGCGTGCCGCCGGAAGGGGTCGGGCGCACGAAGGCGCGTTCGTCCTGCGCCAGCTTGGTCATCCGCGTCTTGTCGCCGAGGATGCTGCCGCCGGTGCGCACGCTGGAGGGGTCGACGGCGAGCACGGCGACGCGGTGGCCGCGCTCGAGCAGCCAGCAGCCGAGGCGCTCGATCAACGTGCTCTTGCCGGCGCCGGGCAAGCCGGAGATACCGATACGCCGCGCCGCCCCGGTCGCGGACGCCAGGCGCGCCAGCAGCTCCTGCGCTTGCTCCTGATGCTCGGGCAGCGAGCTCTCGACGAGAGTCAGCGCGCGGCCGATCTGCGTGCGGTCGCCGGCGCGCACGCCGGCGGTGAGCTCGACGAGTGCCGGCGAGGAAGTCACTGCAGCCGATCGAGCAGCGACGCGGCGGCGTCGGGGATGACCGTGCCCGGGCCGAAGATCGCCGCCACGCCGAGACCGTGGAGCGTCTCGTGGTCGGCCGCCGGCACGACGCCGCCGACGACCACGAGCACGTCGTCCCGTCCGAGCCGCCGCAGCTCGGCGATGAGCGCCGGCACCAGCGTCAGATGGCCGGCGGCGAGCGAGCTGACGCCGACGACGTGGACGTCGTTCTCCACCGCCTGCCGCGCCACCTCTTCGGGGGTCTGGAAGAGCGGCCCGACGTCGACGTCGAAGCCGAGGTCGGCGAAGGCGGTCGAGATCACCTTCTGCCCGCGGTCGTGGCCGTCCTGCCCGAGCTTGGCGACGAGCAGGCGCGGGCGCCGCCCTTGGGCGCGCGCGAACTCGGCCGTGCGCGCACGCACGGCGCGCACCGATTCGAGCTCCTGCATCTCGCCGCCGTAGACGCCGTGCACGGTGGAGACGGGCGCCTCGTAGCGCCCGAAGGCCTTTTCGAGAGCGTAGCTGATCTCCCCCACCGTCGCGTGCGCGCGGCCGGCGTCGACGGCGAGCGCCAGCAGGTTGCCGTCGCCGCTCTCAGCCGCGCTCGTCAACGCGGACAGCGCGGCTTCCAACCTGCCGCCGTCGCGCTCGGCGCGCAAGCGCTGCAGGCGCGCCGCCTGCGCCTCGCGCACCGCCGAGTTGTCGACGCGCAGGATCTCCATTTCGCCGGGGTCGAGGTCGGCGTGGTAGCGGTTGACGCCGACGATCGTCTGCGCGCCCGAGTCGATGCGCGCCTGCGTGCGCGCCGACGCCTCCTCGATGCGGCGCTTCGGCACGCCCTGCGCGATCGCCGCCGCCATGCCGCCGAGCTCCTCCACCTCGGCGAGGTGGACGCGGGCGCGCGCGGCGAGCTCGTGGGTCAGCCGCTCGACGGCGTAACTGCCGCCCCAGGGGTCGATCGCCTCGCACGTGCCCGCCTCGTGCTGCAGCACCAGCTGCGTGTTGCGGGCGATGCGCGCCGAGAAGTCGGAAGGCAGCGCCAACGCCTCGTCGAGCGCGTTGGTGTGCAGCGACTGGGTGTGGCCGGAGACGGCGGCCAGCGCTTCGATGGTCGTCCGCATGACGTTGACGTAGACGTCGCGCGCGGCGAGGCTCCACCCCGAGGTCTGGCAGTGGCAGCGCAGCATCGACGAGCGCTCGTCGCGCGGCTGGAACGGCGCCATCAGCTCGGCCCATAAGAGGCGCGCCGCGCGCAGCTTCGCCACCTCCATCAGGAAGTGCATGCCGATGCCCCAGAAGAACGACAGCCGCGGCGCGAAGTCGTCGACGGCGAGACCGGCGTCGAGCCCGGTGCGCACGTACTGCAGCCCGTCGGCGAGCGTGTAGGCGAGCTCGAGGTCGGCGGTCGCCCCCGCCTCCTGCATGTGGTAGCCGGAGATGCTGATGCTGTTGAAGCGCGGCATCCGCTCCGCCGTGTAGCGGAAGACGTCGCCGACGATGCGCAGCGACGGCGGCGGCGGGTAGATGTAGGTATTGCGCACCATGAACTCTTTGAGGATGTCGTTCTGGATGGTGCCGGCGAGGCGTTCGGGCGCCACGCCCTGCTCCTCCGCGGCCACCACGTAGAGCGCCATCACCGGCAGCACGGCGCCGTTCATGGTCATCGAGACGCTGGTCTTGTCGAGGGGGATGCCCTCGAAGAGGATGCGCATGTCGAGGATCGAGTCGATGGCGACGCCCGCCATGCCGACGTCGCCGACGACGCGCGGGTGGTCGGAGTCGTAGCCGCGGTGGGTGGGCAGGTCGAAGGCGATGGAGAGCCCCGTCTGCCCGGCGGCGAGGTTGCGGCGGTAGAAGGCGTTGGACTCCTCGGCCGTCGAGAAGCCGGCGTACTGGCGGACCGTCCACGGCTTGACGAGGTACATCGTCGGGTAAGGGCCGCGAACGAAGGGCGGGAAGCCGGGCATGCCTTGGAGGTGCGGGACGTCGGCGAGGTCGGCGGCGCCGTAGAGCGGGGACAGGCGGATGCCTTCGGGGGTGGCGGTCGGGCGACGTGGTGCGGACGCGTCGGGCGCGGGATGGGAGCCGAGCGACCGCTCGAGTTGGGCCAGCGCCTCGTCGAAGCTCGCCGGCAGCGGCACGGTGCGCGAGCGCGGGGGGGCGACGGTCATGCCGTCGCCTCCGGCGACTCGAAGGGCTCGGCGTCGCGCCAAGCGGTAAGTGCGGGCGCACGCAACGACGCCCCGCGCGACGCGACCGCCGCGGCGAGAGCGGCGACGCTGGCGCCGCGTGCCGCAGCCGCGACGGCGGCCGAGAAGAGCTCGGCGGAATCCGCTTCGCCCTGGAGATGTGGCGCTTCGAGCGGTACGGCATCGCTCGCCGGCGTCGGCGCGACCGTGGCCGCAGACAGCGGACGGTGCGGCAGAGTCACGGGCTTCTTGGCCGCGTGCACCGTGACGCCGACGATCGGCAGCTGCTTCTCGGCCAGGGCCGCTCGCCGCCGCTCGGCGGCTTCCGCAACCTGCTGGGCGACGGCGCCCACCGCCAGCGCCCGCAGCATGCCGCCGCGTCGCTCGATGCCCTCGAAGATCTCCCAGGCGCGCCGGGCCAGTTGCGCGGTGAGCGACTCCACGTACCAGCTGCCGCCGGCCGCGTCGCCGACGCGGTCCAGGCCGACCTCCTCGCGCAGCAGCAGCTGCGTGGCGCTGCCGAGCGGCATGCCGAGGGCCAGCTCGGTCTCCTCGTCGAGGATCGGCGCGCAGGTCACGTCCGTGCAACCGCCGAGCACGGCGGCGAAGGTCTCGACGGTCGCGCGCACGAGGTCGCTGCCGGGATCGCGCTTCCCTTTGGTCCGCCAGGCCGTACGGCCGTGCAGGCGAATCGCCGTCGGTGGCGCGTCGACCGAGGCGAGCAGCATCCCCCAGGTGAGCCGCAGCGCCCGCAGCTTGGCCAGCTGCAGGTAGAGGTCGCGCCCGGCACTGGCGGACACCAGCAGCTGGCCCGCCGCGGTCGCCGGCGGCAGCCCCGCCGCCAGCAGGCAACGCAGCGCCTCGGCGCCGGTGGCGAGGGCGAACGCGATCTCCTGGGTCGCGTCGGCGCCGGCGTCGACGTACGGGGCCGTCGACACCAGGCCGGCTCGCACGCCCGGGGCGCGCTCGGCGGCCCACCGAGCCGCAGCCACGAGCTGGTCGCACGCTCCGGCGGAGAGCGTGCCCCGTCGCGCCAGCGCAGCGAGGGGGTCGCAACCCAGGCAGCCGGTGAGCCGCTCGACGGCGACACCGGCGCTCTGCGCCGCCGCCACCAGTAGCGCGGCGCCGGCGAGCGGCTCCCCGGCCCACTCGAGGGTGACGTCGACGTCGCCGCCGGCCAGCACCTCACCGAGCAAAGCCGCGGCGCCATCGGCGTCGCCACCGCCGCCGTCCGCCCGCAGCCAGATCCCGCCCAGCTCGCGCTCCCGCTCGCGCGCCAGTGCCGCGGCGCCGGCAGAGCCGGACGACAGCCCGACCTCCTGCCAGATGCGCCAGCCTGCCGGGGCGGGGACGGTGGGAAGCGGGACCCGTCCCACGAGATGGTCGGGAGCGTACAGCGGCTCCACCACGATCCCCTCCAGGGTCTCGCGGCGGAGGCGGCGCTCGGCGTCGGCGCCGAGATCGGCCTCGACGCGCGAGCGCCAGGCCTCGTAGGGCACCGCGCGTGGTGGGCTGGCGTCGGGCGGGGCGGGCGCGGTCATGCGGGACGCCAGGCGCCGAAGGCGGACCTGGCGGGCGGTCGCGATCCTACCGCGGCCGCTCGCCGTCCGCTGCCCGGCCGCTCAGGGCAGCTCGGGGAGGTTGTTGAAGCGGCCGCGCCCGCAGATCTTCGCCACCTGGAGGTGGCTCAGCCCGTTGCGCTCCTGCCCGGCCGTGCAGCCATACATGACGTTGGTCTTGTCGCCGTCGTGCCCCAGGCCCGCGGCGTGGCCGATCTCGTGCGCGACGGTCTCGCGGCAGCCGGACTCCGCCAGCTCGTAGCTGTTGACCACCACCACCTCGTAAGGGCCGAGGTTGGCGAGCAGGTACTCGAGGTGCTCCTCGTCGTCGCCGTACCACTCCTTGACGGGGGTCTCGCAGGTGGCCCGGAGGTCGGCGATGTATTGCCCGCGCGAGTCCGGCCCACGGCTGGCGCCGCCGCCGTAGGTGACGAATACGACCGGCAGCTTGCGCTTCAGCTTGTCGATGCTGGCGGCCAGAGCGTAGATGACCTCCTGGCAGAGCTCGGCCATGTTCTCGACCAGCACCGGCTCCTCGAGCGGGTTCCCCGCCCAGGTGGCGCCGAGGGTGACGTTGTGCGCACCGAGCAGCGACCGCGCGGTGTCGTAGAACGTCATGTCGTAGCCGCTGGAGGCGCCGTCGGGGATCATCAGCAGGGGCAGGTGGTGCTCCTCCTTGCAGCAGTACCGCATGAGGTCGTCGGCCTTGGCCCCTGCGCACGGCTCGACGACGTCGCCGACGTCGGCGGTCGCCGGCGCCGCCGCGAGGGCCGCCGCGGCCAGCAGGGCCGCGGCGAGTCGATTCGTCATCGAGCGCACTACTGGGGACCCGGGTAGCTGCAGTTGGACGCGGCGTTCGCCTTGTCGTTGCACTGCCGGATCTTGGCCTTGTGGTCGAGATCGTTCTTGCACGACCAGAACTCGCCGAGCTTCTTGCCGGCACACTTCCACTCGCCCTTGCACGACCAGAAGCCGCCGTGGGCGTCCTTCAGGCACTCGACAGCGCCGTCGAGCACGGCCTTGCCGCAAGGGTCGAACACCTGGCTGTATTTGGCGGGGTCGCACTGTGCCGGCGGATCGGGGGTCGGCACCGTGCAGTCGACCGGCACGTCGATGGTCATCGGTTTGTCTTCCATCACCAGGTCCAGCCACTCGTCGGTGCAGCCCTGCGGCCCGATGACGTTGACGGTCACCGCGCCGGCCGGCACGTCGGCGAAGGTCACGGTGCCGCTCGCACCGGTGTCCTTGGCGTCGCCGCCCCCGTCGTGCGAGACGTCGACGGTGGCGTTCTCCTGTGGAGCACCCGCGCCGTCGACCACCCGCACGGTCAATCCGTTGGCGGGCGGCGGTTCGGGGTCGTACTCCTGAGGGGGCGGCGGTGGCGGCTTGGTGATCGTCACCCGATAGCCGCGCGGCGCGGCGGGCTTGATGCCGCAGCTGTTCCAGGCGCTGCGCAGCGCCGGGTCGAGACGAGCGGGCAGGTCGCCGATGCCGACCCGATACACCAGCATCGCCTTGCCGACGTCCGCGTCCAGGTAACAGACGGCGTCGAAGCCCTTCGGCACGATCTCCCACCAGTTGCCGCCGGCGGCCCGCACCAGCTTCGCCGGCTTCTCCCTGTCGGCCTGGTGGATGCCGAGGAGGTCGCCGTTCTTCACTTCCCACAACATGGCGGAGGCGTCGAACGCCGCCGCCAGGTCGCCGTGGCTCATCATGCGCATCAGCGCGTATTGCGCGTCGACGTCGATGCGCGGGTCGATGATGTCTTCGGTCGTCCAGGGCTCGTCCTGGGCGCCCGCCGGCGCCGGCGCCAGCCCCCCCAGCAACAAGCAGCTCAGCACCATCGCCGCGCCGCCACGCGAAACAGGTTGCAGTCGCACGTCGTGCTCCTCCCTCGGTTGGGTCACGGTCCCCCGGTGGGGACCTCGTCGATGAACAGGATCCCTTCGCTCGTCTCCTGGCGCCCCGAGGAGACCGTCTTGTTCCCCGGCAGCCGCCATACGACCTCGTAGCCGTAGCCGAAGGCACCGGCGGGCAGCAACACCTCGACGTCCGCCGAGAGCTGCTGCTTGCCGGGGTCGAGAGTCACCTGCTTGACCTGCTCGGCGCCGCCGGGCGTGTAGTAGAGGCGTGCCGTGATCGAGCGCACGCCGGCCTTGGCGATGCGCTGCGGGTCGGCCTCCAGCGTCACCTTGCGCCGCTCGTAGGGCGGCGTCAGGCTGATGGCGCCGGCGTTGGCCCGCTGCCACGGTCGCTCCACCTGCTGGCCGCCGAAGAAGCTCCAGGTGGTGCGGTACTCGTAGTCCAGCCAGCGATTGCGGTCGTTGTCGCCGTTCCAGCCGTAGAGCAGCTTGAAGGCGTTGCCGGTGGCGTTGAAGTTCTTGCGGTCGACACGCACCTCGTCCGTGGTCTCGGCGCCGTTCGCGTGCTTCTTGCGCAGCTGCACGGTGACGAAGTTGATCCACTCGCCGAAGTCCTTGGCGTCGTAGCCGTCGACCATGGCGACGATCTCGCGCTGCTGGTAGAGCGGGTCGTCGAGGTTGACCTCGCGGAAGTGCTGCTTCTCCTTCATCAACCGCCGCAGGTTGCCGATGTTCTCGTCGAAGCGGGTGGTGATGGAGCCGGTCAGGAACTTCTCGAAGTCCATCGAGAAGGTGCCGGTCTGGCGCACCTTGCGCATCTCCCAGGTGGCCATCACCGAGAAGCTGGGCAGCGACTCGATGTCCTCCTCCTCTTCGTCCGGCTCGGCGGCCAGGCGCTCGCGGTCGGCGCTGCGGGCGCCGCCCTTGACGCCGGCGTCCTCCTCGGCCTTGGCCTTGGCGTATTGCGCCTCGAGGTCCTTGGCGCGCGCGTCGGCGGCTTCGTAGGCCTTCTGGCAGGCGGCAGCGTCCCCGCAGGAGGCGGTCGGTTTGCCGTCGGCCGGCTTGCCCTCGTTGGGCAGGGTGTCGGGTGTCGGCGCCATGCCGTCGGCCTTGGGCGCTGGAGGAGGTGCTGCCGGGGGCGGCTCCGGCGGCGCCGCGTCCGGGGGCGGGCTGGCGCCGCCGACGGGGCGTTTCTTGGGCGGTGCCCCGGCGCTGGCGGTCGCGTTGGGCTGGGGCTGGGCGGGCGTGCTCGACGTCGTGCCGCTGCGGCCGCCTCTCAAGGCGTCGAGCTGCGCCTTGAGGGCGTTGGCGTCCGCCCGGGCCCGCTCGGCCTGGAGCTTGAGCGACGCCGCGCGGGCGCCGGCCTCCGAAGCGCCACCCTGGGAGTCGCCGGCGATGTCGAGCTCGCGGCGCGCTCGCGCCCGTGCCTCGTTGCGCCCACGAATCTGATCGTTGCGGACGCGCACGGCGTCGTTGCGCGTCTTGACCTTGTCGCGCTGCTCGTCCAGCCGCTCGGCCGCCCGCTTGCCGAGGCTCTCGGCAGCGCCGGCGCCGCCCTTCAGCTGAGCGGGGTCGAGGCTGCCGCTCTTCGCGAACATCTGGTCCATCAGCTTGCTGTTGACCGCGTCGACCAGCTTGTTCATCGCCGCGTCGTCGCCCACCATGCTGATCTTGATGGCGCCGTCCTGGCGGAGCTCGTCGAAGGCCGCATTGATGTCGGCGGTGAGGAAGGTGGTGGCGAGGCCGGCGGCGAACGCCTCGTGCTCGTAGATCTGGTCCCAGTTCGCCACCACCTTGGCCTTGAGCGGCGAGTGGTACCCCTGCAGCTCCATCTCGAAGGAGAAGCTGATGTCCGGGGTCGGCGTCTGGAACGATTCCCACAGCACCTTGGCGCCCAGCTTGGTGAGCTGGATCGACACTGCCGCCTTCTCGCCGTCGAGCAGCGGCGCCTTGCCCATGCCGACCACCTGGGTCGACAGGTTGCCGGTCTTGGGGTCCTTGAACGACGAGATGAGGCCGAAGGTGCCCGAGCTGAACGGCACGTAGCCGACGATCTTGGCGCCCGGCCGCGTGCGCTGCAGCTCGCGCTGCGCGTCGCGCACCTGCTCCTTGCTCACCGACAGCTCGACGAGGGCGTGCACGATGCCGCCGCCCTCCCCGTCGCGCGCCTCGGCCTGATCGGCCGCCGAGCGCACGTTCTCCACCCAGCGCAGGAAGCTGAACTGCGGCTTCGCGTCCGGGTCCACCGCCAGCCGCGGCTTGTCCGAGATGTAGTAGTAGGCCTTGGGGTCGGTGAGGTCGGGGAAGAGCGTCAACCCGCCCGCGCGTACCGGCTTGTCGATGAGGATGTGGGCGGCGGCGCGCGGCGCCTCGCCGCCGCCGGGCTGGCCGGCGAGCGGCGCACCGGCGGCAACCAGCAGCGCCGCCAGCGTAACCGTCGCGGAGGCGTGCCGCGTCCGCGGGCTCCGCCAAGCCGTCACTGCCCGCCCCCTCCCCCGCTGGCGGCACCGCTGCCGCTGACCAGCTCGCTGAAGCGGTCGAGCACCTTCTGCTTCGAGCTGTTGATGAGATCGGCAGCCGCCGCCTGCGCCGCCGCCTGCAGCGGCGAGCCTTCCTTGGTGAGATCGGCCGGGATGCTGGCGTAGATGTAGTCGTCGCCGATGCGCGCCGCCCAGGGGAGCACCAGCTTCCCCTTGGTCTTGTGGTTGACGATGATGCGGTAGGCGTACCCCTTGGCGCCGCGGTCGAGGAAGATCTGCTTGGAGACCAGCGCCTGCCCCTGCACCGGCGAGACGGAGATGTTCTCCTCGACCTCCTGGCCGAACTTGAGGTAGTGGATCTGCACCGTGATGCGGGTAATGTCGTTGGCCACCATGTCCTCGATGGCGCCCTCGACCTCGATGGTGCGCGGCCGTACCGGCGGCGCCAGCGTCACCCCCTCCCACCTCCCCTTCTGCCACTGCGGGTTCTTCGGGTAGAGCACACCGCCGCGCAGGCTCCACTGGGCGCGGTACTGGTAGGCATCGGGGTCCTTGTCCTCGCCCCGGGCGTAGGTCACCGTGGCGTTGATCCCCTGGTCCTTGAGGAACTTCGAGTCGATGGTGACGTGGTCCTCGAAGTCGTTGCCGGAGGTGCGTGGCTTGCGGACGTTGACCGTCACGTAGTTGACCGCGTCGTCGAACATGTCCTTGGCGTCGAGGTCGAGGATGAAGTGGATGTCGCGGTGCTGGAAGAACGGGTCGTTGAGGTTGACCGAGGCGACGCACTTGGGGTTGTCCTCGACGGCGTCGTACCAGCTGCCGAGGTTGCCGACCACCTGCAGCGGGTGCTTCACCGGCAGGCGGACGTTGAGGTCGAAGTAGGCGATCTTGCGCTCCATGGCGGCCTTGATCGCTTCCGAGTCGTAGCGGTAGCGGGCGGCGTCCTCAGGGATCGGCGGCGGACCGCCGGCGGCACCGGGCGCCTGCTCGGCCGCCGCCCCGTCATCCGTGGTCTCCACCGGGTTGGCCATGCTCTGCAGGAAGTAGTCGAAGAAGGCCTCGCGAATCTTGTTCAGCTTCTCGTCGTTGCGCGTCTCCAGCCACTCGAGGTGGACGATCTGCTTCTCCTCGAGGAACCGGTACTGCTCGCGCATCTCGTTGTAGCTGTAGTTGTACTTGTCGTCGTCGAAGCACATGAAGATGAACCAGTAGCAGTCATGCTCCGACTCGTCCTCGTTGAGCGTCTTCTTGTACTGGGCGCTGAGGGTTTCCTTCTCGGCCTCCAGGCGCTCCCAGTTGAAGGTGATGCTGCCCTTGGCCGCCGGCGCCAGGGTGGTGTACGACATGTTCACCGCCAGCGACACGTCGGTGATCGAGCGCGCCTTCTCGAAGGTGGCGGCGAGCAACTGGGCGCCGTTGGCGGTGAGCCGCGAGGCCACCGCGGCCTTGCCGCCCGGCATCAGCGGCGCCTTGCCGGAGGTGACCAGGCTGGTGGCCATGGACTTGTCGGAGAGGGTGGCCGAGATCACCTCGAAGGTGGCTCCCTCTCCCTCCGGCTCCATCGGCACGGCGCCCATGAGCTGTGCGCCCTTGACCTTGGCGCGCAGCAAGGTGAGGACCTCGGCCTCCTGCTTGGGCGTCAGTCCCCACTCGACGAGGAAGTGCATGAGCGCGCCGCTCACCCCGCCCTGGTCCTCGCGCGCCTCGGTGGTGAACTTGAGGAAGAGGAACTCGGGGGTGCCGTCGGGGCGCTGCGACAGGTGCAGCCCGGGGGGCAGGTAGTAGTAGCGATTCGTGCCCTTGTGCACGGCCCGTGGAGCCCGGCTGTAGTTGTTGATCTTGTCGGCCAGCCGCATGGCCTGCCCCTCGTTCACCGCGATCTTGACGGGCTGGCTCGTCTGCGCGCGGCCAGGGACCCGAACCTGGGAATTCGTTGCGACCTTCTCGCCCTCTTCTGCCCCGCCGAGCGCGCGGCGCGCCATCGCCTGCACGTTGGCGGGCGGCAAGTTCGGGGGTGCCCCCACCGAGGTGTCCGCCTCGCCGTAGAGCACTACCTTGGTGCCATCCTTGAGCGAGACGGTGATGACGTTCTCGTCGTCGAGCACCACTGCCGCAGCAGGGCCGGCGAGGGCCGGCGCGAGGGCGGCGGCGAGGGCGAGGGCGGAAGCTAGGGGGGCCCAGCGGCAGCGCCGGGCGAAGCGAAGATGGTTCACGGTCGGCCTCCTTGCGTTGCGGCGATGGCGGGAAACTCGTCGACGAAGATCAGGCCGCTGCCGTCGCGGCCCTTGCGGCTCTGGCGCGCGCCGTCGGCGAGCTGCCAGGTAATCGCGTAGTCGTACTCGAACTGGTCTCGGGGCAGGGTGAGCTCGAGCGTCTGCTCGTCGAGCGGCTGGCCGGCCTTGACCACCAGCTGCTGCCGCCGCGGCGCGCCGAAGAAGGGGTACTCGACCTGCACCACGACGGCGCGCACGCCGCGGTCGACGAGCTGCTGCGGCTCGCCGGTGAGCTGCACCACGCGGCGCTCGTAGGGCGCGAACAGCTCGATCATCGGCGCGTCTGCGCCGCGCCATTCGGTCTGGTACGAGCCGCCCCCCTTGAAGCTCCACCGCGTACGCGTCTCGTACTGCAGCCAGGCGAGACGGTCGGCGTCGCCGTTCCAGCCGTAGACCATCCTCAGGTCGCCGCCGCTCTTGTCGACGGCCGCCCGGTCGAGCACCAGCTCGCGCAGGGTCTGCTCACCGCCCTGGTGCGACTTGCGCATCGTGACGGTGACGCTGTTGATGAAACGGTCGAACTCCGGCAGCAGCGCGCCGTCGATGCCGACGTGCACCTCGCGCTGCTGGAAGGTGGGGTCCTCGAGGTTGACCGCCCGGAAGTACTGCGGGCTCGCGCCGTAGCGCTTGTAGAGGTTGCCGATGTTGAAGGTGACGAAGGAGTGGCGGCTGACGTTGGCCCGGTGGTTGAAGTCGAGCACCGTCGTGCCGGAGGCCTTGGTCTCCTTGAGCTGGTAGCCGGCATGGGCGCCGAAGCCGGTGGTGTTGCTGCTGCTCAGTGCGCCCCCCTCGCCGACCATCGCGGCGAGGGCGTCCTCCAGGCCGCCCTTCTTCTCCTCGGGCACCCGCTCGAGCTGCACCGGCGTGAACAGCAGGTCGAGCAGCTTGGTGTAGACGGTGGTGAGCAAGCCCTCCATCGTGACGTTCTCGCCGGCGGTCTCCAGGCGGATGGCGTTCTTGCGGCGCAGCTCGTCGAGCACCGCCTCGGCCTCGGCGCTCACGAAGTAGAGCGAGGCGCCGGCCTTGAAGGCCTCGCTCTTGCGCACCTCGTCCCAGTCGACGACCAGCTTCGCCTGGTAGGCGTCGTGGAGCCCCGAGAAGGTCATGTCGAAGACGATCGACACGTCCGGGGTCTTCATCTTCAGGCTCTCGAGCAGCAGCGTCGAGGCTTCCGGCTCGAGGTCGAAAGACAGCGCCAGCCGGTTGCCCTCGAGCACGGGCGCTCGTCCGGTCGCCATGATCTTGCGCTTGGTACGGCCCTCGCCGAGCACCGACGAGACCAAGGTGTACTGCCCGTCGTCGAAGACGATCGGCCCGCGCACCTTGATCTCGTCGTCCTTGAAGAGGCGGCGCAGCTGCTGCTGCGCGTCGGCGACGGACCCGTCGGGGGTGGCCAGGCGGACGAGGAAGTGCACGACGCCACCGCCGCGCGCGGCGGTGATCGTCGCGTTGCCGGCGTCCTTGGCGGGCTCGTTGGCGACGTACTGCACGAACGAGAACAGCGGCTTGCCCGCCTCGTCGGTCGCCAGCTCGGCGCCCGACGGCAGGTAGACCCACTGCTTGGCGTCGGCCGCCAGCGGGAAGCACCAGAGGCCGGCGACGCGGGTGCCGCGGTCCATCGACACCTGCTGGGCGGCGGCCGGCAGCGCGGCGAGGGCGATGCCGGCCGCGACCAGCGCGGCGAACGCGATGGCGGGCCGGTGCGGCCTTGGCGCGAAGCGGGAGGGGGTCGCGCTCACCCGTCGCTCCCGCCCACCCCGCGAGTGGAGGGCTTGGCCGGCGTCGTCGGGACCGCCGGCGGCGCCAGGTAGAGGTAGTCCGACTCCAACGGCTCGAGGCCGGTGGCCGACTTGCGGTCGGGTGCGTTCCAGGTGACGCGATAGGCCACCGGCTCGCCGCGGTCGGCATAGAGCGCGACACGCGAGATCGCCTCGGCGTCGCCGGCCCGCAGCACGGCCTTGCTGGCGATGCGCGGCTTGCCGGCCAGCACGGTGGCGAACTCGACCAGCGCGGTGGCCATGCCGCGTTCGGAGAACAACGCGCGGTCGGCGTCGATCTCCACCACGCGCTTCTCGAAGGGCGGCACCAGCGAGATGGCGGCGTCGCTGCTCTTGAGCCAGCGGTCCTCCTGCGGCGGTATCGCCATCGTCCTGCCGTCGCGCACGCTCCAGCGCACCTGGTACTCGTATTCGGTCCAGGTCTTGGCGAGGTCGCCGAGGCGGGGGAAGGCGACGTCCTGGATGGTCTTGCCGGCCTTGATGTCGGCGCTGGTGAACTGCAGCGAGCGGGTGAAAGCCGGCCGGTCGCCGTAGCTCTTGCGCACGTTGACGGCGACGAAGTTGATGGTGTCCTGGAAGGAGTCGACGTAGCCGCCGTCGACCTGGAAGTGCACGGTGCGGAACTCGAAGGTGGGGTCGTCCATGTTGACGACCCGGAAGTAGCGCGGGTCTTCCTTGAGCGCCGCGTAGAGGCCGCCGAGGTTGCCGGCGGTGTCCACCGGCACTTTGATCGTCGAGCTCTTGGAGAGGATCAGCGAGAAGGTGTTCTGGCGGATGTCCTTGCGGTTCTTGAGCACCAGCTGGTCGTCGGTGTAGTACTCGGTGTCGTCGGCGCCGAGGAAGGTGCGGGCGAACCAGCCGCGGTCCTGGCGGCCCTGGATCTGGCTCGCCTCGACGGCGGTTTCGCGCTCGGGCTCGGCCGCCCAGCCGCTGGTGTGGTCGAACATCAGCTCGGTGAGCTTGTCGGTGACCACCTGGAGGATCCCCTCCATCTCGCCCGCCTTGATCCCGAGCCCCTGGCTGCGGTCGAGCACCTCCACCTTGAGGGTGCCGTTGCGTTGCAGCTCGTCCATGATCCGGCGCAGCTGCCGCTTGGTGTAGTGGTGCTGGACGTTCTTGATGCGGCTGAAGTGCTCGTAGACCGTCGACATCTCGGCGCTGACGCGGGCGTTGTAGCCGACCACCGCGGCCTCGTAGTAGGCGTGGATCGCCACCGACACGTCCGAGGTGGGACCGGTGAGCGAGCTCCACAGCAGGGTGGCGCCCTTCTGGTTGAGCAGGGCGGCGACGACGGCCCGCGAGCCCGGGGTGAGCGGCGCCTTGCCGGAGGTGATCACCTGTCGCGTGAAGCCCCCCTCGCCGCGGTCGCCGAGCACCGCCGAGATCACCTCGAACGACGCCATGCCGTCCTCGCCGTCCTGCACTGCCTGCATGAGCGGCACCGGTCCGACGATGCGGGCGCCCGCCACCTGCTTCTTGAGCTCCATCTCGAGGCTGGCGAGGACGTCCTCGGGGAGCGAGAACTCGACGAGCGCGTGGAACAGCCCGCCGCTGGCGTTGCCGGCGCCGTCGACGTACTTGAGGCAGAGCAGCTCGAGGCTGCCGTCGGCACGGCTCGCCAGCCGCGGGTACTGCGGCACGTAGTAGAAGGCCTTGGCGTCGGCGTAGTCCTGCAGCAGCTGCACGCCGCGGATGGAGCGCTGCCCCTGGTCGAAGTTGACGAGCGCCGAGACCGGCGCGGCGAGCACCGCGGCGAGCAGCAGCGCGGCGAGCGGAGCGAGAAGCGGACGGTGGGTGGTCGGGATGCGGCGCATCGCGGCTCCTTACTCGAGCGCGGCCGCCCCCGTCGTGGGGCTGCCGGTGGTGGTTACGTCGAGGATGCCCGCCCACCCCTTCCCCTGCTGCCAGGGGCCGGGATGCGCCGCTCCGTCGCGCCGCACCTCGCTGACGCGATAGCGGTAGGGGCGATCGAGGCGGACGGCGACCGGGAACCGCAGGCTCAGCGCGTAAAGGTCCGGCTGCGACTGGTGGAAGGCGGCAAGCAGCGTCACCGGCTGGCCGCCCACCGCTTCCGCCGTCACCTCGACCTGCTTCTCGTAGAGGTCCTGGCGCAGGCCGTCGCGGAAGTCATAGCAGTAGACGTCGAGACCGGCATAGCCCGGGGGCAAGCGGTCGTTGATGTCGACGCGGCGGAAGAGGTCCGGCCAGCGCGCGGCGTCGACGGTGATCGAGCTGGCGCCGGCGCGCACCAGCACGGGCGGCGGCGCGTCATCTCCTTCGGCGCCCTGCGCTGGAGCGATCGCCTCGGCCACCGTTCGTCGCAGCTCGTCTCCGAGGGTGCCGCCGCCGACGCTGGCCATCGCTCCCGGCACCTCGTTGCGGCCGGCGGCGAAGAAGGCGTAACCGATGCTGAGGACCAGCCGGTCGCGCTGCAGCGCGTCCCACAACAGCTGCGACTCCTCGGCGTCGAGCGACAGCACGTAGGTGCGCTCCAGCCACACCGGGCCGTCCACCTCACCGTCGCTCTCGAAGTGCCCGCCGGCGATCGTCCGCTGCTCCTCACCGGCGGCCGGGGCTGCCGCTTGGTCCGCGCCGGTCGCCGTGTCGTCCCCCGGCAGCGCCGCCGCCGCGCTCACCGGTGCGCGCACCGGCGCGTAACCGAGCACCGCCTCGAGGCGGGCGATCGGCAGCGGCCGCAGCTCGTTGCCGCGCACCAGCCGCAGCGACCGCCGCACGCCGTCGAGCTCCTGCGGTCCGACGCCGAGCTGGCGCACGCGCAGCGTCAACACGCTGCGAAAGGCGAAAGTGCCCTGGTCGCGCGCGGCGGCAGTGCCGGTGTAGCGGCTCTGCAGGAAGTGCAGGTCGGGCCGCCCCGCGCCGTCCACCGCCAGGCCGAGCTCACCAGGACCGTAGTAGTAGAGGCCGTGGCGGCGGTCGTCGGGGTAGACCATGAGCCCGCCCGCCTGGCGGCCGGCCGCGAAGTTCGGTATCGCCGTCAGCGGCGGCGGCGCCAGCGACGCCAGCAGCACAACGACGACCGCCGCCGACCCGCGCCGGCTCACGCGCCCCCTCCCGGCAGCTTGCCGAGCGCCTGCTCGACCTGCACCTTGCCGATCAGCAGCCGCAGCGAATCGGCGGCCAGCCAGCGTGTGGCGCGATGGGTGGCGCCGTCGGGCATCGACACCTCCAGCAGGTACTCGAAGAGGGGGTCGCCGGGGATCGATTGCCCGGGCGGGCGCTCGCCGAGGTAGATCGGCCCCATCTTGAAGTCGGTGTTGTCCGCCGTCAGCACCAGCGGCGGCTTGGTCTGCACCGCCTTCGCCTTGGGATCGAAGTAGCGCGAGCGCACCGTCAGCGCGATCTCGTAGGCGCCGCTGTCGGCGAGCGGCGTGATGGTGCGGATGGTGATCTCCGACGCGCCCAGCGAGCTGACGCCACCGCTGATCGCCGCCACCACCTCCTGGTCGCACGGCGTGCAGTCGCCGACGGCGCTGTAGTCGAGCCACGTCCGCGTGGCGCGGCCGTCGAGCCAGCGCGGCACCGTGCGGGCGTCGATCTCCGCCCGTCCCTGCGGCGGCACCACCGCGCCGTCGAGGTTCCACGAGTAGACGACCGGCACGTTCCCCTCGATCAGCAGCGCGTGGAGGTAGTTCAATCGCGCCGGGTAGGGAGTGGGGTTGCGCCACGGCTCGCCGCGGCGCCAGGCCACGCGTCCGAAGGTGGCGGGGTCGGCGAGCCGCACGCGCAGCGGGATGCTCTGCGGCGGCAGCTCCTCGCCGGCGGGGGTGAACAGCAGCGTGCCGTTGAGCCCCACCTCCTCGACCAGCGCCAGCTGCACGTTTTCCTTGGTGATGGAATCGGTCGACCAGGAGGCATCGATCTGGCCGAGCGCGTCGGAGATCGCGTTGACGGCGACGCGGTCGGCGGGGATCTTGTACTGGTGCTCGAGATCGCCGGCCAGCGACACCTCGGGCGGCGTCTCGATGGGCAGCGCGCGCAGCTCGCTCACCTTCACTCCCGGGTGACGGGCCTGGTAAGCACGCAGCAGGGCCAGCGCCAGCTCGATCTCCTCGCTGTCGACCCCCGCCTCGAGCTGCACGGCCATCTGCACCTCGCCCGCTTCGCTACCAGCGGCGGCGGCGCCGTAGAGCATGCGCAGGCCGTACCCCTCGCCTGCCGTCCAGCGCAGGCCGTAGCTCTCGGGCAGGAAGTAGAACAGCCCCGAGGCCGGGTTGGCGTCCTGGAAGACTCGGCTCGAGATGCGGCTGAGCGCCTCGCGCGGCAGCGAGACGTCCGCGCGCAGCCCCTCGAGCAGGTCGAAAGTGGCGGCGCCAGGGCCCTTCCCCTGCTTGTCCGTCACCTCCTTCGAGAGCCCCCAGGTGAAGTCCCGCACCGGCTTCACCTGCAGGCTCGTCCGCGACAGAGCGAGCGAGGCGGTGGCCGTGCGGTGCTGGATGGGCGCCTGCACCGCCAGGCGTTCGCGCGCCGTCGCGGCGCTCGCCGTCACCTGGCCCGGCGCCCGCACCATCGGCCGCGTCGCCGGCCGCTGCGGCGGCCGCGCCGCCGGCGGGCTCGTCGGCAGCGGGCGCGGCGCCGGCATCGGCATCGGCACTTTCGGCCCGATCGTCTCGCGCAGTTGAGCGGCGGCGCCTTCCGGCCGCGGCACGATCCGCACCACCACGTTCTGCGGCGCGACCGGCTGGCGCCAGCGCTTGCGGAGCGTGTAACTGCGCTCGAGGTCCGCCACCGGCCGGCCGGCGCGCACGACGCGCAGCGTCAACAGCTCGGAGTGGTGCTCGCTCCCCTCCGGCAGGTCGCGAGGCTCGAAGACGAGCGTCGCCGTGCCGGCGGCCGCGCCGAGCGTGAAGACCGGCCGTCCGAACGCCGCTTGCGCCTTGCGATCCTTGCCGCGCAGCTCGCCCTGAAGCTGGCGCTCCGGCAGCCCCTCGTAGGCGACCTCGACGACGAGCCGCCGCTCGGCGTCCTCACTGACCGTCACCGCGCCGAGGGACCCGCCCGTCTCGCCGTCGCCCAGCAAGCCGCCCAGCACGGCGCCGAGGTCGAGCCCTGTCACCGGCGCCAGCTCGGTGCCCTGCAGGCCGCTGAACCCCTCGCCCGCCAGCGACGGCGACGCGGCCAGCGTGAGAGTCAGCAAGACGAGTTGAGTCAGCTTCCGCACGAGATCGTCCGCTCCTGTTGGTTGGTGGCCGCAGTCGAAGCGCGCCTACCCCCTCGACGCGCAAAGCGGTCCAGAACCGGGTCGCGCGCCGCGTCGCTCGCCGCGATAGCTCCGCGGCTGACCCACGACCGCGACGGTTGCCGCGTAAGCGGATGTGAGAAGAAGACGACCGACCATCGGGCTCGAAACCAGCGAGAAGCCGAAGATGCGAAACCCTGCGTCGCCGACCGCCCTTGGCCTCGTCCTGCTCGCCTTCTTCGTCGCGACGTCACCGTCCACGACGCAGGCGCAAGACACCGCCGCGGCACCGAGCGTGTTGTTACCGGTCTATGCGGTCGACCTCGCGTTCGCTCCCGATGCGGTGGACGGCAGCGGCTACCCGAGCGCCTCGGAGGCTCACCCGAACGCCGGGACGAGCGAGCTCTTCCAGCAGATCTGGATGCGGCTCAAGCCGAGCGGCTTCAGCGCGCTGCGCTTCCCGGTGGACGTCAGCACCGGCGACGCTGCGGTCTACCGCGTGGCCAACCTCTGCGCCTGGGCCAACCGCGAGGGGGTGTCGCTGCTGCCGGTGCTGGTCGGCGGCGCCAGCCCCTTCCCCGAGGGGTACGACGCGGCGGTGGCGGCCTTCGTCACCAAGTTGGGGACGACGTTGCGCGGCGGTGGCGAGCAGGGGCTCGCGAGTTACCCGCGACTGCTCATGTTCCAGCTCGGCGACGAGATCAACCACCCGGCCCGCAATGGCCGGCTCACCGGCGAGGTGGCGGCGCAACGAGCGGTGGCCGCCGCCGCGGCGCTGCGCAAGGCCGAGCAGGCGGCGCTCGACGGCAGCGGCCTGTACCTCACGCCGATCCTGGTGGCGGCCTCGTTCGACGTCGAGCTGGTGACCGCCGGTGCCGCCGCCGTCGGCGACCTCGAGGAGGGCAAGTACCTGCAGGCCTATGGCGCGTTGCGCGAGGCGCTGGCGCCGGCGTCGTCGTCGGCAGACGTCGACGGCGTCGCCGTGACCTGGTACCCGGGCAGTGTCAGCGCCGGCGGCGTCGAGCGGCTCGGCGCGCTGGCGCGCTCGCTGGCGACCGACGTGCCGGGCAAGCAGCTGGTGGTGGTCACCGGCCTCTCCACTGCCTTCCGCCCCGCCGCCGAACAGAAGCAGTTCGCCACCCTCGCCTTCACCAACCTCGCCGAGCTGCGCGCCAGCGGCGGCGCCGAGTCGCCACTGCTGGGCGTCGTCTTCCACAAGGCGCTCGGCATGGCGGGCTCTTCCGCGCCGCCTGCCGGGTTCGAGGAGCAGCGGCAGGCGTGGACGCCGCAGGCGATGTCCAGCGAGCTCATGGCCCTCTGGCGCGGCGAGCAGGCATCCCCGGCGATCGCCCACTGGGACGCCGAGGTCGATGCGCGCATGGGGCTGCTCGCCGTCGAGGGCGGCGAGAGCGGGACCCCCGTCGTCGCCGCGCAGCCGGCGCTCGACGGGCTCGAGCAGGTCGCCGAGGCGGTGGCGGCGGCGCCCGCGGCGCAGGCACCGGCGGAAGGCGGCGCGGAAGCGCCGGCGATCCCCGCCGAGCCGGGCGCCACTCCGCCGGGCGAGGACCCCGCCGCCGAGGGTGGGCACCCCGTCCGCGAGAAGGTGGCGGGGATCCTCGGCGCCCTCCTCGACCAGGTGCTGACGCAGCTCGGCAACGAGCTGAGCAACGAGGTCAACGAAGAGATCGCCGAGCTCGGCGGCGGCGACGAGGGCGGCGGCTCCGGCGGCGAGACGACTCCCGGCGCCGCGGTCAAGATCCTCGGCGCCAGCTGCACGCCCACCAACCCCAAGGTGAACGAGAACGTCTCCTGCCTGCTGACGCTGCGCAACGACAGCGGCGCGGTCGCCAGCGACCTGTCGGTGGCGCTGCTCGACAGCGACGGCTACCTGTTGGGCGACGAGACCTCGAAGGATGGCATCAGCGTCGCCGGCTCGGCGCAGTCCACGGTGACACTCCCATGGAAGCCGGCCGCCACCGGTGCCCATCAGGTGGCCGCCAAGCTCTATGACGAGACCTACTCCGAGATCGCCTCCGCCGACGCCGGGCAGGTCACCGTCAAGCCGGCCACCGGTGGATCGGGGCCGGGGCAGATCGGCCCGTTGAAGCCCGGTCGCTTCACCGACCTCCTGGCACCCAAGCCTGGCGGGGGCGGCGGCAGCAGCGCGATGAAGCCCGTCAAGCCCGGCTTCCCTCTCATCGGCGCGCTCACCACCGCGACGAAGACGATGTCGGCGGAAGGCGGCAGCTTCAGCCTGCCGGTCGCCAACTCTACCGACCGCATGATGAGCGGTCTGGTGGTCACGCTCGAGGTCGACGGCGAGAAGGTCGCGGAGCGGCGGCTGCGCACCCTGCTGCCGGGGCAGAGCCACACGGTGACCTTCTCCGGCGTGAAGCTCGGCGCCGCCAAACCGCACGAGGCCCAGGCGATGATGTCGCGCCAGGGCGGCAGCCCCCTGCTCGTCGGCGTGATCCGCCTCGACGCCGCGCGCGTGACGCGCGGTCCGGTGCGCACCGTCGGCGCCAGTCCGCCCACCGCGAGGCCGGTGCGCCCGACGGCCGACGCCGCCCGCGTGGCGGCGATTCCCGGTGCGGTGTCGCGCACGGCGAGCGCGCCAGGCAGCAGGCTGGGCACCGCCGCGGGGGCGACCAGCCGCACGACGAGCGGCAAGCCGACGACGACGGGAACGGGTGCGCGGGGAACGACGACGACTTCTTCACGCCAGGCGCCGGCCGTCCCCCCGCAGCAGCAGCCGCTCCCGCGCCCCGATCTCACCCTCGGCACCGGCCTGCGGGTTTCGCCGTCGTCCGGCCCTCCCGGCCAGAAGGTGAGCGTGCAGGCGGTGGTGAGCAACGCCGGCAGCGGCGCCAGCGGCGGCGCCGTCGTCACCTTCCAGGTCCGCGGCGCGCGCGGCGTCGCCGCCCGCGGCTCGCAACGGCTGGGCCCCATCCCGGCGCGCGGACGTGCCAGCGTCGGCTGGAGCTTCCCCATGCCGGCCGCCGGCAACTGGCAGGTCGAAGCGGTCGTGCAGTCCGAAGGCGACGCCAACCGCGCGAACGACGGCACCGCCGCCAGCGTCGTGTCGGTGGCGCCCCGCGTCGTCGTCCCACGCCGGCCCAGCCCGCGGCCGACGGGACGGTCGGGCGTCGGGCGCCCCTGAGGGCCGCGGCCGCAGCTCTGGAGGCGCTGGAAGACGGCGGCTCAGCCCCGCAGCAGCCGTCGCGCGATCACCAGCCGCTGCATCTCGCTCGTCCCCTCGTAGATGGCGGTGACTCGGACGTCGCGGTAGAGGCGCGAGATCTCGTACTCGTCGGAGAAGCCGTTGCCGCCGTGGATCTGCAGGCTCTCCCAGCAGGCGCGGTTGGCGGCCTCGCTGGCGTAGAGCTTGGCCTGCGAGGCGAAGCGCGGCAGCGTCCTTGCTGCCGCTGTCCGCCAGCGACGCCGCGGCGCGGGTCAACGCCCGCGCCGCCTCGAGCTCGGTCGCCATCTGCGCGATCTTCATCTGGATCGCCTGGTGCTCGGCGATGGGCTTGCCGAACTGCCGGCGCTCGCGCGCGTAGCCCACCGCCAGCTCGAGGGCGCGCTGGTGAATGCCCACGGCCTGCGCGGCGATGCCGAGCCGCGAGTGGTCCAGCGTCGCCATCGCGATCTTGAACCCCTGCCCTTCCGTGCCGAGCAGGTTGCCCGCCGGGATGCGGCAGTCGTGGAAGAAGATCGCCGCCGTCTGCGAAGCGCGCAGCCCCAGCTTGTGCTCGGAGGCGCCGACGCTGAAGCCCGGGGCGTCGCCAGGGACCACGAACGCCGAGATGCCGCCCGCGCCCGCATCACCGGTGCGCGCGAACGCCACGTACCAGCGCGCATGTCCGGCGTTGGTGATCCACGCCTTCTCGCCGTCGAGCACCCACTCGTCGCCGTCGCGCCGCGCCCGCGTGCGCAGGCTCGCCACGTCGCTGCCCGAGCCCGGCTCGGTGAGGCCGAAACCGCCCAGCGTCTCGCCGCCGGCGAGCTCGCGCAGCGCGCGGTCGCGCAGCTCGTCGCTGCCGAACTGCAGGATCGGCCAGCAGCAGACCGAGTTGGTGACGCTCACGGTGACCGCCACCGACGGGCAGGCGCGCGCGAGCTCCTCGACCGCCACGACGTAGCTGACGAGGTCGAACCCTGCACCTCCCCACCGCTCGGGCACGAAGCAGCCGAGGAGGCCCATCTCGCCGAGCTCGCGGAAGATCGGCAGCGGGAACTCGCGCTTCGTGTCGCGCTCGGCGACGCCGGGACGGATGCGCTCCTCGCCGAAGCGGCGCAGCTCCTGCCGCAGCAGCTCTTGCTCCTCGGTGAGCGCGAAGTCGATCGCGCCGGCGGCCGGCGTCTCCAGCGCCGCCGTCATGCGTCGAGCACCGCGCGCGCGATCACCAGCTTCTGGATCTCGCTCGTGCCCTCGTAGATCTCGGTGATGCGGGCGTCGCGGAAGTAGCGCTCGACGTTGTACTCCTTGGTGTAGCCGTAGCCGCCGTGGATCTGCAGCGCCAGGTTGGTCACCCGCTGCGCCATCTGCGACGAGTAGAGCTTCGCCTGCGCCGCCTCCAACGAGTAGCGCCGCCCTTGATCTTTCGCCCACGCCGCCTTCCAGGTGAGCAGCCGCGCCGCGTCGATCTCGGTCGACATGTCGGCGAGGTAGAACTGGATGGCCTGGAAGTCGGCGATCGGCTTGCCGAACTGCTCGCGCTCCTGGGCGTAGGCCATCGCCTCCTCGAAGGCGCCGCGGGCGATGCCCACCGCCTGCGCCGAGATGCCGACACGCCCGCCGTCGAGCGTCGCCATGGCGATCTTGAACCCCTCGCCCTCCTCGCCGATGCGCTGCGACGCCGGCACCCGCATGTCCTGGAACGCCAGCTCGGTGGTGCCCGAGGCGTTGACGCCGAGCTTGTACTCGTGGCCGCCGCGCGAGAAACCCGGCGTGTCGACGGGTACGATGAAGGCGGTGATGCCGCGGTGCTTCTTCTCGAGATCGACGGTGGCGAAGACCAGCGCCAGGTCGGCGTGGGTGCCGTTGGTGATGAACACCTTGTTGCCGTCGAGCACGTAGCCGTCGCCGTCGCGGCGCGCCGTGGTGCGCAGGGCGCCGGCGTCGCTGCCGGCGCCGGGCTCGGTGAGGGCGAAGCAGCCGAGCTTCTCCCCCGAGGCGAGCGGCTTGAGCCAGGTGTGCTTCTGCTCCTCGTTGCCGAACTTGAGCAGCGGATCGCAGACGAGCGAGTTGTTCACCGAGAGGATGACGCCGCTGCTGGCGCAGGCGCGGCTCACCTCCTCGATGACCAGGCAGTAGGAGAGGTTGTCCATGCCGGCGCCGCCGTACTCCTCGGGCACCGCCACGCCGCCGAGACCGAGCTCGGCTGCCTGCTTGAAGAAGCCGAGCGGGAACTCGCCGCTCTCGTCGATCTCGCGGGCGCGCGGGGCCACCACCTCTTCGGCGAAGCGGCGCACGGTGTCGCGGAGCAGTCTCTGCTCCTCGAGCAGCTCGATCCTCATGGTGGGGCGTCCTTTCCGTCGGGGCGGGGCGGCCAGAGGCCTCGACGGCAATGTAGCAAGCGGCCGCGGAGGGGGTCAACCGAACGCGGCCACCGGGCGCTCTTAGGAGCCGGCGACGGCCGCCGCGGACCTGCGCCAGCCGCGTCGGCCGCTCTCGACGTGGGCCCGGCGCCCTCCGCCGAGCGCGACGCTGAGCGCCGAGCCGGCGAGCGTGAACGCCACTCCCGCGAGCCCGACTCCCGGCCATGCGGCGCCGAGCTTCGCCGCGGCGAGGAGGAGCGCCCCGGCGCCGGCAAGCCAGAACGGGCTCATCCTCCCCGACGCGCGGCCGCGCAGCCACATGCTGCCCAGGTTGACGAGCATCGCCACCGCGAGCAGCGGCTGCAGCCACGGCGAATACGGGATGCTGCCGAGGCCGGCGACGCCGAAGGCGCTGAGGTAGGCCGCCCAGCAGATCGGGCACTTCGGAAACAGAGCCACGCCGAGCGCCGCCAGCGTGCCGATCCACGGCGCCAGCCCGCGTCGAGGCATCGGCGGTGCCGGAGGCGCCGGCGGCGGCGCATCGGCCTCGTCCAGCACCCGCACCGCGCGCTCGATCAGCTCTCCCTCGTCCCAGTGCAGCCGCTCGAACGCCGCCGCGACCCGCCCGTCGCGGTCGAGCACGAACGCCTCGACGCGGTGGCGGTTGACCAGCGACTCGACGAAGTTGACGCCGAGGCCGAAGTGGCGGCGCAGCGCCTCGATGCCGCCGGGGGCGCGGACGACGCGGTGACGGGAATCCATGCGCAGCCCGCGGTTCCGGCCGTAGCCGCGCAGCCGTTCGGGCAGGTCGAAGGCGGGGTCGTAGGTGACCGCCGCGGTGTGGATCCGCTCGTCGAGGCCGCGTGCCGCGAGCAACCGCTGCACGCCCGCGAGCTTGCTGACGGTGAGCGAGCACTTGAGCGGGTTGTCGCAGCGGGTGTAGAAGAAGGCGACGATCGACGGGTGGCCGCGGAAGAGCCCGTCGAAGGTGACGCTTTGCCCGGCCTGATCCTCGAAGCGGAGCGTGCCGATCGATTCGTCGCCACCGCGCGTCCGCGCCGCCAGCCAGGAGCCGCCGAGGCCCGCGGGCAGCGCGCAGCACTCCTCACCGGCGGGCGGGGCGGGCGTCTCGTCCCCACCGCCGCCGCGGATGGCCGCAACGGCGCGCTCCACCTCGGCCGCACGCTTGCGGAAGGCACCGCCGCGTTCGGCGTGGAGGGATTCGAGCTCGGGCAGGATGCCGCGTGCATGGGGACCGAGCCAGGCGAGGGTGAGGAGCAGCTCGCGCACGGGGCTGGTGTCGTCGTTGCCGAGCGCATACTCGCCGTAGCCCGCGAAGGAGACCGGCTCGTCGCGGAAGCGCACGTTGGCGAGGGCCCGCATGACGAACGGAGCGAGCGCGGCCGTCGGCCGCGGGTAGGAGCGCAACGACCGAGCGGCGGCGGCGACGAGGTACGGATCGACGCCGGTGTCGAGCTCCTCGAGGACGAACACCAGCTCGGCCTCGGAAACCCCCAGCCTCGCCAGCGCCAGCAGCGCCCAACCCCGCATGCGCGCCACGGCGGTCGCGCCGCGTTGGGCGTAGACCGGATGCTCCTCGCGCAGCAGGTCGCGGAGCTCCTCGCGGCGCGCCGCGTCGGCGGCGAGGGTGTCGACGAGGGCCGCGAAGCCCTCTTCGCTCCCGATGCCCGGGGTCGCCAGCGCTGCCACGCCGAGTCCTAGGGCACGTACCGCTTCAGGAACTGCCGCGCGCTCTGCTTGACCTTGGCCGGCGCCGTGCCCTTCATCCCCTGCACCCGCTCGAGCAGGGACTGGTCGCCGGCCAGGGCGGCCTCGTCGCCGAACTGGGTGAGCGCGGTGAGGCTCGTCGCCTGGATCTCCGGATAGTCGCCGGTGTCGAGCACGATCTCGCGTGCCCGTGCCTGGAGCATGTCCGGCTTGAGCGCGTGCAGCGCCGACGCCGCGATCTGCCGGTTCTCGCGCAGCTCTTCCTTGTCGAGGAGGACCTTCTCGAACATCGGCGCGGACGCGGCGTCGGCGGCGAGCAGGCGCAGGGCCTGGTGCTTCGCGGCCGGACTGGGCGGCGCCTTGGCGATCTCCCGCGCCGCCGTGTACGCCTCGCCGTGGATGTCGTAGCTCAACAGCTGGAGCGCCTTCTCGGGCGGCACCAGCGCCTTGTCGGGCTGGCGCAGGCCCTCGAGCAGCTTCTTCTGCGCGAAGCCGTCCTTCTCCCGCGCCAGGACGCCGAGCGCCCGCTGGCGCAGCTCGGGGTTGGGGTCGGTGGCGACCTTGCGCAGGGCGGCGATGTAGTCGCCGCGGCAGTCCTCGAACGCCACCACGCTGAAGCTCGCCGCCTGGAGCGACTGCAGCGCGGCGAGCCGCACCTCGATGGGCTCGCCGGTGTCGCGCAGCACGGTGAGCGTCTTCTGCAGGTTCTCGTCCGTCTCGCATACCGCGAGCGGGACCTCGTCGAAGGCCGTGACGCGTTGCTGGACCGTCTTGCTCGCGCTCGTCGCCACCGCCATCGCGGCGCGGGTGGAGCGCTTCTGCGGCCTGGCGGCGGCCTTGGCCGGCCGTGCCGCGCTCGCTTTCGCCGTCTTCGCCCGCCGCTTCGCTGCCTTGCGCTTGGTTGCCATGCGTTCGTCTCCTCGTCAGCGACAGGTCAGAACGGAACGTCGTCGTAGTCGAAACCCAGGCGCCCGGCGCTGTTGATCGTGCCGTGGTAGTCCAGGCTGTCGCGCACACGCGGCTGCGGCCCCGGCGCGCTGACGAGCGGCGACGGCGCCAGCGCTCCTCCGGGCGCCGTCGGCGGCCGCTGGCCTCCGGTGATGCCGTTCCACGGCCACATCGTATCGGGCAGGTTGTGGCCGATCGGGTTGCTGCCGCTGCCGGTGAACGAGGCGGCGACGTTGGCATCGAAACGGCTGTTCTGCCGTTGCCACTTCGCCCACAGCCGATCGACGTTGCAGTGCAAGAGGAAGAACAGCGGATCCCGCGCCGCGCTGGGGATGCTCGAGATGTAGCCGTCGAACCTGGTGTGCGCCGTCCCGTGCGGGTTGCCCTCCATGAGACGGAAGCCCGCGTAGGTCGTGCCGAGCGCGAACGTCTGAGCTTCGGTCCGGATGCCGGGTGGAGCGTTCGACGTGTTGAAGAAGGGGAAGCGGTCGATCCCCGGCACGCCGTCCGTGCGCCAGAACTGGAGCGGGTTGCTGGCGCTGAGCTGCACGGTCCCCTGCGCGTTGGAGACGCCGAAGAAGTCGAGGGTGAAGATGCTCGGCGCCGCCTGGTCGAAACGCCAGTAGGGCAAGGCCACGCTCGGATCGATCGCCTGCAGCTCGCGCTCGAGGTCGAGCAGGTAGGCGCGGTGCCAGGGCAGGAACCCCGGCGCGCCGTGCGCCTGCGGCGAGCTCACGGCGGTGTGCATGTCGCGGAAGTCGGCGAAACGGCCGGCGCCCTGGTTGTTGAGCTTCGCGAACGCCGCCACCAGGCGGTCGCGCTCGGTGGGCTTGAGCTGGTTGGCGTTCTTGCGAATCCGCACCATCAACGGCACCGAGCCCACCAGCGTCGTCCCCGCTCGCGCCTCGATCCTCACGTCGCCGTTGCTGGAGCTCGGCCTGCCGAAGACCCCCGCGACGAAGAAGGGCACCGAGGTGCCGTTGATGGGCACCGACAGGGTCAGCGTGCTGGTGAAGGAGCCGGTGGTCCCTTTGCGGAAGGCGACCGAGCCGCCCCCCGCCGCGGACGCGCTCCTGAGCTGCACGCTCACCGTCGGGGTGGTCGTCCCCGACGGGTTGGTGACCCGGATGCGGCACGGCGACGGCGTCCAGGTGACGAAGCGCGCCGCCGGATTCGTGCTGTTGTTGATCTGAAGCTCGACGCTCGGCGCCATGGCACCCTCCTAGGGTCGTGTCCTCGTATCCAGATAGACGGACGCGGCGGGCGGATTTCACCCTCGATGGCGAAGATCGCCGACGAGCGGCCCGGCGTGACAGCTGGCTGTAGCTAATGCGCGGCCGGCGCGGCTTTCTTCTCGACGATGTCGGCCTTCAGTGTCGAGGCGAGGGCGAGGAACTCCGCCTTCTCCTTTTCGGGGACTTTGAGCTTGTCGAGTGTAGCGACGAGGTGGCCCACCGCCTTGTTCCAGTCGGCCTCGCTGATCCCCATGCCCTGGTGCGAGGACTTCATGTCGCGGCCGATGTAGACGCAGGGGCCGCCGGTGGCGGCGCAGAGCTGGTCGACGACCAGCTGGCGGATGCGCGCCAGCGACTCCTTGCTGTGGCCGGCGAAGAACTTCGCCAGCTGCGGGTCGGCGGCCATGCGGCCGATGAAGTCGTCGGTGGCGGCGGCCAAGGCATCGTAGCCGCCAAGCCGCTTGTAGAGGCTCGGCTTCATCTCGCTGTGCGCGTCGGCGAGAGCCGGCACGGCGGTGAAGGCGAAGAGAACGGCGAGGGCGAGGCAGGCGAGTCGGCGCATGGCTCCTCCTGGTCGGATCGCCGGGCCAGCAGGTCGGCTGCCGGCCACGGCAGTTTGTCGGGGCATCCGACTACCTACGATGCCGAAGGCGCCCGTGGATCACACCCGCGCCGAAGCCGGGGCGGCCAGGGGTCGCCCCGGTGGACCATGGACGGTCGTCGCGGCTTACTGGGTGAACAGGAGCGCGTGCCGAACGCCGCAGCCGTTGCGGCTCGACCTCGAGGCGCCGACCGGAGCGATGACCCGGTTGAGCCCGACGTAGATGTTGCGATTCGCCGGGGCCGTCGGCGACGTAGGGATGAAGAACAGCTTCTGGAGACTGGGCGTTTCCAGGTCGGTGAACGGCTGCCCCCAGCTCAGGTATTGATCCTTGACGACGAACCGGACCGAGCCGTCGGTGAGCGCGAGGTGCGCGAGCGCGAGTCGGTCGACGGGGGGCGCGCTGGCGGCGCTGTAGACCGACAGGTTTTCGTGGAGGATCTGGACCTCGGCGTTCTGACCCACCGGTAGCGAACCCGAGTCGCCGGCGAAGCCGTCGTTGGTTGGGGAATCGCCGATGTTCACCGTAAAGCCGTTCGGCAGCCCGCCGTACTCGACGAGCACGCTGACGCCGGTGCACCCGGTCGGGATGTTCACCTGGAGGACGGCGGCGAACGACCCGGGGGTGCAGTTCGGATTGTCGGTGCCGATCACGATGGGAGCGATGTTGATGCTCGCCGTCGGGTAGACGGCGCTGTTGGGACAGATGTACGCTCCTTGGACGAGATCGACGTAGCAGATGAATGGCGGACACTGGGCGGCGGCCGGGACCGCGGCGAACGCGGCCAGGGCGAAGACGCCGAGGGCCATGGGGGCGAGCGAGCGACGAAGGGTCATGGAGTATCTCCTGTTCGAGTTTCGAAACTGCTCGGCCGCCCGCTCTCGGGCGGTGACACGTGCGAGCCACCCACCGCTTCTTGTCGATTTGGCTCGACGCAAGTCAAGAAAAGACGAATCGGGTTTGCGGCTGCCTCCTTTCTTACGCGCCGGCCCCTTCAAAAAGGTGTCGTCCGGACGCTGCACCGCGGTACTACGTATTTTCCCGGTGGAAGCGAACCAAGTCACACTGGTTAGACGGCCGCGACAGCTCAAATTCCCCAGCCGAGCGCAAGAAATTCTCGAAAGTGAAATAAACGCTCCGCGAAAGGCCGACGACAGCCTCCCGATCATTCCGGCGTCGAGCGCCGGTCAGGACGAACCGCGTCGCACGGCGGCCAGCGCCGTGCCCGCTACCACCAGCAATCCGCCCAGCAGCAGCGGCCACGTCACCGGCTCGTCGAAAGCGAAGGCGCCCACCGCCACCGCCACCACCGGGATCGCGTAGGCCACGAGCGACAACCCGGTCGCCGTCATGTGCCGCAGCAGCCAGAAGTAGAGGCTGAAGGTGACGCAGGTGCCGAGGATCGCCAGGTAGAGGAGCGAGCCCACCGACGTGGCGTCGAAGCGCACGTCGCGGTGGCGCTCGACCAACAGGGCCAGCGCTCCCATCACCGCCGACGCGATGACCATCGACCCGGCGTTGAGCGTCACCGGGTGGACCTCGCTCCCCCACCGCTTGACGACGATCTGCGCGATCGCCGACGACAGCGGCGCGAGGAGCAGCACCGCGGAGGCGAAGGCGACGCGCGGCCCGCCGAGGGCCTGCAAATCCTGCGAGAAGAGCAGCGCCACCCCGCCGAGCGCGAGCAGCAGCCCCACGACGCCGAGAGGTCGCATCCGTTCGCCCGGCAGCACGAAGTGCGCGAGCACCGCCACCCACAGCGGGAAGGTGGCGAAGAGCACGGCGGTGAGCCCGGTCGGCACCCACTGCTCGCCCCAGTAGACGAGCCCATAGGAGACGCCGAAGCTGAGCAGCCCCTGGGCCGTCCACAGCCAGAGCGGCGCCCGCAGCCGCGCCCCGCGCAGCCCGATGGCGAGCGCCGCGCCCCACAGCAGCAGCCCGGCGATGCCGAAGCGCAGCGCCACGCCGGTGAACGGCGGGATGCCGCCGAGGCCGATGCGGATCACCGCCCAGGTGGTGCCCCAGATGACCACCAGCGTCGCGAGCGAGGCGGCGCGGACGGGGGGCGACGGCTTCATCGCACCCAAGCTACCGTCGATTCAGGGCGGGATCGGTCCTACTGCGACGCCCTAGGGATAGATGCGATAGAGCATCCGCGCGTACGGGATGGTCTCGCGCACGTGCGTCAGGCCGCACATCCAGGCGACGAAGCGCTCGACGCCCATGCCGAAGCCGCTGTGGGGGAAGGTGCCGTACTTGCGCACGTCGAGGTACCACTGGAAGGCCTCGACCGGCAGCTTGTGCTCGTGGATGCGCTGCAGCAGCAGGTCGTGGTCGTGGATGCGCTGGCTGCCGCCGATGATCTCGCCGTAGCCCTCGGGCGCGATCACGTCGAGCGCCAGCGCCACCTTGGGGTCCTGCGGATCGGGCTGCATGTAGAACGCCTTCATCGCCGCCGGGTAGCGGGTGATCATCACCGGGCGGTCGAAGCGCGCCGAAACCAGCGTCTCCTCGTCGCCGCCGATGTCGTCGCCCCACTGGAACTCGCCCTTCTCCTGGCGCAGGATCTCGATCGCCTCGGTGTAGGTGATGCGCGGGAAGGGGTGCTGCACCTTCTCGAGCTTGCTGGTGTCGCGCTCGAGCACCTTGAGCTCCTCGGCCGAGCGCTCGAGCACGCGGCCGACGAGGTAGACGACGAACTCCTCGGCGAGCTCGCACAGGCCGTCGAACTCGAGGAACGCGACCTCGGGCTCGACCATCCAGAACTCCATCAGGTGGCGGCGGGTCTTGCTCTTCTCGGCGCGGAAGGTGGGGCCGAAGCAGTAGACCTTGCCGAGCGCCGCGGCGGCCGGCTCGAGGTAGAGCTGCCCGGACTGCGACGAGGTACGCCTTCTCGCCGAAGTAGTCGGTCTCGAAGAGGGTCGACGTGCCCTCGCAGGCCGCCGGCGTGAGGATGGGCGAGTCGATGAGCGTGAAGTCGCGCTCGTAGAAGAAGTCGCGGATCGCCTGCTCGACCTCGCTGCGCACCCGCAGGGCGGCGCGCTGGCGGGTGGAGCGCAGCCAGAGGTGGCGGTGCTCCATCAGGAACGCCGTGCCGTGCTCCTTGGGGGTGATCGGGAAGTCCTGGGCGAGGTGCAGCAGCGAAAGCTCGGTGACGTGCAGCTCGACGCCGCCCGGAGCGCGGTCGTCGCGGCGCGCGCGGCCGACCACGTGCACGGTGCTCTCCTGCGTGGCGCGGACGGCGTCCTCCCAGGCCGGCTCGGGGACGTCGCGGCGGCTCACCACGCACTGCACGATGCCGCTGCCGTCGCGTACCTGCAGGAAGGCGATCTTGCCCGACGAGCGTGCGGCAGCCACCCAGCCCCGCACGCTCACCAGCTCGCCGTCGTGCTCGCGCAGGTGCCGCACCGCCACGTCCCTGGCCGCCGTCTTCTGCTCGCTCAGCGTCGTCTCGCTCACCGTCGCACCCCTGTGTTCACTTGCCTGGACCCCATCCGCCCCGGGGGATCGCAGAGTGTACCCGAGAGGGTGAAACACGAACGGCGCCCGTTGCGTAGGCACGGGAAGGAGCCGGCCGTGAGGAGACCCGCCATGCCCCCGCGAGAGCCACGTTTCGCCGCGCCACGACCGCGCCCTCGAGGAGGTGCACCGTGACCGACCGCCAACTCGGCTACTCCGCTGGTCAATCCACTCCCGTCGCCCCGCGGCGACGCAGAAACTGGCCGCTCATCGGCTGCCTTGTCCTCGTCGCCCTCGTCACCATCCCCGGCACCGTCCTCTGGGGCCTCATCGCCGCCAGCGACGGCGGCCCGGCGGACGACCCGCAACACCAGGTGAAAGAGCACGTCCTGCCTCCCGGGCCGGGCACCATCGAGCTCGGCATCCGCATGGCCGAGGTGGAGATCTCGCCGGGGCCGGCGGGCTCGCCGCTGCGCCTGGAGAGCGACTGGAACGCCGCCGTCTTCCGCCTCGACGAGGGGCTGGAGCGGGAGGGCGGCGGCTGGAAGTACCACCTGCGCTTCGGCGGCAAGGGTCTCGCCGTCCTCAGGCACCACGAGCACCGCCCCAGCCGGCTGCGGCTGCAGATCCCGGTCGACCACCCGCTGTCGATCGAAGGCAAGGTGTCGATGGGCGAGAGCGAGCTCGAGCTCGGCGGCCTGGCGCTCGACCGCGTGTCGCTCCAGCTCAGCACCGGCAACCATCGGCTCGCCTTCCGCCACCCGACGCCGCAGCCGCTGTCGCTGCTCGAGGTCGAGGGCTCGATGGGCCAGGTCACCGTGATCGGCGCCGGCAACGCCAGCCCGCGGCACATCGAGGTGCGCCACGGCATGGGCGAGCTGCTGCTCGACCTCTCCGGCAAGTGGCGAGCCGACGGCGAGGTCGACGTCAGCTTCAGGATGGGCGACTCGCGCGTCGAGCTGCCGCGCGAGGACGAGGCCGCGGCCATCGTCGAGAAGGCGCGGGTCTCGCTAGGCGACCGCAGCGTCTTCGACACCGCGGTGGCGGAGCTGCCCGCCGGACTGCCGAGGGTGCGCGTGCGCGCCATCGGGGGCATGGGCCAGTTGCGGATTCGGTAGGGCGGGCCTCGGTGCCCGCTCCAGATGGCGGCCGCGGAGGCCGCCCTACAGCGCCGCCGTTGCCGCCGCCTGCTCCGCGCGCTTCTTGCTCGAGCCCTCGCCGCGACCGAGCAGGCGGCCCTCGGCCCAGCACTCGACGACGAAGCGTTTCTGGTGGTCGGGGCCGCTGGTGCCCACGAGGCGATACTCCGGCGGCTCGCCGCCGGCCGCCTGCAGGCGTTCTTGCAGCGCCGTCTTGGCGTCGCGTTGCGCGGCACCACCATTCCACGCGTCGAGGCCAGCGCGCAGCAGCGGAGCGACGAAGCTGCGCGTGCGGTCGAGGCCGCCGTCGAGGTAGAGGGCGCCGATCAGCGCCTCCAGGGCATCTGCCAACAGCGACGGCTTGGCGCGGCCACCCGAGCGCTCCTCCCCCACTCCCAGCCGCAGCAGCGGGCCGAGCTCGAGCTCGAGCGCGAACGCGGCGAGCACCGGCTCGCTCACCAGGTAGCTCTTGACCTTCGAGAGCTCGCCTTCGTCGTCCTCGGCGAGCTGGCCGTAGAGCCACTCCGCGGCGAGGGCGCCGAGCACGGCGTCGCCGAGGAACTCGAGCCGCTCGTAGGAGGAGGCGGCGACCCCCTCCTGGCTCGCCGAGCGGTGGGTGAGCGCGCAGCGCAGCAGCGCGCGGTCGGCGAAGGTGTGGCCGAGGCGCGTCTCCAGCGACGCCGTACGCTCCTGCTCGCGGCCGCTCATCGGCGCCAGAACCGCCGTTCGAGCTCGGCGTCGCGCATCTCGAGCAAGGTCGGGCGCCCGTGCGGGCAGGTGTAGGGGTCGTCGCAGGCGAGCAGCTGCGAGACCAGCTGCTCCATCTCCGGCCCCGACATAGGGCGGTGGATCTTGATCGCGCCGCGGCAGGCGCGGCTCGCGGCAACGCTCGCAAGCACGCGCTCGCGCAGACGCGCGGCGTCGCCTGGGCCCTCGTCCTCGCCGGCGAGAAGCAGCAGTAGGGCCTCGGCCTCGTCGGCGGAGAGCACCGCCGGCGCCGCGGTCAGCGCGAGGTCGCCGCCCGAGAGCGGCTCGAGCAGGAAGCCGAGCGGCGCCAGCTCGGCGACGAGCTCGGAGAGACGGAGCGCTTCCGCCGGGCCGAGCGGCAGGAGCCGCGGCTCGAGCAGACGCTGCACCGCGGGAGCGGCCGTCGCCATGGCGCGCGACAGCCGCTCGTAGAGGACGCGCTCGTGCGCCGCGTGCTGGTCGAGCAGCAGCAGCGCGTCGGGGGACTCGAGCAGCAGCAGCGCACCTTTGTATTGGCCGAGGAGGCGCAGCGAGTTGCGCCCGCCGCCGGGACCGGAGAGCGGCACCGGCGCGGGCGCCGGGTAGCGCACCTCGGCGATCTTCGCCGTCGCGGTCGCGGCGGTCGGCCAACCGACGGCCGGCTCGGCGACGGTGCCGGGCCAGTGCGTCGGAATCTCGTCTTCGCGTGCGAAGGGGTCGCCGGCACGTTCCTCGCCCCCGAGGCCCTCCCATGACGGCGGCGCGGCGAGGGTGCGGACGGCGCGCAGCGGCGCCTCGGCCTCGCCGCGGGCGCGGCGCAATGCGTCGCGCAGCGCCGAGCGCACCCGCTCTGCCAGGCCGGGGTCGCGGAAGCGCACCTCGGCCTTCTGTGGGTGGACGTTGACGTCGACCTCCTCGGGCGGCACGGCGAGGAAGAGGAACAGCGACGGCGCCTCTTCGCTCCTCCACTCCTCGCGCACGGCGCCGTAGTAGGCGGCCAGCAGCGCGCGGTCGCGCAGCAGACGGCCGTTGACGAAGACGAAGAGCCGCCGCGCGCGGGAGCTCGCCGGCCGGCCGACGAAGCCGCGGATCTGCTCGCCGCCGCGGTGCGCGGCCGACAGCTCGACGAGGTCGTCGGCGACGGCGGCGCCGAAGAGCTGGCGGATGCGCTCGCGCGCGCCCGCCTCGCCGGGGCCGGCCGCCGGCGCGGCGATCAGCGTGCGCCCTTCGTGGCGCAGCTCGAAGCGCACCTCCGGCCGCGTCAGGCAGTAGCCCTGCACCACCTCCACCGCGCGGCGCAGCTCCGTCGATGCGGTCTTCAAGAACTTGCGGCGCGCGGGAACGTTGAAGAACAGCGACGCCACCTCGATGGTGCTGCCGGGGGCGCGCGCCGCCGGCTCGGCGGCGATGACGCGTCCCCCTTCGATGCGCACCCTCCATCCGGGATCGGTGCTGGAGCCGTCCTCGCGCGGGCCCTCGGCCGTCACCAGCTCGACGCGCGAGACGGCGGCGATGGCGGCGAGCGCCTCGCCGCGGAAGCCGAGCGTGGCGACGCGCAGCAGGTCTTCGAACTGCGCGATCTTGCTGGTGGCGTGGCGATCGAAGGCGAGCACGGCGTCGTCGCGCCCCATGCCGCTGCCGTCGTCGGCGACGACGATGCGGCGGCGGCCGCCGACCTCGAGGTCGATGGTGACCGCGGTGGCGCCGGCATCGAGGGAGTTCTCGACCAGCTCCTTGACCACCGAGGCGGGCCGCTCGACGACCTCGCCGGCGGCGATCTGGCTCACCAGCTGGTCGGGCAGCAGGCGAATCCGCGAGGGCACGGCCGGACGGTAACACGCGAGTACCGAAAGGCGCCGCGGAGGTTGCGTGCGATCATCCGCGCGTGCTCGTCCGCCACCGCGCCTTCGCCGCCGCCGCTGCTGTCGCGGCCTGCGCGGGCGTCGTCGTGCTGGCGTTGCGGGCGCGGACCGGCGGCGACGCGCCGCCGCGCCCGTCGCGGCGCGCGGCCGTGTGGGTGATCGGGCTCGACGGCGCGGACTGGCAGCACCTCGACCGGCTGCTCGCGGCGGGCGCGATGCCGGAGCTGCAGCGGCTGGTGCGCGAGGGCCGCCGCGGAGTGCTCGCGACGGAGCAGCCGCCGCTGTCGCCGCTGCTGTGGACGACGATGATGACCGGGGTCTCGCCCCTCGAGCACCGCATCCTCGACTTCGCACGCCGGCGGCCTAGCGACGGCGTGCCCGAGCCGATCACCAGCTCGGAGCGTCGCGCGCCGGCGGTGTGGAACATGGCGGCGAGCGCGCGGCGCAAGGTCGTCGTGCTCGGGCTGTGGGCGACGCACCCCGCCGAGGCGGTGAACGGCCTGATGGTGGCGGACCGCTTCTTCTCGTTCCTCCATCCCGACGAGGCACTTGCCGGATCCGTGACGCCGCCGGAGCGGCTGCCGTGGGCGAAGGAGCGGCTCCACGCGGCGCAGTCGGCGGCCGACCTGGTGGCGTTGCGCGAGTACCTGCCGTGGCTCGACGAGGCGGAGCTACGGCGCGCCGCCGCCGTTCGCGATCCGTACGCCCACCCCGTCGGCGCGCTGCGGCGGATCCTCGTCGAGACTGCCACCTACGACGCGCTGTTTCGCGATGCGCTGTCGGAGGTCGAGCCCGACCTCGCCATCCTCTACCTGCAGGGGACCGACAGCATCGGCCACGCCTTCGCGCGCTACGCGCCGCCGGCGCTGCCCGGCGTCGACGCGGCCGACGTCGCGCGCTACGGCGGCGTGCCCGACGCCTACTTCCGCCACGTCGACGAGCTGCTCGGCGCCTACCGGCTGCTGGCGCAGGAACGGGGCGCGCGGCTGCTGCTGGTCTCCGACCACGGCTTCCGCTGGGGCGACCAGCGGCCGGCGGGGCTCTCGGCCTCCGCGCACGGTACGGCCGCGAAGTGGCACCGCAACGAGGGGATCTGGCTGCTATGGGGACCGGGCGTGCGCGCGGGAGCGGGCGCCGCCGGCGGCGTGCGGCAGGTGTGCGCCACCGTGCTCGACCTGCTCGACCTGCCGCCGGGTGTGGGCGTCGCCGGGCCGTCGCTCGCCGTGGGAGGAATCCCGCGGCCCGTCGGTCCGGCGCGCACGGCGGCCGACTATCGACGTGCGTTTCGTCCGCCGAGCGATGAACCCGCCAGCGGCGGGCCCGGTGCCGGCGGAGCGGCCAGCGGCGACGAAGCGCTCGCGGCGCTACGCGCGCTCGGCTACGCGGCGGGTGGCGAGCAGCCCTCGCCCGCACGCTCGACAGCAGGGCACGACGGCAGCGCCCCCGCCGCGAACGCGGGTGTCACCAATTCCACCCGAACCGCGGCGTCGTTCGACAACGAAGGGCTCATCCTGCGCGCCGAAAGGCGGGGCGACGAGGCGCGCAACGCCTTCGAGGCGGCGCTCCTGCTCGCCCCCGGCGACGAATCGGCGGCGTGGAACCTCTCCGAGCTGCTGCGCGATCAGCCGGCGGAGCGCGACCGCTCCGACCGGCTGCTGCTGCAGGCGCTCGGCGGCGGGCTGCCCGACCCCGCCGACGCGCTCGGCAACCGCGTCCTCCACTACGCGGCCGGCGGCGATCGTGATCGCGCGCAACGCCTCGTCGAGCAGGGCCTCGAGCGCCTGCCGGGCGAGCCGCGGCTCTGGCTCCTCGCCGGCCGCCTGCGGCTCGAGCGCGAGCAGTGCGCGCCGGCGCTGCACGACTTCGAGCGCGCGACGGACCTCGGCCCCGAGCGCGCCGAGGCGTACGCCGCCGTCGGCGTGGCGCGCCTCTGCCTCGGCGACACCGCGGGCGCCGCCGAGGCACTGCGGCGCTCGCTGGCGCTCGATCCCAACCAGCCGCAGCTGCGCCAGCAGCTCGCCGAGCTCGGCGGCTGATGCGGCCGTTATAGAGTCGGGTTCCTCAGCAACCGCTCTTCCATGCAATGTCCGCGGGGCCGCCCGGTCCGTCCGCGAGGAGGTTCCACATGATTCGTTCCAAGCCGCTTTCGCCGCTCCACGTCCTGCTCGTGCTGGTCGCGCTGCTCGCCCTGCCGGCGGCGGCTCTCGCGCAGACCACCGGCGGCATCGTCGGCACGGTGACCGCCGCCGACGGCAGCGCGCTGCCGGGCGTCACCGTCGAGGCCACGAGCCCGGCCCTCCAGGGCAGCCGCGTCGGCATCACCGACGCCGACGGCGCCTACACCCTCGCCTTCCTGCCGCCGGGCGCCTACCACGTCAAGTTCACGCTCGAGAGCTTCCACACCCAGGAAGCCGACCTCGCGGTGAGCCTCGGCCGCAACGCCACCGTCAACGCCGTGCTGCAGCCGTCGGTGACGACCGAGGCGATCACCGTCGTCGCCTCGGCGCCGCTGATCGACACCATCGACCACGACGCTGGGCTCCAACCTCGGCGCCAAGGAGATCGAGACCATCCCCACGGCGCGCAACTACGCCGCCGTCGTGCAGGTGGTGCCCGGCGCCTCCACCGACGCCAACCCCGACAACAAGGACCAGTCCACGATCACCGTCTACGGCTCGAGCGGCGCCGAGAACGTCTACTACATCGACGGCGTCAACACCACCGGCGCCGAGTACGGCTTCCAGGGCAAGGAGCTCAACTTCGAGTTCATCCAGGCGCTCGACGTCAAGACCGGCGGCTACGAGGCCGAGTTCGGCCGCTCCACCGGCGGCATCATCAACGTCATCACCAAGTCGGGCGGCAACGAGCTGCACGGCGACGTCTTCGCCTACTACGACGACGACTCGTTGCAGGAGGAGGCCGAAGAGGTCGTCTCCACCGGCGGCACCGCCGCCGGCTTCACCCGCAAGGACTACGGCCTCGACCTCGGCGGCTTCTTCGTCAAGGACAAGCTCTGGTTCTTCGCCGCCTACGACCGGGTCAAGAACACCATCGACAGCACGCTGCCCGCCGGCCCGCTCGCCGGCGCAGGTCGTCGACGTCGACGAGCGACCGCGACCTCGCCGCCGGCAAGCTCACCTGGCGGCTCAACGCCAGCCACAGCCTCATCGGCACCTTCTTCCAGGACCCGCGCGACGACGCCGGCGCCATCAACGACGCCCAGCACTCGCTCAACGGCGACCCGCTCACCTACGAGGGCGTGCGCAGCTTCGGCGGCGAGGACTACTCGCTGCGCTACGAGGGGCTCTTCGGCGGCAACTGGCTCGCCACCGCGCAGGCGTCGCGCCACCAGGAGGAGAACTCGGTGGGGCCCGAGACCGGCGGCCGGCGACGCCATCCAGTTCCGCTCCGTCGACGACGACTTCTTCCAGACCGGCGGCTTCGGTCTCATCCAGCAGAAGGAGTTCCAGCGCGACTTCTGGGGCGTCTCGCTGACCCGCTATCCTCGGCGGCCACGAGATCAAGGGCGGCCTCGAGTACGAGGAGGAGGACGCCACCGTGCTGCGCCGCTACTCGGGCGGCCAGCAGGTCGACGTCTTCGGCACCGACGCCGCGCGACGTCTACAGCCACTTCTACTGGACGACGCCCACCGCCACCGTCGCCAACGCGCCGGTGAGCGCGCTCGTCGCCGCGCCCGAGCACCAGGTCACGACGGTCTACCTGCAGGACCGCTGGAACGTCACCGACTCCTTGACCCTGAGCCTCGGCGTGCGCTGGGACCGCCAGGAGATCATCGACGCCTCCGGCACCAAGCAGATCGACCTCGACAAGGACTACGCGCCGCGGCTCGGCTTCATCTGGGCGCCGCCGAGCGACACCCACCAGCGGCTCTACGGCTCCTACGGCCGCTACTACGAGCAGCTCTCGATGGACCTCGTCATCCGCTCGTTCAGCTACGAGCGGCAGGCGCGCATCTTCAACTTCTCCCCCACCGGCACGGCGCCCAACGCCGACGCCGAGGCGGACCTCGAGGAGGAGTCGGTGATCTTCGGCGGCTTCACCGAGCCCTCCGACCCCGACCTCGAGAACCAGTACATCAACGAGTACATCCTCGGCTACGACCGCGAGGTCGCGCCCGACGCTCGCGGTGGGGATCAAGGGCATCTACCGCGACTACGGCCAGGTGATCGAGGACTTCCTCTGCTCCGACCTGCGCGACGGCACCTACTGCATCGGCAACCCCGGCGAGGGGATCATGCGCGAGATCTCCACCCTCGACTACGAGAGCGCCTTCCCGGCGCCCGAGCCGAAGCGCGTCTTCAAGGGCGTGCAGCTCGACGTCAACAAGCGCTTCTCGAACAACTGGCAGGGCATGGCGTCGTACCTCTACTCCAAGCTCGACGGCAACTTCGACGGCCTCTACGCGCCGTTCACCAACGTCGGCGCCGACCCCAACATCTCCGCCGCCTACGACTACTACGACTTCTTCACCGACGGCGACCCGGCGCACCGCGGCACCATCACCAACAACGGACCGCTGTCGAACGACCGCCGCCACCAGTTCAAGGTCGTCGGGCATCTACACGACGCCGTGGAAGCTCGAGGTCGGCGCCGCCGCCTACTGGCGCACGGGCACGCCGCTCACCCGCTACGGCTACTCCGACATCTACGGCCGCTACGAGTTCTTCCTGACCAAGCGCGGCGCCGAGGGGCGCACGCCGGACAACTACGAGGTCGACCTCCACTTCGGCTACCCGTTCGAGGTCGGGCCGGTGACGATCAACTTCCTCGCCGACGTCTTCAGCCTGCTCGACGCCCAGCGGCCGGTGCTGCTCGACCAGCGCTGGGGCTTCCAGGAGTCCGACAACGTCGAGCCGACGCCGGTCAACCCCGGCTACGGCAAGGCGGTGCTGCGCACGCCGCCGCGGACGCTGCGGCTGGGGGCGCGGATCAGCTTCTAGGCCGAAAGCTCAACTCTCGGCGAGCACGATGACCTTGTCGGCGGCCGCGAAGGTGACGCGGTCGCCCTTGTCGGGGTTGACCACCACGCCGTAGGCGCTGCGCGGCGTCTTCGGCGTGCGGCGCGCGAGGCGGTAGCCGATCGCCACCTCGCCGCGCCGCCGCGCCGCCTCGACCACGGTGTAGAAGTTCACCGGCGCGCCCGGCGTCGACGTAGTCGCTCGGCCGGCTTCAGGTAGATCTCCGAGCCCTCGGGGTCGAAGAGGTCGTCGAAGACCGCCGTTCAGCTCCTTGTTCTCGGAGACCTGCGACAGCATCAGGCTGACCAGCTTGTCGCTGACGATGAAGTCGTCGGCGCGGGTGACCTCGGCCAGCTCGCGGTTGCGCACGTCGAGCATCTCGCTGACGATCGAGAAGTCGTGCGCCGCCCTTGCTCGGCGATGTCGCGCAGGTGCAGCAGCGTGACCAGCGTCGCGGGCGTCGGCCTCCTGCGTCGTCGAGCGTGTCCGCGTAGCAGAGCACGATGACGTGGTCGTAGCTCGGCGACGTCCAGGCCGTCGAGCGTGCGCGCGGTCGGTGGTGTCGCCGTCGCGCACGGTCGAGCTTCTGGTCTGGCAGGCCGGCCGCAGTCGCGGTCGAGCTCGCCCGTCGCCGTCCGCCGACTCGGCGACCACGGTCACCGTCCGAGCCGGGCGCCACGTAGTGCGTCGAGCTCGCGGACGATCGTCGGCGCGCGCCCGTTCCAGCCCAGGATCAGCGTGCGCTCGGGCCGCGGCGCGCGGCGGCGCGCCGGTGCGGATGGCCGCCTCGTCGATCGGCCGGCGGCTCGCCGGCGCCGGCAGCCGGATGGTGTCGTCGTCCTCGGCGATGACGATGAGCTGGTCGCCGGCGCCGATGCACGGTGTCCATCGGCGGGTTGAGCCGCACGCCGCCGCCGGCGCGGCCGCAGCCCGATCACGCGCGAGTCCTCGTAGGCCAGCAGCGCCTCGCCGAAGGTCTTGCCGACCAGCGCCGGCTCCTCGCGTGAAGTAGATCTCGTCGCCGCCGAAGTCGAGCAGCTCGGTGTAGACGACCGACAGGCCCGACTGGCGGCAGGTCTGCACGATGATGCGCGCGATGAGGTCGCCGAGCGAGCACCAGCTCGACCTCGTCCTTGCCCACCATCCGCGCCACCTCCAGGTTCCGCGGCGTCGCGCGATCTCGGCCACGATGTGGTACGGCTCGGGCCGGCGGTTCGGGTTGTTGGTGATCGCCAGGATCGTCTTGATCACCTCGCGAGTCGGGCTCGTCGCCCTCGGGCGCGAGGACGATGATCGAGCGCGCCGTCGTGCGGGCTGACGATCTCCAGGTCGGTCGAGGTCGATGCGGGCTGCCGGTGCGGCAGACGATCGCGTGGTCTTGCCGGTGTCGGCGACCTGCGCTCGCGGATCTCGTCCTCCATCTCGACCTTGTCCTGGTCGGCGAGGATGACGATGCGCGGCTCGCGCCGGTTCTCGTTGGCGAGCACCAGCTCGCGAGATGATCGCGAAGATCTGCGGCGACCAGCCGAGGATCACCGTGTGGTCGCTCTCGACCACGCGCGAGCGGCCCTTGCGCAGCTCGTCGAGCTTGCCCTCGATGCCGCTGGTGAGCACGCCGATCAGCGTGCTGACGACGAAGATGCCGCCCAGCGTGACGGCGAGCATGGCGAGCAGGAACGCCCAGCTCCCGCGTCGCCGCCCATGGTGCCGGCGTCGAGCGTGCGCATCAGCGACATCCACGCCACCTCGACGAAGCCTGCGGGACGCCCGTCGGCCAGCGGCGCCCAGCGCGCCGCCCACACCGGCAGCGCGATGACGACGATGAGCGCGGCGGAGGCCACGGCCAGCCAGCCGATGAGCGCCGGGGTGCCGCGGGAGAGAGTGCTGTCGAAGGCGTAGCGAAGCCGCTCGCGCGTGGTGAACGCTGCCATGGGGGAACCTCCTGGGAAGGGCGAGGATTGTAACTGGGGCGAGGTGTCCCGGGCAGTCACCCAACAACTTCGTGCAGCTGGGAAGCGGAGACCCGACCTGCGTCTCGCAGATCGAGGTCGAGGCTTCCGTCGTGTACACTGGCCCGAAGCAACTTCCAGGACGGCTTCACGTATGTGCCGGAACGTAGGTGTCTGTGTTTCCCGCATGGCGTCCGCGTCTTCACGTGCAACTGTGGGTTGGTCTCCGGGAATACTCGCCGTCGGCGTCGCGCTGGTGGCAGCGGCGTGCGCGAGAGAGGCGCCGCGAGTCAGGTGGACGGTGGCTCGTCTCGACGACACCGTCGCCTGGCAACCCTGCGAAGCAGACTCCGGCCTGTGCAGGGGGCGCACTCCCAGCCGCGACCGGCGGGACGTGCGATTCCACGACGAGCTTCGCCGGCGGGCTCGCCTCCTTCCGCTGCCGCCCGCGACGCGGCCGCTCCAAGCGCAGCTGCGCGGCCTGGGCTCCAGCGACACCGCCACTGCCGGCGACCCTACGGTCGAGCATGCCGTGACTATCAAGGCGCGGCAGCGATGCTCGCCGATAGCGTGAGCCGGGGTTCGCAGCCGAGCGAAGCCCTTGGGCTGCTGGCGGGAGCCTATCTCGGCGCCGCGCGTTTTGAGCTCGGCGAGCTCGGCGAGCCCGGCGAGCTTGACGAGAGAGGCCTCCTCACGACTGCCGAAATAGCGCAGCAACGTGGTTACCGCTGGGCGGCTGGACAGGCTCGTTGGACGCTGGGCCGTGCCGCCCTGGCTAGAGACAGCTTGCTCGAAGCGCTCGAGCTCTTCACTCAGGCGCAGCACGATTTCGAAGCCATCGGTGCAACGGGCCTCGCCGCTTCGGTGGGGGTTCTCGCCGGCGAGTCGTTCGCCGCGATCGGCCAACCAGGCCCGGCCTGGAGAGCAGCCGGCACGGCGCTGCTCCGAGCCGACGACTCGGCAGACTCTTCGCGCGTCTTCTTCATCAGCAACATCCTCGCCGCCGTCGCGGAGTCTCAGGGCTTGCCGCGCCTTGCTCTGGAGTTTCAGGACGAGGCGCTGCGCCACGGCGCCAGCGAGCATCCCAGGCTGCTGGCGAGCGCTCAGCTCTGGAGGGGGCACTCTCCTGGCGGTGTTGGAACGGCCGCGGTCGGCGACGCAGGCGCTGCAACTCGCGGTCGAGACGGCGGCGTCGCTGCCCGCGAGCCGCGATCGAGATTTCTTGCTCGCCGAGCTTTCGTTTGCCACCGCTTCCGCCGCGAATCCCGAGCACGCGCTCGAGGAGCTCGATCAGGCCGTCGAGCAGCTCACCAGGCAGGGACGCAAGGACCTTCTCGTCATGGCCCTCCACCGGCGGGCCAGGGCGGCCAAGGAACGAGGTCGCTACGCCGCGGCAAACGCTGATCTCGAGAAGGCCCTCGGGCTGGAGCTCGAAAGAGCGAGTGCCCTGCACTCGGTGGAGGCGGCGCGACTCTCGTTCGTCGGTACGCGGCAGTCGGTGGCCGACGAGCTCATGGCGCTGCAGGTCGCGCTTCATCGGCCGGGGAATGCGTTCGTGACTCTGCAGCAGGTGCTCGCCGTCGCGGCGCCCGGGAAGATCCGCCCGCAGCCGGCGGCAGAGGAGTTGTCGCGCCGACTCCGGGCCGAACGGAGAACGGCCTTGGTAGTGCTGACTCAGCTGGACGACTTCTCCGTCGCGTGGGTGATCGCCGGAGACGATCCACTACCGGTGACCTGGCCGACGGCGCGGAAAGACGTTCGCGCCGCCATGCAACGATACTGGCGGTCGCTCGACGGTGCGGAGTCACAGCTCCACGCGGGCGAGCTGTTCGAGCTGATCGCGCGGCCATGGATCGAGCTCGTCCGCGGCTTCGACGAGCTGCTGATCGTCCCCGGCGCGGAGCTCGCGGCAGTGCCTTTCGCCGGCCTCTTCGATCAACGCCGCGGTGCCTACCTCGTCGAGGACCTGGTCTTGCGGTTCGGTGCGGTCGCCGATCTGGCGCCGCCACGGACGGCGGCGGCCGATCCGGCGGCTGTGGTCGTTTTCGAGCCTGATATCGCGGGGCGGGGAGTCCTGCAAACCCTTCCAGGCGCACGAAAGGAAGCCGAAACGATCGCGGCCCGGTATCCGCGATCGACGCACATTCGCGGCACCGACGCCCATCGCCGTGCATTGCTCCGCCGTTTGCCCAGCGCTTCGATCTTCCACTTCGCCGGCCACGCCCTGCCCAACGTCCACGCGGGCGAGCCCGGTCTGCTCGTCAGCCCATCCGAGCGGGAGGACCCTTTCGTCACCGCGTCCGATCTGGCGGCGCTCGACCTTTCCCGAGTCGATCTGGTGACTCTCTCGGGCTGCTCCACCGCGCGCGCGGGGACGGGATCGTGGCAGGTGAGCTGGAACCTGGGGCGGGCGGCGCTGGCGGCCGGCGCACCCGCGGTGTTGACCACGATCGCCGACGTCGCCGATGACGAGGCGCGCGACCTGATGATCGATTTCTACGGCTCTTTCGACGGACCGCCCGCTCGCGCACTGGCGCACGCCCAGCGGCAGGCGATCCAGCGCTGGCGGGCGGACGAATCGCCCCGGCGTCCGACGTTGGCCGGACTTCGTGCTGTTGAGCAACTGAGAATTTCGCCAGAGCGTTCGTCTCCAGGAGCGAGGAGACGAAAACATGGCACAGCTCACGGTTCGCTTCATCGGCTTGGCGGCGCTCGTACCTCCCAGGGACCAGGGCGACGAATGGCTCTCGGTGCTGCCCAACCTGCGGGACGGGAAATGGGCCGACGACAAAGAATCGCCCTTCGACATCCCGCCCCACCAGGCGTTAGTGGTGGTCCGCGCGCGCGACCTCGACGCAGCGAAGACGGACAAGTCGCCGAAGCTGCGAACCACGCTCGCCAAGCCCTCGCTCAACGGGATGCTGCCCGCCGGCGACGAGCTCGTTTTCTTCGAGCCTCGAACGGAGGCGATCAGTCTCGCCAGCGGTTCCCCAGGCCTCCAAGTCGAGAACGAGACGCCAACCGGCTTCGGGAAGGACGCCGCGAAGGCGGGCGAGGAGAACAACCTCTGGTGGGTGCCTCCCCTCGCCGAGATCTCGAAGGACTACTCGCGCTTCGACCGAGGCCTGCTGGCCGACGACTTGTCCGGGCGGAGGGTCCGCCCGGCCACCGATCAGCTCGCCGGCACGTTCGTGCTCGACCGCGGTCGTCTCGAGGCTACGGGCGTGTTCCGGGCTGTCGACGCGGCGGCGCTCTATGAGTTTCGCGCCCCCGACGAAGAAGCAAACGCCGGCAACTGGAGAGCAGAGCCTGGCCACCGGATACCAGCTGCGGGCGACGTTGGACACCGAGACCGCAACGCTCGTCTTCGAGGACGACGGCGGCAATCGCCGGCGGGTCACCTTGCGGGGCCCCGAAATCCAGGTCTGGGTGATCAACCGCGAGCTCGACGAGGTCCTCGGCTTCACCAACCTTTACGCGGTTACCGGCCCGGACCCCACGGGCGACAAGGACTTCGGGTACTTCTACGCGGTGGCCGAGGGTTGGGACGCGACGAAGCTCGCCGCGGTCCGGATTCCCTATGTGACCAACGAGGGCCCGGGCGGGTTGACCAGGCCCTGTGGCGCGCCCCGCTTCGCCAGCTGACCCGGGAGGGCCTGCCGCGTGACCGGCCCAGCGGTATGCCCAGCCGTCCAAACCAGCCCGCTTGAGGGACCTGAGACCGCGGTCGCTCTTCTGGGAGGGAGCCGTGGACGGAGGCGAGGGCGACTTTCGCTGGGTCATCCGTCACAAGCAGCAGCAGGAGCCATCCCACCTGGTGCTGGGCGGCCTGCGTTCGCAACGCGCTCTCCTGCTTCGCCGTCGAAGTGCCGATCGAGAGGATCGTCGACGCTTACCAGCGCCGTTTCCGAGCCGGCGGTCCCGTCGACGATCAGCGCATTCCGCCCGAAAGAATTCTGCCCCTATGGGTAGCGAAAGGTTTCTCCGGAGCCAGACACGTCGAGCGGCCTCTTCGAAGAAGCCGAGCTTCAGCGCGAGCTGCGCAAGAACGGTCCGGTCGAGCTCCTGCTCTGGCCTGATGGTCGATCGGCGGTCCAGCACCTCGTTCTCGTCACCGGGTTTCAGACCGTGGATGGCGCCACGTCCTATCGCGTCAGCGATCCCTTGGATCCGGCGGAGACCCCGGGGCATCCGTATGAGGGTCTCCGCGGCGGCCTCAGGATGGGTCGCTGGCGGCAGACCTTTACCGGCCTCGAGTACCGGGGGCGCAACGCGCTGCGCCGCCGGGTCAAGCTGGCGCCGCCCGATCAGCCACCGACGGGAGCACCGCGGGAACCGATGTTCGGGAGCTCGAGGCTCCGGGCGCGGGATCTCTGCGCCCCGATCTTCTTCGGCAACGAGATGTTCTCGGCGCTCAGCGGCTATCGCTATTCCAAGTGGCGCCAGCGTGGCGCGCCGAAGGAGCTGAGCAAGACGCTGTGGCTCGGGGAGTCGCTTCCAGTGGTGAGCCATCGCGGCAAGCTCGATCCGAAGCGCGCGTTGCGAGAGCAGTGGACGCCGAGCGGGTGGTCGAGCGTGGTCTACCTCGACGGACGCGAGCGGTATTACGTGCGGTCGGAGATGCGGGAGGACGGCGATTGGTATTCGCGTTGGGTGGGTGAGAAGTACGCGCGTGCGCTGGCCTCGGGACTGCGTGCTCTCTCGAAGACCGCCGGCGAGGAGGAGGAAGTGCAGGTGGTGCGGATCGACTACCGGAAGGCCTACCGGAGGATCTACCTGCTCCGCCTGGTCGAGAGCGACCGCTACCTCGTCGTCCACGTTCGCGGTCGCGAGCGGCCCCTGAACGGGCTGCTGGAGGCCGAGGAGTTGGCCGAACGCCTCGCAGGAACACGCCGTGGGAGTTCGCGGAAGGTCTCACCGAGATCGACGACGATCTGTGGGGTGAGGAACCGACGCCCGCGCTCCCAGCCTGACTCGGCGATGACAGTAGCGGCGGGCGTCGTCGCGGTCAGTGCCCGGCGTAACCTGGGCGGGGCATCCGCAGCCGGAAGACCTGGTAGGGGCCGGCGCGGCGGATCTGGCCGGGGGTGCGTCCGATCACCTGGTGCAGGGCCGAGCAGGTGACGTAGAGACACTCCGCGCTCGAGGCGGCAGCGCCGCACGGACCGAACGACAGCCCGTCCGGCCAGCGCAGGCGCGGGTCGCGGACGAGCGTCGTCAGCGTTCCGTCCGGCGCCAGCAGCTGCAGCGCGTCGTGCCCCGGATCGGTGAGCACGAGGTTCCCGGCGGCGTCGGCTGACATGCCGTCGGTCATCGGCTTGGCGCCGAAGTCTTCGACGCGACTTGCCAGCGCGGCGGGCTCCAGCTGCTCGTCCATCAGGTCGGCGAGGCGGGCGCGAAACATGCGGCGCGCGGTGACGGCGGCGAAGGCGAGGTTGCCGCGGTTGTCGAGCGCGATCGAGTCGACGCCCGGCTTGACGGTGAAGATGCCGAAGACGCGCATCGGGCGGCCGCCGACGACCGGAACGTAGGGCTCCGCCTGCATCGAGCGATGGCCGGCGAGCACTCGCCGCGTGCGGCCGCTCTCGGTGTCGACGATCAGCAGCGCCGGATCGAGCCCGAAGATGCTGGAGTCGGCGATGAAGACGTAGCGGCCGTCGTCGCTCACCTGGAAGTCGTTGAGGAACGAGCCGCGCGGCGCGAGCGAGCGCGGGAAGTCGTAGCGCTGCACGAGGGTGCCGCTCTTCACGTCGAAGGCGAGGAGACGCGGCTGGCCGATGCCGTGGTTGGCGTGGTCGAGCGTCCAGAAGCGGCCCTGGCGGTCGATGCGCACGCCGAGGACGGCATCGAAGAACGGCAGCGCCTCGCCGTCCGCGTCCTCGCCGCGCCGCGCTTGCCAGGAGGCGTCGGGGAACGGGCGCACTTCGCCGCCGACGAGCTCGACCATCTTCACGCGCGGGCGTCCTTCCGGGTGCATCGAAAGGAACACGCGGCCGTTGGCAGACACGGCGACGTTGCCGGGCGGCTGCGGCAGGCTCGCCACCACTTCGAGCGCTTCTCCACCCAGCAGCGGCTCTCCGATGCGCTCCGGGAAGTCGGTGCTGCCGCTGCCGTAGCGCAGCCGTACGAAGAGCACGAGCGCCGCGAGCAGCAGCAGCACGACGAGCGCGCCGCGCCGAACCCAGCGCCAGACTCCCCTCAGCCGGCGGCTCGCCATGAGCCGACCGCAGCTACGCCGCTTCCGCGGCGCGATCCATCTTCAACCGACACCGCGCCGCCGCCAGCCGTGCGATCGGCAGCCGATACGGCGAGCACGAGACATAGTCGAGCCCCACGGAGTCGAAGAACGCCACCGAGTGCGGCTCGCCGCCGTGCTCGCCGCAGATGCCGATCTTGAGCCCGGGGTCGGTGCGGCGGCCGCGCTCGCAGGCCATCGCCACCAGCTGCCCTACCCCTTGCTCGTCGAGGCGCGCGAAGGGGTCGAAGGGGAGGATCCCCTGCTCGAGGTACTGCGGCAGGAAGCGGCCGACGTCGTCGCGCGAGAAGCCGTAGGTCATCTGCGTCAGGTCGTTGGTGCCGAACGAGAAGAAGTCGGCGTGACGGGCGACGCGGTCGGCCACGGTGCAGGCGCGCGGCACCTCGATCATGGTGCCGATGAGCACCGGCAGCGCCACCCGCTCCTCGGCGAGCACGCGGTCGACGACCTCCTGCGTATGCCGCCGCAGCACCGCCAGCTCCTCCTCGCCGCCCACCAGCGGCAGCATGATCTCGGGCAGCACGTCGTCGCCGGCGCGCTTCCTCACGCAGGCGGCGCGCACGATCGCCTCCACCTGCATGCGATAGATGTCGGGCGCGGTGAGCCCGAGCCGGCAACCGCGGTGGCCGAGCATCGGGTTGACCTCGTCGAGCGAATGCACCGTCGTGCTCGAGCAGCGCCGGCTCGATGCCCATCTGCCCGGCGAGCTGCGGCGATCGCCTTCGGCTCGTGCGGCAGGAACTCGTGCAGCGGCGGGTCGAGCAGGCGCACCGTCACCGGCAGCCCGTTCATCGCCGCGAAGATGCCCTCGAAGTCGGCCTGCTGCACCGGCAGCAGCGTCGTCGAGCGCCGCCTTCCGCTCCGCCTCGCTCTCGGCGAGGATCATCCGCCGCACCCAGGCGATGCGGTCCTCGGCGAAGAACATGTGCTCGGTGCGGCAGAGGCCGATCCCTTGCGCGCCGAAGGCGCGCGCCACCCGCGCGTCCTCGGGAGTGTCGGCGTTGGCGCGCACGCGCAGCCGGCGCGCCGCGTCGGCCCAGCCGAGCAGCTTGGCGAAGGCGGCGGCGGGGCCGGGATCGTCGGCGGCCTCGCCGTGGATCAGCTCGCGCACGATCGGCGACGGGTGCGGGTTCAAGGCGCCGGCGATCACCTCGCCGGTGGTGCCGTCGATCGACAGCTCGTCGCCTTCGCGGAAGCTCTGCTCCCCCACTCGCAGCGACGCCGAAGCGGCTGTCGACGTGCAGCGCCTCGGCGCCGACGATGCAGGGCTTGCCGAGCCCGCGCGCCACCACCGCCGCGTGCGAGGTCATGCCGCCGCGCGAGGTGAGGATCCCCTTCGAGGCGTGCATGCCGACGATGTCCTCGGGCGAGGTCTCCTCGCGCACCAGCAGCACGGGTCCGGCGGCCGCCATCTCGGCGGCGCGCTCCGCGGTCAACGCGATGCGACCGCAGGCGGCGCCGGGGCCGGCGGGGAGGCCCTTGGCGAGCAGCCGCCCGTCGGCGATGGCGCGCCGCTTCTCCGCGAGGTCGAAGCCGGGGGCGAGCAGCTGCTCGAGCTGCTCGGGCTCGACGCGCTGCACCGCCTCGTCGGGCGTCAGCAGACCAGCCTCCGCCATCTCGACGGCGATCCGCACGGCGGCCGGCCCGGTGCGCTTGCCGCCGCGAGTCTGCAGCAGGTAGAGCTTGCCGGCCTCGACGGTGAACTCGAGGTCCTGCATGTCGCGGAAGTGGCGCTCGAGCCGCTGCGCCACCTCGTGCAGCTGCCCGTGAGCCTGCGGGAAGTCGCTCGCCATGCCGGTGCCCGGACCGCTCCCCTCGATCGGCTGCGGCGTGCGGATGCCGGCGACGACGTCCTCGCCCTGGGCGTTGACCAGGTACTCGCCGAAGAAGCGGCTCTCGCCGGTGGCGGGGTTCCTGGTGAAGCCGACGCCGGTGGCGCAGTCGTCGCCGCGGTTGCCGAAGACCATCGCCTGCACGTTGACCGCCGTGCCGAGGCTCTCGGAGATGCCGTGCAGGCGCCGGTACTCGCGGGCGCGGCGATTGTCCCAGCTGCCGAAGACGGCGCCGATTGCCCCCCACAGCTGGTCGCGCGGGTCCTGCGGGAAGGGCTTGCCTTCGCTCTCGAGCAGCGCCTCGTAGGCGGCGATGACGCCGTCGAGGCTCTCGGCGGTGAGCTCGGCGTCGGTCTTGGCGCCCTGCTTCTGGCGCGCCGCGGTCAAGTGCGCCTCGAAGCGCTCCTTGCCGACCTCGAGCACGACGTCGCCGTACATCTGCAGCAGCCGGCGGTAGCAGTCGCGCACCCAGCGCGGGTCGGCGCCCGCCGCTTCGAGGCCGTGCACGCCGTCGCGATTGAGGCCGAGGTTGAGGATGGTGTCCATCATCCCGGGCATGGAGATGGCGGCGCCGGAGCGCACGGAGACGAGCAGCGGGTCCGCGGCGTCGCCGAAGCGGCGGCCCATCCGGCGACTCGAGGAGACGGAGGTGCTCGTCGACTTCTTCGGCGAGCCCAGGCGGGTAGCTGCCGCCGTGGGCCTGGAACCAGGTGCAGACCTCGGTGGTGATGGTGAACCCCGGCGGCACCGGCACCCCGAGCCGGCTCATCTCGGCGAGGCCGGCGCCCTTGCCGCCGAGCAGCAGCTTGTCGGCGTTGGCGCCGTCGGCGCTGCCGTCGCCGAAGGAGTAGACGTGCTTGGCGGCCATGCGGGACTCCCTTGTTTGCTGAGCTCGCGGGGATTCTAGCCGCCACAGCACGGATGCTGCCCACCCGGTGGAGTGGGCAGCATTCCTAGTGGATGCGGAGAATGCGGAGGCGGTGCGATGACTGCGGCCCGCTGTGCCCACCCGGTCGGCGGGTGCTGGCGTGGCCGGAGGGCGCCGCCCTGGCGCACGGCTCGCTTTCTGAGAGCTTCGGGCGGGAGCGCTCGCCTCGCCCGGAAGGCGCGCATCGCAGCCGCTGTTACCCAGCACCGTGCACAGCGCCTTCCGGGAGGCGCCTGGGCGGCGCCCTCCGGCCACGCTGGGCACCCGCCTTCACGAGTGGTCGCCGAGCGACTCGGCGCGAGATCGAGTCTCGCCGTGGTCGATGAGACGCTGTGCCTCGCGCTCTCTTCACGTCTCACCACAACCGTCGCCGTGCCGCTCGGGTGCCGGGATGCGCGCCGCTGACTGTCCCGTCACAACTCGCGCTCCATCCGGGGTCGCCGGAGTGGACTGCACTTGGCGCGGGGCGCGAGATCACGTTGGACGCTAGTGGTCGCGGCAGCATCGAGATCGCTTCGCTTCGCTCGCGATGACAAGGGACGGCGTGACCACGCGAGTCACGTCAGTGCGAGGAGCGAAGTGACTAAGCAGTCTCGATGGCTCATCCACCCAACCCGCTCCGGCGACCACAGTGGCGCGCGAGTTGTGACGGGACAGTCAGCGGCGCGCATCCCGGCACCCGAGCGGCACGAGGGACTCACCTCGGCAGCGATCAAGGGAGCGCGAGGTAGAGAGCTGCAGTCACCACGGGGATGCCTGAGCTCGCCACCCGGAAGCTCGACGACCACCAGTGAAGGCGTTCGCGCGAACCGGTGCCGGAGGGCGTCGCCCAGGGGCTTCCTGCAGGGCGCTTCGAACGGACGCCGGGTAACAGCGGCTGCGCTGCGCGCCCTGCAGGCAAGGCGAGCGCTCCCGCCCGAAGCTCTCAGAAGGCGAGCCGTGCCCCTGGGCGGCGCCCTCCGGCACCGGTCGCGAACGCCGGCCGGAGACCAGCGACCGCCTGCCCACCACACTCTGCTCTCAGCCGGCGACGACGGCGGCGCTCCGCCGCGCCGGGACGATCAACCGAATCGCCAGCAGCATCGCCACGCCCACGATGGCCACCTGCGACAGAGACGCGCCCGGCGTGCGGAATGCGTCGTAAGCCAGACCGGCCACCGGAGGACCCATCACGCGGGCGAGCGCGTTGAGCGACGTCGCGACGCCGAGGACCCCGCCCCGATGCGACGTCGGCGCGATCTTGCTGATGTACGAGCTGAGCGTCGGATGGCAGAGCCCCTGCCCGACGCCCATGAGGCAGGTCGCGACGACGAGCGCTCCGCGTGCCGTCGTCGTGGGTACCAGCAGGAGCCCGAGCGTCAGCCCGCCGGCGCCGATCATGGCCGCCCCGACGTCGCCGAGCCGCGACGCCAGCCGGTGCACGGCGGTGAGCTGCAGGACGACCACGACGACGCCCATGAGACCGAGCAGATAACCGACTTCCCGCGCCGCGAGGCTGAAGCGGTCTCTGCCCACCAGCACGAGAATCGGTGCAAGCGACGCGAGCGTGCACATGATCACCGCCAGCGATCCGCCGGCGAGGCGGAGCTCGCGGGTGCGGAAGAAGATCGACCACGTCTCGCGATCGATCGGCAGCCAGCGGCCGCTGTCCTTCCTCGCGGTCTCGGGCCGGCCGGCGTTCCTTTGCAGCGATTCGGGCAGCACGAAGATGGCCATGAGCAGCGCGGTCGCCGAGAGCATCGCGGCGGCGGCACCCGGCAGCAGGCTCGGTGACAGCCCGAGGTCCGTTCCCAGGCTCGAGAGCAACCCGCCGATCGGCGGCCCGAGGACGAGACCGAGGCCGAAGGCGAGGCCGATGAGCGACATCCCCTTGGCGCGATTCGTCTCGTCGGTCGAATCGCTGATGTACGCCTGCGCGGCGGGGATGCTCGCGGCGGCGATGCCGGTGATGATGCGCGCCGCGAAGAGCCCGCTCACGCTCGAAGCGAACGCGAAGGTCAGGAACCCGATCACGTTCCCCAAGAGACTGCCGACGATCACCGGCCTGCGGCCGACGCGGTCCGAGAGCCGTCCCCACACCGGCGAGAAGAAGAACTGCATCAGCGAGAAGCTGCCGAGGATGAGGCCGAGCGTCGCTCCGCTGGCGCCGTACTGCTTGGCGCAGAAGGCGAGGACCGGGACCGCGACGCCGAACCCCAGCAGGTCGATGAAGACGGTGAGGAAGAGCACCCGCCGAACGGCGGTCCAGTTGCCCATCGCGGCGGTAGCTCAGGCCAGCGGCGCGATGGCGTGCAGTGGGGATGACCGCTGCGCGGGCGGGTGCGAGCCAGCCGCACCGGGCTCGCCGGCTGGCGATCCGGCGCGACGTCGGGCTCGCGCCGGCGTCGCGTTGGCTGCCCGGTTCTCCACGTGCGGCAGTTGATCGCGCACCAGGAATGCGAACGTCGGCTCGGCGATCTCGATCTCGTCGAGGACGGCCTCGCGCCGTTCCGGGGGCATGCTGAGGAGAAGTGCCTCGAGCCGCAAAGCGCTGACTTCGTCGCCGCCCTGTTCGCCGGCGAGCTTGAAGGCGGCGTGGTGCTCGGCGTCGCCGCGGCCCGCGCGATCGGCTTGCGCGAACAGCGAGCCGAGGGCTCCGTGTCCGAGCCGCTCGATCACCTCGCCGATCTCCGGCAGCCAGTGCTTGAAGGTGCCGAGCGAGTGCATCATCTCGAGCTCGGCGGCGGCGCGATCGTCATGCAGCAGCTTGACGAAGCCGCGCACGCGGAGGAACGGTTCCCCGCGCTCGTGTCCCCAGAGGATCGCCGCCCGCAGCGGATCGGCCAGCTCCGGGTGCAGGCGTGAGACGTGCAGCTTGCTCGCGCAGGTCCTGACGATGCGCATCGCGCATTCGATCGGTGCGGCGTGAATGGCGTTCCATGCCGCGATGACAGGCGAGCGGTGCACCCAGCTGGCGTAGCCGCCCCACGGGTCCACGACCAGCCCCGCGACGATCGCGGCCTCGGCCGATCCCGCTACCAGGATGGCGGCCGCGATCTCGTTCAACGTCTTGTCGGGCGGCAGGGGAATGAGAAGGCGATCGACGTTCATCAGCCCGTTGAGCTCGAGCGCCGCGTCGTCATGGAACATCGAGAGGTCGACCTCGACGCCGTGCGCGTCCCACAGCGCACCCCACCCGGCGACCACCGGCTCGCGCGCGCTGTGGGTGCGCCGCCGCGCATAGACGTACCGCGGGAGGAAGCGCAGGTCGGGAGAATCGAGCGCCTGGCCGACGCCGCGCGCCAGCTCTTCGTCGACGGTCCGATCGGCAATGAGGAACATGTCGAAGTCGCGCATCCGCAGCGCCGCGCCGGCGAAGAGGTGATCGAGCAGGGCCAGAGCGCTGCCGCCGCCGACGTACAGGCGCGTGAGGCCGTGACGATCTCGCAGCTCGGATGCGACCGAGGCGAGGATCGAGGACAGCCTTGGGATCGGCAAGGCCTTCGTTTGGTGCACGGCCGAGCTCCTGCCGCTGGGGGTCGCGAGCGCGAGGATGCGAACGGGACGGTCGCGGATACTACAGCGGACTGCGGTTGGGGTGGAAGACCTGCGCCGGCCGGCGGTCACTCAGGCGAGACTCTGCCGTTGCGCCAGGGCGCGCAGCAGCGCCTCGAACCCCTCGCCCGTGACCGGCCGGCCGTACCAGTACCCCTGGGCCTGGTCGCAGCCCATCGCCCGCAGCCGGTGATGCTGCACCTCGCTCTCCACGCCCTCGGCGACCACCGTCAGCCTCAGGTTATGCGCCATCGCCGCGATCGCCGCGCAGAGGGTGTCGGCGTTCTCGTCGCTGCCCACCCGCTCGACGAACACCTTGTCGATCTTCAGCTTGTCGATGGGCAGCCGGGACAGGGCACCGAACGACGAGTAACCGGTGCCGAAGTCGTCGATGGCGATGCCGATGCCGAGCGCCCGGAGCTCGCGGAGCGTGGCGCCGATCCGCTCGGCGTTCTCCATGAACACGCTCTCGGTCATCTCCAGCTCGAAGGCGGCCGGCGGCAGCGCCAGGGCATCCAGCAGCTGCCCCAGCCTGGCGCACAGCTCGCCGCGGATCAGTTGCTGCATGGACACGTTGACCGAGAGGAAGACCGGCGGCCACCCGGCGTCGCGCCAGGCGCGCACCTGCAGGCAGGCCCGCTCGAGCAGCCAAAGCCCTACCGGTTCGATCATGCCGGTGTCTTCGAGGATGGGGATGAACTCGGCGGGCGACACGGTTCCATGCTCGGGGCTCTGCCAGCGCAGCAAGACCTCGGCGCCGCACAGGCGCTCGCTCGCCAGGTCGATCAGCGGCTGATAGACCAGGCTGAGCTCCCCATGCTCGAGGGCCTGCCGCAGGCTCGTCTCCAGCGCCAGCCGCCGCGACACCTGGGCCACCATCTCGGGCGCGAAGAAGCGGTAGGCGTTGCGTCCGCTGTCCTTGGCGACGTACATCGCCGAGTCGGCGTACTGGATCAGCGTGGCGCCGTCGTGGGCGTGAGCGGGGTGGAGGCTGATGCCGATCGAGAGCGTGACGACGACGTCGGAGCCGGCGACGCGCATGGGCGCGGCGAAGGCCGCGAGGAGGTCGCTCGCGATCGTGGCCGCCTGCTGCTCGTCGACCACCCGGGGCAGGATTGCCGTGAACTCGTCGCCACCCAGGCGGGCGAGACTGGCGGCCTTGGGGAGGGCGGCGCGGAGCCGCTCGGCTGCCGCCACCAACACCAGGTCGCCGAAGCGATGCCCCAGCGAGTCGTTGATGTTCTTGAAGCGGTCGAGATCGATGAAGAACAGGGCCAGCGGGACCCCTTTGCCTTCACCGATTGCACCGTCGCCGATCGCCTTGGCCAGCTCCTCGCCGAAGCGGGTGCGGTTGGGCAACCCGGTCAGCACGTCGTAGGCCGCCAGGCGCTGCAGCTCGGCGAGGTGGCGCCGGCGCTGCGTCCGGCGGCGACGATAGGCGGCCGAGAGGAAAACGAGCGTGGCAAGAGCGGTGGCGCCATAGCCCAGGTAGGCGCCGCCGGTGCGCCACGGCGGCGGCAGAACCGTCAGCGGCACCGCCAGGCCGGGAGCCAGCCAGTCGCCACCGGCGCCCAGCTGCCGTACCTCGAAGCGGTAACTGCCCGGGGGCAGCGCCTCGTAGCCCAGCGACAAGCTCGGCGGCATGCTCTGCCAGCTGCTCTCGAGACCGACGAGGCGGTAATGCAGTCGACGATGATCGCCGAAGGCGGCGACGTGGAAGCGGGCGCGGGCCTCGGTATAGGGCGTCGCCAGCGGCGGCACGGTGGGACCCTGCAGGTTGACCCGGCGCTCGCCGCCCAACTCGTAGCTGCTGAGCAGCAGCGGTTGCGGGCCGGCGATGCGGAGGCGATCCGGCAACAAGCGCAACAAGCCCGAGGAGGTGCCGAAGTAGACGCTGCCGTCGCTCGCCGCCAGGGCCGCGCGCGGGTTGACGCTGTCGTCGGGGAGCCCGTCGGCGGGGGTCCAGGTGCGGAAGCGGTCGCGGCCGCGGTCGAGGCTCGCCACCCCGCGCTTGGTACCGATCCACAAGGTCCCCTGACGGTCGCTGACCATGGCCTGGATCGTGCGGTCCGGCAAGCCATCTCCCGGGCCATAGCGGCGAAAGCGCAGATCCTCCGGCGAGCCGCCGATGGCTCGGTTCAGGCCGGCTTGCGTTCCCACCCAGAGCGTTCTCGACGGCGCGACGTGAATGGCGAGCACCATGCCGTCCGACAGGCTCTGCTCGTCGTGCTCGTCATGCGCGTAGCGCCGGGTATGGCCGGTCTCGGGGTCGTAGAAGACGAGCCCCTGCGCGGTGCCGAGCCACAGCCCGCCCTCCACAGACTCCGCCAGCGCCAGCACGCCGCCGGTGAGCAGCCTGCCGGGACTGCCGGCGGGATCGAGCAGGCGCAAGGTCTGGTCGCCTTGCAGGGCAGCCAGGCCGAGGCTGCTGGCAACCCACAGACGTCCTCGACGATCACGCAGAGCGTCGTTCATGTAGGGGTCGGGCAAGGTCTCGCCGCTGTGGGCACGAAGTGGCAAGCGCGAGGTGCGGCCGAGCTGCGGCTGCCAGTGCAGCAGACCGAGGTTGGCGGTCGGCACCCACCAGCCGTCGCTGCCGTCGGCGACGAGAGCGGGAGCGGTCAGCGTGGGAGCGGCCGCCGCCAGGGCACGGTCGAGCTCGCTGGCGCGCTCGCTGAGGGTTCCGGTGTGCAGGTCGAGGAGGCCGATGCTGCCGCCACAAAGAGCTACCAGCAGCCGGCCGTCGGAGAGCTGCCGCGCGGCGCAGAAGCCCGCGGCGGACCGATAGCGTCCCGCTCCTTGCTGGGCCACGCGCAGGCGATTGGCGCCGCCCTGCTGCAGCCCCACCCAGAGGTTGCCGCGGCGGTCCATGGCCAACGCGGAGACGCGATCCGAGGAGAGGCCGTATTCGTCGTCCGGATGATGGCGGAAGGCGGCCGCCCGTCCGCTGGCCGGCGCGAAACGGAGCAGGCCGGGGCGGTGCTGGCCGCTCACCCACAGCTCACCCTCGGCGTCGATGGCCAGCGCGTCGATGCGCCCGCTGGCAAGGGTCGGCGGGACGTTGCGACGATCGAGGCGCCGCGTCGCGAGATCGAAGCGATACAGCCCCTCGCTCGTGCCCAGCCAGAGCTGCCGGTTCGCCTCCGCGATCGCCAGCGGAACGACGGCGCGGTCGCCCTCCGCCAACGACACCAGGGTCTCGAGGCGTGAGGGGTCCTCCAGGTCCAGCGCCAGGACGTCGCCTTCGAGGCGGCCGATCAGGAGGCGCCTTCCGTCGGCGCTCAGCGACAGCGCCGTGACGCGCGATTCGCCACCGAGGGGGATCGTCGACGAACGGCGCGACGTGCTGTCGAAGCGGAACAGGCCGATGTCGGTGCCGATCCACAAACGTCCCCGTCGATCGGCGACGATTCGCCGGCCGCGACTCGGCTGCCTGCCGTCCGGCGCTCGCGCCAGCCGATAGTGCTCGATCGCTCCGGTGGCCGCGTCCAGACGCTGCAGCACGCCCGCGAAGCTGAGGATCCAGATCGCATCGGCGGTCTCCGCGAGCGCCGTGTTGGCGCGGCTGACCAGGGTGTCGCGCCGATCCGGGTCGCGATCGAAGGTCTCGACGCGCAGACCGTCGTAGCGATGCACGCCGCTGTCGCCGGCGAGCCAGATGAAGCCATGGCGATCGACGAGGACGTCCTGGATCCAGCTGCTGGTCAGCCCCTGGCGGGCGCCGATGGCTTCGAAGACCGGCTCTGCCGCCGGCGCCAGCGGTGCGGTGGTTGCCGCCGCCGCGGGCTGGCCGTTGGCTACCGCGATGACCGCCGCGAGCAGCGCGCGGACCGGCAAGGCGCAAAGCCACGGGGCGCGGGCATTGGGCTGCCTTGAGCGGTGCGACTTCACGCTTGCCTGGCGAGAGCGTCGAAGGTTAGAGCACCGTCGCGGCCCAGCGCAATGGCTTTTGACGGCCGGCGGCGTTTCAGTCGATGACGATCACCGACGGGTCCCACTTCGGCTCGGGGAGCTGCGGGTCCATTTCCTCGAGCTTGGCGCGCACGATGGCGGAGACGGCCAGGTTCCTCACCCAGTTGCGGTCGCCGGGAACCAGATACCAGGGCGCGTGCTCGGTGCCGCAGCGGCGCAAGGCGTCCTCGTAGGCGGTCCGGTAGTCGTCCCACTGCGCCCGCTTGCGCAAATCGTCGGGCGAGAACTTCCAGCGCTTCTCGGGCGTGGCGATACGCTCGCGCAGGCGCTCGGCCTGCTCCTCGCGGCTGATGTGGAGAAAGACCTTGAGGATCTGCACGCCGCTGTCGACGAGATGGCGCTCGAAGAGATTGATCTGCCTGTAGCGGCGCGACCAGACGGCCTTCGGCACCAACTCGTCGACCCGCACCACCAGCACGTCCTCGTAGTGGCTGCGGTTGAAGATGCCGATCTCGCCGCGGCCGGGGACGGCGTGGTGGATGCGCCAGAGGAAGTCGTGGTCGAGCTCGACGGGCGTCGGCGCCTTGAACGAGGTGACGCGGCAGCCCTGCGGGTTGATGCCGCTGAACACGGCGCGCGTCGTGCCGTCCTTGCCGCCGGCGTCGAGCGCCTGCAACACGACGAGCAGCGCGCGCCGGTGCTCGGCGAAGAGGCGCTCCTGCAGGGCAGCGATGTGCTCCACGTTCTTGGCGAGCGCGCTGAGGGCCTGCGCCTTGCCCGGCAGGCCGAGGTCGTCCGCCGGATCGACCTGGTCGAGCCGTAGCCGCTTGCCCGGTCGCAGCCGCACCTTGTCGGCGATCTCGCTATAGGTGTTCACCATGGGAGCGCGATGATAGCCGCGCTCACTCGTAGCGCAGCGCCTCGATGGGATCCTGCCGGCGCGGAGCCTACCGGTACTCGGCCTTCTCCACCACCATCTCGGTGAGGCGCGCCACCCGCGACAGCGTGCGGCCGATCGACTGCAGCAGGGCGAGGCGGTTGCGGCGCACGGCCTCGTCGTCGACCATCACCATGACGTCGGTGAAGAAGCGCTCGAGCGGATCGGCTAGCGAGGCAATGGCGCTCAAGGCCCCTGCATAGCCCACGACGCCGCCCGCCGCGACGCCCCGCGCCACCTCGAACTCAAGTCGCTGGTGCGCCTCGTAGAGGGCCACTTCGGCCGGCTCCCGCACATCGCCGAGCAGGTACTCCGGCTGGCCCTTGGTGATGTTGGCGATGCGCTTGGCGGCGAGCACAACGGCGAGGAAGCTGGCGTCGCCCCGTACGTCGTGTAGAGCGTTCGCTCGATCCGCAATCTTGAGGATTCTTCCGTGCTCCTGGTCGACATCGCCTGGCATCGCCGCCGCGATTTCGTCGTACGAAAGACCCCGCCGCCCTAAGAGAAATGCGAGCCGGTCATCCAGGAAGACCTCGAGGTCTAAGTTAATGGCATCACGGCTCCGCTTGAGCGGCCCGCCATGCTCCGCGTAAAGCTCGACCGCCTGATCGACCAATTCGTAGATCGGGATCGGCAACCTCTCCTCAAGGATGATGCGCATCAGGCCCTGCGCCGCTCGCCGTAGCCCAAATGGATCCTTGCTACCGGTCGGAATGAGACCCAAGCCGAACATTCCAACGAGCGTGTCCAAGCGGTCAGCAACGGCACAGGCCATACCGGCATGGCCCGCTTCCTTACGCGGCAGCCTGTCGTCGACTCCTGCCGGCAAGTACTGGTCGTAAATCGCCTGCCAGACCGGTTCGGGAAGTCGTTGCTCACGAGCGTAGATGCCGCCCGATGACTCCCTGGAGTGACGTGAACTCCTTGACCATGTCAGTGGTGAGGTCGGCCTTGAGTAACCGAGCTGCAACGACAGCGGCTCCGTGGGCTTCTCCTCGCCAACCAGGAACGAGGCGGTAGATCGCCTGAACCAAAACCTGTAAACGCCGACTCTTGTCGAGGTAGGTCCCTAGCTTCTCGTGAAAAGTAAGGTAGCCCAGGCGGTCGAGTCGTTCCTCAAGCGTTACCTTGCGGTCCTCGTCCCAGAAGAAGCGCGCGTCGGCGAGCCGCGCCGCCACCACCCACTCGTTGCCGGCGCGCACGCGCCCCACCGGGTCGTCGGGGCGGTCCATGACGGTGAGGAAGAGCGGCAGCATGGCGCCGTCCTTCTCCACCGTGAAGGCGCTCTGGTGGTCGCGCAGGCTGGTCCCCAGCACTTCGCGCGGCAGCTCGAGCAGCGCCGGGTCGAAGGCGCCCTCCATGACGCCGGGGATCTCGCAGATGGCGCCGAGCTTGGCGAGCAGGCCGGGGTCGTCGACGAGGCTGCCGCCGGCGGCCGCCGCGCGGGCGCTCATCTCCTCGGCGAGCCGCCGGCAGCGGACGTCGAAGCGCACCTCGATGCCGCGCTCGGCGAGCTGGCGACGGTAGTCGGCGCTGTCGGCGACTTCGAAGGGCGCCGGCGACAGCGTCGGGTGCCCCACCGTGGTGCGCCCGGCGCGCACGCCGAAGAGCTCGATCGGCACCACCTCGCCGCCGAAGAGCGCGATCACGCCGTGCACCGGGCGCACCCAGGGGCCGATGCCGCTCCCCCACCGCATGGTCTTCGCCCAGCCGATGCCGAGCAGGATCGGCGGCAGCAGCTCGGCGAGGATCTCCGGCGTCGGCTTGCCGGGGACGTTCCGTTCGACGTACACGCGCTCGCCGGTCGGTTTCGCCTTCGCCTTGGCCGCCTGCCCGGCGCCGCCGAGCGGCGTCTCGGCGAGGCTGAAGTCCTTCACCCGCAGCTCGCTCACCTCGACGCCGCACTTGCGGGCGAAGCCGACGGCGGCCGGCGTCGGCTGGCCGTCGGCGCCGAAGGCCGCCGACTTGGGCGGGCCGATCTCGGTGGCCACCTGATCGTCCTGCCGCGCCGGCAGCCCCTTGAGCACCAGCACCAGGCGGCGCGGCGTGAAGCCGGTCTCCACCTCGCGCGGGCCGACGCCGCGGCCCATCAGGTCCTCGAAGGTGCGCTGCGTCAGCTCCTTGATCGCCGCCTCGAGCATGCGCGCCGGGATCTCCTCGCAGCGGACCTCGAGAAGGAACTCGCCGCGCGGCGTCGCGTCGCGCGCGCCAGGCTGCGGCGCTGCCTCGGTGAGCGCCTCAGCCATGCGGCACCTCCGCCGCGGCGGGCGCCGCCTCCGCAGACGGCGGCGCCGCTGCGAGCAGCGGGAAGCCCAGCCGCTCGCGGCTCGCCACGTACTCCTGCGCGCAGGCGACGGCGAGGTCGCGCACCCGCTTCATCAGTGCCACGCGCTCGGTCACCGACACCGCGCCGCGGGCGTCGAGGACGTTGAACAGGTGCGAGCACTTGAGCGCGCCCTCGTAGGCGGGCAGCACGAGCTTGTGCTCCAGGCAACGCTTCGCCTCGCGCTCCCAGCCGTCGAGCTGCGCCTGCAGGAAGGCGACGTCGGCGAGCTCGAAGTAGTACTTCGACAGCTCGTACTCCTCCTGGTGCCGCACCTGGCCGTACTTGACGCCGCCCGGGACCCAGTCGATGTCGTAGATGCTCTGCGACAGGCCGAGGAACATGGTGATGCGCTCGAGGCCGTAGGTGATCTCCGCCGAGATCGCCGGCAGGTCGAGGCCGCCCGCCTGCTGGAAGTAGGTGAACTGGGTGATCTCCATGCCGTCGAGCATCACCTGCCAGCCCACTCCCCAGGCACCGAGCGTCGGCGCCTCCCAGTTGTCCTCCTCGAAGCGCAGGTCGTGCACGCGCAGGTCGAGCCCCATCGCCTCCAGGCTCTTGACGTAGAGCGCCTGGATGTCGGCGGGCGAGGGCTTGAGGATGACCTGGAACTGGTAGTGCTTGCCGAGGCGGAACGGGTTGTCGCCGTAGCGGCCGTCGGCCGGCCGCCGCGACGGCTGCACGTAGGCGACCCGCCACGGCTCGGGCCCGAGCACGCGCAGGAAGGTGTCGGGGTGCATGGTGCCGGCGCCCACCTCGAGGTCGTAGGGCTGCTGCAGCACGCACCCCTGCCCGGCCCAGAACTGGGAGAGGGCGAGGATGAGCTCCTGGAAAGATTTCATGGGCGCGGGAGCTTATCCCGACACCGACGGCACCAGTGCGAGCGCCCGCTGCATGACGTCGTAGCTCTTGAGCTCGTGCTGCAGGAAGCCGCGGCGGACCTCGCCGCAGACCTGCTCGACGCGGTCGAGGACGGCGATCGGCGGCGAGTCGAGGGCCACCGCGACGAGCGCTTCGCGGTGCACGCGGAGCAGGAACTCGATCACCGCGGCGTCGAGCAGGACGCCGGCGGAAGGTCCCGCGCAGCGGCGGCAGAGCAGCGCGTCGCCGCCGCGCGGCAGCAGCGCGCCGTCGGCGAGGCCGCCGCCGCACAGCGGGCACTCGCGCGGCGGCGGGAAGACGCCGGCGAGGCGCAGTGCCCACTGCTCGAAGTAGCGCGCCGCGAGGTGGCGGTCGACGCCGTCGATCAGCGCCCCGACCGTGCTGTCGAGCAAGCGGAAGAGCAGCTCGTTGCCCTCGTTCTCGGGGGCGAGGACGAGGACGTGCTCGGCGAGGTAGCAGCCGAGCAGGATCCCCTCGAGGTCGCCGGCGAGGCGGTGCGGCGGGCGCAGCATCTCGACGGCGCGCACCCGCACCAGGTCGCGCTCGTCGCGCTCGAGCCAGGAGACGTGCACCTTGGCGAGCGGCTGCAGCTGGCCGGCGAAGCGGCTGTAGCGCCGCCGCGCGCCGCGGGCGGCGCCGCGCTTGCGCCCGTGGTGGCGGGTGAGGAAGGAGACGATGCGGTCCCCTTCCTGGAGGTCCGAGACCTCCAGCAGAAGGGCCTCGTCGTCGAGCAGCCGCATCGCCATGGCGTCGCGGCGATGCTAGCACGGCGAGCGCGCAACTCCCGCCGTTTCAGAGGTTTCCTTGCGAGCCCTCATGATGCTCGAGCTCAGGATGGTAGATTGCCGCGCGGCCCGCGACGAATCGGACGCGGCGGCCGTATCCACCTGCGATCCCATGTCTTGCACCGGAGGCTCGATGCGCCCCACTCACCTGCTCCGCTTCGCCGTCGCCGCCTCCTGCCTCGTGGCCGTCGCGGTGGCCGCGCCGGGACTGCGCGCTCAGGACACGCCGCCCTCGCAGCTGGTGGTGCTCAGCGCCCATGCCGACCGTGTGGGGCACACCCTGATCCTCACCGGCCTCGATTTCGGCGAGGCGACCCCGCGCGTCACCCTCGGCGTGGACGACCTCGAAGTGGTGAGCCACAGCCTCGGGCAAGTGGTCGCCGATCTCCCGGACAGGTTCCCCCCCGGCTCCTATCTGCTCATCGTCGCGCGCGGCGACGGCTTGCCCGATTACGACGTCTTCCACGTCACGCTCCCCGACATTCCCGATGCGCCCGCCGAAGGCTCGGAGAAGCCAGCTGCGGCACAGGAGACGCGCACCGTCGTCGGGCCCGCGGGCCCGGCCGGTTCTGCCGGCGCGGCCGGGGCTCAGGGTGCCAGCGGTCCCGCCGGACCGGCCGGCGCGATCGGACCGCAGGGCCCGGCCGGGCCGCAAGGACCGCCGGGGCCCCCGGGCCATGTCGAGCTCGCCGGGAGTCGCTGCCCGGCCGGTAGCTACGTGGCCGGCTTCGACGAGACCGGAGGGCTCGCTTGCGAGCCGGTCACCACCGCGTCCGTCGCGGACGGCGGCGCCGAGCTCGGCGATGCCGCGCCGCGGGACTCGAGCAACGCGGCCCTCGCCTGCGCCACCGATCTCGGCGCCGACCTCCCGGACGCCTGGGACGCGCGCGTCCCGGTGCTCGCCACCTACCCCGCGGCAAACGCCGGCGAAACCCGCGGCAGCTTCACCAACGCCGCCGACCGCGACCACTTCGCCCTCTCGGCGCGCGAGGCCGACGGCCGCTTCTGCTTCGACGACCGCCGAGACCGTCCGCTGCGTGCGCGCCTCACCCTGGGGGCGCCGGCGAGCGGCGCCGCGGCGGTGTGCGCCTGCTGGTCCACCGGGGGCGCGCCGTGCAGCCGCTCGCGCAACCAGTGCGTGACCGCGGATGCGGGCGCCGCCAACACCCTCGACCTGCCCATGCGCATGGTGTGCGGCCAGGACGACGAGGGGACGCTGGAGGTCGAGGTGCTCACGGCCGCGCCCGGCGCCGCCTGCGGCGAATGGACGGTGAGCTGGCAGATCGGCGAGTAGCTCGGGCCTTCGGCCTTGGCGACCTTGGCCGCCGCGTCAATGCGTCCAGGCGCTGAGGCTGCCGCTCTCGAAGCCGTCCTGGAAGATCGCGTTGGACGCAGCGGTCGCCTGGGCGGTCCACTGGCGCGAGCTCGACATCGAGCTGCCGGCCATCGCCGGGTTGACCAGCGGCGTGCCGTCGGTGACCGTCACCTGGATCGTGTAGCTGCCCGACTGGCTGGGCACGAAGGTGAAGCTGGGAGCGGTCTGCCCCGCCTGTACCGCCCCGTCGACCCGCCAGACGACGGTGGACGGCGGCCCGCCCACTGGGGTCAGCAGCCCGACCGAGAAGACGCGGCTGCCGTTGACCTGCACCGAGCCCGGCGCCGGGCTCTCGCCGCCGGGCTCGATGGGGTCGATGCCGCTCGCCGGAACGCCCCAGCCGCCGTCGTAGAGCGTCTTGACGTAGGCCTCGGCGCAGACCGAGCAGAAAGGCTCGCCGAGCCCCCGCATCAGGCACTGCGACTCGCGCGGCCGATACATGCCGGTGGTGCGATAGCGGGCGCCCTCGAACAGCCCCACCTCCCCCGAGTAGATCGAGCCTTCCGGCGTCGGCACCGGCGTCGCGGGCAGGATCCACGACGTCCACTTCACCGCCGCGCGCACGGTCTGATCGGTGACGTTGGCCTCGCAAGGCGGTCCCCCGACGTCGCTGCAGAGCGGGAAGCCCGGATAGGGGCTCTCGTATTCGTCCGCCAAATGTGAGAACGAATGACCGTACTCGTGGCGAATGACGTCGATGGCGCTGCCATTCATCGAGCTCACCGAGAGGAACCCGCCCGCCCCTCCGTAGGTGGTGTCGTTGACGAGCACGAAGATCTTGTCCCAATCCGGCACCGCGGCGGCCGCGGCCAGGACCTTGCTGGTGTCCACGACGAGCAGGCGGTGGATCATGAAGGAGCAGTAGCGCGCATCGAAGGCGGTCGTTTGGTAGCTCCCGGCAAGGGGATCGCCGAGGGCCGTCGGGTCCGAACAGCAGGAGGTGTCGTCACCGGAGCAGCCGGCCAGGTAAGGTGGGTGATCCGCGCCGGCCTGCGTCGAAGCGGTGAACAGCGTTGCCACGTTGACGAAGTTGCGGTACTCGCTGTAGGGAGTGATCGAGAAGAACGACGCATCGACGCTGGCGGCGTTGGCCGCAAAGGTGGCCTGCTGCGCCGCGGTGTAGCCGTCGCCCATGATCAGGAGATCGACGCGGTTCGCCGGGCTACCGGTAAACCCCACGTTCGCCACCGTCCGCGGTGGCGTCTCCCCCGCGAGCCGGAATCCGGTGGCGAGCAGGTCGACGTGGTCGAGCTCGAGCGAAGCGGCACCGCCATTCAGCACCAGGGTGGTGCCGTCGACCGCCGGAACGCGGATCACCGCCGCGGCCCTGGAAAGCTCGAAGTCGGCCCTGACCATGGCGTCGTCATGGTCGGCGACCTCGACGCGGACGAAGCGCTCGAACGCCACCAGGTCGCGGAAGAGTACGTCCTCGCCGGCGCGCAACTCCACGTCGACTGCGCGCTGGAGAGAGCCGAGGCGCTCGCGTGCCGCGGCGGCCTGGGCTGCGCTCAGCGAGGGCCGCGCGGCGGCGAGTCGAACTCGTTCATGGTAGACGGGCTCCAGCCGGCCGGAGCGGTCGACCTCGACTACCAGGTAGTGCCAGGACGTTGCGGAGCTGGCGGCGGCCGGCACCGCCATCACCGCAATGGCGATGGTGGCGACCAGGAACGACGCGGCCGCGCCCGCGATGTGGCTTGCTTTCTCCTGCGACATTCCCTGCACTAGCTCCCGCCCAGCATCGCCTCGCGCTCGAGCTCGGCGAGGATGCGGGCGTTCTCGCGCCAGCGCTCCTCGACCCGCACGTGGAGCTCGAGGTGGACCTTCTTCTCCAGGAACTCCTCGAGATCGGCGCGCGCGGCGATGCCGATCGACTTGATGCGCGAGCCGCCGGCGCCGACGAGGATCTTCTTCTGCCCCTCGCGCTCGACGATGATCGAGCCGTAGATGCGGACGAAGGCGCGCTCCGCGTCCTCCTCCCAGCGCTCGACCAGCACCGCGGTGGCGAAGGGCACTTCTTGCGCCGTCTGCTCCAGCACCTTCTCGCGGATGCGCTCGGCGACGAGGAAGCGCTCGGGGTGGATGGTGAGCAGCTCGGGGTCGTGGAGCGGCGCGCCCTCCGGCAGCCGCGCGAAGATGGCGTCGAGCACGCGGTCGGCGCCGTCGCCGGTGAGCGGCCGAGACGGGGATGATCTCCTCGAAGCGCCCGCCCTCGGCGTACTGGGCGATCAGCGGCAGCAGCCGCGACTTCTTCACCAGGTCGATCTTGTTGAGCAGCAGCAGCCGCGGCGTCTGCACCCGCTCCATCAGCTCGAGCATGTAGGCGTCGCCCTTGCCGAACGGCTCGGCGACGTCGACCAGCAGGCAGACGACGTCGGCCGCCTGCAGCGCCGCCTCCGCCTCCTGGAGCATCAGCCGGTTCATGCGGTGCAGCGGGCGGTGGATGCCGGGGGTGTCGAAGAAGACGACCTGCCCGCGCGGCTCGGTGAGGATGCCGACGATGCGGTTGCGCGTCGTCTGCGGCTTGTCGGAGACGATGGCGAGCTTCTCCGCCAGCAGCCGGTTGAGCAGCGTCGACTTGCCGGCGTTGGGGCGGCCGATGAGTGCCGCGGTCCCGTAGTGCGTCACCGCCGCGGCCTCCGGTCGCTCCGCGGCCGTGCCCTCTGTCGTGTCGTCAGGCACTCTCCGCCTCCTCTTCCGTCGGCGGCAGCAGCTCGACGCGCACGCGCCGCGCCCGGCGGTGGTCGGCCCCCTCGACGGTGAACCGTAGGGTGAAAGCCTCGACCGTCTCCCCCACCCGCGGCACGTGCTCGAGGTGGCCGAAGATCAGCCCGCCCACCGTCTCCCACTCGGAGTCGTCGGGGATGCGCACCGCCGGAAAGAGCCGCTCGAGCTCCTCGAGGTGGGTGCGGCCGTCGAGGCGCCAGCTGCCGTCGGGCAGCTCGAGCGGCTGCGGGTTGGCGCCGGCTGCCGTGTCTCCCATCTCGCCGAAGACCTCCTCGAGCAGGTCCTCGACCGTCACCAGCCCCTGGGTGCCGCCGTACTCGTCGACGACGATGGCCATCTCCTGGTGGCGCTCCTGCAGCTCGCGCAGCAGCTCGCCGAGGGTCTTGGTCTCGGGCACGAAGTGCGGCGCCTGCAGCAGCTCGGCGAGCGGCACGTTGCTGGTGCGCTCGCCCTGCTGCTCACCGGAGGCGCGCAGCAGCGAGCGCAACAGCTCGCGCACGTGGACGATGCCGACGACCTCGTCGACGGAGTCGCGGTAGATGGGGATGCGCGAGTGGCCGGAGGCGAGCACCAGCTCGGCCACCTCGTTGGACGAAGCGAAGAGCGGCGCCGCCACCATGTCGATGCGCGGCGTCATCACGCTGTGGACCTGGGTGTCGCCGAAGTCGACGACGCCGCGCACCAGCTCCTCCTCCGCCGGCTCGAGGATGCCCTCTTTCCTGCCCACGTCGATGAAGGCGTCGATCTCGGCGCGCGAGGCGTCCTCGAGCTCGGCCTCCTCGGTGATCGGCCGCGGCAGCACCGGCGCCACCAGCGGCAGCAGCGGTCCGAGGATGGCCGCCATCCAGCGAAAGAACGGCGTCAGCGCGCGCAGCGCCGCTTCGGGGTTGCGCCCCACCAGGTGGCGGTTGACCACCTCGGCGGCGCCGATGAGCAGCGCCAGCGGTAGGAAGGCCCACGCCACGGCGGCCGCGACGCCGGCACGCAGCAGCGCCGCCGCGCTGAGGGCGAAGAAGGCCACCAGGGTCAGGCGGGCGCAGAGCGAGAGCAGGAAGCGGAAGGCCTCGAAACGCGGCGTCTTACCGTAGAGGTTGCGCAGCAGCGAGCCGGATTCCTGCGCCCAGTGGCGGAGGCGGATGGGGCCGCTGCGCTCGAGCAGGGCGGCGAGCACGGAGAGCAGCCAGGCGCCAAGCATGGCGCCGCCGGCGGCGAGGGCGAGCCAGCGGCCGTCCATCAGCGCCGCTGCTCCGCGACTCTGGCGCCCGGCCGCTGCCGGCCGCCGGGTGCCAGCCAGCGCCGCCGCAGTCGGCGCTCGAGCCGCTCCATGGTGCCGTCGTCGGTCTCGTGGTCGTAGCCCAGGCAATGGAGGACGCCGTGCAGCAGCAGCGTGCGCAGCTCGCGCTCGACGTCCTCGCCGCGCTCGGCAGCCTGGCGCCGCGCCGTCGGTACTGCGATCACCAGGTCTCCGAGGTGTGGGCCGTCTTCACGGTGCGAGATGCCATCGCCGGGGAACGACAGCACGTCCGTCGCCTTGTCCTTGCCGCGGAAGTCGCGGTTGAGCCGCCGCATCTCGCGGTCGCTGGTGAAGCGCACGGCGAAGCTCGCCGCCTCCGGCGCCAGCTCGCCGAGCAGCTCGGTGAGCCAAGGCCGCAGCTGCCGCCGGCGCACCTCCCCGTAGCCGCACGGGTTGTCGAGCGCGAGGTCGACGCGGGATTTGTTGCTCGGGGGAGGATCGTCCATCGTAGCCGGGGGTCGCCCTCACCCTACCCCACGAGCCCGCCGCCTGCCGCCGGGGGCGCCGGCGGCGCCACCACCACCGGCCCGCTCGCCGGCCTCGCCTCGCGCTCGGCGCGGCGGTTGAAGTCGAAGCCCGGATAGTCGAGCCGCCGGTGGTGCAGGTGCGTGAGCACGCGCTGGAAGGCGTCGGCGACGCGGTTGAGGTCGCCGAGCGTGAGATCGGTCTCGTCGAGCTGGCCGTCGCGCAGGCAGTCCTCGACGATCGCCTTGATCACCGTGCGCAGCCGCGCCGGCGCCGGGTCGTCGAGCGTGCGGCAGGCCGCCTCGACCGCGTCGGCGAGCATCAACACGCCCATCACCTTGCTTTGCGGGCGCGGCCCGGGGTAACGGAACTTCTCCTCCGCCAGCTCGCCGCTCTGCGGGTCGTGCCGCTCCTTCGCCTTGTTGAAGAAGTACGAGATCAGCCGCGTGCCGTGGTGCTCGGCGATGGCGTCGAGCACCGGCGCCGGCAGGTGGTGCTGGCGGCCGAGCTCGAGCCCTTCCTTGACGTGGTTGATGAGGACCAGCGCGCTCATCGAGGGGAGCAGCTTGTCGTGGCGGTTGTGCCCCGGCCGCTGGTTCTCGATGAAGTACTCGGGGCGGAAGACCTTGCCGACGTCGTGGTAGAGCGCGCCGGTGTAGGCGAGCACCGGGTCGGCGCCGATCTCCTCGCACCCCGCCTTGGTGAGGTTGGCCACCATCAGCGAATGCTGGAAGGTGCCCGGCGCCTCGAAGGCGAGACGGCGCAGCAGCGGCAGGTTGGTGTTGGCGAGCTCGACGAGCTTGATGCCGGTGGTGAGCGAGAACACCGACTCCAGCACCGGCACGAAGAAGCTCGCCACCGCCGCCGCGAGCAGGCCGCCGGCGAAGGCGGAGATCACCTCCAGCGTCAGCTCGCCGCCGTGCGGCTCGCCGCCGGCGAGGGCGGAGAGCATCAGCACGCAGGCGACGCCGGCGCCCCCCACCACCGCGCCGGCGCGCAGCATCACCGAGCGCTGGCGGAAGTGGAAGTGGTCGATGGCGAGGATGGCGGCGAGCGACCCCACCATGGCGTAGAGCACCAGCGCCCAGCCGGTGTCCTCGAGGATGACGCCGGCGAGCAGCGAGTAGGCGAGACCGAGCAGCAGCGCCAGGGCGCGGCCGTAGAGCGCCACCGCCACCAGCGCCAGCGCCGCGAAGGGGATGGCGAAGTCGTAGACGTGGGCGCGGTCGAAGGGCGGCGTGCCGATGGCGTTGCCCAGCCCGGTGGCGAGCAGGTAGCAGAGCTTGCCGCCGAGCAGGGCCACCAGCAGCAGCAGCAGCGCCTCGCCGAGAATGGTCGGCCGCGGCGTCGCCACCACCCGTTCCTTGCGCACCCCCAGCCACAGCAGCAGCGCCACCGCGGCGAGCAGCAGCACGGTCGCGAGCGCCGGCAGCAGCCGCGAGCCGCGCCGGCCGCCGCCGCTGATCTCGCCGATGAGCGCCGCCGCCTGGCCGCCGATCTGGTCGCCCTGGCGGACGATCACCTGCCCCTTGCGGACGCGGTTGTAGACCTGCTCGACGGAAGAGGCCGCGGCCTCTTGCTGCTTCACCGTCTCGCTCTGGTTGAGGTGCAGGTTGGGGGCGAGGTTGGCGACCAGGAAATCGACCAGCACGGCGCGGTGCGCCGGCGAGTAGTCGCTCCAGCCGCGCGCCTGCGCGGCGAGCAGCGCGTGCACCTCGTCCGGGTAGTCGAGGTAGTCGAAGAGGTCGAGCTGCAGCTTCTCCATCCCCGTCGAGAGGTCGCGCAGGCGGATGCCGCGGCCGCGACTCTCCAGCAGCACGTTCTTACCCGCCACCACGCCGCGGCCGAGCGCCTGCTCGACGCCGTCGACGAGGCGCTCGAGCAGCGGCGGCGCGAAGGCGTGGCGGCGCAGGACGTGGAGCTGCTCGGGAGTCGCGCGGACGCCGACGGCGGCGCGCTCGATCAGCTCGGCGAGGTCGTCGCCGCCCTCTTCGGCGGCGTTGCGGCCGAGCGCGAAGAGCCGCTCCAGCTCCTCGACGGCGCGGGTGGAGGCCGCGGGGTCGAAGTCGTAGACCGGCAGCACCTCCTCGCGGGCGCGGCGCTGCTTGGTCGCCGTCGCCTCGCGGTCGAGCACCAGCGCGTCGTGGGGAGCGACGAAGTCGCGGGCGGCGATGCTGCCGGCCGTCGGCTGCGGCTCCATCCCCCAGGGCCGGCTGGGAGCGAGCGCCCAGCTGCCGACGAGCACGAAGACGATGATCCACACGTGGTCGCGCTGCAAGGCGCGCTGCCAGGCCTCACGGGCGCGGCCGACCAGGCGGTTCCAGCGCTGGGCCGGCGGCGCGGCGACCGTGGCCGTGGTGCCGGGGCCGGCGAGGCGCTGCACGCGGGGCCGCTGAAGGCGCGGTTGGGATCGCGGCCGCCGATCGCTCGGCTGGCTCACGGCACGGCTCCTCGCGCCTCGGCCGGCGTGCGCGCGAGCAGGCGCTCCTCCTCGCGCCGCCGGTCCTCGCGGTCGTAGGCGGCGACGATGCGCTGCACCAGCGGGTGGCGCACCACGTCCCGCTCGTTGAAGTAGATGAACTTGATCCCCTCGACGCCGGCGAGCACCTTCTCGGCCTCGCGTAATCCCGGCGTGCGACCCGGCGGCAGGTCGACCTGGGTGAGGTCGCCGTTGATCACCACCTTCGAGCCGTAGCCCATGCGGGTGAGGAACATCTTCATCTGCTCGCTGGTGGTGTTCTGCGCCTCGTCGAGGATGATGAAGCTCTCGTTGAGCGTGCGGCCGCGCATGAAGGCGAGCGGCGCCACCTCGATGGCGCCGCGCTCGAGCATCTTCTCCACCTTCTCGAAGCCGATGAGGTCGTGCAGCGCGTCGTGCAGGGGTCGCAGGTAGGGGTTGACCTTCTCGGCGAGGTCGCCGGGGAGGAAGCCGAGCTTCTCCCCCGCCTCCACCGCCGGCCGGCAGAGCACGATGCGGCGCACCTGCTTCTCCACCATCGCCGCCGCCGCCATGGCGACGGCGAGGAAGGTCTTGCCGGTGCCCGCGGGCCCGACCGAGATGACGATGTCGTGGTCGAGCATCGCCTGCAGGTAGCGTTGCTGGTTGAGGCTGCGCGGGCTCACCACACGGCGCACGGCGGCGAGCAGGCCGCCGCCGGTGAAGAACTCGACGAGCGAGGCCGAGGGGTCCTCGCGCGCCACCCGGATGGCGGTCTGGATCTCGTGGGCGCGGAAACGGTAGCCGGCGGCGAGCAGCTGCGACAGCTGCTCGAGCAGGCGCGCCGCGGCGGCCACCGCGTCGGGCTCGCCGGCGAGCGACAGCGCGTTGCCGCGGGCGCTGACCTGGACGTCATACGCCCGCTCGATCTGGCGAAGGTTCTCGTCCTGGGTGCCGAAGAGGCTGTCGAGCCCCTCCTCGGTCAAGGTGAGCTGGGTCATGTGGCCTCTGCCGGCCAGCCTATCAGCTCGTGGATCTCGCGCTCCTCGCCCTCGCCCGGCAGCAGACGCAGCACCAGCGCGCCGGGCACGCGTAATGGCAGCCGCTCGGCCCACTCCACCACCTTGACGGCCGGCGCGGCGAGCAGCTCTTCGAGGCCCAGCATCCCGGCCTCGGCGGGTTCGAGGCGGTAGAGGTCGAGATGCAAGAGCCGCCCGCGCGGGCCGTCGTGCTCGCGCACCAACGTGTAGGTCGGCGACTGGACCTCGGCGGGATCGATGCCCAGGCCGGCGGCCACCCCTTGCGCGAGCACGGTCTTGCCGGCGGCGAGGTCGCCGAGCAGCAGCAGCGCGCCCTCCGGCAGGAGCTCGGGGAGGAGCTCCTCGCCGACGCGGCGCGTCTCGGCCGGGGAACGGGTGAGCCAGCGCCGCATCAGAGGCCCCCGCCGCCACCATGGCCGCATCCCGCCTTGCGCAGCGCGGACAGCGCATCGGGGAGCGCGGCCGCGAGGTCGCCGGCGGCGATCGCCTCGGGTCCGCGCTCGCGCGCGATCAGGTCGCCGGCGAGACCGTGGACGTAGGCGCCGAGACACGCCGCGTCCCAGGCCGGCAACCCTTGGGCGAGCAGCGCCGCGACGACGCCGGTCAAGACGTCGCCGCTGCCGCCGCTGGCCATCCCGGCGTTACCGGTCGGATTGATCGCCACGGGGGCGTCCGGTCCATCGAGGCCGTGCGGCGCCGCGACGAGGCTCAACTGGCCCTTGAGCAGCACCACCGCGCCGGTGACCCGCGCCGCTTCGCGAACGGCGGCGAGGCGGTCGTCGTTGACCTCGGCGGCGGTCGTCCCCAGCAGGCGCGCCAGCTCGCCGGGATGCGGCGTGAGCACGGTAGGCGCCGCCCGCCGCAGCTCCTCGGGCCGGCCGGCGAAGGCATTCAGACCATCGGCGTCGAGGACCAGCGGCAGCGCCGCCTCGCGCACCAGTCGCCGCACGGCTTCCGGCGTCTCGCCGCCGGTACCGAGTCCCGGTCCCACGGCGAGCGCGCTGCGGCCCGCGGAAGCCTCCAGCAGCTCCTCCACCGCGGCGGGTCGCAAGCGACCCTCCTCGTCGGCGGCGAGCGGCATCGTCATCGACTCGATCGATCCTGTCGCCACCATCGGCAGCAGCGGCGCCGGCACGCCCAGGGTGACGAGCCCGGCGCCGGCGTGCACCGCAGCGCGGGCAACGAGCACCGCCGCGCCCGACTTGCCGGGCGAGCCGGCGACGACCAGGACGTGGCCGAAGGTCCCCTTGTGGGCGCTGGCGCCGCGCGGCGCCAGCAGGGCGCCGATCTCCTCGGCCACCAGCAGGTGGAGGTCGCCGGGCGCCTCGTCGAGGAAGCTCGCCGGCAGCCCGAGGTCGGCGACGGCGACGATGCCGCAGGCGAGCGACGCCGGCGGCAGCACGTGCGCCACCTTGAGCGCCGCGAACGTCACCGTGAGGTCGGCGCGCACGTGCGGCCCGGGTGGGCGGTGGCTGCTGGCGTCGAGGCCGCTCGGCAGGTCGACGGCGAGAACTGGGCGGTTGGCGTCGCGAAGCGACGCCAGGCCGTCGACCGCGGCGGCGAAGAACCCTTCGAGCGGCCGCGCCGGGTTGTTCCCGAAGCCGGTGCCGAAGAGGGCGTCGACGACGAGGTCGGCGCCCGTCGCCTCGAGCAGCGCCGCCGGCAGCTCGCCCTCGCTAGAGATCTGGGCGACCTCCATGCCCAGCCCGCGGCAGACGTCGAGCTGGCTCGCGGCGTCGGGCGAGAGCCGCTTGCCGCCGTGCGCCACCCAGACCGCGGGCTGGTAGCCGCGCACCACCAGGTGGCGCGCCACCGCCAGCCCGTCGCCGCCGTTGTTGCCGGGGCCGCAGAAGATCGCCACCCGCTCGGCGCGCGGGAAGCGGTCGCCGAGGGCCTCGACGACGCCGATGGCGGCGTTCTCCATCAGCACCAGGCTGGGCAGCCCGAGCCCGTGGATGGCGCGCTCGTCGACGCCGCGCATCGCTTCGGCGGTGAGCACTCTCATACGGGCTCGGCGGCGAGCATCCCCCACTCCAGGAGCAGCGTCCGCGTGCGCGGGCAGCCCGGGGTGCGCGAATCGAGGAGGGCGGCAGCCAGCCGCGCCAGGTCCGCCGGCGTGTCGACGTCCGACTCCGCCGGCAGCAGCGCGGTCACCAGCCCCAGCTCGGCGCAGCGCGCGAGCGTGTGCGCCAGCACCGTCTCGGTGCTCCACGGCACGCCGGCGAAGAGCCGCGGCGACAGCGCCTCGCGCCGCAGCGCGATCAGGTAGTAGCCGCCGTCGTGCGCCGGGCCGAGGGCGACGTCGGCACCGGCGGCGAGGGCCGCGAACGCCTCCTCGACGCGTTCCGCCGAGAGCGTCGGATGGTCGCTCCCCAGCGCACCGACGAACGGGTGCTCCGCCGCCGCTTCGGCGAGCGCGCCGAACAGCCGCTCGCCGAGATCGCAGCCCCGCTGCACCACGGCAGGCAGCTCCGCGGCCGGCGGGGCCTCCCCCTCGTCGACGGCCCACGCGAGCCGCAGGCCGAAACCACGCCGCCCGCCGAGCCGCTCGCAAACGTCGCCGAGAAAGGCCGCGTGCAGGGCCGCCGCCTGCGTCGCGGTCAGCGCACCGACGAGACGGGTCTTGACGCGCCCCGGCCGGGCCGGCTTGGTGAACAGCAGCAGGCAAGCGGCGCGCGGCGAATCGGACGCGGAAAGCGGCACGCGGTTCACCGCCGATTGTAGAAGCGGGCTGCGGAGCGGGTCACCGTGGGGGGGTGCGTCAGGAGGCCAGCGGGCGCTTGAACACCATGGCGATGTTGTCGGTCGCGCCGGTCTTGAAGTTCACCGACGTCATCGTGGCGAGCTCCCACCCCTCTTCGCCGAGGGTGTTGAGCTGGCTCACCGAGTTGGGATCGAGGCGGTAGTTCTCGCTGCGGATGTTGATGATCTTGTACTCCCACTTCGCCATGGCCCACGCACCCTCCCTGCCGCAGTGCCCGCAAGTTCCAAGTCAGTCCTTGCAAGTCACGTACCGTCAGAGAGAAAGCGCCCGGCCGGACGGTGGGGACCCGATCAGCCGCGGTCCAGCCGGCGCCGCCGCCGGAAGGCGCGAATCGCCAGGCCGAAACCAACGGCGAAGCCCACCACCGGCACCACCCAGCCGCCGCCGCGCGGCACCAGGCCGAGGTCGGCGTGAGCGGCCGAGCGCAGGTCGGCGAGGCGCAGCTCGACGAGCCGGCGGCTCTCCGCCACCCGCGCGTCCTCCTCGCTGCGCTCCACGGGTGGCGTTCCGCGTTCGGGCGAGTCCGCGCTCATTCCTCGGGCTCCTCGTCGGCAGGGGGCTCGAAGACCCGTTCCCGCCACCAGTCGAGGTGGTCGCGCCAGCGCCGCTGCACGCGGCCGAGCGGGCCTCCGAGCGCCTGCAGCCGGCGCCAGCCCACCCACGCCAAGCCGCCGACAATCAAAGCGACCACGCCGGCGGTCACCAGCGTCGCGCCCCACAACGGCAGCCAGATGGCGAGCAGCGCCACCAGGAACGCCACCAGCAGCGCCAGCAGCCAGAAGCCCAGCGCCAGCGCCGCGAGCACCAGCAGAAGCGCGACGGCGAACGCCTTGCCCCAACGCGCCAGGTCCCGCGACAGCGCCTCGCCCTCGGCGGCGTACAGCTCGCCGAGCGCGTCGCGCAGCGCCAGCAGGCGCTCTTGCCAATCCTTGCCGCGGCGGCGGATGCTTTCCATCGTCCTAACGCGACGCAGGATACCGCCACTGACGAACGAGCTGGTGCCGCCGAGGTCGTCGCGCAGCCCCACCGCCACCTTCTGCCGCCCCTTGCGCATCAGCAGCGTGAGGTCGTAACCCCAGCCCTTGGTGCGTGCCTCGTCGACCTCGGCGGTAGGGATCTGGATGGTGATCGGCGCCACCTGCACCGGCGCCGTGCCGCCTTCCTCGTCGAGCACGCCGATGAAGGCGCGCAGGTGCGCCTCCTGGTTGTCCCCTTGCGGGATCAGCGTCACCTTGTCGAGCGGGATGCGCAGGTGGACCGGCACCAGGGCGTGGCCGTCTTCGCGGAAATTGGGGGCGCCGAACTCGAGGCCCAACCCCATCGGGTTGCCGAGCTCGCCGAAGAGCAGGCTCGCCATCGTGCCGTCGTTCATCCGCTGCTCGATCGGCTTGTCGCGGTAGCCGGTGCGGTGGCGCACGCGCAACGCGCGGTCGCGCCCGCCCTTCACCTTCACCTCGATGCGATGGTAGCGGCCGTCGCCCGTCTTCGCCGGTTGGTAGCCCAGCGAGTAGTAGGTGCGCAGGTCGTGCGCCACGGCGGTGAGCTGCTTGCCGACGTCGTTGGTGTTGACGATCGCCTTGCCGCCGGTGTCCTCGGCGAGCATCAGCAGCGGCGCCTGCAGGTTGTAGATGTTCTGGGTGTCGATGAAGGTCGACACGCCGGGCGAGCCGGCGGTCTGTCGCTCCACCGACGACGACGACAGCGTGCGCAGGCCGCCGGCGTCGATGGTGTAGAAGGTGACGCGGTTGGCGTTGGCCTGCGACGACAGCTCCCGGAAGCGGCGGCTGGCGTCGAACTCGCGCGCCTCCATCAGCACCGAAGACTGGCGGAACTTCTCGTTGAGGGCCTGGAACATGTCCTCGGCAACCACCATCGGCAGGCCGTCGCTGACGTAGAGGATGGCCTTGCGCCCGGGCAGCCCGCCCAGCGAAGCGACCAGGTCCTTGATGGCGTCGATGCTCACCATGGTGTCGTTGAAGTACGAGCCGGCGTAGGCACGGATGCGGCCGATCACCTCCTGCGACGACTCCGCGTCCTCGATGTCGCGCAGCATGTCGTTGCGCTCGCTCTCGCGGGTGACGTTGTAGCCGGTCTCCTTCTCGATCTCGAACAGCGCGCTGTTGACCAGCGCCGAGTCGGAGGTGAACGACACCCGCTCCTTGAACGAGCGGTTGTAGGTGACCAGCATGACGCGGTCGTCGACGCCGACGTTGTAGTCGAGGAACTCGCGCATGCGGCGGAAGACGCGGTTGCGGTTGAACGGCTTGATGTTGAAGTTGTCGACGTAGACGATGAGGTAGAGCCGCTGCTCGTCGGGCACCGGCGGCGGTTCTACCAGCCCCGGCGGCTTGGCGGCGCCGGGGACCGGCGGCGGCAGCAGCGCCGTCCCGCGCGGCTTGCCGGCGTCGTCGACCGAGTAGAAGTTGCTGATCGCCACCGGGCGCCCGTCCTCGAAGATCTGGAAATCCTCTTGCGTGAGGCCGCGGATCGGCTCGCCCTTCTTGTCGGTGACGAACACCTCGACGTTGATGATGTCGACGTTGACCTGCTCGAAGAAGGCGCCTTCCTTCGCCGGCGGCGTCGCCGACGGCGGACGTTCCGGGGTCCTGCGGCTTGGTGGTGGGCTTGGCGCCGGCCGCCGGCGGCGCCAGCATCGGGGCAGGCCGCAGAGGACGAAGGCGAGCGTGGCGAGGGGTCGCGCGGAGTGGGATCGCATGCTGTTGATGGCTCCTGATCGCGGCAAGGCTGGCAAGGACGGAAGCGGCTAGGGAGCGATGCGGGCGGAAGCCGAGAATACCTTGCCCGAGACCGGCTCGTACAGGGCGATCACCAGGTCGTGCTCGCTGCGCCGCAGCAGCAGCTCCGTGCGCGTAGCGGCCGGCGGCGCCCGCCTGCAGGTCGGCGCCGACTTTCATGTGCAGCGGGATCACCGGGATCGTTGCGGTGTTGCCGTCGGCGTCCTGGGCGCCGACGCGCAGCTCGACGCTCACCGTCGGCCCGCCGTCAGGGCCCGGCAGCGGCGTCAGCTCGGCGAGCGGCACCTGCAGCGTGATCGGCACCCGCATGGTGCGGCCGCGCATGCTTCTCGGGCTTCCCCACCGTCGACCTGCAGCGGCAGCGAGCTCGCCGGGTTGCCGAACAGCAGCGCGCTCTCCACCGCCATCGACACCTCGAGACTGCGCGAGGCGTCGAGGAAGTCCTGCCGCGCGCGCACCTGCAGGCCGGGGCGGTTGACCTTCACCTCGACGCGGTGCGGCTTGTCGTCGCCGCTGCGCTTCGGGGTGAAGCCCAGCCAGTAGAACGAGCGCGTGTCGATGACCGTCTCCTCGAACACCGACAGCCGCTGGTCGTTGAGGAAGGTGCGGCCGCCGGTGGTCTCGGCGAGCCAGCCGAGCGAGAGCGTGGAGGTCGTGCTCGCGGCGGCTCTCGGCAAAGCTGTCGGAGAGCGGCGGCCGCCGCCGTACGAGGCGTCGACGAGCCGCTGCGAGAGGCCCGGCACGTCGACCGGGTAGAGCGTGTAGCCGAGCAGGTTGGCGACGTCGGCGAGCGGCCGGTACAGCGGCTCGGCGCCGAGGTGGGCTCGGTGATCAGCCGCGCGGGGTCGGGGATGACGAGTCCACCGGCCGCCACGGCCAGCCGCCGGAGAGCAGCAGCATCGCCTTGCGCCCCGGCGGCGCGGCGAAGGCGCGCAGCGTCGCCGCCGGCGGCGTCGACGGAGCGGGACACCTGCGAAGCGATGAGGTCGACGAGCTGCCGCTCGTCGGGGTCGAGGCGCGAGTTCCGTCGCTCGAACCCGCGGCTCGCCGGCGACCCGGCCGCGCTGGAGCTGGTCGTCGAGCAGCGCGCGCCGCTCGGCGATCCGCTGCAGGCCGAGCGCCGGCCGCTTCTCGGCGGCGTCGAAGGCGCGCTCGAGGGCGCGCACCGAGTCCGTCCAGGTGGAGAGCATGGTGAGCCGCTGGCCGTCCCAGGCCACCACCGCCATGCGGTCGGCGGGCCCGAGGTGGCCGAGCTTGCTCGGCGAGCGTCTCGAGCACCTGGTTGCGGTCGCGGTGCGATGCTGAAGAAGTCGTCGATGAAGACCAGCCAGCTGACGCCCAGCGGGCGCCGGGCTCGACCGCGGGCGGCGCCGCGGTGACCGGGCCGCCGGCGGCGGGCGCGCGGCTCTCGCCGACGCGGCCGCCGACCACTTCGGCGAAGTAGTCGATGGGCATCACCTGGCCGTCGACCTCGAGCGTGAAGTCCTCGGGGCGCAGGCCGTCGACGCGGGCGCCCTTCTTGTCGGTGACCACCACCTCGACGTTGACGACGCGCACGTCGAGCGCCTCGCCGAAGACGCCGGGCGCGCGTCCTGCGCCGCCGCGGGCGCGGGACACAGCGCCGCGACGAGCAGCGGAGAGAGCGGCGCCGACGAGAAGCGACGGGACTGTCGCTGGCCGGAGCGTGCGAGTCGAGCTTCCATGGCAGTGAGTACCCTCAGTCGGGCGTCGCGGCGCGACCGGCGGGGCCGACGCCGGCGAGCAGCTCGCCGGCCACGCCGTCGCGCCCGCGCCGCCGCGCCAGGCAGGCGACGATGCGCGGGCCGTGGTCGCGCGAGTTCTCGATGAAGATGCGGTTGGTGAAACGGCCGGCCTGCAGCGTGCCGGCGACGAAGAAGCCCGGCACGTCGCTCTCGCAGGTCTCGGGGTCGACGCGCGGCATCAGCGTCTCGGGCTCCAGCGTGACGCCGACCTGCCGCGCCAGCTCGAGCTCGGGCAGGTAGCCGATCAGCACGTAGGCGGCGTCGGCGGGCAGGCGTCTGGCGACCCTGCGGCGTGCGCACCTCGACCGCGCCGTCGACGAAGGCCTCGACGGTCGTCTCCAGGTGCGCCGCGATCGAGCCCTCGGCGATGCGGTTCTCGAGGTCGGGCTTGAGCCAGTACTTGACGCCGGGCCGGAACGTCGGCGCCGCGGTGCACGATCGTCACCTGCGCCTGCCAGCGGTAGAGCTCGAGCGCCGCCTCCGCCGCCGTGTTGCCGCCGCCGACGACCACCACGCGGTCGCCGAAGTGGCCGTACGGCTCGTGGTAGCGCGGCGACACCCACGGCAGGTCCTCGCCGGGGACGCCCAGCCGCAGCGGCTTGCCGAAGTAACCGCTGGCGAGCGCCACCGCGCCGGCGCGCCAGCGACGCTCCCGCGTCGCCGCGCGTGCTGGTCGACCTCGAAGCCCTCGCCGGCGCGGCGCACGTCGGTCACCGTCTCGTGGAGGGCGAGCGGGACGTCCACTGCCGCGCCACCTCGCGGTAGTACGCGAGCGCCTGCCGGCGGTTCGGCTTGGCGTCGGGGATGGCGAACGGCACGTCGGCGATCTCCAGCCGCTCGCGGGTGGTGAAGAACAGCAGGTCGGTCGGGTACTGCGCGGATCCCGTCGCAGAGCCCGCCGCGGTCGAGCAGCACGCACGTCGAGGCCCGGCCTTCACCGCCGCCGCGCCGATGGCGAGACCGGTCGGCCCGGCGCCGATCACCAGCAGGTCGAGCGCGCATTCAGGATCAACGCAGGGAGCGACGCCGGGATCGACGGGGAGACGCGAAGCGTCCACCCGAGGATGCTAGCAGGCGCCCTCGCGGGCGCTGCGTCAGGGGAAGTGATTCAACGGACCGTGACCGGCGCCCAGGCCCGGCGCGGTGGCGATGGCGGCCTGCACGTAGTCGAGCGCGCCGCCGACCGCCACCGGCAGCGGCTCGCCGCGCGCGAGACGGGCGGCGATCGCCGACGAGAGGGTGCAGCCGGTGCCGTGGGTGGCTCGCGTGTGCTGGCGCGCGTGCGCGAACCGGTGCGATCGTCGCCGTCGTGCCAGCAGCAGGTCGACGATCTCGTCGCCGTCGCCGTGTCCGCCCTTGAGCAGCACCGCACAGCCGGCGCCGGCCAGCGCTACGCAGGCGGCGATCCGTTCGGCCTCGGCGGCGACGCGCGTGCCCGTGAGTCGCGCCGCCTCCGGCAGGTTCGGTGTCACAACGGTCGCGAGCGGCAGCAAGCGGTCGCGGAGCGCCTCGACCGCGTCGTCCGCGAGCAGCGACGCCGCCGCCCTTCGCGACCATCACCGGGTCGAGCACGATGGGCACGTCGGGCGCGGCGGCGAGCCCATCGGCGACGGCCTCGACGATCGGCCGCGGTCGCCAGCATCCCGATCTTGATCGCGTCGACGCCGAGGTCGCCGAGCACGGCGTCGAGCTGCGCGCGCACGATCGCGACCGGCAGCACCTGCACCGCCGTGACACCCAGCGTGTTCTGCGCCGTGACCGCCGTGACCACGCTCATGCCGTAGGCGCCGTGGGCGGCGAAGGTCTTGAGGTCGGCCTGGATGCCGGCGCCGCCGCCGGAGTCGGAGCCGGCGATGGTGAGCAGGCGCGGAGGACGCGAACGGCTCTGCGGGGTCCCGTACATTTCGACCGATGGTACGATCCGCGCCCGAGCGGACCAACCTCGGCGCCACCGACCACCCCTCGCCGCAGCATGATCCCCGAGCTCTTCCACATCGGCAAACTGTCGATCAGCCCCTTCGGGGTGATGATGGCGCTGTCGTTCGTGGCCGCCTACTTCCAGCTCCGCTGGGGGGTGCGGAAGCTGGGCGTCGGCGACGACGACGACGCCAGCGCGCTGGTGCTCGCCGGCGCGGTGGCCGGCATCGTCGGCGCCAAGATCTACTACGTCCTGCTCTACCGCGACTGGCGCCTGCTCTTCGATCGCTCGGGGTTCGTCTGGTACGGCGGGTTCGCCCTGGCGGCGGCGGCGATCCTGTGGACGGTGCGCCGGCGCTCGCTGCGCCTCTGGCCGACTCTCGACGCCGCCGCGCTTGCCCTGGCCGTGGGCTACGCCGTCGGCCGCCTCGGCTGCTTCCTGGTGGGCGACGACTACGGCGTGCCGACCGACCGGCCCTGGGGCGTGCGCTTCCCTTACGGCCTGCCGCCGACGACCGCCGGCGCGCTGCGGTCGGAGCCCTTCAACGTCGACGTGCCCCCGGACGTGCCCGACGACCAACTGCTGGCGGTGCACCCCACGCAGCTCTACGAGACGGCGTTGGCGCTGGCGATCTGGGTGGTGGGGATGCGGCTGCTGCGGCGGTCGGCGCCGGGAACGACGGCGTTGGTGGTCCTCGCCCTGCTCGCCGTCGAGCGCTTCGCGATCGAGTTCTTTCGCGCCAAGGACGACCGCTTCCTCAACGGGCTGACGTTGGCGCAGCTGATCAGCCTGGCGTTGGTCGTTCTGATCGGAACGATCTGGGCGCTGCGCCGCGGGCGAGCCGCGAGCGCCGCCGCTTGACCGAGCGCTACGAAGCCCTCGCCGAGCACGTGCGCTCGAAGCGGGGACTCCGGCCGCTGGCTGGTGCTCACCCACGACCACCCCGACCCCGACGCGCTGGCCTCGGCGATGGGGCTCACCAAGGTGCTGCGCGGCATGGGGCGCCGCGCCACCGCCGCCTACGGCGGCATCATCGGCCGCGCCGAGAACCGCGAGATGGTGCGCGCGCTCAAGCTGAAGGTCTCGCACGTCAAGACCCTGCAGCTCTCGCGCTTCCGCCACTTCGCGCTGGTCGACACCCAGCCCGGCACCGGCAACAACCAGCTGCCGCCGGGCGTGGTGCCGGAGATCGTGCTCGACCACCACCCGCGGCGGCAGGCGAGCCGCGGCGTGCCGTTCCTCGACGTCCGCGCCGCAGTACGGCGCCACCGCCACCATGGTCGCCGAGTACCTGCTGGCGAGCGGCATGCGCATCACCGCGCACGAGGCGACGGCGCTCGTCTACGCCATCCGCACCGAGACGCGCGACTTCGGGCGCGAGGCGTCGGGACCGGACAAGGAGGTCTACGACCAGCTGCTGCCACGGGTGCGCAAGGAGGACCTGGCGCGCATCCAGCACCCGCGGCTGCCGATCTCCTACTTCGCGCTGCTGCGGCAGGCGCTCGAGCGGCTGGCCGGCGTCGACAACCTGGTGCTGTCGCACCTGCCGCGAGGTGACGCAGCCCGACATCGTGCCCGAGATCGCCGACCTGCTGCTGCGCATGGACGGCAAGACCTGGTCGCTGTGCACCGGCCTGCACGGCGAGCGCATCTACCTGTCGCTGCGCACCACCAAGCCGCGCGCCGACGCGGGCAAGATCATGCGGCGGCTGGTGTCCCCCACCGGCCGCGGCGGCGGCCACGGCAGCATGGCGGGCGGCTGGGTGCCGCGCACGGCCGACGTCGAGCGGCAGCAGCAGCGCATCGGCGAGCGGCTGGCGCGGGCGCTGCGCAAGGACCCGCAGCGCCTCGAGCCGCTGCGGCTCAAAGCGGCGGAGACCAAGCCGGTCGAGACGGAGCCGGCCGCCGGCGGGCCGCGTATAACATAGACCCCCCACCGGCCGCGCGGGCGGTCTCGGGCGCCGCGACCGCGGCAGCTCAGGGCGCCGCCGCCGCACCCGCCCTCAGCCCACCATGCCCGACGCCAAGTCCCTCTTCACCCAGCTCCTGCACCGCGACCCCGCGATCCGCGCCGCGGCGCGGGAGCGCTTGGCGGCCACCCTCGCCAAGCACGGCGGCGACGAGCGGGCGGCGGCGGCCGAGCTCGAGGTGAGCGTGCGCACCGTGCGCAAGGCGATGGCGCCGACGCGTCGCGCGGCCGCAAGGGAAGCCCGCGAGGCGCCGCAGCCGGAGTGGTCTTCGCCATCGCCGTTCGTCGACTTCGGGCCTTGGCACCGCAGCCCACTGGGTACGCAGCAGCAGCCGCCGCCTCAGCCCGCAGCCGAGCCGTCGCTCTCGGAACGCCAGGTTGCCGCCGCCGCCAACGGCGCTCCTGCGAACGCCGAGCCGGCGAAGGTCTTGACGACACCGGTGATCGCTCCGCCGGCGCCCGCACCGCCGCAGCATCTTTCGCCGGCGACGCCCGAGAGCGAGCCTCCCGTACCAACTCCGCTGACGAGCACCGCAGCCGGCGATTGGCCGCACCATCAACCAGACGCGCGGGTCCTCGACGACGCGGCCCCTACCGCCGAGCCGGCCGAGCGGCGCCTCGCCTTCGTCCTCCACGCCCACCTGCCCTGGGTGCTCGGCCACGGCCGCTGGCCGCACGGCGAGGACTGGCTGGCCGAGGCCGCCGCGCACTGCTACCTGCCGCTGGTCAGCGCGCTGCGGCGGCTCGCGGCGCGCGGCGGCCGCCACCTGCTCACGGTGTCGGTGTCGCCGGTGCTGGCGGCGCAGCTCGCCGACGCACGTACGCCGCCGCTCGTCACCGGCTATCTGGAGCACCGGCGCGACGCGGCGCGCGAGCTCGCCGCGGCGCATCCGCTCGCCGCCTGGTGGCGGTCGACCTACGAGCGCCTGCTCGTCGAGTGGGACGAGATCGGCGGCGACCTGCTGGGCGCGCTGCGCGCGCTGGCCGACGGCGGACGCCGTCGAGCTCTCGACCTGCGCCGCCACCCACGGCTACCTGCCGCTGCTCCACCGGCGCGAGCACGTCGGCCTGCAGCTGCGCCGCCGCGCGCGCCAACCACCGCGCCTGGTTCGGCAGCGCAACCGCGCGGTCTGTGGATGCCCGAGTGCGCCTACCGCCCCGGCGGCTCCGTGGCGTCACCCGGCGACCGGCGCCGAGGAGCCCGACCGCCCGGGCAACGAGGCGTTCCTCGCCGCGGCCGGCGTGCGCTGGACGGTGGTCGACGCCCACCTCCTCCTCGGCGGCGATCCGCTGGCACCGTACCCCGAGCTGTGGGGCGCCGGCGGCGACGGCGACGGCGAGCCCTCTGACGCGCCACCGCTTCCGGTCGGCGCGCGCCTACAGCCCCGCCGCATCGCCACCAGCCCGGTGGCCGCGCTTCCTCGCGAGCCGCACACCGCGCACCAGGTCTGGTCGCGGCACGGCGGCTACCCCGGCGACCCGCGCTACCTCGACTTCCACAAGCGCCACGCCGAGACCGGCCTGCGCCTGTGGCGGGTGACCGACGCCGCGGGCGGCCTCGGCGACAAGCTCCCCTACCACCCCGAAGAGGCGATGGACGCCGTGCGCGACCAGGCCCGCCACTTCCCCGAGCTGCTCGGCGGCATCGCCGGCCTCGGCGGCGGCGTCGCCGTCTGCCCCTACGACGCGGAGCTGTTCGGCCACTGGTGGTTCGAGGGCGTCGCCTGGCTCGAGGAGGTGCTCGCGCAGTGCCTCGCCGGCGGGCCGGTGACCACGACGACGCCGAGCCGCGAGCTGGCCGCGCACGTTCCGGCAGCGCGCGTAGCCCTGCACGAAGGCTCGTGGGGCGAGGAGGGCGACCACCGGGTGTGGGTGAACGACGCCACCACCTGGATGTGGGAGGACCTGCGTCGCGCCGAGGAGGCCGTCGACGCCGCCCTCCCCGCGCTGCCGCCGCATCGCGCGCGCGCCGCTCTCGCCCAGCTGCTGCTGCTCGCCGCCTCCGACTGGCCGTTCCTGGTCACCACCGGCACCGCGGCGGACTACGCGAGCGAGCGCTTCCGCCTCCACCGCGACCGCCTCCACGAGCTGCTCGCCGGCGACGGCGACGCCGCGCTGCCCGGGTGGGCGGCTGAGGACCTCGCCGGCCTGGAGATCGATCCGACCTGGTGGAATGGAGACGTCGCCTGACGTCCTGATTGTCAAATGAGTGAGGGCATGACCACCGCCACGACCGCCACCCCCGTCAACGTCAACGTCACCTTGCCGAAGGTGCCCTGCCAGCACATCGCCGACATCGAGCTGCCGCGCGAGGTGCAGGGGCTCTACGAGCTCGCCTACAACCTCTGGTGGACCTGGAACCCCAAGGCCACCGAGCTGTTCGCCGCCGTCGACAACCGCGCCTGGACGCACTACCACAACCCGGTGCAGATGCTGATCAACGTCGAGCGCCGGCAGTGGGAGCTCCTGGTCGAAAACGAGAACTTCCTCGAGGCCTACACGTCGCTGATGGAGGACTTCCAGGCCTACCTGGACGGCGCCGCGCGCGCCTGGTTCTGGCGCAACTACCCGCAGCACGACGGCGGCCCGGTGGCCTACCTGTCGATGGAGTACGGCGTCCACCAGTCGCTCGCCGTCTACTCCGGCGGCCTCGGCATCCTCTCCGGCGACCACCTGAAGAGCGCCAGCGACCTGGCGGTGCCGCTGGTCGCCGTGGGGCTGCTCTATCGCTCCGGCTACTTCCAGCAGACCGTCGATCCCGACGGCCACCAGCAGCACACCTACCCCGAGTACGACTTCAGCCGCCTGCCGGTGCGCCCGGCGGCCGGCCCCACCGGTCGCGACGTGGTGGTGAGCGTGCCGATCGGCGACCGCGAGGTGAGCGTCAAGGTGTGGGTGGCGCAGGTGGGGCGGGTGCCGCTGCTGCTGCTCGACTCCGACATCGGCGAGAACGACGCCGCCGACCGGCCGATCACCAGCATGCTCTACGTGCAGGGGCGGGCGATGCGCCTGTCGCAGGAGATCGTGCTCGGCATCGGCGGCGTGCGGGCATTGGCCGCGTGCGGCCTGCAGCCCGCGGTGTGGCACATCAACGAGGGGCACAGCGCGCTGCTGCAGCTCGACCGCATCGCCGGCGAGCTCGCCGCGGCGGAAGGCGGCTCCTTCGAGGACGCCCTTGAGCGCGTGCGCGCCACCACCGTCTTCACCACCCACACCCCCGTCCCCGCCGGCAACGAGCAGTTCGACGGCGACCTCGCCTGGCGCTACCTCGGCCCCTGGGGCGAGCGGCTGGGCGCCGGCTGGGAGGCGGTGCGTGCCTTGGGGCAGCCCGATCCGCACCACGTCGACAGCTCGCTCAACTTGACGGCCCTGGCGCTGCGCACGGCGCGCTACGCCAACGGCGTCTCCGCCATCCACGCCGAGGTGTCGCGGCGCATGTGGCAGCCGCTGTTCGGCGCCGACGAGCCCGAGGACGTCCCCGTCGACCACGTCACCAACGGCGTCCACCTCCCCACCTGGCTCGGCCGCGAGATGCAGGACCTGCTGCGCCGCCACCTCGGCCGGGAGTGGCAGGGGCAGGTGCACTACCCCAACGCCCCCGAGCGCCTCGCCGCGGTGCCGGGCGAGGAGCTCTGGCAGGCGCACCAGGCGCAGAAGCGCCGCCTCGGCCGCTTCGTCCAGAGCCGGCTGCGCGACCAGCTCGCCCGCCACGGCCGCTCGCCCGAGGAGCTGCGCGAGGTGGAGTCGTTCTTCCGCCCCGAGGCGCTCACCATCGGCTTCGCGCGCCGCTTCGCCACCTACAAGCGCGCCAGCCTCGTCTTCACCGACCCGCACGAGCTGCGGCGGCTGATCACCGACGAGGAGCGGCCGGTGCAGATCCTCTTCGCCGGCAAGGCGCACCCCGCCGACCGCCCGGGGCAGGAGCTCATCCAGCACATCTTCCAGCTCAGCCAGCAGCCGCCGTTCCGCGGCCGCGTCTTCTTCCTCGAGAACTACGACATGCGGGTGGCGCGCATGCTGGTCCAGGGCGTCGACGTCTGGCTCAACACTCCCCGGCGGCCGCTGGAGGCTAGCGGCACCAGCGGCCAGAAGGCGGGGGTCAACGGCGCCCTCAACTGCAGCGTCCTCGACGGCTGGTGGCCGGAGGCGTACGACGGCACCAACGGCTGGGCGATCGGCCGCCAGGAAGTGCTCGCCGACGTCGGCGGGCAGGACCTCGAGGACGCCCACGCCCTCTACGCCGTGCTCGCCGAGGAGGTGGTGCCCGCCTACTTCGAGCGCGACGAGCAAGGCCTGCCGCTGCGCTGGCTGCAGATGATGGCGCGCTCGATCGCCACCATCGCGCCGCGCTTCTCCTCCGACCGCATGGTGCGCGACTACGTGACGAAGGCGTACCTGGCCGGCGTGGAGCGGTCGAGCGCCGGATGAGCCGGCGAGCGTCGGCGCGCGTCGCGGCCGCGCTGCTCGTCATCGCCGCCGGCACCGCGGCGGCGGCGCGAGCGCAGGCCCCTCCCTACAACCTCTGGGTCCGGCTCGTCGGCCGCGCCGCCTCCACGCGGGCCGCGCCGAGCTGGCTCGACGGCGGCACCGGCAGGCTGACCTTCGGCGACGGCGACCGCTGGCAGGGAGCTGCGCTCGGCGAGGCGCAGCTGCTCGCCGACTGGGAGCCGAACGAAAATTTCGCGACGCACCTGCACGCCCGCGCTCGCGCGCAGAACGACGGCAGCGGCGATGCCGTGGGCGTCGTCGAGGCGTGGGCGCAGGTCAGCGCGACGCCGCGCGGCGGCGCCGACGTCTTCCGGCTGCGCGCCGGACAGCTCTTCCTCCCCACCTCGCGCGAGAACCTGGAGCCGCTCTGGTCCTCGCCGTTCAGCTACACGCTGTCGGCGGTCAACAGCTGGATCGGCGAGGAGGTGCGGCCCATCGGCCTGCTCGCCGACTACGAGCTGTTTGGCGCCGAGCACGGCGCGCGCGCCGGCCTCTGCGCGTTCGGCGGCAACGACTCCTCGGGCGCTCTGCTCGCGTGGCGCGGCTGGACGATGGGCGACCGGCTGTCGACCCTGGGCGAGACGCTGCCGCTGCCGGCGCTGCCGTCGCTCGATCCGGGCGGGCCCTTCGCCGGCCAGGACCGTGAGGGAACCACGCCCTTCGGCAGCGACCTCGACGGCAGGCCGGGGTGGGCCGGCTACCTGCGCGGCCGGTATGGCGACCTCGCTCTCGTGCAGGTCACGCACTTCGACAACCGCGGCGACCGCGCATTGCATCGCGGCGAGTACGCCTGGGACACGCAGTTCGACCAACTCGGCTTCCAGCTGCGCCCGGCGACGGCCGATTGGACGATCTCCGGCGAGCACCTGCGCGGCAGGACGACGATGGGGCTGCCGACGCCGGCCGCCGACGTCAGCTTCCGCGCCAGCTATCTGCTGGTCTCCTGGGAGCACCCTCGCGGCCGGTTCCGCGCCACGGCGCGCTGGGACGACTTCGCCACCCGCGACCGTGACGGGCTGCCCAGCGGCGAGCGCAGCGACGAGGACGGCCACGCCTGGACGGCGGCGCTGCTGTGGCCGGTGAGCCAGGCGCTCGAGCTCGGCGTCGAGTACGTCGACATGCGGGTGGAGCGGCCGGCGCTGGCGGGCCCGGGCGCGCGCGACGACGGCGGGCGCAGCGTCGCGGTCGGCGTGCGGTACGGCGTCGGCCGCTGACCGGTCAGCTCGCCGCGCTCGTCTGCAGCCCGCGCGGCGGCAGCGCGGCGGTGTCGCGCCCCAGCGCCGCCGCCACCGCCGGCAGCGCGTCGGCGCCGATCCACCTCTGCGCCGCGGCGTGGCTCGCCAGCTCCCACGCCGTGGGCGCCAGCACCAGCGTGCTGCCGGCCTCCGCGACGCGCTCGGCGATGCCCGCGACGGCCGGCCGCTCGGCCTGTCGCCCGACGTCGCGGATGTAGACGGCGAGCACGCGGCCGCGCTGCTCCGCCGCCGCCTCGCAGTAGATCTCGGGATCGTGCTGGCCGCTGTCGCCGACGAGCAGGAACGGCAGGTGCGGCCACAGCTCCATCGTCCGCCGGATGGCGGCGAGCTTGTGGTCGCGATGGCGGGTCGGCAGCGTCTGCAGCGGCCCCAGCCCCCAGTCGCGCAGCAGCAGGGCACCGGCGGGAAGCCCGTGCAGGCGGAACGCCTCGGCCAGCAAGTCGTAGAGGTTCCACGGGCCGCTCGACAGGTAGAGGAAGGGGTTCCCCTCCGCGCCGCAGCCGGCGGCGAGGGCGCGATAGAAGGCCGCGACGCCCGGAAACGGCACCCGCGAGTGCGCGTTGTGGACGACCAGGTTGCGCGCCAGCCGCAGCAGCCGCGCGGCGCCGGTGGGAACGACGGTGTCGTCGACGTCGCTGATCACGGCGAGCCGGGCCGACGGCGGCGGCACGATCACCTCGGTCGTCGCGCGCGCCGGCTCGCGGCCGCGCGGCTGGAGCAACTCGACGTCGACGTGGAGGAGGCCCGTGCCCCACCGTCTCCGACGGCTCGAGCCACGCCTCGAAGTAGCCTTCCTCGTCGGCCTGCGCCTCGACCGTCGTGCCGGCGCCGCTGAGGCGCACGCGCGCGCCGGGCACCTCGTCGCTGGCGAAGCGCCGCCAGGTGGCGAGCAGGTTGCGCCACAGCGGATCGTCGGACGCGGCCGGCCGCAGGCGCGGCTCGCGCATCACCCGCCCCTTCACCCACAGCCGCTCGCGGTTGCCGTAGCCGCGGTAAGGCACCACGACCAGGTGCTTCGCTTCAGGTGGCGAGCGATAGCGTGCGGCGTCGATCCGCCCCTCGGCGGCCTGCAGCAGCCGCAGCAGGGCGGCGGCCCAGCGCTTCTCTCCGGCGGTCCGCGCCACGGCGCGTTGCGCATGCAAGCGCGGCGCCTCGGCACCGACCTTGCTATCACCGCCGGCGGAGGAGGACCTCGCAATGGCCACCAGTCTGCAAAAGCTCTCGCGCAAGCTCCGCAAGGAGGCGCGTTCGACTCGCGTCCAGTACTTGCTGCTCACCACCGGCGCGGCGTTCCTCGCCGAGCGGCTGGCGCGCACGGCGATCACGCAGGGCTGGCGGGTCGCCCTGAGGGAAGATCCGCCGCGCAACCCCGAGCGCCTCGACGTCAGTTGGAGCGCCGCCTTGGGCTGGACGGCGGTCACCGGCCTGGCGATCGCGCTCGCCGGTCTCGCGGCGCGCCGCGGCGCGGCGGTGGGCTGGAAGCGCTACACGGGCAAGCGCGTTCCCGCCGGCTGAGCTTCCCGACGCTGCCCGATCAGCATTGGTGGTGATCGGGAAAGCCCGCCGCCTCGAGTTGGATGGTGATGTGCTCGATGCCGAAGCGGTCGTGCAGCATCCGCCGTAGCTCGTCGAGAAGGGCGTCGCGCGGCTTGTCGTCTCCCGCCACCACGTGCGCCGACAGGCAGTCGAAGCCGCTGGCGATCGACCACACGTGCAGGTCGTGCACGCCGGCCACACAGCCGACGTCGAGGATCGCGCCGCGCACCGAGTCGACGTCGATGTGGCCCGGCGCCGCCTCCATGAGCACGGCGAGCGCCTCCTTGAGCAGCCCCCACGCCGACCAGACGACGAGCAGCGCGATGAGCAGCGAAGCCAGCGGGTCGGCCCACTGCCAGCCGAAGGCCCAGATCGCCACGCCGGCAGCGATCGCCTGCACGCTGCCCAGCGCGTCGCTCGCCACGTGCAGCCAGGCGCCGCGCAGGTTGAGGCTGTCGCGGCGGCTGCCGTGCAACAGCGCCAGGGCGACGAGGTTGACGAGCAGACCGCCGGCGGCGACCGCCGTCATGCCGGGCGCGTTCACCGCCGCTGCCGGCTCGCGCAGCCGCGCCACCGCCTCGACGGCGATGAGGATGGCAATGGCGACCAGCGCCGCGCCGTTGACCAGGGCGGCGAGGATCTCCGCCCGGTAGTAGCCGTACGTGCGCAACGAACCCGGCGGCCGGCGGTCGACGATCCACAGCGCGAACAACGACAGCGCCAGCGCCGCCGCGTCCGAAAGCATGTGGCCGGCGTCGGCGAGCAGCGCCAGCGAGTGGGTGAGCAGCCCGCCGACCACCTCGGCGCCCATGTAGAGGGCGACGAGGATGAGCGTCAGGGCGAGGCGGCGACGGCTCGCGCGGCGAGCGCCGGCGCCGTGCTGATGGTGTGCGTGCCCGTGGTTTGCGTGTCCGTGGCCCAACCCGCCCTACAGTACCGCGCCGTAGATCTCCCGCTCCTTGTCGCGGCGGATCTTGAGCGCCATCAGGAAGGCGCCGTCCTCGCCGTGGCGGTTGATCGACACCGTGGTGCGCGAGACCTTGCCCGGCGCCGGCGCCCAGGTCACCTCGTAGACCGGCCCGTGCGGGCCGTCGACGCGGCGGATCCCCTGGTTGGGCTTGCCGAGCTTGACCACCCGGCGGCGCGTCGAGGGGCGGCCGAGCTCGTGGAAGGTGCGGTCGCGCCACTCCTTGGCGGCGGTGAGCGCCGCATCGGTGCCGGCGTGCTTCTGGTCGGAGAAGAAGCGGCTGATCGGCTGCCCGCGAAAGCGCATCCGGACGTACCAGCCGTGCTGGTTCTTCGACTCCTGGTCGATGCGCGAGATGTGGTGGTTCTCCGATTCCCTGCTCAAGGTCTTCTCTCCTTATGGGAGCGGCAAACTGGGATCCGGTTCACCGCCTCCCGGACAGCCTCCGCGGCTGAGGCAATGCCGTTGACCAGCGCGCTGGCAACAGCGATGGGATCTCCGGATCATACCGAAAACCCCCACACCTGAGTGCGATACATGCAACACCGACATGCTGCATCCGCATGCAGCAACCGGAGGGCGAAACGCGCGCGGACCCGGATGCTACCGGTGCGACCAGGCAGTATGCTCGCGGCGATCCCCATGTCCAACGCCGACCGCCGTCGCTTCCCGCGGTACGACGTCACCCGCCTGCCCGGCGTCGTCGACGGCTTCCGTCTCTTCGACACGCTCAAGATCGGCGCCGGCGGGGCGCTGATCGTGCTCGGCGCCGAGCTCGCGCTCGAGCAGCGGGTGCAGGTGTCGCTCGAGCTCGGCGACGTCGTCTTCCGCGGCGCCGCCGTCGTCGTCTTCGTCGGGCCCGACCTCGGCTCGCCCGGGCTGTTTCGCGTCGGCCTCGCCTTCGTCGACACCGCCGCCGGGGACCAGGAGCGCCTGCAGCGATTCATCGAGCGCTCGCTGGCTGCCGGCGAGATCCGCTAGCTCGCCACCATCTCCGCTAGTCTCGGCGCCGCCGCGGCGATCTCCGCGCCGACAGGGCGCGGAAGTTGCTAGACGCGCTGCCGTCCGGACGGGCCGGGCAGGGAGGGTGGACGATGGCACAGCAGCCCAAGGACGCCGCCGCAGCGCCGCTTCGGTCCTCTGCCAAACAACCGGGCGCCTGGGAGAGCCTGTGGCTGGCGATGCGGTCGTGGCGCACCGCGTCGGTGTCGCTGATGTCCTTCGCCTCGGGCATGCCGCTGGGGCTGGTGTGGATCGCCATCCCCGACTGGATGCGCGACAGTCCGGGGTCGACATCCGCGTCGTCGGTCTGATCACGCTCGCGCAGGCGCCGTGGACCTTCAAGTTCCTGTGGGCGCCGCTGATGGACCGCTTCGTGCCGCCGGGCTGGGCCGGCGGCGCGGCTGGGCCGCGCTCGCGCAGGTCGGTGCTGCTCGTCGGCGACGCTGTCGCTGGCCGGCGTCGGCAGCCATCCCGACACGCCCTGGGTGCTGTTCGCCGTCGACGCTGGCGATCGCCTTCGCCGGCGCCACGCAGGACATCGCCGTCGACGCCTACGCGGTCGACGTGCTGCGCCCCGACGAGCAGGCCGTCGCCGTCGGCGCGCGCAACGCGCTCTACCGCACCGGCATGCAGCTCGCCGGCAGCTTCTCGATCACGCTCGCCGGGCTGGTGCGGCTGGCCGGCGGTCAACGTCTTCCTCGCCTGCCTCTACCTGCCGATGCTGCTGGTCACCTGCAAGGCGCCCGAGCCCGAGCGGCGTCGGCGTCGCGCCGACGCACGCTGCAAGCGAGGCGGTCTGGTATCCGTTCCTCGGCTTCCTCGCCCGCCACCGCGCGCTGGAGATCCTCGCCTTCGTCTTCCTCTACAAGCTCGCCGACCAGCTCGTGCAGGCGCTGCAGCGGCCGTTCCTGGTCGACATGGGGTACAGCGACTTCGACCGCGGCTTCGTGCTGTCTGGCATCGGGCTGGTGGCCAACATCGTCGGCACCTTCGTCGGCGGGCTGCTGACCACGCCGCTCGGGCTCGGCCGTGCGCTCTGGATCTTCGGCTTCTTGCAGATCTTCTCCAACGTCGGCTACGCCCTGCGTCGCCCACCAGCGACGGCGTCAACCGACCGCTGATGTACGGCGCCTTCTTCTTCGAGAGCTTTCGCCAGCGGCCTCGGCAGCGGCGCCTTCCGGTGCTGCTGCTGCGGATGACGCAGAAGCGCTTCTCGGCCACGCAGTACGCGCTGTTCTCGAGCCTGTTCGGGTTGCCGCGCATCATCTCCGGGCCCGATCGCCGGCTTCATGGTCTATGCGCTGGGCTGGGAGACGTTCTTCTGGACGACGCTCTTCTTCGGCATTCCGGGGATGCTGATGCTCGCCCGCTTCGTTCCGTGGGGTGCGCGCGAGCCGGAGTTCACCGTCGAGGAGCCGGTGGTCGGCCGGCCGCTCGGGCGCGATGAGTTGGTGATGCGCGGTCTCGCCGGCGCCGGGGTGGGCGCCGTTGCGGGGGCGCTGATCGTTGCCACGATGGATGCGTTGAAGGCTTACAAGGACGCGCCGGAGGCGGGCTTCGGGTTGGTCGGGTCGCTGCTCGAGCTCGTGCGTCCTGCCGGCAGCACCGGCTGGTTCACGTTGCTGGGGTTGCTGATCTTCGCCGCCATCGTGGGGCTGATGACGGCGGCGGTGATCGCGGCGCGTCACGGGGCTGCGGCGCGGCTGCAGTTGGAGGAGGGGGCGGAGGGGGCGGAGGGGGGGACGGAGGGCGCGTAGTTGATTCGTGATCGACGGTGACCATCCGGCCGGCGGGCGGCTGGCGGATCCGGAGGCCGTCGCCGCGGCACCGGCCCGCGCCACGTGGTTGGCGGAAGGAAGGCGCGGGCCTCCACTCTCCGGGCGCCGGTACGACCACGATAGTGATAGAGCCGCGAATCGCCCTACGAGAGGTGCCGCAACGACGGCCTCCGGATCCGCCGGACGCACCCGCCTACAGGAGTGGATGCCGAGCGACCTGTTGGCAAGGTCGGGTGCTGCCGTGGTGACTGTGGCTCTGTGCCTCGCGCTCACCTGTCGCTGAAACGCGAGTCCGTCGTGCCGCTATTGGCGCGTTGTCTCGCCGATCTCACAGCGTGGCCCACTCGCGGCACACCCGTGGTCGCCGGCAACGCCATGAACGCCACTGCGAGGAGCGAAGCGACGAAGCCGGCTCGATCTGGACGTCACCCTCAGCGTCTCCTTACCTCGCCAACGAGCCTGAATCAACGACACGCGTCGCTATACTCGATGCCGTGACCCAAGCCTTGCCGGTGGCGTCGTCGACGCTGTTGCGCGACTTGCACGCGTTCCTTGCGCTGGAGGCGCCGTTTCTTGCCGCCAAGCTGCCCGAGGACTTGCCGGCGCGCGAGCTCGAGGAGTTGCTGCTGGCGCGGGTGGCGGATCGGTGGCAGGCCGGCAGCCGGTGGGGCGAGGACGAGCTGTGGCCCGGCGTCACGCAGGCGAACGCGGCGCGCGTGGAGCCTCGAAAGCCTGCAGGAGCTGCTGCGGGGTTTCTTCCGGCGTCACGAGCTGAAGGCTGCGATCACCGACGAACAGCGGCTGCTGATGTACCGCACGATGGCGCTCACGCGCGCCGTCGACGACTTTCTGAAGCACGCCTTCGACAAGAAGACGATCCGCTGGGGCGAGTACCCGTCGCCGCAGAAGGGCTTCCGCTCCACCGGGCAGGAGGCGATCGTCGGCGCCGCGCTGCCGCTGCGGCGGCCGCCGCAGGCCTCGCCGGGGCCTGACTACGACGGCGACGTCATCGCGCCGCTGATTCGCGATCTCGGCGCGACGTTGATGTTCCGGCCCGACCCGCTGCACCCGATCCTCGTGCAGTACGGCAAGAAGGGCACGCCGGTGGACGGGCGCGATCTCCACGTCGGCGACCTCGACTGGGGCGTGCTGCCGCCGGCGGCGCCGCTCGCCATCGCCACGCAGACGCTCGCCGGGCTCGCCTACGCGTGGAAGCTGCGCGGCGAGGCGCCGCGTCGGCGGTGTGTCGTTCATCGGCGACGGCGGCACGCAGCCTCGGCGAGTGGCACGAGACGGTCAACTTCGCGGCGGTGCAGAAGCTGCCGCTGGTGTTCGTCGTCGAGAACAATCAGTGGGCGCTCGGCACGCATGTCAGCGAGCAGACCGCGACGCGACGGTTCGCGCTGCGCGCCGCGGGCTACGGCATGCCGGGCGCGACGCTGTTCGGCAACGACCCCGACGAGGTCGCGGCCGGCGTGGCGTGGGCCGCCGAGCGGGCGCGCGCCGGTCGCGGGCCCGCCCTGCTCGAGTTGGTGACCTATCGCCGTACCGGCCACGCGCACCACGACGACGACCGCTTCTTCGGCAACCCCGAGGCGAAGATCGCCGGCTACGAGCACGAGGCCGAGCGCCGGCGCTGGGAGGACGTCGATCCGCTGGCGCTCTACGAGGGGCGGCTGGTGGAGATGGGCATCGCGTCGCGCGAGCGGCTCGACCGCGCTGCGCGCCGAGGTGCAGGCGGAGGTCGACGATGCCGGCCGCGCGGCGGAGGCGGCGCCGTGGCCGTCGCCGGACGACTACCGCCACCGCGTCTACGCGGCGCGCGTCGATGCCGTGCCGTCGCCGGCTGCGCAGCCGCGCACCCGCAGCGATGGCCTACGACGAGGCGGTGCGGCAGGCGATCTCCGAGGCGATGGGCGCCGACGAGCGGGTCTTCGTGCTCGGCGAGGACGTCGGCGGCCGCTACGGCGGCGCCTTCGGCGTCACCCGCGGGCTCGCCAAGACGTTCGGCGACGCGCGCTGCGTGAACATGCCGATCGCCGAGTCGGCGATCGTCGGCTGCGCGGTGGGCGCGGCGGTCAGCGGCTTGCGGCCGGTCGTCGAGATGCAGTTCGCCGACTTCCTCGCCAGCGGCTTCAACGCGCTGGTCAACAACGCCGCCAAGCTGCACTGGCGCTGGGGGCGCGCGGTGCCGATGGTGGTGCGCCTGCCCTACGGCGGCGCCACCGGCACCGGCCAGCGCCTGCTCGGCGGCGGCCCGTACCACAGCCAGTGCCCGGAGATGTGGTTCCTGCGCACGCCCGGCTGGAAGATCGTCGCGCCGTCGACGCCGGCCGACGCCAAGGGCCTCATGCTCGCCGCGATCCGCGACAACAACCCGGTGATCTTCCTCGAGGCCAAGGGGCTCTACGGCTTCTTCCGCACCGACCTGCGCGAGGAGGTGCCGCTCGGCGCCGACCACGAGGTGCCGATCGGCCGCGCCGCGGTGCGGCGCGAGGGTCGCGACTTGACGATCCTCACCTACGGCGCGATGGTGTGGACGTCGCTCGCGGCGGCCGAACGCTGGCTGACGAAGGGCATCGCGGCGGAGGTCGTCGACCTGCGCACGCTGTGGCCGCTCGACGTCGACTGCGTGCGCGCCTCGGTCGAGAAGACCCACCGCGCGCTGGTCGTGCACGAGGACACCGGCCGCGGCGGCCTCGGCGGCGAGCTCGCCGCCATCCTCGCCGACGAGCTCTTCTGGCAGCTCGACGCGCCCGCTGCGCCGGGTCACCGCGCCCGACACGCCGGTCCCCTACTCGCCGCCGCTCGAGTACGACTTCCTGCCCGAGCGCCGACGACGTGGTGACGGCGGCGCGGCGGCTGGCGACCGAGTAGTCAGCCGCCGGCGGAGCGCACCACGAGCCAGTACTGGCCGGCGAAGTCGTCGGCCGGTCGCTCGTCGATCACCAGTTGGCGGGCGGCGCACTCGGCGCGGATCCATCCCAGGTCGTGACGGATCACTCCGGGCACGTCGCACTCGTGGCTGGTCCCTACCCAGGTGTCGCCGCCGTAGTCGGGGCCCTCGGCGGCGCCGGGGGGAAGATACGAGGTGAGGAAGATCGCGCCGGGAGCCGCATGGCGTACGAAGCCGTCGAGCATGGTTCGGATGTGCGGCTTGGCGGCGTGCGTCCAGATCGAGCGCGCCAAGAAGAAGTCGAAGCGTTCGCTGAAGACACCGACGTCGAACTCCGCGTTGGAGTCGAAGCGGGGTTGCTTCGCCTCGATCACCTCCGGTTCCAGAAGACAGGACAGGCCGAGCTCGAGCCGTCCCCGATGAGGCTCGATCCCGTGGTAGCAGGCGGCATCCAGGAAGTGGATGAGCCAGTAGCCGGCGCGCAGGCAGCCGCAGCCGATGTCGAGCAGCTTCGACTGCGGTCGCAGCCCGAGACGCAGCAGCGTCGCCAGCTGCAGGCGCCCTTCTTCCTCGAAGCCCTCGAGTGGCACACCAAGAAAGCCCCCTAGCGCAACCATCCGTTGGACACGGTCGTGCAGAGTGCCGCTCGCTGGACCGCCCGGCAATCCGGTGCCCAACGCAGGAGCCGGGGGAGGAGCGCTTGTCCGTGGTCCGGCGGTGCGCCGGCGTAGACCGCGATAGAGCGCGGCGAGCCGTGGACGCTCGACGAGCCGCTGCCGCCAACGCCAGGCCGAAGTGCCGGTGATCCACTCGACCTCGGCCCGCTGCCCCGCGAGCTCGGCCTGACGGCTCGCCAGCTGAGTGCGCGCGGACTCGACCTCGGCCTGGCGGCTCGCCAGCTGAGTGCGCGCGGACTCGACCTCGGCCTGGCGGCTCGACAGCTGAGTGCGGGCGTCTTCGAGCTCCGCCGCGAGCTGGCCGTGCAGCGCGGCGACCTCGGCGGCGGCCGTCCGCGCCGCCGCCTCCTCGGCTCGCAGCCTCGGTGCCTCGGCGGCGATGGCGGCAACCCTCGCGAGCTCGGCACGAACGGCGCCCAGCTCCGCCGCAGCGCCGTAGTCGTGGAAGCGAGGCGCCCAGCGCTGCAGGTAGGTGCTGACGGCGCGGCTCTCCTCCTCCGAATCCGCCACCACCTCGCGGCCGAGCGCGATGGTCTCCCCGTAGACACCGACGAGGCGGTCGAGGGCCGCCTCGAGGTCCACCTCCCGCCGCATCCAGTCCGTCACCCGCGCCGCATCGGCGGCGTCGTAGCGCACGACCTCCCCCGCCACGCCTTCCACCGTCACCGGACGCTGCAGCAGGCGGCGCCCGAAGTTGAGCGGCCGCATGGCGCCGACGCGGCCGGCCGTCACCAGCTCGCCGAGGCCGATCTCGTCGCAGAGGATCACCGCCGCCCCCGCCGCCATCGCCTCCAGCGCCGAGCGCCCCTTGGCGAAGACTACGTCGGCGCCGGCAAGCAGCTCCTCGGGCCGGGCGGTGGTGCGCCCGACGCCGGAACCCACTGCCTCCAGCTCGAGGCCGGTCCGCTCGCACGCGGCCCGCACGGCGTCGAGGTAGCCACCCTCCTTCGCCGCGTTGCTCAGCACCAGCGCGCGCCGCGGCACGGCCGGCAATGGCGGCCGCGGCGGGCAGCGCGCGAGGTCGACGGCGTTGAGCAGCAGGCGGATGCGGGCGCGATCGATGCCGTGCTCGAGCTCCAGTCGGTCCGCGTTGGTCTCGTCCACCGGCGCGTAGAGCACCACGCGCGGGAACACCAGAGGCTCGTCGTACCAGGCGCTCCAGTCGTGCACGTGATAGACCGCCGGCACGCCGGGAAAGCGCAGGAGCGCGGTGAGCGTCGTCGGGTGGTGGTGCCCGTGGATGACCTCGGGCGGGGCGGCGATTGCCGCCAAGTCGTCTATCACCGGCACGGTGGCGGCGCGGATCTCGGCCGCGATCTCGCCCAGCTCGGGGCTGTAGACCACCGGCCGGTGCCCGCGCCGCAGCAGGCCGATGGCAAGGTCGCGAACGTTGACCTCGGTGCCGCTGCGCGAGGCGAGCGTGATGTTGGTGAGCAGGACGCGCATCGCCGCTCGCCGGCAATCAGTCGAGGCCGAGGCGGGCGAGCAACGCCATTTGCAGCGGCACGAAGTGCTGCTCGTGGCGCAGCACCCGCGCGTAGTGGCCGGCCGCTACCCGCTCCTCGCCGAACCGCTCGTACTGCGGCTTGCCGTCGAAGCGGCCGCTGAGGGTGCGCAGCGGCTCGACGGCGTGCAGCCGCTCGCAGCGAAAGGCGCCGGCCCCGTGGGCCTGCAGCGCGCGTTCGACCTCATCGGCGAGCTCCGGATAGTCGCGCGCCGCCGCGAGCTTTCGACCGAGCGCGTCGTCGTCGAGCTCCCACTCGAGCGCCTCGCCGTCGCTTCGCCAGTCGGGACCGCCGTCGAGCGCGAACTCGAAGACGGCGACGGCGCGGTCGCCGCCGCGCCGAGCGGCCAGGACCGCAACGTCGATAACCAGGCGGCAGAGATCGTGGACAGGGTTGAAGCCCTCGCAAGCATCGCCGACGACGTAGTCGATCTCCTGCTCCACCAGCGCCGCGGCAAGCTCCTGCACCAGGCTGGCGGCGGCCTCGACGTCGCGCTCCATCATCAACGCGTAGGCGGCGCGGTCGGAGAGCCGCCCGAAGATCCGGCCGGGTCGGGCGCCGGCACGCCCCAGCAGGCGCTCGGTCGATGACACCCGTCCCTGTTCGCCGTGCCCCGAGCCGTCGGTGAGCACCCAGACTTCCGGGCGCGCCTGCTCGAGCCAGCCGTGCACCCGCAGCTCATGCCCGGGGTGGGCGACAACCAGCAGGGCACGGCCGCCGCCGATGGTTTCTGGCAGTCGCAAGGCCGCGGATTGTATGCGTTAGGGCGCCGGCGGCGAGCTCGCCGCCCGGCTCAGCGCTGCGGCTCCGCGCCCCACGGCGGCGGTGGCGGCGGCAGCTCCTGGGTGAGGTCGAACTCGACCCGGAACCGTCGTGCCGCCGCTTCCCGGCGCAGCGCGTACGAGAACGTCCGCGCATCCTCGTCGACGGCCAAGGTCCAGACGTTCGTCGCCGCGGCCGGGATCAACGCCGCGGTGTGCTCGTCGGCGTGGAAGTCGAGCGCCGTCGAGCCGGCGGTGACGACGCGCGTGTCGCCGCCGTATTGCGTGACGCGATCCTCGCTGCCGTCCTCGTGGCGGTGGTCGTGCTTGAGGCGCGAAGCCGTCCGCCGTGCGCGTCAGCACCCAGGTCCGCGAGCGGTTCTCGCCGACGTGGAACGGGATGCGGATCTCGCTCGCCGAGCAGTGCCGCACGTGCATGACCAGCTCGCTTGCCGCGCATGCTCCGCGTCGGACGGCTCGGTCCCTTCGACCAGGCGGCCGGCGAAGGCCTTGCCGCACAGGGGCTGCAGCGCGCGCCAGAAGGCGTCGCCGGCCGGCGATGCCACCGGCGCCGTGCGGCAGCCGGCGGCGAGGGCGACGCATCGCCATGGCGGCGAGGGCGGTCCTCACGACCGTGTAGCCGTCGTGCAGCTTGACCGGCTTGGCCTTGCGGCGGAACCGGATGTTGAGCATCTCGACGAAGACCGAGAAGCCCATCGCGAAGTAGACGTAGCCCTTCGGGATGTGGAACTCGAGCCCTTCGGCGATCAGCGACATGCCGATCAGCAGCAGGAAGCTGAGCGCCAGCATCTTCACCGTCGGGTGGCGGTTGACGAAGTCGCTGATCGGGCCGGCCGAGACGCAGCATGATGAGCACCGCGACGATCACCGCGGTGATCATCACGCCGAGGTCCTTGGCCATGCCGACCGCGGTGATGACGGAGTCGAGCGAGAAGACGATGTCGAGCAGCGAGATCTGCACGATCACCGAGGCGAACGACGGCGCCACGCGCTTGATGTCGTCGCCCTCCTCCCCTTCCAGCTTGTCGTGGATCTCGTGCGTCGCCTTGGCGAGCAGGAAGAGGCCGCCGACGAGCAGGATCAGGTCGCGGCCGGAGATCTCCTGCCCGAAGACCGTGAAGAGCGGCGCGGTCAGCCGGACGATCCAGGCGAGCGAGAGCAGCAGCAGGACGCGCATGATCATGGCCAGCGCCAGGCCGATCGTGCGCGCCTTCTTCTGCTGCTCGGCCGGCAGCTTGCCGGCCAGGATGGAGATGAAGATGACGTTGTCGATGCCGAGCACGATCTCGAGCACGGTCAGCGTCAGCAGCGCAATCCACGCCTGCGGGTCGGCGAGCCACTCCATCGATCGATCCTCCTGGCCGCGCTCGGGCGGTCACGTCGCGAGCGGCCGGATTCTAGACGCAGCGGCGTCCGGGCGCCGCTGCGCCGCGATCACCCGAGCGGCGGCCGGGCGGCAGCGCCCGGGTCACGATTCAGTTCACCGGCGCGCAGTCGGGCGTCTGCAGGCGGTCGAGACGCACCAGCAGCTCCCACTCCGCCGGCTCGGGGAAGAGGTAGGCGCTCTCCAGCACTCCCGCGTGCGCGACTTCCTCGGCCGAGTGGCGCAGCAGCGATGCCGCCTCGTGCCAGCTCAGCTCGCCGCGGGCGAAGGCACGGTAGGCCTCGACGTTGCGGCGACGCTGGCGGTCGCCGACGCGCACCACCAAGTGCCCCACCACCCAGCCGAGGTTGCGGGCGTGGCAGCGGCGTGAAGGGAGGTGGCGGAGGATACGCAGCGCTGCCGAGCCGTAGCGCGGCGCCAGCTCCTCGACCTCGCCGCCGGCCGCCGCGAGCTGGCGATCCAGCCGGCGCGTGGCCGCGGCGCCGGAGGCGAGCAGCAGGGCGCGGTGGCGGCGATGGAAGTCCACCAACGCTTCCTGGCGCTGCTGCCAGCGGCGGTAGAAGAAGGCGCGGCGGAGGAACTGGGTGAGCGCCGCCGGGTCCTCCAGCTCCTGCTCCTCGGCGAGCGGCAGCTGCGGCAGTCCGTGGACCAGCGCGGCGGCGAAGAGGCCGCTGCCCTCCCCCGCCTCGCGGCCGTCGCCGTCGTGCACGGGCACGGCGCGCAGGCCGCAGCTCGGCGAGCGGCTCTTCAGCACGTAACCGGCGAGCCCCTCCCCTGCCAGCCCGGCCACTCGCTCGCGCGCCCAGGCGCGCATGGCGCCGGTGTGGTCGGTCCCAGTGGACGCCGTCCACAGGCGCGGCGAGCGGCCGCGGCCGAGCAGCACCATCGGCGGCCGCGGCGTGCCGAGGCCGATCTCGACCTCGGGGCAGATCGGCACCCAGTCGACGCGGCAGGCGACGACGTCGCATAGCAGCGGGGCGCGCTTGTCGCCGCCGTCGTAGCGCACGCTCTCGCCCAGCAGGCAGGCGGAGATCCCCAACCGCAGGCGACCCTGCGGCGCGGCAAGCGCGGAACAAGGCGGGGGCATTGCGGGGATGATAACCACGCCGGCCCGGCGTTCTCTTCCCGCGGGCGCCGAACGCTCACCTGCGAGGGCCGACTTTTCGGCTTGAAAGGGGGCCGGAGAGCCCCGTAAGCCGAATCCTGTGCCGGCGGTCACCCGCCGGTGGCGGTCATTCCTCTAGGCGCGTCGTTGCCGCCGCGCTCCAGCAACCTACCCGGGAGTGGTGCCGCCGGCGGCTTGCGCCGTCGACGGCAGCGGGACGGGCAGCCCGGCTGCCACCCCCCTATTTGGTCTTGCTCCGCATGGGGTTTGCCGTGCCCCCCACCGTCGCCGGGGGGGCGGTGCGCTCTTACCGCACCCTTTCACCCTTACCGGACACCACGAGGATGCCCGGCGGTCTGCTCTCTGTTGCACTTTCCGTCGCGTCGCCACGCCTCGCCGTTGGCGAGCATGCTGCCCGTGGGAGTTCGGACTTTCCTCCCCACCCCCGCGCGGGCGAACCCACGCGAGAGTGCGGCGACCACCTGAGGCTCTCCGGCCCGGCGACCATGATAACAAGCTCGGTCGCACGGTCCTTCCGCGGCGCTGTTCGCCGGCCGCCGCCGGTGCTCAGCGAAGCCAGCCCTTGCGCTGCTTCTCCGTCCCGACGCCCAACCGCTCGAGACCCGCCGCCGCGTCCGGCTGGTTGGGCACCTTTTCGAGCACGGCGCGGTACTCCTCGACGGCGTCGGCCGTGCGCTCCATGCCCTCGAGCAAGCGGCCGAGCTTGAGGCGGTAGGCGGGGTCGCCGGGGGCGAGGCGCACCGCGTGCTGGAGGTTCTCCAGCGCCGCGTCGCGCCAGCGCGGGTTCTTCGACTGCGCCTCGGCGAGCAGCGCCAGCGCCTCGGGGCGCGGGTCCCACTGCACCGCCTCGCGCATCAGCTCGACGACGTAGTGGTACTGCTCCGACCGCATCAGCGACTGCGCGCGGCGGAAGTTGCGGCGCGCCATCTCGCGCCGCACCCCGGCGATCTCTTCCTCGCTGCGCAGCTCGGGCTCGGGCTTCGTCGGGTTCTCGCGGTCGTACTCTTTGCGCCGCTGCGGGTCGCTGAGCACCAGGTAAGCGTGCGCGGCGTGCTCGAAGAGCAGTCGCATCACCGACTCGGGCAGGTCGAGCCAGCCGGCGAGCGAGGGGTGGATGCGACGGCCCAGCTCGATGAAGGCCGCGGTCACCTGGCCGGTGGTGGCGCCCACCGAGATCCCCAGCAACTCGTAGGGCCCGAGCATGCCGACCCGGGGCAACAGGTCGCCGACCTCGCGGCGGAGACGCTGGCTGTCGAGGGTCGGCGGCGCCTCGGCCAGGTCTTCGCGGATGCGCTCTTCGAGGCGAGAGAGCAACTCGGGCGGCACCAGCCCGCCTGCACCCCCCCTCCCCGTTGTCGGCCCCAAGCCGTCGTCCGCGTCGGGCATCAGGCGCGTCTCACCCGCGGCGATCCTAACCCGGGACCTCGCCGGGCGGCGGCACGGTCTCGGGCAGCGGCGGCGGCGCGTGCAGCTGCCCGTGCACGCGGTCGCCGAGGCGCGGACCGAGGGCCGCCTGCAGCTCTTCGCGCGTCGCCTTTTGCACGCCGCCGAAGCTGCCGAAGCGCTGCAGCAGCATGCGCCGGCGGCCGGGCCCCACCCCCGCCAGCTGGTCGAGCCGGCTCACCAGCGTCCGCTTCAGGCGCCGGCGGCGGTGGCGCGACACGGCGAAGCGGTGCGCCTCGTCGCGCACCTGCTGCAGCACCTGCAGCCCGGCGTCCTTGCGCGGCAGCGCGAGCGGCGCCGGGCGCGCCGGCAGGTAGAGCTCCTCCTCGCGCTTGGCGAGCGCCACCACCGGCGTCTCCTCGACCCCCAGCTTGGCGAGAGCGTGGAGAGCGGCGTTGAGCTGCGCCCGGCCGCCGTCGATGAGCACCAGGTCGGGCATGGCGCCGACCTCCTCGAGCACGCGCTTGTAGCGGCGTTCGACGGCCTGGGCGATGGAGGCCGGGTCGTCGGGCCCGACGAGGTCGCGCACGTTGAAGCTGCGGTAGTCCGACTTGCGCATCTTCCCCGCCTCCCACACCACCAGCGACGCCACCGTCTCGCCGCCCTGGAAGTGCGAGATGTCGAACCCTTCGATGCGCTGCGGCGGCTCGGCGAGGCCGAGGTGACGGGCCAGCGCCACCGCGCCGGCGAGCTCCTGCTTCTGGCCGCGGAAGCGGCGCCGGTGCGCGAGCTGCGCGTTGTGCATCGCCAGCTGCACCCGCTGCGCCTTCTCGCCGCGCTCGGGGAAGCGCACGTAGACGCGCTCGTCCTTGCGCCCGGAGAGCCACTCCTCCAGCGCCTCGACGCCCTCCACCGGCAGCGGCAGGTGGATCTCCTTGGGGATGAAGGTGGTGGTGACGTAGACCTGCGGCAGCAGCTCGGCGACGAGGCGCGCGGGATCGACCTGCCCCTCCCCTTCCCAGAACAGCTCGCGGCGGTCGAGCACCTGGCCGCCGCGCATCACCAGGATCACCACCGTGGCGTTGCCGCCGCCGACGTGAAAGCCGTAGACGTCGACGTCCTCGCCGCGCACCGAGGCGAGCTTCTGCCGTCCCTGCACCTCCTCGACGTCGCCGAGCAGGTCGCGCAGCTGGGCGGCGCGCTCGAACTCCAGCGCCTCGGCGGCGGCCTCCATGTCGCGGCGCAGCCGGCGCACCAGCTCGTCGGTGCGGCCGGCGAGGAACAGCCGCGCCTGCTCCACCGCGTCGCGGTACTCCTCGTGGGTGGTGAGGCCGGCGACGCACGGCCCGAGGCAGCGCCGCATGTCGTAGTAGAGGCAGGGCCGCGGCAGGCTGCCGTCGATGGGGATGCGGCAGACGCGCACCTTGAACAGCTTCTGCACCAGTTTGGTGGCGCGGCGGGCGAGGCCGCCGGGGAGGAAGGGACCGAAGTAGGCGGCGCCGTCGCCGCCGATGCGGCGGGTGAAGACGAGGCGCGGCCACTCCTCGGCGACCGTGAGCTTGAGGTAGGGGTAGGTCTTGTCGTCGCGGAGCAGGATGTTGTAGCGCGGCTGCTGCTTCTTGATCCAGTTGTTCTCAAGAGCAGCGCCTCGGCCTCGGTGTCGGTGGCGACGAACTCGAGGTCCGCGGCTTCGGCAGCCATGGCCTGCAGCCGCGGGTCGCTCTGCTCGCCGAGGTAGTGCACCACCCGCTTCTTGAGCGACTTCGCCTTGCCGACGTAGACCGCCACGCCGACGGCGTCGCGGAAGACGTAGATGCCGGGGCTGTCGGGGAGGGCGCGGATGCGTTCGTGGACGATCTCGAGCATGGTGTCTGCAGCCGCGCGGCGGCGCCCGGCGATTGTAGGCCGCCGGCGTTGTTAGACTCCGCGCACTCATGTGGTCGCGGCGGGGATGGCTGAGCGGCGGCGCTGCCGCGCGACGGCGACGATGAATCCCGAGCGCTGGCAACAGCTCAAGGGCGTCTTCGTCGACCTCGTCGAGCGCGATGGCGAGGCTCGCGAGTCCGCTCTGGCGTCGATCGCGGAGCGCCACCCGTCCCTTGCCGCCGAGGTCCGCGACCTGCTGCGCGGCTACGAGGAGGCCAACACCCGCCTGCTCGCCGCGCCGGTGATGCCACGCGGGCTGGCAGCCGAACGAGCGAGCCTGGTCGGCACGCGGCTCGGCCCGTACCGGCTGACGGCGGTGGTCGGCGGCGGCGGCATGGGCGTCGTCTACGAAGGCACCCGCGACGAGGACGGCAAGCGGGTCGCGGTCAAGGTCCTGCACGGCTCCGAGGACGACCCCGAGGTCGAGCGGCAAGTCATCGCCGAGCGCCGCATCCTCGCTGGCCTCGAGCACGACAACATCGCCCGTCTCATCGACGGCGGCGTGACGGCGGAGGGTCTGCCCTACTTCACGATGGAGCTCATCGAGGGCCGGCCGATCGCGGCCTTCTGCGAGGAGCGGCGGCTCGACGTGCCGGCGCGGCTGCGGCTCTTCCGCAGCCTGTGCGCTGCCGTGCAGTACGCCCACCAGCACCTGGTCGTGCACTGCGACATCAAGCCGGGCAACGTCGTGGTCACCGACGACGGCGTCCCCAAGCTGCTCGACTTCGGCATCGCCCGGCTGGTCCACGCTCACGAGGTCGACGCCGAGGCTCCGACCTTGCGGCCCTCGGCCGCCATGACGCCGGCCTACGCCAGCCCCGAGCAGGTCAGCGGCGCGGCGCCGACCACGGCCACCGACGTCTACGCCCTGGGTCTCCTGCTCTACGAGCTGCTCACCGGGGAGCCGGCGCAGCCGTTGGGCTCGTTCGCTCCCGCCGAGATCGTGCGCGTGGTCTGCTCGACCGAGCCGCGCCGCCCCAGCCTGGTGGCGCCTCCCCACCGGCGGCGCCAGCTGGCCGGCGACCTCGACGCCATCGTCCTCCAGGCGCTGCGCAAGGAGCCGGCGCAGCGCTACCCCTCGGCGGCGGCGTTGGCCGAGGATCTGGAGCGCCATCTGGCGCGGCAGCCGGTCGCCGCGCGGCGCGGCACCTGGACGTACCGTACGGCCCGCTTCCTGCGCCGCAACTGGCTGCCCGCCGCCGCCGCCGTGCTGCTGGTGGCCCTCGGCCTGGTGACCGTCGCGCTCACCACGTCGCAGTCGCGCCGCGCCGACCGCGAGCGCGTCAAGGCCGAGAAGGTGACCGAGTTCCTGGTCGACCTCTTCAAGGTCTCCGATCCCGACTCCGGCGCCGGCCGCGCCATCACCGCGCGCGAGATCCTCGACGCCGGCGCGCAGCGCGTCGGCGGCGAGCTGAAGGGGCAACCCGACGTGCAGGCGACGTTGTTCGACACCATCGGACGGGTTTACGTCAACCTCGGCCTCTATCCGGAGGCGACGCGCTTCCATCGCCAGGCCCTCGAGCTGCGGCGTCACGACGCTGGCGCGTCGGAGATCGAGATCGCGGCGAGCCTCGACCAGATCGGCCGCTCGCTCTTCTACGAGAGCAAGTACGCCGAAGCCGAAGCCTTGCACCGCCAGGCGCTCGCCCTGCGGGCGCGCCTGGTCGGCGAGGCGGATCCCTCCAACGCGCAGACGCTCGACTACCTCGGCCTGGTGGTCGACAGCCAGGGTCGCTACAAGGAAGGCGAAGAGCTTCACCGCCGGGCCCTCGCGCTCCATCGCACCGCCCTCGGGGCCGAGCACCCCGAAGTCGCGGTCCGCCTCAGCAACCTCGCCAACAACCTCTACGACCAGGGCCGGTATGCCGAGTCCGAAGCGCTCAATCGCGAGGCGCTCGCCATGCGTCGCAAGACGCTGGGCCCCAACCATCGGCTGGTCGCCTGGAGCTTGCACAACCTCGGCAACGCCGTGCAGAAACAGGGCAGGTACCAGCAGGCCGAAGCCATGCACCGCGAAGCCCTGGCGGCGCTGCGCCGGGTGCACGGCGCGGAGCACCCGGACATCGGGCTGATGCTGGGGAGCCTGGCGATCGACCTCTACAAGCTAGACCGCAACGCCGAATCCGAGGCCGTCCACCGCGAGGAGCTGGCGATGAACCGCAAGCTGCTCGGCGACGAGAGCTTCGCCGTCGCCGCCACCCTCTACAACCTGGCGGAAACCGTCGCCGCCGACGGGAACTTCGCGGAGTACGAGTCGCTGCAGCGCCGGACCCTGGCGCTCCTTCGCAAGCTCCTCGGCCCGGAGCACCCGTACTGCGGCAAGAGCCTGAGTGGGTTGGCCATCGCTCTCGCGGCGCTGGATCGGCCGACGGAGGCAGAGGCGGCCGGCCGCGAGGCGCTCGCCATCCAGCAGCGTCGTGAGCCGCAGGACCCCGCGGAGATCGCCGTGGCCGAGATCGCGCTGGCGCTGGCGCTGGCGGCCGGCGGCAAGCTCGACGAGGCCGAAGCGCTCGCCAGCCGCGCTGGCGCCACCGCCGAAGACGACGCCGTGGAGGGCGCGCCGACTCTGGCCGCCGATACCGTCGCGCGCCGTTACGACCGCGCCGGCCGCGGGACCGAAGCGGCGAGGTGCCGGCGCCTGCTGATGCCCCGGCCCGCCGGCTGAGCGCTGCTGAAACCCGCCCCGCCAGCGGTGCGTAGGAAACACCGGACCCTTGAGGAGGACGCCATGTCCGAGCTCGTCCACGAGATCCGCATCGCCCTTCGCGCGATGGCGCGCGACAAGAGCTTCGCGGTGCCGGTGCTGCTGACGCTGACGCTGTGCCTCGCCGCCAACGCCACGGTCTTCACCGTGCTGCACTCGGTGGTGTTGCGGCCGCTGCCGCTCGCCGACCCCGAGCGGCTGGTCGCGGTGAGCAACAGCTTCCCGAAGGCGGGGGTGGTCGAGGCCGACAACAGCGTTCCCGACTACTACGATCGCAAAGCCGGTGTCGGCGCCTTCGAGGACCTGGCGCTCTACCGGACGGTCGGCCGGACCCTCGGCACGGCGGTCGGCGCGGAACGCGTCATCGGCATGGCCGCCACGCCCTCGCTCTTCCGGGTGCTGCGTGCCGGCGCCTGGCGCGGGCGGGTCCTGCAGGAGAGCGACGGCGTTCCCGGTCAGGAGCACCAGGTGGTCCTCAGCTACGCGCTGTGGCAACGCCTGTTCGGCGGGCGTCTGGAAGCCGTCGGCCGCGACCTGCACGTCAACGGCGTGCCCCACCGGGTGATCGGCATCATGCCGCGCGACTTCCTCTTCCTCGACGCCGAGGTCGGCTACTGGCTGCCGACCGCCTTCACCGCCGAGGATCGCGCCGACGACCGCCGCTACAGCAACAGCTACCAGATGGTCGGCCGCCTGCGCCCCGGCGCCACGCTGGCGCAGGCCCAGGAGCAGCTGCGCGCGCTCGCCACGGCCAACCTCGAACGCTCCCCCGAGCTGCGCCAGCCGCTGACCGACGCCGGCTACACCACCAACGGGACGCTGCTGCAGGAGCGCGTCGTGCGCGACGTCCGGCGGCCGCTGTTCCTGCTCTGGGCGGGCGTGCTCTTCGTGCTCACCATCGGCTGCGTCAACGTCGCCAACCTCGCCCTGGTGCGCACCACGGCCCGCGGGCGCGAGCTCGCGGCGCGGCAGGCGCTCGGCGCCGGTCCCCGCCGGCTCCTGCGCCAGCTCCTCGTCGAGGGGCTGCTGCTCACGCTTGCCGCCGCCGTCCTCGGCGTTTTCGCCGCCGGGGTCCTGCTGCGGTCGCTGGCTGGCGCCGCGGCCGACACCATCCCGCGGGCCAGCGAGATCCACCTCGGCGGGGCCACGCTGCTGATGACTGCCGGCCTCGCGCTGGTCGTCGGCATCGTGCTGGCGCTGATCCCGCTGCTCTACGGCGCGCGCACCAGCCTGGCGCTGACGATGCGGCAGGAGAGCCGCAGCGGCACGGCGGTGCGCGGCGTGCGGACGCTGCGACGCTCGCTGGTCGCGGCGCAGGTGGCCTTCGCCTTCGTGCTGCTCCTCGGCGCCGGCCTGCTGATCGCCAGCTTCCGCGAGCTGTTGCAGGTGCGCCCCGGGTTCGCCTCCACGGGAGTGCTCACCGGCAAGGTGAGCCTGCCCGCGGCCCTCTACCGTGAGGACGCGGACGTCGCGGCGTGGACGCTGCGGGCACGCGAGCGCCTGCAGGCGATGCCCGGCGTCGCCGCCGTCGGCCTGGGCACTTCGCCGCCGCTCGTCGGCGACTACAGCGACAGCGTCATCCTCGCCGAGGGCTACCTTGCCCAGCCTGGCGAGTCGGTCGTCTCGCCGGCGCAGAACGCGGTGTCACCGGGGTACTTCGACGCCCTGCGCATCCCGCTGCGGGAAGGGCGCGCGATCGACGACCGCGACACGGCGACCTCGCAGGCGGTGCTCGTCGTCGACGAGAAGCTGGCGAAGCGGTTCTGGCCGCGCGAGAGCGCCGTCGGCAAGCGCATGTACCTCCCCGACACGCCCGAGGACATCCTCCGTCCAGGCCCCAACACGCGCTGGCTCACCGTCGTCGGCGTCGTCGGCGCCGTGAAGCAGCGCGGCCTCGTCGCCGCCGACGAGCGCGAAGGCGCCTACTACTTCCCCCTCGCGCAGCTGCCCTCGCGCACGCTGACCCTGATCGTGCGCTCCGTTGGGCCCGCCCCCGTCCGCTCCTCGGAAGTCCGCCGGCAGCTGGCAGCCCTCGATCCGCAGCTGCCGTTCTACAACGTCCTCACCATGGAGGAGCGCGTCGACCAGTCGGTCGCCGGGCGCCGCGCCAGCCTGCAGCTCGCCACCGGCTTCGGCGTGCTGGCGCTGCTGCTCGCGACGCTCGGCATCTACGGCGCGCTGTCGTACGGCGTGTCGCAGCGGACGCGCGAGATCGGCATCCGCATGGCGCTCGGCGGCGAGAGCAGCAGCGTCTTCCGCCTCGTCCTCGGCGAAGGCGCGGCGCTGCTCGCCGTCGGGCTCGCCGTCGGTTTCGCAGGGCTGTTCGCCCTGCGCAAGGCCCTCGCCGGCGAGCTCTACGGCGTCACACCGTTCGAGCCCGGCGTGCTCGCCGGCGTCACCGCATTGCTCGCCATCGTCGCCCTCGTGGCCTGCGCGCTCCCGGCGCGGCGCGCAGCGAGGATCGACCCGGCGATCGCGCTGACGGACTAGGCGGGACGGCGGCGGCGCGGGCGAGCCCGCCCGCGGCGCCGCTCAGATCTCGACGTGGCTCTCGGGGTCGTCGAGGTCGACGACCACCAAGGACTGGCGCCCGGGCGCGCGGCGAAAGCGCAGCCGCATCGTCTCGGCGGTGACCCAGCCATCACGATCGGCGGCCACCGCCACGTAGCTGCTGCCGGCCAGGCGATAGACCTCGGGACGTTTCGTGTCGCGATCCAGGATCAGCACCTCACGTACCCCCAGTCGGGCGTAGAACGGCAGCTTCTCGTAGCTCTCGTCACCCGGCGAGCGGATCTCGATCACCGAGTCCGGACCGCCACCGCGCACCCCGTCGTCGGCAAGAATCGCCTCACGCCCAGCTCCCACGAAGGTGGCGTCGGGGATGCGGTAGCTCTCCTCGAGCGATGACTCGTCGAAGACATTGATCCCCGAGCGCAGCGTTCCCCGGCCCGTCCGCTCGAGCAATGGCAAGAGAAAAGCAATCAACCTGTCCAGCATCCGCTGGTGCTCGTTGCCCGGCGCCGGCGTCATGTGCAGCACTCCCTCCCACATCTCGTCCCAGCGGTCGGCGCCGATCGCCTTGCGATGCGCCAGCTCGGCCGGGCTGACGTCGAGAAGGACGGCCCTCATGAGCTCATCGTACTCCCGCTACGCGTAGATCCGCAGCTCCTTGAGCTCCTTGAGCTGGTCGCGGATCTTTGCCGCCTCCTCGAACTCCAGCGCTCTCGCGTGCTCCTTCATCTGCTTCTCGAGCTTGGCGATGCGCTCGCTGAGCGGGATGGAGACGTCCTCGGCGATCTCCGACAGGCGGCGCGGCGTGGGGTCGTAGAGATCGAGCTCCGACAGCCGCACCAGCGGGTTGTGGATGTCCTTGAGGATGGTCTTCGGCTCGATGCCGTGCTCGCGGTTGTGCGCCGCCTGGCGCTCGCGGCGGCGGCGGGTTTCTCCCAACGCGCGCTCCATCGAGCCGGTGGTCGAGTCGGCGTAGAAGATCACCCGCCCGTTGAGGTTGCGTGCCGCGCGCCCCGCCGTCTGGATGAGCGAGGTCTCGCTGCGCAGGAAGCCTTCCTTGTCGGCGTCGAGCACCGCCACCAGCGCCACCTCGGGCAGGTCGAGGCCCTCGCGCAGCAGGTTGATCCCCACCAGCACGTCGAACTCGCCGCGGCGCAGCGCGGTCAGGATCTCCACCCGCTCCAGGGTCTCGATGTCGGAGTGCATGTAGCGCACGCGCACGCCAAGCTCCTGGAAGTAGTGCGTCAGCTCCTCGGCCATCCGTTTGGTGAGCGTCGTCACCAGCACCCGCTCGCCGCGGCCGGCGACGGTGCGCACCTCGCCGAGCAGGTCGTCGACCTGGCCGCTCGCCGGCCGCACCTCGACCTCGGGGTCGATCAGGCCGGTGGGGCGGATGAGCTGCTCCACGACCACGCCGCCGGTGCGCTCGAGCTCGAAGGGCGACGGCGTCGCCGAGACGTACAACCGCTGCCCCACCTTCTTGTCGAACTCGTCGAAGGTGAGCGGCCGGTTGTCGAGCGCGCTGGGCAGGCGGAAGCCGTACTCCACCAGCGTCTCCTTGCGCGAGCGGTCGCCGTGGTACATGCCGCGTACCTGCCCCACCGTCTGGTGGCTCTCGTCGATCACCAGCAGGTATCCCTCGGGCAGGTAGTCGAGCAGCGTCGGCGGCGGCTCGCCCGGAGCGCGGCCGGTCAGGTGGCGCGAGTAGTTCTCGATCCCCTGGCAGTGCCCCAGCTCCTTGAGCATCTCGAGGTCGAAACGGGTGCGCTGCTCGAGCCGTTGCGCCTCCAGCAGCTTGTCCTCGGCGTGGAGCTGCGCCAGCCGCTCGTCGAGCTCGGCGCGGATGGTGGTCATCGCCCGCTGCATGCGGTCGCGCGGCGTCACGTAGTGGGTGCGCGGGTAGACGGCGATGCGGTCGACTTCCGACAGCACCTCGCCGCGCAGCGCGTCGAAGCGGCTGATGCGCTCGATCTCGTCGCCGAAGTACTCGACGCGGATGCCCAGCTCGTCGTAGGCCGGCATCACCTCCAGCACGTCGCCGCGGGCGCGGAAGCTGCCGTGCCAGAGGTCCATGTTGGTGCGCTGGTACTGCATGTCGACGAGGCGGCGCAGCGCGGCGTCCATCCCCGGCGCCGCGCCCTTGTCGAAGAAGAGCAGCATGTCGTAGAAGGACTCCGGCGAGCCGAGGCCGTAGATGCACGACACCGAAGCGACGACGAGCACGTCGCGGCGCTCGAACAGCGACTTGGTGGCGCGCAGCCGCAGCCGCTCGATGTCCTCGTTGATCGTCGTCTCCTTCTCGATGTAGGTGTCGCTCTGCGGCACGTACGCTTCGGGCTGGTAGTAGTCGTAATAGGAGACGAAGTACTCGACGGCGTTGTCGGGGAAGAAGCTCTTGAACTCCTGGTAGAGCTGCGCGGCGAGGGTCTTGTTGTGCGAGAGCACGATCGTCGGGCGGTCGAGCGCCTCCACCATCTTGGCGACGGTGAAGGTCTTGCCCGAGCCGGTGACGCCGAGCAGCACCTGCTCCTGGTGGCCGGCCTGGAAGCCCTCCACCAGCTGCGCGATGGCCTGCGGCTGATCGCCCTGCGGCGTGAACGGCGAGACGAGGCGGAATCCGCTCATTGCTGAAGTGTAGCGGGCGTGAAAGTCCGTCTAGCGCCTGCGGAGTCGGTGCGGTTGTGAGAGATTGGCCGTTGCTTGACTAGTCATGTATCCTGAATCCATGAGCAGCACATCCACCCTCGCCTACGGCATCGCCCCGCCAGGCTTCCGCCTTCCCGCCGCGACGCGCCTCGGTCGCGTCGTCCTCCAGATCGCCGACCTCGACCGCTCTCGCGCCTGGTATCAGCGCGTCCTCGGGCTGCGCGCGATCGAGCAATCGCCGGGACGCGTGGTCCTCGGCCCGCAAAGCGACGACAACGCGATCGTGGAGCTGCGCGAGCGGCGAGGCGCCCGGCCGGTGCCGCCGCGCGGGCGGCTCGGCCTCTACCACTTCGCCATCCTCCTGCCCCATCGCGCCGCTCTCGCGCGGTTCCTGGCCCACCTGCGCGACCTCGGCGAGCGGGCCGGCATGTCCGACCACCTCGTCAGCGAGGCGCTCTACCTCACCGACCCCGACGGCCTGGGTATCGAGGTCTACGCCGATCGCCCGCGCGACCGCTGGCGAGCCCGCGACAGGGAGCTGGTGATGGCGACCGAGCCGCTCGACGTGGCGGACCTGCTCGCCGCCACCGCAGGGACGGCGTGGACTGGCGCGCCCGCGAACACCACGCTCGGTCACGTGCACCTCCACGTCGGCGACCTCGAACGCGCCGCCGACTTCTACCACCGCGGCCTCGGCCTCGACCAGGTGGTGTGGAGCTATCCCGGCGCTCTCTTCCTCTCCGCCGGCGGCTACCACCACCATCTCGGCGTCAACACCTGGGCGCGCGGCGCCGCGCCGGCTGGCGAGGGCGACGCGCGCTTGGTCGAGTGGGAGGTGCTGGTGCCGACGGCGGCGGACACCGTCTCGGCGCTCGACAGCGTCGCCGGGGTCGGCGCCGATGTTGAGGGCTCCGCGGATGGCGGCGCCGCGCGCGACCCCTGGGGCGTCGGGCTACGCATCAAGGCGGCCGACTAGCGACACGACCGACAAGGACACTGCGGGAACACCGCGGGGTGGTGACACCTCCCTCGAGTCGGCTGTAGCATGCGGCAGCCTCGTTCCCACCCATCTCGGCAAGGAGGGTGTACATGGCGAAGCCGCTCACCGACAGCATCGAACACGTGGTCGTGCTGATGCTCGAAAACCGCTCCTTCGACAACGTCCTCGGCGGCCTCTACCCCGAGCTGACGCACCAAGGGATCTACCGGGGGCTGCTCGGCGACGAGACCATCCCGCTCGATCCGGCGAACCCCAGGGCCGGCTCGGTGAGCGTCTTCCAGGGGGATGCGGACTTGTCGACCTGGATCATGCCGTACCCGGATCCGGGCGAGGACTTCTCCAACATGGTGCGGCAGATCTTCGGCTCCGACTCCAGCATGCTGTCGAGCGGCGTGCTGCCGCCGATGTCCGGCTTCGCCTGGGACTACGGCGGCCAGCCGGCCTCGCCGCCCGGGCCGGGATGGCCGTCGAGGAACGCCGTCCCTGCCGACATCATGCAGTACTACTCGGCAGCCGCGCTGCCGGTGACCTCCTACCTGGCGAAGTCGTACGCGGTGTGCGACTGCTGGTTCGCGGCGGCGCCGGTGCAGACCCTGGCCAATCGCATCCTCACCCACTGCGGAACGCCGTCGAAGGTCCCCGTCCCCATCGGCAGCAACTGGTCGCGCGTCAACAACCCTGACTACACCGCCAACCTCCACGCGACGCCGCCGTTCAATCCACCGGTCAAAGACACCACCATCTTCGAACTCCTCGACAAGGGCTCGACGGACGGCAAGCCGACGTGGAAGGTCTACTTCCACGACGCCCCGCTCTCGGCGCTGTGCCATTACGTCTACCAACATTGGGACTTCCAGACCTACGACAGCGGCAACGTCTACCACTTCCACACCGAGCTGGGCTTCGGCGAGGACACGAACTTCGAGTACGACATCAAGAACGGCCAGCTTCCCAAGTACTCCTTCATCGAGCCGAGCTACACCTGGTTCTTCACCGGCGTCGCCAACTCCAACCACCCGGGCGGCTCCGTGTTCAACCTCGGGGACCCCAACGGCGCGTACTTCCCGCCGCCGGTCAACGTCATGGACGGCGAGCGGCTGCTCTGGCTGGTCTACTCGATCCTCCTCAAATACCCGGAGACCTTCGCCAAAACGCTGCTGATCGTCACCTACGACGAGCACGGCGGCCTCTTCGACCACGTGGCGCCGCCGCAAGCGGTGTCGCCCTTCCATCCGCCAGTCAGGAACTTCAACTACGACCGCTACGGCGTGCGCGTCCCAGCGTTGCTGATCAACCCGTCGATCCCGCCCGGCACCATCTACCCGGGGCGGTCGGCGTCGAGCGGGACCACCACCGCCGGCAAGGCCGGCAAGTCGCGCGCACGGTTCCCGCCGCTCCCCGACCCGCCCTTCGACCACACCAGCATCCTGAGCACGCTGATCGCGCAGTTCGACCTCCCGGGACCGCTGACCCCGCGCGTCACCTCGGCGCCGCCGCTGGCCGGGCTGATCACCGACAAGACCTACCTGCGCCCCGCCTGCCTGTCGCCGCCGGCGGCGGCAGCCTCCGTGGCGCGACGCGAGCCCCCGCTGGTGACCGACGTGCCGACGCAGGCGCCCACCCTGGCCGGCGCGCTGCTGGCCCTCTATCGGGTCCAGCAGTCGGCCAAGCGCCCATCGGCCAAGCGCCCGGCAGCCAAGCGCCCGTCGGCGAAGAAGCGTCCGGCAGCCAAGGGTCCGGCGGCGAAGCGCCCGGCGGCGCCGAAGCGTCCGGCGGCCAAGCGTCCGCCGACCAAGCCGTCGCCACCCAAGCGCTCGCCGTCCAAGGGCTCGTCCTCCAAGCGCCGGCCATCCAAGTGACCTGATGGCTGCGCTCCAGCCCGTCGAGGACGGCGGAGCTGCGCCGGGCGACGCCGTCGCCGCCTGCGTCGCGCACGGTCTCGCCTGTGCGCGCGAGGGCCGGCCCTTCGAGGCCGCTGCTTACCTTCAGAACGCGCTGCGCCTCGATCCCGAGAACGTGCCGGCGCTGCTCAACCTGGCGACCATCTGGCGCACCCTCGGACACCGCGGCCCGGCGCTCCCCTGCTACCGGTTGGCGGCCAAGCTCGCTCCGCAGCGGGTCGACACGCAGTTCCTGCTCGGTACGCTGCTGTGCGAGCTGCGCGAGCTCGACGAAGCCGTCGCCGTCCACCGCCAGGCGCTGGCGCTCGCCCCCGACCATCCAGGGGTGCTCACCGACCTCGGCAGCGCGCTCATCCTCCGGGGCGACACCGACGAGGGGATGGAGCTGCTGCAGCGGACGGTGGACGTCGCCCCCTCCTGGCCGGTCGGCCACGTCAACCTGGGGATCGCGCTGGTGCGCGAGCGGCGCTTCGACGCCGCGCTCGCCGCGTTCCACGCCGCCGAGGCCGCCGACCCCGCGTTCGACTACGCGCGCTTCTGCGAGAGCAACGTCTACTTCCTGCGCGGCGACATCGCCCGTGGCTACGCAATGTACGACGCGCACCGTGCCGTCTACCCCCATCGCTACCGCGAGCGCCGCTGGGACGGGCAGCCGCTCGGCGGGCGCACCATCCTGCTCTACATTCAGCACGGCCTCGGCGACACCCTGCAGTTCGTGCGCTACGTGCCCCGCGTGGCGGCGATGGGCGGGCGCGTCGTGCTGCAGGTTCAGCCGAAGCTGCTGCCGCTGCTCGCGACGCATCCCGGCGCCGCGGTCGTCCAGGCGACGACGGAACCCCCGGCGACTTCGACGTCCAGGCCACCCTGCTCGAGCTGCCGGCGATCTTCGGCGACACGGAAGCCACCCTCCCTGCCGAGGTGCCCTACCTGCGCGCCGACCCCCAACTCCGCTCGCGCTGGGCGGCGGCGCTGGCGGGCGATCGCTCGTTCCGGGTCGGCATCGCCTGGCACGGCAACCCCCACCAGAAGGACGGCTTGATCCGGCGCTGCTCGCTGCTCGACATGGCGCCGATCTGGGACCTGCCCGGTGTCACGGTCTACAGCCTGCAGGTCGGCGCCGGCTGCGAGGAGCTCGCGGACGCGCGGGCGTTGCCGGTGCGCCAATTCCCGGAGCTCGACGCCGGCGGAGCGTTCACGGACACCGCCGCGATCATGGAGAGCCTCGACCTGGTGGTGACCATCGACACCTCGGTGGCGCACCTTGCCGGCGGCCTCGGCCGCCCGGTCTGGATGGTGCTCCCCTACTGCCCGGACTGGCGTTGGATGGTCGACCGCTCCGACAGCCCGTGGTATCCGACGATGCGCATCTTCCGGCAGCCGCGTCCGGGCGACTGGAGGGCGGTGTTCGCCGAGCTCGCGGCCGCGCTGCGTGAGCGTGTGCAGACGCCCGCCACACGCTCTCGCCGCCGCGGCGCGCTCGGCGGGCCGAGCTCGCGGCGCCGGCGGAGCGCCGCCTGCACCGCTTCGAGATCCGCGGCGTCCCCCTGCTCGCCTACGACGAAGCGGGCTCCGAAACGGCGGCGCGCGTCGCCGGCGAGCTGTGGAAGGACGTCTACGGTCTGGAGTCGATTCCCTTCGCACCCGGTGACGTCGTCGTTGACGTCGGCGCCCACGTCGGGATGGTGAGCGTCTACCTTGCGAAGCGCTGGCCGTTCCTCCGCATCCACGCCTTCGAGCCGCACCCCACGAACCACCGCAATTGCGCGGCGAACTTGTTGCTGAATGGCGTCGCGGATACGGTGCGCCTCTCGCCGCTGGCGATCACCGCCGACCGGCGCCCCCTGCTCCTACAGTGGCTCCCCTTCAACACTGGCGGCGCAACCGCCGTGTTCGCGATGCCTGACGCACGCAGCGTCGGTCCGCTTGCCTCGACCACGCTCGACGACGTCTTCGCCAGCGTGTTGGCGCCGGGCCAGCGCTGCTCGCTGTTGAAGCTCGACTGCGAAGGAATGGAGTACGAGATCCTTGCGCAGCCAGGCGCTCTCGACCGCGTCGACTACCTCGCCGCGGAGCTGCACGAGCAAGTCCCGGCCGCCGACGAGGGCGGCCCGTGCTCTGCGGAATGCGAAGCACTCGCCGAGTTGTGCGCGCAGCGTCTGCCGCCGGAGCGGATGCGGCTCATCGTCTGTCCGAAGGCGGACTAGCCGGCGACGCCACCCGATCTCAGGCACGGTCTCAGGCGGCTATCGCCTCTTCCCGTTTGAAGAACCGTACGATCGCGATTCCCGCCACGAGGCCGAGAGCGAGGGCAAGCGACCCGGTGAAGAGCTTGCCCAGGTTGGAGAGCAGCGCGACCGAAGCCTCGGTGAGCGCCTCTCCCTGGAGGGACGACACCCGCATCAGCCCGAAGATGACGTGGAACATGGCGACGGAGGCGCCGAGCGGCAGCACGGCGCAGATCAGCACCACCGGGGAGACCCGGTGGCCCCGAACGATCGCCGACGCGACCAGCACCACCGCCGCGGCGGCGATCACCGTCGCCCAGTTGTGGCTCAGGCCCCACGCCATGCAGGCGTCTCGCGCGCCCCGCCCGAGAAAACCGCAGAAGAAGGTGGGAACGAGGTAGCGGACCGGGGCGGTGAGCGAGACCGCCAGCCCGCTGGCGAACAGCCCTCCCCACAGAGCGTTCACCAAGATCTCTGGTACGTCCATGGTCGTCGCTTCCTCAGGGAACCACGGTGCGGGCAAACGCGATGGCGATGGCCAACACGAGGAACAGCGACGCCGCGCTCAGGATCCGCTCGACGCCCACCAGCAGGTACTTGCGCGAGATCACGTCCACGAAACCGTTGATCAGCAACAGTCCCGGAATCATGTAGATCACCGAGGCGAGCAGCGTTGCCGGGACTGTCTCGCTGAGTCCCATGCGCAATGCCACCGAGGCGATCAACGCCGACAGCGCGGCGGATACGAGGGTTACGGACGTCACCGCGAGCTTCCTCGCCTGCAGCATGGAGCGGAGAGATTGCCCGGCGGTCGCGGACACGAAGGCGATGCCGAAGCTCCCCCAGTCTCCTCCGGCAGTCCGCGAGAAGCACGCCGCCGCGGCGGCCGCGGCCAGCGTGATCACCCAGCGATTGTGGGAAGGCGACCGCTTGATGCGCTCGAGCTCGTTGATGAAGGTCGAGGTGTCCAGCTCGTTCCTGGCTACCCGCTCGCCGAGCAGCGCCGCTTCGGAGGCGCGGACCAGGTTCGTTCCGATGGGCCCGACGGAGCGCACGACCGTCGAAGAGTGGCCCGTCACCGTCTCGGTCGCGGCGACGAAATCGAGGCGCCAGACGGCGACGACGCCCTCGTCGGCGAACCCTTTCAGCACGTTCGCGAAGCAGCGCTCCGCCGCGACCGTGGAGCCGCCGTTCCGCAGCACCACCAACGCAGTCTCCAGCGCCATCTCGACAGCTTGCATTGGCCTTCCTCGCTACATCAGGGCGACGATGACGGACCCCCACAGCGCGAGGAGCACGTTGCCGACGGCGTAGGCGACGCCGTACCCCAGCGTCGGGACCGGGCTCTTCGCCGCCTCCTGGATCGCCGCGAGCGCCGGCGTCGCCGTGCCGCCGCCGGCGCACACGCCGAGCAGCACGCCCGGCTGCATCTTGAAGACCCAGCGGCCGAGGCCGATGCCGATCAGGTGCGGCACGAGCGGCGGTGGCCAGGCCGGCGAGCAACAGGCTGACGCCGCTCGTCCGCAGGCCGGTCACGAAATCCGGTCCGGCATTCAGGCCGACGACCGCCACGAACCCGGCGAGCCCGAGCGACTCGAACACCCAGAGCGTCGGCGCCGGGATGCGGCCGAAGAAGCGCGGCCACATCGACCGCAGCCAGCCGCAGACGAGACCGCCGAGCAGCACGCCGACGCTCAGGCTCAGACCGATCTCGATCCCGGCCCAGCGGATGGCCGGAATGCCGATGAGCGCTCCCGCGACGATGCCGAGCGCGACGAGGACCATGTCGGTGACGTCGGTCGCCCGATCGGGAACGCCGAGCCGGCGCGCCGCCTCCGCGACCCGTCGCGCCGGTCCCGCGAGCGTGAGGACGTCGCCGCGCTGCACGGTGGTCACCGGAAAGATCGCGACCGGCGTGCCGGCGCGCAGGATGCGCGCGGAGATAGACGCTGCGAAACGACTTCGTCGCCGGCGAGGTCCGCGAGCGTCCGCCCATCGACCTCGGGGCGGGTCACGACGACGTCCAGAGCCTCGGCCGGGATGTCGAGCAGCTCCTGGTCGTCGACCTCGCGCAGGCCCAGCTTCTGCTCGTCGAGGATCGGCACCATCAGCTCCCGCCGGCCGGTGATCGCGAGGGTGTCGCCGGCCTCGACGACCGTGTCTCTCGTCGGGTCGAGCATGCGGCCGCCGCGCCGCATGCGTTCGACGAACAGGCGCGTCCTCGGCCACCATCCCTCGAGGTCGCGGACGCGGCGGCCGATCAACGCGGAGCCCGGCTGCACGGTGTAGGCGCGGACCTCGATGTCGCGCCGCGCCGTCGACGTAGCCGTGCGGGCCCCCTCCATCTGCAGCTCGTAGCGCCGGCATTCCTCCTCGAGGTCGATCCTCATGCAGGCGCGGCGCGAGCTGCGCCAGGAACCAGGCGGTGCCCACGACGCCGATGAGGTAGGTGACGGCATAGGCGACGGCAATCCGGTTGGTCATCGCCGCGATGTCGGCCGGCGGCAAGGGCAGCCGCGCGATCGCGTCGCTCGCCGTGCCGATGGCCGCCGACTGGGTCATCGAGCCGGCGATCACGCCGGCGGCCGTGCCGGCGTCGTAGCCGAGGAGGCGGCTCATCGCGTACGCCACGGCAAGCCCGGACGTGGCGACGATCGCCGCCAGCGCCGCCTGCTGAGCGCCGTCGCTCTTGAGGCCGCGGAAGAACTGCGGCCCCGTCCGGAAGCCGATGGAGAACAGGAACAGGAGGAGGAAGCACTGCTTCACCTCGCCCGACACCTGCACGCCCAGCTGGCCGACCAGCACGCCGGTCAGCAGCGTGCCCGGCACGGCCCCGAGCGTGAAGCTCCCCAGCTTCACCTTGCCGAGCAGGTAGCCGATCCCGAGCACGAGGAAGAACGTGACCTCGGGATGATGGCGAAGCAACCCGACGAGGGCCTCTCGCATCGGCAAGCCCCTCAGGTGCGAGCGGGCGCGGCGGGCGCTGCCGCGGCTGCCGCCTGCGACGCCCGGCAGGCCATCACGTAGGAACGGGCGACGGCCCTCACGGCACGGCCGATGTCGTCGTAGACGTCGTCGTCGAGGTTGGCGAACGACACCCGCACCGACCAGTCGGGCGCCTCGAAGCCGCCGCCGTTGAGCAGGACGATGCCGTGGTCCTCCGCGAGCCGGAACACGATGTCGAGCGGGTGGACGTTCGCCTTGACCCAGGCGACGACGTCCTCGCCGCCGTACTTGCGGAGCCAGAACTCGAAGTCGATCAGCCCGTAGTACCAGTCGAACAACGGGTTGGGATCGATCTCGATGCCGAGCCCTTCGATCGTGGCCGTCACGCGTTTGCGCACGATGTCGATGCAGGCCCGCTGGTACATCTTCTTGTCGTCGTGGAGCTCGGCGAGCGAGAACAGCGCCATCATCACCTGCTGCGGCAGCGACAGCCCGGCGGTGTGGTTCAACGCGACGTCGCGGCTGTCGGCGACGATGCGGTCGATGAAGCGGATCGCGCGCGGCTCGAGCGTGAGCGGCCCGTAGCGCTTGTCGAGCGCCAGCGCCACCGCCTCCGGATGCGCCGCGATCGTTCGCGGTCGAAGACGTTGTCCTCGTGCAGGGCGATGACGCCCAGGCGCCAGCCCGTGCACCCGAAGTACTTGCTGAACGAGTAGACGCCCATGGTGTTGTACGGGAACTCCCCGAGCAGGGAGCGGAACCCCGGCACGAACGTGCCGTAGACGTCGTCGGTGAGCAGCATGAGCTCCGGACGCGCCTGCAGGACGCTGGCCGATGTTGCGGATGCTCTCGCCGCTCAGCGCGACGGCGTAGGGGTTGCCGGGATTGACGACGAAGAACGCTTTCACCGCCGGATCGAGCAGCGGCTCAGGTCCTCGTCCGAGTACTGCCAGCGCTGCTCCTGCCGGGCCGGGATGGAGACCATCTTCAGGCCGTAGTCCTCGAGGTGCGGCATCTCGAGGTACGGCGTGAAGATCGGCGTCACCAGGGCGATCGTGTCGCCGGGGTTGAGCAGGCGGTTGGCCTTGAGCGATTTGAAGATGTAGCACATCGCCGCCGTGCCGCCCTCGACGGCGTAGAGATGGAAGGTGCCGGCCGGCCGCGGCTCGCCGCACATCGCCCACTGCAGGTACTCGCGGACGATCTGCTCGTTGTGCACGAGCATGCGGTCCGGGACGGGGTAGTTGTCGCCGATGATCGAGTCGACCAGCTCGTGGACGAACGCGTCGGCGTCGAAGCCGAATCGCTGCACGGCCCAGGGGATGACGGCGTGGAGGAACGCCGCCCCGGGCGCGTCGAGCCGCGTGTCGACCCACGCATCGAGGCGCGCGGCCGACGCCCGGCGCCTTGGGCATGCCGCCGACGCCCGGAAGGTCCATCGTCCGCCGGCTTTCGGTGATCGCGAACTGGCCGAGCAGGAAGAACGCCGAACGGGGCTCGGTGGCGATCCAGTTGGGGTTGCCGCGCCCGGCGTTCAGGTACGCCATCTGCGCGGCCTTCGCGCTCTTCGTCGCGACCTTGGCCAGGTCGTTCTTGATCTCGAACGGGCTCAGCGTCTCGTATCGACGCAGTGTCACGGCGTCCATGCTGGAGTCCCCCTCGCTCGCGCCGGCGAGCTCCCGGTGCCCTACTTCGTCACCGCGATCGACTTGCGGAACAGCGACAGGCTGTAGACGAAGAAGGCGAGCCCGATCGCCGTCACCATCGCGAACTGCTGCCAGCACGGCCTCGAGCCCGCCGCCGCGGTAGACGATCACCTGCGAGAAGCTCACGAAGTGCCGCGACGGCAGGAAGTAGGTGATGGCCTGCAGCCACTTCGGCTGGCTCTCGACCGGGGTCGAGCCTCCCGACAGCAGCATCATCACGACGATGACCAGGATGATGAGCAGCGCGAACTGCGCCATCGACCGCGAGATGGTGCCGAGGTAGATCCCCAGCGCCGTGCGCGAAGAACAGGTAGAGCACGACGCCGAGGAACCACAGGGCGTCGCGAGCCGGCGAACGGCACCTTCAGCGCCATCTGCACGATCAGGAAGAGGGAGACCGCGGTGGCGACGAGGATCACCAGGCCGTTGGCCCACACCTTCGCCATGGCGATCTCGAAGGCGGTCAGCGGCATCACCAGCAGGTGCTCGAGCGTGCCGTGCTCGCGCTCGCGGATGACCGCGGCCCCGGTCAGGATGACGGTCAGCAGGCGTGATCTGGTTGATGATCGCCACGACGCTCTTGAACCAGGACGACACCGCGTTCGGGTTGAACAGCTTGCGGACGACGAGCTGGATGGGTTGCTCCGCCGTCGCCGTCGGTGCGCGCGCAGGAACGGAGGCGATGCGGTCGGTGACGATGTTCTTGATGTAACCGGCGCCGATGCCCGCCTGCTGCATGGCGGTGGCGTCGATGTTCACCTGGACGGACGGGTTGCGCCCGGCGCGGAGGTCCTGCTCGAAGCGCGGCGGGATCGCCACGACGAACATGTACAGCGCCCTTGTCCATCGACGTCCTCGACCTCGCTCGGCGGGGATCATCTCGGGGAACTTGAAGCGCGGCGGGATAGAAGGCGTTGATGAGCTCCTTGGAGAGGATGGACTCGTCCTCGTCGACGAAGGCGATCGAGGCGTTGTTGACCTCGCTCGAGGTGCCGGTCGCCTGCACGTGGATGGCCAGCGTGAAGGCGTAGATGACGAAGATCACCATGACCTTGTCGCTCAGCAGGCTGCGCATCTCCTTGAGCCCGAGCCAGAAGATGTTCACGCAGGGTGTTCACGCCTACTTCTCCTGCTTCTTCAGGCCGATGAAGCTGACGGCCAGGAACACCGGGATGCAGCGCGGCGAGGAAGAGGATGTCGCCCATCATCAGGCCGGGGCGGAGGCCCTTGGTGTAGGCGCCGAGGCTGGCGTGCATGTAGTAGGACGCCGGCCAGATCGAGCCGATGAGCCGGGCGTTGCCCTCGAGCGTCGAGACCGGCTGGAGCAGACCGGAGAACTGGATGGTCGGCACGATGGTGAGGATCGCGGTGACGAAGACGGCGGCGACCTGGGTGCTGGTGAAGGTCGACGTCATCATGCCGATGCCGGTGGTCGCCGTGACGTAGAGCAGGGCGCACAACGTCAGCATCAGGAAGCTGCCCTTGATCGGCACGTCGAAGATGATGAGCGACATGGCGGTCAGGATGACGAAGTTGATCATCCCGATGGCGATGTAGGGGAGCTGCTTGCCCACCAGGTACTCCAGCCTGCCGGTGGGCGTGACGTAGAAGTTGATCATCGAGCCGAGCTCCTTCTCGCGCACGATGGCGACCGTCATCAGGATCGCCGGGATCAGCAGCAGCAGCAGCGACGGCACGCTGGGCACGACCGAGTAGATGCTCTCGAACGTGGGGTTGTACATGAACCGGCTCTCGATGTCGGCGGTGTACTTCTGCGGCGACGGTGGTCGGCAGGCCGGTCGCGGGATCGCGAGCAGCATCTTGGCGTGGACGCCCTGCGACGTACTGCGCGATGGTCTCGCCGCGGAAGGTCATGGCGCCGTCGACCTGGGCCAGGACCTCCGGGCGCGGAGCCCCGGCGCAGGTCGCGGCCGAAGTTGGGCGGGATCTCGAGGATCATCGAGACTTCGTCCGCTTGCAGCCGCTCGAGCGCCTCCTCCGCCGAGTTGACCGGCGGCGTGCGGAGTGAAGTAGCGCGGCGATCGCCGCGAACTGCTCGAGGTAGGCACGGCTCTCCGGCGAGCTGGTCCTGATCGAGCGTCGCGTAGCGGATGTCCTCGACGTCGGTGGTGATGCCGAAGCCGCAGACGAACATCAGCAGCGCCGAGCCGAGGAACGCGAACGCCAGCCGGACCGGTCGCGCAGGATCTGCATCGGTCTCGTTGCGCGTGTAGGCGAGCATCCGGGTCATGGACGAGCGCCAGCTTGGACTGCCGCCCGTGCCCCGCGGGCTCGAGCTTCAGCGGCGCGCCGGGAGCCTTCTCCTTCTCCGGCTCCTGCTCCTTGGCCCCGCCGGCGGCGCCGCCTTTCATGGCGGCGGTCTGCTTGACGATCTCGCCGGCCGAGTCCTCCATGTAGCCGATGAACGCCTCCTCGAGGCTCGCCGCGCCGCGCTCGTCGATCAGCTTCTGCGGCGCGTCGCAGGCCAGCACCTTGCCCGCGTTCATCAGCGAGATGCGGTCGCAGCGCATGCCCTCGTTCATGAAGTGGGTGGTGACGAAGATGGTGACGCCCTGGTTGCGCGACAGGTCGATCAGCAGCTCCCAGAAGCTGTCGCGCGCGACGGGATCGACGCCGGACGTGGGCTCGTCGAGGATGAGGATCTGCGGCTCGTGCAGGACGGCGACGGCGAGCGAGAGCCGCTGGCGCAGGCCCATCGGCAGGTCCTCGGCCAGCGCGTCGAGGTGCGGCCTCGAGCCCGAACCGCTCGCACCAGCTCCGTCGATGCGCGCCTTCGCCTTCTCGGGCGGCAGGTGGTAGAGGCGGGCGTGCAGGACCAGGTTCTGGCGGATCGTCATCTCGCCGTAGAGCGAGAACGCCTGCGTCATGTAGCCGAGGTTCTCGCGCACCTCCATGCTGTCGGCTTCGACCGAGCTTGCCGAACAGCGTCGCCGGTGCCCTCGGTCGGCGGCAGCAGGCCGGTCAGCATCTTCATCGTCGTCGACTTGCCGCAGCCGTTGCGAGCCGAGGAAGCCGAAGATCTCGCCGCGCTCGATCGCCAGCGTCACGCGGTCCACGGCGGTGAAGTTGCCGAAGCGCCGCGTCAGGTCCTTGGCGTCGATGGCGATCTCGGCCTGCCCGTCTGCCGCGGCGGGATCACCAGCTCCGTGTGCCCCCGGCGCTTCTCCTCCGGCAGCAGCGCGATGAAGCACTTCTCCAGGTCCTTCGTGCCGGTGCGCTGCATCAGCTCCGCGGGCGTGCCGGTGGCGAGCACCTTGCCCGTCGTCCATCGCCACGATCCAGTCCCACTGCTGCGCCTCGTCCATGTACGCCGTGGCGACGACCACGCTCATGCTCGGCCGGCCGGCGCGGATGTCGTCGATGAGCGTCCAGAACTGGCGCCGCGACAGCGGATCGACGCCGGTCGTGGGCTCGTCGAGGATGAGCAGGTCGGGGTCGTGCACCAGCGCGCCGCACAGCCCGACCTTCTGCTTCATGCCGCCCGAGAGCTTGCCGGCGGGGCGGTCGCGGAAACGGGCCGAGTCCGGTGGCGTCGAGCAGTTGCTTGATGCGGCCCGGGCGCTCCTGCGCGTCGAGAGCCCGAAGAGCTGCGCCATGAAGTCGACGTTGTCGTAGACGCTGAGCTCGAGGTACAGGTTCTTGCCCAGGCCCTGCGGCATGTAGGCGATCCGCGGGCAGACGTCGCGCCGGTGCCGGACGTCGCCGATGTCGCCGCCGAGCACCGTCATCTCCCCCTGCTGCAGCTTCTTGGAGCCGGCCATCAGCGCCCAGCAGCGTCGACTTGCCGACGCCGTCGGGGCCGATGATGCCGACCATGAGGCCGGTCGGGATGTCGAGCGAGATGCCGTCCAGGGCCTTGACCTTGCCGTAGAGGTGGGTCACGTCCCGGATGCTGACCACCGGCTCCGCGAGCGGAACGACGGCGGGCTCCTGCGCTGCGAGGGCCTGCATGGATGGACCTACGGCGATCCGCCGCTGCCCGCGGGGCGGCTTGTCGACCGTCAGCAGGTTCGACTGCAGGCACGGCGGCCAGACCGCCGACTCGGTCACCTTGACGTAGCCGACGCCGCGGACACCGGTCTTGATGCGTCTCGATGTAGTGGGCGACCAGCTCCTTGGGGATCTGGATCTTGACCCGGAACATCAGCTTCTCCCGCTCGCTCTGGGTCTCGACCTCCTTGGGGGTGAACTGCGCCTCCGGCGACACGAAGGTGACGTAGCCGACGGCCGCGCGGCCCGGCTGGGAGTCGACGGTGATGCGCCCCTCGGAGCCGACCTTCAGCGCGGCGGCCTGCGCCGAAGGCAGGAAGATCTCCATGTAGACGTCTTCGAGGTTGACCAGCGTCAGCGCCTTGCCGCCCGCGGCGAGCACCTCGCCCGGCTCGGCGAGGCGATAGAGGACCCTGCCCTGGATCGGGAGAGGTGAGGACGCGTCGTTGATGCGGGTCTGGATCGCCGCCACGTTCGCCTGCGCGACCTTGACCTCCTGCCGGGCGGCCTGCAGCTGCGCCTGCTCGTCGGCGAGGGCGGCCCTGCGTCGTCGCCAGCGCCATGGTGCGGACGTCGAGCTCCCGCTGCGAGCCGGCACGCTCCGCGACCAGGTTCCGGGAGCGGTCCGCCTCGATCGTCGCGAGCTCGATCTCGCTCCTGCTGCCTGAGGATGTTCGCGTTGGCGACGGCCAGATTCGCTCCTGGGCCGCGGCGACCTGCGCCGCGGCCTCGGCGAGCTCCGCGTCGAGGGTGACGGTGTCCATCCGCACCACGATCTGGCCGGGCTGGACGAGGTCGCCCTCGTCGACGAGGATCTCCTTGACCCGCAGCGGCTCCTGCGCCGCCACGTCGACGAGCTTCGCCTCGATCCGGCCGTTGCCCGAGGCGATCCCCGCCGGGAGCTCGGCTTGCTTCCCCTTCCAGTACTTGTAGCCGATCACCCCCGCGACGGCGACCACGATGAGCACGATGATCCACGTCTTCTTCGACTTCCCTGCTTTCTGGGCGCTCATGGTTGGTTTACCTATCGGTTGGGGTCAGAGGTTTGGGGTTCCGGCGGCGGCTCCTCGAGGAGGTCGCCCCAATCGGTCCGCTCCTCCATCTCGGCGCGGATGCTGTCCGGCACGATCGGCTGCTCCGGCCGCAGCTCCCAGCCGCCGCCCAGCGCCTTGTACAGCGCGATCGAGGTTGGTGGCGATCGACGAGCGCGTCTGGGTGAGGGTGATCTGCTCCTGCAGCAGGGACGCGCTGCGCGTCGAGCACGCGCTGGTAGTCGACCGCGCCCTCGCGGTACTGCACCATCGACAGGTCGGCCGACTGCTTCGCGGCGTCGGCGGCGTTCTGCGCGAAGACCGCCGACTCCTCGCGACTTCACGTAAGCCGACGAGCCCGTCCTCCACTTCCTGCGCCGCCAGGAGCACGGTGTTCTGGTAGTCGACGAGCAGCTGCTGGAAGCGGGCGTCCTGGATGCGCACGTTGTTCTTGATGCGGCCGTAGTTGAGGAAGGGCCAGATCAGCCGCGGGCCGAAGGCGTAGAAGATGCTGCCGCCGCTGAACAGGTCGCCGAGCGACGCGTTGTTCGACTGGGTCCCGCCGCCGCTGGTGGTGTGCAGGCCGAGCGTGCCGAAGAGCGAGAACCGCGGGTAGAGGTCCGCCCTGGCGACGCCGATGCGATTGCCGACTGCGCGATCGCCGAGGAGCTCGACGCGCGGATGTCCGGGCGCCGCCGCAGCAGCTCGGCGGGGATGCTGACCGCCACCTGCCGCGGGGCGGCGGGGATCCCGGTGGAGCCGGCGAGCAGCGTCTCGACCGAGCCCGGGCGGCTGCCCGAGCAGCGTGCCAGGGCGTTCTGCGCCTGGACGCAGGCTGATCTCGAGCTGCGGGATCGTCGCCCGCGTGCTCTCGAGCAGCGTCCTCGCCTGCGTCAGACGTCGAGCTCCGAGGTGGCGCCGTTGCGGAAGCGCGCGTCGGCGATCCGCAGGCCCTCCTCCTGGAGCGTGACGTTCTCGCGCGCCTGCGCGACGAGGACCTCGAAGCGTGCGGATCACCGCATAGGTGCGGGCCACCTCGGCGTTGAGCGAGACGAGGGCGGTCTGGTAGTCGGCGACCGAGGCCAGGTGCTCCGCGGTCTGGGCCTGGACGTCCCCCCTGAAGCGGCCCCAGAAGTCGAGCTCCCACTCGGCGTCGAAGCCGGTTTGGAAAGTCCCGAAGTTGCGGTCGTCGAGGAAGCTGTTGCCGTGGTCGCTGAAGCCCACCGCGCTGGCCTCGGCGAAGGCCACTTGGTACTGGGGGTACTTGCGGCCGACGGCGAAGGCGAGCTGGGCTCGCGCTTCGTAGATCCGCAGCCCGGCCGCCTGCAGCGGCAGGTTCTGGCCTTGGGCGATCTCGATCAGCCGGTCGAGGGTGGGGTCGCCGAAGACCTGCCACCAGGGGCCGTCGGCCGCCCCGATCTCGACCCGCGCGGCGTTCTGGCTCCACCCCTCGTTGAGCTTGACGGCGGGCCTCTCGTACTGGAACGGCGCCAGGCATCCCGTCAACGCCAGCGAAGCGACAGTCAGGATGACCAGCCAGCCGGCACCGCGGATGGACGGAGGATTCCGCGACCTCACTCGTTCGACGCGGTCATCGGTGTTCACGTGCATCTCCAGCCCTCACAGCGGAATGTGCATCTCAGTTCGCCTCGAGCCTCAGTTCGCCTCGAGCCCGGCCGCGCGCCACACGGCGCACGCCCGCTCCACGGCGTCCGGCGTCGGCGGCCACGTGTCCGCCAGCGTGTACTCGAGCCCGAGCCGCTCCCACTTGTAGCGGCCCATCTGGTGGAACGGCAGCACCTCGACGCGCTCGACGTTGCCGAGGCTGGCGGCGAAGGCGGCCGATCTTCGCCATGTCCTCGGGGTCGTCGGTCAGCCCCGGCACCAGCACGAAGCGGATCCAGACCGGCCGCCGCAGCGCCGCCAGCCGCCGCGCGAACTCGAGCGTCGGGCCGATGTCGACGCCGGTGAGCGCCTGGTGGCGCTCCGGGTCCCAGGTCTTGAGCCCGAGCATCACCAGGTCGATGGTGCTCGAGCTCGGCGTCGCGACAGCCGGTCGCCGAAGTAGCCGTTGGTCTCGATCGTGGTGTGGATGCCCATCTCCTTGGCGGCGGCCAGCAGCTTGACCGCGAAGCGGTGCTGCATGCAGCGGCTCGCCGCCGCTCAGCGTGAAGCCGCCCTTCATGACCTTGAGGCCGTGGCGGTACTTGCGCAGCTTCTCCGCCGCCTGCGGCGACGCTCACCGGGATGCCGTTCTTCAGCGTCCAGGTGTCGGGGTTGTGGCAGTAGCGGCAGCGCCACATGCAGCCGGTCGTCCAGGCGACGACCCGCACGCCCGGCCCGTCCACCGCCGAGCCGGTGGTGAAGGAGTGCAGGAAGCCCATGTCGCCGGAGGCGAGCGCTTCGCGCGACCGTCTGCTCGGGCACGTCCTCGCCGAGGTCGACGCGCAGCTCGTACGGGCTCTTCGCCTCGAGCGGGCCGCCGCGGGAGCCTGCGCCTCGGTCATCGCGGTCAGGCTCCGTGGAACGTCCGGTTGATGACGTCCATCTGCTGCTCGCGGGTGAGCCGGACGAAGTTGACCGCGTAGCCGGAGACGCGGATGGTCAGGGACGGGTACTTCTCGGGGTGCTCCATGGCGTCGAGCAGCGTCTCGCGGTTCAGCACGTTGATGTTCATGTGGTAGCCGGTGGCGCTGAAGAAGGCGTCGAGGATCGCGAGTCGAGGTTGGTGACCCGGTCCTCCGTCGACGCGCCCGAGGCCCTTCGGGCACCAGCGTCGTCGTCAGCGAGATGCCGTCCGCCGCGTCGCGGTACGGGATCTTCGCCACCGACGCCGCCGACGCGTGGATGCCGTGGCTGTCGCGCCCGTGCATCGGGTTGGCGCCGGGCGCGAACGGCTCGCCCTGCCGCCGGCCGTCCGGCGTGTTGCCGGTCGCCTTGCCGTAGACGACGTTCGAGGTGATGGTCAGGATCGACTGCGTGTGCATCGCGTTGCGGTAGGTCGGGTGCTTGCGCAGCTTGTTCATGAAGGTGCTGACCACCCAGACCGCGAGCTGGTCGACGCGGTTGTCGTTGTTGCCGAAGACCGGGAAACTCCCCCTCGGTCTCGTAGTCGGTCACCAGGCCGGTCGCGTCGCGCACCACCTTGACCCGCGCGAACTTGATGGCGGACAGGCTGTCGGCGACCACCGACAGGCCGGCGATGCCGAACGCCATGGTGCGCAGCGGCGCGTAGTCGTGCAGCGCCATCTCGATGCGCTCGTAGGCGTACTTGTCGTGCATGTAGTGGATGACGTTCATGGCGCTCGACGTAGACGCCCGCCAGCCAGTCCATCATCCGCGTCGAACCGCCGCACCACGTCGTCGAAGCTCGAGGTAGTCGCCCTGGACCGGCTCCGACGACCGGCCCGATCTGCTTGCCGCTGATCTCGTCGCGGCCGCCGTTGATGGCGTAGAGCAGGCACTTGGCGAGGTTGGCCCGGGCGCCGAAGAACTGCATCTGCTTGCCGACCAGCATCGGCGAGACGCAGCAGGCGATCGCGCCGTCGTCGCCCCAGGTGCGGCGCATGATCTCGTCGCTCTCGAACTGCAGCGCGCTGGTGTCGATCGCCACCTTGGCGGCGAAGCGGCGGAAGCCGTCCGGCAGCCGCGGCGAGTACCAGATGGTGAGGTTCGGCTCCGGCGCCGGCCCCAGGTTGTAGAGGGTCTGCAGGAAGCGGAAGCTCGTCTTCGTCACCAGCGAGCGGCCGTCGTCGCCCATGCCGCCGATCGACTCGGTGACCCAGGTCGGATCGCCGGCGAACAGCTCGTCGTACTCGGGCGTGCGCAGGAAGCGCACGATGCGCAGCTTGATGACGAAGTCGTCGACGATCTCCTGCGCCTGCTCCTCGGTCAGCCGGCCGGCGGCGAGGTCGCGCTCGAAGTAGACGTCGAGGAAGGTCGAGCAGCGGCCCAGCGACATGGCGGCGCCGTTCTGCTCCTTCACCGCCGCGAGGTAGGCGAAGTAGAGCCACTGCACGGCCTCGCGCGCGGTCCGCGCCGGGCCCGAGATGTCGAAGCCGTAGCTCGCCGCCATCGCCTTCAGCTCGCCCAGCGCGCGGATCTGCTCGGAGAGCTCCTCGCGGTCGCGGATGATCGTCCTCGCGTCGACGGCTGCGCGTCGAGGGCCTTGCGCTCCTGGCGCTTCGCCGTCGATCAGGCGGTCGACGCCGTAGAGCGCGACCCGCCGGTAGTCGCCGATGATGCGGCCGCGGCCGTAGGCGTCGGGAAGGCCGGTCAGCACGTGCGAGCTGCGGCACCGCCGGATGTCGTCGGTGTAGGCGTCGAACACCCCCTCGTTGTGCGTCTTGCGGTACTTGGTGAAGGCCTCGACGACGTGCGGGTCCGGCGTGTAGCCGTAGGCCTCGAAGGCGCCGAGCACCATCCGCAGGCCGCCGTTGGGCATGATCGCGCGCTTCAGCGGCGCCTCGGTCTGCAGGCCGACGATGATCTCGTTGTCGCGGTCGATGTAGCCGGGGGCGTGGGCGGTGATCGAGCTGGGGATCTGCGAGACGTCGAGGACGCCCTTCTTGCGCTCCTCGACGAAGAGGTCGGTGAGGATGTTCCAGATCTTCTTCGTCCGCTCCGTCGCCGGCGCGAGGAACGACTCGTCGCCGTCGTAGGGCGTGTAGTTGAGCTGGATGAAGGCGCGGACGTCGATCGTCCGCTGCCAGAGCAGGCCCTGGAACCCCTCCCAGGCGAGATCCCGGCTCGCTCTCCGCTCGTTGCGGGCGCGCCAGTACGCTCATCTCATGCTCCTGTGAGCGCGCCCGCGGGCGCGACGCCGGCGATGCCCAGCAAGCGGTCCGGTGTGCCGGGCGATCATCAGCTCCTCGTTGGTCGGGATCACCCAGGCCGAGACGCGGCTGTCGGCGGCGGAGATCCGCGGTCCGTGACCTTCGTTGGCCGCCTCGTCGAGCGCCACGCCGAGCCATGCCGAGGCTTCGCAGATGCGGCGCCGGATCTCGGCGGAGTGCTCGCCGATGCCGGCCGTGAAGACCAGCGCGTCGACGCCGCCGAGCACGGCGGCGAGGGCGCCGACGTGCTTCGCCGCCTGGTAGACGAAGTAGTCGACGGCCAGGCGGGCGCGCGGATCGGAGCTCGCCTCGAGCGTCCCGCATGTCGTTGCTGATCCCGGAGATGCCCAGCAGGCCCGACTTCTTGTAGAGGATCGTCTCCACCTCGTCGGCCGAGAGGCCCAAGGTCTGGAAGAGATGGAGGACGACGCCGGGGTCGAGCGAGCCGGGCCGCGTGCCCATGCAGAGGCCGTCGAGCGCGGTGAAGCCGAGCGTGCTGTCGACGCTCTTGCGCCCCTTCATGGCGCAGAGGCTGGCGCCGCTGCCGAGGTGGGCGACGATGACGCGGCCCTCGGCGATCTCCGGCGCCACCGTCGGGGAGGACGGAGGCGATGTACTCGTAGGAGAGGCCGTGGAAGCCGTAGCGCTGCACGCCGGCGTCGCGGATCACCTTCGGCAGCGGCACCAGCTCGCGCCAGCGCGGGCTGGCCGCGGTGGAATCCGGTGTCGAAGCAGGCCACCTGCGGCATGCCCGGGTACCGCGCCGACGCGGCCTCGATGGCGGCGATGTTGTACGGCTGGTGCAGCGGGGCGAGCGGGATGAGCGCCCGCAGCTCGTCCATCACCTCCGGGGTGACGATGCAGGGCCGACTGTGACGGGCGACCGCCGTGGACGACGCGATGGCCGACGCCGAGCACCGCGCACTCCCCGGTAGCGCTCGCGCAGGAAGTTGGCGAGCACGTTGATGGCGCGCCTGGGGTCGCTGACGCCGGCGTCGAGCGGTTTGTCGACGATCTCTTCGCCGTCGGCCTCGTGGGCCGCGAGCCGCGGGGAGGTTCCGATACCGTCGACCTGGCCGGACACGTCGATGCGCCAGCCGGAGAGCTCCGGCCGTTGGAAGACGCAGAACTTCAGGCTCGACGACCCCGCGTTCAGCACCAGGCCGTAGTCGCTCATCGCCATTCCATTCCGCCCGCGCTCAGGCGACGGCCGCCGGCGCCTGCCTGCGCGCGTGAGCGGCGAGCACCGCGACGGCGCAGCTGGCGATCCGCGACCGCAGGCTGTCGGCGCGGCTGGTCAGGATGACCGGCACCTGGCGCCGAGCACGAGCCCCGCGCTGTCGGCGTTGGCGAGGAAGCTCAGCTGCTTCGCCACCATGTTCCCCGCTTCGAGGTCGGGGGCGAGCAGGATGTCCGGGTCGCCGGCCACCTCCGAGACGATCTTCTTGATCTGCGCCGCCTCGCGGCTGATGGCGTTGTCGAACGCCAGCGGGCCGTCCAGCACGCCGCCCGTGATCTGCCCGCGCTCGGCCATCTTGCACAGCGCCGCCGCGTCCAGCGTGGCGGGCATCTTCGAGGTCACCGTCTCGACGGCGGCCAGGATCGCCACCTTCGGCCGCTCGACGCCGAACGCGCGGGCGAGGTCGATGGCGTTCTGGCACGATGTCGACCTTGTCCTCGAGCGTCGGGGCGATGTTGATGGCGCCGTCGGTGACGATGAGCACCTTGTGGTAGGTGGGCACGTCCATGAGGAAGACGTGGCTGAGGCGCCGGCCGGTGCGCAGGCCGGTCTCCCTCGCCACCACCGCGGCGAGGATCTCGTCGGAGTGGAGGCTCCCCTTCATCAGCAGCTCGGCCTCGCCCGGCGCGGACGAGCGCTACCGCCGCGGCCGCGGCGGCGCGGCTGTCGGGCGACGTCGACGATCCTCGTCGTGCCGAGCTCGATGCCGGCCGCCTTGGCGACCTCGGCGATCTTCGCCGCCGGGCCGACGAGGATGGGAACGATCAGGCCGTCCTTGGCGGCGTCGATCGCCCCTGCGAGGGCCGTCGCCTCGCAGGGGTAGGCGACGGCGGTCGGGATCGGCTCCAGACCGCGGCAACGCTCCAGCAGCTTCTCGTACTTGCCCGTGCCGGAAGTCGCCATGAGGTCGCCTCCGCCTCGCTCTCGGCTCCTAGCAGAGGGTGACGGAGACGGCGAGGCCGCCTTCCGAGGTCTCCTTGTACTTGGAGTTCATCTCCTTGGCGGTGAGCGCCATCGCGGCGACCGTGGTGTCGAAGTCGACGCGGCGGTGGGCGGGGATCTCGTTGCTGGCGATCAGGAAGCCCGTCCACGCCTTGACCGCGCCGAAGGCGCAGCGCTCGATGCAGGGCACCTGGACGAAGCCGGCGACCGGGTCGCAGGTCATGCCGAGGTGGTGCTGCAGCGACGACTCCGCCGAGTTGGCGACCACCTGCGGCTCGAAGTCGTGGGCCTGCGCGATGAGCGCCGCGCCCATGGCCGAGGCGACGCCGATCTCCGCCTGGCAGCCGCCCTCGGCGCCCGCCAGGGTGGCGTTGTGCTTGCCCAGGTAGCCGATCACGGCCCCGGCCAGCAGCCCCTCGCGGATCTTCGCCTGCGGCAGCTTGCGACCGCCCTCGCCCAGGATGTAGACGAGCGCCGGGATGACTCCCGCCGAGCCGCCGGTGGGGGCGGTGACGACGAGGTGGCCGCGGGCGTTCTCCTCCGAGCCGGCCAGCGCGTAGGCGGCGACCACGCCGACGCCGCGCTGCTTCTCGAACTTGTCGTCCATGGCGCGCTTGTAGACCTCGCCGGCCTTGGTCTTGAGCTTGATCGGGCCGGGGAGGGTCGAGGGCGGGGCGGCGAGACCGGCCTTGACGATGTTCACCATCGCCGTCGAGATCTTGTCGAGGAAGGCGTTGATCTCCGCCTCGCTCTTGCCGGAGACCGAGACCTCGTTGGCCATCGCCACCTGCGCGAAGGTCAGGTTGTTGTTCTTGGCGTGGGCCAGCAGCTCCGCCATCGTGGCGTAGGGGTACTTCGGCTGCCCCTTCTTCGGCGGCGTGTAGCCCTTCCACTCGACGAAGCCGCCGCCGACCGAGTAGTACTCCAGCTCGTGGAGCACCTTGTCGCCTGCCAGCAGCTTGCAGGTCATGGTGTTGGGGTGCGGGAAGTCGCCCTTCGGCGCGTCGTAGATGACGTCCTTGAGCGAGACGTCGAACTTGGCGCTGCCCAGCGTCACCGGGTACTTCTGGTCGGGCTTGGCGGCGATCTCGTCGAGGAAGAGCGGGTCGATGGTGGCCGGCTCCTTGCCGATGATGCCGGCGAGCGAGGCGCGCTCGGTGCCGTGACCGATCCCCGTGGCGCTGAGGCTGCCGTAGAGGTGCACCTTGAGGGCAGTCGCCGTCGCCAGCTGGGCGGCGGGGAGCTTGGTGCAGCGCTGGTAGAAGTCGTAGGTGATGCGCATCGGCCCGATGGTGTGGGAGCTCGACGGCCCCGGACCGACCTTGTAGAACTCGTCGATCACCGTCATCACCGGACCCTTGGATTTCTTCACCACGGCGAGGCTCGGGTCCAGCGGCGGCGGCGCGGGCGGGGGCGCAGTCGCCGCCGCCTTCGACGGACCCCTCCCGCTGAGGACGGCGACGGCGCCGACCATGGCGCTCCGCATCACGAATGCCCGGCGGTCGAATCCCGCTGGTGCGTCCGGGAGCTTCTCGAAAAGCTCGTCGAGCTGCGGGCTCTCGGCCTCTGCTGGTGGCTTCTCGTCGTTGCGATCGCTCATGAGTCGCGTCCTCCGGGTTTTCGGGCGTGCTGCGAGACTGTGCTCCGGGGGGGAGTGCCGCAATTGGACGTTGGTCCCATGGCTCGGCGCAGCGCGTCGTCGGCCTTCCCGTCGCCGTCGCGCGGGGGGTCAGTAGACCTGCTTGATCAACCGGTACGGATGGTCGAGCTCGAGATAGTCGCCGCGCTTCTGGCGCTTCGGCAGCTCGACCTTCTCGCGCGGCAGCGGCTCGTACGGAACCTGCCCGAGCAGATGCGTGATGAGGTTGAGCCGCGCCCGCCGCTTCTCGTCGCTGTGGACGACGAACCAGGGAGCGAAGGGCCGGTCGGTGGCCGCGAACATCGCGTCACGGGCCCGCGAGTAGTCGTACCAGCGGCTGTACGACTTGAGGTCCATCGGCGACAGCTTCCAGACCTTGCGGTCGTCGTCGATGCGCGACTCCAGCCGGCGAGTCTGCTCCTCCGGGCTCACCTCGAGCCAGTACTTGATGAGCACGATCCCGGAGTCGATGATCGTCTTCTCGAACGCCGGCACGACCTTCAGGAAGCGGTCCACCTGCGGCTCCTTGCAGAAGCCCATGACGCGCTCGACGCCGGCGCGGTTGTACCAACTGCGGTCGAAGATGACCACTTCGCCCGCAGCGGGAAGGTGGCGCACGTAGCGCTGCATGTACATCTGGGTCTTCTCGCGGTCGGACGGGGCCGGCAAGGCGACGACCCGGAAGATGCGCGGGCTGACGCGTTCGGTGATCGCCTTGATGGTGCCGCCCTTGCCGGCGCCGTCACGCCCTTCGAAGACGATGCACACCTTGAGGCCCTTGTGCACGATCCACTCTTGCAGCCTCACCAGCTCGCCGTGCAGGCGCTTGAGCTCCCCCTCGTAGGCCTTGCGGCTGAGGTCGCCGGGCTCCTCGCCATCCGCTCCGTCGGTTTCCTGCTTCTTCGTCTTCGTCTTTTTGTCAGCCATTTCCTTGTGCCTCGTCGTTCGTCCATGTCGGGCGAGCCTTGCGGCCGTCGCGGGTCGGGATGCGCAGCAGGTAGGCGGTCACGGCTTCCTCGACGGTGTGGAAGAAGTAGCCCTCTCCCAGCGTCTTGAGGACGCCGAACCGCTTCAACTTGTCCTTGACCGGGTCTTTCATCTCGGCGAAGACCAGCTCGACGCCGGCCTTCTCCAGCGCTTCGTCGAGCTCGGCCAGCACGTCGACGGCGGTCACGTCGACGCTCGTCACCGGCTCGGCGGCCACCACCAGCCACTCGACCGGCGAGCTCGCGGAGGCGACGGCGTCGAGGACCACTTCGCGGAACTTCTCCGCGTTGGCGAAGAAGAGGGGCGCATCCCAGCGGAAGAGCACCAGGCCGGGGACCTCGCGCGCGTCCGGGAACCGCTTCAGGTCGTGGAAGCCGCGGACACCGTCGGGCTGGCCGAGGATGGCGAAGTGGGGCTTCCAGGCGTCCCAGACGAACTCGGCCAGGGCGATGGCGATCGCGATCATCATCCCCGGCACCGGCCCGAGCAGGGCGACGCCGAGGAAGGCGACGATGCAGAGCCAGAACTCCCAGCGCTGGATGCGGTACAGCCGGCGGAGGGCGCTGAAGTCGAAGTAGCCGATCGCCGAAGCGACGACGACCGCGGCGAGCGCGGCGTGCGGCAGGTCGGCGAGCAGGGCCGGCGCATAGACCAGCAGCAGGGTGATCGCCATCGCCCCCACCACAGCCGTCAGCTGGGTCTTCGCGCCGCTCGCCTCGGCCACCGGCGTGCGCGAGGCGCTGCTGCTGATGGGGAAGCCCTGGAAGACCCCGGCAGCCAGGTTGGCCACTCCCAGGCCGATCATTTCCTGGTTGGGATCGACGTAGGTCCGGTGCTTGGAGGAGTACACCCGCGAGAGGACACTGGTGTCGGCGAACGAGACCACCGTGATGGCAACGGCAGCCGCGGCGAGGGCGCCGACGTCTTCGAGGCTGAATGCCGGCATGGTGAAAGCCGGCAAGCCGCGCGGCATCTCGCCCAGCACCTTGACGCCGAAGCGCTCGGACAGATCGAGCAACGCGACGGCGAGGGTGGCGCCGCCGACGGCGAGCAGCACGCCCGGGACGCGCAGCAGCCGCTTGAGGAGCAGGATGACGGTCAGGGTGCCCAGGCCCAGCGCCAGTGCGACCGCGTTGGTCTCGCCGGAGAAGACTCCCGAGACGAAGCCGCCGATGCGCCCGAGCAAACCCTCGGACTTCACCGAGAAGCCGAACAGCTTGGGGAGCTGGCTGACGAGCACCGTCAGGCCGATGCCGTACATGTAGCCGTAGCGGATCGGCTTGGCCAGGAGATCGGTGACGAACCCCAGCCGCAGCAGCCCGGCCAGCAGCCCGAACGCCCCGACGAGGATGGCGAGCACGGCACCCACGCTCGCGGCGCGGCTGGGGTCGCCGGCGGCAAGCGGCAGGATCGCCACCGCGATCATCGGCGCCAACGAAGAGTCAGGCCCGAGGACGAGGATGCGGCTGGGGCCGACGACGGCGTAGGCGAGGAGAGGGACGATGGTGGCGTAGAGGCCGTAGATCGCCGGCAGGCCGGCGGCTTCGGCATAGGCCATCCCGACCGGGACCAGCACCGCGGTCAGCACCAGCCCCGCCGCAAGGTCCCGCGGCAGCCATCGGGCCGGTAGTGGCGCAGGGTGTACAGGCCGGGCAGCCAGCGCCAGATACCCCGCTGGTCGGCCGGCCGGCCCACGCGCAGCTGCTGCTGGCTTTCCCTGCGGCCCGAGAGGGTCGAGGGAGTGCCGAGGGGAGCAGACAAAATGCCCTGCTCCGAGTTCGCCGCCATCGGGTGAGGCTTGCCCCATGGCGGCAGGGCCGCAATTGGACCTTGGTCCCTGCTCGGCGCGCCGACGCGCCGTGGTGCCGCCGGTCGGCGGCGCGGCGCTTACGAGGTCGGAGCGGGCCGTGCCGGCGCCGCGACGTCGGGCGGCGGCGCCTTCGCGGCGGCGCGCTCCACCACTTCGGTGAGGCGGAGGACCTGCTCGCGGCTGAGCCCGCGATCGACCTGGGTCGCGAGAGTCAACAGCTCGCGCTGCAGCGGTTGCACCGCGGCGGGATCGACCTCGCCCTCGCCGATGGTGCGGTAGAGGCCGGCGAAGGCCGCCGACGAAGCGGGCGCGCTCGGCGGGGGTGACGTCGGCGGGGATCTTCTCCACCACCTGCGTCTCGAGGCGCTGGAAGACCCAGACCAGCATGCGGTTGGCGTTGAGCGCCAGCGCCACCGCGCCGATCGCCGAAGAGCACCAGCAGCACGCCGCAGCCGACGAGCGCGCCGCGGCCGCAGCCGGGCGAGCGCAGCGGGCGGGGCGCGGGCGCGAAGGGTTCCGGCAGTGGGGGCAGCGGCGCCTGCGGTTCGCTCATCGTCGCGGAAGTCTATGGCGGTGTCCGCACGCCCGCCACCACGGCGCCTGGTCCGGCCGAGTCTTGCCACGGCCCAGTCCTGCCACCAGCAGGGACTACAATCGTGTTTCGATGGACTACGAGCCGCTCCCCGAGGCGCCGGCCGGCCCGCCGCCGCTCGCGGAGCAGACCCCGCGCCGTACCCTGCGCGTCCAGCGTCCCGGCAAGCTGCGGCGCGACCCGGGCCGTCCACGGCGCACGGTGCGTAGCCACCTCTGGCGCTGGGCGTGGGTCTACGCCCTCGGCCTCGGCGCCTGCAGCGGCCTCCTCGTCGCGGCGGTGATCCACATGCCGGAGGTCGACTCCATCGACGACTTCCGACCCGGTCTCGTCACCGAGCTGTTCGACCGCCACGGCGGCTCGTACGCCAACTACGCCTTCGAGCGCCGCGTGCTGCTGCGCCAGGGGCAGGTGCCGAGGCTGTTGCAGGACGCGATCGTGGCCGTGGAGGACCAGCACTTCCTCGAGCACGGCGGCGTCGACCTCGCGGGCATCCTGCGCGCGGCGGTCGAGAACGTGCGCGCCGGCCGCATCCAGCAGGGAGGCTCGACGCTCACCATGCAGGTGGCCGAGAACGTCTTCCACACCCGCGGCCGCAGCTGGCGGCGCAAGGTCGAAGAGGCGCTGCTCGCCGTCGAGATCGAGAAGCGCTACAGCAAGCAGCAGATCATCACCCTCTACTGCAACGTGGTCTACACCGGCAACGGCAACTACGGCATGTCGGCGGCGGCGTCCGACTACTTCAACAAGCCGGTCGGGCAGCTCACCCTCGCCGAGGCGGCCACCCTCGCCGGCATCCCGCAGCGGCCCAACGAGTACAACCCTTTCAAGAACTCCACCGGCGTCGTCAAGCGCCGCAACCACGTGCTGCGGCGGATGCTCGCCGCCAAGAAGATCGACGAGCCGACCTACCGCGCGGCAGTCGCCGAGCCGCTGCTGCTGGCGCAGCGCCGCCGCACGCCGCAGGAGAGCGGCGGCACCTACTTCGCCGAGGAGGTGCGCCGCTACCTCGAGCAGCGCTACGGCTCGCAACGGCTCTACGGCGCCGGGCTGCGCGTCGCGGACCACCCTCGACCCCAAGATGCAGGCGGCCGCCGAGGAGGCGATGCGCCGGCACCTGCTGGTGCTCGACCACCGTCGCGGCTGGCGCGGACCGCTGGTGCACCTCGACCGCGAGGACCCCGAGGCGCAGGTGCTGCCGTCGTGGCGGCGCGGCGAGCGGGTGGTGCCGGGGCGCTGGTACGAGGGGGTGGTGGTGACGTCCGGCCCCGACAGCGCCGAGGTGCGCATCGCCGAGGAGCGCTTCACGCTCGACCGCCAGGGCATCGCCTGGACGCGCAAGACGAAGGTCAGCGACGCGCTGAAGCGGGGCGACGTCGCCTGGTTCCGGCTGGAAGCGGCAGCGCCCGCCGACGGCAAGCCGCCGGCGAAGCCCGCCGCCGCCAAGCCCGGGGAGCCGCGGCTGATGCTCGAGCAGGAGCCGCGCATCGAGGGCGTGATGCTGGTGCTCGACTCGGCGAGCGGCGCCGTGCGCGCGATGGTGGGCGGCTGGGACTTCGAGCGCAGCAAGTTCAACCGCGCCACGCAGGCGCAACGGCAGGTGGGCTCGGCGTTCAAGCCGTTCGTCTACGGCGCCGCCATCGAGCAGGGGTACACCGCGGCGGACACGCTCTTCGACGCGCCGACGGCGTTCATCGGCGCCGACGCCAAGCTGTCGTACCACCCGCAGAACTACTACCACAAGTACGCCGGCGTGATCACGCTGCGGCGGGCGCTCGAGCAGTCGGTGAACGTGCCGGCGGTGAAGCTGCTCGACCTGATCGGCGTGCGGCGGGTGATCGACTTCGCGCGGCGCACGCGGGGTCGCGAGCCCGCTGCCGCCCTACCCCAGCCTGGCGCTTGGCAGCGCCGACATGGTGCCGCTCGAGCTGGCGGCGGCCTACGCGGCGTTCGCCAACTCGGGGCTGTACATGGAGCCCTACTTCGTACGAGCAGGTGGCGACCGCTGACGGCGAGGTGCTGGAGCAGCACACGCCGCAGGCCCGCAAGGCGATGGACGCGCCGGCAGCGTACGTGTTGACCCACATGATGGAGGGCGTGATCGACCACGGCACGGCGTTCTCGCTGTCGCGGCTGGACGTGGACATCGCCGGGAAGACGGGGACGACGGACGACTACTCGGACGCCTGGTTCGTGGGGTACACGCCGAAGCTGACGATGCTGACCTGGGTCGGCTACGACGTGAAGAAGAGCCTGGGCAACGGCATGACGGGAGCGGCGGCGGCGCTGCCGCCGTGGAAGGAAGTGGCGGAGCGCGGGCTGGCGGAGGGGTGGATCGCGAAGGGCGAGAAGTTCGTGGCGCCGCCGGGGGTGACGATGCTCGCCGTGGAGCGGTACTCGGGGCTGCTGCCGCCGCCCGGGGGTGGGAGCTATTTGCGGCTTCAGCAGGAGGCGTTCGTGGCGGGGACGGAACCGAACCGGCCGTGGGAGGGGTCGCTGGCAAGCGTGAACGGGCTGCCTTGGTACCAGCAGCGGGCGTTCTACTTGCCGAAGGAAGGCGAGCGGATGCCTTGAGTTCTGGGCGTGGTGGCTGCGGCGAGCGAGCGGAAGCAGCGCGGTAGCTTTGAAGTTGGTGACCACCCGGCCGGCGGGCGGCTGGCGGATCCGGAGGCCGTCGCCGCGGACTTCCCACGCTTCGTCAAGCCGCTCTTGCCTCCTTCTGAGTTGCCTCCACCTCGGACGGAGAGGCAGCAGGAGGATCAGGGACGTAAGTCGTCCTGTCGCGCAGCATGGCGATGAGAATCCGCAGGTGGCCGTCGCCCAGGATGCGTAGGGCATGGCCGACGGTGAGGCCCCGCTGTCGCAAGCGGTCGTAACGTGCGCGGCTGGCGGGATCTCGCTGCAAGCTGTTCAGTGACCAGTGGTGTATCGCGTAGCGCAATCGGGGATTGCAGGCTCGACGCATCAACACCACGCGGCGCTTGCCGCTGGCACGTGTCACGGGTGCGACCCCGCTGAGGGCGCGTATGAGCTGGTAGTCTCGAGTGGCGACAGCGCGCGAGGCCTCGCTCAGCACCGTGGCGGCGACGAGCTTTCCCACCCCCGGCATGGAGAGAAGGATCTCGGCGTCACGGTGCTGGCGAGGCTGCCCGAGCTGGTCGTTTTCCTCGTCGCGCAGCTGGGCGAGGGTGCGAGCGATCCAGGCCGTGCAGTCGCGGTGCTGACGATGGAGCAGCTGGAGCTGCTCGATGAGCACCGCGATGTGCCCGGTAGCGGCGGTGATGGTGCCCGCGGCTACGGGTAATGCCGGTTGGTCGAGCACCGCCATCAGCCGATCGGCGTCGAAGCGGCGGATGCGATGGTCGCGCAAGAGCTTGACCAGCTTCGAGCGTGTCAGCCGACGCGCCTGCTGCGGCTGGGGAGCCAGCTTCAGCAAGGCCCAAAGCCAAGGCTCATCGGCGCCAGGCACGAGCTCCAGCAGCTGAGGCCAGAAGCGATGCAGCTGTCCGCCGAGGCGACACGCGACGGCGTGCTGCTGCTCGAGCAGGTGCCGTTCTAGGCGGCTAGCTTCGCGCAGCTCGAGGATCGTGGGATCTTCGGGATGGACCCGTCGATAGGAAGCCAGGTCGGTGCGTAGCGAGGTGGCGACGACGAAGGCGTCGAGGCGGTCGTCCTTGCAGCCCGCCACGCTGTGACGATCACGGAAGCGGTCGAGCTGTTTCGGATTGAGATGGTAGACGTGCGCGCCGGCTTCGACGAGCACATCGACGATGGCGCCGTGAGGGGTTTCGATTCCTACGGCGACGCGAGAGAGATCTTGCCCAGCGAGCTGTCGAAGCCAATCGAGTAACTGGCGCAAGCCTGCTTCACCATGGCTGATGGTGCTCTCTCGCAGACGTGCCCCGTCGCCGTCGAGCACACAGACCTGGTGCTCTCGGCTACCCCAGTCGATGCCGACGAAGAACTGGTAGCTCAAGCGGACCTCCTTTCCGACCGACTCGGCTCTGCCGCGATGCTGACTCGGCCCTGTATTGGCGCTCGTAGCGCGACTTCCCACGGGAGGCACCGCGGCTCCCGTGCTGGGGCACCGTCCGCAGCAGGCACTCGGAGTGCGACACCGGCCCGAGTGCTCCCAACACGGTCGCCGAAGAACACTGGGAATGCGGGCTCGCTGCGCTCGCCCGCATCAGAGAGAAACATACAGGCACCGGCCCGCGCCATGTGGTTTGCGGAAGGGAAGCGCGGGCCTCCACTCTCCGGGCGCCGGTACGACCACGATGATGAGAGCGCCGCGAATCGCCCTCCGAGAGGTGCCGCCGCGACGGCCTCCGGATCCGCCGGACGCACCCGCCTACATGAGTGGATGCTGAGCGACCTGTCGGCGAGCTCGCGTGCTGCCGTGGTAACTGCGACGCTGTGCCTCGCGCTCTTTTGTCGCTGAGTCGCAAGTCTGTCGTGCCGCTATTGTCACGATGATGCGCCGATGAGACGACGTGGCCCACTCGCGGCCAGCTTTCGCAACTGTCCTAGAATTCTGGCATGTCGGTCCTGTCGGCCAACGAGCTCAATGAGGTGATCCGGGCGCGCTCGTCCGAGCTGCGCTCCATGGGCGCTCGGTCCCTCTCCCTGTTCGGCTCCTTTGCACGCGGAGATCAGGGGCCTTCGAGCGATATCGATTTGATCGTCGAGTTCGAACCTGGCCGCAAGAACTTCGACAACTTCATGCGCCTTGCCTTCTTCCTCGAGGAGATCGTCGGCAGGCCTGTCGAGCTTCTGACACCAGAAGCGCTGAGCCCCCGACTCAGCAGCAAGATCCTCGCGGAGGCTCGAGATGTCCCGCTCGGACCTTGACTATCTGGGCCACATCCTCGACGAGATCGATATCTAGCCGCCGCGTCACCTTCCCTCTCGATCCAAGCTTCCTAGCCGACGAGACACTCAAGCGCGTCGAGCGCCTGATGCGCTCGTCCGTGTAGCAGCGCTTGGTGCTGGCCAGCTAGTCCGTTCGGTAGCCAATACGGTGTCATCGCCGCACAGCTCAGGCGACCTGAGTGGACCGCGAGTTGTGACGGGAAGAACGACGGAGCGCAGCCCGACACCCGAGCGGCACGGCGACGGCAGTTAGTAGACGTGAAGAGAGCGCGAGGTACGGCGCTCAAGTCACCACGGCAACGATCGATCTCGTCGACAGGGAGCTCGAGCACCACGAGTGAAGGCGGGGGCCAGGCGGATCCGGGGGCCGCCGCTGCGGCACCTCTCGGAAGGCGATTCGCAAACCTTGCGAGGTCAACGGCGTACCGGCGCCTGGAGAGCGGAGGCCCGCGCTCCTCCTTCCGCCAACCACATGGCGCGGGCCGGTGCCTGTATGTTTCTCTCTGATGCGGGCGAGCGCAGCGAGCCCGCATTCCCAGTGTTCTTCGGCGACCGTGTTGGGAGCACTCGGGCCGGTGTCGCACTCCGAGTGCCTGCTGCGGACGGTGCCCCAGCACGGGAGCCGCGGTGCCTCCCGTGGGAAGTCGCGCTACGAGCGCCAATACAGGGCCGAGTCAGCATCGCGGCAGAGCCGAGTCGGTCGGAAAGGAGGTCCGCTTGAGCTACCAGTTCTTCGTCGGCATCGACTGGGGTAGCCGAGAGCACCAGGTCTGTGTGCTCGACGGCGACGGGGCACGTCTGCGAGAGAGCACCATCAGCCATGGTGAAGCAGGCTTGCGCCAGTTACTCGATTGGCTTCGACAGCTCGCTGGGCAAGATCTCTCTCGCGTCGCCGTAGGAATCGAAACCCCTCACGGCGCCATCGTCGATGTGCTCGTCGAAGCCGGCGCGCACGTCTACCATCTCAATCCGAAACAGCTCGACCGCTTCCGTGATCGTCACAGCGTGGCGGGCTGCAAGGACGACCGCCTCGACGCCTTCGTCGTCGCCACCTCGCTACGCACCGACCTGGCTTCCTATCGACGGGTCCATCCCGAAGATCCCACGATCCTCGAGCTGCGCGAAGCTAGCCGCCTAGAACGGCACCTGCTCGAGCAGCAGCACGCCGTCGCGTGTCGCCTCGGCGGACAGCTGCATCGCTTCTGGCCTCAGCTGCTGGAGCTCGTGCCTGGCGCCGATGAGCCTTGGCTTTGGGCCTTGCTGAAGCTGGCTCCCCAGCCGCAGCAGGCGCGTCGGCTGACACGCTCGAAGCTGGTCAAGCTCTTGCGCGACCATCGCATCCGCCGCTTCGACGCCGATCGGCTGATGGCGGTGCTCGACCAACCGGCATTACCCGTAGCCGCGGGCACCATCACCGCCGCTACCGGGCACATCGCGGTGCTCATCGAGCAGCTCCAGCTGCTCCATCGTCAGCACCGCGACTGCACGGCCTGGATCGCTCGCACCCTCGCCCAGCTGCGCGACGAGGAAAACGACCAGCTCGGGCAGCCTCGCCAGCACCGTGACGCCGAGATCCTTCTCTCCATGCCGGGGGTGGGAAAGCTCGTCGCCGCCACGGTGCTGAGCGAGGCCTCGCGCGCTGTCGCCACTCGAGACTACCAGCTCATACGCGCCCTCAGCGGGGTCGCACCCGTGACACGTGCCAGCGGCAAGCGCCGCGTGGTGTTGATGCGTCGAGCCTGCAATCCCCGATTGCGCTACGCGATACACCACTGGTCACTGAACAGCTTGCAGCGAGATCCCGCCAGCCGCGCACGTTACGACCGCTTGCGACAGCGGGGCCTCACCGTCGGCCATGCCCTACGCATCCTGGGCGACGGCCACCTGCGGATTCTCATCGCCATGCTGCGCGACAGGACGACTTACGTCCCTGATCCTCCTGCTGCCTCTCCGTCCGAGGTGGAGGCAACTCAGAAGGAGGCAAGAGCGGCTTGACGAAGCGTGGGAAGTCCGCGGCGGCGGCCCCCGGATCCGCCCCGCACCCGCCGGCCGGATGGTCACCTGCGCTCGCCGACCACCAACTCGTTCCGGCGCGCGACTCGCAGCGCGACCGATTACCTCACTCCCACTCGATGGTCCCCGGCGGCTTGCTGGTGATGTCGTACACGACCCGGTTCACCTTCGGCACTTCGTTGACGATCCGGCTCGCCACCCGCCCAAGCAGGTCGTACGGCAGCGGACTCCAGTCCGCCGTCATGAAGTCCCGCGTCTCCACCGCCCTGATCGCCACGACGTCCTGATACGTCCGCTGGTCTCCCATCACGCCGACGCTCTTCACCGGCAGCAGCACCGCGAAGGCCTGCGCCACCTTGCTGTACCACCCCGCCTCGTGCAGCTCCTCCAGCAGGATGCAGTCCGCCGCCCGCAGCGTGTCCAGCCGCTCCTCGCTGATCTCGCCGAGCACTCGCACCGCCAGGCCCGGCCCGGGGAACGGGTGCCGCTGCAGCGACCTCCTCGGGCAGGCCGAGCTCGCGCCCCAGCTGCCGCACCTCGTCCTTGAACAACCAGCGCAGCGGCTCCACGAGCTCGAAGCCGAGCTCTTCCGGCAGGCCGCCGACGTTGTGATGCGTCTTGATCACCTCCGACGGGCCCTTCACCGACACCGACTCGATGACGTCGGGGTACAACGTGCCCTGAGCGAGGAACGACACGCCGTGCATCTCGGCCGCCGCCACCTTCGCCGCCTCTTCCTTGAACACGTCGATGAAGGTGTGGCCGATGATCTTCCGTTTCTTCTCCGGGTCGGTCACGCCGGCCAGCGCGCGCAGGAACCGCTCCCTCGCGTCCGCCAGGTGGATGGGGATCCCCAGCTCGTGCCCCAGCGTGTGCACCACCTGCTGCGCCTCGCCCTTGCGCAGCAGGCCATTGTCGACGAACACGGCGGTGTAGCGCTCCGGGATGGCGCGCTGCAGCAGCGCCGCCACCACCGACGAGTCGACGCCCCCCGACAGCGCGCAGATCGCCCGCCCCTCGCCCACCTGCGCGCGCACTCGCGCCACCGCCTCGTCGAGGTAGTCGGCCATCCGCCAGTCGCCGCGCGCGCCGCAGATGCGGTAGAGGAAGTTGCGCAGGATCTCGCCGCCGTTGGCGGTGTGGTGCACCTCGGGGTGGAACTGGATGCCGCAGAGCTTGCGCAGCTCGCTCTCGAACGCCACCACCGGGCTGTTCGGCGTCGAGGCGAGCAGCACGAAGTCCGGCGGCAGCTCGGTGATGTTGTCGCCGTGGCTCATCCAGACCGTCTGCTTGGTGTCGAGCCCTTCGAACAGCATGCCGCGGTAGTCGATCTCGATCTCGGCGCGGCCGTACTCGCGGTGCTCGGCGGCCTCGACGTCGCCGCCGAGGGCCTGCGCCATCAGCTGCATGCCGTAGCAGATGCCGAGCACCGGGATGCCGAGCTCGAACAGCTCGTTGCCGCGCACCGGCGCCCCCGGCGCGTAGACGCTCTGCGGGCCGCCGGAGAGGATGAGGCCGATGGGGGCGCGGCGCTGGATCTCCTCCTCCGGGACGTCGAAGGGGTGCACTTCGCAGTAGACGCGGTTCTCGCGCACGCGGCGGGCGATGAGCTGCGTGTACTGCCCGCCGAAGTCGAGGATGAGGACGGTCTGGTGACTCATGGCGAGGGATTTGTAACATAGCCGCCCTCACGCCTCCGCAGAGCCGCACGTGGAACGCACCTCCGACGAGACCGACGCCGTCACGCAGGCAGAGGCTCGCGGGGAGGAGCCGGGCGGGCCGACGGGTTCGGCCCAGGCGCTGCCGGCGGGCGCGGCGCTCGGACCGTACGAGGTCGTCGCGCTGCTCGGCGCCGGCGGCATGGGCGAGGTCTACCGCGCCCGCGACCCGCGGCTCGGGCGCGAGGTGGCGATCAAGGTGATGCCGCGGCGCGCGAGCCCAGCGACGCCGAGACGCTGCGGCGCTTCGACCAGGAGGCGCGCGCCGCCGGCGCCCTCAACCACCCCAACCTGCTCGTCGTCTACGACGTCGGCGTGCAGGACGGCGTGCCGTACGTGGTCACCGAGCTGCTCGAGGGCGAGACGCTGCGCGAGCGGCTGCGCCGCGGGCCGCTGCCCGCCGGCGAAGCGCTGCGCGCTCGCTGCGGCAGGTCGCTCGCCGGCCTCGCCGCCGCGCACGACAAGGGGATCGTCCACCGCGACCTCAAGCCGGAGAACCTCTTCCTCACCGCCGACGGCCGGGTGAAGATCCTCGACTTCGGGCTCGCCAAGCGCCTCGCCGACGCCGGCGCGCGGCGCGCGAGGCGAGCCTCACCGGCGCCGGCACGATCGCTCGGCACCATCGGCTACATGGCGCCGGAGCAGCTGCGCGGCCAGCCGGCGCGACCCGCGCTCCGACCTCTTCGCGCTCGGCGCCGTGCTCTACGAGATGCTGAGCGGGCGGCGCGCCTTCGCCGGCGCGAACGCCGCTCGGAGACGATGGGCGCGCGTGCTCACCGCCGAGCCGCCGCCGCTCGCCGTCGCCGGCGGCGCCCGCCGGCGCTCGAGGCGCTCGTCCGCCGCTGCCTCGCCAAGCGGCCGGCGGAGCGCTACGCGTCGGCGCGCGAGCTGCTCGCCGACCTCGACCGGTCGGCGCTCGGCGAGCGTCCGGCCGACGGCGACGTCCTCGGCCCGCCACGGCCGGCGCTGGCCGCCGACCGCGCGCTCGCTCGCCGTGCTCCCCTTCCTCAACCTCACGCGGCGACGCGGAACAGGACTACTTCTGCGAGGGCATGGCCGAGGAGCTGCATCGCACGCGCTGGCGCGGCTCGACGGGCTGCGCGTGGCGGCGCGCAGCTCGTCGCTTCCGCTTCAAGGGGCAGGACGACGCCATCCGCTCGCGTCGGCCAGCGAGCTGCGGGTCGAGGCGGTGCTCGAGGGCAGCGTGCGCCGCGCCGGCGAACGGCTGCGCATCACCGTGCAGCTGGTCGACGCCGCCGACGGCTGCCACCTGTGGTCGGAGCGCTACGACCGCGCGCAGGGCGACGTCTTCGCGGTCCAGGAGGAGATCGCCGCGCAGCGTCGTCGAGGCCCTGCGCCTGCGGCTGGTGACGCCGCCGCAGCCGGCGCGGCGGCCGGCGAGCCTCGACGCCTACCACCTCTACCTCAAGGGGCGGCACCTGCTGGAACAAGCGCCACGCCGGCGGCCTGCGCGGCGGCGTGCGCGCCTTCGAGCAGGCGATCGAGCTCGATCCCGCGCTACGCCCAGGCGTGGGCAGGGCTCGCCGACAGCTACGCGCTGCTGGGCCACTCGCTGTACGACTTGCATGCCGGCCGGCGAGGCGATGCCGCGCGCCAGGCCGCCGCGGCGCAGCGCGCCATCGAGCTCGACCCCGGGCTGGCCGACCCGCACGCCGCGCTCGGCTGGGTGCGCTTCCACCACGACTGGGATTGGGAGGGCGCGGAGCGCGAGTTCCGCCGCGCCCTCGAGCTCGACCCGCGGCGCGCCACCACGCGCCACTGGTACTCGTTCCTGCTCTCCGTGCTCGGCCGCTTCGACGAGGCGCACGAGCAGGCCCGCCGCGCCTGGGAGCTCGACCCGCTGTCGCTCATCGTCAACTGCAACCTGGCGCAGACGCTCTACTTCGCGCGCCGCCTGGCCGAGACCGAGAGCACGGCGCGCAAGCTGGTGGAGCTCGAGGCCAGCTTCCCCATCACCCATTACTGGCTGGGCATGGCGCTCGCCGTGCGCGGCGCGTGGCGCGCGGCGCTGACCGCCTTCGAGGCTTTCCGCGACCTCTTCGGCGCCGGCACGCGTGGCGTCGCCCTGGTGGCGATGGCGCAGGCGCGGCTGGGCGACGCCGCCGCGGCGCGCGCCGGCATCGCGGAGCTGCGCCGCCGGGCGGAAGGCGGGGGTGAGTCGGGCTATCCGCTGGCACTCGTCCACCTCGGCCTCGGCGAGACGGAAGCCGCGCTGGCGAGTCTCGAGCGCGCCGCCGAGGAGCGCAGCGACTCGCTCGTCTACCTCGCCGTCGAGCCGCTGCTCGACCCGCTGCGTGGTGAGCCGCGCTTCGCGCGTCTGCTCGAGCGCGTCGGCCTGACCGCGGTCGCGACACGGCTGCGCTCCGCAACGCCGGCGGGTGCCGCGACGCCCGCGGAGACAGCGCGCCCGACGATCGCCGTGCTCCCCTTCCGCGACCTCGCCGGCGACGCAACGGGCGCGCACCTGCAGCTCGGGCTCGCCGACGCCACCATCACCGAGCTCGCCCGCTACGGCAGCCTGGTGGTGCGGCCGACCTCGGCGATCCTGCGCTACCAGGGAGCCGCCCTCGGCGCCGCCGCGGCGGGCCGCGAGCTGGGCGTGGAGAGGGTCGTCGAGGGGAGCTTCCTGCGCGCCGGCGGGCGCCTGCGGGTGACGCTGCAGCTGATCCGCGTCGAGGACGGCGCCTCGCTCTGGGGCACCAAGGTCGAGGGCGAGGCCGACGACCTCTTCGCGTTGCAGGACGAGGTGGCGCGCCAGGTGGCGGTGGCCCTGCTCCCGCCGGCAACCGCGGTGGCGATCGGCGCTCCGCGCGCGGCGCCCGCCGGCGACGCCTACGACCTCTACCTGCAGGGGCGCGCGCGGCTGGTGCGCGAGTCGCTCGCCGACTACGTGGCTGCGATCAACTGCTTCGAGCGGGCGCGCGACGCCGACCCCGCGTTCGCGCTCGGCTGGGCGGGCCTCGCCGACGCCTATGCGCGCATGGCGCTTCAACTTCCAGCCCGAGGGCGACTGGCACCACCGCGCGCAGGCGGCGTGCGAGCAGGCGCTGCGGCTCGACCCGGCGCTGCCCGAGGGGCGCTACGCGCGCGGCCGCCTGCGCTGGACCCCACCGCATGGGTGGGACCACGCCGGCGCCATCCGCGACCTCCACGCCGCGGTGACGGCGATGCCCGGCCTCGCCGACGCGCACCAGCGGCTGGGCACGGTGCTCTACCACGTCGGCCTCGTCGACGAAGGCGAACGTCACCTCGAAACGACGCTGGCGATCAACCCCGGACAGCTCGCCGGGCTCGGCCAGCTCGCCTTCTGCCGCTGCCACCGCGGCAGCTTCGATGCGGCGCTGGCACCTTCGCTGGAGGTGGCCCGCACGCAGGCGCCGTGGGACCTCTACCAGCTCGCGCTCTGCCAGCTGCGGCTGGGGATGTACGGCGACGCGGCGGCGTCGGCGGCGCGGATCGAGGAGGAGCACGCGCGCCACCCGCTCGCCGCCTCCATCCGCGGTGTGCTCGCCGCGGAGCGCGGCGACTTCGCCGCCGCCCGCGAGGAGGCGCGACAGGTGGTCGCCGAGCGCGCCGCGTGGGGGCACTACCACCACGCCCAGTACGACCTCGCCTGCATCCATGCCCAGCTCGGCGAGCCCGACGCCGCCGTCGACCAGCTCGAGGCAGCGGCCGTCAACGGCTACCCGTGCGGAGCGTTCTTCGCCCTCGACCCGTTGCTCGCTTCGCTACGCGGCGAGCCGCGCTTCGCGGCGCTGCTCGCGCGGCTGGAGGCAGAGCGTGCGGGCTACGCGCGGCTCTACGCCGAGCTGCAGGCCGCGGCCGGCGCACGCTAACCCCGCGCCTGCGCGCGGGCTACAGCGCCGCCTCGGACTTGAGCTCGCGCAGCATCAGCTCCTCGACGGCGGCCTTCGGCGTCTTGCCGCCGTGGATCACCGCCACCATCTGCTCGCAGATCGGCATCTCGACCTGCTGGCGCTCGGCGAGCCGGGCGATGGCGGTGCGAGGTGCGCACGCCCTCGGCCACCTGGCCGGTCTCGCGCTCCAGGCGCGCCAGCGGCTCGCCGGCGGCGAGCGCCAGGCCGGCGCGGCGGTTGCGCGAGGCTTCGCCGGTGCAGGTGAGCACCAGGTCGCCGAGGCCGGCGAGGCCGTAGAAGGTCGGCGGCTGGCCGCCGTAGGCGAGGCCCAGCCGCGTCATCTCGTGCAGGCCGCGGGTGATCAGCGCCGCCAGCGTGTTGTGCCCGAAGCCGAGACCGGAGACGACGCCGGCGGCGATGGCGATGACGTTCTTCGCCGCCCCCGCCAGCTCGACGCCGGCGACGTCCTGCGTGGTGTAGAGACGCAGCTGGCGGGTCGACAGCGTCTCCTGCAAGGCGCGCGCGAAGCCGTCGTCGGCGCTGGCGATCACCGCCGCGGTGGGGACGCCGAGGGCCAGCTCGGCGGCGAACGAAGGGCCGGAGAGCACCGCGAAGCGCAGCGGCTGGCCGGCGCGTGCCGCCTCTTCCGCCGACACCTCGCTCATCCGCGCCAGGGCCTCGTTCTCGATCCCCTTGGTGGCCGACACGACGCAGAGCTCGCGCCCGCGCGGCCAGTGCGCGAGGAGGTTGCGCAGCACCTCGCGGTAGCCGTGCGAGGGCACGGCCATCACCACCACTTCGGCCTCGGCGGCAGCCGCGAGGTCGGTGCTGGTGGCGACGGTCGCGGGCAGCTCCGCCTCGGGCAGGTAACGCCGGTTGCGATGCTCGCGCTCGAGGTCGGCGGCCGCCTCCGCCCGCCGCGCCCACAGCGTCACCGCGCAGCCGGCGCGCGCCGCGTGCACGGCCACCGCGGTGCCGAAGGAACCGGCGCCCACCACGGCGACGCGCCTCAGGTCTTTGCCTCCAGCCGGCGCTCGGTGCCGGCGAGCAGTCGCCGGATGTTGCCGCGGTGCTTCCACACCGAGATCGCCGGCACCAGCGCGCTGCCGACGAGGAACGCGGTGTCGCGCGGCGCGTTGCCGCGCTGACTGAGCAGGAGCACCAGCAGGGGGAACGCGACGAGCGCCGCGATCGAGCCCAGGGAGACGTAGCGGAACAGCGCCGTCACCACCAGGAAGACGACGGCGGCGAGCAGCGCCGCGATCGGCGCCAACGCACCGAGGGCGCCGGCGGCGGTGGCCACTCCCTTGCCGCCGCCGCGGAAGCGCAACCACACCGGGTACATGTGGCCGAGCACCGCCAGGGTCGCGGCGCACGACTCGACGAGCGGCGGCGCGCCCATCGCGCGGGCGACGAGCACCGGCGCCACTCCCTTGGCGATGTCGAGCGCCAGGGCGACGATGCCGACGACCTTCCCGGCGGCGCGCATGGCGTTGGTGGCGCCGACGTTGCCGCTGCCCACCTGGCGGATGTCCTGGCCGGTCTTCCAGCGCACCAGCACCCAGCTCCAGGGGATGGCGCCCACCAGGTAGGCGCCGACGAGCAGCGCCACCCAGCGGCGAGTCACGCCGGCTCCACCGTGCGCAGCGGGAAGCGCTCGAGCACCTGGTACTGCGCGCCGCGCGGCGACAGCCGGCTGCGGTAGAGGACGCCCTCGCCGGCGACGAACTCCTCGCCCCAGGACCCCTGCACCTCGGAGTGGAAGCGCTCGACCTGCGCGCGCGGCCAGGTGGGGTTGCAGCGGGTCAGCGTGACGTGCGGGTGGAACGGCCGCTTCTCCGGCTCCCACTCGAGCACGCTCGCCGCGGCGTCGGCGACGTCGTGCTGCAGCGGCTGCATCTCCGCCGGCGCGCTGACCCCCACCCAGGCGACGCGCGCCGGCCGCCCTTGCGGAAAGGTGCCGCCGCCGTGCAGGCGCAGCGGCAGCGCCGGGTAGCGGGCGAAGACGTCGAGCAGCGCCGCCGCCAGCGGCGCCACCTTCGGCTCCGGCTGGTGGCCGAGGAAGGCGAGCGTCAGGTGGGCGTTGTCGGGGTCGACCCAGCGCGCCTGCGGCAGCAGCGAGCGCAGCCGCGCGAGCCGGCGGCGCATGGCGGCGCGCACCTCGTCGGGCAGCGCGAAGGCGACGAAGAGGCGCACCGAGCCGCCCGGCGTCGTGGCGTCGTCGCCCTCGTCGCGGCTGCGCTGGCGGTCCTCGCCCCGAGCACGAACCCGCGTCGTCACCGGCCGGCAGCCTCCAGCCGCGACACGGCTCCGTCGAGCTGAGGCGGCGGCGCGGCGCAGCAGCTCGCGCCGCAGCAGCTCGAGCGCCAGCTGGCTGGTCTGCCAGCGCACGCGCTCGCGGTCGCCGGGGAAGCGCGCCAGGCGGTGCACGAGATCGCCGTCCGGCTGGTCACCAGGTCCGGCGAGCGCCACGTGCACGGTGCCGACCGGCTTCGCTTCGCTGCCGCCGCCCGGCCCGGCGACGCCGGTGACGCCGATGCCGAAGGTGGCGCCGAGCCGCCGGCGCGCGCCGGCGGCGAGCGCTCGCGCCACCGGCTCGCTCACCGCGCCGTGCTCGCGCAGCAGCGCGGCCGACACGCCGAGCAGCGACTGCTTGGCGTCGTTGGAGTACGCCACCACGCCGCCGAGCACGTAGTCGCTGCTGCCCGGCCACGGCGGTGAGCCGCGCCGCCACCAGCCCGCCGGTGCACGACTCGCCGGTGGCGACGGTGGCGCCGGCCTCGCGCAGCAGGCGGCCCACCACCGCCTCGAGGTCCTCGTCGCCCTCGCTGAAGACCGCGTCGCCGAGGAGCTCGCGCAGGCGCGCGCGGGCGCGCGCGAGCTCGCCCTGCGCGCGCCGCCGCCGGGCCGCGCGCCGTGACCTCGACGCGGATCTCGCCGGGCTTGGCGAGCACCGTCACCCGCTCGCGGCCGAGCTCGGCGTAGGCCGGCGCGATGCGCTCCTCGACCTCGGACTCGGGCACGCAGGCGACCTTGAGCACGGCGATCTCGGTGCCGTCGCCGCCGCAGCGCGCCGCGAGCCACGGCTCCACCTGCTCGGCGAGCATCGGCTCGAGCTCGCGCGGCGGGCCCGGCAGCAGGAAGATCGTCGTGCCGCGCTCCTCGAGGCGCTGGCCCGGGCGCCGTGCCGCGCGGGTTGGGCGAGCAGCTCGGCGCCGTCGAGCCGCTGCGCCTGGCGCGCGTTGACCTCCGGCATGCGGCGGCCGAGGCGGCGGAACTTCTCCTCGATGTCGGCCACCACCGCCGGCTCGAAGACCAGCGCGCGCCCGCAGGCGCCGCGCCACCGCCTCGCGCGTGACGTCGTCGGCGGTGGGGCCGAGGCCGCCGCAGACGAGCACCAGCTGGTAGCTCGCCGAGCAGCGCGCGCAGCTCCTTCGCGAGGTCGTCTTCGACGTCGCCGACGACGGCCTTGCGGCGCAGCTCGACGCCGTGGCGGCGCAGCAGCGCGGTGGCGAGCAGCGCGTTGGTGTCGAGACGATCGGTGCCGAGCAGCTCGCGAGCCGACGGCGATCCACGCGGCGCGCATCGCGAGCGATCATATCGGCACGCCGGGCGCCGCGGCCGAACGCTACGGCCAACGATTTCGATTGACGCTCCGGAGGTGCCTTGCTAGACTCCCCGCCTCCCGGAGAGATGCAGGCCGATGATCAAAGCGGACATCGTCAACCGCGTCGCCGAGTCGTGCGACATCCCCCGCATCAAGGCGGCCGAGGCGGTCGACACCATCCTCGACGCGATCAAGGACGCGCTGACCGGCGGCAAGCGCATCGAGCTGCGCGGCTTCGGCGTCTTCCAGGTGCGCAACCGCAAGCGCGGCGTGGGGCGCAACCCGAAGACCGGGGTCGAGGTGGCGATCTCCCCCGGCAAGACGGTCCGCTTCAAGCCCGGCAAAGAGCTGAAGGCGCTGTGAGTCGCCGCCCGTCCCGGGCGCCCTCCGGCGCCTGCCGGCGCGCGGGCCGAGCCGCATGCAGCCACCGTCACGTTGGGGCCCGCTCGCCGCGCTGGCCCAGCGGCGCTCCGGCGGCCGCGCCGGCTCCGACTCAGCAGCAGTCGCACGCAGCTGGCTGCTGGCGGCGGCGCTCTTCGTCGCCGCCTTCTTCACCACCACGACGCTGGCGTCGACTGGTCGCTCGCCGCCGCACCGACGTCATCGTCGATCCGCGGTCGTCAGTCGGCGCGGTGCGATCGCCGCGCGTCGTCCGCGGTGTGGAGCGACCCGCGACTGCTGCGCCTCGGCCTCGCTTACTCGCTGCCGCTGCTGCTCATCCTGCTCTGCCACGAGCTGGGGCACTACCTCACCTGCCGGCGCTACCGCATCGCCACGACGCCGCCCTACTTCCTGCCGTTGCCGATCGCGCTCGGCACCTTCGGCGCCTTCATCCGCATCCGCGCGCCGATCCGCGACAAGCGCAAGCTGTTCGACGTCGGCGGTGGCCGGGCCGCTCGCCGGCTTCGTCGCGCTGCGTCCCGTTCCTCGTCTACGGCATCGCGCCACTCGCCGCCGGTGCCGCGTCGGCGGCGATCGGCCCGGAGGCGAGCTCTTCGTGCCGGGCGACAGCCTCGCGCCGTCGGCTCGCCTGACGCGGCTCGTTCACGGCGACGCTGCCGGCCGGAACGATGCTCAACCTGCACCCCTTCGTGCTCGCCGCCTGGGTGGGGCTGCTCGCGACGTCGCTCAACCTGCTGCCGGTCGGCCAGCTCGACGGCGGCCACATCCTCTACGCCGCTCGCCGGCGATCGCCATCGACAGATGGCGCCCGCCTGGTGTGGCTGATCGTCGCGCTCGGCCGGGTTCTCGACCGGGCTGGCTGGTGTGGGCGCTGATCGTGCTGCTCATCGGCATCGGCCACCCTCCGGTGCTCGACGCCGAGCGCAGGGGCTCGACCGCAAGCGCCAGGCGCTGGCGGTGGCGGCGCTGCTCGTCCTGGTGGCGTCGCTTCATGCCGTCCCCGCAGCGCAGCGTGTCGCTCGGCCCCGCGACCGCGACGAGCCGGCCGCTTCAGCGCGCCGGCGTCATCGGAGCGCCGGCGCCGCCGGCCGCCTCGCCGGGCGGCACGTCGAGCACGAACGTCACCGGTCCGTCGTTGACCAGCTCCACCTCCATGTAGGCGCGGAAGCGGCCGGTGGCCACCGGCGCGCCCTGCGGCGCGCAGGGCGGCGACCAGCGCCTCGACCAGCGGCTCGGCGACCTCCGGCGGCGCGGCGGCGTCGAACGACGGGCGGCGGCCGCGGGCGAGCGAGCCGGCGAGGGTGAACTGCGAGACGACGAGGAAGGCGCCGCCGACCTCGCCGCGCGGCGAGGTTCATGCGCCCCTCGGCGTCCTCGAAGACGCGCAGGCCGACGAGCTTGCGCGCCGCCGCCAGCGCCTGCTCGCGGCCGTCGCCGCGCTCGACGCCGACGAGCACCAGCAGGCCGCGGCCGATGGCGCCCACCTCCTCGCCGCCGACGCTGCACGCGGGCGCGGCTCACGCGCTGGACGACGAGCCTCACCTGGTCACCCGCTGGTCACCCGCGCTGCTTCACCTGCAAGGTTTCGGCAACGGTTTCCGTTTGAGCGGCCATGATACTTTCAGACACTCAGCTCGCGGCACGTCTGATGCGCCGACGCTGATGCGCAGAACGCCGATGCGACGAACGCCGGCGACGCCGGCAACAGGAGGTCCTGGCGGCCCATGGTGAACAAGGTGATCCTCGTCGGCAACCTCGGACGCGATCCGGAGGTGCGCTCGCTCCCCTCCGGGCAGCCGGTGGCGAGCTTCAGCGTCGCCACCAGCCGGCGCTGGAAGGACCGCGACGGCAACCGCCAGGAGCAGACCGAGTGGCACAACGTCGTCTGCTTCGGCAAGCAGGCGGAGATCGCCGGCCAGTACCTCACCAAGGGCAAGCAGATCTTCGTCGAGGGGCGCATCCAGACCCGCTCGTGGGACGACAAGACCACCGGCGAGAAGAAGTACCGCACCGAGATCATCTGCGACAACTTCCAGATGCTCGGCAGCGCGCGGCGGCGGCGGCCGCGGCGGCGGCGGTGGCCAGGCGGACGCCGGAGTACGACGAGCACTCCTACGGCGGCGGCGGCGGCGGGCAGGCTGGCGGCGCCGCCGGCGGCGAGGACGACGACATCCCGTTCTGACCGGTGGCTGCCGGGACGGCCGGGCAGACTTGGTCCAATTTGTTGGACCAGCGCCCGGGCGGTGCCGGGGGAGGAAATCGGCCGCGATTTGTGGTAAAAATCGCGGACACACCTCTCTCTTGGAGAACCCGACATGCCCAAATCTCGCGCGGTCCGTCTGCTCGCCCTGCTTGCGCTGGTCTTCTGCTGCGTGGCACCTGCCATCGCCGTCAAGAAGGCGAACGTCACCGTCCCCGACGAAGGCAAGACGCTCGCCCCGCGCCAAGAGGTGCAGGGCTTCGAAGAGCCCGACCTGCCGGCGTTCATGCGCGACCGCATCGACAAGGCCGAGTTCCTGCACGCGCGCAACGAGGCCCTGGCGCAGAAGCGCGGCCTGCCGTACCACACGCCGTACAACCCGCGCGTGAAGGCGATCCGCGACATGGAGGCGGTGATTGCCTCCGCCGGCCACCAGCATTCGCCGGACATCTCCGAGACGAGCTGGACCGAGATCGGTCCCAACCCCATCCCCAACGGCCAGACGACCACCGTGCAGACTCCGGTGAGCGGCCGCACCGTCGCCATTGCCGTCCACCCCACCGACCCCAACAAGCTCTACGTGGGCACGGCGCAGGGCGGCCTCTACCGCAGCCTCGACGGCGGCGCCACCTGGACGCCGCTCACCGACGGCCTGCTGTCGCTGGCCATCGGCGCGGTAGCGATCGACCCCAGCGACACCACCCGCGTGTGGATCGGCACCGGCGAGAGCGGCTTCTCCGCCGACAGCTTCTACGGCGTCGGCCTCTACCGCATGACCAACTCCGAGTCGGTGACGCCCACCATCGAGGGGCCCTTCAACCTCAACACCGGCGGCGCCGACGTGATGACCTTCCGCTCGATCAGCCGCATCATCATCCACCCGACGGTACCCAACACCGTCTTCATCGGCACCGCCTCCGGCGTCGGCGGCCTCTTCAACGTCGCCGGCAACCCGCTGCCCAACCGTGGCGTCTTCCGCTCCGTCAACGCGCTGGCGGCCGATCCCCGCTTCGACCGTCTCGACGTGCCCACCGGCGCCGCCAACGTGGCGATCATCGACATCGCCATGCAGCCGGGCAACCCCGACGTCCTGCTGGCGATGGCGACGGTCAACTGCGCCGCGTTCCCCGGCTCCTGCGGCATCTGGCGCTCCCTCAACGCCAACGCCGTGGCGCCGACCTTCACCCTCGAGCACGCCTTCCCCAGCACGGTGACCCGCGGCGAGTTCGCCGTCAACCCGGCGGCACCGACGAACATGCTGGCTGCCATCGGCGAGACGCCCCCGGCCGGGGGGTGCACCACCGCCGCCAACAGCGGTGTGGTCCGCCGCTCCCTCGACGCCGGCGACACCTGGGGCGCACCCGTCGTTGGCGGCAGAGGCTTCTGCGGCGGGCAGTGCTTCTACGACATCTTCGTCGCCATGGATCCCACCGACGCCACCGGCAACAAGATCTTCCTCGGCGGCGCCGCCAACGGCGCCTGCACGCGCGTCTACACCTTGTCGACCGACGGCGGCGCCACCTTCAGCGGCGCCGGCGTCCGCGACGTCGGCCTCCACGCCGACAGCCATGCCATCGCCGTCGCTCCGTCCAACACCAGCATCGTCTACGAGAGCGGCGACGGCGGCGATCTACAAGTCCACCGACGGCGGCCTCACCTGGACCAGCCTCAACAACACCACCTTCCGGGCCACCCAGTTCCAGAGCGTCGCCTATCACCCCACCGACCCCAACTTCTCGATCGGCGGCACCCAGGACAACGGCACCGAGTACATGAACAGCGCCGGCGTGTGGACGCGCGCCGACTTCGGCGACGGCGGCCAGTCGGCGATCGACCAGAGCTCGGTCGGCCTGGTCAACGTCACCGCCTACCACACCTACTTCAACCAGACCAACGCCCTCATCGGCTACGCCCGCAACAAGCAGACCGCCTGCTACCAGGAGGGCGAGTGGGCGTTCAAGGGGATCTACGGCGGTGTCGTCGACCCGACGGTATGGTGCGACGGCTCCACCGACACTTTCAACGGCATCCTGATCACCGACCCGGTGCAGTTCTACGCGCCGCTGAGCCTCGGCCCGGGCACGCCGAACACCGTCTACTTCGGCACCAACAAGCTCTACCGCTCGGCAAACGAGGGTGATATCGCGCTCATCGTCAGCCAGGCGCTGGCCGGCACGATCACCTCCATCGCCATCGCCCCGAGCAACGACAACGTGCGCATCGTCGGCACCAGCGGCGGCGGCATCTTCAAGACCACCACCGGCGGCAACCCGCTCGACGACGCCGACGCCGGCGGCACCGTCCCCAACCAGATCGTCAACCGCATCGCCATCGACCCCAGCAACCCCGACATCGCCTACGTCGGACTCAACAGCTACGGCCTGCTCGCGGCCGGGCAGCACGTCTGGAAGACCACCAACCTCAGTGCCGTCAACCCGACCTGGGTGGCCTCGGGCACCGGCATCCCCGACGTGCCGGTCAACAGCATCGTCATCAACCCCGGCAACCCGTTGCACCTCTACGCCGGCACCGACATCGGCGTCTTCAACTCCACCGACGGCGGCGCCACCTGGAACCCCTACAGCACGGGCCTGCCGCGCGTGGCGGTGTTCGACATGGCGCTGCAGAACGTCGCCGGCAACCGCCGCCTGCGCATCGCCACCCATGGCCGTGGGTTGTGGGAGCGCGTGCCGGTGACCGTGCCGGTCGAGCTGATGGACGCCAGCGTCGACTCGGCGCCCTGACGAGCTGACGCATCGTCGGCTCGCTTGGCGCGAGCCGATCCACGAGGTGGTGGGCTGCAGCTCGCCACCTCGTTTCGTTTGCGCCATCCGCTAATCGAGACGGCGCCGCAGCTCGTGCAGGAGGTTGAGCGCCTCGAGCGGCGTCATGCGGTCGAGGTCGGCGGCGCGCAGCGCCCGCGCCACCGCCTCCTCGCCGGCGGCGAAGAGCTGCAGTTGCGCCGGCATCGCCGGCTCGCCCGCGCCCGCTCGGCCGGCACCGTCGCCGCCGCGCGCCTTCGCCAGCCGCGGCCGCCCCGCGAGGTCGTACTCCTGCGCTTCGAGGTTGGCGAGCACCTCGCCGGCGCGCTCGCACGACCGACCCGGGCAGCCCGGCGAGCCGTGCCACGTGCAGCCCGTAGGACTTGTCGGCGGCGCCGGCGACGACGCGGCGGAGGAAGATGATGCGCTCCTCCCACTCCTTGACCGCCATCGTGCGGTTGACCACCCGCGGCAGCAGCGCCGCGAGCTCGGTCATCTCGTGGTAGTGGGTGGCGAACAGCGTCTTGGCGCCGGTGACCTCGTGCAGGTGCTCGGCGATCGCCCAGGCGAGCGACAGGCCGTCGAAGGTGGCGGTGCCGCGGCCCACCTCGTCGAGCACCACCAGGCTGTGCGCCGGTGGCGTGGTGGAGGATGCGCGCCGTCTCGATCATCTCCACCATGAAGGTCGACTCGCCGCGCGCGAGGTCGTCGCTGGCGCCGACGCGGGTGAAGATGCGGTCGACGACGCCGATCTCCGCCTCGGCCGCCGGCACGAAGCTCCCCGCCTGCGCCATCAGCACGATGAGCGCCGCCTGCCGCAGGTAGGTCGACTTGCCGCCCATGTTGGGGCCGGTGAGCACCACCACCTGCGCGCGCTCGCCGTCGAGCTCGAGGTCGTTGGGCACGAACGCCTCGCTGCCCAGCGCCTCCACCACCGGGTGGCGGCCGTCGCGCACGACGATGGGACCGCCCGCCTCGCCGATGCGCGGGCGCACGTAGCGCTGGCGCGAGGCGGTCTCGGCGAAGGCGGCGAGCACGTCGGCGGCGGCGAGCGATTCGGCGAGGCGCCGCACGTCGGCGGCGCGCTCCGCCACCGTCCCGAGCAGCCGCCGGAAGTGTTCCTCCTCGAGCGCCAGCTGCCGCTCCTCGGCGCCGAGGATGGCCGCCTCCAGCTCCTTGACCTCGGGGGTGACGAAGCGCTCGGCGTTGGCCAGCGTCTGGCGGCGGATGAAGTCCGCCGGCACCAGGTGCTGGTTGGCGCGCGACACCTCGATGTAGTAGCCGAAGACGCGGTTGTAGCGGATCTTCAGCGAAGGGATGCCGGTGCGCTGCCGCTCCCGCGCCTCCAACGCCAGGATGTGCCGCTTGCTGTCGCGGGCGAGCGAGCGCGCCGCGTCGAGCTCGGAGTCGAGGCCGTCGGCGATGACGCCGCCGTCGCGCAGCGTCGAGGGCGGGCTCGCCACCAGGCAGCGCTCGAGCTCGCCGTGGAGGTCGGCCAGCGGGTCGACGGCGGCGAGCTCGCCGAGCAGCGGCGCGGACGCGGTGGCGAGCTCGGCGAGCGCCGCCGGCACCCGCGCCAGCCCGTCACGCAGCGCCCCGGCCTCGCGCGGCGTCAGCGTGCCGAGCACGGCGCGGCCGCCCCAGCGCTCGGGATCGCCGAAGGAGCCGAGGGCGTCGCGCAGGCGCTCGCGGCGCGGCGGCTCCGCGAGCAGCTCGCCCACCGCCTCGTGGCGGCGGCGGATGGCGGCGGGGTCGCGCAGCGGGCGGCGCAGCCACTCCTTCACCAGCCGGCCGCCGGCGGGCGTCTGCGTGCGGTCGAGCACGGACAGCAGCGTGCCTCTCTTTCCACCTTCGCGGAGACTGCGCAGCACCTCCAGGTTGGCGAGCGTCGTGGGGTCGAGCAGCAGCGCATCGTCGCCGTCGCGCAAGGCCAGCGCGCGCACGTGCGCGAGGTCGCTGCGCTGGGTGTCGCGGGCGTAGACGAGCGCCGCGGCCGCCGCCTCCACGGCAGGCTCGCCGTCGTCGAGGCCGAGGCCCTTGAGTGTGGCCAATCCCAGCTGGCGCTCGACCATCTCGGCGGCGCGCTTGCCGCCGAGCAGCTGCTCCTCGTCGAGCACGCTGCGGCAGATCCCGGTGCGCTCGGCCCAGCGTTGCAGCGGCGGCGGCAACGCGCCGACCTTGCCGTCGCCGCCGGCGACCAGCAGCTCGCGCGGGCGCAGCAGCTCGAGGTCCTCGAGCGCCTCCTCGGCGTCGCGGCAGCGGCGGACGAAGAAGGCGCCGGTGGAGACGTCGAGGAACGCCACCGCGCCGCTGCCGTCGACGCGGAAGCGCACGCTCGCCAGCAGGTTCTCCTCCTTGCCGTCGAGCAGGCCGGGCTCGGAGAGGGTGCCGGGCGTGATGACCCGCGTCACCTCGCGCTTGACCAGCCCCTTGGCGGTGGCGGGGTCCTCCATCTGGTCGCACACCGCCACCTTGAGGCCGGCGCGCAGCACCTTGCCGAGGTAGGCCTCGAGCGCGTGGTACGGGATGCCGCACATCGGCGTCTCGTTGTCGGTGCCACGGCCGCGCGCGGTGAGCGCCACCTCGAGCAGCGGCGCCGCGCGCTGCGCGTCCTCGAAGAAGAGCTCGTAGAAGTCGCCCATGCGGTAGAAGAGCAGGGCGTCCGGATGCTGCGCCTTCGTCTCCAGGTAGTGGCGCAGCATCGGCGTGGGATTCGCCGGCTTGGGGAGCATCCGGTCTGGAGCGGACACAGCCGGCGAGTATACGGGTCCATATACTGGCGCCCGGGATGGCGGATCAGCCGGCTTCAAGAGGAGACAGAACGGCGGGCGCGGAGCCCGCCCTACGGGACGAAAACGGCGTCGTGCTGGCGCTCGACACGGCGTCGCCGCGGGTGAGCGTCGCCGTGGCGCGCGGCGACCGCGTGCTGGCGCAACGCGAGGGCGCGCAGCGCGAGTCGTCGGCGCGGCTCGTCGGTTGGATCGACGACGTGCTCGGCGAGGCCGGCCTCGCGTTGGGAGAGCTCGCGGGCGCCGTCGCGGCGAGCGGTCCCGGCAGCTTCACCGGGCTGCGAGTGGGCCTCGCGACGTTGCTCGGTTTCCACCAGGCGAGCGAGCTCGCCGTCGTCGGACTGCCGACGCTGTCGCTGCTCGCGGCCGCCGCGCCCGGCGGGAGGCGAGTGGCGGCGCTGGTGCCGGCGGGGCCGGGCGAGTGGTTCGCCCAGGCATTCGACAGCACCTGGCCGCCGACTGCGCTGGGCGAGCCCAAGCGGCTGTCGGCCGCCGAGCTCGCCGACTGGGCGCGCCAAGCGGCCACGGCCGAAGTCGCCGGAGTCGGGCTGCTGGTGGTGGCGACCGCCGAGGAGGCGACGCGGCTCGCAGACGCGGCGTGGCCGGTCCACGTGGCCGGCCCACTGGCGCCGGTGGCGGCGCGGCTCGCCAGCGTCCATCCGCCGGCCTGGGATGCCTCGTCGCTGAGCCGGCCGCTCTACCTCGCGCCGCCGCCGGTGACCGTGCCGGGCGCGCCGAAGCCGGTGCTGCCGGTGGACGAGGCGAGCCGCCGGTGAGCGCCGCGGCGGCGCCCGTTCCTCTCGTCCTGCGCAGCGCCGTCGCCGGCGACGCCGAGGCGATGGCGGCGTTCGAGCCGGCCGCCTTCCCCCACCCGTGGAGCCGCGCGCAGCTCGCCGCCGAGCTCGCCGGCGCGCCGTCCCTGGGACTGGTCGCGCACGACGCCGGCGGCGCCCTCGCCGGCTATGTGCTCTTCCGCCGCGTCCTCGACGAAGCGGAGCTGCTGCGGCTCGCCGTCCGCAGCGAGCACCGGCGCCTCGGCCTCGCCACGGCGCTGGTGGCGCGCGGGCTCGACGAGCTGCAGGCAGGCGGCTGCGCCGCCGTCTTCCTCGAGGTGCGCGCCGACAACGCCGGGGCGATCCGCTTCTACGAGCGCACCGGCTGGGAGGCCGGCGGGCCGGCGCTCGCGCTACTACCCCGACGGCGCCGATGCGCTGCTCTACCGCCGCGCCCTCGCGGCGAACGCGCTCCGCGCCGGCGATCATTGACGCTCGAGCACCTCGGGCTTGTCCGTCATGCCGATCAGCCGCAGCGCGGTGACCTTGCCGCCGCTCTCCTCCACCTCGACGGCGTAGCTCCCCGGCAGGCCGTCGATGCCGAAACGAATGGGCGACTGGGCGACGAGCAGGAAGGTTCGCTCGCCGACGATGCTCATCCGCAGCCCGTCGCCCGCGAGCTCGAGAGTGACGACCACGCCCTCCTTGCCGGCGTAGCGGCCGACCAGCCGCTCGCGCTGCGCAGCCGTGAGCGTCACCTCCTTGGGCGGCAGCTCGGTGGCGAAGGGCTGCCGCTCGATCTTCGCCACGCACGAGGTGTCGAGCCCGCGCGCGCTCCCCCGCTCCACCAGCTCGTCGATCAGCCGCTCGATGCAGTCGGCGCCGCGCATCCCCTCGAAGGCGTGGCCGCCGTCGGGCACCACCAGGTGGACGGCGTTGGGCAGCGTCTTCGCCACCTGCTCGCCCCAGCGCGCCGGCGTCACCGGATCGCGCTCGCCGGAGACGAGCAGCGCCGGCACCGCCGAGGCGACGGGGACCAGCTCGGCGGCGGGCGCCGCCGGCACGCGCCACTCGCGGCAGGCCGCCTGCTGGGCGCGGATGCGGAAGTCGTCGAGGAAGGTACCGCGGGCGGCGGTGGCAACCTCGCCCTCGCCGATGAAGGGCACGTCCTCGCTGCAGGTGACGGAGAGGAAGAAGCCGTCGCTGAGGCCGCCCGCCATGCGCGCAAAGAGCGCCGCCGTGTTGCCCAGCGGCTGGAAGTCGCCGTTCGCGGCGGCGTGGACGTAAAGCGGCACCATCACCGCCGTGCTGGGCACGTAGAGCATGTAGCGAATGGTCTGCGCCACGCCGTGACGGGTGAGGCGCACGTCGTGCGACTCGCCGCTCTTCGGATCGCGGACGGTCACCGTCACCGGCTCTTTCTCGACGCGCGCCAGCACGGCGGCCAGCTCCTCGCGCACCCGCGGGAACGCCTTGGCGCAAGCCGGGTCGCCGGCGCACTCGCGCAACGTGCCGTCGAGCGCATCCTGGGCATCGCGCGCGAAGGTGATCGGCGCCCGGGCATCGGGCGGCACCAGGCCGAAGAGGCCGAGCGTGCGCACGCGCCGCGGATGGCGGCGGGCGAGCTCCATCGCGCTCCGCGTGCCGTAGGAGCCGCCCCAGGCGTTGACCTGCTCGTAGCCGAGGGCGGTCAGCACCTCCGCCACGTCGTCCACCGCCACCGCGGTGCGGTACTGCGCGAGATCGCGGCCGGCGTGGTCGGCGCGGCACGACCGTATCGCCTCGACCGGCAGGAACTCGTCCAGGAACCCCTGCACGCCGCGCTCTCCCTTCAGCTGCTTGCACTCCAGCGGGGCCGAGCCGCCGGTGCCGCGCAGGTCGACGAGCACGAAGTCGCGTCGCTTGTGCAGCTCCGCGTGCTGGCTGGCGAGGAACCCGCGCCTCCTCGACCGCCGAGTCGCCCGGCCCGCCGGCGAAGGTGACCACGGGGTCGGGGGCGCGGTCCGGCCCCGTTGCCGGCAGCACCACCACCCGCAGCGGCACGCGCCGCCCGTCGGGCTTGCCGCGGTCTTCGGGCACCTCGTAGGTGCCGCAGCGCGCTTCGCCGGCGACGCCCGGCACCGTGCACGGCGAGAGCACGAAGGCCGGCTTGGCGGCGAGGCACGCCGAGGCGAACGCCAACGCTGAGAAGGCGATCGCGGCGAAGGAGATGACAGAGAAGGACGTCGAAGGTCGGCGCAGCATGGGGGCCCCTTTCACCTCCCTCTACGCGCGCCGTCCCGCCGGGTTTCGGGGCGCCACGGCGCCGCGGCTCGCCTTGCGAGGGCTTTGCCGCCCGGTGTAACCTCCCGGTGTCCGATGCGCCTTCGTCCCGCCACGACACTCTCTTCCCACCGGCTACGCGTTTCCCTTTCGACGTTGCTCTGCGACCAGGAGGTCCCGTCCCATGCCGAACCGTGACGCCCTGCGCGACGAGCTGCTGCGCACCGACGAACGCTTCCGCCGGCTCCACGAGGAGCATCAGGCGCTGGAGCACCAGCTCGAGGCGCTGAACCAGAAGACCCTGCACTCCGAGGACGACGAGACCGAGACCAAGCGCATCAAGCGCGAGAAGCTGCGCCTCAAGGACGAGATGGAGCAGTTGCTGCGCGCCCGCGACGAAGCCCACGTGCCCGCGTAGCCCGCGGCCGATATGATGCGCGCATGAAGTTCGCGCGCGAGGCCTGGCCGTTCGTCGCTCCCTTTCCGTTGCTGGCGCTGGCGCTCGCCGCCACCGGCCGCAACAAGTCCGCGCTCGGCGCCATCGCCGCCGGCGGCGCCGTGCTGCTCTTCTTCCGCGATCCCGAGCGCAGCTACCACGGCGACCTCGACACCGCGGTGGCCGCCGCCGACGGCGTGGTGACGCAGGTCGACAGCGTCGAGGACCCGGCGGTCGGCCCCGGCCGCTGCCACCGCGTCGTCACCTTCCTCTCCGCCTTCGACGTGCACGTGCAGAAGGCGCCCACCGACGGCGTCGTCGTCGCCTCGGCGCTCACCCGCGGCAAGAAGCTGGCGGCCTTCAAGCCCGACGTCGACAAGGTCAACGAGGCTCACCTGACGGTGATCGAGCGCAGCGACGGCGAGCGCGTCGGCGTGCGCCAGATCGCCGGCCTCATCGCCCGCCGCGTCGTCTGCTACCTCTCCCCCGGCCAGCCCGTGCACCGCGGGCAGCCGCTGGGGCTCATCAAGTTCGGCTCCCGCGTCGACCTGCTGGTGCCGGAATCCTGGGAGGTCCTCGCCCGCGTCGGGGACCGGTTGCGCAATGGCGAGACGCCCGTTGCCCGCCGGCGCTGAGAGCCCGCGCGCCGTTGCCCGCCGGCGGCGGCTGCGGCGCGGCATCTACCTGCTGCCCAGCGCCTTCACGATGGGCAACATCTTCCTCGGCTTCTGGGCGATCGTGCTCGGCCTTCGCGGCCGCTTCGACATCGCAGCGCTGGCGGTGGCCGGCGCCGCGGTGCTCGACGGCATCGACGGCCGCATCGCCCGCATGACCGGGACCGAGAGCGAGTTCGGCCGCGAGTTCGACTCGCTCGCCGACGTCATCACCTTCGGCGTCACGCCGGCGCTGCTCGCCTACCTCTGGGGGCTGCAGGAGTTCCCGCGCCTGGGCTGGCTGGTGCCGCTGTTCTTCGTCGTCTGCGGCGCCACCCGGCTCGCCCGCTTCAACGTGCAGACCAAGGTGCACGACAAGCGCTTCTTCGCCGGGCTGCCCATCCCCGCCGCCGCCGGCACCGTCGGCTCGGTGCTGTTCTTCGACCCCGACCGCGACTGGCGCACCTGGATGGCGGCGGGGCTGCTGGTCGCCATGGCGCTCATCGGCTTCCTCATGGTGTCGACGATCCGCTACCACAGCTTCAAGAACCTCGACCTGCGCCGGCGCCGCAGCTACCGCCTGCTGCTGGTCTTCGGCATCGTGCTCCTGCTGCTCGCCTGGAAGCCGCACGAGGCGCTGGTGGTGCTCGCCTTCACCTACACGGCCTCGGGCCCGATCGAGTGGGCGATCTCGCGGCTGCGCGGCTCGCGCCGGCCCCCCGAAGGCGACGCCGGCGCCTCACCGAGCGCGGACTCGCCATCGTCGAGCGCCGAGCCGCCGCCGACCTTCGAGACGCCGTGAAGGTCGCCGCCGTCGTCAACGCGGTCGGCCTGCTCGCCAAGGAGCTGCGCGGGCAGCTCGACAATCGCCCCGACCTGGTGCGGGAGCAGCGCCTGCTCACCACCGTCGAGGAGGAGGTCGGCACGCTCACCGAGAGCGGCGGCGCCGCCGCCGTGGTGGGGCGCTTCTCGCCCGACGAGCTCGACGGCGTCGACGTGGTCTTCTTCTGCGGGCCGGCGGCCGCGAGCCGCAAGGCGCTGGCGGCCGTTCCGGCGGAGAAGCCGGCGATCCTGCTGTCGCTGGACGCCACGGTAGACGACGCGCCGCCGGTCGTCGCCGGCATCAACCTCGAAGACGGGATCGGTCCGCGAGTGCTCAGCCCGCACCCGGCCGCCATCCTGCTCGCCCACCTCCTCCACCCGCTGCGCGAGCACGGGCTGCGCCGCGCCGAGGCGACCCTGCTCCAGCCGGCGTCGGTCTTCTCTATCGAGGCCCTCGACCAGCTCTTCGAGCAGGCCCGCAACCTCCTCACCTTCCAGCCGGCCGTCGACTCGCCGCACTGGCCGCGCCAGCTGGCCTTCAACGTCCTCGCCACCGAGGACGTCGACGCGATCGTGCGCACGGAGACGCGAGCCCTGCTCGGCGACTCGGTCGAGGTCAGCACCCAGCTCCTCCAAGCCGGCGTCTTCCACGGCTTCTCCGCCAGCGTCCACCTCGCCTTCGAGCCCGACCCCGGGGTCGCCGCGCTGCGCGGCGCCTACGCCGATCGTCCGTACCTCCGCTGGGTGGACGACGATCCCCTCGGCCCGATCGACGCCGCCGCGACCGACGACGTCCTCCTCGGCCACCTCCGCCTCGACGCCCCCGGTTCCTACTGGCTGTGGAGCGTGATGGACAACCTCACGCGCGGCGGCGCAACCAACGCGGTCGCCATCGCCGAAGCCCTCCTGAAGTAATCACCAACCCAGGCTGGACGGGGTGCCGGCGGAGCGGGCGCCCGGTTCCGCGGGCTCGGCGCTGTGACGTGTGCCTCTGCGTGCTGGCAGCGCCTTTGCTGTGCGCAGCAGGCGTAAGGAGGCCGCACCCCATGTCGATCCGCTCGCAAGCCTCTTGTCTGGCGCTCTTCCTGGCGATCGCCGCGATCTGTGCCGTGTTCCACAGCCAGCCCACGGCCCGCCAAAGCTCCGCTTCCCGACCCGCCGCTCTGAACGCAACTGTGAAGCCGTCGCTTCCCTCCAGCGCACCAGTGGTGGTCTACTCCGCAGAGCAGTCGTTGCCACGGCCGGCACAGAACGTACAGAAGGCTGAAGCACGTGCGCCCTTCGTGAACGTCTTCGCTCTCTACCGCCGCGGCGTGAACGACCACGTGCGCCTCCGCTCGCAGGAGGAGCGTCGGCCCCTGCCATCGCAGGAGCCCGACGGCGTCGCCTCCCCCCACGTTCTGCTCGCCGGCCAGAAGACCGCATGAACCCGTGACGGCATGAACGACACTCGGCCCATCCGCCTCCCCGGCGCCGCTCCGCGGCCGATCGACCTGGATGTCCCGCCTGACGTCGCCTTCGACGCCGCCGGCAGCACCGACCGCGGCAAGCAGCGGGCGCGCAACGAGGACGCCTTCGTCGTGGCGCCGCTGGTCGGCCGCGACGGGCTGCTGCTGGTCGTCGCCGACGGCCTCGGCGGCACCCACGGCGGCGAGGTGGCGAGCCGCATCACCGTCGACGTGGTGACCGAGGAGCTGGCGCGCCGTCCGCTGCCTGCCGACCGTACGCTGCGGCTGGCGCTGCGCCGGGCCGTCGAGCTGGCGAGCCAGGCGCTCGACGAGACGGCCCGCGCGCGCCCCGAGCTCGCCACCTTCGGCACCACGATCACCGCGGCGCTGGTGGCCTGGCCGGAGGTGTGGATCGCCCACGTCGGCGACAGCCGTGCCTACCTCTGGCGCGGCGGCCGCCTCGAGCGCCTCACCCGCGACCACACCATGGCCGAGCGGCTGCGCGAGGAGGGCCTCGTGGGCCGCCGCCAGAAGGTGCCGACGTGGGAGTCGGTGCTGTGGAACGCCCTCGGCCCCTCGGGCGAGGAGGCGCAGGTCGAAGAGAAGCACGAGCGGCTGGAGCCGGGCGACCGCCTGCTGCTGTGCAGCGACGGTCTCACCCGCCACCTGCGCGACGACGAGCTGGCCAAGCGGCTCGCCCAGCGCAACTCGTCGCAGGAGCTCTGCGACGAGCTGGTTGCCGCCGCCAACCGCGCCGGCGGCGAGGACAACGTCACCGCCGTCGTGGCGCGCGCGGCGGCGCCCTAGCCGGCGCGAACGCGCCGACTATCCCCCAAGGAGCGCCGCCACGAAGGGATCTCGGTAGCGCGGGTACACGATCCGCCAGCTGCCTCGCTCCCCGTTCGGCTCAGCCGGCGCCGCCGCCCTCGCTGGGAACCAGGTTCTCGCGCGACAAATAGTCCTCGACCTGCAGCAGGTTCTCCTCGCCGGCGCGCTCGATGATCTGGGTGAGCCCGTCCATCAAGTTCACCTCCTCGAGCTGCTCGGTGACGAACCAGTCGAGGAAGCGCAGCGCGATGTAGTTCTTGTCGGCCTGCGCGCAGCCGACGAGCTCGTAGATCTGCTGGGTCACGTCGTTCTCCCACTTCAGGGAGAGCTCGGCGCACTCCTTGGCGGTGGCGAAGTCCCCCTTCGGCGCGGCGATCGCCGGCAGCGTCACCGTGCCGCCGGCATCGACGACGAAGTGCAGGAACTTGAGCGCGTGCGTGCGCTCCTCGTCGGCCTGGCGGTAGAAGAAGCGCGCCAGCTGTTTGAGACTCTGGCGATCGAAGTGCGCGGCGATGGCCAGGTACTGCAGGGAGGCGCCCATCTCCCGCCCGATCTGGCGGTTGAGGGCGGCCTCCAACGTTTCACTGATCAGCATCCGGATCCTCCTTTGGCTGCATGCAAGCGGGCGCGGCGCAAGCTGCCGCAGAGCTGCCCGCCACTCGCATTGTAAGGCGGCGGGGAGGCCGGCGGCGGCGGCTATACTGCCGAGCATGCTGGAAGCGCGGGGCGATCGGCACCACCGTCTGGTCATCCTCGGCAGCGGCCCGGCGGGGCTGACGGCGGCGCTCTACGCGGCGCGCGCCAACCTCGCGCCGCTGGTGCTCGAGGGGTCGCAGCCGGGCGGCCAGCTCACCATCACCACCGACGTCGAGAACTACCCCGGCTTCCCGCGCGGCATCATGGGCCCCGAGCTCGTCGACCTGATGCGCGAGCAGGCGCGGCGCTTCGGCGCCATCAGCCGCTTCGAGACGGTGCTGCGCGTCGACCTGAGCCGGCGGCCGTTCACCCTCGAGAGCGACGCCGCCACCTACACGGCCGAGGCGCTCATCGTCGCCACCGGCGCCTCCGCCAAGCAGCTCGGCATCGACAGCGAATCGCACCTGCTCGGCTACGGCGTCTCCGCCTGCGCCACCTGCGACGGCTTCTTCTTCCGCGGCAAGGAGGTGGTGGTGGTCGGCGGCGGCGACACCGCCGTCGAGGAGGCGCTCTTCCTGACCAAGTTCGCCAGCAAGGTCACCGTCGTGCACCGGCGCGACGAGCTGCGCGCCAGCAAGATCATGCAGGAGCGCGCGCTGGCGCACGAGAAGATCCGCTTCCGCTGGAACAGCGTCGTCCACGAGGTGATGGGGACGCGCGAGGGCGGCGTCACCGGCGTGCGCCTGGGCGACACCACGACCGGCGAGGAGAGCCACCTCGCCACTCAGGGCGTCTTCATCGCCATCGGCCACCAGCCCAACACCGAGGTCTTCAAGGGGCAGCTGGCGATGAACCCGCTCGGCTACCTCGAGGTCGAGGAGCCCACCAGCCGCACCACTGTCGAGGGCGTCTTCGCGGCCGGCGACGTGATGGACCCGATCTACCGCCAGGCGGTGACCGCCGCCGGCACCGGCTGCCGCGCCGCCATCGACGCCGAGCGCTGGCTGGAGGCCCAAGAGGGCGCGCACGCTGCCGCCGTGGCAGTGCAATCGTCGGCCGAGGCAGCGCAGCCGCCCGTGGAGACCGCCGCGGCCGCCGTCACCACCGCCGCCGCCGAAGGCGCGGCGCGTTGAGCGGCGACGGCGCGCGGCCGGGTCTCGCGCGCACGCCGGGTCTCGCGCGCACGCTTGGCGAGCTGGTCGCCTCCGGCTACCGCTCGCGCACGGTCAAGGACGAGCTGCGCGACAACCTGCGGCGCAAGCTCGCCGCCGGCGAGCCGCTCTTCCCCGGCGTCCTCGGCTACGAGCGGACGGTGGTGCCGGGCATCGTCAACGCGCTACTGGCGAGGCACGACTTCATCCTCCTCGGCCTGCGCGGGCAAGCCAAGAGCCGGCTGCTCCGCTCGCTGGTGCCGCTACTCGACGAGCACGTGCCCGTGCTCGCCGGCAGCCCGCTCAATGAGGACCCCCTGCTGCCGATCATCCCGCAGAGCATGGCGCGCGTCGCCGAGCTCGGCGACGATACGCCCATCGAGTGGCTGCACCGCGACGCCCGCTACAACGAGAAGCTCGCCACACCGGACGTCTCCATCGCCGACCTGCTCGGCGACCTCGACCCCATCAAGGCGGCGACGCGGCGGCTCACCTACGCCGACCCCGAGGTCATCCACTTCGGCATCGTGCCGCGCACCAACCGCGGCATCTTCGCCATCAACGAGCTGCCCGACCTGGCGCCGCGCATCCAGGTCGGCCTGCTCAACATCCTCGAAGAGCGCGACCTGCAGATCCGCGGCTTCCCTGTCCGCATCCCGCTCGACCTGCTGCTGGTCTTCTCCGCCAACCCCGAGGACTACACCAACCGCGGCACCATCATCACACCGCTGAAGGACCGCATCTCGTCGCAGATCCTCACCCACTACCCGCCCGACCTGGCGACGGCGCAGCTGATCACCGAGCAGGAGGCGTGGTGGCGGCGCGGCACGCCCGAGCTGGCGATCCCCGACCTCGCGCGCCAGCTGATCGAGACCATCGCGGTGGTGGCGCGCGAGAGCGAGCTGGTCGACCAGTCCTCGGGCGTCTCGGCGCGCGTCTCGATCTCCGCCCTCGAGCTGCTGGTCTCCAACATGGAGCGTCGCGCCTGGGCGACGAGCGACGACCCCGTCCACCCGCGGCTCGCCGACCTGCACATGGTGCTGCCGGCCCTCACCGGCAAGGTCGAGATGGTCTACGAGGGCGAGCAGGAAGGGCCCGAGGTGGTGGCGCGAAGGCTGGTCGGCGAGGCGGCGAAACGGTTGGCTGCCGAGCGGCTGCCGGCAGTCGAGAAGGCGGCGGGCAGCGGCGGCGAGGACGACACCGGGCCCTACGCCGAGATGCTGCGCTGGTTCGCCGACGGCAACGCGGTGACGCTCTCGGACCAGACCAGCGACGCCGACCATCTCGGCGAGCTGCGCCAAGTGCCTGGCCTGCTCGCTCTCGCCGCCGAGGCGGCGCAGGAGCCGGCCGAGCGTGCCCTGCTCGCCGAGCTGGCGCTGGAGGCCCTGCACCAGCACCTGAAGCTGGCGCGCGAGGACCTCGACTCGCGCATCACTTTCCGCGAGATGGTGAAGTTCCAGCTCCTCAAGCCGCACCGCGCGCGGCGACAGCGCGAAGATTTCTGACCGCGGCGCGCAGCCATGCGCCACAAGTACGCCTACCTCGACCCCGCCCTGCTGCAGCAGCTGCTGCAGGGGATGGACCTCATGCGCTTCTTCCAGCAGCTGCTGCTGGCGAGCGGCGGCGACGTCGAGGAGGCCATGGAGTGGATGCGGCGCCTCCAGCGTCAGGGGGTGCTCGACCCCGGCCTCGACCTCGAGGCCTTTCTCGCCCAGCTCGAAAACCTGCAGCTCCTGCGCCGCGACGGCGAGGGCGAGCTGCAGCTCACCGGCGCCGGCGAGCGGCGTCTCCGCCGCAGCGCCTTCGAAGAGGTCTTCACCAGCATGAAGAAGGGCGGCCCGGGCTACCACCCGATCGCCGCCGGCGGCGAAGGCGTCGAGCGCCTGCCCGAAACGCGCGCCTACGAGTTCGGCGACGACTTCCAGCTGCTCGATCCCTTGCGCTCGGTGCACAACGCGCTCAAGCGCACCCACGGCGAGCTCGCCCTCGCCGAGGAAGACCTCGAGGTGCACGAGACCGAGCACCTCACTTCCTGCGCCAGCGTCCTCGCCATCGACGTCAGCCACTCGATGGTGCTCTACGGCGAGGACCGCATCACGCCGGCGCGCAAGCTGGCGCTGGCCCTCACCGAGCTGATCCAGAGCCGCTACCCCAAGGACCACATCGAGGTGGTCCTCTTCGGCGACCGCGCCAAGCGGGTGCCGCTGGCGGAGCTGGCGCACATCCAGGCGGGCCCCTTCCACACCAACACCCGCGAGGCGCTGCAGGTCTCGCGCGGCCTCCTGGCGCGGCAGAAGCACCCCAACAAGCAGATCCTGCTCATCACCGACGGCAAGCCCTCGGCGATCACCGAGGGCAACCAGGTCTACAAGAACCCCTTCGGCCTCGACCTCAAGATCGTCAACCTGACGCTCGAGGAAGCCGACCTCTGCCGTCGCCAGCGGGTGGTCATCAGCACCTTCATGCTCGCCACCGAGCCGATGCTCACCGAGTTCGTCGAGAAGCTCACCAGGGTCAACCGCGGCCGGGCCTTCTTCGCCTCGCCCTACGACCTCGGCGAGTTCGTGCTGGCGGACTATCTTCGCAACCGGCGCAAGCTGTTGCGGTAGAGCTGGCGGGCGCCGAGCCCGCCCTACGGTCCCGTGGCCTCGGGCTGTAGGGCGGCCTCCGCGGCCGCCGAGAGGTAGAGGTGTGCCGCTACTCGATCTCCGCCCCCGGCACCCCACCCACCACGCGCTTGAGCTCGTCTCCGGCCACGTAGCGGGTGTCGAGCTCGGCGTTGTTGAGCAACGCCACGCGCTCGACCGGCACCGTCGACGGGTGGCGGCGATCGAAGTCCCGCAACGTCATCGGCGCCTCGAGCTTCACCACGTCGATGCGCCATGGCTCGACGCGGCCGAGCTCGCGGTCGCTCGTGCGGTGGAACGACCGCATGGCGCCGCCGATCTCCTCGGCGTAGCGGCGGAAGGCGCCCTGCGGCGCGAAGCCGAGCAGCTGGTAGACCTTGCCGCCGGTCTCGACGAAGGTGACGGCGCCGGCCACCGGCCCCTGCTGGGTGTTGGCCTGGAACTGGCCGCCGACGCCGCCGCTCGGCTGCAGCGGCCACTGGCCGAGGGGCTGCACGCCCTGCTGGTTGAAGAACTGCTGCGCCGCCCCGCGCGCGCTGCCGGCGTTGGCGAGGGTGAGCGCGAAGATGGCGTCCTTCTCGCGCGGCTGCCAGACCACCGCTTGCCGCTGGTTCGTCCCCTTCCACCCGCGCGGCGTCTCGAGGGCAAAGCCCAGCTCGGGGTGGTAGAAGACGCCGTTGCGGAAGAAGCCCTGGCGCGGGTCGGGGCCGTAGATCGAGTCGTCGACGACGCGCAGCAGCGGCTCGCGCCGCCACCCCTCGGCGCCCAGGCCCGAGGGCAGGCGGGCGTAGTGGGTCTGCATCAGCTTGAGGCGCGACTCGGGGTCGGGGTGGGTGGCGAGCCACTGGGGCAGCCGGCCGCCCTGCTCGACGCGGCTGACGCGCGACAGCAGGGTGAAGACGTTGCCCATCGCCTGCGGCGGGTAGCCGCCGCGCGAGATGTAACGCAGGCCGAGCTCGTCGGCCTGGCGCTCGTCGTCGCGGCCGAACTTCAGGAACATCAGGCCGCCGGCCATGTTGACGAGGTCGCCGTACTGCTGCGCCTCGGGGGCCAGCACCATGCCCAGCGTCAGGCCGATCTGCGTCAGCTGCTGCTTGGAGATCTGGTTGACCGAGTGGCGTCCGGTGACGTGGCCGATCTCGTGGCCCATCACGCCGGCGAGCTCGGCCTCGGAGCCCATGTGGTCGACGAGGCCGCGGGTGACGTAGATGTAGCCGCCGGGCAGCGCGAAGGCGTTGACCCCCGCGTCGTCGACGACGGCGAAGTGCCACGGCAGGTCGGGGCGCTCGGAGCGCGCCGCGAGCTGGCGGCCGAGTCGTTCGACATAGCTCTGCATGTCGCGGTCTTCGTACAGCCCGAGCTGCTGCACCACCTGCTGGTCGTATTGACGGCCGAGGGCGATCTCCTGCTCCTGGCTGAAGAGGTTGAGCTGCTTGCGGCCGGTGGCGGGGTTCGTGGAGCAGGCGACCACCGCCAGCACGGCGGGGAGCGCCAGCCACGCGGCAGCTGCTCGTAGGGTTCTCATGGTGGTTCTCCTTTAACGCTTGCTGGGCGCTGCCCAGTGCGGGCGCCAGTGAGGCGCTGAGCGGACGCTGAGCAATTTCCCTTCCAACCTTGCAACCGCCGCCTGGGTCACGAGCAGATCCTGCGATGTAAAGCACTGCATTGGCAGTCGTTGGCCGCTTCTGGCAGACTGTTCCGCAGCCGTGCTCCACCCTCGCGTCGTGGTCCTGCGGGGCGGCCAGGTGCTCGCCGAGCACTCGCTGCCACCCGGCACCGAGATCGTCGTCGGGCGTAGCGAAGGGTGCGACGTCGCCGTCGCCGACGGCTCGGTGTCGCGGCTTCACGCGCGCCTGGTCGCCGACGAGGACGGCGTCTACGTCGAGGACCTCGGCTCGGCCAACGGCACCTTCCTCGACGGCCAGCGGACCCGCGGGAGGGTACGGCTGGCCGACGGCCAGCAGGTGCGGGCGGCCCAGCGGGCGCATAGCGAGCCGCTGGTGTTGCGTTTCGAGGACGTCGCGTCGCCGGTGGACGGCATGCTGACGGCGGTGGAGAAAGTCATCGCTGCCGACGAGACCGTCGATGCGCAGAGTGGCGCGGCACCACGCGAGCCGCTGTGGCGAGCCGATGCGCTGCTGTCGCCGGTTGCAGTCACCGTGCCGGTGGCCGAGATCCCCTCCCAGGCGCCGACGCCTCCGCCCACACCCGGACCGACGCGCAGCGCGAAGTCGCTCGTTGCCATGCTCGCCGCGGTTGCGGTCGTCGGAGCGCTGGCGGCAGCGACGCTGGGCGCGTGGTGGTTCTTCGGCTCCCGACGCGCCTCGACAGCGGCCGGGGTAGTCCCGGTCGAAGAGCCTGCGGCGGCGGCGGCTGTCGCGCGGCGACCCTCTCCCGTCTCCCAGGACGGCGCGGCGGCGACCTCGGTCCCCGCACCGGCCGAGGTACTGGTGGTCCCGGTCGAATCCGACACCGGCGCCGCGACCGTCGACGTGGGAGCCGCGTCAACCGTGCCGGCCCCGCCGCGCGCGAACCCGCTCAGCGGCAAATGGACGGCGCGGCTCGAGAACGTCTTCTACCCCGAGGACGACTACGTGGTGGAGCTGGTCCTCGAGCTCGAGCAGCGAGGCACCCAGGTCAGCGGCAGCGGCCTGGTGCGGATCGAGAACCGGTCGATGACGTTCAGCGTCCCCGCGACGGCGGCCGGCGGCACGGTGCAGGCTGGAGGGCCGCCGTCGCAGGTGCGCCTCCGGCTCGCCCTCGGCCGCCCCATCGGCGAGCTCCACCTCGAGGGCACGCTCGACGGCGACGCGCTCGCCGGCACCTTCCGCTCGTCGGCGGCAAAGCAGCCGGGCGCGTGGCAGGCGGTGCGGGCGCCAGGCTAGGAGCCCGGCCGAGAAGCAAGGGCCGGGCGGGGGCGCCCCCTGCCCCTGGAGGGGCAGGGGGTCGGGGGGTCAGGGGTGAGGTTAAGCCCAGGGGAGGGGGTTGGGTGGGCGGCGGCAGCGCGCTTAGCGCGCGGGGGTGGGACCCCAGCCGCCGCCCCCGGGGGTCTCCAGTACGAGCCGGTCGCCGGCCTCCACCTCGCGGCCGTCGACGCTCGCCAACTCCTCGACGGCGCCGCTCGCGCGCAGCAACCGTTGCCGCCCACGGGCGCCCGCCCCGCCGCCCCCGCCGCCGAACGGCGCCTCGACGCGGTGCTGCGTCACCACCGAGAGCGACACCGGCGCGAGGAAGGTGAGCTCGCGCACCGTGCCGTCGCCGCCGCGGAAAGCGCCGTCGCCGCCCGAGCCGCGGCGCACGGCGAAGCGTTCGAGGCGCACCGGGAAGCGGTGCTCGAGCACCTCGGGGTCGGTGATGCGGGTGTTGGTCATGTGGCTGTGCACGGCGCTGGCGCCGGCGAAGCCCGGCCCGGCGCCGCAGCCGCCGCAGACGGTCTCGTAGTAGCCGAACTTGCCGTCGCCGAAGAGCACGTTGTTCATCGTCCCCTGGCTGCAGGCGGCGAGCCCGAGCGCCGCGATGAGCGTGTCGACGAGGCGCTGGCTGGTCTCGACGTTGCCGCCCACCACCGCCGGGGCCAGCGACGGGTCGTCCGGGAAGCGCGGGTTCAGCATGCCTTCGGGGATCACCAGCTCGACCGGCTCGAGCAGCCCCTCGTTGAGCGGCAGCGGCTCGGCCACCAGCAGGCGCAGCACGTAGAGCACGACGGCGCGCACCACGGCCGGCGTGGCGTTGAGGTTGCCGGGGTGCACCGGCGAGGAGCCCGTGAAGTCGACGCGCAGGCGCTCGCCACGCACCTCGAAGGCAACCCGCAAGCGGGCGCCGTCGTCGAGCCGCTGCTCGGCCTCCCGCCGGCCGTCGCCGAGGCGGCGCAGGGCGCCGCGCAGCTGGGCGGCGGCGCGCGCGCGTAGCGCGGTCATCGCGGCCGCGACGCGGGGCCGACCGTGGTCGGCGACGAGACGCCGCAACGTCTCGGCGCCGTGGTGGTTGGCCGCCATCGCCGCGGCGAGGTCGGCGAGGTTCTCGTCGACCGCGCGGCTCGGCCACGGACCTTCGCGTAGCAGCGCCGTGACCTCGTCCCAGAGCGGCACGCCGCCGCGCACCAGGTGCCGCGGCGCGATCACCACGCCCTCCTCGGCGAGCGTGCGCGCGTCGGGCGGCATCGAGCCCGGGCGGGTGCCGCCGAGCTCGGCGTGGTGGGCGCGGCTGGCGACGTAGCCGATGAGATCCGCGGTCCTGTCGGCCGCATGCACCGGCGTGATCACCGTCACGTCGGGCAGGTGCGAGCCGCCGAAGGCCGGATGGTTGGTCACCGCGACGTCGCCGTGCCCCAGCGGCAGCGCCGCGGCGACGGCGCGCACGCAGAGGCCGAGGGCGCCGAGGTGGACGGGGATGTGCGGCGCGTTGACCACCAGCCGCCCGCGCGGGTCGAGCAGCGCGCAGGAGAAGTCGAGCCGCTCCTTGACGTTGGTGGAGACCGCCGTGCGGCGCAGGCGCTCGCCCATGCCGCGGGCGAGCGCGGCGAAGCGGTGCGTGAAGAGCTCGAGCTCGATGGCCTTCATCGCGGGCTCACTTGCTGTCCACGCCACGCCGCCGGCGTGCGAGGGACGCGCCGCAGCACTAGCGCCGCGGCGCCGTCCACGAAAAGCTCCCAGTGGCGATCGACGAGCGTGGCGCTGTGGCGCTCGAGCACCAGCGTGGGCCCGCTCACCACGGTGCCGCACGGCAGCGCCGCGCGGTCGTGGACCGGCACGCGCCGCCAGCGGCCGCCGAGCCACACGCGGCGGAACGCGGCGGGAGTCGGCGGCTCACGCCGCGTCGGCGTCGCCGGCACGGCATCCAACAGTGGACGTGCCGCCGCCGCGGCGCGCAGGGCGACCACCTCCACCGGCCGTGCCGCGGGGAGATAGCCGAACAGCTCGCGGTAGCGCGCCGCGAAGTCGTCGGCGAGCGAGCGCTCCTCCGACCACGGCACCTCCACGGTGCTCTCCTGGCCGAGGAAACGGAGCTCGACGAGGCGGCGCTCGATGGTGATTTCCGCGGCAACGGCGCCTTGGGCCACCACCTCGCCGATCGCCGCGGTCCCCAGGTCGGCGAGCCAGCGCGGCAGCTCGCCGCCGACCTCGGCGAGTGGGCGCAGCACCTGCCGCGAGGCGACGCGCTCGAGGCGAGCCACGCCGAGGCCGAGCGCCGACAGCAGCCCGGCGTCGGGCGGCACGACGACGGCATTCATGCCGAGCAGCCCGGCGACGGCGCAGGCGTGCTGGCCGCCGGCACCGCCGAAGGCGAGCAGCGCGTAGCCCCCGGGGTCGTACCCTTGCCGCACCGAGATCTGGCGAATCGCCTCCGCCATCCGCTCGTCGGCGATGCGCAGCAAGCCCGCGAGCAGGCGCTCGCGCGACACCGACTCGCCGGCCGACGCGAGGCTCGCCTCGAGTCGTGCGCAGGCATCCTCGGCGGCGGCCACGTCGAGCGGGATCTCGAACCGCGAAGGGTCGACGCGCCCAAGCAGCAGGTTGACGTCGGTGAGACAGAGCGGCCCCCCGGCGCCGTAGCAGGCTGGCCCCGGCCGCGCGCCGGCGCTCTGCGGCCCGACGCTCAGGCGGTGGCCGTCGAAGAAGCAGATCGAGCCGCCGCCGGCCGCCACCGTCTCCACCGCCACCGCCGGCGCCAGCAGGCGGGCCTCGCCGACGCGGTGCTCGAACACCCATGGCAGCGCGCCCTCCCAGCGCGCCACGTCGGTGCTGGTGCCGCCCATGTCGAAGCCGAGCACGCGCGCGAAGCCGCTACGCCGCGCCGCCTCGCCGGCGCCGACGACGCCGGCGGCGGGACCGGAGAGCAGACCTTCGTGCGGGCGAAAACGCTCGGCCGCGACGAGTCCGCCGGCACTCGTCATCACCAACAGCGAGGCGCGCTCGCCAGCCGCCCTCTCGCTCGTCGCGGCCAGCGACACGGCGATGCGCGCGAGATAGCGCTCGAGGATCGGCGCCAGGTAGGCGTCGACGAGCGCGGTCTCGGCGCGCGCGAGATAGCCCTGCGCCGGCGCCAGCTCGGCCGAGGCCGAGACGTGCGCGAAGCCCTGCTCGCGCAGCAAGGCGGCGACGCGTCGCTCGGTGGCCGGAGAGCGGAAGCTGTGCAGCAGCGCCACCGCCGCCGAGGTGACGCCCGCCGCGCGTGCGCGCTCCGCCGCGGCCGCCAGCGCTGCGACGTCGAGCTCGACGAGCACGTCACCGCCGGCGCTCTGCCGCTCCTCCACCTCCACCGTCATCGCGTAGAGCGGCGCCGGCTTCTCCACCGCCAGCGCGAACAGATCGGGCCGCTGCTGCGTGCCGATCTCGAGCAAGTCGGCAAAGCCGCGAGTGAGGAACAGCGCCGTCGGGGCGCCGCGACGCTCGAGCAGAGCGTTGGTGCCGAGCGTGGTGGCGAGCCGCAGCCGCAACGGCGGCAGCGGCCCATCCGGTGCGGTGCCGGTGACGAGGCGGCAGGCGAGCACCGGCGCCTCCTCCGGGCTGAGGAGCTCGCACACCGCGCCCGGCTGCAGCGCAGCCGGAGCGCCGGCAACAAGCTCGACCTCGCGGCCGTCCCACCGCCGCGCCGCCACCCGCACGCCGCCGTCGAGCGTCGCCAGCGACCAACCGTCGAGCGCGCCGGGCAGCAGCTCGTCGAGACCGACGAGCGCCAGCCGATCGTCGCCCGCCCGCCCCTTGACCGTGGCGCGCAAACTGGCGCTCGACAGCACCTTGACGCGCCGCAGCTCTCCGCCCGGGTCGCGGGCCAGGCAGTCGGTGAACGTGCCCCCGGTATCGACCCAGATCTCCCAGCGTTCCGCGTCGGTCCTGCTCACGGGAGGCGCGATGATACGGCCCGCGCGCGCCGATCAGCGGGCGGAGGCAGCCTGCTCGCGCCTCGACCAGCACTCGCTTCGAGCTGGGCTCGGCTCCCGGCCGACGCTCAGGACGGCGGCGCCACCGGCGGAATCGCGATCGAGGTGGCGGTATCGGGCACGGTGCCCTTGTCGCCGTCCTGGAGAACGAAGCTGAAGGCGAAACCCTGCGTTTGCGCCACCCCGTGGCAGCCCATGCAGCCACCCATGTTGATCGCCTTCGCTGAAAACGTCATGTTGGGCGAGGTGGGTGAGAAGAATTGGTAGTTCTTCGGCACTCCGTGACCGCCGAAATTGGCATTGGGCGTCTGGCCCGGGGGCTGCCCCTGAAATTGCTGCAAACCTCGATTGGTCTCGATCAACAGGTTGGCCAGGTAGATCGGCTGGCCCAGCGCCAGGGACTCCGTTTCGGCCTGCTGCGCCGTGGCCGCCGAATTGCCCAGGTCGATGGCCTGGAACTGGGTGCCGATCAGGCGATAGTTGGCCCACACCGAGCCCGCCAGTTGCGATTGGACCTCCGCGTTGAGATCGTTGGTCGTCGGCAGCGGGTAATTCTGGAGGCGGGCCACCTGCAGACCGGCGGCGGTGTTGGGGTAGGGCATCTCGGTGTTGGTGGCGAATTTCGAGTAGTTCACATACGAATAGTCGGCGCCATTCCCGATCGACTGGTGCTCCCAGGTGGCGAAAATGTAGGTACCGCCTGGCGACTCGGGCGAGCCGCCGGGATTGCCGGCGTGGACCCGCTGGATGATGTGCAGCCCCACCAGCCCGAAAGTCTGGACGTCGAAACAGAGTCCGTTTGGTTGTGCCGGGGAATCCTGGTAGTAGATGGCGTCGGTCAGGTGGTAGCTGTCGGGTTCGTCGAGCAAGGAGGCCGGCACCCAGGCCGCTTTGACTTGAATCGAGCCGAGGGCCGGCAAGTTGGCCACCGAAATCCCGCTCTGTCCGGGCAGACTGCAGTTCTGCAACCCGCTGCCATAGCAGGCGGCGGTGTCGTTCGCGCTGTAGTTGACCACCGCGTTGGTATTGCCCGAGCCGTTCGGTTTGGAGCCGGCACTGGTGCGGTAGGGCAGGACGATGCCGTTGGCATTGGCCTGGGCGATCGCCGACGCATAGACGTTCAGGCTGGTTTGCGGGCCGTTGACCGTGATCGGCTGGCTGACGTAGGCGTAGTAGTCGTAATTGACCTTAACTTCATAGTAGAGAAAGTTGGTGGCCGAAGGTGCGCCCTTGAAAACCCGCGGGCCGAACGGGTTGCGGCCGTTGGGACCGGTGGCGGTATAGGGCGTGGACGCGTCGCCGCCCTCCTGGGGCTGGTAGAACTGTTGGCAGTTCTTCAGCGCTTGACCGGAGTAACCCGCGCACAGTTGGTCGGTGCTTTCCTGGGCGGGAGAGGCCACCTCGGCCGTTTCATCCTCGGAGCTGGCGCCGCCGACCGCGGGCGACTTGCTGAGCCGCGCGAAGGTCCGCGGCGGCGTCTTCAAGGCGGCGAATCTGGCTTCGGCACCCGCGCACATCGCGATCTCTCCGCCCTGGGTCGACGGGGCGTAGGTCGGATCGAAGGTGAGCGACTGCCAGGCCTGCGGGGTTGCCGCGTCGTTGAAGAGCTCGCGTTTCTCCTTGAACGTTTCCCACACCGTCACGTCCGTTGACTGGGCCTTGGCGAACGCCTTGGTGAGGTCTGGAACGCCGCGCACGAAACCGGTCGGAAAAGCGCTTGGGTCGGCGGCGGCCAAGGCCGGCCAATTCAGAGCGGCGAACGAGCTCCAGGCCCAAGCATCCCAGGCCTGGCCAAGCTGCGTGCCTTCCAGAGTGGCGGTCGAGAAGGTCGAAGGCGGCGCCGGGCAGCCCAGATCGACCTGTCCCGCCGCGGGCGCACAAGTCGGCGCCGTCCCCCCTGCCGTGGGCACGGCTTCCGCCGCCACCGCTTCCGTCAGCCCGGCTTCTCTTGGCTCGGCTTCCCTCGTCGGCGCGTGCTGCGAGCAGCCGCACGAGATCGCCAAGAGACAGCAGACCGTTACCCTGACCCGGGGATGGACCATGTGACCTCCGGTCGGTTGGAAACCGAGGCGTCTTTTCGGGAACCAACCGGGAATGTATCGCAACACGGCCGCCCGGCCTACTCGCCGATCACCTTGACCAGCACCCGCTTCGGCCGCCGGCCGTCGAACTCGCCGTAGAAGATCTGCTCCCAGGGGCCGAAGTCGAGCTTGCCGTCGGTGATCGCCACCACCACCTCGCGGCCCATGACCTGGCGCTTCATGTGGGCGTCGGCGTTGTCCTCGCCGGTGCGGTTGTGGCGGTAGCGCTGCGGCGAGGCGTCGAAGGGCGCCAGCTTCTCGAGCCAGCTCGCGTAGTCGTGGTGCAGCCCCGGCTCGTCGTCGTTGATGAAGACGCTGGCGGTGATGTGCATCGCGTTGACGAGCACGAGCCCTTCCTGCACGCCGCTCTTGCGCACAGCGGCCTCGACCTCGCGGCGTGATGTTCTGGAACGCCATGCGGCGCGGGATCTCGAAGGTCAGGTACTCGGTGTGGGACTTCATTCGCCTCGCCTCCGGGACCTCAGCGCAGCCTGCCGATCCACGCCTGCATCTCGGGGAAACGGAACGCCGTGGCGAGCGCCAGGTACGCCACCGCGAACGTCCCCAGAACGCCGCCGGCGACCACGTAGCGCTGGCCACCGGCGAGCAACCACCAGACACCGGCCCCGAGTGTCGCTGCGGCCAAGGCCACCGCCGCCATCCTGGACATCGCAGCCCACGGGAAGGCGAACGCGGGCAGCCGGCGCCGCGCGCCGCGCGCCAGCAGCACCAGCTCGACCCAGGCGCCGGCGGTGGCGCCGAGGCCGAGGCCGGTCGCGCCCAGCCGCAGCTCGCGACCGGCCGGGTCCGGCCCCAGCCAGCCGGCGAGGGCGTAGCGGTCGAGCCACCACATGAGCGCCGCGCCGACCAGTGCCGAGACCGCCACGTGCAGCACCGCGAGCCGCGCCGGGAAGCGCGTCTCGTGCAGCGAGTAGAAGAGGTTCTGCAGCAGCCGCCCCGAGGTCGCCGGCAGCATGCCGAGCGTGAAGGCGGCGAGCACCAGGGTGACGAGGAACTGGTCGTGGCGGCCGAAGGAGCCGTGGCGGAAGACGACGTCGACGACCAGCCAGCCGAAGGCGAGGAAACCCACCACCGTCGGCACGGCGAGGAACCAGACCTGGCGCCACGCCAGGTCGAGCCGGCGCACGCGCGCCTCGTCGTCGTGCAGACGCGACAGCTCGGGCAGCTCGGTGACCGCCACCGAGGTGGCGAACAGGCTCACCGGCAGCAGGTAGAGCGTCAGCCCGAAGCGCAGCGCCGAGGCCGCGCCGGCCGCCGCGAGCGAGGCGAGGAAGAAGTCGAGATAACCCGAGAGTTGGATGGCGCCTCGCCCCGCCACCACCGGCCCGAAAGCGGCGAGCGCCTGCCGCACGCCGGCGACGCGCGTCGAGAACGAGATGCGCAGGCCGCCGAGCAGACGCAACACCGCCGGCAGCTGTACGAGCAGCTGCAGCAGGCCGCCGAGGAGCGCGCCCCAGGCCGCCGCATAGAGCAGCTCGCTGCGCCCCTCCGGACCCATGCTCGGCCCGCCGAGGCGCCGGCCGACCGCCACCAGCACGGTGATGATGGCGACGTTCCACAGCACCGGCGCGAAGTAGGGCAGGAAGAACCGGCGGTGGCTGTTGAGCACCGCCAGCGCCCACGCCGAGAGCACCAGCAGGCCGGCCATCGGGAAGAGCACGCGCACCTGTTGCACGGTGAGCTCGAAGCGGTCGGCCGGCAACACTCCCGCCGCCACCTGCGCGGCGTCGCCGAGAAAGCCCGGCGCGGTCACCGCCACCAGCGGCCGCGCGGCGACGACGCCGAAGAGCGCCAGCGCGCCGGCCACCACCATCAGCAGGCCGAGGATGGCGCCGGCGAACCGGCGCGCATCCTCGCGCCGTTCCTCCGCCAGCATCTTCGAATAGAGGGGGATGAACGACGCCGACAGCGCCTGGTCGCCGAGCAGGTTCTGCAGCAGGTTGGGCAGCCGCATGGCGACGCTGTAGACGTCGGCCCAGACGCCGAGACCGAAGTACCCCGCGGCCAGCTGCTCGCGCACCAGGCCGAAGATCCGCGACAGCAGGATCCCGGCGGCGACGCGGACCGCGTGGGCCCTGCCGCTCACTACCCCACCAGCGCGCGGCCGCCGCGCTGGCGCCCCATGCGGCGGGCGATCAGCATCGCCATCTCGAGCGCCTGCTCGTAGTTGAGGCGCGGGTCGACGAAGCTGCGGTAGTCGCGGTCGAGGTCCGCCTCGCCGAGCCCGCGGGCGCCGCCGATGCACTCGGTGACGTCCTCGCCGGTGAGCTCGAAGTGGACGCCGCCGAGGTAGCTGCCCAGCTCGGCGTGGACGTCGAAGGACTGCTCGAGCTCGCCGAGGATGTCGTCGAAGCGGCGCGTCTTGATGCCGTCGTGCGTGTCGCGGGTGTTGCCGTGCATCGGGTCGCAGCACCAGAGCACCGGCGTGCCGGCGCGGCGCACCGCCTCGACGAGCGGCGGCAGCCGGCGCGCCACCTGCTCGGCGCCGAAGCGGTGGATGAGCGTGATGCGCCCCGGCTCGCCGTCGGGGTCGAGCACCTGCGAGCAGCTCGCGCAGCCGCTCGCGGCGTCGTCGCCGGTCCCGACCTTGACGCCGATCGGGTTGCGGATGCCGCGGAAGTACTCGACGTGGGCGCCGCCGGGGTCGGAGGTGCGCACGCCGATCCACGGCAGGTGCGTCGACAGGTTGTACCAGCCCGGCGCGGCGCGGCACGCGGCGCGTCTGCGCCTGCTCGTAGGGCAGCAGCAGCCCCTCGTGGCTGGTGAAGAAGTCGACGCGCCGCAGGTCGCTCGCCGAGCCGCCGGCGAGCGCCTCCATGAAGCGCAGCGACTCGCCGATCGACTCCACCATGCGCTGGTACTCGGCGCCGTGCGGCGAGTGCTCGACGAAGCCGAGGTCCCAGTACTCGGGGTGGTGCAGGTCGGCGAAGCCGCCGTCGACGAGGCTGCGGATGAAGTTGAGCGTGAGCGCGGCGCGCTCGTAGCCGCGCAGCATCAGCTCCGGGTCGCGGCAGCCGGTCCTCGGCGGTGAACGCCGCGCGGTTGACCAGGTCGCCGCGGTAGCTGGGCAGCGTGACGCCGCCGCGCTCCTCGAGTCGGCCGAGCGCGGCTTGGCGTACTGGCCGGCGAAGCGGCCGACGCGGATCACCCGGCTTGCGGCTGCCGTGCACCAGCACCAGGCTCATCTGCAGCAGGATCTTGAGCTTGCTGGTCGACCGCCGCGGACGGTGCAGTCGGCGAAGCTCTCGGCGCAGTCGCCGCCCTGCAGCAGGAAGCGCTCGCCGCGCTGCGCCTCGGCGAGCTGCGCCTTGAGCCCCTCGACCTCCCACGAGGTGACCAGCGGCGGCAGCTGCGAGAGCTCCTCGACCACCCGGTCGAGGGCGGCGGGATCGGGGTAGAGCGGCTGCTGCAGCGCCGGCCGCCGCTGCCACGAGTCGGGCCGCCAGTCGCCGCAGCCGGGCTCGAGCGACGTCGAGGGCGTCATGGAGAGGCGAGGATAGCCGATCGCTCGTGGCGCCTGGGCACGGCCGATGCAGAGGCCGATGGCGGACTCGGGGCCTTAACATGGTGCTGTGCCTGGGGATGCGGCTTCCGACCCACCGCTCGCGACGGCCGCGCCGCTGCTCGACGCGCTACGCGGTCTCGGCGCGGGCGGGCTGCTGGTGGTCACCGGCGCCGGCGTCAGCGCCGCCTCGGGCATCCCCACCTTCCGCGGCAGCGACCCGGGCGCGATCTGGAAGCACGACGTCACCGAGCTCGGCACGCGGCGCTACTTCGAGGCCGACCCGGCGGGCTCGTGGCAGTGGTACATGCGGCGCTTCGACGGCGTCGCCGACGCGCGCCCCAACCCGGCGCACGCCGCCATCGCCGATCTCGAGCGCTGGCAGGTCGCCCGCGGCGCGCCGTTCCTGCTGGTGACCCAGAACGTCGACACCCTTCACGAGCAGGCCGGCAGCGCGCGGATGGTGAAGGTGCACGGCAGCGCCGACCGCGTGCGCTGCTCGCGCGACGGTTGCGCGCTCGGCGCGCCGCGCGGCTCGCTGCCACGCGCGTCGCTGGACCTCGCCGCCTTCCGCCGCGAGCCGGCGCTCGCCCACCTCCCCCGCTGCCCGCAGTGCGGCGCGCTGCTCCGCCAGCACGTGCTCTGGTTCGACGAGACCTACGACGAGCACGAGGACTACCAGCTGCCGCGGGTGCTCGACGCCGCCGAGGCGGCCGAGATCGTGCTCTTCGCCGGCACCTCCTTCTCGGTCGGCATCACCGACCTGCTGGTGAACGCGGCCTGGCGCAACGGCGCCGAGGCTTTCGCCATCGACCCGGCACCGCCGCCCCGGCCGACTCCGGGCGTGCGGCACCTTCGCGCGGCGGCCGAGGAGCTGCTGCCGTCCGTGGTGGCCGCGCTCCTCGGTTGCAACGCTTCCGGCGCGGATTGACGGATCGCCCCTCGATCGCGTAACGTCTGGTCGCTGGTCATCCCATCAAGCGGGTTCGTCCCGTCAAACGAGGGTCGTCTGGGGCGGCCCGATCCGGAGGCTTCATGATGCGCAAGCTGTGTCTCGTGGCGTTTCTCGCGGTGGTAGCGCTCCTCCCTGCGTCGGTTCATGCCCAGATCTGCACGCTCACCGCTTCGGGGGCCACCTACCTGATCCCGGCGGCCTCCCACTATGACGCCACGCAGACCTCGAACTTCACCGGCGTCGGCACCGGGGACATTCTGTTCGAGGACGGCTGGTGGTTCCGTGTCTCGGGAGACACCCAGGAGTTCTTCTTTCCTGCTCCGACCACGACCACGTGTGTCGGTGCGGCCGGGACCATCACCTGGGCCGACGTGTCGGCCCGCGGGTTGTTCAGCGCCACTAACAGCCTGGCGCTCACCAGCCCGGGAGCCGGCATGGGCGAGCTGATCCTGACGATGTCGATCACCAACCTCAGCGCCGTCAATCCGCTCGTGATCAGCCTGTTTCATGGCGCGGACTTCGACGTCAACGGCAGCGCCGGCACCGACAACGCGACCCTGCTCAACCCGAACAACTACATCCGCATCACCGACACCACCACCGGTGCGGCCGAGCAGCGCGGCTTCAATCCACCTGCGAACGCCTTCCTGGTGAGGGCGTTCGGCGCCGCGGACGTGTTCGGCGAGCTCGGTGACGCCAACATCGACAACTTCAACAACACGACGCTGCCGCAGGGCCCCTTCGACTACACCGGGGCCTTCCAGTGGGACCTCAACATCCCGCCCAGCGGCAACGCCTCGGTGAGCGTCGCTTTGAACGCCAACGCCCCGCCGACGACCCCTGTCGAGCTGATCGGCGTCTCGGTCGAGGAGTAGCCACAGGAGGGCCACCCGAGAGGGTGTCCAGTGAAGCGTTCGGCTTGACGCCTCCTCCCGCGTTCCGTACCCTGCTATGGAACCGAGAGGAGGCGTTCGCGTCATGGCGAACCAGCAAGGCGGGCCTGCGGGCCCTGCTCCACCGACGGCTCCCGCCGCGCGCAGCGGCGGCGACGCGCGCCCGGCTCCCCATTCCGGCGCTGGCGGCCGGCGCGCCACCGTCGGACCGGTGTCGGCCTTGCGCGGCCAGCTGTCGGCGCGCGAGGACGTCTGGATCGAGGGCCAGCTCGAGGGCGAGGTGCAGGCGCCGGCCCACCAGGTGACGGTGAGCCCCAGCGGCCGCGTGCGCGCCGACGTCACGGCGCGGAGCGTCGTCGTCGAAGGCGAGCTCGTCGGCAACGTGGTCGCCGCCCAGATGGTGACCGTGCGCGCCGGCGGCCGCATGCAGGGCGACATCCGCGCCCCGCGCGTCGGGCTCGAGGAGGGGTGTCAGTTCCAGGGCAACGTCGACATGGACGGCAGCCAGGCCGAGCCCACTGCCGTCTCACCGGCCACTCCGGCCGAAGCCCCTGTCGACACCGGCGGCGACGCCGCCGTAGCCGCCAGCCCCGCTCTCGTCGGCGAAGGGAGCGGCTGAGTGCGTCTCTGGCGCGCCGCTGCGAGGACGCCGGCGCGCGTCGAGGCGTTGCGCCCGACCCCCGCGCCGCCGCCGGCACCCGCGCCCGCCTTCCGCTCCTGGGCGCTCGCCGACGTGCTGCGCCGCCGCGAGGCGGACCGCCGCTGGCGCGTCCTCGACCTCGGCAACGCCAACCACAACAACATGACCTTCTTCGTCGGCCGCGGCGCGAGCTACGTCGTCGAGGCCCTCTACTCGACAACCGCGCCGTGCCGCGCCGGCGGGCGCTTCGACGCCGGCTGCATGCGCTCGCTCCCCGACCTGCTGCACTTCACGCCCGAGTCGCGCTTCGACGCCGTCCTCGCCTGGGACCTGCTCGACTATCTCGGGCCGGCCGGCCTGGTGGTGCTCGGCGAACGGCTGGCGCCGCACTGCCACCCGCGCACCTTGCTGCACGCGATGGTGGCGCGCGAGGGCCGGCTGCCGGCGCAGCCGGCGCGCTGGGAGATCGTCGACGACCACACCATCCGCCAGTGGCCGCACGCCGGCCCGCTGCTCGACACCGTGCGGCTCACCGACGCCAGCCTGCAGCGCGCGCTCGGCGCCTTCCGCGTCGACCGCAGCTACCTGCTGCAGAACGGCCTGCAGGAGTTCCTGCTCGAGCCCGGCGCGCCCTCGCTGCCGCCGACGGTGGCGGGCCCGGTGCGGCGCCGGCGGCTGGGCGCCAAGCCCGAGCAGTAGCCTAAGCCCGAGCGAGTAGCCCCGCTACGGCCCGAGCAGGCCGCCGCCGCCCTCGACGGGCTGCAGCAGCTCGAGCTCGGCGAGGCGCCACTCGCCGGCGTCCTCGATCCACAGCGAGCGCACCCGCCAGCTCTCGCGGCCGGGACCGGCGCCACGGTCGTAGGTGACGCCGGCCACGAACAGCAGCTCGGCGCTGCGCTTGCCTGACCCCAGCGTCAGGTGGCGGTCCGACACCTGGATCTCGATGCGCCGAGCGTCGCCGCGAAACCGCATCACCGCGCCGGCGAGCTCCTGCGGGTCGCGCAGCTCGCCCTCGTACGGGCGGGCGCGCACGATGAAGCCAGGGGCGAAGAAGTCGAGCACGCCGCGCGCCGTCGCCGCGCCGGCGAGCGCCGACTCACCGCCGCTCTTCTCGAGCCGCTCCATCAGCGCGTCGAGCCGGCGGTGGATCCGCCGCTCGGGCGAGCGCCACCACGACCACAGCCACCAAGCGCCGGCGAGCAGCGCGACGACCGCTGCGAGCCGGATCCACCGTGGTGACATGCGGCGGACCATACCAGCCCTCTATGCGGACGAACGATGCTCGATCCGCGCTAACGAAGGCGGCGGGCCCATGCCCGCCGCTCGTCCGCACCGCAGCTCGGCTTCAGCCCGTGGCCGGCGTCAGCCCTTCTTCTCGCTGTAGACGCCGGTGACGCGCGTCTTGCCCGACTCGACGTTGATGGTGAAGGTGACGGTGCGCTGGCCGTCGCCGCTCTCGCCCACCACCATGCCGCCGTCGCCGTTGGGGCCGGAGTAGTGGTTTTCCGTGACCTTGAGGCCGGCGCCCTCGAGCTGGCCCTTGTAGAAGGCGAAGGCCTGGCTCACCGAGTCCGTCGTCGTCAGGCCGAAAGTGCCGCCGCGCTGCGAGGCGTCCTCGGCGGAGTAGACCCCCTCCGCCGCGGCGCCCGGGTAGGCCGGGACCCAGGCCGGCAACTGCGCCGCGGCACCGAAAGAGGCCACCTCGCCGTTGGCGCCGCGCACCTCCATCTTCCCCGCGCCCTGGTCGAAGCTCATGCTGCTCTCGCCCTGCGGCGTGTCGAAGCTGATCTTGCCGTTCTGGATGTCGGCCATGTTGACGGTGACCACCTCGCCCGTCTTCTTGTTCTTGATGGTCACCTTGCCGCTCGCCTCGTCGCTGCTCACCAGCTCGAGGTCGGGGTTCATCGCGGTCAGCATCTTCACCGTCGCCAGGCCCGGGTTGTCCTGGTAGTCGGCGATGGCCGATTTGGCTTTCCGGGCAACCCACCAGGTGCCGCCGACGACCGCGACGCCACCGAGGATGAGGATGCCGACACACCCGATCGCCACCCAGGCCCAGATGCTCAAACCCTTCTTCTGCGGCGGTACGGACTGCGGCTGCACCATGTCGATATCTCCTTGCGCGTCTGCTTTGTTGGGGAGGCCGGTCGTCGGCGGAGGCGAGAGAAGGTCAGCACGCCTGGTAGCATCGGGCCGGCGATGGCCGAGAGCGAGATCGAATACGGCACCTTGCTGCAGCGCGCCTTGCGCTCGGTGGTGCGCGTCGTGCTCGAGCGCACGGTGCGCGACGGGCTGCCGGGCGAGCACCACTTCTACTCTGAGCCTGCGCACCGACCACCCGGGGACGCAGCTGCCGCCCTTCCTGCGCCAACGCTTCCCGGAGGAGATCACCGTCGTCCTCCAGCACCAGTTCGACGACCTCGTCGTCGACGACGAGGGTTTCGCGGTGACACTGCGCTTCGACGGCTCGCCGGCGCGGTTGGTGGTGCCGTGGGAAGCGGTGGTCGCCTTCTTCGATCCCACCGCCGAGTTCGGCCTGCGCTTCGACCTGCCGGCGCTCGCCGGCACGGCGGCACCCGCGAGCCTGACGCCGGCGAGCGGCGAGGGCGATGAGCAGGACGGAGCCAAGGTCCTCTCCTTCGGCCGGCCGCGCGACCGCCGCAGCGGCGACTAGCCCACCCCCGCGGGCCCCTTCCCCCTGCCCCTCTAGGGGCAGGGGGCGCCCCCGCCCGGCCCTCGTTTCGCCGGCGGGCTCTTGGCCTGGCCGCGCGGTTACGGGGCCGGCAGCCCGGTGGCGCGCGCGTAGGCTTCGCGCACGGTGGCGATGGTGTCGGCGTCCTCGGGGCGCTTGTCGTGGCGGTAGCCCTTGACGCGCGCGAAGCGCAGCGCCAGGCCGGCCGGGTAGTGCGGGCTCTCCTGCAGGTCGTTGTAGGCGATCTCCACGACGACCTCGGGGCGCACGTAGACGACGTGGCGGTCGCGGCGCGCGGCCAAGCGCGAGGAGGCGCTCGGTCTGCCAGGCGAGCATCTCGTCGGTGAGCCCCTTGAAGGTCTTGCCGAGCATGACGAAGCCCGGCGCCTCCGGATAGGTCTCGTCGACGATGCTGCCCTCGGGGTCGCGGGCGCCGAGGTGCAGGTTGGAGAGCCAGCCCTGGCGCCGGCCGTTCCCCCACTCCGCCGCCAGGATCACGAGGTCGAGCGTCTTCGCCTGCTTGACCTTGAGCCAGCTGGCGCCGCGGCTGCCGGCCTCGTAGGGCGAGTCGAGACCCTTCGCCATCACGCCCTCGTGGCCGCGCGCCAGCGTCGCGCGAAGGAACTCCTCGGCGGCGGCGGGTCGGCGGTGACCAGCCGCTCGAACGCGCAGCGCCGGCGGCAGCAGCGCGGCGAGGGCGGCGGCGCGCTCGCGCTGCGGCGCCGCCGAGCAGGCTCGCGCCGTCGAGCCACAGGCAGATCGAAGAAGAACGGCGACAGCGGCAGCTCGCCGCGCAGCCCGTCGACGTCGAGCTTGCGGCCGAAGCGGCGCATGGTGACCTGGAACGGATGCGGCGTGCCGTCGGCGCGCAGGGCGATCACCTCGCCGTCGAGGATCAGCTCGCGCGCCGGCAGCGCCGCCACCGCCTCGACCACCTCGGGCACCGCCACCGTGACGTCGTTGAGGCGTCGCGAGAAGACGCGCACCTCGCCGCCGCTCTTGTGCACTTGCACGCGCGCGCCGTCGAGCTTGGCCTCGAAGCTCGCCTCGCCGAGCAGCGCCGACCGCCTCGCCGACGTCGTCGGCCGTCTGCGCCAGCATCGGCTGCAGCGGGCGGAACAGCTCGACGCCGAGGCCCGCGAGCGCCGCCTCGCCGCCGCGGAGCGCCGCTGCCGCCACCTCGCCGAGGCTCCCCGCCACCATCAGCGCCCGCCGCACGGCCGCCGCCGGGATGCCGGCCGCGCTTCGCCACCGCCTCGGCCATCACGCCTTCGAGCGCGCCCTGTCGCAGCTCGCCGAAGAGCAGCCGGCGCAGGAAGTCCTGCTCCGCCGCGGTGGCGCGCGCGAGCAGCGCGCCCAGCATCTCGGCGCGCGCGGCGCCGGAGCCGCTGCCGGCGACGCGCGGCGATGGCGCCCAGACGAGGCGTCGACCTCTTCGAGGCTGAGCGCCGCCGCGGCCGCGCCGGCGGCCGCACCTGGTGCAGCAACGCCGGCCCGATGCCGATCCGTCCCTGCCGCGGCCCACCGGTCAGGAACGCTCCCGCGATCACTGCCTCGTTTGGCGATGAGCGTGCGAGCAGCTCGCCGAGAATGCCGATCTTTTCCAGCCGCTTGGACGTCGAAGCGACGCGATCCGCGGCCTCGACGAGCTCGGCAAGCAGCAAGCGCCTACTCGGCGACCAACGACCGCACCGCCGCGAAGATCTCTTCGCGGCTCGGCTTCGCGAAGTAGTCGCCGTCCGACCCGTAGGGCGGCCGGTGATCCTTCGCGGTCAGCGTCCGCGGCGGCGCGTCGAGCCACCAGAAACCCTCACGCCGCCGCCGAGCACCTGCTGCACGATGTAAGCCGAGGCGCCGCCCGGCACGTCCTCGTCGACGACCAGCAGCCGGTGCGTCTTGCGCAGCGACTCGCGGATCACGCCCGGGCGGTCGAACGGCAGCAGCGTCTGCACGTCGATCGACCTCGGCCTCGACGCCGACGCGTCGCCAGCAGCTCCGCCGCCTCGATCACGATGCGCAGCGTGGCGCCGTAGCTGACGACGGTGACGTCGCTGCCCTCGCCGCAGCACCTCCGGCACGCCGAGCGGCACCGTGAAGTCGGCGACGTTGCTGCGGCAGCCGCTCCTTCGCGCGGTAGCCGTTGAGCACCTCGACGACGATCGCCGGGTCGTCGCCGCGCAGCAGCGTGTTGTACATGCCGGCGGCCCGCGTCATGTCGCGCGGCACGCAGACCCAGAGGCCGCGCACCAGGTTCAGGATGCCGCCCATCGGCGAGCCCGAGTGCCAGATCCCCTCCAGCCGGTGGCCGCGCGTGCGCACGATGACCGGCGCGCGCTGCCGTGCCGGCGCTGCGGTACGACAGCGTGGCGAGGTCGTCGGAGAGGATCTGCAGCGCGTAGAGCAGGTAGTCGAGGTACTGGATCTCGGCGATCGGCCGCAGCCCGCGCATCGCCAGCCCGATCGCCTGGCCGATGATCGTCGCCTCGCGGATGCCGGTGTCGCCGACGCGCACGACGCCGTGCTTGTCCTGCAGGCCGGCGAAGCCCTGGTTGACGTCGCCGAGACGGCCGACGTCCTCGCCGAACGCGAGCAGCCGCGGCTCGCGCCCCAGGTGGGCGTCGAAGCAGGCGTTGAGCACCTCGAAGCCGTTGAGCACCGGCGCGTCGTCGGCGTAGGCGGGAGCGACCACCGGCACCGACAGCGCCGAGCGCTCGCCCTCGACGTAGAGGTGCGCGCCGTAGCGGCGCAGGTTCGCCCGCTCCTGCTCGGCGCGCCAGGCGGCGAGCCGCGTCCGCCGCACGGCAGCTCCTCGCCGCGCAACAGCAGCAGCGCTTCGTGCGCTGCCACCATGAAGTGGCGGCGCAGCAACGTCCCCTGGCGCTCGATGCCGCGCACGATCTCGTCGAGCGGCGCGCGCAGCTCGTCGCCGCGCCGCGAAGTCGTGGCCAGCTCGCCGAGCAGCGCGAACAGCTCGCGCGCTTCGGCGCGGATCGGTTCCTGGAAGGCGTCCCAGGCCCGCCGCTGCGCGTCGCGGACCAGCCGCAGCTCCTCGGCGTCGATCGCCTCCAGCTCCTCGCGGTTCGCCAGCCCTTCGTCGAGCAGCCAGGCGCGCAGGCGCTGTACCGGATCGTGCTCCTCCTCCCAGCGCAGCCGCTCGGCCGACTTGTAGCGCTCGTGGCTGCCGGAGGTCGAGTGCCCCTGCGGCTGCGTCATCTCGACGACGTGGACGATCGCCGGCACGTGCTCGCGCCGCGCCGTCGCCGCCGCCGCGCGGTAGGTCTCGACGAGCGCCGGGTAGTCCCAGCCGCGCACCGTGTAGACGTCGTAGCCGCCGGGCTGGTCCGGGCTGGCGCTGGAAGCCGGAGAGCAGCGCCGAGAGGTCGCCCTTGGTGACCTGGTGCTCGTTGGGCACCGAGATGCCGTAGCCGTCGTCCCAGATCGAGATCACCGCCGGCCCCTGCAGCACGCCGATGGCGTTGACCGACTCCCAGAACATCCCCTCGGCGCAGCTGGCGTTGCCGATGGTGCCCCAGGCGACCTCGTTGCCGTCGCGGGTGAAGCGCGCGTCGGCGGCCGCCGGGAGCTCGCGGTAGAGCTTCGACGCCTGCGCGAGCCCCACCAACCGCGGCATCTGCGAGCCGGTCGGCGAGAGGTCGGCCGAGCTGTTGAAGCGGTCGGCCGCGCTCAGCCAGTCGCCGTTCGGGCGCCACCAGGGGCGTCGCGAAGTGGGCGTTCATCTGCCGGCCCGCCGAGTGCGGCTCGCGCTCGGGGTCGGGGTCGGCGTAGAGCTGGGCGAAGAACTGCTCGACGGTGATCGAGTCCAGCGCCAGCATCAGCGTCTGGTCGCGGTAGTAGCCGGAGCGGAAGTCGCCCGGGCGCCAGGCCCGCGCCTGCGCCAGCTGCGCCACTTCCTTGCCGTCGCCGAAGATGCCGAACTTGGCCTTGCCGGTGAGCACCTCGCGGCGCCCGAGCAGGCTCATCTGGCGGCTGCGGACGGCGAGGCGGTAGTCGCCGAGGATGCTCTCGCGGCCGAGCTCGAGGCCGGCGCCGGTTGGATCAGGTCCAGCCGGGTTAAGCCCCGTGTTCGGGCTCTCGCGCAGCAGCACGGCGGCGATGCTAACACGCACCCATCGGCACCTTGACGATGGCCTCTCCTCCGCCGCGGGCGTCGGCGGCGCCCTCGACGCGCGGCAGGAAGATCTCGAAGGTGGTGCCGTGTCCCGGCTCGCTGTTCACCCAGATGTAGCCGCCGCTCTGCTTGACGACGCCGTAGACCATCGACAGGCCGAGGCCGGTACCCTTGCCGCGCTCCTTGGTGGTGAAGAAGGGCTCGAAGACGCGGCTCTTCACCGACTCGTCCATGCCGGTGCCGGTGTCGCTCACCGCGATCATCACGTAAGAGCCCGGCCGCGCTCCCGGATGCACCCGTGCGTAGTCCTCGTCGAGCTCGCTGTTGCGCGTTTCGATGAGCAGCTTGCCGCCGCGCGGCATGGCGTCGCGGGCGTTGACCAGCAGGTTGACGAGCACCTGGTGGAGCTGGTTGCGGTCCACCAGCACGCGGCCGGCGTCGGCGGCGAGCCGCGTGCTGAGCTCGACGTTCTCGCCGATCAGGCGGCGCAGCATCTGCTCGAGCTCGCGCACCTCGTCGTTGGGGAAGACCACCTCCGGCTGCAGCACCTGCTTGCGCGAGAACGCCAGCAGCTGGCGGGTGAGCGTCGCGGCGCGGGCGGCGGCGCGGCGGATCTCGCCGAGGTCGCCGCGCACGCCGGCGGTCTCGTCGACGCGCAGCTCCGCCAGCTCGCAGTAGCCGAGGATGACCGTGAGCAGGTTGTTGAAGTCGTGGGCGACGCCGCCCGCGAGCTGCCCCACCGCCTCGATCTTCTGCGCCTGCAGCAGCTGCTCCTCGAGCTGCTGTTGAGCGCTGACGTCGCGCACGACGCAGAGCGCGCCGCCGATGCTGCCGGCGCCGTCGAGCACCGGCGCGTAGTGGCCTTCGAGGGTGGGCTCGCCGCCGGCGCCGGCGAGCCGCCGGCGCGGCGCCGCCACCCGTTCGCCGGCGAGCGCGCGGCGGAAGTAGGACGCGAGGTCCGCGGCGCCGATCTCCTCCAGCACCTCGCCCACCGGCGACCCCACGCAGCGCGCGGCGGCAAGGCCGGTCAGCTGCTCCATCGCCGGGTTCCACACCTGGATCCGCCCGTCGCGGTCGACGGCGATGATGCCGTCGAGGCTGCTGCGCACGAGCGCTTCGGCCATCTCCTGCCTCGCGTGGACGGCCTCGGCCGCCGCGCCGGCGGCGCCGTGCGGCGGGCGGGTGGGCGGCGGGCTGGTTTCGGTAGGCATGGCGTTCGCCCCCTTAGACGGCCGCGAAGCTCGAAATTCCACCCACCAACCGCGGCTTTTCTCAAGTACAATCCCCGCTCACGCTACGAATCGTCCGCTCGGCGCCCGGCGCCGGCTGGACCTCAGGGATCCGGGATGGTGTCGTGTCCTCGGACTTGAGCCCACGCGAGCTGTTGCTCGCCAACCTCGCGTTGCTGCGCGAGCTGGTGGGCTTCCTCGCCCGCCGCTACCGCCTCAACGGCGAGCAGACCGAGGAGCTGGAGTCCTTCGTCCGGCTGCGGCTGGTGGAGGACGACTACCAGATCCTGCGCCGCTGGCGTGGGCACAGCACGCTCAAGACCTACCTCACCGTCGTCGTCCAGCGCCTCTTCCACGACTACTGCAACCAGCTGTGGGGCAAATGGCGCGCCTCCGCCGCGGCGCTGCGGCTTGGCCCCGTGGCCGCGGCGCTCGAAGAGCTGCTCTACCGCGAGGGGCTCACCTTCACCGAGGCCTGCCAGGTGCTCGGCGCCCGCGGCACCGCCGTGGGCGTGGCCGAGCTGACGCGCCTGCACGACCAGCTGCCCCCGCGCCCGGGCCGGCCGCGCACCCAGCCCATCGGAGCCGACGAGGTGGCCGAGCCGGCGCCGGCCCTGAGCCCGGAGGAGGCCGCCCTGCAGCGGGTGGCCGAGAGAGAGATCACCGTCGCCGTGGCGGGCAGCATGCGGCGCCTGCGTGTGCAGGACCGTACGCTGCTGCGCCTCCACTTCGGCGACGGCCTGTCGGTGGCGGAGACGGCGCGCGGCATGGGCCTGCCGCAGAAGGCGTTGTACAAGCGCCTCACGGGCGTCCTCAAGTCCATCCGGCGCGACCTCCGCGAGGCGGGGCTGGACCGCCACGACGTCGCCCGGATGCTCCAGCGGGGCCCGACCTTGGACTTCGGCCTCGGCGGGGAGGGGGAATCCGAGGAGCCGCGTCCGTCTAATCAGGCCGATGGAGACCAGGACCGCCAGCAAGGGCGCTGAGCCGGCCGAGGCCGCTGTTGGCCCCCTGCCCTGACGCCGAGCGGCTGGCCGCCTACCTGGACGGCCAGCTCTTCCCCGAACAGCGCGAGCGCGTCGAGGAGCACCTCGCGGCGTGCGAGGCGTGTGCGAACGCCGTTGCCGAGTCGGTGCGCTTCCAGGTGCTCACCGCGCCGCCGCCGGTGCTGTCGGAAGCGCGGAGCCACCGCTGGGCGGTCGCGGCCGGGGTGTTGGCGCTCGTCTCCGTGCCCACGATGGCGTGGCTCGCCACGGGCGCCGGCGGCGCGCCCTGGCGACGCGATCCGCGCGCGCCGCTGATCGCCGCCACCGCCGAATCCCGCCCGCTGGCGCCCCGGCTCACCGGCGGCTTCCGCTGGGCGCCGGCCAGGGATACCTGGCGTAGCGTCTCGTCGACACCCGCGGACTCGTCGTGGAGCTACTACGCCGCCGCCGAGAAGGTGCGGAAAGCGGCGATCGCGACGCCGAGCGCCGACCGACTGGGGGCGCTGGCGGATGCCCATCTCCTCGCCGGCGATCTCGACCGCGCGCTGGTGACGCTGGCGCGGGCGATGGCCAACGATCCTGAGAATCCGCGGCTGCGCAGCGACCTCGGCGCCGCCTACCTGGCTCGTGGTCAGCGGCAGGGTGCTGCCGCGGATATCGCCTTGGCAGTGGAGACGTCGTCGTCGGCGCTCGCCGCCGACCCCTCCTTGATCGAGGCGCGGTTCAATCGCGCGCTGGCACTCGAGGAGCTTCACCTGAGCGCCGAGGCACGGCGCGCCTGGCAGAGCTATCTCGCCGAGGAGACCGACCCGCAATGGGCCGCCGAGGCCGAGCGCCATCTTCGCGATCTCCGCCCAGCAACGACGCCACCCCTCTCGTCGACCCGCGAGCTGCGCCGCGCGGCGGAACGAGACGACCCGGTCCTGGCCTCCCTCGTCGCGGCGCACCGCTTCCACGCCCGGCGACTGGTCGAGTGGGAGCTACTACCGGAATGGGGTGCCGCCGTCACCGCCGGCAAGCGCGAACGCGCCTCGCGTGCGCTCGCCGTCGCATCGTCGGTTGCCGCCGTCTATCAGGCCCAAACCGGCGAAGACCGGCTCGCCAACCAAGTCACCGAAGCCAAGGCCGCCAGCGGTGCGGCCGCAAGGCGTCTGGCCGCCGCGCACCAGGCGCTCGCCAGAGGCGAGGCCGCCGTCGAGCGGATGGATTCGGGAGCAGCGCGCCAGGAGCTGACGCGGGCCGCTTCCTTGTTCGCCGTCGACGGCATCGGTTGGCGTCGCGCCACGGTCGAGGTACTGGTGGCGACATTCATCACCAGCGGTCAACAGGGTGGGCTGACGGAACGCGTCGCGCAACGGGCGGCGAGGGGCGGCGACGATCTCTACACCGCTGCAAGACTGGCGTGGTTCGAAGGGCTCCTCGCCACCAACCGGGCCGAGACCGGCAAGGCGATCGGCCGCTACCTCGAAGCGCTCTCGGCCTTCGAGCGCCTGGGCGAAGCCGCAGCGACGGCGTGGATCCACTACCTGCTCAGTGAGGCCTACACTCTCGCCGGGGACGAGCGCAGCACCTGGCAGCATCGTGCCGCCGCCGTGGCCGCAGCGCCCATGATCGAGGATCGCCGTCGCAGCTTCGGCATCCTGCTCGGCGCCGCGACGTGGGGCGTGTTGGGTGGACGGCCCTGGCTCGCCGATGCCTTCCTCGACGAGCTGACCGCCGGCGGCTATGCGAGCCTGCCGGACGACGAGGCCTACCTGCGCCTCTGGCGCGCCCGCGTGAGCTTCCAGCTCGGCGAGCGCGACCGCGGCGCCGGCGAGCTCGCGCAGGCAGCGCTTGCCACTCGGTCTCTCGCCCGGTCCGGCGTCCGCGATTGGCTCGCCGCCGAGCTCGCGGCGACGCACGGTGCCAACGCCGTCTCCCCCGCGGTAGCGGTGAAAGCGCTGTCGCGAGCGTTCGCTGGCTTCCGCGATTTCGGAACCACGACGCGCCTTCCCGGCCTCTTGCTGCAGCGATCCCTCGCCCACCGCACCGCGGGCGATACCGCCGCCTCCGAGCGCGACTTGCGGGAAGGGATCGCCCTGCTGGAGCGACAACCGCGCCTTGCCAACGCCGACGAGGTGTGGCTCACTCGCCTCGACGGCGCTCCGGCGCTCTACGACCAGATGATGGCGGTCGAGCTGGGGCGTAACCGCGACGACCAGGCCTTTCTCTGGAGCGAGCGCGCGCGGCGCCGAGCCCTGGCGCCTTACGCCGGCACCGCCGGTGCACCGGAGCCGGTGGCGCTCGCGCGCGTCAGGCGCGAGCTCGACGCGACGACCACGCTGTTGTCGTACGCGCAGGTGGGCGAAGACATGCTGGTCTGGCGGGTCGACCACCGCGGCGCCCAACTCGTCCGGCTCCCGACCTCCGCGCGCCAGGTCTCCACTTGGGTGGGAAAGCTCGACGCCGATCTCGCCGCCGGCGAGTGGACGACCGAGAGCGCGAGGGTCGCCCGGCGCCTGCACGGCGCTCTTGTCGCTCCTGCGCTCCTCCCTGCCGACACGAACCGCCTCGTCATAGTCCCGGACAAGGCCTTGGCGACCTTGCCCTTCTCCGCGCTGCTCGACGACGGCGGCTCCTTCCTGGTCCAGCGCTACACCGTCGAGATCGCCCCCAGCGCCGCCTTTTACCTCCATGCCCGCAATCGCTGGCGTTCGCTCGCCGGCGATCCGGCCACCGCGCTCGTCCTCGGCGATCCGCGCGTCGACGCGAAGCTCTTCCCCGGCCTGTCGTCGCTGCCGGGCGCCGCCGACGAAGCTCGACGCGTGGCTCAGGTTTATCCGGGAAGCCTGCTGATGACCGACGAGCACGCGACGCGCGAGGCGCTGGTCCAGGGTCTGGGCAAGCACTCGATCGTGCACCTCGCCACGCACGCGCTGGTCGATGACGTGTCGCCGTCCCGCTCGGCTTTGGCGCTCGCGGCCCGGCGGCCCGGTGACGGCACCGGCGCGCTGTTTGCGGACGAGATCGGCAGCCTTCCGCTCGGGCGCACGCGAACGCTGGTGCTCGCATCCTGCGGCAGCACGGCCGGACCTCTCGCCGTTGCCGAGGGCAGGCTCAGTCTGCCCCGCGCATTCCTGTCGGCCGACGTGCCGACGGTGGTGGCCTCGCTGTGGCCGGTGAGCGACCAGCGCAGCGTCGAGCTGTTGGCCGGCCTCCACACGCGACTGCGAGCCGGCGACCACCCCGCCCTGGCGCTTCGCCGCGCGCAGGTCCGGCTTCTCGAAAGCCACGATCCGCGGCTGCGCTCTCCCGCCACCTGGGCCCTGTTCCAGGCGCTCGGAGGCTGACCACGGCTTCGATCGCGGCCGCGCCCTGCCCAGAGCAGGCGTGGGCAGCGAGCCGCCTTCAGCGCGGCGCCGACCTGGCTCGGCCCGGCCGTGGTCCGCCACGCCGTCTGCCTTCCGTGCGTTTACTCACCGACGACCCAAATCAAAAGCCTACGGGAGACGAAATCATGGGATGCACCTTTGGACCTCGATGCATGCTCGGTTTCTCGGTCACCTACAGCAACGGTTTCAGCGAGCATCTCGAGCGCCGCAGCCGCGACCTCGAGCGGCATTACCGCGAAGCCAACCTCGACGTCCAACTGGCCCTCAATCGGCTGCACGATGCGGTGGACGCGGCACTGGCGCACGATGCCGGCGACAGCGGCTGCGGGCTCGAAGAGGGCCTGGGCCTGCTCAGCTCGTGCAACGACCACCTCACCGCTATCGGCGAGGCGCTGGTGCGAACCCGCGCCGAGCTCTTCGAACGCGAGGGGGTCGACGCCGCTGATCCGCTCATAGCGCGCGAGCGCTTCTTCCCCGTGATCGACACCGAAGCGATGTATCGGGAGCTCCTCGCGCACGGAGCGGCGCTGCCACACCGCCTCTACTGGGAGGACGTCGCCGCCCGCGTGAAGGACGGCGGCGCACGCGCGGGCCTGCGGCTGCTCGATCGCCACTTACGCGAGCTGCAGAGCGACCTGCGCACCTTCGCCGGAGAAGTCGAGAGCCTGCGCGGCGTGCCGCCGGCAGCGATGGCCACGGCGCTCCACGGCGTGTCGCGCCCGGTTGCGACCATCATCGTGGGGTTCACCCGCCTCCTCATGTCCTTCAACTACTTCGGCATGCTCTGCGAGCGCGCTTCGCAGATCTACGAGATGAGGACCGGCGAGGTCACCGCAGCGATCGCCGCGGCGGGCTGATCCACTTCCGTCGTTGGCGCCGTCGGCCCGGCACCACAGTCTCGGTGCCGGGCGGGGAGTCCCGCCCGGCCCACCATTTCCACCGGCCCGTGGTGACGCCCCGTGCTACGGTCCGCCGCCATGCCCGCCGGCGCGCAGCCGTGGCCGACCACCTTCTTCCTCGACGGCACCCGCGGCGAGCTCGCCGACCCGGTGGCGATCGAGGATCCGTTGGAGATCCTGCTCGCAGTCGGCGACGCGACACCGTCGCCCCTCGCGGTGACGCTGCGCACTCCCGGCCATGACCGCGAGCTTGCCGCCGGTCTGCTCTACGCCGAAGGCATTGTCGACGACGCCAGCGACCTCGCCGCGCTGGAGGAGGTCGCCACCGGCGACGCCCCGGGCAGCCGCGTCGTCGCCCGCGTGCGCGCGAGGCGCGATGGCACGAGCGCGATTCCGACCCCACGTCCATTCCTCTCCACCGCGGCCTGCGGCCTCTGCGGCAAGGCTGCCGTCGACACGGTGTTCGCCAGTGGCTTCCCTCCGTTGCCGGCAGGGCCGCGGCTGCCGCTGTCGCTGCTGCTCGACCTGCCGCGGCGCATGGCGCCGGCGCAGGAGCTCTTCGCGCAGACCGGCGGCATCCACGCCGCGGCGCTCTTCAACGGCGACGGCGAGCTGCTGCTGTCGCGCGAGGACATCGGCCGCCACAACGCCGTCGACAAGGTGGTCGGCGCGCTGCTCCTCGCCTCGCGGCTGCCGGCTGGCGAAAGCGTGCTCGCCGTGTCGGGGCGCATCGGCTTCGAGATCGTGCAGAAGGCGTTGCGCGCGGGCGTGCCGGCGATCGCCGCCGTAGGCGCGCCCTCGACCCTGGCCCTGCGCCTCGCTGCGCGCGCCGGGATGACGGTGGTCGGCTTCGTGCGCCCGGGCCGCTGCAACGTCTACTGCGGCGTCGAGCGCGTGGCCGGCTGATCGCGAGCGTTCATCGCCGCGCGATTGGCCGCACGCAAACCATCGTCAACCCGCGACGCCGTCCGCGGCGATCCGGTCGAGCGCCGACTGCGGGCCCTGCACCGCCGTGCGCTGCATGAAGTGGTGGAGACCGCGGATGCCGCCCAGCTCCTCGCCGCTGCCGGCGCGGCCCGGGCCCCCATGCACCAAGCCCGGCAGCACGGTGCCCGGGCCCAGCGACTCCGCGGCCACCTCGCCGGTGCCCACGTGCACCCGCCCGTTGTAGGGCGCCATCGCCAGCACCGCCGCCGCCACGAAGTCGGTGTCGTCGGAGTAGACGCTCGACACCAGCGAGCCCTCGCCGAGGCCGACGAGCTCGCCGGCGTCCTCGGCGCTGCCGTCGTAGGGCATCAGCGTGGCGACCGGGCCGAACACCTCGCGGCGGTGGACGTCGATCGCCGCGCGCGGCTCCTCGGCCACCAGCAGCCGCGGCGCGACGAAGCCGTGCTCCGCCGGCGCGTCGCCGGACCACGCGACCTCGGCACCGCGCGCGAGCGTCGCTATGCCCTCTTCCACGTCGCGGCGCTGCGCGGCGCTCACCACGGGCCCCATGCCAACGCCCTCGGCGAGCGGATCGCCGACCCGCACCTGCGCCAGCCGCTCGACGAGCGCCTCACGCGCCGCCGCGAGCCGCGGCCGCGGCACGAAGACGCGGCGCGTCGCCGTGCACTTCTGCCCCGCCTTCTGCGTCACCTCGTGCACGACTTCCTTGACGAAGAGCTCCCACGTCGGCGTCCCCGGCTCGACGTCAGGCCCGAGCACGGCGGCGTTGAGCGAGTCGGCCTCGACATTGACGCGCACTCCCTTCGCCAGCACGCGCGGATGCGCGCGCATCTTCGCGCCGGTCGCCGCCGAGCCGGTGAAGGCGAGCACGTCCTGCGCCTCGAGGTGGTCGAGCAGGTCGCCCGCGGGACCGGCGAGGAAGGTCCAGCTCCCCGCCGGCAGCTCCCCCGCGTCGACGTAGAGCTGCGCGATGCGCCAGGCGACGAGCGCCGTCTGGGTCGCCGGCTTGACCACCACCGGCATTCCGGCGAGCAGCGCGCACGCCACCTTCTCGGCGAACCCCCAGGCCGGGAAGTTGTAGGCGTTGACGAGCACCGCGGCACCGCGGCGCGGCACCCACAGGTGGCGGCCGGCGAACGGCGTGGCGCGGCCGAGCGGCACCGGCTCGCCGTCGAGCAGGTAACGCCCGTCGCCGAGCCCGCGGCCGAGGTTGGCGTAGAAGGCCAGCGTGCCGCTAGCGCCGTCGACGTCGAACTTGGCGTCGCCCTTGGTGTTGCCGCCGTTGCTCATCGCGAGGTCGAGCAGCTCGTCGCGGTGCGCGCGCACGATGCCGGCAAGCGCCTTGAGGATGGCGGCGCGCTGCGCGAAGGTCAGCGCGCGCAGCGCCGGTCCGCCCACCTCGCGCGCGTGCCGCAACGCCGCGCCGAGGTCGATGCCGGTCGTGGACGCGGTCGCCAGCGCCTCGCCGGTCGCCGGGTTGACCAGCGTGCTGCCCTCGCCTTCGCCGGGCACCCAGCGGTCCTCGACGTAGCTCTCGATCCTCACCGGCTCAGCCATGCACGGTCTCCAGAAGAAAGGTGTCAGTAGGGCTCGGCGCCGAACAGCAGCTCGACGCCGAGGCCGATCATCGCCGAGCCCTCGCGGGGCTGGTCGCGAAAGAAGCGCGGCCAGGTGTAGCCGACGATGAGGTCGCCGAACAGAAAATTAGAGCGCAGCGGCTGGCGGTAGATGGCGCGCGCGCCGAGCTCGCGGAAGCTGACCTCGGCGTCGGTGGCGCCGCGGGCGAAGAGCTCGGCCGCCACCGCACGCAGCGCACGCATGTTCTTGTAGAGGATGATCGTCGAGCGCCACTCGAGACCCTCCGTAACCTCGGAGATGGTACCCACGTTGCCCCAGCGCACCACCAGGTCGCGGCGCAGCACGCGGTCCCAGTCGAGGCTGGTGGTGGAGCCGAAGCCGTCGCGGTTCTCCCAGAACGCCGTCTCGCGGAAGCGCCACACGTCGTTCCTGCCGAGGAAGAAGTTGCGCCGGTAACGCGACTGCACGAACACTTCGGGGGCGCTCTTGAGGCGGCCGCCGATGCGGAAGTCGACGCGCTGGAGGTAGCGGCCAGGCGGCCGGTAGCCGAGCCCTGCCAGCCACTCGTCGTTCTGGTCGAGGCCGAACACGGCAGAACGGACGGCGAACCCCTCCTGGCGGTCGGCGGTGAAGCGTTCGGGCTCGTCGCGGCCGAGGAACAAGCGGACGCGGCGCTCGAGGTTGGGCAGGTCGTAGTTGAGGCGCAGCCGCACGTTGCCGTCGTAACCCTCGTGGTCGGTGTGCAGCCCCGACAGCTCGACGCGGCCGGCGACGGCGCGTGCGTTGAGCACGTCGGGCGTGCCGCCGAAGATGCCGTCGAACCACAGGGTCGCGCCGCAGAAGGTCACGTAGAGCATCCGGCGGCTCTGGTCGAGGAAGCCCTCCCTGGCGTCATCCTGCCGGCAGAGATCGCGTAGCGATGACGTGTCGGCAGACGACGCGTCCGCCGCGGCGGCGGAGAGTGCAGCTACGGCAGGCGGCTCGGCAGCGAGGGGGGGCTCGAACTCGACATCGGCGGCCGCCTCGGATGCGATGGAGGGCTCGAACTCGATCGCTGCGAGGGGCGGCTCGAGCTCGACCGCTTCGAGCGGTGCCTCGGCCTCTGCGCGCGGCTCCGCAGTCGGTGGAACCTGTTCCGGAGGCGTTGCCGCGGGAGCGTCGTCGGTCTCCCCGGCGGTCGCGGTGACGCCCGCGTCGACCGCCACCGGCGGCCGCCGCGCGGCACAGCCGCCGGCGAGCAGCGCGGCGAGCAGCCCGCCCGCGACCAAGTTCCGTCGTGGCCGCAACACGGCACGATGCTAGCCGAACGCGGGGCGGCCGCGGATCGAACGGTGCGTCTCGTCATGCCGGCGCCTATGGCCGGCTGGTGGCCACTGCCTGACTCGGGAGGGGATTTCCCGGCTTCCTGCCCGTCAGACGGACCCCTTCGGACGCCCACGACTACGTGCGATTACCACTCGGCTCCGTGGATCTGCTAGGGTATGAGCCGGTTCACAACACAGCTCGCATCCCGCCGGGCAGCCGAAATCGGGCCGCCGAGTCCGAAAGCGTGCCCGCTGGGCGGTGAGACAGGCGCCCCCCAACTCGTTCGATAGCAGGTCCCGGCCCCGCAGACCTGGAGGGTGATCGATGCGACGCATCCACTTCGTCCCCGCCCTGCTCGCCGCGGTCGTCACGATCGCCGCCGCCGTTCCCGCGGCAGCGGTGCAATCCAACCTGACGATCTTCCTCGACTTCGACAACGACGCGTCGACCGGGTGCAACGACCCTGCATCCGGCTTCCAGGGCTACGACCAGCGGGTGGTGACGACGGTGGACACCACCACCTCGCCCAACGCCGCGATGGTGACGCAGATCGAGGGCTTCGACTGCAGCAACGCGCAGGTCTTCTTCGACGGCACCGACCACCCGGTCGGCATCGGCAACGGCGACCTCGGTCTCAACGTCGTCGAGACCTTCTGGCCGATCGTGGACTTCCCGCCGCCCATCCACCCCTGCCAGGGCGCCGGGCAAGGCAGGTGCCTGCGGCTGGGGGTGTTCGCCGAGAACGCCAACGGCGGCACCGACACGCTGTTCACCACCGACGGCTCGCCGACCGGGCCGGCGATCGCCTTCTTCTTCGGCGGCGTCGCCGACATCCCGACGCTCTCCCAGTGGGGCCTGCTCGCCCTCGTGCTGCTGCTCGCCGGCGCGGCGGCGCTCAAGTTGCGGCGGCGGCCGATGCGCGCGCTGCTGCTGGTGCTGCTGGTGCTGGGCGGCGGCGGCGTCGCCTTCGCCGTGCTCGGCGACCTCGACGGCAACACGCTCGAGGAGTGGCCGCCCGGCTCGCGCATCGCCCACGACCCCACCGCTACCGACGACGGCGACGACATCGCCTCGCTCTACGCCCGCACCGACCCACCTTCCGCGCGCGTCTACTTCCGCATCGACGCCTCGCTGGTGTTCAACACGGCACCGGTGGTGACGACGACCGCGGGCGCGACGACGTTCACCGAGGACGGCGGCGCTGTGGTGGTCGACGCCGGCGTCACCGTCACCGACTCCGACAGCCCCAACCTCGCCTCGGCGACGGTCACCATCACCAACCCGCAGGACGGCGCCGCCGAGGCGCTCAATGCCACCGCCTGCGCCGGCCTCACGGTCGGCGGCGGCGGCACCTCGGCGCTCACCATCACCGGCAGCCAGCCGCCGGCCACCTATCAGACCTGCTTGCAGTCGGTGACCTTCAACGACAGCTCGCAAAACCCGACCGCCGCCCCCGCGCGCGTGGTGCGCTTCGTCGCCAACGACGGCATCGTCGCCAGCGCCCCGGCCGACAAGACGGTGACGGTGGCGCCGGTCAACGACGCGCCGGTGGTGACGACGACCGCCGGCAACACCGCCTTCACCGAGGACAGCGGCGCGGTGGTCGTCGACGCCGGCGTGACGGTGACCGACGTCGACAACGCCAACCTCGCCTCGGCGACGGTGACGATCACCAATCCGCAGGACGGCGCGGCCGAGGTGCTCAACGCCACTTCCTGCGCCGGCCTGACGGTCGGCGGCGGCGGCACTGCGACGCTCAACATCAGCGGCAGCCAGCCGCTGGCGACGTACCAGAGCTGCCTGCAGTCGGTGACCTACGACAACACCTCGCAGAATCCCACCCCCGCGCCCGACCGCAGCATCAGCTTCGTCGCCAACGACGGCACCGCCGCCAGCGCTCCCGCGGCCAAGACGGTGACGATCGCACCGTCGCCCGACGCGCCGGTGGTGACCACGACGGCCGGCAGCACCGCCTTCACCGAGGACCTCGGCGCCGTCGTCGTCGACGCCGGCGTGACGGTGACCGACCCCGACGACGCCGACCTCGCCTCGGCGACGGTGACCATCACCAACGTGCTGGATGGCGCCGCCGAGCAGCTCAACGCGACCGCCTGCGCCGGCCTGACGGTGGGTGGCGGCGGTAGCTCGACGCTCAACATCAGCGGCATCCAGCCGCTCGCCACCTACCAGACCTGCCTGCAGTCGGTGACCTACGACAACACCGACCAAGACCCCGACGCCACCGCGCGCGTCATCTCTTTCGTCGCCAACGACGGCACCAACGGCAGCGCGCCGGCCAACAAGACGGTCTCGGTGACGCCGGTCAACGACGCCCCGGTGGTGACCACCACCGGCGGCACCACAGCCTTCACCGAGGACGGCGGTCCGGTGGTGGTCGACAGCGGCGTCACCGTCAGCGACGTCGACAACGCCAACCTCTCCTCGGCAACGGTCACCATCACCAACCCGCAGGACGGTGCGGCCGAGGTGCTGGCGGCGACCGCCTGCGGCGGCCTCACCGTGACGCCCGGCCTCAACACCCTCGGCATCAGCGGCAGCCTGCCGCTGGCCAGCTACCAGACCTGCCTCCAGTCGGTGACCTACGACAACACCGACCAGGACCCCGACACCACGACGCGCATCCTCTCCTTCGTCGTCAACGATGGCGCGCTCCCCAGCAACACCGCCAACAAGAACGTCTCGGTGGCGCCCAACCCCGACGCCCCGGTGGTGACCACCACCGCCGCCACCACCCCCTTCACCGAGGACGGCGGCGCGGTCGTCGTCGACGCCGGCGTGACGGTGACCGACGCCGACAGCCCCAACCTCGCCTCGGCGACGGTGAGCATCACCAACGTGCTGGACGTCGGTTCCGAGTCGCTCGCCGCCACGGCCTGCGGCGCGCTGACGGTGGGCGGCAGCGGCACCGCCACCCTCAGCATCAGCGGCAGCCAGCCCCTCGCCACCTACCAGACCTGCCTGCAGTCGGTGACCTACAACAACACCGACCAGGACCCCAACACCACGACGCGGGTGATCTCCTTCGTCGCCAACGACGGCACCACCAGCAGCACACCGGCCACCAAGAACGTCTCGGTGGCGCCGGCCAACGACGCCCCGGTGGTGACCACCACCCTCAGCACCACCGCCTTCATCGAGGACGGCGGCGCGGTCGTCGTCGACGCCGGCGTCACGGTCTCCGACGTCGACAACGCCAACCTCGCCTCGGCCACGGTGACCATCACCAACGTCCAGGACGTCGGCTTCGAGGCGCTCGCCGCCACCGCCTGCGGCGCGCTGACGGTGGGCGGCAGCGGCACCGCCACCCTCACCCTCAGCGGCAGCCAGCCGCTCGCCACCTACCAGACCTGCCTGCAGTCGGTGACGTACAACAACACCGACCAGGATCCCAACACCACGACGCGGGTGATCTCGTTCGTCGTCAACGATGGCGCCTTGAGCAGCACCCCGGCGACCAAGAACGTCTCGGTGACGCCAACACCCGATGCGCCGGTGGTGACCACGACCGCCGGCAGCACCTCCTTCACCGAGGGCAACGGCGCGGTGGTGGTGGACTCCGCTGTCACGGTGACCGACGCTGACAGCCCGAACCTCGCCTCGGCGACGGTGAGCATCACCAACGTACAGGACGTCGGCTTCGAGGGGCTTGCCGCCACCGCCTGCGGCGCCATGGCTGTCGGCGGCAGCGGCACGCCGACCCTCACCATCACCGGCAGCCAGCCGGTTGCCACGTACCAGACCTGCCTGCAGTCGGTGACCTACAACAACACCGACGTGGACCCCGGCACCACGCCGCGAGTGATCTCCTTCGTCGCCAATGACGGCGCGTTGAGCAGCACGCCGGCCAACAAGACGGTGACGGTGACCGCAGTGAACAGCACGCCGTCGGTCACCACCACCGCCGGTACCACCGCCTTCACCGAGGACGGCTCCGCGGTGGTCGTCGACTCCGGCGTCACGGTGACCGACGACAACGCCAACCTCGCCTCGGCGACGGTGACCATCACCAACGTGCAGGACGTCGGCTTCGAGGGGCTCGCCGCCACCGCCTGCGGCGCCATGACCGTCGGCGGCAGCGGCACGCCCACGCTCACCATCACCGGCAGCCAGCCGGTTGCCACGTACCAGAGCTGCCTGCAGTCGGTGACCTACAACAACACCTCGAACAACCCCAACACCACCACGCGGGTGATCTCCTTCGTCGTCAGCGACGGTGCCCTGAGCAGCCCGCCGGCGACCAAGAACGTCTCCGTGACGCCGGTACCCGACGCGCCGATCGTCGTCACCACCGCCGGCACCACCGCCTTCACCGAGGACGGCGGCGCCGTGGTGGTCGACTCCGGCGTCACCGTCGTCGACCCCGACAGCCCCACCCTCGCCTCGGCGCTGGTGACCATCACCAACCCGCAGGACGGCGCCCTCGAGTCCCTCGCCGGCCCCGGCTGCGCCGGCCTCACGGTGGTCCCGGGCGTCAACAACCTCACCATCACCGGCGTCCAGCCGCCGGCCACCTACCAGACCTGCCTGCAGTCGGTGACCTTCAACGACAGCGCGCAGAACCCCGGCACCACGACGCGGGTGATCTCTTTCGTCGTCAACGACGGCGCGCTCTCCAGCACGCCGGCCACCAAGAACGTCACCGTGGCGCCGGTCAACGACGCGCCGGTGGTGACCACCACCGCCGGCACCACCGCCTTCGTCGAGGACGCCGGCGCGGTGGTGATCGACTCCGGCGTCACCGTCAGCGACGTCGACAACGCCAACCTGTCGTCGGCGACGGTGACCATCACCAACGTCCAGAACGCCGGCTCCGAGGCCCTCGCCGCAACCGCCTGCGGCGCCATGACCGTCGGCGGCAGCGGCACCCCGACGCTCACCATCACCGGCAGCCAGCCGCTGGCCACCTACCAGACCTGCCTGCAGTCGGTGAGCTACAACAACAGCTCCAACGACCCCAACGCGACGACGCGGGTGATCTCCTTCGTCGCCAACGACGGCGCTCTGAGCAGCGCGCCGGCGAACAAGAACGTCTCGGTGCAAGCGGTCAACGACGCCCCGACGGTGACCACCACCGCCGGCGTCACCAGCTTCACCGAGGACGGCGGGGCGGTCGTCGTCGACACCGGCGTCACCGTGGCCGACGTCGACAACGCCAACCTCGCCTCGGCGACGGTCACCATCACCAACGTCCAAGACGTCACCTTCGAAGGTCTCGCCGCCACCGCCTGCGGCGCCATGACCGTCGGCGGCAGCGGCACCCCCACCCTCACCATCACCGGCAGCCAGCCCCTGGCCACCTACCAGAGCTGCCTGCAGTCGGTCACCTACAACAACACCGACCAGGACCCGACGGGAGCGCCCAACCGCTCCATCAGCTTCGTCGTCAACGACGGCACGACCTCCAGCGCCCCGGCCCTCAAGGCGGTGAGCGTGACGCCGGTCAACGACGCCCCGGTGGTCACCACCAGCGCCGGCATCACCTCCTTCACCGAGGACGGTCCGGCGGTTCTGGTCGACAACGCCCTCACCGTCACCGACGTCGACAACGCCAACCTCACCTCGGCGGCGGTCACCATCACCAACGTGCTCGACGTCGGGTTCGAGAGCCTCACCGCCACCTCCTGCGCCGGTCTCACCGTCGGCGGCACCGCCACCGCGATGACGATCACCGGGAGCCAGCCCACGCTCGCCTACCAGAACTGCCTGCGCTCGGTGACCTACAACAACACCGATCAGGACCCCAACGCCACCAACCGCACCATCCGCTTCGTGGTCAACGACGGCGCCCTCAACAGCAACAACGGCGACAAGCTGGTCTCGGTGACGCCGGTCAACGACGCGCCGTCGTGCAGCAGCACCATCAACTACGTGACGCCGGGCAACACGCAGTTGCACGTCAACGCGACGATCCCGGGCGTCGCCTTCTGGTCGGACAGCACCGCGATCCTCGCCACGTGCTCGCCTACCGATCCCGACGGTCCCAGCGCCGCCACCGTCGTCGTCGCCTCCGGAGCCTCCGCCAACAGCGGCAGCTTCTCGATCGTCAACAGCTCCGGCGACTTCACCTTCGTGCCGGCCGCGGGCTTTGCCGCCGCCGACTCCTTCGGCTTCCAGCTCACCGACGGCGTGACGCCCTCGGCCCAGACCGTCAACGTCGCCGTCGGGCCGCGCGTCTGGTACATCCACGACGTCACCGGTACGAACAACCCGGTGGGCGGCGACGGCCGCTCGAACAACGCCTTCGACACCGTCAACGCCTACAACGCCGTCGCCGCCGCCGCCACCTTCAACGGCGACATCATCTTCATCTTCGAAGGCAACACCGTCACCACGCCGCACACCGCCACCGCCCCCATCACCCTCAAGGACGGCCAGAAGCTGTGGGGCCAGGGCATTGCCCTCAACGTGCCGGGCTTCGGCACGCCGCTGGCACTCGCCGCCAACCCAGCGCGGGTCAGGACGACGACGGCGAGCACCGACGTGGTAAGTGTGCCGGCGACGGCGGGCAACCGCCTCACCGTCGAGATCCGCGGCCTCGACCTCCAGGCCACCGGCGCCACCTCCAACGCCATCGACGTCACCTCCAGCGGCGCCAACGTCGTCGGCGTGACGATCACCGATGACAACATCCGCGGCGCCACCGCCGAGGGCATCGACCTCAACAACGGCAGCACCGGCGCCTTCACCGCGACGGTTGGCGCCGCCGGTGCCGGGAACGGCATCGCCTCGGCCGGCAACGGCATCGACGCCCGCACCTCCGCCGCCGGCACGATGACCGTCAACGCGTCGACCAACGCCATCACCGTGACCGGCGGCAACGGCTTCGACGCCCGCACGCTGGCCGGTGGCGCGGCGCTGCGCGTGGCGCTCGACAGTGCCGTCGTCACTGCTTCGGGCACCGGCATCCTCGTCGACGGCTCCGCCGCCGGGACCACCACCATCACCAGCTTCGCCAACAACAGCGTCAACGGCAACACCGGCGGCAACGGCGTCAGCGTCACCAGCGCCACCTTCGACGTCACGCCCGGCGGGACCTTCCAACAGGTCAACGCCGGCACCCTCGCCGTCGGCGCCTCCGGCAACGGCGTCGGCGGCACCGGCGTGGCGCTCAACAACGCGGCCGGCGACCTGCTCTTCGGCGACTTCGACGTCTTCGCCGACGGCGCCGGCTTCACCGCCAGCGGCACCGTCGCCTACACCGGCTCCGCCGGCCTGCAGGTCACCATGCCGGCGGTGGGCGCCAACGTCGCCGCCGCTGCCGGCCCGGCAGTGTCGGTGAGCACGATCTCCGGCAGCCTCACCTTCTCGTCGGCGAGCACCACCGCCACCACCACCACCGGCGTCTCGCTCACCAACTTCGCCGACGGTTCCGCCGCCGCTGTCTTCTCCGCCCCCTCGGGCGGCAACCTCACCGCCGCCGCCGCCGCCGCCGGCCCGGTCTTCAACGTCAGCGGCGGCAACGCCCAGATCACCTTCGGCGGCAACGTGACCTACCCGTCGGGGACCGGCCGCGTCGTCTCCGTCGACAGCTGGGCCGGCGACGACGCCGGCGACGACGTCTCGCTCTCCGGCGCCATCGTTTCGGGCAGCAGCGGTGGCGGCACCGACGGCGGCGGCATCTTCCTCAACGCCAACGCCGGCGCCGGCCGCAACATCACCTTCAGCGGCGGCATCAACGTCTTCACCACCGGCACCACGGGCAACGACGAGGCCTTCGTCGCCACCAGCAACACCAACGGCGGCGGCCTCCACCTCACCGGGACCAACATCCTCGATACCCGCAGCGTCACCGCCCTGCGCGTCACCAGCACCGTCATCGGCAACTCCGACCTCAACTTCCGCACCATCAATTGCGGTAACGCGACCGCGGCGGCCGATCCCGCCAACTGCATCAACGTCAACGGCACCGGCAGCCTCGGCGGCCTCAAGGTGATCGGCACCGGCGTCTCCGGCCAGGGCGGCGACAGCAGCGGCGGCCTCATCCGCAACACCACCGGCCACGGCGTCATCCTGATCAACACCCGCGAGCCGTCCTTCGCCAACGTCACCATCAACACCACCGGCGGCAGCGGCATCACCGGCGAGGGGATCTCCGCCGACTTCACCTTCGACAACGGCACCATCACCGCCTCCGGCGACGCCACCGAGGAGAGCAACATCGAGCTCGCCGGCTGCGCCGACGGCGTCGGCTGCCTGGCCAGCGCCAACGTTGTCACCGGCGTGGTGACGGTCACCGACAGCGTGCTCAACACCGCCTTCGACCGCGGCATCGACATCCGGCAGACCGCCGGCACGATCAGCAACCTGGTGGTGACCAACAACTCGTTCACCAGCACCACCTCGATTGCCACTTCGAAGGGCGCCGCCGTCACCGCCGCCATGACGGGCACCGCCACGACCGTCGGCATCCTCACGCAGGCGACGATCTCCAACAACGCCATCAACAACTTCCCCAGCAACGCCGGTATCCAGGTGGTCGGCGGCAACAGCAACGCCGCCGGGCCCCAGGGCTTCGTCGGCGATCCCCTATCGGGCACCAACGTCATCAACATCACCAACAACGCCATCTCGGGCCAGAGCGCTGTCAACCGGATGGGCACCAACGCCATCGAGGTGGGCGTCAACGGCGGCAACTCCGGCGCTCGCTCGAAGGGCAACTTCAACGTCTCGAGCAACAACCCGCTGGCCAACGTCGCGGGCTCCGGCATCCTGGTCGGCCACAACGGCTACGCCGACGGCACCTACGTGTTCAACGCCAACACCATCAACGCCAACAACATCAACGCCTCGCCGGGGATCAGCGGCGGCAACGGCATCGTCCTCAGCTCCGCCGAAACGCCCGTAATGACCGCTACCGTCACCGGCAACAACATCAGCAACACCGACGGCAACGGCATCCTGCTGGTCTCGCGCGGCGTCACCGGCCAGCTCAACGTCGGCATCCGCAACAACACCGTAGCGGCGCCGCTAACCGGCGTCCGCCCCGGCATCCGCGTCGACGCCGGCAACGCCGCCTCGGCGGACGACGCCGTCTGCGTCGAGATCGCCAACAACGTCAGCGGCGGCAGCGGCGGCCATGCCGGCATCGGCATCCGCAAGCAGGGCAACGTCGCCGCCACCAACGACTTCGGCATCGAGGGCCTGGTGCCGAGCCCGTCCAGCTGCGGTCAGGCCGAGGACCGGGTGTCGTCGCAGAACCCGGGGGCGGTCACCCTCGGCAGTGACTGCGACAGCAACCCGGGGTCGAAGACGCTGGCCATCTCCGGCACCAACTTCGTGACCTGCAGCACAGCGCCTTGAGCCAAGTTTCGCAGTCGAGCCGCTTCGGCAAGCCAAGCCCGGATCGGCCAAGTCAGTAACAGCCGGGGCGTTTGCCCGGCGGATCTATCAGGAGGGAGGAAGGCGGATGGCGGAACCATTCCTGTCAGAAGTGCGGTTGATGAGCTTCGTTTTCGCTCCCAAAGGGTGGGCCTGTGCAACGGGCAGCTGTTGCCGATCAACCAGAACCAGGCGCTGTTCTCGCTGCTGGGCACCACCTTCGGTGGTGACGGGCGCGTCAACTTCGCCCTCCCCGACCTGCGCGGCCGGACGCCGATCCACGTCGGCAGCGGCCACACCCTCGGCGAGCGGGGCGGCGAGCCGGCGCACACCGCTCTCGATCGCCGAGCTGCCGGAGCACGTCCACACGCTCAACGCCACCACCAACGCCGCCACCACCAACAACCCCGCCGCGGGGCTGGTGCTGGCGCAGAGCACCTCGCAACTCGCTCTATGGCGGGGCGACCAACCTGCAGGCGATGTCGCCGGCGGCGATCGCGCAACACCGGCGGGTCGCAGGCCCACCTCAACATGCAGCCGTTCCTCACCCTCTCCTTCTGCATCGCCCTCCAGGGCATCTTCCCCAGCCCGACCTAGGAGGTTACAACCCATATGGCACAACCCTACGTCGGTGAAATCCGCATGTTCGCGGGGAACTTCGCGCCCGCCGGCTGGATGTTCTGCGAGGGGCAGCTGCTGCCCATCTCCGAGAACGAGACCCTCTTCCAGTTGATCGGGACCACCTACGGCGGCGACGGCGAGTCGACCTTCGCGCTGCCCGACCTGCGCGGCCGGATCCCCCTCCACCAGGGCAACGGCTTCATCCTGGCCGAGACCGGCGGCGCCGAGGAGATCACCCTGACGGTGAGCCAGATCCCCGCCCACACCCACCCGGCGCTGGCGAGCCTCGACGTCGCCCTCAACACGGCGCCCTCCAACAACGTCGTGCTGGCCACGGGCTTCGCCGCCACCGTCACGCCGTACGGCCAGGACAACCCGAAGGGACCGCTCAGCCCGCAATCGGTGAGCTCGGTCGGCGGCATCCAGCCGCACACCAACTTCCAGCCGTACCTGTGCGTCAACTTCATCATCTCGCTGTTCGGGATCTTCCCGTCCCCGACCTAGGAGATCGTCCATGGCAGATCCTTTCGTCGCAGAGATCCGCATCTTCCCGTTCAACTTCGCGCCCCGGGGCTGGGCGTGGTGCGACGGCCAGCTGCTGCCGCTGTCGCAGAACACGGCCCTCTTCTCGCTGCTCGGCACCACCTACGGCGGCAACGGCAAGAGCAACTTCGCGCTGCCCGACCTGCAGGGGCGGGCGCCGATGCACCCGGGCAGGGCCCCGGCCTGTCGCTGCACGACCTCGGCGAGACCGGCGGCTCGGAGACGGTGACGCTGCTGGAGTCGGAGATCCCGGCCCACAGCCACGCCTTCAACGCCTCGCTCGCCGACGGCAACAACCAATCGCCTGCCGGCGAGCAGCTGGCCGCCGGCATCGGCATCGGGCAGTACGCTGCTCCCGGCCCGATGACCACGCTCAGCTCCAACGCCCTCGCTCCGGCCGGCGGCGACCAGCCGCACAACAACCTGCAGCCGTATCTGACTTTCTACTTCTGCATCGCGCTGCAGGGCGTGTTCCCGCCGCGCGGTTGATCTGACCTTTCCTGGGGGCGAGCGGGGGGAGGAGATGGAATCTGATGTCAATTCGCAGCGAGCGGCGGCAGCCTGGTGATGACGATCGCGATGAAGACGACGGAGGGCGGCCGCGGCAAGGGCCCTCGCCTGCACCCGAGATAGACACTCCTTCGAGGCCGGTGGGCGGCGCGCTCACCGGCCTCGACGACGTGCGCGCTCCGCTCGTCGGCCTCCCGAGCCCTCCCCTTCGCCTCCGGCGCCGCGAGCTGCTCGCCTGGGGCGGCGCTGCGGCGCTTCTCCCCGCCTTCTCCCGCGCCGCCCGCGCACAAGGCGCGCCGGCAGCATCGGCCGCAGTCCCGCGGCCGATGTCTATCGGCTTCGTCGAGGGCAGCGACGACTGGCGGCGGCTCAAAGGCGTCACCGCGGGCGCGCTCAACCGCGGCGTCCGCCGCGAGCCGGACCGGCCGCCCGAGCCGGCGAAGGTCATCCCCGCCGAGTCGCTCATCTCCGGCCAGCAGGAGGCCGCCAACGAGCTCGTCCGCGTACGCGTCCACGGCCTCTACCCCATCCCCAACCCGACGCACGTCCGCAACACCTACCTGACCGTGTTCTTCCCCTCGCCCGAGCACGGCCGCAACGTCATGCTGCCCTTTTATGCTTGGGGCTACCGCAGCCGGCCTGCCCCCGACCCGGCGCCGCCGATCCGCTTCGTGGCGCCGCTCGGCGCCGACGGGGCGCTCGACTTCCTGCTCGAGGTGACGCCGGCGCCGAACAGCCCACTGACCCGGCGGCCGTCGCTGGTCTCGCCTTCACCCGGCCCGGTCGGCGGGCGCTTCACTGCCAGCTTCACCGTCGACTGGTTCGCCGGTCGCCCGAAGCTGCAGCGCGGCGTCTACCTCCTGGGGCTGGCGCCCGACACCTGGTCCACCGAGCGCACGCTGCCGATGCCGAAGTCCGGGCAGGCGCGGCCGGTCGAGCTGGTGTCGCTGATGGTGAGCTTCGAGCCCTTGCCGCCGGAACGGTGAAGCCGCCTGTGCCTCTCGACCTGCCGGCCGGCGTCACGCTGCGGCCGGCAACCGACGCCGACCTGCCGTTCCTCTGCCGCCTCTACGCCAGCACGCGCGAGGAGGAGCTCGCCGGCGTCGACTGGCCGCAGGAGCAAAAGGACGCCTTCCTGCGCCAGCAGTTCGAGGCCCAGCACGCCTGGTACCGCGAGCAGTACGCCGGCGCGAGCTTCGACGTCGTCGAGGCCAACGGCGAGCCCGCGGGGCGCCTCTACGTCGACCGTTGGTTGCGCGAGGTGCGCATCGTCGACATCAGCCTGCTGCCGCAGCACCGCGGCCGCGGTTTCGGCAGCGCGCTGCTCGCCGCGCTCTTCGCCGAGGCCGACGCGGCCGGCAAGCCGGTGAGCGTCCACGTCGAGCGCTTCAACCCGGCGCTGCGCCTCTACGGCCGCCTGGGCTTCGCCTTCCGCGAGGACAAGGGCGTCTACCTGCTGCTCGAACGTCCGGTCGGCGCCGCAGCCTCCGGCTGACGTCCGCCCGCGCCTCCGCCATCGTGGCACCGGCGGGTAAGCTGTGCGCTGGAGGTACGCGCATGGCTTCCGAGATCGTCCACGACGCCGCCCACCAACGCTTCACGCACGAGCGCGACGGCCAGACCTCGTACCTCGCCTACCGCCGGGTCGACGACCGCACCGTCGACTTCGTCAGCACCTACACGCCGCCGGCGCTCCGCGGCCGCGGCATCGCCGCCCGTGTCGTCAAGCAGGCGTTGGAGTGGGCCGAGGCGGAGGGGCTCGCCGTGGTGCCGAGCTGCTGGTTCGTGCGCGAGTACGTCGAGCGCGAGCCGAGCTGGCGGCGGGTGATCGCCCGCCGCTGACGGGCTGCCGCATCGTGACGCAGGTCACGCCGGCCGCGCACGCGCTCTGATACCCTCGGGACGCAAACGCGGCAGCCATCGAGCTCCGAAGCTCTCGTCGGCGACCTCGCAGGTCGCCTCGCCTCAAGCCATGGGCGCCACTCCCCTCCCTCGGCCTGTCGGCGCCGCGATCCTGCTCGCGGCCGTGCTCGCATGGCCGGCGACGGGACACGCCATCGACCAGCGCAGGCCCGCCGGACCGGCGCGGATCTGGTACGTCGACAACACCGCGGCAGCCGACGGCGACGGCTCGATGGTGGCCCCCTTCGACCGCCTCGCCCGCGCCGAGCGCGCCGCCGACGCCGGCGACACCATCTACGTCTTTCGCGGCGACGGCACCGCGCGCGGTCTCGACGGCGGCATCCGCCTGCGGCCGCACCAGCGGCTCGTGGGCAGCGGCGCTCCGCTCTTGGTCGAAGGCGAGGCCCCGCTGCCCGCCGGCGAGCGGCCGCTGCTGAGCGCCGCGCGCGGTCCCGCGGTGGTGCTCGCCGACCACGTCCGGGTGGAGGGGCTCGCCATCGGCGCCGCGGACGGAGTCGCCATCGCCGGAGACGGAATCGGTGACGCCCAACTCGCCGGCCTGCACGTCGATGGCGCCCTCCGCCTGCGCGATCCGCGCGGAGTGGTCCGCGTCGAGTCGACGGACCTGCGCGCCCGCGGCGCGGCCGCGCTGGCGGTGGTGAGCACGCACGGCGAAGGGCGCGTCGAGCTCGACGGCGTTACCCTGACTGGCGCCGGCGGTGGCGGCGGCGACGACGGTCTCTCGCTGCGCGCCGGTGGCGACGCCCTGTTGACCGTCACCGCCTCCTCCACCGTGCTCGAGGGGATCGCCGGCAACGGCTTCGCCCTCGCCGCCGACGGCCACGGCCGGCTGCGCTTGGAGATCGCCGGCAGCGGGTTGGTGGGCGAGCTGCCCGGCGGCACCGGGGCGGCGCTCGCCGCTGCGGCACGCGACGACGGCGTCATCGAGGTCGCCGCCCGCGGCAACGACCTGGCGGCGCGGGAGGCCGCGGTGCTGCTGTCGGCCAACGGCCGCGGCCGGCTGCGCGTCGAGCTGCTCGCCAACGTCGTGGGCGGCCCCGGCGCCGGGCGCGGCGTCGTGCTCCTGCTCGGCGACGCCGCGGAGGCGGCGTTGACGCTCGACGGCAACCGCATCGCCGGCCAGCGCGGCGAAGCGGTCTACGCCGTCGCCGCCGCGCAGTCGAGCCTCGGCATCGCGGCGCGGGACAACGACCTGGCGAGCGGCGCCGCCCTCGGCAGCGGCCCCTTCCCTGCCCTGCTGGTCGAGGGCCGCGACACCGGGCGCGCCTGCGTCACGCTGGCCGACAACCGCTTCACGGGCGGCGACGGACCTGCCGCCTCGGTGGCCTTGCGCCAGCACGACGGCAGTGCGTTGGCCGTCGGCGGCTACGCACCGGCCGCTACCGGCGACCTGACGCAGCGGCTCGCCGCCAACAACCGCATCGGCCGCGCCGAAGTGGAGAGCGAGCGCCCGCTGGCCGATCCCGCCGGCTCGAGCTGCGTGCCGCTGCCGCCGCCGCAGCCGGCCGTCGCGGCGGCGACCGCCACGTCGCCTACCGACTAATTGAAAACCGCCTCGTAGTCGATGCCGGCGGACCCACCCTGCACCGGCACGAGGAAGATCACCAGCTGGCCCAGGTCGGCGTGCGCCAGGGTGTAGGTGCGCTGCGGCAGCACCGGCTGGGGGGGGCCGCGGAAGACCAGCTTGAACGGCTCCGCGCGCCACGAGTGCGGCGGCAGCGCCTGCACGTTCACCAGCTCGAGCCCGAGGTCGCCCTCGTTCTGCACCACGGTGAAGCGCTCGCCGACGCGCGGCTGGAAGTCCGCCGGACCGAGCTCGTCGAGAGGCCTGGCGTCGGCGCTCACTCCAGGCTCCCCGTGCCTTGGCGCACGATGGCGCCGTCGCTCTCGACGCGCCACACCTCGCCGGAATAGAGCAGCGCCTCCAGCGTGCCGGTCCCCTTCTTGTCGAGCTGCGCTTGGATCTGGCCGATGACGCGCTGCTCGTAGCTCGGCCGCGAGACCGAGCGAAAGACGCCGATCGGGGTGGGGAACGCCGGCGGCTCGAGCTGCGCCAGCATGAAGGCGATCGCCGGGTCGCTGCGCGTCTCGTCCCAGACCACCAGGTCGTCGGGCAGCGCGCCGTCCACGATCGGCACCACCTCCAGCTTCAGCGTCCGCGGGTCGAGGCGGATGCCCTTGTCCTTGGTCGGCGCCGAAGACCAGCGGCTTGCCGTGCTCGAGGTAGAGCGTCGTCTCGCTCGCGCGTCCCTTGCTCGGTCGCATCCCCTCGAAGGCGCCGTCGTTGAAGATGTTGCAGTTCTGGTAGATCTCGACGAACGCGGTGCCCTGGTGCTCGGCGGCGCGCTTGAGCGTCGTCCTTGAGGTGGGCCTGGAAGACGTCGACGCTGCGCGCCACGAAGGTCGCCTCGGCGCCGAGCGCCAGCGACAGCGGGTTGAACGGGTAGTCGACCGAGCCCATAGGGCGTGCGACTTGGTCTTCTTCCCCATCTCGCTGGTCGGCGAGTACTGCCCCTTGGTCAGGCCGTAGATGCGGTTGTTGAAGAGCAGGATCTTGAGGTCCGACGTTGCGGCGGAGGGCGTGGATCAGGTGGTTGCCGCCGATCGACAGCGCGTCGCCGTCGCCGGTGACCACCCAGACGTCGAGGTCGGGGCGCGAGGTCTTGAGCCCGGTCGCCACCGCCGGCGCGCGGCCGTGGATGGTGTGGAAGCCGTAGGTGTTCATGTAGTACGGGAAGCGGCTCGAGCAGCCGATGCCGGACACGATGACCAGCTGCTCGCGCGGGATGCCGAGCTCGGGGAAGACCGCCTGCACGGCGGAGAGGATGGCGTAGTCGCCGCAGCCCGGGCACCAGCGGACCTCCTGGTCGGACTGGAAGTCCTTCTTGCTCAGCGGCGGCGCGCTAGTGGTGGCCATTGGACCCTCCCAGCACTTCCACGATCTTGTCGAACACCTGCTGGCGGAAGAACGGCCGCCCCTGCACCTTGGTGTAGCTGATGACGTCCATCAGGAAGCGGGCGCGCAGCAGCAGCGCCAGCTGGCCGAGGTTCATCTCCGGCACCAGCACCTTGTCGAAGCGCGAGAGCACCTCGCCGATGTTGCTCGGCAGCGGGTTGAGCCAGCGGAAGTGCGCTCGCGAGACGCGCATCCCCGCCTTCCGCGCCGCGCTGACGCCGCCGATGATGGCGCCGCGCGTGCTCGCCCCAGCCCACGACCAGCAGCTCGCCCTCGGGGTCGCCGTCGACCTCGAGCGGCGGGAGGTCGCGGGCGACGCGCGCCACCTTCTCCGCCCGCAGCTCGCACCATGTGCTCGTGGTTCTGCGGGTCGTAGCTGACGTTGCCGGTGACGTCCTGCTTCTCGAGGCCGCCGATGCGGTGCTCGAGCCCGGGCGTGCCGGGGATCGCCCACGGCCGCGCCAGCGTCGCTCGTCGCGCAGGTAGGGGGTGAAGCCCTGCGGGTCGGTGCGGAACTCGACCGGCAGGTCCGGCAGCTCGGCGAGCTCCGGCAGCTTCCACGGCTCGGCGCCGTTGGCGAGGTAGCCGTCGGAGAGCAGGATCACCGGCGTCATGTAGCGAGTGGCGACGGCGCAGGCCTCGAGCGCCGCGTCGAAGCAGTCGGCCGGCGACGCGGGCGCGACGATCGGCACGGGCGACTCGCCGTTGCGGCCGAACATCGCCTGCAGCAGGTCGGCCTGCTCGGTCTTGGTCGGCAGCCCGGTCGACGGGCCGCCGCGCTGGATGTCGACGACGACGAGCGGCAGCTCGACCATGACCGCCAGGCTGATGGCCTCCGCCTTGAGCGCCATGCCGGGGCCGCAGGTGGTGGTGACGCCGAGCGCGCCGCCGAACGAGGCGCCGATCGCCGAGCAGACGGCGGCGATCTCGTCCTCGGCCTGGAAGGTGGTGACCCCGTAGTTCTTGAGCGGCGACAGCTGGTGCAGGATGTCGCTCGCCGGCGTGATCGGGTAGGAGCCGAAGAACAGCGGCAGCCCGCTCTTGCGGCTCGCCGGCGACCAGGCCGAGCGCCAGCGCCTGGTTGCCGGTGATGTTGCGGTAGGTGCCGGGCTCGAGCTTCGCCGGCAGCACCTCGTAGCGCACCTGGAAGAGCCGGTGATGTCGCAGAAGTTGTAGCCCGCCTTCAGCACCTTGACGTTGGCGTCGGCGAGCTCGGGCTTGCTTGGCGAAGCTCTTCTCCAGCCACTCGACGGTCGGCTCCATCGGCCGGCTGAACAGCCAGTAGCACATGCCGAGCGCGAAGAAGTTCTTGCAGCGCTCCTGCGAGCGCGCGTCGAGGCCGCTGTCCTCCAGCGCCCGCTCGGTGAGCGTGGTGATGTCGACCTTGAAGACGCGGAAGCCGTCGAGGGTGCCGTCCTCGAGCGGGTTCTTCTCGATACCCCGCCTTCTTGAGGTTGCGCGGCACGAACTCGTCGGTGTTGACGATCACCACGCCGTTGGGCTTCAGGTCCCGCAGGTTGACCTTGAGCGCCGCCGGGTTCATCGCCACCAGCACGTCGGGCGCGTCGCCTGGGGTGTGGATGTCGTAGTCGGCGATGCGCACCTGGAAGGCGGAGACGCCGGGCAGGGTGCCGGCGGGGGCGCGGATCTCGGCCGGGAAGTCGGGCAGCGTCGAGAGGTCGTTGCCGACCAGCGCCGAGGTGGTGGTGAACTGGCCGCCCGTCACCTGCATGCCGTCGCCGGAGTCGCCGGCGAAGCGGATGACCACTTCATGCAGCGGCTCCTGCGCGGTGGGCGGGTGCGCGTCCTGGTTCTCGGCGTCGGCGATCACGGGCAGCATCTTCGGGGTTCCTTGTCGGCCGTGGACAGGGGTCGCTCCGATTGTAGGTCACGAGGGGAGATCCGTCGAAGCGCCGCTCCCTGCCTCAGCCTCGGGATCACGCCGCAGGCGCTATCATCTTGTCTCCCTGCCACTAGCGTTCCCCCAGGAGAGTCCCATGCAGAAGCTCGCCATCCTCGCCGCCGCCTGCCTCCTCGGCTTCGCCGCCGTCTTTGCGCTCCCGCAGGCCGGGAGCGCGCAGGCAGGCGCCGCGGCCGCCGGCCCGCTGGAGATCCGCGTCACCGCCCGCGTCTCGGGCAAGTTCGTCGCCCCCGCCGGCGCCGAGCCGCCCGGCTTCGACGTCGACCTGGCGCGCCGCTTCGCCGCCTGGCGCCGCGTGCGCACCGGGCAGGAGGCGAAGCTCACCTTCAGCTACTCCTCCACCGTCGGCCCGGTCCTCGAGGCGGTGCAAAAGCGCACCGCCGACCTCGGCCTCGGCGGCATCACCGCCACCGCCGAGCGCGCCAAGCTGGTCGACTTCTCCACCGCCACCCTGCCGGTGCGCAGCGTGCTGGTGGCGCCGCCCGGGGTGCTCGACGCCCAGCGCTGGCGCGAGCAGCTCAAGGGCGGCCTGCGCCTGGGCGCCACCGTCGGCAGCACCAACGCCGCCGAGGTCGAGCGCCTCGCGGCCTCCATCGGCGGCGTCAAGGTGAACACCAGCTTCGCCAGCAACGAGGCGGTCTTCGACGCCCTCGGCGGCGCCCGGCAGCTCGACGCCGCCCTCGTCGACCTGCCGCAGTACTGGACCAACGGCAAGCAGAAAGGCCTCGTGCTGGTGGACAACGTCGGCCAGCCGCAGAACATGGCGTTCGTGCTGCGCAAGGGCTCGCCGCTCAAGGCCGAGGTGGACCAGTTCCTGGAGGGCTTCACGCACTCCAACGACTACTTCCAACTCATCCGCCGCTACTTCGGCGGCGACGCCGAGCAGATGGTGCGGCTCTCGCGCGGTCAGAGCTAGCCGGCAGGCTCCTGGAGCTCCTGGAGCTTCTGGAGCTCTCAGTCGCCTCTGGCCGCGCTCACCAGGTCGAAGGCCTCGCGGCGCATCTTCGCGCGCTGGCGATCCTCTTCCGGGTAGTACGGCCGGTAGCCCAGCCGCTCCGGGTCGACGGTGAACGGCTTCATCAGCTGCGCCTTGCCGACGATCGATTGCTCGCGGTTGAAGTAGGCCATGTCGGTGTTGCGGCTCATGATGATCGCGTCTTCGGGGCAGGCGTCGACGCAGTAGCCGCAGAAGACGCAGCGCAGCATGTCGATCTCGTAGACGACCGGGTACTTCTCGATGTTGACGTCGGGCTGCTCGGCGGCCTCGATGTGGATGCACTCGGCCGGGCAGTTGGTGGCGCAGAGGAAGCAGGCGACACAGCGCACCGAGCCGTCGGGGCGGGTGGTGAGGATGTGGTGGCCGCGGTAGCGGCCGCTGTACGGCCGCCGCTCCTCGGGATAGCTGATGGTGTACTTGCTCTTGAGCAGGTTCTTGAAGAAGTGGCGCGCGGTGACCACCAAGCCCCTGCAGCAGCGGCAGGTAGAGGCGATCGGCCCAGCGTGTACTTGTACGGCTTCGCCTCGCGCGGGTGCTCGGGCACCGGCGCGGCGCCCGCCTGCGGCGGGCCGCTGCAGCGGCAGGACGCTGAACGTCGGCTCGCTCATCGCTCGAGCTCCCCGGCGATGACGTTGAGGCCGCCGAGCGAGATCACCGCGTCCGAAATGGTGTGGCCGAGGATGAGCTGGTTGAAGGTCGAGAAGATCGGGAAGCAGGGCGGTCGCACGCGCACGCGGTAGGGCTTCGCCGAGCCGTCGCTGACGCAGTAGAAGCCGAGCTCGCCGTTGCCGCCTTCCACCATGCCGTAGCGCTCCCCCGCCGGCACCTGCACGCCGTCCATGATCAGCTTGAAGTGGTAGATCATGGCCTCCATCTGGTTGTAGGCCTTGTCCTTCGGCGGCAGCGCCACGTGCGGGTCGTCGACGATGAAGGGCCCTTCCGGCATGCCGCGGTCGAGCAGCTGCTCGATGATGCGCAGCGACTGGCGGATCTCCGCCATGCGCACGCGGTAGCGGTCGTGCACGTCGCCGCCGTAGAAGACCGGCACCTCCCAGTCGACGGTGTCGTAGAGGTCGTAGGGGAAGGCCTTGCGCACGTCGTAGGCGACGCCGGAGGCGCGCAGGCAGGGGCCGGTCCACCCCCAGTTGACGGCGTCCTCGCCGGAGATGGCGGCGATGCCCACCGCGCGGTCGAGCCAGATGCGGTTGTGGTCGACGAGCTTCTCCATGTCGTCGACGAAGCCGGGGATGATCTCGAGCAGCCGCCGGCTGCGCGCCATGAAGTCCGGCGGCAGGTCGGCGAGCAGGCCGCCGATGCGGCAGCCGGAGACCGTCAGCCGGCCGCCGAAGCAGGCCTCGAGCAGCCCGTAGATCTCCTCGCGCGGCTGGAACATGTACCAGAAGTTGGTGATGCCGCCGCAGTCCACCAGCGTCGTGCCGTTGCAGACGCAGTGGTCCATGATGCGAGAGAACTCGCTCAAGATGGTGCGCGCCCACACCGCTTTCGGCGGCGCCTCGATGCCGAGCATCTGCTCCGCCACGCGGCAGTAGCCGACGTTGTTGATGATCGCCGAGCAGTAGTTGAGGCGGTCCGTGTAGGGGATCACCTGGTTCCAGGTGTGGGTCTCCGCCATCTTGTCGAAGCAGCGGTGGAGGTAGCCGATCTCGATGTCGGAGGCGACGATCACCTCGCCGTCGAGCACCGCGGTGAGCCGGAAGGTGCCGTGCATCGCCGGGTGCGACGGGCCGATGTTGATCGTCATGCGCTCGAACATGTCGTCCTGCTGCGGCGGCGGGTGCAGCTTGGGCTTGTAGATGTCCTTCTCGGTGCAGATCCAGCGCCGCGCGGGGTCGTAGTCCTTGCGCAGCGGGTGCCCCTGGAAGGCCTCGTGGCAGAGGATGCGGCGCAGGTCGGGGTGCCCCTCGGCGCGGAAGCCGAAGTGGTCCCACATCTCGCGCTCGAACCAGTCGGCCGCCTTCCACACCGGGTACACCGACGGCACCGTGGGGTCGTTCTCGGGCAGCGGCACCTTGAGGCGCAGCCGCTTGCCGTGCGGGATCGAGTAGAGGTGGTAGACCGCCTCGAAGCGCGGGTCGCGCTCCGGGTAGTCCATGCCGAAGCACTCGAGGAGCAGGTCGAAGCGGGTCTCGGGGTTGCTCTTGAGATCGGCGCAGACCTCGCGCAGCACGGCGCGGTCGACGATCCAGCAGGGCTGGTCGAGCCCGTCCTGCGGCGTGATGGCGCCGGCGTGCTTCTCGAGCAGCGGCTCAGGCGGCGCCAACGTGGGCATGCTTCTCCTCGGGTTCCTTCGGCCCGCCGTGCTTGCCGCGCTCGCGCGTCACCCGCTCCTTGAGCTGCAGGATGCCGTAGATGAGCCCCTCGGGCGAGGGCGGGCAGCCGGGGACGTAGACGTCGACGGGGATGATCTCGTCGATCCCCTGCATGACGTGGTAGGCGCGGTAGAAGCCCCCCGAGCAGGCGCAGGCGCCCATCGAGATCACCCACTTGGGGTCGGGCATCTGGTCGTAGATCTTCTTCAGCACCGGCCCCATCTTGTCGGTGATGGTGCCGGCGACGATGAGGATGTCGCTCTGGCGAGGCGAGAAGCGCACCACCTCGTAGCCGAAGCGCGCGACGTCGTAGTGCGACGACACCACGCCCATGAACTCGATGGCGCAGCAGGCGGTGCCGAACGGGAGCGGCCAGAACGAGCGCGTCTGGGCCCACTCCTCGAGCTTGTCGAATGTGGTGGTGAGCCAGGATTCGCCGGTCATTGGTGGCTCCTCCCCGCGCCGCGGCTCGAGCCGTGGCGCAAGTGGGTCTGGGTCGGCAGTCTAATGCCTGTGCGTGAGGGTCACAAGCTCGTAGGGCGGCCTCCGAGGCCGCCGTCGGCGTGCATTTTCGAGGACAGCGCGCGGCCCCGTGCCAGAATCCCGCCCACCCATGGCGGTGCTCGACCTGCTGGGCGCGGTGCTCACCGCGATCACGCTCCTCTTCCTCGGCACCAGCGGCTATCTGCTGGCGCGAAAGGCCCTGGGGATGGGCGCCGGCGACCCGCTGGCGCTGGCGATCGCCACCCTGGTCCTGGCGATCTTCGAGGCCGAGCTCGTCGCCATCATCCTCGGCAAGCTCGGGCTGCTGCGCATCGAGCTCGCGCTGATCGTGCCGGTGGCGGTCACGCTCCTGCTCGCGCGCGCGGCCCGCCGGCGTGGCGAGGACGTCGCTGCCGAGGGTCGGCTGTTGCTGCGCCGCGCCTGGGCGCGAGCGGCCGAGCACCCGGCGATGAGCCTCATCGCCGTCCACGCCCTCGCCGCCGAGGCGCTGCGCGGCCTGCTCCGCCCGCCGCTGTCGTGGGACAGCGTCATGTACCACCTGCCGGTTGCCGCCACCTGGCTGCAGGAGCAGCGCATCGCGCCGGTCTTCGGCATGCGGCCGATGAGCTTCTACGGCCTGCAGCCGGCGGGCGGGCCGGTCTGGCTGTGGTGGTGGCTGGCGCCTTCGCACGGCGAGCTCTACGTCAACCTGGCGGCGTTCCCGCAGGCGGCGCTTTTCGCGCTCGCGGCAGGCGGCGTGGCGCGCGAGCTCGGAGCGCGGCGCCACTGGCCGCTTGCCGGCTTCCTCGCCCTGCTCGCGCCGGTGGTGCTGCGCGCGGCAGCGACACAGTACGCCGACCTGCTCGTCGGTAGCACCATCGCCGCCGGCTGCTTCTTCGCGCTGCGCTGGCTGCGTGAAGCGAAGGCGAGTGATGCGGTGCTGCTCGGTGCCGCGGCCGGAGTCGCGGCGAGCGCCAAGGTGCTGGGGCTCGGCTACGCGCTCGCGCTCGCCGGGACGACCGTCGTGCTGGCGCGCGGAGACTGGCGACGACGGACCGCACATCTGCTCGCCGCCGCGGCTGTCGCCGCGGTGCCGGCAACGGTCTTCTACGTGCAGGCGTGGCAGGCGGGCGCCGGTCCGTTCGCCACCGCCTGCGAGGGGATGAACGTCGTCCGCGCGGGGGCGCGCTTCCCCGGACCGTTCAGCGTCGTCGCGATCTGGCCGGAGCTGGTGCGCAGCGGCAACCTGTTCACCGCCTTCCTCGGCACCAGCCGGCCGAAGTCGCTGGAGCTGGGGCTCGGCCCGCAGGCGCTGCTGCTGCTGCCGGCGCTGCTGCTGCCACTGTTGCTGCCGCGAGGCGAGCGACGGCTGGCGACGCTGGTGTGGAGCCAGATCGCCGCCCAGGTATTCATCTTCGTCACCATCCCGCACGCCAACGGACCGCAGTTCCTCGCCAACCCGCGATACCTCGACGGCGCCTTCGCGCTCGCCTTCGCCGGCGTGGTGGCGATCGCGGAGCGCCGCGGCGTTCGCGACGCCTGGCTCGGCGTGCTCGCCTTCGCGCTGCTCGTGCAGGACCTCATCCTGCTGCACGCCGAGATGCCCTTCGCCGTGCGCGCCATCCTCGCGCTCGTCGATGTCGCGGCGGTGGCGCTGGCGCTGTCGCCGGCCCTGCGCGCTCGGCTGCGGCAGCACGCCGTGCCGCTGACAGCTGCTGCCGCGGCGGCCCTGCTGCTCGCCGGCGCGCCGCTGCTCGGCCGCTGGCGCGTCGCCGACCGCGGCCGCGCCTTCAAGACCGAGAGCACCTTCCACGAGACCACCATGCGCGCCTTCGCCGGTGCCTGGAGCTGGCTCGACCGCCACGGCGGCGACGGCACGGTGGCGGTGGTCGCCTCGCCGACGAGCGTCTTCTGGTACCCGGCGACGGGGCCGCACCTCGAGCGCCGCGTCGTCTATGTCAACGCCAACCGCGGCGACGTGCGCAACGCCGCCGCCTACCCCGGCTGCGATCCACGGCAAGAGCTCGACGCCGGGGCGTGGCTCGCCAACCTCCAGCGCGCCGGCGTGCGCTGGGTGCACGTCGCCCGCTTCCCCGGCCATCCGTTCCCGCCCGAGCTCGAGTGGGCGGCGGCGCGGCCGGACCTCTTCGCGCTGCGCTACCGCGACCCCGGCAACGCGGTGCTCGAGCTGGTGCGGTAGATCTGATGGTGCTCGTCGACGTGCTCGGTGCGCTGCTGACGCTGCTGGCGATGTTCTTCCTCGCCCTCGGCGGCTATCTGGCCGCGCTGCGGCTCCTTGGCGAGGAGGCGGAACGCGATCCCCTGACGCTCGCCGTCGCCGCGTTGCTGCTCGCCACCGTCGAGGCCACTGCCGTCGCCCTCCTGCTCGGCGCACTCGGCGTGCTGCGCATCGACCTCGCGCTTGCCCTACAGGCGCTGCTCGTGGTCGCGCTGCTGCTGCGCGCGCGGCGGCACCCGCCCGCCGGTGGCCTCGGCGCGCCGCTGCTGCTCCTCGCCCGCCGTTCGTGGCAGGTCGCGCGGCGCTTCTGGGCGCCCTCGCTGCTGGTCCTCCACGGCATCGGCAGCGAGGCGCTGCGCGGGCTGCTGCTGCCGCCGCTGTCGTGGGACGCGCTGATGTACCACTTGGTGCTCGCCGGCACCTGGCTGCGCGACGAGAACCTGGCGCCGGTCTTCGGCGCCAACCCGGTCCACTACTACGGCTACGTCCCCGCCAACGGCTCGCTGTGGTTCTGGTGGTGGATGGCGCCGTCGCACAGCGAGCTTTACGTCAACCTGGCGAGCGTGCCGCACTGGCTGCTGGTCGCTCTCGCCACCGGCGCCATCGCCCGGCAGCTGGGGGCGCGCCGCTGGTGGCCGCTCGCCGCGTTCCTCGTCGCGCTGACGCCGATCGTCGTCCGCTCGGCCGCCACCGAGTACGTCGATCTCTTCGTCGCCGGGGTACTGCTCGCCGCCTTCTACTTTGGCCTGCGCTGGCTGCGCTCGGCGAGCTGGGCGGACGCGCTCCTCCTCGGCGCCGGCCTCGGCGTGGTCGCCGGCGCCAAGGTCCTCGGCGTCCCCTTCGCGCTCGCGGCGGGGGGCGCGCTGACGCTGCTCGCGCGCGGCAGCTGGCGCCGCCGGGTCGCCCAGCTCGCCGCGGTGGCAGCGGTGACCGCGCTGCTCGGCAGCTACTTCTACCTGCGCAACGTCGCGCTCGGCGTCGATCCGCTGGCGGCGGACTGCCAGCGCAACGCCGCCGGCCCCGACTCCGCGGCGCCGATCACCTTCCCGAGCCACCACTCGCCGGTGGTGGCCTGGCGCGAGATGGTGCGCGACGGGCGGATCGTCGAGGCGTTCCTCGGCACCACCCGCCGGCAGTCGCTGGAGGTGGGCCTCGGGCCGCAAGCGGTGCTGCTGCTGCTCGTCTCGCTCGCCCTGCCCTGGCTCGTCCCGCGCGAGCGCCGGCGGGAGGGGTGGGCGGCCGCGCTGCTGGTGTGGGCGGAGATCGTCTTCTGGCTCACCGTGCCCTTCGCCCGCGTGCGGCACGTCTACAACAACGTGCGCTACCTCCTCTCGGCGTTCGGCATCGCCTTCGCCGCGGGCGTCGCCGGCGCCGAGCGGCGCGCCATCCCCGAGCGCTGGCTCGAGGGGATCGCCGTCGCGCTGCTGGTGCAGGACCTGCTGCAGCTGCACGCCGACGTGCCGCTGCTGGTGCGCGTCGCCGTCGCCCTCGTCGACGCGGCGGGGGCGGTGCTGCTGTTCAGCGCGCGCGCCCGCCAGGTGGTCGCTCGCCGCTGGCGCGAGCTCGCCGTCGCCGGCGTCGTGGCGATGCTGGCCGCCGCTCCCCTCCTGGCCGGCTGGCGCATCGCCGACCGGCCGCGGGCGCTGGCGAACGAGCTCACCTTCCACCTCACGGCGGCGCGGCTGTTCGCCCCCGGTTGGGCCTGGCTCGACGCGCACGCCGAGAGCGGGGCCGTCGCCGTCGTCTACGCGCCCAACAACTACCTCACCTACCCGGCGATGGGGCCGCGCCTGGAGCGCGACGTGCGCTACGTCAACGTCAACGCGGCCGATCTGCCGCTGGCCCTCGACTACCCCGCCTGTGAGCTGCGAGTCGACCCCTCGCCCGCGGCGTGGCTACGCAACTTGGCGCGCCGAGAGGTCCGCTGGCTCCACCTGGCGCGTTACCCCAACTTCGACTTTCCAATCGAGCGCGAGTGGGCCGACGCCATGCCGCAGTGGTTCGCGCTGCGCTTCGCCGACGCTACCAACCGCGTCTACGAGGTGCGGCTGCCGCGGCCGCCGAGCGTCGCCACGGTCCGTTGATCGCGCGCTCCCCTATTCGACCTTGAAGTTGACGGTGAGCAGGAAGTAGACCGCCACCGGCTTGCCTTGGAGCGTCGCCGGCGCGAACTTCCACTGCTTGACCGCCTCGACCGCCGCGCCGTCGAGGCCGAGCGGCAGCCCCTTGAGAACGCGCACGTTGGACACGTCGCCGTGCTCGTCGATCACTGCCTCGACGATCACGACGCCCTGGACGCGCGCCAGACGGGCTTGCTCGGGATACACCGGTTGCACACGGGTGAGCACACGCGGCGGCGCGATCTCGCCGCCGACGCGGCGGACGTCGAGCGCCGGCTCACCGCTCGACGGAGCCGGTGCCCACGCCCCTTCCACCGTTCCTGCCCGGAAAGCCTCGGGTGCCGGCGCGGCAGCCTCCATCGTCGTGGGAGCCGCGATCGTCGGTGTCGGCGCGGACGCGCTCGGACGGTCGAGATCCGGCAGGCGCAACTGGCCGGAGCGGATCAGCCAGAGGCCGACCCCGCTGGCCGCCACCGCCGCGATCAGCAGGGCGCAACCCAAAATTGCCGGTCCGCCCAACGCCGGCTTGTCCCACTGCGGCTCCCTAGGCTGCATCGGTGGTCCCTCGGTGAGCACCGGCCGACGCCTCAGCTCGATCGACGCTCTTCGAAGACTACGCGCCGGCCCTCGAGAAACGTCCCCACCGCCCGTCCCTGCAGCGTCCACTCCGCGAACGGCGTGCTGCGTCCCTTGCTGCGGAACTGGGCCGGCACCACTGTGTAGCGCTCCTCGAGCGACAGCAGCGTCACGTCGGCCGGCGCACCGACGCGCAGCGTGCCGGTGGGCAAGCCCATCACCCGCGCCGGCCCGCAGGCGAGCAGCTCGACGAGGCGCGACAGCGAGATCACTCCCGGCCGCACCAGGCGGTCGAGGCACAGCGGCACCGTCGTCTCCAGGCCGACGATGCCGAACGGCGCGTTGTGGAAGCTCTCGTCTTTCTCGTCGGTGTGGTGCGGCGCGTGGTCGGAGGCGATGGCGTCGACGCCGCCGTCGGCGAGGCCTGCGAGCATCGCCGCCTTGTCGTCGGCGCTGCGTAGCGGCGGCTTCATCTTGCACGCCGTCGAGAAACCCGTCTTCGCCACCTCGTCGTCGGTGAGCAGCAGGTGGTGCGGCGTCACCTCGCAAGTGACAGGCAGCCCGCGGCGCTTGGCGAGCTTGACCAGCTCCAGGCTGCGCGCCGTCGAGATGTGGGCGACGTGGTAGCGGCCGCCGCAGTCCTCGAGCAGGATGAGGTCGCGCGCCACCATCACGTCCTCGGCCGAGCCGGGGATGCCGGGGAGGCCGAGCCGCGCCGACGTCTGGCCCTCGTGCATCACGCCGCCGCCCGAGAGGCTGAGGTCCTCGGCGTGCTGCACCACCGGCAGGCCGTAGTGCTGGGCGTAGAGCAGGGCGCGGCGCATCAGCTCGGCATCCATCACCGGCCGGCCGTCGTCGGAGATCGCCACCGCGCCGGCCGCCGCCATCTCGCCGATCTCGGCGAGCTGCTTGCCTTCGAGCCCCTTCGACACCGCCCCGATGGGGTGCACCCGCGCGAAACCATGGCACTCCGCCTCGCCGCGGATGTGCTCGGTGATCGAGCGATGGTCGTTGACCGGCACGGTGTTGGCCATGCAGCAGACCGTGGTGAAGCCGCCGGCCGCCGCCGCCATCGTCCCCGTGCGCACCGTCTCCTTGTACTCCTGGCCGGGCTCGCGCAGGTGAACGTGGATGTCGATGAAGCCGGGGGCGACGATCAGCCCCGCGGCGTCGACGACCTCCGTGTGCTCGGGCGCCGCTAGCCGCTCGCCGAAGCGGGCGACCTCGCCGTCCTCGATCAGCAGGTCGACGAAGGCGTCGAGGCCCTGCGAGGGGTCGACGACGCGGCCGTTCCGGATAAGCGTAATCAAGGGATGAGCGTCCTCACGCCCCCTCCCCCGCCCCCGAGCAGAGGTAGAGCACCGCCATGCGCACCGCCACGCCGTTGGTCACCTGCTCGAGGATCACCGAGCGGTCGCCGTCGGCGACGTCGCTGGCGATCTCGACGCCGCGGTTCATCGGCCCGGGGTGCATCACCAGGCAGTCTGGCTTGGCGAGCTTCAGCCGCTCCCGGGTCAGCGCGAAGAGCTTGAAGTACTCCTTGACCGTCGGGAACAGCGGCCGCCCCATGCGCTCCATCTGCACGCGCAGCATCATCACCACGTCGGCGTCGGGAAGCACCTCCTCGATCGAGTAGAACCAGGGCACGCCGAAGGCGGCGACGCCCACCGGCATCATCGTCCGCGGCGCGGCGAGCACCACCTCGGCGCCGAGCTTGCGCAGCAGGTGGAGGTTGCTGCGCAGGACGCGGCTGTGCTCGAGGTCGCCGACGATGGCCACCTTGAGGCCCTCGATGCGCCCCTTGCGGTCGCGGATGGTGTAGGCGTCGAGGAGCGCCTGCGTCGGGTGCTCGTGGGCGCCGTCGCCGGCGTTGATCACTCCCGCCTTGAGGCGCTTGGCGAGCATGTGCGGCACGCCCGGGTGGGCGTGGCGGATGACGATGAGGTCGGGCGCCATCGCCTGCAGGTTCATGGCGGTGTCGACCAGGCTCTCGCCCTTCTCCAGCGCCGAGCCCGAGCTGCTGAAGTTGAGGTTGTCGGCGGAGAGCCGCTTCTCGGCGATCTCGAAGCTCGACCGCGTGCGCGTGCTGGCCTCGAAGAAGAGGTTGAGCACCGTCTTGCCGCGCAGCGTCGGCACCTTCTTGATCGGACGCGCCCCCACCTCGGCGAACGAGGTGGCGGTGTCGAGCACCAGCTCGATCTCCCCCCGCGACAGCTCGGCGATGCCGAGCAGGTCCTTGCGCTGCCAGCGGACGTCAGCCAACCGGCATCTCCAGAGGGCTCATTTGGGAGCGCGGAATTCGTGGAGGAGCAAGACCTCCTGCCGGCCGTCCGTGGCCTCGAACGCCACCTTCACCACGTCGTCGTCGAGCGTCTCGACCGTCTTGCCCACGAAGTCCGCCTGGACGGGCAGCTCGCGGTGCCCGCGGTCGACGAGCACGGCGAGCCGCACCGCCTTCGGCCGCCCGTAGTCGATCAGCGCGTCGAGGGCGGCGCGCACCGTGCGGCCGGTGAACAGCACGTCGTCGCAGAGCACCACCACCTTGTCGTCGATGGGCTCCTGCAGCGAGGTGGGGCGCACGATCGGCTGCGGCCCGATCACCGACAGGTCGTCGCGGTAGAGGGTGATGTCGAGGATGCCGCGCGGCACCTCGACCCCCTCGAGGCGACCGATCTCGTCGGCCAGCGCCTCGGCCAGCGGCACGCCGCGGGTGCGGATGCCGACCAGGATGAGGTCGGAGGCGCCGTGGTTGCGCTCCAGGATCTCGCCCGCCATGCGGCGCATCACGCGGTCCATCTGGCGGGCGTCGAGGAGCCGGCGCGAGCGCTGCGATTGGGTTTCGGGCAAGGATGCCTCCGCGGGTGCGCGGGATGGTATGGCACCCAAGTCGGTCTCGCAAGCCACTCGCGCCGGCTACTCGGACGGACTACACGAGGCGGCTCACACCGGGCGAGCGCAGGGGCTCGCCGAGGAAGCCCGGGATGCCTCGAGCACCTGCAGGGCATCGATGGGGATGGTTTCGCCGGGCCGGGGTACCTGGTGGATCCAGTCCGCGCGGTAGGCGTTCACCGGCGAGAGGCCCTTGTGGTTGAACGAGGCGCGGCAGCCGCCGCCGGAGGCGAGGGCGGCGGGGACCCAGACCTGGAGGTTTGGCTTGGTGCGTCGTCCCGGCGAGCCGTCGTCGTCGATCACGACGTGCTTGTCGCCGTAGCTGGCGCTGGCGCGGAGTCGCGCGGCGTCGATCCCGGCCGGGTCGTTCCCCACGTTGGTGTCGTGGAGGTCCCACTGCCCCGAATGGAACGAGCAGAGATCCAGGCTGCCGAGCCGGTTCACGATCCCCTCGTTCTGATCGTCGCGGCCGGTGCTGCAGGTGACGAGGTGCGTGCTCGTGTGCGTCTTGATACGCCGCGCGACCCAGTCGATCCAGTCACGCAGGTGGTTGTCGTTGTACTGCGGGTTGGGAGAGGGGACGCGCACCTCGTTGGCCACCTCGAAGATCACGTTCCAGTGCACCCGCAACCGCGTGACCAGCGTGTCGATAAACCGCTCCTGCAGGCCGGCGAAACGGCCGCCGACGCGGAAGAAGTTCTGGTAGTTGGCCTGCGGCGAGCCGCCCAGGTTCTGGAACGTGAACGGCAACGGCGGCTGGAAGCGGCTGTCGGCGATCTGGTGGTGCGAGAACAGGCAGAGCTGGACGACGATCCCGTACCCTTTGGCGGCGCTCACGAAGCGGTCCAGGTTGTTCAGGTAGTCGGTCGTCACGTTGGCGACGTTCGGATCGGACGCCGTCCGCGGGGTGAGCAGCTGGTACAGCGCCGCGCCAGGCGTCGAGTTCTCGAAGGTCTCGCTGACGAAGACGAACGTACGGTGCAGGTTGACCTCATAGCGGGAGATGTCGCGGAAGAAGTTCTGGACCAGCCCCGTCGAGCCGGGGTCGCGCTCGAACGTCAAGGCGTAGGAGCCGTAGCCGGTGAGCTGCGTCCCCAGCTTGAGCTCGTAGGCGAGACAGCGCGGCGGCGGATTGGGGTTCGCCGTGCGGACGCGGAACACCTTGACGATCCGCTGTCCGGCGGCGCGCTCGAGGCGCACCGGGATCTCGGTCTCGGGGCACTCGGTGATCAGGTTCGTCCCGGCCTCGGGCTCCTCGGGCTCGAGCGTGAGCTCGACGAGGCTCGGCAGCCTCAACGATCGCCTGATCTCGTCGAGCTCGGGGAGACGGGGAAGCTTGGCCAGCTCGCGCAGCGCGGCGCGGTTCACCCTTTCGTTCATGGGATGCCCTCCTGACGAATGCGGCGTTGGGTATTCAACGCCGCAAGGTCCCTTACTAGGGCATCAGCGAGAAAAACGCTCGCCGACAACCATGAAGGCCGCGAGGGCCCGCTCGGAGCAGGTCGTAGGGGGTGGACTAGTCGTGACCGGTCGGCCGGGCAGCGGTGGCCTCGGCCGCCAGCAGCCGGCCCACGGTGAGCACGCCCACCAGGCGGCCGGCGGCGCGGATCGGCACCGAGATGTGCATCAGGTCGAGCCCGGTGCTGTCGTCGCGCGCGACCTTGGAGACGAAGACCGCGCCGGTGCCGCCGGCCCAGGAGCGGGTCCACTTCGCCTCGTCACCCTGCCAGTAGTCGCTGGTCCGCCGCGACATGCAGACGATGGCGCCGCGCGAGTCGGTGACGAAGGCCTCGCCGAAGCCGCGGTGGCCGGCGATGAGGGCGCGCAGGGCCTCGGCACACTCGTTGTTGGCCAGCGTGGTGGCGAGGCCCTCGGGGTCCTCGCCGCGCTGCCAGGCGGCGTCGATCTGGCGGATGCGGTCGCCGCTCGCCGGCTTGCTGCTCTGCTGCTGGGCGCCGCGCACCAGCTGCTCGGTGCTCGCCCACCCGGCGACCTGGCCGGCGTAACGGGCGAGCAGCTCCTTCTGCCTAGCCGGCAATGCCGCGTCCTCGAACGCGACCGCCACCGCTGCCGGAGCCGGGCCGGCGGCGCGCGCGGGAGCGGCACCGAGCACCGTCGGCGGCAGGGCGAGGCACATCACCACGAGTGCTCGGAGGCTCCGGGCGAGCCTGGGCCGGCTAAGAGCGCCGTTGGCGTGACGAGTCGAGGAAGCCATGGTCGATAGGAATCCAGGATACTGGACGGCCGGCGCCGGTCCAAGGGCAGCTCCCGACGCCGAGGCGGCCGCCTCACGGTGCCTCCTACAGCAGGTCGTAGGGGTCGACGTCGATGACCAGGTCGCGGTCGGCGCCGTCGGGCAGCGCGGCACTCACCAAGCGCCGCAGCTTGGCCCCCGACGGATCGCGCAGCAGCAGCTGGAAGCGCCACTGGCTGCGCAGCCGTTCGAGCGGCGCCGGCGCCGGCCCTGACACCCGCACCCCCGCCGCCAGCGGGTGTACGGCGATGCGCTCGGCGAGCTCTTGGATACGCCGCCAGCCGCGCTCGCGCTTGGCGTCGCGCACCAGCAGGTGGACGAGGCGGGTGAACGGCGGGTAGTGGAAGACGCGGCGGAAGCGCATCTCCTCGGCGGCGAAGCGGGCGTCGTCGTGCAGCAGCGCCGCCTGGATGGCGTAGTGGTCGGGGTGGAAGGTCTGGATGACGACGCGGCCGGCGCGCTCGCCGCGGCCGGCGCGGCCGGCGAGCTGGGTGAGCAGCGTGTAGGTGCGCTCGACGGCACGGAAGTCGGGGAAGCCGAGGTAGCTGTCGGCGGCGAGCACGGCGGCGAGCGCGATGCGCGGGAAGTGGTGCCCCTTGGAGACCATCTGCGTGCCGATCAGCACCTGCGCCTCTCCGACCGCCAGCCGCTCGAGGATGGCGGCAGCGCCGCCGGGGCGCCGCGCGGTGTCGCGGTCGAGCACCGCCACCTTGGCCTCGGGGAAGAGCTCGGCGAAGCGCTCCTCCACCCGCTCGGTGCCGGCGCCGATGGGCTCGAGCGCGGCGGCGTCGCAGACCGGGCAGAAGGCCGGCGCCGCGCTCGACTGCCCGCAGTAGTGGCAGAGCAGGCGGTTGGCGCGGCGGTGGTAAGTGCGCGGCAGGCCGCAGTCGTCGCAGCGGAAGTCCTCGCCGCAGGCGCGGCAGAGCAGCATCGGCGCGTAGCCGCGGCGGTTGCGTAGCAGCACGATCTGCTCGCCGGCGGCGAGCGCGGCGGCGATCTCCTCGCGCAGGCGCAGCGAGAAGAGCACCTCGCCCGGGCGCTTCGAGCCGGGCTCCTCGCGCAGGTCGACGAGGATCCCTTGAGGGAGCTCGCCCTGCCCGACCCGCTGCGTGAGCTGCAGCGGCACGAGCTTGCCGGTCTCGACGTTGTGGCGGCTCTCCAGCGACGGCGTCGCCGACACCAGCACCGCCACGGCGCCGGCCGAGCGCGCACGCACCAGCGCCATGTCGCGGCCGTGGTAGCGCGGCACGGAGTCCTGCTTGTACGACGGGTCCTGCTCCTCGTCGACGACCACCAGGCCGAGGTCGGCGATGGGGGCGAAGAGGGCGGAGCGGGCGCCGAGCACCACGCGCGCGAGACCGCCGCGCACGCGCTCCCACTCCTGCTGGCGCTCGGGGCCGCTGAGGCCGGAGTGGAGCACCGCCACCAGCTCGCCGAAGCGCTCGCGTACGGCGCGAGCGAGCGCGGGCACGAGGGCGATCTCGGGGATCAGCAGCAGCACGCCGCGGCCGGCGTCGAGAGCGGCCCGGGCGGCGCGCAAGTAGACCTCGGTCTTGCCGGAGCCGGTCATGCCGGCGAGAAGGAACCCTTGATAGCCGGGCGCGGCGAGAGCCGCCGTCAGTTGGGCCACCGCCTCGTCTTGGTCGGCGCGCAACCGCACCGGCGGTGCGCTCGTGCCGCGCAGCTGGTGGCCGTCGAGCGACAGGCGTTGGATCTCGAGGAAGCTGCGCAGCACGCCCAGCTTGACAAGCCGGCGCAGCACCGCCGGCGAGCTGCCCACCGCGTCGGTCACCTCCTCGACCGTCGCCGGCCGACCGAGCGCGGCGAGATGGGCCACCACCGCGCGCCCCTGCGGCGAGCGCCCGGCGCGCGCGGTCAGCTCCGCGACGTCGCCGGCGGCGAGCTCCACCGCCGGCCGGTAGCGGGCGCCGGCGTGACGGTCGCTCCCCTCCACCACCACCTTGCCCTGCGCGCGCAGCCGTTCGAGCAGCGGCGCCAGCGGGGTGACGCCGGAACGCTCCTGCAGCTCGGCGACGCGCAGCCGGCCGTGCTCGCGCAAGGTAGCGAGCACCTGCGCCTCCTCTCCGCTCGCCGCCGCCAGCGCCCCGCGGTCGGTGAGCCGCACCCGCTGCGCCCCCCACGGCGCGAGGTCGGGCGGCAACATCGTGCGCACCACCTCGCCGATGGGCGCCAGGTAGTAGTCGGCCGTGAAGTCGGCGAGCGCCAGCAGCTCGGCGGTGAGCACCGGCTCGGGATCGAGCACCTCGATCAGCGGCCGCACCTCGACGCCTTCCATCCCTTCAGGAGCGGCGTCGAGCAGCGCGACGACGACGCCCACCAGCCGCCGCCGTCCCACCGGCACCAGCACGCGGGTCCCCGGCAGCGCGGCGCCGCGCCAGGCCGGCGGCACCTCGTAGGTCAGCGCCCCCGGCAGCGGCACCGGCACCGCCACCTGGCACCAGCGCGCGGCCGCGGCCGGCGACGGGGCCTCAGGCGGCGGCGCAGGAACGGCAGAGGAAGCCATCGGCGCCAGGGGCGGCGAGCGAGCGCGGTACGAAGACCCCGCAGCGCCGGCAGGGCACCAGCGCCACCGCGGACACCGGCGGTTGCGCGGGCGGCGTCGCACTCTCGCGCAGCGCCACCGCCACCACGCCGCCGAGCCGCACCAGGAAGCGCACGAGCAGGGCGACGAGGATGGCGAGCAGGATGAGCCGGATGGGCATCGGCGGCGACCTACGCCGAGCCGCTACGCCGGGCGACCTCCTCGGCGAGCTTGGCCACCTCGGCGTTCTGCGGCTGCAGCTGCTGCAGGCGGGCGAGCACCTGCTGCGCCTTCCCCATCTCCTCGAGGTCGAAGGCGAGCACCACCACCTCGTTGTAGAGCGACTGCCAGTGGCCGTCCTGGAGCCGCTGCGCCTCCTCGAAGCGCGCCATCGCCTCGGGGAAGCGCTTGAGGCCGCGCAGCGAGACGCCGAGGTCGGTGAGCACGTCGGGGTGCGGCGGCCGCAGCTTCAGGTACTGCTCGTAGAGCTCGCGGGCGCGCTCCCAGTTGCGGATGTCGTAGTTGAGGTTGGCGAGGGTGAGCACGGCGTCGGCGTCGTTGGGGTTCTTCTCCACCTGCTCGCGCAGGCGCAGGATGTCCGCCATCGCCGGGCCGCCAGCTCCGCCGGGTCCAACCGGGCCGCCGGCTCCGGCCGGGCCGGCGACTCCGGCCGGGCCGCCTGCAGGGCCGCCGCCGGTGCCGCGCGGGTCGCCGGGCGCGGTGCCGGCAGGCACGTTGCCGCCGTCCGCGTGCGCGCCGCCCAGCGCCGCCGCCTGCGCCGCCTGCAACACCGCCAGCGGCGGCGGTTGGCGCACCGCCATCACCTCGTGCGTGAAGTAGCCGGAGATGAATCCCGCCAGCAGCCCGAGGGTCACGAACAGCAGGTTGTCGCGCGTCATGTCGCTCCGATCTTAGCTTCCGGCAGATACACGAAGGCCCCACCGGAGTGGGGCCTTCGAAGATCGCTGTCTCAGTGCCGGGGACTCAGCAGGCCTTCGGGCACCTCAGCAAGCCCTAGGCTCCTTCTTGTGCCGCTTGGCGAGGCTCGAGTCGAGGGCCGCCTCCACCAGCCGCAGGGCATCGGGCTCGGCGATGCCGCGCACGTGGGCCACCTCGCTGACGATGAAGTGCTTGGCGCGCTCGAACATCTTCTTCTCGCGGAACGACAGGCTCTTGCGCTCGGAGACCAGCCGCAGGTTCTTGAGCACCTCGGCGACCTCGATCAGCCTGCCCGTGCGCATCTTGTCGAGGTTCTGCTTGTAGCGCCCCTTCCAGTCCTTGTAGGTGTCGATGTTGCCGTCTTCGAGGATCCCGAACAGCGAGCGGATCTCGCCGTTGCCGCCGAGCGGACGCAGACCGACGAGCTCTTTGTTGATCAGCGGCACCATGATCTGGGCGTTGTTGGAGAGCAGACGCAGGTGATAGCAGCGCTGCTGCAGGCCGTCCCAACTCGCCGCGTCGATCTTCTCCACCACGGTGACGCCGTAATTCGGGTAGACGACTTTCTGCCCTGGCTTGAAGTCCAACATCCAGGCCCCCTTTGCAGAACAGCTTTATAGGCTAAATACAGGAAGGCGAACCATTTAGCGTCTTCAAGGTACACCAGGGAGCGAAAAAAGTCAAGCTGAGGGAATAAAAGGCAGCACACTCCGGGAGCCCCTTTTCAGCCGTTTTCGCAGCCGGTCGAGGGGGTTACGCGGCGTCTCCACTTGCCCGCGATGGCACTGCGGCATCGGCCTCGATCCGGACGAGGTGTCTCCTGGAGAGGACGCTTTCGAGGGCTGGGGCTCGCGCCTCCCAGGGAAACCCCGCTGGCAGCCATCTTGCCCTACCCCATCGCACCGGGCCCGCCCAGCGGCGGAGACCGGTGACTCGCTCAACGAGCGCAACCACGGAACGCCGGCCTCCCCTGCGAGGCCTCATCAGGAGGATTGCCCCATGAGCCGACGACACATCCCACGCACCGCCCTCGCGCTGGCTCTCAGCGCCGGCCTCTTCGGCTTCGCGGTGGCGAGCCCGGCGGACGCCGCCGAGCGCAACCGCCGCCAGCAGGCCGAGTGGCAGCAGGAACAGGACCAGAAGAAGGCGGAGAGGCGCGCGGCCAAGCAGAAGCAAGAGGCCGAGCGCGAGCAGGAGCAGAAGGCGCAGCAGGCCCAGCGCCAGCAGCGTCAGACCCAGGAGCAGGCCCAGCGCGCCCAGCGCCAGGCCGAGTGGCAGCAACAGCAGCAGCAAAAGCTCGCCGCCGAGCAGCAGCAGCGGGCGGCTCGCCGCCAGCAGCAGCAGGTGGTCGAGTCGCAGCGCCAGGCCCAGCAGCGGCAGGCGACGCAACAGCGACAGGCGACGCGCGAGCAGGAGCGCCAGCGCGCCGAGGCGGCGCAGCTCCAGGAGCGCTTCCACCGGCAACAGCAGACCGTGCAGGCGCGCCAGACTCGCCAGGCCGACTGGCAGGCGCAGGTCCAGGCGCGAGCGCAGCGCCAGGAGCAGCGCCGGCTCTCCCGCGCCCGGCAGCAGGAGCTGATCGCCGTGCAGCAGCAGCGGCGCACCAGCTACGGCCAGAAGCTGGTGTACCAGCAGCAGCTCATCACCCAGCAGGCGGCCGTCCTGCAGCAGCAGCGCCGCCTGAACCAGTACCGCTACCAGCAGCAGTACCTCGCCAACCTGCGCCAGCAGCAGCTGGCGCTCAGCAGCCAGCAGTACAACTACAACAACGACCCGTACTTCTACACCGCGCCCAGCTACCAGTACGCCTACGACGGGCGCAACTACCAGACCAACAGCTACGGTGTCGACCAGCTGCGCGAGGCGCTCAACGTCGGCTACCAGGAAGGCTACCGGGCGGCGCAGGCCGACCGTCAGGACCGTTGGGCCTACGACTACCAAAACTCGTTCGCCTACCGTGATGCCAACTACGGCTACAACGGTCTATACCTCGACCAGAGCCAGTACAACAACTACTTCCGCGAGGGCTTCGAACGCGGCTACGATGACGCCTACTACAACCGCTCGCAGTACGGCACGCAGAGCAACGGCACCGTTCAGGTGCTCGTGGCCCTGCTCGATCAGATCCTACGGCTGCGCCTGCTCGGGTAAGCGCAGCGAACCAGGGATCCAGTGAATCCGCGGGGCGGGCACGGGCTCGCCCCGCTTTTCGTTCTCCGCGGAGGCGAAGGCGCCCGGGGGGAGTTCAGCAGGTGCCGGTGGGCGCCATCAGGCTCTCGAGCACGCGCAGCAGGCGCTCGGCACCGACGGGTTTGACGAGGTAGGCCGAGAAGCCGAGCTCGATGGCGCGCTCGCGCCCGTTGGTGCAGCCAGTCAAGCAGACGACCGGCACCCTCTTCGTCCGCTCGTCGGCCTTGAGCCGCGTCACCGCCTCGTAGCCGCCGACGTTCGGCATCACCAGGTCGAGGATGATCAGCGCCGGGGGCTGCTCGACGGCCATCTGCAGCGCCACGTCGCCGTCGGCCGCGGTGGTGGCCGCGTAGCCGTGAACCTCGAGCAATTGGGCCAGCGTCTCCCGGTTGTCGGAATCGTCATCGACGACCAACACCGACCGCTGCGACACCATCCGCCACCCCTTCGATGAAAGACTAGTGCTGTAGGACCGTAGCCGACAGTCTAGCACGGCGCGCCCAGAGGGGCTCTGGTCGAGTTGTTACAGGCGCGAGACGGCAGGGAGGCAGCGGAACTGGCCGTCCGCGCTGGCCGTGTCGGAGCAGATGGCGCTCGGCGGGCAGGCCCGATCGTCGCCCTTGCACGGGGTGCAGCGCAGGGCCGCCTCGGCGCACCACCGCGGGTCGACCATGCACTTGGCGCCGGCGAGCTGGCGCAGGCAGTTGTCGTCGCCCGCGGCACAGGCGTTCCACCCGCACTTGCCACCCGAGCACTGGGTGTCACAGCTCTCCACGCTCGGATCGCAGACCTTGATGCGTTCCATCATGCCGTGGTCTTCGTGCGTGAGCTTGTGGCAGTGGTAGACGTAGGCGCCGGTGAAGCGCCGGTACTCGGTGATCACGTCGACCGTGCGATCGAGGTTGACGAGGTAGGTGTCGCGCCAGTGCGCGAACGGCGGCTCGAAGATGCGCCCCTTGGTGTTGGGTTCCGCCGAGCCGGCGGGCGGCAGCGGACAGACCAGGTACGGGTTGATGTGGATGTGGAACGGGTGGCCGTCGAAGCCCGACACCAGCCGCCAGTGGTCCACCGCGCCCAGGGTGAGCACGCGGTCCCAGGGGTAACGGTCGCGGTCGGTCGCCCCGAAGTTGCGGCAGTTGATGTTGTGGTCCTGACAGGCGCAGAAGTCGAAGCCGGTGGTCTTGTAGAAGATCGTCCACAGCGCCGAGAGCTGGTCGATCGCGTCGACGTCCTTGACCGCCTGCGCCTCCTTGCACGCGGCCAGCGCGTCGACCTTGCCGCCCTGCAGCCTCATGCTCGGCGCGTGCGTGGCGACGGCGGCGAGGTCGGGCATCTTCGTCTCCGTCGGCGCGCCGGCGCTCTTGGTGACGTTGAGGATGGCGAGGAGGTCGCCGTTGGTGGTCGCGCGCAGCAGGTCGTCGAGCGTCAGCGCCTTGGTGATGCCGACGGTGTCGGTGGTGCCGCTCGGGTCCTCCTGCAGGAAGCGGCCGGCCATCAGGCAGAGCGTGTCGCCGTCCACGAGCGCGCTGCCGTCGAGCATCGCGTCGACGCGGTAGCCCGGCGAGAGGAAGACGTAGGGCGGCGCGTAGGGCCAGTCCTTGCCGTCGGCCGGCCGCGGCAGGGTGAGCCCATCGCGGCCGATCTGCGGCAGCCCGATGGGGCCGCGCGCGAAGTCGAGGCTCTTGCAGTCCACATCCTTCCCCTTGAAGACGGCGATGAACATCTCGTCGAGGAAGGAGCCGTGCAGGAACCGCCAGCGCTCGATCTGGCCGGGCGGCGTGATCATTCGCGGCTGGCGCAGGCCGTTGAGCAGGTTCGTCTGCTTCTTGCTCGAGTCGCCGAGCGTCGGGAAGTCGTTGAAGGTGATGTGGTCCTCGTCGCACTTCTGCCCGTCGGCCAGCGGCCCGAGGTCGACGGGCGGCGTGCTGATGACGAACACGCGCTCGCGGGCGTTCTTGATGCCGGGCAGGCTGTCCACCGCGCCGCGGATGATCCACGCGCCGGTGGCGCCCGAGGCGACCTGGATGGCGGTGCTGCCGTGGATGTGCGGGTGGTACCAGTCGAGCCCCTCGTGATGCACGCCGTCCTCGTCGATGTCCCAGCGGTACTGCGCCCCGGCGCGGGCGGGCACGCGGCTGAGCACGTCGTCGGAGAGGAAGCACTCACGCGGCCCGTGATCCGGGTCGCCGCTGCAGGTGCGGCACGCGAGCCCGTCCTTCTCGACGCAGCCGCCGCCGGCCGCGTAGTCGGGCCGCACGTGGCCGCCGTGGGCGTGCAGGTTGGTGACGTTGAAGTCGTAGTAGTGGCAGGTGTTGCCGTCCTCGTTGACGCACTTGCAGGAACTGCTGCCGCCGCCGTGGCCGTCGTGATTCGGCGTGCAGCTCTTCCCCGCCGCGTCCTTGCACGTGCACGCGCCATCGGTCAGCGTGCGCACGTCCTCCTTGGTGAAGCGATTGCGCAGGTCGATGCGGACGTGGCGAGGCTTGCCGTCGACCTGCGCGGGCGTGTCGATCGTCGGCGCGGGGAACAGCCCGTTGTAGGCGCGCCCGCACTGGCGCTTGCCGTCGACGAGAAACTCCGTCGGACGCAGCTCGAGCTCGTAGACGCCGCTCGCGTTGGGCTTCAGCACCGGCGGGTTGTGGAACGTCTCCTCGACGCAGCGGCCGTCGGCGAGGGTGTAGCAGGTCTTCGCGCCGCCGGCCGGCGACGTGGCGCCCGCGCCAGCCGAGGCTCCGCCCACGAGGCCCAGACCAAGGACCACTAGCCCGATCGTTCGCATGCCTTCCTCGGTAGTTCGGAGCAGCCGGGTGAGGCCGGCGCACCGAACGCATGCTACATCCGTTCGTCTGGCTGCGACTTGACTCGGGACCCCGTGCCGGGCGGCGCTAGCCCGCTGCTAGCCGCGTTGTCCCAGCTGTCGGTTGATTACGACCGAGCTCGGCGCCAGCGCCAGAAGGCCGGCGATGATCGCCGGCGGCACCGGATCGCCTCGCCGCATGCAGCGCAGGACTTGTACGTGCTCGATAGGCATCCCTGCGAGGGCCAGCGGCATCGGGCTCTGCGGTTGCCCGGGAGGGGCCAGCACGACGTAGATCGGTTGGATAGACGCCATGGAGAAGAACGTCCAACCGCCCAGTGCCTCGCGGCGCGCCGTAGGAATCAGGTAACCCAAGAGCATGCCCTCCCGTCTGCTCGCGCGAGCATGAGACGTGCCACGGGACGTAAGTTGTTACCTGCTGTGACTTAGATCACTCGCGCCAGGGGGTTTGTGCGGCTCTCGCTGCGGCTCCGGCGCACCAAACGCTGATCGCGTCCTCCTAGCGCGCGGTCCAGGTTTGTACGAACGGCGCCAGGTTGGGCACCAGGTCGGTCCAGCCGTGCAGCAACATCAGCAGGAGAAGGCTCCGGGTGCGGGCCCAGAGCACGCCGAACATGATGCCGATGGGTGACACCACCGCGATCGTGTAGGCCACGGCAGTCAGCGGATCGGGCGCAGAGTTCATCCTTCCATCACGTGCTGGCCCCGCATGACGATCCCCGGCGCGTGCGCGACCGCGAACAGCAGCGCCATCGCCACCACCCCGGCGGCCTCGCTGCGAAACCACGCGCTCGCCCGCGTCTGCAGCAGCACCCGAAAAAGGAGCTCCTCGGTCAGCCCCGCCTCGATGGTCATCCAGACCAAGGCGACCGGCGCCGCGACGGCGATCACCCATGTCGGCTCAGTCAGCGCCGCGAGCCGCTTCGGCCCCTGCCCGACCACGAGCTGCAGCGCCAGCAGGAGCACCGCCATTATCGCCAGAGCGCGCCAGTGCTTCCCGTCGAAGCGGTGAAGGCCCAGCAGCTCGCGCCACGAGTAACCGAAGCGCGTGAACAGCCACGCCGGCAAGGCCACCATGGTGACGAGCTTGACCACGAGGATGGCGACGGCCTCCGCACGGCCGTCCGCCACGGCATCGCGCACCACCGTGAAGAGCCAGCCGAGCACGACGACGGCGAACAGCGCCAGGTAACCGGTGATCGCGAGCATCTCGCGCCCCGGCACCCGCACCGGAGCCTCCCGCGGCACGATCCCGACCGTCGCCAGCCAGGCGACGAACGCGAAGAGCACGCCGAAGATGAGCAGGGTGCCGAGCGACTCGCCCGCCTCGAACGACGGATTGCGGGCGAGCACGACGAGCGAGCCCGTATAGACGAGCGCGTACACCGCCACGGCGCCCAGGGCGCGGGGGGACCATTTCATGGGGCCTCCTCTGGAGGCGCCCAGCCCATAACCGGCAACGCACCTGAAAGCGCACCAAGCCGTAAACGCGTCGTGCTGGCTTGACAGGCGGTAGTCGCGATCCTACCCTCTTACTGGTAAGACTGGAGGATACGATGACTCTCGCCACCACTCGTCTGTCGTCGAAGGGTCAGGTCGTCATCCCGGAAGAGATTCGCCAACGACTCGGCCTGCAAGAGGGCACGCAGTTCATCGTCGTCGGTGAGAGGGACGTGGTGATCCTGAAGGCGATCCAGCCTCCCGCCATGAGCGATTTCGACGCGCTCGTCCGCCGAGCGCGCGGCAGTGCGCGTAAGACAGGCCTCAAGCCAGCCGACGTGCGGCGGTCCGTGAAACGAGCGCGAGCGGCCCGTTGAGGGTCATCCTCGACACGAACGTCTTCATCTCCGGCGTGTTCTTCGGAGGGCCTCCAGGCCGCATCTTGGATGCGTGGCGAGACGGGCTGATCCGGCTGGTGCTGAGCGCTGAGATCCTGGACGAGTATCAGCGCGTTGGCGAGATCCTGCGAGCCGAACGGCCCGCGGTCGATCTCGAGCCGTTGTTGGCGCTCGTCGCCGTACACGCCGAGTTCGTCGAGACGCCCGCGCTACCGGAGCAGGTCTGCTCTGACCCGGACGACGACAAGTTCCTGGCCTGCGCGGTGGCGGCCGGGGTGTCCGCCATCATCTCGGGCGACAAGGACCTCGTGGAGCAGTCGGGCTGGCGGGGCGTCCTCGTACTCCGGCCGCGGCAATTCGTGGACGCCTACTTGGCCGTGCCACGTCCGTAGTCGTTCTCCAGGGGGTGCCGCGTGACTCACGAAATGATTCTGCTCGGCGCGGGCGCTTCAGCAGCGGGAGGTGTGCCCTGGGGACAGGGCTTTACTGACGCGCTTGTTCGCCATGTCGACCGTCTAGCCGGGCGCGATCTGACACTCCTCGTTAACTATCTTCTCGGAGAGCTGCTAGCGCAGAAGAGTCGCGCCGGTGAACGGCCGATTGGCGAGGGCCAGGCTTTCGTCGACGTCGAGGAGCTCGTGCGAGCAGTCAGAGATCTGCGCGACCGGTCCAAACTTCCTCTCGCTGCATTCGTCGCGTCCTGGCACCCAGTCCTCGAACGGCTGGAGGGCGAGCTGATTTCAAGTCTCGAAACGCGTTCGTTCCTTGACTCGCTCGAACGAGCGACCGCGTCCTTGGCCGAATCATCCACGGCCAAGTCGGGTCGGTCCAAGAGTGCGTTCTTCTCGTGGAGCGGCATCGGAGGCTTGGAGCGTGCCTTCCAAGAGGCGGTGAGGGAGGTCGCACGGGGTGACACGGCTGGCATTCGTCTCCGCCGACTTGAAGAGACACTACTGGACGCGCTCTGGGAGCAGGCGTGGATCACTGATCCGACGAAGGTAGACTACTTGCGCCCACTCCTTGCGCCACTGCCTAGACAGCATTCTTTAGTAGTAGCCACCCTGAACTACGACAACTCAGTCGAGCTGGCGGCCGAGTCCGAGGGACTGGCCTGCGACATGGGGATCGGCTACTGGCTCGAGCGTGGCGAATTCGATCCGTCGGCACCAGGGTTACATCTGCTGAAGCTCCATGGTTCGGTGGACTGGCGTCTCGAGACGACCGGCGTACAAAGAGATCGTGGCCACCGGGGTAACCGCATGCAAGTTATCTTCGGCGGCGGCAACAAGCTCACCGCGAGAGGGCCTTTCCTAGATCTACTCCAGGCATTGCGCAGAGCTCTGGCTGCTGCCAATCGGCTAACCGTGATCGGGTACTCGTTCCGGGACTCCCACGTTAACGAGTACGTTCGGCGTTGGCTGGTCAGTTCAACCGATCGCAAGCTCAGAATCGTCGCACCAGGCCTGCAAAGGGTCATTATGGAGCGGGTTCGGGCGGATCGGGAAGACGAGTCCCATTGGCTCCTGGCGTTGCGAGCCCATCAGATCGAGTGGCTGAACGAGCGAGCGGAGGTAGCTGCGTCCACTTTGTTTCCATGACACCTGTGCTGGGCGTTCACAGCTGACCCGCCGTTGCTGTCACCCCCTCAGAGGCCCATCACGGATGACGTACAAGATCTTTCGCAGATTGGGGGGTCGAGGCACGCGTCAGGCGGTAGCATGACGCCATGAAGTCCGACGCCGAGTTGGCCACCCCTGACGACGACCTGGCGAGCGCCGTCCAAGCTGCGCTCAATTCAACCGGATTCCCGCTCCAGCTCTACCTAGACCACACCGTAGAGGATCGGTCGCGGAGCGTCGCCCGCGGCTCCTACAACTTTGCGGTGGCAACCTCGGAGTTTCCCTGGCGGAGCGTAGACGGCTCCTGCTCGGGCTTTGTGGACTCGATCCTGATAGGTCATCACCCGAGCCCCTTCAGTGAGACCATGCTCCAACTGATCGTCGAAGCAAAGCGCTTCGAGACAGGGGTTGCGTGGATATTCCTCCTTCCGGCGCCTGATCGCCAGCGCCGCTCCACGTCCGATGCTTATCTGTTGCGCGGTTCGCCCTTGTCAGGTGGTGGCTATTCGCTGAAGTGGAGACTCTACTCGGCTCTCCCAATGAGTCCCGCTCCGAGCTTCTGCGCGGTGCAGAACCTGCGAACGAAGAAGAGGCATGGCGAGTCGCCCGAGGACATAGCAGGCGAACTGCTCGCGGCCTGTGAAGCCATCGCTGAACAGAGTCGCCAACTTCCGATGTTCCAAGGCTCCAACTACACGCACGTCCCAATCATCGTGACCAATGCCCCGCTGCTCGTGGCGACCTTCGCTCCTAGCGATGTCGAACCCGTTGCGGGCATCTACCCCAAGCGATATGAGGTAGAGCCGACACCCTGGGTCCGATTCCAGAAGAGCTTCCCGTCGTCGCACGCAGCCGAGGGGGATGGGATTCGAGAAGTCGCGGAATCCCTCCAACGCACTGTCTTCGTCGTCTCAGCAGCGCGCTTCGAGGAGTTTCTCGGCGCGATGGGCCGTATCGTGCTAGTCGGCGGCGGTTAGTCCGCCATCGCGGAGCCCGATTAGGTCACGCTGGCGAGCGGTGCGTTGAAACCGCGTGGAACTCCTGACATCGGCTCACGACATTGAGCTGCCAGCCACCCTCAAACTATTGATTCTATTGGTGCCGGAGGCGGGAGTCGAACCCGCACGCCCTTGCGGACGGGGGATTTTGAGTCCCCTGCGTCTGCCATTCCGCCACTCCGGCCCGGGTGGGGAGCCCGATTCTAGCTGCTCAACGGGGCGAGCAGCCCTGCCCTACTCGTAGCGCAGCGCCTCGATCGGGTCCAGCCGCGACGCCTTGCTTGCCGGGTAGATGCCGAAGACCACGCCCACCAGGGTGCAGAAGCCGAAGGCGATCGCTACCGCCCACAGCGGCACGTGGGCCGCCGGCAGGTCGCCGGGGATCATCTTCACCACCAGGGCACCCACCCCGTACCCGAGCGCGATGCCGATGACGCCGCCCACCAGCGCCAGCGTCACCGCCTCGATGAGGAACTGCACGAGGATGTCGCGCCGGCGCGCGCCCACCGACTTGCGGATGCCGATCTCGCGCGTCCGCTCGGTCACCGACACCAGCATGATGTTCATGATGCCGATGCCGCCGACGAGCAGGGCGATGCCGACGACGCCGCCGACCACGGCGGTGACGCCGCCGAGGATCTTCGAGTAGATGTCGAGGATCTCGTTCTGCACCATGACGCGGAAGTCGTCGGGCTGGTCCTCGATGATGCGGTGGCGCTCGCGCAGCAGGCGCTTGATGTCGTCCTTGACCTGGTCGACCGACTCGCTGCTCGCCGCCTGCAGCTGCAGCTGCACCTGGTCGGCGGCGCGGCGACCGAAGATGCCGAGGGCGGTGTCGAAGGGGACGAACATGAGGTCGTCGTAGTCGAGGCCGAGGGAGCGCCCCTTGCCCTCCATGACGCCGATGATGGTGAGCGGCGCGTTGCCGACGTAGATCTCGGCGCCGATGGGCTCGGGGATCTTGAGCTTCTCGACCACCGTCGTGCCCACCACCGCCACCTTGGCGCGGCGGTCGAGGTCGAGGCGCGAGAAGAAGCGGCCGCGGTCGACGTTGAACTTGTTGACCTCCGGCCAGTCAGCGTTGACGCCGAGCACGAAGGGCCGGTGCTGGCGGTCGCGGTACTTGACCTCGCTCTGGCCGAAGATCTGCGGCGTGATCATCGCCACGTTGCGCACGTGCTGGGCGATGGCCTGGCCGTCCTCCCAGGTGAGGCGCACCGGCTTCTGCACCATGCCGGGGCCGCCGAACTCCTGCTGCGGCACCACCTGGATGAAGGTGGCGCCGACGTTCTGCAGCTGGCCGGTGATCATGTGCTGCAGGCCCTGGACGATGGAGACGACGGCGATCACCGCCGCGACGCCGATGATGATGCCCAACGCGGTGAGCACCGAGCGCATCAGGTTGGCGCGCAGGGCGGTGAAGGCGACGCGGACGTTTTCGTCTAGGACCATCTAGTCGCGGCCGTTTCTCACGTCCGACACCACCTTGCCGTCGCGCAGGGTGACGCGCCGCGAGGCGTGGGCGGCGATGTCGGCCTCGTGGGTGACCAGCACGACGGTGTTGCCGCCGCGGTGGAGCTGGTCGAAGAGGACCATGATGTCTTCCGACGTGGCCGAGTCGAGGTTGCCGGTGGGCTCGTCGGCGAGCAGGATCGAGGGGTCGTTGACGAGCGCGCGGGCGATGGCCACCCGCTGCCGCTGGCCGCCCGACAGCTCGTTGGGCATGTGCTTGGCGCGGTCGGCGAGACCCACCCGCGCCAGCGCCTCCGCCGCCTTCTGACGGCGCTCGGCGCGGCCGGTGCCGCCGTAGACCAGCGGCAGCTCGACGTTCTGCAACGCCGTCGTGCGCGCCAGCAGGTTGAAGGTCTGGAAGACGAAGCCGATCTCCTTGTTGCGGATGCCGGCGAGGTCCTCGTCGCTCATCCCCTCCACGGCCTTGCCGTTGAGGTGATAGCTCCCCTCGCTCGGCGTGTCGAGGCAGCCGAGGAGGTTCATCAGCGTCGACTTGCCGCTGCCCGAGGAGCCCATGATCGCGATGTACTCCCCGCGCTCGACGTCGAGGTCGACGCCGTCGAGGGCGCGCACCAGCTCGGTGCCCACCTCGTAGATCTTGCGCACGCCGCGCAGCTCGATGAGCGCCATTCTCAGCCCTTGTCGTCCTTGTCGTCGGCCTCGTCCTCGTCTTCGTCCTCGTCGCCCTCGTCGGGCTTGGCCTTCTTCCCCTTCCCCTCGTCGGGCTTGCTGACCCGCACGGCGTCGCCGTTCTCGAGCGCCCTCAGGATCCGCTGCGGGCCGTTGACCACCACCTCGCCGGGCTCGAGGCCGGCGGTGATCTCGACGTGGGTGGCGTCGGAGATCCCCAGCGTCACCGGCCGCTGCACGACCTTGCCCTGGTTCTCCTTGCCCTTGTCGACGACGAAGACGACCTTGATCTCTTCGTCGCCGCCGGCGGCACCCGCCTTCACCGGCTTGCCGTCGGGCCCGAGGGGCCGGCGATACACCACCGCCTCCACCGGCACCACCAGCGCCTGCGCGTGCACGGCGACGCGGACCTCGGCGCGCGCCGACATGCCCGGGCGCAGCTTCTGGTCGGGGTCGGCGAGCAGGATCTTCACCTTGAAGAAGGTGACGTCGGGCTGCGACGGGCGCTCGTAGCCGGAGCTGCCGATTTCCACCACCTTGCCGTGGTAGACGCGGCCGGGGATGGCGTCGACCTTGACGTCGGCCCGCTGGCCGAGCGCCACGTCGACGATGTCGGTCTCGTCGACGTCGACCTCGACGAGCAGCTCCGAGAGGTCGGCGACGGTGGCGATGATCGAGGCCGGGTTGTTCATCGTGCCGGAGACCACCACCTCGCCCTCCTTCGCCGACAACGCGATGACGCGGCCGGAGATCGGCGCGTAGATGGTCGTCTTGCGCAGCTCCTCCTGCGCCCGTCCGAGGGCGGCCCGGGCCTCGCCGATGGAGTCGCCCGCCTGCTCGACCGCCAGCCGCGCCGAGCGCTCGCGCAGCTCGGCCTGGTCGAGGTCGTCGCGCGAGGCGACCCCCTGCTCGACCAGCGTCCTCTGGCGGCGCAGCTGCAGCTCGGCGTTGCCCAGCTCCACCTGCGCCCGCCGCCGCTGCGCCGAGGCGATCTGCAGCGCCGAGGCGGCGCGGTCGCGCTCGGCGGTGAAGGCGTACTTCTCGAGCTCCAGGAAGGGCTGGCCGGCCTTGACCTCCTGCCCCTCGACGACGAAGAGCCGCGAGATCTTGGCGATCACGTGCGCCGAGATGTTGACCTTGATGCGCGGGTCCACCTGCCCCGTGGACTTGACGATCTGCGAGATCTCGCGCCGCTGCGCCGGCTCGGCGTAGACCTCCTTGCCCTTGCCGCTGCTCTTGCCGCGCATGCTCGCCCACACCATGAGGGCGAGCACGACGACGACCGCCGCGGCGATCAGCCCCTTCTTCAACCCTTGCTCCCTCCCATCAAGGCGCCGAGACTGGCGAGGCCGACGGTGACCGCCACCCACACCAGCCACAGCAGCCCGACGGTGATCGCCGCCGTCTTCGCCTTGACCTTCGCCGAGTGGGTGAAGCCGATGACGTAGAGCACCAGGGACCAGATCGTGAAGACGTCGATCTTGGAGAGGAAGGTGACGAGGATGATGCTCGCGTCCTCGGGCGCGAAGGCGCCGAGGCTCGACTTGAGGTAGCTCCCCGTCTCCAGCACGTCGGGCGGGATGGTGTCCATGCCGACGATCACCGGCACCGAGAGGAGCCCCGCCACCACCATCGGCATCATCCCGTGCACCGTCACCGCCAGGCTGCGCTTGAAGCCCAGCTCGCCGCCGGCGAGGGTGAAGGCGCCCCAGAAGACGAGCGTGAAGAGCAGCACGCCGACGGTCATGAAGACGGGCGCCGCGTAGATGAAGAACGGCCCCATCTTCGCCGTCATCTCGATCTGCTGCTCCGCCGCCTCGCGGGGAATGTCGGCGCCGGAGCGCTCGATCTGGTGGCGGGCCACCTCCTCCCAGTCGATCTTCGGCTTCGCCACCAGGCCGCCCAGCAGCGGCGACAGCGCGAGGACGAGGAATGCGACCAGCCAGGTCGGCCGCTCGGCGATCGAGCGGAAGGTCTTCTGCGGCGCCACCAGCACGCCGATCAGGCGTCCGAACGCGGAGCTCTCCATGACGGCCTCCAGGGTCAAAGCGCGATGTGGTTATCGCAAGCGACGACGCCGCGCTGGGTGGCGCGGCGCGATCGATCTCGGAGCGTCTAACCTACAACCTTCCGCCGCATCGGAGTCAACTCCACCGGCAAACGGCGGCTGCGGACCGCTCACCGGTGGCTCGGGACCGCTCGCAGCGGCGACGCGCCGCGCCGCTACTTGCCGCCGACCGACCAGCCGAAGCGGTCGACTTCCTCTACGTGCAGCGGGTCTTCCAATTCCACCCCTTCGGCGGCGAGCAGCTGGCCGGTCGAGCGGTAGTACTCGGCGAGGGCGCGGCGGTAGCCGGCGATGGAGGCCACCAGCCGCGAGCGGGCCGCGGTGAGGTCCTCCTGGATCTCCAGCACCTGGAAGCTGGTGGAGAGCCCGTTCTCGTAGCGCTTGCGCTCGGCGTCGACGTTCTGCTCGGCGAGCCGCACGGAGGCGGTCGCGGACTGGATCTCCTGCGTTGCCGTGCGCACCGCGCGGACCGCCCGCCGCACCTCCGTCCGCACCGTCTCCTGCAACTGCTCGAGCTGCGTCTTGCCCTGCTCGAGGTTGACGTCGGCGATCGCCTTGGCGGCGCGCGCGCTGCGGTTCTGCAGCGGGTAGGCGAAATCGAGCGTCAGGCGCCAGCCGTCGAAGTCGCGATCGCGCACCTGGCGGATGGCGTCCGAAGCGCCGCCGGCCTCGATGATCTCGCCGGTCGTCGGGTTGCGGAGCGTGCCGCCGATGCCGTTGTAGCCGTAGCGGGCGGTGAGGTCGAGCCGCGGCAGCGTCTGGTTGCGGAAATAGGCGGCGTCGAGGGCGCGCAGGTCGAGCTGCAGCTCCTGGTTGCGCAGCTCCGGCCGCTCCTTCATGGCGGTGGCGATGGCGGCGTCGAGGTCGATCTCCGGCGTCGGCAGCTGGGCCGGCGTGGTGGGCACGATGGGGAGGTCCCACAGCTCCCCCTCCTCGAAGTGCAGCAGCTGGCGCAGCGAGTCCTCGGCGTTGTCCCGGCGGAACTGCGCCAGGATGATGCTCTCTTCGCGAGTGGCGATGCCGACCTCGCTCTGCACCAGCTCGAGCGGCGCCAGGGTGCCGACGTCGACGCGCACCTTGTTCATGCGGTGGAGGTCCTGGGCGAGGCGCAGGCTCTCCTCCGCCACCTCGACCTCCTTGCGTGCCTGCGCCAGGTCCCAGTAGGCGTTCTCCACGAACTGCAGGGTGGCGGCGACCTGCTGCTCGAAGACCTCCTTGCTGATATCGCTGTTGATGCGGGCGATGCGAATGCCGCGCTCGGTGGCGAGCCGGCCGAGGTTGCGCAGCAGGGGCTGCACGTAGACGAAGTCGAGGTCCGACGCATAGAGCGGGTTGAGCGGGACGTCGCGGTTGTTGGTCTCCTGCCGGAAGAGGTTGAAGCTCGGCGTGACGACGCCGCCCCACGGCAGCAGCTGGTCGGCGGAGACGTTGAAGTTGCGCTGCTCGTTGGTGATGATGTCCTGACCCGCGAGACGGCTGGTCGAGGGCGAGGTCTCGGAGCCCTCGAAGGCCTGGGCGCCCAGCAGCAGGTCGTAGATGCCGAGCGACTCGTCGATGCGCAAGCGGAACTGGTTGCGGTCGTAACGCTCGACGAGGAGGCCGAGGTTGCGCTGCAGCGCAGTGGTGACGGCCTCTTCGAGCGAGAGCTGGATGGCGCCGTCCGCCACCGGCACGCCGCTCGGCGGCAGCGCGGGGTCGGGCACCGTGGACACGATGCTGTGGCCGCCGGCGGGGGCGGCGCCCTCCACCGGCGCCGTGGCGGTGGCAGCTCCCGGCGCGGGCGTGGGCTCGGCCATGGCGTCCTGCGCGGCCGCCTGGGCCGCCATGGCCAGCGTCAGGGCAACGGCGGCCAGCAGCACGCCGAGCCAAGTTGCGCGGTTGGCGTTCTCTTCCTTCACACACGTCGCCGCCGTGCCGGCGCTCCCGGAGCTCTGCATCACGCTCTCCTTATCCGCCTTCCAGATGCGTTCGGTATTCGTTTTCTGGACCTAGCCCAGAACCTGGACCAATCCTGCCGCTCTCTACGCCAGCGGCGGCAGAATGTTTCCCTTCAGGGCGCAACTCAGGGCGCAGCTCGCCTGCATAGTGACAGGCGGCGAGCCCGGCGCCAACCGGCAGCAGCGCCGGCTCGTCGGTGGCGCAGCGGGGCCGCGCAATCGGGCAGCGGGGATGGAAACGGCAGCCCGAGGGCGGCGCCGCCGGGCTGGGGGGCTCGCCGGCGAGGACGGCGCGCGGCCGGTGTCCGGGGTCGGGCACCGGCACCGAGTCGAGCAGGCTCACCGTGTAGGGGTGCTGTGGCCGCGCCAGCACCTCGGCGCAGGGGCCGAGCTCGACCACCTTGCCGAGGTACATCACGGCGACGCGGTCGGCGAGCTGCTCGACGAGCGCCAGGTCGTGGGCGATGAACAGCATCGCGAGGCCGAGCCGCGCCTGCATCTCGGCGAGCAGGTTGACGATCTGCGCCCGCACCGAGACGTCGAGCGCCGACACCGGCTCGTCGGCGATCACCAGGCGCGGGCCGGTGGCGAGGGCGCGGGCGATGCCCACCCGCTGCCGCTGGCCGCCCGAGAGCTCGTGCGGGTAGCGCGACGCGAGCTCGGGCGAGAGCCCGACGAAGCGCAGCAGCTCGGCGACGCGCTCGCCCTGCTCGGCACGCGGCGCCAGCCGGTGCACGGCGATGGGCTCGCGCACCGCTTCGCCGATGCGCAGCCGCGGGTTGAGCGAGCTCCACGGGTCCTGGAAGACGACCTGGATCTCGCGGCGCTTGCGGCGCAGCGCAGCGCCCTCGAGCGCGAGGAGGTCGTCGCCGTCGAAGGCGATGCTGCCGGCGTCGGGCTCGACGAGGCGGGCGATCGAGCGGCCGAGGGTGGTCTTGCCGCTCCCCGACTCCCCCACCAGCGCCACGCACTCGCCGGCGAAGACGTCGATGTCGACGCCGTCGACGGCGCGCACGGCGCCGACCGCGCGCTGCAGCACGCCGCGGCGGATCGGGAAGTGCTTCACCAGCCCGCGCACGGAGAGCAGCGGCTGCGGCTGCACGGTCACGGCGCCGGCGCTCCCTCACCGCTGAGGCTTTGCGGCACGTCGCGCGCTGCGTCGACTCCTTCGACGATGCGCACCTCGGGATCGTGCAGGAAGCAGCGCGCGGTCGAGCCGCCCGCGAGTCGGTACAACGGCGGGTGGCGCTCGCGGCAGACCGGCATGACGAACGCGCAGCGCGGGTTGAAGGCGCAGCCGTGCGGACGCATGCGCGGGTCGGGCACCTGGCCGGGGATCGCCGGCAGCTTGCCGCGCGGCGCCGGGTGCCCCAACCGCGGCACCGCGGCGAGCAAGCCGCGCGTGTAAGGGTGCGCGGGTTCGGCGAAGAGCGTGGTCGTCGCCGCCTCCTCCACCACCTCGCCGCAGTACATGACGGTGACGCGATCGCAGGTAGCTGCCACCACCGCGAGATCGTGGGTGACGAGCAGGATGCCGAGCCCGAGCCGGTCGCGCAGCGAGAGCAGCAGCTCGAGCACCTGCGCCTGCAACGTGACGTCGAGCGCCGTCGTCGGCTCGTCGGCGAGCAGCAGCCGCGGCTCGGCGGCGAGCGCCAGCGCGATCATCACCCGTTGCCGCTGGCCGCCGGAGAGCTGGTGCGGGTAGGAGTCGAGGCGGCGGTGCGGCTCGGGAACGGCGACCAGCGCCAGCAGCTCCTCGGCGCGGCGCCGCGCCGCGGCGCGGGATACGTCGCGATGCGCGCGGATCGTCTCGACGAGCTGGTAGCCGACGGTGAAGACCGGATCGAGCGCGGCCGCCGGCTCCTGGAAGATCATGCCGATGGCGCCGCCGCGCACGCGCCGCAGCTCGCGCTCGGGGAGCGACAGCAGCTCGACGCCGGTCTCGTCGCCGCGTTCTGGACGTCCCGAGTGGAGACGGACGCTGCCGCCGGTTATGCGGCCGGGCTCGGGCACCAGCCGCAGCACCGCGAGCGCGGTCATCGTCTTGCCCGAGCCGGACTCCCCCACCAACCCGACCACCTCACCGGCACCGACGGAGAGCGAAGCGCTGCGCACCACCTCTGCCCAGCCGTCGCCGGCGGGGAAGGCGATGGAGAGGCGGTCGACGGTGAGCAGCGGCGGCGGCGGCTGCACGCGGTCAGGCCGGGACGAGCGAACGCAGCCACTGGATGGTGAGCGCCACGCCGTAGCCGGTGGCGCCGCGGTCGCCGTCCTCGCCGCCGATGTAGGCCGGGCCGGCGATGTCGAGGTGCGCCCAGCGCTGCACGTCGCCGACGAAGTGCGACAGGAACGCCGCCGCGGTGTTGGCACCGCCCCAGCGGCCGGCGACGTTGCGCAGGTCGGCGTGCGAGCCCTTGAGCGATTCCTTGAACTCCGGCCACAGCGGCATGCGCCACAGCCGCTCGCCGGCTTCGTCGGCGGCGCGCAGCAGCCCGGCCGCCAGCTCGTCGCTCGGCGTGTACAAGCCGGCGCCGGTGCTGCCCAGCGCCACCACGCAGGAGCCGGTGAGCGTCGAGTACTCGACGATGTAGTCGGGCTTGCTCTCCGCCGCCCACGACAGCGCGTCGGCGAGGATGATGCGCCCCTCGGCGTCGGTGTTGAGCACCTCGATCGTCTTGCCGTTGTAGGCGCGCACGATGTCGCCCGGGCGGTAGGAGCCGCCGCCCGGCATGTTCTCGGCGAGCGGCAGGTAGGCGTCGACGGAGAGCGGCAGCTTCAGCCGCGCGATCGCCTGCATCAGGCCGAGCACCGTGCAGGCGCCCGACTTGTCCCACTTCATCTCGTCCATGTCCTTGGCCGGCTTGATGGAGATGCCTCCGGTGTCGAAGGTGACTCCCTTGCCCACCAAGGCGACTCGCGGCGACGGTTTCTCCGCACCGCCGCTGATGGCGCCACGCCAGCCCAGACGCACCAGCCGCGGCGGGTTCTTCGAGCCGCCGCCGACGGCGAGGATGCCGCCCATCCCCAGCCGCTCGAGGTCCTCGGTGACCAGCACCTCGATCTCGAGCCCCAGCTCCTCGGCCAGCCGCTGCGCGCGCTCGGCCATCCACTCGGGCGTGGCGACGTTGGGCGGCGCATTGGCGAGGTCGCGCGTGGTGAGCGCGCCGCGAGCCACCTCCATCGCTTCGGCGACGGCGCGCGCCTCCGCCTCGCCGGCGCCGGCGAGCAGCAGCTGAACGCTCACCAGCGAGTCGGGCTCCTCGGGCCGCGCCTGGAACTCGTCGTAGCGGTAGCGCGACAGCGCCAGGTGGCGCGCCGCGAAACTTGCGCCGTTAGGGCCGGTCGTCAGCTCGTGGCTCGGCAGCGCCAGCGCCAGCTTCGCCACTCCATGCAGCGACGCCACCCCGGCCGTCTCGCCCAGCCACTTGGCGAGCTTGCGCACGTGCAGCCCGTCACGCTTGCCGAGGCCGCGCAGGGCGACGTGGGAGATGTCCTCGCGGCCGCTGTCGGCCTCCGCCCACTGCCCTTCGCGCCCCTTCCAGCCCGGCCGCTCGGCGAGGCTCCCCACCAGCGGGGCTGCCCACTCCGGCAGTGCCGTCAGGTCGGGCGGCTCCCCTTCGCAGCAGCCGACCAGCAGCAGGCCGCCCCTCTGCAGCTCGGGGGATCCCGGCAGCTCCGGAGTGGCCACGGTGACGTCGACGATGCGCTCCATCTTTGCCATCCTATAATCTCGCCCGCCGCCCCATGAGCGAGCTGCTCCCTTCCCTGGCCTCGCTGGCCCGAGCCCTGCGGGGACCGCTCAGCTTCCTGCGCGACGACCCGGAGGAGATCTACCGGCTGATGCCGGAGCTCCTGCAGCTGCTGCCGCTGCCGCAGCGCGTCTACCTCGCCGACGAGGGCGCGACACCGCTCATCGGCTACCCGGTGCTCGCCTCGCCGGGGATGAAGGCGCTGCGCGAGACGCTCGCGGGCTACATCCGCGCCGAGGAGGAGGCGCAGCTGGCGCCGGTGCTGCGACAGGCGGTCGACGCGCCGGCGCTGCAGGCGGCGTGGGAGCGCTACCGGGCGCTGCTCGCCCGCGCCACCGAGAACGTCACCACCTCCAGCTACGGCCGCCACTTCCCCGACTTCTTCTGGCTGCTGCACTCGCTCGACGTGGCAAAGCTCCTCAAGGAGACGCCGCGCCGCATCACCCGCCTGAACCTGAACCTCGGCAAAGAACAAGGCGGGCCGCTCAAGTACAAGGTCTTCTACCGCTACCTCGACCGCGTGCTGTCGCTCACCTACGACCTCGCCCACCGGCTCGCCGGCGACACCGAGGAGCTCGAGGAGGAGATCTTCCCGCCGCTGCTGTCGCGCATGCGCGACAACGTGCTGATCTTCACCGAGGACCACATCAGCCCCGACCTCGGCGAGCTCAACCACTACCTGCAGGGCTACCTCAAGATCGACGGCGCCGACCTGCGCTTCCGCTACGCCAAAGTCGTCGAGTGGCTGCAGGAGCGCCTCGTCGCCGACCCCAGCCTGCGCGCCGCCGCCACCCACCTGCTGCGGCTGCCGCCGCACGCCGACGCCCGCGAGCTGCTACGCCACCGCGGCTTCGTCGAGTACCTGTCGGGGCTGCCCGGCTACGACTCGCGGGGGTTGCTGTCGCCCGAGCAGGTGCAGGTGTGGGAGGCGCTGCTGGTCAAGCTCAAGGAGTTCGAGCTCTTCCACGGCATCCGCCGGCTGGTGGTGTCGGTGCAGCAGCAGGACGGCGCCCTGGTGATGGTCGACCGCGGCCTCAACCGCACCTGGGTGGGCGGACCGCCGACGGTGGAGGTATCGAGCGCCACGCGGCCGCTGGACTTCATGGCGCCGTGGGTGGTCGACCCGCTGATCTCGCGCTTCGGCATGATCTACGACGTCACCGACTTCTCGCACATCGTCTCGCTGCTGCGGCGGGCGAGCAGCGACGAGCAGGACCGCTCCTTCCGGTCGATGTTCCGCTTCCAGCGGCGCGTCCACCGGCTCGCCGCCAGTCAAAGGCTCAAGCTCGAGAAGTACCTCGGCGACGGTGCCTTCTACTCGGCGCGCGACGCCTACCGCATGCTCATCGTCGGCCTGCAGGTGCAGCGCTTCTACCGCCAGGCGCTCGCCGACGGGTTTCCCTTCAACCGCGGCATGCGCATCGCCCTCAACTTCGCGCAGTACCGGCTGCTGCCCATCCACGGCGGCGGCAGCGTCGGCGAGCCCGAGCGCTACGAGTTCTTCGGCCACGGCGTCGTCGAGCTGTCGCGGCTGACCACCGGCAAGTCGATGCGCGAGCTCGAGGAGTTCAAGGTGCTGCTGATCAACCTCGGCTACGACGAGCAGACGGTGCACCGCTTCTTCGCGCCGCTCACCACCGCCGAGCACGACGTCGTCGACAAGCGCGAGGAGCGGCGCGCCTTTTACGCCTACCTCAACCGCAACGGCAACCTCGTCAACGAAGGGATCGTCGCCACCGCGCAGCTGGTCGAGCGGCTGGCCGGCGAGGAGGTGGCGCAGAAGCTCTACCCGCTGCGCTACGAGGGGCGCGGCTACCTGGCGCTGGCGTTGGAGCTGCCCGACGGCAAATGCCTCGCCGGCGTGCGCAAGCTCGGCATCGTCAAGCTCAAGGGGCTCGAGCCGCTGGCCGTCTACGAGGTCGTCGACGGCGGGCCCTTCCCCACCGGCTTGCAGCCCCTGGCGGGAGTCGATTTGATGACGGCGCTCGACCGCGACTACGCGACGGCGCTCACCGAAACGAGCTCGGTTTAGGGCGCCCTGAAGGTAGCATCGCGCCATGACCACGACGCACGAAGCTACCGCTGACGCTCTCTGGCAAACCGACCTGCCGGGCCTGCCGCCGCCCCGACGCGGCAAGGTGCGCGACGTCTACGACCTCGGCGAGACGCTGCTCATCGTCGCCTGCGACCGGATCTCCGCCTACGACCACGTCCTGCGGCCGGCGGTGCCGGGCAAGGGGAAGGTCCTCAACCAGCTGTCGAACTTCTGGTTCGCGCGCTTGGGAGGCAAGGTGCCGAACCACCTGCTGGCAACGGACCCGAGCGACTTCCCGGCGGAGCTGCGGCCGCACCGCGAGCAGCTCGCCGGCCGCGCCGTGGTGGTGAAGAAGGCGCAGGTGGTGCCCTTCGAGTGCGTCGCCCGCGGCTACCTGGCAGGGAGCGCCTTCAAGGAGTACCAGCGCGACGGCCGCGCCTGCGGCATCGAGCTGCCGGCGGGCCTGCAGCGCGCGAGCCGGCTGCCGGAGCCCATCTTCACGCCGGCGACCAAGGCCGAAAGCGGGCATGACGAGAACGTCAGCTACGAGTACGTGGCGGCGGCCATCGGCGACGAGCTGGCCGGGAAGCTGCGCGAGGTGACGCTCGAGCTCTACGGTGTCGCCGCGGCGCACGCCGCGGATCGCGGCCTGCTGCTCGCCGACACCAAGTTGGAATTCGGCCTCGCGGGCGACGAGCTGCTTCTCATCGACGAGGTCTTCACCCCCGACTCCTCACGCTACTGGGACGCCGAGGCGTGGAAGCCCGGCGAGGAGCCCGCCTCCTTCGACAAGCAGTTCGTGCGCAACTGGCTCGACGGCAGCGGCTGGGACCACGAGTCGGCCCCACCCGAGCTGCCGCCGGAGGTGCTGGAAGGGACGCGCGACCGCTACGTCGAGGCCTTCCGCCGCATCACCGGGGGCGAGCCGGAGCTCTGAGCCGGCGGCGCTGACCGCGCGCCTGCCGCGCCGGTATGCCCGCGGGAGCTCCTACCCGACGCCCCAGAGGGCGCGCAGTCGCGACTCGTCACCGTTGAAGGTGTCGCGGTCACAGTAGCCGACGCCGTCGACCTGGTGTGGATCGGGGCCGACGGAGCCGTCGGTGTACTGCCAGAGGGTCCACGTGGGCCAGTTGACCGGCACGACGGCCGTGGGGCCGTACTGCGACAGCCAGAACCAGCAGTTCGCCAGCACGGGGTCGCTCTGCGTGCCGAGCGCCTCCTTGATGTCGTGACCCGAGTAGAAGCCCGGCCACTTGCCGGTGACGCTCTGCACGTGAGTGACGAACGCCCGCGCCTCCTCCATCGACATCGTCGGCCCCGAGGGGTTGGACTCGAAGTCGAGCACGCGTAGCGTCTGCGGATCGGCGCCGACGACCTCGAGGAAGTGGTCGGCCTGCATCACGCCGTCGCTGCCATCACCGAAGTGGTAGGCGCCCCACAGGAGGCCGGCCGCAAGCGCTTCCTCGCGCCGCTGCGCGTACAGCGGGTCGACGTTGTCGCTCCCCTGCGTCGCCTTGTGGAACACGCCGAGGATGCCGGCCGCCGCGATCTTCGTGAAGTCGACGGTGCTGTTGTGGTGGGACAGGTCGATGACGACGTTCAGCCCTGGAGGCATGTGCTTCTCCCTTTCTCAGCCGCCGGGGCCGGCCGAGCCGCAGGCCGCGCGCACCTGCTCGTCGCTCAGGCCGGCCTCTTTCATCTTGAGAACTTGCTCGACTGTGCACTTCGGTGCGTGCTCGGCGTCACCCGCGGAGCCCGCCAGCACCGGCCAGATCCGCGGGTTGGCGATCACCAGCTCGTGAACGAGCCGGTAAAGGAACGGCGGCACCTGCATCTTGGCAGCGCGAATGGAGCCACGGACGGCGGCCTCCAGCGTCTCCTTGCCCCGCAGCCGATCGCTCGCCACCGTTTCGCCCGCCGCGTCGAAGACGCGGGCGGTGAAATCCCACTCGACGTCGATGTTGGCGTAGGTGTTGGCGTTGAAGTCGGCCACCGTGACGCCGAGCGCACGCGTCGCGCCGTGGGACCGCAGCAAATCGGCGATCCCCGCCTCCGTGGCCGGCACCTCCTGGGCTACGACGACGGTGAGCCCCGCGCGCTCGAGATCGCGTTGCACCGCCTCCTGGACGATAGCCGCGAACGGCCGGCCGTCGGTCGTCACGATGGAGTGCGGAATCCCCCAGCCGTCCCGCTGCTCCCCCACCCACGTCGCCGGCTCGGCTCCCGCGACGACGTCCGCACGTTCGTCGCGCACCGCAAAGAGGACGACCGTCCCCTTCGCGGCTGGCGTCGTCGCGGGCGGCTCGTAGGTGTAGGTGTGCGTCTGTCCGATCGCACAGCCGGAGAGAACCACCGCAAAGAAGAACAGCCGGCAGGTGCCGAGGTTCTCCTTTGTGCAACGCCTGGTGACAGTCGCCATCTGGCCTTCTTCAGCCAAATCTAGCAGCAGCCCGGTGCCGACTGGGCTCTACTGACTCAACACCCTCGCCAGCTCGCGCACGTGCTCGAGCTCGCGCAGCTTGACCTCGCGCGGCTTACGGGCGCCTTCGAGCCGGGGCGCGAAGGCGGTGGTGAAGCCGAGCGCGCCGGCCTCGCGCAGGCGGACCTCGGCGCGGCCGACGGGGCGGATCTCGCCGAGGAGGCCGATCTCGCCGAAGAAGGCGGCCTCTTGCGGCAACGGCTTCTCGGCGAGCGCCGAGAGCAGCGCCGCGGCGATGGCGAGGTCGACCGCCGGCTCCTCGAGGCGCAGGCCGCCGACGACGTTGAGATAGACGTCGCGGCCCGCAAACGAGGCGCCGGCGAAGCGCTCGAGCACGGCGAGCAGCAGCGCCACCCGCGGGCCGTCGAGGCCGAGCGCCACTCGCCGCGGCGTCGCCAGCTCGCTCGCGTGCACCAGCGCCTGCACCTCGACGAGCAGCGGCCGCGAGCCTTGCACCGTCGCCGCCACGGCCGAGCCCGGCGCCTCCGGCCGCCGCTGCGCCAGCAGCACGCGGGAAGGGTCGGCCACCTCCACGAGTCCGCTGTCGTGCATCTCGAACAGGGCCACCTCGCCGGCCGGACCGAAGCGGTTCTTCGCCGCGCGCAGCAGGCGATAGTCGGCGCCGCCCTCGGCCTCGAAGGCGAGCACGGTGTCGACGAGGTGCTCGAGCGACTTGGGGCCGGCGATGCTCCCCTCCTTGGTCACGTGGCCGACGAGGAAGAGCGCGCAGTCGGTTCGCTTGGCGTGGTCGACCAGGCGCTCGGCGCAGGCGCGCACCTGCCCCACCGACCCGGGAAGGCCCGAGAGCTCCTCGCTGTGCACCGCCTGGATCGAGTCGACGAAGAGCGCCGCCGCCCCGCACTGCGTCACGGCGGCGAGCACCGCCTCGACCGCCGTCTCGCCGGCGACCAGTAGCCCCGGGTGGCCGCAGCCGAGCCGCTCGGCGCGCAGCCGCAGCTGGCGTGTCGACTCCTCGGCGCTGGCGTAGAGGACGCGCCGCCCGCCGCGCGCCAGCGCTTCGGCGAGCTGCAGCAGCAGCGTCGACTTGCCGATGCCGGGCTCGCCGGCGAGCAGCACGGCGCCGCCCGCGACGACGCCGCCGCCGAGCACGCGGTCGAGCAGCGGCATGCCGCTGCCGAAGCGCGTCGCCGCCTCCTCGCCCACCGCCGCGAGCGGCAGGGGCGCCGTCACCGCCGACGCGCCCACTCCGCCCGCCGCGCCGATCCGCCCCGCCGGCCGCGCCGCCGGCGCCGCCTCCTCGACGAAGCTGTCCCACGCCTCGCACTCCGTGCAGCGGCCCAGCCAGCGCGGGCTGGCGTAGCCGCAGGCCTGGCAGACGAAACGGGTGCGGGGGCGCGCCATGCTCTCAGCGAGAACGCAAAGCGGACGCGGATCCTTGCAGCGCCCGCCGCTCAGTAACGCGGCAGCGTGCCGAGCAGGTACTTGAGGTCGTCGTCGCGCCAGCGGATGCCGGCACCGAGGTAGAAGGAGTCGTCGTTGCGCGACAGCGGGTCGTCGTAGCCGCCCAGCAGGTAGAAGTGCTCGCGAGGGCGGAAGGCGACGCTCAAGCGCAGGTGGGCGCGCTCGTCGCCGTTCTCGATCTGGCGGCCGAAGTCGAACGCCTGCATGGTGAGCTTCCAGCGCGGGCTCGGCTGGTAGTCGGCCATGACGCCGAAGGTGGACTCGACCAGTCCCGCCCATAGCTTGGAGCGCTCACTCGCCCGATAGCCGAAGAGGGCCGAGACGGTGGTGCGATCCTCGACGGTGTCGGTGCGCACCGTTTCCTGCTCGACCTGTCCGTCAGGGCGGGTGACGGTCACCGTCTGCGTCTTCGAGCGCCGCCGGCCGTTAGGGTCGTCGGCGACGCCGACGCGGTAGAGGTGACCGCTCTGCGGGTCGACGTCGACCTGCAGCTCGCCGTGGGCGTCCTCGCGCTCGGCGAGGTACCAGCCCTGCATCGCCAAATCGAGCTGCATCTTGTTGACCTTGCCCAGCGACTGAGTGAGCCCCTCGACGCCACTCTCCACCGACTCCAGGGCGCCGACGAGCTGCTCGTGGGCCTGGTCGCTGTTGAGCAGCTTGCCCATCGTCCCTTCGCCGCGCGCCAGCTTGCCGGTGATGTCGTTGAGGTTGTCCACCGAGGTCTGCAGGTTGGCGGTGAGGGATTCGACGTTCTCGAGCCCGCCGCGCAGGGCGCCGCGGTTCTCGGCCATCACGGCGTGGACCTCGGCGAGCACGGCGTTGAGCTCCTGCGCCAGCTTCGGCAGCTCGCGCGCCAGCGTCGCCGACACGATCTCGAAGTTGTCGATGGTGACGCGCAGCTGGTCGCGGTTGCTCGCCACCAGGTCGCGGATCTGCGCGCTCGTCGTCTCGAGGTTGATCACCAGCCGGCCCAGCGGCCCGTCGGGGGGCGCCCTACCGGAGAGCTGCGCCGCCACCTCCTGCAGCGAGGCACCGAGGCCGCCTACCGACGACAGCACCTCGTCGATGCCCGTCGACGGCTGGCCGGGGATCACCGCTCCTTCGCCGAGCACCGCGGCATTGCCCGGGCCGGGCACCAGCTCGACGTACTTGTCGCCGAGCAGGCCGAGGTTCTTGATCTCGGCGAAGGTGCCGCGGGTGAGGACGACGTCGTCCTCGAGGACGATGGTCACCATCGCCTGCCGGCCACGCAGGTCGATGCCGTCGACGCGGCCGATACGGACGCCGGCGATGCGCACCGCGGACTGGTCGTCGAGACCGGCGACGCTCGCGAACTCCGCCACCACCCGCCGGCCGCGCGGCTCGAAGAGGCGAACTTGTTCCGCGCGCAGGATGAGGTACGCCAGCACGCCGAGGGCGAGGGTCATGAAGATGCCGACCTTGACGGTGTTCTCCACTTTATGAAGTCTCCACGATGAGCTTGCAGCGATGGCGTGCGCGGGGTTGGGCGGGCGCTCGCAATCCTAGTCTTCGGTCAGGGGCCCTCGAGCTTCGCGGCGCAGGAACTGCTGCACGCGCGCGTCGGGCGAGCGGCGGAATTCCTCGGGTGGGGCGAGGGCGATCACCCTGCCCTTGTGCAGCATACCGATGCGGTTGGCGAGGCGAAAGGCGCTCTCCATGTCGTGGGTGATGGAGACCATGGTGAGGCGCAGGCGCTGGTGGAGCTCGAGCACCAGCTCCTCCACCACCGCCGAGATCACCGGGTCGAGGCCGGTGGTCGGCTCGTCGAGGAGGAGGATCTGCGGCTCGAGCGCGATGGCACGGGCGAGGCCCACTCGCCGCCGCATGCCGCCCGAGAGCTCGGCCGGCAGCTTGCGCTCCGCCCCTTCGAGGTGGACGAGGTCGATGCATTCGGCGACGCGGGCCCGGACGCGCTCGCGCTCCCAGCCGGCGCGGCGCAGCGGGAAGGCGACGTTGCCCTCGACGGTCATCGAGTCGAAGAGGGCGCCTTCCTGGAAGGCCATGCCGAAGCGGCGGCGGAAGTCGGTGATCTCGCGATTGCCGAGCGTCACGAGGTCCACGCCGTCGACGTGCACGCTGCCGGTGTCGGGCCGGATCAGCCCGATCATGTGCTTGAGCATGACGCTCTTGCCGGTGCCCGAGCCGCCGACGACGACCAGCGACTCGCCGGCGAGCACGTCGAGGTCGATGGCGTCGAGCACCAGCCGGCCGCCGAAGGACTTGCTGACGCCGCGCAAGGAGATCTTGGGCTCGGCCGCGGCGCCGGGCTGCGGCGGACGCAGCGGCAGCTCGGCGTCCTCGTCGTCGCGGCGCGGCCGGCGTTCAGGAGCAGCAGGGGCGGCCATGGTCAGAACAGCAACTTGGTGAGGAAGAAGTCGGAGATCAGCACCGCCATGCTGGCGAGCACGACGGCGCGGGTGGTGGCGCGGCCGACGCCTTCGGCGCCGCCGCGCGCGTAGCAACCCCTGCTGGCAGCCGATGAGCGCGATGAGCATGCCGAACACGGCAGCCTTGATCAGCCCCGACGTCACGTCGGCGGCGCTCATGAAGCGGAAGGTGTTGTCGATGTACGAAACGGGGTTGGCGCCGAGCAGCACCACCGACACCACGTAGCCGCCGACGATGCCGACGGCGTCGCCGAACGCCACCAGGAGAGGCAGCATGATCGTCGTCGCCCACACCCGCGGCACGACGAGGTAGTGCACCGGATCGGTGGCCAGCACCTCCAGCGCGTCGATCTGCTCGGTCACCCGCATGGTGCCGAGCTCGGCGCCCATCGCCGACCCCGAGCGCCCGGCGAGCACCAGCGCGCCGAGCACCGCGCCCAGCTCGCGCACCATCGACAGCGCCACCAGCGTGCCGACGTAGCCCTCGGCGTGCACCCGCTTGAGGGTGCTGAAGGTCTGCAGCGCCAGCACCATGCCGGTGAACATGGAGGTGAGCAGGATCACCGGCGTCGAGTCGACTCCCACCTTCACCATCTGCCGCAGCCACTCCGCGGCGTCGAACGGGCGGCGGAAGGTCCAGGCAAGCGTGCGCGCGAGCAGCGTGAAGAAGCGGCCGACCTCGAGGAAGAAGCCCTCGAGCAGATTGCGCAGCGCCCGCTTCATGCCAAATGAGTCATGCCAGGTGTCGCGACGTGGTCTCCACCACCTCGCCGCCCTGGAGGTAGTGGCGCGCCATGCGCAGCCCGAAGCGGGTGAGGATCTCGTAGGGGATGGTCTCGGCGCGCTCGGCGATCTCCCAGGCGGTGATCTGCTCGCCGCCCTGGCGGCCGAGCAGCACCACCTCGGCGCCGAGGCCGGCGGCGGTGTCGGTCAGGTCGACGGCGATCATGTCCATCGACACCGCGCCCACCACCGGCACGCGGCGCCCTTCGACCAGCGCCTCGGCGCGGTTGGAGAGCTTCCACGGGTAGCCGTCGGCGTAGCCGAGCTGCAGGGTGCCGACGCGGCTCGGGCGCAACGCCGTCCACCGCCCGCTGTAGCCGACGCGGCCGCCGGTGGGCACCTGGCGCGTCATCACCACCCGCGCGTGCACCGACAGCACCGGCGTGAAGCCGCCTTCGCGCACCGCCGGGTCGAGGCCGTACAGCGCCAGCCCGCAGCGCACCAGCGTATGGCGCGTCGGCGGCCAGTGCAGGGCGCCGGCGCTGTTGGCGAGGTGCACCCAGACGCGGGCGCGCTCGTCGTCGGTGAGCTGCGCGAGCACGCCTTCGAAGCGCTCCTCCTGGTCCTCGTTGCGCAAGCTGTCGAGGTCGTCGGCATCGGCGAGGTGCGAGAGCACGCCGGTGAGCCGCAGCAGCGGCTGGGCGCGGATGAGCGCCAGCGCGCGCGGCACCGCCTCGAGCTCGATGCCGAGGCGGCGCATGCCGGTGTCGACCTTGAGGTGCAGCTCCTGCTCGTGGCCGTTGTCGGTGCACCAGTCGAGCCACGCCTCGAGCTGCTCGAGGCTCGATACGGCGGGCGTCAGGCGATAGCGGCGCACCAGCGCCAGCTGCTCGCGGCGGATGGGGCCGAGCATGAGGATCGGCGCCTCGACGCCGGCGCGGCGCACCTCGGCGCCCTCCTCCACCATGGCGACGCCCAGCCAGTCGATGCCGGCGGCTTCGAGCGTCCGCGCCACCACCGGCGCGCCGTGGCCGTAGGCGTCGGCCTTGACGACGCCGAGAACGCCGGCGCCGCCGATGCGGGCGCGGATGCGCGCCAGGTTGGCGACCAGCGCGTCGAGGTCGACCTCGCCCCACGACGGGCGTAGCGCCCCGACCCCTTCGCGGTCGTCGAGCGGCCGCATGTCAGCCGCGCGCGCGAGGCCGAGGGCGGACGGAAGGAGTGACTGCCACGGCGCTCAATGCGGCGGCCCTCCCGCCAGGTAGTCGGGAGCGCGGTTCTTGAACGTCGTCGTCTCGCCGAGGAACACCAGCTCCACCGTCCCCGTCTCGCCGTTGCGGTGCTTGGCCACGATCAGCTCGGCGAGCCCGCGCACGCTGGGGTCGTCGGGGTTGTAGAGCTCGTCGCGGTAGACGAAGGCGACGAGATCCGCGTCCTGTTCGATCGATCCGCTCTCGCGAAGGTCGGCGAGCTGCGGCCGGTGGTCGCCGCTGCGGCGTTCTGGTTGGCGCGACAGCTGCGAGAGAGCGATGATGGGGATCTCGAGCTCCTTGGCGAGCTGCTTGAGGCTGCGGCTGATGGCGGCGATCTCGAGGTTGCGGTTCTCGTAGCGGCCGCCGGCCTGCATCAGCTGCATGTAGTCGAGGATGATGAGCTCGAGGCCGAGCTCGGCGCGCAGGCGGCGCGTCTTCGACGCTATCTCGAGGATGGTGGGATTCGGCGAGTCGTCGATGAAGAGCGGCGCCGGCGACAGGCGGCGCACCGTCTGCACGATGGTCTGCCACTGCTTCTGCGACAGGTGCCCGGCGCGCAGCCTCGAGAACGACACGTCCGCCTCCGAGCAGAGGATGCGCAGCGCCAGCTCCTGCTCGCTCATCTCCAGCGAGAAGACGCCGACGGGCTTGTTCTGGTGGACGGCGACGTACTGCGCGACGTTGAGCGCCAGGCTGGTGTTGTGGACGCAGATGTCGTTGGCGACGAAGTTGTGCGTAGCGGGGATGGTGAGGTCGTAGACCTGCTCGTCGCCGGCGTAGCGGATCTCGGTGATGGCGTCCCAGTAGAGGGCGCTGTCGGCGAGCTTGGCGAGCGGCTCGCTGTCGAGAGCCCGTGCGATCGTGCGCAACCGATCGCGGCTCACGCCGCGCTTGCCGCGATGGAAGTTGTAGCCGCGGCCGAAACCCAAGCGTCGCGCCAGGTCCGGCCAACGCGTCACGCCTCGCTCGCGGTCGATGACCGACCAGACGTCGGGCGGCAATACGTCCCGGTTCGGGTTGCGGCGCCGTCGCCGCATCGAGGCGCGGGCGCGCCCGACCGCGCGCTCCTTGCCGTAGACGCCGATGCGGTCGAGGAACGCGAGGACCGAGGCGCGCTCGGTGATCTCGAGCTGCCAGGCGTGGCGATCCTCGCCGCGATAGCGCACCTTGCGGCGGCGCAGGGCGGCGATCACTCCGAAGCGAAGCAGCAGGTGCTGAACCTGCCGCGCCAACCGCTCGCTGCAAGTGCAGTAGCCCACCTGGACTTGCCCGGTGGCGAAGGTGCTTACCCAGCCATCGGTCGCGAACAGACGGTTGAGGAGCGTGCGCACGTCGCTTTCGGGTGCCCGGAAGACAGGATCCGGAACGAACTTCTCGTAGGCGCCGCAGCCCATCAGACCGAGCTCGTCAAGCCAACGGGTCAGGGCATTGGGCGCGTTGTGCCGAGCCTCGGCCGGAACCTCGAGCTGCGGGAACACCGCGGCGAGCGCTATGGCTCCCTCGCTCGACGGGACGTAGCGGCCATGACGCCAACCGGTGATCGAAGCCGGGCTCACTCCCGCCGCCATCGCAATCGCCCGCGCGGGCTTGCCGCTGGCGACGAGCGCAGCTCGCAACGAGCCGGCGAATCGCTCGCGCTCCGCCGCCGTTACAACCTCGTCGGCGACGACGGTCAGGGTAGGGGTCCGCGTTCCCGCCGAATCAGCCATCGTGACCCGCACGTTTCCAAAACGCGCGACCGCGTTGGCGAAGTCGTCGCGAATGGCCTCGCTGGAGTTGGTGAACCGCGGCGCGCTGGCAGTGAGGCCGCCGTCTCCGAGCAGATAGCCCAGCAGCCGAGCCCGATGCTCGCCCAGCACCTCGTCGCCGAACACCTCGAGCTGCCGCGGCACGCCGATCGCGTCGCCCACTGCAAGCTCGCGCAGCGGCTTCCAACCGCCGAGCGTGAGGAACGGGTGCGTCGCCGTGACCTTGATCCGCCGCCCGAGCCGCGTCGTCACCTCGAACACCGGCTTGACGCCGTCGTCGACGAAGGCGCTCGGCGACATCCACTCGAACTGCTGCTCCGCGTTCAGAGTGGCCAGGCGCGCGCCCTGGCGTGCGACGACCTCGGCGATCGTGCGCACGGTGCCGTCCGCATCCACCAGCTCGGCGTCGGCGCTGAGGCACTTCCCCATCCCCGGACGTCCCGCGATGATGATCAGGTTGCCCTTGTTCAGCCCGTGCGTCATGCGGTCGAGGTCGGTGAAGCCGGTGGGGATGCCGATGAGCGCGCTGCCCGGGCGCTCCTCGAGGTCCTCCATCGTGCGGTCGAGGACGCGACCGAGGGAGACGAAGCCGCGCGCCACCGCTTCCTCGCCGAGGCCGAGGATCGCCTGCTCGGCCTTGCCCAGCGCCTCGTTGGCTTCGAGGCCGCCGTCGAGCGCCGAGCGGGTGACGTCGCTGCACGCCTGGATGAGGCGGCGGCGCAGCGAGCGCTCCTTGACGATCTCGACGTAGGCGTCGATGCGGCCGAGGTCGGGCAGGTCGACGTCGAGGCCGGCGAGGTAGGCGAGGCCGCCGACGGCGTCGAACTGCGCCTGCTGCTCCAGCCGCGCCTGCAGGGTGCGCAGGTCGACCTCGGTCCCGGCACCTTGAAGGTCGATCATCGCCCGGTAGATGCGCTGGTGGCGCTCGAAGTAGAAATCGCCCTCCACCAGGCGCGCGGCCACCGTCGCCAGCACCTGCGGCTCGAGCAGGATGCCGGCGAGCACCGCCCGCTCGGACTCGTCGCTGTGGGGCAGCGTCCGGGGCGTCTGCAGAGCTTCGAGAACCGTCATGAGGGGCCGGCAGTCTAGCAAGCCAGTCGTCGCGTTGTCCAGCACATCGGCGGCCACAACTGTTGATTTTTCAACAAGTTACTAACAGGTAACTCACAACGTCGTAGTCTAGGGACAACGCCGGAGTGGCGGAATGGCAGACGCAGGAGACTTAAAATCTCCCGCCTTCGGGCGTGTGGGTTCGACCCCCACCTCCGGCATCCGCACCTACGACCTGGAGCCCTGACTTTGATCGGAGCCTGGCTGGCGATGCGCGGCGTGCGCCGCACCTACGACGCGCTCAACCGGCGCGACCTCGACGGCTTCCTCGCGGCGTGGGCGCCGGAGGCGACCTTCGACTTCCCTGGCGATGTGTGGGCCAGCGGACACTTTCAGGGCACGGCCGAGCTGCGCCGCTGGTTCGAGCGCTTCCTGGCGACCTTCCCGGGCCTGCGCTTCACGCTGCTGCACGTAGGCGTGGCGCGGCCGTGGACGTTCGGCGCCGCCAACGAGGTGACGGTGGAGTGGACGATCGACCTCGAGAACCGCGCCGGCGAACGCCTGCGCAATCACGGGGTCACCGCTATCGTCATTCGCGGCGCCAAGGTGGCCGCGGCGCGCGACTTCCTCTACGACACCGGGCCGCGGTTCCACGGCATCTGGGGCGATCCCCCGCCGGGCGCGTGAGACGCGTGCCGCCGACCGCCGCCAGGGCCGAGTGGTGAGCGAGCCGCGCCGCGTCGGCGTCTTCGGCTGGGGCATCGTGGCGCCGCTGTCGCGCCACGTGGACGCCTTCGCGCGCAACCTCGAGTCGCCGGCGAGCTGGCTGCGGCCGTACGACGGGTACGGCCCGAGCAACTTCCTCGTCGGCACCCCCGACTTCGACTTCGCCGACTCCAAGCTCTGGATCGACGCCCGCCACCCGCCCAGCCGCTACCCGCAGCTCGCCGCGAAGATGGACGCGCCGACGCAGTACGCCATCGGCGCCTTCATCCAGGCGCTCGGGCAGAACCCCGGCATCGAGGAGGCGCTGCGGGAGCTCGGCGACTCCGCCCACGTCTACGTCGGCACCAGCATCGGCGCGGTCGCCACCATCGGCCGCGAAACCGTCGCCGTCGAACGGGCGCAGCGGCGCTGGGACCGCTTCTGGTCGTCGCCCGAGCGCAACGCGGCGCTGCGCGCCTGGCAGGCAATGCCGGACGCCGAGCGCTCGGCGACCGCGACCGCCGCGTCTCCCGATCCCGCGACGGTTCCGGACGCCGAACGCAGCGACGCTGAGGACGCCTTCCACCACTACTGGGCCGGGCGCTCGCCGCAGCTGCTCGACTACCTCGCCGCGCTACGCGAGATCGAGTCGCTGGCCGTCGAGGGCGACGTCGCCGAGGCGCGCCTCCACGTGCTCAAGGAGAAGCAGCGGCGCCGCCAGCGGCTGCAGGCCGAGTGGGGTGCACCGCCGCCGCCGTGGAGCGAGGTGAGCGCCGACCCGCTGTGGAACATCCACAACACGCCGGCGGCGCAGATCTCGATGCTCGGACGCATCACCGGCCTCGCCTACGCGCCGGTCGCCGCCTGCGCCACGTTCGGCGTCGCGCTCAAGCACGCCCTCGACGCCATCCGCCGCGGCGAGGCGACGACGGTCGTCGTCGGCGCCACCGATCCGCCACCGCTGCCCATCTCGGTCGGCGCTTTTCACGGCGGCCGCGTCGTCGCCGCCGACGGCGAGGTGTCGAAGCCGCTCACCGGCCTGCGCGGCACCCACATCTCGGGCGGCGCCGCGATCTGGATCGTCGGCGACCTCGACGCGATGACGGCGCGCGGCTTCCGGCCGCTGGGCATGGAGCCGCTGGCGGTCGCCACCAGCTCCGACGCCGAGCACATCATCTCGCCCTCACACGTGGGTCCGCTCGCCGCCATCCGCCGCGCGCTGGCCCTCGCCGGCGCCGAGCCGGCCGACATCGCGACGTGGGACATGCACGCCACGGGCACTCCCGGCGACGTGCAGGAGATCGTCACCCTGCGCACCATGCTCCCCGAAACGGTGCTGGTGACCGCGCGGAAAGGAACCTTCGGCCACGGCATGGGCCCGTGCGGGGGATGGGAGCTGACCGCCCAGTACCTCGGCTACGCGCGGGGCGAGCTCTTCCCCACCCCGCTGCGGGTAGAGGAGCTGCACCCGTCGATCGCCGCCGTCCACCAGCGATTCGTCTTCGACCAGCCGCAGCCGGCACCGCCAGGCCTAGCCGGCAAGCTGTCGATGGGTATCGGCGGCGTCAACGCCTGTGTCATCTCGCGCCCGTGGTGACCGACGGCGGCCGCGAGATCAGCGCGCGGTGGTGACCCGGTTTCGCTCGGTCGCCGTCCGCCCCTGCACGTCCGCCACGCTGGCGAGCCGATTCTCCCGCAGCCAGTCGGCGAGATAGCGCGCCACCCACTCGTTGCCTTCCGGTGGGTAGTGGATGAACTTCGTCTTCACCATCGTGTGCTGCGGGTCGTACCTGTCGAAGGCGCCCATCAGGTCGAGGGTCAGCAGCCCCCGCTCGCGGAACGCCGCCAGCAGCGGCGCGTAGACCGGCGGCTCGCGCTCGCTCCTCGCCCGCAGATCGCGGCGCTGCGGGAAGACCACGACCACCGGCAGCGAGCCGTCGTCGAGCACCTGGCGGTAGAAGGCCTCCACCACGCGCAGCGACACCTCGAACGCTTCCGAGCGGGGGTTGTAGACGCCGTCGCGCTCGATCGGCTGGTCGAAGCGCTCGCGCAGCACCCAGGCGAAACGCACCGAGGGCAGGAAGTCGAGGCCGCTGCGGCGCGACCGCCGCTGGTAGTAGTAGTCGTGCTCGCCCACCCGCGGCAGCTCGCGCTCGGGGTCGGCGAGGAAGCGCCGGTAGGCCTCGGGGCTGGGCAGCGGGTTGGGCACCAGCCGCAGGCCGTCACCCGAAAGCTCGAAGCGCGGCTTGCCGAAGGCCATGCCGCTGTTGGGGAAGTAGAACGGCCGGAAGGTGTTGACCACGCGCCCGACGTTCTCGGACATGAAGCCGATGAGCACCACGTGCGGGTGGAACCGGCGCCCCTCGCGCTGGTAGCGCAGGAACGCTTGGTCGGGTCCGTAGCCGGGGACGCCGAAGTTGAGCATCTCGATCTTGGGGTCGAGCGCCTCGAGCCGCGCCTCCCAGGTCATCGGGTTGGCGACGTCGCTCGCGTGCGTGAAGGAGTCGCCGAAGGCGGCGAGCCGCAGCACCCCCGGCGGCGGCGACGGCGCGTACTCGCGGTCGGCGCGGATGGCGTCGCGGTTGCTGCGATAGCCGCGCTTGTTGCGCTTCGGCGCCACCACCCAGCCGAGCTCGGGATCGGGCACCATGTACGAGCGCCGCTGGGCGAGGTGCCCCTCGATGCCGACGCGGTGCTTGGCGATCAGCGTCTGTAGCTGCGCGGGGACGTACTCGACGCCCTTGTAGCGTTGCAGGGCCCAAAGCCCCGCCCACGAGCCGATCTCGACCAGACCCCAAACGTAGAGCAGGAACACCGCCCACACGGCAGCGCGCGGCCGCTTGCGCGGCGCGGCGGTGCCGGCAGCAGGAGTGGGCTTGGCGGCTTCGGCTTCCATGGAGGATAACTGTGGGGTTCGCGCCGGGGCCGCGAGAGGTTAGCCGAGGTTGCGCGTCGAGCGCGAACTGGCGAGACTTCCCACGATGGCGAAGTCGGAGACGACGGTCGAAGCCGCGGGCCGCGAGGTGGTGATCACCAACCCGGACAAGGTCTACTTCCCGCGCGCCGGCCACACCAAGCTCGACCTCGCCCGCTACTACGCCGCCGTCGCCGAGGGCGCGCTGCGCGGCATCGCCGGCCGGCCGATCGTGCTCAAGCGCTACGTCGACGGCGCCGAGGGCGAGCCCTTCTTCCAGAAGCGCGCGCCCGAGAACCGCCCCGACTGGATCGACACCGTCGAGCTGCGCTTCCCCTCCGGCCGCACGGCGCGCGAGGTGGTGGTGCGCGACGCGGCGCAGCTGTTGTGGATCGTCAACCTCGGCTGCATCGACCTCAACCCGCACCCGGTGCGCGCCGACGACCTCGACCACCCCGACGAGCTGCGCATCGACCTCGACCCCGGCCCGGGCGTCGGCTGGGACGACGTGCGGCAGGTGGCGCTCGTCGTGCGCGACGTGCTCGCCGACCGCGGCCTGCGCGGCTGGCCGAAGACCTCGGGCTCGCGCGGCATGCACGTCTACGTGCGCCTCCACCGGCGCTGGAGCTTCGATCAGGTGCGGCGCGCGGCGCTCGCCGTGGCGCGCGAGGTGGAGCGGCGGGCGCCGGCGCTGGCGACCAGCAAGTGGTGGAAGGAGGAGCGCCACGGCGTCTTCCTCGACTACAACCAGAACGCCAAGGACCGCACGGTGGCTTCGGTGTGGTCGGTGCGGCCGACGGCAGACGCGCGAGTGTCGATGCCGCTGGCGTGGGACGAGGTCGCCGACTGCGACCCGGCGGCATTCACGCTGGTGACGGCGCCGGCACGCTTCGCCGAGCGTGTCGATGCCGCGGCCGGCATCGACGAGGCGGCCGAGTCGCTCGACGCGCTGCTGGCGCTCTCGGCCGAGCAGGAAGAGCAGGGACTCGGCGACGCGCCGTGGCCGCCGCAGTATCGCAAGCAGCCCGGCGAGCCGCCGCGCGTGCAGCCGTCGCGGCGCAAGGGCGCGGCGAAGGCCGCCCGAGCCGGCGCGGCGGACGGCGCGAGCGGCGCAGGCAAGGGCGGTGGCCGCCGGCAGTCGACGCAGCCGCTGATCACCGTGGCGAAGGCGCAGCACAAGGACGAGGCGCTCGCCGGTCTCGAGCGGTGGAAAGCGCGCCACCCCGAGGCGGCGGCGCTGCTGCAGGTCGACGACGTGCTCGTCGACGCCATGCGGGGCCGCTCCAGCACGTGGACGCGCATCCGCGTCAACCTGCGCCACGTGCCCGAGAGCGAACGCCCGGCCGAGGAGGCGCCCGATCCCGACTACGATCCGCGGCGCGGCTTCCGACCGCCGCCCCGACCACGGCCCGCCGGCGATGACGCGGCACCGCCCGAGCGCCCCGGCCGGCCGCGTCGTTCCGCCGGTCCGTCGCCGCCCACGCCGGCGGCACCAACCGAGCCCTCGCCATCGGCGCCCAAGCCGCGCGCCTCGCGTCCGTCGCGCGCGCCGAAGACGCGCTCGAGCTCGTAGGCCGGCGTCACCTCCAGTTGATCGTAGCGGCAATCCGCGGGGCGCTTGTCGGGCCGCCAGCGCACGAACTGCGCGGCGTGGCGGAAGCGGCTCCCCTGCATGTGGTCGTAGGCGACCTCGCAGACGCGCTCGAGTCGCAGCGGCTCCCAGCTCAGGTCCTTGCCGCGGTTCCAGCGGCTGGTGGCTCCCGGCAACCGCTGCCCCTTGGCGATCGCCTCCGACTGCGCGTCGGCCCACTCGCGCCAGGGGTGCCCGGCGAGCGCGTCGACGCGCAACGGCGCCAGCTCTTCGACGAGCTGCTTGCGTACCGCGGTAGTGAACGCCGCGGCGACGCCGACGTGGTGCAGCATGCCGCGCTCGTCGTAGAGCCCGAGCAGCAGCGAGCCGAGAAGCGTACCCGGCCCTTTCTTGTGCCAGCGGAAGCCGGCGACGACGCAGTCGGCGGTGCGCGTGTGCTTGACCTTCACCATCGTCCGCTGGCCTGGCTTGTAGGGCTCGTCGAGCCGCTTCGCCATCACGCCATCGAGCCCGGCACCCTCGAAGCGCGTGAACCAGTCCTCGGCGAGCGCGCGGTCCCGGGTGGCGGGCGACAGGTGGACCGGCCGCGAGGCCTCGGCAAGCGCCTCCTCGAGCCGCTCGCGGCGCTCGCCGAGCGGCACCTCGCGCAGGTCTTCGTCGCCGAGCGCCAGCAGGTCCCATGCGATGAACGACGCCGGCGAATGCTCGGCGAGCATCTTGACGCGCGACTCCGCCGGGTGGATGCGCAGCAGCAGCGCCTCGAAGTCGAGGCCGTGCTCGCCGACGATCACCACCTCGCCGTCGACGACGCAACGCTCCGGCAGCGCCGCCAGCAGCGGCGCGATCAGCTCGGGGAAGTAGCGATTCATCGGCCGCGTGTCGCGGCTCTGCAGCAGCACCTCGTCACCGTCGCGGAAGACCAGCGTGCGAAAGCCGTCCCACTTGGGTTCGAACTGCCAACCGTCGCCTTCCGGCAGCACGTGCGCGGCGCTCGACAGCATCGGTTCGAGCGGCGGTTCGAAGGGCAGACGCATCACTGAGTACCCTCGGAGCAAGGATTCACTACGAGTCTACGTTTGGTGCCGGAAAGGCGGATCGGGGAGGCGGGAAAGCCGGCTGCAACGTATCGGTCTCCCGAGACCCTTACCATCCACGTGATAAGCTCAAGATCGTAAGGAACTCTCGGGAGACCCTTCATGCCCAAGAGCACGATGACAAGCAAGGGCCAGGTGACGATCCCGAAGATCCTACGGGACCGCCTGGGCCTGGAACCGGGGGTCGTCTTGGAGTTCGTCGACAACGCACGCGGAGAGATCGTTCTTCGCAAGATTGGTAACGGGAACGGCGCGCTCGGCATCCTTCGCCACCTGGCTCCCTCGCGACCGGTCACGGTCGAGGAGATGCGCGAGGCCGTACGCCGAAGGGCACGCGCCAAGTACCTGGGTCGTCGGTGATTGCGCTCGACACCAACGTCTTGGTCAGGCTGCTGCTCGAGGACGACCCCGACCAATCGGCCAGGGCCTTGCAAGTCCTCGAGCCCCTCTGGGAGCAAGGCGGCAGAGCACTCCTCACCGACGTCGTGCTCGCCGAGCTCGAATGGGTGCTGGATACCGCGTACGGGGCAACTCGGCGCCAGGTCCTCACGAGCTTTTCCGCGCTCCTCGCCGATGACCACTTCGAAATGCAGGATCGGTCCCGCGTGGTCGAGGCCCTGCGGCGCTACCAGGAGGGCAGTGCCGACCTCTCGGACTACCTCATCGGGCTCGCCGGAAGCGCCGCGGGCGCAAACACGACCCTGACATTCGACCGCGCGCTACGCGGCGACACTGCTTTTCACGTGATTTGAATAGCTGATCGAGAAGCTGGCGGCGCTCCTTGGAGGCCACGCCCGGATTTGAACCGGGGAATGAGGGTTTTGCAGACCCTTGCCTTACCACTTGGCTACGTGGCCCTCGGGGGCTCGGAGGGCGAATGGACTGGAGCGGGAAACGGGATTTGAACCCGCGACCCCAACCTTGGCAAGGTTGTGCTCTACCACTGAGCTATTCCCGCTCGGCCGCGAAGGATAGTGGCTGCACGATGGGCTGTCAAGGCTGACTCTCGGTCATCGGTCGAGCACAAGGCCTTACGGTCCAATGTGTTGGCCGGCGCCCCCCGAACCAGGAATGAGGGTTTTGCAGACCCTTGCCCCCGCGATGGAAAGCCGCCTGCCGTCACTCGACGCGGAAGGCGTCCTTGACGAGGGTGAAGTGCCAGCTCCCCTCTTCCGCGTCCATGCCGAGCACGTCGAAGCGGCACGCCGGCTGGATGCCGCGCAGGGCGAGGTAGAGCGCCGCCGCACGCGCCACGCGGCGCCGCTTGCGCGGGCCGACAGCCGCCAGCGCCGGCCCGAACAGCGTCTCGGTGCGCGCCTTGACCTCGACGAAGCAGAGCACCTCGCCGTCCTCGGCGACGAGGTCGATCTCGCCCGCGACGTTGCGGTGGTTGCGCTCGACGAGGCGGTAGCCCTGGCGCTCGAGCCACGCCGCGGCGGCGTCTTCGGCCACGCGGCCGCGGCCGACCGTGTGGGGCTGGGCGCCGAACTCCTGCAGCCGGGTCACGAGAGTCGCACCGCTTTCCCCACGAAGCGCTAGCGCGCCCGCTTCCATCGCGTGCCGCCGGCGGTATCCTCGAGCACGACGCCCTGCTCGAGCAACTGCCCGCGGATCTCGTCGGCCCGCGCGAAGTTGCGACCCTTGCGCGCCGCCTGCCGCTCCTCGATGAGCCGCTCGACGTCGGCGTCACTGGGGCCGCTCGGCTCGCCGCGCTGCCATTCGGCCGCGTCGAGCACGCCGAGCACGCGATCGACGTCGGCGAGCGCCGCCGTCACCCGCTCGCGGTCGCCGCTCCCCAGGCGCTCCTCGTCCACCGCCACGTTGACCGCCTTGACGAACTTGAACAGCGCTCCCAGCGCGCCCGAGGTGTTGAGGTCTTCGGAGAGTGCGGCCGCGAATTCCTCGCGTAGCGCCGCCGTCAGCGCCACCACGTCGCCCCGCTCGCCCTCCCCCTCCGCCGCCGACTGCAGTCGCAGCCGCAGGTCGTCGACGCGCGCAAGCCCCGCCCCCGCCGCCTCCAGCGCCTCGAAGGTGAAGTTGAGCTTCTGCCGGTAGTGCACCGAGAGCAGCAGGTAGCGGATCGCCCGCGGGTCGCGCCCCGACTCGACGAGCTCCTTCAGGGTGTAGAAGTTCCCCAGCGACTTGGCCATCTTCTGGCCTTCGACGATGAGGTGCTCCGAGTGCAGCCACAGGCAGGCGAACGGCTTGCCGGTGGCCGACTCGCTCTGCGCGATCTCGTTCTCGTGGTGCGGGAACATGTTGTCGACGCCGCCGCAGTGCACGTCGAAGGTCTCGCCGAGGTACTTCATCGACATCGCCGAGCACTCGATGTGCCACCCCGGCCGGCCGGGGCCCCAGGGGGAGTCCCACGCCGGCTCGCCGGGCTTGGCGCCCTTCCATAGAACGAAATCGCGCACGTCTTCCTTGCCGTACTCGTCGCTCGCCACCCGCTCGCCCTGCTGCACCTGCTCGAGGTCGATGCCGGAGAGCTTGCCGTAGTCGGGGTCGGCGGCGATGCGGAACCACACCGAGCCCTCGTTGACGTAGGCGACTCCCGCCTCCAGCAGCCGCTCGGTGAGCGCGATCATCTCCGGCACGTGGCGGGTGGCGCGCGGGTAGAGGTCGGCGCGGTCGACGTGCAGGGTGTCGAGGTCGGCGAAGAAGGAGTCGATGAACGGCGCCGTGTAGTCGTCGAGCGCGACGCCCGCCTCCTGCGCGCCGCGGATGGTCTTGTCGTCGACGTCGGTGAGGTTCATCACCTGCGTCACCCGGTAGCCGAGCCAGCGCAGGCTCCTGCGCAGCACGTCCTCGAAGAGGAAGGTGCGCAGGTTGCCGATGTGGACGTGGTTGTAGACCGTCGGCCCGCAGGTGTAGATGCGCACGTGGCCCGCCTCGAGCGGTGCGAGCGGCACCAGCGCGCGGCCGAGGGTGTTGAAGAAGCGCGCATCGCGCGGCGTCGCCGCAATCGCCGTCGCCGCGCCCTCGCCGCTCATCGCGCCACCGTCACGGTTCCGCCCGCCCACGCCAGGTTGAGCGTCGTGCCCTCGGCGCGAAAGGCGGTGTTGCGCGAGAAGGTGAAGGCGCCGCTGCCGTTGGCCACCGGCGTGAACACGAGGCTCATGACGACCCCGCTGCCGTCGACGCCGGGCAGCGTGCCCAGCCGCGTCACGCCGATCACCAGATGACCGGGCGCGCTCTCCACCACCTGCATCGAGACCTGGCCGCTGGTGCCGAGGAACGGCCCCGAAGCCGCCGATTGGAAGTCCACGGCCGCCGCCGGATAGTCGAGGTCGAAGGCGAGCGCATAGAGGCCGGTGACCTGCGCCGCGCGAACCTCGACGGTGAGCGACGACGCCGACGTCCCGGCGCCCTGGGCGAGCACGATGCCGGGCCCGCTCGAAGCGGCGGTGAAGGTGATGCCCGTGCCCGGTCCCGGAGTGGGAGTGGGCGTGGCCGTCGGCGCCGGTGTCAGGGTCGGCGACGGCGACGGCAACGGCTCCGACGGCGAGCCGCCTCCCCCACCGCCGCCGCCGCAGGCGATCGCCGCCGCCGCGGTCAGCAGGGCGAGCGCGATCAGGAGGCGGGGGCCGCGGCGTCCCACTCTTGCTGCTCCTGCTCCTTGACGAGCTTCTTGAGCGCCCGCTTGGCGCGCTCGCGACGCAGCCCGTGCAGGTGATCGACGAAGAGCACGCCGTCGAGGTGGTCGACCTCGTGGCAGATGGCGCGCGCCAGCCATCCTTCGGCGACGATGCGCTCGGGCGCGCCGGTGACGTCCTGCGCCACCACTTCCACCTTGAACGGGCGGTCGACCTTCTCGGTGAAGTCGGGGATCGACAGGCACCCCTCGCTCTCCACCTCCGAGCCGTCGTCGCCGACGATCACCGGGTTGACCAGCACCAGCAGCTGCTCGGGGTCCTGGCCGACGGAGAGGTCGACCACCGCCACCCGCTTCTCCACCCCCACCTGCGAGGCGGCGAGGCCGACGCCGGGCGCCGCGTGCATCGTCTCCACCATGTCGGCGACGAGCTGCGCGAGCTCGGCGTCGAAGGCGGTGACCTCGGCGCAGCGCACGCGCAGCACCGGGTCCGGGAAGATGCGGATCGGGAGCACGGCCATCGGTGGTGAAGGGTACGCGATGAGGGCGGCGGTGCGCGAGCGGGGGCGGCCGGCCCTACCGCAACCGTCTAGCGCGACTCCAGCCGGGCGACCGACTGCGCGACCTCGCGGTCGAGCTGCTCGCGCCGCAGCACGTCGAGGAACCCGCGCGGGTCGGGGTTGCCCTTGAGGCAGATCTCCAGCCCCGCCTGGGTGAGCTTGAGCAGGGTGACCTTGTTCCTCGCCTTGTAGGTGGCGGGCCACGCCTTGTGCTCGAACAGCGAGCCCTCGCCGATGAGCTGGCCGGGGCCGAAGCTGCGCACGTCGACGGCGGCGCCGGCGTGGTCGACGATCGTCGCCAGTACTTCGCCGCCGACGATGGCGAACAGCGCCTCGTCGCGGCTGCCGCGGTCGATCACCGTCTGCCCGGGTTCGAAGTAGACGACGATGACCCCCTGGAAGAGGAGCTTCAGCTGGTCGCTGGAGAGCTCGCGCAGCAGCCGGCTCTTGCCGAGCTGGCGCCAGCACCGCCTGGAACTCCATCACCGCGGTGCCGCCGCCCTCCTTGGCGTGGAGGCCGCCGACGAACCCTTCGAGCGCGCCCGAGCGGCTGTGCTCGAGCTTGCGGGCGTTCTCCAGCCGCTCGAGGCGGGCCGGCAGCGTGTCGTCCATCGGGTTGAGGCGGCGCGCCTTGAGGAGCACGGCGATGGCGCGGTCGTGGAAGCCGTCGCTGGCGTACTTGTCCGCCACCCAGCCGTACTCGTCGACGGCTTTGGCGACGTTGCGCAGGCCGACGTAGACGTCGGCGAGCTTCAGGTGCAGGTTGAGGTCGTGGGGGCGGAACTTGAGGTCTTCGTGGATGCGCCGTTCCGCCTCGGCGTACTGCTCCAGCACGATCAGATCGTCGATCGTGTACTGCTGCTGCGGCGAGGCGTCCTTCTTGCCGAAGAGCTTCTTGATCAAGGGGTGGCGCCTCTCCCGCTCGACCACTCTCGGTTCGGCACCGGCCGGGGACGCGGACGCCCTCGCGAGGTGACGGCTGGTCGCTGCGCCGCGGGATTATAGCGGAGCGCCGGCTAGACTTACGTCGCAGCGACACCACCAAGACGGCGTGGCTCGGCCGTTGCACTGCCGCGCGGACGGAAGCCTCGTCAACACCAGGAGCAGAGCGCTATGTCCACCCCCTCCGCGTCCCGATGGTCCGGGTCAGCGATTCGTGTAATCGCAGCATTCGGCCCGCTATTCCTCGCTGCCGTCCTCCCAGGCGCAGCGAACGCGCAGGACCGCTACGGCTACTACCGCATCGTCGAAGGCAGCGCCACGATCGTGCAGCGAGGGGAATCAGCGCAGCAGGGGGACCAGCAGTCGCTGCAGGAGAACCAGCCGCTGCTCACCGGCGACCGCCTGTGGACGGCTCGCGGCTCGCGCGTCGAGGTGGTGCTCGCCGACAACACGCTGCTGCGGGTGGGCGGCGACACCGAGGTCAACTTCGAGCAGCTCGCGGCCTCCGGCGACGGCAACGCCGACCTCAACCTGCTCACCCTGGGGCGTGGCGAGGTGCAGCTGGTGAGCGAGGGCGCCGCCGAGACCCGCATCGACACCGACAACGTCAGCGTCTACCTGCGCGACGCGGGCAACTACCGCGTCGAGTCGCGCCAGGAGACGACGCTGCTGGTGGTGCGGGCAGGCCGCGCCGAGGTGCGCACCCGCCGCGGCGCCATCGTCGTGAACGAGGACGAGGAGGCGTGGATCGAGAGCGACGAGGCGCCCGAGGTGGAGTCCGCGAGCGCCTTGGACAGCCTGGAGCGCTGGGCCTCCAACCTCGACGACCAGTCCCAGCGCGCGCAAACGGACGACGACTACGTCGATCCCTCGCTCAGCTACGCCTCGTCGCGCATGGCGGAGTACGGCAGCTGGGTGACGGTGTCCAACCGCCACGCCTGGCGCCCGCGCGTGGCGGCGGACTGGAGCCCCTACCGTCACGGGCGTTGGGCCTACACGCCGAGCGGCCTCACCTGGTCCTCGTACGAGCCGTGGGGGTGGGTGCCCTACCACTACGGCTCATGGGACTACACGCCGGGCTGGGGCTGGGCCTGGTACCCCGGCCGCGTCTACGCGCCGGCGTGGGTCTACTGGTACTGGGGCCCGACCTACGTCGGCTGGGTCCCCTTCGGCTACTACTCCCACTACTACGGCCCGCGCTGGTACGGCGGTTACGGTCATGGCTACGACTACACCTGGGGCTTCGGGCGGCGCGTCCACGGCTGGGGCGGCGGGCGTCACTGGAACCACTGGAACTTCGTCAACTGCGGCAACGTCTACGACCGCCGGTTGGCGCACCACACGCGCACCGCAGTGCAACTCGGCGCGCAGGGCGAGCTGCCGCGCGGCGTCATCACCACCGAGACGCGCGGGCTCAAGCCCGACGTCGCGACACGGCCGTCGCAGGGCATGTGGACGCTGGCGAACGACCGCAGCGGCTGGGAGAAGCCGGTCCGCGAGCTGCCCGACGTGAGCCGCTTCGTGGCGCGCGACCCCAACGTGAGCGCCGAGGTGGGCCGAGTGGCGCTGCCCGTGGACCGCGATGGCGGCCGCGCCGGCAACGGCCGCGGGCTGCCCGGCGAGAAGCCGGTGGGCGACGGCTCCGGTGCGGATAGCCGCCGCGTGACGTCGCAGCCGACCGGACGGGGCGGTGTCGACTCCGGCATCGCCGGCGCCGACCCGAGCGGCGCCCGCAACGGCCGCCCGGGCGGCGGCACCGACGACTGGCGCGGCGGCGGCGCCGGAAACAAACCTGGCGCGCCAGCGCCCGGCGACGCGCCCGCGGACTCGTGGCGGCAGCGCCCCGACAGTGGCAACAGCGGCAACGGCCGCAGTCCGTCAGCGCGGGTGCCGGGTAGCGGCGTCACCGGCAAGCCCAGCCGGCCCACCGTCGACAGCAGGTCGCGGCGCCGAGAAGCCCGCTTCCGGCGCCACCGGCGCCCGGCCGCGCGGCGGCGACGAGGGTTGGCGAGGCGGCGACTCGACGCAAGGGCGGGTGCCGGCGCCGCGCACGAGCGTGCGCACGCCGAAGCCCGAGGCCGACGACCAGTCGCCGCGTCGTAACGTCGAGCCGACGCCGCGTTCCGACGACGAGAGCTGGCGCGGCGCCGGCCGCGAGGGCACGAGCGGTGGCCGTCCGCCGGTGCGGCGCATCGTCGAGGGCGTGCGCTCGAACCAGAACGCTCGACAAGCCGTCCTCCAGTCGACAGGTGCGGCCGGCGGAGCCGCCGCGCGCCGAGCCGCGGTCGTCGTCGCCCCGGCAGCAGGCGCCCGTTTCCCGGCCGCAGCCGCAGCAGCCGCAGCCCGAGCGCCAGCGCCAGGTCGAGCGTCCCCAGCAGCAGCCGCGCAACGACGGCGCGGCTGCTCGGAGCCGCGAATCGGCGCCGTCGCGCGGCGCCGCGGATCGCGACTCCTCCGATCGCGGCTCTTCCGGCGACGCGGTCGCGGACGGCGGCAGCCGCGGCGCCTCGGACTCGCGGCCGCAGCGGGGTGACAAGGGCGGCGACCCCAACCGCTGAGGTCGCCCGCGAGCACCGGGCCGGAGCGGGCGGGCCGCGGAGGCGGCGCGGAGGGATCACGTAGAATCCGCGCCTCCGATGCGGCCCTCCGAGTCTCCGGTGCTCTCCCTGCTCTTCGTCCTCTACTGTTTCGAGATGGGGGTCTTCCTCCTGCTGTGGCCTTGGCTGTCGGCATGGGACCGCACCTGGTCGCAGCTGCCCTGGTACGCCGTGCGCCACGCCGGCCTGACGCCACTCGCGCGCGCCGTGGTGTCGGGCTTCGGCGCCATCCACCTGGTGTGGGGCGCGCACGACTTCGAGCTCTGGCTGCGGCGCTTCCGCCGCTGAGCGGTCGACGATGCCCTTCCCGCTGCTCGCCATCAGCGACCGCCGCGGGCTGGGTGCGGTGACGCTGCCGGCGTGGGCGGCGGCGCTCGGCGAAGCCGGCGTGCCGGCCGTACAGCTGCGCGAGAAGGACCTCGCCGACCGCGCCGCCTTCGAGCTGCTGCGGCAGCTGCGGCGGGCGCTGCCGGCGAGCCGCCTGCTCGTCAACGGCCGCGCCGACCTCGCGCTCGCCGCCGGGGCCGACGGCGTCCACCTCCCCGCGGACGGCGTCCCCACTGCGGCGCTGCGCCGGCGCTTCGGGGACACGCTGCTCATCGGCCGCTCGACGCACAGCCTCGACGAGGTGGCGTGCGAGGCGCAGGACGGCGCCGACTACGTCACCTTCGGACCGGTCTTCGCCTCGCCGGGCAAGGGCGCGCCGGTCGGCCTCGACGCGCTCGCCGCGGCCGCGGAGCTGGGGGTGCCCGTGCTCGCGCTCGGCGGCATCGGCTTGGCGGAGCTGCCGCGCGTCGCGGCGGCGGGAGCCGCCGGTGCCGCAGGCATCCGCCTCTTCCAAGACCTCGCGCGCTTGCCCGAGGTGGTCGCCGCCGCGCGCGAGGCGTTCGCCGCCAAGGTGTCCGCATGAGCGTCTTCGGCATCGGCATCGACCTCGTCGAGGTGGCGCGCATCGGGCGGCTGCTCGCTCGCCACGGCGAGCGCGCCATCGCCCGCATCTGCAACGAGGGCGAGGCCGACGTGCGGCGTGTCGCGCTCGACCAGCACCTCGCCGGCCTCTTCGCCGCCAAGGAGGCCGTGCTCAAGGCGCTCGGCACCGGCTGGGCGCAAGGCACGGCCTTCCGCCAGGTCGAGGTGGTGCGCGGCGAGGGCGGCGCGCCCGGCGTGCGCCTGCACGACGTGGCGGCGGCGCGCGCCGCTGCCCTGGGCGTCGGCCGCATCCACCTCTCGATCACCCACGACGGCGGCTACGCGGCGGCCGTCGCCGTTCTCGAGGGCGGCGGGGACGTCAGGTAATATCCCGCGGCCATGGACGAGGCGTTGACAGTGCCGGCCGGCGCGCCCAGCGGCGAGGCCGCCGCCGGCTGGCGACAGAAAGCCGGGTTCCTCCTCGTCGCGCTCGCCGTCGTCGCCCTCGACCAGTGGACGAAGTGGCTGGTGGAGGTCCACCTCCCCCACCTCACCAGCGTGAAGGTGATCCCCGGCGTGCTCAACTTCACCCACGTACGCAACACCGGAGTCGCCTTCGGCCTCTTCGCCCGCGGCGGGAGCGACGGCGGCGGCGACGCGCACACCCTCGCGCTGTCGCTCGTCGGCGCCCTCGCTCTCGGCGTCGTGCTCGTCTACTTCTGGCGCACGCCGGCGCGCGACCAGCTGCTGCTGGTGGCGCTGGCACTGGTGCTCGGCGGCGCCATCGGCAACCTCACCGACCGCGTCGCGGGAGGGGCCGTCACCGACTTCATCGACGTCTACGTCGGCACCTACCACTGGCACACCTTCAACGTCGCCGACAGCGCCATCACCATCGGCCTGGTGCTCATGGCCTGGGACGCGCTGCGTCCCCGCGGCGCCGGCCGGCAGCCCGTCCCCGAAACCGGCTGATGCGACGCGCCGAAGGCGCGCCACCGCCGCGGGTGCCGCTGCGCCGCGCGAGACATCATGAGGCGCCATGACTGAACGCCTTCGCGTGCCGCCGGATGCGGCCGGCGAAAGGCTCGACCGCTTCCTCTCCCAGCGGCTCGACGTGCCGCGAAACCAGCTCCAGCGCTGGATCGAGGAAGGCCGCGTGCTCGTCGACGGCGCGCCGACGAAGCCCTCCCGCCGCCTCCTCGGTGAGGAGCAGATCGACTGGGAAGCGCCGCCGGCGGTCGACGACCGCATCTCACCCGAGGCAGGCGAGCTCGCGGTGCTGTACGAGGACGACGCCATCCTCGCCATCGACAAGCCGGCCGGCCTCACCGTCCACCCCGGCGCCGGCCGCGCCACCGGCACCCTCGTCCACCGCCTGCTCGCCCGCTACCCCGAGATCGCCGGCGTCGGCGGCCCCGGCCGCCCCGGCATCGTCCACCGCCTGGACCGCGACACCACCGGCGTCATGGTGATCGCCCGCACCGCCGCCGCCTACCAACGCCTCGCGCGCGCCTTCGCGACGCGAAAGGTCGACAAGCGCTACCTCGCCATCTGCCACGGCAAGGTGGTCGAGGCCCACGACGTCGATGCCCCCATCGGCCGCCACCCGACGCGACGCCAGGAGATGGCGGTACGCGCCGGCGGCCGCCCCGCGCGCTCGCGTATCCGCCCGGTCGCCACGACGCCCGGCGCCTCACTCGTCGAGGTCGAGCTCCTGACCGGCCGCACGCACCAAGTGCGAGTCCACCTCAAGAGTTTCGGCCACCCACTGGTTGGTGACCCGGTTTACGGGGAAGCGCGGTGGAAAGCCGCCACCGGCGCCGCCCGTGCCGCGCTACGCGACTTCCCTCGCCCCGCGCTGCATGCCTGGCGGCTGGGCTTCACGCATCCACTCGCGGACCGCCATGTCGAGCTGGAGTCGCCACCGCCCGACGACCTGCGCGCCCTCTGGCGTGCCCTGGCCGATCGGGACCTCGCAGCCGTGGTGGCTACAGCAGCTGCTCGAGCGGAGTGAACGCCCGCCCCTGCGACTCCGCCACCGGCGCGCAGACGATCTGCCCGCGGTACGTGTTCACGCCGTTGGCGAGGTCGGGGTCGCCGCCCACCGCCTTCTCGACGCCCTGATCCGCGAGCTGCAGCGTGTACCGCACCGTCGCGTTGTTCAACGCGAACGTCGAGGTCCGCGGCACCGCCCCCGGCATGTTCGCGACGCAGTAGTGCACCACGCCGTCCACCGTGTACACCGGGTCCGAGTGCGTCGTCGCGTGCGTCGTCTCGAAGCAGCCGCCCTGGTCGACGGCGACGTCCACCGCCACGGCGCCCGTCTTCATCTGCCCGATCATCTCGCGCGTCAACAGCTTCGGCGCCGACGCGCCGGGGATCAGCACCGCGCCGATGACGATGTCCGCCCGCGAGCACGCCGCCTGCAGGTTGTAGGCGTTGCTGGCCAGCGTCGTGATGCTGCCGTGGAAGATGTCGTCGAGGAACCGCATGCGGTCGCCGTTGGTCTCCAGGATGGTCACCCGCGCCCCCATCCCCAGCGCCACCTTCGCCGAGTTGAGCCCGACGATGCCGCCACCGATGATCACCACGTCCCCGGGCGGCACTCCCGGCACGCCCGACAGCAAAGTTCCACGGCCCCCGAGCGGCCGCTGCAGGTAGTAGGCGCCGACGAGCGGCGCCATGCGCCCCGCCACTTCCGACATCGGGGTGAGCAGCGGCAGCCCGCCCCGGCGGTCGGTGATCGTCTCGTAGGCGACGCCGGTGACGTTGCGGCGCAGCAGCGCGTCGGTGAGCTCGGGCAGCGGCGCCAGGTGCAGGTAGGTGTACAGCACCTGGTTCGGCTGCATGCGCTCGTACTCGACGGGCAGCGGCTCCTTGACCTTCACGATCATCTCGGCCGCGCCCCAGACCTCGTCGGCGGTGGGCAGCAGCGAGGCACCGGCCTCGGCGTACTCGTCGTCCTGGATGCCGCTGCCGAGCCCGGCGCCCTGCTCCACCAGCACCTGGTGGCCGCGCTTCGTCAGCTCGTGCACCACCGCCGGGATCAGCCCGACGCGGTACTCGTGGTTCTTGATCTCCTTGGGGACGCCGACCCTCACTCGCCCCCCTCCTTCTTCGGCGCTGCCGCTGCCGGCGTCGGAGCCGCCGGCGTCGGAGCCGCCGGCGTTGGAGCCGGGGCGGCCTTGCCCGTCATCTCCACCTTGCCCTTGAAGAAGGCGCCTTCGGCGAGCACGACGCGCGGCGCCGCGACGTCGCCCTCGAGACGGCCGCTGGGCAGGATCTCCACCTTCTCGTGCCCCTGCACGTTGCCGACGACGCGGCCGCCGATGCGCACGCTGCGCGCGACGATGTCGCCCTGCACGCGGCCTTCGGCGCCGATGGTGACGTTGCTCTCGAGGCGCACCTGCCCCTCGAGCTCGCCGTCGACCACCAGGTCGCTGGTGCCGTTGACCTCGCCGGTGATCTTCGCGCCGGGCGCGATGTGGGTGGTCGCCGCCGGGCTCGACGGCTGGTGGGGGCGGCGTTCTGAACCAGCGGGGGCCGGCGCCGGCGAGGCGTGCAGGTTGGCGGTGCCGGCGGCAGCCGGCCGCGGCTCATCGGTGTCGCGGCGGAAGATGGACATGGGCTGCTCCGATTCAGGAGTGGAGTGGTTAGATGGAGCGGGCAACCGGGCTCGAACCGGCGACATTCAGCTTGGGAAGCTGACGCTCTACCAACTGAGCTATGCCCGCTCGTGGCCGCGTGGGGCAATGTAGCCGATGGCCGTCTGAAGGGTCAAGGTTATAGGGCCAGAAGGTTATACTTGCGGCGTCATGTACGAAGGTGCGGGGTCGCTCTACTTCTTCCCTACCGAGAAGGTGAGCGACGAACAGGCGCGGCGCTGGTTGCGCGAGGGTCCGCCGCAAAAACGGCTGTGGGTGATCTCGTGCCTGCTGCGCTACGCGCAGTGGAACGACATCTGGACCTACATATCGCGCGAGGAAGTGCGCGACTGCTTCGGCGAGCTCGACCTGCCCCCCAACCTGCGCACCGCCTGGGGGCGCATGCTGAAGATCGAGACGCCCGTCGGGTAGGGCGGGCTCCGCGCCCGCCGTGCGGCGTTACGGCTTCGCCGCTGCGCGTTGCTGCAGCAGCTCTTTCGCCCGCTCGCCCGCCAGCTTGACCAGCGAAGCGACGCGCTCGCCGGGGAGGACGAAGACGCCGAGCGGCCCTTCGCCGGTGGCACCGAAGGCGCCGCCGATCATCTGCCCGACGGTAGGGCCGCCGGCCGCGCTGTCGCCCTCGCCGCCGCGCGTGATCACGGTGGTGAGCGCGCCCACCGGCGCGCCGGTCCGGTCGAACACCGGCAGCCCGAACGCCGACAGGTCGCCGTCGACGATGAACGCCTCGCGCGGTTTCTTGAGCACGCCGCCCATGCGCGCCGTCTGCACCCGCGGCGCGTGGTCGAAGCCGCGGCCGAGCCGCGACACCGCGAGTAGCTCGTCGCCCACCGCCGGCCGCGCCGCGCGCGCGAAGTCGACGAAGACGAGCGGCTGCGCCGGCGGCCGCTCGAGCTGCAGGAACGCGAGGTCGAGCGCCGAGTCGGTGGCGGCGAGCAGCGCCGGCACCTCGCCCTCGGGCAGCATGACGGTGAACGAGCGCGGCACCACCTGGATGCCCAGGCCCTCGCTGCGCCCGGCGGCCTCCATCATCTCGGTCATGCGCGCCGACGAGATGTGAGAATTCCAGATCATCACCAGGCCGTCGGGCGAGACCACCGCGCCGAGCACGTCGAGCCGCGAGTCCTCGGCTTCGCCCTGGCCGCCGAGGTTGAGCCGCGTCTCGAGCACCGCCTCGACGCGCACGATGGCCGGCGCGTAGCGGGCGAGGACGTCGCCGGCGCCGCGCAGCTCCGGCGCCGCGGCGGCCGCCGTCGTCGCGGCCGCACTCGCCAAGGCTGCGGTCGCCCCTGGTGGCCCGACCGCCATCGCCGCGACGACCGCCAGCGCGATCGCGCCGCAGCGCGCCGTCCACCGACTCCGCACCGTCGATCTCACCTCGCACCTGCCTTGGTGTCGACGTCGCGCCAGGTCGGCTCGACGATGACGAAATGGGTGGCGCCGCGGCGGCGGACGAACAGCCGCACCTTCGCCGGCCGCTCGGCCGCGAGCTTCTTCATCACCCGCTCGAAGTCGGCCACCGTCTTCACCGGCTGGTCGTTGACGGTGAGCAGCAGGTCGTCGAGCCGCAGCCCCGCCATCTGCGCCCAGCCTCCACGCTCGGCCTCGGCGACGACCACTCCCTCCACCTTCGTGCCCCAGCGGTAGCGCACGCGGTCCTCGAGCGTCAGCTCGCGCACCGCGAACTCGAGCGTCTCCTGCTTGGCGCGCGGCACCTCGTCGGCCTGACGGGGCCGCGGCTCGAGCGCCACCGTGAGCTCCTTGTCCTCGCCGCCGCGGCGCACGACGAGCTTCGCCGCCTCGCCGATGGTGAGCTCCTCCACCGTCCGCCGCAGGTCCTCGGCCTCCTGCAGGCGCACCGGCGCGAGCGGCTCGCCGTCGAGCGTGGTGATCACGTCGCCCACTTGCAGCCCGGCTTTCGCCGCCGCCGTGCCGGGCAGCACCTGGGTGACGCGGAAGCCCTTGAGCTGCGGCGTGCCCAGCGCGGCAGCAAGCTCCGGCGTCATCACCTGCGTGCGCACGCCGAGCCAGGCCTTGGGCAGCTCGCCGCCCCAGTTCTCGGCCTTGCTGCGCGGCGGCGGCAGCAGCGCCAGCAGCTCCTCGCCGGCGCGCCAAAGGCTCGCCGGCAGCGGCTTGTCGCCCGGCCAGCCGCGGATGCGGTCGCGCACCGCGGGCAGCGAGGCGACCGGCTCGCCGCCGAGCGCCACCAGCAGGTCGCCCTCCTGCAGCCGCGGCTTGGCGGCATCCGCCGCGCCACCCGCGTGCACGCCGGTGACCAGCAGCCCGTCGTGGCCGGGCAGCTGCCGCGACGAGGCGAGCAGCGGCGTCACCTCCTGCAGCGTGGCGCCGAGCTCGCGCACTTCGCCCTCGTCGCCGTGGTACGGGCCGAGCAGCTCGACGGTGGCCTTGACCGTCTTCGTCTCGCCGCCGCGCTCGAGCACCAGCTCGACCGGCGACCCCACCGGCAGCCGCGCCACGCGCTGGTACAGCTGCGGCACCTGCTCGAGGAAGCGCACCGTCACCGGCTCGCCGGCGAGCGACAGCAGGACGTCACCGGGCACGATGCCCGCCTTCTCCGCCGGGCTGCCGGGCAGCACCGAGGCGACGAGGGCGCCGGTCTCGCGGCCGATCTTCGCCACCGGCAGCACGCTGAGGCCGAGGGTGCCGCGGCTCGCCTTGCCCTTCGCCAGCACCTGCTCGAGCACGTCCTTGGCGATGGCCGAGGGGATGGCGAAGCCGAAGCCCTCGCCGCCGAGCTCGTTGATGCCGACGACGCGGCCCTCGACGTCGACCAGCGGGCCGCCGGAGTTGCCGGGGAGGATCAGCGCGTCGTGCTGGATCCAGCGGGTGAAGAGGCCCGAAGGCTCGCCCTCGGCGACGTCGAGCTGCTCGATCTCGCTGCCGGTGAAGTCGGTGAAGACGCGCGCCGGGTTGGAGACGATGCCCTCCGTCATCGACGAGGAGAGCGCCAGCGGGTTGCCCATCGCGAACACCGTGTCGCCCACGCGCAGGCGCGTCGGAGTCGCCGAGCTCGGCGTGCGGGAAGGTCTCGCCTTCGCGGCCGCGCGAGCTTGAGCACCGAGAGGTCGGTGAGCGGGTCGTGGGCGACGACGGCGGCGCTCACCACCCGCCCGTCGGTGAGCGTGCAGTCGATGCGGGTGGTGTTGCCGGCGACGTGGAAGTTGGTGAGCACGTGCCCCTGCGGCGTGACGATGACGCCGCTGCCGGCCCCCGGGTAGCGCTCGGCGCGCCCTTCGGCTGAAGCGCTGGTAGACGACGGTGATGTTGACCAGCGCCGGGTAGACCTCGTCGCGCACGCGCGACACCGTCGCCGGCGGCGAGGCCGCCGCGGCGGCGCCGCGCGACGACCAGCAGCAGTGGCGCGAGTACGAAGCGGGATCGCCACCCGGTGGGGGACGGGCGCGCGGCGCTCAATCGCCCCCCATCACCAGGTTGCCGAGGCCGCCGAGCACCGAGCCCTGGTCGGTGCCCTTGCCGCCGCCCTTGGGCGCCGCCGCCCAGACGCGGCTGGCGAGGCGGCTGAACGGCAGCGACTGGATCCACACCTTGCCCGGCCCGGTGAGGGTGGCGAAGAACAGCCCCTCGCCGCCGAACAGCGCCGTCTTGATGCCCGGCACCATCTGGATGTCGTAGTTGACCGAGGGCTGGAAGGCGACCAGGCAGCCGGTGTCGAGGCGCATCGTCTCGCCGGCGCGCAGGTCGCGCTCGCACGATGCAGCCGCCGGCGTGGACGAAGGCGAGGCCGTCGCCGTCGAGCTTCTGCAGGATGAAGCCCTCGCCGCCGAAGAGACCGGCGCCGAGCTTCTTCTGGAAGGCGATGCCCACCGCGATCCCCTTGGCGGCGCAGAGGAAGCTGTCCTTCTGGCAGAGCATCGAGCCGCCGAGGTCGCGCAGGTCGAAGGGCGACGATGCTGCCCGGGTAGGGCGAGGCGAAGGCCACCTTCTGGCGTCGCGCCGGCGCTGTTGCCGAAGACGGTCATGAAGAGCGACTCGCCGGTGAGCACGCGCTTGCCGGCCTGCATGAGCTTGCCCATGAAGCCGCCGCCGCCGCTCTGGGCCGAGCCGTCGCCGAAGATGGTCTCCATCTGGATGCCGGGGTCCATGTACATGAAGGAGCCGGCCTCGGCGATGCAGGCCTCGCCGGGGTCGAGGGTGATCTCGACGAACTGCATCTCCTGGCCGAAGATCTCGTAGTCGATCTCGTGAGCCACGGAAGCGGCGGCACGCGCAGCCGCCGGCGCAGGTGCGTAGGCAGGCGCGGCGGCGTAGGCAGGAGCTGCCGCGGCGGCGGGGGCGGCGAACGCTTCGGCAAACTCGGGCCTGCTGCCGATCGGTCTCCCAGTTCGCCATGCCTTGGGTGAAGACGTGCGCCGAGCGGTCGAGCTGGCCGGCGCGCACGCGGGCGATGACGTCCGCGGTGCTGATCGGTCCCTGCTGCTGCCCTGCCACGGCCACGTACCACTGCTGTCCGTTCATCGCCGACTCCTCCTGGTCGGGGATTGTGCGGTGCGGCGGCCGCCGCGCCGGCGCGCCAGCATACCCCCCGCGAGGCTGCCCTTCCAGAACGTCCAGCACGAAGCTTGCATATCCCACCGCGCCCGCTGCCGAGCCTCGTAGAGTGGGCGCGATGGTCGCGGCCATCGGTGTAACCGGCCGCAGGGAGGGAGAGCGTCATGTCAGGAATCGCAAGGGCCTTGCTCGCGCTCGGGGTGTTGGTGATCACCAACCTGGGCACGTTCGGATACGCCACCTGGCGCTGCCGGCAGGAGGCGGAAGGCGGGCAGCGGCTGCTCGCCGAAGCGCAGCAGAAGCAGCGCGCCGCGGAGGCGCAGAACGCCGCCTCGGAGCAGCGGCTGGAACGGCTGCGGGTGTGGGGCGAGCTGCTGGAGTTGCAGCGGGACGTGAACGGCGTGCACGTGATCATCAACCAGCTCAATTTCGGCAACGCGATCCAGGCGGTCGACCGCATCGAGACGCGGTTGCGGCAGGGCGAGTACGGGCAGCTGTTCCGCCAGCGCGCGCCGGAGCTGTTGCCGTTGCTGGAGCAGGCGAAGGGAGCGTTGCGGAGCACGGACCCGATGGCGAGGACGCATCTGGTCGAGCTCGACCAGCGAGCGTTCGGCATCCTGGCTGCGACGGCGGGACCGGGAGAGTTGCCGGGGCTCAGCGTCGCACATCCGGAGCCGGTCGCCACGCCGATGCCGTCGCCGATGCCTGGCTTGTTCCCGGAGGTGACGCCGACGCTGGAACCGCCACCGTCGCCCTCACCCACTCCGAAGCCCGGGCCGACGGCGAAGCCGACTCCGACGCCGAAGTCGGGCGTCATCTAGCGAGGCGGTCGGGGCGGCTCGCAGCTCCGTAGCTCGGTGGAGTTGGCTCGTGGTTGTCGCGCGTCGGTGACCACCCGGCCGGCGGGTGGCGCGCGTGGCCGGAGGGCGCCGCCCTGGCGCACGGCTCGCTTTCTGAGAGCTTCGGGCGGGAGCGCTCGCCTCGCCCGGAAGGCGCGCATCGCACCCGTTGTTACGCAGCACCCTGCACAGCGCCTTCCGGGAGGCGCCTGGGCGGCGCCCTCCGGCCACGCTGGGCACCCGCCTTCATGAGTGGTCGACCAGCGACTTGGCGCGAGATCGGGTGTCGCCGTGGTGAACGACGCGCTGTACCTCGCGCTCTCTTTACCTCTCCTTACCACCGCCATCGTGCCGCTCGGGTGCCGGGCTGCGCTCCGTCGGTCTTCCCGTCACAACTCGCGGTCCGCTGCGGTCGCCGGAAGACGGACGCGTGCGTGGTCCGTCGCGTAGACACCGACGTCCAAACGTATCCCGCGCAACGGCGCAGCATCGAGATCGCTTCGTTTCGCTCGCGATGACGGAGAGAGAGTCATCGTCACGCGGAGCTGCTCTCGCGAACCGTCATCGCAGGCAGTGTGAGCAAACCGTCATCGCGATCAGCGAGCGACCCGTCATCGCGAGGAGCGTCAGCGACGAAGCGATCTCGATGCCATTCGTAGCCACTGCTTCCGAGAGCCCACCCAGCGGAATGTGTCTGGTCCGGCGTTCTGGCGACCGCAGTGGACCGCGAGTTGTGACGGGAAGAGCGACGGAGCGCAGCCCGTCACCCGAGCGGCACGGCGATGGTGATGTAGAGACGTGAAGAGAGCGCGAGGTACAGCGCCTCGTACACCACGGCAGCACTCGAGCTCGCCGACAGGAAGCTCGACGACCACCAGTGTAGGCGTTCGCGCCAGCGGGGCCTGGGAGCGCCGCTGCGGGGGCCTCTCGGAAGGCGCTTCGCAATGCCGGTGCGTCGCAACGGGTGCGATGCGCGCCTTCCGAGCGAGGCGAGCGCTCCCGCCCGCAGCTCTCAGAAAGCGAGCCGTGCCCCCGCGGCGGCGCTCCCACGCCCCGCAGGCGAACGCCGGCCGGAGACCAGCGTGCGTTCGAAAGCAACGACTCCACTCCGTGCGACATACTCGTCGAGGCGGTCACTTCACGCCGCCGTGAAAGGAGCTTCCGTGGACGTTCCCTCTTTCGTCGAGCTGTTCGGCCGCGAGCGCGCCTCCGCCATCCTGCGCTGCAATGACGCCGACGTAGCGCGCCAAGCCCTCGACGCCGCCATCGCCGGCGGGTTCCGCGTCGTCGAGGTGACGCTCACGACGCCGCGCGCGCTCGAGCTCATCGCCGACGCGGCGAGCCGTCCTGGCGTCGTCGCCGGCGCCGGCACCGTGCTCACCGTCGCGGAAGCCGAGGCGGCGGTGGCCCACGGCGCCCGCTTTCTCGTTTCGCCGGTTACCGACGAAGTCGTCATCCGTCGCGCCACCGAGCTCGGGGTCGCTTCCATCCCCGGCGGCCACACGCCCACCGAGCTGCTCGCCGCCCACCGCGCCGGCGCTCCGCTCGTCAAGCTCTTCCCCGCTCCCGCCGGCGGACCGGCGTGGCTGCGCTCGCTGCTCGCGCCGCTCCCCTTCCTCAAGGTCGTGCCTACCAACGGCGTCGACCTCGACAACGCCGCCGACTGGCTCGCCGCCGGTGCCTGGGCGCTCGGGTTCGTGGCCTCGCTGTTCCAGGCCGACGATCTGCGACTCGGCCGCTTCGACCGCATCGAGGAGCGGGCGCGGCAGATCCTCGATCGCGTGCGGGGCCCCGGCGTCCCGGTCGGGGTCTGAGACCCGCCCGACGGATCAGCCGCCGGCGGGCACGAAGCGGACCTCGAACAGCGTCGGCCAGAGCTTGCCGGTGAGCAGGAAGGTCTGCGTCTCGGGCCGCCAGGCGATGCCGTTGAGGACGGCGTCGTCGGCGATGCCCTGGCCGGTGAGCTCGGCGCGCAGCGGCGAGGCGTCGATGCGGGCGGTGACGCGGCCGGTCGACGGGTCGATGCGAACGATCTCGTCCGTCGTCCAGAGGTTGGCGTAGAGGGCGTCGCCGGCCAGCTCGAGCTCGTTGAGCAGGCTGACGGAGCGGCCGCCGTCGGTCACCTCGAGGGTGCCGGTGGGCGCGAACGTCGCGGGGTCGCGGAACGTGAGGCGGGCGCTGCCGTCGCTCTGGATGAGGCGGCGGCCGTCGAAGGTGAGGCCCCAGCCTTCACCGTCGTAGCGGCTCTCGCCGACGAGCGCAAGGGCCGCGCGCGACCAGCGGAGGGCGCGGCCTTCCTGCCAGGTGAGCTGGACGAGCTCGTCGCCGACGAGGGCGAGGCCTTCGCCGAAGAGCGTCGGTTGTAGTGGCGCTTGCGCTTCGACGCGGCCGGTGGCGAGGTCGACGCGGCGCAGGGAGGAGCGGCCGTAGAGGCCGGTGCTCTCGTAGAGCTTGCCGGCGTGCCAGAGGAGGCCCTGGGTGAAGGCTTCGCGGTCGTGGGGGTAGCGCGCGACGACGCGAACGGTGAGGCGCTCGGGCGCTGGCGGCGTCGGGGCGGGCACCGGAGTCGAGGCTTCAGCGCGAGGAGTCGTGTCGGCGTGACATGCAGTGAAGGACGTGAAGAGGAGCAGAAGCGCGAGGACCGGAACGCGCGCCGCGAGGTTGGTGGCGTGCGTCAACTCGGCGCGCGTTCCGGAGCGTCGTGGATCTGCGTGGTGCGCGAGCTCGGCGTGGCGTGGCGAAGAGCTCTGCACGTGCTCGCGTCACTCGTCGTAGAAGTTGCCGTCGCCGATCGGCATCCCCGGCGGCGGCTCGGGAGCCTTGACCAGCTGTTGCGGTTGCCACTCGCGGCGCTCGAGGTAGCGGGTGAGGTCGCGGGCGAGGAGCTTGCGGTGGGCGGCGTCGGCGCGGTCGGCGACGGGAGCGGTGAGCTTGCGGGCGAGGTCGCGCAGCTCGGCTTCGGCGCGCACCTTGACCGGGTAGGGGGTGTCGTTGTTCGAGGCGAGGGCGACGAGGCGGTCGGCGGTGACGCGCTGGACGACGCGCGCGATCTCGGCGAGGCGCGGCGTTGGCCGGCGGCTTGGCGGGAAACGCGGCATCGACGACGTCGCCGAGGACTTCTTCGAGCGACGGCTGTTGGGCGTCGCGGCGGTGGAAGTCGGCGACGCGACCGAGGCGCTCGCGCTGCAGGACCGCCTGCAGCACCAGGTCGGCGGCGGTGGCGGCAGCGCCGAGCGAGTCGAAGACGAGCCCGGTCTGGCCGTGGAACATCTCGCGGTTGGGGTCGAAGCCGGAGGGGCGCGGCAGCAGCAGCTGCAGCACGGACTCGGGGAGGTCGAGCGCCTCGGGCTCGACGGCCGAGAGCAGCGCCGCCAGCGCGCGCCGCTGCAGGGCAGGGTCGACGAAGCGCGCCGGCCCGCCGTCGCCGCGCAGGCCGTAGTCGTAGTCGAGGCCGCCGATCGCCTTCGCCGCCGCGTCCACCTGGTAGCGGTGCCAGAGGTAAATCGGCGCCAGCACCTCCTGGAGCTGCGCCAGCGGACGGCCGGCCGCGACGTTGTGCTCGCCGAAACGGGCGAGGGCCGCCTCGCGCACGCGCAGCACCTCTTCGAGCTCGGCGCGCGGGGTCGGCGCCGTTGTCCCACAGGTTCACCCACGGTTGCGCGGCCCCTGCCGGGCGGGCGTCCTCGTCGGTGAGGAAGCGCAGCCCCTGCTTCGCCCCTTCCGCGAGCAGGCCCTCCAGCGCCTGGCGCTCGTCGGCGCCGTCGGGGTACTCCGTGTAGGCGAAGCGGATCGCCTGCACGTCCCAGGCGCCGGCGCCGCTGGCGTAGGCCTGCGAGACGTCGAGCTTGCCGTCGGCGGCGAGGCGCACGAGCGGTGACGGGTAGTCCATCACCGAGGCGCGGCCGCCGTAGGTCGACGCCGCGAAGTTGTGCGCCAGGCCGAGGCTGTGCCCCACCTCGTGGGCGGCGAGCTGGCGGATGCGGGCGAGCGACAGCTGCACCGGGTCGTCGGCGGCGCCGCTGCCGGTCTTCTCGGTGCCCAGCAGGCCCTCGAAGATGAGGATGTCCTGGCGCACGCGCAGCGAGCCGAGGGTGACGTGCCCCTTCACCATCTCGCCCGTCCGCGGGTCGATGACGCCGCCGCCGTACGACCAGCCGCGCGTCGCGCGGTGCACCCACTGCACGACGTTGTAGCGGACGTCGAGGGGATGGGCGCCGGCGGGGAGCAGCTCGACGCGGTAGCCGCCGGGGAAGCCGGCCTTGGCGAAGGCGTCCGCCCACCAGCCGGCGCCGTCGAGCAGGGCGCCGCGGATCGGCTCGGGTGCCGCGGGGTCGACGTAGAAGACGATCGGCTTCTTCGGCGCGTCGACGCCGTCGGTGACCTCGGCGTGCTGCAGCCGATGGCGCGCGATCCAACGCGTCTCCACCGGCGCGCCGAGCGGCGCCGCGTAGTCCATGAAGGTGATGCCGAAGCTGCCGCCGCGGGGGTCGAAGCGGCGCGGCCGGTAGCCGTCGTCGGGCAGGCGGATGAGCGAGTGGTGCTGCACCAGCGTCACCGACTGCGGCTGCGGCGCGGTCGCGCGCACCTCCGGCCCCGGCTCGCGGCCGCCGAAGGTGAGGATCGCCTCGAGCTCGAGGTTGTCGGGGAACGACAGGCAGTTGTCGGGATCGAGGGCGCTGCGCGCGGCATCGAGCTCGAAGCTCCCCTGCCCGGCCTGCTGGATGGTGCGCGCTGATACCGTGCGCGTCGCGGACGACGAAGGGCGTGAAGTCGACGAGCGCGCGGCCGTCGGGCTCGACGGCCGCGGCCTCGGCGCCCCACAGCACCGAAGTGGCGAACGACTCGGCGACGGCGCGCCGCTCGGCGGCATCTGGCGACAGCGCGCGGAAACGCTGGTTGGGCTCTTCGAGCAACACCCGCGGCCCCAGCCGCCGCAGCCGCACGACGCGCGTGTCGCCGAGCTGGCCGCGGTCGAGGCCGATGGGGTTGGAACCGACGCCGGTGAGCAGCGCCTTCGACGTAGAGGTACTCCCCTACCACGCCCTCGGCCCCCGGCGCCGGCAGCTCGAGCCAGAGCTTGCCGCGGTCGCGGTCGAGGTAGGTGGTGAGCAGCCCCGGCCGCGCCGTCAGCCCCTTGACCTTGTCGGCGATCTTCGCCGGCGAGTCGGCGGCGGGTGCGGCCGGCGGCGGCTGGGGCGGCTTTCTCGCCCAGGCAGCGGGCATCGCGATGGCTACGAGCGCGACCAGCGCGCAGCCGATGGACGAGGCGCGGGCGACGGATCTCGGCATCGGACTCTCCAGGAAGTGGGGGTGTGGCCGGATGCGCTGGCCGGAGCGCGCGGCGAGCTTAGCATCGGGCGACGCGGCGACCGCGGCCTATAATCGCGGCGACCGCGACGGCGTCCACGAGGTGCGATGAGCCCAGACCCCAACGACCCCTCGTCCAAGATGGACCTGGAGCGCCGCAGGGTCCCGCTGGAGCGGAAGATCTCCCTGAAGTTCAAGGAGTTCCGTGGCTTCATCACGGAGTACTCCCAGAACCTCTCGATGGGCGGGATGTTCATCCGCACCACCTCGCCCAAGCCGGTGGGAACGATCTTCGACTTCGAGCTCAGCCTGACCGACGACTTCAAGCTGGTGCAGGGTATCGGCGAGGTGATCTGGGTGCGCGAGGCCGATGACGGCCCGGAGCGGCCGAGCGGCATGGGGGTGCGCTTCCTCGACCTCTCGTCGGAGAGCCGGCGGCTCATCCAGCGCATCGTCGAGGAGCAGGTGGCGCACGGCGGCACGCCGTTCGAGCTCGAGCCGCCCGGCTTCCCGCCGCCGCCGCTGCGGCCGCGCCGTAGCGCCGGCCGCGGCGCGCGCGAGCACACAGTCGACGCTCTTCCACGCCACCGCGGCGCCCGTGGCGCCGGTGCCGCCGTTGCCCTCCCGGCCCGCTGCGTCGCCGCAATCGCGAGCTGCCGCCGCCCCGCGGCTCGCTGCCGCACCGACTCCAGCGCCGACGCCGCCCACGCCGAAGCCCAGCGCGACGGCGGCGCCCCCTCTCGAACCCGTGGAGATCGAGTCGTTCGCGGACCTCGGCCAGCCCGAGCTGCCCGTGCCTGAGCTCGCTGCGGCGCAGGGCGAGCTTCTCCCCGACGTCGGCGACTCGCTCGAGGGCGAGACGTTCGAGGGCTTCGACCTCGTCGACGCCACCGCGCGGGAAGACTTCTCGCCGTCGCCGTGGGTCGCCCCTCCAGCGCCGCAGCCGCATGCGGGTGCGTTCGCCGCCCCCGGCGTCGGACCGCGCGGGCGCTGGCTACCGTCCGGCTTCGACGAGGTGGCGCGCGCCTTCGGCGAGCCCGCCACCGCCGAAGAGTTGCCTGGCGAGACGCTGCGCATGCCGCCGCTCGCGCCGTTGCCGGAACCGGCGCAGCCCGAGCCGGCGCCACCCGCTCCGATCTCGCCGTCGCCGCAGCCGGCGGCGCCGAGCCGCCTCGCCGCTCGCCGCGCCCGCTCGCCAGCCGCCGCGCCGCCGTCGCTCGGGGCTGCCCTTGGCCGTCGGCCTCCTGTTGTTACTGCTCGGCGGCTTCGGCGTGCTCTACCTGCGTTTCCCCGAGCTACTGCCGGAGTGGGCCGGCGGCACGAGACCCGGCGTGACGGCGAGCGCCGACGGCGGCGCGCCACCGCGGGCGTCCGGGGGAGGCGCCGCCTACCGCGTCGCCCCTCAGCCCGCGGCTCCTGCCGCGGCGGCGCCAGCAGGTCCGGATGCCGCCACCAGCGCGCCGGGCCCCGCCGCCACCGGCTCGGCGTCTCCGGCCGCCTCGTCCGCGTCGCCACCGGCCACGGCGCCCGCAGGTCCGCAGACCGCCTCGACAGCCGATGACGCGGGTGCCGCCGCGCGCACAGCGCTGAGCGGCGACGCACCGCGCAGCCGCTTCACCACCGTCGAGGAGATCTGGGGCCAGCGCAGCCCGGTCGGGACGTTGGTGACGATCGTCACCAACGGCGCCGTGCCCGAGGGCGCCTTCAGCCACTTCCGGCTCGAGGGCGGCAACCCGCGCGAGGTGATCCGCTTGCGCGGCGTCGACGACCGCTACCGCCGGCCGAGCGTGCCGGTGTCGACCGGCGAGGTCAAGCAGGTGCGGCTCGGCTACCACGCCAAGCCGGAAGGCAACGAGCTGCACATCGTCATCGACCTCGCCTCGCCACGCGTCAAGCTGCTGCGCGCGACCCCGGTCGACAACCGTCTCGAGCTGCTGCTCGCAGCGCAGTAGGGCGGGCGCGACGCCCGCCGTCCGGGGAGCTTCGCGAGCGGCTCAATCGTCCGAGCCATTCGGCGATAGCGGAAGCCGCCTGCGCGTTGCCGCGCCGGCGGCCGCCGTCGACTCGCGGCACGGCGAGCACCTCGGCGAGCCAATCCCAGCTCGGGGCGGCGAGAGCAGCGGCCGATACCTCCACGCCGGCGCCTTCGTCCTCGAGCGCGGCGGCGAGCACCGGCGATTCGGGGAACGACGGCCGCGGCACGAACCCGAACGGCACGCCGCTGCACCAGCACTCGGCGAGGGTGCTGTAGCCGAGCTTGCCGATCACGGCGTCGGCGGCGGCGACGAGGTCGGGGTGGTAGAGGTCGGAGTGGAACGGCAGCAGCCGCGCCCACGGCAACCGCAGCGGCTCCGCCGCGCCGCCCGGCACCACCAGCACGACGCCCTCCGGCAGCCGCGGTCCGCCGCCGGCGACCATCGCCGCGTAGTCCCACGGGATGCCGCCCATGGTCACCAGCACGGCGCGCTGCCCCGGCTCGATGCCGAGCTCGCGGCGGACATCCTCGCGCGAGCGCCGCGGCAGTCGCGCCACCGGCGGTACCACGACGGCGCCGGGCCACGGCCGGCAACGAGGCTCCGTCTGCACGCGCAAGTCGGCGGCGCCGAACCACCGCGCGAGCTCCGCGGCGTGACGCGCCAGCGCCGGCACGCGGTCGAGGTAGCTCTCGTAGATCCAATCCCAGGTGAAGTTCTCGACCAGCGCCGCCCGCACGGCCGCGGCGCGCGCCACCGCGATGCCCAGCGGCGCCACGTCGCAGAGCACGGCCTCGCACCCGCTGGCGCGGACGGCCTCGGCAAGCCCGTCGACGACCGCCGCCGGCCACGGCAGGAAGGCGTCGAGCTCGCGCACCGTGGCGTCGAGGTCCTCGTCCATCGCGTCGCGCTGCGCCAGGCCGACGTCGCAACGCACCGCGTGGTACCCGAAAGGCACCCGCAGCGAGGCGGCGAAGAACCACTCCGGGACGGTGGTGAACAGCTCGACGGCGAGCGGCATGCGCGCGCCGAGCGCCTCGATCGCGGCGCAGGCGCGCGCCGCGTGACCGAAGCCGTGCGGGGTGACGAAGCAGGCGATCCGGCGCGGCCGCACGCGCGGATGCTACCGGGCCGGCGATCCTGCGGCCTACCCTACTGTCCGAGCTGCGCCGTCTCGCTGTCGTTGCGCAGCCAGATGCTGCCGTTCGTCGTCCGCAGCGTCAGCCGCGTGTTGCCGCCGTTGAGGCGCCCGACCAGGCGGCTGCGGCTGCGGCGGCCCTCCACCTGCATCGGCAGATCGCTGCCGACGCTGCCGTTGGTGGTGCGCGCGTCGACGTAGGCGCGGAAGGCCGTGGGCAGCGTCATCAGGATGCTGCCGTTGACCGTCGACAGCTCCATCGCCGAGCGCGGGTCGGAGCGCCGCATCGCGACCCGGATGCTGCCGTTGACGGAGGTCGCCTCCACCTCGCCGCCCACTTGGAGGATGACGTCCCCGTTGGTGGAGGCGGCGCGCACCGCCGCCATCAGGCCGCGGACCTCGACGTTGCCGTTGACGGTGGTGGCGGCGAGCCGCGCCTCGCGCGGCAGCGTCAGGCGATAGGCCACCTTGCCGTCGATGCCGGCGCAGGAGAGCCACCCCTTGATGCCGCCCTCGGAACCGGGGGTGCGGGTGCGGATGGTGAGCTTGCCGGGGCTCTCCACGACCTGCACCTGCACGTCGCGCAGGTAGGCGCGGGCCCGGCTGTCGGTGGCGGCGCTGGCGGTCTTGACCGCCACCAGCCGCACCTGCGGCGACTCCCAGGCCGACACCTCCACCGGCCCGTTGAGGTTGAGCACCACCACCTGGCTGCCCGGCGCCAGCTTGACGGTGCGGTCGATGGTCTCGCTGACGCTCCCGGCCCACGCGCTCGCCGACGCGGCGAGCGCCAGCAAAGAGGCGAGGGCGGAGGAACGCAAGAGACGCATGGTGCTGGTGATACGTGAAGCGAGGCGTCAGGGTTTCAGGGCGGATCGCCGGAGCCGAGCCCGGGCAGCGACCCCTGCCGGCCCTCCGACGCTGTCGCCGCCGGGTAGCTCAAGCCGCCCTGCGCGTCGACCCGCAGCCGCGAATGACGCCGATGCCGCTCGCGGGCGCCGCCAGCGAGCAGGTGGAGGACCTCCCACCCCGCCGCCTCCATGGCGTCGGCCAGCAGCTGGCGATGGCAATGCCGCGGATCGGCCTCGGCGCAGAGCACGGCGGCCGGCTGCTCCGCCGCCGCCTCCTGCAGCGCCGCGAGCCCGGCGGCGAACTCCGCCGACGCCATGTGGTCGGCGTAGCCGCGCAGCTGGTCGTTCCGCCAGGCAGTGTTCGGCGAGTCGCTCCGCGGCGGCCGCCGCCCGCCGAGCGCCGGCTCGTGGCGATAGCCGATGCCGGCCGCCTCGAGCCCGGCGGCGAGCCGCTCGCGCCCGAACTGCGGATGTCGCCGCGAGCCGGGAAACCGCCGCACGTCGACGACCAGCGTTACTCCCGCGCCGCGCAGCAGCTCGACGAGCTCCTCCAACGTGCGCGTCGAGTGCCCGACCGTGAACAGCGTCAATGGAGCCACGGGCCGCGGCCTCGGGCGCGGCCCGATCAATGCAACCAAGGATCGCGGCGTTCGACGACCCGAAACCCACGCTTGCGCCGCAGCCGCCCCATCCGCTGCTTCAGCCACCACCCCTGCGCCCGTAGCCACCCCTCGCGGCTCGCCCGCCAAAGCCCGCCCTGAGTGAGCGTCCCCCACACCACCGCGATCGCGGCGCAAATCCCCAGGAACCCCGCCAGGTCGTGGGTCTTGAGGAAGCCGATGAACGCCAGCAGCACCTCCAGCGGCAGGAACCACTTCGCCCGCAGCGGAATGATCATCATCAACATGATCGTGGCGTCGCGATACAACGTCGCGAACGCGGCGATCACCACTACGAACAACATGTGCTGCCCCTGCAACAGCACCAGCGAACCCTCCGCCACCTGCGTCGTCCACCGCGCCAGCCAGTCCACCAGCAGCGCCACCACCCCGCCCGCCAGCGCACCGGTGAGCAGCATCTGCCAGAACCCACGCCGCCCCAGCCGCGCGAACACGTCGCGCGCAAAGAAGAAGAGGAACAGCAGCTCCAGCAACACCCACACGCTGGCGTCGCCGGCCCCCGCCACCGGGTAAGTGACCAGCTGCCACACCCAACCCAGCTGCCACACCATCGGCGTCAACCGCATCAACGCCACGATCCACTCCGTGGCGGCGAAGAACTGCATGGAGTAGGTGACGAACACGAACACCAGCAGCGCCAGCACGTCGCGCGGATAGCCGCTGGAGAACCCGAAACTCACTTGCGTGCGGCTGTAGTCGTGCGCCATCTCGCGAGCGATTCTAGTCGCGGCGCCGTTGCTCACGTAGACCAGAGAAGCTGGCGATCGCGCTCTTTCGGCTCTCAACTCCGGGCGTCGAGTCACGACGGTTCGACGAGGGGCCGGTGCGGGCGCCGTGCGGAGCGGGCGCCCGGGCCGAGGGCTCCCGCTCGCGCGCAGCGTCTTCGCGAGCACGAGTGGGAAACGGACCGAGGCGGGGACCCGTGCAGCACGGCGCCCGCACCGGCCCCTCGCCACGAACCCCTAGTGCGAGACGCCGCTCTCGCCCGGCCGTCGCGGCGCCGCCGCCAGCGGAGTCGGCGCCGGCTCTTCCTGCGGTACCGCATCCGGCACCGGTACCTTCACCGACACGCTCCCATCCCCCAACGCCAACCCCAGCACCTGCGACAGATCCCCCACCGGGTGCACGCTGATCCGCTCCCGCACCTCCGGCGGCAAGTCCTCGAGATCCGCCTCGTTCTCCGTCGGCAGCATCACGTCGGTGATCCCCGAGCGCACCGCGCCCAGCACCTTCTCCTTGACGCCGCCGATCGGCAGCACCTGGCCCGACAGCGTGATCTCCCCGGTCATCGCCACGTCGTGCCGCACCGGCGCGCCGCGACAGCGCCGACACCAGCGCCGTCGCCATCGTCACTCCCGCGCTCGGCCCGTCCTTGCGGATGGCCCCCGCCGGCACGTGGATGTGCACGTCGCGCTCGAACTGGTCGGGGTCGATCTGCAGCTCGTCGGCGTGCGCGCGCGCGTAGCTCCACGCCGCCAGCGCCGACTCCTTCATCACGTCGCCGAGCTGGCCGGTGAGAACGAGGTTCCCCTTGCCCTTCATCGTCGCCGCCTCGACGAACATGATGTCGCCGCCCGCCGGCGTGTAATACATGCCGGTGGCGACGCCCACCTTGTCCTCGCGCATCGCCTGCTCGGGGCGGATCTTCGGCCGCCCGATCAGCGTGCGCGCACGTCGCTCGGCGTCGACCTTCACGGTCTGCTTCTCGCCGGTGGCGATCTGCCGCGCCACCTTGCGCGCGAGCTGCGCCGAGCGAGCGCTCGAGCTGCCGCACGCCGCCCTCGCGGGTGTAGCGGTTGATGACGTCGAGCAGCGCGTCGTCGGTGACCTCCAGCTGGCCGGGCGACGAGCGCCTTCTCCTTGAGCTGCCGCGGCAGCAGGAAGCGGCGCGCGATCACCCGCTTCTCGCGCTCGGTGTAGCCGGTGAACTCGACGAACTCCATGCGGTCGAGCAGCGGCTCGGGGATGTTCTGCGCGAAGTTGGCGGTGGCGATGAACAGCACCTCGCACAGGTCGAACGGCACGCCGAGGTAGTGGTCGACGAAGGTGTCGTTCTGCGCCGGGTCGAGCACCTCGAGCAGCGCGCTCGCCGGGTCGCCCTGGTACGAGACGCCGAGCTTGTCGACCTCGTCGAGCAGGAACACCGGGTTCTTGGTGCCGGCCTGCTTCATCCCCTGGATGATGCGGCCCGGCATGGCGCCGACGTAGGTGCGCCGGTGGCCGCGGATGTCGGCCTCGTCGCGCACGCCGCCGAGCGAGACGCGCACGTACTCGCGCCCCATCGAGCGGGCGATCGACTTGGCGATCGAGGTCTTGCCGACGCCGGGCGGGCCGACGAAGAGCAGGATCGGGCCCTTCGAGATGCGGTCGTCCTCGTTGCCGCGCAGCTTCGGCTGCGGCGGGGCGATCGGCTCGTCGACGGCCTTGACGCCCTCGCCTTCGCCCTCGCCCGCCTCGGCGGCTTCCGCCGCGGCCGCCACCGCCTCCTGCTCGGACGACTTCTTCAGGTCCACCGCCCGCTGGCGCAGCTGCCGCACCGCCAGGTACTCGAGCACGCGGTCCTTGACGTCGGCGAGCCCGTAGTGGTCCTCCTCGAGCACCTTCTCGGCCTCCTTGAGGTCGAGGTGCTCCTCGCTGCGCGCGTTCCACGGCAGCTCGGCGATCGTCTCGAGGTAGGTGCGGATGACCTGGTACTCCATCGACTCGCGAGCGATGCGCGACAGGCGGCCGAACTCGCGGTCGACCTCCTTGCGCGCCTCCTTGGTGAGCTCGAGGGCGTCGAGCTTCTCCTTCAGCTCGTCGAGCTCGCCCTGGTCGTCGCCGCCGCCGAGCTCCTGCTGGATGGCCTTCATCTGCTCGCGCAGCACCATCTCGCGCTGGCGGTCGCCGAGCTCGCGCTGGACCTTGTTCTTGATCTCCTGCTGCGCGTCGATGACGGTGATCTGCCGCTCCACCTGCAGCAGCACCATGCGCAGCCGCTCCTCGACCTCGGCGGTCTCGAGGATCATCTGCTTGTCGGCGGCGGAGACGTCGAGGTAGCTGGCGACGAGGTCGGCGAGCTTGCCGGGGTCCTCGACGCTGGCGAGGAACCTGTCGACCACCTCCTCGGGCAGGCCCGACTTCTGCCCCAGCTCGGCGGAGCGGTTGCGCACCTCGCGCTGCAGGGCGATGAAAGCGGGGTCGCGGGGGTTCAGCGGCGCACCCTCGATGATCTCGCGCGCCACCGCTTCGAGGTAGCCTTCCTTCTCTTCGTAGCGGACGGCGAAGGCACGGTGCTGGCCGTCGAGCAGCAGCTGGACGGTGCTGCCTCCCGAGCGCTGCACCTGGTCGATATGGGCCACCACGCCTGTCGTGTAGAGCAGGTCGGGGGTGACCTTGTCCCGGTTCTCCCGCTGGCAGACCGCGAAGATCAGGCGCTGCGGCGAGGAGACCGCCGCTTGAATCGCGCGCAACGTCCCGGGACGGCCGGCGCCGATGGGCGACGACACACCGGGGAAGATCACCGCTTCACGCAACGGCAGGACGGGAAGCGTAAGGGTCTCAGCCATCGATCACTCCTCTTGGGGCGCCGGCGGCCTGCTCTGCCATTGCTGGCTGCGATTGCTGGTACCGTCGGCTACCGTTACAAGCCCCGAGTTTGGTGCAAAAATTCCGCCTGCCGACCGCCTCGACACGCGACGAGGAGCACCCATGAGATCTCACTGCGCGGCCACCCTGCTCGCCATCGCCGGCGGTTTTCTGCTCGGCCCAGCCGGCACCATCGCTGCCAGCGATCCCGCTTCCGCGAACGACCCGAAGGCACTCGAAGTGGCGGAGCGCAGCATAGCGGCGATGGGAGGCAAGGAACGCTTCGCCGCGGCGCGGCTGCTGCGCTTCGACTTCGCTCCGGTGCGCGACGGCAAGGTCACGAGCTCCTACCATCACTGGTGGGACCGCCAGACCGGAGCCTATCGCTTGGAGGGGGTGAGCAAGGAGGGGGTCCCCTACCGCGTCCTCTTCGACGTCGGCACCAAGCAGGGCAAGGCGTGGCTGGGCGACCGCGAGCTCGCCGGCGAGGAGCTCGCCCAGTGGCTGGAGCGGGGCTACGGCCGCTTCATCAACGACACCTACTGGCTGCTGATGCCGTGGAAGTGGCTCGAGCCCGGCGTCAACCTCGAGTACGTGGGCAAGAAGACCGTCGACGGGCAGGAGTACGAGGTGGTGACGCTGTCGTTCGGCAGCGGCGTCGGCCTCACCTCCAACGACCGCTACTGGGCCTACGTGTCGACGAAAACGAACCTGATGGAACGCTGGGAGTACGTGCTGGAGACCGAGGAAGGCGCACCGGGCGCCGGGGCGCCGACGCCGTGGGCGTGGGAGGAGTGGAAGGAGACGCAGTCGGGCGTCAAGCTCGCGACGATGCGGCGCAAGCTCGTCGACCCGCCGTTCCAGATCACCTTCCCGGTCGCCGAGCTGCGCAGCGACGTGAGCGAGGCCGAGCTGGCAGCCATCTTCCACCCCAAGGAAGCGCTGCCGCCGGCGGCCGCTCCCGCCGCGCCCGCGCCGACGCCGAGCCCGACGCCATGACGCGCGAAGAGGCCTGGCAGCTGGTGCAGGACAACGTGCAGGCCGTCGGCCTGCGCCGCCACATGCTCTCCGTGGAGGCGGCGATGCGCGCCTACGCCGCGAAGCTCGGCGGCGAGGTCGAGCAGTGGGGACTCGCCGGTCTGCTCCACGACTGGGACTGGGAGATCCATCCGACTCTCGAGACCCACGTCGTCGAGGGCACGCCGGTCCTGCGCGAGAAGGGCGTGCCGGAGCCGGTGGTGCAGGCGATCCTCGCCCACAACGAGCCCGCCACCGGCGTGCCGCGGCGCGAGCCGATCGACTTCGCGCTGCTCGCCAACGACGAGGTGACGGGCCTCATCATCGCCGCCGCGCTGGTGCGGCCGAGCAAGGACGTGCGCGACGTCGAGGTGAAGTCGATCAAGAAGCGCTGGAAGGAGCGCGCGTTCGCGGCCGGCGTCGACCGCGAGCACGTCGAACGGGTCACCGCCGACTTCTCCACCGCCTGCTTCGGTGGCGGGCTCGACATCTGGGAGCACGTCGGCAACGTGCTCGCCGCGATGCAGGGCACCGCGGCGGAGCTCGAGCTCGACGGGCGGCTGGCCACGGCGTCAGCGACGCCAGCGGCACCGGCCTAGTCGCAACCGATGCCGAGGAGTCGGCGACGAGGGATCAGTCGCAGCTCAGCGCTTCGGTGTCCTGTATCGGAGCGAAGGCGCCGCCACCCTCGTTGAGGTAGGTCGCGGTCTCGCCGGTCTGCGTGTCGGCGACCATCACCAGCACGCGCAGGTCGGTGAGGCCGGTGGTGTAGATCCAGCGGTGGTTGTTGACGCCGCAGCCGTCGAGCACCTTGACGATCGCCTCGACGTTGCTCGGCGAGAAGAACCAGAAGAGGCCGGACTCCTCCGAGAGGTCGACGGCGTTGGCGATGCCGCGGATGTCGGCGCCGCGCTCGAAGGTGGCCTGCACGCGGTAGCGGCCGTCGCCAAGGCACATGACGTTGACGCCGGCAGTGCAGGTCGGCGGCGTGGCGTAGAAGGCGGTGGCGACCGACTCGTTGGAGTAGGAGGACCAGCCGGAGCCGTTGCGCGCGCGCAGGCGGAAGAAGTAGGTCTTCGCCGGCACGAGGTTCTCGACGGTGAGCGAGGTGACGTTGGGCGGGATCGGGCCGCGGTCGGTCCACGGCATCGTCGCGCTCTTGACCTCGAGGTGGTACTCCCACTCGTCGGCCGCGTTGTCGGACCAGGTGAGGCCGGCGGTGCTGGTCGAAGTCCCTTTCGCTCGCAGGTCGGTGGGCCGCGCCGGCGCGGCGGTGGCAGCCGTCGTCGTGGTCAGGAATGCAAAGGCGAAAGCCCCCCAGAGGAGAGTCTTATGTGCAGGCATGGGAGTCGATCTCCTGGGCCGCCGGCCGGTCTTGAGCGGCCACGCCTGAGCGGCGTGGCGTCGCACGTAGGGAGAGATCGCACCGGGCTGGGCGGTTGGGTTTGAGTCATGGTCGCGGAGCGCCGGTAGCGCTCGGCTACGTGGCAGTGCAGGATCACTGCCAGAGAGGGGAGAAACGCGTCACTCTTCGCGGGGCGGAGTTGTGGCGTCGCCACGTCGCCGCCACGACTGACAGAGAAGAGCGTCCCCGGCCGGCGGTTGCGCACTCGGCGGCGCCGCCGAGCGCAACCGCCTCCACCTTTGACTCCACCATCACCACCGACTCTTGGTGGCGTTGGGATGGGCTCAGTGAGTTCGCAGGCGGCGGTATTCCTTGAGCCAGCGTACGGCTTCGGCGTTCTGGCCGAGGCGTTCGTAGACGCCGGCCAGGTTGTAGCAAGCGTCCGCGTTATCGGGGTCGGCGGCGAGGGCGGCTTCGTAGGCTTCGGCGGCCTGGTCGAGGCGGCCGCGGTCTTCGAGGGCGACGCCGAGGTTGTAGGCGGCGATGGGCTCGCCTGGGGAGAGGGCGAGGACGCGGCGGTAGCAGGCCTCGGCTTCGCGCAGCTCGCCGGCCTCGTGTTGCAGGCGGCCGAGGTTGAGCAGGGCGTCGAGGTGCTGCGGGTCGAGGACTAGGGCGCGGCGGTAGACGCCGGCGGCTTCGGCGAGCGAGGTCGCCTCGAGCTCGCAGCCGAGGTGGAACCAGTCGTCGGCGGAGAGCGCGGCGTCGGGGCCGGAGGCTTCGCGCACGATCGCCTGGCGCACGAGGCGCGGCGCGAGCGGCGCCGCGGCGGCGGCGAGCGTCGCCACCTCGAAGTCGAGCAGTCGTTGTCCCGACTCGGGGTTCCACTGCTTGCCGCCTTCTCGGACGACGATCTCGCCGCCCTCGGCGGTGATGCGCACGCCGGAGAGCGAGCGGCCGCGCGGCAGTTGCGCCGGCAACTTGGCGAGCGCGCGGCGCACGCGCCGCAACGTGACGCCCGCCGTGAGCAAGCCTTGCGCGGCACGCAAGAGGACCAGGTCTTGGAAGGTGAAGCGGTACTCGCCGCGCCCGCCGCGGCGTGGGTCGAGCAGCCCCGCGCGCACGAAGTAGCGCACGCGTGCGGCGGTGACGCCGAGCAGCGTCGCCACCTCGGCGGCGGAATAGCCGAGCGAGCGGGCTCCGCCTCCGCGCGCAGAGCGCGCTGCCGCCCCCCGCGCCACCCCCACCACTGGGTTTGATCCCACCCTATCCCCCCGTCCCCCTGCCCATCGAGGGGCAGGGGGCGCCCCCATCCGGCCCGCGGTTCCGCGGGAAGCTCACTTCTTGCTGCGGGTGCGGCGCGCGGCGGCGGCCGGGGCGCGCGACGGGCGCTCGCCCGCCACGGCGCGCGACGGCTTCTCCACCTCGGTCGAGCGCGCGGAGCGGCGCGGGGGCCGGCGCTCGGCGCTGCCGCCTTCCTGGCCGAGGCTCGCCTTGAGCGCCTCCATGAGGTCGATGATCTGGCCGCGCGGCGCCTCGGCGGGCGCGGCGGTGATGATCTCCTCGCCCTCGACCTTCTTGCGCAGGATCTCGCGCATCTGGTCGCGGCTGTCGTCGCGATAGGTCTCGGGCTTGAAGTCGTCGGCGGCGATCTGGTCGATGAGCTGGCGGGCGAGCTGCAGCTCCGCCGGCTTGACCTCGCCCTCGCCCAGCGGCACCTCGTCGAAGCCGCGCACCTCGTCGGCGTAGCGCAGCTGCTGCATCACCAGCCCCTCGCGGAACGGCCGCAGCAGCACCAGGTAGTTCTTGCCGCGCGCCGCGTAGCGGGCGAGCGCGACGCGGCCGGTCTGCCGCATCGCCTCGGCGAGCAGCCGGTACGGCCTGTCGCCGCCCTTGTCGGGGCCGAGGAAGTAGGCCTTCTCGAAGTAGATCGGGTCGACGGTCTCGACCGGCACGAACTCGGTGATGTCGATCGAGTTGGTGGCCTTGGTGGCGAGCACGGCGAGCTCCTCGTCGTCCATCACCACGTACTGGTCCTTGGCGAACTCGTAGCCCTTCACCAGGTCCTTGCGGTCGACGACCTCGTCGTCGGTCGCGCAGTAGTACTGCTGCTTCACCCGGCCGCCGCACTTGCCGTGCAGCCAGTTGAAGGAGATGCCCGCCGCGCTCTCGCCGGTCGAGTAGAGCTTGATCGGGATCGAGACGAGGCCGAAGGAGATGGTGCCGGTTCCCATCGCTCGTGCAGCCATGCCGGTAAGTATCGCAAAACCGCGTGGTTGCTGTCACTGATGCCCCACGACCGTCTCGCCAGGTACCGCGCCAAGCGCGATCCCGGGGTCACGCCGGAGCCGTTCGGCGACGCGGCGCAGCCGGGAAACGACCCGGTGCGGCCGCGCCTGTTCTGCGTGCAGCAGCACGCCGCGCGGCGGCGCCACTACGACCTGCGGCTCGAGATGGACGGCGTGCTGCGCTCGTGGGCGGTGCCCAACGGCTTCTCCGCCGACCCGGCGACCAAGCGGCTGGCGGTGCAGACCGAGGACCACCCGGTCGAGTACGCCGACTTCGAGGGGCTCATCCCCAAGGGCGACTACGGCGGCGGGTCGATGATCCTCTGGGACCGCGGCCTCTGGGTGCCGCTGCTGCCGCCGGAGGAGGGCATGCCGAAGGGCAAGCTCCTCTTCGAGCTGCGCGGCTACAAGCTGCGCGGCAAGTGGACGCTGGTCAAGACCGGCGGCTCGCGCGGCAAGCAGAACCCCGACGAGTGGCTGCTGATCAAGGAGCGCGGCGACGGCTGGGTGCGCCGCGGCGAGGAGGCGGAGGCGTTCGCGCCGGAGTCGGTGCTCTCCGGGCTGACGGTCGAGGAGCTGCGCGACGGCGTCGACCGCGCCGCGGCGGTGATCGACGAGCTGGCGGGGCTGAAGGCGCCGCGGCGCGCCGTCGACCCGCGCAAGGTCGAGCTGATGCTGGCCCGCCAGCGCGACCGCGCCTTCCGCCGCGACGGGTGGCTCTTCGAGCTCAAGTACGACGGCTACCGCACGCTGGCTGCCCGCACGGCGAACGGCCCGCTGCTGCTCTCGCGCGCCGGCCACGACCTGCAGGCGCGCTTCCCCGAGGTGGCGCGCGCCGTGGCGGCGCTCCCCGGCGAAGGCCTCGTCGTCGACGGCGAGCTGGTGGTGCTCGACGAGGGCGGCCGGCCCAGCTTCCAGGGGCTGCAGAAGCGCGCCCAGCTCACCCGCCGCGTCGACGTCGAGCAGGGCGCCGTCGAGCGGCCGGCGAGCCTCTACCTCTTCGACCTGCTGGCCATCGGCGGCCACGACCTGCGGCCGCTGCCGCTTGTCGAGCGCAAGCGGCTGCTCGCCAAGCTGGTGCCGCCGCTGGGCACGGTGCGCTTCGCCGACCACGTCGAGACCGAGGGCGAGGCGCTCTTCGCTCAGGTGCTGCAGCGCGGACTCGAAGGGATCATGGCCAAGAAGGCCGCCTCGCCCTACAAGGGCGGCCGCTCCGACGACTGGCTCAAGGTGCGCGCCGACCGGCGCGGCGAGTTCTGGGTGGTCGGCTACACCGAGCAGGAGACGCCGGGCCGCGTCTCGCTCGCTCGACCTCGTCGCCTGGCGCGAGGGCGAGCCGGTCTACGCCGGCCGCGTCGGCTCGGGGCTCGACGAGGCGAAGCACAAGTGGCTCGTCGGCCTGCTGCCGAAGCTGCGGCGCGACGAGCCGCCGCTGCCGGCGGCCGCGGCGGCGCCGAAGGGAACGCTTTGGGTGGCGCCGCGGCTGCTCGCGGAAGTGCGCTACAAGGAATGGACGGAAGGCGGCCAGCTTCGCCACCCGGTGCTGCTCGGCCTGCGCGAGGGCGAGCCGCCGGCGGGGCTCGACGGCGGCGCCACGGCCGACAGCGCCAAGACCAAGAACGCGAAAGCTCAGAGCGGCAAGCCCACGAGCGCCAAGGCGTCGAAGCGGGGCGCCAGCGCACCGCCGCCGACCGCGCCTCCGTCGCCGGACCTGCGACTGTCGAACCTCGACAAGGTCTACTGGCCCGAGGACGGCTACACCAAGGGCGACCTCATCGACTACTACCGCAAGGTGTCGCCCTGGATGCTCCCCTACCTGCGCGACCGGCCGGTGGTGCTCACCCGCTTCCCCGACGGCATCGCCGGCAAGTCCTTCTACCAGAAGAACTCGCCGGAGTTCCTCCCCTCCTGGATCCCCACCGTCGGCGTGTGGAGCGAGGAGGTCGGCCGCGAGATCCGCTATGCGCAGATCCAGGACGAGGAGGCGCTGCTCTTCCTCGTGAACCTCGGCACCATCCCCTTCCACCTCTGGGCGAGCCGCGCGCCGGACCTCGACTGCCCCGACTGGTGCATCCTCGACCTCGACCCCAAAGGCGCGCCGTTCGCGCACGTCGTCGAGCTCGCGCGCGGCCTGCGCGGCCTCTGCGAGGAGCTGGGGCTGCCCGCCTACGTCAAGACGCAGCGGCAGCAGCGGCCTGCACGTGCTGGTGCCGCTCGGCGCCGCGCTCGACTACGAGCAGAGCCGCATGCTGGCGAACCTGCTCGGCCAGCTCGTCGTCGACCGCCACCCCAAGATCGCCACCCTGACGCGCCAGATCTCGGCCCGCGGCGGCAAGGTCTACGTGGACTGGCTCCAGAACCGCCGCGGCCAGCTCCTCGTCTCTCCCTGGTGCGTGCGCCCCCTGCCCGGCGCACCGGTCTCGACGCCCCTGCAGTGGAAGGAGGTCGTCCCGTCGCTCGACATCCGCCGCTTCACCCTCGCCACGGTGCCGCCACGCCTCCGCCGCAATGCGGCGGACCCGCTGCTGCCGGTGCTCACCGAACGTGCCGACGTGGCCGGCGCCCTGGACCGCCTGGCACGCCGCTCTGACTAGTCCAACCCTCGGAAGTGCCTGCAGCCACTTGCCTCTTTCGCCCACCAGGTTCCTCTTTCTCCCCTCCGAACCAAAGCTCTTCTCGGGGTTCTTGCTCTGATCTGGCTTGCCGCAACGCGGAAGAACCGGCCTCCGTATGACGTTCTAAGACGCATGAAGAGGCCACCGTCCCCGGCCCTGGCACGGGGGTTGCTGATGACGGCCTCAGACAGAGAGAAACACCTACGAGGGAGGTTCTGCTTACCGAATCGATTTCCTACCTTAACTTTCGAGATCTTCCGATCTCCACCCCTCACAACTTCTTGCCTGATTCCCCTTAACCACAGGGGTAAAGCCAAGGAACACCCAACCCAAGATCGGAACCTCCCTCGTATCCCGAAAGCGTAGGAGCGGCCCTCGAGAAATCGAGGGCCGCGGTGTTTTTGGGCGAAGCAACGCCGGATATGCCGCAACGGCATCGCCGCGGCGCGGCCAAACTGGCACCACGCCAGCTTCGCCGCCCACGCCGCCGTGACACAACGGGGCTGCGGCGCTAAGGCTCGATAGCGTCGAGGCGGACGAGGCGACCCTCCGGCGTCCGTCCCGAGGCGAGGTCGATCGTCCCCCGCAGGTGCCAGCTCCCCTCCCCCTGGGGGTCGAGGAGGTTGTGGGTCACCTCCCACTGCCGCGGCGCCGTCTGCTCGATGCGGGTCAGCGTCGCCTGGCGCGCCCGCGGCGTGAAGTCGAGCGCCCCGTAGTCGGCGAGCAGCGGCGCCAGCGCCTTCTCGAACCGTTCCGGGGTCCAGACATCGTCCGGGTCCTCCCACACCGCCGCGGCGGCGTCCTCCCACTCGGCGCGGGCGAGCGCCGCCACCAGCTGGTGCAGCTCGGCGCGCACGCGGGCGGCGAAGGCCTTGGGGTCGTGCAGCAGCTCCCAGGCGCGCAGCGCGGCGCGGGCGCGGTGGCGCTCCTCGGCCTTCTGCGCCCGCAGCTCCGGGTGCAGCAGCCCCTCCCACTCCTCCAGCAGGCTGGTGTCGGTGTGCTCGAGGAGGGTGCGGAAGACGGCCGTCGCCTCCACTACCGGCTCCGTCACCGCGCGCTCCGGCACCCCCTGCTGCAAGCGTCTTGTAGAGCTGCGAGAGGTAGCGCAGCAGCACCCCCTCGCTGCGCTGCAGGCCGTAGAGCCGCACGTAGTCGGCGAACGAGGCGTAGCGCTCCAGCAGGTCGCGGCCGATCGACTTCGGCCGGATCGACTCGTCGCCCAGCCAGGGGTGGCGCTTGCGGAAGTCGTTGAAGGTCTCATAGATGAAGGGCGCCAGCGGCTTGGGGTGGACGACCTCTTCGAGCCGCTCCATGCGCTCCTCGTACTGGACGCCCTCGGCCTTCATCTTCGCCACCAGCTCGTCCTTGGCTTTGTCGACCTGGCGGCGAAGGATGACGTCGGGGTCCTCGAGCACCGCCTCGACGAGCGAGATGAGGTCGAGCGCGTAGTCGGGCGACTGCGGGTCGAGGGCGTCGATCGCCTCCACCAGGTAGAGCGACAGCGCCTGGTGGAGCGAGAACTCGCGCTGCAGCTCCTCGTCGACGATCACCCATAGGTACCCGCTCTTGGCGTCGGCGCGCATCTTCAGCACGCCCGTGCGGTGCAGCGAGCGCACCAGCAGCGCCGCGTGGCGCAGCAGCCGCCGCTTGCCCGCCTCGTCCTCGTGGCAGCGGCGGATCAACTCGCGCAGCGACCAGAAGTTGTCCAGGCCCGTGTCGTCGAGCTCGCCGTCGCGCTGCACCAGGTCGAGCACCATGCCGTGGGTCAGCTTGAAGCTCGATCTCAGCGCTTCCGGCGGCCGGCGAATGAGGCTCTGGAAGGTCTCTTCGCTCCACTGCACCTCACCCTTCTGCGGGCCCTTCGGCGAGCTCTTGCCGGGCGGCCCGACTTGCCCTTCTTGGCCTTCTTGCGCTCGATGACGTGCTCGGGCGCCTGCGCTACCACGAAGCCGCGGTCGTCGAAACCCTTGCGCCCGGCGCGGCCGGCGATCTGCTTGAAGTCGCGCACGGAGAGCAGGTTCACCTTCTTGCCGTCGTACTTCGCCAGCTTGTTGAACAGCACGGTGCGGATCGGGATGTTGACGCCGACGCCGAGGGTGTCGGTGCCGGCGATCACCTTGAGCAGCCCCTGCTGCGCGAGCTGCTCGACGAGCAGCCGGTACTTGGGCAGCAGGCCCGCGTGGTGGATGCCGATGCCGAAGCTGAGCAGCCGGCGCACGTCCTTGCCGTACGGCGTGTCGAAGCGGAAGTCGCCGATGGCGCCGCGCAGCCGTTCGCGCTCCTCGCGACTCGTGAGCTGCATGCTGGTGAGGCTCTGCGCCAGCTCGGCGCACTCGCGCTGGGTGAAGTTGACGACGTAGGCGGGGACGCGGTCGCGGTCGACGAGCTCCTGCACCGTCTCGTGCAGCGGCGTCTCGCGGTAGTCGAAGTCGAGCGGCACCGGCCGCTGCTCGCTCGCCACCCGCGCCACCTCGCGGCCGCTGCGGTGCTGCGAGGTCCTCCTCGATCGGCGCCGTGTTGCCGAGCGTCGCCGACATGAGCAGGAACTGGCTCGTCGGCAGCATCAGCAGCGGCACCTGCCAGGCGACGCCGCGCTCGGTGTCGGCGTAGTAGTGGAACTCGTCCATGATCACGTACGGCGCGTCGACGCTCGCCATGCGCAGCGCCATGTTCGACAGCACCTCGGCGGTGCAGCAGACGACCGGCGCGTGCGGGTTGATGCTGGCGTCGCCGGTGAGCATGCCCACGCGCTCGGCGCCGAAGGTGTCGCAGAGGGCGAAGAACTTCTCGGAGGCGAGCGCCTTGATCGGGCTGGTGTAGAAGGAGCGCCGCCCCTCCGCCGCCGCCTTGAACTGCAGGCCGAGGGCGACCAGCGACTTGCCCGAGCCGGTCGGGGTGGCGAGCACCACGTGCTTGCCCGCCCACAGCTCGAGCAGCGCCTCCTCCTGCGCCGGGTAGAGCTCGAGCGACTGCGACTTGACGTAGGCGAGGAAGCGGTCGAGGAGGTCGTCCGGCGAGGCGATCGCCCCGGCGTCGGCGAGGAAGTCGGACAGCGGTGCGCGCTCGACGGTGGCGGCAGGGAGGGTCGGCTCGGCGGCGGGAGTGGTCATGGTGGCCAGCGGCACGGTTCACAGTCCCGCGCTCGGCGGCAGGGTACCATTGCGCCACCGACGCGATCTTGCGGACACCGCCCGGGCCCCCGGGCCGAGGTCACTCATCATGGCCCACTCCGTCTTCTGCCGTCTGGCGCTCGGCGCGCTCGCGCTGGCGCTTCCCTTGCCGAGTGACGCCGCGCCGCCCTGCGTCACCGAAGTCCGCTACGAGACCAACCCGGCGGCCGAGCTGCTGGCAACGATCAACGCCGCCCGCCGCGAGGCCGGTCTCGCGGCGCTCACCCCCGAACCTTCGCTGGCGCGGGTGGCCGCGCAGCGAGCCGCCGACGTGGCGGCAAGCGGCGACTTCGACGCCGACGTCGACACCGTGATGGCGATGAGCCGCGACCTCCGCCGCGCCGGCTACCCGCCCTACGCCTGGCGGCAGCGGCTGGTACAGGGGCCGCGCGACGCCGGCACCGTGGTGAAGCAGTGGCGCACCGCCGACCCCGACGGCTTCGCCGAGGTGGCACTGGGCGACTTCGAGGGCTTCGGTGCCGCCGTGGCGCCGGGCATGGAGCCGCCGCTGTGGTCGCTGTTCGTGGCGCTCCCCCGCATCACCTGGGAGCGGCGCGAGGCGGCGCCGCTCGACGACCTCGAGGCGATGCGGGCCGCCGTCCTCGCCGCGCTGAACCGCGAGCGCATCGCCGCCGGCCGGCCGCCGCTCGCCATCGACCTGCGCCTCGCCCGCGCCGCGCAGTCGCACGCCGCCGACATGCTGGCGCGGCGCTTCTACGACCACACGACGCCCGACGGCCGCGGCCTCTCCTCGCGCGTCACCGAGGCGGGCTACCGCTTCCGCTGGACGGCGGAGAACATCGCCAAGGGCGTCTTCGATCCCGACGAGGTGGTGCGCCGCTGGATGCTGTCGAGCGGGCACCGCCACAACATCCTCGACCCCCATCCCGTGCACGTCGGCATCGGCGTCGTGCGCGGCGAGGAGGACGGCCAGGTGACCGCGCTATGGGTCCTGGATTTCGGCGCACCGGTCTGACGGCGCACGCGGCTACGGCCGGAAGCCCGCGACGAAGACGTCGCTCTTGCCGAGCCCGGGAGCGCTGCCTGTCGAGCGGCGAGCGCGAAAGGCCGTGCTCGGCTGACTGACGCCAACGGCTGCGGCTCGCCCGTCGCGAACGGCGGCGACGGCGAGCACCTGGCTGTAGCCCGACACCGCCGGCGAGGCGGCCCATACGAGCGCGCCGTTGCCGTCGAGCGCGAGTAGGAAGCCGGCGCTCGTCTCCGCCTGCAGCGGCGCGCGGCCGGTACCCGGATCGAAGTCGACGCTGCCTTGGAACCAGCCGGCGAGGAGGGGGCCACCGGCCGTCGCCGTCAGCGCCTGCCCGGTGAGCGACCGATCGGTGTCCGCGCCGACGTCGCGGATCCACAGCAGCTCGCTGCTCGCATCCAGGCGCGCCACGAAGAGGTCCCAACCGGCCGGGTTCGCGACGGCGACGCCGCCGATGGAGCGCAGCGTTCCTTGGAAGCTGCCGCCGACGTAGATCGAACCGTCGTCGCCGGCGGCCAAACCGGCGAGTGCAACGGCCCGGTCGCTGACGAAGCGGCGCCGCCAGCGTCGGGTCCCGTCGGGCGCGAGCGCCACGAGGAACGCGCTCGGTACGACATCGACGGACGCCGAGCCCTCCTCCTCCGATCCCTCGCCGGCCCATGGCCTTTCCGAGCTGCCGCCGACGTAGACGGTGCCGTCGGCTGCCACCGCCAGCGCGGTCACGTCGTCGGCGTGATCGCCGCCGAGCTGGTGCGCCCACGCGAGCCGCCGCTGCGGATCGAGCTTGAGCACGAAGACGTCGGTGCGGCCGACGCTCGTCATCAACGTCCGCTCCGGTCCCGGATCGAAGTCGGCAGTGAGCTGGAAGGTGCCGGCGACGTAGACATTGCCGCTCGCGTCGACGGCGAGAGCGCGCGCGGCGTCGGCGTGCTTGCCGCCCCATTGCAGCGCCCAGCGCGGCGAGCCGCCGGCGTCGATGCCGAGGAGGAACGCGTCGGCGCCGCCGACCGGCTTCATCGGCTCGACGCCGCCCGCCGCGCCGAACCCGATCTCGCCAGTGAACAGGCCGGCGACCAGTACCGTGCCATCGACCGTGACCGCCACCGCCCGCGGCTCGTCGACCGGCGAGCCGCCGAAGCGCAGCAGCCAGTCGCGCCGGCCGTCGGGCTCGTGGCGGGCGAGGAACATCAGCTCGCGCGCGGTGTCGCCGGTCCAGGAACGTTCGCCGGCCTCCCTGCCGTGCGCGAGCTGCCCGACCGAGTAGACCCGGCCATCGGCGGAGAGCGCCACCGCGCGAGGGGTGTCGCGGCCGCGACCGCCGAAGCGGTCGACCCACTTCCAACTCGGCGCCGCCGCTTCTCCGACCGCCAGCGACGGCGCCGCGCTGCGAACCGCCGGCGACCCCGCGCAGCCGGCCAGCGCCACCAGCGACCACAAAGCGATCGCCGTTCGAGCCGCCGATTCCGCGCCCGCCGGCGACGGCGCCGATCAGGGGAAGGTGCCGCACCACTCGGCCGTCGAGCCGACCTCGAAGCCGTCCTCGAACGGCATCCCCATGCCGACCGTCACGATCCCCACGTCCTGTCCGCCGCGGGAGTCGCTCACCGTGTAGCTGAACTGGTCGGCGCAGCGGGCGCGGGCGTGCGCCGTGTAGGTGACTTTGCCGTCGCCGTTGTCGACCACCGTGCCGGTCGCTCCCGTCGCTGACCGCGGTGATCGTCAGCGCGTCGCCGTCGGGGTCGCTGTCGTTGTCCAGCACGTCGATCACCACCGGCACCCCGACGAAGACGCCGTCGACGACGTCGGCCACCGCGAGCGGCGGTCGGTTCGGGATGCAGGCGGCATTGCCCACCATGCGGTACGTCAAGCCGCCGGCGGAATCCGTCGTCGTTGCCTGGCTCACCGGCTGGCCGCTGACGTTGCTGGCGAAGACCCTTACCTCGAGCGCCGACAGCTCGTAGCCGGGCCCGACGGAGCAGCCCGAGCCCGGCTGCTGGCAGTCGTCGATGACGCTCGGCGGCAGGATGATGGTGAGATGGCCGTCGGGCCTGAGCGAGCAGTTGGCGGTGGGCAGGGTGGCGACGTCGTCGCCGCGGTTGACGCTGGGCGCCGTGACCTTGCCGAAGTGACACTCCGGCCCCGCGGCGGTGATCCGCATGTTCACCATGTTGCGGTCGTAGTCGTTGGGCAGCGCCGGCACCGGGTCCTTGCGGCTCCACAGGATGGTCCACGCATTGCCCGGCGAGGTGACGGCGGCGCTGGCGACCTTCAAGTCGAAGACGAGCATCGGCACCGCGCCGCCGCTGCCGTCGGCGACGTACGGTTCGGAGATCTTCAACGCCTCGAGGTCGAGCGCGGCCAACGGCTGCTCGCCGATGGCGTCGCTCACCACCTGCACGCCGGCGCAGGAGTCGACGACCTGCGGAGCCACCGCCTGCGTCTCCGAGCAGCCGTCCGACGTCCCCACCGAGTTGGTGGCGACGACACGATAGAAGTAGTCGACGCCGGCGGTCACGGTGTCGTCGGAGTAGGTGTTGGTGCCGGCGGGCACGGTCGCGAGCAGCGTGAACGAGCCGGGGTGCGGCCGCCGATAGACGTCGTAGTCGAGGATCGGCGCGGTGCCGTCGAAGGGCACCGACCACTCGAGGTCGACGCGGTCCGCGAAACGACGCGCCTCGAGATACGGCGAGCGCGGCACGATCGGCGCCGGCGGGCTGCAGGAAGCCGTCGAAGGCGGCGAGCAGGCCCTTCGATCCGGGAGCCAGCCGCGTGATCCGCCCCACGTCGGTGCCGCTGTTGGGGCAAGCGCCGAGACATCCGCCCACGCACCCGTCCGCGTAGGCGACCAGGATCCTGCCCTTTTCGTCGATCGCGACGTCGTTGAAGTCGAGCAGGTTGCGGCCGCTCGCGCAGGTCGTGCCCTGCAGGCACACCGCGCCGCGCTGGACGGGGTCGCCGGGGGTGGCGCGGATCGTCGACCAGGTCACGCCGCGGTCGTAGGTCACCGCCAGGTAGAGGTGCCAGACGCCGTCGTAGGCCGGGTTGGCGGCGGTGCCGTCGCCAGGCGTGGCGCTGCCGAGGAAGGCAAAGGCGGCGCGATCGCCGTCGCCGGCGACCATCTCCGGGAAGGCGCAGTTGACGATGCCGAAGGCGGCGCCGACGTTCTGCGGCGCCGTCCACGAGACGCCCAGGTCGGGCGAGACCGCAGCCATCGCCGCCCCGCTGCCGTCGCAGAAGCCGAAGTAGAGCGTCTCGTCGGCGCCGAAGCCGGCGGCCGGGTCGCTGCGGCTGGAGGTCGAGCCCGGCACGCCGTGGACGACGAAGGTGAGGCCCGGCGTTCTCGCTGACCGCCACGCCCTGCTCGCCGCCGCAGCTCTTGTTGGGCACGGCGACGACGCCGTCGGGGCTGACCTGGATGTGGCCGTGCAGGCCGCCGCATTGGGCGAGGGTGTACATCGGCACCGCCGGACCGAAGGTGACGCCGCCGTCGCGCGACAGGGCGATCTGCGCCGCCGCCACGTCCTGCGAGGCGTAGTAGACGGCATTGTCGTAGCCGATGCCGCCGGGATCGCTGGGTGGGAAGGGCCCGGCGCCGATCGTCTGGTGGTCGACGCCGGAGTTGATGCCGGCGCCCTGGCTCGGGATCCAGGTCTCGCCCAAGTCGTCGCTGATGCCGATGAGGCTCGTCTTCCCCGCCAGCTGCGCCGAGATCGTGCGACCCGGTCAGCGGGTCGACGTGGAGGATGGGGTCGAGCGAGGTGACGTGGGTCGGCACGCTCCTCTCGCGCCACTCCGCCGTCGCCGGGTCCGTGCAGTCGTCGAAGGTGACGCGCAGGGTGTGGACGTAGTCGAGGAACATGACGTTGGTGAGGTGTGGCGTGCTCGCCTGCTGCGCCAGGTTGATGGCGTGTGGCGAGCCCAGGGTCGGCTCGCCGGAGGAGAGGCCGATCCCCGCGTCGCCGAACGACGGCCCGTAGCCAAAGCGCGGGAAGAAGGTGGCGTTGGGCTCGCCGGCTGCGGCGCGGCATAGTGCAGGAGGTCGACCGCGGCGCTCCCCGGCGGAGGCCCGCCCGTGCTCGGGAACGATGCGCGCCAGCGGCGCGTACGGACCGACTGGAGCGAATGGTGAGGCGCTCACCGTGTAAAGACCGCCAGGCGGGTTGGTCAGGATTACCGACTCCGGCGCGCCGGGACCGTTCCCCGAGCTGCCCACGACGCCGCCGCCGGAGTCGTAGACCTCCAGGTCGTAGTCGTCGGCGGCGCTGGCGGTGAGCAGGATCTCCAGGCGGAAGGGATAGGCCGGCGGGTCAAGGGTCAAGGCGAAGTTGTCGCATCCCGGGTTGCTCGGCCCGCCGCAGGTGGCCGACGCCGTCGGCAGCAGGGGACCGCCGGTCCAGCCGACCTCGGGCGTGGTCGAGGACACGGTGCCGCTCGGCGGCGAGGCGGCAGTCGACGGAGCGGCGATGGCGAGCAACGCGAGCGCCACGAGCGGGCGGTTCAGCAGCCGACTCATACGAGGCCTCCCGGTGCAAAAGAGCGACATCAACGGCAGCGTCCGAGCGGGCAAGAAAAGAAAAGGATTCGACGGGAGGAGGGGGTTTGCAGAAAACACGCCAATGCCGGAGCGCCGAGCCGCGCTCAGACGTAGACGCTTGGGGCCGAGAACGCGGCGCGGCCGGCGGCGGAGCAGCGAGGGTTGCCGTCAGCGCGCGGTGGGCGCTTTCTTCTCGGCCATCCGCAGCACTTCCGCGTACTCGGCGGCCGTCACCGGCTGCACGCTGAGCCGCTGCCCCTTCTGCACCAGCTTCATCGTCGCGAGCTTGGGGTTGGCGCGGATCTCGGCGAGCGTCACCGGCGCCGGCAGCTTGCTCTCGCCCTGTACGTCGACCATGAACCACCGCGGGTCCTCGGGCGTCGACGCCGGGTCGTGGTAGTCGGACTTGGGGTCCCACGCCGAGTCGTCGGGGTAGGCCTCGCGCACGACGCGGGCGACGCCCGCAACGTGCGGCGGCTCGCAGCTCGAGTGGTAGAAGAGCACGGCGTCCCCCTTCCGCATCTCGCGCAGCAGGTTGCGCGCCTGGAAGTTGCGCACGCCGTGCCACTTGGTCGTGCGCTTCGTGTCCTTCATCAGGTCGGCGAAGGAGTAGACGCCGGGCTCGCTCTTGACCAGCCAGTGCTTCATCGTCAGCGCTCCGTGGCGAGCTCGCGCAGGAAGCGCTGCAGGCGCAGCAGGCCGTCCCGCTCGAGGGCGATGAAGCGGATGCCGATGCCGCGCACCGCCTCGCGGCCGGCCGTCGTCTGCCGCACCACCTCGCCCTCGCCGCGGATGGGCTGGCTCTGGCCGCCGAGGTGGAACTCGAAGCTCAGCCGGCTGCCCAGCGGATAGACCTCGCCGGTGCGCACCAGCATGCCGGTCTCCGAGAGGTTCTCGGTCTGCGACATCTCGAGCGCGGCGCCCTCGCCGATGTTGACGACGATGCGCACCATCGTGCGCAGCGAGCTGCGCGGCGCCACCGCCAGCAGGCGCGACATCGCCGCCTGCAGGCGCGCCGCCGACTCCTCCACCGCGACCACCTCGTTGGCGCCGCGGCCGATGTAGCGCTGCGCCTCCTCGATGTCGTCGCCGCGGGCGAGCAGGAGCAGCGGCGAGTGGCGGCACGGAGAGCCCTCGCCGCGGACGGCGTTGAGGAGCTCCTGGGTGCCGACGTCAGGCAGCGGATAGCCGACGATGAGCACGTCGACGGGCACCCGCGAGATGAGGTCGAGCGCCGCCCGCGCGCGCGGGAAGCGGTCCACCTCGAGCGCCTCGCGGTTGAGCAGCGGCGAGATCTTGTCGAACAGCTCCGCGTCGGCGTTGACGACCAGCACGCTGCGCCTGGCCGCTCGGGACTGGGCCTCCATGCTGCAGGCTCTTGTAGCGCAGATGGCGCGGCGAAGGCAAGGGCGGCGCCCGCGGCTTGTTGCTGCGCTGGCCTCTACGCCGGGTCGACGAGCAGCTCGCCGCGCGCCACCAGCGCCGTCTCCCCCGCCAGGCGCACGCGTTCGCCGTCCACGCGCACCCGCACGACGCCGCCGCGCGGCGAGGCCTGGTAGCCGACGAGCTCCTGCCGCCCCAGCCGCGCCGCCCAGTAGGGAGCCAGGCAGCAGTGCGCCGAGCCGGTCACCGGGTCTTCGTCGATGCCGACGCTGGGGGCAAAGAAGCGGGAGACGAAGTCGTGGCCGGCGCCGGGGCTCGCCGCCGCCGTGATCATCACGCCGCGGGCGTCGACACGCCGCAGGGCGGCGAGGTCGGGAGTCGCACCGCGCACCGCAGCCTCGTCGTCGACCACAGCGACCACGTCGAAGCGGCTTCGCCCTACCCACGAGGGATGACGCCAAGCGCCTCCGCGAGACCCGGCGGGTGGCGCCATCGCTTGCGGCGGCGTGGCCGGGAAGTCGAGCTCGATCCAGTCGCCGGCGCGCGATGCGTGCAAAATGCCGCTCTGCGCGTGGAAGGCTGATCGGCGCCGCCGCCGGCGCCAGCCCGTCCTCCCAGAGCACCCGCGCGCTGGCGAGCGTGCCGTGGCCGCACAGCTGGAGCTCCGAGGTGCGGGTGAACCAGCGCAGGCCGAAGGCGGCGCCGCCCGCGGCCTGGTCCTCCTTCACCAGGAAGGCCGTCGCCGAGAGGTTCATCTCCGCGGCGACGCTCTGCATCCACGCCGCCTGCGGCCAGGCGTCGAGCACCACCACCGCGGCGGGGTTGCCGCGGAAGGGCTCGGCGGTGAAGGCGTCGACGTGCGTGAACGGGACGCTCATGACGTCTCCTCGCTTTCGATCGCGGCCAGCGTGAAGCGGTCGATCGTCTTGCGCTTCGCCGGCGTGCAGCTCACCAGGGCCTCCTCGGAGCCGCGGACGAGGCGCACCGTGTACCGGCGCGCCGATGCGGCAAAAGTCGACCCGCCACGCGCCCGGCGACTCTTCCACTGATGCTTCGAGCCGCCAGGCGATCGAGCGCCGCCTCGCCGCGGGAGGCGCGCAGCAGCGCGTCGGCGGCCTGCACCGGCGCGTCGTGGAAGGTGCGGCCGCGGAAGCACGGCAGGTGGATGGCGCCGTCGCGGCGGGCGGCGAGCAGCGGCTCGGCCTCGGCGGGCGCCAGGAAGCCGTAGGCGACGCCCTCGGGGAGACAGATGCCGGTGCCGGCGTAGCGGTGGCCGCCCTGGTGGGTGGAGAGCCACGCCTCCTCGCCGATCGCCGCGGCGAGCAGGCGCCAGGTCGGCGGCCCGAAGCGCGCGCAGCAGCGGTCGCGGCGGCCGTTGCCGCACACCAGCACGAGGCCGCCGTCGCGGCGGGCCGAAACGAGCCCGCCGCCCGGCGAGCAGGGCCGCGAGATCGAGCTGCGGCAGCTCGTCATGACTCGCAACGTCGAAGCGATAGAGCTCCTGTCGCTCCTCGCGCGCGACGGCAAGGAAGCACGCCACACCGCGGCGCACGGGGTCGCCATCGCGACGAACCAGGAGCGGGCGCGTCTTGCCGATCACTGGCTTCAAGGCGGCCACCTGCGCCTGCAGCCACGCCTGCACCGCCGGCGGCAGGTCGTTCTCCTCGATCGCCCGCTCGCCCCACGGGCCGCGGTGCTCGACGAGCAACCAGGCGTCGGCGCGGGTGGCGCTGCCGGCGAGCGGCGCCTCTTCCCGGCGCGCCACCTCGCTGCAAAACGGCTCGCTCACTCGCCGCCATCCGCGTGCCGCCGGCACCACTCGTACATCGCCACCGCCGATGCGGCGCCGGCGTTGATCGAGCGCGTCGAGCCCCACTGCGGGATCGACAGCAGCGACGACACCGCCGCCCGCGCCTCCGCCGAGAGCCCCTCGCCCTCCTGCCCGAAGAGCAGCACGCAGGCGCGCGGCAGCGCCGCGCGGTCGATGGGCTCGGCCCCCGGCAGGTTGTCGACGCCCACCAGCGGCAGCCGGTGGGCCGCCGCCCACGCCGCCAGCTCGTCGAGGGTCGCGTGCAGGTGCACGTGCTGGTAGACCTCGGTCATCATCGCCCCGCGGCGGTTCCAGCGCCGCTCGCCGACGATGTGCACGGCACTGGCGAGAAAGGCGTTGGCGTTGCGCACCACGGCGCCGATGTTGAAGTCGTGCCGCCAGTTCTCCACCGCGACGTGGAACGGGTGCCGGCGGCGGTCGAGGTCGGCGACGATCGCCTCCAGCCGCCAGTAGCGGTAGCGGTCGGCGACGTTGCGGCGGTCGCCGGCGGCGAGCAGCGCGGGATCGAGCCGCGGGTCGTCGGGCCAGGGGAGCGGGTGCGGGCCGACGCCGACCTCGCGCGGCGCGCTGGGCGCCTCGTTCTCGACAGCGGCTACTGCCGCGGAGAAGTCCATCGCCGCGATACTAGTCGCCTCCGGGGGAGTGGATGGCAGAGCAACGCAGGTAGACTAGCCGCAACAACCCGGAGGTGCCGATGGTCGTGGCCGAAGAGAGCCGGCAGAGTCGCGTCGACGAGGCGGTCCGTTTCCTCAACGTCGTCTGCATCGGCATGGTGATCAGCGTCGGCTTCCTCGCCGTCGTCGCCTGGTTCGTCGCCTCGGGCCCGGGCGCCGCCGGCCAGGTAGGCCCGCCGCTGCCCCGCGCGCTCGTCTTCATCGGCCTCGGCGTCGGCGTCGGCCTCCTCTTCGTGGCGCCGCTCGCGCACCGCAAGATGCTCGAGCGCTCGGGCAGCCTGCGCGCCGACGAGCGCACCGACACCGCCCTCGAGAGCTACCGGCTGGCGACCCTGCTCGCCTTCATCCTGCGCGAGGGTGCCGCCATCGTCGGCCTCATGCTCACCCTGCTCACCAACGAGCCGATGTGGTGCTACGTGCTGGCGGCGCTCGCCATCGTGGCGATGATCTGGGGCTGGCCGCGACAGGAGCAGGTCGCAGCGTTGCTCGGCGGCGAGGTGGCTGCGTAGCACGCGCTAAGCGCGGGCGCTGCTAAGCTTCCAACCGATGAGCACCATCGAGGAGCTCGAGCAAGCGGTCAGCAGCTTGACGCGCGACGAGCTCGCCGAGTTTCGGCGTTGGTTCGATGACTACGACCAGCGCGCCTGGGACCGCGAGATCGATCAGGACGTCCAGGCTGGTCGGCTCGATTCGCTCATCGAAGAGGCATTGGTGGAGCACCGCGACGGGCGAACCCGCGCGCTTTGACCCATCGCACCACTTCGAGGTTCTGGGACCTCTACCGCGCGCTCCCCGCCGCGATTCAGGCGCTCGCGGACAAGAACTTCGAGCTTCTCAAGGCCGATCCCACTCACCCGTCGCTCCACTTCAAGAGGATCGCAACCCTCTGGTCGGCGCGGGTCGGCGCCCACTACCGTGCGCTTGGCGTCGAGAGGGAGGGGGACCTGATCTGGTTCTGGATCGGCCATCACCGCGACTACGAGCGGATCGTTCGGCGCGCTTGAGCTGACATCCCGCTCTAGCCGCCAGGCTCGTCGCCTTCGCGCGGATCGGCGGTGCCCTCCCACAGCACGCCGGCGGCTTCGAGCACCTGCAGCTCGGCCTGGGACAGCAGCTCCTCGAAGCGCCGCATCGCGGCGCGCAGGGCGGTGATGTCCTGCAGCGTGCGGTTGACGCGGTCGCGGCTGGGGCGCCGCATCGAGAGGTCGATGGAGACGCGGGTCGTGAGGCCGAGGTCGACGAGCGCCTTTTGGGCGAGCTGCAGCTTGTGCATCATGGGGTCCGTGTTCGGGAGGTTTGACGGCGGCGGCTGCCGCGGCGGAGAGGCGCCGGCAACGGCGGCGGCGCGGCCGGCGGGCGGCGCCGCCGGCGCGTGGAGCACGATCGCGTCCTTGATCTCGTTGAAGGCGCCGAGCGCCGACAGCGCGAGGTCGCGGTCGCCGGTCAACGTGTAGATCGAGCGCGGCAGCAGGTAGCTCATGTCGCTGCCCACCACCTCCTCGAAGTCGTAGAGCATCTCGATGAGGATGAACGCCGACGCCGAGCGCTCGTAGGTCTTCGCCGCCAGGCGGTCGCCGATCGTCTCGTACAGCCGCACGAGCCGCGGCGACTCGTCGACCGCCAGCAGGCGCTCGACGATGACCTCCTTGGCCGGAAAGTCGATGAAGTCGCTGATCGGCAGCGGCGACTCGTACGGCGGAATTGCGGCCACGACAGCCAAACTCTACCCCTAACGGGACTTGCGCTTGGCGTTCCGGGGCCCCTGCTACCATCGCGGCGCCCGCACCGATGATCCGGCTGGTCTACTCCAATCGCACCGAGGAGCTCCTCGCCGCGCTAGCCGAGACCCTGAAGGAACGCCGCCGCGCCGGCGCCCACCCCCTCGAGCCGGTCCACCTTCTCGTCCCCAATCGCAACCTCGAGCAGCACGTCCGCCTCGCCCTTGCCGAGCGGCTCGGCGTCGCCGCCAACCTGCGCTTCCAGCGTCTCGAGCGCTTCGTCGCCGAGCTGGTCCGCGAGGCGGCGCCCGCCAACCGCCTCGTCGACGCCGAGGCACTGCGCGGCGGCCTCCTCGCCGTGCTCCACGACGAGGCGGCCCTCGCCGATCCCGCGCTCGCGCCGGTGCGCGACTACCTGCGCGCCGCCGACGCCGACGCCGTGGGGCTGCGCCGCGTGCAGCTCGCCACGCGGCTGGGACGGCTGTTCGAGGAGTACGCCTACTCGCGCCCGGAGACGCTCGCCGCCTGGGAACAGGGATCCCGCCTCCCCGCCGACGACGCGTGGGCCGCGCTCGAGTCGTGGCAGAGCGTGCTCTGGCGCGCGGTCGCCGGCAGCGGCGGCGTGCTCGCCCGCCACCCTCCCGAGGCCGGTGCCGGCCGCTGGGTGAGCCTCGCCGACATCGTCAGCGGCAACCTGGTTTCCAGGGCCCATGCGGAGGCCTTGCCCGCGGGCCTGCCGCCGCTCCACGTCTTCGGCGTCTCCTACGTCGCCCGCATCTTCCAGCAGCTCTTCGCCCGCCTCGCCGACACCCGCCCGGTCGTGCTCTTCACCCTCAACCCCTGCCAGGAGTTCTGGGAGGACGTCGAGACCGAGCGCGAGCACCGCGGGCGCCTGGCGCGCTACCGCGGGCCGTTGCCTGCCGCGGCCGACGACCCCTACGGCCTCTTCCAGGACACCGACAACCAGCCGCTGCGGCTGTGGGGGCGCCCCGGCCGCGAGCACGTCCGCATGCTCGACGACTTGACCGAGTGCGCCTTCGAGGAGCGCTTCGTCGCCGCCGACGAGGCGCACGTCGGCGACGCCGACGATCTCCCCCGACTCGACGCCTCGCTGCTCGCCGCGCTGCAGGGCGACGTGCTGCGCCGCGCCCCGACCGGCGAGCGCCCGCCACGCGCCGAGTGGGCGCACGACGGCAGCGTCGCCGTCCTCGCCGCCCCCGATCTGCGCCGCGAGGTCGAGGCCGTCGCCGACTCGATCTGGGAGCTGATGGCCGCGAGCGAAGGGACCGCCGACCCGCTGCGCTTCACCGACGTGGCGGTGATCGTCAACGCCGCCGCCCGCGACCGCTACCTGCCCCAGGTGCAGGCGGTGTTCGGCGAGTTCCACGGCATCCCCTGCAACGTCGCCGACCTCCCCTTCGCCGGCGACCGTCGCGTCGCCGAGGCGGCGCGCCTGCTGCTGGCTCTCCCCTTCGGCCGCTTCACCCGCGCCGAGGTGTTGCGGGTGATGCTGCACCCTGCGGTGCGCGGCCGCTATTCCGACGCCGACCCCGACGAGTGGGCGGGGCTCGCCGGCGAGCTGGGCATCTTCCACGGCGCCGCCCACGAGGACCTCGCCGACACCTATGTCGAGGAGGACCTGCTGTCGTGGGACCAGGGGCTGCGGCGCCTAGCGCTCGGCGCCTTCCTCACCGGCGGCAGGAGCGGCGACGAGCGGTTGTGGGAAGGCCCGCGGCCCGGCGGCGGCACGCAGGAGGTGCTGGTGGCCGACGCGGCCGCCGTGCGCCTGGAGTCGGCGGCCCGCTTCGCGCTGCTCGCCCGCTCGCTGCTTGCCGACTGCCGGCGACTGCGCGCCGACTCGCGGCCGCTCGCGGAGTGGGCGCAGCTGCTGCGGCGACTGCTCGACGCCTACCTGACCCCCGGCGAGGGCGAAGAGGGCGACCTCCACCGCTGCCGCCTGGCGCTGGGTGCGCTCGAGCGCGCCGACGTCGCCGGCGTGGCGGTGTCGGGGCGCGTCGCCTGCGAGCTCGCGAGCGGCGCCATCGCCGAGCGCACCGTCGGCCGCGGCGCGCTGCTCGGCGAAGGCGTCGCCGTATCGACGCTGCTGCCGATGCGGGCCATCCCCTTCCGCGTCGTCTTCGTGCTCGGGCTCGGCGAGGGCGAGTTCCCCGCCGCCAACCGCCGCGACGCCCTCGACCTGCGCGCCGCCGGGCGGCGGCCGGGCGACGTCTCGCCGGCGGAGCGCGACCGCTACCTCTTCCTCGAGACGCTGCTCTCGGCGCGCCAGCGGCTGGTGCTCTCCTACGTCGACCGCGACGAGCGCACCGGCGAGCGGCTGCGCCCCTCGAGCGTCGTGCAGGAGCTGCTCGACGTGCTGGAGCGGGCGTACGTCGGCAAGGAAGGTCTCGCGGCGCTGCGGCGCGAGGTGCCGCCGCGCAGGTGGGACCCGGCGTACTTCGCCACCGCCGAGCGTCCGCATACCGTGGCGCCCGGCGCCCGCGCCGAAGCGGCCGCGCGCCAGCTCGGCGACGAGCTGCGCCTCGCGCTGCCGCCGCTGACGAGCGATCCGCTGGGGCTCCTCCGCCGCGAGCTGCCGGCAGCGGACTGGCAGACGCTGGCGACGTTCCTGGAGCTGCCTTCCGTCCCCGCGGCCGCCGGCGCAGCGCCGGCTGAGGCGCCGGCCCTGCTCACGTCCGCGGCGACGACACCGCGGCTGCTCCCCCTGCGCATGCTGCGCCGCTTCCTCGAGTGCCCGCTGCAGAGCTCGGCCGAGGTGCTGCTCGGCATCAGCCGCGACGACGACGAGGACCCGGCCGACCGTCGAGGACGAGGCGCTGGCGAGCGGCCGCCGCGACGAGACGACGCTGCTCGGCGACTCGCTCGTCCGCGCGCTACGCGAGGCGAGCGACGCCTGCGACGTCTACGCCGCGCTGGCGCGCCGCCGCGAGCTCGCCGGCGCCGCACCCACCGGCCCGCTGGGCGAGATCGAGCGCCAACTCCATCGGGAGATCCTCGCCGGCTGGCAGCGGCTGCTCGACCCGCTGGCCACCCGCGGGCGCGGCGAGCGGCTGCGCGTCGGCAGCCCCGGCGAGCGCGAGGACGTCGACCTGGTGCTGCCGCCGCTCGACCTGCTCGACGCGGCGGGCGCGCCGCTGGCCAGGCTCCAGGGCCGCAGCGAGCTGCTGCTCGACGGCCGCCGCGCCTCGGCGATCACCGACGCCGGCGGCCCCGCCGAGGACACCGACGAGGCGGCGGTGCGCGAGCTGCGGCTCGCCCTGCGCGGCTTCTGGGACCACCTGCTGCTCGCGGCCAGCGGTGTCCAGGCCGGCATCAGGCGGCAGGTGGTGCTGCTGCGCCTGGACGCGCGCGGGCCGTCGATCGCGAGCTACGCCCTCCACGCCTGGCGGCGCGAGGACGCGCTGCGCTACCTCGGCGGGCTCGCCGCGGAGCTGCTCGGCGGCGTGCACGACTACCTGCTGCCCTGCGAGGCGGTCTTCCACACCTACGCCGAAGTCGCAGCAGCGCACGGTGCTCGAGCCCGCCCGCGTGGAGGCCGACGCGCTGCGGCGGGCGGCGGCGCCGGCGGTCGCCTGCTCGTCGCGCTGGGGGCCGGTGCCCGACGCGTTGAGCTACCCGGTGCCGCCGGCGGACCGGCTCGCCGCCATCCTCGGCCGCCGCTTCACGCCCTTCCTCACCACGCTCGGCACCCGGCGCACCGGCAGCGTCGCGGAGCTCGGGTGAGCGGCGGCCTGGTTGGTTCGCCGAGCAGCGCCGCGAGCGGCGCGCGGCCGGCGGTGCTCGACGCCATCCCGCGCCGCGGCCACGTGGTGATCGAGGCGAGCGCCGGCACCGGCAAGACCTACACGCTCGAGCACCTGGTCGTCGACCTGCTGCTCGACCGACCGCGTCGAGGTCGACCGCATCCTCGTCGTCACCTTCACCGAGAAGGCCACCGAGGAGCTGCGCGAGCGCGTGCGTCGCAGCTGCGACGGCTCGCGGCGGCCCCGCCGCCGGGCGACCGCGAGGCGGACGGCGCGGAGAGCGGCGGCGGCTGGCGTCCTCGACGAGGCGGCGCGGCAGCGCGCTCGCCGACGCCGTCGTGCGCTTCGACGCCGCCACCATCTCCACCATCCACGGCTTCTGCCAGCGCGTGCTCACCGAGCACTCCTTCGCCCACCGGCGGCTCTTCGAGCAGCGGCTCGTCGACGGGCGCGAGATGGTGGCGCGCGGCTTCCGCACCGTGCTCGGCCGCCAGCTCGGCGCCCGCGGCGCGCTGCGCGAGCAGCTGCTCGCCTGGCTGCGCCAGGGCAACGACCTCGGGCGGCTGGAGAAGCTCGTCGCCGAGGCGGTGCGGCAGCGCGGCGTGCTGACGCCGCGCTGGGACCCGGCGGCGCTCGCGGCGGCGGCGCGCGTCTTCCTCGACGCCTGCGACGACGAGCTGCTGGGCCGCGCGCTCGACGCCGCCGGCAGCTCGACGCAGCGGCGCGGCGAGCGCGACCCGCGGCCGCTGATTGCCACCCTCGCCGCCGCCAACGAAGCCGACTCGCTAGGCGAGCAGCTGCGCGAGTGGGGGCGCAAGAAGGTGACGGTCGACGGCAAGGAAGACCGGCTGTGGTCGCTGCTGCGCCGCGGGTTGGCCCGGCTGGCGCAGACAGACGTTGCAGCGGCACGCGCCGTAGCCGCGCTCGACACCCTGCGCGACGGCATGGCGCCGCCGCTCGCCGCCCTCGTCGGCGGCCTGCGCGACGCCGTCGCCGAGCTGGCTGCAGGTGCAGAAGCACGGCATCGGCCTCTACGACTTCGACGACATGCTGCTGCACGTGCGCGAGGCGCTCTGCGGCCCGTCGCGCCGACCCCGCGCTGGTGGCGGCGCTGCGCGGGCGCTGGAAAGTGGCGCTCATCGACGAGTTCCAGGACACCGACGAGGTGCAGTGGGACATCTTCCGCACGCTGTTCGTAGAAGGCAAGGTCGAGGGCGAGCTCGTCGACGGCGAGAGCGCGACGGCGAGGCGCGCCGGCTGTTCCTCATCGGCGATCCCAAGCAGGCGATCTACGGCTTCCGCAACGCCGACGTGCACACCTACCTCGCGGCACGGCGCGCGGTGGTGGACGGCGGCGGCAGCGCAGGTCGCGCTGCTCGACAACTACCGCTCGACGCCGCCGCTGATCGACGCCTGCAACCGCATCTTCGAGAGCGGCTTCTTCAGCGGCGACCTCGCGCGACTTCCGACGCCGGCGCGGCCCGGCGGCGAGACCGCGAGCTCGCGTCGCGACGCCGCCGGCGCCGACCTCGACGCCGGTGGTGGTGGTGGCGCTACGCCGGAGGGCAAGCCCTGCCGGCGCATCGGGGACGCCCGCGCGGCGTTCGCTTCGTGGATCGCCGACGAGGCGCAGCGGCTGGTCGCCGACGGCGTCACGCTTCGGCGACGCCGGCACGCGAGCGGCCGCTCGCGCTACGCGCGACCTGATGGTGCTCGCCCGCACCGGCGCCGACGCCCGCGAGGTCGGCGGAGGCGCTGCGCCGCGCCGCCGTGCCGCACGTCCTCTTACGGGCAGGAGGGGCTGCTCGCGACGCCCGAGGCGGAGCACGTGCGCCGGCTGCTCGCCGCGCGCGGCGGCGCCCGACGACGGCTCGGCGCGCCTGCTCGCCTTGCTCACCCCGTTCTTCGCCGTGCCGCTCGCCGACCTCGCCGCCTGCCGCGAGCTGCCCGAGACGCATCCGCTCGTCGCGCGGCTGCTCGACTGGGCGGCGCTCGCCGAGCGCGCGGCGCTACGCCGCGCTCTTCCGCGAGCGTGCTGCGCGACAGCGGTCTCGTGCGCCGGCTCCTCGCCACCCGTCAGGGCGAGCGCGAGCTGCACCGAACTACCAGCACGTGTTCGACCTGCTGCTCGAGGAGGCAGCGCGGGCGCCCGCCCCGACTCGGCGAGCTGGCGGCGCGCCTCGCGCTCGTGGATCGCCGGCACCAGCGCGCCCCCCGGCGTCGACGCGCGACGTGCAGCGGCTCGAGCCGCTGCGCGACGCCGTGCAGGTGCTCACCATGCACAAGGCCAAGGGGCTCGAGGCGCCGGTGGTGTTCGTCGCCGGCCTCGGCGGCTCGCCGCCGCAGCGGCGAGTCGCTGCGCGTCTACCACCTCGACGGCGAGCGGCGGCTGCACCTCGGCAAGGACCCGGTGGGCGAGGTCGCGGCCGCCATCGAGGCCGAGGAGGCGGAGGAGATCGAGCGGCTCTATTACGTGGCGCTGACGCGCGCCCGGGCGCGGCTCTACCTGCCGGACGCGAGCCAACAAGCGCTCGCCGTGGCGGCTGGTCGAGGACCGGCTGGCGAAGCTGCTCGCCGCAGCGGACGCCGGGCGTTCGGGTGGCGGAGGTCGAGTGCGCGGCCGCGAGGACGAGGCGCCGGGTGGGCCGGCGCTGCGGTGGCGGCCCGACCGCGCGCTGCTCGAGGCGCCGGCGGAGCCGTCGCTCCTGCGCGCTGCGCCGCCGCCACGCCGGCCGGCTGCTCACCTCCTACACGCGTATGCGGCGCTTCGCGGCCGGTGGCCGCGGCCGCAGCCGAGGACGGGGCGATCGTCGCCGACGTGGCGAGCTGAGGCGCCCGGCCGCGCCGTTGCTGCCGCTGCCGCCCGGCGAGCTGCCCGGCGGGCGCGGCACCGGCATCTTCCTCCACCGACTGCTCGAGAAGGTGGACCCGGCCTCCGTGCGCGGCGCCGTGGACACGGCGAGCTGGCTCGCCGACGCCGAGGTGCAGCGCGTGCTCCGCGGCGTCGTCGTCGAGCAGGGCGCCGACGAGGCTTCGCTGCCCGCCGCCTACCGACTGGTGTGGAACGCGCTGCGGACGCCGCTGCCTGCGCCGACGGGCTCGACCTGCCGGTGGGGCTGTGCGAGGCCGAGCGCCGGGCGGTGGAGATGGAGCTCGTCTTCCCCATCCCCGAGACCTCGCACCCGCGGCTCGGCGAGGCGCCCGCCGACGACGCCGCGGCGCCGTTCCGCGCCGGCCGCGGCTTCGTGCAGGGCGTCGTCGACCTCGTCTTCGAGCACGGCGGGCGCACCTACTTCGTCGACTGGAAGAGCGATCGCCTCGCGGCCTGGGACGACGAAGCCATCCGCCGCCACGTCGACGAGCACTACGCGCTGCAGGCGCAGCTCTACGCGCTCGGCGTCCTCCGCCTGCTCGACCTGCGCGGCGAGGACGACCACGAGCGCGCGCTTCGGCGGCCTGCTCTACTGCTTCCTGCGCGGCATGGGCCCGCGCGGCGCCGGCGTCTACTTCGCGCGGCCGAGCTGGCAAGAGCTGCGCGGTTGGGAGGACGAGCTGCGCGAGCGCACGAGCTGGGGGGCGAGTTGAGCGGCGGCTGGACGCCCCACGGCGTGTTGGGCGCCGGCGCGGCGCCCGCGCCTGCGCTTCCACCGTTCCCGCCGGACGTGGTCGAGGCTGCCGCCGCGCAAGACCTCGGCCCCGAGATCGTCCACCTGGCATGGGAGCTGGCCCGGCTCGCGAGCCCGGTCGACGCCGGCGAGGGGCGCGCGCTGCTCCTGCTCGCCCTCTCCGTGCTGGCGGCGCAGCGCGATGGCAGCACACGGGTGCCGCTCGACGCCGGCGGTCCGCTGGCGGCGCTGCTCGCCTCCCTCGGCGCGAGCGATGGCGACCGCCGCGCCGCAACCGCGCTGCTCGGCTCCGCCGCCGCGGGCGAGCCTCGGTTGCGGACTTGTTCGGCCAGGCGCGGCCCGGCGAGGAGGGCGACTACCGCCCGCTGCTGCGCGCCGACGACCACCTCTACGCCCAGCGTCTGTGGCAGCTCGAGCGCCGCGTGGTGGCGCGCCTGCGCGAGCTGCTCGCGGCGCCGCTCGCCGCCGACGCGGCGGCGGTGGAGGCGGCGCTCGCCGACCTCCGCGCCCGCCCCGCCCGCGACGGCGCCGGCCAGCCCGTCCCGCTCACCGACGAGCAGGAGGCCGCCGTGCGCGCCGCCCTCGGCGGCCGGCTCACCGCCATCACCGGCGGCCCGGGCACCGGCAAGACCTGGATCGTCGCCGCGCTGCTCCGTGTCGTCGCCCGTCTGGGCGACCCGCCGGTGGGCGAGATCGCCCTCGCCGCGCCCACCGGCAAGGCGGCAGACCGGCTGCAGGGCTCGCTGCGCGCGGCGCTCGCCGCAGTCGCCGATCCCGCCGACCGCCGATGCGGCGTTGCTCGCCGCGCCGCTCGCCGCCTCCACGCTCCATCGGCTGCTCTCCTACTCACCCAGCGGCGAGTACTTCCGTCGCCACGAGCGCAACCCGCTCGCCGAGCGGCTGGTGATCGTCGACGAGAGCTCGATGCTCGACCTGACCCTCGCCGAGCGGCTGCTGCGCTCGCTGCCGGCCGCCGGCAGGCTGGTGCTGCTCGGCGATGCGCGGCAGCTCCCCTCGGTCGAGGCGGGGGCGGTGTTCCGCGACCTCGTCACGGCGGCGCGCGGCAGCGGGCGGGTCGCCGTGCTCACCAGGAGCTGGCGGATGGATCCAGGCGATCCGGCGGGGAGCAGCATCCTCGCTCTCGCGGAGTCGATCGCCGCGGGCTCGTCCCCGCGGAGCACGCGCCTGGATCTCCGCGAGGATGCCGGCGCTCTCGCCTTCAGCGGTGCCGAGATGTTGCTATCGCCGCCGACGCCGATCGCCGCCTTCCTCGAGCGCTGGTGGCAACATCAACACTCGCGGCTTTCGGATTGGGGCGAGCTCGTCACTCGCGTCTGGTCCGCGACCTCAGGCGCGATCGACGAGGGTGAGGCGGGCGAGCTGGCGCGGCTCTTTGCGCACTACGAGTCGACGCGCCTGCTCGCACCTACGCGCGGCTGGTCGGGCGGCGTCGGCGTCGCCGCGATCAACGCCTGGTTCCGCAGTGCGCTGCTGCGCGCCCTCGAGCTCGCGCCGCCGCGCCGCGATGGCGGCGACGCCGATCAACCGTTGGCCGGCGAGCCGGTGCTGGTGACCCGCAACGACTACCGCCGCGCCCTCTTCAACGGCGACCACGGCATCGTGCTCGACGTCACCGCCGAGGGCGCCGCAGCCACGCCCATGGCGGTCTTCCGCGGCGCCGGTGGCGGGTTCCGCGCACTCCCGCTGGCCGCCTTGCGCGGCCACCTCGAGCCTGCCTGGGCGAGCACCGTCCACAAGGCGCAGGGCTCGGAGTACGACGCGGTGGCCGTCATCCTGCCCAGCGCCGACACTCGCCTCCTCACGCGGGAGCTGCTCTACACCGCCGTAACCCGTGCCCGCCGGTCGGTGACGCTCGTCGGCACCGTCGAGCGGCTCGATGAAGCCGTCGCACGGGCCGTCGAGCGCTGGTCCGGCATCGCCGAGGCGCTCACTCCGGCCGCCCCCGAGCCGGTCACCACGAGCACCAAGGCGCGAAGCCAGCTCGCCCTTCCCTTCCCCGACTGACGGCGGCCTCGGGACGCGGACTCCCGCCCTTCCAAATCGCCGCTTGAACTTCCGCCTTGTTTACGCTAGCGTGCCCACATGAGCAGCGCGAGCCCTCGACCCCGCTCGCCCCGCGGCCGCGGCACCGCCAGCAACCCCGCCAACCGCTTCGAGCCTCTGGTCGTCGACCGCGAGGAGCCCGGCCCCGAGAAGGTCCCCACCCAGCTCCTCGCCGACACCACCCGCTCGATCATCGCCCGCAACGACAGCCCCGACGTCGGCTTCGAGACCTCGATCAACCCCTATCGCGGCTGCGAGCATGGCTGTGTCTACTGTGTCTGGGGCGAAACCCCAATCCTGATGGGAAATGGAACGACGCGACCGCTGCGCGAGCTTCGCGCCGGAGACGAGATCTACGGCACTCGCCGCGACGGCTGGTACCGGCGCTACGTGCGAACGCGAGTTCTGGCTCATTGGGAAACCGTGAAACCCGCATACGAAATCGACCCTCGCCGACGGGACTCGCCTAGTTGCGAGTGGAGACCATCGCTTCCTGACCGAGCGCGGCTGGAAGTACGTGACCGACACGGAGAGAGGCAGAACCGACCGGGCGCATCTGACCGTCAACAACACATTGATGGGTACGGGCCAGCTGGCCCGCGCCCCCGAACTGGACTCCGACTACCGCCGCGGCTACCTCGCTGGCATGATCAGGGGCGACGGTCATCTGGGATACGGATGCGCCAAGGGTTCAACGACGCCGGGGCCGGTCGCCTTCCGACTGGCACTCGTCGATGCGCAAGCCCTCCACCGGGCTCAGGAGTACCTGGCCGGGTTCGGCATCCCTCTCGAAGAGCGCCTCTTTCAAGCTGCGGTCGGAGCTCGTCAGCAGGTGAACTGCATCCGAACCGGCATTCGATCGAGCGTGGAGCGTATCCACGAGCTCATCGCCTGGCCGCTCGATCCGACGCCGTCCTGGCGGCGCGGGTTTCTCGCCGGTATCTTCGACGCGGAAGGTTCATATAGCTGTGGAGCGTTGCGCATCAGCAATACCGATCAAGAACTGATCGACTGGACTACGGCCTCCATCGTCGGGATCGGCCTCAGCTACGCGATGGAGCAAACGGCAGGGACCAACCGTCGGGTGCACGTCGTTCGCGTCACCGGCGGTCTGACTGCCCATCTCCGCTTCTTCCACACCGTCTGCAATGCGATCTCGAGAAAACGGGACATCGAGGGAGTCGCCATCAAGTCGAACGCTGCGCTCGACGTCGCTTCCATCGAGCCAGTCGGTCAGATGCCGCTCTTCGACATCACCACGGGCACCGGCGACTTCATCGCCAACGGCGTGGTCAGCCACAACTGCTTCGCGCGTCCTTTCCACGAGTACCTCGGCTTCTCCGCCGGCCTCGACTTCGAGACCAAGATCCTCGTCAAGCAGCAAGCGCCCGAGCTGCTGCGCCGCGAGCTGATGTCGCCCAAGTGGCAGCCGCAGCTGCTGGTGATGTCGGGCGTCACCGACTGCTACCAACCGAGCGAGCGCAAGCTGGAGATCACCCGCCGCTGCCTCGGCGTGCTGGCGGAGTTCCGCAACCCGGTCCACATCATCACCAAGAACCACCTGGTCACCCGCGACGTCGACCACCTCGGCGAGCTGGCGAGCTACCAGGCGGCGTCGGTGACGCTGTCGATCACCACTCTCGATCCCGAGGTCGCCCGCCGCATGGAGCCGCGAGCGTCGGCGCCGCGCGAGCGTCTCGAGGCGCTGACGCGGCTGCGCGAGGCGGGCGTGCCGTGCGGCGTCAACGTCGCCCCGGTGGTGCCCGGCATCACCGACCACGAGCTGCCGGCGATCCTCACCGCGGCGAAAGATGCCGGCGCCGTCTGGGGCACGTTCATGTTCGTCCGCCTCCCCCATGCGGTGAAGGACCTCTTCCAGGACTGGCTCGCCGAGCACTACCCCGACCGTAAAGAGAAGGTCCTCGCCCGCATCCGCGCCCTCCGCGGCGGCAAGCTCAACGAAGGCCAGTTCGGCAAGCGCTTCCGCGCCGAAGGCGTCTTCGCCGAGCAGATGCAGCAGCTCTTCGAGGCCACCGCCCGCCGCCTCGACCTGCCCCGCGGCGGGCCCGAGCTGTCGACGGAGGCGTTCCGGCGGCCGGGGCAGCAGCTCGGCCTGTTCTGACCCCAAGGTTGGGTCGTAGAATTCACCCATGACGAAGACTGCCGAATCCCTTCTTCGCGATGCGCTTGACCTCGCCGAGCAAGAGCGCGCGGACATGGCAGTCGCGCTCCTCGAGAGCCTCGAGCCGGCGGTGAACGAGGCCGAGATCGAGCAGGCCTGGCATGAGGAGGTGCAGCGTCGGCTTGCAGCGGTCGACAGTGGCGAGGCGGAGCTGATTCCGTGGGAAGAGGTCCGGAGGCAGCTCTTCGCTCGACTGAATGAGCGGTCGTAGGCTCTTCTACCTCGCTGCTGCCCAGGCCGAGGTTCGAGAAGCGTTCGAGTGGTACCACGAGCGCAGCCCTCGAGCCGCGGCGCGCTTCCTGACCGAACTCGACCGCGCCACACTGCTCATCCGGCAGACCCCAACCGGCCGGCGCGTCAATACCGCTGGCGACTCGGCTCGGGCCCTCCGGCGCCCGCATAGCCGCCGTTCGCACCAACCGTCGCAACTCCGCGACGGCGGGTCCGTATCCTCGCTGCATGCGTACCTCAGCGAAGGTTGGGATAGCCGGCGCGGTGGCGTTACTGCTCGCCGCCGCTCCTGCGCTTGCGTGCACGACGTTCGTGCTGCGCGATGGCGGGATGGTGCTGTTCGGCAAGAACTACGACTGGTCGCTCGGCGACGGGCTGCTGGTGGTGAATCCGCGCGGGCTGGCGCGGATGGCGCTGGTGGGGCCGGGCGTCCGCGCCGCGACGTGGACGGCGCGCTACGGGAGCGTGACGTTCAACCAGTACGGCGTCGCCTCGCCCTCCGGCGGCATCAACGAGGCGGGGCTGGTGATCGAGCTGATGTGGCTCGACGAGGCCCGCTATCCGGAGGCCGACGGGCGCCCGGTGGTGGGCAACCTCGAGTGGATTCAGTACCAGCTCGACCGCCATGCCACGGTCGCCGAGGTGATCGCCAGCGACGCCGAGGTGCGCATCGCCGACAACGCGCCGTTGCACTACTTGGTAGCGGACCGCGGCGGTGACGTCGCGGTGGTCGAGTTCCTCGACGGGCGGATGGTCGCTCGGCGCGGCAAGGATGTGCCGGTGCCCGCGCTCGCCAACGATCCCTACGCCGACGAGCTCCTGAGCTGGCAGCGCGGCGCCGACTCGCGCTCGCGCTTCTCGCGCGCCGGCCGGCGGGCGCTGGACTTCCACGCCGCCGGCGAGCGCGCCCGGTCGCTCGACTACGCCTTCGCCACGCTGCGTTCCGTGGCCCAGGACGCCACGCAGTGGAGCATCGTCTACGACCTCCGCGCCGGTGAGCTCTTCTTCCGCACCCGCGGCCGCGAGACGATTCGCAGGCTGGCGTTGGGCACGCTCGACTTCAGCTGCCGTGCCGGCGTGCGCGCCGTCGAGCTCGAGGCCCCCGGTCCCGACCTGCAAGCGGCGCTGCGGCCGCTGACCGCCGAACGGCACCGCAGCTTCCTCGCCGCCGTTTATCGCAAGACGCCGTTCCTCGCTCAGACGCCGTCCGCGCGCATCGACCAGCTCGCCACCCAGCCGCTCGACGCCCGCTGCGCCCTGCCGGCGCCGGCCCGCTGAGGGGGAGCGACGATGAGGCCCCTCGCCCGCACCGCGACCCTCGGCTTCCTCGCCCTCACGCTCCTCGCCCTCGGGCTCTTCGCCACGGCCACGCCGGCCTCCGCGCGCAGCGTCGCCGAGATCAGGAAGAGCGGCGAGCTGGTGATGCTCTCCTATCTCGGCGCCAACGAGAGCTTCCTGCGCGCCCTACCCGGCGGCGGCTACGAAGGCCTCGACTACGAGCTCGTCGCCGGCTTCGCGCGCACCCTGGGCGTGCGCCTGCGCGTCGTCGCCAAGCCACGCTTCATCGAGCTCATCCCGGCGCTGATCGCCGGCGAGGGTGACCTCATCGCCAGCACCATGAGCATCACCGCGGAGCGCGAGCAGGTGGTCGACTTCACCGCGCCCTACTTCCCCGTGGTGGCGATGGTGCTGGCTCGCAAGGGCAGCGGCCTGTCCGGTCTCGCGTCGCTCGCCGGCAAGCGCGTCGGCGTGCCGCCGGGCACGACGCTGGAGGCGCGCGCCGCCAGGATGGGCTTCGCCGCGGTCACCGGCAACGCGCGCGGCGCCGCCGAGGCGGTGCGCGTGCTCGCCAACGACGAGGTCGACGTGGTGCTGATGGAGAGCAGCCTCGCCCTGCCGGTGCTGGCGCGCGAGCCGCGGCTGGAGCTGGTCGCCACGCTGCCCGAGGTCGAGCAGTACGGCATCGCGGTGCCGCCGGGGAGCGACCTGCGCGCCGCGCTCGACAGCTTTCTCGTTTCGACGCGCAACGGGCGCTCGTTCTACCAGCTCGTGCTGCGCCACCTCGGCGAGCACGGCGTCCGGCTGCTCAAGGTGAAAGGCACGCCGCAGCCGACGCGGTGAAGGAGCGCGCGGTTGATCGGCGGCCGCGGAGGCCGCCCTACAGCCGGCTCGTAGGGCGGGCTCCGCGCCCGCCATCTTTCTCTAACTCGCGGTTTTCACCGCGCCGCTGCCGGCCAGGACCCCACGCAGCGCCGTCATCACCCGCGGGTCCCAGCGCCCGACCCGCGTCTCCTGCTCGAGCACACCGATCGCCTCGGGTGACGTCAGGCTGTCGCGGTACGACCGGCTGCTGGTCAGCGCGTCGTAGGCGTCGGCGACGCCCATGATGCGGGCGCCGAACGGGATCGCCTCGCCGGCCAAGCGGTCCGGGTAGCCGCTGCCGTCGTAGCGCTCGTGGTGGTGGCGGATCATCGGCAGCGCCTGCCGCGCGCTGCGCAGCGGGCGGCAGATCTCCTCGCCCAGCACCGGGTGCGCCATCACCGCCAGCAGCTCTGCCTCGCTCAGGCTGCCCGGCTTGTTGAGCAGCGCCTCCGGCACGCCGATCTTGCCGATGTCGTGCAGCAGCCCCGCCACCAGCAGCGTCTCGCACTCCTCTTCGGGCAGCCCCAGCCGCACGCCGATGCGCGAGGCGAGGAAACCCACCCGCTCCGAGTGCCCGTGCGTGTAGACGTCCTTCGCTTCCAGCGCCGAGGCCAGCGAGAGGATGACGCTCTGATACTCCTCGAGGTCCTGGAAGTAGAGCCGCAGCCGCAGCAGCGAGCGCACGCGCGCCGTCAGCTCCAGGCGGTGGATCGGGTAGGTGAGGAAGTCGTCCGCCCCGGCGCGCGCCGACAGCGTGCGGTCGCGCAGCTCGTAGTGCGCCGTCACCAGGATCACCGGCAGGTACTCGGTCTCCGGCCGCTCCTTCATCTGCCGGCAGAGGTCGAAGCCGTTGACGTCGGGCAGCATGACGTCGAGCAGCACGAGGTCCGGTTTCTCGTCGGCGAGAGCGCGCAGGGCCGCCGCTCCGGTCGAGGCGAGGATGACCTCGTGGCCGGCGCCGCCGAGCACGTCGAGCAGCACCTCGCGGTTGGCCTCGGTGTCGTCGACGACGAGGACGCGGCCGGTGCGCGCCACCTCCTTGGCCGGCAGCCGCTCCATCCACTCGCGGACGCCGACGGGCGCCGCACCGTGGCCGTCGTCGCCGTCGAGCGCCAGCACCTCCTCCACCAGGTGGCGCTGCAGCTCGCCGCGCCGCGCCGCCTCGCGCAGCAGCGTCGCCGCGCCGTCGCCGGCGCCGTGGTGGGTGCGCACGTGGTCGTAGAGGTTGGCGAGCGCCACCACTTGCGTCTGCAGGTCGAGCTCGCTACCGCCGATGCGGTCCGGGTAGCCGCGGCCGTCGAGCCGCTCGTGATGGTGGCGGATGAGCGCCCGCACGTCGGCGAAGGAGCGCAGCGGCGAGAGGATCTGCTCGCCGAGCACCGGATGGCGCTGGTACTCGGCGAGCTCGCCGCCTGCCAGGTCGTTGCGGCCGAGCAGCCGCTCGCTGACGCCGATCTTGCCGAGGTCGTGCAGCAGCGCGCCGCGGCCCACCGTCTCCACCTCGCTGCCGCCGAGCCCGAGCCGGCGCGCCAGCTGCATCGCCCGGGCGGCGACGCGCTGCGAGTGGCCGGCGTTCTTCGGGTCCTTGCGCTCGAGGGCCTGGATCATCGAGACGATGATGTCCTCGGAGGTGTCGAGCTCGTCGCGCAGCCGCTTGATGCGCACCAGCGAGCGCACGCGCGCCCGCAGCTCGTGGGAGTGCACCGGCTTGTTGAGGAAGTCGTCGGCGCCGGCGTCGAAGGCGTGCACCTTGTCGTCCACCGCCGAGAGCGCGGTGAGCATGACCACCGGGATGAAGCGCGTCGAGCGGCTCCCCTTGAGGCGGCGGCAGACCTCGAAGCCGTCCATGCGCGGCATCATCACGTCGAGGACGATGCAGTCGGGTGCCTCGGCGGCCACCGCCGCGAGCGCACTTTCGCCGTCCGCAGCCAGCTGGATGCGGTAGCCCTCCTCGGAGAGGATCTCGGCTACCAGCTCGAGGTTCTCCGGCTGGTCGTCGACCGCCAGCACCAGCCCTCCCTCGGGGAGGCGCGCGTAGCGCCGGCTCACTCCGCCTCCGCCGGCGCGGCATCGGGCGCCGGGCGCGGCGGCGGCATCAACGCCTCCACCTGCAAAGCGAAGGTGGCGACGTCGATCGGCTTGGCGATGTAGCCGTCGCAGCCGCCGGCGAGGAAGCGCTCGCGGTCGCCGCGCAGGGCGTGGGCGGTGAGCGCGACGATGGGCAGGTGGCGGAAGCGCGGGTCGCCGCGCAGCTCGGCAACGAGCTCGAGGCCGTCGGTGCCCGGCAGCTGCATGTCCATCAGCACCAGGTCGGGCACGCGGCGCTCGAGCTCGGCGCGGGCGCCGCGTGCGTCGGCGGCGGAGCGCACCCGGTGGCCGGCCTCCTCGAGCAGGAACTGCACGAGCTCGAGGTTCTGCCGGTTGTCCTCGACGATGAGGAGGTCGCGACTCGCCTCAGGCATCGGCCGTTCCCGCAGCTCGCAGCTGCCGGCGCACGACGTCGCGCAGCACCGCCTCCAGGCGTGTCGGGTTGCAGTCGGTCTTGTGCACCAGCGCCTCGATCTTGCCGTGCAGCCGCTCGCGGTCGTCGCGGTCCATGGTCTTGGCGGTGAGTACGACGATGGGCAGCTGGCGGGTCCGCTCGTCGGCTTTGAGCGTCGCCGCCACCTCGAAGCCGTCCATCCCCTCCATCATCAGGTCGAGCAGGACGAGGTCGGGGCTCTCGCTGCGGGCGAGCTCGACGCCGTCGCGGCCGGTGTGGGCGTGCAGCAGCCGGTAGCGCGCCGGCAGCCCCGCCGCCACCAGCTCGTGCAGCGCCGGGTCGTCGTCGATCACCAGCACCCGGCCGCCGACCTCGCGCGGCACCAGTGCCGCGAGCCGACCGAGCAGCGCATCGCGGTCGACCGGCTTGACGAAGTAGTCGTCGGCCCCGAGGGTGAGACCGAGCTCCCGATTGTCGAGCACTGAGATGATGATAACGGGGATGTGACGGGTCTCCGGGTCGGCGCGCAGCTCGCGCAGCACCGACAGGCCGTCGGTGCCGGGGATCACCAGGTCGAGGGTCACCGCCACCGGCCGCACCCCCCGCGCCAGCTTGAGCGCGTCGTCGCCCGTGCGCGCCCGCACCGGCACCCAGCCGCCGTCGCCGAGATGGCGGGCGATGACGTCGTAGACGGTGGGGTCGTCCTCCACCACCAGCACGCGGTCGTCGCCGGGTTCCGGACGATCGGCGTGCGGCTCCTCGCCGTCGGCCAGCGCGGCCGCGTCATCGCGCTGATGCAGCGGCAGGTGGACGGTGAAGGTGCTCCCCTGCCCCAGCGCCGACTCGACGGTGACCAGACCGCCGTGCATCTCGACGAAGCGCTTGACCAGCGCCAGGCCGAGGCCGGCGCCCTGGAACTCGCGGCTGGAGCTGCCGTCGGCCTGGCGGAAGGCCTCGAAGATGAGGTCGCGATCGTGCGGGTCGATGCCGATGCCGTCGTCGATCACCGCCACCGAAATGCCGGAGCGCCGCAGCGGCGACTCCGCGGCCGCCTCGCGGCGCAGCCGCAACCGCACCTCCGATTCAGGGTAGGAGAACTTGATGGCGTTGGCGAGCAGGTGGTAGAGCACCTGCTTGAGCCGCGCCGGGTCGGCCTCGATCAGCGGCATGTCCGTCGGCGCCTCGACGCGCACGCGGATCCCCTTCTTCTCCGCCGTGCTGCGCAGCACCGTGCAGACACCGTCGACGGCGGCGCGCATCGGCAGGCGCTCGACCACCAGCTCGGCCTGCCCGGCCTCGATCTTCGACAGGTCGAGGATGTCGTTGATGATCGACAGCAGCTGCTCGCCGGCGGAATGGATGTAGCCGAGGAAGCGCCCCTGCCGCTCGTCGAGCTGCCCCGCGAGCCGCGTCTGCAGGATCTCCGAGAAGCCGATGATGGAGTTCAGCGGCGTACGCAGCTCATGGCTGACGTTGGCGAGGAACTGCGACTTCAGGCGATCCGACTCGCGCAGCCGCAGGTTGGCCTCGCCGAGCTCGCGGGTGCGTTCCTCCAGCGTCGACGTCAAGCGCGTGAGCTCGACCACCTTGCGGCGGCTCTCGTCGCGCATGCCGCTGACCTCGCGCTGCTTGTCCTGCAGCATGCCGACGCCGCGCAGGAAGAAGAAGGTCGCGGCGTAGAGGCTCACCATCAAGGCGATGCCGCGCAGCAGCGGCTGGCCGGGGCCGGGGATGTTACCGGCGGCGAGCAGCGCCAGCAGGTAGCCGCCGGTGCTGGCCAGGAAGGTGCAGGAAGGCCGCCCGCTGCCCGGCCACGAACACCGCGGCGCTCATGATCGCGACGTACCACGGCTGCCACGGGCTGGTGGCGCCGCCGGTGACGGCGATGGTGGCGGAGATGAAGCCGACGTCGAGCAGGATCCACAGCGAGTCGTAGAGCCGCCCGAATACCCGGCGATGCCACCCCGACCGCACCAGCAGCCAGGTGAGCAGCGCCGTCACCGTGGCGGTGCCGCCGATGGCGAGGATCAACGACCACGGCGTCTCGATGAGGCGGAGGGCGCGGAAGGTGGAGGCAACCGACGTCGCCAGCGCGTACATGCGGGCGCGGTTGAGCTGCACCGCCAGGTCGAAGCGGTCCGCGCGCGACAGCGTGGCGGGGCCGGAGCCGTCGGTCATTACAGGGTGTTTCCGTGTGAGCGGGAGCAGTCTAACACCGCCGGCGAGCCACGATTCCCCACCGCAGCGCTCTGCTAGGGACGCCACCCGGGAGAGTAGCGGGAGGTGCACGGCCGATGGCACCTTGCCTGCTAACGTTCCACCCGCCGGCGGGGGCCGCCTCGGCGACGTCGGCGTCTAGCGGGAGGTGCGAGCGATGGCGGAAGCGGCAGTGGGGTTGATGGGGCTGGGGCGGATCGGGCGCAACCTGGTGCGCATCCTCTACGACCGCGACGACGTGCGGCTGGTGGCGATCTCCGACCCCGCCGACCACGCGGCGCTCGAGTACCTGCTGCGTTACGACACCATCCTCGGGCGCTTCCCGGCGCCGGTGAGCCTGAAGGACGGCACGCTCCACCTCGGCGGCCGGCAGATCCACATGCTCTCCGCCGAGGATCCCGGGGAGGTGCCCTGGGGCGAGCTCGGCGTCGACGTGGTCATCGAGGCCACCGGCAGGCAGCGCTCGCGGCAGGAGCTCGAGCGCCACTTCGACGCCGGTGCCAAGCGCGTCATCCTCTGCGCGCCGCCCCGCGACGCACCGGACATCACCGTGGTCATGGGCGTCAACGACCACCTGCTGCGGCCCGAGCACCGCATCGTCTCCAACGCCTCGGTGACGGCGCACGCCGCGGCGCCCGTCCTCGCCATCCTGCAGCGCGCCTTCGGCATCGAGCGCGCCTTCCTCTCCACCGTGCACGCCTACACCAGCCAGCTGCGGCTCGCCGACGTGCCGGCCGAGGACATGCGCACCGGCCGCGCGGCGGCCGAGAACATCATCCCGCAGCCCAGCCACGTCGCCGAGATGCTGATGGAGCTGCTCCCCGAGCTCGCGGGCGGCTCGTCGGGCATGGCGCTCAACGTGCCGGTGCCCAACGGCTCGGTGGTCGACCTCGTCTGCTGGCACGAGCGGCCGGTCACCGTCGAATCCATCAACGAAGTGGTGCGCACGGCCGCTGGCGAGCCCGCCTGGCAGCGCATCGTCGACTTCGAGGACGGCCCCATCGTCTCCGGCGACATCCGCCTGTCGCCCTACTCCGCCACCTTCGACTCGCTCGCCACCATGGTCGATCGGCGAGCGGGTGTCGAAGACGCTCTCCTGGTACGACAACGGCTGGGGCTACGCGCACCGCGCCGTCGACCTCATCAAGCGCTTCGCCGCGCTCGAGCGGAGGGCGGCATGATGCCGTCCGCGATCGGCATCAACGGCTTCGGCCGCATCGGCCGCACGCGTGTTCCGCATCCTCGCCGAGCGCGACGACGTCGAGGTGGTGCTGATCAACGACCTCTTCCCCAACGACCAGCTCGCCTACCTGCTCAAGTACGACACCGTGATGCGCGTCTTCCCGCGCGAGGTCACCGCCGACGACGACTACATGTACGTCGACGGCAAGCCGGTGCGGATGACCGCCGAGCGCGACCCGGCGAGCATCCCCTGGGGCGATGCGAAGGTCGACGTCGTCGTCGAGTCGACCGGCGTCTTCACCACGCCGCGCCAAGCTCGAGAAGCACCTGCGCGGCGGCGCGCCGCGGGTGATCCTCACCGTGCCGCCCAAGGACGAGATCGACGCCATGGTGGTCATCGGCGTCAACGACGAGATGCTGCGGCCCGAGCACAAGCTGGTCTCCAACGCCTCCTGCACCACCAACTGCCTGGCGCCGATCGCCAAGATCCTCGACGACAGCTTCGGCATCGAGCAGGGCTTCATGACCACCGTGCACGCCTACACCAACGACCAGCGCCTCGCCGACGTGCCGCACAAGGACCTGCGCCGCAGCCGCGCCGCCGCCGAGAACATCATCCCGACGACCACCGGCGCCGCGCGCGGCGGTGGGCAAGGTGCTGCCACAGCTCAAGGGCAAGCTCGACGGCCTGGCGATGCGCGTGCCGGTGCCCGACGGCTCGATCGTCGACCTGGTGGCGCGGCTGCGCGAGCGCCCGCGGCGCGACGAGGTCAACGCCGCGGTGCGCGCGGCGGCGGCCGGGCCGCTCGCGCCGCATCGTCGAGTACAGCGAGGTGCCGCTGGTGTCGAGCGACATCATCGGCAACCCGCACTCGTCGATCTTCGACGCGCTGTCCACCGACGCCGCGGGCGACGGCTGGGTGCGCGTGGTGTCGTGGTACGACAACGAGTGGGGCTACAGCAACCGGGTCGTCGACCTCATCGACCGGCTGGTGGCGCTGTGAGGCGCGGACGCCGGTGCGCGCTCGGCCGGGCCGAGCAGGCGTGCGGACTGCGCCCAGCGCCGACGCGGTGAGCAGGGGCGTGCGAGTGGCGGCGCGGTTGGCGGCGTGGACGGCAATCGCGGCGGCGCTCCCGTTCGTGGTAGGTCCAATGACATCGGCCGCGGCCTCACCGGCCGTCCCGCGCTGCGACGGCGTCGCCGGCAACCTGATCCACAACTGCGGGTTCGACAAGGGGCTCCAAGGCTGGCGCGCGCAGGCCGTCACCACCATCGCCTTCGACGCGCGCCATGGCATCCCCGCACCCGGCGCCCTCCGGATGACCAACCAGCCGGCCAGCGAGGCGGGTGCCTCGACCTGCGTCGCTCTGCCCGGCGCCTCGACCTTCGAGCTCGGCGGCTACCTGCGGCGGCTCGACGGCCCCGGCGAGTGCCTCGTCTTCCTCGAGGAGCACGCGACCGGCGACTGCAGCAAGGGCGCCACCGCCTACCACGAGCTGGCGAACGAGGCGCTGGTGACCGGGGCCTTCCGGGAGGTGCGCGGCAGGACGCCCGTGCGCCGCGACACCGTCGCCGTCCGCGCCGGCTTCGCCTGCTACGGCGAGCAGGACGACGACGTGCAGAGCGTGCTGCTCGACAACGTGACGCTGCGCCCGGTCGATGCGGCGGCGCCACCGCCTCGCGGCAGCGGCGGCCGCTGACGCTGAGCCCGACCGCTCATGCTCAGTCCGCGCCGGCGAGAGCCCGCGCCGCTTCACGGACCAGGCCAGGACCGCGATAGACGAGGCCGGTGTAGAGCTGGACGAGGTCGGCGCCGGCAGCTCGCTTCGCCGCGGCATCGGCGCCGCCGAGCACGCCGCCGGCGCCGATGACGACGCCGCGGCCGGCGACGCGTTGCGCGACGCGCGCCAATGCCGCCGTCGAGGGCGCCGTGAGCAGCGCGCCGGAGAGGCCGCCGGCCTCGCCCGCTTGCGGCGAGACGGCGCCGGCGCGCGAGAGCGTCGTGTTGGTGGCCACGATGCCGTCGACGCCGGCGGCGAACGCGGCGTCGACGGCGGCGTCGAGGTCCTCGGGCGCCAGGTCGGGAGACAGCTTGACGAGCAGTGGCACGCGGCGCGCCTTGGCGGCCGCCGTGGCGCTGCCCGCCATCGCGGCGCCGGCGGCGAGCTCGTCGCGCCGCCTCGCCAACGGCGCGAGCAGCTTGCCCAGCTCCTCCCCCGTCTCCAGCCGCCGCAAACCCGGCGTGTTCGGCGAGCTGACGTTGACGGTCAGGTAGTCGGCGAGCCGGGAGAAGGACTCGAGCAGCTCGAGGTAGTCCTCCACCGCGCGCTCGACGGGCGTCTCGCGCTGCTTGCCGATGTTGACGCCGACCACGACGTCCGCCGGTCGGCGGCGCAGCCGCGTCGCCACCGCCGCGGCGCCCTGGCTGGGGAAGCCGAGGCGGTTGACCACCGAGCGATCCTCGACCAGCCGGAACAACCGCGGGCGCGGGTTGCCCGGCTGCGGCCGCGGCGTCACGGTGCCGATCTCGACGTGGCCGAAGCCGAGGGCCGCCAGCCCCCACAGTCCGCGCGCATCCTTGTCGTAGCCGGCGGCGAGGCCGACGCGGTTGGGGAAGCGCAGACCCAGCATCTCCACCGGGTCCTCGACGCGCGGCAGCGCTCGCCGCTGCAGGGCGCGCAGCGGCGGCACGGCGCCCATCCAGCGCAGCGCCAGCAGCGACAGCGCGTGCGCGCGCTCGGGGTCGACCCGGAAGAGCAGCGGGCGCAGCAGCGGGTAGAGGGGCACGGCTGCGGACTCTACAGGCGCGAAGCCATAGACTCCGCGCGGTGAATCGCCAGCTCGAGATCCACATCGACCGCGCCGGCTTGCACGACATCACCGAGAAGGTCGCTGCGGTGGTGACTGCCAGCGGCATCGCCGACGGCCTCTGCACGGTGTTCGTGCAGCACACCTCCGCGGGCCTCATCGTCAACGAGGGCGCCGACCCGTCGGTGCGGCGCGACCTCGAGGCGTGGCTGGCGCGGCTGGTGCCCGAGGGCGACGACCTCTACACCCACAACGACGAAGGTCCCGACGACATGCCGTCGCACATCCGCGCCATGCTCACCGGCGTGTCGGTGTCGATCCCGGTGATCGACGGCAAGCTTGCGCTCGGCACCTGGCAGGGCATCTTCCTCTGGGAGCACCGCCGCTACCGCAACAAGCGCAAGGTGGTGGTGCATGTCGGACCGTAGGGTGGGCGGCGCCGCGCATTGTCGGCGCCGATCCGCGAGCTCGGCGTGCGGCGCTGGCTGAAGCGCGCGGCGCTCGTCGTCATCGCGCTCGCGGCGCTGTGGCTGCTCGTCGTCAACGTCGCCCTCAACGCGCCGCCGCTGCTTTCGGCGATCAATCGCCGGCCCGATCGTTTTCGCCTCGCGTGGCGCGCGGCCTGGTGCGTGGTGCCCGGGCACGTTCACGTCCACGGCCTGCGGCTGGAGAGCCGAGCGTCGCGGACAGGCTGGTCGATGGAGGTCGATCGTGCCTTCGGCCGCATCGACTTGCGGGCGCTGACGGAGCGCACGCTGCGTTTGCGCGAGCTGCGCGGCGAAGGGGTGCGGTCGGAGCTCTCCGCGCGGCGGGCCGAGCCGCCGCAGCGGCGCACCGCGGCCCCCGCCGCGCGGCGCCGTGCACCCTGGCGCTTCGCCTTCGACAGCATCGAGCTGCGCCACGTGCGCCAGGTGCGGTTCCCCGGGTTGCGCCTGACCGGCGACGGCACCGCTGGAGGCGCGCTGCTGATCGTGCCGGGGCGCGAGGTGAAGCTCGAGCGCGCCCGCTTCGAGATGCCCGACGCGCAGCTGCGGCGGGGCTCGCGCGTGCTGATCAGCCGCCTGCGATTGGCGGCCGATGCCCAGCTCGGGCCGTACGCGCCCCGCCGGCACCCGGGCCTCGGCGGCTGGGATTTCCTCACCGGCAGCCTCACCGCGAAGGGCCGGGTCGACGACCTGCCGCTGGTCGACCGCGTGCGCGCCACGGGTCCCCACTCCCCCGGCGCTCTTACCGCCGCGCTACGCGTCGAGCGCGGGCGCCTGCTCCCCGGCAGCGCCGTCCGCCTCACTGCACCCGGCTCCGCCGGCGGCTCGACGCTCGCCTTCGCCGGCACCGTCGAGGGCGAGCCTGGCTCGCTTTCGACCCTGCCTTCAACCGGAAGGACCGCGCTCTTGCGGTTGCTGCTCGAGGCACGCGGAATCGTCGGCGGCCATAGCGCCGACCGGCCGCCGGTCCTCCGCGTCGACGCCTTGTGGTTGACCACCAGGAGCGCCGAGACTCGCGTCCGCGGCCTCGTCAGTGCACTACGTGCGCACCGCCACCGCGGGAACGGCAACGCCCCGCCGATCCTTGCCGACCTGCGGGCCGAGGGCGTCCGCATCGATGCTCCCAGCTCGCGGCTGGTGGCGCACGCCGTGCTCGACCGCCTCGCCGGCCGCATCGACGCCGGCGCCCTGCTCGCCCGCGAGGTCGTCGTCGAGGGGCTCGAGGTCGACGGCGCCGGCGTCCGCTTCGACCTCGCCGCCACCGCACCGCGGCCGCCCGGCCGCGGCGAGCCGTGGGCGGTGCGGCTCGATGGCGTCCGCGTCACGGGCCTGCGCATGGTGGCGCTCGGCGACCTCGCCGTCGTCGGCGCCGCGGCCGCCGCCGGCAGCTTCGCGCTCGATCGCGCCGGCACGCTGCAGGTGCCGCGCGTCACGCTCGCCATGCCGGCAGGGCGGCTCGACGTCGCCGGCCAGCCGGCCGCGCACGATCTTGCGGTGGAGCTGGAGGCGACGGTGGAGCCGGTACCCAGCGGACCCTCGCGGCGCCAGCAGCTCCTCCACGCCAGCAGCGGCCGCGCCTCGCTGCGTGGCAGCATCGCCTCGCTCGGCTTCCTTGCCCCCTACCTGCAACGCACGCCGTGGCTCGGCATCCAGGGCAAGGGCGCCTTCACCGCCGAGCTCGCCGTCGACCACGGCCGCTTCGCCTCGGGCTCGCGCCTGTCGTTGCGCGGCGACCCGGTGACGGCGACGCTGCTCGCCAGCCGTGCCACCGGCCGTGGCACCGTGGAGGTCGCCGTCGAGCCCGGTCCGACGCAGCCCCGCACCGCCCTGCGCGTGCGCTTCGAGCGCTTCGACCTCGCCGACCGCCGGCGCCCGCGCCAGGCGCCGTACCTGCGCGGCCGCGGCCTGCGCATCGCGGCCGTCGCTCCCGCGGCGGTGGACCTCGCCAGCCCGGTGCAGGACTTCGACGCCACCGTCGACCTCACCGATGGCGAGCTGCCCGACCTCGCGGTCTACGACGCCCTCCTGCCGGCCGAGGCGGGCCTGTCGCTGCGCGGCGGGCGCGGCCGGGCACAGCTGCACCTGCAGGCGTCGACGGCGACGCGGCGAGCGACCGGCAACCTGGTGGTGACCGCGGCCGATGCCCGCTTCCGCTTCCAGAACGTCGATGCGCGCGGCCGCCTGACGCTACGCGCGCCGCTCGTCACCCCCGACCTGACGAGCAACCGATACGACCTCGCCGGCGCCCGCCTCGAGCTCGAGGACGTCGCCTACGAGGACGCGGCCGGCGCCGTCGCCGGCGGCACCGGCTGGTGGGCGCGCGCCGAGGTCACCAAGGCGGCGCTGGTCTGGGGCCATCCGCTGGCGCTGCGCGGCGCGGCCCGCGTGCGAATGAAGGACTCGGGCCCTCTGCTCGCCCTCTTCGCCAACAAGAGCCGCCTGGTGCGCTGGTTCGACGAAGCCCTCCGCGTCGAGGGTGTCGAGGCGCAGGCGGCCTTCCGCCTCGACCGCGACCTGGTGCAGATCGACTCGCTCGACGCCACGGCGGCGACCCGCGACGTCGAGCTGCGCTCGCGGATGCGCTTCTCGAAGGCGCAGCGGCGCGGCGACCTCTACGTCCGCTACGGCCGCCTGGCGGCGGGCGTGGCGCTACGCGACGGCCGGCGCGACTTCGTGCTGCGCCATCCGCTCGAGTGGTTCACGGACGGCGCCGCCCGGCCGCTGGAGTAAGGCCCTCACATGCGCGGCTCTTCCCGGATCCAGCGGAACTCGCGGTCGGCGAGGACGAAGTGCGGGTCCTCGCGGCGCAGCACCATCGTGAGCTCGTGGCGACCCACGTCCCCGGCGAGCTCCAGCCGGTCCGGCCCCGGGCTCCTCATCTGGAGCGCGGCCACCGGCGAAGCCTCCGTGCCTTCCCCGAGCTCCAGGGTGCGGCCGGCCAGTTGCCACTGATACTTCCGCCAGCGGCCGTCGGCGAGCTGCACCGCGGCCCGGTGGCCGCGGCCATTGAAACCGCCACCATCGAAGACGACCCGCCGCCAGCTGGTCTCGTCCCCCGCACCGGGTTGGGTCACGCCGTCGACGGTCAGCTGCTCGACGCCCCAGGCGCCGTAGAAGCGGGGGCCCGCAGACTGCTCGACCTGCGTGCGCCGAAAGGCGACGGCGCGAGCGACGAGGAGGACTGCCACGAGGACGAGCCCGGCGGTGCGGAGGGCGAGGACGATCCGATGGCGTCGCGCCTCCGCAAACAGCGGCCGGATCTCGGCGGCGGGCACCGGCCGGTTGCGCACGAAGAGATCGAGCAGGCGCCGGGCGTCGGGGGCGGCGAGCACCACCGCGAAGCCGAGCAGGTGCAGCGAGAAGAGCTTGACCACCACGTCGTAGCTGAGGTTGAGGACCACCACGTTGCTCATCACGCCGATGCACATCAGCGACCCCAGCAGCGTCGTGCGGCGGCTCACCAACAGCAGCCCGGAGACCATCTCGAGCAGGCCGGTCCAGAAGGTGTACAGCGTCGAGGCCCCCATGAACGTCCACAGCAGGGCGTTGGGTGTGAGGTCGCCGAGCGGCAGGTGGAGCGCCACCGGCGAGAGGTCCGGGAACTGCGTCTTGACCACCTTGAGGGCGCCGTAGAGGAACATCAAGATCGCCACGTACACGCGCACCGCCGCGCGCAGCCAGTCGTGCAGGCGGCGGTAGTCCTGCCGCCGCCGATCGGCGAGCGTCCACGCCAGCGCCACCAACCCGGCGAGGACCGCGTAGCAGAGCACCTGCACGTAGTTGTAGGTGGTGTCGCCGCTGGAGTTCGGCAGCACCGTGATCTGCAGACCGAGGACGTGGCGCCCTACTGCCTTGACGATGCGCTCCCACAGCGCGCTGTAAGGAGCCGCCAGCGCCGGCGCGACCCAGTCGAGGGGAGAGGGCTGCAGCATGTAGAGCACGACGTAGACGAACAGCCAGCGGAAGCCGATCCGTCGCGCCGGCGACCAAGGGGGTGCTTGGGCGTCGGCTTCTCCTGTTGCCATCGACGACCTCCCTGTCGACCTCGCTGCAACCTCGACTGTTCTCCAGCACCGAATCGCGCCTTGCACCGGTGTATTACTACCGTGACACACCATGTACCGCTCGGTCAAGACATCGCGTCCATCCCGAGTGGAGGGTGCCGCGATTGGCGATCAAAGCCCTATGGACGGAAGCGGCCACTCGATGGTGTAATGGCATACAGAATGACCACTCATTCGCGGCTTCATCTGCATTGCATCGCCTTTGGAGTGTTCGCGTTGACCATGGCTGGCGCTGCCATTGCCGAGCCGGTCCGCGTCGTCCGGCTTTCGCCTGCGACGCAGTCGGTGCTGCCCGGTCAGCTCGTGCCGGAGCGGTTCCGGCTCCGCGTCGAGCGGAGCAGCGGCGAGCCGGTTCCCGGCGCTCAAGTCTGGTACTCGGAATTGCGCGCCTACTGCACTGGCCCTGACGACCCGACTTGTGACCAAACGCATTTCGGCGGATTCGAGCCCCGCTACTTTCCCGGGGATCCGTTGTCCGCGCTCGTCACCACGGGAAGCGACGGAACGGCGACGACCGTGCCTTACCGCGTCGGTCGACCTGCGTCACTGCCCTTCCAGCTCGAGTTCGAAGCCGCCGTCCCATCGCAGACCACGCCCGGCGGGATCGTCATCGACGGCGGCATCCCGGACGGCGACCACCACTCGATCGTCACCATCGAAGGCCTCGTGTCGGTTCCCACGCTCGGCTCCGTTGGGATGGCGACGCTGGTGGCGCTCCTCGCGGCTGCCGGCGTTTGGACCGTCGCGCGGACGCGCTCCTGAGCGAGCATCACGACGCGTCGTGGTGGCGGATCGCCACCACCGACGACGCCCGCGCCACCAGCTCGCCCTCACCGTTGAGGAGATCGCACTCGAGGTGCGCGCTGCTCCGTCCCCGGTGCAGCACGCGCGCCTGCGCCCGCACGACGCCTTCGCGTACCGGGTGCAGGAAGCTCACCTGCAGCTGCAGGGTGGCGAACGACTCCCCTTCGGCGACGACGGTGGCGAGCGCGACGCCCATCGCCACGTCGGCGAGATCGCCGAGGACGCCGCCGTGCAGGGTACCCATGGCATTTTGCAGTCGCGCCTCGGCCAGGAGCTCGACTACCGCCTCGCCGGCGCCGAGCGAGACCGGCCGCACGCCGAGCAGCGTGGCGATCGGCGCCAGCTCGCGCTCCCCGGCGAGCCACGCCTCGACGAGCGCGGCGAGGCGGGTCATCGCCGCTCGCTCACGGCAGTCGGCTCACGGCAGCTGGCTCGGCCGCGGCTGCAGCTTGCGGCCGAAGCGCTGCAGCCACTCGTGGTCGTCGCGCTGCGGCCGCGCGCCGGTGGTGCGCTCGATCAGCCACTCGAGGCCGCGGAAAAGGCCCAGCCGCCCCAGCGTGCGGTCGGCCCAGCCGTTGACGATGCAGTAGTTGAAGTCGTGGTTGCCGCCGTGGTGCCGCATGTGGTGGCGCACCGAGAGCAGGATGCCGCACGCCTGCAGCCAGCGCACGGGGGCCGGGTTCTTCGCCCGGTGGCCGCACTTGTGGGAGACCAGCATGAAGACCAGCAGCGGGCTGAAGGTCACCGCCGTCGCCACCATCACGAAGCCGGCGGCGCGCGGCACGAGGCCCGACATCGCGGCAGCCATCGCCGGCCCGGTCACCAGCAGCGCGATCCACGACAGCGTGCCGGCGTCGTGGTAGAAGGTGATGTCGAAGATGCGCTGCGGGTGGATGTGGTGCTCGCGCACCTGCAGCACCATCCGGCGCACGAACTTGATGTCGGCGTCGAACCAGGTGTCGAACGCCCAGTGCAGCAGGCCGGAGGCGAGGTCGGCGAGGTAGATGCCGAGCAGCAGCGCGGCGACCATCCACGGCCACGCCGGCAGCTGCTCGGGCGGCGTCGCCGCCAGCCATACCAGCCCTCCCACGACGAGCCCGCCGTTGAGCGCCCCGCCCAGCAGGTGGAAGCGCAGCTCGCGCGACGTGTAGGGGTCGACCTCGAAGGGGTCGCCGGACGGCCGCTTCTGGCGGTCGAGCAGCGGCGACGCGGCTCCGCTCAAGCCCACGACTCCACCGCCGCCCGCGGCGCCCCGCCGGCGCTGGGCAGCTGCAGGATCATGCGGTGCGCCGAGAGCGTGCCGGTCTCGAACGAGTTGGCCGCCGCCCACAGGTAGAGCACGAAACGCCGGTAGAGGAAGGTGCCCCAGCGCGCCACCACCTCCTGCCGCTTCGCCTCCAGGTTCTCCGCCCACTTCTTGCACGACAGGAAGTAGTTGTGGCGGTCGTTCCTGATCGACACCACCTCGAACGGCGTCGCCGCCACCTCGCGCAGGTACTCCTCCAAACACAGCGGCGAGGTGTTGCCCTCGAACACCCACTTGGTGATGAACGACGGCATGCGGTGCTTCCTGCCCGAGTAGGCGTCGAGGTAGACGCGCCGTCCGGGCTCGAGCAGCCGCTCGTACTGCGCCAGCGTGCGCCGGTAGTCGGGCAGGTGCTCGGTGACGCCGAGGTTGACGATGGCGTCGAAGCGCTTGCCCGGCCGGTACTCGAGGAAATGCTCCTTGACCACCTCGCCGGGCAGGCCGCGCCGGGCGATCAGCTCGCGCATCCACTTCTCCGACTCGTCGGAGATGGTGATCGAGGTGACGTGCACCCCCTGCTCGCCGGCGAACTGCAGGAACGAGCCCCAGCCGCCGCCGATGTCGAGCACCCGCTGCCCCGGCTTGAGGCCGACGGCGTCGAAGGCGTAGCGGAACTTGCGCACCATGCCCGCCTCGAGGCTCTCGTCGTCGCGCTCGAAGAAGCCGTGCGAGTAGGCGCGCAGCTCGGAGTCGAGCCAGAGCACGAAGAACTGCGGATCGACGTCGTAGTGCGCCTTGATCCACTTCTTGTCGCGCCCGGTCTGGCCGAGCACCAGCGGCGCCAGGAAGGTGGCGGCCAGGTAGCGCAGCGGATGCGGGTCACCGAGCACCGGCCGCAGCTTGAGGGCGGCGAGCATCTCGCCCTCGATGTCGAGGTCGCCGTTCATGTAGGCCTCGGCGATCGCCAGCTCGTCGTACGCCGCGAGGGCGGCGAGCCCCGTCTCCGTCGCCGCGCGGACGCTGAAGGCGGGCTCGCCCGTGCCGCCGATGGCGTACGGCGTGCGGTCGAGGAGCCGCAGCTCGAACGGCCGCACCGGCGAGCCCTTCGCCCGCGCCGCCTCGAAGCGCTGGCGCAAGCCGTCGACCAGTGGATGCTCGCCGGCGCCGGAAGCGCCGGCCGTTGCGACGTTGGTGAGCTCGCTCATGATTGCACCCCTTTCGCTCAGCGGACCGCCGGCGCGCTGCGCGACCCGCGGCTCAACATCCATCGATACAGCACGACGATCAGCGCGATGAAAGCGATCGCCCCGAGCGGCTTGGCAGCCACGAAGTCCTCGCCCACGATCTGCAGCGGGAACTCCTTCCCCGTCGCCACGATGAGGCCGGAGAGGAGGACGCCGAAGAGGCTCTCGCCGACGATCAGGCCCGACGCCACCAGCACGCCGAGCCGCTGCAGCCGCTCGCCGTCCGCGCTGCCCTCGACGCGTTTCTCGTACCAGTGCCCGATGCAGGCGCCGACGACGACCGCGAAGGTGGCCGACATCGGCAGGTAGATGCCGATGCCGACCGCCAGCGGCGGGATGCGCAGCTTCTTCAGGACGCCCAGCGTCTCGTCGACGAAGATCACGGCGAGGCCGACGAGCAGCGCCGATGCCGATCATCTTCCAGTCGAGGTTGCCGCCGATGACGCCCTGGGCGAGCGCCGAGATGAGCGTCGCCTGCGGCGCCGGCAGCGGGTTCTCGGCGATGACGCCGATGTTCGGCGGCGCCGGCGAAGCCGTTGGACTTGGCGAGCAGGTTGAGCACCGGCGGGATCACCAGCGGCGCCGGCGATGACGCCGACGATGAGCGCGATCTGCTGCCGCCGCGGCGAGGCGCCGACGAGCTGGCCGGTCTTCAGGTCCTGCAGGTTGTCGTTCGAGATCGTGGCGCAGGCGAAGACGATGGCGGTGACGAACAGCGCGAAGGCGACGAGCGCCGGCCGCGTTGTCCTCGCGTCGGACGGACCGCGAGCTACCAGCAACGGTCGCGCAGATGACGATCGACGAGGATGCCGACGCCGGAGATCGGGCTGTTCGAGGCACCGATGAGCCCGGCCATGTAGCCGCAGACGGCGGCGATGAGGAAGCCGACGAGGAGGACGAACGGCACCGCGATGGCGACCAGCGTGACGGCGGAGCCGGCGAGCGGCGTGCCGCTGCACGAACGTCCACGCGAGCCCCGCCGAGAGCACCAGGCAGAGCGACGGTCAGGCCGACGATCCAGCCCGGCGACGAGGTCGCGGTCGCGCTCGTCGCCGGTGGCCGTCGCTCGCGACGACGCGCAGCGTGTTGACCAGACCGCCGACGACCGGCTTGGCGAGCTTCGCCAGCGTCCAGATGGCGGCGATGCCGATGCAGCCGGCGCCGATGAAGCGCACCTGCGTCCGCCAGATCCGCTACCGTGTGCGCCGCAAACTCGACGCCGGCCGGCGCCGGCTGCAGGGAGGTGAGGATCGGCACCGCGCCCGCCCACGCGATCAGCAGGCCGACGAGCATGGCCATGCCGACCGAGAGCCCGACGAGGTGCCCGGCGCCGAGCAGCGCCAGCGACCAGGCGACTTGGTAGCCGCTGCCGGCGTTGGCGCCGAGGCGGAAGAAGTTCGCCACCTCGCGCCGCGATCAGGCGAGTCGCCGCCGAGCGATGGCCAGGCCCGCCGAGGCGATGGTGCCGTAGACCACCGCCATCAGCCCCTCGCGCGCCTCGCCGCTCTCGTCCGCCGTCTCGCCGCGCCGGCCGGAGCCGACCTTGAGCACCTCGGCGGCGGCGACGCCCTCCGGGTACGGCAGGTCCGAGGTGGTCACCAGCGCCCGCCGCAGCGGGATGGTGAAGAGCGACGCCGAGGATGCCGCCGGCTATGCAGACCAGCGACGAGGTCCAGAACGGGAAGCCGCGTCCACCAGCCGACGATCACCAGTCCGGGAAGGACGAAGATGATCGCCGACAGCGTGCCCGCCGCCGAGGCGACGGTCTGCACGATGTTGTTCTCGAGAATCGACGAGTCCCGCACCATGCTGAGGATCGCCATCGAGATCACGGCAGCCGGGATCGACGAGGCGAAGGTCAGCCCGACCTTGAGGCCGAGGTAGACGTTGGCCGCCGTGAAGACGGTGCAGATCAGCGCGCCGAGGATGAGGCCGCGGAGGGTAAGCTCTTTCATGGGGCCGATTCTTACCCAATTCAGGTCCGGCGCGGCCGTTCCGCTCGCTTACCCAGGAGGAGTTTCCGTGCGTCTACGCCAGCTCGCCGTCGGCGCCATCGTCGCTCTCCCCCTCCTGCTCGCCGCGCGCGGGCTGCAGGCGCAGACGCTCGACAAGCAGCTCCAGAAGGCGCTCGACGCCGGCGACATGGACGCCGCGCTGCGCCTCGCCGCCATCGACCAGTCGCCGGCCGACGTGCGCTTCTACTTCCTCGACATGGTCCGCGAGTGCGCCAGCGACATGACCTGCAAAGTCGCGCTGGCGCCGCTCTCCGCCAAGGCGGCTCCCGAGCTGGACGGCGCCGAGCTGCCGGCGCCGCAGACCGGCTGGGTGGTGGTGACCCAGAAGTCCAAGGACGGCACCGGCAGCGGCAAGACGGAGATGCCCTACGGCACCGTCGGCGGCAAGCCGATGGTGCTCGGCGCCCGCCTCACCGCCGCCAAGGTCGCCTCCCTCCGCGCGACCAGCAACGAGAGCCTGATGGACGAAGCGCTGGCGCAGGGGATCTACGACTCGACGCTCGGCGAGCGACGCACGGACTGGAAGAAGGTGGCCACGCCGCTCGGCACCGGCGGCGGGGAGTTCGGAGCGTTCCTCGTGCAGCGCGCGGCGGCGCTGCAGAAGGCGCTCGCCGCCAACGACCCCGACGCCGCGGCAGCCGCCGGCGGCGGCTGGGCCGCCATGGTGTTCGGTGCCGAAGGGTACGCCGGACCGGTCCCGCTGGCGGCCCGCAAGGCCAAGCTGCGCGCGCAGTCGCAGCGCTTCCTCCGCGACGTCAAGGTGCTCGGCGGCTACCAGCTCGGCGACGACGCGATGCTGATGGTCGAGGCGGTCGACGGCGCCGGCTGGACGGCGCGCGGACCGATCCTCGTCAGCCGTAACGAAGACGGGTTCGACGTCGCCGGCGACCTCACCATCGCCTACCCGAAATAGGCGTCGAGGCGCGCTACCGGTAGAGCTCGCTCCCCTGCTCGACGAACTCGCGGGCCTTCTCCTCGAGCCCAGCCTCCACCGCCTGCTCGGCCTCGACGCCGTGGGTGGCGGCGTACTCGCGCACCTGCTGGGTGATCTCCATCGAGCAGAACTTCGGCCCGCACATCGAGCAGAAGTGCGCCACCTTCGCGCCCTCCTGCGGCAGCGTCTCGTCGTGGTAGGCGCGCGCCGTCTCGGGGTCGAGCGAGAGGTGGAACTGGTCGTCCCAGCGGAACTCGAAGCGCGCCTTCGACAGCGCGTCGTCGCGCCGGCGCGCCGCCGGGTGCCCCTTGGCGAGGTCTGCCGCGTGGGCGGCGATCTTGTAGGCGATGACGCCCTGCTTGACGTCGTCGCGGTCGGGCAGCCCGAGGTGCTCCTTGGGCGTCACGTAGCAGAGCATGGCGGTGCCGAACCAGCCGATCATCGCCGCGCCGATGGCGGAGGTGATGTGGTCGTAGCCCGGCGCCACGTCGGTGGTGAGCGGCCCCAGGGTGTAGAACGGCGCCTCTCCGCAGATCGCCAGCTCCCTCTCCATGTTCTCGCGGATGAGGTGCATGGGGACGTGGCCGGGGCCCTCGATCATCACCTGCACGTCGTGCTGCCAGGCGACCTTGGTCAGCTCGCCGAGGGTGTCGAGCTCGGCGAACTGCGCCGCGTCGTTGGCGTCGGCGATCGAGCCCGGCCGCAGGCCGTCGCCGAGCGAGAACGACACGTCGTAGGCGCGCAGGACCTCGCAGATCTCGGCGAAGCGGGTGTAGAGGAAGCTCTCCTGGTGGTGCGCCATGCACCACTTGGCCATGATCGCGCCGCCGCGCGAGACGATGCCGGTGACGCGGTTGGCGGTGAGCGGGATGTAGCGCAGCCGCACGCCGGCGTGGACGGTGAAGTAGTCGACGCCCTGCTCGGCCTGCTCGATCAGCGTGTCGCGGTAGACCTCCCAGGTGAGGTCCTCGGCGACGCCGCCGACCTTCTCGAGCGCCTGGTAGATGGGCACCGTGCCGATCGGCACCGGGCTGTTGCGCAGGATCCACTCGCGGGTGGTGTGGATGTCGCGCCCGGTGGAGAGGTCCATCACCGTGTCGGCGCCCCAGCGGATCGCCCACACCATCTTCTCCACCTCCTCCTCGATCGAGGAGGTGACGGCGGAGTTGCCGAGGTTGGCGTTGATCTTGACCAGGAAGTTGCGGCCGATCGCCATCGGCTCGCTCTCGGGGTGGTTGACGTTGGCGGGGATGATGGCGCGGCCGCGGGCCACCTCGTCGCGCACGAACTCGGGCGTCACCTCGCGCGGCAGCGCGGCGCCGAAGGAGTGGCCGGCGAGACGGGACTCGCGCTCGGCGTCGGCGGCGGTGACGGCGCGCAGCCGCTCGCGAGCACCGGCGCGGCGCTGGTTCTCGCGGAGGGCGACGAACTCCATCTCCGGGGTGACGATGCCGCGCCGCGCGTAGGCCATCTGGGTCACGGTGCGGCCGGCGAGGGCGCGGCGCGGGCGGCGGGCCGACCACGGCGTCGTGGCGCGCGGCGGGCCGATGCTGCGGCGGCCGTCGTCGTCGGGCCGGTAGGCGCGACCGACGATCTCCTCGCTGTCGCCGCGCTCGGCGATCCAGGGCGCCCGCAGCGGCGGCAGCCCCTGGCGCACGTCGATCGCCGCCGTCTCGTCGGTGTACGGGCCTGAGGTGTCGTAGACCAGCAGCGGCGAGTTCTCCTCGACGACGCGCTGCTCGGCGCCGCGGCCGGCGAGCGTCGGCGATAGCGCGATCTCGCGCATCGGCACGCGCAGGTTCGGGTGCAGCGACCCCGGCACGTACACCTTGTGCGACCCCGGCAGCGGCCCGGTGGTGACGCGCGACGGCGACGACGGGTCGTGGGTGACGGGCTCCATGGGGAAGAGCTTACAACCTTGACCGCTATCAAATGATTGACGCCGCGACCGCACGGATGTAGGTTCGCGTCGACTCTCGCCACAAGCTTGCGTCAAGACATCGCGACCGGGTGCATTCCGCACGCCGGCGCCCGGGAACTCGCCTACGTTCGAAGGGAGACGCTCATGGCCAACCCGCTCACCCTGCTCATGCCGGTCATCCCCGGCACCGACCCCAACGAGATCGTCAAGACGCTGAGCGTGTACGGTCTCGAGCTCTACGTCGCACTGAACTCGGTCGGCACTGTCCACTACGCGCGGGCGTTGATGCTCGACCGCTCGTCGCCCAACCTGCAGCCGACCGTCGAGGACAAGAAGGTCGTCTCGAAAGGCCCCTTCGTGATCGCCATCATCACCGAGTACGACCACGACTTCGATCGGTACATCCACGACTTCGTGGTGAAGGTGGGAAGGGTGTTCGACGCCTTGCTGCAGTTCGTCCCCGGCGGCAAGGAGGTCACCCCGGTGGCCGACCACGAGGAGGAGTTCGGACAGCTCCTCGCCGCCAACAACCTCCCGAGCGTGCTCTTCCAGGCCTACACCGCCACCGTGCAAGAGGTGCGCGCAGGCCTCCAGCCGCACCTCGCGGCCGCCTCGCACGCTGGTTGAACCAGGATGACGGATCCCGTCTACGCCGACGTCCAAGGCACGATTCTCCGCGGCTACCGGGTCGACCTCGCCCGCCACTTCGTCCTCGCGGTCGTCGACGCAGCGGCGGCCCGCCGCCTGATCGGCGCCCTCGTCGCCGGCAGCGGCGGGCTGCCGCGGATCACCACGGCCGCGCGATGGGAACCGGGCCGGAAGCCGGAGTGTTTCCTCAACGTCGGCTTCACCGCCGCCGGCCTGCGGCAGCTCGGCGTCACCGATCAGCAGCTGCGGACCTTCGACCGCGCCTTCCGGCGCGGCGCCACCGACGACCAGACTGCGCGCGACATGGGCGACACCGGCGACAGCGCGCCGAAAAACTGGATCGGCGGCCTCGACGATGGCTCGCAGGTGCACGTCCTGCTCAGCCTCTGGGTGGACGACGACCCGGCGCTCCTCGAGCAGATCACTGCCCGCCTGCGCGCCGCCTTCGCCGGCTGCTGGCGCGAGCTCTCTGCCCACGACGCCAAGGCGCTGCCCGACAACCAAGTCCACTTCGGCTACCGCGACAGCATCGCGCAGCCGCGGGTGAACGGCGCGCCGCCGCGCAAGCCGCAGTACGACGTGCCCGACGGCCAACCGGAGGTGCCGACCGGCGAGTTCCTGCTCGGCTACCCCCACGCCGGTGGCGGCACCTACAAGGTGGAGCCGATGCAGCTGTGCAAGAACAGCAGCTACGCCGCCTTCCGCATCCTCGAGCAAGACGTCGCCGGCTTCGAAGCCTTCCTCGTCGAGTACGCGGCGCAGGCGAAGGTCGACGTCGAGTTGCTGGCCGCCAAGGTCTGCGGCCGCTGGCGCAACGGCAACCCGGTAACGCTCGTTCCCGACCCGGCACCGGTGTTGCCCAACGAGCGGCTCAACGACTTCCAGTACGTGAGCGACGACGCGGCGAAGGACGACACCCTCGGGGTCCGCTGCCCGATCGGCTCCCACATCCGCCGCAACAACCCACGCGACGAGCAGGTCACCGGCGGCGACAGCATCTTCCACCGCATCGTGCGGCGAGCGATGCCCTACGGGCCGCCTTACGACCCCGCGCACCCCGATGGGGCGCGGCGCGGGCTCGTCGGCTACTTCATCAACGCCAGCCTCTTCAACCAGTTCGAATTCATCACCAGCCAATGGAACCTGGGGCACCAGTTCGTCGTTTCGGTGCCGGCACCGCCCGGGTGCCCCGGCAACGTGACGGCCAGCATCAGCGGCGAGGACGTCTTCCTGGGCGTCAACGACGCCAAGAACAGCTCGTTCACGCTGGCGGCCTGCGGCTCCAGGACCAAGCTGACGGGCTTCTCGCGCTTCGTCACTACTCGCGGCGGCGCCTACGTCTTCCTGCCCAGCATCAGCGGGCTGCGCTACCTGTCGGAGCTCGGCACGCCGCCCGGCTGATCGCGGCTCACATCCGCTGCCGGCTCCTCGCCTGCCGCTCGCTGGTGCGTTCCCAGTCGTCGAGGTGGGCGAGGAGCTGGTCGATCGACATCACCTGCCGCCGGCCGTCGGGCTCGCGGCGGAAGACGACCTGCGACCAACCGCGCATGGCGACCGGGGTGTAGGCCGCGCCCTTCACCCACAGCTTGCGCCCCGAGATGGCGCGGATCAGCACCCGCTCGTAGCGCGAGCGCGCGAGCTGGCGCTCGGAGAACAGGTTGTCCCAGGAGCCCGCGCGGCCGGCGTCCTCGTAGGCCGGCGGGCGCTGGGCGAGGTCGAGCAGCGCCGGCGAGCGGCCGGAGAGCACCGAATCGATGAGGCGGAGCGTGAAGGGGTCGGAGACGCGGCGGATGCCGAGGCGGAACCGGCGCACGATCTCATCGGCGATGCGGCGAAGCGACAGCGGTCGCGGCGCCTCGCCGCGGCGCCGCCAGAACGCCTCCCCCACGTCCCAGATAGCCTCGTCCGGCCCGGCGGTGAACGGGTTGCTCGGGTAGCAGTCGAAGCGCGCCAGCCAACCCCTTCGCGAGGTGTGGCGGCGCGGCCGGAAGCCGCGGATCACCGGGAACCCGCGCGCCTCCAGCTCGTCGAGCTCGTAGCTCGGCCAGCGCATCACCTCGCGCGCGATGCCCACGACCACCGTCGCGGCGGCGATCATCAGCGACGAGCTGGGGGTGAAGTCTGCCGTCACTTCGATGCGCTCGCCGCGCGGGCGCACGCCGACGCCGGTGGACTGGCGGTTGGTCGCCAGCAGCATCACCGGCGCCGGCAGCAGATAGGTGAGCAGCAGCGCCAGCTGTTGCACGGTGCGGCGTTCGGCGGCCACGGTGGCCGTCCCGGCCTCGACGGTCGGCGCCTGGAACGAGACGTTGTAGTGCGTCGAGAAGCCGACCAGGCGCACGGCGCGCTGCTCCTTCGCCTGCCAGGCGTCGAGCTCGCGGCGCAGGAACAGGATCCCCTCCCACAGCGAGCGGCCCGCGCGCGCCGCGCAGCCGCGCTCGAGCTCGATGACCGGCGTCGCCACCTCGATGACGCCGGTGTCGAAGTAGACGGCGCCGCCGGTGGGCAGGTGATACGAGGTGCCGCGCCGGTGCATCAGCTCGCCGCGGATGATGTCGCGCGGGCTGTCGAAGACCTGCTCGGGCTTCATCCGCTCGCCGTCGAGCCAGAGCTCGAACTCGGCCTCGAGCCCCACCGCGGCGAGCTGCAGCGGCACGTTCGGAGCGAGCTCACCCTGCTTCTTGTCGTCGACCCGCCGCCGTGAGCTCATGACGACTCCTCCCCCGCCCCCCACTCCTCCTCGCCGGCGGCGTCGCGCGGCACCACGGTGACGTAGCCGAGGTCGAGGTGGAGGTGGTCGTCGGCGAACCCCGGACCATGCCCATACGGGCGCACGTAGACGTGAGGCAGCGCGAGCCGCGCGATCTGGCGGTACTTCTCGATCGTCTCCGGGCGGTCGAGCAGCTCGTCGCCGACCTGGTAGACGTTGGCGGCCGTCCCCCAGCAGTGGGTCGAGGCGGCCCGCGACCGCCCATGCGCCGGCGAGCGGTAGCCGCCGTTGGCGGCGACGTGCACGCGCGCCCCCACGCGGTCGCGGAAGATCGACAGCGCGCCGGCGAGAAGCACCAGCGCGCAGGGAACGTAGCGCGGGAAGCCGTGCAGCACCGGCGCCTCGCGCACGTCGGTCGAGATGAATTCGTGGAGCTGGAAGTTGGGCGCCAGCTCGAGCTCGGTGGCGGTGAGCCAGGAGTCGACCTCGTGGAAGAAGCGCGGCAGCCGCCGCGCCCGCCCTTCCTCGTCGACGATGAGCGCTCCGGGCTTGAGCGCCTGGCGGTACCCGGCCGCCAGCCGCCGGCCGTCGACGATGCGCAGCGGGAAGCGCTGGGCTTCCATCACGCCGCCCCTCCCGCGCCGTCCACGAAGTGGCGGTAGACGGCGTCGACCACCCCGCCGAGCGCCGCCTGGCGGCTGTCGCTGCCCGCCGGCCACTCGCTCAAGACGACGAGGGCGAAGGGGCGGCGGTCGGGCAGGAAGACGAGGCCGGCGTCGTGCGCCGCGGTGGAGATCTCGCCGGTCTTGTGCGCGACGCGGGCGCGCGCCCGCACGCTCTCGGGAAGCCCCAGCTTCAGCGCGCCGGTGAGCTCCTGGCGACCGAGGACCTCGACCACCTGCGTCGCGTCGGCGGCGGCGAGCCCGCGCGGCTCGTGGAGGAGGCGCAGCAGGGCGAGCAGGCCGTCGGCGGTGACGCGGTTGTTGAGGCCGCCGTCGTAGGCGCGTTGGTCCTCGACGCCGCGCACGACCTCGATGCCGGCCAGGCCGAGACGGTCGACGGCCTCGCGCGTCTCGCGTACGCCGACGAGGTCGAGCAGCAGGTTGGTGGCGAGGTTGCTGCTGGCGACGATCATGCGCTCGGCGAGGTCGCGCACGCGCATCAACTTGCCCACCTCGGCGTGCACGACGGAGTCGGCGTCGCGCTCGCGCGGGATGCGGAAAGGCGCGCCGTCGACGCGGCTGGCGAAGCGGTTGCGGACGTGGACCCACGACTCCCACTCGAAGCGGCCGGCGCCGATGGCGTCGACGACGGCGACCAGGATGGGCACCTTGATGGTGCTCGCGGCATGGAACCAGCGCTCGCCGCGCAGGCTCCAGGCGGTCGCCGTCTCCCAGTCGTAGAACGACACCGCCACGGCTTGGGCGCCCGCCTTCTCCGCGATGTCGTCGACGAGTTGTCTCAGCACGCTTCCACGCCCTCCCGCCCAGTTGGCGGAAGGCTGCGATGCAAGACGTATGCGCGCGACGCGACGCAGCGCGGCGCGGCGCGGCGCAGGCTAGTTCCTGGCTAGGCTCCCAGCTCGAGGCTCCAAAAATAGGGGTCGAGCACCCGCCGCGGGCTCCAGGCCGTCGCTAGACGGCCCTGGGGCCCGAACCCGGAACCGGTCGCCGACACCACGGAGAACCGCATCTCGACGTCGAGTTCGGCGGCTCGGTCATGCAGCCCTCGCAGCAAGGAGTTGGAGCGCACCCAGGCGCGCAGCAAAGCATCGACGTCGTGCCGTGAGTCGAAGTAGGCGCGCAGCGGGTCGTTGGTCGGCAACGGTTCAGGACCTGTAGCCGTCGCCCGCGGCCAAGTGACCTCGTCGTGCGCGCGGAACATTCCGCCTGGGCTGGTGGCCAGCTTGTCGGCCAGAGGGTCGGCCTTCAGTAGGGATCGCAACCCGGCGGGCAGATCGGGTACCGCGTCGCCCTTGGTGAACACCACGACCACGCGCATCTGCCGACGATTGGCCGCCTCACCGGCGGCGAAACGCACGCGGACCAGCTCGTCCAGCGCAAGGTCGAGAAAGCGGGCACCTGTCGCGTCGAGGTCCGACAAGCTCAGCAGCCACATCAGCGGCACGTTCCAATCCACGGCCGGCCGGCCGTGGATTGTCGAGCCGGGAGGCGCCGCGGCAAAAGCTGGGTCGCGCGAGTCCCACACGGTAAATCGGCGGTCGCCCCAGGGATCGAGGTTGCGAAGGTCCAGGGTGTGGCAACGGGGTGGCCCCGGGGTCGCGCTGGAGCGGTTGGGAAGCACGCCAAGCTGCAGCTTCTGGTGGATTTCCCGCAGGGAGCGGCCGGTCTCGTCATCGCCCGGCCAGCATAGGTATCCCGGCCAAAGGCGCGAGAGCTGGCGCAACGTAAACAGCAGTGACCAGAGATAGCTGGTGCGGCCGTGACCGGGCATCGCGAACAGCTCCATAGTGGCGACGGGGGCCAGTGGGGGCGGCGGTGGCCACGGCCCGACGACCCGGTCGGTTCCGCCCTGCCCCTCACCCTGCAGACCTAGCCACGTTGCCAACGCCGCGAGGCATCCCTGAAGGCCAGCCATGACTCGACCTCCTTGCAATATCAGGTCGAACGATCACTCGTCTGAGAAGTTCGTTCCAACGACGGAAGCCACAAGAGTCGAAACCCGGCCGCCGGGAGACGCGCGGATTCCATTTCCGCGGCAAGCCCCGTGGCCGGCCTCTCGGGCAGCTCGAGGTTGCCGCAGAACGCCGGGGAGGGTTCGCCCCGCGTGCTCCAGTCCGACGGCCAGGCGGTGGCGCGCACCCACTCCATCGCCCCGTAGCGCAGCAGCATCTGCCCCGCCCGATCGGCCACGCCGCCCATGCTGCTGGCGGTCGCACGGCCCGCACGATCGAGCCGCTCCACCAGCTCGCGGGTCCGGCCATCACGACCGACAAGCAGGTCGGACACCGCGAGATCGAGCTCCGGCTCACCGCAAGTCGCGCCGTATACGGTCGTCCATTCGTCATCCGTCGGCAGGCGGAAACCATCGCCGCACCAGGCTGCGAACCGCTGCGCCTCGGCCGGTTGGACCGCGGTCATCAGGGCTCGCCAGTAGTTATGCGACGCGACGTGGCGCGGGGTGACGCGGGGGTTGAGGTCGAGGACGGCGTCGTACCAGGCGGCGTCGAAGTGGCCGTCCGGCGCCGCGCAAAGGAACGCCTCGAACTGGATCTTGGTCACCGGCAGCCAGTGCACGTAGGCCGCCAACTCCTGAACCCAAACCATCGGGAACCCGGTGGGATCGGAAACGACGTGCCTTGGTGCCGGCATGCAGGGCTCCTCGCGTCGCGGCCGTTGTTCGCGGCCCGCTCAATCGCCGCTTGCGGCGGCGTGGTGGTGGGACGGCCCGGCGGGCTGGCGCCCCGCCAGGAGATTCGCCAGCGTCCTCGCTTCGTGCTCGGTCCCCACCGCGGTTCCCCGCTCGGCGTCGGAGAGCGGACACGGCAGGGTGGCGAAGCTCGGTGACGACGCCTGGCCGCGAGCATCGTAGAGCCGCACCTTGGCCCACCATGGAGTCGCCGCCCAGTCCTCGAGGTCGACCGGCGCTTCGCCCGCGAGCACCAGGACCGCCGCCACCCGTGCCGAGTCGAGCGTCTGCAGCAGGGGACCGATCAGTGGCGGCAGCCGGGCGCCGCGCGGCAGCAGGATCTCGTCGGCAGGCCGCTCGGTGGCGTGGCTCCAGGCTGGCCGCAGCTCGCCGAGGCGGTAGATCGCGGGCACCAGCCGACCCGCTTCCGCCGCCGCCAGCTCGGCGGCGAGTGACGCGGCGAGGGCGGCGCGGTGGGTCTGCTTGCCGGAGCCGAGATCGGCAGTGTCGACGACGACCAGGGCGTACTGCTGATCCGCCTCCAGCTCCGGAAGGGCATGGGGGTGAGCGAGCGACCGCTGGGCGCGCAGGCGATCTAGGACCGCCGCCAGCGCCACCCACGAGTCTTCCACGCCGAATGCTCCGGCGGCCGCCACCCGTTGCGCCAGTCGCTCGGCGAGCGCGGCATCGTGGCCGAGGTGGGCGGCTGCCCAACGCTCCAGCCGCCCCTGACCTCCCTCGACATCGCCGGCCAGAAACCGCGCCCAGGCCGCGTCCTCAAGCCAGTGGCTGACCAGTCGAACCACAGCCGCCACACCCTCGGGACCGGTGGCGGCCAGGGGCTCGGCAAGCTGCTCAAAGAGGTGCGTCGGCGCCCGGACCTGTCCGTCATCGTTCGGCGGGTAGGCGGTGGCCAACCGAATCAGGGCGAAGGCGGCCGCCCTGGCCACCGCGGAGCGCCCGTCTTGCGGTCGATCGGTAGCTGCGACGAACAACCAGGAGCGGAGCAGTCCGAGCGTGGCCTCGAGGTCGCACGCGGCCATGAAGAGGAGGAGCACGACGGCCTTCGCCAGCGGGTCGAGCCCTTGCCCACCCGCCGGAGGCTGGTCGAGCGCGCCTGCCCAGGTCGCCAGCAGCCTGAGGCGATTCGCCTCGTCCCCGAGCTCGATGCCGAAGCCTTGGAGCAGGCCGAGCCAGCGCTCCGGGCCCGCCGCGGCGAGTGCCCTCGCCCAGCGCTCCTCCAGGGCCGCCTCGGCGGCCTGCAGCTGGGCTGCCGAAGGCGGCCAGGGCAGGTAAACGTGCGCCCCGTCGCCGGCAGCGGCACCGGCACCGGCACCCGCCGACGCGACCTCGAACGGTCCGATGGTACAGACGCCTGCGACGCCGTCGCACGCGCGCAGATCGAGAAGGTCGTACGGCGCCCGCGCCGCGAGGACAAACACCTGCGTGGCACTGCCCGCCGCAAGCTGGCGGAGCCCCGGCACCAGCAGGCGGTGGCCGGGAAAGGCCGGCAACAGCTCGACAGGCGAGAGTGCCGCGTCCGAGAGCGGAACCAAGGTGGTCTCGCCGAGGCGCAGCAGGGCGAGGTCGTAGCGCGACTCGAGCAGCGCGAGGAGCCTCCACAGGCCGCGCCGCGCCTTGGCGGCATCTCCCGGATCGACGGCCGCCAGCAGCTCGCGATCGACGACTGCGACCGCGCGGCCCATCACCGGCACGCTCGGCAGCGCGCCACCGGCGGCGTAGGACCGCGCGATGACGGCGTGGGCGATGCGGCGCGCATCGGCCTCGCTGCCGTCGCACCAGTACGCCAACAGCCGCTCGAATCGGTAGCGCAGAGCCTTGGCCGGCCCCCGCAGCATGCGACGTGCGGCGGTTTCCGCATCCTTTGGGCGAGGTTCGAGCCAGAGCCTGGTGAGTGCCGACCGCAGGCGCCCGTTGACCACCGCGCTGCCGTCCGTTGCCAGCTCGAGCAGCTGTCGGGCGATGACCCGGGCCGCGCCCGGCATCGGCAGCCAGGCGCGGAACGCGAGGAACACGACATCGAGGGCTTCGGGGCCGTCCGACGTGGCGAGCAATGGGCCCAGCAGCTTCGAGAGACTGGCGAGCTGTCCTGCCCCGGGCTGCGATCCACTGCTCGAGAAGCTCTTGCAAATCGCACGAACGGTCTGGCGCCCCAGTTGCGGTCGGTGGTCGTGACCGTAGACGATCCACTGTCGCAACTCGTCAACACCGCGCTCGGGGTCGGCGAGTGTGATCCGTCTGAGCGCCTCGATGAGACCACCTTCGAGCATGCTGTGGGTCTGTCGGCGCTGCCGCTCAACCCCTGCCTCCCGCTCATTTCCCGAGCTAACGGCGGGCGTTCCCGGAGACCCACCGTGCGGGCCCGCGCCGGGCAAATCGAACGAGTCCAGCTTCGTGGCGAGGTTCCGCAGGAGCTTTGGCACACGCGTGGCGAGCGCCCGCTGCGCACCATCCGATTCCGCGCTGGTGCGCGCGAGGAAGAGCCGCCATGCGGCGGCTGCCGCCGCCCACATCAATCGAGGGTCGCGCGAGTCCAGCCAATCAGCGAGGACCGCCAGCGCCTGCTGGGTGTCGACCCCCGAACCCGCCCGCACCAGCTCCTGGAGCGCGTACCCGGGTATCACGGCCCGGCCGTGGTCGCCGTCGGCCGCCATGGTCCTCAGGGCGGCCACCAGTCGCGGCCGGTCGAGGAGGCCCAGCCGGCCGAGGGCCACGCCCAGCGCCTGCCGGTTCCAGCTCTCGGTGGCGCCGGACACCACGTCCGGCGAGCACGCCAACGACAGCGCCTCCCACAGCAGGTGCTGGCGGTTGGCGACCTGGCGACGGGTCTCCGGCTCGTAGGAGCGCTCCGCGAGCTTGAGCCGGCCTTCCTGCTCGACCAGCTGCAGCTGCTCCAGCGTGTCCTCCGACCCGAGCTGCCGAGGATCGGCGAGCCAGGAGCAGCCGCCTGCGCGCAGCTGGCCGATCAACCGCCGGCTGACGTCCTCGAGCCAGCGCCGGTCGGCTCCGGCGAAGAGGTAGGCCAACGACCCGAAGAGCTGCACGTTGGGATGCAAGTCGTCGAACCAGGCGCGGCCTGCCTGCCTGCCGACGATTGAGACGGCTTCGGCGGCTTCGACGACTGCTGCCTTCAGCGCATGATGGTCCTTGCCGTCCACTGACAGGGACCTCAGCTTCAAGCAGAGCTGATGGACGTGAAACGGATTCTTCAGGAACGTCCGGAGTCGCTTCCAGAAGTCTGCCCTCAGGATCGACTTGACCTGCGCTTCGCTGAGGTTGAGGACGCGGTGTGCGACCCAGTAGCGAAGGTTGTTCTCCCACACCTTAGGAAGGTCGGATTCCTCAAGACGCGCATCGAGCTGGATGGCCGCCACCGCCTGCAGCTGGCCAGCAGTGAGATCGCCGGTGAGCACGAGCAAGCTCCGCGCGTCGGCCAGCGACTTGCGCAGGTCGGCGATGCGCCCTGCCTCGAGCTCCTCCGCCCGGACGTTGCGTTCGAAGCAATCACGCAACAACACGACGGCGTGGTGGGGCAGCTTCGGCGTCGCGATGGCCTCGGCCAGCGAAAGCTCGGAATGATCGGGCCGCAGGTACTGCTGCACGGTGACGGGAGCACCCTGTTCGCCGACCGGCAGGAGCGTCAACAGGTGCTGAGCCAGCTTGAGCGCGCAGGTCCACTTCCCGGAGTGGTCGGGGCCATGCACGAGGAAGACACGCGGGTGCGATGGCTCAAGGGTGGTCGGTAGGGCCTTCTGGAACCCAGCCGGTGCCTGAAAGATCGCCACGGCGTGGTCCAGGACGGCGCGATCCACGGGACCGAAACTCGCCTGCTTGAGGGCGGCGCTGTGATAGTCCCCCTGGACGACAAACCCGCCATGATCGGCGAAGCCTAGCCGGCTTCCGCGGCCCGCCCGGATGGACCCGGTCTCACGCGGATGCGCCGGTTCGTCCTCCTCCAGCCCAGCCCACTGGTCGCCGATGGCGAACTCATCGGTCACCTCGTCGAGATACTCCTCGTAATCGGCGAGAGAACCCGCTTCGCCCGGCCCTTCGCCGCGAGCGCCATCCTCCTCGTCGATCGGCTCGGCACCCTCATAAGCGTCCGAGCCCGCCACCTCGCCGCTGCGGTCGACCTCCAGCTCAGGAGGATCCGAGAGCTCATCCACGGCGGGCGTCCTCGCCGCGTCGCGGCGTCGTCGACGGCGAGCTCACCTCGCTGCGGCGCACGGCTGCCTCGACATTGAGCATCAATTGCGCTTCGGCGTCACCGGCATGCGCCTGGTGCCGGACGGAGAAGTAGTCGTTGACCTCCTTGGACATGAACAGCCACTTGATGAAGAAGACCAGGAACGGGACGAACATAGCCGCAAGGTGAATGCCCACGAAAGCGGAGAAGTACGTCAAAGGCGAACGCACCCACTGCCCGCGCGCCAGCAGTTGGTCCGCAGGCGAGGGATGGCGCAGGGCCCGCCACGACTCGCCGACGATGCCCCACAGCGCATCGACCTTTTCGAAGAAGCTCCACTTCGGCTCCGCGAACGAGAAGCGTTCCTGCCATTCCGGCTCCCAGCGAGCCCTCTCCTCCGCCGTGATGTGGGCGGGGGCCTCCCACCCCTGCTCATGGCGCGGTCCCGGATCGGCCTTTTCCAGAGATGCGATCCAGCGCGCCAACCGACCTTCCAAGAGCTGGACGATCCACTGGTGGCGCTCGGTGTCGACGTCGATGGCACCGCCGCGGGCGATCAGGTCCTCCTCCACCTGCCGCAGCTCGCTGAGCTTGTCCGTGGTGACGCGAACGGTCTCGTCTGCCGCCGCCCGCTCGCCGCGCACCTCGGTCAGCCTGCGCTGGCGGCGGCGCGCCTCCGCGCGGTCCTCAGCGCTCACCCCGCCGCCGCCGTCAGACTCGGCGCGTCGGATCTCCGGATGATCCCGCAGGGCGACCTCCTGCGCCTGATAGCGGCGCTGGTCGGCCAGCGCCTGCTGCTGTCGCGTCTCGATTCTGCCGATCTCGTCACGCACCCGCTCGAGCTCGCGCGCGGTGGTGGCGCTGCGCTGGGCGGCCGGCTGCAGGGCCCGCAGGCGGTCGAGATCTGCTTGCAGCCGCCGCTCCTCACGTTGCACTTGTTCGCTGTGGAGCCTGCGATCGATGGGGTCAGCGAACGCGAGCAGGTCGACGGCGTGAGCGACGATGGCGCCGGCGACGAGGATCGATAGGACACGCACCACCATCGCCGCGGCCTTCCGCCACCACGCCAAGGTCGGGAAGTCGGCAATCACCACCTGCCGCTCGAAGAACAGGATGGTGCCGGCGAAGATCGCCGCCAGGGCGAGCGCGGCCGGCGTGGCCAGCCAGTGGCCGCCCAGCATGTCGCCGACGAACAGCCCGTTGAGGAAGAAGGACCACGCGGCCAGCTCGAAGATCGCGACGAACGTCAGCGCGGCGGCGACCACCGACAGCTCCCTACGCACCTTGCGCGTCAGCAGAACGTCGGAGTACAGCTCCAGTCCCAGCCATCGCGGGAGCCGGCCCAGGCGACGCGCGGGAGCGGCCGGAGCCGGAAGCCGGAGACGGACCTCACGTCGGGCCGATGGGGCGGGATCGGCGGGCCCCCCCGCACCGCCGGGGGTGGGACCCTGGTCCGTCTGCAGGTGGGGACGAGCTGGCGTTTCATTCACGTCCGGGTCTCCCTCGGGTCGGGTGGCAGGCCGCCTGGTCGGCTGGTAGTCGAAGCGTCCTCGCGGCGTTCGATCAGCGTCAGCGGTGCGACGACTCGACCGGTCGCCATGAAGAGCAGGGCGGGCCAGACGCCGAAAGGCACGCCGGCCCTGTCGGCCCGCTCACGCCGACGGCCGAAGTCGTTGTCGCTTCGCCCCGGCGGCGTCGGCTGCGGCGCGAAGCCGCTGGCGCTCAGGGCCGACGCCGCGATGAGAGCACCGGGTTTGAGGCTCGAGGCGAGCAGCTCCAGGCCTCTCACCCGCTCGCGCAGGAGCGCCGGCACGTCCAACTGCTCGGCGACCTGCCAGGCGTCCAGCCCAGAGTAGGCGGCAAGCGTTCGGAGCTGTGCGGGATCGCTGTTCAACCAGTCGTCGACGGCGCACGCGAGCTTTTCGGCCACTCTGGCGCCGAGGACCTCGACGCCGGTGAGGAGCACCAGCACGCGCTCAAACGGAAGCTCGAGCCGAGCGGCGCGCTGCCAGGGTGGCTCGCTGCCGGGCCAGGCCTTGGCGCCGAGGCGCGGCAGCCGGGTCGGCCCGTCGCCCAGCAGGCCTCCGACGACACCTGCGAGGTCGAGCGGCGGCGCGCCGTCGTCGCCGGTGCCGACAAACAGCACCAGGCAGCGGGCGTTGCGCGTCGCGCGAATGAGGTCGGCGATCGGTGCGGTGGTCGACTCGCCGCGGTCGCGAGCGGCCAGCCCGTCGAAGAAGTCGCACGGCGTGTCGAGCACGGAGATCTCGAGCTCCTCGGGCTCCCGGCCGGCATCGGCGCCGCCCGGCCTCATACCCAGCTGAAACGTTCTCGTCGACCAGGGCGGCGGCGATGCCGGTCGGTCCCCTCGCGGGCCGCCCTCCTGGTCGGCCCGCGCCGCGGCATCGGCGGGCTCGCCCCGAGGAGGCAGTTCCACGAACCGCGTCCAGTCGGCTTGGTCGCGGCACTCGAATGCCGTGTGCAGCGCCGCAAGGAAGCCGGTCCTCCCGGAGTCTTCCGAGCCCAATAACGCGCAGCTGCCAGGTCGCGGGGCCGACGCGCGCCCGGAGGCGCCGGCGGGTTCCTCGGCCTCGGTGGGTGGAACCATCTCCTGGCGTGTCTGCATGGCGGCGTCGGCTCGTAGCGTCAGGTGCGTGGGGCTCGACCAGCGTTCACCGTTGGATCACCTTGCCGCCGCGGTCGACGATGGCGATCCTCGCGTGGTCACCGGCGGTGATCACCGATCCCGGCGACGGGCTGGCCGCTTCCCGGCGACGCGGCGACCGCTGGCCCGCACGCTCGAGGGCGAACACCCGGCCACTCCACGCGCGCAGGAACAGCACCGGCGATGCCCATTCGGCGGTCTGGACGCCTCGGGCCAGGATACTCAGGCGCCCCTCAGTCACCGCCTCTTCGAGCGTTCGCCCCTCGGCCAGCCGGCGGTAGAAGAGGCTGGTGAAGCTGCCGGCGGCGGCCACCGAGACCGGGAACTGCATCGCCACCACTGCGGAGAGACCGCTGGCAACCAGGGCCGAGGCCGAGCCGGTGAACGGATGCTGGCCCTTATAGCGAGCCATCCTGGCGCCGACACAGGTCGCAAGGACGGCCAAGCGCAGCTCGCTGAAGCCGCGGATCATCTGCGCCAGCGTCTGGCCGGGTGTGCGCGCGCTTCCGCCGTGCCCATCCTCGAAGTGGAGGAAGCCGCGACCGTCGTCGAACGCGCCATGGCCGAGGAAGTGGATTGCATGGAAGGGCCTGCCCGTCTGGCGCCCCTGGTCAAGCATCTGCCGCATCGCCTCCAGGGTCGGCGGCTCGAGGAACGTCAGCTCGAGCGGGCCGCCGCGGGGGCAGGCGTCGGTGAGCAGCTTGGCGTGCAGCGGCAGGTCGATCGCCGGCAACCCCCTCGGCGAGGCGATCACCGCCAAGATCCGCAACGGCGGCTTGACCATCACCGCCGTCGCCGGCCGGTCGAGGTCCAGGTAGCGGACGAAGGGCGATTCGGGACCGCTGCCGAGGAACACGCGGGTGTTGGGATCGCACAACAACTCCCAGGGCAGTCCCATCACGTCCGCGGCGGCGTCGCCAAGGTCGCCGAAGCCGAGTCGGATGCGCAGACCGGCGTTCGGCTTGCGCTCGCGCACGGTGTGAAGGCGGGCGAGGCTCCTGTCGAGCGTGCGATGGATGCGTCCCGGAAAGAGCACCTGGTAGAGCTCGCAGCCGATCGACTCCGCCAGCTTGGAGCGCTGGGCGGCCAGCTGCGAAGTCCCGGCCTGCAGCATCAGCTGGTCGAGCTCTTCGAGCCGCTGGCTAAAGCCGAGCGGATTCGCTAGGGGTTGGAATCGCTCGCGCGGCCGGTCGAAGCGCGAGCTCAACACGCGCACCTCGCGCTCGCCGCAGACGCAGGAGGCAACCTCGATCTCCAGCTCCTCGTACTCGATGCTGGCGACCGCCGGCGATGCTGTCGGTTGGGTCATGGGCCCTCCTCCGCTCTTGCGGGTCCTTAGCAGGCTTAGTACCCGACGGCGCGAGTTTCTTGGTGGCGACAGCGAAGGCCCCGCGGTCGCCACCGGCAAAGACCCCGAGCGGCGGGAACCAACGAGAGAGAACGGCGAAGCTGCTTGGGGCCCTCCGCGCTTGTGGGTAGACTTGATGTACCGGTGTTTGCAATCTGGGCCGAATCCGTTGGTGTCCTGTGTGGCCGCCGATGAGGGTCGACGACTCGCTACAGGGGCCCGATGCCCGACCGGGCGCTTCCCCGGCGGACGCAACGCATTCGCCGACGACCTCCGCCAGTGGGACCGTGACGCTAGGGATTACCGAGGCGGACTACCTGCGCATCCACCCCAAGCTGGCAGCCAAGGTGCGCCAGTTCGGAATCCCCAGCGACCAAGTCGAGGAACTGGTGCAGCAATCGTTTCTCGAAGCCCACAAGGGCCTATGTGCCCGCCGCTTCAGGGGCGAAAGCGCCATCGACACCTGGGTGGTGTCGATCGCCAAGAACCTCTGCCTCAAGCACCACCGCTCTCAGCGGGCCGCCAAGCGCAGCGCCGCCGAGGTGTCGCTCGACGGCACGGGCGCCGATGCCGGAGCTCGCCAGCCACAGATCGAATCCGCGTCGCCGCTCCCCGATCGCGAAGTCCAGGACCGCGAGCGGCTGGTACTGGCGCTGCGCATCCTGCAGGCTCTGCCGGCCGCGCTCCGCGAGCCGCTGGTTCTGCAGGTCCGCGGTCACAGCTACGAGCAGATCGCGCGGCTGCTCGACATCCCGTCGAATCTCGTATCATCGAGGATCCACCAAGCCCGCGCCGAGCTTCGCCGCGAGCTTCCCGACAGCCAGACTTCCGCCTCAACCTGAGAACCGCGAGATGGACGAGCCGGAGGATCCGGCGCTTCGCCGCCTCATCGACGTCGCAGCGGTCACCTACGGACGAGCGCTCGAGGCCGACTTGACGTCTCATCCCACTCCCGAGGCGCTCGTGGAGTACCAGGAGAGGCGGCTGGGAGGCCCGCAATCCGACTCAATCCGGGCGCACCTTGTGGCGTGCCGCAGCTGCGCCGAGGAGTTGCAGCGTCTCGACTCCTTCGACCTCGAGTCGGAGCGGCTCGCAGCGGGCGCAGACACGGCGGCTGCCCACAGCTGGTCGACCTTTCGACGCGGCGTCGCCGACGACGAGCAGCCGGCGCCGCGCGAAGTGGCCGCCACCTCGCGGCGCATGCCGCGGGCTCGCCGGCCCACGTGGTCGCTGGCTGCCGGGATCGGCCTCGCCCTGCTGGGGATAACGTTCTTCGTCGCCGGCCCCCGGGACGACGGCCCGGGTAAGTCCACACCGCCGGCGACCCACCCGTTTGTCTTTGACCTGCTGCCCGACGGCACCGCCACCCGCCGCGACATGACGGGCCTCGAGGTGGTCGAAGTGCCGGCGGGGATGGACCCTCTGGTGCCGCGGCTGCTTCTCGGCGACCAGGCGCCGCACGACAGCTACGTGGCGGTGCTCAACCGGGCCTCTGGCGAGACCGTCTGGCGACAGGACGGCCTGAAGCGCCAGCCTGCCGGCGAGTTCGCCCTCCTAATTCCGCGCACGGTTGTGAGCCCGGGCGACTACGTGGTCCTGCTCGACGGCCGGGACGGCGGCATTGCACGGCGCCTCGCGTCGTACACGCTGCGGCTCACGTACGCCGAGTGAGGCAGGGCGCCACGGTGCCTGCCATGCACGCGGCCGTCGTCGCCGGCATTCGCCGCATGCTGCCACTGCTGATGCTCGCCGGCGCGGGCGCCTGCAACCGTAATGCTGCGCCAGAACCCGGCCCCGCGCGAGGCGTCGCTCCCCCACCGGCGTCGCCAGATGTCGTCCGCGTCCTGCGGGCGGCGGGCGACGTCCACCATGGCACGGTGGCGCCCGGACGCAAGGTCATCTACCAGCTCTCTCTCGGTGCGCAGGAAGCGCTGGTGCTCGACGTCGAACAGGCACAGGTCGACGTTGCAGTCGAAGTCGCCGACCCCGCGGGCACGGTTCTCCTCTTCGCCGACAGTCCGATTCACCGTGCCGCCCCAGAGCGGATCTGCTTCGTCACCGCCACTGCCGGCCGACACGTGATCACTATCGGCCCGTTCGCCGGCAAGGGGAGTTACGCTATCCATCTCCGCCGTCGTGCGCCGGCTGACGAGCAGGATCGGCTCTGCTTCGCCGGCGCTCGCCAATTCCAGTCCGCCTCGGAAGGGGACGTTCGGCAGCGGCTGCGCGCTTTCGAGGCCGCGGGTGATCTCTGGCAGCGCGCCGGCCAGCCCTTCCTGGCGGGCGTCGCCTGGCGCGAAGCTGCGTCGCTCTGGCGTGACCTCGGACCGGCCGCGCGCGCGCTACCGCGGTTCGAGCGGGCGCTCGCACTGGCGCGCGCTGCGCCTAGCCCGTACCTCGAGGTCAGCATCCTCAACCGGCTGAGCCTCGCGCTCGTCGCCGTCGGCGACGTGGGCGCGGCGCGCGGCCGACTCGAGGAGGCCATCTCTCGCGCCCGCGCCAGCGACGAGAAGTGGGGCTACGCCAGCGCGCTGACCAACCTCGGCTGGCTCGACGACTTAGTCGGGCAGTCCTACCGCGCCATCGACCGCCACGCCGAAGCGCTGGCACTGTGGCGGCAGATCGGCGACCCGCTCGAGATCGCCCAGGCCCTGCAGAACATGGCCACGGCCTATGGCGCTCTCGACTACCATGATCGCGCGCTCGACCTCCTCGCCGAGGCCATCGAGCTGACTCGCACCGCCGGCGACGAACGCCGTGAGGCCAGCGTCCTGCTGGCCGAGGGCTGGGTGCACTATCTGCGCGGCCGGCCGGCGGAAGGTTTGCCGGCGCTGCAGCGGGTTCTGCAGATCCGCCGCCGGCGCCAGGACCACGACGGCGAGGCAGCAGCCCTGGATCGGTTGGGCACACTGCTCCGCGAGGCGCAACGACCGGTCGCAGCGGAGAACGCCTATCTCCAGGCGGTGGCGCTGTCGCGCCGTGATGCAAGCTCGTTCGACGCCGCGGCGACGATCGCGAACCTCGGCTGCCTCTACGCCGAAACCGGCCGAGTCCGAGCCGCGCGGGCTCGCTTGGACGACGCGCGCGAGCGGTATCGGAATCGTGACGACCCGCGAGCGAGGGCCCACGTCGAATACTGCCTGGCGAAGACGGCGCGCGTCGAAGGCAAGCTCGACGAAGCGCTCGACCACGTTCGGCGCGCCCTACGGATCGTTGACCGCCTCCGCGAGTCGGCGCGCACGCGCGGTTACTACTACCGCCCCATCTGGCTGTGGCAGGACTATGCCGAGCTCGAGATCGACATCCTCTTCGCACGCTATGGTGCGCGGCATCATCCGGGCGACCTCGCGCGTGCTTTCGAGGCCGCCGACCTGGCCCGCGCCCGCACTCTCGGCGAGCAAATCGTCGAGACGCGCGTCGGGCTGCGCCCCGGACCAGCGGATGCGCAGCAGTTTGCCGAGCGTTCGATCCTCGATCAGCTCAATCGCCTAGCTGGTGCGAGGGCGGCCGCGGGCGACACGTCTAAGGCGCGTGGCGAAGGTGTCGCGCGCGAGATCCGGCGCCTCGAGGTGGAGCTCGAACGAGTACGAGCGACGGTACGCGCCGCCTCGGACCGCCACCGCGCGATCGCACCGCGGCCTATCGATCTCGAACGTGCGAAACGGGCGCTCGCGCCACACACGGCGCTCCTCACCTACGTGCTCGGAGAGCCGCGGAGCCACCTGCTGGTCCTGCTGCGAAGCGGGCTCAGCGTCCACGACCTGCCGCCGCGGCGGACTCTCGAGAGCCACGCCACCTCCTTCCACGCGGCCCTTCGCGGGAGCCGGATCGATCGCAATCAATGGCGGCTGGTGGCTATCGAGCTTGGGCATCAACTGCTGCCGCCAGGGGCGATTCCAGCGGACGTCAATCGACTAGTAGTCGTTCCGGACGGACTGCTGCACTACGTGCCGTTCGCGGCCTTGTCTTCGCCGCGCGGGCAGGATCGTCTGGTGGTCGATGACTTCGACCTCACCTACGTGCCCTCCGTCTCGGTGATGCTCGGTCTACGCGAGCTTCGCCCCGATCGCCTTTCGCAACGGGTGGCAGTGTTCGCCGACCCGGTATTCTCGCGCACGGATCCGCGCGGCGACTCGGGGTGGAAGCTCAAAGAGCTCGCAGCCTCGGGGCGCGACGGACTGCCGGTCGCCATAAGTCGTGACCTCCCTCGGCTCCCCTTCTCCGCCGACGAGGCGCGGGCTATTGCAGAGGTCGCCGGCCCCGAGCGCTCCGCCATATGGACCGGGTTTGCGGCCAGTAAGGGCGCCGCCTTGACGACTGATCTCCGCCGCTTCACCATCGTTCACTTCGCCACCCACGCTTGGATCGATGAGCAGTTCCCGGAGCTGTCGGGACTTGCCCTCTCGCGCTACGACCGCAGTGGGGGCTACGTCGAGTCCGATCTCCGCCTCCACGAGATCCACCGCCTATCGCTCGACGCAGATCTCACCGTGCTCAGTGGCTGCCAGACGGCGCTGGGCGATCACGTGCGCGGAAACGGGATCGAGGGCATCGCTCACGGTTTTCTCTACGCAGGTAGCTCGCGCGTGCTCGTCAGCCTCTGGAGCGTCGATGACAAGGGCACGGCTCGCCTGATGGCCGAGTTCTATCGGCAGCTGCTTCGAGGGGGTTCCCCCCCGGCCACTGCCTTGCGCCAAGCGCAGCGATGGCTCAGCCGCCAGGGCCGCTTCGAGGCTCCCTTCTATTGGGCGCCCTTCGTCCTCCAGGGGATCGACTGAAGGCGCTGGCGCCAAGAAAGCGTTGTCGTTGGGAACCAATCCGTCAGCGATTGGCCTCGAGCCCCAGCCGCCCGCGTCGCACACAGCGCCGCGCACCCGAGCTCGAAGGAGGCACCATGGCAACGAAGAGCGAGCTGCCGGATCAGGAACGCAACGAAGCCGCCAGCCGGAGTCTGAGTTCGACCGCTGACGGTCCCGACACCAACTCTCCCGACACCGGGAAGGTGGGCGGTCTCGGTGAGGGTGACAGTGGCGGCGGCGACACCGGCGGCCAGGACAAGAACAAGACGGGTCTTGGGGAGCCCTGAGACCGCTGAGTCCGGCAGCCGAGCGCCGCGGGCGCCCGGCTGCCGGCTCTTGCTCGCGACACACGTCGTCACCTCGAAACCAAACGCCTCCTGGGTAAGCCCTCGAGCTCCTCGAGACCGGTCCAAGCCCACTGCGAACGGCGGCACCCTCCCCGAGTAGGACGTCCGCGATGACGGCGGGGGCGGTAGCGGCTGGGTCTCGACTTCTTTTTCCACCCGCTGTTACGATCGCTCGTAAATTCCTGGCTGCCCGCCTGGCGGAACATGGAGGGTGAGCTATGCAGTCGTCACGGGCTGTGGGCTTCGTCGTTCGCTTGCCCGCAACTGGCGTCCTGTTCCTCTCTGCACTGGGTCTCTCTGATCCCGGCTTCGCCGCCGCCGCGAAGCCTTCCGCCAACGGCGCGAAACCACCTTTCGAGATCACCGAGGACCGGCCGCGCTGCAGCAACTACAACCCCAAGCGCCAGGCCCTCTTCGGCACCACTCACCTGCACACCGGCCTCTCCTTCGACGCCAGCATTCGCTTCGTCGACTACGCCAACGGCAACGACCCGCGCGGCGCCTATCGCTTCGCCAAAGGCTTGGCGCCGATCAACCTCCCCGAGCCTTCGGGCCTGCAGCCGCGGCCGAAGCGCAAGAGCTGCAGCGACCCGCCGACGCCGACGCCCGCCGGCGGCCCCAGCCGCACGCCGTGCATCGACGATCCGCTCGACTGGGGCGCGGTCACCGACCACTCCGAGCACTTCGGCGTCATGGGCTTCTGCAAGGGCATCCTCAAGGACGAGTCGGGCAAGGACCTCCCCGAGAGCCTGTCGATGGAGTGCCGGATGATCAACGGCTTCTTCTACGAGCCGCTGCACGCCATCAACCCGGCGTTCGGCAAGAGCCTCGCCTCGAACGCCTTCACCCAGCTCACCGTTCCCGGCCTCGGCCCGGTCAGCAAGAACACCAACCTGCCGGTGTGCAACAACAACCCCGAGTTGTGCGCCAAGGCGGAGATGGAGGTGTGGAGCGAGATCCAGAAGGCCGCCGAGGAAGCCTACGACCGCAGCGAGGAGTGCAAGTTCACCAGCTTCATCGCCTACGAGAACACCTCGACGCCGCTGCTCAACAACTGGCACCGCAACGTCATCTTCCGCAACGACCGCGTGGTCAAGAAGCCGGTCAACGCCCTCGACATGGCGGTGAGAGTCAACACCGATCCCACCAAGGAGCCGATCGACAGCGTCGCCTCTATCGTTCTGGGCAAAGAGGACGAGCAACGGGTGTGGCCGGTGCCGGCCGGCACGCGTGTCACCTATCCGCTACCGCAGCCCTTCTGGAACAAGCTCGAGGAGGACTGCACCAACGGCAAGAACGTCACTCCCGGCCAGGCGCGCCGCTGCGACTTCATCACCATCCCCCACAACTCCAACCTCGGCGGCGGCGGCGACATCATTCCGCCGATGTTCCTCGACCCCTTCAACACCGCCGACGCCAAGCGGCACCTGCAGATGGAGCCGCTGGTCGAGATCTACCAGGACAAGGGCGCCAGCGAGTGCCGCTACGACCCGCGCTTCCTCGCCGGCACCAACACGATCGACGAGTACTGCGCCTTCGAGATCCTCGACGGCAAGACGCTGGGCTCGGCCTCGGGCGTCGGCTCGGGGGGCGGCTCCACCGGTCCCGAGCCTCCCGACACCTGGGGCGACCGCGCCTACGTGCGCAACGTCTGGAAGGACGGCATCCAGTACGCCGCCACCGGGAAGTTCGACGGCATCAACCCCTTCAAGATGGGCGTCGTGTCCGCCTCCGACTCGCACACCGGCGTCATGGGGTGGCACCCGGAGAACGAGCAGTGGCCGGGGCACCTCGGCATCGACGACGCCTACCCGATGGCCGAGTCCTCGACCATCCAGAACGGCACCGGTGGCCCGTCGGTGGTCTGGGCGGAGGAGAACACCCGCGACTCGATCTTCGAGGAGCGCGCCTGGACCTCGCCGATCTGGTACGAGCCGACGCGGCCTGCCGCGGTGGCGAAGAAGTAGCGCCATGAAGTGGCTCAAGGCCCCGGCGCTGCACATGGCGGCGCTCGGGGCCGTCCTCTTCGGCATCAGCGAGCTCGTGGGCGGGACTCTCGTCGCGCCCAAGAAGCGCGTCGAGATCCCCGCCCATCGCCTCGCGGCGATGCTCGAGGACTTCGTCGCCGACACCGGCCGCCCGCCAACGCGCCGCGAGTGGGACCAGATGGTCGACATGCAGGTCGACGACGAGGTGCTCTTCCAGTACGCGGTCGCCCTCGGCATGCGCGAGAACTCGGCCGTGCAGGCCCGCCTCGCCCAGATCGCCGAGTTCGTCGAGGCCAACCCGCACGAGTCGACGCAGGCCGGCAAGGCGCACGCCGCCGTGGAGCTCGGCCTCGACGAGGGCGACCTGGTGGTGCGGCGCATCCTCGTCGACAGCGCCAAGCGGCTGATCAAGAGTGTGGTCTTGATGCAGCAGCCGGCGCCGCAGGTGGTCGAGGAGTACTACGGCGCCCACGCCGCCGAGTACACGCAGCCGGCACGCCTGCGCATCTCGCAGCTGGCGGTCAACGCCTTCCTGTGGCCGGACCCGGAGGCGCACGCTCGCGAGCTGCTGGCGCGGATCCGTGCCGAGCGGCTCGACTTCGACGCCGCGCTCCGGCTCGCCGACGAGACGCCGGCGCCGGTGCACTTCGAGCTGCTGACGGAGCAGGGCCTGCGCTCCGATCTCGGCGGCGACTTCGCTGCCGCGGTGATGGCGCTGCGCCCGAGGGCCTGGTCGGAGCCGATCCCGTCGGATTACGGGTACCACCTGGTGTGGGTGCACGAGAACCGGCCGGCGTCCGTGCTGCCGCTCGCGGCGGTGCGCCAGCAGGTGGAGTCGGCGGTTCTGCAGAAGCTGGCCGACGACTGGCTGCGGCTGCGCTTGCGCGAGTTGCGGGCGGAGTTCGAGATCGTGGTGGCGGGGAGGGAGTCGTGAAGGTCGGGTCGCCGCGCCGCTGGCTCGCGCCGGCCTGTTTCCTCGTCGTGGCTGCCGCTGCACCGGCGCGCGCGCATCAGTTCGCGCCCGCCTTGCTCGAGGTCCAGGAGCTCTCCGCGGACGTAGCGAGCGTGAGCTGGAAGCAGCCGGCGGTGCGCGTCCAGGGCAGCCAGCTGCGGCCGGTGCTGCCGGTCGAGTGCGAGGGGATCGGCGACCCCGAGGTGCGCAAGGAAGGGACCGGCATGCGCGCCCGCTGGCGGATGCGGTGCCCGGGCGGCCTCGCCGGCAAGTCGCTGGGCGTGGAGGGGATCGCCAGCAGCCAGGCCGACGTGCTCCTGCGCATCGCGCTGCGCGACGGCCGCCGCATCCGGCACGTGCTGAAGGCGGAGTCGCCGAGTTGCCGCATCGACGCCGACAGCAGCCGGGCCGGCGTGTTCAGGGACTACGCGAGGCTGGGAGTCGAGCACATCCTGCTCGGTTGGGACCACCTCCTTTTCGTGCTCGCCCTGGTGCTGCTCGTCGGCTGGGGAAGATCGCTGCTGTGGACGATCACGTCGTTCACTGTTGGCCACAGCATCACTCTGGCGCTGGCAGCGCTGGGTGTCGTCCACGTGCCGCAGGCGCCGATCGAGGCGGCGATCGCGCTGAGCATCTTCTTCCTCGCGGTCGAGCTCACCAACCTGCGGAGGGGCCAACCGACCCTGACCCACCGAGCCCCCTGGGCGGTCGCCGCCGGCTTCGGCCTGCTGCACGGCCTCGGCTTCGCCGGAGCGCTTGCCGCGGTCGGCTTGCCTACAGCAGAGATCCCGCTGGCGCTGTTCTCTTTCAACGCCGGCATCGAGCTCGGCCAGCTCGCCTTCGTCGGCGCCGTGCTGCTGGTCGCGGCTGCGGTGCGCAAGCTGCCCGTCTCCTGGCCGCAGTGGTCGCAAGCGGTGCCCGCGTACGGCATCGGCGCGATGGCCACGTTCTGGTTCCTGCAGAGAGCCGTCTCGCTGATCTGATCGACAATAGGTGGTCAGCGAGTTGCGGGGGCTGAGCGTCGGTGACCATCCGGCCGGCGGGTTGCGGGCGGATCCGAGGGCCGCCGCCGCGGCACCGGCGCGCTCCACGTGGTTACTGGGAGCAGGAGAGCGCGCCTCCACCTCCAGGCGCCGCTACGACCGTTGACCCGCAGCAGTCGCTAAAGCGCCTTCCGGAGGTGCCGCCGCGGCGGCCCTCGGATCCGCCAAGCACCCGCCTCCATGAGTGGTCGTCGAACGGCCTGTCGGCAAGCTCGACCGTCGCCGTGGTAGGTCTGGTGCCTTACCTCACGCTCCCTTGTCGTCGCCTCACCGGCTCTGTCGTGCCGCTAGTCACACCGTGCTGCTCCGATGTCGCGGGAGTGGAATGACCGGGCTCCGACTCCAACGACGATCTCCACCCTCCGCAATTAAGTAACATCCTCTCGACGCGGCACCCACGATGATCCCCGGCCCCCGCCCCGCCAACAAAGTCATCGAGCGTCTCGGCGCCGTCGTCGAGGAGCTGCAGAGCGTCCACTTCCAGGTCCCCGAGGACGACCTCGCGGTCGCCCGCGGCGCCCTCTTCGCGCCCCGGCTCGTCGAACGAATTCGCCAGGCCATCGACCTCCTCGAGACCGTCCAAGCCCACTACGAGCGCGCCACGGTCCCCGAGCAGGAGGTGCGCGAGGCCGACTCCCTCCACGACATCGGCCATCTCATCTCCACCGAGATCGCCGGCCAGGAGGTCACCGACCTCGTCTTCCTCGCCCGCGCCGACCTCCGCGGCGCCTTGCAAGACCTCCTCGCCTCCATCGACCAGGAAGACTTCCTGCGCGTCGCCAGCAGCTGCGACGCCGGCCTGCGCACCCTCAAGCGCACCCTCATCTCCGTGGAGTCCGCCATCCACGACTTCGAGGGCCTCGAGCCGCCGATGCGCCAGTGGTCCGACCTCGAGGTGTCGCTGCAGACGCGACGGCTCTACGCCGAGGTGCGCCGCGAGGTCCTGCGCCCGCCGCGGCCCGAGCCGGCGACGCTGCCCGACCGGCTCGCCAGCGTCCACGACCGCCTCCACCAGCTGCGCGAGCTCGAGCTCTACCCGCTGCTGCGCTTCGACGACCGCGTCGGCATGCGCGAGCTGCGCCGCCGCATCTCGGCGTGGATCGTCGCCGACCCGCCCGACCTCGGCGCCGGGCACCACCTCTGGCAGGACATCGTCGGCTTCGCCGAGCTGCTCAAGGCGGTGAGCCACCGCGAGGAGCTGCGCCAGCACGACCGCGCGCTGCTGCGCCGCGCCTACCACCAGCTCTTCGGCCGCGCCGCTCACGCGCGCCTGGTCTCCGCCGACCTCCTCCACCAGCTCGACGCCCTCGCCGGTCTCGACGACGAGCTCGATCTGCTGCTCGCCCGCCGTGAGCACGGCGAGCTGCCGCGCTGGCGCGAGGTGATGGCGCGGCTGCTGCAGCTGCTGTCGACGCCGGCCGAGGCCGCCGCCGGCGCGCCCGCCTGGACGCGGGAGTCGACCTAGGCCAGCAGCTCGCCGCCGGCGACCGCCGCCGGCCGCACCTGGTTGCGCCCCTCGTCCTTGGCGCGGTAGAGCGAGCGGTCCGCCGCCGCGATCAGCTCCTTGGCGGTCAGCTTCTCGCGCGGCATCTCGTCGACGGCGGCGAGGCCGATCGACAGCGTCACCGCCACCGCCTTGCCCTCCTCGTCGACGAAGCGCTCGCGCTCGACGAGGGCGCGCGCCTTCTCCGCCACCGCCACCGCGCCGGCGAGGTCGGTCTCGGGCAGCAGCAGCAGAAACTCCTCCCCGCCGTAGCGCCCGACGTGGTCGGTGCTGCGCAGGCCGCTCTGCAGCACGCGCGACACCCACTGCAGCGTGGCGTCGCCCATCAGGTGGCCGAAGCGGTCGTTGACCGACTTGAAGTGGTCGAGGTCGGCGAGGCCGATGGCGAGCGGCCGTCCGTAACGCACGGCGCGCTGCAGCTCGGCCTCCAGCCGCTCGAGGATCGCCTCGCGGCGCAGCAGGCCGGTGAGGCTGTCGCGCGTCGCCGACTCGAAGAGCCGCGCGTTCTCGAAGACGATCGCCACGTGGTGGGCGAGGAGATTGAGCAGCTCCATCTCCTCGGCGAGGTAGCGGTCGCCCGCCTGCTTGGGGCCCAGCAGCAGCAGGCCGATGAGCTTGCCGTGCGAGACCAGCGGCGCCGCCACCTGGGCACCCATCGTCTCCAGGCGGTGGCCGAGCACGGCGCTCTTGGTGGCGAGCTGGCGGGCGGGGAAGGCGCGGCCCGACTGTGTGAGCAGCTTGAGGCCGGGGTCGGCCGGCGACAGCAGCAGCGAGCGCTCGAGGCTCTCGGCGAGGTCGCCGGCGGTGCTCGACAGCGGCATCAGCAGGCCGCTCACCGGGTCGGCGATGAGCAGCGTCGCCCAGCGGATGCCGAGGATGTCGCCGAGGCTGCTCACCAGCCGCTCGCCCATCAGCGGCAGCTTGCCGAGGGCCGGCAGCTCGCCGGCGAGGGCAGTGAGCCGCTGGCGCAGCGCCACCCGTTCGGGGAAGAAGCGCCGGTAGATGACGTGCTCCACCGAGCGCCGCAGCGGCGTGAACAGCAGGCCGAGCAGCAGCGTCGCGCCTGCCACCACCCAGATCCGCTCGCCGCCGGCGACGAACTCCGAGGCCAGCACGCCCCCCGCGCCGAGCGCCGCGTAGAAGACCAGCAGCAGCAGCGTGCTGAGTGCGGTGTAGACGAGGCTCCGCCGCACCACCAGCTCGAGGTCGAAGAGCTGGAAGCGCGAGATCGCCACCGCCACCGCCACCGGGTAACACAGCAGAGCCAGCGGCTCGACGGCGTCGGCCCAGGCCGGGCTGCCCTGGCCGGCGAGAGCGTGCCCCAGCCGCACCGCCACCACGGCCGCCCAGGGGAAAACGCCGGCCAGCACCAGCGCCGCCTGCTGCCGCGCCCGCGGCTCGGGGTGCTGGATCGCGGGACGGATCAGCAGCGCCATCTCGAGGAAGGCCCACACCGGCAGGGCGACGGTGTTGAGGATCTGGTCGAACTGACGCGGCGTCCAGGGCAGCTCGAGCCCCAGCCCACGCCCGCCGACGTAGGTGAGGATGCCGAGCGCCGCGAAGGTCAGCCCGACGACGTAGTACGTGGGGACTACCCAGCGGTGCCGGTTCAGCCATGCCGGCCGGCCGGCGATCACCGTCGCCAGGTGCAGCTCGAGCCCCAGCTGCAAGCCGGTGAGCAGGTAGAACAGCGGCGTGACGACGAAGGCGAGCTGCGAAGACGTCGCCGCCCACGGCAGGGCCAGCTCGAGCGCCACCGCCGTCGAGAAGAACAGCAGCAGCCGCGCGCGCAGGTCGTTGTCCTGCTGTCGGAGCGCGAGCAGGGCGAGCGCGAGGTAGGCAAGCGCCCCGAGAGCGTTGAGTATCCAGTTGCGCCACCCGAGCGGCATGCCCGGCCGCACCTGCAGCAGCAGCCTCTGACCGTCGCGCTCGACGAGGAACGGCACCTTGCCCGCCGCGGGCAGGCTGCGGGCAGCGACTTGATATCCGTCAGCGTCCGCGATCGCCTTGCCGTTGACCGCCAGCACCCGGTCGCCCCCCCGCAACCCGGCCCGGTCGGCCGGTCCCTCTGGAGCCACCGTCGCGATGTCGAGCCCGGGCGTGCGCTCGCCGAGGGTGACGTCGAGCCGGCGGGCGGCCCGTCGGTTCTCCAGCACCAGCTGCGTCAGCAGCAGCGCCACCACCACGAGGAGCAGCGCCCCGGCCTGCACGCGCACCCGCACGCGGCGATCGAGGGTGGTTAGACGGGCTTCGGTCACTGGGTTTCGAAGGATGTGCGCAGGATCTTCGCAGGACGATTCGCGGGGACTCACCGGCTCGTGGAACGCGCTTAGTGTAGAACAACGAAGATGGCAGGTTCCGACTCCACCCGCGATGCCCGGCTGAGCGGGCCCGCGATCGTGCTGGTGACGCCGCAGCTGGGCGAGAACATCGGCGCCGCCGCCCGCGCCATGCTCAACGGCGGCCTGACGGACCTGCGGCTGGTGGCGCCGCGGCCGCCCTGGCCCAACCCCCGGGCGCTGGCGACTGCCTCCGGCGCCGACAGCATCGTCGAGCAGGCCCGCGTCTACGACCGGCTGGAGGATGCCGTCGCCGACCTGCGCCGTCTCTACGCCTCGACCGCCCGTCCGCGAGACCTGCGCAAACGGGTGGTGACGCCGCGCGAGGCGGTGGCGGAAATGCGAGAAGGCTCCCCCACCGGCGAGGGCTGCGGCGTGCTCTTCGGCCCCGAGCGCACCGGGCTCGACAGCGACCAGGTGGCGCTCGCCGACGCCGTGCTCACCGTGCCGCTCAACCCCGCCTACTCGTCGCTCAACCTCGCCCAGGCGGTGATGCTGGTCTCCTACGAGTGGTACCAGGCCGGCGAGGAGGCGACGCCGGAGCCCGCGGCCGAGCCGCCGGCGGCGGACGACCTGCGCCACCGCCAGGCCACGCGCGCCGAGCTGCACCACCTCTTCAGCCACCTCGAGAGCGAGCTCGACGCCGCCAACTTCCTCTGGCCGCCGCACACCCGCGCCAACATGGTGCGCAACCTGCGCAACTTCATCGCCCGCGCCTCCCCCACCTCGCAGGAGGTGCGCACGCTGCAGGGGGTGGTGACGGCGCTCGCCGGCAGGAAGTGGCAGCGCCATTCATGAAGGGACGGGTGGTGGCGCCCCCTGCCCCTGGAGGGGCAGGGGGACGGGGGACAGGGGTGAAAACCAAACCAGCGGGAGGGGGTCGGGCGGGGGGCGGCAGCGCGCTACGCGCGCGGGGGGGGTAGTTGCTTGCGCTTGACCAGGAACGCTTCGAAGCCGCGCCCCATCAGCGCCGCCATCTGCTGCAGCTCGCCGATGTCGACCTTGGCGATGTCGTCGTGGCCGCCGTCGCAGTAGACCGCCGCCACCAGCCGCTTCTTGATGCGCACCGGCAGCAAGCAGGCACTCCTTGGGGTACTTGCCGCCCCAGACCCGCACCAGCCGCTGGTGCGCATCCAGCCGCGGCAGCGGCCCGCGGTAGAACGGGCTCCCCTCGCGCAGGTTGAGGAAGAGCGAGGGCTCCTCGAAGCCGATCTCGATCTCGCCGAAGAGGCGTTGGTCGACGCCCTCGCCGCCGCCCATCCAGGCGGCCACGGTCTCGCCGCGGATCATGAACAGCAGGCTGCGCTGGAAGCGCCGGCTCAGGAAGGAGAGCGCCGCGTGGGCGACGTCGTCGCGCTCCTCCACCTCGCCCATCCGCGCCTCGAAGTCGGGGAGCGTCGCCACCGGCTTGGGCACCAGCAGCGGCGAGGTGTCGCTCGACTCCTGCTCGATCGCGGCCCCGGGCGCGACGGTAGCGGGCGCGGCGGCAGCAGGCACGGCAGTAGCCGCGGCGACGAGCGGCGTCGGCGTGGGCGCCGGCGGCAGGGTTTCGGCGTCGCTCGTCCGTGCCGCGACGAAGGGCGCGGCGACCGGCGGCGGCGAGGGTGCCGGAGCTGGGCTGGGTGCCTTCGGAAGCACCCTCGGAGGCGCGCTCGGCGGCGGCGCGGCCGGCGGGATGGGCGACGGCATGCGCGGGGGGCTCGGCACCGCCGTCGGCAGCGGAGCGGGCGCCGCGACGCGCGGCGGGGCCGCGGGGCTCGCGACCGGGTCCGGCGGCGGCGCAAGCGGCTGGGACCGCGGCGGCGCCACCTCGGCAAGCCGCGCCTCGACCGCTTCGTCGGGTACGGGAGCCGCGACCGGCGTCTCTTTGGGCGCCCGCGAGAACCACCGTCGTTTCGCCGGCGCTGGAGCCGGAGCAGGGGACACGGGAGCGAGCGCCGCGGGCGGCGCCACGGTGGGCGTCGCCACGGTGGGCGTCGCCACGGGGGGTGCGCCACGGGGGGTGACGCCACGGGCGCCGGCGGCGGTGGTGCCACGACGCGCGCGGCGTGCTCGGCCGCCCGCTCGGCGGCGGCGGCGGCGGCCATGCTGTGCACCCCGGACTCCAGCGGCGGCGGCGGCTGCCACTGCGCGCTCGCTGGGGCGCGGATGGGCTCCGGCGTCGGCGGCGCCTCCGGGCGGCGCCGAGCCGCGGCCGCCGGAGCCTCCTCCTGCCACAGGTACTTGGCGCGGTTGAGCCGGTCCCAGATGCGCGAGTAGCGCGGCTCGGCCTGGCAGTTGTAGTGCTTCTCGAGCGCCTCGAGGATGCGGACCTCGGGAGCGACGTGCACCTTCAGCCGCTTGCTGGTGACGAAAGCGAGCTCGTCCTGCGCCTGCAGGTCCCGCACGTCGGCGATGGCGATCGACAGCGCGTTGCCGAAGCGCTCGAAGGGGATGGCGCGCACGCGGCAGGCGAGCTTCGCCGGCACCGCCTCGGTCAAGTTGTCGGCGATCACCCGCAGGTCGTCCTGCGTCACCGCGGGAACGCCGAGCTGGTCCGACAGCGCCTTGGTGAGGCGGTCCTCGGAGAGCAGGGTGAGCTCGAGCAGGCAGGTGCCCAGCCGGCCGCCGAAGACCTGCTGGTGGCGCAGCGCCTGGGTCAGCTGCTCCCGCGTCACCCACTCGCGTTCGACGAGGAGCTCTCCGAGCTTTTTCATCAGGGGTATTCGGCGGCGGCGGGTGGGCCGCACGGCGGCCGCGAAACGCGATGATATCAGAGGGTTGCGGGCCGGCAGGCGCGTAGAATCCCGCCGCTTCACGCTCAGGAGGTCGACGATGGCAAACGGCGAGCCACCACGCCCGGACGCGGACCCAGCTGTGAACCCGGCCGCGCACTCCGGTCTGCTCGAGCGCCTCTTCCGGCTGCGCGAGCGCTCGACGACCGTCGGCACCGAGCTGCGCGCCGGCCTGGTCACCTTCCTCACCATGGCCTACATCCTCCTCGTCAACCCGCAGATCCTCGCCGCGGCGGGGATGCCGCCGGGCGACGTCGTCTTCGCCACCGCCGTCGGCTCCGCCGTCGGCACCCTCGCCATGGCGCTGCTCACCAACTACCCGTTCGCGCTGGCGCCGGGGATGGGGATCAACGCCTATTTCGCCTACTCGGTGGTGGGCGGCATGAAGGTGAGCTGGCAGGTGGCGCTCACCGCTGTCTTCGTCAGCGGCCTGCTGTTCATGGCGCTGTCCGCGGGCGGGCTGCGCACGCTGCTGCTGCGTGCCATCCCGCAGAACGTCAAGCTCGCCATCGGCGGCGGCATCGGCCTCTTCCTCGCCCTCATCGGCTTCGAGAACGCCGGCCTGGTGCAGAAGCACCCGGTGACGATGATCACCCTCGGCGACCTGCACGCGCCGGCCGTGCTGCTCGCCCTCGGCGCGCTGGTGCTGATGGCGGTGCTGCTGTCGCTGCGGCTGCGCGCGCGCGCTGCTGGTCGGCATCGCCGCCGCCACGGCAGCCGCCTGGCTGCTCGGCGTCTCGCCGCCGCCCACCGCGATCGTGGCGCTGCCGCGGCTGCCCGAGCAGACGCTCTTCGCCTTCGACTGGAGCGGCATGGCGAGCGGCACGCTGGCGACGGTGGTGCTCGCCTTCCTCTTCGTCGTCCTCTTCGACACCGCCGGGACGCTGATGGGCGTCGGGCGGCTGGGCGGCTTCGTCGACGAGCGCGGCGACCTCCCCAAGTCCGGCCGCGCCTTCTTCGCCGACGCCTTCGGCACCACCGCCGGCGCGGCGCTGGGCACCAGCCCGGTGACCGCCTACATCGAGTCGGCCACCGGCATCGAGGAGGGCGGCCGCACCGGCCTGACCGGCGTCGTCGTGGCGATCCTCTTCCTCGCCTCGCTGGTGCTGGCGCCGCTGTTCATCGCGGTGCCGCCGCTCGCCACCGCGCCGGCCCTCATCGTCGTCGGCGCGCTGATGATGGAGAGCGTCCGCGAGGTCGACTGGAAGCGCTTCGACGAGGCGATCCCCGCCTTCCTCACCGTCATCGGCATCCCCTTCACCTACTCGATCGCCAACGGCATCGCGCTCGGGCTGGTGAGCTGGGTGGCGATCAAGCTGTTCTCCGGGCGCTGGCGCGAGGTGCACTGGCTGATGGTGGTGCTCGCCGTGCTGCTGGTGCTCTACTACGCCTTCCTCGAGGCACACGCGTGAGCGCCGTGCAGCCGCCCATCGCCACCGCGCTCTCGCGCGGGCCGGCACCGAGCTTTCAAGAGCTCGCCGCCCGCTACCTGGAGGAGTACCTGGCGAAGATCGGCTTCGCCGTCGAGCGGCTGCCGAACGAGCGCCTCTGGTGGCGGCCGGCGCCGGAGACCAATGCGGTCGGCAACCTGCTGCTCCACCTCCGCGGCAACCTCTCGTTCTGGCTGCTCGACGGCGTCGGCGGCGAGCCTTACGCGCGCGATCGGGCCGGCGAGTTCGCCGCCACCGGCGGCGCCGACGTGGCCGAGCTGATGCGCCGTCTCGACGGCAGTCGTCGAGCGCTGCGTAGCGATGCTGCGCCGACTGCCGGAAGCGGACCTCGCCCGGCCGCTGCGCATCCAGGGCTACGACACCGACATCCTCGCCGCCGTCTTCCACGCCGTCGAGCACATGAGCTACCACACCGGGCAGGTGCTCTACCTGCTCAAACAGTCGCTGCCGCCGGAGACCGAGCGGGTGGAGCTCTATCCGCAGCACCGCGGCGAGTGACGCCGCGGGCGCCCGACGTGTGGTCGTCACGCTGTCGTCACCGCGCCGTCAAAGGCGCCAGTCGGCCCGTCGCGGCTCCGTTGCTTGACCGTCACACCGCATCACGGCTAGGTTTCGCCCGCCGGTTCGCATCCGCTCCGTCAACGAGGAGGGTCCGCGTGCGCTTTCGCTTCCTGCCCCAACAAGCCCGCTTCTTCGACGAGTTCACCGCCATGGCCGGGCGCGTGCAGGACGGCGCGCGGCTGCTGCGCGGCATGCTCGGCGGCGCCGCTCCCGACTACGCCAAGGCGGAGGAGATCCGCGTCGTCGAGCACGACTGCGACGAGCGCACGCGGCAGATCGTCCAGCGCCTCAACACCACCTTCGTCACCCCGCTCGACCGCGAGGACATCCATGCTCTCGCGCGCACGCTCGACGACGTCATGGATGCCATCGACGCCGCGGCCACGCTCTTTCCGCTCTACGAGATCGCGCACCGTGCGGCGCGGCGCCGCCGAGCTGGCGGCGATCATCGGCCAGCAGGCCGACCAGTTGCGGGCCGCCATCGAGGCGCTGGAGAAGCGCACCGGCGTGCAGGAGCACATCCGCGAGATCCACACCCTCGAGCACGAGGCAGACCTGATGCACCGCGAGGCGGTTGCCGCACCTCTTCCGCGAGGAACGCGACCCCATCAGCGGTCATCAAGTGGAAGGAGATCCTCGACCTGCTCGAGGCGGCCACCGACGCGGCCGAGTCGGTAGCCGACGTGCTCGAGGGCATCGTCCTCAAGCACAGCTGAGGCACCTGGCGTGATCGCGAGGCACGGGTGTGACGACGAGCCTGGCCATCGTCATCGGCGTCATCACGGTGGCGCTGGTCTTCGACTTCATCAACGGCTTCCACGACGCCGCCAACTCGATCGCCACCGTGGTGTCGACGCGGGTGCTGTCGCCGCTGCAGGCGGTGTGCTGGGCGGCGTTCTTCAACTTCGCCGCCGCCTTCACCTTCGGCACCGCGGTGGCGAAGACGATCGGCAAGGGGATGATCGACCTCTCGTCGGTCACCAACGGGGTGATCCTCGCCGGCCTCGTCGGCGCCATCGTCTGGGACCTGCTCACCTGGTGGTGGGGGCTGCCGACCAGCTCCTCGCACGCGCTGATCGGCGGCTACGCCGGCGCCGCCGTCGCCAAGGCCGGCTTCGGCGTCATCCTGCTCGCCGGCTGGACGAAGACGCTGATCTTCATCGTGCTGGCGCCGCTGCTCGGCCTGGTGCTCGGCTGGCTGCTGATGAGCGGGCTCTACGTGATGGTGGCGCGCTGGACGCCGGCGCGGGTCAACCGCGTCTTCCGGCGGCTGCAGCTCGTCTCGGCGGCGCTCTACAGCCTCGGCCACGGCTCCAACGACGCGCAGAAGACGATGGGGATCATCGCCGGCGTGCTGGTCGCCGGCGGCTACCTCGACACCTTCGGCATCCCGCTGTGGGTGATCCTCGCCGCGCACGCCGCGATCGCGCTCGGCACGCTGTCGGGCGGCTGGCGCATCGTCCACACCATGGGGCAGCGGGTGACGCGGCTGCAGCCGGTGGGCGGTTTTGCGGCCGAGACCAGCGGCGCCATCACGCTCTTCCTCGCCAGCAAGCTGGGCGATCCCGGTCTCCACGACGCACACCATCACCGGCGCCATCGTCGGCGTCGGCGCCACGCGTCGCCTGTCTGCCGTGCGCTGGGGAGTGGCGGGGCGCATCGTCTGGGCGTGGGTGCTCACCATCCCCTGCTCGGCGGCGATCGCCGCGATCACCTTCCTGCTGGTGCGCGGGCTGATCCCGTAGCGCCCGCTCAGCGAAGCTTCGGCGGCAGCCACTCCTCGTCGCCGGGGTCGTGCATCTCCCAATAGCGGACGCGGCCGCACTTGGACATGCGGTAGTGGGTGCCGTCGCTCGACTCGAAGTCGAGCAGCCGGTGCGGCGTGGCGCGCTCGAAGCGGTAAGAGCGCCACTCGCCGTCGCCGGTGAGGCGCAGCTCGACAGCCTCGAAGCGGCCCCCCGGAACGTCGACCTCGCCCGCGTCGCGGCGACCGAGGTGGAGCCGTCGTGGCGCGAGCTTCGCCAGCTTCGAGTCGAGCAGGGTCGGAAAGACGAGCAGCTGCGCCGGCGGTGCCGCATCCGCGGTCGAGTCCACCCAATCGCGTAGCAGCGCCGGCAGGGCGTCCTCGGCCACGGCGTCGTCGGGCCAGAGCACCTCGCGGTCGGCGGCGCCGTCGAAGTAGCTGTGCACCGAGAGCGGGCCGCCGTTCACCTTCTGCGCGGTGGTGAGGCCGCACGCCTCGGCGCTGCTGGTGGCGAGCTTGACCAGCCGCCCGTCGTCGCGCCGCAGGAAGGCGCTGGCGAGCTGGTGGTAGGTGTAGACGCCGGTGGGAACGTCGCGGACGTGGTTGAGCTTGAGCACGTCGAAGCCACTCGGGCGCGACGAGTCCGCCTTGACGTTCTGCTCGGGGTCCCACGGCTCCTTGACCAACACCAGCAGCGCACGGCCGGTGAAGGTATGGCCGTAGCGCGGCCACTCCACTTCGTAGGCGCACAGCTCGGCGTTGCCGTCGTCCCAAAGCGGATCGTGGCGCCAGGCGCCGGGCCCGCTCCGCGGCGCCGCCGCGGCCGGCGACAGCGTCGCGGCGGCCAGGGTCACCAGGGCCAGCGGCAGGCTGGTTTTCACAGCGAGTCTCACGGCGGGTCTCACGGCACTCTCCTTGCTGCAAAGCGCTCTCGCGCCGGACGTTAGCATCGGCGGCGCCGGCCCACCCATGCTAGCGTCGAGAGCTGGCGAAGAAGGAGGAACCAGCGGTGATCAAGCCCTGCAATCCGACGAGCTCGAAGTCCGTCCGTCGCTCACTGACGCGCACTCTCGCCGCGCCGTTGGCGTCGGCGCTGTTCTTCGTGGTCCTCAGCCTAGCGCTTGCCGCAGCGGCGTGCGCCCAATCCACGACGCAGGAGGCCGCTCCCGTGAAAGACACCAGCGCCGCGATGGCGCACGAGCACGCGCACGACAGCCCGACGCCCAGCCCGGCCGTCGGCCGCCCGGGCGGCGGTCAGGAGGTCGTCACGCGCACCGTGGAGTACGCCACGATAGGCGGCAAGCTCGTGCAGGGCGCCCTCGCGCAGCCGAAAGGCGCCGCCAAGGGCGGACCGGCGATCATCCTCATCCACGAATGGTGGGGGCTCAACGACAACATCCGCGACCTCGCTCGCCAGCTCGCCTCGCACGGCTACACAGCCCTCGCCGTCGACCTCTACGGCGGCAAGAGCGCGCAGACCCCCGACGACGCGCAGGCGCTGATGAAGGAGGCGATGGCGCACCGCGAGGCGGCGGAGGACAACCTGCGCCAGGCCTACGCCTTCCTGCGCGACAAGGAAGGCGCCGGCAAGGTCGGTGCCGTCGGCTGGTGTTTCGGCGGCGGCTGGGCGCTGCAGACCGGCCTGCTGCTGCCCGAGCAGATCGACGCCGTCGTCATGTACTACGGCTTCCCCGAGAGCGACAAGGCGAAGCTGGCGCGCTTGAAGGCGCCGCTGCTCGGGCTGTTCGGCGCCGACGACCAATCGCTCGAGGTCGACATGGTGCGGCAGTTCGAGACAGCGCTGAAGGAGCTCGGCAAGGATGCGAGCATTCACGTCTTCCCCGGCGCCGGCCACGCCTTCGCCAACGCCTCCGGCGGCAACTACGTCAAGGCGGCTGCCGAGGAGGCCTGGCAGCTGACGCTGGACTTTTTCGCCAAGCACCTGCGGGGTTAGGCTGCTCGCCGCGCTGCGGCATTTTCATGCCGCAGCGTGGTAGCCTCGCCGCTACCTAGGCAGGAGGGCGGCGATGCGCAAGATCTCCGGCAAGCGAGTGCTGATCACCGGGGGCGCCGGCGGGCTCGGCCACGCCATGGCGCGCCGCTTCGCCGCCGCGGGCGCCGAGCTGGTGCTCACCGACGTGGTGAAGGCGACGCTCGACGACATGGTCGCCGACTTCGTGCGCCGCGGCGTCGCCTGCCGCGGCTACGTCGTCGACGTCACCGACCCGTCGGCGATCGCTCAACTGCGCGACCAGCTCCACGCCGAGGCCGGCCCGGTCCACGTCCTGGTCAACAACGCCGGCATCGTGCACGGCGGGCCGTTCCTCGAGGTGCCGGTCGAGAAGCACCTGCGCACCTACCGCGTCAACGTCGAGGGCGCGGTGGCGATGACCCACGCCTTCCTCCCCGACCTCGTCGCCGCCGACGAGGGGCACCTGGTCAACGTCGCCTCGGCCTCGGGCTTCGTCGGCCTCCCCTTCGGCTCGACCTACGCGTCGAGCAAGTGGGCGGTGATCGGGCTCGGAGAGTCGTTGCGGCTGGAGCTCAAGAAGCTCGGCCACGGCCACGTCGGCGTCACCAGCGTCTGCCCGAGCTACGTCGACACCGGCATGTTCGCCGGCGTCAAGCCACCCAAGCTCACCCGCTTCCTCACTCCCGACAAGGTCGCCGAGCAGGTGGTGGCGGCGGTGCACCACAACCGCGCCTTCGTGCTCGAGCCCTGGCTTGTGAAGGTGACGCCGTTCCTCGTCAACACGCTGCCGCAGCCGGTGGCCGACCTGGTCAGCGACGCTTTCGGGGCGACGACGGGGATGAAGAGCTGGCACGGTCGCGAACGCTGAGCGCGAACGCCGCCAGGTTGGTCCCCTCGGGGGCGTTGAAGTTGTTGTCGCTGATGACGATCAGCAACGGCGAGCCGTCAGCGTCCGCCGGCCCCCACGTCATGCCCTCGTAGTTGGCGATCGGTACGCCGAGGGCGCCGAAGTCGGCGAGGCGCCGCTTGGCGGCGGGGCGTAGGGCGCGGCCGGCGACGCCGTCGAAGCCGGTGACCTCGTCGGCGCCCGCGAGCGACGCTTCGAAGAGCTCGACGGAGAAGCCTACGCCGTCGACGTAGGAGCGCTCCAGAGCGAGGAGGTGGCCGCCGCGCGCCTCGGTGACGGCCGAGAACGGCAGCAGGTCGACGAGGCCGGCGACGCCGAACCTCGCCTCGACGACGGGCGCGGCGTGCTGCGGGTCGATCGGGTAGAGCCATTCCCGCGGCGGCGCCTCCGCGCGGAGGTCCCAGCGCAGCAGGCGGACGCGGGCGAGCTCGCCTGCGGGCGGCGGCTGGTCCTGGGCGAGGGGGCCCTCGGCACCGGCGATCAACGTGTCGCCGGCGGCGTCGAGCGTGAGCGCCTCGAAGCCCTGGTTGTGCGCGGTGCCGTGGCGGCCGGCGAGCGAGAAGGCACGGGGCAGCGGCAGGCGGCGGCGGAGATGGCCGGTGGAGTCGAAGTGGCCGACCCAGGGCGCGATCTTGCCCTTCACGTCACCTTCGGAGCTGACGAAGAGGTCGCCGGTGATGCCGCGCGCGACACCCTCGAGGTCGGAGCCCGCCGTGGGCAGGGCGCCCTGATCGCCGGACAGCTCCAGCCAGTCGACGAGCTCGGGCGCGGCCGGTGGGTGCCAGCGGAAGCGCAGGAGACGCGCCGGCGGGTGGGACGTGGGATCGTCGACGACGGCGTAGAAGAGGTCGGCGGCGCGGTCGTAGGCGAGGCCGGAGAGGCCGCCCACCTCGAGGTCCGCGAACTTCGCGGCGGTCGGCAGTTGGGCGTGGGCGACGAGTCGAACGGCTGGTTGCTCGTCGGCGAGCGCGGCGGCCGGGTACGTCGGGGCCGCGGGCGGACGACAGGCCGGTACGACGGTGGTGAGTCCCGCGACCGCGGCGAGCAGAGCGGCCGGCGCGCCGCGGCGCCAGGACGGGAGCTTCGACATCGGGCGCCCACTCTATCGGTCGAAGGCCGGGCAGTCGCTCTCGTACAATCGCGTCGTGTCGCGGCTGACTCGTTTTGCGTTACTGACGCTCGGCTGCAACCTCGTGGTCATCCTGTGGGGCGCCGTGGTGCGCGCGACGGGGTCGGGAGCAGGGTGCGGGAGTCACTGGCCGCTGTGCAACGGCGTCGTCGTGCCGCGGGCGCCGACGACGGCAACGCTGATCGAGCTGAGCCACCGCATCACGAGTGGCTTGGCGTTGGTGATGGTGCTGGCGCTGACGATCGCGTGTTGGCGCGTCCTGCCGAAGGGGCACGCGGCGCGGCATGCGGCGATGGCGGCGTTGGTGCTCATCCTGGTGGAGGCGGCGATCGGCGCAGGGCTGGTGCTGCTCGAGCTGGTGGGCAGCAACGCGTCCGCGGCACGGGCGGCGTACATGGGGATGCACCTGGCGGTGACCTTCCTCCTGCTCGGCTCGCTGGCGCTGACCGCTTGGTGGGCGGACGAGGCGCCGCGGTTGCGGGGCGATCGTCGCGTCGCCGGGCTGCTCGCGGTCGCGGGCGGCGGGCTGCTGGTGGTGGCGGCGAGCGGCGCGGTGGCCGCGCTGGGCGACACGCTCTTCCCCGTCAGCTCGCTCGCGGCGGGCGTGCGGCAGGACCTGTCGCCGGCCAGCCATTTCCTGTTGCGGCTGCGCGTGCTGCACCCGCTGCTCGCGGTCGCCGTCGCCGCCTACCTGCTGTTCCTGCCGCAGCTCGTGCGCGCGCCGCGGCTGGGGAGGACGCCGCGCAAGCTGGGGACCGCGGTGTCGCTGCTGGCGCTCGTGCAGCTCGCCGTGGGGGCTGCCAATCTCGGGCTGCTGGCGCCGGTGGCGCTGCAGCTGCTCCACCTGCTGCTCGCCGACCTGCTGTGGATCTCGGTGGTGTTGTTCGGTGCCGCCGCGCTCGCCGACCCGCGGCCGTCGCTGCGTCGCCACCGCGGCGGCGCGCGAGCTTGCCGAGCGCGGGCGCGCCATCCGTGTCAACTGAAACCGGGCGCTACCTGACGCCGCCGACGGCGGCGGGAACGGCGACGAGGTCGAGGAGCAGCTCGCCGCCCACGACCTCGCTGCGCGCCAGCCGCACCTCCGGGGAGGCGAGATCGAGCACGAGGTGGATCTCGGCTCCGCCGTCGCCGTCGTGACGGCCGGCGCGGATGCGGCGCACCTCGGCGGTCGCCGGCTCCCACGGCGAGCGCGGCGCGCCGTCGCCGAGGCCGAGGAGGCGCACCACCAACCGCGGGGACTCGCCGCCGATGCGGGAAGCGCGTAGCCGCGAGGCGGCGAAGGAGCCGTCGAGCGCGATCGCCACGCGCGTGCCGCCGCTCGGCAACGGCTCCCAGGTCAGGCCGGTGAGTCGGGTGGCCGGGTTCGCGGCGGTCGGCGGCGCGTCGGCGGCAGCCGGCGCCTCGAGGGCTGGCGGCATCTCGGCGGCGGACGGCGACGGCTGCATCGGGCCGGCCGGAAGCGCCGACGAATCACCCGCGCCGCCAAGATCCACCGACGCTGGTCGCGATCCCGGCTGCGCGGCGGCGGAGCCCGCACCGCGCTGCGCTGCGACTGAGCGCCCTCAGCCGGCGGCAGCACGTCGCGCCGCGCCGCGCCGACGACCATCAAGGTCGCCAGGCCGGCGATCGCCGGCGATGCCTGCCGCCGCCGAGCCCATGCGTACCGAGCCCAAGCGAACAGAACCCGAGCGTGACCGCGACTCCGGCGACGCCTCGGCCGCGAACGAGCGCACTTCCGGGCCCGCCGGCGGCGGCGACACCGGCAAGGGGCGGCGGCGGCACGAAGATCATCGGACCGTCCTCGTCGCTCAACCCCTCTCCGAGCGCCACGTCCGCCGTCGCCGGTTGCGTGAGCGGCGCAAGGCCAGACTCCGCGAGCAGCGTCTCCAGCGACAGCTCGGCCGCAGGGTCCGCCGCGAGCACCGCACCAACCTCGCCAACGCCCGCGAGCGGCATCGCGGGCCGCTCGTCTCGACGCACCGGCGGCAGCGGCCGCGGCTGCAGCACCTCGACCTCCGCGACTTCGCCTTCCGGCAGCAGCGCGGCGAGCATCTCGATCGCCCGCGCCTCGAGGGCGACGAAACGGATCGCCATGCCCGGCGGGCGCCCCGGCCCTTCGTAGGTCGGGCGTTGCCACGCCACCTCGCCGACGCCGCGCGCCGGCATGCGCCAACCGGGGAGGAAGAGCTCGAAGCCGAGGCGGCGGCCGGGCGGCTCGGGATCCACCAGCCGCAGGAACATGCCGCCGCGCGCGATGTCGCGCACGAAGCCGGTGTGGATGCCGCGGCGGCCGGCGCAGGAGAGGCGCACCACGGCCTCGTACGACAGCCGCGGCCCCGAGCGCGACGGCGGAGCGGCGGCGCCTCCGCCGCTTCCCGACACGCCGCCCTCCGTCTCGCCGATCTCGCCCACCGCGCCGCTCCTCCGTCAAGTCATCAGGTCGAGAGCTTCTCCCAATCCGAGTCCGCCGCGTCGGTGGCGATCGAGAGACCGCCGTCGGAGCCGGCGAACACCGGGTCGGACACCCGCGACACGCGGCCGCCGCCGAACTCCTCGAGCGACGCCTGCAGCGCCTCCGGCAGCCCGCCGATCAGCGAGCAGCAGCCGGCGAGCATGACGTTCTGCCGCACCCGCTGCTGGTACTCGGGCTCGACGCGCGCGACGAGGTCGACCATCGTCTCCGAAACCGGGCCGATGAGGCTCTCGCACGCGGTGCGCAGCTCGGCGGTGATGTCGAGCTCGGTGGGCTTGCCCTTGACCGGCGCCTCGACGGTGACCCGCCCCTTGGGCTTGCCGACGAAGCTGTTGCCCTCCTTCCACTCGCGCACCATGTGCATGGTGACCTGCGCGTCGGGGTAGCGCTCGCGCACCAGCTTGGAGAGCTGCTCGTCGACGGAGTCGCCGGCGTTGGGGAGCGTGCGCTGGTCCTCGTCGGTCGGGTAGCGCCCCATCATCACGCAGAAGTCGGTGGTGCCGGCGCCCATGTCGATGATCAGCGTGTGCAGCAGCGCGTCCTTGCCGTAGGCGACGGCGAAGGGCTCGGAGACCACCATCAGCCCGTCGACCATGCCGGTGAGGGTGTTGCGCAGCTGCTGCTTGTTGATGCGCATCGCCTCGGCGGGCACGCCGACGACGGCGCGCACGCGCTGGCCGTTGTCGCGCTCTTGTTGTCTCGTTTGCCGTTGACGCCGACCAGCGACAGCAGGTGCTGCAGCAGCTCGCGCACGGCGGCGAGGTCCTTCTCCGACCCTTCCTTGATGAGGCCGCGCTCGAGCGGCCGGTGGAGGTCGAGCATCGGCCGGTTGTCGAGCGCCTCCTGGCCGATCAGCACGTCCTTCTTGAGCACCTTCTTCGACACCATGTCGAGCGGCCAGCCGACGAGGCTCTTGACCACGTGGCGCTGGCCGTTGCTGGCGGTGATCGAGCTCTGCGAGGTCCCGAGGTCGATGCCGACGTACAGCACGTCGTCCTTCTTGCTCATGTCGCGCTCCCTGTCGCTTGCTTCGGAGTGGCCAGCTCGGCATGGGCATCCGGGTCGCCATTACCCAACTTGGCCGTGTAGGCGTCGATGCCGGCGCGCAGCGCTTCGGCGATGCTCTGGCGGTACTCGCCGGTGGCGAGCAGCGCCGCCTCGTTGCGGTTGGAGAGGCAGGAGACCTCGGCGAGGATGGCCGGCATCTCCGTCGTCACCAGCACCAGGAACGGGGCCGACTTGATGCCGCGGTCGCGCAGCGCCGGCGTCTCGACCTTGAGCGAGTGGTAGAGGGCGCGCTGGATGGAGCCGGCGAGCTGCTGCGACTCCTGCTGCCGCAGGTCCAGGTAGATGCCGTCGAGCAGCCGCCTCACGTCGGCGAGCGAGTAGCCCGACTCGCGGTTCTCGCGGCTGGCGAGCTGCACCAGGAACGGATCTTCAGTGGGGCCGAGGTAGAAGGTCTCGACGCCGCGGTTGGTGGCGGGCTCGAGCCAGTTGAGGTGGATGGAGAGGAAGAGGTCCGCCTTCGACTCGTTGGCGAAGCGGGCGCGCTGCGAGAGGAGGACGCGCTCGTCCTTGTCGCGGGTGAGCAGCACCTCGATCCCCTGCTGCGCCTTCAACAGGTCGCGCAGACGCAACGCGATGTCGAGGGTGATGTCCTTCTCGAAGTGGCCGTCGGGGGTGACGCTGCCGACGTCCTTGCCGCCGTGGCCGGGATCGAGGACGATGCGGCGCACGCCGACCGGGAAGACGGCGCGGTCGAGGGGCCGCGGCTCGCCGACGATGCGCGGCGCAGCGGCAGCGACGGTGTTCGGCCCGGCGGCGTGGAGGCCGGTGGTCAAGCCGGACGCCGTCGCGACGGCGCCAGCGCCGCGTTCGCCAGGCGCCTTGGCCGGTGCCGCAGTGGTGACCAGTGCAGCCGGCGGCGGTGGCACCTCGCCGCGTCGGCCTGCGGGCAGCAGCACCAGGGCCGCGGCCGCGACGCCGGGGAGGGCGATCGCCAGCGCCGTCCAGCGAGCCCAGCGGCGCTGGCCGCCGAGCGGCGGGCGCTTCCCCGCCTTGATGTAGACGTTCTCGCGCACAGCCGCCTTGAGCAGCTCGCGCCGCTGGCGGGCGGAGACGGAGGTACCTGTGCGGCTCGGATCCACCGCGAAACACCCTTCCCCGGGCAGTCGCGGCGGGGCCCGCCGTCGCGTTCGGCCGACTCCCTCCAGCGCTGCCGCGGAATGCGACCAAAGGCTACCACGGCGAGAGTTAGCGGCCTGTGGCCGAGGCCACGCAGCCGCCGGCCGCCGCTACGGCTCGCCCGGGACCGGCGCCTCCTCGGCGGCGGGCGCGCGGCTGTCGGCGTAGGAGCCGAACAGCGGCAGCTGCTGCGGCGCGCCCTCGAGCAGGTTCGAGGCGGTGACGCCGAGGAGGCGGACGGGCCGCGCGGCGGCATCCGTGCGCCGCATCAGCGCCACGGCGTGCCAGGCGAGCGTCGGCGCGTCGCAGCAGGCGACGGTGAAGGTGTGGCCGCGCGTCACCGTGGTGAAGTCGGCGTAGCGCACCTTGATGGTCACCGTGCGCGCCAGCAGCCCGCGCTTCTGCAGGTACTCGGCGACCTCGCCGGCGTGTTTCGCCAGCTCGGACTCGACCGTCGCCGCGTCGTCGATGTCGCGGGCGTAGGTCGTCTCGGTGCCGACGCTCTTGCGCTCGCGATCGGTGCTCACCGGCCGGTCGTCGATGCCGCGAGCGAACTGGTGCAGCGCCTCGCCCCACTTGCCGAAGCGCTGCACGAGCGCCTCGACCTCGAGCCGCCGCAGGTCGGCCACCGTGGCGACGCCGAGCTCGGCAAGCGACTGCTCGGTGGCCGGGCCGACGCCGTGCAGGCGCCGCACCGGCAGCGGCGCCAGGAACGCCTCCACCTGCGCCGGCTTCACCACCGTGAGCCCGTCGGGCTTGTCGAAGTCGGAGGCGATCTTGGCGACCAGGCGATTCGGGCCGACGCCGACGCTCACCGTGAGCCGGCGCTCCTCGCGCACGCGTCGCCGGATCTCGCGGGCGATGGCGGTAGCGCTCCCCCACTGCCCGAGGTGATCGCTGACGTCGAGATACGCCTCGTCGAGCGAGGCCGGCTGCACCAGCGGCGTGAGCTCGTGGAAGATGGCGAAGATCGCCTCCGACTCCTTGCGGTAGCGCGCGAAGTCGGGCTTGAGGAAGACGAGATCCGGGCAGCGCCGGACGGCGTGCGCCGACGCCATCGCCGAATGGATGCCGTACCGCCGCGCCTCGTAACTCGCCGCCGCTACAACGCCCCGCCCCTCGGGCCTGCCGCCGACGACCACCGGCTTGCCGGCGAGCGACGGATCGTCACGCACCTCGACGGCGGCGTAGAAACAGTCCATGTCGCAGTGCAGGATGCGCCGGCCGGTCATCGACGCCGATAACGCTACACCGCGAAATCAGGGCGGCGCGGCCGCGGTGGCGAGGGTCAGGCGCCGCTGCCTAGAAGGTCAGCACCGTCGCTGCCCTGGCGCAAGCCGAGCTCCCCGAGCGCTCTTGAGCGTAAGACGCTGCTCAGGCGACGCTGCTGAAAGCGCGTTCGACGGCTTCGGGAACCGAGATCGGCGTGAACAAGCGTGAAGGGTAGAGATAGTCCTCGCCTGATTCATCGATAACCCGCAGGAAACCATCCCGCTCCGCACCGCTGTCGGGCAGCTGACGGTAGATCTTGCGCGGCTCGAGAGATGCGGCATAACCGTCGTTGTCGAGGCAGACGACGTAGGTGCTGTGCTGGCTCATGAGTGCCTAGCCGACGAAGCGCTTGATCTTGAGCTCTTTGCGGCCAATGCCGTGTGCCTCGTACCAGTGTAACTCCGCTCTGCGGACCTGGCCAGTCAGCAGCTCGATGGTGCCGACGCCCCCTCCGCTTGCGCCAACTGGCGCGCCCGTACGCTCTCATGAGACGGGTCAACTCGCGGATGGCGGTGCCTTCCGCGATGGTTTCCTGATCAGTAAGCTCGCCGATAAGCCGGAAATCATCCGAGCTACTCAAGGCGTGGCCGCCGTTCTATTGGCACAGATCTCCGCGCTACCCCAACTGCGGCGCCTCGGTGGCACTGTATTTTGTCCGCTCCTCGGCCAGCGCGGCCTTGATCCTTCGCGCGAGGTCGGGATCGTGCAGCGCCAGGATTCGCGCCGCGAGCAGGCCGGCGTTGCGCGCTCCGTCCACGGCGACGGTCGCCACCGGGATGCCCGGCGGCATCTGCACGGTCGACAGCAGAGCGTCGAAGCCTGACAGCGCTCCGGATGCCAACGGCACGCCGATGACCGGTCGCAGGGTGTGCGCCGCCACCACGCCCGCCAGGTGGTTGGCCATGCCTGCGCAGGCGATGAAGACTTGGACGCCGCGCGCCTCTGCGTCGCGCACGTAGTCCACCGTCAGCTCCGGCGTGCGGTGCGCCGAGAGCACGCGCAGCTCGCTTGCCACACCGAGCTGCGTCAGCGCTTCCTGCGCCTTCGCCACCTTCGGCACGTCGTTCGGGCTTCCGGTCAGGATGGCCACCAGCGGTGAGGACTCGGGCACGTTCGATCTCCTCCTCGTTCAGCTCCGCCGCGACGGCTTCGGCGATGGCTTCGGCAGCGGGGTCGGCGTGGGCGTGGGCGACGGCTGCAGCGTGGTCCACGAGGCCGCCTTCATCTCGGCGGCGCCGCCGTAGCGGCGCCAGGAACGTCGCGCGTATGTGCAGATCGCTCAGGCCGCCCTCGACGGTGCGCAGCTCGATCGGTCCGCTGGTGAGGCTCGCTCCCGCCGCCAGCAGCGGCGCGAACAGCCGCAGCACCGTCGGGTTGCGCAGGCTGCGCACCACCTGCCCGTTGGCCGCCGGCACGTAGACGTCGTAGCGGTAGAACTGCCCTTCCTTGACGTCGGCGAAGACGCCGCCCTGCGCCCACAGCTCGACGAAGTTGCTGTCCACCTGGCCGAGGTCGCTCGGCTCGGTGGAGTCGTTGTGCGAGCGTCAGCCAGATGGTCAAACGCCCCGGCGACTCGCCGAGCTTCTCGACGACGACGCGCGGCACCGGCAGCGCGACTTCCTCGGCGCCGATGCGCGCCAGGCTCGCCGCCCCGAGCGTCAACGCCTCGCCGGGGTGCGGCAGTCGGTAGTAGAGCTCGCCCAGGCAGTGGTCCAGCTTCCAGCCGGCGATCTGCCGCCGCAGCTCCTGCAGGTGCGCCGTCGAGGTACCCACCACCCGCACGTTGTCGCCCGCGACCAGCGACGTCTCGGCCACCCGCGTCGGGTAGGCCGCGCTGAAGGCGTAGACCTGGCGATCGACGCCCTCGAGCGAGAAGCCGTGGCGCAGGCGCAGCCGCCGGTTCCACGCCAGCTCGGCGAGGCTCGCACCGGGGATCTCACCCGCCTCGGCGCCGCCGCGCAACAGCGTCACCGCGCCGCGCACGACGACGCCGACGAGGAACGGCTCCTCCAGAACGGCGAGCTTCTTCGCCGCCGCCTGGACCTGCTGGAAGTCCCACGCCGCCGGGTCGTCGGGGTCCCCCTCGCGTATGCCGTAGAGGAAGGAGACGACGAAGTCGGTAGCCTCGGTGAGCTCCTCGATGCCGTCGGCGGCGAAGGCGTCGCGCGGCAGCGTCGCCGACAGCAGCAGCGAGGGGTCGAGCTCGTCGCGCAGGGCGCCCGCCAGCGCGGCGCCGTCCGTGCCCGGCACGCCCTGGAGGTCGAGGTGCCAGCCGGCGACGCCGAGCCCGACTTCCTCGGCCTGACGCACCACCCCCCCGAGCACGGTGGCGAGCGCGTGGGCGCGCGGCCTTCGCGTCGGCAGCGCCCATCGGCCAAGCTCCCCGCACCACCAGCGTGGCGCGGACGCGACGAGGCTCGTGGGGCAGCGGCAGCGGCGCCACCTGCGGCTGGCCGCCCTGCCAGTCGAGGGTAGCCGCCTCGACGAACAGCTCGCCAATGCCGCTCGCCTCCAGGCGAGCGAGGTCACCGACCTCGAGCGGCACCGCCGCGGCATCCACCCACACCGCCGACTCGGCGGCGCGGCTGCGTTCGCCGCCGCCACGGCAGCCGGCGGCGAGGAGGGCGAGAGCCGAGACGCACGCGATCGTGAGGGGGCGGACCATCGAGGTGCGGCAGGCCGATGAGGGGCAGACCAACGCTGTCTCGGCTGTCTGTCTCGGCAGTCTCGAGCGGGCGCCAGTGCTAGACGCGGGATCATTATCACCACTTCGAGCCCGCCACCAATGCGGTTCTTCGCCGCGATGGTGCCGCCGTGCTCCTCGACGATGCGGCGGGTGATCGGCAGCCCCAGACCGGTGCCGGTGTCGTGCGTCGAGAAGTAGGGGTCGAAGATGCGCTGCAGCAGCTCGGCCGGCACGCCGGGGCCGCGGTCGGCGACGGTGATCGCCGCCGTGCCGTCGCGCTGCTCGACCCGCACCTCCACCTCGCCGCGGCCGGCCGCTGGCGCGCAGGGCGTTCTCGAGCAGGTTGCGCAGCGCGCGCCGCAGCAGCCGCGCGTCGAAGCGCGCCGGCAGCGCCGCCGGTCGGCGGCGAAGCGCACGCTCGACGCCGGGCGGCGACGCCGCGCGGTAGTCTCCGACCACCTCGCCCACCGTCGGCGGCGAGGTCGCCGGGCTGCGCGTCGAGGCGCGGGATGCGGCTGTAGGTCGAGAACTCCTGCGCGATCTGCTGCAGCTCGTCGACCTGGCGCAGGATGTTGCGCCGTGCAGCGCTCGAAGACCTCGTCGAAGCGCTCCGGGTCGCGCTGCTGCACCTCCACCATGTGCTCGGTGGAGAGCCGGATGGGCGTCAGCGGGTTCTTGATCTCGTGGGCGATGATGCGCGCCATCTCGGCCCACGCCTGCAGGCGCTGCGAGCGCAGCACCTCGGTGACGTCCTCGACCACCAGCAGCGCGCTGGGCTCGCCGGCGCCGGGCACCGGCACCCAGGCCAGCCGCACCTCGCGCTCCGTCGCCGTCGCCGCCGCGAGGCAGGTGCACGGTCGTCTCAGCCGGCTGCGTCTCAGCGCGATCGCCGCCGACGCCGGCGAGGAACGCCGCCACCGGCGCCAGCTCCGGCGCGCGCCGCCAGCGTCTCGCGCAGCGGCTCGCCGACGTGCGACGCCGAGCAGCTCGCCGGCGAGGCGGTTGGCGAGCAGCACGCGCCCGCGCTCGTCGAGCGAGACGACGGCGGAGTTGACGTTCTCCACCATGCGCTCCACCACCTGCTTCTCGCGCACCAGGCGCTGCCGCCCTTCGGCGATGCGGCGCGCCATCTCGTCGATCGCCTCGACCAGGGCGGCGAGCTCCTGCTCGCTGGGCGGCGAGGCTCGAGGCTGGTGGCGCCGCCGGCGATGCGGCGCGTGCCCTCGACGAGCTGCTGGATGCGGCCGCGTGAAGGTGCGCGCCAGGCGCGTCGCCGATGGCGGCGGCGACCAGGAAGAGCGCGGCGGTGAGCAGCACGGCGCGACGCCGCAGCTCGGCAAGCTCGCTCTGCAGCTCCTGCTGCTGGGCAAGCAGCGGCAGCGAGAGGAAGAGCCGCGGCTCGCCCTCGCCGGCGCCCGGGATGCGCAGCGGCGCGTAGAGCTCGAGGTAGCCGGTGCCGCCGGCCCGGCTGGTGCGCCACGCGAGGTCGTGGCCGAGCAGCACCAGCTGGGCGTAGATGTCGCCGGGGATGCGCTCGGGCAGCAGCGCCGGCCGAGAACAGCTCGCGCTTGCTCGAGGCGTTGATGGTGCTGCCCCAGTAGAGGTTCACCTCGTGGTGGAGGACTCGCGACAGCCAGACCAGCAGCTCGTCGTCGAGCGCCGTCTCGATGCCGAAGCCGGGCTCGAGCGACAGCGACGTACTCGCCGAGCACCTGCTGCGCCGAGCGCACCGCCGCCTCGCCCCGCCGCGCGCTGCTCGGCGAGCAGCCGCTCTTCGAGGTTGCGCAGCAGCAGCACGTTGAGCAGCGACGAGCGGCAGCAGCAGCAGGGCGCCGTAGACCAGCAGCAGCCGCTTCGAGTACGAGCGCACCGCCCGCCGCAGGACGTCGCGGAAGGAGGCGCGGGTGAGCGCGAGCAGCGCCACCAGGCCCGCGGCGACCGCTACGGCGAGGAGCAGCATGGCGAGCGCCAGCGAGCCCACCGCCTCGAGCGCGGCGCCAGCGCCGAGCACGGGCAGGAAGAGCACCGCGGTGCCGCGCCCGTCGCGCCGCGCCACCGCCCAGGCCTCGCCCTCCGGCGTCGACGCACGTGCGCCGCGGCGCTCGCGCGCAGCGGCCGCCGGCAGCGGCGGCGTCTCGCGCCAGGGCGAGAGCTCGGCGGCGCCGTCCGGCGCGTAGAGCCCGAAGCGCACCTCGCGCGGCAGGCCGCTCGGGCCGCGCGCCGCCGGGCCGCCGCGCAGCAGCCCCACCGGCAGGTCCTCGCCGCGCGGCGCGGCCGAGGCGGAAGCCGGGCTGCGGCAGCAGCCAGAAGCGCGCACTCGCCCCACACCCGCCCGGCGCTGCGCAGCGGCACCTCGCCGGAGAGCAGCAGGTCGCGCCAGGACGGCGGCCCGAGCGGGCCCCAGCGCACCGGGTCGCGGTCGATCTCGCCCGTCGTCGGTGAGCGGCAGCCCGTAGGAGAACGTCACCGGGCCGCCCTGGTGCGGCGTCACCACCAGCGCGGTCAGCGCGTTGCCGCGGTCGAGCGGCGAGCGCCGCCAGAGGAGGTAGGCGAGGTCGGTGGGAAGCAGGCCGTCGGGCGAGCGCGGCACGCGCCGCCGCAGGTCGACGCTCGCGAGGTGGCCCTCGAGCGCGTCGCCAGGTCGCCGCCAGCTCCGGCTGGGTCGGCGGCGGCCATGCCGGGGAGCAGCCGCGTCGCCAGCGCTGCGCGCAAGCTCGAACCGGTAGGCGGTCTGCCACGCCGCGGCGCCGAGCAGCGCGGCGAGCAGGACCAGCGGCACGAGCGCCCCCGCGCTGCGGCGCCACGCCGAGCGCGACACCCAGAGCGCGGCCGCGCCGCCGCCGGCGACGAGCAGCGGCAGCGCCAGCACGCGGCGTGGTCGTGCGCGGCCGCGGCGGCGAGCAGGAGCAAGGCGGCGAGCAGCGGCGAGACTCGGACCGGTGAGTCGCGGCGCGCTGCGCGGAGAACGAACCCGGTGGCGGCGACGTCTCCGCCGGCCCCGAGCACCAGCGCACCCGCCGCCGCCGCGAGCAGCGCGGCGCGCAGCACCGCAGCTACGGCGCCGCCCCCACCTCGGCCAGCGGTTGCGATGCCCGACGATGCGCTGCACGGTTGCCGCTGCCACCACGAGCACCGCGCCGCCCGCTGCACCCGCCGACCGCTGCAACCACCGCCGAGCGCTGCCGCGACCGCCCACCGCCAACCGGCCGCGGCCAGCGCCAGACCGACGAGCAACGACAGCAGCGTCCACCAGGGCGCTCCCGCAGCGGCTCGCCGACGCCAGCGCGGCAGCCACCATCGACCACGGCGATCGACCGCCGCCCGTGCGCCGCCGGCAGCGTCGTCGCCCGAGCACCGCCAGCGCCACCGCGCGCATGGCGGCGAGCGCGAGCAGCGCCGAGCGTGAGCGCCGCTCCGGCGAGGATCGGCGCCCAGCGGACGACGCCACCGGCGGCACTCCAGGCACGGGCTCCACCACCATCGACGGCGCCTGCGCCGCCGCCAGCAGCCATGCCCCTGGCGCCGCCTGCGTCCGCGCGTTCGCACCAGCGACCAGCGGAAGGCTCGCGGCGGCAGCCAGCCGGGCGGCTCGAAGGGCAGCCGGCCGGTGTAGAAGCTGCGGCCGGCCACGATGCGCCAGGGCCGCGACGCCGTCGACAACGGCGCCACGGCGAGCAGCGTCGCGGCGCCGAAGCCGGCGCGAAAGTCGAAGCCCTGCCGCGGCAGCCGCTCCGGCTGCGGCTCGTGCAGCAGCCCGCGCCCCTCCCACACCAGCGGCTGGCCGTCGGGGTCGACGAGGAGCAGCGTCAGGTCGGGGTGCGTTCCCGCCAGCAGCGCGGCGAAGCGGCGGTGGACGGCGAGACGCGCCGGCGTCCTCGCCCGGCGGTTGCTGCCCCACCGCCCGCACGCCGTCGGCGGCGTGCGACGCGAGATCGCGCCACAGCTCGCCGTAGCGCGGCGTCGTCTCGCGCACCCAGGCGCGAGGCTCCGGCGCACCGAGCGTCGAGGCAATGCCCGCGAGCAACAGCGCCACGGCCGCGACCGCCACCAGCGGCGCAGCGGCGAGCACTTCCCGCCGCGCCTGCCGGCGCAGCAGCCAGGCGACGAGCAGCGCGCCGAGCAGCGCCGCTCCCCACAGCGGCCGCAACGCGAGAGCCATGGGCGTCGCCGCCAGCGGCCAGGTGTCGACGAGCGGCCGCGGCCGCTGCGAGCGACGCTTCGACCTCGCCGCACCGCCGCGCGGCGTTGGAGAGTCGGCCGGCGGAGCCGTCGCGGCCGTGTCAGCTCCCGGCGGTCGGGGATGATGGCGCGCCGGCGCCGCCGGACAGCGACGGCAGGTCGACGCCGTGCTCGGCGCCGAAGCCGATCGCCTCGGGGTAGCCGGCGTCGGCGTGGCGCACGACGCCCATGCCGGGGTCGCCGGTCAGCACGCGCTCGCAGCCGCCGCGCCGCCGCCGCGCGTGCCGTCGGCGACGATCACCATGCCGGCGTGCAGCGAGTAGCCGATGCCGACGCCGCCGCCGTGGTGCATCGACACCCAGGTGGCGCCGTTGACCGCGTTGAGCAGCGCGTTGAGCATCGGCCAGTCGGCGATCGCGTCGGAGCCGTCGCGCATCCCCTCGGTCTCGCGGTTGGGCGACGCCACCGAGCCGCAGTCGAGGTGGTCGCGGCCGATGACGATCGGCGCCGAGACGCGGCCGCTCGCCACCAGCTCGTTGAACAGCAGCGCCGGCCTTGGCGCGCTCGCCGTAGCCGAGCCAGCAGATGCGCGCCGGCAGCCCCTGGAAGGCGACGCGCTCCTGCGCCATGCGGATCCAGCGGTGCAGCGCGCGCGTCCTCGGGGAAGGCCTCGAGGATCGCCTCGTCGGTCTGCCGCAGGTCCTCGGGATCGCCGGAGAGCACCGCCCAGCGGAAGGGCCCCTTGCCCTCGCAGAACAGCGGCCGGATGAACAGCGGCACGAAGCCGCCGATGTCGAAGGCCTCGGCGACGCCGGCCTCCTGCGCCTGCCCGCGCAGGTTGTTGCCGTAGTCGAAGGTGACGGCGCCGCGCTCCTGCAGCTCGCAGCATCGCGCGCACGTGCGCCGCCATCGACGCCGTACGAGCGGCGCACGTACTCCTGCGGGTCGCGGCCGCGCAGCTCGAGGGCGTCGGCGAACGGCAGTCCCGTGCGGCACGTACCCTTCGAGCGCGTCGTGCGCCGAGGTCTGGTCGGTGAGCACGTCGGGGGTGACGCCGCGCCGACCAGGTGCTCGAGCAGGTCGACGGCGTTGGCCTCGACGGCGATCGAGACGGCGCGCCGCTCCTCGCGGGCGGCGAGCGCGCGCTCGACGCGCAGTCGGGACGTCGGGCGCCACCTCGTCGAGGTAGCGCGTGTCGAGCCGCCGCCGGATGCGCGTCGCGTCGACCTCGGCGACCAGGCAGACGCCCTCGTTCATCGTCACCGCCAGCGGCTGCGCGCCGCCCATGCCGCCGAGGCCGGCGGTGACGACGAGACGGCCGGCGAGGCGTGCCGCCGAAGCGCTGGCGCGCGCACTCGGCGAGGGTCTCGTAGGTGCCCTGCAGGATGCCCTGCGTGCCGATGTAGATCCACGAGCCGGCCGTCATCTGGCCGTACATGGTCAGGCCGAGCCCTTCGAGCCGCCGGAACTCGTCGGCCGTCGCCCACTTGGGGACGAGCAGCGAGTTGGCGATCAGCACCCGCGGCGCGTCCTCGTGGGTGCGGAAGACCGCCACCGGCTTGCCCGACTGCACGAGCAGCGTCTCGTCCGCGCCCAGCCGCCGCAGCGTGGCGACGATGGCGTCGAACGCCTCCCAGCTGCGCGCCGCCGGCCGGAGCCGCCGTAGACGATCAGCTCCTGCGGGTGCTCCGCCACCTCGGGATCGAGGTTGTTCATCAGCATGCGCAGCGCCGCCTCCTGCTGCCAGCCGCGGCAGGAGAGCTCGCTGCCGCGCGGCGCGCGCACTTCACGCGCACCGACAGTCGCCGTGGGCGAAACGTCGAGAGTGGCCATAGCGGCTGATTGTAGAGAAGGCGAGGCGCAGGTGCGCGCGCCGCATGGCAGCGCCTTCGCCGTCGCACGCAGGGCGGCCTCTGCGGCCGCCGTGCCCCGTTGGCGGCCGCGGAGGCCGCCCTACGGTGCGGCGCAGACGGCGCGGCCTTCGAGCTTCGCGAGAGCCGCGCAAGGGTCGATGCGCGGCGTCTCGCCGTCGTCGCGCCCACCCCTCGCCATCAGCAGCTCGCGCACCTCGGCCGCCGTCAGGCTCGGCTTGCGCTCGAGCAGCAGCGCCGCCACGCCCGCCACGTGGGCGGCCGCGAACGAGCTGCCGTTGAAGAAGTCGTAGGAGGCGCGCGGTGCCGTGCTCAAGCACGTCGACGGCCGGGCCGACGAGCGGCGGCTTGCCGACGGCGCCGCGCGGGTCGCCGGCACGCGCCTCGGCGCCGACGCCGAGCACGCCGTCGCGCGAGGCGGGAAAGCCGCCGTCGGCCAGCGCGCCGTCGTAGGCCGCCACCACCACGGTGCGCTTGGCGATGGCGGCGCCGAGCAGGCGCGAGAGGAAGGGGTCCGGCGGGCCCGACAGGCTCAGGTTGAGCACCTGCACCCCCTGCCGCGAGCGCGGCGTCGACGGCGCGCGCCAGCGTGTAGCTGTCGCACACCGCCTGCCGCGAGGCGGGCGGCTCCTGCCAGCAGGCCTTGAAGACGTAGAGCAGCGCCTCGGGCGCCACGCCGACGATCCCCACCTGGTTGTTGGAGGCGGCGGCCAGGATGCCGGCGACGGCGGTGCCGTGCACGTCGCTGGTGAAGCTGCGCTCGCCGCTCTCGACGTAGTTGGCGATGCCGGCGACGCGGCCGCGCAGGTCCGGATGGTCGACGTCGAGGCCGGTGTCGACGACGCCGACCTTGACTCCCTTGCCGGTGGCGACGCGGTGCACCGCGGAGCGAAAGCTCGGCGACGTCGCGTTGGAGGTCGGCGTAGGGATCGTTGTAGCCGTTCTTGTTGGTCGCCTGGCTCGGCGTCGCCTGGCTCGGCGCCGCCTGGCTCGGCGGCGCTTGGCTCGGCGGCGGCGCGAGCACGCGGAAGCGCTGCACCGGCTGCGCCACGGACACCCGCGGATCGGCGCCCAGCCGCCGCAACACCGGCCGCACGTCGGTGCCGGGCGCTGCCTGGTAGATGACGCACGGGGTGTCGTCGAGCGAGCCCACCGTCCACGCCGCGACCTGCTGCAGCCCGTACTCGGCGGCCAGCTCGGCGCTCTTGCGCTGCCACAGCATCGTCGGTCCCGGCTCGAGGAGGACCAGGACCTGACCGGTGGTGTCGACCGCGCCCTCGGCGACCGCGGCGGCAGCGGTCGCCGGCGTGCCGCCGCTCATCGGCGCGCTGCCGCAACCGCCGAGAAGCGACGCGAGAGCGAGCGCGGCGATCGTCGTCGCCCCCGCCGAGGGGCGCCGCCGCAGCCGCGTGCGAAGTCGGATCACCCGCCCGCTCCGGCGACGGGCTCGGCGAAGCGCACGTGCGGATCGGCGCGCAGGTGCTCGAGCACCAGCGACAGCGGCTCCGCGCCGGCGCCGGCGGGCACGGCGATGGTGTAGGCGCCCAGCGGCGACGGCCCGCCCACCACCTCGCCCCGCACCTCGAGCAGTACGCGCCGCAGCTCGGCCTCGGTCGCCGTGGGCGCGAACACCACCCGCACCTGCCGCTGCGCCGCGTTCGTCGCCATGGGCGGCGCGGCATCGCTCAGGGTGCGGAACCGCGACGGCGGCGAGGGCCAGAACACGACCGCCGAGCAGCACCACCAGCACCGCTGCCTGCGCGGCCAGCGCCCACCAGACGTTGACCCGCCGCGCGCCGAGCAGGCGAACGAGGAGCGGCCGCTTCGCCGTCCGCTCGACCTCGTCGACGCGCCGCATCAGCTGCTGCAGCTGCGCCGGGTGCGGCGAGGGCGCCACCTCGGCCGAGCGCACCAACGCCTCCAGGGCGCGGCAGCGCTCGGCCTCGCCGCGGCACTCGACGCAGGCGCCGAGGTGCGACTCGACGCCCTGGCGCTCGCCCGGCTCCAGGGTCTCGTTGACCAGCCAGGGGAGCAGCTCCCACGCCTGCTGGTGCGTGAGCTGTGCTCGATCTCTCATCGTATCGGCCCTCATCATCCCGGTGCCCATTACCCGGTTTTGCATCATCCAGAACGGTCGACGCCGGAGGCGGTGAGAAGACCGCGCAACCGGCGCCGAGCGTGAAACATGCGTGTCTTGACGGTGTTGACCGGGCAGCCGACCACCTCGGCGATCTCGGCGTACGAGCAGCCGTGGAAGTAGGTCAGCTCGACGACGGTCCGCTGCTCCACCGGCAGCCGCGCCAGCGCCTGGCCGAGCACGCTCGCCACCTCGCGCCGTGCCGCCAGGCTCTCGGGGCCCTCGGGCGGCTCCTCGGGCTCGACCTCGGGGTCGCGCTCGGCGCGCCGCACCCGAGACAGCGACTTGAGCGCCTGCCGGTGGGCGATGCCGAGGATCCAGGTCGACGGGCGCGAGCGGCCGGCGAACGAGCCGGCTCCCTTCCACACCGCGAGCAAGGTGTCGTTGAGCGCCTCCTCCACCACCTCCGGCCGGCGGGTGAGCTTGAAGATGAAGCCGAAGAGGCGCTGGTAGTAGCGCTGGTAGAGCTCCTGGAAGGCGCCGCGGTCTTTCGCGGCCACCCGTTCCAGCAGCACTACGTCGCGTTCGTCAGTCATCGTCGAGGATGCGCTTCGCGCCCTATCTTCGCCGGCAAGTATGTACTCCGCGCGGGACAGCTGGTTCAGCCGTGCCGGCGTGGCGTTGAACCAGTCAGGGGGTGCCGAGCACCTACACGCCGTGATCGCCCCGAGCAAATCGCTGCCCTCGCGATGCCGTCGCCGCGCCGCCGCCCTGCCCGTCCTCGCGCTGCTGGCCGCGTTCGCGGTTTCCGCACCGGCGCCCGCCGCCGCCCAGCTCGTCATCACCGACCACGAGGAGCTCGACTTCGACCGCCCGGAAGCGTGGGCGATGGCGTGGTTCTCGACGGTCACCTTCCCCACCGTGCTCGGCGACGGCGAGCCGCTGCCGGCGGGCGCCGTCGAGCTGTCGCTCGAGGGCGGCTGGGTGCCGTCGCTGTCGGAGGAGCAGCGCACGGTCGGCTTCCTGGGCGAGAAGCCGGAGGACCTCAACCGCGCCGCCGTCTTCGGCCGGCCGCGGATCGCGGTCGGGCTGCCGGCGCGCCTCACCGCCACCCTCTCGTGGGCCCCGCCGCTGGAGGTCGACGGCGTCGAGCCCAACGTCCTGTCGTTGTCGCTGGCCGGCCCGCTGTGGGAGGGCGAGCGCGGGCGCTTCGCCGCGCGCCTCTTCGGCCAGGACGGCGAGCTGCGCGGCGACCTCACCTGCCCGGCCGACATCTCCGGCATCGCCGACTTCGGGCGCAACCCCTACGGCTGCGAGGAGCCGTCGCGCGACGAGATGAGCCTGCGCCTGGTCGGCGTCGAGCTGCAGGCGAGCACCAAGCTCGCGCGCTGGCCGCGCCTGTCGCCTTACGCCGCGCTCGCTCACAGCTGGCTGGATGCCGAGTTCCAGGTCGACGCGCGCCGCAACGGCTTCCTCGACCACACGCTGCTTGAGACCGAGGGCACGCTGTGGTCGGGCACCCTCGGCCTCGCCGTCGACACCGGCACCCGCGCGCGGCTCGCCGCCGAGCTCTTCTACACCCCGCTCGACGTCGTCGGCCGCGCCGGCAAGGGCGAGGAGAGCGACGGCCTGCTCAACGGGCGCGTGCTGCTCGCCTACCGCGTCGCTGACCGGTCAGAACGACGTCAGAACGACACCCGCGCCGCCGCGCCGAGCGTCAGGCTGTCCCCGTCGTAGTCCTCGAGCTCCTTGAAGCTGCCGGCGCGGTAGTTGGCGTTGACGTCGAAGTGCAGGCGCGGCACGAGCTGGAAGTCGTAGCCCAGGCGCGCCGCGTAGAAGGGGTCGGAGACGTTGTTCTCCAGCCCGTCGGAGACAGTGACGCCGACGCCGACCCCGGCGTAGAGACCGAACTCGACGAGCACGTACGCCAGCGGCGAGTAGGCCGCTGAGTCCGAGCCGCCGAACCCCTTGCCGTAGTACTCGAGGTCGAGCTCGAAACGGAAGATCCCTGCCGGCGCGTACTGGTAGGTGAGGTAGGGCGCCACGCCGTCTTCGTCGAGCCCGGCGGAGGCCAAGTCGTCGAGCGAGCGCCAGTAGAGCCCGCCGAGGCCGAAGCGGTGCTCGGCGGCGCCCGCGGCATCCGCCGCAGCGAACAGCGCCAACACGGCCAAGAGCACCACTCGTGTCGCACCGCCCGCCATGACGCCCATCCACCCTTTGTCGATGCTCGTCGCCGTCTCCATGGTCACCGCCTCCTTGCGCCGCCGGCGCATCGTCACTCCAGATCCGTGAGGTGCTCGTCGACGTCGCCGCGCAGGAACGCCTCCGCCGCCGCGAGGTCGGGCGCCATCTCGCGATCGCGCTCCCACGCCGGCACCCGCGTGCGGATCGCCGCGTGCAGCCGCTCCAGCGGCGCACTGCTCGCAAGCGGCCGCAGCAGGTCGACGCCCTGCGCCGCCGCCAGCAGCTCGATCGCCAGGATGCGGCGCGTGTTGGCCACCACCGGCCCCAGCTTGAGCGCCGCGCCCATCCCCATCGACACGTGGTCTTCCTTGTCGGCCGAGGTGGGGATGCTGTCGACGCTCGCCGGGTGGCAGAGCCCCTTGCTCTCGCTCGCCAGCGCCGCCGCCGTCACCTGCGCGATCATGAAGCCGGAGTCGAGCCCGGCGTCCTTGACCAGGAACGGCGGCAGCCCCGAGAAGGCGTGGTTGGTGAGCTTCTCCATCCGCCGCTCGGCGATGGCGCCCAGCTCGGCGGCGGCGAGGGCGAGCACGTCGGCGGCGAAGGCCATCGGCTCGCCGTGGAAGTTGCCGCCCGAGATCACCTCGCCGGTGTCGGGGAAGACGAGAGGGTTGTCGGTGACGGCGTTCATCTCCACCAGCACCTTGCGCTCGACGTCGGCGAGCAGGTCGCGGCAGGCGCCGTGCACCTGCGGCATGCATCGCACGCTGTACGGGTCCTGCACGCGCACGTCGCCTTGCCGGTGCGAGTCGCGGATGGCGGAGCCCTGCAGCAGCCGCCAGAGGTTCGCGCGCGCTCGCCTGCTGCCCGTCGTAGGGGCGCAGCGCGTGCAGCCGCGCGTCGAAGGCGGCGTCGGTGCCGCGCAGCGCGTCGGTGGAGAGCGCGCCGATGAGGTCGGCGAGCCGCACCAGCCGACGCATCTCCAGCACGGCGAGGGCGAGCAGCGCCGTCATCGCCTGGGTGCCGTTGATGAGCGCCAGCCCTTCCTTCGCCTCGAGGACGAGCGGCGCGAGGCCGCGCGCGGCGAGGGCGGCGGCGGCCGGCTGCTCTTCGCCCCCCACCCGCACCCTGCCCCGCCCGATCAGCGGCAGCGCCAGGTGCGCGAGCGGCGCGAGGTCGCCGCTGGCGCCCACCGAGCCGCGGCTGGGCACCACCGGCAGCAGGTCGTGCGCGAGGAGCGCGAGCAGCGCCTCCACCACCACCGGCCGCACCCCCGAGTGCCCCTGCGCCAGCGTGTTGGCGCGCAGCAGCAGCATCGCGCGCACCACCTCGTCGGGCAACGGCTCGCCCATGCCGGCGGCGTGGCTGAGCAGCAGCCGTTCCTGCAGCAGCAGCAGCTTGTCGGCGGGGATGCGGACGCTCGCGAGGTCGCCGAAGCCGGTGTTGACGCCGTAGACGACGTCGCCATGCGCCAGCGCCGTCTCGACGGCGGCCCGGCCGGCCTCGACGCGCCGTCGCGACGCCGCCGTCAGCGTGCAGCGTTCGCCGCTCTTGGCCTGGCCTCCCTCCGTTGAGTCGCCCTTGGCCACGTCGCCCAACTGCTCGAGGGTGAGCGAGCGGCCGTCGATCTCCACCATGCGGCGCCGAGTGTACGACGGCCCGCCGCGGCGCAGACCGACGCCCGCGGCCGAGCCGCGGCAGGCTCGCGGCGAAGCGGTGGCGCCCGCCGCCGGCCCTCGAGCCGGGTGTTATCCTCCCGCCGTTCCGATGAGCGACCTCTTCCTCCGGGCGTGCCGGAACGAGCCCACCGAGCGGCGTCCGGTTTGGCTGATGCGGCAGGCGGGCCGCTACCTCCCCGAGTACCGCGCCCTGCGCGAGCGGGTGGACTTCCTCACCCTCTGCCGCACGCCCGAGCTCGCCGCCGAGGTCACCCTGCAGCCGGTGCGGCGCCTCGGCGTCGACGCCGCGATCGTCTTCGCCGACATCCTGCTGCCGCTCGACGCCATGGGCGCCGGGCTGCGCTTCGCCGCCGGCGACGGCCCGGTCTTCGACCGCCCGGTACGCACGCTGGCGGACGTCGCCGGCCTCGTCGAGCCCGACGTCGAGCGCGACCTCGGCTACGTCTTCGCCACCATCCGCCAGGCCCGGCGCGAGCTCGCGGCGCAGCCGGCGGAACGTAACGTGCCGCTCATCGGCTTCGGCGGCACGCCATGGACGCTCGCCGCCTACCTCGTCGAGGGCGGCGCCTCGAAGAACCACGGCCACCTGCTCTCGTGGAGCTGGCAGGACCCGCGCGGCCTCGCCCGATCTGCTCGACCGCCTCGCCGACGTTTCCACGCGTTACCTGCAGGCGCAGGTCGACGCCGGCGCGCAGGCCATCCAGCTCTTCGACACCTGGGGCGGACTGCTCGACGCGCGGCGGTTTCGCGAGCTGGCGCTGCCGGCTCTAAGGGTCGTGGTCGAAGCTCTGCGCAGCCGGCCGGAGGGACGCGTGCCGCTGATCTACTACCTCAACAACGGAGCGCACCTGCTGCCCGAGCTGCGCGACCTGCCGGTAGAGGTGATCTCGGTCGACTGGCGGCTGCCGCTCGACGAGGTGCGCGCGATCGTCGGCCCCGGCAAGGTCCTCCAGGGCAACCTCGACCCCACGGCCCTGCTCGCCTCGCCGCAACGCATCGAGGAAGCGACGGCCGAGCTGCTGCGCCGCGGCGCCGGCGGCGGCCACGTCGTCAACCTCGGCCACGGCATCCTGCCGCAGACGCCTCCCGAGCACGCCCAGGCTTTCGTCTCGCGCGGTGCAGCGCCACGCGCTGGCACCGGTCGGTTGAACTCGATCCCGATTCAAGGAGCCACGCTGCATGCGTCGTGACCTCGCTGCCGTCCTCTTCGCCGCCTTGCTCGCCACCACCGCCGCCGCCCAGGCGGCCGACGACGACGACGAGAAGACGTCGACCACGCCGGCCATGCTGACCAAGCTGCTCGACAAGGAGAAGCTCACCTACCAGCAGGACGAAGACCGCCTGCGGCGCACCTACTCGTTCACCGACGGCCGCAGCCAGCAGGTGTTCCTGCAGCCGCAGTCCGACATGCGCGAGATCGGAATCGTCGAGGTCTACTCCTGGGTGATGGAGGTCAAGGGCAAGATCACGCCGGCGCTCGCCTCGCGCCTGCTCGAGGTCAACGGCGAGCAGAAGCTCGGCTACTTCGGCACCGAGGAGGTGGAGGGGAAGACCTACGTCTTCTGCTACCACAACCTCCCCACCGAGGGGCTGACCTCGAAAGCGCTCGCCGCCACCCTCATCAGCGTCGCCGAGATGGCCGACGAGATGGAGAAGGAGCAGCTCGGCGCGAGCTCGGACGAGTACTAAGCGCGCCCTAGAATTCCACCTTGGGGGCGGTCGCCGCCCCCGGCTGCGACTCGAAGTAGGCCTTGGGCGGGAAGTCCCAGCCCAGCAGCGAGACGAACCACGCCGTCGGCACCCGGCGGCGTGCGGCGTTGAAGCTGCGCGCCAGCTGGTTGAAGCGGTTGCGCTCGACGTTGATGCGGTTCTCCGTCCCTTCGAGCGCCGGCATGAGGTCGCGGAAGGCCTGCGTGGACTTGAGGTCGGGGTAGCGCTCGACCACCACCAGCAGCCGCGACAGGGCCGACGACAGCTGGTCCTGCGCCTCCTGGAACTGGCGGAACCGCTGCGGGTCGTCGACGATGTCGGCGCCGGCCTGCGCGCTCACTTGCCCGACGCGGCTGCGTGCCTCCACCACCTGGCGCAGCGTCTCCTGCTCGAACTCGGCCGAGCCGCGCACCGTCGCCACCAGGTTGGGGATGAGGTCGGCGCGCCGCTGGTAGGCGCTCTCCACGTTCGCCCACTGCGCGGTGACGTCCTCCTGCAGGTTCACGAGGCGGTTGTACTGCGACGTCACGGTGACCGCCACCAGCACGATCAGCCCGACGACCACGAGCAAGACGATCAGCCCTCGGCGCATCGATCTCCCTCCCTTAGCGTTTCCCCACCCGCTGCCGCATCGTAGGGCCGGCAGGTTCTGACGGCAACAGCCGCCGTACCTACGCGGCGGCGGCCGTCGCGCTTCCCTGCAAGGTTGCGGCCGTCGTTTCCGTCTTAGTGGGCGATGCTCGCCCGCGTTCTCTCCGGCACCCCCTGGGGGGTGGAAGCGCTGCCGGTCCAAGTGGAGGTCGACGCCCGCTTCGGGCTGCCCCAGCTGCAGCTCGTCGGTCTCCCCGACGCTGCCGTGCGCGAGAGCCGCGAACGCGTGCGCAGCGCCATCCGCCACTGCGGCTACGACCTGCCGCCGCGCTCGGTGGTGATCAACCTCGCGCCGGCCGACCTGCGCAAGGAAGGCAACCACCTCGACCTCGCCATCGCGTTGGCGCTGATGGTCGCCCACGACCACCTGCCGCCCGAGCTGATCGCCGGCCGGCTCTGTTGCGGCGAGCTCGGCCTCGACGGCGCGCTGCGGCCCGTGCGCGGCGCGCTGGCGTTCGCCGACCTGGCGCGCGAGAGCGCCTGCCGCGAGCTGCTGCTGCCGCTGGCGAACGCGGCCGAAGCGGCGGCGCTCGGCGCCGTCGACGTCATCGCGGTGTCGACGCTCGACGAGGCGCTCGCCCATCTGCGCGGCGAGCGGCCGATCGAGCCCACGGCGCCGCCCGCGTTCCCGCAACCTTCCGCCGCCGGCGCGCTCGACCTCGCCGACGTGTGCGGTCAGGCGATGGCCAAGCGCGCGCTCGAGATCGCCGCCGCCGGCGCGCACAACCTGCTCCTCATCGGTCCTCCGGGCAGCGGCAAGACGATGCTGGCGCGGCGCCTGCCCGGCATCCTGCCGCCGCTGTGCCGCAGCGAGGCGATCGCGGTGACCAAGATCCACTCGCTCGCCGGCGAGCCGGGCGGCACCGGCCTGCGCAGCGAGCGCCCGTTCCGCAGCCCCCACGCCAACAGCAGCGGCGCCGGGTTGATCGGCGGCGGCTCGGTGCCGCGGCCCGGCGAGGTGAGCCTCGCCCACGCCGGCGTGCTCTTCCTCGACGAGCTGCCGGAGTTCCGCCGCGACGTGCTCGAGTCGCTGCGCCAGCCGCTCGAGGACGGCGTGGTGACGATCGTGCGCAGCCGCGCGCGGCTGAGCTTCCCAGCGAGAGTCACGCTCGTCGGCGCCGTCAACCCGTGCCCCTGCGGGTTCCTGGGCGACAGCCGCAGAGCGTGCCGCTGCCCCGAGGGCGCCATCGAGCGCTACCGCTCGCGGATCTCGGGGCCGCTGCTCGACCGCATCGACCTGCACGTCGAGGTGCCGGTGCCCAGCGCCGCCGAGCTGCGCGCCGAGGGCGGCGAGCCGAGCGCCGCGGTGGCGGCACGAGTGGCGGCGGCGCGCCGGCGCCAGGAGGCGCGCTTCGCGGGACGTGCGCTGCCCGTCAACGCCGCCATGGACGCCGCCGACCTGCGGCGCTGGTGCGCCCTCGACGACGGCAGCCAGCGCCTCGCCGACGCCGCCTTCGAGCGTCTCGGCCTCTCGGCCCGCGGCCTCTCGCGGCTGCTCAAGGTCGCGCGCACCATCGCCGACCTCGGCGGCCACGACCGCATCCACACCGCTCACGTCGCTGAGGCGCTGCAGTACCGCTGTCTCGATCGGCCGCTGACGAGCTCGTTGCTGGCGCCGGCCCCAACACGCACGGCGACGGCCTGAGATGCCGACGACGTTCGACGGTGCCCTGTCTACTCCACCTCGCGCTGCGCGAAGTCCCATAGCGAGAGCGCCAGCACCACCGCGGTACCGAGCACGCTCGCCGCCATCGCGAAATCGACGTGCTCGGCATCGCGGGCGAACAGCTGCACCGGCAGGGTCCACGGGTACCAGTGGCCGAAGCGTGACTGGCCGACCATGAAGCCGGCGACGGTGGCGGTCATGCCGGCGGCGACGGCGACGGTGAAGCTGCTCCAGCGGATCGCCACCCAGAGCTGGATCGTCGCCATCAGCAGCGCCGCCACGACCATCGCCAGGCAGCAGCGCAGGAGCCACCACCAGGGCGGCCAGCCGGCGAGACCGGCGTCGGGGCGGACCTGCATCAGCACCCAGCCGCCGGCGGCGATGAGGATGGTGAAGGCGAGCGCGGTGGCGAACAGCAACGCGACCAGCGCCGTCCACTTGGCGAGGTAGTGCACGACCCGCGGCACCGGCAGCGCCAGCAGGTGCTTCCACTGCCGCTCGCCGTGCTCGAGGCCGGCGAGCAGCGCCGCTTCGAGGGTGACGAAGAGCGGCATCATCAGGAAGGCCCATAGCGCGAACGAGGCGCCGGCGAAGGCACGCCAAGCCGCCTGCGGATCGGCGCCGCCCAGCGGCGTCTTGGCGACACCGAACTGGAGGACGCAGAGGACCACCACGACCGCCGGCGTGACGAGGCACATGCGGAGCGCCAGTGTGCGGCGGAGCTTCAGCGACTCCGCGGCGAGCGCGCCGGCGACCGCTCGCGCTCCGGCTCGCAACCCGCCGCTCATGCCGCCGGCGCCTCGCCGCGCGTGAGCGCCAGGAACAGCGACTCGAGCGAGGCCTCGTCGACCGCCAGCCTGCCGACGCCGACGCCGTGCTCCACCAGCAGGCGGTTGATCTCGGCGCCGCCGCGCTCGGCGAGCGCCACCACCACCGTGCGGCCGCCGTCCGCCGTCGCGCGCTCGCCCGCCGCGCGCAGGAGCTCCAGCGCGCGGGCGACGTCGTCGCAGCCGATCCGCAGCCGCGCCGGCGCCCGCCGCCGCAGCTGCTCCACCGTGCCCTCGAAGAGCAGGCGGCCGCGGTCGATGACGCCGAGGTGGCTGGCGATCTGCTCGACCTCGGCGAGCAGATGGCTGGAGACGAACACCGTGATGCCTCGCTCCGCCACCAGCCGCCGCAGCAGCGAGCGCAGGTCGAGGATGCCCGCCGGGTCGAGCCCATTGGACGGCTCGTCGAGGATCAGCAGCCGCGGCTCGGCGAGCAGCGCCAGCGCCAACGCCAGCCGCTGTCGCATCCCCAGCGAGTAGGTGCGGACGAGACGGTCGGCGTCGGCCGCGAGATCGACCAGCCGCAGCGCGGCGTCGACGCGCCCTTGCGGCGCCGCGACGAGGCGCCGCGTCACCTCGAGGTTCTCGCGGCCGGTCAGGTGGCCGTAGAGCGACGGGCTCTCGACGAGAGCGCCGACGTCGGCGAGCGCGCCCCGGCGATGCGCGGTGAGCGGCTCGCCGAAGATCCGCACCGTGCCGGCGTCGGGCCGCAGCAGGCTCAGCAGCAGCCGGATGGTGGTCGTCTTGCCGGCGCCGTTGGGCCCCAGGAAGCCGTAGATCGCGCCCGCCGGCACCGCCAGGTTGAGCGCGTGCACGCCGTGGCCGCCCGCGAAGAGCTTGCTCAAGCCCGCGGTCTCGATGGCGTTGGCCCGGTCCTGTCCCATTGGCACGCCAGGAAGAACGCGGAAGCGCGGCGGTTCTTACCGCGGCCGCGAGGTCGGCCTCCAACCCGGAACGACACGACGAGGCGCCGCCGGCCACACCGGACACCGTGCTGCAGGCACCCGCGCGGCAGGCACAAGACTGAGCTGATTTACGCCTTGATTACGCTACACTCGACTCCGCGATGGCCGTGCTGCAGCTCAAACCGCGCCCCGATATCGACCTGCTGCGCGGGGCCCTCGCCCCTCGCCTGGCGAGCCGGCTGCAGAGCGCGCGCGAGCTCCTGCAGCCGCCGGAGCGGCTGGACCGGCTGGCGCCGCTGGCCACCGGCTGGCCGGAGCTCGACCGCCTCCTCGCCGGCGGGCTCGAGCGGGGAGCGCTGACCGAGCTCGTCGGGGAGCCCTCCAGCGGGCGGTTCACCCTCGTCCTCGGGGTGGTGGCGAGGACGACCGCGCTCGGCGAGGCGGCGGCGCTGGTGGACCTCGGCGGGCACCTCGAGCCCGAGTCGGTGCGTCAGGCCGGCGGCGCCCCGGACCGGCTGCTCTGGCTGCTGCCGCAGCACCTGCGGCAGGCGCAGGCCGCGGCCGAGAAGCTGCTCGCCTGCGGCATCCCGCTGGTGGTGCTGGATTTGGGATCTCCGCCGATCGCCGGCGGCCGCGGCGCGGAGGGCGCCTGGGTGCGGCTCGCCCGCGCGGCACGCGCCCGTCGCGCCGTCTTCCTGCTGGCGAGCCCCTACCGGGCCAGCGGCACCGCGGCGACGGTGGTGCTCAAGGCCCGCAAGGAGCGGGTGCGCTGGCAGGGCGCCGGCGCGACGCGGCTGCTCGGCGGCGTCGACGTCAGCCTGTGGGTGGAGAAATCGCGGCTGCAGGCACCCTCCGCTCAACCGCCGAGGGAGCGGCTGTCGCTGCAGGTCGAAGGGTCTCTGGGATGGCCGGCGGCGTCGATGGCGGCGATGGTGCGATGAGCCGCATCGCCTGTCTGTCGATCCCCTCCTTCCCGCTCGCCGCCCGGCTGCGCCGGGAGCCCGAGCTGGCAGCGGAGCCGCTGGTCGTGCTGGAGGGCAACGGCGAGGCGGCGTACGTCGCCGGCGCGACCCGCGTGGCGCGGCTGGCCGGCCTGCGGCCGGGGCTGTCGCTGCCGCAGGCGCGCTCCCTCCTGCCGTCGCTCCTCACCCGCCGTCGCGACCCCGAGTGCGAGCAAGCCGCGCGGGACACCCTCCTCGAGATCGCCACGAGCGTCTCGCCGCGGGTCGAGGACACCGGAGAAGGAATCGCTTACGCCGAGGTGCGGACGAGCGAGCGCCACTACCCGGGAAAGAACCCGGAAACGGAGCTGGGCCGTTCCCTCATCGCGGCGGCGCGCCGCAACGGCTTGTGGTTGCGCGTAGGGATCGCCGCGAGCAAGCTGGCGGCGCGGGTCGCCGCCGGGCTCCCCCGCTCGCCGACCCTGGTGGCGACCGGCGAGGAGGCGAGCTTCCTCGCCCCGCTGCCCCTCGCCCACCTGGCGCCGGAGCCGAAGCTCCAGGCGCTGCTCGCCCGCTGGGGGCTGGTCACCATCGGCGACTTCGCCCGCCTCCCCGCCGACGAGGTGGCGAGCCGGCTCGGCGAGCCGGGGCGGCAGCTCCACGAGGAGGCCCGCGGGCTCGACCCTCGCCCGCTGGTGCCGCGGCAGCCGCCACCGGAGCTGCGCGAGGGGATGGACTTCGAGTGGCCGGTCACCAGCGAGGAGCCGCTGCTCTTCATGGCGCGGCCCGTGGTGGAGCGGTTGATGCGCCGGTTGGAGACGCGCGGCGAAGGCTGCCTCCGCCTGGGGCTGTCGCTGCAGCTCGAGCCGCACGGGTGCCACGAGCGGACGCTGGCCCTGCCGGCGCCGACGCGCGACGTCAAGACGCTGTTGACGCTGATCCGCCTGGACCTCGCGGCAGCGCCGCCGGGCGCGGCCGTCGTCGGGTTCGCCTTCACCGTTTGGCCCGCCCAGACCCGCCGCTCGCAGCTCTCGCTGCTCGGCCCGGCGGAGCTCGCCAGCGACCTGCTCGCCACCACTCTGGGGCAGATCGCCGCGCTCCTCGGGCCCGGACGTCTCGGCACTCCCGCCACGCCGCCCGGGCACGTCCCGGAGCGTTACGCGCTCGAGGACTTCGCCCCGCCGCCACCGCCACGGGTGCGCCCCTCGCCGCCTGAGAGCCGCCAACCGCTCGTCGTGCGCGCGCTGCGGCCGCCGCTTCCTCTGGAGGTGCTCACTACGGCCAGCGGCGCGGATCGAGTGGAGACCCCGTACCGGGTCGACACTCCGGCCGAAGAAACCCGGCGGCTGCGCATCGCCGGCGCGGCGCGCTTAACGGCGGGGCCGTGGGTCGTCGAAGAAGGCTGGTGGTCGGAGAACGCGAGCGAGCGCGAGTATTGGGACGTCGAGCTGTCCAACGGCGGCACCTACCGCCTCTACCGCGAGCGCACGAGCGGCGAGTGGTTCGCCGACGGCATCTATGACTAGCGACCCGCGACGCCGCGGGCGGCGCGCCGCGCCGACCTTGCCCTACGCCGAGCTCCACGCCGCCTCGGCCTTCTCCTTCCTGACCGGCGCCTCGCTGCCCGAGGACCTGGTGGCGCGCGCCGCGGCACTAGAGATCCCCACCGTGGCGCTCGTCGACCGCAACGGCGTCTACGGCGCGCCACGCTTCTACCGCGCCGCTCGGGCGGCCGGGCTCAAGGCCGTGGTGGGGGCGGAGGTCGCGCTCCCCAAGGCTGACGGGGCGCCGCGCGATGCCGTCGCTCCGCGGCTCACCCTGCTGGTCGCCAACCGCACCGGCTATCGCAACCTCTGCCGGCTGATCACCCAGGCCGCCTGCACGCACCCCAAGGGCGAGGCGGAGACGAGCTGGGAGTCGCTGGCCGAGCACGCCGCCGGGCTGCACTGCCTCACCGGCGGCGCCGAGGGCCCGCTCGCCCACGCGCTCACCGCGGGCGATCTCGCCGCCGCCGACGCGCTGCTCGACCGGCTGTCGGCGCTCTTCCCCCGCGCCCTGCACGTGGAGCTGCAGCGCCATCGCCGCCGCGACGAAGAGCGTCGCAACCAAGCCCTCCTCGCGCTGGCGCGCCGCCGGCGGCTGCCCCTGCTGTCGACCAACGGCGTGCGCTACGCCAAGCGCGCGGACAAGCCGCTTCACGACGTCCTCGCCTGCATCCGCAACCGCACCACGCTCGACGCGGCGCGCGGCACGCTCGACGCGCAGAGCGAGCACCACTTCAAGGGCGCCGCCGAGATGGCCGCCCTCTTCGCCGACCTGCCCGAGGCGGTGGCGGAGAGCGGCGAGCTCGCCGCACGCCTCGACTTCACGCTCGCCGACCTCGGCTACCGCTTCCCCGACTACCCGCTGCCGCCGGGCGAGACGCCGTCGTCGTACCTGCGCCAGCTCACCTGGAAGGGCGCCCACGACCGCTTCCGACCGCTCGACGCCAAGACGCGGGCGCAGCTCGAGAAAGAGCTCCTGCTCATCGACAAGCTCGACCTCGCCGGCTACTTCCTCATCGTCTGGGAGATCGTGCGCTTCTGTGAAGAGCAGCGCATCCTCGTCCAGGGGCGCGGCTCGGCGGCCAACAGCGCGGTCTGCTACGCGCTGCGGATCACCGCCGTCGACCCGGTGAAGATGGACCTCCTCTTCGAGCGCTTCCTCTCCGAGGAGCGCGGCGAGTGGCCGGACATCGACCTCGACCTCCCCTCCGGCGACCAGCGCGAGAAGGCGATCCAGCACGTCTACCAGCGCTACGGCCCGAACGGCGCCGGGATGACCGCCAACGTCAACACCTACCGCACTCGCTCGGCGACGCGCGACGTGGCGAAAGCGCTCGGCTACTCACCCGAGCAGGTGGACGGCCTCGCCAAGCACCTCGGCGTCTGGCGGCACGACCTGGTGCTCGACGAGCCGGACTGGCTCGCCACCGTGCTGCGCGAAGCCGGCTTCGACCCCGAGGCGCCGCGGGTGCGCGTCTTCGCCGACGCCTGGCAGCGTATCCAGAACCTGCCCCGCCACCTGAGCCAGCACTCCGGCGGCATGGTGATCGCCGCCGGGCGGCTCGACGAGGTGGTGCCGATCGAGCCGGCGACGATGCCGGGGCGCGTCGTCGTGCAGTGGGACAAGGACGACTGCGCCGACCTCGGCATCCTCAAGGTCGACCTCCTCGGCCTCGGCATCCTGGAGGCGATGGAAGAGATGATCCCGCTCATCCGCACCCACGAAGGGAAAGAGGTCGACCTCGCGCACCTGCCGCCCGACGACGAGAAGGTCTACGCGATGATGCGCGCCGCCGACACCGTCGGCGTCTTCCAGGTCGAGAGCCGGGCGCAGATGGCGTCGCTGCCGCGCAACGCGCCGACCACCTTCTACGACCTCGTCATCCAGGTGGCGATCATCCGCCCGGGACCGATCACCGGCGGCATGCTGCAACCCTTCTTCGAGCGTCGCCTCGAGCGCGAGGAAGTCACCTATCCGCACCCCAGCCTCGAGCCGGTCCTCGCGCGCACTCTCGGCGTGCCGATCTTCCAGGAGCAGATCCTGAAGATGGCGATGGTGGTGGCCGACTTCACCGGCGGCGAGGCCGAAGAGCTGCGGCGCGCCATGGGCTTCAAGCGCTCGGTCGAGCGCATGCAGGAGATCGAGCGGCGGCTGCGCGACGGCATGACGAAGAACGGCATCGTCGGCGCGGGGCAGGAACAGATCGTGCGCTCGATCACCGCTTTCGCGCTCTACGGCTTCCCCGAGTCGCACGCCGCGAGCTTCGCCCTCCTCGCCTACGCCAGCGCGTACCTGCGGGCGCACCACCCGACCGCCTTCTACGTCGCCCTCCTCAACGCCTGGCCGATGGGCTTCTACCACCCGGCGACGCTGGTCAAGGACGCCCAGCGCCACGGCGTCGAGTCGCGGCCGATCGACGTCAACGCTTCGGGCTGGAGCTGCCGCTGGGAGGCGTCACCGCCGCCGGCGAGCGACGTCCCCGGCGCGCTGCGGCTCGGCATGCGCTACGTCCGCGGGTTGCGTCAGCAGGCGGGCGAAGCGATCGAGCGCGAGCAGGCGGCGGCGCCGTTCGAGAGCATCGAGGACCTGGCAAGACGCTGCCGTCTGCGCGCCGACGAGCTCGCCACCCTCGCCGAGATCGGTGCTTTCTCGTCGCTCGGGCTCAGCCGGCGCAACGCGCTCTGGCAGGCGGCGCGCGCGGCACGGCCGGCAGGCGCGCTGTACGAGCTGGCGGCGGCCGCCGACGCTGCGAGCTCCGACCTCGCCTCACCGCTTCCCGAGATGGCGCCGCACGAGGAGACCGCCGCCGACTACGCCGGCGCCCAGCTCACCACCGGCCCGCATCCGATGACCTACGTGCGCGACGTCCTCCGCCGCCAGCGCGTGCTCACCGCCGCCGAGCTCGCCCAAGCCCCGCACGGAAGCCGCGTGCGCACCGCGGGGTCGATCATCGTGCGCCAGCGGCCGGGCACCGGCAAGGGCGTCGTCTACCTCGCCTTCGAGGACGAGACCGGGACGGCGCAGGCGTCGGTCAGCCCCGAGCTCATGCACCGCTGCTACCGCACCATCGTCGACTCGCCGGGGCTCGTCATCGAGGGCATCCTGCAGCACCGCGACGGCTCCATCCTCCTGCGCGCCGAGCGCTTCTGGCCGCTCCCCGAGCTGACCAACGCACCCAGCCACGACTTCCGCTGATTCACAGGCTCTGAAGCGTCAGCGCTGCCGCGCCGGCAACGTCTCGAAGATGAGCGACGCCCAGAAGCTCTGCCAGTCGGCGCGCGAGAAGAGCGGCGCCTTCACCATCCACACCGACGCGACCAGCCACACGCCGGGCCGCGGCAGCGTGAAGGCGAAGCCGCCCGCGCGGTCGCTGCGCGTGGTGAGGCGCAGCTTCGGATCGCCGCGCAGGAGCGCCACGACCAGCGCGCCTGAAACCGGCTCACCCTCGTAGAGCGCGCGGCCGCGGAAGACCGAGGCGACGAAGCTCGGGTCGCCCACCGGGACGATCTCATAGCGCAGCCCGAAGGGCCGGCTCGCCGCTGCCGCGGGGCCCGCGCCGGCGAGGATCGCCTTCGCCTGCCGGGTGAACAGCTCGCGTCCGGGCTCGTCATGCTCCCCGTCGCGGTCGCGCGCGGCGATCACCCACTCGAGACCCTGACGCCGTAGATAGGCCTCGAAGCGCGCCGCCGGCAGCTCGACGGACGCCGGCCGGCTGGCGTAGGCGACCACCGCCCCTCCCTCGCGCGCCCGGAACCAGCCGGCGGGGTCGCCGCCTTCGACGCCGCGCACGTCGCTCTCGCGCCCGCCGTCGCGGACGACGAAGCGCTCGATCGACGACGAGGCGCGCAGCACCGGATCGCCGAGGAAGTCCTCCCCCACCCGCAGCCGCACCGCCACGGTGTCGCCGGCCGCGGGTCGAAAGGTCGAAGGCTCGAGCCAGAAGTCGTGCGCCCGCGCCGCCGCGCCGGGCAGGGCCGCCATCGCCAGCAGCCCTGCCGCGAGCGCGCCGCTCCTCACCCGGCTGCGGCCGCTGCCGCGCCGCGCCTCCGGCCCCGCCTGTAGCCGATCCAATACGGGATCACCGTGAACACGAAGAGCAGCAGCAGCACGATGAAGATCAGCAGCGGGATGAGGCTCTTCGTCGTCGGCGCCGGCTCCGGCGACGACGGCCAGGGGGCCGCCAGGTACGGGAAGTCCGGCGAAAAGGGCTTGTCGTTCATCGTCGCCCGCGGCCAGGCGCCGCTCATCGTCGACAGGTCCACCAGCAGGCAGTCGCCGGCCAGGCAGGTCTGCAGCACGACGTCGTCGGTGAGCAGCCGCCCGTTCGGATAGCCCACCGGGAAGCGCCTGGTGAAGATCATGACGTCGGGAGTCATCAGGTCGAACGGCTTGATCTGGAGCGTCGTCTGCCACACCGGGATCGCGATCGCCGTCTGCGTGTACTTGTTGATGAACTCGGTGATCCGGTTGCGGCTGTCGTTGAGCTCGCCGATCGCCCCTACCTGCCGGTTCGGCGGCAGCACGTTGACGTTCGGCTCGCCGGGCAGCAGCTTCGCGTAGCGCGGCAGCTGGGTGCGGATCGAGCGGCCGACGTGGTCGATCTCCTCGCCGTCGCGCTCGGTGGTCGCCCACAAGATGAAGTCCTGCTGCCCCGGCGGGAACGACGACACCGGGATGGTCATCACCGTGGCGATGACGTTCTTCTTGAAGAAGGGCGGGAAGATGAACGGGTCGTCGCGCACCCCGCTCCAGATGCGGACGCCCTCCTCGCCGCTGAGGCCGTTGATGTCGGCGGTCTTCAACGAGCCGTTGCCGTTGAGCTGGACGGCGATGGTGACGTCGGCGCCGACCTCTTCCGGCGCGACGATGGTGCCGCCGAAGCGCGCGCGGTCGGCGGCGTTGTCGAAGGTGACGCGGCTGTGCAGGTCGATGTTGACGCGGAAGGTGTCGCCGGCGAGCGGATAAGGCGGCGGGTCGGTGAGGTTGCGGCGCACGTCGAAGATCAGGACGTAATGGTCGCCCTGCGGAAAGAAGAACAGGTCGGTGAGGTTGGTCTCCTTGGTCACCAGCATCACCGGATCGGCGTGGTCGGACGCCATCACGGGCGCGACGGCGACGACGAACGCAGCGACGAGCAGCGAGGCGGCGAGGCGGCGGTTGCGACTCTGCATGGAACGTTCTCCTCCCCTTTTCGGCCGGATGCAAATGTCCCTATGACATATGCCTGCCGTGTGAATTCAAAGGCTTGACTTCGACGATTCGATCCATAGACTACGCCGGTTCCCCACAGCCCGGTCAGGGCGCCTCGCCAACCTTCTCGCTCGGAGCTCTCGATGGACGGGAAGCGTTACACCATCATCCTCGTTCCGCACACGCGGGCCAAGTTCCGCAAGTTCCAGATTTCCAGCCGTCTGCTGTGGAGCGGGGTGATCGCCGCCGGCCTGGTGCTCGCCGCGGCGACGGTGCTCGGCTGGCTCTACCTCGCCGCCCCCGTCGACGACACCCAGGTCGCCCGCCTCCGTCACGAGAACACCGAGCTCCGCCACGTCAACCAGTCCTTCGAGCAGAACATCCGCCAGCTGCAAGGCCAGCTCACCACCTACGAGGAGCGCACGCGCAAGCTCGCCATCGTCGCCGGCATCGACGAGCTCGACACCGGCGGCGACGCCGGTATCGGTGGCTCGACGCTAGAGCTCGCGCGGTGGCGACGCCGCCGACCTCTCCCGGATCGAGCAGCGCCTGCAGGGCCTCTCGCAAGACCTCGACCGCGTCGAGGGCAACCTTGCCACCCGCTTCCGCTGGCTCTCCGCGATGCCGACCGTGACGCCCACCGGCGGCCTCTTCACCAGCGGCTTCGGCGTCCGCCGCGATCCCGTCAACGGACGTCCCGCCTTCCACGCCGGGCTCGACATCGCGGCGCCGCCGGGCCGCGCGGTGAACGCCACCGCCGACGGCGTGGTGGTCCTTGCCGGGCCGCACGGCGACCTCGGCAACGCGGTGATGATCTCGCACGGCTTCGGGCTCACCACGCGCTACGGCCACCTCTCGGCGACGGCGGTGCAGGCCGGCCAGCGGGTGCACCGCGGCGACGTGCTCGGCTACGTCGGCAACACCGGTCACTCGACCGGCTACCACCTCCACTATGAGGTGGTGAAGGATGGCCAGGCGGTCAACCCGCTCGGCTACATCCTCGACCGACCGCTGTGACGCATCCCACCCCTGTCCCCCCGACCCCCTGCCCCCTCGATATCTCAAAGACGGGCAGGGGGCGCCACCACCCGTCCCTCTCCTAGCCCTCGGAATACCGGGCTCCAAAGGGCCGGTTTCCCCTCTGGTAGAGTCCGCGCGCCGGGCACGCCCTCGCTCGCGCGCGATTCGCCGCGCGGCGCGTCTCTCCACACCCAACCAGGCCATTCCGCGAGAACGACACGATGATCCATAAGGTCCTCACCAAGGTCTTCGGCACCAAGGGCGACCGCGACGTCAAAGCCATGCTGCCCGTCGTCGCGGCCATCAACGCCATCGAGCCGGAGATGGAGAAGAAGAGCGACGAGGGGCTGCGCGCCGTCACCCTCGAGCTCAAGGAGGAGCTGGCGCAGGGCGCCACCCTCGACGAGGTCCTGCCGCGCGCCTTCGCCGCCGCCCGCGAGGCCTCCCGCCGCACCCTCGGCCTGCGCCCCTTCGACGTGCAGCTGATGGGCGGCATCGTGCTGCACCAGGGCAAGATCGCCGAGATGAAGACCGGCGAGGGCAAGACCCTCATGGCCACCCTGCCGGTCTACCTGAACGCGCTCGCCGGCAAGGGCGTGCACGTGGTGACCGTCAACGACTACCTGGCGCGCCGCGACGCCGAGTGGATGGGCCAGATCTACCGCTTCCTCGGCCTGACCGTCGGCGTCATCCAGCACGACATGCCCGACGCCGACCGCAAGGCCGCCTACGCCGCCGACATCACCTACGGCACCAACAACGAGCTCGGCTTCGACTACCTGCGCGACAACATGAAGTTCGACTTGGCGTCGATGGTGCAGCGCGGGCACCACTACGCGATCGTCGACGAGGTCGACTCCATCCTCATCGACGAGGCGCGCACGCCGCTGATCATCAGCGGCCCGTCCGAGGAAGCCACCGACCGCTACTACCGCATCGACAAGATCATCCCCAAGCTGGTGCAGGGCGAGGAGATCGAGGAGAGCGACGGCAGCAAGCACACGACAGGCGACTTCCTCGTCGACGAGAAGGCGCACACGGTGGCGATCACCGACGAGGGCGTCTCCAAGATCGAGAAGCTGCTCAACATCGACAACCTCTACGAGCTCGAGAACATGGAGCTGCTCGCCGCCGTCAACCAGGGGCTGCGCGCGCACCACCTGTTCAAGCGCGACGTCGACTACCTGGTCAAGGACGGCAAGGTGGTCATCGTCGACGAGTTCACCGGCCGCATGATGCCCGGCCGCCGCTGGTCCGACGGCCTGCACCAGGCGGTCGAGGCGAAGGAAGGGGTGACCATCGAGCGCGAGAACCAGACGCTCGCCACCATCACCTTCCAGAACTACTTCCGCATGTACGGCAAGCTCGCCGGCATGACCGGCACCGCCGACACCGAGGCGTCCGAGTTCGGCGAGATCTACAAGCTCGACGTCGTCGTCGTCCCCACCAACCAGCCGATGATCCGCGACGACCGCGCCGACCTCGTCTACCGCACCGCCGAGGAGAAGTGGGAGGCGGTGGTCGAGGAGATCAAGGACGACCACCAGCGCGGCCAGCCGGTGCTCGTCGGCACGGTGTCGATCGAGAAGAGCGAGATGCTCTCGAAGATGCTCAAGCGGGCGGCCGTGCCGCACGTGGTGCTCAACGCCAAGTACCACGAGCGCGAGGCGTCGATCGTGGCGCAGGCCGGGCGCAAGGGCGACGGTGACCATCGCCACCAACATGGCCGGCCGCGGCACCGACATCGTGCTCGGCGGCAACCCGGTGGGGCTGGCGCGCGCCGAGGCCGACCCGGTCAGCGAGCCCGAGGCCTACGAGCAATCGCTCGCCCGCTACCGCGAGACCTGCGTGCGCGAGAAGCAGCAGGTGCTCGAGGCCGGCGGCCTGCACATCCTCGGCACCGAGCGCCACGAGTCGCGGCGCATCGACAACCAGCTGCGCGGCCGCTCCGGGCGCCAGGGCGATCCCGGCTCGTCGCGCTTCTACCTCTCGCTCGAAGACGACCTCATGCGCATCTTCGGCGGCGACCGGGTGAAGAACCTGATGGGCCGCCTCGGCATGGAGGACGGCGAGCCCATCGAGCACGGCATGGTGTCGCGCGCCATCGAACGGGCGCAGAAGCAGGTCGAGGGGCGCAACTTCGAGTCGCGCAAGCACCTGCTCGAGTACGACGACGTGATGAACAAGCAGCGCGAGGCGATCTACAGCCTGCGCAAGGAGATCCTGCTCGGCGAGGCGGGCAAGGACTACGTCCTCGAGCGCGCCGACGACGTCGTCGACTTCGTCATGGACACCCACTGCGGCCAGAAGGTCGACGCCCAGGACTGGGACCTCGAGGCGCTCGCCACCGACATGCTCGCCTACTTCGACATCCAGGTCAGCGAGCTCGGCGACCTCGAGTCGCTGGCGCTGCACGAGCTGCGCGAGCACCTCAAGGGCGCGGTGACGAAGAAGTACGAGGAGAAGTCGCAGCGGCTCGGCCCGATCATGCAGCTCTTCGAGCGCGACATCATGCTGCGCGTCGTCGACCACGCGTGGAAGGAGCACCTGCTGGGGCTCGACCACCTCAAGGAAGGCATCAACCTGCGCGGCTACGCCCAGCGCGACCCCAAGCAGGAGTACAAGAAGGAGAGCTACGAGGCCTTCCAGGAGATGAAGGAGCGCATCGAGGACCAGATCCTCAAGACGCTCTTCCGCATGGAGCCGATGACCGAGGACCAGATGGAAGAGGAGCGCCGCCGGAGGGCGGAGGCGTTCCGCAAGCGCTTCCAGCTCTCGGCCGCCGCGGCGTCAGCCGCCGAAGCCGCCGAGGCGCGGCCGCAGACCGTCAAGCACGCGGGCGCGAAGGTGGGCCGCAACGACCCCTGCCCGTGCGGGTCGGGGAAGAAGTACAAGAAGTGCCACGGCGCCACCGCCGCGGTGAGCTGACGCGTCCGCCCTACGGTCCCGGGTTCGCCGCGACGCTGTACAAGGCCGCCCACTGATCTCTTTCCGCGGCCGAGTTGGCGCGGAGAGTGCAGTGGTGGTCGGGCGATGTCGAGGGTGCGCGGCTCCGTCCTGTCGTTGGCGCTGCTGGCTCTGGCCGTCCCGGCTTTCGGCGCGACGTCGGCGCCCAACCGCACCGAGACGCGCGAGGCGGAACGAAAGCTTGCCGAGCTCGGCTTCTGGACCGGCCCCATCGACGGCGTCTGGGACGAGGCCTCGCGGCAGGCCCTCATCGCCTTCCAGAAGGTCCAGCGTGCCAAACCCACCGGCCGGCTGACCCGCGCCGAAGGCAACGCCCTGTCGCTGGCGACACCGCCCCAGCCGCGCGAGCCCCGGCTCGGAGCCCACGTGGAGGTGGACATCGCACGGCAGGTCCTCTTCCTCGTCGACGCCGACGGCAGGGTCGGCAACGTGGTACCGATCTCCTCGGGAAGCGGCAAGGCCTTTCACGAGAACGGTTACCCGGCGACGCAGGCAATCACACCCTGCGGCCGCCTCGAGGTCTACTCCAAGGTGACGGGCTGGAAGACCAGCCCGCTCGGCGTGATGCACAACCCGATGTACATCGTCGGCGGCATCGCCATCCACGGCAGTGCAGACATGCGCACCTACCCCGCCAGCCACGGCTGCATCCGCATCCCGATGTTCGCCTCCCACCGCCTGACGAAAATGGTGCCGAAAGGCACGCCGGTGATCGTCTACGGCTGCGCCGACGAGCCGCGGGCGCCGGACCCGGTCGCGGTAGAAGCCCGCGCCGGCGGCGGCTGACGACGGAGCGCGCCGCGAGCCCGGAAATCAGTCCTGGCGGAGGACGGTCATCGGGTCCACCCGCGCCGCGCGATGAGCCGGCAGAAGGCAGGCGGCCAGCGCCACCACGAGCAGCACGACGGCCACCGCGGCGATCGTCCAGGGGTCGCGCGACGGCACGCCGTAGAGGAGGCTGCGTAGGGCTCCGCTCGCCGCCAGCGACAGCGCCACGCCGGCGAGAGCGCCGGCGAGCGCCACCGTCATTCCTTGTCGCAATACGAGCCGCTGCACCTCGCCGGCGGCGGCGCCGACCGCCATGCGCAGCCCGATCTCCCGTCGCCTCGCGTTGACCGTCTGCGAGAGGACGCCGTAGACGCCCACCGCCGCGAGCCCGACCGCCAACGCGGCGAAGACGAGCAGCAACAGCGAGCCGAATCGGGCCTTGGAGAGCGCGAAGCCGAGCTGCTCGTCGAGCGTCCGCACGCGGTAGACCGGCAGGTCGCGGTCGACCGTCTGCACTGCCACGCGAAGGGCGGGCACGATCGCCAGCGGATCGCCGGCGGTGCGCACGAAGCCGGTGCTGCCCGCGAGCGTCACCTGCGCGTCGGGCAGGTACGCATCGAGCCGCGGCTCGTCCTGCAGCCGGCCGTAGCGCACGTCGCCGACGACGCCCACCACCTCGCCGTCCTCGTCGCCGTTGAGCCCCATGGTGCCGAGCTGCAGCCGGCGCCCCACCGCGTCGCCGCGCGGGAAGAGTCGCCGCGCCGCGGTCTCGTTGAGGATCACCACGCGGCGCGTGCCGTCGCGGTCGCGGTCGTCGAACGGACGGCCGGCGAGCAGGGGCACGCCGAGCGTGGCGAAGTAGTCGGGGCTCACCTTGTGCCAGCCCACCCTAGGCGCGCTCTCGCGCGGCACCGGGGTGCCGGCGACCGACAGCACGATGGTGGAGTTGCAGCCGCTCTCCCCCGCCGCCGGGGTGCAGGTACCGAGGGCGGCGAGCTCGACACCGGGGAGGGCGCGCAGCCGCTCGAGCAACTGGCCGTGGAAGGCGCCCGCGGTCTGCTCGCCGTAGGCCCCGTCGGCCGGCGTCACCGCGAAGGTGAGCACGCGCTCGCCGCGCACGCCGATGGGCACCCGCTGCAGTGCCCAGAGGCTGCGCAGCAGCAGCCCGGCGCCGACGAGCAGCACCATCGCCAGCGCCACCTGTCCGGCGACGAGCAGGCTCCCGGCCCCGCCTCGCAGGCTCGCACCCCCCTTGCGCAGGTCGTCGCCGAGCTGCGGCCGCCGGGCCGCGAGCGCCGGCGCGAGGCCGAACAGCACCGTCGTTGCGACCGCGACGGCGGCGCAGAAGGACGCCACCCGCCAATCCACGGCCGCGCCGCCGAGGTCGTGCAGCTCCGCCGAGCTCACCCCCCAAGCGCCCAGCGCCTCCGGACGCATGGCAGTGAGCCCGCGCACGATCCACGACGCCGGCAGGAGACCGGCGGCGGCGCCGGCGATCGCCAGCAGCAGGCTCTCCAGCATCGACATGCGGAAGAGGCGACCGGCGCTGGCGCCGACGGCGAGCCGGATCGCCACGTCGCGGCGGCGCGTCGCGGCGCGCGCGGTGGCAAGACCGGCAAGGTTGGCGCAGGCGATGAGCAGCACGGCCCCGACGGCGGCGAGCAGCACCACCAGCGCGCGCCGCACGAAGGGGTCGCGGCGCGCCTCGGCGAGCGGCACACCGCCGGCTCCCCAGACGCTGCCGTCGTCGTACTCGGCCGGCACCGGGAGGGCGGCCGCCACGACCTTGCCGACGCGCGCCATCTCGCTCTCGAGGCGCGCGCGAGTGACGCCGGGACGGAGCCGCCCCACCACCTCGAGGTAGTGGTTGTCTGGCTCGCTGATCGCCTCGGGATACCAGAGCGCGGCGGCTGCCGTCACCGGCACCCAAACCTCCGCCTCGCCGGTCAACCCGCGAAAGCCCGCCGGCACCACGCCGACCACGGTCACCGGCACACGGCCGAGGTGGACCGTGCGCCCGACGATGCCTTCGTCGCCACCGAAGCGCCGCCTCCAGAGGCCCTCGCCGACCATCGCCACCACCGGCCCGCCGACTTTGGCGTCGGCGCTGCCGAAGGCCCGGCCGAGGCGGGGCGGCACTCCCAGCAGCTCGAAGTAGGCCGGTCCCACCATCTCCATCTGCAACCGCTCCGGCGTCCCCGCGCCCGTCAGGTTCACGCTGTCCGAGACGAACGGCGCCAGGTCGGCGAAGATGGTCTGCGCGCGGGCGAACGCCTCGTACTTCGGGTACGACCAGGTCAGCCGCGGCGGTCCCAGCCGCTCCGTGTTCCCCTCGTTGGTCATGTACGCCATGGCCAGGCGGTCCGGCTGCGGGAACGGCAGCGGCCGCAGCATCAGGCTGTCCACGAGGCTGAAGATCGCGCCGTTGGCCCCGATGCCGAGCGCGAGCGCCAGCACGCAGAGCGACGTGTACCCGGGGCTCTTGCGCAGCGCCCGCAGGGCGTACCGCAGGTCGGTGACCAAGCTGTTCATGGGGGCGGCGCGGAGCAACCACGATGCCCGGTCGAGCGTCCGGAGCCAAACCGCTACCGTGCAACGACTTGCCCTCCCACTCGACGCGCTGTTCTTGCCACACCACGTGTCCGCCGGCAGACCACTGCGTCGCGCCAGCGGACACCGACGCAGCGCCGCCGGTGACGGGTCGCGATAGAATCATCGGCGGGCGGTCCGGTTCCCCGTTGGTCTAAGAACCGGACCGCCCGAACCTTATGCAGTCAGCGCGAAAGGCGGCCTCGATGCTCGACCTGCAGGACCAGCTCCCTCTCGCCCTCACCTTCGACGACGTGCTCATCGTCCCCGGCTACTCCGAGGTGCACCCGGCCGAGGTGGCCCTGCGCACCACCCTGTGCGCCGGCATCACCCTCAACATGCCCCTGCTCTCGGCGGCGATGGACACCGTCACCGAGTCGCGCCTCGCCATCGCGCTCGCTCAGGAGGGCGGCATCGGCGTCATCCACAAGAACCTGCCCGTCGACGCCCAGGCGGCCGAGGTCGACCGCGTCAAGCGCTCCGAGGCGGGGATGATCGTCGACCCGGTGACCATGCGCCCCGACCAGTCGATCCGCGCCGCCCTCGAGCTGATGGCGCACTTCAAGATCTCCGGCGTGCCGGTGACCGACGACCGCGGCAAGCTGGTGGGCATCCTCACCAACCGCGACCTGCGCTGGGAGACCGAGCTCGACCGGCCGATCTCCGACCTGATGACGCGCGAGGACCTGGTCACCGTCCCCGAGGGCACCACCCTCGAGCAGGCCAAGGCGCTGCTGCACAAGCACAAGATCGAGAAGCTGCTGGTGGTCGACCCGGCGGGCAACCTGCGCGGCCTGATCACCGTCAAGGACATCCAGAAGATGATGCAGTACCCCAACGCCTGCAAGGACGCCTTGGGGCGGCTGCGCGCGGCGGCGGCGGTGGGCGCCGGCGGCGACTACCTCGAGCGCGCGGCGGCGCTGGTGGCGGCGAAGGTCGACGTGCTGGTGGTCGACTCCTCGCACGCCCACAGCAAGGGCGTCATCGCCGCGGTGGCGGCGATCCGCGCCCGCTTCGCCGACACTCGCATCCTCGCCGGCAACGTCGCCACCGCCGACGGTGCCAAGGCCCTCGTCGACGCCGGCGCCGACACGGTCAAGGTGGGCATCGGGCCGGGGAGCATCTGCACCACGCGCGTCGTCACCGGCGCCGGGCTGCCGCAGATCACCGCCATCCGCGACTGCGTGCGCGCTTGCGAAGAGCGCGGCGTGCCGGTGGTGGCCGACGGCGGTATCAAGTTCTCGGGCGACGTCACCAAGGCGATTGCCGCTGGCGCCGGCTCGGTGATGATCGGCTCGCTCTTTGCCGGCACCGAAGAGAGCCCCGGGGAGACCATCCTCTACCAGGGACGCACCTACAAGGCCTACCGCGGCATGGGATCGCTGTCGGCGATGGCGCGCGGCAGCGCCGACCGCTACTTCCAGGAGCGCGCCGAGCAGGAAGGCAACGGCGCGCTGTCGAAGCTGGTGCCCGAAGGCATCGAGGGGATGGTGCCCTACAAGGGGAGCGTCCACCAGATGGTGCAGCAGCTCACCGGCGGCCTGCGTTCGGGCATGGGGCTCGCCGGCTGCAGCTCGATCGAGCAGCTGCGCCGCGAGGCGAAGCTGGTGCGCGTCTCCACCGCCGGCCTCAAGGAGAGCCACGCCCACGACGTGGTGATCACCAAGGAAGCGCCGAACTATTGGGTGGAACGATAGGGCAACCGTGGGCCGCTCGGGCCGCCTGGCGGTGCGCCGTCGCGCTCGCCCTGCTGGCCGCCTCTGGGGCGCCGATCGGCTGCCGTGGCGAAGAGTCTCCGATCCGCGGCAACAACCCGCTGGTGCTGGTGGGCATCGACGGCGCCGACTGGAGCGTCGTCCGCGAGCTCTGGTCGCAGGGCAAGCTGCCCCACCTGCGTCGCCTCGCCGACCGCGGCAGCAGCGCCGTGCTGCACACCGACTCGGCGGTCTCACCGGTCATCTGGACGACGATCGCCACCGGCCACCGCCCACGGGTGCACGGGATCACCGACTTCGTCGTCCACACTCCCACCGGCGACGTGCCCGTCTCCGCCAACCTGCGGCGGGTGCCGGCGCTGTGGAACATGGCGTCCACGGCCGGCCTCGACGTCGGCGTCGTCTCCTGGTGGGCGAGCTGGCCCGCCGAGGCGGTGCGCGGCGTCGTCGTTTCGGACCGCGCGCTGCTCGACGTGGCCGAGGCGCTGTCGCCGGCGACCTTCCGGCCGCGGTTCGACGAGATGCGACGGGCAGCCCTGGCGCGTCCCGGTCGTTTCGGCGGCGATCCCGCCACCGCCCGGCGCGACCAGGTCACCGCCGAGGTGAGCTTGCGCCTGGCCGCCGAGCCCAACGACCTGCTGCTCGTCTACTTCCGCGGCGTCGACGTGGCGAGCCACCACTACTGGCGGCACTTCCGGCCGGCCGGCTTCGTCGAGACGCCGGACCCCGCCCTCGCCGCCGAGGTGCCGCGCGTCTACGAGGCGGTCGACGAGGCGATCGGCGCCCTCGTCGCCGCCGCCCCGCAGGCCAACTTCGTCGTCGTCTCCGACCACGGTTTCGAGCCGCTGCCGCGCGAGGAGGTCGTCGCCACCCTCGACTTCGAGCGGGTGCTCGAAGCGCTCGGCTTCTTGACCGGCGAGAAGGGCGCCATCGACTTCAGCCGCACCCGCATCTACAGCCACGCGACACCGCCGACGTCCGGCCGCCGGCGGCTCCGCTACGCGACAGCGGGCACGAAGCCCGGGGCCAAGGTGCTGCCGAGCGAGATCGGCCAGGTGCGGCAGGAGCTGGACGAGGCGCTGGCGCGCGTCACCTGGGAGGATGGCCGCCGCGCCTTCACCCTCCGCGACCCCACCTGGCGGGAGGCGAAGGACGGGGCCGAGCTCATCGCCGTCTTCGAGCCGGAGCGCGCCACGCCGACGCTGCGCGTGGACGGCCGGCCGGTGCCCGCGGCGGTGACGGAGGTGTCGCGCGTCTCGGGCACCCACGACGCCAAGACCCACGGCATCTTCATCGCCGCCGGCCCCGACGTCACGCTCGGCGCGCAGCTTCCCGGCATCACCATCTACGACGTCGCGCCGACGGTGCTCCGCGCCCTCCGTCTGCCCATCGCCGAGGACTTCGCCGGCGTCGTCCGCGACGAGCTGTTCACCGCCGCGATCCAGCAGTCGCCAGCCCGCACCATCGCCACTTGGGGGAAGCCCCAAAGCGGCCGCACCACCCGCTCGCAGGCCGACGAGGAGCTGCTGCGCGAGCTGCGAGCGCTCGGCTACCTCCAGTAGCCGCTCGCGGGAGCACCGAGGGCCGCCGCGGCCTCCCTTCCCGGCCCGGCGCCGCGCGCGTGTTAGGCTGGTCTCGAGGAGAATCTCATGGCTGTCGCCGGCACCGTGCATGGCCTCGAAGAGTTGATCGACTGTCTCGACCAGGCGGTGCAGCGCGCCGACGCCGAGAGCATCACCCACGAGGTCAAGGACACTCTCGAGCGCCTGCTCACCTCCGGCTCGCTCGAGCTGCCGGCGGCGCTCGTCGAGCCGCACCCGGACCGCTACGCCCGGCGGCTGCTTCACAAGAGCGAGGCGCTCGGCTACAGCGTGCTGGTGATGACCTGGGGTCCCGGCCAGGGCACGCCGCTACACGACCACGCCGGCATGTGGTGCGTCGAGGGCGTGCTCTGCGGCGACATCGACGTCACCCAGTACGAGCTGCTCGAGCAGCAAGGCGAGAAGTACCGCTTCCGCCGTGAGAACACGGTGAGCGCGGGCGTCGGCAACGCCGGCGCGCTGATCCCGCCCTTCGAGTACCACACCATCGCCAACGTCTCGCCGACCCAGAAGGCGGTGACGGTGCACGTCTACGCCGGCGAGATGACGAGCTGCACCGCCTTCGTGCCGGTTTCGGCCGACTCCCGAGGGGAAGACGGCTGGCACGAGCGGCAGGAGCGCCAGCTCAGCTACTCCGAGTAGGTCAGCTCAGCCACCGCGGTCGGCCGCGGGCTTGCGGCGTTCGCCGCCGCCTTCTTCCGCGACCTCGTCGCCCAGCCGACGACGGACGAAGCGAAGGATCAACCCCACCGACAGCTCGTCGCTGAAGCCGCCGACGAAGGCGACGACGTTGAGCCAGAGCACCGGGTCCGCGCTGCGCTCTTCGGGCTTCTGGTCTACAGGCTCGGCCACTGCCGGCGCTACGGGCGTCGCCACCACTGCAGGCGTCGCCACTGCTGCGGGCTCCCTCGCCTGGATAGGCGGCGGGGTTGTGTCGAGCAGCTTGCCTGCCGCCAAGGCAAGGAAGTACACCAGCGACCCCATGAAGAGCCCGATGATCGGCTTGGCGATGGCCCAGGTGTAGAGACCGAGGCGGCTCGCCGGTAGATCGCGGCGGCTGGCCAGTCGAAGCAGTACCGAGACCATCCCGCCGGCGAACGCCCACTCCAGGATGGCGATCGGCACGAACATGATGATCGGGTTGTCTACCGGCCACTTCAGGCGGCCGTCCACACGCGGCCAGATGGCGATGGAGATCGCAGTCAGGATGCCCAGCAGTGCCACGGCGACCACTACCGTCAGCCAGAGCACTCGCCGCTCCTGCTCGGGACTCAACTCCGTGCGTGCGTCGCTCGTCGCGTCCATCTATCTGCTTGCGGTGGACCTACCGTAGCACCGAACCGACGCGAGCCCAACGGCCATTCGCCACGGCACTGCCGGCCGTCCGCTGCACCTCACCCGTGACGCCAGAGCAGGCTCACGCTGTCGATCTCCACTTCGCGAGGCGCGAGGCGCACCTCCTCCAGCGTCTCGCTCTCCGGCCGCGCGGCGGCGTCGGCGCCCGCCACGTCCGCGGCCATCTGGCGCTCCACCTCGGCAAGCTCGGCCTGCGCGGTCCCGAGGCGCTGCTTGGCCTGGGTGACGTCCTGTGCCTCGTGCATGGCGCGCCCGGCGCCGCGCGCCGCGGTGGTGGCGCGGCCGAGCGTGCCGATCGACAGCTTCTTGCGGCCGAACAGCGCGGAGAGCACGGTGGCGCCGACCGAGATCGCGGTGTTCATCTGCTGGCCGCGCAACTGCCCTTCCTGCGTGGCGACCGCCTCCTGCGCCTTGGCGACTCTCGCCTGCACCTGCTCGGCCTTCTTCGCCCAGCGCGCGCGCACGGCGTCCAGCCGCGCCGCGCGCATCGCTCGCGCCTGCTCGGCGAGGCGGATGCGCAGCTCGCGCTCGCCTTCGCCGGGGCGGGACAGCTCGCCCAGCGACGGGCTGCGCCAGAGGGTGAGGGCGCGATCGTCCTTGAGGTGGCGCTTGAAGGTGGACTCCCAGGCGCGCCAGGCGCCGGCGCGTCCCGCCGCCTCGGGGAGCGCGGCCGGCACGGCGCCGGCGGGCGGCTCGCGCCGCAGCTCGCTCGTCGGCCGGCCGAGAGGCTGCGACGCGCGCCAGTCGACCTCCTCGCCCTCGACCGGCAGCGCCGCCACGATCGCGACTTCCTCGGCGTGCTCGATCCCCTTGCGCGCGTCGCGGTAGCGCGCGCGCCCCTTCGCCAGCAGCGCGGGGCGATACTCACCCGCCGCGCCAGGCTCCCAGAGTTGCACTACCGTAGCGGGCAACAGGACCGCCGGCGCCGCCGGCGCGGCCGCACCCCCGCTCCCTTGCGGCGCGTCTGCACCGCCGGCCGACGACGACGGTGCGGCTGGAGTTGCCGCGGGCGAAGCTGCAGCAGCCGGGGACGCGCTCGCCGCCGATTCGTCGCCGCCGCCGTCCGACTCGGCCGCCGACAGCCGTCGCACCTCCTGCCGCGTCAGCGGCCCGCGCAGGTACGACAGGGTCCAGCGCGTCTCGAACACCGCGGGCGCGCCGGCGTGCACGTCGTGGAGCAGGAAGAGCCGGCTGCGCAGCCGCGACAGCACCGCATCGAGCTCCTGCCGCGACGGCCCCGCTCCTCCGGAGGCCCCCTCGAGCCCGTCGAGCAGCCGCTCCTTGTCGCGCTCGGCCTGCAGGCGGCCGAGGAACCAGGTGCCGATGTTGGTGAGCCCCTTGTAGTCGAGGTCGACGGGGTTCTGCGTCGCCAGCACGACGCCGAGGCCGAAGGCGCGCGCCTGCTTGAGCAGGGTCAGCAGCGGCCGCTTCGACGGCGGCTCCGCCACCGGCGGCAGGTAGCCGAAGACCTCGTCCATGTAGAGGATGGCGCGCAGGCTGCTGGTGCCCGGCCGCGTGCGCACCCAGGCCAGCGTCTGGTCGAGCAGCAGGGTGACGAAGAACATCCGCTCGCGCTCGGAGAGGTGGCCGATGGAGCAGATCGCCACCCGCGGCTTGCCCTCGGCGGTGTAGAGCATGCGGTCGATGTCGAGCGGCTCGCCCTGCAGCCAGGCCGCGAAGCCCGGCGAGGCGAGCAGGTTGTTGAGCGCCATCGCCAGCCCGAAGCGCTCCTTCTCGGGGTAGAAGCTGTCGAGCTCGAGCACGCCGATGCGGGCGACCGGCGGCCGCTGCACCTGCTGCACGAGGGTGGGCAGGTCGAGCGCGAGGCCGGCGCTCCAGGCGCGATCGAGCAACGTCGAGAGCAGGATGTGCTCGCGGCTGCGCACCGGGTCGGCGTCGATGCCGAGCAGACCGAGCAGGCCGGCCGCGGTGGTGGTCACGCGCTCGCGCAGCAGCTCGGCGTCCTCGCGCAGCGCGGCGGGCGGCGCCGCCAGCGACGAGAGCACCGCCAGCGGCCGCCCCGCCGTGCTCCCCGGCGTGTAGATCGTCACCTCCGCCGCCTCGCGCAGACGGCGGATGCGCTCGGGCCCCTCGCCCCAGGAGGCGAGGCCGTCGCGCCACTTCTTCGCCTCGCGCTCGGCGAGCTGCTCGCGCGAGATCCCCTGGCGTTCGGCCGCGCCCTCCTCCACCCAGGGCAGGAAGTCGGCCGGCGCGAGGTCCGGGAAGGTGAGCATGAGGTTGCCGAGGTCACCCTTGGGGTCGATCACCAGCGCCGGCACGCCGTCGATGGCGGCCTCCTCGAGCAGCCCGATGCAGAGGCCGGTCTTGCCGCTGCCCGTCATCCCCACGCACAGCGCGTGGGTGAGCAGGTCGCGCGAGTCGTAGAGCAGCGCGCCCGGCCGCGGGGCGTCGGCGTCGAGGTCCCAGGGGCGGCCGAGGTAGAAGAGGCCGAGCTTCTCGTAGTCCGCGGGCGAGAGGGTGTCTGCCATGCTGGCGAGTCTAGCCGCGGCCGGCGGCGAGGCGCAGGGCAGTAGGATCCGCGGCGGAGCCCGCTTGTCCCTCCTCCACCACGGCACCCCTCCTCGCCCCCGCGCATCGCTCGCCGCTTCCTTTTTTCTCGTCGCGAGCCTCGTAACGGGTCTCGTCCACCTGCTGGTCACGCCGCCGTTCCAGGCGCCCGACGAAGCGGCGCACTTCTTTCGCGCCTGGCGCGTCGCCGACGGCCGGCTGGACCTCCTGCCCGGGCGCGAGCGGGCGACGATCGCCGTGCCGGCCGGGCTGCTGCGCGCCGGCGAGACGCTCTACGGCGCGCCGCCGTTTCGCGCCGCTCGACGTATCTCCGTCGACGAGCTGCGACAGGCCGCGCGGGTGCCGGTGGGCCACGCCCGCGAGCCCGTTTACGTCCCCAACACGCTGCAGTACACCTTCGTGCCCTACGTGCCGCAGGCCGCCGGCATCGCGCTGGCGAGGGCGGGCGGCAGCGCGGCGCTCGGCGCGCTCTACGCCGCGCGGCTGGGCAATCTCGTCGTCGCGACGCTCCTCATCTGGCTGGCGATCCGGCGACTGCCCGCCTACCGCTGGCTGACCGCAGCCATCGCCCTGACGCCGATGGCGGTGTCGCTGCGGGCCTCGGCATCCGCCGACGCGCTGGCGCTCGCGGCGGCATGTCTGTTCGTCGCGTTGGTCGCCGATGCCGCGTGGGGCGCCGCACCGCCGCGGCCGCGAACGTTCGTGGCGCTCGTCGCGGCGGCGGCGCTGCTCGGCGCCACCAAGGCGGCTTACGTGCCGCTGGTAGCGCTCGTGCTGTTGCTCCCGCCGGCTCGCTGGCCGGCACGCCAGCGGTGGGCGTCGCTCGCCGCCGGCACCCTCGTCGTGGCGGGCGTCACCGCTTGGGCGCTCGCCACCGCTCGCGCGGTGCCGGCGTTGCGCGTCGACGCGGCCGTCGATCCGCCGCGGCAGGTGGCGCACGCGCTCGCACACCCACTCGAGCTCGCGGCGATCGTCGCGCGCGACTACGCGTTCCATGCGCCGCGCTACGCGGCGCAGCTGGTGGGCAAGCTCGGCTGGCTCGACGTGCCGCTGCCCCCGGTGTTCCTGGCCGGCTATTGGCTGCTGCTCCTCGCGCTCGTCGTCCACGACGGCTCGCGCGAGGTCGAGGTGCGCCGCTGGCAGCGCTGGCTCGCCGGTGGCGCCGCCGCGGCCTGCCTCGTGCTCGTCAGCGCCTCGCAGTACGCGCTGTGGACACCGCTCGGCGCCTCCTTCGTCGAGGGCGTGCAGGGGCGGCACCTGCTGCCTGTCGCCGTCGCTGCGATTTGGGCGTTTCACACGCGGCGATTCGCTCCGCGGCGAGAGCTTGCACTGACAGCGACTATGGTGGCGGCCAGCGCCGTCTCGCTGCTGGTCGCAGTGGCGGCGCTCGTCGCCCACTACTTCGGCGGCTGATCACCAGGCCCTGGGATCGAGCTCGTACGGCAGCGGCGTGAGATTCACGGGGCCGTCGCCGCCGAGCGTCACCAGGTCCTCGAGGCGAACGCCGAAGCCCGCCTCGGGGTCGTAGAGCCCGGGCTCAAGTGTGAAGACGTCGCCGACACCGAGCGTCCCCTCCGCTGCCGGCGTGGCGGCGGAAGCTCGGGTACTCGTGGAGCTCGAAGCCGACACCGTGACCGAGCCCGTGCACGTAGCCGCGCGTGGTGCCCGGGCTGCGAGATCGGCGTCGGCCAGCCCGCCTCGGCGAGCCGCGCGCAGGCCGCTTCCTGCATCGACCAGCCGCGCCCCCCCGGCAGCGCCGACGCGTGCGCCGCGGCGAGCACCTCCCGTACCGTCGCGTGAGCGGCCACGAGCGCCGCCGGCGGCGCGGCCGACGCAGAAGGTCCGCGTGCAGTCGGCGAACAGCGCGCCCTTCGGGATAGAGGTCCACCACCAGCGCCTCGCCGGCGCGCAGCGCGCGCTCGTCGTCGCCGCTGGTGTGCGGCACGCCGCCGTCGGCGCCGGCGGCCATGATGTTGCCCTCCGGCTGCTCGAGGCCGTGCGCGGCGAGCGTCACCGCCAGCTCGCGCCGCAGCCGCGCCGGCGCGCAGCCGCTCGCCCTCCAGCCACAGCTCGCCCTTCGTCGTCGTCGCCGCGGCGAGCAGCGCCGCCACCGCCCGCATCGCCTCGCCCGTCGCGCCGCGCCACGCGCCGCACCTCCGCGACCTCGGCGTCGGTCTTCCTCTTGCGGACGTCGAGCAGCAGGTGGTGGCCGGGCACGAAGGTCCACTGCGACTCGTCGAGCCGCGCGCACACCGCCTGCACCAGCCCGGCGCCGACGTGGCCGGCGAGCGCCAGCCGCAGCCCCGGCGCCACGCCGGCGAGCAGCAGCGCCCGCTCGAGCACGTTGGCGAGCAGCACCTCCTCGGGCTCGCCCTGCCGCGCCCAGCGCGCCACGTCGAGCGCCTCCGGCGTGAGCAGCCGCAGGCCGCTCGCTCGCCGCCTCGTCGCGCTCCATCGGCGAGAGGTAGCCGAAGCACGCCTCGCCGCGCCGCGGCGCGATGAGGAACGAGGAGTGAACGTGGATCGGGCCGACGAAGGGCGCAAGGTCGGGATCGCGCGCCGAGGAGGCGAGCACCAGCAGCGCGTCGCAGCCCATGGCCGCCAGCCCGCGCTCGAGCTCGCCGGTGCGTGTGGCGAGGGCGAGCCGGCGATGCGCGTCGCGGCGCTCGCCATCGGCGCGGCTCACTCCCCCGCCGCCGCGGCGCGGCGATCCCTTCACGACGCCGCAGCGCCGCGAAGTGCTCGCGGGTCGCCTCGACGTCGCGGCCGATCTGCGCCGAGAGGTCCATGATGCTGGGGAAGATGCGCTCCTCGCGCAGCCGGCGGTAGAAGCGCAGCGCCACCACCTGGCCGTAGACGTCGCTCGCGAAGTCGAGAATGTGGCTTTCGACCACGCGGTGAAAGTTCTCGTAGACGGTGGGCCGGGTGCCGATGTTGGTGGCGGCGTCGAAGGTGGACGGGAAGCCCGGCAGCTGCACGCGCGTCGCGTAGACGCCGTCGCGCGGCACCAGCGCTTCGTCCACCTTGAGGTTGATCGTCGGCCAGCCCAGCTTCTGCCCCATGCGGTCGCCGCGCAGCACCTCGCCGACCAGCTCGTAGGGGCGCCCGAGCATGGCGTGGGCGTCCTCGACGCGGCCGTCGGCCAGCGCCTGGCGGATGCGCGTGCTCGACACCCGCTCGCCCTCCCACTGCACCTCGTCGACGCCGTCGACGGCGAAGTCCAGTGGGCCGCCGAGCTTGCGCAGCAGCGCCACGTCGCCCTCGCGGCGTCGGCCGAAGCGGAAGCTTTCCCCGACGTAGACCTCGCGCACCGCCAGCTCCTGGCCGAGGAAGCGGCGCGCGAACTCCTCCGCCCCACGCGCCGCGAGCTCGGCGTCGAAGGCGAGGACGAGCATGAAGTCGATCCCCGCCGCCTCGACGAGCTTCTCCTTCTGCACGCGCGAGGTGAGCCGCGGCGGCGCTTCGCGCGGGCGCAGGAAGGCGAGCGGGTGGGGGTCGAAGGTGATCATCGCCGACGGCGCCTGCAGCTCGCGCGCCCGCGCCACCACGCGGTCGAGGATCGCCCGCTGGCCGCGGTGGATGCCGTCGTAGTTGCCGATGGTGGCGACCGCGTGGCGCGGCAGGTCGCTGCTGTCCCAGGCGTCCGGGATGACCTGCATGGCGTTGGGGATGGGGTCCCTCGGGCGCGCCTACGGCGCGGCGCCGGTCTCGGCGAACGCGGTGCCCGCCCCGGCAAAGGCGTCGGCCTCGCTCTCACCGTCACCGTCGACGATGCGCCCCACCAGGTCGTCGGCGAAGGCGTCGGTGATCTCGACGGTGGCAAAGGTGCCCGGCGTGGCGACGCCGTCGTTGATCAGCAGCCGCCCGTCGACCTCCGGCGCCATGCCGTGGTGGCGCGCCTGGAGCAGGTGCTCGCTCTCCTCGCAGACACCCTCGACGAGGGCAGTCATGCGGCGGCCGACGAGCCGCTGCCGCCGCTCGAGCGCGATCTCGCGCTGCGTGGCGAGCAGCTTCTCCCAACGCCGGCGCGCCACGCGCCGGGGCACGCGGTCCGGCAGCTCGGCGCCAGGTGTCCCCTCCTCGGGGCTGTAGACGAAGGCGCCGAGGTGGTCGAAGCGCACCGCCTCGACGAAGCGCAGCAGATGATCGAAGTGCTCCTCGGTCTCGCCGGGGAAGCCGGTGATGAAGGTGGTGCGCAGGAAGACGTCGGGGGCGAGCTCGCGCGCCTCGTCGAGCAGCCGCCGGTAGCGCTCGGCGCTGCCGCCGCGGCGCATCGCGGAAAGCACCTCGGGATGGCTGTGCTGCAGGGGGATGTCGAGGTACGAACAGAAGCGCGGCTCCTGCCCCATCAACCGCAGCAGCTCGCGGTCGAGCGTCGTCGGGTAGGCGTAGAGGAAGCGGATCCAGGGGATGTTGGTGCGCGCGAGCAGCGCCTCGACGAGGCGCAGCAGGCCGTGGCGGCGCTCCGCCTTGCTCTCCCAGCCGTTCTGGCCGTCCAGGTCCTCGCCGAAGCGCGTGGTGTCCTGGGCGATGAGGCAGAGCTCCTGGATGCCGGCGGCCTCGAGCTCTTGCGCCTCGAGGACCAGGCTGTCGATGGTGCGGCTGCGGAAGCGCCCGCGCCAGACCGGGATGGCGCAGAACGTACAAGGGTTGTTGCAGCCTTCGGCGACCTTGAGGTAGGCGTAGCCGCGGGTGGTGAGCAGGCGCGGCGCCGTGTGGTCGAACACCAGGTGCGACGGCGCCGGCAGCGGCGGGCCGCCGCCGAGCTGCACCACCTGGTCGACCTGCCGCAGCTGGTCGAGGCTCACGAAGCCGTCGATCTCGGGGATCTCGCGGGCCAGCTCCTCGCCGTGGCGGTTCACCATGCAGCCGGCGACAAGCAGGCGCTTCCCCTCTCCCTTGCGCGCCGCCACCTCGAGGATGGCGTCGATCGACTCTTTGCGCGCCTCCTCGACGAAGCCGCAGGTGTTGACGATGACGGTGTCGGCGAGGTCGACGTCGGAGGCCAGCTCGTAACCCTGGGCGCGCAGCTCGCCGAGCATGATCTCGCTGTCGACGCGGTTCTTCGCGCAACCGAGAGAAATCATGCCGACGCGACCCTTCGGAGGGGACACTGGAGGGGATACGGGGCCGGACACGGGGGCGGAAGTGTAGCAAATTGAGCGGCGTGGACCGATGGAACGTCGATTGCACACGCAAAGCGTGGACGCCATGCCGTGTCCGCTCGACGGGGAGCACCACCTGATGCCGATGCAAGACTTCTCAGTCCAAGACTACGCAGCCATCGAGCGCCGCCGTACCGACCGCCGTCCTCTCGACGCCTCCGGTCGGGCGAGCTTCGCTGCCGATCTGAAGATCCTCAACGTCAGCCCGCGCGGCGTCGAGGTCGAGACCTCCGGCCGGCTCATGGTCGGCGCCGACTACGACCTCGAGATCAGCAGCCGCGGCGAAGAGGTGCCGGTGCGCGGCACCGTCGTCTGGTGCCGCCTCGACCGCACCGAAGAGACCGCGGCCGGCGACCTGCAGCCGGTCTACCGCTCCGGCCTCGAGGCCGCCTCGCAGTCGATCCCCGGCCTCGAGCGCCTGCTCGCGCACTCGCCGCGGCTCATCGAAGCCTGACAGCGGCGCGCTTGCCGCCGCTCACGCCGGCTGGCGCGACATGTACCAGTCGAGCAGCCGCTCCGGTGCCGCCAGCTGCGTGGTGCCGAACTCGTTGTTGCCGTAGCTCGCCGACATCAGGTTGAGGGCGCGGTAGGTGACGTAGGCGAAGTTCTCGCGCACGGTGTCCTTGGTGCGGTCGGCGTACATCGCCTTGAGCGTCTGCAGCTGGCCGTCGAGGAGGTCCATCGGCGCCCGCGGCGGCTCCGGCCGTGCCGCGCGCACCACCGGCGGGCGCTCGCGGCGCCGCAGCCCCAGCGCCGCCGACTCCAGCCGCTCGAGCTCGGCCATCACCGGGTCCACCGCGGCGGCGCGCGGCCGCGCCTCCTCGCGGCGCCGGCGCTCGATCACCGCCGGCACGCCCTCGCAGTTGGCGCGGTGGATGCGCTCGTCGGCGACGACCCAGCCGAGCTGGGTGACGTTGAGGTGCGCCGAGACGTGGCGCGTGAGGTTCTCGACGAACGGCACCACCGCCCGCTGGTAACCCTCCTCGACGCCGTTGAACATGTTGAGCACGTAGTAGACGCGGAACGACTCGAGGGTGTCGGAGAGCACGTGCAGGATGGGGTGGTCGCCGAGCGCCTCGCGCAGCTCGACGAGGAAGGCGTCGAGGTTGGGCAGCGTCGTCTCGTAGACGTCCTCGACACGGTCGAGCATGTCGTTGATGAAGGCGAAGTAGCGCTCCATGCGCGGCAGGGTGTAGAAGGTCGAGCCCTTGCCGAAGAGGATGCGCAGCGAGCGGAAGAGGATCGCCTTGACGATCTCCGAAGCAGCGAGGGTCGCCGCCGGGTGCTGCGGCGTGAAGACGAGGATGCCGGAGTTGCTGTAGGGCAGGAAGTCGAGGACGTTCTCGTCGAGGCCGGCGCGCAGGTCGAGCACGACGTACTCGGCCGGCAGCCGGCTCACTTCCTGCGCCAGCTGGCGGCGGAAGGCGGCGTCGGGGTTGGCGATCTCGGCGATGAAGTTGCGCGGCCCGGCGACGAAGCCGAAGTTCTTGTAGAGGCCGTCGGGGTCGAGTTGCGGGTCGAGGCGCGAGATGCAGTCGCGCAGCGGCACGCCCTTGCGCTTGAAGTGGTAGAGGTCGCGCGCCACGTCCCCGGGCACGGTGCTGCGCACCGACGAAGTGCCGGTGTCGAGGTCCACCAACACCGTCGGCGCGTGCCGGGAGAGGGTGAGGGCGAAGTTGACGGCGAAGGTCGTCTTCCCCACCCCGCCCTTGCCGGACGAAATGGGGATGATCCGGCGTGGCATGGGGAGCGGTAGCTTACGCTAGGGCCCACCCGAACGGTGCTCGAGCACGATCTTCCCCAGCAGCCCGCCGCGCTCGAGCGTCTCGTAGGCCTCGGCGATCCGCGCGAACGGCAGCACGCGGTCGATGACAGGACGCAGCCGGCCGTCGGCGAGGCGCGGTAGGGCGAAGTCGCCGAAGGCGGCGACGAGCGACGCCTTCTCGCGCCGCGAGCGGGCGCGCAGCACGGAGCCGACGAGGCGCAGCCGGCGGCGCATGAGCGAGAAGAGCGGCACGGTCGCCTGGCCGCCGCCGAGGAGGCCGACGAGCACCAGCCTCCCCTGCTCGCGCAGGCAGTCGAGGTGCGACACGATGGCCTCGCCGCCGACGAGGTCGATCACCAGGTGGGCGCCGTCGCCGCCGGTGAGCTCGCGGACGCGCCGCGGCAGCTCGGGACCGAGTGGCAGCGTCGCCTCGGCGCCGAGCGGTAGCAGCGCTTCGAGCCGGTCGAGCGACCGCCCGGCGACGAGCACGCGCGCACCGAGCTCGCGGGCGAGCTGCACCGCGAAGCTGCCGACGCCGGATGCCGCGGCGGTGATCAGCACCGTCTCGCCGCGTTGCAGGCCGCCCTCGTGCACCAGGTTGGTCCACGCCGTGACGCCCACTTCGGGAATCGCGGCGGCATCGACGAACGACAACGGCTCGGGGATCGGCAGCAGCTGGCCGACGGGCGCCACCACCTTCTCGGCGTGGCCGCCGCCGGCGAGCAGCGCCATCGCGCGGTCGCCGGGGCGCCAGCCTTCGACGCCGTCGCCGACGCTCTCGACGACACCGGCCGCCTCGAGCCCGGGGATCGCGCTCTCGCCCGGCGGCGGTGGGTAGCTGCCGCGCACCTGGTGCAGGTCGGCGTGGTTGAGCGCCGTGGCGTGGACGCGCAGCAGCACCTCGCCCGGACCGGGCACGGGATCGGGCATGTCTTCGAGACGCAGCGCCGGGTGATGCCGGTCTTGGGTGTAGGCGAGGGCGAGCATGGCTGAGGGCGGTCGAGTTACCAGCATTACACGAGCCGCGACACCGACCTCCTTACACTCGTAGCGTGTCGCGACCCTTCCGCCGACCGCGCGCGCACCCGCCGGCCGCCGTGCTCGCGGCGCTCCTCATCGCCGCCGGCGCCGCTCCCGCCGCCGCCGTCGTCATCCCCGTCTCCACCGCCGCCGCACTGCGCACCGCCATCGACAACGCGCAGCCCGGCCACGTCATCACCCTCGCCCCCGGCACCTACGTCATCACCGCCGAACCTGCTCTGCGACACCGCCGGCACCCCCGACAGCAGCATCGTCGTGCGCGCCGCCACGCTCGGCAGCGCCGTCATCCAGTCCTCGGCGCTCGAAGGGTTCAAGGTCTCGGCGCCGTACTGGACCTTCGAGAACCTCGTCGTCGACGGCACCTGCCCCGACGACGACGACTGCGAGCACGCCGTTCCACGTCTTCGGCGACGCCGAGTGGACCGTCATCCGCCGCAACGTCCTGCGCGACTTCAACGCCCAGATCAAGAGCAACGGTGCCGGCAACCCCTTCGTCTTCCCCGACGACGTGCTGATCGAGGGCAACGAGCTCTACGACCGCCACCCGCGAACGACCGGCAACCCGGTGACCAAGCTCGACGTGGTGGGCGGCCGCCGCTGGGTGGTGCGCGCCAACGCCATCCACGACTACGAGAAGGACGGCGCCGACGGCGTCAGCTACGGCGCCTTCCTCAAGGGCAACTCGCGGCAGGGCACCTTCGAGCGCAACCTGGTGCGCTGCACGACGCCGGCGAGCTCGTTCGCCGGCGGCACCCGCATCGGCCTCTCCTTCGGCGGCGGCGGCAGCGGCCCGCCCTCGATCTGCGAGGACGGCACCTGCACGCCCGAGCACCAGGGCGGGGTGATGCGCAACAACCTCGTGCTCGCCTGCAGACGACGTCGGCATCTACCTCAACGCCGCGGCGGCGAGCGGCGTCTACGCCAACTCGCTCTACGACACCACCGGCATCGACGTGCGCTTCCCGGCGAGCTCCGCCGACCTACGCAACAACCTGCTCTCGGGCCAGATCCGCAACCGCGACGGCGGCACCAGCAGCGAGGCGTCGAACCTGGAGATGGTGACGCTCGCCGACTGGGAGGACTGGTTCGCCGATCCGGCGGCGGCCGACTTCACGCTCGTCGACGGCGCCGTAGTCGTCGATGCCGGGGTGCCCCTGACGGTGGTGCGCGACGACTACTGCGGCTCGCGGCGCCCGAGCGGCCTTCCCGACCTCGGCGCCGTCGAGTACCCGAGCGCGCCGCCGTCGTTGCCGTGCGCGACGATGCTCGCGGGTGGCGGCGTCGACGTCTTCCACGAGGGCTTCGAGCGCGGCGGTGTCGGCGGCTGGAGCGGCCGCGCGCCTTAGGGCCCGGTAAGCTCGCGGCGTGGCCGAGCCCTCTCTCATCATCGACGGCGACCTCTCGATCCCGCTCGCCGAGCTGTCGTTCGAGACCTCGCGCGCCGGCGGTCCCGGCGGGCAGAACGTCAACAAGGTCGAGTCGCGGGTGACGCTGGTGTTCCCGCTCGCCACCTCGCCGAGCCTCGACGAGGCGCAGCGGGCGCGGCTGCGGGAACGCCTGGCGAGCCGCGTCAGCAAGGCCGGCCTGCTGCGCGTCTCCGCGCAGCGCCACCGCACGCAAGCCGCCAACCGCGAAGCGGCGGTCGAGCGCTTCGTCGAGCTGCTGCGCGACGCCCTCGCCGAAGACCCCGAGCGACGCCCTACGCGACCGCCACGCGCCGCCAAGAAGCGCCGCGTCGAGGGCAAGCGCGCCCGCAGCCGCGTCAAGGAGCTGCGCGGGCGAGTGCGGGACGAGGGCTGAACGCGCCAGGGATCGCCGCGCGGCCGACGTTGTACTGCAGCAGCTCGCAGCGGATCGGCGCCGTTCCACAGCGCGTTGCGCCGCGACGGCCGCATGCGCACCTCGCCGGCGAGCGCGGCATCGGCGGTGAGCAGAGCCAGCCGCCAACCGTCGAAGCGCGCCTTGACCGCTTCGCCCAGCCGCCGGTAGACGGCAGGGAGGTCGCCGGCGGTGTCGCCGATGCGGTGGCCGTAGGGCGCGTTGGTCGCCACCAGGCCGGCCGTCGCTCCGCTTGGCGGATGCGCGTCGCCGACATCCGCGCGTTCGAGCGAGACGCCCTCGATTCCGGCGGCGACGAGACTCTCTCGCGCCCGCTCCAGCGCGCCGCCGTCGCGATCGCTCCCCCCGATCGTTGGCAGCCGCGCGCGTCCCGCCTGCCGTCGCCCCTCGGCTTCGGCGCGCAGCGACTCCCATAAGCGACGGTCGTGGCCGCGCCAGCCGCGGAGGCCGAAGCTCGCGGCGTTGCCGGTGCGCAGCAGCCCGGGCGCGGTGTCGGTCGCCAGTAACGCCGCCTCGACGAGCAGGGTGCCGGCACCGCACATCGGGTCGACGAAGCCGCCGCCCGCAGCGGCGATCGCCGGCCAGCCGGCGCGCAGCAGCAGCGCCGCGGCGACGTTCTCCTTGAGCGGCGCCGGCCCGCTCGCGCCGCGATAGCCGCGGCGGTGGAGCGCTTCGCCGGAGAGGTCCAGCGACAGCTGTGCCTCACCGCCATCGAGCAACACGTGGAGGCGCAGCGCCGGGTCGTCGAGGTCGACGTCGGGGCGCTCCCCCCAGCGCTCGCGCAACCTATCGACGACCGCGTCCTTCGTGCGCAGCGCCACGAAGTGAGTGTGGACGGCACGGTCGCCGCGCGCGTGCGCATCGACGGCGAAAGTGGCGCCTCGCCGCAGCTCGCCCTCCCACGGCAGCGCCCGCACGGCGTCGTAGAAGGCGTGCGACGAATGCGCGTCGACGCGCCAGAGCGGCAGCAGCAGCCGGCTCGCGAGGCGCGACCAGAGCAGCGCCCGATAGGCGACCGCGAGGTCGCCGGCGAACGCCACTCCCCCTGACGTGGGCCGCACGTCGATCGCGCCGAAGGCGCGCAGCTCCTCGACGGCGAGGTCGTCGACGCCGCGGGGCAGCACGGCGAACAGCGGGCGTTGCGCCGCGCTCGTCCCCGGCGCCGCATTGCCCGCCTCGCGCGCCGAGCGAGCGGGCGAGGATCTTGCTAGAGGTTTGGGACTTCGCGATGGACGCAACGAACGCCCCCCTCGTACTGATCGTCGACGACTACGCGGAAGGCCGCGAGGTGTGCGCCGAGTACCTCGCCTTCCGCGGCTTCCGCGTCGCCACCGCGGAAGATGGCCTCGACGCGCTCGACAAGGCGCGGGCGCTGCTGCCCGACGTCATCCTCATGGACCTCTCGCTGCCGCGGCTGGACGGCTGGGAGGCCAGCCGCCGGCTGAAGGCCGATGCGCGCACGCGCCACATCCCCATCGTCGCGCTGACCGCGCACGCGCTGTCGAGCGCGCGCGAGAAGGCGGTGGCCGCGGGCTGCGACGAGGTGGTCACCAAGCCCTGTCCGCCGCGCGAGCTCGAGGACGCGGTGCGGCGGCACCTCGGTATGAATGACAAGAACGGCATGAACGGGGAGGCGCCGGAGACGAACGGTCTGCGGCAGGCGGAGAGCTGAAAACGACACGGCGCCGCGCGGTAGCTTGGCCGCGCGGCGCCGCATCCACGAGCCGAAGGGCGAGTGACGGCTAGCCGTTGCCGCCTTCGTTGCCCTCGCTCGGGGTCGCCTCCTGGGGATTCGCGACCGGCGCCGGGGCCGGGGCCGGGCTGGGGGCCGGAACCGGAGCGGGACGCGGCTTGGCCGGGCGGCGCTTCGCAGGCTTCTTCGCGGCCGGCTTCGGGACCGGCTTCGGGACCGGCTTCGGGGCCGGCTTCGGGGCCGGCTTTGCGGCTGGCTTCGGAGCCGGCTTCGCGGCCTTCGCGGCCTTCGCGGCGGGCTTCTTGCCGCCGCCCTTCTTCGCCGCCGACTTCTTCGCGGCCGACTTCTTCGCCGCTGGCTTCTTCGCTGCGACCTTCTTGCCGCGCTTCGCCGCGGCCTTCTTCGCCGGGCGCTTCGCCGCGACCTTCTTGGCCGGCTTCTTGGCGCGAGCCTTCTTCGCCGGCTTCTTCGCGGCTGCCTTCTTGCCGGCCTTCTTCCCCCGCTTCTTGCCGCCGCCGGCCTTCGCCGCGGCGGGAGCTGCTGCCATCGCTCGCATCGTCTTCGCACCCCCTTTGCGCATTGCGCTCTGTGATCGTCAATCGACTCGCGTATTGTGCGCGAACGTCCGCGATTTGCCAATAGCCGATGCGCATCGCATGCTCGCTTCGTGAGTGACGACCGGACCGCGAGCGCAAGCTTCGTCGCGTTGACGCCCGACCGCGTGCTCGCGGCGGTGGAAGCAGCCGGCATCGCCACCACCGGGCTGTGCTATCCGCTCAACTCGTTCGAGAACCGCGTCTACGAGGTGGAGCTCGCCGACGCACCGGACGGCGAGGGCAAGGGTGAACGAACCCAGCGCGCCGGCTCACGCGTGGTGGCGAAGTTCTACCGCCCCGGCCGCTGGAGCGGCGAGCAGATCCTCGAGGAGCACGCGCTGCTGCAAGAGCTCGCGGCAGCGGAGGTGCCGGTGCCGCCGCTGCGCTCGTTCGCCGACGGCTCGACGCTGCGCCGCATCGACGGCATCTGGTACGCGTTGTGGGAGCGCAGCGGCGGCCGCGCGCCGGACGAGCTCTCCGAGCCGCTCGCCGAACGGCTGGGCATGCTGGTCGGACGGCTGCACGAGGTGTGCGCGCGGCGGCCGCTCTTCCATCGCCCGCGGCTCGACGCCGGGCGCTACATCCATCGCCAGCTCGACTGGCTCGAGCGTCACCACACGCTGCCGCCGGCGCTCGCCGAACGCTACGTGACCGCGGCGCACGGCATCGCGGCGGCCTTCGACGCGCTCGTCGAGGGCGTCCCCCACCAGCGCGTCCACGCCGATCTCCACCTCGGCAACGTGCTGCTGCGCGACGGAGTCCTGCGCCTGCTCGACTTCGACGACATGGCGATGGGACCGCCGGTGCAGGACGTCTGGCTGGCGGTGCCCGGCCGCGACGCCGACAGCCTGCGGCGGCGCGACGCCTTCCTCACCGGCTACGAGCGCTTCCGTGCGTTCGACCACGCGACGCTGCGCCTCGTCGAGCCGCTGCGCGGCCTGCGCCTCGTGCGCTACGCCGGCTGGCTGGCGCGGCGCTGGGACGACCCCGCCTTCCGCGCCGGCTGGCCGCAGTTCGGCACCGCCGACTACTGGCGCGACGAGACCGAGACGCTCGAGGCGCAACTCCGCGTCATCCACGGCGAGCAACCCGCGATCGCCGCCGCGACGGCCGCGGCAACGGCACCGCGCGATGAGCTGCTCTCCAATCGCGACTACTTCTTCGACTGGGAGGGCGACTAGCGATCTTCGCGGGTGGGTAGCATCTTGATTTCTACGATGGCCTGCATCAAGATGCAGTCATGCGCACGACTATCACGCTCGACGACGACGTGACGAGGCTGGTGGAAGAAGAGATCCACCGCACGCGCAGCTCGTTCAAGGACGTCGTCAACGACGCCTTGCGGAGAAGCCTCAGCGGCTCGGCGATCGCGGAGCCAGCGGAGCCCTATCGAGTGCGGCCTCACAAGACGGCGCTGCTACCTGGATTGGACCGCGCTCGGTTCAATGCCCTGGCCGACGAGCTCGAGGACGGCGCCGTCCTGGCGACGCGGGCGCGAACCGCGGCGGCAAGCCGGGCCCGGCGGGCGAGGTGATCCTCCCCGACGTCAACCTGCTCCTCTACGCCCACCTCGACGCGTTTCCGGAGCACGCCCGGTCGCGCCGCTGGTGGGAGGAGCAGCTCAACGGCCGGCGCGAAGTCGGCATCGCGGCGCCTGCGCTCTTCGGCTTCGTGCGCATCGCCACGAATCCCCGCGTGTTCGAGCGGCCGCTCGCCGTCGAACGGGCGCTGGCGGTGGTCGCGGAGTGGCTGGACCGCCCCCACGTCCACTTCGTGCAGCCCGGTCCCCGCCACCTCGAGATCGCCTTCGGGCTGCTTCGCGAGGTCGGGACGGGCGCCAACCTCACCACCGACGCCCAACTCGCCGCGCTCGCGATCGAGTACCGCGCGGAGCTCTTTTCCAACGACGCCGACTTCGGGCGGTTCTCCGGGCTTCGCTGGGTGAATCCCATCGCGTAGCCGGCATTGCGGTGCGCGCGCCGAGGCCCGTTAGCCCAGTCGCGCGCCCGGAAAAGCGAAGGCCGGGCAGCACACCCGCCGCCCGGCCACCTCGCTCGCGCGAATCGCTGACGACTCGCCTAGGCGGCGGGCCGCGTGAACGTGAACGACACCTCGGCGGTGCCGCCGTCGGCCACCGTCACCTGCTGCTCCTGCGTGCCGAGCCTCTCGTGCCACGCCTCGAGGGTGTAGGTCCCGGCGGGGAGGTTGGCGATGCTGAACTTGCCGTCGGTGCCGCTCACCGCGAAGAACGGGTGCTTCAGCACGCCGACGTAGGCGTTCATCCAGGGGTGCACGTCGCACTTGACGCGGAACACCGCCTCGGGCTGGTCGAACTGGTGGTCGGCCGACTTGCGCTCGGCCGGCATGGCGATGTTGAACTCCTGGTTGACCTGCGGCAGCGCGTGCACGTTGTGCAGCAGGCCGTCGGAGTTGAGGAAGTTGAGCTTCTGCCCCGCCACCACGCCCACCACGTGCGGCTGGTACAGGCACCCGTTCTGGTCGATCGTCACCGGCGTCGACGGCGGCGCCCATTGCGCGTCCGGCAGGCCGCTCTTGACGTAGACGAAGACGTTGCCGAGCTCCTTGGCGGGGCCCAGCACCAGCACGTCGCTCGGCACCGGTCCGCTGTGCTTGGAAGCGCAGGTCGGGTCGGCCGACATGCTCACCGGCTTGAGGTTCGGCACCGCACCGTCGTAGTTGACCCCACCAGCCACGGTCGCCGTCCCGCTCGGCCCCGCAGCCGCGGCGGGAGCCGCCGACGCCGCGTTGTCGCCCTCCGGCGCTGCCGCCGCGGCGTTGTCGCCCGCCGACTCCTTGCCGCCGCCGCAGCCCACCAGCGCCAGCGCGCCCCAACCCAGCGCCAGCGCGCTCAGCAGGACGGTGCTCTTCCTTCTCGTCATCATCGTCTCGGCTCCTTGGTCTCGTTGGTTTGCCGCGCGGGTTCGCTGCGGTGTGCAGCGCGCGACGCCGCGCCGGGTGCCGGTCGTGCCGGCCGCCGCCGGGCGGGCGCTCGATTCTATCCAAGATCGAGGCCAAGCCGCCGGACCCGCCGGAACGGCGATTGCAGACTGCCCGGGCGGCGCTCCTGCCGCCACCTCGACGACCGCCAGAGGAGAGCTCGCCATGAACCGCCACTTTCGCCACGTCCGCCACTGCGCCGTTCCGCTCGCGCTCGCCCTGTTGGTGATACCGCTGTTGGCCTGCGTCTCCTCGGGGGTCAACAAGGGGCAGCTCAACCTCATCTCCATCGAGGAGGAGTGGCAGCTGGGCAACCAGCTCGCCGCCGACCTCTCGCGCCGCCTGCGCCTCGTCGACGACCCGGCGGCGCAGGCCTACGTCGAGTCGGTCGGGCGGCGCGTCGTCGCGCAGTCCGAGATGGCCAACCTGCCGTGGCACTTCCACCTCGTCGCCGACCCCGAGGTCAACGCCTTCACCATCCCCGGCGGCCACGTCTACGTCAACACCGGCCTGATCGAGAGGTCGCCCAACGTCGCCGCCTTCACCGGCGCGCTGGCGCACGAGATCTCGCACGTCGTCGCTCGTCACGCCACCGAGCAGCTGTCGAAGGCCTACGGCATCGAGGCCATCGGCGGCGCCGTGCTGGGCCGCAACCCGGCGGTGTACGAGCAGATCCTCGCCTCGATCGTCGCCCAGGGCGCGATGGCGCGGTTCTCGCGCACGGCGGAGAGCGAGGCCGACCGCCTCGGCGCCGCCTACATGTACAAGGCGGGCTACGACCCGCAGGGGATGGTGCAGATGTTCGAGACGCTGCTCGCCGAGCGGCAGCGCCGGCCGAGCTCGGTGGAGCGCTTCTTCGCCAGCCACCCGCTCACCGAAGACCGCATCCGCGAGGTGCAGCGCGAGATCGCCGCCTTCCCGCGCGTGAGCAACCTGATCGCCAGCGACCCGCGCTTCGACCAGCTGCAGGATCGGCTGTCCGGTTAGGGCCGCGCGCCGTTTCACGAGACGTCCGGTTCGCGGGCAAGCGCCGGATACTGGTAGACTTACGCATCCCGCCATGAACGCTGCGCGCTGATGGTCGAGTACGAGCTCACTCTCGCCGACGGACGGGTGCACCGCTTCGTCATCGGCGCCTCCGACGAACGCCCGACCACCGCCGAGCTGCCGGCCTGGACGGCGCTCACCTTCCATCAGTGCGCCAACTGTCCGCTGACGACAGCCGACACGCGGCGCTGCCCGCCGGCGGCCGACGTCTTCCGCATCGCCGAGCGCTTCGCCGACCGCCTCTCCTACGAGCGCGTCCACGTCCGGGTGCGGCGCGGCGACCGCAGCTACGAGATGGACTGCGACGTGCAGACCGGCCTCGGCTCGCTGCTCGGGCTGGCGATGGCCTCGAGCGACTGCCCCATCCTCGGCCAGCTGCGCGGCCTCGCCCGCTTCCACCTCCCCTTCGCCGAGTTCGAAGAGACCCTCTTCCGCACCGTCGGGCTCTACCTGCTGCGGCAGTACTTCATCGCCAAGGACGGCGGCGTGCCCGACTTCGAGCTCGTCGGCCTGGCGCAGCTCTACGACGAGCTGCAAGAGGTCAACCGCTCCTTCAAGCGCCGCATCGAGTCGATCTCGCCGCGCGACGCCAGCATCAACGCGGTGACGCTGCTCGCCTCGGTGTCGGCGCTGGTGGCGATGTCGCTCGACAGCGGCCTCGAGCAGCTGCGGCAGCTGATCCAAAGCCCGGCGGATGTCGTCCGCGCCTGACGCTTCACTCGACGCCTCCGGAAGAGGCGCAAGTGGCGACGCCGGCGGCGACGCGAAGCCCGGCGAGATCGCGACCGCCGAGCTGGTGCGCTACCTCGACGCCTACCTGGAGTCCGACGGCGTCGCCGACTATGGGCCCAACGGGCTGCAGGTCGAGGGCGCGTCCGTCGTGCGGAGGCTGGTGACCGGCGTCTCGTCGTGCCGTGAGCTGTTCGAGCGCGCTCGCGCGGCCGGCGCCGACGCGCTGCTGGTGCACCACGGGCTGTTCTGGCGCGGCACGCCGTATCCGCTGGTGGGGCTGCAGTACCACCGCGTGGCGGAGCTCGTGCGCGGAGGGTTGGCGTTGCTCGCCTACCACCTGCCGCTGGACCGGCACGCCGAGGTGGGCAACAACGCGATTGCGGCGCGGCGGCTGGGGCTGCACGAGCTGGCGCCGTTCGCGAAGCATGAGGGCGTCGCCATCGGCTGGCAGGGGCGGCTGCTGGAGTCGATCCCGGCGAGCGAGCTGGCGGCGCGCTGCGGCGTGCTCTACGAGCAGCCGGCGCTGCTGCTCGGACCCGAGGAGCGCCTGGTCCGGCGGGTTGGCATCGTCAGCGGCGGCGCCCAGCGCGAGTTCCTGCAGGCGATCGCCGAAGGGCTGGATGCCTTCATCACCGGCGAGGCGAGCGAGTGGGTCACCAACCTGGCGCGTGAATCGGGAGTCGCTTACATCGCCGCCGGGCATTACGCGACCGAACGCATCGGTGTGAAAGCGCTCGGCGACCACCTCGCGGAGCGCTTCGGCATCGCCGTCGAGTTCATCGACGTGCCCAACCCGGTCTAGGCGGCGATCGTGATCCCGAAGAGGTCGCGAACGTTGGCCGTCGTCTGCGCCGCGACCCGCGTGGGCTGCCAATCGAGCTCCTGTGCGAGGCGGAGAGCCACTTCCACGACGAAGGCGGGCTCGTTGGGTTTGCCGCGGTGCGGGACGGGCGCCAGGTAAGGGGTGTCGGTTTCCACCAGCAGGCGGTCGGGGGGTGTGAAGGCAAGGGGCTCGCGGACGTTGTCGGCCTTCTTGAAGGTGACCATGCCGGAGATGCCGAGCCAGGAGTTGCCGCGGGCGAGGAGACGCCTCGCCATCTCGGCGCCGCCGCTGAAGGAGTGAAAGTCGGCGCGCAGGGCAGCGAAGCGGGGCTCGGCGAGGAGGGCGAGCATGGCGTCCTCGCTCTCGCGGTTGTGGACGACCACCGGCAGGCCGAGGTCGAGCGCCAGCTCCCACTGCTCGCGCAGCGCGCGCTCCTGCTGCTCGCGAGGCGCGAAGTCGTAGTGGAAGTCGAGGCCGCACTCGCCGACCGCCACGGCTTTGGGGTGCTCCAGGAGCGCGGCCAGTCGGGCGGCGTCGCCGTCGCGCCAGCTCGACGCTTCGTGCGGGTGGACGCCGAGGGCGCACCAGACGTCGGCGTGGCGATCGCAGAGGGCGAGGATGGCGTCGGCTTCGTCGAGCTTGGTGGCAGGGACGAGGAACCCCGCGACGCCGCGCGATCGCGCACGGTCCAGCGCCGCTTCGCGCTCCCCTTCCGGAAGGCTCTGCAGGTGGCAGTGTGAGTCGATGATGCCGGGGAGCGCGGGCAATGTCATCGATGGGCTACCGCCGCCCGGTCGCCCACTGCGAGATCGAGATCGCCACAGGCGCCACGCGCCCTCGCGATGACGAGCGCATCGTCATCGCGAGGAGCGAAGCGACGAAGCGATCTCGACGCCGGGCTCACTTCACGCGCGTGCCGGGAGGCACTTCGTGCTCCGGCTGCAAGAGCACGGCATCGCCGTTCTGCGACGCCGCGAGGACCATGCCTTGCGACTCGACGCCCATGAGCTTCGCCGGCTGGAGATTGGCGACGATGACGACCTGGCGGCCGACGAGCTGGTCGGGCGCGTAGCTCTTGCGAATGCCGGCGACGATGGTGCGTTGCTCGTCGCCGAGGTCGACGGTGAGCTTGACGAGCTTGCTGGACTTGGGGATCTCCTCGGCGGCCTTGACGGTGGCGACGCGGAGCTCGACCTTCATGAAGTCGTCGTAGGTGATCTGCGCGGCAGCCGGGGCCGCGGCGGCAGCCGGCGCGGGAGCGGAAGGGGCGGTCGGTTCCATGCGGTGCTCCTGAGATGGGCGATCGCTCGAAGGCGGTTGGGCGGTTGTCGAGGTAGCGGTTCCTAGCTCGGGTCGTGCACTGTTGCCGAAGTAGCTGTCCTTGTCGACCCGCGGAAAGAGCGGACCCGGCTCGGGGATCGGCGCGTCGACCCGCAGCCCGCCCCACGCAAGCGCGTCGAGTGAGGTCGGCACTTCGGTGCCCAGCGCAGCGAGCACGCGCGCGGCCGTCTCGGGCATGACAGGCAGCAGGCCGACCGCGACGACGCGCACCGCCTCGAGCCCCTGGCCGAGGATCTCGGCGACGCGGCCGCGGGCGCTGTCGTCCTTGAGCAGCTTCCACGGCTCGGACGTGACCAGGTGCTGGTTGGTCTCGGCGACGAGCCGCCACAGCGCTTCGAGGGCGCGGTGGAAGGCGTAGTCGTCCATCGCCGCGCGGTAATCGGCGGTCACCTCGCGTGCGAGCGCGGCAAGCGGGCCGTCGCCGGGCGGCGTCGGCGGCGTGCGGTTGTCGAACGCTCGCCGTGACAGCGTCACCAGCCGCGACAGTGTGTTGCCTAGCCCGTTGGCGAGGTCGCCGTTGTAGCGGTCGACGACCGCCTCGTCGGAGAAGTTGGCGTCCTGGCCGAAGACCATGTCGCGCAGCAGGAACCAGCGCAGCGCGTCCACACCCAATTTGTCGACGAGCTCGTCGGGGCGTGCCACGTTGCCTACCGACTTCGACATCTTGCGGTCGTCTTTGAGCCACCAACCGTGGGCAAAGACGGTGGTCGGCAGCGGCACGCCGGCCGACATGAGGAAGGCGGGCCAGTAGACGGCGTGGAAACGGATGATGTCCTTGCCGATCATCTGCATCCGCGCGCCGCCGTCCCCGGCCCAGTAGCGTCCGTAGAGCGCCGCCTCCTCACCCACGGCACCAAAGCCCAGCGCGCTGATGTAGTTGGTGAGCGCGTCCAGCCACACGTACACGACGTGCCCGGGGTGGCCGGGGAACGGGATCCCCCACTGCAGGGTGCTGCGCGACACCGAGAGGTCGCGCAGGCCACCCGCCACGAACGCCCGCACCTCGTTGGCGCGCGTCGCCGGCCGCACCGGCTTGCCGCGGTCGTACCAGTCGAGCAGCGGCTGCTGGTACTTCGACAGCCTGAAGAAGACGTTGTCCTCCGACTTCCACTCCGACCGCCGTGCGGTGATCGGGGCAGAGGCGGCCGGGGAGCAGCTCCTTCTCGGTGTAGAAGGTCTCGCACGCCGGGCAGTACCAGCCCTCGTGCTTGGCCACGTACAGATCGCCGTTGGCCTCGATGCGGCGGATGATCGCCTCGACGCCGCGGCGGTGGCGCGGCTCTGTCGTGCGCACGAAGTCGTCGTGCGAGATGCCGAGCCGCTTCCACAGCTCGTGGTAGCGCGCCACCACGCGGTCGGCGAGCTCGATCGGTGCGAGCCCCGCCTCGCGCGCCGCCTGCTCGATCTTCTGGCCGTGCTCGTCGGTGCCGGTCAGGAAGCGGACGTCGTCGCCGCGCAGCCGCCGGTAGCGCGCGATCGCGTCGCACACGACCGTCGTGTAGATGTGCCCGATGTGGGGCAGGTCGTTGACGTAATAGATCGGCGTCGTGACGTAGAAGCGGCTCATCGGCTTGCCTGGAAGTTACGCGAGGCGGGCCGCCGCGGCGGCGGAAAGCGACCTACTGGCGTAAATGCCTATTGCGGCCGCAGCTCCGAAGGCTGGAAGAGGTAGACCTCGCCGCAGAACCCGCACTCGGCCTGGGCCACCTCGGAGCCGATGTCGAGCTCCTCGAGCTGCTCCTCGGAGAGGCCCAGCAGTTGGCCGATCAGGCGCTCGCGGCTGCAGCGGCAATGGTATCGCACCGCCTGCGACTCGAGCGGCTGCGCCTCGAGCCCGGCGAGGCAGGCGTCCTTGAGCGCCGCGACGCCGCCCTGCTCGAGCAGGCGGCTGACGTCGCTCGCGGCGGCGAGGTTGCGCTCGAGGTCGCCGACGACGCTCTCCGGCGCCTTCGGCAGCGCCTCGACGATGAGCCCGCCGGCGGCGGCGACGCCCTCGGGGCGCGTCAGCACGCCGACCAGCACGGCCGACGGCGTCTGCTCGCTCTGCCGCAGGTAGTGCGCGAGGTCGGCGCCGATCTCGCCCGACACCAGCTGCACCTGGCTGTGGTAGCGGCCGCCGCCCTCGTACTCGCGCAGCACCTGCAGGATGCCGCTTCCCACCGCCCTGCCCACCGCCAGCTTGCCGTTGGCATAGGCAGGCAGGTCGACGCGCGGCTCGCCGACGAGGCCGCGCAGGTTGCCGTTGGGCTCGGCCTCGGTCATCACCTTGCCCAGCGGACCGTCGCCGCGGATCTCCAGCACCAGCCGCTGCGGCGTCTTGCTCGACAGGCGCAGCAGCATCGCGGCGCCGGCGAGCGCCCGCCCCAGGGCCGCCGAGGAGATCGGCGACAGGTCGCGACGGCGGCGGATGAACTCGACCGGAGCCGTGAGGTCGGCGACCACCCAGCGCAGGTGCCCGCCGGCGGCCATGCCGACCTCGAGGGCGCCGTCGGGGGAGGTGACGTGGGATTGGGATTCGGTCATCGCGGCTCCGCGCCGGCGCGCATGGGTGCGCATCCGGGCAAAGGTCCGGCAGTGTAGCCGACCCGTCAAGGGCGAGGCGGACCGTCTCCACTGGGATGCGTGTCAGACACGAAGTCGCTCCGTCACCACCCTCCCCGCCGCCGCAGCGACACCCAGCGGCGACCGCCGCCGAGCACGACGTGGTCGAGCAGCCGGATGCCGAGCAGGTCGCCGGCGTCGGCGAGGCGGCGGGTGAAGGCGAGGTCCTCCGCCGACGGCGACGGGTCGCCGCTGGGGTGGGTGTGGAACAGCAGCAGTCCCGCCGCCGAGCGCAGCAGCGCCTGCTTGAGGAAAGCCCGCGGCTCGACCGAGGCGCGCACCATGGTGCCGCGGTAGAGCTCCGCCTCGCCGAGCAGCCGGTTGCGGATGTCGAGAAAGAGCGCTCCCATGATCTCCTGGTCGCGCTCGGCGTAGCGCAGCAGCAGGTAGCGCGCGACGGCCTCGGGGTTGCCCAGCGGCAACCGGTCCGGCAGCTCGGCTCGTGCCACTCGTCGCGCCAGCTCGAGGGCGGCGAGCAGCACCGCCGACTTCGCCGAGCCGAGCCCGCGCCTTCGCAGTGCGCCGGCGTCGAGCGTGGCGAGGTTGGCGAGGCCGCCGGCGGTCGCCAGCAGCTCGCGGGCAAGGTCGAGCGCCGAGACGCCGGCGCAGCCGGTGCGCAGAAGCACCGCCAAGAGCTCGGTGTCGGTGAGCGCGGTGCCGCCTTCGCGCACCAGACGCTCGCGCGGCCGGTCGTGGGCGGGCATCTCGCGGATGAGCGAGCCTCTGACGATGGGGGCCGGGAAGGCCGCCGGCGGCGACGGAGCGATGAGCGGTTCTGCGTCCATGCCAGGATGAACGGAAACGGCGGGCGGAATCGCTCGCCAAACTCGCTGGAGGGACGATGACCGACCTGCCGCCAAACTTTCTGGGCTTGCCCGAGGAGGCGAGCCGTTACGAGACCAGCCGCGTCGTGGTGCTGCCGGTCCCCTTCGAGCGCACTACGTCCTACGGCAAGGGCACGGCTCTCGGCCCCGAGGCGATCCTGCGCGCCTCGCACCAGGTCGAGCTGTGGGAGGAGATGCTCCGCAGCGAGCCCTGGCGGATGGGCATCGCCACCCTGCCCCCTTTTCTCGCCGAGGCGCCTGACGCGGAAGCGGCGCTGGGGGCGATCGAGGCCGAAGCGCGGCGGCACCTCGCCGCCGGCAAGTTCCTCGTCACCCTCGGCGGCGAGCACAGCCTCACCACGGCGCCGGTGCGCGCCGCGCGCGCCGTCCACGGCGAGCTCGGCGTCGTGCAGTTCGACGCCCACGCCGACCTGCGGCCGGAGTACGACGGCACGCCGTGGAGCCACGCCAGCGTCATGCGCCGACTCCACGAGGACGGCTTCCCGGCGCTCGCCGTCGGTATCCGCGCGCTGTGCGACGAGGAGGCGGCGCTCATCGCCAGTCAGGGCCTGCCCACCATCTGGGGCTGGGAGCTGCCGGCGCGCGAGCGCTTCCTGGCCGCCCTCGAGCGGCTGCCGCCGAAGGTCTACCTCACCTTCGACGTCGACTTCTTCGACCCCTCGCTGATGCCGGCCACCGGCACGCCGGTGCCGGGCGGCGGCGAGTGGTACCCGACGCTGGACTGCCTGCGCGAGCTGTTCGCGCGCAAGACGGTGGTGGCGATGGACGTCGTCGAGCTGGCGCCGCAGGCGGGGGCGCACGGGGCGGACTTCCTCGCCGCCAGCCTGGTGTACAAGTGCCTGGCCTACCTGCAGGCGGCCGGCGAAGCGAACGGCTGAGCGCGGAAGGTCGGCCGATGCGGCATCGCGGATAACATGGCATTCCTAAGGGTGAGGGGCTTTCCTTAGGGTGAGGGGGATCGGGTTCGGTGCAGCCACCTCTGATGGAGACGCGGATCCAGAGCTCGGGCAAGCTGCGCACGCGGCACCTGCCGGCGCTCTACCTCGATCCCTCCTTCTTCGCGCGCCAAGTGGCCGCCGCCGTCGCGGCGCGATCGGCTGAGACGGGAGTCGCGACGCCTCTGCCGGCGGTGCCGCGCGAGGAGGCTGCCGCCTACGCGGAGATCGCGCGCCGGCTGCGCGAAGGCACCCTCGGCCTGACCCCGGTGGTGAGCTCGCTCACGCTGCTGCGCTGGATGCAGGACGCCGTGCCCGCCTACGCGGCCGAGGACCGCGACGCCCACCACGGCCTCCACGACTCCGACTTCGAGGGCCTGCGCTACCAGGGCTGGCTCCACGCCCAGCTCGGCGACGCGCTCGACGGCTTGCTGCAGGTCGACCTGCAGGGCTTCGCCCTCGCCGTCGAAGCCGTGTGGGACGAGCTGCCGGCCCTCGCCCTGCTCGACGGCGCCGATCGCTGCGCGCTCGACGCGCTCACCGCGCGCCACCTCGGCTGCACGCACCTCGCGACGGCGCTGCCGGAGATGGTGCGCGTCTGCGAGCTGCTGCGCGGCGCGGGCGGGCCGCAGCCGTTGCTCGGGCCGGCGGCGGTGCTGGCGGCGTCGCCGCCGGCGGCGACACCCGGCGGTCCGGCGAGCGCCTGATAGGCGGCCGCGCCACCCGGCTCTTCGCGATCGCATGCTCAAGCTGCGCCACGAGCCGGGCGAGCGCTTCTTCAGCGGCTCCTATTTCGACTTCCTGCGCCCGGGGACGAGCTGAAGCCAGGCGACCAACTGGATTAAGAGCGGGTGACCTATGGCGCTGCAGCGCTTTCCGCAAACACTACATCGTACGTTGTCCATCGCGTCATCCGACCTGACCACTCTCTGATCAATACGTCGGACCGGTACTCGAAGAGATTGCCGAAGGGATCCGTGAGATTTGTGGCCACGTACTCATAGCCAAGCTCCATGATCCCTTCCGACGCCAGAGTGTGGATCTCGCTCGGACGACTTCTCCCGTCCCGATCCCGGTCGATCCAAACCAATAGCTCGCTGAACCGCGCGTCGGCAGCGTCGATCTTGCGGTCAGCGTTGCCCCCGAGCGCGGGATCGTCCAGCTCGGCCAGCGCTCGATAGCCGTTGAGTGCCCTTTGGCCGTCGGCCATGGGAGTAGCGAACCCAAAGAGCTCTGTCCCGTCATCGATGGCGCCATTGCCGTTCCTGTCCATCGCAAGAAATCCCTCGTCTCCGCCCCGCCGGGTCCACGCAGTCGAGTCCGGCGTTCCGTCGGCATCCACGTCGAAATGAACAGCCGGCTCTGCGGACGACAAGAGGTAGCCGTCACGAGCCAGATCCAACAATACGGGGCAGTTCTCCTTCGGAGGTGGTGGCGGGAAGACGATTTCTGGCGGCACGCATTTTGGCTCCGTGCCGTCGAAAACATGGATACTGTATCGATTCTGATGGGCAGCCATCTCGGCCATGTAGCAATCCTCGTAATCGGCTGCCAAGAGCCCGCTGGTGATGTTCGCATAGCCCAGGTCGTTGACTGCACGGCCGTCGAAGCGCAGCCAGCCTGTCCAATAATTGTATACCCGATCACCGAGAATTACCTGCTCGTAGAGCCTGCTGCCGGTATTGTTGTACAGAACGGCATTAGCGTACGTCTTGACAAAGGGCTGACGATTGAGGATACCAGTGTCGAGAGTCACCGTATAGTCCAGATACTGACCGCGGGCCGGCATGATCGTCGCCATCACCGCCCCGACGACGCTGACACAGCACGCGATCATCCATTCTCTGCGAATCACGGGCACCCCTCCTCGATGAGCTTGAGCTCCTCAGCCAAGCCCTCATGCACGACATAGGCGCGATTCAGTTGTGGCGCTATGACTTCATACAGCAACCGCAACAGTTGCTCCTCCCCGAACTCCACCTTGGCTGCGGCCAAGGCCTCGCTCCTCTTACGGCACAACTCAATGGGATTCCTCATCGATGCCGCCGGGTCGGTTTGCGCCTGGGCCTCAAGGCGACCCTGCTGCATGTCCTGTCGACGGGTTCGCAGGTAAGGCGCGGCAACTCGTTCCAGGCGTGTCCACAGATCGGCTCCGAATCCCAACGCTGCCGCTTTTGCCATCAATTCCTGCCGAGAGGCGCCGCGCGCGCCGTTGTACTCGGGAAAGCCAGTCTCCACCAGTTTGTCGAAGAGCTCCCACTCGAGGAAGAGCGCAGGTGTGTCGGCACCGTGAATGACATCTGTTTGAGTCCCGCCAAGTGGATCCGCTGCTGCGGATGGACGCCCATGCGCCGCCGCCCGCTTCTGCCTTAGAGCTGGATCGAAGCGAGCGGCCACCCTTTCGTCCACCGACCATCGCCACGCCGGTTTGGCCTCGCTCGACTGCGCCGCACCTTGGAGCTCTCGGCCTGCGACCACGCCCGCAATCACGACCGAGACGATACCCAGCGCGATGACACCTTGGTTCATGTCTCTCGTCCTCGCTGAACCCTGGCGACCCGCTTGACTGCGACTCCCACCCGACTTCGTCTCTCTTAGACGGACACGGGAGTCCATTTTCCCACTGCAGGGAATTGCTGTTCCGATTCCGTGGCGGAGGGCTTAGACTCTTGGCGATGCCCATCGAGCGGAAGGCGCCCGCCGCCGTCTAAGATCGTTGGGATGCCCGTCCGCCTGCTGCGCCAGGACCAGGAGGCGCTCCTCGCCGAGGAGCGCGCCGCGCTCGGCGAGCTACAGGTGGCGCTCGGGCGCGTCGAGGCCGCGGCCGACGACCGCGCCGCGCTCGTCGAGTCGATCCGGCAGCTCGACGAGCTCTTCCTGCTCGTCGTCGTCGGCGAGTTCAACGCCGGCAAGAGCACGCTGATCAACGCCCTGCTCGGCAGCGCCGTGCTGGAGGAGGGCGTCACCCCGACGACCACCGCCATCCACCTGCTGCGCCACGGCGAGACGGCCTCGCGCCGCGCCTCGACCGAAGGCATCGAGGAGCTCACCGCGCCGCTGCCGCTGCTCGAGCACCTCACCCTCGTCGACACGCCGGGCACCAACGCCCTCGACCGCCGGCACGAGGCGATCACCGACCGCTTCGTGCCGCGCGCCGACCTGGTGCTCTTCGCCACCTCCGCCGACCGCCCGTTCACCGAGAGCGAGCGCGCCTTCCTCGAGCGCGTACGCGCCTGGGGCAAGAAGATCGTCGTCGTCCTCAACAAGGTCGACATCCTGCGCAACGAGGCGGAGGTCGCCGAGGTGGTGCGCTTCGTCGAGGCTCACGCCGCGCGCCTGCTCGGCGTCGAGACGCCGGTCTTCCCGGTGGCGTCGCGGCTGGCGCTCGAGGGGCAGCTCGAAGGCGATCCCGGCAAGCTCGAGAAGAGCCGCTTCGGCGCCCTGCAGCGCTACCTCACCGAGCGCCTCGACGCCGCCGAGCGCGTGCGCCTCAAGCTCGACAACCCGCTCGGCGTCGGGTTCGCGCCTCGCCGAGCGCTACCGCGACGGCGTCGGCGAGCGGCTGGCGCTGCTCGGCGCCGACTTCACGGCACTCGACGACATCACCGCTCAGCTCGCGCTCTACCGCGAGGACCTGCAGCGCGAGTTCCGGTTCCGCCTCGCCGACGTCGACAACCTGCTGCACGAGCTCGAGGCGCGCGGCATGCGCCACTTCGACGAGACGCTGCGCCTCACCCGCGTCCTCGAGCTGCTCAACAAGGCGCGCGTCAAGGCCGACTTCGAGCGCAAGGTGATCGCCGACCTGCCGCAGCAGATCGAGGCGAAGGTCGCGCGAGGTCATCGACTGGCTGGTGGCGAGCGAGCTGCGCCAGTGGCAGGGCGCCAGCGACCTCCTCGAGGCAGCGCAAGGCCGAGCATGCCGAGCGCATCGTCGGCGCGCATCGGCAGCTTCGACCAGGACCGCCAGCGGCTGCTCGACACGGTCGGCCGCGCGGCGCAGCGCTCGCTCGAGACCTTCGACCGCGACGCGCAGGCGCACCGCATCGCCGACGACGTGCAGGCGGCGGTGACGCGCACCGCGCTGGTCGAGGTGGGCGCCGTCGGCCTCGGCGCCGTCCTCACCGCCATCGCCACCACCCACCTCGCCGACTTCACCGGCATCCTCGCCGCCAGCACGCTCGCCGCGCTCGGCCTCTTCATCCTGCCGGCGCGCAAGAGGAAGGCCCAGCGCGAGCTGCGCGAGAAGGTGCTCGAGCTGCGCGAGCGCCTGATGCGCACGCTGACCGAGCAGTTCGACGCCGAGGTCGAAGGCAGCGTGCGCCGCATCGAAGAGTCGATCGCCCCGTACACCCGTTTCGTGCGCGCCGAGCGCGGGCGGCTGGAGGGGCTGCATGGCGAGCTCTCGCAGCTGCACGACGCGTTGGCGGCGCTGCGCCGCCGCGTCGCGGCGCTCGGCCAGTGACTCGAGATCCGGTCGGGAGCCGGTGAGATGAGCGAGCCCGTTCCCATTCCGTCCACCGAGCAGCGCGTCCTGCGCTCGACCGCCGCCTCATGGGCGATCCAGGTGGCGCGATTGGGCATCAACTTCGTCGCGCGGCTGGCGCTCCTGCGACTGGTGCTGCCTGAGGGCCACGGCGTCTACGAGCTCGCGCTCCGCATCGTCACCGTCGCCGCCGCCGTGCGCGACCTAGGGTTGCCCTACCACTTGGTGCGGGATCCGCGGAAGCCTTACGGGACGGTGTTCGCGTTCGTCACCGCGAGCGGGGCGCTGCTCACGCTGGCGTTGTTCTTCGCGGCACCTTGGCTAGGAGCGCTGGCGCCCCACACGCCGCAGCTGCCTGCCGTGCTGAAGGTGTTCGCGTTGTGGGTGCTGCTCGACGGGCTGGCGGTGGTGCCGCGGGCCTACTTCGAGCGCGAGATCACGATCGGTGCGCTGGTGGCGCCGGAGATCTGGCGTGGCGTGGCGGTGGCCGTGGTTTCGGTGGCGCTGGCCTGGGCGGGCTGGGGCTACTGGAGCTTCGTCGTCGGCGATCTGGCGGGAGCGGCCGTGCTCGCCGTGTGGTCGTGGTGGAAGGCGTGGGGAAAGGTGCCGATGCGGGTCGAGCCGGCGCTGATCCCCGACCTGTTACGGCGCAGCGGGCTGTTGTTCTTCATCTGGATCGCGGTGCAGCTGGTTACCAACGTCGACGCCTTCGTCGTCGAGTGGTTCCGCAACGCGGCCACCGTCGGCCTCTATACGAAGGCCTACTGGGTGGTGTTCCTCGTCGCCATCGTCGCCTACCCGCGGGCGCTCTTCCCCACTCTCGTCGAGTACCTGCCCGACCGCGCCCGCTTCGTCGAGATGTTCCGGCTGAGCGCCGTCCAACTCGTCGGCTGCCAGGCGGTGGCGAGCTGGTTCATCGCCTGCAACGCCGAGAAGACGATCCGCGTGCTCTTCGGGCCCGACCCGCAGTGGCAGGCGGCGGCGCCGATCCTGCGCGTGCTCGCCTTCGTGCCGCTCTCGTACTACACGACCTACGTCGGCGGCGAGATGCTCAAGGCCGAGCATCGCGACCGCGAGTGGCTGGGCATCGAGCTGCTCAACCTCGCGTCGCTGGTGGGCTTCGGCGTGCTGCTCACCGGCCGCTGGGGAGCGGCGGGGATGGCGGCGGCGAACTTCCTGCTGCTCGGCAACTTGGTGATGGCGTGGGAGGTACGGCGGGTGTTCGGCGGCCGCTTCCGCCGCTTGGTCGGCGACTTGGCGCTGCTGCTGCTCGTGCCGCTGCCGTTCTTCGCGTTGGTGGTCTGGCTGCTGCCGGCGGCGTCGTGGAGCCGCTTCGCGGCGTCGCTCGGCGCGGCGGCCTTCTCCGCCGCGCTGCTCGCCGCCCTGCACTGGCGCGCCTTCCGCACCTTCTTCGCCAGCCGCCGCGCCGCCGCGGTCGAAGCCTCATGAGCCCGACTTCACCGCCGCTGCTGCCCTACGAGATCGAGCTGCGCGCGCCGCGTGAGCGCGTGAAGGAGCTCGTCAAGCGGCTGCTCGCCGCCTCGGCGCGCCCGCTCGGCACCATCGTCCGCGTCGACACCGCGGAGCCCGCGCTCGCGCTCACCTTCGACGACGGGCCCGATACCGAGGAGACGCCGCGGGTGTTGGACCTGCTCGCGGCCCATGGCGCGCGCGCCACCTTCTTCATGGTCGGCAAACGCGCGGCCGCGCACCCCGAGCTGGTCGAGCGCGTCGCGGCCGCCGGGCACGCCATCGCCAACCACTCCTGGGACCACACCTCGTTCCTGCACCTCGACGGCGCCGGCCGCCGCGATCAGCTGCTGCGCACGGCCGCGGCCCTCGCACCGCACGCGACTCCGCTCTTCCGTCCACCCTTCGGCGAACAGAGCGTGCGCTCGCTGCTCGACGTCCGCCGCGCCGGCTATCGAGTCATCGCCTGGGACGTGGTGCCCGAAGACTGGCGCGACGACGCCGACGAGCTGCTCGTCGCGCGCACCTTGCGCCGCTTGCGGCGCGGCAGCATCGTGCTCCTCCACGACAGCCTCTACCGCACCGAGGACGCGCGCTATCGCGACCGCAAGCCGATGCGCGAGGCGCTCGCGGCCCTGCTCGCGCGCCTGGCGCCGACGCATCGCTTCGTCACCGTCCCCGAGCTGCTCGCGCTCGGCCGGCCAGTCTACTGGCACCACTACCACCGGCTGCCGGCGGCCTTCCACCGCCACCTGGTCTGAGCTCCGACGTCAGGGCGACAGCACGCGCACCGTCCAGCGCCCCTTGGCGTTGCTCACCGTCGTCGCCTCCACCACTCGATAGCGCCGCAGCAGCGCCCGCATCACGGCGTCGGCACGGCGCGATTGGAACGTCGACACGACGAAGGCGCCGCCCGAGGCGAGCACAGCCTCATAGCGCAGCAACGTCGCCAGCGGATCGCGGAAGTAGTAGACGCTCTCGTTGAAGACGACGACGTCCCAGGGGCCGGCGGGCACTACGCTCTCGGCGTCGGCGGCCGTCAGCTCGGTGGCCGCGTCGGCCCGCGACGCGCCCTGCGCGACGGCGGCCTCCGACACGTCGATGCCGAGGTAGCGGCGATAGCCGTGCGGCCGCAGCTCGTCGACCAGCAGGCCCTCGCCGCACCCGACGTCGAGCACCGCCCCGCCGGGCGCCAGCCGGCGCACGAAGGCGGCGATCACCGCGTAGCGCGCTGTCTCGTCGAGACCGCGCATGAACGACCAGTGGCCGGCGCGGTACTGCTCCTCCCAAGCCGCCTTGCCCGCGGGAGCGTCGCCGCGCCCGGTCGCCGTCTCCCACGCCGCCACGCGCCGCGCCAGCGCCGCGCTGCCCGGAAAGCGGCGGCCGAACAGGGCGGCATAGTAGAGCCAGTAGACCGGTTTGAAGGCCCGGCGAGCCAGCGACGACCCCATCGGTCGCCGAGCCTACGCGCTCCGCGGCCCAAACGAACGAAGATCGTGCGCCTACAATCTCGGCACGATGCGCGCTTCGCTGCTCGCCGCCCTCATCCCCGTCGTCGCGCTCGCCGCCACGGCCGCGGCCGCCGTGGAGCCCGACTACGCCGATTGGAACCGCCTCCTCGCCGCCTACTACGACCCCGCGCACGGCATGGACTACCGCGGCCTCAAGGCCCGCGAGGGCGCCGCGCTGCAGCGGCTGCGGCAGTCGCTGGCGAACGTCGACGTCGCGGCGCTCTCGCGTGACGAGCAGCTCGCCTTCTGGCTCAACCTCTACAACGTCAACGTCGTCTCGCGCGTCGTCGACGGCTACCCGGTCGACTCGATCCGCGACCTCTCGACCGATCCGATCGTGCGCCTCAACGTCTTCAAGAAGCCCACCGTCCCCTTCGCCGGCGGCACCATCTCGCTCGACACCATCGAGAACGACAAGGTACGTCCGGGCTTCCACGACCCGCGCATCCATTTCGCGCTCAACTGCGCGGCGAAGAGCTGCCCGCCGCTGCGCACCGAGGCCTACGCCGGCGCCCGCGTCGGCGCGCAGCTCGACGACCAGACGCGCAAGTTCCTCGCCGGCCCCGGTCTGCGCGTCGAGACGCACGGCGGCAAGACCACGCTGCACGTGAGCAAGATCTTCGACTGGTTCGAGAAGGACTTCGACCAGTGGGGCGGCGGCGTGGTGCCCTTCGTCCGCCGTCACGCGCCGCCGCCGAAGGCGCGGGCGATCCCCGCGGCCGACGACGTCGACGTCGAGCACGACGGCTACGACTGGTCGCTCAACGACTGGCGCCGCTGAGCGCGGCCGCCTTCAGCCGATCCGCTCCTCGTCCTCGTCCCACTCCTCGGCCGGCGCGCCGTCCTCGGCCGCCTCGGCGTCGACCGGCCGCAGGCGGGCGCGAGCCTCGAGCTGGGCGAGCAGCCGCTGCGCCTGCTCGAGGTCGTCGTCGTCCTCGATCCACACCGAGGGCAGCGTCTCGTCGGTCATCGGCACCGAGCCGCGGAGCGCGAAGAGGTGCTCGCCGCGCACGCTGGCTTCGATCCCCGCCGACTCGAGAAACGCCTTGACGAACTGGGCGTCGATCGGGGTCGTCGCCACGTAGACGCGCTTCATGCTGAGAAAGGCCATCCCATGAGGAAAGAATAGCTCAGCGCGACGCGCCTCGCCGCCGCCGGCGGCGGCCGGCACCCGCACCTGCGCTACGCTCGCCGCCTCGAACCGAGGAGGTGAGCCGATGAGTCGACGCTGGTCAGGCTGCGCCGTTGCCGCATTGCTCACTGCCGCCTGCGCCAGCTCCGGGCGCGGCCCGGCGCCGGTGGAGCTGGCGTTCGACCCGCCGGCACCGATCTTCGACCTGATCCTCCGCGGCGGCACCGTCTACGACGGCAGCGGCGGCCCGCCGCGCGTCGGCCGACGTCGGCGTCCGCGGCGACCGCATCGCCGCGGTCGGCGACCTGCACGGCGCGCCGCGGCGCAGGAGATCGACGCCACCGGCCTCGCCGTCGCGCCCGGCTTCGTCAACATGCTCTAGCTGGGCCACCGAATCGCTGCATCGTCGACGGCCGCGGCATGAGCGACATCCGCCAGGGCGTCACGCTCGAGGTGTTCGGCGAAGGCTGGTCGATGGGGCCGCTCAACGAGGCGATGAAGAAGGAGGCGCTCGAGCAGCAGGGCGACATCCGCTACCCCATCACCTGGACGACGCTCGGCGAGTACCTCGAGACGCTCGAGCGACGCGGCATCTCGCCGAACGTCGCCTCCTTCGTCGGCGCCACCACGGTGCGCATCCACGAGCTCGGCTACGCCGACCGCGCGCCGACGCCGGAGGAGCTGGCGCGCATGCAGGACGCTCGTGCGCGCAGGCGATGGACGAGGGCGCGCTCGGCGTCGGCTCGTCGCTCATCTACGCGCCGGCCTTCTACGCCAAGACCGACGAGCTGATCGCGCTCTGCAGCGCCGCCGGCGAGTACGGCGGCATGTACATCTCGCACATGCGCAGCGAGGGCAACCGGCTGCTCGAGGCGGTCGACGAGCTGATCGCCATCGCCCGCGAGGCCAAGGTGCCGGCCGAGATCTACCACCTCAAGGCCGCCGGGCCGCGCCAACTGGGGCAAGCTCGACGACGTCGATCGCGCACGATCGAGGCGGCGCGCGCCGAAGGCCTCGCGCATCACCGCCGACATGTACACCTACACCGCCGGCGCCACCGGCCTCGACGCGGCGATGCCGCCGTGGGTGCAGGAAGGCGGCTACGAGGCGTGGCGCGAGCGGCTGCGCGACCCGGCCATCCGCGCGCGCGTCGAGCGCGAGATGCGCACGCCCGACCGACGAGTGGGAGAACCTGCTGCTCGCCGCCGGCGGCGCCGAGAACGTCCTGCTTCGCCGGCTTCAAGAGCGACGCGCTGAAGCCGCTCACCGGCAAGACGCTCGCCGCAGGTCGCCGCCATGCGCGGCACGACGCCCGAGGAGACGGCGATCGACCTCGTGATCGAGGACGACAGCCGCGTCGGCACCGTCTACTTCCTGATGTCCGAGGACAACGTGCGGCGGCAGATCGCGCTGCCGTGGGTGAGCTTCGGCTCCGACGCCGACGCGCCGGCGCCCGAGGGCGTGTTCCTCGAGTCGAGCACCGCACCCGCGCGCCTACGGCAACTTCGCGCGGCTGCTCGGCCGCTACGTGCGCGACGAGAAGCTGATGCCGCTCGCCGAGGCGATCCGCCGGCTGACCTCGCTGCCGGCCGAGAACCTGAAGCTGCGCGACCGCGGGCGCCTCGCCCCCGGCTACTTCGCCGACGTCGTCGTCTTCGACCCGGCGACCATCGCCGACCACGCCACCTTCGAGAAGCCGCACCAGTACGCCACCGGCGTGCGCGCACGTCTTCGTCAACGGCGTGCAGGTCGCTCTGCGCGACGGCGAGCACACCGGCGCCAACCCGGGCCGCGTCGTGCGCGGGCCGGGCTGGACCGGCTGGTAGTGCAGGCCGCGCTCGATCCGCACGAGCCGCCGCAACCGCCGGCGACGACCTTCTTGCGCTCCGTCGCCACCCAGTGCTTGACCTTGGCGTCGAGCATCCCCAACGTCACGGCGCCGTCGCCGAGCACCTGGTCGTGGAAGGCCTGCGCCAGGAAGCGCTCGCCGAGCTGTTTCTCGGCGTACTCGCGCAGGCGACGGATCTCGAGGTTGCCGATCATGTACGCCGTCGCCTGCGCCGGCACCGCGATGTAGCGGTCGACCTCGGCGGCGGCGCGCTCGGGCGTCTGCGTGGTGTGCGCGAGGACGTAGTCGATCGCCTGCTGCCGCGTCCAGCCCAGCGCGTGCATGCCGGAGTCGACCACCAGCCGCGCCGAGCGGAGCGCCTCGTTGGAGAGCAGCCCCAGCTTCGCCAGGTCGTCGGAGTAGACGCCCATCTCGTCGGCCAGCCGCTCGCTGTAGAGCCCCCAGCCCTCGCTGAAGCCGGAGCTGCCGAAGTAGCGCTGGATCGGGTGGGTGCCGCCGACCTCCTTCGCCACCGCGCCCTGCAGGTGGTGGCCCGGGTAGGTCTCGTGGAACGCCGTCGCCTCGATCCCCGCCCGGCTCTGCTTCTCGGCCTCGAAGGCGTTGATGTAGTAGGTGCCGGGGCGGCTGCCGTCGTCGGAGCCCGACTGGTACTCGGCCCCCGGCGCCGAGCGCTCGCGGAAGGCAGGGTACGGCACCACCACCACCGTCGCCTTCGGCACGGTGCCGAACCAGCGCGGCACCGCGGCGCGCCCGCGCTCCACGGCCGCGATGGCGTAGTCGACGAGCTGCTGGCGCGAGGTGAAGGTGTAGGGCGGCTGCTTCACCTTGGCGAGCAGCGCCGCCGGGTCGGCGGTGCCGAAGCTGCGGGCGCCGATCGCCTTCATCTCGGTGGTGGCGCGGTCCATCTGCTGCAGGCCGAGGCGGTGGATCTCCTCCGGCTCCATGCGGGTCGAGGTGTGGAAGCGCACCGCGGCGCGGTAGCACTCGCGCCCCTGCGGGTTGGCGGCGACGGCGATCGCCTCGCGCGCGGCGGCGAGGTACTCCTTGGCGAGGAAGTCGCGGTAGCGGCGGATGGCGGGCCGCGCCTGCTCCTCGATCGCCTTCGCGAGCGCCTGCCCGAAGGCGGCGTCGCCGTCGCGCTTGGCGGGGTCGTAGAACGGCGACTCGATGGTGGTTCCCTCGAGCAGACTGTCCATCTGCTCGACCACCCGCTGCACGTTCCCCTTCGGCGCGCTGAAGCCGCGCCGCAGCCCCTCGCGCAGACGCGCCGTCTCGCCGTCGAGGTAGCGCGGCAGCTGGCCGAGGCGGGCGAGCGCCGCCTGCCGCAGCGCGGCAGTGCCCACCGGCTGCACCGAGGCGAGGAAGGTGTAGTTGGCCTGCCAGCCGGTCCAGGTCGGGCTGACGTTCCACAGCTCCGTCTCGCAGACGCGGGCGCCGGCCGACGCCTCGAGCAGCTCGCGCAGGAAATCGTGGGTGACGAGGGCGCGGCCGGAGAGCCGTGCGCGCTCGACGCCGCCGAGCTCGTCGAGCAGCGCGTCCTCCTCGTCGCGCCAGGATTCGAGGCCGGCAAGCGAGTTGTCGGGCAGCCGCGCGTGGTCGGCGTCGGCGCGGCCCTGCACCGTCGCCTGGTCGGGGAAGCGCTCGAAGAACGCCTTCACGTAGGCGTCGGCGAGGGCGTCGACGCGCGCCGCGGGATCGGCGGGCAGCGCCGGCGCAGGCGCGGAGGTGCCGGCAGGAGCAGGTGCAGGCTTCGGTGTAGCAACGGGGCCATTCGACGAAGAGGCGCTGCGCCGATCGTCGTCGCGGCGAACAGCGCGAGCGCGAACGGGATCTCGGGGTGTCGCATGACCCCAATCCTAGTGCCTGACGATCTAGTGCCCTGAGGCGCTACTCTCGCCCCGACTCCACTCCGGCGAGCCCTTCCACGCCCATCAGCGTCATCGCCAGCTCCGGCACCGACAGCGCGAGCGCGCGGCCTTCCGGCGACACGCCCAGCGATTCCGGCTGCAGCTCGGGGGTGAAGCCGACCATCGGCAACAGCGGGGCGCCCGGGTCGAGACCGTCGCCGACCGGCACCAGGCTCACGCCCGTGCGGCCGTGTTCGTCGACGCTCACCACCAGCAGGCCGCGGCTGTCGCGCGTCCAGCGCAGGCGGCCGATGGAGGCCGGGTTGAGCACCAGCACGGTGCTGCGTCGCGAGCGCGCTGTCGCGCAGGCGCACGGTGCCGCCCACCGGCTTGCCGTCGTCGAGCCGCACGACGCGCAGGCCTACCCAACCGTGCGACGCGTGCGTGTGGTAGGCGACGTAGCGGCCGTCGGGCGACACCTCGGGGTGGCTCACCACCGGGTCGCGCACCAGCCACTGCGGCCGGGTGCCGTCGAGGCGCACCTTCCACAGCCCGCGCTTCTGCGGATGGCCGGAGACGTAGGTGACCCAGCCGTCGGGGCTCGCGGTGGGGCTCTCGGCGTCGACGCCGTCGCGCGACAGTTGGCGCGCCGCGCGCCCGTCGGCGTCCGCCGTCCAGATCTCGAAGTGGCCCGAGCGGTTGGAGCTCCACAGCAGCCGCTTGCCGTCGGCCGAGAAGCCGGGGTCCCAGTCGTCGGCGGGATCGTCGGTGAGCCGCCGCACGGCGCCGCTCGCGCGGTCGACCGACCAGACGTCGAGGTTGCCGCTGCGGCTCGACGAGAACACCACCCGTGAGCCGTCGGGCGAGTAGGCCGGCTGGCGATCCTGGGTGTCGCCCTCGGTGAGCCAGCGCCCCTCGACGCCGGTCGACGCGGTGGCGCCCGCTGCCGGCAGCGCCAGCTCGCGCAGGTGCGCCCGCCGCGTCACCAGGTCGATCACCGCGCTCCCCGAGGCGAGCACGTCCACCGTGCGCGCCACCTGCGGGAAGGAGAGCAGCAGCCGCGGCTTGCCGCCGCGCGCGCGACTGCACCACCAGGCGGCTCGCCGGCGTGTAGAGGGTGACCTGCTCCGACTGCGCGTAGAGCAGCGCCTTGCCGTTGCGCAGCCACGCCGGCGCCGAGATCAGCCCGCCCGCCGGCGTCGGCAGCACGACGGTACCGCCGCTCTTCGACGTCGACGAGCCGCAGCTCGTCGCCGACGCTGATGAGCGCGCCGCTCGCCACCACGGCGACGCGGTCTCCCGCCGGCGACCAGCGCGGCGCGGCGAGCGAGCGGCCGTCGCGCGGCGAGTAGAGCACGCGCTCGTTGCTGCCGTCCGCCGCCGCCACGCCCAGCGTCCAGGCGCCGCCGGCGAGCTGGCGCACGAAGCAGACTCGCTTGCCGTCGGGCGACCAGTCCCCCTCGATGGCGCCGGGGATGACGCGGCGCGGCTCGCCGCCGAGCTCGGGGACGCGGTAGAGCGACGTCGCGCCCGCCTCGTGGCGCGCGAACAGGAGCGTGGCGCCGTCGGGCGAGAAGCGCGGCGCGTCGTCGGGCCCGCTGGTGAGCGCCGCCTCCTCGCCGGTGGCGAGCTCCCGCCGCCAGATGCGCGACTCGCCGTCGCGTCGCGAGGCGAAGGCGAGCGTGCGTGCGTCCGGCGAGACGGCCGGGCTCCAGTCGCGCCCCGAGTAGGAGAGCGGCCGCAGCTTCGGCGCCAGCGGCGCCGGCGCGGTGAGCCGCGCCGCCACCAGCAGCGCCGCGACGCCGAGCGCGACGCTGCCGGCGACCCACCAGCGTCGCGCCTGGGGCTTCGGCGGCGGCACGAACGCCACCTCGCCGGCGCGCGAGGCGCCTTCGCGCCCGGCGAGCGCGAAGGCGAGGTCGTGGGCGCTCTGGAAGCGCTCCTCGGGTCGCTTCTCGAGACAGTGGCGGATGATGCGGCCGAGCTCCGGGGTGTCTCCCGTCGTCAGCGCCTCGAGCCCCGGCGGTTCGGCGACGAGGATGGTGGTGAGCGTCTCCACCGGGTTCATGCCCCGGAAGGCGCGCTCGCCGGAGAGCATCTCGTACAGCACGCAGCCGAGCGAGAAGACGTCGGAGCGCCCGTCGATCGCCTCGCCGCGGATCATCTCCGGCGACATGTAGCCGACCGTGCCGAGCACCATCCCCTGCGCCGTCTTCCAGTGCTCGGGCGCTTCCGAGCTGCGTCTCCACCAGCTCGTGGCGGGCGAGGCCGAAGTCGAGCAGCTTCACCACCCCCGAGCGGGTGATGAAGAGGTTGTCGGGCTTGACGTCGCGGTGGACGATGCCGCGGTCGTGGGCGGCGCCGAGCGCGCGCGCCGCCTGCGCGCCCCAGTCGCGCACCTTGCGCGCGGGCAGCGGACCGTCCTCGAGACGGCGGCCGAGGGTCTCGCCCTCGAGCAGCTCGGTGACCGCGTAGACGATGTCGTCCTGCTCGGCGAAGTCGTGGAGGGCGAGGATGTTGGGGTGCGAGAGAGCGGCGACCGAGCGCGCCTCGCGCGAGAAGCGGGCGAGCGCATCGGCGTCGCCGTGCGAGGTGCAGCGGCAGGATCTTGATCGCCACCTCGCGGCCGAGCCGCGTGTCGCTCGCCCGCCACACCTCGCCCATGCCGCCGGCACCGAGCGGCGACAGGATCTCGAAAGGGCCGAGGCGGTCGCCGGCGCGCACGCTCTACGTTCTCCGCGTCACCTGACGGAGTCACGGCGATGATAGCGGAGCGTAGGAGCCCTCAACCGCCGGCGAAACGCAGCAGGATGAGGTGGGTCTCGCCCTTGTCGTCGGGCGCCCACCAGAGCAGCTCGGCCTTGCGGTCGCCGTCGACGTCGACGAGCTCCCACCGCGGCGACGGCAGGCGCGGCGGTTCAGGAAGCTCGGGAGTCGGCGCCGGCTGCGCTCCCGCTTTCGCAGAAGGTGCCGGCGTGCCTGCCGGCCTCGCGGTCGGAGCCGGCGCCGCGGCGCCCTCGCGGCTCGTCTCGGTGCGCGCACCGCCCGTCCCCACGGAGACTTCGACCGTGCGGCGCGAGGGCCGCTCGGTGCCGTCGACCTTCACCTGCAGCGTCGGCTTCTTCGCGGGCAGGCCCGTCGAGGTGTTGCCGGAGTGCACGGCGAGCTTGCCGCCGCCCAGCGTCACCAGGTCCGGGCGTCCGTCACCGTCGACGTCAGAGCCGTAACGCCAGTCGAGGTCGTCGGCGGCGGGGAACGATGCCGTCAGCGGCTCGGCGCGCAGGCGTCCGCCGCCCATGCCGCGGAAGAGCGTCACCGTAACCTCGCCGCCGCCGAGCCCCTCGGCCGCGGCGATCGCCAGGTCGTCGCGGCCGTCGCCGTCGAAGTCGCCTGCCGTCGCCTGCAGCTCCTGCCAGGCGCGCGCCGAGAGCTCGCGCGCGAGCAGCGGGCGCCGCGGCGCCGCGCCGGGCTCCCCCACCAGCGCGAAGACGCGCAGCCGCTTGCGGCTCATCACGCCGAGGCCGCGGAAGCTGCCGACGACGAGCGTCGGGCGGCCGTCGAGCAGGACCACCGTCGAGTCCGCGACGCGTTCGGGCTCGGGGAGCTCGGAGGTGAGCTCCTGGCGCTCGCCGCCGGGGCCCAACAGCACGGTGCGCAGGTGGACACCCTCTTGCGCCGGACCGACCGCGAGCCAGTCGCCGACGAACCGCGCCTCAGGGCTCTCCAGGTGCAGGCCCCAGCGCTGCAGCGACGCCTCGACGGGCACCGCTCGCGGCTCGCCGGCCTGCAGCGCGTCGCCGGTGCGGGTGAGCCGGCGGACCTCGCCGGCGCCGCCGGCGGCGAGCCAAGGCGGGCGCGGCGCGATGCGGTCGTCGTCGCCGACGACGAGGATGCCGGGCCCGCCGAACACTTCGCGGCGCCCGGCATCGAGGGCGAGGACGCGCCGGCCGTCGGCGACGAGGGCGCCGCTGCCGTCGTTCGCCGGCATCGCCACCACGGTCGCCGTCGTCGCCGGCAGGTCAGCGGCGAGGGTCACCAGCTTGCCGCCCTCGGCCGTCCAGCGCAGCTCGAGCAGCCGGCGCGGCGCCTTCCCTTCCTTCCCTTCCTTCCCTTCCCCACTCACGAGGAGGTAGACGCGGCCGTCGCCCGCCGCGCCACGCAGCAGCTTGCCGGCGAAGCGAAAGTCGGCGCGCTCCAGCGCCTGCGCGCCAGCGGCGAGCGACGACGCGACGACGAGCGCTGCCGCGACGGCGCGGCGTCTCACGATGCGCCCCCGCTCAAGTACAGGTCGAGCCGCGCCGGCGGCGTCACGCCGCGCTCCGGCGCTGCGCCGGGCTGCACCACCATCAGGTCCGAGCGTCCGTCGCCGTCGAGGTCGCGCACGCGCACCAGGCCGAGGTGCTGCGGCTCCTGCCGCAGCTTCAGCGTCAGGTCGGGCGACGCCGGGAAGCCGCAGCCGGGCCGGCCGGTGTGGATGGTCACCTGCTTGCCGCGCCCGAGCTGTACGAAGTCAACGCGTTTGTCGCCGTCGAAGTCGCCGCCAAACGACGGCAGGTTGCGCAGCGTCAGGGAGGCGAGGTCGACGCGGAAGCTCCCCGAGAGGTCGAGACCTTTGACCGCCTTGAAGCCTCCCGCAGGCGTCTGGCACCAGACGAGGAAGTCCATCGGCAACGTGACGCGGCCGATCGTGAGCCCGCCGAGGAGTCGCGTGATCGAGATGCGCAGCTCGATCGTCACCAGGTCGAGCCGGCCGTCGCCGTCGAGGTCCTGCATCCCGCCGGGGAGCTCGAAGTCGCTGTTCTGCCCTTCGAACGCATGGCCGCGCACCTCGAAGGTCGTCGCCGGCGCGGCGGCCGGCTCGAGGTCCGTCGTCGCGAACACGCGCACGGTGCTGCGCGGCGACTCGGCGTCGCGGATCTCGGCGCGCATGCCGGCGTCCTCGCCGATCTCGTGCGTCTGCTGCGTCACCACCTCGGCACGGCCGTCGCCGTCGAGGTCGCCGAAGAACATCGTCACCGGCACGCCTTCCGGCCTCGGCTCCCGACGCTCCGGGCGTTCCGACCGTTCCGGCGGCTCCGGCAGCGGCGCCACCGGCGCGTCGAAGCGCCCGCCGCCGCGGCCGCGCGCCACCCACGGCCGCTGCCAGCCCTGGCGCGGATCGCGCCAGACCAGGTCGACGATGCGGTCGCCGTCGACGTCGCGAGCTTCCGGCAACGGATAGCGCAGCTCGAGGCCGGGCCCTTCCACCTCGTCGGCGGCGGGCAGCGGCACTCGCGCCACCGGCTCGCCGGCGAACGCATCGCCCTCGCCGGCGTAGACGTACAGCGCCTCGCGCGCCGGCAGCAGCAGGTCGGGCCGGCCGTCGCCGGTGAGCTCGGCGAAGAGCACCAGGTCGGCGACGAAGACGCCGGAGCCGGCGAGCAGCGAGCGCTGCCGCACCCGCTCGACGAGCGCCAGACCGCCCTTCCAGGTCACCTCGCCGACGCCGTCGTCGGTCAACGCGAAGAGGCGACGGCCGCCGGGGCCCGCCGCCAGCGAGTGCACCGAGAGCGGCACCGGCAGCGGCTCGCCGGCGCGCGCATAGCCACCCTTGCCGTCGCCGCGGAAGAACCACAGCTCGCGGCGGTCGAGCAGCGCCGGCACGATGGTCAACACCTCGACGAAGCCCTGCACCTCGTCCATCTCCGAGCGCTCGGTGACCATCGTCTGCTCCCAGCGGGTGAACACCAGGAGGATCGCGAGGTCGCGCGCGCCGTCGCCGTCGAGGTCGGTGGAGACGACGGCCGCCGGCGAGGCGGGGAGCTCGAGAGAGAGCTCGCGCAGCCGCAGCGCCGCGCCCGCGGCGCCGCGCGACGACGCCAGCGCGACGAGGATCGCGGCGACGGCAACGGAGATCGCGGCGCGCGGCTTTCCCATCGGCGTGCCCACCATACGCAGCGCGCCGCGGATCATGAACAACCGCGCGACCGGCGCGGCCATGGACCTTCCGCCGGCGGTGCCCCTCAGCTCCCCGACCGACCCGGCCGCGCCACCTCCGGCACCCCCTCGGCCACGGTCAGGTTGGTGGCCTGCTCGCGGAACGACACCGTGATGCGGGCGCCGTCGCGCGAGACGCCGAAGCTCTCCACCTCGCCCTGGTCCTCCGAGGTCACCAGCAGGCGCACCAGCACGTCGGCCGCCGGCGGCATTTCCGGCGTGAAGGGGCGCTCGAAGATCGCCACCCGCCCCTGCGCGTCGAGGCCGACGAAGAGGATGGCGCGGCCATCCGGCCGCCAGCGGGCGCGGCCGAGGGCGATGTCGAGCTCGTCGGTCACCCGCCGCGAGCGCGGATCGCCGAGCGGGATCGCCGCCGCGCGCCCGACCGCGCTGCCGTCGGCGAGACGCACGACGTGGACCTCCTCCACGTCGCCGGCGCGTGCGTGGTACAGCACGTAGCGCCCGTCGGGCGACGCCTCGGGGTGCGCGGCCTCGGCGCTCGCCACCAGCCGCGACGTCCCGGTGCCGTCGAAGCGCACCTTCCACACCCCCTGCTGCCGCGGGTGGCTGGAGACGTAGACCACCCAGCCGTCGGCGGTGGCGGTCGGGTTCTCGGCATCGAACCCGTCGCGGCTGAGCTGCCGCGGCGCGTTGCCGTCGGGCTCGGCGGCCCAGACCTCGAAGTGGCCGCCGCGGTTGGAGCTCCACAGCAAGTGGCGGCCGTCCGGGGTGAAGGCGGGGTCCCAGTCCTCGCCGGGGTCGTCGGTCAGGCGGCGCACCGCACCCGAGCGCGTCGAGACCGACCAGAGGTCGAGGTTGCCGCCGCGGGTGGAGGCGAACGCCACCCACTCGCCGTCGGGCGAGTAGACGGGCTGGCGATCGACGCTCGTCCCCCTGCTCAACCAACGTGGAGGCGCGCCGCCTTCCAGCGTGCTCTCACGCAGGTTCTGTCGGCGGTTGAGTGTAGTGAGCACCACCCTTCCCGCCGCCAGCACCTCGAGGCTCGGCACCGTGTAGGGCACCCACATCAACGTCCGCTCGGCGCCGCCACTCCCGGCACCCTTGCGCAACACCAGCTGGCTGCTCGGCAGCCGCGCGCCGGCCCCCTCGGCGAGCGCGTAGAGGAGGTCGCCGCGCGGCGTCCAGGCGAGCGACCAGACGACGCCGGGGACGCGCACCTCCTCGCGCTGCTTCGACCGCGGGTCGACGAGCAGGATGGCATCGGCCCCGCGGATGGTGCCCGAACGCAACAGCGCCAGCCGCCGCCCGTCGGGCGACCAGCGCGGCGACTCCAGCTTGAGGGAGTCCTTCAGCAGCGTCGTCTCGTTGCCGCCGCCGTCGGGGCGCACCATGACCACCGACCACCCTCTGCCGGCGCCGCCGCGCAGCAGGGCGAGCGACGAGCCGTCGGGCGACCAGTCGCCGGCGGCGGCATCGCTCACCAGCCGCCGCGGCTCGCCGCCGAGGGTCGCCACGCGCCAGAGGTCGCCGCCGCCACCCTCGCGCCGGCGCACGAAGAGCACCGAGGCGCCGTCGGGCGAGAAGCGCGGCAGCGAGTCGGGCCCTTCGGTGAGCGCCACCTCGTCGCCGGTCGTCGTCTGCCGCAGCCAGATGCGCGAGCGGCCATCGCGCTCGGAGGCGAAGGCGAGCAGGCGCCCGTCGGGCGAGGCGGCCGGCCAGGCGTCGCTCCCCGAGTAGGTCAGGGCCTGCAGCCGGCTCGGCATCGGCGCCGGCGCCCGCCCGAGCCACCAGCCGAGGAGCAGACCACCGGCGAGGCAGGCGGCGGCCACCGCCGGCCACCTGAGCCGCGCGCGGCGCGAGCGCTCCATCGCCGGCAGCGCCGCCTGCGACTGCGACCCGCTGCTCCCCTCGCCGCCCAGCACCTCGAGCGCGAAGGCGAGGTCGCGGGCGCTCTGGAAGCGCTCCTCGGGCCGCCGCTCGAGGCAGCGCAGGACCAGCCGCGCGAGCGCCGGCGTCACCGGCTGCCCGGCGCCGTCGGGCACGCCGGCGAGGGGGGCCGGCTCCTCGCGCAGCACGGCGGCCATCGCCTCGACGACGCTGTCGCGCTGGAACGGCGTCGAGCCGGTGAGCATCTCGAACAGCACGCAGCCGAGTGAGAAGACGTCCGAGCGCGCGTCCACCGCCTCGCCGCAGAGCTGCTCGGGCGACATGTAGCCGACGGTGCCCACCACGCGGCCGGGGTGGCTGTGCGCCATCGTCTTGCCGTGCTCGAGGCTGGCGCCGGAATTGTTGGTGGCGCGGGCGAGGCCGAAGTCGAGCACCTTGACGCGGCCGTCGCGCACCAGGAAGAGGTTCTCGGGCTTGACGTCGCGGTGGACGATCCCCTTCTCGTGCGCCGCGGCGAGGCCGCGCGCCGTCTGCGCCGCGCAGTCGACGGCGCGGCGCCACGGCAGCGCGCCGCTCTGCAATCGCTCGCGCAGGGTGACGCCGTAGAGCAGCTCGGTGACCGCGTAGACGGTTCCGTCGTCGCTGGCGAAATCGTGCAGCGCGAGGATGTTGGGATCGGAGAGGGCGGCCACCGTGCGCGCTTCGCGCTCGAAGCGCGAGAGCGCCTGCTCGTCCTCGGCGAGGTGCGCCGGCAGCACCTTGATCGCCACCTCGCGGCCCAGCCGCGTGTCGCGCGCCCGCCACACCTCGCCCATGCCGCCGGCGCCGAGCGGCGCGACGATCTCGTAGGGGCCCAGGCGCTTGCCGGCGGCGATGCTCATCGCACGGTCACGCGCGAGGGCGCCGGCAGCTCAGGCACGCCTTCGGCCACCACCAGGTTGGGAGTGCGCTCGATGAAGGAGATCAGTAGCCGCGCTCCGTCGGGCGCGACGCCCAGCGACTCGGTGATCAGCTCGCCCTCGGAGAGCGCCACCACGCGCCGCTCGGCGGTGGTTTCGCGGCCGGGCGCGAACGGCTGCTCGAAGACGGCGAAGCGGCCGTCGGGCGTGAGGCCGACAAAGAAGATCGCCTTGCCGTCGGGGCGCCAGCGAGCGCGGCCGGGCGCCACCGGCAGCGCCGAAAAGCCGAACGACACGGGAAGGTTGCGGAAGGGGATGGCAACGCGAAACGGCACGGCGCTGCCGTCCTCGACCTGCGCGACGCGGATCTCCTCGCGGTCCTCCACCGGCGCGTGGTAGAGCACGTAGCGGCCGTCGGGCGAGGTCTCCGGGTGGTTGGTGACGCCGGGCACCAGGAGGCGCGCGCCGCCGCCGTCGAGCCGCAGGCGCCAGATGCCACGCCGGCCGGGGGTGCCCGAGCCGTAGAGCACCCAGCCGCTCGCGGTGGCGGTCGGGTTCTCGGCGTCGCCGCCGTCGTGGGACAGCTGCCGCGCGGCGCGGCCGTCGGCTTCGGCGATCCAGATCTCGAAGTGGCCGCCGCGATCGGAGCTCCACAGCAGGTGCTTGCCGTCGGGCGTGAAGGCGGGGTCCCAGTCCTCCGCCGGGTCGTCGGTGAGGCGGTGCACGGAGCGGTCGGCGATCGACATCGACCAGAGGTCGAGGTTGCCGCCGCGGCTGGACGAGAACACCACCCGATCGCTGCCCGGCGCGTACACCGGCTGGCGGTCGACGCTGGTGCCGCGCGACAACCAGCGGCCGGCGTCGGCCACTGTCGCGTCGTCGCCGGAGGGCGCGGCGGCGAGCGGTACCTCGCGCAGGTTCTGGCGCGGCACGACGGCGGTGAAAACGAGTCGGCCCGCGCCGAGCACGTCGAGGCTCGGCACCACATACGGCACCCACAGCAACGTCTCGAGGCGGTCGTTGGCGAGGTCATAGCCGACCAGCCGGCTGCTCGGCGTGCGCGCTCCGGCGCCCTCGGGCACGGCGAGGACCAGCGTCTGCTCGCCCGTCCAGCCCAGCGCCGAGATGGCGCCGCCCCCCGGCAACCGCAGCACGCGCTCGTCGCCGCCGTAGCGCGCGTCGAGCAGCAGCACGCTGTCGGCGGCGCCGGCGAGCGAGCTGCGGCGCAGCACCGCCACCCAGCGGCCGTCGGGCGACCAGCGCAGCTGCGCCAGCGGCAGCGGGTTCTCGCGCGACAGGCGCCGTTCCTCGCCGCCGTCGCTCGCCGCCATGCCGACCAGCCAGCGCGTGCGCGAGAGGCTGCGGATGAAGGCGATGCGCTTGCCGTCGGGCGACCAGTCGCCGCTCACCGCATCCGGCACCAGCCGCTTCGCCTCGCCGCCCACCGCCGCCACCCGCAACAGGTCGCTCCCCGCCTCGCGCCGCCGCACGAAGAGCAGCGAGGCGCCGTCGGGCGAGAAGCGGGGCACGGCGTCGACGCCCTCGGTGACCGCCACCTCGTCGCCGCTGCTCATCTGCCGCAGCCAGATGCGCGGGCGGCCGTCGCGGTCGGAGGTGAAGGCGACGAGCTTGCCGTCGGGCGAGGCGGTCGGCCACGAGTCGTTGCCCGAGTGGGTGAGCACGCGCAGCCGCGTCGGTGCCGGCTGCCGCCGCGCGGCGAGCCACGCCGCGCCCAGCCCGCCGAGCAGCAGGCCGACCGCGAGGGCGGCGAGCAGCGCGCCGGCGCCGGCGCTCCTGCGTCGCCGCGCCGGCAGCGCCTCGACCACCGCACTCGGCGCGGTGCCGCTCCCCTCGCTCGCCAGCACCTCGAGCTGGAAGGCGAGGTCGCGGGCGCTCTCGAAGCGTTCTTCGGGCGCCTTCTCCAGGCAGTGCCGCACCACCCGCGCGAAAGCCGGCGGCACGCGGCGCGTGAAGCTGCCGCCGACCACCGCGTCGAGACCGTCGGGCTCCTCGCGCAGCACCGCCACCACGGTTTCCGCCACCGACTCGCGGTGGAACGGCCGCTCGCCGGTGAGCATCTCGTAGAGCACGCAGCCGAGCGAGAAGAGGTCCGAGCGCGCGTCGACCGCCTCGCCGCACACCTGCTCGGGCGACATGTAGCCCATGGTGCCGAGAACGCGCCCGGCCTCGGTGCGCACGTGCGCGGTCACCGCCTCGCTGTCGTCGGTGGGCAGCGGCGCCTCGTAGAGGGCGACGCCGAAGTCGAGCACGGTGACGCGGCCGTCGCGGGTGAGGAAGAGGTTCTCGGGCTTGAGGTCGCGGTGCACGATCCCCTTGTCGTGCGCCGCCGCCAGGCCGCGGGCGATCTGCGCCCCCCACTCCGCCACCTTGCGCGGCGGGATCGGGCCCTGTCGCAATCGGTCACGCAGCGTCTCGCCCTCGAGTAGCTCGGTGACGGTGTAGACGATTCCGGCGGAGCCCGGATGGCCGGGAGAGCCGGGATAGCCGTCGTCCTCGCGCCCGAAGTCGTGGAGGGCGAGCACGTTGGGGTGCGACAGCGCGGCGACGGCGCGCGCCTCGCGCTCGAAGCGGGCAAGCGCCTTGGGGTCGTCGGCGACGTGCGCCGGCAGCACTTTGACCGCCACCTCGCGGCCGAGACGGGTGTCGCGCGCGCGCCACACCTCTCCCATGCCGCCGGCGCCGAGCAGCGACACGATCTCGTATGGGCCGAGGCGGGAACCGGCGACGAGGCTCATGCTCGGGAGCGATTCGCTCGCAGCGCTGCAGGTCTCAGACTTCCGCGGGAGACGCCGGCATCATAGACCGGAGTCTTTCGTTAGGAGCCGGCCTTGCCCTGCGCCGGCGGCGGGCGCCGACCGTCGTACCGCTGCCGGAGGGCCGTATACTCAAGGTCGAGCCTGTACGCACCACCAGACGACGTCCTCATGGAACCCGGCTCTACCGTCGCACCTTCTTCAGCGACCCGGCGGCGTCACCTCGGCGCCGCGCTGCTCGCCACCCTCGCGCTCGCCGGCGGCCCCACGGCCGGCGTCGGCGCGAGCGATAACGAAGGTAGTGGCGAGCGCGTCCGCGTGCTCGTGGGCTTCAGCTCCGGCGTCGACGCCGCCGACCGCGAACGTCTGGCCGGCCGCTTCCACGGCCGACTGCGCCGTGACCTCGGCGCGTGGCAGATCGCGGCGCTCGAGCTGCCCGCTGCCGAGGTGGCCGCCCTGCGGCGCGCACCCGGCGTCGCCCGTGTCGAGCCCGACCCCGTCTACCGCGCCGCGGCGCTGGCGCTGGCCGAGCTGACGCCGGCGCTCGACAACGGTCTCTACGGGCTGGTGCTCACCAGGGCGGTCGAGGCGCAGGCCCGTCACGTCACCGGCGAGGGCGCCCGCGTCTGCATCGTCGACAGCGGCATCGACGCGAAGCATCCCGACCTCGCGGCCGCATACCGCGGCGGCTTCGACCTCGTCGACGGCGACGAGAACCCCGACATCGGCGCCGACCCCGGCCTCGGCGGCCACGGCACCATGGTCGCGGGCGTGGTCGCGGCCGCCGTCAACCGCAAGGGCGTGCGCGGCATCGCACCGAGCGCCGAGATCCGCCACGCCCGCGTGCTGGGGCCCGACGGCACGGCGGCGGGCAGCGACATCATGGCCGCCGTGCGTCGCCTCGTCGAGGACGAGGGCTGCCGCATCGTCAACCTGAGCCTGGGCACCAACCAGCGCAGCGAGGTCGAGGAGGGGTTCTACCGGCAGTTGCTGGCGCGCCACGACGCGCTGATCGTCGCCGCCACCGGCAACGACGGCGCCGCGACGGTGGGCTACCCCGCCGCCTACCCCGGCGTGGTGGCGGTGGGCGCCGTCGACCGCGACGCCGCGCTGGCGGCCTTCTCCAACACCGGCGTCGACATCGACCTGGTGGCGCCCGGCGTCAACGTGCTGTCGAGCGTGCCGCGCGGCTCGGGCGGCGAGGCCTACGTCGTCTCGGGCCGCGCCTGGCCGGCAACCGCATTCACCTACGGCGGCTTCACCGCCGGCAACGGCACCAAGGGCAAGCTCGTCGACTGCGGCACGGGCAACACTCCCGCCGAGTTCCCGCGCAAGGTGCGCGGCAACGTGGCGCTGATGCGGCGCGGCGACGCCTTCTTCTCGGTGAAGGTGGAGAACGCGATGAACGCCGGCGCCCGCGCCGCGGTGATCTACAACAACGTCGCCGAGGAGGTCCGCGGCACGCTGCAGGCCGAGACCGCGAGCGACGGCCGCCCGTGGATCCCCGCCGTGCTGGTGAGCCTCGACGACGGCGAGTACCTGCGCGCCCACCCCAAGCGGTCGACGGTGTTCAACGGCCCCACCGACTGGGACTCCGCCAACGGCACTTCGTTCGCGGCGCCGTACGTGGCGGGCGCGGCGGCGCTGCTGCTGTCGGTCGATCCGACGCTGACGAGGGACCAGATGCTGGAGCTGCTGGAGTCGACGGCGCTCGACCTCGGCCAGCCGGGCGCCGACGTGCAGTTCGGCTCGGGGCTCGTCGACGCCGACGCCGCCACGCGCGCGGCTGCTCCGCCCTGAGCGAGTGCCACTCTACGGGCAGGTGGCGAAGGCGGCGGTGTCGAGCAGCGGCCGGAAGGCGGTACCGCGCGGGCTGCTGTAGTTGTTGACCTGCGGCGGCCCCGCTGTCGCGGTGTCGGTGACGGTGAAGGTGACGCCGACGTCGGTGGTGCCGGCGGCGAAGAACCAGTAGCGCCCGTTGACGGCGCAGCCAACGAGCAGCTTGACGTTGACCTCGACGTTGTCAGGGTCGAAGAACCAGAGGTAGCCGCTCTCGCCGGTGAGCTGCACGACGCCGGCCTGGCCCTGGCCGGTCGCGGTCTCCCACGTCGCCTCGACGCGGAAGCGGCCGCGCAAGCACAGCGCGGTGGCGGTCGGCACGCAGGTCTCGACCGGTTGGTCGAGCAAGAAGCCGAAGCCGGTGCGCAAGCTCTCGTCGGACGGCACCTCGTGACGCAGGTGCGGGACGACCTCGACCTCGGTGGCGATGCCGAGACGGTCGAGCATGGCGACCCAGACCTCGCGGAGCGGATAGTTGGGATCGAGGGTGCCGTAGAGGAGGCGCGCCGGCGGCGCGTGCTCGGGGTCGGTCACGCGGATGACGATGCGGTAGGGGGCGGCCATGGCGAAGACGCCGGTGAAGGCGTTGGGCGTCGTGTAGGCAAGGACGAGCGCGTACGCGGCGCCGGCCGAGAAGCCGGACAGCCCGACGCGGCGACGGTCGATCGGCAGCCGCTGCTCGGTGGCGTCCAGGGCAGCAGCGATGATGGCGTCGTCGGCGCCGACGCCGAAGTTGAAGCCGACCCCGGCGGCCGGCATGACGAGGACGAAACCGAGCTGTTCGGCGATCTGGCCGATGTGGGTGTTCTGCCGCCAGACCTCGGGGCCGGAGCCGGAGCCGTGGAGGAAGACGACGACCGGCGCGGGCTTGGTGAGGTCGAGGGTGAGCGGGACGTAGTTGATCGTGTAAGAAGCGACCGCGGGGAGCTGGATGGTCTCCCAACCGAGCTGCACGCCTCTCGCAGGTGTCGCCGCAAACGTGGCGAGGAGCGTCGCCGCAGCGAAGGAGAAGAAGGTGGGACGAAAGAGATGTCGCACAGCCGATTCTAGCAATTGGGGCTCGCGTCCGTGGCCGCGGACCTCGTGATCTCCGAACGGAGGCTGCGGTGGATGAACGGCGTTGACCACCCGGCCGGCGGGTGCTGGCGTGGCCGGAGGGGCGCCGCCCAGGGGCACGGCTCGCTTTCTGAGACCTTCGGGCGAAAGCGCTCGCCTTGCCGGCAGGGCGCGCAACGCACTCGCTGTTACCCAGCGTCCGCGCGAAGCGCCCTGCCGGAAGCCCCTGGGCGACGCCCCTCCGGCCCCGCTGGGCACCCGCCTTCATGAGTGGATGTCGAGTGACTTGGCGCGAGCTCAGGCGTCGCCGTGGTGACTGCAGCGACTCACCTCACGCTCATTTTTCGCTGAGAAGGAGACCCTGTCGTGCCGCTCGGGTGATGGGCTGCGCTCCGTCCATTTTCCAGTCATAACTCGCGGTCCACTTACGTCGCCGGAATGCGGACGCGCCTCTTGGCTACGCAAGCTCGTCACGCACGCTGTCCGCGACGCCGCGGATCGTGATCTAGACGCTCATGCGGGATCCAGTTCCGGCGACCGTGATGGACCGCGAGTTGTGACGGGAAGGTCGGCGGCGCGCATCCCGACACCCGAGCGGCACGACGACGGCTGTGGTGAGACGTGAAGAGAGCGCGAGGCACAGCGCTCCATTCACCACGGCGACATACGAGCTCGCGCCAAGTCGCTCGGCGTCCACTCGCGAAGGCGGGTGCCCAGCGTGGCCGGAGGGCGCCGCCCAGGCGCCTCCCGGAAGGCGCTGTGCAGGGTGCTGGGTAACAGCGGCTGCGATGCGCGCCTTCCGGGCGAGGCGAGCACTCCCGCCCGAAGCTCTCGGAAAGCGAGCCGTGCGCCAGGGCGGCGCCCTCCGGCCACGCCCGGCACCCGCCGGCCGGGTGGTCGCGGACCTCCGCAGTCCACGACCACCTCTTACCTCTGCCGGCGTCGACCTAAGGTCGATAAGCCGGCGGCAACGCCTCCCCGACCTTGCGATAGCGCTGCAGCAACGCCCGCTGCCGCGTGTCCGGGGGCACTTCCACTCCCTTGATGAAGACGTGCTCCGCGCTCGTCAGCAACTCGAAGGGATCGCCGCTCCACACCACCACGTCGGCGTCCTTCCCCTCCTCCAGCGTCCCGTAACGATTCGCGATCCCCCACACCTCGGCCGGCGCCGCCGTCACCGCTCGCAACGCCGCGTCCCAGGGCATCCCGTATGCCACGGCTTCCCCGGCCGCATGCCGGAGGTCCCGCGAGTTGTGGGCGTCGAACGAGGCGAACAGCACGGTCACGCCTGCCTTCGCGAGACGCGCCGCGTTCTCCAGCGTCGCGCCCAGGCTCTCGAAGTCCGGGATGTTCGTCATCGGGTCGATCACCACCGGCACCTTCGCCGCGGCGAGCTCTCGCGCCACCATCCAGCCGTCGGCGGCGCCGAAGACGACCAGCTTCAACTTGTACTCCCTCGCCAGGTGCAACGCCGCGATGATGTCGCTGCCGCGGTTGACGAACACCCCCAGCAGCAGCTCCCCTTGTACCACCGGCACCAACGCGTCGAGGTCCAGCCGCGACAGCGGGTAGTCGCGGTGTTGCGCGCCCTCCCAGGCCTTGCGGTTGGCGGCGAAGTCCTCGGCGTCCTCCAGCGCCTCGCGCAAGCGCAGCATCGCCGCGCCGCGGGCGCCGCCCGAGAGCTCGGCGCCCTGGCTGCCGAGCACCGCGATCATCGCCACCGGATCGAGCTCCACCATGCCGCGCGGATCGGGCGACGGCAGCGGCGCGAGATCGATCAGCGCCGCCTGGCCGGCGATCAGCGACTTGCCGGCGCGCGGCACCACCACCGCGCGCGTGATCCCCTCCACCCGCGTCACCGCCACGTTGGTGGCCAGCGGGTTGAGCCCGTCGGCGACCGCGAAAGCGGCGGTGATGCGGTCGTCCTCCACCTGCGCCTCGGTGGTGTCGTCGTAGGCGTCGATCTCCACCACGCCGATGCGCGACGAAGAATCGAGGAAGCCGGGCGTCACCCACTTGCCGCGGGCGTCGATCACCCGCGCCTTGGCGGGCACCGTCACGTTGGCGCCCACGGCGGAGATCATGTTGCCGACGATCACCACGGTGGCGTTCTCGAGCGGCGGACCGGCGACGGTGTAAACCTTGGCGCCGGTGATCGCCACCACCTCGTCGGTCGGGCCGGGCTCGATGGCGGCGGCGAGAGGGCCGGCGGCGAAGACCGCGGCGGCGCCGAGCAGCAGCGTCGCCGCGCTCCGCGCCATGGCTCGTTGCATACGGGAGCAGCTCACCACGCCACCTCCTTCGCCGGCAGCCCGAGCTCGAAGTCCGTCGACGGCTGCCGCGTCTTGTCGTTGCGGTCGAAGATCAGCGCGCCGTCGATCCACACCTGCAACGGTTTGCTGTAGATGCTGAAGGGGTCGCCCGACCACAGCACCACGTCGGCCATCTTCCCCACCTCGAGCGACCCGGTCTGCTTGTCGACGCCGATCGCCTTGGCCGGGTTGATGGTGATCCAGCGCAGCGCCGCCTCGTAGGTGACGTCGATGCCGGCCTCGCGCCCGGCGCGCATCGCCTTGGCGGCGTCCTGGTTGAGCCGCTGGATCCCCTGCGCCGAGTCCGAGTGCACGATGGCGCAGGCGCCCGCCTCGTCCATCAGCGCGATGTTCTGCGGGATGCCGTCGTAGGCCTCGATCTTGAAGCCCCACCAGTTCGACCACAGGCTGCCGCAGACGCCCTCGCGCGCCAGCACGTCGCGGATCTTGTAGGCCTCGACGCCGTGGTGGAAGGAGGCGACCTTGTAGCCGAACTCCTTCGCCATGTCGAGCATCTGCAACATCTCGTCGGCGCGGTAGCAGTGGTTCTGCACCAGGATCTTGCCGTCCAGCACGCCGGCGAGCGTCTCGAGCTGCAGGTCGCGGTCCGTGCGCTTGGCGGGGTCGGAGCCCTCCTTCTTCCAGCGCTCGAGCTTGTCGCGGTAGGCGCGGGCGCGGATCCACGACGAGCGGTAGCCGGCGAAGTTGCCCATCCGCGTCGACGGCGAGCGCCCCTTGGTGCCGTAGACGCGCTTGGGGTTCTCGCCGCACGCCATCTTGAGCCCGTAGGGAGCGCCGGGGAACTTCATCCCCGATACGCTGACCGAGGGGACGTTCTTGAGCGTCACCGAGCGGCCGCCGAAGAGGTTCGCCGAGCCGGGGAGGATCTCCAGGGTGGTGACGCCGCCGGCGAGCGCCAGCGGGAACTGCGGGTCCTGCGGCCACACCGAGTGCTCGGCCCACACCTCGGCGGTGTTGGGCGCCGTCGCCTCGTTGCCGTCGTCGATCCCGTCGCCGCCCGGCGCCGCGTAGACGCCGAGGTGCGAGTGGGTGTCGATGAGACCGGGAGTCACCCACTTGCCGGTGCCGTCGACGACCACCGCGTCGGCGGGCGCCTCGATGTCGGCGCCGACTGCCGCCACCTTGCCGTCGCGCAGCAACAGCGAGGCGCCGCTGAGCCGCAGCCCGGCGGCGGTGAGGATGGTGGCGTTGCGAATCAGCGTCGTCTGCGAGGGGAGCGGCTGGTAAGTCGAGGCGTAGGCCTCGGGCACTTCGGCGGCGGGCTTGGCGGCCGGGGCCGCCGTCTGCGGCTCGGCGGTGGTGGCGGCGCAGCCGGCAAGCGGCACGACGAGCGCGGCGGCGAGGCACCACGCTGCCTGGCGCCACGGACAGGCGCGCCGCGCGCGGCGGCAGCCCGGCGTGTCTTCGCGCCGGGCAAGAAAGATCAGCGCGCGTGGCTGGGGCGAGGGCGACTCGGGCAAGGGCGATCCTCCGGTTGGTGGTTGGTGGCGGCGCTGCGAGCGGCTGGCGAGTGCGCTCCACGGTCGCGGCCAGGGGCGCCTAGCCTAACCGAGTAGCGGGACGCGAGCCCGGAGATAATGCGCCCCGTGATCGCGGTCGCCGAGAAGCGCTGGGTGCCGTGGGCGATCCTCGGCCTGGCGCTGTTGCTGCGCCTCTGGGCGCTGCCGCTGCGGCCGCCGCACTCCGACGAAGGGGTCAACGGCTGGTTCGCCGAGAAGGTGCTCAGCGACGGCTACTACCGCTACGACGCCGAGAACTATCACGGCCCGCTGCACTACTACCTGCTCGCCCTCGCGCGCGTGCTGCTCGGCCACAACCTCTGGGCGCTGCGCCTGCCCACCGTGCTCATCGGCGTCGCCGCGGTCTGGCTCGCCATCGCTTGCGCCGACGCGCTGGGCAAGCGGGTGGCGTGGACGGCGGCGCTCTTCCTCGCCCTGTCGCCGGCGCTCGTGCTCTACGCCCGGTGGGCCATCCACGAGACGGCGTTCGTCTTCTTCTCGCTGCTCGCGCTGCGCGGCTGGTGCCGCTGGCGCACGCGGACGCGCCGGCTGGCGGTGTGGGAGGTCGGCCTCGGCGTCGCCGGCGCGCTCGCCACCAAGGAGGTGTGGGTGGTCCACGCCGCGGCGGCGTTCGCCGCCTGGTGCGCCTGGCGGCTGTCGCGGCGCTGGGTCGGCGAGCCGGCGGCGACCCCCACCTGGCCGCCGCTGCGCTGGGTGCTGCCGGTGGCGGCCACCGGTATCGCGGCGCTGGCGCTGCTCTACTCCGGCTTCGGCCAGGATCCCGGCGGCCTCACCCGCTTCTTCGCGCCCTACGCCATCTGGTCGACGCGGGCCATGCAGGGGGCCGGGCACGAGAAGCCCTGGTACTACTGGCTCCAGCTCTTCGCCCGTTACGAGCCGGCGGCGCTGCTCGGGCTGCTCGCCGCGCCGTGGGCCGCGCTGGTGGCGCGGCCGCCGATGCGGCCGCTCGCGCTCTACACCGGGGCGACCTTCGTCGCCTACAGCGTCATCCATTACAAGACGCCGTGGTGCGTGCTCGAGCTGGTGTGGCCGTGCGTCTTCGTCGCCGCCTGGGCGCTGGTGCGGCTCGCGGGGTCGACGCGCGCTGGCTCGACGAGAGCCTGGGTGGCGGCCGCGTTGGGCGCGGCGCTCGCCGTGGCTTCGCTGGGGCTCGCCGTGCGGCTCAACTTCGTCCGCTACGCGGACAACGCCGAGCCCTACGTCTACGTGCAGACGGTGCCGGAGGCGCTGGCGCCGGTGGAGGCGCTCCATCGCGCCGCCGCCGCCGACCCGTCGCTGCACTCGGTACCGATCAGTGTGGTGATGAAGCTGTCGTGGCCGCTGCCCTGGCTGCTCGCCGACTTCCATCGCGTCGGCTACTGGGGCGGCGACCAGCTGCCGACCGGCGACGCGGTGGTGATCTTCTTCGACGAGCCGTACCGCGCGCAGGTGGAGGCGCTGCTGCGGCGCCGCTACCGCGTGATGCCCTTCAAGCTCAGCCCGGCCCATGCCCAGGCCTGGGCCTACTTCGACGCCGAGGCCTTCGCCGGCAAGCTGCCCGCCGGCACCGGCGCCTTCGCGCCGCCGGGCCCGCCGCCGTCGATCCCGTAGACGAGGAACGGCCCGCGCTCGAGCAGCAACGGGTAGCGGGCGGCGAAGAAGGCGTCGTCCACCGCGAAGGCGCGGCGCTCGGCGGGGCCGATGAAGACATAGTCGACGCCGTAGTGCCGCAGCAGCTGTGGAGCCGTCTCCTCGCCGGCGTAGATGGCGCCCACGTCGGCGAGCACCGGCGCCACCTGCAGGCCGTAGGTCCACAACCAGCCGCGGTAGCCGAGCACGATCCGCCGTCCCGTGACGATGGGCACCGGGTGGTCGTGGTTGTCGCCCGTCAGGAAGCGGGCGTCGGGCGGCGTCAGGCGCCGCAGCTCCATGCCGATCGCCACCTCGTCGCCGTCGAGCAGCGGCCAGTGGAGGATCGACTCGCGCAGCACGGAGACGCCGCCGCTCGCGGTGGCGAGCAACAGGCAGCCGGCGGCCACCGCCTTCCCCGCCCACCCGTAGCGGCGCCACCAGCCGGCGAGCAGCCGCGCCGCGCCGAGCGCCAGCGCCAGATAGGCGTAGAAGAGCAGCTTGAGGTTGTCGTAGGCGTGCGGCTGGAAGAGGTAGACGTTGGCGATGGCGAACAGCGCCAGGCAGGGAGCGAGCAGGTGCAGCGTGAAGCCGCGCGCCGGCCACCGGCGTAGCCACCACGGCGCCGCCGCCAGGATCGGCAGCAGCACGCCGAGGTTCGTCACCCAGAACGCGATCGGGCTCTCGCCGCGCGCCGTCATCCAGCCGAGCTGCCAGTGCGAGAACGACTCGCCGTAGGAGTGGCTCAGCTGCCAGGCGAGCTGCGGCAGCGCCAGCGCGATGCCGCCGCCGAGCGCCGCCGCCCACCGCCAAGCGCCAGGCCGTCTGTGGACGAGCCTTGCCGTCGCCAGCCACGCCATCACGCCGGCGAGCACGAGGAAGGTGTGGACGTGCACGAACGGCAGCGCACCGAGCACCAGCGCCGTCGCCGCGAGCAGCGCGCGGGCCTCGCCTCTGCCGCGCTCCTCGCGCTCCCACGCACCGCGCAGCAGCAGCACCGCGAGCAGGAAGGCGCACAGTCCGACGAGCATCCCGCGCTGCGGCAGCAGGGCGTCACACACGATGTTTGAGAAGCGCAGGTTGATCGCCGGCACGTGCGCGAAGTCGTGGCGCACCGCACGCAGGTAGTCCAACAGCGGCAGCCCGCTGTCCCGCAGCTCGCGCCACAGCACCGGCAGCCCGGCGGCACTGCCGTCGAAGAACACCAGCAGGCTCGCGATCGCCGCGCCGAGGCGGCTGCGCGTGACCCGCCAGCCGGCGAAGAAGAGCAGCTGCACGAGGGCCAGGCTCATCACCAGTGTCGGAGCGAGGAGCGCCCAGCGCAGCGAGAACCCGCCGCGGTGCAGCACGCCGCTCAAGAAGTCGGGCAGGAACGGGTAGGTGAGCGGCGCGCCGAAGAGCAGCGGAAAGTCCCACTCGAAGCGCGGCTGCTGCGCGAAGCGCGCGGCCAGGCTGGCGTGCAGGGCGAGGTCGCCCCAGGTGCTGCCGGCGCTCCCCCACCCGCCGCGAAGACTCGGCAAGAAGTGCGTCGAGTCGAGGTAGGCGAGCAGGGCCGAGATCGGCACGGTGGTGCCCAGCCACCACGGACGCAGCCCGCGCGGCAGGCGCGGCGCAGCGGTCGCCTGCCGCCGCCACCGTCGCCAACCCAGCGCGGCTGTCGCGAGCAACGCCGCCACCGCGACCCACGCTCCGACGGCGAAGCCGAAGGCGAGCACCGCCAGCCAGCTCACCCACATCCCGGCGAGCACCGCGACGACGCCCGCCACGGCCACGCGCTCCGGCCAGCAGACCCGGCCCGGCAGCAGCCGCGCCCAGGCGACGCCGGCGAGCAGCGCCGCGACGAGCAGCATGAGGCCAGTCATCGGTGATGCCTCGGTGCAAGCGGCGATCGGCGCGCGGGTGGGTGGGGGGTGGCAGCGGGCTTCGCCCGCGGGGGGGACCAGCGGTTACAATAGGCCGCGATGCAGATCACAGAACGTTGGGCTGGAGACGTGGTCATCCTCGATCTCAAGGGCAACCTGGTGCGCGGGGTGGGCGACGAGATGCTGCGCGATGCGGTCGACCGCCTGCTCGCCGATCGCAGCGGCAAGCTGCTCATCAACCTCTCCGACGTCACCTTCCTCGACAGCTCCGGCATCGGCGAGCTGGTGGCGAGCAAGAAGGTGGCGGACCAGCTCGGCACCGCGCTCAAGCTGATGCAGCTGCCCGACCGGGTCAAGCACACCCTCAAGCTATCGCTCATCCTGCCGTTGTTCGACACCTACCCGAGCGAAGAGGCCGCGCTCGCCGCCTTTGCTGCCGCCAAGCCACCGCGCGGCACCGAAGCGGCGTCCTAGCCGCGCCTCAGGCCGCCGGCGGACCAAAGGAGCGCGTGAACAGCTCCTCGATCGCCTGCCGCCCCTCGTCGCTGAGCTCGCGGGTGCCGGTGGCGGCGAAGGTCTGCTCGGGGATGGTCGGGTCGTCCGGCTCCCAGTGCCCCTCGCCCCAGGTGAACCACTGGTTGCGCCCCTGATCGAAGACCGACACCGGGCGGTTGAAGAACTTCGCCAGCTCGACGCCCCAGCCGGTGCCGCCCTTGATGGTGCCGTCGGGCTGGATCCAGCCGACGGCGAAGACGTGGTAGGCGGGCACCACCATGTGGAAGATCGACTGGATGACGCGGCGGATGCGGTCGGCCCGATGGTAGGTGCGCCCCATGTGGCGCGAGACGATCTCCATCGACACGTCGCCCTCGCGCAGCTCGTCCTCGCCGAGCTGCCGCACGCCGCGGTCGCGCTCCATGGCGTGCCCCTCGAACGACAGCGTCACCTCGCGCACGCCCCAACGCTCCGCCTGGCGGCCGAACTCGGCCTCGGTGCCGCGGTGCCCGCCGCTGTAGAGCACGACCTGCGATGGATCCACCATGTACCCTCCTCGGCGGCCGTCCGCCCGCGGCGGTTTCTACCATGTCGGCCGGCGAAGCCGAAGGAAAGCCGGTGCCGCCCGCCTCTAACCGGTATCGGACCTGCGCCGTCGATGACCCCCGTCTGCATGACCGAGCCTCCACTTCCGGCTCGAGGAGCTACGCCATGACCTTCACCTTCCGTTCGCTCCGCCGTCCGCTCGCCGCCGCCGTTGCACTTCTCGGCCTCGCCGCCCTCGACGGCGCGCGCGGCGCGGCGCAGGGGACCGAGCCCGCGAGCCCGCCGGCGGGGACCTACGAGGGCACCGCCGACGTCCGCGTGGTGGAGGTACCGGTGCAGGTGGTGCGCGACGGCCAGCCCGTGCGCGGCCTCGAGGCGGCCGACTTCACCGTCTTCGCCGGCAAGCAGAAGCAGCCGCTGCTCGGCTTCGAGGTCGTCGACGTCGGGCTGCTCGACGCGGCCTCCGGGGTGACCTTGAGCCCCATCGACCTGCCGGTGGCCGGCCGGCGCCACTTCCTCTTCCTCTTCGACCTCTCGACCGCCGACCCCCACGCCCTCGGGCGGGCGCAGGATGCCGCCCTCGAGGTCGTTCGCACGGCGCTCAACCCCGTCGACCTCGCCGGCGTCGCCATCTACAGCCCGGCTCGCGGCGCCCGCGTGCTGCTCGCGTTCACCTCCGACCGCGACCAGCTCGAGCTGGCACTCACGACCCTCGGCACGAGCGAGCTCGTCGAGCACCGCTCCGACTGGCTCGGCCTCACCATCGGTTTCGCCAGGGAGAAGATGAAGATGGCGGAGAGGATCGGCGGCCCAGGCGGTGGCGGTGGCGGCGTCGAGGGGGGGTCCGGGGCCAGCCAGGCCCGTGCGATGGCGGCGCAAGAGATGCTGCGCACGCTCATCGACCTGCAGGGCGAGGAGGAGCGGGGCCAGAACGCCAACGAGGAGCAGCGGGCGCAGAACTTCAACCGCAGCCTGCACGACCTCGCCGAGCTGATGCAGCGGCTCGACGGCCGCAAGTACGTCGTGCTGCTCTCCGAGGGCTTCGACTCACGGGTGCTCCTCGGCGACCAGAAACAGGCGGAGCGCAACCTCGAGACCGCGGATGACGACCAGCGCGCCATCATGCGCATCGACTCCGAACGGCGCTTCGGCAGCAGCAAGATGCAGGCGAGCTTCCGGCGCACCATCGAGGAGATGCGCCGCGCCGACTGCCTGGTGCACGCCATCGACATCGGCCGCGCCAAGAGCAGCGGCCGCGACATCGCCGCCGACGTCAACGAGGTGGGCACCAGCCAGTCGCAGGCACCGGTGCCGGTGCGCCGCGGCGAGGAGACGCTGTTCGCGCTCGCCGACGGCACCGGCGGCGCCCTCTACCGCAACTTCAACGACGTCGGCACGGCGATGCGCAAGATGCTCGACGTCAGCGCGGTCACCTACCTGCTCACCATCTCGGCACCGACGACCGCCTCCCGGGACGACGGCTTCGTGCCGCTGCGCGTCGAGGTGCGCGGCGCCAAGGCCTCGGAGGTCTCCGCCCGCAGCGGCTTCTACGCCACCCCGACGCCGCTGCAGCAGCAGGCGATGGCCGAGCGGCTGCGCATCGGCGCCCAGGTGCTCGAAGGGCGCGCCGGCGGCGACGTGAAGGCGGCGACCGTCGGCGTGCCGCTGCCCGCCGGCGACGCCGGCGGCACCGCCTGCGCGGTGGTGGAGGTCGACGGCAAGAGCCTGCTCCACGGCCACGTCGGCGACATGGTCTCCGCCGAGGTGATGGTCTACGCCTTCGACAAGACGGGCTCCATCCGCGCCGTGGCGCGGCAGCTGGTGGGGCTCGACCTCCAGGTGGTCGGCGAGAAGCTGCGCGGCACCGGCTTCAAGCTCTTCGCCAACCTCGACCTCCCCGCCGGCGAGTACGAGCTGCGCACGCTGGTGCGCAACACCGTCTCCGGCCGCTACGGCATCGCCGTGGCGCCGCTGGTGCTGCCGGGCGAAGCGGCCGGCACGGCGTTGGCGGGCGTCTTCGTCGAGCCTCCCGGCCGGGACTGGCTGCTGGTGCGCGACACCAGCTCCGGCCGTCCCTTCGCCTACCCCTTCACCCTCGGCGAGCGAGTGATGGTGCCGTCGGCGGCGCCGCGGCTGCACGCCGGCGAGGCGGCGACGCTGTGGATCGAGGCGCCGCCGGACGCCGCGGCGCTCGAGGGCGTGGTCAAGCGCGGCGACGGCGCGGTGGCGACCAACGCCGCCGCACTCCAGCTCGGAGAGCGCGCTCAGTCGCCGGCGGCCGACCGCATGCTCGCCACCTTCTCGCCGGCGGGGCTGCCGCCCGGCGGCTACACGCTCGAGGTGCGGGTGCCGGGCAGTACCGCGGCCCCGCGCAGCCTGGCTTTCACCATCGAGTAGCGGCGCTCATTCGCCGTACGGCACCCAGATGTTCTTCACCTGGGTGGCGCGGCGCAGCAGCTCGCGGCCGGCCGCCTGCTCGACGTCGTACCAGTCGCGCCGCTTGCCGTAGTTGACCCACGTCTGCTTGAGGTTGCCGACCGAAGCGCGCTCGACGGCCGCGCTGCCGGCGGCCGAGCCGAAGTACCAGACCGCGTCGACGCCGTCGTGGGCCGCCAAGCACCTCGGCCAGCTCGTCGGCGAGGCCGGTGACGATGTTGACGACGCCGCCCGGCAGGTCCGAGGTGTCGAACACCTGGTAGAGGTCGACCGCCGCCAGCGGGCAGCGCTGCGAGGGTACCGCCACCACGCGGTTGCCCATGGCGATGGCCGGCGCCGACGAGCGACACGAAGGCGAGCAGCGGCGCCTCGGGCGGGCAGACGACGCCCATGACGCCCGAGCGGCTCCGGCATCGCCAGGGTGACGTTGCGGAACGGCGTGTGGTGCACGGCGCCGTCGTACTTGTCGGCCCACGCGGCCCAGTGGAAGAGGCGGGCGAGCGTCGCCTCGACCTCGCGTCTCGCCGCGCGCCGGCCGCCGCCGGTCCAGACGCCGCAGGCGCTCGACGAGCTCCGCCGTCGCGGGCGGCGAGGTTCTCGGCGACGTAGAAGAGCACCTGCGCGCGGTTGTGGCCGGTCGCGTGCGCCCACCCCTCGGCCTTGCGCGCCGCCTCCACCGCGTTGCGGATGTCCTTGCGGTTGCCGCGGCCCACCTCGCCGACGAGCCCGCCGCTCGTCCCCGACCACCGGCAGCACGTAGGGCGCGTCGGGGCGCACCTGCGCGCCGCCGACGTACATCTTCGGCGTGCGGTCGATGGGCGGCAGGCCGTGGCCGCTCCCGGCGCCGCCGTTCTTGACCGACTCGGCTCGGGGAGCGTCGAAGTCGGTGTCCTCGTACGACGGCAGCTTCTTCTCGTACGCCGGCTTGACGTACTCGAACAGCCCCTCGCGCCCGCCCTCGCGGCCGAAGCCGCTCTCGCGGTAGCCGCCGAAGCCGGCGGCGGCGTCGAACAGGTTGGTGCAGTTGACCCACACCACGCCGGCCTTGATCTTCGGCGCGACGTCGAGGGCGAGGTTGAGGCTCTCGCTCCACACGCTGGCGGCGAGGCCGAAGCGGGTGTTGTTGGCGAGCTCCACCGCCTCGACCGGCGTGCGGAAGGTCATCGCCACCAGCACCGGGCCGAAGATCTCCACCTGCGCGATGGTCGACGACGGCGAGACGTCGGTGAACAGCGTCGGCGGGTAGAACCAGCCCTCGGTCGGGCACGCCCACGACGGCTGCCAGCAGCGGCGCGCCCTCCTCCTTCCCCTGCGCCACCAGCTCCTCGATCTTCTGCAGCTGCACCGGGGCGACGATGGCGCCGATGTCGACCGCCTTGTCGAGCGGGTCGCCGACGCGCAGCGTCTCCATGCGCGCCTGCAGCTTGCGCACCATGGCGTCGGCGATCCCCTCCTGCAGCAGCAGGCGCGAGCCGGCGCAGCAGACCTGCCCCTGGTTGAACCAGATGGCGTCGACCACGCCCTCGACGGCGCTGTCGAGGTCGGCGTCCTCGAAGACGATGAACGGCGACTTGCCGCCGAGCTCGAGCGACAGCTTCTTGCCGCTGCCGGCGGTCGCCTCGCGGATGATGCGGCCGACCTCGGTCGAGCCGGTGAAGGCGATCTTGTCGACGTCGGGGTGGTTGACCAGCGCGGCGCCGGTGCGGCCGTCGCCGGTGATGATGTTGACGACGCCCGGCGGCAGCCCGACGTCGGCGCACAGCTCGGCGAAGGCGAGCGCGGTGAGCGGCGTGAACTCGGCCGGCTTGAGCACCACCGTGTTGCCGCAGGCGATCGCCGGCGCGATCTTCCACGCCAGCATCAGCAGCGGGAAGTTCCACGGGATGACCTGGCCGACGACGCCCACCGGCGCGTAGCCGGGCAGCTCGCTCTCGAGCAGCTGGCCCAGCCGGCGTGGTGGTAGAAGTGGCGGGCGACCAGCGGCACGTCGATGTCGCGCGTCTCGCGGATCGGCTTGCCGTTGTCCATCGTCTCCAGCACGGCGAAGAAGCGGGCGCGGCGCTGCAGGCCGCGGGCGAGGGCGTAGAGGTAGCGCGCCCGCGCGTGCGGCGCGAGCCCCTGCCAGTCGGGCAGCGCCTTGCGCGCCGCCTTCACGGCGGCGTCGACGTCCTTGTCGTTGGCCTGGGCGACGCGGCCGATCACCTTGCCGTTTGCCGGGCTCAGCGTCTCGAAGGACTCCTCCGACTTCGCCTTCACCCACTTGCCGCCGACGAACAGCCCGAAGCTCCGCCCGTGGCGCTCGAGCCACTCCTCCACCGGGCCGGCGCTCTCGGGAGCGGGGCCGTAGTCGAGAGTCGTCAGGATGTCCGCAACACTCGCCATGTGGCTCCTTCGCTACGCGACCGGATGCCGGTTGTAGGCCGAGTAGCGGCCGGTGGTGAAGTGCTCGAGCTGGCGCTCGACGTCGGCGAGCAGGCTGCTGGCGCCGAAGCGGAAGAGCGCCGGCTCCATCCATTCGCGGCCGAGCTCCTCCTTGATCAGGATCAGCCACGCCAGCGCGTCCTTGGCCTGGCTGATGCCGCCGGCCGGCTTGAAGCCGATGCGGAAGCCGGTCTTCTCCCAGTACTCGCGGATCGAGCGCACCATCACCAGCGACACCGGCAGCGTGGCGTTGACCGACTCCTTGCCGGTCGACGTCTTGATGAAATCGGCGCCCGCCATCATGCACACCAGCGACGCCCGGTAGACGTTGCGCAGCGTGCCCAGCTCGCCGGTGGCGATGATGGTCTTCAGGTGCGCGTGGCCGCAGGCGGCGCGGAAGGCGCGTACTTCCTCGTAGAGCGCCGGCCAGTTGGCGGTGAGCACGTGGGAGCGGGTGATGACGATGTCGATCTCTTCGGCGCCGTCGGCGACCGAGGCGCCGATCTCCGCCACCCGCTGCTCGAAGGGCGAGAGCCCCGCCGGGAAGCCGGTCGACACCGCCGCCACCGGGATCCCCGAGCCGCGCAACGCGTCGACCGCGGTCTTCACGAAGTAGTGGTAGACGCACACCGCCCCCACCTTGAGGTCGAGGTCGGGCACGCCGAGGTCGGCGAGCAGGTCGCGCCGCACCGGCGAGCGCGCCTTGGCGCACAAGCGCTCGACGCGGCCCGGAGTGTCGTCGCCGGACAGCGTCGTCAGGTCCATGCAGCGCACGGCGTGCAGCAGCCACGCCGCCTGCCACGCCTTCTTCACCGTGCGGCGGGTGGTGAGCGTGGCCGTGCGCCGCTCGATGGCGCTCTTGTTCACCTGCACGCCGCGCAGCCAGTCGAGCTCGAGCGGCGTGCCCGGGTTTCGGCTCCCCAGCAACGCTGAGAGCGAGGGGCTTTCCTGCAGCATGGCCGGCCTTATCTTAGCCGCGTTAGGATGATCGGGAGTGAGGCCGCCCGCTCCCGGCACGACCCACTGGAGGTGACCATGGCCCGTCGCGTGCTCCCCAGGTTGCCGCTGTCTTGGCTGCTCTTGTCCGCCCTTCTTCCCGTCGCGTGCTCGAAGCCGCAGGCCGAGCCCGCGTCCCAGCCGGCGCCCGCAGGCGGCGTGGGGGTCGCGGCCGGAGGCGGCGACAACGTCCCTCCCGCAGCGGCGGCAGCCGCGCCGGCGGGGGCTGCGGCACCCGCAGCGGCTCCACCCGCCGCCGCCGTGCCGGCTGGGGCCGTCATCGCCAGCCAGGACGCCAACTGGCCCGGCGTCGTCGTCGAGGTGACCGAGCTGAGCCGCAAGGGCAACACGCTCACTGCCAAGGTGCGCCTGCGCAACGGCAGCCCCGACAAGCAACAGGTGGAGGTCAAGTTCGAAGATACCTACCTGATGGACGCCGCTAACGCCAAGAAGTACGAGGTGCTGCGCGACGAGAAAGGCACCTACATCGCCGCGGTGCGCAGCGGCTGGTCCGACCGCTGGTACGACACCCTCGACCCGGCGCAGTCGCACGTGCTGTGGATCAAGTTCCCGGCGCCGCCGCCGGAGGTGACCACCATCACGCTGCAGCTGCCGAACACGCCGCCGTTCGAAGACCTCGCCATCCAGGATCGCTGACCGTGCGCCGGCGCGCTCCCCTGATCCGCCGCTGCGCGCAGGGCGCGCTGGCGTGGGCGGTGGCGGCCACCCTGGCGGCGACGGCGCTCGCCGCCGACCAGCCCCCTTACGCGGACGCCTGGGACCCGGCTGCCGACGCCGCCGCCGAGGCCGCGGTGGCGCGGCTCGGCGCCAAGCGCGCGCTCGGCATCGTCGGCACCGTGCGCGCCATCCCCGGCCTCGTCATCGGCGTGGGCGGCGGCGGCACCGGCATCGTCGCCACCGTGCAGCAGCTCGAGCAGGCCAAGCGCAACCTCGGCGCCGAGGAGACGGCGCTGGTGGTGCGCGTCGAGCTCCCCGCCGACGTGCTGTTCGACTTCGACAAGGCCGACATCCGCGCCGACGCCGCCACCGCGCTGGCGCAGCTCGCCACCATCATCGCCGCCTACCCCAACGGGCGCGTCGAGCTGCTGGGTCACACCGATTCGAAAGGCGACGACGCCTACAACCTGCGGCTCTCCGAGCGCCGCGCGCAGGCGGTGGCAAGCTGGCTCGCCGCCAAGCACGGCGTCGACCCGGTGCGCCTCACGACGCGCGGCTGGGGCGAGGCCAAGCCGGTGGCCGACAACGCCACCGACGAGGGGCGGCAGAAGAACCGCCGCGTGGAGGCGATCGTTCACAAGCAGTAAGCCGGCGATCATCAAGCATCGAGATCGCTTCGCTCCGCTCGCGATGACGGTCGACGTCATCGTGAGCTGAACGTCATCGCGAGGAGCGCAGCGACGAAGCGATCTCGATGGCCCGCAACCAGAGCGTTTCGCCAGTGGCAGGGTCTTTGCTCCGCCCTCGGCGTGCAGCCAACGACGCCTCGCCGACCCGGCGCGCCGGCGCGTCCGGACCCCAAGAGGGTCGTGTGGCCGCGCCGTGCGGCGCAGGCTGCGACGCCGCCACCACCAGGCTCGACAGTGCCACCGCTGCCGCGGCCGCCGCAGCAGCCGCCGCCCTACTTCGACTGGCACCGCGCCGTCCGCGTCGGCGCGGTGGTCGCGGCGGCGCTGCTGCTCACCGGCGGCGTCGCCTGGACGCGGTGCGGCATCCGCGGCTGCCCCGACGTCGGCCGGCTCGGCCGCCTACCAGCCCGACGGCGCGCCGCAGGTGGTCGACCGCTACGGCCGCGAGGTCGGCACGCTGGCGCTCGTCAACCGGCGAGTGGTCGAGCTCGAAAGACCTTCCCGACCACGTCGCCGACGCCTTCATCGCGGTCGAGGACAAGCGCTTCCGCGAGCACCACGGCGTCGACCCGCACCGCATCTTCGGCGCCCTCCTCGCCAACGTGCGCGCCGGCGACATCCGCCAGGGCTCGAGCACGATCACCATGCAGCTGGCGCGCAACCTCTTCCCCGAGCGCATCCCGGGGCAGCGCCAGACGCTGTCGCGCAAGCTGCTCGAGGCGCGCGTCGCCGGCTCCATCGAGCGCGCCTTCGACAAGGACGAGATCCTCGAGCTCTACCTCAACCACATCTATTTCGGCGGCGGCACGCGCGGCATCGAGGCGGCGTCGCAGTACTACTTCCGCCACCCGGCCTCGCGGCTCACCCTCACCGAGGCGGCGCTGCTGGCGGCGCTGCCCAAGGCGCCGACGCACTACGACCCGCGCCGCCACGCCGACTCGCGCTCGCGAGCGCCGCGACTTGGTGCTGACGTTGATGGAGGAGCAGGGCCGCCTCGACCCGGCGACGGCGGAGGCGGCGCGCGGGCGGAGCCTCGGCGTGTCGCGGCGGCCGCGCAAGCTGGTGCAGGCGGAGCCGTTCGCCGGCTGGTTCCTCGAAGAGGTGCGCCGCGAGCTCGAAGACCGCTTCGGCGACGGCTTCTACCACGACCGGCTGCGCATCGTCACCACTCTCGACGCCCGCGCGCAGCGCGCCGCCGAGCGCGAGCTCGACGCCCAGCTGCTGCGCATCGAGGGCGGCGCCTGGGGCCGCTTCCGCGGTTCTCGCTACACGGCGGCGCAGCAAGGTGACGAGGAGGGCACCGACTACCTGCAGGGCGCGGTGATCTTCGTCGAGGCGAAGACCGGCGACGTGCTGACCTGGGTGGGCGGCCGCGACTTCCGCCACTCGCGCTTCGACCGCGTCGAGCAGGCGCGCCGCCAGGTGGGCAGCGCCTTCAAGCCGTTCGTCTACGCAGCGGCCCTTTCAGCGGGCATCCCGCCGACGCAGCGACTCTCCGACCAGCCGTTGGAGATCCGCTTCACCGGCGGCGAGGTCTGGCGGCCGCGCAACTTCGGCGACTCCTACCTGCAGTCGGTGACGATGCGCGACGCCCTCGTGCAGTCGCGCAACGTTGCCACCGTGCGGCTCGCCGAGTCGGTGGGCATCGAGCGCATCGCGGACCTCGCCGAGCAGTCCGGGCTGCCCGACGTGCCGCTGCAGCCCTCTTCCGCGCTGGGCGCCTCGTCGGCGACGCCGCTCGAGCTCACCCGTGCCTACACCGCCTTCGCCAACCTCGGCACCCAGGTGAGCCCGCGCTTCATCCTCCGCGTCGAGGACCCCGACGGCGAGGTGCTGTGGAGCGCCGACGACGAGGTGGAGGGCCGGCAGGTGCTCGACCCGGCAGTGGCGTTCGTCGTCACCGACCTGCTGCGCGACGCCGTGCGCCGCGGCACTGGATCTCCCGCCGCGGCTGTCGGTCTGGCAGTGCCCGCGGCGGGCAAGACGGGCACCACCAACGAGCGGCAGGACGTCTGGTTCGCCGGCTACACGCCCGACGTCGTCGGCACCGTGTGGATGGGCTTCGACCAGCCGCACACCATCGTCAAGGGCGCCAGCGGCGGCACGCTGGCGGCGCCGGTGTGGGGGCGCGTCGTGCGCAACATCTACAGCCACCGCCAGCGGCCCGCGGCTTGGGGGATGCCGAGCGGCGTCGTCGAACGGCGCGTCGACGCGGTCACCGGCGACGTGCTCGCCGAGGGCTGTCCACCGGCCTCGGGACGCGCCTACCGCGAGGTCTTCCTGTCCGGCGCCGAGCCGCCCACCGTCTGCCCGAGCGGCGGACCGGGCTGGTGGCAGCGCGTGCAGGGGTGGTTCGGCGCGGTGCCGCCGTACGCGCTGCCGGAAGCGACGCCGACGCCCTACCTCGAGTCGCTGCCGCCGCCGGACCTCGAGTCGCTTCCGTACGGCGCGGAAGAGCCCGTCGACGACGGCTCGGCCACCGACCTCACGCCGTTCGCGCCCAGCCGCGAGCCGGGGGCGGAGCCCGCGCCGACGGAGACCACGGTGCCGCCAGGCGGCGGCGAGCTGCCGCCCGTCGAGCCCTCGTCACCACCGCCGGCGCCTGTCGCCTCACCGCCGCCTCCGCAGCCCCCGCGCACGCTGCCGCCGGTGCAGCCGGCGCAGCCAGAACCGGCGCCTGCGCCGGAGCCCGAGGAGCCGTCGGCGACGGAGCCGGAGCCCGAGCCCAGCGGAACGCCGCCCCCGCCGCGCACTCTGCACGGCGCCTTGCATCCGTAACGGCACCACGTCACTGCGAGGAGCGCGGCGACGAAGGCAGTCTCGTCGCAGCGTCGCCGCAGCCTTCTGGCGGGTCGCGTATCCTCCACCACTCGTGGCCGACGTCGATCGCAGTGTGACCCGATCGGCCTGCGAGCTGACCGTCGCCTCCACCTGGGACGGCGAGCCGATCGGCGCCGACGAGCAGGTTCGCGTGCGGTTGCGGCTCACCGCCCGCGAGCTGCGCATCGCCGTCCGCGCGCCATTCCACGGCGATCCGGCGCCCTCCGGCGCGCCCGGCGCGACGGATCGGCTGTGGGAGCACGAAGTGGTCGAGATCTTCGTCGCCGGCGTCGCTGCTGACGACGGCGCCGTGCGGTACACCGAGGTCGAGCTCTCGCCGTGGGGACACCACCTGGTGCTGCAGCTTCACGGCGTCCGTCGGGTCGTCGCCTCCGGGTTGCCGCTCGCCTTCCGGACCCTGCGGCGGGGCGACGTGTGGCTCGGCGCCGCCCGCCTCGACCGCGCGCTGCTGCCGCCGCCACCGTGGCGGGTCAACGCCTTCGCCATCCACGGCTCCGGCGACGAGCGTCGCTACCTCACCGCGACCGCGCTGCCGGGACCGCCGACCGGACTTCCACCAACCCGAGCGCTTCCCGGCGCTCGCTCTTGCAGCGACGGAGTAAGCTCAGTCGCCCGCCGGCACCGCATTCGCAGGAGTCGGCGGCGACAGCGAAGGGAGGCCTTGATGATCCGTAGATCGACCCTCGGCCTGGCGGCGGCGCTCGTCGCCTTGGCCTGCAGCGGCCGCAATCAGACCGGACAGCCGGTTAACGAGACGCAGGCCGCACCCGCCAACGCGACCGTCGCGACGGCTTCGCCGGCGCCCGATGCAGCTCCGGCATCGCCGGCGCCCGTCGCGCCGCCGTCGGAAGAGATCGCCGCGACCACGAAGCCGGAGGCAGCGCCCGCGCCGCCCTCCGGCGCGCCCGTCCCCGGCGACCCCAGCCAGATCCGCCGCGCGACGGTCGAGGAGACCAAGGCCCTGCGCGAGTCCGGGAACGGCGTCATCGTCGACGTGCGCGACGACGCCAGCTGGAACCGCGCCCACATCGCGGGCGCCGTGCACATCCCGCTCGACCAGCTCGCGCAGCGCCTGGGAGAGCTGCCGCGCGACAAGCCGATCGTCACCTACTGCGCTTGACACCAGGAAGCCACCAGCGCCCGTGCGGCGCTGCTGCTGCAGCAGAACGGATTCAGCGAAGCGGTGACGTTGCTCGGCGGGATCGCCGCCTGGCAGCAGGCTGGGCTACCGGTCGAGCCGTAGCGCGCCGGTCGCGCGCGCCGCGCGGCAGCCGATCTCGAGCCAGATCGCGGCTGCGGATGCGGTACAGGGGCGGAAGATCTCGACGCCGCGCGTGACGTCGCCCGCCGTCCGCTAGTGAGTCAGCTTCGCGGTACTTGATGCGGTGCGGCTGGTCCGCCTCCGCTCCCAGCCGCTTGCGCCGGTCGGCCTCGTAGTCCTGGTAGTTGCCCTCGAACCACACCACCTCGCTGTCGCCCTCGAAGGCGAGGATGTGGGTGGCGATGCGGTCGAGGAACCAGCGGTCGTGGCTGATCACCATGACGCAGCCGGCGAAGTCGAGCATCGCCTCCTCCAGCGCCCGCAGGGTGTCGACGTCGAGGTCGTTGGTGGGCTCGTCGAGCAGCAGCAGGTTGCCGCCGCTCTTGAGCAGCTTCGCCAGGTGCAGCCGGTTGCGCTCGCCGCCCGAGAGGTCGCGCACCTTCTTCTGCTGATCGGCGCCGCGGAAGTTGAACGCCGAGGCGTAGGCGCGGGCGTTGATCTCGCGCTTGCCCACGATCAGCAGCTCGCGGCCGCCGTCGGAGATCTCCTCGAACAGCGTGCGGTCGCCGTTGAGCGTCTCGCGGCTCTGGTCGACGTACGACAGCGCCACCGTCTCGCCGAGCCGCAGCTGCCCGGAGTCCGGCTTCTCCTGGCCGACGATCATGCGGAACAGCGTCGTCTTGCCGGCGCCGTTGGGGCCGATGATGCCGACGATCCCCGCCGGCGGCACGATGAACGACAGCTCGTCGATGAGCAGCTTGTCGCCGTACGCCTTGGTGAGCCCCTTCGCCTCGACCACGACGTCGCCCAGCCGCGGCCCCGGCGGGATGCTGATCTCCAGCGCCCCCTGGCGCTTCTCGACCGACTTGTCCTCTGCCAGCAGCTCCTCGTACGAGCGCAGGCGCGCCTTGCCCTTGGCGTGCCGCGCGCGCGGCGCCATGCGTACCCACTCGAGCTCGTGCTCGAGCGTGCGCTGCCGCGCCGACGCCTGCTTCTCCTCCTGCGCCAGCCGCTTCGCCTTCTGCTCGAGCCAGCTCGAGTAGTTGCCCTCCCAGGGGATGCCGGCGCCGCGGTCGAGCTCGAGGATCCAGCCCGCCACGTTGTCGAGGAAGTAGCGGTCGTGCGTCACCGCCACCACCGTGCCCGGGTAGTCGTGCAGGAAGCGCTCGAGCCACGCGACCGACTCGGCGTCGAGGTGGTTGGTGGGCTCGTCGAGCAGCAGCAGGTCGGGCTTCTCGAGCAGCACGCGGCAGAGCGCCACGCGGCGCCGCTCGCCGCCCGAGAGCGTCGTCACGTCGGCGTCGCCCGGCGGCAGGCGCAGCGCGTCCATCGCCATCTCGAGCGCGCGGTCGAGCTCCCAGCCGTTGGCGGCCTCGATGGCGTCCTGCACGCGCGTGTACTCGGCCATCACCTTGTCCATCTCGTCGGCCGAGAGCTCCTCGCCCATCTTGCCGGTGAGCTCGTCGAAGCGCTCGAGCAGCCGCCGCGTGGCGCCGACCGCCTCCTCGACGTGCTGGCGCACGTTCTTCGCCGGGTCGAGCACCGGCTCCTGCGGCAGGTAGCCGACGGTGAACCCCTCGCCGAGGAACGACTCGCCCGAGAAGTCCTTGTCGACGCCGGCCATGATGCGCAGCAGCGTGGACTTGCCCGCTCCGTTGGCACCGAGGACGCCGATCTTGGCGCCGTGGTAGAAGGACAGCCAGATGCCGCGCAGGATCTCCTTGCCCTGCGGCGTCACCTTGCGCAGATCTTTCATGGTGTAGATGAACTGAGGCATGCGATAGCTCCTGGGATTTCGGGACGGAGGGGATTTGCCGGCGGAGGGATCGGCCGGCAGAGCTTGGGCGCGCCATGATCCCACATCGATGCGGCGCCTTCCAGCGCGCAGCGACGGCGCCCAGCATGGCCACGCTCTAGCATTGTCGAGTGCGCGAGATCCACGTCGTCGGCGCCGCCATCTTGCGCGACGCACGGTGCCTCGCCGCGCAGCGCGGGGCCGCCATGCGCCTGCCCGGCAAGTGGGAGTTCCCGGGCGGCAAGGTCGAGGCGGGCGAGGACCCGCGCGTCGCGCTGGCGCGCGAGGTCCGTGAGGAGCTCGGTCTCGACGTCGTCGTCGGCGAGCTGCTCGGTACCGGGCGCGACGTCGGCGACGACCTCGTCGTGCGGCTCGACGTCTACCTGGCGACGATCGCCGGCGGCGAGCTGCGGCTGCTCGAGCACGGCGCCGTGCGCTGGCTTCAGGCGGCGGAGCTCGACTCGCTCGACTGGGCGGATGCCGACCGCCCGCTCCTCGCCGCGCTGCGCGAGCGCCTGACATGAGCCGTCAGGCAGCCTGTAACGGTTACAGGTTGCCTGTAGCGGTTACAAGTGGCGTCGAGAGGACCGCACGGGAGGCCCACGGCCTGCCGGCCGCCGCCGCCGGCCGCGAGCGTCACGCCGCCGCGATCGCGCTGGCTCGCTTCTTGCCATTCGGCCGATGGGGGATTGACGACGCGCAGTCCCACATCCACATCCAGGGAGGCCGAATGAACATGAAGGCGAACGAGCTGATGACCACCAACCCGGCCTGCTGCACCCCCGACACCACCGCGCAGCAAGCCGCCCAGCTGATGGAAGAGAACGACTGCGGCTGCATCCCGGTGGTCGAGGACGAGGAGTCGCGCTTCCTCGTCGGCGTCGTCACCGATCGCGACATCGCCCTGCGCGGCGTGGCGCGCGGCCGCTCGCCGGAGACGCCGGTCAAGGACCTGATGAGCACCGACGTCAGCGCCGTCCGCCCCGAGGACGAGCTCGCCACCATCGAGCAGCTGATGGCCGAGCTGCAGGTGCGACGCGTGCCGGTGGTCGACGAGGACGGCTGTTGCGTCGGCATCATCGCCCAGGCCGACCTGGCGCTCGAAGACGGCGAGGCGGACGCGACCATCGGGCAGGTGGTGGAGCGCATCTCCGAGACCCGCAGCCGGCAGCTGTCCTGAACGGCTAGCTCCCGGGAACGGCGATAGCTACGCCGTCATTGCGAGCAGCGCAGCGACGAAGCAATCTCGGCAGCGCAGCATCGAGATCGCTTCGCTTCGCTCGCGATGACCAGCAGAAGACTGCGCCTTGCAGGGCAAGTAGGTTGAGTCCCAGCGGGTGACGGTCGGCTCAGCCGCGCAGACTCCGGGCGATGCGGAAGCCGGCTTCGGCGACGAGCTCGCCGCCGGCGACGATGCGTCGCTCGCCGCAGCCGATCTCGTGGAGCGGCGTGCGCCACGAGCCGCCGCGGAGGACGCCACCCTCGGCGCCCTCGACCCACTCCCACACCCCGCCCAGCATCGCGTGCAGGCCGAAGCCGTTCGACCGCTTGGCGGCGAGCGACGGCACCGCCTCGCCGCTATTGCCGCGGTGCCAGATCCACGCGTCGGCTTCGCGCTCGTCGTCGCCCCAGAACCAACGGCCGTTGGTGCCGGCGCGACAGGCGTGCTCCCACTCGGCCTCGGTGGGCAGGCGGATCGCCTTGTGCGCGATGCGCGCGTACCACTCGCAGTAGCCGCGGGCGAGCTCGAGCGTGACGCCGATCGCGGGGTCGTCGTCGCCGGGAGCCTCGGGTGGGCGCGACCGCGTGCTGGCGAACGCCTCGAGCTGCACGTTCGTCACCGGCAGCGTGCTCAGGTAGAAGGGGGCGATCTCGATGCCATTGCCGTCGCGCGAGGGCTCGCCCTCAGGCACCAGCCACAGCACGGGACGCGGGTAGCTGGTGTAGCGCTCCCGCGTCACGCCGCGTCCCCGCTCTCGTGCGCCCGCGTCCAGTGCGCGATCGAGGCGAGGGGCCGAGCGGCGAGCAGCGCATCGACGTCACCCGCCGCCAGCACCGAGGCCGGCAGGTAGACCACCATCCAGGCGCGCTCCGTTCCCGGCTCGACAGCGACGCGCAGGCTGTCGGTGATCGGCGTGCCGAACGGGCCGCTGGCGTCCTCGAGCAGCGGCTTGCCCGCAAGGTCGAAGTCGCCGCGCAGCGACTCCATCCGCTCGCCGGGCCGGCCGCGCCGCAGCCGCACCGGCGGCGCGAAGCTGCCCTCCGCCATGACGCAGCTCGGCACCACCAGCGCCACCGACACGCAGTTGTTGAGGTCGACGAGCGGATGGATCGCCGGCAGCTCCTCGCCCTTGAGCACGCGGCGCAGCAAGGCTTCCGAGGACGGGCGATAGCGCGTCGGGTCCGTGCCGGCTTCGCGGAAGAGCCGGCGGACCTCGGCGGCGACCGGGAGGTCGACGAGACTGCGCCCGCCGAGACGCTCGCGGGCGGCGAGTGCGGCGGCGGCACGAGCGGCGGCAGCGCTCTCGACGGCGCCGGGCTGCAGCTCGAGCCGATACCAGACGAGCCTCCAGCCGCGGAGGTCGTGCGCGACGTCCATACGGTGATTCTCTCCCGGCTGTGGGAGATGCGGGCGGAAAGTCCGTCTAGTATGGTGACCGATCTCCCGACAGGCGGTGCGGTCTGGCTCTTCGTCACCGCCGGTGCCGCCTTCGCCCGTCGCGGAGGCCCAGCCATGCGTACCGCGCAATCGGTCCCGGACACCGAAGGGCGCGGAGCGCGCCCCAGCAGATCTCCCCTCGTGACAGGTTCCGTGCTCGCTTCGCGTTGGTCGTCCTCAGCGGCCCGCTGTCGGCTGGCCCGGGCCGCCCGACAGCGCAGCCCCGAACTGCAGGCGATGAGGACAGTCCTCGGCCGCGAGCTCGGTCGCCTCGGCGAGCTGATACGCGTACATCGCGCCCGCAAGCAGCCGCTGGTTCTCACCCAGGACGAGGTGCGCCGAATCCTCGACCGAATGGAGCCCGAGCACCGTCTCTTCTTCGCCCTGCTCTACGGCAGCGGCATGCGCCTCCTCGAGTGCCTCCGCCTGCGAATCAAGGACGTCGACCTCGCCACGAGCAGATCACCGTCCGCGACGGCAAGGGTTTCAAGGACCGCATCACCGTGCGTGCACAGTCCGCTGGATCTGCTGGGCTGGAGCGAAGAGAAGTGACCGCGCGCCTACACGACAGCGGAGGTGTCGCCATAACGCCGCAGCGCCAAGGGTCGCTGAGGCCCTAGAGTGAGGCGTCTCAGCGAGTTCCGCTGTCCCAGGCATTCCCGTCAGGACGGCTTACGCGACAGCCTTGGAGACGCATAGCCTCCGATATGCGTCATCGAATGTAAGGTTAGGCGACCAGGCGACTGAACTCCCACGGGACGAAGTATGCATGGCAAGACGCGCACTGTTCTCGCGGTTTGTGCAGGAATCCTCCTCGTGCTCGTTGCTAGCGCTGTAGTCCTCAACTGGGATGCCCTCTCGAGTACCTACAGCCTCTATGCCGCTACGATGGCGGACCTCAGACCTGCTCGCGATGCGATCGCGAAACACACAGACGCCTCTGAGGTGGCAGTACTGACCAATAGTTCGCGTCACATCTTCATCGAAATCAAGAACGAAGAGAGCCTTCAAGGCCTTACTGGCGAGCAGGCCCGCGCCAGGGCCCTGGAGCTCGCTATCGTCGCGTTCAACGCACTTGGTCACAGAGACCGATACTCGCCCTTCGAGGTGCGCTTTCTAACTGGCGATGACACGGAACAGGCCTTTAGCTTCAATGCCTCAGAGTTCCCCGCTTCCACTGGCTCGACACCTCGCTAGCCACTAGTGCTTCTAGGCAGTACATGTCTTCGGGCCGTCTGATGACTGGTCGCCTAACCCCTTCCATGAGAAGGCCAATGAAAATCAAGGCGGCCGCTTTTGCGGCCGACCGAATTTTGACGAGTCCTGAGCCACGCTTCCATTCGCACTCTGGATGGGCGTCTTTGAGCCCGGTGCATGCTGGGTTCCGTCCGGCCGGGTCGCTGCAATCTCGTTATCGGCCTCGAAGGCCAAGGGGTTAGTCGCAGTCGCCCCGGACCGGCTTGGACTCGTCGTTCTCTGAAACACGATGCGCGTCAGGTCAGATGAGGGAGCAAACCGCCGCCGCCGCCGGGCCTGTGGGAGGGGCGCAAGCCGGGTGGGTGGTCGGCGGGCTTGCGCGCCTTCCACAGGCCATCCGAGATTGCTTCTTCGACGATGTTCCGATGTGCTCTGGAGCGGCGCTGCGCGCGTCCTCCCGCAGCGGTTCGTAACGTTGCTGAGTGAGCCAGAGTCGATGCAGCACGACGGCGAGCTTGCGGGCCACGGCGACGACGGCGCGTTTCTTGGCGGCCTTGCCGCCGCGCTGGGCGAGCTCGAGGCCGCGCCGCCGCAAGTCGCAGTCGGGGCCGAAAGGTCCGAGGATGTAGTGAGCGGACTGCACGAGAAGCTGGCGCAGGAAGGGGTCGCCTTCCTTGGTGATGTGCATTTGAGGATCGCGGTCGCCGGACTGGCGAGCGCCGGGGATCAGTCCGAGGTAAGCACCGACCTGGCGGCTGTCGGCGAAGCGTGCCGGGTCTTCGAGAGTGAGCACGTAGGCGAGCGAGGTGAGGGTGCCGACGCCTTGGACCTGCCGCAACGACTCGCTCTCGGGATACCGCTCGCTCAATGCCTCGAGCTGGCGGTCGTAGCCGCGGATCTGCTCGCTGAGCTCGCCGACGCAGGTCAGCAACGGTTCGCAGGTAGGACGAAGCGCCTCGGGCACGGACAAATCGGAGCGGCGAGCCAAGCTGGCAGCAGAGCACTTCGGCAGTCGCCCGCCGGCCGCCTTGACGGCGCCGCGGAGGTGATTGACGAGGAGAGTGCGCGCGCGCAGCAAGGCGGCGCGGGCGCGCAGCAGCGCGAGATCTTCCTGACACTTGCGGCTGCGATGGTGCACCAGCCCGAGCAGCTCGGGATCGAGCCGCGCCAGTCGCGCCAGCGTGCGGCAGTCGAAACGATCGGACTTGCGGCGATTGTGGGCGATGAGGCGGACCTTGCGCGGGTTGGCGACGAGGACTTGGTGGCCCCAGGAGGCGAGCAGCCGGCTGACCCACGGCGAATGGGTGCCCACCTCGAGGGCTATGCGCATCGGCGGCTTGCCGGCGAAGTAGCGCGCGAGCCCTTGCCGCGTCGTCGGCAGCCGCCACTCCCTGATCACCTTGCCAGTCGCGCCGTCGAGCGCGCAAGCCGTGCTGAAGCGATCGCCGAGATCGAGTCCGACTACGGTCATCGTCGCGGTGCTACCCTTGTCCATGGCCAGTCTCCCTTTCTGAGCCTCGAGCTCGTGAAACCCTTGCACCTTAGAGTGCGCGGGGAGGCTGGCCTTCTCATCCCATCTCGTTGCAGCGGACGCTACCCGGGCATTCGCCCGGGCAGCGCCGCTGAACTCATACGCCGTTAGGCGGCACGCGGAGCACGAGAGGTAGGCTCGCGTCCGTGAAGATCAAGAAGCGCTCCGGCTCGCCCATCGGCAAGGCCGCTCGCAAGGGATTCCGTGGCTATCCTGTCGGCACAGTTGCGTTCTATGGGCCCGACGATCGCCGCGCCAGCAAAGCGGCAGTCGGCATCGTACGGTCGGAGGGCGCCGAGCCCGACATTCTCGAGCGCTGGTTCTCCGACACTACGGACGTCCGGTTCGACCGCCGCATCGCCTCCGAGATCCAGGCGTTTCTGGCTCGCAACGGTGCGAAGACTGTGGTCACGACGGGCGAGATCAACGGCTGTCCACATGAAGAAGGCGTCGACTATCCCGAAGGCCACGTCTGTCCCCAGTGTCCGTTCTGGGCCACTGTCGACCGCTGGACCCATGAGCGCCTCCCCCCATCGCAATGACTGCCAAGACTCTCCTCGGCATCTTGCCGCGTGTAGGGCCGACCGCTCCATTTACACTTTGACCGACCGCTGTGTTTACACTCTTCCTCTTCTTACCCTAGCTGTTCTTCCCATTTCTTTGGTCTGTCTTTGGTACGGAGTTGCAGCATAGAGCTTGAACTTCCGCTCGTCGAACCTGCCGAGGAGAACCGCTCCGAAGTAGAGAGACCAGACGCCGTCGTCGACCTCTTCAAACCCGACGTTCTCCTCGGCCAGGACGCTGCTGATGTTGAGCCAGCGCTTGGCCCAGCGCACGCCGCCGTTGCGGCTGACCCTCCGGATCTCCAGATGACCTGGGTACTCGATGCTCGGCTCCTGCTTTGGGTATGGCCGCGGCGAGGGCTGGTACAGCGAGGCCGGCGTTCGCTGGCCGATTCCTTCATGAGGTCGCACGAAGTTGTACTCGCGGCGGAAGGCGGTGAAGCGACGCTGTTGGGCTCTGGCGTTGCCTGCCGCGGGACGCGTGGTGCTCGCCTTCAGCGTCCGATGCATGCGCTCGTGGGCTCCGTTCTGCTGGGGCGACGACGGCTCGATCAGCTCAGGCCGGATACCCAGCTTGATCCACCACACCGACAGGCGCGAGAGGCGGCCCAGGGCTTCGCTGGCAAACGGCACTCCGTTGTCGGTTCGAATCGCCTCGGGCAGGCCAAACTCGCGGAAAAGCCGTTGCAGGACAAGCCTCGTCGGCTGGTACAGCGTGCCGTCGAGGCTCTGGCAGGCCAGCAGGAATCGGCTGTACCCGTCGACCACCGTAAGCGGATAGCAGTACCTGCCATCGCCGGTCTTGAACTGGCCTTTGAAGTCCATCGTCCACACTCCGTTGGCCTTCGCCATAGGTGTCGTCGGCCGCCCTGGATGCTCGACCCTGCGCCGCGTTCGACGTCGCCGCACCAGGCCGTGGCGCTCGAGGATCGAGCCGGCCGTGCTGGGAGCTGGCCAAGCCCGATCTGGCTCGAGCTCCCGCAGCACGGCGACGAGCTTCTTGGGACCCCAGCGAAGCTTGCGCTTGGCCGCCACCAATGCCTTCTCGATCTCCCGAGAGGTCCGCAGCGGTTGCTGCTTTGCCACCGGCGGGCGATCCGCCAGTGCCGACTCACCGTCTGCTTCGAACCTCTCCAGCCACTTGTACCCTGTGGGCCGGGAGATCCCGTACCGCTGGCATGCTTCGACCATGCTCAGAGTCCCGGACTTCAGGTCTCTGATGAAGCTCACGCGCTGGTCCATTCGATCGCTCTCCTTCCACGGCATCGACACCTCCTTGGAGGTGTCCATCGTGATCTACCGTGTAAATGGAGCGGTCGGTCTAAGTGTAAACAGAGCGCCCGGTCTGTACCGCGGTGCCGCCTAACCCCTCGTTGCAGCGGACGACAACCGGGCGTTCGCCCGGTCGCCGCCGCTGGCCTTTCCGCTACAGGCCTATGGCTTTCAGCGCCGGACATACGTACCGCCATTCTTATCGTCGTCCTCGGATGGTCGGCCTCTCGCCTCTACTACTTCCTCTTCTACGTGCTGCACACGTACATCGATCCGCGGCTGAAGTACTCGGGGTTGCTCGCCCTCCTGCGCCGGCTCGCCCGGACACGCGCTGGAACTCACGTCGGTGACTGACGTCCCTCAGGCCTGCGAGCGCCCAGCGCGGCGACGCCTAACCCCTCGTTGCAGCGGACGCTGAACTCATACGCCGTTAGGCGACCGCCGGACCGACCATGATTGCCAACTTCCGCTGGCCGAAACCGAAGGATCCGCCGCACGAGAAGCTCGTCTCAGACGTCCGCGAGTACGGCTGTCACATCCTTCGCGTGTTTGCCGACGAGTCGGGCCCCGAGTTTGCCTACTCGGTAGGCATGTACCTGAACTATGGCCAACCGGAGGTGATAATCTTCGGGCTTCCAGCCGATACTGCCCAGACGATTCTCAACGACCTCTGCGAACACGCGGCAAAGGGTCAGCGGTTCTTCGCCGGCGACAGGACGGACAAGTTTCTCCAGGCGCTCGATGTTTGCTTCACTGAGGTTCCGCCGGCGGCCTACGCAGATCATCTCGGCTTCGCTCTCTGGTTCTACAGGTCTCTTCCAGAGCGCTTTCCCGCCATCCAGCTCGTCTGGCCAGATCGCACCGGAAAGTTCCCATGGGAATCGGGCTACGACCACGGCCTCGACCACTTGCAACCGGTGCTGTCCTCCATCTCCTGACCCAGAAGCCCATGATCAGTCGCGGACCGGTCGCCTAACCCCTCGCTGGAAACGACAGTGAACAAATGGAGGTTCGCATGAGGACCAGAGCTGCCTCAGTCGCCCTTTTCGCTGTCGCCTTCATGCTCGCGGCTCCGCTCGGGGCTGACTCCGCTTCAGCTGCAGCGACCGACGAGCAGGCCATCCGGCAGTTCAAGCTCGTCGACTGGCCGCGAGCGTACCGCGAGCAGAATGTCCAACTGCTCGACCGTCTGCTTGCGGACGAGTTCGAGAGGATTGGCTTTAACGGGGAGCGTTCCTCAAAGCAAGATGAGCTCGCTCGAGTCAAGGCAACTGCCCCTGACTACGAGGCATTCTCCTTCGAGATCACGAGACTCTCGATCTTCGACAACGGGACCGCGATCGTGTCGGGTATGGGCACGATCACGGGCAAGGATACAGAGGGACCGTATACAACGACCTACAGCTCGTCCAACGTCCTCCTCAAGCGCGGCGATGCCTGGCAAGCTGTCGCCTCTCACGTCTCCGGCCTCAAGACCGAACGGACACCTCGTCAGCAGTGATCCGTCGCCCAACCCCTCGTTGCAGCGGATGCTATCCGGGCGTTCGCCCGGGCGGTGCCGCTGAACTCATACACCGTTAGGCTTCGGACGCACCGCCCGTGGATTCCCATCAGCCGCTTCGGAGTGCTGTTGCCTTCCTGGCGCTTGCCGCTCACAACGCAGAGGAAGCGCTCTACGCTCGGGACTGGGCTCTCGCGAACATGGAGTTGTTAACGCAGTACACGAGAGCGGGTCTGCCGGCGATGTGGGCTGGTTCTTGGTTCGGACTCTCCCTGCTCGGCCTAACGCTAGTGCTGTTGGCGCTTGCAGTTTCGGCAGCTCGCGCCCCGCAGCGCGGTGCCGCTGTCTACTTGCTCTTAGGTGTCCTTGCGGTCTTCGCTGCCAACGCCCTGTTCCCGCACATTTCGGGCGCCGTCGCTCTCCAGGCCTACGTGCCGGGCCTCGCAACAGCCATCGCACTAGTTCTTCCGGTCACCGCGTGGGTCTACATCTCCACGCTCCGCGAAGGCTATGCGACTCAGCGAGGCACCTTCATGGCGGCTGCGGTCGGCGTGGCGTTCTACGCCGCTGTCGCCGGCCTCGCGGTCAGACTGTGAGTTCGCGGTCGTCAACGCCGTCATGAACCGACGCCTAACCCCTCGTTGCAGCGGACAACACCCGGGCGTTCGCCCGGGCAGCGCCGCTGAACTCATACGCCGTTAGGCGTCGCTCGGCACAATCTTGATCTTCGAATGTCCGTTAAGAGATCTGCTGTCGTCACCAGCTTGGTGATCTCTGCGTTCCAAGCTTGGTTCGTTTGGCAGCTGCTAGCCAACACCAAGCCGTACAAGATCATGCCCAATGCGCCAGCCTACGAGACGGTGGCATTAGTCGCCGGGTTCCTTGGTCTCGCAATTACCGCCTACCTGGCAGTCGCCATCTCGCAGAGGAGACCGCCACTTGCCCCGCTCGCCTCATCGCTCGTGGTTCCTGCAGCTGCTGTTGTCGTGTTTCTCTCGGCATTCGGTGCAACCCCTGACCCTCTGCCGACACCGTCCGACTTCAGCCCAGCCGCGGCACGTCGCGCGTTCGTCCGCAACCTGACACCGGTCGCGCTCTCCTCCATGGCGCTCTCAGCCTTCGTCTCGATTCTGTTGGCGGCGGATCAGCGCCGACTAAGTCGCGCGGCTTCCACTTCGGCCGCCAGTGAGAGCGACGCCTAACCCCTGGTTGCAGCCGACAACAACCGCGCGTTCGCCCGGTTGTTGCCGCTGAACTCATACGCCGTTAGAGGCGACCCGATCATCAGCCGTGCCCTCGCCATCGGCCTTTCAGAATAGTCCCATTGATCAGTGGCCACGAATCGACTGCCAGTCGGCTGGGCGGATCTGAGAGGTCCAGATGAACGCTAACGACCCTGTTGAAAGTCCCCAGATTGCCGATTCGTTCGGGCGGACCAACGCCGGCACCCTCTCCAACCAGGGTGATCCGAGCCTTGCTCGACCCGCGACACCAAGCGGTGGTTCGTGGCCGCGACTGCGGTTGGTCGCGCGAACGCTGGGCTCGCTGTTGCTGGGTTTGGCCGCGGTCTGGGGCCCGGTGTTCTTGGTCGGGAAGGGCCTAGCGCCACTGATCGAGGCAACGTTCCATCCCGGGCCCGAATTGCTCAGCGCAATCCGACGCACCTTCATCTACCTAGCAGCGGTTGCGGGCTACTGGTCGTATGTGCACTGGCACGAGAAGCGCGACACGAGCGAACTGCGGCTGCGAGCGGTTCCGCTGCTGCTTGGCGGTGCCGGCGGCGTCGCCTTGATGGCAGTTCCGATCGCTGCATTGTTCGCCATCGGAGCTTACGATCTTGTGCTGTTCCGCGGCATTTCCGCGGCCCTGGCAGGGCCGGCGGTCCTCATTGTCATCGCTGCGACCTTGGAGGAACTGGTCTACCGCTGCCTGCTCTTTCGGTTGGTGGAGCGCTCGTGGGGAACGTTGTTCGCCTTGGTGGTGCAAGCGCTGTTGTTCGCCCTGCAGCATCTGGAGAACATGGGGCGCGCCGGGGCCCAAGATGTGATTGTCATGCTGGTAGCCGTAACGTTGGGCGGCCTGTTGTGGGCTGTTGTGTTCATCTTGTCGCGTAACCTGTGGGTGACCGCAGCCAACCATGCCGCGTGGAATTTCACGATTCTGCTTAGTGGCGTCCCGCTTTCAGGCAATGACGACTGGCGCGCCATCTCGCCGCTCGCGAGCCGCTACGCCGGCCCCGACTGGCTAACCGGCGGCATGTTCGGTCCGGAGAGTTCGCTTTTGGTGATCGCGTCAACCACCGTCGCGGTGGTGATACTGCTCCGCGTGGCACGATGGCGAGCGCCGTGGTTCAAACTGCCTAGAGCAGCGCCAAGCAGCGACTGAGGCTCCGATCGAAGGGAGACCGTATGTTTGGAGGTCTCGGTGTCCCCGAGTTGGTCATCGTTCTGCTCCTCTTTCTGGTCGGATGTTGCGCACCGGCGGTCGTGGCGCTGGCGGTAGTGCTCTTCGTCCTGCGAAGAAGACGCACTGCCAACGCTGGCCAGGGCGCTCCGCCTTAGCCTCTAAGTTGGGAAGCTGTCTCGGCATCGCGGGTGGGTCGCCTAACCCCTCGTTGCAGCGGACGCCGCTGAACTCGTACGCCGTTAGGTACCACGAGAGTCGCCCGTCGCCTGCTGTCATCCTCAGAGCAGAAGAAGATGGTCGCTCTTCGCTGTACCCGCAAGCTGGCGCTGCTTCTCGAAGCCACGCCCATGCCCGTACCCGAGCCTTCCACCACCGCGCTGGGAGACTGGTACGGCAACGTGGTGCCAACCACGGGCGGCTCACTCGCCGTGTTCGTCAACGAGCGGACGCTGCTTGCCGTGGCGGTGCCGCTGGGGCAAGGGCACGATCTCATTCCCTTCTTCTATCGTCGCGTTGCCAATCTTCTCTCGATGATTGGCGTCTCCGATGGCTTGATCCAGCGCGAGCTTCAAGAGATGCAAGTTCTTCAACTCGCCAAGGCCTCCAATCGCCGTATTCTCGGCGCGATGAACCAAGTCGCCTTTGAGCTGCAGGGAATGGTCGACCGTGTCCCGCAAGGCACGAAGCTAAGCCTGTCGGACGCAGAACTGGAGCTCGGTGACTATCCCCATGGGGCTCTTCGACACACCTCACCTGCCTCGGTCGCACAAGAGCTCCTCACGTCCACCGGCATGTGGCGTGACACCTAATTCCTCGTTGCAGCGGACAACACACGGGCGTTCGCCCGTGTGTTGCCGCTGAACTCATAATCCGTTAGGCGCACGTCCGGTACGCCCTTGACTACGCACTACTACCAGGAAGATCTCGCCTACATACACCACATGGGCTTCGGCGACCTTGCCCGCGAAGCGGCGCCATGGGTGTCAGCAACCCTGCGCGCGCACGGCATTCACGATGGTGTCGTCGTCGAGCTCGGCTGTGGCACTGGCTTGTTACTCTCAGCTCTCTCGGCTGCTGGCTACGAGACGGTCGGCATCGACGCGTCCGCGGCAATGCTGGCCATCGCGTCCTCGACCGCGCCAGGCGCCCGTCTCGTCCAGGCTAGCCTCTATCACGCTGAGCTCCCTCCCTGTCAGGCGCTCATCGCCATGGGCGAGCCTCTCAACTACGCAACAAGCCCGGAAGACGAGCCGCCCACTCTTGACCTCTTCTCCCGTGCTGCAGCGACCATCGCCCCGGGCGGCCTACTCCTCTTTGACGTCGTGACACGCCCCTTCACTCCTGTCACTCCGTACCGCTCATGGTCCGCCGGCGACGACTGGGCGTCTCTAGTCGAGGTGACGCACCATCACAACGGACAGGCTCTCCGTCGAGCAATCACCACCTTCCGCCGACATGGCTCGGCCTACCGTCGCGGTACCGAAGAGCACTGGGTTCACCTCTTTCCAGTCGCCCGTCTCAGGCGCCAGCTCGAACGCACCGGCTTCACCGTCCGTACTGCGTCGGCTTACGGCACTGTCCGGCTGGCGCCCGGAAGACGCCTCTTCCACTGCCTGAGAGCGTGCCCCTAACTCCTCGTAGCAGCGGACAACACCCGAGCATTCGCCCGGGCGTTGCCGCTGAACTCATACGCCGTTAGAGAGAGGCGACGGGGCAACAACGTAGAATTTCCCCTGTGGCTGAAGATCAGCACGACCTCCTGCGCCACTTCTTGGCCGCGCTCGCGTATAGGACGCAGAAAGCTCTTCGTGAAGCACCACCCTCCTTTGCTGACTTCAGTGCGGGCGCCAGTACCAGAACACCACGCGAGTTAGTACGCCACATGGCGAGCGTAATTGGTTACGCCAACACCTTCTTCGTCGGCGGCGTCTATCGCGCAGAGCCCCTGACGACTTTTGACGAAGAGATTGAACGGTTCCACCAAGTTCTTGCAGCGCTTTCTGCGCAGCTCGCTACCGGCGCCGCGCCGAGAGGCCTGACGCGACAGCAACTCCTTCAAGGCCCTCTGAGCGACGCTATGACCCACGCAGGCCAACTCGCGATGCTCAGGCGACTCGCCGGATCGCCTGTAGCCTCCGAAAACTTCATCTTTGCTGACATCTCAGCGAACCGTCTCGGCTCCAACCAACCTCCTCCGGCAGCGCCGACACCGCAGTGGATGGGTCGATTGATCCACATGGCGTGGAGGGTGTCCAGCTTCCTCCACCGCGGTCGCTCACGTTGACGACGCCTGCAGGCGCTCTGTGACTTGTCGCCTAACCCTCGTTGCAGCGGACGCGCCGCTGAGCTCATACGCCGCTAGGCGACCCGGTCACCATGAACGTTCTCAGCCACGCCCTCCTCGGATGGTCGGCGGCCACAGTTCCGCCCTCGCTCTCCCGCGCCGACCGCGCCTGGATCGTTGCAGCTTCTGTCGCCTCCGACCTCGATGGGATCGGCCTCTTCGCCGAGTTGGTAACTCGCGACTCCGATCGCCCGTTGTTCTGGTGGTCCGAGTACCACCACGTTCTCGGTCACAACCTACTTTTCGCACTTGTCCTCGGGGCTCTGGCCTGGCTTTTCACACGCAAGGCCGCCGTTTCGCTCTTGGCCGTAGCGATGGTCCACCTCCACGTGGCCTGCGACCTGATCGGCTCTCGGGGGCCTGACGGCTACCAATGGCCGATCCCCTACTTCTGGCCGCTGTCCGACACACCGGCCTTCACGGTGCCCTGGCAGTGGCAGCTCAACGCCTGGCCGAACGTCGTGATCGGCATTGCTCTACTCGCCTACACGTTCTGGTTCGCGTGGCGAACTGGCAAGTCGCCGCTCGAGCTCGTGTCACTCCGGGCGAACAGTGCCTTCGTGCTCACGCTTCGGTCGCGGTTCCCTTCGCCGACCAACCGGCACATCGACGACGGGTCGCCGAACCCCTCGTTGCAGCGGACGCTACCCGGGCGGCGCCGCTGAGCTCATACGCCGTGAGAGGCGTCGCGGCTCATGGTCGTAGACTCCGCCTGTTGTGGCTCCCGGGAGAACGATGACGCCGATGGCCCGTGTTCAAGTGCTTGCCGCGATCGCGAGCGCGCTCTGCCTGTCCGCTTGCGTGGCGCCCCACCTCGCTTGTCGAGCGGGCGAACAGCGCAGTATCACGGACTCCCTCGACTTCGGTACCGCCATGCCTGGCGGCAGCGTGAGCCAGGAAGACTGGCAGCTCTTCGTGGCCGAGGTGATCACTCCACGGTTCCCGGAGGGCCTTACTGCGTGGGCCGCGGCGGGCCAGTGGCGTGACGCGACTGGCCAGCTCCAGAAAGAGGACTCCTACGTGCTTCACGTCGTGCACCCCGACCAGCCGACCTACGACGCCGCCGTGCGTGAGGTGACTGCGATCTACAAAGAGCGCTTCCAGCAAGAGGCCGTTCTTCGGGTGCGAACGCCCAGTTGCATCTCCTTCTGAGCAGATCTTCTCGCACCATCGAAGGCGCGCATGCCTAGGCGGCCGGAGCGTCGCGGCACACGCTCATGACCCACACCGAGGACAGCGAACGTGGCCATTGACGCAACCGCACAGAGGGTCCTGGCTCCCCCAGTGGTTCTCGCAGCTATCTGCATTGCCCTCGGGGTGGTCGCTGAGCACTACAACCCGGCGCCGATCTTCGCCGATCTTCTGGTTGCCAGGATCGCGGTGAGCACTGCCGCCTTCGGCGCCTTCGGATTGCTGGTACTACTCGCGTCTCGCGCGTTCAGGCAGCACGACACGACGGTCAATCCCTACGGCAAAGCAACGACGCTCGTCTCTTCGGGCCCGTTTCGGTACTCACGCAACCCGATCTACGTCGGGCTGCTCCTCGTCGTCGTGGGCTTCGCCATCGCCCTCAACTCGGCCTGGCAGCTCGGCGCCGCTCTTCTCCTTCTGGTCCTCCTGCACTTCGGCGTTGTCCTACGGGAAGAGCGCTTCCTCGCCGCCGCTTTTGGTGACGAGTACCGCGATTACACCCGCCGGGTGCGTCGGTGGCTGTAGCCCTCGCCCAATGAGGCTCTTCCAGGTCGACGACGGCGGCTCGCTCTTCATCTCACCCGCCATCACTGACTGGACTCCGCTCCAAGAGCGCGGCATCGACACCGTCATCGATCTCGATGGCGGCCTCGATCACTGCATCCCCGCGGTCCCCAACCAAGTCCTGTACATCTACTTCCCCATCTTCGACGAAGACCTCCCCAACCTGGCGAAGCTCAACGCCGTCGCGGACCTTGGAGCTCAGCTGATCCGCACCGGCCACCGAGTCCTCTCCCACTGCGGCATGGGGTTCAACAGGTCCGCCCTCGTCGCGGGTCTCATCCTCTATCGGCTGGGCGTCAGTGGACCCGAGGCAGTGCGACAGCTCCGGAGCTGCCGACCTGGCGTGCTGTTCAATCAGGTCTTCGCTGCCCACCTCGAGTCCCTCGTTCAAGAGACCTGAGCACGTTGGAGCCGGCCGGTCGGGGCGCTGCGGTCAGCGCCTCAGATACGCTCTGGTCACGATGAGATCGCTGACGAAGCGGAACAGAGCCGGAATTCGGAAGCGCTCCCGCACCGAGCTGCGCGGGTGGCCGCTCGTGCACATCGCCATCGGGCCCGACCCTCAGACCGGCGAACGCTCTGGGCATGCAAAGGGCATCATCGCTATCGGTGACGAGGCCGAAGGCGTCCTGGCTTTGGGCAGCCGAGCCTCCGGCGTCTTCGCGCTGGGCGGCAGCGCACGCGGCATCGTAGCGATGGGTGGCCGTGCACGTGGGGTCTTCGCGATGGGTGGAATCGCTCTCGGTGCTATTGCCGTCGGCGGTCTCGCGATCGGCCTGGCCGCACTCGGCGGTACAGCGCTCGGCGTTTTCTCTGTCGGGGGTGCCTCCGCAGGCTACCTAGCGGCCGGCGGAGCCGCTTGGGGCAGGCGATCGTATTCAGCCAGTCGTACATCTCGAAAGCGCCTGTCAACGCTTCCGTAGTCATGCGTTCCTCATCGCGAGCCCTCGCCGCCGCAGTGGTGGCCTTCCTGACGCTCTCGTCACCGTCGATCGCGGCAGTCCATCCGACGCTCGTCGCGCTCTGGCCGGGGTACCAGATCGAGCTGCCGGGCGGCTACTGCGCCAAGCTGTCCAAGGGCCCTGATTTCGACGTGCTGTACGTGCGCGAGCGAGGCGCTGCCGAGGACGCCGTGCTCGCCGGCATCTACGCCGGCTACGCTCCGAGCTTCGAGCCCGACTGCGTCAAGCCGACGGCGCGCACGTGGGTCGCCAACAAGCTCCGCTTCAAGTCGGTCCGCGGCGCCGACGCCTGCGGCGAGTTCCTCGTCGAGGACCCCACCAACTCGGAGCGGGGGAAGCTGCACGTCTGGCTCGGCCCCGCCGCGAAGGACCATCCGCAGCTGGCCGAGAACCTGGTCTCCTCGATCCGTCCTGCCACCATGCCGGTGGCGGACGCCACCAACCCTCCGCGCTGCGACCCGTGACGATCCCGGCGCAAGAGGCCCTGGGGCGGCTGCGAGAGGGCAATCAGCGTTTCGCAGCCGGCGTCACCACCGTCGACTCGCTGGCGCACCACGCGCGGCGCAACGAGCTGACCGACCGGCAGGAGCCGTTCGCCATCATCCTCGGCTGCTCGGACTCGCGGGTGCCGGCGGAGATCGTCTTCGACCAGGGCATCGGCGACCTCTTCGTCATCCGCGTCGCCGGCAATATCGTGGCCGCCTCGCAGGTCGGCAGCGTCGAGTTCGCGGTCGAGCGTTTCGGCACCGCGCTCGTCGTCGTGCTCGGCCACTCCCGCTGCGGAGCGATCCTGGCGACGCTCGAACAGCTCGTCCGGCCCCGGGAGGACCAGTCGCGGAACCTGCGCGCCATCGTCGACCGCGTCCGCCCGGCCGTCGCTCCCCTGCTGGCGACCGATCTCCGGCACGATCCGGAGGCCCTGGTCGATCACGCCGTGCGCGCCAACGTCTGCGTCTCGGCCAACTACCTCCGCCACGGCTCCGACATCCTCGAGCAGCTGATCCAGAACGGCAAGTTGCTGGTCGTCGGCGCCGAGTACTCGCTCGAAACCGGGATCGTGGACTTCTTCGACGGGGTCGTAGCGTGATCGACGATCAGGATCTCCGGCGGCAGGTCTACATCGCCACGGTCGAGGGTGGTCGACCGCCGCGTTCCGGCGATATCGCCGCGGCGCTCGGCGTCTCACGCGCCGAGGTGCTCGACGGTTTTCAGCGCCTCCGCGCCAAGCGGCTGCTCTACCTGGCGCGCGACACCGGCGAGGTGGTCATGGCGCCGCCATTTGCCGCTGCGCCCACCGCGTTCCTCGTCGCGGCGCGGGGGCGGACCTACTTTGCGAACTGCGTCTGGGACGCCTACGGGATCGCCGCGGCGCTGCAAAGCGACGCCGCCATCGACGCCAGCTGCGGCTGCTGCGGCGAGCCGATGGCGCTCGCCGTCGAGGGCGGCCGACCGGCGGCCACGCCCGGGGTCGGGCACTTCGCCGTCCCCGCGGCGCACTGGTGGGACGACCTCCCTTACACCTGAAGCAGCATGCTCCTCTTCCGGTCGGAAGAGCACGTCGATCGCTGGTGCACGGTGCGCGGGCTGCCCAGGCGGCCCGTCGTGAGCCTCGACCAGCTATGGCAGCTCGCCGTCGCCTGGTACTCCAATCGGCTGACGCCGGAGGCGCGGCGGCCCATGGGTGCGGAAGTGCGCGAGATCTTCCAGCAGATCGGGCTCACCGATCCCTTCTGGGACACTTGAGGCACCCACACATGGCGGACACGGAAGCTCCGGCAGTGAAGACCACGGGCATCCACCGCGGATGAAATCGGCGCCGGCATCCCTCGACGGCCGTGTGGCGCTGGTCACCGGCGCCTCGGCGGGGATCGGCCTCGCGGTGTGCCGCGAGCTCGTTGCCGCGGGAGCGCGAGTGGCGATGGTGGCGCGCACGCAGTCGAAGCTCGAAGCGGCGGCCGCCTCCTTCGGCAGCGGCGGCGGCGGCGAGCGCGCGATCGCCTTCCCGCTCGACGTCGGCGACCTGCCGGCGCTCGGGCAGCTTCCCGAGCAGGTAGCGGCGCGGCTCGGACGGCTCGACGTCGTCGTCAACAACGCCGGCCTCCACCACCGCGGCCCGGTGGCGCAGCGCTCGACGGGCGACCTCGCCTCGATGGTGACGGTGAACCTCGCGGCGCCCATCGTGCTCTCGCGCGCCGCGCTGCCGCTGCTGCCGCGCGGCGGCGCCATCGTCAACGTCGCCAGCCTCGCCGGGTTCGTGCCGCTGCGCGACGCCGCCACCTACAGCGCCACCAAGGCGGGGCTGCGCGCCTTCGGCCGCGCCCTCGGCGACGAGCTGCGACCGCGCGGCATCGCCGTCTGCACGGTGAGCCCCGGGCCGGTCGACACCGACTTCTTCCTCGACGAGCTCGACAACGTCACGCCGCTCACCTTCTCGCAGCCGATGTCGACGCCAGAACGGGTGGCGGCGGCGGTGATGGAGTGCCTGCGCGGAGACCGGCGGGAGATCGCGATCCCCTGGTTCAGCGGCAAGCTCGCCACCCTCGGCTATCTCTCGCCCGCCGTGATGCGCGTGCTGCGCCCGTGGATGGAGCGCGTCGGCGCGAAGAAGAAGGCGACCTACGCGGCACGCCGGCGCGCCGGTGCCCCACCGGCGAGCTCGACATGACGACGGCGCCGGCTTGGACGATCCGCGCCGCGCGCGAGAGCGACGCCGCCGCGCTCAGCGCCCTCGCCGAGCGTACCTTCCGCGACGCCTTCGGCGCCGTCAACGCCGCGGAGGACATGGACCTGCACTGCGCCCGCGCCTACAGCCCGGCGCGCCAGGCGGCGGAGATCGCCGATCCCGCGGCCGTCACGGTCGTCGTCGAGCACCAAGGCGAGCTCGTCGGCTATGCGCAGCTGCGCCGGCGCGCCTCGCCCGCCGTCGCCGAGACCGCGGCCGTCGAGATCAGCCGCTTCTACGTGCTGCAGGCGTGGCACGGCTCGGGCCTCGCCCAGGCGCTGATGGAGGACGCCGCGGCGCGCGCCCGCGCCATGGGCGCCGCCGTGCTCTGGCTGGGAGTGTGGGAGAACAACCCGCGCGCCATCCGCTTCTACGAGAAGCACGGCTTCACCACCGTCGGCGAGCAGCCGTTCGTGCTCGGCGAGGACCCGCAGCGCGACCTCGTCATGGTGCGCCCGCTCCCGCCGCCGGGCGGCTGATTGAAATTGGATAGAATGGGGGCCGCGGAGTTGGCGGCGAGCCATGCGGGTTCGTTAGGCGCATCCGCAGAAAGGCTCCACCCGTGAGCTCCAAGGTCTTCGTCGGCAACCTCGAATTCAGCACCACCAAGGACCAGCTCGAACAGCTGTTCGCGGAGGCCGGCTCGATCGTCGACGTGTTCCTGCCCTCCGACCGCGCCACCGGCCGGCCGCGTGGCTTCGCCTTCGTCGAGTACTCCTCCGACGAGGAGGCCGAGGCGGCCATCAAGCGCTTCGACGGCTACGAGATGGGCGGCCGCAACCTGCGCGTCAACGCCGCGGAGGCCCGCGCCCGCCGTCGTTCGGCGGCGGCGGCGGCGGCTTCTCGCCGGGCGGCGGCGGCTTGGCAGCGGGGCGGCGGCTTCGGCGGCGGCAGCGGCGGTTTCGGGCCCAACGCGCCGCCGAAGGGCGGCGGCAAGTCGAAGGGCAGCCGGCGCAACGTGCGCGCGAAGAAGCGCTCCTTGTAGCGCCGCCGCGCCTGAGCGGCGCACGCGAGCGATGTCCGAACCGCCGCTGGCCGAGCCCGCACCTGCGCCGGCCGAGCCCGCGTCAGCGCCGTACGCGCGCACCATCCACGCGCGCTGGGGCGACATGGACTTCAACGGCCACATGCGCAACACCGCCTACCTCGACGCGGCGGGCGACCTGCGCGTTCACTACTTCGCCGACCACGGCTTCACCGCCGGCGAGTTCGGGCGGCTGCAGGTGGGGCCGGTCATCCTGCGCGACGCTCTGGAGTACTACCGCGAGCTGCACCTGCACGAGGAAGTCGAGGCGCAGCTGGCGCTGCTCGGGCTCAGCGAGGACGGCAGCCACTTCCGCATGCGCAATGACTTCCGGCGTCTCGACGGGCAGAAGATCGCGCGCGTCGAGAGCACCGGCGGCTGGCTCGACCTGCGGGCGCGCAAGCTCACCGCGCCGCCGGCGGAGCTGCTCGACGTGCTGCACGGGATGCCGCGGTACGAGGACTACGCGCCGCTCGACTCGCTGCTGCGGCGCTGAGGGGCCTTGATGCTCGACCACGACACGCCGGTTGCGATCCGGCGCCCAGGAGCCTCCAAACAGATCATGCGAACCATGCGACACGGAATGAGCCTCCTCGCTCTGGGCTCACTGCTCCTCGTCGGCGCGTGCAAGAAGGCCGAGAGGTCTCTGCCGGCGGACGCGGCGGTGGCCGAATCGGCCGAATCGCACGCCCCGGGCGCCCCGGCTAGCCCCGACGCCGCACGGGCCGGCGGCGATCAGGAGCAGGACGCCGCTTCCGGCCGCGCCGATGCCGGCCGCAAGCTGGTCAAGACCGTCGACCTCGAGATGCGGGTCGCCGACACCACCGGCACCGCCGACCGCCTGCACCAGCTCGCCGCCGGCATGGGCGGCTACGTCTCCGGCATGTCGGCGGACCGGCGCAACGACCTCCTCTACTACTCGATGACCCTGCGGGTGCCGGTCGACCGGCTCGAGGAGGCGATGCGCAAGATCAAGGCGCTCGCCGAGCGGGTGGAGCGCGAGTCGATCCGCACCGAGGACGTCACCGAGCGATGGGTCGACCTCGGAGCGCGGCTCACCACTCTGCGCGCCACCGAGACCGAGCTGCGGCAGCTGCTCTCCGAGGCGCGCCAGCGGCAGCAGAAGGTCGAGGACATCATGGCCGTCTACGCGCGGCTGGTCGAGATCCGCACCTCGATCGAGCAGCTGCAGGCCGAGCAGGTAGCGCTGCAGGGGCTCACCAGCTTGTCGACGGTGAACGTGCAGCTGGTGCCCACCGAGGCGTCGCGGCCGATCGTCGTCGAGGGTTGGAACCCCAGCGGCACCCTGCGCCGGAGCTTCCGCACGCTGGTCGGCGCGCTGCAGTCGCTCGTCGATTTCGGCATCGTGCTGCTGGTGGTGATGCTGCCGGTGGCGCTCGCGGTGGTGCTGCCGGTGTGGCTGCTGGTGCGGCTGTGGCGCCGTGCCCGCCGCCGCCGCGACGACGAAGCATGACCAGCGACGGGCCGCGTTCCATCTGCGTTTTCTGCGCCTCCAGCCGCGGCCGCGACGAGCGCCTGCTCGCCGCCGCCCACGACTTCGGCCGGCTGCTGGCGAGCCGCGGCCAGCGGCTGGTCTACGGCGGCGGCCGCGTCGGCCTGATGGGCGCGCTCGCCGACGGCGCCCTCGCCGGCGGCGGCGAGGTCGTCGGCGTGATCCCCGAGGCGATGGTCGGCCGCGAGCTGGCGCACTCGGGGATCCCCGATCTGCGCGTGGTGGCCTCGATGCACGAGCGCAAGGCGACCATGGCCGACCTCGCCGACGCCTTCGTGGCGCTGCCCGGCGGCATCGGCACGCTCGAGGAACTGTTCGAGATCTGGACCTGGGGGCAGCTCGGGCTGCACCGCAAGCCCTGCGGCCTGCTCGACCTCGACGGCTACTACGCGCAGCTGCTCGCCTTCCTCGCCCACGCCGAAGCGAGCGGCTTCATCGGCGCCGACACCATGCGGCTGCTGGTGGTCGAGCGCGACCCCGAGCGGCTGCTGGCGGAGCTGGCGAGCCGGCACCTGCCGCCAGCGCCGCGCCTGCTCGACCGTGCGGACACCTAAAGCTCGTCGATCGTCATGCACCCACGCGCCGCCGACCTCGTCGAGACCCTCGGCCTCATGCCGCACCCCGAGGGAGGTTGGTACGGCGAGGTCTACCGCTCGAGCGACGTCGTCTCCCGCGACGGCGCGGCGCGAGAGGCGCTCACCACCATCTACTACCTGCTCGCCGCCGGCCAGGTCAGCCGTTGGCACGTAGTGGCGCTCGACGAGGTCTGGCACTTCCACGAGGGCGAGCCGCTGGAGCTGCTGGTCTGCGACCCGCGCCATCCGGCCACGACGGGGCAAACCAGGCGCGTCGAGGTGGTGGCGCTCGGTCCCGTCTCCGCCGGCGGCGCCCGCCCGCAGCACGTCGTGCCGCGCGGCGTCTGGCAGGCGGCGCGGCCGACCGGTGCTTACTCGCTGGTCGGCTGCACGGTGGCGCCGGGCTTCGACTTCGCCGACTTCCAGTTCCTCGCCGACCTGCCCGAGGCCGACGCCATCTTCGCTGGCGCGCTCGCCAAGTACCCGGCGCTGCGCTGAGCAGCTTCGGTAGATGGCGGACATCGAGATCGCTTCGCTGCGCTCGCGATGACAGTGGGACGGGTGCTGCTGCGTCCCCGTCATCGCGAGGAGCGCAGCGACGAAGCGATCTCGATGTGCCAGCGGCTACTGCTGCTCGACGGTGATCAGCCGGTCGATCGCCTCGACGGTGACAGCCTGCTTCGCCCCGTCCGGCCAGGTGACGGTGAGCGAGTCGACGCGCTCGGCCTTGCCGAGCCCGAAGGTCACCGGCAGCTCCGACTGCGACAGGTAGGAGCGGTTCGGCGTCACCTGCCGGCGCTGGGTGACGCCGCCGGCGACGAGCTCCAGCCACGCGCCCACCGCCTCGGCGCTCCTCCCCGCCCCGCCTCCCTTCCCCACCAGCCGCACGCGCAGCCAGTGGTTGCCCGACCGCTGATCGTTGCGCAGCAGCAGCGGCGGCCCTCCCACCTGCAGCAGTAGCACGTCGAGATCGCCGTCGCCGTCGACGTCGGCGAAGGCGGAGCCGCGCCCGACGATGGGCCGTGCCAGGTCGCCGGTCGACGCCGGGTCGACGAGGGCGAAGGTGCGCTCGGCCTGCGGCCCGGCGTTCCAGAACAGCTGCGCCGCCTGGCGGTAGGTCTGCGACGGGTCGACGCGGTCGATCGCCTCCTCGAGGTGGCCGTTGGCCCCCAGCAGGTCGAGCCGGCCGTCGAGGTCGTAGTCGAGGAAGAGCACGCCGAACTTGAGCACCCGGCGGGTCGGCGCGCCGATGCCTTCGGTGATCGCCTCGTCGACGAACAGCGTCGGGTCGCCCTGCGACACGTACAGCGAGGTCATCTCGTTGGCGAAGTTGCCGACCGCGAAGCCGAGCTCGCCGTCGTTGCGGTAGACGGCGGCGTCGACGCCCATGGCGCCGGTGGCGTTGCCGTCGCGGTCGTAGGCGAGCCCCCAGGCCTCGCCCACCTCCTCGAAGGTGCCGTCGCCCTTGTTGTGGAAGAGGAACTTGCGCACCGTGTCGTTGGCCACCAGCAGGTCGGTGAAGCCGTCGCCGTCGACGTCGATGGGCATCACCGCCAGGCGCCTTGCCGGCGGGCGCCTCGGTGGCCGGGTTGTCGACGCGGATGCCGGCCGCCGCCGAGACGTCGGTGAAGGTGCCGTCGCCGTCGTTGCGATAGAGGTACGAGTACGTGCCCTGGTAGTTGAGCGGCGGGCCGTAGGCGCGGCCGACGCCGGTGAGCTGGTAGTTCACCTTGCGGTCGATCTCCGGCGACCACTTCACGTAGTTGCAGACGAAGAGGTCGAGGTCGCCGTCCGCGTCGAGGTCGAAGAAGGCGGCGCCGGTGCTCCACGCGTCCGGCTCGCCCGCCACCTTCGCCTTGGCGGTGACGTCGACGAGCCGCCCCTCGACGTTGCGCAGCAGGTGGTTGCTGCCGACGGCGGTGACGAAGGCGTCGGTCCAGCCGTCGCCGTCGTAGTCGCCGACGGCGACGCCCATGCCGTAGAAGTCGAGGCGCGGCGCCGCGTCGGCGGTGACGTCGGCGAAGCGGCCGCCTCCGTCGTTGCGATAGAGCGAGACGGTCGGCGAGTGCGGGCGCTTGGGATCCGCCGGCCAGGTGGTGCCGTTGACCAGCAGCAGGTCGGCGTCGCCGTCGCGGTCGAGGTCGAAGAAGGCGGCGCCGCCGCCCATCGTCTCGGGCAGCAGCTTCGCGCCGGTGGCGCCGTTGAAGTGCACGAAGCCGATGCCGGCCTCGCGGGTGACGTCGGTGAAGGTGACCGGCGGCGGCTCGCCGACGGCGCGAGCTCCACCGGCGGCGCGGCGGCGATGGCAGCGGTCGGCTTCTCGGCCGGCGCGCGGCGCAGCCACCAGACGACGCCCGCCACGACCACCGCGATGGCGACGAGGACGAGCGCCGACCAGCGCAGCGCCGGCCGATGACGCGGTCGTCCTCGGGGACGAGCTCGTCGTCGGCGTCGGGACGTCGGCGGCGTTCCCCGGAGGCTTCGTCGTTGCGGCTCGGCTCATTCGTCGTTCACTCGTCCATCACGGTCCGCCGCCACCGGCGCGGACGCGGGTGCGGTGCCGACCAGACCCGCCGGCCGCGGCGGCGGCGCCGGCCTCGGTCGCCCGCGAGGGTCGGTGCCGCCCTCGCGCACCGCGTAGCGCTCCGCCAGCAGCGCCGCGCTCGCCGGCACGCCGAGCTCGAAGGCGCCCGGCCGCTGCAGGTCGTAGATGACGATCGCCTCGGCCGCGTGGTCGGCGGCCGGGTTCGCGCTCGCGGGCGACGGCGATGGCGCGGTCGCGGGCGTTGTCGTCGGGCTTGTACTTCTGGTGCAGCGCCAGGTGCTCGCGCCCCTTGTCGCGGTCTGCCGAGCTGCAGGTAGAGCAGGCCGAGGTTGTAGTGCGCGTCGACGTTCTCGGGGTCGAGCGCCAGCGTCCGCTCGAAGGTCGCCGACCGCGCGGCGCAGGAACGCCTCGCGCGCCGCCTTGCGCGGCCGGGCCGCGCTCCAGCCGCGCGCGCTCGAAGAGCGACTCGCGCCAGCTCGTTGAGCAGGTTGTAGTCCTTGGAGAAGTCGAAGCCGCGCTCGCGCAGCTCCGGGCCGCTGGCGGCGACGATCGAGCTGAAGGCGGCGATCGCCTCGTCGAGGTTGCCGTTCTGCTTGTCGACCAGGCCGGTGAGCCAGGCGAGCGTCCAGGGCGCCGGCTTGGGGTCGAACCTGGCCGCCCGCCGCAGCGCCGCGACCGCCTTGTCCTGCACCGTCGCCCTCGGCGAGGTAGACGCGCGCCAGGTTGAGCGGCCCGTCGGGCTTGCCGAGCGCCTCGACCTCGGGCGAACGCCGCCTCGGCGCCCGCCAGCTCGCCCTTGGTCTTCGGCCCCGCCTTGCGCAGCAGGCCGATGCCGTAGTCGTTCCAGCGCTGCCACTCGTCCTTGATCGGCGACGGCTTGTTGCCGACCTCGGCGCCGCCGGCGACGCGGGAAGGTGACGCGGTCCTCGGCGAGCGTGAGGATCGGCAGGTCGTTGACGGCGCTCCTTGCCGAAGACGTACTGCATGTAGGTGGTGTCGAACTTGCGGTAGCTGCAGCCGCGCCTCGACCGTCGACCGGGCCGCTGACGTCGGCCGGCACGTCGAGGCGGTAGTGGACGACGTCGGCCGCGCCCGGCGGGATCTGGTGGTTGTAGAGCGGCACGAAGATGTCCTGCGGGTTGCGGCGGTCGATGCGGTTGCCGTGGCGGTCGAGCATGTAGACGTTGACGAAGTGCGACCAGGGGTCGACCGTCGCTGTCGCGCCGCCGATGCCGCCGCTGCGGCCGATCACCCGGCCGCCGCTGCGTCACCCGCACGTCGACCCAGACCTCGTTGGAGTCGACCGTCCCCTGCGTGAACGGGTGGCCCATCTTCACCGTGCGGACCACCGCCTCGAGCAGGTAGCTGCCTGCCCGGGCGTCAGCGCCGGGACCTGCGGCCGCAGCGGCGCGACGAGCTCGCCGTCGATCGATGCCGCCCTCCTTGACGCCGAAGAGGTCGACGCGCATCACCCCTTCGTTGAACTTGCGGTGGGCCTCGATCGGCGTCCGGCGGCATGCCGACGAGCGCCGGGATCGCGGTGTTGGCGCCGGGAACTGGTGGTCGTGGACGTCGCGGTCGCCGTCGTCGTCGAAGTCGCGGGCGCCGAAGTCGTCGCTCTCGCGCGAGCGGCATGTGGCAGCCGGCGCAGTTCGGCGTCGCCTTGGGCGGGTAGTAGAAGCTCTGCACGCCGTGGCCCGGAGACGCCGGAGAGCAGGAAGGTGTCGTAGTGGTTCTGGCCGCGCAGGAACTTGTAGTGGTTGAGCTCGGGCGGCAGGTGCACCTTGTGGCAGGTGCTGCAGAACTCCGCCGTCCGGTGCAGCGGCTTGAGGAACGTCTGCTTGTGCAACTCGGGCTTGGCCTTGACCAGCTGGCGGTTGACCCACCGCAGGGCGGCGTTGTCGCTGAAGGCGAACGGGTAGTGCGCCGGCTCCTCGATCGTGTAGTCGGCGTTGCCGCGCGTGCTGTTGACGTGGGTGATCGAGTGGCAGATGGTGCAGGTGATCCCGGCCTGGCCGGTGGGATCGTTGCACGTCGTCGAACTTCGGGTCGTCGAACTTGCCGCGAGAAGAAGACCGCCGGGTCGTGGCAGCCGGCGCACCAGCGCGCGGCCCGCAGGTCGCCGTCGCGCTCGCAGCGACACTTGCGCGTCTCGCGGACCGAGAACAGGTAGGGCGGGTTGTTGAACGAGCTGAAGCGGTGCACGCTCTGCTGCCAGTGCGCGGTGCGACGTCGGCGTGGCACTGCGGCGCAGTAGTCGTTCGCCATCAGCACCTTCTCCGGGATGAAGTTGCCGGTCGCGGTGCGGGCGAGCGAGGGGAAGAAGTAGCTGCTCGCCCGACTTCGGGCCGGCGACGTCCCACTGCCGCGGGTCCTGCGAGTGGAGGAGCAGCATGACGGCGGCGAAGGCGCCGCGCCACCGCCGCCCAGCGCAGCCCGACCTTCCACTTGATGCGCCGCCCGGCGAGGCGGTGGAGGACGAAGAGCCAGGCCGCGAGCAGCGGGCGTGATGACGTGCAGCCAGTAGGCGACCGAGCGCACGGTCGGGTCCTTGACCTCGATCACGCCCTCGATGCGGGTGAGCACGACGCCGGAGACGAGCAGCACCAGCGCGGTGGCGAACAGCGCCGACGCCGACGCGCACGGCGCGCCGGTTGGGCCGGTTGCCAGGCGTTGCGGATGTGCGCGATGCCGAAGACCACCACCGGCACGACGAGCAGCAGCCCGAGCACCAGGTGGACGAGGAACATTCACCAGGTAGAACCAGTTCTGGTACACCTTGCCGCTGGTCGCCTCGAGCAGCCGCACGGCCACCAGGTAGACGGAGTTGACCGTGAGCAGGGCGAAGAGCCCGAAGACGACGAAGAGCAGCTTCGGAGAGGCGGGGGCCGACCGCCGGCACGTACTTGCGGCGGGCGGGGGGGCTGGGGAGCTCGGCTTGGGGGCTCGGTCGGTCATCGTGCGTGGGGTCTCATCCGGTCCCGCCGTTCATTCGTTCTATGAAGCTACCGCTTGACTCCTAAGAGTCGTCTCACCCCCAGACCAAAGCTAAATCACTGAAAATGCGGTGAATCAGCCGCCGTGGCCGGTCGCTGGAGCGCTGATCTCCGAAGACCTCGCAACCGCCGTGCCGCGGCGCCGACGGCGAAGCGGTGACGATCGCGCCACCTCGCGCAGTCGCCGTGCGGCCTCGCCCGAGCCCCTGATAGCATGCCGCCGTCGCCCCCCATCCGGGCGGCCCCCAGTCGGGCGCTGGCGACGATCGTCGCACACCAGATCCCACGGAACTGCATCCCTGGAGGAGCCGAGATGACGCCTCGCGGTCACCGAACAGATCCACCCCTTCGCGGCCGCCGAGCACGCCGGCCGTGCGCCCTTCAAGGTCACCGACCTCTCGCTGGCCGAGCTCGGCCGCAAGGAGATCCGCCTCGCCGAGCAGGAGATGCCCGGGCCTGATGGCGGTGCGCGAGAAGTACGGCAAGCAGAAGCCGCTCGCCGGCACGCGCATCATGGGCAGCCTGCACATGACGGTGCAGACCGCGGTGCTCATCGAGACGCTCGCCGAGCTCGGCGCCGACGTGCGCTGGGTGTCGTGCAACATCTTCTCGACCCAGGACCAGGCCGCGGCCGCGGTGGTCGTCGGGCGTCCCGAGACCGGCGGCACCGTCGACGACCCGCGCGGCATCCCGGTCTTCGCGTGGAAGGGCGAGACGCTCGAGGAGTACTGGTGGGCGACGGGCGAGGCGCTGCTGTGGCCCGACGGCGGCGGCCCCGACCAGCTGGTCGACGACGGCGGCGACGCCACGCTGCTGCTGCACAAGGGGCTCGAGTACGAGCTCGCCGGCGCGGTGCCCGCCTTCGACGCCGACAACGAGCCCGAGGAGTGGAGCGTCATCCTCGACCTGCTGCGGCGCGAGCTGGTCGTCCAACCCCGGCCGCTGGCAGCGCACCGCCGCCGGCTGCCACGGCGTCAGCGAGGAGACCACCACCGGCGTCCACCGCCTCTACCAGATGCAGAACGCCGGCACCCTGCTCTTCCCCGCCATCAACGTCAACGACTCGGTCACCAAGAGCAAGTTCGACAACATCTACGGCTGCCGCCACTCGGTGATCGACGGGCTCAACCGCGCCACCGACGTGATGCTCGCCGGCAAGGTCGCCGTCGTCTGCGGCTTCGGCGAGGTGGGCAAGGGCTGCGCGCAGGCGCTGCGCGGCCAGGGCGCCCGCGTGGTGGTCACCGAGATCGACCCCATCTGCGCCCTGCAGGCGGCGATGGAGGGCTTCGAGGTGCGCACCGCTCGACGAGGTGATCGAGACCGCCGACGTCTTCGTCACCGCCACCGGCAACCGCGACGTGGTCACCGTGGCGCAGATGGCGCGCATGAAGGACAAGGCGATCGTCGGCAACATCGGCCACTTCGACAACGAGATCGACATGGCCGGCCTCGCCAAGCACCCCGGCATCCAGCACGTCAACATCAAGCCGCAGTACGACGAGTGGGTCTTCCCCGACGGCCACAGCATCCTGGTGCTCGCCGAAGGCCGCCTGATGAACCTCGGCTGCGCCACCGGCCACCCCAGCTTCGTCATGTCGGCGTCGTTCACCAACCAGGTGCTCGCCCAGCTCGAGCTCAAGGAGAACGGCCCGCGGCTGGAGCGCAAGGTCTACGTGCTGCCCAAGCGGCTCGACGAGGAGGTGGCGCGGCTGCACCTCGACAAGCTGGGCGTGCGGCTCACCCGCCTGACGCCGAAGCAGGCGGAGTACATCGGCGTGCCCGAGCAGGGGCCGTACAAGCCCGAGCACTACAGATACTGAACGTCGACCGCGAGTCGACGTCGCGTGCGCTGAAGAAGTTCGACACGGAGTTCCGACCCAGTAGATCAAGCCCAGCAGAGTTCGGAGCCAGCTTCCGTGAGCAGCCGAAAGCAGAGCAGACAGGGGTCGCCGCCGGCAGCGCCGCCCGAGCGGCGCAAGCGCCGGGGCCTCGCCCAATGGTTGCAGCTTCGCCTCTTCCCGTCCTCCTCCGAGCCGACGCCTCCCCCGCCGGGGCCTGAGATCCGCGTCCCCGCCCGCCTGCGCGCCGCCGTGCGCGAGGAGGAGGCGCAGCGCCTGGCGCGCAAGCTGGTGGCGCGGGGGGCGCCGCTCGCGAGCCTCACCCTCACCGACAACCGTTCCGTGCTGCTCTCCACCAGCCGCCACGGCGGCCGGCTGCGGCTGCGCCTGCACCGCGCCTTCGTCGACGCCGACCGCGAGGCGCTCGAGGCGGCCGCCGCCTTCGCCATCGGCTGCGGCGGCGAGCACCGCCGCGAGGCGCTGCGCCGCCTGCGCGCCCACGTCGACACCTGGCGGCAGGACAACGGCAAGGCCGCGGCGCCGATCAATCCGCCCGAGCACCGCACCGACGGCGCCTGGCACGACCTCGCCGTCATCCGCGACGCGCTCAACCGCCGCTGGTTCAAGAGCCGCGTCGAGCCCGACATCACCTGGGGGCGCTGGTCGTCGCTGCGCGGCCGCCGGCGCACCATCCGCCTCGGCAGCTTCGACGCGCGCGAGAACCTCATCCGCGTCCACCCGGCGCTCGACCAGTCGTGGGTGCCGCGCCTCTTCGTCGAAGCGGTGGTGCATCACGAAATGCTGCATGCGGCGATGCCGGCCAAGGAGAGCGGCGGCCGCCGCTGCCTGCACGGCCCCGAGTTCCGCCGCCGCGAGCGCGAGCTGCCCGTCTACGCGGCCGCCGAGAAGTGGCTCGCCAGCAACCTGCACAAGCTGCTGCGCACGCGGCCGCGGTGACGCCGCGCGGGCGAAGCCCGCACCCGTGCCACGCTCTGATACCCTGCCGCGCCCTTCAGGATGAAGACCGGGGCGATGACGAACATGAGCGAGCTCGAGCAACAAGTGGCGCGGCGGCGGACGTTCGCCATCATCTCGCACCCCGACGCCGGCAAGACGACGCTCACCGAGAAGCTGCTGCTGTTCGGCGGCGCCATCCAGCTCGCCGGCGCGGTCAAGGCGCGCGGCGAGCAGCGGCGCGCGCGCTCGGACTGGATGAAGGTCGAGCGCGAGCGCGGCATCTCGGTGACCTCGTCGGTGATGACCTTCGAGTACGACGGCTTCACCTTCAACCTGCTCGACACGCCCGGCCACGAGGACTTCAGCGAGGACACCTACCGCACGCTGACCGCCGTCGACTCGGCGGTGATGGTGCTCGACGCCGCCAAGGGCATCGAGACGCAGACGCGCAAGCTGTTCGAGGTCTGCCGCCTGCGCGACGTGCCGATCGTCACCTTCGTCAACAAGCTCGACCGCGAGGGGCGCGATCCGTTCGAGCTGCTCGACGAGATCGAGCAGACGCTGCAGCTCGCACGTCACGCCGGCGAGCTGGCCGATCGGCCAGGGGCGCACGCTTCCACGGCGCCTACGACCTGCGGCACGACCGCCTGCTGCTGATGGCGGGGCGCGCCCGCGGCAGCGTGCGCGAGGAGGGCGAGCTGGTGCAGCGGCCTCGACGATCCGCTGCTCGAGCGAGCTGCTGCCGGCCGACGCGGTGGCGCAGCTGCGCGAGGAGGTCGCGATGGCGCGCGGGCTCTGCCCGCCGTTCGACCTCGACGACTACCGCGCCGGCCACCTGACGCCGGTGTTCTTCGGCAGCGCGCTGAACAACTTCGGCGTCCGCGAGCTGCTCGCCGCGCTCGCCGAGCTGGCGCCGCCGCCGCGCCCGCAGCCGACCGTGGAGCGCGCAGTGTCGACCCGCCCGAGGAGGCGGTCACCGGCTTCGTGTTCAAGATCCAGGCGAACATGGATCCGAAGCACCGCGACCGCATCGCCTTCGTGCGCCTCTGCTCGGGCCAGTTCCGCCGCGGCATGAAGCTCAAGCACGTGCGCTCGGGCAAGACTGCTGCCGGTGCACAACCCGCTGCTGTTCCTGGCGCGCGAGCGCGAGCTGGCCGAGGAGGCCTGGCCGGGCGACATCGTCGGCATCCCGAACCACGGCAACCTGCGCATCGGCGACGCCTTGACCGAGGGCGAGGAGCTGCACTTCACCGGCATCCCGAGCTTCGCCCCGGAGCTGCTGCAGCGGGTGCGGCCGATCGACCCGATGCGGGCCAAGCACCTCGGCCGCGCGCTGGTGCAGCTCGCCGAGGAGGGCGCCGCGCAGGTCTTCCGGCCGCGGCTCGGCACCGACTGGATCGTCGGCGTCGCCGGCGCGCTGCAGTTCGACGTGCTGGCGGACCGCATGCGCACGGAGTACGACATGGAGGTCCGCTTCGAGGGCGACGGCCATCCACACGGCGCGCTGGCTGGAGGCCAAGGAGCACCGGGACTTGCAGAAGTTCCTGGACGCCCACGAGGGCGCGACTGGCGAGGACCACGATGGGCTGCCGGTGTTCCTGCCTTCGTCAGCGTGGCGGTTGCAGCGCGCGATGGAAGAGCATCCCGAGATCACGCTTCCTGAAGACTCGCGAGCAGGTCCGCTAGCTCAGCTCAGCGAGCGGTCGGCTTGTTCGCTGCTGCAGATTGGTTTGATGGTCGCTGAGCTGTAGCGACCATCCGGCCGGCGCGTGCTGGCGTGTCCGGAGGGCGCCACCCAGGGGCACGGCTCGCTTCTAAGACCTTCAAGGGGGTGCGCTCGCCTTGCCTGGAGGGCGCGCAGCGCAGCCGTTGCGTACGCACCATCCTTCCCAGCGCCCTCCAGGAAGCCCCTGGGTGGCGCCCTCCGGACACGCCTGACACACGCGCCTGCATGAGTGGTCGTCGAGCGACCTGGCAGCGAGCTCGGGCGTCGCCGTGGTTGCTCTGGCGGCTTGCCTCGCGCTCACTTGTCGCTGCGATGGTGAGTCCGTCGTGCCGCTCGGTGCCGGGATGCGCGCCGCCGACTCTCCCGTCACAACTCGCGCTCCACTGTGGTCGCCGGAGTCGGCGATTCGCTTCGCTCTCGCCGACGGAGCAAGCAGGGCGCTGGCGCTGGCCGCATCGAGACTGCTTCGTCGCTTCGCTCCTCGCAGTGACGGGCTGGGTGTCATCGCGAGCGAAGCGAAGCGATCTCGATGGTGCCGAAACACAGGCGCCTGCTACCACGCCTTCGACCTGCTCCGGCGACCGCGGGTGTGCCGCGAGTGAGCCACTTGCGTCACGTCGGAGCCAGATCGTTTCACTAGCGGCACGACAGACTCGCGACTCAGCGAAAGAGAGCGTGAGGCACCGAGCCACAGTCACCACGGCAGCAGACGAGCTCGCCGACAGGTCGCTCGTCGTCCACTCATGTAGGCGGGTACGAGGCGGATCCGGAGGCCGCCGCCGCGGCACCTCCGGAAGGCGCTTCGCGACTGTTGCGGGTCAACAGCAGAACCGGCGCCTGGAGGTGGAGGCGCGCTCTCTTCCTCCCAGCAACCACATGGAGCGCGCCGGTGCCGCGGCGGCGGCCTCCGGATCCGCCCGCCACCCGCCGGCCGGGTGGTCACCGACGCTCACTCGCCACCACCCCCTCTCCCCCGCCACCACCACCAGACGCCCCCGTCCCACAGCGATGACACTCGCCCGCCGAGAGTTCTTCTTTCCGCCGCCAAAGTATCTAATCCCCCATGATGCGCAACCGCACCATCCCTTCGCGCGCCTTCCCCACCGTCGCCGCCCTCGGCCTCGCCGCCGCCATCGGCACCTTCGCGGCGACCTCCGCGCCCTCGCCGGAGACGACGCCGCCGCCCGGGGAAACTCCGAAGCCTGTCAACCTCGACAAGTTCCCCACCCCAGCCGCAGCCTGGAAGGAAGTCGACCGCTTGCAGAACGAACAGAAGATGCAGGCCGCCCTCGACCTCGCCACCAAGATTCGCGAAGAGGCGCAGCAGCGCGCCGACCAGCCCGAGTGGGCGCGCGGCCTCGTTCGCGAGACCCAGCTCCGCATGTCGCTCCACGGCTACGAGACCGCCGTCCGCTTCCTCCGCGAGACCCCGTGGCCCGACGAACCGCTCCCCCACGCCATCCTCGACCTCTTCTACGCCCAGGCCCTCGTCACCTACCAGCGCGCCTACGGCTACGAGATCGCCCAGCGCGAGGAGGTCGTCTCCACCGCCGTTCCGGACCTCAAGCAGTGGACCCGCGAGCAGATCTACCTCGAGGCGCAGAAGGCGTTCCTCGACGCCTGGAAGCAGCGCGCCGCGTGGGGTGACACCGCCCGTCGCCGTCGTCAGCGAGTTCATCGCTCCCAACGACTACCCCAAAGGCATTCGCGACACCCTTCGCGACGCCACCAGCTACCTCTTCGCGCAACTCCTCGCCGACAGCTCGCTGTGGGAGCCGGCGCAGAGCAACGAGCTCTACCGGCTGCCGCTCGAGAAGCTCATCGCCGGCGATCCCGGCAAGGAGGGCGCCGAGGCCACTGTCGCCGACCCCGCGCTCCATCCGTTGGTCAAGCTCGCCGCCGTGCTCGGCGACCTCGAGGCCTGGCACCGCGCCGGCGGCCGCGCCGAAGCCGCCTTCGAGGCGCGCCGCCAGCGCCTCGCCGACCTCCACGACAACCTCAGCCGCGACGAGGACCGCGACACGCTGCGCACCGGCCCTCGAGCGCGCCCTCGCCGACCTCGGCGAGGAGCACCCCTGGTGGTCGCGCGGCATGCACACGCTCGCCGAGTGGACGCGCGGCGAGGACGATCCGCAGGCCCTCGTGCGCGCGCGAGAGATCGCGCTGCGCGGCGCCGCCAGGCACCCGCAGAGCGTCGGCGGCCGCCTCTGCAAACGGGTCGCGGCCGAGATCGAGGCGCCCGAGTACTCGCTGGCGGCGATGGCGAGCGACGGCCCCGGCAAGCGCTCCGTCCAGGTCACCCACCGCAACCTGCCCAAGCTCTGGCTGCGCGCCTACGCGATCGACCTCGACGCCCGGCTGAAGAGCGCTCGCGACTACAACCTGCTGCCCGCCTGGCAGGAGATCGCGACGTTGGTCGACAAGCAGAAGCCGGTCGCCAGCTGGAGCGTCGACCTGCCGCCGACGCCGGACTACCGCGACCACCGCACCTTCGTGACGCCGCCGCTCGCGAAGTCGGGCCTCTACGTCATCGTCGCCTCCGCCAAGCCGAGGACTTCGACGCGACGACGCAACCGCCGCGCCGCCGTCAACCTCGTCGTCGGCGACCTCGTGCTGCTCGCCCAGCGGCGCGACGACGGCTTCGACGTGCGCGTCGTCTCCGGCAGCAGCGGCCGGCCGGTCGCGGGCGCCGCGGTCGAGGTCTGGCGCTTCGACTGGAACCAGGGGCACCGCCGCGTGCAGCGGCTGGAACACCGACGCCGCCGGCGAGACGACGGTGCACTGGGGCGACGACGACGACGGCCCGCGCTTCCTCCTCGCCCGCCACGGCGGCGACGTCGCGCTCAATCCCGAGGCGTTCTACGGCGGGCGGATGCACGACCGCCGACGAGGCGGGCGCGACGCTCCTCTACACCGACCGCAGCGTCTACCGCCCGGGGCAGGAGCTGCACTGGAAGGCGGTCGCCTACGAGGGCAGCGGCAGCCGCCTCGCGCACCGACGACGAGGCCAGGCTCACCATCGAGCTGGTCGACGCCAACGGCCAGCAGGTGGCCTCGCAGGCGGTGACCACCAACCACTTCGGCAGCGCCTCCGGCAGCTTCACCGTCCCCGCCGGCCGCTTGCTCGGCGCCTGGACGCTGCGCTCCTCGCGCCGCGGCCAGACGCTGGTGCAGGTCGAGGAGTACAAGCGGCCCACCTTCGAGGTGACGCTGCACGAGCCCGAAGGAGGCGCTGCGCCTCAACCGCCCGGCCACGCTTCCCGGCGAGGCGCGCTACTACTTCGGCCTGCCGGTGACCGGCGGCCAGCGTGCGCTGGCACGTGGCGCGGCAGCCGGTCTACCCGTACTGGTGGGGGTGGTGGTTCGGCGGCGGCGGCCGACGCAGCCGCAGGTGGTCGCCGCCGGCACGGCGCCGCTGGACGAGGACGGCAGGTTCGACGTCGAGCTTCACCCCCGAGGCCGACGAGCGCGAGAAGTCGAGCGACGGGGATCAGCTATCGCTTCCTGGTCACCGCCGACGTCACCGACGAGGGCGGCGAGACGCGCAGCGCCGAGCGCTCGCTTCCGGCTCGGCTTCGTCGCCGTCGAGGGGCGATCGAGCCCGCGGCGACGTTCTTCCTGCGCGGCGAGCCGGCCAAGGTGACGCTGCGCCGCACCGACCTCGACGGCGCGCCGCGCGCCGGGCGAGGCGAGCTGGCGGCTGCTGCGCGCTCGAGCAGCCGGCGACGACGCTGCTGCCCGCCGACCAGCCGCTGCCCGCCGATCCGCGGCGCCGCGAGCGATGCCACCAGCACCCCGGGCGACCGCCTGCGGCCGCGCTGGGACACCGACGACTACTCGGCCGACGCCGTGCTGCACGAGCTGGGCGGACGGCGCCGAGGTCGGCCACGGCAGCGTGCAGCCACGGCGACAAGGGCCGTCGCCGAGGTGACGCTGCCGGCCGCTGCCCGCCGGCGCCTATCGGCTGCGCTACACGACGCGCGACGCCTTCGGCGCCACCTTCGAGACCAGCCGCGAGCTGCTGGTGGTCGGCCCGGCGCCACGCCGCTGCCGCTGCCCGCGGTGCTGCGCGTCGAGAAGCCGTCGGTGCCGGTGGGCGGGACGGTCGCGCGTGCTCGTCCACTCCGGGCTGCCGGCGCAGCAGCTGGTGGTCGAGATCTACCGCCGCGACCGGCCCGTCGAGAAGCGGGTGGTCGAGTCGTCGCAGGGCGCGCAGGTGCTCGAGATCCCCGTCGGCGACGCGCGAGCGCGGCGGCTTCGCGGTGTCCGCTGCCGGCCGTGCGCGACCACCAGCTCATGCAGCAGCAACGTGCAGGTGTTCGTGCCCTGGGACGACAAGAAGCTGAAGGTCGAGTTCGCCACCTTCCGCGACCGCTGCGGCCGCGGCACGCGCGAGACCTGGCGGGTGACGGTCAAGGGCGCCGACGAGCAAGGCGGTGGCCGCCGGGCGCCGCCGAGCTGCTGGCCTACATGTACGACCGCAGCCTCGACCTCTTCGCGCCGCACGACGCCGCCCGACCCGCTGCGCTCTACCCCGGCCCGCCGGGCGCCGCTCGGCTACGCAGTCGAGCCTGCGCGGCGGCGGCGAGACCTGGTCGGACGGGATGCTCGTGCGAGCTGCCGGACGCGCCGGCGCTCACCGGCGACGCGCTGCGCTTCCTCGACGCGCTACGGCATCGGCGGCCCGGGAGTGCGCGCGCCGCGGATGATGGTCGGCCGACGCCATCAGCGGAGGCGTCGCCGGCGGCATGGTCGAGGATCGGTGGCCGACGGCGCAGGCGGCGCCGGCGCCGCCGCCGCCGCCGCCGCCGCGCCGCCCAGGCGCTGGCCGAGGCGGCCAACGACGCGGCCGTCGCCCAGTCGGAGCGGCGCGACGGCGAGCTCGCCGAGCAGCCACGGCCGCGGCCACCCGCGAGCTGCGCAGCGAGTTCGCCGAGACCGCCTTCTGGCACCCGCACCTGCGTCACCGGCGACGGACGGCTCGGCGAGCTTCGAGTTCACCGTGCCCGACTCGGTGACCTCGTGGAACGTCTGGGTGCACGCCCTCACGCAGCGACCTGCGCGCCGGCTCGCATCGAGAAGCAGGTGCGCACCGTCAAGGAGCTGATGGTGCGCCCCTACCTGCCGCGCTTCCTCCGCGAGGGCGACGAGGCGACGCTGCAGGTCGTGGTCAACAACGCCGGCGAGAAGCCGCTTCGACGGGCACGGTCACGCTTCGAGATCCTCGACCCGGCGACCGAGCGAGAGCCTCGCTCGCCGCCTTCGGCGCTCGCCCGCGGCGCGCGCGACGCGCCGTTCAGCGTCGCAGCCGGGCGGCGGCGCCACGCTGTCGTTCCCGGTCACGGCGCCGGCGCGCGTCGGCACCGTCGCCTTCCGCGTCACCGCGCAGCGCCGGCGACTGGAGCGACGGCGAGCTGCGCCCGCTGCCGGTGCTGCCCGGCCGCATGCACCTCGCGCAGTCGCGCTTCGCCACCCTGCGCGACAAGGACCGCCGCGTGCTGCGCTTCGCCGACCTGGCGGCGGGCGACGACCCGACGCTGCTCGAACGAGCAGCTCGTGGTCACCGTCGACGCGCCAGCTCTTCTACACCGTGCTCGTCGGCGCTGCCCTACCTCGTGGACTACCCCTACGAGTGCACCGAGCAGACGCTCAACCGCTTCCTCTCCACCGGCATCGTCAGCAAGCTGTTCGCCGACTACCCGGCGATGGCGAAGCTGGGCCGCGAGCTCGGCGCAGCGCGACACCCCGCTCGAGCCGTGGGCGCCGACGACCCCAACCGCCGGATGGCGCTCGAGGAGACGCCCTGGCTGGTGACGGCGCGCGGCGGCGACGCCGGCGGCATGCCGCTGATCAAGGTGCTCGACCCCGAGGTCGCGCGCGCCGCAGCGCGACGCGGCGCTCGCCAAGCTGCACAAGGCGCAGACCTCGCTCGGCGCCTTCCCCTGGTGGCCGGGCGGCCCGCCGTCGCCCTACATGACGCTCTACATCCTCGCCGGCCTCTCGCGCGCCCGCGAGTTCGGCGTCGAGGTGCCGCAGGACATGGTGGTGCGGGCGTGGAGCTACCTGCACCGCCACTACCTCGACGAGATGGTGCGCGACATGCGCAAGGAGGACTGCTGCTGGGAGACGGTGACGCTGCTCGACTTCGTGCTCTCGAACTACGAGGACACGGCCGGCGGCGGCGATTGGACGGGCGGCGTGTTCACCGAAGGCGGAGCGCCGCGAGATGCTCGACTTCTCGTTCAAGCACTGGAAGAAGCACTCGCCGCTCCTCAAGGGCGATGCTGGCGCTGACGCTGCACCGCGCGGGCCGCGCGGCGGACGCCAAGCTCGTCTTCGACAGCGTCATGGACTCGGCGAAGACGACCGAGGACGAGGGCACCTTCTGGGCGCCCGAGGACCGCGCCTGGCTCTGGTACAACGACACCATCGAGACCCACGCCTTCGCGCTGCGCACGCTCACGGAGCTGGCAGCCGAAGGACGCGCGCCGGCACGGCCTCGTGCAGTGGCTGCTGCTCAACAAGAAGCTCAACCACTGGAAGTCGACGCGCGCCACCGCCGAGGTGATCTACGCGCTGGTGCGACTACCTCGAGAAGGAGGGCGCGCTGGGCAACGAGGAGGCGGCGCGGGTGCGCGTCGGCGGCACGAGCGGCTGTTCCGCTTCCTGCCGGATCGCGTCGGGGCCGTGGTCGAGGACATCGGACGCGCGCCGGCTGGAGGCGCGCCGCGGACGGCGCCGGGGCCGGAGCGGCGGCGCGAACGAACCAGCTCGTGGTCGCCGGGCCCGACGTCGACCCGGCGACGATGTCCGCGGTGGTGGTCGAGAAGGACGACCAAGGGCTTCGCTGTTCGCCTCCGCCACCTGGCACTTCTCCACCGAGCGGCTGCCGAAGGAGGCGCGCGGCGACCTCTTCCACGTCGAGCGCTCGCTACTTCCGCCGCCTGCAGGAAGGCGGCAAGTGGAGCTCGTGCCGCTCGCCGAGGGCACCCTGCTGCAGCCCGGCGACGAGCTCGAGGTGCAGCTCTCGATCCGCAGCCGCGCCGCCGCCGAGTACGTCCACCTGCGCGACCCGCGCCCCGCGGGCTGCGAGCCGGAGAGCCTGCGCTCGGGCTGGAAGTGGGACATCCTCCCCGTCTACGAGGAGATGCGCGACAGCGGCGCCAACTTCTTCTTCGAGTGGCTGCCGGCCGGCGAGTACACCTTCACGCACCGCCTGCGCGTCAACATGGCCGGCACCTTCCGCGTCGCCCCGGCCGAGCTGCAGTCGATGTACGCGCCGGAGTTCACGGCCTACTCGGCGGGGAACGTGGTCAAGGTCGAGCCGGCTGCGAGCGCAGAGCCGGGCAAACGGTGAGGCGATCCGCCGCGGTAGGCGCCTCGTCGACCCGTCGTCATCACTGGCGCCGCACGCGCTCCAGCGCAGCGGCGGCGCGGCGCTGCGACTCGGCGTCGGGCGCCTTCCACAGCGCGAACGTGAGGTTGCGTTCCGCCGCCTCGCGGTCGCCTGCGGCGGCGGCGGTCTCACCGAGCGCCAGCAAGTCGACGAAGGTGGTGGCCGAGCCCACCGGGTCGACGACGCGGTCGAGCTCGCGGTAGGCGCGACGCGGACGGCCCAGCTTGGTCCAGCACACCCATAGTTGGCGGCCGATGCGGTCCTCGCGGCCGCCGCGACGGCGTGCCGTCTCGTAAGCGTTCACCGCTTCGCCGTAGCGGCCGAGCGCCAGGCTCGCGTCGCCCACCGTCATCCAGGCCTCCGCGCGCAGCGGCGTCAACGCCGCGGCGCGCCGACCAAGCGGCAGCGCGGCCACGGTGTTCCCGCGCGCGAGCTCTAGCCGCGCCATTGCCACCGCCACAGCGCCGTTGTCGCGATCGAGCGCGAGCACGCGGGCAAGCTCGGCGCGGCCGAGCTCGGGCGGCGCACCGGGGCGTAACTGCCCGGTGACGGCGATGAACGGATCGACCGCCCGTAGCTCGTAGCGCTCCACCAGCCGGCGCTGGCTCTGACGGTGCGCGTAGAGGACCGTCGTCCAGTCGAACGCGACCGGGCGATAGCCCCAGCGCGGATCGAGGTTGGCCGGCGCTTCGCGGTCGTTGACGTCGACGGTGAAGAAGTCCGGCCGATACCGCTCCAGCGCGCGGCCGAGCAGGATGCGGTCGCCGGTATGGCCGATGGCGAGGAACATGTCGAGGTCTTTGTAGGGGAACGGCGTCTGCAGGTCGGCGAAGACGCGGTAGCGGGGAGCCAGCTTCCACTCCAGGTAGCCGGCGAGGTCGGGCGAGCCGAAGATCGTGCCGCCGCGGCCGGCGCGCGCCAGGAAGCTGGCGACTCCCGTGGGCAGGTTGTCCACCGAGAGCGGCCAGCGTCCCGGGTAGCGCAGGTGGACCAGCGTGGCGAACGGCACCAGCGCCAGCAGCGTGAGGCCCGCGGCGCGGAGGAGCCGCGGCGCGGCGCGCTGGCGCAACAGCACCGGCGGCTCCCAAGCTGCCAGCAGCGGCAACGCAAAGAGGGCGACCTCGCAGACGAAGCGGCTGCCGCGCGACAGGCCGACTGCTCCGCCGGCGAGGAGCAGCACATGGGCGACGCGCAGCCGCCGCTGCGCCGCCCCTTCGACGAGCGCCACCACCGCCAGCAGCATCACCAGGTTGAACAGCGTCTGCCGGCCGAGCACCAGCCCCTCCAGCGCGAACCGCGCGTAGTCGATCGCGGGGAGCGCCCCCATCTCGTCGACCATCCGCGAGGCGAACTCGGCCGGCGTGAACGGCAACGGCAGCAGCCTGAAGCCGTGCGGCGTGACCAGCACCGCGGCCGCCGCGGCGGCGATCGCCAGGGCGCGCGCCCGCAGGTCGGCCGGCGCGCGCCCGCGCAGCCACTGCCAGCCCACCTCCGCCCCGTAGGCGCCGAGCGCTACCGCGAGCACCGGCCACGACACGCCGTGGGCGTTGACCCACGCCAGCGCCGCGAGCGGCAGCACCGCCAGCCAACGCCCGCCGCGCTCGAGCGCCAGCAGCACCACGGCGAGCATCACCAGCGCCACCAGCTGCGGCCGCACCGAGCCGAAGCGCGGCAGCTGCACCAGCAGCACCAGCACGCCGGCCGCGATGCGCCACGGCACGCCCGGCCGGCGCCACGGCCGCATCAGCGCAACGACCGCGGCGGCCATCGCCAGGAACAGGCACGCGCGCAGCACGATCAGCCCGACGTAGCCCCCGGCGGAGTACGCACCCAACGCCGTCAGCTGGAACAGCCAGGCGTAGTCGATCCACGGCCGCTCCAGGAAGGTGCCGACGGCGAAGCGCGGGATGCTGCCGGTCTCGACGATGGTGCGGCCGGCGTTGAGCTGGAACCAGAGGTCGGTGTCGCCGGCGAAGATCGGCCAGCAGGCGAGGAACACCACCACCGCCGCCGCCAGCGCAGCGAGGTAAGGCACGCCAGGGAGGCGCCAGAACGCCGACGCCCGCCGGCGCAGCGCGGCGAGCCGCAGTCGGGCGGTCGGCTCGGCGGTGCCCGTCATCCCGCTCTCCGCAGGCCGCGGCCGCGACGCGACCGCGCGCAGCCTACGGCGCCGCCACCGCCGCCACCGGGTTGGCGGCCTGGATGGCGCGCAGCAGCGCGATGTTGTCGCGGTGGCCCGTCAGCCGCGCGGTGACGCGGCCGCGGATCGGATAGCCGAGCAGGTAGAGGTCGCCGATGACGTCGAGGATCTTGTGGCGCACGAACTCGTCGGGGAAGCGCAGCGTCGTGTTGACCACGCCCTTCGTCGCCCACCAGGATGCAGTTGTCGAGGCGGCCGCCGGTGCCGAGGCCGAGCTCGCTCATCATCTTGAGGTCCTTCATGAACCCGAAGGTGCGGGCGGGCGCGATCTCGCGCTCGTAGGCCTCGAAGCTGGTCAAGGTGAACTCGCCGCGCTGCTCGCCGATGGGCGGCGGGTAGCGCAGCAGGTAGCTCACCGCGAAGCCGTCGAAGGGCTCGATCGCGAGCAGCTTGCCGTTGCCGCTGCTCACTTCGTAGCGGCGGTCGATCACCAGCTCCGGCGCGGCGCCTCCTGGTCGACGACGCCCACCTGCTCGAGCGCCTGGCAGAACTCCAGCGCCGAGCCGTCGAGCACCGGGATCTCGCCGTGCACCTTGATCAGCAGGTTGGTGACGCCGCGCGCGTGCAGCGCCGAGAGCAGGTGCTCGACGGTGCGGATCGCCTGGCCGTCGACGGCCAGCGTCGTCGCGTAGTCGGTGTCGCCGACGCGGTCGACGTGCACCGGCACGTGCGTGCGCGTGGGCAGGGTGACGATGTGCAGGCCGCTGTCGGGCGGCAGCGGCTGCAGCGCCATGCCGGTGCGCGTCCCCGAGTGCAGGCCGAGGCCGTAGAGCACGGTGCTCGCGCGTAGCGTGCGCTGCGGCAGCGTTCCGGTGCGCAAGAGCGGCGAGCGATGGCGGCGGCGCCAGGTCGGGCGGCGCCGCGGCGTCCTCGGCGAGCACCGGCAGCGGCGCGGCGCTGCCGTTCTCCTTGCGCGCGAGCGCGCCGGCGACGGCGGCCACCACCTGGCCGTAGGAGAGCGGCTTCTCGATGAAGTCGCAGGCCCCCATCTTGAGCGCCTGCACGGCGGTGGCGGCGGTGCCGTGGCCGGAGATCATGATCACCGCCGCGCGCGGGTCGCGCTGGCGCAGCGCCTGCAGCGTCTCCAGGCCGTCCATGTCGGCGAGCCAGATGTCGAGGAAGACGACGTCGGGGCGCGTCTCCTCGTAGAGACGCAGCGCCTCCTCGCCGCTCTCGGTGACCACCGTGCGGTACCCCTCGTCCGCGAGGATGGCGGAAAGGGTGCTGAGGATGGCGGGCTGATCGTCGACGACGAGAACGAGCTTTCTCCATGCGGTGCCGGCAATTATCGACGATCGCGGGGCGAATCCCAAACCGCGGCAGCTTCTTTCAGGCCTCTTTCAGACCAGGTGGCACGTCGGTTGCTCCACCAGGGTGCTGGAGCGTGAAGATCGTGCGTGAACCGGCTAACACCCTCACTGCCTTGGTCGTCGTCGCGGTACTCGTCGCGGCGTGCGGGACCGAGACGGCGATGATGGAACGGCTGGCGGGAGCGGGCCCGCCGGCACCGGTCAAGCCGCGCGTCGCGCCGGCGCCGCAGCAGGTGCCGGAGCCGCCGCCTCCGCCGTCGGCCAGCTCGCTGACGCTCGCCGGCGATTTCACCGTCGAAGACGACGATCCCGACGTCGTGGTCGAGCCGCTGCCGGCGGCGAGCGGCCGCACGCCGAGGTTGCGCCTCGAGCTGCGTCACCGCGCCGGCGGCAGCTCGCAGCCCGATGCGGTGGTGGTGTTCCTCAACGTGCCCGCCGAGCCGGGCACCTATGCACTGCACGCGCCGCAGGAGCCGCTGGTTCCGGTGCGGGTCTACGCCTTCGTCACCACGCGCGGCGAGGCGCTGGGCAGCATGAAGGACTTCAACAGCGCCGTCTCCGGCACGCTGACGCTGCGGCGCGAGGCCGCGGGACTCGTCGGCAACTTCCGCGTTGCCGCACAGGAGCCGCCGCCACCACCGCCGCCGAAGCTGCTGCCGGGCGAGCTTCCACCGCGCCCGGTGGTTGGCAACATTCCGCCGGCGCCGCCGGGGCGAGTCGAGGCCACGGGCACGTTGCTCGCTCTGCTGCCTGGCAGCCCCATGATCGCGCCGGGAGAGACCGCTCCGACGTCCGACGAGTCCGCCGCGTCGGCGCCGGCCTCGCGCCATGACAGCGGCGCCCGGAAGCCCGCGCGCGCATCGAACGGACGCGAATCGAACGGCAAGCTCGCGACCCTCCCCTGGGCGTCGGCGATGGACCGCACCGGCGGCTGAGCGCCGCGCGGCTCTGGCGGTTCCGGCAGCACGTCAGGCCACCAGCCATCCGGCCGGATCTCGATCGGACAGCTGTCGTCGATGCGCAGGTCGTGCAGCATCGGGTGGTCGCCGCGCAGCGGCAGCACGATGCTGTCCTCGCCGCCGCAGCGGTGACGGCGGCCGCCGAACGCGATCAACACCGCCGCCAACACCGCCACGCTCCCCCACGCCCAGACGACGCGCATGGTCAGGCGGCGGCGACGACGCAACAGCACCCCGGCCCACAGCGCGAGCGGCAATAGCGCCGCATGGAGCAGCGCCACGCCCTGCCACCACATCACCGTCGTCGGCGCCACGGCGTAGGTGAGCAGCGCCGCCGCGAAGCCGACCCGCGCGTAGCCCGCCACCCAGGCGCGACGCCCGGGCCGCACGCCGAGCAACTCGGCGAGGCCGCGCCGGCGGAGCCCGCGCCAGAGCCAGAGGTTGGCGAGCAGCGGCACGATCACGGTGAGCGCGCCGACCCAGCTCACCAGCCCGTCGGCGACGACCTTGGCCGCCGGCGCCACCGCCTCGCCGAGCTCGGGCGTGAAGTCGAAGCGTGCTTCCGCGCCCGGCAGGGCGAGCGAGCCGTGACGCAGCCAGTACAACACGCCCCGCACGAAGGGGAAGACCAGCAGCAGGCCGCGGAACGGGAAGCCCTGCGACACCGGCAGCAGCGCCGGCTCGCGCGCCACCGCCAACGCCCAGGGAACGAGCGGCAGGGCGGAGAGCGCCAAGCCGGCGGCGAAGCCGTTCCAGCGCAGCCGCGTGTGGCCGGTGAGCAGCAGCAGCACGGTGGCCGCACCAAGCAACGTCACCGACGGATGGACCTGGAAGCCGAGCCCCAGCGCCAGGGCGAGCGCGAACGACGGCCACAACGCCGCCTCGCGCCGCTGCCGCCACGAGCTCCAGGCGTGCACCGCCCCGAGCAGCAGCAGGTAGCCGGGGTTCCATAGGAATCCCGAGAGCAACAGCCGCCACGGGCTCAGCCAGTAGACGACGGCGAAGAGGCGCCGCTCGCGCCGCGCCAACGCCTCGCCCAGCCAGCGGTCGAGCAGCGCGAACGCCAGCACCTGGGTAAGCAGCAGGCCGAGCACTGCCGCGCGGTGGTGCCGCCACAGCGCCATCGGCGCCGCCACCAGCAGCGCGGTGACGCCGCCGGGCACCGCCCCGCCGCTGCTGCTGGGGTTGCCGTAGGGCACCCACTCGCCGCGCTCGAGCAGCAGCCAGCCGCGCGCCAGCAGGTTGAGCTGGTCGCCGCCGACCTGGCTGCGCAGCGCCAGCAGCAGCGACAGCAACAGGCCGAGCGCGAACACCGCCGCCACCACCGGGTCGAAGCGGCGCCGGCGAGGGTCCGCGGCGGTGCCCGTCATCGCGGGGAGGATACCAACGCGAGTTGCCGTGCCCGGCAGACCGGCGCCACGCGATAATGGCGCCGCCATGCCGACGCACGGGACGAGAGCCAGAGCAACAAGAGCCACGGCGACGAGGGCAGCGCCGTGATCCGCCTGCTCACCGCGGGAAAGCGCGGCCTCGAGGAGACCCACCCCTCGAAGCTGAAGTCGGTGATCGACTCCGGCACCTTCGCCTGGGTCGACATCACCGGCCCCGACGACGAAGAGGCGGCGCTGATGCGCGACCTCTTCCACTTCCACCCGCTGGCCATCGAGGACACCCGCAACCAGCACCAGCGGCCAAAGGTCGAGGAGTACCCCGAGCACCTCTTCCTCATCCTCAACCCCGGCGAGCTCGTCGACTGCGAGGTGCGCTTCCGCGAGCTCGACGTCTTCGTCGCCCGCAGCCTGCTGGTCACCGTGCACCCCGCCGACGAGCCGGCTGTCGCCGAGGCCGAGCGGCGGGCGAGCCGCCTCTTCCCGGACTCACCAACCGCGGCGCACGTCCTCTATGCCCTGCTGGACACCGTCGTCGACGGCTATTTCCCCCTGCTCGATCAGCTCGGCGACGAGATCGACCAGCTCGAGGACCTGGTGCTCGAGAAGCCCAGCCACGAGACGCTGGAGCGGCTGTTCCGCCTCAAGCGGCAGCTCGTCGTGCTGCGCAAGGTGGTGGCGCCGCAGCGCGACGCGATGACGCTGATCAACCGCCGCGATCTCCCCTACCTGGAGACCGAGAACCTCTCGTACTACCTGCGCGACGTGCAGGACCACCTGCTGCGCATCACCGACATGGCCGACACCTTCCGCGACCTGCTGTCGAGCGGCATCGACCTCTACATGTCGGCCACGTCGAACCGCCTCAACCGCGTCGTCAACCGGCTCACCGTGGTGACCATCATCGTCGGCATGCTGGCGGTGATCACCGGCTTCTACGGCATGAACTTCGAGCGCACCTGGCCGCCGTTCGGCGCCTGGTGGGGCGTGCCGTTCACGCTGGCGGTGATGGCCGCGGCCGTGCTCACCGTCGTCCAGGTGCTGCGGCGGGTGTGGCGGCTGTGACGCCGCGCTAGCCGCTCACCGGCTCCGCGTCCAGCTGCGCGATGCGCCGCGCATGGCGACCACCGTCGAACGGCGTTGCCAGCCAGGCGTCGACGATCTCCACCACCAGCTCCCACGGCACCAGCCGCTCGCCGATGGAGATCACGTTGGCGTCGTTGTGGCGGCGCGCCAGCTCGGCGCTCTCGCGGCTCCAGCACAGCGCGCAGCGCACGCCGCGTACGCGGTTGGCCGCCATCGCCTCGCCGTTGCCCGAGCCGCCGAGGACGATGCCGCGCTCGCACTCGCCGGACGCCACCGCCAACGCCGCGGGGCGGATGAACAGCGGGTAGTCGACCGACTCCTCGGAGTGGGTGCCGAAGTCCACCGGCTCGTGCCCGCGCTCGGTGAGGAGCTCGCGCAACTGCTCCTTGTAGCGGAACCCCGCGTGGTCCGAGGCGAGCGCGATGCGCACGCGCGCATCCTACCGCCGTCCTTCTACCCCGCTGTCGTCTCGCCGCCCAGCAGCGTCAGCACTTCGCCCGTGACGTAGCTCGAGTCGGCGTAGGACGCGAAGTAGACGTAGGCCGGCGCGATCTCCTCCGGCTGCGCCGGGCGCTTCATCGGCGTGTCCTCGCCGAAGTGGGCCACCTTCTCCGGCGGCTTGTCGCTGGCGTTGAGCGGCGTCCACACCGGTCCCGGCGAGACGCAGTTGACGCGGATGCCGCGCTCGACGAGGTTCTGCGCCAGCGTCTTGGTGAAGGCGTGGATGGCGCCCTTGGTGGCCGAGTAGTCGAGCAGGTGCGGGCTCCCCTCGAGGCCGGTGATCGAGCCGGTGTTGATGATCGCCGATCCCTTGGCGAGGTGCGGCAGCGCCGCCTTGACCATGCGGAAGTAGGCGAAGATGTTGGTGTCGAAGGTGTGCCGCCACTGCTCGTCGGTGAGGTCCTCGGGCTTCTCGACGTGCTGCTGGAAGGCGGCGTTGTTGACCAGGATGTCGAGCCGGCCGAGCGAGTCGACGGTCTCGGCCGACGGCGTGCTTGCAGAACTCGGGGTCGGTGAGGTCGCCGACCAGCGCCAGCGCCTGCGCGCCGGCCTCTTCGACGGCGCGCTCGGTCTCGTCGGCGTCGACCTGTTCCTGCGGGCAGGTAGGTGAAGGCGACGTCGGCGCCCTCGCGGGCGAAGAGCACGGCGACGGCGCGGCCGATGCCGGAGTCGCCGCCGGTGATCAGCGCCACCTTGCCCTCGCAGCTTGCCGGCCGCCTTGTACTGCGGCGCCTCGTACTTCGGTCGCGGCTCGAGCTCGGCTTCGATGCCGGGCTTCTCCTGGTGTTGCTCGGGGAACGGCGGCTTGGGCTTGCGCGACTCGCCGTCGCCCTTCTTGCGCCGCCGCGGGGCGTCGCCTTTCTCGCGCTGGATCTCTGGCATCGGTGCTCCTCCCGCCGCTCGCATCATCGCGGCAGCGGCGGCAGGTGCAAGGCCATTGCCAGCGGACGGCGGCCGTGGAGGCCGCCCTACACGGGCCGCGTGCGCTTCGGATGTAGGGCGGGCTCCGCGCCCGCCGTCCGATGCCTCAACCGAGCGGCAGCTCGAGCTCGCCGCCCACCACTTCCAGCGCGGTGACGTTCTGGAACCCGCGCGGCAGCCGCCCGCCGCGCTGCGCCCGCGTGCCGCGGAAGTGCTCGAGGTCGCCCTTCTTGATCTGGTAGAAGCGCTTCCCCGAGTGCACGCGCAGGGTGGCGCCGGGCGACAGCACCACCGGCGCCACCAGCCGCTCCTGCCCCTGCCGCTTGGCGGGGATGTTGAGCAGCTTCGACTCCCTTGCCGCGCGGCATCTGCGGCAGCTCGGCGAGCGCGAAGAGCAGCAGGTTGCCCGAGTCGGTGGCGACGGCGAGCAGCTCCTCGCCCGCCGGCTTGCCGATCCGCAGCGGCGGCAGCGGCCGCGCCCCCTTCGACAGCGTCATCACCGCCTTGCCGCTGCTGTGCCGCGTCTGCAGCTCGCCGAAGCGGCGCCAGGAAGCCGTAGCCGGCGTCGCTCGCCAGCAGCACCAGGTCGTCGTCGGCCGCCAGCACCACGCCGACGAACGAGGCGCCCGGCGGCGGGCTCACCGTGCTGGTCAGCGGCTCGCCCTGCCCGCGCGCCGAGGGCAGGTTGTGGCTGGGCAGCGCGTAGGCGCGGCCCGTCGAGTCGAGGAACACCGCCGGCTGGTTGCTGCGCCCGCGCGCCGCGTGCAGGAAGGCGTCGCCGGCGCGGTACTGCAGCTCGCGCGGCTCGAGCTCGTGCCCCTTGGCGGCGCGCACCCAGCCCTTCTCCGAGATCACCACGGTGATCGGCTCCGAGGGCACGAGCTGCTCCTCGGCGAGCGCCCGCGCCGCCTCGCGCTGCACGATCGGCGAGCGCCGCTTGTCGCCGTGCTGCTCGGCGTCCGCCTCGAGCTCCTCGCGCACCTTCCTCGCCAGCCGCTTCTTCGACTTGAGGATGCTCTCGAGCTCGTCGCGCTCGCGCATCAGCTCGTCCTGCTCGCCGCGGATCTTCATCTCCTCGAGGCGGGAGAGGTGGCGCAGCTTGAGCTCGAGGATCGCCTCCGCCTGCGCCTCGGTGAGGGCGAAGCGCGCCATCAGCACCGGCTTGGGCTCTTCCTCGCGGCGGATGATGGCGATCACCTCGTCGATGTTGAGGAAGGCGACGAGGAAGCCTTCGAGCACGTGCAGGCGCGCCAGCACGCGGTCGTAGCGGTGCTGCAGCCGCCGGCGCACCGTCTCGGTGCGGAACTGCAGCCACTCGACGAGCATCGTGCGCAGCGTGTAGAGGCGCGGCCGGCCGTCGAGCCCGATGGCGTTCATGTTGACGCGGTAGGTGCGCTCGAGGTCGGTGGTGGCGAAGAGGTGCGCCATCACCGACTCGACGTCGACGCGGCTGCTGCGCAGCGAGATGACGAGCCGCGTCGGGCTCTCGTGGTCGGACTCGTCGCGCAGGTCGTCCACCCAGGGCAGCTTCTTCGCCTGCATCTGCGCCGCGATCTGCTGCTGCACCTTGGAGCCCGAGACCTGGTACGGCAGGGCGGTGATCACGACGTCGCCCTCCTCGCGTTCCCAGGCGGCGCGCATGCGGATCGAGCCGGTGCCGGTGTCGTAGAGGCGCGCAGCTCTTCGGGCGGGCTGATGATCTCCGCCGCGGTCGGGAAGTCGGGGCCGGGGACGAGCTTGGCCAGCTCCTTGCCGGGACGCTCGGGGTCTTCGAGCAGCGCCACCGCCGCCGCCACCAGCTCGCGCAGGTTGTGCGGCGGGATGTCGGTGGCGAGGCCGACGGCGATGCCGGAGGCGCCGTTGAGCAGCACGTGCGGCAGCCGCGACGGCAGCACCTCGGGCTCCTCCAGCGTGCCGTCGAAGTTGGGCACCCAGTCGACGGTGCCGTGCGGCAGCTCGGCGAGCAGCGTCTGCGCGAAGGCGGTGAGCCGCGCCTCGGTGTAGCGCATGGCGGCGAACGAGCGCGGATCGTCCTGCGAGCCCCAGTTCCCCTGCCCGTCGACGAGCGGGTAGCGGAACGAGAACGGCTGCGCCATCAGCACCATCGCCTCGTAGCAGGCGCTGTCGCCGTGAGGGTGGAACTTGCCCAGCACGTCGCCCACCGTGCGCGCCGACTTCTTGTGCTTGGCGGTCGCCGAGAGCCCGAGCTCCGACATCGCGTAGACGATGCGCCGCTGCACCGGCTTGAGCCCGTCGGCGAGCGCCGGCAGCGCGCGGTCGAGTACCACGTACATCGAGTAGTCGAGGTACGCCTTCTCGGTGAAGGTGGCGAGCGGGAGGCGCTCGACGTCGGGGACGGGCGGTGGTGGGGGCGCTGCGGCACCGTTGCCGCCCGCGCGCTTCGAAGCTCTGGCCATGCGGGCGCGGATGGTAGCAAAGGGACCGAGAAGAAGGGGTCGAGCCTCGCCGGCTTTCGCTAAACTGGCGCCGTCGCTCACGGCACCATGTCGCGCCGCCTGCTGCGTCAGCCCGCCACCGCCGTCCCGGCGATCGTCGTCGTCGCCCTCGCCGTCGGCGTCAGCACGGCTCTCTTCTCCTACCTCTCGGCGATGCTGTGGCCGCGCGTTGACGCTCCTCAGCCGCACCGGCTGGTCAACGTCTACTTCGGTACCCGCAACGAGCCGCGCGCGCAGGCATCCTTCCAGGAGCTGCGGCTGCTGCGCGAGCGGCGAGCCGGCCTCGACGCGGTGATCGGCTACTCGCCGCACGGCGCCTCGCTCGAAGACGGCGAGCGCACGCGCTTCGGCTGGGCCTACGCCGTGAGCGCCGGCTACTTCGAGCTGCTGGGCGCGCGACCGCTGCGCGGCCGGCTGCTGCAAGCCGATGACGACCGGGCCGGCGCGCCGGTGGTGGTGGTGCTCCACCCTAGCTTCTGGCGCGCGCGTTTCGGCGGCGATCCCGGCGTCGTCGGCCGCACGCTGCGCGTCAACGGCGTCGCGGCGACGATCGTGGGCATCGCGCCGGAGGGGTTCCAGGGGCACGGTCACGCCGGCGCGCTGTACTACCCGCTGGCCCACACCGACGCCCTGAGCGGCGTGCCGCGGCTCGACGACCCCGAGAAGCGCTTCTTGCAGCTGATGGGGCGGCTGGTGCCCGGTTGGACGCCGGAACGCCTGCGCGCCTCGTTGCTGCCGCTGGCGCAGGCGGCCGACCGCGAGACGCCGCTCGAGGACGGCGCGCGCCAGATCGCCGTGGTGCCCACCGACCGCTACGATGACGGCTGGGGGCCCGACCCCTACCTCACTCCCGCTCGCGCCCTCTTTGCCTGCGCGATGCTCTTCCTGCTCCTCGCCGCCGCCAGCGTCGCCAACCTGCAGCTCGCTCGCGCCGCGCTGCGCCGCCGCGAGTGGACGATCCGCGCCGCGCTCGGCGAGTCGCGCCCTCGCCTGGCGGGGCGCGCGCTCGCCGACGCCGGGTGGCTGTGCGCGATCGGCGCGCTGCTCGGCCTGCCGCTGGCCGTCGCGCTCGCCTCGCGGCTGGAGACCTGGACGTTGACGAGCCCCATCGCCGGCTGGTCGGACTGGAGCCAGCTGGTGCGCTTCGACGCCCGCACCGCCGCGTTCGCGCTCGCCGCAACCCTCGGCTGTGCTGCCGTGGCCGGCGGCGCCTCGCTGCTGCCGCTGCTGCGGCGCGAGCGGGCGCTGCTCGGCCTGCGCGGCGCGGCGGGCGAAGCGGCCGGCCTCGGCGGCCGCCGCGCCCTGGTGGCGCTGCAGCTCGCCCTGTCCCTCGCCCTCTGCCTCGGCGGCGGCTTGCTCGCACGCTCGTTGCTGCGGGCGAGCGCCTTCGACGCCGGCTACTCGCCCGACCACCTCTTCCTCGCCACGCTCTACGCCCCTCGGAATCTCGACGGCGGCACGCCCGCACGCCTCTACGAGCGGCTGCGCGTGGAGGTCGAGCGCGTCCCCGGCGTGGAGAGCGCGAGCCTCGCTCACGTGGCGCCCTACTCGATGATGCACCGGCCGGCCGAGGTGGCGCGCAGCGACCGGCCGGAGGACCTCCGCCACGCCGCCTACGACCTCGTCACGACCGGCTACTTCGACGCGCTCGGTGTCCGCCTGGTGGCAGGACGAGCGCTCGACGGGCGCGACGCAGCGGCGAGCGCGCCGGCGGTTGTCATCGCCGAGCCGCTGGCCGCCGAGCTCTGGGGCAGCGCCGCGGCCGCCGTCGGGAAGCAAGTCGTCTCGCCGGGCTCGCCGCACGAGGCATGGACGGTGGTCGGCGTGGCGCCGGGGCTGCGCGCCGGTCCGCCCGACGAGCCGGCGCCGCCGGCGGTGTACTTCCCGCTGGCGCAACGCCCGCACAGCCGCGCCAGCCTGCTGCTGCGGTCGCGGCTGCCTTTGCGCGAGGTCAACGAGCAGGTGCGCGCCGCGCTGAGGCGCGTCCACCCGGGCCTCGCGCTCGTCGAGCTCACGACCGGCGACGAGGCGCGTCGCGCCCTGCTCACGCCGCAGCGCCTGCGGGCGGCCGTGGCCTCGCTCTACGCGCTGCTCGGCCTCGCCATCGCCACGGTCGGTCTCTTCGGCCTGCTCAGCCAGGCCGTGGTGAGCGGCACGCGCGAGCTCGCGGTGCGGCTCGCCGTCGGCGCCGGACCGCGCGACCTGCTGCGCCTGGTCGTCGGCAACGCGTTGCGCATGCTCGCCGCCGGCGCGCTCGTCGGAGTCGCGCTGTGCATCCCCTTCGTCCGCCTGCTGCGCGGCATGCTCTTCGGCGTCGGCACCCTCGATGCCACAACCCTCGTCGCCGCGCCCGCCCTGCTCGCCCTTGCCGCCCTCGCCGCCGCCCTGCTGCCCGCGCTACGCGCCGCGCGTACGGATCCCGCTGCTGCGTTGCGCCAGGACTAGGGCCGCTGAGTAACCGGGAGTTGTATCTGCGCCCGGCTCCATGGCAGGCTGGGTCCGTGCCCGCCATCGTCGACCGGTAGCTTCCGAGGATCGCACGTGGACGAAGCAACGCAACGCCAGTTCCTCCGCCACTGCCTGGCCACCCTCGCCTACCGCGGCGGCAAGGCGATCCGCGACGCGCCGCCGGGGTTCGCGAAGTTCCGCGCCGCGCCGGAGTCGCGGTCGGCGGGCGAGATCCTCGCCCATGTCGGCGATCTCTTCGACTGGGCATGCGCGCTGATGGAAGGGCGCAGCTTGTGGTCGGACTCCGCGGCGCGGACGTGGCCGGCCGAGTGCGAGCGGTTCTTCGCCACTCTCGAGCACTTCGACTCGGTGCTGGCCGGCGACGCGGAGCTGGCCGCTTCACCGGAGCGGCTGTTCCAGGGGCCGATCGCCGACGCGCTGACCCACGTCGGCCAGCTCGCCATGCTGCGCCGCCTCGCCGGCAGCCCCGTGCGCGGCGAGAACTACTTCAAGGCCGAGATCGTCGCCGGCCGGGTCGGGCCGCAGCAGGCGGCGCCGTCCAAAGAGTTCGGCTAGGCCGCCGCCCTGGTCAAGGGCGCCGCGCCGGGCGCCAACGATCGGGGCGTGCGAGGGTGTGGGCGCCCCGGCGCGGCAATGGGATTGTGACATACGACAGACAGCGCGTCGAGAGAAATCGAGCACAGTCAGCGGGCCCATCGCTGCAGCGGCGGTGACGCCGGTACGTTCCTGACGCGACCTTCCGGACGCGCCGGTTACACTCACGCCTCCCGAAGGAGGCTCCCACGTGAACTTTGCCCGCCTCGCTCAGACGATGGTGGCGGTCGCCGCTCTTGCCGCTTGCCGGCCTGCGCCGGCGCCGGCGCAGGCCGCCGACGAGTGTCTCGGCGATCCCGAGGCGCGCATCGTCATCGGCGACGGCCACCCGATCGCCCTGAGGCCCGGCGCCACCGCCACCCTGCACGTGGTCTGCACGCAGTTCGGCTTCCTGGATGGCCCCGTGAGCGTGCCCGTGACCTGGACCCTCGAGGCCAAGGACGTCGGGTCCCTCGACGCGAAGACCGGTGCGCTGGCGCTCGCCGCTTCGGCGCGCCCGGGCACGCGCGCCAAGGTGCTCGCCGAGCTGACGGTGCGCGGCAAGAGGCAGCGCCTGCAGAGCGAGGTCGTCGTCATCGACCCGGCACCGCAGCCTTGGGCCGGCATGTGGGAAGAATCCGCCCGTCTCGCCTGCGACAGCAACGGCAAGGCCGGCGGACCCGATCCGACGCCGGCCGACAAGGCACCGCTCATGCGCGAGCTGATGCTCACCGAGGGCGGCAGCTTCACCGTCACCTGGTTCCCCTTCGAGCGCTACAAGGACTACTGGGGCACCTACGCCGTCGACCGCAAGACGGGCGCCGTCACCTTCACCGTCACCGGCGGCAACTCGGTTCCGCCGCCGGGGGCCGACCTCACCGGCACGCTGCGCTTCGAGCCCAGCGGCGCACTGGTGCTCGCCGACCTTTACCTCGGCGCCCCGTCCGGCTCGACGCCGCCGCGCGCGTGCGGGCACCGCTTCGGCGGCTAGCAGCTTCGAGCGGCAGCGACCAACTACGGGTGCGCGTCGAGCAGCTCGACCTCGAACAGCAGCGTCGCGCCCGGCGGGATGACGCCGCCGGCCCCGTGCGCTCCGTAGCCGAGCGCCGGCGGCACCACCAGCCGGCGCTTGCCGCCGATCTTCATCCCCTCGACGCCGGCGTCCCACCCCTTGATGACCTGGCCGTGGCCGAGGCGAAAGCTGAAGGGCACGCCGCCGTGCTGGTCGGTGCTGTCGACCTTGCGCCCCTTGTGCCCGGGCTCGCGCGGGTCGAACAGCCACAGCGTGTAGAGCACCTCCAACTGCTGGCCGCGCTGCGCGGCGGCGCCGCTGCCTTCCGCCAGGTCTTCGATCTGCAGCGCCGCGCTGGGGTCGCCGGTTTCTTTCACCTGAATTTCGCTCACGACAACACCTCCGCCTGGTTGCCCTTCGCCTCCAACCAGGCCCGCCGGTCGGCGGCGCGTCCCTTGGCGAGGAGCATGTCGATGATCTCGTCGGCGCCGTCGCCAGCTTGCAGCTCGAGGCGGACGAGGCGCCGGGTCTCGGGCGCCATCACCGTCTCGCGCAGCTGCAGCGGGTTCATCTCGCCGAGCCCCTTGAACCGCTGGATGTTCACCTTGCCCTTGAGCTTCTCGGCCGCGATGCGGTCGAGGACGCCCTTCTTCTCGCCCTCGTCGAGGGCGTAGAAGACCTGCTTGCCGACGTCGATGCGGTACAGCGGCGGCATCGCCACGTGCACGCGTCCGGCCTCGACGAGCGGGCGGAAGTGTCGCACGAAGAGGGCGCAGAGCAGCGTCGCGATGTGGGCGCCGTCGGAGTCGGCGTCGGCGAGGATGCAGACCTTGCCGTAGCGCAGCCCCGAGAGGTCGCCGGACGCCGGGTCGACGCCGAGCGCCACGGCGATGTCGTGCACTTCCTTGCTGCCCAGCACCTCGTCGGGCGCGACCTCCCAGGCGTTGAGGATCTTCCCCCGCAGCGGCAGGATCGCCTGCGTCTCCTTGCTGCGCGCCTGCTTCGCCGAGCCGCCGGCGGAGTCGCCCTCGACCAGGAACAGCTCGGTCTCCTCGAGGTTCTCGTGCGTGCAGTCGGCGAGCTTGCCGGGCAGGGCGGGACCCGCCGCCACCTTCTTGCGCTGCACCTTCTTGGCCAGGCGCTGGCGCCGCATGGCGCTGTCGATGGCGAGCTGGGCGATGCGCTCGGCGAGCTCGGTGTGCTGGTTGAGCCACAGCGAGAAGGCGTCCTTGGCGACGCCGGAGACGAAGGCCGCCGCCTCGCGCGAGGTGAGGCGCTCCTTGGTCTGGCCGGAGAACTGCGGGTCCTTGGTGCGCAGCGACAGCACGTAGGTGCAGCGCTCCCAGACGTCGTCGGGGGCGAGCTTGACGCCGCGCGGCAGCAGGTCGCGGAACTCGGCGAGCTCGCGCACGGCTTCGGTCAAGCCGGCGCGAAAGCCGGCGACGTGGGTGCCGCCCTGCGCGGTGGGGATGAGGTTGACGTAGCTCTCCTGCACCGCCTCGGCGCCCTCCTCCAGCAGCCACGCCACCGCCCAGTCGACCTCCTGCTCGGGCCCCTGGAAGTGGCCGACGAAGGGCGCCTCGGGGACCAGCGGCTCGCCTTCCAGCTCGTCGAGCAGGTAGTCGGCGAGCCCCTCCTCGTAGCACCAGTCCTGGTCGTCTTTCTTGTCTTCCTCGCTGCGGAAGGAGACCTGCAGGCCGGGGCAGAGGACGGCCTTGGCGCGCAGCACGTGCTTGAGCCGCGGCACCGCGAACTTGGGGCTGTCGAAGAACTTGGGGTCGGGCCAGAAGCGCACCGTGGTGCCGGTCTGCCGCATGCCGACGGTGCCCACCGCCTTGAGCTTGGAGGTGGCATCGCCGTCGGCGAAGGTCATCCGCCAAAGCTTGCCGTCGCGCTTGACCTCGACCTCGAAGCGGCTCGACAGCGCGTTGACGACCGAGATCCCGACGCCGTGCAGGCCGCCCGAGAAGCGGTACGACTTGTCGGAGAACTTGGCGCCGGAGTGCAGGCGGGTGAGGATCAGCTCGACGCCCGAGACCTTGTGCTCGCGGTGGACGTCGACCGGCATGCCGCGGCCGTCGTCGGCCACCGACAGCGAGGCGTCGGCGTGCAGCGTGACGAGCAGCGAGCGGGCGTAGCCGGCGACCGCCTCGTCGACGGCGTTGTCGATCGCCTCCTGCGCCAGGTGGTTGGGCCGCTCGGTGGCGGTGTACATCCCCGGGCGGCGGCGGACCGGCTCGAGGCCGGTGAGGACCTCGATGGCCGAGGCGTCGTAGGTCGGCATGCGCAGCGCATAGTATCGGGCGCGATGCTCGGCAACCTCGTCCGCCCCGACGTCACCGAGCTCATCCGCGAGCGCAACTTCAACGAGCTGCGCGAGTTCCTGCTCGAGCTGCCGGTCCCCGACCTGGCCGAGGTGCTCGCCGACAGCACTCCCGAGGACCGGCCCGTGCTCTTCCGGCTGCTGCCGCGCGAGCTCGCCGCGGAAGCCTTCGAGTACCTCCCCTTCGAGGCGCAGGAGGAGTTGCTCAAGGGGCTCGGCGACGAGCAGGTGGCGCGCGTCCTCGACGACATGCGGCCGGACGACCGCACGGCGTTCCTGGAGGAGCTGCCCGGCCAAGTCACGGCGCGGCTGCTCAACCTGCTGTCGCCGTCGGAGCGCGCCGTCGCCCGCTCGCTGCTCGGCTACCCGGAAGAGTCGATCGGGCGCCTGATGACGCCCGACTACGTGGCGGTGCGCGAAGACTGGACGATGGACCACGTGCTCGCCCACGTGCGCAAGCACGGCAGCGACTCGGAGACGCTGAACGTGCTCTACGTCGTCGACGAGCAGGGCAAGCTGCACGACGACGTGCGCATCCGCGAGGTGCTGCTCGCCGGCGCCGACAAGCGCGTCGCCGACTTGATGGACGGCGAGATGATGGCGCTCAACGCCACCGACGACCAGGAGACGGCGGTCGCCGCCTTCCGCCGCTACGACCGCACGGCGCTGCCGGTGGTCGACTCCGCCGGCGTGCTGGTGGGCATCGTCACCGTCGACGACGTGCTCGACGTCGCCGAGGAGGAGGCGACTGAGGACATCCAGAAGCTGGGCGGCAGCGAGGCGCTGGAAGACGCCTACCTCGCCGTCGGCCTGCCGACGCTGGTGCGCAAGCGCGCGCCCTGGCTCGTCATCCTCTTCCTCGGCGAGCTGCTCACCGCCACGGCGATGACCTTCTTCGAGGAAGAGATCGCGCGCGCGGTGGTGCTCGCGCTCTTCGTGCCGCTCATCATCAGCAGCGGCGGCAACTCGGGGAGCCAGGCGGCGACCCTGATCATCCGCGCGCTGGCGCTCGGCGAGGTGTCGCTCTCCGACTGGTGGCAGATCGCGCGCCGCGAGGTCATCGCCGGCCTGGCGCTGGGCGCCCTGCTCGGCGTGCTCGGTTTCCTGCGCATCGCCGTCTGGTCCGCCTTCACCAACGTCTACGGCCCGCACTGGCCGATGATCGGCCTCACCGTCGGCGGCACCCTGCTGGCGGTGGTGATGTGGGGAACGATCGTCGGCTCGATGTTCCCGCTCTTGCTCAAGCGGCTGGGAGCCGACCCCGCGACGTCGTCGGCCCCCTTCGTGGCGACGCTGGTCGACGTCACCGGGCTGGTCATCTACTTCAGCGTCGCGTCGTTCCTGCTGCGCGGCAAGCTGCTCTAGGCGGCCGGCACCTCGCGTCCGCCGATCCAGACGCGCGCGGCGCGCAGGTCGTCGTCGAGCTCGACGAGGTCGGCATCGGCGTCCGTCTCGATGCGAGCTTGGGCGGTAGGGCCAAGGGCACGTGCGGGCACCTCGGCGGCGAGCGGCAGGACTTGCGCGAGTCGCACGCCGGCGTCGAACACCATCGTGCGCACGGCGGCATCCATGGTGAGCAGGCTGCCGGCCAGGGAGCCGTTCGCCAGCCGGGCGTTGCCGTCGCGCACTTCGACGTCCAAGCGCGCCAAGGCGTAGCGGCCTTCGGGCATGCCGGCGGCGCGCATGGCGTCGGTGATCAGCGCGACGCGCCGCGGTGCCGCGCGCGCGGTGGCGGCGAGCAGCAGCGGATGGACGTGGAGGCCGTCGGCAATGAGCTCCAACGTGGCTTCAGTCGAGGCGAGCGCCGCGCCGACGGCGCCGGGACGGCGGTGATGCAGCGGCGGCATGGCGTTCCACAGGTGGGTGAAGCGGCGGGCACCGGCGGTGAGAGCGCGGTGGGTCAACGTTTCGTCGGCTTCGGTGTGGCCGAGCGAGAAGGTGACCCGGCCCGCGAGCCGCGCGATGAGCTCGAGCACGCCGGGCACCTCCGGCGCCACTGTCATCGTCACCGGCAGGTCGCCGGCGGCGGCGAGCCACTCCTCCACTTCGTCGCGGTCGACGGCGCGCAGCGCGGCGGGATCCTGAGCGCCCGCTTTCGCGGGGTTGAGGTACGGCCCTTCAAGGTGGATGCCGGCCACTCGCGCCTCTCCCAGACGCGGGTCGCGTGACACCGCGGCGGCGGCGGTCACGGCGGCGGCGATCTCGGCGCGGCCGGCGGACAGCGTCGTCGCCGCCAGCGCCACGGTCCCATGCCGCGCGTGGAAGGCACAGACGCGGCGCACCGCCTCGATGGTGCCGTCCATGAAGTCGGCGCCGGCTCCGCCGTGGACGTGGAGGTCTACGAAGCCGGGGGCGAGGACTCCGCGGATCGCTTCCGCTCCCGCCGGCGGCTCGTCGCCCACCCGCATGTCCACGATGCGCCCGCCGTCGAGCGTCACCGTCACCCTCTCGCGCACCTCGCCGTCGACGAAAGCGCGGCCGTGGAGCACGGTCGTCGTCACGGACTGCCGCCTCAGACTCTGCCGCTGCGACTCACAGGTTGACCTTGCCCAACACCGTCGGCCGTCCACCGGTGGCGCCCGGCAGGTTGGTGTCGAGGCCCGCGAGGGCGTCGTTGGCGATCACGGCGATGGCGAGCGCTTCCTTGGCGCGGCTGTCGAGGCCGCGCTCTTCGTGGGTGACGACCGGCACGCCGGGCAGCCGTTCGCGGAGCATCGCGAGCAGCGTCGGGTTCCTGGCGCCGCCGCCGCCGACGATCGCCTCGTCGACCGGCCCGCGCGGCACCACGAAGTCGCGGTAGGCCCGCGCGATGCTCTCGGCCGTCAACGCCGTGACCGTCGCCACCAAGTCCGTACCCGCCACCGTCCCCGCCGCCGCATCGTTCAGCACTCTCTTCACGAAGGGCAGCCCGAAGAGCTCGCGGCCGGTGGTCTTCGGCGGCGGCAGCTCGAAGTAGGGGTCGGCGAGCCAGCGGTCGAGCAGCTCCGCGTGCACGCGTCCCGCCGCCGCCAGCTCGCCGTCGCGGTCGTAGCGCAGCCTCCCACCGGTGACCGCCTCCGTCACGCCGTCGATGACCATGTTGCCCGGGCCGGTGTCGAAGGCGATGACGTCGTCGCGGCCGCCGCCCGGCGGCAGGTACGTGACGTTGCCGATGCCGCCGACGTTCTGCACGCAGCGCCCCAGCCGCGCGTCGCCGAGCAGCACCCAATCGGCGTAGGAGACCAGCGGCGCGCCGTGGCCGCCGGCGGCGATGTCGCGCGCCCGCAGGTCGCCGATGGTGAGGATGCCGGTGCGCTCGGCGATCACCGCGCTCTGGCCGAGCGCCAACGTCGATCGGCTGCTCAGCACCTCGCCCGACCAGTCGGTGGCGAGCTGCACCTCCGCCGGCTGCGGGTCGTGCCACACCGTCTGGCCCGCGGCGCCCACGAGGTCGACGCCTTCGGGCGCGACGCCGTGCTGGCGCAGCATCGCCAGCGCCGCGGCGGCGAACAGCTCGCCGAGCAGGAAGTCGAGCTGACACACCTCCTCGATGCGCGCCGTGTCCGGATCGAAGAGGCGGAAGACGCGCTCGCGCAGGTTGGCGGGAAAGGGGTAGCTCTCGAAGGCGAGCAGCCGGATGCGCGGGCGCTCCTCCCCGCCGCCGTGCCCTTCGATCTCCACCAGCGCGGCGTCGATGCCGTCCACCGAGGTGCCCGACATCAAGCCGAGGACGACGCGGCGCGGCTTGGCCGCGATCCGCACCAGGCGTTCGAGACGCGTCACCCGCCGCCCTCTTCGCCCGCCAGGGCCGCGCGCAGCTTCCCGCCCACCGCCACGAGCGCCGCCTTCGCCTCCGCGGCATCCCACCCGCGCGCCACCAATACGGCCGCCTTCACGTCGCCCTCCGCGGCGGCGAGCGCGCGTTGAGCTTGCTCAGCCGACACCTCGGCGGCGAGCTCCACCATCCGCGCCGCGCGCGCGCGCAGCTTGGCGTTGGTCGCCGGCATCTCCACCATCAGGTTGGAGTGCACGCGCCCCAGCCGCACCATCACCGCGGTCGACAGCGCGTTGAGCACCAGCTTCTGCGCCGTGCCCGCCTTCATCCGCGTCGAGCCCATCACCACCTCGGGCCCCGTCCGCGGCGCCAACGCGTGCTCCGCGGCTGCCGCGAGCGGCGACCCGGGCCGCGCCGTCACCGCCACGGTGAGCGCGCCCAGCTGCCGCGCCTCCTCCACCGCCGCGACGGTGAACGGCGTCGTGCCGGAGGCGGCGATCCCCACCACCGCGTCCCCCGCGCGCACCCGCTCGAGCACCTCGCAGCGTCCCGCCTCCTCGTCGTCCTCGGCGCCCTCGACGGCGTGCAGCAGCGCCCGTTCGCCGCCGGCGGCGATCACCTGCACGAGAGCCGGCGGCGTGCCGTAGGTCGGCGGCAGCTCCGCCGCGTCGAGCGCCGCGATGCGGGCGCTGGTGCCGGCACCGACGTAGAACAGCCGCCCGCCGGCGGCGAGCCGCTCCGCGATCGCGTCCACCACCGCCGCCAGCGCGGCGCTCTCCGCCGCCACCGCCGCCGCCACCCGCGCGTCCTCGTCGTGGATCCGCCGCAGCAGCTCGGCGGTGGGCAGCAGGTCGAGGTCGAGGGTCGCCGCGAGCCGCCCGGCCGGGTCGTCTTCCGGGTCGCTCGCCGCCTCGCGGCTCGCATCCGCCCCGCCGGTCATCTCCGACATTGTATCGGCCGCGGCGACGCGGAGGCCGTGGTACCCTGCCTTTCGACCGCGCCGGCCCGGCGCGCGCCCCACATCCCCACGATGGCTTTCTTCCGGCGGTCGCCAGACAAACCTGCCCGCAAGGTGTTGCGGGTGGGGACGCTCAACCCCGTCAAGGCGCTCGACCCTCGCGACGCGCAGGACACGGTGAGCGTCTTCTTCCTCACCCAGGTGTTCGAGGCGCCCTACCTGCAGCCGCCCGACGCCGACACGCCGCCGCGGCCGCTGCTCTTCGACGGGCCGCTGCGGCGCGAAGAGGCGCCGCTCGAGCGCCCCGTCTTCTCCGGCCGCGTGCGCGCCGGCGTCAAGTTCTCCGACGGCACGCCGCTCCTCGCCGAGCACGTCGCCGCCTCGCTCAACCGCGCCGAAGGCTTCCTCACCCACGCGCGGGCCCGCGCCGCCGGCGACCGCGTGGTCTTCGAGCTCGAGCGGCCGCACCCGCGCTTCGCCCTGCTCCTCTCGAACCACTTCTGCAGCGTCGTGCTCGAGCGCGGAGGGGAGCGGCTGGGCACCGGCGCCTACGTGGTGGCGCCCGACACCACCGCCGAAGAGATGCGCCTGGTGCGCAACGCGCACTACCGCGGCGTCCCCGCGATCGACGAGGTGGTCTTCGCCTACTACCCGCCCGGCGCCGGCGACAGCCACGAGGCGCTCATCGCCGCCCTCGAGTCGGGGCACGTCCACTACTCCGACGCGCTGTCGCGCGACGACGTGGGCAAGCTGCAGACGGTGCGCAAGCACTTCCAGCCCGGCATCTCCACCTGCGCGCTCTACTTCAACACCGAGCGCCCCTACCTGCGCGACGCGCGGGTGCGGCGAGCCCTCGCCATGGCCATCGACCGCGGCGAGCTCTCCCGCCTCTCCTACGAGAACGCCCTCGCCTTCACCGCCACCAGCCTGCTGCCGCCGCTCATGGCCAGCTTCCGCGACGGCATCCGCACCAACCCCGAGGCGGCGCGCGAGCTGCTGCGGGAGGCGGCGGCGGAGGGCGCCCCGCCGCTGCCGCCGCTCCAGATGGTGGTGCCATGGGGGCCGCGCGGCTACCTGCCGCACCCGACGCAGGTCGCCGACGCCATCGTCGAGCAGCTCGCCAAGATCGGCGTCGCCGTCTCGCGGCTGCCCACCCGCGACAGCGTCGAGTTCTATCGCATCGTCAGCGAGGGCGCGCACGACCTCGCCCTCATCGGCTGGATCGCCGACAGCGCCGACCCCGCGGAGTTTCTCGAGGTGCAGCTGCACACGCGGTCGGTGCCGCAGATCGGCAAGTCACCCGCCGTGCGCGGCAACATGTCGCGTTGGAGCGACACCGAGACCGACGCGCTGCTCGACCGCTACCGTCTCGACGGCCGCGAGGAGAACAAGCGCGCCATCCTCGAGCGGGTGGCGCAGCAGGTGCCGCTGCTGCCGCTGATGTACGGGCCGAGCATCGCCGTCTGCGCCTGGGAGCTCACCGGCTTCGTGCCGACGGCGATCGGCTTCCCGCGCTTCGCCGACATGGACCTCGAGCGCAAGCCGTGAGCGCTCAGACGCGCAGCGTCAGCTTCACCATGTCGTGCGGGTTGCCGTCGGGGTCGGTGCCGTAGCCGGGGAAGAGGTGCTTCTCGAAACCGAGGTCCTCGAGGGTGCGCACGGCGTCGGCCTCGACGTCGGAAAACAGCATGCACGTGAGGTAGTGCAGGCCGTTCTCGCGCGCCATGGTGATGAAGTAGTTGACCAGGATCACGCCCAGCCCCTGGCCGCGGAACTCGGGGTCGAGCAGCCACTTGACGCGGCCGACGAAGCGCAGCGGCCCGCCCTTGCGCCGGTGCAGGGTGGCATCGGCGACCACGTGGTCGCCGGCGAGGGCGATCAGCGGCAGCGCCTTGTAGTAGTCGACGTTCTGCCCCCAGGCCTCCACCACCGAGCGGTCGTCGATGTGGTCCCAGGCGAGCCGCCGCACGTCGGGTGGCAGGCGCTGGAAGAACTGCCAGAGGGCCTCGGTATCGCGGCCGGTGAAGGGCCGGATGAGGACGCGGCTGCCGTTGCGCAGGACCGCCTCCTGCGGAAAGCGATAGGGCATGGGAACCTCCTCGGGGCGGGGCGCGGCGGCCCCACCGGTATCGGGCGCGAAAGGTGGGACGGCGGTCGAACCAGCCGAGGATACCAAGCCGGGGCCGCGGTGTTGACCGGCGGCGAGAGCGGGCCGTGGGAGGGGCGGTGAGCGAGCCCTACCTCGCCGGCCTGCGGGTGCTCGACCTGTCGCGCGTGCTGGCGGGTCCGCTCGCCGCTCAGGTGCTCGGCGACCTCGGCGCCGAGGTGTTGAAGGTCGAGTCGCCCGGCGGCGACGACACCCGCCACTGGGGGCCCTGGTTCCAGGGTGGGATGAGCGCCTACTTCCAGAGCTGCAACCGCAACAAGGCCTCGCTGGTGCTCGACCTCAAGAGCGCCGGCGGGCGCGAGCGGCTGGCGCAGCTGCTCGCCGCAGCCGACGTGCTCGTCCACAACTTCCTGCCGGCGAGCGCGAGCCGACTCGGTCTCGACGATGCGAGTCTCGCGGCGGCCTACCCGCGCCTGGTGGCGCTCGGCATCACCGGCTACTCGGGCACGCGGCGGGGCGAGCCGGGCTACGACCTGGCGCTGCAGGCCGAGGCGGGCTGGATTGGCATGACGGGCCCGACCGCGAGCAGGGCTACAAGGTCGGCGTCGCCGTCGTCGACCTGCTCACCGGGTTGATGGCCGCCAACGGCGTGCAGGCGGCGCTGCTGCGGCGGGCCCGCACCGGGCGAGGCGCCGTCATCTCGCTGTCGCTGCACCGTACGGCCCTCTTCAGCCTCATCAACGTCGCCACCAACCACCTGGTGTCGGGCGAGCCGACACGCCGCTGGGGGAATCAGCACCCCAACCTGGTGCCCTACCAGGTCTTCGCCGCCGCCGACGGCGAGATGGTGCTCGGCGTCGGCAACGAGGCGCAGTACGCGCGCCTGTGCGAGTTGCTCGCCATCGACGACCCTGAGCTGCGTGCGCTCGACCACCGCGGCCGTCTGACACGGCGCACCGAGGTCGTCGCCGCCGTCGCGGCGGCCGTCGCCAAACGCCAATTCGCCGAGCTGGTCGCTGCGCTGCGCGCCGCCGGCATCCCCGCCGCGCCGCTCCTCATGCCGCACGAAACGCTTGCCGCCGTCGCCGCTACGGACGCCGGCGCGCTGGTGGCCATCGCCCATCCGCAGCTAGGCGAGGTGCGCCTGCCGGCGCCGCCACTCGAAGGCGACGGTGTGCGCAGCGAGCACACGGCTCCGCCACTGCTCGGCGAGGGTGGCGAGGCGATGGCAGCGCGTTGGCTCACGACGTGAGCTTCGCGCCGCTGCGCACCGCAGCTCGCGTCACGGCAGCGCGATCGGCAGCAGCTCGGGCGCGCCGAGCTTGCCGCCGGCGACGCGCCGGATCGCCAGCGAAGCGCCGCCTGGGCGCGACACGCAGCCGGTGAGCAGCGTCCACGCCTCGCCCGGGAAGCGGAGCACCTGGCTGTACGGGATCCGCTCGCCGCCCTGGGTGAGGATCCCGTCCGGGGTCGCGAGCAGGGTTCGCCAACCGGCCGGATCCTGCGTGGCGAGGAAGAGCTGCTCCTTCTCGGGCGCCCGCCGGTCGTTCCAGATCGCCGCCGCGGGCGAGGCGCGCTCGCCGTCGGGCAGCTCGATGCGGTAGTCCTTGCCCGGCCGCCAGGCGAGCGCGCCCTGGCCGGGTGTCAGCGGCTGCCAGTGCAGCGGCTCCCAGCTGGCGCCGCCGTCGGCCGTCGTGCGCAGCAAGCCGTCGATGCCGAGGTGCAGCGCCGCCTTGCCGCCCAGCCAGACCAGCTGGCCGCGGTCGGCGCCGGCGAGCTTGGGCAGCGACTGCACGAACCGTCGTGGCCTGCCGGCGGCGGAGAACACGGCGTCGCCCGAGGTGATCCCGTCCTCGCCTATCGGTGCGGGCGCGGCGCCGGGGGTGCCGACCGCGCGCACCGCCGCCGCCCCTTTGCTCGCCCAGTCGCCGCCTTCGAGGCGGTAGGCGGTCGCGTTGACGCCGGCACCGCCGAGCGCGTGCAGCACCACCCAAGGGGCGCCGCCGCGATCCCAGGCGAGGTGGACGGTCGCGCTCTCGGACGCGAGCAGTGGCTCGCCGAGGCGCTGCCAGGCGCCGTCCTCGAAGCGCACGACCTGCAGGCACTTCGCGCCGCAGCGGCTCGCCGCGAGCACGGCCCCCGGTCCGGTCGAGGCGCCGAACGGTGCCGGGCCTCCCGGCGCATCAGCCGGCGCCGGCCAAGCGCGTGCGGCGCCGGCCGCGAAATCGGCTTCGAGTAGCCATCCCGGCGAGAGCGCGAAGAGCGCGCGCCGCGCCTTGGTGTCGACTCCGAGAAGCGTCAGCGTCGTCGTCGAGTCGCAACGGAACGCGGCCCTCGCTGGAGCAGTGGCGAGCAGCCCGGCGAGCGCAGCGGAGAGGACGAACAGAGCGAAGACGGCGCGGCGACGTTGGTGGAACACGACGCGAGTCTATTCGCGGTGGCGCATCGGCTCGACGTTGGTGATGGAGATGGGGTGACGAGGGAGAAAGGTGAAGACGGAGGCGCGGCCCGCACCGCGCCTCCACGACGATTCACTGCCGCGGCTGCAGCCGCCGGACGACGGGCAACGACTGCGGCGCCGCCACCCGTCCGATGCGGTCGAGCACGGCACCGCACAAGGCCGCACAGCCGACGCCGGAGACGCCGGCCGTGGTCAACAGGATCCCGAGCTCGAAAAGGTTCATGGTGAGATCACCTCGTAGTCTTTGGAGCGCTTACCGATCGCGCTCGCCCGTCCACGAGAGCAAAGGCCCTGCCAAGTACAACTCGGCCGATTGATCCGACTGGTAACCTAGTGATCACCGCTCAGCTCCGGCCGCCGAACCGCGCACGCCGAACCCAGGGAGCCGCCGCCCGTATAGCCATTAGCGGCTGCCAGCGCCGCCACCCCGATGCCGCCGCTGCTCGCCGCCCGCCGCCTGTTGCCGCTCGCCGGCATCGCCGCCTTCGCGCTCGCCGCGCTGTCGCTGGTCGACATGTACCTGCCACGCCCCTACGACGGCGTGGTGCTGGAGAGCGACGCCCCCGGCCAGCTGATGGTGGCCGACGTGGTGGCGGGCTCCGGCGCCGAGCGCGCCGGCATCGTCCGCGGCGACCGCATCGTCGGCATCGGCCGCGAGGTGCTGCGCTCCGAAGCCCACGCCGCCGATCTGCTCGCGCCGCCACCGCATCGGCGATTCCGTTCCCTACCTGGTCGAGACGCCTCGACGGGCGGCGCGAGCTGCCCGTCGAGCTGGGCCCGCGGCGCATCGGCAGCCTCGCCTACCTCGGCGCCGCCCTGCTCGGCTTCGCCTTCTTCGCCGTCGGCAGCTTCGTGCTCGGCCGGCGCCCCGAGCTGCTGGCGGCGCGGCTCTTCTACCTGCTGTCGGCGCTGTTCCTCGTCTTCCTCGTCTGCCGGATGCGTCCCGCTTCCTACTCGGCGGTCGACGTCTTCGTCCTGCAGACCGGCACCTTCGCCCTGCTGCTGCTGCCGGCGACGCTTCCTGCACTTCTTCCTCGTCTTCCCGCGGCCGGTGTGGGAGGGCGCCGCCGCGCCGCTGCCGGCCCTCGCCCCGCGCCGGCGGCGCCGCGCCTTCCTCGTCACCGCCTACGCTGCTGCCGCTGGTCGTCTTCGTCTACAACCTGCTCTTCTGCATGCGGCGCGGCGAGTGGATCCTCATCAGCGGCGCCCCGCGCGCCAACTGGTGGCTGCTCGGCGTCTACATGGTGCTCGGTCTCGCGGCGCTGGCGGTGAACGCGGGCCGGCTCGACCGGCGCCAACGAGCGGCGCGGCGCCTGGTTCGTCTTCCTCGGCACGCTCTTCGGCCTCGTCCCCTTCCTCGTCTTCACGGTCGGCTTCCCCTCCGTGCGCCACACCGAGCGCTACCTCTTCTACGGCGTCGCGCCGCTGGTCCTGGTGCCGCTCACCTTCGCCTACGCCATCGTCCGCTTCCAGCTGCTCGACATCCGCGTCATCCTGCGCAAGAGCCTCTTCTACACCGCGACGACCGCGGTGGTCACCGCCCTCTATGCCGGCGGCATCGCCGCCTTCAACTGGGCTCTTCCAGGGCTCGGCCCTGGCCAGCTCGGCGTGGTTCCCGGTGGTCTTCGCGCTCGCCATCGTGCTCGGGCTCGAGCCGCTGCGGCGGCGGCTGCAGGGCCCCGTCGACCGCTTCTTCTACGGCGAGCTGCCGCGGCTGCAGCGCGCGATGGTGGAGCTGGGCGAGGCGCTGTCGGCCGACCGCGACCCCGGCGCGCTCGTGCACGAGCTCGTCGAGGGGCTGCCGCGCCAGCTCGGGCTGCACTTCGCCGCCCTCTACCTCGCCGAGGAGGGCGAGCTGCGCCGCGCCGCCGGCCCCGCCTCGCTGCCGGCGGCGGTGGCCGACCCGCCCGAGCTGCACCGTCTGCTCCACGGCGCCGGCGGCCTGGCGCCCATCGAGCTGCTCGCCGGCCTCGCCGAGGGAGACGCCGCGCCGCTGCTGCAGGCGTTCGCCGACGGCGGCGTCGAGGTGGCGGCCGAGCTCGCCTCGCCGCGGCGGCGGCTGGGGCTGGTGCTGCTGTCGGCGCGCGCGAGCCAGCTGTCGTGGGAGCGCGCCGAGCTCGAGCTGCTGCGCGGCCTGCTGGCGCAGGCGGCGATCGCCCTCGAGACCGGGCTGCTGCTCGCCGAGCGCACCCGCCAGGCCGAGCTCGAGCGCGAGATGGAGATCGCCGCCGGCATCCAGGCGAGCCTGCTGCCCGCCTCGCTTCACTTCGCACCGGGCTGGCAGGTGGCGGTGCGCTGCCGCCCCGCCCGCCACGTCGGCGGCGACTTCTACTGCGAGCTCGCCCACTCCACTGCCGTCGAGGGCAACGGCAGCGCCGCCATCCGGAACGCGTTCGTCTACGGCGACGTCGCCGGCAAATCGGTGCCGGCGGCGCTGATGATGATGGCGGCGCACGAGGTGCTGCACTCGCTGGCGCTCACCGACCGCGGGCCGGAGGAGCTGCTGGCGCTCGCCAACCGCCGGCTCTACCAGCTGCGGCGGCGCAGCTTCGTCGCCCTCGGCTACCTCGTCGCCGCCGGCGACGGCGCACCCGGGCGGCTGCGCTACGTGCTCGCCGGCCAGCCCGGCCTGCTGCTGCGACGCGCCGACGGCGGCGTCGAAGAGCTGCCGCTCTGCCGTCACCGCGTGCCGCTCGGCGCGCTCGCCGAAGGCGACTACACGCTCGCCGAGGTGGCGGTGGCGCACGGCGAGCTGGTGCTCGGCTACTCCGACGGCGTGCTCGACGCGCGCTCGCCCGACGGCGAGTTCTTCGGCGCCGAGCGGCTCGCCGAGGCGCTTGCCGGCGCTCCCGCCGAACCGGCGGCCGCCGTCGAATCGATCCTCTCCCGACTGGCCGCCTTCAGCCGCGGCGAAGACCCCTACGACGACGTGACGCTGGTGGCGCTGGGCCGTCACCAGGAGGTCCAAGATGCGTAAGCGACAACTCGTCATCGCCGGCATCGCCGCGCTGGTCGTCGCGGCTGCCGCCGTCGCCGCCTGGGCGGCGCTGCGGGCGCGCGAGCAGCCGGAGTGGACGACCTCCTCCCCCGCCGCGCTCGCCGAGATGCGGCTGGGTCTCGACGCCCAGCGGAAGTACTACTGGCAGGAAGCGCGGGCGCACTACGAGAAGGCGCTGGAGCTCGACCCCGACTTCGCCATCGCGAAGCGGATGCTGATGCGCACCGACGTCGGCAAGGAACGGCGCGAGGCGCTGGGCAAGCAGCTCGCCGCCGTCGACCGTTCGCGGCTCACGCCCCGCGAGGCCTTCCTCATCGAGCACACCCTGGCGCGGTCCGCCGACGCTCCCCGTACGAACGCCGACAAGATCGTCGAGGACTACCTCGCGGCGGTACCCGCGCGACCCCTATGCGCTGGAGATGCAAGCCGACCTCTCCTGGAACGCTCGGCGATGGGACGACGCCGAGCGCACCTTCCAGAAGCTGCTCGAGATCGACCCCAACTGGCTCGACGCCCAGAACAAGATGGGCTACCTGTCGATGGGGCTCGGGCGCTTCGCCGAGGCCGAGGACCGCTTCCGCACCTACCGCTTCGTCGCCCCCGACCAGGCCAACCCGCACGACTCGCTGGGCGAGCTGCTGGTCTTGACCGGCCGCTTCGACGAGGCGCAGCGCGAGCTCGATGCGGCGTTGCGCATCCGTCCCGACTTCTGCTCTTCGTACCAAAACCTGAGCGAAGCCGCCCGGCTCTCCGGCCGCCCCGAGCGCATGCCCGCGCTCACCGCCGCGCTCGAGAAGAACCGCTGCGGCGCCGAAATGGTCGCCGTCAGCAAGTGCTGGAACCGGATATGGAATCTCTACCTGGCCAACGACTGGAAGCCGCTGGCCGCCACCTTCCACGAGCCTTGCATCCAAAAGCGCTACATGGCCCCCATCCTGCCCCACCTGGCGGCGGTCCTCGACGGCGATCTCGCCCTGGCCCGCCAGATCGAAGCGTTCGTGGCCAAGGGGGACAGCAACTACGTCACCCGCGAGAACCCCGTGGTGCCGCACACCGCCGCCATCCGCGAGCTCGCGGAGGGTGACCTCGCCAAGGCCCTTGACCACTTCGCCGCCGTCGACGCGCAGATCCAGTACCGCACGCTCGGCGACGGCATCTTCAAGATGTACAACCGCCTGCAGTGGGCCCGTACCCTCGAGGCGAGCGGCGACAGCACCGGGGCAGAACGCCTGGTGCGCGAGGTGGCGGCGGTCAACAAGGCGATGGCGGCACGCTACACCGGGCTGCCGGCGCCGCGGCCGCCGACGACGGGCGACACGGCGAGTGCCGCGACGCCCGCCCCCGGAGTCGCCAAGACCGGGTAGCGCGCGCCTCGGCGCCCTCGTGAGGGCACGTCGCTTGCACTCGACGCGAGCAGCGGTGATGCGGTCGCGCTCACCGCGCACCCGATGCAACGACCACAGCGACACCTCGTCTTCTGTTTCGGCGCCCTGACGCTGGGCACCGCGGTGGGCGCCGGCCTGATGTTCCTGCTCGATCCGGCGAACGGCTACCGGCGGCGCGCCGCGGTGCGCCGACTGCTGGCGCAGCTGCGCGACGGCGGCACCGAGCCGGCGGCTGACGCGGTGGACGGAGCGGCGGGCGTGGGCATTCGGTCAGGAGAGGTGCAACAGCGCGCACGCAACCTCGCCGCGGCGGTGCGCGCCCGCCTGCACCGCCACCGCGACGGCGGCCGCACGCTCGAAGCGCGGGTCCGGGCATGCATCGGCCGGGTCGTCACCAACCCGGGCGCCATCGCCGTCATCGCCGAGGGCACCCGCGTGACGTTGCGCGGCGCGGTGCCGCCCGACGAGCTCGACGACGTGCTCGACGAGGTGGCGGCGGTCGAAGGCGTGCACGAGGTGTACAACCTGCTGCAGCTGCAGCTCGCCGCCCCGCCGATCCTCGGGCACAACTAACCTGAGCGCTGTGCGCTGCTGTCCTAGGCGGTAGCCGCCGCCCGGGCGGCGACGGGCACCGGGGTCTTCGCCGGCGCTGGCGCTGCGGCCGGCTCGCGCCGCGGCAGCACCGGCCCCAGCTCGTGGAGCCCGGCGAGCAGCTTCTCGAGCCACAGGTGGTCGCCGTCGAGCACCGCCTTGCCGACCGCGTACTTGCGGGAGTCGTCGTTGCTCCACAGGTCGCGGAACAGGCGCCGCACCTTGCGGCGGGCGTTGCGGCAGAAGAGGTCCGCGAGCTCCTCGGCGCTCGCCGCCTCGGCGGCGCCGGTGCGCAAGAGCGCGTACGAGCGGGTCACCGACGCCGCCATGGCGAACAGCTCGTTGGCGACGTCGACGATGCGGAAGAGGAAGGCCTGCTTGTTCTGCAGCCGCGCCTGGTGCACCACCATGCCGTGGAAGATCTCGCGCGACAGCTTGCGCGTGCTGCGCTCGACGAAGCGCAGGTGCCCGGCCAGCGCGCCGAACTCGTCGTAGCGCGGCCACCGCCCCCAGCCCAGCCAGCGGCTCGGGTACCAGGTGGCGTAGAACGGGATGGTGGCGAGGAACGCCTGCGCCTTCTCGCTCGGCGACTTGTCGGGGTCGATCAGGCCGCCCGCCACGTCGAGGTGCTTGTCCACCGCCTCGCGGGCCATGAACAGGTGCATGATCTCGGACGAGCCCTCGAAGATCTTGTTGATGCGGTAGTCGCGCATCATGCGCTCGACGCCGATCGGCGGCTCGCCGCGCCCCTGCAGCGAGAGCTCGGTCTCGTAGCCGCGCCCGCCGCGGATCTGCATGGTGTCGTCGACGATCTCCCAGGTGCGGTCGCTGTTCCACTCCTTGGCCGCCGCCGCCTCGAGGCGGATGTCGAAGCTGCCCTGGTCGGCCATCCAGGTGACGACGCGCGCCAGCGACTCCATGGCGAAGGTGGTGGCCGCCATGTCGGCGATCTTGTGGGTGATCGCCTCGTGCCGCCCGACCGGCTTGCCCCACTGCACGCGCTCGGCGCTCCAGCGGCGGCAGATCTCGAGCGCCAGCTTGGCGGCGCCCACCGAGCCGTTGGGGATCGACAGCCGGCCGTCGTTGAGGGTGGTGAGCGCGATCTTGAGGCCCTTGCCCTCGTCGCCGATCAGGTTCTCGCGCGGCACCCGCACGTCGGTGAAGCTGATCACCGCGTTGGCGAGCGCCTTGAGGCCCATGAAGCGGCAGCGGTACTCGACCTTGACGCCCGCCCACGCCGTCTCGACGACGAAGGCGCTGATCTTCTTGGTCTTCGGGTCGCGCGCCATCACCACCAGCAGCTTGGCGAGCGTGCCGTTGGTGCACCACAGCTTGTGGCCGTTGAGGACGTAGTCGCTCGCCGTCGGCGGTGAGCTCGGCGGTGGTGGTCAGGCGCGCCGGGTCGGAGCCCACCTCGGCCTCGGTGAGCGCGAAGGCGGAGATCTCGCCCTCGGCGCAGCGCGGCAGGTACTTCTTCTTGAGCTCCGGCGAGCCGAAGAGCTTGAGCGGCTGCGGCACGCCGATCGACTGGTGGGCGGAGAGCAGCGCCGAGACGTTGCCGTCCCAGGCTGCCGAGCAGCTCCATCACCTTCTGGTACTCGGCGTTGGTGAAGCCGAGGCCGCCGTACTCCTTGGGGATCTTCATGCCGAAGGCGCCGAGCTTGCGCGAGCGCGTCGAGCAGCGCCGGCGGGTACTCGCCGGTGGCGTCGATCTCGACCGGCTTGCCGTCCGTGCGCAGCAGCTCGGTGAGCGAGTCGAAGAAGGCCTGGAACTCGGGGCGCGGCGGATCGGGGAGCGGGAAGGGGTGGATGAGGTCGAGCCGGAAGTTGCCGAGGAACATCTCGCGCATGAAGCTGGGGCGGGTCCACTCCTTCTCGCGGGAGGCCTCGGCCACCGCCATCGCCTCGCGCTCGCTGACGTGGACGTTCCCGGAGGCATGCACAGGCCGCGTCTCGCTCATGGGGTCCCCCTCGTCGTTGGCGAGGTCGAGATTAGCACCTTTCGCCGCAGTGCGGCAATCGCCTCCGGCACCGCTCGCAAGGGCTCGCCGGCGCGGCGGCGAGAGCGGCGCGGAGCAGCTTCGATGCCAGCAACGCGGCCGCCCGCGATACGCTGCGTGCCGTGCGACGGCTCGTCCTCACCACCGCCGGCGAGAGCCACGGGCCGGGGCTCACCGCGATCCTGCGCGGCCTGCCGGCCGGGCTGCGCGTCGACTTCGAGCTGCTCGCCCGCGACCTGCGGCGGCGCCAGCACGGCTACGGCCGCGGGCGGCGCATGCAGATCGAGCAGGACGCCGTCGAGGTGCGCGGCGGCGTGCGCGGCGGCGAGACCCTCGGCTCCCCCATCGCGCTGTGGATCGCCAACCGCGACTACGCCAACTGGGAGAAGGTGATGGACGCCGTGGCGGTCGACCCGCGCGCCGCCGAGGCGCGCCGGCTCAAGGCGCCGCGGCCCGGGCACGTCGACCTCGCCGGCGGCATCAAGTACGACCGCCGCGACCTGCGCGACGTGCTCGAGCGCGCCTCCGCCCGCGAGACGGCGGCGCGGGTGGCGGCCGGCGCCTTCGCCAAGATGCTGTTGCGCGAGATCGTCGGCGTCGAGATGCGGAGCGGCGTGCGCTCGCTCGGCCCGGTCGGCGCCGGCCGGCCGGCGCCGGCGTGGGCCGACCTGCTGCGCGTCGACGACGAGTCGCCGCTGCGCGCCATCGACGGCGAGCTCGAGGCCGAGATGGTGGCGCTCGTCGACCAGGCGAAGGAGGCCGGCGACACCCTCGGCGGCGCGGTGACGGTGATCGCCCGCGGCGTGCCGGCCGGGCTGGGCTCGCACGTGCACTGGGACGAGAAGCTCGACGGCCGCCTCTGCGCGGCGCTCGCCTCGATCCCCGCCGTCAAGGCGGTGGAGATCGGCGACGCGCTGCGGGCGAGCGCCGGCTTCGGCAGCGCCGCCCACGACCCGATCGAGTACGACGCAGCCGCAGCGGACGGCGACGAGGTTGCCGACGCCCGCCTTGCGTGGCGCCGCCCCACCAACCACGCCGGCGGTCTCGAGGGCGGCATCACCAACGGCGAGGACGTCGTGCTCACCGCCTACATGAAGCCGATCTCGACGCTGCGCCAGCGCCATCGGCAGCGTCGACCTCGACACCCTCGAGCCGCACCGCGCACAGTACGAGCGCAGCGACGTCACCGCCCTGCCGGCCTGCGGCGTCGTCGGCGAGGCGATGGTGGCGCTGGTGCTCGCCGACGCCCTGCTCGAGAAGCTGGGCGGCGACTCGCTGGTCGAGCTGCGCGCTCACTTCGAGGCCACCATCGCGCTGCAGCGGCGCTGGCCCAACCCCGCGGGCTGAGGCCGCTGCCAGCCTTGGATAGAATGAGCGCGCCGGAAGCGAAGCAGGTTCGACTCGGCGCAGTGGAGGATTGCCGTTGAAGAAGAAGATCCTGGTCGTCGAGGACTCCAAGCTCGTCCACAAGATGTACGAGCTGATGCTGCGCCCGCACGAGATCGTGCACTGCTACGACGGCCACGAGGCGCTGCAGAACCTCGGCGACCACCCCGACACCGAGCTGATCCTGCTCGACCTCAACATGCCGCGCATGAGCGGCCTCGAGTTCCTCGGCCACATCAAGGCCGACCCCGTGTTCTCGCTCATCCCGGTGGTGATCGTCAGCACCGAGGGGAAGGAGGAGGACACCCAGCGCGGCCTCGAAGCCGGCGCGGCGGCCTACATCACCAAGCCGTTCCAGCGCGAGGACATCGTCGAGGTGATCACTCGTTTGACCCGCACCGCTTGAGGGCACAGACCCGCCTGAGCGCCACCCTCTCCAAGCCGCCCCTCGCCGCCGAGCGCGGCGACGCCTCCTCGCCGAGGCTGGCGGAGGCCAAGCTGTCTGACGCCCTGGCGCAGCTGCGCTCGCTGCTCGGCGAAGCGGCGCAGCTCGCCGAGGTGGTGCAGAAGGTGGTGGGGTCGCGGCGCACTCCCGCCGCGGCGGTGCGCGCCGACGCCGCCCGCATCGAGGAGCTCGAGCGGGTGCTCGAAGCCACCGCAGCGCGACCAGCAGGAGCTCACCGACCAGCTCGTCGACGCCGAGAACCTCGCCGGCAAGCTGATGAGCCTCTACGTCGCCACCTACCAGCTGCACGTCAGCCTCGATCCGGTGGAGGTGCAGAATGCCATCGCCGAGATCGCCAAGGACCTGCTCGGCGCCAGCAGCTTCGCGCTGCTCATCAAGGACGACGTCGAGGGCGGCTGCGAGGTGGCGCTGTCGCTGGGCGTGCGCGACGGCAGCCGCTTCGCCGGCCAGCACTACCTCGGCGGCGACGCCATGGTCGACGCGACGCTCGCCGACGGCATCCTGCGCCTCGAGCAGCAGGGCGACAGCGAGGCCCTCGCCGCCGTGCCGCTGCGCGTCGAGGAGGCGATCGTCGGCGCGCTGGTGATCCTGCGGCTGCTCGACCACAAGGCGACGCCGCTGTCCGAGGACCGCGACATCCTCGACCTGCTCGCCGCCCACGCCGCCTCGGCGCTGTTCGCGGCCCGCGTCTACTCCAAGACCGACCGCAAGCTGCGCACGCTGCAGAGCCTCGTCAATCTGATTCGCGGCACCTGATCTCTTTCTCGCGGCGGGCCGCGCGCTGAGCGGTGAGGCACATCGATGGCGGCCGGGCCGTGCAGGCCCGGCCGCTACAATAGCCGCGGCGCCGGCGTCCCGACCATCCGGTCGTCGGTCAGCAGCGCGCCAGGGAGCACCACCTGAGCCTCGCCGGCAAGCTCGAAGACGTCCCCCTCGCCGACGTCATGCAGTTCATCCACCTCGGACGGCGCACCGGGACGCTGTCGCTGCAGCGCGGCCAGGACGAGGGGGAGATCACCTTCCACCACGGCGCCATCGTCGGCGCCCGCTCCCCCGCCTCGCGCACGATCGGCGAGCTGCTGCTCGAGGAGGGCATCCTCGACCGCGCCGGCCTCGACCAGGCGCTGCGGCTGCAGGCGGAGACAGGAGCCCGACGCGCACCCTCGGCCAGATCCTGCTCGCCCACGGCGACGTGCCGATGGACGCCGTGCGCGACGCGGTGCGCGGGCAGATCGAGAAGACCATCTACGAGCTGGTGACCTGGGCGCACGGCTCCTTCGTCTTCGAGCTCGACACGCTGAAGCCGGTGGACGACATCGCCGTCTTCCCCGGCGACCTGATCCCCGACATCGACCTCAACACGCAGATGGTGCTGCTCGAGGCGGCGCGCATCTTCGACGAGCGCAACCGCGTCGAAGGCGACGACGATGGCCGCCTCGGTTCCGCCGACGCCGAGGAGCGGCGAGCGCAGGAGCGCCGCCGAGCTGTTCGCTGCCGAGCGCGCGAGCGGGCCGCGGACGGCGCCGCCGCCGGCGCAGCCCGCCGACGGCATCACCTCGATCCGGCTGCCGGAAGAGACCACTCCCGTCGACGCGCCGCGCCGCCCCAGCCGCCGCCGCTCGAGCTGGTCACCCCGGTCGACGAGCTGCTGGCGGCGCAGCTCGAGGACAGCCTCGAGGCGCTGGGCATCGCGGTGAGCAGGGTGAGCGCGGCCGAGGCCGGCCAGTACGGCCCCGGCGATCCCTCGCCGGTGGTGGTCTTCGAGCTGCGCAGCGGCGACGAGGGCGTCCGCGAGCTGGCGCAGATCTGCCGCAGCCGCCCCGGCCTGCCGGTGATCTGCGTCGTCGACGACGTCACGCTCACCGCCAAGGCCTACGAGGCGGGCGCCGCGGCGGCGGTGCCGCGCGACCCCGACGCGGTGCTCGGCTGCTACCAGAGCATCAGCCGCTTCCGCGGCATGGTCGTCCGCCCGGCGGCCGGCGAGCCGGCGGCGCGCACGGCCTTCGCCAAGCTGCGCCGCGTCGTCTACGACCTGCGTTCGGGCGTCTTCTCCGCCACCGTGGCGCTCAACCTGATGAACATCATCGCCGAGTCGGTGGAGCGCGCGGTGCTCTTCCTGGTCAGGCGCGAGAGCCTTGACCGCCCTCGGCGCCTTCGGCTTCAACGCCGCCGAACGGCCGCTCGCCGAGGCGACGCGCGGCCTCGCGGTGCCGCTCGAGGAGGGCAGCGCGCTCACCGAAGCCATCCGCGCCGGCCGCGCGCTGTCGGTGTCGTTCGACGAGGCGGGCATCCCCGAGTCGCTGCGCCAGGTGCTGGGGCCGCCGCGCACGGGTCAGGTGGTGCTCTTCCCGGTGCTCGGCTCCGACCGCGTCATCCTCCTGATCTACACCGACAACGGCGCCCTCGACCGGCCGATCGAGGAGATCGACATCATCGACCTCGCCGCCGCCGAGGTCGGCATCGCCTTCGAGAACGAGATGCTGCGCCGCCAGCTGTCGAGCAAGCGCGGCTGAGCGCTCCGCTCAGGGAAAGAGATCAAACGTGAGCCGGTGCGCCGGCCGCACGGTGCCGAAATGCCGCCGGTCGGTGGTGACGATCGCCGCGAGGCGCAGCCGCTCCGCCATCGCCACCACAGTGCAGTCGACGAAGCCGAGGTCGGGGTAGCGCTCGAGCAGCTTCTCCGTGCGCTCGACGTCGCCGGGCTGGAGGGGCTCGATCGCCAGCTCGTGGCGCGCCAGCGAGCCGACGAACTGCCGCTCTACTTTCTCGCCGAGCCGGCTGCGCAGCAGGTAGGCGACCTCGGGCAGCACCGTCACCGGCACCAGCAGCGTTTCGTCGCGGGCGTCAAGGAACTCGAGCACTCGGTCGTGCCAGGCGTCGTCGGCGTCGGCGAGGGCGTAGATCGGCCCGGTATCGAGCAGCAGCGGCATTCAGCGGCCGGAGCGGGAGCCGCGGCGCCGCGGCCGCGGGGCGGGTTTGGCCGCGGGCTTCGCTGCGGCGTGCGGCGCCAAGTCGCGCCAGAGCAGCTCCTCGTGGCGCTCGGCGACGTCGGAGCGGCCGCTGCGGCCGGCGGCGAGGAAGCTCAGCTCGCGCACCTCGCTGCCCTGCCGCACGAGGTAGTCGGCGATCGCCTCGCGAACGAGGCTCGCCATCGGCTCGCCCTTGCGGTCCGCAAGGGCCTTCAGGTCGCGCTCGTGCCCCTCGTCGATGAAGATGGTGGTGCGCTTCATATGCTGTATTCCAGCATATGCCATACCGCTCGGTCAACCGGTGGCTGGCGACCGGCTCTCCGCCAGCACCGCCCGCAGACGGGGGCCGATCGCGCGTAGGGGCAGCACCTCGCGCACCGCCTGCAGGTTGACCGCGGCCCCGGGCATGCCGTAGACGATCGAGGTGGCCTCGTCCTGCGCCACCGTGAAGGCGCCGCCCTCGGCGAGCTGGCGCATCCCCTCGGCGCCGTCACGGCCCATGCCGGTGAGCAGCGCGGCGGCGGCACGGCCGGCATCGGGCAGCGCCGAGAGGAAGAGCTCGTCCACCGCCGGGCGGTGTGCCAGCCCTTCCGGCTTGAGCGACAGCCTGCAGGCGGCTTGCTCGCCGTCGCGGCCGATGCGCAGGTGGCGGCCAGCCGGGCCGATGTAGACGCGGCCCGGCAGCAGCGGCATGCCCTCCTCGGCCTCGCGCACCTCCAGCGGCAGGTGCGAGTTGAGCCGGTCGGCGAAGGCGCGCGTGAACCCCTGCGGCATGTGCTGCACCACCAGCACCGGCACCGGGCAGTCGCCGCCGAGGTCCTGCAGCACCTGCTCGATGGCCGGCGGCCCGCCGGTCGAGGCGCCGATGAGCAGCACCTGGTAGCCGCCCGCCGGCTCCGGCGCCGCCGGCGCCAAGGTCCCGGTGCCATGCCGCGAGACGTCGGACCAGGCGACGGCGAGCACCTTCGCCACCAGCACCTCGCGCAGCGCCGAGAAGTCGAGCAGCGAGTACTCCTGCTTGTCGATGAAGTCGGCGGCGCCGCGGTGGAGGGCCTCGATCGTCTGCGGCGCGCCGCGCCCGGCGTGGGTGGAGAGGATGATCACCGGCGTCGGCCGCAGCGCCATCACGCGGTCGAGGGTCACCAGGCCGCCGATGCCCGGCATCGAGAGGTCGAGGGTGATGACGTCGGGCGCCCACTGCTCGAGGTTGGCCAGCAGCTCCTCGCCCGAGGTCGCCGTCCCCACCACCTCGATGCGCGCGTCGCCGCCGAGCATCTTCTGGATCGCCTTGCGGACGAAGGCGGAGTCGTCGACGACGGCGAGCCGGATGAACCTCACGCGGTGGTTCTCATTCGCGCAGCTTGCGGTAGGCGATGCAGCGCTCCAGGCGCACGGTCTCGAAGCGGTCGCTCTTGCCGATCAGCGACTCCGAGTGGCCGAGGAAGAGCAGGCCCCCCTGCCGCAGCGCCTTGGCGAAGTTGGCGATGGCGTGCTGGAAGGCGGCCTCCGAGAAGTAGATCAGCACGTTGCGGCAGAAGATGGCGTCGTAGCGCTGCGGCTTGCGAAAGGAGTCGAGGTCGAGGATGTTGCCGTAGGCGAAGGCGACGCCGTCGCGGTTGGCGCGGCCGCAGCTGCCAGCGGTCGGCCGCGAAGCCGCTGAAGTACTGCGCCCGCTGCGCCTCGCTGGTGGAGCGCAGCGAGCCCAGGCCGTAGATCGCCTCGCGCGCCATCTTCAGGCGGTCGACGTCGATGTCGAAGGCGTCGATCGTCCAGCGCCCGCCGACGAGCCCAGCCTGGCGGGCGTAGATGTTGAGCGTGTAGGGCTCCTCGCCCGAGGAGCAGCCGGCGCAGAGCATGCGCAGCTCGCCGCTCCACCCCGCCTGGCGCAGCTCGGCGAGCCCTTCGGCGAAGAGCCCCTCGAACTGGTAGACCTCGCGAAAGAAGTAGGTCTCGTTGTTGGTGATCAGCCGCGCCAGGTGCTCGAGCTCGGGCTCGAGGTCGACCTGCAGCAGCAGGTAGTAGTCGATGAAGCGCCGCAGGTGCAGGCTCATCAGGCGCGGCCGCAGCCGCGACTCGAGGAACTCCTTCTTCGCCGGCGCGAAGGAGAGGCCGAACTGGCGCTCGATGACCTCGTTGAGGAGCAGGTGCTCCTCCGGCGTCATCGCGGCCGGTCCGTGAGTCAATGCCACCAGGTCAGGCCTCGAGGAACGACAGCGCCCGTTGCGAGACGATCCCCACCGGGTCGGCGGCGAGCTGCGACAGCGCGGCGAGGTTCTCTGGGCGCACGAAGCGGCCGAGCACGTCGGCGCAGGCGAGCCGCACGTACCAGTCGGCGTGGCCGACGGCGCGCCGGAAGAGGGCGTCGTCCTCCTCGATGGCGCACAGCGACAGCGCGCGGTAGCCGATGCGCGGTTCGCAGCGACCCTCGAGGATGGCGCGGCGGATGGCCTGCCGCGCCTCCGGCCCGCCCACGCGGCCGAGGCTCTCGAGGATGAGCGGCACCAGGTTCCGTGTCCCCGGCGTCGCTCCCGCGCCGCCCTCGAGCAGCCCCAGCAGCACCGGCACGCTGTCGCGGTCGCCCAGCTCCCCCACCGCGCGGATGAGGTCGGGGTTGGGGCGCTGGCCGAGCTGCGCGCGCAGCGGCGGCACCAGCTCGCGCAAGGAGAACTCCGCCGCCACCCGCGCCGCGAGGCCGGCGTAGAGGTCGGGGCGCTCGGCGAGCCACTCCTCCCACGGCAGCTGACGCACCAGCTCCTCCTGCGTCGCCACCTGCCCGAGCACGCGCAGCCGCGCCTCGTGCGGCTCCATGGCGACGATGTGCGCCACCACGTCGCGCGCCGCGAGCCCGAGGTGCGCCGCCAGGATCAGCCGCGCCTCGTCGTCGACGTCCTTGCGCTCGGCGAGCAGCGCCCGCAGCTCGCTGCGGTGGGTGCCCATCAAGCGGCGCCAGCGCGCCGCGGTAGTCGGGCGGCGCCTCGAGGTAGAGGTCGAGCAGCGCCGCAGCGAGCGTCTGGTGGCGGACCTTGCGGAAGGCCTTGAGGATCGAGCCGATGAGCTCCGCCGGCGGCAGCTCGTCGCGGGTGGCGGCGGCGAGCGCCGGCAGCGGCGCCGAGCGCGGGAAACGGCTGGCGAGCAGGAACCCCCACGAGCGCGCCTTGCCCGGCTGCGCCAGCAGGCCGGGGATCAGGTCCTTGCGCTTGGCGAGGCAGGCCGGCAGCACCGAGGCGTCGGCGGGGCCGTCGCACACCAGCTCGAGCGCCCGCGCGTCCTCGCTCCCCGGCGCCGAGCGCCAAGCAGGCCGCGGGCGGCGGCGATCCGCGTCCCCTCTTCGGCGAGCGTCCAGAAGCGCCGCGAGGGAGGTGCGCAGCTCCTCCTGGTTGCGCGGCGCCGCGCTCAGGCCCTCGAGCACGTGGGCGAGCAGACCCACCATCGTCTCGGCATCGACCTCGTCGCGGAACCGCAGCCAGTGCCGGCAGAGCGCCTGGAACGGCCTTGGCGCCGCCGATGCGCGCCAGCGACTCTGCCGCGAGCGGCCCGACCAGGAGGTCGGTGAGCAGCTTCGCCAGCGGCGGCACCGCGGCCGGCGAGCGCAGGTCGCCGAGCGCCTGGATGGTGGCCAGCTGCAGCCACGAGTCGCCCTCGAGGAAAGGCAGCAGGTCGGGGATGGCGCGCGCGTCGCCGAGCTTGCCCACCGCCTCGATGGCGGCGCCGGCGACGTTGGGGTCCTCGTGGTTGAGCGCCGCGCGCAGCGGCTCGAGGGCGCGCAGGTCGCGCACGTGGCCGAGAGCGAGCACCGACTGCAGGACGACGTCGGGGTCGCCGTCGCGCAGCAGCCGCACCGCCAGGCCGAGGGCGCGCGGGCCGCGCATCTTGAGCATCTCGAGGCCGGCGTTGCGCAGGACGTCGTCGGCCTCCTCGCGCAGGTAGGACTCCAGGCGCTCGTCCGAGACCACGGCGGCGCCGGTGCGTAGCGCGCGCTCGCGGATCACCGGGCTGCTGTTGCGGATCAACCGCTCGATGGCGGCCACCCGCGCCTCGGTGGGCAGCGCGGGGAGCTGGTCGAGCAGCTCCATGCACTCTTCCCAGCTGGGCTCTGCTTCGACCATCGTCCGCGACCCTCGCTTGCCGCTCCGGGCCGCGGCTACCTGGTGACGCCGGAGCGGCGCCCCGGCTCGTCCCGATCCCTCACCTGCAGCACCTTGTCAGCATCGAGCAGGATGGCCATCTCCGACTCGTCGACGTGGTAGACGCCGAGCAGGTAGTACGACTGCTCGGTCATCACGTCGTCGGGCACCGGCTCGACCGCGAGGCGGTCGATCTGCGTCACCTGCTCGACGGCGTCGACGAGCAGACCGATGAGCCGCCCGCGCGAGTGCACCACCATTACCCGGTGGCGCGGGCCGGGCTCCTCGGCCGGCAACCCCAGCCGCACGCGCAGGTCGACCACCGGCAGCACGTAGCCGCGCAGGTTGGTGACGCCGCGCACCGGGAACGGCGCGTGCGGCACGCGGGTGAGCGCCGAGACGCGGAGGATCTCCTGCACCTGCCTGACCGGCAGCGCAAAGACCTCGCGGTCGATGCGGCAGGTGACCCAGGTCTCCCACTGGTGCTGCACCTCCGCCTGCGCCTGCTTGCGCTCCTGCAGGCTGTCGGCGAAGAGCAGCACGCGGTCGTCAGGAGCGGGCAGCACTTCGCCGTCGGCGCCGGCGGCCGCGCCCGAGTCGGCGTTGCCACCCGGCGCCTTAGGCCCGCCACGGCGAGTGCCGCCGTTCGCCGGCCGTCCTCCGCTTGGCGCCGCTCCCGCTCAAGCCGTCTGCTCCAGGAAAGGCGGCAGCATGATAAGCCCCGTCGGGTCGAGGATGAGGACCACCCGTCCGTCGCCGAGGATGGTGCAGCCGGCGAGCCCCTGGGCGTGGCCGGTGACCTCGTCGAGGGGCTTCACGACCACGTCGCGGATGCCGGCGATCGAGTCGATCACCAGGCCGCGCCGCTTCCCCTCCGCCTCGATGAGCACGACGTAGCCCGCCGACCGCTGGTCGCGCGCGGTACCGAAGGCGATGCCGACGTCGAGCAGCGGCACCAGGCCGCCACGCCAGCGCACCACCGCGGCGCGGTTCATCACGTGCCGGGCCGTGGGCTGCAGCTTGATCGTCTCCTGCACCGCCACCAGCGGCAGCGCGTAGAGCTCGCCGTCGGTCTCCACCAGCAGCGCCCGCACGATGGCGGCGGTGAGCGGCAGCCGCAGCCGGAAGCGCGCCCCGCCGCCGGCGACCGAGGCCACCTCGACCTGGCCGCCGCGGCGGCGCACCGACTCCATCACCGCCGCCATCCCCATGCCGCGGCCGGCGCTCTTGTCGGCGCTCTCGCGGGTGGTGACGCCGGGCAGCGACAGCAGCGTCTGCAGGTCGGCGCCGTCGGCGACCTCGATGCCGAGCCGCCGCGCCGCGCGCAGCAGCCCCTCGCGGTCGATGCCGCGGCCGTCGTCGGAGATCTCGACGACCACTTCCTCGGCGCCTGCCCGCGCCTCGACGGCGACGGTGCCGGTCTGCGGCTTGCCGGCGGCCAGCCGCTCCTCCGGCGGCTCGATGCCGTGCACGATGGCGTTGCGCACCAGGTGTCCCATCGCCTCGCTGGCGGTCTCGAGCAGCGCCTTGTCGAGCGGCGTCTCGCCGCCGTGCTCCTCGAGCACCACACGCTTGCCGGTGGCCGTCGACTCGTCGAAGACGATGCGCTTGAGCTGGGCGAACAGCGAGCCCAGCGGCACCATGCGCAGCCGCATGATGCCGCCCTGGATGTCGGTGAGCGTGCGGTCGAGGGTCTGGTGGGCCTCCTCGACCTCGCGCCACCAGGGCTGCAGCCGCTCCCCCTTCGGCAGCCGCCCGAGCCCCTGCCCCAGCGCCTCGCCGAGGCGGTTGCGGAAGATCACCATCTCGGAGAGCAGGTCGACGAGGGAGTCGAGCGCGGCGAAGGAGACGCGCACGCTCTCCTGCAGCGCCGGCGCCTCCGCCTCCTCGACGGTGGCGGCCGCGGCGCGTCTCGTCGGCGCGGCCGCAAGCGCGGTCGAGCAGCAGGCGGAACTCGTCGACGGCAGCGAGCAGCTCGCGCACCACGGTGGCGGGGATCGCCGCCGGCACCAGCTCGCGCCACCTGGTCCTCGATACGGTGGGCGAGCGCCTGCAGCTCGCCGAGCCCCATCATCCCGGAGTTGCCCTTGAGGGTGTGGAGCTCGCGCTTGGCCTCGACCAGCAGCTCGCGGCGCCGGTCGGCGTCGGCCGCTTCGATGACGAGCAGCACCTGCTCGATGCGATCGAGGCGCTCCTTGCTCTCGAGGTAGAACTCCTCGAGGAGGGCGCGGAAGACCTGCTCGTCCATCCTTTATGAGGCCGCTGCGAAGGCGGTGGCGATCTTAGCGCAAGCCCTTTGCGGTATCGTTGCCGCCCGATGGCGAAGCGGTGGACGCACATGGGTCTCAAGAACCGCCTGGTGCTCACGGCGGCTGCCATCCTCTTCTTCGTCACCCTGGCGGTGCTGACGGTGGCCATCAGCCGCCAGCACGCCAAGATGCGCGAGTACCTGCAGCAGAAGGCGCAGGTGGTGGCGCGCATCGCCGCGCAGACCGCCTCCGTGGGCCTCGTCTTCGACGACGTCGACTCGGTCAAGTCCGAGCTCAAGGTCGTCGAGGTCTCGCCCGACGTCAAGCTCGCCGCCGTCTACCGCCAGGACGGCCGCCTCTTCGCCTACTACGGCGAGTCGCCGGCCCCCTTCGACGCCGTCGCCAAGCAGTACTTTGCGAGAAGCGACGTGCAGCTCGCCGAGGTCGGCAACGAGCGCCTGCTGGTCTTCGCGCCCATCCTGCAGGAAGGCAAGCGGCTGGGCACGCTGATGCTCGGCGTCTCGCTCGAGAGCCTCAACGCAGGACGTGCGCAACAGCGTGATCATCGGCCTGCTCGCCCTGCTGGTCGCCCTCGTCGTCGGCTCGGTGGTCTTCTACTTCCTCGCCGACCGCATCACCGGCACGCTGGCGGTGGCGGTGGAGGCCGCCAACCGCGTCGCCCGCGGCGACTTCGACCACCCAGGTGCAGGTGCGCGGCAGCGACGAGACCGGCCAGCTGCTGGAAGCGATGCAGACCATGGTGCAGAGCTTCCGCCGCATCATCTCGCGCATCCTGGAGACGACGCAGAACGTCGCCGGCTCGGCGGAGGAGATCTCCGCCGCCGCCGACCACATGGCCAAGGGCGCCGAGAGCCAGAGCAGCGCCACCGAGGAGACCTCCTCGACGATGGTGGAGATGGCGGCGCAGATCGCCAACCTGGCGCGCAACGCCGAGGTGCTCGCCGACTCGGTCAACCGCACCGCCGCCTCGATCGAGGAGATGAACGCCTCGCTCGACCAGACCGCCGCCAACGGCGAGGTGCTGCTGGAGGCGGTGGACGAGACCACCACGACGCTGCGCCGGATGACCGGCACCATCGAGGTGGTGTCGAAGAGCGTCAACGCCGTCGACCAGGTGTCGAAGGAGTCGGTGGGCGAGGTGCGCGGCGCCTCCGAAAAGCTGCCTCTCCTCGATCAACGCCATCGAGAAGCACTCGCTGGAGATCGGCAACATCGTCAAGGTCATCGAGGGGATCGCCGACCAGACCAACCTGCTGTCGCTCAACGCCGCCATCGAGGCGGCGCGCGCCGGCGAGGCGGGCAAGGGCTTCGCCGTCGTCGCCGAGGAGGTCAAGCGCCTCGCCGAGCGCTCCGCCAACTCGACCAACGAGATCGGCGAGCTGATCAAGACCGTGCAGGTCGACACCCGCACCGTCGTGCGGCTGACCGACGAGGTGATCACCCGCATCGTCTCCTCCATCGAGCGCACCGCCCAGCTCGCCGGCGAGGCCTCGCACGCCACCGAGATGCAGGCCACCGGCGCGGCGCAGCTGCTGCAGACGGCGGGGAAGATGGCGCACCTGGCGCAGCAGATCGCCGGCGCCGCCAAGGAGAACGCCCTCGGCGCCTCGGAGATCACCAAGGCGGCCGAGAAGATGAACCAGCTCACCAAGCAGATGCTCGACGCCACCGTCGAGCAGAAGCAGGGCGGCGACCTGGTGGTCAAGGCCATCGACTCCATCGCCCTCGTCGCCCGCCAGCACCTCGCCGCCGTCGAGCAGACGACCTCCGCCGCCAAGGCCCTCGCCCGCGAGTCGGAGTCGCTCAAGCAAGAGATCGAGACCTTCAAGATCTGAGCCGGAAGGCGTAGGCTGCCGGCATGAGGACAACGCAGCCGGCGGCGGTGGCGGTCTTCGCCGCGCTGCTGGCGCTGGCGGTGATGGCGAGGAGCGGCGGCGCGGCTGCGGCACCTGCGGCGACGCCGCGGTCGGCGCCGGCCGGGCCGGCGCTGCAAGGTGCTCGCCTACGACACGCGGCCGTTCTTCTACCGCGACGGCGACGAGCCGGCCGGCCTCGAATACGAGATCCTCGCCTACTACGCCCGCTCCAAGGGGCGGCCGCTGCAGGTCGTGTGGGTCGACGACTTCTCGCAGGTGCTCGCGCGGCTGGCCCGCGGCGAAGGCGACGTCGCGGCAGCCACCCTCACGGCGACGCCGGAGCGCCTGCAGCAGGTCGACTTCTCGGCCCGCTACTTCCCGGTGCGGGTGATGCTCGTCGAGCCGCGCGACCAGCACACGGCGAGCCTCGCCGACCTCGCCGGCGCCACGCTGGCAACGATCAAGGGGACCACCTACGAGACCGTCATGTCGCAGGTGCCGCGCGCGAAGTTCGTCTACGGCATCACCGAGGACGACATGCTGAAGCTCATCGCCGCCGGCAAGGCGCGCGCCGCGGCAGCAGACTCGGCGCTGGTCCTCGGGCCGCTACGCAACTACCCGCAGCTGCACCTCGGCATCCCGCTCTCGCCCGAGCAGGGCCTCGCCTTCGCCGTGCCAAAGGGCTCACTACTCGGCGACGAGCTCTCCCGCCACATCGCCCAGCTCAAGGCCGGCCAGATCTATTACCGCCTGCTCGAGAAGCACCTCGGCGCCGAGGCAGCGAAGCTGGCGGCGGCAGGTCGGGAGCGGTAGCGAGCGCAGCCCGGGGTGGGGGCGCCCCCTGCCCCTCGAGGGGCAGGGGGTCGGGGGGACAGGGGTGGAACCAAACCCAGGGGAGGGGGTCGGGAGGGGGACGGCAGCGGGCTTCGCCCGCGGGGGCGGGCCCTACAGCCGGAACGGGATGACGAGCAGGTAGCGGCTCGGCACCGGCGTGCCGTTGCGGATGGCGGGCTTGAAGCGGGCCGTCCGCGCCGCCGCCATCGCCGCCTCGTCGACGCCGCCGCGGCCGAGGGCCTTGACCAGCTCGACGGCGGTGACCTTGCCGGTCTCGTCGACCGAGAGCCACATCACTACGTCGCCCTGGACGCGTAGCCGGCGGGCGACTTGCGGGTACTCGGGCTTCGTGAGATCGAGGAGAACAGGCGCCGGGCCTTCCGCGGCTCCCCCTGGCGAGCCCGCCGACACCACCGCCCCGCCGCGCACGACGCGCGCGAACTTGAGCAGCTGGGCGCTGAAGTCGTGCCCCTCCTGCGCCACGCGGTCGAGGTTGACGACGATCTCGGCCTTGTCGCCGCGCAGCACCAGACCCACCGACGCCTTGCCCTGCTCGGCGAGCGCCGCGTCGCCGCTGATGGTGAGCACCTTCGCCGAGGCGGCCGCCTGCGAGCAGCTCGGGCGTGGCGGCGCCGGGCAGCAGGTAGGCGACCGTCCCTCGCTCGAAGCGCGCCGCCGCCGCCGGCAGCGCCACCGGCTCGGCGGCGATGGCGGCGGCGGTGAACGCTCCCTGCAGCGCCACGGCGGCATCGCGACCGCCTCCCGCGGAGTCGTGGACGAGCCACACCTTGAGCTTCACCCGGTCGCCGAGCGCGCGGTCGAAGTCGAAGATCTTGTCGAAGGTGGTCGCCTGCAGCGCCGGCGGCACGGGAGCGGGCTGCGCCAAGGCCGGCGCCAGGCAGACCGCTGCCGCGCAGAGCAGCGCGGCGAAAGCCGCGGCGGCGCGAAGCGGTGTGCTCACGGTCCCGAAACCTCCTAAAGGCGGCGCGCTGCCCGCGATCGGAACTGCAGCCAAGCGCTACGCTACTGAGGCTCAAGCATACAGGAGAGGCGCGGCCGACCCCCGCCGACCAGCTCGCCGCGCCGCGTCCCCTCGACGCCTTCGGCTACACTTCCCTGACGATGAGCATCAGCCCGGAGCTGCTGGCGGAAGTGCTCCAACGCCAGGGGTTGATCGACGCCGCGCAGGCCACCGCGATCAAGAAGGAGGCGCGCCTGCTGCCCCCAGCGCGTGCGCTCCTCGCGCGCCTACGAGCTGCGGCCGATCGGCTACGAGGTGGTCCTCCGCATGGGCTTCCAGGTGCCCGGCGGCAACGGCCAGACGCGCGAGCTCGCCGAGAGCGACATCGCCGCCGCCCTCGCCAACGACGCCGGCATGGAGTACGTGCGCATCGACACCCTGTCGCTCGACGCCGACCTCATCGAGAAGCAGATCTCGCGCCCCTTCGCGCGCAAGCACCGGCTCATCCCGCTGTCGCTGCAGAACGGCAAGCTGCGGGTGGCGCTGGGCAACCCCTTCGACCTCGAGGCGCTCGACTCCTACCGCCGCATCGCCGGCCGCGAGCTGCTGGCGGCGGTCGCCGCCGAGCCCGAGATCCTCAAGGCGCTCAACGAGTTCTACGGCCTGCGCCACTCCGTCAAGCGCGCCGAGCGCGACCTCTCTTCGGGCATCGACCTGGGCAACTTCGAGCAGCTGGTGCGGATGAAGACCGACGCCGAGATCGAGTCTTCCGACCAGCACATCGTCAACGCCGTCGAGTTCCTGCTCCAGCACGCCTACGACACGCGGGCGAGCGACATCCACATCGAGCCCAAGCGCGACAACAGCACCATCCGCTTCCGCATCGACGGCGTGCTGCACGACATCCAGGAGATGCCGAAGGTCGTCCACCGGCGGTCGTCTCGCGCATCAAGACCGTCGCCCGCCTCGACATCGCCGAGAAGCGCCGGCCGCAGGACGGCCGCATGAAGACGACGCGCCTGGGGCAGGAGATCGAGCTGCGCGTCTCCAGCCTGCCGGTGGCCTTCGGCGAGAAGCTGGTGATGCGCATCTTCGACCCGCAGGTGCTGGTGCAGGACCTCGCCGGCCTCGGCTTCTATCCCGACGAGCTCGTGCAGTTCAACGACTTCATCAGCCGGCCGCACGGCATCATCCTGGTCACCGGGCCGACCGGCTCGGGCAAGACGACGACGCTGTACTCGGCGCTCAAGACGCTGGCGACGCCCGAGGTCAACGTCACCACCATCGAAGACCCCATCGAGATGGTGAACCCGCACCTTCAACCAGACCGCCGTGCAGAACAAGGTGGGGATCACCTTCGCCTCGGCGCTGCGCCACATCCTGCGCCAGGACCCCGACATCATCATGGTGGGCGAGATCCGCGACGCCGAGACGGCGCAGTACGCCATCCAGGCCGCGCTCACCGGCCACCTGGTCTTCTCCACCCTGCACACCAACGACGCCTCGTCGTCGATCTCGCGCCTCGCCGACCTCGGCATCGAGCGCTTCATGATCACCTCCACCCTCGCCGGCACCATGGCGCAGCGGCTGCTGCGCCGGATCTGCCCTCACTGCGCCCTCGAGCGCTACCTCGAGCGCGACGAGGCCTCGACGCTGCGGCTGTCGGTGCCCGAAGGCAAGCGCGTCAAGGTCAAGGAGGGCAAGGGGTGCCACCAGTGCCGCGGCACCGGCTACCTCGGCCGCACCGGCATCTTCGAGGTGCTGACGGTGGACGACGCGATCAAGGAGCTGATCTTGAAGGGCGCCGACGCGCCGCTGATCAAGCGCGAGGCGGTGCGCCACGGCATGCGCACGCTGCGGCAGTCGGCCCTGCGCAAGCTCTCCGAGGGCCTCACCACCGTGGAAGAGGTCTTGCGGGTCACGGGGCTCGCGTGAGGGTGGGGGCCGCGGCCCGACGCGCGCTCGCCGTTGCGGCGCTGCTCGCGGCGGCGCTCGCGGCACCGCTGCGCGCCGACGGCTGGCACGGCCAGGGGCACGCCAACGGCACCGTCGTCGACGTCGACGGCAAGCCGATCGCCGGCGCCCGGGTGACGCTGCTCCTCCCCGGCGAGACCAGCGGTCCGCCGGCGGTCACCACCGACGCGCGCGGACGCTGGTCGATCCTCGGCCTCGCCGGCGGACGCTGGAAGCTCGCCGTCGAGGCGACCGGCTTCATCCGCGCCGACGGCAGCTATGACGTGCCCGAGAGCGGCCCGGCGCCGGCGCTGAAAGTGCAGCTGCGCCCGCTCAGCGAGGAGACGCCGGGCGGGCCCGAGAACCCACAGGCCGTCTACCTGTGGCTCGACAAGGGGAACTCGCTGCTCGCCCAAGGCAAGCCGGCAGAGGCGCGCGGCGAGTACGAGAAGGCGCTCGCGGCGCTGCCGCCGGCGCAGCGCCCCGACGTCTACCAGGCGGTGGCGCGCACCTGGTTCCTGCAGGGCGACGCCGAGCGCGCCGTCCAGGCGGTGCAGGCCGGGCTGCGCATCCGGCGCGACCACGCGACGTTGCGGCAGCTGCTGGCGATGCTGCTCGAGGACCTGGGGCGGCCGCAGGAGGCCGACGCCTTCCTCGCCGCCCTCGACGCCGGCACGTTGCCGCCCGAGCAGCAGGAGGACGAGGCCGGCGGCGGCGATTGGCCGCCGGAGATCAAGGCCGCGATGGCGGCGCCGCCCGAGGCGCCGCAACCGAATCGCCCCGGTATGTACAAGGTCGCGTTCGCAGAGCGCGCTCCGTGGAGCGCCCGCGACGAGGTGCTGCGCCGCTCGGGCACGCCGGATGAGATCGTCGAGAAGGGCGCGCCGCAGGCGCTGCGCTACGACCTCGCGAAGGAGACCTTCCAAGTGCAGGTGCCAGACGGCGAGGCGCCGCCGCAGGGCTGGGGGCTCTTCGTGTGGATCAGCCCCGGCCCTTTCGGCGGCGCCTACCGCCCGGAGCGCGTCGCCGCTCTCGCCAGGCACCGGCTGATCTGGGTCGGCGCCAACGCCTCCGGCAACGACCGCAACCGCTGGGACCGCTGGGGGCTCGCGCTCGACGCGGTGTGGAACACGCAGCGCCTCTACCGCATCGACCCCGCGCGTGTCTTCGTCGGCGGCTACTCGGGCGGCGGCCGCGCCGCCAGCGCGCTGACCATGCTCTACCCCGACGTCTTCCGCGCCGGCCTCATGCAGATGGGGGTCGACTGGTACCGCGACCTGCCGGTGCCCGACAAGCCGGGCTCGCACTGGCCGGCGCCCTTCGCCAAGCCCGAGCGCGAGCTCTACCGCCTGGCGAAGGAGCGCGCGCGCTGGGTCCTGCTCACCGGCGAGCGCGACTTCAACCGCGTGCAGACGCGGGTGATCCGCCGGGAGATGGAGAAAGAAGGCTTCCGCGCCGTCACCTACCTCGAGGTGCCGAAGGCGACTCACTACGATCCGATCCCCGCGGATTGGCTCGACAAGGCTTTCTCCGCCCTCGACGCGCCGGCGGGTTGAGCGAGACCGCGGACCCCGGCGCGGTCGAAGCTTCCGTCGCGGAGGCGGGCTCGCGCGTCCCCGCGGCGCGCAGGTGGGCAGCGGCGCTGCTGCTTGCCGCGGTCGCCTTCGTCGTTCCGCTGCTCGTCTACCTGCCGGCGCTGCGCTACGACTTCGTCTACGACGACGTGCCGTTGGTGCGCGACAACGCGGCCATCCGGGACCTGACGCACCTCGGCCGGCTCTTCGCGTACGACGTCGAGGCGCTGCGGCTCGACCAAACGGCGGCGCTGAGCAACTATTACCGGCCCCTGACGATGGTGGCGCTCGCGCTGCTGTGGCGTTGCTGCGGCGCCAGCCCGCAGGCCTGGCACGCGGCCGTGGTCCTGCTCCACGCCCTCGCCGGCCTGCTCGCGTTCTCGGTCCTGCGCCGCCACCGGCTGCCAGCGGTCGCCGCGTTGGCCGGCTCGCTGCTCTTCTCGCTGCACCCCGCACACGTCGACTCGGTGGCGTGGGTGTCCGGGATCCAGGACGTGCTGCTGGGCCTCGGCGGGCTCGCGGCGTACCTCGTCTATCGCGTCTTCGTCGAACGCGGCGGCACGGCGCGCGCCGCGGCGATGGCCCTCGCCTACGTTGCCGCGCTGGGGGTCAAGGAGGCGGCCATCGGGCTGCCGCTGCTGGTGGCTGGGCAGTGGCTGGTGTCTTCGCGCCTCGAACGCGAGCCGGCGAGCGCCGGCGTTCGCGCTCGCCAACGCACCGCGCTGCTCTTGCTGCTGGCGCTCACCGCCGTCTACCTGGCCCTGCGCTGGGAGCTGCTCGGCGCCCTGGCGCGACCCTTCCCCACGGCGCCGTCGGCGAGCTCGACGCTGGCGACCCTGCCGCTCGCGGTCGTCACCTACCTGCGCTACCTGCTCTGGCCCGTGGGATTGGCGCTGCACAGTCCGCTGCGGCCGGTGGCCTGGTCGTCGCCGGCGGCGCTTGGCGGCATCGTCGCCTTCGCCGTCGCCGCGGCCGCGCTCGCCTGGTGGGTACGGCGGCGGCCCCAAGCGGCGCTGCCCGCGCTGTGGTTCGGCGCCTGGCTCGCGCCCTGCCTGAACTTATGGGCGCTCAACCCGGAGTGGATCGTGATGGACCGGTATCTCTATCTGCCGATCCTGGCGGTGCCGTGGGCGCTGCTCGATCCAAGCAGCGGCCCACGCCGCGCGGCGCTGCGTTGGGGTGCCGCCGCCGTTCTCGGCGCGGCTTACCTGGCGCTGACGCTGGCGCGAATGCCGGTCTATCGCGACGAGGGGACCTTCTGGACCGACGCCGTGGCGCACGACCCCGCGAGCTCGGTCGCCTGGACGGAGGTCGGCCGCCTGCGCGCCGAAGGCGGTGACCGTGCCGGCGCCCGCACCGCGCTCGAGCGCGCCCACGCCCTCGACCCGCGCAGCCTGCTGGTGCAGCTGCGGCTGGGAAACCTGTCGCTCGCCGAGGGCCGGCCGGAGGAGGCCGTCGAGTGGTTCGCGCGCGCGGTGGCCGGAAACTCGGGCTACCGTCCGGCAGCGGTCAACCTTCCCGCCGCTTTGCTCGCCGCCGGCCGGACGTCCGCGGCGCTCGCCGCCGCGCGGCAGACCGCGGCCCGCTGGCCGCGCGATGCCCAGGCGCTCGACAACCTCGGTATCTTGCTCCACGCGGCGCGGCTGCCGGACGAGGCGCTCGCGCACTACGAGGCGTGGCGACGAAGCGAGCCGGGCAACGCCATCCCGGCCGCCCGCCGCGCCCTGCTGCTCGCCGAGCGCGGCCGGCGAGAAGAGGCGGCGGCGGCCGCGGCCGAGGCGTTGCGCCTCGGGCCGCCGCCACCCATGCGGGCGGCGCTCGAGGCGATCCGCCGCGGCGGCGGCGGCGGCGGCGGCGCGGCGCGATGAGCTGGCGAGCGCGGCTGCCTCTGGCGCTGGCTTCGCTCGCGCTCGTGGCGGCGCTGGCGGTTGCCTTCGCCGGCATCGTCGACAACGGCTGGGCCCCCATCGACGACGAGAAGAACTTCCTCGCCAACCAAGCCTGGCGCGGGCTCGGCAAGACGCAGCTGCACTGGATGTTCACCACCCGCCACATGGGTCACTACATCCCGCTCACCTGGCTCACCCTCGGCGCCGACTACAGCTTCTGGGGCCTCGACCCGCGCGGCTTCCACCGCACCAGCTTGCTGTTGCATGGGCTGACCTCGTGGCTGCTGCTGCTCTTTCTCTGGCGGCTGCTGGCGCGCGCGGCGCCGCGTGCGGGCCCGCCGCTGCGCGGCGCCGCGGCGCTCGCCGGCGCGCTGCTGTGGGCCGTGCACCCGCTGCGCGTGGAGTCGGTGGCGTGGGTGAGCGAGCGGCGCGACGTCGTCTGCGGCGTCTTCGTGCTGCTCGCCTTGCACGCCTACCTCGGCGCCACCTCGGGCGGCGAAGCGAGGTCTCGCCGGCAAGCGACCGCGGTCGCCTGCTACGCGCTGGCGCTGCTCGCCAAGGGCATCGCCCTGCCGCTGCCGCTGGCGTTGATCGCCCTCGACGTGGTGCTCTCCCGCCTCCCCGCCAACCCGCTGCGCTGGTGGCAGCCGCCGTCGCGGCAGGTGCTGCTCGAGAAGGTGCCCTACGTGCTCGTCGGCGCGGCGTCGGTGGCGACGACGCTGTGGGCGATCAGCTACGTGCTGGTCGAGACGCAGACGCTGCCGCTCGCCAACCGGCTGGCGGCCGCCGTCTTCGGCCTCTCCTTCTACCTCGAGAAGACGTTGTGGCCGGGCACGCTGCCCCTGGTCGTCCCCTGGATCACGATCGACGAGGTGAGCTTCGCGCGGCCATCCATCGTCGCGCGGGGTGTCGTGCTGCTGCTGCTCTTCCTGGCGGCGGTGGCAGCCGCGCGGCGGCGCCAGCCGGCGGCGTTGCTGGCGCTCCTGGTCTTCGTTGCCTTCGTGCTGCCGGTCTCCGGGCTGCTGCAGGCCGGCCCGCAGCTCGCCGCGCACCGCTACACCTACCTGCCGTCGCTGGCGGTCGCTGCGCTGTTCGCGGGCGGTGTCGCCGCCGCGGGCGCCAAGCTCGCTCGCAACGCCCCCCGCGGCGCCCTGCCGGCGCTCGCGGCGGGAGTCGCGCTGCTCGGTGCCGCGCTGGCGCTACGCACGCGGCAACACGCCGAGCCGTGGCAGGACGAGGTGACCTTCTCGCGCGCGGCCGTGGCCGGAGCGCCGCGTGCCTGGCAGCCGCGGTACACGCTGGCGAGCTTCCTGCTGCGCCGCGGCGAGTGGGACGAGGCGGCGCGGTCGCTGCGCGCCGGGCTGGTCGCCAACCCGGCCGAACCGGCGTTGCAGAACCTCGCCGGCTTGCTCTTCGCCACCTGCCCCGAGCGCGGGGTGCGCGATCCCGGCGAGGCCTTGCTGCTCGCTCGCCGCGCCGTGGCCGCCACCGCCGGCGACGACCCGTGGGCGCTGTTGACGTTGAGCGCGGCGCTGGCGGAGAACGGCAGGTACGAAATGGCGATAGCAACTGCGGAACGCGCGCTCGAGCTGGCGCGGCGGCGGCATGTGACCATCCTCGAGCGGCATGCGGCGCGCGCGCTCGACGCCTATGCGGCCGGCCGGCCGCTACGCATGGACGCCGACGACTGGAGCGCCGACGACCCGGCGCGGGCAGCCGCCGGCGGTTGAAGCCGTCAGGGCGCCGTCAGGCGTTCGATCTCGGCGGCATCGAGACGATAGGCGAAGAGCGTGCCGATGCGCTCGTCGGGCGGCCGCTGCCGCAGTCGCGACACCAGCCGGGCGCGCCGCAGCACCTCGTAGCGGACGTCGAACGGCGGCGGGTCGCCCGCCGCGCCGGCGGCCTCCGCATGCCGTCGCTCCGCCACCAGACGGCGGTAGCCGGCGGCGAAACGCGCGTCGCCCCAAGTCTCGTCGCGCAGCACCGGCAGGTAGACGCCGAGGAGAAACGTCGGACTCACCACGAAGGTGCCGGGCCGCAGCGGAGCGCTTGGCAGCTCGCCCAGGTCGCTGAGCAGGGTCTCGGGAGCGAAGCCCGGCGGCGGGAAGCCGCCCCCGAACTGCGCCAGCAGCAGCCGCTGACGGGGATGCGCCGATGCCCAGTCGGCGAGCCGCAGCAGGTCCTGCCCCCAGTCGAGGTTGCTGTCGGCGAGCAGGCGGTGTCCACCGGCGGCCCCGCCGGCGAGCTCGTTGAAGTACGGCAGCTGCTGGGTGCCGGCGCGCAGCGTGCCGAGCACCAGCCAGGCGACGAGCGCGGCGACGGCAGCGGCACCCCTGCGCGTGCGCGGTGCGGCCGCGCCGGCGGTCACGAACGTCGCCGCCAGCAACGGCACGAGGTGGCGGTAGCCGATGGCGAGGTGTCCCCACAACGCAGCGGCGGCGTAGAGCAGCGAGAAGGTGGCGAGGCCCACCGCGAGCGGCGCCGCCTCGCGGCGAACGCGACGACGTCCCACCGCCAGGAGAGCGGCGCCGGCGGCGAGCAGCAACAGTGTCGGCAGCGGCGTCTTGACCGCGAAGGCGACCGGGAAGTAGGTCCGCCGGCCGCGGGGCGTCACCTCGCCGAGCAGGTAGCTGCTGCGGTACAGCGCCTTCTTCTGCGCGAAGGCGAAGCCGTAGAGGTAGGCCTCGGGCAGCAGTCTGTGTTCGCGCGCGAAGCGGACGACGGGCGCCAGAGCGCCGCCGCGCGGCGCCGCCGTGGCCGGATCGTGGAGCACCACTTCCCACGCCTCGGCCATGCTCTCGGGTCGGGAGCGGCCGCGATCGGAAACGGTTTCCATCATCGCCGCCGGCTGAACGCCGGCGAACGCCGCGTAGCGGAACCCGTACACCCCCCACACCACCACGGGCACCGCCAAGACGCAGGCGAGCACGCCGCCGGCGAGCCGCGCGCCGCTCACCGCAGCGCCGCGGTCCATCGGCACCCGCGCGCCATCGCCCTCGCTGACCGACCGGCGGTGCGCCATCCACGCCATCGCCGCCAGCGCCGGCAGCAGCGGCGGGAACGAGAACTTGACCGTCGCCGCGGCGCCGGTGGCGAGCATCGCGACCAGGAGCCGCGCCGGGTTGGGTCGCTCGAGCCAGCGAGCGAACGCCAGCAACACGGCGAGCGCCGCGGCCGCGAACGGCACGTCCATGGTCACCAGGTGGCCGTTGCCGAGCAAGGCCGGGTCGAACGCGGCGAGCGCGAGAGCCAGGCACGCGGCCGCGCCGCCGAACAGCGCCCGCGCGGTGAGGGCGATCATCACCAGCAACGCGGCGAGAACGAGGAGCGCCATCGCTCGCGCCGGCCGCACCAGCCGGTAGCCGTCGTTGTCGGCGGCGAGCCAGGTACGACCCAGGCGCACGTGGTCGCCGCGCTGCCACGCGGGATCGCGGGTGTCGATCCAGCGTTGCGACACGCCGAGCAGCGGCAGCGCGCACCAGTACCGGCCGAGCGGCGGGTGGTCCGGGCTGAGGCGGAAGTCGCCCAGGCGCAGCGGCGCGAGGCCGGAGAGCAGGTGGCTGGGCTCGTCGACGGTGATGCTGTCGGCGAGTGCGGCGCGCCAGCCGAGCGCCAGCGCCGCGAGCACCAGGCCGGCACCGAGCGCCGCGGCGGCGCGGCGACTTACGGGTCGCACCACTAGCACGGTTGGGCGCGAGTCTAGTCCACCGTAACGCCCGGCTGGCCTCCTCCGGCCGGTCTATCCTCTACGAACGATGATCGCGCCGGCAGAGTCCGCCACCGCCGCGGCAGCGCCGCGCCGGCGTCGCCTACGCCGCGCCGCCGGCGTGCTGCTCTACCTGCTCGTGGTCGCCGCTTTCGCCGAGGGCTCGGCGCGGTGGTTCTTCGCCGGCGAGTCGCGGCTGCGGCGGGTGGCGAGCGCCTACGACGACCCGTCGTGGCGGCTGCGCTGGGTGCGCCGTCAGGGCAACGGACCGACTTTCCGCTTCCGCTGCGACGTGCCGCACCGGGTGCGCGGCTGGGCGCTGCAGCCGCGCCTGCGCGACGTGCCGATGTTCGTCGGCGGCGCCACGCTGAGCTCCAACGCCGCCGGCTTCCGCGGCGTCCGCGAGTACGCGGTGCCCAAACCGCCGGGCGTGCGGCGCATCGTCGTGATCGGCGACTCCTTCACCTTCGGCGAACGCGTCGCCGACCGCCACGTCTACACGCACGTGCTGGAGGAGCTGCTGCCGGGTACCGAGGTGCTCAACTTCGGTGTCCACGGCTACGGGCACGACCAGATGCTGCTCTACCTGCGCGAGACGGCGGCGCGCTACGAGCCCGACATCGTGCTGCTCGGCTTCGTCGCCGACGACACGACGAGAAACGTGCTCGGCTTTCGCGACTTCGCCAAGCCCCGCTTCGAGCTCGAGGATGGCCGGCTACGGCTCCGCGGCGTGCCGGTGCCGACGCCGGAGCAGGTGCGGCGGGCCGAGCCTTTCCGCTCCAAGCTCGCCGACGTCGTGGCGATGCTGAGGTCGCGGCTGGCTTGGCGATCCGGCGCGGGTCCACGGCAGGCCACCGAGCTCACCACCGCCATCCTCGCCGAGATCTGGCGCCAAACGAAGGCGATCGGCGCGCAGCCCTGGGTCGCCGACCTGCCGGCCTGGCATGAGCTCGACATCGCCGACCCCGCGCCGACGCCCCGCGAGCAGACGCTTGCCGACCTCTGCGCGCGTCACGGCGTGCCCTACGTGCCGCTTCGTCCCCTGCTGCTCGCTCGCCGCGGCGCCGGCGCGCGCTTCGAGACCAGCGAGCACTGGGGGCCCGTCGAGCACCGGGTGGCGGCGGAGGGGATCGCCGCCGCGCTACGCCGCGCCGGCGCGGCGCGCTGAGCGCGCGGGCGAAGTGACGCCGGCGCCGGGAAGCGAAGAGGGCCCCCGGCGTCGCCAGGGGCCCTCGTGGGAACCGGCCGAGGCCGAGCGGCTTACTCGATCTCGAAGTGGATGAGCTCGACCGGCAGCGGCGCGGCGCCGTCGAGAGTGACCGACCACGCGGTGAGCGTGCCGGTGCAGATCGCCGAGTCGTCGGCGACGTTCAGCGTCCAGGTGCCGTTGGAGGCGTTGGTGTCGAAGGCGTTCATCGACCCGGCGCCGGTGACGCTGGTGTTGTTGAAGGTGCCCTGGAAGGCGTTGCAGATCGCCTGCGAGGTGCAGGTGCAGGGGATCGGCGTCGCTCCGTCGGCGTCGATGATGGTGTTGGTGTAGTTGTCCGAGCTGCCGCCGCAGTTCTGCACCAGGATCTGCGCGCCGACGCTGGGGCTGGCCAGGGTCACGCGGATGTCGGAGTCCCAGGTGTGGGTGATCGAGAACTGCACGTTGGCGTCGGTGATCGTGCCGGCGACGCTGAAGTTGAGGGTGCTGTTGACGTTGCCGGCCGGACCGTCCGGGATGGCGAGCGGCACGTTGGTGCTGGACTGGCTGACGGCGGCCTGGATGCCGGTGGCGGCCAGGGCGACGGCCGCCACGGCGAGGACGAGGACGAGGACGTTCTTCAGTTTCATCGGGTTTCGAGAGCTCTCTCCGCTTGCGCGGTGTCGGTTGCGGGGCCCCCGGAGCGTCACGCGCGCGCCGGGGTTCGGCCGTCGGGCGCGGAGTCAACCCGCGCCCTAGGTCGGCGGCGGCCCGCGCGCAGGCTGTATCAGCGAGGAGAGGTCGATGCGGGAAAGGGTTTGCCTTCGAACGGTGCCGGTGGGCAGCGGCACGACGCCGGCGACGGCCCCCACGACGTCGGCGAGCAGCCGCGGTCCGTCGATGCCTTGCCGGCGCGCCGTCGCAGCGCGCACCTCGTCTCGAGGCACGCCGGCCGCGTGCAGCCTGTCGTCACCTTGCCGGGGCTCGGCCCTGACCGCGACGACGCCGAGCAGGTGGACGCGGCCGCCGCTCTCGACCGCCTCGAGCGCGGCACGCCCGTCCAGATCGCCGTGGATGGCGAGCGGCAGCTCGAGCGCGTAGGCGCGTAACTCCCCGGCGGCGGAACGTCCGCTGCCGGCCGGGATCGTCCAGCGCGCCGCGACCTCTCTCGGGCCGCCGGCGTCGCTGACGAAGGTGACGCGATAGTTGCTGAGCCCCTCGTGCTCGCGCGCGCGCCAGCGAATGCGGACGACGTGGTGGCCCCACTCGTCCCCTGCGAGCCAGGGTTCGGCAGCGAGCGGCGCCGGGGGCGGCGCGGCGCGCAGCTCGGCAGGCAGCGTCGGCTCGAGCGCGACCCGCGGCAGCAGCACGGCGTCGAGCGCGCTCGGCGCCGAAGCCCGGGCCGCGCCGGGCAGCAGCGACGCCGCTGCCATCGCCGCGACGGCGACGAGCTTCGACCCTCGGGACGATACGTGAAGCGCTGTCTCTTGCAAGTCGCGCCCCATCGTATAACCTGACGTCACGAAATTGCTACGGCGGGTCGAAATCGCCGCCAAACCGGGTCCGGTCGCTCGCGGCGAGTGCGGCGTCAGCTCAGCGCCTACATCCATGAGGTATCAGCATGAACACCCGTAGGCTCACCATCTTGGCCACCGCCGCGGCGCTGCTCGGGTGCCGAGCGCAACAACAGGCTGCGGTGCCGCTGGACGAACCCGACGCGGTCGTCGCGCGCTTCGCCGGCGGCGAGATCCACCGCCGCGAGATCGCCGACGCGGTGACGTCGCGCGTCACCGCGCTGCCGGTGCCCAGCGATCAGGGGCGCCGCGAGGCGGTGCGGACCGTGGTCGAGCGGCGGGCTCGCATCGCCCTGCTCTACCGGCAGGCCATCGACGCCGGTCTCGACCGCTCCGAAGAGGCCAAGACCCGCATCGCCGCCCGCCAGGCACGGCTGCTCGCCGAGCGCTGGCTCGCGGGTCACACCGCGTCCGTCCACGCCGAGGCCGGCCGCGTCGAGGCCGAGCTGCAGCGCCGGGCCGCGCTCACCGACAACCAGCAGCACCGCAGCTTCCACCACATCTTCCTGCGCGCGGCTTCCACCGACGGGGCGGCACGGACCGCCGCCGAGAAGACGATGGCGACCATCCGGGCCCACCTCGCCGAGGGCCGCAGCTTCGAGGACCTGGCCCGCCAGTACTCCGACTCGGTAACCGCTCGCGCCGGCGGCCGCATCGACTGGACGGCGTCGAGAGACCTCCATCCCGCCGTCTCGAAAGTCGTCTTCTCCCTCTCGCCCGGACAGCTCAGCGAGGTGGTCAAGAGCAAGGACGGCCTCCACCTCTTCCGCGTCGACGAAGTGCGGGGCGCGCCGCAGCGCACCGCCGCCGAGCTGCGCCGGCAGGTGACCGAGGAGCTCGACCGCGAGGCGGTACAGGCGGCGGTGACGGCGGCGCGCGACGAGGCGTTCGACTCCAGCAAGGTGGTGATCGACGCGCCGGCGCTGGCGCGCGCGGCCGACCGCCCCGAGACCGAGCTCGCGCACGTCGACGGCAGTGCGATCCGCGCCGGCGACCTCGCCCTCCTGCGCCGCGTCTGGCCGCTCTTCGCGGCGCTGCCGCCCGAACGGGTGCTGCGCGAGATGGTGACCGACCGCGTACTGGCCGCGCGCCTGCGCGCCGACGGAGTGCTCGCCGACATGCAAGGCGCCCTCGCCGAAGCGGCGCGCAACGAGCTGGTGAGCATCCGCCGCGAGCAGCTCATGGCCGACATCGACACCAAGCCTACCGAGGCCGAGGTGCGCGCCTTCTACGAGCACAACCGCGACACCGCCATCGGCCTGCGCGACCACTTCGTCGACGTCCTCTTCTTCGCTCAGACCGGCAAGGACGTGGGGTCGGTCTACGCCGAAGGGGAGCGCATCACCAAGGCGCTGCGCAACGGCGTCAGCTTCGAACAGGTGCTGCGCGACAGCAGCGTCAGGCCCGGCGTGGTCGCGCAGCGCAACCTCGGCGGCTTGCGGCTCGAGCAGGTGCAGACGGAGAGCAACCGCATCCACGACGCGCTCGTCAACCTGGTGCCCGGCGAGGTGTCGGCGCCGCTCTACGTCAGCGAGCCGCGGCTGTTCCTGGGCGAGAAGGAGCCGGTGGTCAGCGGGCCCGGGGTGATCTTCGTGCGACTGGCGCGCGTCGCGCCGACGCCCTTCCCGGTCGTCGAGCAGGAGATCCGGGAGACCCTCAGCAAGCAGAAGGAGCGCGCCGGCATCGCCGAGATCCAGCGCCGGCTCGACCAGCAGGCGCGCGTCGAGATCCTGGCGCCGCTCGGTTAGCAGACGCCGCCGGGTCAGCCGAACCGAGGCCGACGGAACGTGGCGCCGCCGCTCGCGCTCGCCGTCCCGTCGTTGATCGCCTTGGTGCTGCTCGCCGCCGACCGGCGGCGGGCCGAGCCGCGGCGCTGGCGCCGTTTCCTCATCGCCGTGATGGTCTACGGCGTCGTCCGTTCGCTCGCCGTACGTTGGGTGACCGAGACCGCCTTGCAAGGCAGCGCGCCGTACGGCTTCGGCGGCGGCGGGCCGGCGCTCTTCGGCGTGCCGCTGCAGGAGCTCGCCGGCTGGATGGTCGCGGTGAGCCTTGCCTGGGCCGTGGGCGAGGGGCTGACCGGCGCGCTGGGGCGCGCGGCGACGCCGCACCGCGTGGCGCTCGGGGCCGCCGTGGTGCTCGCCGCGCTGTCGTTCGCCGTCGAGACGGCGGCCATCGCCGCCGGCTGGTGGCAGTGGACGCTCGACCTGCCGCCGGCGGACGGCTGGCGGCTGGTGCCGTGGATCGCGGTAGTCGACTGGAGCTTCGTGGCCTTCGACTTCCTGCTGCCGTTCCTGCTCTGGACCGCACCGTCGTCGGCGGCGCAACGCTGGGCGGCGAGCGCGCTGTTGCCGCTCCACATGGTGGCGCACCTGCTGGTGGCGCCACTGCCCCCGCCGCTGCTGCTCGGCGGCTTCGACTGGATGCACGCCGCGATCCTCGGCTACGTCGCGGCGATGGCCTGGAACGAGGGCGGCAGGGCGGGTGCCGCGCCGGAGACCGTCCCCGGGCGGCGGCTCGGAGCCTTGGCGGCCATGGGAGCGGCGGCGGTCGTTGCCGGTGTGCTGCTCGGGCTGGCGGGGGCCGGCCCGGACGATCTGAACACTCTCTCCCGGCGATGGACGGCTTTGCTGCCGGCCGTCGCGCTGGTCGCCGTGGCGGCATGGCCGCGGCGGGAGCGGGCGCCGGCGCCGGGCCGCCCGGCCATCGCCGGCCGTATCGCTGGCCGTGTCCCGATGGTGCGCTTCGTCGTCGCTCTCGTCCCGCTGCTGGTCACCTACGGGCTGCGCGCCGAGCCGGCGCGCCGGCAGCAGCAGTACCGCGACGCACTCGAGCTGGGCGTACGGCGCTGGAGCGCCGGCGACGTGCGCGGTGCCGAGGCAGCGCTACGCCACGCCGTGGCCGCCCACGACGAGGCCGCCGACGGGCACTGGCTGCTCGGCCTCACCCTGCTGGCGCAGGGGCGGCGCTCCGAGGCGCGCCAGCAGCTCGAGCGAGCGCACGCCGTGGCCCCGGCGCGGATCGAGCCGGCGGCGCTGCTTGCCGCGCTCGACCTCCGCAGTGGCGATCGCGCCGCTGCCTTGCGGCGGGTCGACGCGCTGCGGCGCGAGCACCCGGACAGCGCCGAGGCGACGTACCTCGGCGCCGTTGCGGCGGGTAGGTCTTTCGATGCGGTCGCCGGCGACGCCATCGCCCTTGCCGTCGCCGAAGGCGGCGAGGCGCCGGCCCGGCTCGGCCGCGTCGCGGCGTTGCTGGGAGATGCCGAGACGCTCCGCCGCTGCAACGCCGCCGCGGCGGCAAGCCGAGGGAGCTGAGCGTGAGCTCCGATGGAGCCGCGCCCGATCTCGACGGCGTTGCGCCCGAGCGGAGGCAACGGCGACGGTCTCTCGTGCGCGGGCTCGCGGCGCGCCTGCTGCTCGTCCTGGCCTCGCTCGCGGTCTACCAGCACGTTCGCGATTTCGGCTTCGTCCATGACGATCACGTGCAGCTCGAGGCGAACCCCTGGCTGCGCGGGCCGGCGAAGATCGTCGAGCTCTTCCGGCAGCCGTTGTGGGGGTTCCTCGGCGAACGCGGCGAGGCGTCGAACTACTACCGTCCGCTCTTCGGCGTCGCCAACGCCGTGCAGTGGCGGCTGTTCGACGGCTCGCCCGCGGGCTTCCACCTCGTCTCGCTGCTGCTTCACGTGCTGGTGGTCCAGCTCGCCTTCGGCGTCGCGCGCCGGCTCGGCGCGCCGGTGATCGCGGCGGCGCTGGGCGCCGCGCTGTTCGCCCTTCACCCCGTGCAGGCCGAGACCGTCTCCTGGGTGGCCGCGCAGGGGGACCTGCTCTGCGCGCTGGCGCTGCTGGCGGCGCTCCTGGCCCTGCTCGCTCGGCGCGGCTGGCGGTGGCTCGCGCCGTGCGGATACCTCCTCGCCTGCCTGTTCAAGGAGTCGGCGGTGCCGTTCGTCCTCGTCGTGCCCTTCGCGCTCAGCGTGGCGAGGTCGGCCGCCGCCGAGGCGGCGCGATCGGCGCTGGTGCGCATGCTCCCTTTCGCGGCGGCACTGGTCGTCTATCTCGCCCTCCGCATCGCCGCGCTGGGCGCCATCGTGCCGCGCTCCTACGGCGTCGCGGCGGCGCCGCTCGATGCGCTACGCCTCGCGCTGGCGATGCTCGGCCACTTGGGCGGTGCGCTGGTTTGGCCGTTCCCGCAGCGTGTGCTCTTCTCGGTGGGGCCCGAGGCCGGCGCACCTTGGCTGGTCCTCGGCTCCGCCGCCGCGATGCTCGCGGCGTGGGCACTCTGGCGTTGGCGCCGTTCCCCGCCGGTGTGCTTCGCCATCGCGTGGACGGTGGCGTTCCTGCTGCCCGTCCTCGCACCGCGCGCCATCGGCGGCGCCAACTTCGCCGAGCGATACCTCTACCTGCCGTCTCTCGGCGCGGCCTGGCTCGCCGCGCTGACGCTGTCGACGTGGTGGTCGCGGTGGAGCTCGCGAGCGTCGGCCGGCCGCTCCCCGGGCGGCGCGCGTCCACGCCGCCGCCTCGCGGCCGCCGGCATCAGCGCGGGTCTCGCAGCACTTGCCGCGCTGGCCGTGGTGAGCGCGCGCCGCGCCTCGACGTACCGCACCGATCTCGCGCTCTTCAGCGCGGCCGTGCGCTCGAACCCGCGCTCGGCGGCGGCGCGCAACAACCTGGGCGCGGCGCTGCACGCCGCCGGCCGCACGCGCGAGGCGGAGGCGGAGCTCCACCGCGGCATCGCCATCGACCCGGGCTCACCGGATCTGTGGTCGAACCTGGGTCTCGTGGTCCAGGAGCGGGGCGACATCGGCGGCGCGCTAGCAGCCTTCGAGCGTGCCCGTGCGCTGGCGCCGCGGCGCCCGGAGCCGGCGGTGGCGCTGGCGCGGCTGCTGCGCAGCGGCGGCGACCGCCAGCGCGCCGCGCGGGTGCTCGACGAGCTGCTTGGCGACGGCGACTCCTACGAGGCGCGCTGCGAGCGCGGGCTGCTCCATCTCGACGCCCACGACTACGGCGCTGCCCGCGCGGTGCTGGAGCCCGCCGTTGCCTCCTTCCCCGAACGCCCGCGCGGCTGGTACCTGCTGGCGCAGGCGTGGGCCGGACTCGGCCACGAAGCCGCCAGCGAACGCGCCGCGCGCGCGGCCATCGCCCGCGGCGCCGGCCCCGGACCACGCCGGCTGCTCGCCCGTCTGGCCCTGCAACGCGGCGACTGGAACGCCGCCCGCGCCGAGCTCGACGCGCTCCTCGCCCATTTCCCCGCCGACGTCGAGGGGCGGCGGTGGCGCGACGAGCTGGAGCGGAACGCCAACGGCAGCGGCCCGCCTCGACGGTAAGCGAAGACCGCCGGCGCGCACCCTAGCCGGGGCCGCGACGCGTCGCCGACTCCAGCTCGTCGGCCGCCCGCCGCCGCTCCGCCGCCGCGGCTTCAAGCTCGCCGTTGCGTTCGAGCGCCGCCGCGAGCCGTCGCCGGCTGCCGGCGTGCCGCGGCGCCAGTGCCACCACCCGCCGCGCCATCGCGAGCTCCTCGAGGCGGTCGCCGCGCGCCACCGCGAGCCGCGCCAGGCAGGCCAGCGGCTGTGGATTGGCGGGGTCGACCGTTGCCAGGCGCAGGTAGACCTCGCGCGCTCCGGCCGCGTCGGCCCTCAGCTCGAGCGCTCGCGCCAGGCCTTCGAGCGCGGCGACGTCGCGCGGCGCCTCGACGAGCGCGGCGCGAAATGCCCGCTCCGCCGCCGCCGTGTCGCCGCGAGCGAGCGCCTCATAGGCGCGGTCGATGGCGGCCCGCTCGGCGATGCGGTCCTTGGCATCCGCGAACGGGGCGCGCCCGCTCCCCGTGTCGGGCCCGCCCCCTGTCGCGTAGCCGAGCGCGCGCAGCGCCGCCTCGGTTTCGGCGTCCGCCGCAGCACCGACCGGAGCGGCCGGCGCGCTGCCGATCCAGGCGCGCACCGAGCGCGCCATCGCCCGGCCGCGCTCGGGCTCGGATGCCAAGCGGTCGGTCCGTTCGCCCGGGTCGCTTCGCAAGTGATACAGCTCGGGTCGCGGCGCGTCGACGTACTTCCAATCGCCGTCGCGTACGGCGGCCAGCGGCGCCCAGCCCAAGCGCCGCTGTGGGTAGAGCGAGATGGCGAGGAAGGGCTGCGGCGGCGCGGCGGGGGCGGCAAGACGGTCGGCACCCGGAAGATCCGAGATCGGCAGCCCGACCAGCGCGAGCAGCGTCGGCGCCACGTCGGCCAGCTCGGCCGGAGCGTCGACGACGCGGCCCGCCGGCACGTGGCCGGGCCAGGCCATCAGCCAGGGCACGCGCAACGTCGCGTCGTAGAGGAAGATGCCGTGCGTCTCCTCGCCGTGCTCGCCGAGGCTCTCGCCATGGTCCGCGGTGACGATCGTCATGGTGCCGCCGGCAGACGAGCCGGCGGCGGCGAACAACCGGCGCAGTTGGCTGTCCACCCACGCCACTTCGCCGGCGTACGGATCGTTCGCGTAGCGCCGCGCGAACGGCCCCGGAGCGACGTGGGGTGCGTGCACGTCGAATAGGTGGACCCAGAGGAAGAACGGCGCGCGCTCGCTGCGAGGCCGCCCGGCATGGCGGTGCAACCAGGCGACGGCGGCGTCGACGCGCTCGCGTGCGTCCGCCACGTGGTGGATCGGCGCGCCCAGCTCGTCGACGCCCGGCGGACCGTCGTCGTAGTCGTCGAAGCCGCGGTCCAGACCGAAGACACGGTGCAGCACGAAGGCGGCGACGAAGGCGGCGGTCTGGTAGCCGGCTGCGCGCAGCCGCTCGGCGAGCAGCGGCTGCGCGAAGCGGCCGCCGACGACGCCGTTCTCGACCAGACCGTGCGCGAGCGGGTCGAGGCCGCTCATCAACGTGGCGTGCGCCGGCAGCGTCAACGGCAGCGGCGAGTAGGCGCGCGCGAAGCGCACCCCCGACGCGGCCAGCGCGTCGAGCGCCGGTGTCGCCGCGTTGCGGTCGCCGTAGCAGCCGAGCCGGTCGGCGCGCAGCGTGTCCACGGTGACCAGCAGCACGTCGGGCCGCGGCCGCTGCGGAGAAGCGCAGGCGACGAGCCCCGTGACAGCGAGAAGGCAGCCGACCGCGGCCCCCGCAAGCATCTCGCGTCGCACGCGACGGATAATCGCACGGTGCCTCAAACCGTCGACTCCTTGACGGCGCGGCAGCGACTGTTTTGGGCCGCGGCGGCGGCGTTGCTCGCCGCAACGGTCGTCGTCGCCCTCGCGCCGGTGCTCGACAACGGCTTCGTCTGGGACGACGGCGCCAACCTCGTCCACGGCCGCCGGCTGTGGGGCGAGGGCTGGCGCGGCCTGGCGTGGAGCTTCACCCACCCGCTCGCCGGTCACTACCAGCCGCTCACCTGGCTGTCGTACCGGGCCGACCTCGCCCTCTCCGGCTTGTCCCCAGGGGGCGTGCACGCCACCAACCTGGCGCTGCACCTCGCCGTCACGGCGCTCGTGGCGCTCTTGGCGCTGCGGCTGCCGGTGTCGTTCGGCCGCTCCGTGGAGCGGTCGGCGCACCGCGCCTTCGCGTGGCTTGCAGCCGCCCTCTTCGCGCTCCATCCGATGCGGGTCGAGACCGTCGCCTGGGCCACGGAACGCCGCGACCTGCTCGGCGCCGCCTTCGCCCTGGCCGCCGTCGCCGTCTACCTGCGGCGTGCCGTCCGCGAGCCGCTCGCCCGGGCGGCGGGGCCGGCGGTCGTGGCGCTGCACGCGGCGAGTGCCCTGAGCCGCGCCCAGCTGACGCTGCCGCTGGTGCTGCTGGTGCTCGACTGGTGGCCGCTGCGCCGTACGGCCGGCCTCGCAGGCGCGCCACGGCGTCGCGCGGTGGCTCGGCTGTGGATGGAGAAGCTGCCGCTCTTCGCCGTCGCGGCGCTCTCCGCGGCGCTCGCGGCATGGGCACAGCGGGCGCAGGGCGCGTTCACGCCGCTCGCCGAGCACGGCGTCTGGTCGCGGCTGGTGCAGGCGGGCTACGGGCTCGCCTTCTACCCCGCGGCTCTGCTCGGGCGCCGAAACTGGTCACCTCTCTACGACCGGCCGGTCCCCTTCGAGCCCTGGGCACCGTGGCTGCTGCTGCCCGCCCTCGCCACGGTCGCAGGCGGATTCGCGCTGTGGTCGCTGCGGCGCCGCTGGCCCGGCGTCGCCGCGGCGGCCGCGGCCTATGCGCTGCTCGTGCTGCCGGTGCTGGGGCTGTCGCAGGCCGGCGTCCAGCGCGCCGCCGACCGCTACGGCTACCAGGCGACGATCCCCCTCTGTCTGCTGCTCGCCTGGGCCGTGGTCGCAGCCTGGCTGCGCTGGCACGCGACCGCCTGGCGGCTCGCGCTCGCCGCTGCCGTCGTCGCCGTGCTCGTGCTGTGGAGCGTCGAGGCGCACGGCCAGACCCGCGTGTGGCACGACGACGAGACCCTGTGGCGCCACGTCCTCACCATCGAGCCCTCGGCGCTCGCCGAGAACAACCTGGCGTACCTTCTCCTCGCCCGCGGCCGACTCGACGAGGCGGCGCTCCACTTCGAGCGCTCGCTGGCGCGGACGCCCACGTACTCGCGCCCGTGGCCGGGGGTGGTCGCAGTGCTCGAGGCCGACGCCGTGCCGTCCGATCGGACGCGCGCGCTGGCCGAAACGCTCGAGCGCGCGCGCATGTCGCAGCCAGCTCGGCCGCAGGCGCACTACGCCGCCGGTCTGGCGTGGGCGCACGCCGCCGAGCGGAAGCGGTCGCGCCAGGCGCTCGAGCGCGCGGTGGCGTTGGCGCCGCAGTGGCGCGAGGCATCGCTGGCGCTCGCCGTGGCGAGGCAAGTCGCCGACGACGCCGGACCACCCGCGGAAGGCGCTCCGCGACGCTAGGATCGAGCGCCCCATGCGCCGCAACCGAGCGAGCAACACCGCACTGAAGGTGGCACACGCCGTCGTCTTCCTGAGCCGCGAACCGAAAGTGGCGGCGCTGCTGCCGCCCGGGCTCGCGGGGAGCACCGAGCGCCTCCTGCGCGCGTCCGGTCTGCTCGGCAGGGGCCGGTCGCGGCGGCTCGACAGCCCCCTCTTTCGCCGTTTCTATTACTACCTCGATTCGCTGGGCGCCAGCGGCCAGCTGCTCTTCATCGGCGTGCGCAAGCGGCTGGTCGCCGACGAGGCGGCGGCGGCGATCGCCCGCGGCTGTCGCCAGGTGCTCGTCATCGGCGGCGGCCTCGACACCTTGGCGCTGCGGTTGGCGCAGGAGCATCCGGACCTCACCCTGGTCGAGGTCGACCATCCCGCCAGCCAGCACCGCAAGCGCGACGCGCTGGCGCAGCTCGGGCCGCCCCCGGCGAACCTGCACTTGGTGGCCGAGGACCTCACGGCCGGCGACCTCGCTGATGCGCTGCGTGCCCTGCCGGCTTGGGACGCCACGCGGCCGACGTTCGCCGTGGCGGAGGCGGTGTTCATGTACCTCGACGGGGAAGCCGTCGAACGCACGCTGCGCGAGCTCCGCGACGTCACCGCTCCCGGCAGTACGCTGCTGTTCTCCTACCTCCGCCGCGACGCGCGCGGGCGGCTGCTGCTCGGCAAGCGGCCGCGCCTGGCGGCGATGGCGCTCGCAGCCGGCGGCGAGCCGCTACGCTGGGCGGTGGCCGAGGGCGAGCTCGGCGACCTGCTCGCGGCGACCGGCTGGCAGCTCGAGGTCGAACGCTACGACTTGCGCGCGCGCTACCTCGGCATCGACGGTCTCTCGCACCGGCCACTGGCCGACATCGAGGTCTATGCGCTCGCGCGCCGCCGGTGAGCGCCGGCGCAACCCGCCGGCGGGAGCCGCGACCTCAGGTCGCCGGCCGCTGCTGCCAGGGCCGCTTGATCAGCAACACCAGCGCCGCGATGCCGAGGCCGGCGACCACCACCGCCGCGACCAGCGGCGCGATGAACGACAGCGCCGAGAGCAGCAGCGAGCCCGCCGCCTCTCCCGTCGCCACCAAGTGGTTGCCGGCCCCGAGGGTGGCCCAGCTCGAGACGTGACGCGTCAGCGTCGTCGCGCCCTGCACGACGGCCGCGGCGCCGCCGCCGGCGATCACCGCCAGGCTCCAGCGCAGCAGCGGGTCGACGTCGGTGACCACCGAAGCGGTGATGACGGTGCCCGCCACCACGGCGGCCGGCGCGGTCACCAGGTCGAGCGCGTTGTCGATCCACGGCACGTAGTAGGCGAGCACCTCGAGCAGCGTCGCCACGGCGAAGGCGACCAGCGCCGGCTTGGTGCCGATCCAGTGGAAGCCGCCGGCCAGCTCCAGGTGCCCCGTCTGCGCCGCCAGGCTGGTCACCAGCAGCGGCACGAAGACGCGGAAGCCGCAGGCGGCGGCGAGGCCGACGCCGAGGCAGATCGAGAGCAGGGTGTCGAGGTCCATGAGTTCGTCCTAGGCGCTGGGCCGCCTGCAGTTCATTTTACGGTACGCCCCGACGGCGCCGGCGATTCCACTGCACCGCGGCGGCGCGCGTTTCAAAGGTCCCGGCGAACCTTCGTTACAATGGCGGCGCGACGTCCATGATCGGTCACAGCCTGCTGCACTACAAGGTGCTCTCCAAGCTCGGCGAAGGGGGCATGGGGGAGGTGTTCCTCGCCCTCGACACCAAGCTCGAGCGCCAGGTCGCCCTCAAAGTGTTGCCCGAGGAGATGGCGGGCAACTCGCGACGCTGGCAGCGCTTCGTGCGCGAGGCGCGGGCGATCGCCGCCCTCAACCACCCCAACATCATCACCATCTACGCGGTCGAGGAGGCCGACGGCCGCCACTTCTTCGCCATGGAGCTGGTCGAGGGCGAGACCCTCGAGCGCCTCATCCCGCGCAACGGGATCGAGCTCGAGCGCTTCTTCGCCATCGCCACGCCGCTGGTCGACGCGCTCGCCGCGGCGCACCGCCAGGGCATCCTCCACCGCGACCTCAAACCCGACAACGTGATGGTCGCCCGCGACGGCCGCGTCAAGGTGCTCGACTTCGGCGTCGCCAAGACGATCGGCGGCCACGACAAGACCGAGGTCGCCGGCAGCGCCCGCCGCAACCTGACCGAGGAGGGGTCGGTGCTCGGCACCGCCCGCTACATGTCGCCCGAGCAGGCGTGCGGCGAGCCGGTGGACGCGCGCACCGACATCTTCTCGCTCGGCATCGTGCTCTTCGAGATGGCGACCGGCGGCTACCCGTTCCAGGGCCGTACGGCGCCGGAGGTGCTCTCCTCCATCCTGCGCGACGAGCCGCCCCTCGCCCACACCTTGCGGCGCGAGCTGCCCGGTCGCCTGGGTGCGCTCATCCACCGCTGCCTGCAGAAGACCGTCGAGCTGCGCTACGGCACCGCCGAGGAGCTCGGCCGCGACCTCGACGCGGTGCGCCGCGAAGCGGCCGCGGCGCCTGCCCACGAAGGGCTCGAGCGCACCGTCGCCGAGCCGATGGCGCGCGTCCGCGTCGCCGAGCGCGGCCTCGCCGGCAGCGTCGCCGGCAGCATCACGAACGCGCGCGCCACGCCGGCGCTGGCGGTGCTGCCGCTCACCGACCTCGGCGGCGGCCCCGACTACTTCGTCGAAGGGCTCACCGAGGAGCTGATCACCGCCGTCGCCAAGGTGGGCTCGCTGCGCGTCATCTCGCGGCAGTCGGTGATGCGCTACCGCGGCTCGGACAAGCTGCTGCTCCGAGATCGCCCGCGAGCTCGGCGTCGACCACGTCCTGGAAGGCTCGGTGCTGCGCGCCGGCGACCGCGTGCGCATCTCGCTGCAGCTCATCCGCGCCGACCCCGAGGAGCACCTGTGGGCGGAGCGTTACGAGCGCGACATCGGCGACGTGCTGTCGGTGCAGAGCGAGGTGGCGCGCGCGGTGGCGGCCGAGATCCGCGGCCGGCTCACCACCACCGACGACGAGAAGCTGACGCCGCCCAAACCGGTGGCGCCGGAGGTGCTCGAGGCTTATCTCAAGGGGCGCCACAACTGGCGCAAACGGACGCTCGACGGCCTCGAGAAGGCGGTCGCCTGCTTCCAGCAGGCGATCGAGATCGACCCCACCCACGCCGCCTCGCACGCCGGGCTCGCCGAGAGCTGGGCGATCATGGGCCAGTTCCGTCCCGGCTTCGGCGCCCTCGCGGCGCGCGCCAAGGCGGCCGCGCGCAAGGCCGTCGAGCTCGACCCGCAGTCTCGCCGACGCCCACGTGTCGCTGGGCTTCGTCAGCTTCTTCTACGACTGGAACTGGGCCCAGGCCGAGGCCGAGCTGCAAGCGCGGCATCGAGCTGGCGCCCAGCCACGCCAACGCCCACCACTGGTACTGGTCGCTGCTGATGTGCACCGGCCGCCGCGACGAAGCGCGGCGCGAGATCCGGCGCGCCGTCGAGCTCGACCCGCTGTCGCCGCTGCTGGTCACCAACTACGGCCTGCACCACCACCTCAACCGCAACTACGAGCGCGCCCTCGAGCAGCTCGGCAAGGCGCTCGAGCTCGAGCCCGCATTCCTTGCCACCCACCTGAACCTGTGGCGGGTGCACGAGCTGCGCGGAGCCCACGACGAGGCGGTCGTCGCGTTGCGCGCGGCGCTGCGTGCCGCCGGGCACGACGACATCGCCGCGGCGCTGGTCGAGCGAGTATCCGCGGCGCGGCTACGGGCCGGCGCTGGCGGCCACCGCGGACCGGCTGGCCAACGAGCCGGCCTCGCGCCTGCCCATCGAGTCGAGCACCTGGATGTACCTCGCCGACGGCCAGATCGAGCGCGCCCTGGCGATGGTGGAAGAGGCGTTCGAGAAACGGCGCACCGGCCTGGTGTGGATGGCGGTGGCGCCCGACTGGGACCCGCTCGAGAAGGAGCCCCGCTTCCACCAGATCATCGAGCTCGTCGGGCTGCCGCCGCGGGCCTCGGTACAGTTGCCGCGGCCGGTACGGCGTAGCCTCGCGCGGCGGCCCCTGCGCTGACCGGCTCGGTGGTTCGTGCGCTGGACCGCCTGCGCGGTCCCTGACCCACCGCCGGCTCATCCGCTGACCCGCCACGCCGGCTGCAAGCTCTTGTCAACCGACGTGCTTGCAGCGACTTGCCTCGCACTCGCGACCCTGGCACGAGCCTTGGTGTGCAACCACCAGTCCTTCCGCGTCTTCCATCCACTGACTTGTGAGGAGATCCGACCGATGAGAACGCACGTGCTGTCGCTCGCGCTCGCCGCTTCCCTGCTCGGCGCCGCCGTCCTGCGCGCCGACGAGGACGCGACGCCGGCGGCGAAGAGCTTCCCCGTCCAGGAGGTCAACCGCATCGGCGCCTTCGTCTCCGCGCCGCTCGACCTGACGACCATCGCCAGCGAGGACCGCGTGCGCGAGCAGCTCGGGCTGCCGCCGCGCTTCGCCATCCCGCAGCAAGTGGCGATGAGCCCGCGCACGCACGGCACCTGGGAGCGGCTGCCGGGCGGCAAGCTGCTCTGGCGGCTGCGCATCATCGGCCGCGAAGGGGCGAGCAACCTCAACCTCGGCTTCGGCCGCTTCAAGCTGCCGCCCAACGCGCGGCTGCTCGTCTACTCGACCGACGGCCGCAAGCAGCTGCGGCCGTTCACCGCTGCGGACAACGACGTCCACGGCCAGCTGTGGACGCCGGTGCTCTCCGACCGACGACCTCGTCGTCGAGCTCACCGTGCCGCGCAACGAGCGCCCCTTCGTCGACCTCGAGCTCAACTGGGTGAACCAGGGCTACCGCGGCTTCGGCACCAACGCGCTCGACAAGTCGGGCAGCTGCAACCTCGACGTCGCAGTGCCTCGACGCCGGCGACACCTGGCGCGAGGAGATGCGAGCGGTGGCGGTGATGTCGACCGGCGGCAGCACCTTCTGCACCGGCTCGCTGCTCAACGACACCGCCAACGACCGGCGGATGTTCTTCATCACCGCCAACCACTGCAGCATCAACTCCTCCAACGCGGCCTCGCTGGTCGTCTACTGGAACTACCAGAACTCCTTCTGCCGCACGCCCGGCAGCTCGCAGAGCGGCGCCGCCGGCGACGGCACGCTGAGCGCAGTTCCACAGCGGCTCGTTCTTCCGCGCCTCCTACGCGGCATCCGACATGACCCTCGTCGAGCTCGACGACGCTCCGGTGACGGCGTTCAACCACTACTGGGCGGGCTGGGACCGCTCGACCGGCAACCCGGCGTGCAGCGCCGCGGCGCCCTGCGCCGCCATCCACCACCCGTCGACGGACGAGAAGCGCATCACCTACGTCACCACCAACATGGCGACGACGAGCTACAGCGGCACCAGCTCGCCCGGCGACGGCACCCACCTCTGGGCGCACTGGGCGACCGACCCGCCGGGGCCGTTCAGCGGTGCCCGGCGTCACCGAGCCGGGATCGTCGGGCTCGCCGCTCTACAACGCGGCGGGGCGCTTCGTCGGCCAGCTCCACGGCGGGCCGTCGTCGTGCGGCGCGACGGGCGACAACCTGTCGGACTACTACGGGAGGTTCAGCGTCTCCTGGACCGGCGGCGGCACCAGCAGCACGCGGTTGTCGAACTGGCTCGACGCCGGCCGCCACCGGCGCCACCACCGTCGGCGGCATCGACACCGGCGGCGGCGGGTGCACGCCGCCGGCGGCGCCGACCGGCGTGAGCGCGACGGCGGCCTCGTCGTCGCAGATCAACCTGTCGTGGGGCGCCTCGTCGGGGGCGACGTCGTACACGGTGCTGCGCTCGACGACGAGCGGCGGGCCGTACAGCTCGGTGGGGACGTCGGCGGACGACGTCGTTCTCGAACACCGGGCTGTCGTGCAACACGACGTACTACTACGTGGTGACGGCGTCGAACGGCACCTGCAGCTCCGGCAACTCGGCGCAGGTCGCAGGCGACCACCTCGGCTTGCACCGGCAACGTGCTGCAGCAACGGCGTGCCGGTGACCGGGATCTCCGGGGCGGCGAGCAGCCAGCAGTTCTGGACGATGAGCGTGCCGGCCGGTGCGACGCAACCTGCAGTTCCAGACCTCGGGCGGCACCGGCGACGCCGACCTGTACGTGCGCTTCGGCTCGGCGCCGACCACCTCGACCTACGACTGCCGGCCCGTACACCGGCGGCAACGCCGAGACCTGCACCTTCGCGACGCCGTCGGCCGGGCACCTGGCACGTCATGCTGCGCGGCTACGCCGCCTACTCGGGCGTGACGCTCACCGGCAGCTACTCGACCGGCATCACCTGCACGGCGGTCAACGACATCGAGCCCAACAACAGCACCACGGCGCCGCAGGCGATCTCCGGCACCTGCAACCAGATCTCGGGGACGTTCCTCAACGACGCCACCACGCAGCAGAACGACTACTTCCGCCTGAGCCTGCCGGCGGGACGGACGGTGACCGCGCTGCTCAACGGGTTGACCGTCGACTACGACCTCTACATCTACAACTCGACCACCGGCGCCGCCGTGGCGCAGTCGACGGCGGGCGGGACGACGGCGGATCAGGCGTCGTGGACCAACACAGGCGCGTCGGCGGTGAACGTCTACGTGCGCGTGTACCGCTACTCGTCGACGCGGACGACGTATCAGCTGAGGGTGAGCTACTAGAGCGCCGCCAGCCAACAACCGCCGGCCGCTCCGGCGGGATGCAACGCCAGAGTCGACCGGGCTCGAGTCACCCCGCAGCGGTGACTCGAGCCCGAGTCGTCTTCGGTAAAACCGGTCTTGGTGCCGTCCTGAAGACGAGAGCGGCGCCATGACAAGTGCGTGGTACTGTCCAATCTTCGATCCCCATGCTGGAAGGTTGCGCCCTCCCTCCGGTCGCGCGGACCGAGTTTCCGCGGCGCGTCTGGATCTCGGCGGCAGGCTCGGCCATGGCCCCGACATGACGCCCCGCGCCTGGCGCTGGACAGCTGGCCTGGTCGCAGCAGGAGCTTCGGTGGCTTGCGCGCGAGCGCCGTCGGCGCCTGGCGTGTCGCGGGATCGCGCCGCCTTGTTCGCCGCCCTTGGACCCAACCGACCCACCGAGGGTCGGTTGCGCGGCATGCCATTCGCTCCCTGGCAGATAGCTGTCGGCGGGCCGAGCTTCGACTCGGAGGTTGCGCTCCGGATACGCGAGATCGAGTCGCAGGCGACCGGCGCCTCGTCGGCGAACGTCGCCGACATGGCCCTGGTCAGCCTCGTCGTGCGGCGGCCCGCCGAGGCAGTTCTTCTTCTCGAACGCGCCACGGCCAACGAGCTCGGTGCCGCCGGCCTGAGCGATCTGGGAGCCGCCTACCTGGCGCGCGGGATGAGTGAGAATCGCCCCGGCGATTTCATCGCCGGACTCGACGCGCTGGAGCGGGCGGTCGAGCTCGCACCGCAGCTGCCCGAGGCGAAGTTCAACCTCGCGCTCGCCCTCGAAAAGAACCTGCTGCACGACCAGGCCATAGCAACCTGGAACGAGTATCTCGCCATCGATACCGAAAGCGCCTGGCGGGAGGAGGGGCAGCGACTGCTCACCCGGCTCCTGACGCCGCGCCGAGCAGACCGCTGGGTGGCCGCGAATCGGGCCCTACAGCGCTTCCCCGTGCCCGCCGGCACCCTCGACGGGCTACTCCGCGAGTTCCCCGACCGCCTGCGCAAAAGGGCCGAAGAAGAACTCGTAACCCGGTGGGCGCACGAGCTTGCGACGGGGCAGGTCGAGGGCGCCGCGAGCACCCTCAAGCTGCTGCGCCAGATCGGTAGGGCTCTGGGAGACGAACTCGGGGAGTGGATGGTGCTCGACACGGTTGAGGCCATCGATCGCCACAGCGGCAGGGAACGACATCGACGGCTCTCCGCGGTCGCCGAGAGCGTCGAAGCGCTCGCCTCGGGCCGCGGGTCGTGCCTCGTCAACGAAGGCGAGAGCGGGGCGGTGCAGCTGCGCCGCGCGCGTCGCGGTCTCGACGCCGCTGCGGTGCCACTGGCCGCCTGGGCCCAGTTCCACCTCGCGGTGTGCTCCTACCAGCGCTCGGAGTTCCAGGCCGCGTTGGCGCTGCTCGAGTCCGTGCGCTCGCGCGCCGACGCCGCGCGCTATCCCAGCCTGGTCGCGCGCTCGTGGTGGATGACCGGCCTGGTGCTCAGCTCGCAGGGTGACGTAAGCCCGGCGCTGCGGGCGTACCGCGAAGGCTCGCGCATCGCTCGCGCGTCAGGCTCGATCGACGACGCGGCGGCACTGGACATGCTCACCGGCGAGACGCTGCGCTTCATCGGCCAACAACAGGAGGCCCTCGAGCTGCTCTACAAGGGCGCCGCGCCGCTCATCGACGGCAAGGATCTGCGACGCACCTACACCGCCTTCGACGACTTGCGCCAGGTCGCCGTCGACCTACGACGGCCGCGAGCGGCCCGCCGCTTCGCCGACCAGCTGGTGGCGACGGCGACCGCATCGCCGGACCCTCCAGGCGTCGCCCACGCCTACCTGCGGCGCGGCGAGGTGGAGCTGTCGCTGGGAAGACGCGGTCGGGCGCTCGCGGACTTCGGGCGTGCCGAGACCGCTTGCCACGGCATCGCCGACCAGCGTTCCCGTCAGCGGCGGATGGTGGACGTGCTGATCGCGCGGGCAACCGCGTACGGCGCCGCGGACGCGCCACAGGCACTGAGCGACCTGACCGAGGCGATTGAGATTCTCGACGCGTTGGGGGATGCGTACCGGGTCATCGATGCCTACACCGCGCGGGCTCGCCTCTTCGCCGAGCTGTCGGACCCGCGGGCCGTCGATCGCGACCTGCGCGACGCGCTGGACGAGCTGACGCGGCAACGGTCGAACATCGATGACCGCGAGAAGCGCCTGGAGTTCCTCGACGCTTCGCGGCCCCTGTTCGACGAGCTCCTCGCGGCCGCCGTGCGGGCCGGCGACAGCGAGGAGCAGCAGCTCGAGATCGTCGAAACCAAGCACAGCCAGGCGTTGATTGAGATGGCGGGTCGGCCGGCGGCCGGGCCTAGCCGCCGGTCGACTCCGGAAGCGACCCTTCGCCGGCTGTCGGCAGGCGTGGCCGTCGCCGAGTACGCGGTGCTCGCCGACCGAGTGAAGGTCTGGCTGCTCGCGGAAGGTCGGATGCAGGTGGAAACGAGCCGCATCTCCAAGTCGGAGCTCGACCATCTGATCGACGCCGCCGAGCGCGAGATGCGGAGGGGCGGCTCGGGGGCGGAGCTAAGTCGTGTGCTCGAACGGCTCTATGCGGTGCTTATGGCTCCCATCGCAGCCCACCTGCGCCCCGGCGACGCGCTGGTCGTGGTGCCCGACGAGCGCTTGCGCTCGGTGCCCTTCGCGGCGCTGCGCGATCCGCGGACGGGACGCTATCTGGTGGAGTCCCGCGCCATCTCGGCGGCCCCCAGCGCCGCCCTCGCCGCCTTGAGTCCCACCGGGCCGTTGAGGCCAAGTGCCACTGCCCTCGTCCTCGGGAATCCCCGCTTCGACCGAGCTCTCTTCCCGCGGCTCGCCGATCTCCCAGGCGCGGCTACCGAGGCGCGCCGAGTCGCCGCCGTGTACGGCTCGCGGGCCAGCCTCCGGCTCGGTGTGCAAGCCTCTCCCGCGGCCCTCGTTACCGGTCTGAACGACTACGACGTGCTCCACGTAGCCAGCCACGCCTTGCTCAACGAGGAGCATCCACTGCTGGCATCGCTCGTCCTCGCCCCCGACGGCGGCTCTTCCGGCGTACTCTTCGCCCGCAACCTCCTTCCCCTGCGTGGAGCGCGGACCGAGCTCGCGGTCCTCTCCGCCTGCCGGACCGCGGCCGCCAGGGACGCCGGAGGTGGAACCCTCGGCCTCGTCGACTCCTTCCTCGCAGCGGGAGTGCCACGAGTGGTGGCCACCCTCTGGGACATCGACGACATGCCCGCCGCCGCGTTCTTCAGTCACTTCCACGCCCAACTCGCCTCGGGCGCCAGCGCGAGCAGGGCACTGCAGGAAAGCCAGCTCGAAATGCTGCGCTCTCCTAATCCGAGTTTTCGGACGCCCGCCGCGTGGGCGGGTTTCGCGTTGTATGAGATTTCAACTGCAGTTAACTGATTGGAGGAGCACCTGTGAGCTTCTACTTCAGACTCTTCGTCACCGGCCTTAGCGCGTTCGTGCCTCTCCGAGACAAGTCCATGCGCATCGTGCTAGTCAATGCCAGAGACTTCAAGGAAGATGGCACGCCCGTCGATGAAAAGACACCTATTACCTGCATCCACTTCCCCATCCTGGCCGTACCGACCCAATTCGTGACCGCGAAGGGCCGCCGGCCCGCGTTCGGATTCAGCAACAAGATGCTACTCCCGAATACGACGCATTACTGGGCATTTCCACTCAACGACGACGACCTCGAAGTCACGCCGGTCAGCAAGTCCCCGGTCCTCGGCCCGAACGCGGTGCCCGATTGTCCCGACGGCACTCCACAAGACGAGTTCGGCTGGATCACCAGAATGTACGACGTGCAGGCTCCCGACATGCTGCCGAAAGCCAGTACAGACGTATTGGACCCCAAGCTTGTCCTCGCCCGCCTGCGATTTGCAGCCGGCACCTGTTTCACCGTCGACTTCGCTGTCGACCCAGTGGCGGCTAAGGGCAAGCTCATCAAATGGACTTACACCGATGCTGGAGGTGGAGAGCTGGCCGATTACGTTCGCCGTCCCATCGCCGAGATGAGTCTGGCCCGAATTCCGATCGACGAGAGCGAGCCTCGCGAGGTCATCATTACTTCCGTTAAGAACGAGCGGATCGTTCTCGCTCCTGCCGACGGCGAGGAACCGCGAGCAGTTCTCGTCAACTTGCCGTTCCCAGACCTCTTCAACGATCAAGAACCGACGGTGAAGCGCGGCCGTGACCACCACTTTCTCCACTTCTATCGCCTGGCCACCGTTTCGAAGACTCATGCTCCGTTCCCACGCCCAGACCTCTATTGCGACGAGTTCTCGGCGGGCTTGGGCGGACCAAAGTGCCCGCCAACCTTCTTCGAGGGCTGAGGAACGGGAACCGGCATGGGCGCATACGACGACTCGATCAGCCTCGCCGCCAGCGCGGCGGCGCTCTTGCAAGGGCTTCCGAATCAGGACGAAGGCCGTAGGCGAACGCTCGCGGCGCTCAGAGAGATCCGGATCGACGCTGGCGCGCTCGATGACGACGCGCCCCTTGACGGTTGGCCGACGGTGATCCATAACCGCCCAGAAGAGAAGGATCCTCTATTCCTTCGGGTGGCCATAGACCTTGGCAACAGCCATGCCTTCGCCGACATTGCCGTGCGAGATTGGCTCGGACAACCCCTGATCGGGCTCTCGGAAGGAATCGCCTGGGAGCCCAAGGCGCTATTGGAGATGGTTATCGCTCGCGGCTATGAGCCAGTGCGCTGGTTTTCCTACAACCGCCGCGATGTAGCGCTGTTCTGCCTAAAGGATCGCAGGCGTACCTACGTCGATGCTCTACGCAGCGTTCCCACAGGGAGGTTGGTGCTGGTCGATGAAACTGAAATAGCGCCGTGGTCGGCGCGGATGAGCAGAAGCAAAAAAGCGTTCTACCGTCGACTCTACGAGATCTTCCGCTCCAGCACCGCCAGCGATTGGGAAGCGGCCTTCGCCACCGGCGCGATGAAGTCCATTCTCTGCAGTGATCAGCCACCACCACCACCACCGTGCGTTACTCATGTTCCGCAAATGCACATCGGCTGGTGCCTGCCCGCCGCCATACAGAGCCTGCTCGGGTTCTACCGAATCCAGGTTGACAAGGCGTGCTTGGCAGCTGCCTTGGGACTCAGAGAAACCACCGCCTCCGTGCTGCATCGTCACCTGAAGGATGCACTCAGCCTGATTCAGTCATCGTCTAGGCATCAGCTCTGGGCGCGTCTGGTTTCCAGCAACGACTGGAGCTGGGCAATCGCCAGAAGCGATATCGACGCAGTTCCTCCTCGTCCGTTCATTGCTGTCGGCGGCCATGCGCGCACCGGCGTCGGATACGGCTTTTTTGAGTTGCAGGGTGTGCAATTCGAAGGATTGATGTACGCGGACCCCTACTTCTCACTACCGGGGACCTCCTGGGAATCGTCCGTCGCAATGGGAGGGTCCGCAATCAGGGTCCGCGCCTGACGCCGTTGCGAATCAGGACCGCCGCCGACGCTGCCAACGCCCCGCTGGTGCAAGAAACACCGCCACCTCCGTGACTGCCGCTGCCGCCCAGGTACAGCCCGGGCACCGCGGTGGCGTAGCGCGCGCTCGACGGGGTCGGGCGCAGCACCAGCAGCTGGTCGAGGGCGGGCTCGCCGTGGTGGAGCTGGCCGCCGGTGAGGGCGTAGCGCTCGCCGAGGTCGGCGGGGGTCGAGCAGCTCGTGGGCGACGAGCCGCTCGCGAAGCGCGGGCGCGTGGCGCTCGAGCGTCGACAGCACGGATTCGACGACGGCGCTCCGGCGCGCCTCGCTCCAGCCGCCGTCGACGTCGTGCGACGCGTAGCTGACCAGGATCGAGACGACGTGGTGTCCGGCCGGCGCCAGGCTAGGGTCGGAGACGGTGGCGACCCGCACCTCTAGGTGCGGCTTGGCGGCGACGTCGCGGTACTTCACGGCGTCGAAGGCGCGCTCGAGGTCGTCGACGTGGCCGCCGCCGATGCGGATCGACTCGAAGAGCTGGCCCGGCCGCGCGGCGAGCTCGAGCGGTCCGTTCAGCGCCAGGTGCAGCTTGGCGGCGGTGCCGCGCATGCGGATGCGGCGGAACTCCTCCTCGATGCGGATGGGCAGCGTGCCCGGCGCGATGAGCCGCAAGAAGGTGCGCTTCGGGTCGCAGGTGGCGACGATCGCCGCGGCGGCGATGTGCTCGCCGTCGCCGGCGCCATCGCCAGCGCTGAGGTCGACGCCCACCGCCTTGCCGTTCTCCACCCGGATCCGCTCGACCTCGGCGCCGGTGCGGATCTCGACGCCTGCCGCGCGCGCGGCCCGCTCGAGCGCCGCGATGAGCGCCGGCGGCCCGCCCGCGACGTGCCTGCCCGGCGCCGCCTCGTGCAGCAGCAGGTTGGTCGTCGTGCCCGCCGACCACGGCCCAGCGAAGGTGCCGATCACGGCGGGCGCCGCCAAGCCTTCGACCAGCAGCGGAGTCTCGAACTGCTCGTTGAGGAAGTCGGCGACGCACATCGGCGCCACGCGCATCAGCTCGAGCGTGTCGCGGCGGCCGAGACGCCACAGTCCCAGGCCGCGCTTGGCGAGGTCCCAGAAGTCGCCGGCGCCTTCCGGCGACAGCGTCGGCGGCGGCGAGGTCATCACCTGCCCGACCAGCGGCCGCAGCTTGGCGATGAAGGCGCGGTAGCGGTGGTAGGCGTCGGCGTCGTGGCGCGAGCGTGCCGCCAGCTCGGGCTCGGCCTTCACCGGATCGCGGTCGAGCAGGATGCCGGGGCCGTCCTCCTCCGCTAAGAACGTCGGCGGAGCGTCGCGCCACGAGAAGCCGTGCTTCTCGAGACCGAGCGCCGCCACGACGAGCGGCGACACCAGCCCTTCGTCGTGCAGGATGCCGGGCGCCTTGTAGCCAGGGTGGAACTCGATCGCGCCGCAGAGGCCGCCTAGCTCGGCGCGCCGCTCGAGCACCACGACCTTCTTGCCAGCTTGCCCGAGACGCACCGCCGCCGCCAGCCCGTTCTGGCCGCCGCCGATCACGATCGCGTCGTAGCGCGCGTTGCTCACGCCCCGCTCCGGATGGTGCGCAGAGCGCACCCTACGAGGTGCACCCGCAAGACGCTCCGCACGACGAGCTTGCGCACCCTCACACCGCCCTCCCACCCAGCATCGTCTTCGCGCACAGCGCCCCCGGCGCGCCCATGATGCCGCCGCCCGGATGCGTGCCCGAGGCGCACATCCACAGTCCGTCGATCGGCGTCTTGTAGCGGCTCCACCCGGCGATCGGGCGCAGAAACGCCAGCTGCTCGAGCGACAGCTCGCCGTGGAAGATGTTGCCCTCCGTCAAGCCGTAGATCTGCTCCAGGTCCCACGGCGTCAAGCACCTGCCGGTGCAGGATCCGGCTCTTCAGGTTGGGCATGTACTCCGACAGCGTGTCGATCACCGCGTCGCCGAAGGCCTCGCGCTGGTTCTCCCAGTCGGCCGCGCCTTCCTTCAGGTTGTAGGGGGCGTACTGCACGAAGATCGACATGGTGTGCTTGCCGGGCGGCGCCACCGTCGGGTCCGTCATCGACGGGATCACTACGTCCATGAACGGCTTGCGCGAGAACGCTCCGTACTTGGCGTCGTCGTAGGCGCGCTCGAGGTACTCGATCGACGGCGCGATGGTGATGTCGCCACGCAGGTGCGAACCGACGCCGGGCAGGCAGGCGAACTCCGGCAGGGCGTCGAGCGCCAGGTTGACCTTCCCCGACGAGCCGCGCATCTTGAAGCGCTTGACCTGCTTGGCGAGCTCGGGGTCGAGGTGCTTCTCCCCCACCAGGCGCAGGAAGGTGCGGTGCGGGTCGACGCCGGAGATCACCGTCTTCGCCGCGATCTCGTCGCCGTTCTCGAGCACCACGCCGTCGGCGCGGCCGTTCTTCATCCGCACGTGGTCGACGGAGGCGTTGACGCGGATCTCGACGCCGAGCTCGCGCGCCGCCGCGGCGATCGCATCGGCCACCGCGCCGGTCCCGCCCTTCGGCAGCCCCCAGGCGCGATACGAGCCGTCGATGTCGCCCATGTAGTGGTGCAGCAGCACGTAGGCGGTGCCGGGCGAGCGCACGCCGAGGAAGGTGCCGATGATGCCGGAGACCGACATCGGCGCGATCAGCTGCTCACACTCGAACCACTCGCTGAGGAAGTCGAACGCCGACATCGTCATCATCTTGACGTTGCCGATCAGCCACTCCTCGCCCTGGCCGCGCACGTGCTTCGCGAACTTCGCCAGCCGCAAAAGCTCGAGCGGGTTCCTCGATACTGGGTCGGGCGCCGGCCCGTCGACCATCGGCTTGACGAGGCGGCCGAGCTCCGCCATCTTCTGGCCGAACTCCTTGTAGACCTCGGCGTCGCGCGGCGAGAACTTGGCGATGGCGCGCTTGGTGCGCTCGGGGTCGGAGTCGCGCAGCAGGTAGCGGCCGTCGGGGAACGGCGTGAAGGTCTCCTCGAGCGGCAGCACCTCGTAGCCGTGACGCGGCAGGTCGAGGTCGCGGATGATCCACGGCCGCAGCAGCGACACCACGTACGAGCAGCAGGTGTACTTGAAGCCGGGGTAGATCTCCTCGGTGGTGGTGGCGCCGCCGACTTGATGCCGGCGTTCGAGCACGAGCACCTTGCGCCCCGCCTTGGCGAGGTAGGCGCGCAACCAGCCCGTTGTGACCGGCGCCGACGATGCACCGCGTCGTACTGCTGCCTGCGCGCGGCGCGCTCACGGCTTGCGCTTCCTCTCGGGGTCGAAGAACGGCGTCTTCACCACCTTCGCCGGCACCTTGCGGCGCTCGTACTCCACGGTGTGCTCCATCTGCAGCACGGTGCCGGGCGCGGCGTGCTCGGCGTGCACCGAGGTCAAGGCGATGTACTTCTTGAGGATCGGCGACCAGGTGTGGCTGGTCACCTTGCCCACCTGCTTGCCGTCCTCGTCGTAGACCGGCAGCCCGTCGCGGCGCGCGGTCGCCGGCAGGTTGGGCGGCAGCGAGAACGACTCGTAGAGCGCCTCGAGCGCCTCCCACGCCACCTCGAGACCGACGAACGCCCACGCCGAGCCGCGCTTCTTCTCCGCCTCGAGCGCCGCGCGGCCGACGAAGTTGGGGAAGCGCGGCCGCTCGAAGTCGACCAGCCAGCCGAGGCCGATCTCGGTGGGCGTCGACTTGCGCGCCTCGAGCACCATCTTGGGGGCGCTGAAGTAGTCGACACCGAGGAGGATGAAGCCCGCCTCGATGCGCGACACGTCGAGCGCGTCGAGCCCCGCCGCGGTGATGCCGTGCGGCCGGCCGGCGTCCATCAGCGCGTCCCACAGCCGCGGCGCGTGCTCGTTCTCCACCCACACCTCGTAGCCGAGGTCGCCGGTGTAGCCGGTGCGGGTGATCCAGACGTCGAGGCCGTCGAGCTTCGCCCGCGTGGCGCCGAAGAACTTGAGGCCGTCCATGTCGGCGTCGCTCGCCGCGCGCAGCACCTCGCGCGAGCGCGGCCCCTGCAGGGCCACCACCGCGATCCTGGCGCTCGAGTCCTCGAGCGTGACCCGCATGCCGCGCCCCACCGTCTGCAGCCAGTGCAGCGTCGGGTCGGCGGCGGTGACGCGGTAGTAGTCCTCGTCGAGGCGCGTGACGGTGCCGTCGTCGATCACCTTGCCGTGGTCGTCGCACCAGCAGCTGTAGCCGACGCGGCCGACCTTGAGCTTGCTGACGTCGCGCACCATCATCCGCGACAGGAGCGCCGCGGCGTCGGGGCCGTAGACCTCGTACTTGAACAGCGGCGAGACGTCGAGCAGCCCCGCCGACTCGCGGAAGGCGAAGTACTCGCGGTCGTGGGTGGTGTCGTAGCTGCACACCGCCGCGTAGCCGGACCAGTCCTTCCAGCGGAAGCTGGTGCACAGCTTCGACGTGCGCTCGTGGAAGGGCGAGGGAATCGGCATGGTTGGGTGAGGCTCGGGAGTCTAGCGGGGCGGTGCGGAAGCTATCAGGAGCGCTTCGGAGAACGCAACCGTTGTTTCACTATGTGAACATAGCTTTCCACGATGCGAAGGACAGACTTGACGAAACGCCATCGACCAAGGCATCTTTGAGGGGTGCGAGCGACGGCCCGACAGAGCGCCTATCCCGGCACGCAGGCCGTTCAGCGCGCCGTCGGCCTGCTCAAGGCGTTCACGCCCGAGCGGCCGGCGCTGCGGCTCCCCGACCTCTCCACCGTCGCCGGCCTCAACAAGACGACCACCTATCGCCTGCTCTCCGCTCTCGTCCTCGAGGGGCTGCTCGAACGGGCGCCGGAGACGGGCGAGTACCGCCTCGGCCCCGAGCTCCTCGCTCTCGGCAGCCGCGCGCTGGGAGCCAGTGCCTTGCGCGCCGCCGCCCGCGCCGAGCTGCAGGCGCTCGCCTACGCCACGCGCGAGACGGCGACGCTCGAGGTGCTCGTCGGCCGCGACGTGCTGATCCTCGACGAGGCGGCCGGCGACCACGTCGTCGCCTCGATGCCCTCACTCGGCACCCGCTGGCCGGCGCACGCGACCTCGACAGGGAAGGTGCTGCTCGCCCACCTCCCCGACGCCGCTCTAGATTCTTTGCTCGAGATGCCGCTGCACGCCGCCACCCCGCGAACAGTGGTCGACCCCGCAGCCCTGCGACGCGAGCTCGCTCGCGTGCGCGCCCGCGGCTGGGCGCTGGCGAGCGAAGAGCTCGAGGCGGGCTTCGTCGCCGTCGGCGCGCCCATCAGGTCTAACCAACTGCCGGGAGGAAGCGCCGGCGAGGTGGTCGCCGCGATCAGCGTCGGTGGCCCCAAGAGCCGTCTCAACCAGGAGCGGGTGCGCGAGATCCTGCGCTCGCTGCCCGCCGTCACCGCCCGCATCTCGAAGCGCCTCGGAGCGCCGGCGAACCAAGCGCCGGGAAGCGCGCGGCCAAACCAGTCTCGAAACCGGGCGCCAGGAGTCCGCCAGCCATGAAGTCACGCTCCTCTTTCGGCCAGCACACCCTGCCCCGCGAGTACTTCGTCTCCCCAGAGATCTGGGAGGCCGAGCAGGAGCGCGATCTTCGGCCGCTCGTGGCTGCTCGCCGGCCACGTCTCGCAGCTCCGCGAGCCCGGCAGCTTCCTCACTCACGAGGTCGGCCGCGAGAGCGTGCTGGTGCTGCGCGACCGTGACGGCGTCCGTGCGCGCCTTCCACAACCACTGCCGCCACCGCGGCACCCGCCTGTGCGGCGAGCACGCCGGCACCCTCGGCACCGCCATCCAGTGCCCGTACCACGCCTGGACCTACGGCCTCGACGGCGCGCTACGCGCGGCGCCGAACATGCAGGGCGTCCCCGGCTTCGACCGCGCCGACTTCCCGCTGCACCGGTGGCGCTCGCCGAGTGGCAGGGGTTCGTCTTCGTCAACCTCGCCGCCGACCCGGTGCCCTTCGACGAGGCGCTGCCGGCGCTGCAGGGAAAGTTCGGCCACTGGCGCCTGCCCGAGCTCGTCTCGGTGCACCAGACCGTGTACGAGGTCGACGCCAACTGGAAGCTCTTCTTCCACAACTACAGCGAGTGCTACCACTGCCCCAACGTGCACCCGCACCTCAACAAGCTCACGCCCTTACCGCAACACCGAGAACGACCTCGACGAGGGGCCGGTGCTCGGCGGCCCGATGTGGATGAGCAACCCCGACGGCAGCATGACCATGCACGGCGAGCGCTGCGCGCCGCCCTTCGCCGAGCTTGACCGCCGCAGGAGCGCGGGCGCGTCTTCTACTACACGCTCTTCCCCAGCGCCTTCCTCTCCTTCCACCCCGACTACGTGCTGGTGCACCGCGCGCAGCCGCTCGCCGTCGGCCGGACGCGCATCCTCTGCGACTGGTTCTTCCACCCCGAGTGCCGCTCGCCGCGCCCGGCTTCGACCCGCAGCCGGCGATCGACTTCTGGGACCTCACCAACCGCCAGGACTGGGAGCTGTGCGCCAACGCCTACCTCGGCGTCACCTCGAACGCCTGGCAGCCGGGGCCCTACTCGGATCTCGAGAGCCAGCTCGCCGCCTTCGACCGCCAGTACCTGCGCACTCTCGCCGCTGAAGCCCCGGTGGCGCTGGCGCGCGCCTGAGACCGCAGCGTCACGTGGAGGCGGCGCCGGGAACGGTGGCGCCTAGTCGCGCCGCGCGTTCCTCGTCGATCGGCGCGGGCGGCAGCGGCGAGACGTAGAGCGTCGACACCACGCTCGCCGGCGCCTCGCCAAGGTCCGCGAGCGCCAGCCGCACGATGGTCGGCTCGAACGGTGGCAGCGTCCCCGTCTCGTAGAGCACCACCGGATGCTCCGCCGGGTACCAGCGCCGCAGCGCCTCGGCGAGCACGCGCAGGCCGTCGCGGTTGGGCTCGCGCCCGCCGCGGTAGTCGCGCAGCCCCACAGCGCCCGCCTGCAGCAGCACCAGCGCCGCGGTGGTGTCGAAGTCGCGCGGGCGAAGCAAGAAGTCCGTGGCGTCGAAGAGCACGCGTCCGGGCACCGCGGGGTCCACGCCAAGCTCGGCGAAGAGGCAGTCCTCGCAGGAGATCGCCGGCAGCATCGATACCGCGAAGCCCTCCGCTCGCGCCTGCTCGGCCGCCAACCGCGCCGCGTGCACGAGCACCGCCGGGTGCCCCGAGAAGGCCGCGCAGACCGAGCGCCCCTCGCGCAACGGCGCCACCATGCGTTCCGCCATCCGCCGCGCCGCGACGGCACCGTCCTCACCTTCGCGATAAGAGTCATGCAGCGAGCCCGCACGCGGGTTGAGGGAGCGCAGCCAAGTGCTCGTCGCCGGGTCGGTGACCAGGTACAACAGCACGTCGGCCTGCTCCATCACGGAGCGGGCTTCCGGCGTCACCTGGCCTGCGACGCGGTAGCCGGTGCCGACAAGCGTGAGCGAGCTCACGGCGTCGCTGCTCCCGAGGTCGGCGCCAGACCGAGTCGCGCCAGCATCGCCTCGTCGAGCGGCGCGCGGCGCGCCGGCGGCACGTAGAGCGTCGAGTAGGTCGACACCCGCGCGCCCGCGATTCCCGGGATCGCCACGCGTTGAATCAGCGGCTCGCAGACCGGGAGCAGCGTCGCTTCGAAGACGACCGCCTCGTGCTCGGCGGGATAGATCTCGAGCAGCGCCTCCACCAGCAGGTCGAGGCCGTCGCGGTTCCACAACGTCCGCGCGCTGTAGGTGGTGACCCCCAGGGCGCCGATCTGCCACAGCACCAGCGCCGCACTGGTGTCGACCTTGCGGCGGCGCAGCAGGAAGCTGCTCGCCTCGAAGCTCTGGCAGCCGTGCAGAGCGGGGTCGACGCCGAGGTCGGCGAACAGGCAGTCCTCGGCGGAGACGCCGGGCAGCATCTCCGCTGCGAAACCCTCCGCGCGCGCCCGCCGCACCGCCTCGTGCGACGAGTGCACGAACACCCCCGGGTGGCCGTAGAAGGCGGCGCAGACGTTCAGCCCCTCGCGCAGCGGCGCGAGGATCCGCTCCACCACCTCCTCGTACGCTTCGAGGCGCGGCCTACCCTCCCAGAAGGAGTCGGCCATAGATTCCGCCCGCGGGAACTCGCCCTGCAGCCACAGGCGCGTAGCCGGCTCGGCGACGAGAAAGAGCAACCGATCGGCGTAGCGCATGCACGCACGCGCCTCCGGCGTCGCCTGACCGGCCACCAGGAAGCCGGTGCCGACGACAGTGAGCCTGCCGCGCCCCAACTCGCGCCGCTAGACGAAGAGGATGAAGCAGCCCGGAGGCGCGTCGTCGCCGAGGTGGCTCTTGATCGCGTCCGGGTCCTGGCTCTTGAGGACCGCCTTGTCCTCGGCCGAGAGCCCCTCCTGATCCATCACCGCGTCAGGGTCCGCCTTGTAGGCGGCGCGGAAGTTGGGATCGCTGGACAGTTTGGTGATGAATGCCGCGACGTGCTGGGACGCCATACGTCCTCCCTTCTCAGCGTGAACGAATTGATCGGGACACCTGTAGGCTATGGCCAAACGACATCGGCGTCAAACTCGGGAAATTACGTAGACGCGGGAAGGAGCTCACGTGGCGGACGATCCTGCAAAAACCAACGACACCAAGGCGCCGGCCGCGGACGACGCCGCGCCGAGCGAGAAGTCCGGCTCTTTCCGCCGCGCCCCGGGCAGCGGCGAGAAAAAGGGGAAGCTGCCCGAGCTTCGGCTCGGCACCGGCTGGCTGCCTGAGCCTCCCGACGCCCGCGACCTGACGATCGCCCACCCGCCGCTGCAGCGCATGCTGGCGAAGCTCGCGGTGGGGCAGCTGCTGCGCAAGAAGCGGCTGCCGTCGAAGGTCGACTTGACGCAGTGGGCCGGCCCGGTGCTGTTCCAGGGCGGCTTCAACACCTGCAACGTCCACGTCGTCTCCAACCTCGTCACCTACTTCGAGAAGAAGGCGCACGGCACCGACATCGCGCCGTCGCGGCTGTTCCTCTACAAGGTGGCGAAGAACTTCCTGCAGACGACGGGCAACGCGGGCGTCTACATCCGCCAGGTGATGGGGGTGCTCAAGCTCATCGGCGTGCCGCCCGAGCGCTACTGGCCCTACCCCGACCCCGGCACCTACGAGAAGCCCAACAGCACCGATCCGCTGCTCGACGCCGAGCCCACTGCCTTCTGCTACGCCATCGCCGACGACTTCCGCGCCATCAGCTACTACCGGCTCGACCAGGTGGGGCAGAAGCCCGAGGAGCTGCTGCGGATGGCCAAGGCGCACCTCGCCGCGCAGGTGCCGTTCGCCTTCGGCTTCCCGCTCTACCAGCTCATCACGCAGGCGAAGGCGACCGGCATGATCGCCTACCCGTCGCCGCCGCAGCCCAACCTCGCCAACCACGCCGTCGTCGCTCTCGGCTACGACGACGACATGGTGGTGGGCGCCGGCATCGACGGCGCCGCCACCACCCGCGGCGCCATCCGCATCAAGAACACCTGGAGCGAAACGTGGGGCGACAAGGGTTACGGGTGGATCCCGTACGAATTCATCCTGCGGGGACACACGCGCGACTACTGGACGCTGCTGAGGAGCGAGTGGGTGGACACGGGTGCGTTCCAGCTGATCAGCTGAGTGCCGCGCGCGGATCGCATTGCTGGGCGGCATTCTGGATGTCTCGGGAAGTCCGGTTCCGCAAGTAGGGACGGACAAGGTAAGGTTTTTCCGCGCGCAGAGCGCCGCCGGCTTCGACGTCGGAACGTCGAACCCTTTTCAGCGGTGATGAGAGGTGGGCCGTGCAGGGCTCGAACCTGCGACCCGCTGATTAAAAGTCAGCTGCTCTGCCAACTGAGCTAACGGCCCCGGTACCCTCAGGAACGACCCAGGGCGGCGAGTATAGGCGGCCGGGAGCGCGCCGCGCCCGCAGGATCAGTCGCTGCCGCCGGAGCGCGGCGCCAACCGGGCGACGGTGGCGGCCAGCTCGTCGACGCGACGTTCCAGCGCGGCGAGCCTCGCCTCGACGCTCGCGCGCTCGCCGAGCGGGCCGGGCACCGGTGGGGCGGCCTCGGCGGCCGCCGGAGCGCTCGGCGGCGGCAGGAGCGGCACGTCCCGCTCGCCCTCGCGCCGGTCGGCGAGGGTGCGCACCGGTGCCGAGGACTCCGGCACGGCGCCGCTGCCCAAGAGATGGCGCCAGCGGCGCTCCTTCTGCCCCGGCTGGCGCGGCAGCTCCTCCACCATGCGGCGGCCGGCGAGGCCCCGCAACGCTTGCTCCACCTCGGCCAGCTCGACGAACTCGTGCATGCGCGGCGTCCGAGCCCGCAGCTCGCCCGGGGTCTGCGCGCCGCGCAGCAGCAGCTCGGCGAGCACCGCCTTCGGCCCCGGCTCGCGGAGGCCGAGCTTGTCGTCGAGGCTGTGCTTCCAGCGTAGCGCGCGCGAGCCGCGGTCGCGCCAGACCAGCAGGTCGGCCATCAGGCGCAAAAGCGCCGCCTCGACGTCGCCCGGGATCAAGCGGCTCACCGGGTCGCGGTTGCTCGTCTGGTTGCAGGCCGCGACCAGCGCGTTGAGCGTCAACGGGTAGACGTCGGGCGTCGACAGCTCCTTCTCCACCAGGCAGCCGACGACGCGCTGCTCGATGGGGTCGAGCGGCCGGATCACGGGAGACCCTCCATTGCCGAGCCGACCGTGTCGGGCTCGCCCCGCTCGCCGACCGGCCGCCCTGCGATCGCGCGCGTCGCGCGCTCGCGGCGGGCGGGGACAGGCGCCTCCGTCGCCGCTTCGACCATGCCATGGTCGAAACCCGCGCGCCAGTACGCACCGTAGGCCCCGCGGCCCAGAGGCCCGGCGCTGACCAGGAAGCGGCAGACGACATCCGCCAGGCCCAAGCGCAGCCGCGACAGCCCGCGTGCGATCGCACCCCGCCAGCCGCTTGCCCATCCGAGGCGCGCGAGGGCGCCGGCAACCTGACCCGCCCAGCCGAGCGGGCCGAGCAGCTCCACCGCCAGCCCCGGTGTCCGCTGCTCCGTCTCGGCGCGCCAGCGCCACTGCCCCCGGCCGCAGCCGCGCAGAGCCAGGCCGAGCTCTGCAATCGTCGACGCGTTGCCGTGGAGCACCAGCACCTCCTCGCTGCGAGCGATGCGATGCCCGCCGAGGTACAGCGCGGCGCCGAGCGCCATCTCGCAGAAGCGCTCGTGCCGAGCCTGGAAGCCGCCTAGCTCCAGGAACAGATCGCGAGGCAGCGCAAAGCCGCGCAAAGACAGGCTGCGCCAGTGTCCTTCCGGCAGAGAGCGATACCAGGCCGTCTCGAGCCCCCGCTGGCGCCGGCCCAGCGCCGTCGTCGGCAGGTAGCCGCTGCGCATCGAGAACGCCGCGGCGCCGTCGGCCAACGCCTCCACCGCCGCGGCCACAGCGCCCGGCAGCGGCACGCAATGGGCCTCGCTGAACAGCAGGAGCGGTGCGTCCGCTCCCCGCGCCCCGCGGTCGTAGAGCACCGCCTCGTTGTCGTCGTCGACCAGCAGCCACCGGTCCCACGGCCGCAGCCGCGGCCGCAACCGCGCCGTGAGCTCGGCTTCCTCGTGCGCCTCGACGACGGCCACGACCTGGATGCGCTCCCGGGGATGCGACTGGGCGTTCCACCCGTCGAGGCACGCCTCGGCGTAGCCGTGATCGTGGGAGAGCGGCAACACCACCGAGAGGTCGAACGGAGGGGCAGGGTCGCGCACGGCGGGCCGATCCTATCCGCGCCACGCGCTGTCGACGCGGCGCCACCGTCCGGGTGCTGCCTGCTCGCTGTAGGATCCGGCGCGATGGAAAACATCCTCGTCACCGGCGCGCTCGGGCAGATCGGGTCCGAGCTGGTCCCCGCCCTGCGCGCGCGCTACGGCGACGACCACGTGGTCGCCTCCGACATCCGCATGCCGCCGCGTTCGGGGAAGGACAGGAGCGGCCACCTCGCCGGCGCCGCCTCGACGTGGGACCGGGCCCCTTCGAGTTCCTCGACTGCACCAACCGGCACCAGGTCCAGGAGGTGCTCCACCGCCACCGGGTCGACACCATCTACCACCTGGCGGCGCTGCTCTCGGCGACCGTCGGAGGAGAAGCCGCACGTCGCCTGGGACATCAACATGGGCGGCCTCTACGGCGTGCTCGAGGTGGCGCGGCAGAACCGCTGCGCGGTCTTCTTCCCCAGCTCGATCGGCGCCTTCGGCCCCACCACGCCGCCCGACGACACGCCGCAGGACACCATCCAGCGGCCGACGACGATGTACGGCGTCACCAAGGTGGCGGGCGAGCTGCTCTGCGACTACTACCACCGCCGCTTCGGCGTCGACACCCGCGGCCTGCGCTTTCCCGGCCTCATCTCCTACGTCGCGCCGCCCGGCGGCGGCACCACCGACTACGCGGTCGAGATCTTCTACGAGGCGATCCGCCACGGCCACTACACCTGCTTCCTCGAGGCCGACACGCGCCTCGACATGATGTACATGCCCGACGCGCGTCGCGGCGCTGATCGAGGTGATGGAGGTCGACGCCGGCGCGCCTCGAGCACCGCAACGCCTTCAACGTCACGGCGATGAACTTCACGCCCGAGGAGCTGGCGGCGGAGATCCGCAAGCACATGCCGGGCTTCACCATCGACTACCACGTCGACCCGGTCCGGCAGGCGATCGCCGACTCCTGGCCGAACTCGCTCGACGACACGGCGGCGCGGCGCGAGTGGGGCTGGTCGCCGCGCTACGACCTGCCGGCGATGACCGCCGACATGCTCGAGAAGCTGAAGCACCAAGCTGGCGGCGGCTGATACGCGCAGGAGCCGACGGATGCCGCAAGACCAGCTGCTGGCAGGTGCTCGCCGGCGAGCTCGCCGACCTGCGCGAGCAAGGGCACCGCCAAGGGCGACGAGACCGTGGTCACGCGCGTGCTGCCCGCCGGCGAGCGGTCGCGGGCCGCGCTTCCTGCTCGCCGGGCACGGCGACACGCGAGTTCCTCCGCATGAACTCCAACAGCTACCTCGGCATGGCGCTTCGAGCCCGAGGTGATCGCCGCCGAGGAGCAGGCGGCGCGCGCCTACGGCAGCGGTCCCGGCGCCGTGCGCTTCATCAGCGGCACCTACGACGCTGCACGTCGCGCTCGAGCAGCGGCTCGCCGCCTTCCACGGCCGCGAGGCGGCGATGATCTTCAGCTCCGCCTACGCCACCGTGCTGTCGACGATCGTGCCGCTGATCACCGACCAGACGGCGCTGATCAGCGACGAGCTCAACCACAACTGCATCATCAACGCCATGCGCCTGGCGCGGCCGGCGCGCAAGGAGGTCTACCGCCACATCGACGTCGCCGACCTCGAGCGCCAGCTGCTCGCCGTGCGCCGGCAGCTGCCGGCGGGCGGTCGTGGTCACCGACGGCATCTTCTCGCATGCGCGGCGACCACGCGCCGCTGCCCGAGATCGTCGGCGGCGGTGAAGAAGCACGACGGCCTCTACCCCGAGAACGTGGTGCTGGTGGTCGACGACTCCACGGCGTCGGCGCCTTCGGCGCAGACCGGCCGCGGCACCGAGGAGTACACCGGCTGCGGGCCGGTCGACGTCCTGGTCGGCACCCTCGGCAAGGCGTTCGGCGTCAACGGCGGCTACGTGGTGGGCAGCGCGACGCTGACCGACTACCTGCGCGAGACGTCGCCGATGTACATCTACTCGAACCCGATCACGCCCGCCGAGGCGGCGGCGGCGCTGCGCCGCGCTCGAGATCGCTCGACAGCGACGCGCGGCCGCGAGCTGCTCGCCCACCTGCGGGCGATGACGGCGCGCTTCGAGCAGGGCCTCGTGCGCCTCGGCTTCGAGACCATCCCCGGCGAGCACCCGGTGGTGCCGCTGATGGTGCGCGACACCGCGCGCACGACGGCCCTGGTGCGCCACCTCAAGGAGCAACGGCGTCCTCGCCACCGGCCTCAAGTACCCGGTGGTGCCCAAGGGCGACGAGGAGATCCGCTTCCAGGTCACCGCCGACCACACCGAGGCCGACGTCGACGAGGCGCTCGCCGTGCTGGCGAGCTTCAGCGGCTAGCGCGGGATCAGGTTGGTCTCGACCGCGCCCAGGCCCTCGGTGGCCTGGGAGAAGTACTCGATCCACCGCGTGCGGAAGCGGTCCATCTTCTCGATCGAGCCGGGCTGCGGTGCCTGGCCGTCCTTGGTCACCAGGATGAAGGCCATGCGAAAGTTCTTCTGCGCCGTGGCGCTGGAGGGCACGCGCGGCCCCTCGGCCCTGATGATGTCGTTGATGCTGACGTTCTCGCGGGTGCCGTGCATGATGGTGCCGATGGCGGGCGCCGCCGACGGGTCGACCTCGCTGCCGGCGACCAGGAACATGTCCGGCACGTCGCTCGCCGGCAGCAGCCCCATCACGTAGAGGTCGAGCGGGCTGAAGCCGTCGGTGGCGGCGATGCTGGTGAAGCTGCCGTCGCCGTTGTCGCGGATGTTGGTGCCTTCCATGTCCGAGCCGCCGCGCGGGCCGTCGCCGTCGGAGTCGAAGTTGAAGTTCCAGTGCGACAGCGAGCGGCCGAGCAGCGCCGGGTTGTTGGCGTCGTGCACGCGCAGGAAGGCGAGCCAGCGGTGGCCGGTCTCCTGGCCGAGGATGTCCATCGTCGAGTTGGTGCCGAGGAAGGTCTCGTCGGGGTTGCTGCGGTACTTCGACAGCGACCCCATCTGCACGAAGCTGCGCAGGCGGCCGCGGCTGCCGGCCTCGCGGCTGGCGTCGAAGATCTGCTGGCCGATGCCCCTGATCTCGTTCTTGATCCCGAACTCGTAGGCGAAGGCGCCGCCGCCGAGCAGGGTCTGCGGGAAGTCGAGCCACACCACCAAGTGGTCGTACTCGTCGGCGAAGCCGGTGAAGAACATGTTGGCGATGGCCAGGTCGTCGATGCCGGAGCGGGTGGCGAACTGCTCGGCGACGGCGCCCTTGATGGTCGCCGGCAGCTCGGACTGGTAGTCGACGAGCTTGAACGAGCCGCCGTCGCCGGGCGCCACGCCGACCACCGCCTCCTCCGCCTCCAGCTCGCCGAAGGCCATGGTGATGCGGCCGTTCTTCTCCAGCGCCACCGAGAAACTCGAGAGCAGGCTGGTGCCGAACTGCGGCAGCCGGTACCAGGTGACGGTGGTGAGCGACTTGGTGGCGTGGACGAAGACGCCGGCGTCGTCGCCCGCCGTCTCGGGGTTCAAGTCGACGAAGAACGGCGCGATGCGCGGCGGTCCGTTGAGGAAGCGCTGCACGCTGCGCTCGGTGGACGAGGCGTCGGGCGTGCCGAAGGTGATGTTGCCGTCCGAGTGGACGAGCATGCTGTTGTACTTCTTGCCGAAGAAGGTGAACTTGAAGCCGCGCGCGAAGCTCACCGCGCGCACGTCGTCGTCGCCGAGGTCGAGCTTGGTGCCGGGCGGCGGATCGGCGACGGCGGCGCCGGACGGCGCGATGGCGAAGCCGGTCTTGCCGGCGGCGGTGAAGCGGATGCCGGTGCCGCCGACGTCGACCGGGTTGGGCTGCGTCAGCAGCGTGCCGTCGTCGGTGAGCACGGCGATGTCGCCCACCGCCTCGGTGGCGGACGCCACGGCGAGGGCCTTCTCGTCGACTTCGTGGCCGGGGCGGTCCCCCTCACGAAACGTCTGCCGCTCGTGCTCGTCGTGGATGCCGAGGGCGACGGCGAGGGTGCCGCGGGTGGTGCCGCACCAGTGGTCCTCGTCGCCGTCGAGTCGGGCGGAGGCGGGCACGGCGGCGAGGACGGCGAGCAGCAGGGCGAACCAGCGCTTCGATGGCATCATCGGCTTCCTTGTCGACAATCGGGGTGAATGAAGAGCATCGGGTGAATGAAGAAGCAGGTGGTAAACGAAGGTGAAAATGGGCCACGAGCATAGCAGACGCCTCGCGCGGCGATCGCCTTCTGACCGAGCAGGAAGGGCTCGCACACGGCCCTCTGGTTAGAGATGGCAACGGCGGCGAACCCTTCGCAGCGGCGTCGCACCTTGGCGCTTGTGGCCGTGGCCGAGCTGCTCGGCATGTCGGTCTGGTTCACCGCCAGCGCCGTCGCCGAGCCGCTGCGGCTGCGCTGGGACCTGGCGCCCGCCGAGGCGGCGTGGCTCACCAGCGCCGTGCAGCTCGGCTTCGTCGTCGGCACCGCGCTGGTGGCGCTGCTCAACCTCGCCGACCTGGTGCCCGAGCGGGCGCTGGTGGCGACTTCCGCGCTGGGCGCCGCGGCCGCCAACGCGGCGCTGCTCGCGGCGCCTGGATTCAGCGCCGCGGTGGCGACGCGGTTTGCCACCGGGCTCTTCATCGCCGGCGTGTACCCGCCGGCGATGAAGATGGTCTCCACCTGGTTTCGCGACGGCCGCGGCCTCGCCATCGGCACGCTCGTCGGCGCCCTCACCGTCGGCAAGGCGGCGCCGTACCTGGTCAAGGCGCTCGAGGGCGCCTCCGTCGAGGCGGTGGTGCTCAGCGCATCCGCGGCGGCCGTGGTGGGTGCGGCGCTCATCGCCTTCGGCTACCGGCCGGGGCCGTTCCCCTTCCCGCGGCGGCGCTTCTCGTGGCGGCTGGCGGGGACGCCTGCTGCGCCATCGGGAGACCACCCTCGCCATCGGCGGCTACCTCGGCCACATGTGGGAGCTCTACGCCATGTGGGCCTGGGTGCCGGCGTTCCTCGCCGCGTCACTGGTGGCGCGCGGCGAGGCGGCGCATCCGGCAGCGGACTGGCTCGCCTTCGGCGCCATCGCCAGCGGCGGCCTCGGCTGCCTGTGGGGCGGCTGGGCCGCCGACCGCGCCGGCCGCGAGCGCGTCGTGCAGCAGGCGCTCGCCGCCTCGGGGGTCTGCTGTCTCGCCGTCGGCTTCGCCTTCGGCGCGCCGGCGTGGGTGCTCGCCGCGCTCACCTGGACCTGGGGCTTCTTCGTCGTCGCCGACTCGGCGCAGTTCTCGGCGCTGGTCACCGAAGTGGCGCCGCAGGACGCCGTCGGCACGGCGCTGACGCTGCAGACCTCGATGGGCTTCCTGCTGACGATGGTGACGCTGCAGCTGGTGCCGAAACTGGCGGAGGTTGGAAGTTGGCACTGGGCGTTTCCGGTGCTCGCGCTGGGGCCGGTGGCAGGGATCGCGGCCATCCGCAAGCTGTCGCGGGCGCGACGGAGTCCAGCCGCGGTGCTAGGCTGACTCGAGATGACGCAGATCGCCATTCGCGGAGTCGAAGTGCCGCTGAGCCTCGAAGTGGGCAAGGCGCTCCGCCTCACCGACGACGAGCTGTTCGAGCTCTGTGCTCGCAACAGCGAGCTGCGCATCGAGCGCACCGCGCAGGGAGACTTGATCGTGATGACGCCCGCCGCTCCCGAGAGCAGCCACCGGTCGCTCGCGATCGCCGCGGCGCTGTACGAATGGGCGCGGCGAGACGGCTCCGGGCTGGCGTTCGACTCCTCGGGAGGGTTCATCCTCCCGAACGGCGCCATGCGCTCTCCCGACGCGTCATGGGTGCGCCGCGATCGCCTCGCCGCGCTCTCCGCCGAAACCAAGAAGCGCTTCCTGCCGCTGTGCCCGGACTTCGTCGTCGAGGTTCGATCCGCCTCCGATTCGCCTGCCGATCAGCAACAGAAGCTTGAGGAGTATCGCGATTCGGGCGCTCGCCTCGGCTGGCTCGTCGATCCCGAGGCGCGACGGCTCCAGGTGTATCGGCCCGGCGAGCCTGTGGCGATCCTGGAAAATCCGAAGAGCATCGCCGGCGATCCCGAGCTGCCGGGCTTGATGCTCGACCTCGAACCGGTCTGGGCACCGCTCTAACGGGGGTTTGGGGTCGGCCGGGCACCGCGCCGCAGAGCGGCAGCGAGCGGCGCTGCCCCGCCACCACCTCGAGCTGGCGTCGCAGCAGCATCTCGTTACGCAGCAGCTGGTCGCGCGCGGCCCGGTACTCGGGGGATTCGTTGGGAAAGCGGGTCGCGTGGACGGCCGGCTCGCTCATGGCGGCCAGCGTGGCGCAGCGAACGGAGCCCGGCGCGTCGGCTCGCCGCCGTCAGCGGCGCTTGACGGCCAGCTCCGCGCAGCGCTCGCAGCTCAACCCGTCGCCGGCGAAGGGCAGGAACGGAAAGAGCCGGACGTGGCAGCGCAGGCCGCAGAGGGACAAGGCTAAGTCGTGGGCCTGCACGGCGATAGGCGCCGGCTCCACCTTCGGCGGCGTCCGCAGCTCCACGGCGTGCCGCCGCGGCGAAGTCCCCGCCCAACCCCAACACAATGTGGCTGCCACGGGGCGCACTCTATCACCGCTCGACGGTCGCTCTCCGCCGGAGCCGGATCAGGTCGAGCCGCTCCATGCGCTGACGGCGCCGTTCTCGAAGCCGTTCTTGAACAGCGCGTCGAGGTCGAAGGTCACGGAGCTCGGGCTGCCGGCGGTGAAGAGGTCGAGGGTGTCGACGGTGCTGCCGCCCGGCGGCTGGTCGGCGTCGAACCAGAAGTTGAACAAGGTGCCGAACCGCAGCGCGTTGGCGTTGGCGTTCACCGCGAAGGTGTCGGTGAACCACGAGACCGCCGTGCTCGTCGTCGACACCGACCAGTCGGTCGTCGCGTAGGGCTCGCCCGAGTGGTGCTCGACGTCGTTGAAGCCGATGCCGCTGAAGGTGGTGGGCACCGGGAACTCGACGGTGAAGGCCCGGGCGTTGCGCTCGGAGTTGTGGTTGCGCACCGCGTACTCGTAGTGCCAGAAGCCGCCGCCGATGTCGGTCACCTTGCGCGCCACCTGGTAGCGCTCGACCGGGCTGCTGCCGGGTATGTCGACGTCGATCAGGGTCACGATCGGGTCCTTCACCTTCCAGGCATTGATGGCCGGCTGCTTCTCGAAGAAGGCCGGTTCATCGCGTCAACGGGAAGGACGGCGACGCGCCGACCGTGACCTGCTGATACGAGGCGTTGTTGAGCCCGTTGCCCGCGAGCGCGTCGTCGCCGGCGATGTACTGCGCTTCGGCCCAGTAGGTGGGCGCGGGCGGGTTGACGCTCGGATCGACGTCGGTGGTCGCCACCTTGAGGCGCTGGTCGTCAGACCGTCGTGCTGCCCGGCACCGAGTGGGGGATCACGGGAAGACTGCCGTTGGTGGCGTTGACTTCCGAGCGGCGGCCCAGACGCGGCCGGCTGCCGTTGAGGCTGGCGCTGTAAGGATCGGTGCAGCCGATGCCGAGCTGCTTGCCGCCGACCGGCGGCGACTGGCAGCTGCCCGTCGACGAAGACTCCCGTGCAGCCCGTGGTGTTCGAGTTAGTCGACATGAAGCCGTGCTTGAGCCAGCTCATGCCGATCTGCTCGAAACGACCGTCCTTGAGCCGATAGAGGTTCTGCGCGATCACCGGGTGGTCCTCGCTACCGGCGCCGGGGGCACAGCCACTGGCCTGGTCGCACCAGTTCAGCGGCGTGTCTCCGCGGTTGCACGAAGCGCGTGCCGATCGAGTACCCGACGTAGCCACCGGACGACCCGTAGCGGCAACGCTGTCGTGAAGGAGAAGACGATGACGTCGGGGCCGACGGCGTTGGGGACGACGGCCTTGGCCGCCGGGGCCGACGCCTCCCGGCGAAGGCGCCACGTCGCCTCGTCGCCGCCGCCCTGCGCGAAGCCGCCGGCGGCGACGAGCAGCCGCCAAGGCGACGACGAGCGCCGGCCGCGACCAGGGCGCGGCGAACCGAAGAGGAATGCCGTCCGATCGTCATGTCCGGGGATCTCCTGAGGGAAAGGGTCGCGGCACTCTAGAGCAAAACGCCCTCGGGGGCTAGATCGATTTGCGCGCCGGCGTTTCATGCAGGCAACTGTCGGACCACGCGCAGCTCTCGCGCCGCTCGTCGCCGCCGATAACCATTGGCAGCAGGTTTGCTCGAGCGCCACGGCAGGCGAAGAAAGTCACACCCAATATGTGAACGCAGCCACATCCATGGAGGTCACATCATGCGCGTCCCTGTCGGACCTCGCCAGGCATGCCTGGCACTCGTGTGCGGATCCCTCACCCTCCTCGTGCCCCTCGGCGCCGGTGCCGCACAACTCGCTTATCTCGGCCCGGTCGACGAGCACGGCACCGGGATCGGGCAACGTCGCCACGGTGCTCAGCGTGGGCAACCACGGCGTCGAATCGGGCTGCGTCTCGTGGGACGGTAGCGGCGACATCACCGGCCCGGGCGCGCCGGCCTGCCCGGCCGGCATCGCCGGCGGCGACGAGAAGAACGGCGGCTCCCAGACCCTGACTCGCACGCTCTCCGAGCTCGGCAACCCCACCCCCGACACCCTGCGTCGTCGTCTTCAACATCAACGAGCCCGGCTCGGACCGCGCCGTGCGGCTCGACGCACTGGCGCTGCGCGTGCTGCTCCCCCGGCGGCGACGTGCTGCTCGAGGCCTACCTGCCGTCCGGGCTGGACTTGGAGGGGACCGACTCGGGAATCGGCAGCGCCGGGTGGGCCTTCGGCCTCGAGGGCGCCGCCGACGCCGCCTTCGCCAGCGGCGACAACCGCGTCGGCCTGGCGGCCACGATCAGCGACGCCGATGGCGGCTTCGAGACCTTCTATCTGGCGACCGTCCAGGGCAGCCGGACCGCCCGGCGGCGGCGGCGGCGCCGATCGACCGATCTCGAGGTCGCCCTGACCGCCGTCGCCGAGTGCGCGCAGGCGCAGTTCACCGGCACCGTGCGCAACACCGGCAGCGAGCCGGCGAGGAACGTCGTCGTGCAATTTTTGCCATCGGCCGGCTCCACTGTGCTCTCCGCCACCGCCAGCGCCGGCAGCTGCACCCTCGGCGCGGTCGTGAGCTGCCAGCTCGGCGACCTCGCGGCCGGCGCCAGCGCTACCGTCGCCGTCGCCGTCCGCGTCGACGACGCCACGGCGAACAGCGTCACCGGCGAGCTCACGGTGACCAGCACGACGACCGACTCCGATCCCAGCGACAACCATGCATCCGCCACCGTCGCCGTCGACTTCGACTGCGACCGCCACGTGGCCGACGACAACTGCCCGACCGTCTTCAACCCGGGACAGGAGGACTCCGACGGCGACGGCATCGGCGACGCCTGCGAAGACGACGAAGACTTCGACTTCAGCGCCCAACTTCTCGGACAACTGCCCGCGCACGGAGAACCCCGATCAGCTCGACGGCGACCGCGACGGCCTGGGCGACGCCTGCGACAACTGTCCGACCACTCCCAACCCCGGCCAGCGCGACGACGACCGCGACGGCATCGGCGACGCGTGCGAGACCGCGGGCGTACCTGGCGCCTGTCCCGACGGCGGCGACTGCCGCGTTTCGGTGCGGCCGGCGGCGACCCTGCTGGTGCCCTGGTTCGGCGTCGACCTCAAGAACCCCGACGGCCTCACCACCACCCTGTCGATGACCAACGTCGACGCGGCTCCGCACCTGGTGAGCGTGACCGTGTGGACCGACTGGGCGATCCCGACCCTCACCTTCAACCTCTACCTCACCGGCTACGACGTGCAGACACTCAACCTGCGGTCGCTATTCAAGGGCGGCATCGTGCCGGCGACGGGGGTCGCCGTCAGCCCGGTCGGCCCGCTCTCGGGCGGCGGCGAGTCCTTCCCCGGCTGCGCGGCTTCGCTGGGGCCGCTGCGAGGTGCCGGCGGGGACGCTGGCGAGGGCGCACAGCGGTCGCGACGTCGGCCGGCTCCTGCCTGGCCAGCGCGCGCACCGATGACATGGCGACCGGCTACGTCACCATCGACGTGGTGCGCTCGTGCTCGCCACTCAACCCGTCGTCGCCCGGCTACTTCGTCACCGGCGGCGAGGGCGTGGCCGCCAACGACAACGTGCTGATCGGCGAGTACGCCTACGTCTACGGCAGCCGCGGCATCGCCCAGGGCGAGCAGGCGGTGCACATCGTCGCCGACGAAGACGCGTACGGCGCCGGCTACACCTTCTACGGCCGCTACGTCGGCGGCGACGGGCGCGACAACCGCCAGCCGCTCGGCGTCCGCTTCGCGGCGAGCTACGCCCAGGGCGACTGGCAGGGGCTCAAGACGGTGTTCACCGTCTGGCGCGACACCAAGAGCCCGTCCGTCGCCGCCGGTGACCTGCGGCTCGCTGCCCTCGTGGGCGCCGCTCACCACGGCGTCAGCAGGTCGCCTGGGACGAAGAGGAGGGCGTGACCGCGCTGCCGGCGTCGGCGGAGCGCTTCCCGTGGGCGACGCAGGCGGTCGAGGTCGGCAAGGCGGCCCTACCGATCGCCGAGCACTTCGGCTGGACGATGTTCGACCTCGGGCACCACCGCACCGACCTCTTCGGCGTGGTGTCGCAAGGCTGGGTGACGTCGCTCAAGACGACCCGCACCGGCATGGGCACGGCGGTCAGCGCTACGGTGCTGCAGGGGGTCTGCGAGATCCCGTAGGCGCGGCATTGTGTCTCCCCGCTCGGGCTCGGGCCTCGGGCGGGGAGACGTCTGCTGGCGTGACGCGCTTGCGCACCTTCTCGTCGCGTGTAGGTCATTGTCTGTCGGCCTAATACTTGCAACGATCTTTCTCACCCTACCGCTTTCGGTCGGGTCAACAACGGGAGGAAAGAGCATGCAACGTGACACGACTCGGAGCGAAGGCGAGCAGCAAGGCAAGGGCGGTTCTCAGGACCGCAGCAGCTCCCAGCAGGGCGGTAGCTCCCAGCCGGGTAGCGGCTCCCAGCAGGGCGGCGGCGGTCAGCAGAGCGGTGGCGGTCAGCAGGGCGGCGGCGCTCAGCAGGGTGGTGGCTCCCAGCAGGGCAGCGGCACCCAGTCGGGCGGCGGCTCTCAGCGCGGCGGCAGCCAGACCGGTGGTGGCACCCGCGGTCAGCAGGCAGACGACGAGAAGTAGCCGCGGCTCTCGTCAGGGAGGCAGCGCCTCCCGCGTGCACGCTCACCACTGAAGCCGCCAGATGCGTGCATCTGGCGGCTTCCTCCATTTTCATTTCTACAAGCGATCGGAGTTTCGATGCCGAAAGCGCCGCGCAAGAACAAATCCGTTGCCAAGGCGACCGTCAGCGGTCCGGCTCACGGCACCCGCGACCGTAACGATGACCCCGCCGCTCGCAAGGCTCAGAACACGGATCTCCTCGTCGGCGAGTTCCCCAGCAACAAGAACAAGCGCAGCGAGCTCGGCGAGGCGGCGCGAAGGCCTCCCATCGGTGTGACCGCCGAGCCTGCCGATCGGACGGTGACCGGCAGCACGCTCACCGAAGGGACGTCGTCCGCCAAGACGGGTGCCGCGGCGCCTCCCGGTTCCAATCCCGCGAGCGAGCCTCTCGATCGCGTCCGCGTCGACTCCGGCGGGCAGCCTTTGACGACGAACTTCGGCCAGCCGATAGCCGACAACCAGAGCTCGCTCAAGGCAGGGCTGCGCGGCCCCGCCCTGCTGGAGGACTTCATCCTCCGCGAAAAGATCACGCACTTCGACCACGAACGGATCCCCGAGCGGATCGTCCATGCCCGCGGGTCGGCGGCCCACGGCTTCTTCGAGTGCTACGAATCCCTGGCCAAGTACACCCGTGCCTCGTTCCTGTCGGAGAAGGGGAAGCGCACCCCCGTATTCGTGCGGTTCTCGACCGTCGCCGGCGAGCGCGGCTCGGCGGACACCCCGCGCGACGTCCGCGGGTTCGCGACGAAGTTCTTCACCGACGAAGGCAACTTCGACATCGTCGGCAACAACATCCCGGTCTTCTTCATCCAGGACGCCATGAAGTTCCCGGACCTCGTGCACGCTCTCAAGCCCGAGCCACACCACGGGATGCCGCAGGCTGCCAGCGCCCACGACACGTTCTGGGACTTCGTGTCCTTGATGCCCGAGTCGACGCACATGCTGATGTGGGTGATGTCCGACCGCGCACTGCCCCGCAGCTTCCGCACCATGCAGGGCTTCGGCGTGCACACCTTCCGGCTGCTCAACGCCCGCGGGCAGTCGCGCTTCGTCAAGTTCCACTGGACGCCCCTCGCCGGCACCCATTCGCTCGACTGGGACGAATGCGTGAAGATCTCCGGCGCCGACCCCGACTACCACCGTCGTGACCTCTGGGAGTCGATCGAGTCCGGCGTGTTCCCCGAATACGAGCTCGGCCTCCAGATCTTCGACGAGAAGCTGGCGAACGAGCTCAGCTTCGACGTCCTCGACGCCACCAAGATCATCCCCGAGGAGCTCGTGCCGGTGACGCCGGTGGGGCGCATGGTGCTCGATCGCAACCCCGACAACTTCTTCGCCGAGACCGAGCAGGTCGCCTTCGGCGTCCAGAACCTCGTGCCGGGGATCGATTTTTCCAACGATCCGCTGCTGGCGGGGAGGATCCACTCTTACTTCGACACCCAGCTTTCACGGTTGGGGGGGCCGAACTTTCACGAGATCCCGATCAACGCCTCCATCGCGCCAGCGCACAACAACCAGCGTGATGGTCTGCACCGGCAGGCGATCCATCGCGGACGGGTTGCCTACGAGCCCAACTCGCTCGGCGGCGGCTGTCCGTTCCAGGCCGGCGCCGCGGGGTTCACCTCGTTCCCCGAACCGATCGCCGCCGACAAGCTGCGCGGCAAGCCGGAGAAGTTCGGCGAGCACTACGCCCAGGCGACCCTGTTCTGGAACAGCCAGACGGATTGGGAGAAGGCACACATCATCCGCGGCTTCCGATTCGAGCTGACCAAGGTCCAGGTGCCGGCGATCCGCGAGCGCACCGTCTCGATGCTGCGCAACGTCTCCGACGAGTTGGCGACGGCTGTCGCCGACGGCATCGGCATCCGGCTGCCCAAGCCGATGCCGCGGCTGATCGACGCGGTGAAGCCCGAGGTCACCAGCTCGCCGGCGCTGTCGCTGACCGCGCGGCCGGGCCCTGGCGACATCCGGGGCCGCAAGATCGCCATCCTCGTGGCGGCGGGGGTCGACGGCAAGTCGGTCGTCGCGATGCAAAGGCGCCTGGAGAAGGACGGAGCGGTCGTCCGGCTACTGGCGGCACGCCTGGGAGCGTTCGAGGCAATGGACGGCGCGATCGAAGCCGACGCCACGCTCGAGACCATGCCCTCGGTGCTCTTCGACGGGGTGATCGTGCCCGATGGCGAAGCCGGCGCGGACGAGCTGGGCTCGCTCGGTCAGGCGCTCGAGTTCCTCAAGGATCAGTACCGGCACTGCAAGCCCATCCTGGTCGTCGGTGCCGGCGAAGCGGTGGCCAGCGAGGCCGGGATCCCTCTCGACGACGACACGGACTGGGCCATCGTGCGCGAGTTGCCTGCCTTCCGTGAGGCGTTGAGCAGGCATCGCAATTGGGATCGCGGCATCGACCCGCCAGGTATTTGATCCGTTCGTGCCGGGGTCCAGGTGCCCGGCCGGATGCCGCACGCGGCATCCGGCAATTCCGCACCAGCGCCGAGGCTGATGCCGAGCGAATGCGGCGCGTGCGTCCCTTGGGCGCGGCCCCAACGGATCCCGGCCGGCCCTGAGGGCTCGGCTCCGATCAGTGATCGCTTGGCCCGGCCAACTCGCGGCGGTAGCGCTCGAGGCGGTCCACCAACTCGCGCGGCCGGCTCAATGCGAGGAGGTGCCCGCCGTCGATCTCGTCGGCGACGATGCCCAGGCGCTCCCCGGCGATGCGCCGCTGGAATGCCGCCGGGAAGAGACGATCGTCGCGGCCGGCGAGGACGCGCGTGGGGACCTCTGGCCAGGAACGGAGAGGCCACGGTTGTCCCATCGGCGTCATCGACTGCTCCGGCTCGCCGCGCTGGAAGCCTTCGGCGGCAACTTCCGGCGGGACGTCATGAAAGTGAGGACCGCTTCATCGCGGGCGGCTTCGGGCGAGAGCCTAATGGAGGCCAGGAAGTCGCGCTGCGCTGCCTCGTGTCCGGTGTTCGTCCACCACTCGCCGCCGGTCTCGTCGGGCAGCGGGATCATGGCGTTGAGCGTGACCAGCAGCTCGACCCTCAGCCGCTCGCACACCATCGGCGCGCTGAAGCCCGCGAGCGATTGGGCGACGAGGACGAGGTCCGTGCGATCGCCGATCGCGCTGACGATCGCACCGGCGTACTCGTTCCAGCCGGCCGTCTCGTCGTCTGCCGGAAGTGTGACCGCCACCACCTCGTGGCCGTGCGCCGTGAGCTCGGGCACGACCCGATGCCAGTACCAGGCGTCGCCGCCCGCTCCCGGGATCAGCACGTAGGTTGCCATCGTTGCCTCGTTAAGGCTGCTCGACTTCGCGAATGATCTCTGCAAGAAGACTGGGGCGGACATGAAGCGTCGACCGCATCGGAAGCTCCCGTAGCAAGCTCACCACCTGCTCACGGGTTTGCTGACCACGTCGGATCGCGCGCACGAGGACGCCGATCGTGCCCTGCGCGCGGACGCCGAGTGCCCGCGAGGCGAGCCGGGCCGCCGAGTCATCGGTCAAGAGAAGCGAGCCGGGTCGGCTCATACAAAGAGACAGCGCGGCCTGCTCGCCGCGGTCGAGAGCCAGCGCTTGCGCCAGCGCCCCGAAAGCTGGCGTCGCGGAGATCGACACCGGACATGGTTGAAGGTCGAGGCTATGGCGGAGGGCGGAGGGCCGATGGCGCTCGACTTCTCGCCAGACCTCCTCCGGCACGAGCACCAGAGAAAAGTCGCGTAGAAGATCGAGGCAACCCAGCTCGTCGAGATGAATGAGAGGGCCGGCGTCACAGACGACCTCCGGCGTGCCCTCAGTCACCTCCATGCAGACCCCAATTCACGTCCTCGCGAACGAGCTCTTCCATCAGCGAGTCGCGGTGGGACTCCGCATATCGCCGCAGAGCGTCCAGAACGAGGTCGTCGAGATCGCGGGACCAACCCTTCGCTACCAGGGCATGTAGCTCTGCAAAGAGGGCTGCTGGCACCTCGGTGCTGAGGGTGACGGTCGGCGACTCGTCATCGGGCACATGGCAAGCTTACTCGACCGGCCTCCCGGTGGAGTACCCCGACGAAGCCCGGCCCGGCCTTGTGTCGAGGTGAGCCGCTCGGCCGTCCGAGCGGGCCTACCGCAAGTCTCACCGCTGCAGCTAGGTCTTGTCGACGGAGACCACCTTCGACACGCCGGCCATGGCAGTGGCGATGGCGACCGCCCGATCGCGGCTGTCGCCGTTGGACTCGGCATCGAAGGAGAGGGTCACCACGCCGCCGGCCGAGTCGGTGCCGATCCGCAAGCCGTCGCTCCCCATCTTGTCGATGAGGGCGAGCCCCAGCCTGGTCGCCAGGACCGCGTCCTCGACCTCCGCCTCGGCCGCGCCGGCAGGCGCGCCAGCCTCGGGGGAACTGGCGACAGCGGTGCCGAGCCGGAGGCCGTTCTCGACGCGGCGAACGCCGCGGGTGGACATGGCGATGCTGCCAGCGCGGTCTTTGGCCTTCTGCCGGTCAATGGTGCCCGCGAGCCTCACGGTGCCGCCGACGGAGTTGACGTCGATGTGCAAGGCGTCCGTCCCGAGCCTGTCGAGCAACTCCAGCTTCACGTTCAGCGTCGTCGTTCCGTCGACCTGAGCGGCGTCGACCTTCGCCGCGGGCGCGGCGTGCGCCGCGGTGGCGCCGATCAGCGCGATGGCGACCAGGATGATCCCTGCCAATGACTTCGTTCTCATTTCGTCTCCAATTCCAGAGCGACAGACGGCTGACGGCAGTCCTCCTGCCGCGAGCCAGGGACGGGGGAAGCTGGATGGTTTTCGAGCCCTCCCCGCAGTTGCCTTGGTGAGGGCTGTTGGGCCGGACGGCCACAGGGCTCAGGAAAGCAGTGGGAGCAACATAGCACGTGATCGCAGCCGCGGCCGCCGCTCGTCGGCTGGGATCGCTTCACGCCGTGCCGGACTTCGAGGCGGCGTGCGTCCGTGGTTGGCGCAGCTCAATGAGTCCTTCGACTGGTCGACGGCGCGCGTGGCTCCTCCCCAGCAGCGGCCGCAGCGCCGCCGGCAAGCGCCTGCAGTTCCTCGGCGCCTCCGCCCGGCCATCAACGGGCGCCGAGAACCGGGAGCGAACCGTCAGCTTGGTGCCGGCTCTCCATCCGCAGCATCGTCATCGTCCACGATTCCCGCGTCCCGCAGTACTTCACGGCCGATGGCGGCGATGTCTTCCGCCGTAAAGAACTTCTCTGCCGGGAGCCGCTCCCACGCCTTTTCGTAGATGGCAATCCTGAGTTGGCGCACCGCGATATCGACGCGCTGCTCGTGAAGATGGTCTTGGAGCAGATCGTCAACGGGCACACCCTCTGCCCGTAGCTTCTCCATTTCATGGAGAAAGAACGCCTTCCCAGCGGCCTCGCCCTCAGACTGGATTAGCGCCTCCGCACGCTCGATGATCTCTTCTACTGTCATTCGCGCCCCTCTGGGGCTCGCGGGGTCGCCTCCCGGGCGACGGGCACCATCGAGAAGTTCATCGCCGGCGCGGTTTTCCGGCGTTTTTCGAGCGCGGTAGTACCCCCAACGGGGAAAACGTGGATGTGAATCCGCTGCATGTCCCCGTGGAAGGCTGGTTCGCGAGGGCAGCCTAAGAGACACCAAAGGGGCGGCTCCCCCATGGAACCGCCTCCTGCCATGCCTTGCCGCAGCTTGGCACGCCTTCCCATGCCTTGGCTTGCCTAGCCGCCTCTGATTCTACCCCCGAGCATCGACGAACTCGACACCGCGCCCACTTGCCCCATGTGGGCCAAGCAGGGCGACAGGCGCGAGCGCGGCGAGGGGTCAGGGAGGTCCCAGCACGGCGCGGATTCCGAAGGCCCGGTAGCTCGGAGCAAACTCCAGCGAGATACCCAACTCGTGGTTCGGCGGGGCAACCTGATTGCTAGTTAGGACGGCCCCGTAGAAGCCTCGACGACGAACAGTGCGCGGCCCCTGATCCATAGCAAGGTAGATGAGCCAACCATCGCGCAGACCGTTCCACGACGGGCCGATGTAGACGGGGCCGTCAATCGCGATGCCCGCCCATGACACGTCGTAGCTGTAGAACTTGGCCTTCGTTGGCACTTTGGATGCGAAGAACGGCCCCAGCTCGGCTAGGAGCGTGCCTGGGCCACCATCGGGGCCGTCGGCTGCCCATATCCGTATGTTGAAGTAGAGCGTCGACCAGAACGAGGTGCGGCGCCAAGCGATGCAGACCTTGTTGACCTTCGCTGGGTACGTCGGCGCCTCCATGAGCATCACGAAGTCGCCGGGGTCGGCAAAGTCACTTGGGCGCAGCCCGGACTCAAGCTTCTTGTCGTCGTAGACGACGCCGTCGAGACAGTCCGGCTTCGGCTTGGGTGGCCTCCGCTTGTCTTCCAAGTCCTGGGCCAACCCGGCGACCGTGGTACAAGCCAAGAGCGCCAGTGTTAGTGACGCAATCCGAAGGGTCCGATGACGCATGACGGCTCTTCTCCCCGAAGTAAGGCCCCAGCGGGCTTGCCAGGACCAAGAAGACAACTTGTCGCAGCGAGTTGACAGGAGCTTAGCATCCGATTGAAGCGCCTGAGAGGGAGCGCAGATCGGGCACTACCGGCGGATGCGGAGCGCGAGGGGTGGGCGGCCGCGGCGCAGGAACAGGCGCGCAGAGCGCAGCACGAGCAGCGCGTCCTCACTTATCCCCTCGCTGCCGCAGTGAGGGCACGTCAAGCCATCGCCCAACGGCGGCGCCGCCTTCCACGCCATCACGACGCGCCCACCGCAGCCGCCGCACTCCAGCTCAACGCCTTCGACCGTGGCCGAAGAAACGACGACAAGGCGCCCGCGATCTCGACGCTTCGGTTTGTGCCTAGGCATGGTGCCACGCTAGCACAAGTACCACCACGCACACCCACATTTCTACCACCACAGCCGGTGGCGTGGTTCGGTAGCGTCGCCTGGTGAAGAAAGTAGCCGACAAGAAGGGCAAGCCGCGACAGCCGGCGACGGGGCGCGGCCTGTTCCGCGAGACGGCCTACCTTCATGCCGACGAGTTGGCAGCGCTCCAGCGGGAGAGCGAGCGGCGCGGCTTGTCGAGGGCCGAGATCATCAGGCGAGCGTTGCGAAAGTACCTCGGCGTCGAGGATTGACACCGATGTGCAAGGAGCTAGATGAAGAACTCGCCGAGGGTAAGCGGCTCGCCGTCGCGCTGGTCGACCACATGCGCCCGATGGGCGGCGCCGCTGAGACAACGATCCCGGTGTCAGCGGTTGACGCTGACGGCGGCCTCTGCGAGTGGGAGGTCACCGTCGCGCTGAAGGGGGCTATCACCGACCCCGAGAAGCCGAGCTAGCGCGGCCTAGGCGTCCACCTGTAGCCGCCGAGCCCGAACGGGTTCCGCATCCGGGCGTCGGACAAGTGCGAGGCGGAGTGCCGAGCATCGGCAAGCGGGCGCGGCAGTAAGGACAGTCCCAGGTCGGCCCCTTGGGCTCCTCGCGCTGCTTGCCGTCCTTCGGCCCGTAGATCGCGCTCCAGTCCCAGCCTTCGCAGATGGTGGGGCCGTCCACCGCGGCAGACTAACGTAACCGCGGCGTAAGTTTCTAGGAGGGCGCGTCCAGCTCGGCCAACTTACGTTCGAGCGCGGCCAGGCGGGATCAGGGCGCGCACCGCATCGGCGTCCATAGGTGCCGACGCGCCGCGGTGCCGACACGCGACGGGATCGGCCACGGCCATCGCAAGACTACTCCACCGCCAGACATCACCGTCCTGACCGCGCGCAACTCGGCTGTGTCGTTCGAATGGTAGGTTAGGCGTCTGTCGCAGCAGCCGTGCGGCTCCACGTCAAGGAACAGCACACCCCCTAAAGTAGCAAGGTAGTCGAACATCCCTTGGACCTAGATTCAGCGGTCAAGACGCTCCGGCACGGCTTCTGTCTGTGGATGGGCGCCGGCGTTACGACGCACCTCGGTACCGGCGTGGGGGCTAAGGTGCCCACCTGGATTGAACTGACGATGGAGATAGAGAGCCGTGCCGGTCTCCCGTCTGGCACTGACGATTGCCCGACTCGCCTACAACGTTGTCTAGACAAGATTGGACAGAATGCCTTTGCAGCTCTTCTTTCAGAGGAGCTGCTAAACCCTATCAAGCGGGCGATAGTTGAGGCACGCAAGAACAGCGGTTCAACTTCTGATAATCCGGCATTCAGGCAGATCGCTGCGTTAGGTCTACTGGCAAATCCGATAGTCAATTTTAATGTCGAACGCTACACGTCGTTCGCAGTCGGCAGCTGCGGAGGGCCGTTTGAGATCAAGTGCTACCAGCCCGGTAAGGCTGACAACCTTTCGTTCTACACGACCGGCGGCATGTACACTCCATTTTGCTTTCGGCGTGCCATTTATCACCCGCACGGCATGCTGGACACCGGCCTCGGGTGCATCTTTACTAAGTCGGATTACCATCAGCTGAAAGGCACGCTCGCACTTGAGTTGGCCATTCACGCCGCATTCGCCTCCCGGCTCGTCATTGTTGGAATGAGCCTTGATGACGAGCACCTTCGCGAGCACATCGCCAATTATCGTCGATGCTTGGGTGAGATCATCTGGTTCACGTCGCCTCTGCGCGAATCCGAGTCTGCGTGGGCGAGCGCAAACGGAGTAGTAGTCGTCCAAATCTCAACTTGGTCTTCGTTTTGGTCCAGCGTGGAAACTCAGCATTCTTGGTTTGACCGGGAACACATGGACAACGCTTGGCGCCTCGTCTCTTCTTTTGCCGCGTTTGGCCTCGATTCGAGCGCTAAACCGCCCGACATTATCCGAACGATCGCGAGACGCGCGCGGTGATTGGTCAGACGCCGAAAACCTTCGGCGTTCGCCCGGTCGGTTGCCGCTGAACTCAGATGCCGTTAGGAAGGTGCTGAAGAATCGACTTTCGCGTCACCCGCACCATCAGTGCCTGACGAAGCTTCCCCGGAATCACAGCGTGGATCCGCACCACGTTGGCGAGCTTCTGCGCGAGCTGGAGTCGACGGAGCTGTAGTAGCCGGCGGGAGGCTGCGCCATGCCACGGCGCCGACGCCGAGGATCAAGGCGAGGGCGAGCGCCCTTCGCAGGCGCCAAGCGACGCCGCGACGTTCCGGACTCAAGCTTCACTCCCAAGCCCTCGAGCCTTCTCATATTGCACTGCTCCCACACCGCGCTCTCCGGTTGCCGCTGGTCCTCCTTCGCTTTGTGCGAGGACACTCGCAACAACCCAGAGGAGAGAGCGGTCATGAAGAGCAGCATCAACATCGTCGTCATCACCGGAAACCTGGCGGAGGACCCGGAGCTCCAGAGCGGCAGCGGGACCGACTACGTCCGCTTCCGCATCGGCAGCAACCGCCGCTGGAAGGACGGGGATGGCAAGGCAAGGACCAGGAGCGCGCCGACTTCTTCGACTGCGTCTGCTTCAACGGCACCGCCCGCGGTCTCGCTCACGCCAGGAAGGGCACCGAGGTCCTCGTCGAGGGTCGCCTGCAGCTGAATCAGTGGGAGACCGCCGCCGGCGAGAAGCGCCAGCGCGTCGAGGTCGTCGCCGACACCGTCACGCTCCTCCGTAAGCCCCGCGCGGCCAGCTCCGTCGGGCAGGACGCCGAGTAACGATCACCCGAGTCCGGGGCTCCCACCACCGTGGTGGGGGCCCCGTTCACACCATGAACAGCGGCGCGTCCTCAGTTCGCATGCCCGACCCTCCAAAGGCGAACGACCGCCCGCACAAGCGACGTCCGCATTTGCGCCGCCGCCGTTGCCAAGAAGGCACCTAGGTATTGCACACGAAGGCCGCGCGCCCGCCACTTCCGACCAGCGACCCGAGCAAGAGATTCCTCTGCCTGCAGATCCCCTAGTAGCGGTGCAAAGACTCGCCCAACCGTCCTTGCCGAATAGACCAGCGAGGCCATCCTCAGTAATGCCGAACCAGGGCCCATCGGACAGCCGGCCCCCAACACGTCGCGGTCGATCTCGGCCGCCACCGACTGCCGCAGCAAAGTGATCGACACCACCAGCCGGAAATGGCCCTTCTCGCGCAGCACAACGCCGCGATAACCGCGCAACGCGCCGGCCAGGATCTCGACCTCGTCGCCAGGCGCGAGGTCCATCAGAGCGGTAGGGCTGGCGGCCCTCTTCTTCATCTCAGCGCCTACCCACCACCGCTGATCTTCCATAGCTGCACACCGAGCCGGATCAGCGACACTGGGATCAGCATGACCATGGTCTTCCAGAACGACCAGTAGCCACGCAGTCGCACCCACGCTGCCTTCCGCGGGCGCTGAGCGCCTAGGGCATCGCAGTATTCAAGCTGCAGGTCGAGTAGCGGTTGCCGGAGCAGCCGGGCGGTCTTGGTCGAGAACACGAACTCCACGACGACCAACAGGGTCGACCCCGGCGCTTTCAACACCTTGCCCGCGCGGGCTTCTTCGCGTACTCGCCACGCTTCGAAATCCGCACGAAGCAGGGATCTTTGCGGTTCCGTGAGGGAGGGAAAACATGCCTCGAGGAACGCATCCGCAAAGTCCCGTCCCAGTTGGTCTTGCTTAACCAGCCACTCCACCCGCTCTGACAGCGACAGCTCGTAGTGCTCCTCAACATCGTCCGCTAGCCACTTCGCCAAGCTCCGACCTGTTGGCGTCCACCGACGAAGAAGTCGGATCATGCTTCCGCCGCCGCCCAGGCGTTCCGCGCCGCCTCCCATGCGTGGAAAACCCGTTGGCCTAGGCCGGTGACCCGGAACAAACGGCGCGGAAGCCCGGACTGGCCAGGGTCCTTGACCTCACGCGAGGTCACGAAGCCCTTGTCGTCCATGCGGTCAAGCGTGACGTAGACCGTCCCGCGCTTGAGCTGACCATCCGAGCGGTTCACCATCTCGAGGCCGTAAAGCTCGCAACCCGGGGCGTTGAGAAGCAGCTCGAGGATCAGACGCTCCTTCGGGGAGAGTGTCGGCATATCCATGGCCCAATCGTACAAGCCGCAAGACCCACTGTCAACAGAGTGTAAGACTCGCGTCATGCGAGGCGATCACAGAGCTCCGTAGTGATCTCCGCCATCTGAAGGAACAACGAGACTGGCGACGTGGGAAGTCGGTGTGCGCCAACTCCCGAGAGGTACCGATGCTGGCTGCGAACGCGGCCGTCATCGATGCGCTCCTCGACGCATTACTGACGCCTGAGCGTCTATTCGAGGTCGTCCAGCAGGCGATGGCATTGGTGGCCGCGGAACGTGTCATCAGCTCGGACGCGCGGTCGCAGGTAGAGCACCGGCTTGCCGAGGTCGAGACGGCCCTGCAGAGGCTCACCGGCGCGATAGCGGCTGGCGGTGACGTGCCGAGCCTTGGTCGCAGCCGTCAAGGCGGCAGACGGCCAGCGGCAAGGGCTGGAGGCCCGTCTGCGGGCACTCTCCTTCCCCACCCTCGTCTTCGACGCCACTCTGGAGCAGCGACTACGGAAGGCGGCAAAAGAGTGGCGGGACGTGCTCGGCCGTCAGGTGCCACTGGCCCGGCAGATAGTCGGCAAGCTGCTCGACGGCCGGATTCCTTCCTGCCGGCCGAGCGTGAGGGGCTACCAGGCTTCGAGTTCCGGGTTACCGGGACCGTCTCGAAACTGGTAGCTGGTGCAGTTCCACCGCTGGCTTCACAATCGGGTATACCCCCAACGGGATTCGAACCCGTGTCGCCGCCTTGAAAGAATGGGTCGGAGTGTCCACGGATGTCCATTGATGTCTGCCGTAATCCCATACGCTACAAAGCTTTGCCAGGAAAATTGTGTAGTGGCGTCCTCAGTTGTTTCGCGTCGTCCATGGCGCTATATTAGGCAGAACTTAGGTACACGAGGTCTTCATGCCGCGGCGACTGAAGGACAGCGAGATCGACACTCCGACGGCCCGGAGGCGGCTCCGACCCCGCCCGAACCCCTATTGGCGGAGGGTGGATCGGACCTGTCACCTTGGCTACCGGAGGAACGCCAGCGGCGCAGGAACATGGGTCGCGCGGCACTACGACGGGACCCGATACGTCGAGGAGCGACTCGCCATCGCCGACGATGTGCTGCCGTCGGACGGCAGCACGGTCCTTGACTTCACCGAGGCGCAGGAGCGCGCACGGACATGGTTCTCACGCCAGCGGCGGCGGGCGGCAGGTGAGCTTGCCGAGCCAGGGCCAGTCACTGTCGCTAAGGTCGTCGAGCAGTACCTTGCCTGGCTCGAAGCTCGCGGGGGCGCCGCTACCGCGGCGCGCTACTCGGCCCAGGCACGCGTGGTCTCGGCGCTCGGCAAGATCGACGTCAATCGCCTGACAGCGGCGCAACTTCGTCGCTGGCACATCGAGTTGGCAACGTCGCCCAAGCGGCTTCGTGCGAAGGGGTGGACGACTAGGGCCGCACCGGCGCCCACCGACCACGAGCAAGAGCGGAAGCGGAAGGCCACTGCGAATCGCGTGCTGGCAATCTTTCGTGCCGCGCTGAACCACGCCTACAACGACCCCGAGCTCGGCATCGAGTCGGACGAGGCTTGGCGCAAGGTGCGGCCGTTTCGGGGAGTTGATGCTCCAAAGATCCAGTACCTTACGGCCGCACAGGCGGCGAAGCTGCTCGACGCCTGCTCGAGCAACTTCCGGCAGCTAGTCCACGCTGCCCTACTGACCGGCTGCAGGTACGAGGAGCTGACCCGCGCCCGGGTCAGGGACTACCAGCGCGACTCCGGGTCGCTCTACATCTCAAAGAGCAAGAGCGGCCGAGACAGGCATGTCTTCCTCTCAAGCGATGGCAAGGCGCTCTTCGAGGCTCTGACCCGCGATCGCAGAGGCGCTGAGGTGATGTTCCATCGGGCCGAGAACCCAGGGCCAGCCGAGCAGTCTACCCTTGCACCATGGCTCAAGAGCCAGCAGCAGCGCAGGATCAAGGACGCCTGCGCAGCGGCCGAGATCGACCCGCCGATCAGCTTCCATATCCTTCGCCACACCTACGCGAGCCACTACCTGATGAATGGCGGCTCGATCCCCGGCTTGGCGCAGCAGCTCGGGCACGCGGACACCAGGATGACGATCCGCCACTACGCGCACTTGGCTAGCTCGTGGCGAGCGGAAGAGGCGGAGACTGCCGTCTTGTCGTTCGCCGGACCTAAAGACCCGAGCCCCGCAGTTCTCCAAATCGCGCGCGCGGCCCGATAAGGGCCGCGCCTACGCGAAGGCCTTGGCCTCGCATCTCAGGAGTGCCAGGTCCGTCCCTCGTCAGCAGCCAGCCGAGGCCGCGCATGTCGTCGCGCTACAGCTGCAGCAGGCGGTCGACGACGCACCCTCATTGCGGGCGCCGCGAGGCTGCAGCGCGACGGAATGAGGCTTGGAGGTCAGGTCGGGATCCGACATGGTGCTTGAGCGGCCGAAGGCTGCGAAAGAGCGGTGATACCGGCGGGTAGCCGGTATAACGCAAGCGGGGCGCGTATAACGCGCCCATTGCTTGCTATCTGCATTCGGTGGATTGGACAGCTCGAGGAATACCAGTTGACCATCGCAGGATCCCCCAGGAAAGATCGGACGCCTCAAGCCGCTACGTATGAGCAGCCGGAGTCATCTCGAGGCGAGTTGCCCACTCTTCGGCCGCCCTTCGAGAGATGAGGCACCGTCTGCCAACCCGGACGACGCGCGGGCCGTGACCCTCCGCCCACAGCCTGTACACGAGTGAACGGGAGATCCCGAAGCAGTCGCAGAACTCGCGTACCGAGAGAAGCTCGCGGGTCTTAACGTCTACTGAAAGCGCCATACCGGCCTCCGATTCCGTGGGTGGCTACGTGACAGTCGATACTACGCCAATAGAGCTCGTAGTTCAACACCTGCACCACGTTTGTAGTATGATCCGCCTATGACGATGGAACCGCTCAGCCGGTCCGAGTGGCAGGTGATGCGCGTGTGCTGGGGCACAGGGCCTTCAGACGCTCGAACGCTTCACGCGGCCAGCCTTGCCGAAGCCTCGCCGTTGAAGCGCCTCATAGGGGTCTGGCAGCTTCAGACCTTCAGGACTGCGCTCGAGAGGATCGTCAGGAAGGGCTACCTACGCGTCCAACCCGCGATCGAGGTGGCGGTTACAGGCCGCGGGGAAGACAAGTGGGCCGTCATCGACTACGTGGCAACGCTGTTCGACGGCGATCGGGCGAGGGCGGCAGCCGCGGTGCAGGCCTGCCATGCCGCCCGTCCCCTAGTGGTTCTGTCGACCCTGAACAGCAGGCAGGCTGCTAGCGTTGGCGAGCGCCTCGAGAAGCTGGGTGCCCGAGTCATCCGCCGAGAGGGCCCAAGCATGTTCGAGGCGACCGTCTCGATCGAAGACGCGATCAAGGACCGGTCCGACATTTTCATCGAGGAGACGGTGGGGAGCAGTCCCGAAGCCCTCAGGGCGTTGCGCCAGGCTATCGACGAGCATGAGAGAACACATGCGCCTGCCCGGCGAAGGGCTTCCCGAGCCTCGGGCCGCGAGGATTAGCGGCGTCCCGCCCGCGATCCGCTCCGTCGGTTCTCCGCGACGGCGAAGAGCTCCGAGAGGGATAGTCCCAGCGCAGCAGCGATGCGGGCTGCGACCAGGATCGAAGCGTTGTTGGTGCCCCGCTCGATCATGCTGACGTAGGTGGGATGAATCCCCGCCCGCTCTGCGAGCGCCTCCTGCGTTAGAGCCCGATCTAGGCGGACCTGCTTCACAGCGCCGCCGAAAGCGCTCAGGAACTGCTTCTCGCGCATCTGAGCCAACATGGCGAAGATGCGCTTGTGAGACCATAGAGGATCCTCTAAGCTCGGACCCTATCGGGGAGGAATCTAGGCGCGGCTCAGGCCCACCCTGTCAGGCGACGGCGCGAGTACGAAGCGGCGAGCAGTCGCGAGGCCGACCAGCAGCCGGCGCGGAGCGCGGGAGGGGGTTGTAGCGCTGCCCCAGCGCTACCCTCGACGGGACAGGCGCGGGTGCGAACCTCCTCTATCCCCCGGTGCCGCCTCCCAGGCGCGCGAGCGGGCTCTCCTGCCGCGACGCCTGCTGTGCTGTCGCCTCTAGCTGGCTGAAGTCGCGCAGAAGGTCATCGGTGAGCGCACGCTCGCTGTGCGAGGTGGTTTGTACCCTGAGCTCGGCGGGTTGGACGGCGTCCAGCAACGTGGCGCAGTCAACTCCCGGCTTTTCCTCCTTCAGGCACTCTTCGAACTTGGTCGTCGCGCTCGCCACCGCGATGGCTACTCTCCGCACCGGCGCCGAGACGTTTTGCGCATCCAGCGCTTTGGCGGTTTCCTTGACCTCAACCGCGGCCGTGGCGGGCGACGAAGTCGCGTCACCACCCTTCTTGGTTGCCAGCGCCGCCCCTCCCACCGCGGTTGTGTAGATGAGGCAGCCATTGAGGAAGACGAGCGGGATCCGGAAGCTGAGTGCCGTCTTGGAAGACGACGGATTGCCCGGCTGCCTTGCTTGATAGGCCGCGTAGGCATCGCCGAAGAGCGACACCGCAAGGGCCACGAAGAAAGGGAAGCTCGCGTGGTAGCGCCAATCGAATGCGGACGACAGCGCGGTTACGACGATCGTGACGATCGTGGCGGCGGCCGTGAGGCTCAGGAAAGAGCCGAAGGTATAGAAGTTCTGGATGCCTTGCGGTTGCGTCACCACGGCGGGGGCTGGGGCTATCGGTTGTGCCATTTCGCTACTCCTCCGTCTGCGCGCGCGACGTCGCGCGGATGGTCAAACGCTTCAGCGGTCGGCCGACCGCCTGGGCTTTCTGGGCTCACCTCATGTAGACGGACACGGATCGGCACTTTCCCAGCGCGGGAAATGGCGAATGGAGCGCGCCATCCCCGAGGTTCCTCGCCCTCGTCGCGGCCTCGCGCCGCGACCACGGACCGGAGACGGTCGCCGCCTGGGTCGAAGCCGACCCGGGATGGTTGATGGCGCCCCGCCCCAGCGCAGGCGAGGAGCGGTAGCGGGTTCTCGGGGGCTCCCGCCTCGAGCGGGGGTCCCGACTTCCCGCTACGCTGGCAGCCCCAGCGGCTGCACGGTCAAGAACGCTCGCGCTTCCGGATTGTCGCGGAGGATCTTCACGCACTCCGCGCAGAGCGGGACCCGGAGCTCTCCGTCCACGTCCATCGCGCAGGCGGTTTCCTTGCCGCAAAGGCGGCAACTCTTACCAGCCGATCGCGATGGCCGGCGCGGGTCACTCATGGCGCCCCGCCCAGAACAGCCGGCGACCTCGGCCCCAGATCAGGCCCTCCGCCTTCAGCTGGCGCATCGCTCGGCCCACCGCGTCGCGCTCGAGTCCCGCCTGCGCGAGCTCGTCCTCGAGCAACCGCCTCTCCAGCCCGCCGCCGGCCGCGATCGCCCGCCGCTCGAAGACACCCAGCACCGCTAAGTCGTGCCTCACTGCCTTCACCGGCGCCCTCCTCCGAAAAAGCTACTCTCGCCCGCGGCGTAAATCGCCGTCAATCTCACCACTCTCCTCGAACGCGCACGCCCGTGGCGGCCGCCACCGCGCCGCGCTCACGCCTCCCCTCCGTTCGCGCCGCTACAGCGCTCCAAGGTCCCCCGTCTACCGCTCGCTGCTCGAGGCAGGGTCCGGGCACCAGGATCTGGTCCTTGGTGAACGCCGGCTGTGAGAGCATGCTCCTGACCCACAGGTCCAATTGGAGGAGGGCGGCGTATGCATCGAGCCTTCTCGCGACGGCGCATCGCGCGCGCGTCCAGGGTGGCGGCACTCGCATTGGTCACAGCCGGCATGCTGGCTGCCGGGCTGGCGGTCGGATCGTGCGCGGCGACGCGGGTCGGGACTGCGGCGCAGACGGATCCGGACTTTAGAGTTCCCCTCTGCTTCAACCACCCCCCCGTGGGGTACGAACGAATTTGCCGACTGGACAGGCTCCATTTCACTGTCAGCGGCCCATGTCCCTTCGAGGCTTCCGCTTCCGCTGGTACTTGTAAGGGCGATGTCTGGGGCTACGAGGGCCGTGACTGGACGAGTTCCGACGTCACCCTCGAGTGGGTCGCGGTTGAGGATGGCGTCCGCGCGCTTACGTTCTCGTCCCCGGGCGGCTGGAACATCTGGGAGATGACCGGCTTCCTGGAGGGACCCAACTACACTCATTTCGTCGTCGCCACGGCTTTCCACCTAAAAGCCAGACGCGACGTCCTCTGGTTCACTTATGTGCACGGGCCCGCGGGCGGAAAGGATGGTCCTCTGTCCGTCGAACTCACGCGTTCCGCCGGCAGCCTAAGTGCCATCCGGCTCCGCGGTTACCTCGTGCGCGAGTGACAGCCGTCGAAGGGCCGCCCCAGACCATCGTCAGGTCGCTCTTCCGCCGGTCGTTTCCCTACCCCGGATCTTCTGGGTAGGTGGCGGCTCTTCGTGCCGCGAGACCCCCTCCCGCACTCGGCCGCGCCGGCGTGCTGGGCGGCCATGCGACCGCTGGTGCTTGTCCGCGTCGAGGGATCACCGTCTCCGTTGTGGCTCCGTTGGCTGGTGGTTGGGTTCCGGGACCCGAAACTCGGCCTCGAAGCCGCGGTAGCGGATCCGCACCAGGGTCACGCCTGACCCGCGCCCAGCGGGTGGCACTTCCTTACGACTGGCTGCCCGGTAGTGGCTCAGTTTGACTTTGAGCCATCCAAGCCGTTGGATCGGCCGATCCTACCCGCCCGAAGGTGGCGGCACGAGCACGCCAGCCCTAGCCGCTGCGGCGCAGGCGGGACACCGGCTGTAGTGCTGAGCGTCGCCCGGCTGCCAGTTCAGCCCGACGGACATCGTGCCAGCGATGCAACGGCGCCTGTGCGGGCACTTGTGCGAGAGCCTAGTCGTGTCCCAGGCGGCGCGGTCCTTCTTCGTGCGGTAGGCCATCAGGCGGCCGCAACCTGGGCAAGGATCGCGCTCGACGGCCACGCCATCACACTAACATCACTCTGAGTCATAGTGACTACGCGACCTCGCTACCCTCCGCGGCATGGCGACGAAGAAGGCGAAGGCGCCGGCCAGAGAGCCGGCCACGGGTCGCGGGCTGTACCGGGAGAGCATCTACCTCCACGGCGACGAGCTGGCGGCCGTCGAGGAGTACGCGCGGAAGAAGCGGTGCTCGAAGGCGGAGGCGATCCGGCGGGCGGTGCGGGCGTTCTTCGAGATCGAGGACTGAGCCCTTGGCGCGGCTGGCATCGCTCGCGCTGGCCCTGTCTCTCCTCACCACCTGCGACGTGTTCGCCGCCTGCTTGAAGGTTGTCCACGTCAGCGGGTACTACACGAAGAGCGGGACGTGGGTGCCCGCCTACAACCGCTCCCGCCCTGGCTACGGCTGGGAGTGCGCTGAGCAGAAGTCTGACGGGTCCGGGGAGTCCGACGAGCCCGAAAACAACAGCGGCGGCAACAGCGAAGGGACGCCGAGCTTCGATGTGGTCGGAGCGTCGGGAGCGACGATCAGGCTAGACGGCTGCATGGGCAAGTTCGCGGACGGCAAGCCCTTCGCCATCCATGGGCTTCCAGAAGTGACCGATGGGCGCTTCACCTATCCGGGGCCTACTCAACACCTGTTCAGCGTCCCGCTGCGCGAGGTCGCGGCGATTGACTGCGGTCGACGCCGCCGCTGTGTGACCTGCGCTCGAAACGCGAGCGGCGCGATAGTCGAGAGCCTCGGCGCCCGCTTGGAGTTCATCGCGAGCCATCCTTGCCCGGCGTCGCACGGTGACGGCGAGGCTTGTCCGGGGTACGTCGTCAGGCACCGGACTCCGCTTATCTGCGGTGGCGAGGACACGCCGGAGAACCTGCAATGGCAGGCAGCCGCGCAGGCGGCAGCCGGCGAGACATGGGCGAAGCGCGCGTGCGCCGGGTAGGGTGTACACTACTGGCATGCCTGACCGCATACGCAAACCCAAGTCGCGCGACCTCAACCGCCGGGCCTGGGAGATCGTGCAGATCGCCACGAACGAAGAAGCCCCCACCCGAATCTCCAGCCCCTCGCCGCCTAAGAATTCAGCCGCTGTTGAGCTGGGCCGCCTAGGCGGCCTGAAGGGCGGTAGAGCCCGCGCAGCGAGAATGACTGCCGACGAGCGGCGAGAGTCGGCAAGCCGGGCCGCTCGCGCGCGCTGGCAAAAGCGCTCGGGATAACCACTTCTACGGCGAACGCCCGGAGCCCGCGACGGTGGATGCGAAAGCGCGACTGGACCTTCTTCGCGACCTAGCCTCGCTCCCTCGCGAAACTGAGTGGGTTGAGTTCAAGACCAATAACGACTCGCCAGAGCGCATCGGCGAGCTGATTTCTGCTCTGTCGAATTCCGCCGCGCTGCACCACAAGGAGCGCGGATATCTTGTCTGGGGTGTCAGAGATGCTGACCATGAGCTTGTGGGAACAACCGTGCACTTCGCCGCACTCAAGAAGGGCGCCGAAGACGTTGAGCACTGGCTAACCATACAACTCTCGCCGCAAATCCATTTCTGGGTCCGGAGTCTAGATGTCGACTCTAAGCATTTTGAGATCCTGGAAATAGAGCCGGCCAATAACACCGCCGTTAAGTTTCGCAATGTCGCCTATATTAGGGTCGGTGAATATACAAAGCCGCTCCACAAGTATCCCGGCAAAGAGCGCGAGCTTTGGAAGGTGCTTACGCACCAGTCTTTCGAGTCCGGGATTGCCGCGTCGAGTCTCGACCTCGAAGATGCCCTCGCTCGACTGTCATACACCGACTACTTCTCTCTAGCCGGAGCGTCCAAGCCGGGCTCGCCAGACACAATCGCCGAAACGCTCTGCTCGGAGGGCATCCTAAAGACTTCCGGCTCACGCTTTGATATAAGCAATCTTGGCGCAGTATTGTTTGCGCGAAACCTGCGAGACTTCGGACCGCTTGAGCGAAAGGCAATACGGGTCGTATTCTACAATGGCACCAACCGTCTTTCAGCTAGCCGCGAAATGGGCGGTCGCCGCGGCTATGCCTCCGGTTTCAAGGGCATTGTCGACTTTCTTATGCGCACGCTGCCTACAAGCGAGGAGATCCAAGAAGCGCTCCGTGTGAGCGTTCCGCGGTTCCCAGAGATCGCGCTGCGAGAGCTGACGGCCAATTTGATGATTCATCAAAGCTTCGACATTTCTGGCGCCGGTCCCATGATCGAAGTATTTAGCGACCGCCTAGAGTTCACGAGCCCCGGCCCCCCACTGATCCAGCCTCAGAGATTTCTTGACCATCGGCCGCAATCGAGAAACGAAAACCTGGCGCAGTTGATGCGCAGGCTAAATATCTGCGAAGAGCGCGGGAGCGGCATCGACAAGGTGATCCACGCGGCCGAGGTGTTTCAACTGCCCGCGCCAGACTTTCAGGCTCCGGGCGAGTCGACCGTTGCAGTGATGTTCGCCCCGAGGCCGTTCGCGGAGATGACGCGCGACGAGAGGATTCGGGCGTGCTACCAGCACGCTGGGTTACAAGTCGTCTCCGGTAGAGTGATGACCAACGCCTCACTGCGGAAGCGCTTCCGTTTCGGGAACACGGATAGCGACGTTGCGAAGGCATCTCGGATCATCTCGGATGCCGTAGAGGTGGGCGCGATCAAGTCGTACAACCCGGCCAGCAAGACTAGGAGACACGCCACCTACGTGCCCTATTGGGGGGCGGAGGCGGATTCCGGAACGGCCGAGCCGGGCATGCCTTCCGAGGGCAAGGCCGAGCTCTAGGTCGGAGCAGGGGGAAGGCGCGGCCGACCCTCCCCAATTGTGCTACCCGCGTTTGAACGGCTGTAAGCCCTGCGTTTTCAGACCCTTCCAATTGTACGTCTATCTAACATCGCAGGCGGCGGGACTTGACTATTCCCGACCGCTCACGTACAATGTTCAGTATGGCAAACGTGCTCAGCGCCGCCGAACGGATCGCAGTCGTCTCCGCCCTGGTCGAGGGCAACTCCCTGCGCTCTACCTCCCGCATGACGGGGATCGCCCGCAACACCGTCTCGAAGCTGCTCGTGGACCTCGGCCGGGCTGCCGCCCGCTACCAGGACGAGCACCTTCGCGGCCTGCGCTGCCGCCGCATCCAGGGCGACGAGATTTGGAGCTTCATCGGCTCCAAGCAGAAGAACGTGCCCGCGGCCAAGCGCGGCGAGTACGGCGACTGCTGGACGTGGGTCGCTATCGACGCCGAGACGAAGCTCTGCGTCAGCTACCTAGTCGGACCCCGCAGCGCGGGCGCCGCCGCCGAGTTCGTCCAGGACATCAGCGAGCGCGTGGTGGGCAAGTTCCAGCTCACCACGGACGGGCTCAAGTTCTACCTCAACGCGGTCGAGGATTCGCTCGGCGGTCGAGTGGACTACGCCCAGCTCGTGAAGCTCTACGGCGAGACCGACGAGAGCGCCCGCCGCTACAGCCCGCCGACCTGCCTCGGCACGGAGCGCCACATCGTCTCCGGCACGCCCGATCCGAAGCACATCAGCACGTCCTACGTCGAGCGCCAGAACCTCACGATGCGCATGTCCATGCGCCGCTTCACTCGGCTCACCAACGCCTTCTCGAAGAAGCTGGAGAACCATTGGGCGTCGGTGGCCCTGCACTTCGCCTACTACAACTGGTGCCGGATTCATGGCTCCCTCCGCATCACCCCGGCGATGGCGGCCGGTTTGGCGCATCACCCGTGGTCTGTGGCCGACCTCATAAGCCTCCTAAATTCAAAGGCTTGAAACTGAGCCACTACCGGCTGCCCAAATCGCAGCGGGCGCCCCGAGGCACTGCGGTAGGATTTCAGCGAGGTCTTGCCATGAACGCGCTCCGAAGCTTCACGCTCGCGATGGTCGAGCTCTTGCTCGCGACGCAGGCCTTGCCTGCGGCCGTGCTGGCACAGCGTACGCCAACGCCCGTAGACACGCCGCCACCCGCACGGAGGCGTCAGTTAGAGGGCGAGCGGGCTGGTCGTGGCTCTGAAGGGGTCGGGCTGGGACTGTCTTGTTTCGACTATGGTGGCTTTTTTCCACACGGCAAGGACGCGCGCGAGACGCTGGCCGGAAAAGTCGCGCTCTTCCAACCACTGTTCATCGAGCCACCCATCCTGGTTCGTCGGGTTTTCGGCGAGACCGAAATGATAGAGACCGTCGGGCCGTATCGCCGATTCCACCAGATCTCCTATTCCGGCCCGTTCTGGTGCAAGCAAGGTGGGCCAGGCCGTGATCAGGACTGTGCTGCCGTCGTGAATTCCCCGCCGGGCCTTGATTACAACCGGAGAGACAGCCAAGGGAACCTCACTCGGGAGCGTGTTCCCTCCAGCCTGGCGCCGTTCGTAGAGCTCAAGCCATCCACGCGCGACCGGTGTCGCTACGATGCCGTAGCATTCGTTACCACCACTAAGTCGAGCCGGCCATCTCTGCCCTCTCGCGAGTTGCGACCGGGCGATCCACCCGCGGAGCAGGTCTGGCGGCTTATTGACACCTCGGGACCACCGCCCGCGCGGACGAAGGTCAGCGGTGGGGACTTCTTGCTGGGTCTCGCGGGAGTCGCGCTCTTTGCTTGGCTCGTCAGCCCTGCGAGCGATCAGACAGCCGGCAACGCCGATGACGCCACCCGTCAGGCCGAATACGAGGCGCACCTCGAGCGGATACGAGGCATCGAGAGCGCGCAATGCGCCATGAGTCAAGGGCGGTACTCGCCTTTGCCCTCGCCGTCGACTGGTGTCTGTCTCGGATCGAAGCCGCTTGGCCAGCCGCGATAGCGGGCCGGCCGTTGCCGGGCTACACCGCCTAGCGGATCCGCACTAGGTTGGCGAGCTTCTGCGCGAGCTCGCGGAAGAGGAACCCCACCAGGGCAAGACGGCTCCCACCAGGAGCAAGAGGACAGGGTCGAGGGTGGCTTCCGTTCATGGTGTGAACGTAGCAAGAGGCCGCGGAGGCGTGCGGCAGCCGCCCGCGCTGGGAATCGGCGCTCTCGAGGAGGCCCCTGTCGCCCGGTTCGGGCGCGCTTAGATCAGCTGCAGTCGGAGGCTGGCGAGGACGTCCCCAAGGGCCACCCCGATCGCGATCTCGATGCCGGTGTCGTTGCCCGCAACGTGGAGCGCCACCGCCTCGCGGGTGTGCTGCTCCACCCACACCGCCCCCGAGTCGCTGATGCTCGAAAGCTCGTACTTCGAAGGGTAGCCGGGGAGCTGCTCGATGATCACTCGGGACCCCGTCACGTCGGTGACGATCCCCTCGGTGACGCCGGTGGCGATGCCCGACTTGATGAGGCGCATGCCGACCGCGGGGGCCACGACGCCGGCGACGGTGCCGATGCCGAGGATCTCGTCACGCGTGCCCACGCCGGCGACCAGCGCGGCGGCCGCGTCGAGGCCGGGGTCGGCTCGCGTCGCATCGGTCACCGCAATCGGGGTCATGGCCGCTCCCGGGGCGGGCTGGAAGATCGCCTCTCCAGACACCGGTGGGCGGCCCATGCCGATGAGGACGTGGTACGCACTCAGGATCCAGCGGTCCTGTCCGTCCGACGTGGCGATGCAGCCGAGGGTACCCAGCAGGCTGATCGTGCCGTTGACGATGCCGATGCCGCCGCGAAGCGGCCGGTACGACTGGACGTGATTCCGAACGACGACGGCCACGTCAGGGCACCAGGAGCGTACCCGCCTGACCCTCCACCTGCTGTGCCTGGACCGGATCGAGGTCGGGGAAGAAGTCGATGCCGGCGCGCTCCTCGAGCCAGTCGATCGGCTTGATGAAGGAGGCGAAGTCGAAGGGCTGCGGGTAGGGACGGTTCTCGAGGACGAAGGCCACCGCGCGCCAGGTGTCGTTGCCGTTCGGGGCGAGCACGATCTTGAAGTAGTGGGTGGGCACGGCCACCGAGCCAGCTCCGATGGTGGAGTACTCGATGAGGCCGTCGGCGGTCGCCGGGTTCTCCTCCTCGGGGTCGAAGAAGAAGCCGCCGGTCACGATGTACTCCTCCGAGAGGCCTCCACCGTCGACCCACGTGCGCACCAGGTCCTCGAGCTTGGCCCACACCTGCTGGTTGTGCCTGGGCACCTGCGGCGTCATGTTGGAGAGGAAGAACGTGGAGTCTTTGTCCGCTCGAGACTTCGTCTGGTCGCCCGCGGGGGCAAGGTGACCGCGGTCGAAGCCAGAGCCGCGGTAGTCGGCGAGCTCCGAACGGGGCTTGCCTTGGAGCTGCGGGTCGGGAGCGAACGGATTGCGGCGAGGCTCGTTGCCGGAGAGCTCCTCGGGAGTCACGTGCTCGCACACCCAACGCGCGATCTTGTCGAGCTGGCTGTGCTGCAGGACGTACGCGTGGCGGATGACGAAGTCGGTGGGGCCATGGTCGTACTCGGGGTCGAGCGTCGGCTTGCCGAGGGGACCGCAGTTGTCGTCGATCTGGGCGACCTGCTCTGCCGTAAAGCCCGCCTCGAGGTTCGTCGCGGCCGCACGGGCAGCTGGCCGGCGGGCGGTCGACGGACCGGGAGCGGTGGCGCAAGCACCGAGCAGGAGAGAAACCAGACCGAGACTGAAGACAGCAGAGACCGGTAGGAACGGACGGGGATGCCGTGTCATGGGTTCGCCCTCCTCTCGAACGTCACTACATGGACGGACACGAAGTCCGCTTTCACACCAAGGATGAGGCCAGTGTATCGCCCGACGAGATCCTCGGCGACTTCGAGCGGTGACGAGCCTCACCTCTCCACCCTGACCACGCCGGGAAGACCAAGGGCGCTGACGGTCCGCAAACGCTGATCGAAGCGCCGAGCGGTCGCGAGGCCGACCAGGGGCCGGCGCGGAGCGCGGGAGGGGGTTGTAGCGCTGTCGAAGCGCTACCCTCGACGACGAGGCCGTGGAGACGTTTCGGCCGACGCTGATTCACCCGCTTCGGCGCCAGCTCGTTTCATTCGTCAGCTCTCGCCCCGGTCGTCGGGCGCCTGTGCAGCCTCAGCGGTGGGCGCTGATCCCGGCACCGTCGTGGGGACCGGCACCGTGGGCATCGGTGCTGCAGGAACTGGGGGTCGATACGCGCCGCGCCACTGCAGGTACTCGCGGCCCTTGTCGGTCAACTCGATCAAGGCCCCCTGGATGTTGACGAGGGTGTGCTCGCGCAAGGCGTTGAGGACCGCGGCCCGCTCCTGAAGCGCCGGGATGTCGTGCCTCCAGATCGCATCGAACATCTTGACGGTCGTCCGCCCACCTGGCTCATGAGCGATCCAGTCGAGGACGAGCTGGGTCCCCGGCACAAGGTAGAGGTTCAGGAAGCGGTACTCCCAGAGCGTCGCACGGTCGCGTTCCGTGCGGATGAAGTCCCGCAGCCGCTCCTGCTCCTGCGGGGGAAGATGAAGTCCTGGCGGAGTGTCTGGCGGTTGCTGGGACGACGACGGCGCTGCCGCTGGGGCGAGCCCTGCTTCGAGCGCCCTCTCCTGCTGCGTGGTCGTCACCTCGACGCCGGCACCCTTGAAGGTAGCTATCCGCGCCATCAGCTTCCGGATGTCATCGCGGAAGGCGAAGAAGAAGGCGAGCGCCACCAAGCCAGCCACGGTAGGGCCGGAGAGGAGAACGCGGAGGTACTCCAAGAGCAGCTTCCAGTCGAGCACGCACTGTGCATCCATCGGCGCTTCCTTTCCCCGCTGTTGCGAGCGAGTCTACGCCGCTCCTCCAGTCTCCCTCGACCACGCACGAGCAGTTGTCGGGATCTCCGTCGCCGCTGCTGGTGTTCACCATCGCTGGCTGCTGCCGTGGACCCTCCTGGCGCACCCCTCCGATCCGGGGAGAGCCTCCGCCGGCGAAGGGTTAGGCGCCACGCCGCAGCTGCCAAAGCGTGTGCATCTTCGGAAAGCGCCTGCGGATGCGGAGCCAAAGGCGGTCACGACGTGCACGGGTCTCGGGTTCAAGCAGGTTATCGAAGAAGCGCTCCCAATAGTCCGTGTACAGCGCTCCGCCCATGCCGTCGTCGGTGAAGTGGAAGGCGCCGAGTTGCACGTACTGCTCGAGGCGGTCCATGTCGCGTGCGTTGAGGTAGACCCTGCCGACGTGCAACTTGGAGCCGAGTTCCCGCTCAAGCTTCAGCAGTTCGACGATCCGCTGGCGCTCGGACTCGTACAGGCTGCCGTGCTTCTCGAACAGCCGAACCGCCTCGCCGCGAGTGGAAATATGGCTGAAGTTCTCGTTGAACCAGGTGATGACCGTGGTTCTGGCGCTGTGTACCCCTTGGGCGAGGACGGCAATTTCCTCAGCTACCGGGAACGCGCGAACGAGGCGCTGCCGATCCACCTCTTGTGCCCGCCCGACCCAGTAGCCGAGAGCCGCAGTGCCCAAGCTGCCGCCGACTCCGAGCACGATCGTTGGCCAGTCCATGACGATTCCCGTGGCGCCTCACCCAGTAACTTAAGGGACCTTCCGAAGCCTACCGCAGGCGCGTAACGCGCGTTGGCGGCGGCTCGAGCTCGACGTCGAGGCCTTCTGTTGCATCCGCTTGGAGCCGCTTGGAGCCGGAGTGGTCGCGTCCCGAAGAGGCCAAAAGGCCGTGCCTGCGAGCTCTCGGGAGAGGAGCCCCACCAGGAGCGAGAGGGCGCCCACCAAGAGCAAGAGGACAGGGTCGACGTGGCTTCCGTTCATGGCGTGAACAACGTAGCAACAAGCGGCTGGCGCGTGCGGCGGCCGCTGCTCGAGCCTCTGTACTTCTATCGGCGGGCACAGGGTGCGAGCCGCGCAAAGCGCTATCCCTGGCCACTCGTGGATCGCTCAGCCCCATATCTGGTAGGCGGTGGGCGCCGCCAGTGATAGAGTGGGCTCCGGACAGAAGGGGGTTCCAATGGCCAAGAAGGGCGGCGAACAGACATCGAAGAGGGTGGCCTCGAAGGCGGCCAAGCTTCTCAGCAACCCGAAGACGCCAAAGGCGGTCAAGAGCGTGGCCGCTTCGGCGCTGACGCAGACCGCCAACAGGCGCAAGAAGAGGTAATCGCTGCCGGCGGGCCATCCGCCGCGCCGGCCCCTCCACCGGCCCCTCCACCGGCCCCTCCACCGGCCCCTCCACCGGCCCCTCCCACTTCCCACAGGACTCCCAGATCCCCATGATTGCTCAGGAATCAGAGAGACACGCAAGGGGTGGCGCGCTGGCGCCACCGCCCACGTTCGCCGACGATCAGACAGAGAGCCTCTCCGAGTCGCTGCTCCCCTCCCCCGATCTTCCACTTGAGGCATACGTGGTCGCCGCCGGCCACGCCGAACGGGAGTGGATGGAACTCCAGGAGGAAGAGGTCGAGTACGGGGTCGCGGACTGGAAAGGCGGCTGGCACTTCATCCGTCTGATGAAGCGCCGACCAGAGCTCCAGAAGCTCAGTGCCGTTCAGGCGCTGAAGAAAACACGCGCCGCCGTTGTCGCTGCGAGTCGCCGAAGCCCCACCTACCGCACGAACTCGGCGGACGCGTTCAACGAGGTCATCGGGGGCTTCTTGGCGTGCACCGTCGATGAGTTCGACGCCATCTTCGTGCACAACTGGAAGGCGATCCGATTCCTGCCGGGAGAGTCTCCGATCGACGCCGCGCGGCGCCTCGCTGATCGCTACCCGCTGACGACCAACGAGAGCCAGGATGGCTCTCTGCCGCAGTACCGCAGGCTCCTCTCGCTCGCCGGTTGGCTGCAGTACATCCGACCGGAGCAGAACATCATGCTGCCTACGCGCGTTTTCGGACCGTTGCTCGGCTGCAGTGCCAGGCACACTTCGTCCTACATCGGCCTCGCCATCGACGATGGCTTCATCGAACGTGTGAAGACGTATCCGAGGAACACGGGCCGTGCTGATGAGTACCGCTTCGCTGTTGACCGCTTCCCGATTCTCGCGAATGGCCCCGCGTAAGGTCGAGGGCTTCTACCCGTAACGTCAAAGATCGAGCACTTCGGGTGGTCGATGGGACGCTTGCAAGACCCCGCCCACGACTCCCTGCTCCTGTCCTCAGCGCTAGATCACCAGCCCGCCCGTCCTGCGGCGACTGCCATGGCAGAGAAGCGCCTCGGAGTTTCTGGGAAGTGACTCCCCGGCGCACATCGCCAGCCCGGCGGCATCCCCGGACGACGGAGTCGCGCGTTGCTCGCATCGACGCGCTCCTTGACTATGCCGAGAAGCAGATTGAGGACATCAGCAACTCGTACGCGGCGCAACTGCGCGAGCAGGACGTGCCTCTGGAACTCGCCATCAAGATCAAGAACTGCTGCGAGAACCTTCGGTCGGCTCTCGATTTCCTCGCCCACCGCATCTTCGAGCGCACCTATCCAGCTACCCCGGTTCCTGCGCTCCTCGAGTTTCCCTTCGGCTGGACGCGAGCGGTTGCGGTCCAGAAGATTGAGTATCACTTCCCTGGTCTTCGGAGGATCGACCGTGCCCTCTGGACTGAACTCCTTCGCGCACAACCCTTCAGACGAAGGAACCGCTGGCTTCGGCAGTTTCTCCGGGTGGTCAACGACAACAAGCACTGGGATCTGGTCGCGCAGCGCCAACGACGGGCACGCTTCGACTCGCCCGACTTCAGAGCACCCGTTGTCTTCCGTTTGGAGCCCGAGGACCTCGCCATCGAGTTTCGCTTCAGGGGCATCGAGGCCAACGCGTTCTTTCTCCTCGAACAGGCGTTGACGAACATCCGTCTGCTCGTCCTGGAGCTGTCCTATTGACGCCTAGAGGCGGGGCGCGGCTAGCCCCCGCGGGCGTGACCCGCATGGCGGTCCGTCCGCTATCGCGAGTGAGAGCTCGGCGGCGGCAGGTTGGAGCGCACGAGCACAACCCCGATGAGCACTGCTCTATCGCCCCCTGTGGGAGGGGGCACGACCAAGCTCGCGAGATCGTTGTGAAGCGAACCCGGTGCGGAGCCTGGCTTTACGGGGCAAAGGACGGCCAGGACACCGCTGCGCCGATCACTGGTCACAGCATATTGAGCGAGCTGCTGGCCGTACGTATCGAGCGCCTCCTGGACGCCCAAGGGACGATCGTCGCACTTGAGCTCTAGCCGCACGCGACGGAACGACAGGTCGGTGATCCCCCCGCCCGCATGTGGGTGATCCTCGAGCTCTGAGCCGATGCCCGGGTCCTGCTTGAGCCGCCGCCGAACCTCAGCGTGGAACCGCTCCTCGGGCCAGTCACCCCGGAACGCGTTGGAGCCCAGAGCATCAGCCCCGAGGTATGCGGTGGACCCAAAGAGCTGCAGGAACGCCGCCGTCTCGGAGTCGCGAAGACCGTTCGAGCGGGCCTTTGCCTGCCCATCGACGACCGCTCCTTCGATGGCGGCGTTGCCACTCCAGCTGTGCGTGTCCTCAACGCACCGGAGAACCAGGCGATGCTGCCCCTGGCCCCGCAGAACGATCGCGCGGTCCTCGTGCGCGCCCACCGCCTCGAGCCCATACGCGACCTCGAGCGGTCGCGCCAACGACTCGTGAGGTATTCGGACGAGCAGTCGACCGACAGCGCTCCTGGTCTCGCTACCAGCCTGCAAGGCAAACCTGGGGGCCTCGACAACACCCTCCGGCTCGATGACGGAGGGAGTGAGCTCGATGTCGGCTGGAACGGGTGCCGAGAGTCGCACCTCGACGCGGAGGTCGTGGACCACGTTTGCCCTTACGTCCTGGACCTCGCTTACCGCCCGGCCGTTGATGAAGAACTGGACGAATGCAAGAGCCTTGAGCGGCTCAGGCGGCTCGGGCAGTCTCGAAGCGGAATCCATGGCGGCGCGTTGCTCCTCGATGAACGGCAAGGGCAGAGGGACAGCGGACACGGCGGAAATCGCCGCCGGGATGTCTGCCGGCTCGAGGACAGCCACCACTCGCTCGGCCGCCGCTCGGAGCTGCGCGCTCGCCGGGTTGCCGTCGGCCAGGGTGGAAAGAATGTTCTCGGCCCGCTGCCGTGCGGCCCGCTGGTGCCGGTCGGCATCCATCTCGGCATCGAGGATTGCGTCGCGCCACCACACTAGGTGGCCGACGCACCGCACCAGCCCTCCCCAACCCTTGTATGCATCCGCCGTCGGCGCTGCCAGTCGTTCGCCGACGCGCGCCACCTCGTCGCCGTGGGCGACGAGCTCCGCAGCACTTCCAGCCCCCTTGCCCACCGCGTTCAAGGCGAGCAGGCTTTGCAGGCGCGCGTGGAACTCAGTCGAAGGCATCGTGCTGTCGCCGCTTACGGTTGAGCTCCTCGTCCTCTGCGAGCTGGGACTCGATGGCATGGATGCTCGCGGCCAGCTCCTCGACCCGCCCCATGTCGCCGTCGGCCACAGCTTGCTCAAGTTCCAGGGCCTCGAGATACAGCGAGAGCACGAGCCGCCCACCCAGGTTCACGCGGTCCGTTCCGGCGGCGGCGAGCACCGTCGCGATCATGCTTCGAGCGGCGGCGGACTCGCCGTTCGCGTCGAGGATCCTCATCAGCGGGATCACGGAGTGGAGCCGCTTCTTCCCGGCCTCCACCCCGACCTCGACGATGCGCGTCGCCGCTCGCACGATCTCCGCACGCGGTAGGAGGGCGAGCTCTCGGAGGACGAATTCGCTCTCGTAATCCCCCCAGATCGGCGGGTGGGTTGGCAGGACCACGAGCAGCAGCTCCGCGATCCCGCGGACGTTGCGTAGGTGCCAGACCCTGTCCTGCAAGAGAGAATAGACAGCCTCTGGACGGAGCCGGCGGGCAACCCTCACGACATAGCGAAGACCCTGCGGGCTCTCGCTGGCCAGTCGTACCACGACCGATAGAGCCTCGGCGACAAAGAAATCGTCACGCCGCTCCGCCGACTCATCGGTGTAGACGTCGATGGCTCGGGCGAGCAGGCCCAGTATGTCCTCGGTGAACTCCTGCGGCACCTTCATATGTTGAAGCGCGGCCACCGCGCCCTTGTGGACTGCGACGTACGGATCTTGGAGGTGCACGAGAAACGCCTCGTGCAGCAACGATGGAAGCGCTTCCGGTCCAACGACCTTGCACACGTCCTCGTAGGCTCTACCCGCGTCGGCCCGAACGCCGACCGACGGGTGCGCCAACGCCGAGTAGATCTCGGGGAGTACCGCGTTGCGCCATTCGCGTCCACGGTAGAGCTTCCCGAGGTGGCGCACGAGGCGTGAATGGAAGCGATCCGCCATCGGACCGAGTGCCTTCAGTGTGTCGAGGTAGAGCTCCCCACTCTTGCGTCTAGCCTCCGCGTTGGGGTGCTGGCTCGAAATCCAAGCCACCATCTCCACGAGCGTGTATGCCAGGTTCCACAGCCAACTCGTGTCGCCCCCCCAATCGAGTTGCCGCACGTCAGCAGGTCGCGGATCCACGATGAGCCCGGATGGCTGCGAGAGCGCCTCGACGCGGCTGCACGCCATCGCGGCCGCACCAAGCATCGTCGGAACGTAAACAGACGGATCGGCCAACCGGCCGAACCAGTTGTGTCCGCGCCGCAGGAGCCCCACGGCTTCTTGAAGGCGATCGTCGTTGCCAAGGTCCGCTGTCAACGCGAGGACTCGGGACAACACTTGCGCCTGCGCCGACTCCGGGCCCCATTGAGCGTCCGCCGCCGCCTCCTCCTCCGATGCAACGCCGTCTCGGCGGAGTACGCTGCAGTAGGCTCGGAAAACTCCCACCTTGACCTGCTCATGGTCGTCGCCCTCGTGGCGCAAGAGACGCGGCAGGACGAGCGGCGGATAACGGCATAGGAGCCTTGCTAGCAGCCGGGCGACGACTTCATAGGCCGGCCCTTCACCCTCGATACTGTCTGGCAGGCGAAACGAGGCCAGGAGCGAGTCGCACAGCGACTCGACATCGATCGCGTGGCCCTCGGCCAGGAGTGCGCTTGCTGCGGCACAACCGGCTTGGCGCCACACGCTGCCATCCTGGGCTAGCGCCTTGCGGATAGCGCTCTCGACCACCTCGGGATGAGCGCGGTGGGCGCTCACTAGCGCGCTCGTGTGGCCGTTGGCCTCCCCCGGAAGAGCGAAGTGGGACCTTCTGCACGCCCAGACCATGCCTGGCACGACAGCGCGGATGTCGTCGCGCACCGCATGCCCCATGTGCCGAGCAGCGAGCTCTACAACCTCGCCAGCGCGCTCGCGGCCCCTCAACGACTCGAGCGCGAGGCCGACCAAGCGTTGCCGCGGAAAGCTCGAAGCCTCCAAGGCGCGCAGCCCGCCAGCCGACCGATGCATGCCGCCCACGGCGACGACGGAGGCAATGGCGTCGAGGAAGTCGTCGTTCAGCTCGTCCGGTACGGCCAGGACGGCGGCGACCAGCTCCTCGGCTGTTTCGGCGCTCGCCTCCGTATCGAGTCGGTCGAGCAGCATCGCTAGGCTTGCCTGCGCCGGCGTCGCCGAGGGGAAAGCTCGCTCTCGATGCGCCCGTCGCAGCTCCAGTGCCTCCCTGGCCGCTCGCTGCCGCTCCTCCTCGCGGCGCTCAGCATCCTCGCGACGCGAATCGCGTTGACCGACGAGCTCGCTGAGGTTGGGCAGGGCCACCGGCCGACGCACGGTGCAATCGATGCAATTGCGATCGTAGAAGCTGAGCGCGTTCTCCTCGAGGTGCATGCTGATCGACCCCGGTGCCCGCTCGTGCTTGCAGGTAACCCTGCACATCGAGATCGGCAGCCCGGTCACCTGCTCGAACAGGCCTCCGGAGCTCTCTCGAACAACCTCTGCATGGGCACACCAGTTCTGAAGGAGCTGGAGAACCACTCGGTTCCGCTCCCCGATCTCGCGATACCGATCCAACTCTTCGTCGATCATGCGGTCCTGAGAAATGGTAGCGCGTCGGCGCCTCGAGGAAGCTCTCCCTCGGCCGGTCGACCTGGGCCAATCGCTTGACATGCTGGCGGCATGAAGCGACCGCCTAGCACACGCTTCCTCCGCCGCTAGCGCGTTCAGGGCGTTGCGCCGCCGCCCCAGCTGACCGTGCTGCCGAACTCGAAGCCGTCGCCGAAGAGCAGAACGCAGTCGTTGAGGTAGAGGCAGCTCACCCACTGCGGGTTGTCCACGAACGGGTTCCGGTTCCCCTGGAAACCCGCCACGACGTTGTTGCGGCGGATCTCGTCGGCGCTCACCGGATCTTGCATGTGCCAGACGATGAGGTCGGCGAGCAGCCCCATGTAGGCGACGGAGGCGTTGACGCCGCCGGAGGTCTGGATGAGGCTGGCATTGTCGGTGAGGATCAGGTCGGGCTCGGGGGCGCCGGTCAGACCGTGGGTGCCGCCCTCATAGCGCACGTCTAGATACATCAGCGCCCGGGCGACGTCGCCGCGGCGGCCTCTCCACGTCTCCCAGGTGCCCGTCGACCCTGAGCCGGTCCGCCAGTTGGAGTTGCCCGGGTAGACGCCGGCGCCGCCGCCCTGGCCGTTGTTGACGTCCGTCGAGCGCTCGGTGCAGAGGTCGCTGCAGAAGCGGTACACCGTGTTGCCCCTCGAGGAGTTGTAGCTCGAGTCGGAGAGGAAGAGGGCGTGACAGTCGGTGAAGGGGTAGTTCGTGGTGACGTCGTCGGGGAAGCCGTAGGAGTTGGGCCAGGAGTGCTCGCGGTTGTAGGGACCGGTTCCGCCTCCCACCTTTGCGTAGCTCGCGTTCTTGTAGACGTCGAGGATCCTGGAGCTGTCGCCGGGGTCCTCGTCGGCGAGCTCGAGGACGTCCCAGGTGTCGGTGGCCGCCGAGGTGTACGGAAACCGCGTGTGGTCGTCGATCGCCGGGTTCAGCGTCGCCCGCAGCGTCGACGAGCTGCTGGAGTTGACGGAGCTGTAGTAGCCGGCAGGAGGCTGGGCCACTGCACGAGCGCCGACGCCGAGGAGTAAGGCGAGGGCGAGGATGCTCCGCCGGCGCCAGCCGAAGGCACTGCCGTCCGGACTCTTGCCTTCCCGTCGGGTCATGAGCCTCACCAAGTGTGCGAAGGAGGCTAGCACCCTCCAGTGGGGTGAATGCCGCATTTCTCCCGGGGAGACATCGCTTGCACCTTGCGCGCTTTCTGTGTAGGATTAGCGCAAGTCAGGGGTGTAGAAACCGCCTGGCCCGGGCCTAGGAAACCCTCGATGTCCCCCTCTGTCGCTTTGGGCGGCAACGGAACTCCTACCAGCGCGATACCGGGGCAGAGCAGATCGACCGAGCAACGTCGATGAACAACCCAAGTTCTTCCCTCGCAGCCCTGCCTATGAGGAGTTCCTCGCGCAGGCAAGAACGTGACGAACAGGGGGCCCGATCATGATCGGACCTGGTTCGCTGCGTTCGCTACGCCGGCGGCCCCCTGTACAAGGGGTACCGTCGGATGAGCGAATCGCAGTCTCGGTCCTTCCTCAAGCCGGACGTTGACGCCTACGGTGATGTCCACGTCGCCCACTCGCGCGGCTTCGTGGTGCTCGCCGCTCTCCTGCTGCGACGGCCGCCGTCCTTGCTCGCGATGGTCGGCGCCATCCTCGCCGCCGCCTACATCGGCGGGAAGCTGGCGGACGCCAAGCTCGTCGCGGGCGCCTTGGCCGCTGTTGGCGTTCCCCTACTGATTTGGCTCCTTGAACGTAGAGAACAACGACATCGCCGTGCCGTCCAAACCCGAACGCATCAATCTCGAGATCAGCCCGACGGCCAAGCAGCGCATCCAGCGCCTTCGCGAAGCCACCGACGCCCACAGCCTCAGTGAGGTGGTTCGGCGGGCCCTCGCCACCTACGACACGCTCGTGCAGGAGAAGAGCAGGGGCGGCAGGATTGTGGTCCTACTCGAGGACGGTAGCGAGAAGGAGCTGCTCCTGCCGTGATCAAACCATCAGCAGTCCTCCTCCAATTGCTTGAGGAGGGGTCGCTCTACAGCAAGGTCTCGCTGCCCTCGACGATGAGTCGCGGTCTGAAGCCGCCGAGCAGGATCGAACGTCCCTGCTCAAGATGCGCCAAGTTGCGGCGCGTCCTTCGCCCTGGAATGTCATCCACGGCGACGAGCACGGCCCGCGGCATGCCGGCCACGGCAACGGACGCGGCTCGCCGCGCCTTCAAACTCAAAACGCTCGACAAGAGCCTCGAAGTCTGGCAGGTGGCTCCCCCCACCATTGCCGGTCGAACGCTAGAGCGCCCAAGAGGGGTCGCCGTAGGTGAGCTGTCCTACCAGTGCTCCGACTGCGAGAGCGAGGTCCACCACTTCTGGGTTCTCGCCGACTTCGACGGCCTGACCGTCCAGAAGGTGGGGCAGCACCCCGCTCTCGACATCAGCATCCCCGTTCCTCTCGAGAAGCTGCTGAACACGAGCTCAGTACTCGCCCTGTACAGGAAGGGCGCGGTCACTGAGGCGCACGGGTACGGGATCGGAGCCTTCGCTTACTACCGGCGAGTCGTTGAGAGCGTCGCGGCTCACCTCATCGACAAGATCGAGGAGGCGATGCCCCCCAGCGCGCGGGCAGAGCACGCCACAACGCTGGCCCTTATCCGAGCCGAGCAGAAGATGGAGAGGAGGATCCAACTCGCGGCGAAGGTATTACCCGGGCACCTGTCTCCAGATGGGCGGAACCCTCTCGACATCCTGTTCACCGCCCTGAGCCAAGGTCTCCACCAAGGGGACCCAGCATTGGACGATGGCGAGTGCTTGGAACGCGCGAGGATCATCAGGAAGGTGCTCACGTTCCTGACGGCCGAACTCGCCAGCCATGGAGCGGCGCTCGCTGATTACACAGTCGACCTCGACGGTCTCCTCAAGAAGATCGCGGACGCCGGCAAGAAGCGGAGCGAGCGCGCCGAGGCGAGTACGGTCGGCACGGCGTAGTCCCAAAGCTCCTCGAGCCAAGTTAACCACAGCGCAAGCGAGCTCGAGCACGTCCGGCTGTCGGTGCTCGACGACGTGCACGGGATCCGCGTCTGCTGGTCGATCAGGATCAGCGTCGCGCGGGCCGTCGCCGAGCTCGTGGCGTCGGCGAACCGCCCTCCCGGCCCGATCTCAGGCCGTCGCCTGGAAGTGCATGCAGTCGGGCCTCGAGACGAACTCGCCGCCCCACCGCCAGCCCTCGGCGGCGAAGAGCTGCACCACCGGGAGCGGCATCATGCCCTCGGCCGGGTTGTGCGGCTTGCCCAGGGTGTTGCGGTCCGGATCGAGGTCGATCCCCGCGCCCCAGGCGTGCGTGCTGAGGCGGCCGGTCCCGCTCACCCGGCGGTAGAGGAAGCAGCCACCGTACAGGTCCATCCGGGCGCGCTTCACCTCGGTGGCGTTGCCGTAGTGGGCGAGAATCGAGGCGAGCACCCGCTCGAGGCTCGTCGCCACGAGCTTGTGGCAGCGGACCTTCTTGACGCGCTTGGTCGTATCCCAGGCAAGCACCATCGGGTACGGCGCGGTGAAGAGCACCAGGTTGGCGCTCTCCCACTTGGCGGTCGGCGTGCCGTCCTGCCGTAGGAAGTGCTTCCCGTAAAACGCCTCGGATGCCTCCTCGTGCTCGGGCGCCAGGCTGCTGTCGTGACCTCGACACCATGGACGGACGCAGCCAGGAGATTTCCCTCCCAGGCGCCCTTCTTCACCCTGGAGGCGGGAAACCCGCCGTCGGTGTCCGTCTAATCAGAGACACCGAGGAGAGTGCTGCGCCGAGCGCCGTTGCGGGCGACGCGACGCTGTTGGACGTGAACGCCGAGACCCCGGGCCGGCACCGCCGCCGACCCTGACTGCAAGGGAGCCCGATCCATGCGAACCCTCCTGGCCCTGATCTCCGTCCTGCTCGCCGCCCCGCTCTTCGCCCAAGAGGGAACGCCCTTCCCCCGCGACTGCGCGCTGCCCTTCGAGGACATCGCGATGGAGCACTCCCTCGACGAGGACTGCGGAATCGAGGGCAAGACCACTAGCGCGTCGAACGCGCTCCAGAACCGCGCCAAGAACGACTTCTGCGCCGAGGGTGCACCGGCCCGGGTGTCGCGCCGCAGCTTCATCAACCTGCAGAAGGCCTCCGACGACGCCGGGGTCACCGGCGGCAGCCCGCCCGCGGACCGCTCCGCCCTTCAGGACCTCTACACCACGAGCGACGGGAACACGATCGGGGAAGGTTCCCTCATCAAGTTCGTCGCCTTCATCCTCGACGCCCACCACTCCAACGTCAGCAAGGGCGAGAGCGTCAACTGCAAGCGCGGCGGCAGAGAGAACAACGACATCCACATCGTGCTCCACGAGTCCAAGAGCACCACCGACTTCTGCCAGACCGTCACCGCCGAGATGAGCCCCCACTTCCGGCCGGAGGATTGGGACTCGGGCGTCCTCGAGGACCTCGGCCGGCCCGTCCGCCTAACCGGCGCGCTGTTCTTCGACGGCAGCCACGTGCCCTGCCGCCCGAACAAGCGGGCGAGCCCGGCGCGCGCCTCCGTTTGGGAGATCCACCCGGTCTACGCCGTCGACGTTTGCGTCAACACCAGCATCTCCGGCTGCCCGCACGACGACGAGAGCAAGTGGGTCCCCCTCAACGACTTCATGACCCCGGACGAGGCGGCCCACGAAGCGATGGAGCAGGATGAGGGCTAGGCGCGGCCGTGGCGACCCTTCGAGACGGCTCGCTCTCGACGTCGACGTGATTTCCGTTCATGCCGTGAACGTAGCAAGAGGCCGCAGCCGCGTTGCGGCTAGAGCGGCGCGATCTTCTCGCCGCTGACCACATCGACGCGCACGAGCCCGTGGCGTGGATTCGCGAAACCAGAAACTCGTGTTAGGGTGCGAACCTCTTGTCCTAAGTTACTGGTGAGGCCAGTGCCGATGCCGCGTCAATTGCGCATGGCGGGAAGGTCACGACCGTGAGTGCTGAGGCGCGCTCGACAGCGCCCTCGTCCACTGCCGGCAAGACCACGCGGGTCGTGTGGTCGTTCGGCATTGTGCCGGTCCAGGAATCGATCGGCGAAGCTCGCCGATCTCGTGACTTGAAGGTGGGCTCGACCTATCTGGCATGGCTGATGGCGAGGGCGCTCTCGCATCTCGCGTCAGCATGTCCCTCTGATCTCTGCATCTGGCTTCCCACCGCAACGGATTCCCCGGGCGCACTGGCAAAGGTCCCCGTTGCCGGGCTCGTGAGCGCCAGCGCAGTGGGGATGACGCATCGCGCGACAGGCTGTTTCCGCGATGCAGACCTCGGCGCGGTGACCAAAGTCATGTCTGGCCTGCAGAGCGCCGTGGTCGACGTCGCATGGAACGAGCTCGTCGCCGAAGCCCAACGCCAAGCGCCGGACGCGGTCGCAAACGGAAGCGTTCGCGCGACCCTCCAGTCTTCGCTCGCGACAGCCGGGAACCCCTTTTCCGTTCTCTGGTGCACCCAAGAGATTGAGGTCGACCCGACTCAGCCACCGCAAGAGATCGATGCTCACGCCCTCGTCGAGATCGACCGCCTCTACGCCGCGACCAAGCGGACGCGGCCGATTCCCGTGCACAACGACGGCGCACCCGTAGGCAAGTGCGGCCAGTGCGGCAGGCGCGAGGCGTTCGGCGGTTCCTCGTTGCCGTCGTGGCGGGAGTTCCAGGACCGGCTCGACAGCGACTCGCGGGTCGCGGACGGGGACCGTATCGAGGTCGGAGAACGGCTCTGCGGCACCTGCCTGGCAAAGCGGCTTATCGGCTACGCGGGCGGCGAGGGCTCCTTTCCGTCGACCAGCGAGATCGCCGCTCGGGAGTGGCTACGGTGGGTCCCTGCGGAGACGCTCTCGGCGTTCCTCGTCGCCGCTCGACGCGTGCCCGGGCATCGACTCGATCCCTCGCCTCTGTTCTTCGAGCGCACGCTAGGCCGCCTCGAAAACGCCGCCAAGGCTTCGGGGGACACCACATCGCAGGGCCGGCTGACCGAGGCACACGCAGTCAGGGCCGCCCTTCAGGAGTCACTTGCCGTGGGGGTGCCGGCCCAGCCGCCGGACTACTTGGCGGTCCTGGTGTTCGACGGAGACAGCATCGGCCGACGGATCCAGGAGCGCCCACGCGAGGTGTCCAACGGCATCCGCCGCTTTTCAAGCGATGTGGTGGCGCTCCTCACGGCATCGGACCGCGCTGAGGCCCTCGCGCAGGTTTTCTACCTCGGCGGCGACGAAGGCTTACTGCTGGCGCCACTCGCCACCGCCCTGCCGCTGGCGCAGACACTGCACGATCTCTTCGAGAGGGCCTTGCACGACGGCGGCGAGGCCGCGGCAACCCCGATCACCCTGTCGCTCGGAATCGCGATCTTCGATCGCGAGAGCCCTCTCGGCACCGCCATCGCGGCGGCTCGTGAAGCCCTGGAGAAGGCGAAACGACTGCCGTCCAAGAACGGCTTGGCGGTGACGGTTGCCACGGCTTCGGGCAGCACCTTCGTCACCGTCGACCATTGGGGAAGCGCGTGGGAACGCCTCACCACCGCACTCGGCTTCATCCGCGGCGACAAACTGTCGAGCGGCTGGGCGTACGACGTGGAGAGCTTCCTCGAAACTCTGCCGCCACCGATCTGGGAGGACCCCACCGGTCGAGGTGCCATCCGCGCCGAGGTCGAGCGTCTGACTCGACGTCGAGTGGTGCGGGGCGCGAGGCCGCGGGACGGGGAGACCGCCGCCGAAGCCGAGGAACGTCGCAAGCTCGAGGTGTGGGCAGCGCTGCGCGGTGGCGAGTGGTTCCTCGAGGCGCCGCACGAAACCCAGCTCTGCGCACTTTCGCAAGGACTGCACCTGGTCGCCTTCCTGGCTCGCGCGCTCGGCGCCCATGCGGTGGAGGCGAATCCATGAGCCACCGCTATCAGGTCGACCTCGAGCCGGTGGACCCGATCCTGTTCGGCGACAACCGCTCGGCTCGCGCCGGATTCGACCACCTGCAGCTCGACCAGGACCCCTCGCCGTTGACGCTGTACGGCGCTATTGGCGGAGAGCTCGCACGCCGCGCGGCCCCTGCTGGTCCCTGGCCCGAAGCACTCCTCGGCCCCGAAGAACCGGACATCCTCGATCGAGTGCACCCACATCGCGAGACGACAGCGCTGCTCGGCTATGCCTTCTGTGATCCGGCCGGGGAGCAGTGGTTTCCCAAGCCGCTTCACGCCCGCGTCGCGGTAGACGAGCAGGCTCGTTTGTGGCCGATCGACCTCCTGCGCCCCGAAGCCCAAGGCCGCTACGCCTCGTCCGTGAGCACGCTCGGCTTCGGAGCGGTCTTGTCCGCTTCGCGCCCAACGGCCTTCGACGAGTGCGACGAGGCGTTGCTAGTCGACGGCCGCGCCCTCGGCAACATCCTGACCGGCAGCTGGAGCGCTGCAGCCGCGGCGGCAGCGCGGCTATCGCGGCCGGCAGACGTATATCGGCACGAAGCCCGCGCGGGGGTGGGCATTGACAACGCTCGCGGGGTCGCGCAGCAGGGGCTGCTATTCACCCGCCCGTACCGACGGTTTCAGCCGGCGGGTCCTCACGATGCCGCAGACCGCGTGGGTTGGGGATTCCGCGCCTGGGTGAGCACGCCCGGCGAAGTGGGCGCCGCTGTGACCGACGGTCTCGCTTTCATCGCCGGGGATCGCCGCCGTGCGCGGTTCCGGATCGAAGCGAAGCCAGAGCCTCTCACCGAGCTGCGCGATGCGGTGATCGCCGCCGCCCGCCGCGGCGGCGCTGGGTTCGTGGCCTATCTGCTCACGCCTCGGATCGCCACTACTTCGCAGCCTACGCTTGCCGCCGGCGCTCCGATCGCCGCGGCGATCGGCAAGCCTCGCTGGAGTAGCGGCTGGAATGTCGCCGCCCGCGCGCCAAGGAAGATCACGACCTTGGTGCCCGCGGGTTCGGTCTACTTCTACGAGTGGCGGGAGTCCTCTCCTGAGACGCGCGAGCAACTGGTCCGCGAGCACTGGCTCAGCTCGCTCGGGCCGGGCGCAGAAGCGGGCTTTGGTCGAATCCTGATCGGGGTGTGGCAGTGATCCTCGCCATACCCAAGGGTACGACGCTGTTGCGGCTCACCGCCGTCACGCCGCTCAACGCCGGTTCCTCAAGCGGCGGCGCAACGCTCGACCGTCCGCTGGCTCGCGACGCCTGGACCGGTCTGCCGTACCTGCCGTTCTCGTCGCTCAAGGGCGTCCTGGCTGGCCGGTACGGCAACGTCATCGATCACACCGGGTCACTGAACATCGAGCGGACGGGCCGGTTTGGGGCTCCCGATTCCGCCGCCGGAGCGGGCAGGCCTGGAGCCTTCGAGGTAGGTGATGGCGAGCTCCTCACCTTCCCCGTGCGCAGCCGCGGTGGTGTCCTCCTTCACGTGGCTCCTCTCTCGACACTGCGGCGATTGCGATCGCTCGGTCTTCTCCCGTTGGAAGAGGCGCTGCCGCAGCTCGGCGCCCCCACCGACGTTCTTGCCCGCTGCTCGCCGGCGGCACTGCCGGCCGAAGTGAGCGCAGGCTCGCATCCCGCGCTCGGGAGCATCCTGAGCGGCCTGGCGGGGAAGCTGGGCCTGGAAGGGGACGGCTCGACACTTGTCCTCGCCCGCGAGGAGGCGGCGCGCCGACTCTTCATCGCCGCCGCCGAGGTCCGCACGCTTACGGCCTTGGCAAACTCCGCCAAGCTCGTCACCTCGGGATCGTTGCGCCAGGTGGAGCTGCTGCCACCGGAGTCGGTGCTCGTCTCCATCGTCACCGCCGCGCGCCAGGTGTCGCTCGCGCGGGCGGCTTGCCTCCAGGTGGGCGCCTGGGAATCCTGGGGGTGCGGCTTCCTTCGTGCCGAGGTGGGGTGGGCTCGAGGCACTCGCCCAGCCTCCTCGTCCCAGTCGGCGGCCCAAGGCGTTGTTTCACCTCGTCCCGATGCCGAGGTGATGGTGCTGGCATTCAGCGTCTGGGCGAAGGTGCCCGAAAACAAACGACCGCCTCTTCGCCCGCTGATTCGCGAGACCGGTCCGCGGCTGAAGCGCCTCGGCTTGTCGGCGACGTTGGCATTCTCATTGGCGAAGGCCGCGCTGGCAGCGGATAATCCCACCAGCGGGGCGAAGCCGCATCGCTGGTTGCTGCAAGCGCTGCTGGGGCGGGAGCTGGATCTTTCGCGCGCCGACCACCGACGCAGCCTGATGGAACGAGCGGAGGCCGTCATCCAGGGCAGTCTTGCGGCGCCTGACGTCCTCGCGTGGTGCCGCTGGCTGGCGCGGTTCGCGGAAGGCCGAACATGAGCGGCGCTAGCCTGCAGCGACATCTCTTCGTCACGGTAGGCACATCCCTGCTTGAGTCGGCGAGCTGGGATCCTCAGCACCCCGCGCTGCTGAACCTCGACGGTTATGCGGCGTGGTGCCAAAGCGAGACGGTCACCCACCTGGAGCGCCGGCGTTCGACTCCGGAGGCCGCCTACGTGAAGTCCTCCCTCCAGGCTCTCCTTGCGGACCCGCGAACGGCGTCGGACCTGGTGAAGGCGTTCGTGCGGGAGTTCCAGACCCGCGGCCGCTACTCCGCAGAGATCGCCACCCTGATGGCCGTTCGCGACCTGCTATACCGCGCCGAGCAAAACACGCTGTCTGACTTCCTACGCGCCGTCTATCCGTCGATCGACTTCGTCTGCGGACGTGGAGCTGCCGATCCGAGTCGCATCGCCGCTCAGCATCTCCGCGATGTCCTCCTGGACCTCGGCGTGGGCGCGCCCGACATTCACACGCTGTCGTCGGACCTCTCGTCGAATCTCAAGGAGCTCTTCGAGCTGCTTCGCCCGTCGAAGACGCCGGTCGACGTGGTCGTCTCAGGCGGTTACAAGGGGCAGGCCATCGTTGCCGCTCATGCGTTGCAAGCCCACGTAGCCGCACGCGAGAACTGGCGGCTCTTCTATATGCACGAGGATTCAAGTCTCATCGGCGAGTGGGGAACAAGGACGAGTGAGGAACCAGGTATCAGTGTGCACGTCGAACGGGGCGGCCGGTTCGACCCCGAACCGGTGAGCATCTGGTATGGCCGATAGCGAGCACTTCGGCTCCGTCGCGTTCCTGAGGTCCGCCTGGGACGGCCGGTTCGACGACGCGACCTTGGGACCGAAACCGGCTGAATGCCGATACGAGCTCCTGCGATTGGCACTTCGTCAGCAACGATCCAGCGCGCTCTTCCCGATTTGCGAGACCGGGGAGGAGATCGAGCGCTTCGTCAGTGAGCTTTGGAGTGTGATGGAGATCCGCGACCGCGACTACATCCTCGAGACCTATCACTCCCTGCCGTTTCACCGGCGCCGGTTGTTTGCGTGGCTCGTCGACCGCTACGCGATTCGCTCCGCGCGGGCGCTGCTGGGTCTTCGACAATGGCCTTCGTGGCTGCCGCTCCTCGGCGTCACGCTCGGTTTCGTGCTCGCCTGGATCGACGTTGGGAAGAGAGAGTGGCCGGCCGCGGCGATGGCGGGCGTCGGTTACGCCGCCGCCATAGCGCTCGCCGTGCTCTTTCGCCGGCCCCGCACGGGGATTGGCGGCGCCGCCAGCGCGGTCGCGTTCGCGCAGGCGTTGATCCCGCGCTTGCTGGGGACCGCTGGGGCCGGTGCGCTGCTCTTGCTTTCGGGGTCGGAGCTCCTGAAGTGGATCGCCGGCGGCAGGCTCGCTCACGTGCTCGCCTGCGCCGGCATCGCCGCGCTCGCGACCTGGGCCTACCTCTTGCTCGAGATGCAGCATCGGCTGGAGCCCCCGGCACCCTTCTGGGCGCTGGTGAGGAGAGCGTGGGAGGTCTGGCTGCTGGCGCTCGCTCACTCCGGTCTCGTGGTGCTGGTCCTGCGGCCTGCATTCGAAGCCGTGGCTGACCGGCCGCGATTCGACGGTGTCAACCTGCTCGCCGTCACCATCGCGGTCTTCACCACTGGTCTCATTCTCAACGTCATCTGGGCCGAGGAGCCCATCACCCATCCGCTGTAATCGGAGGCGCAAGGGATGAGCGACGAACCTCAGCTCCCCGCGAGCAATCACTCGCGCGACGACAACGCCGCCGCCGCGAGCAACGGCGGCCTAGGCGCCTACGACTTCGCGCAGCTCCTCTTCCGCTGCGTGACGCCGTTGCACATCGGCTGCGGCCAAGACGTCGGCATCGTCGACCTGCCGGTGATCCGCGAGCGCGTCACTGGCTACCCGTTCGTGCCGGGCTCCGGCATCCGCGGCGTGTTCCGCGAGCGCTGCGAGCGCAGGAGCGTCCCCGAAGCCATTCGCCTCTTCGGAGCCGAGAAGGCTGAGACCGCCGGCTGCGTCGTCGTCGTGGACGCCAAGTTGCTGTTCTTCCCGGTACGGAGCACGCCCGGTGTCTTTCGGTGGGTCACCTGTCGTCATGTGCTCGACCGCTATCGTCGCGACGCCGAGTACTTCCTCGGCGCGGCACCTGCGGACCCGCCTGGGCTACCGCCCACCGGACCGGAGGAAGGAACGTTCGCCGGCCGCAGACCCGAGGAGCAGCTCTACCTCGAGGACTTAGAGCTTGCTCACGACCCGGCGCTGACTTGGACGTGCAATCGGCCTCCCGGCGGCGCCGACACCGAGGTCATCCTGGTCTCTGACGAGGATTTCCACTACTTCGTCTCCAACGCCACGCACGTCGCCCAACACAACCACCTGTCGAGCGCCAAGACGGTCCTCCCCGGGCAGCTCTTCTCGGTCGAAGCTGTCCCGCCCGAGGCGGTGTTCTACGGCTTCCTCGGCACCACCGGGGAACGCTCGGGCGTCGCGACGCCTTGGAAGCCGAGCGACGCCATGGCGAAGGTGCGCGAGCACCTCACCGGCAGCGCGGGCGGTGCCGAGCTCCACGCCATCTTCGGCGGCGACGAGGGCACCGGCCTCGGCCTGACCCAGGTGTTCTGGAGCTGACATGCCGCGCACCAGCGTCGAGCAACAACGGGCGGCGCGCGCCTTTGCGGCGGCACGGGAGATCGACCGCGAGCTGGCGAAGAAGCTTCCCGTCATGCTTCAGACCAATGGGCTGCTAGCGAGCTTCGCCTTCCTGATGAAGAAGGCTGAGGCCGCACGGCTGAGGCAGGTACTGCTTCAACAGCTCCGGGCGCGGATAAACGCCCTCGTGCCCGAGGGCGCCGAGATCGCGATTTTCGAGCGCTGGTGCGATGCGCAGCACGGGCTGACTGGCAAGGATCTCCGGCGGTTGAGCTCCGAGGCTCTCGCGTTCGCAGTTTGGCTCAAACGCGCCGCCGAGGCGCATGACGCCGGTTGAGGCCATGGCTCCTCAGTACACCAGACGCGGCTCGACCGCCGACTTGCCGAACAAGGCACATCCGGGCGTCGCTCTCCACAGGTGGCACGCCTACGACTGCTTCAGTGCCGAAGGCAAGCACAAGGCCTTCGACACCAAGGAAAGCCGCAGATCGTTCTTGGGGCGCGTTGCCGACCTCGTGGAGCGGTCGACCAGGGACACCTACCCGGCATGGCACGGCCGTTTCGATCGCGGGTGGGCGGCTGCCGCGGCGGGCCGATCCGCGTGGAAGGTCGAGCTTCGCACCGACTGGCGATTGGCCATCGGCTGGGCCACGAATCCAGCGCTGGAAACCGGCCTCGCTCTGCATCCCATCCGGGGCTTCCCCTATCTCCCAGGGTCAGCCGTGCGGGGAGCGCTCAAGGCCGCAGCTGAAGCCGAGTTGCTCGACGATGTGAACCAGACTCCGGGGATCCCGGCCCCGGGAGAGGGCGAGGGCCTTCCCCCCACTCCACCCGCGGATCTCGAAGCGGCTTTGCCGCGAGCTCACCTCGTTCGCGCCATCTTCGGCAGCCTCTCGTCGCGACGGAATACGGAGACCGACGACGGTCCGCCCGTGCCTTTCGACCACTTGCAAGCATGGTTGAACCTGGCGCGGGCACAGGAGCCAGTTCCGAGTGCTTGGGAATCCGTGATCGCCCAGCTCCGCCAGCTCTGCGGCGAAGACCACCTCGGGGGTTTACTCAGCTGCTTCGATGCGGTACCGGCGCCCGATCAGCACGACCTCCTCGAGGTCGACATCCTGAACCCGCACTACAAGGCTTACTACGACGACATTCAGCAAGGCGGCGTTGCGGGCAGGCTGCCGTCTGACGACAAGGATCCGGTGCCTCTCTACTTCTTGACCGTCGCCCCCAACAAGACGTTCGAATTTCGATTCACTTTGAGATGGCCGGTCGAAGTCGTCGACGGCGACGACGAGGGCGCGGACGATCCCGGCAGGCAGCTGCGGGCAGCGCTCGCCGGCCACTCGGCGAGCAAGGCTCGGCAACAGGTCGACGCCTGGCTCGTACGAGCGACGCACGAATGGGGAATCGGTGCCAAGACGACGGCAGGTTACGGGTACTTCCGGGATAAGAACGAGGGGCGAGAGCACGCCCCGAGCGATGCCCGCGGCCCGCAGGAGTCGCGAAGGCAGCCGGAGCGCACTATCCCTGGGGCCCCGCCGCCAGGAGTCGCAGGCGGTCTGCCAGGGAAACGGGTTCGCCCGAAGAAGAGACTATGAGCCACGAATCGCTTCGGGTGGAGCTCATCTCGCCGACCATCGTCGGCGGTGCACAGGACCGCCAGCTCGATTCCTCGCATGTTCTCCGCCCACCGTCCGTCCGCGGTGCGTTGCGCTTCTGGACGCGTGCGCTCGGAGGCTCGACGTTTCGCGAGGCGGAGGCCGATCTCTGGGGTGACACAAGACGCGGTCAACGCGTCAGGGTGGCCGCATCCGAGCGCTTGCGTGAATCGCCTCGTCGGCACACCATCCTTCAGGCGAGCAACGGGCGACGCGCGACCACGATGGAAGTCCTGGCCGCCGGGCAGACCACCGATCTTCGGTTCTACATGCCGCGAAGCACTGACGCCGCACTGCGGGGTCGCCTGCAAGCCGTGGTCTGGACCTGGTTGCATCTCGGGGCCATCGGCAAGCGCTCGCGGCGCGGCCTCGGGTCGTTGCGCTGGTGCCCGGCGAAGGGCGATCTCCTGCACGACTTCATCGGATTCTCACCAGCGGGCGACCTCACTAACAAGGGACGTCTCGAGGATTACCTGTCGCGCGGCCTGCGACGCGTGGCGGAGTACTTTCCAACGCTCGACGCACGCCCGCCCTCCGCCGGTGCACCCCTGGCTCCGCTGCGGTCGAAAGCCGGCTGGTTCCAGCTCCAGACAATCAACCAGGTCTTCGTCGGCAAGCCCCAGCCTCTCGCCTTCGACGGCCTACCGGGCCACATGGAGGACCTCCTACACGGTCTCAACGCAGCGGGGCGCACGCGGACCGAGCAAAACGAGCTCGGGGGTGTGGGCGCTGCGCGTCTCGCCTCACCAATGATGTGGCGCGTCTTTCAGCTCGCCGACGGCACCCACGTCCCGGTGATGACTTGGTCTCCGCACGACGTCACGACGGTGTCGGGGCCCACCGCCGCTCACCTGAGCGCGAAGCTCGGCTTCGGGGTTTCACTCGGCGGGCAACCGCTCTAAGGCGCGGCGGCAGGTTGAATCGAAGGCGCCGATCGCGTGACCGTCGACCTCCCCCCTCTCACCCGCCACCTCCTCCGCCTCCGCTTCACCCGCCCCGCCGCCTTCCACTTTCACCATGGCGGGGTGCTCCGTGGGGCTCTCTCGGCCGCACTCAGACAGCACGCGCTCCCGGAAGGCATCCTGCCCTTCGCCTGCGAGATGGGCCACGTTCGCTACGAGCGCGGCGATGGTTACCATCTCGGGCTGACACTGATCGGTGACGTTAGTCCGCTGCTCGATCGCATCGTCTCGGGCCTGCGCTCACTCGGCTCCACGAACCCACCGAGCGACGCACCGCTGCCAACCCTCGCCGGCAACTTCGAGGTCGAGGCGGTCGACGCCCTGCCGGCGCCGGATCTCGATCCGCAGCTCGCCCGCTGCGCTGGCTCACCGTCTCTGACGCTTCGCTTCCTCTCGCCGCTGCGGCTGGAGCGGCCGGTCGCCGACCGAGCCGCCAGCAACCGTTACGTCACCCCCGACGACTTCCCCGGCGCACTGCTGCTCGAGCGGCTGTGGAACCGCCTCTTCCACTTCCGCGAGGGCCGCTACCCGACGCACGACGAGCGGCAGCAGCTGCGGCCGCCGCTGCCGGAGCTACCGCCGGCGGTCACCGCGATGACTTGGCTCGACCTGCCCGTCGAGGGCGCAGGACGGCGCAAACGGCCGCTGAGCTTTCGCGGCCTGCTCGGCACAGCGCGGCTCGACGGCGTGCCTGACGAGTGGGTGCCGGTGCTGCTTGCGGGCCAATACCTGCACCTCGGCGAGGCAACGCTCTACGGCCTCGGCTGCTACCGCGTCGTTGAGGCCGGCACGCTTACCTACGAGGCCTTCCGCCCCGCACGGACTTACCTCGCGCAAATCGCCCGCGAGGAGGCGCTGCGGCACGCGATGGGGCACGTCGGCGAGCGCTCCGAGGCGGCAGGAGTCGACCGCGTCTCACCGGAGGCCTTCATGCTCCGCGCCGACGAGCTGCTGCCGGAGCTCGCCGAGGGGCTCGCCACCGGCTCGTACCAGCCGAGCCACCTGCTCGGCTTCCTCGGGGAGAAGAAGAGCGGCGGTGTGCGGCCGCTCGCGATCCCCACCGTCGCCGACCGCGTCGCGCAACGCGCCGCTTGCGAGGCGATGGGGCCGGCGGTCGAGGCCCTGCTCGAGGACTGTTCTTTCGCCTACCGCAAGGATCTCTCGCGCGCCGGCGCGGCGGCGGCGCTACAGCAAGCCTACGACGAAGGCTACCGCTGGGTGCTCGACGCCGACATCACCTCGTTCTTCGACTGCGTCGACTGGGCGCGGCTCTTCGCCAAGCTCGAGGCCCTCTTCCCCTTCGAGCCGCTCGTGTCGCTGCTCGAGGAATGGGTGCGCGTCCCCGTCCACTTCGACGGCCGCTTGCTCTTGCGCACCCGCGGCCTCCCGCAGGGCGCCGGCGTCTCGCCGCTGCTGGCCAACCTCTTCCTTGACGAGCTCGACGAGACAATGCTGGGCAAGGACTTCCGCATCGTCCGCTTCGCGGACGACTTCGTCGTCGCCTGCCGCGACCTCGAGCGCGCCGAGCAGGCCCGCGTCGAGGCACGCGCCGCGCTCGAGCGGCTCGGCCTCTCCCTCAACGATCAGAAGACCGAGGTGCGATCCCTCGACCACGGCTTCACCTATCTCGGCTACCTCTTCTGCCGCTCGCTGGTGCTCGATGCCGCGCCCGAGCGGAAGGGTGCTGCCGAGCTCGCGCCCGACGCCGTGCCGGCGGCCTCCTGGCTCGCGCAAGTCCCCTTCGACCGCATCAAGGCGCTGGCGCGGCCGGGCCCGGCGGCTCGCCGCGATGCGCCCCAAGTGGTCCCTCTGGCCGACGAGCCGACGGTCGGGGACGACGGCCGCGTGCCGCTCTACGTGGCCTCGCCGGCGACCCAACTGCAGCTCAGCGGCGAGACGCTCCTCGTCCACAGCCCGGAGACCGGTGAGCAGCGATGGCCGATCCGCAGCCTCTCCCACCTCGTGTTCCTTGGCCGCGTGCGAGCGTCGCTGCCACTTCTCGTCGAGGCGGCGCAGCTCGGCGTGCCGACCTACTTCTGCCACCGCAACGGCGAGCTGCTCTCCGTGTTCGGCCCGCACCAGCCCGACTGGCCGCTGTGGATGGCCCAAGCACGGTTCGCCGATAACGAACCCGGTAAGGTCGCCTTCGCCCGCGAGGTGACCGCGGCGAAGCTTCACAACGCCGCGACGCTCGCGGTGCGTTTCGGCTGGCTGGGCCGCGAGGCGCTCGCCCAGGACCTCCGGCAGCTCGAGCGCTCCTGCGCCAACCAAACGACGCTCGAGTCGTTGCGCGGCCTCGAAGGGCGCGGCGCCGCGCTGTACTTCGCGGCGCTCGCCGAGCAGCTCGACGCCGAGTGGCAGTTCCGCGGCCGCCGCAAGAACCCGCCGCCCGACCCGGTGAATGCCATGCTCTCCTTCGGCTACACGCTGCTGCACAACCGCATCGCCACGGCGCTCTACGCCGCCGGGCTCAACCCGCGGATCGGGCTGCTCCACGAGCCGCGCGGCGCGCACCAGGCGCTTGCCTCGGACCTCGAAGAGGAGTTCCGCTGCCTGGTCGAGGCCGAGGTCTGGTCGCTGGTGCGCCGCCGCGAGGTCCACTCCGACGACTTCGGCCCCTCGCCCGACGGCACCTTTCCCTGCCTGCTCACCACGCGCAGCCGGATCCGCTTCATCGAGGCGCTAGAGGGGAGGTTTGCACAGAGTTTCACTCCCGAAGACGGGCTGCCCACCACCTACCGCCAGTTCTTCGACCACCAGGCGCGGCGCCTGCGCGACCTCGTCAACGGCACCACCTCCCGGTATCGCCCGTCGAGGCTTCACGCATGAGATACGTCATCGCCTACGACATCCCGGAAGATCCCGTGCGCTACCGCGTATCTAAGTTGTTGGAATCCTACGGATGGCGCGTCCAGGAGTCCGTCTTCGAGTGCCTGCTCGCCGAGCGCGACGTCGAGCGGTTGCAGCGCCGGCTGGAGGCCCGCCTGCGCGCCTCGCAAGGCGGCAACGTGCGCATCTACCGCCTGTGCCTCGATTGCCACCGCGCCTCGCTGGGCGTCGGACCGCTGAGGCAAGCCGGCGCCGATGGGCCCTGCATCGTGGTGTGAGCTCGCGCGCGGGCGCGTGCCGGCCTCCGGGGATCGCCGCGTACTCGCGGGAGGACGCCTCAGCCAGAACCAGTAACTCGCTTGGCGTCAACGACTTGCGGATCGGCGCCCGACACCGTCGGCGGTGCTGACCCCCGGAGGAGCGCCAATCATGTTGTCGGTCAATGGGTTGCGCCGAGCGACTACCTCGCGAGCCGCACGAAGTAGAGTGCCCACTGGCCTTCGATCGCCGCATCCCCGGAAAGGGGCCTGCAACCCCTTGCAAGTCAGGGCATTCGGGAGGGTGCGGCGTCAGCGAAGGGCGCCAAGGAAGGCATTGCGACTTCTTGATCCGCCACTCCTTGATGGGCATGCCCCCGTCATGGCGTCAGCGAAGGGCGCCAAGGAAGGCATTGCGACCGGCGCGCCGGGATCGCGGCGAGGCGCTGGTTTCGGCGTCAGCGAAGGGCGCCAAGGAAGGCATTGCGACTTCCAGAAGATGATCTTGACGTGAGACCGCACCATTGCGCGTCAGCGAAGGGCGCCAAGGAAGGCATTGCGACATTGCCGTGCACGTCTTGGCGAGCGGGTCGAGTTCGCGTCAGCGAAGGGCGCCAAGGAAGGCATTGCGACCCGGCAGTCAGATACGAGCCGTCCGCGGCGAACAGACCGCGTCAGCGAAGGGCGCCAAGGAAGGCATTGCGACTGGAGCGACGCGGGCACCTTCTGGCCAAAGTCCTCGGCGTCAGCGAAGGGCGCCAAGGAAGGCATTGCGACAAAGTACGTGCGCAAGTTGTACGCCCACGTAGATTGACCAAAGCGTCAGCGAAGGGCGCCAAGGAAGGCATTGCGACCGTCGAGATGTAGAGCGTCCAAGGCCCGCGGTACAGGGCGCGTCAGCGAAGGGCGCCAAGGAAGGCATTGCGACCCTCGTACTCGTCGCGGAGCTGGTCCTCCCACTCGAAGCGTCAGCGAAGGGCGCCAAGGAAGGCATTGCGACTTGTTGGCCATGGCGAGGTGCAAGAGCTGGACGGTGCGTCAGCGAAGGGCGCCAAGGAAGGCATTGCGACACGTGCACGTTGAGCAGCGACATGAGGAGGCCGATGTTGGAGGCGTCAGCGAAGGGCGCCAAGGAAGGCATTGCGACTTCGATCAGGCTCACCGTGTCGTCGTCGGTGTCCAGCGCGTCAGCGAAGGGCGCCAAGGAAGGCATTGCGACCTGATCGGCCCACCGGTACCGCTCCGGGGCGTAGCCGGGGCAGGGCGTCAGCGGAGGGCGCCAACCAAGGCATTGCGACTCCGGAAGACGGCGACGGGGCCATTGAAGTGGTTCTGCGCGTCAGCGAAGGGCCCAAGGAAGGCATTGCGACCGAAGTCCTCGAACTGCTCGTCGGTCATCTTGACGTCGGCGTCAGCGAAGGGCGCCAAGGAAGGCATTGCGACCCATGGTGACCAGCACCGCGTCAGCGGGCGAGTCCACCGCGTCAGCGAAGGGCGCCAAGGAAGGCATTGCGACGAAGTAGCCGTAGCGGAGCTCGTCGCTCCCGCCCTGCTCGGCGCGTCAGCGGGGGGCGCCAAGGAAGGCATTGCGACGTCTCGACGAGAATCCTGACCAGGTGGTCACGAATCTCGAGCGTCAGCGGAGGGCGCCAACCAGGGCATTGCGACTCCATGATGACGGTGACCCACTCGCCCTTGGGCTGCTCGAGGAGGCGTCAGCGGAGGGCGCCAACCAAGGCATTGCGACTTTGTGTCTTGCCCACCGATGAGCCCGTAGGAATTCTCGGAGAGCGTCAGCGGAGGGCGCCAACCAAGGCATTGCGACATTGGATAAGGCTCGGAGTTGTAGATCTTGGGGCCATCGAGCGTCAGCGGAGGGCGCCAACCAAGGCATTGCGACCTGGGGGCCGAGTTGGTCTGCCGTCCGACGGTCAGGGCCAGCGCGTCAGCGGAGGGCGCCAACCAAGGCATTGCGCGACCTCCACATGAAGCCGTTGACCGGGCTGGTGACGTCGTGCGCCTCAGCGGAGGGCGCCAACCAAGGCATTGCGACCCGTGGCGCTTGAAGTAGTCCATCTCTCCCGCGTGCATGGGCGTCAGCGAAGGGCGCCAAGGAAGGCATTGCGACTGGTGTTTCTCGACGGCGGCGAAGGGGAGGTTCTTCTTGCGTCAGCGAAGGGCGCCAAGGAAGGCATTGCGACTAGAAGCAGCCCAGGCCGATCTTCTCGTTCGGCGAGTGCGTCAGCGAAGGGCGCCAAGGAAGGCATTGCGACCTCTGTGCGCCGCTCATCCGGTCCCGCATGGCGTAGCCTTGGACGGCGTGAGCGAAGGGCGCCAAGGAAGGCATTGCGACCGAACCGGAGGCTTCGCCGTCGGCACGACCATGTGTCCGCGCGTCAGCGAAGGGCGCCAAGGAAGGCATTGCGACCGGTACGCCCGCCACCGGAACTCGTCCACGTCCCAATGCGTCAGCGAAGGGCGCCAAGGAAGGCATTGCGACGTTTGGTGGTCGGCTTTTGGGCCGTCCGGTGGTGTCCGAAGGGCGTCACCGAAGGCCGCCAACCAAGGCATTGCGACTCGACCTCGGGGAAGAAGCGCTTGGCCAGGGCGTCGACCGACGGCGTCAGCGAAGGGCGCCAAGGAAGGCATTGCGACCTCCACCTTGGGGTCGAGCTTCTCGGGCTTGCCGTAGTAGCGTCAGCGAAGGGCGCCAACCAAGGCATTGCGACCTCTTGGCCTTCCCCTTCTCGAACGTCTCGAGGAACTCGCGTCAACGCAGGGCGCCAACCAAGGCATTGCGACTCGATGGGGCGGCCGTCGTAGCCCTCCAGGCGCTCCGCGTCAGCGAAGGGCGCCAACCAGGGCATTGCGACCGACGGACTCCCAGCACTTCTCGGTCTCGTTCCAGCGCATGAGGCTCACCGAAGGGCGCCAACCAGGGCATTGCGACTCCATGTCGACCATCTCGCGCCAGCCGAAGCCGTTCAGGCGTCAGCCAAGGGCGCCCAGGAAGGCATTGCGACGAGAATCCACAGGTTCCTCTGGCCGTGCGACCGGTCGCCGCGTCAGCGAAGGGCGCCAAGGAAGGCATTGCGACTTCCCGACCGTGATCCCAGAACCACTGGTTCGGCCGCAAGGTGTTGCATCAGCGAAGGGCGCCAAGGAAGGCATTGCGACCAACTCGGGCCGAGGTTAGGGTTGACTGGTGCGCGTCAGCGAAGGGCGCCAAGGAAGGCATTGCGACCTCGTTGTAGTAGACGGCGGCCCACACATAGAGCTTCTGGGCGTCAGCGAAGGGCGCCAAGGAAGGCATTGCGACTGATCTGGCCGGTCAGGACCAGGAAGCAGGCTTGCAGGATGAGCGTCAGCGAAGGGCGCCAAGGAAGGCATTGCGACTCGCGGATCTGGTAGTCCGCCATGCGGTAGGACGCTTTCACGGCGTCAGCGAAGGGCGCCAAGGAAGGCATTGCGACCTCGGCAATGCGAGCACGACGCGCGGAGTCGGTCGTGGGCAGCGCGTCAGCGAAGGGCGCCAAGGAAGGCATTGCGACACCACCAGCTCTTGGGCCTGTCGGATCAGATCGAGTCGGCGCGTCAGCGAAGGGCGCCAAGGAAGGCATTGCGACTGCTCGACTGCACGCCGGCACGTCGGCGGGAAGGTCAGCGTCAGCGAAGGGCGCCAAGGAAGGCATTGCGACCTTTCTGCGCGTTGTCCTCGTGAAGCGACACGTCACAGAAGTGCGTCAGCGAAGGGCGCCAAGGAAGGCATTGCGACTTGGCCGGATCGTCGGCGCCGGAGGCAGCGAGCAGCCTGGCAGGGCGTCAGCGAAGGGCGCCAAGGAAGGCATTGCGACTTCTGGTCACGGATCCTGCCGTTCTGGGCATAGATGGGCGTCAGCGAAGGGCGCCAAGGAAGGCATTGCGACTGCTCGATGTTGTTGAGGTCCGCCTTCTTCATCCAGTGGCGTCAGCGAAGGGCGCCAAGGAAGGCATTGCGACCTCGGTTCTCAACTGCGCCGCAATCAAAGCAGGATCGCGTCAGGGAAGGGCGCCAAGGAAGGCATTGCGACCAAGTTCTCGCAGACGGCAACCACCCAGGAACGTCCCGGGAAGGCGTCAGCGAAGGGCGCCAAGGAAGGCATTGCGACTCCGACGGATCGACCCAGCCCACGTAGCAGGGCTGGAAAGGCGTCAGCGAAGGGCGCCAAGGAAGGCATTGCGACTGCGATCCCGCAGGGAAGGCTTGGGCCAGGATCCTCAGGACCGCGTCAGCGAACGGCGCCAAGGAAGGCATTGCGACGAGGCCGCGATCGACATCACGTCGCACGTGTTGTCGGGCAGGCGTCAGCGAAGGGCGCCAAGGAAGGCATTGCGACTGGTGCGATGCGCTAACCTTCAAGCCCGCGCGCTTGAGCGTCAGCGAAGGGCGCCAAGGAAGGCATTGCGACTTCTTGTCCAGGAGCCAGCCGATCTTGTTAGACAAGAAGGCCAGCGCGCGCGTCAGCGAAGGGCGCCAACGAAGGCATTGCGACCCGTGGGCGTCGGCGCGCTCGTACACCGCGATCATCCAGTTCGCCTCGACGAAGGGCGCCAACCAAGGCATTGCGACTCGAAGGCGAAGTCCGCGACGTCGGTCAGGCGGGCGGCCTCAGCGAAGGGCGCCAAGGAAGGCATTGCGACTCGAACTCGGTGCGGTCGTTGTCGCTGCGGGCCAGTCCGTGCGTCAGCGAAGGGCGCCAACCAAGGCATTGCGACGCCGTCTTCTTGGTAGCGTTCCACGTCCACGGGCGACCCTCATGCGTCAGCGAAGGGCGCCAACCAAGGCATTGCGACTTGTCGTTGTGGGCGGTGACGTTCGACTCAGGCGTGCTGATGCGTCAGCGAAGGGCGCCAACCAAGGCATTGCGACTCGCGTTCACCTTCGTACACCTGCCAGTCGCACGGCGTCAGCGAAGGGCGCCAACCAAGGCATTGCGACAGATCCTTGACGGCCTCGGGAAGCCCGACGCACAGCTCGGCGCGTCAGCGAAGGGCGCCAACCAAGGCATTGCGACCGCGCCAGCGCGTGGATCGTCGCGCTGATCTCCCCGTGCGCGTCAGCGAAGGGCGCCAACCAAGGCATTGCGACGCTCCGGGACTTGCGGCTCAACAGGTGGGCGAGCGGTGGCGTCAGCGAAGGGCGCCAAGGAAGGCATTGCGACTCTTCGATGACGACGTCGGTGTAGCCGGCGTTCTCGAGCGGGGCTCAACCAGGGGCGCCAACGAAGGCATTGCGACCCGTTGAAGCCTTGGAGGAAGTAGAGATAGCGGCGGCTCAGCGAAGGGCGCCAACGAGGGCACTGCGACCGGTTGAATCGTGGGTTTTCGGCAGCGAAGTAGTCGGCCAACGCTCAGCCAGGGGCGCCAACAAGGGCATTGCGACTCGCCGTTGACGAGGACGCGCTGCTCGAGCGTGTACTCGATCTGTGGGCTCAGCGAAGGGCGCCAACCAAGGCATTGCGACGTGGCGTAGTCGGTCGCCCACGCGCGCGAGTTCGGGTCCGCCTCAACCAAGGGCGCCAACCAAGGCATTGCGACGGGATGCGGCCGAAGCGCGCTTCACAGTCCGCGCAGAAGGCTCAACGAACTCGATTCGAGGGCTCACTGTAAGCTCATCGAAGGGCGCCAAGGAAGGCATTGCGACCTGGCGTAGTACTTGTCCCCGTGGTCCCACGTCCCGGAGGCCTCACCGAAGGGCGCCAAGGAAGGCATTGCGACTCGATCACGAGCCCTGACTTCACGTACCAGCCGTCGGAGAAGCGTCAGCGAAGGGCGCCAAGGAAGGCATTGCGACCGGAAACCGGATCAGGCGAGCGGCGGGCCCTCGCCCTTGGGGCGTCAGCGAAGGGCGCCAAGGAAGGCATTGCGACCACCCACTCTCGTACGGCCCTCGCCGCTGCGTCACCCGATAGCGTCAGCGAAGGGCGCCAAGGAAGGCATTGCGACCCGCGGCTCTGGTTGCTGCTCGCGTAGATCCGCCCGTGCGTCAGCGAAGGGCGCCAAGGAAGGCATTGCGACGACTCACGCTGAGGAAGACAGGGCTGATCTGGAACGGCGTCAGCGAAGGGCGCCAAGGAAGGCATTGCGACCTGATGCCGGTGCGGTGCTGGATGAAGGCGGCGATGCGGTGCGCGTCAGCGAAGGGCACCAAGGAAGGCACTGCGACCCACGAGGGCGATCAAGGCCACGAGCACGATCTTCGTGTTGGGCGTCAGCGAAGCGCGCCAACGAAGGCATTGCGACTTCTGCTTCAGAGAGCTCCTGGATGTGCAGCGCGGGAAACCCGCGTCAGCGGAGGGCGCCAACCAAGGCATTGCGACTCCTGAGTGATCTCTTCATCCCAGTAGAAGCCGTTGACCGAGCGTCAGCGGAGGGCGCCAACCAAGGCATTGCGACACGACGAACGCGATGCGGAGGCTACGGAACGTGGTCATGCGTCAGCGAAGGGCGCCAACCAAGGCATTGCGACCTTGAGGTCCAGAGTGTCGGCGGTCTGCGGGGTCGGCATCTCGGCGTCAGCGAAGGGCGCCAACCAAGGCATTGCGACTTCTCGGGCCAGAGCTCGGGGTGATCCACGAAGTGGTCGAGCACCGCGTCAGCGAAGGGCGCCAGCCAAGGCATTGCGACCGTAGAGGGAGCCGGTGAGCCGGCAGGCAGCCATCACGCGTCAGCGAAGGGCGCCAACCAAGGCATTGCGACTTTCTCGGGCAAGAGGTTCCCGGGGAACACCAGATCCGCGTCAGCGAAGGGCGCCAACCAAGGCATTGCGACCTGCTTCGCGAGGTAGCCGGCGAACTGCTTGGTCAGGTTGTCCGCGCGTCAGCGAAGGGCGCCAACCAAGGCATTGCGACAGAGGATGCCCAAGACCGTACCGATGAGGCCCGAAACGAGCGTCAGCGAAGGGCGCCAAGGAAGGCATTGCGACTTCTGCGGGGTGGGCTTGCGGCGATTCGGCATGGCGTCAGGACGGGCGTCAGCGAAGGGCGCCAACTAGGGCATTGCGGCTCTCAGGAGTTGTACTGTGCCGGTGCCAAGAGCCGGTGCCTCGACGAAGGGCGCCAACCAAGGCATTGCGACTCTTGGTCACCGCCGGCTGAACCGCGTCGCGCGCGTTCGGCCTCAACCGAGGGCACCAACCAGGGCATTGCGACTTCTCCATCCTTCGTGAGTTCGTAGTCGTTGGCGCGGGCCTCGACACAGAGCGCCAACCAAGGCATTGCGACAGATTTTGCCAATCGCCGTTGCCGTCGCTGTCGTAGTAGCGTCAGCGAAGGGCGCCAAGGAAGGCATTGCGACCGGACACGGAAGATGTTGGCCTTCCCGTCCACGTGGAGCGCGTCAGCGAAGGGCGCCAAGGAAGGCATTGCGACCTACTGGTGATCGACTCACGAAGCATCGGCGCGACCGCGTCAGCGAAGGGCGCCAAGGAAGGCATTGCGACCGTGATCACTTCAGCGACGGCGACGCCGATCAGGCAGCGTCAGCGAAGGGCGCCAACGAAGGCATTGCGACGGCACGGCGATCAGCGCGTCCCACGCGTAGGCGGCGCGCGTCAGCGAAGGGCGCCAACGAAGGCATTGCGACTTCTGGGTCAGCGCCAGCCTGTCGTTCAGCTGCCAGGCATGCCGCGTCAGCGAAGGGCGCCAACGAAGGCATTGCGACTTCCCCTTTCAGTGGGATTGGTGGCGTGATTGGCGTGTGCGCGTCAGCGAAGGGCGCCAACCAAGGCATTGCGACGTTGCGGGGTAACCAATCCCGCTTGGAGGAGGGAGGCGTCAGCGAAGGGCGCCAACCAAGGCATTGCGACGCTCGCGCGCATCCTTCCGGATCTGTCGCCACACTGCCGCGTCAGCGAAGGGCGCCAAGGAAGGCATTGCGACTTCTTCGTGCCGGGCGACGAGTCGCCGCTAGGGTCTTCGCGTCAGCGAAGGGCGCCAAGCAAGGCATTGCGACCCAGCTCGATGTTCGCGGGGCCGAAGAACCAGTAATAGGCGCGGCGGCGAAGGGCGCCAACCAAGGCATTGCGACTTCTTCCCTTCGAGGCGAAGTTGCCGGGCGATCTTCTCGGCGTCAGCGAAGGGCGCCAACCAAGGCATTGCGACTGGGCGTGCATGAGCTCCACGTGCGGGGGTTTCATCTTGAGCGTCAGCGAAGGGCGCCAACCAAGGCATTGCGACCTTGGGTTTCGGAGATGAGTCCGCAGCTGAGCAGCAAGTGCAGCGTCAGCGAAGGGCGCCAAGGAAGGCATTGCGACTTCTCCGTGACCGGGACAGGTCCAGGACCAGGTGCCCCGGGCGTCAGCGAAGGGGCCAAGGAGGCATTGCGACCGTCGGTGCACGTCTCTAGCGTAGGAAGCGACGAAGCGGGCGTCAGCGAAGGGCGCCAAGGAAGGCATTGCGACCTAGTGGGTGGTGCGACGGTGACCCGGTGTTGGGTGCCGTCGTTGCGTCAGCGAAGGGCGCCAACCAAGGCATTGCGACTTCTCGAAGGTGTCGCCTGCGAAGACCCTGGAAGTGACGCGTCAGCGAAGGGCGCCAACCAAGGCATTGCGACTTCAGGACCTTCCTCAGGCCTTCGGGGATGTTGGGGTGGTCGGCGTCAGCGAAGGGCGTCAACCAAGGCATTGCGACAACCCCAGGTGACGACCGTCTGCTCGAAGGGGATCGGGGCGGGGGCGTCAGCGAAGGGCGCCAAGGAAGGCATTGCGACCTATTGAGCTCGAACCGCTTGGAGTACAGCTGCCACGGCGGCAGCGAAGGGCGCCAAGGAAGGCATTGCGACTCGATGTGCAGCCGAGCTTCGCTGAGGGCCGTCTGCCTGTGCGTCAGCGAAGGGCGCCAAGGAAGGCATTGCGACCTTGCGAGTTTTCGCTCAGCATCCGCAGCAGGAGGGTATGCGTCAGCGAAGGGCGCCAAGGAAGGCATTGCGACCTTTCTGCGATCCTGAAGCCGAGGTTGTCGATCTCGCGTCAGCGAAGGGCGCCAAGGAAGGGCATTGCGACGCGCCACGGACGGATAGCGCTCAGTTGGCTTCGGGTTGCCTGCCGCTAACCCCGGTCGCTCACATACTCGCTGCAACAGCGGTCGTCGGTCCGAGTATGCCGGCCACTTCCTTCGGGTGCCGAGCCACGGCCCAGCGCCAACTACCGAAGCCGCCCTGGCCGTTCACGGCGCGAACCCACTCGTCGAGGAACTCGCGCTTCGCCTGGTCCTTGGGCGTGTCGTGCCCCTTCGTCTCCAGGATCAAGGTGTCGCCCGTCCGGAGCCGGACCAGGAAGTCGGGCCGGTACTTGTGGGTCTCACCGTCGAAGATGTAGACGATCTCAAAGCCCAGGTGGTCGTTCTTGACCCAGGCCTCGACGTTGGAGTGGTGGTCGAGCTCGTAGGCGTCCGAGGCTTCCCAGGTGCTGTCGTAGACGCAGAGATTGATGTGAGATCTCGCAGTTGGGGCGCACGGCTTTGAGGTGAACCAGGCCTGCATGTCGCCGGTCGAGCGGACCGGCTGCGTCTTGTCAAAAACGGGCTCGAGCTTGGCGGCGTTCTCGAACCGCAGATGCTCCCAGAGGTGCTGGACGATGCGCGCCATGTTGAGCGTGACGATAAGCCGCCGGCGGACATCATCGGTTTCGAAGAGAGGCGGAACAATGCGGAGCTTGTTGGACGAGAGGAAGCGTTCGACGATGCGGACGAGCTGGGCGAGGAGGTAGTCCTTGTTCCCCGCCCAGGTGGGGGCCATCTGGTCGAAGATGGTGAGCGCGGTCTCGAAGATGATTTTCTGGGTCCGGAACTTTCGCGCGAGCTCCGTCAGGTCGATGGAGGAGATCTTGCTGACGTCGGGCTTGCCCTCGACGATCGGAGCGAGCTCGGACACCTGGCGGACGTCGGCGGCGTCGAGCTCCAGCGGCTGCACCTTCTCGAGGTCGAGCGTCAGCTTCGGTTTGAACGTTGGGTTGACGCGAAGGACATTGGGCCAGCGGATCTCGAAGGCGCGCTTCTCGGGGATCGGCTCGATGCGCGTCTTCGGCGGTGCCGGCGGCGGCGGCGGGCCGTCCTTAGCTTCATGCGGTAGGAACGTGAACGGGACGCCGAAGATGTTGACGTACTCCGGGTCGAGGAGGCCGGTCTCCGGGTCGACGTCGTAGCTCGTGCGGCGCAGCCCGCGGCCCACGACCTGCTCGCAGAGAAGCTGGCTCGAGAAGGCCCGCAGGCCCATGATGTGGGTCACGGTCTTCGCATCCCAGCCCTCGGAGAGCATCCCGACCGAGATGACGTTCTGGATCTGCTTCGCCGGGTGCGCCCGGGCTGCCCGACAGTGTCGACCGTGCGCCGCAGCAACTCGGCACGCTCCTGCTTCGTAAGCTTCCTCGTCGGCTCGTCTCGCGCCTCACCTCCTCGGTCCCCGGCGCGGACGGGTCGTCCTCGCCGTCCGTGCGCGCCTCGGCCAGCTCGAGTACCTTGGAATCGATGTGGAGCGTGCGCTCGGGGTCGCAGAGCTCTTCGACGCAGCACCTTGTTGTGATCGAAGGCGTACTTGATGCGGGCGGCCGTCTCGGTGCGATTGGCCACCGAGATCATGACGGGCGGCGTCGGCGAACCGCCCCGGGCCCACGCTGCGCTTAGTCTCGAGCCAGTCCTTGCCGAGCAGGTAGTAGCCGTTGAGTCACGAGATCGGGGAGTGTCTCCTGTTCTTCGCGCGCGCCGATTCAGGTCGTCTTTGACGTGCTCGATAGATGTGGTAGAGCTTCGATTTGTAGGTCTTCGCATCCGGCACGCCGTCGTCGCGCACCACGACTCGCGGGGTCTTCACGAGGCCGGACTCGATCGCGTCGTTGAGTCCGAAGTCGCTGACGATCCAGTCGAACAGCGCCTCCTCCGAGCTCTTGCTTCCCCGACGGCGACGAAGGGCGTCGCCGAGAAGTCGTAGCAGGCGAGAATGCCGCGCGCCGCGTGGATCCGGTCGAGTCCGCCGACCCACTTCGTGGCCTCGTCCACGTCCTCCTTCGCAACACCTTTCGCGAGACCTCCTGCCGGAAGCCGCCAGGCGTGGTGCGCTTCGTCGTTGATGACGAGGAGGTTTCTGGCACGCGCGAGTTCGCCCAGGACGTCGCGCACGTATGCCTCGAGGCTCCGCGCGCCCCGCTTGTCGACGCTCCGCCGCTTCTTGACCTGCTCCTCGGTCTCCCAGGCGAGCGCGTGCCAGTTGCGGACGACGACCGCGCCTTGCCGGAGCCCGTCCAGCAGCCCCGGCGGCACGATCGCGAACTCCTGGTAGTAGTTGCCCGGCCCGGAGGGTAGGAGGACCTGGAGGCGGTTGCGGACCGTGAGCCCCGGAGCCACGACGAAGACGTTCTTCGCGAACCGCGCATCCTGAGGGTAGGCGACCTTGTTGAGCACCTGCCAGGCGATCACCATCGCCATGACGATCGTCTTGCCACTCGCCCGTCGCCATCTTGGCGCAGATCCTGCGAAAGGGCCCGCCGTCGGCGGGGATGTCGATCCCCACCCGCTCGGCCGCCGGCGCCTCGGTGAGCCAGATGAGCGTCTCGATGGCCTCGAGCTGACAGAAGAAGAAGCGTCGGCCCTCGCGCTGCTCGGGGTCGTTCCAGTGCTCGAGAAGGCGCTTCGTCGTGCCGGTGACCCCCGGATAGCCCGCCTCCCGCCACGCGTCCACCCGCGGCCGGATGCGATTGACGAGAGGGATCTCGACGAACACTCCCGGGTCGTCGAACGCCACGCGAGCCCGGTGTCGCCACGATGTACCCGGCTGGGCGGCGTCCCTCTTCGCAGCTGAAGGTGCGGCTCTCGCGGTCGTAGGCCCAGTGCAGGCGAGGCACCCCGTAAGGCGAGTTGAGGATGAGCCGGTCGATCGACGCCCGCCGGTCGGCGCTCATGGCAGGTCGACCAGCTTCAGGCTCTCGACGCCACGGTCGTCGACGATCTTGACCGCGGCGCGGCGGTACTTTCCGGCCTCGAAAGGGAGGGACGATGTGCCGCGGTAGGCCTCTATCCGTTCCTCGTCGATCTCCGCCTTCAAGGTCTTCGCGAGCGGTGTCCAGCCTTTTATCTCGGCCGCCATGGGGAAGAAGACCTGCCTCGGAAACAAGCTCCGGCCGTCGTAGTCGGGGTCGAGCATCCAAAGCGCAATGCGTTCCGGGCCGCCGGAGACGATCGTGCCGGTCTTCGGGTCGTAGTAATCGAAGCCCTGGACCTCGACCTGGTATTTGCCTCTGTCCTGGCCCTTGGTGATCGGCAGGAGAGCGACGTCGGGCTGGCCCACGAGCCAGAAGCTCTCATTCGAAGAACGCTTCTTCTTGAGATCCTCGGTGAGGAGGTCGGTGTTCATCTGGACTTTGACGAGCGTCACTCCTGGCCACTTCGTCTCCTCGATGTCCTTGGCCGCCTCTGGATCGAAGTGGAAGGAGCAGAGGAGCACGAGGGCTGGCTTAGGAGCGAGGCTCTGCGCCTCCTCAATCGCGAGCGCGACCTGGCGCTGTTCGAGCGGTGCGTGCTCGGGTCCGAAGGATGCGACGATGCGGCGAGGCTTGGCTTCTTTGGTCTCCCCTTCGGCATGCAGCCATCGGGTCCCCGCAAGTGGCTCGAGGCGGGCGAACTGGATCTTCTGACCGCCGCGCGCGCGGACTCCCGTTTTGTGGAGCTCGTCCACCCAGTCGCCGAGACGCGCCGTTTCGCCGGTGCGCCCAATGGCGTCGTCGGATGCAGGCGGCGGTTCGATCTCGCCTAGCGCTCGGACTGACGGGGCAGGAACCGCCTCGACCGTGAACGGCCCGGTTACGCGATGGCGAGCGCGGTCCGGACTGGGGACATCAAAGAGAGTCTCGGGTTTAGGGGGCTCCTTACGAGCGATAGACCCCAAGGTGACATGAGGGATCGTCTTGTAGAGGAAGCCGCTGCTTACACCCTCCTCCGGTTGGGCGAGCTCGTAGTAGTCGAAGACGGCGGTCATGAACCGCTGACGCGCCAGGGCAGTAGCCACGCGAGATGTGTCGCAGGTGATCCAACGGCGCCCCCACTCCTCCGCGATGAAGGCCGTCGTGCCGGAGCCGCAGGTGGGATCGAAGACGAGGTCGCCGGGGTCCGTCGCCATGAGAATGCAGCGCTGAATGACGGCGGGGCTCGTCTGCACAACGTAGACCTTGTCGGGCGCGCCAGCCACGTCATCCCAGAGGTTAGTGACCTCGTATGCAGGAAAGTCCTCGAGGTAGCGGACGAACCGAAGGGTCCGTCCGGCCTTTACGATGCGTTTCTGCTGAACGAGTCGCTGAAGTCCCTCCACCGTTGTCTTCCAGCAAGCGTTGGGGCCTGGGTGGAAGGTCTCGCCCTCGAAGGTGAACGGGACCGTGGTGTTCTCTCTGAAGGCACCCGAGGTCAAGTTATCGAGCTGATATGCGCGCCAGCCGGCGGGTATGAGAGCCGGGTTTTGTCTCTCCTCCGTGGTCATCGCCCGCCGAATCTTGCCGTCCGGTGACTCGAGCTGGTCGTAGCGAGCGCCGGTGCCTTCACCAATGCCGACCTGCTTCTCGAGGAAGAGCTTGCGATACTTGAGCTGTTCCTTGTTGCGGGCGTACCAGAGAAGATAGTCGGCGACAGCCTTGAGCCCAGAGGCTCCGAGCCCGCCCGTCTTCTGGACGACGATCTGGCTCACGAAGTTGGCAGCGCCGAAGACTTCGTCGAGGAGGTCACGCACGAGATGCACGTTCTCGTCGGAGATCTGGACGAAGACGCTTCCGCTGTCGTGGAGGAGTTGGTGGGAGAGGAGGAGTCGGTCCCGAAGATAGGTGAGGTACGAGTGGATGCCGAGCTCCCAGGTATCGCGGAAGGCCTTGATGGTCTCGGGCTCCTGGCTCAGATCCTCGTCTTTGCCGTCCCGCACCTCGCGCTTATTCACGAAGGGCTGGAAGTTCGACCCGTAGCGGATGCCGTAGGGCGGGTCAATGTAGACCATCTGGACCTGGCCGCCGAGCCCCTCCTTCTCGAGCAAGGAGTTCATGACGAGCAGGCTGTCGCCGGCGATGAGACGGTTGGACCAGTTGTGCTTGTGCCGATAGAACTCGATCGCCTCGCGGAGCGGGGGATTCTCCTCGGGTGAGGAGAAGAGCGACAGCTGCTCCTCTTGCCGTTCCTCCGCTTGACGGCCTCGATGATGCTCAGGGGGTCGATGCGCTCATGCACGTGCAGCGACACGGTGGGTACGTCGAAGGAGGTGTGTTCGATCTTGCCGGCCCAATGGAGCTGTGGATCCAGGTGAGGATCGTAGGAGTAGCCCTTCCGCTTCTCCTCAGGGTCAGTCTGCGGCGTCACGAGCCCAACGGGCGGGTTGTTGACCCGCTGCTTCCCCTTGTGCGTATATGCCTTGATGGGCTTCTTGCCCACGCCGGATCCGGGAGCTCTCTTCGCCATAGGTGGCGAGTCTAACGTCGGGTTACCCATAATTGCCGAGGACCTTCGCGCAGATCCTGTCGAGCGCCAGCGCCTTCTCGAAGGGCGCGCTCGTCGCCGCCGCTCAAGTAGCAGCGCGCTCTGGGATGCACGGCCTCGATGCGGTGGCCGAGGCCCTCGAGCACTCGTACGACGCCGCCCGCGAGCTCGAGCTGGCGCGAACCGACCGCGCGCGCCTCGCGGCGCTGCGCACTCTGGCGGCAGACATCGCACGGGCCGGGCTCCCCGAGCGGGTCCCCCTCTCTAACCCAGATGAGGTCGCCCGCTACCTGCTTCTCCGCTACAGCCTGCGCGACCAGGAGGTGATGGGCGCGCTCTTTCTCGACGTCCGCAATCGTCTGCTCGGGGAGGCCGAGCTTTACCGCGGAACTCTCGCGCGCGCCGCCGTCGAGCCGCGGGCCATCTTGAAGCAGGCCCTGCTGCGTGTCAGCGGCAGGCGTCCTCCTCTTCCACACGCACCCGAGTGGCGATCCCTCGCCTTCCGCTGAGGACCTCGCCTTGACGCGCCGACTCGCGGACGCCGACGAGCTCCTCGGCATTCGCCTCCTCGATCACTTGGTCCTCGGCAGCGTGCAGCAGTGGGTGTCGCTGCGGCGGCGCGGCGGCTGGTGACGGGAGTTTCCCCGACCGGACCGAGGATTCGGTGGAGGTCGCCCTATCTAACATCCGCATGGCGCGGCGACCGCGCGAAGCAGGCGATCCTCGCCTCTGGTCTCGCCGGGAAGGGAGCGGTGAATCCCGGCGGCCGCGGCCATGGTGTAGACGCGACGCCGCTCGATGTCCTGGACCAGCGCGGCGGGGTCCGGGAACAGGTCCACGTGGCAGTGAGTGTCAACGAGCGGCGCGGACGCGGCGCGGTCGGCGGGTGCCATGCCCCGGTCTACCGGATCAGCACGCGGAGGTGACGCGCGACCTCGTCCATGCCGGCGTCGTAGACCCGCAGGAGCGCGCCGAGCGCGTTGCCCGTCTCGGCGTGGAGCGGGCCGCTCTTGGCGATGTCGAAAGGCCGCGCGGGGCGCCGCCGCGTCTCGAGCGCGTAGATGAACGCCAGCGGCTCCGCGGCGCCTACGACGCGGTCTCGTTCCACGCCGGGAACGCCGCCGAGTTGCTGGCGGGAATCGGTATTAGGCAAAACTTAGGTACATCGATGTGACGCCGGCCCGGTGCTTCCTTGTAACCAACTGATAACAGGAAGGTACCCCCAACGGGATTCGAACCCGTGTTACCGCCTTGAAAGGGCGGTGTCCTGACCCCTAGACGATGGGGGCGTAACCAAGTGGCCCGTCGCGGCGATTCTACCCGGCGGGGCCGCGGGTGCCCCTCGTCTAGAATCGCCTCGCCATGACCGACGCCGCGGTTACCGCCGCGTTGCGGGCCTGGCGCGGCGGCGACGCGCGCGCGCAGGACGAGCTGATGCAGCTCGTCTACCCCGAGCTGCACCGGCGTGCCGAGCGGCTGCTGGCGCGCGAGCGGCCGGGGCACACGCTGCAGCCGACTGCGCTGATCAGCGAGCTGTACCTGCGCCTGGTGGACCAGCGGCAGGCGCAGTGGCAGGACCGCGCGCACTTCTTCGCCATCGCGGCGCGGCTGATGCGGCGGGTGCTGCTCGACCACGCGCGGCGGCATGGCGCGAACAAGCGAGGCGGGCACGTGCGGCCGCTGCCGCTCGACGTGGTGGGCGAGCTGCCAGCGGATGCGCCGGGCGATCTGGAGGCGCTCGACGAGGCGCTCGGCGATCTCGCGGCGCTCGACGCCACCGCCGCCGCCGTCGTCGAGCTGCGCTTCTTCGGCGGCATGTCGGTCGAGGAGACGGCGACGGTGCTCGGCTCCTCCACCGCAACCGTGGGGCGCCAGTGGCGGACTGCCCGCGCTTGGCTGCACGCGCGGCTCGCAGTTGACGGAGCAGCGGGCGGCGACGGCGTTGGCGATGGGGCCGCGGCGGCAGCGAGCGACGCGCCCGCCGAAGGCGAGGCTTGAGCCAATCGCCGGCGGAGCGGCGCCAAGTAGGCGCGCGGCGATGAGCGAACGCTGGCAGCGGCTGCTCGCCGACTTCGAGGCGGCAGCCTCGATGAGCGAGGAGGAGCGCCAGCGCTTTCTCGCCGCGCGCCGCGCCGAAGATCCCGCTGGCGCCGCCGAGCTCGAGCGGCTGCTCGCTGCCGACACCGGCAGCGGCGTGCTCGACACCGATCCGCAGCGGCTGCTAGACGAGCTCGGGCTGCCCGTCGCCGAGCCGGCGGTCTCCGGTCCAACGAGCCACGACCTCCCGCCCACCCTCGGCGGCGTCCCACCCGGCTCCCCCGCCTCGGGCGTCCCCGCCGTCATCGGCCGCTACCAGGTGCTCGAGCGCATCGGCCGCGGCGGCTTCGGCGACGTCTACCGCGGTTTCGACCCGGTGCTCAAGCGCGCGGTGGCGATCAAGACCTGCCTCGCCGACGAGCCGGCCGTGCGGCAGCGCTTCGTGCGCGAGGCGGAGCTCGCGGCGCGGCTCGTCCATCCCAACATCGTCACCGTCCACGACTTCGGCGCCGACGGCGAGGTGCCCTACCTGGTGCAGGAGCTGCTGCCCGGCGAAGACCTGGCGCAGCGGCTCGCGCGCTCGGTCAGCCCGCGCTCGATCGGTCCGCGCTCGATCGGTCCGCACTTGGGCGACGACGGCGACCTCGCGCTCGGCGAGAAGCTGCGCCTGCTGCTCGACGTCGCCGCCGGCCTCGCGCACGCGCACGCCGCCGGCATCGTCCACCGCGACGTCAAGCCGGGAAACCTGCGCCTGCTGCCCGACGGGCGGGTGAAGATCCTCGACTTCGGCATCGCCCGCGAGCTCGGCGCCGGCTCGGTGCTCACCGGCGACGACAAGGCGATCGGCACGCTCGCCTACATGGCGCCGGAGCAAGCGCGCGGAGAGCTCTCCGACGCGCGTGCCGACGTGCACGGGTGGGGCGCCGTGGCCTACGAGCTGCTGTCGGGGCGCCGCGCCGTCCCGGGTCACAGCCCGGCGGCGATGATCTTCCGGCTGCTCGACAGCGCACCGCAGCCGCTACGCGAATTGGCGCCGGAGACGCCCGCCGAGCTCGCCGCGCTCGTCGATCGCTGCCTCGAGCGCGACCCGGCGAAGCGGCCGCGCGACGGGGCGGAGCTGCTCGCCATCCTCGAGCCGATGGCGCGGCGGCTGGTGCCGTCCGCGGAGCTGGTGGCGCCGAGCAGGCCGTGGAGTGGGCGTGCGGCGCCGCGCCGACGTCGGCTCGTGGCGTGGGCAGCGGCTCTCGTCGTTCTGGTCGTCGCGACGCTCGCCGCGCGACTCGCGACGCGAAGCGCCGAGGACACGCTGCTTCCATTTCCGGTGGCGCCCGAAGCTGTCGGCGGCCGAGACGCTGAGCCGAGCGCTGGCGGAGCCACCTTGCCAACGAACGATCCGCGGATGCCGGCATCTCCGGAGGCTTCTGCCGAGACGACATCGCCTGGCGCAGTCGCTGTCCCCACCGCCGCGACCCCGAGCGCGACGACCGTGCAAGCGGACGCGGTGGGCGGGACTCCCGGGACTGCACCCGGTGGGCCTGCCGGCGCAACCGCGACTGTCGCCAGTGGAGTGTTGGCGATCGACGCGCGCCCGTGGGGCGAGCTCGTGCGGCTCGTCGCCGCCGACGGGCGCGAAGTGCCGCTTCCAGAGGACGCGATCACGCCGTTGGCGATGGCCATTCCAGAAGGTGACTACACGGCGTGGCTTCGTCATCCTCAAGGTGGCGGCGAGCGCAGTTGCGAGGCGCACGTCGCGGCCGGCGGTCGCGCGCTCTGTCGCGTCGAGCTGAGGGAGTTGCGCGCGGCGGAGCTGCTCGGAGGGCCGGGCCAGTGAGCGTGAGTGGCAGCAGTCGCCGTGGCACGGACCGTAATCAGTCCCCGCAGCATCGAGATCGCTTCGTCGCTTCGCTCCTCGCGATCACGGGGGCACTTCGTCGTCTCGACGGCATCGTAGGGCGGGCTCGGCGCCCGCCGTTCGGCATGCGTCGCGCCTCGCTGAGAACGGATGGCGGGCGCCGAGCCCGCCCTACGATCTACGCCGGCATCGGCCCCGCGAAGGTGGTTGCTGCATTCGTCGCCATCGCGCTCATCGCCGGTTCGCCGGCCGCGCGCGCCGACTACCGGCAGTCGTACCTCGACGGCCGTGCCGCGCTCGCGCGCGGCGACGCCGGCGACGCGGCGCGGCTACTCGCCGCCGCGGCCGCCGAACGACCGGCGGAGCAAGCGCGCGCCCGCCTCGTCGGCGCCATCCCCGAGCCTTACCTTCCCCACCACCTGCTCGCCGTCGCCTACGCGCGCCTCGGGCATTGCGAGGACGCGCTTCGCGAGTGGGAGGTCTCGGCGGCGCAAGGCGTCGCCGTGACGATCCCCGGCCCCGCCGGCGAGGCGCGCTCCGGCGTCGCCGACTGCCGTCGCAAGCTCGGCATCGCCGATCCCGTCGAGGCCGCGGCGACCGCCCGTGCCGCCGCTCGCGGCGAGCTGACGCGCGCCCTCGACAGCTTCCTCGCCGGCAACTACGCGCGCGCGGTGGAGCTGCTCGAGGCGCTGCCGGCGCCTGCCGACGCCACCGCGCGCGCCTGGCAGCTCGCGCTGCGCGCCGCCGCCCGCCAGGCGCTCTACCGCCTCGGCGGCGGGCGCGACGCTATGCTCCTCGCCGCCGCCATCGCCGACGCGCGCGACGCCCGCCGCGCCGACCCCGCCTTCCGACCCAACCCCGAGCTGTTCTCGCCGCGCTTCCTCGAGCTGTGGTCGGCCCAGCGCTGAGCGCGCGCTCTTCCGCCCTGTCACCGTCGCCGCCCGCACCGGGCTCGGCCGTCAGCGCGGGCCGGCAACTGCGCGTTGGCCAGCGGCCGTTCACTGGTGGCCTTTACCAGGCCAAGCCACTACGTCAGCAGCACGAACGCCAGCGCGAGCGCCCAGAGGACGAGCAGGGCCGGCCAGTTCACCGCCGAGGTGGGAGCTGAGGATTTGCGCATCACGAGAACCAGACGCGCCGTGTGGGTGGAGATTCGATCGCAGCGTTCATCGCATCTTTCATCGCAAGGTCTACGTTCAGAACCGCGCCACCGTGGAGAGCGACACGGTGTCCACGAGGTCGGAGGTGTCGACGGCGACGTCGACCTGCGCGCGGCCGAGCACCACGCCGAGACCGCCGCAGAGGTGGAGCTGGTCGTCGCCCGCCGCGAAGCGGGCGCGCAGCACGGCGTTGCGCCCCTCGTAGCGCAGGCGGTGGTCGGGGTCGTGCCAGAGGCCGACGCGGAAGGCGACGGGCACGCGCCAGGAGACCGCCTGGTACTCCGCCCCCAGGTGCAGCTCGTCGGCGTCGGCGATCGCGAAGGCGTGCTCCTCGCCGCGCGCCGCCAGCAGGACGTTGACGATGTCGTCGGCGAGCGCCGAGTAGCCGACGCGGTCCCAATCGAGCGCCACCACCAGCTCGTCGCTTGGCCGCCAGGCGACGCCGGCGCCGAAGCTGTCGGGGGCGTGGAAGACGCCGGCGCCGCCGACGCTGGGCTCGAGGGTGCCTGGCGCCTCGCCGCGCGGCCCCTGCACGAACTGGGCACGGAAGCCGAAGTCGCCGCCGCGGCGGTAGACGGCGCCGACGCTCCACGCCGTCGCCGGCCGCCACAGCACGCCGAGGCTGCCGGTGAGGTCCTCGTCGCTGCCCTCGAGCGTCTGCACGTTGAGCACGTTCTCGGGCAGGAAGTCCGCCGGGCCGAAGAAGCCGCCGGTGAGGCCGTCGACGAGCGGATCGCCGGTGCGGTCGCGGCGGTCGTAGCGCTCGGTGAACGAGCTCAAGTGGAAGCGCTGCCACGAGAGCGCCAAGCCCACCGACAGCTGCGCGCCGAGGCGATAGGCCGCGGCCGCGCCCCACGACTCGATGTCGAGCTGCAGGTGCGAGCGAGCCGGCACCGCGCGGCCGGTGAGCTCGCGCGGCCCGGCGAAGGGCCCGTGCGAGACCAGCGACGCCTCGAAGTCGGCGAGCTGGTGGCGGTAGAGCGCCAAGGCGCCGCGCCGGCCGCTGTGGACGTACGACGCGAACGAGACGCCGGCCGTGCTGTCGCTCCGCTCGCCGAGCTGGAGGCCGTCGATCGTGTCGACGCCGATGCCGGTCACGCCCGTCGCCGGCTGGTGGCCGCGGTCGACGAAACGGCTGGTGAAGTCCCAGCCGCGCCCCTCGATCGACACCTCGGGCCGCGGCAGCTGCGCCAGGCCGGCGGGATTGGCGTAAGCCGCGGTGGCGTCGTCGGCGAGGCCGAGGAAGGCGCCGCCGAGCGCCAGGCTGCGGGCGCCCGGCGTCGACAGGTTCCACTGCAGGGCGCTCTGGATCTCGTCGTTGCTCTGCGCCAGCAGCGGCGGCCCGATCAACGAGCCGCCCACGAAGCACAGCGCACCCACCGCCCACCGCAACCGCGACATCCACTGCACTATGTCACGAAACCATTTCGCCGTCACGGCCGCAAGCGCGGCAGCGGCTCGGCGTAGGGTGCGCTCTGCGCACCATCCGCTCCTCAGCCGAAGATCGGTGCGCAGAGCGCACTCTACGCGCGCAGCTTCGCCAGCGAGTCCGACGTCAGCCGACGCAGCACCGGGCTCTCGCGCAGGATCGTCTCCTCGCGCCGCGGCCCGGTGGAGACGAGCGCCATCGGCACCTCGAGCTCCCCCTCGAGATAGGCAACGTAGTCGCGCGCCTGCACCGGCAGCGACTCGTAGTCGAGGATGCCCACGGTCTGCTTGCGCCATCCCGGCATGGCGCGGTACTCGGGCTTCGCCTCGACGAGCACGCGCGCCTCGGCCGGGAAGCGCTTGAGCAGCTCGCCGCGGTAGCGATAGCCGGTGCAGACCGGGATCTCGGCGAAGCCGTCGAGCACGTCGAGCTTGGTGAGCGCTATCGCGTCGACGCCGTTGAGCGCCACCGCGTAGCGCGCCGCCACCAGGTCGAGCCAGCCGCAGCGGCGCGGCCGGCCGGTGACGGTGCCGAACTCGTTGCCGCGCTTGCGCAGGTACTCGCCCGCCTCGCCGACGTCCTCGGTGGGCAGCGGCCCGCCGCCGACGCGCGTGGTGTAGGCCTTGAGCACGCCGAGCACGCCGTCGACGGCGCGCGGCGGCAGCCCGCTGCCGGTGCAGGCGCCGCCCGCCGTGGCGCTCGAGCTGGTGACGAACGGGAAGGTGCCGTGGTCGACGTCGAGCATGCTGCCCTGCGCGCCCTCGAGCATGATGCGCTTGCCGGCCTTGGCCGCCGACTGCAGAAGCGCCGCGGTGTCGGTCTTGTAAGGCGCCAGCCGGGCGGCCCAGTCGCGGCACTGGTCGGCGACGCGCATCGGGTGGCCGACGGGCTCGCCGCCGAGCGACTGCAGCTCGCCCTCGATGCGCAGCATCAGCGTGCGCAGCCGCTCCTCGACGTCGGGGGCCGAGAGGTCGCAGACGCGCAGACCGGCGCGGCCGACCTTGGTCTCGTAGGCCGGGCCGATGCCGCGGCCGGTGGTGCCGATCTTGCCGCTGCCCGCGGCCGCCTCGCGGGCGAGGTCGAGCGAGGCGTGCTCGCCGAAGATCACCTGCGCGCGCTCGGAGACGAAGAGGCGGCCGTCGATGGCGATGCCCGCCTCGCGCAGCTTCGCGACCTCGTCGAAGAAGGCCTCGGGGTCGATCACCATGCCGTTGCCGAGCACGCACTGCACCTCGGGGTGCAGGATGCCCGAGGGGATCAGCCGCAGGGCGAAGTGCTGCTCGCCGAAGCGCACGGTGTGGCCGGCGTTGTGGCCGCCCTGGTAGCGGGCGACGACGTCGAACGCCGGGCAGAGGAGGTCGACGATCTTCCCCTTCCCCTCGTCCCCCCACTGCAAACCGACGACGACGACGTTGGCCATGGTCTCTCCCGAGCGGGCGGCAAAGTACCATATGCGAGGGCTCCGCCCTTCCCCATGAACGACTTCGCCACCTTCGCGCCGTACCTGGTGCTGCTCGGCTACGCGGCGGCGACTGCCGCCTATGGCGTCCTCTTCTTCAAGGCCCACAAGGGCGCGCAACGGCTCGCGAGCCCGCTGCTGCAGGCGGCGGTGGCGCTCCACCTCGCCTACCTCGGCTGGCTCACCTGGCGGTGGGCGCAGTTCCCCGGCGCCACGGTGTCGCAGGCGCTCACCGTCGTCGCCTTCGCCATCGCCATCATCTATCTATTTCTCGAGTGGCTCGGCGGCGAGCGCGCCACCGGCGTCTGGCTGGTGGGGCAGGTGCTGGTCTTCCAGCTGCTGGCGGTGCTGCTGCACGAGCCGATGCCGCCCAAACGCGAGCTGTTCGAGCACCCGCTGTTCGGCATCCACGTCTTCCTCGCCCTGCTCGGCTACGCCGCGTTCGCGGTGGCGGCGAGCTACGGGTTCCTGTTCTTGCGTCTCTATCGCGAGCTCAAGCGCTCGCGCTTCTCGGTCTTCTACGGCAAGCTGCCGCCGCTCGAGGTGCTCGAGCGGATGATGAACGGCGCGCTCGCGGTGGGTTTCGCGGCGCTCACCGGCGCGCTGATCGACGGCGCGATCTGGGCGAGCCAGCGCAGCGACCTCGACTGGCAGCGCGATCCGACCATCCTGCTCACCATGGCTACCTGGGCGCTTTACGGCATCGCGCTGCTGCTGCGCCGGCTGCGCCGCTGGCAGGGGCGGCAGACGGCGGTGGCGAGCCTCGCCGGGCTCGGCGTCATCGTCGCCTCGCTCGTTGCCGTGCACACCTTGATGGTCGGCTTCCACCGCTCGTTCTGATGAGGCGGCGCGGCTGATGGCGATGCCGGACGATCCCGTGGGCGAGGTGGAGTCGGAACGCGAGCCCGCCCGCGGGCCGGCGTTGCTCGCGGTCGGCATCGACCACCGCTCGGCGCCGCTGGAGCTGCGCGAGCGCGTGGCGCTGTCGGCCGAACAGGCCGAGGGCGTGCTGCTGCGGCTGATGGCGCGGCCGGAGGTGGCGGAGGCGTACGTCCTCTCCACCTGCAACCGCACCGAGGTGTACCTGCGCCCGCACCCGGTGGCGCCGGGGAGCAAGCAGGAGGGCGCCTTCCGCGCCGCGCTCGAGCTCGCCTTCACCGCGCGCGCCCCCGAGGTCGAGCGCGAGGGGCGCTTCTGGGTGCTGCACGACGGCGAGGCGGCGCGCCACCTGCTGGCGGTGGCGGCCGGTCTCGAGTCGATGGTGCTCGGCGAGCCCGAGATCCTCGGCCAGGTGCGGCGAGCGGGCGAGCTCGCCGAGACCGTCGGCAGCTGCGGGACGGTGGTCAAGCGGCTGCTGCGTTGCGCGGTGCAGGCGGGGCGGCGGGCGCGTACGGAGACCGAGATCGGCGAAGGCGCCGTGTCGCTCGGCTACGCGGTGGTCGAGCTGGCGCGCCACATCTTCGTCGGCGTCGAGGCGCGCTCCTGCCTGGTGCTCGGCGGCGGCGAGACGGCGGCGATGGCGGCCCGCGCGCTGGCCGAAAAGGGAGTGCGCGACCTGCGCTTCGCGGTGCGCGGCACGCATCGCCACGCGGCGCTGCTCGAGGCGTTCCCGGGCGCCACCGTGACGCCGTTCCAGGACCGCTACGCCACCATCGCCGAGTGCGACGTGCTGGTCGCCTCCACCTCTTCCGACGAGCCGGTGGTCGAGGCCGGCGAGCTGCGGCAGGTCATGCGCCAGCGACGCGCCCGCCCGTTGCTCGTCGTCGATCTCGGTGTGCCGCGCAACGTGGCGCCGCAGGTGGCGCGGCTGGAGAACGTCTTCCTGCACGATCTCGACTCGCTGCAGCACCTGGTGGCGCGCAACCTCGAGCGCCGCCGCACCCAGGCGCCGCTGGTGGAGACGATCGTCGGTGAGGAGCTGCGCCACTTCGCCTCCTGGTACCAAGGGCTCGAGGCGGAGCCGCTGATCGCCGAGCTGCAGCGCCGCGCCGAGCGCATCCGCCGCGATGAGGTCGACGCCGTCCGCGGCCGCTTCCCCGCCGAAGCGCAGGAGGACCTCGACCGCCTGACGCGCTCGCTGGTGCGCAAGATCCTGCACCACCCCTCGACGCGGTTGCGCGCGGTCGGTTCGAACAGATTGGTCGGTGCCACGCGAGCGGGCGGCACCGAGCGCGACCTCGCCCACCTCGAGCTGGCGCGCGACCTCTTCCAGCTGGGCGAGGACGAGGAGTGACGGCAGGCGCGGGCGTGAGCAACCGGCCGGCGCCTGCGGCTGGGCACGCGCAGCAGTCCGCTGGCACTCGCGCAGTCGCGGCTGGTCGCGCGGGCGCTGGAGGCGGCGCACCCAGGCGTCGTGGTGGAGCTGGTGCCGATGTCGACGCGCGGCGACCGGCTGGCCGGCGACCTCAACAAGGTCGGGGGCAAGGGCCTGTTCACCGCCGAGCTCGAGGCGGGGCTGCTCGACGGCTCGCTCGACCTCGCGGTGCACAGCCTGAAGGACTTGCCCGTGCGTGCGGCGGAAGAGCTGGTGATCGCGGCGTATCCGGAGCGCGCCGACCCACGCGACGTGCTGGTGAGCGAGGTCGCGACGCGGGTGGCGGAGCTGCCGCGCGGCGCCCGCGTGCTGACCGGCTCGCTGCGCCGGCAGGCGCAGCTCCTGGCCCTGCGGCCGGACCTCGAGATGGTGCCGGTGCGCGGCAACGTCGAGACCCGGCTCCGCAAGTGGCGCGAGACGGGAGCGGCGGGCACGGTGCTCGCGGCGGCGGGGTTGGCGAGATTGGGGCTGGGCCATGAGCCGGCGCACGCGTTGGGGGCGAGTGAAGTGTTGCCAGCGCCGGGACAAGGCACGCTCGCCGTTCAGGTGCGGCGAGGGAGCGAGGCAGAGCCGCTCTGCGCCGCCCTCGACCACGCGACCCACTCGCGCGGCGGCGATCGCCGAGCGCGCGGTGGTGACGGCGTTCGGCGGCGACTGCACGCTGCCGCTGGCGGCGTGGGCGCGCGTCACCCACGGCGGTCTCACCTTGAGCGCGCTTCTCGCCGCGCCCGATGGCGGCGAAGTCGTGCGCGGCGAGGCCGAGGGTGACGAGACTGTGTCGGTGGCTGCCACCTGCGTAGAGCGGATGCGCGTGCAAGGCGCCGACGTGTTGCTGGCCCGACTGCACGGCTGAACCGGTCGTGGCGCTCCCGTCATTGCGAGGAGCGCAGCGACGAAGCAATCTCGATCCCGCAGCATAGAGATCGCTTCGCTGCGCTAGCGATGACGGCAGGGGTGGTCGCCGCTGACGGCAGCGCGGGTGCGCGCAACACACCATCCGATACGCTCCGCTCATGCCCTCTCTCCCACTCGCCAGCCGGCGCGTCGTCGTCACGCGAGCCGAGCACCAAGCCCAGGAGCTCGTTGACCTCCTGACCGCCGCCGGTGCGGACGTCGAGCGGCTACCGCTGCTGGCGCTGCTGCCTCCCGAGGACCCGGCACCGTTCGCCGCCGCGGCGCGCGACCTCGCCAGCTATCGCTGTGTCGTCTTCACCTCGGCCAACGCCGTGCGCGCTCTCTTCGGCGCCATGAACAACCGCTGGCCCGACGGCGTCGCGGTGGCAGCGATCGGCGACGCCACGGACGCCGCGCTCCGCGCCGATGCCGTGTTGCCGGACCTTGTCGCCGAGGAGTCCACCGCCGAAGGGCTGCTCGCCGCGCTGGCTCCTCGCCTCCGCCGCGGACCGGGCGAGCGCATTCTGCTGCCGCAGGCAGCCGACGCCCGCCCCACGCTCGCCGACGGGTTGCGCGCCGCCGGGCACGAGGTCGACGCCGTCATCGCCTACCGCAAGACCGCGCCGCCCGACGCCCGCGAGCGCGCGGCGGCGATCTTCGGCGACGGTCCGCTCGGCTGGGTCACCTTCACTAGCCCGAGCATCGCGCGCTGCTTCGCCGGCCTCTTCGAGCCGCGGTGGAGCGAGCGTCGGCGCACGCTGCGCGCCGCCTCCATCGGCCCGGTCACCAGCGAGGCCCTGCGCACCCTCGGCGTGCCGCCGGCCGCCGAGGCGAGCAAGGCGAGCGACGAAGCGATGGTCGCCGCCATCGTGGCGCACCTCCGCGGCGGTTGACCGTCATTGCGAGGAGCGCAGCGAACGAAGCAATCTCGACACCGCGCCATCGAGATCGCTTCGCTGCGCTCGCGATGACGAGACATGGCTAGAATCCGCAGTCTCCCGACTCCCATGCTCGACCGCACCCACGGCCGCCGCGCCGTCATCGCCCTCGGTGGCAACGCCATCACCCAGCCGGGCGAGGAAGGCACGGTCGAGCAGGACTACCTCAACCTCGAGCGCAGCCTCGACGGCGTCCTCGACGTCGTCGAGCGCGGCTACGAGCTGGTGCTCACCCACGGCAACGGGCCGCAGATCGGCAACCAGATGATCCGCGTCGAGCTCGCCAAGGCCGAGGCGCCGGTGCTGCCGCTCGACGTCATGGGCGCCGACCTCCAGGGCGGCCTCGGCTACATGATCGAGCGCGTGCTGCGCGGCAAGCTGCGCCGCCGCGGCATGGTGCACCGCGTCTGCTGCATGCTGACGATGGTCGAGGTCGACGCCAACGACCCCGCCTTCGGCGACCCCACGAAGTTCGTCGGCCCGTTCTTCACCGCCGAAGAGGCGGCCGCGCGCGCCCGCGAGCGCGGATGGGTCGTCAAGGAAGACAAGGGGCGCGGCTGGCGCCGCGTCGTGCCGTCGCCCGATCCCAAGACGATCGTGCAGCGCCAGGAGATCCTCTCCCTGCTCGAGACCGGCACCATCGTCATCAGCGGCGGCGGCGGCGGCATCCCGGTGGCGCGCACCACCAGCGGCGACTTGGTGGGCGTCGAGGGCGTCATCGACAAGGACCTCGCCTCGGTGGTGATGGCGCTCGCCCTCGGCGCGCCCGAGCTCATCATCCTCACCGGCGTCGACCGCGTGCAGGTCGGCTACGGCACGCCCGAGGCGCGCCCGCTCAACATCGTCACCGTCGCCGAGGCCCGCGAGTACATGGCCCAAGGCCACTTCCCCGCCGGCAGCATGGGCCCCAAGATGGAAGCCGCCTGCCGCTTCGTCGAACGCGGCGGCAGCCGCACGCTGATCACCAACGTCTTCACGTTGAAGGAAGCGCTGGCAGGGACGACGGGGACCTGGGTCACGGCGTAGCCGCACAGGATCGGTCCCACCGTGGCGCGGTCGTACACGGGCTGCGCGCCTCGGCTGCACGAGACATCACTCGCGAACCGACAACGGGTTCTCCCAGCGCAGCTCCGGGAACCGCCCGAAATCTCCATCCGTCGAGCACAGCAGTAGCCCGTGCTCGATGGCCAACGCTGCAAGGTGTGCGTCGGGGATTAGATTGCCGCGAACACCGGGTACCGCCAGCAGCTCCCCGAGCCGATCGGCATGGCGGGAGCCGGGCTCGGGAATCCAAGCCGTTTCGCAGTCGAGCCACCCCTGCACCTGATTCCACGCATCTTTCATGGTGGCCGGTCGATCGAAGATCCTGGGGTTGGTCACCAGTCGCAGGAACCCGAGCAGGCTCGCCCACGGTAGCCCCACGGGCGCCGGACCGTTCAGCTTCCCATCGAGCCACTCGCGTGCAGGCTCGTGCTCGGCGGCGCTCTTGACGTGGGCGTAGACGAGGAGATTGGCGTCGATCAGGATCAACGGAACCCCTCGCCCTCGGCGACGGCGAGCGCCTCGGCGACGTCATCGAGGCTGCCGATCCGGCAGCGGCCGAGATCCACCGAGCGCGTGCGAAAACGGGACTTGCGCTCTTTGCGGTCCATCTGACGAAGGCCTTGCCGCAACACCTCGTTGACGAGCTGCTTAAAGCTCGCGTCCCCACCCTTGCGCAGGCGCTCGAGGGCGGCAGCGACGTCGTCGTCCAAAGAGAGCGTGGTTCGCATGCATCGAAGCATAGATATCGACGCATCATGATGTCAATCCTCCTTCGCTTGCTCGAGCCTCCAACGCCCGCACCCCGCCAGTCGTAAACCGCTTCGGCACCCGAAGCGATGCGCACCGACGATTCGAGCCGCCCATCGCCGCAACCTTCGAGCGCGCTGCTCCGCGGCTTGCTCATCGTCGCCGCGGCGGGTGTGACGGCCGGGCTCGTCGGCACCGGCGGCTGGTTCTGGTCCGCCCACCGCCCGCTGCGGCTCGAGGGGCCGCGCCACCACCGTCCTCGTCAACCCGCCGGCCTCGACGCGGGCGCTCGAGGTGCGCCTCCGCCGCCTTCGCGACCTGCACGACTTCTATCCGCTCGGGCTCGCCATCCGCATCCCATCGGCCGCCGGCGGCACTCGCGTTCGCGTCGTCGTGCGGGCCGACCGACCCGCTACGCAGACCTTCCGCATCCCGGTGCCGGAAGACCGCGACGGCGACCAGGCGCTCGAGGTGGTGCTCGTCGCCGACCGGGTCGCCGTCGCGCCCGGCTCGCTCGTCGCGCGATCCGTGGCCATCGCGTCGATTCGCCCCTCCGGCTGAGTCGCCACCGCGTCTTTTTCCGATACCATCCCAGCTCTCCAGAGCGTCCGGCGGAGGTGTCCCATGCTCAAGGTCCCCGGTCTCATCCTCAAGCAGATGTACAACTTCGGGAGCCTGGAGAACGTCCCGGGCGGCGTCCGCTTCAGCGTCAAGAACCGCCTCTCCGACGCCACGCTGATCCGCGTCACCAGCATCAAGATCGACGGCCGCGAGGTGCCGCTCGCGGACCTCACCCTCGACTACAGCGACGCGGAGAAGCAGCACACGCTCAAGGCGCCCGAGGTCTCCGAGAAGAAGCCGCTCCCCTTCCCGCTCGCGCGCACGGTGGCGATCTCGGCGAAGAACGGCGCGCTCGAGAAGGGTAAGCACGAGATCGAGATCGCCGTCGAGGCGACGCCCTTCGGCGAGCTCAAGTTCAAGGTCACCGACGCCATCGAGGACAAAAAGGAAAAGCCGCTCGCCGTCCCCTACAACAAGGAGGACAACTACAGCCACAAGATCGTCCGCCAGCGGCTGCGCTTCCTCGAAGAGTTCGCCGGCGTCAAGCCCAAGCACATCACCGCCGCCTCGTACGACCCCAGCGTCACCCAGGGCAATATCGAGAACTTCATCGGCGTGGCGCAGGTCCCCATCGGCCTCGCCGGGCCGCTCAAGGTGCATGGCGAGCACGCGCAGGGCGACTTCCTGATCCCGCTCGCCACCACCGAGGGGACGCTGGTCGCCTCCTACAACCGCGGCATCAAGCTGCTCAACATGTCGGGCGGCGTCACCTGCACGGTGGTCGACGACGCCATGCAGCGGGCGCCGGTGTTCATCTTCGACTCCGCCCGCGAGGCGCGCGACTTCAAGCACTGGGTCTCCCACCACATGCCGCAGATCGCCGAGCAGGCGGAGACCACCTCGCGCGTCGCCAAGCTGCTGCACATCGAGATCTACCTCGCCAGCAAGTTCGCCTACCTGCGCTTCAACTACTTCACCGGCGACGCCGCGGGGCAGAACATGGTGGGGCGCGCCACCTTCGCCGCCTGTTCGTGGATCCTCGAGCAGGTGAAAACCGTGCGCCGCTTCTACCTCGAGTCCAACCTCGCCACCGACAAGAAGGCCTCGCAGGTCAACATCATGAACACCCGCGGCAAGCGGGTGATCGCCGAGGCCACCATCCCGCGGGAGACGCTGGTGCAGAACATGCGCGTCGAGCCCGAGACCCTTCACTACCACGCCAGCATCGCCAACGTCGGCACCATGCTCTCGGGCGCCAACAACAACGGCGCCCACTCGCCCAACGCCATCACCGCGATGTTCATCGCCACCGGCCAGGACGTCGCCAACGTGTCCGAGTCGTCGGCGGCGATCGGCTACACCGAGGTGACCAAGGAGGGCGACCTCTACATCTCGATCACCCTGCCGTCGCTGATCATCGCCACCCACGGCGGCGGCACCGGCCTGCCGACGCAGAAGGAGTGCCTGCGAGATCATGGGCTGCGTCGGCAAGGGGAAGGTCAAGAAGCTCGCCGAGATCATCGCCGGCACCGTCCTCGCCGGCGAGCTGTCGCTGGCCTCGGCGATCAGCTCGCTCGACTGGGTGTCGAGCCACGAGCAGTACGGGCGCAACCGCTAGGCGACCGTGAGGCGGAATCCTCCGGCGGCACCGCTGGCCGCGCCGACTCGCAGCGGTCTAAGGTGGCTACCGCCCTGAGGCGGGCGGCACCCGATGCTTTTTCTTCTTGTTGGAGCCGATCACCTCGACACCCTTGGTCCCTGTTACCCCCTCGAGCGGCAGCGCCACGGTGTACTTGGCGGTGACGGGCAGGCAGAGCCCGCCGGGAAGGCTGCCAACGACCTCGATGCCCCAGTACTCCGGGCGCCGGATGTAGATGCGGGGGCTCAGGCGCACGTCCATGTTGACGCACGGCTTGGTGCCTTCGACGATGAGGAAGTAGGTCTTCGGCACGATCCCGGGAACGACTCGACACGTGGTGAAAGGGATCAGGCGCGCGCTCTCGGCCTGCGGCAGGGCCGCGACGACTTTGTTGCTCATGGTCCTCTCTCCTTGGTTGGCATACAGATGGACGGACGCGCCCTCGGGTTTCCAACCACGAGCAATACGGGCGCAACCGCTGACGGCTGCGCCCGCACGCTCGTTCCTAATGTCGCGGCCTACGGCCGCTCGCGCACCGACACCTTCCTGAACCGCACGAACGCCCCGCCCTGCGGCGCGGCGGCCATCACGTCGGCGTTGTGCGCCGGCACGAAGGTGACGCGCAGGTCGCCGCTCCAGCGGCCGGCGGCCTGCAGCTCCTGCACCTCGTCGGTGATGTCGAAGGTGCGGGTGATGTCGGCCGGGTGATCGGGGTCGGCGAAGATGCTGACGTGGCCGACGAAGCTCGGTCCCTTGGGATCGGGCGCGGCGCCCTCGGGCAGGTTGAGGTAGACCTGGTAAGGAACGCCGGGGCGCATCTGGCGCAGGCCCTCGATGACCAGCTGCAGGCGGCCCGGCTCCGCCGGCCCGGCGACGGCGAGCATGCGGTCGCTGGCCGGCTTGGGCAGCGCCACCGCCACCGCTACCGGCGCGCGGGCGAGCTCGACCTGGGCGGTCTTGCCCTGCGCCAGCATCTTGGGGGGACCGGGGGGCGTCGGCTCGGGCCCGGCGGGCGCCGCCGGCGCCTCGCCGTCGCAAAGCGTGACGTTGCTCACCGGCACACCGTCGTACTGGTAGTCGAGCTGACTGAGGGTGTTGAGGATCTGGCAGCCGGTGAGCTGCTTGGCGGCGCCGGTCTCGTCGAAGAAGGTGAACGTCTGGGTCTTCCACTCGTCGTTGCCGAGCGGGTTGGCACGGCCGCCGGTCTGGTTGAGCCAGACCTGCCAGAGGCGGTCGATGTTGGCGTGGTGCAGCCAGAAAACGGGGTCCCGCGCGGCGCAAGTGAAGTACGACATCCAACCGGTGGGCCCGCCCACCGCGTTGTGGACGACGCCGTGCGGCTGCAGCTCGAGCTCGCCGGGGAAGGAGGCGCTGTGGTTGGGGGCCGCGATGAAGCCGCCGGCGAAGCTCTCGTCCGAGGAGATGCCCGTCATGCAGCCGGTGCAGCTGCCGCCGCTGCAGCTGCAGAAGGGGATCAGGTCCATGGCGTCTTCGTCGGAGGCCACCTCGGCCGAGACGCATTCGGCGCCGCTGTTGCAGTTGCTGGTGCGCTGCGCCACCCACAGCGGGTTGGTGTTGTTGGCGGGGTTGCGCAGCGGCTCCGGCAGGTCGTGGTTGTCGGGGTTCTCGTAGTCCCAGAACGGCAGCGCGAAGTCGTAGTTGGGGTCGCTGGTGGCTTCGCGCACCGCGGCGCGCAGGATCTTTTCGAAGTAGTAGAGGTACATGCGGTGCCAGGCGAGGAAGAAGAAGCTGCCGTGCTGGCAGGTGGACCACTGTGGCTGCACCGGGCCGGGGGTCACCGAACAGATGGTGTTGGTGGTCGGGAAGCCGTGCATGTTGGCCTGGTAGGTCCAGCTCGTGGGGTCGTCGGCGCCCCGGCTCTGCATCAACGCCACGCCCTTGCGGTAAGCGTCGACCTGCGCCGAGTCGAAGGTGTTGATCTCGCGGCGCACGAAGCCGGTCGTGCCCGGCGGCGGCGTGGGGGTCGTCATCCCCTCTGGTCCGACGCTGGGAGTGGGATCCGGCCCCGGGGTCTCGCCGCCGCCCGGACAGCCGGCGAGCAGCAGGAAGGCGACGGGCGCCAACGCCCACCGCCAGCTTCGACGCGTGCGTGACTGCGACATGATCACTCCTCCCCTTTTCAGGGGCGCCGGGTTCAGCGCCCCGAGATCGCGATGCGCCGCAAGCGAAAGAACGGGCCGCTGCCGGGGGCCTTGGCGAGCTCCTCGCGCGAGGCGGCGGGAACCAGCGTCACTCGCACCTCGTCGTCGTCCCACGCCCCGGCGCGGCGGAGGGCGTCGACCTTGTCGGCGATGTCGAAGGTGCGCGTCATCTCGTTTTGCCCGGGCTCGGCGAAGAGGGCGAGGTGGCCGAGGAAGTGGGGGCTGCTCGCGTCCGTCGCCGCGCCCGGCGGCAGGTCGAGGTAGACCTGGTAGGTGACCCCGGGGCGCAGCATGGTCACTCCTTCGAGCGCGAGCCGCAGCTTGGCGCCTTCGGTGGCGCGCATGCGGCTTCGCGCCGACTCCGAGAGCGGGAGCGTGACGGTCATCGGCTCGGCGCCCAGCTCCATCGGCGGGCCGGCGGCGCTGGCTGCCAACACCTCGTCGGCCGGCACGGCGTCGGGCACGGCTTCCTCCCCGGTCTCGGCTGCGTTCTTGGCCTGTGAGCCGCAGGCAACCAGCGCGACGGCGATGAGGACGACGGCGGTCATCGTCCCGGACCGCACCATCCGGATCGGCGCCTCGCTCACGCGCTCACCTCACCGCAGCTCATGGCAGTAAACCCGTCGTCCAGACCCATCTTGAACGATCGCCGAGGGAACCGCAACGGGCGCCCCTAGAATGCAAACCCCATGAGCCCAGCCAAGAATACCGTCACAGAGTCGCCCGCGCCGCACGCCGCCGACAGCCACGATCGGATCCGCGTGCAAGGCGCCCGCGTCAACAACCTCAAGGACTTGAGCCTCGAGCTCCCGAAGCGCCGGCTGACGGTGTTCACCGGCGTCTCCGGCTCGGGCAAGAGCTCGCTGGTGTTCGGCACCATCGCCGCGGAGTCGCAGCGGCTGATCAACGAGACCTACAGCAGCTTCCTGCAGGGCTTCATGCCGACGCTGGCGCGGCCGGAGGTCGACGTGCTCGACGGTCTGACGACGGCGATCATCGTCGACCAGGAGCGGATGGGCTCCAACCCCCGCTCCACCGTCGGCACCGCCACCGACGCCAACGCCATGCTGCGCATCCTCTTCAGCCGGCTCGGCAAGCCGCACGTCGGCTCGCCCAACGCGTACTCATTCAACGTCCCCTCGGTGCGAGCGAGCGGCGCGATCACCATCGAGCGCGGCGCCAAGACCCAGACCAAGAAGGAGACCTTCAACCGTCTCGGCGGCATGTGCCCGCGCTGCGAGGGCATGGGCGCGGTCACCGACTTCGACCTCTCCGCACTCTACGACGACAGCAAGTCGCTCAACGAAGGCGCGCTCACCATCCCCGGCTACAGCATGGACGGCTGGTACGGCCGCATCTTCCGCGGCTGCGGCTTCTTCGACCCCGACAAGCCGATCCGCAAGTATGGCAAGAGGGAGCTTCACGACCTGCTCTACAAGGAGCCGACCAAGATCAAGGTCGACGGCATCAACCTCACCTACGAGGGGCTGATCCCGAAGATCCAGAAATCGTTCCTGTCCAAGGACGTCGACGCGCTGCAGCCGCACGTCCGCGCCTTCGTGGAGCGGGCGGTGACGTTCTCCACCTGTCCCGAGTGCGACGGCACCCGGCTGAGCAAAGAGGCTCGGTCGTCGAAGATCGGCGGAAAGAACATCGCCGACGTCTGCGCGATGCAGATCAGCGACCTGGCCGAATGGGTCCGCGGCCTCGACCAGCCGTCGGTGGCGCCGCTGCTCGCCGCGCTGCAGCGGACCATCGATTCGTTCGTGGAGATCGGCCTCGGCTACCTCTCGCTCGAGCGGCCGACGGGCACGCTGTCGGGCGGCGAGGCGCAGCGCACCAAGATGATCCGTCACCTCGGCTCCTCGCTCACCGACGTCACCTACGTCTTCGACGAGCCGACCATCGGCCTGCACCCCCACGACGTCCAGCGCATGAACGACCTGCTGCTGCAGCTGCGCGACAAGGGCAACACGGTGCTCGTCGTCGAGCACGAGCCGGAGACGATCGCCATCGCCGACCACGTCGTGGATCTCGGGCCCGGCGCCGGCAGCGCGGGCGGCACCGTCTGCTTCGAGGGCACCGTCGAGGGGCTGCGGAAGAGCGACACCCTCACCGGCCGCCACCTCGGCGACCGCGCCGCCGTCAAGAAGAAGGTGCGGACGCCAACCGGCACGCTGGAGATCCGCGGCGCGACGACGCACAACCTGCGCAAGGTCGACGTCGACATCCCGCTCGGCGTGCTCGTCGTCGTCACCGGCGTCGCCGGCTCCGGCAAGAGCTCGCTCGTGCACGGCTCGATCCCAGCCGGCGCGGGAGTGGTGTCGATCGACCAGGGCGCCGTTCACGGCTCGCGACGCAGCAACCCGGCGACCTACACCGGGCTGCTCGACCCCATCCGCAACGCCTTCGCGAAGGCCAACGGCGTCAAGCCCGCGCTGTTCAGCGCCAACTCCGAGGGCGCCTGCCCCGCCTGCAACGGCGCCGGCGTCATCTACACCGACCTGGCGACGATGGCCGGCGTCGCCACCACCTGCGAGGAGTGCGAGGGGAAGCGCTTCCAGGCGGCGGTGCTCGAGTACAAATTCGGCAGCCGCGACATCAGCGAGGTGCTGGCGATGTCGGTGACCGAGGCCGCGGGCTTCTTCGCCGCCGGCAAGGCGAAGACGCCGGCCGCGCACGCCATCCTCGAGCGGCTCGCCGACGTCGGGCTCGGCTACCTCAGCCTCGGCCAGCCGCTCACCACGCTCTCCGGCGGCGAGCGGCAGCGGCTCGAGCTCGCCACCCACATGGGCGAGAAAGGCGGCGTCTACGTCCTCGACGAGCCGACCACCGGCCTCCACCTCGCCGACGTTGAGCAGCTGCTCCGCCTGCTCGATCGCCTCGTCGACGCCGGCAAATCGGTGATCGTCGTCGAGCACCACCAGGCGGTGATGGCGCACGCCGACTGGATCATCGACCTCGGGCCCGGCGCCGGCCACGACGGCGGGCGGGTGGTGTTCGAAGGCACACCCGCCGACCTCGTGGCCGCCCGCTCCACGCTCACCGGCGAGCACCTCGCGGCCTACGTCGGCGCCTGACCGCGGCCCATAGGTGTCGCTGCCGCCACGCTCGCCGTCAACCCCCCGGCCTCGCTACGTGCTGATCGACGAGAATCGGGTTCCCGTCAGGATCGTTGAGCATGAAGCTCGCCGGCCCCGTGGACTTCTCGTCCGCCTTGACCTGTAGCTCCAGCCCGGCCTCGAGCAGCTGTTTCTGCAGCTCGCGGACGTCGGTGAACGTCTCGAGCGTCTCGGCCTTCGCGTTCCAGCCCGGGTTGAAGGTCAGGATGTTCCTCTCGAACATCCCCTGGAACAGGCCGATCGTGGCCGTGCCGTTCTGCAGGATCAGCCAGCCCTGCGCGGCGTCGCCGCCGAAAGTCTTGAAGCCGAGCTTCTCGTAGAAGGCGCGCGAGGCGGCGAGGTCCTTGACGGCGAGGCTGACGGAAAAGTTGCCGATCTCCATGGTCCGTTCTCCCGGGGCGTGGGTGGATGGGGCGGCGCCGCCGATGGCGGCGCACGCGAGGAAGGCCGCCACTGCGGCGCCGGCGATTCGTTGGGGCATGATTGGGTCCTCCGGGCGGGAGGGCGCCGCCTTGCGCGGCGTCCTGACCGCCTCGGCACACATTCGCACGACCCGCCCCAGGAGCGCTTGCCAGATCTTGCGGAATCCCGAAAACGACGCCGACGCCCCGCCGGTCGATTACATCGAGCGGGTCAACCTCGTCCTCGACCACGTGCTGCGCCACCTCGATGGGCCGCTGCGCCTCGAGGAGCTGGCGCGCGTGGCGGGCTTCTCGCCGTTCCACTTCCACCGCGTGTTCGCGGCGCTGATGGGGGAGCCGCTGGGTCAGTTCGTCAAGCGCGTGCGTCTCGACCGCGCGCTGCAGCTCATGTCCCACGCCGAGACCCGCGGCGACCGCCCGGCGCTCACCGAGATCGCCCTGGACTGCGGCTTCGCCTCGTCGTCGGACTTCTCGCGCGCCTTCAGGCAGCGCCACGGTGTGCCGCCCAGCGTCTTCGACGTCGCGACCTGGCGTCGCGCGCACCGCGACGAGCTGGCCTCGCTGGCCGACGCCGAGCATCGACACCTGTTGCAGCGCCTGCCCCCGCGCGCCAACCCCGACGGCTTCGTCGCCGAGCTGCGCGACCTGCCGGCGCGCACCGTGGCGTACATCCGCGTGCTCGACCCGTACCGCGGCGACGGCGTGCTCGAGGCGGCGCGGCGGCTTGTCGCCTGGGCCGAGGAGCGCGGCCTGGCCGACGGCCAGTGGCTCGGGTACCAGTGGGAGAACCCCGAGATCGTGGCGCTCGAGCACTGTCGGTACGACATCGCTGTCGAGGTGCCCCGGGGCCATCCCTTCGAGCCCGACGGCGAGCTGGGCCGCTTCGAATTCCCGCCCATGCGCCTGGCGCAGGTGGCGGTGCGCGGCGGCGTCGACCTCGAGCTGCGCGCCCTCGACTGGCTCTTCACGACGTGGCTGCCGGCCAGCGGCTACGTGCCTGACGACCAGCCCGCCTTCGAGGCCTTCCTCGGCCGGCCGTTCGCCCACGGCACCGAGCACTTCGAGCTGTACGCGCAGCTGCCCGTGCGGCGGGCGTGACCCCGAATCGTTCCGCGCCTTCTAGCTCAGCTTGGCTTCGAGCTCCGCCCAGCGCGCGTAGAGGCGCTCGACCTCGGCGCGCGCCGCCGCGGCAGCCGCCGACCGCTTCTGCAAGGCGCCGGCGTCGGTCGCCACGGCCGGGTCGGCTAGGGCGGCATCTGCAGCGCCGAGCCGCTCCTCGGCGGCGAGCACCGCTGCCTCCATGCCGTCCCATTCCTGCTGCTCGCGGTAGGAGAGCTTCTTCGCTCGCGGCTTCGACGGCGCGGCAGCGGCGCCAGAAGCTCCCTTCTCGCGCCGCGCCGGCCCCTGCCGCCGCTCCAGCCACTGTGCGACGTCGGCGAAGCGCTCCGCGCCGCCCTCGCCGTCGAGCGCCAGGATGCCGTTGGACACCCGGTCGAGCAGCAGGCGGTCGTGGGTGACGAGCACGATCGCGCCTTCGTGCTCGAGCAGCGACTCCTCGAGCACGTCGAGGGTGGGGATGTCGAGGTCGTTGGTGGGCTCGTCGAGCACCAGCAGGTCGGCCGGCCGCAGCATCAGCCGGGCGATGGCGATGCGGGCGCGCTCGCCGCCGGAGAGCCGGCTGACCGGCGTGCGCAGCTGCTCGGCGCGGAAGAGGAAGCGCGCCGCCCACGAGGCGACGTGGTGCGACCGGCCGCGGTAGACGACGTGATCGCCCTCCGGCGCGAGTGCCCGCGCCAGCGTTGTCTCGGGGTCGACCGCCTCGCGGTTCTGGTCGAAGTACACCACCTGGAGCCACTCTGCCTTGTGGATGGTGCCCTCGTCGGGCGGCAGCTCGCCGACGATCGTGCGCAGCAGGGTCGTCTTTCCGGAACCGTTGGGGCCGAGGATGCCGAGGCGGGACCCGGCGACGAGCTCGAGGTCGAGGCCGGCGAGGATGGTGCGGTCGCCGAAGCGCTTGCCGAGCCCCTCGCCTTTCCACAGCCGCTTGGTGCGGCGGCCGGAGGCGGTGAAGTCGATGCCGGCGCTGGCGGTGATCGCGGCGCGCTCGCGCGCCTCGGAGAGCTCGGCGATCAGCGACTGCGCGGCGTCGACGCGCGCCTTGGCCTTCGTGGTGCGCGCCTTGGGGCCGCGGCGCAGCCACTCCACCTCCCGCCGCACCAGGTTGGCCAGGGTGTCGCGGTAGACGGCGTCGTTGCGCAGCCGTTCGTCGCGCGCCTCGAGGAAGTCGGCGTACGAGCCGTCGACGGCGAACAGCCCTTCCGGATAGCGCCGGTCGAGCTCGAGCATGCGGCGGGCGAGGCGGTCGAGGAAGTAGCGGTCGTGGCTCACCACCACGAAGGCCTTCGGCGCCGTGCGCAGCAGCTCCTCAAGCCAGATGATCCCTTCGAGGTCGAGGTGGTTGGTGGGCTCGTCGAGCAGCAGCACGTCGGGCGCGGCAGCCAGCTCGCGGGCGATGGCGAGGCGCTTGCGCCAGCCGCCGGAGAGGGTTTCGGTGCGCTGGCTGCGATCGTCGAAGCCGGCGCTGCCGAGGGCGACGGAGAGCAGCCGTGCCCGCTCCCCGTCCGCGATCGGCCCTCCCGCGGCGAGCGCCTCCACCACCACCTCCTCCACCGTCTTCCCCGGCGCGAACACCGGGTCCTGCGGCACGTAGCCGATCCGCGTCCCCTTGCGGGCGATGCGCTCGCCGGCGTCGGGCTCCTCGCTGCCCGCGAGGATGCGCAGCAACGTGGACTTGCCGGACCCGTTGGGGCCGACCAGCCCCACGTGATCGCCGGCGGCAAGGGTGAAGCTCAGCCCCTCGAAGACCGGGCGGCCACCGAAGGACTTGGCGACGTCGCGGCAGGTGATGAGGGGGACGGGCGGCATCGGACCCGGCAGCGGGGCCGGGAGTGTACCGCCCCCGCCGAACCGCCGCCGCCGCTAGCCCGGCGCGGGCGCCGAGGCCCTCGGCTCGCGTTCGAGCTCGGCGAGCCGCGTGACGGCCCTGGCCCGCATCATCGCCCGGTCGCGCGCGATCGTCGCCGCGTCGGCACGCTCCGCCTGGGGCAAGCGACGATCCAGCGCCGCGATGAGCTCGTGAACGTAGTGGATGTCGATGGTGGCGTCGACCGGTTGTCTCCGGGGAGGAGCCGAAGCATGGGGCTGCATGCCCTTCTATACGTTCGGCGGGGGCTTCGAGTTACGAGCGGGGGCCAGAGCTGCTCGACGAAGCGGCCTAGCCCCGGTAGTTGCTGAAGGAGACTGGCACGTCCAGGTCCATCGCCTTGACCAGGGCGATGACCTTCTGCAGGTCGTCGCGGCTCTTGCCGGAGACCCGTACCGTATCGCTCTGGATCGCCGCCTGGACCTTGAGCTTGGCGCGCTTGATCTCCGCCACGATCTTCTTCGCCGTCTCGATGGGGATCCCCTGCTGGAAGGTGAGCACCTGCCGCATCCGCCCACCGCTCGCCGGCTCGACCTTCCCCCGGCGCACGGATTTCAGGTGGACGCCGCGCTTCATCAGCCTCGACTCGAGGACCTCGCGCGCCTGGCCGACCGAGAACTCGTCCTCCGCCTCGAGCTCCAGCGCCTCGCCCTCGATCTTCAGCTTGGCGTTCACCCGCTTGAGGTCGTAGCGGGTGGCGATCTCCTTCTCGGCCTGGTTCGCGGCGTTGCGGACCTCCTGGAGGTCGACTTCCGAGAGGATGTCGAAGGAGTTGTCTGCCATGAGCTGCAGGGTACCTCAGCTGCCGACTCACTCGACGGAAACGTGCAGCAGCTCGACCGGCACCGCGCCCTGGATCAAGGTGATGAAGCGAGCGCTGATGCCGCTGATCTTGGTCTGGACGAGGTTCCCCAGGCGATCGATCTCGTGGACCCCGGTGCCGCTGGTGGTGAGGATGTTGCCGTTGGGCAGCTCGTAGACGCCGCGGTTGCCGCCGCCGGTCGCGGCAGGGTTGTAGACGCCGACCAGGGCCCCGGCGCTCGTCAGCTCGACGACTCCTTCTTGCGTGCCGCCGAAGTTGGCCACCAACACGTTCCCATTGCCGGCGAGCGCGACCTGTTCGGGGAAGTTGTTGATCGCGGCGAGGGTGGCGATGGAGGCGCCGGTCGTTGCGTCGAAGCGGTGGACGGCATCGCTGTCGATCCCCGGCACCAGCAGCTCGCCGGACACGAGGACGTCGAACGGCGAGTTGAGGCCGCCCGCTCCGTTGGCGACGAAGTTGCCGAGCGACACCCCGGCAGGGTCGAACTGGGCGATCGCATCCTGGTTGGTGCCACCGCCAACGGAGACCAGCAGGTTGCCGTTGGCGCGCAGGGCGATGCCGCGGATGTTGTCGAGGATGGCGGTGTTGACGCCGCCGGCGGGGGCGAAAACGCCGATGTAGGTGCCGTCGAGCGCGTACTCCTGCACCACGTCGTCGATCTGGTCCGAGACCAGGATCGAGTCACCGCCGGCGCTGAGGATGGCCTCGATCGGGGTGGTGAGGTGGACGTCGTCGGCCGGGATGAAGTTGGCGTCGATCAGGTTGCCGGTCACCGGATCGAACGACATCACGCGTTTATTGGTCGACTCGGGGATGAGCAGGAAGTCGGGGAGCCCGCCCTTGACCCGAGGGCGGGTCGGCTTGCCGGTTGCCGTGGCGGTTGCCCGGGGAGCGGCCGGCGATGGCGACAGGTCGATCCCTGCGGCCTCTGCCCCCTCGCGAGTGAGCTCGGCGGCGCCGGCGCCTAGGGCTGCGATCAAGGCCAATGCGGTACCCAAGGTCCACGTGCGGCATGCGATGAGGGTCATCGGAAGCTCCTTGGTTAGACGGCGGGAGGCTACCAAAACCTCGCCGGGGTCGTAACCACTCCGCGGTGCGGGCCAGTAGTATCCTGCGATCACGGCTGGTTGCCGACCCGATGGTCGACTCAGCAATCTCAGGCGGCACCCCACACTCCGCCATAGCGTCAGGCGCCAGGCGCCTAGCAGACAGAGCGCGTACGGCTCGCCGCGTTTCCGGAAGACTGCGATGCGCGTTGCTGGGGTTCTTGCTGGTGACTGCTGCGGCGTCGGCCCAAGCTCAGCCCGCGGTCAAACAGGTCCTGGTGCTGCAATCGTTCGACCGCGGGATCCTGGTTCTCGATCACTTCACCGGCAACTTCCGCGTCAGCCTGGACCAGCGCGCCGGGAAACCCGTGAACGTCGTTCAGGTCGTCGTCGGCCCGACGGGGTTTGTCGGCGCGCCCGAACAAGCCGTCGTCGACTACATCCGATCCATTTTCGCCGATCGTCCGCCCCCGGACCTCATCGTGACCGTCGCCGGCCCCGCGGCCGTATTCGCGCGCAAGCATCGGCGGCAGCTTTTCCCCGGGACGCCGCTCCTTTTCGCTTCGGTGGATCAGCGATGGCTCCGCGACGCGCCACTTGGCGAGAACGAGACTGCGGTCGCGGTCGTCAACGATTTTCCTCGCCTGATCGATGACATCCTGCGGGTACTACCCGAGACCAGGCAGGTCTTCATGGTGATCGGGTCCGGAACCCTCGGCCAGTTCTGGCGTCGAGAGCTCGAGAGCGAGTTCGCGCGATTTCGCGATCGCGTGACATTTGTCTGGTCCGACGAGCTGTCCCTTCCAGATATCCTGCGCCGCTGCGCGAGCCTTCCAAGCCACTCGGCGATCTTCTATCTCACCTTCGGCACGGACGCGCAGGGCGGGGCGTACGCGGACGAGCAAGTGCTCGCCGACCTTCACGCCACGGCGAATGCCCCCCTGTTTGGAGCGCTGAGCCCACTGCTCGGACATGGAATCGTCGGTGGGACGCATGATGTCCATCGACGACCTTGCTCGCAGCACAGCCGACGTGGCCAGTCGAATCTTGAAGGGCGAGCCACCTGGAAGCCTCAGAGTCCCGCCACGATCGCCGGGTCAACCGATATTCGATTGGCGCGAGCTGCAGCGGTGGGGCATCCCCGAGAGTCGGCTGCCGCCTGGCAGCGTCGTGAGGTATCGCCGCCCGAGCCTGTGGGAGCGAATACAGAGCTCGCGGTTCTGACTCGCGATCGGCGCGCTGATTTTCCAATCGCTCCTGATCGCGTGGCTCCTGTACGAGCGCCGCGCACGGCAGCGCGCCGAGATCGAAAGCCGGCGGAACCTGGCTCTCGCCGCCGACGCCAATCGCCGCGAGACGATGTCGGCGCTGACCACCTCGATAGGACATGAGCTCGGGCAACCGCTCAGCTGCGGTGATGCACAACGCCCAGGCGCTGCAGATGATGGTCAAAGCCGACCGGGCGGCGCCCGAGGCGATAGGCGAGATCCTGGCCGATATCCAGGCCGAAGCCGTCCTCGCCGTGCAGATCATCGATCGCCATCGGACGATGCTCCGCAGCCGTCAACTGCACAAGAAGCCGATCGACCTTCACTGCCGTGATCGACTGAAAGCCTCGCCCTCGTCGCCCACGACATGAGAACGCGGCAGATCGAGGCGACCCTCGATCTGTCTCCGACTCCTTGCGTCATCGACGGCGATCAGGTGCTCTTGGAGCAGGTGCTCGTCAACCTGGTGAGGAACGCCATGGACGCGCTGGCCGAGACGCCGCCGGCAAGGCGTCGCATCACGATACGAAGCGCGGTCAGGGCCGCCGACGTCGAGGTCTCGGTGTGTGACACCGGAACGGGTTTGCCGGCGGAAATCATCGCCACGCTGTTCACGCCGTTCGTGACGACGAAATCGCATGGCCTCGGGATAGGCCTGACGATTGCACGCACGATCGTCGACGCTCATGGCGGCACCATCGGTGCCCGCCAGAATCTGGACGGAGGGGCGACATTCACCGTCACGCTGCCCCGCAGCGCAACGCCGAAGCTCCTCTCGCTTGCGAACGCCGTCGAGGGAGCTCGAGGTTGACCAACCGACTCCGCGTGCTAGTCGTCGACGACCACCCCGGGATCGTGAGGTCCGTCTCCCGGTTGCTGGCACTGAGCTACGACGTCGTGGGAAGCGTCGCCGACGGCAACGGGCTGCTGAGCGCAGCGCAAGATTTGCAACCTGACGTGATCGTGCTCGACCTGAACCTCCCCAACGTCGACGGACTGGAGGCGTGTCGTCAACTCACACAAGGCAACCCGGAGATGAAGGTCATCGTGTTCACGGCCGTGGACGATCCGCACGTCAGGCGCCGAGCCTTCGAGGCCGGAGCAGCTGCCTTCGTGCCCAAGCTCGCGGTGGCGGACGACCTGCTCTCGGCCGTCAAGCGCTTGGACGCCAACCGAGGGAATTAGCGCGGTGTGCCGGCCGCCGTGCCGGATGACGCGGCAGGCATCGCGAACACCGTGTCTTCCAGCTCGGGGTTGACGCGGATCCTCTCGACCCTGGTGACGGTGTGCCGCGCGCCGAACTCCTTCTCGATCCGGTGCGGGATGACCAGGCCGTCGACTGTCCGGAAGTCGGAGAAGTAGGCCCGTTCCACCATCTCCTGAGGAAGCTGCGAGTAGTCGACGACCTTGGAGTCGACCGCGACCTCCAGGTACGTCCGCGGATCGAGGTGCCAGGTCTCCACCCAGCCGTTGGAGCGGGTGAGCTCGAGGCGGAGGGTCTCCTGGCCGTTGACGTCTCCCCGGCCGGCCAGCACGACCTTGTGGCCCTTTTCCTGATAGCCGAGCAGGGCCGGCTCGATCTCGGCATCGCGGGCGGTCATGACGACCACCGGCGGCTCCTCCGTCTTTGGCCGGGCTCTCGACTCCATAGAGGGGATAGATCCACCAGGGCCCCTGGGCATCCTGAGCGAGGATCATCTCCTTCTGGACCATCCTGGAGTCGAACCGGTAGAGGTTCGGGCGCTTGCGGCGCAGGGTGAACGGGGCCGCTTCGCTGAGGCTGGTGAACGTGCCCGTCCATCTCGATGGACCGCAGAGCCCGCCAGCGCTCCCGGCCGCCCCGGGCCGCTTCGTAGCGGGCCACGATCTCCTCGAGGCTGAGGGTGGAGGTCGCAGGCGAGGGGCTCGTTGCTTCGCGGGCGGGGGCGGTCATCGTCCCGGTACCCGCAGATGCCCGGACGCCGGCGCCCGGCGCCTTCATCTCCAGCGCGACGATCTCGTCGTGGTCCCGCAGGTAGAGCCGGCCATTGGCGAGGGTCGGTGCGGTCCACGCCTTGCCCTCCATGGCCTGGAACCGTGCGAGCTCCGTGTAGGCGGCGGGAGTCGCCTCTACCAGGAGGAGGGTCCCCTGGTCCGAGAGGACGATCAGCAGGTTCCCGATCCGCGACCAGCAGCGAGCCCTTGCCCAGGCCCCGGGACGCCCAGGTCTGCTCGCCCGTGGCGACCGAGAGACACTTGAAGGTGGCGTTGTCGAAACCGTAGAGGTGGTCGCCCACGAGCACCGCGTTGTTGAAATGGTTCTTCATCGTGCGGGTCTTCCACAGCTCCTCCACCGTGGCCTTGCCGCCTTCGGTCTTGATCCGCATGAGGACCGCCCCGGCGTCGTCGCCGCCCGAGACGTAGACCTTGTCCGGCGGGACGAAGAGGGCGCTGGCGATGACCGAGAACGGCCCCGGGTGGGTCCAGAGGACCGAGCCGTCGGGCCGCAGCGCGACCGTTTGCGAGCCGGCCCGGCGGGTCACCACGTATTGCTTGATGCCGCCGATCGTCATCACGACCGGCGAGGAGTAGGCCGGATCGCCGTCCAGGGCCCCCCAGCGGACCTTCCCCGTGGCCTTCTCGAAGGCCACCACTCCCCGGTTGTCCTTCCCTCCGACCTCCAGGATGAGCAGGTCGCCGTCGATCAACGGCGAGCCCGAGTACCCCCAGTTGGGCCGCTTGGCGCCGAACGCCTGGGGCAGATCCACCTCCCAGATCGTCGCCCCATCGGCCGCCTTCAGGGCGAGGAGCCGGCCGTGGGAGCCCATGGCGTAGACCGTGCCGCCGTCCAGGGTCGGCGTCGTCCGCGGGCCGTTGCCCATGCCGTCGATCAGCTTGGGGCCGGCCGGAACGCGCCAGATCTCCTTGCCGCTGCCTGCTTCCAGGGCCAGGACGTACTCGGTCGTCCCGTCCGAGTCCATGGTGTAGAGCCGGTCTCCGACGACGCTGATCCCGGAGTATCCCTCCCCGATCGCCCGCTTCCACACCACCCGCGGCCCCTCCGCCGGCCAGCTCCGAGGCAGGTCCGTCTCGGCCGAGACGCCGTCCCGGTTCACGCCCCGGAACTGCGGCCAATCGAGGGCCGCGGCGGGTCCGGCGGCGAGGAGCGCCAGGGAGAGAGATAGGACGGGAAGGGGGAATCGAGCCATGGCCATGCCTCCTCGACGGGCAGGGATGTGGCTCTTATACGGGCGCTGGCCCGGCGAGGTTTGCCTTGGTCGTGCTGCACGTGCCGCCAGCCTTGCCCCAGCCGATGGGCTTGCCGGGCGAAGGTAGACGGCTTCTTCGACGCCAGCGAGCCGGATAAGGCGGCCGCACAACGCCATCCTGCAGCACGTAGCCGATGTCGGGCTCGGCTCCCTGCGGCTCGGCCCACCCGCTCACGACACTGTCGGGCGTGAGCGGCTTGATCGTGCAAGGCGGGCGCGTAGTCTCACGGTCCGCGGCGTAGGCGCTTGCCAGCGGGCGGCGTCAGCGGGCGCGCCGGCCTACTACACAACCGCACCCTCGCCTCGCCAGCTCAGTCTAAGCTTGAGGTCCTCTGCCATCACTTCGTATCGTGAGCGAACCACGCGCCCGACGCGCACTTCTAGTGCGAGTCAAGTGGCCAGGCGGTCAGTCGCGCGGATGGCGCCCGCGCGAGCGCGCTACGTTGAGCGTCACTCACCGCCACCTCCATTCCCCGGGCTCCCACCTGCCCTCGTCGGTCGACCGCAGGATGGGATCCAGAAACGACGAGACTGCCTCGCTCAACCCGGACAGCGTCGGCCACGGCAGCTCGTCGGTGGCGGCCATGGTGGCATACGGCGCTTCCCAGAAGGCGGGAGGCGCCGGAATCAGGGCCGGCACCGGATGCGTGCCCCGGAACTCGAACGTCTTCTCGATCGCCTGACGGAGGCGTCGCGCGTCGATCGGCCCCGTGGTCGCCAGCAGCGCGATGTCCGGAAGGTCGCGCACCCGCGAGTTGGGCCGTGCGCGCGGCAGGGTCAACGCGTGGAGCTTCTCGGCGATGTGCGAGACGACCGGATAAAGGCGAAGAGCTGGCGGCGCCACTCCGACGAAGCCCAGCGTGTCGTCGGCAATCACGACGTCGGGTTCGCCGACCAAGGGATCGCCGAAAGCAACGTCGACGCCGAACGGCCGCCCATAGATCATCCCGGCCAGCCGGCCCTCGGCGCGGTACCGGTAACCCTCGTATCGCATCCCCTCGTTCCGGATCTCGGGATGCTCGTCGTCGGGCTGGATCTCGAAGCGCATGTGGTCGCCGAGGTCGAGCCGGCCCGCCTCCTGGAGGCGCTCTAGCACCTCCGGCGACGAGCCCATCATCCGCAGGTCGATGTCCTTCGTCGTGCGCGCTCGCTCTAGGCGCAGCTCTAGCGCGAGCCCACCCTTCAGGGTGACGGTGTCGCCGGCGACCCGAGTGAGGCGGGCGAGGAAGCGATCGAAGACGAGGAGCTGTCGGCGACGGCCGAAGTCTGCCCCTGTCGTCGACGACGACTTGAGCCGCTGTTCCAGCGCCTGCTTGAACGCCAGCGGCGTCACATACTGGCGAACGGTCATCGCGCCGCCGTCCTTCTCTTGCGCTGTTCGCTGCGTAGTCGAGCTTCATCGGCGGCCGTGATGAGGCCCCGGCGGCGCGCCTGGACGATGGCCTGATGGACGAGACCAGGCGCAACGTTCGCCTCGATGCAGTCGGTGAGGGTTCGCAACGGCGCCGTCACCGGCACGGCCCCGAGGCTCGTGCGATCCGGATCGCCGACGTCGGCGAAGTGGAGCACGAGGCCCGGGGGGACGCGGAGACGTCGTCGGCGCCAGGTCGCGGGGAGTGTCAGGTGGGTCTTGGCGGGAAGTACGTCCGAAAGATCGTGCAGCGCGAGCGCCGTCTCGTGGGAGAACACGCCCATCTGTTCGCTCCAAAGCCAGAGAACGACGAGGTCCTCGTGATCGCTGGCCGGGAAATGCACGAGCCGATAGATGCCGCGACGGGCGCGCGCCATCTTCCCGCCCGCGAGGTGCTTGTGGAGGAGGGGGCGCGAGTACCCCGACTGCGCGGCCTGTGCGGTCGTGAAGTAGCCATCCTGCCCTTGGGCCAAAGCGAAGAGGGTGTCCCAGTCCGGGCTTGGAGTGCGTCGGGCTAGCGCCACGCACGAAGGTTAACTCCAGGTTAACTTTTGTGCAATCCCTCGCTGGCGGTAGCCGCCCTGGTGGGTTGGGGACGCTGGCCGGTAGGCCGGCGCTCCCCCCTAAGCTCGGCGCTCGCCATTCGGCCAGCAGGGGTGACGGGCGTCAGTCAGATTGGTGGCGTCGTCCTCTTGGCGGGCACGCCGGATCATCCGGAAACGTCTCTGGCTATGCTCTGCAGCGAGTGGAGATAGGCATGGCCGTCAAGACCGATCCCACGCCGCTGCGCGCTGACGAGCACGGCGTTGTCCGTGTTGGCGGCACTCGAGTCACACTCGACCAGATCGTTGCCGCTTTTCGCGAAGGCGCCACGGCAGAGGAGATCGCATTGCGCTTCTCGACCCTCGACCTCGCCGACGTCTACGCCACGATCGCGTACTACCTCCACCATCGCGAGGCGGTCGATCGGTACGTCGGCGAGCAGGCGGTGATGGCGGAGGACCAGCGCCGCAGACACGCGCAGCCGCTCGACGCGGGGACGCTGCGGGAGCGTCTCCAGGGGCGGCGCCGTCTCGTCTGAGCTCGTCGTACTGCGGCTCGCCGCCGACGAGAGCGTCAACGCGCGCGTGGTGCGCGGCCTGTTGCTGAGACTTCGCCAAGCTGACAGGGACGATGCAAAACGTCGGGGCTTATGTGCAGTTACCTACGCTTTGGATGGGAGCAATGCGCGCGGGCTGCCGACGCGGGGTCGCTTTCGGGCGGCGCGGTCCTGATCATGCAATCGGGTAGCGGAATCGAGCCATGGTCATGCCTCCTCGCCGGGCAGGGATGGCTCATATACGAACGCCGCCCGGCGAGGTTTGACTCGATCGTGACCGACCGCGACTAGAACTCGCAGCCGTCGAACGACCCGGACAGCTCGTTCGAGAGCTCGGACCGGTTGCCTGCGCTGTCCACCGCCGCCACCGCGAACGTGTTCACGCCGTTGCGGGTGGCATAGACGCTCGTCCTCGTGAAGCGCAGCGCCAGGCTGTGGTCGACCTCCCCGTTCACGTAGATCTCGTATTCGATAGCGAACTGCGGGTCGAAGTCGTCGGTGGACTCCGTCCAGTCGAGGTGAACCTCACAGTTGTCCACCGGTTCACCGGTGAGGGTCGGCGTCGTGGGCGGGGTCACGTCGTCGGGATTGGGCTCGGGGGTGATCGCGGTGACCGGCTCGCTCGCCGCCGACTGGTTGTTGGCGAAGTCGCGGGCGCGCACCGTGAAGGTGTAGGTCCTCGCCGGCTCTAGCAGGGGGATGATGACCGCATCGCTCGTGGTGAGGTTGAGGACGGGCAACCCGTTCATGACGAGGTTGTACCAGAGGGGCCCCTCCTCGTCCGAAGAGAAGTGCAGCGCGACGTGGGTCGGGCCGACCCCGGTCACCGACACCCGGGGCGTGGTGGGCGGCGTGTTGTCCGCCGGTGTGGTGAAGGTCACCTCGTTGCTCGGCCGCGACCAGTTCCCGGACGGGTCCACCGCCCAGATGCGCAGCGTGAACGACCGCAAGGGCCTGATGCCCGCGGTGTAGACGACCGCCGAGGCCGGCCCCTCGACCGACTGGCTGTTCACTTCGGCGCAGCAGATCTTGTAGCCGACCGTCCCCGAGTTGTCCGTGGACGGGTTCCAGGCCAGCGACACCGAGTACGCCGTCACGGCCGTGATGCGGAGATCGGTGGGCGTCGTCGGAGCCTTCCTGTCGCCGGGCGGTGCCGCAAACGCCGCCGTGGTTACCAGCGCGAAGAGCATCGTGTGCCAAGCGAGGCGCGGAGCCGTGCCGAGGTTCGTCGCCATGGATTTGCCTCCGTTGTTCGTCGGGCGTGGACGTTCCTCCATGGCTGGGTACCCCGGCGGCCGACTGCCGGTTCAACGCGCCGATGCGGGCCGGGCGGCGACGGACCAACGCCCCGTCGCCGCCGCGCACCTCGAAGCGCCGCCTCAAGCCACGCGCTCGAAGGTCTGGTTGAAGCCGGCCTCCTGGTTGATGAGGGAGAGCTGGCCGCCCTCGTCGCGGACGAGCACCCGCAGGGTTTCCTCGCGGCGCCGGGTGTGGCTCCACAAGCGGAGCAGGTTGCCGCTCACGTTGAGCACCTGCCCGCGCTCGAGCTCGCCCGGCGGGCTCGGACGTGTCGCCAGGAAGGTACCGTCCTCGGCGAAGCGGAGGTCGAAGTCGTCGGGTACTCCAGGGCGTGACGGCGACTCGCCGACCTTGCGCCATTGGGCGACCAGCGAAGCCCACACCGGGCCGAAGGAGATGGGGGCTTGCGCCGCCGGCGCGAAGGTCTCGGCCAGGGCCTCGAGGAAGTCGTGACCGTAGCGGTACACGCCGTCGCCTACCGGCTGCGCCCAGCAGGGCTCGAGGCAGCTCGCTTCGGCCCACTCGGCCCAGGACGTCACCGCCACCAGCATGTCGATCTCGACGTCGAGCGAGGCGATGCCGGTTGGCACGATGCGGAAGGAGGTCATCGGCGCGTAGGGCTTCATCCGCCGGAACAGCTCGAGCACCTGCCCCTTGTTCTTCGCCTCGACCCAGCCGAGCCGCCGGTAATGGTCGCCGCCCTTGTCCCCCTTGGCGAACTGGGGCATGACGCCGGGGACGTAGACGAGCGGCAGGCCCGTGCGCGGCTGCACGCGGCCGCGTACCAGGTCGCGCTCCAGCTTCCACTGCGCCTCGGTGCCGGGCGTCGCCTCCGCCGTCGTGCGGTGGGTGTTGGGGACGAGGGCAAAGGAGTGGCGGTAGAAGCCGTCTACCGACTCGAAGATCTCGGGCCGGTTGGCGTGGATCAGGTGTTGGGTGGGAAGGATGAACGGCTCGGGCATGCGCAACACGTTGACGCAGTGGTTGCGAACTCGGGTGACGAGGTCGCGGAAAGCCGCGGGCCAGTTCCCTGCGGTGTCGCCCCACATGAGAATGAGCGGCCGCTGTTGGCCGTTGGCGTCGGTGATCCTGGTGTAGCGCTCGTTCCTGAGGTCGCCGATGTTGTTCATGATCGCGGCCTCGAGTCGGGCCGGACCGACGCTGGTCTCGAAGTTGTAGCAGAGGCGCACGTCGCCAAACTCGCTCAGCGGGATCCCGAGCAGAGAGTCCTTGAAGTGGCGCAGCGTGTCCAGCGTGTCGGGGTGGCCGCTCCAGTACCCGGCCAGGTGGCGAACGCCGTACTGCTTGCACCAGCGGAGCACCTCGCGACCGTACTCCGGGGTGTTCTGCGGCTTCGACATCCAAGGCTTGCTCGGCGACTCGCGCCCGCCCCACTCCGGCCAGTACGAGGGGAACGCCGGCGGCGTGGTGCCGCCGGAGATCGCATGGTCGCGCCACGGGTAGGCGCAGGCGATGACGTTGTAGCGATTACGGATCCTGATCTGCATGGCCCTTTCCTCCTTGGTGGTCCACACAGATTCAGCGCAGGCGGGCGGCGAAAGCAGTCAGCCGGGCTGTAACCAAACCCGTGGTTGCCCCGTAGGGTTGTCAACATGAGCCACTTCGTCCGCGACGTTCGCCTCGCCGCTCGCAGCCTCGCGCGGCAGCCGGCGATGGCGCTGCTGGCGATCCTCGCCTTCTCGCTCGGCATCGGCCTCGTCACCACCATGTTCTCGATCACGGACGGCGCGCTGCGCGACCTGCCGTTCGAGCGCGCCGACCGCCTCATGCACCTCGAGCGCAACAACCTCGCGCAGGACGTCGACAGCATGGAGGTGACCTACCACGACCTGCTCGACTGGCGGGAGGCGCAGGGCTCTTTCGAGAGCCTCGCCGGCTTCTACCAGGGCACCATCAACCTCTCCGGGGACGGCGAGGAGCCGACGCGCTACAACGGCGCCTTCATGACCGACAACGCCTTCGCCGCGTTGCGCGCGAAGCCGGCGCTCGGCCGCACCTTCGCGCCGGGCGACGACGGCCCCGGCAGCGACGGCGTCGTCGTCCTCGGTTGGAAGCTGTGGCAGGCGCGGTTCGGCGGCAGGCCCGACATCGTGGGGCGCACGATCCGCGTCAACGGCACGCCGCGCGAGGTGATCGGCGTCATGCCGGAAGGCTTCCTCTTCCCCATCCGCGAGGAGATCTGGACGACCCTGCCGCACGACCCGGCCCGCCTGCGTCGCGGCGCCGGCATGACCCTCGAGGTCTTCGGACGGCTGCGCGACGGCGTCACCGCCGACCAGGCCGCCGCCGACCTCTCGCGCATCGCCGCCCGCATCGCGCAGCAGCACCCCGACACCAACGAGGGCGTCGGGGCGGTCGTCAAGCCCTACACCGACGAGTACATCGGCAGCGAGCCGAAGACGATGCTCTTCCTCATGCTCGGCGCCACCTGCGGCGTGCTCCTGATCGCCTGCGCCAACGTCGCCAACCTGTTGCTGGCGCGCGCCGCCGTCAAGGGCAAGGAGGTGGCGGTGCGCTCCGCGCTCGGCGCCGGGCGCTGGCGGGTCATGCAGCAGATGATGGCGGAGGCGCTGGCGCTCGCGGGGGTCGGCGCCGCTCTCGGCGTCGCGATGTCGTGGCTGGGCGTCGCGGCGTTCAACCGCGCCATCGCCCCTACCGACCCGCCCTTCTGGATCGACATCCGCCTGGACGGCGCCGCCCTCGCCGTGGTGGCCGTCGCCACGCTCGTCGCGGGCCTCGCCGCCGGTCTCGCCCCGGCCCTGCAGGCGACCGGCAGCCGCATCAACGAGACCCTCAAGGACGACAGCCGCGGCGCCTCCAGCCTGCGTCTTGGGCGGCTCTCCCGCACGCTGGTTGTCGCGCAGGTCGCCGTCTCCTGCGTGCTGTTGGTACTGACCGGGCTCATGGTCAAGAGCGTGACGCGGCTCGAGGTCGCCGACTTCGGCATCGAGAAGGAGAAGGTGTTCTCGGCTCGCGTCGCGCTGTTCGAGCAGGACTACCCCGACCGCGCGGCACGGCAGCGATTCCTCGACGACGTCGGGCAGCGGCTCGCCGCGCTGCCGGGCGTCGAGGCGACAGCCATCGCCGACTCGATGCCGGTGACCGGCTCGGGCAGCGAGCGCTTCGAGCTCGAGGGCAAGGAGTACCGCAACGAGAACGACCGGCCGGAGGCGCAGCTCGCCGCGGTGAGCCCGTCGTACTTCTCCACCGTCGGCTCCCACCTCGTGGCGGGGCGCGACTTCACGACCGGCGACCGCGACGGCAGCCCGCCGGTGGCGATCGTCAACCAGTCCTTCGCGCAGCGGTACTTCGGCGCCGCGAGCCCGCTCGGCAAGCGGCTCGGGATCGACGGCCCCGCCGAGGAGGGGGCCGACCCGCCGACGCTGTGGGCGACGGTCGTCGGCGTCGTGCCGGACCTCTACATGGACGGCACCGACAACGAGGACCCGGAGGGCATGTACGTGCCGCTCGCGCAGCACGACCGCTCCTTCGTCAGCCTGCTCGCCCGCACGCGCGGCGAGCCGCTCGCGCTCGCCCGGCCGGTGCGCGCGATGATCAAGGGCGTCGACCCCAACCAGCCGCTCTACTTCGTGCGCTCGCTCGGCGAGGCGATCCACCAGCAGACCTGGTTCTACCGGGTGTTCGGCACGCTCTTCATGGTGTTCGGCGCCGTGGCGCTGCTGCTCGCCGCCGTCGGGCTCTACGGGGTGATGTCGTTCTCGGTCGGCAGGCGTCGCCAGGAAGTCGGCATCCGCATGGCGCTCGGCGCCGAGGCTTCGCAAGTGGTGCGGCTGATCTTCCGCCAGGGCGCCCGGCAGGTCCTCATCGGCCTCGGCATCGGCGTCGCCATCGCTCCCCTGCTCTCGCACTTCCTGCGCATGGCGCTGTTCGGCGTCAGCCCGTGGGATCCCGCGACCTTCGCGCTCATCGTCGCGGTGCTCGCGGCGACCGGCGCGGTCGCTTGCCTGGTGCCGGCGAGGAGGGCGGCGTCGGTATCGCCGGTGGTGGCGCTGCGGGGGCGGTGAGGCAGCGAGCACCGGCGGCGCCGCGCCGGCTTGTGCTACGAATCCGCGGTGCGGCGGAAGAGAGAGACGAGAGAGACGAGCGAGGCGGGTGAGCCGCGCCAGACGCTGGCTGTAGGGGTCTCAGCGCGCGGCTGGCGCCTGGCGGTGACGGGGCTCTTCGTCCTCGCGCTGGCGCTGCGTCTCCTCTACCTCTACCAGCTCGCCGCCGCGCCGCTTGGTCAAGTGTTGCTCGGCGACGGCGTCGCCTACGACGCCTGGGCGCGGCGCATCGCGGCGGGCGACTGGTGGGGGAACGAGGTCTTCTACCAAGCGCCGCTCTATCCCTACGTCCTCGCGCTCGTCTACGCGGTCGCGGGCCCCGACCCGCTCGCCGCCCGACTCTTCCAGGCGCTCGTCGGCGCGGCGACCTGCGTGCTCGCCGCCGCCGCCGGCCGGCGCTGGTTCGACGCGCGCTCCGGGCTCGCTGCCGGCGCGCTGCTGGCGCTCTACCCGCCGGCGATCTTCTTCGACGGCGAAATCCAGAAGGGCACGCTGACGCTTTTCCTGGCCACGGCCCTCGTCTGGCTGCTGGCGCGCCGCGCCGAGCGTCTTCCTGAGCGGATGGCGGCGCGGGACCGCGACGCGGCCCCGCCAGCCGCCCCGCGGCCGGGCTGGTGCCTCGCCGCCGGCGCCCTCACCGGCCTCTTCGCGCTCGATCGCGAGAACGCGCTGCTGCTCGTCCCGCTGCTGGCGCTCTGGCTTGCCGCCACGGCGCGCGGCGGGTGGGCCAGGCGCGCGGCGCCCGCCGCGCTGCTCGTCGCCGGCGCGTTCGCCGTCCTGCTGCCGGTGGCGCTGCGCAACCGAGCGATCGGCGGCGAGCTGCTGCTGACGACCGCCCAGCTGGGGCCCAACTTCTACATCGGCAACCACGCCGGCGCCGACGGCCGCTACCAGCCGCTGGTGCCGGGACGCGGCTCGGCGCAGTACGAGCGCGCCGACGCCACCGCGCTCGCCGAGCGCGGCGCCGGGCGCGAGCTGACTCCGGCCGAGGTCTCGCGCTGGTGGCTGCGGCGCTCGCTCGCCTTCGTGCGCGACGAGCCGGGACGCTGGCTCGCCCTCCTCGGCCGCAAGGCGTTCCTGGTCTGGAACCGGCTCGAGATCGTCGACACGACGAGCCTCGAAGCGGCGGCGGACTCCTCGTGGCTGCTCGCCGGGCTCTCCCGCGTGTTGCACTTCGGCGTCCTCTGCCCGCTCGCCGCGGTGGGGATCTGGCTGACGCGACGCCGATGGCGCGAGCTCGCCGTCCTCTACCTCATGCTCGGCGCCTGGGCGGTCGCCATCGCGGCCTTCTTCGTCTTCGCGCGCTACCGCCTGCCGATGGTGCCGATCCTGGCGCTCTTCGCGGGCGCGGGCCTCGCCGTCGCCGCGGTGGAGGTCCGTGTCCGCCGCGCTTCTGCGCTGCTGCCGGCGTTCGCGCTGGCGGTGGTCACCGCGCTCGTCGTCAACTGGCACGCCGACGACCGCGATCCGCGCGTGCCGACGTACGCCAGTCTCGGCGTCGCGCTCGACGCGGCCGACCGCCGCGCCGAGGGGATCGTCCAGCTCGAGCGCGCCGTCGCGCTGTCGCCGGGCTTTGCAGAGGCCCATCTCGCGCTCGGCCACCTGCGCAGCGAGGGCGGCGACCGCACCGGCGCCGGGACGGCATATGCCCGCGTGGTCGAGCTCGATCCCGCGAGCGCGCCGGCGTGGAACGGTCTCGGCCTGCTCGCCGCCGGGCGCGGCGACCGCGACGAGGCGCGGCGCTGCTTCACACGCGCGGTCAAGGCGGACGCCCGGCACGTCGAGTCGCGCTTCAACCTGGCGAGGACGCTCTTCGAGACGGGCGACCTCGCCGGGGCCCGCCGGCACTTCGCCGCGCTCGTCGAGCTGGCACCCGCCGACGTCGAGGCGCGCGAGCGGCTCGCCGATCTGCTCGCCTTCGACAACCAGCACGCGGCCGCGGTCGGCGAGTACGAGCGGGTCGTCGCGCTGGCGCCGGACCGCGCCTTCGCGCACTTCAAGCTGGCGCTGGCGCGCGACCGGCTGAGCGGCCCCGCGGCAGCCGCCGGCGACCTGCGCCGGGCGCTCGCCCTCGAACCCCGCTACGCGGCGCGTCTGCTCGGGACGGCCGCCGCCGAGGAGGCCGCCGGGCGGCAGACCGCCGCCGAGCGGCTCTATCGCCTGTTGCTCGCCGCCGGTCCGCACCCCGAAGCGGAGCGGCGGCTCGCGGCACTCGCGCGACGCCCTGCTTGAGCGGTGGCGCTCGGGCCACTGCTGCCCGCCCGGTGCCGCGGCGACGCCGCAAGCGCGCCACAGTCGGGGAATGGAATCGTAAGCATGAGCGCGGCCTGGAGCTCACGTCATGCCCGGTAGTGCTCTCGCCGCGCTGTCGCTGTTGTTGCTGTCCGCCCCACTGTTCCCCACCGAGGGCTGTGGCTGGCTACCGACTCGCGACGTCGACGCAGCGCTGCCCGAGCTCGCGCCCTGGGGCGTGATGCACGGCGGTGCCGCGGGCGAGTGCACGTTCGTGAGCATGAGCGGACCCCCGCACCTTTTCGGAGCTCGGCAGAGGGTGGAGGCCTCGGCGCAGGAGGCAGCAAGCGTCGTGCGCGGCATGCGCGAGGAGACGGCGGCGTCCTACGAGGTCGTGGCGGCGAAGGGTCTCGGTGCGGAGGCGTATACCTACCGGCCCAAGGGTGAGCTGAGCGACCGCATGATCTTCTTCGTGGCCCGCGAGGGCCGCGTCGTGGTGGAAGCGACGCTGAGCCTGCAGGTGCCCGTGGGTCCCGGCCACATCGAGGGCGCGACCCGGCTGGTGCGCGCCGCCGCAGCCATCGATCGGGACCGGGTGGCGCTGGCCGCCCTCACCTCCTGCCCCTGGTTCAACACCGACGTGCTGAAGAAGCTCCTGCCTGGAGAGGGCTTCAGGCAGCAGAGCCTCGGCAGCGAGGCCTGCCTCGCCATGGCCGGCGGCAGCGACGTCCAGCTGATCGCCGTCGAAGTGCCGGGTGAGCCGGGGCATCAAGCGGAGCTGTTCGCGCGCATGTTCGGCGGCGGCTGCAGTCATGAGCCGATCGCCTTGCTCGGGCCCCTGAGCGAGATCCGCTGGGCCTGCCAGCGCGACCGCGAGGGTGCGATGGTGCGCTACATCAGCGGCAACCGGCTGATCATGTACATCTTCAGCCCCGGCCGCGAGCCCACGGCGGCGGAGCGCGGGCTGCTCATCGAGCTCGCGACGAGCGCACCGGCGCGGGGGAACTGATCCGGGACTCCACCCGGACAGTGCGCGGTCAAGGCAAGACGTCGGACCAGGCGGCGAGCCCGCCGCTCTCGAAGCCATCCGAAAGGATCGCGGCGAGGATGCAGCTGCCCGGGATCTGAGCGTGGGTGACGGCGATGTCGTCGACGTACCAGCCCTCGCGATTGACTGCACCGTCGCTGCCGTAGCGCCACGAGAGGCGCACCGTCTGGCCGGCGTAGGCGGCCAGGTTGACGGTCTTCTGCTGCCAGGCGAGCTGATTGCTGCTCGAGAAGGCCGGCGTGCCCGGCGGCATCGCCGCGCAGGCGTTGCCGCTGTTGGTGACGGTGTTGGGATAGCCGCCGGCCGGCGTCACGCGCGTCCAGCTGGCGCCGCCGTTGGTCGACACCTCGACGATGCCGCCGTCGAAGGCGGACTGGACGTCCCAGCCGGTCCAGAACGTGAGCTGCGAGGTTTGCCCCGAGGTGAGCGTCAGCGGTGGGGACTCGAGCGCCACGCAGAGCGAGCTCGACGAGGTCGAGAAGAAGCTCCGCGCGCCGGCGTGGAAGCGGGCGGTCGACAGGTGCCAGCCGGCGTGCTCGACGGTCTCCGGGATGCCGCCGGCCTGCCCGTCGCCGGAGACCAGCGTGTCGAGCACGGGATCGCCAACCTCGGCGCCGGTGACGAAAGTGCCGTCGACCGCCGGGCCGGTCGCCGTTGCGCTGCGACGCACGACGTTGGTCTCCTCGCTGCCGTTGGCGCCGTCGGTCGCTCGCACGACGTAGAAGGCCGGTGTACCCGGTGGCGGCGCCGGGTCGTGGAACGTGCCGCCGAGCACTCCCTGCGCGATGCGACTGGCCGGCGACGGCACGAAGGTGTCGGTCGTTCCACGGTAGACGGCATAGCTGGGCAGGCCACCGCAATACGCCGTCGCTGCTCCCCAGGCGAGGGTGATCCCGCAGCTCGCCTGCCCGTCGTTGGTGGCGCTGCTGAGCCCGGCGAAAGCGGGCGGCGCGGTGCAACCGCCGGTGGTGGCGGCTTCGACACAGGTCGAGGGGGCCGAGGTGCAGAAGCCCGCATCGTCGCCTTCGCGGATGCGATAGCCGTAGGTCACTACGCCGGAGGCGGTGAGATCGGCGAAGGACGGCGTCTCGAGATCCGATGCCACCGGGGCGAAGGCACCACCGCAGCCCCCCAGCGCGCGCTCGACGGTGAACCTGCTCCCCGCCGCGCCGCTCCCGGTCCAGGCGAGGTCGATCCGATGGTTGCCGTTCGGAATCGCGGCCAGGCCGGTGGGGGCAGGGGGATTGGTGCAGAGATTGGTCGGCCGCAGCAGGTAGAGCCCCTGCGAGATGTGCGAGACCGGGACGACGCCGGAGGCGAAGAACGGGTAGTTGTTCCAGGTGCCGTCGAAATCGGGGTTGTCGTTGGCCGGATAGACGTCGAAGAACCCGACCTCGGTGAGCTGCGACTGGGCGAGGTTCGAGAGCGCCAGGATGCGCAGCCCCGCCTGGTAGTTCGACTGGAAGACGAAGTTCCCCCGCACGTACAGGTTGTGGTCGATCGCCGGCGTGGCGTGGTCGAAATAGCCGTTGCCGCCCGACGGCACGACCGCATTGAGGTCGCTGGCGTCGAAGACATAGGTGCGCGTCGGGTTGCCGGCGTTCTCCTCGTCGAGCTCGTCGTCGAGCAGGATGTAGCGCTGGTCCTCGGTGAACCAGGCCTGGTGCGAGTAGCCGACGCTGTTGTACTGCAGGCTCGACAGCCGGACCGGTGAGGCATGGTTGGTGACGTCGATGATGTCGAGCCGGTGCGCCGTGCCGCGGGCCGCCAGGCAGATCTCGCGGCCCGCGCAAGCCTGGGCGCCCGGAGCCACCGGGTCGCAGTCGAGGTCCGGCCCGTGGTAGACGAAGCACTGGTTCTCGTGCAGGTACCTGTTGTTCTCGGCGTCGTCGTCGTTGTAGCAGCCGACGAACTGCGGGCTCGCCGGGTTGGCGAGACTGACGACGTGCATGTTGCCGCCGCAGGTCTCGACGTTGGGATTGCCGTTCATGTTGGTCGTGCCGACCAAGTAGGCGTAGCCGGTGTCCTCGTTGATCGAGATCGTGTGGGTGTTCGAGACCTTGTTGTAGAACGCCGTCTCGGCGAAGGTGACCGGCGCCGCGACGACGTTGCGCAGCTGGGTGAGGTCGAAGACCTGCATCCCGTGGCCGGCCTGCTCGCTGACCACGTAGGCGTGGTTCTGGTAGACGCGGACGTCGCGCCAGGTGTTGCTGGTGCCGGCGTGGGTCGGCAGCTTGCCGGCGTAGAAGGGCGACTCGGGGTTGGTGATGTCGATGAATGCCGTGCCGTTGTTGAGTCCGAGGAGCACCCATTCGTGTCCGGTCACGGGATCGGTCCAGCCCCAAAGGCTGTTGGTCTTGACCGACGCCGATGCGGTGCCGAAGTTGGCGTGAGGGATGAACTCGAGCAGGTCGACATTGCTGCACGGGTAGACGCCCGCCGCGAGGCCGCCTATGCAGGGCTGCAGATGCTCGGGAGCCATCGGTGTGGAGGCCGCGACGGCCGCCTCGAGCGCGCTCTCCACGCGAGCGAGGGCCTCGGCGTCGGCCGGTGACGCAAGCGACGGAGACGCCGTCAGGCTGGCCAGGGCCAGAAGGCAAACCGCGGCCTCGGCTCGGTTCTGAAAGCGCGCCATGGAGCTCAATACCGCCAGCTCGTGAGGTCCGCACCGGCGGGCGCCGTGGCCTGGATGCGGGCCAGGATGCGCTCGACGTACATCGTGTTGTAGCGCAGCCGCGAGACGGCGTTGGGCAGCTTGGGGTCGCCGTTCCAGCAGTGCTCGGCACGGTCCCCGTAGGCCACCTCGCCGCCGTACGGAGGGTCGGCCTGCTTCAGGAACGCTTCCGTCAGGTAGACGGCGTTGTTGAGGTAGTAGTTGTCCATGTCGCCGACGTAGAGGTGGATCTTGCCGGCGAGCTTGGGCGCCAGCTTTGCCCAGTCGCGCTCGAGGATGTGGCGCAGATCGTAGTGCTCGCGCCAGTGGGCCGCCACTGCCGGGTCGATGACGCCCGTGCGCTTGTCCCAGATCCGCTGCGGGTAGCCGTCGGCGCCGACCGGCGAGTAGACGGCCTCCCAGATGTCGAACTGCTCCCCCGACCGGCTGTGGGTGCCGAGCACGAGCTCGAGGTGGTTGTAGTCGCGGAGCGTCGCCTGGACGTGGCCGAGGTAGTTGCGGTGTCCCGGGCGCTCGACCGCGGTGAAGGGGCCCTCCTCGGCGTAGGCGTTCTTGTCGTTGTAGAGGTCGACGGTCGTGTAAGCGCGGAAGTCGATGGGGTCGGGGCAGGCGACGAAGGCGCCGTTGAACAGCTCCGGGTAGAAGACCTGCACCGCGAGCGCCTCCCAACCGCCCGTCGAACCGCCGTAGACGAAGCGCGCCCAGCCCTCGCCGATGGCGCGGAAGCGCCGCTCGATCTCCGGCAGCAGCTCGTAGTTGATGGCGTCGCCGTAAGGGCCGAGGTTCGCGGAGTTCACCGCGTAGGAGTCGTCGTAGTAGGGGTTCGCGTGCTGGACCTCGACCACCAGGAAGCGCGGGAAGCCCGGGCTCCTCCACTTCTGGTAGAAGGCGTAGGCCTCCTCCTGCTCCGTGCGGTTGTAGCAGTCGAGGTCGAAGCGCTCGCTGCGCTTGCAGGGCAGGTTGGGGTCGGGCGGCGTGGTGCGGAAGCCGGAGAGGTCGTCCGGGAAGTGCCCGTGGAAGAGCATCAGCGGGTAGCGGGCATCGGGGTGCGCTTCGAACCCCTCGGGCAGCAGCACGTGCGCGCCGAGATAGACCGGTCGCCCCCAGAACTCCGTGAGCCGCTTGCTCTGGATGCGGATGTGCTTGACGTACGGGGTGTCCGCCGGCGCCTGGATCGGCGGGATGACGCCGTCGAGCGTCAGCTGGATCGCTTCGCTGCGCTTCGGGTCTGACGTCGGGTCGAAGTCGATCCACACCGGTTTCGACAGGAAGTTCCCCGGCGCCAGGTTCCAGTGCTGGCCTTCGCCGCGGTCCTCGGGGAGCTTCACGACGTGGCCGTCGGCGCGGTGGAAGGTCTCGTAGCGATGGAGGACCGCCTGCGCGCGATAGCGACCCGCCGGCAGGCGGTCGAGGCTCTCGATCGGATAGCCGAAGACCTGGCCGTCGAAGACCGCCTTCCCTCCCGGCGCCAGCCCGTCGACGTCGACGCCGAAGACCTGGATGGCGTCGACGCCGGCGGCGACCTGCATGCGCGGCTCGTCCTTCTCGTCCTTCGACAGGGCGAGGATCACCCGCCCGTCGACCGCGGACTTGGCGACCGACGGCGAGAGCGCGACCTCGATGGAAGCCGCGACCGCCGCGGAGCCGGCGACAACGAGGCCGGTCGACGCGAGGAGAGCGACGAGAAACGGGAAGGCGGCGCGGGCTCCGAGAGTGGGTCGCATCGCGCGATCCTACCGGCACCGGCGCCGCGAGCGCTCAGCGCGGCTGAGCGCCCTTGGCGTAGAGGTCGATCACCCGCTCGATGGCGCGCTGGCAGACGGCGCAGAACGGGACCGCGGTCGCGGGTGAACATGATGCAGTCGACCTGCGGCCGGTAGTAGCCCTTCGCCTCGTAGTTGGCGCCCTCGAAGGCGCCGACCTTGCCGGCGTGCGGCTCGGCGCCGAGCGCGCTTCGTCCTCGTCGTCCGCTGGCGCGCGGAAGAGCGCGTCCATCTCGCTCTCCGGCCGCTTCTCGGCGCGGATCTTCCGCCGCTCGCGCCTGGATCTCGCGCGAGCGCTTCTCGAACGCCTCCTTCGCCCACGGCGTCGGCAGCGGCGTGCCGGGCGCGACCAGGTCCTCCACTTGAGCTTCGCCGGGTCGAGCAGCGCGGTGACGTTGGGCTCCCACGGCTCGGCGCGCTCGGCGGCCGGCTCGTAGGCGACGTCCGAGGTGTAGTACTCGTCGGCGAGGCGCGGCGAAGTGGTGGCCGAACTCGTGGACGAAGACGTAGGGCGCCCACACGCTGTCGGCGGCGACGGTGGCGATAGAGGCCGAAGATGCCGCCGCCGCCGTAGGTGCTGCTGTTGGTCAGGATCTCGACGAACTCGTAGGGCGCCTGCGAGGCGACGTCGCGGAAGGCGCGGTTGTCGAAGGTGAGGATGTAGCGCTCGGAGCCGAAGGCGTCGTAGGTGGCGCCCACCGGCGAGCGGCGGTGGATGCCGGTCGACGGCCGCGAGATCCCGACTCCGCCGCCGCCGGGCAGAGACCCCAGACGTTGAAGTCGCGCGCCGCGCTCCTTGAAGGGCTCGACGGCGAAGAGGATCTCCATCAGCCGCCGCGCGTCGCTTCTCGAACTTGCCGCGCTCGGCGGCCGTGTAGCCGTCGCCGAGGATCAGGAGGTCGACCTTGTCGGCCGGGCTCGCCCGAGCGCTGCGAGCGCGCAGCAGCGCGCCGGCGCCGGGCGGCGTCGGACGGTCGACGAACATGTCGGCGGGATCGACCACCGTCGACCAGACCTCGCGGAAGTCGTTGCGCCGCGTCGCGCTTCTTGAGCACCACCTGCACCGGCGCGGCCGGGCGCCGGGAAGCGCAGCGACTCGCGGAAGGTGCCGTCGGATCGTCGCCGCCTCGCCGGTCGTCTCCCACTCGCCGTAGATCGAGGCGAAGCCGCGCGAGTAGAGGACGCGGTTGCGTCGCGCGGTCGATCACCTCGAAGAAGTACTTGCCGAGGTTGGTGTCGTCGATCGCCCTGGCCGGGTCGCCGGGCCAGGGCAGCGGCTCGAGCACGACCCGGTCGAGCGCTGAAGTGCTCCTCGCGCGGCGTTGCCGGTGTGGAAGTAGTCGACGCGCAGGGTGCGCGGCGGCGCGGCGGCCCCCGCCGCCGGTGACCCGACGGCGGAGAGAGCGGCGACCGCGATCGTCCCGAGAACGAGCGCGGAGGAGCGGTGCAGCGGCGAGCGGTCGGGCATGTCGTTCAGAAGCTCCAGACGATGCCGACGTTCACCATCGGGCCGTCGAGGTCGATCACCACGTCGTCGTCGAGCTCGTCGCCGCCCTGGGAGCCGTCGTCGTCGTCGAAGAAGTCGTGGAGGTCCTCGGCGCGCACGGTCGCCTCGATACCGCGGTAGCCGCCCTCGACGAAGAACCGCACACCGGAGGGATCGCCGAACTGGACGCCGGCGAAGCCGAGCCAGCCGAGCTGGTCGTCGAGGTCCGGCCCCTCGTCGAGCTCGAGGAAGAGGTAGGAGGCGCCGCCGCCGAGGTAGAAGTTGACGGCGCCGCGCTTGTTGAAATCGAACCGCAAGGCGGCGTCGACCGGCATCACCTGCAGGCCGAACTCCCGGATGACGTCTTCGTCGTCGTCGCCGATGTTGTCGAAATCCGCCTGCTGGAAGAAGCTGCCGCGGAAATCGAGGCCCGGGCCCTCGTCGCCCAGGGGGACGACGAACGAGACGCCGCCACCGAGGGCGTCCTCGATGGCGTCGGGGTCCCAGCCCGAGCCGAAGATGGCGAAGCCGCCGGCCGAAGCCGGCGCGGCCGCGAGGGCGAGCGCTGCGAATACGACGAGAGATCTCTTCATCTCTTCTCCCTCCTCACCGTCGTGAGTGTGCGTGCCGGCGCCGCCTCGCGCCGGTCGGGGGGATGCTACCCGGTGCGGCCGGAACCAGGTGATCGCGCTCGCCGGATGGCTGGCGTCAGTTGACGTAGCCGAGCGACTTGAGTCGTGCCAGCTCGGCGGCGTCGATCGAGCCCGCGCTCTCCGCCGGCAGCCGCTGCGCCACCGCCCACTTCCGCCAGCGGGTGAGCTCGGCCGCGAGCGCCCGAACGACCTCCGGGTGCGCGGCCGCCAAGTCGTTGCGGTCGAGGGGATCGGCGCGGTGGTCGAAGAGCTCGAAGAGGGGGCGGCCCGGCCGAAGCGGATCGTGCTGGACGAGCTTCCAGCGCTCCTTGACGACAGCGAAGCCGGGCATCACCGCGGGATCCTCCTGCCCGCCCCTCGGCAAGCGCTCGGTGAAGGCTGGCCGCCGGCGCCAGGCAACGGTTTCTCTTCCCTCCGCCGCCGCCCGCACGATCGGCAGCAGGCTCTGTCCCTGGGCCCGCTCCGGGACGGGCAACCCGGAGAGCTCGAGGAGCGTGGGCATCACGTCGATGAGCTGGACCGTGGGCTCCACCGTCAACCCCTTGGGCAGGTAACGCGGCGCCCACAGCGCGAGCGGCACGTTGGCGTTCTCGCCATAGACGTTCATGCCGTGCCAGTGGCTGCCGTGCTCGAGGAACTCCTCGCCGTGGTCGGCGAGGAAGGCGAGCACGACGCGGTCGGCGAGCCCGAGGTGCTCGAGCCGGTCCACCAGCCGGCCGATCTCGGCGTCCATGGCGCGGATGGAGCCGTCGTACCAGCCGACCTCGTGCTTCATGAATCGGGGTCCGTCGATTCCCGCTCGCTCCATCTCGTCGCGAGTTGGGGCCGCGACGCGGCGGCGCGGCGAGGTCGCCGGGATCAGCTTCCGGACCTTCTCCTCCTCGGCGCGGAACCAGTCGGCCTCGGCCGGCGAGGACCACAACTGGTCATAGGGCTCGAAGGGCCGGTAGGGAGCGTGGGGGTCGAAGACATGGAGGACGACGAGGAACGGCACCTCGCGGTGCCCCTCGATGAAAGCGATCGCCCGGCTCACGTAGTCGCGCGCCTGCTTCGAGCGCAGCTCGTCGCTCGCCGGCGTGAACGACCCGGCTTCGTGCAGTACCTCGGTTCCCTGGTGGAGGTTGGTGAGCTGTCCACTGAAGCTCACCGCCGAGGTGGCGAAGGTGGCGTACCCGGCGGCGCGATAGGCCTCGGCGAGCGTCGTCGCAGCCGCCGGCAGGCGGTCGGTGAAGTCGACGAGGCCGTGGGTCGACGGGTAGAGCGAGGTGAGGATCGAAGGCACCGACACCTTCGTCCACACGCCCTGTGAGACCGCGTCGCGGAACTGGACGCCCTCGCCCGCGAGACGGCGCAGCGCGGGCGCCGTGGCGCGGCCGTAGCCCCAGGCGTCGAGGTGGTCGCGGCGGAGGGTGTCGGCGATCACCAGGACGACGCCCTGCGGCCGGTCGGCCGCCGGCGCGGCGCTCCCCGCGAGCCGACTTCGTACCACCGGGCCACCCCAGAACGCGAGCGCATCGGCGGACTCGCAGTCGGTGCGCAGGACCAGCTCGACCTCCTCGCCGGCCCACTCGTCGAGCGGCACGGGATCGACTTCCCAGCGGTCGGAGGTGGTGACCGTGTGCCGGAGCACCGTCCGCTCCGCACCGCCTTCGCTGCTGCGCACCGCAACCTGGAAGGCGACAGGCAGCTCGGCGAGAGTGCCTACGGCGAGGTCGAGCAGCGGGCGCGGCGGCAGGCGCACCGGCAGGCGGATGACCTCGCCCGGGCGCGTCACCAGACTCTCGCGGTAGACCTCGCCCAGCCCCCGCCAGCCGACGCCGGAGGGCACGCCGGCGAGGTGCTCGCGCCGGTAGACCAGCCGCACCGACTCGATCGCGAAGGTGGCGCCCGCCGCGTCCGTGGGGCGCAGCACGAGTCTCTGCACCCGGCTGCGCTCGAAGGGGCCGGGCGCGAAGCTCTTCGCCATGACGAAGCTGTAGGTATTCGTCGTCGAGCCGGGAAGCAGTGGCGACTCGAGCCCGAGGGGCGCGTCGGCACCGCCGAACGCCGCCGTGGGCAGGCCTCCCTCGCCGAAAGAGTTGAGGCGAAGGGTGGCGCCGGCGGAGACCCGCATCCGCACCTCGACCGCGTGCAGCCGATCGCCGCCGCCGAGGGGCTTCGCGGCGCTGAGCTCGACCACCGGTTGCGCGGTCGTGCTGCGGCCCGCCAGCGCGCCGTCGCGCACCTCGAGCCCCTCGACGCCCGGGCCGGCTGACCAGGCCTGGCCAGGCGCGGGCGCGGCGAAGCTCCACTCGACGCGCTGCGGGGCGGTGCCTTGCGGCCGACGTCCTTCGATGCGCTCGGGCCGGAACACGTCCACGAGCGGGATCGCCACAGGCGATGCTGCGGGCCGAGCAAGCCGGCAGGCGACGGCGACCATCGCCAGCACGAGGGCCATGGCAAACGCGATTCGGGAGATCATGGACGAGCTTCACAACTCAACGCGCAGTCAGGGCGCCCGAGGGCTCACGCCGACTCCAGGCTCCGATCCGGCGCGTTGCTCTTGCGGTCGCTGCGCTCGAGGTCTCGATCGCGATACGCTCTGCCGACTCGGGCAGTCCCTGGATCCGGGGCAGCGTCACCGGATCTCCAGCCGGGCCGGGAGGCGGATGTGACCAGCCTGCTGCGCGTCGTGGACCTGGCGCGGGATCCACCCCGGCGGGTGAGGCGCGTCGCCTGGTTGCTGTCCACCGTGCTCCTGGTCTGCGCGGGCTACTACGCGGGCGGAGTCGCCGGCATCCGGCTCAGGTTTCCGCCCTCCGGCATCGCCACCATCTGGACGCCCACCGCGATCCTGCTCGGAGCGCTGCTCCTCGCGCCGGCACGAACCTGGTGGGTGTACCTCTTCGCCGTCGTCCCCACGCACCTGCATCTGGTCGCCTACTTCCAGCCCGAGGTGCCGCTGCTGGTGATGCTGTGTCAGGTGGGAAGCAACGCCGTCCTTGCGGTCCTCGCTGCCCTCGCCGTCCGCGGCGCGGGCGGAGCCCCACCGCGGTTCGACAGCTTCAGGTGCATGGCGCGCTACATCCTGCGTGCGGCCATCGCGGCGACGGTCATCGCCTGTGCGCTGGCCGCCTCCCTCTTCTTCCTCACCGGCTGGGCCGCCGATTTCTGGCTCGCCTTTCGGCAGCGCGTCCTGGGCAACGTCTTCGCGATGACCACGATTCCTCCGTTGATCGTCCTCGCAGCTACGGGCCGGCTCGTCGGCATGCGGAAACCGCGCCCCTCGCGCTATGCCGAGCTCGCCCTGGTGACGGTGATGCTGCTCGCGGTGAGCATCGTGGTCTTCGGCCAGGAGGCCCCGGCGTCAGCCCACATGCCGACGCTGCTGCTGGCGCCGCTGCCGTTGCTGCTGTGGGCGGCGGTCCGTCTGGGACCGGGCGGGCTGTGCCTTTCCCTCCTGGTCGTCGCGGGAGTGTCCCTGTCGAACGCCTTTGCGGGGCGGGGCCCCTTCGTGAGCCAGTCGGCGGCCGAGAACACGCTCTCCCTGCAGATCTTCCTGCTCGCGATCACCATCCCGCTGATGATCCTGGCGGCCCTCGTCGAGGAGCGGGGCCGGGCCGAGGAGCAAGCGCGCCGCGAGCGCGAGGAGCTGGCGCACGTGCTGCGTGTCGCCACGCTCGGCGAGCTGACCGCATCACTCGCCCACGAGATCAACCAGCCGCTTTCGGCGATCCTGGTCAACGCGCAGGCCGCCCTCCGCATGCTGGGCGCCGCTGCGGGGGATTCCGTTCCGGTGCAGGACGCGCTGACCGACATCGCCGGCGACGCCGAGCGCGCCTCGCAGATCATCCGGCAGCTGCGCTCCCTCTTCCGGAAGGAGCCCGAGGAGCGCGTCATGCTGTACATCGATGAGCTGATCGAGGACGTGATCGGCCTCCTTCGCACCGACCTCGAACGGCGGGGGATCGTGGTCCGCTTCGTCCGCGGGCAGGCGTTGCCCGAGGTCCGCGGCGACCCGGTCCAGCTTCGACAAGTGGTGCTGAACGTGGTCGTCAACGCCTGCGAGGCCATCGACGCCACGGCGGACGGCCCGCGTGCCATCCTGATCGAAACCACCCAACCGGACCGCGGGCGCGTCGCCGTTACGGTCCGCGACAGTGGGATCGGCGTCGAGGAGTCGGAGCTGGAGCGCATCTTCGAGCACTTCGTCAGCAGCAAGCCGCAGGGGCTGGGGATGGGGCTCGCCATCAGCCGCTCCATCGTCGAAGCTCACGGCGGGCGGATCTGGGCGACCGCCAACCACGACGTGGGCCTCACGGTCCACATCGAGCACCCGGTATCCGGCGGATCCGGCGGAACGCCGGCAGCTCAGCCGCGTCAGCCGGCGCGGTAGTTGTCCTGCATCGGGTAGCGCGTGCGCGTACAGCGCGAACAGGCGCCGCGGCCACGAACGCGAAGCCGGCGAAGAAGAACATCAGGAACGCGGTCTCGCTGAGGCCGGTGCTCGGCGATGCTGCGCGATCACCGCCTCGTTGCGCACGCTGGCGTTGGTCAGCAGCACCCACAGGTTGCCGAAGGTGATCGACAGGTACCAGAAGCTCATGATCACGCCCTTCATCGACGGCGGCGCCTGGCTGTAGGCGAACTCCAGCGCCGGTCGCCGACACCAGCACCTCGCCGAAGGTCAGCAGCGCGTAGGGCAGGATCTGCCAGGCGATCGACACCGGCGCGCCGCCGTCGATCGCAGAGCTGGATGACGCCGGCGACGATCCAGGCCAGGCCGGAGAACGCGATGCCGGAGCCCATGCGGCGCAGCGCGGTCGGCTCGAAGCCGCAGCCGGCGCAGCGCCGGGTACAGCACGAGGTTGTTGAACGGGATCAGCAGCATCACCAGCAGCGGGTTGAGCGCCTGCATCTGCGCCGGCTCGCTTGACCAGCCAGCTCGGCCACCACGGCTGGTCGTGCGGCATCACCATCGCGTTGCCCTGCAGGACCCAGGTCGAGGCCTTCTGGTCGAACAGCGACCAGAACGGCGTGACCAGCGCGAACACGATCAGGATGCGCAGCACCGCGCGCACGCCGTCGACCGCGTCGTCCGGATGCGCGCCGCGCGCGCGCTCGAGCTGCATCGAGGTGCCGATGCCGCCGAACAGCGATGCAGCAGACCGAGCGCCAGGCAGGCGGCGATCGACGAAGCCGAGCTGCGGGATCAGCAACAGCGCGCCGAACGCGAGCAGCACGCCGACGCCCGCCGACCACGAGGCCGGGCCGCGCGCTGCCCGGGCGCTGCGCGCAGTCAGCGCGGTGCGCGCGACGTGCAGGAACGAATGCGGATCCGGCGGCGCCGGCGGCACGTGCACGTACTTCTTGCGGCCCAGCCAGAAGATCACGCGTGGCGATGAACATCAGGACGCCCGGGATGCCGAACGCCACCGGCCGGCCCGTAGCTCGCGCAGGAAGATCGGCATCAGCAGCGAGGCGAAGAACGAGCCGAAGTTGATGATCCAGTAGAAGGCGTCGAAGACGATCTTGGCCAGGTGCTTGTTGCTCTGGTCGAACTGGTCGCCGACGAAGGACGACACCAGCGGCTTGATGCCGCCCGAGCCGAGCGCGATCAGGAACAGGCCGGTGTAGAAGCCGGTGCGGTTGTCCTCGAACATCGCCAGGCAGGCGTGGCCGACGCAGTAGACCAGCGAGAGCCAGAAGATCGTGTGGTACTTGCCGAAGAAGCGGTCGGACGAGCCAGCCGCCGAGCAGCGGGAAGAAGTAGACGCCGATGACGAAGGTGTGGAAGACGTCCTTGGCGATGCCGGCGCGCTCCGCCTCGGGCGCGTACAGCAGCAGCGAGGTGACGAGGAACGGCGTCAGGATGTTGCGCATCCCGTAGAAGCTGAAGCGCTCGCAGGCCTCGTTGCCGATGATGTAGGGGATCTGCCGCGGCATCTGCCCGGCAGCGGCGGCTTGGCGGCGCGGGGTGATCATGCGCGCGGCACTCTACAACGCAGCCGACAGGTCGGCTTAGCGGTGGACCTACTCCAGCCGCAGCGCCGCCATCGGCTCCACGCGCGACGCCCGCCGCGCCGGCACCCAGGCCGCGAGCAGCGCCACCGCGGCGAGCGCGATCGGCACCAGCGCGAAGGTCGCCGGGTCCTTCGCCCGCGTCTCGTAGAGCAGCGGCGCGAGCTGACCGGAGAGCAGCAGCCCGGCGAGCAGCCCGGCCGCCACGCCGGCGACCACCAGCACCGCCGCCTCGCGCACGACGAGCCCGACGACGGCGCCGCGGCGCGAGCCGAGCGCCATGCGGACGCCGATCTCGCGCCGCCGCTGCCCTACGTCGTAGGCGAGCACGCCGTAGACACCGACGAGCGCGAGCAGCACGGCCATCGCCGCGAAGCCGCCGATGAGGCCGGCAACGAAGCGGCGCGTGGCGACCGAGGAGGCGAAGACGGCGTCCATCGTCCGCACCTCGTCGAGCGGCAGCTCGGGATCGACCGCCGCGACCGCCCGCCGCACCGCGGGCAGCACCGCGGCGGGGTCGCCCTGGGTGCGCAACGCCACCACCATGGCGCCCCAGGCGCTCTGGGAGTGCGGCACGTAGACGATCGGCTGCAGCTCGTCGTCGGCTCCGAAGAAGCGCACGTCGCCGGCGATCCCGACGATCTCGCGGTAGACGTTCTCGTCGCGATGGGAGCGGATGCGCTTGCCGAGGGGATCGGCATTTCCGAACATCTGGCGCACGAGCTCGCGGCTGACGATCGCCACCGGCGGGCTGCCGCCGGTGTCTCGCCGCCCGAAGTCGCGGCCCCGCAGCAGCGGCACGCCGAGCGTGGCGAAGCTCCCCGGCGAGACCACGTTCCACTGCGCCTGCTGGTCCTCCCCCGCCGGCGGCTCCGGAGCGCCCTCGGCGAGGAAGGACCGCCCGAGGTAGAAGCCCCCGCCGCCGAGCGGCAGCGAGCTCAGCAACGCCGCCCGCCGGACTCCCGGCACCGCCTCGAGGCGCTCGACGATTGTCGCGAACGTCCGTTCCACCGCCCCCGGCTCGTCGTAGCGCTCCCCCTGCGTCGACAGCGCGAAGGTCAGCAGGCCCCGCGGCGCGAAGCCGGGGTCGGTGCGGCGCAGCTCGAGCAGGCTCTTGAGCAGCAGCGTCGAGCCGAGCAGCAGCAGGAGGGCGAGCGCCAGCTCGCCGGCGACGAGGAGCCGCCGCTGGTGGCGCCGGCCACCGATCTGCTCACGGCCGGCGACGCCCGCGAGCCATCCTCCCCCGCCGGCGCCGCGCAGCGCCGGCGCCGTGCCGAAGGTGGCGGTGGCGAGCAGCGCCACGAGCAGCGCGAAGCCGAGCACCGGCAGGTCGAGGCCGACGGCGTCGAGCCGCGGCACGTCCGCGGGCGCGGCAGCGACCAGCGCCCGCGTGCCGGCGGCGGCGACCAGCACGCCGAGGACCCCACCAGCGCCGCCGAGCACCAGGCTCTCGGCGAGCAGCTGCCGGACGAGCCGCGCCCGCCCGGCGCCGAGCGCGGCGCGCACCCCGAGCTCGCGCCGCCGCGCCGCCGCCCGCGCCAGCAGCAGGTTGGTGACGTTGACGCAGCCGATGAGCAGTACCAGCGCGGAGGCGCCCAGCAGCAGCCAGAGCATTCGCGGCAGCGTCGGGCCGACGATCCAGCGGGCGAGCGGCGTGGCGATCACGGTGACGCCTCGGCGGGCGCCCGGATCCTCTCGTGCCACCCGCTCGGCGAGCGTGCCGAGCTCGGCGGTGGTCTGCTCCACCGTACGATCCGGGCGCAGGCGGGCGATGCCGAAGAGCACGAAGTTGGAGCGGCGCGCGTAGTCCGCCTCCTGGCCCGGGAAGATCTTGAGCGGGAACCACAGGTCGGTGCCGGCCGGGAAGTCGAGCCCTTGCGGCACCACTCCGACGATCTCCACCGGCACGCCGGTGACCCGGAGGGTGCGGCCGACGACCGCGTGGTCGCCGCCGAAGTGGCGCTGCCACAGGCGGTACGAGATCAGCCCACGGCGCGGCGAGCCGGCGACGTGTTCCTCGGGCCGCAGCCGCCGGCCCAGCGCCGGCTCGACCCCGAGGGTGGACAAGAAGCCCTCGGTCGCCCGCACCGCCTGCAGCCGCTCGGGGCGTTCGCCACCGACGTTGACGTCGATCGTGTCGTAGACGGCGACGTCCGCGAACACCCCTGCCGCTCGCCAGTCGAGATAGTCGGCGTAGGTAACGTTCCAGCTCTCGCCGGTGGCGGACCGATGCGACTGCGGCACCACCAGCCGCTCCGCGGCAGGAAACGGCAGCGGCCGCAGCAGCACGGCGTCCACCACGCCGAACACTGCCGTCGTCGCGCCGATGCCGAGCGCCAGCGTGACCGTGGCGACGGCGGTGAAGCCGGGCGAGCGGCGGAGCTGCCGCCACCCGAAGACGAGGTCCTGGCGCAGCTCGGCGAGAAACTCGAGTCGGCGCCGGCCGCGCTCGCGCTCCTCGCCCAAGCGCCGGCACGAGGCGCGCACGGCGGAGAGGTCGCCGAAGCGGCGCAAGGCCTCCGCCCGCGCTTCTTCCTCGCTCATCCCCTCGGCCACCAGGTCGCGCACCCGCATCGCGAGGTGGAAGGCGAGCTCCTCCTCGACCTCCTCCGGCACCGTCGGACCCAGGATCGGGCGTTCGTATCCCATGGCACGCCTCACGCTTCGGCCAGCAGCACGCGCGACACCGCGCCTGCAAAGCGCAGCCACTCGTCTGCCTCGCGCCGCAGCTCGGTGCGGCCGCGGGCGGTCAGGCGGTAGAACTTCGCCCGCCGGCCGAGCTCCGACATCCCCCACTCGGCCTCGATCCAGCCGCGCTTCTCGAGCCTGTAGAGGGCCGGGTAGAGCGAGCCCTCCTCGATGCGCAGCGCGTCCTCCGTCGCCTGCTCCAGCCAGCGGGCGATGGCGTAACCGTGACGCGCACCCCACGACAGCGTCTTGAGGACGAGGGCGTCGAGCGTGCCGTACAGGTGGTCGGGGCGGGTCTTGCTGCGGTCGCTTTGCTCAGATTGTCTAGGCATCGGGCCAGGATACGCCCACGATACCCAGATTGGCAAGGCGTCTGGCTGGCGCGAGACCTTGGTCCAATAGCGCCCGGCTCCCCAAAGGGCCTAGCTTCGTCGTCAACCCGACGATGCTCACGCGCCGCAACTCGCTCAGGCTCCCGCTCGCGTTGACGTTGACGTCAGCGCTGCTGCTGGCGAGCTCCGCAAGGGGGCAGACCGATCTCGAGAGTGACGTCGCGGCTTTGAAGGCCGACAACGCCGCCGTCAGGGAACAACTCCGCAAGATGGAGGAACAGCAGAAGGCGCTCCTCGAGCTGCTGGATCGCCTGCAGCGGCGGCTCGACGCCAGCGACGTGGCTCCAGATGTGGCGCCAGATGTGGCGCCGGAGGCGGCAGGTGCCGCGCCGCCGGCCACGGCGCCGGGAAGCGAGGCTGCGGCGGCAGCGACCGCGACCGCAGAGCCGTCAGCGCCTGCTTCGCTGACCGCCAAGATCCTGGATCGTTACCAGGATGGCATCGTCATCGGGCACAACCCCGACGACGCCAAGGTGCCTTTGCTGCTGAGGTTCAACGACAACACCCAAGTCCGCTATATCAATACGACGTCGTCCAACGACACGTTCACCGACCATCTGGGCGGTGTCCGCGACGTTCACCTGCGCAATGACATCACGGTGAATCGTTCGATGTTCATCCTCGGCGGCTACATATTCGACAAGCGGCTGCGTTTCAGCAACACCGTGTGGACCTCCGCCGGCGCCGCTTCGATCATCGTCGCCGGGAACATCGGCTGGCAGTTCAACAAGGCCCTCACCGTCACCGGCGGCTACACGGGCGTTCCCGGCAGCCGATCGCTCGTCAACACGTTCCCCTACTTCACCGCGACCGACAGGAGCATGGCGGACAACTTCTTCCGTCCCGGCTTCACCCAGGGGTTGTGGGCGAACGGCGAACCCGTCAAGGGGCTGAACTACCTGGCGTTCATCGGCAACGGTCTCAACACGCTGAACATCTCGGCCACCAAGATCGACACCAACTTGCTGTTTTCAGGCAGCGTCTGGTGGGAACCGCTGGGCGACTACGGCGAGCCCGGCAAGTCGCGCAACATGTACGACGACTACTTCGCCACCGACAAGACTCGCATTCGCGTCGGCACTGCGTTCACCAGGTCTCGGGAGGACCGCTTCTCGAATCTCGATCAATCGAGCCCCGAGAACACTTCCATTTACAACTCCGACGGCGTGCTGGCCTTCTCCACCGGGGCCTTCGCGCCGGGCGTGACCGTCGACAAGGCCACCTACCGCATGTGGGCGATCGACGGCGGCCTCAAGCGGAGCGGCCTGGCGATCAACGGGCAGTACTTCTTCCGCTGGCTGGACGACTTCGAAGCCGACGGACCGATGCCGGTCGAATCGACGTACGACCACGGGTTCGAGCTGTCGGCGAGCTACTTCGTCATCCCCAGGGAGCTGATCGTGTACGGACGCGGCTCCCAGGTCTGGGGAGAGTTCGGCGACTCGTGGGAGTACGCCGGCGGCGTCAAGTGGCACTTCCTGCCGACCGAGCGTTTGTGGTTGAACGCCGAGCTGATGCGGGTCCACAAAGCGCCTTATAGCGGAGCCTTCACTCCGTATGTCGCAGGTATGACCGGCTGGACGCCGATGGTTCAGACGATCGTCGCATTCTGAAAGATCCAGCGACGATCCAGGGACGATCCAGACCGAGGACGATGATGCCGGATCCCGCGCAGGAACTCCTCGAGAAGCAGACGGTGCTGATCGTCGACGACACCGCGGACAACCTCGCCCTGATGAGCCTCCTGCTCAAGGACGTCTACAAGGTCAAGGTCGCCAACAGCGGTGAGAAGGCCCTCAAGGTGGCGCGCGGCGACAGCCCGCTGGATCTCATCCTGCTCGACATCATGATGCCGGGCCTCTCCGGCTACGAGGTCTGCGGCGAGCTCAAGGCCGATCCCGCGACGCGCGACATTCCGGTCATCTTCCTGACCGCGATGACGGCGACCGAGGACGAGAAGCGCGGCCTGGAGCTCGGCGCGGTGGACTACATCACCAAGCCGATCAGCCCGCCGATCGTCCTGGCGCGCGTCGCGACCCACCTCCAGATCAAGGCGGCGGCCGACTTCCTGAAAGACAAGAACGAATATCTCGAGAGCGAGGTCGCCCGGCGCACGCGCGAGCTGTCGGCCATCCAGGACGTCACCATCCTCGCCATGGCCTCGCTCGCCGAGACCCGCGACTCCGACACCGGCAACCACATCCGCCGCACCCAGTTCTACCTCAAGGCGATCGCCGAGCGGCTGCAGGACCATCCGCGCTTCCGTCACTTCCTCGACCCGCAGACCATCGACCTGCTGTTCAAGTCGGCGCCGCTGCACGACATCGGCAAGGTCGGGATCCCGGACCACATCCTGCTCAAGCCCGGTCGCCTCGAGCCGGCCGAGTACGAGGTCATGAAGACGCACACGACGCTCGGCCGCGACGCCATCCAGCACGCGGAGGACCGTCTCGGCATGGAGGTCGACTTCCTCCGCTTCGCCAAGGAGATCGCCTACTTCCACCAGGAGAGGTGGGACGGCAGCGGCTATCCCGACGGCCTGAGCGGCGACGACATCCCGATCCCGGCGCGCCTGATGGCGGTGGCCGACGTCTACGACGCACTGGTCAGTCGCCGCGTCTACAAGGGCGCGATGCCGCACGAGCGGGCCGTCGAGATCGTCCTCGCGGGGCGGGGCACCCATTTCGACCCCGACGTCGTCGACGCCTTCGTGGCGATGGGAGACGAGATCCGGGCCATCGCCGCCCGCTTCCGCGACAGCGAAGAGGCGATGAAAGAAGAGGCGACGAAAGAAGCCTAGCGGTGACCATCGTGTTGCGGGCGTTGGACCGCCGTCGGATGGGGGCCAAGCTCTTGCTCGGCTTCGGCGGCGTGCTCGCGATCGCGCTGCTGCTCGGCGTGCAGAGCCTGCTCAGCCTGCGCACCATGCGCGACCAGACGACCCTGCTCTACGAGCGGGAGCTGCTCGGCGTCTCGCACCTCAAGGAAGCGAACGTTTCGCTGGTCACCATCGGCCGCGCCCTGCGCCGGCTGCTGCTGGCGCCGGAGACGGGGACGCGCGAGAAGGCGCGTCAGGAGATGGCGGTCGCCGAGTCGACGCTGCGCCGAGAGCTGGTGACGGCGCGCGCCGCGATCTACCGCGCCGAGCAGCTGAAGAAGCTCGACGAGCTCGAGTCGCACCTCGCCGTCTACCTGAGCGGAGTGCGACGCGCGACCGCGATCGCGGACGCCGAGGGGTTCCGGACGAGCGCCGCGGCGGCCTTCGTCAGCAGCCCGGACTTCGGCTCCGGCGCGAGCCGGGCGGACGTTCTGCTGACCGCGGTCGCGCACAGCAAGGAGGCCGGCGCCCGCGACACCGCCAACCAGGCGATGCGCCTCTACGAGAGGTCGCGGCAACTGACGTTGCTGCTCCTCGTCGGCGGCCTGGCGCTCGGCGGCCTTCTCGGCTACGTCATCGGCAACTCGATCCGCCGCCCCACCGCCCAGTTGCGCGAGGCGGTCAATCAGCTCGCCGCCGGCGAGCTCGACGTGGCGGTGCCGCTCACCGATTTCCCCAACGAGCTCGGCGAGCTCGCCCGTTCCGTCGCCGTCCTGCAGACCGGGGCGCGGCAGGTCGAGGCGCAGCGTTGGATCAAGACGCACCAGGCGGCGATCGCCGGCGCCTTGCAGCGCGCCGAGAGCTCCGGCGAGCTGGCGCAGACGCTGCTGACCGGACTGGCGCCGCTGCTCGAGGTCGGGCACGGGCTCGTCTACCTTCGGGAAGAAGGGAGGGGCGAAAATGGTGAGGAGGGCGCCGACCGCTTGCGCCGGATCGGCTCCTACGCCTGTCTCGACACCGCGCCGGGCGGTGGGTCGATCGCCTTCGGCGAAGGGCTCGTCGGCCAGTGTGCGGTCGAGAAGAGCGCGCTGATCCTCGACCCGGCGCCGGCCGACTACGTGCGCATCGGCTCCGGGCTCGGCGAGACGGCGCCGAGAGCCCTCGCCGTCCTGCCGGTGCTGCTCAACGAGCGGCTGCTCGGCGTCGTCGAGCTCGCCACTCTGAAGGCCTTCGGCGCCAACGAGCAGGCGCTGCTCGACGGCGTACTGCCGGTCGTCGCGATGAGCCTCGAGATCCTCGAGCGCAACGTGAAGACGAATCGACTGCTCGCCGAGACGCAGGATCAAGCGGAACGCGTCGCGGCGCTAGAGGAGCGCGGCCGCCTGATCCTCAGTTCGGTCAGCGACGGCATCGTCGGGATGGACAGGGACGGCAGGATGACCTTCGCCAATCCCGCAGCTCCGGAACTGCTCGGCTACCGCGAGGAGGAGCTGCTCGGCCAGGAGATGCACTCCCTGGTGCATCACAGGCACCTCGACGGCCGCCAGTTCCCGCGCGACACCTGCGCGATGTATCGCACCGCGCTCGACGGCCGGCCGCGCACGGTCGACGACGAGGTACTTTGGCGGAAGGACGGTTCCGCCCTTCCCGTCGAGTATTCGACCACCCCGGTTCACAAGGACGGTGCATTGATCGGCACCGTCGTGGTCTTCCGCGACATCACCGAGCGGCTGCAGGCCGTGAAGGCCATCGCCCACGCCAACATGTTGAGCGACTCCGCTCTGGATCTGACCAGGGCAGGCTACTGGCTGATCGACTACGCCGACCCCGACTATTACACCAGCTCGGAGCGTGCCGCCGCGATTTTCGGCGAGCACCCCGTACCCGGCTTCCGCTACCACCTGGTGGACGAGTGGTACAGCCGGATCGCGGCTGCCGATCCCGAGGTCGCCGAGGCGACGGGAGCCCACTATGCCGCGGCGGTCGCCGGCACCGTGCCGCGCTACGACACGACCTACTGCTACAAGCGGCCCATCGACGGCAAGATCGCCTGGATCCGTGCCATCGGCAACGTCCTCCGGGACGCGGACGGGAAGGCACGTTTCATGTACGGCGTCGCGCAGGACGTCACCGAGATCAAACAGGCCGAGCAGGAGATCCTGCGCGCCAAGGCGATCGCCGAGGAGGCGACCCGCGCCAAGAGCGACTTCCTCGCCAACATGAGCCACGAGATCCGCACGCCGATGAACGCCATCATCGGCATGTCGCACCTGGCGCTGCAGACCGAGCTCGACAAGCAGCAGCGCAACTACGTCGAGAAGGTGCACCGCGCGGCGGTGAACCTGCTCGGCATCATCAACGACATCCTCGACTTCTCGAAGATCGAGGCCGGCAAGCTGTCGCTGGAGGCGATCGACTTCCGGCTCGACGACGTGCATGGACCACCTCGCCAACCTGGTGGGGATGAAGGCCGAGGACAAGGCGCTCGAGCTGCTGTTCACCGCGGCGCCCGACGTGCCGACCGCGCTGGTCGGCGATCCGCTGCGGCTCGGCCAGGTGCTGGTCAACCTCGGCAACAACGCGGTCAAGTTCACCGAGCAGGGCGAGATCGTCGTCGGCATCGAGAAGGCGGGCGAGGCGGACGAGACGGGCGTGGACCTGCACTTCTGGGTCAGCGACACCGGCATCGGCATGACGCCCGAGCAGTGCGGCCGGCTGTTCCAGTCGTTCAGCCAGGCCGACGCCTCGACCACCCGCAAGTACGGCGGCACCGGGCTCGGCCTCGCGATCTCCAAGCAGCCTGGTCGAGATGATGGGCGGGCGCATCTGGGTCGAGAGCGAGCCGGGCAAGGGCTCGACGTTCCACTTCCACGCGCGCTTCGGGCTGCAGGCCGAGCCGATGCCGCCGCCGCATGTTCCGCGCCGAGGAGCTGCGCGGCGTGCGCGTCCTGGTGGTCGACGACAACGCCGCGGCGCGCGAGATCCTGTCGACCATGGCGCGCGGCCTCGGTCCGGAGGTCGAGGTCGCTCCCGACGGCGATGCAGGCCCTGGCGCATGGCGGCCGCGGCCGGCGAGCAGGCGAAGCCCTACGACCTCGTGCTGCATGGACTGGAAGATGCCGGTGATGGACGGCGTGCAGACCGTGCAGCGGCTCGAGGAGCTGCTCCCGCCACCAGTCGCCGGCCGTCATCATGGTGACGGCGTACGGGCGCGACGAGGCGATCGGCGCTGCCACGCAGCGGGGAGTGTCCCTGCGCGTCCGTGCTGACCAAGCCGGTGACGCCCTCGACGCTGCTCGAGGCGATCGGCGAAGCGCTCGGCAAGGGCGTCGTCGTCGAGACACGCGCCCAGCTGCGGGCCGAGGTCGACGCGGAAGCGATGGCGAAGCTCGCCGGCAGCGCGCGTGCTGCTGGTCGAGGACAACGACCTCAACCAGGAGCTGGCGCTCGGCCTGCTGCGGCAGGCGGGCATGGAAGTCGGTGGTCGCCAACAACGGGCAGGAGGCGCTCGACGTCCTGGCGCGCGACGCCCGCTTCGACGGCGTGCTGATGGACTGCCAGATGCCGGTGATGGACGGCTACGCGGCCACCCGCGAGCTGCAGGCGGAATCCGGCGCTCGACGCCATGCCGGTCATCGCCATGACCGCCAACGCCATGGCCGGCGACCGCGAGAAGGCGCTCGAGGCCGGCATGAGCGACCACATCGCCAAGCCGCTCGACGTGCGGGCGATGTTCGCCACGTTCGCCAAGTGGATCCGCCCGAGCGGCCTCGTCCGCTCGACGGCGGCGGCGGTGGTGACGGAGCCGCGCGCCGTGGCGGCAGACGGGCTGCCCACGTTTTCCGGCATCGAGTTGCCCGGCATCGACGTCGCGGCCGGTCTCGCGACCACGATGCGGAACGAGGCGCTCTACACCCGGCTGCTGCGGAAGTTCCGCGACGGCCAGCGGAGCTTCGCCGAGCAGTTCCGCGCCGCCTCGACAGGCAGCCGATCCGTCGGCGCCGGCGCGCGTGGCGCACACCCTCAAGGGCACCGCGGGCAACCTCGGCGCCCGGGGCGTGCAAGCAGCCGCCGGCGCGCTCGAGCAGGCCTGCCTGGAAGGCGCTGACGCCGAACGTCTCGAGCCGCTCCTGGAAAAGGTGGTTGCCGAGCTCGGCCCGGTGCTCGCCGGCCTGGAGGCCCTCCGCCCCGCGGCCGAGCCGGAGCCCGCGCCGACAGCCGCAACGGCCATCGACCCGGCCCGCCTCGAGCAGCTGACGGCGCGGCTCGAGGCGCTGCTCGCCGCAAGCGACACCGATGCGGCCGATGCCGTCGAGGAGCTGGCGCGCCTGGTGGCGGGCAGCCCGGACAGCCGGATGACGGCAACGGTGCGCCGGGTCGCCGATGCGATCGCGGAGTACGACTTCGACGCGGCCCTGGATGCGCTGCGGCGCGTAGGTCCCGCGTAGGTACCGAAGGGCGATGAAAGAGCTCTCCGACTGCCGGATCCTGATCGTCGACGACGTGCCGGTGAACGTCGAGATCCTCGTCGCGGCGCTCAAGAACGACTACAAGCTCAGCGTCGCGATCGACGGCGAACGGGCGCTCCGCGCCGTCGAGAAGAGCCCGCCGGACTTGATCCTGCTCGACATCATGATGCCCGGCATCGACGGCTACGAGGTCTGCCGGCGCCTGCGGGCCGCGGAGGCCACGCGCGAGCTGCCGATCATGTTCCTCTCCGCCCTCGAGGACGTCGCGAACAAGGCGCGCGGGTTCGAGCTCGGGGCCAACGACTACCTGAGCAAGCCGTTCGAGGTCCTCGAGGTGAAGGCGCGGGTCCGCTCGCTCCTCCGCGCCAAGGCCTACGCCGACGCCGTACGCGAGGCGAGGGAGCGCGAGATGAGCATCGCGCGCGAGATCCAGATGGGGCTCCTCCCGTCCGACATCGCCGCGAGCACGGCGGGCACCGGGCTCGACGTCAGCGCGGTCATGGAGCCGGCCCGGCACGTCGGCGGCGACCTCTTCGAGGTCCTGCGCGCGGACGACGACACGCTGGTGGTGGCGATCGGCGACGTCATGGGCAAGGGCATCCCGGCCGCGCTCTTCATGGCCGTGACCATGACCCTGCTCCGCACGCTCGCACGGGAGCACCGGCAGCCCGACGAGATCCTGCGCCGCCTCAACGACGCGATCGTCGTCCAGAACCCGCGGCGCCTGTTCGTGACCATGGCCTGTCTGGTGTTCGACCTCCGCTCGGGCCGCGTGACCGGAGCCAGCGCCGGCCACAACCCGCTCGTCCTGGTGCCGGCGGCCGGCGCGCCCCGCGAGGTCTTCCGTTCCTCGGGGATGGTGATCGGATTGCTGCCGGCACGAACGTACACCAGCGAAAGCCTGGAGCTCGCCAGCGGCGACACGCTCTTTCTCTTCACCGACGGCGTCGGCGAGGCGGAGAACCCGGCCGAGGAGCAGCTCGGCGACGAGCGCGTGCTCGCCTGCCTCGCGGCCTGCGCCGGCCGCAGCTCACGAGAGGGCGTCGAGACGCTCCTTACGACGGTCCGGCAGTTCGCCGCCGGAGCCGTCCAGAACGACGACATCTCGATCGTCGCCGTGCGCCGCGATCCCGAACACCGATTCGTTCGCCCTTAGCGCGGCCCCGTTGCCGCGGCGGCCGAAGGGCACCAGCATCGGAACGCTGCGGCGGTAGGCGGCATAGGCCTCGCCGTGCTCGCGGAGCAGGTCGTGCTCTTCGAGCTGGATGGCGACCAGGATGTACATCGTCGTGGCGAGCGCGAACACCAGGTGAGTCACGGTCATGTGCGGCGTCGCCCAGAAGGCGCAGACGAAGCCGAGGTAGAGCGGATGGCGCACCAGCCGGTAGGGACCGGGAGTGCCGAAGACGAGCCGCGAGTACGGCTTGCCGCGCAACACCAGCCACACCTGGCGCAGGCCGAAGAGGTCGAAGTGGTTGATGAGGAAGGTGGCGGCGAGCACCAGCAGCCAGCCGCCGGCGAACAGCGCGTAGAGCGCGGCTCGCGCCGGCGGCGCCTCCACCGTCCACACCTCGCCGCCGAGCGGCTGCCACTGCCACATCAGCAGCGCCAGCGCGGCGCTGGCGCAGAGCACGTAGGTCGAGCGCTCGATGGCCGGCGGCACGATGCGCGTCCAGCGCTTCTTGAACCAAGGCCGCGCCATGACGCTGTGCTGGATGGCGAAGACGCCGAGCAGCAGCGCGTCGACGCCGAGCGCCGGCCAGAAGGGTTGCGCCGGCGGGCTGTCGAGGGCCTTCGGCACCAGCAGGTTGCCCACGAACCCGATGGCGTAGAGGAAGGTGGCGAGGAAGGCGAGGTAACAGACGGCTCCGTAGACGAAGAACGCGACGCGCTTGATCATCGATGCGCCTCCGGGTAGTTTGGCTCTGCCTCTCACGGCGCAAGCCGCGCCCGAATCGCCTCACCGGCCCGATGCTACGATCGCGGCCGACGTTCGGCGCGGGCCACAAGCGATGGCGCAACCGCCAAATGATGAGGGCGACCCGATGCCCTCGCCGCACGACGTGACGGCGCTGCTGGCCGCCTGGGGAGACGGCGACCGGGAGGCGCTCGACCACCTGCTGCCGCTCGTCTACGCCGAGCTCCGGCGCCTCGCGCACGCCCGCATGCGCGGCGAGCGCGGCGGGCACAGCCTGCAGACGACGGCCCTCGTCAACGAGGCCTACCTGCGGCTGGTCGACTACCGCCGCGTGCGGGCGCGCGACCGCTCGCACTTCCTCGCCATCGCGGCGCAGGCCATGCGGCGCATCCTCATCGAGCGGGCGCGCGCGCGGTCGGCCGTCAAGCGCGACGGTGGCGCGGCGCTCGCCCTCGAAGCCGCCGAGGATCAGGCCGGCGCGCGAGCCGGCGAGCTGGTCGCGCTCGACGAGGCGCTGAGCCGCCTCGCCGGCTTCGACGCGCGCAAGGCGCAGGTCGTCGAGCTCAAGTACTTCGGCGGCCTCACCAACGACGAGACCGCCGCGGCGCTGGAGATCTCGGGCGCAACGGTCGAGCGGGAGTGGAGCGCGGCGCGCGCCTGGCTGCGCTCCGCGATGGCCGGCGCATGAATGGCGAGCGGTGGCGCCGGCTGGAGGCACTCTTCCACGAGGCGCTAGCGCTGGCCGACGAGGCGCGTCCGGCGTGGCTCGACGAGGCCTGCGGCGGCGATGCCGAGCTGCGCGCCGAGGTGGAGTCGCTGCTCGCCGCCGCGCAACGCAGCGACGCCCTGCTCGAGCACGACGCCGTCGCGGAGTGGGGAACCCTCCTCGACGAGGGCGAAGCCGTCGTCGAGCTCGCGGGTACCGAGCTCGGGCGGTATCGCCTCGAGCGGCGTCTCGGCGCCGGCGGCATGGGCGAGGTCTACCTGGCGCGCGACGGCCGGCTCGGCCGCCAGGTCGCCGTCAAGCTCCTCGATCCCGCGCTGGGAGCCGATCCACGGTGGCGGGCGCGCTTGCTCGAGGAAGCACGCGTCGCCGCGCTGTTCGACCACCCCAACGTCTGCACCATCCACGAGGTGGGCGAGCACGAGGGGCGGCCCTTCATCGTCATGCAGCACGTCGCCGGGCGTACCCTCAAGGACCTCATCGCCGGCCAGCCGCTGCCGCCCGACGTGCTGATGTCGCTGGCGGTGCAGGTGGGCGAGGCTCTGGCCGCCGCCCACGAGCAGGGCATCATCCACCGCGACGTCAAGGCGGCCAACGTCATGGTCACGCCGCAGGGGCTCGCCAAGGTGCTCGACTTCGGCATCGCCAAACGACTGGATACCCAGCGGCTGGAGATCGACGCCTCCTCCCCGCACACCGCCGCGACCGCGGCGGGCACCATCCTCGGCACGCCGGGCTCGATGTCGCCCGAGCAGGCCGCCGGCGCGCACACCGATCGGCGCAGCGACATCTTCTCCTTCGGCGTGCTGCTCTACGAGATGGCGACCGGCCGCACGCCGTTCCCCGGCCAGTCGTGGGCCGACCGCATGACCGCGGTGCTCTACGCGCCGCACCTCCCTGTCGAGCTCACGCCCGGCATGCCGGCGCGGCTGCCGGCCGTCATCGACCGCGCGCTGGCCAAGCAGCCGGCCGACCGCTACGCCTCGATGCCGGAGCTGCTCGCCGAGCTGCGCGGCGAGTCGACGCAGCCGCCGGTGCGCATCCCGCCGCTGCGGCTGCAGCAGCAGATCCGTTACCTGCGGACCTCCGACGGCGTGCGCCTGGCCTGGGCCGAGGTGGGCCGCGGACCGTTGCTGGTCAAGGCCTCCAACTGGCTGAGCCACCTCGAGTACGAGTGGGAGAGCCCGTTCTGGCGCCACTGGCTGCGCTTCTTCGGCGAGCGCTTCCGCTTCGTGCGCCACGACGAGCGCGGCTGCGGCATGACCGACTGGGAGGTCAAAGACCTCTCCTTCCCGCGGCGGGTGGCCGACTTCGAGCAGCTCATCGCCGCCGCCGAGCCGCGCGAGCCGTTCGCGTTGCTCGGCATCTCCCAGGGCGCCTCGGTCGCCATCGAGTACGCCGTCCGCCACCCGGAGCAGGTGTCGCACCTGATCGTCTACGGCGGCTACGCCCAGGGTTGGGCGGCGCGCGGCAATCGACGCAGCCAGCGCGAGTACCGCGCCCTCACCGGGCTGATCCGCTTGGGCTGGGGCAGCGACCATCCCGCCTACATCCAGGCGTTCACCCTGCGCTTCGCGCCCGAGGCCACTCGCGAGCAGATCGAGTGGTTCAACGAGCTCTGCCGCCGCAGCGCCTCGCCCGCCATGGCCGCCGCGCTGCTCAGATCGCGCGGCCTGGTGGACGTCGCCCACCTGCTGCCGCTGGTGAAGGTGCCGACGCTCGTGCTGCACAGCCGCGACGACGTCGTGTGCCCGATCTCCGAGGGCCGCCGCATCGCCGCCGACATCCCCGGCGCCCGCTTCGTGGAGCTCGAGTCGCGCAACCACGTCCTGCTCGAGCACGAGCCGGCCTGGCAGCGCTTTCAGGAGGCGGTGGCGGACTTCACCGGCTGCACGCCCGCCTCGACCACCTCGATCGTGACCCAGGCGCTCACCGGGCAGCGCTCTCCCCGCCCTCGCTGAACCGCACCCGGACCCCGTTGGCGAGCCGGCGGGCGAGGAAGAGGGCGTCCCAGTTGGTCAGCCGCACGCAACCGTGGGAGGTGCGTGTAGCCGATGTTGGCCGGCTCGGCGGTGCCGTGGATGCCGAAGTTCTCCTTCGAGAGCTGCACCCAGACGAGGCCGACGGGAGAGTTGGGCCCGGCCGGCAGCATCGCCTCGGCCTCGGTGTCCGCGACGTCGGCGAACAGCTTCGGCTGGTAGTGGAAGGTCGGGGAGAAGGCGCGGCCGCTCACCGCGAGCTCGCCGCTCGGCGACTCGTCGTAGCCGGCGCCGACGGTGGTGGGAAAGTGGTAGAGGACCTCGCCGGCCGCGTCGAGCGCCTGGAGGTAGAAGCCGTCCTTGGAGACGAGGATCTCGGCGATCGGCGAGGGTGCCGAGGCGGCCGGTGCGGCCCCGCCGGCGCCGCGGACGTCGTCCACCTGCAGCGGCTCGACGTCGGGCACCCAGAGCTCGTTGCCGGCGGCGAGGCGCTCGAGGTCGACGCCGGGGTTGAGCTTCGCCAGCAGCTCGAGGTCGACGTGGAAGCGCTCGGCCAGCTCCTCGCGGGCGGACTCGTAGCAGAGGCAGTCGAGAGCGGCCTGATCGGTGTACTCCTCGGGGATGGCAACGAAGGGCCCGGCGAGATCGGCCGCCGTGACGGTGTAGCGGCGCACCGGGCTCGTCGTCCCCGCCGCCTGGCGTCAGGCGGCTGAAGAGCGCCTCGTCGACCTTGCCGGAGGGCTCGAGGCCGAGGGCGGCCTGGAGCCAGTAGACGGCCTTCTCGGTGTTCTTGCCCCACCGCCCGTCGATCACCCCCGGCGAGAAGCGGACGCGATCGAGGAGCTGCTGCAGGGCGAGCACCGTCGGTCCCCCGTCGTCGCGGCGGATCGGCAAGCGCGGCCGGAAGTCGGTGAAGGCCTCCGGCGAGATGCCGGCCCAGGTTTCTGGTGCAACCGCGGCATCGGTTCCCGCCTGAGCAGGCGCTTCGCTGCCAGCAGGCGCCGGTGGCGCGTCCGTCGTCGCCGGCTCGGCGCGCAACCGCTCGATCGGCGCCGCCTCCGCGCCCGTCGTGGACGCTGCTTCGGGCGCCACGCCCTCCCCGCTCGTCGCCGGCGTCGCAGCGGGCGCGGCCGAAGGGGCGGGCGAAGCGGCGGCCCGCTGGCGGCGCTGCCAGTCGAGCGTGGCGCTCGCCAGCCAGGCTGCGTCTTGGCGACCCGCCTCGAGAGCACGGCGGTCGACGTCGCGATAGCCGCCGATCGGGACCCCGCGCACCACGGCGTTCTCGGCGGCCGTGGCGGTGGGCGTCGGCTCGGGGGCCTTGGCCTCCTGCTCGACTCGCCGGACGCAACCGGCGAGGAGGAGAACGGCAAGCAGCGAGGCGTGGCGTTTACGGTTCACGATCTCTGACATCGGGGTCTCCTCGGGGGTGGCAGTTGGCAATCGGGCCGTCCGGGCGCGAGGCGCAAGGTGCAACTTCCGTTCCCCGGGCAGTCGAGGCGAGAATCGCCATCGTGTTCGCCCTCCTCGAGGCGCTCGTCGTGACGGGCCTGAAGGTCTTCGCCACGCTGGTTGTGCTGGCGCTCGCCTGGGGCTGGTACCGGCTGCTGATGCGCCGCGAGCGGGCCGCGGGGGTCGTGGTCGCACATCGGCAAGGGCAGTGGCGGCGCCGCAAGCTCCCGCGCCCCGCGGTTCAGCGCCAGGGCTCCAGCACTGCGCTGATCGCGTTCACCGCCGCCGATGACACCGAGTACGAGGTCCCTTTCCACTATGCATCGGGCGCCTGGAGCGACTACGCCGAGGGGCAGCGCGTCACGGTGGCCTACCAGCGCAGCAATCCGCGCAACGCGGTGATCGACGAGGGCCGCGCCAACTACACGGACATGATCTTCGCCACCGCGGTGGTCGTCGTCGTGGCCGTCTGGTACCTCGCCGACCGCCTCTTCTAGGTCGCCGGCCGGACGTCGCGCGATCCCGGGCTCGAGCTGGCGGCGCATCATCGCCGCGACTTCGATCGTGTGCGGGGGCTTCGCTTCAGCGAGTCGGCGCCGGCTTCTCCATCGCGGCCACGAGCTCGCTCATCCCCGAGCCCCAGCGGGAGATCGTCTTGACCGTCTGGGCGAACGACACGGCCACCAGATGGACGCGCGCGCGATCGAGCACGTAGATCGCGCCGGCCATCGGCGTGGGCACCGAGGGCACGAACACCGTGCAGCTGCCGTCGGCCAGCTCTTCGATGACGAAGGCCGGGACCAGGGCGTCCTCGATCTCGACCAGCGCCGGCTTCCAGCTCGAGTCTCCCTCCCTGCCGCCTGACGCCAGCTGCTGCGTCAAGCCGCGCAAAACCGCGTAACCGGGAAGGCGCTCGAAGAGCACGCGTTCGGCCTTCTCCATCGCGCCTTTCCCCGCCTGCGTCGTCACCACCGCCCCGACGAGGATGCAGAGGCCCAGAACGAGCAGCAGGGCGAGCAGCTGTTCGCCGGGCAGCCAGTCGGGGATGAACACCGCCATCGGCCGCACGATCCCGAGCGCCTTCTTCGTGGCGCCCGCCACGAGCAGGACCGCGAGGTAGATCGGCGCGACGACGAGCAGCCCGGTCACCAGCGACTTCGTCAGCCATTTCATGCGGCGCCTCCTTCGGAGATCTCTCCGGTCGCTGGGTTCATTATTACGGTGAACTAGGATTGGGCACCGGCTGCCGAGATGGGCTTGACAGGGGATGACCGTCGCCACGCCAGGACAGCGGAGCTGCCTCGAAGCCGAGCGGCGAGGCCGAGGCGCTCGAACGGCATCCGGTCGCTCCTGCTCGTCGCCCTCGCGCTCGCCGCGTGCGGCAGGCGCGACCCGCTGGCGCAGCTCGACCCCGGCGCCGCCCGTGACTTCAACCTGCTGCTGATCACCCTCGACACCACCCGCGCCGACCGTCTGGGCAGCTACGGCTACACGAAGGGGCACACTCCGGCCCTCGACTCTCTGGCGGCGTCGGGCCTGCGCTTCGAGCACGCCATCAGCACCGTGCCGGTGACCCTCCCGTCGCACGCCACGATGCTGACCGGCCGACTGCCGCTTCACCACGGCGTGCGTCTCAACACCGAGTATCGGCTCGACCACCGCGAGCAGACCCTGGCGGAGCTCTTCGCGGCAGCGGGCTACGACACCGCCGCCTTCGTCTCGGCCTTCGTGCTCGACGCTCGCTACGGCCTGGACCAGGGGTTCGCGCTGTACGACGACAGCGTCCGGCCGGCGACCGGTCCTGCCTTCCCAGCCGGCACCCTGGAACGACCAGCGGCGGAGACCGCGGACGCCTTCCTCGCCTGGCTCGAGCGCCGCGACGCGAGCCGGCCGTTCTTCGCCTGGGTGCACTTCTACGACCCGCATTACCCCTACGCGGCGCCGCCGCCGCTGGCGGCCCGCCTCGCGCCGTACGACGCCGAGATCGCCGCTGTCGATCAGGCAGTCGGCCGGCTCCTCGCGGCCACCGAAAGGCGCGCCGAACGGACCGTCGTGGTGGCGGTGGCCGACCACGGCGAGAGCCTGGGCGAGCACGGTGAGCTGACCCATTCGATCTTCCTCTACGAGCCGGTGATGCGCGTGCCGCTCCTCATCTCCTGTCCGCGCCTCGTCCCCCCCGGCGTGGTCGATGACCGCGTGGTCTCCACAGCCGACCTGCTGCCCACGCTGGCGACGTGGTTCGGCCTCGCCGACGCGAACCGGCGCGACGGGCTCGACTGGCTCGCCGGCCTCGTCGACCCGCGCCGCGCGGTGTACATGGAGAGCCTCACCCCGGCGCTCGATTACGGCTGGGCGCCGCTTTATGGCCTGCGCCGGCGGACGACCAAGCTGGTGCTGGCGCCGCGCTCGGAGCTCTACGACCTGGCAAGCGATCCGCGGGAGAGCGACAACCGTTACGTCGCGAAGAGCGGGCCCGGCGGCGGCGAGGGCGACGAGCTGCGGGCCGAGCTCCTCGCCCTCGTCGGCGACGACGCGACGACCGCCGCCACCCCACCAGGCACCGCCGCTGCTCCGCTGCCCGACGAGACACGGCGAGGGCTGGCAGCGCTCGGCTACGCCGGAGGCGCCGGCGCCGGCGCCAGCCACGGGTCGGCGCCCGATCCCAAGGACATGATCGAGGTGGTCAACGCGCTGCTCGAGGCCAATGCCCGGCTGGCAGCCGGGCGCCCCGGTGAAGCCCTACCCATCGCCCGGCGTGCAGTGGCTGCCTTCCCCGCCGATCGCAATGCGCTGCAGGTGCTCGGCAAGGTCTATCTGCGGCTGCAACGGCCGCGCGAGGCCGAGATCGTGTTCCGACGCTTTCGCGCCATCCAACCCAAGGCCGACGTCTCCCTGCTGCTGGCGCAGATCGTCATGCTCGACGGGCGCTTCGCCGAGGCCGCGGCGCTGCTCGCCGAGGCCGAGAGGCTCGACCCACGGCACGGCGGCATCTTCATCGCGCGCGGCGATCTGCTGCTGCAGCAAGGAGATGGGTCGCGCGCCCGCGCCGCTTACGAGCAGGCGGCCCGGGTCGATCCCTATCGGGCCGCCGGCATCTCCGAGGCCAGGCTGCTGGCGCTGGAGAAGACAGGGCAGGAAGCTCGCGTCGGGGCTTCTCACGCCAACCCACCTGGACTATGATTCGCCAGCTCTGCCAGACGTCATGACGCCCCATACTCCGTCGGCCATGGTCGCTCGCGCGTGACGAGCTCCTGCGTACTGCCGATGGCATCGGGGCGCTCACGCCGGAGGAGGCAATATGAACGTTAGGTCGGTTGCGCGCATCGTTGCGGTGCTCGTCCTCGGGATCGGTGTCGCCGGCGGGGCGTTGAGCCAGCGAAACTCCGAGGTCCTCGTCAAGAAGGCCATCGCCGACACCATGACGCCCGAAGAGCTCGCCGCCTACAAGCAGCGGCTCGCCGAGCGCGTCGCCGCCCGGCGTATGGCGGGCTCCCCACTGCACTCTGCTGTGCGGGCCCCGGCCGACACCTGCACGGCAGCCACGCCCGAGATTGGAGCGCTGCCGTACAACCCGGCCGCCGACACCACCCTGGGCATGGTCGACGACTTCGACTTGCCGTCGGACGTGACCGCTCCCACGTGTACCGTCGGGGCCACCTGCACGGGTGCCGGCCCGGCTGGTTCGCTGCCGGCCGGCGCGATCTACAACCTCACCGGAACCGGCCCGGACCGCGCCTACCGGATCATCACCAACGCCAACTGCGCGCTCGCCATCACCATGGACCCGACGGGCGCCGACGACCTGGGGCTCATCGTCTACCAGGCCAACTGCTCGAGCAGTCTCGCCGACTGCGCCTGCGTCGACGACACCGGTGCCAACGGGGTGGCCGAGACGGTGACGCTCTCGGCCGTGGCCGGCACCACCTATTTCGTCGTCGTCGACGGGTACGGCGGCAGCGCCGGCCCGTTCACCCTCAACATCACCGGCACCGGCTGCAGCCTGGTGCCCGTGGAGCTGATGGACGTCAAGGTCGACGGATAGGGCGCGCGGGTTCGGTCAGGTCGCCGGCTCAGGGCGTCGCGCCCCGCTCGGGACGGGCATCCACGAGCGGGGCGAGCCGAGGATTCGCGGAGGCGACCCTGGCGAGGGCGCCGTCGAGCGTGAGCGCGCGAGCGAGTTGCTCGCGCGCTTGCGTCATCTCCCCTTTTGCCGCCGCCGCCGCCGCCAGCTGTAGGTGGCAGGCCCCGAGGTTGGCGCGGAAGGTCGGGTTGTCGGGCGCCAGCGCGTGCGCCTGCGACAGGGCCTCCCTCCCCGTCTCGAGCTCCCCCATCCCAACCAGCAACGTGCCGAGGTTGGACCAGGCCGCCGCGCGGCGCGGCTGCACGGCGAGCAGGGCCCGCCACTGGGCCACCGCGCGCGCCGTCTCGCCGCTCCGTGAAAGGGCGTCGGCCAGGGCGAAGTGGGCCTCCGGGTGCTCCGGGTCGAGCCGGAGCAGGCGCGCCAGCGGACGTTCCGCGGCCCGCGGCTGCTCTTGCTCGAGCAGCACCTGTCCGAGCCGCAGCAAGGCATGGCGGTTGTCGGGCTCGCTGGCGAGGACCACGTCGAAGGTGGCGAGCCCCTCGTCCACCGCCCCCGATCGGATGGCCTCTTCGGCGAGCTCGAGGAGCGCCCTCTGGCGCAGCCGGTCCTTGGGGTCGGCGAGGCCGGGTGGCGGCACAGCGCGCGAACCTGCCGCCATGCCCCCCGTGTAGCCCAGGGCGCGCAAAGCGGCGATGGCCTCGGCCGAGGGGGGCGCGCTGGCGGCGCCTGGCGGGAGCGCCTGCCGCTTGCGAAGGAGACGGCGGAGGCGGGCCGCCGTCTTCGGGTCCGCGGCGTAGCGGTCGTCGGCCTCCCCCGGATCGTCCGCCAGGTCGTAGAGCTCCGGCCTCGGCGCCACGATCAGCTTGGCCGCCGCGGTGCGTACGCCGACCAACGGCGCCCAGCCGTAGCCCAGCCACGGCTCGAGGGTCTCGACGTAGGCCGCCGGGATCTCCAGCGGCTTACCGTCGAGCAACGGTCGGAGGCTGATGCCGTCGATGCCAGGTATCTGAGGCGCGCCCACCAGGTCGAGCACGGTGGGCGCGAAATCGACCAGCCGCGCCGGGGCCTCGCTGTCGCCCGCTTCGATGCGGCCCGGCAGGTGCCAGAGAGCCGGGACGAGCAGCGTCGAGTCGTAGGCGAAGAAGCCGTGAGTGTCCTCGCCGTGCTCCCCGAGGCTTTCTCCGTGGTCTGCGGTGATCACGGTGAGGCGCAGCTCCCCCGGACGCCGGCGCGCCACGCCGGCCAGCAAGTCGCCCACCGCTGCGTCCACCGTCGCCACCTCGCCGAGATAGGCCGCGCGAGTGTCCGCCGGCGGTGCGCCACCAGGCGGCTCGTACGGCGCGTGCGGCTCGTAGTAGTGCACCCACAGGAACCATCGCGGAGAGGCTGGCGCGGCGCGGTCGAGCCAGGCGAGCGCGGCAGCGGTCGTCGCCGCGGCGGCGCGCTCCCCCGTCGTGTCGCCCCCGGTGGCGAGCCGATCGTCGTAATGCTCGAAGCCGCGGTCGAGGCCGAACATCGCCCGCAACGGGAAGCCGCTGACGAAGGCAGCCGTCCGATAGCCGGCCGCCCGCAACCGCTCGGCAAGCGTCGGCACCGCGCCGCGAAGCACGTGCCCGTTGGTGCGCACGCCATGCCGAGGTGGATCCAGGCCGGTGAAGAGCGACGTGTGCGCCGGGAGGGTCAACGGCACCGGCGAGACCGCCGCCGGCAGCCGCAGGCTGGTGGCGGCGAGCCGATCGATGTGGGGGGACGACGAGCCACCCGACACCCATCCGAACGCGTCGGGACGAAGCGTATCGACGGTGACGACGAGCACCGAGGTGGGCCCTGTCGGGACTGGTGCGGTCTGCCTCGCCTTGCCGCAGGCAAGCCCCATGGCCAACAGCAGAGGACCCGCGATCGCCACGGCGCAGCGGCGAAACGCTGGGGCCGGTTCGTACATCGGATCCTCAGCGCAACCGGAGCGCCCGCACCTCGACCCCTTGCATGACCACCATGGCGTGCGTAACGCGCCCTCCGGCGTCGGCGAAGAACGTCATCTCCGCCGGCTGGCTGCCGACGCGGAAGCGGCTGCCGGCGACCGGCACGAGCTCCTCGCGCGAGCGGCCTGCGTGCTCGGCGAAGAGCCGGTCGCCGGTGCGCACGACGGCGACCTCGCCGCTCGGCAGGGAGTACGCGCCGACCAGCCTATCGAAGCTGGCGACGGTCGCCGGCACCGGGACCGCCGGACCCTCCGGCCCCCCCGGCGCATCGACGGGCACGGCGCCCGGGTCACTTCCCACCCGCCGATAGTCCGCCGGCACGGTAAAGAGCGCCTCCTCGTGGGTGGCTTCGGCGATCGACGTCGCCTCGGCGACGAAGTCGGTCGCGGGCATCCCGGGAGCAAGGCTCAGGCTGAGCCGGGCGGCCAGCACGGGCTTGCCGAGAGCGGTGAGCTGCTCGGAGAGCGGCCGCAGCATCGCGCTCATCGACGTCCCTAGCGAGTCGGCCCCCATCTGGCGGACCCCCTTCATGTCGATGCCGTAAACCCGCTCGATGGTCCGGTCCATCCTCTGCTGCTTCTTGCCCCCCTCGGCTTCCTCGACGAGGACCAGCGGCAGTATCGCCGCCATCGCCGCCGGCGCCGGCTGGTCCCCCTCGCCTACCCACACCTCGCCCTCGGCCCGCAGGGAGGGCATCCGAGCGTCCGGTGCAGCGGGCATCCGCGTCTCCAGCGAGCTGGTCGCCGCGTACCTGCGCGTGGGGCGGCCGGCCACGGTCTTCGTTCCACCCTCGGGCCGCAGCGTTCCGCTCGCCTCCTCCTGCGGAAGCACCATGCCGGGGGGCATGCCGGGGAGCGGCACAGCCTCGGCGCCTGGCACGGTGACGGTGTAGGTCTTGGCGGTGGGATCGAGGCGGTAGATCCGCCCGCCGGCGGCGTCCACCAGGATGACGGCCGTCGCCGATTGCTCGAGGCGGGCCCGATCCCCCTTGAGCAGCACCGTCACCGGGTGAGGGTCGTCCCCCATCCCCCGCGCCTGTCGCGACACCTTCCAGACGACGGTCCAGTCGGCCTGCAGGGGCGCCGAGAGGAGCGGCGCGACGGCGAGCGCCACGACGATCCAGCGGCCGGGTCGAAGGGCGGGAGTGGCAGCTTGCGTTCGGCCGGTCATCGGGATCGGGCGTGCATGATACGCGCCCGCTCAGGCCGCAGTATCGCTGGCGACGGACGTCGCGCGATCCCGGGCGCGAGCTCGCTCCGACGGCTCAGCTCCACGGCTCCGAGCGCGCGCTGACCCTTTTCATCCCGGGCTTGAAGATCGCCGTGTAGATCCGCGTTCTGAGCGGCAGCTCACCCGTCTCGAGCCACGACTTCATGGCCGACAGTGCGAGGGGGTGTGCGCGGCGGAAGCGCCGGTAGGTCGTCGTCTCCTCGGCGAAACCGTCGTGGACCAGCACGACGCTGGTGCCGCCCCGGACGGCCTCCAGCTCGACCGTGATGCGACTGGGCGCATCGTCGAGGTCCGCCGCTGCGAAGGTCTGCGCGAGGCGGCGCGGCGACTCCAGGACCAGGATCTCGCCGCCGGCGAGCAGCCGCTGCAGATCGTCGGTCACGAACCGCCAGCGGCCACCAACGCGGAGGTCGGCCTGCAACACGGCGTCGAAGTAGTAGGGCCGCGGCTCGCCGGTAGCGACGAAACCATTCCAGACCGCTTCCCGGTCCGCGGCGACCTCGAAGGCGCAGCGCAGTGCTGGGCCGGCAGCGCCGCCCCGTTCGGCACAGGCCACCGTCGAGCCGCTGAAGAGCGCCACCGTCCCCGCCACCGCTGCGACGGCAACCGCGGCCGCCGTCCAGACGACCCGCCGGAACACGGAGCGAGCGGCCACGATGTTTAACGCACGCCTTCCGTCATTCGGAGGCTAGTCGGGCCGCCTGAGCTGTCGGTACACGACCTCGACCGTCCCGCGGTGGACTCTCGACTCGCGGCTGTTGAGGGTCACCGTGACGTGCTCGAGCCTCCACGTCAGGAGCTCTTGCGGAAGCGTCTGCCCGGACGCGCTCTCACCCTCGCCACTCTCGCGCATCGTCGGCTGGCCGAGGGTGTCGACGAGGGTGTCCCGAAGGAACTCCAGCCAAGCGTCGGGCTCGAAGTCGAAGGAGTAGGCATAGAGCTTGTCGCCATGGAAGCGGAGCAACGGCACGCTCGGGAGGCTCCTCGGTCCGGGCCCCTGCGGCCCGAGGTCGGGAAGCCAGTCGCGTACGAAGCAGGGCTCGCTGTCGGGGCTGCAGCCAGGGCCGGGACGCCCGCCGATCGCCAGCGTCTCGTTGACGAAGCTGGAGGACGACGCCCAGGGAATCAGGTGCGTCTTCCTGTCCCCGACGGCGGCGACCGCCGCGAAACCGCGAGGCTCACGTGGGTTCAAAGGGACGGCAGCGGGCAGCGGCGCGGCAGCGGCCACCGGGGCAGCGAACAGGACGGCGAGAACGACACCCGCAAGCACCAGGGGGACAGCATACGGGGCGACGGGGTTTCTGGTGCATTGGCACTGTCAGCGGCGGGTACGATGGCCGCCACTTCGAGGGGAACGTGGGATGAGACACGCCTGTCTGCTGATCGCGGCGCTGTGCTGCGCCGGGCCCACAGCCGCTCAGGACGCGCGCACCTGGGGCCAGCGCATGGCCGACAGCACGATCGCAGAGCACCCGACGGCCTGGAACATGCGCAAGTCGGACGGCGAGTACCGCTGGGCCTACACCCAGGGGCTCGTCGGCCTCGGCATGTACCGGTTGTCCCGGAAGCACGACGAGCCGCGTTACTACTCCTACATGAAGGCGTACGTCGATCACTACGTCGACGTGAGCGGCGAGATTCGAACGCTGGCGCTGGACGAGTACAACATCGACTCCGTCAACTCCGGGAAGCTCCTCTTCCCGCTCCTCCAGGACACCGGCGACGCGCGCTATCGAACGGCGATCGAGCGGCTTCGGCGGCAGCTCGAGTGGCAGCCGCGCACGCGCAACGGCGTCTTCTGGCACAAGCTCAAGTACCCCTGGCAAGTGTGGCTGGACGGCCTGTACATGGGCATGCCCTTTTACGCCGAGTCCGCGAAGCGCTTCGACCGGCCGGGCGATTTCGACGACGTCGCCCGGCAGCTCGTCGAGAGCTACGCCAAGCTGCGCGACCCGGCGAGCGGCTTGCTCCACCACGGCTGGGACGAGAGCGGCCTGCAGCGCTGGTCGGACCCGGTCACCGGCCGCTCGCCGAGCTTCTGGACACGCTCGCTCGGCTGGTATGCGATGGCCCTGACCGACGCCTACGAGCACTTTCCGAGCGAGCACGCCGCACGGCCGGCGCTCGCACGCATGCTCGGCGAGCTGAGCGAGTCGCTGCTGGCCGTGCGCGACGCGCGCAGCAAGCTGTGGTGGCAAGTGCCCGATCAGGGCGACCGCGCCGGCAACTATCTGGAGGCCTCCGGTTCGGCAATGATCGCCTACGCCTGGGCCAAGGGCGCGCGCCTCGCGATGCTCGAGCCCCGCTACCGCCAGCTCGCTCGGCAAAGCTTCGACGGCCTGGTCGCGGAGCTGGTCGACTGGGACGAGGCGTCCGGACGGGTGCGGTTGCGCAACGTGTGCCGGAGCGCCGGGCTCGGCGGCGAGCCGTACCGCGACGGCAGCTACGCCTACTACGTGTCCACAGACGTCGCCGTCAACGACGCGCATGGCGTCGGCGCCTTCCTGCTTGCCAGCGCGGAGATCGAGTAGCGCGTTAGGGCCCACGCAGGAGTGGGAGCTCTACAGCCCCGGCCGCGGAGAGGGGCGCCTCGGAGAGGTGCCACCCACTTCGCGAGTCGTGGTCGACCCTCAGACCCTGGCGGTCTTCCACCTCCCGCGCGTGAACAGCCACAAGGTGAAGAGCCCCACCGAGGTCTCCGAGATGAACACCGCCCAGAACACGCCCGTTTGGCGCCAGCCGAGCGCGACTGCGAGGACGTAGGCGAGCGGGATCTGGATCAGCCAGAAGAACACCAGGTTGATCTTGGTCGGGGTGACGGTGTCGCCGGCGCCGTTGAACGCCTGCACCGAGACCATCCACCAGCCGTAGACGAAGTAGGAGTACGACAGGATCCGCAGCCATTCGCCCCCGACGGCGATGACCGCGGCGTCGTCGGTAAAGAGCCCGATCAGGCGATCGTGGAACAGGAACAACACGATCGACACGCAGACCATGTAGCTCATGTTGTACCAGCCGATCCGCCACACCGACGCCTCCGCGCGGTCGGGCCGCGCCGCGCCGAGGTTCTGGCCGACGAGCGTCGCCGCCGCGTTGGACATGCCCCACGCCGGCATCAGCGTGAACATCATGATGCGGATGGTGATGGTCGCGCCGGCGACCGCCTCGCTGCCGATGCCGGCGAGGATCCGCATGAGGAAGATCCACGCCGTCATGCCGACGATCATCTGGCCGATACCGCCCAGCGAGGTGCGCACGATGTGGAGCAGGATCGCGCCGCGCCACGCCAGCTGCGTCGCCGCGAGGCGGATGTGCTTGCCGCCGTGGAACAGGGTCCACAGCTGCAGCGCCACGCCCGCGGCGCGCCCGAAGTTGGTGGCGATGGCGGCGCCCTCGATGCCCATCGCCGGAACCGGCCCGAAACCGAAGATCAGGATCGGGTCCAGCACCAGATTGAGGCCGTTGGCCAGCCACAACACACGCATGGCGATGGCCGCGTCGCCCGCACCGCGGTAGATCGCGTTGATGACGAACAGCAGCATGATGACGACGTTGCCGCCGAGCATCCACTGCGTGTAGCGGTAGCCGTGCTCGAGGCTCCATGCGTCGGCGCCCATGAGCCGCAGCAGGTCCTGCGCGAAGACGATGCCGACGACGGCGAAGGGCAGCGACACCAGCAGGGCGACGAGGATCGCCTGCACCGAGGTGACCGCGGCCTGCTCGGGCTGCCGCTCGCCGATACGCCTGGCGACCACCGCGGTGACGCCCATCGCCAGGCCCATCGCGACCGCGTAGACCAGGAACAGGTAGGTCTCGGTCAGACCCACCGTCGCCACCGCGGAGGGGCCGAGCTTGCTGACGAACCAGATGTCCACCACCGCGAAAGTGGACTCGAGCACCAGCTCGAGCACCATCGGCACCGCGAGCAGCAACACCGCGCGGCGCAGCGGAATCTCGGTGTAGTCCGCGCTGGTGCCGCGGATCGCCTCACGGAGGTCGCGCCAGAGAGACCCCGCCGGTGCCACCCTCTCCTCGTTCGTCGTGGCTTGCGAGTCGTCGCTCATCACCACCTCGGCTCGCGACCATACGCGATTCCCGGAGCGGTGTTGCGGATCTACGCTGTGTGCCTCGGCGTCAGCCGCCTCAGCCGCTCGCTCGCCTGTCGTAGCGACTCGCCGCTCGGCGCGAGGTTTGCCCAGAGGTCCCCTACCGCGTCCAACCGCTCCGCCATCGAGCGCAGGGTGAAGCTGCGCGGGCCCACCTCGCCGCGCTCCACCTCCGACCACGAGCAGGGCGCCGAGACCGGGGCACCGGGCCGGGCCCGCACGGTGTAGGCCGCGGCGAAGGTGGCGCTCCAGCCGTTGCGGCCGGTGTCGACGAGGACGCGGCTGCCCCGGTCGGCCTTGAGGAACTCCTGCGTCAGCCGCTCGGGGTGGCGCTTGACGAGCAGCGCGCCGGCGCGATGGGCGAACGCGGCCACCGCGTCGAAGTCGGCGGTGCCGTCGAGCGGGACGACGACGTGAAATCCTTTCGAACCGCTGGTCTTCACCCAGCTCAGGAGCCCGAGCTCGCCGAGCAGGTCGCGCACTTGGAGCGTGGCCGCGCGCGCAACCTCAGGATCGTCGCCGGCCGGATCGAGGTCGAAGACGCACACGTCCGGGTGCGACAGCCCTTGGGGGTGGAGCGGACCCGGGACGCGTGAGGGCCACACGTGCAGCGTGACGGCGTTCTGGTTGGCCATCCAGACCAGTGAACGCGCGTCAGTGGCCAACGGATGGCGCACGACGCCGTCCTTCTTCGGCACCTCCATGCGCTGCAGCCACTCGGGGAAGCCGCGCGAAACGTCCTTCTGCCAGAACCCCTTCCGTCCGATGCCGGAGGGGTAGCGCTCCATGGTGACGGGCCGGCCCTGCAGGTGCGGGAGCATCACCGGCGCGACGGCCTGGTAGTAGGCCGCGAGCTCGCCCTTGGTGATGCCGTCCTCCGGGAAGAGGACCTTATCCGGGTGTGTGATCACAGTTGCGTGACCCGCGTCTGGCGCGGGATCGCGCGCGCCGCCTTGTCCTCGCGCAGGCCGACCGGGGCTCACGGTTGCCGCAGCTCGGCCACGAGGTCGGACGCCAACGTCGCGACCGACGCCGCAACGACTTCGGGTACGCCGACGCCCGCCTCGGCCCGGCCCGCCATCCGTGAGCCGAGCGCCGTCGGGCCGGTGGCGAAGAGGCGCTCGAGCGCAGCGAGTCCAACGCTCGTCGCCTCTCCGGCAGTGCGATCGTCGCGCAACCACTCGAAGGTGCGAACCAGCTCCGCGAGGGGTACCGCCACCAGCAGGCGATAGACGTCGTGGGCGTCCTTGTCCGCCAGTCGGTCGGGGTCGCCTTCTCGTTCCGCCAGCTTGTGGAGCTTGGACACCAGGAGCGCCGCCGGTCCGGCCACCCAGGCATCGAAGGCTCGTGCGTCGCCCGGCGCCAAGCTGGCGATGCGCATCCGGCTGCGGTCGACGACCGCCGCCTCGAGACCCGCGGCCCGCCGCATCGCCCGGCGTGAGTGCGGCGGCACCCGCGCACCGCGACGGCCGCCGGCGCCGGAGAGCGTCGCGGGAACCATCAGGTCGACCGGGATGCCTGCTGCATTGACCCAGGTGCCCAGCTGTGCGCCCTCAGCCGGCGGCGCGAAGCCCGCCGCGCGCATCGCCTCTTCCACCAGCGGTCGCTCGCCAAGCGCTCGGGGGTCGATGGCAAGATCGCTGTCCTTGGTCGTCTCCGGAAGCGCGACCGCGATCCCTCCCGTGAGGAGGTACACCGCCTGGGCGCCGATGACGACGACCGCATCACGGTGCTCGGCGAGCGCCTCCAGGGCGTCGAGCAACGCGCTGCGCGTGCGAGCCAGCAGGTCAGGCTCGCCACTCGGGCTCATGGGCCTCCATCCAGTCGAGCAGCGCCACGCCTTCGCTCGGTGACCGCCCCGGGCCGGTCAGGAGATCGACCGCGATCTGGCTCGGGGTGGCGAGGTGCACTCCCTCCACTTCCCGCGCGCGCAGGAAACCCACGCCGTTGCGGTCGGGCGCGACGAGGACGTTGGCGCCGGTTTCGACGCGCCGTAGCCCCAGTCGCTCGATCGCTGCGCCCACGTCGTCCGCATAGACCATGGCGAAACGTGCCGGTGCATGGGGCGCATAGCGTTGCGCGGCGAGGGAGCCGGTGAGTACGTACCTCAGATCCGGCGCCGCGCGGAGCGCCTCGACCAGCGCCTCGACACCGCGCGGGAAGAGAAGCGATTGCGGGCCGCTGCGCTCGAAGCCGGCGTCGCGGCTCCAGCGTTCCAGCAGCCGCCGCCATTGCACGACCGTGATCGGCCCTCGCGGCGGGCGCTCCACCAGCCCTTCCTCCTCAAGGAAGGTAATCACCCGATAGGTGGCACCCGTCGACGCTCCGCTGCCCTCAGCCACTTGGAGAGGCGTGTAGGGCGGTGCGACGTCGGCCAGCCAGCGCACCACGCGTGCAGCGGGTTTGCCCTGCAAACTTCCGCGCGGCCGGCCGGGCCCGCGCCAGGGATCCCGATCCGCACCGACGTTGCGCAGGAACAACGCAGGCTGCTCCAACGCGAGCCGGCGGTTGCCGGTCGCGTCGGCATAGGCAACGCCCTCTCGCTCGAGGCGTTCGCGCGTCGTCGGTGGCAGATAGCGGGCGACGACCAGCGGAACTGCGCCCTGAAGAGCGGCGCGCGTCACATTCGCGCGCAGCTGCTGGAGAGCGTGCGCGATGTCGCGGGTCGCGACGAGGCGTTTGGCCTCGACCGCTAGTGTGGCGCTCTGGCCGTCTGGCGCCCCGAGCGTAACGAGGGCATCGAACCGCACGCTTCCCCTGCGCGTCTCCTCATCGACGTGCCATTGCCAACTCGTCGGCAGGTCCGCTCTGAGGCCGGCGAGGGCGCTGCGCAGTACGTCGAGCTCGGTCGTTAATTCATCCATTCCGATGACAGCGGAACATAGCCATTGCCGGAATCTAGCGTCAGATCAATGGCTTGTCAACGGGGGGTGGCGCGCGGCGGCGGTCTGGACAGCCGGGGAGCTGCTCCGCCTCACCAGCCCCGCGCCGGGCGCCAGGTCGCCACCACGTCGCCGCCTTCCACGACGTGATACTCGGCGTGCTGCGCGGCCGTCAGGCAGGAGTGGTTGGCGAGGATGCGCACGCGCGCGCCGACGGGCCAGGCGTCGAGGTCCGCGTCGGCCGGCAGCTCGACCTCACCGTGCTCCTGGGTGACGCGGTCGACGCGCGCGCCTGAATCGCGGCCATCGAGGTGCAAGCCCTGCATGCCGGATCCGATCCGGCCGCGATGTCGCGTCGTCTTGACTAGATCGGTGCGAGCCTCGATCCGACGCTGCTCCTGGATGACCTACGCCGTCTCGATGAGGCGGATCGACCCGACGGAGGCCCTCCGGGATGGCTAGCACTACTTGTCAGCGTACGGGCGGCCTCGGGGCTCAACCGACAAGATCGCACTCGTCGAGCTGGACACACAGCTCGCCGAGGCGAACACAGGCGATGTCGTTGAAAAGCGGCACGGTGTGCACGATGGCGGCGACCCATTCTCCGGGATTGGCGGTGGTCTGAATGGAGCTGCCCTTGGCGGTAATGTTTCCGTAGGCCCTGGGGTCACCGTCGACGACGAGTACCGCGACCGCGCCGGTATTGGGACACAGACTGGTTTCCGTAGTGCGCAGCACCATCAGCTTCTGAACCTTGCCCGTTACCTGATGCGAGATGAAGGTGGAGGCTCCGGATTCGCCGACGCCGCCGTGGCCAACTGCGACACAAGGTCCTGATTTACTGTCGGACATGTTCGACCCCTTTCAAAAGTTATCGGAGTGATGCAAGCGGCATCTTTCATGAACTGGAGAAATCCTACACCGCCGACGGCGGCTAAGCAACGCGGTGGCCTTCTCCGGGTGTGTGGTCACGGGCGCGTGATCACGCTCGCGCGGTGACCAACGCGCGCTGCCGCCTCACCAGCCCCGCGCCGGGTGCCAGGTCGCCATCACGTCGCCGCCTTCCACGACGTGGTACTCGGCGTGCTGCGCGGCCGTCAGGCAGGAGTGGTTGGCGAGGATGCGCACGCGCGCGCCGACGCGCCAGGCGTCGAGGTCCGCGTCGGCCGGCAGCTCGACCTCGCCGTGCTCCTGGGTGACGCGGTCGACGCGCGCGCCCGAATCGCGGCCGTCGAGGTGCAAGACGCGCCCGAAGCCGGCGTGCGGGTCGACGTCGCGCGGCCCGAGGTCTTTGGAGAGGGCGATGGCGCCGGCGTCGAGCACGACGCGCCGGCGCAGCCGATCGCAGCGCACCACCGCGGCGAGCACAGTGACGGCCGCGTCGTCGAGACCGCAGCTTCGGTGCGCCAACTGGAAGGCGTCGAAGAAGGCGTAGTTGCCGGGCCGGATCTCGGTGATACCGGCGAGCTCGCCGGCGTGGGTCATCGTGGGGGTCGAGCCGAGGCTCACGGTCTCCACCGCGAGCCCGGCCGCACGCAGCCGCTCCGCCGCCGCGACGACCACGTCGCGCTCCTGCTGCGCCGAAGCGCGCAACGCCGCGTCGTCGGTGGCGGCGTAGGCGTGACCGGCGTGGGTGAGCACCCCGGCAAAGCGCAGCGACGGTCGCTCCGCCACGGCGCGCGCCAGCGCGAGCAGCTCGTCGCCATTCGGGTCGAGACCGGTGCGGCCGTCGCCGCAGTCGAGCTCGAGCAGCACCCGCGGCCTCCGGAACTGACCAGCCCCGCTCGGCGCCGCGCCGTCGGCCAGCGCGTCCACCGTGGCGAGGTCGTTGACCAGCACGGCGAGGTCGATCCGGCGGCAGAGCGCGACGACCCGGGCCAGCTTGCCCGGCTCGATGGGCACCGCGTAGAGGATGTCGCCGAAGCCGGCGGCAGCGAAGTGCTCCGCCTCGGCGAGCGTCGAGACGGTGATCGCCCCGATCTCGCCGCCATGCTGCAGCCGCGCGATCTCGACGCACTTGTGGGTCTTGACGTGGGGCCGCAGGCGCACGCCGCTTTCGCGGGCAAACGCGAGCATGCGCTCGCAGTTGCGGCGCAAGCGCGCAAGGTCCACCAACAGCGACGGCGTCGGCAGGCCGGCGAAGGTCGTCATGGCGTTGCCATCTTCGCCCATCGCGATCACGTCTCGCGCGTGACCTTCCGGATGACGTTGCGCGCCGCCTTGTCCTCGCGCAAGCCGAGCAGGCGCGCGTGACGGAGCTTGTCTCGCTATCCTGCCCGAGGACGAGTAAGGTTTGCGAGCGTGAGCAAGCTCCGTGTCTCCAGCTTCTCGATCTCGCTCGACGGCTACGGCGCCGGGCCGGAGCAGAGCTCTCGAGGTCCCGCTGGGCCGGGGCGGCGAGGAGCTGCACGAGTGGCTGTTCCCCACGCGCACGTTCCAGCGCCTGTCCCGAAAGGACGGCGGCTCGACCGGCGAGGACGACCGGTTCGCCGCGCGCGGGTTCGAGAACCTGGGTGCGTGGATCATGGGCCGCAACATGTTCGGCCCGGTACGCGGGCCGTGGCCCGACGACTCATGGCGCGGATGGTGGGGCAAGGACCCGCCCTACCACTGCCCCGTCTTCGTGCTGACACATCACGCCCGGGACCCGCTCTCGATGGAGGGAGGGACGACCTTCCACTTCGTCACCGACGGCACCCACGCGGCGCTCGAGCGGGCGGTCAGCGCCGCCGAGGGGAAGGACGTCCGCATCGGCGGCGGCGTGTCGACGATCCGGCAGTATCTGCGCGAAGGGCTGATCGACGAGCTGCACCTAGCCATCTCGCCGCTGCTGCTGGGCTCCGGCGAACACCTGCTCGCCGGCATCGACCTGCCGCAGCTGGGCTACCGGTGCGTGGGGCACGTCGCGACTCCGGCCGCTACGCACGTCGTGCTCGGTAAGGAACGCTAGCCTCCGCCGACCACCGCCTTCGCCACCGCTGGCGGCCCAGAGCGTTGACCGTCGTTCGGGGTCGCTCGGCAGCTGAGACGGTCGCCGGCGTGCAGCAGGTCGGCGGCAAGTACGTCGCTCGAAGCGGCGCTGGTGACGGAGCGGAGCAGCTTGCTTCCTGACCGCCACTCGTAGCTCGCGGCCGCCAGCCCGGGCAGGAGCTCGCGACAATTGGCCGGTCTACCGGCCCAACGACAGCCGCGACCCGTCGAGCTCGCCCTCGGCGACGCTGTGGATCGCCTGCGAGCGGAAGCCGCTGACGTAGTGGTCGGCCTCGATGCGGTAACCGACGGCCTGGCGGTCGACGAGCGCCCGCAGCCGCGACAGCAATCGCAGGTTGTCGAGCTCGAGGACGATCTCCTGGTGGCTCATCCCGTGCGCCGGCACGTCGAGCGGCGTGCGCGTGCCGCCGACGCCGACCCTCTCGCCGCCGAGGAAGAAGGTGTAGACGCCGCGCTCGATGGGCAGGCGGAACGAGTTGGGGTTCTCGACTCGCAGCTCGAGCACCAGCGAGGACCGCAGCAGGCTGACGTCCTCGAGCCCGACGTCGACCAGCGAGACGCGCGGGCTTTCGAGGTGCAGCGCGGCGCAGCCGGCGAGCGCCGCCGGCAGGAGCAGGACCAGAACGCCGCGCACGAAGCGGTGCGAAACAGACGAAGGTGATGAGAGCGTGTGCATAGGGCGTCTCCCGATACGGCGGTCCATCGCAAGAGCTGCGCCACCATCCTGCAACGGCGCGCACCCACGCGGCCGCCGCATCCCGCGACGCGGCACGGCCGCGCGTGACCTGACTCCTCGGGCTGGACCCGCAGCCAGATCAGCTGACGAGGACGGCGACGTCCTGTTCTTCGGTCTCGTGCTCACCGGCGGTTCGCAGCGTCATCGCACGCGCTCTCACACCGGAGCCCTCCACCTCGGCCTGCGGCTTCACCTCCACCACCACCGCCTGCGGCCGCGCCCGGTACGTGGTGATCAGCACCACCGCGCCGACGATCACTGCCGCCGCCACCAGCGTGCGCGCGGTGACCGGCTCGCCGGCGAACGCCCAGCCGAGGAACACCGCCACCACCGGGTTAACGTAGGCATAGGTCGCCACCAGAGGCGGCGTGCTCACGCGCAGCAGCCAGACGTAGGCGGTGAAACCCACCAGCGAGCCGAACACCACCAGGTAGCCGACGGCGAGCAGCGAGCGCGGCGTCGCCGCCGCGAGGTCGAGCCGCCCCCACTCGCCGGAGACGAGACCGGCGACGGCGAGCAAGGCGCCGCCGCCGAGCATCTCCATCGCCGTGCCCAGCAGCGGCGACCGCGGCAGCGGCGCGCGCCGCGAGTAGAGCGAGCCGGTGGCCCAGCACAGCGCGCCGAGCAGCAGCGCTACCGCGCCCCACGGATCGACGCCGTGACCGCCGGCGAAGCGCCCCGGCCCCACCAGCAACGCGACACCGGCGAGCCCGAGCCCGATGCCGAGCAGCACCTGCACCGGCGGCCGCCGCCAGCCGCGCCCCGCGCCGTCGAGCATCACCATCCACAGCGGCACGGTGGCGACGAGCAGCGCCGCGAGCCCCGAGGGCACCCGCTGCTCCGCCCACACGACACCGCCGTTGCCGCCCATCAGCAGGAGGCCGCCGACGATGAGCGCCGAGCGCCAGTGGACCCGCGTCGGCGCCGGCTCGCCGCGGCGGCGCGCCCAGACGTAGAGCAACGCGCCGGCGATCAGGAAGCGGCTCGACGCCATCCAGAACGGCGGCAACGACTCGAGCGCGAACTTGATGGCGAGGTAGGTCGAGCCCCACAGCACGTACACCGCGGCGAAGGCGGCGGCGACGCGCAGGCCGCTCGGCCGGCCGGTGGAGGCGAGCGCGGCGGTCACGACACCGCCTCCAGGTTGACGGTGGGCGCCTCCGGCTCCGGCAGCGGCAGCCTCGCGTCCTCCTTGATGGTGTCGAGCACGATCGTCGTGCGCGTCGAGCGCACCGGCGGCACGGCGCCGAACTTCTCGCGCAGGAGCTTGCCGAGGTGCTCGGGGTCGGCGGCGCGCACCTTCACCAGGTAACAGTCCTCGCCGGCGATGTGGTGGACCTCCTGCACCTCCGGGATGGCGGCGAGCTGCTGACCGGTGGTGCCGTCGCCGACGCGCTCGTCCGAGCGCACGAAGACGAAAGCGAGCAGGCCGTAGCCGAGCGGCCGCGGCGCGATCTTGGCGGTGTAGCCCTGCACGAGCCCGCGCGTCTCGAGCTTGCGCAGGCGCTCCAGGGTGGCCGAAGGGGCCAAATTCACCTGGCGGGCGATCTCGGCGTTGGAGACCCGGGCGTTGGCCTGCAGCATCCCGAGCATTCGCAGGTCAATGTCGTCGATTGTTCCGTCGATTGCCATGCAGACAGAATAATCACCTGCCTAATGCCAGTCAAGCGGAACTTAGTGCGCAGTAGTCACGAGTGCGGCCTTCCGGCGGCGCGACCGCCACCACCCGGCGTATACGGCCAGGTTGAGCGCGACGACGAACACGGCGAGCGCCAGCTGGACGCCGCGCGTGAGCCCCGCCGGGTACAGCACCGGCACGATGTAGTGGGCGATGAAGCCGCCGCCATACGAGGCAAGCCCGGCCTGATCGCGCAGCCACTTCTCCAGCGGCGTCAGCGGGCAGATCAGGCCCGTGAGCTCGATGAGCGCTCCCCAGACGGCACACGGCAGGTGCACCCACGCCACTCGTGGCCACCGCCGCACCAGCAGCCCGCCGAGCACGACGAAGAGCACGAAGGCGAAGTGGAAGACCACCACCGCTTCCGCAGCGAGCCCGTAGAGCATGAGCGATTGTAGGGTGGAGGGGAGCCGCGACCCGATGTAAGAACGACAAACGCCGAGCCGGCGGCCGGCACCAGAGGCTCGCCGCCCGCCTGGCAAACCGCTGCAACCTCCTGGCACGCCCCTTGTAGCCGCGTCGCCGCGATGGGGGCAGAGCGCCGGGGCGCCCTGGGGGCGGTGGTGCGGGAAAGGGTGTGCGCCCGGGCTCGGCGCGACGCGCCCCGTCGCCGCGCGCCCGCCGCGCTCGGCCTCGCCGCCATCTGCTTGTCCTTGGCCATGCTCGCCCCAGCGCCCGCGGCGGCCGTCGACGTCGAGGTAGAGGTCGACGGCCTTCGCGGCCCCATTCGCGACAACGTGCTCGCGCTGCTGTCGATCGCGCAGGAGCGCGACCCCAGCCCCGAGCGCGTCCGCCAGCTCCACAACCAGGCCGAGGGCGACATCCAGCGCGCGCTGCAGCCGTTCGGCTACTACAAGCCGACCGTCGACGGCTCGCTGACCGAGGAAGGCGACCGCTTCGTCGCCCGTTACGGCGTCGACCCCGGCCCGCTGCTCCGCCTCGCCGGCGTCGACGTGCAGCTCTCCGGCGGCGGCGCCGGCGACAAGGGCTTCCGCCGTATCGTGCAGCGCTTCCCGCTGCGCAGCGGCAGCCCCCTGCTGCACACCTCCTATGAGGAGGGTAAGCAGTCGCTCGTCGACTACGCCGCCGCGCACGGCTACCTCGAAGCCGACTTCACCCAGCACGAGATCCGCGTCGACCTCGCCGCCTACACTTCGCGCGTGCGGCTCGCCTTCTACACCGGGCCGCAGTACGCCTTCGGCGAGGTGACCTTCGACGAGGCCATGCTCGACCCCGACCTGCTCTACGGCTACCTGCCGTTCGAGGCCGGCGAGCCCTTCGACCTGAGGAAGCTGCTGCAGCTGCAGGACGCGCTCTCCTCCACCCCCTACTTCCGCCGCGTCGAGGTGCTGCCCAAGGAGGACGAGGCCGTCGACCGCCGCGTGCCGATCCACGTCCGGCTGGTGCCGGCGCGGCGCGAGCGCTGGTCGTTCGGGCTCGGCTACGGCGCCGACACCGGCATCCGCGGCACCCTCGGCGTCGACGTGCGGCGGGTCAACCGCCGCGGCCACCGCGCCGAGGTGCGCCTCAACAGCTCGCAGGTCGAGCAACAGTTCAGCAGCACCTACCTGGTGCCGAAGAAGGCGGCGCGCACCGACTTCACCACCTACTCGCTCGGTTACGAGGACATCGAATCCGACACCGAGAAGCACCGCGGCGCCATCGCCTCGGCCGGGCTCGACCGCGCGCGCGGCAAGTGGCGCGAGCACTACGACCTCGCCTACCTCATCGAGGACTTCACCGTCGGTCCCGACACCGGCCACGCGAAGCTGCTCATGCCGGAGGCGAGCATGTCGCTGGTGCAGGCCGACGACGTCCTCTACCCGCTGCACGGCCGCAAGGTGCGGCTGCAGCTGCGCGCCGCCAGCGAGTCGGCGCTGTCCACCGCCACCTTCGTGCAGGGGATCGCCGAGGCGAAGTACGTGCAGCGGCTCTTCGGACCGGTGCGCGGTCTCGCGCGCGTGCGGCTCGGCTACAACGCGACACAGAACTTCCACGAGCTGCCCGCGTCGCTGCGCTTCTACGCCGGCGGCGACCAGAGCGTGCGCGGCTACGGCTTCCAGGAGCTGACGCCGCGCGAGAACGGCCTGCCCACCGGCGGCGACGCGCTGGTGGAGGGGAGCATCGAGTTCGACGCGCTGCCGTTGACCTTCCGCAACTTCGGGCGCTTCGGCGCCGCGGTTTTTTATGACACGGGCAATGCGCTCGAGCGGCTGGAGGTTGGCGGCGCCCTCAAGTCCGGCGCCGGCGCCGGCATCCGCTGGCTGTCGCCGGTGGGGCTGGTGCGCGCCGACGCCGCCTTCGCGCTCGACGAGCCGGGGACGCCGATCCGCTTCCACTTCTCGCTCGGGCCCGATCTGTGATGCGAGCGCCGAACCGATGAGCGAACCCGGCGAGCCCGAGATCACCCGACCGGCCATGATGCCGCCCGCCGACGAGCCGCCGCCGCGGCGTTGGCGGCGGCGTCGCGCGCTGGCCTGGGGCGGGCTCGCGCTGATTGCGCTGCTGCTGATCGCCGCCGTCTTCGTCGCCTGGCTGGTGAGCAGCCGCGCCGGGGCGCGCTTCGTCTTCGCGCGCATCTCCAGCCTGGTGCCGGGCGTCCTGCGGGCGGAGCAGATCGAGGGGCCGGTGCGCGGCCCGCTGGTGCTGCGCAACCTGCACTACGAGACCGAGCGTTTCATCGTCGACGTCGCCGAGGTGCGGCTGGTCTGGCACCCGTGGCGGCTCCGCCGCCGCGCCATCGACGTCGACGAGCTGTTCGCCCGCGGCGTGCGCGTGCGCATCCTACCCAGCGAGGTGGTCGCCGAGCGCAAGCTCAACGACGTCGACTTCCGCTACAACGTGGTGATCCGCGCCCTGCGCGTCGACGACGTCCGCATCGAGCGTCCGACTGGCGGCCGGCCGCTGATCGTCCACCGCCTGACCATGAAGACCGGCGAGTGGCGCGACCGCCTGCTCATCGAGGACGTCGACGTCGTCTCGCCCGACCTCGACCTCGACGCGCGCGGCTGGCTGCAGCCGAAGGGGGACTACCCGCTCGACGTGCAGGTGGCGTGGGGCTACCGGCCGCCCGAGAAGCGGGCGCCGCTGGCGGGGCGCGGCCGGCTCTTCGGCACGCTGCGCGCGCTGCGGCTCGACCAGCGGCTGGAGAAGCCGTTCGCGGCGACGGTCCGCGGCACCCTCGCCGAGGCGCTGTTCGAGCCGCGCTTCACCGGCGAGGCGGACTTCACCGGCCTGCAGCCGCGCCTCTACGCGCCGACCTCGCCGGTGACGCGCGCCAGCGGCAAGGTCACCTTCACCAACGCCACGCTCGCCGAGTTCCGCGCCACCGCGCGCGGCCGCATCGACGTCGACGAGTGGGGCACGCTGGACGTCGACGGCCGCCTCGCGCGCGACGGCGACACCTGGCACTTCGACGCGTTGACCCTGAAGCGGCCGGACGCGCCGGGGCACCTCACCTGGGTCGGCGACTTCATCGTCGCGGCCGACGAGCCGGCGCGCTTCGCGGGACGCGCCGAGTGGGTGCAGATGGCGTGGCCCCTCGACGTGCGCGATCCCGCCGTGCGCACCACGCGCGGCACGGCGCGCGCCGAGGGCACCTTCGACGACTACCGTCTCGTCGTCGACGGCACCTTCGCCTTCCCCAACGTCCCCGCCGGCCGCTGGCAGGGGACGGCGCGCGGCAACCGCACGCAGCTGGTGGCGGAGACGCTGGAAGGGCGCGTCCTCGGCGGCCGCGTCGCCGGCCGCGGGCGCGTGAAATGGAAGCCGGCGATCGCCTGGAGCCTCGACGCCACGGCCTACGGCATCGACCCGCACGCGACCTACTCCGTGGTGCCGGCTGCCCTCTCCGGCGGCTCGTGGCGAATCGTCGGCCACGGCGACGAGCGCGCCATGGTGGTCGAGAGCCTGCGCGTCGACAACCCGCAAGGCGCCCTCATCGCCAGCGGCGGCTTCGCGTGGGAGCCGAGCTTCACCTGGCACGCCGACGCCACCACCCGCGGTATCAGCCCGGCGGCGCTCTTCCCCGAGGTCCCTGCCGGGTTCGCCGGCGGCGACTGGCACGTCGTCGGCCGCGGCACCGACGCGCGCGCCGAGCTGTCGCGCGTCGAGGGCGCCTTCCTCGGCGGCATGGTCGACGCCTCAGGCACGGTCGCCTGGGAGCCGGCGGTGTCGTGGTCGCTGGCGGGGAACGTGCGCAACCTCGACCCGTCGCGCGCCTACGAAGGGTGGAACGGCAACCTGAGCGGCGCCTTCCGCACGCACGGCGAGACGGTGCGCGGCCAGGCGGGCGGCGAGGTGTTGGTGGAAAACGTCACCGGCACGCTGCGCGACCGCGAGCTCACCGCCCACGGCACCGTCGTCCTGCGCGAAGGGACGGTGAGCCTCGCGGGGGTCGAAGGAGCGTGGGGGCCGGCGCGGCTCGCGCTCTCGGGCGAGATCTCGCCGCGGCTCGGGCTCGGCTTCGACGTGCGCGAGCTCGACATCGCTACGCTGGACCCCAGGGCCGCAGGCGTCGTCACCGCGCGCGGCACCGTGCGCGGCGAGCCGACGGCGCCGGTGGTCGACGCCACGCTCGCCGGCACCGGCGTCGGTTGGACCACGCACCGCGCCGCGAAGCTCGAAGGCCGCTTCGCGCTCGACCTCGCGCCGGGCGGCACCGTCGACGTCGACCTCACCGCCAGCGACCTGCGCATCGGCGCCGAGAAGATCGACGCGATGAGCCTGCAGGCGAAGGGGACGCGCGAGGCGCACACCATCACCGTCGCGACGCGGGGCGCCGAGGGGTCGTTCGAGCTTGCGGCCAGCGGCGGCTTCCCGTCGGCAGCCGGCGCGAGCGTGCCGACCACTGTCGCGGCAGCATCGCAGCTGGTGTGGACCGGCACGCTCACTCGCCTCGCGGCCGAGACGCCGGAGACCGGCCGCTGGGAGCTGGCTTCGCCGACGCCGGTCACCATCGGCGCCTCGCAGGCGCGGGTCCAAGGCATGTGCTGGGTTTCCGCGGGTGTCGGCGCAACCTCCGGCGCGACCCAGCGCGCGCGTTTCTGCGCCGACCTCGACTGGCGAGGCGCCGGCAATGCCCGGGGCGAAGGGCTCAACGTCGACGCCACCGCCACCGAGCTGCCGCTGCGCCTCTTCGCCCGCCTGCTGCCGCCCGACCTGGTGGTGGCCGGTTCGGTGAGCGGCGACGTCCACCTGCGCACTGCCGCCGGCGGCGTGCTCGTAGGCGAGGCGGTCTTGCGACCGAGCCCCGGCGCCGCGGTGTGGAGCGCGACCCGCGGCGAGGAGGTGAAGCTGCAGCTCGACGGCGGCGAGGTGCGCCTCGTCGCCGATGCCGGCGGCGTCGCCATCCGCGGCAGCGTGCAGCTCGCCAACGAAATCATCAAGGGCAGCCCGCCGGGAAGCGTCGGGACCGTCCAAGGCTCGGTGAACCTGCCGGGCTATCGCTTCGGCCGGCCTGCCGGCGAGCAGCCGCTCATCGGCCACGTGACCGCGCAGCTCGGCGACCTGCGTTTCCTGCAGGCGGTGGTGCCGGTGCTCGGCGCCACCACCGGCCAGGTCACCGCCGACCTCGCGCTGTCCGGCACGCTCGCAGCACCCGGCGTCGCCGGCAACGTGCACTTGACCGGCGGTGCCGCCGAGGTGCCCAGCCTCGGTCTGAAGCTCACCGACGTCGAGGTCACCGCCAGCGGCGACGGCCAGGGCCCACTGACCATCACCGGCAGCCTCCGATCCGGAGGCGGCAATGCCGGTGAAGGCACGCTGCGCTTCACCGGGACGTCGCCGCTGCTTCCGCGCCAGGGCCAGCCGCTGCGCCTCGACCTCACCGGCGAACGCGTGCAGGTCGCCAACCTCGACGAGGCGCGCATCGTCGCCAACCCCGAGCTGCAGCTCGCCTACGACGGCGCCCTGCTGCAGGTGGCGGGGCGAGTGGTGGTGCCGCAGGCGCAGGTCACCTACAAGCGCGGCAAGGCCGATGCCGTCGAACCGTCGCGCGACGTCGTCTTCGTCGGCACGCAGGTGCCGCAGGCGGTCGACGTCGGCATCGCCATCGCCGCACGGATTCGCATTGTCCTCCGCGACGACGTCAAGCTCACGGCCGAGGGGCTGGAGACCAAGCTGCGCGGTTCGCTGCTGGTGGTCGAGGACCCCGCCCAGGGGACCACCGCGAGCGGCCAGCTCGAGCTCTCCGAGGGCACCTTCAAGGCCTACGGCCAGGACCTGGTGATCGAGCGCGGCCGGCTCTTCTACGTCGGCGGTCCGCTCCTCGACCCCGGCATCGACGTGCGCGCCTACCGCAAGGTCGTCGAGGACAACGTGACGGCGGGGATCAACGCCCGCGGCACGCTGCGCGCGCCGGAGGTTACCGTGTGGGCCGACCCGACGATGAGCGACAGCGAGGCGCTGTCGTACCTGCTGCTGGGGCGGCCGCTGGAGTCCACCAACGAGCAGGACGGGAGCATGCTCGCCAACGCCGCCACCAGCCTCGGCATCCGCGGCGGCAACCTGCTGGCCAAGAAGCTCGGCGCCGCGCTCGGCCTGCAGGAGGCGAGCATCGTGCCCGGCGACACGCTGCAGGAGGCGGCGTTCGTCATCGGCAAGTACCTGTCGCCGCGCCTCTACCTGAGCTACGGCATCGGTCTCTTCGACGCCAGCAGCACGTTGCGCGTGCGCTACCTGGTCAGCCAGCGCCTCCACCTCGAGGCGCAGACGGGGGCGCGCACGAGCGGCGACGTCCTCTACACCCTCGAGCACGGCCCGCCCTCGCGGCGCGAGATGGCGGAGCGCTACCGCCAGCGCGACCTGCCGCGCATCAAGCCCGAGGAGCTGTCGACACCGCCCAAGGTGCCGGTGGGCGCCGAGGGCGAAGAGCAGCCGACGGGCTCGTCGACGACCGCCGCCGGAGCGGCACAGGCGTCGGGCCAGGCGCAGCGCGCGGTGCGGCAGACTGAGGAACAGAAGCAGCCGCCGCCGCTGCCGACGCCGACGCCCACCCCGCACCGGTGAGCACCCGCTGTCATCGCGAGCGAAGCGCAGCGATCACGATGTTGCCGGCGACAAGATCGTTTCGTGGCTCCGCTCCTCGCGATGACGGGGTCGGTTGCTTCCGCTAGCATCGACGCCGATGCCTAGGCACCCGGCGCTCTCGCCCACCGTCACCGCCATCTCGGGTTCCGTCTACTCGAAGCTGGCGCAGAAGCTGGCGACGCACCAGGGACCGGTCTACCCGCTCCACGTCGGCGACACCTGGATGGAGCCGCCCACGGGCTGCCGCATGGAGGACCTGCGCGTCGGCGAGCACCCGGGCATGCACCGCTACACGGCGCCGCAGGGGCACCCGGCGCTGCTCGCGACCGTGGCACGCTACGTGGAGAGCAAGAGCGGCGTGCCGACGACGCCCGACAACGTGCTGATCGCCGCCGGCGCCACCGGCGCGCTCGGGGCGGCGGTGGGAGCGATGGTGAGCCCCGGCGAGGAGGTGCTGCTGCTGGCGCCGTACTGGCCGCTGATCGCCGGCATCGTGCGCTCGTTCCACGGCACGCCGGTGGCGGTGCCTTTCCTCGGCCGCGTCTCGACGCCGGCGGAGGCGGTCGAGCAGGTCGAGCGTCACCGCACCGATCGCACGGTGGCGCTCTACCTGAGCACGCCCAACAACCCCACCGGGCTCGTCATCCCCGGCGAGGTGCTGCAAGCGCTCGTCGCCTGGGCGGCAGAGCACGACCTGTGGGTGATCGCCGACGAGGTCTACGAGCACTACCAGTTCAGCGGCGAGCACGTCTACAGTCGTCCCTTCGACCCCGCCCGCACCTTCGCGGCGCACTCGTTCTCCAAAGCCTACGGCATGGCGGGCAACCGCTGCGGCTACGTCGTCGGCCCGGCGGCGGCGATGGGCGAGCTGCGCAAGGTGGCGACGCACACGTTCTACTCGACGCCGACGGCTTCGCAGCTCGCCGCGGTGGCGGCGCTGGGTTCCGGCGACCCCGGTGTCGGACCCGGCGACGCCTGGGCGCACGCGGCGCGCGAGCAGTACCGCGAGACCGGCAGCTGGGCGGCCGCGCGGCTTGGCCTGCCGGCGCCGCAGGGGAGCACCTTCCTCTTCCTCGACGTCGCCGAGCAGCTCGACGGCGGCGAGCCGGGCAGCGACCCGCTCGACGACTTCCTCGCCCGCTGCGCCGAACGCGGGCTCTTCCTCGCGCCCGGACCCAGCTTCGGCCCCTACCCCACCCACGTGCGGCTCTGCTTCACCGCGGCACCGCCGGAGCGGGTCAAGGAGGGGGTCGAGGTGCTGGCGGAGGTACTCGGCCGATGAGCGGACACGTCAAACTGATCCGCTCAGGAAACGCGGGCGCGCAGCCGAGGCGCGCATCCTCGATCGGGCGCCGCCCACTCGAATCTGTACGCCGCGCGGCGCTGCTGGCGCTCGGCATCGCCATCGCCTTTGCCGCCGCCAGCTGCTCGCGCCGCGGCGGCCCGCCGCAGCGGCCGCCACTGCCCGCGGGGCAGGCGGAAGCCGGCGGCCCGGCGTTCCTCGCTTCGACGGCGATCGTCGACGAGCCCACAGCCGCGGCCGTGGCGCCGGCCACGGTGGTCGCGGTGCGCACCGCCGGCCACGAGGGCTTCGACCGCGTCACCGTCGAGCTCGCCGGCAGCTCGCCCGGCTATCGCGCAGCGTGGCGCCAAGAACCGCCGAGCCACTGCGGCTCCGGCGAGCCGGCGCGGGCGGCCGGCCGCGCCTGGCTCGAGCTGCGGCTCGACCCGGCGCAGGCCCACGATGCGGAAGGCCGCGCCACCCTGGGGGCGCGCAGCGTGAAGCCCGGCCTGACGGCCGTGCAATCGCTGGAGCTGACCTGCGACTTCGAGGCCGTGGTGAGCTGGGCCCTCGGCGCCCCGCGGGCACTGCCGTTCCGCGTCATGGCGCTCAACGACCCGCCGCGCGTGGTGGTCGACGTGGCGCACGCGACGGCGGCAGCCGCGTCGCCGTAGATGGTCGGGCACTGGCATCAATGGACGCGGCGGCCGGTGCGGCGAAGGAGCCGCAGCCCACGCCGGCTCTAACTCGGTAGGCATTGCGACACGTATCGCCACCGGCTGCCGGCTGACGCCGGCGGGAGAGCCACTCATGCGCCACCTGTCGATGGGTCTGGCCCTCGTCGCCGCCGCGCTGCTGTTCGCCACCCGGCCGAGCGAGAGTGCGCCGCGCTTCTCGCGCGCCGAGTGGATCGAGGCGCACGAGGTGGAGAACCGCTTCGACGGCGGCGCGCTGCCGGGGTGGACGGCGGAGCCGCTCCCTCCGCGACGTGCCGTCGCCGATTCGTCGGTGGCGGCGGCGGCGCGCGCCGCCGTGGCAAACGTGCAGGTAAGCCCCGACCTGGTCTCTACCGCAGGCACCCAGGCGCAGCCGGAGACGCAGGCCGAGCCCTACCTCGCCATCGATCCTGCCGACGAGCGGCGCCTGCTCGCGGGCTACCAGGAGGGGCGCTTCCAGAGCGGCGGCGCGCGGGCCCTCTCCTACGCGCTGTCGACCAACGGCGGCAAGCGCTGGATCGCCGGCCTCATTCCCAACCTCACCGAGTACACCGGCGGGCCGTGGCAGCGCGCCTCCGACCCCTGGGTGGCGTTCGGGCCCGACCACCGCGCCTACTACGTCTCGCTCGCCTTCGACGAGACGCGCCCCGACAACGGAATCGTCGTCTCCACCTCGACGGACGGCGGCCGCAGCTGGGGCGATCCGGTGACCGTCCACCGGGCGCCGGGGTTCGACTTCGACGACAAGGAGGCGATCGCCGTCGACACCTATGGCGACAGCCCCTTCCGCGGCCGTGTCTACGTCGCCTGGGACATGGTGCGCAACAGCGGCGGCACCCAGCCGCTGCTCGTCTCCTGGTCCGCGGACGGCGGCGCCAGCTTCGCGCCGGTCGTCAACGTCAGCGAGGCCGTCAACATCGGCGCGCTGCCGGTCGTCGGCCCGGGCGGCATCGTCCATCTGGTGTGGGCGGAGTTCCGCGTCCCCAACACCATCCGACTGGTGACGGCGCGTTCCTTCGACGGTGGCGCGACATGGACGGCGCCGCAGCGCATCGACGACATGTTCCCCAACGGCGTGCTCGACATGCGCACCGGCGAGATCCTGCCGTCGGTGGCCGTCGACCGGCGCAACGGCCACCTCTACGTGGCGTGGCAGGACGCCCGCTTCACCGGCAGCGTCGATCAGGTGCTCCTCTCGCGCTCCATCGACGGTGGCGAGAGCTGGTCGGAGGCGGCGATCGTCTCCGACGGCCCCGGCGACGCGGCGAGCTTCACCCCGGCGGTGGCGGTGGACGGCAGCGGCCGCGTCGGCGTCGCCTATTACACGCAGCGCCACGACCCGCAGCGGCGGCTGGGAATCGACCTCTATCTTGCCTTCTCCACCAACGGCGGCGTCAGCTTCGCGCCCAGCCGCCGCATCAGCCGCGCCACCTGGGACGCCACCTTCGCCGCCTTCTCGCGCGGCAAGTTCCTCGGCGACTACCAGGGGCTGGTGGCGGGCAAGAAGCTCTTCCACCCGCTATTCGTCACCACCTACCGGCGCTCGGCGCTCGACGGCGACCGGCTGCAGCCGGACGTCTTCACGGCGTCGATCCGATAGCGGCTACTTCGCCGCTTTCGTTCGTTTGGGGCGCTTCGCGGGCGGCCCCAAGCGCCAGCGCAGCGCCAACACGGTGAGAAACGCCAGCAGGTTGGTGTTGACCAGGTCGTGCAGGCTGGCGAGCGCGCGCGTCATCTCGCGGTAACGCACGTTGTCGCGCAGGTCGAGCGCTTCCATGGCGAAGGACACCAGCAGGCCGAGCGCCAGCGAGCGGTAGGCCGTGGGCGGGAAGCGCAGCACCAGGATCGACAGCAAGAAGCAACCGATGCCGATGTAGAGGTGCACGGCGTCCTTCGACAGACCCAACGCCGAGAGGATCTGCCCCTTGAGCTGCTGGTAGGGCGATCGCATCCCCGCCTCGGCGAGCGCGGCGACGAGCGGCGGTGGCGTCATGACGCCGAGATTACCAACCTCGCAGCGATTGCCAACCTCACAGCCGCCAGTGAGCCTCGGAGTCGGCGGTGTGCCTCAGAGTCGACGGTGTGCCAGCGCCGGCAGGTGCTGGCGGACGCGGCGCAGCCGCGCCAGGTCGATCTCCGCCACCGCGATGCCGGGGCCGTCGGCGGCGAGCGCGACGACGTGCCCCCAGGGGTCGACGATCATCGCGTGCCCCCAGCTGTGGCGCAGGCCGCCGTCGTCGTGGCGCCCGTGCTGCGCCGGCGCCAGCACGAAGCACTGGTTCTCGATGGCGCGGGCGCGCAGCAGCGGCTCCCAGTGGTCCTTGCCGGTGGTGAGCGTGAAGGCCGACGGCACGGCGAGCAGCTCGGCGCCGCGGCGGCCGAGCTCGCGGTAGAGCTCGGGGAAGCGCAGGTCGTAGCAGATGGTGAGCCCGAGGCGGCCGAGCGGCGTGTCGGCCACCACCGGCTCGCTGCCGGGCACCACCGTCGCCGACTCCTGGAAGAAGACGTCCGGCGGCACGGCGACGTCGAAGAGGTGGATCTTGCGGTAGGCGGCGAGGACCGTGCCGTCGGGGCCGAAGAGGACGCTGGTGTTGTAGCAGCGTCGCGCCGCGGCCCCGGACTCGTCCTGACCCACGTCGGCGCGCTCGTTGAACGAGCCGAGCAGCAGGTGGATGCGAAGCTCGGCCGCCAACGCTCCGAAGCGGCCGCAGGTGGGCCCGTCGAGCGGCTCGGCGCGCCGCACCTTCTCCTCGTGCGGGCCGAGGTAGTTGGTGTTCTCCGGCGTGGCGACGAAGGTCGCGCCGCGCGCGGCAGCCTGGCGGATCAACGCCGAGGCGCTCTGCCAGTTGGCTTCGACGTCGGAGGTCGAGGTGAGCTGGACGACAGCGGCGAGTGGAACGGCGACGAGCGCAGTGTCGGCCATCGGCAGCGGCATTCCGTCGTCCGTCGATCCGATTTCGCGGACGCGCTACGGCGCCGCCGCCACCGACTCCGCGGCCGGCGCCATCGCCTCGTCGCCACGATAGGGGCCGGGCACCTCGACCTTCGGCCGCCGGTGGGTGAGGCGGTAGCGCAGGTACTCGCGCTCGACGTCCCACCAGATGCCGAGCGCCAGCCGCACCAGGTAGATGGCGTGCTTGCGCTTGGGGTCGAACGGCGAGGGGTAAACGCGCCAGCCGAGGTTCTTCTTGCCGTAGGTGCCGATGGCGCGGCGGTAGCGGGCGAGCTGGATGAGCCGCTTCTTGAACGCCGTCATCACGTCGGCGGCGAGCTTCGACTGCCAGATGTCCTCGCCGAAGGCGGGTGTGCCGAGCAGCTCGAGGTCGTCGAAGCGCGACTGCACGATGCCGAGGTAGTACATGCCGGTGTCGAAGAGGAAGTTGGCGGCGGTGAGCTCGGCGTCGCCCATCAGCTCGTACTTGTCGACGTAGATCGCCCGCAGCCAGCGATCGTAGGAGCGGAAGAACTCGCCGTTGTGATGAGCGAGCGCCGCTTCCAGGGCCGCCGCGTCGAGCTCGCCGCCGAGCTCGCGGCCGATCAGCCGCACCGTCGCCCACACCGACATGCTGGCGTGGTCGAGCCCCGGGCTGTAGTAGGGGTCCATGAAGGCGCCGGCGTCGCCGACCAGCCCCCACCCCGGCCCGGCGTACTGCCGCGAGCGGTACGGCAGGTGGGCGTAGGCGAGGAAGTCGTCCTCGTCCATGGTGGCCGGCGCTAGCAGGTCGCGCAGCCCGGCCACCTCCTGCGTCACGAAGTGACGGAACTGCTCCTTGATGCGCCCCTCGGTGGGCCACTTGAACATCCGCTTGTCGTAGACGACGCCGACGCTGGTCTCGCCGCCGCCGTGCGGGATCGCCCAGCACCAGTAGCCGTAGCCGCAGAAGTGATTGGTGGCCAGACGCCGAGAAGCCGAAACAAACGGCAGCTTCGGCGCTCGCGGGTCGGGGCCGAGCACGGCCGGGCCGTCCATGTCGGCGAGGCCGCGGAAGCGCGCCCAGGCCGCCGCCGTGGGGTGCACGTCGACGCGCTCGTAGAGGCGCAGGCGCCGCGCGATGAAGGTCTGCCGGCCGGAGGCGTCGACCACCCAGCGGGTGGTGATCTCGCGCTTGCCGGCGGCGGTCTCGACCTCGAGTCGGCTCTTCGGGAAGGCGAGGTCGAGGGCGGTCACCTTCGCCGGCCGCAGCAGCTCGGCGCCGGCGGCGACCGCCTGCCTGAGCACTTCCTCGTCGAGCTTGCTGCGGTCGAGCTGGAACGACGGGTAGCCCGAGACCTTGCGCGCGCCGACGTCGCTGAGCTCGTCGAGCCGGCGGTCGGCGCGGTCCTGGAACCAGTAGCGCAGCCCGTGCTTGGGGACGTGGTCGCGCACCAGGTGGTCGTAGAGGCCGAGCACGCGGGTCATGAACATCCCCGAGATCTCGACCGTCGCCTCGCCCACCTTCTTGCCGTGGCGCTCCTGGCGCTCGACGACGAGGACGCGGCAGGCGGGATAGAGACGTCGTAGCAGCACGGCGGCGGAGGCGCCGGCGAAGGCGCCGCCGATCACCACCACGTCGTAGTCGGTCGCTGCTGCCGCCGGGCGGTTCTGGGCCTCTTCGAGCATGGGCGCTGAGTGTACACGCGGCGTGGCGCGGGCTACGGTGGCTGCCCACCGGGCGACTTGCTAACGCCGCGCCCGACCGCGACAATTCGCAGTCCGTCAGTTGAAGGCCTACCCTCCGATGAGTGCCATCCTGCAAGCCTTCGCACGCCTAGTGCGCGACCGCGGCAGCGAGCTCGCCCTGTGGTCGCGCGGCGAGGGCTTGCGGCTCACCTTCGACGACCTCGCGGCGCGGGTCGAGGCCTGGCGCGGGCCGCTCGCCGCGCTGCCCGCCGGGCCGGTGGCGCTCACCACCGGCAACTGCGCCGCCTTCCCCACTCTCTTCCTGGCGTTGCGCGGCCGTCGGCGTGCCCGTGGTGACGATGGACGGCGCGCTGCCGCTGTCTGCACGGCTCGATCTCTGCCGGCGTCTCGGCGTCGGCGCGCTCCTCCACCGCGAGGCGGTCGAGGGCGTGCCGGCTCGGCGACGGCGTTCACCTCTCCGAGCTCTCCGACATCGACCCGGTGGCGGCGCCGGCCGGCACCGCGCTCGTCAAGCTCACCTCGGGCAGCACCGGCGACCCGGTGGGAGTCTGTCTCTCCGAGGAGGCGCTGCTCGCCGGCATCGCCCACATCGTCGAGGGGATGGCGATCCGGCCGCGCGACCGCGTGCTGATCGCCATCCCGCTGTCGCACTCCTACGGCTTCGACAACGGCGTGCTGTCGCTCGCGGTGCACGGCACGCCGCTGGTGCTCGAGGGGAGCTTCTACCCGACGCCGCTGCTCGCGGCGCTGGTGGAAGGCGAGGTCGACTTCTTCCCCACCGTGCCGCCGCTGGTGCGCGCGCTCGCCGAATCCGAGTGGCCCGCCGACCTGTCGCTGCGCACGGTGATCTGCGCCGGCGCGCCGCTGCCGGTGGAGACGGCGCGCCGCTTTCGTGCGGCGGAGCGGCCGTTGGGTGCAGCAGTTCTACGGCTCCACCGAGACCGGCGGCATCAGCTTCGAGGACGCCCCCGGCGAGCCGGAGGCGGAAGGCTCGGTGGGGCGGCCGCTGCCAGGCGTCGACGTGCGCTTCGCCGAGGCGGGGATCGTAGAGGTGGTCTCGGCCGCCAACTTCGGCGGCCACCTCGGCCGCGACCGCGAGCTGACGCGCCGCGTCGTGGCGCCCGGCGACACCGGCGAGATCGACGCCACCGGCCGCCTGCGGCTCACCGGCCGTTCGGCGGACATCTGCAACGTCGGCGGCCGGAAGATCGCCGCGGTGGCTCTCGAAGCGGCGCTACGCGGCGCCACCGGCGTCGAGGAGCTGGCGGTGGTGGGCGTCGACGACCCCGTGCGTGGCGACCGCATCGTCGCCTTCCTGGTGGCGCGCGGACGCGAGGTCGACCTCTCGGCGCTGCCCAGCGGCCTGCTGCCGCGCGAGGTGCGGCTGGTGGACGACCTCCCCTACACCGAGCGCGGCAAGCTCGACCGCCAGGCGCTGCGCGAGCTGGCGCGGAGCCGCGCGTGACGGCGCCTGTGCGCCGCAGCGACCTGCGGCCCGAGCAGCGGGTGGTGGTTACGGGCCTCGGCGCCGTGTGCGGGTGGGGCGAAGGCGTCGAGGCGCTGTGGAAGGGACTGCTCGGCGCCGGCACGGCCATCCGGCCGTTCCGCCGCTTCGACGCGGCGCGCTACCGTACGCAGCTGGCCGCCGAGGTGCCGGGCGAGCTCGGCGACGGCGGCATCCCGTCGCGCGCCAACGGCCACGCGTCGAGCTCGCGGCTGTCGCTCGCCGATCGCTTCGCCCTCGCCGCCGCCGGCGAGGCCCTCGCCCAGGCCGGGCTCGAGCCGCGGCGGGACACTGGCGAAGCCGGCGTCTTCTTCGGCAGCAGCACGGGCGGCATGTGGGAGTCGGAGCGCTACTACGCGCACCTCATCGGCCACCAGCCGGGGCGGCCGCGCCTCGCCTGGATCACCTCGCAGCAGTACAACGGGCCGGGCGACGCGGTGGCGCGCTGGAGCGGCGCCGCGGGCCCGGTGGAGACGCTCTCCTCGGCCTGCACCTCGGGGGCGCTGGCGATCGCCGCCGCCGCCGACGCCCTGCGCGAGGGCGAGGCCGACTTCGCCATCGCCGGCGGCTCCGACTCGCTCTGCCAGCTCACTTACGCCGGCTTCAACTCGCTGCGCGCCGTCGACGCCGGGCCCTGCCTGCCCTTCCGCCGCGAGCGCGACGGCATGTCGCTGGGCGAGGGCGCGGCCGTGCTGGTGCTCGAGACGCTCGCGCGGGCGAGGGCGCGCGGCGCGCGGCCGATCGCCGAGCTGCTCGCCGGCGCCAGCAGCTGCGACGCTCACCACATGACGGCGCCGGCCCCCGACGGCCGCGGCGCGGTCGCCGCCATCCAGCGCGCTCTCGACGAGGCAGGCATCGGCCCCGACGAGGTCGACTTCGTCGACGCTCACGGCACCGGCACGCCGCTCAACGACGCCGCCGAGTGGCAGGCGTTGCTGGCGACGCTGGGACCGCGCGCCGCGGCCGTGCCGGTGGCGGCGCCGAAGGGGAGCGTCGGCCACCTGCTCGGCGCCGCCGGAGCGCTCGAGGCGGTGGCCACCGTGCTCTGCCTGGCGCGCGGCTGCGTGCACCCGACGCCGTGCGGCGGCTCGATCGACGAGGCGGCGCCGGCGCGGCTGGTGCTCGGCGCACCGGTGTGCGATGGAAGCCTGCGCATCGGCCTGTCGATCAACCTCGCCTTCGGCGGCAGCAACGCCGCGCTGCTTTTCGAGCGTTGGGACGGCGCGACTTGAGCGGCGCCAATGGCCGCGGCCACGAGGTCGTCGTCACCGGCCTCGGCGTCGTGCTCGCGACCGGCGCCGGCCGCGACTCGCTGTCGGCGGCGCTCGCCGCCGGCGCGCCACGCCTCACCGTGGTCGACACCGCACCCGGCTACCACGCCGCGGGAACGGCGCGGCAGGCGGCGCTCGCCCAGCACGTCGACCTCTCGCCCTGGCTGCCACCGTCGCGCGCACGCCGGCTCTCCTGGCCGTCGCGCTTCTCGGTGGCGGCGGCGGAGATGGCGCTCGCCGACGCGGCCGTCGACCGCCGCGCGCTCGCCGAGGCGCCGGTGGCGGTGGCGCTCGCCACCGCGTTCGGCACCGCCCGCTACGCCGAGTCGCTGGTGCGCGACATCGTCGTGCAGGGGCCCGAGGCGGCTTCGCCGGCGCTGTTCTCGGAGAGCGTCGCCAACGCGCCGGCGGCGCAGGTGGCGCTCGCCGCCGACGCCCGCGGCACCAACGCCGCCGTTACCCAGCGCGAGTCGGGGCCTCTGCAGGCGGTGCTGCTCGCCGCGCGCGAGGTGCGCCTGGGCCGCAGCCGCGTCGCCCTCGCCGGCTGCAGCGAGGAGATCAATCCGCTGGTGCACGCGCTGCTCGGCAGGTTCCGCGCGCTGGCGACGCCGGCGGCGGACGGCAACGGCGAGGCGGCGCGCCCGCTCGACCGCCGCCGCTCCGGCATGCTCGCTGCCGAGGGCGCCGTGGTGGTGGTGCTCGAGCGCGCCGACGACGCGCGGGCGCGCGGCGCGCAGCGTGCTGGCGCGCATCGCCGGCGGCGCGCGGGGCTTCGACTCCACGGCATCGTCGTACGGCTGGGGCAGCGGCGGCGAGGCGCTGGGGGCGCGGCTCGCGAGCGAGCTCGCGCGGCAAGGGATCGACGTCGCGAGCGTCGACCGCGTCGTCTCGGGTGCGTCGGGCGCGGTCGCCGGCGACCGGCTCGAGGCCGCCGTGCTGCGTCGCGCCTTCGACGGCCGCGTGCCGCCGCTGCTGGCGCCGAAAGGCGTCACCGGCGAGTACGCCGGCGGCCACCTCGCGGCGAGCGGTGCTCGCCGCGGCCGGCGGCTGCGCGTGGCCGACGGCGGGCTTCAGCGAGGCCGACCCCGAGCTCGGCGTGACGCCGCACGACGGCTCCGCGCTGCCGGCGGCGAAGCGGGTGCTCGCCAGCGCGCTCGCCGCCGGCGGCGCCGCGGCGTGGATCGTCTTCGACGCCGCGTAACGTCGGCGCCGCGCTGCGCGCGCCCTCTCGCCATCGCGAGGAGCGCAGCCGTCACGCGCTACGGCGGGCGGGCTGGCGCGCGCGTTCAGTCGGCGCCGGGGAGGGGCTCTTCGCGCTCGAGCCGCCGCAGCTCGACGCGCAGCGTCGCGAGATCGGCCTCGAGCTCGTCGACCTCGCGGTTGAGCTGCTGCACCTTCTCGGGCGCCCAGCCCATGCCCGAGAGCGCCTCCTCGAGTCCACGCTGCAGTTTGGTGCGCTCCTGCAGGAGCTTGAGCTCCCTGGCGCGGAGTTGGCGGATGCGCTGCTTGGGCATTGGCGGAGCGCGCATTGTATCGCCCGCGCGCCGGCTCCACATCCGGCGCGCGACGGAGGCGGGGTCGGGCGGCCGCACGACGGCGGCTACAATCGAGGCGCCGACATGACGACGTGGTTGCCGCTCGCCATCCTTGCGCTCGTTGCGCTCGTGGCGCTCGCCGCGCTCGTCGTGGCGTTGCGGCTGCAGCGTCGGGGCGGCCCCGACGAGGCGCGCCTCGCCCACGCGCTCCGCCTCGAGCAGGGCCGCCTCGAGCAGGCGCTGCGCGGCGACCTGCGAGCCGGCCGCGAGGAGTCGTCGCAGGCCGCGCGCGCCCTGCGCGAGGAGCTGGCGCAGGCCCTCGAGCGCAGCGGCGACACGCAGCTACGCGCCATGGGCGAGATGGCGACGCTCCAGCGCGGGCTGTTGCAGGACAACACGCGGCAGGTCGAGGCGCTTACGTTGGCGACGCAGGCGGCGCTGGAGGGCGTGCGCGTCGCGCTCGACGCTCAGCTGCGCGCCGCCGGCGAGACCGTGCAGGGCCGCCTCGACGTCATCCGCGAGACGGTCGACAACCGCCTCGCCCAGCTGCAGGAGCGCAACGAGGCGAAGCTCGAGGAGATGCGCAAGACCGTCGACGAGCAGCTCCACGGCACGCTCGAGAAGCGCCTCGGCGAGTCGTTCCAGATCGTCAGCGGCCGCCTCGAGGCGGTGCATCGCGGCCTCGGCGAGATGCAGGCGCTCGCCGCCGGCGTCGGCGACCTCCGTCGCGTGCTCACCAACGTGAAAGCGCGCGGCACCTGGGCCGAGGTGCAGCTGGGCGCCATCCTCGAGCAGGTGCTCACCCCCGACCAGTACGCCCGCAACGTGCGGGTCAAGGAGGACTCGGAAGAGCGCGTCGAGTACGCCGTGCGGCTGCCGGGGCGCGGCGGCGCGCACGGCAAGCCGGTGTGGCTGCCCATCGACTCGAAGTTCCCCACCGAGGCCTATCTGCGTCTGATGGCCTCGGCGGACGCCGCCGACGCCGACGCCGTGACGGCGGGCGTCGCCGAGTTGGTGCGCACCGTGCGCCTCTGCGCGCGGGGGATCGCCGAGCGCTACGTGTCGCCGCCGAGCACGACCGACTTCGCCGTGCTGTTCCTGCCCACGGAAGGCCTCTACGCGGAGGTGCTGCGCCAGCCCGGCCTCGTCGAGCAGCTGCAGGACACCTACCGCGTCGTCGTCGCCGGCCCGACGACGCTCGCGGCGCTGCTCTCCAGCCTGCGCATGGGCTTCCGCACCCTGGCCATCGAGCAGCGCGCCAGCGAAGTCTGGAACGTCCTCGGCGCCGTCAAGACCGAGTTCGGCAAGTTCGGCGAAGTTCTCGACAAGGTCAAGCGCCAGCTCAGCACCGCCTCGCGCACCCTCACCGAGACCGGCGCCCGCACCCGCGCCATGGAACGCAAGCTCCGCGAAGTCGAAGAGCTGCCCGCGCAGGCCGCGAGCCGCGTTCTGCAGCTCGGCGACGAAGGCTACGTGCAGCTCGACCTGCTCGACGACGCCGCCGAGCAGGAGGGGCTCTTTGAGGGCACTGCGGACGACGAAGCCGGGGACCGCCCCGCCGACTCGGCGGTGGACTGATCAGCGCAGGCGCGCGCAGTCACACCGTAGGCGGTTCGGGTAGCGCTGATACGCTTTCGCAGTGAGCCCGACGGTCTTTACGGAAGGGCGGTTTCGCTACTACTTTTTCTCACGCGAGGAGCCAAGGCCCCACGTCCACGTTGCGTCCGCCGACGGCGAAGCAAAGTTCTGGTTGAATCCTGTCGGCGAGCTCGCCCGCAACGCCGGTCTCAGCGACCGAGACGTCCGAGAGGTTCAAGAAGTGATCCGCCGACGGCAGCAGGAGATCCATGATGCCTGGAACAAGCACTTCGGCAGTGGAGATCACTAACATCTCCCGACACGGCGTCTGGCTGCTCCTCGACGAGCGTGAGCTGTTCATGCCGTTCACGGAGTTCCCCTGGTTCGCGAAGGCGCCGGTCGACGCTATCTGCAACGTCCAGCGCCCGCAGCCCCATCACCTGTACTGGCCAGATCTCGATGTGGATCTGACAGTCGAGTCGATCGAACACCCTGAGCGGTACCCGCTCAGAGCGAAACTGCCGGCGCCCTAGACCTTTCGAGCCGGCCTTCGAACGCCTCAGTCGACGAAGCCGGCCCGGGTGCGCACGGCGAACTCGTCGCCGCGCACCTTGACCTTGAGCGGGCGCCAGTTGCCGCGGCCCTTGGCGTCGCGCGGCTGGAAGCCGAGCACGTACTGCTGGCGCAGCTCGTCGACGACCAGGCGGAAGGCGTCGTCGATCTCGCCGAGCTGGCGGATCTTGAGCACGCGGCCGCCGCTCTCGGTGACTGCCTGCTCGAGCAGCGAGTACTGCCGCGCGTTGTCGTCGTAGCCGCGCCAGATCGAGGCGTACCGCGGCACGCCCTTCTCCGCCGTTGCCGGGTCGTCGAGGCGCAGCCAGTAGATCATCGCCTGGCTCCGCCGGGCGCGCGAGAGCACCTGCTCCATGTCGAGCGCGCTGCTGATGTCGAGCCCGTCGGAGAGCAACACGACGACACGCCGCCCGAGGCGCGGCTGCAGGCGGTTGAGCGCGTAGTAGAGGTGGTCGTTGACGGCGGTGCCGCCGGCGGCCTTCACCTCGCCGAGGGCGCGCTGCAGGGCGGCGTCGTCCTTGGTGAAGGTGGTGGCGGCGAGCAGGCGGTCGGAGAAGAAGGCCACCATCGTCTCGTCGTCGGCGCGGGTGCGGCTGACGAAAGCGCGGACGCCGGCGAGCGCCGCATTGAGCGGCTCGCCCTTCATGCTCTCGGACGAGTCGAGCAGCAGCACCGAGCTGATCGGCAGGTCGCCGCCGCCGAAGGTGGTGATCGACTCGCGGTCGCCGTCGTCGTTGACGATCTGGAAGTCGCCCTGAGCGAGCCCCTGCACCGCCTGGCCGGAGTTGGTGACGCTGACGAAGAGCTGCTGCAGGCGGACGTCGAAGGCCATGTCGGAGGCGAAGCTGCCGGTGCGCACCACCGCCTCGCCCTTGCCCCCGAGGACGTCCTCGGCGATGGCGCGCACCTGGTGGCCGGCGTTGGACTGGCCGACGTCGAAGCGCAGCTTCCACGGCGGTGCCTCGACGCGGCCGGCGCGCTGGCCGTCGACGTAGTAGTCGACCCACTTGAGCGGCACCGGGCTCTTCACCTTGACCGCGAGGTCGACCTCGCCGAAGGCGGGCGTGCCGCTCGGCGGGCTCACCACCTGGATCTGCATGCCGCGCTGCGCGGCCGGCCGCGCCGGGGCCGACTGCTGCGCTGCGGCGGCGCCACCCGGAGCGGCCGCCGTGGCGGCGGCGGCAAAGGCCACCCCCGCGGTACCCAACCCGACGAGGCAGGCTGCGAGGGCGCGGCGCCCGCGATCACCAAGTTGCACCTTCACGATCGTGGCCCTCTCTCTGGCTGCCGTCGCCATCACTTCGACCCCTGCTGCGGCGCCGCCGCGATGCGCAGCGCGGCACGCAGCTGCGGCCACTCGCCGGCGACCCGCGCCTCCACCTGCTGGCGGGCGAGGGCGATCTCGGCCTCGGGCGGCGCGTTGTAGTTGTGGCGGCCGGAGGTCTCGGTGCGGCCCGCCGCCACCGTCATGCCGTTGAGCACCGCCACCGCCTCGTCGGAGCGCTGGCGCTCGTCGAGGTAGTAGGCGAGCTGCACGTAGAGCGACTGCTGCCCGATCTGCTCGATGCCCTGGCGCAGCAGCGCCTCGGCGCGCTCGTGCTGCCCCTTCTCGCGCGCGAAGTCGGCAAGCTGCTGGCAGGCGAGCGCCGCCGCCCAGCGGGGCGCGCCCTGCTCGTTCATCACCTCGGTGAGGAGGCGCACCGCTTCGGCCTCGCGGCCCAGGCGCTTCTCGACGATGCCCAGCCGAAGCCGGCCGTGGGCACTCTGCGGGTGGGCCTTGACCAGCGTCTGCAGCGCCGCCTCGGCCTCGGCGAGCAGACCGCCCTTCTCGGCGCTGATGGCGGTGCGCAGCAGCGCCAGCTCGTTGGTGGGCTCGAGCTCGAGCGCCAGCGCCGAGCTGCCGAGGCCGGCGAGCAGCTGCGCCGCGACGTGGCGGGTGGCGGCGTCGCCGCCGTTGCCCTTCACCCAGCGGTCGACGAGCTCGGCGGTGAACAGCCGGTTCTGCGCCGCCATCCACGCCTCGTTGCGCGACAGCAGCTCGGCGTCGACCTTGGCGTAGAGGTAGATCAGCGGCAGCAGCCCCTGGCCCGAGCCGAGCGCGCCCTCGAGGCCGTCCCTCTCGACGTTGCGCAGCGCCTTGTGCTGGCCGTACGAACGCTTCGGCGTCGCCGCGAGCTCGAGGTCGGCGAGCAGTGGGGCCGCTCCATCGAGGTCGCCGCCGGCGGCGTGCGAGAGCACCTCGCGATAGCGCTCGGCGAGCTGCGCGGGCGTCCAACCGGCGGGCAGCGCCGGCTCCTCGTCCACCGGCTGTCCAGGCTGTCCAGGCTCGTGGCCCGCGGCGACGGCCTTGGCGATCGCCTCCGGCGCCGCGTTGGCGACGACGGCCACCGCCGTCGAGGTGCTGTGGCCGCCCGCCGAGTCGGCGAGGGTCACCTCGAGCCGGTGGTTGCCCACGGGCAGCGGCCCCTCGAGCTTCATCAGCAGCCGGCGCTGGATGACGAACTTGCCCTGCGCGCTGTCGACGACGCTGGCGCGGGCGGGGATGGTCTTGCCGTCGGCGCCGATCAGCCGCGCCGTCACCTGCTGCGCGTCGGTGAGCGCACCGTAGGCGTAGACGACGAGCTCGCCGCCGGCGGGCGGCAGGGCCGGCGCGGCGGCGGGCAGGAAGCCGCCGCCCTGCGCGTCGACGAACGGAAAGGGGATCTCCTCGTGCGGCGAGTCGCTCTGCCGGAAGACGCGCCAGCGGTTGGCGCCGTCGGAGAACAGCGGCGGCGACAGCGCCGCCTCGCGGCGCGCGAAGTCGGGGGCGTGGACGCTCACCTCGCGCTCGCCGTGGGCGCGTGTCTCGCTGTTGCGCACCGCCACCTTGACCTTGTAGTCGCCCGGCGGCACGCGCAGCACGGCGAAGAGCTTGAGGCCCTTCTGCACCAGCTCGTCGGTGGGGTCGAGCGCGAAGACCTGGGTGAACTGGTCGACGACCTTGCCGCTGGCGTCCGTCGCCTTCGCCTCGATCTCGCCGGCGAGCGTGCCCGACTCGTTGTCGACCAGCAGCGCCTTGCCGCCCGCCTCCACCAGCAGCGCGATCTGGTCGTCGATGGCGCCGGAGATGGGGAACGGCACCGCCAGCACGTTGACCGGCACCGGCGGCGGCGGCGCCTTGGGAACGGCGGCGCTGTTGACCTGCGTGGGCACCGCGGCGCCGGCGCCGAGCGTTCCCTCGTTGCTGCCGCCGCTCATCTGGGCGAGCGCGGCAGAAGCGAACAGCAAGGCGCCCGCACCGAGGGCGAGCGTCGACAAGCGGCGGAACGATCGAGCCATCGCGGATCTCCCTGAACGGTCTAAGGAAAACGGAAAAAGCGAACGAGCTGGTTGAAAATTCCTGGCGCGGACGCTCTAGCGCGAGGCGAAGACGACGACGGTCTCGCCGTCGCGGCGGTCGGCGAGGCCGCAGGTGGGCAGCACGGCGGCGAGCGCCTGCTCGGGTGGCAGACCGTCGACGGAGCCGTGCAGCACGGCGGCCGCGGCAGCCGCCCCCCGCGCCGGGTCGGCCCAGGCGACGCGCCAGCCGGTCTCGCGCCCCACCCAGGCGAGGAACTCGCCGAGCGTGCTCCCCTCGAGGCGGAACGAGGGAGCGATCTGCTGCACCCACTCCCACGCCTGGTCGTGCGGCGGCACCGTGGCGCGCGACAGGCGGCCGTCGCTCGCCAGCAGCAGCTCGGCTCCGGCGGTGGCCTCCCAGCTGCCGGTGCGTCCGGCGCCCTCGCCGCCGGCGAGCTCGACGGCGCCCTCGCGCACCCGCACGCGCACGCCGCCGCTGCTCACCCGCACCTCGAACTGCGTGCCGCGCTCGGTGACCTGCGCCCACGGCGTCTCGACGCGCACCGGGCGGCCACCATCGGGATCATCCAAAGAATGCTGCGAGTCCACGTAGACGGCGCCGCCGTCGAGCCGCAGCGCGCCCTCGCCGGTGAAGTGCAGCCGGCTGCCGACGTCGATGCGCAGCGACGGCGCGCCTTCACCGCCCGCGGCGGCGAGGCGCAGCGCCACCAGCCCGTCCGGACCGGTCACGAGCGGCGCGCCGGCGAACACCTGCGCACCCGGCAGCAGCGGCACCTGCTCGCCGGCGGCGCCGGCGATGGTCACCGTGCCGGAGACGCGCTCGACGGTGGCCACCAGCACCGGCGGCGGGGGCGGCTGCGCGGCCTGCCGCCACGCCAACCCCACGACCACGGCGATGCCGGCCGCCGCCGCGAGCCCGAGGCCCCAGCTGGTCCAACGGAAACGGCGGCGGGCGGCGACGCTCGCCTGCCACGCTTCGAACACCCGCCCCTCCACACGCGCCGCCCGCTCCTCCGGCACCGGCGGCCGGGCGCCGGCGAGGCGCACGAGCCGCGCGACCGGATCGGCCTCGCCGGCTGCCGTCTCGGGCGGCTCGCCCGAGACCGCCGACAACAGGTCGTGGCGATCGCTCATGTCTGAGCTCCTTCGAAGCCTTGAAGACTCGGCGAGAGGGTGGCGAAGGCGTCGCGGAACGCCTGCCGAGCCCGCGTCAGCAGCGACTCGGCGGCCTTGGGGCCGACGCCCAGGCGGACCGCGATCTCCTTCACCGACAGCCCCTCGACGTACTTCCACTCCAGCGCGTCCCCGTAGCGCGCCGGCAGTTGGTCCAGGGTGAGCCGCACGAGAGCGCCGAGCTCGCGGCGCAGCAGCCGCTCGCGCGGCCCGTCGGCGCCGAGCGCCGACAGCGACTCGAGGGCGGCCCGCACCTCGGCGGACTCCTCGACCAGCTCCACCGCGACGCCGCGGCGGCCGCGCTGCGCGTGCCAGGCGCTGATCTCCCAGCGGCAGAACGTACACACCCAGGTGAAGAGCGAGGCCTCGCCGCGGTAGGTGTGGAGCTTGCGCACCACCTTGGAGAGCGCCGACTGGGCGACCTCCTCGGCGGCGTCGGCGTCGTGGCCGAGGCGCGCCAGCGCGAAGCGGTACAGGCCGGGGAAGTGGAGGTCGAAGAACTGGCGGAACGCCCCCTCGTCGCCGCCCAGCATGCGCTGGACGAGCTCACGGTCGGACTGGTGGGCGTCGAAGCCTTCGTTCTTCATCCTGGTGGCGATTAGAGAGGCGCGGATTCAAAAATCCTTCGCTCGTTGCTACCGATCTACCCAGCCGGCGCGGTAGCGCAGCCGCACTCCCGGTGCGGCCCGCACCTCGAGGGAACGCCAGCTGCCGTCTCGCCGCAGGTCGCGGGGATAGTAGCCCAGCACGTACTGCTCCCGCAGCTCGCCGACGACGGCCGAGAAGGCGCCACCGAGGTCGACGCCGGGCGCCAGCGGCTCGATGCGGCCGCCGCTGTCGCCCACCACCCGCTCGAGCGCCACCAGCTCGCGGTCGTTGCCGGTGGCGTCGCGCCAGGCCGAGCCGAAACTACGTTCACCGCGCCCGGCGTCCAGCCGCAGCCAGTAGATGCTGGCGTCGCTGCGCTGCACCTTCCACCGCAGGTCGTCGCCGGAGAGCGTGCTGGTGACGTCGGCGCCGTCGGAGAGCAGCACGACGATGCGCCGGCCCGGCCGCTCGTCGAGCAGCCGCAGGGCCGCGTAGAGGTGGTCGTTGAGGGCGGTGCCGCCGGCGGCGGCGGTGCCCTCGATCCCTTCGAGCAGGCCCGGCTCCGGGGGTCCGAAGGGCGTCAGCGCCAGCACGCGGTCGGCGAACACCATCACCGCCGCCTCGTCTTCCGGCGACAGGCGGCGCAGGAACTGGCGCGCGGCGGCGAAGGCGGCGGCAAGCTCGCCGCCGCGCATGCTCTCGCTGGCGTCGATGAGCAGCAGCGCCGAGATCGCCACGTCGCCGCGGCCGAAGGTGGCGAGCGGCTGCGCCACGCCCCGCTCGTAGAGGTGGAAGTCGCCGACGCCGAGCGGCGCCGGTACCGGACCGACGCTGCCGCCCCGGATGCCGTTGCGCTCGCTGACGCTGACGAAGACCTGCCGCAGCGCCACCTCGACGCGGTCCTCGTGCACGACGCGGCGGGTGATGACGCTGTCGCTGGCGCGGCTGCCGCCGGTGGTGCGGGCGACGGCGGTGAAGCGGCAGGAGCCGCCCTCGTCGGGCACCATCACGCGGGCGAGCCACGGCGCCTGCTTGACGCGCGCCGCCGGCCAGCCGTTGACGAAGAAGTCGACGTAGGCGACCGCCTCGGTGGTGGAGACCACGGCGGAGACGTCGACCTCGCCGGTCGTCACCTCGCCGGCTTGCGGGCTGGTGAGCCGCACGGACACCGGCGGCGGCCCGGTGCGCACCACCAGCAGGTTACCGCCGGGGCCGACGCGCACCGCGAGGCCGTGCGGCTCGAGCAGCTGCGCCAGCACGTCGTGCAGCCAGGTGCCCGTGGGCTCCTTGGCCACCCTCATGTCGGCGTGCACGAGGTCGCTGCTGTAGATGATGCGCAGCCCCTGTTCCTGCAGGTAAGCCAAAGCCTCGGTCAGCGGCTTCCCGGCGTAGCGCCGGCCGCCCTGGGCACCGCCGGGGTCGGCGAGCGCCACCGCGAGGACGAGCGCGAGGGCGAGCGACGCGCCGGCCACGGCGTCGCGGTGACGGCTGCAGCGAGATGACAGCGCGCGCCGCGGGCTCACTCAGTTCCCCGCTGGCGCACACCGACGCCGAGCGCCGCGGCGAGCGCCTGCCGCCACTGCTCCTCGGCGGCGGCGATGGCGCGGCGCACCGGCACCAGCTCGCTGCTCGGCGCGTGCGTGTAGCGCGCGCGGGCCGACTCCGCCGCTTCGCCGCAAGCGCCGAGCGTGGAGAGGTCGAGCGGCGTGGCGTTGCCGGCGCGCTCGGCCACCAGCGCCGCCTGCACCGGCAGCGACGGGTCGCAGGGGAGCACGGCGGCAGCGCCCTGGAGCGCGGCGGCGGCGCCGGCGAGGTCGCCACGCGCTGCCAGCAGCCGCGCTAGCTCCTGGGCCGCCAGCGAGCGCACCCAGTCGGCGCCGCCGCCGGCGAGCTCGCGCAGCGCGCGCTCGGCCCGCTCGCGCCGCCCGAGCCGCAGGAGGTTGAGGGCGAGCCGCAGCTTCGCCTCGCGCGCCTCGGGGTGCGCCGCCACCAGCGGCGCCAGCAGGTCGACGGCCTCGGTGTAGCGGGCGTACACCTCGTGGATCGCCGCCAGGCCGAGGAGCGCCGCCGGCTGCCGCGGCACCAGCTTCAGCGCCTCGCCGTACAGCTCGGCCGCGGCGGTCTGCTGCGCCCGCGCGGCGGCGTCGCCGGCGAGGCTCGCGAACAGACCGGCGTCGATCGTCGCCGCCTCGGCGTTGCGGACGCGCCCGGCGTGCAGCCGGACGAGCGCCGCACCCGAGCGCCGCGCCTCGGCGGCGAGCGTCGGCCGGCGGTTGGCGTAGATGACGTAGGCGCGCTGCTGCAGCGCCACCGCGGCGAGGACCGCGGCGGGGTCGCGGCGAGCGATCGCCCGGCCGACGGCGAGCTTGGCGTCGACGAGACGCTGCACGCCGCGGCTGTCGCCGCCGGCGCCCTCGTCCAAGCGCAGCAGCTGCGCCAGCGCGTCCTCGTCCTCGCCCGCGGCCCAGGCGCCGAGCGCGCGTCGATAGGCGGCCTCGACCTTCGCCTGCTCGCGGAAGGCGGCGTGCGCCGGCGACGCCACGGCGACGGCGAGCAGCAGCGCGATTCCAGCCGAACGCGGTTGGGCGACGCGTCGCATCATCGAAGCGTCAATGGTAGCCGGGGCGGAAGGTGGCCGGTTTGCTAGGGGCGCGAGGCCATGGCCAGGCGCAACGCGTCGGCGTAGCGCCTTACTGCCGCTCCCACCAGCTCGCGCGTGGCCGCGTCGTCGCGCTCGACGTGCATCGCGAGCAGGTCGAGCGTGCCGGCTGACGGGCGCGCCTTGAGGTCGACGCGGCCCACCAGCCGCTCGCCCGCGAGCACCGGCAGCACGTAGTAGCCGAAGACGCGCTGCGCCGCCGGCTTGAAGATCTCGAGCGACTGCGCGAAGCCGAAGAGCAGCTGCACGCGGCCGCGGTCCCAGAGCAGCGGGTCGAACGGCGAGAGCAGCACCGGCCGATCGGCGCGGGGCCGCGCGCGCTCGAGCCGCGCCGCCAGCTCGAGGTCGGAAGGGCGGCACCAGCCCTTTACATCCCGCGCGTGGCGACCGTCACCGACGAGCGTGCAGGCGACGATCTCGCCGGCCTCGACGAGCTCGCGCAGCGCCGTCGCGATCTCGTCGCGCTTGTTGCGCAGGCGCCAGGTCGCGGCGAGAGTGCCGGTGGTCGCCCAGCCGTGACCGCCGAGGGCGACGAGGAGCAGGCGGCGCAGGGCGGCCGGGCGGTCGAGCGTCTCGCGCCGCCAGCGCTCGGGGATCACGCGCTCGGCGAGGTCGAACGTGCGCTGGAAGGCGCGGCGCTCGCGGATGGCGAGCTGGCCCGCAGACCACAGCGCGGTGGCGACCTTCTTGGTGATCTTCAGCTGCCACCAACCGCTGCCACCCTCCCCTTCCATGTCGAGCGACCGCAACGGCCCCTCGGCCTCGATGCGGCGCAGCAGCTCGTCGGCGAGCTGCCGGTGCTGGCCCAGCAGATCGCCCCACCACGGGTGCACGCGGAACTCCTCGCGCCGGAAGCCGAACGCCGGATAGAGCTCGAGCGGGATCCAGCTCGCCTCGTGCCCCCAGTACTCGAACAACGGCTCGCCCGGCTGCAGCAGCTCCTCGGCCAGCCGCGGCGGAAAGCCCGCGAGGCGCGACAGCAGCACGATGGCGTGGCTGCGCGCTCCCGCCACCGACACCGTGTCGAGTTGCAGGTAGCCGAAGCGGCCGATCACCGCGTGCGCGGCGCGCCGCGCCGCCGCCTCGCCGCGCCCGGCGCTCGCCGGCAGACCCGACAGCGACGGAGCGAGCAGGCCGGCGCGCGCCAGCGCCAGCCGCCGCGCGGCGCGTAGGGAGATGTTGTTGGTTGCCATATAGGAACTCAGGGCGAACGGCTGGCGATCAGCCGACGGACCTAACTAGACTAGCCATGGCCTACTAACCGACTAACCAACGATCTCAGCTCGGTGCTCCAGCTGAACCGATCGAGACTCGCACGCGGCAGGCTGGCACATCCATTAGAATCTGACCAGCCGTTCCGAGATCTCCTAGTGAAACCCAAAGCGACGTGGAACCCCGACTGGGCCGTCCTGAACGGCGGCCGCTTTCAGGAGCTCTGCCTCGATTTGCTTGCAAGCGATGGGTACGAGCCGCAAGACCAAGGCGTCGGCCCAGATGGCGGCATCGACGCTCTACTCATCCAGAAGCTGCAGCTTCCCGACGACAGCACTAGCCAAATTCGTTGGGCAGCCCAATTCAAGTACAAAGTGAAGAGCGATGCTACGGTCAAGCCTAGCGAGCTGGGTAACATCTCCAACCTCCTTGATCGCTTCCGGGCCGACGGCTTCTTTCTCGCCACCAACGGGCGCCTTACCAACAAGACGCTACTCGAGGTGCGCGGCGTGGCCAACGGGCGCCCGGACCGCTACGTGTCCGTGTGGACACGCCGTCACCTCGAGCGCCGCCTATGGGAGAGGAGAGACGTCGCTGAGCGTTACTTCCCTCTTCCATCTCAGTTGCTCCCCGAGCCTACCGACTTGCTCCTTCTCACGATTGACCTCCCACTCGATGAGTTTTCAGTCCGGCAGCAACGCCTGCTCCGAGAAGCTCTCGCAGAATACTTTGGGATTCCAGTCTCTAAGGTGACCTTGAAGAATCCATCTGCCGGCAGCACTAAGGTGGTTGTCGTGCTACCACTCAACGTGGCGCGACAGCTACGCCAGGCCTTCGAAGAGCGTCGCCTAGATCTGGCCCCCTTAGGTTTCAAGCCTGCCATTCTGGGTGTCGGCGCACCGTCCGGGGCGACGGCACTAGCGATGCCAACAAAATCAGGAGTAGAGCGTCGGAACCTACGAGCGTCTAGCCGTCCAGATGCCATACCGCCTGCCGTCTTCGAGGACCTCTATAAGAGCTACTTCGGCGCGGTGGCTAGGTTCTTCGCCCGCGCCGGCTTCTCTCGCGATGAGGTCCTCGATCTCACACAGGAGACGTTCCTACACATTTTCCGTATGTTCGAGTCATTCCGTGGCGACTCGAGTCTGCAAACCTGGGTCCTAGCCGTCGCGCGAAACATTGCACACACACAGTTTCGCCGCTATCGGGCAAGGAAACGATCGTCGGTGGATGTAGCTATCGACGATCCAGTCGACGCGGTGAAGACGGGCTTGACTGATAGCGAGCCGACTCCCGAGGATCGACTCGTCGAAACCGAGGAAGAACGACGTCGACGCGAGCACCTTCGTGACGCCATTGCCGATCTCCCGGAGGGCCCGCGCACCTATCTGCTCGCACGATTTGCTGGCATGAAGTATCGTGAGATCGCTGAGGTCTACGGCGTCACTATCGATACGGTCAAGTCCACGCTGCATGAGGCCCAGCAACGCTTACGGAGCCAGCTCGGCGAGGGACGTCGATAGGCTGCGCGCTCGTCGCCGGTGATCGCGCCCGCCGTCGAACTCACGGCCGCGGCGCTGCGGCCGCCGACGCGGGCAGTGATCGCACCGCTCGGCCCACAATCTCGTATAGCACCCCGAAGTCGACGTCGGTCAGCCGTTTGAGCCAGAGAGACGCCTTGCCGGTCTTGTGCGTTTCGCGCATCGCAGAGTACGCAGTCTCGCACGCCATCATCTCGCATGCGAGACGGAGGCGGCCGGTCGCTCGAAGCACGTCGGGCTTGGGGGATGATACGGGCATGTTGATCCGAGCAGCAGTCGGCGCATTGCGGCGGTGGAGAGGGATGCTCTGGCTTGGGATCGCGTGCGCGGCCCTGTGCGGTTGTCGCGGAGGCTACGGGGGCCGCGCCACTCCACCGCCCACGGGCGGAGGCATCGGCGCTACGGTCCCGACAGCGCCGGCGGCGACGCCGGCTCCCGCGGTCCCCGCGATCGACGTCGGGCCCGAGGTCACCGCCGCGCTGCGCGTCGCGCTGGAAAAGACCGACGACCCCGCGTTCGCGTGGCTCGCACCCGCCGAGCGTCAGCGGCTGGTGGCGCTCTACACGCCTGGCGCGTTCAAGCCGCTGTGGGTCGACGCCGGCGGCCGCCCGAACGCCGACGCGCGCGCCGCCCTCGGCCTCATCGCCGGGGCGGCGACCGAGGGGCTCGACCCGGCGGAGTACCGCGCCGCGACGATCGCACGTGCCGCCGCGCGGCTCGACGCGGCGCCACCGCCGGCGCCGGCGGAGATCGCCGCCTTCGACTCCGGCTTGAGCGCCGCCACCATGCGCTACCTGCAGCAGCTGCACGCCGGGCGCGTCGACCCGCGGAAGATCGGCTTCAAGATGACGGCGCCGGTCGACGAGCACGACTTCGCGGCGCTGCTCACGACCGCGCTGGCTCAGCATCGCGTCGTCGAAACCGCCGCGGAGCTGACGCCGCCGTTGGTGCTCTATCGCGCGCTGCGCGCCATGCTGGGCCGCTACCGCCAGCTCGCCGCCGACTCCACGCTCACCGCGCCGACACCGCTCGGCCGGGCGGTCAAGCCGGGCGAGCCGTACCCCGAAGCCGACGCCCTGCGCCGCCTGCTCGTCGCCCTCGGCGACCTGCCGGCGTCCGGCGCACCCGCGCCCACGGCGCCCGCTGCACCGGCGCCAGTCGCAGCGCCCACCGCCGCCGGTCTCGCCGCCGCGGCTCCAACTGCCGCCGCGTCTGCCGCGCTCACGCCCGCCCTCGCATCGCCCACTCCGCCCGCACCCGTCCGCTACGAAGGCGCGCTCGTCGACGGCGTCAAGCACTTCCAGCTCCGCCACGGTCTCGAGGAGGACGGCGTCCTCGGCAAGGGCACGCAAGCGGCCATCGCCGTGCCGCTCACCCGGCGCGTGCGCCAGATCGAGCTGGCGCTCGAACGGCTGCGGTGGGCGCCCCACCTCGACCCGCAGCGGTTCCTGGCGGTGAACATCCCGATGTACCGCCTGTGGGTATGGCAGGGGATCCCGTCCGACGGCGCGCCGCTGTGGGGGATGAACGTCATCGTCGGCCGCGCCCTCGACCACTCGACGCCGATCTTCGCCGAGGAGATGAAGTCCGTCGTCTTCCGGCCGTACTGGAACGTGCCGCCGTCGATCCTGCGCGGCGAGATCCTGCCGGCGCTGCGGCGCGACTCGGGCTATCTCGCGCGCCAGAACATGGAGGTCGTCGCCGGGCAAGGCGACGAGTCGCCGGCGCTCGCCTGGACGCCTGCGTCGCTGCCCCTGCTCGAGAAAGGGAAGCTGCGCGTGCGCCAGCGGCCGGGGCCGCGCAACGCCCTCGGCCTGGTGAAGTTCGTCTTCCCCAACGCCGACAACATCTACCTGCACAGCACGCCCTCGCAGGCGTTGTTCAGCCGCAGCCGCCGCGACTTCAGCCACGGCTGCGTGCGCGTCGAGGACCCGGTGAAGCTCGCCGAGTGGGCGCTGCAGGGTCAAGAGGGCTGGTCGCGCGAGCGCATTCTCAAAGCGGTCAACGGCGACCGCCAGGTGCGGGTGTCGCTGGCGCGGCCGATCCAGGTGCTGCTCTTCTACATCACCGCCGTGGTCATGCCGGAGGACCGCACGGCGCGCTTCGCCGAGGACATCTACGGCCACGACGGGCGGCTGGACAAGGCGCTCGTCGAGCGGGCGAAGCGGGCGACCGCCTACGACGCCGCGCCGGTGCCGCCCTGATGAGGCTTCGTCCCGACGCCCGAGCGTGCCGTGAATGGCGCTGACAATCCCCTGCGGCTGCTCGTGCCGTGCAACCGAGCCCCACCAGGCCGGCAGAGCGTTGCACACGGCGCTCACTCCTGGATCGTGGAAGAGAGCTCCGGCACGAGCGAGGAGCGGGATGCGCCGGCCTACACCTGCGTGTCGTACGCGTGGGGCACCGGTTCGGTGCCCCATCCGTTCGACGCCCGCCACTCGATGTCGGATCGCACTCTCGCCGTCCTGGAAACGGTCGCCGCGCTCGAGGTCCCCCAATCCCTGTGGGTGGACGCGTTCTGTGTACCTCTCGAGGAACCGGGTCGGTCGGCGTGCCTGCGCGAGATGGGAAGGACCTACTCCCGCGCATCGCAGGTGGTCGTCGTCCTCTCTGCAGGCTGCACGGGCGTGTTGGAGCGCATCCGCGCGAGGCAACCGATCGACGAGGCCACGTTGCTCACCCTCGAGAGAGACGACTGGGTTAGCCGCGTGTGGACCTATCAGGAGCTCGTCAACAGCGGCAGGGTCCGCTTCGTTGCCGAGGGCAGCAGCAGTTCCTGGGCCGACGCCGAAGAGATCCTCCATGACGTGCTGACTGCGATCCACGAGTACACGAAGGCGCGCGGATACGACAGCTTCCAGCTGAAGGCGGCCCATCCCCGTCTGGACGGCCTCGAGGAGCTCATCGTCGACTGGAAGATCGCGGGCTACGAAGAGCGCTCGGCGTACCAGGTGATGTCGCGCATGCACGGACGCGACGCCGAAAGGCCGGAGGACCACTTCTACGCCATGATCGGCGCCATCACGGCCGCGCCCGCGGAGGCGATCTCGGACACGCCGGCGCATCCGGCAGCGCAGTTCATGGAAATCTGCGAAGCCAAGGGTGATTTCTCCTTCATCTACACCACTGGGGCGAGAAGCAGCGCACCGGGGCGGAGCTGGCGCCCGGCGATGGCAGACCGCTTCCCCGCGGTCTTCTCATGGCATAGCTGGGGCGCCGGCCAATCCGGGAAGCTCTATCCGACGCACCTCGAGCTGAACGGGATATGCCGGCTGGAGCGCGGGTGCATCGGCGAGACCGTTTCGCTTCTCCCGGCGCTGAGGGCGATCCTGGACGATGCCGTCGGCGATTCAGCGACGCAGATCCTCGAGAGGTTGCGGCTTGCCGGCTTCTCGGGCTGCGGAGAGTACCTGGAGACCCCGAGCGGCTTCTTCTTCGTGCAAGAGCCGCTGCCCCGAGGAGAGCCCGTGTTCGCTGCGGTGACGAGCGACGTGAGGACGTCTCTCGGAGCACCCGGACTGCTCCTACGAGAAACCGGCTGCCGACTGCACCTGTGCTGTGGAGTTGGCCTGTTCGTGGGCGAAGTGCCGAAGACCGGGAACGTCCTGGCCGTAGGCTGACGCCGCCGAAGACGTTTTTTGCGGCCAGGCGCAAGCCTGGGTTGCCGGATCCGTTGTCTGTGGATCTACTCTTCGAGGAGGATTCGCAGGCATGCACTCCACGCGCACCATCTTGCTCGCCTTGTTCTCGGTCCTGCTGGCCGCACCCGCGGCCGCCGCCGCGCCCGCGGACCGCGAGCTGATCCGGGAAGGGATCGCGCTCCACGACGCCGGCCGCTACGCGGAGGCGATCGAGCGCTTCCAGCGCGCGCTGCGGGCGGCGCCGCACGACGAGCTCGCGCTCTACGAGCTGGCCAACACCTACTTCTACGCCAAGCAGTTCGACCGTTGCGTCGAGACCGCCAAGAAGGGTCTCGCCGAACGCGGTGAGCTGGGTGCCAACCTCCACTCGCTGCTCGGCTCCTGCCTCTCCGACCAGGGCAAGGACCGGGAGGCGGTCGCCGTGTTCGAGGCCGGGTTGCGCTCCTACCCCGACAACGCGCTGTTGAACTTCAACGCCGCGGTGACCTACGGCGAGGTCCACGCCGACGACGACGTCCTCGCCTGCCTGCGGCGCGCCATCGCCGCCGAGCCCGACTACGCCTCGCCCTACCTGCTGCTCGGCAACACCCTCGCCCGGCAGGGCCGCTACTCGGTGGCCACGTTCTCGATGCTGCGCTTCCTGATGGCGGAGCCCGCCTCGCCACGCTCGGCGGGCGCGGCGCGCGACCTCTTCGCGCACCTCTACGCCGGCGTCGAGGCCAAGGGCGGCAAGGACATCACCATCACCCTCGGCCCGGGGCTGGGCGACGACCCGCTGGGCACGCTCGAGGTCAGCCGCTCGATCGTCGCCGCCGGCTCGCGCGTCGAAGACGACGACGGCGACGACGCCGGCAGTCTCGCCGCGCGGCGCGTCGGCGCCGTGCTCACCCTCGCCAAGATGACTGACGAGCTCGGCGCCGGCGACGCCAGCTTCAAAGCATCGCCGATGTGGGGAGCCGTGATGGCCCCGGTGCTCGCGCTGCAGGAGGGCGACCGCCTCGAGGCCCTCGGCTACATCGCCGCGGCGCGCGCCGGCCTCGCCGGCGCCGACGCGTGGCTGGGCAGCCACGCGGCCCGGGTCGCCGACCTCGAGCGGTCGATCGGCCACCCGGTTCGCTGAAGACCCCGAGGCCGCTGAAGACCTCCGTCTCCCTACCTGCAAGCGGGGTAGGTCACGCCGCGCGCCTCGAAGACCGGCTTGCCATCCGAATCCTTCTTGCAGTTCGCGAGCGCGCGCGAGTCGTCTTTGAATTTGTCCTGCACGTCGCGCAGGTAGCGCTCAGCCTGGGATTTGGCGTCGGACTCGCTGTAGGTGTCAGGCTTGAACTCCCAGACCACGCAGGCGTCTTTGTTGAACGAGACGCAGTCAGGGCGCCCGGATGAAAGCGCCAGCTCCTTCTCCTCGCAAATCTGCTGGTTGTAGCGGTGCTTCTCCTTGCCGTATTCCATTGCGGCGCGGACCCGGGGGTTGTTCGACCCTTGCATCACTCCATCCCTGAGGTTCGAGAGCGTGCGGTAATCCTCGGAGAACTTCTGGTACGCCTCCTCGGTGAAGTCATCGATCCGCTCGCTCATCTCTTCGAGCAAGTCCTCAGTCTCGCTCTTGACCTCTTCGGAGGACAGCAGATCGTCGGTCGTGTTGCGAAGGCTCTTGGCGTCGTTGAGGATGTCCTCCGCTTCGTCGCCGATGACGTCGTCCGCCTCGTCATCGAGGCTGTCGAACTCGCGGCGGACGTTCTCCACGATCTTGTCGGTCAACGACTCGGCGAGACGGTCGGCCTCGTCGTCGCTGCGGGCGATGTCGAGCCGGCAGATCTGGGTGATCAGCGCGTCGAGCTCGGTCTTGTCCATCTCGCGCAGCTTCTTCGAGCGTTCGAGATAGCTCGCGATCCTTCGGCTGGCCGCGTCCATGCGGCTCTGGATCTGGGTCCATTCGGACTTGCGGTTTGCCAGATCACCGGCAGGGTCGGCGAAGGCGGGCCTGGCGCCCGCAAGCAGCGCCGCCGCTCCGAGCCCGGCGCCGGCGACGATGATCTTGATTCGGTTCATGCGACCTCCTCCAAACTTCAGCTCGAGCAGCGATTGGTTGTTCATTCCGCGATCACGGCGAGAAGACGACCGCCTCGAAATCCGCGATCGGACCGATCAGCCGACAGCGTAGGGCGTTCGGGCGTACGACGCCGTGAACGCTGACGCACGTGCCGTTGCTCAGGCAGCAGGTCAACCCCCAAAACTGGTCGCGGCAGGTGCGGTTCGCCTCGCACAACAGCGACGACTGGTTCTTGCAGAGGAAGTCGCTGATGCACGCCTGCAACGTAGGGAAGACCGGCCCACCCGCGGGGTGCGGCTCCGCCGTCGGAAAACGGGTGTCGAGCACCGCTTCGTTGGTGGCGACGTCGGTGACCACCAGCGTCACGTCGTTGCCGGAGCGCCGCGCCTCGGTCTTGTAGGTGCGCGCGGACGGCGCCGTCCCCTCGGTGACCCGCTTGTAGCCGATCACGACGTTCGTCGTGCCCTTGGGCTGCGGCGCCGGATCGACCACCGCCGGGTTGGTCAGCGATTCCGCCGACTGCTTGTCGTTGCCGACGCTCGAATAGAGATAGCCCTGCACGTCCGCAGCAGGCAACGACCCGCGAAGGTCGCCGCCGTCGGCCGCCGGCTTGCACGAAGCGAGCGCGAGCAGCGAGACGAGCACGATGGGCGGGAAAGCAGTTCTCATGGGACCTCCTTTGTCCGCAGCGTTCGTCCACCAACGTCCTGGTCATTCGCCGGCCGCCATGATTTTCTGACCAGGTCGACTTGGGTGAGACGTTCGCCCGCCGTTTCCGTCTCTTCCCGAGCGCGTCTCCGAATGGGAACGCTAGCGCGCCGCAAACTCCTCGATCCCCTGCACCCTGCCGGGGAAGGCGCGAGCGAGACGGCGGTCACCGGTGACGAGCACGAGGTCGAGCCGCTCCGCAACGAAGACGAACTCGGCGTCGTAGGCACTGACCGCACCACGAGCTGTGATCTCGAGGCACTCCTGGGTGGTCGGCTGTACGTCAGCGTCCGCCACCAACGCCTCCGCGCCGGAGAACGCCTCGACGGCGCGATCGAGCCTCAAGCCACGCACCCGCATCGCGGTCGCGAGCACGTTGCGTAGCTCGAGCCGCCAGATCGGAGGCGCCAGCCACGCTGGATCCCGGGCCGCCACCTGGCGGGCCAGCTCTCCATGCTCGCTCGGCAGCACCGAGTAGGCCAGCAGGTTGGTGTCGACGACGATCACGGGCGCCCGTGGGCTTTCGCGCGCTGCAGGAATTTCTCGTCGATGGGCTCGATGTCCGCGAACCGCGCCTGGATGCGGCGGATGAGCTCTACCTTCTCCGCGCCGCTGGGCCAGCGCACCGCCAGGCTCTGCTCGAGGCGCGCCAGGGTTTCCTGGTTGAGGCTGCGACGGTTCTGCGCCGCCTCCTGCTTGAGCCTCGCCACCAGCTCTTCGGGGACGTTCTTGAGGGTCAGCGTCGGCATGAGAGCCTCCCCGGGATGCATCCATTATGCATCCGTTACGCAGTCCCGCCACTGCTCAGCGGGGCTGTCTCATTCCTTGGGCGGTACACTGGCCAACCAGTGACCCGAGGCCACTCCAGCCCGCGCCGCGCCGAAGAGGAGCCGCTCTACGACCTTGAGGTGGCGACGCCGAGCCACGCGGAGCGGGCACGCACCCTCGTCGAGCAGCTCGCCACGGGGGCGCTGTCGACGCTGGCACGGGAGCCGGCGGGTCATCCCTACGGCTCGTTCGTCACCTTCGCCCTCGATGGCGCGGAGCCGGTGTTCCTGATCAGCGAGCTCGCCGAGCACACGCGCAACCTCCGGGGCGATGTCCGCGCCTCGCTGATGGTCGCCGAGAGCGTCCGCGAGGACCCGCTCGCCAACGGGCGGGTGACGCTGCTGGGAACCTGCCGAGCGCTGGAGGCGGCTGACGACGGACCGCGCCGCGCCTACCTCGCGCGCTTCCCGAACGCCGCCTACTACGCGGACTATCGCGACTTCGCCTTCTGGCGGCTGAGCGTCGACTCGGCCCGCTACATCGGCGGCTACGGCAGGATGTCGTGGGTCTCAGGGGAGGAGTGGTCGGCGGCTCGCCCCGACCCGCTGGCGCCTCACGCGTCGGCCATCGTCGAGCACATGAACGCTGACCACGCCGCGGCGATGGTGGCGCTCTGCCGGGCCTTCTCGCGGGCCAAGGGGGCCGAGTCGGTGGTGATGACCGGCATCGACCGCTATGGGTTCGAGATGTCGGTGGCGACCGAGGCGGGCCGTCGGCCCGTGCGCCTCGCCTTCCCCCAGCCCGTGGCCACGCCGGAGGAGGCGCGCCGGGCGATGGTCGAGCTCGTCACCCAGGCAAGACGGTGACCTCAGCGTCACGTCGTTGCCGGAGCACCGGGCGTCGCTCGGCCTGAGACGTTTCGCCCGCCGTTTCCGTCTCTTCTCGGGAGAGGTACCCTGTGCTCACCTTGGACCCATCCCCCGGCCAGCTCACAGTCGGCGACGAGCCGCGCCTGCACGCCGAGCTGCGCCGCGTCTGGGGGTTCGACCGCCTCAAGCCGCTGCAGGAGGAGGCGATCGCCGTCGCCCTCGCCGGCCGCGACAGTCTCGTCGTGCTGCCCACCGGCGGCGGCAAGTCGCTCTGCTACCAGGCGCCGGCGGTGGTCGGCGGCGGCCTGACGCTGGTCGTCTCGCCGCTGATCGCGCTGATGAAGGACCAGGTGGACGGCCTCGTCGAGCTCGGCGTCCCCGCCGCGGCCTACAACAGCATCGCTGCCGTCCGGCGAGCGCGCGCTCGTGCAGGCGCGCCTCGCGCGCGGCGAGCTGCGCCTTCTCTACGTCGCTCCCGAGCGGCTGATGATGGAGGGCGGCGACGGCTTCCTCGCCCTGCTGCGCCGCGGCGGCCTGCGCGCCGTCGCCGTCGACGAGGCGCACTGCATCAGCGAGTGGGGGCACGACTTCCGCCCCGAGTACCGCCAGCTCGGACAGCTGCGCGAGGCGCTGCCCGGCGTCCCCTTCCACGCCTACACCGCCACCGCCACGCCGCGCGTGCGCGAGGACATCGTGCGCCAGCTGCGCCTGCGAGCGCCGGCGGTGCTGGTGGGCTCGTTCGACCGCGCCAACCTCGTCTACCGCGTGCGGCGGCGCGAGCAGCTCGCCGCGCCAGGTGCGCGAGGTGCTCGCCCGCCATCCGCGGCAGGCGGCGATCGTCTACTGCACCTCGCGCGCCGAGGTCGAGCGCCTGGCCGAGGGGCTCGCCGCCGCCGGGTTCGAGCGCCCTCCCCTACCACGCCGGGCTCGCCGACGAGGCGCGCGCCGCGGCGCAGGACGCCTTCCTCGGCGAGCGCGTCGACGTGGTGGTGGCGACGGTGGCCTTCGGCATGGGCATCGACCGCCCCGACGTGCGCTGCGTCGTCCACGCCGGCGCGCCGCGCTCGCTCGAGCAGTACATGCAGGAGGCCGGGCGCGCCGGCCGCGACGGCGAGGCGGCCGAGTGCGTGCTGCTCTACTCGCCCGGCGACGTGGCGCGCTGGCGCGGGCGGCTGGAGCGCGACGGGCTGCTCACCGAGGCCAACCAGCTCCACCTGCGACGTCTCGAGGCGTACGCGAGCGGCGCCGGCTGCCGCCACCGCGCGCTCGCCGAGCACTTCGGCGAGCGCCTCGCCGCCGACTCGTGCGGCGCCTGCGACTGGTGCCTGGGCGAGCTCGAGGATGTGCCCGGCGCCACCGTGCTGGCGCAGAAGGTGCTCTCCTGCGTGGCGCGGGTGCGGCAGACCTTCGGCGCCGGCCACGTCATCGACGTGCTGCGCGGCCGGCGCACCGAGCGCGTCGAGGCGCGCGGCCACGATCAGCTCTCGACCTTCGGCCTGCTCGCGGAGATGTCGGTGTCGGAGCTGCGCAGCGTCGTCGACCAGCTCGTCGACCAGGGGATGCTCGCCGTCGAGGGCGAGCCGTACCCGGTGCTGCGCATCACCGAGGAGGGCGGCGAGCTGCTGCGCGGACGTGCGCGACTGCCGCCTGCTGCGGGTCCCGGCGCCACGAAGCGAGCCGCGAGAGAGGCGGCGGCGCGGCCGCGGCGGCGCTGCCGCGCTGGCGCCCGGCGAAGCACCGCTCGCCGCGGCCGAGCAGGAGCTGTTCGAGCGCCTGCGGGCGCTGCGCCGCGAGATCGCCGCCGAGCGCGGCGTGCCGCCGTACGTGGTCTTCCACGACTCGACGCTGCGCGAGCTGGCGCGGCTGCGGCCGGCGACGCTCGGCCAGCTCTTCCACGTGCGCGGCATCGGCGAGCGCAAGGCGACCGACTACGGCGAGCGGCTGCTGGCGCTGCTCACCGCTCCGGCGGCGCCGGCGCAAGGGTAAGATCGCCGCCGCCACCAGCGGACCGTTCGCGGCATCCAGCAGCAAGGGGGTCGACGGAGTGAACTGGCTATTCGTCGCCGAAGGCGCGGGCGTCGTCGCGCTCATCGTCGTCCTCGCCAAGCGCGGCTTCTTCAAGCGCGGCAAGGGCGGCGGCAAGGTCGAGGAGCGCGTCGTCCCCGTCGGCAAGGGGCAGATCTCCTACCTCGCCGCCGGCAGCAAGCAGGCCTCCTCCACCGTATTGTTGCTGCACGGCTTCGCCGCCGACAAGGAGCACTGGCTCGACGTCATCCCGCTGCTCGCCGCCGCCGGGCATCAAGTCGTTGCCCCCGACCTGCCGGGCTTCGGCGCCAACTTCCCCGACCCCGACGGCCAGTTCGACGCCGCCTCGCTGGCCAAGCAGATGCGCACCTTCGCCCGCCAGGCCGGCCTGGTGTCGTTCCACCTCGTCGGCCACTCGATCGGCGCCATCATCGCGGCGAGCTACGCCTACGCCTCGCCCACCGAAGTGGCGAGCCTGACGCTCATCGAGCCGCTCGGCGTCAGCGGGCCGGGCGAGAGCGACTTCGACCGCCAGCTCAAGAACCACCGCAACCCCTTCCTCATCGGCAAGGCGGAGGGCTACGACCAGCTGCTCGCCTACACCACCGCGACGCCGCCGGCGATGCAGCCGGCGCGCAAGCGGCGGCGCGCCGAGGGGCTGGCGGGCAACCGCCCCTTCTACCAGCTGGTGTGGTCGAAGCTGCTCGAGGGCGAGCGCAGCCACCTGCTCGACTTCCTGCTCCCCGAGCTCAAGAAGCGCACCCTGGTCGTCTTCGGCGCCAAGAGCAAGGTGGTGCACCAGGCGACCGGCAAGATGCTCGAGCTGCGCATGCCCGATGCGCGCGTCGGCGTCGTCCCCGACAGCGGCCACTGGCTGATGCTGGAGAAGCCGAAGGAGCTCGCCGAGCTGCTGATCGCCTTCTTCAAGGGCGGCGGCCCGGCAAAGGCGGCGCGCAAAGCCGCGCCTGCGGCCGAGTAGGAAGGTGGTGGCGCCGGCGAGCCGGCGCCACCATGCGAGGCGGCCGGTGGTCTAGCTTCGCTGCTTCAGGGCCACGAAGCCGGCGCCGCCGAGCAGCAGCGCGAGCAGCATCAACGCCCATTCCGACAGCGTCGGGATGTCGGGGGTGAAGCCGCCCTGGCCGGCGATGAAGACCGTCGGGTCGCCCACCGTGCCGCCGGGGGCGTCGGTGAGGACGGTGCTCTCGTTGGTGCCGTCGAGGTTGCTGTCGAAGCTCACCGTGCCCTGGTTGGCGATCGGCGTGCCGCCGAGGCCGGGACCGATCGAGGCCGGGATGGTGATCGTCACCGAGCCACCCGCGGCGATGGTGCCGTTCCAGGTGACCGGGTTGACGCCGGTGCCCGAGACGATCCCCGAGCTGGCGGTCGGCGTCAGCACGGTGAGCCCGGCCGGCAGCGTGTCGGTGAATTCGTTGCCCGCGTTGTCGAGCAGCGGCCCGTTGCCGGTGTTGGTGATGGTGACGGTGTAGGTGACGGTGCCCGGCGAGAGCTGGTCGCCGCCGGTGATCGCCTTGGTGGCGGTGACGCTCGCCGCCAGCGGCGGCGCGTTGCAGATCGCCGGGGTGACGGTCAGCGACCAGGCCCGGATGTTGCCGGTGTCGAGGCCGGCGAAGTCCTGCACGATCAGGTTCCAGGCGCCGTTGGCGTTCTCGCCGTCGAAGGCGGAGAGCGGCGAGTTGGGCGTGAAGGTGCCGGTGAACGGCGCGTCGGCCGTGACCACCGACTGGATGCTCGGTCCGCCGCTTTCGTCGTCGAGCAGCGTCTGGCAGAAGTTGTTGCCGCCGCCGTCGGCGAAGCTGATCGCCACCACCGACGTGGTCGAGGGCGACTGCAGCGTCACCTCGAGATCGGCGACGAAGGTGTGGTCGATGCCGACGGTGGTGGCGCCGTCGGCGGCGGTGCAGACCGTGCCGTCGATGCTCAAGTCGACGTCGAGGATGTTGCCGGGCACGCCAACAACCGGCAGGGTGGCCATGGCGGCCGGTCCCGGCGAGTCGGGGATCGGTACCAACCCGCCGAAGCTGAAGGTGAGCGGTGTACCGGCCGCGCCGGTGCCGAGCGAGAAGTTGAACACCTGCGGGCTCTGGCCGCCGGTGTAGGAGACGGTGAGCGTGAAGTCGATGACCACGCCGCAGACCGCCGCCGGGCCCACCGAGAAGCGGTAGAGGCTGGCGTTGGGGGCCGAGGCCGCGACAGCGAGGTCCGGGTAGGTGGAGTTCGGCTGGGTGACGGTCACGCCCGGGGTGGAGGTGCTCAGCACGGCGCTGATGGCGGTGGCGGCGGCGCCGCCGATGTTGGTGAGCGGCACGGTGAGGTCCCAGATCTCGTTGGGCTCGATGGCGCCGTCGCCGTCGCCCGCGAACTGCGCCGGCGCCGGCGTGCCGTCGTCGAGGAACGCCTGCGGCACGCCGCCCAAGGCGGCGATGGCGGCGTGGGCCATGATGATGCCGGCGCCGGTGTCGCGGTCGTCGCCGGGGAGCTCGATGTCGATCGCCGAGGTCTCGATGGCGGTGCGGATCTGCGCCGGCGTCGCCGCCGGCACCGAGTGCTTCATCAGCGCCGCGATGGCCGCCGCGTGCGGCGCCGCCGCCGAGGTGCCGTAGAAGGGGTTGAAGCCGGGGGCCGCGCAGGCGACGCCGTCGGCGGCGGTGATGTCGGGCTTCTGGCGGATGTCGGCGGCGCACGAGCTGGTGCGGTTGCCGGGGCACAGCTCGACGCCGGTGGGACTGAGGACGATGCGGCGGCGGCCGTCCGAGGTGAAGCTCTCGCTCTCGTTAGCGGCGGTGAAGAGGCCCGGGTAGGGGCCGTCCGGGGTGATGCCGTCGAAGGAGTCGGCGGCCGGCGTCGCCGCGGTGCTGAAGGCGGCGGCGGCGGCGCTGTGGCCGCGGGTGGCGCCGTCGGTGGCCAGCGCCGGGTCGACCTCGCCGCGGAAGTTGATGAAGTTCATCATCGGCACGCTGCTGGTGGTGCCCGCCGCGAACTGCAGGATCACCAGGCGCTCGCCGGCGATGCTGAAGCCCATGATCTCGAAGGCGAGGTCGTCGTTGCCGACGCCGTCCTGGGTGTCGACGCCGGCGTCGAAGACGGTGGTGAGACCGCCGTCCATGTCGAAGATGTCGAAATCGTAGGTGGCGATGCCGGTGCCGGCGGCGCCGTCGTAGTGCTCCGCCCAGGTGAGGACGGTCACCGCGCCGCCGAGGGTGACGAGGATCGACTGGCCGCCGTCGCCGAAGTCGTGCGCCGTTCCCGACCCGGCGGCCGGCACGGTGCCGTTGGGGTCGAAGTCGCCCTCCCAGGTGCCCGAGGTGCCGTCGTTGAGGTTGCCCTCGTTGCCGGCCGAGGAGAAGTAGAGGACCCCGGCGCCGGTGACGGTGTTGACCGCCTGCGCCACCGGCCCGTCCTGGTGCGCCGACTCGTCGAGGTAGATGACGTCGTCGACGATGATGTTGCAGCCGTCGGCGGCGAGGTCGAGGATGTTCTGCGCGAAGCTCGCCTCGTCGGTGAAGGCGGTGGCGAAGCCGAGCGTGGCGCCGGGCGCGAGGTCGTGGATGATCTCGAGCATCGCCGAGCCTTCGTCGCCGGAGCCCGCCTGGCCGGGCAGCACGTCGACGGTCGACACGTCGCCGGAGGCCTCCAGCGCGGCGATCGAGTCGACGCCGTCGGAGAGCACGCAGACCTTGACGCCGGCGCCGTTGACGCCGAAGAAGCCGCGCGACTCCTCGGCGCCATGGGTGGCGTCGCCCTCGGAGACGTTGATCGCCTGGGTGAAGCGCGGCACCGACTGGCGGATCTTGGTCACCTGGCTCATGGCGGCGAGGGTCTCGAGGTCCTCGAGCCGCAGGCGCGCCTCGATGCTGCGGTAGCCGTAGCTCATCGATTTGACGACGCCACCGAGCGCCGTGATCCGCTCGGCGGCCGCCTTGACGCCGGCGGCGTTGGTGGCGCTGACGTTGATCCCCACCCGTCCGTCGGCGTCGTTGGTGACGAAGCGGAAGTCGGTGAGCGGCGCGAGCCGCGCGTCACCGCGCAACTCGAGCATGCCGAGGTAGAGCCGCGAGCCGATCTTGCTCTGCACCGCGCTGCGAGTGGTCTTGATGCTCGTCAGAGTGTCGATCTGGTGGGCGGCGGCGGCGCTGATCCGCGGCGTCGGCCCCGAAGCGGTCGCTCGGGTCGGGCTCGCCGGGACGCGCTTGGCCGCGGCGGCCGTGCCGGCCGTGACGAGCAGCGCGATGGCGAGGAGGAGGACCGAGCGAAGGATCGTCGGGCGCGAAGGCGATGTTGCCTGGCTCACGGCAGCTCCCTGGTTGACGGAAGTTGGACCAGCCGCGCCGGCGGCGAGAATCGACGGAGGACCGCCAACCATCGTCGCCGGCCTTGCTGTTCAGATTGCGAGGAGCCGCGACGCTATTCGAAGGTAGGAAGCCCGTCAATCAGCGCTCTTCCTACATCACCCTTGTGCTAGGCAGCGGCTCAGCTCGCGCCGGCCGGGGCGCTGGGTTTGTATCGAGGGTCGTACCGCCAGCGGTGCGCCTGCTGGCGCAGGCCGTCGACCACCCACGGCAGCGCCCGCGCCAGCGTGCGGTTGACCAGCCAGGCGGGGATGGCGCCGCCGGGATCGACGTAGGCGCGACAGCTCGCCAGGGTGCGGCCGCCGGCGAGGCGCGTCAGCGTCCAGGTGCCGCGCTGCGCGCGCACGTTGCCGGAGCCGGGGACCTGCTCCCAGCGCACGGTCCAGCGCTCGCCGGCGTCTCGCCTCTCGACGGCGGCGTGCACGAGCAGGCGGTAGTGGCGGTCCGCCACCGGCGCCGGCAGGTCGAGGCGCTGAGCGTTCTCGACCACGCCGGGGCCGAGCGGCCGCCCCGAAGACTGGACGACGAAGGGCGTCCACTCGGCGTAGTGGTCGAAGTCGACGAGGGCGCGGAAGACGCGCTCGGGCGGCGTGTCGAGCACCGCCAGCGCCGTGCCCTCGCGCAGGCCCTCGCGGTCGGCGGGAGCGAGGCGCACCACGACCTCGCCGCGCCCCAGGCGGCGCCGCTCCGCCGCGGAGAGAGTGACGACCTCCGCGGGTTCCGCGACCCTCGTCGCTGCGGACACGCCCTCGCCGGCCGCCGATGATCCCACGGCCATCGTCGCCGCAGCGATCGGCGCCGCCGAGCCCGCAGCGGCGAGCAGGAGCGCCGCGACGATCACCGCGGCTTCCCCACCCTCCGCCGGCACGCGCTCCTCCTACGCCGCCTCTTCGGGCGCTGGCTCTTCGTCCTCGTCGCGGCGCCGGCGCCGCAGCCGCGCCGCGAGCGCCGGCAGCAGCTGGCCGCGGCGCGCGCGCACCAGCTCCACGAGGTCGTCGAGGAACGAGTAGGCGACCGGCGTCACCAGCAGCGTCAGCAGCAAGCAGAGGGTCTGGCCGCCGATCACGACGACGGCGATCGCGCGGCGCTCCTCGGCGCCGGGGCCGGTGCCGAGGGCGAGCGGCAGCATGCCGGCGACCAGCGCCAGCGTGGTCATCAGGATCGGCCGCAGGCGGTCGCGGTTGGCCTGGAGGATCGCCGGCGGCGCGGTCCATGCCCTCGGCGCGCAGCTTGTTCATGTGGTCGATCTGCAGGATGGCGTTCTTCTTCACCACGCCGAAGAGCACCAGGATGCCGAGCGCCGAGTAGAGGTTGAGCGTGTTGCCGGTCGCCCACAGCGAGAGCAGCGCGAACGGCACCGACAGCGGCAGCGAGAGCAGGATGGTGAGCGGGTGGACCAGGCTCTCGAACTGCGAGGCCAGGATCATGTACATGAAGATGATCGAGAGCAGGAAGGCCCAGAGGAACTCGCCGAAGGTGCGCTCGAGCTCGCGGCCGCGGCCGGAGACGCGCGGTGGTGTAGGCGGGCGGCAGGTTCAGCTCCGCCGCCGCCTTGCGCAGCGCCTCGAGGCGGTCGGCGAGCGCGTAGCCCGGGCGCGACGCCGGCGCGCAGGCTGACCTGCCGCTGGCGGTCGAGGCGGTCGATGCGCGAGGCGGTCTGCGGCTCGTCGCGTCGAGCCGTCGACCAGCGTTGTCCGAGGCGCACCAGGCCGCCGCCGCGCCGCCGCGGCACGTAGAGCCGCGCGATGGTCGCCGGGTCGTTGCGGTCCGCCTCGGCGAGCCGCAGCTGGACGTCGTAGTCCTCGTTGACGGCCGGGTCGCGGAAGCGCGAGACCTCCTCGTCGCCGCCCACCATCAGCCGCAGCGCGCTGCGCGATGTCCTCGCTGTCGACGCCGAGGTCGGCGGCGCGCTCGCGGTCGATCACCACCGCGCAGCTCGGGCTTGTCGAGCTTGAGCGTGGTGTCGGCGTCGACGCAGGCCCAGCTCGTCGGCGCGCTCGCGCAGCTGCTCGGCGTAGCGCGGAGCAACGTCGCAGGTCGGGGCCGCGCAGCACGAAGTCGATCTCGGCGTTGCCGCCGCCGATGTTGAACGACCGCGCGTTGCGCACCGCGGTGCGCAGGTCCGGGAACTTGCGCAGCCGCCGCCGGACCTCCTGCATCACGTCGCGCTGCGCGTAGTTGCTCGGGGAAGGCGCGCCAGGGTCGCAGGCGCACCGTCTCCCGCAGCAGGCGGCCGACGGAGAAGGTGCGCTCCTCGTGCGGCGCGATGCGCACGTAGAGCTCGCCCTGGTTGACGCCGCCGAGGAAGCCGCCGCCGGCGGTGGCGAGCACCAGTCCGCACGCCGCGGCATCGCCCGCACCTCCGCCTCGACGGCGCGCATCGCCTCGTCCATGGCGGCCAGGCTGGTGCCCTCGGGCGCGTTGACGCCGACGTCGAACTCCGCCTCGTCGACGTCGCTCGGGATGTACTCCTGCCGCACCAGCTTGTAGAGCGGGATCGAGGAGGCCACGATCGCCACGGCGCCAGACGGCGACGAGGCGCCGGTGCCCCATCGCCCAGGCCAGCAGCCGCGCGTAGAGCGCGTCGATCCGCGCGTAGAAGCCGCGCCGCGAGGCGGCCGCGCCCTGCCGGCATCATGCGCGTGCCCCGCCGCCGCGTCCTCGGCGCGCAGCAGGCGCGCGCTCATCATCGGCGTCAGCGTGAAGGACACGAGCAGGCTGACCAGCACCGCCACCGCCGCGGTGATGCCGAACTGGTAGAGGAAGCGCCCCGAGATGCTCGACATGAACGAGACCGGCACGAAGATCACCACCAGCGACAGCGTGGTCGCCAGCACCGCCAGGCCGATCTCCGCCGTCGCCGCCCGCGCCGCCTCGAACGGCGGCATCTTCTTCTCCTCGACGAAGCGGAAGATGTTCTCGAGCACCACGATGGCGTCGTCGATGACGATGCCGACCATCAGCACCAGCGCCAGCATGGTGACGCTGTTGAGCGTGAAGTCGAGCGCCCCCATCATGCCGAAGGTGGCGATCACCGAGGCGGGGATGGCGACGCCGCGATCACCGTCGAGCGCCAGCTGCGCATGAAGGCGAACACCACCAGGCAGGCGAGGATGCTGCCGAGCACCAGGTGGAGTGTTGATCTCGTGCAGCGCGGCGTAGATGTAGCGCGACTGGTCGCGGATGACCTCCAGCTTGACGTCGGCGGGCAGCTGCGCGCTCGACCGTCGCCAGGTTCGCCTTGACCGCCTCGATCACCTCGACGGTGTTGGCGCCCGACTGCCGCCGCACCTCGAGCGTCACCGTCGGCACGCCGTCGAGGCGCGCCAGCGAGCGCTGCTCCTTGGTGCCGTCCTCGGCGCAGCCGATGTCGCGCACGCGGATCGGCGCGCCGTCGACGGTGGCGACGACGAGGTCGTCGAAGCCGCGCGGGTCGTCGATGCGGCCCATGCGTGCGCAGCGTCTGCTCGCGCTGCGCCGCCGGTGACGTTGCCGCCCGGCACGTCGGCGTTCTGCCGCCGCGATCGCGTCGCGCACGGCGGTGATCGGCAGCTGGTAGGCGGCCAGGCGGTCGGCGTCGACCCAGACGTTGATCGCGCGCTCGAGGCCGCCGACGATCTCCACCTCGCCGACGCCGGCGGAGCGCTCGAGCTGCACCTTGACGATCTTGTCGGCGATCTCGGTCAGCTCGCGCAGCGGGCGGTCGCCGCGACAGCGCGACGGTCAGCACCGGCGCCGAGTCGTTGTCGAACTTGGCGACGACCGGCGGCTGCACGTCGTCGCGGCAGCTGCGCGCAGCACCGTCGCGACGCGGTCGCGCACGTCCTGCGCCGCGACGTCGATGTCGCGGTCGAGGTCGAAGGTGGCGATGACGAACGAGCTGCCCGGCGCCGGAGACCGAGCGCAGCTCCTCGATGCCCTCGACCGTGTTGACCGCCTCCTCGATGCGCTGCGGAGACCTGGTCTCGATCTCCTCGGGCGAGGCGCCGGGCAGCGAGCGTGCGCACGCGACACGGTCGGCAGGTCGACCGACGGGAAGCGGTCGACGCCGAGGCGGAACGTAGCTGGCCGCGCCGACCACCACCAGGGCGAGGATGAGCATCGCCGCGAAGACCGGCCGGCGGATGCAGATCTCGGCGAGCTTCTGCATGGTCCGAGCCTCAGCCTCCGGCGCGCGCGGTGCTTCGCACGGTGACGGCCTGGCCGCCGGCGAGGTTGCCGGGCTCGACGACGACGGGCTCGCCGCCGGCGAGCCCTTCGACGATCTCGACGCGGTCGCCGGCGCGGCGGCCGGTCCGCACCCGCTTCTCCACCGCCTTGCCCTCCTCGACGGTGAGCACCTTCTCGATGCCGGCGAAGGTGACGATCGCCGAGGCCGGCACCAGCACCGCGCGGCGGTCGGCGGCGGTGACGATCTCGGCGCCGGCGAACGAGCCGGCGCGCAGCGCGCCGTCGGGGTTGGGGACCTCGGCCTCGACCATGAGCGTGCGGTCGCGCTCGGTCGATGGCCGGGCTGACGCGCGCGACGCGGCCGGCGTAGCTGCGCGGGTCGCCCTCGACCGCGCACCCGCACCGGCTGCCCGACGCGGACGCCGGCCGCCTCGCGCTCGGGCACCGCCGAGCCGCAGGCGCAGCGGGTGCGTGCGCACGAGCGTCACCACCGGCTCGCCGGCGGCGACGAACTCGCCCGGCGGTGGCGTGGCGCTCGCGGACCGCGCCGTCGAAGGGCGCGACGAGCACCGAGTCGGCGAGCTGCTGGCGCGCGAGGTCGAGCTCCGAGCGGCGCTGGGCGAGCACGCCCTGGCGGTTGCGCGCCTCGTCGCGCGCCTCCTGGTAGCGCCCCTCGGCGACCTGGTAGGCGGCCTCGGCGGCGTCGAGGTCGGCCTTCGACAGCAGCCGCTGCTCGTACAGCTCCTGGGCGCGGGCGCGCGCGGCCGTCGCCTCGGTGAGCACCGCCTTCGCCTGCTTGACGACGGCCGTCGCCTCGAGATCCGCCGCGCCGCTCTCGTCGGGCCGCAGGCCGAGACGCGCCCTGGCCTGGTCGAGCGCCGCGGCCGCCTGGCGGACGCGGAGCTCGAAGTCGGCCGGAGCCAGCCGCGCCAGCACCTGGCCGCGCTGCACGACGCTGCCGAGGTCGACCGGCAGGGCGACGAGCCGGCCGGCGACCTTGGTGCCCAGCACCACCTCGTCCTGCGCCGCCAGCGTGCCGGAGACGGCCACCACGTCGGGCAGCGCCGCGCGCTCCGCGGGCGCCACCGAGACGACGCGCGGCGGCTCGCCGGCCTTGCGCTCCTGAGCGCGCGACTCGGCCTCGCCGCCGCAGCCGCAGAGCAGCGGCGCGATGGCGATGATGGAAACGGTCAGGCGGCCCAGGCGCGGCACGAGCATGATTCCCAAGTGTAGCCGTGCGCGCCCGCGACGCCGCGACGACGCGGTGACAGCGAGCCGATTCGCACGGCGTTCCGCCGCGGGCGCGATACGATCGCGGCCCTGGTCATCCAGATGCAGGAGGGCTTTCGCATGCGTTCGCTCGCGCTCCGTTGCGTGGTCTCGCTCGGTTCGGCGCTCACGGTCGCTTCGATCGCGGCGGCGCAAGCCGCTCCCGCCTGGCGCAGCGAGGGGCCCTTCCTCGCCACCGCCAGCGACGTCGCCGTCGACCCGTCGCACACCGACACCGTCTACCTCGCCACCCACGGCGGCGGCGTCTGGAGGAGCGACGACGGCGGCGCCACCTGGACGCTGCCCGGCGACGAGATGGCGAGCCGCCAGGTGAACTGGGTGATGGTCGACCCCGGCAAGTCGACCACCGTCTGGGCCGGCGCCGAGGACGCCGGCCTCTGGCGCTCGCTCGACCGCGGCGCCACCTGGAAGGCGGTGCGCCCCAACGACGACCAGGTGACCGGTGCGCGCATCGCCTTCGCCCCCACTCAGCCGGCGAGCATCTTCGTGCCGTCCACCAACCTGCACCACCGCAGCGCCGACGGCGGCAAGACCTGGACCGAGTTCCGTGTCGGCAACCAGGACGCCTACGCCATCGCCGTGCACCCCAAGGACCCCAAGATCGTCATCGCCGGCGGCCGCGGCTCGACCCTCAACGTCGCGCGCAGCAGCGACGGCGGCAAGACCTGGAAGCAGACCGGCATCGGCATCCGCGACAAGAGCGTGCGGCGCGTGCTCTTCGACCCCGTCAACCCGTCGACCGTCTACGCCTACGCCGGCTTCGGCGACCTCTTCAAGAGCACCGACGGCGGCGACAACTTCGAGCCGCTCGACATCGCGCTCGCGGGTACCGACGAGATCACCGACCTCGACGTCGACCCCGCCAATCCGCAGGTGCTCTGGGCGGCGACCGAAGGCGGGCTCAAGACCAGCAGCGACGGCGGCAAGACCTGGCGGGTCGCCGAACGCGGCACCGGCTCCTACTTGGTGTCGGCGGTGGCGCTGGTGCCGGGGAAACCCGGCGCCCTGTTCGCCGCCACCACCGGCGGCACCGGCGTCTTTCGCAGCAACGACGGCGGCGAGCACTGGTCGGCGAGCAACCAGGGCCTCGGCGCCGCCTGGATCGAGCGCATCTGGACCGCGCCGCGGCAGCCCGGCTTCCTCTACGTGCAGACCGGCGTTGGCCTCTACCGCCGCGACGCGAGCGGCTCGTGGTCGGCGGTGCTGGCGCCGTTCGACGACGACGGCGAGGCCGAGCTCGACGGCATCCTCTACGACCGCGCGGCGCCGAACACCGCCTACGCCTACTACGGCTCGAAGTACTGGCGCTCGACCGACGGCGGCCGCAGCTGGACCGAGCCCGAACGCAAGGAGCCGGGCCTGCGCGCGATGATGCGCGGCGACCTCTCCTCTCCCGAGTTCAAGAGCATGGCGCAGGACGCCGGCGACGCCAAGACCTTCTACGCCGGCAACTGGTCGAACTCCGACACCGGCAAGAACGTGTTCAAGACCACCGACGGCGGCAAGACCTGGAAGCCCGCCGGCAACGGGCTGCCCGAAGGCGCCGTGTCGCTGTTGCTCGCTGCGGCGCCGAAGACCGTCTACGCCGTGGTCGGCAAGGAAGGCGTCTACCGCACCCGCGACGGCGGCGGCAGCTGGAGCAACGCCGGCTCGGGCCTTCCCGGCGGCGAGATCCGCCAGCTGGCGTTCAGCACTGCCACGCCGTCGCTGCTCTTCGCCGCCACCGAGCACGGCCTCTTCCAGAGCGCCGACGGCGGCGACAGCTGGAAGCGCACCGCCGCGAGCTTGAAGGAGGACGACGTCGAGGCGGTCGTCGTCGCCCCGAGCGGCGACGTCTTCGCGGGTGGCTTCGAGGGCGTCTACCGCAGCACCGACGGCGGCGGCACGTGGACGACGATCAACGGCGGGCTCGCCAACGTCGACGTCCGCGCGCTCGCCATCGAGCCGGGCTCGCCGCCCAGGCTCTACGCCGGCTTCGGCGGCGGCAGCGTCTGGTCGACGCCGCTGCCGTAGCCACACGAGCCGTGGGCGAGCGATGAGCGCCGGCGACGGAGCGCGGTCCGCGCGACGCGTCGCGGCTTTCGCGCGCGCGCTCGAGACGCACCGCACGACGACAGCGCTACGACTGCTGCGGCGCCACCCCGAGCTGTCGAGGACGGACCTCTTCGTCGCCTGCGCTGCCGGCGACGTCGAAGCGGCCGCGGCGCTGCTCGACGCCGATCCACGGCGGATCGGCGAACGACACAGCGGCGGCACTCCCCTGCTCTTCGCCTGCGCTTCGCCGCTCCACACCGAGTCGCCGGGGCGCGCGGAGGGAATCGTGCGCTGCGCCGAGCTGCTGCTCGACCGCGGCGCCTCGCCCGACGAGTCGATGCTGCACGACGCCGACGATCCGCACAGCAAGATCCCGGCGCTCTACTTCGCCTGCGTCGCCGACAACCGCTCGCTGGTGAAGCTGCTGCTCGACCGCGGCGCCGAACCCAACGACGGCGAGTCGATCTACCACGCGGCCGAGCTCGACCACCGCGAGTGCCTCGAGCTGCTCGTCGCGCACGGCGCCGACCTTTCGAGCCGCCACTCGCACTGGGGGAACACGCCGCTGTACTTCCTCGCCGGCTGGAAGGAGTGGCACCCGCGCGCGGCGACGGTGTTCGCCGGCATGCGCTGGCTGCTCGAGCACGGCGCCGACCCCAACGTCACCAGCACGGAGCGCGAGGAGACGCCGCTGCACCGCGTCGCCGAGAACACGCGCACGGCCGCGGTTGCCGAGATGCTCGTCGCCCACGGCGCCGCCGTCGACCCGCCGCGCGCGGACGGGCGCACGCCGTTGGTGCTCGCCGTCCGCGCCGGCAACGTGGCGACGGCGGACTTCCTGCGCGAGCGCGGCGCCGATCCCGCGCGGCTCGCGCCGGTCGACGAATTCCTCGGCGCCTGCCTGACCGGCGACGAGGTGAAGGCACGCGCGCTGCTGGCGGCCGATCCCGGCCTCGTCGAGCGCTTCGCCGAGGAGGACCGCCACGCCTTCATCGTCGCCACCGCGGACGCCAAGAGCGAGCGCGCCGTGCGCCTCATGCACGCGCTCGGCTTCGACCTGCGCTGGGAAGGCCCGTGGGGCGGCACGCCGCTCCACCATGCGGCGTGGCACGGCGACGTGGCGATGGTGAAGCTGCTGCTGTCGCTCGGCGCGCCGGTCAACGTGCGCGACAAGCAGTTCGCGCAGCTCGCCGCTCGGCTGGGCGGCGCACGGCTCCGCCAACTGCCGCCGCGCCGACGACGACTACGCCGCGGTGATCGAAGCACTGCTCGGTGCAGGCGCCGACCGCGAGCCGTCGATCAACCGCTGGGGCGGCCCGCCCGAGGCGCTGTCGAGCCGGCGCGTCGCGCGGTTGCTGCGGCAGCGCGGCTTCGCGCCGGCGTGATGCCGTTCGAGAGGAGAAGGCGATGCCCGGCGATTGCCCTGTGTTTCCCGGCTCCCGCGTGACGCCGGACGATCCGCGCTACCCGACCCTCATCCGCGGTTTCAACCAGCGCTGGGTTGGCCATCCCCGGCACGTCGAGGTGGTCGGCGACGCGCGACAGATCGTCGAGGTGGTGCAGCGGTGCGTCGATGACCGACTGCGCGTCACCGTGCGCAGCGGCGGCCACTGTTACGAGGGGTGGGTTTCGTTGAACGACGGCGTGATCGTCGACGTCTCGTCGCTGCGCGGCGCCGGCAGGGATCCCGAGACCGGCTGGTATTTCCTCGAGAGCGGCTGCACCAACTGGGATCTCTACAACCAGCTCTATCGCCAGTACGGCGTGACACTTCCCGCCGGTTCGTGCTACTCGGTGGGAGCGGGCGGCCACATCTGCGGCGGCGGCTACGGGTTGCTGTCGCGCCGCGACGGTCTGACGGTGGACTGGCTGCACGGCGTCGAAGTGGTCTGCGTCGACCAGGATCGCCGGGCACGCCTGGTGACGCGTGACCAAGGACTCGCCGACGGCCGCGGAACAGGACCTCTTCTGGGCCCACACCGGGGGCGGCGGCGGCAACTTCGGCGTGATCACGAAGTACCTCTTCCGCGAGCTGCCGACGGCACCGAGCGAGGCCTGGCTCGCCAGCATCGCCTGGGAGTGGTCGGACCTCATCGCGCACCAGGACCTGTTCTTCCAGCTGCTCGACAACTACGGCCGCTTCTTCGAGCGCAACAGCGCGCCGGGGAGCCCGTACTCCGACCTGTTCTCGCTGCTCCACCTGACGCGCCAAGCGGCCGGGCAGGTGGTGCTGACGGTGCAGAACGCCGGCAGCGACCGCCGGCCGCTCGACGACTTCCTCGCGGCGATGGAGAGCGGCGTCGACAAGGCGCGGATGAGGTCCGTCGCTCCGCGCGTCGCCGTCGGCTGGCACCACTACATCCCGGCGACCACCAGCGCCCGCCGCATGCCCTGGCTGGAGGCCACCCAGGCGCTCAACGGCTCGGGTGCCAACCAGCGCGGCAAGTACAAGTCCGCGTACATGAAGGCGGCGTTCCCCGCCGCGCAGATGGAAGCCATCTGGAAGTGGCTGACGATCGAGAACGACCGCTATCCCGCCAACGGCCAGGCCCTGCTGCAGGTGGACTCGTACGGCTGCAGGATCAACGCGGTCGCGCCGGACGCCACCGCCGTGCCGCAGCGCTCCTCGATCCTCAAGCTCCAGTACCAGACCTACTGGACCGAGCCCGAGCAGGATCGGGCCAACCTGGACTGGATCGGCGACTTCTACGAAGCGATGTACGGCCCCGCAGGGCCCCGGCCTGACGAGGTCCTCGACGGCTGCTACGTGAACTACTGCGACTCCGACCTGGTGGACTGGCAGCACCTCTACTACAAGGAGAACTACCCGCGGCTGCAGAGAGCGAAGCGGGAGTGGGACCCCCACGACGTCTTCCACCACCAGCAGTCGGTCCAGGCGGGGCCCTGAGGCCGGCGCCGGTCCTTCCGGCGGAACAGATGCCATGATCGCGCGGTGCCCGTAGCCGACGTCCGCGACGAGACGCCGCCGCTGGTGATCCTCCCCGGCGCGCTGCTCGACGCTTCGCCCGATCTCGTGGCGCGGCTGAGCCGCGCACGGCGCGTGCACTCGGTGCGTTATCCCGCCGCGACGACGATGACGGCGCTCGTCGACGAGATCGCGGCGCAGCTCGCGGCCGCCGGCATCACGCACGCCGACGTCTTGGGCGCCTCGTACGGCGGCTGGGTGGCGCAGTGCCTGGTGCGGCGCTATCCGCAGCTGGTGCGACACCTGATCCTCGTGCACGCCTTCGCGCTGCGAGCGACCGACGCGCGGCGCTTCCGCTTCGGACTGGCGCTCTGGCGCGTCATGCCGGTGACGATCATGCGCAAGCTCGGCGCGATCCGCGTGCGCCGCCTCATCCGCCCGGTGCAGCAGGCGTCGGCCGAGCAGCACGCGCGGCTGGAAACGGCGCTGCTCGCGGAGATCGACTCGCCGGCGGCGATCGAGCGGCTCCACCGCCAGAACGAGTGCATGCTGGAGAGCTGCACCGCCTTCACCGTCAGGCCCGACGACCTCGCACGCCACGACGGCCGCGTGCTCATCGTCGAGTCCGACGACGACCCTGCCATCCGCGGCCGCGATCGCGCGCACCTGCGCGCCATGTACCCGCGGGCGCAGGTGCGCACCTTCCACGGCACCGGTCACGTCACCTCGCGCGCGGCACCGGAGGAGTTCGCCGCCGCCGTGGAGTCCTTCCTCGGCGCCGCCGAGACCGTCGCGCGGTGACTGCCCTGTGACCGCCCTGTGATTGCCCGAACGTCCGAGCCGCTGCACGTCGACCTCGTCGACGGCACCTACGAGCTCTTCCGCCATTTCTACGCACCGCGTGCCGCCGGCGCACCGGCGCCCGTGCCCGGCGACCGCGCCGCCGTGCGCGGCGTGCTCGGCACGGTGGTCCAGATGCTCGAAGGCGGCGCCACCCACGTCGGCGTCGCCACCGACCACGTCATCGAGTCGTTCCGCAACGAGCTCTGGCCCGGCTACAAGACCGGCGACGGCATCGACCCGGCGCTGTGGGACCAGTTCCACCCGCTCGAGGACGCGCTCGTCGCGATGGGCGTCGAGACCTGGGCGATGGTGAAGTACGAGGCCGACGACGCGCTGGCGGCGCGCCGCGGCGCTCGCCGCCGCCGACCCGCGCGTCGCGTCGGTGCGCATCTGGACGCCGGACAAGGACCTCTCGCAGTGTGTCGAGGGGCGCCGCGTCGTGCAGGTCGACCGCCGCTCCGGCACGGTGCGCGACGAGGACGGCGTGCGCGCCAAGTTCGGCGTGCCGCCCGCCGCGATCCCCGACTGGCTGGCGCTCGTCGGCGACAGCGCGGACGGCTACCCGGGCATCCCCGGCTTCGGCGCCAAGTCGGCCGCCGCCGTGCTTGCCGCCTTCGGCCGCATCGAGGACGTGCCGCCGAGCCCGCGCCTCTGGCCGGCCGGCATCCGCAGCACCCTGGCGCTCTCCGCCTCGCTCGAGGCGCATCGCCACCAAGCGGCGCTGTTCAAGCTGCTGGCGACGCTGCGTCGCGAGGCGCCGGTGTCGGCCGACGTCGAGGCGATGCGATGGCGCGGCCCGCAGCCGGAGTTTGTCGCGGTCGCCGAATCGCTCGGCGCGCCGGGCCTCGCCAAGCGCGTCGAGGCGATCGCCGCTCGCGCGCGCTGAGCGCTCTCCAGTCCCAAGGAGCCCCGATGTCGCGAACGATCGCCGAGAACCTCTTCGCGGACCTGCCGGCTCGCCTCCCCGAGGAGCTGTTCACCGTTCTCGCCGAGTCTGCGTCGGTGCGCATCGAGCGCATCGTCTCGCCGCCGGGGCATCAGGGCGCGCCCGGCGCCTGGTACGACCAGGAGCGCGACGAGTGGGTGCTCGTGCTGCGCGGTGGCGCCGCGCTGGAGATCGAAGGCGAGACCGACCTCGTCCAGCTGCGCCCCGGCGATCACCTGGTCCTCGCCGCGCACCGGCGTCATCGCGTGGCCTGGACGGCGGCCGACGAGCCGACGCTCTGGCTCGCCGTGCACTATGCCTGAGCGTCGGCGCCCGGCGCTGATCCCCGCGCCGCCCGTCGCCGGTTCGCCCGCGTCCACAGCCACCACACCGGCACGCCGGCGAGCAGGATGAGGATGCCGATGGCGCTGTTGACCGGGTAGCGATAGATCGTGTTCGCCACCACCACCAGCGCGATGACGACGAACGCAATGGTCGTCGCCGGATGGCCGGGGCTGTGGAAGGTCGCCTCGTCCTCGCCGCGTTCGCGGTCGTGCCGCCGCAGCGCCAGCAGGCAGCTCGCGGCGAGGGCGAAGAAGAGCCAGTCCGACGCCACCACGTAGCTGAGGATCTGCTCGTAACTGCCGCTCCAGGCGATGGCGACGGCCACCAGCCCCTGCAGCACGATCGCCACCACCGGCACCCGCGTGCGCGGGTGGACGTAGGCGACGCTCTTGAAGAAGGCGCCGTCGGCCGCCATGGCGTAGTAGAGGCGCGGCCCGGTGAGCATGCTCTGCGACAGGAAGCCGAGGGTGGAGATGGCGATGCCGGCGGCGATGAGCTTGCCGCCCATCGGACCGAATGCGGCGCGCATGACGTCGGAGGCGGGCGTGCTGGTGGCGGCGAGACCGGTCGGGGCCGAGCACGCGCAGGCAGACCCACGACACCGCCAGGTAGAGCACGATGACGCCGCCGACGCCGAGCAGCAGCCCGCGCGGCAGGTTGCGGCGCGGATCGCGCACCTCGCCGGCGAGGAACGAGGCCGTCTGCCAGCCGCCGTAGGCGAAGAGCACCGGCCCCAGCGCGGCGCCGAAGGCGGTCAGGAGGCCGAACGAGACGGGCCGATCGAGCACCGGCGCCGCCGCTTCGGTGTGCCCGCGCGCGAAGAACGCGCCGCCGACGACGAGGCCGGCGATGGCGACCACCTTGAGGACCATGAAGAGGTTCTGCGACGAAGCCCCGGCGCGCACGCCGAAGCAGTTGATGACGGTAAGCGCCACCAGCGCGGCGGTGGCGATCGCCGCATCTGTCGTACCAGGAAGCGCGATGCCGAGCTCGCGCGCGTAGCGGGCGAAGGTGACCGCCACGGCAGCCATGCCACCGCTCAGGGTGACGAGCAAGAACCCCCAGCCGTAGACGAAGCCGAGCACCGGGTGGTACGCCTCGCGAAGGTAGGCATACTGCCCGCCCACCTGCGGACGCCGCGAGGCGAGCTCGGCCCACACGAAGGCGCCGAGCACGGCGATGACGCCGCCGACCAGCCACGCGCCGAGGATGAGGCCCGGCGTGTGGACCTCGCGCGCCACCAGCGACGGGTTCATGAAGATCCCCGAACCGACGATGCCGCCCATCACGACGAGCGTGGCGTCGATCGGACCGAGACGGCGAGCGAGGCTCGGCGCGGCGGGTTGCGGAGGCGGAACAGCGCTGGGATCCGGCAACGCGGCGCATTGTAGGGCGGCACGGCAGACTCGCGATACAGCGGCAAGCAACCAGTCACCGCCCCGCTACCGCGGCACCGCAACGCCGGCGACCAGCGGCCGTTCAGCTACCCCAGCGCTCCACCCGCGCGCCGCAGCTCCTCCAGCACCTTGTCGAGCTCGCGCAGCTCCACCGGCTTGACCAGATGGCGGTCGATGCCGGCCTCCCGCCCGCGCTCGCGATCCTCGTCGCGGCCGTAGCCGGAAAGCGCCACGACCAGCGTGTCGCCGAGGCCGGGGAGCTGCCGCAGCCGCCGTGCCACCTCGAAGCCGTCGAGGCCCGGCAACCCGAGATCGAGCAGCACGACAGCCGGCACCCGCGCCTCGGCGCTCGCCAGCGCGGCCAAACCGTCGAGGGCGATCTCCACGGAGAATCCACGCATTCGCATCAGCTCGGCGAGCCCCTCGGCGGCGTCCTGCTGATCCTCGACGATCAACATCCGCGGCTGCCCGGCGTCCGCCTCCTCGGGCAGCGGCGGCGCGGCGGGCACCGCCTCGGCCCCCGCCGCCGTTTCGCCCACCGGCAGCCGCACCACCATCTCGGCGCCGCGCCCGGCGCCCTCGCTGCGCGCCTCGATCGTGCCGCCGTGCAGCTCCACGATCCGCCGCACCAGCGTCAGACCAATGCCGAGACCGCCGCGCGCGCGGTCGAGCGAGCGGTCGCCCTGCGTGAACAGATCGAAGACGTGCGGCAGCAGCTCGGGCTGGATGCCGATGCCGTCGTCGCGGACGCGCACCACCGCGGCGTCGCCGTCGCGCGCGAGGCTGACGTCGATGCGGCCGCCGGGATCCGTGTACTTGGCGGCGTTGTGCAGCAGGTTGGCGAACACCTGCTCCAGGCGCATCGCGTCGCCGGGCAGCGTCAACGTCTGCGGCGGACGCTCGAGCGCCACGCGGTGGCCGCGCTCGTCGATCCACGGCTGCGCCGTCTCCACCGCGCGCACCACGACGGCGCGCAGGTCGAGCGCTTCCTTGCGCAGCGAGATCTCGCCGCGGGTGATGCGCGACACCTCCAGCAGGTCGCCGACCAGGCGCGTCAGGTGCCCTACCTGGCGCTCGATGACGTCGAGCATGCGCGCGCCGCGGCTCGGGCCGCCGGCGTCGCCCCCGGCGCGTAGCACGTGCAGCGCGTTGCTCACGGCGCCCAGCGGATTGCGCAGCTCGTGACCGAGCATGGCGAGGAACTCGTCCTTGCGGCGGTCGGCGTCGGCGAGCTGCTCGGCGCGCTCGCGCAGCTCGCCCTCGACGGCGGCGCGTCGCGAGGCCTCGGCGCGCAGCTCGCGCTCCGACTGTCGCGACAGCTCGGTGCGCGCCCTCTCGGCGCGGTCGCGCTCGGCGACGGCGGCGGCGAGGAATAGCCCGGTGAGGGCCACGACCACCATGTAGGTCTGCAGCAGCACCAAGGCATCGTGCGGCCGCACGGCGGCGAACGGTCCCGAGCCGGCCAGCGTGCCGCCGATGGCCACCGCCGAGGTGACGAAGGTCACCAGCGTCGCGCCGCGCGGCCCGCCGCGCAGCGCCGCCCAGACCAGGAAGGGGAAGGCCGCGTACTCGAGCGACGGCCCGGGCGCCAGCGCCGGCGCCGGCCGCGCCGCGAAGACCAGGGCGCAGACGACGGCGCCGAGGGCGACTCCGGCCGCCAGCTCGAGCGTGCGCCGCGGCGGCCACACCTGCCGCTCGGGAGCCAGCCAGGTGAGCAGCAGCGGCGCCATCACCAGCGCGCCCATGGCGTCGCCCAGCCACCAGACGCCCCACAGGGCGCCGAAGCGCGACCAGGGCTCGAGGCGGCCGGCGCAGAGGCTGGTGACGCCGATCGTGGCGGCGACGGTGGTGGCCACGCCGGCAGCGAGGCCGATCAGCGCCAGCGCGTCGGCCATGCCGTCGAGCGCGGGGCGGAAGCGGCGCCCGAGCCCTACGAGCCAGGCGCCGGCGAGCGCCTCGAGCGTGTTGCCCACGGCGATCCCGGCCGCCACCAGCAGCGGCTCCTCGGCGGTGGCGTTGGCGACGAAGGCGCCGAGCGCGATCCCCGGCCACACCCGCGGCCCGAGCAGCAGCACGGCCGCCAGCGCGATGCCGGTCGCCGGCCAGACCGGCGACACCTGCTCGGCGAGGAAGGCCATGGTGAGCCCGACCTTGGCGGCGCCGAAGTAGAGCGCCGCCACCACCAGCAGCAGCGCCCAGTAGGCGGGACCGCGAGTCCAGCGCTCGCGCGGCGAGCGGTCGTCCGTGCTCATCGGCAGGTCATCGCCGCGAAAAAGCGTACTCGCTTTGCGTCGGGCTTGCCCGCCTTGCTGACTGCCGGCTACGCTGGCACGCAGATCGCAGCAGCGCCCACGGAACCTACCGGGAGGCCCGCGATCCGGGCCCCGTTTCGGAGTCGAAAGGAGCCAATCATGGGTGTTTTTGCGAAACAACACGGCGACGACGCCGAGCGTGAAGCGACCAGGCGCCACCAGGATTCCCAGCAGCGGCTCGCCGACGCTCGTCGCCATCAGCTGGAGCGCCACTCGGCGAGCACGCACTCGGCGAGTCTCGGAGCCGGCACGGCGCACGTCGGCTACCCCGAGGGGTCGTGGCGCAAGGAGTTCGACCTCTACGTGGTGCGCAAGGGGGACTCCCTCTTCGGCATCGCGCGTCAGGTATACGGGGACGGCAACAGCTGGCACCGCATCCAGCAGGCCAACCCGATCGTGCTCAAGGACCCGGACATCCTCCACGCCGGGCTGGTGCTGCGCATCCCCAAGGGCGAAGGCCCGCCGCTCGCCTGATCCGTCCGACCGCGGCGCTCGCCCGCGATGTGGGGAGCGCCTCCGGAAACCCCGTCAAGCCGCTGCGCCGTCGGCAACCACCGACGGCGCTGCCGCATTCGCGTCGTCGTGCCGCGCGCGGCGTAGCGGGTCGAGCAGCTCCCCATCGATACCAGCCGGGCTCGCCAAGAGCTCACGCGGCGGCTCGCGCAGCTCCCACACCACCCCCACCGCCGCCAACAGACGCAGCACGTAGTAGCTGACGTCGATCTCCCACCAGAAGAACCCCTGGCGGGCCGACGCCTTGTAGTAGTGGTGGTTGTTGTGCCAGCCCTCGCCGAGGGTGAGCAGCGCCAGCACCAGGCTGTTGCGGCTGTCGTCCTTGGTGCGGAAGCGCCGCCGCCCGAACATGTGGGTGAGGCTGTTGATGCAGAAGGTGGCGTGCCAGGTGAGCACGGTGCTGAGGAAGAAGCCCCACACCAGCGCCGGCCAGCTGCCGGCGGCGAACAGGGCGATAGCCAGCAGCACGCCGGGAAGCACGTGCCAGCGGTCGAGCCAGCGCAGCTCGGGGAAGCGAGCGAAGTCGGCGATGCGGTCGAAGCGCGTGCTGTCGTGGCGGCGGTCGAGGATCCACCCCACGTGCGCGTGCAGGAAGCCCTGCAGCCCCGGCGAGTGGAGGTCGCCGTGGCGGTCGCTGTAACGGTGGTGATGGCGGTGGTTCGCCGCCCACCAGAGCACCCCCTTCTGCAGCGACAGCGCGCCGAGCACCGCGAGCACGAGCTGGAAGGCACGGCTGGTCTTGTAGGTGCGGTGCGAGAAGTAGCGGTGGTAGCCGGCGGTGATGGCCGCACATCTTCACCAGGTAGAGCCCGAGGCAGAGCGCCACCAGCGACCAGCGGAAGGGGACGAAGAAGACGCCGAGGGCGGCGACGTGGACGAGCAGGAAGGGCAGGTTCATCCAGGTCAGCTGGAGCGGCGGGGGTTGCGGATCCTCGTCGTCGAGCGCCGGGTGTAGTCCGACGGTGGCCAGGGTCTCGCTCATGGCTCCATTCTGCGGCGCCGGGCCCCCGCGCGCGGTCAGTCGTCGGTCAGTCGTCTGTCACGGAAGTGTCCGTCCACCGCGACAGCTGGAGTCGCCGGTCCGGTAGCATCGAGTGATGAAGCGCAAGCGGCGCTCGCCCATCGTCGCGGCCTACGTGCTGTCGCTGCTGGTGACCATCGCGCTGCTTGGTGGTGTGGGTGATCTACATCGTGCGCTCGGTGGCGCGCGTCCACGCGGTGGCGGGTCGGGTCGGCGTCGCCAGCGAGAACTCGCACTGGATCGTGCTCGCCGTCGGCTGCGCGCTGTTCTTCCTGCTCATCGCCGGCCTCACCTGGCAGCTGGCGCAGGCGCTGGCGGCGCGCCGCTACTCGCTCAAGCAGGAGGAGTTCGTCTCCAACGTCACCCACGAGCTGAAGACGCCCCTGGCCGCCATCAAGCTGCACGCGCAGACGCTGCGCGAGGGCGGCCTGCAGCCGGCGCAGCAGGCACGCTCGCTCGACCTCGTGCTGCAGCAGGCCGACCGCATGGCGCGGCTGGTCGACGACGTGCTGGAGAGCAGCCGCCAGCTGGCCCGCAAGCGGCCGCTGCAGCTGCAGCCGCTCGACGTCGCCGAGTTCTTCGCCGGCTACTTCGCCGAGGCCAGCGCCGCGCGTCGAGGCGCAGGGCGTGCACCTCGCCTGGCAGCTCGACTCGCGGGCGCGGGTGCTCGCCGCCGCCGACGCGCTCGACCGGGTGATGAACAACCTGCTCGACAACGCCGCCCGCTTCTCGCACAAGGGCGGCGAGGTGCGCTGCCGCGTCGCCGACGACAACGGCCACGTGCGCATCGTGGTCGAGGACGACGGCGTCGGCATCCCGCGCAGCGAGCTGCCGCACGTCTTCGACCGCTTCTACCAGGCCGGCAACGAGCGCGACGGGCGGCGCCGCGGCACCGGCCTCGGTCTCGCCATCGTCGCCGGGCTGGTGCAGGAGATGCGCGGGCGAGTGAAAGCGCGGTCGCACGAGGGGCAGCCCGGCACCACCTTCGTCGTCGAGCTCCCGGCGGTAGGCGCCCGATGAAGCAGGCCCGCATCCTGGTGGTCGAGGACGAGGAGGCGATCGCCGAGGGACTGCTGCTCAACCTCTCGCGCAAGGGGTACGCGAGCGAGCTGGCCCGCGACGGCGCCGAGGCGCTGCGGCGGGCGGGCGAGGGCGGCTGGGACCTCATCCTCCTCGACGTGCGGCTGCCCGAGGTCGACGGCTTCGAGGTCTGCCGACGGCTGCGCGAAGGAGGCGACCTGACGCCGATCCTGATGTTGACCGCCCGCGACCAGCCCGACGACAAGGTGTATGGCCTCAAGCTCGGGGCGGACGACTACCTGGTCAAGCCCTTCGATCTCGGCGAGCTGCTGGCGCGGGTGGAGAGCCTGCTGCGGCGGCGGGCGTGGACCAACGGCAGCGCGGGCGTCGAGCGAGCGGCGCCCGGCGCCGGCGACGCGGCGAGCGCCGCCGGAGCAGCGACGGCGAGCGGCGGCCGCGACGGCGGCGCGACCGCGGCCACGCTGCCGCCGCCGCGCCTCGAGTTCGGCGACTACTGGGTCGACTTCTCCACCTACGAGGCGAAGACGCGCAACGGCGTCGTGCAGCTGTCGCAGAAGGAGATCGCGGTGCTGCGCGTCTTCGCCACGCGCCCGCACCAGGTGGTCACCCGCCGCGAGCTGCTGGCGACGGTGTGGGAGCTCCCCCACCACCCCAACACCCGCGTCGTCGACAACGTCATCGTGGCGCTGCGCAAGTCCTTCGAGGACAGCGCCTGGCGGCCGCGCCACATCCTCTCCGTGCGCGGCGTCGGCTACCGCTTCATACCGTAGGCGTCTCGGGAAAGCGCGCGCTTGGCGCTCCTGCCGCTCCCCATCGACCCTCACCTGCCGCGGCTGGTGGCTGCCGTCGGAGCGGGCAACCTCGTGCTGGTGGCGCCGCCCGGCGCGGGAAAGACGACGCGGCTGCCGCCGGCGCTGGTGGCGGCGGGAGTGGCCGGCGCGGGCGGCAAGGTGGTGATGCTGGAGCCCCGGCGCGTGGCGGCGCGGGCGGCGGCGCGGCGCATCGCGGACGAGCAGGGGTGGGAGCTCGGCGGCGAGGTCGGCTACCAGGTCCGCTTCGAGCGCGTCGCCGGGCCGCGCACGCGGCTGCTCGTCGTCACCGAGGGCGTGCTCGTGCGCATGCTGCAGGCCGATCCCTTCCTCGACGGCGTGGCGGTGGTCGTCTTCGACGAGCTGCACGAGCGCAGCCTCGACGCCGACCTGGCGCTGGCGATGGCGCGGCGCACGCAACGGCAGGCGCGTGCGGACCTGCGGCTGGTGGCGATGTCGGCGACGCTCGAGGCCGGGCCGGTGGCGGAGTACCTCGACGCGGCGGTGGAGCGGATCGAGGGTCGCGCTCATCCAGTCGCGGTGAGCTACCTCGAGCGGCCCGACACCCGGCGGCTGCCGGCGCTGGCGGCGTGGGGCGCGCGGCAGGCGCTCGCCACCACCGACGGCGGCGTCTTGGTGTTCCTCCCCGGCGCCGGCGAGATCGAGCGCACGGCGGAGCTGCTCGGCGAGAGCCTGCGCGGGAACGCGGCGACCGCCCCGGTGCCGGTGCTGCCGCTGCACGGCTCGCTCGCCGACGCCGCGCAGGACGCCGCGCTGCGGCCGGAGCCGCGGCGGCGCATCGTCCTCGCCACCAACCTCGCCGAGACCTCGCTCACCGTGCCGGGCGTCGGCGCCGTCGTCGACACCGGCGTCGCGCGCGTGCTGCGCTTCGACCCCGGCGCCGCGCTCGACCGCCTGGAGCTGGGGCGCATCTCCGCCTCCTCCGCCGAGCAGCGCGCCGGACGCGCCGGGCGCGAGGGGCCGGGCTCCTGCCTGCGGTTGTGGACGGCCGCCGAGCAGCGCGCCCTGCAGCCGCGCGAGGCTCCCGAGGTGCAGCGCGTCGACCTCGCCGGCGCCGTGCTGCAGCTGCGCGCTTGGGGCGAGAACGACGTCGTGGCGTTCCCCTGGCTCGAGCCGCCGCCGGCTGAGGCGCTGGCGCGCGCCGAGGGGTTGCTGCGCGACCTCGGCGCGGTCGGCGGCGACGCGCGGCTCACCGCCGACGGCGAGGCGATGGCGTCGCTGCCGCTGCACCCGCGGCTGGCGCGGCTGGTGCTCGAAGGGCACCGCCGCGGCTGGCTCGACGGCGCCGCGCTGCTCGCTGCCCTGCTCGCCGAGCGCGACCCGTTCCGCCGTCCGGCGGGACCGCGCGAGGGCGATGCGACGCCGGTGCCGCCGTGCGACTCCGACGCGCTGGCGCGCATGGAGCTGCTGCGCGCGGCGGCGCGCGGCGGTGGCACGCGCGGCACCGTCTACGGCAACATCGCCACCGGCGCCGCGCGACGCTTGCTCCAGGCCGCCGAGCAGATCGCAGCGTTCCTGCGCGGCGAGACGTCGAGATCGCTTCGTCGCTCCGCTCCTCGCGATGACATTCGGTCGTCATCGCGAGCGCAGCGAAGCGATCTCGACGCCCGCGTCGCGCCAGCGCCAGCTGCGGCGCCCGCGGCTCGCGACACGGAAGCCGAAGCCCTCGGCCGCGCGCTGCTCGCCGCCTTCCCCGACCGCCTGGCCCGTCGCCGCGCCGCCGGCGACGCGCGCGGCGTCATGGTCGGAGGCCGCGGCGTGCGGCTCGGCCCCGAGAGCGGCGTGCAGCGCGCCGAGCTGTTCCTCTGCCTCGACCTCGACGCCGGCCGCCGCGGCGAGCGCGCCGAGGCGCGCGTGCGCGTGGCTTCGGCGGTGGCGCCGGATTGGCTGCCCACCACTGACCTCCTCGACGACGAAGAAGTGCGCTACGACGCCGCCCGCGATCGCGTCGTCGCACGGCGCCGCACCCGCCATCGCGACCTCGTCGTCGCCGAAGCCGAGGTGCCGGTGCGCGACGAAGCGGCGGCCGCGGCGGCGCTCGCCGACGCCGCAGCGTCCGACCTCCACGCGGCGCTCGGGCTCGACGACGACGACGTCGCCAGCTTCCTCGCCCGCCTCCGTTTCCTGCGCCAGTGGCGTCCCGAGCTGGCGCTCCCCACCTTCGACGAACCGCAGCTCGCGGCGCTGCTGCCGGCCCTCGCCGCCGGCCGCCGTTCGCTCGCCGAGCTGCGCCGCGCGCCGGTCCTCGAGTCGCTGCGCGGCATGGTGACGCCGGCGCAGCTCGCCGCCCTCGAGCGCGAGGCACCCGAGCGCCTAGCCGTGCCCTCAGGCAGCCGCATCCGCCTGCAGTACGAGGAGGGCCGCCCGCCGGTGCTCGCGGCGCGCATCCAGGAGCTCTTCGGCCTCGCCGAGACGCCGCGGCTCGCCGGCGGCCGCGTCCCCGTGCTCGTCCACCTGTTGGCGCCCAACGGCCGGCCGCAGCAGGTCACCGACGATCTCGCCAGCTTCTGGCGCACCACTTACCCGCAGGTCCGCAAGGAGCTGCGTGCCCGCTACCCACGCCACGCCTGGCCGGAGGACCCGACGACCGCGGTGGCCGAGCGGCGGCCGACGGCGCGCCGGCGCGGATAGCTGCGCCCGTTCGCAGCCCGCTCCCGTCGGAGCGCTCACGGCGGTTCGCATGTGACTGTCGCAGGACACCTGCGTCCACGCGGTGAGACGCGGCCGAGGTGAGGTGACCGCACCGAGCTCGCATCCGCCGAGGGTGCGCCGGCCCGCGCCTGCTCTCGTGGCAAGTGGTTCGTCGCTTGCACCTCGGCGTCACAGCGCGCCGCATACATCGTCGTCATCCACCCTCAAACGGGCGCCTTACGTCGTCGCAGAGCCCTTGGCCACGGCCAGACCGCCGTGGCCGCGATACGAAACGACGAGGAGGTTCCCATGCGCGTGCATCGTTCCGCTCTCGGTCTGGCCGGGTTGGTCGTCGTCGCCGGCACCCTCGCCGCGAAATCGGCGCCTCCCACGCCGGCATCGCCGTACGGAGAAGAGATCGACGTCCGCGTCGTCAACGTCGAGGTGGTCGTCACCGACACCCACGGCGCGCGGGTCACCGGCCTCGCGGCCGCACGACTTCACCCTCACCGTCGACGGCAAGCCCGTGGACGTCGAGTTCTTCAGCGAGGTGCGCAACGGGCGGTCGTTCGCCTTCGCGGGTGAAGCCACTCCCGACGCCGTGACCCTCGGCGACGACTCCGGGATCCGGCCGATGTCGGCCGCGGCCGGTGGCACGCACTACCTCGTCTTCGTCGACGACTTCTTCTCGATCGGCGCCCAACGCGGCGTCGCGATCGCCTCGCTGCGGCGCGACCTGGCGCTGCTCGGGCCGCAGGACCGCATGGCGGTCGTGTCCTTCGACGGCGCCCGCCTCACCGTCCTCTCCGGCTGGTCGGCGTCGGCGCCGGAGCTGGCCGCGGCGCTCGACCGTGCCCGCGCCCGCCCCGCTTACGGCCCCGACCGGGCCGTCCAGCTGGGCTCGTTCATCGGCGAGGAGCAACTGCGCGCGCAAGCCGTCTCCGACGGCTTTCGGGTGGATACCGCGATTCCCAAATCTGGAGCGCTCGAGTCTGGAGCGCTCGGCGGCCCGGTCGGCGACTTCCACCTCAACGGGCCGGAGGTGGCCTTCGCGGAGCTGCTCAAACGCCAGGTGAGCGCCGGCGCCGACGCCGCCTCCGGCGCCATGCGCGCCTTCGCCGACGCGCCAGGGCGCAAGGTGCTGCTCCTGCTTTGCGGCGGCTGGCCCTACTCCGCTCACGCCTACGCCATCCGCGGCACCGGCCGGCCGGTGTACGAGCTGCCCGAGGGCGAGCGCGTGCTGCGACCGCTCGCCGACACCGCCAACCTGCTCGGCTACACGATCTACCCCGTCGACCTGCCGGGGCTGCAACCCAGCTCCGGCGCCGATGTCGAGATGACCGCTGTGTCGCCCTTGGGCTCGCCGCTCTTCACCGAGCTGGAGATCGAGCAGAGCCTGCTCTATCTGGCACGCGAGACCGGCGGACGTCCGCTGCTCGACGGCAAACGCGAGACGGCGCTGGCGAGCGCCAACGAGGACACCCGCACCTTCTACTGGCTCGGTCTCGTGCCCGGCTGGCGCGGCGACGATCGGCCGCACCGCCTCGGCGTCGAGGTACGGCGACCGGACCTGCGCGTGCGGGCCCGCAGCGGCTTCCTCGACCTCTCGCGGCAGGCCGAGACCTCGATGCGGCTCGAGAGCGCCCTGCTCCTCGGCAGCTTCGCGAGCGACCTGCCGATGACGGTCGAGGTGGGCGCGCCGAGGAAGGTGCGGCGCGGGCAGGTCGAGCTGCCACTGGTGCTCGAGCTCCCGGTCGACCTGCTGACGATGGTGCCGATGAACGGCGGCTACGGCGCTCGCCTGGAGCTGCGCTTCGTCGCCACCGACGAGCGCGGCGCCGCCTCGCAGATGCCGGTAGTCGCGATCGAGCTGGTGACGGACGAACCGCCGGCTCCGGGCAAGCTGGTGCGCCACGAGATGACCGTCAAGCTGCGCGGCCGCGCCGACCACCTGGTGGTCGCCGCCTACGACCCCGCGACCGACCGCATGGCGACGGCCGAAGCGGACCTCTCCCTGAAGTGACCCGCGCTCGCGGCGGCCAGGGCGACGCATCTAAACCTCACATTCACAGAGGTTGACAGACGCGGCCGTAAAGATGTAAATATTGCCCATGAAGACGACCTTCGATCTTCCTGATGCGCTCGTTCGCCGGGCCAAGGCCCTTGCCGCCACCCAAGGACGGCCGCTGCGGGACCTCGTCGCCGAGGCAATCGACGAGAAGCTCGTCGATTCTGGAGAGCCCGAGCGTGGGCGACAGGGCTCGCCAGGCCGCGAGGCGTGGGAGCGCTGGAAGGCGCGTCTCGAGTCGTTGCCGGACGGCTCGGCGTTCAACCCCGAGGGGATCGACGACGAAGCGTTCTTTCGTTCCTTGACCGAGGTCCGCGCCGAGCCCTGGGACTCGCGCGACCCGTTCGCCAGCGCCGACTGAGCTGCGCTCGGATCGACGACCTCACAGTGTTCCTCGTCGATACCAACGTCTTCTCGGAGCTCGTCAGGCCACGACCCAGCCTTCCTGTCGTGCGTCGTCTCCTCTCGACCGACCCCGCAGCGCTTCACGCCTCGGAGATCACGCGCTACGAGCTCCGCTTCGGCGCCGCCCTGCACCCGCAAACCGAAGCGGTGTGGACGAAGATCGCCCACGAGATCCTGCCGCTGCCGGTGTGGCTGCCGATCGACGAGCGTGTCGTGCTCGCCGCCGCGGACTTGCGAGCCGCGCTTCGTCGTCGCGGGCTCCCCATCGAGATGTCCGACGCGGTGCTCGCCGCCACCGCACAGGTCCACGAGCTCGTTCTCGTGACCAGGAACGTGCGCCACTTCCAACACGTGGTCGGCCTCACCATCGAGAATTGGTTCCCCGACTAGCTCCCCGGGCCTACCTGCGGGTAAGCGAGGAGCGGCGGCCTCGTGCGGCGCCGTAGCGAGCCAGGAACGTCTCGACCCCTTCGCGCGCGCAGGCGATGACGTGCGCTTTCGGCGGAATCGTGCCGGTGAGCACGGCGCGGTCCAGAGGCTCGCCCGCCACCAGGTACGCGAACTGTGCGGCGGCGCGCCGCGCGTCTCTCACGCGCAGCAACCTCAACCGTCCCAGCTGCCCGAATCCGACCGCCAAGGCCGTGAGCACCTGGCCGGGAGCCCGGTCGAAGTACTCCGCCGCCAGCGCCGGGAACTCCCGGGCCTCGCCGATCAACAGCCGCCGCAGCGCGATCACCTCGGGACGCACGATGCCGAGCGCCAGCCGGCGGCCCACGTCGTCGAGGGTCGACCGCAGGTTTACGGCGGTGACCCCGTCCGTCAGCCGGTCGCGGAGGCCCTGGACGAACTCCTCGGCGTAGGCGGTGACCTCCGCCATGATCTCGGTGAAGAGCGCCGCCTTGTCGGCGTAGTTGTTGTACACGGTGCGCTTGGTGAGGCCGGCGAGCGCTGCGATCTCCTCCATCGTCGTGCCGGCATAGCCCTGGCGCATGAAGAGCGTCCGCGCCGCCTCGACGACGGCCGCCCGCGTCCGCATGACGCGCGGGTCGTCTGCCCGCGGCGCGGCAAAGCGCCGGTCAGCCCGACGCCGGCCAGCGGCTCGCTTGGTAATTGCACTCATGAGTGAAGTATTATACCCTCGAGGCGATTAACCAGGAATGAACGGGAGGGTGCGCATGGACTCCTACCAGTCGGAAGCCGGTCGCGGCGCGGCGTCCACGCGCAGTCTGCTCCGCTGCGGCATCGTAGCGGGCCCGTTCTATCTCGCCCTCGGCCTGATCCAGGCCCTGCTCCGGGAAGGCTTCGACCTCGCGCGGCACCCGCTCAGCGTGCTCGCGAACGGACCGGGCGGGTGGGTCCAGACCGCGAACTTCGTGCTCACCGGGCTGCTGGTGCTCGCCGCTGCCATCGGGTTCCGGCGCGTGCTGGGGCCGAAGTCCCGCGCGGTGACGTGGTTCCTCGGCGGCTTCGGCCTGGCGATGATCGTGGCAGCGGTGTGCCCGGCGGATCCGGTGGACGGGTTCCCGCCCGGCACGCCCGCGGGCTTTCCCACTTCGATCAGCACCCGAGGGCTGATCCACTTCGTCGCCGGAGCGCTGGGATTCACCTTCCTCGCGATCAGCTGCTTCTTCGCCGCTTGGGCGATGCGGCGCCGGAAGCTGCCGCCGCTCGCCTGGCTTTCGCTGCTCAGCGGCCTTGCGGTCGTGCTGGGATTCTTCGGCGGCTTCGCCGTCCCCATAGGAACCGTGGGCATCTGGTTCGCCGTGGTCGTGGGGTGGGCGTGGCTCTCCGTCATGTCGCACCGTCTGAGCCGCCTGGCGTAGTCGTACGCGATTCGGAGCCGGCTGGCTACAATTCCGCGGCGCCCGCCGGCCGCGGCCGCGAGCGTGCGTACGAAGGGAGCCCCCGATGTCGATCCGCCGCCGCTCGGTCCCGGTCCGCACCCTGCTCGCGCTCGGCGCCCTGGTGCTCGCCGGCGCTGCCGCCGTCACGGCGCAGCAGCCGCCGGCGACCCCAGGCTCGCCCTTCGGTGAGGAGATCGACGTGCGAGTGGTCAACGTCGAGGTGGTGGTCACCGACTCGCAAGGCCAGCGGGTCAGCGGCCTCTCGGCCGCGGACTTCACGTTGTCGGTGGACGGCAAGCCGGTGGCGGTCGACCACTTCAGCGAGGTCCGCGACGGGCGCCCACTGGCGGCGCCCGCAGCGCCCGGCGCCGAGGCTCCGCCCGCCGGCGGCGTCCAGCCGCCCGCCGCGGCCACCGCCGGCACCAACTACCTGGTCTTCATCGACGACTACTTCGCCATCGCCCCGCAGCGCGACCCGGTGCTCGCGGCGCTGCGCGCGAGCCTCGACCAGCTGCGGCCCGAGGACCGCATGGCCGTCGTCGCCTTCGACGGCGGCCGCCTGGCGCAGCTCTCCGGCTGGTCGGCGTCGCGCAGCGAGCTCGCCGCGGCTTTCGACCGCGCGCTGTCGCGCAAGACGCGGGGCTTCGACCGCGCTGTCGAGCGGCGCAGCTTCAACCGCGACGAGGAGTTCCGCTCGCAGGCCGTCGGCCAGAACCGGCCGCTGGACCTCAACGCCCGCAGCGGCGACCTCAACGAGGAGCAGCGCGCCTACGCCGCGACGCTGATCCGCCAGGTGCAGGCGAGCGCCGGCGCCGCGGTGAGCGCCATGCGAGCCTACGCCGCGCCCGCGGGCCGCAAGGTCCTGCTGCTGCTCGTCGGCGGCTGGCCGTACTCGGCGCGCAGCATCGTCACCAACGGCGGCGCCTTGCCCCGCCAGGAGCTGCCGGAGGGCGACAAGGTGCTGGCGCCGCTCACCGACACCGCCAACCTGCTCGGCTACACCATCTACCCCGTCGACGTGCCCGGCTCGCAGACCGCCGCGTCCGATGCCGAAGCGATGTTCCCGGCCGGCGCTATCGACCTCAGCGGCGGCGCCAGCGGCGGCGGCAGCGGTGGCGGCGGCGGCAGCGCCAGCGGCACCGGCAGCGACGGCAGCCTGCAGCTGCTCGCCGAGCAGGAAAACGAGGCATCGCTGCGGTTCCTAGCCAAGGAGACAGGAGGCCGGCCGATCCTCGACGCCGACCGCGCCGTCGCACTCGCCGCCGCGAGCGACGACACCCGCTCCTTCTACTGGCTCGGCTTCGTCCCCTCGTGGCGAGGCGACGATCGTGCCCACCGGCTGAAGGTCGAGGTCCGCCGGCCCGGGTTGCGCGTGCGGGCGCGCAGCGGCTTCCTCGACCTGTCGCGGCAGGCCGAGGTCAGCATGCGGCTCGAGAGCGCGCTGCTGCTCGGCACCTTCCCCGGCGCCCTGACCATGCCGATCAAGCTCGGCGAGCCCAAGCGCGGGCGGCGCGGGCAGATCGAGCTGCCGGTCATCCTCGGCCTGCCGGTGGACCTGATGACGGTGGTGCCGGTGGGCGACAAGTACGCCGTGAAGCTCGAGCTGCGCTTCGCTGCCTCCGACGACCAGGGCAGCACCTCGCAGATCCCGGTGGTGCCGCTCGAGCTCTCCTCCGCCACGGCGCCGCGGCCGGGAGGCTTCGTGCGCTACGAGACCAAGGTCACGCTGCGCGCGCCGGCAAACCATCTGGTGATTGCCGTCTACGACCCGGCGAGCGACCGGGTGGCCACCGCCGAGGTGGAGCTGGCCCTGAAGTGAGCGCCGGCCGCCGCGGCCGTCGCTGACATAATCCGCATCCCGCGCCGCCGCCGCCGCGGCGCCCACCTGGAACGCACGGACGCGAAGGGAGTGGAGCGATGGCCGTACGCAACGCCGAAGCCGCCTGGGAAGGCTCGTTGAAGGAAGGCAAGGGGACGATGCGCCTGGGCAGCGGCGCCTGGGAGGGCCCGTACTCGTTCGGGACCCGCTTCGAGGACGCGCCGGGCACCAACCCCGAGGAGCTCATCGGCGCCGCGCTCGCCGGCTGCTTCTCGATGGCGCTCGGCGCCGGGCTCGGCCGCGGCGGCTTCACGCCCAAGCGCATCGCCACCAAGGCGCGGGTACACATCGAGAAGGTCGAGGGCGGCTTCGGCGTGACCAAGATCGAGCTCACCACCGACGCCGAGGTTCCGGGGCTCGACGAGGCGACCTTCCAGCAGGCCGTCGAGGCTACCAAGGCCGGCTGCCCGATCTCGAAGGCGCTCAGCGCGGTGCCGATCACCGTCGAGTCGACGCTGCGCGGCTGATCCGGCGCGCGCGAGGAGAGCGACCATGACGCGCCATCGACCGATCTCGTTCGCCGTCGCCTGCTGCGGTGCGCTGACCCTGGCGCTCGTTCCTGCAACCGCCATGGCGCAGCATGGCCACAGCCACGGGACGACGACTCCTCCTCCGGCCACCGCGGCGGCGGGACACGACCACAGCCACTCGGCGACGGGCGCCGCCGGTGCCGCCGCCGCCACTCCCGCCCGCGCCGCCTTCGAGCGACTGAAGACCCTCGCCGGCCACTGGAGCGGCACCATGGAGGGGCAGGCGTACTCTCTCGACTACCGCGTCGCCTCCGGCGGCTCGGTGGTGATGGCGACGCTCTTCCCCGGCACCGACCACGAGATGATCACCATGTTCTACCTCGACGGTGACGAGCTCGTGGCGACGCACTACTGCTCGGGCGGCAACCAGCCCCACATGCGCTTCGACGCCGCTGCTTCGAGCTCGGACGAGCTGCGCTTCGCCTTCGTCGGCGGCACCAACATGATGCCCAACGACCCCCACATCCACGAGGGTCTCGTCCGCATCGGCGCCGACGGCAAGCTGCACGAAGAATGGGCCGCCTTCGCCGGCGGCCAGAAGGCGGACACCAAGGTCTTCGACCTCACGCGGTAGGGCGGGCTCGGCGCCCGCCATTCCGTCGATCCAGACGGCGGGCGCCGAGCCCGCCCTACTCCGGCGCCGCGGCGCGCAGCAGCTCCCACGCCCGCTCGACGTGGCGCGCCTCGGTGCGCGCCTGGCCGACGCAGAGGCGCAGGGTGAGCTTGCCGTCGAGCTTGGTGTGGGTGAGGTAGGCCTCGCCGGAGGCGTTGACGCCGCTCCATGGCGCGCTGGTTCACGGCGTCGCCGCCGCGGTGGCGGAAGCAGACGAGGTTGAGCGGCACTGGCGCGGCCAGCTCCCACTCGGCGTCGGCCGCCACCCAGTCGGCGAAGCGCTGCGCCAACGCCACGTGCGCGCGCACCATGGCGCGCAGCCCTTCGAGCCCGTACCAGCGCAGCACGAACCACAGCTTCAGGGCGCGGAAGCGGCGGCCGAGCTGCACGTGCCAGTCGCGGTAGTCGATCACCGCGCCGCTCTCGCTGGCGGCGTTGCGGAGATACTCGGGGAGGATCGACAGCGCGGCGAGCAGCGGCCGGCGGTCGCGCACCCAGAAGGCGCTGCAGTCGAAGTTGGTGAGCATCCACTTGTGGGGGTTGAAGCAGTAGCTGTCGGCGCCCTCGACGCCGTCGTGGATCCAGCGCAGCTCGGGGCAGAGCGCGGCGGTGCCGCTCATCGCCGCGTCGACGTGCAGCCACACGCCGTCGCGCGCGGCAGACCTCGGCGATCGCCGCCACCGGGTCGATGGCGTTCGACGAGGTCGTGCCCACCGTGGCCACGACGCAGCACGGCCGCTTGCCGGCGGCGCGGTCGGCGGCGATCGCCGCCGCGAGCTCGTCGGGCCGCATGGCGAAGGCTGCATCGACCGTCGACGGCGCGCAGGTTGTCGCGGCCGATGCCGGCGATGCGCGACGCCCTTCTCCACCGACGAGTGGGTCTGCGTCGAGCAGTAGACGGTGAGCGAGCCGTCGCCGCCGCGCGCGTTGCCGGCGCCGCCGGTCGCGCGCTCGCGGGCCGCGAGGATGGCGCACAGCACGGCCGACGACGCGGTGTCCTGGATGACGCCGCCGCCGGCGCCGTCGGAGCGGAACGCCGCCGGCAGGCCGAGCATCTCGACCAGCCAGTCCATGACGTGGGTCTCGAGCTCGGTGCAGGCCGGGCTGGTGCTCCACAGCATCCCCTGCACGCCGAGGCCGGCGGAGAGCAGGTCGCCGAGGATCGACGGGCCCCGAGCCGTTGCCGGGGAAGTAGGCGAAGAAGCTCGGCGACTGCCAGTGCGTGATGCCGGGCAGGACGATGCGGTCGACGTCGGCGAGCATCGCAGCCAGCGAACCGCTCACCCTGCTCGGGCGGGTGCGGCGGCAGCTGCGCCCGCACCTCGCCGGGCGCCACGCGCGACAGCACCGGCAGCTCCTCCACCCGCTCCATGTAGCGGGCGATCCATTCCACCACCTCGGCGCCGTGGCGGCGGAACTCGTCGGGGGTCATGTGAGGTGTGGGTGGTGCGGCGGTCAGCCCGAGGTCGTCCATGCCGCTTACGGTAATCGAAGAGCGCGGCGGTCGCGCACGAGCCTCGGCGCCACGCGCGCCGAGCTCCGATGCCGCCGCGTTGTTATCGTTGCCGCCGATGTTCCGCCGCCGCCTCGCCGTGAGTCTCGCTCTCGCCGCGGCGGCGCTGGTGCCGCTGAGCACGCGGCTGGGGCAACCCCAGCTCCACACCGACGAGCTGACCTACATGAGCGTCGTGCTCGAGTCGATCGTGCAGGGGCGCGCCCTGCCGGTCCAGGGCACCGGCATCGTCTTCGTCAACAAGCCGCCGCTGGCGCTATGGCTGATGCGCGGCTCCGTTTCCCTGCTCGGCGCGGGCCCCTGGGCGGCCCGACTACCGAGCGTGCTGGCGGCGGCGGTGACGGTCGTCGTCCTCTACCTGTTCGCGGCCACCTTCCTGGGCGATGCCGTCGGCATCGTCGCTGCCCTCCTGTTCGTGCTCGCCACGGGACCGCTTGGCGAGCACGGTCTTCGCCGCGCCACGCCCGATGCGCTCGAGATCCTGCTCACCACGGCCGCGATCTGCTGCCTGGAGCTCTGGCGCCGCTGGCGGCGGCGGCCGGCGCTGGTCGCCCTCGCCGGCATGGTCGCCGCCCTCGCCTGGGTGAAGTCCCCGTTCGCCCTCGCCGTGATCCTCGTCTACCTGCTGGCCACCGAGGCGGCCGCGCGCCGCGCCGGCGTCGGCACTCCGCGGCTGCCCGGCACCTTTGCCCTGCTCGCCGGCGCGTGGACCCTCTCCTACCTCGCCTGGCTCGCGGTGCTGAGCGCCGACTCCTCCGCTTACTCGGTCGCCAGGCGGTTGCTGGTCCAGCAGTACTGGCGGCGTCTCCAAGGGCGGTACGGCGCGACGCCCGGGACCGGCTACTACCTGACCACCATCGGCAGCGACTTCGGACCGCTTCTGCTGCTGCCGGTCGCCGCCGCGGTAGTGGCCTGGGCAGCCTGGCGACGATCCGCGTCGCCGCCGGCGGCAGGGTACGGCCATGACGCGACCTGTCTGCTGGTGTGGGCCTCGACGGCTCCGCTGCTGGCGACCCTGTCGGTCAGCAAGCTGCCCTGGTACTCATACCTCAGCTATCCCGGAATCGTGCTGCTGGTGGCGTTCGCCGCGGAGCGAATCGCGAGGGCCGTCTCCGGACGACCGGCAGTGCGGGCGGCGATGCTCGCCTCGGTGGTCGCCGTGGCCGTCTGGCGGCTGCCGCGCGATCTGATCTGGCCCGCCTCGCCGCAGTATCGGAACCTGACCGGCCGGCTGTGGGAGATCGTGCACGCCGAGCCATGGGTGTCGGTCGTCGCCGCTCGCGACTTGCCGCTCCCACGCGAGCTCGACCCTGCACGCGAGGCCCGTTTCTTCGCGCGCTCGATGCTCTGGGAGCAGCAGCGCCGGCGGCGGCCCGAGGGCACGACGTGCGTCGTCGAGCTGGCGAGCAGCCCGCCTCCATCCGCCCCACCCGTGAGCGTCGTACAGCTCTACCGGCCGGACCGCGCTCGTGCCGGCCCGCCGCTTTACTTGGTGGATCGTTGCGACGGCAGGGTGCGCGACCAGCTGTCGACCGTGGTCAGTCGCTGAGCCGGCCGCGAGCTCAGTGAGCCCAGCGGGCCGTGGTGCCGGTCTCGAAGCCGTCGCGGAACGGCAGGCCGCTCGGCAGCGCGACGATCGCCAGCGTCGCCGTGCGCGCCGGCAGCGTCAGCGGCGCGGTGAGGGTCATGCCGTTCGCTGCCACCGCAGCGCTGCCCACGTTGGCGATCCGCGGCGCCGGCGCGGCAGGGTCGAAGCGCCAGAGCACCGCCGGCCCGACGACCGGCACGGCGAAGCTCACCGTCGCCGTGCTGGTCACGGTGTCGTGGTTGAAGAGCAGCACGAAGAGCTGCCCGCCCGAGGAGTGCACGGCGTAGACCCCGACGCCGTCAGGCGTACCGACGCTCTGCACGACGCGGCCGCTGTCGCCGAGCACCTGCTGGAAACCGTTGGCCGGGTTCCCGTCGTAGTCGAGGAAGAAGCGGAAGGCGTCCTCGGTGGGCGTGCCGCTCTCCGGCGCCACCCACCTCGTCGCCAGGTCGACGCCCTCGCGGCCGTAGATCGCCAACGCCTCGGCTTGCGCCAGCGCGCCGCTGGCGCCGTCGTCGCGGCCCCAGCGGTACTCGGTGATCGCGAGGCCCAGGCCGGGGCAGCTGCCGGCGATCAGCCCCTTCATGCGCGGCACCAGGTTGATGACGGCGTCGAGGTCGACGCCGATCCAGTCCTCGGAGTGCCAGCTCGGGTCGTAGAGCTCCTTGAGCGCGCGCAGCCGCCGCGCCGAGTGGCTGGCGTCTTCGGCGGTGGCGAGGTTGCAGTTGAGGCCGTCGACGCACGAGCCCTGCGGGTAGTAGTGGACGTCGAGGTAGTCGACGAGCTTGGCGCCGCTCGGCAGCGGGTTGGCGCAGACCTGCTCGAGGTACCACTCCAGCAGGTCCGTGTTGCCGTGGCTCGCGCGGTCGGCGCCGCTCCAGTAGTTGCAGTCGTCGGCGGCCGAGGTGAAGTAGTCGCACCACCCCCAGGAGTCGGGGCCGAGCACCTTGGCGCCCGGGTCGCGGGTCTTGATCGCCGTGGCGTAGGGCACCGTGCGCTGATCCCACAGCTCGTCGTAGGTGAGCTTGCCGGGTGCACGTCGTGGTGGGTGTGGTGCCAGAGGTTGGGCTCGTTGTCGAGGGCGTAGAAGCGCACGCCGCCGGCAGCGGCGAGACCGGCCTGGCCGATGAGGTGGGTCATCCAGTCGGTGACGAAGTTGGTGCCGATCGCCTCCGACGTCGTCGTCGGGCTGCCGCCCAGGCCGGCGACGAAGCCGTCGGCGCAGCGCACGTTCGGGTCACCGTCGGGGACGCAGCCGTTGCCGGCGTCGGCGATGCACCAGGCGTGGCAGTTGGGGTCCCAGGCGCAGGCGTTGGTGCACTCGTCGTCTTCCTGCGCACCGTAGGTGGCGACCGAGGCGCCCCAGCGCTTCTGCCGCGCCTGCGCGACGGTGAGCCCCGTCGACTTCGGCGTCCAGCCGATCGTCGGCACGGTCATCACCAGCTGCGCGCCGGCGGCGCGCGAGCGCAGCACGAAGCGGTCGGCCGTCGAGTCGTCGGGCAGGTCGTTGGGGTCGTACGGCGCTGGGTCGCCGGCTGCCGGCCAACTGGGGACGTTCATGAAGAACCAGTCGCTCGCCGTGTTCTGCACGTCGACCTTCCAGTTGTAGCGCGTCGTCGAGTTGCCGCCCCAGCGGTTCACCGTGTACGGCACCACGCTCGATCCGCGCCGGGTCGCCGAAGTTGACGCCGAAGATGAGCGGGCTCACCGGGTGGCGGCTGCCGTAGGGGTCGACGGTCACCACCGCGTTGGCGGCGAAGAGCGGCGCCGGCGCGGCGGCGAGGGCCGCCAGCGCCACGACGGCGCCGAGTTTCCACACGGTCGAGCGCGACACGGCGCCCGAGGCTAGACGAGGGCGGGCGGAGGTGGCGATGAAGGGTTTGACAGTCATGGCGAGCTTCGATTCAACTACGTCGCGCAATCCGCCCCGCGGGCGTGCCACGCCACCGCAACTCGACCGGCGCCCGCACCACCCACAGACCGGAGGGGACCATGGTCCGACGCTCGGCTGCTCTCGCGCTTGCCGTCGCCGCACTCGCCATCGCGCTCGTCGATCCACCGGCGGCCGCCGCCGCGCCTTACGACGAGAGCCTCTTCCAGGCCCTCGACTTCCGCCTCGTCGGCCCCTTCCGCGGCGGCCGCTCGACGGCGGTCGCCGGCGTGCCCGGCCAGCCGCGCACCTTCTACATGGGCACCACCGGCGGCGGCGTCTGGAAGACGACCGACGGCGGCGCCACCTGGCGCAACGTCTCCGACCGCGTGCAGGAGGAGAAGCCCTACGCGCCGCCGACGGTGATGGGCGAGGTGGCTCCCGGCACGGCCCTCTCCGAGTTCTTCGAAGCGCCGCCCAAGCAGGCGCCGGCGGCCGACCCGCGAGCGCGCCGGCGACGCCTTCCGCACCGCCTCGGTGGGCGCCATCGCGGTGGCGCCGTCCGACCCCAACGTCGTCTACGTCGGCATGGGCTCGGCGTGCCTGCGCGGCAACGTCTCTCCCGGCGACGGCGTCTACAAGTCCACCGACGCCGGCGAGACCTGGCACCGCGTCGGTCTCGCCGAGACGCAGCACATCACCAAGGTGCGCATCCACCCCAAGGACCCCGACGTCGTCTACGTCGCCGCCCTCGGCCACGCCTTCGGGCCGAACCCCGAGCGCGGCGTCTACCGCACCACCGACGGCGGCCGGCACTGGCGCAAGGTGCTGTTCGTGAGCGACAAGGCGGGCGCCGTCGACCTGGTGATGGACGCCGCCAATCCGCGGGTGCTCTACGCCGCCACCTACGAGACGCTGCGCCAGCCGTGGACGGCGATCTCGGGCGGCCCCGGCAGCGCCATCTACAAGTCGATCGACGGCGGCGACACCTGGCGCAAGCTCGGCGAGGGGCTGCCGGAAGGCACCCTCGGCCGCATCGGCCTCGCGCTGTCGCCCGCCAACCCCAACCGCGCTGTGGGCGCTCGTCGAGGCGAAGGAGAAGTGGGGCGTCTACCGCTCCGACGACGGCGGCAGGAGCTTCCGGCTGCTCAGCCCCGACCGCAACCTCATCCAGCGCGCCTGGTACTACACCCACATCTACGCCGACCCCAAGGACGCCAGCACCGTCTACGTGCTCAACGTCGGCATGTGGCGCTCCGAGGACGGCGGCCGCAACTTCACGCCGTTGCGCACGCCGCACGGCGACAACCACGACCTGTGGATCGACCCCGACAACCCGCAGATCATGGTCGAGGCCAACGACGGCGGCGCCAACGTCACCTACAACGGCGGCCGCACCTGGTCGACGCAGAGCCAACCAGCCGACGGCCGAGATCTACCGGCTCACCGTCGACGACCAGTTCCCCTACTGGATGTACGGCGGCCAGCAGGACAACACGGCGCTCGCCGTGCCCAGCCGCACCATGGACGGCAACGTCGACCGCCACCACTGGTACGTGCCGGGCGGCTGCGAGAGCGCCTACGTCGCCGTCAACACGCAGGAACCCCGACGTCACCTACGCCGGCTGCTACGGCGGCTACATCGGCCGCTACGACCGGAAGCTCGGCCACGAGGAGGACGGTCGGTCGTGGCCGCAGGCGGCGGTGGGCCAGCAGGCCAAGGACCTGCGTTACCGCTTCCAGTGGAACACGCCGATCCGCACCTCGCCGCACGACCCGCAGACGCTCTACGCGACGTCGAACTTCGTGCACCGCACGCGCGACGAGGGGAAGAGCTGGGAGGTCATCAGCCCCGACCTGACGCGCAACGATCCGAGCAAGCAGGGCTACGCCGGCGGCCCCATCACCTGGGACAACACCGGCGTCGAGGTGTACGACACCATCTTCGCCTTCGAGGAGTCGCCGCTCACCGCCGGCGAGCTGTGGGCGGGGAGCGACGACGGCCGGGTGCACCTCTCGCGCGACGACGGCGCGCAACTGGAGCGACGTGACGCCGAAGGGCATGCCGGAGTGGGGCACCGTCAACAGCATCGAGCTGTCGAAGAAGCACGCCGGGCGCGCCTACCTGGCGGTGCACCGGTATCGGCTGGACGACCGCAAGCCGTACGTCTTCCGCACCGACGACCATGGCAAGACCTGGACGCTGCTCACCGACGGCAGGAACGGCATCCCCGCCGACCACTGGGTGCGCGTCGTGCGCGAGGACCCCGAGCGCCCGCGACCTGCTCTTCGCCGGCAGCGAGTTCGGGCTCTACGTCTCCTTCGACGACGGCAAGAGCTGGCAGCGCTTCCAGCTCGACCTGCCGGTGGCGCCGGTCGCGGACCTCGCGGTCAAGAACGGCGACCTCGCCATCGCCACCCACGGCCGCTCGTTCTGGGTGCTCGACGACCTCTCGCCGCTGCGGCAGCTGACGCCGGAGATCGCCAAGGCGAGCCGCCACCTGTTCGCGCCGCGGCCCGCGGTGCGGCTGCTCAACCGCGGCGGCGGTGGTCGGCGGCAACCCGAGCGCGGGCGAGAACCCGCCGTACGGCGCCACCGTCTTCTACCTGCTGCCCGAGGATCTCGAAGGCGACGGCAAGACGGAGGTGAAGCTGGAGATCCTCGACCCCGAGGGCAAGGTCATTCGCACGCTGTCGAGCCAGAAGGAGGAGGCCGCCGCGCCCAACCAATTCCTGCGCTTCTTCCCCGAGCTGGCGCGGCCGCGGAAGATCGCCGCCAAGCAGGGGCTCAACCGCTACGACTGGAACCTGCAGCTGCCCGACGCGTTCGTCGTCTCCGACGCCATCATGTGGGGGAGCACCGACGGGCCGGTGGTGCCGCCCGGGAAGTACCAGGTCAAGCTCACCGTCGGCGAGTGGTCGAGCACGCAGCCGCTCGAGGTGCAGCCCGACCCGCGCAAGCAGATCCCGGCGGAGGCCTTCGCGGCGCAGTACCGCGTCGCCAGGACGACGTGGGAGCAGCTCTCGCGCACCCACCGCGCCATCCAGCGGCTGCGCGACGTGCGCACGCAGGTCGAGGGGCTCGCCAAGCGGATGAAGGACGCCGGCCTGGACGGCACGGCCGACGGCGTCGGCGACGCCGCCAAGGCGCTGATCGCCAAGCTCGACGCGGTCGAGGACAAGCTGCACCAGAAGAAGTCGCAGGCGGGCCAGGACATCCTCAACTTCCCGCCCCAGCTCGACGACCAGATCGGCAACCTGCTCGGCTCCGTCGCCTCCGCCCAGGGGGTGCCGACCAAAGCCATCGAGGAGCGCCTCGCCGAGCTGCAGGGTCAGCTCGACAAGCACCTCGCCGAGCTCGACCAGGTGCTCGCGACGGACCTGCCGGCGTTCGAGAAGCTGGTGCGCGACAAGCAGGCGCCGGTGGTCATCGTGCCGAAGGAAGAGCCGGCGGCCGGGCAATGAGCGCAAGACGGCGGGCGCCGAGCCCGCCCTACGACCGCGCCCGTAGGCGCATGGCGGGCGCGGCGACCCACGCGTAGGGCGGGCTCCGCGCCCGCCGCTTCGCTGGCCTTCGCCTTGCAGTCGGGAGTGGTGGCGGATCGCCCCGATCCGTCACCCACCCGAGGCATGGAGGCCGCAATGCAGCTCGACGTTCAGCACGACCCCGAAGCCAGCCGTTTCCACGTGCCCCCGGAGGTCATCGACGGCGATGTCCAGCACAAGATGGCCAACATGGGCACCGTGCTCAGCTATCACCGCGTCGGCGAGAAGGTCCTAGACTTCCGCAGCACCCTGGTGCCGCCCCACCTGCGCTCCAAGGGCATCGGCACCGAGCTCGTCCGCCAGGCGCTCGACTGGGCGCGCCAGGAGGGTGAACAGATCATCCCGTCCTGCCCCTTCGTCGCAAGGTTCATCGAGGAGAACCCGGAGTACCAGGACCTGGTCGCCGATCAGGCGTAAGCGCGTGCTTCGTTGCGCGGGGCGCGGTCGTGGCGAATAATCGCGCCCCATGAGCACGATCCGCCAGTTCGTCGACCACCACTACCGCCACTTCAACGCCGCCGTCGTCCGCGACGCCGCGCGCGCCTACGAAGCTCACCTCGCCCCTCGGGACGGGAAACCCGGCGGCAAGATGATGATCACCCTCGCCGGCGCCATGAGCACGGCCGAGCTCGGCCTCTCGCTCGCCGAGCTCATCCGCCAGGACAAGGTGCACGCCATCACCTGCACCGGCGCCAACCTCGAAGAGGACGTCTTCAACCTCGTCGCCCACGACTTCTACGAGCGGCTCCCCCATTACCGCGGGCTCTCCGCCGAGGCCGAGGAAGATCTCCGCCAGCGCGGCATGAACCGCGTCACCGACACCGCCATCCCCGAGGAGGAGGCGATCCGCCGCATCGAGGGGAAGATCGTCGAGCTGTGGAAGGAGGCCGACAAGAAGGGCGAGCGCTATCTTCCCCATCAGTACTTCTACCGCCTGCTCAACGAGGGCGCCTTCGCCGGCGACTACCAGATCGACCCCAAGGACTCCTGGCTCGTCGCCGCCGCCGAGCGCAACCTGCCGCTCTTCGTCCCCGGCTGGGAGGACTCGACGCTGGGCAACATCTTCGTCGCCCACGTCGTCGCCGGCGACCTCTCGAGCTACCTGCCGATGCGCGCCGGCGTCGAGTACATGGGCGAGCTCGTCGACTGGTACGGCAAGCAGAGCGCCGACCACTCGATCGGCTTCTTCCAGATCGGCGGCGGCATCGCCGGCGACTTCCCCATCTGCGTGGTGCCGCTGATCCAGCAGGACCTGCAGCAGGACGCGCCCTTCTGGGGCTACTTCTGCCAGATCTCCGACAGCACGACGTCGTTCGGCAGCTACAGCGGCGCCGTGCCCAACGAGAAGATCTCCTGGGGCAAGCTCGCCATCGACACGCCGCGCTTCGTCATCGAGAGCGACGCGACCATCGTGGCGCCGCTGATCTTCGGCTACCTGCTCGGCTGGTAGACGATCGGCGGCGAAGTCGCCGCACCTGACAGGAGCGCGGGTGGCGCCTCAGCGCGGCTTGCCGACGACGCGATCCATGTAGCCGCGGATGGCCGCCGCGGCGTCGTCGCCCGCCCATTGCTGCCGCACGGCGGCGGCGCTCTCGCCGGCGGCGGCGACACGCTCCATCGTCGGCGCACGGAGCTGTTGCTTGGTGAGCCGGTAGGCCTCGGCCGGCACCTGCGCGAGCGCGGTGGCGACGGCCAGCGCCCGCGACAGCACCGCTTCGGCGGGCATCGCCTCGTCCACCAGCCCGTGCCGCTGCGCCTCGTCGCCCGAGTAGGTGCGGCCGGCGAAGACGAGCGGATGAAGCTGCGGGATCGGGGTCGCGAAGCGCACGGTCTCGACGGCGATGGGCGGGAAGGCGACGCCGACCTGCAGCTCCGGCAGCCCGAGCTTGCCGGCGCCGAGCGAAACCACGCGGTAGTCGCAGGCGCAGGCGAGGATCCAGCCCCCCGCCATGGCGTGGCCGTTGATGGCCGCCACCGCCGGCCGCGGGAAGGTGAAGAGGCGTTGAAGCGCGGAGTCGAGCGCCGGCAGGAAGGAGTCGAGGTACCCCGCGCCGCCGTCGAGGACGCGGTAGAGGTCGACGCCGGCGGAGAAGATGGAGCCCGTCCCGGTGAGCACCACCGCCTGCCCCGCGCGCTCGGCGGCGACGAGCTCGCCTTCGAGCGCGGCGAGCAGCTCGACGTCGAGCGCGTTGGCCTTCTTGTGCCGCAGCTCGAGGACGGTGACCGGCCCCTCTTCCCGCCGTTCGATCATGCGCGCCCCTCCACATTGCCGCGGTCGCAGCATACCGGCGCGCCGAACGTCCCTACAATCGGCGCCATGAGCAGCGCACCGGACGGCGCCGCGAATGCAGCAACGGGCGGCGTGCTGCCGCGGGTGCTCGAGCTCCACTGCGGCATTGGCGGCTGCGCCGCCGCGCTCGGCGGCCGCGCCACGGTGACGGCTGCGATCGACGTCAACACCGTCGCGCTCGGCGTCTACCGTCACAACTTTGCGCATCGCACGGCTACACGCGCCATCGAATCGCTGCGTGCAGACGACCCGCTGCTGCGCGGCGCCGAGGTGTGGTGGATGTCGCCGCCATGCCAGCCTTACACACGCCGCGGCAAGGGCCGCGACCTCGACGACCTGCGGAGCCGCGGCTTTCTGCACCTGCTCGAGCTCATCGACCGGCTGCGGCCGCCGGCGCTGGCGCTCGAGAACGTGCCCGAGATGCGCGGCTCGCAGGCTCACGCTCGGCTGCGCGAGGTGCTCGACCGCGGCGGCTATGAGGTCGCCGAGATCCTGCTTTGCCCCACGGAGCTCGGAGTCCCGAACCGGCGGCGTCGCTTCTACGTCCTGGCAGATCGCAATGGGCTCGCCCGATGGGCCCTCCTACGGTCCGCGCACGACGCGCGCGCGAGCGAGACTGCACCGCCCGTGTTCCCCGCGCGATCACCGCACCCGCCACTCCGAGACTTTCTCGACGCCGAGGATTCAGCCGAGCTCCAGGTCCCGGGCGAGCTGCTCGCACGTTACGAACACGCTATCGACATCGTCGACGCCGACGATCCGGATGCCGTCGCGGCCACGTTCACCTCGGCCTACGGGCGCTCGCCCGTCCGCGCCGGCTCCTACCTTCGGCGCAACAGCATCGTTCGTCACTTCTCGCCGAACGAGATCCTGAGCCTCCTCGGTTTCCCCGCCAGCTATCGCCTTCCTCCCGACCTCGCGCGTGCAAACGCCTGGCGGCTGGTGGGCAACAGTCTCTCGATCAACGTCGTCCGCCAAGTGGTCTCGGCACTGTCGCCGCTAGCGCCAATCCTGCTCGCGGCGCGTACGGCCAACGACACCTGGGAGCCGTTCAGGCTCTGACCGCGCGACGTCCGATCAGTCGCCGCCAGCCAGCTCGCCCGCGCGCTGGGCGGCGCCCAGGATGGCGGCGTCGGGGCGCATGAGGATGCGCACCGGGATCTGCTCGACGAAGCTCTCCAGGCGACCTTTGTGCAACGAAGGCGCGCAGGAAGGTGCCGTCGGCGAGCTTCTTCGCCAGCCGCTCGGAGACGCCGCCGCCGAGGTAGACGCCGCCGCGGGCGCCACCGACCAGCGCCAGGTCGCCGGCGAAAGCGCCGAAGGCGGAGGCGAAGAGGTCGAGCACACGCACGCAGATGGCGCAGCTCTTGTCGAGGCCGCTCTCGGCGATCGCCTTGCCGGCGTCCTCGCCGGCGGCGATGTTCGCCGCCACCTCCGGCGTGGACGCGATCTCGCCGCGGTCGAGCAGGAAGTCGTAGAGGTTGCGCAGCCCCATGCCGGAGACGACGCGCTCGACGCTGACGCGGCCGCCGCAGCGCGGCGCGAGGAAGCGCCGCAGCGCCCACTCCTCGTCGTCGCGCGCCGCGAGCTCGGCGTGGCCGCCCTCCGACGGCGAGGCGATGAAGCGATCGCCCGACCGCACGAGCAGCGCCACGCCGAGGCCGGTGCCGGCGCCGAGCAGCACGGCGCTCCCCTCCGCTTCCACCGCGCGCGGGTTGAGCTCGACGAAGTCGCCCGCGCCCAGCGCACCCATGCCGAGCGCCGTCGCCACCAGGTCGTTGATCAGCTCGACGGTGAAGCCGAAGCGCGCGGCGAGGGCGCCGCCGTCGACCGTCCAGCCGATGTTGGTGAGCAGCGCGCGGTTGTCGGCCACCGCGCCGGCGACGCCGAAGCAGGCGGCGGCCACAGCGGGCGCTCCCTGCTCGGCGAGGAAACGCTCGACCGCTTCCTCGACTCCGCCGATCTCGCGCGCCGGGTAGCTCTCGTGGCGGTCGAGCCGCGGCGGCTCGCCGGGCTCCAGCGCGAAGAGTCCCACCCGCGCGCTGGTGCCGCCGAAGTCGCCGGCGAGGACGCGCACCATTGCCCGGCTCAGGCCCCCTGGAAGACCAGCGTCCGCGCCCCGATCTGGATCACGTCGCCGTCGCGCAGCACGTGCTCTGGCGAGCGCTCGCCGTTGACGTAGATGCCGTTCTCCGAGCCGAGGTCGCGCAGCAGGTAGCCGCGCGGACCGGGGACCACCTCGGCGTGGTGACGCGACACCGCCTCGTCGAGCAGGTGCACGACGTTGTCGGAGGCGCGGCCGATGGAGGTGCGGCCGAGCGCCAGCGCGTGCTCGCGGCCGGAGACGCCGCTCTCCATCTCGACGAGGCGCGGCCGCGCCAGGATGCGTGTCGCTCCCGAGAGCTCGTCGTCCTCGAAGCCCACCGCCACGGGCGGCGGCAGCGGTGGCACGTCGAAGCTGCCGGTCGGCGCCTCGTGCGGGTCGTCGCCGCTGCCGCGCGGATCGCCGACGTCGATCTCGTCGTCGCGCGACGGACCGTCGAGGATGGTGGCGTCGTCGGCTCCCGGCTCCTCCGGCGCCTGGAGACGGTGGGTGCTGCCGAAGTCGAAGGCGCCGTAGCCGGCCGGTGGCGGCGGCGGTGGCGTGGCGTCTGCGGCTTCCTGATCGGCGATGAGCGGCGCGATCGCGGTCGCCGGCTCGTCAGCGACCACCTCCGACGGCGGCGCGAACGGCTCCTCGAGCGCCGGGTCGGCGACGACGCCGGTTGGCGGGGCGACGACGAGCGGCTCCGGCTCCTCGACGGCAACCGTCGCGGCATCGGTCTCGGCTGCCGGCTCCGCCTGCGCCTCATCGAGCTCCTCCGGCGAGCGGCAGGCGGCGAGGAAGCGCTCGCGCAGCGACTCCACCTCGGCGAGCTCGCCGTCGCGCGCGCTCACCCGCTCGGCGCAGTCGGCGGCGCGCGGCTCGTACTCGCCGTCGGCGAACTCGCCGAGGCCGTGGCGGAAGTCGACCTCCTCCTTCTCGAGCTGCGCTTCGTCGCGCCCTCGTTGCAGCTCGCCGCGCAGCGCCTGCAGCTTGGCGTACTCGCCGCGGGCGCGCTGCAGCAGCGGCCGCGCCTTGCTCGTCGAGGGCGTCGAGGCGGCCGCGGTAGTCGCCGCGCACGCGTTCGAAGACCACCTCCGACACCCCGTCGCGCCGCTCGGCCATCATCCGCAGGCGGTCGTCGAGCACCTCCCGGTCGCGCTTGATCCGGGTCAGCTCCTCGATCGCGCCGGTGTCGATCTCCTGGATGCGGTCGAGCATGGCGCCTCCTTGCCGTGAAAGGGGTGCGATTCTAACGCTGGCCGGCGGCGGCCTGCCGCGCCGCCTCGACGTGGCCGGCGTAGCCGAGCGCCTGGAGCTGGGCGGCGAGCTCGGCGTCCACCGGCGCCGCCGCGCCGCTGCCGCGTGGCTGCGGGCGGAAGGCGAGCAGGTCGCGGGCGAGGCTGCGCGTGGCCGTTGCCTCGCGGCGCGCCAGGTCGTGGCGCTGACCCGGGTCGGCGGCGAGGTCGAAGAGCTCCAGCCGTACCGGCCGCACGCCGCGAACCTGGAAGCCGTAGCACACGGCGTCGCGCGTGCTGGATCCCTCGGGGGCGCCGCAGCCGTCGACCTCCAACCGCACGCGACCCGGCTTGCCGAGCGCGAGCCGCACCCGAGTCCACGCGGTGTCGATCGTCTGCTCGTGCGTCGCGCCGCCAGGCCCTGCGGCGCGCAGCGCCCGCGGCACGCCGAAGGCGCGCGCTTCGAACGCGAGCTCGCCAGCGGCGGCGTCGAAGGTGAGGCTGCGCCCGTTCCACGCCTCCACCGGCGGGTCGACGAGCAGCAGGCTCCGAAACGCGCCTCCCTCGCGGCGGTAGAGCGCCCGCTCGCCCGCCTCGCCTTCCGCCCAGGCAGAGCCGTCGCCGCCGGGCGCGGCGCGGCCGACGAGGCCCGCGAGGCTTCTTCCGCTCGGGCGGCCGGTGGGGCGAACGCCCGCGAGCTCGTAGAGCGTGGGCGCGAGGTCGACGAGCTGCACCACGGCCGGCGTGGCGCACGGCGGCGCGCCGCTGCGGGTGGAGCACGATCAGCGGCACGCGCAACACCTCGCCGTAGAGCTGCGTGTGGTGGAAGCGGCCGTGCTCGCGCAGCTCCTCGCCGTGGTCGGAGGTGACGATCACCGTCGTCTCGTCGTCGAGGCCGAGCCGTGCGAGCTCGCCGAAGAAGCCGCGCAGCGTCTCGTCGGTCTCGCGGATGCCGGCGTCGTAGAGCGCGGCGACGTAGTCGACTGCCGCCGGCGAAAGCTCCTGCTCGCGAGCGTTGGCGGCGTTGAGCGCGGCGGGAGTGCCGGGAATCGCTCCCTGCGGCGGCTCGCCCGGCCAGAACGGCTCGCGATAGCGGTCCGGGCGCGTCGTAGGGGCTGTGCACGGCGTAGGTGTGGAGGAAGAGCAGGAAGCGCGCATCGGTGGGCAGCTCGGCGAGGAACTCGACGCCGCGGGCGAAGGTGGCGGCCAGCTGGCGGGCGCCCGCCTTGTCGCGAGCGCGGAAGGAGTCGAAGCCGCGGCGGAAGCCGTAGCGGCCGCTGACGTAGCCGCCCTCGGTGAAGCCGGCGGTGCGGAAGCCGGCGCGCTGGAAGACCTCCGGGAAGCTCTCGATCTCCGGCGCGAGCACCGCGTCGGCGGTGATCACGCCATGCTCGCGCGGGTACAGGCCGGTGAACATCGACATGTGCGACACCAGCGTGCTCGGGTACTGCGCGTAAGCCTGCTCGAAGAGCGTGCCGCGCGAAGCCAGCTCGTCGAGGAAGGGGCTCGTCGGCCGCGGGTAGCCGTAGCAGCCGAGGTGGTCGGCGCGCAGGGTGTCTATGGAGATGACGACGTAGCCGCGCGTGGACGGGGGCGCGGCGGCTTCCGCGGGCGCCCCGCGTCGCGCCTCGCCGCAAGCGATCGACGCCGCCGCGAGTGTGGCCACGAGCAGCGCCGGCGAGCGCCTTGGCCGCGGCATCGCTTCATCGTAACGCACGGGTCCGCGGTCACGCGCGCGGGTGGAACTTGTCGTACAGAGACCGCAGCCGCTGCTGGTGGATGTGGGTGTAGATCTGCGTCGTCGAGATGTCGCTGTGGCCGAGCATCATCTGCACCGCACGCAGGTCGGCGCCGTGCTCGAGCAGGTGGGTGGCGAAGCTGTGCCGCAGCACGTGCGGCGACAGGGCGCGGATGCCGGCGCGGCGGCCGTAGGCGGCGAGCACCTTCCAGAAGCCCTGGCGCGTGAGCGGCGTACCGCGATGGTTGAGGAACACCTCCGCGTGACGCCCCCGCAGCAACCCGCCGCGCACCTCCGTGAGGTAGCGGCGAACCCACGTTTCCGCCTGCTCCCCCACCGGCACGATGCGCTCCTTGCTGCCCTTGCCGAAGGCGACGAGGAAGCCCTCGCCGAGGCGCAGCTGGCCGAGGGTCAGCCCCACGAGCTCGGAGGCGCGCAATCCGGTGGCGTAGAGCAGCTCGAGCATCGCCTTGTCGCGCAGGCCGAGCGGCTGCGCGGGATCGGGCCCGGCAAGCAGCGCCGCCACCTGCGCCTCGCTGAGCACCTTGGGCAGCGTCTGCAGCTTGCGCGGCGCCAGCAGGTGCTCGGCCGGGTTGTCGGCGCGCTCGCCGCTGGCGACCAAGTGACCGTAGAAACCACGCATCGAGGCAAGCGCGCGCCGTAGCGTGCGCGGCGCCATCCCCGCGCGCAGCAGCCGGCGCTGGTGCGCGGCGAGCGCCTTGGAATCGGCGTCGAGCGGCTCCACCTGCGCCGCGCGCAAATCCGTTTCCATGCGCAGCAGGTCACGACGGTAGGCAGCGAGCGAGTTGGCGGCCAGGCCGCGCTCGCTCGCCAGCTCGTCGAGCCAGCGGTCGAGGCGGCGGCGAAAGGGGGAAACCCTACTCCGAGTAACCGAGGACCTCCAAGACGACATGGACGCTGCCGCGGGCGGCGACGAAAGGCAGCAACGCCAGGGTGCCGGCTCCGTCGGTGGCCAGCCGCAGCTGATAGCTCGCGGTGCGGACGCCGCCCTTCTTCAATGCCAGTGTCGCGCTGCTCGCTGCTCTCGCCTGGTTGCCCGGGAACATGCGCAGGTTGCCCTTGCCCGTCGCCTGCAGCGCGGTCACCTTGACGGAGATCCACTTGGCGGTAGGCGGCATCTCGCATGCCCCTGCGGCAACGATCAGCCGTTTGACTTCCGATCGCAGGGCTGGGGCGTCGGCGGGCCGGCGCGTGTCGAGCAGAGTGCAGGGAACGAAGGGCCCGGGGTCGGCCGCGGGGTCGCCGTAGAGGTAGACGTCCCACTCCTGGTTGGCGTCGGCGGAGGTGAGCCCGGCCAGGCCTCCGAATGCCATCGTCTTGCCGTCGGGCGTGAACCGCGGCCGCGGCGAGACCCCCTGCACCCCCGGCCCCGTCCGGTCCTGGAGACCGATCAGTGTGGCCGCCCCGGTGCCGCCGTCGCGCACGAACAGGTTGAACCATGGCGCGGGGTCGGAGAGGCCCGGAAGCACGTCGCTTGCGGCAGTGGTGAACGTGAAGCGGCCGCCGTCCGGGGTTACCGAAGGGCCGTACGCCGGACGGTTCGCCGCCGCGAACGGCGCCCCCTCTACATGGCTGACGAGTGAGAGCCGATCCAGGTTGCGGTCGTAAAGGTACTCGTCGTACGACTGATTGCCGTCGGTGACGCCGGCCACGAGATCGGTGGCTCGGCTGAGGAAAACGACCGAGCTGCCGTTGGCACTGATCGCCAGGTCCGAGGACTCGCCGTTGGCGGCGGTCACGGCGGAGCTCGTCGACCGGCTCACCAGGGTCGTCAGGCCCGTGGCGCGGTCGTAGAGGAACACATCGTAGGTGTCGGCGCCGTCGATCTGGCCGGCGACGAGGTTAGTGGCCCAGCTCATGTAGGCGATGGTGCTGCCGTCAGCGCTCATGACGGGAAGCAGCGAGCCATCGTTGGCGGAGGTCGTCGGCGAGCCCGCCGCGTGGGTGACTAGCGCTGTCGCGCCGCCGACACGGTCGTGGACGAAGATGTCGCCGAGCTTTTGGAAGACCACGAACCGGCCGTCCGCGCTCATCCCTAATGACTCGAACACGCTGCCAACGCCGCGCGCGACGAGCGTGTTGATGCCCGTCGAGCGGTCGAAGACGAAGAGCTTGGTGTCGCGCTCGGAGTCGGCAGCGACGATGTCGATGGCGTCGCTGTAGTAGGCGACGTAGCGGCCGTCGGCGCTCATCGCCGGCGCGCTGGCGCCGCCGCTGGAGTCGGAAAGCGGCGAGCTGAACCGGTGGCTGACGAGGACGCTGGCGTTGCGGAGGCGATCGTAGAGGAAGACGTCGTTGCCGTCGTTGCCCACCTGGCCGGGAACGAGGTCGCTTCGCCTGCTGACGAAGGCGATCCAGTTGCCGTCGGCGCTGATCACCGGACCGCGGCTGTCGCGCCCGCTCCCACCCGCGACTCGGATCGACGCGCTGCCATGGCTCACCAACGTGGTGACGCGGCGAGTCCGGTCGTACAAGAAGACGTCCCAGCTCGAAGGAGTGATGAAGTCGCCAGGGCGGTGGTCCTCGTCGACCTGGCCCAGGACGATGTCGGCGGCGCGGCTCGCGAAGACGACGAAGCGGCCGTCGGCGGAAACGCCTCCCAGCGTGCTGGGCCCCGACGGCGTGCCCCCCGGCGGTTGCACCGCCGACCGGGAGATCAGCTCGATCGCAGCGCCGCTTGCCGCGGTCGCAACGCCCGTTGCCGCGACGATGGCGATGACGAGGGCGGCGGCCGCCGAGCGCCGCAGTCGCTTGCTTACTAGTACCCCACCCAACGGACGAAATAGCACCAATGCCGCCATCGTGCGTCGACTCCTCGAGGATGAGGGAAGCCTAGCAGGCGAGCGCGGTTGCGGCGACCGTCTCGACGCTTAGACCAGCGCGCAGATGTTGGCGCCGAAGAACGGGTTCTCCGCCCGCTCCTCTTCGAGCCGCGTCTCGGGGCCGTGGCCGGGCCAGAGGCGGAAGTCGCCGGCGACCGCGAAGAGCCGGTCGCGCACCGAGGTCGCCAGCGTCGCGAAGTCGCCGCCCGGCAGGTCGGTGCGGCCGACACCGCGGTAGAAGACGGTGTCGCCCACCAGCGCCTCGCCGCTCTCCTCGTCGAGCAGGCAGACGCTGCCCGGCGTGTGACCGGGCGTGTGGAGGACGCGCAGCCGCAGGCCGGCGACCTCCACCGGCACGCCCTCTTCGAGGTAGCCCGTCGGCTCCGGGCAGGGGCGGGCGCCGAGCATGCTGGCGAACTCGGGGAACTGGGCGGACTGGAGGAGGAAGAGGTCGGCGCGGTGCATGTAGACGGGGAGGGCGTAGCGCTCGGCGAGGTGGCAACAGTGCGCCACGTGGTCGATGTGGCCGTGGGTGAGCAGGATGGCCTCGGGCTTCCAGCCGTGCTCGTCGATGACCGCAGCGATGCGCTCGCTCTCGCCGCCCGGATCGACGATGGCGACGCGCGGCGCCTTGCCGATCAGATAGCAGTTCTCGGCGAACGGACCGACCGTAAAACGTTCCAGGATCATGGTTTCCTCGGGGATGGTCGTCGGGGTGGCCGGCGGCGCAGGCTAGGTGGAGAGGGCCGTCGGCTTGGGGGTCGGCGCCATTTTACCAGCCTCGTCCACCGCGCCTCCCAGCCCGCGTCCCTGTCACTCGGCGCAGAGCGCCAGCAGCTCCTCCTCGCCGAGCACGGTCGATGCGGCCTTGGCGCGCTGGAAGATCGTCGCCACCAGCTCGGGCCGCGGCTCGATGCCGTGCGACTGCAGCCAGAAGACGACGTTGGACTCGCCGCTCATCGGCCCGACCTCGACCAGCTGGCGGCGGCCGACGAGGCTCGCCGGCACGCCCGAGTAGATGCGGTCGGCGAGCCAGTCGTCGCCCTTGGCGCGCGCCTTGATGATCGCCGCGGCGTGCACGCCGGTGCCGGTGCGGAAGGCGTCGATGCCGACCACCGGGTAGTTGTCGGGGAACGGCACGCCGGTCGCCTCGGCCACCAGCCGGCAGTACTCGGGCAGGCGCGAGAGGTCGTAGTCGCGCCAGCCGAGCAGCACGAAGTTGACCAGCAGCAGGTCCATCGGCGCGTTGCCGACGCGCTCGCCGATGCCGAGCGCCGTGCCGTGCAGGCGGTCGGCGCCGGCCTCGGCGGCGGCGAGGGCGTTGATCTCGCCCAGGCCGCGGTCGCGGTGGCCGTGCCAGTCGACCTGCACGTCCTCGCCGGTGGCGTCGACCACCTCGCGGATGAAGCGCATGAGCGCGGCGCGCGCCGTCGGGCGTCGCGTGGCCGACGGTGTCGGCGACGCAGACGCGCCGCGCCCCCGCCTCGACCGCCGTCGGTGTAGAGGCGGCGCAGGTCCTCGGGGTTGGCGCGCGTCGTGTCCTCGGTGACGAACATGACCGGCAGCCCCTGCTTGGCCGCGAACGACACCGCCTTCTCCGACAGCTCGAGCATGCGGTCGAGCGTCCACCCCTCGGCGTACTGGCGGATCGGCGAGGAGCCGATGAAGCAGGCCGCCTCGATCGGGATGCCGGCCTGCTGCGAGATCTCGACGATCGGCTGGATGTCGGCCTCCACCGTGCGCGCGGCGCAGTTGGGCGCGATCGGCAGCTTGCTTGTCGGCGATCTCGCGCGCCAGCGCCAGCACGTCGCGCACCACGTGCGGCCCGGCGCCCGGCAGCCCGAGGTCGAGGGCGTCGATGCCGAGCGCCACCATCACGTGCAGGATGGCGAGCTTGTGCCTCGATCGACGGCGTGCGCACCGAGGGCGACTGCAGCCCGTCGCGCAGCGTCTCGTCGTTGAGCTCGACGCGGCCGCGCGCCGGCTCGCAGGTCGCCCTCGCCGGCGCGGTTCCAGTCGTAGATCAGGTCGGCTTCGGATAGCGGCATCAGGCCGAACCCCGCGCGGCGAGCTCAGGAATGCGCGGCAGCTGGCGCCGCCACGGCGCGCGCGATGAGGTCGCCCACCTGCGAGGTGGTGAGCGTGCCGCCGAGGTCGGCCGTCGTCTGGCCGTCGCGGAGGCTCTGCGCCACCGCGCGCCTCCACCTCCGCCGCCGCCTCGGCGTGGCCGAGGTAGTCGAGCATCAACGCCAGCGAGAGGATCGCCCCCACCGGGTTGGCGCGGCCGGTGCCGGCGTACTTCGGCGCCGAGCCGTGCACCGGCTCGAACATCGAGACCTCGCCGGGGTGGAGGTTGGCCGAGCCGGCGACGCCGAGGCCGCCCTGCAGCGCGGCGCCGAGGTCGGTGACGATGTCGCCGAACATGTTGTTGGTGACGATGACGTCGAAGCTCTCCGGCTGCCGCACCATCTGCATGGTCAGGGCGTCGACGAAGAGGTGGCGGTGCTCGATCTGCGGGTACTCCGCCGCCACCTCGGCGAAGACGCGCTGCCAGAGGTCGCCGCGAGTAGCGCATGACGTTGCTCTTGTCGGCCATGCAGACCTCGCGGCGGCCGTGCTGCACGGCGTACTCGAAGGCGGCGCGGATGATGCGCTCCACGCCCTTGCGGGTGTGGATCTCCTCCTGCACGCGATCTCGTCCGGCGTGCCGTTCTTGAAGTTGCCGCCGACGCCGACGTAGGCGCCCTCGGTGTTCTCGCGGAAGACCACGAAGTCGACGTCGCGAATCGCCCTTGCCCTTGAGCGGGCAGAGGCGCTCGTCGTAGAGCTTGATCGGGCGCAGGTTGATGTAGAGGTCGAGCTTGAAGCGGATGCCGAGCAGGATGTCGGCGGCGTGCTTCATGTCGGGCACGCGCGGGTCGCCGTAGGCGCCGATGAAGATGGCCGCGAAGCGGTCGCGGAGGTCGTCGAAGGCGCCCGGCGGGATGGTCTCGCCGGTCGCGAGATAGTGGTCGGCGCTCCAGCGGGAAGTGCACGAGCTCGAGGGGCAGCGACCAGCGCTCGGCGGCCGCCTCGAGGACCTTGACGGCCTCGGCGGTGACGTCGACGCCGATGCCGTCTCCCGGCAGCACGGCGATGCGCTGCGGACGGCGATCGCGAGGGTGTTGGCTCACGGGCGGCGATGCTACCACCTGGGATCGTGGGGTCGAGGAGCTCCCTGGCTCCGCAGCGAACGCCGGCCCCGCGACCAGCGACCGCCCGGCGGCTACCGCCGCACAGCGGTTCGACAGCCGCCGCCCAGCGAAAAAAGTGGGGTGCCTGGGGCCCGCGCGCGGGTTGGAGGGGTAGCCCGCCTCGCCGTTGCGAGCGGGGCGGGACGCCAGGCACCCCGTGGGAGAGAACCGAAAGCTCGAAATCCGTCAGCTGCTGGTGGTGATGCGCACCGAGTCGGCGAGCGTCAGGTCGACCGGCGTCCCGGCCGGCAGCTGCACCTCGCCGCCGCGCTGGTTGCGCGCGGCGATGACGGTGCCGATGACGGCGCCCACCGCGGCGCCCTGCGCCGTGCGCTCGTCGCTGCGGCGCCCGCGCGACAGCACGCGGCCGAGCACCGCGCCGCCGGCGGCGCTGCCGCCGATGGTGGCGGCGTCGCGGCCGGTCTCGTTGCGGCCCGTCGCCGACCACGCGGCGTAGATCGGCGCGCGCGTGCCGTTGGGCAGCTCGACGCTGTCGAAACGCACCGCGAGGCGTGCGCGGCCGCCGACGCGGCGCAGGCCCTGCACGTCGGTGACCGTCCCGGTGACCAGCGAGCCGGCCGGGAATCGCCAGCTCGCCGCCGGCGTAGACGTTCTCGCTGACCCGCGCGCTGACGCTGTCGCCCACCTGCGCGGTGGCGCTGGAGGCGCCGTTCGTCACCTCGGCGCTGATGCTGGTGCCGGCGGCAACGGTGACCTGCGTCGGCTCGCGGCGCGGCGGCGGCGCCGGCTCGCGCTCTTCGGTCCGCGAGGCGGTCTCGGTGCGGCGCGGCGCCGGCGCGCTGGCGCGCTGCGTCGTCGTCCGGGTGGTCGTGCGCCGGGGCGCGGTCGCGCGCGGCGGCGCCGTGGTGGCCGCTACCTCGCGGCGAGCGACCTCGGCCTCGCGCTGGGCCACGGCGGCCTCGCGCTCGGCAAGCGCGCGCTCGCGCTCCGCGGCGGTCTCGTCGGCGATCGTGCCCGGACGCCGGTCACCGCCGGCGGGGCATCGGTGGTCCAATTCGTCCCCTCAGGAGGACGGACACCCTCCTGCGAGAGGGTCGGCCCAACGGTCGGACGGGACGGCTCCTCGCCAGCGCGGCAACCGCCGATGAGCAAGGCAGGAAGCAGCGCAAGTGCTGCAGTGGCGGCCAAAGCTCGGGTACGACTCATCTTCGGGCTCCTTCGCTGGTGGGTGGTTTGGGCTCGTGTGGCGCCCTGTCGATCACCCTCCATCGCATGGCCCGTGCCAGGGGCGGCGCCACCGCCGCGCGGGGGCACGCTGATTGCTCCCCAGCGTGGCGTGAACGCAGTCGCGTTGCTCAACCCCGAGGGCGGCACACTGTCGCGCGGCATCGCGCGGCCCGCCGAGGTCGCCGCCGCGCTACGCCAGGCCGGAGTCGCCGCCGACGTGCGGGCGGTGCGGGGACCGCAGCTGCCGGCCGCCACCCGCGAGGCGATCGCCGGCGGCGCCGAGCTGGTGATCGCCGGCGGCGGCGACGGCACGGTCAACGCCGTCGCCGGCGCGCTCGCCGGCAGCGAGGCGATGCTGGGAGTGCTGCCGCTCGGCACCTTCAACCACTACGCCCGCGACCTCGGGATGCCGCAGGAACTGCACGCCGCCGCCGCGGCGCTCGCCGCCGCCACGCGGCAGCGCCTCGACATCGCCGAGGTCAACGGTCACCGCTTCCTCAACCACTCGTCGCTCGGCTACTACTCGCAGGTGGTGCGCGAGCGCGCCGAGCCGCGCGTGCGCTCGCGGCTCGCGAAAGTCGCGGTGACCCTGGCCGCAGCCGTGCGCCTGCTCGGCAAGTACCGTCTGTCCGACGTCCGCCTCGAGGTCGACGGCGAGACCCTCTGCTACCGGACGCCGCTGGTGTTCGTCTCCAACAACCCCGGCGCCATGCACCTCTTCCGCTTCGGCCAGCGCTCGCGCCTCGACAGCGGCCAGCTGCTCCTCTTCGTCCACCGCAGCAGGAGCCGCGCCGCCGTGCTGCGCACGCTGCTCTACGCGACGCTGCACGACATCCGCGAGGACGGCCGCTACGAGCAGTGGCTGACGACCGAGCTGCGCGTCGAGTACCCGCACCGGCGACGGCCGGTGCCGGTCTACCTCGACGGCGAGTTGCTGCATCTCGCGCCGCCGCTGCGCTACCGCATCCTGCCGGGGCACCTCAACGTGGCGGTGCCGCCGGCGGGTCCGCCCTTAGCCTGACGCGACGACGAAGTCGACGTCTGTCGACGTCAGGTGACCGCATCGGGCGGTTGGCGAGGTAAACTCCGCCGGCCTAGACCCGAAGAACACCAGGAGGCTCCCGATGCTCGGACGCTCGACGACTGTCGCGGCTGCGATCGTGCTGCTCGCCCTACCCCTGTCGGCGCTCCCCTCGCCGCCGACCCAACGCCTCAAGCCGCAGCAGCTCGGCCCCGATGAGCTGGCGCAGGTGCCGCGCGACGGCTCGCACCTGCTGCTCGTCGGCGCGGCGTTCGACCCCACGCTGCTGGAACCCGACTTCGGGATGGTGGGTCTGCCGACCTCGGTCGACGGCGCCTACGGCATCGTGCAGTTCCATGCCGGGCAGCTCGACGCCAAGGAGCAGCTCGCGCGAGCGGGCGTCTCCTTCGTCGGCTACATCCCCGACAACGCCTTCACCTACCGCATCACCCCGGAGGCAAACGGGCTGCTGGCCCTCAACCCCGCCGTGCGCTGGGTCGGGCCCTACAAGACGGGCTACAAGATCCACCCCGACCTGTGGCCAGGCGCCGCGGTCGACACCACCGAGATCACGCTGCGCATCTTCCCCGACGTGCCAGTCGACGAGGTCGAGCGGGAGATGGCGCTGCGCTTCCCCGCCGCGGCGCGCCTGCAGATCTCCGACGAGCGTTCGGGCAACCTGCGCTACGGCGCCGCGGCCGAGAGCCGCCTCGACCTCGTCACCGCCGCCGCGGCGATCAGCGGAGTCGCCTTCGTCGAGCCCTATCGCCGGCCGGTGCTCAACAACGTCGACGCGCTCGGCCCGATGCAGTCCAACGTCGCCACCGGCGCCATCGTCGGCAACGCCTGCTCGCCGGCGACCAATTGCGGCCTGTTCAACCGCAACATCACCGGCACCGGGCAGATCGCCGCGGTGGCCGACTCCGGCAATGACTCCGACATGTGCTTCTTCCGCTACGACGCGACGGCGGGCGCGATCACCGACGCGCAGAGCCCCGTGCCGCCGGCGCTCGGCACCATCGACCTGACGAAAAAAGTCGCCGCCTACTACGTGATGCCGGGCTCGACGGCCTACGACAGCAACGCCACCTGCCCCGGCGGCGGGCCGATCAGCTTCCACGGCACCCACACCTCGGCGACGGTGGTGGGCGACAACTTCGCCGTCCTGTCGACGCCGACCTTCGCCGGCATCAACACCGGCGACGGCATGGCGCCCAACGCCAAGCTGATCTTCCAGGACATCGGCCACGACACCACCGGCTGCCTCTCGGGCCTCGACGACCCGTTCTCGATGTACCTGCAGGCCCTCAACGCCGGGGCGCGGGTGCACTCCAACTCCTACGGCTCGGCCAACGGCGGCGAGTACACCGGCGACGACGCCACCGTCGACCGCTTCCTCTTCGGGCACGAGGAGATGACGATCTTCTTCTCCGCCGGCAACTCCGGCGGCGCCGGCGGTACCCCCAACACCACCGGCTCGCCCGGCAACTCCAAGAACGTGGTGACGGTGGGCCGCGTCGGCCACGGCAACTCGACGGTGGTCGTCGGCTCCAGCAGCCGCGGGCCCACCGACGACGGCCGCAAGAAGCCCGACCTCATGGCCCCCGGCTCGGCCACCATCTCGGCTTCGGGCGACGCCAGCCACGTGACCAACAACTGCGCGACCAAGTCACTGTCGGGAACCTCCATGTCCTGCCCGACGGCGGCCGGCGCCGCCGCTCTGCTGCGCCAGTACTTCGAGGACGGCTACTACCCCACCGGGGCCGCCAGTGCCGCCGATTCGCTGCGCCCGCGCGCGGCGCTGGTCAAGGCGGCGCTGCTCAACGGCACGCTGCCACTTGCCAGCGTCGCGCCGCCCAACAACATCTTCGGCAACAACGACTACGGCTGGGGTCGCCTCTTCCTGGACAACAACCTGTTCTTCGCCGGCGATGGCCGCGAGGTGCGGGTGTGGAACGTGCCCAACACCGATGGGCTGCAGACCGCCGGCAGCCACACCTACTCGATCAGCGTCGCCGCCGGTGCCGAGTTTCGCGCCACCCTGGTGTGGATGGATCCCGATCCCAGCCCGGGGGTCGCCGTCAACCTGGTCAACAACCTCAGCTTGACCGTCACCGACGGCACCAACACCTACCTCGGCAACGTGATGACCGGCCTCGTCTCGACCACCGGCGGCGCCGCCGACGTGCTCAACAACGTCGAGCAGGTGCGGCTGACGGCGCCGTTGGCGGCCACCCACACCATCACCATCAACGCGCCGGCAGTGCCCGGCACCGGCGCGCCGTACACCAACCGCCAGGGTTACGCGCTGGTGGTCTCCTACGCCGCCTGCGCTACGGCGGTCGCTGCCGCGCCCACCGGCCTCGGCGTGGTCAACAACCCGCCGATGGGCACCACCGTGTCGTGGACCAACGCCGCCGGCTCCACGGCGACGCAGGTCTACCGCGCCCTCGGCACCTGCGCCGGCGCCGCCGCCGGCGACTTCCAGTACATCGGCTCCAGCGCCGGCACCAGCTTCATCGACACTCGCGCACAGGGCGGTATCGCCTACGCCTATAAGGTGCGGGGCACCGACGCCTGCGGCGAGGGCCCGGCCAGTAGCTGTGTCGACATCACCCCCGCCGGCCTCTGCGACCTGGTGCCCAACTTCGCCGGGCTCGGCTCGGCCACCAGCGGCTACCCCGACAGCCAGCACTGCCGCGTCCGCCTGGACTGGGCAGCGGGCACCTCGAGCTGCCCGGCCGGTCCGACGGTGCGCTACAACATCTACCGGTCAACGACGCCGAACTTCACGCCCGCCGGCGGCAACCTCCTCACCTCCGTCACGGGGGTGACCACCTACGACGACGTGGATCCGAGCGTCGTCAACGACACCACCTACTACTACGTGGTGCGGGCCGAGGACAGCACCACCGGCGGCCCCGGTCCCAACGGCGGCAACCAGGAGCCCAACAACATCCAGCTGTTCGGCACCGCACTCGGCCCGCCGGGAGCGCCGGGCACGCTCACCGACGGCGCCGGCGACGGCCACGCCTACAACAGCCCCGAGCCGCCGTGGCGCGTGGTGACCGCGCAGGCGAACACCGGGACCTTCTCGTACCACCCCGGCTTCGACGGCACCACCACCAAGTACGCGCCCAACGTCTGCGCCGCCCTGGTGACGCCGACGCTGTCGATCGCCCCCGGCGCCAACCTCTCCTACTGGGTGAGCTACAACATCGAGGACGACTGGGACGGCGTGGTCGTCGAGATCTCGACCAACGGCGGCGGCAGCTGGGCCGACCTACCGCCGACGACCCCGCCTGGCTACCCGAACACGCTGTCGTTGACCCAGGGCAACGCCTGCAACTACCCGCCGACGCAGGGGGCGTTCTCTGGGCCGGTGGGTAACCTGGCGCTGACGCCCTGGACGCAGTACCAGACCAACCTGGCGGCCTTTGCCGGCCAGACCAACGTCAAGATCCGCTGGCGCTTCACCACCGACGGCGGCGCCGAGTTCAGCGGCTTCTACCTCGACGACGTGGTGATCAGCAACATCAACTACCCCGGCAGCTGCACACCGACGCCCGTCGAGCTGCTCGACGTGCGGATTCAGTAGCACGGGCGCTAGCGAGCCACGTCGAAGGTACCATCCCTCTTCGACGTGGCTCCTCGCACAGACTGAGCAGGCGGCCTTAAGCGGCCTCCGGCGCAAATCCCTGGCCGTACCGATTCATGGCAGAACGGGCTCGGTACGCCTCGGCGAACTCGCCCCCGCTTCCGTCGACTACAACACGCTACGGCACTCTGATGGCCGAGAGGGTCGCTCAGACGGCGCCGAAGGATGCAGCGTTCGCGGTATCTCGGCCCCGCCCAGGGTGATCTCGCCGTTGACTAATCCGCGCAGCAACTAACGTCAAGTCCGCTGGCGCTTCACCACCGGACGGTGGCGCCGAGTTCAACGGCTTCTACCTCGACGACGTGGTGATCAGCAACATCAACTACCCGCCAGCTGCACGCCACGCCGGTTGAGCTGGAAGGGGTCTCGGTCAACTAGGCGCGCGGGTCAGAGCAAGGACCTCGAAGGCGAAGAATGGTGCATGTTCGGAGTAGCGGCGCGCCGCGAGGGGCACGAATGCCTCCGCGGCGTCCGCATCTCTGAAGAGGTGGTGGTCGTTGAGCAGGGGGCCCCAGCGCTGCCGGAAGTCGTCATCCTCACCCGGCAGAAACGTGCCATTGCACAACCCGCTCATGAGGAACTCGTCAGCGACATCAAAGCCCAGCGACCTAGCTGCCGGCGGGGAAGGAGGCTCGAGATCTCCGACTCGACCTACCCAGTTCTGAGCATTTGTGCCAGACAAGCGAACCAGTACCGCGATCTCCAGGTAATCGTGGCCCTCGCATAAGCCTGATGCATCCACCGCGCGCCGCAGATCGTCGAGACTGGCCCAGAGATCCTGAACGTAGCCGGTCCATTGCGGTTGCTGCATCCCTTCATGAGTGGTCCAGATATCGGGCCAAATCATGTCGTCGACGGAACAAGCGAGCTCTACGTCAGGGCAAATGAGATTTCGCCGAGTCGCCTCCGCGAGCCGAATCGCCGAGCCCGTGGCCCTCGCGGAATAGCCCAGCAGGAGAGATCCGGCCGGTGCCTCGCTCACTGACGTCATGAGTTACCGGGGGCGACCTGCACTATCGGCGCGCTGTCCTTCAAGGGTCGATGCAGCCACCGAACCGACGCTTCGGGAAGCAAATGCAGCTTGGCGCCTGGTTCCACTCATAGTAGTGCCAATGGCCATACTTGCAGTTATGCTGGTTAGGAATGAGATGGATCTCGGGTGGCTGCGGGGGCCCTGACGGGCACGGCTGGCAGCCGCCGCAGTCGCACTTGGTGAAGCGATAAGAAATAACCCAGATGCAGGGAATGGGAACCTCGAAGGCAGTGCAGTTTGCAAAGAGTCTTCTCTGGGCCTGGCAACCCGACCTGCACTGTGCAATCTCTCCCGGATTGCAAGGCAAGAGGCCCGTGGGATCGGCCAACGTCGTCGGCCGGTCTTCGGAGTAGGCGTAGTCACGGCCGGCGAAGTCCCGTAACAGCGGATCGGCCTGGGTGTACCTGCCGGTTGCCGGTTCATACCAGCGGTTCAGGTTGTAATTCACCTGGTCGATCCCGTCGGGGTCAGCGGTGCCGCCGTGGAAGATGCGGAGCGGCGTGTCCAACCACTGGCCGGGATACTGGAGCAATACGTCAGTGCGCGGGCGGAAGGGCTCGGTCCAGTCGGTCGACAGCACCGAGCCGCCGCCGTCGGTGACCAGGACGGGCGTGCCGAGGTGGTCGGTGGTGATGAAGGCCAACCCGTCGCTCGAGGACACCTTGGCGACCGGCCTGCCGTCGAAGTGAAAGAAGGTGTGGTCCGTGATCGGCTGGAAGGGCGACGTACCGATGTGGGTGAGCTGGAAGAGCTCCCCGCGTGAGCCATAGATCGGGAGGCTGCTCTCACCGGGACTGAGTTGCCGCTGCGCGGATGCCAGGAACCCACGGCCGTCGTAGAGCAGGCTGGTTCGTTTCGAGGCGGCGAACGTCGATTGGCCGAAGCTCGCCACGCGGCCGTCGGCGCCGATGTTGTACGACGTCGCCCATTGGCTGACGCTCGAGACCAACTTGGTGACCAACACCTGGTTGCCGGCCGCGTCGTGGTCGAAGTCCCACTCGGTGGACGTCGCTGCTTCGGTGACCTCCTCCAAGCGGGGGCCGTGGCCGGAGCCCGAGTAGCTGTAGCTCCAGCTTGGCAGGTTGGTGCCGCTCGAGGTCATGCGGTTGCCGATCTTGTCGTAGGTCCAGTCGTCGTCCCCCCAGGGCCCGTCCGCCTCGGTGAGGAAGTACAGGTTGTCCTGGTACGAGAACGATGCGGTGTCGCTGACGGCGTCCAGCGTGCCGTCGATCTCGGTCGGATTGCCGATGCCGTCCGTCGTGTAGTCCCAATCTAGGAGCGTGCCCACCTGGATCTGGTCCTGGAAGTAACGGCTGTCGAAGTCTCGCGTCTCGACAAGGCTGTTTCCCAAGGTGAGGGAGGTCAGGGGTCCGAAGGGCATGTAACTCGACGCCGTGACCAGTGCCTGCGGCCCGGAGCCGTCGTCGTAGCTCAGCTCGCCGTCGCGATCCGCGAAGTCCGGCGTGTAAATGGCGGTGAGGCCGCTGGGGTAGAGGATCTCTGTCCGGTAGCCGTTGTCGTCGTACTCGTAGAAGAGCTCGCCGTCCTGAATCAACTTGCCGAAGCGATCGTAGGCGAGCGTGATGGTCACTCCGGCACTGGCGCCGGTGACGTCGATCAGCCGCCCGACATCGAACTGCGAGGGCGTCGAACCGTAGGTGTACGTCGTCGTCACCGGGTCCGAACCGCCAGCGTCGAAGACCTCCTCCTCCACCCTGCCGGCGGCGTCCAAGGCGCGCTCGGCCAGGATGCCGCGTCCATCGGTCTTGGTCAGCAGCTGGGAATGCTCGTCGTATGTATAGGTCATCGTCCCCGCGGCCGGTGAGACCTCCTGCGTGAGCAGGTCGCGGTCCGAGGTGGTGTAGGTGGTCTGGTTGCCCTCGGCGTCGGTGAGGGAAGACAGGTGGTCCTGCACGTCGTACGCGTACGTCGTCGTGGCGGCCGCCGAGGTGCTCGGGCCGATGGTCGTCGAGGTCATCCGGTTCAGCGCGTCATAGACGTAGAGCTGAGTCGGATTGGTGAAGGTCGACTGCGGATGGTTGGCGTCCCACACCTTCTCGAGGTTGCCGTTGAGGTCATAGCAGTAGTCGGTGACGCTGGGAGACGAGCTGCCCGCCCCTTGGGTCGTCTTGTCGACGTGGCAAGTGTACGAGTGGGTGGTGTGGAAGGCGCTCGCCCACGCCGACCCGGTCCACTCCTCGCGCGACTCGTCGATGCGGTTGCCGACGCCGTCGAGGCCGTAGACGATGCGTTCGCGAGGCTCCGCGGTGTCGATGCAGCTGGTGGCGCTCGGGGTGGCGACGACGATGCCGCGGGTGACCGTGGTGAGCCGCCCCGCAGCGTCGTAGTCGTACTGGACGCCGTTGCCCCGCGGCAGCTTGCTACAGAAGAGGTCGCCGAGCGCGTTGTAGGTGTTGGTCGTCACCAGGTCCCCGCCGGGCGAAGGATTGCCGATCCGTCGGACCTCGGTGACGCGGTCGAGGGTGTCGTACGTGGTGATAGTCTCGACGCCGTTCGCATCGGTCACCGAGGTGCGCCGGTTGAAGCCGTCGTAGTCGAACGTGGTGGTGCCGGACAAGGGGTCGGTGCGGCTGTCGGCGACATGGCCGTTGCGGCCGGTCAGCGCGTAGGTGAAGGTGGTCTGATCGCTGGTCGAGTACCCCGGTGGGTCGATCGCCGTGACCTCTCCCGAGCTGTTGCTGGTGAAGCTGGTCGTCTTATATCCAGTCGGCAGCGCCGAACCGCCTTCGTAGCCATCGATCACACGGCTCTCGAGCACCCCGGTCGTGCTGTTGTAGCTGAAGTCCGTCCGCCGTTTGTTGCTGCCGCCGGAAGTCGATGGCACTTCGAGGCGGGTCGGCAAGCCGGGAAAGTTGGTGTGATAAGTGAGGGTGGTCACCCGTGTCAGGGCCGAGACGTTGGCAGCCTCGGTCTTGGTAAGCTGCCTGCCGTTGGAGTCGTACGTGTAGTCGGTGCGCGTCCCTCGGGCGTCGGTCATCGACGAGGGGAGGAGCGGATTGGAGCCGGTGTACGCAAACGTAGTCGTCGGCGAGAGCCCACAGGTGGGGCACGAGCCCTCGATCGACGTGAGGCGAGGCTTGGTGCTGACGGTGTCGCGCTCCCACTTGTACGTCGTCTCCTGGTCGAAGGTGGCTGACACGCTACGGGTGACCACGGCCTCCGTCGGGTACAGGACGTTGGTGTAGGCGAAGGTGGTCTTATCCACCGCATTCGAGCCGCTGAAGCTGGTGTCGCCGCGCCAGCTGTGCTCGATGCGATTGGTCCCCGACAGGTAGCTGAAGGCGGCCTCCACGCGGCTGTCGCTACCGGAGACCAGGGTCACCCGCGTCAGGTAGCCCGGCCGCGCCGAATCGTAGGTGAACTGCCAGATGCTGCCGTCGGGGCGCTCGACCTCGGTGAGCTCGTCATCGTCCCAGGTCAGCGTCCAGGTGCGGGGGGAGGTGCTGGTCCCCGGGACCGGCTCGGTGGTGATGGTCGAGAGCTTGCCGCCGGATTCATAGGTGAAGCTGTCGCCGTGCCCGTCGGGAAAGGTCACCGACTCCAGCTGTCCCGAGGTGTTGTAGTGCCCCTCGACGGCGTTGCTCGGATCCTGTGCGGTCACCGTCTTCTCCCACTGGCCGTCGGAACGGTAGTGGTCCGTCCGCCCGTCGAGCGACTCGAGCTGCCACCCCCCCGTCGAGGTGTCGTAGTACAACTTGCGGAACTCGTCGGAGGGCGCGCGATTCTGGTAGAGACGCAGGCCACTGCCGGAGGCGAGGTTCGAGAACTCGCGGAAGCTGCCGTGCTTGGTGAGCAGCCAGACGTGGCCGGGCGAAGTGGTGTCGGGATCGACGACGATGCGCTCGGCGTAGTCGTGCGACCAGGAGAGCCCGAGGATAGTACGCCAGGCGGTGGCGCCGGGAAGCCCGGTGGTGCCGACACCGCTCGCGGCGTAGCGGAGCTGCGCGTTACCGGCCCACGGCGGTGCGCAGCTCAGGTGGCCTTCGTTGGAGACCGAGCAGCCGCCACCGGCGGGTTGACAGTTCGGGCACGAGGCTCCAGCCGCTCCGCCGGCGCCGCCGCCCCCTTCACCGCAGGTGTAGGGCAACGGCACCGCGCAACCGAGCTGCGCCTTGCTTACCTTAAAGTCAAGGCCAGTCCTGTCGACCTTCTTCCAGCAAGGACAGAAGCTCGGCCCGAAGGTCTCGCAGAAGCAACCCCCGAAGCTGCCGGAACAGGTCGATACACGCACCGAGACCGGACCGTAGTCGTACGGCGCCCCGCCACACGTCAGGCCGCTCTGTTCGAGCCAACAGCCGGCACGGTCGGACTGCGCATACTGGCACAAGGTGATGGAGCTGCCGCACGAGCTGATGGTGCTGCCAGCCTTCCACTCGAACGTCAATATGCCGGCAGGATTGTTACTGGCTGCCCAGTCGTTCCAGCGCGCGGTGACGTCGAACTTCAAGCGCGCGTTGAACGTTCCGTTACCATTGTCAATTACCTGCATCGTCGGCTGGTTCGGAACGTCCGGGAGTCGACAGTTGTTGACGTTGTTGCAGCCTCCGGGAATACAGGTCTGCCCCCCGGTACCGCCGGGGACGCCACTCGCGCAGCACTGCGGCGGCATGTTCGGATCCGTGATCGCCGTGCACACGGGATCGTCGACGCCGCAGATCTTTGCCGTCAGCGATCCAGAGCAGTTTGCCGGGTTCGTGTTGTTGATGCACTCGGCGGCGATAGCAGGTCCGGCGGCGAGCGCGATCAAAGCAATCAGCCCGGACGTGAAAGAAGCTGAGCGCATCTCGTACCTCCTCATGCCCAAGGTCGACCGACGTCAGAGGGACACTTGACTATCGACGCTTTCGATTGGACTGCGGATGCGTCGGACGCGCTGTGACCAGACTCACAAACGGGTGCTGCGTCGTCGCTTTGTAACAGCCCCTTTCGTTCGGCGTTACGCGCGTAACTGCCTGCTGGTGACGCCGAATACGCCAGACTTGGCGTTAATCGTTAGAGAGCTGACGGTCTTCAGCTATGCATCCGCTCGCAGCTCGTCGGCGGCGGCGCGGCGGCCGCGGCCCGCGACCACCGCCACCACGCCGGCGACGGTGAGCAGGCTGCCGAGCAGTGAGCCCGCGGTGACGCGCTCGGCGAGGAAGACGGCGCCGAAGGCCATGGCGACGAACACCGACAGCTGCTGCACGACGCCGGCGCGCAGGTTGTCGATCCAGCGGTAGGCGTGGGTCATCTGCAGCTGCGCGATCATCGACAGGACGCCGACGGCGAGCATCGCCAGCCAGCCGCCTAAGTCGGGCGTGCGCCAGGCGGCGAGCGCGAAGGGCGCCGTGGCCAGCACGCCGAGAGCGTTGAAGCTGGTGTAGACCGCCCACGAGCTCTCGGTGCGGCGGGCGACGCGGATGGCGGTGACGGCGGCCCCCGAGAGCGCCGCCGACAGCAGGCCCACCGCCGCCCAGACGCCGATGCCGCTGTGGGCGACGGCGCTCATGCCGCCGGGCCCGCCCTGCGCGCGCACGACGAGGAAGACGCCGGCGAGCGCGACGCCGAGGGCCGGCAGCACGCGCGGCTGCGCCGGCTCGCCGATGAAGAGCGCCGCGTAGAGCCCGGCGAACACCGGCGAGGTGTAGTTGAGCAGCGTCGCGAGCCCCACCGGCAGGTGGTCGATGGCGAGGAAGTAGAGCAGCACCGCGACGCCGCCGAAGAAGCCGCGGTAGAAGAGCAGGTCGCGCCGCTGCCAGGCGAGCGCTCGCCGCCGCACGCTGCTCGACAGCAGCACCGGCACCAGGCCGACGGCGAAGCGCACCATCGCCACCTGCGCGCCGCCGACGCCGCGCTGCGAGGCGACCTTGGCGAAGAAGGCCATGACGCCGAAGGCGCAGGCCGAGCCCACCAGCATGAGCAGCGCGCGGCGCTCGACCGCGCGCGTCGGCGCCGAGACGGGGCCGGGCGAAGCGAGGACGCGAGGCGGTGACGGCGCGATGAGGGAGGGAGCGGGCACGAGCGGCGGGCGGCGCCGCGATCGTAACACCGGCGCGGCGGTTGGCCTGCTGGTATGGCCGCTGGTACGACGGCCTCAGCTCGCGATCGGCTGCGCCGGCAGCGGCCGCGGGTCGGGCGTGGCCGCCGGCTGCTCCCAGATCGCCGCCAGCGCGCGGCGGAAGTTGCCGCCCAGCACGCCCTCGACGTCCTTCGCCGTCCAGCCGCGGCGCAGCAGTCCTTCGACCACCTCGAAGGTGCGCCGCGCCGGGTTCATGCCGCGGATGGCGTAGGCCGGCCGCACGCGCCCGCTGTTCGGGTCGCGAGCGTCGACGTCCACGTCGCTGCCCAACCCGACGTGCTCGGGGCCGGCGACGCGCGCCACGTGGTCGAAGTGATCGAGCAGGTTGTCGAGCGACGGCTCCGCGGGCTGGCTGACGAAGGCACGCACCGCGGTGATCCCCATGACGCCGCCACGCGCTGCCATCGCCCGCAGCACCGTGTCGCTCTTGCAGCGCGGGTGGCCGACGAGGGCGTGGCAGTTGGAGTGGGTGATGAGCACCGGCTTGCTCGACGCGGCGATGGCGTCGAGCGTCGTGCGCTCGCCGCAGTGGGAGACGTCGACCGCCATGCCGACGCGGTTCATCGCCGTCACCACCTCGGCGCCGAAGGCGGTGAGCCCGTCGTCGGCGGCCTTGCAGCCGCTGCCGATGCGGTTGCTCCCGTTGTAGGTCAGCTGCGAGACGCGCTGGCCGCGGCGGTGGAACTCGGCGACGTCGGCGACGCTCTCGAAGTGGTCGGAGTTCTGGAAGCCGAGGATGAGGCCGATCCTGCCCTCGGCCTTGGCGCGCGCCGCGTCGTCGACGCCATCGATGCGCACGAAGTAGCGCGGCTTCGCGGCCAGCAGTTGGTCCCAGCCCTCCAGCCAGCGGCGCACGGCGGCGCCGGCGTCGGGCTGGTTGGGCCACACCGCCGGGTGGAAGACGTCGATGCCGGAGAGGCGCAGGCGCGCGAAGTCGACCGCCCCGAAGGTGCACGGCTCGCGCTGCCAACCGGCGAGCCGCGGCCAGTCGAGGGTGAGCAGGCCGAGCATGTCGATGACGGCCGTCTGCCCCATGAGGTCGACGGCGCGGACGGCGCGGAGCGGCCCGCCCCCGGGAGCGCCGTCGTCCGCGAAGACGCGGCAACGCCCCAGGTTCACCATCGGCGCGACGAAGGCCCCGGCCCCGGCCATCACCACGCCCCGAAGGAAGCGGCGGCGGTCCATCAACTTGTCGGAACGACATGATGATCGCACGCCGAATCGCGGTGCGGAAGGGCGATCTGCAGCCCGCTCGCGGCACATCGCTTGCACGGCGCAGCGGCGGCAAGGAGGCCGCACCATGAGCGAAGGCCGACTGCAACCGAATCGCACAGCCCACTCCCGCGACCGCGCCGCCAGCGGCGGCCGGCTCGCGTCGACCTCGGCGTGGAATCAGGACGACCGGGAGCCCGCCACCACGGCGTACGACGACCTCTGGTTCCTCGGCCGACCCAAGCTGCCGTAGGGATTACAACCAACGCCCGGGGGCGCATCGTCAGTCGTTGGCCGACGCGAGGTCGCAGATCTGCGACGATCGCGCCCATGTTCCATCCGCGCGGCCCCACGTTCGGCGAGCTCGCCCGGCAGGCTCTCGCCTCGACGCGGCGCGGCTACGACCTGCTGGCGCCGAAGTTCGACTGGACGCCGTTCCGCACGCCGGACTGGCTGCTCGACGCCGTGGCGCCGCACCTCGGCGCGCCCGGCAGCGTGCGCGCGGCCGTCGATCTCTGCTGCGGCACGGGCGCGGCGTTGCCACTGCTACGGACAGTCTCCCGCGAGCTCGTGGTCGGCGTGGACTTCAGCCTGGGGATGCTCGCGGAAGCGAGGGCCTCGCCGAGAAGCGGCGATCGGCCACGAGTGTTCCTGGTGCAGCAGGACGTCCTGCAGCTCGGCTTGAGCGAGAGCTTCGAGCTCGCCACCGTCTTCGGCGCCCTCGGCCACCTGCGGCCGGCCGTCCAGGCCCGCTTCCTCGACCAGGCCCGCGCGTGCCTCGTGCCCAGCGGCACGCTGGCCTTCGTCACCGCGCCGACGCCGCCGCCCTGGACGCCGGCGCTCTGGCTCGCCGCCGGCTTCGACGCCGCGATGTGGCTGCGCAATAGGCTCCGGCGGCCGCCGTTCGTCATGTACTACCTCGCCTGGCCGCTGTCGCGGTCGTTGCGGCTGCTGCGCGAGCGGGGCTTCACGCCCGAGCTGCGCCCGCTCGGCTTTCGCGGCCCGCGGTCGCGCCTGCGCCTGGTGCTGGCGCGGCGAGGATAGGCTGGCTCCATCCTCGCATGCCGAACGCGACCCCGCACCGCCGCCTCGTGCCAATCGCCTTGGTCGCCATCCTGGCCGTCGCCGCGGCGCCTCCGCCGCGCCCTCCCGGCACGAGCCCGACGCCGACTCCGCCGCCGTTCGAGGAGAGCATCGAGGTGGTCGACACCTCGGTCATCGTCATGGCGCCGGCGCGGCAGCGGCGGGCCGGCGAACGCGACTGGGAGGTGCGCGAGAACGGCGCCGTGCGCAAGGTCGACCGCGTCGAGTCGCTCGGCGTCGATCCCTGGCAGCTGGTGATCTGGGTCGACGGGCCGCTCTGCGCCCAGGCCTCGCTGCCGCGCACGCTGCTGGCGCTCGCCCACCAGGCCGAGGCGCTCACCCGCCGCGGCAGCGTCCGCGTCGTCAGCGCCTCACCCGAGCCGAAGGTGGTGCTCGCCGCCACTCGCGAGCCGGGCGCCGTCGTCACCGCGCTGGCCGCCCTCTCCGCGGAGACGCCCTGCAGCGGCGAGCCGGACGCCCTCTTCTGGGAGGCGCGCGGGATGCCGCGCGGCGGCCCGCCCGACCCCGCCCGCGCCACTGCCGCCGGCGCCGCCACCTCGCTCGCCGAGCTGCGGGCGCTCGTCGAGCGCCGCGCCGCGCTCATCGCCGACGAGACGCCGCCCTGCGAGGCCGAGGCGGCCTGCGCACTCTTCCTGGTGTCGCACGGCTACCCGCTCGACCCCGACCTGCGGCTGCCGGTCGAGCTGCGCCCCGCGACTTCGCGCGAGCTCGCCGCCGCCCTCGCCTCCGCCACCGACTCCCTCGCCCGTCGCCTCGCCACCTCACGCTGGCTCTTGGTCGCGCTGCCGTTCGCGCCGCCACCGCCAGCCGACGAAGAATCGGAAGCGGACCAGCCCATACCGAAGGACGCGCGACCGGGCCCGGAGCCTTTCCCCAACATGGGCGACCACAATCCCCCCGGCGCTCCGCCGCCCGTCCGCCGCCTGCCGCGCACCGCACCACCGCCGGCTGCCACCGACGTCTACCTCCTCCCCGAGCTCGCGCCCCTCCGCCGCCTGGCCACCCTCACCGCCGGCGCCGTGCTGCGCGTGCCCGAGCAGCTGCCGCCCCTGCTCGACTCCTTGGCCGACCGCCAACGCATCTGGTTCCGCACCTCCCCACTCGCGGCCGGAGAGACGCGCGACTTGCAAGTCTTCGTGCGCGGCCGCCAGGCCGAAGCCCCGGCCTGGATCGGCCGCCCGCGCTAGCCAGCATCCATCAAAGCAAAGCCGTTCGGTCGTCGCAACCGACGACCGAACAACTCGATGCAGCGTGTTAGCATCCTCGCCGTGCCTCCCCCCGGCGGCGACTCCGGCCCGCTCGCCGTCGTGACCCTCCCCTCCGACCGCGACTACCTCCTCGAGCACATCCTGCCCGAGCGGCAGAAGCTCTACCGACTCGTGCGCCGCGTCCTCGACGAGCTCGACGAGGCGGCGCCCTGGGAGCAGCTCTACTACCCGCCCGACGACGGCGAGGCGTTCCTCGGCCTCACCGCCGCCCTCGTCGGCGTCGTCGAGCAGATCCCGCGGCGCACGCGCGAGCTGGTCGAGATGCTGTCGCTCGCCGCGCCCGACGACGAGACCCGCCGCACCCTCGAGGAGGCCGAGTTCTACTTCGCCGGCATCCACGGCATGTGCGCCCACGACCTCGGCCGCCTGCGCACGCTGATCGCGCCCTACGCCGCGCCCGAGGCGCCACCGCCCTCGCCCGCGCAGCGCAACTTCCTCTGCGAGGTGGCAGCCGACCTCAAGGGCAAGTACGCGAGCGCGCTCATGGGCGCCACCGCCAGCATCGTCGCCGAAGGGAGCTGGACCGGCGTCGAGGTCGAGCCGGTGCTCTTCCCCGACAAGGCCGAGGAGTTCCGCCGCAACGGCGAGCTGGCGCGCGCGCTGCGGCGCACCCTCGACGCCGTCGGCGAGCTGCAGGCGGCGGTCCCCTTCGACGAGCTGCTCGAGCGCTGGAGCGCCTGCACGCGCGTCGACCCCTACGCGCTCGCCGACCTCGTTGCCTTCCGCGGCACGCTCGGCCGCCTGCTCAAGCGCGATCTGCGGCGCGGCTTCTACTCCGGCGACTACCACCAGATCCAGCGTCGCGAGGCGGCGCTGGCGACGCGCGCCGCGGCGCTCGAGGCGACGCACCACCGTACCTGGGCCGAGCCCGCCGACGCTTCCGGCATCGCCGACGCCTACGCCGAGCTGCGGCGGCTGGCGCTCGAGGTGGCCGCCATCCTCGACGTCGAGCTGCTCGAACGGCTGATCGGCAGCCGCGCCCTCAAGGACCTGCGCATGGCGGCGTCCGCCGAGCGCGCGGCACAGGACCCAGGGCGCGCGCGCCGCAAGCCGCTCGCCGCCGACCTCGAACCGCTGGTGCCGCTGCTCGCCGACGAGGACCTCAAGACCTTTCTCGGGCTGCTGCTCGGGTCGGTGCTGAAGCGCGCCTCGCTTGCCGCCGACGACGGCGTCGAAGAGGCGCCCGCGACCGTGGAGACGGTGGCGCGGGATCGACGCCACAGCGCCGAGGCCGCGCCGCCGCCAGCGCGGTCACGGCGCCGGGCTCCCGCACCTCCCCTACCCGCCGCGGCCGCCGAGCGGGCTGCCGCGACGACGCGCCCCACCGAGGTACTGCCACCCCTTCCGGACGGACCGCCGGTCTCGGGCGAGGCGCTGCCCTCCATCGACGAAGCGGCGCCGCGGCCGTCCTCGGCAACGCACCGCGTCGCCGCTACGGCGCCTCCGAAGACCGCCGCCGGCACGGAGCGGCGTCGCGAGATGCTCGAGCAACTCCACGCCGTGCTGCATTCGCTGCAATCCGGCGACAACCCGCACTGGAGCTCGGTCCGCATGCTCCAGCGGCTGCTCGACCGCCACGCGCGCATCCCGCCCTCGATCGTGCAGGGCGCCCACCCATTCGTCTACGACGTGCTCAACCGGCTGGTGCCGCAGCTCGAGGTGGCGGCGTCGCTCGACGCCGTGCCGCACGAGGCGCGGCGCCGGCTCGTCGAGTGCTGCATGGCGCTCACCACCGACGGCCTCTCCCCCGACCAGATGATCGACGAGGTCCCCGCCCACCTCGCCCGCCTGCACCGGCTGCTCGAAGGCCTGACGGCAGCTACGGTGGCGCAGCTGCGCGCTCTGCCGGCGGGCTGAACCGGCGGGCTGAGCTACAGTCGCGCCATCCGGTGCCGATCGCCCGCCGCGCGGCGGCGGCGACCCGCGACATGGTCGGCATGACCGCGCCGTTCCCGGCGGCGTCTGAGGTGTCGAGATGGACGAGTCGGATCTGCTGGTCGAGTCGCCGCCGCGCGCGACGGCGGCGGCGGAGCGCGGCTCGCCCGCTCGCCTGCCGCCGGCGTCACCGGCACCTGCACCGCGCCCCCGGCGCTGGCTGCGGCTCGCGATCCTCCTCGTCTTGCTCGTCGTCGGAGTCGTCGTCGCGCGCCGCACCGTCTTCGCCCCCGAGCCGGTGAAGGTGGTCGTGGCGCAGGTGTCGCGCGGCGAGGTGCAGGAGACGGTGACCAACTCGCGCGCCGGGACGGTCAGGGCGCGGCGCCGCGCCCAGCTGTCGCCCGACGTCGGCGGCCGCGTCGTCGAGCTGCCCTTCCGCGCCGGCGACCGCGTGCCCGCGGGCGCCGTGGTGATGCGCCTCGACGACTCTGTCGTGCGCGCGCACCTCGCCGTCGCCGCGCGCGACCTCGCCGCGGCGCAGGCGCAGTCGCGGCAGGCCTGCCTCGCCGCGGAGCAGGCACGCCGCGAGCTCGAGCGCAACCGCGGTCTGGCGGCGCAGGGGATCGTCTCCGCCGACGGGCTCGACCGCTTGGCCACGGCAGCCTCCACGCAGGGCGCCGGCTGCGAGGCGGCTCAGCGCGGCATCGAGCGAGCGCGTGCCGCCGTCGGCCTGGCACAGGCCGAGCTCGGGCGCACCGTGCTGCGCGCGCCCTTCGACGCCATCGTCGCCGAGAGCTCGACGCACGTCGGCGAGTACGTCACCCCGTCGCCGCCGGGGGTGCCGATGCCGCCGGTGATCGACCTCCTCGACCCGGCGACCGTCTACGTCAGCGCGCCGATGGACGAGGTCGACGCCGGGCGGCTGCGCGCCGGGCTGCCGGTGCGCGTCTCGCTCGACCCGCTGCCCGGGCAGCAGCTCGCCGGCACGGTGACGCGCGTGGCGCCCTACGTGCTCGACGTCGAGCAGCAGAACCGCACGGTCGAGATCGAGGTCGAGCTCGCCGACCGCGCGCTGGCGGCGACGCTGCTGCCCGGCACCTCGGCCGACGTCGAGGTGATCCTCGACGTGCGCCAGGACGTGCTGCGCATCCCCACGCCGGCGTTGGAAGAGGAGCGCAAGGTGCTGGTGCTCGCCGACGGGCGGCTGGTCGAGAAGCCGGTCGAGCGTCGGCCTGCGCAACTGGGACTTCACCGAGGTGCGCGGCGGCCTCGCGCGCGGGCGAGGCGGTGGTGCTGTCGCTCGACCGCGAGGGCGTGGCGCCGGGCGCCGAGGCGGTCGCCGAGCGCGGCGGCCGGCGCGGCGAGACCGCCTTGATCCGCCTCGATCGCAGGTCTCGCGCACCTTCGTCGTCGGCGAGCAGCCGGTGCACGCGCTCGTCGACGTCAGCGAGCGCATCGCCGCCGGCGAGTACGTGAGCCTCATGGGGCCGTCGGGCTCCGGCAAGTCGACGCTGCTCAACGTGCTCGGCTGCCTCGACCGTCCCAGCAGCGGCACCTACGCGCTCGACGGCCGCGAGGTGCAGACGCTGCCCGACGCCGAGCTCACCGCCATCCGCCGCCACAAGATCGGCTTCGTCTTCCAGTTCTTCCACCTGGTGCCGCGGCTCACCGCGGCCGGCAACGTCGAGCTGCCGATGGTCTTCGCCGGCGTGTCGCGCGCCGAGCGGCGCGGCGCGCGTCGCGGAAGCGCTCGCGGCGGTCGGGCTCACCGACCGCGCCGACCACCGGCCCGAGCAGCTCTCCGGCGGCGAGCGCCAGCGCGTGGCGATCGCCCGCGCCATCGTCATGCGGCCGCGGCTGCTGCTCGCCGACGAGCCCACCGGCAACCTCGACACCGCCTCGGGGCAGCAGGTGATCGAGCTGCTCGACGAGCTGAACGCGCGCACGGCCTGACGCTCATCGTCGTCACCCACGACCCCAACGTCGCGCGCCGCGCCGACCGCGTGCTGGTGCTCGCCGACGGCCGCATCGTCGAGCGCGTGCGCGGCCGCGACCTGCGCGGCCGGCGTGGTACACACGCGATGACGGGCGCCGACGCTCCTGCGCTTCGCCTGCGCGCGCTGCTCGTCGCACCGCTTGCGCTCGGCGCTCTCGCTGCTCGGCATGGCGATCGGCGTCGCCGCGGTGGTCGTCCTCACCGCCCTCGGCGAGGGGGCGCGCCGCTACGTCGTCGGCGAGTTCGCCAACATCGGCACCAACCTGCTCGTCGTCGTGCCCGGCCGCACGGAGACGCACGGGCGCGCTGCCCGGCGTCGGCGGCGCCCCGCACGACCTCACGCTCGACGACGCCGCGGCCGTCGCCGAGCTGCGCCGGCGTCGTGCGCGTGGCGCCGGTCGTCATCGGCACCGAGACGGTGGCCCACGGCGAGCGCCGGCGGCAGGTGGCGGTGATGGGCGCCACCGCCGAGATGGCCGCAGTCCGGCGGTTCGGACGTGGCGCGCGGCCGCTTCCTGCCCGCCGGCGAGGCGCGGCGCGGCGCGCCGGTGGTCGGTGCTCGGCGAGGCGACGGCGCGCGAGCTCTTCCCCGGCGAGGACCCGCTGGGCAGGTCGGTGCGCATCGGCGGCTGCGCGGATGCAAGGTGATCGGCGTCCTCGAGCACCGCGGCGTCCAGCTCGGCATCGACATCGACGAGATGGCGCTGGTGCCGGTGGCGACCGCGATGCGGATCTTCGACCGCCGCTCGCTGTTCCGGATCATGGTCGAGGTGCCGGGCCGCCGCCGACCTCGACGGCCGTGCGAGGCGCAGGTGCTCGCCCTGCTCGACGCGCCGCCACGGCGAGGAGGACGTCACCGTCGCTCACCCAGGACGCGGTGCTCGCCTCCTTCGACCGCATCCTGCGCGCGCTGACGCTGGCGCTGGGCGCCATCGCCGCCATCTCGCTCGCGCGTCGCCGGGATCGGCATCATGAACGTGATGCTGGTCTCGGTCTCGGAGCGCACCTCCGAGGTCGGGCTGCTGCGAGGCGCTCGGCGCCGGCGGCGCGCAGGTGCTGGCGCGTGTTCCTCGCCGAGGCGGCGCTGCTCTCGGCGCTCGGCGGCCGTCGCTCGGCCTCGCCGCTCGGCTGGCTGGGCGTGCAGGTGCTGGCGCGCGTCTTCCCGGCGCTGCCGGCGGCGCCGCCGGCCTGGGCGGAGGTCGCGAGCCTGCTCACCGCCGTCGGCGCCGGCCTGCTCTTCGGCGTGCTGCCGGCGCGCCGGGCGAGCCGCCTCGAGCCGGTGCTGGCTCTGGCGCGAAGGTAGGCGCCAGTGGACCGCGAGCTGATCCGCCTCGCGCTCCTCGCCGTCGCCGCCCACCGGCTGCGCTCGGCGCTCTCGATGCTCGGCATCGCCATCGGCATCGCCGCCGGTCATCCTGCTCACCTCGATCGGCGAGGGGACCCGCCGCTTCATGCTCGGCGAGTTCACGCAGTTCGGCACCAACATCCTGAGCGTGCATGCCCGGCAAGTCGAAGACGCTCGGCCTGCCCGGGCGTGCTCGGCGGCACCACCCACAAGCTCACGATCGACGACGCGCTGGCGATCGGCCGGCTGCCGGGCGTCGAGGCGGTGACGCCGCTCGCCTTCGGCACCGGCCGCGTCGAGCGCGGCGACCGCGGCCGCACGTGTACATCTACGGCGTCACGCCGACGATCGGCCGAGGTCTGGAAGTGCGCGGCCGCAGCTGGGCGGCTTCTGGCCCGCCGGCGATGCCCATCGCGGCTACCCGATGGCGGTGCTCGGCCGCAAGCTGCGCCGCGAGCTGTTCGGCGACGCAGAACCCACTCGGCCGAGTTCGTGCGCATCGGCGGCACCCGCTTCCGCGTCGTCGGCGTGATGGAACCGAAGGGGCAGTTCCTCGGCATCGACCTCGACGACATCGGCCTACATCCCGGTCGCCTCGCGCCATGCGGCTCTTCAACCAGGCCGAGCTCGTCGAGATCGACATCCTCTACACCGCAGGACGAGCGCTCCGCCGTCGAGGCGCGTGCGCCGGCTGCTCACCGCGCGCCACCAGGGCAACGAGGACTTCACCATCACTCACCCAGGAGGCGATGCTCGACGTCTTCGGCAACGTCATGAACGTGGTCACCGTGGCGGTGGGCGCCATCGGCGGCATCTCGCTGGTGGTCGGCGCCATCGGCATCCTCACCATGATGTGGATCGCCGTCGGCGAGCGGACGCGCGAGATCGGCCTGATGCGCGCGCTCGGCGCCACCCGGCGGCAGGTCAAGGCGCTGTTCCTGGTCGAGGCCGCGGCGCTGGCGGCGCTCGGCGGCGTCGCCGGCCTGCTCGGCGGGCTCGGCATGGGTCAGGCCCTGCGGCTCGCCATCCCGGGTCTGCCGGTCGAGACGCCGCTCACCTTCGTGGCAGCGGCGCTGGCGGTGGCCGGCGGTCACCGGGCTCGCGGCGGGGGCGCTGCCGGCGCAGCGTGCCGCCGGGCTCGACCCCATCGAGGCGCTGCAGGCGGAGTAAGCGCGACGCGGACGGTTTCCAGGCCACCACCTGTGGCAGATTAGGGCGATGCCGATCGATGCTCTCGCCCAGGAAAGTGCGCCGACCACCGCTGCTTCGGCGCCCACCAGCGGCGTCATCACCTGCGCTGCCTACGCGGGCGGCAAGCGGGTGGCGACGGTCGAGATCGACGACCTCGGCATCGTCAACGCCCCGCCCGACGAGTTCGTCTGGCTCGGCCTCTACGAGCCCAGCGAGGAGCTGCTGCAGAAGGTGCAGCGCGCGCTGAGCCTCCACGACCTCGCCATCGAGGACGCCCACACCGCCCACCAGCGGCCCAAGCTCGAGCAGTACCAGGACTCGCTGTTCGTCGTGCTGCGCACCGTCCACCGGGCGGCCGGCGAGCACGCGCCGCTGGAGTTCGGCGAGACGCACATCTTCGTCGGCCGCAACTACCTGGTGACCGTGCGCCACGGCTCGCTGCGCTCCCACATCGGCCTGCGCGCGCGCTGCGAGTCGACGCCGGCGCTGCTCGCCAAGGGCGCCGGCTTCGTCCTCTACGCGCTGATGGACTTCATCGTCGACCAGTACTTCCCGGTCGTCGAGCAGCTCGAGGAGGCGTTCGAGGAGCTCGAGGAGCAGATCTTCGACCGAGTGCTCGACGCGCGAGACGACGCGCTCGATCTACGCCCTCAAGCGCGACCTGGTCGCGGTCAAGCGCGCCATCATGCCGCTCGTCGAGGTCTGCAACCGGCTGATGAAGTTCGACCTCGACCTCATACCGCACGAGATCCACCCCTACTTCCGCGACGTCCACGACCACGTGGTGCGCCTCAACGAGATGATCGACGACCTGCGCGAGCTGCTGGGCACGGCGCTCGAGGCCAACTCGTCGCTGATCTCCGAGCAGCACACGGTGCAGACCAAGCGGCTCGCCGCCTGGGCGGCGATCATCGCCGTGCCGACGATGGTGGCCGGCGTCTACGGCATGAACTTCGAGCAGATGCCAGAGCTGCACTGGGAGCTGGGCTACCCGGTGACCCTGGGCTCGATGCTGCTCGCCTGCGTCGGGTTGTTCATCGGCTTCAAGCGCTCGGGCTGGCTCTAGTCTCCCGGGACCCGTGCAGAGCTCACCTGCGAGAGCGTTCGCTCCGTGATCCAGGCTCAGCCCGCTGTCAGACCGCGAATCCCGCTGTTCTCATCCGGCGACAGCTCGCTGGCCCGCCGCGTCGACGAGCACCTGAGCGGCTTCGGCGAGCGCTAACGCTGCGAGGTCGCCTCGAGCCGCTCGCGGTCGCGGTCGCGGCGGCGGATGGAGAGCACCTTCTCCACCTCGGCGACCACCTCGCCCCGATCGTTGCGGACCTCGACGACGAAGACGGGCTCGAGGCGCTCGCCGGCGTCGGTGGCGACGCGGATGAGCTCGACCTTGGTGCGCGCGATCTCGAAGCGGGCGTGCAGCGTGCCGCGGCCGGGACGGCGGAAGCGGATGGTCGCCGTCTTGTCCCACACCGCGTAGCCGCTGCCGAGCTCGGCGGCGAGGATGAGCACGTAGAACGGGTCGCACATCGTGTAGATGGCGCCGCCGAAGTGGGTGCCGTGGTAGTTGCGGTTCCAGAAGCGCAGCGAGAGCCGCGTCTCATATCCCGGCGGATCGCCCGCCAGGCGGCGCACGCGGATGCCGGCGCCGAGGAACGGCGGGTAGAAGCTCAGCATCCGCAGCAGGAGCTTACGCGCGAGCGAGAGCCGCTCGGCCGGGAGCGATTCGACGTGGATCACGTGCGGGTGCGAGTCTACGCGCGAAGCGGCTAGAATCGCCCGCCGCGAGACGCCCATGGCAGACCTCGACCGCGACCAAGCGCTGCAGCAGGTGCAGGAGGTGCTCGTCGACGTGCTCAACCTCGACCACACGCCGGGGCCGGAGGCGCGGCTGGTCGAGGACCTCGGCGCCGAGTCGGTGGACGTGATCTCGCTGCTCTTCGAGTTCGAGGAGCGCCTGGGGCGCCGCATCCCCGACGAGGTGGTGCCGCGCCTTACCACCGTCGCCGACATCGTCGAGCAGGTGGTGGCGGCGCCGCCGGTCGGAGGCGGCTGAACGTGCCGGCGCCGGCCGCCGCGCGGACCGCCGCCGCGGCGACGGTGCGATCGACCGCCCGCCGGCCGCGGCCGGCCGCGCGCCGCGTCGTCGTCACCGGCGTCGGCGCGGTCAGCGCCCTCGGGCCCGACGCGCCCTCGCTCTGGCGCGGCTGCCTCACCAAGCGCACCGTCGTCGAGCTGATCCCCGCCGAGTGGCGCCGCTACTCCGACCTGCGCTCGCAGGTGTGGTCGCCGCTGGGCGAGCTGGCGCGGCCGCCGAGCGCGCTGCTCGGCCGCATCGAGGCCAAGCGGCTCGACCCCAGCAGCCAGATGGCGATCGCCGCCGCCGAAGAGGCGCTGCGCTCGGCCGCGCTGCCGCTCACCGTGGTGGACGAGAAGCGCCGCACGTTCCGCGCCGGCGACTGGCGCGGCGAGCGTCTCGGCGTCTTCATGGGCACCGGCGCCGGCGGCCTGAACAGCATGGTCGGCACCGCGGCGTACGTGGCGCTGTCGCCGTCGCGCAAGCGCCTCGCCGAGGTTGTCGAGCGGCTCTCGGCGACGCCCGCCTCTGGCCGGGGCGAAGGAGCGGCGCGCGCCCGCGCTGCGATGGCCGCGGAGCTCGCGACGGTGCTCGAAGACCTGCGCGCCCCCGAGCTGTTCAACCCCTTCGCCGTCGCCGCCACCATGGGCAACGCGCTCTCCGCCAACCTGTCGATCAAGCTCGGCGCCCACGGCCCGACGCCGACCTTCGCCGGCGCCTGCGCCGGCGGCACGATGGCGATCGGCCGCGCCTACCGCGCCATCCGCGACGGCGAGTGCGACGCCGCGCTCGCCGGCGGCAGCGAGTGCCTGCGCGACGCCTGGGGGGCCACCTTCCGCGCCTTCGACGCCATCGGCGCCCTCGCCCACGGCGACTTCGCCAAGGAGCGCATCAACCGCCCCTTCGACAGCAAGCGCAGCGGCTTCCTCTTCAGCGAGGGCGGCTGCGCGGTGCTGGTGCTCGAGGAGCTCGGCGCCGCCCTCGCCCGCGGCGCGCCACGCCTCGCCGAGCTGCGCGGCTACGGCGAGGCGAGCGACGCCCACGACCTGATGGCCGTCGACCCCAGCGGCGCGCAGGTGCGCCGCGCCATCGCCGCCTGCCTCGCCGAGGCGGCCCTCGACGCAAAGGACGTCGGCTACGTCAACGCCCACGGCACCGGCACGCCGGGCAACGACGGCGTCGAGGCGGACGCGATCGGGGCCGTCATCGGCCGCCACGCGCTGGTCTCCTCCACCAAGTCCTTGCTCGGCCACACTCTCGGGGCGAGCGGCGCCCTCGAGGCGGTGGTCACCGTCTTCACGTTGCGCGACCAGGTCGTGCATCCGTCGATCAACCTCGAGCAGCCGGTGGCCGACCTGTCCTTCGCCACCGGCCCGACCCGCGCCCGGGTCGACCACGCCATCTCGCAGTCCTTCGCCTTCGGCGGCCACGACGCGGTGATCGCGATGTCGCGCGTCGACTGAGGCGCTTCCCGAGGCACCGGTCAGCTCGCTCCGGCTTCGATCCTCGGCTTCCCCGCGCTCTTCTACGCCGTGGCGCGCAAATTCCACCGGATCCGCGCGGTAGAGTGACGCCCCGGCTCGCTGGCGTCCGGGAGAGCGACAAATGCCACGCGCAGACTTGAACGAGGAGACGATAAGAACACCATCGTCGTCCCCTATCTGCAGAGGCTGGGCTTCGCCCCGGCGGACCTCACGTTTGAGCCGGACTTCTCGATCCGCGTAGGTAGAACAATAGCGCCCAAAGGTCGAATTCACGGGCGCGCCGACATACTTGTGCGTCGCGGCGAGCAATCGCTGGTTGTCGTCGAAGTGAAGCGTGACGGCTCCGCGCTAACCTCTAGCGACCGAGACCAAGCGATCAGTTACGCAGTGCTCTGCATACCGATTGCCCCATTGGCGATCGTCACAAATGGCAGCGACTTTCAGGTCTACAACGCCTTTACTCGAGCCCTTCTTCTCGATCCCGAATCGACAGCCCTGCACGCCGCGAACCATCCCGCCATCCCGAACGACCTCGCATCAATCATTGACGAGGCCAGCACGCTCTTTCTCTCGCTATCGACCGAGAACCTACTGACCTTCTGCCGAGGCCAGGTCGAGCTAGCCCTAGCGCCGCTTCGCGGCTCGCGGGCAGATCAGAGCAAGAAGTACATTCCTGAGCTCACGGAGCCGCGCCTCGCTGCGAACGAGGCACTCGACCGCTTCTCAAAGTCCTCTGCGGCCGCTTTCGCGGTTCTTGCTCCGCCAGGCAGCGGCAAGACGTGCCTTATGTGCGCTTATGCCGAGCATCTACTAGAAGAGAGCCGGCCTGTCATCTTCTATCGAGGGGCCAGTCTGGCGGCGCGTCTGTTCGATCGCATCGCTGAGGACTTTAATTGGCAATACGGCGCCGAAGATACCCCGCGCAATCTATTGCGGCGACTGGCGCAACTGACCCGTGGCGCGAGACTCACGATCATAATCGACGCCGTGGATGAGTGGCCCTCGATCCATCGAGCCGCCGATCTGGTCGATTCATGTCAGCGCCTTCAACCGCTCGGCATCAAGGTCGTGTTTAGCTGCAAATCAACGACTTGGCATGACCTCTCGACTGTCAGGGGCGTTTCAACAGGTCTTGCTGAACTGTGCCTCACTCAGAGCGTCGGCGAGCTGCCGCCGATGGACGCCGATGAATTTCACCGAGCCGTCGAGAAGTACAGCACATTCTACAGGGTCGGTGGCGCCTTCGAGCTGACCGCACTTGCCATCGCCCGGCAGAACCCGTTCTTCTTGCGCGTTCTCTTTAGTGTGGCTTCTGCGCGCCGACAGGCCTACCTAACTCTGTCGTCTATCGATTTTTTCAGAGAGTATCTCGAACAGGCGATCAGTCGCTTAATGGCCAGAGACCAGGCCAGACTCGCCCTGGGCACGCTTGCTCGACTATTGTTCGACGGCGATCAGGAGACGGCTCCGACGGAACTGCTCTTGCAACAACTCGGCGGCGTTGCGGCATACCACGTGGTGCGAGAGCTGCTCGACTTTCAGATCCTCCAAGAAGTCGGTTCGCCAGACCTTCGGCGGATCGGCTTCTATTTCTCGCTTCTCAGAGACTACTTAGTTGTGACGCAAGTCACTCAGTGGGTCGTGCGGCCCGTCACTGAAGTCACCGATGAGATTCGCGCCATGAACGCCTCACCGGTCGGATCGGACGCGGCGGCATTTGCCTATCGCTACGGCGGCCGTTCACTTCAGCGTGCATTAGATGAATCGGCTCGCCAACGGGCCGAGGCGCTCTTGAGATTGTACCGCGAGGTTCTTGATCAGGACTTCGCGTCATTCCGGGAGCAGTTCCCTCCCTACACTCGGAGTGAAATCGGGCTAATCGGCGAACTGGACTTGCGAGACCGAGACGTGGGCTGGTTCGGATTCCGCCAACTTCCAACGGGTGAGGATTCTGTTCAGTTCCTTCCTTCGACCTCCAAACGAGATCCCTGGGACACGCCCCAACTTCTCGAGCTCTATGGTGGTGAACGACTCCAGGCCAGATCGGATTTCAACGCACGCGCCCCCGGAGATCTTGCCATCAATGCGATCCTCGGAGAAGAACTACGGACCATCTTCAACCATGGGCAGCTAAGCGAGCATCGCTGTCCAGAACTCGCGGCCGAACTGGCTTACACGATGACCTCCCGCGAGGCTTGGAAGTTAGGCTTGCGCTTCGAGTGGCCTGAGTGGCCTGATCTTTCTGTCGCCGATCTGGGAGCGAGACTTAATCGGCACTTGTTATTGGAGTATCACGAGAGGGTCCGCGAGGGCGAGCTGCTGCGCCAGCGGCGGATTGCTGTCGAGAAGAGGCCAGGAGGCTTCGAATCATGGTCATGGACACCGTCTCTTGAGGACCGAGCCTGGATTGACGAGCAGGCCACTGCCCATCGGTCCCTGCCGTATGACAAGATTCTTCAGTTGCTTCGTAGCGAGCATATGAGCATTCCAGTGTTCGCAACGCAGCTTCACCGGGCGCTTCAAAGCCTCAAGTCCTCCGCTGTCGAGCGCATTAGTGCGTCACCGCTTCATGTTGCCGCGGAACACCTTTCTCGGTTTCCGCATCTCAAACGCTCGCAGATGCCATCCCTCATGGCCACGGTTCTTCTAGAGATCCTCCGGATTGCACGTCGCATTATTCAGGAGAACTTTCCAACGATCGCCGGGGAATTCTTCTCGATAGCCCACCGGCCTCTCTTCGGCGTCCTGGTCATTTCGTTCAAAGCACCACCGGCGGTTCTTGACGATCACTCAACGCTGTACTTGTGCAAGCCTGTCGCCGGACAAGAAGAGGATCGTTTCTTTGTTTATGAGCGCGGACAGATCCAAACGGAGATTGAACGGAATCCGAGCTTCAGATTCGTGATCAAGACGCCAGACGGCGAGTTCAGCCGGCTCGAGGTCGAACAGTCATGGGTGACGCAGCGCGGCTTCCGGCCCTATTCGCTGTTCTCTCCGGGTTATCACTATCTGCCAGCCGATAGCCCATCGGGAAGCTCGGGACCGCGATTCCGACCAATCTTTAGGGCTGGCGTCTACGACTGGATCCGCCCGGAGCTGCCAGCGGCCTTTGCTCGGTTGGCGGCAAAGCGGGGAGTCCCGTTCGACGGCTCCGGGTGGAACTTATGGACTCAAACCCGAAACTGAATGGAGGACGTTGCCAGGAGCTCATCAACCGTCCGGTCAACGTCAGGCGCAGTGCTTTTCGTGGTCAGGGATTCGGTCGGCCCGTCCAGGTTTACGGAGTCCTGCGCTGCCGTCGCCCGCGGGCGCCGTAGCGCCGTGCCGCCCGCAGCTGCCAAATGGCTGCGGCTTCGATCGTCCTCCGGGTCGCCAATCCGAAGGCCGCGGCAGCTTCGTAGAGTGCGGCCAGCTGCCGTCTGGCCGATGACCTACAATGACTTCCGCATCCTTCACTTTTTCGCGATGACCGGCGCCCGGGCATGATCGGCACCAGCCTTGCCGGCCGCTACACCGTCGTCAGCGAGCTCGGGCGCGGCGGCATGGGCGTCGTCTACCGCGCCCGCGACGCCGTGCTGTCGCGCGACGTGGCGGTCAAGCTGGTGCCGCCGCAGCTCGTCGGCCCCGCCACTCGCGAGCGCTTCCAGCGCGAGGCGCAGCTCGTCGCGCGGCTCGACCACCCGGCGATCATCGCCATCCACGACTTCGGCGACCACGAGGGCTCGCTCTTCCTCGTCATGCCGGTCGTCGAGGGGCGCTCGCTGCGCGCCCTCCTCGCCCACGGGCCGCGGCCGCTCGACGAGGTGATCGAGATCGGCATCCAGACCGCCGAGGCGCTCGATTACAGTCACGCTCGCGGCGTCGTGCACCGCGACATCAAGCCCGAGAACGTCATGCTCACCGGCGGCGACGGCGGCCTGCGGGTGCGGGTGATGGACTTCGGCCTCGCCTTGACCGCCGCCAGCGACCGGCTCACCCAGACCGGCGGCCTCGTCGGCACCCCCGCCTACCTCTCGCCCGAGCAGCTCGCCGGCGGCGAGGTCGACGCCCGCTCCGACGTCTACGCGCTGGCGGTGGTGCTCTACGAGTGCATCGCCGGCGAGCCGCCGTTCTCGGGCATCCCCTACTCGCTGCTCTACCGCATCGCCAACGAGCTGCCGCAGCCGCTGCGCGAGCGCGGCATCCCGGTGCCGCCGGCGCTCGAGTCGGTGCTGCTCGCCTGCCTCGCCAAGCGGCGCGACGAGCGGCCGGCGCGCGCCGGCGACGTCGCCGAGGCGCTGCGCCAGCTGCGCGCCGGCAAGCTCGCCGGCGGCCGCAGCGGCGACGGCGTCTCCACCCTCGCCTTCGCGGCGCCGAAGAGCGCCGGCCCCGGCATCATCGGCCGCGGCCGCGAGCTCGCCGAGCTGCAGCGCCACCTGCTGGCGATGACCGCCGGCGAGTGCCACTTCGTCGCCATCGGCGGCGAGGCAGGGATGGGCAAGAGCCGGCTGCTCGAGGAGGTCGAGCCGCCTCGCCAAGGCGCGCGAGCTGCCGGTGCTGCACGGCCGCTTCGCCGAGCACGACCGCGCGCTCCCCTTCCACGGCTTCACCGAGGTCATCCGCCACTACTTCCGCAGCCACGACGGCCGCGACATCGCCGACTTCCGCGACCTCGCCGCCGACCTGCTCGCCTTCTTCCCGGTGCTGTCGGAGGTGCCGGCCCTGCGCGCCGCGGCGAGCGAGCCCTCGAGCGGCCGGGACAGCCAGAACGCCGGGCGCAGCGCCGACGACCGCACCTACCTCTTCGAGCTGCTCGCCAGCACGCTGGCCCGCTGCGCCGGCGGCAAGCCGCTGGTGGTGCTGCTCGAGCACCTGCACGACGCCGACGTCTCGGTGGAGGCGCTGCGCTACCTGCTGCTGCGCCTTGCCGCCACGCCGCTGCTGGTGGTCGCCACCTACCGCACCAGCGACCTCGACCGCCGCCACCCGCTGCGCTCGCTGCTCGCCGACCTGCAGAGCGAGCCGCGCAGCGCCCACCTGCTGCTGGCACCGCTCGCCGCCGCCGACTGCCAGCACCTCGCGCACGAGGCGCTCGGCGGCACTCCCCTCGAGCCGCGGCTCGCCGCGCGCCTCTTCACCGCCAGCGAGGGCAACCCGCTCTTCCTGCTCGAGCTGCTGCGCTCGCTCGTCGACTCGTGGGGGGATGGCCCGCGATGCGTCGGGGAGCTGGCACCTCTCGCGGCGCCGGCGCGCTGACGCCGGCCGCGCTGCCGGCCACCGTGCAGCAGGCGGTCGAGCGGCGGCTCTTGCGCCTCCCCGAGGAGCAGCGCGAGCTGCTCACCCTCGCTTCCGTGCTCGGCCGCGGCTTCGAGCTGCGCGACCTCGAGGCGCTGGTCGAGGAGCGCGGCAGCATCGAGGCGCAGCTCGACCGGCTCATCGCCGAGGGGCTGCTGGAAGAGGACCGCTCGTCGCGCAGCGACCGGCTGTCGTTCTCCTCCGGCGTGCTGCGCGACGTGCTCTATGCCGGTATCCCGCGGCGGCGGCGGCGGTCGCTGCACCGGCGGGTGGCCGAGCACCTCGAGCGGCGCTGGGCAGGGCGCCTCGAGCGGGTCGTGCCGCAGCTCTTCTTCCACTGCGAGCACGGCGACCTGGCGGAGAAGTGCGTCGAGTACGGCCTCGCCGCCGCCCGCTTTCAGCTCGACGCCTTCAGCCCTGATGATGCGACGCGAACGTTGAGGACCGTGCTCGAGTTCCTGCGCGACGAGGGGTTCGCGGGCACCGCCGGCGTCGAGGCGGAGGCGCGGCGGCTGCTTGCCGGCGCCTACCGGCAGGCCGGCGACGTGGCGGCGGCGCTGGTCGAGCTCGAGACCGCGCTCGCGTTGAGTGGCGACGATGCAGGGCGGCGGCTCGAGCTGACGTCGCTCGCCGCCGCGACGGCGTGGGAAGGGCGCCGCATCCCCGACACCCAGCGCTGGGTCGAGGAAGGCGTCGCCGCCGCGCGCGCGGCGGGAGACCGCGACGAGCTGCAGCGCCTGCTCACCCTCGGCGCCACCGTCGCCAACCTGTCCGGCCGGCAGGCGCAGGCGACCGAGTACCTGACCGAGCTCGAGAGCCTGCGAGCCGGCGCATGTCTCCGCCGGCGACCTGCCGCGCGGCGGCGTGGCGCGGGTCGGGATGCCGCTGGTGTTGCGCGCCGCCGACCCGGTGCGCGCCAGCACGATCGAGGAGGCCGAGGTGCTGGCGACGGTGTTCGAGACCCTGGTCACCACCGACGCGCGCGGCATCCTCCTCCCCCACCTCGCCGAGCGCTGGGAGGCGCTCGACGGCGGCGGCGCCTACACCATCACGCTGCGGCCGCGACGTGCTGCTGCACGACGGCCGGCCGCTCACCGCTGAGCGGGTGCGCGAGTCGCTGCTGCGCGCGGCCGAGCTCGGGCGGCACGAGCTGCCGGCGGCGCTTGCCGCCGTGCGCGGCAGCAGCGAAGGGGCGCCGGCGATCGCCGTCACCGGCGAGCGCGAGCTGCGGTTCGAGCTGGTGGAGCCGCTGGCGATCTTCCCCGCCATGCTCACCGACCTGCGCACGGCGGTGGCGGTGCCGATGGACGGAGACCCGGCGAGACTCGCCGGCACCGGGCCCTTCACGATGGGTAGCGTCGCAGCCCGACCGCATCGTCGTCGACCGCTGGGAGAAGCACTGGCGCACCGCGCCGCGCGTCGACGCCGTCGAGTTCCGCGGCGGCATCTCGGCGGCCGCGCTGGCGCAGGGCGTGCGCGAAGGCAGCCTCGACCTCGCCCACGGCCTCGAGCCCGAGGCGATCGAGGAGGCGGCGCGCGACCGCCACCTCGGCCTCCAGCTGCTCGAGTCGCCGCGGCGCAGCCTCTACTTCCTGCTCTTCTCGAGCGCCGGCGCGCTGGGCACCAGCCGTGGTGCCCGCCGAGCCCTCGGCGGCGTGCTGCGGCTGCACGACTTCGTGCACGCCGCCCTCGGCCGCCTGGCGCAGCCGGCCACCGGCGTGCTGCCGCCGGGCGTGCTCGGCCACGACTCGAGCGCCCGCCGTCCGCCGCTCGGCCGCGAGGAGGCGGAGGGGCTGCTGCTCGCCTCCGGCCTGCGGCGGCCGATGCACCTGCGCGCCGCCGTGCACCCGGTGCTGCAGGACCGCTACGCCGGGGTGACGGCGGCAATCCTCCTCGCCTGGAACGAGCTCGGCATCGACGTCGAAGTGGTGACGCGCACCCTCGAGCAGTACCAGACCGCCGTGCACCAGGCGCTCGGTCCTGGACATCCCGAAGGTTCCCCCATCGACCTGCTGCTCGGCCGCTGGATCGCCAACTACGACGACCCCGACAGCTTCGTCGGCGAGCTGTTCCACTCGCGCGCCGGCTACTTCCGCGCCTGGATGCCGGACCCCGCCCTCGACGAGACGATGGAACGCGCCCGCGCCGAGCCCGAGCCCGCCTCGCGCGAGCGCCTCTACCGCCGCCTCGAAGGGGCGCTCGCCGAGGAGTCGCGGGTGGTGCCGCTCTTCCACGACCTCGACTGCCGCGTCGCCGGGCCGCGGCTGCGCCACGTCGTGCTGCGCGGCACGCTGCCGTTCGTCGGCTACGCCGAGCTGGCGGTGGGCGAGCCGCCGGCGCGGCAGGTGGCGCGGCGCGCCCGGCGCGGCGCGCTGCGCATCCCGAGCTCGGGCCGCATGCAGACGGTCGACCCGGCGCAGACGATCTTCACCTGGCAGGCCAACGTCATCCCCACCGTCTTCGAGACCTTGACCCGCGAGAACGAGGCGGCACAGATCGCGCCCTTCCTCGCCGCGCGCGTCGAGCCTGCGGAGCAGGGGCGCCGCTTCCGCTTCCGCCTGCGCGAGGACGTGCGCTTCCACGACGGACGGCCGCTCACCGCCCGCGACGTGCGCTGGTCGTTCATGCGCATGTTGAAGAGCCGCGCCAACGAGAACCGCTGGCTGCTGTCGTCGATCGTCGGCGCCCGGCAGCTGATCGACGAAGGGCAGGGCGACCTGCCGGGCCTGCGCGTCGAGTCCGACCACGAGCTGTCGATCGAGCTCGATCAGGCGGTGTCGGTGTTCCCGGCGCTGCTCGCGCACCCCTCGACGGCGATCGTGCCCGAGGGGGCCGACGCCTTCGAGGGCAACTGGTCCGACGGCGTCGTCGGCACCGGTCCCTTCCGCATCACCCACTTCGCGCCCGGCGCTCGACTCGAGCTGGAGGCCAACCCGGGCTACTGGCGCCCCGGCCTGCCGCGCAGCCAGCGGCTGGTGTTCACCTTCGGCTGGTCGCCGGGCGAGATGGCGGCGGCGCTGCGCGCCGGCGAGCTGTCGCTGGTCACCCAGCTGCCGCTCGCCGAGGTCGAGGAGCTGCGCCGCGACCCGCGCCTGTCGGCGCAGCACCACGAGATCCCGACGCTGTCGACCTACTACCTGGTGCTCAACGCCAACCAGGGGCCGCTGGCGGACGAGGCGGTGCGCCACGAGCTGCTGGGGTCGCTCGACGTGGCGGCGCTGGTGCAGCGGCACATCGGACGGTTGGGCGTGCCGGCGAAGGGGCTGGTGCCGCCGGGGCTGCTCGGCTACCGGGGCCAGTACCGGCCGGCGCCGACGCCGGCGCCGCGCGGCGGCCCGACGAGCGGCGACCGCGAGCTCACCGTGCTGCTGCAGACGGCGTACAACGAGCTCTACCCGGAGCTCACCAAGGCCCTGCTGGCGGCAATCGCCGCCCGCGGCTTCAAGGTCAACGTCATCGAGCTCAAGTCGAGCTATCGCGAGCTCATCGCCACCACGCGCATCGACATTTTCCTGGCGCGCTGGGTGGCGGACTACCCGGACGCCGACACCTTCCTCTACCACCTGCTGCACTCGCACGACGGGCTGCTCGGGCACTTCCTCGGCGACGCCGAGGTCGACCGGCTGATCGAGCAGGGGCGGCGCGAGACCTCGCCGGATGTCCGCCACGACCTCTACCTGGCGGTCGAGCGGCGGCTCGCCGAGCGGGCGCTGCTGCAGCCGCTGTTCCACGAGCAGAGCCACTGCTTCGTGCGGCCGGAGGTGCGCGGCTTCGCGCGACGGTTCGCCAGCGTCGACGTGGACCACGCGCTGCTCTGGGTGGAGTGAGAGCCTGCGGCTCTGGCGCCGCGCCAGCGCCCTGGCTCGGCTTGACTGGCCGCGGTCAGCCGATCGGCGCGCGCCCCAACGCCGCATCGACGTCGGCGAGGTGCCAGAGCGCCATGCAGCGGTCGGGGAAGAGACCGTCGCCCATGCGGCTGTCCTCGGAGAGCGTCCACAGCGGCGGCGGCAGCGAGAACGGCGGCCGGCAGAGGTTCACCGGCCGGAAGTCGCCGGAGAGGATGTCGGGGTTGCCGTCGCGCGCGCCGTAGTGGTTGGTGAGCAGCAACCGCGCGCCGCTGCCGACGAAGTTGCGCAGCGCCGCGGCGACGTCGGCGAGGCTGAGATGCACCAGCAGGTCGCGGCAGAGGACGAGGTCGGCGGCAGGCAGCGCGTCGCGGGTGGCGTCGAGGACCAGGAAGCGCCGGGTGGGGCCGCCGAAACGGGCGCGGTTCTCCGCCACCAGCGCCGGCACGATGTCGACGCCGACGTAGTCGACGCCGGCGAGATCGACCTCGCGCATCCAGTCGAAGCCGCCGCAGGGCACGTCGATCAGGGTCCGTACGCCCTGCGCGGCGAGCAGCACCGGCAGCGCGGCACGCAGCGCCGCCGTCTCGGCCGGCGTGGAGCCCTCGCCCGAGACGGCCTCGGCGTGCCGGTAGACCCCGAGCTCATGCAGCAGCGCGAAGCGCTCGGCGAGGGTCAAGTGAGGCACCATCTCGCGCAAGCACGCCACCTGCTCCGGGCGCTCGAGTGCCGCCAGGCGGCGGCTCAGCAGCTTCATCGTCACGGCATCAGTTTCCTCGTCACGACACGAGCCCCAGTCGCGTCACCAGCGCGGCGACGTCGGGCGCCAGCGGCGTCGCCAGCGCCAACGGCGCGCCGGTGACCGGGTGGGCCAGCGCCAGCCGCGCGGCGTGCAGCGCCTGGCGCGGCAGCAAGCCGGCGCCGGTGCCGTAGAGCGGATCACCGACGATCGGCAGACCGATAGCCGCGAGGTGGACGCGGATCTGGTGCGTGCGGCCGGTCTCGGGGCGGCATCGCAACAACGCGAAGGAGCGGCCGTCGATCCGGCCGTCCGCCATCACCTGCCATGACGTGACTGCGGGCCGCCCGTCAGCCGCTCCGGCGACGCGGCGCTTCGGGTCGTCGGCGTCGCGCGCGATCGCGAGGTCGATGCGGCCGCCGCTCGCCGGCGGGTTGCCCTCGACGACGGCCAGGTACTCCTTGCTGATCTGGCGCCGCTGAAACGCGCGCGCGAGACCGGCGTGCGCCGCGCGTGTCTTGGCCACGAGCAGCAAGCCCGAGGTGTCCTTGTCGAGCCGGTGCACCAGCCGCGGGCGCAAATCGCTCTGCCGCGTCATCTCGTGCGCCGGGTCCCACTCGCGGGCGCGCCACAGCAGCGCGTTGAGCAGCGTCCCCTCGCGGTGCCCCCACGTCGGGTGCACGACGACGCCCGGCGGCTTGTCGATCGCCAGCAGGTGAGCGTCCTCGAACACCACCGCGAGCGGCAGCTCCTGCGCCAGGAGGGGCGGCGCGTCCGGAGGCGGGGGTGGCAGGACGACGCGGACCACGTCGCCTTTCGCCAGCTTCAGCGCCGGCTTCGGACCCGGATCGCCGTTGACCTCGACACGCCCGCCGCGAATCCAGCGCGCCACCTCGACGCGGGGCAGCGCCAGGTCCGCGAGGTGGCGCACCAACGCCCGATCGAGCCGCTCGCCGGCATCGCCACGGTCGGCGCGGATGGTGCGCAAAGGCTCGTGCACGGGGCGAGCATAGCGATCCGCGCTCGGTTCTAGGTTCTCGGTCTACACTCTCGGTATGCGGATCCCGGTCATCCGCGGCGTCATCGAGCGACGGATCCTCGTCAACTTCCGGGTCGATCCGGCGGCGCTCGCGGCGGTGCTCCCGCCACCCTTGGGAGCCCAAGCTGGTCGGAGGGTATGGGATCGGCGGCATCTGCCTCATCCGCTTGCGCGAGATCCGGCCGCGCCTGGTGCCGAAGGCGTTCGGGGTCCGCTCGGAGAACGCGGCGCACCGCATCGCCGTACAGTGGCCCGGCGGCGGCGAAGGCGTCTTCGTTCCCCGGCGCGACACCTCCTCACGGCTCAACAGCCTCGCCGGCGGACGGCTGTTCCCCGGGGTCCACCATTTGTCGCGGTTCAGCGTCGAGGAGGCGCTCACCGATTATGCGGTCGGCATCCGCGACTCCTCCGGCGCCCTCCTGCTGGAGGTGCGAGCGGCGGCCGCCGCGGAGCTGCCGAGCTCGTCGGTGTTCGGCAGCATGGATGCGGCTTCCGCGTTCTTCCAGGCTGGCTCGATCGGCTTCTCGCCGTCGCGCGAGACGGGCGTTCTCGACGGCCTCGAGCTGCGCACCATGAGCTGGCACATGGAGCCGCTCGCCGTGAGCCACGTCTTTTCCGGCTACTTCGAGGATGCCGCCCGCTTCCCGGCTGGCAGCGTGGCCTTCGACTCCGCCTTCCTCATGCGGCAGATCGACCACGAGTGGCACTCCCACCAGCCGCTCTACTGCGGCGAGCAACGCCGAGCGGCCTGAGCCTGCGGCCACGAGACATCGTGCCGCGGGCGTGACGGAATCGCCGCGCGGCTGGTGCGTAAGGGCTGGCATGGCTGCCTCCCTCACTCCTCCCACCATGGCGATTGGGCCGGGGCCCTCCTCGATCTGCTGGGCGCGATCCTCGAGCTCCTGGTCTCCGCACCTCTCGGATGAGCGCGTCCAGAGGGCGTCTGCGGCTGCCGTCGCGGTCGAGAGTCGTTAAGACAAGCGCAGCGTCGCCGTTAGACTGACTCGGTCCGATCGAGAGGGAGCCTCATGGATCCGCAACCGCCTCCTTCACCCAGCTCCGACCTCTCCGCGCTCGTCAGGGCGGTTCGCAGGCTCACGCTGGTCGTCTGGTGTCTGATCGTGCTGTTGGTCGTCATCTATGCGATCCCGTGGGTTTCGTACCTCCGCTTCAGGATCGCTGACGGCGCTACACCGACCGCCGCATCGGGTTCGTCGACGGCGTTGGCCTCCGATACGGAGTTCGACAACGACTTCCACGCGCGGCCTCCGGAGGAGAAGGTCCGCCGCGCCACGGTCATCCTGGTGACGCAGATCCAACGCGAGCCCGGCAGGCACAAGGAAGTGATTCGCGAGATCGTCAAGCAGGCGCCCAACGTCCGCTTCTACTACGAGGTCGGCGACGAGTACGAGCGGATCTCGCACGCACCGGCTCCCGATTGCACCGACTGCGAGGGCCAGGGCCAGGTGGTGTTCCTGATCGCCAATCCCGCGCGGATGGCGTCGTCTCACAGCTACCGCGACGACCGCATCGAGAGCATGGGCGGGATGTCGCTGGCCGACCTGCGGCAGATGGCGCAGCAGGGCAAGTAGCGCTTTTCATGGCTCGCACGATGACCGCCCGAGCGCGACTGGCGCTGCTCGTCGCGGCCTTGACCGCGTTGCTCGGTGCCCCGGCCGCCGCGCCGCAACCGGCGGCCGCGCCCCAGGCCGCCGCCGCACGCGGCCTCTCGATCGCTCGCGCCGCGGCGGCGCAGGTGGGCGTCACGCTCCACTACGACCCGTCCTACCGCCGGCTCGACTACCCGCGTGGCGACGTGCCAAGCGACCGCGGCGTCTGCTCCGACGTGGTGGTGAGGGCGTTGCGCGGCGTCGGCGTCGACCTGCAGGTGGCCGTGCACGAGGACATGCGGCGGCACTTCCGCGACTACCCGCAGCTATGGGGACTGCGCGGTCCGGACCGCAACATCGACCACCGCCGCGTCCCCAACCTGATGCGCTTCTTCGAGCGCCGTGGCAAGCGCGTCCCTCCGGGCGCGGGCTACCGCGCGGGCGACGTCGTGGCCTGGCGGCTGCCCAACGACCTCCTCCACGTCGGCATCGTCGCCGAGCAGCGCGGGGCGCGCGACCCGCTGGTCGTACACAACATCGGCCAAGGCGCGCGACTCGAGGACGTGCTCCGCTCCTTCGACGAGCTCGGTCACTACCGCTGGTGAGCCTCCTCGGCGACGATACTTGACATGTCAAGTATCGGCCGGTACGCTCTCCCCGTGCCGCCCCGCCCCCGCATCCTCGACGAGCTGCGCCAGACGCGCCCCTTCCCCTCGCGTGCCGACGAGGCGTTGGTCAGCCTGCTCCGCACCACCGACGTGGTGCGCCGCCACCTCGCGCGCTGCACCGACGCCTCGGAGGTGACGCCGCAGCAGTACAACGTCCTGCGCATCCTCCGCGGGGCGGGCGAGGAGGGCATCCCGACGCTGGAGATCGCCGCGCGGATGATCGAGCAGACGCCCGGCATCACCCGGCTGCTCGACCGGCTCGAGACGAAGGGCCTGGTGCGCCGACAGCGCTGCGCCGAGGATCGCCGGCAGGTGTTGTGCTGGATCACGGCCCCGGGGCTGGCGTTGCTCGCCGAGCTCGAGGCCCCCATCGCCCAAGCTGCTAAGGAGGCGTTCCGCAAGCTCTCCCCGGCCGAGATCACCACTCTCCTCGGCCTGCTCGAGCGCCTGCGCTCGACCTGCTCCGGCTGACCCCTTTTTTTGGCCAGCGCGGAGGACCCATACGGGCCCATAACGGGCCCGCTAGCGCCCGAGCCGGTTCCGGTAGAAAATAGCGCCCGTCCCGCCCGACCCCTACCCGATGGAGAGGCAGCGCCGCTTCCCGCGCATCCCTTCCGCCAACACCGTGCTGGTGGCGCAGGTGGACGGCGCGCAGGTGGACCACTTCGCGCGCACCAAGACGGTGGGGCTCGGCGGCTGCGGGTTCCACTACCCCGACCTGCTCGTCCCCGGCGCCATCGTCGAGCTGATGATCGCGGTGCGTCCCGAGGCGATCAAGACCCTCGCCCGCGTCGTCTACCAGCACCCGTCGACGAGCGGCGACGGCTTCGAGGTGGGCGTCGAGTTCCTCGCCCTCGAGCCCGAGCACCGGCGCACGCTGGAGCACCTGCTCGGGCCCGAGGCCGAAGAGTCGCCGACTCCGGTCTGAGTCAGCCCCGCGCGGCCCCTAGTGGTGCGCCGCCTGCGGGTTGACCTTGCGCTCGGCGATCTGCGTCAGCTTCTTGTCCGCCTCGCCCTCCTCGTCGAGCGTGCGCTGCAGGAGGTCGGCGAACTCGTTGCGGCCGAGCGACTGCGCGTAGGTGCGGATCGTTCCGTAGACCGCCATCTCGTAGTGCTCGACCCGCTGCGCCGCGGCGATGAGGCCGGCGTCGACGGTGTCCACGTCGCCCTTGGCGCCGATCATGTGCTCGCCTTCGCGCAGCAGCCCCTTGATGCCGTCGCAGGTCTCGCGCTCGGGCTCCTTGCCGGCGCTGCGGAAGATCTGCTCCAGACGCTGCACGTGCTGGCGCGTCTGCTCGAGGTGCTCGCGGAAGGCGCTCTTCAGCACCGGGTCGTTGGCGGCGTCGGCCATCTTCGGCAGCGCGTCGGTGAGGCGCTGCTCGGCGTCGTAGATGTCCTTGACCTGGTCCCAGAAGAGGTCTTCGAGGTTGTTGAACTCTGGTTTGAGCAGCTGCATCGTGTTGCACTCCTTTCCCGGGCTTGCCGGGTTTGAAAGAAGGTTGCAATTTCGGGGCGCTCGCCCAAAGACGGGCGAACGTTCCCCGCGGAGCAGGTTTCGGCGAGCAAGCGAGGTGCCACGGACGAACGCGATGGGAGGGATCCGTGGCACGACAGTTGCCACGCCGAGGGGTGACGGCGGGGCTCTCCCGCCGTCCCGTACGGGAAGGAGAACCCTATGCCCGACACCAACGTCATCCTCATCGCGCTGCTCGCCGCCGTCGTCATCCTGGTGCTGGCGGTGGCGCTGTGGCGCTGGAGCCGCAGCCGCACGCTGCGCCGCCAGTTCGGCCCCGAGTACGACCACACGCTGGAGAGCGCCGGCAAGCGCAGCCTCGCCGAGCGCGAGTTGCTCGAACGCCGGCACCGCGTCGAGAAGCTGCCGCTGCACGACCTCAGCGCCGAGCAGAGGCGCGACTTCGGCGCCCGCTGGCGCGCGCTGCAGGTGGACTTCGTCGACCGCCCACGCCAGGCCGTCGAAGGCGCCGACAAGCTGGTCACCGCGGTGATGGTCGCGCGCGGCTACCCGCGCGGCGACTTCGAGCAGCGGCTCGCCGACGCCTCGGTCGAGCACGCACAGCTCGTCCCCGACTACCGTCAGGCGCGGCAGATCGCCGAGCGCAGCCGCCGCGGCGAGGCGTCCACCGAGGAGATGCGGCAGTCGCTGGTCTGCTACCGCAACCTCTTCCAGGCGCTGCTCGGCGCCGACGAGGTGCCGCCGATGGAGACGACCCGCGAGACGGCGCGCGAGGTGCGGCGCTAGCCGTCTCTCGTCATCCGCGAGCGTAGCGAAGCGATCTCGATCTCGCGGGGTCGAGATCCCACGGGACCGCTCGCGGTCCCGTGGCCTGTGAGACTCAGGTCGCTGCGCTCCTCGCGATGACGGCCAGGGCTCTTGCTCTGGCGGGTAACGACTATCGGCGGCGCGCTGTCCAAGCGCGGCAGACATAAGGGATCGGCACCTCGCCGCTAGCCGGCAGCAGCGGAGTGACCTCGCGGATCACCCAGGCGACGCCCTCCGGGCCCGCCGTGCTGGCGAGCACGTTGTGGCTGCGCCAGAGGTCGAGGAAGCGCTCGCGGCTCATCGGCACTTCGTGGCGCACCTCGAGCGCGGTCGGGGTATCGAACCAGCCGCCCTCGACGAGCACGGCCGACCAGTCGCGCGAGCGGTAGCCCTCGTCGAAGTCGGGGACCAGCCGCTCGATCAGCTCACGCGTGCGCTGCAGCAGCGGCGAGCGCGACACGTCGCGGTCGTTCCACAGCACGCTGAACGCGCCGCCGGGCGCGAGGATGCGCTGCACCTCCGGCAGCGCGCGCGGAGGATCGGCCCAGTGGAAGGCCTGCGCGCCCACCACCCAGCGCTGGCTGCCGGTGGCGACCCCGGTCGACTCGAAGGTGCCGTCGCTCCACTCGACGCCGGGCAGCGGCGGCGCCTGCGCGCGCATCGGCGCGTTGGGCTCGACGGCGGCGACGCGCAGGCCGCGGGAGGCGAGCCGCGCCGTGAACAGTCCGGTGCCGGCGCCGACGTCGGCCACCGAATCGCCGGGAGCCACGCCCGCGGCGGCGATCAGGCGATCGACGATTTCTTCCGGATAGCCGGGGCGCGCGCGGGCGTAGGCAGACGCCTGCGCGGTGAAGTCCCCGCGGCCGGCCTCGGCCAACTCAGCCTCCGGCCACCAGCTGCCCGGCGCGGCGCGTCGACTCCACCACTGCCTTGATCAGCGTCACCCGCAGGCCACCCTCCTCGAGGGTCAGGAGGCCGTCGATCGTGCAGCCGGCCGGCGTCGTCACCGCGTCCTTGAGCAGCGCCGGGTGCTCGCCCGTCTCCAGCACCATCTTCGCGGCGCCGAGGCACATCTGCGCCGCGAGCTCGGTGGCGGTGTGGCGCGGCAGGCCGACCTTGACGCCGCCCTCGGCGAGCGACTCGAGCACCACGTAGACGAACGCCGGCCCGCTCGCCGAGAGCGCGGTGACCGCGTCCATGTGCTTCTCGTCGAGCACTAGCGTGCGCCCGACGGCATGGAAGAGCGCCTCGGCGCGCTGCAGGTGCTCGCGGCTCGCGTGCCGCCCGCCGCAGAGCACCGTCATGCCGGCGCCGATGAGCGCCGGCGTGTTGGGCATCGCGCGCACCACCGGCAGCGGCAACGGCAGGCGCTCCTCGATGAACGGCGTCGTCGCCGAGGCGACGATCGACACCAGGAGCTGCCCTTCGGCGAGCACCGGCGCGAGCTCGCTCACCACCTCGCCGAGAGCCTGGGGCTTGACCGCCAGCAGCACCACTTCGGCACCGGCAACCGCCTCGCGGTTGTCGGTCGAGGTGGCGATGCCGAGCCGCGAGGCGAGCTCCGCCGCGCCCTCGGCGTGCTTGACGGTGGCGATCACCTCGCCGGGGGCGAGGGTGCCCGAGCCGAGCAGCGCCTTGAGCAGCGTGCCGCCCATCTTCCCCGCCCCCACCACCGCCAACCGTTTTTTCATGACAACGGATGGAGTCACGACGGCGGATGGTAGCACCGCGACGGCGGCCGCCATGGCGTGCACGGTGCCGTGCGTCGCCACGGCGACGCTGCGGGGTCACGGTGCTAGATTGCCCGCATGGCAACCGTGGAACGCTTCCCTTCCTCGCCGATCGGCGGCCTCACCCTCCCCTTCTCCGAAGCCGTGCGCGTCGGCGACCTGCTGTTCCTCTCCGGCAACCTCGGTCACCTCCCGGGCAAGCTCGAGCTGGTGCCCGGCGGCATCGTGCCCGAGACCCGCCAGGCGCTCGAGAACCTCGGCGCCGTCCTCGCTCGCCGCGGCCTCGGCTTCGGCGACGTCGTCAAGGTCACCTGCATGCTCGCCGACATGAGCGAGTGGGCGGCGATGAACGAGGCCTACGCGAGCTTCTTCGCTCCGGGCGAGCTGCCGGCGCGCAGCTCCTTCGGCACCAGCGGCCTCGCCCTCGGCGCCCGCATCGAGCTCGAAGCGATCGCGGCGATCCGTTAGGCAAGATGACGGGCGGGGCGCCCCTGCCCCTATGCCACGCCTTCGATCTCGACCAGCAGCTCCTCGCGGCAGATGTCGGCCTGCAGATAGAGCACCGGTAACTCGCTGCCCAACCGCGCCACCAGCGCCGCGCGCACGGCCGGCAGGTCGTCCGGGCGCCGCAGGTAGACCTTGAGCGCCGCGAAGCGCGCCGGGGCGTCTTCCGGCAGCAGCTCCTCCAGGTTGTCGAGGGTCTCCTCGAGCTGGCGCAGCACGTCGCCGGGGTGGACGCTCTTGTGGCCGACGATGCTGGCGGTGCCGGAGAGCAGCAGCCAGCCGCCGGCCGCTGGCGAGCAGCGCGTGGCGCGCGCGAACGAGGGGCTGCGCGGGCCGTAGCAGGGCGGGTAGGAGTAGGCGCTCACCTGGCGCGGGTTCTCGCGCGGCAGGCCGCGCTCGGCGCCGGCGAGGAACCAGACCGCCAGCTCGCCGCCCGAGCTGCCCACCGCGCTGGAAGCGCACAGCCGCGACTGGAAGAGCGGCCCGTGGTGCCCCTCGAAGGCCTCGGCGCGGCCGCGGCAGAAGCTGCGATAGCGCTCGAGGCCGTCGTCGAGGCGGTTGATCGCCGGCACCACGTTCCACAGCCGCAGCAGGTGGGGGTAGCCGAGCTCGGCGGAGGCGGCGAGCAGCTCGCGGTAGGCGATGCAGGTCGCCGCCTCGAGCGCGGCGCCGTCGCTCGCCGGCAGCTCGAGGGCGCCGGTGAGCACGCTGTCGGTCGCCGCCCAGCGGACGCCGCCGTGCACGCCGGTGCGCACGGCGCCGCCGCCGCTCCACAGCTCGGCGGTGGGCTCGCCGCAGAGCTGCGGCAGCGGCACCCGCACCACCAGCGGCGTCCCGGCCGGCGCCGGCGCGCCGCCGGCGTGGACGACGGCGACGAGCGGCGAGCCGGCCGGCTCGGCCGTCGCCGAGGCGAAGCCCATCCCCACGCCCCGCGCCCTGGAAGCGTGCAGATCCGAGCCCGCGGGAGCCTGCCGGGGCAGCCTCGCGGGAGCGATGCCTTCATCGTGTGGCTGCAAGACGCGGGATCTTATCGACGGCGCCCGCCGTAGCAAAGAGGCCCCGTACCCCCGGCTCTATTCGCGACCCGTCCGAGCCCCTCTCTCCCCGGCGAGGGGAGAGAGGGGTTGGGGTAAGAGGGGTGGCAGACCAACCCAAGGGAGGGGGTCGGGAGGGGGGCGGCAGCGGGCTTCGCCCGCGGGGGGGTTACCCCCGCACCACGTGCAGCTTCATCAGGTTCGTCGAGGCCCGCTCGTTGGGCGGCACGCCGGCCACGATCACCACGCCGTCGCCGGGCCGGCAGATCCCCAGCTCGAGCACCTTCCTCTCGGCGTAGGCGATCATCTGGTCGGTGGAGTCGAGGCGCTGGAAGGGGAGCGGCCGCACCCCCCAGTAGAGCGCCATGCGCGCCAGCGTGCGCCGCTCGGGGGTGAAGGCGATGATGCGCGCCAGCGGCCGGTACTTGGAGAGCAGCCGCGCGCTGTTGCCGCTCTCGGTGAAGGCGACGATGGTGTCGATGCCGAGCGCCGAGGCCGCCTCCACCGCCGCCTTTGCGGTGGCCGACGGGAAGCGCTCGTCGCCGTCCTTCAGCAGCCCGTGGCCGAACGACGGCGGCCCGAGGCTGCCTTCCACCTCGCGGCAGATGATGTCCATCACCTCGACCGTGCGCACCGGGTGGTTGCCGGTGGCCGTCTCGGCCGACAGCATCACCGCGTCGGTGCCGGCGAGCACGGCGCTCGCCACGTCGGTCACCTCGGCGCGCGTCGGCCGCGTCGCCTTGGTCATCGACTCCAGCATCTCGGTGGCGGTGATGGCGACGCGCCCCGCCGCGTTGGTGCGCGCCAGGATGTCGAGCTGGATGAGCGGGATCTTCTCCAGCGGCAGCTGCACGCCGAGGTCGCCGCGGGCGACCATGATCGCCGGCGCGATCTCGAGGATGCCGTCGAGGTTCTGGTAGCCGGCGGCGAGCTCGATCTTGGCGACGATCGGCGTCTCGCCGCCGGCGAGCTCGGCGACCAGCTTGACGTCGGCGGCCGAGCGCACGAACGAGGCGGCCACCATGTCGACGCCGAGCTCGCGCCCGAAGGCGAGGTCGCGGCGGTCCTTGTCGGTGATCGCCGGCATGCGCAGCTCGGACTGCGGGAAGGCGACGCCCTTCTGGTCGCCGAGAGTGCCGCCGATCAAGACCGTGGCGCGCAGCCCGTGCGGCGCGTGGCCGATCACCTCGAGACGGATTTGGCCGTCGGCGAGCACCACCCGCTCGCCGGGCTGGATGTCCTCGACGAGGTAGGGGTAGTTGACGTAGACGGTGTCGCGGTCGCCCTCGCCCTCGCCGGCGATGAGCCGCACCTCGCTGCCAGTGGCGAGCTCGCAGGCGCCGCCGGGGAACGTGCCGACGCGGATCTTCGGCCCCTGGATGTCCTGCAGCAGCGCGACGACGCGCTTCTCCTCCTCGGCGGCGGCGCGCACCCAATCGGCGAATTGCCGGTGGGTTCTGTAGTCGCCGTGCGAGAAGTTGAGGCGCGCGACGTCCATCCCTGCCGCCACCAGCTCGCGGATGCGCTCGTACGAGGCGCATGCCGGGCCGAGGGTGGCGACGATCTTGGTCTTGCGTTCCACTGCCGGTCGAGCGGGGGGTTGGTGGCGAGAGCGGCGGCGCGCGCGGCGCGCCGGCTTTCTATCACAGCAGCGGCGGTCGGCCGCTGCGCCCGCTCAGGCGCCGCGCAGCCAGCGGTCCACCGCCGCGAAGACCGCCGGGATCGCCTCGCGCCGCCGCGGGTAGGAGAGCACGCCGACTGGCACCGCCGCGGCGAGCGCGGCGCAGAACTCCAGATGACGCGCCGCAAGCGGCGGCGGGAACAGCCGCGAGGCAACGCTCGCTGCCACCAGGGTAGGCACCGCCGCGGCGCCGTGGCGGGTACGCACCACCGGCTCGCGGTCCAGCGCCGGCCGCCCGAGCCAGACGATGCCGCGCAAGGGAACGCGGCCACCACCACGTTCGAGGCGGGGCTGCTGGGCGGCGGCGAGCTTGAGCTGCGGGAAGCCGAGCAGCGCCGTCCCCGGCTCGCCGCTCGCGAGCGGCAGCAGGTCGTCGGCGAGCCGGCACAGCCCGTCGCCCTGCGCCTCGCTCGCCGCGGCGAGGGTCGACTTGCCGGCGCCGCTGGGTCCGCAAAGCGCCACGATGCCGTCGCCACCGGCGTCGCCGTAGGCCGCGGCGTGCAGCGCGAAGGTGCCGCGCAGCGCCAGCGCCAGCAGCAGCGGCGGGCCGAGGAGCGCGTCACCGGCGCCGGCCGCCTCGAGCTCCAGGATGGCGCCGCCGTCGGCGGCCACCCAGTAGCGGCCGGCTTCGGCGACGGCGATCTCGTAACCGTCTCCTCGGGCGACGCAGCGCGCATGGACCGGCCGCCCTTCGAGCCACCCCTCGCCGTCATAGACGACGGGGTCGCCGTCGGTGGCTGGCGGCGGCGACCGCCGTTCGGTTCGTGCGGCGACGCGCGCGACCGCGGTGCCGGCCGCCGCGGGCAACGGCAGGTTGGACACCACCTCGCTGCCGGCGATGCGGTACGAGTAAGCCGGCGCCGCGGTGGTGGCGGCGCCCAAGATGATCGCCGGCTCGTCGACATCTGGAGCGCCGTCCAGGCGCTGGACGTAGATGCGGTCGCCGTCGCCCGAAAGGCTCAGCTGCCGGGACCGCCCTTGCGGATGCCGGCGCCGGTGGACTCGCCGAAGCCCGCCGACTGGCCGAGGGTCAGGTCGCGGACGTCGCCGTAGTGATCCAGCCGCGGCGGGGCGTACGGCTTCTTGGCCGTTGGCGCAGGCCCATCGGCTCTGTCGGTAGCCTCAGCCGCGGTCTGCTTCATCGACTCCACACCTCTCGGGCCGCCGGGGACCGGTTTGCACGCCTCCATTTTCAATGGATGCTTAAGGTTACCATTCGTGCCCGCCAGATCGCAAGGCACAGCGCGTGCCAGACGACGAGCTCCGCCTGGGGCGACTCCCGCCGGCCCGGCACCGCCCGCTGCAGCCAGTCGCGGCGCACGTACTCGCCCCAGCTCGGCTCGCCGTCCCGCAGCAACGCCTGCAGGCGATCCGCCGCCTCGGCGACGCCGGCGCGGTAGAGCGGATCGAGCGACGCCTTGTCGTCGCGGGCGAGGATCGCCGGCGGCAGCAGCTCGGCAAAGGCGCGCCGCAGGATCGGCCGCGTGGTGGCGCCGCGGTACAGCTCGTAGGCGGGGAGCGCCAGCGCCAGCTCCACCAGCCGGCGGTCGCGAAACGGATAGCGCAGCTCGACGCCGGCCTGGGCAGCGAGACGCGTCTCCGAGGCGGCGTAGTGAGCGTTGCCGGGGCTCATCACCACGCGCTGCTGCGCCGGCCGGCGGCCGGCGGCGGACGGCAAGTCTTCATCCAGAAGCGCCGCGGCTTCCGGTGTCAGCCACTCGAGCGGCAACGGCGAGCGCAGCCGGGCCAGCACCGGCGCCGGCAGCAGCGGACGGAGCAGGCAGGCCCTGACGAAACGCCGGGTGCCGAGCGCGCCAAACGCCAGCCGGCCCTCGCGTAGCGCGGCGCCGACGCGGCCAGCGCCCAGCAGCTCCCACCACCAAGCGTCGCCGCCCCAGTAGAGGTCGTCGCCCCAGGTTCCGGCAAGGAGCACGTCGCTACCGAGCTCGACCGCCCGCCGGTAGGCGGCGTCCATCACCGCGCGGTAGGGAGTCTCCTCCGGCGTGTTGGGGTTGAGCGGCCAGCTCTCCGGCCGCGGGCCGAGGTCGTCGGCCTCGAGCCAGGCGCAGTCGAGCGGCGCGGCGGCCGCGAGCGCGTCGACGAAGCGCCGCTCGTCGCTGTCGCGATGGCGGTTGAACACCCAGGAGACCGTGCGCAGATTCCCCCGCTGGTCGCGCTCCGCGTCGCGCGCCGCCAGCACCGCCATCGGCGCCGAGTCGAGGCCGCCGCTGAGCAGCGCCGCGGGCGGACGGATGCTGCGCATTCGGCTGGTGACCGCCGCGTCCAGCACCTCGCGAAAGAGCGCCGCGCGCTCGGCGTCGCCGCGGGGAACGGGCACCTCTCGCGGCTGCCAGTAGCGCCGCAGGCGCGAGCCCGACGCGTCGGCCACCAGGAGGTGCGCCGGCGGCACCTCGTGGACGCCGGCGAAGAAGGTGGAACCGAAAGGAGGCTCGTGCAGCGCGAACCAGGCCGCGAGCCGCCGGCGATCGAGGCTCCACGATCCGCACGCCGCGGCCACCGCGGCGGGCTCGGAAGCAGCGAACAGGCCCTGTGCGCTCTCTGCGTAGTAGAACGAGCGGTCGCCGATCGCGTCGCGAACGAGCAGCAGGCGCTGGCGCGAGCGGTCGGCGATCACCAGCGCGAACGGCCCGACCAACCGCGCAAAGGCGTCCTCGCCCCAGCGCCCGAAGGCAGCGGCGACGTAGGCGCTGTCGGGCAGCTCGCGCGCTTCGGCGGGCGCAAGTCCGAGCGCCGCCGCCAGCTCGTCGCGGTTGTCTAGCCGCCCGTCGAAGGCGCCCGCGGCGTTGCCGCCGGCGAGCGCGAAGGGCTGTGCGTCGCCCGCGTCCTGCGGCGTGAGGCCGCGGTGCAGGCAGGCGAGCGCGATTCCCGGAGCTTCCCACGTGCGCGCCGCCCCGCCGCGGTGCGCGAGCGCGGCCACCATCCGCGCCAGCGCATCGCGGTCGACGCTCCCGCGCTCGCACTGGAACGCGAGGGCGATGCCGCTCATCGCGCCAACGTCCGCCAGCGCCCGCCAAGGCGGGCGCTGGTGATGACGAGCCGGCTCCGGCGGTCGCCAGGCGGCGCGCCCGGCAGCGTCAGGGCTCGACCACGAGCGCGGGGTCGCCCATCAGGTTGACCCCCACGATCACGTCCACCATCCACGGCCGCGCTGCCGCCAGCTGGCGCTTGGCCGCGATCAGCGCCTTGCCGATGGGCTGTCCGGCCCGCGTCGCCTCGGCGAGGAACAAGCTGCTGATCTGACGGTCGGAGGCGACGTCGGTGAGGCCGGCCGGTCCCACCACCGCCGCGGCTCCGCCGGCGCTGGTCATCCACTTGTCCGACATCGAGGAGGCGTCGGGGCTGGCGTAGAAGGTGTTCCAGCACCCCCACTGCGCCACCACCGTCGGGTTGGCGCCGTTGGTGAGGGCGCTGACGTCGCCGTTGGTCCACATCCCGCTGAAGCTCCAGAAGGAGGTGTCGGAGTGGCCGACGTAGTGCGTCAGCCGCGCGCCGGCGGCGAGCGCCGAGGCGAGCGTCGTGCGCGCCGCCGCGGTCCCGCCTTGGTCGACGTAGGCGCGGTCGAGGCTCCACGAGGCCGGCAGCGCGGTGGCGGCGTCGTCGCTCATCTGCGCGAAGTTGCCGCTGGCGTCGGCGCCGTCGGCGGCGAGCACGGCGCGACGGCCGGCGTTGCCATTGCCGTAGGCGAGCGTCTTCGCCACCACGGCCGACAGCTCGGCGGCGTTGCGCACCGGCAAGCGGCCTACCGCCACGTCGGGCACGCCGTCGTCGTCGACGTCGCCGTAGAGGCTGTCGGCCGGCGTGTAGCGGACGATCGGCCCAGTCGGCGCGTACAGCGTCGGCACGAAGCTGATCGACCCTGTGCCCGTGTAGTTCAGGTAGTCGTAGGTGTCGGCGCCGACCAGCAGCACGCTCTCGGTGCCCTGCGTTGCGACGGCCTTCGTGATGTAACTCTTGATCGCCAGCGGGTCGAAGACACCGCCGCTGTAACGGCCGTAGACATCGTCGGTGGTGACCAGCTTGACGGCGAGGCCGCCGGCGCTACGCGCGGCGAGCAGCGGCGCCAGGCCGGCAACGAAGTCGGGGTGGCTGATCACGAGGTACTGCGCCGCCCCGGCGTCGACGTCGGCGGGCGGGGCCAGTGCGCGGATGCCGGGCACCCGCATCGCCCCCGCCGTCGACACCGCGTAGCGGCCGGAGCGGAAGGCCTTGTCGAAGCGCGCCACGTACGCTCCGGCGCTGCCGCTCACCTCCACGTCGCGCAGCTGCATCACGGTGCCACCGGCGGCGACGTTGTAGACCAGCACGTCTGGCGAGGTGAGGCCGCTGACCCTGACCATGGAGCCGTCGGCCGGCGCGGCGAAGGTGAGGCGGTCGGAGCGCACCTCGAAGCCCCGCCCGTAGCTGATGGCGAAGCGGTCGACGCCGATGACATCGTAGTCGACGCCAGTGTCTCCCACCACGGTGACCGTAAGGGTGTTGTTCCCCTCCTGCAACACGCCGGCGGGGATGGCGGCGTCGATCGACAGCGCCTGGATGCCGCCGCCCAGGCGGTCGGCGACGGTGACGCCGTTGAGCGCGACCCGCACGTGGTGGTCGTCGCCCTGCGGCCAGTCGGTCATCCCCCACAGCTCCACCGAGAGCCGCGCGCCGGCGTCGGAGACCAGGCGATCGACGGGGATGGTGTACGTGCGCGTCACCGGCGAGGTGAAGCCGACGATGACTTCCCGGTACCAGGGGTCCGAGGTCGGCGAGCCGAAGCTCCAGGCGCGGTTGTCGTCGACCGTCACCGTCTCGGCGAAGGAGGTCGCCGAGTCCTTCGACTGCGGTCCGGCGGGACGCGTCCCGATGCGACGCGATAGCGAGTTGGAGCGCGTGAGCTGGTAGAGGTTGGTGTGGGTGTAGAGGCTGCGCACCGCCTCGCCCCAGAACTCGAGGTAGGCGCCGGCGCCGAACGTGCCGTCGGCAGCGGCCACCACCCGCACCGGCACCGGCTTGCCGACGTGGGTGAGCGCGACCTCCTTCGCCGGCACGCCCGACCAGTCGAAGCCGGCCGCCAGCAGCGCCGCCGCGGTGAGGCGGTAGAGGCCGTCCTCGCTCACCTCGAGGCCGACGGTTGCCGACGTCGCCAAGCTCGCCTTGGCGGCGATGCGAGCCGCGCTCGCCCGCGCCTGCTCCTTGGCGCGGTGCTCGGCGCCGATCGCCTTCCAATCCGGCCGCGCCGGCGCGCGGCGGTTGCCGTAGACGGTGCCGAGCTCGAACGGACCGTGCCAGTGGGCTTTGCCCAACAGGTCGCGGTCACGGACCTTGAACTGCTCGCCCTCCACGCCGGCGAGGCGCAGCCGGTAGTCGCTGCGCCCCGTCGAGAAGACCTTCTGGCTCGCTACCGACTCGCGATTGACCTGCTGCCAGCCGCGCGCGGTCTTGACGAAGACATCGAAGCCGGCGTTGCCGGTCTCGGTCGCCGTGCTCCAGTCGAAGACCACGGCGTTACCCTTCCGCTCGGCGTGGAAGTAGGAGAGGGTCACCGCCGTCGTGTCGCCGAAAGCGCAGGGGCCCGAGGGGATGGAGACGCAGGTGGAGATGTAGTCCTTCTGTACCGGGTCGGTCGAGGAGTCGCTGGTGGAGAAGAAGAAGCCGAGCTGCGGCGGGTAGGTCGTCACCAGCGCCGTGCCGAGGGTGATCGGGTCGGTGCTCATGCTGCCCGACGAATTGGTGAGGAAACGCACCGGCACCTGCACGTCGACGTACCACTCGCCGGTGGCGTCGGTGGTGCTGTTGCAAGTCGAGAGGTTGCTGCCGCTGCTCACGCCGCAGACGCGCGAATGAGAGTTGCTGCAGGTGACCGTCGTCGGGCCCGAGCCGCAGGTGCCGCTGGTGGTGGCGCACATGGCCAGGGAGTTGATCCAGGTGTCGGTCGCAGGGGGCACCGGGTTGTCGTTGGAGACGATCTGCGAGCCGTTGTCCTCGTAGAGCACGCGGACGCGGCTCTGGTTGCCCCAGGCGTCGATCCACCACTCCTTGAAGCCGTCGTTGTCGTTGTCGATGAGGAAGTTCCAGTGGCTGTTGCTGAAGCAGTCCGAGTCGGAGCCGCGCGGATCGCCGTTGACGCGCATGCGGAAGAACAAGTAGTCGTCGGAAGTCGTCGAGCTTCCCGAGGTGCCGCCGTTGTAATAAGACCAGAAGGTCGACGTCTGGTTGCCGCACTGGGTGTACGGGGCGATCGCCGGGTTGCAGTTGGCGGCCGAGTACGCAGGCCCGCCGGAGGCGATGTCGACCTCGGCGGTGAACGACGCGCCGCCGTTGGTGGGATCGTTCGACGTGCCGCCCTCGAAGTCGCGCCCCGGGACGCCGCCGAAAGTGACCGCTTGGGCCGTTCCGAAGTTCGACCACGCGGTGGGCGTCGTGGTGATGTCGGCGCGCGCCGGAGGCGCGAGGACGCCGAGCGAGCCCGCGGTCATTACCGCGAGCAGAGTTGGTACAAGACGACTCCAGTTGCCCCTCATTGGGTGGCCTCCCCTGCGCGCGGTTGGGTCCTGCGGCAATCGTACCTTAGCATAGCGACTGTGACTTATTGCACACGCCTTCCAACGCCTGCAGCCAAGTGATCGGATGCCTTTGAGCAACGCCTCCGGCGATCCCGAAATTCCTCCACCGTCGGGCACGCTCCGCCCCTCGCGGGTGGTGGCTGCCCAGCCCGTCGCCGGCGAGATGGTGCTGCTGCACTTCCCCAGCGGGCAGTACTTCGGTCTCAACGAGGTTGGGGCCAGCGCCTGGACTCACCTCTGCGCCACGGGCTCGGTAGAGGGCGCCTTCGCCCGCCTGCGCGAGGACTACGAGGTCGACGACGAGCGGCTGCGGCGCGACCTCGAGGCGCTGGTCGCGGAGCTCGTGCGAGCCGGGCTGCTGCAGGTCGGCGAGTAGGCGCGTCGTCCAGGCGCTGTGCTAAGAAGCCGCCCGTGGAGATGAACGCCGCCACCGTGGCGCTGGGCCTGATCTGGTTCGCGGCGTTCCTCTTCTCCACCACCCTGCACGAGGCGGCGCATGCGCTGGTGGCATGGCGGCTCGGCGACCCCACCGCGTACCACGGCGGCCAGGTGTCCCTCAACCCGATCCCGCACGTCCGGCGCGAGCCTTTCGGCATGGTGATCGTGCCGCTGCTGTCCTACTTCGGCACCCCCGCCCACTGGATGTTCGGCTGGGCGAGCGCGCCCTACGACCCCACCTGGGCGGCCCGCCACCCGCGGCGCGCCGGCGCCATGGCGCTCGCCGGGCCGGTCGCCAACCTGATCCTCGTCATCCTTGCCGGCATCGGCATCCGCATCGGCCTCGCCACCGGCGGGTTCGAGGTGCCGCCGCAGCTCAGCTACGGCCACCTCGTCCAGGCGCCCGGCGGGGGCGCGCTGGGCGGCCTGGCTGCCCTGCTCAGCGTGTTCTTCAGCCTCAACCTCATCCTCTTCCTCTTCAACCTGCTGCCGTTGCCGCCGATGGACGGCAGCGGCGTCATCCAGCTGCTGCTGCCCGAGGAGGTGAGCCGCCGCTGGCAGCTCACGGCGCGCCAGCCGCTGGTGGGCATCATCGGCATCCTCGTCGCCTGGCGGTTCTTCGGCTCCCTGCTGCGCCCCGTGTTCAGCTTCGTGCTGAGCCTGCTGCTGCTCTGATCGCGACCGAGATGGACGAACGCCGCCTGTTCAGCGCCGCCGACGAAGAGGCGATCCGCGCCGCGGTCGCGGATGCCGAAGGGCGATCCGCGGGCGAGGTGGTGCCGTGGATCGTCGAGGCCTGCGATCCCTACCCCGAAGCGGGGTGGAAGGCGGCGGCGCTCGGCGCGCTGCTCGCGATGGCGCTCGGCGCCGGCGCGCAGCTGCTCTCCGGCGCCTGGGGCGGGGCGCTGCTGTGGCTGGCCCTGCCCGCGCTCGCCGGCGGGGCTTTGGGCCTCGCACTGGGACAGCTGTCGGCGTCGAAGAGGTTGCTCGCCGACGACGACGTCGTCGAGCACCGCGTCCGCGTCGCCGCCGAGGCCGCCTTCGTGCGCGGCGAGGTCTTCGCCACCCGCGAGCGCACCGGCATCCTGGTCTTCCTGGCGCTGCTCGAGCGGCGCGTCGTGGTGCTCGGCGACGCCGGCATCAACGCCCGCGTGCAGCCGGAGGAGTGGCAGGCGATCGCCGACGAGATCGTCGAGGGCGTGCGGGCGAGCCGCCCGGCGGCCGCGCTCGCCGCCGGCATCGAGGCCTGCGGCCGGCTGCTCGCCGAGCGCGGCGTGCCGCGGCACGAGGAAGACGTGGACGAGCTGCCGGACCGGCCGCGGTTCGAGGGGCACTAGGTGCATTCCACCCCTATCCCCCTGTCCCCCTGCCCCTCTAGGGGCAGGGGGCACCACCGCCCGGCCTCGCTTCGAGTGGCGCTCAGACTGCGATCGTGGGTCGGCTTCTTGCTGGTGTTCGCTGCCGTTGCGGCCGCCCAGGCCCTCGACGTGCCCTACCTGTCGGGCCGGGTGGTCGACGGCGCCGAGCTGCTGGCGCCCGCCGACGAGCAGCGGATCGCGGCGCGGCTCGAGGCGCTCGAACGCGAGAGCGGCGCGCAGGTCGTCGTGGTCACCGTGCCGACCCTCGACGGCGAGCCGGTGGAGGACTACGCGATCAAGGTGGCCGAGACCTGGAAGCTCGGCCGCAAGGGAGTCGACGACGGCGTCGTCTTCCTGATCGCGCGCGACGAGCGCGCCCTGCGGCTGGAGGTCGGCTACGGCTTGGAGAGCAAGCTCCCCGACATCATCAGCAAGCGTGTCATCGACGAGCTGGTGGTGCCGCGCTTCCGCCAGGGCGACTTCGCCGGCGGCGTCGACGCCGGCATCGAGGCGATCGAGAAGGCGATCCGCGGCGGTGAGCCGCTGCCGCCGGCGACGCGGGCGGTGGGCGACGGCCGGTTCGTGCCGCCGGACTCGACGGGGCTGGTGGTCGGGATCATCTTCGTGCTCTTCACCATCCCCTTCGCCCTGTCGGCGCTCTACAGCTCCGGCGCCGGGGCCTGGGTGCTCTACGCCACCCTCGCGCCGTTCTTCGCCATGTTCGGCATCGCCAACTTCGGCGTGCCGGGCGTCGTCGTGCCGCTGCTGTGGCTGATCGGGTTTCCCCTGCTGCGGTGGTGGATACGTCGCGCCGGCAGGCGACCGGGCGCTCGGCGCCCGCCGTCGAGCCGCGACCGCGGCGGCTGGTGGGGACCCGGCGGATTCGGCGGCGGAAGCCTCGGAGGCGGCGGTTTCGGCGGCGGCTTCGGAGGTGGTGGCTTCGGCGGCGGCGGCTTCTCGGGAGGCGGCGGCAGCTTCGGCGGCGGCGGCGCCAGCGGCCGCTGGTGAGCCTGCAATAGGATCGGTGCCTTGCACCCTTGCCCGAGATGTGGCGCCGGCCTCGTCGAAGGCCAGCCCTTTTGCGGCTCCTGTGGCGCGCCGGTCGGCGGCATCGGTGATGGGCCGACCTTGGCCGCCGCCTCCCCCACGCCTCCGGCACCGCCGCCACCGGACCCCAGCGCGGCTTCCGGCGCCGCCTTCCTGCCCGGCACGCTGGTCGCGGGCCGTTACCGCGTCGTCGCGCTGGTCGGCCGTGGCGGCATGGGCGAGGTCTACCGCGCCGACGACCTCAAGCTCGGCCAGACGGTGGCGCTCAAGTTCCTGCCGCGCTCGGTCGAGCGCGAGAGCGCACGGCTGGCGCAGTTGCTCGACGAGGTGCGGATCGCCCGCCAGATCTCCCATCCGAACGTCTGCCGGGTCTACGACGTCGGCGACGCCGACGGGCCGCCACTTCCTGTCGATGGAGTTCATCGACGGCGAGGACCTCGCCTCGCTGCTTGCGCCGGATCGGCCGCGTGCCGCCCGAGAAGGCGGTGCAGATCGCGCGGCAGCTCTGCGCCGGCCTCGCCGCGGCCCACGATCAACGGCGTTCTGCATCGCGACCTCAAGCCCGCCAACGTGATGATCGACGGGCGCGGCCGCGCCCGCATCACCGACTTCGGCCTCGCCGGGCTGCAGGAGGGCGTCCCGCGAGCGGCGGTGGGCGCGGGCACGCCCGCCTACATGGCGCCCGAGCAGCTGGCGGGTCGCGAGGTCACCGTGCGCAGCGACGTCTACGCGCTCGGCCTGGTGCTCTACGAGCTGTTCACCGGCCGGCCGGCCTTCGAGCGGGCCGGCACCCTGCAGGAGCTGCGCGAGCTCCGAAGCGGGCCGCCGCCCGCCCCGTCCTCGCACGTCGAGGGGCTCGATCCGGCCGTCGAGCGCGTCATCCTCCGCTGCCTGGATCCCGACCCCACGCTCCGGCCGTCCTCGGCGCTCGCCGTCGCCACCGCCCTTCCGGGAGGCGACCCGCTGGCCGCGGCGCTCGCCGCGGGAGAGACGCCGGCGCCGGAGGTCGTCGCCGGGGCGTCGAAGGAAGGGTCCTTGCGAAAGGGGACCGCGACTGCCGTGTTGGTGGGCGCCCTGCTGCTCTGGTCGGCGGCGTTCGTGCTCACGACCTTGCCCATACGGTACCTCTCCTTCGAGCGCCCTCCCGAGGCGCTCGCGGATCGGGCGCGCGAGCTGCTCGCCCGCCTCGGCCATGCCGAGAAACCGGTCGACCGCGCGTGGGGCTACTGGAAGGACGAAAGCTTGCTGCTCCGCCTGGGTCACCAGCCGCCGGCGGGATTGGTCGCAGCCGCGCGGCAAGGCCAAGCCCCTGTCGTCAGGTTCTGGTACCGCGAGAGCGGCGACTATCTGGTGCCGGAAGGGCAGAACCGCGTTACGTGGAACGATCCGCCCTTCGAATCGCCGGGGGCGAGACGGCTGCACATGACGACCGACGGTCGCCTGCTGTCGCTCCGCGCCATCCCCGGCGTGCCGGCCGTACAGCCCGTGCCGAGACCGACGGACTGGTCGGCGCTGCTCGGGGCAGCAGGCCTGGACGCGACGGCGCTCGCACCGACGACGCCGACGGCGACCCCGCCGGACTTCGCCGACACCCGCGCGGCATGGCTCGCGCCGGCGAGCGAGCCGGCCGGCGTACGGCTGCGGGTCGACGCGGCGGCGGTCTGTGGCGTACCGGTCTACTTCGACACCACGCCTGACCTGCCGGCGGAGGTGACGGCGCCGCCTGCCGCGGCAACCTCGAGGCAGAGGTTCTTCTACCTGCTCCTGTTGACGCTGCTCACGTCGGTCCTCGCCGCGGCGGTCTGGCTGGCCCGACGCAACCTCAAGGCGGCCCGGGCCGATCGCCGCGGGGCGATGGTCGTGGTGGCAGTCGTAACCGGGCTCCAGGCGGTCGAGTGGGTGGTCTCGGCCAGCCATGCCCCGGTGCTCGCCGAGTTCCGTCTGTTCTTCCAGTCGGCCGCTCGAGGGCTCCTCCTGGCCGGCATCGTCTGGGTCCTCTACATTGCGCTCGAGCCACTGCTGCGACGCCGATCGCCGGCCAGCCTCGTCTCCTGGACGCGCCTGCTCGCCGGCCGCCCAGGCGACCCGCTGGTCGGCCGCGACCTCCTGCTCGGCTCGCTCCTCGGTGCCGCGGCCGTGAGCGTGGGCGCCTTGCGCCTCGTCACGCGGTGGCGGACGGGTCAGGATCCGGTGCCCGCGCCGGAGGACGTCGCGCATCTGATCGGCGTGCCTGGTCTGTTCGGTGTCGCCAGCCGCGCGATCCTGGTTCCCTTCGTCAACGGCATGGGCTTCATCGTGTTGTGGCAGCTCTTCTCGTGGGTGCTGCGCTCGAGCCGCCGCGGGGCGATCGCGTTGGGGGCGCTGCTGCTGTTCGGCCTCTCCGTCCGGAGCGGCATCGGAATGCCGACGTGGTTTGCGCTCGCGCACGTGGTTTTGATGGTGGTCGCCTTCGCCCGGCTCGGGCTCCTCGCCACGGTGACCATGCTCTGGGTGTGGCACCTCGCCATCTTCTTCCCGCTCTGGTCGGACCCGTCGGCCTGGTTCTTCGGCGAGAGCTTGGTCGTCTTCGTCTTCGGCGCGCTGCCGGCGATCTGGGGCGCGTGGGCCGCCACGCGCGGCAGATCGAGCCCGTCGGCCGCGACGGCGTGACGGCTTGATACCATCCCGGTCGCGCAGTGCGCGCCGCCACGACGCTGGCACTCGCGCGAGCAGCCGGAGGAGCCCATTCCGGGAGGAGATATGGCACAGCCGCAGCCCACCCTCGACTGGTACGCCGAGCACGGCGAGGACGTCGACCGCGACGAGACCGAGGAGTGGCTGCAGGCGCTCGACGACGTCGTCGCCGCGCAGGGCGGCGAGCGCGCGCAGTACCTGCTCACCAAGCTGCTCGAGCGCGGCTACGAGCGCGGCGTGCACCTGCCGTTCACCGCCAACACGCCCTACGTCAACACCATCCCGCGCCACCAGACGCCGACTTACCCCGGCGACCGCAAGATCGAGCGCCGCATCAAGAGCCTGCTGCGCTGGAACGCCATGGCGATGGTGGTGCGCGCCAACAAGTACCACGAGGGGCTCGGCGGCCACATCTCCACCTACGCCTCGGCGGCGACGCTGTACGAGGTCGGCTTCAACCACTTCTTCCGCGGCCGCGGCGAGGGGGGCTTCGGCGGCGACCTCGTCTACTTCCAGGGGCACGCCTCGCCCGGCATCTACGCCCGCGCCTACCTCGAAGGGCGCATCGACGAGAAGCACCTCGAAAACTTCCGCCAGGAGCTGGCGCCGGGCGGCGGGCTCTCGTCCTACCCGCACCCGTGGCTGATGCCGAGCTTCTGGGAGTTCCCCACCGTCTCCATGGGGCTGGGGCCGATCAGCGCCATCTACCAGGCCCGCTTCAACCGGTACCTGCACAACCGCGGCCTCGTCGACACCGCCGGGCGCAAGGTGTGGGCCTTCCTCGGCGACGGCGAGACCGACGAGCCCGAGGCGCTGGGCGCCATCACGCTGGCCTCGCGCGAGAAGCTCGACAACCTCATCTTCGTCGTCAACTGCAACCTGCAGCGGCTCGACGGCCCGGTGCGCGGCAACGGCAAGATCATCCAGGAGCTGGAGACGGTCTTCCGCGGCGCCGGCTGGAACGTCATCAAGGTGATCTGGGGCGAGGACTGGGACCCGCTGATGGAGGCCGACAGCAGCGGCCTGCTGATCAAGCGCATGAACGAGGTGGTCGACGGCCAGTACCAGAAGTACACCGTCGAGCCGGGGAGCTACATCCGCCAGGACTTCTTCGGCAAGTACCCCGAGCTGCTCGAGCTGGTGAACGGCTACGGCGACGAGCAGCTGGTCAAGCTGCGGCGCGGCGGCCACGACCCGGCGAAGGTCAACGCCGCCTACAAAGCCGCGGTGGAGAGCGTCGACGCCCCGACGGTGATCCTCGCCAAGACGATCAAGGGCTACGGCCTCGGCGAGGCCGGCGAAGGGCGCAACGTCACCCACCAGCAGAAGAAGCTCAACGAGGCCGAGCTGCGCCACTTCCGCGACCGCTTCGAGATCCCGCTCACCGACGCGCAGTTGCAATCGATCCCCTTCTACCGCCCCGCCGAGGACAGCGAAGAGATCCAGTACCTGCAGGAGCGCCGCCGCGCGCTCGGCGGCCACGTGCCGTCGCGCCGCACGCTGGTGCAGGTGATGCCGGTGCCGAAGGACGACTACTTCGGCGAGTTCTACGCCGCTGTCGACCGCGAGGTGTCGACGACGATGGTCTTCGTGCAGGTGCTGCGCAAGCTGCTCAAGCACCCCGAGATCGGCAAGCGCATCGTCCCTATCGTCCCCGACGAGGCGCGCACCTTCGGCATGGAGTCGCTGTTCAAGAGCTACGGCATCTACGCCAGCCAGGGGCAGCTCTACGAGCCGGTGGACGTCAAGATGCTGCTCTCCTACCACGAGGCGCAGGACGGGCAGATCCTCGAGGAAGGGATCACCGAGGCGGGCTCGATGGCCTCGTTCACCGCCGCCGGCACAGCGTACGCGACGCACGGCCTGCACATGATCCCGTTCTTCATCTTCTACTCGATGTTCGGCTTCCAGCGGATCGGCGACCTGATCTGGGCGTTCGGCGATCAGCGCGGGCGCGGCTTCCTGCTCGGCGCCACCTCCGGCCGCACGACCCTCAACGGCGAGGGGCTGCAGCACGAGGACGGCCACTCGCACGTGCTCGCCAGCACGGTGCCCAACTGCCTCACCTACGACCCGGCGTACCACTACGAGCTGGCGGTGATCCTGCGCGACGGGCTGCGGCGGATGTACGAGGAGCAGGAGAACGTCTTCTACTACATCACCCTCTACAACGAGAATTACCTGCAGCCCGCCAAGCCCGACGGCGTCGACGAGGGCATCCTGCGCGGGCTGTACCTGGCGAAGAGGAGCGAGCTCGACGGCAAGGCAAACCCACCCAGGGTTCAGCTGCTCGGCTCGGGCTCGTTGCTGCGCGAGGCGATGCGGGCGCAGAAGATCCTCGGCGAGCAGTTCGGCGTCGCCGCCGACGTCTGGAGCGCCACCTCCTACAAGATGCTGCGCTACGAGGCGATGGCCTGCGACCGCTGGAACCTGTTACACCCCGGCGAGACGCCGAAGGTGCCGTACGTGACGCAGGCGCTGGGGCAGGCCGAGGGGCCGGTGGTGGCAGTGACCGACTACATGCGGCTGGTGCCCGACCAGATCGCGCGCTGGGTGCCGCAGGGCCTGACGCCGCTCGGCACCGACGGCTACGGCCGCAGCGACACCCGCGAGGCGCTGCGCCGCTTCTTCGAGGTCGATGCCGAGTCGGTCGCAGTAGCGGCGCTCGCCGAGCTGGCCCGGCGCGGCGCGATCGACGCCAAGATCCCGCGCGAGGCGCTGGCGAAGCTGGGGATCGACCCCGAGAAGGCCTTCGCGCTTTTGAGCTGACCCTGCAGCCCTATCGCATCCTCGACTGCGTGGTCACCGCCGACGGCCGCGAGCTGGTGCTCTCGCGGCAGGGCGACGTCTTCCACATTCACGTCGATCGCTACGAGCTCATGGCGAGCCGCGCCCACGGCTCGGAGGAGGAGCTGGCACGGCTGGCCATCGCCGCGCTGCCGGCGGCGACGCTCGCGCCGCGGGTCCTCGTCGGCGGCCTCGGCATGGGCTTCACCTTGCGCGCCGCGCTCGACGCGCTGGCCGATCGGCCTGGAGCCGCTGTCGAGGTGGCCGAAGTCTTCCCCGCCGTCGTGGCGTGGAACCGCGGTCCGCTTGCCGCGCTGGCCCGCGAGCCCCTCGCCGATGCGCGGGTGCGCGTAGTCGAGGCCGACGTGTCGGACGTCATCGCCGCAGCCACCGGCCGCTACGACGCCATCCTCCTCGACGTCGACAACGGCCCCGAGGCGCTGACCCTCGACTCCAACCGGCGCCTCTACGCGCCGGCTGGGCTGCGCGCGCTTTCGGCGGCCCTCACCGCTCCGGGGGTGCTCGCCGTCTGGTCGACCGACGACGATCCCCGCTTCGCCCACCGCCTCGGCGAGACGGGCTTCAGGGTCACGACTCACCGCGTGCGCGCCCGCGCCGGCCGCGGCGCACGGCACGTCGTCTTCCTTGCGCGCCAGGCCGAGGAGCTCCACGAGCCCTTCGACGCCCGCGGCTAGGTGTTGATGATCCGCGGGTCGAGCGCCCCGCCTGTGGTCTGCAGGCAGTAGGTATACGTGCCCGTGTCATCCGTGTTCTTGTCCTCGATGACGACCGCCTCTGCGGCGCCCGAGGAGAGCGAGATGTCGCCGCCCGTCGGGTCGATCGTGACCCACGGGCTCTGGAAGGACCATTCCGATCCTGCCACCGGTACGAAGGTAATGACGGCGTCCTCGTTCGCGGCGATGGTGATGGTCCCGTCCGATTCGACACCGTTTTCGCTCGACTTGTAGGTCGCGACGCCATTGGTGACGGTGACTTCGACGGAGAACTCAGTGCTCATCCTCGACTCCCTTCTGATTGGATGTTGGCTGCGCAGAGGAGACTACCGCAGAACGCCGTCGAGCTCCGAGCCCCGATAGCCGCTCGCCCGCAGCCGGTCGGCCATCGGCTGGGCTTCGCCGCGCCGGCCCAACAGCCACAGCCCGCGCGCCAACGGCGCGAGCACCCGCGGGTCGCGCCCGCCTGCAGCGAGCGGCTGGAGCCCCGCCACGGCCTGCTCCCACGCGGCGCGTGCCTCGCCGAGGCGGCCGGCGGCGTGGAGCGCCTCGCCGAGCGAGAGCCGGACCTCGCCTTCCAGCAATCGCCGCGGCCGGTCCTCGCTCGCGCTCTCGGCGGCGGGCGGCAACGCAACCAGGACGGCGCGCTCCTCCGCCGCGGCCTCCGCTGCGTCGCCGCTCGCCAGCAGGCCGCGGCCGAGGTCGAAGCGCGCGCGGGCGAGGTCGAGCCCCCGCTCGCGGTTCGAAGTGTCGGCCTGGTAGAGATGGTCGAGGCTTTCCGTCGCCAGCCGCAGGTGGCGCAACGCCGCCGCCGGATCGCGGCGCACGAGCGCCATACCCAGCCGGCGGTGGCCCACCGCCGCCGCGCGCCGCCACACGGCATTGGCGGGGTCGAGCTCCTGCAGCTCGCGCTGCAGCGTGAGAGCGATCTCGTACTCGCTCGTCGCTTCGTCGAAGCGGCCGAGGCTCTCGAGCGCCTCACCCAGCTTGCCGTGCCCGATGCCGAGCAGGTAGCGGTAGCCGGTGTCGCCGGGAGCCAGCTTGGTGAGCTCGCGCAGCACGTCGCGGCTCGCCTGGTACTGGACGCGCGCCGGCTCGAGCTCGCCGCGGCTGAACAGCACCTCGGCGAGCCACGAGAGGCTGGCGGCGAGCTCCTTGCGCCACTGCGGATCCTTGGGGGCGGCGGCGACGACCTGCCGGTTGACCTCCACCGTGCGGCGGATGTGCGCCAGCGCGCCTTCGGCGTCGCCGCGCGCCTGCGCCAGCGTGCCGAGGTTGCTGTGGGCGTACGCCTGCTCCATCCGCCACTCGGGCTTGCCGTCGATCGCCACCAGGCGCTCGGCGGCGGCCTGGTAGGCGCGGAAATGCTGCTCGGCCGTCGCCAGGTCGCCCTGAAGGTAGGAGACGTAGCCCAGCCAGTACTCGACGGCGCCGAGCCCCATCAGCCACTCGCCGTTGCGCGGCTGCCGGTTGACGAGGTCGACCGCCAGCGGGCGCGCCTCGCCGAGCGAGCGCTGCGCGGCGGCGAGGTCGCCCTGGGCGACTCGCACCTCGCCGATCTGCGTCAGCGCGCGGGCGCGGCGGAAGAGGTCGGCGTCGGTGAGCTGCTCGGGCCGGACCGAGGCGAAGTAATCGAGAGCCTTGGCGGCGACGCCGTCGAGGGCGTCGAGCCGCCCGACCGGCTCGAGGCGCTCGCGCAGGTCGCCGAGCATGAACTGCACGAGGTCCTCGGCCTGGCCGCGGCGACGCTCGGCCTCCTCGCGGGCGGCCACCGCGCGGCCGCGCTCGGTGCGCAGGTCGAGGGTGTACTTGAGGCCGCCGAGGGTGGCGACGGCGAGCGCGGCGGCGACGACCAGCCGGCGCCACCGCCGCTTCGGCGCGTCGCGGATCCAGCGCAGGCGGGCGGCCGCCTCGACCGCCGTGGGGCGCGACGCGGGCGCCATCGCCCGCAGGCGCAGCACCAGCGCCGCCAGGTCGCGCGGCAGGCCGGTCGGCGGCAGGGCCTCGGCGCGCAACGCGCGGGCCATCAACTCCCGGCCGCTGAGCCCGCGCGGGTGCGGCGGCTGGCCGGTGAACAGGGTGTGCAGGAGCAGCCCGAACGCGTACATGTCGCTGGCGGTGGTGGCCGACTCTCCGCGCGCCTGCTCGGGGCTCAAGTAGCCGGGCGTGCCGAGGACCATGCCGCGCTCGGTGTGCACGCCGTCAGGCGTCTCGGTCGTCTCCTCCACCGCGGCGGGCGCGGATTGCTCCACGGGCACGGCCTCGAAGGACAGCAGCGTCATCTCGGGCGCTTCAGCCGCCGGCCTCACCGCGCCGGCGAAGCCGTGCTCCGTCCGCGGCAGCTCCGGCTCCGGCTCGACCACCGCTTCGACCACCGGTGGCGGCGGGCGATCGGGGCGCCGCTGGGCGTGGAACGCCAGGCCGAAGTCGAGCACCTTGATCTCGCCGTTGTCCCCGAGCATCACGTTGCTCGGCTTGAGGTCGCGGTGGACGATCCCCTCGCCGTGGGCGGCGACCAGGGCGTCGGCGATCTGGTGCGCGACGGCGAGCTGGAGGTCGCGAGGGAGCCCCTGGCGGATCGCCCCGTCGAGGTTGCGCCCACCGACGAGCTCGAGCACAAGGAAGTCCTGCCGCCCCAGCTCGACGTAGTCGTAGATGCGGCAGATGTTCGGGTGGTCGAGCCGCGAGAGCGCCCGCGCCTCGCGCAGGAAACGCGCCTTAGCGGCGGGCTGCAGTCGCTGGCTGGCGACGATCGACTTCAGGGCGACGTCGCGTTCGAGCGTCTCGTCGTGGGCGACGTAGACCTCGCCCATGCCGCCCCGCCCGAGGAGCGACTGCACGCGGAAGCGGCCGACCGTCTTGCCAACCAGCATCACCGTGAGGCTGCGACCTGTCGTCGAGTACGCCGCATTCTAAACGGCGCGTCGGCCGCAGCTGACTGGCCGAAGTTAGTCCACTTGACTAACTTCGCTCGCCGCCTTAGTCTTCTTGACCATGGCCAGCGTGAACGTTCACGAGGCGAAGACCCATCTGTCTGAGCTTCTGAAGCGCGTCGAAGGCGGCGAGGAAATCGTCATCGCCCGCTCGGGACAACCCGTTGCCAAGCTGGTTCCTCTGCGGAAGCGGACCGACCCTCGCGAGCCAGGTGGTTGGGAGGGAAAGGTCTGGATCGCGCCCGATTTCGACGCCCCTTTGCCCGACGAGATCCTCGATGCTTTCGAAGGCCGGCATGGGTGATCCCGCCTTAGCCACCTCCGTCCCGCTCCTCCTCGACACGCACGTTTTTCTGTGGTGGCGCACCCGCGATCCCCGTCTTCCAGGGGGCGTACATACCACCATCGCAATGGCGCCGCTCGTCGCAGTCAGCGCTGCCTCGGCCTGGGAGGCGGCGATCAAGGCCAACGTGGGCAAGCTGCGTCTCCAGGGCTCGTTCGAGGAAGGCGCCATCGCGAGCGGCTTCACGCCACTCGCGATCTCGTTCCGCCACGCCGAGCTGGCCGGCGCGCTTCCGAATCACCACCGCGATCCGTTCGACCGCATGCTCGTCGCCCAGGCGATGAACGAAGGCCTGACGCTGGTCACCGCGGACCGCCAGCTCGAGCCCTACGACGTTGCAATCATCTGGGCGGCCTGATGCTCGACCGCGAGTGAACTCGTTGCTTAGCCATTACGATACATTCCTTTCTCATAACCTCCTAGACAACGAGCAGGCGAGCCTTCTCGCTCGCCGCCTTACCGAGGCAGGCTTTCGCGTCTTTCTTGACGCGCGCGAGCTCGTACCCGGCACGCCTTTACCCAGGGAACTGGCGCGCGCCGTTACAGAGAGCTCGTCCTTTATCCTGTTGGTCGGTCCTAGCGGCACCGGTGGGTATCAGAACTTTGAGCTCGACATGGCGGTGCATCGAAGAACGAGCGATGACTCCTTCAGGATCATCGTTGCGATTTTGCCGGGCGGAGACACCTCCACATTGACGCGAGCGGTCAAGCATTTCATACAGATCGATTTCGCTAATGGGCTTCAAGATCCTGAGGCGCTCGGTCGTCTGTTTGATGGGGTACGCGGCAAAGTCACTGACCGGCAGGGCGACACACAAGTCCTTCCGCAATACCGCTCAATGGCTTTGCCGACGCAGGCATTCGTTCAACGCCCAGAGTATGCGGACATTGTCGACGCGCTAACGCTGACCCCCGATGAAGGGCTACCGGCGGCGCGAGTGTGTCTTACGACTGCACTCCGCGGCGCCGGCGGCTTTGGAAAGACTGCCCTCGCCCAAGCAGTTTGTGAGGATCCTCGGGTGCGCGAACGCTTCCCGGCAGGCATTCTCTGGACCACGTTGGGACAAGACCTCACCGAGGCCGAGCGACTGGCGCGACTCCTGAATCTGCTTAGGTGGTGGATGCGCAAGGAGCCACCAGGCTTCGACTCCGTGGAAACAGCATCGGCGCAGTTGCGCCAAGTTCTCTCTGGCCAGCGCGTCTTACTGGTGATCGATGATCTTTGGCGAGCCGCGGACTTCGCCCCGTTCGAAGGAATCGCGACACCGGCGGCCTTGCTGGTTACAACCAGAAACAGTCGATCGTTGCCCTCGGAGTCTCACCGGATCGTCGTTGACGCGCTTGCCGAGTCGCGCGCCGTCGAGCTGCTAACTCAGGGCCTCACAGAGCCTCTGCCTGGTGACCGTCTCCGACGGTTAGCCAAGCGGTTGGGTGAATGGCCAATTCTGTTGAGGCTCGTCAATGCGCAGTTGCGTGAGGAGTGCAGCGGAGGCGCGAATCCAGACGTCGCACTCGATCTCGTCGAGACAGAACTGGACCGCGCAGGGCTGACGGCCTTCGACAGGGAAGACGAGAAGGCGCGCAACCTTGCGGTTCGCCGGACTGTCGAGGCGAGTCTTTCCAGGCTGAACAAGAACGAACGTGCGTCCTACGCCAAGATGGCGGTTTTCGCCGAGGACGAGCAAATCCCACTTCCCGTTCTCGAGCTACTTTGGGACGTACCCCCTTCCGAGGCTCATCGGCTATGCCGCCGCTTGGCGGCCATGTCCCTTCTTTACCGCTTCGACCCTTCCGAACGCTGGGCCCAAGTCCACGATGTCATCCGGAGCTATCTCCTACGGGAACACGAGAGTGATATCCCCTCATACCACGGAGGCCTTGCCGATCGACTGGTGGCTATAGATGAGCGCCAAGGAGCACCGGCAGCGGTCGAGCGGTACTTTCTGACCAGGTTTGCGTATCACTTGAAGGAGGGCGGTAGAAGGGCGTCTCTTGAAGAACTGCTGTTCTCGTATCCGTGGCTCAATCGGAAGATCGGCTCTGGACACATCAACTCTACCCTTTCCGATTTCGACCTTCTCAACGGCATGCCGGACGCTCTTGCGGTACAACGAGCACTTCGATTGTCGGCCCTTGTGCTGATCGAGGATCCGGGTCAGCTTGCGGGCCAGCTCTATGGACGTCTGTCCGGCCTTGACCTACCCCGCTTGTCAGCGTTGCTCGCTAGCACCATGGACAACGCACCCCCGGCTTGGATAAGGCCTTTGTCAGCCAGCCTCCGGGGACCCACCGGACCGATGTTGTGGTCACTCCAGGCGCACCCCGGACCGGTTGCGGCTATAGCCGGACTGGGCGAGAACGCCTTCGCTACTGCGTCTAGCCACGGAGTGATTCGGATCTGGGAGTTTCCGTCAGGAGAAGCGAAATCGACCCTGTCGGATGGCGACAGCACGGTCCGAACTCTGGCCCCGGTGGGTGACTCTAGACTCTTGGCAGCCTCGGAGGACGGCATCATCCGACTTTGGGACATCGGAGGCGAGCACGTTCTTCGCCGCTTCGAGGCTCACCGCAGCCCGGTTTCGACATTGTGTGTTCGCGGCGAACAATTCGCCTCTGGCTTTGAAGATGGAACCCTGCTGCTCTGGACTACGGAGTCGATACAGCCACTAGGGTCGTTCCTAGGCCACACGTCCAAGATCAATGGCATCGCCTATTTGGACGCTCGGACGATAGTTTCCGTCGGTGCCGACCGGACACTAAGGGTCTGGGACACTTCTGACTGCCACCAAATCAGAGCAGTAGCGATGCACGTCTTTCCGGCGGAGGCCGTCGCTGCCATCGGTCCAAACGACGTGGTCGCGGTGAATTTCGCCGGACAAGTGCAGGTATGGCAACCGATCTCGACGGATCAGGCGCCGCGGAAGTCATTCCGCTATGACACTGTGGGAGTGAAGGCGCTCTGCATGCTCAATCGCGACCTCGGCGTGTCAACCGTCGGCGGCTACTCCAGGATTCGCCTCTGGAATCCCCGCCGCCAAGAGAACGGTCCTGAAGTACACGTGCCGGGCACGGCTGTGACGTCGCTGGCGAAGCTGGGCTCAACCCACCTGCTGTGCGGAAACGAGGATGGTGCCGTCTCGGCATGGTCGATCGAAGAGCTCGCAAGTCCGCAAGGCGACGTTAGCCGCGGCAGCGTTTTCGCAGTGACGGCGATCGGTTCGATTGGCGCGGCGTCCACGTCCGATCGAGAGGTCAGGATTTGGAATCTTCCCGAGGGAGTTCCTCAACGCACACTCAGCGGTCACACAGATACCGTCAATTCGATCGTCATCGTGTCACCCGATAAACTCGCCTCTTCTTCTTCAGACTCCACGATTCGCATCTGGAATCCATGCAACGGGCAACTTCTTCAGACCTTCTCTAGCTCAGAGAAGATCAGCGCCATGGGACTCTTGGGACCGATGCGTCTCGTCGCAGCTCCACTAAGCGTCGGGGAGGATCGACCGCTTCAGATTTGGGAACTCGATAGCGGTCGGCAGGTTGGAGATGTTCCAATCCGCGGACTTGGCGTCACGAAGATGTTGGCAAATAACTATCGCTTGGTAGTCGCCACCAATAGTGGCCTCATCCTGCATCTCGATCTTTCCGGCGGCACGGCGCTGAATTTCACGCTGCGGGGGCACGAGCGCAGCGTTCAGGCGCTAGCCCGGCTCGACGACCGCACGATAGCGTCAGGCGGAATGGATCAGACTGTGAGGCTGTGGGATCTCGTTACCAAAGAGACGGTGAAGACACTCGAGGGTCATGCCAGGGAAGTTACAGGGCTCGCCGCGCTCTCATCCAACTTGTTGGCTTCCGCGAGCACCGACCGCACCATCAAAGTGTGGGAGCTTCGTACGTCCAAGGTCATTGCCAGTTTTCGCGGAGACACAGGTTTTAGCTCCCTTGCGGCCATGCCGGATGGGCGGACCCTGGTGGCCGGGGACGAAGGGGGTGGCGTACACTTTCTTGATTGTCGCCTGTTCGCGACTAACGGCCCTTTGGTCTGAGCAAGTGGGTTGCGTTCGCTCGGCACTACGAACGGGCACGATGGCAGTGCCGAGCGGGCGGTCCTCGCTCGCGGTGACTGACGCAGCGCCTACCGCCGCGGCGGCGGCTCGGGCGCGGGGCCGAAGACGACTGCCGAGTCGGCGACGCGCCAGGCGGTGACCGCGTAGGCGGCCACTACCTGCGCCAGCGATTTCGGGTCGACCTTGTCGAGGGTGTCGTCGGCCGCGTGGTGGTAGTCGAAGTACTCGCTGGCGTCCTGGGCGAGGTCGGCGAGCGGCACGTGGGCCGGCGCGAGCGGGCTGAGATCGGCGCCGCCGAAGGCCGCCTGCTCGAGCCACTCGACGCCGAGCGGCGCGAGGTCGCGGGCGACCTCCTGCAGGAATGCGCGGCCTGCCGGCGCGGCCAGCGCACGCAGGCCCCACACCTTGCCGGCGCCGAGGTCGGCCTCGAGCGCGAGGACGTGCTTCGGCAGCTCGTCGGCGTGCTCCTTGGCGTAAGCACGTGCCCCCGACAAGCCGAACTCCTCGTTGGCGTAGAGCACGACGCGAACGGTGCGCGCCGGGCGCCGCGGTTGCGCGGCGATGAGCTTCGCCGCCGCCATGACGATGGCGCAGCCGGCCCCGTCGTCGATGGCGCCGGTGCCGAGGTCCCACGAGTCGAGGTGGGCGCCGAGCAGCACGATCTCCTCGGGGTGGGTGGCGCCGCGCACCTCGCCGATGACGTTGGCCGACGGCTCGTCGGCGAGCGCGCGGCTGGTGAGCCGCAGGTGGAAACGCACCGGCTGGCCGCTCGCGAGCTGCGCCGCCAGCACGTCGGCGTCGGGCACCGCCAGCGCGGCAGCCGGCACCTTCGGCGCGTCGCCGTAAAAGGTGGTGCCGGTGTGCGGGAAGCGGTGGTTGCCGGTGGCCACCGAGCGGATGAGCACCGCCAGCGCGCCCTTGCGACCGCCGGTGGACGGCCCGTCGCGGCGGATGCCGACGCCCTCGCCGTAGCCGCGCTCGTCCTTGGTGCGCTCCATGCGGCGGTCGAGGTAGACGATGCGGCCGCGCACCTGCTCGTCGGGCGCCGCCTGCAGAGCCTCGACCGTCGGGAAGCCGACCACCTCGGCGGTGATCCCATCCTCGGGAGTGCCGACGCTGCCGCCGAGCGCGGTGAGCAGCACCGTCTGCGGGTAGGGCGCGAGAATCTCGCCCGTGTTCTCGCCGCGCACCCAGTGCGGCACCGTCACCGGCTCGCTCTTCACGTCGTCGAAGCCGAGGCCCTTCATCGCCGCGAGCGCCCATTCGACGGCGCGCTTGTCGCCGGCCGAGCCGGCGGAGCGCGGCCCCACCTCGGTGGTGATCGAGGCGAGCAGCTTCCACGCGGCGTCGCTCGCGAGCGCCTGCTCGCGCAGCGCGACGACGGCTGGATCACTCGCGGGTTGCGGGCGACGAGCGGCGTGCGCCCCCGCGGCGACAGAGGTGACGGCGACGAGTGCGGCGAGTCCTACGAAAGGTGCTCGACCGAAGCGCGAAATGGTCCGGCGGTGCTGTCTCATCGGCGCGGATGGTAACAGCGCGCTCGCGGCCGCCGGCGGCGATGGTGCGAGCGGCGGCGAGGGCGCTCCGAACGGCGCGGAACCCATCGCCGGCGCGCCGAGATCCCTCGTGGCTCCCGGGATGGCCAGCGCGGTCGAGGCCGCGAGCTCGACGAAGCCGCCGCAGGGCGCTGTAGCATGCGTTCCTCCGACCGGGATCCCGAACCAGGCCACGCGAGAGGGCACCGCCTCGTGTTTTCCATCGCCACGCTGGGCAACCGCCACCTCGACTTCCAGTTCACCACCCGCCGCGGCGCGCGGGCGCGCATCGTCGAGCGGCCGGGGCGCTGGATGGCCGAGCCCGAGCTCGCCCAACTGGTGGAAGACCTGCGCAGCGTGGTGCGCGCCTCGCTTCCCGTCGGGTCGCTCGACTACGGTGTCCTCACCGGCGACCCCGAACGGCTGCGCAACGCCATCCTCACCGTGATCTACGCGCCTGACGACGGGCGGCCGGTCGCCTTCAACGCGCTCGCCATCCTCGACTGCGAGCTGCAGCGCAAGCCCGTGGAGGTGATCCACCTCGGGCTGGTGATGATCGACCCGAGCTTCCGCGCCCAGGGCGTGAGTGGCATCCTCTACGGCCTCACCTGCTTCCTGCTCTACGCCCGCCGCCAGATGCGCACCCTGTGGTTCAGCAACGTCACCCAGGTGCCTGCCGTGTTCGGCATGGTCGGCGAAGCGTTCGCCAACGTCTACCCCGATCCGTCGCGCCACGCACGGCGCAGCTTCGAGCACCTCGTGCTGGCGCGGCAGATCCTCGCCCGCCACCGCCACGTCTTCGGCGTCGGCGCCGAGGCCGGCTTCGACGAGCGCCGCTTCGTCATCACCGACGCCTACACCGGCGGCTCCGACAACCTCAAGAAGTCGTTCGCCGAGGCGCCGAAGCACCGCCACGAGGTCTTCAACGAGGCGTGCCGGCACGAGCTCGACTACGAGCGCGGCGACGACTTCCTGCAGATCGGCCAGTTCGACGTGCGCGCGGCTCGCGACTACTTCCGCCGCTCGCTGCCGACGCTCTCCGCCCGCGCGCTGCTGCAGCAGTTCGCGTTCCTCCTCGCGGAGTCGCTGCTGCTGCCGCTGGTGCACTGGGCAACCCCCAGCCGCCAGCTCGGCAGCCTACGCCCATGGCCGGGATGAGCTTCTCCTACCCGGAAATGGTCGGCCGCAACCTCGGCTTCGTCACCGCGGCCGAGCAGGAGCGCATGCGCACGACGCCGGTGTTCGTCTGCGGCGTCGGCGGCATGGGCGGGGCGTGCGTGCAGTCGCTGGTGCGCGCGGGGCTCGGCCGGCTGGCGATCGCCGACACCGACCGCTTCGAGGTCTCCAACCTCAACCGTCAGGTGTTCGCCACGCTCGCCACCGTTGGCGTCGACAAGGTCGAGGCCACGAAGCGCGCGCTGCGCGAGGTGAACCCGGAGCTCGAGCTCGCCACCTTCGGCGCCGACTGGCTCGACCACCTCGACGCCATCCTCCCCACCTACCGCATCGTCGTCAACGGTATGGACGACCTGCGCGCCGGCATCGAGCTCTACCGCCGCGCCCGCGAGCACGGCGCCACGGTGATCGACGCCTACACCTCGCCGCTGCCTTCGGTGACCTGCGTCGGCCCAGGGGACCCGCGCCCCGAGGAGCGCCTCGGCTTCCCCACCGCCGGCCGCGCCCTCGGCGACCTCTCGCCGCGGCTGCTCGACGCCTGCAAGCTGCGCGAGGCCGAGTACGTGATGACCCACTCCTCCTCGGCGCGCTACATCGACCTCGGTGTCGCCGCCGAGGTGTTCGCCGGCACGCGCAGCCGGCCGTCGCTGGCGCCGATGGTGATCACGACCGGCAACCTGATGGCCTTCGAGGCGCTCGGCGTCATCCTCGGGCGGCGCTCCGGCGCCGGCCCGTGCGGCTACTTCTACGACCCCTGGCGCGGCCGCGTCGAACGGCCGCGCCCGGCGCCGCTCGCCTGGCTGGTGAGGATCTTCGTCCGGCGCGAGCTGCGGAGGCTCCTCGGCGGTGGATGAGACGCTGCTCGTCGACGTCATCCTCACCTGGATGGGTGCGCTCGGCGTCTTCGCCTACCTCGTCCACATCCACCGCAACCCGGCGGCCAGCTTCCTCGAGAGCCGCACACGCTTGTTGCTCTGGTGCCTCGGGACGCTGCTCCTGATCCGCGGCTTCGCCTGGCTCGACCCCAGCCGCGTGCTGGGCATTCTCACCTTCCTGCCCGCCGCGCTGCTGCCGCTCGCCGCGCTGTTGTTCACCGAGGCGCTGCTGCGGCGGCACGCGCCGCTCTGGATCAAGCTCTTCGTCGCGGCCGGCGCGGTGATCTTCCTGGTCGCCAACCTCTTCGACATTCGCGGCTGGCACGTGGCGCTGCTCGCCTTCATGGCGACGACCTTCGCCCTGCTCGTCGTGTTGCTGGTGGCCCGGCGGCGGCAGGCGCTTTCGCCGCCCGAGAACCGGCTGATCGACGCCGTGCTGCTCGCCATGCTCGCTGCCGTCCCGTTGACGGTCAGCGACTTCCGCATCGACCTCGGCCTGCCCTGGAACCGCATGGGCGCGCTGGGCGCGCTGATCTTCGTCTACACGCTGGTGCGCATGTCGGCGCGGCGCGACCAGGAGCGCATCGTCCTGCGCGAGATCGCCGGCATCGCGCTGTGGGCCGCCGTGCTCGCCGGCGTGATGCTCGCCGTCGGCAAGGAGCCCACCGTGCCGCGCCTGGTGCAGTTGCTGTCGCTGGCCCTCGGCTTCGTGCTCCTCTTCGCCGTCTTCGACCTCCTGCGTCACCTGCGGGCGCAAGCGCGCGACCGCTCGTTCCTGCGCTGGTTGGCCGAGGCGCGGACCTCGTCGGCCGACGACTTCCTGGCGGCGCTCAAGGACTGCCCGGTCGCCGAGGAGCACGTGACGCTGCGCGCCGCAGACCTCGCCGGTTACGACGTCGACGCCCTCGTCCGCCGGCTCGACGGCGAGCGCGGCGTGGTGCGGACGAGCGGGCTGCGGAGGAAGGCTGTCGCGAGCGCCGCCGGCGAAGAGCTCGAGGTCGACGAGCAGCTCGTGGACCTGCTCGAGACCTACGGCATGAGCCACCTCTGCCTGGTGAGCGCCGAGCCGCCGCTGCTGCTGCTCGTCAACCACCCGCAGCTCGCCGACTCCGGGGCCCACGAGCTGGAGATGGCGCTGGTCCAGAAGCTCGGCCGGCTGGTCGGCCGCAGGGAGGCCGCCGCTGGTCGAGCCTCTGGTTGAAATCCGCAAAGGCGACTTCGCGGCCTTCTTCGCCGCACCCTCGAGGGCCTACGGCCGCGACTCCCTTTACGTGTCCCCGCTCGCCTCCGACCTGCGGCGCATGCTCGACCCGGCGAAGAACCCGCTCTTCCTCCACGCCGGCGCCGGACGCTTCTACACCGCCCACCGCAGTGGCGAAGTGGTGGGGCGGATCGTCGCGCACGTCCACCACGCCTCCAACGCCCGCCATGGCACGTCCCGCAGCTGCTTCGGCTTCTTCGACTGCGCCGACGACGTCGAGGCGGCACGCGCGCTGCTCGGCGCCGCGGAGGCCTTCGGCCGCGAGCAGGGGTGCACCGAGATCGCCGGCAACTTCAACCTGACGGCGATGCAGCAGATCGGCGTCGTCACCGCCGGCTTCGAGAACGCGCCGTACACCGACCAGGTCTACAACCCGCCGCACCTGCCGGCGCTGCTCGCCGCCTGCGGCTACGCGCCGACCTTCCCGATGCGCACCGTCGAGCTCGATCTGCTGCGCTTCGACCCGGAGACGCTGCTCGGCGCCAAGCAGCGCGCGCTGCTCGCCGACCGCTCGCTGCGCTGGGAGACGCTGCGGCGGCGCGACGTCCCGCGCCTGCTGCGCGACGTCCGCCTCGTGCTCAACGACGGCTTCGACCGTAACCCGATGTTCGTGCCGCTCACCGACGAGGAGTTTCTCTTCCAGGCCGCCGACATGATGTGGATCGTCGACCCGCGCATCTCGGCGCTGGTGCACGGCGAGGAGGGGCCGGCCGGCGTCGTGGTGTGCATCCCCGACCTCAACCCGCTGCTGCACGCCACCGGCTCGCGCCTGACGCCGCTCACTCCGCTGCACTACCTGCGCTTTCGCTGGCGCCGGCGGCGGGCGGTGATCATCTTCTACTCCGTCGCCCGCGCCCGCCACGGCCAGGGGCTCAACGGCGCCATGCTCTACCGCGTAACGCGGGCACTGAAGGACGCCGGCTACGAGACGCTCGGCATCACCTGGATCGCCGACGAGAACGCCGCCAGCCTGCGACAGGTGCAGAAGCTCGGGGCGCGCGAGCTCCACCGCCTCCACCTCTTCCGCAAGGAACTCTGAGCCGTGCGAGCGATCGACGTGCGCGAGGCGCGGGAGCTGGCGGCCGAGGCGGCGCGGGCGCCGAGCGTCCACAACGTGCAGCCGGCGCGCTGGCGGTTCCTCCCCGGCGGCGAGGTGCTGCTGTTCCGCGACGTGACCCGCACGCTGCCGGCCGCCGATCCCAGCGGGCACGACGTGCTGCTCAGCATGGGAGCGGCGTTCGAGGGCATGGCGCTGGCGCTGTCGAAGCGGGGCATCGCCCTCGTCGAGCGCGAGCGCGGCGAGACGCCCCGCGAGCCGGGCCTCGAGCTGGTCGCCCGCGCCGCCCTCGTCGACGGTGCGGCGGTGGATTCGCTCGCCGATTGGGTGCCGCAGCGGCGCGCTTTCCGCGGCGTCTTCGCGCCCGTCGTCGGCGGCGAGCTCTCGGGTCTCGCCGACAGCGCCGACGTGAAGGTGGTCGTCGATCGCGCGTCCATCCGCGAGCTTGCCGCGCGCTACGACCGCTCGAGCCTCGGCTTCCTGCGCCAACCGGTCTACCTGCGCGAGCTCTACGACTGGTGCCGCTTCAGCCCCCGCCACCCGCGGTGGGACCGCGACGGGCTCAACGCCGACTGCCTCGCGCTGTCTACCGTGGAACGCATCGCGGCCTCGTGGCTCCTGCGGCCGCGGGTCTTCGCCGTTCTCCGGCGACTCGGGCTCGGCGGCTTGGTGATCTCCGAGGCGGCGCAGATCCGCAGCGCCGCCGCCGTCGTGCTGCTACTGGCGCTGCGCGCGCAGCCACCCTTCGCAACGGGGCGCCGCTTCTACCGTCTCTGGCTGGAGATTACGGCCCTCGGCCTGGTGCTGGTGCCGATGTCGGCGCTCACCGACGACCCCGTCGAGGCCGAGCGGCTGGCGGCGGCGCACGACGTGCCGGCGACGCATCGCGTCGTCAACGCCTTCCGCATCGGCAAGCCCGGCCCGCGCGGCGTCGCGACGAGCCCGCGGCTGCCGGTGGGCGAGCTGCTGGTCTAGCTTCGCTTAGAGCACCTTCAGGTACTCGATCAGCGCCCGCTTCTCCTCCTCCGACAGCGGCTCGAACTCGCGTTCGTGCCCGCGGTTGGAGAGGCCGGGAAGGCTGGTGTCGTAGACCTCCGGGTCCGACCAGGGCTGGTAGCTCTCGGGGTAGCGCCAGACGCCGTCCTCCACGAGCCGACCGGCGATGCCGACGTCGACCAAGTCGAGCTTATGCCCACCGACCATGAACTTGGCCGGCCGTTGCGCCGGGTTCATCAACTGGCGCAGCGTGGGCACCGAGCCGTTGTGCAGGTAAGGCGCTGTCGCCCACAGGCTGGAGAGGATCGGCGCCACGTAGCCGCCGGTCGCGGCCGGCGCGGTGTGACGCGCGAAGGCAGTGCGGGAAAGCGCGGCGACCAGCGGCGTGTCGATCGCCCGCCAGCGCGCGGCGTCGGTGTCGATCTCCGCCGCGGGGCTGAGTCGGTTGGGAAACTCGACCAGCGCCACGTCGCGAACGCCTTCGCTGTAGCGGCCGTGGCACTCGGCGCAACGCGCGTGGTAGACGGCGCGGCCGGCGAGCGCCAGCGTCTCGTCGATTGTGCCGGGGAAGCGCGGCGGCCGATGACTCGCAGCGAACCATCGCATCACCTCGTCGACCTCGGGGATCGCCCGCTCCGCCGCGCGAGGGTGCAACCCCAGCGTCGGCACCGTGAAGAAGCTGACGATGGCGGCGAGCTCGTGCAGGTGCGTTTCGTCCGCCGCTCCCTGGCGCGGCGCGAACCGCGCCTCACCTGGCGGCGCGTAGAAGCCGTCGTAGAGCAGCGACGAGCGGAGCGGCCGCCACGCGAGGTCTGGGATCGACGTGAAGCCCACCTCGCCCTCCGCGCGCGCCGGACCAACGAGGCCGAGCTGCAGCTTGAGCGCCGCCACGCCGTTGGTCCTCCCCGGGCCGCCGTTGGAGAACGGCGTCGGTGCGTCGACGCCCCGGCGCAACGCCGCGATCCGCTTGCGCGCCTTCGGGACGAGCAGGTGGCGAAGCGTCCAGCGCTCGAGCCGTCCCATCTCGGGGAACAGCCGCGCCGCGGTGGTGCTCAGCCGCCGCGGGTCGTCGACGGTTGCCGCCAGGCTGCGGTAGACGTCCTGCGTGTACCCCTCGACGTCGAGCGACGTATTGGGCAGGCCGAGCCACACCTCGCGCGTCGGCTCGCCGCGGGAGTCGTAGAGGACGCCGGCGTGGCAGCCGGCGCAGCCGAGGTTGACCGCGTCGATGCGCAGCGGCGAGATCCACCCCGAAACCATTCCCAGCGGCCGTTCGAAAGGCGACTGGCTGCCGCTCCAGTTGGCGATCCGTTCGGGATAGATGAAGCCGTGCCTGGACAGGATCCGCCGCAGCTCCGCGAGCTCGACCGGCGTCCCCTCGCGCCGCGAATGGTCGAGCAGCAGCGCCGCGGCAGCGAGCTTGTACGGCACCGCGTTGGTCTTCAGCGTGTGGAAGCTGAGACCGCCGAAGTCGTGGTGCAGGAAGGTCTCAGCTCCCGCCGCGGCCGCACGCGGCTGACGAGCGGACGCGCAGCCGCCGAGCAACGCCGCCGTCGTCAGGACGAGGAGCCACCGCGCGGCGGCGGTCATCGCCAGCTCCGACGAAAGATGCCCGGCGCCACGGCGGGAGGCTAAGTGTGCTCGCGCGGCACCAGGTCGCCGAGGACGTCGCCCAGCTCGTTGGGCGGGATCGACTGCGCGGCATCGACCCTGAACTCGAAGACGCCGCCGCCGTCGCCGGGGGCGACGACGAACTCGCCGACCTTCTTGCCGCCGACGCCGTAGAGGGTGACGATCACCTCGACGTCCACCGGCGGGCTCACCGTCACCTGGCCGTCGACGCGGATCGCGTCGGTGCCGATGGTGACGCCGCCTTGCACCGAGCCGGCCGGGGCCTGGATCTGCAGCATCTCGGGCTCGATCGTCACCATGGTGGCGCTCGCCGACTTCGGCGTCAGCGTCACGCTCCCCTCCTCGATGTGGAGGTTGGAGGTCGGCGTCAGCGCGTAGTACGCGGCCGTCGAGGCGTGCTTGGCGGTGATGGTCAGCGCGTAGTGGAACTTGTCTCCGTCTGCCATGGGTTCCTCCTCTAAGCAGTCGTCAATGGAACGTTGGAATCGACGTCGGCCTCGTAGTCGACGCCATCGACGCCGAAGCCGAAGAGCTGCAGGAAGTCGTGCCGGTAGCCGGCGAGGTCGCTGAGCCGCTCGACGTTGTCGCTGCTCACCTCGCGCCAGCGGCGCTCGACCTCGGCCTGCACGTCGTCGCGCATCTCGAGGTCGTCAACGCGGATGCGGCCCGTCGGCCCGACTGTGCCCACACGTGCCGCGCTTGCCATGTGCCTCCCTGACTCTCAAGGTCGCTGCACAGCACGCGAGACTATGGTTTCCCCGCAGGGCACGGCGGCGAAATGGATCAATGGGATCGGTGTGCGACTCGGCAACGCCGCACCGGCGCCGCGAGGCCAAGAATCTTAACACCGGTCGGATCGACTCGAGCAGGCACCGACGCCGCGGGGAGAATTCGACGAGTCGCGTACGTCTAAGCACTCCGCGGGCGCCCCCTCTGCCGTCCGCGGGAGGAAGCTATGGAGAACCGCGTTGCTGGACGCGTCCTTGTCGACGGTACGGGTCGGGGCATTCGAGACCTGCTGCTGGTGCTCTACGACCTCGATCCGCAGAAGTCTCCGCAGGGCGTCGGCGACTCTCCGGACGACTCCATCGAAGCCCTTGTCGCCAGCCCTTGGTCGCGGTTCTGGATCGATTTTCCGGGCGACCGTATCGGTTCTGTGCTGAGCGACCGCAACGGCCGCTTCGAGCTCACCTTCGACGATTCGGCCTTCCGCGTCCGCAACACGGAAAAGCGACCCGACCTGATGCTGCTCGTGCTGGCGCCGGAACGGGCGCGTGCGCCCACCGTGCAATCGCAGCTACTCCACTACACCTTGGTTCCCTACGCCAACGCAGGACGAATCGAACACTTCGTGGTCGCCATCCCCACCGACGCGTTGCGCCGCGCCGGGGTCTTTCTCGCCGCCCAGGACGAGGATCCGGACGGCATGGCGGAGCTCAGCCGTCGCGAGCTACTGCAAGCAAAGGCCGGGCAGGAAAAGACCACGGGGTTGATCCGCGCGCAATTGGCCCTCGACCCCTCGCGGCGCGAGCGCCGGCGCATCTTCCAGCACAGCCTCCCCTCCAGGCTTCTGCAAACCACGCTTCCCGCCGCCGCCCGCTATGTCGAGCGTGGCGCACCCCCGGCCGACGTGCACCGCGACGCGGTGGTTGCCGGAGTCCTTCGCCTCGCCGAAGCCCATACGCCCAACCTCATCGCCTTCAACCTGCCGCCGGATCTGATCGTGCGGCTCGGGCTGAATCCCGAGCGGCTGCTTGCCGGCGAGACGTCCACCGTATCGCTCTGCGATCTCCTGGCGCAGAAGGCCCTGGGGGGAGAGCTGACCCGCGTGCGCCGCCTGCTCGACGACAAGCGCGCGCACGACCTCGCGGCCGGGGCGGTAGAGCCACGCCCACCCACTCCGCCGACCACTTCGCCGCCCGAGCCGCTCGACACCTCAGTGGTGAGCGCCTTCCTGGCCGAGCGGGTACTGGGACAGGTCGCCAGCTTGCCGCCGCTGCAACAGGCGCAGTCGGCGTCCACCATCGAAGAGCTGCGGAAGATCAAAGAAACCATCAGCAAACTGGAGCTGTCAGGCGGCCCAGCGAACGTCACCGCCTTCCACGACTTCCATACCCTGCAACTGGCGTTCGAGGACGTCTGGACGGCGGCATTCGACAGCCGGCTGAGGGAGCAGGTGCTCGACCTCTACCGGCAGACGGTGCGTCTGCACGAGGACTATGGCCTGGAGGTGCCGCCGCTCGAGGCTGTGGCCGACGCCAACGCGCTGCGCGAGTACCTGGCCGACCTCAGGGGTGAGTTGGCGGAGATGGAGATCCTCACCATTCCAGTCGACATACAGCGATGCTTCCCGCAGCTCGACCTGCGCACCTGGAACCAACTCGACGTCGACGGTCAGAACACGCTGCGTACGACGGCCGCCAACTATCTGCGCCCGTGGGACACCGGCAACGACATCGATCCACCGGTGAGCCTGTGGACCAGTCAGGAATACCTGGACAGATCGTACGCAGACGTCCTCCGCTATCACCGCACTGCCCCTCTGGCGCAGACCGACCGACTGCTCGTGGATATTGCCGAGCGTCTCAACCAGCCCTATGCCTTTCGCTTCTTCGCGCCCGGCACCATCAACTACGGCATTCTGGTCACCTACCGGCAGGAGTGGACACCCGAGACCTACCAGGTAGGGCGACTGGTTTCCACCATCCCGCTGGCCCCCGGCGAGACGCGCAAGCTTAAGGTCACCCGCACGGTGAAAAAAACCCGGGCCGAGAAGGCCATCGAGAAAGCACTAGTCGAGTCGAGTTCCGAGCGGCAGTTCACCAGCCGCACCGAGCTGGACGTGATGGCCAAGGTGATGAGCAGCACCAACTTCCGCTTGTCGGCCACCGGCAGTTTCAACATCGGCATCGGCGAGATCAGCAGCACCACGGAGTTCGCCGCCAACCAGTCGAGCGAATCCACCCAGCAGAAGAAGCAGATGCTCGAGGCGGTGCAGAAAGCAGCCGAGCGGGTGCGGCAGGAATCGGAAGTGTCGGTGGAGAGCAGCGACAGCCTCGAGTCGGGGTACGAATCGGATACCGAGCTGAAGAACCCCAACAGCGAGCTGACGGTGACCTACCTGCTCTACGAGCTGGAGCGCCGCTATCGGGTGAACAGCCGGCCGCACAAGCTCACGCCGGTGGTGTTGGTGGCCGTCGACGTCCCGGCGCCGCACGAGATCACCGAAGGCTGGATCCTGGAGCATGCCTGGATCCTTCGCCGCATCCTGCTCGATGACGGCTTCCAGGAAGCGCTGGCCTACGTCGAGGATGGCCTGAGTGGCGACCTGGTCGACCTCGAGATCAAGAAGTCCACTTGGGAAGCGCAACGGCGGCTGCTGGGCCAGCTCGAGTCGGACCTCGAACGCCTGCTGGCGCTGCGCGACCAGCGCCAGGCAAGCATCGTCAGCTTGCTGCAAGGTGAAGGACTGGCGGCGGCCGATCAGCCCAACGATGGCGCCCGCGCAGCAGCAGCCATCTTCAGCGGCGGCCTGTCGGAGCTGTTCGGCATCGGCGCCACGCACACCGACGAACGGCTCAGGGCCCAGCGCGAGGCGGCCGAGAAGGCTCTCGACTTCCTCAAGGCCCGCATCGAATCGCTCAGCGAGCGCGCCTCGCTAGCCCAGAAGGCGCTGAGCGACGCCACGGCGGAGTACAGCCGAGCCGTCCGCACCAAGTCTCAGAAGGACACGCAGATCCACCAACTGAAGCTGCACCTGCGGCAGAACATCCTTCACTACCTGCACGGCATCCTCGACTACAGGCACCAGGACCAGCAGTTCGTCGAGCTCAACGACCTGCAGGTGCCTTTCCTGCGCTCCGCCACTCGCAACTGCACCCTGCGCCGGGCCACGCCAGGCGAGATCGAGGCAGGAGTGCCAGGACTGCGGCGCCATGGCGAGACCTACGTGGTGCACTGCGATCCGCCGGTTCCACCGTCGACCACCGAGCCCTTGCCCAGCCGTCGGCTGGGATCCGTCGCCGACCTGAACCGGCCCTTGGGCTACAAGGGTAACTACGTCATCTACCCACTCAAGGGCTGCTCCCACCTGACCGACTACATGAGCCGCGACTACGTGGACGACTACTTCGGCCTGCGCGATCCAGCGACGCGACTCGGCTACACCGGCGAGGAGCTGCTGGCCTACGCCCAGGCGGTGCTCAACGACCCGGCAGCCGCCCTCAGCGAGGCCGAGCGCACGGCGCTGATCGCGGCAGTAGCAGCCGAGCTCTCGAACCCGGCCGCGGGCCGCGAGACGGTGATCCTGCCCACCGGACAGCTGTACATGGAGGCGCTCAAGGGCGAGCAGACGCTGCTGGAGAGCTTCAAGCTGGCGCATCGCGGTCTGGACGTCCTCAAGGTGCAGGAGGAGGTGCGCAGCCAGCGCCTGGAGAACCTGCGGCGTGCCTCGCGGCTCGTAGCCGAGACGCCCAACCTCGACGACCCGGACATCGATCGCGTCATCGTCGTGCGCGGCGGCGACGGCGTGAACCTGCCGATCGAGGGTGACCGCTGAGGTGTCGGAAGTCGTCGAGGTCATCGCCAACCCTGACGGCAGCCGCGTGCTGGTCTACGACGACGGCAGTCGGGTGACCGAGCTCGCCGAGCAGCGCATCGTCGGCGAGCGAGGCACGAGCCCGCTCGAACGCGGTCTGGGAGACTCGCCCTGGACCTATCGCGAGCGGGCGACGGCCGATTCCTCGGCGATGCTCGACCCGGGCTCGCCCGGCGATCTGGCCTTCCTCCGGCAGGCGATCCTCAGCGGCGCGATCTACCGCGAAAGCCGTTCCGTCCTGGTCACCGAGGCTGGCACCCTGGCTCTGGTGGCCAGCCGTGCCGGCTGGAGCTACTGCCTGGGTGGACGCGGCGTGCAGGTGGCCTATCGCATCGTCGGGCGCGTCGGCGGGCTGCCGACGTTGGCGCGGGAAGCCTATCCCTGGGCCGTCTTGGGCAGCTACCTGGCCCGCCAATCCTGGCGGCGCGATCTCGCCAGGACCGGCGGTCTGCCCGGCACCAGCGGCGAGCTGGCCGACGTGCTGGCCGACACCGGCCTACCGCCGGCGGCCGCTACGGCGGCCACCAGGCAGCGCACGCCCCCGCCGAGCCTGGCCGACCTGTCCGCGGAATTGATGCTGATCTCGTCGGCGGCGCTACACGCCCCGGCCAGCCTGCGCCGCGACATCTCCCGCCGCGTCGCCGAGTACAACGACGAGCCCTACGGTTCGGCGATCGGCGTCATCGCCGGCATCTTGGAGTTCATCCTCCGTTTCCTCATCAGCCTGCCGAGTCTGCCCGCCGCACTGCAGGAGGCCTGCAACGAGGCCGGTGTCGCCCTGCGAGAGCTGCAGCAGTCCATTCCGGACCTCGTCAGCAGTCTGCGTGAGGCGCCGGCGGAGACGGTGTCGGTCGTACTGGAAGCGACCATGGAAGCCCTGTCCAGCCTCAGCGGCATCGCCGACGCTGTCGACGAGGTGCATGGCGGGTTGAGGGCTGCAGGGGAAGGCCGTTCCGCCGAGTCCTCGCTGGCAATCACAAGAGCCACTGGCCGCGTCATCGAGTTGCTCCTGGTGGTTCAAGCGCTGGCTGCCACCCTCCGGCTCATCCCGACCATCGCTGCCCGGATGCGCGCCGGCCTCCGCTGGCTGACCAGCTCGACTCGCGGCCTCCGCGAGGCTCGCACGGCGTTGCGCGCGGAAGGCGTCCCGGACACTCGTACCGGCCACCCCAGCCCCACCCCGGCTCGGGTGCCAGAGACCGACGGATCCCCTGGCACTCCCAGAGCGGAGCTGCCGGACGAGACACCGGCCGCCAGCCCGCCAGAACCGCCGCCCACCCCAGAGCCGAGCCGACCCGCCACTCTCCCCCTGCTTCTCTCGGCTACCGTGCACGAAGCGCTCGACCGGGTGTTCGCCGCCGCGCGCACCGGTGGCGAGATAGCCGAAGCCGACGTGCAAACCGCCCGTCGACTGCAGGAGCAACTCGCCGCCAGGCGCCGCACCGGTGGTATCCCGGCTGAGCTGGCGAGGGACCTGGGCGACGTCGAAGACCACATCGCGCTGGCGGAAGCTGTGATCGTGCAACGCCAGCTCGCGGCCGAGGGAGCGCGGATTTTCGCCAGCGGCGGCCGGGCCCGCAGCATGACGGTCGGAGCCGCCGGCGAAGCGATCGTCAGGCGCATCCTGGAAAGCCGCGGATATCGCAATCTCACGGCGGTGATCAACGCCTCGAACAACGGACTGGATCTGATCGGCACCGACCGGCTGGGCGCGGTGCGCTTGTTTGAGGTCAAGGCCAGTGCTGGCGAGCGGGCGCCGCCGCTCTCTGCCGCCCAGCGCAACTGCCGCGAGTTCGTCCTTTCGCGCCTGCGGCGGATCGCTCTCGGGCAGGGGGTCTACCGTAGCGCCACCGCCCAGATGGTGAGGAGCGCCCAACAGACCCTGCGGGCGTTGGAGAGTCAGGGCTTTGTGGGTGGCGCCGTCATGGAGGTCACCCATGTCTTCGACGGGTCGCGACTCGCAGTGCGGTCGCGGATCTGGCGGCGCGGCGTCGCCCCGCGGTCGGCAGCGTGGTGGCGACAGCTGTTTGCCAGGATGGGACTGCAGGACGGAGTTAGGCGGGGCGCCACGCGACCGCGTGGTCGAGATGGCAGCTAGAAGCTACTCGCTCGACGTTGGCAAAGACACGTTCGGGTCGACGTCGGCCCCGTAGTCGACGCCCTCGACGCCGAAGCCGAAGAGCTGCAGGAAGTCGTGTCGGTAGCCGGCGAGGTCGCTGAGCTGCTCGACGTTGTCGCTGCTCACCTCGCGCCAGCGGCGCTCGACCTCGGACTGCACGTCGTCGCGCATCTCGAGGTCGTCGAGACGGATCCGGCCCGCCTCGTCGACGGGCACCTCGCCGCCCGCATACAGACGGTCGGTGAGCAGCCGCCCCATCTGCTCGATGGTGCCCTCGTGAAGCCCCTTCTCCTTCATCACCTTGAAGAGCAGCGAGATGTAGAGCGGCACCACCGGGATCGCCGAGCTCGACTGCGTGACCAGCCCCTTGTTGACGGAGACGAAAGCCCGGCCGCCGCGGGGACGCAGCCGCTCGTCGAGCCGCTTCGCCGTCGCCTCGAGGTGGTCCTTGGCGCGGCCGATGGTGCCCTTGCGGTAGACGGCGTAGGTGAGCTCGGGGCCGATGTACGAGTAGGCGAGGGTGCGCGCATCGGTGGCGAGCGCGCCGCCCGCATCGAGCGCGTCGATCCACGCCTCCCAGTCCTCGCCGCCCATCACCTTCACGGTGTCGGCGATCTCCGCCTCGTCGGCGGGCTCGATCGCCACCTCGGAGACCTTGCCGCTCTCGACGTCGATGGTCTTGTTGCGGTAGGTCTGGCCGATGGGCTTGAGCACCGACTTGGCGACCGTGCCGTCGGCGAACGTCCGCCGCGGCGACGCCAGGCTGTAGACGACGAGGTCGACCTGGCCGAGGTCGCGGCGGATGGTGTCCACCGCCTGCTGCTTGATCTCGTCCGAGAACGCGTCGCCGTCGATGCTGGTGGCGTAGAGCCCGGCATCGGCGGCGGCGCGGTGGAAGGCGGCGCTGTTGTACCAGCCGGCGGTGGCGGTGCGCTTGTCGCTTGCCGGCTTCTCGAGGAAGACGCCGACGGTACCGGCGCCGGCGCCGAAGGCGGCGGCGATGCGGGTCGAGAGGCCGTAGCCCATCGACGAGCCGACCACCAGCGCAGCCCGCGGTCTTCCGTTCGGAAAGCGCAGCCCGCGCGCGTCGTCGGCCTGGCGCTGCACTTCACGCGCAGCGCCTACGGGGTGCGCAGTCGTGCAGATGAAGCCGCGGACCTTCGGCCTGATGACCATCAGATCTTGAACAGCGCGTCGAAGGCCGCGCGCGGGTCGTTCGGATCGGGATCGGCCGGCTTCTCCTGGGCGAACTCGAGGGCCGCCTTGCCGGTGAAGAGCGGGCAGTCGTTGCGCTTGCTCTTCTTCGCCACCGGGCCGAGGCCGGCCGCCTGCCGCTCGTCGGAGCGCCGGCACTCCCAGCGCGCCGCGGTGTCGAAGTGCGTGCAGTGGGTGCAGGTGTGGAGGTCGGTGCCGCACTTGTCGCAGGCGGCGTCGATCGCGCCCTCCGCCGGCGCCGCCTGCTGGGTGCCGCAGACGGCGCAGCGGAAGGTCTGCTCGCTCGGCGCGCCGAGCCCGCGGCCCCGCGGGCGGTCGAGGTTGTGGCGCGGCGGCGGCGGCTCGCGACGGGCCGGGCCGGCACCTCCGGCGCCGCCGAAGCTGCTACCGGTCCCACGACCAGGCTCGCGCCGATCGCCCTCTTGGTAGCCGCGCTGACCGTACTTGCGCGTCATCGCGGCGCAGCCTATCGCACGCCGCCGCGAGCGGCCGCCCGCCGCCGCGCCGATCACCGGCGCTGCGGTAGCATCGCCGCCGTGGCGACCACCTACCCTCGCTACCTGCAGCTCGACGCGCTGCTCGGGCTCCAGCAGCCGCTCTCGGAAGGCCCCGAGCACGACGAGATGCTGTTCATCGTCATCCACCAGGTCTACGAGCTGTGGTTCAAGCAGATCCTCCACGAGACGGCGCGGCTGCAGAAGGGCCTCGAGGAGGGCGACACGCCGACGGCGCTCGCCACCTTGAAGCGCATCCTCACCATTCTCAAGGTGCTGGTGTCGCAGATCGACGTGCTGGAGACGATGACGCCGATCTCGTTCAACTCCTTCCGCCACCGCCTCGACACCGCCAGCGGCTTCGAGTCGGCGCAGTTCCGCGCCCTCGAGCTGATGCTCGGCCACAAGCGTGCCAGCGCGGCGGCCCACTACCCCGAGGACAGCGCCGAGCGCGTACGGCTCGACGAGCTGATGGCGCGGCCGAGCCTCTGGCAGTCGTTCCTGCGCTACCTGGTGCACGAGGGCTACTCGCTTCCCGAGGAGGACCTGGCCCGCGACCCGCGAGAGCCCACCGGCGAGTCGGCGGCGGTGCAGGAGGTGTTGCTCGACATCTACCGCCACGCCCCACTGGTGGCGCAGATGTGCGAGCGCCTCGTCGACCTCGACGAGGGGCTGCAGGAGTGGCGCTACCGCCACGTCAAGATGGTCGAGCGCACCATCGGCACCAAGCGCGGCACGGGAGGATCGGCGGGCGCCGAGTACCTGCGCACCACCATCGGCCGGCCGCTGTTCCCCGACCTGTGGGCGATCCGCGTGCGGCTGTGATCGATCCCCCCGCCCGCGGGCAAAGCCCGCTGCCGCCCCCCTCCCGGCCCCCTCCCCTAGGTTTTTTTTCACCCCTATCCCCCCATCCCCCTGCCCCTCCAGGGGCAGGGGGCGCCACCACCCGACCCTCGGGGCACGATGATCGAGGCTGAGAGTCTTTATCGCGCGCCCAACGCGCTCGCGCCGCATTACTCCCGCTTCCGCGTCGGCGAGCGGCTGCTGCTCACCGGCCACTCGCACCAGGCCTGGCCCGACCGCGCCTTCGACGGACAGCGCGCCGCCTTCGACGACGCGGCGCTGCTCGTCGACGAGAAGTGGGAGCGCGCTTTCGCGCAGGCGAGCGCGGGTGCGAGCCGGCTTCGCGCGGCTGCTCGGCGACAGCGAGGGGAGCCTGGCGCTGGCGAGCAGCACTCACGAGCTGCTGGTGCGCTTCCTCTCCGCGCTGCCGCTCGCGAAACGGCCGCGGATCGTCACCACCGACGCCGAGTTCCACAGCGCCCGCCGCCAGCTCGACCGCTTGGCCGAGGCGGGCGTCGAGCTGGTACGCGTGCCGGCGGCGCCCGCCGGGAGCGCCGGCGAGCGGGTGGCGGCAGCGGTCGACGACCGCACCGCCGCCGCCATCGTCTCGACGGTGTTCTTCACCGACGCCGGCATCGCCGGCGGCCTGCCGGCTGCCGCCGAGGCGTGCGCGCGCCGCGGCGCCGAGCTGCTGCTCGACGCCTACCACCAGCTCAACGTGGTGCCCTTCTCGCTCGCCGGCGTCGAGCGCGCCTTCGTCGTCGGCGGCGGCTACAAGTACTGCCAGCTCGGCGAGGGCAACGCTTTCCTGCGCGTGCCGCCGGGGTGCCGGTTGCGGCCGGTGGTCACCGGCTGGTTCGCCGAGTTCGAGCGGCTCGAAGAGACGCCGAGCGCACCTGGCGCGTCCGCGCGCCAGGCAACCCGCTCAAACGCGGTCGCCTATCCGGACGACCCCGGCGCGCGCTTCGGCGGCGCCACCTACGACCCCACCAGCCACTACCGCGGCGCGGCGGTGTTCGACTTTTTCGCCGAGCAGGGGCTCACGGCGGAGCTGCTGCGCGAGGTGAGCCGGCACCAGCGCGACGTGCTGTGCGGGGCATTCGACGCCCTCGACCTGTCGCCCGCGCTGATCGACCGCGACCGCGCGACGCCGCCCGAGCGTTTCGCCGGTTTCCTCGCCCTGCGCTCGCCGCGTGCGGGAGAGATCTGCGCCGGGTTGCGCGAGGCGGGCGTGCTCACCGACCACCGCGGCGAGGTGCTGCGGCTCGGGCCCGCCCCCTACCTCGCCGACGTGCAGCTCGAGGACACCATGGCGCGGCTAGGCGAGGTGGTGCGGCGGTTCTCCTGAGCCCGTGTCTCCTGAGCCGCTGGGCTAGAAGTAGAAGCGCAGACCGAGGTAGACCTTGCTCTGCTGGTCGTCCAGCGTGTCGCCGTTGGGGCTTTCGTCGACCTGCAGCAGGTCGGTGCGGCCGATGCCGAAGATGCTCACGACGTCGCTCACCCTCACGTCGAAGCCGACCTGGACGTTGACGCCGAGGTTGTCATCGCTCACGGTGTCCCCCGAGCGCAGGTCGCGGTCGATCATGTGGTAACCGACACCGCCGGCCAGGTGGTAGCCGAACGAACGCAAGCGGACGGCGCCACCGATGTTGACGCCGAGGAGGGTGTCGGTCGTCTCCAGCCCGTTGTCGTCGCGCGACCAGTAGCCGACCTCGGGCTCGATGAAGCCGAACACCGAACCTTGCCGCTCGTCGCCGGGATCGTTGCCGCCGATGCGCGAACGGAAGTTGGCGGTGAAGTAAGGGTCGGAGGTGCCGGAGGTCTGCACCATGCCGCCGCCGACGCCGATCGAGAAGCGGCCCTCCTCGTCACTCTGCGCCAACGCGGGCGCGGCGAGCGACAACATCAGGGCGGCGGCGGGAAGGACGTACGCGGCGCGAAGTTTCATGAGACCTCCTCGACGTGGAAACTACTGGACTGCATTGTTTTCGGTGGCGCGGATGCTAACACGGTGCCGCCGCGCCCGAATCCGGGAGAGCCCCATCATCGTGCGCAACAGTGCGCCAACCGTTTCAACTGCGCGCGCGCTCCTCCACTTGCAGCAGGTAGGCCTCGCGCAGCTTGCCGGTGATCGGCCCCGGCAGCCCGTCGCCGATGCGGCGGCCGTCGACGGCGACCACAGGCAGCACCTCGGTGGTGGTGCCGGTGAGGAACACCTCGTCGGCGGTGTAGAGCTCGGCGAGCGGGATGGCGCCGAGCCGCGTGGGGATGCCCATCGCGGCGGCCAGCGCGAGCACCGCCACCCGCGTGATGCCGTCGAGGATGTAGTTGCAGGCCGGGTAGGTCCACACCTCGCCGCCGCGCACGGCGAAGAGGTTGCTGTGGCTCCCCTCCAGCGCGATGCCGTCGCGCACGAAGACCGCCTCGTGCGCGCCCGCCTCCTTGGCCTGCTGCTGCGCCAGCACGTTGGCGAGCAGCGACGTCGACTTGACGTCGCAGCGCGCCCAGCGGGTGTCGGCGACGGTGAGGGTGGTGGCGCCGCCGGCGACCAGCACCGGCGGATGCCCCGGCCAGGCGCGCACCGTCATGTAGACGGTCGGCGGCACGGGCGGGCTCGGGAACGCGTGCAGCCGCGGCGCCGCCCCGCGGCTCACCTGCAGGTAGACGAGCGCATCACCACCGAGGAGCTGGTTGCGCCGGATGAGCTCCTCGGCGACGCCGCGCAGGGCGGCCGGCTCCGGCAGGTCGATCCGCAGCGCCGCGAGGCCCTCGCGCAGCCGGCGCTCGTGCTCGTCCCAGAACAGCGGGCGCCCGCGCCGCGCCAGCACCGCCTCGTAGACGCCGTCGGCGAAGAGGAAGGCGCGGTCCTCCGGCGAGATGCGCGCCTGCGCCAGCTCGAGGACATCGCCGTTGAGGTAGACCAGCATGCGGCCTATCCTAGCGGCCATGTTGCTCGAGAAGCAGACTCCGTCACCCCTGCAACCACTCCCTTCCTACGCCGACGTCGAGGCCGCCGCCGCGCGCATCGCGCCCCACGTGCACCGCACGCCGGTGGTCACCTCGGCGAGCCTGGACCGCGCCGCCGGCGCCAGCCTCTTCTTCAAGTGCGAGAACCTGCAGCGCGTCGGCGCCTTCAAGATGCGCGGCGCCAGCAACGCCGTGTGGTCGCTCGGCGAAGGCGAGGCGCGGCGCGGCGTCCTCACCCATTCGTCCGGTAACCACGGCGCGGCGCTGGCGCGAGCGGCGACGCAGCGCGGGATGCGCTCCTGGGTGGTGATGCCGGAGAACGCGCCGGCGAGCAAGCGGCGCGCGGTCGAGGACTTCGGTGCCACCGTCGTTGCCTGCGCGCCGACGTTGCAGGCGCGAGAGGCGACGGCAGCGCGCCTCCTCGTCGAGACCGGCGCCGTGCTGGTGCACCCCTACGACGACGCGCGGGTGATCGCCGGCCAGGGCACCGCGGCGCGCGAGCTGTTGCAGGAGGTGCCCGACCTCGACCTGGTGGTGGCGCCCATCGGCGGAGGCGGGCTGCTCTCGGGTACCGCCATCGCCACGGCAGCCTTGGCGCCGCGAGCAGCCGTGTGGGGCGCCGAGCCCAGCGGCGCCGACGACGCGCAGCGCTCGCTCGCCGCCGGGCGCATCGTACCGGTGGACTCGCCACGCACGGTGGCGGACGGCCTGCGCGCCACCATCGGGCCGCTGCCGCTCGCCGTCCTCACCGCCCACGCCGTGCGCATCGCCACCGTCGACGACGCGGCGATCCTCGCCGCCATGCGCTTCTTCTGGGAGCGCACCAAGCTGATCATCGAGCCCTCGGCTGCGGTGGCGGTAGCGGTGCTGCTCGAGCGTGCGATCGACGCCGCGGGAGCGCGTGTGGGCGTGATCCTCTCCGGCGGCAACCTCGACCTGCCGCAGTCGCTCTTCCAAGCCGGCTGAAGCGGGCGGCGCCGCTACCGCGTCAGCTCGTCGAGCAACGCCAGGTCGCGGCGAATGCGCCGCGCGGCGAGCCAGCAGCCGGCGGCCGCCATCGCCACCGCGCCGACGAGCAGGCCGGCGACGAGCACGCCGGTGCCGCCGCTCGCGCGACCGAACCAGGCGAGCTGCGCCACCACCGCCACCACCTCCGCCACCAGCAGCCCGGCCGCGAAGACCAGCGAGCGCCGCGCGCGGCGGGCGCGCAGCCGCGCCAGCCGCACGTACTCCTCGACGCTCTCGCCGAGGCTGCGCCAGGTGCCCCGCCGGTTCCACAGCGCGAAGGCGACGGCGACGAAGGTGAACCCCCACAGCGTGAGCAGCCACACCGTCTCCCACGCCTGGACGCCGTCGCGGACCACCAGCCAGGAGAGCCAGGCGAAGGCCAGCACCAATGCCGCTTCCCCGAGCACGACCGCGACGAGGCGGCGCCGCTGGGCGGCGAGCAGCCGGCGCAATGGCGCGAGGTCGACGGGCGCCTCGTCGGCTTTTTGCCAGGCGGCGGCGAGGTCTTCCCACTCAGCCAGTGGCGTGCTCATGGTCGTTGCAGCTCCTCGCGCAGGGCGCGGCGGGCGCGCGAGAGGCGCACGCCGGCGTTGTTCTCGGTAATCCCCAGCACCGCGGCGATCTCGGCGCCGGAGAGCCCTTCGAGGCTCAGCGTCAGCACCTGGCGCGCGGCGACCGGCAGGGCCTGCAGCGCCCGCCGCAGCCGCTCGAGACGTTGCGCGGCCGCGGCGTCGGCCTCGGGGCCGGGGCGCGTGTCGGCCACCGCGACCGCCGCCTCCAACGGCTCGGCACGCAGTCGCGGCTTGAAGCGATGAGTCAGCGCCCGGTTGTGGGCGACGCGCAGAACGAAGGTCTTCTCCGACGACTCGCCGCGGAAGCGCGGCAGCGCGCGCCAGAGCGCCAGCAGGATCTCCTGCAGCAGGTCCTCGCGCGCCGCGGCGTCGCGCTCCCACGCAGCGGCGAGCCGCCGCAGGGCGGGACCGTGCTCCGCCACCACGCGCTCGAACCAGAGGTCGCTCACCGCTCGCCGCGGCCGCCGCGATGGCCGCGCGCCGGATCCCCCGCGCTCGCGGCCGCCGGCGCCGTGCGCTCGACCCTGCCCAGGATCTCCCGCAGCGCAGCCGCCGCATCGGGACCGACGGCCGACCAGACCCAGAGCGTGCCCCCCTCGGCGCTGACGGAAGTCACCGTGTCCGGCGCGTCCGGCTCGCGCGCGCGCTCGGGATGGCGCGGCAGCTGGCGCAGCTCGACGGTGGTGTCGCCACGGCGGAAGGCGACGACCAGCGGGCTCGGCCAGGTGCTATCGGCGCGCTCGATCGTCCAACCTTCGGCCCGGACGCGCAGCCCGAGGCCGGCGTTCTCGTAAGTCGCTCCCTCGACGCGGTACGGCACCGCATCGTCCGGCACGCGCCGCACCTGCCCAGCCTGCTCGTACTCGACCACCTCGACGTCGACACGGCCGAACAGCGCCGCGAGCCCCGGGAACAGCGCGCCGCCGCCGTCGGCGAAGTCGCTGCGGCCGACGGCGAGGCGCGCCGCGCTCGCCACCCCCGGCGCGTAGACGGCGGCATCGAACGGCAGCCAGCTGCCGTCGAGCAGCAGCTCGGTCCAGGCGTGGCCGCCCCAGATGCCGCCGTAGTAGACGTAGCCCATCACCACCCGCGACGGGATCCCCTTCGCCCGCGCCAGCGCGGCGAGCAGCGTCGCGTAGCCGACGCAGGTCGCCTTGCGGTCGCGCACCAGCTCGGAGGCCGGTGCCATGACGATGCCGCCGTCGAGACTCATGTGCTCGGCCACCCAGCGGGTGAGCTGCTCGGCGATCTGGTAGGGATCGCTCGCCGTTACCTCGCGCGCCGCGGCGATCACTCCCGCATCGTCGGACTGGACGAGGGCGTTGGGTTGGAGCTCGCCCTCGGTGGCGACAGCAGCGCCGCGCGTCCGCAACGGCCGCCGGATCTCCACTGTGCCGGGCGCGACCAGGCGCTGGTTCTCCGCCGCGAGCTCGGGCAGCGGCAGGCCGGCGTCGTGCGGGCGCAGCCTCAGCACCAGCCGGTCCAGCGCCGCCGCGTCGGCGAAGCGCACGTTGGAACGCGCCGCCGTACGCTCGTAGAGGTCCGCCGGCAGCTCGCCGTGGGCGCCGAGCGCCGCTTCGCGAGTGGCCAGGCAGCTCGTCATCAAGCCGAACGGGCCGGGGGTCGAATCGGCCAGCATCGCGCCGCGGTCGTCCACCCACACGGTGTGCGCGCCAGGCATGCCCTCGATCGTCTCCTCGATGCGGGTGCCGGTCGCGCCGTTGCACGCCACCCGCTCGCGCGCCGCGCGCACCGTGCGCTGCATCCGCACCACCTTCTGCAGCTCCGGGGAGAACGCGGTGAACGCGAGGACGTCGCCGGTCGCACGCAGGCGCTCGCTGGTCTGCCGCGCCACCGCGGCGGGTCCGAGCGGCGGCTCCGGACCGCGCTCGATCCACCGCTCGTGCGGCGGCGTGGCGATGCGGATGCGATCGCCCTCGACGCGCGCCTCGACGCGCAGCGGCTGCTGCGACAGCAGCGCCTCGTAGGCGACCGACTGCAGCGCGCCGTCCGCGGCCTCGGTGGCGGTGGTGTCGAAGCGCATCTCGAAGCTCTTGCCGAGGCGGGTCAGGCGCGCCGAGATGACGGTGCGCGTCCGCGCGCCCTCGACTTCCTCGGAGACGTAGCCGACGGGCGTGTCGCCGAGCGAGAAGACGTACCAGCGCTCCTCGGCGGCGGCGGCAGACCTGAGCGCAAGCGAAGCGGCGACGAAGGCGAGGACTGTGGTTCTCGGGGAGCTCATGTCATCGATAGTCTGCCTGAGCCTCGATTCCTTACACCTGATCCCTGGTTCTCCCTTACACCTGATCCCTGGCTCCTCCCTGACACCTGGCTTCCGCCGGGACGTAGATCCCACTAGAATGCAGCTCTCCAAACAAGGGCCCGTGTCGCCGTCGCCGCGGGCATCGAGATCGGGAGCCGGGAGGATGGCGTGACGTCCGAGCTGCCTCCGCGCGAGCTGCTGCTGGCCAACCTGCCACTGGTGCGCGAGCTCGTGCGCTTCTACTGCCGCCGCCGTCGGCTCGACGGCGCGGAGACCGAGGAAATCGAGGCGTTCGTGCGGCTGCGCCTGGTCGAGGACGACTACGCGATCCTGCGCCAATGGGGGCAGCTCAGCTCGCTGCGCACCTACCTCACGGTGGTCGTGCAGCGCCTGGTTCACGACTACTGCGACGATGCCTGGGGACGGTGGCGCCCTTCGGCGGCGGCGCGGCGGCTGGGGCCGCTCGCGGTGGCGCTCGAGGAGCAGCTCTACCGGGAAGGACTGACCTTCGAAGAGGCGTGCGCCGTGCTGGTATCCCGCTACGGCGTCTCGCGCGCCGCGGTGGTGGCGCTGCACGAGCAACTGCCCCACCGCCGGAGCCCGCCTCGGCTGCAAACGCTCGGTGCGCGTGAGAACGCCGCGCCGTCGCCGGCACCCAACCCCGAGGAGGAGGCTTTGCGGCGCGCCGAGGAGGAAGCCATCGACGAGGTCGTGTCGGCAAGCCTGCGCCGCCTGGCGGCGCACGACCGGCTCCTGCTGCGCCTCCGTTTCCAGGAGGGCCTGTCGCTGGCCGAGATCGCCCGCGGCCTCGGGGTGACGCGGAAGCGGCTCGATCGTCGTCTCGGCAAGGTCCTGGCGTCGCTGCATGGTGACCTGCAGCGAGCCGGATTCGACCGTTGCGATGTGGCGCAGATCCTCCAGCACTGCCCGAACCTGCAGTTCGGTTTCGAACCGGAGGACTGGGATCCGGCCGAGGAGGGTTCGTCCACGGAGGCGAAGAAGACGAAGGATCGCGAGACGGGGTGATCTGCTGCTGTGGGCTCACCGCGGCGGCGGCTCGCCGATCTCCTCCGCAAGCGCCAGCAGCTCGCGCCGCACCTCGGCGCGCCGTCGCCGCAGCTCGTCGCCGGCGCTGCCCGGGCGTTCGAGCACCACGAACGCCCGCGCCTCGTTGCGCAGGAAGCGCAGGCGGTCGCGGAAACGCACCGCCGCCCAGCCGCCGACGGGCCCGAGCACCAGGACGGCGAGCGCCGCCGGCCAGCCCCATCGCCACCCCGCGAACGCCGCCTCGGCCGCCCAGAAGACGCGGGAAGAGGACGATGCCGCCGAAGAGCTTGAAGCTCGCCGGCTGGTCGGGCTCGCGCGCCGCGAGCGCGCCGAGCCAGCCGCAGATCCGGTACGGCACGTAGTCGAGCACGATCCCCACCAACGCCAGCGGCAGCCGGAAGAGCAGCAGCCAGACCGACTCGAACAGGAAGCGCAGCACCGACGGCAGCCGGTACTCGGCGCCGACCTGGTCGTCGCGCAGGCCGCGCGCCTGCAGCTCCGCGTCGTAGCCGGCGACCGCCGCGGCCAGCGGCTGCAAGCGCTCGGGACGCGACGCCAGCAGCTCGCGGTAGCGCGCCAGCACCCGCCGCCGCGCCGCGAAGCGCGCGCCGAGCGACGGCTGCACCGGCAGCTCGGGGTCGGGCTGCAGCCAGAGGTCGGCGACGCGGGCGACCCGCCGTGCCTCCTCCCACGAGGCGTGGGAGAGCGTCACCTCCTCGAGCCCGGCGGCGATAGCTTCGGTCACCCGCCGCACCGCTTCGGCGTCACGAGGCCCGCCCGCGAGGTCGAGCTCCTCCGCTTCGAGCGGCTCCCCCACCGCAACGAGCACGCGCGAGCGGAAGATCGCCGGCGCGTCGTAGAGCAGGCCGACCGGCACCACCGCCACGCGCGCCCGCGCCGCCTCGGCGAGCCCGAGCAGGATGCGCGCCGCGCCGGTCTTGAGCTCGGCGAGCGCCGGCTCCGAGTGACTCTTGCCCTCGGGGAAGAGCGCCACCGCGCCGCCGGCCTCCAGCACCTCGCGGCAGCGGCGAAACGACTCTTCGTTTGCCCCGCCCCGCGCCGCGCTCGCCGCGCCCACCGCCGCGCCCTTCGCATCCTGCGGCCGGTAGATCGGAATCACCCGCCCGAGCGCCAGGAACGGCCGCAGCACCGGGTTGCTCCACAGCGTGTCCTTGGCCAGGAAGCGCGGCCGGCCGGGCAGGAAGCCCAGCACCAGCAGCGGGTCGACGAGCCCGTTGTTGTGGTTGGCGACGTAGAGCAGCGGCCGCAGCAGGTCCGCGCGCGACGCTTGCGCCGCCCCCGCGGCCTCGACCCGCTCGGCGCCGATCACCTCGATGCGGCCGAAGAAGACGCGCAGCAGCAGTCGGGCGAGCGAGGTCACCCAAGGCGGGTAGCTGCGCGCCGCCGCGGCCGTCGCATCCATCGGGCGCGGTTACAATACGCGACCGCCCCAGGCGCCACCGCGCCCACCCTTGCCACCGCCCAACCGAAGCGTTGTCCTTCTACGTCAACTACCCGCTGCTGCTCGCCGTCAAGACGGTGGCCCGCGCCTTCTACCGCCTCGACGTCGACTGGGTGAACGAGCCCGCCGGGGAGCCCTGGGACGAGCTGCGGGTGATCGCCATCCTCAACCACACCAGCCTCTACGAGCCGCTCTTCGCCGGCGGCGTACCGAACCGCCTGCTCTACCAGATCGCCTCGCGCGGCGTCGTGCCGGTGGCCGAGAAGACCCTCAAGCGCCCGCTCGTCGGCCGCTTCTTCGGCCTCGTCGCCCCCGACGTGGTTCCGGTGACGCGCCAGCGCGACGCCAGCTGGCAGGAGCTCGTCGACCGCATCGGCCCGCGCTCGCTGGTGGTCATCGCCCCCGAGGGGCGGATGAAGCGCGCCACCGGCCTCGACTCCCAGGGCAACCCGATGACGGTGCGCGGCGGCATCGCCGACGTGCTGCGCGGCATCCCCGACGGGCTGATGCTCATCGGCTACAGCGGCGGCCTGCACCACGTGCAACACCCGGGCAAGCTGCTGCCGCGCCTCTTCCAGCGCATCCAGATGCGCTTCGAGCTGATCGACATCGCCCTCTACCGGGCCGAGCTGCTGGAGCGCGGCGGCCGCCACGGCTTCAAGCGCGAGGTCATCCGCGACCTCGAGGAGCGCCGCGACCGCGTCTGCGCCGAGCTCTCGGCGAAGGCGTCGGCCAAGGCTGCCTGAGGTGAGCCCGCCGCCATGATCCGCGAGGCGAGCAGCAGGTTCGGTCTGCGCGTGCAGGTGGGGATGCGCCAGCTCGGCGTCATCCCGGTCGGCCGCACCCACCTGTCGGTCGGCCGCTCGCCGCGGGCCCAGCTCACCATCGACGACCCCTTCGCCTCGCGCCTGCACGCCGAGGTCTGGCACGACGGCGAGGCGGGGTGGCTCTCGGACCTCGGCAGCAGCAACGGCACCTATTTGAACGGCAGCCGCATCACCGGCGCCGTGCAGATCTTCCCCGGCGACCGCGTGCGCATCGGCGAGACGCTCTTGACGCTGGAGTCGAGCGAGGCGATGACGCAGACGGCGCCGCAGCCGCTGCTGCCGCCCGACTCGCGCACCAGCCGCGACCTCGCCGCGCTGCTCGCCTCGGTGCAGCAGGCCACCGGCTCGGCGGCGACGCCGGCGGCGCCGCCGCGCGACCTCTTCGGCCTGATCAGCAAGGTCGGCGTCGCCCTGCTCTCGTCCTCGGCGCTCGACGAGGTGCTGCCTACCATCCTCGAGCTGGTCTTCGACGGCATCTCCGCCGAGCGCGCCCTGCTGCTGCTGCGCGACGAGGACGGCGGCGAGCCGCAGGTCAAGGCGGCGAGCTACCGCAGCGGCGCCCGCCGCGTCGAGCCCGCCGAGATCAAGGTCAGCCGCGAGGTGCAGCGGCAGGTGCTTCGAGGAGCGCCGCTCGGTGCTCGCGACCGACGCGCAGATCGACGAGCGCTTCAAGAACCGCGAGTCGGTGATCCTCTCCGGCGTGCGCTCGATCATGGCGGTGCCGCTGCGGGTGGGCGAACGGGTGATCGGCATGGTCTACGCCGACAGCCCGCTGGAGGTGCGGCCGTTCTCGCGCGACGACCTGCAGGTGCTCACCACCATCGCCGGCGTGGCGGCGATCAAGGTCGAGAACGCCATGCTGCTCGAGCAGCGCATCGAGAACGAGCGCCTGCACGAGGAGCTGCAGAAGGCGCGCGAGATCCAGCTGCGGCTGCTGCCCAGCCACCCGCTGCAGCCGCCGGGGTACGAGCTGTCGGGAGTGAGCTTCCCGTCGCTCGCGGTGGGCGGCGACTACTTCGACTTCATCGCCGCCGACCTGGAAGCCCCCGAGCGCGGGGTGCTGCTCGCCGTCGGCGACGTCTCGGGCAAGGGTCTCGACGCGGCGCTCGCCATGTCGAGCCTGCACGCCTGCCTGCGTTCGCAGGCCCAGGCGATGGGCACCCGCGCCGCGACGCTGCCCGAGCTGATGGGGCGCGTCAACCGCTACCTCTGCGACTCGCTGCCGTACAACAAGTTCGCGACGCTGTTCTGCGCCGCCCTCGACACCGGTGGCCACACGCTCGCCTACGTCAACGCCGGCCACAACCCGCCGCTGCTGCTGCGCGGCGACGGCGAGGTGGAGGAGCTCGCCGCCACCGGCATGCCGGCGGGGCTCGACAGGGCCGCGAGCTATGAGCTGTCTACGCGCGAGCTCGTGCCCGGCGACGTGCTGGTCGCCTACAGCGACGGCGTCACCGACGCCAGCCCGCAGGGGCTGGGCGGCGAGCCGCTGGGCAGCGAGGGCCTCGCCGACATGGTGCGGCCGCTGCGCCATCTGCCGGCGCGCGAGCTGCTCGACCGCCTCGACGATGCGCTCGTGGAGCTGATGGCCGGGCACGAGCCCGACGACGACATGACGTTGGTGGTGGCGAAGCGCACCGGATAGCGAAGCGCACCGAGTCGTCGTGTCGGAGAGGCACCGACGGGGCTGCCGGCGCCGCGAGCTATGCTGGACGATCACCCGCGAACTCCGGAGCCGATCATGCGACCACGACGACACGCCGCGCTGCGCCACTCCGCGGTCGTCCTCTGTCTCGGTGCCGCGATCGCGCTCTGCCTGACCGTCGCGAGCAGCGCGCCGGCCAACGCCGCGCCGCGGTGGTCGTACGGCGGCGCCGACGGTCCCGACCGCTGGGCGGCGCTGTCGAACGCCTTCGCGACTTGCGGCAGCGGCCGCGAGCAGTCGCCCATCGACCTCTCCCGGGCTGGGGACCGCGACTTGGCGAATCCGCAGACCGCCTACCAGGCGGGAAACGCGAGCATCGTCGACGACGGCCACACCGTCGAGGTCGACCTCGACGGCGGCAGCGGGCTCACGCTCGACGGGGTGGCGTATAGGTTGGTGCAGCTGCACTTCCACTCGCCCAGCGAGCACACGATCAACGGCCACAGCTTCGCGGTGGAGATGCATCTCGTGCACCGCGGCGACAGCGGCGCCGTTGCCGTGGTCGGGGTGTTCATCGCCGGCGGCAACCAGCACCCGGGACTAGTGCCAGTGCTGGCTGCCCTGCCCAGCAAGGAGGGCAAGGAGGTGCGGCTGCGAGAGCCCTTCGACCCGACGACGCTGCTGCCCGACGACCGCCGCGCCTATCGCTACTCTGGCTCGCTCACGACGCCGCCGTGCACCGAGGGGGTGTCCTGGGTGGTGATGGCGACACCGATCCAGGCTTCCGGCCAGCAGATCGCGGCGCTGGCGCGGGCGTTGGAAGGGAACAATCGGCCGCCGCAGGCGCTCGGCGATCGGGCCGTGGTGCTCGACAGCAGCCCCTGAGGGTAGTGGCGGCGGTGGTGGTTGGTGCGGTCGCTGGTCGCCGGCCGGCGTTCGCTACGGGTCCGGAGGGCGCCGCCGCGGGGGGCGCTCGCCACATGTGGTTTGGAGAGGACGATGGCTCGCTCCTCTCCGGACGCACGCAGGAGCCGCTGCCTGCGAAGGCCCGGCGAAGCGTCCTCCGAGAGCCCCCGCCGCGGCGCCCTCCGGACCCGTAGCCGCGAACGCCTCCGTGGTAGTCGGCGAGCGCCCGGGTGGCAAGCTCGCCCGTCGCCGTTGTCACTGCGGCGACTTACCTCGCGCTCGCTTGTCGTTGTGACGGTGAGCCCGTCGTGCCGCTCGGGCGCCGGGCTGCGCTACGTCGGTTTTCCCGTCACAACTCGCGGTCCGCTCGGGTCGCCGGAGAACGGACGCAACCGCTATACATGCGCCACGGCCCAGCTCCGAGCGAGCCGAGCAAAGTCGTCGCCGACCGAAGGCCAGTCATGAAGCTGGGCGGGGTCGAAATCTGCGCCGTTGGGCCAGCAGATCGTGTGGACCTCTGGGTCGAGGCGGACTTGCGCGAAGAGCTCGCGGTCGGCGAGAGGGCCATAGATCTCGCCGAAGAGCACTGGCGAGAAGTCGATGGTCTGGCTGGTGCCGTCTGCAAAACTCAGACGCAGCGTGAAGTCGGCAACTTGCTGAACCTCGGTCACGCGATGAATCGGATGTTTCATGGGCATTACCTCAGCGGAGTGATGCTAGCAGGCGGCCTGCCCGCTTGGAGCGCTTCCCAGTCAGCGCGAAGCTCCTGCTGGTGCAGCTCCGCCCATGCAAGCACGAGGCGGTGCTGCGGCCGCGGCAGCTCACCTGCAATGAGCTCGATCTCATCGATTGCGTAGATGCCTACGAACTCCTGATAGTAGGCGTGGAAGTGCGGCCTGTGGTGCTGCTCGCCGGCCTCGACGAACATTCGGATCACGATGCCGAAGAAGCGGGAGATCTCTGGCATACCGGCGAGAATACCAGCGCCCCTGGCGACGGATGCCTACCAGCACAGAGGCTCAGCGGCGCCATCACATGGCAATGCACGGCTGTTGCTGCGCAAAAACTCGGCGGCCCCGCTCGGATACCAACTCTGTCGAAGGCCCACACAAGGCCTCTAGCAGAAGCCGATTAGTGAAGCGGCCTAGGCGACTCGGCGATGCGGCCCGCATACGGTCTTGACCCCAAACCAATTCACAGACAGTCCGACTCCCAGCGCAGCAAGGAAAACCGACTCGAGCCCACTGATCATCCCCGAGTCGAATGAACCGACGACGAGTAGGAGGAAGAAGGCCGCGGCCGTGACTGCAGAAATAGCGACGAGAGCGCCGTTTGGCCGAAGCCAAGCAAGCGCGAGCAGCACCGTTGTTGCCACTCCGTAGAGCAGCATGCCCCAGTCGACCGCGCGGGCCCAGCCCTCAGCATCAGTCACAGCCAGGGATGCCCAGGTGAAGGTGCCGGACACCACAAGGCTTGCCAGCGACATGAGGATCTTCATCTTGCTGTGGATGCTGCCGAGTCGCCTCTAACCGCGTATGAGTTCAGCGACAACACCCGGGCGAATGGCCGGGTGTTGGCCGCTGCAACCAGGATTTAGCCGACAGATCACGACTGCGGAGTGACATCTGGGAGAGTCGCGGCGGTCCGACCAAGCCGGTGGAGCTTGGCGGCCATGGCGAGATACGTGATGCCGCCGCCAATGCCAAGTGCCATGTCGAGGAGGGTGTCCTCGAGGCCGAGCTGCGCGTGAGTCCCGCACAGCCGGTCGGAGAAGAACTCTGCGAACTCCCAGAAGACGGCTGCGGTAGCCGTCAGTGCGAAGACGATTGCGGCAACGAGCCAGGGACGAAGCCGAGGGGACAAAGCACTGGCGGGTAGGGCCTGAAGGCAGCTGGCTAAAAGGTACGCGATTGCGACGCCGCCAAAGAAGTGCATAGGGATGTCGAGTGGCGGGAAGAGCAGATACGCGTTGAGGACGCGCGAGATGAAGACGTGGAGGCCAAAGACAAGCACTGGTGCCCACGCGGCGCGGGCGGGGCCGGCAAGACTGCTTCTGAGTGAGGTCGCTATGCCTACCACGATCGCTGCTCCTGTCGGCTAACGGTGTATGAGTTCAGCGGTACCGCCCGGGCGAATGCCCGGGTGGTGTCCGCTGCACCGAGGGTTCGGCGTCGCCCCACGGTCGCTGCGCGATCATTGTTGCGAGGGCAACATAGTCGGCCGGGTACTCCAAGTCGCGTTCGCGGAAGAGGTCGAGCAGATACAGGCCGTGTTTAGCGAGGAAGGTATTGAAGTGGAAGAGGACCGACGGTGCCTCCAGCGCAAGCGCGGAGGCCTCCGTGTACCTTGCTAGGCCCATGTGGAGCGAGAGTGTGTTTGAGTGGACGTAGCCAGAGAAGACACGGTAGATCGCGTCCAGTCGATTCGCGGGCAGGCCCATCCGCTGGGCCAACTTTGTGCGGCGAACGTAGACGACGTCGTTGCCCGCAATCGCTCGTTTTCGTTCTTCTGACGCTAGCTGCGCTGCGATTGGATGCTCTGTGAGTTGCTTGCGGAGGGCGTTGACCTCCTGCTCGCGGGCAGGATCGACTTCCATCTCGAAGTCGCGCTGAAGCTTGAGCATCTCGGTGCCGTAATGAAGCATAGAAGCGAGTCGCCGGAACCGCCGCTCTTCGGGCGAAACTTGGTCGGCGCAAAGACAGAAGAACACGATGGTGGTTTCAATGACCATCCGAGCAAGTGACGCCGCTGAGGCGAGGTCGGCCTGCGGGTGGGGCGTCCTTCCGACCGGTGCGCCGCGAAGGAGAATCCGGAGGACGGACTCCGAGGTTCTCATGACTCGAAGGCTGAGCAACACCTCCGGGTGATTCTGGTCTGCGAAGAGGTCGGGAATGAGCTTCTTTGTTAATCCAGCGAATGCGCTGACTAGATAGCTAGCTGCGGTCGCTTCGGCTTCGTACGACAGAGGATCGCCTTTGGTGCGAGACTAGCGTCCCGTCAACGCCTAACCTGTTATTCGGCGTCCACCGCGGCGACACCCACGGCAGCCGGATCGATGCCGAGCTCGAGCAGCATCTCTTCCAACCGCAGGAACTTGACCCGCGGGCGGCCCTGCGGTTTGCCGCGCTCGACTTCGCGGGCGTCGAGGCGGCGCCACTCGGTGTAGTCGACGATGCGCACGCCGCGGGAGGCGAGGAGTGCCGGCACGGCGGCGGGGTCGGCGACTGCGGCCGGTAGCGGCTCGACCTTCGGCAGGTCGGCGAGCATCGCTTGCACGGTCTCGGCGGCGTCGGGCTTGTTGCTGCCGATGAGGCCGCTGGGGCCGCGCTTGACCCAGCCGACGACGTACTCGCCGGGGAGCGGGTCGCCGCTGGGGTTGACGACTCGGCCCTCGCGGTTGGGGACGACGCCCTTTCGGCTGTCATAGGGGAGGTCGACGAGGGGTAGCGACTTGTAGCCGATGGCGCGGACGACCATGGTCACCGGCAGCTCCTCGTGCTCGCCGGTGCCCACCGCGGCGACGCCGCCGCGGCCGTCGGGCTCGAGGCGGTTGCGTTCGAGGCGGAGGCCGGCCACCTTGCCGTCGCGCCCCAGCAGCTCGACCGGCGAGACGTTGAATCGAAAACGCACGAGGACCTTCTCGGGATCCGCCGGGACCGCCGCCAGCTCGCGCATGATCTCGAGGTTGCGCGTCGCGGAGCGGTCGCCGGCGAGCTCCTCGGCGCTCGCCGGGTCGATCTCGAGCTCGCCGGGCTCGACCACCACCTGCACGCCGGCGAGCTCGGAGAGCTCCTTGAGCTCGGGCGGCGAGCATTTCGCCTGCACCGGGCCGCGGCGGGCGAGGACCCAGATCTCGCGGATGCCGGAGCTGGCGAGGTGCGGCAGGGTGTGGTCGCCGATGTCGGTCTTGGCGAGGTCGTCGGCGCGGGTGGCGAGGATGCGGGCGACGTCCATCGCCACGTTGCCGATGCCGACGACGGCGACGCTCTTGTGGCCGAGCTCGAAGCGCGCGTCGGCGAGGTCGGGGTGGCAGTTGTACCAGGCCACGAACTCGGTGGAGGAGTAGCTGCCCGCGAGCTCCTCGCCGGGGACGCCCATCGAGCGGTCGGCCTGCGCGCCGACGGCGTAGACGATCTGGTGGTAGTGGCGGCGCAGCTCGCCGCGGTCGAGGTCGCGCCCGAGCTGCACGTTGCCGAAGAAGCGCACGCGCGGGTCCTGCGCCGTCTTGTCGAAGACGCGGTTGACGTTTTTGATCTTCTGGTGGTCGGGGGCGACGCCGTAGCGGACCAGGCCGAAGGGCGCCGGCAGGCGGTCGAAGAGGTCGACGGTGACGTGGAGCCCGGGCTCGGCGAGTAGCGCCGCGGCGGCGTACATGCCCGAGGGGCCGGTGCCGACGACGGCGACGCGCAGTGGGTGCTCGGCGGTTCCGACGACTGGGCTCATGGGGTCGGCGAAGGCTAGCATCGTCCGCCAGCCTCGCCATGGCCGAGGCGGCGACGATCACCCCGCCGCTGGCCTCGCGAAGGTGCACTGCTACTGTCCCGCCGCTCGGCGGGCGCGGAGTCCGCCCTAAGGGGCCGCCAGCTGTGCGGTCACGCCACGGATGCTCGAACCAGTCACCACCTCCACTCGCGAGCCGCTCCTCACCTGGCCCTTTCTCCGGCTCTGCCTCTTCTCGTTCCTCGCCTTCATCGCCGCCTTCCAGCTCTTCCCCACCATCCCGTTCCACTTGATCGAGCTCGGCGCGAGCCGGGCGCGGGCGGGGACTCTTCCTCACCGTCTACACCTGGGCGAGCGCCATCTCGGCGCCGTTCATGGGCGCGGTCGCGGACCGTTTCGGGCGCCGCCGCATGCTGTTGCTCTCGGCGCTCGCCTTCGCCCTGTTCAGTGTGCTCTACGGTCTCGTGCAGCCAGCTGCCGTTGCTGCTCGTCGTCGCGTGCCTGCACGGTTTCTTCTGGTCGGGGATGCTGTCGGCCACCGGCGCGCTGATCGCCGACGTCATCCCGCCGGCGCGGCGCACCGAGGGGATCGGCTACTACGGCATCTCCGCCACGGCGGCGGTGGCGGTGGCGCCGGCGATCGGCCTCGCGGTCTACCGCCACGGCTGGCTGGCGTTGATGCTCGAGCTGGCTGCCCTGGCGCTGCTGCTGGCGGTGATGGCGCTCTTCGTGCGCGAGGCGGCGGCGCCGGCTCGCGAGAGGGGGCGCCCTCGCGCTGCGCGAGGCGATCCGCTGGCGCGTGGTGGGGAGCGCCAGCGGGCTCTTCCTCGTCGCCGCTTCTTACGGCGCCATCACCAGCTACGCGGCGCTGCTCGCCACCGAGCGCGGCATCTCGCCGCGGTCGCTCTTCTTCACCGTCTTCGCGATCACCGTCATCGCCACCCGCATCGTGCTGCCGCCTCTCGTCGATCGCGGCGGGCGGCCGGAGCGCCTGCTCATCGGCAGCCTGCTGCTGGTGCCGCCGGGGCTGTTGCTGCTCGGCCTCGCCCACACCCGCGGCGCGGTGGTGGCGGCGGCGATCGTCTTCGCCACCGGCTTCGGCAGCGCCTACCCCACCTTCATGAGCTGGGTGCTGGCGCGCACCGACGCCCGCTACCGCGCCGCCACCTTCGGCAGCGTGCTGCTCGCCTTCGACACCGCCATCGGCCTCGGCTCGCTGCTCGTCGGCCGGCTCGGCGAGCCGCTGGGGCTCGGCGGCGCCTTCCTCGTCCTCGGCGCGATCTCGGCGCTGGCGGTGCCGTCGTTCCTGTTCACGCGCCGGCTGCTGCCGGATGCCGCTGCCGGTTGAGGCGTCGCGTCGCCCGCGCAGACGGGCGCAGGGGTGAAGTCGCAGTCAAACGTCGAGCCGGCGAAGGTGCAGTCGCGGTGTCCACCACCGCCGTGCGCCGGGTAGAGCCGCGGCTTCCAGCCCTGGCTCGCCGCGTCGCGACGCATGAGCAGGTAGCCGTGCTCGGCCCACCAGTCGACGTCCGCGGTCGCGGCGGCTACCGGCGCCGAGAGCGAGGCCTTCTCGACCGGCCGCGGTCCGTTGGAGATCGCGACGCCGCCCATGCCGGCGACGACGAGCGCCGGGCGTCCCACGCTGGGCGCCCAGCTCACCGACTCGAAGAGGTGGTAATGGCCGGCGACGGCGAGCTCGATGCCGGGCAGCTGGTTGCCGGCGGCGAGCTGCAGCGTGGCGTTGATCACCTCGGGCGTCTTGCCGCACTTCGCCTTCTTGAGCGCCCAGATCGGGCGGTGGGAGACGAGCCATGACGGGCCCGCGTGCGCCGCCGCGAGCTGGCCGACGGTGGCGAAGTAGCCGCGGTAGGTGCACACCGGGTTCGCCGGGTCGACCGCCGGATCGCACGGCGAGGCGGTCTCGTCGTCGGCATCGGCGGAGTCGAAGGCGATGAGCCGCAGCGTCGAGCCGCCGCCCACCGCGACGTCGACGGCGTAGGGCGGCGTGTAGGTCGGCTTCGCGGGATCGCCGCTGCAGGTGGGCGGCGGCGAGCCCAGCGCCGGCGAGCTCGCGTCGAGCAGGTAGAACCAGCCGCGGCCGTTGCCATCGTGCGCGTCGACGGCGAGGTTGCAGTCCTCGTGGTTGCCGCGCACCATCACCCACGGCGCGGCGGCGAGCAGCTTCCTCGCCGGCGCGAAGAAGTCCTTCTCCCAGCTCTCCCAGTTGTCCCACTCCGGCTCGGCGCAGCCGGCGTCCTTGCAGGGCTTGTCGTCCTGGCGGTAGCGGTAGTCGCCCAGGTGCACGATGAGGGTCGGCTCGCGCTTCTTCGCGATCTCGCCCGCGAGGTCCTCGAAGGGCCAGACGTCGGCGTCCTTGCACGGCTTCTGGTTCTTGCTGTCGCGGCAACCGGTGTCGCCGATGACGGCGATGCGGGCTGCGCTGCTGGAATCTGGAAGCGACAGCTCGAGGTCGCCGATACGGGCGCTGCTGACCGGCTTGCCGCTCGCCGCCACGAGCGGCGCCTCGCAGACTGTGATCGGGTAGTTGCCCTTGCCGGGGAGCGGGTTCGGCCGCGCCTGCATTTGCGCCGTCGACGGGCCCTGCGCGGTGGTCAGCGTCACGGTCGGGCAGGTCGCGCCCTGGCCGGCGAGCACGACGCGAGCAAGCGGGACGGTGGCGCCGGGAAACGCCGTCGCTCCAGGCACGAGTTGCGTCCAGGCGTAGAGCACGGAGTTGGCGGACGACTTGGCCACGCTGGGCACAGCCGAGAACGCAGCGCCGACAGTCGTGAGCGAGACGATCCTGGCGAAGGCTCGGCGCATGGCGTCCTCCTGCAGCGGTCTGAGCCTGCTCCGTGACTGCCCGATTAGACGGCCGCGGCGAGGCGCTTTCCCCCAGCTGAGCGCCGGCGGCCGCTAGCCGCGCTGCGGAGGCGTCGGAGAGGGCACTGGCGCGGGAGGCTCCTCGCCGCCGGAGGGTGACTGCGCCGGCGGCGCCGGCTCGTCGGCGCCCGGCGCCGGCGCCGCCGGCGGCGGGGCGACGAACTCGGGCACGTTCGACAGCGCCGGAGCCCCCTGGCCGCCGGATGCGCTTGCGGCCTCGCCCTCAGGAGCGCCGGTCTGCGGCGTCGCGCCGATGCTCTCACCGCCGTCGATCGCGATCGCGGCGTCGCGACGAGGTTGCCGTGGCCTCGTCGCCGCGACGATCGGCGCGACGACCGCGACCGGCTGCCGCAGCACGGCTTCGACCCGCGCCGGATCGACGCGTGGTGCTCGGCCGCCCTCGGCCAGCTCGAGCGCCACGCGGAAGGCCAGCCGCGCATCCTCGCGCAGCCCCGAGAACGGCGGCGGAGCCGGCGCGGCAGCGGCAACGACGAAGCCGGTCTCGGTAACGGCAGGCCCGGTGCGCGGCGAGGCGCCGGGCGCGAGCAGCGCCGCCGGCACGCGGGCCTGGATGAACGCCCACGCCGGGGAGCTCCATATCGGCGCCTGCCAGGGCGCCGCATCGCCCACCCGGCGACCTTGAAGCACCGCCAGCCGCGCCGTCAGACCGTAGAGCGGTGAGGCGCGCGCGCCCACGAAGCTGACGTCGGCCGTCGGCGGGCCAAGGTTGCCGCCGGCCAGAACGAGGGCCGCCGACAGCTTCGCCGGCGGCCAGCGCGGATCGGCGAGCAGCCGGCGGGCGCCGGCGAGACCGTCGCCGCCCGGATCGGTGAAGGCGAAGACGACCGTGCGCCGCGGCGGATCGGAGAGCGCCTGGAAGGCCGTGGCCACGGCGAGCAGCTCGGCCGCCGCGGCGACCCGCGCGCGCGGATCGACGCCCGCGACGACGGCGCGGCGCGAGCGGGTCGCCGGCAGCTCCGCCGCCACCGCCACGACCTCGTCGCCGCCGCCGGGACGCCGGGGGAGCACCGCCACCACGTTGCGGCGTGGTTCGCGATCCACCTGCGCCCTCACCTCGGCGTGCAGGGTGCCGAGCGCCAACGGCAGCAGGTCGCCGCGCCACTCGAGCCGCGGCAGCGCCTCGAGCCCCACATCCAGCCCGATGCGCACGAGCGCCCGCGCGGCGCCATCGTTCAGCCAGGCGACCGCCTGCACGCCGCTGCCGGCAGCGAGCTCGGCGGCGCGTTTCGGCGAGGGCAGCGTCGCCGCAACGCCGGGCCGCGGCAGCACCAGCACGGCGTGCGCACGCGCCGCCGCCGCTCGCCGCAGCAGGTCGACCACCGGCGGCGGTGCATCCGCAGCATCTGGAGCACCCGGCACCGTCGCCGCGCTGCCGGGGTCGAGCACCACGACGACCTTCGACGCCAGCGCGCCGGTCGGCGCCGCGAGCGTCGGCGCCACGAACACCGCCGGCAGGCCGCGCAGGCGGATGCCGCTCCCGGAGCCGCCGAGCGCCGCCACGATGTCTGCGGTGCCGAGGGTTGCCCTGCCTTCGCCGCGTGCGAGCACCCACGTACCGGTCGGGCGCGCCACGCTGCGGCGGTCCTCGAACGGTTGCACCCAACCGCCCTTGGCACCGCCGGGCACGAGGCCGATGCTCCGCAGCGACGACGCGAGGTACGAAGCGGGGTCGTCCGCGGCGAGCAGCGCCTGCGTGTGGCGCGCGAGCAGCGCGGCGTCGACGATCTCGCTCGCCGGCTCGGCCTGCGCCAGCAGGTCGACGGCCGGGCCCGGCGGCGGCTGCGCCGGCGAGCCGCCACAGGCGGCGATGAGCCACGCGATCGGTAGCAGCAACCAAAGTGAACGCACGCGTCGAGAAATAGCACGGCTGGTGCCAGCACCGCTGTGACGAGTCGCGCCAGCGCAGCGAGCGCGACTTAGCCCTCTCGGTCGGGCGCTCCTGCGCACGGCCGAGTGACCGCAGGTCGCGCCAGCGCAGCGAGCGCGACTTAGCCCTCTCGGTCGGGCGCTCCTGCGCACGGCCGAGTGACCGCAGGTCGCGCCAGCGCAGCGAGCGCGACTTAGCCCTCTCGGTCGGGCGCTCCTGCGCACGGCCGAGTGACCGCAGGTCGCGCCAGCGCAGCGAGCGCGACTTAGCCCTCTCGGTCGGGCGCTCCTGCGCACGGCCGAGTGACCGCAGGTCGCGCGAGCGCAGCGAGCGCGACTTAGAACGGCAGCGCCGCGCTGCCGTCGCCGGCGGTGATCGCCTCGGCCGCCGCGTGGCCGATGCCTAGGCTCTGCTGCAGCCGGAGCAGGAACTCCTCGGCGAGCAGGCGGTGGCAGTCGGCACCGACGCTGTCCGGGTCGTGCTCGAAGATGGTGCCGCCGAGCGCCGGCGCCTCGGCCAGCCGCGCGTTGGTGCGCACCTCGACGCAGAACACGGACTGGCCGAAGCTGGCGCGGATCGATTCGAGGAACTGCCTCACCGTCTTCAGGCGCAGGTCGACCATCGTCGGCACCACGCCGATCAGCTGGGTGCGGCCCTGGGCGCGGAAGTCGAGGCGGGCCACCGCCTGCACGAGGTTCTCGAGCCCCTCGACCGCGAGGTAGTGCGGCACCACCGGCACGATGTAGCAGTCGGCCGCCACCAGCGCGTTGCGGCTGAGCAAGCCGAGGCCGGGCGGGCAGTCGATGACGATGTGCTCGAAGCGCTCGCGCATCGGCTCGAGGGCGCGGGCGAGGACGCGCTCCTTGATGCGCAGCGGCGCCAGGTCCGCCTCGACGCTGGCAAGGTCCGCCGAGGCGGGGAGCACCCACAGCCCGGGGAGCTTGGTCGGCCGCACCGCCGCGCCGGCGGCTTCGCCGCGCAGCAGCACGTCGGCCGCGGAGGGCGCCAGCTGGTGGCGCTTGAGGCCGAGCGACAGCGACGCCGAGGCCTGGCAGTCGAGGTCGACCACCAGCACCGTGTGGCCGCGCACGGCCAACGCGGCGCCCAGGTTGACGGCCGTAGTGGTCTTGCCCACGCCGCCCTTGGCGCTCACCACCGCGGTGGTCGCGTGCGGGGAGTCGCTCAACCGTGGCTTTCGCGGCGGCCCTTGCGCATCTCTCTACGCTGCTGTCAGTTGCCCACACATTGTGCACGCCCGGACGCGCGCTTGCAAGGGCCGGCCCGTAGGACCAGCCGGGCGCTTTGCAGGCAGCCGCCGCCGCGGCCGAGCGATCCGGCCAGCGAGGTCGTCCGTACAAGGGTCATGCGTCACGCCCGAACCCGTCACGACCTCCGCCTTCCTTTGCTCGCTCTGCTCGCTCTCGTCGGCGGGCTCCGCGTTGGGCTCGCGGCGCCGGCGAGCGCACCGCTACCGTTGCCGCCGTCGAGCATGTCGCCGGCGCCAGCGACAGCGGTCGACGCCGCCGGTCTCGCCCACGCCACCTTCGCCGTCGGCTGATTCTGGGCCGCCGACTCCCGGTTCGGGAGTCTCCCCGGGGTGATTGGGACGCGCGTCGGCTATGCCGGCGGCACGACGCCCGCCCCCGACTACCACCACACCGGCGACCATCAGGAGTCGGTGGAGGTCGCCTACGATCCGGCACGCACCTCCTACCGTGAGCTGCTCGCCATGTTCTGGGCCGCGCACCCTGCCGTGGGGTTGCCGGGACCGATGCGCACGCGCGAGGCGGTGCTCTACGCCGACGACGCGCAGCGGCGCGAGGCCATCGCATCGCGGCGCGCGGTCGCGCACGCCGCCGGCGAACGGGTCAGCACCGGCGTCGAGCCCGTCGGCCGCTTCTGGCCCGCCGAGCCGACGAACCAGAAGGCCAACCTGCAGCGCCTCGCTCCCGACCTCGTGCGCCAGCTCGCCGCCCGCCAGGGTGGCCGCGAGGCGTTCCTCGCCTCCCCCGCCGCCGCCCACCTCAACGCCTACGCCGGTGGTTTCGCCGGCGACGAGGCGCTGCAGGAGGCGGCCCGCGAGCTCGGCCTCCCCGCCGCCGAGCTGGCGGCACGCTTCCCACGCTGAGCGCGGCCGCGCCAAGTCAGGCTCTACCGGTAGATCGAGATCGCTTCGCTTCGCTCGCGATGACACACCTTAGTGTCATTGCGAGGAGCGCAGCGACGAAGCGATCTCGATCTCGCACGCAACTGCCTGGCGCCCACCACGATGGGCCAAAGATCGCCCCATCGGCACGTTGTGACGCGGCGGCGGCGAAAGGTTCAGCGGTCCGCCGACAGCCGCACGGTCACGGACAGGTCAGCCGATTCAGCGTGCAGAGCTCGACCGCCGAGACGATCCCAGTCACCTCCACACTGCTGCCGGCCCGCATCACGTACTCCGACGTGCCGTGGATGCTGGCCGCCTGCGGGTCCCAGTTGTAGGTGTAGCCGAGGTGCGTCCACGGATATCCGTGCGGAACCTTCCAGGCGAGGAACGCCTGTCCGGCCATCCAGGCTCGAAAGTCCCGGGTCGCGTGCGGATCGGAGTCGTCGAAGTTTGCGGGGCAAGGCCCGGTGGCGGTCGGATCGGGCTTCGGGCAGGGGCGGAAGAACTGCTCCGGCACCGGCGGGTCGTCGACGGTGAACTGCAGGATCTTCCAGGTGCAGGGATCCTGACCGGTCCGCGGCGGCAGCCCCTGCAGCTGTTGCAGCTTCAAGACGACCTGCTCGGCGGTGAGGTCCGACGGGAACCCGGCGCAGAACTGCGCCAGCTGGGCGGACGGCGACACCCATACGTCGTTCGGCAGCGTCTGCGCGCCGGCCTGGAACGAGCAGCCCGAGCCGCAACCTCTTCCCGGGCAGTTGCAGCTCGCCAGCGAGCCGACCGCGGTCGGACCGCTGATGGGCCAGAGGTTGCCATCCTGGTTCTCGGCGCGAAAGACGGCGGACTTGGCGACCGCCGCGTTGTAGATGGCGTCGAGCGAGTCCGGGGTTGGCTCGGCCGTGGCAACCGCGGCGACGATGCCGCTCGCCTCCAGCCGGTCGGTCACCGGCCGGCGCGCCGCCGAACGACCGGAAGCGCAACCCCAGGTGCCGATCGTCGCCGCGACGACGACGAGCAGGGCGCAGGCCGGCGCGCCGTGGAAGGAGCGTCGAGGGAGATACGCCCTTGCCACCAGGTCTCGCATGTCTCACCTTCTCCCTGGAATGTCTGGTCGAGCGATTCGATCGCAGCCTAACGCAGGGAGCGAGGCCACAGAGGTCGCAGCATGCACGCGCGAGACCCGGCGCTCAGCGCAGGCACTCGAGCAGGTGGCCGCGGCACGGAGTCAGCGCGACGTCAGGCGCGACTCAGTCCTCCTCGACCTTGAGCACGCGCAAGGCGGTGCGCGTGAGCTTGGTGCCCGGTTGCAGCTTGTCGACCGTGACCTGCTCGCCGTCGAGGAGGAACTTGGAGTCGGGGTCGACGGTGACCGTCAGCGCCCGTCCCCTCTCGTCCCGGAGAAGCAGGGTGTTGCCGGCGCGCTTGACGACCTCGGCGCGGTCGACGATCAGCGTGCTGACCTCGTACGCCGTCCCCGCCTTCTGGCCGGCCACCGCCGGAGTGACCGCGACGATCAGTGCCTCCGTGTACACCACGTCGATCTTGTCGCCTGCCCGCAGCTGCTGCAGCTTGCGGGCGAACTCCGGGCGCTCGACCTCGACGGGGAAGAGCGTGCCGTCCTCCCCCTGGAGGACGACCGAGCGCTTGTCTGGATCCACCGAGACCACGGTGACGGTGCGCTTGGTCTGCTCCGTGGCTGCGAGGGCCGGCCGCTCGCCCGGCTTGGCGGTCTCGGTCTCGCCGCCGGTGAACAGCGGGTTGGGCTCGCCCGGCTTCGACGCCGAGAGGGCGATCGCCTCGGAGTAGACGATCGAGACCAGGTCGCCCACTTGGACCTGGTCGAGGTTCTTGACGTCGTCCTCGACCCGGCCGGAGGTTTCGCCACCCAGCGGCCCGCGGATGACGATGCGCCGGGCGGCCACGTCCACCGCGGCCACCTCGCCGGTGATCGTCAGCTTCTCGCGAATCGTGGTCTGCGACGGCACCGTCGCGGCGGCGAGGGCCGAGGCGACGAGCAGGGCGGCGAGAATGGAGAGGATCGCTAGCGGCTTTGCGCGCTGGTTCATGGGCCACCCCCTTGTCGCCAAGTTAGGAGTGGTGCCCGGCCGGGGGCAATTGGACCTTGGTCCGGGTCCCGGAGGACGAGGCAGGCTCACGGCGGCTGTGCCGTGGGGCTCGGGAACGGCTCAGCAGAGGCCTGCGAGCAGCTCGGCCGGCGTCTCCACTCGCCAGCCACCGGCGAGCTGCGCGGCATCGCCGAACCCCCAGGAGACGAGGGCCAGCGCGGCGCCCGCGGCTTGCGCCGTCGAGGCGTCGATGCCGCTGTCGCCCACCAGCAGCAGCCGGTCGGCCGTCGTGCCCCACCGGCCGGCTACGTGGTGCAGGCCGACCGGGTCCGGCTTGCGGGCCGGCAGCGTGTCGCCGCCGATGACGATCTCGAACCGCGACAGCAACCCGAGCCCGTCGAGGATCCGGCGCGAGTGCCGCTCGGGCTTGTTGGTGAGCACCGCCAGCGAATAGCGCGGCGCGAGCGCGGCGAGCAGCTCGTCGATGCCGCGGTAGGCGCGGGTGGCGACGAGGCAGCAGTCGTAGTAGAGCTCGACGAAGAGCGCGAGCGCGGCGTCGAAGTCGTCGCCGTCGATCGACGCGGGGAGCGCGCGTCGCAGCAACGTGCGCGCGCCCTCGCCGACCATGGCGGTGACCGCTTCCACCGGGAGCGGCGGCAACCGCAGCCGCCCGCGGATGGCGTTGACGGCGACAGCGATGTCGAGGCGCGAGTCGACGAGCGTGCCGTCGAGATCGAAGACCACGCCTGTCGGACGCACGACGTCACGCTAACAGACCGCCCGGCATCGGCCTGCGCGAGCGCGCAGGTTCCCAACGACACGATGTCGAGACTCCACTTGACAGCCGATGCGGTCTCCGACAGTCTTTACGTACCGATGCGCTCGTTCCGAAACTCGAACGTCAACGTGAATGCCAACGGCAATACCAGCCGGAGGGTACGGGACTACGCGTAGCCACTGACCATCGACAGTCGCCAGACGCCAAGGCCCGCACCCCTCGAGGTTGCGGGCCTTTTCGTTTTTCGGCCAACCGAGGAGAACGCCCATGTGCGGCATCGTCGCCATCTTCGACACCAAGCAGGAACCGCGCGAGCTGCGCCAGCTCGCCAACCGTCTCGCCCGCCGGCTGCGCCACCGCGGGCCCGACTGGAGCGGCGTCGCCGTCGCCGACGGCGCCGTGCTCGCCCACGAGCGGCTGGCGATCGTCGACGTCGAGCACGGCGCGCAGCCGCTCGCGAGCGCCGACGGCGCGCAGCTGCTCACCGTCAACGGCGAGATCTACAACCACCGCGACCTCGCGCGCGCGCCTCGCGCACCCTTACGAGTTCCAGACCGCCTCGGACTGCGAGGTGATCCTGCCGCTGTGGCGCGAGAAGGGCGCCGCGTTCCTCGACGAGCTCGACGGCATCTTCGCCTTCGCGCTGTGGGACCGCGACCAGCGCCGCTACCTGATCGCCCGCGACCCGATCGGCGTCTGCCCGCTCTACACCGGGCGCGACGAGCACGGCCAGCTCTTCGTCGCCTCCGAGCTCAAGGCGCTCGAGGGCGTCTGCCGCACCATCGAGGACTTCCCGCCCGGCTGCTACCTCGACAGCGCGATCGGCGAGGTCCGGCCCTACTGGCGCCCGCACTGGCGCGAGTACGAGGCGGTGGCCGGCCGCCACGCCAGCCCCGCCGCCGTGCGCGCCGCCCTCGAGGGCGCCGTCGAGCGCCAGCTGATGAGCGACGTGCCCTACGGCGTGCTGCTCTCGGGCGGCCTCGACTCGTCGCTGATCGCCGCCACCGCCGCCCGCTTCGCGCCGCGCCGCGTCGAGAGCGGCGGCCGCGAGGAAGCCTGGTGGCCGCGCCTGCACAGCTTCGCCATCGGCCTCGCGGACTCGCCCGACCTCGCGGCGGCGCGCACCGTGGCGACTCACATCGGCTCCGTGCACCACGAGCTGCGCTTCACCGTGCAGGAGGGGATCGACGCGCTCGCCGACGTCATCTACCACCTCGAGACCTACGACGTCACCACCGTGCGCGCGGCGACGCCGATGTACCTGATGGCGCGCCGCATCAAGGCGATGGGGGTGAAGATGGTGCTCTCCGGCGAGGGCGCCGACGAGGTCTTCGCCGGCTATCTCTACTTCCACAAGGCACCCGTCGGCGCGCGCGCTGCACGAGGAGACGGTGCGCAAGCTCGACATGCTGCACAAGTACGACTGCCTGCGCGCCAACAAGGCGATGGCGGCGTGGGGCGTCGAGGCGCGGGTGCCGTTCCTGTCGCGCGACCTGCTCGACGTGGCGATGTCGCTCGACCCCGAGAAGAAGCGCGTGCGCCCAGGCGGCATCGAGAAGGAGCTGCTGCGCTGCGCCTTCGAGGGCGTGCTGCCGCCCGAGATCCTCTGGCGCCAGAAGGAGCAGTTCTCCGACGGCGTCGGCTACTCCTGGATCGACTCGCTCAAGGCCTACGCCGAGCACGAGGTCGGCGACGCCGAGCTGGCGAAGGCGCAGTGGCGCTTCCCGTACAACACGCCGCGCACCAAGGAGGCCTATCTGTACCGCGTGCTGTTCGCCGGCCACTTCCCCAGCGAGGCGGCGGCGAAGTGCGTGCCGGGAGGCGACAGCGTGGCGTGCAGCACCCCGGCGGCGATCGCCTGGGACCCGGCCTTTGCGGCGCTACCTGACCCGTCGGGACGGGCCGTGCGCGACGTGCACCGGCAGGGGTTGGCGCCGCTTGACCCTGCAGCTCAACGTGCAACGCTTGAGGGATGAGAACGACGCTCGACATCGACTCCGAGCTGCTCGAAGAGGCGATCCGGGTCACCGGCGCCCCGAGCACGAGCGCGGCTGTTCGCCTCGGGCTCGAGGCCCTCGTGAACCAAGCTGCGAGACGTCGACTCAAGGCACTGCGCGGGGCAGCTCCGACGCTGAAGGCGCCGCCTCGCCGCCGTGCGAGCTCAGCTCGTTGAGATCTTGCGCGGCGCCCCTTCAGACGCTGCGATCCCGCGGTAACTCGATCTCCCAATCGATCTTCTCGCCGAGGCTCGCTAGCGCGGCGAGCCAGAACCACGGGAAGGGCAGCGGCACGCGGCGCACGACGCCGAGGATACGAGCGCGCAGGACCGGGTCCGCGGCGCCAAGCCGATAGAGCTCCCGCCAGGCATCGAGGTCACCGCGGTCGAGGACCTGCGCCAGCACTTCGTCGCTGTCGAGATCCAGGCGAGAGCGATTCCAGCCGGTGACCAGCCGCTCCATGCTGACGGTCATCGCCCCTCCTCCCGCAATAGGGCGGCGGCCAGGACGGTGGCCCACTGCCGCCCACGAGCTGCAAGGTGGGACCAGTCGTTCCAGGGAGCGACCAAACCCTTGTAGCCCCGGAGGTCGACCTCGGGTCGATCCGCAGGCGAGGCGGCTGCGAGGCGCTCCACCACTTCTGCAAGCGGCGACGTCGACTCCTGCGCGTAGATCTGCTCGAAGTCTGCGAACGCCGTGATCGCTGCCTCTGCACCCAGCCTCTCGAGCAGCACCACGGTGTCGAGATAGTCGCGCACGGTACAACGGGTCGACAGCAGCCAGGCCTTGATGCGCGCCATTTCGGCGAGCGTCGGAACGCGGAGGCCGTGGAGGATCTCGGTCTCCAGCGGTCGCGTCCGGCGCAGCTGCCGAATGCCCGTCATGATGCCGTCGAGCTGTCCGAGGATGGCGACCGGCCGCTGCACCCGCGCCGTCTTCCACCCTGCCGCCGCCTCGAGCGCGACCAGCACCTCATCAAATCGCTCCCGCAGGTCCTCCAACACGTGGTCGCCATCCAGGCTACGACGGTGATCGGCGTGGAGGATCGCCGCGCTGCCGCCGACCAAGACAGCACCGGGGAGCAGCGCCTGCAGGTGCCGCTCTGCCGCCAGCAGCCTCTCCCAGTCCGGCAAATCGGAGGGCGGTGCCATCCGAGAATTCTACGGCCGAGGAGAGGCGTAGGTGCTTGCTGACCGGCGGACTACCCGCGCTTGCGCAGGTAGATGTCTCCGTTGAACGTCCGCAGCTGGATCTCCGGGCCGCCGCCGCCGATGGTGCCGCGGACTTCCTGCTCGACCTCGAGGCGGTACTTGCCGCCCTGGCGCTGCTGCTCGACCTTCGCCGGCGAGGTGGAGAGCTGGACGTCGAAGTCGGTGTAGATCTCGCCGTTGTCGGAGCGCATGCGCAGGTCGCCGCGGAAGCTGCCCGGCAGGCTGACGTCGACGTCGCCGTTGAGGGTGGCGAAGGCCAGCGCCGCCTTGGCGTCGACGCGGGTCATCGTCACCTTGACGTCGCCGTTGGTGGTGTGGGCGACGACCGAGCCGGCCACGTCCTTGGCGGTGATCTCGCCGTTGACGTTGTTGAGCTCGAGCTCGCCCTCGAGCCCCTGGACGTGGATGTCGCCGTCGTTGACGGTGGTGAGCGACACCGAGGTCTGCCGCGGCACATGGATGCGCAGCGACACGTCGCGCGGGCATGCCGCCCATCGACACCGACACGTTGTTGTTCTCCTCCTCCACCACCAGGCCGAGGCTGCGGTTGGGCAGGCGACGCATGCCGCCCGCGGCGCCGCGCTCCGGCCGGTGCTCTCGTTCGTCGTCCTCGCCGGCGGCCTCGACCACCACCTCGTTGCCGGCGTGGGGCTCGACGATGATGCCGCCGGAAACCAGCGACACCTCCAGGTGCACCGGCTGGCCGGGCTTGGAGAGCGGCACGACGAAGCGGTTGCCGCTGGCTTGACCTGGTGGGCGCGGCCGGCGGCCGCCACCAGCAGCATGAGGGCAAGGGAAAGGATCGCTTTACGAATACGCATGATGACCGAGGCTCCTCTCTGACGACGAACGGTCGAGGTCCAGTGCATTCGGTGAAGGGTCATGTGGCTTTGCGGATCAGCACGTCGCCGTTGACGGTGCCGAAGGAGAGCTGCGGGCCGCCGGCTGCCGATGCGGATGCCCTGCGACCAGTCGCTCTTGATGACGTAGCGGCCGTCGCGCCGGCTCTCGCTCACCTCGGGGCGCAGCGGCACCAGCGTGTACGGGAAGTCGCTCCAGCCCTCGCCGTTGAGGGTCTTGAAGCGCACCTCGGCGGCGAGGCCGGGCTGGAAGGTGACGTCGACGTCACCGTTGACGTTGCCGAACTCGCAAGGGCCGTTGGGGTTGCGGCGGAAGCGCACGGCGAGCTCGCCGTTGACGGTGAGGGCCTTGCCGGCGCCGCCGACGTCGCGCACGTCGACCGCGCCGTTGACGTTGCGCACCAGGAAGGCGCCGTCGGTGCCGGCGAGCTCGACGTCGCCGTCGAGCACCGAGCTCAGCTCGACGGCGGCGCGGCGCGGCACTTCGACCTCGACGTCGTAGAGCACGCGGTAGGGCAGGTCGTCCCACGGGCCCTGCAGGCGCCCACGCTCGTCGCGGAAGGGCGAGTCGACGAAGGCGATCACGGTGTCGCCGTGCTGCGTGATCCGGAGCGGCATCTCGCGGCGGGCCAGCTCGAGGTTGGCGGCGCTGGTGGCGTGCGCCTGCTGCACGGCGACGATGCGCACGGCGTCGCCGTCGACGGCGCGGGCGCGGACGTTGCCGGCGACGTTGTCGACCACCACCTTGCCGGCGCCCGCCGGCAGCTGGAAGGACTGCTCCGTGCGGTCCTGGCAGCGGCCGGGTAGTCGGGTCCCGGCGAGCGCCAGCCGGCCGCGGACGCACGGACGTGGACGCGAGGGTGCGCGGCTGCGGGCGCCCGCGGTTCGTCGCCACCGCGGCCACCGCGAGCAGGGCGGTCGCGGCGACCGCCACCGCGACGCGCACGCGGCTCTTCGCGCGGTTCGCGCCGCTCACGTGTGCATCCCCAGGCGCTGCCGCACGTACTGCCGGACTTCCTGGCGCACGCCGACCCTGGTGGCGAGCGGCGCCACGATGCGCCGCGCCTGCTCGCCGTCGGCGGAGAGCAGCGCGTCGGCGAGCGCGATCTGCACCAGCGGCGAGACCTCCTTGCGCAGGGCTTCGCCGAGCAGCTGCTGCACGGCGGGCTCACCGGCGCGACCGGCGAGGGCATCGACGGCCGCGAGCCGCACGTTGGGGCTCTCGTCGGTGGCGAGGGTCTGCAGCAGGGCGGCGAGCACCTCGGGGTCCTGCCGCGACACCTGGGCGCCGACGCTCACCCCTTGCAGGCGCGCGCTGGCCGAGGTCTGCTGCAGCATCGACAGCGCCACCTCCTGGCGCAGCGCGCGCAGCTCGCCGCGCATCTCGGCCACTTCCTCGCGATGGGAGTCGGGGCGCGAGACGACGCCGACGACGACACCGGCGAGCAGGGCGGCGAGGCCGTAGCCGAGCTGGTAGATCCGACGGCGCCCACCCGCCGGCGCGCAAAGCGCGCTGCCGCCCCCCGCCCGACCCCCTCCCCGCTTTTCGTCCCACCCCGATCCCCCCGTCCCCCTGCCCCTCTAGGGGCAGGGGGCGCCCCCACCCGACCTCGTGCCCTCGAACGGGTTGAGCGGTCATGCCCTCGCGGTAACTCGCCACCACGGCGTCGAAGTCGCGCCGCAGCGAAGCGGTGGGCGCCGCCTCGGCGAGGATGCCGAGCCGCGCCCACACCCGCTCCGTCTCCGCCGCCGCGCGCCGGCAGTCGGCGCAGGCTGCGAGGTGCTCGCGCACGCTCGCGGACGCCGGCTCGCCGCCGGCGAGCTCCGCCGACCACGCCTCCAGCACCTCGTCGCACGCCCGCGGGTCGCTCTCGTTCTCGCTCATGACAAGGCCTCCGAGTCGACGCGCGCGTACGCCTCGCGCAGCAGCTGCAGCGAGCGGTGCACGCGCACCTTGAGGGCGCCGACGCTGCATCCCAGCAGCGTCGCGATCTGTTCGTAGGAGAGGGTGCCCGAGCGCGCCAGCAGCAGCAGCTCGCGCTTGTCTTCCGGCAAGCGCGCGAGCGCCGTTTGCAGCTTCTGCAGCTCTTCGCGCCGCTCCATCTCTTCCGGCACCAGCGGCGTCGGGTCCGGGCGATCGATGTCGGGCTCCGCCGGCCGCTCGCGGCCGCACTTGCGCAGGTGGTCGATGCAGGCGTTGCGCGCCAGGCGGTAGAGCCAGGGCGCGAACGGCGCCTCGGGGCGGAAGCTCTCGCGGTACTTGAGCAGGCGGAAGAAGACCTCCTGCACGAGGTCGCGCGCCGACTCGCGGTTGCCGAGGATGCCGAGGCAGAAGCCGAACAGCCGCTGGTGGTGCCTCTCGAAGAGGATCGACAGCTGTTCCACGTCCCCGGCCCGCACCTGCATCATGACCTCCTGATCGCTGGAAGATTCCAACTTCTGGCCGCCTTCACCGTTGTCTACCCGGGGCACCCTCGGAGGTTACAGGGACGAGAGCTGGGGCGGCGGTTAGAATCCCGCCGCCCGCACACGCCCCGCCACTCGCTTGGAGGTGCCGATGCCCCGCGCCCGCCGCGCCCTCTTCCTGCTCCCCTGCGTCGCCATCGTCGCCACCGTGCTGTCGGCGGCCGGGCCAGCCGACCCGCCGCCGATGCTCGGCTTCTCGCCGGACCGCGCCCTCGAGCAGTGGCAGCTCGAGGCGAAGCTCGACGCGGCGATCGATCCCAAGGAGATCGGCGAGTGGATCCGCGTGCTGTCGGCGCGCCCGCACCACCTCGGCTCGCCCTACGGCAAGGAGAACGCCGAGCGCATCGCGGCGCTCTTCCGCCAGTGGGGGTACGAGACGGCGATCGAGGAATTCCAGGTCCTCTTCCCCACTCCCAAGGAGCGGCACCTCGAGCTGGTGGCGCCGTCGCGCTACCAGGCGACGCTCACCGAGGACGCCCTCGCCGAGGACTCGACTTCGAACCAGCGCGGCGAGCAGCTCCCCACCTACAACGCCTACTCGATCGACGGCGACGTCACCGGCGAGCTCGTCTACGTCAACTACGGCGTCCCCGCCGACTACGAGGAGCTGGCGCGCCACGGCATCGACGTCAAGGGGAAGATCGCCATCGCCCGCTACGGCGGCTCCTGGCGCGGCATCAAGCCGAAGGTGGCGGCCGAGCACGGGGCGGTGGGTTGCATCATCTTCAGCGACCCCAAGGGCGACGGCTACTTCGAGGGCGACGCTTATCCCAAGGGCGGCTGGCGGCCGGCGCAAGGCGTGCAGCGCGGCTCGGTCGCCGACATGCCGCTGCACCCCGGCGATCCGCTGACGCCGGGTGTCGGCGCGGTGACCGGCGCGAAACGCCTCGACCGCAGCGAGGCGCGCACGCTCACCCGCATCCCCGTGCTGCCGATCTCGGCGCGCGACGCGCAGCCGCTGCTCGCCGCCATGAGTGGTCCGATCGCGCCGGTGGCGTGGCGCGGCGCGCTGCCCATCCCCTACCACCTCGGGCCGGGGCCGGCGAAGGTGCACCTGAAGCTCGCCTTCGACTGGCAGGTGCGGCCGATCTATAACGTCATCGCCAAGCTGCCGGGCCGCGAGCTGCCCGACGAGTGGGTGATGCGCGGCAACCACCACGACGCCTGGGTCAACGGCGCCACCGACCCGGTGTCGGGGCTGGCGGCAATGCTCGCCGAGGCGAAGGCGGTGGCGGCTCTCGTGCGCGACGGCTGGCGGCCGGGGCGCACCATCGTCTACGCGGCGTGGGACGGCGAGGAGCCGGGGCTGCTCGGCTCCACCGAGTGGGCCGAGCAGCACGCCGAGGAGCTGACGAGGAAGTTGCTCGTCTACATGAACTCCGACAGCAACTCGCGCGGCTTCTTCGGCGTCGGCGGCAGCCATGCGCTCGAGCCCTTCGTCAACCAAGTGGCGGCCGAGGTGCGCGATCCCCAGGTGCCGCTATCGGTGGCCGAGCGCGGCCGCGCCTGGCTGACGCTGTGGGCCGACGACGACTGGGTCAAGGAGGCCGCGAAGTCCGGCCGCGATCTGCCGATCGCGCCGCTGGGCTCGGGGAGCGACTACACGCCCTTCCTGCAGCACCTCGGCATCGCCTCGCTCGACCTCGGCTTCGGCGGCGAGGAGCATTACGGCCAGTACCACTCGATCTACGACAGCTGGGACCACCACCGCCGCTTCGGCGACCCCGGCTTCGTCTACGGCGCGGCACTGGCGCAGGTGGGCGGGCGGCTCACCACGCGGCTCGCCGAGGCCGACCTGCTCCCCTTCGACCTGCAGCGGCTCGCCGACACCGTCGGCCGCTATGCCGACGAGGTGCAGAAGCTCGCCGCCAAGATGCGCGACGAAACGACGGAGGAGAACCGGCGCATCCGCGAAGGCGTCTACGCCGCGGCCTGGGACCCCAAGCAGACGTGGGTGGTGCCGGCGCCCAAGGAGCCGGTGCCGTTCATCAACTTCGCTCCGCTCGCCAACGCGGTGCAGGGGCTGCAGGAAGCGGCGGGCCGGCACGCCAGGGCGGTGACGGCACGCCGCGCGCAGGGGTCGCTGGAGCCGGCGGCGGCCGCCCCGCTACGACCAGGCGCTGATGGCGATCGAGCACGCGCTGACGCGGCGCGAGGGGTTGCCGGGGCGCCCGTGGTACGTGCACCACGTCTACGCACCCGGCGTCTACACCGGCTACGGCGTCAAGACCTTGCCGGCCGTGCGCGAGGCGATCGAGCAGCGGCGGTGGGAGGAGGCGGACGAGCAGATCGGCGTGCTCGCCGAGGTGTTGCGCGGCGCCGCGGCGGCGATGGACCGCGCAACGGCGGTGCTGGAGTCGAAGTGAGGAAGGCGCGTCCGTCGGGCCGCGAGAGCGTGACGCGCTCGTCGCGGCCGCGGGGGGCGGCGGCCGGAGCAGCCGCCATGGCGAGCGCCGCCGCTGGGGCCAAGGCGAAGCCGCGGAAGACCAAGGTCGCTCCCAAGGCGAAAGCCCGCCGCCCGCGGAAAGTCGACGACGCGGCCGTGGCCGCCATCGTGCGCACGCTGCACGAGCTCTACCCGGACGCCCAGACGGCGCTGCGGCACGAGAACCCGCTGCAGCTGCTCATCGCCACCATCCTCTCGGCGCAGTCGACCGACGAGACCGTCAACCAGGTCACCCGCACGCTGTTCGCGAAGTACCGCACGGTCGACGACTTCGCCGCCGCCGACCCGGCTGCCTTCGAGGTCGACATCCACCGCACCGGCTTCTTCCGCAACAAGACCAAGTCCGTGCTCGGCGCCGCCAAGCGCCTGCGCGACGTCTACGGCGGCGAGGTGCCGCGGACCATGGAGGAGCTGGTGACCCTCCCCGGCGTCGCCCGCAAGACCGCCAACGTCGTGCTCGGCTCGGCGTTCGGCATCGCCGTGGGCGTCGTCGTCGACACCCACGTCAGCCGCCTCTCCTACCGCCTCGGCATCTCGCTGCAGACCGAGCCCGTGAAGATCGAGCAGGACCTCATCCGCCGCATCCCGCGCGAGGACTGGATCTTCATCGCCCACGGGCTGATCCTCCACGGCCGCTCCACCTGCCAGGCGAGGAAGCCCCACTGCAGCCGCTGCGCGCTCGCCGAATGGTGCCCGCGCAACGGCGTCACCGTCGCGGCGTGAGCGCGGTACCGAGCTGACGTTCCGCGCTCGCGCCGCTGCGGTGAGCGCCGCGCGGGAGAGCTGAGCTGACGTTGCCCGTCAGGGCGCGATCTTTTTCGCCACCTTGTTGGTGACGGTCTCGACCTTCTTGCCGGCCGCGGTCAACGCCTTCCGGGTCCCGACGCCCGCCGTCCGGGCACCAGCGGCTGCTGCCTTCCGCACCCCCACCGACGCCTTCTTGGCACCGGCGACCACCGCCTTCTGAGCCTTCTCTCTCGGCTTCCGGGTGGCCTTCTCCACCGACTTGGCGGCATTCGCCGCCTTGCGCGACACCGTCTTCGCCGCCTTCTTCACCGACTTCACCGCATCTTTCTTGGTCACCATAGGCTCCTCCTTCGGAAAGAGAGATCATCGTCCGTGCGTAGTGCTCTGTGAATCCCCTGGGGATCCGTTCGCATGGCGGAGACATCGCGTAAGCAAAAGACGCTCCTAGGTTGCGGCCTGGGCTGCGGCGGCGCCATCGTACTGCTCGTCGGCGGCTGCTTCGCCTTCCAGGCTTGGCTCAAGAGCCCCGGCGAGCTGCTCGAACCGACGGCGATGCTCGATCCGCGCGCCACCGCCTACCTCGCCTGCCGGCTCGACCTCGCCGACGTGCCGACGCGCGAATTTGTTGAAGGGATGTTCGCCGCGGCCCAGCGATCGGGCAAGCAGCTCCGCGGCAACAACAGCTCCCCCTTGATGGATTTCTTCGTCAGCTGGAACGAGACCCGCCAGCGGCGCGACCTGACGCGGCTGTTTCCGATCACCGCCGCCTGGGTCGTCTGGCCCGGCGAGCACGATGGGGAGAGCGTTGGCGCCGTCTCGGTCAGCGCGCGCGGCTTGGGCCACCAGCTGATCTTCGCGGACTGGATCCTGGGCCTCATCGCCGGCCGCTCGAAGGAATTGCCGACGCACAACATCGCCGGCGAGCGCGTCTACGAGCTTCCGGTCGGGCGACGCGGCGAGCCGATCTACGCCTTCCTCGACCCCGCCGGCGCGATCGTCTGCTTCGACCTCGACTCCGTCGCGCCCGCCGCCGAGCGCTTGCGGCAGCGCCGCGCCACGGCCGGGGCACCACGCGCGCCCACGGCGCTCGAGCAACGGCTCGCCGCCGTGCCCGCGGACCTGCCGCTGCGCGGGGCCGTGATCGACAGCCACGGCGAGATCGCCCAACTCCTCGCCTGGCTCGCGCCCGAGGCGGAGCGCAGCAAGTGGGAGACCTCATGGGAGCCGATCGAAGCGGCAACCGTTGCCGGCCGCTTCACCGGCGGGGCCGGCATAGCGCTGACGCTAGAGCTCGCCGTCGACCCGGCGACCAGCGGCCCGCAGCGCGAGCTCCTGCTCGCCGACCTGCAGCGATACTTCGGCGAACACTGGAGCGCGGGAAAGGCGACCGTGGCGCCCAGCAGTCAGGGCTTGACGCTCGATCTCGTGGTCGACGAGCTGCCCCGGCGCTTCGAGGAGATGCAGAGTGGCGGCCCTAGAGCGGCAAGAACAGAACCTGTCCCTCCCTAAAGCCAGCGCACGCACGGATGCCGGACCTCCCGACTACGCGCCTTCTCCTCCGTCCTTGGCAGGCGGGCGATGAGGACGCCCTCGTGCGCTACGCCGACAACCCGAACGTGGCGCGTAACCTGCGGGACACGTTTCCGCACCCGTACACGCGCGGCGCGGCGGAGCGGTGGATCGCCTACAACGCCACGGTGGAAGGTCCGACGCTCGACTTCGCGATCACGCTCGACGGCGAGGCGGTCGGCGGCATCGGTTTCCTGCGCAACGAGGACATCTTCCGCTGCGCGCTGGAGCTCGGCTATTGGCTGGCCGAGCCGTTCTGGGGGCGCGGCCTCGTCGCCGAGGCGATCGCCGCCGTCGTCGACTACGCCTTCGCCACCTTCCCCGAGGTGACGGTGGTGCAGGCGCGGCACGTGGTCTCGAATCCCGCCTCCGGACGCGTGCTGCTCAAGGCAGGGTTCCAGCTCGAGGGCCGGCTGCGCGACGCCTTCGTCAAGCGCGGCGTCGTCTCCGACCTGCTCGTCTACTCGCGCACGCGAGCGGAGCACGAGCAGGCGCGGCGTTGAGCCGCGCCCGCAACGAGGCCTGAGTCGCCGCCGCGGGCCAACCAGCGGTTGCCCGACGATCGGCCCTCGACCGCTGCTACTTGCCCGCGTCCTGGCTCGCCTGCCACGCCTCGCGCGACGGCGGCTCCACCGGCGGCAGCCCCTTCTTCGCCAGCTCGGCGTTGATGCCGGGCAGCTCCTTCGTCGCCCAGGCGTCGAAGTCGTTGCCGACGTCCGCCAGCTCGCGCTTCAACGACGCGCCCCGCTCGGTCTGCGCCTGCGTCGGCTTGCCTTCGTGGAAGACGACGCCGAAGTAGAGGTCGGTGAGGAACTCGCGCAGCCGCTCCTCGCCGGTGATCATGCCGCCCTCCTTGGTGGCGACGATCTTCTTGCGCAGCTCGTCGGCGGCCGCCGAGGCGGCGCGCAGACGCTTGACCAGCGCGTCGCCGGCGGGCAGCTTGCCCGCGCGCTCGTCGAGTGCCAGCCGCACGCCGTTGATCTTCTCGACGACGTAGGTCATGTCGGCGAACTGCTGGTAGACGTCGAGCGACAGCGCGAACTGCGCCTGGCGGTCGGCCGCGCTGTGCGTGCTGCGCGGGTCGGCCACTGCCTCGATGGGAGCCGTGTAGCTGTTCTTGTCCTTGGTCATCGTCACCGTGTAGGTGCCGGGGAGGAGCCGCGGACCGACGGTGACGCCGGCGGTCGCCGCCGGCGGCGCCTCGGGCGCCTCCATCCGCATCGACCAGGTGACCCGGTTGAGGCCGCGCCGCTTGCTGCTGGGGATGACCGCGACCACCTTGCCGCTGCTGTCGCGCACGTCGATGGCGAGGTCGCCGAAGACGTGGCGTCGCCGCTGGTAGTAGGTGATCACCGCGTCGTCGTCCTCACCGGCGCCGGTGAACTTGGCGTCGCCCTGGACGTTGAAGCTGAAGGCGGGGAGCTTCTGCACCGCCGGCCCGATGCCGACGAACGCCGCCTCCTGCGCCATCACCTCGGGGGTGAGCGCGCGCAGCGGCGTGATGTCGTCGACGATCCAGATGCCGCGGCCGTGGGTGGCGATCACCAGGTCGTGGTCGCGCGGGTGGACGGCGAGGTCGCGCACCGCCACGTGCGGGAAGTTGCCGCCCAGATACTGCGCCCACTGCTTGCCGCCGTCGAGCGACACCCACAGGCCCAGCTCGGTGCCGAGGAAGAGCAGGCTCTCGTCGACGACGTCCTCGCGGACGACGTGGGCGTAGCCCTTGACCGGCGCGTCCGCCGCCACCAGGCGCGTCCACGTCTTGCCGTAGTCGTTCGTCTTGTAGGCGTACGGCTGCATGTCGCCGAAGGTGTGGCGGTCGAAGGTGGCGTAGACGGTGCCGGCGCCGAAGTGGCCGGCGTCGAGCGACGACACCCACGCGTTCTTGGGCAGCCCGGCGACGTTGGCGACGACGTTCGTCCAGCTCTTGCCGCCGTCGCGCGTCACCTGCAGGTTGCCGTCGTCGGTGCCGACCCAGACGACGCTGGCGTCGAGCGGCGACTCGCCACGGCGTAGATCGTGGTGTGCATCTCGGCCGCCGAGTTGTCGACGGTGATGCCGCCGGACAGCTCCTGCTGCTGCTTGCTCGGGTCGTTGGTGGTGAGGTCGGGCGAGATGCGCTCCCAGCTCTGCCCCTGGTCGCGGGTGCGGAAGAGGAACTGGCAGCCGAGGTAGACCGTGCCGCTCGTTGCCGATGTGGATCGGCGAGTTCCAGTTGCAGCGCAGCTTCTTCTCCTGGTACTGCGGCAGCGGCTTGATGAGGCGGATCTCGTGCGTCCTGCGGTTGATGCGGCCGATCTCGCCGCCCTGGGCCTCGGCGTAGACGTAGTCGGGATCGCTGGGGTCGACGAACATCCAGAAGCCGTCGCCGAAGAAGATGTTCTCCCAGCGGTCGTTGGTGATGCCGCCGGGCGCGTCGGAGGCGCCGACCCACGAGCCGTTGTCCTGCAGGCCGCCGTAGACGTTGTACGGCCGATCCATGTCGACGCTCACGTGGTAGAACTGCGAGACCGGCAGGTTGTCGCCCTTCCACCAGCTGTTGCCGCCGTCGAAGGTGTAGAAGACGCCGCCGTCGTCGCCGACGATCATGTGGTCGGTGTTCTGCGGGTCGATCCACAGGTCGTGGAAGTCGCCGTGGGCGCCGCCGCCGATGGGGGTGAAGCTGCCGCCGCCGTCGGTGCTGGCGATGAGGCCGAGGTCGGGCTTGTAGAGCTTGTTCTCGTCCTTGGGGTCGACGATCAGGTGGGCGAAGTAGAACGGCCGCCACACCATGTCGAAGCTGCGGTCGCTCTTCTCCCAGGTCTTGCCGCCGTCGGCCGAGCGGTAGAGGGCGTTGTCGGGGACCTCGGCCTCGACGAAGGCGTAGACGACGCTGGGGTTGCTCGGCGCCACGCTCACCGCGATGCGCCCCCACGGCTTGTTCGGCAGCCCCGGCGCCGACTTGGCGTCGAGCGAGGTCCAGGTGGCGCCGCCGTCGGTGGACTTGAAGAGGCCGCTGTCGCTCGGCTTGCCGGGGCCCTCGCCGCCGGAGCGGAAGGTCCACCCCTTGCGGCGGAAGTCCCACATGCCGGCGTAGAGCACCTTCGGGTCCTTGGGGTCCATCGCCATCATCGAGCAGCCGGTGGACAGGTTGCCGCCGGCGAGCACCTTCGTCCACGTCTTGCCGCCGTCGGTGGTCTTGTAGACGCCGCGCTCGTCGCTGTCGCTCCACAGCTTGCCGGGCACGCAGACGTAGACGGTGTCGGGCGCCGTGGGATCGACGACGATCTTGGCGATGCGCTCGCTCTCCGGCAGCCCGACGAACGTCCAGTTGTCGCCGCCGTCGGTCGTCTTGTAGACGCCGTTGCCGATGGAGACGCTGTTGCGCGTCCACGGCTCGCCGGTGCCGACCCACACCATCTTCGGGTTGGTCGGGTCGATGGCGATGGCGCCGATCGACTGCACCGGCTGCTTGTCGAACACCGGCGTGTAGCTGGTGCCGCCGTTGACCGACTTCCAGACGCCGCCGCTGGCGGCGCCGACGTAGACGGTGAGCCGCTGCCCCTCCTGCACGGCGGCGAGCGCCGCGATGCGGCCGCTCATCGTCGCCGAGCCGATGTTGCGCGCGCCGAGGCCGGAGATGGTGTCGCTGTCGAAACGCGCTGCCGCTGCCGGAGCGGCGGCGGCGCGCGGCGCGGCCGCGGACGGTGGAGCCGCGGCGGTGCCCGTGGTGCCGCCGGCGTCCGGCTGCGGGCTCGCGCCCGCGGTCGTCGTCGCCCCTTCGGCGGCGCTGGTGGGCGCGGCGGTCACTGCCACGGCCGACGGCGGCGGCGGGTTGCCCGGCGGCACCACCTGCGAGGCGTCTGCGGGCTGCCGCGGCGTCTCCGCGGCCGGCTGGCCGGCGGCGGTCGGCTTGGCGAAGCGGCTCTCGTCCACCGCCACGTTGGCGACGATCGACTGGTAGACGACGCGCTGCTTGTTCGGGCTGCCCTTCGCCCCCTGCTCGACGGCGAAAGGCAGATACCAGCCGTCCACCTGCTTGTAGTCGCCGAGAGTGATCTCGTACTCGCGGTCGGCGCCGCGTATCTTGCGCTTCTTCTCGATCTTGATCGGCACCGCGTACTCGGTGTCGATGTAGTAGACGACGGCGTCGCCGCTCGCCAACGTCACCTTGAGCTTGTAGGCGTCGTCGCCTTCGACCGGCTCGATGCCCAGGTACTCGACCTTGTTCCCCTTCTGCTGGTAGTTGACCAGCGGGCCTTCGAGGTCGGCATCCTCGATGATCGACTTGAGCTCCTCCTCGCCGAGCGCCTCGGCGTCCTTCTTGCCGCCCCAGGGCTCGGTCTTCCACCCCACCTTGCCGTCGTAGGCGTTGCTGCCGGTCATGCCGCCGAAGGTGAAGTCCTGGCGCACCATGTTGGGGCGCTTGTTCTCCTCCACCATCTGCGCCTCGAAGCCGCCGCCGCCGTAGAAAGTGCCGCTGCGGCGCAGGGTCTGCACGGACTGGATGCGCTCCATGCCGCCGACGGCTTGGACGTAGCGGGCGACGATCTCGTCGGCGGTGGGCGCGGAAGGCGGAGTCTGCGCGGGGAGGGCCGCGGCACTCGAGAGCAGGGCGACGAAGGGGAGCAGGGCTCGACGCATCGGATATCCCTCGATAAGGTCGTCAGCGAGGCGGCGCACCGCCGGACGCGCCTCGGCACGGCCGAGAGCGAACGGCGGCACGACGGGCTAAGGGCTACCGCTTTCTACGGCGAGGCCGGCGCTTTGTTCTCCGACGGCTGGAAGTACCAGCGGCCGTCGACCTTGACGAAGCGCACCGTCTCGTCGCCGGCCTTCGCCGTGGCGTGGTCGCCCTCGATCTTGTAGTCGGTGACCTCGCCGGGCAGGTCGATCGGCTTGCGCTCCTCCTGGCCCTGGCTCTCGCCGAGGGCGCTCATGAAGCCCATCAGGTCGGTGATCAGCGCCCGCTCGTCGACGCCGGCGAGCAGCTTGCCGATCGCCTCCTCGGGCGAGCCGCCGCTGCTCTCGCCGCCCTCGTCGCCCTCGGCCTGCATCGCCTCCATGCGGTCCTTGAGCCCGTGGCGCTGCAGGATGGCCTCGTAGCGGCCGCGCAGCTCGGCGGTCTTCGCCTTCGCCTCGGCCTTCCCCTTCTCCACCTCCGCCTTCTGCTCGGCGGTGAGCTCGGAGCCGCTCATCCCCTCGGCCATCCCCTGCGCCATCCCCATCGCCATGTCGCTGCCCATGTCCATGAAGGCCACCATCATGGTGGTGCCGAGCACCAGCCCGGCCGCCATCTCGCGACGGTCGGTGGGGGCAATGCAGTCGACCAGCTCGCCGAAGTCGTTGGCCTGCGCCGCCGCCTTGAGCCGCGCCACCAAAGCTTGCGGCGACTCGGCGCCGGGCTGCTTGGCGGCGAGCAGGGTCGACGGCAGCGCGACGAAGGCAAGGAGCAGGGATGCGGCGAGGCGGCGGAGCGGGCGATGGTCCATGCGGGCTCTCCTGCGGCGACCGCGACGCGGCGCCAGGCTCGGGCGTGGGACCCGCCGGGCCGAGCCCGGGCGGGACGGTGGACGGCTCGCCGCCCACTCTAACGCGTCGAGGCCCGAAGGTCGCCCGCGACGCGCACGTCCCCGCCCGGCTCGTCCCCGCCCGCTCAGCCCACCGCCGGCTGGCGGAACCGCAAGGTCGTCCAGTCCAGCCGTCGGGTGAGGAACATCACCACCGCCAGCGTGGCGAACAGCCCGAGGGCGCCGAGCAGCAGCGCGTAGTCCTCGGCCCGCAGCACGGTGTAGAGCCAGCCGTAGAGGATGGCGAGCACGCCACCGACCGCGACGGCGCGCCTCCAGCCGGCGAGCACCGCGCGGGTGTAGAGCGTGATCAGTCCCACTGTCGCGGCCGCCGCCACCGTGTACGCGCGCCCCATCCCGAGGTGCTCGGCGAGCGCCAGCAGCAGCAGGTAGAAGAGGCAGAGCGCCGCCCCCACCAGCAGGTACTGCATCGGATGGAGCCGCACCGGCGACAGCAGCTCGAGTACGAACACGGTGGTGAAGGTGAGCAGGATGAAGAGCACGGCGTACTTCACCGCCCGCTCGGTCTGCTGGTACGGGTCGGCGGGCTGCACCAGCGCGACGCCGAAACGCGACTGCTCGAGCAGCGCGCTCAGCCGCGGCCCTTCGAACTGGTCGCTGCGCCAGCGCTGCGGGAAGCCGCGGCCGAAGTAGGGCGTCGACCACCTGGCGGTGAATCCCGGTGCTCTTCGTGTCGTGATGCGGCAGCGGCGCGCCGACGAAGCTCGGGTGTGGCCAGGCCGAAATCAGCTCGGCAGTCGTCTCGTCGCCGAGCGGCAACAGGTGCAGCGCCGTGCTGCCGCGCACGACGAGCTCGAGCGAGAAGGGGATGCGGTCGCCGTCGAGGTCGCCGGGAGCGAGCGCCGCTTGCAGGTTGTTGCCGAACGAGTCGAGCGCGGTGAGCCCGGGCCCGAAGGGGCGCTCGCGGCCCGCCCAGCGCAGCACCGGCCGCTCCTGCAGGCCGCGTGGATCGGCGACCGGCAGCAGCACCTGCGCGCGGCTCCAGTCGATCTGCTCCGGCTTGACGCCCTCCTTGAAACCGAGTGCGGCCGGGCCGGGGCGCGCGAACCAGCCGCCGGCGGTGAGGCGCGCCTCGTACTGCGTCACCTCGAAGATGCCGCGGTGCCGCGTCTCGGGCGCCAGGCTGCCGCGCCACTGCACGGCGGCGGGCAGGAAATAGGCCCAGCCCACCGACGGGACGGTGAGCACGCGGGCGCCGGACTGCCACGTCTCGGCAGCGACGACGCTGCTGCCGGCGGGGATCGAATAAGGCACGGCGAGCACGACGGCGCCGAGGGTCTGCTCGCCGCCCCAGACGCGGGCGAGCTCCTCGCGGACCTCGTCCTGGCGCGAGCTGCGCTCGCGCACGAGGCCGAGCAGCTGGCTCACCGGGATGAGCAGCAGCAGCACGAGCGCGCCGAGGGCGAAAAGCTTGAGGATGGCCCGGAAGCGCCCGGGCTCGGAGGCAAGAGGCTGGACGGATTCGAACATGCGATGGGCTCCTTTCGGAGCCACATGGCACCACGGTGATCGGGCACCGGCGTGGCGCAGCCGGGGCGGGGAGGCGGCGCTACCGTGGCGCGCGCCCCAGGCGCAGATGCGCGTCGGGCCGCGCACCAGGTTTCGGTTGCGACTTGACGCGCCATCATGATCGGCATAGGTTGAAGTCACCGTCGAAAGAAGCGGCTCAAGCGGGAGGGTGATCGCGAGCCACTAGCGGCGTCGGCAACTCGAATCGGTCTCATGGCCGATTCGGTTCCAGCCGAGCCAACTTCCCGCCGCTCAGTCCGCCGAGGTCCCTAACGGAACGAGCACGTGCAACTAGACGACGCCATTGCTCGATTGCATGAGGCGGGCTTCAGTCTGCTCTCTGCGACCCCACCGACGGGGTCTGGTGATGCAGCGGTCGAGATGCGACGCGCCCACCTGCTGGTGCGCATCACCCGAGATCGGAGCCAAGAGTTCATCGAACTAGGATCGAATGCGCTCCCCGGCGAGTGGTTCGAGCTTGGCTTGGCGTTGGCAGCTACGCACTCAAGGCCCGAGACCGCGCCTCCACTTACATCGATTGGCGACGAGATCCCACTGCTGGAGGCTAACCTCGGCGAGCTGGAAGCAGCGTTCTCGGGCTCTGCCCTCGCGGCTAGCCTCAGGACGCTGAGGGAGCTCGAGCTACGAAGAATGAAGTCAATGTTTCCGAACCTGAAGCTGGGTCGACTCGGTGAATAGCGCAGAGCGAAAGAGGACGCAATGCCTCTCACTGTCCGCTTGGAGACCGAGACCGGGACGAAGCTGGCCGAAGTCTTCGACACGCAGGATGTCGTGACGCAGCTTGCAGCTGACGAGGCCGCGGCGGAGCTGAAGGTCGCTCAGACGATCGACCCCTACGGCGACACCACCCTGAACCGGCTCCAGGTGCCGCTCTTTCTCGAGGATCTTGGGCTTCTGATGTCTCGAGCCGCAAGCCCGGAGGATGCGGCGGTCTTGCGCCAGATCGGAGCGCTAGCGAACCGAAGCCTCAAGGAGCCACATCTCTACCTCAAGTTCTACGGCGACTGAAAGCTCAACAACTCTAACCGTGCCACCCAGTTTGGGAGGGGGGATCGCTGCATCATCCGTGGTGAAGAAACCGTGAGCCGTGAGTGAAAACGACATCGAATCGCGGATCGAAGGGCACCGCGATAGAAACCGTGAGCTACTCCGCACGCTGCGCGAGCGAGGCACCAGCCTTGATCGATCCCACTCCGGTGCCATGCACGAGTCGTCAAAGGATGACGGTCCGAGTAGCCTTGTGAGCCACGAAAGTGCTCCGGTGGAGCTGGGTTCGGGGTCGCCAGCGGGGAGACGGCCGGTGGAGCGGAGGCGATGGCGGTTTGGAGCGCGCGCCCAGCGCGGTAGGCGCTCGACGTCACCGCGTCGAGCGTAGGAGGCCGTCGAGCCGCCAAGGGCCCGCGGTCGGGTCGATTGTGGAGTGATGTCCGGACGCTTCTGCTCAGCCGCTTCTGCAGAACGGCAGCGGAGGTGGGAAGCAGCCACGGGGAAAGATGACATCGCGGCCGCCACTTCTCAGCCGGTGGGCGGCGATGCGGAAAGCAGCGAGGAAGGAGAAGTAGGCAGCGCGGATTTCGATGCGCGCCCGTTTGCTGGCGGCGTGCACGAGCGGAGCGGGCGAGCGATCACTCGTCGCGGGACGATCGTGCGGGTCTTGGCGCAGGATGCCGGTCTTGCCAAGGGGTTTGCCACCCTCGGCGCGGTGGCGCGCCGCGGCCTGCTGCTCGATGTCAGCGATCAGGTCGGTAACGCGCTCCTGTATGGCCTGCGGCGGTAGGTGTTGCCAGCAAGGCAGCGGTGCGAGAACGAGCTGGTGGAAGATGGCGAAGCCGTCGCGCGGAGAGCCATCGCCACGCAGCTTCGCGAGCCACTCCTGGTGCCGATCGAACCAGATGCCGTCGCAAACCGTGCCGGTGGCCAGGGCCTCAGCGCAGTGCGCGCCGGGCCAGTCGCTGAGCCTCGCCACCAGCCCTTCCTTGCAGCCGTGGGCGAGCAGGTATCGCAGCCGGCCGACCTGAGCCTCCTCCTCGGTGCTGACGGGGATGGCCTGGTAGCGGCGTTGCAAAAGGGGGCCTTGCCAGCGGTGGAGGCGCCCGGCCTCCTTCGAAAGATTGGTGTTGACGTAGCAGCAGAAGCGGGCGAGCTCGCGAGCGTCTTTGGGTGTCACCAGGGCGTGCCAGTGATTGGAGAGGCAGACGAAGGCGTGGACGTCGACATCGCACAGGGCGGCGGCTCGCGCCAGGATGCCGACGAAGATCTCGCGCAAGCCCGGCGTTGGCTTGAGCAGGAATCGTCCCTGGAGGGTCCTGACGGTGACCTCGACCAGCGGCCGGTCGGGGAAGAAGCGAAGACGGCGGCCCACACTGCTACAAACGGAATCCACACGGTGAACCTAGCGCTGCTGCCGCCTGACGTCTGTCCCACTGATACCGCCTGACTGGTGCTGCTGCGTGACTGGTGCGTGGCACCAGAATCAGCGCGGTCCCACTGATACCGCTTGACTGGTGCGACTGGTGCTGCTGCGTGACTGGTGCGTGGCACCAGAATCAGAACTGGCACCAGAATCAATCAGCGCCGAGCGAGAACTGAAGCGGCGTGAAGCGCGGCCGAGCCGCGCGGCGCCGTTTCAGCCGACCGGAACGGTCGCCCAGTCGATGCTGCCGCCGGGGTTCGGCGCCGGCTCGGCGGCCGGCCGCGAGACGTCCACCGCCAGCGCCAGCAGCCGGCCGCCGAGGTCGAGCAGCAGGTTGTCGGCGACGAGCGCGGCAACCACCTCGTCGAGCTCGCCATCCTCAGCGCCGAGCCGCTCGGCGAGTGCGTGGCGCTCGGTCGCCTCGTCGCAGGCGGCGTAGAGCCGCGCCGCGAGCCCCTCCAGCCGGTGGCGCGCGGCAGTGCGGCACGAGCGAGTGTCGTGAACGACGATCGCCTCGCCCTTGCGCCGCATGTGCAGCACCGGCCGCTCGCCGTCCTCGTGCTGCTCGCGCCAGAGGCCGAGCCACGCCACCAGCATGCGCTGCCCCAGCCCCGCCTCGCGCGCCGGCGTGCGCTCGACGAAGTAGTAGGCGAGCTGCTGCATCTCCTCTGCGTCGAGCGGGTAGACCTGCGCGTAGGCCGGCTCGGGCACCAGGTCGAAGCCCCAGCGCGCCGCATCGCGGTGGTAGGGGCTGAAGCGGATGAACTGGATGGGCGTCGCGTAAACCGGCGGCGCCAGGTGGGTGATCGCCGGCAGCCACGCCAGCATCTCCAGGTACCAGTCGTCCTGCTGCTCGGGCACGTCGATCAGGAACACCCACGAGATCTCCATCGAGAGCTCGCTCGCCCACTTGAGCAGCTGCACGTTCATGTAGGTCTTGTTGCCCTTGGCGAGCAGCCGCAGCACCTCGTCGTGGAAGCTCTCCATCCCAGGCTGGATGGAGCGCACGCCGGCGTCGGCGAAGCCCTGCATGTGGTGGCGCCGCAGGTTGGCCTTGGTCTCGTAGAAGACGTCGTAGCCGTGGCCGGCGAGCTGCGGCAGCACCTGCTGGTGGTAGCCCATGTCGATGATGTTGTCGACGACGGTGAAGCGGCGCACGCCGTAGCGCGCGGCGAGGCGGTGGAACTCGGCGACGGCGCGCGCCGGGCTCTTGGCGCGGTACGACATGTTGCCGCCGTTCAAACCGCAGAACGTGCAGTGCGACTTCGCCCCCCACCAGCAGCCGCGCGAGGTCTCGACGACGAGCGCCGGCGCGATCGAGTCGCGCAGCGGCGAGCGGTCGAGGGCGGTGAAGTAGTCGTCGTAGTCGGGCGTCGGGATGGCGTCGACCGACCACACCGAGGCGCGCGGCGGCTCGGCGTCGCGGCGCGCGGCGATGGTGCCGTCGATCACTCCCGGCAGCGGCGGCAGGCCGTCGCGGCCGCGATCGAGCACGGCGCGAACGAACGGCACGATCACCTCGTCGGCCTCGCCGGAGAAGACGAAGTCGACCCACGGGAACGCTCGCCGCGCCGCCATCCCCATCGGCCCTTCGCAGTTGGTGCCGCCGATGACGGTGACGATGTCGGGGTCGCGCTCGCGCACGGCGCGCAGCAGCGCCAGCGACGCGGTGTGCTGCTGGAAGGTCGACGAGCAGCCGACGATGCGCGGCCGTCCTGCGACGATGGCGTCGGCGAGCTCGGCGGCGAATCGCGCGGCCTCCTCCCGCAGCGAGAGCAGCAGCTCGCGCGCGTCGACGTCGTCGTCGATCACCCGGCTCTCGAGCACCCGCTCCGCCGCGGCGGCGAGGTACTCCTCGTCGACCGCGGCACGCTCGGGGAACGCCGCGGCAGCGAAGGTCCACTCGCCGATGAAGAGGGCGGTGTGCGAGTTGAGCACCGCGTCGTAGGCGCGCAGGCCGACCCGCGCCGCGAAGTCGAGGCAGGCGTAACTCGTCTCGACGGCGATGCCGGCGCCGCGCAGCTCGGCGGCAAGCAGGCCGAGGGCGATCGACGGCCGCTCCACCGCCGCGTAGGGCATCGAGACCAGGAAAATGTCGGACATTGACACCCTAGATCGGATTTGGCGTTAACATACTACTCCTCTATTCACTCCGCTTTGGATAAAGGGGAAAAGCCATGCCGAAGACTCCGCCTCGCGTCCTCTACGGCGTCACCATCAACGACGCGATCAAGCGCGGCGACCGCGACGAGCTGAAGGGACTGCTGCGGGAGGCCAAGGCCCGCCACAAGCAGCAGGGCGACCTCGCGGCGGTGGTCAGCGAGCTCGAGACGGCGCTACGCAAGCCGGGAGTCAACCCGCACGTCCTCTACGGCGTTCCCGCCCACGACGCGATCAAGCGCAAGAACAGCGTCGAGATCCAGGCCCTGCTCACCCAGGCCAAGCAGGCATCGAAGGAGCAGGGCGGTCTCGGCAACGCGATCGCCAACCTCGAAACCGCGCTCAAGGCGAAGAAGAAGTAGGGAGGCCGACCATGGCCACCATCGAGAAGGCCGTCGTCAAGCTGGAGGCGGCGCTCAAGAAAGCGTGACGGCGATGGAACGGCGCAAGCTGCCCCATCGCTACGCCACTGAAGACGACTACGCCCGCAGCCATCCCATACACGCCGTATGGGAGATCACGCTGGCGTGCAACCTGAAGTGCATCCACTGCGGGTCGCGGGCCGGTAAGGCGCGGCCGGACGAGCTGTCGACGGAGGAGTGTCTGGAGGTGGTGAGCCAGCTCGCCCGCCTGCGGGTGCGCGAGGTCACCATCATCGGCGGCGAGGCCTTCATGCGCCGCGACTGGCTGCAGATCATCCGCGCCATCGCCGACCACGGCATGCACCCGAGCATGCAGAGCGGCGCCCGGGCGCTGAACGAGGAACGCATCCGCGCCGCCAAGGAGGCCGGCCTGCGCTCGTGCGGCGTCTCCATCGACGGCGACCCCGAGCTGCACGACCGCCTGCGCGGCGTCAAGGGGTCCTACGACCACGCGATGCGGGCGCTGCACCTGCTCAAGAAGCACCAGATCGTGAGCAGCGTCAACACCCAGATCGGCGCCACCACGCTCCCTCACCTGCGCCAGCTGCTGCACCGCATCGCCGAGGCGGGCGTGCGCAACTGGCAGCTCCAGCTCACCGTGGCGATGGGCAACGCCGTCGACCACCCCGACGTGCTGATGCAGCCCTACCAGATCCTCGAGCTGATGCCGCTCCTGGCGGAGCTGTTCGACGAGGCGCAACGAGCTCGGCGTGCTCATCCAGCCCGGCAACAACATCGGCTACTTCGGGCCCTACGAGCACCGCTGGCGCGCCACCGACATGGAGTACGGCCACTGGCAGGGCTGCGCCGCCGGACACACCGGCCTCGGCATCGAGGCCGACGGCACGATCAAGGGGTGCCCGTCGCTCGCCACCGCCGACTACAGCGGCGGCAACGTGCGCGACCTCACCATCGAGGACATCTGGAACCACTCCGACCAGCTGCGCTTCACCCGCGACCGCACGCTCGACGACCTCTGGGGGTACTGCCGCGGCTGCTACTACGCCGACGTCTGCCGCGCGGGCTGCACGTGGACCAACCACACCCTGCTCGGCCGCGCCGGCAACAACCCCTACTGCCACTACCGCGCCCTGGAGCTCGCCAAGCAGGGCAAGCGCGAGCGCATCGTCAAGGTGGAGGAGGCACCGGGCACGCCGTTCGACCGCGGCCGCTTCGCCCTCATTCTGGAGAACGCAGACGGCAGCGACTCGGTGGTGCAGGAGCCGCCGCCGGAGCGCCCGAAGAGCGAGATCGTGCGCCAGAAACACGACCGCGTGCCGCCCAACCTGGTGCTCTGCTGGGGCTGCGAGCAGTACGTCCACCCCGACACCGAGCACTGCCCGTTCTGCGGCGGCGACGTCGAGGCGTTGATGGACGCTCACGACGAGCGCGAGCTGGCGATCATGGAAGCCGCCGACCGACTACGCGAGATCCTGGCGCGGACCACCGCCAACGTCGCCCTCATGGACGGCGTTGCGCAACCGGGTGGATGACAGATCCACCAAGAGGAGGAGAAGTCCATGGCAGCCAAGGCGAGAGCGACGAAGGCGAAAGCGACCAAAACAAGCGCAACCAAGGCAAGCGCAACGAAGACCAGGGCCACCAAGACGAGGTCGACCAAGGCGAAGGCGACCGGGGCCAGGAAGGCGAGGAGCATCTCGAGCGCGCAGCTGACCAAGCTCACCCAGGCGGCGGTGAGGGCGGCGACCGGGCGGCCGACCCCCATCATCAAGGAGCCGATCTGGGGCTTCGTCCTGCAAGAGGCGGCCGGCGCGCTCGACGTCGCGGCGCGGGTCACCCAGGGCGTGAGCGCCGGCGCGCGTGAAGCCGGGTTCGGCGCCACCGCTCGCACCGCCCGCCGGCTGCAGCCGTCCGTCGTCCTGAGGCCCGGCACGATCATCGCCGGCTACTTCCCCACCGACTTGCCATTCCCGGTGGGGTTCTAGCGGCACCGACGCGGAGGACGGGCATGGACACCGCCCGGACGGTGATGTGTCCGAGCGCGCAACCGGGGATGAAGGATCCCCGGTTGATCGGCGTCGTCACCCACGACGAAGGCGAGCCGCGCATCGCCTACCTCAACGAACAGATCCCCATCACCAAGGAGCTGCTGGTCCAGATCGGGCCGGCGCAGCCGAGCCAGGTCTTCCGCATCGCCGCGCACTGCGAGGAGAAGCGCTGCACCCACTTCAACGGCCAGCGCTGCAAGCTGGCCACGCGCATCGTCGAGATCCTGCCGGCGGTGGTGGACGCGCTGCCGCACTGCCTCATCCGCAGCAGCTGCCGTTGGTACGCGCAGGAGGGCAAGGAGGCGTGCTTCCGGTGCCCGCAAGTGGTCACCGAACCGCTCGACCCGACACCGGAATATCAGCGGGCAGTCTTGCCGCGGGACTGAGACTTACTGAAAGGTTGCGGGCGACTAGGGCGCGCGCGGTGGCACCGCTCTAGTCGACCTCTAGTCCTGCCGCAGCGCCGTCGACGGCTCGATCGCGCCTGCGCGCCGCGCCGGCAGGTAGCAGGCGAGCAGCACCGCGGTGAGCAACGCGGCCGGCAGGCCGAGCCACAGGCTCGGCTCCCACGGCGAGACGCCGAAGAGGAGCCCGCGCACGGCGAGCGCGGTGAGCAGCGCCAGCGGCACGCCGAGCAGCGTCCCCGCCGCGGCCAGCCGCGCCCCGTCGCCGAGCAACAGGCGCACGATGTCGCCGGCGGTGGCGCCGATGGCGAGGCGCACGCCGAGCTCCCGCCGCCGCTGGCTCACGGCATACGAGAGCAGGCCGTAGGTGCCGATGCAGGCGAGGAAGAGGCTGGCGGCGGCGAGCCCCGCGAAAGTGCGGCCGATGAAGCGCTCGCCCCACGCCGTCACCTCGCGCCGCCGCTCCATGGTGAGCACCTCGTAGGCGGCGAAGGCGGGATCGACCTCGGCGAGAGCCCGCGGCAACAGCGGGATCAGGCGTGCCGGATCGCCCTGCGCGCGCACCAGCACCGCCGTCGTGCGCCAGCCGGCGAGCGCCGGCGTCAGGTAGAGGTTGAGCCGCGACTGCTGCGTCTCCTCGGAAACCTCCTCGTAGACGAGGTCGGGGGCGACGCCGACGACGCGCAGCCAGCGGAGGTGTTCGCCGCCGATGACGCCGACGCGGCGACCGAGCGGGTCGAGGCCCGGCCACAGCGTCTGCGCCAGGCGCCCGTTGACGATCGCCACGTCGCCGTCCTCGTCGGCGGCCTCGGCGGCGGTGAAGGTGCGGCCGGCGACCAAGTCGCGCCCGAGGGTGCGCCACAGCCCGGGGCTCGCCGGCATCGCCTCGACGCCGATCTCGTCACCCGCGGCGGTGGCGCCGTCGCGCACGACGCGCAGCGTGTCGCCGCCGTCGTCGGCAGGAATGGCGCCGGTCGTGGCGGCGCTCTCGACGCCCGGCAGCGCGGCAAGGCGCTCGGCGACGATCGCCAGCGCACGCGCCTTGGCGCCGTCGTCGTCGTAGCGATCGCCGGGCAGGTAGAGGCGGAGGCTCAGCAGCGGGCGCGGATCGAACCCCGCGTCGGCGCGGTCGATGCTCGTCGCCGTGCGCATCAGCAGCACGGCGCCGAAGAGCAGCGCCAGGCTGGCGGCGATCTGCCCCACCACCAGCACGCGGTGCAGGCGCCGCTGCGCCACGCCGCCGCCGTCGCGGCCGCCGCGCGCGACACCTTCCTGCGCGTCGCCGCCGGTGGCTCGCAGCGCCGGCACCAGGCCGCAGGCGACGGTGACGATCGCGCAGAGGCCGAGCACGAAGGCGAGCGCCGCGCCGCCCACCTCGAAGCTCACCCAGTAGGGCGGCGGATCGGGGTTGGAGGCGACCAGCGCGTCGACCCCGGCGCGGGCGAGCAGCACCGCCGCGCCGCCGCCGGCGAGCGCCAGCAGCAACGACTCGAGCAGCAGCAAGCGCACGAGGTCGCGGCGGCCGGCGCCGAGCGCCACGCGGACCGCCAGCTCGCGCTGCCGCGACACCCCGCGCGCGAGCAGCAGGCCGGCGATGTTGGCGCAGGCGACGAGCAGCACCAGCGCCACGGCGGCGAGCATCGTCGTCACCGCCGTGCGCGTCTGCGGGTCGATGAAGTAGTCGTGCAGCGCCAGCAGGTGCACGCCCCAGCGCTCGTTGGTGGCCGGGTAACGCATCGCGAGTCGGGCCGCCAGCGCCGCGAGCTCCTGCTGCGCCGCCTCCCGGCTCGCTCCCTCGCGCAGCAGGCCGACGGCGAAGAGCGCGCGCTGGTCGCGCCGGGCCTCGGGCCCCGGACGGTACGGCAGCCAGAGATCGTGGTGCTCGGGGAACTGGAAGCCGCGCGGCATGACGCCGACGACGGTGAGCTGCCGGCCGTTGACCTCGACCGGCCGGCCGACGATGCGCGGGTCGGCGCCGAAGCGGCGGCGCCAGAGTCCGTCGCTGATCAGCGCCACCGACTCGTGGCCGATGTCGGCGGCGTCCTCGGCGCGGAAGCCGCGGCCGCGCTCCGGCGAGACGCCGAGCAGCGCGAAGAGGCCCGGCGTCACCGAGCCGCCGCGCACGCGCTCGGCGCCCAGCGGGCCGACCAGCGAGAGGTTGCGGTCGGCCTCGCCTTCGAGCGCGGCGAAGGCGTGCGTCTCGCGGCGGAAGTCGACGAGGTCGGCGTAGGAGATGCCGGAGTCGTCCCAATCGCGCGCTTGCGTCGGGTGGGTCGAGTGGACGCTCACCAGCCGCGGCGTGCGCGGGCCGAAGGGGAGCGGGCGCAACACGAGCCCGTCGACGATGCAGAAGACGACCGTCGTCGCCGCCATGCCGAGCGCCAGCGTGGCGATCGCCGCCAGCGCCAGCCCGCGCGCCTTGAGCAGCCCGCGCAGCGCCACTTGGATGTCCCGCATCGTCCGTTCCCTCCCCTGCCGAGGCGCAACGCACTTCAACCGCCGTGCCGCAGGGCCCTCGCGACTGTAAACGATTGCGGCGACTCCGGTTGCGGTCCGTGGCGCGGCACCGCGGTCGCTCGCCGTGCGCCCGTTCCCGAGCAGCGGCGTTCCACGGGCGGACAGCAGGCGCCGCGCACGGCGTGGCCGATTCGTACAATCCACGCGCGCCGCCGCGTTTCCCTCGGTGTGGCGCGAGGCGGCCGCGACCTGGGGAGAGATGCATGATGCCGATCCGCCGCCTCGCCGCCTGCACGCTCGGGTTCGCCGTCTGCGTGGTCGGCCTCGCCGCCTTCGCACTCGGCGCCGCGCCGGCGGGAGCGGCTTCGCTCTTCGGCGGCAACCGGCCCGGCACCATCGAAGTGACCGTGCGCGAGCTACCGGCCGACGACGCCTGGCAGGCGAGCTGGCGGCTCCCCGAGAAAGCGGCCGGCGTCGACTTCGTGCACGGCCGCGGTGGTTACCGGCGCGCCGGATGGGCGGTGCCGGCGGGCACGCGCTGGGTCGATGCGCCCGGCGTCGAGCGCCTCTGCTTCGCGCGGCCGGGCCGCGAGCTCGCGGTCGCCTTCCGCAGCGACTTCGCGGAGCGGCCCAAGGACTACGAGCCGACGGTGGCGATGAGCGACGGCGGGCGGCTGCTCTACACCGGCCAGCTCGTGGTGCGGCCGCTTCAGACCTGCGACGCCGCTGCTGCCGATGCACGCGCGAACGCCAACGCGAGCGCGACCGCGACCCCAACCGGCTCGACGCCGGCGAGTCCGATCGCAACGGGCTCGGCGCCGGCGAGTGTGCCTCCCGGCACCGCGATCGCAACCTCCGACGACGCGCCGCTGCACCGCTTCCACTTCACCACCGCCCCCGGCCGCACGGTCCGCGTTCTCGACCAGGCTGCCGCCGGTGCACTGGCGTGGAGGCCCGCGAGCGGTGACGAGCGCACCTACGTCTACTTCGGCCCCCAAGCCGCGGCGACCGGCGAGCGCCTCGCCCTCATCGCCGACCCCGCGCTGCCCGACTGGATGCGCCGCGACCTCGAGCCCACCGTGGCGAAGATCTTCGACCGCTTCGCCGGCGAGACCGGCATGACGCTGCCCGCGCGCCCCTTCGTCGTCGTCTCGTTCACGCCCACCGGCAGCGGCCTCTCCTTCGGCAGCGGCCAGCTCGGCGCCATGCTCCAGCTCGCCTTCGCCGGCGAGGGCCTGCGCGCCGACACCGCCGAGACGCGCGCCTATTTCGTCAAGCACCTCGCGCAGGAGCTTTTCCACTTCTGGGACGGCTTCGCGCTGCGGGCCGACGCGGAATCGGAGTGGCTCTCGGAGGCGGCGGCGGAGGCCTTCGCGCTGCGCGCGGCCTACGGCCTCGGCGTGCTCGACGAACGGCAGGTGGCGGCGCGGCTGATCGACCTCGGCAACCAGTGCCTCGCCGGCCTCGACGGCCAGTCGCTGCTGGCGGCGCCGCAGCGGGGGGCGTGGGACACCTGGTACAGCTGCGGGCCGGTGCTGCTCTTCGTCGCCGGGCAGGCGGTCGAGAAAACCCACCCGGGCGAGGGCGGGCTCGGCCTGCTGGTGCGCGAGATGTTCGCCGAAGCCAAGGCCCGCGGCGGCGTCTACGGCACCGGCCTCTTCCTGGGCTGGCTCGACAAGCTGTCGGGCGACCGCGCCACGGTGTTCGCGCTGCAGGGGCTGATCCGCCGCGGCGTGCCGCGCGGCACCGACCGCCTGCTGGCGCAGCTGCTCACGGGCGCGGGCTATCGCGTCGTGCTGGCGGCGCCGGGCGAGGCCAAGGCGAGCCCCGAGGTGTTCGGCGTCATGCTGCGCAAGGCGCTCGTCCGCTGCACCTGCGGCCCGGCAGGCGCCACCGCCGACGCCGCAGCCGACGGCGACTGCGCGCGGCTCTCCGGTCCCGCACGACTGGTGAGCGTCGGCGACGTGGACGTGCGCCGCGACCCCGCCGCCGCCTATGACCGCCTGCGCGCCGGCGCGAACCTCAGCCGGCCGGTGCGCGTCGTCGCCGGCGACGATCCGCAGCCGCTGACGCTCTTCTGCGGCCGCGACACCCTCGACACGACCTTCGAGCAGTTGCTGCGACTGCAGGAGTAGGCGCGCCGGGCTATGCCTGGCGCTGCACCACCACCGCCGTGCCGTAGCACAACACTTCGGTGACGCCGTCCATCACCTCGGTGGCGTCGTAGCGCACGCCGATGACGGCGTTGGCGCCCGCCTGCCGGGCGTGCTCGAGCATCATCGCGAACGCCTCGCCGCGGGTCTTCTCGCAGAGCTCGGTGAAGAGGGTGATATTGCCGCCGGCAAGGGTCTGCAAGGCGCCGCCGATGGTGCCGAAGATCGAGCGCGAGCGCACGGTGATGCCGCGCACGATGCCAAGGCTCCTCACCACCTGGTGGCCGACGATCTCGTAGGCGGTGGTGGTCATCGTCGCATCCATGAACGATCCTCCTGATGAACGGTACGCATGGACGGTCAGCAGGTTCCACGACACGTGTCCCGCCGACGTCCGACCTATAATCGCGCCGCAAGAAGACCGCGCCCGTCCGCCGATACGCCGTGCGAGGATGACGCCGATTCCGAGCCGCTCCGCGACGGCGCCGCCGCGTCCGCCTGCTCGCGGCAACGGACCTCTGGCAGCGCTCGCCCGCGCCGGCGGCCTCGCCGCTTCGCTCTTCGTCGCTTCGCTGCTGTCGGCTTCGCCGCTCTTCGCGGCGCGCATCGAGCTGCGGCTGCAGCAGCCCAACGGCCGCCCGCTCGCCGGCGCCGTGCTCTACGCGCTGCCGCTCGACGGCCGCCGGCTGCCGCCGCCGGCGTCGGCGGTGATGGACCAGCGCGACCGCCGCTTCGTGCCGCAGATCCTGCCGGTGCAGACGGGCGCCGCGGTGAGCTTCCCGAACACCGACTCGATCAGCCACCACGTCTACTCCTTCTCGCCGGCGAAGAAGTTCGAGCTCTATCTGCCGAAGAACGAGACACGGAGCGATCGCGGGCGCGCCGAGCGTGGCCGCGGGCCGGGCTCGCCGGAAGTCTTCGACCGCCCCGGCGTGGTGGCGCTCGGGTGCAACATCCACGACTGGATGCTCGCCTACATCCTGGTCGTCGACACGCCGTGGTTCGCCAAGGCCGACGAGCAGGGCAAGGCCGTGCTCGCCGAGCTGCCGGCGGGGCGCTACCGGCTGGTCGTCTGGCACCCGCGGATCACGGACGCCGAGTCCGTGCTGCAGCGCGAGGTGCGTCTCGCCGCCGACGGCGCGGAGAGCTGGCAGCTGCAGTTGCGGGCGCCGCTGCTGCCGGCGCGCGACCAGGAACCGGGCTTCAAGGATTACTAGGTTCGAGGCTTGCGCAGCCTGCAGAGCCGCATCCTCGTCGTCTTCCTCGCCCTGCTGCTGGCGGTGCTCGGCGTCACCGTCTTCACCGTTCGGCGCGCCACCTACCGGCAGACGCTTTCGCGCATCGAGGACGAGCTGCTGCACGGCCGCGACGTCTTCAACGACAAGCTGGTGTCGCGCCAGCGCGCGCTCTGGCAGGTGGCCGAGACGCTCACCAAGGACGACGCGCTGCGGCAGGCGATCTTCACCGACCCCGCCGACGAGGAGTCGCTGTTCGTCGCCCTCAACAACCACCGCGTGCGCACCGGCGCCGAGCTGGCGCTGCTCGTCGACCTCGACGGCCGCGTGCTCGTCGACACGCTGCAGCCGGGCAACCGCAACCGCGCCTTCCCTTATCCACGACTGCTCTCGCCGGAACGCTCGTTCGAGCGCGAGCCGGTGGCCGTGGTGCTCGACGGCCGCGCCTACCAGCTGGTGGCCGCCCCCTACTACGTGCCGGTGTCGGCGCCGCGGCCGGCGCTCTGGCTGCTGCTCGGGCGGCTCCTCGACGACGCGGCGGCGCGCGAGCTGGGCGACCTCGCCGGGCTCGAGGTGACTTTCGTCGAGGCGCGGGCGGGACAGCAGCGGCGAGTGCTCTCGTCGTCGCTCGCAGCCGCAGCGCGCCAGCAGTTGGGGACGCTCGGTGCCGCGCTTTCGCAGCGCCCGCACCGACTGCATCTCGGCGAGCAGGACTACCTGACGGTGGCGATGCCGCTCGCCGGGGCCGGCGGCGCGGCCGGAAACAACGCCGCGACTGCCGTCGCCGCCGCACCTGCCGCGGCCTCGGCGAGCGTCGACGGCGTCCTCATGCGGTCGACGGAGTTGGCCTTCCTCGACTTCCGCACCCTCTCGCGCGAGGTGCTGTGGATCGCCGTCGGCTCGGTGCTGCTCGCCGCGCTCGGCACGGCGCTCATCGCCCGCGGCATCACGCGGCCGGTGCGCACCCTCGAGCAGGCGGCGCGGCGGCTCGCCGCCGGCGACTACGCCGTCGACCTGCCGCTCTCCGACCGCGGCGAGATCGGCGAGCTCGCGCGCGAGTTCGGCCGCATGCAGGAGGGCATCCGCGAGCGCGAGTCGGCCATCCACCACCTCGCCTACCACGACGACCTGACCGGTCTGCCCAACCGCAACCGTTTCCGCGTCGAGGTCGGCGAGGCGATCGCCGCCGCGCGCCGCGGCCAGCGCGTAGCGCCAACCGAGCATCAGGCCGGCTGGCGGTGGCGCTGCTCGACCTCGACCGCTTCAAGGACATCAACGACACCCTCGGCCACCACGTCGGCGACCGCCTGCTGATGCAGGTCGCGAGAAGGCTCGAGGCGGCGGCCGCCGAGCGCGGCCTGGTGGTGGCGCGGCTGGGCGGCGACGAGTTCGGCGTGCTGCTGCCGGCGCTCGCCGTGCGCCAGGCCGAGCAGGCGGTGGCCGAGCTGCGCGAGGTGCTGTCGGCGGCGCTCGAGACCGAAGAGCTGCGCATCGAGCTGCAGGCGAGCATCGGCATCGCCCTCTTCCCCGACCACGGCGGCGACCCGGCGAGCCTGCTGCGCCAGGCCGAGGTGGCGATGTACGTCGCCAAGGAGAAGCGGCTCGGCCTCGCCTTCTACGACGCCAGCCAGGACCGCCACAGCGTGCAGCGGCTGACGCTGATGGGCGAGCTGCGGCGCGCGATCGAGGCCGACGCGCTGCACCTCTGCTACCAGCCGAAGGTCGAGCTCGCGAGCGGTGCGCCGGTGGAGGTCGAGGCGCTGGTGCGCTGGCGCCACGCGCGGCTCGGCGCGGTGTCGCCGGCGGACTTCGTGCCGCTCGCCGAGCAGACCGGCGTCATCCGCGCACTCACGCGCTGGGTGCTGCGCCGCGCCCTCGCCGAGGCGGCCGCGTGGCACCGCGCCGGCGTGCCGCTGGGCGTGGCGGTCAACCTCTCGGCGCTCGACCTGCACGACCGCGAGCTGCCGCGACGGCTGGCGGCGGAGCTCGACGCCGCCGGCGTGCAGGCGCGCGACCTCGTGCTCGAGGTCACCGAGAGCAGCGTCATGGCCGACCCCGAGACGGCGCGGCGCGTGCTCGCCGAGGTGGTGGCGATGGGCGTCACCGTCTCGATCGACGACTTCGGCACCGGCTACTCGTCGCTCGCCCAGCTGCGGCGGCTGCCGGTGCAGGAGCTCAAGGTCGACCGCTCCTTCGTGCTCGAGATGGCGCGCTCGGAGGAGGCCGTGCCGATCGTGCGCGCCACCATCGAGATGGCGCACAGCCTCGGGCTGCGCGTGGTCGCCGAGGGTGTCGAGAGCGGCGCCGTCGCCGCACGGCTGCGCGAGATGGGCTGCGACCTTGGCGCAGGGCCACTACTTCGGCGAGCCGGTGGAAGCGGCCGAGCTGCTGCGGCGGCTGGGGACCACGCGCGGCGCGCTGCGGCCGGTGGGGCTGGCGTGAAGGGCGCGCCGCCTCCGCCGCCACGAGCCGTGGGACGCCCAGCCCTGTCATCGCGAGGAGCGCAGCGACGAAGCGATCTCGATGTTGCAGTGTCGAGATCGCCGCGGCCGCTCCGCGGCCTCGCGATGACGGATTCTCGCGGAGCCGCCGTAGGGTGGGCTCTGCCCACCATCCGCTCCGCACTTCTCGCGGCCGCGCTCCTCGTCATTCCCACGGCGGCCGCCGCCGTCGAGCAGCAGGTACACGGCCTCGTCTCACTCCGCCTCTTCGACGTTGACGGGCCACAGTCGTGGGTCGACGGTGGGCTCGGCAAGCTGCGCTTCGACGACAGCGACGAGCCGCTCGACCTCGGCGCCGCCATCGTCGCTTACCAAGCGCGCCTGACGCCGACCGTGGCGGCGCGCGCCGTGGCCAGCGCCTACGCCGACGGCCCCGGCTCGCTGCTCGACCTCGACGAGGCCTACCTCGAGTGGCGGCCGGTGCCGCGCTCGGCGTGGAAGCTGCTCGCCCGCACGGGAGCGTTCCACGCGCCGCTCTCGCTCGAGAACACCGGAGTCGGCTGGACCTCGCCCTATACGATCTCGTACTCGAGCGTGAACAGCTGGTTCGGCGAAGAGCTGCGCACCATCGGCGCCGACGTACAGCTCACCCACGAAGGCGCCGTGAGCGGCTCGGCACACGACCTCGGCGTACTGCTCGGCGCCTTCCGCGCCAACGACCCGGCGGGCGCGCTGCTGACCTGGCGCGGCTGGGCGCTCGGCGACCGTCCGACGCGGCTCTTCGAACGGCTGCCGCTCGCGCCGCTCCCCGCCTTCGGCGAGGACGGGTCTGTTCTTCGTGCAGGAGGCGTACGAGGAACCCTTCCACGAGCTCGACGGCCGCACCGGCTTCTACGCCGGCGTGCAGTGGGACTACCTCGACCGCTCGCGCCTGCGCCTGCAGCACTACGACAACCGCGGCGATCCGCTGATCGCCAAGGATGGCCAGTGGGCCTGGCGAACCGAGTTCGACCACCTCGGCTGGCACCTGCGCATCCCCACCGGCACCGAGCTCATCGCGCAGGCGGTCTACGGCGAGACCGAGATGGCCGGCTTCGAAGGCCCGTTCGTCTTCGCCGATTTCGGAGCAGCCTTCGTGCTCGTCTCGCACGCCTGGGGCCGCCAGCGCGCGAGCGTGCGCTACGACGACTTCTGGGTCGACGACCTCGACCACGTCGCCGGCGACCCCAACGAAGAGGACGGCCACGCCTGGACGGCGGCGTGGTTCCTCGACGGCCGCCGCGGCCGCTGGGGCGCCTGGCGCGCCGGCGTCGAGGCGCTGCGCATGCGCAGCTGGCGCCCGGCGCGCGAGATCCTCGGCGAGCCGGTGCAGCTCACCGAGAAGAGCTTCCAGCTCGTCGGCGAGTGGCGGTTCTGACGCGGCGCCGAAGGCGTAGTCATCGCAGGCGCGCCGCGACGGCAAGAGCATCACCTTGCTCGAGGTGGGCCGGCACTAGCGTAGACTGTCTACTATTAGTTTTTATCATTGATGACGTTCAGCCCTGATCCGAGGGCGAAATTGGCCATTCAGACAAGGGGGTGAGAGATGGGTATTCGAGCGATCGCCGCGTCTGCCGTGTGCTGGCTTGCCTTCATGGTCACCGGGGCTTCGGCCCAGGTCGCGAACCCAGGCTGCGAGACGGCGGGTACCCCGCCACCCAGCTGGACGCAGGTGAGCGGCAACTGGTCGTGCGGGGCCTCTGCGAGTCCACCGGCCCATACGGGCGTGGCCTATTTCCTTCCCGGATACAATGAGAGTGCCGAGCTTCGGCAAGACATCCCCGTCTCCCACTTTGCAGCGACCATCGACGGGGGGCTGGCGAGCGCGGAGTTTCTTGGCTACGTCCGATCCTTTCAGCAGGGATCGCCCGATCGCGCGCGGATCGTCATCGAATACCGCGACGCCGCGAACGCTTCCGTGCTGAGCAGCTTCGACTCCGGAAACCTCAGCAGTGTTACCGCCTGGAGCCCGGTGGCCGACACGCGGCCGATTCCGGCCGGTACACGCACGATCCGAATCAGCCTGATCAGCACACGTCGGGCCGGCCAGAGCAACGACGGGTACTACGACGATCTGTCTCTCAGCATCGAGGTCCCCAAGTTGGAGTGCCATGCGGACGCCGGATGCCGCCTCGAAGGCTGCGACGATTGCTCCTGCATTGCCTTAGCCGTTGAAGAGCCGTTGCCGAAGGAGTGTAGAAACACCGCCAAGGCCGCCGCGTGCAGGAGGACTGCCTGCGTGGGCGTGCTCGCGGCCTGCCAAGCGGGCGAGTGTGTCTTGAGATCAGGTGTTGATGGACCACGCGACGGGGCTGCGGCTGGCGCTCCAGCTGCGGGCGCTGCCGGAGACCGCGGCGCTGCCGATCGTCCTCGTCGCCGGCCATGACCCGATGCAGCGCGATCCCGCCCGTGGGCCCTGCCGTAGAATGTTCCACCGATTCACGGCCCGATTCCGCGACTTCGCCGGCCATCGCGGTTCCGGCGGGACAGCCCCACGTCGTTGCTCAAGCACCTCTCCATCCGCCAGAAGCTCCTCGGCCTCGTCGCCCTGGTGACCACGGCCGCGCTGCTCGGCGCCTTCTCGTTTCACACCCTCCACGACGTCCAGAGCCACCGCCGCGAGCTGATGGAGACCTCGACGCTGGTGGCCCGCGTCGTCGGCGACTACACGGTGCCCGATCTCGCCTTCGATGATACGCAGGCCGCCGCCACCAGCCTGGGCAAGCTCGCCGCCATGCCGGCGGTGCGATCGGCGCTGCTCTTCGACGCTCGCGGGCGGCTGTTCACGGCTTGGGGGGCGCCGGTCGAGCCGCTGCTCGCCACCGAGCGCGCGCCGGCGGTGCGCATCGCCGATGACGGCCTGCACGTCGTCGAGCCCATCGTCTACAAGGGCGACCGCTACGGCAGCATCTACCTGCTCGTCTCCACCGAGGAGATGCGCGCCACCATCCGCCGCGACGTCGTGGTGCTGATCGCCGTCCTCGTCGTCACCCTCGGGCTCTCGCTGATCGTCGCCTATCGGCTGCAGCGCGTCATCTCGGGGCCGATCCTCGAGCTCGCGCGCACCACCCACCGCGTCACGCTGACCGGCGACACCTCGCTGCGCGCCACCAAGCGCGCCGACGACGAGATCGGCGCGCTCTGCGACGGCTTCAACGACATGCTCGACCAGATCCAGCGGCGCGAGCGCGAGCGCGACGCCGCCGAGCACCGCACGCAGGAGAAGACGCGCTTCCTCGCCAACATGAGCCACGAGCTGCGGACGCCGCTGAACTCGATCATCGGCTTCTCCGAGATCCTGCTCTCGCGCGGCGATCACCTGGCGGCGCGCGAGCGCAAGTTCCTCGGCAACATCCACGTCTCCGGCAAGCACCTGCTCACCATCATCAACGACATCCTCGACCTCTCGAAGGTGGAGGCCGGCCGCATGGACCTGCAGCCCGAGCCGGTGTCGGTGCCGGTGCTGCTCGAGGGCGTCATCACGGTGATGAAGGCGGTCGCCGACCGCGACGGCGTGCACTTCGAGACCGCCGTGCCGCCCGACGTGCCGGTGATCTGGGCCGACCCGGTGAAGGTCAAGCAGATCCTCTACAACCTGCTCTCCAACGCGGTCAAGTTCTCGGCCGCGGGAACGAGCAAAGTGTCGCGCGTCGCCGTCGCCGTGCACCGGCTCGACGCCACCACCTCGCCGCTCGGCGGAGCCCACCGTCGAGGTGTCGGTGCGCGACGAGGGGATCGGCATCGCCCCCGACGACCAGCTGCGCATCTTCGAGCCCTTCCAGCAGGTCGACTCGACAGCCGGCCGTCGCTTCGGCGGCACCGGCCTGGGCCTCGCCCTGGTCAAGAGCTTCGCCGAGATGCACGGCGGCGCCGTCACGGTGGAGTCGGTGCTCGGCCAGGGCAGCGAGTTCCGCGTGCTGCTGCCGGTGCGCAGCGCGCAGATCCGCGGCGACGCCGGCCTGGTGCCGCTGCCGGTGCTGGTGGTGGAGGACGACCGCGCCGTCTTCGAGCGCCTCTCGCCGCTGCTCGAGGAGGCCGGCTTCGCGCCGGTGCTCGCCAAGAGCGGCGACGCCGCGCTGGCGCTCGCCCGCTCGCTGATGCCGGCGGCGGTAATCCTCGACCTCGTGCTGCCCGGCCTCGTCGACGGCTGGGAGGTGCTGAAGAGCCTCAAGATGGAGCCCGAGACGGCGGGCATCCCCATCGTCATCTACTCGCGCCAGGAGAACCGCGAGCTCGGCCTGGCGCTCGGCGCCGACGATTACTTCCTCAAGCCGATGGACTTGCAGCGGCTGGTGGCCCGCGTCGGCACGCTGGCCGCGCGCGCCATGCGGCAGCGGCCGGCGGGGCCCACCGAGGTGCTGCTCGTCGGCGACGACCGCTCCGTCCATCGGCTGCTGGAGAGCGGCCTCGGCCACGAGCGCTACGAGCTGGTTCACGCCTATTCGATCGAGGAGGGCCTGACGCGCGCGCGCACGCGGCCGCCGGCGCTGGTGGTGATCGACCTGCTGATGGACCACGCCGGCGGCCTGCGGCTGGCGCTGCAGCTGCGCGCCGGGGCGGAGACGGCGGCGATCCCCATCGTGCTGGTGGCCGGCCACGACCCCAGCGACGAGGAGCGCGCGATGCTGCGCAGCAAGGCGCTGACGCTGCTCGCGCCGGACGGCGGCGAGACGCTCTCCCAGGCGCTGCAGCGGCTTCTGGGGCAGCGGCGGCGATGCGTCGACCGCGGCCTGACCAGGGCAAGGAAGCGGTCCCGATGATCGGCCACCCGAACCCGCGCGTGGCATTTCTGCTCGCTATGGCGACAGCGGCGACAGCGACCGCGGACGTCGTTATTCGGCGCGACGGCAGCAGGGAGACGGGAGTCCTCAAGTCCTGCATCGGCGACCGCTGCCAGGGGTCGGGCGGAGCAATCCCGCGCTCCGAGATCGGCTGGATCGGCTTCGGTGACGTGGAGGCGCCTCCGACGCCGCAGGACCCGCAGCGCGATCAGGTCTGGCTCCGCGACGGTCGCACCGTGGTCGGTGAGCTCGTCGGCTTCAGCCTCGGATCCGTCGCCATGCGACGAGGACTCCTTCGATCGCCCGGACGTGACCTGGATCTACTTCGGCTCGGCGGAAGGCTTGCCGCACCGCGACCTGCGGCGGCCGCCAACGTACCTCCAACGCCACCGTCGACACCGAGACGACGCCTCGACCCGCTGCGGACTCCAAGAGCGAAGCGCCAGCTTCCGTGGGAGCATCCCGCCGCCGGCAGTGACCTCGCCGGCACTCCGCCTGAAGAGGTTCTCTTTCTGCCGCAGGAGAAGCAGACCCCGTTTGTCGAGATCGCGAACGTCGGGGGTGCGGCCGCCACGCTCGAAGGCGTGACGATTCGCAATGACAAGGGAACGCTGTTCGCGTTGCCCAAAGGCGCTCTCGGCCGGGGCCCTCCTCGTGGTGCGGTTCGACGGCGCGAAGAGTGCCGAAGCCGGAGGCGTACGAGAACTCGCTGTCCCTCGCCTTCCTGCTGCTCTTCCTGGTGTCGATCGCGGTGCACGCATGGGGGGGCCTGGCCGAGATCAACGACGGGCGCCTCGAGCACGGCCGCGCAGCGTTGTCGATGGGTGAGTTCCTGCGCGGTGGCGGCGAGACGGCGGCGTTCTCTCTGCCGGTTCCTTTCAGTGTCCTCCCCCGCCGCCCGGCGCAGCGCTCGGCGTACGTTCGCCCAGGCGGCCTCTTCAGCTCCGGCGCTCAGGCCATGGGCGGAGGCGTCGACGGTCCGCCGTCGGCCGGGCCCGCCGCTCCACCGGCCCCGGCAGACATCGGGGTCTGCCCGAGATTGGCGCTGGCGGCGGGCGATGGCGTCTGCAAGGAGCTGGCGGTGCCGGTGATCCGGCACCAGAAGGACACGCGGATGCTGACGCTCGAGGCCCCCAACGAGGAGCCGCCCATGGGCTGGGACAAGCCGGACTTCGCGGAGTACCCGTACTGCGCGCGGGCCGGCGTGGCGATGGTCAACGCCTACTACCACACCAAGCTGAACGTCCCCGGACAGCTCAGTCAGGATCGCATCGGCTACGAGGTGTTCAGGCACCTGCCCGGAGCCGGCGGACCCGAATACGACCTGCCGGTCGTGGGGATCAGCAACAACAGCACGCACGAATACAGCTTGCCCCTCGCGCTCGGTACGAGCGGGGTATACCACGGGAGCCCGGAGCCCTTCAGAGAGCAGAGCATCCCTCCCAGCCCCTGCAGTCAGCGCAACAGGGCGCTGGGTTGCGGTCGGACCGGTCCATGCCCGCCGTGCCCTCTCGAGCTCCGGTGGGCCTGGGGCTACGAGGCCCTGCGGAACATCAAGGCGGAGATCGATGCCGAGCGACCGCTCATCGTCACCGGGCCTGGCCACCTCTACCTCATCGTCGGCTACGTCGAGAAGGGCGACGAGCTCTCGATCATCACCCAGGATGGTGGCGGCCGCGTCCTGGAGGACTTGCAACAGAACAGTGGCGAGACGTCCGACTGGGTTGACGGTGCAAGCGTCGTCACGCAGCTCGACGGCAACGAGGCCGTCTCCTTGCAGCTCCTGCTCGATGCCTACTGGACCGGCCTCGCGCCGGTGAAACTGGGAAAGGACGAGCAGTCGGTCAGAGAGGACTCCGATGGCGACGGCGTCGTGGACTACGACGAGGAGGTGCGCTTCGAGACCAAGACGCGCGAGCGGGACAGCGACGGCGACGGGATCGGCGACAAGGAAGAGATCCACTACAGCGTCTGGGACCCCGACCATGGCTACCACAAGACCGTCACCGCACTCTCCCCGTACGCGGACGAGAGAGAGGTGGGGCCGAGGGCCGAGAACGCCCTTCGCGAGGCGATGGAGATCATCCAGGACAACGACCAGGGCGGCTGCAAGGACGGCGAAGAAGACCTGAATGCGAACGGCATCCGCGATCCCGAGGAGACCAGCAATTTCGTCCGCGGCGACGATCCGTCGACCGACGACGGGTGCGGCCTGTGGACGGGAACGGTGGAGACGCACTTTCGGACGCGCCAGGAGGAGCACAGCGTCGATTGGCACATCGTGGCTCAGGTGCGACTGCGCGAGGTCAACTTCGTTCCGCTCATTGACTACGGACCGGGTCACGGCGGAGGACAGGCCGGGAAACGCGTCGGATCGCAGGTCCACCTGGAGTGCGCCGGAACGACCTTCCAGGAGAGCTACCGCCAGGAGATCTGGAGGCGAGGTGACGACTACCGGCAGATCTGCACCGCGTCGGGGACGGAGACCATCGAAGCAGGAAGCGGCACGTACGGCCTCATCTTTCGCAAGAGCGCTGACGTCGACATGACTCCTCTGCTCGGGTTCGACATGCCGAAAGGCGGGGGGGTCTATACCTTCTCCTGCAGCCCCGGCTCGGTCCCGGAGCTCCCGATGTCCTGCACCTGCAGCGGCAACGGCTGCCAGGGGCCACATTCGGATCTCATCCCCTGGACCGGGCCGGCGGGGGTCGGAGGCGCGCCAGCGGCTCCGTACCGAGGCTGCTACGACCCCGAGGTTCGGTTTCTCGCCGGCGGTGGCAATCAGATGACCGGCACTTACACTTACGATCGGGAACCCGGGGACTGTGTCCCGTACCACGCCGCCGTGAGCTGGAGCTTGGCAGGGTGGGAACGCCCTGCGCGTCGCTGCCGTCGCTGCGTCGCTGCCGGAAGCAGCGGAAACGACTCCTGACCGCGCGCGCAGATGTCGTAGGCCGCGAGCAACGCGTCGCGCAGGTTGCCGTGGTGACGCGCGAACAGCGTCGCGGCTCCGGCGGCCGGCGCGACGATTCCAGCGTCGGGCTCACCACGCAACAGCTCGGCGAGGAGATTGCCGAGCAGCTCGGGCGTGGTGCGGCACTCGTGCAGCGTCGGCAGCAGGCCGGCGCGGTGTGAGGTGATGAGCAGGCCGCCGGCGGCGCGGCTCGCCTCGCGCAGGCGGCGCCACTCCCATGCTGCGAGCTCCTGCGCGCCGTCGACGAGGAGCAGGTCGCGGTTCGTCACGCCGTCGAGCAGTCGCGCTCGCTCGGCACGCGGCAGCTGCTGCTCGCCACGCCGCAGCACGACCGCGCGCAGCCGCACGCTATCGCGCTCGACCAGCCGCTCGCCAAGCTCGGCGAGCAGCGTGCTCTTGCCGCGGCCCTCCGGCCCAACCAGCGCGGCGCGGCGCCCCAGCGCGTCCCAGCGCGCGAGCAGTGCCTCCCACGTCGTCCCCTCGAGCCGGTAGGCGAGCTCCGCCAGGCGTTGTACGCGGAAAGGGTTGTCGCAGGCGCGCATCGTCGTCTGGCGTCGCCTCAGGCCGGCTCCGGCGCCGGCTCGCCGTCGATGCGCACCTCGCGCCCTTCCGGCCCCACGACGAACGCCGCTGACCCCGCCATCTCCTCGCTCGGCGCCACCAGCTCGACGGCCCAGGCGAGGGACACCAGCTGGCCCGAGAAGCTGTAGGGCCCGGGCGGCAGCTCGAAGCTGAAGCGCACCCAGCCGCTCGCCCCGGGCGACGGCACCGGCTCCACGGCGACGACTTCCTGATCCGAATCGCCGCGCCCGCTGGTTGACCAGAAGAGACGCACCTCGAGTGATTGCGGGGGCTCGGGGAGCTCCCACGACGCCTGCCCCTCGACGCGCTCGCCGGGCGAGAAGGCGCCGCGGCCGCCGTCGAGCTCCACCGTCATCGTCGTCATGACTCCACCTCGCCCCCCACGAGGGCCGTCGGGTAGACGGTGAGCGCGACCTCGTCGTCGACGTCGGGCCAGTTGGGGATGTCGCCGTGCAGCTTGAGCGACCAGACCACCTTGTTGCGTGGCGCCTCGAAAGTGTGCATGGTGTCGGCGGGAAGCGCGAGCAGCGTCTCGCCGGCGGCGATCTGCGCCGCGTCGGTGGTGTCGAGCAGCACGAAGCGGGCGAAGGTGCGCTTCACGGTGGTGGTGTCGGTGCCGCGGCGGTAGGTGGCTTCCTCGCGCCCCTCGACCTGCAGCCGCAGCCGCTGCAGCCGGCCGGCAGCGCCGAGGAAGCGCCACGACAGGGCCACCGGCACGCCCGGCGCCGGCGGCGACGACAGCTGCAGCTCCGCGCGCGGGTTGAAGAGAGCGAGGAACGCCCGCGGCAGCGCCAGCAGCAGCAGCACGCCGACGAGCGCGAAGACGCCGAGGAAGACGGTGAGGCAGCCGTCGCTGCCGAGCTTGCCTTCGCGCAGCGTCGCCCACAGCGCGACGCCGACGATGCCGTCCCAGATCAAGGTGAAGATGAGCAGCCCGACGAAGGCGCCGACGCGCGACTTCGCGGGCAGCAGCAGGATGGGTCCGGACGGCACCGCCGCCGCCGCCTTCCCCATCGCCCTGACGCCGGCGCGCACCGGCCGCGGTGCGGCGCTCGCGGCACGCGACAGTCCGGCCGACGCGGTCGCCTCACCACCCTCGCCCGCGCTCGGCAGCCACTCCGGCCCGCGCCGGCGCCGCACCGCCGAACGGATCGTCATCACCATGCCGCCGACGCCGACGGCGACGAACACCAGCGGCAGCAGCGCGAACCACATCAGGCCGCCGAGAGCGCGGTCGAGCACGGCCGCGGAAGGGTCGTCGGGATCGACCCACACGTCGACGCGGGCGCCCGCCGGCAGCCGCCCCACCACCTCCTGCTTGCCCTCCTGGCCGCTGCTGCTGCCGCTCATGAAGCGGTAGCGGTTCGCCCGCCAGCGGCGGCCGCCGTGCTCGTACTCGTAGAGCACGTCGACGCTGTAGGTGTTGCCGTCGTCGCCGCTGTGGACGCCGACGCCGCTCCATAGGATGGTCGCCGGCACCGCCTGCCAGCCGGTGCTCGCGACCTTGCGCGCGATCGGGAAGGCGAAGAAGAGCAGGAACGCGCCGCCGAAGACCGCGAACAGCCCGAAGCCGGCCACCGCGCAACCGCTGCCGCCCTTGGTGCTCTTCTGCGAGCGCGGCACTTCGACGCCCGCGGCCGCGGCCTTGCGCCGCCAACCGCCGCGCCAGGTGGCGACGATGCCGCCGACGCCGACAGCAACGAAGATCAGCGGGAAGCCGAGCAGCAGCAGCGACCACAGGCGCGGCCGAAGCAGCGATGCCGCCGTGGCGTCGCGCGGATCGACGTAACAGCCCACGGTGGCGCCCGGCGGATAGCGCGCCAGTGCCGCTTCGGCGCGGCCGCGGGTGCCGAACTGCGACTTGCCGCCGACGTTGCTGCCGGTGTGGGTGCGGCCGTCGCGCTCCCACTGGTAGGTGACGGCGAGCTGGTAGGGGGACTGCTCCACCGCCGCCTTCTCCGGCGGCAGCGCGAAGAGCAGCTCCTCGACCTGGGTGGTGAGAACGCGGCACTCCGCCCGCTCCCACTTCCACGCCACCATGCCGTTCTTCATCGCCACGAAGAAGAAGCCGGTGACGACGAGGCCCATGCCGGCGAAGACCAGGTAGAAGAGCGTGGCGGCGATGCGGCCGCCGACGCTCGTCGGCCCCGATCCCGAGCCCCCGCTGCGGATGCGAAACGTCGCCATCGTGTCCTCGCCCCTCAGGGGTAACGAAGCAGCACGCTCGCCCAGTGGAAGCCGGCGCCGAACGACACCAGCAGCACGAGGTCGCCGCTTGCGATGCGGCCCGCGCGCCGCGCCTCCCACAGCGCCAGCGGCACCGACGCCGAGCCGGTGTTGCCGTACTCCTGCAGGTTGACGAACACTTTCTCGGTCTCGAGGTCGAGCTCGCGGCGCACGGCGTCGACGATGCGCAGGTTGGCCTGGTGCGGCACCAAGAGCGCCACCTCGTCGAGCGTGCGCCCCGCCTTGGCGAGCGCCTCGCGGCCGGCCTGCGCCATCCGACGCACGGCGTGGCGGAACACTTCGCGGCCGTGGAAGTCGATCTTGTGGTGGAGCCCCTGCCGCGCCGCCTCCTCGCTGAACGGCACCCTGGTGCCGCCCGCCTCCAGCGCGAGGATGCCGGCGGCGCTGCCGTCGGTGCCGGCCACCGCCGAGAGGATCTCCGCAGCCTGTCTTCCACCGGATCGCGAAGCCCCCACCACGGCGGCGCCGGCGGCGTCGCCGAAGAGGACGCAGGTGTTGCGGTCGCTCCAGCTCATCAGCCGCGTCAGCAGCTCGACGCCGAGGACCAGCACGCGCTCGGCGGCGCCGGCGATCACCCGCGAGCGCGCCACGTCGAGCGCCTGCAGGAAGCCGGCGCAGCCGCTGCCGGCGAGGTCGTAGGCGGGCACCTCGCGGGCGCCGAGCCGCTGCTGCACGAAGGCGGCGGTGTCGGGGATGAAGACCTCCGGCGTGTCGGTGGCGACGATGATCTCGTCGACGTCGAGCGGGCCGATGCCGGCGTCTTCCAGCGCCAGCCGCGCCGCGGGCAGCGCCAGGTCGACGGTGCTCTGCTCCGGCGCCGCCACCCGCCGTCGCTCGATGCCGGTGCGCTCGCGGATCCACTCGTCGGTGGTGTCGACGTAAACCGACCACTCGGCGTTGGTCATCACCCGCTCGGGCACGTAGGCGCCGAGGCCGAGGATGCCCACTGCTGCACTGCTGGCACCGAGTGTCGAGGTCACGGCGGCCGAGTCTACGAGAGTGCTCGCCCGGCGGCGCGTCCGAGGCGACCCGCTCCCAACGGCGCCCGCTGTTTGGAACGTCCTACAGGTGGACAATGTAGGAACCTTCCCCTACAATCCCCCGAGCCGCGAGCGCAGGCCCCAAGGGATGGGGCGCTACTGTCAGAAGCTGCACCCGACCGTTCCTGCCGTAGCCGCCTTCAACGAACCCATCAGGTGACTGAGCTCCCGTCGCGAGATTCCCACGTGAGGAATCGCCTCGAGAATCGAAGCGCTGCGGCCACGCGCCCAGCGCGAAAGGAAAGAGAAAGAGCTACATGACCAAGATCTACGTCGGTAACCTGCCCTACTCCGCCACCGAGGACGAGCTGCGCGAGCTGTTCTCCGCTCACGGTGAAGTCTCCAGCGTCAGCCTCGTGAACGACCGCGAGACCGGCCGCCCCCGCGGTTTCGGTTTCGTGGAGATGGCGGGCGAGGAGGCCGAGGCGGCCATCCAGGCCCTCGACGGCAGCCAGATGGGCGGTCGTACCCTGAAGGTCAACGAGGCCCGTCCCCGTGAGAACAGCGGCGGCGGCGGCGGCGGTTTCCGTCAGCGCCCGCGCTGGTAGGTCCTGAGGCTGCCGGGGAGTCGGGCCCCGGCGGTTGACGGTCTGCCTAGTCTGAAAAGGCCCTCCGCATGGAGGGCCTTTTCTTTGTTCTTTCAAGAGGGCGGCGGCGCGTGCGTAGCTGAGCGACGGTGACCACCCCGGCCGGCGGGTTGCGGGCGGATCCGAGGGCCGCCGCCGCGGCACCGGCGCGCTCTACGTGGTCACTGGAGCAGGAGAGCGCGCCTTGTATCTTGCAGTTGGACCGCTTCCGGGGCGGGGAAGCTGAAGTCGCGCCTGAGGCTAAGAGCCTGTAGTCGGAGAAGAGCTCCCCGCCCTCTTCTCCAAGGCCGTAGGGAATCTGAGGCCCGAGAGCCTGCAGTTACAAGGTCGGCCGGAGAGGACGCAGGGTCGGGGAGCCCGGAGGCATCTTAGAAGGAGGCTGGCCGTGCTCACAGCGGGACTGGAGATTGGCAGCCGGGAGCTCGTCTTGTGTCTGGGCGGCAGTTGGAGTCGCTTCAGCAACGATGCCGAGGGGCATCGCAAGCTGCTGCGATTCCTGACGCGGCGTGGGGACGTGCGCGTGTGTCTGGAGGCGACGGGCAACTACCACTTGGATGTGGCGCTCGCGCTGCATCGCCATCCGCGCGTGCAGGTGCAGGTGCTCAATCCGTGGGTGGCGCGGCGCTACGCCGAGGCTCTCCTCCAACGCGCCAAGACCGACCGTGTCGATGCCGCTGCGCTGGAAGATTACGCCGAGCGGATGCCGCACCAGGAGTGGGAGCCGCCCAGCTCGGCGGCGCTGGCATTGCGCACGATCACGCGACGCATGCAGCAGTTGGCGCAGCGCAAGTCATCCGAAAGCAATCGCTTGCACGCCGTCTTGGCGTCCGAGGCGCTGCCCGAGGTGGTGGCGCAGAGCGTCCGCGAGGACCTGGCACATCTGGACGAGCAACTCGCCACACTGCAGCGCGCGGCGCTCACAGTGGTGGCCAGCGACGCCCATCTCGAGCAGATCCTCAGGCAGCTGATCACGATCCCCGGCGTGGGCGAGCGCTCCGGCCTCTACCTGCTCGGGGAGCTGAGTCCGCTCGCTGGGGACATGACGCCCCGTCAACTCGTGGCTCACGCCGGGTTGGACCCACGACCGATCGAGTCGGGCACTTCGGTCCATCGGCCACGACGGATCTCGAAGCGTGGCAACTCTCGGCTGCGCGCCATTCTCTACATGACGGCTCTCGTCGCCGCTCGCCGCGATCGCCACTTCGCTGCCTTCTACGCTGCGCTGCTGCAGCGGAACAAGGCGAAGAGAGCCGCCCTGGTGGCCGTCATGCGCAAGCAGCTCCATGCCATCTGCGGAGTCTGGGGCTCCGGCGAGCCGTTCGACGGGAGTCGACTCTTTCCGCATCTAACACCCGCATAGAACCAACCCACCCCCTTGACCCCCAAGAGGGAATCTCCACCTCCAGGCGCCGCTTCTGCCGTTGACCCGCAACAGCCGCTGAGCGCCTTCCGGAGGTGCCGCAGCGGCGGCCCTCGGATCCGCCGAGCACCCGCCTACATGAGTGGACGCTGAGCGACCGGTCGGCGAGCTCGTGTGCTGCCGTGGTGACTCAGGCTCTGTGCCTCGCGCTCGTTTGACGTGGGCACACAACCACCGTCGTGCCGCTAGTGTCTCGGCATCGCACCGACCACCCGCTCGTGGCCCACTCGCGGCATAGTGGTGGTCGCAAGAAGGGGCACGACCGCCCAAACAAATAGAGAGTTTCAGAGTGGCCGCTCTTTTGTTGTGACAAGGCGGGGCGGGCCGGCGGGAGTTGCGGCGGCCCTGAGCACGGCCTGGGGACCCTACTTGCTCGGCGGCGGGGTCCGCGGCGGTGAACGCGCCGGCGCTTGCCTGAGGCCCCCAAAAAGGCGGGCCACAGATGCTCGACCTCGCGTACTTCGGGTCCACCGCCGGGGCCTCAGGCCGGCTCGCGTCTTCGCGAGACGTTCGCCGGCGCCCGCCGCGGACCCCGCCGCCGCGCTAGCAGGGTAAGGCCGCGCGCACGGGCCGCCGCAACTCCCGCCGGCCCGCCTGGCCGTACCACCAAACTACCGCGGCCACTCCCTCCGTCTCACTGAGCAGCGACCGCAGTCTCCACCCGCCGTCCACCTCGATGCAGGTAGAGGAGGTAGAGCTGCCCGTACACGTGCGCTTGCACCAGCATGCCGAAGGCGAGCGCCGGGAAGACGCCGATGACGAGGGCGAGCATGCCGACCACGAACAGCACGAGGTTGACGGCCAGCATGTAGAGGTGTGCCTTCCAACCGTCGCGGCCGGTGCGCTTCAGGAAGTCGCGGGCGAAGGCGAAGTCGAAGATGCCGCCGAGGTCGCGGTCGAGGGCGGCGCGCACGATGGGCGGGGTGATGACGACGGTGATCGCGAGCCAGAGGGCGGCGGTGAGCAAGCCGAAGACGCCCAGCAGGGTGCAGCCGACCAGGATGCCGGCGGTCTCTTGAGGGCCGATGGCGTGGGTCGCGCCCAGCACCACCGCCAGCACCACCACCGACCCCAGCCAGATCACCGGCAGCAGGATCAGCGAGACGAGCAGCGTCACCACGAACATCCGCAGGCCGCGCAGCAGGTAGTCGGCGAGCTTCGCGAAGTCGAAGCGCGGCGGCGGCGCGTTGATGCCGCTGCGGGCCAGCGCCTCGACCACCGTGCCCTGGTAGCCCATCGCCACGATCGGGCCGATGAACGGCACGATCACCGTGAGAGTGGCGAAGAGCAGCGTCGTCACCCAGCTCGGGTCGTCGAGCTGGTAACGCAGCGCGCGCTGGTAGTCGATCTTCCCGCCGTCGAGCAGGCGATGCTCCTGGATCATGCGACCGGTCCCTCCACTGCCACCACGACGCCGCCGCGGCGCCGCGCAGCCGCTACCCGCGGCAGGAACACCGAGAACGTGCTGCCGTGGCCGAGCGTCGAGTCGAGGCGGATGAGCCCGCCCTGCAGGTCCACCAGCCGGCGCACCAGCGCCAGCCCCAAGCCGGTCCCCTCGCTGGTGCGCGCGAGGTCCGACTCCACCTGGCGGAACTCCTCGAAGATCATCTCCTGGTGCTGCGGCGCGATGCCGACGCCGCGGTCGACGACGTCGATGCGCACGCCGTCCTCGTGCAGCGGCGCCTCGCCGGCGAACACCGGCGACGCGCGCACCGTCACCACCGACCCCGCCGGCGAGAACTTGACGGCGTTGGAGAGCAGGTTGAGCAGCACCTGGCGCAGCTTCGCCGGGTCGGTGGTCAGCGAGGGCAGCCGCGCCGGCAGCTCGAGCTCGATCTCCACCCGCTTCTCCGCCGAGATGCCGCGCATCAGCTCGCGCAGCTCGTGGATCAGCGGTGCCGGATCGAGGGTCTCGGCGCGCAACTCCATGCGGCCGGCCTCGATCTTCGACAGGTCGAGCAGGTCGTTGATCAGCTGCAGCAGGTGCTCGCCGCTGCGGTGGATGTTGGTGAGGAAGCGGCGGTGCTTCTCCGACAGCTCGCCGGCGAGGCGGTCCTCGAGGATCTGCGAGAAGCCGATGATCGAGTTCAGCGGCGTTCTCAGCTCGTGGCTCATGTTGGAGAGGAATACGCTCTTGGCGCGGCTTGCTTCCAGCGCCGTTGCCTCCGACTGGTGGGCGCGCCGCTCGGACTCCTCGAGCTGGTGCACCTTCTCGTCGAGGGCGGCGGTGCGCTCGGCGACGCCCGCCTCGAGCAGAGCGTTGGCGCGCGCCAGCGCGCGCACCCGCCACTGCACCAGGGTCCAGACCGCCCCCACCGCCGCCGCGGCGTAAAGCAGCAGCGCCCACCAAGTACGCCACAGCGGAGTGGCGACGCTGAAGGCGACGCTCGCGCCGCGGTCATTCCAGATGCCGTCACTGTTGGCGGCGCGCACGGCGAAGCGGTAGTCGCCCGGCGGCAGGTGCGTGTAGTACGCAGTGCGCCGGGCGCCGGCGTCCACCCAGTCGCGGTCGGAGCCCTCGAGGCGGTAGCGGAAGCGCACCTTCTCGGGCGCCACCAGCGACAGCGCCGTGAAGTCGATCTCCAGCCGTTCGAGGTCGGCCGCCAGCTCGGGGCGCCGCCCTGGTTGGCCGAGGGTCAGAGAGTCGACCGGCGCGTCGTCGACCCGCACCTCCTCGATCGCCACCGGCGGCGGCATGCGGTTGATCTTGAGGTCTTCGGGGTCGACCTCCACCACGCCCGACACGGTGGGGAACCACAGGTGACCGTCCCGCGTCGCCCACCCCGCCGGGTGCGAGGCGCCGTTGCACTGCGTGGCGCGCATGCCGTCGGCGCGGGTGTAGCTCGTCGCCGCGACCCTGGCGAGCTTGCCGGCGGCGAACGCCAGGAGGTCGGCCTCGCGCACGTGCTGGACACCGCGGTTGCTGCTCATCCACAGCCCACCGCGGCGGTCGCCGAGGATGCGGAAGACCTTGTCGTCGAGCAGGCCGTCGTCGATGCCGAAGGTCGGGAAGCGGCCGCCGACCTGGATCCGGCCGCCACGGCGCGGCAGCAGCGCCAGGCCGCTGTCGGTGCCCACCCAGAGGCCCGCGTCGTCCTCGTGCAGCGCGAAGACGATGTCGTTGGGGAGGCCGTTCGCCGTGCGGAGGGTGGTGAACCGCGAGCCGTCGAAGCGCGACAGCCCGCCGCCGTAGGTGCCCGCCCAGACGATGCCGCCGCGGTCGACGAGGATGCTGCGCACGTCGTCGGTGCCGAGCCCGTCGCGCGGCGAGAAGGCGGTGACGGCGCCGTCGCCCTGGTCGATACCGAGTCGCGCGAGTCCGCCGCCTTCCATGCCGATCCAGAGGTTGCCGGCGCCGTCCGCCGCCAGCGCGCGCACGAGCCGGCTCGGCAGCCGGTCGCCGAAGCTGGTGACGCGACCGCCGGCGAAGCGGTCGAGGCCGTCGCGGGTCCCGAACCAGAGCGCGCCGTCCGCGGTCTGCGCGATCGCGCGCACCGAGTCGTGCGAGAGCCCGTCGGCAATGCCGAGGGCGCTCCACACACCCCTGACACGGCGGCTGACGCCACCGCCATCGGTGCCCACCCACAGCACGCCCTCGCGGTCCTCGAAGACGGCGCGGGCGAAGTCGTGCGAGAGGCCCTCGGGCGTCCCCCAGGGCGTCAGCTTCCCCTCGCGGAAGCGGTTGAGGCCGCCGCTGGTGCCCACCCACAGGCTCCCTTCGCGGTCTTCGTGGATCGAGCGCACGAAGTCGTTGGCGAGCCCTTGCGCGGCGTCGAAACGCTCCCAGCGTTTGCCGTCCGGCGCCGCCGCCCCGGGCGGCCGCAGCCGCGCCAGGCCCGCGGTCTCGGTGCCCACCCACAGGCTGCCATCGTCGTCCTCGGCCAGCGCGCGCACGTAGTCGTCGCCGAGGCCATCGGCAGCGCGGTACACCTCGACGCGCGGCGCGCCGGCGCCGCCGCCGCTGCTGATGACGTGAGCGAGGCCCTTGTCGGTCCCCACCCAGAGCGTGCCGGCGCGATCGACGAGCAGGTGCCGGCAGACCGGCGACGGCAGCGCCTGCGCCGCGCCCATGCGGGTGACGCGGCCGCCGTGCAGGCGCAGCAGCCCGTCGCTGGTGGCGGCCCACAGCGTGCCTTCGTGGTCCTCGGCCAGCGCCCGCACCTCACCGGTGGCGAGGTCGGGCCGCGCGCGCAGCTTGCCGCCGCGCATCTCGACGAGGCCGCCGTCGGTGGCGATCCACAGCGTGCCGTCGCGCGCCTCGAGCGTGGCGCGCACGACCTGCGACGGCAGCCCTTCGGCGGCTCCGTAGGTGCGGAAGCGGCCGCCCTCGTGCACGGTCAGGCCGCCGTTGGTCGACACCCACAGCCGGCCGGCGCGGTCCTCGGCGAGGTGGAAGACAGACGTTCCTTGCAGGTCGTGGGTACGCTGCCGGTCGAAGACGACGAAGCGGACGCCGTCGAAGCGTACGAGTCCCTCGTAGGTGCCGAGCCAGAGGTAGCCGTCACGCGTCTGCAGCACGCTGAGGACAGCGCTCTGCGGCAGCTCGTCCTGCCAGAAGTCGCGCGCGAGTTGGGTGATGGCGAGCCGTGGGTCGAGCGCCGACAGCGGGGCCGAGGCCGTCGCGAGCGCGGCGGCGAGCAGGAGGCACGAGCGGCGGAGCGTGCCCCGCCGCCGGCTGGGGGCGGGCGGCATCGGCAGGGGTCGTGGGGGCCGAGGGTGGATTCTACGCAACCCGCAGCGATCTGCCGACCGCGGAGGAGGAGGCGAAGTGGGAGATGAGCGGCGGTGACCATCCGGCCGGCGGGTTGCGGGCGGATCCGGAGGCCGCCGCCGCGGACTTCCCACGCTTCGTCAAGCCGCTCTTGCCTCCTTCTGAGTTGCCTCCACCTCGGACGGAGAGGCAGCAGGAGGATCAGGGACGTAAGTCGTCCTGTCGCGCAGCATGGCGATGAGAATCCGCAGGTGGCCGTCGCCCAGGATGCGTAGGGCATGGCCGACGGTGAGGCCCCGCTGTCGCAAGCGGTCGTAACGTGCGCGGCTGGCGGGATCTCGCTGCAAGCTGTTCAGTGACCAGTGGTGTATCGCGTAGCGCAATCGGGGATTGCAGGCTCGACGCATCAACACCACGCGGCGCTTGCCGCTGGCACGTGTCACGGGTGCGACCCCGCTGAGGGCGCGTATGAGCTGGTAGTCTCGAGTGGCGACAGCGCGCGAGGCCTCGCTCAGCACCGTGGCGGCGACGAGCTTTCCCACCCCCGGCATGGAGAGAAGGATCTCGGCGTCACGGTGCTGGCGAGGCTGCTCGGGCTGGTCGTTTTCCTCGTCGCGCAGCTGGGCGAGGGTGCGAGCGATCCAGGCCGTGCAGTCGCGGTGCTGACGATGGAGCAGCTGGAGCTGCTCGATGAGCACCGCGATGTGCCCGGTAGCGGCGGTGATGGTGCCCGCGGCTACGGGTAATGCCGGTTGGTCGAGCACCGCCATCAGCCGATCGGCGTCGAAGCGGCGGATGCGATGGTCGCGCAAGAGCTTGACCAGCTTCGAGCGTGTCAGCCGACGCGCCTGCTGCGGCTGGGGAGCCAGCTTCAGCAAGGCCCAAAGCCAAGGCTCATCGGCGCCAGGCACGAGCTCCAGCAGCTGAGGCCAGAAGCGATGCAGCTGTCCGCCGAGGCGACACGCGACGGCGTGCTGCTGCTCGAGCAGGTGCCGTTCCAGGCGGCTAGCTTCGCGCAGCTCGAGGATCGTGGGATCTTCGGGATGGACCCGTCGATAGGAAGCCAGGTCGGTGCGTAGCGAGGTGGCGACGACGAAGGCGTCGAGGCGGTCGTCCTTGCAGCCCGCCACGCTGTGACGATCACGGAAGCGGTCGAGCTGTTTCGGATTGAGATGGTAGACGTGCGCGCCGGCTTCGACGAGCACATCGACGATGGCGCCGTGAGGGGTTTCGATGCCTACGGCGACGCGAGAGAGATCTTGCCCAGCGAGCTGTCGAAGCCAATCGAGTAACTGGCGCAAGCCTGCTTCACCATGGCTGATGGTGCTCTCTCGCAGACGTGCCCCGTCGCCGTCGAGCACACAGATCTGGTGCTCTCGGCTACCCCAGTCGATGCCGACGAAGAACTCGTAGCTCAAGCGGACCTCCTTTCCGACCGACTCGGCTCTGCCGCGATGCTGACTCGGCCCTGTATTGGCGCTCGTAGCGCGACTTCCCACGGGAGGCACCGCGGCTCCCGTGCTGGGGCACCGTCCGCAGCAGGCACTCGGAGTGCGACACCGGCCCGAGTGCTCCCAACACGGTCGCCGAAGAACACTGGGAATGCGGGCTCGCTGCGCTCGCCCGCATCAGAGAGAAACATACAGGCACCGGCCCGCGCCACGTGGTAGCTGGGAGCAGGAGCGCGGGCCTCCACCTCCAGGCGCCGCTACTGCCGTTCACCCGCAACAGCCGCCAAGCGCCTTCCGGAGGTGCCGCCGCGGCGGCCTCCGGATCCGCCGGGCACCCGCCTTCATGAGTGGACGCTGAGCTTCCTGTCGGCGAGCTCGGCTGCTGCCGTGGTCACTGCGGCGCTGTGCCTCGCGCTCGTTTTACGTGGGCGCACAACCACCGTCGTGCCGCTAGTGTCTCGACATCGCGCCGAACAGACGCAGTGGCCCACTCGCGGCACATCCGTGGTCGCCAGAGTGAGCTCGGCCGCCCAAGAAAAAGGGAGTTCCAGAGTGGCTGCTCTCTTGTTGCGCTCAGGAGCGACGACCACTCCATCTGTGCGTTCAGCGGGCGGCCTTCCTGTTGTGACAAGGCGGGGCGGGTCGGTGGGAGTTGCGGCGGCCCCTGAGCACGGCCTGGGGACCCTACTTGCTCGGCGGCGGGGTCCGCGGCGGTGAACGCGCCGGCGCTTGCCTGAGGCCCCAGATAGGCGGGGCAAGATCGTCCGATCTTGCGTACTTCGGTTCAACCCGCCGGGGGCCTCAGGCCGGCTCGCGTCTTCGCGAGACGTTCGCCGGCGCCCGCCGCGGACCCCGCCGCCGAGCTAGTAGGGTCAGGCCGCGCGCACGGGGCCGCCGCAACTCCCACCGGCCCGCCTGGCCGTACCACTACCACCCGCAATCGCTCCGATTCCCCCACTCAGCGCGGCGTCGGATACGTCCGCAAGGTGCTCACCAGAGCCGTCTTCCCCAGCGCCAGCGTGTTCGGGAAGCGCACGGTGTAAGTCCCCGGCGACAACGCCCCCGCATCGAGGCCCGACGCCGTGAAACCCGGAACCCGCACGCCGCCGCTTGCGACGACGTTGCCGAGCGGGCCGAGCAGCGTCACGGTCACCGGCGCCGGCAGCCCCTCGACGAGTACGTGGAACCCGACGTCGCCCGGCATCACCTCCACGATGCGGGTGATCAACGGGCCGTCGGTGGAGCGCGCCGTGCTGTCGCTCTGCGTCGAGCGCATCTGCGGCGCCTCGCCGTCGGCGCCGAGGCCGCTCGCGCAGTTGAAGCGGAAGCCGTCGACGAAGACATTGCCCGAGACGTGACGGACCTCGAAGACGTGACCGCCGGCGCCGAGGTTGGCGTAGGTGACGGAGTAGCCGAAGGAGGTGCCGTCGGCGTCGAGGTAGGAGAGCGTCGCCACCCTGACGCCGTCGAGGTAGAGGTCGGCGGTGCCACCGTCCTTGTCCTTGCCGTATAGGTACGTGATGCTGGCGCCGTCGAAGACGACGCGCGCCACGGCGCCCGACGGGCTGACGCCCTCGCGCACGTGGTAGCGACCGGTGGTGGCGGCCGGGTCGTTGAAGCCGAACCAGCCGCCGACGTACTCGACGCCGGGGTCGAAGTCGTCGATCTCGGGGGTGCAGAACGAGCAGGCGTCGGGCTGCGCGTCGGCGCCCTGCAGGTCGAAGTCGGTGAGCGTCACCTCGTCGATCTGCAGCCCGGTCAAGGAGGCGGTGGGATCGGTGCCGTAGGCGACGTCGAGCTGCACCTTCTTGCCGGCGAGGCCCGCTGCGCCGAGGTCGGCCGCGGTCCAGCTGCTCGGCAGCCAGCCGGGACCGGGCCCCGCCCAGCCGGGCTCGCCGCCGGTGGCGCAGACGCCGTTGGGGCCCTCGGCGAGATAGGGCCGGCCGCCGCTCGGCAACACCGTCGTGCGGGTGCCGGCGGCGACGTCGAAGATGGCGACGTTGGCGCGGTCGTACCAGGTGTCGCTCATCGGTTCGGTGGAGAACTGGTTGTAGACGGTGAGCGTCGAGCTGCCGGTGAGCTTCACCACCGGCGAGCGCACCTGGTCGCAGATGCCGGAGGTGAGCGACGAGGAGGCGAGGTAGGTCGGCGTCAGCTGCGCGCCGCCGCCGTTGGCGGTGCTGCGCAGGAAGGTGCCGGCGATGGCCTCCCAACCCTCCATGCCGCCCTCGAAGGAGAAGGTCTTGCTGGCGAGGCGCGTGAAGTCCTGCTCCGCCGGGTCGTAGACGACGCTGAGGGTGCGGCTGACGCCGCTCGACGCCATCTCGTCGGAGGTGAGCTCGACGTCGAGGGTGACGCGCTCGCCCGGCTGCATGCCGGACGCTTCGACGCGGACGTTGCCGAAGGTGGAGCCGCACTGCGGCAGGGTGCCGCTCAACACCGGCAGCCGGCGCACCCGCACCGACGGGTTCGACGAGGTGACGCCGGCGACGCGCACGTTGGTGAGCGGCGCCCGCGCCGACATTGCGCAACGCGAGGGTGATGACGCCGTGCTCGCAGTTGTCGAGGAACTCGTCGCCGTCGCCGCCCTGCGTCGACAGGCCGAAGCTCTCCACCCGCAGGTTGCCGCCGGTGGCGGTCGAGCCCTCGCAGACGCTGCAGTCGACGACCGCGTGCGCCTGCAGCACGCCGCCGCGCCAGCTCACCGACAGCGAGTCGGCGTTCCACACCGTCAGGCTGCCGTCGCCGCTGGTGCCGGCGGCGGGCGTCAAGGCCAGCTCGCCGCGGAAGATGCCGGAGCCGACGGGGCTCTCGACCAGCGTCACCGTCTCGCCGGCGGGCTCCGCCGCCGAGGCCACCGTCACCGTCTGCGTGCCGGTGCCGGCGTCGATCGACACCAGCTCGATGCGCGCGGTGTTGGCGCAGCCGTAGGTCGGCTTGTCGACCTTCAGCGTCTGTTGCGACAGCTCGAACAGCTCCCAGATGCCACGGCCGTGGGTGGCGGCGCGCAGCCGCTTGGGGTTGGTGGCGTTGGTGAACTCGAGCATGTTCACCGACACGTTGGGGAGCGTGCCGTTGTTGATCTTCGACCAGCCGCCGACTCCCCACAGGTCGTCGTTGACGTAGACGCCGCCGTCGGAGCCGGCGAAGACCTGCCCGTTCTTCCCCGGGTTGGGGTTGACGGCGACGGTGTTGAAGGGCTCGTCGGGGAGCGCACCGGAGACGTCGGTCCAGGTGACGCCACCGTCGAGCGAGCGGAAGACGTGACCGGGGATGGCCGGCGACGTCGAGGCCGCCCAGCCGCTGTACACGATGACTACGCGGTCGACGTTGCCGGGATCGGTGTCCACCCAGGTGAGCGAGCGCCCGGTAGTCGTCGACGTCACCGGCAGCGGCGCCTTGGTCAGGTCGCGCCAGGTGAGGCCGGCGTCGTCGCTGCGCCAGATGCGGCCCGTGGAGGTGACGGCGTAGAGCGTCTGCGAGCTGGGCACGGGCGCGCCGCTCGTGCGGCTCGCCTTCGGCGTGTGCACCATGTTGACGTAGGCCCGCGAGCTGTTGTTGCCGTAGACGAAGTCGCCGGCAGTGGTGCCGGCGGGCGCCAGCGCCTGCCACACCTTCCCCGCCTGGTCGGCCTGCAGGTTCTTGTGGATCAGGTTGGTGCCCACGTACATGACGCTCTGGTTGCCGGCGTCGAGGGTGAAGTGGGCGATGAAGGCGCTGTGCTGGTCGGGGTTGCAGGCGGTGCCGGTGCCGCAGTTGCCCGGGCAGCCGCCGTAGGTCTGCATGCAGCCGGTGTCGAGCCAGCCGTCGCCGCCGCTGTCAGAGTGGCGGATGGCGCCGTAGACGTACTCCTCGTAGACCTGGCTGTCGTCGCGCTGGTCGGTGGCGGCGAAGCCGCCGTCGCCGCCGAAGGTGGCCTGCCAGCGGCCGCGCGAGAGCAGGGCGTGCCCGTTGTCCTGCAGGCCGGCGTTGATCTTGTACGGGTCGGTGGCGCTCTGCGACATGCCGTAGAACTGCAGCGTCGAGAAGCCGCCGCCGTTGCTTGTGCTGCCAGGTGACGGTCTCGCCGTCGACGGTGCCGACGAAGACGCCGCCGTCGTTGCCGTCGTAGTAGGTCGAGTCGTCGACCCAGATCGCGGCGTGGTGGTCGGCGTGCGACCAGGTCTCGTCGGCGGCGCTCCAGCCGGAGATCTTGCTGAGGGTCGCGCCGCCGTCGATGGAGAGGTAGTTGTCGAGCCCACCGACGATGAGGCGGTTCTCGTCGGTGGGGTGCACGGAGCCGATGAGGTTGTACCAGCCCTGGCCGTTGGTGAACTCCGTCGTCGGATCGTTGGCGCCGGTGATCCAGGTGACCGCCGGGGCGGTGACGTCGAGCGTCGAGTAGATGCCGCCCGACTTCATGTCCACCGTGCGCGCCACCAGCACGTAGACGTGCCTGTGATTCGACGGCGCCTGCACGAGTGTGATGCGGCCGACGTCGCCCGGCGCGCCGCCGGGAAGCACGAGGTCGAAAGGCAGCTTGCTCCAGGTGACGCCGCCGTCGAGCGAGCGATAGATACCGTTGTTGGCGCGCGAGGCGTTGGCGGTCTGCGCCACGCCGCCGGTGGCGGCGCAGGCGGCGTTGTTGGGGCGCCCGAAGGCGGCGACCAACGCCGGCGGTCCAGGTTGTCCTGAAGGCCGCGGCACGATGAGGAAGTCGGTGGCCGCCTCGGTCCAGCAACCGCCGGGGAAGGCGGCGGTCGGCGGCGCGCCGGTGTACGGAAGGCCGGTGACGAGCTGCCAGCTGCTGCCGCCGTTGCTCGTGCGGTAGACGCCGCCGTCGCCCGCCACCCACACCGACTGGCCGCCGGCGACGCCGCGGTCGATCTTCAGCCGCCGCATGCGGTGCTGGCCGGGGATCCCCACCTCGTCGCCCCGGTAGGGCAGCGGCTGGATCGTCCAGCTGCGGCCGCCGTTGGTGGACTTGAGCACGCCGACGCCGTCCTTGTCGGGCTGCGAGAAGTTCCCCTCGCCGGTGCCGAGGTAGATGGTGGCGTCGGAGTAGTTGACGAGATCGGCGCCGGGCAGCACGTCGAAGGCGCCGATGGCGAGCGACGGCATGAAGTCCGAGAGCGCCTCCCAGTGAGCGCCGCCGTCGACCGACTTCCAGAGCCCGCCGTCGGCCGTGCCGGCGAAGATCACCTGCTTGTTCACTACCTGCGACCCTTCCATGTGGGTCCACAGCGAGGTGACGCGCCCCTGGTCGAGGGCGCCGGGGCCGCCGTTCATGCGCTCGGTCTCGTAGTCGCCGTTGGGGCCGATGGAAACCCAGTTGTAGATCGGGCTCGCCGTCGAGCCGTTCGCCGGCGCGGAGGTCGCGGCGCTGTTCGTACGCGAGATGGCGAGGCCGGCCTCGTAGGCGCGCAGCTTCCAGTCCGCCGCCGGCGCGCCCTCGAACGGCGCGTAGCGCTCGGCGGCGCGGTACCACCAGCGGCGCTCCTGGATCGACGCCTTGCCGACGGCGATCAGCGAGCCGCCGCGCGCGAGCTCCGGGTCGGCGAAGGTGAAGATGGCGGGCTCGAGCGGCAGCGGCTCGAAGTGCAGGTCGTCGATCTCGGCCTCGTGCTCGGGCCCCTCTTCCTGCGCGAGCAGCGGCAGCGCGCCAAGCGGCAGCAGCAGCGCGGCGGCGAGGGCGAGCGAGCGAACGGTGCAGCGGTGGAAGCGATGGAAGCGAGCGATGGCGAACATGGCAGCGACCTCCGGAAGAGGCCCGCTCGCAAGCTGCGCGCGGGGCCGCCGGGCGCGAGCCGGCGACGCCGCCATCGTGGTGCGTGACACGTGCCTGATGTGAGCGGCGGGGCCCTCAGGACGGGTAGGGAGAAACCCTCAGCGCCAGGCTCGCCACCAATCTCCGATCACCCGAGCTGCTGTACGATGCCGGCAGTCCCGCAAGTCCACGCATCGACTGGGAGAAGGAGTCGAGGATGCGATCCACCTCGTTCGGCGGTTCGTGTCTCGCGCTTTACCTGCTGTCTCTTGCCACCGCTCTGAGCGGCTGCGCGTCGGGCGGCACGGCGCCTCCTGTCCTCGCGAAGTCCGACGGCGACGGCGGCTGGTACGTCAGCTCGCTGGTGAGCTACGACCTCCCGGCCGGAACGGTGGTGAGCTTCGAACCCGACTACGGGGCGGGCAACTGCATCCGGGAGCAAAAAAAGTGGTCACACGTCGTCACCACCGCGGATCCGGGGGTGGGACATCTGACCCCGATGTTCACCGCCGTCAGCAATCTGATCGTCGAATCGTGTGCTTGGGAGCGTTCGCGAGCCTCCTGGAACATCACCGCGGTCACGCCAGCCGGTGTCCAGAAGACCGCCAACATCCGGCTCGTCACCGGCTCTCCGAACACCCAGCTCCACACCGTCGACGTCGAATGTCACTTCATCACCGACCTCGCCTGCTCGGGAGGGAGCGACACCAAGCACTTCCGGGACCAGGCGCCGGAGCCCAAGCTGCGCCTGGGGCCGATCGCTCCCCCACCGCGCGCAGCCGAGCTCACCTGCCGCGCCGAGGTCAACGCCAGGATCGGCCAGCCTCTCGTCAACCTCGAGATCTGCACGATCGAAGGCCAACCGCGTCCGACGCTCGAGATCAGGGCGCCGGAGGGTGTCACGGTGAAACGGTGGCCGACGGAAAATGACAGCGCGCTGGTGCTCAACGGGACCGTCCATCACCGTTTGCTGGCGATGATCGAGATCACCGCCAGCCTGCCGACCGGCTGGACGCAGACCCGGTACGTCGAGCTGCTGGTCAAGTAGGCCGGGCGACCAGGGCAGAGCGCCGAGATCGCGGCGCCGTGGTCGACGGCGCCGACGTTGGTGTGCTGCTTCCGACGGCTGGTACCATCCGCGCCGATGCGTACCCAACACCCTTCCGCTCGCTTGCCGCTGCTGCCGTTTGCCATCGCCTTCGCCTTGCTCGCCACCGCGGTGGCGCTGTCGCGCGCCGAGGAGCCCAAGAAGCCCGGCGCGGTCATCGTGTTGTCGCGCCCCGACGGCGGAGTGTCGACCACCTCCGCCGCCGGGGAGCAGCCGGACCCCTACGGCTGGCTCGAAGAGATCGACGGCGAGCGCGCCCTGGCGTGGGTGCGCGCGCACAACGCCGAGACGGCGAAGAAGCTCGAGTCGCAGCCGATCTACCAGGAGCTCCACGCCAACGCCAAGGCGGCGCTCGGCTCCGCCTCGCGGCTGCCGTCGGTCGAGCAGCGCGGCAAGTGGATCTACAACTTCTGGAAGGACGACAAGCACCCGCGCGGCATCTACCGGCGCGCCACCCTCGACGAGCTCCGCAAGCCGGAGCCGGCGTGGCAGACGGTGCTCGACGTCGACGCGCTGGCGGCCAAGGAAGGTAAGCCGTGGGTGTTTCACGGCATGGACTGCCTGAAGCCGACCTACAAGCGCTGCCTGGTGCAACTCTCGCCCGGCGGCGGCGATGCCGAGGAGATCCGCGAGCTCGACAGCGAGGACCTCGCCTTCGTCCCCGCCCCCGGCGGCTTCGCCCTCCCCACCGCCAAGACCAACATCTCCTGGCGCGACGAGAACACCGTCTTCGTCGGCACCGACTTCGGCCCCGGCTCGCTCACCGACTCGGGCTACCCGCGCCTGGTCAAGCTGTGGAAGCGCGGCACGCCGATCGCCGAGGCGCGCACGATCCACGAAGGCAAGCAGGCCTCGGTGAGCGTGGGCGGCTTCCGCCTGCGCTCCGCCGAGGGCGACGTCGACCTGGTGAGCGAGGGGATCACCTTCTGGGAGACCGACTACCACCAGCTCGTCGGCGACAAGCTCGCGAAGCTCGACCTGCCGCCGACGGCCGAGGTCACCGACATCTTCCGCGGCCGGCTGCTGATTTCGCTCAAGGAGGACTGGCAGGCCCACCGCAAGCTGTTCGCCCAGGACAGCGTGCTGATCGCCGACCCTTCGGCGCTGCGCAACGGCGGCAGCGACGGCGGCGAGGTCGACGTGCTGGTCGAGGCGGCCGCCAACGAGGTGGTCGAGGACGTCGACGCCGCCGAGAGCGGCATCCTCGTCACCATGCTCGACAGCGTGCGCGGCCGGCTCTACCGCTACGAGCCGACGCCGTCGGGCGAAACCGCCGGCGGTAGCCCCCGCCACTACACCGGTTGGTCGCGGCGGGCGATCCCCTTCCCCGACAACGGCGCCCTCGGCGTCACCTCGGTCGACCCGAGCAGCGGCGACGCCTTCGTCAAGTACGAATCCTTCGTCACCCCGCCGACGCTCTACTACGTGCCCGACGCCAACCCGGCGCCGGAACAGGTCAAGCAGCAGCAGCCCACCTTCGACGGCAGCCGCTTCGAGGTCACACAACAGTGGACGACCTCGGCCGACGGCACCAAGGTCCCCTACTTCCAGGTGGCGCCGAAGGGGATGGCGCTCGACGGCAGCCACCCGACGCACATCTTCTCCTACGGCGGCTTCCGCAACGCGCTGACCCCTTCGTACTCGGGCACCTACGAGCAGCTCTACGGCGCCTACGGCAAGATGTGGCTCGAGCGCGGCGGCGTCTTCGTGCTCGCCAACATCCGCGGCGGCGGCGAGTTCGGCGAGAAGTGGCACCAGGGCGCGGTGAAGGCCAACCACGTGCACGCCTTCGAGGACTTCGAGGCGGTGGCGGCCGACCTGATCGCGCGCAAGGTCACGTCGAAGGCGCACCTCGGCATCGAGGGGCGCAGCAACGGCGGCCTGCTGGTGCTGTCGACGATGATGCGCCGCCCCGACCTCTACGGCGCCGTCGTCAACGGCTCGACGCTCGCCGACATGCGGCGCTTCCACAAGATGCTCGCCGGCGCGAGCTGGATGGCCGAGTACGGCGACCCCGACAAGCCCGAGGAGTGGGCCTACATCTCGAAGTACTCGCCGTACCAGATCGCACAGGCCGGCAAGGGGTACCCGCCGATCTTCTTCTACCTCTCGACGCGCGACGACCGCGTGCACCCCGGCCACGCCCGCAAGATGGCGGCGCGGCTCGAGGAGCAGGGCTACGACGTCACCTATTTCGAGGAGATCGAGGGCGGCCACGGCGCCAGCGTCACCAACGAGCAGCTGGCGCACCGGCTGGCGCTGTCGTACACGCACCTTTGGAACCGCCTCGGCAAGGCGAAATAGACCGGGCAAGAAGTAGCGGCGAAGCGAGCATGGCGGCGAAGGCGGCGAGAGACACGCGCGTCGCGCTGATCCGCGGCATCAACGTCGGCAAGGCAAAGCGGGTGGCGATGGCCGAGCTGCGGGCCGAGCTCGAGCAGGTCGGCTATGAAGACGTGCGTACGCTGCTCAACAGCGGCAACGTCGTCTTCACCGTGCCACCGAAGAGCAAGGGCGATCCGGGAGCGCTCGTCGAGGAGGTGCTGGAGAAGCGGCTGCGGGTTCCGGCGCGTGTGATCGTGCTGACCGCGGGGGAGCTCGCCGAGGCGGTCGACGGCAATCCGCTGCTCGACCGTGCCGAAGGCGATCCGGCGCGCTTCCTCGTGGCGGCGCTGGCGGAGCGCGTCGACCGCACGGCCCTCGCCGCGCTCGCCAAGCAGGACTGGGCCCCCGACGCCTTCGCGCTGGGCAAGCGCGTCGCCTACCTCTGGTGCGCCGACGGCATCCTCGCCAGCAAGCTCCTCACCGCCTTCAGCCGCGCCACCGGCGACGGAGCGACGACACGCAACTGGACGACGATGCTCAAGCTGCGGGCGCTGGCCGAGGGCTGACGCCAGCCCCGCGCGATCTCAGGCTGCGCCGCTCGCGGCGCCGGCGAGCAGGATGCTGCAGCAGGTGACGCCGCCCTCGGCCTTGGCGATCTCGGAGACGTCGAGCGTGCGCACGCGTAAGCCGCGTGCGGCGAGGCGCTCCGCGGTTCGCGGGAAGGCGGCGGGCATCACGACTGTGTCGCCGCCACCGTCGTGCGCTGCGATGCGCAGCACGTTGGCAGCGAAAGGTTCGCGCGCGTCGACTTCGACCCGCTCGTAGGCAGCGAAGGTCGCACGGTCGATCCACTCGGGGTTGACGACCACCGTTCCGGCGGCAACCTCGGTGACCGCAGTCTTGAGGTGCAGGCAGTCGTGAAGCGGCACGCCCACGACCGCGTAGCCGAAAGGTGCAAGCGCCGCGGCCAGCTGTTCGACGCCGTCGGAGTTAGAGCGCGCCGAGAGCCCGACAAACAGCCGCCTTCCCACGCGCAGCACGTCGCCGCCGTCGAGCGTCGCCGGCGCCTCGATACGCGCCAGCGGCCGGTGACGCGCGAGCGCCGCCGCCACCGACGTCGTCTCGCCGCGCCGCGACTCGGCGCCAGGCCGCGTCACCACCGCCAGCTCGTCGACCACCACCGCGGCATCCTCGACGAACACCGAGTCGGGCAGCCCAGGCTCGGCCGGTAGCCGCTCCACGGTGCAGCCGAGCTCCTCGAGCAGCGCCTCGTACGCCGCGTGCTGCCGCCGTGCGAGCGCGACGTCGATCGGTTCTCGCGCCAGGTGCGTGAGCTCGCACGCCGCAAAGGCCGGGCTCACCGGGCGCGTGAGGGCCACGAGGCGGCGACGCTGGGGCTCCATTGCGCCGCACATTCTCCCTCGTGAACCCCCCGACGGGTAGATGGCCCGCGTCAGTGCTCTTCGATGCCGCCGGTCCGGTGGAAGGTGAGGGGCAACTGCCTTCCGCTCTGCGACCACACGCCCTCCAGGGCGCTGCCGTCCGCGTTCAGCTTCGTCTCGTACGAGGCGCCAATCGTCTGGAGAGCCAGCCGCAGCGTGCCGCGCTCGAAGACGATCTCGTCGACCGGGATCTTCGCTCCCTGATCGATGCTGTCGAGAATCGCGCTCAGGCTGCCATCGCCCTTCTTCGCGACGTGCAGGGCGAGGCGAAGCTTCGTCGGGCCGACGTCGAGAGCCCCGAGCCACTCTCCCGCCGCCCCTTCGCCGGGCACCCGCTTGGCGGGCGGGATCGCCGGCTCGGCCGTGCCCTGCGCCCCGACTTCGCCAGCCGTCCGTCCCAGCGAGAAGCGCAGCGTCTGGGGGCCCTGCCGAAAGGCGCCGGCGAGGGTGTCGCCGGACTCCGAGAGCTCTCCCTCGAAGGTGGGCTGGCCCGGAACACCGCTCATCTCGAAGTGGATGCGATCTCCTTCGACGGCGACGCCGGAAAGCTCGAAGGCCCGCACGCCTTGGGCCGGGATGTCGATGGCTCCCGCCCATGCTCCTGAAGGACCACGAGTCAGAGTGACGGAAACCTCGAGCTGACCGGCGGGGGTCTCGATCGCCCCCTTCCAGAGCCCGGCAGGTTCCTTCGCCTGGGCGGTCAGGCTCGTGGTGGCAAGCAGGACGAGAAGGGCCCAGAGGCTGACACGCCGCTGGCGGCGTCGATCGCGACTAGGCTTGGAACCGAGCAGACCAATCGAGGCGGTGGTCGGGTTCATGGGTCATCTCTCCTTGTCATTTGGCCAAGTTTGCTTGACATGAGGAGAGTAATGAGAACTTTCCACAATGTCAAGCTAGCTTGTCTCTTGTCGGGACAAGGTGAGAACCCGTGCGAGGCGACCACGCACCAAGCGAGCGCCACACGACCCGCATCGCGGCCCGGCGTACGAGCCAAGGCCGCGGCGGGTCATGGGCCAGCTGCGATTCGAACTGAGACTAGGGGTTAGCGCCCCGGGCGACGGGTGGTGCGCCGGGCGTCGGCGCGGCCGCGGCCCGGCCACGGGTTGGTGCCGCTGCCGCTCGCTACCGCCGGCCGGCCCGCGCCGCCCTGGTGGCTGGCACCCGTGTGACTCCCATCCGGGTGACCGGAACGGCTCGGGGCGTGCGACGGCCGGCTGCCGGACGCGCCGTTGTGCGTCGGGCGACTGCCGGCGCTGCCGGGATAGGCCGGCCGGTGACCGGCACCGCCGCCGCCGGCATGCGCCGCCGGCCGCGCGCCCGGGCTGGGCGCCCCCGCCGACTTGCCGCGCGAAGCGGGCGCCGCGCCGCGCGCCGCCTTCGCATCGGCCTTGGCGCGAGCCCGCGTCCGCTCCTCCTGCTTGCGCGCGCGGATGGCGGCGATGCGCTCCTGGATGGGGATCTCCAGCTTCGGCGCCTGGCCGGCGTAGTCGAAGCCCTGCAGCTGCCGGCGCGGCAGCCGCTTGCCCACCGCGCGCTCGATGGCCGCCAGCTCCTTGCCGTCCTCGGGCGAGGCGAAGGTGATGGCGTGGCCGGAGAGGCTCGCGCGCGCCGTGCGGCCGACGCGGTGGATGTAGTCGTCGGACTGGTGGGGCACGTCGAAGTTCACCACGTGCGGCAGCGCCGAGATGTCGATGCCGCGCGCCGCGATGTCGGTGGCCACCAGCACCTGCAGCTTGCCCGCCTTGAAGGCGGCCAGCGCCGCGTCGCGCTGCCCCTGGCTGCGGTTGCCGTGGATGCGGTCGCAGCGCACGCCGGCGGCCTCGAGGAAGTCGGCGAGCCGGTTGGCGCGGTGCTTGGTGCGGGTGAAGACCAGCGCCGTCTCGAGCTCGCGCCGCTTGAGCAGCTCGAGCAGCAGGGCCGGCTTGAGGCGCTCCGCCACCGGCAGCACCTCTTGACTGATTGCGGACGGCGGCGCCGACGGGCGCTCGACGTCGATGCGCGCCGGGTCGTTCAGCAGGCGCCGGCTGAGCTCGACGATCTCCTTCGGCAGCGTCGCCGAGAAGAGCATCGTCTGCCGCTGCCGCGGCATCGCCGCGAGGATGCGCTCGACGTCGGGCAGGAAGCCCATGTCGAGCATGCGGTCGGCCTCGTCGAGCACCAGCAGCTCGAGGCGGTCGAACTTCGCGACCCCCTGCCGCATGTGGTCGAGCAGGCGGCCCGGCGTGGCGACGACGACGTCGACGCCGCGCTTGAGCGCGCGCTCCTGCGGGAACGGGCTGACGCCGCCGAACACCGTCACCGAAGTGATACGGGCGTGGCGGCCGAGGCCGACGAGGTGCTCGTGAACCTGCGAGGCGAGCTCGCGCGTGGGCACCAGCACGAGGGCGCGCGTGGCGCCGGCCGACGGCGTCGCCATCAGGCGCTGCAGCAGCGGCAGCACGAAGGCGGCGGTCTTGCCGCTGCCGGTCATGGCGCAGGCGAGCACGTCGCGGCCGAGCAGCGCCGGCGGCACCGACTTGGCCTGGATGGGCGTCGGCGTGGTGAAGCCGAGGTCGGTCACGCCGCGCATCAGCGCGGGAGCGAGACCGAGCTCCGAGAACGAGGTTGGTACCGAGGTTGGTACGGAGGCGGGAATCTGAGCGGACACTGGGTTCAAGAGAGGGGATCCCTTCTGCGGACGTTCAGCCAGGACTCAACCGTGGCCGCGCAACGTGCCGCGTCGATCGATCCGGCGAAACTGTCGAGTAGGGAGAACGGAAGACTTGCCGGGGAGGCTGCCGTTCGGCTCGTTGCGCGGAGGGTCGCGATTGACCCGCAAGGCATGTCGAGCCGCGATGTGAAGGCCGGACCATCGCACAGATCGCCACGTTTGGCAAGCTGAGCGCTGATCCGCCAGCAACAACAGCGACGCGTCAGGCCGAATTCCTGCGCCGAAACGGCGGGACGCCTCAGACGATCGTGAGATCATCCCGAGGTGGCACGACGGGCTCGTCGGGCGATCCTGGCTTGCGCCCTGCTCAGCGGGTTTGGTGGCTCAGCGAGAGCGGCGCTCATCGACGAATGGCATGTGGTGCCTCCGCAGCCCGTCGCCGGTCAACCCTTTGTGCTGAGAGTGTCAGGCATCTGGTTCGACGGTTGTCCACCGGAGATGTACGACGTTCAGTGGCCCTCGCAGTCGAACGCAATCGTGTCGCTCCGCGTCTGCTGGGACTGCGCTTGTACAGCCTCTTCGACACCTTGGTGGTTAGACGTTCCCATCGGTCCTCTCGGGCGAGGCACGTACGATCTCGACATCTACTGGGAGCGCGCTCTGCCTCCCCCAGGTGAACCGCCGCTGCTCCTAGAACGCGCGACCATCTCAGTGGTCTCGGCCATCGACATTCCGACACTTACCTGGCCCGGAAGGCTCGCACTGTTTGCCAGCCTGCTGCTCGTGGCAGCCGTTCGACTTCGGGGTCTGTAGCGCCCGACGCCGCATAGGGCGCCGTCCCCTACTCCCCGGGAGTAAGATCCTCCCGCCCCTTGCACGGCCTCTCCTCCTCCGCTCCGCGGCGGGCGCTGCCGGCCGGGTTGGCCGCCGCCGTGCTGCTGGCGTTCGCGCTGGCGGCGCCGCGCGTCGACGCGCAGATCCTGCCGATCTTCAACCTCACCACCGACGACGGTCTCGCCGCCTCGCAGGTGTGGGACGTGCTGCGCGACCGGCGCGGCTATCTGTGGATCGCCACCTCCGAGGGGCTGACACGCTACGACGGCTTCGAGCTGACCAGCATCACCGGCGCCGAGGGGCTGCGCAACCAGGTGGTGCGCCGGGTCGTCGAAGCGCCCGACGGCACGCTGTGGCTCGCCACCGCCGACGGGCTCGCCCACTACGACGGGCGCGGTCTGTCGTTCATCGGCAGCGCCGAGGGGATGCGCGGCGGCATCGTCTGGGACCTCGCCTTCGACCGCCACGGCAACCTCTGGTTCGGCACCGGTAGCGCCGGCGTCGGCGTCGTCACCGCCGGCGGCGGCAAATGGAAACAGTACGGCAAGGGCGACGGCCTCGCCGCCGACGACGTCTACAGCCTGCACGTGGCGCGCAGCGGCGAGCTGTGGGTGGGCACGCGGCGCGCGGGCGTCGCCCAATGCGCCATCGGCGCCCGCGGCGAGCTCGGGCGCTGCCGCACCTTCACCATCGCCGACGGCCTCGCGCACGACAGCGTGCGCGCCATCGCCTCGGACCGCTTCGGCAACGTCTGGCTGGGCACTCGCGGCGGCGGCGTCTCGCGCTGGGACGGCCGGCGGTTCACCAACTTCCGCGCCCCTCCGCCGGCCACCCTTGACGGCGTTGGCGTCGCTCCGTCGCCGCCCCCGGCTAACGGCCTCGTCGACGACGACGTCTACGCCCTACACGTGCGCCCCACCGGCGAGCTGGTGATCGGCAACGCGCAGCGCGGCATCACCATCTGCACCCTGCCCGACTTGCGCCCGTGCCGCACATTGCGCAAGGGCAACGGCCTCGTCGTCGACGCGGTGCTCGGCCTCGACGAGGACGTCGAGGGCAACCTGTGGGTGAGTCTCAACAACGGCCTCTCGAAGCTGGTCTCGGAGAAGCTGCAGAGCTTCGACGACCGCCACGGCGTGCCCGGCCCCGGCGGCTACGCGCTGCTGCCGGAGAGCGACGGCGACGTGTGGGTGGCGAGCTTCGGCGGCCTCGGCCGCATGCGCCTGGCGCCGCCGTACGACCGGCCGCTGGTCGCCAGCTGGAACGCCGAGCGCGGCCTGCCCTCGAGCGAGGTGTGGGACGTGCTGCGCGACCGTCGCGGGCGGCTGTGGGTGGGCACCGCGCGCGGGCTCTGCCTCTTCGACGCGGCGCGCGGCTGCTCGGCGGTCTACGGCGAGGAGCACGGGCTCGCCGGCAGTTACGTGCTCGATCTCTTCGAAGCGAAAGGCGGGGATCTGTGGGTCGGCACGCTCACCGGCGCCAGCCGGCTGCGCTTCGCCGACGGCGCCGGCGCGCCCGAGGTGCTCTCCCTGCGGGCCACCAACGGCTTGCCCGCCGCGCAGGTGCAGTCGATCGGCGAGGACGCCCACGGCACCATCTGGCTCGCCTGCAGCGGCGGGGGCCTCGCCGCCTTCCGCGATGCGGGCGCGGCGCCAGGCGTCAGTGCGTCTGGCGGCGACGCAGCCGCAGCCCCGGCCAGCAGTGCCGCCACAAGCACCGGCGGTCCCTCCGCCCCACCTCGCGTCCGCGCCTGGACCGCCGCCGAGGGTCTCCCCAGCGAGAACCTCTACGGCCTCTTCGCCGCCCGCAACGGCGAGGTGTGGGTCGGCACCGGCGGCAGCGGCCTGGTGCGCTTCCGGCCCACCGCCGATCTCGCGCAGCCGCTCGCCTTCACGCGCTTCGGCCCCGAGAGCGGCATCGACGCCCGCGCCGTCTTCGCCATCCGCGAGAACTCCGGCGGCCGCCTCTGGCTGGGCACCACCGCCGGCGTCTACCACTTCGACCCGCGCGCCGACGGCGGTCGCGGCCGCGTGCTGCGCCACTTCGACCGCAGCTCGGGCCTCATCAGCAAGGACACCTCGACCGGCAACTCGCTCGCCCTCGACGACCGCGGCCGCGTGTGGATCGGCTTCTCCGGCGGCATCACCCGCTACGACCCGGCGCTGGAGGAGCCGCTGCTGCCGCCACCACGCACCACGATCGAGCGGGTCACCATCGGGCCGCGCGCAGCCGCCGTACTGCGCGCACCCTTCACGTCGCCGCCGAGCCTGCGCAGCCGCGAGCGCTGGCTCGACGCCGCCACGCCGCTGGCGCTCGAGCGCGGCCAGCACAACCTGCGCGTCGACTACCGCGGGCTCTCCTACCGCGCGCCGCGGCAGGTGCGCTACCAGGTGCGCCTCGTCGGCTTCGACCCCGGCTGGTCCACGGCCGGCACCGAGCCGTTCAAGGAGTACACCAACCTCGACCCCGGCGACTACCGCTTCGAGGTGCGCGCTGCCCTGCTCGACGGCGCCTGGGGCCCGCCGGCGACGCTCGCGGTGACGCTGCAGCCGGCCTTCTGGCAGACGCCGCTCTTCGCCGGCGCCGCGCTGCTCGCCGTGCTGCTGCTGCTCGGCGGCGCCCACCGGCTGCGCACCAGCCGCATCAAGCAGCGCGCGAGCCAGCTCGAGGCACAGGTCGACGAACGCACCGACGACCTGCGCCGCTACGCCCGCGCGCTGGAGGAGCACTCGCACGCCCTCGACCGCGCCAACGCGCGCATCCGCCAGACCAACCGCTTCAAGAGCCAGTTCCTCGCCAACATGAGCCACGAGCTGCGCACGCCGCTCAACGCCATCATCGGCTTCTCGCAGGTGCTCGAGCGCCGCCTCGCCGGCCGCGTCGAGGAGCGCGAGGTGGGCTTCCTGCGCAACGTCCTCGACAGCGGCCGCCACCTGCTGCACCTGATCGACAACCTGCTCGACCTGTCGAAGATCGAGGCCGGCCGCATGGAGGTGCACGCCGAGGACGCCGAGCTCGGCGCCGTCGTCGACGGGGTGCGCACGATCATGGAGGGCTACTGCCGCGAGCGCGGCGTCGCCATCGAGCCGCGGCTGCCGCCGCACCTGGTGCCGATCGCCGTCGACGTGCCGAAGCTCAAGCAGATCCTCTTCAACCTGCTGTCGAACGCCATCAAGTTCTCGCCGGCGGGGGGGACGGTGGAGCTCGAGGCCACGGTGGTGCCGGCCGCCGAGTCGCCGCTCGCCGTCGACTCCTACCTGCTGTCGGTGATCGACCACGGCGTCGGCATCGCCGTCGAGCAGCAGGCGAGCATCTTCGAGGAGTTCCGGCAGGTGAACCACGGTGGCGACCGGCCGGCGGGCACCGGCCTCGGCCTCGCCATCGTCTACCGCTTCGTGCAGCTGCTGGGGGGCGAGATCGACCTCGACTCCGAGCCCGGCCAGGGCGCGGCGTTCCGCGTGCTGTTGCCGCGCGAAGGTTCCGGCAAGGTGACGGCGCCCGCCGACGAGCCGGCCGAAGAGGGCGCCGTGCGGCCGCGCATCCTCGTCGTCGAGGCCGACCGCGAGGCGTTCGCGGTGCTCGCCGAGGCCCTCGACGCCGACGGCATGCTGCCGGTGCGCGCCCGCCACGGCGAGGAGGCGTTGCGCATGTCGCGCGAGGTCCACCCGGCGATGGTCGTCGTCGACGTCGGCGGCGCCGGGCTCGACGGCTGGCGGGCGCTCGCCGAGCTGCAGGCCGACGAGACGGCGGCGCGGCTGCCGGTGGTGCTGATCAGCCTGCGCGACCGCCGCAAGCTCAGCATCGCCCTCGGCTTCGACGCCTGGCTGCCGCGGCCGGTCGACGCGGTGGAGCTCGTCAACGCGCTGATGCGGCTGTCGCCGCCGGCGGTGGGCGAGGCCGCGGCGCCGGTGCTGATCGTCGACGACGAGGCGACGACGCGCGAGCAGCTCGAGCTGGCGCTGGCGGCGGCCGGGCTGCCGGGGCTCACGGCGACGGAACGGCGGCGCGCCGTCGAGCTCGCTCGCGCTCACGCGCCGCAAGCGATCGCGGTGGCGCTCACCATGCCGGCGCTGGAGGGGTTCGCCCTGACGCGCGCCCTGCAGCGCGACGCGCGCACCTCGCGCATCCCGGTGCTGGCCCTGGCGCCGCCGGACCCCGCAGATGCCGAGCGCGAGCGCATCGCCGAGCACCTCGCCACCAGCGCCGGCGCCGCCGGCTCCGCCGCCGAGCTGCTCGCCACCGTCCGCGCCGTCCTCCGCCGCACGCCCCACGGCGAGCGCGAGCCGGGCCCGGCGTGACCCTCGGGTGCGTAACCCCGGGTGTTAGAGTCCTCCCCCACCCAGTGACAATCAGTCCAGGCAGCCGGCTCGGACCGTACGAGATCTCCTCGCGCATCGGTGCGGGCGGGATGGGAGAGGTGTGGAAAGCGCGCGATACGCGGCTGGAGCGGAGCGTGGCGATCAAGGTCCTGCCGCCCGAGCTGGCGGCGAACGCGCAGCTGCGGCTGCGCTTCGAGCGCGAAGCGAAGACGATCTCGCAGCTCAACCACCCGCACATCTGCACGTTGTACGACGTCGGCGACGGCTTCCTGGTGATGGAGCTGCTCGAGGGCGAGTCGCTCGCCGAGCGGCTCGAGCGCGGCGCGCTGCCGCTGCCGGACGTGCTCAAGCTCGGGGCGCAGATTGCCGACGCGCTCGATCGGGCGCATCGCGCCGGCGTGGTGCATCGCGATCTCAAGCCGGGCAACGTCATGCTCACCAAGTCGGGGGCGAAGCTGCTCGACTTCGGGCTGGCCAAGAGCGCGGTGGTGGACGTCGTCGTCACCGATGGGCTCACGGTCTCCAAGCCGCTCACGCAGGCGGGGACGATCCTCGGCACGTTCCAGTACATGGCTCCGGAGCAGCTGGAAGGCGACGAGGCCGACGCGCGGACGGACATGTTCGCGTTGGGCGCGCTGCTGTACGAGATGGCCACCGGCAGGCGCGCCTTCGACGGCAAGACGAAGACATCGCTCATCGCCGCCATCGTCAAGGAGCAGCCGCGGTCGATCTCCGAGATCGTCCCGCTGACGCCGCCGGCGTTCGAGCACGTGGTGACGAGGTGCCTGGCCAAGGACCCCGAGGAGCGCTGGCAGAGCGCGCGCGACGTGTCGCAGGAGCTGCGCTGGATCGCCCAGTCGAGCTCGCAGCCCGGCTCGCAGGCGGGCGTGGAACGGCCCGCGCCGACCAGGCGCCGGCCGGTGGGGACGTGGATCGCCTGGACGGTGGCCCTGCTCGCGGCAGGCGTCGCGATCGCCTCAGTGCTGACGAGACCGCGCGCCCAACCGCAGGTGATGCGCTTCTCCGCGCCGAACACGATCACCAGCCGTCCCGCCGAAACCTACGGAGCGATCGCCATCTCGCCGGACGGACGGGAGATCGTCTACTCCGCCGCCAGCGGCACGTCGAGGATGTTGTTTCGCCGACCGATCGACCAGTTCGAGCCGACTGCGATCGCCGGCTCCGAGGGCGGGGTCCAGCCGTTCTTCTCGCCGGACGGGAAGTGGGTGGGCTTCTTCGCCCGACAGCGGCTCTGGAAGGTTCCGCTGTCGGGCGGACGGCCCACCGAGCTCGCACGCGCGGCGCGCTCGCGCGGCGGGGAGTGGCTCGACGACGGAACCATCGTGTTCTGTCCGTATTACTACGGCGGTATCGAGCGGGTGGCTTCGTCGGGCGGCGCGGTGACCGTCGTCTCGAAGGTCGATCGCGCGGCAGGAGAGCGCAGCCATCGCTGGCCGCGTGCGCTTCCCGACGGCAAGACGATTCTCTACTCGGTCGGTCTGGGAGGCTCGTGGGACACCGCCAGAGTCGTCGCGCACCGCCTCGACACCGGCGAGCGGAAGGTCGTGCTGAACGGCGGGACCGACGCGCGCTACGTGCCGACGGGACACCTGGTCTACGTGCGCGGCCCGTCGCTGTACGCCGTGCCTTTCGACGTCGACGCGCTCGAGATCCGCGGTGAGTCCTCGGAAGTCGTCTCCGGGGTGGCCAACCACAGCGCGGGCGGTGCCGAGTTCGCGTTTTCGCGCCACGGCACGCTGGTGTACTTCTCGCCGGGCGTCGGTGGCGATGAGGGCGGGCGGCTGGTGATGATGAACCGGCGCGGAGAGCGCGAGCCGGCCCCGCTTCCCGATGGAGACTTCGCCCATCCGATGTTCTCGCCCAGCGGTACCTCGCTCGTCGCCGAGCGCGACTTCAGCCTGTGGACCATCGACCTCCTGCGCGGGACGAATACACGCGTGGCTACTGGTGCGCGCATGGGCTGGCCCATATGGTCGCCCGACGGCAAGCGAATCTTCTATGCGTCGGAGCGCGCCGGGCCATGGCAGGTCTGGTCGCGCGCCGCGGACGGCAGCGACGAAGAACGAAGGCTCTCGAAGGTGGAGTACTCCGTGACGCCCAGCGCGGTCTCGCCCGACGGCGGCGAGGTGCTCCTGCACTCCGATCACGCGGACACCGGTACGGACATCGAGGCCATGGACAGCGGCGGAGCGATCCGCTCGTTGGTCCGCTCGGACGCGGACGATGATGGCGGCACCTACTCACCCGACGGGCGATGGATCGCGTATTTTTCCGACGAGTCGGGCCAGCAGGAGGTGTACGTGCGGCCGCGCGACGGCAGCGGCCGTTGGCAGATCTCGAACCAGGGCGGCACGTATCCGCGCTGGGTGCTGGACGACGAGATCGCCTACCTCGCCGGAACGAAGATCATGACCGTTCCGGTGAAGACGTCGCCGTCTTTTACGGCAGGCGCGCCCCGGCTTCTCCTCGACGCCAACGCGTCCGACTTCGATCTCACGCGCGACGGACGAGTGCTGGTCGTCGAAGCGCCCGATCCATCGTCGGCGCCAGGCCGGTTGAACGTCGTGGTGAACTGGTTCGAGGAGATCGGCAGGGAGCGGCGATGACGACCAGTGGCTCGCCAACGAGCTAGGCGGCCTGCGGCGTGGCCGCGCCAGCCTCGCGCTGTGCGAGCAGAGCCGGGAGGTCGCCGAAGCCGACCAGCCGCCGCGTCCGCTGGTCCCAGAGCTTGAGGCGCGCGCAGCTCAGGGTGCCGCGCAGCGTCAGCCGCGTCACATGCTGCAGCTCGGGGTTCTGCTCCATGCACTCGCGCAGGCGGTAGTTGGGGATGCGGCTCGACAGGTGGTGCACGTGGTGGTAGCCGATGTTGCCGGTGAACCAGTGCATCACGCGCGGCATGTCGAGGAACGAGCTGCCCTCGACGCCGGCGCGGTGGAAGTCCCACTCCGGGTGCAGCTCCCAGTAGGTGTCCTCGAACTGGTGCTGGACGTAGAACAGCCAGACGCCGAAGGCGAAGGTGACGAGCACCAGCGGAGCCTGAACCGCGAAGAAGGCGCGCAGGCCGATCGTCGCCCACGCCGCGGCCACCACCGCCGCCAGCGCGACGTTGGTCCACCAGATGCTCGCCCACTCCTTCTTCCAATCGCGCGGGGCGTCGAGCGGCAGCCGGTGCTTGAGCACGAACTGGTAGAAGGGCCCCAGCACCAGCAGCACGAACATGCTGCGGTAGAGGCGGTAGCGCAACCGGCCCAGCCACGGTCGCGCCAGGTACTCGTCGACGGTGATGGTCTCGATGTCGCCCAGCTCGCGGCGGTCGAGGTCGCCCGAGGTGGCGTGGTGCATGGCGTGCGTGCGGCGCCAGTACATGTAAGGCGTCAGCGTCAGCACGCCGAGCACGAAGCCGACGGCGTGGTTGGCGCGCGAGGAGCGGAAGAAGGAGCCGTGCCCGCAGTCGTGCTGGAAGATGAACAGCCGCGTCAGCAGGCCGGCGAGCGGCATCACCAGCAGCCAGGTGAGCCACCAGCCCACCTCCAGGCTGCGCAGCGCCAGGTACCAGCCGCCGGCGAAGAGCAGCACCGTGGTGACGAGCTGGAAGAGCGACTTCCCGAGGTCGGGCGTCTTGTAGGGAGCGACGATCTCGTTCCAGCGCGCGGCGCTGGGGATCGTGGGCGGCAGCGGAATCACCGGCCCGCGGGCCGAGAGGGTCGTAGGCATCAGGTCTCCTGGGCAGCCGAGCGAGACGTTGTGAGGAGGTGAGGCCGCGCTCCTGAGGTGCGCGACGTGTAGTGTCGCCGATAGCGCGGCTGCGGGAGTCAACCGACGGTCAGCCAACCGTCACGGATTTGTCAGCGGCGGGAGTAGCATCCGCCGATGCCGCTTGAATCGGGAGCGCAATCGCGTGCGCCGGTGCGCAGCCGGCTGCTCTACGCCTGGTCGGTGACGGCGTGGGTGCTGCTCTCCTACCTCGGCGTGCAGCTCGCCGGCTGGGTGCGCGGCGCCGCCTGGCGCGAGGAGGCGCTGCTGCGCTGCCACCAGCGCAACGCGCGTCGCGTGGCGCGGGCGCTGACGCGGCTGCAGGGGCTGTTCGTCAAGGTGGGCCAGCTGCTGAGCATGCTCACCAGCTTCCTGCCGACGGAGTTCCGCTCGGGCCTCGAGGCGCTTCAGGACCGCGTGCCGCCGCGACCGCTCGCCGAAGTCACGGCGCGGCTGCGCGAGGAGCTGGGCGCGCCGCACCAGGAGCTGTTCGCCGCCTTCGAGCCGGAGCCGATCGCCAGCGCCTCGCTGGCGCAGGTCCACGCGGCCGTGCTCGCCGACGGCCGCCGCGTCGCGGTCAAGGTACAGCATCTCGGCATCGAGACGCTGGCGCGGCAGGACCTGCGCACCATCGCCCGCATCCTACGCGTCGTCGCTTTCTTCGTGCGCGTGCGCGGCCTGCCGTCGGTGCACGGCGACCTGCAGGCGATGATCGAGGAGGAGCTCGACTTCGCCCGCGAGGCGCGCAACCTGGAGACCGTCGCCGCCGCCTTCGCCGGCGACGCCACCGTCGTCTTCCCCTCCGTCGTGCCCGAGCGCTCGACGGCGCGGGTGCTCACCACCACCTTCGTCGACGGCATCAAGGTGTCGCGCCGCGAGGAGCTCGCCGCCAAGGGCTTCGACCTCGAGGCCGTGGCGGCGCGCATCCTCGGCGCCTACTGCCGGATGATCTTCGAGCACGGCGTCTTCCACGCCGACCCGCACCCCGGCAACCTCTTCGTGCGCGCCGACGGCTCGCTCGCCTTCGTCGACTTCGGCGCCGTCGGCCGCCTCTCGCCCGCCATGCGCGAGGGCATCCCCGAGCTGTTCGAGGCGGTGATCGCCCGCGACCCGGGGCGCATCCTCGGCGCCATGCGGCGGATGGGCTTCGTCTCGCGCGCGGGCGACGAGCGCACGGCCGAGAAGGTGGTCGGCTACCTGCACCAGCGTTTCCTCGAGCAGCTCACCGTCGAGTCGTGGAGCTTCCAGGACATCCGCGTCGACGCGCGCATGAAGCTCGAGACGCTAGCCGACCTGCGACGGCTCGACATCTCGCTGCGCGACCTGATGGAGCTGTTCGAGGTGCCGCGCGACTGGGTGGTGCTCGAGCGGACTCTGCTGCTCCTGGTGGGCCTCTGCGCCCACCTGGCGCCGCAGATGAACCCGATGACCGTCGTGCGCCCGTACCTCGAGTCGCTGCTGTTGGGGCGCGACAAGGACTGGCCGGCGCTCATCGGCCGCGCCTTGAAGGACCTCGTGCTGTCGGCGATCGCGCTGCCCGGCGACCTGCGGCGGGTGATCGGCCGGATCGAGCGCGGTGAGCTCGCGATTCGTGTCGCAGGCGCGCGCGAAGGGCTCGACCGGCTCTCCGCGGCGATCCACCAGCTCATCTGGGCCGTCGTCGGCTCCACGGCCGGCTCGATCGCCTATCTGGCGGACGGCCGGGGCGAGGCGGACGTGGCGCGCCTCGCCGGCGGCGTCGCCGCCGCGGCGGGAATGCTGCTCCTGCTGTCGCTGTGGCGAGCGCGACGGCGCAAGGGACGCTGAGCCGCGAGGAGGGGGGAATGATCGCGAGAATCTGGAAGGGCCGCACCGATCCGTCCCGAGCGGATGGCTACGAGGAGTTCCTGCGGCGCACCGCCTACCCCGACTACGGAGGCGTCGAAGGCAACCGCGGCTGGATCCTCCTGCGCCGAGCCACCGAGGACGCCGTCGAGCTCACCTTCGTGTCGTTCTGGGACTCGATGGACGCCGTGCGCCGCTACGCAGGAGACGATCCCGAACGGCCGAAGTACTACCCGGAAGACAGGGCCGCACTCCTGGAGCTCCCGGAGCGTGTCGAGCACTACGAAGTCATCGACGCCAATCTGAAGCTGTAGGCCCGCGTTATGAACCTGAGTCAGCGTCGTTCGGATGGTGTTAAACTGCACGCAGCAATCTAGTCCTATGGGCATATTCGCTTCCGTTGCGAGAATGCTGCTTTACGGCTGGTTGATTGCGCTCTACAGGCTCGTCGAGCTGTTGTGGAAGCGAGTCAAACAGCCGACTCCGCCGAAGCGGCCAGACCATCGACCGACACAAAGCGGATGCGTGAAAATCGACCACCCGGCGTTCGTCAGACCGGATCCGCTGCTGTATTCACAGCAGTACCTGATGGCGCAAGGCCTCGCGGTGACATGGGACAACCCGGACATCACGCTCTTGCAGGGCGGAGTCCCCGTCAGCTCATCGGCGCTGTTGCCGGCGACAACCTACGAAGTGCGGGCTCGGATCTGGAACAACTCACTCGAGGCTCCGGTCGTGCACATGCCCGTTCGCCTGTCATTTTTCGACTTCGGCGTGGGGACGGAACCGATACCTATCGGCACGACCCATGTCGATGTCGGGGTGAAAGGCAGCGCGACACAGCCGGGTCTGGCGACAATCCTGTGGACGACGCCGGCGACGCCGGGACACTACTGCCTTCAGGTGCTGCTGCTTCCCGTCGACGACGTCGAGCCCGCAAACAACCTGGGCCAGGAGAACACCGACGTCGTCGCGGCGGCGTCGCCCGCGGTGTTCGAGTTCACGCTACGCAACGACACGCGGCAGTCACGTCGATATCACTTCGAGATCGACGCCTACCAGATTCCGGCTCGGCCGGCCTGCGGTGAGACGTCCCCGGAGAGGCGCCGCGAGGTGCACCAACGGAGCCAGCATCCAGTGCCGAGTGGGTTCGCGGTGACCATCACACCGTCCGCGCCGGCACTGGATCCCGGCGATAGCACGATCGTCACCGTCGCCGTGGATCCACCCGCGGCCTTCGTCGGACGGCAACCGATCAACGTCAACGCGTTTCACGAGCACGGCTTCGCCGGCGGCGTCACCCTGACCTGCACCAAGGGCGTCTAACCATGGCGTTCCAGCAGTTCACGACGTGCATCGCGCCCGCGAACTTCAGTCCGAACCGATTGGCCTACATCCTGGGTTACGGCGCCCTGGTTGGCGGCACTGCGGCCGGAATCGTCGTGCTATCAGGTCAACTCCAATGCCTGTTGCTGCTGCCGCAGATCGTGGGTTTTGCCCTGGTCGTCGGCTACTGCCAGAACTGGCTCTACGCGCGTCTGATTTGCAACGGCGGCGACGTCGAGTGCGTCGGTGTGGTGGTCAGTATCTCGCCGCCGGTGCCGGACTTGATCTTGTCGTCCTTGCCCGGCAAGGTCTTCGACTTCGACTGGGATACCGACTACAGCATCAACCTGCTGCTGCAGAACTGCGAGTTCGGCATCTCCCAGGCCGACGCGGAGCAGCGGCCGCCGTTCGGCGAGCTCATCAAGATCAAGGATGAAGTGAAGGCCCTCGACGTTCGGACCGAAGGGCACACCGCCGAGGACAAGGCGGTCGGACCCTCATCGAGGTCGGCGGTCCTGCACGCGGAATTCGAGGGCGGAGGCAACTACCTCCTGCTCAAAGGAGCCGAGGCGGCTCTCGGGTTGTCTCTCGTGGCGCTCTTCCTGTGCTTGATCCCGTTCGTGGGCAGCCTGCTCGTCGCCTTCCTCGCCGTCGTCGCGTTGCTGTTGTTCATCTTCGGTGCGCTCAGCGGCAACAAGGACTTCGGCTCGCCATCGGACGTCGGTGTGGGCGAGCTGGAAACGAACCACATCGATCCGGATACGGGCACGGCCATCGGTGCCGACGTCTTGTTCGTGCAAGGCACGTGGGTGTTCGACCCCTTGCACGAGGGGTGGAACGAGATTCACCCCATCAAGGTCTGCACGAAGGTCGGCTGCTGGCAAGGCGACTGGAGCAGCTTCGACTGCGAAGAGCCCGGCACCCCTCCACCGCCCGACGTCATCCTCCGGCTCCGCAGGGGTTTCGACGACGCGCGATCGCCCGAGACGGTCGGCAATCAGGCGCTCCCAGAACACGGATGGCAAGTCCATCCGGACATCGATGGCTGCGCTGGTATCGTGATCCTCTGAGCGGCATCGCTATCGCGGCGGCAGCCAGCAGGTGACCACCGTGCCCTCGCCCGGGCGCGATTGCAAAGCGATCTTGCCGCCGTGGGCTTCGAGGATCTCGCGGCAGAGCGCCAGGCCCAGGCCGCTCCCTCCCGGCTTGGTCGAGTAGAAGGGCAGCAGCGCCTGGCGCATAGTCTCCTCGTCCATGCCGGGGCCGCGGTCGCTGACCTGGATCCAGGTGCCGCCTTCGGGCGCGGCCTCGACGCGCAGCTTGACCTCCACCTCGCCGGCCGGCTGGCCGTCGACTTCGCTCGCCTCGACGGCGTTCTTGAACACGTTGACCAGCACCTGGCGCAGCTGCGCCGGATCGAACCAGCCGGGTGCCGCCGGCGGCGCGCCGACGAGATGCACCTGCGGGAAGTCCTGCACCGTCTCCAGGAAGCGCGACCAGTCGACCGCCTCCGGCCGCGGGCGCGGCAGCCGGGCGAAGCGCGCGTAGCCGTCGAGGAAGCGCTGCAGGTGGTCGAGGCGCTCGCGCAGGGTGGCGAAGACCTCGTCGGCGCGGTGGGCGTGGCGCGGGTCGGAGGCGATGATGCGCGCCGAGTGGACGAGCGACGAGATGGGCGCCAGCGAGTTGTTGAGCTCGTGGGAGACAACGCGCAGCACCTTCTTCCAGATCTCCGCCTCCTGCCGGCCGAGCTCGCCGGTGAGGCGCCGCAGCAGCAGCAGCTCGTGGCGTCGATAGTTGAGGCGGAAGCTGCGCCGCGACAGGTGGAAGGTCTCGGCGCGCTCGCCTTCGCGCACGGTGAAGAGGCCGTCGGTTTCGCTCGCCATCACCTCCTGCATCGCCGGCGGGCAGCCGGCGCGCAGCTCGCCGTAGCTGCGCCCCTCCAGCGCGCCGCCGCCGAGCAGCAACTGGCGCGCCTCGCGGTTGCCGTAGACGATGCGGCCGGTGGGGCCGACGAGCATGATGGCGGCCGGCGAACGGTCGAGCGCCGTCTGCAGCAGCAGCTCGCGCTGGCGCAGCAGGTGGCGCTCCTCCTGGAGCAGCGCGCCGACGTCGTTGTAGAGGCGAACCAGCTCGCCGAGCTCGTCGTCGCCCGGGTAGGCGAGGCGGACGCTGAAGTCGTGGTCGCGGAAGCTGCGGATGCCGTCGGCGACGCCGCCGACGACGCGGTCGAGCGGGCGGAGGAGACGCGCGATCGACCAGGCGCACAGCGGCAGCGCAATGGCGAGGACGATCAGGAAGGCGACGAGCGGCGTCAGCTCGTAGCGCAGCGCGAGTGCGGCGCCGGAAGCGCCGAGCAGCAGGGCGACGGCCACCGCAGCGGTGACGCGGCCGGCCAGCGACGTCCGGCGCGTGCGCGGGACAGCGGCCGCACGCGGCAGGGCGGCCGTGCCCACGGTGAGGTCGAGATCGCTTCGCTGCGCTCGCGATGACGGGGTGGAAGCGTCGGCGACCGGCGGCTCCGCCTCCTCGTCCCCTTCACCCGGGCGCGCAGCGCCCGTGGCGATCTCGATGCCGGATGAGTCGACGGCGCCGGATGGACGCGCCATGCCTCCAGACTACCCCCTCGGCCGGCGTTCCAGCTCGATGCCCAGCCTCGCCATGCGGCGGTAGAGCGCCTGGCGGCTGATCCCCAGGCGGTCGGCGACGCGGCTGACGTTGCCTTCGTCGCCGGCGAGGAGGCGCAGCAGCTCGGCTCGCTCCGCCTCGGCATCTGGAGAAAGCGGCGAGAGCGGCGCCGCCGGCTCGCCGCTCCCTTCGGCGAGACCGAGATCGACGGCGCCGACTTCGACGCCGGTCGCCAGCAGCGACGCCCGCCGCACGCGGTTCTCCAGCTCGCGCACGTTGCCCGGCCACCCATGCGCGAGCAACGCCCCCTCCGCCGCCGCGGACAGCCGCAGCGGCTCGCCGCGCTCGGCCGCGAAGGTGGTGAGGAAGTGACGCGCCAGCGGCAGCACGTCCTCCTGCCGCTCGCCGAGCGGCGGCACGCGGATCTCCACCACGTCGAGCCGGAAGTACAAGTCCTCGCGGAACCGCCCCTCGGCGATGGCCTTGGGCAGCGCCGCATTGGTGGCCGACAGCACGCGCACGTCGACGTGCTGGGCGCGGCTGCTGCCCAGCCGCAGCAGCTCGCCTCCCTGCAGCACGCGCAGCAGCTTCACCTGCCCCGCGAGCGGCAGCGAGTCGATCTCGTCGAGGAACAGCGTGCCGCCGTCGGCCGCCTCGAAGTGCCCGACCCGCCGCGACTTCAAGCCGGTGTAGGCGCCCGCCTCGGCGCCGAACAGCTCGGCCTCCATCAGCTCGGCGGGGATGGCGCCGACGTTGACGCGCACGAACGGCGCGCCGCGGCGCCGCGAGTTGGCCTGGACGATCTCGGCGACGCGCTCCTTGCCGGCGCCCGAGGGGCCGGTGAGCAGTACCGGCGCGTCCGACGGCGCCACCTGGATGGCGAGCGCCACCGCGCGGTGCATCGCCGGGCTCGCGTAGACGAGGCCGCGCAGGTCGTGGTCGCGGGCGAGGGCGGCGCGCGAGACCGTGAGCTCGCCGCGCTGGCGGTCGTCGGCCACCGCCGCGGCGCGCGAGCGCAGCAGCGCCTGCAGCGTCGCCACCAGCTTGGCGTCGTCCCACGGCTTCTGCACGTAGTCGGCCGCCCCCTCGCGCACCAGCTCGACCGCCGTCTCCAGCGACGCCCAGGCGGTGAGCAGGAAAATGGGCACGCCGGGGTCGCGCTCGCGCAGGCGGCGGAAGAGCTCGACGCCGGCGCGCCCCGAGGTCTCGTTAGGGGCGAAGTTCATGTCCTGCAGGACGGCGCCGAGCACCTCGCCGCGCGCGATCGCCATCGCCTCGCCGGGGCTCGAAGCGACGACGTTGGGGATGTCGTGGATGTCGAGCAGCACCGAAAGCGCCCGCGCCACCGCCGGCTGGTCGTCGACGATGAGCACCCGCAGGCGATCAGGCATCGCCTTGGATTCTAAGGGCCTTCCGGCGAGCGCGCCGCTTCACGGCCGACCTCCGCCCCGGCGTGTTAACGTCCCTCGCGAAATGCCCGAAGGAGCCCTCTCGGGGGAGCTCCGCGAAGCCGTCGACGAGCTGCAGGCCTACCTCTCCGACCAGCTTCCGCCGCTCCTCGTCCTCGACGCTGCCCATCTGCTGCTGGCCCACGCCCCGGAGCTGGGGGCGGAGGTGGTGCGCTCCTGGGTGAACGGCCAGGCGCGCGCCCCCGGCAGCAACGTCTCCACCGTCGACTTCCTCTTCCACGCCGTCAAGAAGCTCCAACTCCTCGGGCGGCTCAAGCTCGTCGAAGCGCAGGCGCTGCACAGCTACCTCGACGGCCTCATCGCCGTGCTGGTGGCCCAGGCCCCGCCGCTCGAGCGCGACGCGCTGCGCACCTTCCTGCTGCAGGCGTCCGAGGCGGAGTCGAGCCTGCCGACGCAGGTGCAGGTGCTCTACCGGCCGCCCACCGCCGCCGCCCCCGCCGGCGCGCCGGGGGTCACCGCCTCGGCCCAGATCCCCGCCGAGGTGGCCACCAACCTGCGCCACTTCTCGCTGTTGCTGTCGCGCCTCGACCCCAGCATCTCGCGCGGCAGCGACGAGGCGCGGATGGCCGCCCTCGCCGAGCAGGCGCCGCAGCTCGTCGCCGCGGCGGCGCAGAGCGCCACCACGCAGGCCGAGCTCGAGCAGCACCTGGCGAGCCTCTCCCGCCTCGGGCTGATGACCAACGTCCGGCTGTCGGAGCTCTTCAACACCTTGAGCCAGGGGCTCGCCAACTGGGCGGTGCCGGGCGAGGCGCCGGCGCACGACAGCGCTCCCGTGCAGGCGATGCAGCGCATCGTCGAGCTCGCCGGCGACCCGGCGCGGGCGGCGGGCTACTTCCGCGAGCTGCTGGCGACGATCGCCAAGCAGTTCAACGACCACTCGCTGCCGCGCGCCGTGCAGGTGCTCGAGGTGGCCAAGCGGGTGCTCGCCGAGGGGAAGGTCGAGAAGACCAGCGCCGACCTCATGCTGGGCACGGCGCACGACGAGCTCGACGCGGCCGAGCTGATGGCGCAGACGCAAAACGCCGCCAACCTGCCGCTGCTGCGGCGGCTGCTCAACTTCTACCCGGCGTTGACGCCGGAGGGGCTGCTGCGGGTGCTCGACGACGAGCCCGATCGCGCCAAGCGCCGGCTGTGGCTGGCGCTGCTCGAGGCGCACGGCGTGCCGGGACGACAGGCCGCCCTCGACCGCCTCGAGAGCTCGTTCGCCGGCGAGCACACCCAGCACACCCCGTGGCTGCAGCGCAACTTCGTCTACCTGCTGCACCGCATCCGTCCGGCCGCCGGCGACGACCCGCTGCGCGAGGTGCGGCTGGTGGCGCGCTGCATGGATCTCGCGCTGCCGGCGCCGCTGGTGCGCGAGGCGCTCGTCGACCTCGGCCTGCGCCACCACCCGGAGGCGGAGACCGCGCTGCGCGCGTGCCTCGAGCAGATCGAGCGCCTGCTCGAGCAGCCCACCGGCGCGCCGCAAGACGCACCGGAGCTGCGGCGAATGCTGGGGCTGGTGATCACCGGCCTCGCCCGCCAGGGCACCATCAGCGGCCGCCGCACGGTGGTCGAGCACGGGCTCAAGCAGCGGCCGGCGCTCGGCGACACCCTCGAGCGGCTCGGCGAGCTCGCCGGCTACGACCTCGCCGCCGACCCCGAGACGGTCGAGAAGCTCCTCGCCGCCTTGCGCACCCAGCTGCCGATGCGAGTGCTCGGCCTCTCCATCCGCCGCCACGAGCAGGGCCCGAACTACCTCGTGCGCACGCTGCAGTCGACGCGCTGCGAGCCGGTGCGGGCGGCCTTCCAAGACGTGGCCCGTCGCTTCCCCGCGGAGCCCTTCGGGCAGGCCGCCGCCACGGCGCTCGCCAACTGGCACCAGGCACCGGCACCGCCGCCCGAGCCCGAGGCCAGCGTGCCGGCACCTCCTCCCGCCGCGCCCACCGCCGGGCTCGCCGGCGACCTCGAGGTGTTCGGTCTCCCCGAGCTGCTGCAGACGCTGTCGCAGGCGGAGTCTTCGGGCCGCCTGGTGCTGCGCGACCGCAGCGGCCGCGCCACCGCCGAGCTGCTCCTGCGCAAGGGACAGGTGCGCGAGGGGCGCGTGCGCAAGCTGGTGCTCCCCGACGCCTTCTACCAGCTGCTGGAGACGCCGCAGCCCGGCACCTTCGAGTTCAACCGCCTCGCCGCCGAGGCGGTCCCCGACGGCGACGCCTACAACGTCATGGGCCTGCTGATGGAGGGGATGCGCCGCTACGACGAGCTGCAGCGGGCCCGGGTGCTGGCGCCCGACCACACCTTCCTGCGCTCGACCGGCAACCGCCCCAGCCCGACGCCCGAGGAGACCGACGGCGGCTTCATCCGCGACCTCTGGCGGCAGGTCAAGGACGGCGGCACTCCCAGCCAGTGCGAGGAGGTGATCCCCGCCGACGCCTACCGCATCCGCGGCCTGCTCGCCCACTGGCTCGCCGAGGGCAGCCTCGCCGCCGTGGAAGCCCCCGACAACGCCGCGCCCTGAGGGCCGGTCGGCGGCGCTCGGCGCCGCGTCGCCGGCATGCGGGCCGGCGGTCATTGGTCGACGAGCCGCGCGGCGCCGCTCTCGACCAGCTCGTCCGCCAGTCGCCGCAGCCGCTCGCCGACGGTCTCCTCCTCGTAGCCCGCGCCCCCGCCGGCCGCCGGGGGCTGCCCGTGGAGCGCGCCGACCCGCGCCAGCGCCGCCTGGTCGGTGACCAGGTAGGCCTTCCCCTGGCGCGTGAACCACAGGAACGAGGGCTGGTGCCTCGCCAATCTCACACCGTGCGCGTCGCCACCACCGGCGCCACCCGCGTGGCCCGCAACGCCGGCGCCAGGGCCGCCAGCAGGCCGCTCGCCCACAGCAGCAGCATGCCGCCGGCGAGCAGGCCCCAGTCGAGCTTGGGCACCACCGCCGAGGCGCCGGTGACCGTCGTCATCTTCACCAGCGTGTAGTTGAGCGCCCAGGCGAGCCCTAGACCGAGCGCCAGCCCACTGCCGGTGACCAGCCAGTTCTCGAGCAGGAAGTAGCGCAGGATGTCCTGCCGCGTCGCCCCCAGCGCCCGCCGGGTGCCGATCTGCCGGCGCCGTTGCGACACCGAGAACGAGGTGAGGCCGACGATGCCGAACGCGGTGACGGCGACGAGCAGCACCACCACGCCGCCGAGGATCTTGATCAGCCCGCGCTCGCTGTTGTAGGTGTTGCTCTTGATCTCCTCGAGGCTGCGCAGCTTGATGATGCGGCCGGCGTCGACCTTGAGCAGCATGTCCTCGATGCCGGCCATCACCGCCTTGCGCGCCCCCGGCTCGGTGCGCACCATGTAGCGGATCCGGCGCTCGTTCTCCGGCTGCCCCGGTAGCAGCATGGCCTGCCCCGAGAAGCGCTCCGCCTGCGGCCAGGAGTTGAACATCTGGGCGACGACGCCGATGACCACGTTGGAGCTCTTGGCCTCGCCGCCGCTGGTGATGCGCTTGCCCACCGCGTCGCCGGCGGGGAAGAGCTTGTCGGCCATCGCCTGGCTCAGGATCACCGGCTGGTCGTGCACCTCGCCCTCGTCGTCCTCGTACGCGCGGAACTCCCCGGGCTGGAAGTCGCGCCCGGCCACGAGCTCGACGCCCAGCGTCTGCAACGCGTGGTCGGAGACCTCGAAGTACGGCGCGCCGACGGAGTCACCCTTCGCCCCTTCGGCCTTGCGGCCGGTGGAGCTGCCGCCGCCGGAGAGCGGCACCTGCGAGATGGCCGTGGCGTCGCGCACGCCGGGAAAGGCACGCAGCCGGTCGAGGTCGCGCGCCCGCGCCGCGTGCAGGTAGCCCTCGTCCGCGTAAGAGGGAGCGAACGGATCGAGCGAGACGACGATGAGGTTGGCCTCGTCGTAGCCCGACGGGCGGAGGAACTTGCCGCGCAGGTCGAGCACCATGCTGACGCAGTTGGCGATGATGGCCAGCGTCAGCGCCACCTCGAGAGTGATCAACACGAACCGCGCGCGGTTGTGGACGAGGGCGCGGAAGACGGGTCCGAATTCCATGACGTGCCTCCTACTGCGCCTTGAGGTGCGATGCGGGTGGGATGCGGCAGATGCGCCACGCCGGATAGAGGCCGGCCACCAGGCCGGCGACCAGGGCCAGCAGGATGCCGCCGGCGAGCACCGGCAGCTGGAGCTGGTACAGGGACGGCTCGTCGGCGGCGCGGTTGAGCCGGTCGATGCCGTGCAGCAGCGGCATCGACGCGAGCAGCCCGACGACGCCGCCGAGCAGGGCCACCAGCTCGCACTCGAGCAGGTGCTGCAGGAAGACGTGTCGCCGGCTGGCGCCCAGCGCCCGCCGCACGCCCACCTCCGGCGAGCGGGCGAGGAACTTGCCGAGCAGGATGCCGATGAGGTTCACCGACGAGACGACGAGGAAGAGCAGGCTGATCACCAGCATCGTCTTCGCCGAGCGCGGCACCACCTGCTGCCAGTCGAGGAACTCGGGCACCGAATAGAGCCGGTTGTTGAGCGGCCGCTCGAAGCGCCCGACCTTCTTCTGCTCGCCGACGTAGCCGGCGAGCCAGCTCAGGTACGCCTCCTTCTGCCTGGCGTCGTCGAGCTGCACCCAGTACTGGATCCAGATCGACTCCGACTCCAGCAGGTCCGTGTACTCGGGCCCCGACGACTTCCAGCTGCTGCGGTTGCCGGCGCTGTCGATCTCCATCACCGGCGTCCAGCGGAACGGGATGTAGATCTCCTCGGTCTCCTCGAAGGCGCCGTTCAAGGGGTCGTAGAAGGTCGGCTTCGGGCGCCAGGGCGCCAGCACGCCGGCGACGGTGAACTGGCGGTCCTCGATGCGGACCTGCTTGCCGACGCTGTCGGCGCCGCCGAAGAGCTTCTGGTTGGTGTCGTGCGAGAGCACCACCACCGCCTGCGGCGCGGCATCGGCCTCGGGGCCCCAGGCGGCGCCGTACTCGAACGGCGTGTCGAAGAGGGCGAAGAAGTCGCGGAAGGTGACCCGCGTGCGGGCGCGGAACGGGCGCTCCTCGCGGCTCGCCGGGTACACCGTCAGCAGGCTCTTGAACATGGCGTTCTTGTGCGTGGGGATCGGTGACGCCATCAGGGCCATCGCGTCGCGGTAGGTGAGCTGGTCCGGCGCGTCCTTGGGGTTGTCGTCGTCCCAAGGGCGGTCCTTGTTCCAGGCGTCCATCGCCACCCAGAAGAGCCGGTCGCTCTTGTGCGGGATGGGGTCCTTCGCCATCGTGTGGTAGGCGGCGACGAAGGCGGTGGAGACGGCGATGCCGAGGGCGATGCCGACGACCAGCAGCGCCGAGAGGATCGGCGTGCGGCGCAGGCTCTTGGCGGCGATGCGCAGATGGTAGGCGAGCATGGATGCTTACCTCCGGAACGCCGGCTCGGCCACCGAGCCACCCGGCCGGAACAGCGGCGACGGCGCCTCGGCCGCGAGGTCGAGCATGCGGCCGTCGAGGACGTGGATCTGGCGCGGCGCGCGGGTGGCGAGCTCGGGGTCGTGGGTGACCATCACCACCGTGGTGCCGGCGCCGTTGATGCGCTCGAGCAGGTCGAGGATCTCGTTGGCCATCGCCGAGTCGAGGTTGCCGGTGGGCTCGTCGGCGAGGATCAGCCGCGGCGTGCCGACGAGGGCGCGCGCCACCGCCACCCGCTGCTGCTGGCCGCCGGAAAGCTGCGCCGGGTAGTGCTTGAGGCGCGCCGTCAGGCCGACCACCGCCAGCGACTCCTCGATCAGCTCGCGCCGGCGCTTGGCGGGCAGCCCGCGGTAGCGCAGCGGCACGTCGATGTTGTCGAAGACGTCGAGGTCGGGGATCAGGTTGAAGCTCTGGAAGATGAAACCGATCTTCTCGTTGCGCAGCTTCGACATGGCGCGGTCGGAGAGCCGCGAGACGTCCTCGCCGTCGAGCCAGTAGGTGCCCTGGTCGAAGGTGTCGAGCAGGCCGGCGATGTTGAGGAAGGTCGTCTTCCCCGAGCCCGACGGGCCCATGATGGCGACGAACTCGCCGGCGGCGATGTCGACCGTGAAGCTCGACAGCGCGTGCGTCTCCACGTGCTCCGTACGGTAGACCTTCGAGACGTTCTTCATCCGGATCATCGTTCGACTGCTCCTTGTGTCGAGATCGGTCATCGCTGCAACAGGACGCGCTTGGCGCCCTCGAAAGCCGTCGGATCGGAGAGCACGATGCGGTCGCCGGCCTCGAGGCCGCCGGCGATCTCCACCTCGCTGACGCTGACGCTGCCGATCTGGATCGGGCGCAGCTCGGCGACGTCGTCGTCCACCACGTAGGCCTGGCGCTCGCCGAGCGCCTCGAGGAAGGGCCCGCGCTGCACCTTGAGCACGTTGCGCCGCGTCTCCAGCACCAGCTTGGCGGCGACGCGCTGGTTCTGCTTGAGCCCCGGTGGCGTCTCGCCGCGGAAGCCGACTACACCTCGTACCCGACTTCCCTGCACCTCGGGCGAGAGGCTGGTGACCTCGCCGGCCCACTCGCGCGCCTCGATGGTGATCACCGCCGGCGTGCCCGGCTTGATGTCGGGCGCGTAGCTCTCCGGCACCCACACCTCGAGCTCGAGGCGCGTGAGGTCGACGACGCCGACCAGCGGCTGCCCCTCGGTGACCGAGTCGCCGTCGGCGACCGCGACGCGCGCGACGAGGCCGGAGAATGGCGCCTTGACGCCGAGCGCCGCCACCTGGCGCTGCAGCTCCGCCACCACCAGCCGCTGCTGCTCCACTTGCGAAGCGCGGTTGGTCACCTCGAAGGCGAGCGTCTCGCCGGCGAGACCGGCCTCCTCCTTGGCCGACTGGAAGCGCATGGCGGCGAGCTTCACCTCGTCCTGCGCGCGCTCGTAGTCGACCTCGTTGAGGATGCCCATCTGCTTGGTGCGCTCGGCGCGGTCCATGGCGCGCTTGGCGGCCTCGAGCTGCACGCCGAGCAGCGCGATCCCCTGCTCGCGCTGCAGGCGGTCCTGGCGGGCGAGGATGCGCTGCCGCTGCAGGTCGCTCTGCGCCGAGAGCAGCGCCGAGCGCTCCTGCGCCAGGCGGCTGTCGACCTCAGGGCTCTCGACGCGCACCAGCACCTGGTCGCGAGTGACGGTCTGCCCCGCCTGCACCACGACGCGGGCGACGCCGCGCGCCGGGCTGGTGAGGGTGGGACGGAAGGCGGCGACGACGCTGCCGTCCACCGCCACCTCGCGCACGAGGTCGCCGCGGGTGACGGTGCCGAAGCGCAGCGCCGAGGCGTCGACGGCGCGCTCCGACGAGGCCCAGCGCACGAGGCCGGGGATGGTGGTGGCGGCGAGCAGCGCGACCGCGGCGGCGGCCGCGGCAATCAGCCAGCGGCGCCGCAGGCGCGGCGCCGCTTCGACGGGACGGTCCATGGTGGAGGTATCGCGGATCAACGAGTTCTCCTCTGCGCGGGTCCGCGGGCGCCATCGCAACGGCGGTGCCAGCCGGCGAGGGAGACAGCAAGCGCTTGTAGATCAGTTACTTCGCTCAGCGCCAGCGGTTACCGGGCGGCGCGCATGCGGACAGCTGTCCGCTCGCCGCCCGGACAGCTGTCCGCCATCGCCGCTCCCCCTCCCGCTGTCAGGTTTGCGCGGCCGGCCGCGAAGAAGACATCGCGAGTGAGGAGGAAATCGATGTGGAATGCGTCACGCTTTGCTTTGACACCCCCCGGTCGCGCCCCTAAGCTAGGAACCCGACTACGGATAGAACCGCAGATGAGCGACGACCAACAGGCCGACGCCGGTAGCGACGAGGTCACCGCGCTCCTGCTGCGCTGGCAGGGCGGCGATCGCGAGGCGCTCGACAAGCTGCTGCCGCTCGTCTACGACCAGCTGCACCGCCTCGCCGACCGTCAGCTGCGCCGCGAGCGGCGGGGGCACACCCTGCAGCCCACGGCCGTCGTCCACGAGACATACCTCAAGCTCGTCGACCAGCGGCGCGCCAACTGGCAGAGCCGCGCCCAGTTCTTCGCCGTCGCCGCGGGCATGATGCGCCGCGTGCTGGTGGACCACGCGCGCAGCCGCCGCGCCGCCAAGCGCGGCGGGCTGGTGCCTCACCTCGCCGTCGAGGACGTCGACACCGGCATCGAGCCGCCGGCCGTCGACTTGATCGACCTCGACGACGCCCTCGGCAAGCTCGAGGAGCTCGACGCCGACCAGGCGCGCATCGTCGAGCTGCGCTTCTTCGGCGGCCTCACCGTCGAGGAGACCGCCGAGGTGGTGCGCTCGTCGCCGGCGACGGTGAAGCGCGACTGGCACTCGGCGAAGGCCTGGCTCTTCCGCGAGCTGGGCGGTGCCGCGCCGTCTTGAGGCCTCCGCAGAAGCCAACCCAGGTAGCAGCGTGACGCCCGAGCAGTGGCGGCGGGTCCGCGTCCTCTTCGACGTCGCCGGCCAGCTGCCCGTCCGCCAGCGCTCCGCCTTCCTGCGCAACGCCTGCGCCGAGGAGCCCGAGCTGCGCCGCGAGGTGGAGTCGCTATTGAGCTCCGCCGAGGAGGCCGGCGAGTTCCTCGAAGCGGGCGCGCTGCACGAGATCACCTGGCCGCAGCCGACGACGACGGGCGCGAGTGCCGGCGCCTCTGGAAGTCCCGCCGCGCCGCAGCGCACCCACATCGGCGCCTACGAGATCCTGCGCGAGATCGGCCACGGCGGCATGGGCGCCGTCTACCTGGCGCGGAGGAGCGACGGCGCCTTCACACAGGAGGTGGCGATCAAGCTGGTGCGCGGCGGCATGGCCGACGAGCACCTGCTGCGGCGCTTCGTCGCCGAGCGGCAGATCCTCGCCGGCCTCGACCACCCCAACATCGCCCGCCTCTACGACGGCGGCACCACCGAGGACGGCGTCCCCTACTTCGTCATGGAGCACGTCGAGGGCGAGGACCTGCTCACCGCCTGCGACCGCTACACCATCTGCACCGCCGACCGCGTGCGGCTGTTCGAGAAGGTGTGCGCGGCGGTGCAGTACGCGCACCAGCACCTCGTCGTCCACCGCGATTTGAAGCCCGCCAACATCCTGGTCACCGCCGACGGCACGCCCAAGCTGCTCGACTTCGGCATCGCCAAGCTGCTGCAGGCGGAGACGCCAACGCCGGCGGAGGCGCGCGACGCCACCGTGCTCGGCGCCCTGCCGATGACCCCCGAGTACGCCAGCCCCGAGCAGGTGCGCGGCGAGCCGGTGACGACGGCGAGCGACGTCTACTCCCTCGGCGTCATCCTCTACGAGCTGCTCAGCGGCCGGCGGCCGTACCTGCTCGCCTCGCGCCGGGCGGAGGAGGTCGAGCGCGTCATCTCCGACACCCTGCCGTCGCGCCCGAGCAGCGCCGTCCACCGCGGCGCCTCGCGCCCCGGCGAGGGCTCGCCACCGGCGACCGCCGAAGCGATCAGCGCCAGCCGCGACACCACGCCGCCGAAGCTGCGCCGCAGCCTGGCGGGCGACCTCGACAACATCGTCCTCATGGCGCTGCGCAAGGAGCCCGAGCGGCGCTACGCCTCGGTGGAGAAGCTCGCCGAAGACCTGCGGCGCCACCTCGACGGCCGCCCGGTGTCGGCGCGACGCGACACCTTCTTCTACCGCGCCGGCAAGCTGCTCCGCCGCCATCGCTTCGGCGCCGCGATCACCTTCGCCGCCGTCACCACCATCGCGTTGCTGGTCGCCTTCTACACCGCGCGGCTCGCCCGCGAGCGCGACCGCGCGCGGCTCGAGGCGGCGAAGGCGCAGCGCGTCTCGGCATTCCTCGGCAACATCTTCGAGCTCACCGACCTCGACCGTACGAAGGGCGTCAAGCTCAGCGTGCGCGACATCGTCGACCGCGGCGCCGCCAACCTGCGGCGCGACCTCGCCGACGAGCCCGAGGTGGCCGCCACCATGATGGCGCTCATCGGCGGCGTCTACGCGCAGCTCGACCTCAAGCGGGAGGCGCTGCCGCTGTTCGAGGAGGCGCTGGCGAAGCGGCGGCGGCTTTACGGCGGCGAGGACCCGCGGACCGCCGCCGCCGAGCGCGACCTCGGGGCCACCTACCTCGAGCTCGAGCAGCCGCGGCGCGCGCGGCCGCTGCTGCGGCACGCCCTCGCCGTCGAGGAGCGGCGCGCCGGCGCCGACGCCGAGCGGGCGAAGACGCTCACCCTGGTGGCGCTCGCCGACAAGGCGCTGGGCGACTACCGCGCCGCCGACGACGCGCTGGCGCGGGCGGCCGAGCTGCAGGAGCGGCTGGGGCCGCCGGCGGAGCTCGACCTGGCGACCACCCTCGTCACTCGCGGCCACCTGCTGCAGAGCATCGACGAGGCGGCGCGCGCGCTGCCGCTGTTTCGCCGCGCCCTCGAGCTGCGCGAGCGGCGGCTGGGCCGCGACAGCCCGTCCGCCGTGGCGGCGCTGCTCGACGTCGGCTCCGCCGAGCTCGAGCTCGGCCACCTCGACGCCGCCATCGCCGCCGGCGAGCGGGTCCTGGCGGTGGGCGAGCGCACCTTCGGCGAGGACCACAGCCTGACCGCTTATGGACTGGGCCAGCTGGCGGCGGCGTGGGGCGCCAAGGGGGACGTGCCGCGCGCCCGCGACCTCTACCGCCGCGCCATCGCGAGCTTCACCGCGCTCGCCGGGGCCGAGTCGCACATGGTGCTGATCTACCGGCGCAGCCTCGGGCAAATACTGGTCGAGGCGGGCGAGACCGGCGCCGGCATCGCCGAGCTCGAGAGCGTGCTGGCTGCCTACGAGAAGACGCTGGGGCCCGACCACCCGCGCACCGGAGGCGCGCTGATCGACCTCGCCGAGGCGCGGCTCGCTGCCGGCGCCCGCATTGGCGTCGAGGCCGAGCTGCGGCGCGGGATCGACGTGCTGCGCCGGCAGCTGGCGCCGGACAACGCCCGCCTGGCGGCGGGACAGGCACGCCTCGGCGAGCTGCTGTGCGCGGAGGGGCGTGGCGCCGAAGGGGCGCCGCTGCTGCGGGAGGCGCTCCCCGTCTTGCGCGGCGCGCGCCCCGCCGGCGACCGCGGCGTCGCGGCGGCGGAAGCGGCGCTGCGCCGCTGCAGCCCGGCGGCGGCGCCCGCGACGCTCGCCGCGGGCGGTGGGCAGCGCGTCACTTCCCCTGGATGAACCTCACCACGTCGTTCGACAACGCCTCGAGCGACGGCTGGTAGAGGTACATCATGTGGCCGCCCTCGTAGTCCTTGATCGTCATGCGGCCGGCGTCGATGCCGCTGTGGTGCAGCATGTAGGTGGTGGCGAAGTACGACGTCGTCAGGTCGTGGTAGCCGGAGGCCGAGAAGACGCGCAGCCCCTCGTTGTCCTTGGTGCCCTGGGCGAGCGATGAGGTGACGTCGACGAAGCCGTTGAAGGCGCCGTCCTGGCCCGGGCGCTTCCACTGACCGTTGGCCGCCTCGTTGAGGGCGACATAGCGCTGTGCGAGGTCGACCTCGAGGTCGTTGCGCAGGTAGCTCTGGAAGGCGGAGACGTATGCCGGCCCGGTCTTGGCGCTGAACGGGTCGCCGTCGGGGAAGGCCGCGACGTCGTCGAGCTCGTCCTGCGTGTAGCGGCCGTCGAGCAGGCCCACCGACTTGCCCTCGTCGCGCAGCAGCTCCTTGATGAAGCGCTGGGCGTAGATGCGCAGGTCGCTGCGCAGCGCGTAGTCCTTGGAGACGCCGGTGTAGCGGTGCAGGCGCTCGGCGACGCGCTCCTTCTCCTCCTTGGAGACGGTGTCGCCCTTGAACAAGGTGGCGAGGTACTCGCCCCCGGCGTAGGCCTCGACCTCCCGCAGCAGCGCCTCGAGGCTCGGCCACTGGTCGGGCAGCTTCTCGTGGTAGTAGGCGGTGGCTGCCAGCGCCGGCAGGTGGGTGGCGTACGAGAGGTCGTTGCCGCCGGTCACGAACGGCAGCGTCCCCATGTTGAGCGCCGGCGAGATGAGGATGACGCCGTTGAGCCCGACGTTGAGCCGCTGCTGCAGGCGCGGCACCAGCAGCGAGCCGCGGATGCCGCCGTAGCTCTCGCCGAGGATGTACTTGGGCGAGTTCCAGCGGTTGTGGGTGGTGACGAAGGTGCGGATGAACTCCGCCACCGAGTCGGCGTCCTGGTCGTAGCCCCAGAACTCCTGGTTCTTGTGCTCGCCGAGCGCCTTGCTGTAGCCGGTGCCCACCGGGTCGACGAACACCAGGTCGGTGGCGCGCAGGATGGTCCAGGGGTTGTCCTTGAGCTTGTAGGGCGGGCCGCCCGGGTCGGAGGCGTCGCTGGGGAGGTCGATCAGGCGCGGCCCGACGAGGCCGAAGTGCAGCCAGATCGAGCCCGAGCCGGGGCCGCCGTTGAAGACGAAGGTGAGCGGCCGGTCCTCGGGGCGCCCGACGCCCTTCTTGACGTAGGAGATGGTGAAGAAGGTGGCGGTGGGCTTGTCATCGGCGTCCTTGAGGTAGACGTCCTCGGCCGTCGCCGTGTAGGCGATGTCGGTGCCGCCGCTCTGCAGCCGGTGCTCGCTGGTGAACTTGCGTGGCGCGGGCACCTCCGTCTTCGGCTTCTCCGCCTTGTCGCCAGCCGCCTCCTCGGCCGCCCGTGCCGCGCCCGCCGCCCCCGCCAGTAGCAGCAGCAGCAGCGCCGCCACGAACCGTGACAAACCGAAATTGCGCATCGTGGCCCTCCTCGGGGCTGTCGTTGGTATGGCCGAGCTTCCGCCGGCGGGGCGGGTCCCCGCAGTGAAGCCTCCGCCGCTCGAGTTCTCGAAGCGATGGTACGCGAGACGCCGGCGGAGGTTGCGCCGCCGGGTACCATGGCGCGCGTGAATGGGATCTCGAGAGTCGCCCTGGCGGTCGCGGTGGCGGCAGCCGTGGGCGGCGCCGCATGGGGGACGCAGCCGGCGGCTCCTCGAGCTGCGCCCCCGGCGCCCGCCGCGGCAACCACCGGCCTGCCGCCGGTCCCCTGCGTCGAAGCGGTGCGGGTTGCGCGCATCGCCAACCAGCGCGGCGACGCCGACGCGGCGCGCAAGGGGCTCGAGGCTGCCGCAGACCTCCCCGGCTGCGAGCTGCCGGCGCTCGCCGGCATCCTGCCGCTGCTGCACGCCGGCGCTTACCCGGCCGACCGCGCCGCGGCGCTACGCAGCCGGCTCACGGCGCGGCTGGAGGACCCCGCCGCGGAGCTCCCCGACGGCCTGCTCACCCACGTCGCGTTGATGACGGCCGGCGACGACGCGGACCTGCTGCTCGCCGCGCTCGAGCGGCGCCTCGCCCGCGAGCCGGCCGTGGACGCCAAGCCGCCGCGCCCGGGCCTCGTCGAGCTGCTCGAGGTCGCCTCCGATCTGCAACAGCGGCGTGGCAAGCCCGAGGCTGCCCGCGACACCCTCGCCCGGCTGATGGCGCTGCAACCGAGCGAGACGCTGCAATGGCGCTCCCTCTTCCTCGACCTCGGTCTCGAGCGGTGGAGCAGCGCCGCCCAGCTGCTGGCGACGATGGTGGACGCGCCGGACGCGCCGCAGACGTTGCGCGCGATGTACGTGCGGGCGCTCGCCCATCTCGGCCGCTTCGACGAGATGACGAAGCAGATCGAGAAGCTGGTCCCGCCGCCTTCCCCCACGACGTCCGAGCTGGCGGCGAGCTCCTACGTCAGCGTTCTCGTCAACGCCGCCTGGGCGCTACGCGACGCCGGCCGTGACGCCGAGGCGCAGGCGATCTTCCGCCGCGTGCTCGCGCACGAGCCGGAGCACACCGAGGCGCAGCTCGCCCTGCTCCACCTCTACGGCACCGCCGAGGAGCGCGCCGCGCAAGCCGCGGCCGTGGCCGCCCGCCGTGCCGGCGAGTCCGATCCGCTGCTGCTCTTCGAGGAGGGCAGCGACCTGCTCGGCGCCGGCGACGCGAAAGGCGCCAGCGACCTGCTCGCCCGCGCCGCGCCACAGCTCGTGGGGACCGACTACGCCGAGCCCGCCTGGTACAACCTCGGCGCGGCGGCCTTCAAGCTCGAGCGCTGGGAGGAGGCGGCGAACGCGCTCGCCGAGGCGATCGCCGTCAACCCGTCGCGGGTCGAGAGCCACTACAAGCGCGGTATCGCCCTTTTCCACCTGGAGCGCTGCCGCGACGCCGTCGCTTCGCTGCGCCGCACCCTCGAGCTGCAGCCCGACAAGCGCGACGCGCACTACTACCTGGCCGGCTGCTACACGAAGCTCGGCGACACCGCCGCGGCCGCGCGCGAGAGCGCCCTCTTCGACGCCAAGCCCTAGAAGGCCTTCACGTACCTGCGGAAGTCGTCGTCGGCCCCCTCGGGCGCGCCGTAGACGGTGCGAAAGGCCGCGTTCGGCGGGTAACCCTCGGCGAGGTAGAGCACGAGCCGCGGAAAGCGCTCCTGCGCCCACCCCGCGGCGCCGTCGCGCAGGTAGTGCACGAGCAGCCACGACGAGGCGTAGTAGAGCGAGCTCTGCGCGCCGTAGAAGATCTCCGGCGACGCTTCGAGCAAGGTGCGCACGCCCATCCCCTTGCCCTGCCGCAGCGCGGCCTTCGCCTCATCGAGGCGGCCGCCGGCGACGGTCTGCACGACGAACACGTTGCCGACGTGCATCTCGAAGGCGCGGGTGAGCGTCTTGCCGGGCCGCAGGCGGCCGTCCTGGATGCGCGAGTTGCCGACGTAGTCGGCGAAACCCTCGCCCAGCCAACGCGGCAGCGCCACGCCCGGCCGCACCAGGTGGCGGTCGAGGAAGGCGTGGGTCGCCTCGTGCAGCAGCAGGCTCATCAGCGCGTTGTTGGAGGGCTGCGCGAGGTCGAAGGCGATCATCCCCGCCGGGCTGTAGAAGCCGTTCGACCACTCGTAGCGAGGCATCTCCTGCAGCAGCGCCCGGAAGCTCGCGCGGTCGCGGTAGACGACCACCTGGATCTTGTAGACCTCCGGCTGCAGGCTGATCCCGGGCAACAGCTCCAGCGCCAACGTGTCGAAGATCGCCTCCAGGTTGTTGGCCACTGTCGCCGCAAGCTCGGGGTCGTCGGCGTCGGCGTGCACGGCGAAGCGAGGAGAGGAGGCGTCCCGCCTGCGCTTGGGGTCGAGGAAGCGCAGGCCCGTAGCGGTCTGCGCGGCGAGCAGCTTGCGACGTTTCTCCTGCGACAGCGCCAGCACGGCGCTACGCCTCTGCTCGGCGTCGCTGCCGACCAGGGGAGCGTTGACGTCGATCGCCTCGCTCGCCTGCGCCGGCCTGGCCGGGAAGCGCACGCGCCAGTCGAGCGTGCTGGGCACCGGCTTGCCGTTCTCGGTCGCCGGCGCGAAGCGCCACTTGGAGAGGGTGCCGACCAGCCCCTCGCGGAACAGCTCGTCGTGCTCGCTCGACGGCGCGATCGAGACGACGTCGACCTTGGTGACGTTGCCGCGGGCGTCGATCGAGATCTTCACCGCCGCTTCCGGCGCCAGCCCGCTCCCCGCCGTCTCCTCCGGCACCTGCAGCGGCGGCGCATGAATGGCGAGCGGGCCGTCGGCCGCCGCTCCGGCGGCAGTGCCAATGGCGGCGAGCAGCGTGAGTGCGAGAAGGCGGGGCCGACGCGTCTCCCGATTCACTCCCCTGGCCATGCGCGCTCCTCGGACCACCCTTCCAGTTCCTTGTCGACAGGGTGCTCGCCATAGCCCCGCGCGTACGCCTCGGCGATCTCGCTCTCACGTTGCCGCGCCAGGTACTCCGCGGCGGCCTTGCGAAGCACTGCCGAGCGGCCGTCGCGACGCACTTCAGCGCTGGCATCGAGCCGCGCCAGGAGATTTTCGTCGAACGTCACTCGGATCGACCTCATGGAATCACCATACATCACCGTCGTATATGAACATTGCGCGGTGCCACCTCGTGATCGAGCCGATTTGTGCCACGATGGGCGCCGCGACGCGAGACCGCTTGATGGCCAACCAACCCGACGCTCCCCCGCGCCCCCACGAGACCCGCGAGATGTGGCGCGAGTGGCGGCTCGCGGGCATCGTCACCTTCGCCCTCGTGGCGGTGCTGGTGCTCGTCGGGGCGTATTACATCCTGCGGCCGTTCCTCGAGGCGATCCTGGTCGGCGCCATCATCGTCATCCTCACCCACCCGCTCTACGTGCGGCTGCAGCGGCGCTTCAACGGCCGCTCGGGCCTGGCGGCGACGGTGATGCTGCTCGGCATCACCTTCCTGCTCATCCTGCCGGCGTTCCTCATCACGCTGCTGCTCATCGCGCAGGCCAACGCGCTGATCGAGCGGCTGCAGAACGCCGACGTGCAGGCGACGCTCGCCTCGTTCGACCTGCCGGGGCGGCTTGCCTTCATCAAGCGCTACGTGCCCAACTTCGACCCCAACCTGCTCAGCGCCGACCGCCTGGTGCTGCCGGTGGTCCGCGAGGCGCCCGGCTGGGTGGCCCGGCACGGCGCGCAAGTTGTGGGCGGGCTCGCCGGCATGGTGCTCGGCTTCTTCCTGGTGATGCTCTCGGCGTTCTACTTCTTCGTCGCCGGGCCGGCGATCCTGCGCGAGCTCGCCGTGCTGTCGCCGCTGCCGCGTCGCTACGACCGCCAGATCGCCGCCAAGCTGACGGCGGTGATCGACGCCACCTTCCGCGGCCAGGTGATGACGTCGCTGGCCCAGGGCGTGGCCACCACCGTCGGCCTGCTCATCGCCGGCGTGCCGGGAGCGCTGCTCTGGGGGTCGGTGGCGGCCGTCCTCTCGCTGCTGCCGATGGTGGGCGCCGCGGTGGTGTGGATCCCGGCGACGATCTACCTCGGCGTCCAGGCCTCGCTGGGGCACGGCAGTTGGGGCTGGGCGATCTTCATGGCGCTGTGGGGCGTGCTGGTCGTCTCCACCATCGACAACCTGGTGCGGCCGTGGGTGATGCGCGGGCGTGCCGAGCTGCCGGCGATCCCGCTGCTGTTCTCGGTGCTCGGCGGCCTGCAGGCCTTCGGCTTCATCGGCCTGGTGATCGGGCCGCTCATCTTCTCGCTCGTCAAGTCGGTGGTCGACATCTACAAGGAGTCGTTCCGCGACGCGGCGCTGGCGGCGGCGGGCGAAGAGATCGCGCCAGGCGCCGCGGGGACGGGCACCGGGACGGGTACAGGCGGCGGCGCAGCGCCAGCGGCGAAGTGACGCCGCGCCTCGCCGGTCAGCCTGACAGCGTCGTGCGCGACGGCAGCCGCGGCGCGTGTCGGCGGAAGCGCCGGCGCACTCCCGCCCAGTAGGTCAGGTAGTAGCCGATCACCACCGCGCCGGCGCCGAGCGAGCCGGCCACGCCGGCGACGGCCAGCCAGGACTCCTCACCGGGAGTCACCCGCCAGGCATACCAGCCGCGCCAGACGCCGTAGGCGAGCCGCGCGGCGACCAGCAGCGTGATGGCGAGCACGAGCCAGCGGTTCGGCGTGTAGTGCAGCGCGCCGGGGGTGGCCTCCCAGCGGCTGGTGGCCACGCCGAGGAAGCCGAGCAGGCAACCGGCGAGGAGGCCGGCGGCGCCGTACCGCAGCGCGTTGGGCACCCACAGGCCGGTGATGCCGGCGACGAGCAGGAAGAGCAGCGCCGAGATCGCCACGCTCACCAGGTTGACGGTGGCCACCCAGCCACGCGCCGGCCGCCGCGCGGTGCCGACGCGATAGCGCTGCACCAGCGAGAGTGGCAACAGGACGAGGAATAGCAGGACGACGACGAGCGCGGCGCCGAGGAGAAGGAGAGCTACGAGCAGTACGGGCATCCGTTGACCTTCGTCGCCCTGGTGAGCGCGCTCCTACGCCGGCCGATCAACGGCGCAGGCTAGAGGCCTTTGAGCAACGCCTTCCAGCGCTCCCACGCCTGCTCGCGCGCCTTGCGGTCGGCCTCGGTGCCCTGCGGGTCCTCGCCGCCGCGCATGAAGCCGTGGCCGGCACCCTCGTAGGTGACCGGCTCGTAGGTCTTGCCGAGCTCCTTCATCAACTTCGCGGTGTCGGGGATGGTGGCGTTGATGCGCTCGTCGTTGCCGCCGTAGAAGCCGTAGACGGGAGCGCCGATCGCCGCCAGCTGCTCCTTGGTGTGCTGGTAGGCGCCGTAGAAGACGAAGGCCGCGGCGAGGCCCTTGTTGTGCGTGGCGTAGCGGAAGGTCTGGCCGCCGCCCCAGCAGAAGCCCCCCACCGCCAGCTTGCCGTTGCTCGCCGGCAGCTTGAGCGCATAGGCGGCCACTGCGTCGAGGTCCGCCGTCACCTGGTCGGGCGTCAGCTTGGAGATCGCCTCGCGGGCGGCGTCGGAGGTCGCGAAGTCCTTGGTGCGGCCGCCCTCGGGCCCGGTGCCCGAGAGCAGGTCGGGCGCCAGCGCGATGTAGCCCGCCTCGGCGAGCTGGTCGGCGACGCCGCGGGCCCAGTCGGTGAGGCCGCGGTTCTCGTGGATGACGATCACCGCCGTCGACTTGGCGGCGCTCTGCGGATAGGCGACGAAGGTGTGGACGGTACGGTCGCCGCTCTTGACCGCCGCCCACTCGTGGTGGCGCGGCGACTTCTCGAGCCGCGGCAGCGCCCAGTCCTGGGCGAGCGCAGCCGTGGGGAGACCCAGAGCGGCGAGCAGGGCGATGGAGCCGGCGAGAAGGATGGTGGTGTTCCTCATGGCGCCATCGTAGCGGAGTCCGTTCAGTACGTTCAGGGCCGGTGGCGCCGGCCCGCCCTCGCTGGTAGCGTGCAACGCTATGGCAAACGTCAAGATCACCGTCCGCGCCAACGGTCCTTACCGCGTCGAGGCAGCCGAGGGGGCCGTCGAGCTCGTAGACGCTCAAGGCAACCCTTACGACCTCGCGGGCAAGACCGCCTTCTCGCTCTGCCGCTGCGGCGGCTCGCTCAACAAGCCCTTCTGCGACGGCACCCACTCGCGCACCGGCTTCCAGGCCGCCGAGGCGGCGGTGGCGAAGGAGGAGGCGGGCGGCGCCTAGACCGGCGGCGCGTCGATCCCGGCGCGAGCATGGCTCTGGCGTTCCACCGCGAAGACGGCCCGAGCGGAGAGCTGCGGAACGTGCCGCGGTTGCGGAAACCCCGCAGACGGCCCTCCCGCAGCCGCTTGGAAAACGCTGCGCGTTTTCCACACGCACCGCAGCTCCGGCGGCGGGGTGCGCGCTGCGCACCATGCGGACGCGGGCCGTTGCGATTTCCCATGTGACAAATTCGCGAGACCTCTTGACAAGGTTTTCGCAGCACGCACGGCAGCGAGCGCAGGTGGCGCCAACCTTCGCGTGCTCGGGGTCCTCGCGGCCCGTTGGAGCGTCGATCTCGCCGCGGCGAGACCCAATGCGACCAGCGGCTGGTTTCCGGGCCTCCGGCGAGCCCCCAAGAGCCTGAAAAAAGAGGACTTAGGATGGGCTCTCGCGAGGAGGGATCCCATTGAACACTCTGTCGCTGCCTCGTCCCGCTTGTCCTGAGAACCACGCCGCCGCGCCGCCGGCAGGTGCCGCCCTCGACGCGCTCGCCGAGCGCATCGCCCTGCTCTCGGCGCAGCTCCAAGCGGCCACTTACCACCTGCTGGTCATGCTGCGCGACTTCGACCTCGGCGGCGGCTGGAACGGCGGCTTCCGCTCCTGCGCCCACTGGCTCAACTGGCGCACCGGTCTCGAGCTCGGCGCGGCGCGCGAGAAGGTGCGGGTGGCGCACGCGCTCGCCGAGCTGCCGCGGCTCTCGGCGGCGATGGCGCGCGGCGAGCTGTCGTTCTCCAAGGTGCGGGCGCTGACGCGGGTGGCGACGCCGGCCAACGAGGAGGAGCTGTTGACCTTCGCCAAGGCGGGCACCGCCGCGCACGTCGAGAAGGTGGTGCGAGCCTGGCGGCGCGTCGACCGGCTCGTCGAGCAAGACCACGCGCAGCTTCGCCACGCCGGCCGCTACCTGCGCGCTTACACCGACGAGGATGGCATGGTCGTCGTGCAGGCGCGCCTCGCCCCGGAAGCCGGCGCCGCGCTGCTGCGCGCCCTCGACGCCGCGGCGGTGAAGCTCGCCGGGGACGTTTCCGCGGAAACGTTCCGCAACGCCGGCGAGGCTGAGCCGCCGAGCTCCGAGCAGCGCCGCGCCGACGCCCTGGGCCTCGTCGCCGAGAGCGCGCTCGCGGGCGGCCTCGACCCCGGCACACGCGGCGACCGCTTCCAGGTCGTGCTTCACGTCGACGCCGGCGCGCTCGCGGCCGTTGGCGAGGGAGGCGCGACGCTGCTCGACGGCTCGCGCGTTTCCGCGGAAACGTCCCGGCGCTTCGCCTGCGATGCGGCGGTGGTGGTGATGCGGCACCGGGGCGACGGCTCGGTGCCCGACGTCGGGCGCCGCACCCGCGCCATCTCGACGCCCCTCCGCCGCGCGCTCGCCCGCCGCGACGGCGGCTGCCGCTTCCCCGGCTGCGCCGCGAAGCTCTGCGACGCCCATCACCTCGAGCACTGGGCCGACGGCGGCGAGACCAAGCTCGCCAACCTGGTGCAGCTCTGCCGCCGTCACCACCGCGCCGTGCACGAGGAGGGCTTCCGCGTCGAGCTGCGGCGTGACGGCGAGGTTTGCTTCTTCCACCCCGACGGCCGGCGGCTCGTCGAGGCGCCAGCGCTGCCGGCTGCCGGCAGCGAGCCGCGGGCGGCCCTCGTTGACGGTCTCGCATCGCGAGGCATCGTCGTCGACCACGACGCAGGTCTGCCGAGCTGGGACGGCACACCGCTCCAACTCGCCTGGGCAGTCGACTGCCTGCGCGAGGTCGGCGGCCAGCCGGCGCCGCCGTAGACGTTTCCGCGGAAACGTCCCCGCCCTCACTCCCGGAACCGGCTCGCCAGCGTCGACCTCGACGAGCTCGTGAGCCCGCTACAGCCCGGCCAACTCGCGCGTGCGCCCACTCGCCGCCGGAGGCGGTTAGCGCCCGCGCACGGGCGTCGCTCTCGCTGGCTACTGCCGCAGAGCGGCATAGACTCGCGCCGACGGTGGAGGGTCGATCCGATGGCTAGCCTGCAGTTCCGCCAGGGCGTGCGCGACGCCTACCCCGACGTATACACCGACGAGGCGCTGGCGGCCATCGAGGCGCTGGCGTCGTTCGACCGCGACCGCCGCGCGCTGATGGCCGAGCGCACCGCCCGCCGCATCGCTCGCGCCAGCGAGCGCCGCCGCATCGCCTTCCTCGACGCCGACTCGCTCATCCCGCGCACCACCATCCGCGTGCAGGACGCGCGCGACGGCAACTTCGAGGGGAGCGACATCCCCGCCGACCTGCAGCGGCAGTGGATCCAGGGCACCGGCCCCGCCACCAGGCCGCGCGCGACCACCGCCGCCGGCCTGCGCAACGTCGCCTACGCGCTGCTGTCGGGGGCGGACGGCTGGATGTTCGACGGCGAGGATGCCCTCGGCCAGGTGACCACCATGTCGCTCGACAACCAGCGCAACCTGAAGCTGGCGATCGACAAGGACCCGCTCTTCCTGCGCGTCGCCGAGGAGGTGGCCTTCGAGATGAACGGCTGGGCCGAGGGGTTCTTCGGCCACCGCATCATCGAGGACTGGTGGCGGCAGCTCGACTTCACGACCAAGATCTTCCGCGCCCGCGGCCTCCACTTGGATGACCGACACATCCGGATGGACGACCGCCACGTGCGCGAAGGGGACGGCAGCACTGGCGGCGCTGGCGCAACTGGCAGCGGCTTCTCCGCCTCCATCGTCGACCTCGCCCTCTACGTCGCCAACAACCACCGGCGCCTGCGCGACGCCGGCTCGTCGGTGGTGTTGTACCTGCCGAAGATCCAGACCGCCGGCGAGGCGGCCCTCTGGAACGACCTCCTGTCCGCGCTGGAGTCCCACCTGGGACTGCAGCTCGGAACGGTCAAGGCCTACGTGCTGGTGGAGCAGATCGAGGCCGCCTTCCAGCTGATGGAGATCCGCGCCGCCCTCGGCCGCCACTTCGTCGGCTTCAACACCGGGCGCTGGGACTACATCAACAGCGTCTCGGACGCGATGGCGTGGGACCCGAAGTTCGTCAACCCCAACATCGACGCCATCACCATGACCTACGGCTACATGCGCAACTACGAGGACCGCGTGCGGCGGGCGGTGAACACCCCCGACAAGAACGGCAACTTCGCGCTGTGGCAGGGCGGCATGGAGCCCAACATCCCGGTGGGCTCGCCGGCCGGCGTCGAGGCGGGAATGAAGCGCGCGGTCGCCGGCGGCGAGCGCGAGCAGCAGGCGGGCGCCAGCGGCAAGTGGGTAGCGCACTGGAAGATGGTGCACATCGTGCGGCCGGTGTGGGAGCGGACGGGCGCCGACAACCAGCTCGGCCGCTCGTTCCCGCGCCTCACCTACACCGACGCCGATGCGGCCGGCTTGGTGCTGCTGGAGGACGCCCCGCGCACGGTGCGCGGCGCGCGCGATCTGCTCAGCGTCGCCCTGCAGTACGGCAACGCCTTCGGCCGCGGCTTCCAGGCCGCCGCGCTCAAGCCCGCCGACTTCTTCGGCGACGACGACGTCCTCTACCTGATGGAGGACATGGCGACCGGCGAGATCCGCCTCAGCATCGTCTGGGAGTGGCTGCACAAAGGTTCTTCAGAACGAGGCGGCTTCACCGCCGACGACCCGGCGACCGGCGCCAAGGCTGGCGAGCCGCTGAGCCGCGACCTGTTCGCGCGCCTGCTCGCCGAGGAGTACGAGAAGTTATTGCGCGCCGACAACCGCGACGTCCACGACGACTCCAAGCAGACGACCCTTCCCATCGCCCGCGAGATCGTCGCCACCTACGTCGGCAGCGACGTCAAGCCGCCCTGGTACATCGACCTGCTCAACTTGAACCTCGACAACGAGGACCTCGCCGTGGCGCGCGAACGCATCGCCCGCTACCTCCAAGCCTTCGAGCGCGACGGCACGCGGATCACCGAAAACCTGGACTTCGCCGCCTGAAGCGCCGACGTACGCCTGCAGTAGCGCTCCCGGTACTAGCGGACGGCAAGCTCACCGTCTAGCGACGAGCCCACTGATAGACGATACGCCCCGGCAGGCGGGGCCCCACGTCGGGCCCCGCCCGAACAACGCCACGACCTCACGCTCGAGCTCGCGACGCTCGCGACGACGCTGACGAACTCCGCTCCGTCTAGTGGTGCCGGATCGTCGTCGCCCCGTCCACCACCCTCACCAGCTGCATCATGCCGCGGTCCTCGTGCGCCAGGATGTGGCAGTGCAGCACGAAGCTGCCCGGGAAGTCGACGAACCGGTGCCGCACCCGCACGTAGCCCGGCGTCGCTGCCTTGCCGTCAGGACCGAGAAGCATGTTCGTGGTGTTGTTGGGATCGTTCTTGGCGGCGGGAATCACGATGTTGTCGTGCCAAATGCCGTTGCCGCTGTCGCGCACCCAGGAGTTGGCCGCCGTGTTGGGGTCGTAGATCTCGACCACGTAGAACGGGTTGACGTGGATGTGGAAGGGGTGCGGCACGTTGGTGGTGTTGAGGATCTTCCACTCTTCGTCGCTGCCCAGCACCATCGTCTGGTAGTACTTGTGGTCGCTGAACTGCTCGTCGTCGATCACCCAGTAAGGCCCGCGGTTGGCGTTGATGTCGATGGTCTTGAAGCCGATCTTCGGATTGCCCACCTGGGTCTGGAAGGGGAGCGTTTTCGCGTGGGTGGCCTTGGTCGTTCCCACGGCGTTGGACGCCGGGCCGTTCTTGATGCGGTACGGCTCCCAGCCGAAGTCGAGCTCGCGCTTGATGTCGGGGAGGGCGATCGGGCCCAGGAAGTCCGGGAACTTCGGGTAGTTGTCGTCGGTCGGGAACTGGTCGGCGGCGGGGTCCCCGCAGACGGTGAGGTTGACCACCCCTGAGAGCTCGTAGCTCTGCGTCGTCCCGGCGGGGATCTGCGGCGCCTGCACCAGGATGTCGATGCGGCCGCCGGCACCGAGGGTGAACTGGGTGCCGTTGCCCTCGCTGTCCTTCGTCGTCAGCGGCTGGTCCTTGTAGTTGACGAGGCTGAACTGCACGCCGTCCTGGGCGATCTGGCGGAACTTCGGCAGCGGCGACACCGCCACCCCCTTGGGCCCCGAGAACTTGGTGGCGGTGAGCCGGTTCTGCACCTGCGCGTTGACGATGCGCCAGAGCTGGATCTCGCCCGGGCGCATGACGATCGTGGGCGCGGCTTGCGCCACGGAGCCGGTGGTGGCCTTCACCACCTGGGTGCCGTTGGTCGTCGTCGTGCGGGTGCCGCCGGCGGCGCGCTCGAGGTTGGGCAGGTCGGTGAAGACCTGCACCACCAGCACCTTCTCGGTCTGCTTGAGGCCGGGGTAGATCTTCTCCAGGTCGCGGTCGTAGTCGCCCTCGATGATCAGCGCGCCGGCGAGGCCGTTGAAGAGGTTGATCGAGGTCGAGCCGTGCTTGTGGGCGTGGTACCAGTGGGTGCCCGGCGCCTGCCCCATGGCGTGACCGGCCGCTTCGGTGACCTTGAAGCAGCTCGGGTAGGCGCCGATGAAGAACTGCGGCCAGCGGATCGGGCTTGCGTCGAGGGCTTCCTGGTTGGCCCGCGCGAGCTGCTCCGCGGGCGGCAGGGCCGGCTCGCCGTTGACCGGGCCGCGGGTGCCCTTCCAGATGGCGTTGAGGTCGTAGTCGCGCACCGCCTTCGCCGTCGATTGCGCGAACTCGGGCGGCAGCGACGACCACGGCGGCGCGCCGTCGTGCCTGGCGCACTCGGCGAAGACGGCGTCGAAGATCTGCCGCACCTTCTCCTCGGTGATCGACGGGTCGGGGCGCACCGTGATCAGCACGTTGTCGCCGAAGCCGTCGGGGGTGATGTGGGTGCCGTGGAAGTGGAGGTTGGCCGAGCTCGAACCGTGGAAACAGTTGGGGAAGGTGTCGCCGCGCGTGCCGGGGTACCAGTCCTTGTCGGGCGGATCGGTGGTGGCGTTGGTGGAGCGGTCGCAGCCGTCGCCGCCGCCGGTCTCGGCGAGATCGAGGGTGCCGCCGGGGAAGGCGCCGACGTCGGTCTGGTTCAGGAAGGTGAGCTCGACGCGCTCCCCCACCTTGACGCGGAGCGTCGGGCCGGGCAGCAGGGCCGTCTTGTCCGCGGGCCACACCGGCGCCCCCGTCATCTGCTGGTCGTAGCCCTCGAAGTAGCGCATCATCGGCATCTGCCCGCCGGCGTAGCCGGGCAACGCCTTCGGCCCGTTCTTGATCTTCAGCACGCCCTTGAGCTTGCCGCCGCTGCTGCCGATCTGACCGATCTTGAGCAGCGTCTCGTTGGCGCAGCTGGGCACGTCGCCGCCGCCGGCGAGCAGCGGGCGCGGCACGCCGACCAGGGCCATGCCCGAGCCGGTGACCAGCGCCAGGGTGAGGAACTCACGCCGCGTCGTGCCGGCTGGAACGCCCTCGCCCTTCTCCACGCGGACGTCGAGCTCGACCGGAATGCTCGTATCGAAGCCGTTGCCGGACTCGTCCATCGCCGTTGCCTCCTTGGCCCTGGAAACGGATCAGAAGGTGATCTTGCCCGACCCGGCGTTGGGGTCGAGCCCGTCGACGTAGGTGATGACCGTGGTGCCCGCCGTGCCGGTCAAGTTGATCGCCGGCGAGGTCGCGGCGGGCTGCCCCGCCACGAACTTGGGCAGCGAGTCGGTCATCCAGTAGTCTGCCGCCTTGCCCTGCAGCGTCGGCTGGTGCGCCGCTTCGGGGTCCTGGTTGGCCCAGACCACGAAGTCGTTCGCCGCCAGCTTCACCGTCGGCGGGTCGTAGACGACCTGCCCCGCGTTCCGCCTGATGTTGATGAGCGCCACGAGCCCTCCCTGCCGGCCGCGCGCCGGCGAGCAAGATTCACCGCTGAACCGTCGACGTGATTCAAGTGCGCGCGGATTCTAAACCCGGTTCCGGCGCGGAGTGCAAGCTCTTGTCAGGCGGGTGTCAGGCGGGCCGCTTGTCAGGCGGGGCCAGGAGGCCGCGACCGCAGCGCCCGCGGCCCACGCTCGCCAACTCGCGGGCGGTGCGCGCCGAGGTGCCGAGCGCCCCGGCACGCGCCGCCACCCGAGCACGAGCGGTAGTGCCTGCAGGTCGTAGCGGTCGCTGTGTCTACCGGCTCTTACACTGCAGGAGGCCGACCACCTTCGAACCGTCGGGCTGCGGGAAGATGTCGAGGCACCGCATCTCCGTGTAGCGGTCGCCTTGCGGGACGACGCCCTCGCAGAGGATGTCGAAGAGCACGTCCGGTATGCCGGGAGGCTCGACCACGTGCAGCGTCAGCACGCCCTTGATCGACCCGTTCGGCTGCGGCGACATCTTGCCGCTGATGATGGTTTGCGCCGCCGGGAAGGGGGCGTCGGCGTACGCCACGGTCTCCTCGCCGAGGACGTTCCCCGCCCGGTCGATGTGGATGAGCTCGAGCCCCCGTATCGGGCCGAACAGGCTCTGCGGCGCCTCGAAGAAGCACCCCCAATCGCCCCGGTACTTCTTCAGCACGCCGCCGGCGGACTCCTCGGCCGAAGCGGCCCGCGCAGCGGCTCCAGTCAGCAAGGCAACGGCAACGACTCCCAGCCACAGCAGCGATCTGTCTCTCATCGTTCGACCCTTTCTCGACGGAAGTGAATATCACCGCACTGAGAAGGCTCGGTCGTGTCGATGACGGTGAAGCTCGCCGGCGCCAGTCACCCTCCGTTGGCGAGCTCGGGCGGGACGTCGTCGAGCTGGCGCGGACGGAGCAGCCGCAGCGCCCGCGGCCCGCGTTCGCCGAGCTCGCGGGCGGTGCGCGCCGAGGTTCCTAGCGCCCCGGCGGCTGCGGCCGCCGCGCCGCCGTCGTCGCGCCGCCACTCGAGCACGCGGGGCAGCGCCGGAAGGTCGTAGCGGTCGCGCGGCGCGCGGCCGAAGGGGAAGGGCACCACCGAACGCAACGCGCCCGGCCAGGAGCGCAGGCGCACCGCGTCGCGAAGCCGGCGGCGGAGGCGGCGGCGGCCGGCCTCGCCGCGGCTGCGGTCGAGCTCGGCCATGCCGGCCTGGAAGAGCACCTCGCGGGCGAGGCACAGCGCGGCGCCTTCGAGCACCACGTCGTCGTCGACGTAGAAGCCGCTCAGGTGACCGAAGGTGATGAGCAGGCGCTGCGGCGGCGGCGAGAGCTTGCTGAGCTCGCGGCCGGCGAGCAGGCGCGCGGCGTTGCTCGCCGCCCGCCGCCCCATCGCCGCCGCGTGGTAGGACTGCTTCGCCAGCGCGTGCCGCAGCTCGGCGCTGTCGCCGGCGACGAAGACGTCCGGGCAGGCGCGGCTCTGCAACGTGCGGCGCACCGGCGCCCACTCACCTTCCGGCGCCAGGCCCGCCGCGGCGAGCAGCGGCGAGGGGCTGCCGCCCGCGGTCCAGATCGTCAGCTCGCTGCGCAGCCACCGCCCCGAGGCGAGCCGCACCGCGCCGGGCTCGACGGCGGCCACCGTCTCGTCGAGCAACAGCTCGACGTCGCAGTCGTCGATCACCCGCCGCAGCGCGTGGTGCACCGCCGACGGCTGCTTGTCGAGCAGCCGCGAGTGCGGCTGGACGAGGCGTACGGTGAGCCCGCGGCGCTTGCGGTAGCGGCGCAGCACCTCGCCGAGGACCTCGACGCCGGTGAAGCCGCCGCCGACGATGGTGACGGCGCGCCGCCCGCCGTCGTCGACGAGCTGCTTCAGGCGATCACCGATCGCGACGCCCTCGGCCACCGAGCGCAGGGCGACGGCGTGCTCGGCGGCGCCGGCCGCGGCGTGCGTCGAGCGCGCCGAGCCGAGCGCGACGATGAGCGCCTCGTAGGGCAGGACGCCGCCGTCGGCGGTGTGCACCTCGCGCCGCTCGCGGTCGATCGCCGCCACCTCCGCCTGGCGGAAGACGTGGCCGTGCCGCGTCACCAGCCGCTCGCGATCGAGGCGCAGGGAGCGCGGCTTCTTGCAGCGCGAGACGAGCTCGTGCAGGCTGGGGAGGAACTCGAAGTCGGCGCCGCGGTCGACGAGCGTGACCTGGTGGCGCTCGCCGAGCCGGCGGGCCGCCGCCAGCCCGGCGAAGCCGCCGCCGAGGATCACCACCCGCGGCCGCGCCGAGGTCGCCGTCACCGCGTGCCCCTACTGCGCCGGCACCTGCGTTGATTCAGAAGGCCGCAGGTCGAGCGCCCGGTAGCCGCGGCACCAGTAGATCAACGGCGGCCGCTCGGCAACCGCGACGCCGGCGGCGCGCACCTCGCCGACGAAGATGGTGTGGCTCCCCGCCGGCATGCTGCTGTGGATCGTGCAGTCGAGCCAGGCGGCGGCGTCGGCGAGCAGCGGCGCTCCGGTCGCCGCGGTGGTCCACCGCCCGACCGCGAAGCGGTCCTCGTCCTTGACCCAGGCGAAGCGGTCGGAGAGCTCGCGCTGCCCCTCGTGGAGGATGTTGATGCCGAGCACCACGCCCTCCTGCTCGAGCATCTCGTGGGCGTGGTGGCGGTGGTCGATGGCCACCATCACCAACGGCGGCGACGGCGAGATCGAGGCGAAGGCCGAGACGGTGAGGCCGTGCACCTCGTCACCCACGCGCAGGGTGACGATGGTCACTCCCGACGGGAACTGGCGCAGGGCGGCGCGGAAGTCGTCGCCCGACACCGTTGGCAGCGGCGTGGCGACGAGGACCGGCTCGGCGGCGACGACGATCGGTTCGGCGACGGCCAGCGGCTGGCTGGTGCCGTTGGTCTGCGCACCGTTGTTCTTGGCGCGGGCGACGCCATTCGTGGCGCGGCGCCCCGGCGCGAGGCGTGGACGCGGGCGGACTGCGGGCTGCGGGCGATCAAGTGGTTTCAAGGGTGGGCCCTCCGGGGCGCGCCTCGCGCGCGACGGCTTGTTCCTCTGCGCTTCCCTTCTTGAGCTTGCGCTGCTGCAGCGGGCGCGGCACGCGGCGCACGTTGCGCGCGAGACCGACCTTTTCCAGCAGCCAGATCACGTACCAGGAGGGGTCGACCTGGTACCAGCGCATGCCCTGGTGCGCCGAGCCCGGGAAGGCGTGGTGGTTGTTGTGCCACCCCTCGCCGAAGATCAGCAGCGACACCACCAGGTTGTTGGTGGAGCCATCCCCCGGCTTGACGCGGAAGGGCCGCGTGCCGAGCAGATGGCAGACCGAGTTGATGAAGCCGAAGGCGTGCAGCAGCGCCACCCGGTTGAGCATCCCCACCCACACCCAGAAGCAGATGGCGTTGTGGAAGTCGAAGCCAGCGGGATAACCCAGCGCGCCGCCGGCGAGGAAGGCGCCGCCGTTGAGCAGCAGGTACGCCGCGTAGTCGGTGGCCTCGTGATCCATCAGGCGGTAGAGCTTGTCGTCGGCGAGGTCCGGCACCCACTTGCGGTAGACGGTCTGGTCCCAGATGTCGCTGCGCCGCTCGTGCGTCCAGCCGAAGTGGACGTGCCAGAGCCCCTCGCGCGGCGTGTGCGGGTCCTTGCCCGGCACGTCGGCGTACTTGTGGTGCAGGCGGTGCATGGCGACCCAGAACAGCGGCCCGCGCTGGATCGCCAGGTAGCCGCAGATGGCGATGGTGTGCTCGAGCCACTTCGGCACCCGGAAGGCGGCGTGCGAGAAGAGCCGGTGATAGCCGACGGTGAGGCCGAGCCCGAAGACCGTGTAGCAGACGAGGAAGGCGACGATCGCCGACCGCGAGTGGAAGAAGAACACCAGCACCAGCGGCGCCACCGTCGTCACCAGGTTGACGATGGTGAAGGGCACGTCGATCCGCGTGCGGATCTCGGGCAGCGCCGTGGCGGTGAGGCTCATCGTCGCGCTCCCCTAGGGCGTGGTCGGCCCGGTGTTTATTCCTTGCCCGGTGGTCGACGGCGGTGGCTGCTGCGCGGCTGGCGGCTGCTGCACCGGCGCGTGCGCCGACATCGGCGCCGGCGAGGCGAGGTAGCTCATGGTGGCGCCGGCGCCGGACATCCCGTCGACGAGCGCTACGAGCTCGTCGCAGAACTGCGGCATCGGCGTCGTCAGCTGGTCGGCGGGGTCGTAGGCGTACCCCCACCGCCCCTCGTACTCGTTGCTCATGATGGCGAGCAGCTGGCGGCGCTGCTCGAGGGCGATCTCTTCGATGAGGCCGCTCTTGGCGACGTCGTTCATCACCTTCATGTACTCGACGATCGCCCAGCGGTCCGCGGGCGGCAGGTAGGGGCCGATGACCCCCGGCGTGCCCCTGGAGGCGTTGCGGAACTCGTGGCCGGCGTTGGAGTTGCCGGGGATGCCGGTGTCGTAGAGGAAGGCCCCGTCGAGGCGCTGGTTGCGGTAGCCGACCTGCTTGGTGTCGAACTCGAAGGTGGAGATCCAGAAGGTCTCCTCGCGCTGGTCGGCCGGGCTGAGCAGCTGGTAGAGGGTGCGCACCGAGCCGTTGTGGAGGTAGGGCCCGGTCGCCCAGTAGCCCGCCATCGGCCGCGCCGGGTAGCCCAGCGGCGCGCGGAACTGGTTGGGGCGGAAGCCGTTCATGATCTCGCGGCAGCGCGGCGGCACCTTGCGGTCGTCGTACCACTTCTGCTGGACGCCGCTGGTGACGGTGGTCAGCGGCGGCGCCACGTTGGGCCACTGCGGCTTGCCGCCGAAGGTGTCGGCGAGGACGCCGGTGAAGGGCTTGCGGGCGTTGAACTGCACGGCGTCGACGGGGTCGGTGCCGAGCACGTCGAGGCGGTACATCGGCAGCTGGATGTAGCGGTTGCCGGTGGAGTCGGGCCCGGCCTCCAGCGTCGGCGAATGGCAGCGGGCGCAGAGCCCGGCCCGCGTCCGCAGCGGGTTGGCGGGCGCCACGCCGCCGCCGGGCGGCAGCTGCTCGTCCTCCGGCGCCAGCGCGCGGGTCCACACGGTGCGCTCGTAGAGCTCCTCGCCGCGCCTGACCAGGTCCCAGTTGATGCCGCCGAGGATCTTCTCCGGCCACGGCGGCGCCTTCAGCGTCGACAGCAGCGACTCGATCCAGAAGAGGTCGCGCAGCCGGGCGGTGGACAGCCACCGCTGCGGCTCGTCGAGCTTGATGATGACGTTGACGCCCCAGGCCTCGGTGATGTTGCGGCCCATCGGCTGGCGGATGGCGGCCACCGACTGCACCCAGTCGTAGTCGTGCGTGTACCAAAGCGGCGGGAAGCTCACCGGCCCGCGGTTTTGCACGATGTTGCGGAAGTCGATCTGTCCGAACTCGCCGTTGACGCCGCGGCCCAAGGCAGCGGTGCGGGTGGGGCCCTCGGTGGTCGGGTAGGTGTGGTTGAGGATGGCGTTGAGGGCGTCCGTGATCAGCGGGCCGTTGAGGTACGTCTTGAGGTCGGCGCGCAACTGCTTGCGCGCCGCCTCGTTGTCGGCGCGGCGCTCGATCCGGAAGACGCGCCTGGCGAAGCGGTCGAAGCGGCTGGGCAGCGTGGTGGTGAGGACGATGTTGCCCACCAGGGCGCCGCTCCAGGCGGTGAAGTTCCACATCCCCTGGCCGCCGTCGATGCGCACCGCCTGCCCCTTGTGCAGCAGCTGGCCGGTGTGGCAGGCGGCACACGAAATGCTGATCCACTCGCGCTGCCCGTTGGCCAGGATGTCGACGACGTCGTCGGCGAGCACGTCCTTGACGATGCCGACCGGCAGCACGTGCGGGTTGTAGCGCGAGCTGTCGGGGAGCAGGCCGAAGTTGGCCTGCACGCTCGGCGAGCTGAAGAGGTCGACCTCGCTGAAACGCGGCGGGAACCCCTGCGGCGCGCGCTCCAGCGCCATGTACCAGCTGAACGGCGCCACCAGGTTGCCCTGCGCGGTCTGGTAGTACCTCTCGCGCCGGCTGACCGGGGTGTCCTGTTCGCCCCAGCCCTGCGCGAGGTAGACGAGCGACGAATTGACCGCCGGCTGCGGCGGCACCGGGAACACCGTGTGCCACGCCTGGACCGCGATCACGCCCAGCAACAACAGGCCGATGAAGACCAGCAGCGTGTAGTTCTTGACCAGCCGGTTGATGAGCGCGTCGATGCGCGCGAGTAGCTTTCTCATCGCCGCGTGCCCCAGAACATGAGGATCGACATGGTGAGCGGCAGCGTCCACTGGAAGGCCTTGAGAAGGGTCCTGATGTAGGACTCGCCGGGCCGCAGGTTGAGGGCGCCGACGATGAAGATCACCAGGGTGATGGCGATCCAGTAGACGATGAGGATGTAGGCGATGAGGTTGACGTAGGGGATGAGGTCGTTGAAGGCGAAGAACAGCATGAAGAGGATCGTGCCCAGCAGCGAGACGGTGAAGAAGTGCCAGACGACGCGGTACAGGCCCATCGTCACGTAGGGCCCGCCGAAGGGCGTGGGCGGGAAGCCCACCTCGCGCAGCTTGGGCCAGATCCACACCTCGAAGGTGTAGACGTGGAGGCTCACCGCCGCGGTGGCCACGATCGCCGTCAGCAAGAACGGAATGTTCATCCTGCACCCCCTCCTTCGATGGTCATCAACAACACCACCAGGTGATAGGTGACGTAGCCGAAGACACCCACGACGATGGTGCCGATGAAGCCCCACACGGCGGGGTGCTCGTGCAGCGAGGCGAAGAGGCCGTCGACGAAGGCCTGCGTGCGGCTACCGGGCGTACGAGTGTCCGGCGGGCACGGCGCCGGCGGCGGGCAGGGCACCGGCAGGTAGCTGCCGTCCGGCCACTCGACGACGACCCCGCCGGCGCCCTGCGCCCGCGCCGCCTGCAGCTCGGCGGTGAGGACCGCCACCCTCGTCTCCAGCCAGGCGCAGCGATCGCACCGCTCCGCGTACCACCAGGCGCGCCGCGAGCGCCAGTGCACCCAGGCGCGCGCGCCGCGGCGGGTGAGGACGAGCTCTTTCACGGCGCGTACCCCGTGCCGCCGGCGGCGGGGTCGGCGAGCGAGGTGCCGGCGAAGAAGTCGGGGCCGGCGGTGGGCTCCTCCGCCTCCTCCGCCGGCACCAGGTTGCGCCGGCGGCGGAAGTCGGCGATCTCCTGGTAGATGACGCCGCGCGAGCGGTTGACGTTGCCCAGCGGCCGGTGCGCCTCCAGGCTGTGCCAGATGTTCATGGCGATGTTCTCCGCCACCTGGTTGCGCTCGTCGGTGGCGACGCGCTGCTTGGGGATGCGGATCGTCGCCACGCGGTGCAGCGGCGACAGGCGCTCCTTCCACTCGACGAGGGCGTTCTCGATCGGCTCGCGGCAGGGGTCCTTCTGCACCTGCACGAAGAAGTCGTAGATGACTTCTTTGCCGGCCAGCGTGCTGTCCGCCACGTCGCGCAGGTAGTTGCGCCCCGGTTTGCTGGGGATCGCCGTGCGCTCGTCCGAGCGTGGCTGGATGACGTACTTGACCGCGATCTCGCCCAGCCGGTACGGAGTGGTGCTCCAGTACTTGGCCTCGAGCAGGCTGCCGTAGCGCTTGAGCGACCGCAGCAAGGCCAAGGCCACCCGCGGGTGGGTGAGGCCGAACAGCACCTGCGCCAGCAGGTTGGTGTTGGCCGCCTTGATGAGGCCGAAGAACTCCTTCGCCGTCGAGGTGAAGAAGATCGGCATCGAGAAGAGCAGGAAGTCCTGGGTGGTGGCGTCGTGCGCGCCGGGGAGCAGCTTCCACCCCGGCACTCCCATCAGCTTGATGGCGAAGCCGCGAATGTCGCGTTTGTTGTCCCTCGCCGCGTGCTGGGCGCCGTTGGAGAGGCGGATCCAGCACGGGTAGCTCTTCGGCTCGGCGAAGACGCCGTGGCGAAACTCCGGGGGGATGTCGAGGTCGACGTTGAACTGCGCCTTCAAGGCGGCGATCCCCTTGCCGTGCACGTCGCGCTGGGTGGTGCCGCTGAGGAAGGTCTTTTGCGCCACCACCACGTCGCGCAGGTAGTCGGCGAGCTGCTGGTTCACCGCCTCCTCGCCGGGCTGCGGGTACTCCTTGAAGAGCTCGAGCTTGCAGGCCATCGCACCCCTCCGTTCAACTCACGCGCTGGTCGACAGCTCGGCCGCCGGACGGGGCGCCGCTGGCCTCCCCTGCGCCGCCGCGAAGGCCGGCGCCGGCGCCGGCTCGGCGCGCCGCGCCGCGCGGACGTCGTCGAGGTCGACCGTCCAGTCGTCGTTCCAGGCCTTGAAGACGTCGCGCACGTAGCGCCACTTGCGCCGCATCGCCGTGCGGCTGTTGTCGCGCAGCGCCTTCCAGATCACGCCGTAGGCGGTGAGCGGGCTCCAGTCGTAGAGCCGCTTGCGCATCGCCTTGGGCGCGCGCAGGCGGTACCAGAAGTACATCCGCGTCATCCCCCAGACGGTGAACGCCGGCGTCGTGCGTATCGCCGGGTCGCTCCAGCGGAAGTAGGTGGGCACGAACGGCAGGTCCTCGAACAGGGCGCGGATGGCGGCCGCCGCCGCCTTCGGCTGCGCCTCGCCGCGGCGCACGCGGTCCATCTCCTCGAGCGCGCGCTCGTAGACCTGCCGCCACTCGGGGAAGGCGCCGCCGAGCAGCGCCGTGTAGGGCTCTCGGCCGGAGCGCTCGAGGACGGCGGGATCCTGGGTCTGGACGTACTTGAGGTAGATGTTGGCGTTGAGCTCGGTGCCGATGAGCAGCCCCACCACCCAGACCCGGAACCAGGAGTCCCACAGCTCGGCGTCGCGGAAGGCGACGAAGGAGCTGCCGACGACGGTGTCGAGGTAGGCGATGTTGAGGTGGAAGAAGTCGTTGATCGGCTGGAAACGCTCGACCGCGAAGTCGCCGGTGCGGAAGGCCTCGAGCAGCTGGCGCGACAGCAGGTCGACGGTGGCGGCGGTGAGCGCGAGCCCCGTCGAGTAGAGCGGGTCGATGAAGAAGCCGGCGTGCGACAGCAGGCAGTAGCGGTGGCCGACGATGTCGCGCGAGCCGTACTGCAGGCGGCCGGTGGAGATCCAGTTGCGCACCGCCTGCGCCTGCTCGAACTGCCGCTGCACCGCCGGGAAGCGGCGCACGAAGCTCCAGAACTCCTCCTCGGCGTCCATCCCCGTCTCGGGGTGGACCTCGCGGTTGAGCACCAGGCCGACGCTGCACAGCGGGTTGGTGCTCTCGCGGTGGTTGTTGAACGGGATCACCCACATCCAGCCGCCTTCGAAGACGTGGTGGAGGGTGCTCTGCGAGAACGGGTACTTGAGGCCGTGGATGCTGCGCGGCGCGCCCACTTGGTCGAAGGGCTTGACGCCCACCATGTGGGTGTAGATCGCCCGCGAGTTGGTGCGGAACCCGGCAGGGTCGACGCGCAGGCCGAGCTTGCCGGCGAGCACCGAGCGCATGCCGGTGGCGTCGACGAGGTAGCGGCCGGTGAAGGTGTCGCCCTTGGCGGTGGTCACCGTCACCGCGTCCTCGCCGAGGTCGATCTCGGCGACCTTGCACTGCTGGCGCACGCGGGCGCCGTAGTTGAGCGCCACCGCCATCATGTAGGCGTCGGTGTCCTGCCGGAAGAAGTGGCAGTCGGCGCCCATCGGCGGCGCCAGCGTCGGGTACTGCTGCGACTCCAGCGCCTCGTGCTCCTGGCCGTCGCGGTGGTAGAGGAAGGTGAAGGCGCGCTTGACGCCGCACGCGGCGCTGACGTTGTCGCGCAGCGGCTCGAAGGCGGCGAGGTGGCCGATCTCGGGCACGTCGTACTTGACCGAGAGCAGGCGCAGCCGCAGGTTGGTGTCCGGCGTCGTCGCCTCGCCGATGGCGAAGCGCGGGTGGGCCTCGGAGTCGAGCATCAGCACCGAGAGGCCGTTGCGGGCGAGGATCGCCCCCAACATCGAGCCGCCGATGCCGGTGCCTAGGACGATGCAGTCGTAAGACTTCGGCTGTGGGCTGTGACCCTGCACTGTCGTTCTCCTTCGGCTGTGTGGCGCAGCTCCTCGACGAGCCGCTGGCGGACCAGCAGGTAGCTGTCGCGATCCTTGGGGGCGCCGCTCTTGACGCCGTCGACGATCTCCATCAACCAGTCGCTCGCGTCGCCGCTGCTGCGGTCGAGCAGCAGGCGGCAGGCGCGGTCGGTGCCGGACCAGGGGTTGCCGCCCCGCTGCCGCATGCGGGTGGCGAAGGGGATGCCGGAGAGGAAGTCGGCGCGGCTGCTGCCGGCGAGCTCGGCGAGCTCGAGCAGCGCGTCGTCGCCGATGCCGCCGGCGTAGGCGGCGGCGACGCCGACGCCGCACCACATCTCGCCCCGGCGCTCCGCCGGGAAGCGCCCGATGACCGCGGCGATGCGGCGCGGCGCGGCGCCCTGGCTCCACCACAGGGCGCGGCCGAGACCCGAGTCGAAGAGCTGGCGGGCGTAGGGCGGCAGTGACGGCGGCGGCTCGCGGCGGCCGTCCTGCCAGCGCTGGGGGTGGAAGATCCCCTCGTGGAAGCCGAGGCCGTCGGGCAGGCACCAGGCGATGAGCGGGTCGAGCCGCCGCGCGTAGCTGGTCCAGGCGCGCACGCCCCAGGGCAGCCGCGCCACCGCGAAGCCGGCGCCGACGGCGGTGATGTAGTCGTGCTCGCGGCCGGGGCCTTCGATGAAGGCGCGCAGGGCGCTCGACCGCCACGGCGCCAGCAGGTCGGAGAGGCCGAGGTACATGCCGACGCCTTCGAAGGCGAAGCCGACGTGCTGGTCGTCGAAGCGGCTGCGCAGCGTGGCGGCGAGCACCTCGGTGTCGCGGACCGCCAGCGCCAGGTTGTAGCCCTCGACGAAGGTCGAGAGCACGCGCTCGAGGTGGGTGCGCACGCTCGCCTCGGAGAGGAAGCCGAGACGAGCGAAGGAGGTCGCCTCGGGGCGGATCGCCAGCAGGCGGTTGACGGCGGGCGGCAGCAGCATCAGCTCACCACTCCCGTTACCAACCTTGCGACGAGATGCCGCCGTCGAGGATGAGCACGCTGCCGGTGAACAGCTTGACCGGCTCGCTGAGCAGGTAGGCGACGAAGTGGGAGACGTCGCGGGCCTCGCAGAGGCGGCCGTAGGCGGTGTTGCCCTCCCACTGCTTGACCAGGCGCTCGCTCTCCGGCCACTTCTGCAACAGCTCGCCGTAGACCGGGCCGGGGGAGACGCAGTTGACCTGGATGTTGTCCTTCGCGAGCTCGATGGCGAGGCTGCGCGTGAGCGACTCGACGGCCGCCTTCACCGCCCCCATGCAGCCGAAGTAGTCGACGTAGCCGTGCGCCGCCGGCGAGGAGAGCGTGATGATCTTGCCGCCGCCGCGCTTCCTCATCAGCTTGGCGGCGCGCATGGCGCTCTGGTGGAGGCCGACGACGTTGGTGCGGAAGGCCTTCTCCCAGTGCTCGACGGTGATGTCCTCGAGGCGGGCCAGCATGCCGTTGGACGCGCTGCTGACGAAGAAGTCGAGGGCGCCGTAGCGCTCCTCGACCTCGCGGAAGATGGTGTCGACGTGGTCGGGGTTGGCGACCGACCCCCACACGTGCATGGCCTCGCCGCCGGCGTCCTGGATCTCGGCGGCCGTGCGTATCCCCTGCTCGCGCGAGTGGAAGGAGTTGACGACCACCGTGGCGCCGAGCTCGGCGAGGTAGCCGGCGATGTCCTTGCCGAGGCCGCGGCCCGAGCCGGTGACGAGGGCCACCTTGCCGGCGAAGGGCTTGAGCGCTGGCGTGAGGGCGGCGAAGGACTGCGCGGCGACCGGCGCGATCTCGGCGACGATGGGCGCCGGCGCTGGCGGCGGCACCACCTCCACCTCGATCGCCGGCGCAGCAGCCGCCGCCGTGGAGAGGTAGCGGCGCAGCGCGCGGGCGATGGAGCCGATCGTCTTCAGCTCCTCGGGCGGGATGCCGATCTGGGGCGGCAGGTCGTAGCGCTCGCGCAGCACGGCGAAGACCTCGCCGAGCTTCACCGAGTCGACGCCGAGGTCCTCCTCGAGCGCCGCCTCGAGCTCGAGGATCTCCGGCGGGTAGCGCGTCACCTGCGCGAAGACGTCGCGGATGGCGGCCTCGAAGGCGACCGGCTCGAGCGACCCATTGCTGTGCTTGACGCCGCGAGCAGGCGAGGCCGGTAGGGCGGCCTCGGCGGCCGCCGCTGGTACCGCCGCCGCCAGCGGCGCCGGCGCCGACGCAGCGTGGCCGTTGCCGGTGGCGATGGCGAGCGGGTTGCCGTTGGCGGCGGCGACGCTGCCGTTCCCGTTGCCGTTTCCGTTGGCCTCGGCGGCGTGCTCGACGAGGTACTGCGTCAGCGCGCCGGCGATGCTGCCGATGGTGCGCAGCTGCTCGGGCGGGATGCCGAGCACGGGCGGCAGCGCGTAGGTCTCGCGCAGCACGGCGAAGACCTCGCCGAGCTTCACCGAGTCGATCCCCAGGTCCTCCTCGAGCGCCGCCTCGGGGTCGAGGATCTCGAGGGGGTAGCGGGTGACCTGCGCGAACACGCGCTGCACGCCGCTGGTCATCTGCCGACGATCGAGGTCTGCGCTGGTGCTTTTCATGGTGAAGCGCTCTTCATGATGTGGCCTCGGAAGCTGCCGTGACTGCGGTGGCTGCATGGAAGATGCTGAGGATCGTCGCGGGCGTGGCGGTCGTCTCGACGCGGCCGCGCGTGCGCCGCCCGGCGGCGGCAATGACCACGTCGACGGCGGCGAAGCGCTGGCCGAGGTCGCTGCCGATGCTGGCGGCAAGTCGCTCGCCGATCTGCGGCGGGAGCTCGACGTCGGTCGCCGCGAAGTCCCAGACGCTGCGCACGCCGGCGGCCCCCGACTTGAGCGCCCCCTCCTTGACCGTCCACAGGAAGGTGAAGAGCCAATCGGCCGCGAGGACCTCGGCGGCGGCCACGGCCGCGACCCACGACCTTTCGGCCGGCGTGAAGTTGCCGCGCTCGAAGGCGCCGCCGCGCGGCACTACGCTCTCGAGATCGACTCCCATCGCGACACCCGCCGGCGCCAACGCGGCGCAGGACAGATCCGCACGGTGGGAGATCGAGACGCAGGGCGCGAGTCGCCGGCCTTGCAGCGTCGCGCGCAACGGACGATCGCCGGATTCCCGCGCCAGCTCGATCTCGCGGTAGCGGTCGGCGGGGAACGCCGCCAGCCGCTCGCGATCGAGCGCGACGAGCTGCGCGCGCGACGCTCGGCCGCCAAGCGCGTGCGACGACCTTGCCGTCTCGTCAGCCACCGCGTCGCGTGAGCCGCTGCAAAGCAACAGGTGCTTGGCCGCCAACCGCCCGGCAAGCCGCCGCCGGCGCACCGCCGGGTTGCGCACCGCCGCGATCGCCGCCGCCTCGCGCGGCGACAGCCGCAGCTCGAAGTCCCTCTCCTCCACCCGATTCAAAGGATCCAAGAGATCGTGCGCGAGCAGCGCCACGTCACAGCGCATGCTCGACCTCCGCGTACTCGACCTCGCCGAACTTGCGGCAGACGCCGCCCTCGACAGTAAGACGCAGCCGCCCCTCGCGGTCCCACGCCTCGATCGGCCCCACCAGCAGCTGGTCGCCGCGGGTCTGCGGGTTGCGGCCGGTGAACACCACCGGATCGTGCAGCCAGCCGAGGTCGAAGTCGGTGTAATCGAAGTAGACGCCCATGCGCGCGCAGCGCTCCGGCACGTACACCGAGAGCGAGCGCCCGCCGTTCCCCACGGCGCCGTTGCCGCCGCCGTTGGCCATGCCTCCGGAGCTGCTCATGCCTCCGGCGCTCTGCATGATCGTGCCGAAGCGCCAGAAGGCGTCGACGAGGATGACGTTGGGCAGCATGTGCTGCAGCGGCGACGCCGGATACGGCGAATCGTCGAGCCGGTAGTGCGCCAGGCGCCGGTCAGCCACAACGCGCAGCCCGCCGAGGCTCTTGAAGCGGCCGTTGAGCAGCACCGGCGAGCCGGCGAGCAGGTAGGGGTCGGGCAGCTCGAGACCGCCGCGCAGATCGGTGACTGCCGCGCGCGCGGCGTCGCCGGGCGGGCTCTCGCCGGTGCGGCTCGCCGGCACCATGCGCACGAAGATCTCCGTCTGCACGACGTCCTTCTGCAGCACGGCGCCGCTCTTGTGCACGAAGTCGGCGAGCACCTGCACGCGCACCAGCGTCGCGTCGGCGTCCTCCTCGACGATGCGGGTGTCGAGGCGCACCTCGGTGGTGCGCCCCTCGTAGACGCGCACGAAGCGGCGGAAGCTGGTGTCCTCGAAGGCGACGATGCGCAGCCGCGGGCGCAGCTCGCGCGCCGCGTCGGCGGCGATGCCGATGAGGAAAGCGCCGGGCAGCGTCGGCACGCCCTGCACCAGGTGGTCGCGCAGGTACGGCGCGTTGTCGAGGTCGATGGCGAGCCGCTTGACGAGCGAGGTCGGCGCCGGGCGCGACGGCAGCGCCGTCGGCGGCGCCAGCGCCGGCCGGTAGAAGGCGCGCTCCCCCGCCGCGAGCAGCACGTTGACCGGCGCCGCCGGCTGCCCGGCGACGAGGCGGCCGAAGATCTCGCGCCCCTCGTCGTGGGTGACGCCGCGCAGCCGGCGGTTGGCGGCGAGCGCGGCAAACTCGCTGCCGCGCGTCATGCCGATCCCCGCCCAACCCAGCCAGGCCATCGACGACCAGCTGGCGCCGCCGCGGCCGTCCATGCTCGCCGCCAGGCGGTTCATCGCCTCGTTGGCGGCGCCGTAATCGGGCTGCCCGTCGTTGCCCAGGTAGCTGAACGCCGAGGTCAGCAGGTGGAAGTGGACCGGCGCCGAACCGGCGCGCGCCCGCGCGGCGCGGTAGATGGCGCCGAGGCCGCCGAGCTTGGTGGCGACGATGCGCCGGAAGTCGGCGAGCGACTTCTTGGGCAGCACCTTGGAGACCTGGATGCCGGCGCCGTGCACCACCAGGTCGAGCCGGCCGTGGCGCGCGTAGACGGCGTCGACGAGACGCGCCACCGCCGCCTCGTCGAGCAGGTCGAGGTGGTGGTACTCGAAGCGGCCGGGCAGCGCCTCGAGACGGCGCACGGCGTGGACTAGCTCGTGCGCGGCCTGGTAGCCGGCGAACCGGCGCTTGAGCTCGACGATCTTCTGCCGCGGGTCGCGCGCCGTCTCCTCGCGGTAGAAGGCGGCCTCGTGCACCGCGAGCTCGGGCTCGCTCATCGCCAGCAGCGCCGCCGGCACGCCGGCGGGGTCGGTGCGGCCCACGGCGACCACCGTGCAGCCGAAGCGCTGCAGCAGCTCCTCGGCGAGCACGGCAGTGACGCCCCGGGCGCCGCCGGTGGCGAGCACCACCGACTCGGCGCCGAGGAAGGGCGCGCTGCCGGCGGCGGCGAGCGCCGGCAGCGGCGCCAGCGCAAAGGTTTCGCGGCGGCCGCCGCGCCAGCAGACCTCCACCGGCTCGCGCGGCTGGCCGAGCTCGATGGCGAGCTGCTGCACCGCCTCGCGTGGATCGGTGCCGGCGGAGCAGACGTTGCGGATGGTGGTCGACGGCAGCTCGCGCGCCAGCGACTTGAGGAAGCCGCCGAGCAGACCGCTCGCCGCCTCGGCGCGGCCGCCGGCGAAGGCGTCGAGGCAGAGGCCGTAGACGGCGGCCTCGCCGCGGCCGAGCGCGGCGTAGGCGTGCTGGCAGACGACGAAGAGCAGGTCGAGGAGCCGCGTCTCCTCGGCGAGCGGCGCGACGAGCAGCGACGGCGCCTCGCCGCGCGGCGGGCGGCGCAGCGCCAGCACGGTGTCGAACGGGATGCCGGCGAGGACGTCGGCGACCGCGGCCGGGTCGCCGGTGGCGAGGTCGATGCTGGTGGCGCCCGGCAGCGGGCAGTCGGCCGGGCAGACGATGCGGACGATGGCGCCGGCGCGCACCAGCTCCGCGGCCACGCTGGCGCAGGGCTCGGCCTGGTCGGCGAGCACCAGCAGCTTGCGGCCGGCGAGCGGGGCCGGCACCGCGGTGGGTAGCGCAGCGACGAGGACCGGCGTGTAGGTCTCGATCGGCGTGCCTTGGACGTAGGCATGGGTGGCGGGCGGCGCCGTCGCGGCCGACGGCGGCAACTCCGGCGAGTCCTTCGCGGCCGCCGCCGCGGCGGGGGCGGCGTGGCCGTTCGACACCGCCGCCAGCAACGCCTCGTGGATGACGGCGGCAGGCTGCGCCTCCGTGCGCGCCTCGCGTCGCGGCGCCGACGAAGCCGGTTGCAGAGTCTGCGTGCGGACCCGCTCCTGGTCGCGAGGCGTCGCTGCCGCGGCGCGCGACGCCGCCGCTCCGGCCGCGGCCTCGGCCGTCGGCGTGAAGACGAGCGCGCGGCTCCCGCCCGGCTCGGCAACGGCCGCCGCTGCGCCATCGGCGCTGGCGCGGCGCAGCGCGCGCAGCACCTCGGCGGCACCGGTGGCGGCGCGCCAACGTCCACGGCTCTCTGCGTCGTCAGCGGTGCGCGCAGCGACGTTGGCCGTCGTTCGCACCGTCCCCGCTTCGCCGTCCGCGACGCGCTCGGAAACACGCAGTGTGGCGAGCACCGGCAGCCCGCGCTCGCGCGCCAGCTCCAGGCTCGTCAGCGCGAGCATGGCGATCCCTTCGCGGTCGCCTTCCCGCCCCGCGGCGGAGAGGGCGCCGGCGAGCACCACCTTGCAGTCGCCGTGTGCGAGCAGGCTCGCGGCCGCCGCCACCGCCTGGAACAGCGAGCGCTCGCCCATGTCGATCACCAGGTTGGGGCCGCGCAACGCGAAGAGGTTCGACACCCGGCTCGCCGCGACGTTGGGCATCAGCCCCGGCAGCGTGTACGGGCCCGAGGCGATCACCCGCGCGCGCACGTGCGCCGCGAGCGCGGCGATCAGCTCCACCTCCGCCTCGCCGTCGCGACCCGCCGGCGCGCTCGCTCCGGCGAGCCGGCGCAGGCGGTCGAGGAAGATCCGCTCGTTGGCGCTCACCCCGCGCTCGGTCTTCCCTTCGACCCCGACCACCACGCCGACCTCCTCGCGCAGCTCGGCGAGCAGCGCCGGCACGGCGGCGAAGATGCGCTCCGCCGCGAGCGCGGTCAGGTACTGGCTCGGGTCCATGTGCTCGAGCACGTCGGGCAGCAGCCGCTTGCCGGCCGGCAGGCGCAGCGCCGCGCGGCGGAAGCGCGCGGCGGCGCCGGGCTCCTCCACCGCCAGCTCCTCCGCGGCCGGGAACAACCCGGCCGCGCCCACCACCGCCACCTCCGTCTCGCGCGCGGCCGCTCCCGCCGGCGCCAGCCCGGCGCACAGCCGGCGGTGGTACGCCTCGTCGTACTCCTCCACCACCAGGTGCGCGTTGGTGCCGCCGAAGCCGAAGCCGTTGATGCCGGCGCGTCGCGGCCAGGGCGCGGCGTTGGGCGGCCACTCACTCGCCCGCGTCGAGATCTCGAACGGCGAAGCGTCGAGCCCAAGTCCCGGGTCGGGCGCCGTGAAGTTGTACTGCGGCGGCACCGTGCGCGCGGCGAAGGCGGCGAGCAGCTTGATCAGCGAGGCGACCCCCGACACCCAGCCGGTGTGGCCGATGAGCGCCTTGACGCTGCCGAGCTGGATGCGCGGCAGCCCGGGCGAGCGGCCGGCGAACACCTCGGCGAGCGAGCGCACCTCCACCGCATCGCCCACCGGTGTCGCGGTGGCGTGCGCCTCGACCACCTGGATGCTGTCGAGCGGGATGCCGCTGCTGGCATAGGCGCGGCGGATGGCGAGCGCCTGCCCGGCCGACTGCGGCACGTTCACCGACGGGGCCTTGCCGTCGCTCGACAGGCCGATGCCGCGGATGACTCCGAGCACGCGCGAACCCGCGGCGAGCGCGTCCGGCAGCCGCTGCAACACCACCACCGCGGCGCCGTCGCCGAAGACCACGCCGTCGGCCGCGGCGTCGAACGGGCGGCTTGCGTGCGGCGTGAGCCCGCGGAACTGCGCGAAGAGGGTGTTGTTGGCCGGGCCGGCGGCGAACACGCCGCCCGCGATCACCACGTCGGCCTCGCCCGCTTCCAGCGCCTCGATGCCGAGCGCCAGCGAGTAGAGCGACGACGAGCAGGCGGAGTCGACGACATAGGTGCGCACGCCCTCGCCCACCAGTCGGCCGACGACAGCGCGATAGAGCTCGTGCTGGCGCAGCGCCTCGCCGCCGCGGACGTTCATGCCGGTGTCGTCGAGGCGCGCGGCGAAGTCGATGCGGCGCTCGGCGGGGGCGTCGAGCTCGGCGAGGCGGCGGCGGACGTCCTCGACGAAGAGCGTCTCGTCGTACTCCGCCGAGCCGTCCGCCGTGGCGCCGAGGATGCAGTGCGTGCGCAGCGGCAGCGCGGCGGCGCTCGCCGGCCGCGCCGCGATCGCCTGGGAGACGGCGGAAGCGAGCAGCTGCTGGCCGCGGGTCAAGGCGCCGAAGGTGGCCTCGTCATAGAAGCGCGCCGAGGCGAGCCGCGTCGTAGCGCACCTCGCGGATGGCGCCGGAGAGCAGCGTGTAGGTCTTGTCGGAGACGATCTCCACCGGCTCCGCGCCGCGAGCGGCGACGAAGTCGGCGCCCGAGGCCGGGATCGAGCGCCGCGAGGTCGACGATGCCGCTGGTGCCGTCGAGCACGTGCCGCCACAGCTCGCCGGCGTCGGCGGCACCGGGCAGCACGCAGCCGAGGGCGACGACGGCGATGGGCGGGCGCGGGCAGGGCTCCGCAAGAGGCTCGGGAGGTTGCGGCGCGGAGACGGCGGCCTCGGGCGCGCGCGTAGCAGGCACGGCAGACGCCGGCTGCGGAGGCTCGGCCGCCCCGCTCCTCCGCTCGGCACGCGGTCCGGCCTCGGCGTGGCGCAGGAGAGCCGCGGCGCGCTCGATGCGCTCCGCCGCCTCGCGCAGCAGCCGCGCCGCCTCGTCGAGCTGCTCGGGCGAGGACGGCGAGCGCACCGCCGCGGCATCGACCCCGACGAGCTCCGCGACCCGGCGCAAGCCGCGCTCCACCGGCTCTCCCACCGGCAGCGCCGCGGTCGCCTCCAACGCGTCGGCGCCCAGGCTCTTGGTCACCAGCTTGGTGAGCACGTCACCAGCCCCGACCTCGACGAAGCGGCGCCAGCCGTCGGCGTGCAGGGCGCGCAGCGCCGCCGCGAAGTCGAGTCGACGCACGAGCTGCGAGGCGAGGATCGCCGGCAGGTCGAGCTCGGGCGCGTAGCGGCGCCCCTCCATCGCCAGGTAGACGGGCACCCGCGGCGGCCGCAGCTCGTAGCCGCGCAGCCGCCGCTCGAAGCGGTCGACGGCCGGGGCGAGGTGCGAGGAGTGGAACGGGTAGCGGCTCTTGAGCAGCGAGAGCGACACGCCCTGACCGCCGGCGAAGGCGGCGAGCGCCTCGAGGTCTCCGCGCGGCCCCGACACCACCGTCTGCCGTGCGTGGTTGAGCACGGCGATCTCGAGCGCCTGCCTGCCGCAGGCGCGCAGCAAGCTCTCGGCGCGCTCGACGCCGCAGGAAAGCGCCGCCATGCCGCCGGCGGTGGGGACAGCGCGCAGCGCCAGCACGCGATGGCAGACGATCTCGACGCCGGCGGCGACGTCGAAGACCCCCGCCGCGCCGAGCGCCGCGAGCTCGCCGAAGCTGTGGCCGAGCAGCAGCGCCGGCCGCACGCCGCGCCGCTCCAGCAGGTGCGCCACCGCCGCGCCGGCGAGGAAGATCCCCAGCTGCTGCAGGTCGGGCGAGGCGTCCGCCGCCGCCTGCCGTTCCTCGGGGAGCGGCGAGGCGACGAGCGGCAGGAAGGGCTCGCCGAGCAGCCGCAGCGCCGCGGCGTCGGCGGCGGCGAACCAGGGCGCCACCTCGGCGATACCCGCTGTAGAGCTGGTGCAGCACGTCGCCGTCGAACGAGCCCTGGCCGGGGAAGGTGAAGACCGTCTCCCTCGCTCACAGCGCGAACTCCCGCAGCGCGGCGTCGATGATGCGCGGCGTCACCGTCAGGCCGTCGCCGTTGCAGACGTGCCGCCCCAGGGCCACCACCTCGTCCGAGAAGATGTCCTTCAAGAAACGCCCGCCGCCGTGCGCGCGCTCGGCGAAGCTCGGGGCGGTCAGCGGCTCGACCAGGCTGTCGGGGCGGCCGGCGTCGAGGTACTGCGCCAGCATCGGCGGCGGCTCCACCAGCTGCCCGGTCGTGCGGTCGACGAGGATCATCGTCTGGTAGCCGCAGGCCACCGGCTTGCCGTCGAAGCGCACCAGCCGGAAGCACAGCCGTATCGTGCTGCGGGTGGGGTCCTCGTAGGTCATCAGCACCGTCACCCGCTGCCCCAGGTCCACTTGCGCGAGGTTCAGGCTGTACGCCTCGCGGGTGAGGATGACGATGTCCTTGAGCTGCTCCTGCCACACCGTCTGGCCGTCGACGCGGCTCGCGAACAGCACCGTCTCGCGGGCGATGTTCTGCAGCTTGATGTTCACCATGTGGTGCTGCGAGCCATAGGCCATGGTGTCGTGGAACAGCACCTGGTACGGCATGGCGAAGAAGGCCATCAGCGGCCACCCCTCGAGCCACGCGACCCCTCGAGGAGGTCCTTGTCGGAGAGCCGGAACCACATCTCGCGCAGGTACTTCATGGCCACCAGGAACATCAGCACCGCCGTCAGGATGAGCAGCTTCTCGGGCCCCTTCAGCCCCGGCTGGCCGGCGTCGATCTGAACCGTTTCCATGAAGGCGGCCGGGTAGCCCCACACCGTGTCCGGCAGGCCGCCGAGCTGCCGGCGCATGTGGTCGCGGTTGACGAAGACGGCGGCGATCACCGCCACGGTGCCGACGGTGAGCTCCGCCATCAGCCACCTGATGCCGATCTTCAGCAGGTCCCACCCCTTGCTCACCTGCGCCGAGAAGTCGGGCAGCGGCCGCCGCAGCAGCACCTGCGCCTGCCGCAGCGCCAGGTTGCCCACCTCCCACAGCCGCCGCAGGCGGACGAAGAAGTCGGCGTCGGGGCCGCGGAAGATGGTGCGCACGACCCCCTGGTAGAAGTCGTCGCGCACCCGCCTCGCGTAGCGGTGGCGGTACCAGCCGTACTCCTCGAAGATGTCGATCTTGCGGTACAGCCGTGCCGCCACCGAGTCGTAGAGCAAGGTGGCGCGGATCATCCGCAGCACGTTGAGCGGCAGCGGTATGCGCGCCACCCGCACCTCGTGGAAGAGCGCCGACCAGAGACGGAACGAGGTGCGCTCCCACCACTTGGCGTGCTTGCTCTTGATGCCGTAGAAGCCCTTCCACCACTGCTCCTCGAGACGGCGGCGGAAGCAGTCGACGTCGATCGGCGGCAGCGGCTCCATCAGGCCGATGACGCACTGCACCATGCCGCCGACGTCCTCCTTGGCGTGGAAGTCGTGCATCTGCGCCAGCTGATAGCGCTCGCGGTGGGCAAAGACGCCGCAGGCGCCGAAGTCGACCATCACGATCCGGTTGCCCGGCTGCACGACGACGTTGCCGGGGTGGGGGTCGCCGTGGAAGAACGGACACTCGAAGAACGCGTAATGGCTGCCGCGGATGAGCTGCTTGGCGATCTTCTTGGGCGAGATGCCCTGCTCGCGCAGCTCGCTCGCGGTAGCCGTGGTTGCCGTTGTCGAGCGCCACCAGCATGTCCTTGAGCCAGATGCCGTCGACGAACTCGCTCACCAGCAGCCGGCGGGTGCACATCTCGGGGTAGATGCGCGGCGCCGTGGTGCGCAGCTTCTTGCGCTTCTTGAAGTAGGTGCGGAACAGCTCCTGGTAGCGGGCCTCGACGGTGAAGTCGAGCTCCTCGAGCAGCATCTGCCGCAGCTCGGAGCGGAAGGTGCCGCTGACGTGTGGCCGCAGCAACGTCAGGCGCTCCATCGTGCCCAACACCAGGTCGAGGGCGGCGAGATCGGTCTTGAACCGGCGCACGATGCGCGGTCGGCGTACCTTCACCGCCACCACGTCGCCGTCCCACAGCCGCGCCTTGTAGACGCAGGCCACCGAGGCGCTGCCCACCGGCGTGAGGTCGAAGAAGGCGAAGACCTCCTCGATCGGGCCGCCGAGCTCCTCGCGGATCACCTTGCGCACGTAGTCCGCGGAGACCGGCGGCACCTTGTCGAGCAGCTCGTTCAAGGCGTCGCAGTAGGCCGGCGGCAGGATGTCGGAGCGGATGGCGAGCTGCTGGCCGATCTTGATGTAAGTGCCACCGAGCCAGAGGAGCACCCGCCGCAGCCGTGCCGCACGGCGATGCACCAGCCGCACCTGGCGCCCCTCGCGGTCGCCGCCGCGCAGCCGATCCAGGATCAGCCAGTCGAAGAAGCGCGCGAGCTCGAGGTAGGCGATGACGAACAGCAGCTGGACGAGCCGGAAAGCGACGCCGAAGACGCTGATGCCGACGGTCTGGCTCTCCGGCGGCGGCGACGCGGGCAGCACGCTGGCGCTGGCTTTCGGCCCCCACGGCTGCGGCGGCGCTTCCGCCGCCGGGAATGGCAGCACGTCGCGCCAGCGGACCTCCTCCTCCGCCCCGCCGTCGGCGCGCGGCGGGAACGCGTGCGGATCACCCTGCAGGCCGGAAACGCTCGGCCTGCCGTCTACCTCGGGACGGAGCAGGGGATCTTGCACGATCGATACACCTCGCCCACAGGATCTCTGCGAACACCTCACCTTTCCGGGCCGAACCCGGTTGAAGCCCCGACCGGACGGGGCGCGTCGGCGGCGCCGGCTACAAGCGCACGAAGAAGAACGGCGGCGACGGGACCCACAACCGGGTCGTCCGCTTCAGCCGCTTCGACGTCACCCTCCGCGTCAGGTCGGTCGGCGCCTTGGCGCCGGTGCGCAGGGCCTTCTCGGCGCCGCGCCCGACGTTGCGCACGAAGTCCTTGATGGCGCCGTCCTTCTTGCGGTTCGCCGAGCGGTTGCGGCGCTTGCGGTAACGGCCGAGGCCGTCGGAGACCGCATCCGCCACGCGCTCGAGCGAGCGCGAGAACCCGCGCTCGAGGACCTGCACGTCCTTGCTGCCCTTGCTGTAGCGCTTCTTGCCGCGCTTGCGCCGGTACTCGTACACGATCGGCTGCGGCCACGCGACCGGATAGTCCGCCGCCGCCGTCCCCGCCGTGACGCCCGCCGTGTCGCCGTCGGCAGTCGTCTTCGTAACCGTTGTCGTCGCCATAGGCTCCACTCCTCCTTTCAGCGATGGTGGTCAGAACGGGAAGATGCCGCCGCCGCCCTTGCGCTTGCGGCCGCCCCGCTTGCGCTGGTAGACGAGGATGATCGGCACCAGCTCCTTGTTGGCGCCGTCGGGGCCGAGGTTGCCGCGGGTGTCCGCCAGCACCTGCTGCACCTCGAGCGTCAGCTCGCCCCTGCCCTCCTTGAGCTGGCGCACCTTCTTCTTCTTGACCTTGCCGAGGTCGATGATGATGGGGGGCGCCGGTGCCGCGCTCGTGGCCGTCTGTTGTGCCATGTCCCTCTCTCCTGGTTAGAGCCGTCTCGTCATCCATGCCGAGAACGGCTGGCAAATCCCCTCACCGAATCGCCGCTCAGGCGCCATGGTTCCCCCGGCGCGCCCGCCGCCCCGCCGACGGCGGCGACAGCTCGCGGCGCAGCCAGGCCCGCGAATCGCGCCAGCGGCGCTCGACCGTCGCCAGCGACAGCCCGAGGACGGCGGCAATCTCCGGCTGGGTGAGGCCGCCGAAGGATTGGAGCCGCACCACCCGCGCCCCTTCCGGGCTGCGGCGCTCGAACTTGTCGAGCGCGAGGTCGAGCTGCAGCAGCTCCTCCGCCGAGCAGGCGCCGGGAGTGGCCAGGTCGTCGACCGCCGCCGCCGACACCACGACGTAGTCGCCGCCGCGCTTGAGGCTCGCCTTGCGGCGCGCGCCCTCGACGAGGATGTCGTGCATGGCGCGGCTGACGGCGAAGAAGAAGTGGTGCCGGTTGCGGAAGCCACCGCAGCTGTCTCCGTTTCCTGCTGGCGCTTGCGCCACCCGGAGGTAGGCCTCGTGGACGAGCTCAGCCGGGGTGAGGCCTGGCTCGCCGCCGAAGCGCGCGAGCCGGGCGCGCGACAGGCAGCAGAGCTCGTCGTAGACCTGCGGCAGGAAGGCCGCCGCCGGCGTGGTGGAGGGCTCGGCGCCTGCCATACGCGTCTCATGCCTGGGTCTGCGCCGCCGCCACCGGCGACAACCCCGCCCGCTCCGCCGCCGCCTCGCGCAGGCCCTGCGCGAACATCCACAGGCCGCGCGTCGCGGCCACGATGGTGACGCTGTAGAACATCGTGTACTGCACGTGCAGGAGGAGCAGCACCGAGTAGCCGAAGGCGATGCCGGCGCCGTAGAGCACCTGGCTCGAGACCTTCGACGGCGAGGTCTGCGGGTCGGTGATCATGTAAAAAGTGAAGAGCACCAGGGGGATGCCGGTGAGCGGCACCAGCTCGGCGGCCAACCCCGTGCCCTGGATGAACCAGGCGCGCACGGCGCCGAGCGCGACGAAGGTGCCCAGCCACGAGAAGATGAGCGGCAGCTTGCGGGTGAAGAGGATGTTCAGCCGCATCCCCAGGCAGACGATGATCGCCGGCACCACCCAGTCCCAAAAGCCGTGGATCTTGGTGGTGAACGCCCACGGCAGCACGCTCGTCCACTGGTAGGCGATATAGAGCACGGCGAGGGCGAAGTTCGACGGGTTCATGAAGTGGCGCAGCCGCCCGTCGCAGCGCACGCGGAAGACGTACTTCGAGCCGATGGCGAGCGCCGTGGCGAGCGCCATGATCCACAACCGCCGGTTGGCGAAGAGCAGGAAAGAGAGGGTGATCGACGTCATGTGCGCCGAGAGCAGGAAGTCGACCACCTTCTTGAAGCCGCCGCCGGCGTAGCCGGGAGAGCGGTGGTTGGCGCGCGCGTCCACCCACTCGAAGAGCAGCGCGCACGAGTAACCGGAGATCAACGCGACGAACATTTGGGCAAGCGACTGCTCGAAACCGAGCACGGTGTGGCCGACGATGGCGAACACGGTCGCCAGCGTCGCCGAGTTGCGCAAGCCGGTGCGCGGGTCACGCGGCTTGGCCCCGGGGGCCTGGGCGGGGGTGTGGGCTGGAGCGCTCACAGCGTCGCTCCGTTGGTCGTGCTCGCGGCGCCGAGCACGATCGTGTGGTAACCGGGCGGCAACGCCACCGAGTCGTGGTGGAGCTTGCCGTCGAGGTCCCGCCACGTAATGCGCAGCGGGATGCTCGCCGGCGCCGCCGGACCGAGGCCGAAGCGCAGCTCGGGGCTGCGCTGGCCGGAATGACCGTTGCCGCCGTCGACCTGGCGGATCTGGCGCTTGCCGCCGGGCACGTCGGCCTCGACGAAGGCGCCGATGGCCGGCGTCCCTTCGCGCCAGGCCGGATGGCCGGGGTGGACGCGCAGCGTCCCCGCCGCGGGCGCAACGACAGAGCCGCCGCCCACCGGCAGCAGCAGGTGGAGGGCGAGGAAGCGGTTGCCCGCCGCCTCGTTCTTCACGTACACCGAGTCCTCCCAGAAGTTGGCGTAGACCATCTCCGGGTAGCCGTCGCCCTCGACGTCGGCGACGGCGATGCCGCGGCAGGCGACGGCGAGGCCGGGGAACAGCGACGCCGAGAGGTCGGCATAGCGGCCGTCCTCGCCGCGCGCCCAGAACGGCTCGGGGTAGTAGCCGTCGACGTCGGAACCGACCATGAACTTCGGCCACGACGACGGGTACTTGACGAGGTTGTCGTTGGCGGCGCCCACCTGCGCCAGGTCGGGCCAGCGGTTGGCGGTGCCCTTGACCAGCCCCGTCGCCTGCACCAGCTCGAGCACGCTGTCGTTGTCGAAGTCCTCGAAGCGGGCGTCCCACGCCCAGGCGCTGCGCGCCACGCCGGCGCGGTCGCTGTCGTCGTGGTAGGGCGCGACGCCCTTCGCCATCGCCGCCGCGGCGTCGCCGCTGCTCGTCCACAGGAAGTGCCCCTCCTGCAGCGCGAACGGCGAGCCGATGTTGCTGACGTACATGTCGAAGGTGCCGTCGTCGTTGACGTCGCCGAAGTCGATGCTCATGCCCTTGAACGAGTCGTGGCCGAGCGCCATCGACTCGGGGGTGAAGAAGCCGCGCCTGCCCTTGAGCTCGACGAGCTCGACCTTGCCCGGCTTGGAGCGGTTCCACAGCAGCTGGTCGGGCCCGAAGTCGTTGGCGACGTACAGCTCGGAGAGGCCGTCGCGGTCGAGGTCGCCGGCGCCCACCGCCAGCGTCCAGCCGAGCTCGCCGTCGCCGGGGAAGACGTCGCCGGCGTCGCGGAAGCGCGCCGTCGGCTCCGGCCCGCTGGTGCCGCCGGCGTGAAGGAAGATGCGGTTCGTGCCGCCGTTCCTCGCCCGCGAGAAGTCGGCGTTCATCTCGAACGGCTTGCTGGAGTTGCCGTCGGTGATCTCGGCGCCGTCGGCGTAGTAGTTGCCGACGATGACGTCCTGGTGACCGTCGCCGTCGACGTCGGCGAAGGCGGCGGTGGCCGTCCACCAAGTCTGCACGAGGCCGGGGACCAGCTCGCTCACCGCGAACGACGCCGTCGAGAGCGGCGCACGCTCGCCAAGACCCAGAGGCGCGCGGCGCAGCAGCAGCACCGGCGGCCGGCCGTAGAAGGCGACGAAGAGGTCGGCGAGCCCGTCCTCGTTCATGTCGGCGATGCGGCAGACGGTGGGGTACTGCGTCGTGCGGTCGAAGAATCGGCCGAAGTCGAGCGTGAACGTCGCGTAGCGGTTGCCGGTGCCGGGGACCGGCCCCACCGTGCCGCCCTTGGCGCGCGGGTCGGTGATGCAGAGGTCGTTGGGCAGCCCGTCGCCGTCGAGGTCGCCGAGCGCCGCCGAGGCGCCGATCTGGTAGAAGTAGAACGGCATGTGGGCGGCGGTCTTGTTGACCGGAAAGACGACGCCTCCCGCCGGCATGGGCACCGGCGGCAGGACTTGCCAGTCGAAGCGGAAATGGGCTGCCAAGCGCTCCACTTCCGCGCGCGGCGGATCGGGAATGCGGGCCAGCGCGGCGAGCGCGCCGACGACACCGACCACGGTGAGAATGACCGGCAGACCACGGTGCCGGGGTTGCACCCTTGACACTTGTACCTCCTCGACGGAGCAAGCAATAGTGACGGGATGATTAGACGGACGCGGACCCGCAAATTCCCCTACAGCAACGCGTCACGATCGAACGCGGTCCTCGAATCGAGGAACGACGGGACCGGAAGGAGCTAGCGATGAGCGCCATGACGGCCACCGAAACGCTGCGCGTCGGCTTCCCCATCTACCAGGGCTCGACGCTGCTCGACTTCGCCGGCGCCACCCAGGTGTTCGCCTTCACCCCCGGCTTCGAGCCGGTGTGGCTGGCGCCGACCTGCGACCCGGTGGAGACCACCGAGAAGGTGCGCGTGCTGCCCACCGCCACCTTCGCCGACGCCGGCCGCATCGACATCCTCTTCGTGCCCGGCGGCGGCGACGCAGTGGCGAAGGTGATGCGCGACCCCGTCTACCTCGACTTCGTGCGCGACAAGGGAGCCGCCGCGAAGATGGCGGGGTCGGTGTGCACGGGAGCCTTCATCGCCGCCGCCGCCGGCCTCTTCGACGGCGTCGAGGCCACCACCTACTGGTGCCAGCGCGAGAACCTGGCGCTCTTCCCGCACCTGCGGGTGTCGGCGGGCTACCCGCGCTGGGTGGTGCACGGCAACCGCTTCTCGGGGGGCGGCATCTCGTCGTCGATCGACCTCGCGCTGGCGCTGGTGAGCTTCCTCTCCGGGCCGAGCCAGAGCATGTCGACGCAGCTCGCCGTGCAGTACGCGCCGGGGCCGCCCTTCCACTCTGGCGACCCGAGCGAGGCGCCGCCAGAGATCACCGCCGCCCTGCTGGCGCAGGACCAGGAGTTCATCGACACCATCAACGAGGCCGTGCTCGAGGTGATCGGCCGCCCGGCGAGCTACCGGCCGAGCGCCTACCCTTCCACGCCTTCGACCGGCTGAGCCGCGCGACGGTCTCGCTGCCATGGCGGGCGCGCTCGAGCCATCGTTCGTCGAGGTCCCCGCGGGCGAGTTCCTGATGGGGCAGGACGACGGTCGCGACGAGGAGCGGCCGGCGCACCGCGTGCGCGTCGGCGCCTTCCGGCTCGGCGCGCACCAGGTGACCAACGCGGAGTACGACCGTTTCGTCGCCGCCACCGGCCGCACGGCCGCGACGCTGCGCGACAAGCCGGGGCTCGCGCACGCGGACCAACCGGTGGTGGCGGTGAGCTGGTTCGACGCCGCGGCCTACTGCGAGTGGCTGGCGGCGCGGCTCGCGCTCGCCGTGCGCCTGCCCACCGAGGCCGAGTGGGAGCACGCGGCGCGCGGCGGTCTCGCGGGCAAGCTCTATCCGTGGGGCGACGAGCCGCCGCAGGCGCGGCCCGACTACGCGCGGCGCTGGCTCGACGGGCCCGAGCCGGTGGGCACCTCGCCGCCCAACGGCTACGGCCTCTTCGACATGTGCGAGAACGTCCACGAGTGGTGCGCCGACTGGTACGACGCCGGCTGGTACACGCTGTCGCCCGTCGACGACCCGCGCGGGCCGGCGAGCGGCAAGCGCCGCGCCTCGCGCGGCGGCGCCTGGCGGCACGACGTCAAGATCGCGCGCTGCGCGGCGCGCAGCAGCATCCCGCCGCAGCTCTGCTACGAGGATTACGGCTTCCGCGTCGCCTGCGGGTAGTCACGTCGCGTCGCGCCGCGCCGCTCCACCTTCGTTGTCGAATCCATCCGGGATTTGTCGAAACCCAGTGGCGAGGCGCGAATTGACAGGGTAATGTTTAGTCAAACACCTCGGACGCGACATGGCACCTAGGATCGGCTACGTCGACTCGTCGCAGGCCGTCTTCGACCCCGCGGCACACGCAGCGGCCCACCCGCCGGCGGCATTCTTCGCCAACTGGGACCCCGGCGTCGACAACGACGCCTGCGACCACGACCTGCTCTGCGCGGAGCTGTCGCGTCTCGCCTACGCCGACGAGGCGACGGTGCGCGACGCGCTGCGCTGCCCCGGCTTCACCACCGTCGACTTCGTCGGCGGCGACGGCCTCAAGGCGCGCGTGGCGACCATCGGCACGCAGGGGTTCGTCGCCACCAACCCGGCGTCGGGCCTCACCGTGGTCGCCTTCCGCGGCACCGAGTCGGGCAAGATCGACGACCTCGTCACCGACGCCCGGGCGCTGCAGAAGCCCTGGCCGGGCGCGACGGCGCGGGTGCACGCGGGGTTCCTCGACTGCTACGGGCGCGTGCGGCTGCGCGTCGCCGACCTCGTCGCGACGCAGACCGGCGGCGCCGCGCCGGCTGCCCGCCGCGGCGCGTTGCTGATCACCGGGCACAGCCTCGGCGGCGCCCTCGCCACCCTCGCCGCCATCGACCTCCAGCCCGCCGCCGTCGTCACCTTCGGCTCGCCGCTGGTCGGCGACGCCGCGCTCGGCGCGCTGCTCGGCAACGTGCCGGTGCGCCGCTACGTCGACTGCTGCGACCTCGTCACCCGTCTGCCGCCCGAGCGGTTCGACCGCGAGAACGTGACGCGGCTGTTGAGCGAGGTCGCCGACACCTCGCGGCTCGGCCGCCGGCGCCGCTCGCTCGCCGGCAAGGCGATCCGCGGCGTGGCGCGCGGCGTCGACAGGCTCTTCGCCGACTCCGGCAAGGCGCCCGACTACGCGCACGTCGGCACCCTCTGCTACGTCGACCGCAACGGCGCCACCACCCGCGCCGCCGGCGGCGACGAGCGCACGCGCGACCAGCAGCTCGCGCGCGACGAGTTCTGGCAGGGCCGGCGCGACACCTCGGTGGCGCTGCGCGACCTTGCCGACCACGCGCCCATCAACTACGTCTCGGCGCTCGCCGGCCGGCTGCCGACCGTGCCCGGCTACCTGCACACCGCCGCCGAGGTGGCCGCCGCCGAGCGCGTCTACCTCGACCAGCGGCGGGCGGCGCAGGGCCAGCCGTCGCTCGCCGAGGACCCCGTCGTCAGCGGCCTCTGCCTCTCCGGTGGCGGCATCCGCTCGGCGACCTTCGGCCTCGGCATCCTGCAGGCGCTCGCCAAGCACCGCCTGCTGGCGCGCTTCGACTACCTGAGCACCGTCTCGGGCGGCGGCTATATCGGCAGCTGCCTGACCTCGCTGCTCTCGCGCGGACGCGACCACCAGAACGAGGGCTGGCGGCACGAGGTCGGCCTCGACCCCGCTTCCTTCCCGCTCACCGGCCTGGGCGCCACCGAGACGGACCGCCCCGCCGCCGCGACGCGGCTGCACGTGCGCAACCAGATGCACCACCTGCGCACGCACAGCGAGTTCCTGATGTCCCACCGCGGCCTGCTGAGCCGCGACGTGCTGCGCGCCGTCGGCCTGCTGTTCGGCGGCATCGCCTACACCCTCACGGTCTATCTGTTGCTGCTCGGCGTGGCGGTGACGCTGCTCCACCTGCTGGTGTCGACGGTCGACCCCTGGCTCGACGTGCTGCACCCCAAGGAGGCGCTGAAGCTGCCGCCCGACCTCGGGACCCTCGACTACGTCAAGGCCTTCCTCTCCGGCTGGTGGAACGAGCGCGTCCGCGAGCCCCTCGCCGCCATCGCCCGCGCCGCGGCGCCGGCGTGGAGCTCGACCGCGTTCGCCCTCGGCCTCGCCTGGGCCTACGGCTGGCTGCTGTGGGCGCAGCGCAAGACCGAGACCCTGGCCAAGGACGACGCCGTCGACTTCACCACCCAGCGCGCCGGCTGGACCGCCGACGACCAGCGCGAGGCGACGGTGATCTGGCAGTTCAACCGCGCCTCGACGGTCTTCGTCGTGCTGCTCGTCGGCGGCGCCGCGCTCGCTCACACTTGGACCGGCCGCGCTGCGACCTGGTACGCCGGCCTCGCCATGCCCGTCGCCTTCGCCCTCGGCGGGCTGGTGGCGATGCTCGGCAGCGTCGCCTTGACCGAGACCTTCTCGCGGCACGACGACTCGCGGCGCGACCGCCGCCGGCGCTCCGTGCGCGCCGCGATGGTGGGCTCGGCCTGGCTCGGCCTGCTCGTGGCGGCGGCCGCGCCGCTGTTCCTGGTCACCATCGCCGCCCTCGGCAACCTTCCCTTCAAGCTGCTCCAGGCGCTGGTCATGCTGGGCGGCGGCTACTTCCTGGCCCGCCGGCGCACCGGCAAGGCGGGGGCGTTCGGTGCCCTTCGCCTGGGCGCCCGTCCGCTGCTCACCGGCTTGACCGTTGCGTTCCTCCTCGTCAGCGCCGCCGGGGTCTCCGAGGCGCTGCTGCGCGCCTACGACGCGAGCCCGGTGACCGCCAACGTGGCTGCCTTGCTCGCCTTCCTCGCCGTCACCGCGGCCCTGGTGGTGGTCGGCTACACCATCGACGCCAACCGCATCTCGCCCCACTACTTCTACCGCGACCGCCTCACCGAGGCCTACCTGCAGACCGTGGCGCCGGTCGAGCGCGGCGACGGGCCGGCGCACGCGCAACCGGCGCAGGGCAAGCCGGTGATGCTGCTGCGCAACGACGAGGACCTGCTGCTGCGCAACGCCGGCGGCGAGGAGGACCAGTGCCGGCGGCGGCGCCAGCGCGGGCCCTACCACCTGCTGGTGACGGCGCTCAACATGCGCGGCTCCGACGAGCTCAACCGCCGCAGCTTCCTCTCCGACCACTTCATCTTCTCGCCCGGCTTCGTCGGCTCCTCGATCACCGGCTTCGCGCGCACCGACGAGTACGAGAGCGGCCAACTGCGGCTAGCACGGCCGATGGCGATCTCGGCCGCCGCCGTCGGCTCGGGGATCGGCTGCGAGACCTTCTGGGCGCAGGCCTTCTTCGCCACCCTCTTCAACGCCCGGCTCGGCTACTGGATGGAGAACCCGTGGTGGCAGGCGCGGCACGGCACCTTCGGCAGCCGCCGCCGCGGGCTGCGCTTCTGGCCCGCCTACCTGCTGCGCGAGCTGATCGGCAAGAGCCACGCGCGCGGCCGCCTGATCAACCTCTCCGACGGCGGCCACACGGGAGACAACCTCGGCCTGGTGCCGCTGCTCGAGCGCCGCTGCGACCTCATCATGGTCGCCGACGCCGAGGCCGACGCCGGGCGCGGCTTCGGCTCCTTCATGAACGCCGTGCGCATGGCGCAGGTGGAGCTCGACGTGGAGATCGAGATCGACCTCGGCCCCATCCAGCGCCGCAAGGAGCAGGACGAGGGCTACCCGCTGAGCGAAGCGGCGGTGGCCTTCGGCACCATCCGCTACCCCGAGGGGAGGTCGGGCGACGGCACCGGCGCGCCGGCGAAGGAGGGCACGCTGGTCTACCTCAAGGCCGCCGCCGCGCGCTGCGGCTGCGGCGGCGAGGAGGGCCCACCGCTGCCGGCGCACGTCACCGCCTACCTGCGCGAGAACCCCAACTTCCCGCACCAGTCCACCATGGACCAGTTCTTCGACGACGCGCAGTTCGAGTCGTATCGTGCGCTGGGCGTGCACGTCGCCGAGGCGGCGGCGGTGGCGATGGCGGACCGCGCCGCCGCGGCGGCGGTGAAGGCGGCGGAGACGCCGGCGGCGAAGCCGGGCGAGAAGCCGCTGCGCATCGAGCCCGCGATCGCTTCCTGACGGCGCGGCCCTGATCGCCTCCTGACGGCGCGGCGCCGTGACCACTTGCTGACTTGACCGCGGGCGGCGCCGGTGGTGTGATCGCCGCGCATTCCGCCACCACAGCTCGGGTCGCCAGCGAGCAACCAGGGAGGTCCGACGTGAAGGAACCCGCGTCCGCCGTCCGTCTCGTCGCCGCGCTCCTCGCCCTCCTCGGCACCCTCGCCGCCGCGCCGCTCGCAGCGACATCGGCGTGCAGCGCCGAGCGGCCGCAGCCGCTGCTGCCCACCGACCCGGCGCTCTGCGCGCGGTTGCTGCCGATCGTGCAGCGTCCCGGCGCTCCCGAGTACATCCACAACCTCGCCGCCTACGAGGAGAAGCTCGGCGACTTCCTGCGCAACTTCTGCCACCGCGACGCCAAGAGCGGCTGGCAGCGCGACAAGGGCGTGCGCGACACGGGGCCCTTCACCGCCACCTTCGCCGACGGGGCGTGGAGCGGCACCTACAACGGCCTGCACCCGCCGGTGGTGATCTGGTACTCGCCGGAGATGATCGAGTGGCTGCACGTGAACCGGCCGGCCGACGAGAAGGCGACGCCGGCGCAACCGGCGCCGGTTCCCGACGGCGCCATCATGGTCAAGGAGATGCTGCCGGCGCCGGGTGCCGCCTGCGCCGGCGTCGACCCGCTGAAGCTGCTGCCGACGAGCGGCGCGGCGGTGATGGTGCGCGCCTCGCAGGCGTCGCAAGACGGCTGGTACTGGGGTTGGTTCGGCTGGAGCGGCTGGACGCCCGACTGGCCTGCCGACTCCACCAATCGCCTCGCGTACCAGGGCTTCGGCCAGTACTGCGTCAACTGCCACGCCTCGGCGCGCGACCACCAGACCTTCGCCAGCCTGCGCAACGTCGAGGGCGAGCCCGGCGAGCCGCTGGTCTTCCTCTCGCAGCACTTCTTCGACCCGCAGCCGGTGCCGAGCCACCATCGCCTCGTCGCCCTGCCCACCGACGACGCGCCGCGGCTCGGGCAACCGCACTATCTCTACAGCGGGGCGATGATCGACGCGCTGCCGGCGCACGGCCTGCCGCGGCCGAGCTGGGAGACGGTGTCGCGGCTCCCCTCGCAGACCTACGACGAGGTGTGGGTGGAGGCGGGCACCGTGACGGCACGCAGCCAGTTCGTCACCTCGTCGCAGTGCCTCGGCTGCCACGACGCCGGCGGCACCGGGCTGCAGTTCGACATGACGGCGCCCAACCCGCACGGCTCCAACCTGCTCAACCTCTCGCCCTACGCCACCTGGCGCACCTCGCCGATGGGGCTCGGCGGCCGCGACCCGGTCTTCTACGCCCAGCTGCAGAGCGAGATCGCCTTCCACCCCGAGGCGGCGACGAAGCTGCAGGGCGTCTGCATGGGTTGCCACGGCGTCTCGGGTCACCGCCAGTTCGAGATCGACCGGGCAGCCGAGACGGGCGAGTGCCAGCCCTTCCTGCGCGAGTACGCGAGCGCGGTGCCCTGGCCGGCGGACAACCCCACCGCGCCGCTCGCCCGCTACGGCGCGCTGGCGCGCGACGGCATCAACTGCGCCGCCTGCCACCACATGCTCCCCGGCGTCGGCCCCGAGGACCCGGCCATCGACCGGCCGGAGAACCGCTGCGTCAAGGAGCGGCAGGACTTCCTCAACCCGCACAACAAGGGTTTCGCGAAGACCTTCACCGGCAGCTTCCTGCTCGGCCCGCCGGGCGAGCTCGCCGGTCCCTTCGCCGACCCGAAGACGAAGCCGATGGAAGGCGCGCTCGGCATCAAGCCGGTGCACACGACGGCGATCCAGAGCTCCGAGCTGTGCGGCAGCTGCCACACCGTGCACCTGCCGGTGATGGCGAAGGGCGGCAAGGTGGTCGCCCACGTCTACGAGCAGGGCACCTACCCCGAGTGGGCCTTCAGCGCCTACCGCACGGGCGACACGCCGCAGGGCAAGCTCCCCGGCGGCCCCGGCGCCAAGGCGCAGTCGTGCCAGGGCTGCCACATGCCCAGCCGCGACGCCGACGGGCGCCCCTACCGCAGCAAGATCGCCGGCATCCAGGAGCGCAGCAACTACCCGATGGTCGAGAACGGGCTCCCCGGCGCCGACATCGACCTCCAGGTACGCGAGGGCTTCGCCCGCCACACGCTGGTCGGCCTCAACGTCTTCTTCGTCAAGATGGCGCAGCAGTTCCCCGACGTGCTCGGTATCCGCACCCAGGACCCGATGCTGGTTTCCAAGGGGCTAGACCCGCTGCTCTTCACCGAGCAGGCGATGCTCGACCAGGCCTCGAACGCGACGGCGAAGCTGGGCATCAACAGGATCGTGGTGACCGACGGAAAGATCTCGGCCACCGTGCGCTTGGACAGCGACGTCGGCCACAAGTTCCCCTCCGGCGTCGGCTTCCGGCGCGCCTTCCTCGGCTTCGAGGTGCTCGACGAGAACGGCAACGTGCTGTGGGCGTCGGGGCGCACCAACGGCGCAGGAATGATCGTCGACGAGCAGGGGCGCCCGCTCGCCGGCGAGCTGTGGTGGAAGGACGACTGCTCGGCGCTGCTGAACCCCGACCGGCTCGTCTACCAGCGGCACCACCAGGTGATCCGCCGCCAGGACCAGGCGCAGATCTACCAGGAGCTGGTGAGCGCGCCGCCGCCCGGCGACGACAACCCGACGTGCGGGTTGGAAGCGCCGATACGGCCGCCGCTGACGACCAGCTTCCTGTCGATCTGCGGCCGGGTGAAGGACAACCGCATCCTCCCCGCCGGCTTCCTGTCGCGCGAGCAGCGCATCAAGATCGCCAAGGCCTTCGGCGCCGGCAACGACCTGGCCCTCGACGTCGAGCCCTTCGACATCGGCGGCGACCCCGACTACCGCGAAGGCGGCGGCGATTCATTGAAATACGAGATCGACTTGGCCGAGATCAAAGGAACGCCGGCGGCGGTCCGGGCGACGCTCTACTACCAGGCCATCCCGCCCTTCTACCTGCAGGACCGCTTCTGCACCTCGAAGAGCGAGGACACGCAGCGGCTGTTTTTCCTGGCGGGCCACCTCAACCTGCAGGGCACGGCGGCGGAATCGTGGAAGCTGGCGGTGGTGAGCACTGGGGCAGTGGCCGTGCCGGGACGTTAGACCAAATGGCAAGACCACCCCTAGTCACCAGCTTTCTCCTCCTCGGCACGGCCTTGTCGGTTCTCGCATGTACATCCGCGAGCAGCGTGAACACCTCAGGCCCCGAGACCCAGCCCTATGCACCTTCCAACGCGACGGCTGACGGTGACGTCAGCTACCTCAACGCCGGTGCGAAATCCGTCCGCAATGCACGGCGAGATGACGCCTTCAGGAAGATGCACGCCCACTGCAACGGCGACTACGAGATCGTTCGCGAAGAAGACCAGGAGTCGGCACTCTTCGGCGGCCCGCAACGCCGGATCTGGTTCCGTTGTCTGTCCGAACCCACGGCGCCATCACCGTCGCCCACGCCGTCCCCGACTGAGCCAGGACCGCGGCCACGTCCGCACGGCGTCTAGTCGCCGGCGCTCAGCGCTCGCGGGTCCGGTCGAGCGCCGGCTTGAGGTCGAGCACGGGCGTGCCGTCGAAGGCTTCGAGGCCGCTCACCCGCAGGCGTGGGCCAGCGGCGATCTCGAGCAGCGTTACGCGGTGAAGGCCGATGGGGTTGGGGCGGTCTTGGGAGCGGGTGCTGAAGACTCCCGTCAAGGGATTGCGCGCGTCGTCGCGCGGGTGAACCGAAAGCACCGAGCGGTCGGCGCGGTCGAGCCAGGTGAGGACGACGAGCTCCTGGCCGACGCGCAGGTTCGCGGCAGCCGCGGCGACGGCGGGGTCGAGGTCGAGCCAGGCTTCGGGCGCTCCCTCGTCGCCCTGCTTCGGCGCCTGCTCTCGCGTGCGTAGCGGGGAACGCACGGTGCCGATGGGTCGCAGCTCGAATCTCGCCGACATCTTCGTGTAGATTCCCACAAAAGCCTGCAGCACTGCGGACCAATCGAACGTCACGTTCGCTGGGAGGAATCGGGCGATGGCAGGGATCGACCCTCGGCGCTGGGAACGCGCTCAACGCCTCGCGCGTCTGCTGCTCCTCGTCGGCCCGGGCGGCGAGGACCTCACCCGCAGGTACCTCGACGTCCTCTTCGACCGCGAGCCCCAGCGTGCCGCTCGGCCGCAAGAGGTGCTCGTCGTCGGCGCCGGCATCGCCGGCCTGATCAGCGCGCTGCTGCTGGCGCGCCGCGGTCACCAGCGTCACCATCGTCGAGGCCAATGCCAGCCGCGTCGGCGGCCGCATCAAGACTCTCCGCAACTTCAAGGACCCGGCCCAGTACGCCGAGGCCGGCGCCATGCGCCTCCCCAACTTCCACCCGCTCGTGCTCGCCCTCGTCGACGACCTCGGCCTCCAGCGGCGGCTCTTCTACAACGTCGACGTCGACCCCAACAGCGGCAAGACCTCGGGCCCGGTGCCGCCGGTCGTCTACAAGCCGTTCGACGGCAGCGGCGAGTGGCGCAACGGCCCCGACCAGCCTTTCGAGCCGCCCGACAAGCTGTTCCGCACCTGGATCCGCACCAACGGCCGGCAGGTCCGGCGCGGCGAGTACAACGCCGCGCCTGCCGCGATCAACGCCGGCTTCGAGGTCCCCGAGCCGACCCGCCAGCGCACCGCGAACGACCTCATCAACGCCGCGTTGGAGACGGTCCGCGACTACTACTCCGTCGTCGTCAAAGTCGACGCCACCACGACGAAGCGCGTGCCCAAGCCACTGCCGGAGTGGATCGAGGGCTGGGCGCGGGTCATCTACGACTTCGACGCCTACTCGATGTGGGGCTTCCTCTCCGCGGTCGCCGGCCTGGACGACGCCACCATCGAGGCCGTCGGCACGCTCGAGAACCTCACCTCGCGGCTGCCGCTGTCGTTCTTCCACAGCTTCCTGGGGCGCAGCGACATCAACCCGCTGGCGACCTACTGGGAGATCGTCGGCGGCACCGACCGGCTCACCGACGCGCTCAGGGAACGGGTGCTCGCCAGCGGCGACGTCGAGCCGGTGATGGGGCAGCGGATGATCCATCTCGAGTACTGGCATTCGGAGCGCGACGCGCGGGCGCTGCCGGGAAGTGGGGCCTGACGGCCCGCAGGTGTGGATCGGAGACAGTCGCCGAGGACGACGCGACGAAGAAGCGCGCCTTCACCGCCGAGCGCGCGATCGTCACCATCCCGTTCTCGAGCCTGCGCCACGTGCTGGTCGAGCCGCTGATGTCGTACAAGAAGCGGCGCGCGATCATCGAGCTGCACTACGACTCGGCGACCAAGGTGCTGCTCGAGTTCAGCCGCCGCTGGTGGGAGTTCACCGACGCGGACTGGCAGCGCGAGCTCGACGCGCTCACTCCGGCGCCGGCGGCAGCGAGCGAGAGCGGTGACGGCGGAGCCGCGTCGACGCCCCGCGGCGGCAACGCCATCGGCGCCCATCCCAGCGTCGACGAGCGGCAGATCCCCGGCCGCGTCGCCGAGGTCTACGACACCTACCGCGGCCCACGGCGCGCCGCGCACCCCGCGGATCATTTCTTCGGCGGCGGCTCGGTGACCGACAACCCCAACCGCTTCGTCTACTACCCGTCGCACCCGGTGCCCGGCAGCCCCGGCGGCGTGGTGCTGGCGAGCTACGTGTGGGCCGACGACGCCGCGCGCTGGGACTCGTTCGACGACGACGAGCGCTACGCCTTCGCCCTGCGCGGCCTCGTCGCGCTGCACGGCGAGCGCATCCTCCCCTTCTACCAGGGAGGCGCCACGCAGAGCTGGCTGCGCAACCCGTACGTGCTCGGCGAGGCGGCGGTGTTCACGCCCTGGCAGCTCACCCAGTTCCACCTCGACATCCCGACGGCGGAGGGGCCGGTGCACTTCGCCGGCGAGCACACCTCGCTCAAGCACGCCTGGATCGAGGGGGCGATCGAGTCGGCGGTGCGCGCGGCGCTGGAGGTCGACGGGGCGCCGCCGCCAGCGGCGGGCACGCCGGGAGCGAGGCCATGAGCGACGGCGAGCCGCAGCCGGGCTGGAACGTCGCCCGCTACCTCATCCACCGCTTCGAGCAGCTCGGCATCCGCTACCTCTACGGCGTGCCGGGCAACCACCTCGGACCGTTCCTCGAGGTGCTCGCCGAGGAGCGCCGCGCCGGGCGCAGCGAGCTCGAGTGGGTGGGCACGCCGACCGAGCTCGGCGCCGGCTACGCCGCCGACGGCTACGCCCGCATCCACGGCGTCGGCGCCGCCGCGGTCACCTACGGCGTCGGCGCCTTCAGCCTGCTCAACACCATCGGCGGCGCCTACGTCGAGGAGGTGCCGCTGGTCGCGATCAATCGCCTCGCCCACCTACGAGCAGTGGCTCAACCTGCGCTCCATCGGCCTCGTCACCTCGCACATGAGCCCGCGCTTCGAGAGCAACCTCGAGGTCTACCGGCAGGTGACGGTGGACGCGCAGACGATCTCCAACGCCGGCGCTGGCGCCGCGGCAGATCGACGGCGCGCTCGCCGCGTGCCTGAGCGAGCGCAGGCCGGTCTACCTGGAGATCACCGAGAACGCCTTCAAGGGCGAGTGCGCGGCGCCGCTGGGCCCGATCGCGCGCGACGCGGCGCCGCTCGAACGCCAAACTGCTCGCGCAAGCGGTCGCGGCGGCGGCGCGCCGCATCGGCGAGCAGCGAGCGGCCGATCTTCTGGGGCGGCGAGGAGATCGACCGCCTGCGCCTCGCCGACGACTTCCAGGCTGCTGGTCGACGACACCGGCATGCCGTTCTGCACCACCATCGGCGCCAAGTCGATCCTGTCGGAGAACCACCCGCAGCTTCCACGGCGTCTACAACGGCAAGGCGAGCCTCCCCGAGGTGCGCCGCATGTTCCAGGAGGTGGCCGACCTGCGCGATCGGGCTCGGCACCTGGAGCACGTCGAAGAACCTCGGCGGCGACGTCGACCTCGGCGAGGACTGGATCGTGGCGGCGCACGAGGGCGTCACCGTCGGCTCGCACTTCTTCCCCAACGTGCAGCTGCCCGACTTCGTGCGCGGGCTGCGGGCGGCGCTCGCGCAGCGGGCGGGAAGGGCGGCCGCGCCGGCGGCAGGAGGCGCGGCGGCGACCGCGGACTACTACGCCGCGGGGGTGGGCGAAGGGGTGGCGCTGCCGGCGAGCCGCGAGGCGTTCCTCGGCTCGCTGGCCTCAGCGGAGTCGGCGGCGCCGCCCGACGCTCCCTCGGCGGCGAAGCTGGCGGCGGCACCGGAGGCGACCGCGACCCCCGAGCCGCCGCCCCTCACCTACGACCGCCTCTTCCAGCGCATCAACACCTTCCTCGCCGCCGCCGACGAGGGCACGGGAGTCGGCGCCACCAACCCGTACGTCGTCGTCTCCGACGCCGCCTTCGCCCTGCTCGGCTCGCAGAACCTGCGCATGGTGGAGCGGCAGAGCTTCTTCGCCCAGAACTCCTGGCTCGCCATCGGCTACTCGGTGGGCGCGGTCACCGGCGTCAAGTCGGCGCGGCCGGGCAAGCGGCCGCTGGTCTTCGTCGGCGACGGCTCCTTCCAGGAGACCTGCCAGGAGATGTCGACCCACACCCGGCTGCGCCACGACACCGTCCTCTTCGTGCTCGACAACGAGGACTTCTACGGCATCGAGCAGATGCTGGTGCACCCGTGCTTCTACGCCGGCCAGGAGCCGCCGGCGTTCTACAACCTCCTCCACCGCTGGAGCTACTCGCGGCTGGCGGAGGTCTTCGGCTCGGAAGCGACGCCGATGAGCGGGCTCGTCGTGCGCGACGAGCGCGAGCTCGACGAGGCGCTGCGGCGGATCGCCGACGCCGGCGACTCGATCAATCGCGGCCCCATCCTCGTGCAGGTGGTGCTGGCGCAGAGCGACTACCCGGCGGCCATCGGCTACGCCGTCGAGCCCTGCAAGTAGCCGCTCGAGTCAGTCGACCAGCCTGCCGCAGCGCCCGCCGCCGACGATGCCCAGTTTCGTCGCCGGCTCCAGCGGGCGTTCGACGGCGCCCGCGGGCGGCCGCCGCTGCCACGCGGCGAGGTACTGGCAAGTGCAGTCCTCGCCCTTGGCGACGAGCCCGTCCTTCTGCGCCGCGGTGAGATGGAAATCCAGCGTCGACACCCCGAGGTCGTCGAGGACGGCGGTGCGCTCGAGGTCCGGCCGGTTGGTGGAGAGCGCGTCGGTCTGCACTTGGAGCACCGTCTCGATGAGCGCGTCCGAGTACTGGACGAGGCTGTCGACCGGCTTGCCGCTGGGGGGCAGGCTGGTGTTCTTGAGCACGAAGCCGAGCGTCGCCGGATTCGTCTGGTCTTTGTCGAAGGCGTCGATCGGGTAGTTGCGCAGCACGCCGCCGTCGACGTAGACGTCGCCGCCCCGGCGCACGGCGGCGAAGAAGAGCGGGAAGGAACCCGACATGCGGGCGGCCAACGCGACCTCGAACTCCGGGCTCTTCTCGAGCGACAGCTCGCGGGCGACGCGACGGTTGAGGTCGGTGGTGAAGACGTGCAGATCGCGCATGCCGAGACGCTTCAGGTCGGCGAAGGTCGCGTGCGGGCTGCCGGTCTTGGCGCTGACGAGGCACTGCATGAGGCCCAGGTAGTAGTCGCCCTGGTAGTAGCCGTAGCGCCGCAGCAGCCGCAGCAGCCCTCCCCAGCGGCCGTCCTCGAAGCGCGAGAAGTCGAGGTTGTAGAGCAGCGACTTGACCTCGTCGGGCGAGTAGCGCAGCGCCACCAGCACCGCGGTGATGGCTCCCGCCGAGGTGCCGGCGACGTGGTCGATCTTGGGGAGGATCCCCTGTTGCTCGAGCACTTCGAGGGCGCCGCCGTAGGCGATCCCCTTGACGCCGCCGCCCTCGAAGACGAGGTTGGTGAACGGGTAGCCCTCGACCGGCGGCACCGGGCACACCGGGGACACCGGCGTGGACGCGGGCTGCGCCGGCACGCCCTGCGCCACCAGCTTCGCCACGTCCGGGCAGGAGACCGGCATGTGCGAGCAGCCGCCCGCCGCGGCGGCGGCGAGGACGAACGGCAGCAGTCTCGTGGCGCGCACCCTCACTCCTTCTTGCCCGTCGTCTCGGGGACCTTGAGCCCGAGGTAGGTGCCCGAGCTGATCCCCATCAAGCCCAACAGCGTGCTGGAGAACTGCGGCATCTCCAGGCTGCCGTAGACGACGGTGCAGAAGATGATGCCGAGCACGATCGTCCAGACGAAGAGCTGCAGCCGGTGGATGCTGACGCCGCCCTCGTCGGAGAGGACGTCCTTGAGGAAGCCGCGGCTGCTGACGGCGCGGACCTTCTTGGGCGCCGGCGCCGGCGTCGCGGCCGGCGCTGCCTCGGCCGCGGCCGCGGCGCTCGCCGCCGTCTCCTCCTTGTCCTTCTCGGCCTTCCCCTGGTCGATCATCGCCGCGCCCAGCGCGGTGCCCGAGCCGATGCCGAGCAGCGCCAGCACCGAGCCGGTGATGGTGTCGAGCTCGCCGGTGATCATCCAGATGAAGATGTAGGCGGCGATGACGAGGAAGCCCCAGAAGGCGAGCTGGAAGCGCGCCAGGCTGTAGGGCCCGCGGTCCCCTTCGGCCATGCCCTCGCCGCGGGCACGCAGTAGCGCCGTGCGGCTGGAGAGCCACACCACCAGGACCACCGCCAGCGCCAGGCCGATGAAATAGGCGTTGACCCAGAACCGCGGCAGGATCACCAGCTCGAGCCCCTCGACCTGCGACGGCCACGAGATCCGTTCGTGGGGGCCGAGGCTGAGCGACACCTTGCTGGTGAACTCCCACGGCTCGGTGAACAGCTGCCGCCAGGCCGCGGCGGACTCCTCGTCGCGCACCAGGGTGAAGCGGGCGCGGCCGTCGGCGAGGTCGCAGGAGTCGGGGGCCATTCCCTGGATCGGCACGTCGTTGATGAACAGCGTCAGGTTCTCGCAGCGCACGCCGGTGCTCTCGAGGAAGGCGGGGAGCTTCTCGACCTTGACCAGCACCACGTAGCCGAGGCCGATGCGGTTCGGGTCCTCGTCGTTGGAGGCCGCCTCGGTCACGCGCGGGATCACCGCCGGCTTGACGAGGCCCGGCTCGGGGGCGGCCGCCACCGCCGGCTCGTCGCGGTTTGCCGCGGTGCCGGCGTTGAGCGGGTCCGGCGGAGTGTCCTGGGCCGCCACCGGCGCCGCCTGCCAACCCGCCACCACGATCCCGGCGGAAAAGAGGAACGCTGCGACAGTCTTCGTGCTCACTCCGCTGGCCCTCGCGCGGTCGATCCGACAGTTGGCTTGTTGTCGGGCGATGCTAACACCGGGCGTGCCATCCGGAAGGCGCTCGACCGGCGTGCCGCTACACCAGCTCGTAGACCTTCGCTTCCCACGGGAAGACGGGCTCGCGCCCCGCCCACTCGTCGGGCACGTCGCGCTCCTGCGTCACCTCGCGCCAGCGGCGGCCCGCCGGGGCGCCCGGCCAGCCGGCGACGACGTACTCGGCCGACCGGTCTGCGGCGTTCTCCGTGCGCCAGTCGGAGAAGTTCGCCACCACGATCACCATCGCCTCGCCGCCGCGCGCACCGCGCCGCCAGGCGAGCACCCGGCGGCCGGGCGTCAGGTCGACGTGGATGAGCTCGGTGTCGTTGCTCGCCAGCGCCTCCGAGCGGGTGCGCAGGTGGACGAGGCGGCTGACGTAGGCGAAGAGGCGCCGGCGCCACGGCTCCTCGAGGCGCTCGAAGCTCACCGGGTCGACTTGCTTGCGGGCGTCGGCGTCGGGCCCCGCGAGGTCGAGGTCGTGCTCGTCGCCGAACTCCTCGCCGGCGAGGATCATCGGGATGCCCACCGCCGTCAGCAGCACGACAAAGGCAAGCTGCATCCGCTCGAGCTTGGCGAAGACCCGGGCATGCTCGAGGAAGTCGTAGAGCCGCTCGTTGCCGGGGCCGCCGACGTCGTGCGAGGTGACGTAGTTGACCGCCTGCGCGCCGTCGTCAAAGCCCAGCCGCCGGCAGTCGATCGAGGCCGTGCACGCTGGCGGCGAAGTCGCCGGGCGCGAAGTCCGCCGTCTCGCCGAGGATCGCCCGCCGCACGCCGCGCTTGAAGGTCTCGTTCCACAGCCCGTCGAGGCGGCCCTGGCGCAGCAGGTCCAGCGGCACGGCGAGCTCCTCGCCGACGACGAGGAAGCGCTCGTCGGCGCCGCCGGCGCCGGTCTCGTGCGCCCAGCGCTGCCGCCAGCGCTCGCGCGCCGTCGCCGTCACCTCGCCCACGAAGTCGTAGTTGCGCACGTTGTTGACGCTGTCCATGCGGATGCCGTCGATGCGGTAGTGGAGCATCCAGTGCGCCAGGTGCAGCTGCATCCACTGCCGCGCCGGGCAGAGCCGCCGCACCTCGCCGCTTATCGGGTCGTAGCTCGTCGACGAAGTGGGCATACTTCCAGAGGTCGCCGCCGAAACCGTCGCGCCCCGCCTGCTCGGGGTCGCCGCTGCCGAAGTGGACGTGGAAGTCGAGGAAGTCGACGTTCTGGTAGGGGTCGCGCTGCGCGAAGGCCATCACCGCGTCGTAGAAGAAGCGCATGCCGTGGCGGTGGCAGAGCGCGATCAGTGCGACGAGGTCGACGGAGGCGCGCGGCGCTCCGGCGCCACCGGGCCGGCCGAGGTCGAAGTCGGCGCTGAGGTAGTTGCTGGTGGCGTAGCCCCAGAGGTTGTAGGTGCGACGGCGGTCGCTGAAGCTGTCGGCGGGCGGCAGCAGCTCGAGCGCGTTGACCCCCAGCTCGCCGAGGTGCGAGCGCCCGGCCGCCGTCGCCGGCATGTCCGGGAAGTCGACGGCACCGATGTCGCGGCTCAACAGCGACATCACGTCGCGGAAGGTGCCGACGCCCACGGTGAGGTCGCCGTCGCTACCGGTCGTCACCCACGAGGTCGGCAGCTCGTAGATCACCAGCCGATCGTTGGGCGGCAGAGAGGCGAGCGGCGCGTCGCCGGACCAGTCAATCGTCTCGCCGCCGGGGTCGCAAGGCAGCAGCCGGCCTTCGCGGAAGAGCACCACCGCCGCCGGGTCGCGGTCGTCCTCGCCGTACGGCGGCGGCAGCCGCGGCGCGAGCAGCCGCCAGTCGACCGCCATCGCCGCAGGGTCGGTGACCAGGATGCGGGCGCCGGCGCCCTTGTAGACGTTGGTGTCGACGACCTCGAACCAGTAGTGGTAGACGGTGCCGTCGACGAGCCCGCAGGCGGCGGCGGGGATCTCCCACAGCCCCGCCAGCGTTTCGCGCAGCTCGAAGCGCCGTTCGTCGGCAAACTCCGCCGGCTCGCCGTCGCGGAAGGTGCAGATCACCAGAACCGGCGCGTCGGTGGCGCGGCTCGGCCGCCAGAGGACGAAGGCCTCCTCGCGCCGGCGCAGCAGGTCGGGCAGCGGCAGCGCCACCCTCAGATGGTACTGCCGCGTCCGCGGCACGGAACCATAATGGCGAGCTCGCGGCCTGTGTTACTGTCCCCGCCGACTCAGGACCAGCGCGGTGGAAAGGGTGGGCAGCGATCGATGACGAAGCGCTCGGGGCTCGTTCTTGCCTGGTGGATCGCCTCGCTGGCCGTGGCCGGAGGCGGATTGCACGCGCAGTGCACGACGCCCGCCGGCGACACCGGCTTCAACGACGTCGTCTACTCGCCGGCGGCCGGCACCTTCTCCACCATCCTCCCCTTCGACGTCCCCGTCCGCATCTGCGCCGAGGTGCCCGACGGCACTACGCGCGCCACCGTCAAGTACGCGGCCACCAACCGCAAGCTGGGGCCGATCGACGTCGACCCCAACACCTGCGAGATCCGCACGCCGGGCATCCAGTGGGGACCCGCCTTCGAGCGCGCGCCCACCGGCAACACCGTGCGCTGGGTGATCGGCCGGCTGGAGGCGGAGCGCTACTACGTCTTCTGCTTCGAGTTCGACAAGAAGGCGACCGACGACGAGATCGCCACCTTCCGCACCCAGGCGGCGACGGTGCTCGACGACACCCTGGCGGAGGTCGACTCCGCCACCCTCACCACCGAGCAGACGCAGGCGATCTGCCAGGGGCTGCGCGCGCAGCTGCTCGAGGTCACCGGCGCCAGCAAGGTGCTGACCCCCGGCACCATCTTCGACTGCGACCCGGCCAAGGTAGCCGCCTTCGCCACCGAGGTGACCCGCGGCCCGCTGCAGGCGCAGCGCCGCGCGCAGGTCATCCTCGCCGGCCAGCCCAGCGACGACCCCAACTTCGTCGTGCCCAGCCTCGGCCAGCGGCAGAACGAGCTGGCGTCGCTGTTGGCGGCGCTGCAGGCCGACCCGAGCCTTACCAGGCTCACGGACGCGATCGCGCAGCAGGGCGCGCTCGACCCCGCCGTCGCCGCACGCGCGCAGAGCCTGTGCGCCGACTGCGCGACGCTGCTCGGGCCCGGCGCTACGCCCGCCGCCCGCCTCGCCGTGGGCGAGGACGCCACCGCATCGCCCAACCCGCCGCTCACCGTGCAGTCGCCCGCCTCGCAGCCGGCGGCGATGGCGAAGTCCTACGCCGCCACGGCGAAGACCCTGGGCGACCTCGCCAACACGATCACCTGGGCGCTCGGCCCCGACGCGCCGCCCGGCATCGCCGCCGCGCTGACCGACGCCGACCGCGAGGCGCTCGCGGCGCTGGCGCGCGCCGGCGGCCCGCTCGCCACCGCCGCCAGCAGGGCCAATACGCTGGCGAGCCTCAGCCAGAGCCTCACCACCCACCTCACCTCGCGCGCGGAAGGCATCCAGTCGCTCGCCAACGAGCTCTCCATCCTCGCCGCCACGCTGCAGCTCGCCGACGCTTCGACGCTGGGGAACTTCACCACCAACCAGCAGAACTACATCAGCCTCGACGCCGGCCTCAGCTGGGCGCCCGAGCTCGAGGAAGTGGTGCCCTACATGGGCACCAACATCTACTTCCGGCCGGTCAATCGCAACGCGCCGCTGCGCAGCCTGGGCAGCTTCCGCCAGACCTTCAGCCGCCGCTTCTCGCTGACGCTGGGGCTGACGCTCAGTAGCATCGCCGACGAGAGCAGCGCCGGCGGGACGCAGAACGACCTCTTCGGCAACCAGTCGGTGATGCTGGGCGCCGGCCTGCGCGTCACCGACGCCATGCGGCTGGGTGCCGGCGCCATCGTCTTCAAAGAGGACGACCCCAGCCCGCTGATCGCCGAGGAGAAGCTCAACACCAGCTACTACCTCTCCTTCTCCTTCGACATCGACGTCGTCAATCTCTTCTCGAAGCCGCTGGCCTCGGCCTTCGGCGTCAAGCCCGGCGGCACCTAGCACCAGGAGCAGCGCATGGCGATCTTCGTCGACGAGGACCTCACGGCCAGCCCCAACCCGACGACGCTGCCCAAGCGCGTCGAGTTCCAGCACACCGTACACAGCTCGCTCCCCTCCGAGCCGATCCTCGTCGGCTACTCGCTGGCGGAGGGGCACAACATCTGGTTCGAGGACAACGACGGCAACCTGACCAAGCGCGTCACGCGCAACGAGACGGTCGGCAAGGCGCCGCAGGTGTGCGTCGACCGCATCACCATGACCACCGGCGCCGGCATGGGCGGGCTGCTCACCGTCGAGGTGTCGCAAGCGATCCGCGACTCGGAAGGCAACGTCATCCCCGGCCTCGTGGTCGTCCAGCTCCAGCAGTGACGCTACGATGGTGGCGATGAGCCGCTCCCCCGCGCCCACAACGCCCGCCCGCCGCCTGCGGGCGCTCGCCGCGACCATGGTGGCGGCGGCGGCGCTCTTCGCCGGCCGCTGTTACGAGAAGAGCGACTACTCGCCGACCGCGCCGCCGACGGTGAACGCGCTCACCCTGTCCACCGACAACTCGCAGACCTCGCTGCCGGCGGACGGCGTCTCGCGCCTCCGGATCATCGCCAGGATCTCGCCCGACGCCGACGCCGACAAGCGGACGGTGCTCTTCTCCACCACCGCCGGCACCCTGGTCGGCACCGCCAACGCCAGCATGCAGGTGGCGGTGGCCGCCGACGTCACCGGCACCGCCACCATCGAGCTGCGCAGCGCGCAGCAAGTGGGCAGCGCCGTGGTCACGGCGCAGGTGCAGAACGTCACCGGGCTCTCGCGCCAGCTGACGATCGCCTTCACCGCCGCCGATCCGAGCAGCGTCATCCAGTTCGTCGCCGCGCCCGGATCGGCGCCCGCCGACGGGGCCACCGTCTCGACCTTCACGGTGCAGCTGTCGCCGTCGCTGCCGCTGGGCACGCAGGTGCAGTTCCAGGCGACGGCCGGCCTCTTCCAGCCCGAGAACGCCGCCAGCGTCACCCGCACCGCCGACGGCTCCTACCAGGTGAGCGCCGACCTCGCGAGCCCGTCGGCCATCGGCACCGGCCGCGTCACCGCCACCGCCAACAACGTCAGCCGGCAGGCGACGATCGAGTTCCAGCGCGCCTTGCCCAACGTCATCACCGTCGCCACCAACGGCACCTTCACGGTGACGCCGTCGATCTCGGCGGGCGTGACGGTGGTCGCCACCTTCCTGCGCAACGTCGGCAAGGTCACTCCCGGCACGGTGGCGACCTTCCGCGCCACCACCGCCGCCGGCGCGCCCATCGGCTTCTTCCGCGACGTCACCACGGTGAGCGCCGCCGGCACCGCGACGGCGACCTTCCTGGCCGGCGAGACCGACTACCGCGGCGCGGTGACCATCACCGTCGGCGCCGAGGGGAGCTCGGTGACGGGGTCGACGGGGATCACCATCGTCGATCCCTAGTAGGCTCCGCGGCGGCCGTGGCTGCCGGGGAGTATCCTCGCGTCGATGGAACAGGCCGTGCTGCCGCCGCGGTTGCAGGAGCACCTCGAGCTCGTCGAGCTGCTGCCCGACCGCGCCGACCGCATCCAGTACCTGATCTCGCAGGCCGACCGCTTCCACGAGGTGCCGGCGGATGTGGCGACGCGGCCGTTCCCCGAGAGCCACCGCGTGCCGCAGTGCGAGTCGGAGGCGTACGTGTGGGCGACGCCGCGCCCTGACCGCACGCTCGACTTCCACTTCGCGGTGGAGAACCCGCAAGGGATCGCCGCCAAGGCGCTCGGCGCCATCCTCGCCGACGCGCTGTCCGGGCAGCCGCTAGACGCGGTGATCGCCGTCCCCGGCGACGTCGTCTACAGCCTCTTCGGCCGCGAGCTGTCGATGGGCAAGAACCTGGGGCTGCTCGGCATGCTGCAGATGTCGCAGGCCTTCGCGCGGCGACAGCGAACAGCGACTGTCGAACGGGGCGGAGAAGGCCCCAGATCCTAGGCGGGCGAAGCGCCAGCACCCGAGGCGTACTGAAACGTACGTCGCCCCCGCCTCACTTCTCGATCGGTGCGCCGACGAGGTTCCCCCACTCCGTCCAGCTGCCGTCGTAGTTGCGCACCCGCGGGTAGCCGAGCAGGTTGGTGAGCACGAACCAGGTGTGGCTGCTGCGCTCGCCGATGCGGCAGTAGACGACGACGTCGTCGCCTTCTTGCAGCTTCGCCTCGCCCTCGTAGATGCCGCGCAGCTGCTCCGCCGTCTTGAAGGTGCCGTCGTCGGGGTTGATCGCCCGCGCCCACGGCACGTTGGCGGCGCCGGGGATGTGGCCCCCGCGCAGGGCGCCTTCGTTGGGGTACTCGGGCATGTGCATGCGCTCGCCGCTGTACTCCTGCGGGCTGCGCACGTCGATCAGCGGTCCGCTCTTGTCGGCGACGTGGTGCAGCACCTGGTCGCGGAAGGCGCGGATCCTGGTGTCGTCGCGGTGCGGCACCGGGTAGTCGGTGGCGGCGTAGCTCGGCACCTCGCGGGTCGTCGGCCGCCCCTCCTTCTCCCACTTCAGGCGCCCGCCGTCCATGATGCGGGCATTGCCGTGCCCGAACAGCTGGAACACCCAGTAGGCGTAGCAGGCCCACCAGTTGTTCTTGTCGCCGTAGAGCACGAGCGTGGTTTCGGGCGTGACGCCGATGCGCCGCATCAGCTCGGCGAAGCGCTCGTCGTCGAGGTAGTCGCGGCGCAGCGGGTCGTTGAGGTCGCGCGTCCAGTCCACCTCGACGGCGCCGGGCACGTGGCCGGTGGCATAGAGCAGCGGGTCCTCGTCGCTCTCGACTAACCGGACGCTGGGGTCGTCGAGGTGGGAAGCCACCCAGTCGGTGGAGACCAGCACCTCGGGATGGGAGTAGCCGCGGTCGGCGATGTCAGCCATGGGGTTCCTCCTCAGTCAGGCGATGGACTCTACACGCCGCTTGGCCGTTGACGGCGGAGGGCATAGAGTCCCCGGCACCGCCCATACCGTCGTTCGACAAGGAGGCTTCATGGCTCGGACTCGCGCGTGGCTCCCGTTTGCGTTCGCTCTGCTGCTGCCCTGCTCCCTCGCCAGCGCGCAGGAGGTGGCGTCGCCCCCTGCCACCGAGCCGCCCCCCGGCGACGAGCCGGCCGCCACCATCGAGGACGTCATCGTCGTCACCGCCTCGCGCACCGAGCAGAAGCTCGTCGACGCGCCGGCGACGATGACGGTGTTCACCGCCGAGGACATCCAGTCGATCCCCGCCGACGACTACGGCGACCTGCTGCGCAACATCCCCGGCATGAACGTGACGCAGACCAGCGCGCGCGACATCCAGATGACCGGCCGCGGCTCCACCAACACGCTCGCCACCACTCAGCTGGTGCTGCTCGACGGGCGCTCCATCTACCTCGACTTCTTCGGCTTCGTGATGTGGGACTTCCTCCCCGTCAACCCCGGCGAGATCAAGCAGATCGAGGCGGTGCGCGGCCCCGGCAGCGCGGTGTGGGGCGCCAACGCGATGACCGGCGTCGTCAACCTGATCACCAAGCGGCCGCAGGAGATGTTCGGCACCTCGCTGCTGCTCGGCGGCGGCGAGCTCGGCACGCAGTACGGGAGCCTCTCCCACGCCGGCGGCTCCGAGCGCTTCGGCTACAAGGTCTCCGGCGGCTACTACGCCATGGACGCCTACGAGCGGCCGAGCGGCAACATCCCCGGCACCGAGATCCCCTACAGCAGCTTCGCTTTCGAGAACAGCGGCACCGAGCAGGCCAAGGGCGACGTCCGCCTCAACTGGGACTTCCAGAACGGCAGCACTCTGGACGTCGCCACCGGCTACGCCGCCACCGACGGCATCGTGCACACCGGCATCGGCCCGTTCGACGTCGACAACGGCTCCAGCCTCGCCTACGGCAAGCTCGACTGGAACCGCTCGGCGCTGCACGTCGGCTTTTTCGCCAACTTCCTCGACGCCGACTCGGTGAACCTGCTCACCCGCAGCGGCAACGGCCAGCCGCTGGGCTTCGCCTTCGCCACCGACACCTACAACGCCGACATCTCGAACACCTCGGTGCTCGGCGGCGACCACCACATCGTCACCTACGGCGCCAACTACCGCACCAACGACTTCGAGCTGGAGATCGCGCCGCAGGGGACCGAGCGCGACGAGTGGGGCGTCTTCCTGCAGGACGAGATCCTCTTCGGCAGCAAGGTGCGCTGGGTGATCGGCGGCCGCTACGACGAGGTCGACCCGCTCGAGAGCGGCGTCTTCACGCCGCGCACCAGCCTCATCATCTCGCCCAGCGGCCGCCACACCTGGCGGGTGTCGTACAACGAGGCGTTCCGCACCCCCTCGGCGATCAACAGCTACCTCGACGTCACCATCCTGCAGCCGGTGCCCATCCCCGGCGTCGGCACGTTCGCCCTCCCCGCGCACGCCACCGGCAACGTCGACCTCGTCGAGGAGCACATGACGGCGTACGAGGTGGGTTACGTCGGCACCTACGCCGAGGGCCTGATCTTCACCCTCGCCGCCTACCGCAACGAGACCGAGGACTCGATCGACTTCTTCACCGCGCCAGACCTACGGCTTCGGCAACCTGCCGGCGCCGAGCCCGCTGTTCCCCGCCTTCCTCATTCCCTGCTTCAACTTCCCCAATCCGTTCGTACCGACGCCCGCCGCCTGCGGTCCGGGCTTCGGCGGCCGGGTGCCTTCCAACTACAGCTACCGCAACATCGGCAAGACCATCGACCGCGGCGTCGAGGCGTCGCTGCAGCAGCGGCGCGGCGCCTGGAGCTGGTTCGCCAACGCCTCGTGGCAGGACGAGCCGGAGTTCGAGGGGCTCGCCGACATCAGCGAGCAGAACCTGCCGCCCACCTGGCGCGCCAACCTCGGCCTCGGCTACGACCCGGGCCGGTGGTTCCTCGACGTCAACGCCAACTACCAGGACGAGGCATTCTGGGGCGACGTGCTGTTCGCCCACGGCACCACCGACGCCTTCACCATGGTCAACGTTTCGACCGGCGTGCGGCTGTGGGAGGAGCGCGTGACGCTGCAGTTGATCGGCGCCAACATCTTCGACGAGGAAGTGCAGCAGCACGTCTTCGGCGACATCATCAGCCGCAAGATCACCGGGCAGATCGGGATCAACTTCTAAGCGCGCATCGATGACCTCCGAGCGCGAGATCGCGGGCCTGCGACAGCGCGGACCCGCGATCCCGCTCACGGTCAAGCTCGTCTACACGGTTTGGATGGCGGTCTGGCTGACGGTCTACTGGCAGCAGTACGGGCCGTCGACGCTGCTCTGGCTCTGCGACTTCGCCAACCTCGCGACACTCGTCGCCGTCTGGCTGGAGAGCCCGCTGCTGCTCTCCTCGCAGCTGGTGGCGGTGGCGGTGCCGCAGGTGGGCTGGACGATCGACTGGCTGGGGCGCCTCGTCCTCGGCTTCCACCCCATCGGCGGCACCGAGTACATGTTCGACGAGGCCAAGCCGTGGTGGCTGCGGGCGCTCTCCTTCTTCCACCTCTGGATGCTGCCGCTGCTCGTCTGGCTGGTGCGGCGCACGGGGTACGACCGCCGCGGCGTGTGGGTGCAGACGGCGCTGATGGGCGCCGTGCTGCTGCCGCTCTCCTGGCTGGTGGGGGCGCGCGAGGAGAACTTCAACTGGGTGTGGGGCCTCTTCGGCAAGGAGCAGACCTGGATGCCCGCGGGCGCCTGGTTCGCCTGCCTGATCGTGCTCTACCCGCTGGTCCTCTTCCTGCCCGCGCACTGGGTCGCGTCGAAGACGCTGGCGCCGCCACCGGCGCGGCCGTCGGGGCCGCGGCTGCCTGCGTCACCCGCGGCCGCTCAGCGAGCGGCTGGCGCCGCCGGGATCCCCGAGCTCACCCGCCCCACCGCCCGCTCGTAGAGCTCGCGGTAGGGCGTCCCGGAAAGCGGCGCCAGCACCGAGCGCGCCTCGTTCCACGCCGCCGCCGCCGCCGCCTTCTGTCCGGCGCGGGAGTGCAGGTCGCCGAGGTCGATGAGGCCGCGGCCGAGCGAGGCGCGCCAGCGCGCGTTGGTGGGGTCGCGCTCGACGAGCCCGCGGTCGATGGCGAGCGCCTCGTCGAGCGGCGCCTGCGCCGCCGCCGCGCTGCCCTCGGCGCGGTGGACGCGCGACATGTCGTAGAGCGCCTGGGCGAGGTTCATCAGGTGCTCGGTGTCGCCGGCGCGCTCTGCGACCGCCTCGCGGTCGATGCGCAGCGTCTCGTCGTAAGCGGCGCGGGCGAGCGCCACCTCGCCGCGCGCCTCGTGCACGGTGCCGATGCGGTGGAAGGCGCGCGCCAGCTTGCTCTGCCAAGCCGGGTTGTCGGGCTCGCGGCCGCCGAGCTGGCGGCAGACGGCGAGCCCTTCTTCGTAGGCCTTGATCGCTCGGTCGAGCTCGCCGCGCTGCTGGTAGAGGCCGCCGCGGTCGTCCCAGGCGTCGGCGACGACGGCGAGAGCCGCCGCGTCCTGCGGCCGCGCCGCCACCAGCTGCTGTCCGAGCTTCAGCGTCTCGCCGAAGGCCGCCTCCGCCTCGGCCAGCTTGTTGCGGTCGGCGAGCACGTCGCCGAGGTCGTCCCACGACTGCCGCAGGTTCTCGATCAGCCGCGGGTCGTCGGGCTTCTCGGCGATCAGCACCTGGGCGATCGCCAGCACCTTGCGATAGCTCTCCTCGGCGTGCTCGGTGCGCCCCTCGAGCTCGAGCACCTGGCCGAGCGTGCGCAGCGCCAAGCCGTGACGGTAGCTGCGTTCGGCCGAGAGCAGCTCGGTGGGCACCTTCTGGTAGTAGCGCTGCGCCTCGTCGGCCACCTGGTCGAGCAGGTCGAGGCGACCGAGCGGGCGCAGGCGGTCGATCAAGTCCTCGAGCATGAAGGCGGTGAGACTCTCCGCCTCCGCCCACGCCTGCTCGGCGCGCTCGGCCGCCTGGCGCGCCCGGTAGGCCTGCCAGGCCATGCCGGCGGCGAGCAGCACCAGCGCCACGATCGCGGCGGTGGCGACCAGCTGCCGCAACCGCCGCCGCGGCTTGCCGCGGATCCAGTGCAGCCGCTCGAGGGCGTCGACCGCCGACGGGCGGCCGCCGGGCGAGAGCGACTGCATGCGGCCGAGCAGCGCCGCGAGGTCGGGGTCGATGCCGGTGATCGGCTTGGTCTCGCCGCGCGCCGCCTGCTCGAGGCGCTGGCCCAGCTTGCCGCCGCGCCGCGCCGAGGCGCCGGTGAACAGCTCCTGCAGCAGGATGCCGAGCGAGTAGATGTCGCTCGCCGACGTCGCCTCCTCGCCCTGCGCCTGCTCGGGGCTCATGTAGTCGACGGTGCCGGTGACGCCGCCGATGGGGAACGGCAGCGCCGCGCCCGTGCTGGTGGCGCTGCCGATGCCGATGCCGGTGCTTTCGCCGGTGGTGGACACCGGCATCGGCCGCTGCAGCTCGGTCTGCGGCTGCTCCTCGTGGCGGTGGGCGATGCCGAAGTCGAGGATCTTGGCCTGCCCCTCCGCGGTGAGCACGACGTTCTCGGGCTTGAGGTCGCGGTGGACGATGCCGAGGCCGTGCGCCGCGGCGACGGCCGACAGCAGCTGTTCGGCAAGGTCGAGCTGGGCCTCGCCGGTGGGCAGCGAGCGGTCGGCGAAGGCCTGGCGCAGCGTCTTGCCGGCGACCAACTCGAGGACGATGAGGTCGCGCCCGCCCTCCTGCAGGTAGTCGTGGATGAGGCAGATGTTGGGGTGCGACAGCTGCGAGAGGATCTGCGCCTCGCGCAGCAGGCGGGCGCGGGCGGTGGCCTGGAATCGCTCGTGCTCGCGCAGCACCTTGACCGCCACCCGGCGGCCGAGCTTCTCGTGCCGCGCCTCGTAGACGACGCCCATGCCGCCGCGGCCGAGCGGGGCGACGATGCGCAGGGGTCCGATCTGCTGGCCTAGGAGGTCGTCCACGGGGCTCCCATCGACGAAAGGCGGGCCCTGCATCTTAGCCGCCCGCGAGCGAGCGGCGCGGGTGGCTGCGCGGCGCAGGGTAATCTTGAAGCGCCCGCTCCCGGCGCCGCCCGGCTCCGGTCCACACCGAACCACTGCCGCGGAGATCCCGATGACCCGTACGCGCCGCTTCGCCCCCGCGCTGCTCCTTGCCGCCGCGTTCACCCTCGCCACCGCGCCGGCGAGCCAGGCGCAAGACCCCAAGATCCCGTTCGAGCGCTACACCCTCCCCAACGGCCTGGAGGTGGTCCTCGTCGAAGACCACAGCGTGCCGCTGGTAGCGGTCGACCTCTGGTACCACGTCGGCAGCGGCGACGAGGTGCCGGGGCGCAGCGGCTTCGCCCACCTCTTCGAGCACATGATGTTCCAGGGCACCAGGAACACCGGCGAGGACAAGCACTTCGAGGTGCTGCAGACGATCGGCGGCACCGACGTCAACGGCACCACCAACACCACCAGCACCAACTACTACGAGGTCGTCCCCAGCAACCAGCTCGAGACCGCGCTCTGGCTCGAGAGCGAGCGCATGGGCTACCTCCCCGAGACGATCACCGAGAAGAGCCTCGACAACCAGCGCGAGGTGGTGCGCAACGAGCGCCGGCAGAGTTACGACAACGTCCCCTACGGCCAGGAGCAGTTCGCCGTCGAGCGAGCTGCTCTACCCCGAGGGGCACCCCTACCGCTACCTCGTCATCGGCAAGCACGAAGACCTCGCCGCCGCCACCGCCGACGACGTCAAAGCCTTCTTCGCCAAGTGGTACGTGCCCGCCAACGCGACGCTGACGCTGGCCGGCGACGTCGACCGCGCCACCGCCAAGCGCCTCGTCGAGAAGTGGTTCGGCACCTTCCCCGCCACTCGCAAGCCAGTGGCGGCGCCGGTGCCCACGCCCGCCGTCCAGGGGCCGCAGCGCCGCACCGTCGACGACAGCCTCGCCAAGCTGCGCCGAGTGCACTACGCGTGGCACACGCCGCCGCTCTTCGCGCCCGGCGACGCCGAGCTCGACCTGCTGGCGAGCGCCCTCGCGCAGCCGGGCACCGGGCGCCTCTACAAGATCCTCGTTCTCGAGAAGCGCTGGGCGCGCAGCGTCGCCGCCTTCCAGGAGTCGCGCGAGCTGTCGTCGATCTTCCACGTCTTCGCCGACCTGCAGGACGGCGCGCCGCTCGCCGAGGTCGAGAAGGTGATCGACGAGGAGCTCGCGAAGGTGATGGCCGGGCCGATCGGCGACGCGGAGCTGCGCCGCGGCGTCGTCGCCTTCGAGTCGCGGTACGTGTGGGGCCTCGAGTCGCTGCTGTCGCGCGCCGAGAACCTGCAGGGCTGCAACCACTTCACCGGCGACCCCGACTGCATCACGCGCGACCTCGACCGCTACCGCAAGGCGACGCTGGCCGGCGTGCAGGCGATCGCCGGGCAGTACCTGCCGAAGGCGAAACGCGTCGAGGTGCTCACCACGCCGGCGGCGGCGCCGCCTGCGGAATCGGCCGCGCCCGCAGCCGCCGCCGCGCCGGCAGCGGCGGCCGCACCCTCGACGGAGCCCGCTCCGGACGCGACTGCGCCCGCGCTCGCGGTCGCCAGCGCGACGATCGAGAGCGAGGGCGGCAAGAAGGTGGCAGAGGACGAGGCGGCCGGCGACACGCCCGCCGCGCCGGTCTTCCCGCAAGAGCCCTTCCGCGCCCAGCAGCCGCCCGCGACGCCCGCCAAGCCGCTCGTCCCACCGGGCATCGACCACTTCCAGCTCGGCGACGGCATCGACGTCTACCTCGTCGAGCGGCACGAGCTGCCGACCATCACCGTCGACCTCGCCTTCCCCGGCGGCGCCATCAACGATCCGGCCGGCAAGGCCGGCCGCGCCGGGCTGTGCATGAACCTGCTCGACGACGGCACCCAGGCGCTCGACAAGGTCGCCTTCGAGGAGGCGCAGGCCGACATCGGGTCCAACGTCAACGCCTGGACCGGCAACGAGCAGCAAGGGCTGTCGGCGGCCACCCTCACCAAGCACCTCGGGCGCACGCTCGACCTCTGGGCGGACACTCTGCTGCATCCCGGCCTGCGGCAGACCGACCACGAGCGCAACGTGCTGCAGCAGGTGGCAGGCGTCCGGCAGTCGAAGGGCGCCCCGGCGAGCATCGGGCGGCGCGTCTCCGGCGCTGTCTTCTACGGCCCCGAGCACCCGCTCGGCCAAGTCGTCACCGAGGCCTCCACGCAGGCGGTGACTCTCGACGACTGCCGGGCCTACCCCGCGGCCTGGCTGCGCCCGCGCGGCGCGCAGCTCTACGTCGTGGGCGACATCACCCGCGCCCAGATCGAGAGCGAGATCGGCCGCCGCCTCGCCGACTGGACGGGTGCACCGCAACCCAGCGCGACGGTGGGCGCGCCGCAGCCGCAGCAGGCGAAGCTCTATTTCGTCGACGTGCCCGGCGCGCCGCAGTCGTACATCGTGCTCGCCCACCCGGGCCCGGTACGGCAGGCGCCCGACTTCGTGCCCACCAACGTCATGGCCGGCATCCTCGGCGGCGACTTTTCCAGCCGCATCAACATGAACCTGCGCGAGGACAAGGGGTGGGCCTACGGCGCCGGCGCCGGCATCCGCTACTCGCGCGGCACCGGCCTCTTCCGCGCCGCCGCCAACGTGCGCGCCGACGCCACCAAGGACGCCGTGCTGGAGCTCTACCGCGAAGTGCAGCGGATCGCGTCGAGCCCGGTGACCGACGCCGAGCTGCAGCGCGAGAAGAGCGGCGAGGCGCTGGCGCTGCCGGCTGCCTTCGCCACCGGCGAGAGCATCCTCGGCACCTATCGCGACCTCATCTTCTTCGGTCTGCCCATGGACTACTACGCCTCCTTCGCGCAGAAGGTGGGCGCCGTCACGGAAGCGCAGGTCGCCGCGGCCGCCAAGGAGCACCTGCACCCCGAGCAGCTGCACGTGCTCGTCGTCGGCGATGCCAAGACGCAGCTCCCCGATCTGAAGGAGGCGGTCGCCGCCGGGGCGCTCGGTCCCGCGGGCACGGTGCTCGAGCTCGACGCCGACGGCCAGCCGCGATCGGCGGTGGCGCAAGGGATCTGACCAAACGTCCAGGCAGCTCAGCCCCCGGCCGATGCCGTCGTCGGGGTTCCTAAGGACGAGCGAAACAGCGCGCCTAGACACCGCGCCGGGATCTCGCTATCCTTACCCTTCTTTCTTTCCCGCAACCCGGGTATTGGGGCCGAGAGCCTACCTCGGTCCCTGGCTGCCGTGTCGATAGAGTGCCCTACAATTTGCGGAGGATGGAATGCCTGTCAAGCCGGTCGTGCGATTCCGCCTCGCACTCGGCGCAGCTGTCCTCTCCGTCGTCAGTCTCTTCTTCTTCGACTTTCCGCACAGCTATCGTGAAACGTTCTTCCCTGGGCACTCGACGCCAGTCATATCTTCAGGTAGTTCCGCCGCGACGAGCGCGCATCAAGGCCCCGAAACCCTCAACCGCCTGAGCTCGTTGATTCGGTTCCCGCCGCTGACTCCGGCGTGGAAGGAGATCGGCGGCTGGCTGCTCGTCGTCGTCTGCCCAGTCGGCGCCGCCCTCGCCGCCTACTGGGTTCCGCGCCAGCATCCGCGACGTGGGCTCTGGCAGATCGCCGCCGCGCTGACCCTCTTTCCCTATCTCTACTATTTTCGTTGGACCTATCACGCGGGCCTGCTTCTCCTTGGTCTGCTGGCTTGGCTGCTCGCCGCGCTCCACGCCCATGATCTGCTCGCGATCACGACGGACTTCGATACTGGAAACCGCAAACTCGAGGAGCTTACCTCTAGACAGAAGGCCGACTTCGCAGTCAGCAACCGCCAGCTGGAAGAGCTCACCGCCAAACAAAAAGCGATTCATGAGTCGTTCGCGCACACCTCTCTGAGTGACTTCTACCGCCAGTTCTATGACGCGATGAAAAGTGCCAAGGAGGTATTGAGCGTCGAACGTTTCTGGACGATGGAGGCCAGCCCATGGAACCATCTCTCGATCACTGATCTTACGCGAGAAGGCGTTCGCTTCTCGCTCGCCGTCAGGCAGCTTTGCCGGCACTCTCGCCTCTACCGCTCAATCAGACAATCCGCAGCGACCCGCATCCTCTTCATCGGCCCGATGCCAAGCCGCAATGACCAAAATCGCTACGAGGGTGACGACCTAGGTCAGCTCATCTGCCTCGTCTACACGATGTGCGTATTGGAGATCGCTCGCATCCGCTCGCTCACTATAGGCGACAAAGGCCCTGATATTCGCTACCAATGCGCCATTGGCGACGTCCCATCCTGGGCGAAGGTCGTCGACGACAAGTATTGGTTGCTCCAGGGTCGCTCTCGCGAGTCGATTCGCGTGCTCGACTTCCGATCCGACACCGAGCCCGCCCTCGGTCTCCATGGCGACAGCGACAGCGCGGCCGCTCTCTACGCCCACCAACGGGCTCATCGGCTCCACATCGCCCGCACCACCGCCCACCGGAATTTGATCGCCCTCTATGATCGCAATGCCCGTCGCGCGTATGAGCACATCTGCACCCTGCTCTTGGAGTTTGCGACAAGGCAACTCGGCGTCGACCTGCAGCCGCAAACCAGGCTCTCGTCTCATTTTCATCGGTTGATCGAGGCGATCGCCGGCGGCAGGCAGGGCCTGGAGTTCTTCTGCAAAAACCACGCGCGCCCCGGAACGGAGCCGCACCATGTCGTCTTTCTCTTTCAGCTTTTCCTGGCGCTGCATTTCTTTAACGGTACGAAGCTGTACGGATCGGCGCTCGAAGAGGCATATGCCGAGGTCACCCTGTCGGCGCTGTGGGAACGCTGCGCATGATCGACTACAAGGGATTGATCACTTCTCTCAGCGGACCGCTCCGGCGCGCTCATGCGCAGTACGATGCGGCTATCAACCCTAAACCCGTCGACCGGGATTACCTCCGGAGGAGCGCTGACCTGGTGCTTGCGGAGCCTTCCGGGTCGCCCGCCGAGCCCTCGCGCAACGACACGATGGAGACGCTGCGCAAGCTGCGACGCGAGGTAACGAATAATCTCGTCGCGAGCGCCCCCTACGAAGACAGCGACCGGCCCCGAGCTAGCAGCGACGGCAGCGATGTCGGCCGAGGCCCGTCATCCGCCACACTTGGCAACCAAGAATCGCTAAGCCTGCTTCTGCTCATCTGGCTTGGCCAGTTCTTCAACGGCACGCCCAGGCCCGAAGTCTGGCAGATGATCGCCGACTACGTCGATCGCTTCGGCGGCGGGCCGACGCTCGCCTTCGTGATGAAGGCCTACGGCGACATTTATCGTGTCGAGCGTCGCCGGTGGAAGGAGTACGAACGCTTCCGTACGGTCGCCTGGAGGGAGCCCAAGGGCATCATCACCGTGGTGCGGCATTCGGTGCTCATCGAGCCGGATGCTTATTTGCTGATCGAGGAAAAGTCCTTGAAAGGTGAGCTGCCTGATGGCGGCAGGACGTGGTTGCCTCAGCTGGCCGCGATAGCGAATGAAAGCAGCGAAGCCTACTTGCGGACTACGGCGCTCGCGTTGACCGAGCGCATGGCGCGCTTGTACTGCGCTATCCAAGTGCTCTGGTACTCACGTGGCAGCCTGCCCATCAAGGTCATCTGGCGCGACTGGGGGGCAGCTCCATCCGAGCAGAACCGCCGCCGCTTCGACATCACGTTGCCGAATCCTGAATGTCAGTGTCTGGTCCTAGTCCCCGAGCGCGAGAAGCACGACGAGCCGCTCCGCCACCTCTGCGTTCTCAACAGCAACGGCGGCGTCGTCCGCGATCTCAACGAGTCGCTAGCGAATCCGGCGGGCAGATTCCAGTTCTCGCAGCGCCACAAGGATCTCTATGAGGCCTTGAAGAAATATGTCGAGAACCGGCCAGACGAAGACTTCCACGTCCCGGCGGGAAAGCGCCCGTCATTCGCAGTCTGTAGCGCGTCGGGTCGGATAGCACGACCCGACGCGTGACGACGGCCCCTCTATGCGTGCTCCCCGCACCGCGGATTCGTCGCGCCATCCCAGCGGTCTTGCCGCAGCGCGGCAAGACCGCTAGGATCGTCGCCGGCAGCCACGCCCGGAGGAGGGAACCGACGCGATGACCATTCTCGAGCCCGAGGTCCGGACCGCGAGCCCGTTCGAAGCCGAGGTCGAGGCCACCCAGCGCTGGTTCGACAGCCCGCGCTTCCGCGGCATCACCCGCCTCTACTCGGCCCGCCAGGTGGTCGAGCAGCGCGGCACGATCGCCCACGACTACACGGTGGCGCGCGAGGCCGCGGCGGCGTTCCACGACCGCCTGCGCGAGCTCTTCGCCGAGCGCAAGTGCATCACCACCTTCGGCCCCTACTCGCCGGGGCAGGCGGTGGCGCATGAAGCGCATGGGCATCGAAGGCATCTACCTCGGCGGCTGGGCGACCTCGGCCAAGGGCTCGACGAGCGAGGACCCGGGGCCCGACCTCGCGAGCTACCCGCTCTCAGCCAGGTGCCCGACGAGGCGGCGACGCTGGTGCGCGCGCTGCTCACCGCCGACCGCAACCAGCACTTCCTGCGCCTGCGCATGAGCGAGGCGCAGCGCGCCGCGACCCCCGCCGTCGACTACCGGCCGTTCATCATCGCCGACGCCGACACCGGCCACGGCGGCGACCCGCACGTGCGCAACCTGATCCGCCGCTTCGTCGAGGCCGGCGTGCCCGGCTACCACATCGAGGACCAGCGCCCGGGCACCAAGAAGTGCGGCCACCAGGGCGGCAAGGTGCTGGTCCCCTCCGACGAGCAGATCAAGCGCCTCAACGCGGCGCGCTTCCAGCTCGACGTCATGCGCGTCCCCGGCATCATCGTCGCGCGCACCGACGCCGAGGCGGCCAACCTGATCGAGAGCCGCGCCGACGAGCGCGACCAGCCGTTCCTGCTCGGCGCCACCAACCTCGAGGTGCCGGCGTACAAGGCGTGCTACCTGGCGCTGATGAAGCGCTTCTACGACCTCGGCGTGCGCGAGCTCAACGGCCACCTGCTCTACGCTCTCGCCGCCGAGGAGTACGCCGCCGCCGAGGCGTGGCTCGAGCGCCAGGGCATCCTCGACGCGGCAGCCGAGGCGGCCGCCGCCTACCTCGCCGGGCTGGGCGCCGGCCCGGGAGCGTCGGTCGACGCACTGTTCGACAAGGTGGAGTCGCGCTTCGTCGACGCCTGGGTAGGGCGAGGCCGAGCCTCGAGACCTACGGCGAGGCGGTGGCCGACGCGCTCGCCTTCCGCGAGAGCGAGGGCGAGCACGGTCGGAGATGAGCGTCGAGGAGTGGCGGCGCTTCGCCGCGCGCGCCTCGCTGTGCGCAGCGCCGGCGAGAAGGCGCGCGAGCTCGGCGTCGACGTGCCGCTGGGACTGCGAGCTGGCGAGGACGCCGGAGGGCTACTACCAGGTGCGCGGCGGCATCCCCTACGCCATCGCCAAGTCGCTCGCCGCGGCGCCGTTCGCCGACCTGCTGTGGATGGAGACCAAGACCGCGGACCTCGCCGAGGCGCGCGAGTTCGCCGAGGCGATCCACGCCGAGTTCCCCGACAAGATGCTCGCCTACAACCTCTCGCCGTCGTTCAACTGGGACACCACCGGCATGAGCGACGACGAGATGCGGCGCTTCCCCGAGGAGCTCGGCAAGCTCGGCTTCGTCTTCAACTTCATCACCTACGGCGGCCACCAGATCGACGGCCTGGCGGCCGAGGAGTTCGCGACCGCGCTCAAGCAGGACGGCATGCTGGCGCTGGCCCGGCTGCAGCGCAAGCTGCGCCTCGTCGAGTCGCCGTACCGCACGCCGCAGACCCTCGTCGGCGGCCCGCGCAGCGACGCCGCGCTGCTGGCGTCCTCAGGGCGCACCGCGACCACCAAGGCGATGGGCAAGGGCTCGACGCAGCACCAGCACCTGGTGCAGACCGAGGTGCCGAAGAAGCTGCTCGAGGAGTGGCTGGCGCTGTGGAGCGACGCACTACGGCATCCCCGAGCAAGCTGCGCGTGCAGCTGCGGCCGCACCGCGCCGGGCTCGGAGCTGCTCGAGCTGGCGATCCACGGCAACGGCGGCGAGGACGAGCTCGCCAACGTCGTCTTCGCCCCCATCCACGACCGCCGCGGCCGCAGCATCCTCTCGGTGCGCGACCAGAACACCTTCGCGCGAGCACGCTGCGCAAGAAGCGGCTGATGACCCTGATCCACCTCTGGCTGGTGCACCGCTTCAAGGCCGACTCGGTGCACTACGTGACGCCGACCGAGGACAACCAGTACCAGACCGAGAAGATGAAGAGCCACGGCATCTTCCGCGAGGTCAACCAGGAAGTCGGCCAGATCATCGTCGCCGACGTCAACCACCCGCGGGTGGCCGAGCTGCTGACGCGCCGACCGCGAGGCGCTCGGGCAGGCTGATCCGCAAGGAGGGCTGACCCTCACCGGCGCTGCTCGCCAGCGATCTCCGCGAGCTCGCGATCCAGCTGCCGCAGGGGGGCCGCTCCACGTGACGCCAACAAGTCGACGGCCGCCCGCGCACGTGCGAAGTCACTAGCTCCCGCGCCGGTGACGAGAGCGCGCAGGTCTCGGCGGTCGTGCTCGCGGCCCGGCTCGCCGGCGGCGAGCAACTTGAGGGCGATGAGGTCGCCGCGCTGCGCCACAGGGAGGACGAGGCCGGGGACAATCGTCAGCCGCACGGCACCGCGCGCGACCTCCGCTTCGATGCCGGCGAGCGCGAAGAGAAGGTCGAGGCGCAGGCCAGCCGGCGTGCCGTCGCCGGGAACGGTGAGGCTCGTCATCGCGGTGCCGAAATCGGCCTGCCAGCCGTAACCGCGATCCCGCAAGGCGGTGACGAGGGCGGCCGAGTCGGCCGGGCCGTCGACAGCCACCGCCACGTCCACGTCGAGCGTGGCCCGGGCCTCGGCGTGGGCGGCGACGGCAAGCGCTCCCACCAGAGCCCACGGATGTCCGAGCTCGTCGAGGTCGCGGCCGATGCGGGCGAGAGCCCGCTCGAGCGCGTTCACCGTGGCGGCTCGGCGAGGCGAGGAAGCCGGGAGGGCGGATCGGCGTGCAGGAGCCAGGCGCGCAGCCGGGCTTCGATTTGCGCCGCGTCCTCGTGCGGATGCTCGCGCGCCAAGGCCTCGCGGCGCATGGCGACGGCGAGCTCGTGCAGCTCGAAGGCCGCGCGCATGCGAGCTTGCACCGGGTCCATGGCGGAAACTCTAACAGCCGCGCCGGGCCGCGAGCTGATGAATTCAGCGCGCCGAGGTCCTAGAGTGCCAGGCGCAGATCAGTCGCCGCTGGCGGCGAGCTCGGCGAGCTCACCGTCGAGGTGGGCGAGCGCGCTTTCGAGGGCGGAGCGGCGGACCGGCGAGGTGGTCGCTTCGAGCTCCTGCACGACGCGGGCGCGGGAGAGCTCGAGGCCGCTGCGGCGCTGGCGGCGCTGGCGCTCCTCGGCGCTGAGTCGGCCGCTGCGCTGGGCCTCGGCCTGGTCGGCCATCTGCGACTCCACGGACTTGCTCTCCCAGCCGCGAGCCATCCTCCTAGCTTAGCGAGATCACTGGCCTGCTTGCCGAGCCTTGCGCGGACGCGGACTCGGCTGGGGAGGCGGCGCCTCGCCACGGTGCGCTTCGATCTGGCCGATGGCGGCCTCGAAGGCGGCTCGGCGCTCGGCCGCGCTCTTGCGCTGGAAGCGGGCGGCGACGGCGCCGATCGACTCCTCCACCGGCAGCGGTGGAACGCCTGGTATCAGCAGCGGCTCGCGCGCCGAGGCCTGATGTCGGCGCCAGGCGTCGTGACTCCACAGGCCGCGGTTGCCCAGTCGCGCCGCGCGCTCGGCCGCCTGCAGGGCCGCGTCGCCCACCATCCTCGCGGTACCGGTCCACTCGACGAGGCCGAGGGAGAGCAGGCCGAGCCGCACGTCCTCGCCGCCAAGCCTGACCGTGCCTCCCCCCACCTCGACGCGGCGGCCGACGAACCAGCCGCGGACGAGGTCGCGGCCTCGGGTGCCGTGCGGCTCGCCTCCCTGGAGCGCCGTCCCCGGGCGGGGTGCTCGCACCGACGCCAACTGCAGCGTGCGCACCTCCCCGCCGCACTGCAGGCGCAACGTGGCGGCGTCATCGGCACCGATCACCACGCAGCTCCGCCCAACCGCCGCCGCGGCGGGCGCGGCAGCGAGCAGCGCCGTCGCGACCGCCGGCAGCCAAATCCCCAAACCCCGACCCTGAATTCCTCTCGATCTCGCGGCCATGGTTTCCACCTCCGGTCCCACAAACGGAATCGGCCGGCAAGACCTTGCAGCGGTGCGCGTGTGGCCGTCGAGCGGAGCCGCTCCGCTCGCGCGTCACCAACGGCCGGAGGCGCCGCTGCCGGCGGAGCTGCCGCCGCCCGAGCTCGAGGAGGAGGAAGAACCGGAGGAGGAAGGAGAAGAGGAGGAGGAGGACGACGACGGCGATGACGAGGAGGAGGAGGAGGAGGACGACGACGACGACGACGAGTGAAGCGACGAGGGCGAGGACGAGCGCGACGAATCCGACCACGAAGACCGCTCCTCACGCGGCTCCTCCAGCTGCGGGATTCGCCGCACGTAGGAGCTTCGATGGTCGCAGTGCTGACACGACTCGTCGATCCGCACGCGCCCGTCGTGAGCGGTCGTGGCCTGGACCTCGGTCCACGTGCTCGAGCTGACCGTGCGGGCGCCGCACTGCGGGCAGGTCGCGTAGCTGGTGAAGATGGCGCCGAAGCGCACCTTCTCGGTCTCGCCGCAGCTCGGGCAGAGCCAGACGTCGTAGTCGACGCTCCCCACACGCTCCTCGGACTGCTCGCCGGCGCTCAAGTGCGCGTCGTCCTCGGCCTCATCGAGACGGACCATCTCGAGCTGGCAGTGCGGGCAGCGGCGCGGGCGGCGGCGGCGCCGATAGATGCCCACGACGATGAGGAGTGGGCCCCCGACGGTCGTCGCCAGCAGCGCCAACGCCGGCAATCTGCTCGAGCTGGAGGTGGAGTGCGGCATGCGGGCGACCTCGCGCGGCTCGTACGGCGCGTACGGCGCGGAAGTCGGCAGTCCCGCGGCAGCCGCCACTCCCTGCGGCAGGTCCGGCGGCGGCTCCCACGTCGGTGTGGCGACGGCGAACGGCCTCGCCGCGATGCTCGGCGTCGCGCCGAGGATGCGGCGCGCGCACGCAAGGGCGCCGATGAAGACCGCGTCGCCCGACTCGCCGGCGCGGAAACGCGGCACCATCTCGCTGTGCATGATCTCGAGCGCCACCGCCACCGGGCCGGCGTCGTCGATCCCCTCGCCGAGGGTGATCTCGGCGGCACGGTCGTAGAGCGCGGCAAAGACGAGGACGCCGTTGTCCTTCTCGCGGTCGCCGATTCCCCAGCGGTTGGCGAGGTCGGTGGCGAACTGCCGGTGCGGCACACCGTCCGTCGAGTCGACGACGGCGACGGCCAGCTCGGCGCCGGTCTGCGCCTTGACCTCGTCGCCGAGGCGATCGAGGGCCTGTAAGTCCTCGGCGCGCAGCACGCCCGTCAGGTCCACGGCCCAACCGCGCGTCCGCGGCGTCGGGATGTCCTCGACGCGCACCGCGCCGGAGGGCGCTGCGGCGACCAAGAGGAGCCACATGACGGAGACGAACCGCGCTACCTTGCGACGCATCGCCGCTCCTTTCGATCCCTGAGCCCAGCCATCTTGCCATTTGGGCTTGAGGATTCCGTACGCACGATAGTGCCCACGATTCCGCGCCGGTCGCCAACTGCCTCACCTGCTAGCCTCCGCGGCGTGAGCGAGTCACCAGCCCGACCCGGCCTCCTCGCCACGGTCGATGCCGCCGGCGCCGAGCATCGTGCGCCCATCGACCTCGAGACCTACTACACCGAAGCCGGCATGGACTACCGCGCCTGGAGCCGCGGCTTCAACATGCACTTCGGTTTCTGGCGGCGCTGGATGAATCCCTTCGCGCTCGAGCGCATGCTCGAGCAGATGAGCCGCGAGGTGTTCGCCCGTCTCGCCCCCGCCGACGGCGACCGCGTGCTCGACCTCGGCTGCGGCGTCGGCGCTCCGGCGCGCACGCTGGTCGCCGAGCGGCGCGTCGCGGTCACCGCCGTCACCAAGGTCGAGTGGCAGATCGCCATGGCGCGCCGCCTCGCCGAAGGGACGACGCCGGCGGGCTCCGTCGAGTGGCTGCTGGGCGACTACACCGCGCTCGACCTACCCGCCGCCGCGTTCCAGGGCGCCTTCTCGATCGAGGCCAGCTGCCACGCCGCCGGCGCCGCCAAGGAACCGTTCGTGCGCGAGGCGGCGCGCCTGCTGGCGCCGGGGGCCCGGCTGGTGATCGCCGACGGCTTCATGAAGAAGCCGAGCGACTCGATCCCGCGCTGGTACCGCTCGCTGCTCGGCTTCATGACGCGCAGCTGGGCGGTCGAGCGCTTCGCCGACCTCGACGCCTTCACCGCCTGCCTCGAGCGCCACGGCCTCGCCGTCGAAGCGGTCGAGGACGTCTCCTACCGCATCGCGCCCAGCGCCCTGCACGTGCCGCGGGTGACGATCGCGTTCCTCTTCCGCGAGCTGCTGCTGCGCCGCCGCTGGCTCAACCGCACGCGCTGGGGCCACGTCCTCGCCTGCATCGTGGCGCCGTTCATCGGCCTCGGACGCAGCTGGTTCGGCTACTACCTGGTGACGGCGCGGAAGCGGACCTAGCGCGCAGGCGGTCCGTCGCTCCAACGCCGCGAGCGCGACCGGCAGCACCAGCGCCGCCCACTCGCCGTGGAGCTTGGCCGAGGGATGGAGGCCGTCGCGGGCCACCAGTTCGGCGTCGGCGCCAGCACGCCGCGAGGCGGGCGTGACATCCACCCAGCGCGCGCCGGTGCGACGAGCGGCGAGCCGGGCCGCGTCGTTGAAGCGATCCAACTCGGCGGCGACCGCGCGCGCGTCGAGACCGAGGTTGCGGGCAAAGGGCGTGACGCCGTAGTCGGGGATCGAGAGCACGAGCACGCGACGGGGCTCGCCGCCGGCGAGCGCCACCGCCTCGGCGAGCAGCGCCGTGAAGCGGCGCTCGTAGTCGGCCAGCCCCTCGCCGCGGAACTGATCGTTGACGCCGACCATCAGCGACACCAGGGCGAACGGTCCGACGGGCCGCTCGGCCGCCAACGCCCGCGCCAGGTCCGCCGTCGTCCAGCCGGTGCGGGCGATCACCCGCGGCGGCGACAGCACGACACCGCGCGCGGCGAGCAGGGCCGCGACGCGCTCTGGCCAGCGGTCCTCCGGCGCGACGCCCTGACCGATGGTGTAGGAGTCGCCGAGCGCCAGGAAGCTTCGCGGCGAGGACCGCGTCGCCACCGGGGCTTCGGCAACGGCCGCCGGAGCGGCGGCCGCCGACCCGTTCGCAGCCAAGACCACGGCGAGCAAGCCGCAGCTCACGAGACTGCCGCTCCCGGTCGTCCCCGTCGTCACGATGTCGCCGGTGCCTCACGCATCGGTCGCAAATCGTAGCCCTCGGGGCCACCCCGATAGCCCCAAACCCCCGTTCTGGTGTAACTTCTCCCTTGCGAGAGCGAAAGGGACCCCCACCGCGGGGGGCCGCAGCGTACGAAGAATCCCGAGTTTTTCCCGCCGCGCCGACTCCCGACTCCACCGTGAGACAGCTCCCGTACGAGGTTCCGAAGCACGGAGCCACCCCCACCCACGGGGCCGCTGGTCCATCCGGCGCGCCCGAGCCTTGGAAGAGGTAGTGAGCTCATGAAGAAGCTCTACGTCGGAAACCTTGCCTTCAGCGCGACCGAGAAGGAGATCCGCGAGCTGTTCGGGCAGTACGGATCCGTCTCCAGCGTCAGCCTCATCACCGATCGCGAGACCGGCCAGCCGCGCGGCTTCGGTTTCGTCGAGATGGAGGACGGCGCCGACAACGCCATCCGCGCGCTCGACGGCAAGGAAGTGGGCGGCCGTACGATCAAGGTCAACGAGGCGCGTCCACGCGAGGACCGCGGCGGCGGTGGTGGCGGCGGCGGCGGCCGCCCGCGGCGCTACTGAGACTCCCCTCGGCGGGCCGCCGGGACTCGGGACTCGGCGGCCCGCCACGCTCGGTTTTGGTTGCGATTTCGGCTGCTCGCTTCGCGGCCGTTCTAAACAGCACTCCGCTGCATTAGGATTCGGGGCGCGGGCGCTCCCCGCACACCCCAAGCATGGCCGCCAAAGACTTCGAGCGCCTGTTCCTCGACAACCTCGCGCTCATCGACCGCATCGTCGCGACGATCTGCCGGCGCAACCGCCTGACCAAGGAGGAGAGCGAGGACTTCGCCTCGGTCGTCAGGCTCAAGCTCATCGTCGACGACTACGCGGTGCTGCGCAAGTTCACCGGCAAGTGCGACGCCAGCCTCCGCGGCTATCTCATCGCCGTCGTGCAGCACGCCTATCAGGACCATCGCAATCGCCAGTGGGGCAAGTGGCGCCCGTCGGCGGAGGCGCGGCGGCTGGGGCGGCTGGCGGAGAAGCTCGACGCCCTGCTCCACCGCGACGGCCTGACGCTCGACGAAGCCTGCGCGCTCGCCGCACCCGAAGACCGTGAGGAGATGCGGCGGCTCGGCGCCAAGCTGCCACCGCGAACCAAGCGCCGCATGGAGGACGCCCAGGAGCTCGAGCAGATGGCGTCGAGCGAGCGCTCGCCCGAGGCGCGGTTGATCGACCGCGAGCGCAAGGCAGTCGCCGTCGACCTCGATCGGGTGCTCGCCGACGCCGTGCAGGGCTTGATCCCGGAGGACCAGCTGCTCATCCAGCTGCGGCTGGAGCGGGGGTTGAGCCTGGCGAGCGTCGCCAAGGCGTATCGTTGTGAGCCGAGGCAGCTCTACCGCCGCTGGGAGCTGCTCATCCGCCAGCTGCGGACGCGGCTGGAGAGCAGCGGTTACGAGCCCAGCCAGGTGGCGTGGGTCCTGAACGCGGGAGCGGGCGAGGGGCGCGAAGACACCGACGCCGGTCCGTCCCCTAGAGCAGGGTAGAGCTACAGCCATGCTCGAATCCACCGACTGCTCGACCCTCGAAGAGGTGGCCGCGTTCGCGGAAGGACGACTGCGTGGCGCGGAGCGCGAGCGTTTGATCGCCCACCTGGCGGGGTGCGCCGACTGCAGGGAGGTGTTGGCGGAGACGGTGGAGACGGCGGAGGAGCTGGAAGCGGCGGAGCGACCAGCAAAGATTGCCCACTGCGGCCGGGCACAGCGGCCGCCCCGCGCGATTCCGCTGGGCGAGGCGCCAGGGGCGGCCGCGGCCACCATCGCCGTCGTCGGCGCCGTGGTCGTGTCGCAGCTCAAGGCGACGCGAAGCCCCCCCAGTCCCGACGAGTGGCTCGCGGAGATGCCTGCCGCAGCGAGCCTGGCACCGCACGTCTGGGGTGGCGTGCGGATGCGTGGTGGCGACGATCCCGGCGAGATGTTTCAGCAGAGCACCGAGTTGGGCGCGCTGCTGGTCGACGTGCGGGTCACGAACGCGGCCGGCGACGTCAAGACGGGTTCAGAAGTCCTGACCCGCATGGCGGCCATCGTCGAAGACGCGGGCTTCATGGGCGAAGACGACGTTCTCGACGTTGCAGGCCATTGCCGACGAGATCGACGGCGAGCGCCGCAAGACTTTGCTCGCCGAGAAGCTGCCGGCGATCGAGGAGCGCATGCGTGAGCGATTCGAGCCGGCCCTCCTCGATCTCGGCACCTTCGCCGAGGAGGCGCAGATCGCCGCCCGGGCAGGCGACCAGTCGTTCCTCGCGTCGCGGGCTGCCCGGCGTTACCTCGACTGGGTGCTCTCGCAACCGAACGGGACGCTGCCGCGCGAGGATCGGAACACGGAGCCGATCCAGCTTCCGGAGCAGGTGACGAAGGCGCTGCGCACCTTGCACCGCAAGGGCGCCACCCTGGAGCAGCACGCCGAGGCGGCCGACACGATCCTGGGCCGATGACGGCGTGAGCGCTGCTGACTAACCCATGAACCCCAGGTCCGTGCTCGCAAACCTCCCCAGGTTCGGCAGCACCAGCGCCAGGTCGCTCTCCGCCACGCCGAACCAGCGCGCCAGCGTCGCCGCGTATTCGTCCACCGCGGTGGTGGGGATCCAGCGCCCCTCGCCAGCGTCGTTCGGCCCGCCGATGGCGAGCGTCGGCATCTGGCCGTAGAACCGGCCGCCGCGGACGGCGCCGCCGATGACGAAGTGGTGGCCGCCCCAGCCGTGGTCGGAGCCGTTCCCGTTCGGTAGATAGGTGCGTCCGAAGTCGGAGGCGGTGAAGGTGGTCACCGAGTCGGCCACCGCGAGCTCGGTCATCGCGGCGTCGAACGCGGCCAGCGAGCCGTCGAGCTCGGTCAGCAGATCGGCGTGCGCGCCCTGCAGCGCGTCGCGCCGACCTGGCCGTCGTGCGTGTCGAAGCCCTGGGCGGCGCAGAAGAAGACCTGGCGCTTGAGCCCCAGCGCCTCGCGCACCGAGACCAGCTGGGCGATCATCTGCAGTTGCGCGCCGAGGTCGGTGTCGGGAAAGACGGTGGTGAGCACCGGCGCCGAGCCCAGCGCGCCGGACAGCAGCTCCTGGTTGTCGAGCGCGGTCTGGAAGATGCCGCGGTAGCCGCGCTCGAAAAGGTTGCCGTAGCTCTTGCCGAGCAGACGCGCGCACGGCGTTCGACGACGCGTCGGCGCCCTGGTCCGCCGGCACGTACGACGACAGCCCCACCGGTCCCTCCGGCGACACCTGGTACTGCGTCACCACGTTGCCGACCTGGAAGGTGTTGGTGCCCGCGAGCGAGATCGACATCGAGATCTGGGCGTTCTCGTTGAGCGAGTGCAGCAGGTCGGCCGCGCGGCCGCCCCAGCCGGTGCGCGCCGGCTGGTCGGGGAGCGAGGTCTGCCAGTGCACCGTCTGGTCGCTGTGCGAGAAGAGCTGCGGCGGCACCGCCGCGGTGCGGTTGAGGAACTCGTCGCGCGTCAACGGCGCCACCAGCGGCCCGACGTTGGCGACCACCGCGGCGCGGCCGCCGTCGAAGAGGCCGCGCAGCTTGGGCAGGTTGGGATGGAGCCCCCACGTCCGCGAGTCACCGGCCGGCGCCTCGATGGGTGAGAGCGACAGCAGCGAGCTCGACGGCAACGCCAGCGAGTCGCGCGCCGCCGCGTAGGCGGCGTAGTCGGAGGCGCTCGTCGGCACCAGCACGTTGTTGGAGTCGTTGCCGCCGTAGAGGAAGACGCAGACGAGCGTCCTGTAGTCGCCCACCGTCGCCGCCGCGGCGATGCGCCGCAGGTCGAAGATGGTGTTGGCGAGCGCGGTCATGCCCACGGCGGCGCAGGCGGACTGGCGCAGGAAGACGCGGCGCGTGGAGCGGCGGATCTCGGTCATCTCCCACCTCCTACTTCTGGAACTACTTCTGAACCACGGATTCGGGGGTCATGCTCGCCAGCCACAACAGCGTCAGCACACGCTGGTTGGGGGACGTACTGGGGAAATCGGGGTCGGCCAGCGCCGTGCTGAGAATCGTGCGTGTGCCGTCGCACATCGCGCCGCCGAAGAAGATCAGGTCGATCTTGTCGAGCAGCGCCTCGTCGCTCGCCACCTGCGGCGACTGGAACGGCGTGAGGTCGACGCGCAGCGGGCCGCCGTTGCCGCCGTTGCCGAGCAGCTGCAGCATGAAGTTGGCGGCGGTGACGACGGTGGTCTCGGTGGCGATCTGGAACTCCGGCGACACCAGCCCCGCCTGCGAGATCTCGCCCGGCAGCGCGAAGCTCGGCTCGAAGAAGTTGAACACCGTCGGCGCGTGCAGCGGTATCTGGCCGACGTTGAACCCGCCCTGGCCGCCGAGGGCGTTGAGGATGCGCCAGCGGCCGTTGCGCGGCGTGCCGTCGACGGCGCGCACCAGGCCGAGGATGCGTACCACCGGCTCGCGCAGGTGGCCGGCGTCGTTGCGCGCCGCTACGCTCGTCGAGCGCGCCTCGTAGTCGAGCAGGATGGCGCGCACCACCGTCGCCATGTCGCCGCGCACGCCGGCGCCGTTGTCGGCGAACACCTGGCCGCAGCGGTAGACGTAGGCCGGACTGGGGTTGCTGGTCACCAGCCGCTGGATCAGGAACCGGCAGACGAAAGGCCCGACGTTGGGGTGGTTGAAGATCAGGTCCAGCGACTGCTCGAGGTCGCTCCAGGCGCTCTGCCCCGCCGGCAGCGTGGCGCCGTCGAGCAGCACCTTCTCGCCGAAGTCGTGGTAAAGCGACCAAGGCTCCATCGGCACCAGGTAGTTGCGCTGCGGGCGGAAGAAGCGCCGCGGGACCGCCTGGTTCTGGCCGCCGAAGGTCCAGCCGGTGAAGGCGCGGGCGAGCGCCTCGACCACCTCCTGGTCGTAGGTGGGGATCGGCTGGTTCTGCGCGTCGAGCCTGAGCGTGCCGTCGGGCCACAGCTGGTAGAGGCCGATGGTGAACAGCTGCAGGATCTCGCGCGGATAGTTCTCGTTGGGGTTGCGGCCGAGCTCGGGGATGCTCTTGGTGCTCCCCGTCATGTCGAGGTAGACGCCCATGCTGGGGGCGAGAGTCACCGCCTCGAGCAGCTCGCGGAAGTTGCCGAAGGCGTGCTGCCCGAGCAGGTCGAGATAGGACGCCATCCCCTCCGCGAAGTTGCGCACGTCGGCGTCGCGGGCGGAGATGACGAACAGCTCGGAGAGCGCGAAGACGACGCGCTGGCGCAGCTGGTCGTCGCCCTCCACCGCCTGCTGCACGAACGACTCGACGACGAGGCCGGGGTTGGGCTGCTGGCCGTCGCCGAGCAGCGCCACCAGCTCGTCGGTACTTGTCGAGGTGCGAGCGGCGCGGCATCGCCATCTGCTCGTCGAGCCAGGAGCGGAGCTGTCGCTGCTGCAGGGCCTCGACGTCGCCCGGCCGCGCGCCGTAGGTGGCCTGCAGCAGCAGGCGCGCCGCGTCGTCGGCAGTGGGCGGGCCGCCGGGCAGCGCCGGCGGCGCCGGCGGCGGCGTGAAGGTCTGGCTGCCGTTGGTGCGCCGCAGGAAGCCCTTGATCTCGCCCGCCGGGTAGGCGGCGGTGTGCAGGTTGAGGTAGCACTCGCCGCCGCAGAGCGCGGCGAGGATGGCCGCCGCGCTGTAGGTGCCGGTCGCCTGGATGTGCCAGACGCGGGCGCCGTCGGCCTGCGGCGGCGTGGTGTCGACGTCGAAGAGGATGGTGCCGTCGAAGGCGTGGATGTGCTGGCTGGTGATCGGCCCGGTGAGCGCCGAGTAGTTGAAGCGCAGGAACGCCGCCGTCTTGTCCTGGCGTGAGGGTGAGGGTCGCCGCTCCGGCGCCGTTGCTGGTGGCGGCGCCCTGCGGCGTCAGCGTGGCGACGAAGAGCGTGCCGCCGGCCTCCGACGGCGGCGGCGCGTCGTCGAGCTTGTAGACGCCGGTGGTGACCGCGCTCGCCGTCATCCCCTTCTTGTAGGCGAAGGCCTTGAGCGTGGTGGTCGCCGAGATGGCGATCGGTGCCGAGTAGACGGGGCTCTTCTTGCGCGACGGGCTGGTGCCGTCGGTCGTGTAGTAGATCGTCGCCCCGGCGGTGGTCGTGGCCAGGGTGACGAGGTTGTTGGGCGCCGTGAGCGTGCCCGGTGCCGGGCTGAGCGTCGGTGCCGCGACCGCCGGCTTGGCTGCGGCGACCACGGAGCCGGTGTCGGGTGCCGCCGCCGCTGGGTGATGAACGTGCTGGTGCTGTGCCGCAACCGGTACCGCCGCCGAGAAGATGGCCGCCACGGAGAAGAGAGCCGCCACGAACGCCCCGCCGAGTCGTCTCATCGCGCGACCTCCCGCTGGTCTGTTTGCCTTCGGTCCCGAGTCTTGGCAGTGGAACCCTGCAGCGCGACGAAACTTGCGGCAATGACATAAATGACACCGAAACGACGGCTCCGACGCCGTTGCGCCGGCGGCGCCGCGTCACTCACCCGCCCCGCGGGGCTCAGCGGAAGGCGGCGGCGGTGACCGCGGCGAGCAGGCGGCCGGCCACCGCTGCCCCACGGCGTCGCACGTCCGCCGACGCGTCGTAAGCGGTGATCGACACCGCCGCGATCTCCAGCCGCTCGCCCGCCGCCGCGATGGCGGCCACGACCTCGTCGACGGTGAGCCCACCGTCGCAGGCGTAGAGGTTGGCACGCAGGTCGGCGGGGTCGATGACGTCGAGATCGAGGTGCAGGTAGAGGCGATCGACTCGCGTTGCCAGCGCGTCGAGCGCCGCCGGCAGCGCCGCCGCGTCTTCGCGCACCGCCTGCGGCGTCAGCCAGGAAACCTCGCTGCCCGCCAGCATCTCGCGCTCGGCGTCGTCGAGGTCGCGCGCGCCGAGGAGGACCACGCGCCGCTCCTCCACCGGCGTGAAGCCGTCGAACCGGCTCGACACTCCCGCCCACGCGCGACCGGCGAGCGTGGCGAGAGACGTGCCGTCGAAGAAACCCGACGGCGAGGTCTCCGGCGTGTTGAAGTCGGCGTGCGCGTCGAGCCACAGCACGCCGATCCGCGGCGGCAGCGCTGCCGTCGCGCCGAGCGCCGCATAGCCGCAGTTGCCGGAGAGGACGACGGGCAGCCGCCCCGCCGCGCACGCCGCGGCCACCTCGCGCCGCACCTCGTGTTGTAAGGCCACCACGGCCGCGACCTCGGGGAAGAAACGCTCCGGCAGCCGCACCGGCCGCACCTCGACCTCGTGCCCGGCGCCGGCGAGAAGCGGCGGCAGCGCCGCGGCCAGCGCGAGCGGCCCGCTCCCCATCCGCTCGCCGAAGCGGCCGCAGTCGTACGGCACCTCGATCAGCGTGATCCGCATCGCGCCGCCTCGCTCACCCCGGCCAGGTCATCAGCCGCGCCGGGTCGCCGCCGCGCTCGCGCACCCAGGCGTCGATGAGCGTGCGCGCGATGCTGAACGCCGGCGGCACCGGCGGCAGCTCCTCCAGCGCGCACCAGTGCGCCTCGGCGATCTCGGCCGGGTCGACGCACAGCTCGCCGCCGGCGTGCTCGGCGGTGAAGCCGATCATCAGCGAGTCCGGGAACGGCCAGGGCTGGCTGCCGAAGTAGCGCACCTCGCCGAGCTCGATGCCCACCTCCTCGCGGATCTCGCGACACACCGCCTCTTCGAGCGTCTCGCCCGGTTCGACGAACCCGGCGAGCGTGCTGTAGAGGCCGGGCGGCAGGTGGTTGCCGCGGCCGAGCAGCACGCGGTCGCCGCGGCGCACCAGCACGATGATCGCCGGGGAGATGCGCGGGAACGTCTGGAGCTCGCAATGCGGGCAACGCCGCGCCAGCTCGTCCGGGGATTCGTCCGTAGCGGTGCCGCAGCGGCCGCAGAAGCGGTGCGTGCGGCCCCACTCCACGACGTGGAGGGCGCGCAGGGCGAGCCGCACCTGGTCGGCCGGCAGCACCGGCAGCAGGCTCCGCACCTCGCGCAGCGCGTGACCGTCCGGCAAGGCGGCACCTGAAGGCAAGTCCGCGACGCGGAGGCCGGGAACGTCGGGCAGAGCGAGCGGGAAGTGGTTCTGCGCCGAGGGCGGCAGCTCGTCGGCCACCAGGGCGGCGACCGCCGGGCGGCCGCCTTCGTCGCGGACGAGGAGGCGGCGACGCTCGAAGACGAGCCAGCGATTGGCGACCGGCGCGGCGTCCATCGCAACAGCATCGCACAGCGGCCGGCCGCGCCGGCGGGCGCGGATGGTGATAGGAAACGCTCATGCGCATCACCCTCCTGCTCGTCGTCGCCCTCGCCGCCAGCCCGGCCCTCGCCAAACACCCCACGATCGAGCACGCCGAGCGCGCCATCGAAGCCGGACGCGTGGTGCCGAGCCGCGACGTGCGCCCCATCCTCGAGGCGCTGCGACGCTCGCGCGACCTCGAGGAGCGCCGCGAGCTCGTCGGCGCCATCGACGATCTCGGCGAGACCGACGGCAACGCCCCCAACGCCGTCAAGAGCTACCTCGTCGAGGAGGCGCCCCCCGTGCTGCTCGAGGTGGCGCGCACCGGCAACGACCCCTTCCTGCAGGGCGACGCCATCAGCGCCCTGCGCGGCATGGCCGTGCCGCGCTCGGTGCTCGAAGAGGCGGCGGCGATCGCCGAGGCCGACCCCAACGAGTTCGTCAAGAGCCGTGGCGAGATCCTGCGCGGCTACATCCGCAGCCTGCCTGCCGAGGACCCGGGGACGACGGCCCGCCCGGTGGAGACCGCCGCCGCCAAAGCGGCCATCGCCTACCTCGACAAGCTCGGCGTCGGCGTCAGCACCGAGGCGCTGCGCGAGGCCGCCCGCGACGGCAACGCCGAGATCGTCAAGGCGCTCCTCGACGCCGGCGTGGCGCCCGACACCGGCGTGAAGAACCTCGACGACACGCCGATGTACCTGGCGACGCGCATCGGCTGCAGCAACCAGAGCGGCGAGACCGACTGGCTGGTCGACACCGTCCGCCACCTCGTCGCCGCGGGCGCCGACCTCGCCATCGAAGACGACAACCACAACACCGCGCTGCTCTTCGCCGCCGACGAGTGCGGCCCACGCATCGTCACCCTGCTCGCCGAGGCGGGCGCCAACGTCAACGCCAAGAACGGCTCCGGCCTGACGCCGCTGGGCTTCGCCTTCATGAAAGGCAAGCTCGACAACGCCGAGGTGCTCATCGCCAAGGGCGCCCGCCTGACCGCCGACGAGCGCAACATGATCAAGAGCTTCGCCACCAGCCCCCGCGCCCGCGCCCTCCTCGACAAGGCTAGCAAGGCTAAGTAGGTACGCGAGGCCCGCGCCAGCGGCCGGCTCCCGAGCATTGGATCTTGAGCGCTTTCGGCACGATCTTGCGCTGAGATCCTTCAGGAGGACCACACACATGCTGCTGAGACTGATGCTCTATGCCTCGCTGGCCTGGCTGTCGCTCGGGCTCTCGGGCGCGCCGACGATCGCGGCGAAGACCGGCTGCGGGATCGATCCCAACGGCTCCTGCCCGAGCGGCGCGGCCGGGAGCGGCTCGGAGACGGCCGACGGCGGCGGCGCCATGGATCCCAACGGCGGTTCCTCCATGGATCCCAACGGCGGATAGCTCGTAGCGCGCCCCGATCCCGCGCTAGAGTCGGCGGCATGGAAGCCACCGCCGTCATCTGGCACCGCGGGCGCCTGGTGCCGTGGCAGGACGCCACGGTGCACGTGCTCGCGCACGCGCTGCACTACGGCTCGTCGATCTTCGAGGGCATCCGCGCCTACGACACGCCGGCGCACGGCACGGTGATCTTCCGGCTCGGGGCGCACCTGCGCCGCCTCTACGACTCGGCGCGCATCTACCGCCTCGAGGTGCCGCACGACGAAGCCGAGCTGCGCACCGCCTGCTGGGAGGTGCTGCGCGAGAACGGCCTCTCCGCCGCCTACATCCGCCCGCTCGTCTACCGAGGCTTCGGCTCGCTCGGCGTGGGGGCCGTCGACAGGTGCCCGGTGGAGGTGGCGGTGGCGGCCTACCGCTGGGCCTCGTTCCTTGGCGCCGAGGCGGCCGAGCGTGGCGTCGACGTCGGCGTCTCGTCGTGGCGCCGGGTGGCGCCCGACACCCTGCCGGCGATGGCGAAAGCGGGCGGCAACTACCTGAGCAGCCAGCTGATGATCCACGAGGCGCGCCGCCACGGCTACGGCGAGGCGGTGGCGCTCGACGCCTTCGGCTATCTGAGCGAGGGGGCGGCCGAGAACCTCTTCCTGGTACGCGACGACGTCGTCTATACGCCGCAGACCGCCGCGGCGCTGCTGCCGGGGATCACCCGGGACACCATCATGACGCTGGCCCGCCAACTCGGCTACGCGGTCCGCGAGGAGCAGCTGCCGCGCGAGGCGCTCTATTGGGCCGACGAGGTGTTCATGACCGGCACCGCCTCCGAGATCACGCCGGTGCGCTCGGTCGACGGGCTCGCCGTCGGCGCCGGCTCGCGCGGGCCGGTGACGAGGCGGCTGCAGGAGGCGTTCTTCGGGCTCTTCGACGGCAGCACCGAAGACGCCTGGGGCTGGCTCGAGGCGATTCCTACCACTGTCGCGGGCTGAAGCCCGCCGTCAAGCCACTGTCGCCGCCTGAGCGCACCCGTCGCGGGTGCTATTCTTCCGCCCAGCGCACCGCACGGAGGATTCACACCATGTCGACGGCGGCCGCCGGCGCTCGTCTGCGCCGGCCAGAAGTGCGTCTCGTCTCGCTCGTTCTTGGCTGTCTGCTCGCCGCGTCGCACCTCGGCGCCGGCACGGCGGTGGCGTGGCAAACGGCCCGCATCGACCCGCGCGTCGACAACCTCGACGAGCTGCTCGGCGCCTGCGAGCGCAAGCGCGAGGCAGCCCTCGACCGCAACCGCGAGGTCGACGCCTGGGTGGCCTACAAGGCCGGCCTCGGCGAGGACGTCAGCAAGCAGGCGGCGAAGGGCCCCGTGCCCGCCTGCGATTCGGCGGCGATCAGCGCGCGGCTCGGCTCGGCGCCGCCGGCGGTGTGGGCGATGACGACAGCCGACGGCGGGCTGCTCTACGCGACGGTGAACCTGCCGCTGCCGGCGCTCCTGGTCTCCGCCGACGGCGGCCACAGCTGGCACTACCGCCACGTCTTCCTCGGCGGCTACAACGTCGAGCGCGCCCTCATGCTGCGCGGCCTCGCGTACCGCGACGGCCTGCTGGCGGTGGCCAGCGACGGCGGCGTGTTGCTCTCCGCCGACGGCGGCCTGTCGTTCGACCGCGCGCTGGCTGGCAAGTCGTTGTGGGCGGTGGCGATCTCGTCGCAGCCGGACCGCCGTCTGGTCGCCGGCGGCGACGGCACAAGCTTCCTCAGCGTGGACGGCGGCGCCAACTGGACCGATCTCGCCTTCTCGCGCTTCACCCGCTCGCTCGCCACCTCCAACCCCCACCGCATCGACCACATCACCTCGGCGGCCTTCGACCCCGCCGACGCGCGCACGGTCTACTTCGGCACCGGCTCGCACCTCTACCGCTTCGTGCTCGACGCGGGCGACCGAGGCGGCGCCGGTGGCCGCTGGCAGGCGATGGAGGGCACCGCGGCGGGCCGCGTGCTCGACGACTCCACCGTCTACAACATCGAGATCGGCGAGCGCTTCATGATCTCCACCTGCAACGGCGTCTACTACCTCGACCGCAAAGCCGGCAACCTCGGCGCCGACTTGAGCCGCGACCAGGCCGACGTGAGCTGGCGCAAGTTCCGCGACGCCGCCTTCAGCAAGCGCGGCGTCGGCGGCCCGAAGGGGAACCTGCGCGCCTACTTCGTCGCCGAGGACCCCGTCGACCGCGACCGCGTGCTGGTCGCCGACTTCGCGGCGCTCTACGAAGGCACCGACGACGGCCAGGGCATGCGCTGGAAGCGGGTCGAGGACCTGCCCTACGGCTCGCAGCGTTCCGGCTACCCCGAGTACACCTCCATAGCCTGGACGCGCTCGGGGCAGACGGTGGTGGGGTCGCGCTACCGCGGCATCTTCGTCGACGACGCCGCGCGCACCGACGCCGGACCGGGACCCAGCTGCGTGCTGCGCTGAGCGGCTAGACCGGCGGGCCGGCGAAGATCAGCTCGCGGCTCACCTCCGCCGGCGAGGCGCAGCCGCACAGCCCCATCACCACGTCGAGCTCGTCGCGCAGCCGCGCCAGCACGAGCTCGACGCCCGGCTGCCCGGCGACGGCGAGCCCCCACAGCACCGGGCGCCCCACTCCCACCGCGCGGGCGCCGAGCGCCAGCGCCTTGACGACGTCGCTGCCGCGGCGGATGCCGCCGTCGAGCAGCACCTCGATCCGCCCGGCGACCGCCTCGGCCACGGCCGGCAGCGCGTCGAGCGTCGCCACCGCGGTGTCGAGCTGCCGCCCGCCGTGGTTGGAGACCACCACCGCGGCGGCGCCGTGCTCCACGGCGAGACGCCCGTCGTCGGGGTGGACGATCCCCTTGACCACCACCGGCAGCCGAGTGATCGACGCCAGCCAGGCGAGGTCCTTCCACGACAGCGCAGGGTCGAAGAGCGAGGTCACGTAAGCCGAGAGGCCGGAGCCCTCGCCGGCGCTCGGCAGCCGCGCCATCGCCGTGCCGCCGAGGTTGACGCACTCGAGCCCCGGCGGCAGCGAGAAGCGGTTGCGCACGTCGCGCTCGCGCCGCCCCCACAGCTGGGCGTCGACGGTGAGCACCAGCGCCCGGCAGCCGGCGGCCTCGGCGCGCTCGACGAGGGCACGGGTGGCGCCGCGGTCGCGGTAGACGTAGAGCTGGAACCAGACCGTGCCGCCGGCGCCGCACACCGCCTCGAGCGTGCAGGTCGAGAGCGTGCTCAAGATCATCACCGTGCCCTGCGCGGCGGCGGCGCGGGCGGTCGCCACCTCGCCCTCCTCGTGCGCAAGGCGATGGAAGGCGGTGGGCGCCAACAGCACCGGCATCGACACCGGCTGGCCGAGCACCGTGGTTGCGAGCGTGCGCCCCGAGAGGTCGCGCAGCACGCGGTAGACGAGCCGCCGCCGCCGGAAGGCCGCCTGGTTGTCGGCGAGCGTCAGCTCGTCGTAGGAGCCGCCGGCGTAGTAGTCGTAGGCGAGTGGCAACAGCCGCGCCCGCGCCGCCGCCTCGAAGTCGTCGAGGTTGGCGAGCGCCGCGAGGTCCACCGGCTCGTCGACCGCGGATCGCGGCACTGCGACCTCCGTCATGGCGGGAGCTTAGCCTCGCGGCGGCGACCACGCGGCCCCGAAGTCCGGTTCTCCTTCGCGGCGCCGGCACGCACCGCGTCGCCGGTACCACCGGCGGGGTCCTCGTGCAGCCGCGACGGATCGCCCCACACCGCACCGAGCGCGCTGGCCGGCCACAGCTCGAGGTAGGTGCCGAGGACCACCAGCGCCGGCACCATCAACACCATCGGCAGGTGGAGCCCGAGCACGAACATGCCCATGGCCTTGAGGATCAGCAGGTAGGCATCCCAGCGCAGCGCCTGCTTCATCTCCCGCTCGGGCAGCTTGCCGTAGCCCTTGCGGAAGGCGGTCACTATCTGCGTGCCGGCGATACCGCCGAAGGTCGCCCAGAGGCCGGGCGAGCTGCGGATCTGCTGCCACATCTCGGGGTCGAGCAGGTAGCGGCCGAGCGGGATGAGCACGATCCAGTAGGGCAGACAGACGAAGGCGACCAGAATCAACCAGGCCAGCACCGCGCTCACCGCCATCTTGCCGATGTTGTCGCCCTTCTTGTACGACTCGCGCACCGTCCGCGGCACGATAGCGGTGAGGATGGCGACGAGCCCGATCAGCCCGTCGAACCAGAAGTCGAAGACCACCAGCGAGCGCGACCAGCCGAACGCGAAGACCCCCACCACCGGCACCAGGTTGCGGGCGATCACCACCCAGGCTCCCGGCCGCGCCTTCAAGTCGCGCCAGTGCGCGGCGAGGCTGGGCGGACGGCGCGGCGAGTGCGCGGGAGCGGCGGTCGCGGGCGCGCTCACCGCTAGAACGGATTGGTGGCGAACACCGCCAGCTCGGGGACGAAGCCGCGGTCGTCGATCTCGAGGATGCCGACGATCGCGTCGGCGATCTCCTGCGGCCGCAGCTTCTTGCTCGACGCTTCCTGCTTGGCGCCCACCTTGGCGAAGAAGCCCGGTCTGCACCTCGCTGGGGTTGACCAGCATCACCCGCACGTCGTGCCGGCGCAGCTCGTCGCGCCAGCACTCGGTCATGCCGCGGAGGGCGAACTTCGACGAGGCGTAGGCGGTGCTGCCGCGTCCGCCCTTGGTGCCCGACGTGGAGGAGATGTTGATCAGGTTGCCGCCACCCTGGCGGATGAAGTGCTTCGCCGCCTCTCGCGCCATCAGGAAGGCGCCGAAGACGTTGGTGCGGTAGACCGCCTCGAGGTCGGCGAGGCTCATCTCCACCAGCAGCGCAAAAGTGCCGAAGCCGGCGTTGTTGACCAGGATGTCGATGCGGCCGTGGCGGGCGACGAACTCTTCGACGGTGCGCACGACGTCGGCCTCGACGCCGACGTCGCCGGCGATCCAGCCGGCGCCGATCTCCTTGGCCGCCGCGGCGAGCGCCAGCTCGTTGCGGCCGGTGATCACCACGTCGGCGCCCTTGCCCACCAGCGCCGAGGCGATGCCGCGACCGATCCCCTCGCTGCCGCCGGTGACCAGGGCCTTGGCGTTCTCGAGCTTCATGGCGTTGCCTCCTCGCCTGCGTTGGCGGAAAGACCTATCACAGGCGCCCGCGCGTCGGTCACCGCCGGCGGCTCATCCGCGTGCGGTGCGCGCCCTCTCCACCGCCGCCGCGATGACGACGGACGCAACGCCGGCGGCGGCGAAGCTCGCGCACACGACGAGGTCGGGGCCTTGTCCGAAGGCGCCCGTGAAGTCGAGCGGCGAGTCGCGCTGGATGGCCATGTACCAGAGCGCGGTGTAGGCGCCGAGGAAGAGCTTGCCGCCTCCCGTGAGCCAGCCGAGGCCGGCGGCGGCGCTGGCGGTGAAGGCGAGGCCGAGCAGCATGGCGATGCCGTGCAGTGCTTCCTCGGCCGAGCGAGCGCAGCAGCACCGGCGCGCCCGCCACGGCGACGAAGGCAAGCAGTGCGGCGAGCTTCCAGCCCACCGCGGAGCGCGGCACGCCGGGCTGCGCGAACACCGTCGCGCCGGTGCCGTAGAGGCTCTCGCGTGCCGCCGCCTCGCCGATCGTCGGCGCCAGCAGCAACAGGAAGATCGCCATCGGAGCCGCCGCTCCCGCGCCGGGCACCACCAGCGATACCGCCGAGGCGGCGAGCATCGGCCACTTGATCCACGACGCCGACTGCCAGACCAGCAGCGCTTCGGCGAGCACCGAGCGGCGCCACCGCGGCGAGCCCTGGTGGGCGCGGAACGCCGGCACCGCGGCGGCGACCGCGGCCTCGGCGCCCTGAGCACCCACTGCCGCCGACGCCGCGACGGATCGTCCTCGCCCCCACCGCCGCTGCCGCGGCGGCCGCGCCTCGCGCCCCCTCGTCAAGCGGAACATGCCGACCGCCGCGAGCAGCGGCACCAGCGTCCACGCCAGCGTCGTCCCCCGCTCCGCGAGCGCGCGCCCGTCGACGCGCAGCGGCGCGAAGGGGACGCGCTCGACGGGCTCGTCGGTGAAGATGACGCCCAGCGAGAGCGAGTGGATGGGCTCGCTCACCGAGCGCGCGATCAGGTCGTGGAAGAAGACCAGGCCGGCGGGGTCGTAGCTCGCCCGGCCGTCGTTGCGCGGGTCGTCGTCGAGGCGCCCGCTGAGCATGGCGGGGATCATCATGAAGAGGAACGAGAAGGCGAAGAACCAGAGCACGTAGCCGCCGCGCCCCGAGAGCCCGGGCGTGACGTCGAAGAGCAGCGCGAGTGCGGCCGTCATCGCCATCGCCGCCGGCGCCAGCAGCACCCACGGCAGCAGCAGCTGGCCGAGCGAGAACGGCCCGCTGCCGTAGCGCATGAAGAGGAAGACCGCGGGCAGCAGCGCCAGCGCCGCGAGCACGAGCAGGTAGGCGAAGCTCGCCAGCCACTTGCCCAGCAGGTAGCTGGTAGCCGAGGTGCGGGTGGCGGCGATGATCGGCCACACGCGGCGCTCGAGGTCGCGCCGCACCGAGCCCGCCACCAGGTAGAAGCCGACGAGCGGCATCAGCATCGAGGTGAGCAGCGCCACCACCGCGCCGATGAAGCCGGCGGTGTAGACGCCCGAGTAGGTGCGCTCCCCCACCTGCCAGAGGATCGAAGCGCGGTGCGCGCCCGGCGGCGGCAGGTAGAGGAAGGCGACGGCGAACAGCGCCAGCACGGTGAGCACGGTGCGCGGTCGAGCGCAGCCGCGAGCGCGTCTCCGCAGCGACCTGGGCGCCAAGCGCGCGTAGCGCCTGGCTCATGCCGCCTCCACGTTGGTGAGCAGGTAGGCGTCCTCGAGCGTCGGCTCGACGGCGGCGGCGCCGGCGATCGCCGGCTGCCAGTCTCCTGCACCATGCCGAGGCGGCGCCACGAAGCGCACGTGCACGCCGTCGGCGCGGCGCATCAGGTTGGAGACCGCCACCGCGCGCTGCACCTCGGGCAGCCGCTCCGCCGGCACCACGGCGCGCCAGACGCGGCCGACGGCGTGCGCCAGCAGCTCCTCGGGCGTGGCGCAGCGCACGAGGCGGCCTTGACGGATCACCGCGATGCGCTCGGCGATCGCCTCGACGTCGGAGACGATGTGGGTGGAGAGGATCACCGTGCGCCCGTGGCCGAGCTCGCTGAGCAGGTTGCGGAAGCGCACCCGCTCCTCGGGGTCGAGCCCCACCGTCGGCTCGTCGACGATGAGCAGCTTGGGGTCGCCGAGCAGGGCCTGCGCGATGCCGACGCGCTGCCGCATGCCGCCCGAAAAGCTCCCCAGCCGCCGGTGCGCCGCCGGCCGCAGGTTGACGAGGTCGATCATCTCCTCGACCGCGACCTTCAGCTCCTTGCCGGCGAGCCCCTTGAGGCGCCCGAAGTAGCGCAGCAGCTCGACGGCGGTGAGCTTGTCGTAGACGCCGAAGTCCTGCGGCAGGTAGCCGAGCTCGCGGCGGATGGCGAGCGGATCGGCGAGCGCGTCGGCGCCCCGCCAGCGCACGGTGCCGGCGGTGGGGCGCAGCACGGTGGCGACGATCGACATCAGCGTCGTCTTGCCGGCGCCGTTGGGGCCGAGCAGGCCGAGCACGCCCTCGCCGAGGGTGAGGTTGAAGTCGGAAAGCGCGACGGTGCCGTTGCCGTAGCGCTTGGTCAGGCCGCTGATCTCGAGCATGGGGACAGACTACGGCACCGGCGGCGCCAGGTTGCGCTCTTCTGGCGCACCCGCTCACAGCTGCCGCGGCATGTGCTTGTTGGCGGCGCGGTGCAGTGCCTTCGCCTGCTGCTTGGCCTGGCGCGCGGCCCCTTCGTCGGTGCGCCGGCGCAGCGCCGCGCGCTCGGCGGCGAGCTGGTGGAGGCTCGCGAGGCGCCCGGCGTCGAGCCGTCCGGCGGCGACCGCCTCGCGCACCGCGCAGCCGGGCTCTCGCTCGTGCGTGCAGTCGCGGAAGCGGCAGCCCTGCGCCAGCTCGTCGATCTCGGGGAACAGGCTCGCGAGGTCGTCCTCGCCGAGCCAGAGGCCGACCTCGCGCAGGCCCGGCGTGTCGAGCAGCAGCGCGCCGCCCGGCAGCGGCAGCAGCTCGCGCCGCGTCGTGGTGTGGCGGCCGCGGCCGTCGTCCGCCAGGCCGCCAGTCGCGGCGACGGGGCGCCCGGCGAGGCGGTTGGCGAGCGTCGACTTCCCCGCTCCGGAGATGCCGAGCAGCACCAGCGTCGCGCCCGGCGTCAAGTAGGGGTGCAGCCGCTCGACGCCGGCGCCGCCGAGGGCGTCGACGGCGTGCACGGGCGCGGGCGCGGCGAGCGCCGCGGCAGCTGCCACGACCGCGGCGGCGTCCGCGCAGAGGTCGGCCTTGGTGAGCACCACCACCGCCGGCACGCCCGCCTCGCGCGCCAGCGCCAGCCAGCGCTCCAGCCGGCGCGGGTTCCACTCCTCGTCGAGCCCGGCGACGAGCAGTGCCACGTCGACGTTGGCGGCGAGCGCCTGCGGCTCGCTGCGGCGGCCGGCGGCGCGGCGGACGAAGGCGCTGTTGCGCGGCAGCACCGCTTCCACCAGCAGGGGCTGCCCGCCGGCAACGTCCTCGAGCCGCCGCAGCGCCAGCCAATCGCCCACGCACGGCAGCTCGGCCGGTGACTCGGCGCGGTAGAGCAGCCGGCCCGGCACCAGCGCTTCCTCTTCGCCGCGCGCGGTGCCCACCCGCAGCTGGTCGCGCGAGCCGGCGAGGACCCGGCCGGGCTCGAGGGGAAGGTAAGAGGCGAACGACGCCTGCCAGCGCTCGCTCCAGCCGAGCGCGCGCAGAGGCGCCGACGAACCGGGCGTCGCGGAACGGGATTCGTCCATGGTGCGGATCGCCCCTCGCCCCGTCAGGGAGTGCCGGCGCAGTCGTAGAGCAGGAACTGTCCCCGCTGGCCGCGCACCGAGCACGACGTGCGCCGGCTCACCGGCCCCCACGCGAAGCGAGGCGGCATCGGCTGGAACGGGAAGACGACGAAGAGGAAGCGCGACTGCCCCCGCCTTGCCAGCACCGAGGCGAGGTCGCCGAGCTCCTGCGCTCCATGGGCGAGCAGGAAGGGCTTGTCGGCGAGCAGCGCCGCAAGGTCGGTGCTGCAGTACTGGTCGTTGACGACGACGACGGAGTCGGGCGCCGCACGCAGCTCGGCGAGCGCCGGCCAGACCCGATGCCGGTAGTTGTCGACCAGCTGCCGCGTGCCGTCGAAGCCGTTCTTCCAGGCGCCAAACCCGAGCGCGACCGCCAGCGCGCAGCCGAGGGCGACGCGATGCGGCCGCGGCAGCGCCGCGAGCGCCGGCAATAGCAACGCCAGCAGCAGCGACAGCAGCGGCATCAGCACCAGCAGGTAGCGCGGCCCCCAGTGGAGGCCCACCGCCACCGGCAGCACGAAGGGGACGGTCGCGAGATCGAAGACGACGAGACCGGCGATCGCCAGCGCGCCGGGCGGCAGCGAGCGCCGCGCCGCGACGATCGCCGCGACCGCGGCGACGAGCACGAGCAGCAACGGCGCGTAGACGGCCATCTGGCGCAGGCTCGTGCCCAGGTGGTGAGCGCCGCGCTCCAGTTGCTGCTGCCACGTGAGCTCTCCCAGCACCTGCTCGCCATGCGGTCCGAACCAGCTGCCGTAGAGGAGATGGTTGACGACCAGGTCGGCGCCCGCGGTGAGCAGCGCGCCGGCGGGCAGCCACGCCCACCGTAGATCTCGCTCGCGCACCTGCCGGATGGCAGCCAGCAGGAGCAACCCGGCGAGCAGGCACCACGACTCCGAACGCAGCCAGGGCGCCACGCCGGCGAGCGCTCCCGCCGCGGCGAGCTTGGGTGCCGAGAGCGGCCGTGTCGGCAGCGCCGCAGTCGCGCATCCTGCGAACAGGAGCAGCACCGCCAGCGTGTGCTCGTAGAACATCGCGCCGTAGAGCGTCAGCGGCGACGCGAGGACGAGGCTTGCCAGCGCCATCGCGCGCCACTGCGCCGGCACGCCAGCCCGGCGCGCGACGAGCCCAAAGCACGCCCACAACGCGAAGAGGGCCAACGCCGGCAGCACGAACAAGCCGCGAAAGCCGAGCGCGCGATACGGCAGCGCCGACAACCAGGGGAAGAGGAACGGGTACTGCGGCACGTGCCCGTCTCGCTTCGCGTAGACGAACGGCCGCTCGAACGGGTAGTGCCCCCGCGCCCACAGCTCCCGCACCCACGGCGGTGCCGGCAGGTGGAGGGCGATGCCGAAGTCGCCGGCGGCAGCCTGGCGCGCCTGCTGCGCCTTGACGCCGCCGTCGCCGCTGTTGAACACCTCGCCGGGGACCTGCAGCACGATCCAGCACACCAGCGCGGCCCCCAGCAGGGCACAGAGCGTCGCCGCCAACGACCAACGGCGCGCGTCGCGGTCGTTACCGGCGTCCCCTTCGAGCGCGGCTTCCTGTCGGCGGCACGAGGCAAGATTCTAGGCGTGCCGCCGTGCCGCATCGCGGCTGTGTGGCGCTTCACGGCACGAGCGGCCGGCGAGCCCTACCATCCCCGCAGCCGTTCGATGTCTTTTCCGGGAGGGCAGCACAGGAGCCGCTGTTCATGACGACCGTGCCCCTCGACGTCGCCAGATCGTTTCAAGAGGGCATCACCCTCTGCCGCAAGGAGAAGTGGCGCGAGGGGTACGAGCTGCTGGCGCGCGTCGCCGAGCGCGTCGAGCGCCGCGGCAACCTGCCCGGCGTCTTCTACTCCTACCTCGGCGTCTCGATGGCGCGGGTCGAAGGGCGGCGGCGCGACGGCATGGAGCTCTGCCGCTATGCGCTACGGCTCGATCCCAACGACGCCGAGTGCTATCTCAACATCGCCAGCGCCTACCTCATGCTCGGGCGGCGGCGCGCCGCGGTGCGCGCCGTCGAGCACGGTCTGGCGATACGCCCGTCGCATCCGCGGCTCAACGAGCTGCGCGACACCCTCGGCGTCCGCCGGCAGCCGGTCTTCGCCAGCCTGCCGCGCACCCACCCGCTCAACTCCTGGCTCGGCCGCGCGCGGGGATGGGTGCGCTCGCGCCGTCGCGCGTCGCAGGAGCGGCGCGAGGAGATCGCCAAGTTCGGCGCTTGAGCTGACGCCGCGTGCGCCGACGGCGGCGGCTCAGCGCGAGCCGTTCGCGCCGGGCCCTTCCGCGGCGCCCTCGACGATCGCATCGGGTCGCCGCGCGAAGCGTGCGCCCAGCGCGAGCGTCACGCTTGCACCGGCTTCGTCGCCCTGCGCCCGCAGCGCGCGCGCGAGCGCGAGGTAGGCATCCGTGGTCGACGGATCGACGGCCAGCGCGCGGCGATAGTCGGCGATCGCCTCGCGGCGGCCCGCCGTCGCCCGCTCGCGGTCGTTCGCCGGCAGGAGCGCCTCCTTCGCCTCGCCCAGCCGTAGCCAGCCGGCCGCGAACGTGGGCCGCAGCGCCACGGCGCGCTCGAGCTCCGGCAGCGCCTCGGCGGCGCGGCCGTTGGCGAGCAGCAGACGGCCGCGGTTGAAGTGCGCCTCCACGAGGTCGGGGTCCCGCGCCGAGGCCCCGGCGAGCTCGGCGAGCGACTCGTCGAGCCGTCCCTGCCCGGCGAAGCTCAGCCCCAGCCAGACGCGGGCGAGCGGCGTGTCGCCGCCGGGCCTCGCCATGGCGCGCCGCAACGAAGCCTCGGCGTCGGCGTAGCCGCGCGTCTGCAGCTGCTCCACTCCGAGGCGCAGCCAGGGCTCGGCGGGCAGCGACGGGGCGGCGGCGAGCAGCGCCGCGACCCGCGGCAGCGCGCTGCGGCCGCCGATGCGCAGCACGCCGACCGCGCGGTAGAGCTCGCCGAGGCTCCCCGGCGGCGCCTCCCCGGCGCGGAGGAAGCTCGCGCCGACGAGCACCGGGTCGTGCTCGGCGCGCGGCGCCAGCAGGTCGACGCCGGCCGGTGGCAGCTGAATGCGGTGGTCCGTCATCACCGCGTGAACCACGTCCTCGGTGCGCCGCTCGGGCATGTGGCAGCTCGTGCAGTCGCCGCTCATGGCGACCCGCGGTCCGTGCTGCTGCGGGAGCTGCTCCGCTCGATGGCAGCTCAGGCACGCGGCGCGGTAGTGCGCGGCGCGCTCGCTCGCCGCCACCTTGCGGTGCGGGTCGTGGCAGGTGAGACAGGAGAGCGCGCCGATGGGGCTCTCGCGGAAGCAGCGGCTCTGCTCCAGCCGGTACGGGTGATGGTTGATCTCGAAGCGCTCGTCGCGCGAGCGCCCCTCCTCGTCGGCGTCGAGCTCGACGCGGTGCGCTGCCAGCGCCTCGCCGGGGCGGAAGGCGAGGTCGCCGCGCTCGAAACGCCGCACCGCCGGCAGCGCGACGATGGGCTGCAGGTGGCACTGGTAGCAGACCTCGGTGCGCCGCGCCGGCGCGAGCCGCGCCGGGTTCACGATCGCCGCCCTGGCAGCGGCGAGCGGCACCGCGGAGTCGCGCACGCGCCGCACGTGCTCGGCGCCCGGCCCGTGACAGCGCTGGCAGCCCACGCCTTCCGGCAGCACGGCCGGGAAGCGGTGCGGCATTCCGTAGCTGTCGGCGCCCGCCGGCAGCTCGGGGTAGGCATCGTGACAGACCATGCACTCGCGCTGCACCGCGCGCGACAGCTCCTCGTGGTCGGGGCGGTCGTAGCCCGGCGCCATCCCCCACTTGCCCTCGCGCGTATACCAGGCGATCGGCAGCTGCCAGAGCTCGCCCGATGGCGAGCGGAAGAGGTAGGTGCGCGCGTGGTTGCCGGAGCCGAGCACCCAGTCGACCGTCTGCTCGACTTCGTGGACGCGCTCCCCGCGCGGGCCGAGCTGCCAGCGGCGGAAGACGAGCTGGTCGCCGCGCCAGAGCATCTCGTAGGTGCGCTTGGAGGGCGCGTGCTCGAAGGGGACGCCGAAGGTCTCGATCGACGTCGCACGGCGCGGGCGATAGAACGAGCGCGACATGCCGACGGCGGCGAAGGACGCCGCGAGGTCTTGGTGGCATTCGGCGCACACCGCGTCCTCGACATAGCCGGGAGCGGCGCCGGTCGTGACGTGGATGCTGCGCGCGGCGAGGAAGGCGGGAGTGTCGGCCGCCATCGCCGTCGTCGACAGAGGCGACGGGTCAGGAGTCGGCGGCGGAAGCGCCCCCGACTGCCCGCGGGCCGACGTCAGCACCACCGCCACCGTAGCGACGGCGCACGACAGAGCGGCGACCACCTTGGGCTTGTGCACCGCGACGAGCTCGGTTCGAGCCCATCTTAGTGCCGGCAGGCGCCGGTCACGCGCGGCGACCGCCGCTCAGCCCTGCAGCTTCGCCGAGGCGGTGCCGACGACGCCGCTCCGGCACGCCTTGCCGGTCATGAACTCGGCCGAGCGTCGCGACTGCACGTCGAGCGCCTCGGACAGTGGAACGCTGCAGGAGGCGACTACGGTGTCGTAGATGGCGCGGCGGGCGGCATCGGCCGCACCCGCGCCGGTCTCACCCGGCTCCGGCAGCGTCTCGGCCACGCCGGCGAGCGCGCCATCCTCCACGCGCCGGCGCTCGACCGCTCCATCGCCGCTCGCCAGCCGCCACGCGGCTGCGAGCGCCTCCTCGAGCGGCGCCGCCACGTCCACCAACCACCCGGCCGCGTGCGCGGCGCGCACCGGCTTGCCGGTGAGCAACAGGTCGAGCAGCCGCGGCCAGTCCTCGCGCCGCGCCCTGCGGAAGGGCCAGTGGCACCCCTCCATGCCCGGGATCACCGGCAGCGTCACCTCGGGGAAACCGAGGCTCACCGAGTCGACGGCAACGAGGTGGTGGCAGTGGAGGAACAGCTCGAGCATGCCGCCCAGGCAGCGCTTGCCGTTGAGGAAACCTACCGAGGTGCGGAACTCCTCGTGCAACCGGCGCGCGGTGCGGCTCCAGGCGGCCGAGACGCGGTAGCCCTGCTCCTCGTCGGCGAGCGCCGGGAAGAACTCCGCCGTGTCGGCGCCCACGAGCTGCGTCGTCAAGTGGAAGTCGCCGGAGAGGATCACCCGCTCGATCCCCTCGGCCCGCAGCCAGTCGATGGCGCGGTTGAGCTCCGCGTCGACGTCCCAGTTGTACGCCTCGCGGCCGAGGGTGATGACACCGACCTCGCCGTCGTGCTCGGCGTTGACGTAGAGCTGCTGCCACTCGGGCGAGGCGACGCGGTCGAGCGCCTCCGCGTGCCACGGGCTTTCGGCGGCGGCAGGGTAGAGCGCGTGGTAACGCTCCACCAATCGCCGCGCCTCGTCGGCGCCGAGGCCGCGCACCAGCGCCAGCACGCCGCGCGAGAGCTGCGCGCACAGCTCGCCGATCAAGTTGAGGTGCGCGGGATGGGCGCGCTCCTCGTGCGCCATCAGCGCCGTCATCTGCACCAGCGGCCCGACCACCCAGGCGCGGAAGTCCTCCTCCTCCGCCGCCGAGAGCTGCCAATCGACGAGCGGCCGGAAGTGGTTGGGCGGATACCAGGGCTGGCCGCTGTCCTTGCGCTCGACCAGCTCGGGCGCCGGCGCGAACAGCGCGCCATAGCGCTCGCCGAGGTGCTGCAGGCACGACCAGGTGAGGAAGTTGGCACCCTTGGCGCCGATGGCGTCGTGGGCGCGGAACGGGTTGGGCCCGAGCGTCCGCCGCACCAGCTTGTCGACCTTCCAGAAGGGCATGTTGGAGGCGCGGTGCCAGCCGATGGCGGCGTTGGTGAGGCCGCAGAAGACGACGTCGAGCACGAACGACCACTCGTCCGCCACCGGCACGGGGATGAGGCCGAGGGCCCACAACATCTGCGGCACGGCCGACGGTCCGGCCTCCACCGTCTCCCACACCTTGTTGACCTCATGCGGGAAGGCGGGGTGCGCCACCGGCACGCCGAGCTCGCGACTGGGGAAGCCGGATGTCACCGAGCGGACCTCGATGCCGGGGAAGGCGTCGCGGAAGGTCGCGTAGTGCCGCCGCTTGAGCTCCAACACCTCCGGGATCGCCTCGAGCAGGAAGCGAGGCCGGAAGCTCGCAAGCTGCGGCGGCAGCGTCGCGCCGTCGTAGCTCATGCGCACGACGCCGGCGAGGATGCGATCGGCCTCCTCGCGGCCGAAGGCCTTCACCAGCCCCGGCACCTGCCTGCCGATGCCGTCCGGCGCGCCCGGCAGGTCGATGGCGACGACGGTGACGCCGAACGGCACCAGCCGCGAGCCGAGCTGCATGGTCTTGCCCGCGCCGACGATGCCGTTGGCACCCGAGATCACCAGCGCGCCGCGGTCTCCCGCCGGTCCGAACACCGCCTCCACCGCCTGCTCGGCCGAGATCGGCAGCCGCCCGGCGCGGAAGATCTCCAGCACACTGCCGAGGCCGAGCGTGTCGAGCGTAGGCCGCCGCAGGGAGCGGACCGTGGTGGCGGTGTCGCTGAGCATCCGAGGCTCCTCAGGAACGGGGCGGTCAGGCAGGCGAGGCGTTGGCAGCCTAGCATGCCGGGTTGCGGCATATCGAAGGGCTACGACTGTCGAGTATCGAGATCGCTTCGCTGCGCTCGCGATGACGAGCGCATGTCATCGCGAGGAGCGAAGCGACGAAGCGATCTCGATGCTCGGCGAGCCGCTCAGGCTGCGGCGTCGGCCGTCGCCGCGGCCGGCTCGCCGCGCCGGCGCTTGATCGCCGCGTGCAGCTGCAGCAGCGGCGCCGTCATGAAGGTGGTGAGCAGCGCCATCAGCACCATCATCGAGAACACCGGCGGCGAGAGGATGCCGAGCTCGTAGCCGAGGTCGAGCACGATGAGGCCGACGAGGCCGCGGGTGTTCATCATCGCGCCGAGGGCGAAGGAGTCGGCCCAGCCCATGCCGGTGATGCGCGCCGCGACCATGGTGCCGCCGATCTTGCCGGCGATGGCGACGCCGATGAGGGCGGCGCAGGCGATCCAGCCGGCCCACCCTTCGACCAGCGCGATCTGCGTGCGCAGGCCGGTGAAGGCGAAGAACAGCGGCAGCAGCAGCACCGAGGCGAAGGTCTCCAGCCGCCGCCGCAGGTAGCTGTGGACGCTGGAGTGGCGCGGCATGGCGACGCCGGCGAGGAAGGCGCCGAAGAGGGCGTGGATGCCGATCACCTCGGTGAACAGGGCGCAGAGGAAGACGAACGTCAGGGCGCCTGCCACCAGCGCCTCGCCTTCGACGTTGCGGCGCATCAGCCGCGACGCTGCCGGCTTGACGACGAGCAGCATGACCAGCACGAAGGCGGCGGTGAGCGCGAAGGTGATCAGCGCTCCGGTGAGCGCCGTCGCCTCGACCAGCGTCACCACCAGCGCCAGCAGGCACCAGGCAGTGACGTCGTCGACGGCGGCGCAGGCGATCGCCGTCGCTCCCAAGGGCGTGCGCGTGAGCCCGCGGTCCTCGAGGATGCGCGCCAGCACCGGGAAGGCGGTGATCGACATCGCCGTGCCCATGAAGAGCGCGAAGGCGGAAAAGTGCGTCCCCGCCGGCGCCAGCGAGCGGTAGAGCGCCAGCGACAGCGCGCTGCCGAGCAGGAACGGCACGGTGATGCTCAGGTGGCTCACCCACACCGCGGCATGGGCGGTGCGCCGCAGGTGCGCCGCGTCGAGGTCGATGCCGACGATGAACATGAACAGCACGACGCCGATCTGGGAGAGCAGCCGCAGCGCCCCCATCGAGTCCGGCGGGAAGAGGAACGCCTGCGTCTGCGGCCACACCCAGCCCAGCAGCGACGGCCCGAGGAGGATGCCGGCGATCATCTCGCCGATCACCGCCGGCTGGTGGAAGCGGCGGAAGAGCCCGCCCATCAGCCGCGCCGCGACGACGATGACCACCACCTGCAGCAGCAGCAGCGGCAGCGGGCTCTTCAGGTTGGCGCGCAGGCGGGAGAGGAGCCCGCCGTCGGCGCCGCCGCCGGCGGCGTGGTGCGCGGCCGCGTCGGCCGTGGCCGCCGCCCCGACCGCGGGCGGCGGCGCCGCCTCGCGCGGGCCGTCCAGCCGCGACCCCAGGTGCAGGATGCCTGCGATCGCCGCCACGAAGACGCCGATGACGAAGACGTAGACGGTGACCTTGACGATCAAGACGACGCTTCCATGGGTGCCGGAGCCTACCTCTGCCTCGATACGCGGAAAAAGCCTCGGTTCGGGCGACAGCTTAGACGGACGCCCGCGGCCCGATTCCCCCGCCGCGGGCCGCTTTGCGCCATGATCTTGGCGCCCGTGCAAGCCGCGTTGCAACCCGGTACCCGGATCGGTCCCTACGAGGTGGAGGCGCCCCTCGGCAGCGGCGGCATGGGCGAGGTCTACCGCGCCCGCGACGTCCGCCTCGGCCGCACCGTGGCCTTGAAGCTGCTCCCGGCGCGGCTCGCCGCCGACGCCGACGCGCTGTCGCGCTTCGAGCAGGAGGCGCGCGCCGCCTCGGCCCTGTCCCACCCCAACGTGGTGACCGTCTTCGACGTCGGTCAGGACGGCGACCGCCCCTGGCTGGCCATGGAGCTGGTGCCCGGGGACTCGCTGCGCCACTTGCTGCGCCGCGGCCCGCTGCCGCTGCGGCAGGCCCTCGACCTCGCCTGCCAGCTCGCCGACGCCCTCGCCGCGGCGCACGCGCGCGGCATCGTCCACCGCGACCTCAAGCCCGAGAACCTGATGGTGGGCGACGACGGCCACCTCAAGGTGCTCGACTTCGGCATCGCCAAGCTCGCCGGCGCCACCAGCGAGCCGGCAACCACCATCGTCGGCGGGCACGGCGTGCTGCCCGCGGCGCCCGGGTACGACAACGACCCGAGGCACCACACCCGGCCGGGGACCATCCTCGGCACCGTCGGCTACCTGTCGCCCGAGCAGGCCCGCGGCCAGCCCGCCGACGCGCGCTCCGACCAGTTCGCCTTCGGCGCCATCCTCTACGAGCTGCTCGCCGGCGAGCGCGCCTTCGGCCGCGACACCGCCGTCGACACGCTGTCGGCGATTCTGCGCGAGGAGCCGGCGCCGCTGCCGCCCGACCGCGCGGCGTCGGTGCCGACTCCGGTGCTGTGGGTGGTGCAGCGCTGCCTCGCCAAGCAGCCGCGCGACCGCTACGCCTCGACGATCGACCTCGCCCGCGACCTGCGCCAGCTGCGCGACAACCTGGCGAGCCTGGGCACGCTGTCGTCGAGCGCGCCGGTGGTCTCGCGCCGGCGCCGGCCGCCGTCGCGCCGGTCGCTGCTGCTCGGCCTGGCGACGCTGGTGGCCCTGGCCGCGGCTTTCGCCGGCGGCCTGCTGCTGGCGCCGCGGCTCGGGCGGGTGTTCGGAACGTCCGCGGCGCGCGTCGCCGAGGTACCGGTGCTGCGCTACGTCTCCTACTCCGGCCGCGACAGCTCGCCGACGCTGTCGCGCGACGGACGGCTGCTCGCCTTCGTCTCCGAGCGCACCGGCAAGCCGCGGATCTGGGTGCAGGTGGCGGGCGGGCGCGACGCGGCGCTCACCGACGGACCGGACTCCGCGCCGCGCATCTCGCCCGACGGCAGCTCGATCCTCTTCGTGCGCGACGAGGGCGCGCGGCGATCGCTCTACCGCGTGCCGCTGGTGGGTGGGCCGCCGCGCAAGGTGATCGACGACGCCGGCGAGGGCGACTGGTCGCCCGACGGCCGCCGCATCGCCTTCGTGCGCTTCGGCGATGCGGGCGGGCGCCCGGTTGCCACCCTCGGCACCGCCGCCGCCGACGGCGGCGAGCCGCGCGAGCTCGCCCGCGTCGCCGAGCGCATGCTGCGCTTCCCGCGCTGGAGCGCCGACGGCACGGCCATCGCGGCGCGCGTGGGACCGCTGCAGGGGCAGCTCGACCCCGAGCTGGCGCTGTTCGACGCCAGGAGCGGGGCGCGGCGACCGCTGCCGGTGGCGAAGGGGCACGGCCAGCTCTACGGCCTGTCGTGGCGCGGCACGGGCGAGCTGGTCTACGCGCAGGTCTCCGGCGCCACGGCCGGCGGCTCGTCGCGGGTGCTGGCGCTCGACGTCGGCAGCAGCGAAGCGCGCACCGTCTTCACGCTGCCCGGCCGCATCGTGAACGTCGACGTTGCCGGCCCGCATGTAGCGGCGGACGTGCTCTCCAACCGTCAGTCGCTACGCGAGCTGACGCTGCACGACGCATCCGGAGAAGGCGAAGGACGCGAAGCCCGCGCGCTCACCCGCGCCGGCGCCGAGGACCGCCAGCCCGCCTACTCGCCCGACGGGCGCTGGCTGGTGTTCTCCTCCAACCGCACCGGCAACCTCGACCTCTGGCTGCTCGACACCGAAAGCGGCGAGGAGCGCCAGCTCACCGACGACGAGGCCGACGACTGGGACCCCGCCTTCACCCCCGACGGCCGCTCGCTGCTGTGGAGCACCAACCGCGCCGGGCACTTCGAGATCTGGCGGATGGCGGTGGACGGCAGCGGCGCGCGGCAGCTGACGGCAGACGGCGCCGACGCCGAGAACCCGACGACGACGCGCGACGGCGCCTGGGTGGTCTACAACTCCTTCCACCCGCGAAAGGGCGGCATCTGGAAGGTGCGCGCCGACGGCAGCGGCGCCGTGCAGCTGGTCGCCGGCGCCACCACGCTGCCGGAGGTGTCGCCCGACGGGCGGCACGTGCTCTTCGTCACCGACTACGTGGGGCGGACGCGCGGCACGCTGCGCGCCGCGCGCACCAGCGACGGCGCGGTCGTCTTCTCCACCGTGTTCCCGTACGGGCGGCTCAACGACGGCCGGCCACGCTGGCTGCCCGGCGGCGACTCGTTCGCCTTCGTGGCGCCGGACGGCGCGGGCGTCTCGGGCGTCTTCGTGCAGCCCTTCGCGCCGGGCGCGGACACGGCGGCTCGGCGGCGGCCGCTCGCCGGCTTCGACCCCGAGGCGCCGGCGGAGTCGTTCGGCATCTCGCCGGACGGCCGCCGGCTGGCGCTGTCGACCATCGACGGGCGCAGCTTCCTGCTGATGGCGGAAGCGCCGTGACACGCCCTCTCGTCTCCTGACGGAGGCGGGAATCTTGCAGCGCTCCACGACCGGGAGGGAGCCCAGATGGCCAAGGACCGCGCCCGAAAGAACGACCGCCAGTCATCGCCGGGAAGCCGCCAGCAGCTGATCGACGGCCTCAACGAGGACCTCGCTCGCGAGTACCAGGCGATCATCGCCTACGTCGTCTACTCGCAGGTGCTCAAGGGCGCCGAGTACATGACCATCGCCGACGAGCTGGAGATCCATGCGGGCGAGGAGCTGGCACACGCCATCACCATCGCCAAGCAGATCGACTACCTGGGCGGCACGCCCACCGTGGTGCCCAAGCCGGTGAAGCTGTCGGACAAGCCGAAGGAGCTGCTGCGCTTCGACCTCGACAACGAGAACGAGACGATCCGCCACTACCGCCGCCGCGTGCGGCAGTGCGAGGCGCTGGGCGAGTTCGCCATGGCCGAGCACATCCGCGAGATCCTGGTCAACGAGCAGGAGCACCTGATCGACCTCGCCACCGCGCTCGGCGAGGACGTGCCGGACCTCAGCGAATCGACGTAGAGCGCGACCGGCCGTCACGTCGCGGCGGAGCGCTCTGCTAGGTTACGCGGCGGTGGAGCCCGCGCCCATCGCCGAGCCGTGGACCGCGGCGGAGATCGCCCGCGACCTGACCGCGGTGCGCGAGTGGAGCGCGCGCTTCTGGCAGGGCTTCGCGGTGCCGGAGTTCTTCGCGCCGATGGGCGACGCGTGGTCGCCGGCGGACCATGTGCGCCACCTGGTGAAGTCGAACCGGCCGGTGGCAATGGCGCTAGCGCTGCCGAAGGTGGTGCTGCTGCTGCGCTTCGGCTGGGCGCGGCGCCCGTCGGCGCCCTACTCGCAGCTCGTCGCGCGGTACCACGGCGAGCTCGCGGCCGGCCTCAAGGCCGGCCGTTACACCCCTTCGACCTTGGCGGCCGAGCGGCACACGGCAGAAGAGCGGCAACGATCGCTGACCAACCTCGAGGAGACGCAGGCCGCCGTCGCGCGCGCGCTGGCGAAATGGAGCGAGCGCGCCCTCGACCGCCTGCGCCTGCCCCATCCCGGCATGGGCCCGCTGACGGTGCGCGAGATGGCGTTCTTCACGCTCTACCACAACACCCACCACGTGCTCGGCGCCGAGCGGCTCAGATCCGCGACAGGTCGGTGACCCGCAGCGGGTCGAAGGCGCCGAAGAGCGCCCGCGGGCGGCTCGCGAACGCGGGGCGATGCACGCGCCAGACGTCGAAGGCCGAGAGCCCGAACAGCACCGCCAGGCCCCACGCGGCGTAGCGCTCCACGAAGGGACCGCCGCCGCTGACGTCGTCGATCAGGTAGCTCACGCACATCGCACCGATGGCGACGCCGCCGCCCACCAGCACCAGCGAAATGCGGCCCGACACCAGCGCCCGCCGCCGCAGCTTCTCCAGCCGCGACGCCGTCGGCATCGTCCACAGCTCGCGCCCGCGCTCGACCAGCGACCAGAGGAAAGGCAGCGCCACCAGCCAGCCCCCTTCACGCACGAGGCCGGCGCTGATGCCGATGACCTGCATGTTGAACAGCACCAGCCCGCCGAGGATCAGCAGGCCGAGCCACCACGGCGGGGGCTTCCGCATGCGCGTGGCGATGTCGGTGAGCGTCCCCTGGCCCATGCAGAAGAAGACCTCGACGAGGACCACGAAATACATCGTCTCGCGCATCATCGGGCCGACGCGGTCGGGAAGGATCGCCGCGGCGAGGAAGGCAAGGGCGAGCGACAGCTCGGGAAGGAGCTTGGGAAGGACGTCGAGAGCGCGGGCCGCAGGCTCGTCGGCGATCGCTTCGAGGCCCAATGCAGGGCTGGATGTCGTCGTCGCTTCCATCGAGCGACGCTTCCGGCGTTTGCCCACGAGTGCAATCCTAGGCGCGTTCCCCCTCTCGTGCTGCGCTCTCATCGCCCCGTTTCGAAGTGCCAACTGTTGTAAGCTGTGCCACATGGGAGAACACGTGGCACGCGTCGGCAAGGCTGGCAGATTGGTGATACCGGTCGAGATGCGTGAGGCCCTGGGGTTGAAGCCAGGCACCGAGGTGGTCCTACGTCTCGACGACCAGGGCCTTCACCTCGAAACCCGCCAGCAGGCCGTGGCTCGGGCCCAGGCCCTGGTGCGCCGCCACGTGCCGGCGAACCGCAAGCTCGTTCGTGAGCTGCTGGAGGAGCGGCGCCGGGAGTCTCGCCGGTGAGTCGCGCGGTGTGGGACGCGTCGGCACTGTTGCTGGTGCTCAACGAGGAACCTGGCTGGGAGGCGCTCGCCGCCGACATCGGCGATGCGGTGGTCAGCTCCGTCAACCTCTCCGAGGTCGTCGCCAAGCTCGCGGAAGCAGGAATGCCGGAGGACGTTCTTCGTGAGTCATTGGCAGCCCTGCCGGTCGAAGTCGTCGCCTTCGGCGAGGACGACGCCTACACCACCGGCATGTTGCGGCCCGCCACCCGCTCGCGCGGCCTTTCCTTGGGAGACCGTGCCTGTCTCGGTCTTGCTCTTGCTGCGGGTCTGCCGGCGGTAACCGCCGACCGCACGTGGCAGCAGCTCGAGCTCGGAATCGAGATCCGCAGCCACCGCTGAGGCCAAGGTTCGCGCCGTCAGGCGATCGCCTCAGTGACCTCGAACAGTGCCGCGATGCCGACGTCGCCCGCGGCGCAGCCGAAGACGAGCACACGCCCGCCACCCAGGTCGACGGCCTCTTCCAGCGCCTCGATGAGGACGCGGGTCAGGGTCGGGCCCTGCGGGTGGCCCCAGACCAGCGAGCTGCCGGTGTTGTTCATCTTCCGCCAGTCGTAGCCGAGCACCTTGGCGAAGATGGCGTCGTTGACGGCGAAGGGGTTGTGGTTCTTGACCACGGCGACGTCGTCCATCGTCAAGCCCGTGCGTGCGAGGAGCTTCTGCACCGCCACCACCGGCGCTTCCGGCATGAACGCCGGGGCCACCCGCACCTCGGTCTTGGCGAGGAAGCGGATGTCGATCTCCGGGCGCGGGGACAGCTCGCGTGCCTTCTCGGCGCTGGTGACCAGCAGCGTCGCCATGCCGTCGGAGGCGTGGGTCTGGGTGCCGGAGGTGACCGTCGGCTCGAGCTCGCGCATCGCCTGCAGCGACTCGCGGGTCAGCCGGCGCACGCCCGCGTCGCTGTCGACGCGGCCGAGCTTCTTGCCCGAGTTGTCGAGGACGTCGAAGGGCACCAGGATGCGGTCGAGCCAGCCGCGGCCGAGGGTCTCGAAGTACTGCTCGTGACGCCAGAGCGCCAGCTCGTCGACTTCGCGGCGGTCGATCTTGTGCTTGCGCGCGGCGTTGCCGGCGGTCGTCAACATCGCCTGGCCGGTGGCGGGGTCGAAGCCGAAGTTGTCCCACACGTCGGCGAGGGCGAAGGTGCGCTGCGGCGTGCGGCGCTCGGGGAACACTCCCACCGGCGAGTCGCTGGTGCGGTCGAAGGTGACGACGCCGACGACGTCGCTCCCCGACTGCACCTCGCCGCCGGCGAGCAGCACCGCCTGGAGGCCGGTCGCGCAGGCCTGCTCGACGTGGAAGCCGGGCACGCGCTCGCCGAGGCAGCTCGCCACCAGCGGCGCGGTCCAGAACTTCCAGTGCCAGGGCACCGTCGAGCCGATCACCAGCGACTCGAGCGCGCTCTTCGGCACCTTGCGCAGCGACAGGATGCGCGCCGCCGCCTCGCCGGCGAACTGGCCGATGTTGACCTCGGCGAGCGCCGACTGCTGCCAGGCGGGGAAGTAGCTGCTCCCCCAGGTGCCATATGGAATCCGTGCGCGGGGATGGAGTCGGTCGTCGGCGGTCATGCGGGCCTCCTCCCCCTATTGTGACTCACGGCGCTAGGATGGCTGCTCGGCCACAGCCCGCCCGCTGCTCGCTCGCGAACCGCTCGCCGCTGGAGGTTCGACGATGAAGCTCGCCGCCGCCCTGACAGTCGCCCTGGTCCACGCCAACGTCGTCGACGTCCGCGACGGTTCCATCGCCCGCGACGTGACCGTCACGATCGCCGGCGACCGCATCGTCTCGATCGGGCCGACTCCTCCACTCCCGCCGACGGCGACCGTCGTCGACGCCCGTGGCAAGTACGTCATTCCCGGCTTGTGGGACATGCACGTGCACTGGTTCGAGGAGCGCTACCTGCCGCTCTTCATCGCCAACGGAGTGACCGGCGTCCGGCAGATGTGGGGGTTCGGAGCCCATCAGGAGTGGCGCCGGCGGATCGAGAGCGGGTCGCTGCTGGGGCCGCGGCAGGTGATCGCCGGACCGATCCTCGACGGGCCAAAACCGGTCTGGCCGGGGTCGGTGGCGGTCAAGGACGCCGCCGAGGGAGGCGCGGCCGTCGCCCAGGTGAAGGCGGCGGAGTTCGACTTCGTCAAGGTCTACTCGCTGCTGCCTCGCGAGGCCTTCTTCGCCATCGCCGACGAAGCGAAGAAGCAGCACCTCGCCTTCGCCGGCCACGTGCCGTACTCGGTGAGCGCCGGGGAGGCGGCCGACGCCGGCATCCGCAGCATCGAGCACCTCACCGGCGTGATGCTCGCGAGCTCGACGCACGAAGAGGCGTTGCGGAAGACGTACGCGACCGCCGAGGTGAACGTGAAGCTCTTCCGCCAGACGGCCGGCGAGCTGCTCGCGACCTACGACGAGGGGAAGGCTGCCGCCCTGTTTTCGCGCTTCGTGAAGAACGGCACCTGGCAGTGCCCGACGTTGACGGTGAACCGCGCCATCGGCCACCTCGACGACCCGGCGTTCGTGGGGGACGCCAGGATGCGCTACGTGCCGGAGTCGATGCGCCTATCCTGGGACCCCAAGCAGGACTTCCGGTTCAAGGACTCGACGCCGGAAGACATGGCGAATTACCAGAAGACCTTCGCCAAGCAGTCCCAGATCGTCGGCGCGATGAGCCGGGCCGGCGTCCGTATCGTGGCCGGCACCGACACCGGCAACCCGTACTGCTTCCCCGGCTTCAGCCTGCACGACGAGCTGGCGTTGCTCGTCGCGGCCGGGTTGTCGCCCCTCCAGGCGCTGCAGGCGGCGACGCTGAACGCGGCCGAGCTCGCCGGCGCGGCGGACCTCGGCGTGGTGGCGCCGGGGAAGCTCGCCGACCTCGTCGTCCTCGACGCCGACCCGCTGCAGGACGTCCACAACACGACGAAGATCGCCGGGGTCGTCTTCGCCGGACGCCACTACCCGCGAGAGGCCCTGGCGGAGATGCTCGCCGGCGTCGAGAAGCTCGCCGCCAGGAAGTCGATCGTCGAGCCGTTGCTGGCCACCATCACCGACCACGACGCCGCCGCCGCCATCGCCCACTACCGCCGCCTGAAGGCCACCGAGCCGGAGGTCTGGAACTTCGAAGAGAGCGAGTTGTACAACCTGGCCTATCGGCTGCTGTTCATGAAGCGCCCCCTCGACGCGGTCGAGCTCCTGAAGCTCAACGCCGAGGTCTTCCCCACCTCCGGCGACGTCCACGACGGTCTCGGCGAGGCGTATCTGGCGGCCGGCCAGAAGGACCTCGCCATCGCCAGCTACCGCCGCGCGCTCGAGCTCGACCCGAAGAACCTCAACGCCTCGGCGAAGCTCAAGATGCTGTCGACGCCCTAGCTTCGCCGCGCACCGGTTCCCCTTCGTCGGGCTCGAAGATCGCCTCGACGGGTTGCGCGAAGAGACGGGCGATGCGGAACGCCAGCGGCAAGCTGGGGTCGTACTTGCCGGTCTCGATGGCGTTGACCGTCTGCCGCGAGACCGCCAGCCGCTGTGCCAGGTCGGCTTGCGACCAGCGGCGCTCGGCGCGCAGCACGCGCAACCGATTGGTCACCGGTACCTCCGCGCGGTGACGATCTGGGCGATGATCCACACCCCCATCATGGGCAGCAGCGCGTCGCTGATGTCGCCCTTCGGAGCGCCGAGGCGCTCGACCAGGCGCCACGAGGTGGTAATCACCAGCGTGGCGCCGAAGCTCACGGCCAGCGCTTCGAGATGAATCCGGCGCACCAGCTCGTCGGCTTCGCGCAGGAAGCGGACGAAGGCGAGCACCATGACCACGCCGAGGACCGTGCTGAGCGCCACCAAAGCCGCTCCGACGGCGAGGCCGGGCACCAGCTCGGGCCAGCGCTTGAGCAGCAGCGACGACCCGGTGAATACGACAGCCCACAGAAGGGCCCAGATCTGGACCCGCCAGAGGTTCTTGCGGTCGGCCGCGGTGAGGTCTCCACACCAGCTCGACACTGCGTCGTCCATGGATGATCCCCCTGTCAAGGTTGGCTGTCTCGAAATCAAGCTCACTTGACATGAGAGTAAATGAGACAAGACAAGATGTCAAGCACAATTTACATGTCGTCGCTCCACACTGGGCTCACGGACGGCCCTTGCCGGGGCCGGGCCGACCGGGCTAGGGTCGCCCCATGGCTCACGACAAGCTGGCCGTCGCGCTGCTCTCCGAGGTCTTCCCCGATGCCGCGGCCTGGAAGCGGCTGACGCCGGCGGTGGCCGATGCGCGCGAGCGTGGTGCCGAGCTCGTCGTGCTGCCGGAGCTGCCGCTGCATCCCTGGTCGCCGGCGGCAGCGCAGGCGCGTCCCGAGGACGCCGAGCCGCCGGAGGGGCCACGACACCGCATGCTGGCGGCGGCGGCGCGCGCGGCCGGCGTCGCCGTGCTCGGCGGCGCCATCGTCGAGGAGCACGGCGTGCGCCACAACCGCGCGCTGCTGTTCGGACGCGACGGCGTGCTGCTCTCCGCTTACGACAAGAACCACCTCCCCAACGAGGAGGGCTTCTGGGAGGCGGCGCACTACCAGCCCGGCAGCAACATCGCGAAGCCGGTCTGGGTCGACGGCTTCGCGCTCGGCGTCCAGCTCTGCTCCGACCTCAACCGCCCCGAGCTCGGCCACGCGCTGGCGGCCGCCGGCGCGCTCGCCATCGCCGGCCCACGCGCCACCGAGGCCTCCACCTGGCCGCGCTGGCGGCTGGTGCTGCAGGCGACGGCGATGACCGCCTGCGCTTACGTGCTGTCGGTCACGCGGCCGCGGTCCGAGCACGGCGTGCCGCTGGGCGGCCCGTCGTTCGTCGCCGGCCCCGACGGCGCGGTGCTGCTCGAAACCGACGAGCCGCTGGCGATCGTCACCCTCGAACGCAGCGCCGTGCTGCAGGCGCGCCAGGGCTACCCCGGTTACCTCGCCGTCCGCCCCGAGCTCTACGCCGCGGCCTGGGAGCAGGCGGCGCGGGCGATGGCCATCGAGGCCGCGGCGGCCGACGACGACACCGACATCGAGATCCTCGATACGCCGCCGCGCGCCTCGACGCAGCAGTTCCCGATCACCCGCGAGTAGCGTCCAGGCCGACCCCGCTAGTCCTTCGCCGGCGGCGCGACGCCGATCGCCGCGTAGAGCGCCGCCGCGTCGTAGACCGTGCCGCCCTTGACCACCGTCTCGATGCGCCGGAGGGAGCCGATGTCGCGCGTCGGGTCGCCCGGCACCACCGCCAGGTCGGCGAGCTTGCCGGGCTGGAGCGACCCGAGCTCGCCGTCCTTCCCCATCACCTCGGCGGCGCCGAGGGTGGCGATGCGCAGCACGTCGGCGGGCGGAATCCCGGCATCCACGTAGAGCTCGAGCTCGCGGTGGAAGGCGAAACCGGCGAAGGCGTCGGTGCCGGCGACGATGCGCACCCCGGCTCGGTGCAGGACGCCGACGAGCTCGACGCACTTGCGCCAAGACGCGCGATAGCGCTCGTCCTTGCCCTCCGGGACCGGCAGCCCGCCGGCGAGGAAGCCGCGCCGCACCTGCGGCGGCATGCGCTCGGCAACGGCGGTCCAGGTCGGGCCCACGCTGCCGGCGCGCGACAGGTAGAGGTCCTCGAAGGTGGCGAGCGTGGGGTCGGCAACGACGTCGCGCTGGCGCATGAGATCGACGAGCTTGCGGACCGCCGGCGAGGCGAGGTCGACGTCGGCGGCGCGCTCCGCCACCTCGATGAAGCGCGCCGGCGTGCGGGTCTCGGTGACCTCCGGCCAGAGGTCGAGGAACAGCATGTTGACGTGCTGCACCTCGTCGAAGCCGCCGGCGATCGCCTGCTCGGCGATCATCGTGGCGGGGACGTGCCCCGAGACGCGCATGCCGTGCTCGTGGGCGCGCTTGGCGATCACCGGCACCAGGGCAGGATCGAGCGAGCTGTACATCTTGACCTGCACGTAGCCGAGCTCGGCGTACTTGTCGACGGCCTTGACCGCCTCCTCGGGCGTCGACACCAGTACCTTGGAAGGTCCGGCGTATGGCCCGGGGCCGTCGATGAAGCCGCCGAGCAGCACGCGCGGCCCGATCGTCTCGCCGCTGTCCCAGCTCTTCTTGCGCGCCAGCATGGTGTCGGTGTCGTTGGCAAGGTCGCGGCCGGTGGTGACGCCCGCCGCGATGTCGAGCAGCCCGTCGAGGTCGCCGAAGTGCTGGTGCATGTCCCACAGCCCGGGGATCAGCGTCTTGCCGCGGGCGTCGACCACCTCGGCGCCGGCGGGGATGGCGACCGTGCCGTCGACACCGACGGCGGCGATGCGTTCGCCGACGACGAGCAGCGTCATGCCGGGCCGCACGACGCGGGCCTCGGCGTCGAAGAGACCGGCGCCGGTGAAGGCAATGCCCGCCGCTGGGCGCTTGGCGAGCGACTTGGCGAGCGCCAGCCGGCGCGCGTCACCGGCCTTCTTCTCGAGCTCGACGAGCTGGTCGTTGACGCCCTCCCAGCCCGCCGGCAGCAGCGAGAACCAGGTGCCGGGCGTGCCGAACCAACTGCCGTCGCCCTCGAGCCAGACAAGGAACGGCTCGAGGCCGATGCCCACCACTTCCCACGGCACCAGGCGCAGCTTCTTGCCGCCGGCAGCGACCTCGACCTCGGGCAGCTTGCGCACGGTGATCGACCCGACGGGCAGCAGCGCGAGGCGCTGCCCCGGCGCCTTCGCCGCCGCCCCCACCAGGTAGCCGATCTCGTTGGGCGTGCCGTCGTAGCTGCTGTAGAAGGCGCCGGCGGCAGCCGCGCTCTCGCCCTGCTCGCCGCGGTTCTTCCAGGTCGCCTTGCCGCCCTCGCGCGAGAAGCGCTCGGCCACCGGGCCCTTGTAGTACTCGTTGCCGTCGACGGCGAGCGACGCCGGCGTGCCGTCGGCGCCGAGGACGAGGCGGCTGTCGACCTTGGGGCCGCGCCCGCGGTCGTTGTACTCGAAGTGGGTGCGGATGGCGCCGCCAGCCTCGCGGTCGACGGTCATGAAGCCGGCGTCGTTGCCCATGATGCGCACGCTCCAGCGCTGCGGCTTGGCGGCGGCCGGGACGGCGACGGCGAGGGCGACGATGGCGGCGGCGGCAACGAGGCGACGGCGAGGGCTCCCGAGCATGCGTGGGTCTCCGCTGGGTTTGGTCGGCGGTTGGGGTGCGTTAAGTGTACGGGTGGCGCGGGCGCGAGTTGCGGTCGCGCCCGCTCGCGACGCCGCTGTCGACCCGCGGCGCCCGCTCGCTCGCCTCCTCCCCACCGCTCGCGGCATCGCCGGCCTCGCCACCTAACCTTTGCCGGCATCGTCCGTATTGGAGGGTCGATGGGCTCAACATCTCCGCTTCGCCGCGGCCTCGCGCTCGCGCCCTGGATCGCCGCCGCGCTCGTTTCGTTCGCCGACGCGCAGCTACCGCCGCTGCGCATCGAGCGCATCCGCACGCCGATCGTCATCGACGGCGATCTCTCGGATGCCGCCTGGCAGGGAGTGGGGCAGATCACCACCTGGTTCGAGACCCGCCCCGGCGACAACCTCGAGCCGAAGGTGAAGAACGTCGCCTGGCTCGCCTACGACGACCAGTTCTTCTACGCCGCCTTCCAGTTCGAGGACTCCAACCCGGGGGCGATCAAGGCGCCCTACGGCGACCACGACTTCGTGCCCAGCTACACCGACTACGGCGGCATCATCGTCGACCCCAAGAACGACGGCAAGACGGCGCAGATGTTCCTCGCCAACCCGCGCGGCATCCAGTACGACGCCATCAGCTCCGACGCCTCGGGCGAGGACAACTCGCCCGACTTCTACTGGGACAGCGCCGGCCGCATCACCGAGACCGGCTGGACGCTGGAGCTGCGCGTGCCGTTCTCCTCGCTGCGCTATGAAGAGAGCGACCCGGCGCAGTGGCGGATCATGCTCTACCGCAACTGGCCGCGCGAGTTCCGCTACCAGATGTTCACCTCGCGGCTGCCGCGCGACAGCAACTGCTTCATCTGCAACACGCGGCCGCTGGTGGGGCTCTCGGGGCTGCCGTCGGGGAGCCACTGGGTGGTGGCCCCCTTCGCCACCGGCAACCAGGCGGCGCTGCCGGAGGGCGGCCTCGGCAGCTCGCTCGAGGACCAGGGTGCCGAAGCGGACTTCGGCGTCGACGGCAAGTGGGTGCCCAACCCCAACCTGGTGGTCGACGCCACCATCAACCCCGACTTCTCGCAGATCGAGTCCGACGCGGCGCAGATCTCCGCCAACGAGCGCTTCGCCCTCTTCTACCCCGAGCGGCGGCCGTTCTTCCTCGAAGGGATCGACCTCTTCGCGACGCCGTTCCAGGCCGTCTACACCCGCAGCTTCACCGAGCCGAAGTGGGGCCTGCGCTCCACCGGGCAGCGTGGCAAGAGCAGCTACACGCTGCTGCTGGGCGACGACGAGGGCGGCGGGCTGACGATCATCCCCGGCACCAACAGCTCGAGCTTCGCGGCGCAGGACTTCGGCTCCAAGGTGGCGATCGGCCGCTGGCGGCGCGACTTCGGCAACGCAGGCAGCTTCGTCAGCATGCTCTACACCGGCCGCGAGATCGAAGGCGGCGGCTACAACCGCGTCGCCGGCCCCGACGTGCGCTGGCAGCCGACGCCGCAGGACACCTTCGCGGCGCAGCTGCTGGTCAGCCGCAGCGAGACGCCGAACCGGCCGGACCTCGCCGAGGAGTGGGAGGGCCGCGCGCTCTCGGGCACGGCCGCCCTCTTCAACTGGTACCACCAGGCGACGCACTGGGACAACTACGTGCAGCTGCAGAAGCTGAGCGAGGAGTTCCGCGCCGACAACGGCTTCCTGCCGCAGGTGGGCTACAGCGAGGCCTACGAGGAGGTGGGCTACACCTTCCGGCCCATCGACAAGCCGGTGTCGCGCCTGCGCGTCTCCGCCGCCGGCTGGCGCGACAACGACGCCGACGGCGAGATGCTCAACTGGGCGTTCCGGCCGGCGGTGGGGCTCGACGCCAAGCTCAACTCCTTCGTCCGTCTCGAGGGCGAGGTCGGCGAGCGGCGGGCGATCGAGAAGACCTTCCGCTACACCCAGGTCCACCCGCAAGTGGACATCCAGCCCGGGCAGGTCTTCTCGTTCCTGTCGCTGGTCGGCAACTTCGGCGATCAGATCGACTACGACAACGACCGCTTGGGCGACGGCGGCACGCTCTCGCTGACCAGCGACCTGCGCCCCACCGACCACCTGTTGCTGAGGCTGTCGGCGTCGCGGCGGCAGATCGACGTCACCGCCGAGGACGGGTGGTCGGGGCGGCTGTTCACCGCCGACGTGGCGCGGCTGCGCGCCAACTACACCTTCAGCGCCCGCTCGTGGGTGCGGGTGATCGGCGAGTGGGTGCACACCGAGCGCGACCTCTCCCTCTACCTCCACCCCGAGGACTTCGCCGCGGAGAGCGGCGGCTTCTCGAGCTCGGCCGTGTTCGCCTACAAGCTCAACTGGCAGACGGTGCTCTTCGTCGGCTACGCCGACAACCAGCAGCTCGACGAGCGGAGCGACCTGCAGCCGGCCGGGCGGCAGGCGTTCTTCAAAGTGTCGTACGCCTTCCAGCGCTAGCGAGCCTCAGCGCTCGCTGCGGCGGGCGGCAGGCGCCGCCGCGGCCGCCGACGCCGGGCCGAAGGTCTTGCCGAAGAAGTCGTCGGCCTTCCACGCCGGCGCCTGCTCGTCGTCGGCGATGGCGCGCGCGAGCGCGACGTTGGCCTGCAGGAAGCGCACCGCCGAGGGCCAGTCGACCGGCAGCGACGCCTGGTCGCTCGGCTGGTGGTAGTGGTCGGCGAGGAAGCCGCGGAACGCCGCCTCGCCGTCGACCTTGGGGTCGCGCGAGGTGAAGCCGGGCACGAAGAAGACGGCCGGCACGCCACGCTCGACGAAGGAGTACTGGTCGCTGCGCACGAAGATCACCTCGTCCGGCATGGGGTCGGGGGAGAGCGCGAAGCCGGCCGTCTTCGCGGCCCGCGACGCCGGCACTTCCAGCGACGAGTGCTCGGCGCCGAAGGCGACGACGTCGCCCACCGGGTAGAGGAAGAGCGGCATGTCGAGGTTGACGTCGGCGACGAGGCGTCCGAGCCCTGGCGGCGGATGGGTGGCGAAGTGCTGCGAGCCGAGCAGCCCGCGCTCCTCGCCCGTGACGGCGAGAAACAGCAGCGAGCGCCGCGGCCGCTGCGGCGCGGTCGCCAAGGCGCGGGCCGTCTCGAGCAGCAACGCCGAGCCCATCGCATTGTCGTAGAAGCCGTTGTAGATGCCGTCGCCGTCGACCTCGGCACCGCGGCCGAGGTGGTCGAGGTGAGCGCTCAACACCACCACCTCGCCGGCGAGCGCCGAGCTGCCGCCGGGCAGCAGCGCCGCGACGTTGGAGCTCTCGAGCCGGCGCCGTTCGGAGCTATAGGCGAGGCGCACGGCGACGCCGAGGTCGAAGCCACGCCCGCCGGCGAGCGCCGCCGGCGCGGTATCGGCGAGGGTGCGCCCACCCGCGGCGGCGAGCAGCGCATTGATACCGGTGTCGGAGAGCGTAGCCAACACGTGCAGACCGGCGTGCGCGTTGTGCGGCGTGCCGTCGGCCTCCAGCCAGTCCATGCCCGGCCGCTTGCCGGCGTTGGCGGCGAAGCGCGCCCACGGCGACCGCGCCGCCTCCGCCGCGTCGCGGAAGGTGAGCACGCCCGCCGCGCCGTGCGCCGCGGCGACGGCGCGCTTGCGCTCGCTCTTCGCGTGGTAGGCGCGCTGGTCGTGCGGGAAGCTCGCCGGCCCGCCGCGCATCACCAGCACCAGCTTGCCGCGCACGTCGCGGCCGGCGTAGTCGTCCCAGGAGAGCTCCGGCGCCTCGACGCCGTAGCCGACGAAGACCACCGGCGCCTCGACCTCGCTGCTGTCCTCCAAGGTGCTGCCGTCGGCGACGAAACCATCGGCCCACGGCAGCCGCTCGCGCTTGCCGCCGGCGACGATCTCGAGCACGGCGCTGTCGACGACGATGCTCGACGCCACGAGCGGCACCGGCAGCAGGTATGAGCCGCCGGCGACCGGCTGCAGCCCCAGCTGCCGCAGCTGCGCCGCCACGTAGCGCGCCGCGATCTCGTACCCCGGTGAGCCCGTGAAGCGCCCCTCGAGCAGGTCGTCGGCGAGGAAGGCGAGGTGGGCGCGCAGACGCTCGGCGGCCTGGGGGTCGACGCGCGGCGGCTCCACGGGACGAGTCGCCGCCGCCGCGCCGAGCAGCGCCGCCGCCGCCACGCCGGCACCGGCGAGCGCGCGGACGAGCGGACGCGTCCGGCGCGGTTCGTCGTCTTCCCGGCGGCGGCGCATCGGCGCGAGCTTTCCGTGACGCGCGCCGCGTGTCAACCGACGCCGCGCGCCGCTACTTCTTCGCCGGCTGCTCGAACAGCTTCAGGTACTGCGCCGTACCCCTCGGCCTCGAGGCGGTCGACGGGGATGAAGCGCATCGCCGCCGAGTTCATGCAGTAGCGCAGCCCGGTCGGCCGCGGCCCGTCGGGGAAGACGTGGCCGAGGTGGGAGTCGCCGTGCTTGCTGCGCACCTCGGTGCGCGTCATCCACAGCTTGCGGTCGGTCTTCTCGACGACGTTGCCCTTGTCGAGCGGCTGCGAGAACGACGGCCAGCCGGTGCCCGAGTCGTACTTGTCGCGCGAGGAGAACAGCGGCTCCCCGGAGACCACGTCGACGTAGATCCCGTCCTGGTGGTTGTCCCAGTACTCGTTGCGGAACGCGGGCTCGGTACCCTCGTGCTGGGTGACGTCGTACTGCTCGCGCGTGAGCTTCTGGCGCAGCTCGTCGTCGCTGGGCTTCTGGAACATCTTCCAAGGCTCCTTTCCGCTCGCCGTTGCGGCGGTCGCGGTCGCGGTGGCCGCGCGCGCCGTGGCGGCGTTGTCGCTTGCCGAATCACGCCCGGTCGCCGCCTGCGCGCCGCAGCTGGTCGCCGCGGTCCACACAGCCACGCCAGCGAGGGCGCCGAGCATCTTCGATGCGATCCCGTTCATCCTGGTGTCTCCCGTCGCTGGTGCGGGCTCGCCCGCCCGCAGTCGTATGTTCGGACGCGGCGGGCGAACGGATTCGTCGATCTCGATGATACCGCCGCCCAGACGGCGAGGTCTCAGCTCGCCTTACCGCCCCAGGCGTCTCCCATCTCGGTGCGCAACGCCCGCAGGGAGAGCAGCACGTCGGCGAAGAAGACCAGCGCCGACACCAGCAGCGCCAGCAGGGCGGCGAAGAAGAGGATCACCACCGCGAGGCGCAGGTTGACCTGCAGGAACGCCATGGCGGTGAGCAGCAGCACCATCGTGCAGGCGCACAGGACGGTGACCATGACCGCGGCGATGGCCATCCACAGCAGCCGCGCCCGCTTCGCCAGCACCCGCAGCTGGCTGCGCTCGCGCGCGGCGTCCGCGTCGGAGGCGCCGGCGCGCAGCTGGGCGCTGAGCGACCGCGAGCGGTCGATGACACGCGACAGGCGGTTGGTCATCGACAGCAGCAGCAGCCCGACGCCCGAGATCAGGGCGATGGGCGAGATCGAGGTCTGCAGCAGGTGAGCGAGCTCGCCGGCGGCTTCCGGCGGCAGCGGCGGAGCGGCCATCGCCGCCATTCTCGCACCGGCCGCTCAGCCGCCGCGTTCGGGGCCGCGCACGAGGGCGTCCGCCCAGTCGAGGATGAGCTGTAATCGCTCGCCGAGCAGCGCCCGGGCTCGCTCGTAAGGCAGCCAGCGGAACTCGTGGTGCTCGGGGCGTCCGAGCTCGGCCGAGACCGGCAGCCGCACTTCGCCCACTCGGCCCGCGTCCGGCTCGGCGAGGTAGAAGCGCGCCACCTTGCCGCCGCCGTAGGGCGCCGTCTCGCGGTACGCCTCGCCCCAAGGGAAACGCAGGCCGGTGAGGGTGGTCTCCTCCTCCACCTCCCGCAGCGCCGCCGCGAGCGGTTCCTCGCCGGCGTCGATGCGGCCCTTGGGAAAGTCCCAGTTGCGAAAGGCGCGCAGCAGCAGATAGCGCCGCTCGCCGCCGTCGCGGCGCACGATCACCACGCCGGCGGCGCGGCGGCGAGGCACGGCGGCGGCGCTGGTCAGGGCGTCACGTCGGCGCAGCGCGCGTAGACCTCGAGCTTGGAGCCTATGGTCATGATGCGCTCGATCTTCCCCTCCCAGCCCGTGCCCGCGGCATTCGGCCGGCTCCTGATGTCGACCGGCGTGCTGTGGCCGGTACCGGGCGTAATCACGTCGTGATCGATCCCACCCCCGACGACCGGATCGCCGGGATCGCACAACGCGGTGGCGCTGATCGTCTCCACATTGGCGCCGTCCACGGCCAGGGCCACCGCGGAACGGGTGTAGAAGCTCGACGCGCCGCCGGTGCCCGGAGGTCCTGGAGGACCGGGCGGTCCCGGAGGTCCGGGCGGCCCGGCAGGTCCCGGCGGCCCGGCGGGACCGGCGCCACCGATGGTGAGGGCGTACTCGTCGTTCTGGCTCTGCCCGTTGCCGGTGGCGACGGTGAGCAGGTAATCGCCCGCCGGCGGCAGGCCGCCGGCGCCCGAGAAGTCGCAGGTGATGGTCTGCGGGGAGGCCGCGAGCGCCGCCGTGCACAGCGGCGTGACGTCGCCGATCTCGCCCAGCGACACCTTCAGCTTGCCGGCAGGCCCGAAGTCGTGGCCGGTGATGACGATGGTCGAGTTGGCGTCGTCCACCGCCACCTCGGTAATGCCCAGGTGGCCGCCCGGCGAGCCGGCAGCGCCCAGGGCAGACGGCACGCCAGCCGCAAGCGCGGCCAGCGCGAGGATCAAGGTGCAGCGCGTCCTCGTCATTGCGAAGTCCTCCCTCGAGCTCTCGAGCCCGGGTCTCGGCGTCTACTCCCAGTCGCGCAAAACCCGGCGGCCACGGATCAGGGCTCGGCTGCCGACCAGGACGACGTGTCGCCAGCCTCGAAGCCGTCGCGGAAGATCGTGCGGTCGACGACGTCGTAGACGAGCTTCGGCGTGCCGTCGTTGCGCCACAAGCCCCAATGGGGTCCGAGGGCAGCGCCGCAACCGTTGCTCCCCTCGATCTTCCACGGCTGGTCGTAGGCTTCGCCCCAGACGAAGGGGATCCCCGAGCCTTCGAGCAGCGAGAAGAAGCGGCGCTGGGCGGCCTCGCTGTAACCGTTAGGCGTCCCTGGGCAACCGACGAGGCCGCCGCAGGTGTTGCCGATGGGCTCACTGGGCCACCAGCTCTCGTGAAGGACGGTGGGCATCTCCGGATTGCCGGCCGCGATGTTCTGCCCCACCACGTTCTGCACGAACTCGACTCCCACCTGAGGGCAGTACTCGACGTGGTGCGACGAATCCCAAACCGGCAGCAGGTTGGGAAACACCAGATCGCCGCTCTCGGCGGTCAACAGCTCGGGTTGGAAGATCGCGGCCTGCCCCGGGTCGTAGAGATTCCAGATCTCCGACGTGAGCACCAGCTTGTCCGGCCACTGTTGCCGGGCGTCGGCGATCCAGTCCACCAGCTCCGCCGCCGTCCAGGTCGGCGGCCCAGTGCCGCAGACGCCGAGGCCGCGGCAGATGCCCTCGTTGCCGACGAGGATGCCGTCGATCCACTGCTGGTTGCCGGCGGTGATCAGGCTCCAGTCGCTGGCCGGGTCTCGCAAGCCGACGATCACCAAGGCGAACCCGACGGCCTTCGCCACCTCGGGGACCAAGTCGAGCCCGTCGGTCATGCCATAGGTGATGACCCCGTCCAGGCCGGTGGCGCGGAGCTGCGTCAGCTCGGCCGTCAGCTGTGCTCGCGAAACCGTGTGGCCGGGGCTCCAGCCGTTGCCCGGCTCGTAGGTGATGAACTGGTTGCGCTGCAGCGCCGCCCGCGTTGCCGCAGCGGAGCCGGCGAGCGCCGGCCCCGCCGCTTGCGCAGCGTGGGGTACGGCAGCGACGAGCGCCAGGCTCGCCACCGCCGTGAAGAAGCGCAAGGACATGGCGCGACGACTCGCGATGCAGGCGTTTCCCTACCCGAGGCAGGTGCCGCTGACGGTGTTGTTCGCCTCGTTCGATTCGGTCACCACACCCGCCGAATCGGCGGTGATGCGGAACTGGCAGTCAGGGCTGAAGCAGGCGGCCGGAATGGCGAAGACCAGGTCCACCTGGGCGCCTACCGCCAGCGCCGGCGTCGGCTGGGTCGGCGAGGCGCCGGTGTTGAAGACGACGCGGGTGGTCGACGGCCCGGCCGGGGCGGTGCCCTGGTTGCGGATGGTGACGATCAGGTTGAGGCCGTCGCGGTTGCAGTACTGCGGCTTGACCTCCACCGGGATGAGGTCGGGCTGGCCGCCGGTGGGCCCGCCGCCGCGGGTGCGCGGCTTGACGTGCTCGACGTCCATCGTCTCGACCGCGCCGGTCGCACCGGCTGCCGTGTAGACCGCCACCACGTCGAGCTCGCGCTCGCTCTGGATGACGGCGAAGCCCTTGAAGAAGCCGTGCGCGTCGATGTGTTTGACGATGTCCGGACAGTCGATCTCGAACGCCTCGTCGGGACCCAGCTTGGCGTCGAAGAACTTCGACACCTGGCCCGCCCTCTCGCCCGGCAGCGCGACGGCGAACTTCTTCTTGAAGCCGAGCCCGCCCTCGTTGGGGTTGTGGACGTTGATGGCGGTGTAGTACTGCCCCTTCGCCACCACTCGCCCGTCGCCCCCGCCGCAGACGAACTTGACGACGTACTCGAACCCTGTCGGCTCCTGGCCGGAAGCGGCTGCGGCCCACGCCGTCAGCAGGCCCACCGCTAGGGTCCGTGCCAACTTCTGCAGCCACTTGGTGCTCATCGCCGTGTCCTCCGCCGGGCGCTGCCGCGTTCCGGTGCGCGGCCGGCCCTGCGGGCTTAGACGGCCGCGACGGCGCGAATTCCCGCCAGCCCTACTTCTTCGTCACTTCCTGGTAGCGCACGACGAGCGCCGGCAGCGGCTCCTCGCCGCCGCCGGGCGGCCAGGGCAGCACCAGGCCCCTCGCCACGCTCTTCGCCACCTCCTCGCCGAAGAGGTGGTCGACGAGGTAGAGCGCCGCGTCGTAGCTGCGGGCTCCGCCGACCGAGGTGAGCACCGGGCCGTCGTGGACGAAGCTGACGCCGCGCCGCAGCTCGACCTTGGGGAACATCTGCGCGAAGCGGTCCTGGTCGCCGGGGAAGGTGGTGGCGAGGCGCCCCTGCAGCAGCCCGGCGCGGGCGAGCAGGAAGGCGCCGTCGCACAGCGACACGACGTAACGCGCCGACTTGCCGGTCTTGGCGAGCCAGGCGACGAGCGCCTCGTTGCCGAGGTCGCTGTCCATATTGTGCTCGCCGGAGGGGACGACGAGGACGTCGATCGGCGGCGCGTCGGCGAAGCCGTAGCGGGCGTCGAGCACGAGCCCCTCCGCCGTCTTCACCGTGCCGCCGTCCGGCGAGACGGTGAAGACGTCGATGCCCGGCCGGGTGTGGGAGACGGTGTGCTGCAGCACGTCGTAGGGCGCCACCAGCTCGGTGCCGTAGACGCCGTCGACGACGAGGAAGCCGGCGCGCAGCGGCCGGTCGCGCGGCAGGTCGGCGGGCGGTGGGACGCGCGGCAGTGTCGCGGCGGACGGCGCGGGAGGCGCCGCCGGCGGCGCGGCGGCAGCCCCACCCGGAGCCTGCGCGGCCAGAGCGCCGGCGACGAGCACGGCGGCTAGCGCCGCGGCGACCGCCTGCACCAGGGCGCCGAAACGCCCAGGCGGCTGATCCGGAATCGTCGACTGGCGTCGCGCCATCAGCCGCTCCTCTGCCGGCGGCTCACACCGGCTCCAGCTCGAACACCCGATAGCGCGGACTCGCGCATGCCGACACGTCGGTAGACCTCCTGCGCCCCACGTTGCCCTCGTCGACGTAGAGGCGGACGGCACGCGCGCCGGCGCCGCGAGCCGTCTCCAGCGCCTTCTCCCACAGCGCCCGGAAGACGCCGCCGCCGCGCGCCTCGGCGGCGACGTAGACGCTCTGCAGCCAGTAGATCGGCCCGTTGCGCCAGTCGCTCCACTCGACGGTGAGCATCAGCTGCCCGACCAGCCGGCCGCCGGCCTCGGCGACGAGGTAGCTCCCCTTCGCCGGGTCGGCGAGCAGCGCCGCCACCCCGGCCCGCACGGTCGCCGGATCGAGCGTCAGCCCCTCGCTCTCCTGCGCCAACCGGAGGTTGAAGTCGGCGATCGTCGGCGCGTCGGCGGAGCGGGCGGGGCGGACCTCGAAGGGCGTCGGCACGGCGCGCGATGTTGTCACGCGCCGGAGGCTTGACAGGCCGCAGCGCTTGGGCGCATCATGGCGAAAAAGAGGCGTAATCATGTTCCTGAGCCGCAAGACCGCCATCGCCGCCAACCCCGACCTCCAGGCCGCCGCCGACGCCGCCGCCTGGCGCCTGCTCGTGCGTCGCCGACCTGAGATGGCCGAGCGCATCCGGCTGGCTCTCGCCGCCGGCAAACCGCTCCAGCGGGTCGTCGAGGCGGCCGGCCAGCCGATCGCCGCGGGCGTGCTCAAGGACCCCGCCTGGCCGCGGCTGCGCCTGCTGCTGCCGTGCGCCGTGCACGGCTGCGCACGCTCGCTCGGGTTGCTGGTGACGGCGCGACAGAGCGCTTAGTCCGCCCGGCCTGCGGGCAACGGTATGCTGCGCCCACCGAAGGGAGGGTCGCCGCATGGTCTCAGCCGGCCGTCTCGTGGCCTCGCTGTTCGCGCTCGCCGCGCTGGTTCTCGGCGCATCCGTCGCCGCCGCCCAGGCTTCGCCGCCGCCGCCGGCGCCGACGCCCGAGCTGACCACACACCCGGAAGGCCACGGCACCACCGCGAGTGGCAGTGGCACTGCCCTGACCACGTCGGCGCCCCCCTCGAGCGCCGCGCCGGCGCCGACCCCCGCCTTCGATCCCGAAGCCGCCACCCGCGCCTGGCTCGCCAAGGTCCCCGCCGCCGACAAGGAGCGCTCGGATGCCTACTTCGAGGGCGGCTACTGGCTGCAGCTGTGGGACCTCGTCTACACCCTCGCCGTCGCCTGGGTGCTGCTCGGCACCGGCATCTCGCGCCGGCTGCGCGAGCTGGCGCAGCGGACGACGCGCTTCCGGCCGTTGCAGACGGGCATCTACGCCCTCGGCTACACGCTGCTCGTCGCCGTGCTCGGCTTCCCGCTCAACGCCTACCGCGGCTTCTTCCGCGAGCACAAGTACGGGCTGTCGAACCAGAACTTCGGCGAGTGGATGAGCGAGCTCGGCAAGGGCCTCGGCGTCGGCCTCGTGCTCGGCACGCTGGGGCTGATGCTGTTCTACGGCGTGCTGCGCCGCACGCCGCGCACCTGGTGGATCTGGGGCTCGCTGGTGGTGCTGGCACTGCTCGCCGTCTCCATCGTCATCGCGCCGGTCTACATCGCGCCGCTGTTCAACAAGTACACCGCGCTCACCGACCCCAAGGTGCGCGATCCGATCCTACGGATGGCCCAAGCCAACGGCGTGCCGGTCGACAACGTGTGGGTGTTCGACGCCTCCAAGCAGACCAAGCGCATCAGCGCCAACGTCAGCGGTTTCCTCGGCACCGAGCGGGTGAGCCTCAACGACAACCTGCTCGAGCGCTCCACCCTGCCCGAGATCGAGTCGGTGATGGGGCACGAGCTCGGCCACTACGTGCTCAACCACGTCTACGAGCTCTTCCTCGAGCTCGGCCTCGTCGTCGTCTTCGGCTTCCTCTTCCTGCGTGCCACCTTCGACCGCGTGCCGGCGCCGGTGGGGCGGGCGCTGGGGCGTCACCGGTGTCGACGACCCCGCCGGGCTGCCGCTGCTCGCGGCGCTGCTCGCCGTCTTCTTCTTCCTCGCCACGCCGGCGTTCAACACCATCATCCGCAGCAACGAGGTGGAGGCCGACGCCTTCGGCCTCAACGCGGCGCGGCAGCCGGACGGCTTCGCCTCCATCGCGCTCAAGCTCGGCGAATACCGCAAGCTCGACCCCGGCCCGATCGAGGAGTGGCTCTTCTTCGACCACCCGAGCGGCAGGAACCGCATCCTGATGGCGATGCGCTGGAAGGCGGCGCATCCCGGCGAGACGGCCGGTCCGTGAGAACCGCGGCGGTGAGCGCGGCGTAGCCGTGGGCTCGCCCGCGCGCTCGTCGCCTACGAGCCGCCGGCGGGCGCCGAGCGCAGCTCATAGCTCAGGGCGCGGCGTTCATGTCGGCGACGAAGGCATCGAACGCGGCCAGGTCTTCCTGCGGGGCGCGCAACATGGCGGCCTCCGGCGCGCGCGTCGCGCCCGGGTCGCCGCGTCCTCCGGCGACAGCCGCCCCTGCAAGATGGCCTCGCGCAAGTAGCGCAGCCGCTGTAGCGTGCCGTCGGTGGCGCCGGCGTAGCGCTTCGCCTGGCGGAGGAACGAGGCGAGCAGCGCCGGCGGCAGCCGCAGATCGGTGGCAGCGTCACGCCGCGTGTATTCGTTGATCGTGCGCTGGCGCCAGGGATCGAAGCGATCGGTGCCGAAGGTGTCGGTCTCGGCAAGGAAGATCTGCGAGGTGGGCACGACGACGCGCACCGGCGGCCGCGTCGTGGTGCGGATCTGCCAGACCGCCACGGTGTGGTTGTAGGTCGGCCAGAAGAGCCCGACGCCGCGCACGCCCAGCGAGTGGGTGAGGAACGCGAACAGCGCCGAGAGCTCGTCGCACTCCGCGGTCGCCGTGGGTTTGAGCGGCGTCGGTGCGGCGATCCGCTGCCACTGCTTCCAGATCTCGTCCGACCGCGGCTCGCGGTTGGTGATCCGCCACTGCAGGTTCCACAGCCCGGCGTCGCGCGTCGCCTCGTAGAGCATTCGTACGGCAACGAAGTCACCGTACGGCACGCCCTGCGCGGTGAGCCCGTTCTTGCGCAGGAGCGCCTCGTGCCCGCGCCGCATGCCGGCCGTGGGCTCGAGAGCCCTGGCGGTCTCGCGCAGGCCGGCGAGCAGGCCGCCGAGGGTCGCCGGCGGTCCCGGCGCCGCAGGCGCTCGGGGCGGCTCGGCGCCCCACAAGCCAGCGCCGCAGAGGATGCCGAGGAGTAGCGCAGCGGCAACCGGCTGGGATCGCGGCATCGTGACCTCGCCTGCGAGGCAGCTTACAGCGCTCGCAGCCGCCGCGGTCGCGGCTTTCCTCGGCACACGCCCGCGCGTTCGCGCGAGCTACGCGCTGCTCGGCGCCACGGCCTTCGGCACCTTGACCTTGTCCTTGGCGGTCAGGCCCGAGACGACCTCGACGACGATGCCGTCGGAGAGGCCGGTCTTGACGTCGCGGCGCTCGAACTTCTGCGGCGCCGTCTCGACCTCGACGTAGGGCTTCTCGCCGTCGAACTGCAGCAGCGCCTCGTTGATCGCCAGCACCTGCTCGCGGCGGTCGAGCACGATGTCGGCGTTGGCGCTGTAGTTGGCGCGGATCGTCGACGTCCTTCTGCGGCACCAGGGCGGCGCGGATCTCGAACTGGATGGCGCCCTCCTTCTCCACCCCCTTGGGCGCGATGTGCTCGAGCGTCGCCTCGAGCGGCTTGCCCTCGACGGCGCCGATCGTCAGCAGCAGGGTCATGCCGGTGCGCAGCTTGCCGACCTCGGACTCGTCGACGACGCCCTTGAAGATCATGTCGCCCATGTCGGCGACGGTGGCGATGGTGGTGCCGTCGTTGAAGGTGTTGGCCTCGATCACCGAGTTGCCGACCTCGACCGGCACCTCGAGCACCGTGCCGGCGATGGTGGAGCGCACCAGGGTGTTGGTGGTGCCGCCGGTGCGAGCGCGAGATGCCCTTCTCGATCAGCGTCGAGGTTGTCGCGCGCCGCCTCCATCTCGGCCTGGGCGTTGTCGAGCGCGGTCTCGAAGGGCTGGAAGGCGGCGCGCGAGATGGTGCCGTCCTTGACCAGCGGCTGGTTGCGCTCGTAGTCGCGCCTTGGCGCTCTCCAGCGCGATCTTCGCCTTGGTCGACGCGGTTCTGGGCGTCGGCGAGGTTGACCATGTCGGGGACCAGCCGGATCCTGGCGATGAGGTCGCCGTTCCTCACCGCGCTTGCCGGGCTCGACGTAGAGCTCGTCGATGATGCCCGAGACCCGCGGCTTGATCGCGACCTCCGGCGCGGCACCACCGAGCCGGTGGCGACCGCCTTCTTGACGATGTCGGCCAGCTTCGGCGACTCGGTCTGGTAGACGGTCTCGGGCTTGCGCGACTTCGCCCACAGGAACCAGATGGTGCCGCCGAAGAGGGCGAGCACGACGACGCCGAGGAGGATGGAGAGCACTCGTTTCATCGGAATCACCTTTGCGGAGGGATGGCGATGGATCATTCGCTGCGCAGGGCCACCATCGGGCTCACCTGCGAGCGCGCGCTGCGCCGGCGCCAGGCCGGCGACGATGCCGGCGCCGATCAGGATGGCGAGCGCGCGCAGCGCCTCGCCGACGCCGACGTCGGGGTTGGCGAACATGCGTGTCGCCGCCGTCGGCGGGCAGCAGGTTGCCCACCAGCGTCATCAGCCGCAACGCCCGCCGACCAGGCCGAGGTAGCCCGCCGACGGCGGTCAGGATCACCGACTCGAGGACGATCTGCGACGACGATCGCCGAGGGCCGCGCGCCGACGGCGCGGCGGACGCCGATCTCCTTGGTGCGCTCCTTGACGATGATCAGCATGATGTTGGAGACGCCGATGGCGCCGGCGGCCAGCGTGCCGATGCCGACCATCCAGACCAGGATGCCGATGCCGCCGAAGAGGCCCTGGATCTTCTCGTACTCCTCCTCGAGGTTGCAGTGGCCGAAGGCGCGGCTGTCGTCGGGCGCCACCTTGTGGCGCTGCGCGCAGCAGCTCGAGCACCTTGCTCCTCGACCACCGAGGCCGGCACCGCCGGGCTTGCGAGGTGACCGCCAGCCAGCCGACGCGGTCGCCGAAGTTGAAGGCGCGCTGGAAGGTGGTGAAGGGCACGAAGATGCGTCTGCGCCTCGCGCTCCGCCTCGTCGCCCGACTGCAGCGAGCGCGAAGACGCCGACCACCTGGAAGTAGACGCCGTGGATCTCGATCGAGTCGCCGATCGGCTTCTCGCCCTCCTCGAACAGCACCTCGCGCACGCGGGTGCCGATCACCGCGACCTTGCGCCGCGTCGGCGACGTCGAGGGGGTTCGAGGAAGCGCCCCTCGCTCCATGCGGAAGCGACTGGATGCGGCGGATCTCCGGGTAGTCGCCGATGACGTTGAACGCCGCCGGTCTTGCGCGCCGCGGGTGACGTTGTTGCCGCCCATGAAGCCGCCGAGCTGGTTGCGCGGCGCCACGATGTCGACCTCGGGCACCTTGTCGCGGATCGCCATGCACGTCGTCGTTGTCGAGCTGCATGCGGCGCCCGGCCGGCATGCCGCGGAAGGGCTTGCTGCGTGCGCTGCGTCCAGACGAAGAAGCTGTTGGTGGCGCCCTGCCGGCGAAGCCGCGGATGACGCCGTTGCGCAGGCCGGTGCCCGAGCCCAGCATCACCATGAGCAGGAAGATGCCCCAGAAGACGCCGAAGGCGGTGAGCGCCGTGCGCAGCGCGGTTGCGCAGCAGCGCGGTCTTGATCTCCTGCCAGTGGTCGAGGTCGAAGATGGCGTCATCGCTACTCCTCGCGCAGCGCTTCGACCGGGCGGACGGCGGCGGCGCGCCGCGCCGGGAAGAAGCCGGCGACCGTGCCGGCGACGATCAGCAGCAGCGGTCGCCGAGATGGCCACCCCGAGGTCGACCTCGGGGTTGCGGAAGAAGTCCGAGCTCGGTGATGGCGCGCGCCATCACCTCGAGCACCACGACGCCGAGCACCAGGCCGACGTAGCCGGCGACGGCGGTGATCAGCACCGCCTCCTGCAGCACCAGGCCGATGACCGACCAGGGCGTGGCGCCGATCGCCTTGCGGATGCCGATCTCGCGGGTGCGCTCCTTGACCGCGATCATCATGATGTTGGAGACGCCGACGACGCCGGCGAGCAGGGTGCCGATGCCGATCACCCAGACGAAGCTGCGGATGCCGCGCCATCAGGCTGACGAAGCGCTGGAAGTTCTCGACGCCGTTGTTGAGCCGAACACGGCGCGCTCGTCGGCGGGGTCGAAGTCGTGGCGCTCCGCCATGCGGTTGCTTGATGTCGTCGGCGATGGCCTTGCTCTCGGTCGACGCCGGCGTCGCCGACCGTGAACATCACCATGGCGATGCGGTTGGCGCCGCTGAAGGTGCGCTGCGAGGTGGTGATCGGCAGGTAGATCTTCTCGAGCTCGCCCTCGCCGCCCTCGTCGGTGAAGATGCCGACCACCTGGAAGGGGATGCCGTTGATCTTGATGTACTTGCCGATCGCCGGCTCGCCGCTGAAGAGCATCTCGTGCGACGCGGCGTGCCGATCACCGCCACCTTGCGGTACTCGCGCATGTCGAGCGGCGTTGAGGAAGCGGCCCTCGGTCACGATCGTCTTCTCGAGGTACTGGTGGTCGGGGTGCACCGAGCGGACGTCGAAGCTCGCCGGTCTCGCTGCCGTAGGCGACGGTCAGGTTGCCGCGGATGAAGAAGCGCGCGGTGATGTGCTCGACGCCGGCGACGCCGTCGCGGATGACTCGTCGTAGTCGGCGTTGGTGAACTGCACGTTGCGCCCCGGGCGCAGGCCCTTGTAGGGCACGCGAGGTCTGGCCGCTGCGCATCCAGATGCTGTTGATGGCGTCGTCGCGGAAGCCGTACTCGACGCCGTGCGCGAGCCCCTGGCCGGAGCCGAGCAGCACGACCAGGATGAGGATCCCCCAGGCGACGCTGAAGCCGGTCAGCACCGTGCGCAGCTTGTTCTTGCGCACGGTGTCGAGGATCTCCTGCCAGGTGTCGAGCCTCAGCATGGAGCCTGATCCTCGTCAGCCGGCGGGCGCCGCGGCCGGCTGGGTGCGCTCGAGCGGCGGCGGCGCGTGCAGGGCGGCCGCGGCGCCGGCGGCCGTGCTGGCGCTCCGCCGCACGTCGCTCTCGATCTCGCCGTCGCGCAGGCGGATGACGCGCTCGGTCAGGGCGGCGATGTCGTGCTCGTGGGTGACGATGACGACGGTGACGCCCTCGCGGTGGATCGGTGCGCAGCACCTCCATGACCTCGAGCGAGGTCTGCGAATCGAGGGCGCCGGTGGGCTCGTCGGCGAGGATGACCTTGGGCTTGGCGATCAGCGCGCGGGCGATCGCGACGCGCTGCTGCTGGCCGCCGGAGAGCTCGCGCGGCAGGTGCTCGGCCCAGGCGCGCAGGCCGACGCGCTCGAGCATCTCCTCGGCGAGCGCGTTGCGCTCGCGGCGCGGCACGCCCTGGTAGTAGAGCGGCAGCGCGACGTTCTCGGCGGCGGTCTTGAAGGCGATCAGGTTGAAGGACTGGAAGACGAAGCCGATGAAGCGCGCCGCGCAGGACGGCGGCCTTGGTCTCGGAGAGGCCGCTGCATCGAGCTGGCCGTCGAGGCGGTACTCGCCCTCGTCGTAGCCGTCGAGCAGGCCGAGGACGTTGAGGAGCGTGGACTTGCCGGAGCCGGAGGCGCCCATGATCGGCGACCAGCTCGCCGGCGCCGATGTCGAGGTCGATGCCCTTGAGGACGTGGAGCCGGTTGGCGCCGACGGTGTAGGTCTTGTGGACGTCGCGCAGACGCAGGATCGCCGAGCCGGCGACGTCGCGCGACGTTCCCGTGGTGCGGGGGGCCATCGGTGTATTCATACGTTGAAGCACGCTGAAGGTTATGCCCCGGAAGGGGCTGAAGATGAAGAAAGGCCCTCGGCACCGTGGGGCACCGAGGGCCTTTTGGCTTCACGTCAGTGGCGTTGGGTTGACCCCGTCGAAGAGGTCGTCCAGTGCCGCGCCACGCGCAGCCGGAGGTACCCGCTACGGGGACGCCACCTCCGTAGTAGCCGTAGGTCGACTCTTCACTGGACCACCTCCTTTCTGGGCGTGACCATCGTTGGCGGGCCCCAACCCGCCCAGCCCCTTGGACCGCCCCAGTCCATCAGGGCCGCCGCGTCCCCTCCCGGGGAGCGGATGTGACTGTCCTACACGACGTAGTCCAGTCGAAGCAATGCAACTCAAGTGTACCGGAGGAACATTCCCGCTGTCATCGGGCTTGGGGTCGCGGGGTCGGGTCGTGGTACCCGGACGGCCGAGGTTTGGTGGCGCGCGGAGGCTCGTGACCGCCCGGCCGGCGGACGCTGGCGGATCCGGAGGCCGCCGCCGCGGACTTCCCACGCTTCGTCAAGCCGCTCTTGCCTCCTTCTGAGTTGCCTCCACCTCGGACGGAGAGGCAGCAGGAGGATCAGGGACGTAAGTCGTCCTGTCGCGCAGCATGGCGATGAGAATCCGCAGGTGGCCGTCGCCCAGGATGCGTAGGGCATGGCCGACGGTGAGGCCCCGCTGTCGCAAGCGGTCGTAACGTGCGCGGCTGGCGGGATCTCGCTGCAAGCTGTTCAGTGACCAGTGGTGTATCGCGTAGCGCAATCGGGGATTGCAGGCTCGACGCATCAACACCACGCGGCGCTTGCCGCTGGCACGTGTCACGGGTGCGACCCCGCTGAGGGCGCGTATGAGCTGGTAGTCTCGAGTGGCGACAGCGCGCGAGGCCTCGCTCAGCACCGTGGCGGCGACGAGCTTTCCCACCCCCGGCATGGAGAGAAGGATCTCGGCGTCACGGTGCTGGCGAGGCTGCTCGAGCTGGTCGTTTTCCTCGTCGCGCAGCTGGGCGAGGGTGCGAGCGATCCAGGCCGTGCAGTCGCGGTGCTGACGATGGAGCAGCTGGAGCTGCTCGATGAGCACCGCGATGTGCCCGGTAGCGGCGGTGATGGTGCCCGCGGCTACGGGTAATGCCGGTTGGTCGAGCACCGCCATCAGCCGATCGGCGTCGAAGCGGCGGATGCGATGGTCGCGCAAGAGCTTGACCAGCTTCGAGCGTGTCAGCCGACGCGCCTGCTGCGGCTGGGGAGCCAGCTTCAGCAAGGCCCAAAGCCAAGGCTCATCGGCGCCAGGCACGAGCTCCAGCAGCTGAGGCCAGAAGCGATGCAGCTGTCCGCCAAGGCGACACGCGACGGCGTGCTGCTGCTCGAGCAGGTGCCGCTCCAGGCGGCTGGCTTCGCGCAGCTCGAGGATCGTGGGATCTTCGGGATGGACCCGTCGATAGGAAGCCAGGTCGGTGCGCAGCGAGGTGGCGAGGACGAAGGCGTCGAGGCGGTCGTCCTTGCAGCCCGCCACGCTGTGACGATCGCGGAAGCGGTCGAGCTGCTTCGGATTGAGATGGTAGACGTGCGCGCCGGCTTCGACGAGCACATCGACGATGGCGCCGTGAGGGGTTTCGATGCCTACGGCGACGCGAGAGAGATCTTGCCCAGCGAGCTGTCGAAGCCAATCGAGTAACTGGCGCAAGCCTGCTTCACCATGGCTGATGGTGCTCTCTCGCAGACGTGCCCCGTCGCCGTCGAGCACACAGACCTGGTGCTCTCGGCTACCCCAGTCGATGCCGACGAAGAACTCGTAGCTCAAGCGGACCTCCTTTCCGACCGACTCGGCTCTGCCGCGATGCTGACTCGGCCCTGTATTGGCGCTCGTAGCGCGACTTCCCACGGGAGGCACCGCGGCTCCCGTGCTGGGGCACCGTCCGCAGCAGGCACTCGGAGTGCGACACCGGCCCGAGTGCTCCCAACACGGTCGCCGAAGAACACTGGGAATGCGGGCTCGCTGCGCTCGCCCGCATCAGAGAGAAACATACAGGCACCGGCCCGCGCCACGTGGTTGGCGGAAGGGAGGGCGCGGGCCTCCACTCTCCAGGCGCCGGTACGGCGGTGACCACGCAACATTCGCGAATCGCCTTCCGAGAGGTGCCGCCGCGGCGGCCTCCGGATCCGCCAGACGCGCCCGCCTACATGAGTGGACGCTGAACGACCTGTTGACGAGCTCGAGTACCGCCCAGGTGACCTCGGCTCTGTAACTCGCGCTTAAATTGTCGCTGGTACACGGAATTCTGTCGTGCCGCTATTCACACTGCGCCTCTCCGACGACACGGAGTGGCCCACTCGCGGTCCACCCGTAGTCGCCAGGAGGAGAGATCAGGATCTCGAGGGTGTCGCTTCGGCTCGGCCCAGCGACCATGGGTCGCCCTCGAACGCCAGCCAGCGTCAACAGATCCTCGAGCCGCTGAGCTTAAGGCCTCTACATGCCTACGCGGGCGGCGAGAGCGAAGCGAATCGCCGTTTCCGGCGACCACAATGGAGCGCGAGTTGTGACGGGAAAGTCGACGAGGCGCAGCACGGCACCCGAGCGGCACGACGGACTCACCGTAGCAGCGACAAAGGAGCGCGAGATGCGTCTCCACAGTAACCACGACGACGCTTGAGCTCGCCAACAGGACGCTCGGCGACCACCCGTGAAGGCGTTCGCGGCTACGGTTCCGGAGGGCGCCGCGGCGGGGGTTCTCGGAAGGCGCCTCGTCAGGCGTTCGGAGGCAGCGGCCGTTCCGCGCGCCTGGAGAGAAGCGAGCCTTCCTCCTTGGCAAACCTCGTGTGGCGAGCGGCCCCCGCGGCGGTGCCCTCCGGAACCGTAGCGGACGCCGGCCGGCGACCAGCGACCATTCGACCGCTACAAGCCTCAACGGGGCTGCCCCCGCCTGCGCTATGCTCCGCCGCCCTTCGGGAGGACTCCGCCACCTTGATCGACTCGTTGATCGACCTCATCCGCCGCCTCCTCCACACGCTCACCGACGTCGAGGGGATGATCCGCTGGGGCGGCTACCTCGGGCTGGCGGCGATCGTCTTCGCCGAGACCGGGCTGATGGTCGGCTTCTTCCTGCCCGGTGACTCGCTGCTCGTCGCCGCCGGCGTCTTCTGTGCCCGCGGCGACCTCGACCTGCTGACCGTCAACGTGCTGCTCATCGTCATGGCCATCGTCGGCGACGCCACCGGCTACTCCATCGGCCGGCGGCTCGGCAAGCCGCTGTTCGCCCGCCCCAGCTCGCGCTGGTTCAAGCGGCGCCACCTCATCCAGACCCAGCTCTTTTACGAGCAGCACGGCGGCAAGACCATCGTGCTCGCCCGCTTCCTGCCCATCCTGCGCACCTTCGCGCCGGTGGTCGCCGGCGTCGCCCGCATGCAGTACCGCCGCTTCGCCGCCTTCAACGTCGTCGGTGCCGCCAGCTGGGTGATCTCGATGACGGTGGTCGGTTACGTGCTCGGCAAGACCTTCCCGCAGATCGCCAAGCGCATCGAGCTCTTGATGCTGGTCATCATCGCCATCTCGCTGCTGCCGGCCGTCATCTCGTCGCTGCGCGCCGGCCGCTATCGGCGGCGGAGCCGTGCCTCGTTCGTCGCCGCCATGGGGGAGCTCATCGGCGCGTTGGGGGCGAAGAGCTGGGACGGAGCGTCGGGCGGCGTGCGGCAGCTCGCCGCCGAGCTGCCGGCTCCCCACGGCAGCCGGGTGATCGACGGCGCCGCGCCGGCCGTGGAGGTGCTGGCCGCGCAGTCGCCGCCGCTTGCCGAGCTCAGCGATGCCGGCGGCGAGGTGGCGGGCTGGGAGCTCGGCGAGCGCTACGCCCAGGCGCGGGCGGCGCTGTGCTCGGCGTACGGCGAGCCGCGCGAGGACGAGGAGCCGGGCGTCGCGGCGGCCGGGCCGCGCTCGGCGCCGAAACGCACCGCGACGTGGAGGGCGCCGCAGGGGACGCTGACGCTGCAGCAGCGCTGCGACGACCGCCACCGGCTGGCATTGCGCATCGAGCCCGCCGCGTAGCCCGCGCGGGTGCTCGGGGCTGCGCGCGGCAGCCGCGAGTGGGCGATACGCTTGGCCGCATGCGAACGATCATCAGGGGTCTGGTCTGCGGTGTGGTGACGTTGGGAACGGCGGTGACGATGGCCAAGGGAAACGCCGCGCCGCCCTCCCCTGCCGGCGCCGCGCCGGCCGAATCCGGCAGCGGCAACGCGGCCGGCGCCGGCAGCTACGACCTCGTCATCGCCGGCGGCCGCGTCGTCGACGGCACCGGGGCGCCCTGGTTCCGCGCCGACGTCGGCATCCGCGGCGACCGCATCGCCACCATCGGCGACCTCGCCAGCGCGCGCGCCATGCGCCGCATCGACGCCAAGGGGCAGCTCGTCGCCCCCGGCTTCATCGACATGCTCGGGCAGTCGGAGCACACGCTGCTCGTCGACCCCTCGGCGGAGTCGAAGGTGCGGCAGGGCATCACCACCGAGATCACCGGTGAGGGAGGCTCGGCGGCACCCGTGAACGAGGCGACGCTGCGCGACATGAAGCCGTGGCTCGACAAGTACGGTCTGACCGTCGACTGGACGGACTTCCGCGGCTACTTCGCGCGTCTCGCGGCCGCGAAGCCGGCGATCAACCTCGCCTCCTTCGTCGGCGCCGCGCAGGTGCGCCGCGTGGTGCTCGGCGACGACGACGTGCAACCGACGCCGGAGCAGCTTTCGCGCATGGAGGCGCTCGTCGCGCAGGCGATGGAGCAGGGCGCCCTCGGCCTCTCGACGTCGCTCATCTACCCGCCGGGGTCGTACGCCAAGACCGACGAGCTGATCGCGCTCGCCCGCGTCGCCGCACGCCACGGCGGCATCTACGCCACCCACATGCGCGACGAGGCCAACGAGGAGATGGCGGCGCTCGAGGAGGCGATCACCATCGGCCGCGAGGCGAAGATCCCGGTGGAGATCTGGCACCTCAAGGTGGCGGGCCGCAACAACTGGGGGCGGATGAAGGACGTCGTCGCCCGCATCGAGCGCGCGCGCGTCGAGGGCGTCGACGTCACCGCCGACATGTATCCGTACGTCGCCAGCGGCAACGGCCTCGACGCCACGGTGCCGCAGTGGGCGCAGGCCGGCGGCGTCGACGCCATGATCGCGCGCTTCCACGACCCCGCCCAGCGCGCCCGCATCCTGCAGGAGATCCGCGACGGCAACGGCAGCGACCTCCAGGGCTGGAAGGCGCGGCCGCCGGAGGACATCCTCATCGTCGCGGTGCTCGCTCCCGAGCTGCAGAAGTGGACCGGCAAGCGCCTGTCGGCGGTGGCCGCCGAGATGAACAAGAGCGCCGAGGAAGCGTTGATCGAGCTGGTCGAAGCCGACCGCGCCAATGTCTTCGTCGCCCGCTTCTCGATGAACGAGGACGACCTGCAGCACGCCATGCGGCGGCCCTGGGTCGCCTTCGACCTCGACGCCGGCGCGTTCTCGCTGGCGGGACCGTTCGGCAAGTTCAAGCACCACCCGCGCTCGCTGGGATCGTTCCCGCGCATCCTCGGCCACTACGCGAGGGAGCTGGGGCTGTTCAGCGTCGAGGAAGCGGTGCGTCGCATGACCTCGCTGCCGGCACGGCGCGTCGGCCTGCTCGACCGCGGCCTGCTGCGTCCTGGGATGGCCGCCGACGTGGTCGTCTTCGACCCCGAGACGATCGTCGACCGCGCCACGTTCGAAGAGCCCAACGTCTACTCGGACGGCATCGACACCGTCATCGTCAACGGCCGCGTCGTGCTCGAAAGCGGCAAGATGACCGGCGAGCGGTCCGGCCGACCGCTGCTGCGGCGCTGAAGGGGCCGCTCAGGCCCGCGCCACCTCGACGCGCGCGTCGTTGAAGCAGGCGTTGCCGCCGAGGTCCGCCAGCGTCGGCGGCGCCAGGGCGTTGGCGGTGCGGCCGTTGTCGGTGTGCTTGGCCCACAGGCCCTTCGGCAGGCACGCCACGCCCGGCATCAGGTCGCGCGTTGAGCCGCAGTCCGGTGACCACTTCCCCGTACCGGTTCCACACTCGCACGCGGTCGCCGTCGCGCAGGCCGCGGTGCTCGGCGTCGGCGGGATGCATCTCCAGCGGCACCTTGCCGCGCCGCAGGTGCCCGAGGTAGCTGCTGATGGTGCGGTTGGTCGCCGGCGAGATGAGCGCCAGCGGCGCCGCCGCCGTCGCCGGGTCGGGCTGGTAGGTGTAGAGACCGTATGGGCGTCTCGTGGTCGAGCTCCGTCGGGCACGAGGTGCGCCTTGCGGTCGGCGGTGCGCGGGAAGTTGTCGACGAACTGGATGGGCGCGGGGCCGCACGGCGCGTCGCCGATGCTGGCCTCGTCGAGCTGCGCCAGCGCTTTCCGGTTCTCGTCCTTGCCGCCGAGCAGCACCCGCTCGTACTCTGCCGGCCCCTCGACGTCTCCGGGCTTCGCCAGCCCCAGGCGCCGCGTCAGCTCGGCGAAGACTTCGTAGTTGGGCCGCGCCTCGCCCGGCGCCTCGGCCACCGGCTCGATGCGGTGGATGACGAAGCGCGCCGTAGCCGCGCGCCAGCTCGCGGTGCTCGAGGAACGCCGTCGCCGGCAGCAGCACGTCGGCGTACAGCGCGGTGTCGGTGCGCACCTGGTCGAACACGACGGTGAAGAGGTCCTCGCGCTCGAGCCCCTGGCGCACGCGCTCCTGGTCCGGGTTGGTCGCCAGCGCGTTGTTGTTGTAGACGAACAGCACGTCGATGGGCGGATCGCCGAACGTGAGCAGCGCCTCGCCGAGGTGGTTCATGTTGACCTCGCGCGTCGGCGGCTCGGGCTCGTCGATCGCCGCCTCGTCGGACGACCTTCCAGGCGCCCGAGTTGCTCATCGTGTAGCCGCCGCCGCGGACGCCGAACTTGCCGCCCACCGCCGGCAGCGCCAGCACCGCCGCCACCGCCGAGCCGCCGTTGCGGTTGCGCTCGAGGCCCCAGCCGCAGCGCACCACCGCCGGCGAGGAGTCGGCGTAGAGCCGCGCGAAGGCCTCGATCTGCGCGGCCGGCACGCCGCACACCTCGGCGGCGCGCTCCGGCGTCCACGCCGCCGCGCGGCGCCGCAGCTCCTCGGCGCCGGTCGCGTGCGCCGCCAGGAACGCCTCGTCCGCCCGCCCGTTCTCGCACAGCCAGCGCATCACGGCCAGCGCCAGCGGCAGGTCGCCGCCGGGGCGCACCTGCAGGTGGAGGTCGGCCTGCTTGGCGAGCGGCGTCGCGCGCGGGTCGACCACCACCAGCTTGGCGCCGTTCCGCTGCGCCTCCTGCACGACGGGGACGAGGTGGATGCCGGTGGCGGACGGGTTGGTGCCCCAGACGACGATCAGCCGCGCGTGCACGTAGTCGGTGAGCGCGACGCCCGGCATCTTGCCGTAGAGGCCGACCGCGGCGCGCCCGGTGGCGGCGGCGCAGACGGTGCGCAGCAGGCGCGAGGCGCCGAGGCGGCGGAAGAGCCGCGCGTCGTGCGCCTCGTGCGTGAGCATGCCGTTGCTGCCGCCGTAGCGGTAGGGCAGGATCGACTCGCCGCCGAAGCGCTCGCGTGCCGCGCGCAGTCGCTCGGCGATGGTCGAGAGCGCCTCGTCCCAGGAGATGCGCTCGAAGCGCCCCTCGCCCTTCTTGCCGACGCGCCGCTCGGGGTAGAGCAGCCGATCGGGGCCGTAGAGGAGGTCCGGCAGGTGCCGCACCTTCGAGCAGATGAAGCCCTGGGTGTAGGGGTTGCGGCGGTCGCCGTCGAGCTTGGTGACGCGGCCGTCCTCGACCTTCACCTCGAGGCTGCAGGCGTCGGGGCAGTCGAGCGGACAAGCGGTCGTGTGAACGGTGGCGGGCATGCCACGGATCTTACGCCGCTCTCCATCTCGGCGGCCGCGCCAGCCGGCGCACGCTACGACGGCGTGTCCGGCACGGGAAGCGTCACGGTGGCCATCGCGCCTGGGTCCTGAAACTGGCCCCAGGCGTCGGCGCAACGGACACCGAAGGTGATCTGCGGCCCCGTCGCGGCCGCCGCTCCCACCCAGAACGCGGGGCAGAACGCGCGGCCGATCCAGAGCGCTGTCCTGGTAGACGTCGTAGTGGCGCACGACGGTGCCCGACGGCGGCTCCCACTGGAGGTTGAGCGTCGCCGTCGCTCCTTGCCACGAGACTTCAGCGCACGCCAGCGCCGTGGCGGGGCCGAGGTCCGGCGACGCACCCGACAGCAGCTTGATCTCGCCGAGCGCGGTCCAGTCGACGTACGGCACCGGCTCGTCCGCGGTGCCGGGCAGCCAGGCCGCGATCATCATGACGTCGACGATCGTGCGCCCGGCGTAGGCAGTGCCGAGGTCGACGGTGACCACGTTCCACGACGGGAAGGTGCCTGCGGCGCCCTTGCCGAACGCCGACGTGACCGTGCCCGCCACGTAAACCGGGGTCACCCCGGTTCCGAGGCTGCGCCCGTCGCACGGCGACGTCTCGCCGGCGAGCCCCACGACAGCGGTGCCGTCGTCGAACCGCAGCGCCACGGCGATGTCCGGGTGGGTGGCGACGTTGCCCTGGGGCAGCTGCGCCGGCACGTAGGTGAACGACAGCGTCAACGCCTCGCTCCCCACCGGCAGGCTCGACGCGAAGAGCGAGTAGGTGGCGAACTCTCCCTGCGCCGGATCGCCGCCGACCTGCAGGCACGACCCGCCGTCGAACGGGCAGGCGTTGGAGAGCCGCACGCTGCACGCCTGCGCCGAGCCGGCGGCGAGCGCCCAGCGCGCCGACGGCAGCACGTCCTGCTGGCTGACGTTGCTCCACGGGTACGCCCAGTGCGGATTGGAGATCTGGCCGGCGATGCAGAACTGGTTGCCGAAGCCCTGGTCGAAGTGGGTGACGAAGGGGAACGCCGTGACCGCCGGCCGCGGCGGCAGCAGGCCCGCGATTCCCGCCCAGAGGACCGGATCGCCTTCCGCGTATGGCGAGCCGTTGAGCGGAGTGTTGGCGTTCTGCCAGGTCCAGGCGGGACAGAACATGCCGAGCGACGTGCCGGCGTCGACCGCCGCCTGCAGCGCCACGCCGCTCTGCAGGCCCGACGACGGGCTGCTGCGGCCGTAGCAGTCGACGGCGGTGAAGACCGGCAGCGGCGAGAGCCCTTGGCTCGCCGCGTAGTCGGCGGAGCTCTGCGGCGAGGCGCCGGGGCCCTCCGGGGTCCACCAGAAGTTGGTGAACATGCCGTCGACGGCCTCGAAGAACGGCGCGTTGTTGGCGTTGAGCTCATTCTGGTAGTCGACCGTACCGCCGGGCAGGAGGGCGTCGTACCAGATCACCAGCGAGCCGGGAATGGCGGCGTGGATCGCCGAGCGCAGCGACCGCAGCAGCTCGATCAGCGCCTCCGCCGCCTGCGGCGTCGTGCCCTCCTCGACGTTGAAGAACCAGCCGTCGAAGCCGTAGGCCTGCGCCACCGCCACCAGCTGTGTCACCGACCGCTCGGTGTCGGCGACCAGCGCGTCGACGTCGGCCTCCTTCTTCGCGAAGAAGGTGCCCAGGACCGGCACGCCGTTGCGGTGGCCGGCGTTGATCCATCCCGGCGGCGGCGTGGTGACCGGCACGCTGCCGCCGAAGAAGGTGAAGACGTCGACCGACTGCCAGAAGCCGAGCGTGTAGTTGCCGGGATCGGTATTGCCCTGCGGCGGGTAGGGCGCGAAGTCCAGCCCCTGGCAGTCGAGCATGCGGGCGCCGCTCGTCGCCCGCGGCACCAGCGGCACGCTGGCGCGGTTGAAGACGAAGAACGGGTCGCTCGCCGGCGTCCAGTCGAGCAGCGCCTGGACGCTGGCGATGCCGGTGGTGACCGGCTGCGTTGCCTGAGACATCGGAGACCCCTTTCTCGGCGCGCGGCCGCTACGCGGGCCCCCGCTGCGCCAGCTTGCTGTGCCGCACGCCGTAGGCGAAGTACAGCACCAGGCCAATGAGCAGCCAGATGCCGAAGCGGATCCAGTTGGTGAGGCCGAGCTCGGTCATCAGGTAGCCGCAGGTGAGCACGCCCATCACCGGGATCAGCGACAGCCGCTTGGTGAAGCACAACACCGCCAGCACGCCGCTGCCGACGAGGAAGACGATGAGCGGGATCTCGTGCTTGAACACTTCCCAGCCGCGGATCGTCGGATCGGCGGGATCGGTGAAGGAGAGCCAGCGCAGCAGCGCCTCGCGCCGGAACGCCAGCACCCAGGCCCAGCCGCCGACGTAGAGGGTGGGGATGATCCACCGCGAGTCGACGTACTTGACGTAGCGGCCTGACTTCGTCGCGGTGTCGCCGAGCAGCAGCACGCCGGCGCAGACGAGCACGAACGCGAACAGCGTGCCGATGCTGGTGAGGTCGGTGACCTCGGTGAGGTTCATGAACAGCGCCGGCACCGCCACCAGCAGGCCGGTCATCAGGGTCGAGAACCAGGGCGTCTTGAAGCGCGGGTGGATGGCCGAGAAGATCGGCGGCAGCAGGCCGTCGCGGCTCATCGACATCCAGATGCGCGGCTGGCCGAGCTGGAAGACGAGCAGCACGGTGGTCATCGCCACCACCGCCGAGATCGCCACCACGCCGCGCAGCCAGAGCTGGTTGGCGCCCTCGGGGCCGAAGACGAAGGCCAGCGGGTCGCCGACCAGCAGCTTCTCGTGCGGCACCATGCCGGTGAGCACCAGCGCGATGAGCACGTAGAGCACGGTGCAGATGAGCAGCGACAGGAACATCGCCCGCGGCAGGTCGCGTCGCGGGTTCTTGCACTCCTCGGCGGTGGTGGTGATGGCGTCGAAGCCGATGTAGGCGAAGAAGACGCCGGAGACCCCCTTGAGCACGCCGGTGATGCCGTTGGGCGCGAAGGGGTCCCAGTTCTCGGCGTCGACGAAGAAGGCGCCGACGCCGATGACCACGAAGATGATGGCGAGCTTGAAGACCACCATGACGTTGCTCGCCCGCTTCGACTCGCGGATGCCGACGTAGACGAGGAGGGTGACGAGAGCGACGATGGCGAGCGCCGGCAGGTCGAGGATGACGCGCAGGTTGCCGACCTGCGGCGCCGTCGTCCAGGCGCGGAAGGCCTCGCCCAGCCGCGCCACGTCGGGGTTGGCGGCGATCGCCTCGAGGGTGGCGCCCGGGCCCAGCGCCCCGGTGACGGCGGCGTGGCCGCGCGCCGCCGACAGGTAGTCCATGGTCATCCACGCCGGCAGGTGGATGCCCTCGAGCGAGCCGACGCGGATGCTCGAGAGCAGGCCCGTGAAGTAGTCGCTCCACGAGATGGCGACGGCGATGTTGCCGATGGCGTACTCGATGAGCAGGTCCCAGCCGATGATCCATGCCACCAGCTCGCCGAAGCTGGCGTAGGCGTAGGTGTAGGCGGAGCCCGAGATCGGCACCCGCGAGGCGAACTCGGCGTAGCACAGCGCCGAGAAGGCGCAGGCGATGGCGGTGAAGATGAAGAGGAAGATCACCGCCGGCCCGCCGTGGAAGGCGGCGGTGCCGATGGCCGAGAAGATGCCGGCGCCGATGATGGCGGCGATGCCGAAGGCGGTGAGGTCGATCGACCCCCAGCGAGCGCCGCAGGTGGGGCTCGGCGGAGGCCGGGCCGTGCTCGTCGCCGAACCCCAGCTCGGCGTCGCGCTCGATCTGCGGCGATCGGCTTCTTGCGGAAGAGTGTGGCCAGGCTCATCCCTTCGTCGTCCCCCTCGGACCTTCGGCGGTCTCGGCTCGGTCGGCGGTTCACGGGCGCTGCGGTTCGGCGGCGCGGAGCTTCTCACAGGCCAGGCTCGCTTGGCTAAGACACGCTTGGCTGAGACACGAGGGGTCTGCCCGACCAGGCTGGCCTCCGAAGTGCAGAGAAGGGCGTAGGATCGACGAGGGGGCACAGCTTGCCGGCGAAACGCAGCCCGAAGGCGCGCCGCAAACCGCAGCAGCCGGAGACGCCGGCGCGCCGTCGCCGCACCGCGCCTGCCACGAGCGTCCGACGCGGAGACGGAGGGGCGGGCCGGCGGCCCCGGTCCGGTGATCGTCGGCATCGGCGCCTCGGCGGGCGGCTTCGACGCCCTGCGCCGGCTGCTCTCCAACCTCGGCGAAGACGGGCTCGCCTACGTCGTCGTGCAGCACCTCGCCGCCGAGCAGACCGAGCGGTTCCTCCACACCCTGGCGGAGCACACCGACCGGCCGGTGACGCTCATCCAGGCCGGTCTCGAGCCCAAGGCCGGCTCGATCTACCTCGCTCCCGCCCATGCCCTGGTGGAGATCGCGCAGGGCCGCTTCCTCCTCGCCAAGCGCACCGAGCCGCCGCGGCCGCTGCTGCCCATCGACTACTTCCTCTACTCGCTCGCCAGCGGCCCCGACGGCCCCGGTATCGGCGTGGTGCTCTCCGGCATGGGCTCGGACGGCATCGCCGGGTTGCGCGAGATCAAGGCCGGCGGCGGCATCGCCATCGCCCAGGACCCGACGACGGCGGAGTACGACTCGATGCCGCGCGCCGCCATCGAGGCCGGGCTCGCCGACCTCGTGTTGTCGCCCGAGCGGATCGGCCGCGAGCTGCCCCGGCTGGCGGCACGCCTCTTCCACCGCGGGCCGCGGCCGCGGCCAGGCGACGCGCTGAGCGTGCCGGAGGAAGGGCTGAGCCCCGTCTTCGAGCGCCTCCGCGCCCAGGCCGGAGTGGACTTCTCCAGCTACAAGCTGGGGACCATCCGCCGCCGCCTCCAGCGCCGCATGGTGCTCAACAAGGTCGACACCCTCGAGCGCTACGTGCGGCTGCTCGAGGAGAGCCCCAGCGAGCTCAAGGACCTCTACCAGGACCTGTTGATCAACGTCACCCGCTTCTTCCGCGACCCGGCTTCCTTCGCCGCGCTGCAGGCCCACGTCTTCCCCAAGCTGCTCGCCGAGCGCCGCTTCGACGATCCGCTGCGCCTCTGGGTCCCCGGCTGCTCGACCGGCGAGGAGGCGTTCTCCGTCGCCATCGCGCTTCTGGAGTCCCTCGGCGACCGCGCCAGTAGCTACCAGATCCAGGTCTTCGCCACCGACCTCTCGGAGTCGGCGGTGGGCGTGGCGCGGGCCGGGCTGTACCCGCACAGCGTCAGCGAGCAGGTCTCACCCGAGCGGCTGAGCCGCTTCTTCACCACCACCGACGGCGGCTACCGGATGGCGAAGTCGGTGCGCGACCTCTGCATCTTCACCCGCCACGACCTCACCCGCGATCCACCGTTCTCGCACCTCGACCTGGTGATGTGCCGCAACGTCCTCATCTACCTGGGTACGGCGCTGCAGAAACGGGTGATCTCCGTGCTCCACTACGGTCTCAAGCCGGAGGGTTACCTCGTGCTCGGCTCGGCGGAAAGCGTCGGGCCCCGCGCCGACCTCTTCCGCGTCGTCGACAAGCGGCACAGCATCTACGCCCGCAAGGAGGGCGCGGCCTACACGGCGCCCACGTTCCCCCACCGCCACGGCGCCGATTTCGAGGCCCCCCGGCGCGGCCGTGCTTCCTCCACGTCCGACGTCGTCGCCGGCCACGCGGACCGCCTGCTGCTCGAGCGCTTCGCACCGCCGGCGGTGATCGTCGACGCCAACGCCAACATCGTGCAGACGCGCGGGCAGACCGGCCACTTCCTGCAGCTGGCGCCCGGCGAGGCCAACCTCAACGTCCTGCGCATGGCGCGCGAGGGGCTGCTCTACGCGCTGCGCACCGGCCTGCACCAGGCGCGGAACGGCGAGGGCCCGGTGCGCAAGGAAGGGCTGCGCGTGCGCTACAACGGCGACGAGGCGCAGGTCGCCGTCGAGATCGTGCCGCTGGGCAACGCTCCCGCCGAGGGCCGCCACTATCTGGTGCTGTTCGAGGAGACGGCAGCGGCGGCGACGGTGCCAACGGCGCCACCGCCACCAGCCGACGGCAAGGAGAGCACGCACGTCACCGAGCTGCAGGTGGAGCTCGCCGGCACGCGCAGCTACCTGCAGTCGATGATCCAGGACCTCGAGGCCGCCAACGAGGAGCTGCAGTCGGCCAACGAGGAGGTCCTCTCCAGCAACGAGGAGCTGCAGTCCACCAACGAGGAGCTCGACACCGCCAAGGAGGAGCTGCAGTCCACCAACGAGGAGCTGCACACGCTCAACGAGGAGCTGCAGGGGCGCAACGAGGAGCTGGCGCGCGTCAACAGCGACCTCGTCAACCTGCTCGGCAGCATGCAGACGGCGATCGTCATGGTCGACAACGACCTGCGCATCCGCCGCTTCACCCCCACCGCCGAGAAGGTGCTCAACCTGATCCCCAGCGACCTCGGGCGGCCGATCGGCCACATCAAGCCCAACATCGACTGCCCCGAGCTCGAGCAGCTGATCCGCCGCGCCATCGGCGAGGTGACCACGGTCGAGCGCGAGGTGCGCGGCCGCGAGCAGGGCTGGTACCACCTGCGCATCCGCTCCTACAAGGACTTCGACAACCGCATCGACGGCGCCGTGCTGTCGCTGCTCGACATCGAGCAGCTCAAGGCGCACGAGCGGGAGGCGGGCATCGCGCGCCAGCTCGTCGAGGAGGTGCTGCAGGCGGTGGGCACGCCGCTGGCGCTGGTCGGCGGCGACGGCCGGCTGCGCGCGCTCAACCTCGCCTTCGCGGGGCTCCTCGGGCTCTCGGCCACGGAGGCGGTCGGGCGGCCGCTCGACGAGCTGGTGCCGGAAGAGTGGGACGGGCCGCAGCTGCGCGAGCTGCTCGCCAAGCGCCCGCCACGGCGCGGCGGCCGGAAGATCGCCATCCCCGCCGACGGCGACGGCGGTCGCCCGCGCCGCCTGTCGGTGCGGCGCGTGGAGACTGCCGACGACCAGCTGTTGCTGCTGTCGGTCCTCGAATGAGCCCGCGTCGCGCCGCGACCCGCGACGAGCTGCGCGCCCGGGTGGCGGAGCTCGAAGCGCAGGCGGCGGAGCGCGAGCAGCTGCTGGCCGAGCTCGAGGTGCACCGCGAGGAAGTGCGGATGCAGAACGAGCGGCTGCAGGAGACGCAGCGGGTGCTCGAGGAGTCGCGCGACCGCTACGCCGACCTCTACGACTTCGCGCCGCTGGGCTACCTCACCTTCGATCCCTTCGGCCTCATCCTCGAGCTCAACCTGACGGCGGCGAACGCTTTGGGCAAGCCGCGCGGCGAGCTCATCGGCACTGCCGTTCGTCCACTGCCTGCCGGCGGGGCGGCGCCAGGACTTCCTGGCCCACGTCCGGCGCGCGCGCTCGGCGGGCCAGGCGACCAGCGAGCTCGAGGTGCAGCGCCCCGACGGCGTGCGGCTGCCGGTCGAGCTGCTCACTCGCAGCGTCGCGCACGACGAGCGGCAGGAGCTGCTGACGGCGATGACCGACCTCTCCGAGCGCCAGCGCAGCCGCAACGAGCGCGAGCGCCTGCTCTTCGAGCGCGAGCGGGAGCGGGCGGCGAGCGAGGCCAAGGGGCGCTTCCTCGCCATCCTGTCGCACGAGCTGCGCACGCCGCTGACCCCCATCCTGGCGACGGTGAGCGCCTGGCAGCGCGAGCGCCAGGTGCCCGCCGACCTCACCGCGGCGGTGGCGATGATCCGCCGCAACGTCGAGCTCGAAGCGCGGCTGATCGACGACCTGCTCGACATGACGCGCATCGAGCACGGCAAGCTCAGCCTCGAGCGCCGGCCGATCGACCTCCACGAGGTGCTGCGGCCGCGTCGTCGCCAACGCGCGCACCATGCCCGGCGCCGACAAGCTGAGCATCGAGCTGGCGGAGAACGCGCGGCGGGCCAACGTGCTCGCCGATCCGGCGCGCTTGCAGCAGGTCTTCGGCAACCTGGTCGGCAACGCCGTCAAGTTCACGCCCGCCGGCGGCTCGGTGCGGGTGAGCACCGCGGCGGCCGGCGCGGACCGGGTGGCGGTGACCGTCGCCGACTCCGGCCCCGGCATCCCCGCCGAGGCGATGGCGACGCTCTTCGCGCCGTTCGCGCATCCCGGCAGCGAGCCGGGCGGCCGGCACGGCGGCCTGGGCCTCGGCCTGGCGATCGCCCGCGGGCTCGTCGAGGCGCACGGCGGCGCCATCTCGGCGAGCAGCGGGCCGCTCGGCGGCGCCACGTTCGTCGTCCAACTGCCGGCGGTGGCGCGAGGGCGGCGCTCCCTGACGCCGGCGCCTGCAGCGGGTCAGCGGACGGTTCCGGCGGTCCAGGCGGCCGCGGCCGGACCCGTGCCGGTGCTGCTCGTCGAGGACCACGCCGACAGCGCGGAGGCGCTCGCCCAGCTGCTCCGCTTCGCCGGCTGCGAGGTCACCGTCGCCGGCTCGGTCGCGCAGGCGCTCGCCGCCGCGACTGCCGATCACCGGCTGCTGATCAGCGACCTGGCGCTGCCCGACGGCAGCGGCCGCGACCTGCTGCGCCAGCTGCGCGAGCGCGGCCGCGAGCTCGACGCCATCGTACTCTCCGGCTTCGGCACCGACGAGGACGTGCGCCGCAGCATCGAGGCCGGCTTCCGCGCCCACCTCGTCAAGCCGGTCGACGTCGACGAGCTACTCGAAGCCGTGCGGCGGCTCACCGCGGCGTAGCCGGTACGGGAGCGTCGGCCGGACATGGCCCGGCAGCGGGCTCACCCTACCCTGCTCTTTAGTCTGCCAAGTGCGCGGCTAGGAACTCGCGGGCGCGCTCGACGAACGGCAGCGCCCACTCGTGGCCGCCGGCGAAGCGGCACACCTCGGCGGCGATGCCGAGCGCGCCGAGGGCGGCGAGGTCGTCCGCGAGCTTCTCCTCCGTGTACCACTGCTCGCCGTCGCCGCGCCCGACGAGCACCGCCGGCCGCGTCCCCCAGCCGCCGTTCCTGAGCTCCGGAGGCAGGTCGGCAGCGAGCGCCACCACGGCGTCGACCTTCTGCCCGCAACGCGCCGCCGTGCGGTAGGCCATCGCCACGCCCTGCGAGAAGCCGACGATGGCGAGCTTCTTCGCCGTCGGCACCCGCCCCAGCAGCTCGGCGACCGCGCGCGTCGTGTAGGCGACGTTGTCCTCCAGCGCGATCTCACGATCGAGCCGCGTCATCCACCCGGCAACGACGGACTGGTCCTTCGGCCGGTAGAAGGGGTGCAACGCCTGCGGCGCCGCGACCGCCCACGGCCTGCCCTCGGCCAGCGGCCGCAGGTAGGCCAACGCGTCCTCCCCGAGCTGCGCGTAGCCATGGAAGCCGACGAGCAGCGCCGTCGGCTCTGGCGGCGCCTCGAGCAGCACCCGCCCGTGCACGGTCGTCGGCACTTGGAGGATCTCCGCCGCGGGCGCCATGGGCGACCGCTGGGGCGACTCCACCGCCGCCCGCGCCGCGGCTGCGTCCCTCAACGTCGTTTTGGTGTCGACGGGCTGGTTCATCGCAGACCGAAGCGCCTCCTGACTTCCTCGTGGGACACGACCCTTCCCTCTTCGGCGTCCCTGATGCCAGCCGCGATGCTCTGGCGCACGTACGTCTCGTACATGGCGTTCAACACATCGCGCCAAGTCACGTCGTCAGGAAGGCTGTTTACGACCTCTCGGGCTTCTTCCTTGACGGTGCTCACTACTCGAATGCTACCGCGGTGGGATCAGATCGACCTTCCCAGCGCCGGCACGATGATGCGCAGCTGGTCCATCAGCGCCTGGAACTGTTCGGGGAAGAGCGACTGCGGCGCCGTCGGAGAGGGCCTTGTCGGGGTCGTGGTGGACCTCGACGAGCAGGCCGTCGGCCCCGGCGGCCACCGCGGCGCGGGCCATCGCCGGCACCTTGTCGCGGATGCCGATGCCGTGGCTGGGGTCGGCGATGACCGGCAGGTGGGAGCGCTTCTCGATCACCGGGATGGCGGAGATGTCCATGGTGTTGCGCGTCGCCGTCTCGAAGGTGCGGATGCCGCGCTCGCAGAGCACGACGTCGCGGTTGCCGGCGGCGGCGACGTGCTCGGCGGCGAGCAGCCACTCCTCGATGGTGGCGGCGAGGCCGCGCTTGAGCAGCACCGGCTTGCCGGCGCCTGCCGAGCTCGCGCAGCAGCACGTAGTTCTGCATGTTGCGGGCGCCCACCTGCAGCATGTCGGCGTAGCCGGCGACGAGGGCGATCTGCGACGGGTCCATCACCTCGGTGACGAGGGCGAGACCCTCCTCGTCGGCCGCCTTGCGCAGCAGCTCGAGCCCTTCCTCGCCGAGGCCCTGGAAGCTGTAGGGCGACGAGCGCGGCTTGAAGGCGCCGCCGCGCAGCAGGCGGGCGCCGGCCGCGCGCACGGCGGCGGCGGTGCGGCGGATCTGGTCCTCGTTCTCCACCGAGCAGGGGCCGGCGGCGACCACCACCTCCTCGCCGCCGAAGGTGACCTCGTTCTTCCCGGCTGGCCGACGCGCACCAGCGTGTCGTCGGGGTGGAAGGCGCGGGAGACGAGCTTGTAGGGGCTCGAGACGCGCACCACCTCCTCGACCCCGGGCAGCAGCTGCAGCTCCGCGGGATCGAGCTCGGCCGTGGGGCCGACGACGCCCAGCACGGTGCGCTCGGCGCCGGTCGAGCGGTGGACGTCGAAGCCGCGCTCGACCAGGCGCGCGATGACGTGCTCGATCGCCGGCGCGTCGGCCGCCGGCGACATCACGACGATCACTTCGCCCCCTCCGGCTCCGCCGTGCGCTCGAGCCGCCGGCTCTCGTCGATGATGCGCTCGAAGAGGCGCTGGATCGCCGCCGCCTCGAGCGGGCCGCGGTTGGCGGCCACCACGTGCGCCACCACCCGCGCCTCGCGGTCGGGCTGGTAGATGGCGATGCCGGCGCCTTTCTTGACGACGCCGATCTCCTGCGCCCACCTGGCACGCTGGTTCGAGCAGCTTGACCACCACCTCGTCGACGGCGTCGATGTTGCGGCGCAGGCGCTCGATGGCGGCCTCGGCCACCGCCGGCGGGTCGCGCTCCGCTGGCTCCCCGGGCGGCACTTCACGCGTCCCCGCCGATGCCCACGAGCTGGTAGGTCTTCTGGCCCTTGCGCAGCACGAGGAAGCGGCCGTCGATGGCGTCCGCGGCGGTCACCGTCTTCTTCTCCAGTGTGAGCCGGCGATTGTTGAGGTACAGCCCTCCCGCCTCGACCATCCGCCGCGCCTCGGCCTTGGAGGCGACGAGGCCGCTCGCCACCGCCAGCTCGGCGATCGCCAGCCCGTCGCCGGCGAGCCGCTCCGGCGCGACGACGATCGAGGGCGCATCGCCGAACACTTCCGCGATCTCCGCCGCGCCGATGCCGGCGAAGTCGCCACCGAAGAGCAGGGAGCTGGCGCGTTCGGCGGCCGCGAGCCCGCTCGGCCCGTGGACGGTGGCGGTGACCTCGCGGGCGAGACGGCGTTGCGCCTCGCGCCGCTCCGGCGCCTCACTGGTGAGCGCGGCGAGCTCCTCGACCTCGCTACGCTCGAGCCAGGTGAAGAACTTCAGAAAGGTGACGACGTCGCGGTCGTCGGTGTTGAGCCAGAACTGGTAGAAGCGGTAGGGCGAAGTGAGCTGCGCGTCGAGCCACACCGTGCCCGATTCGGTCTTGCCGAACTTGGTGCCCTGCGCGTTGGCGAGCAGCGGGAAGACCAGGCCGGAAGCGAGCGACGCGCGCTTGCTCGCCTGCGGGCCGCGATCGGCGTCGGCGGGCGTTCGCAGCCGGCGGATGAGGTCGATGCCGGCGACGATGTTCCCCCACTGGTCGCTGCCGCCCATCTGCAGCCGACAGCCGTAGCGGTCGTAGAGCTCGAGGAAGTCGTAGGCCTGCAGCAGCATGTAGCTGAACTCGGTGAACGAGATCCCTTCGCCCTCGGCGACCGCCTCCACCCCGCCGCCCATGCGGCGCTTGACCGACTCCTTCGCCAGCATCGAGCTCACCGTGAAGTACTTGCCGACGTCGCGCAGGAAGTCGGTGATGCTGACCGTGCACAGCCAGTCGGCGTTGTCGACCATGCGCGCCGGGTTGCCGGCGGCGGTGAAGTCCAGGAAGGGCTCGAGCTGCGAGCGGATGCCGGCGAGGTTGCGCTCGAGCTGTTCCTTGGTGAGGAGCTGCCGTTCCTGGGTCTTGCCGCTGGGATCGCCGATGAGCCCGGTGCCGCCGCCGACGATGGCGATCGGCGTGTGGCCGAAGCGCTGCAGCCGCGCCAGCGCCATCGCCGGCAGCAGCGAGCCGACGTGCAGGCTGGCGGCCGAGGGGTCGAAGCCGATGTAGGCCGTCAGCTTCTCGTTGGCGAGCACCTCCGGCAGCTCGTCGGTCGCCGTGTGGACCATGCCCCGCCACTGGTATTCGGCAAAGAGATCGTGCGCCGGCGCCATCGTTCCACTTGCCTCCGATCAGCGCAGCCGGGTCGCCGCGGCCAGCTCGCGCACGCGCTCCTCGAGCAGCTGCGGCAGGTCGCCGTTGCCGGCGTGCTCCTCGACCAGGCGCACCAGCGCGCTGCCCACCACGACGCCGTCGGCGATCTTCGCCACCGTCGTGCACCTGCCGCGGCGTCGACAGGCCGAAGCCCACCGCCACCGGCAGCGGCAGCTTGCGGCGCAGCCGCTTCACCTCGCGGGCGAGGTCGCGCGGCAGCTCGTCGCGCTCGCCGGTGACGCCCGTGCGCGAGACGTAGTAGACGAAGCCGCTCGAGCTCTCGGCGCCACGCGCTTGACGCGCTCGGGCGAGCTGGTCGGCGAGAGCAGGAAGACGCTGTCGAGGCCGTGCTCGTGGAGCGCCGGCAGCAGCTCCTCGGCCGCCTCCTCGGGCGGCAGGTCGACGCAGAGCACGCCGTCGACGCCGGAGGCGGCGGCGAGCTCGGCGAAGGTGCCGAGGCCGCGGGCGAGGAGCGGGTTGAAGTAGGTGAAGAGCACGATCGGCACGCCCAGGCGGTCGCGGTGGCGCGCCACCATGCGCAGCACGTCGTCGAGCGTGGTGCGGGCGGCGAGCGCGCGCGCCGCGGCGCGCTGGTTGACCGGCCCGTCGGCGATGGGGTCGGAGAAGGGGACGCCGATCTCGACGACGTCGGCGCCCCCGCGCACTGCCGCCTCGAGCAGGTCGCGGCGTGCGTCTCGATGTCGGGGTCGCCCGCCATCAGGAAGGGGATGAAGGCGGCGCGCTTCTCCGCCTTGCAGCGCGCGAAAGCCTCGGCGATGGCGCTCACCGCTTCCCCCTCCGATGCAGCGCCAAGCGCGTCGAAGCCGGCTCGTCCAGCGGCTGGCGGGCACCGTGCGGCACCGGCTGCAGCAGCCCCTCGCTGGCCTCGGCCGGCGGGTCGGCGTGGCCGGCGTCCCACTCGAGCACCGAGTCGACGTCCTTGTCGCCGCGGCCGGAGAGGTTGACCAGCACCACCATGCGCTTGCCGAGGTTGGGGGCGCGGCGCGCCGCTTCGGCGACGGCGTGGGCGCTCTCCAGCGCCGGCAGGATCCCCTCGGTCTGCGCCAGCTGGTGGAACGCCGCCGATCGCCTCGTCGTCCGAGACCGAGGTGTACTCGACGCGGCCGCTCTCGGCGAGCAGCGCGTGCTCCGGCCCCACCGCCGGGTAGTCGAGGCCGGCCGACACCGAGTGCGTTGTCGCTATCTGCCCGTCGCGGTCCTGCAGCACCATGGTGCGCGTGCCGTGCAGCACGCCGAGGCTGCCGCCCTGGAAGCGCGAGGCGTGCTCGCCGAGCGCGCTGCCGCGGCCCCCCGCCTCGACGCCGATCAGCCGCACGGCGCGGTCGTCGAGGAAGGCGCCGAACAGGCCGATGGCGTTGCTGCCGCCGCCGACGCAGGCGATGGCGAGGTCGGGCGTCGGGCGGCCGGTGGCGCGCTTGAGCTGCCGTCGCGCCTCCTCGCCGATGAGGCGGTGGAAGTCGCGCACCATCCGCGGGTAGGGGTCGGGGCCGAGCACCGAGCCGAGCACGTAGTGGGTGGTGCGCACGTTGGTGACCCAGTCGCGCAGCGCCTCGTTGATGGCGTCCTTGAGCGTGCGGCTGCCGGCGTCGACCGGCACCACCGTGGCGCCGAGCAGCTGCATGCGGCTGACGTTGAGCCGCTGGCGGCGCATGTCCTCTTCGCCCATGAAGACCGTGCAGTCGAGGCCCAGCAGCGCCGCGGCGGTGGCGGTGGCGACACCGTGCTGGCCGGCGCCGGTCTCGGCGATCACCCGCTCCTTGCCCATGTGGCGGGCGAGCAGGCACTGGCCGATGGCGTTGTTGATCTTGTGCGCGCCGGTGTGCAGCAGGTCCTCGCGCTTGAGGTAGATGCGCGCGCCGCCGAGCTCGGCGGTCAGGTTGGCGGCGAAGTACAGCGGCGTCGGGCGGCCGGCGTAGTCGGCGAGCAGCTCGTCGAGCTCGCGGCGGAAGCGGCGGCGCGGGGCGAGCTTGTCGTAGGCCTTCGCCAGCTCGGCGAGCGGCGCCATCAGCGTCTCGGGGACGTAGCGGCCGCCGAAGGTCCCGAAGTAGCCGCGCGCGTCAGGCCAGCGTCGGCGTCTCGACATCGCGGACCTCCTCGAACAGGGCGCGCAGCTTCGCCGCGTCCTTGCGGCCGGGGGCGCTCTCGACGCCCGAGCAGACGTCGATCCCCCAGGGCCGCCAGGCCGACTCTGAAGGACCAGGTCGCCAGGCCGACTCGGAGAACCAGGTCGCCAGTCATCGGCAGCGGCGAGAAGCGTGCGAAGGCGACCGGGTGCGATACCGCCGGCGACCAGCACGCGGCGCGTGGCGCCTGTGGCCGGGCCGGTCGATACCGTGGCGGCGACGCGGCGCCAGGGCCACTCCGTGCCGGTGCCGCCGTACATGCCCGGGCGCGCGGCGTCGAACAGGAAACCCCAGCACTGCTCCCACGCCGCCGTAGCCGCGACCGCATCGAAAGCAGAGCCGACGCGGAAGGCGCGGATGGTCTTGCCCGGCGCAACCCCTGCGCGCGCGAGCTCGCCGAGCAGCTCCGGCTCCTCGTCGCCGTGCAGCTGCACGAGGTCGAGGCCGGCGGCCGCCACCGCCTCCGCGATGCTCGCCGGCCCCTCGTTCACGAAGACGCCGACGAGCAGCGCGCGGCCGCGCGCCGCATCCGCCACCTCGCGCGCCTGCGCCAGCGAGACGGCGCGCGGCGAGCGCGCCCAGAAGTTGATCCCCAGCAGGTCGGCGCCGAGCTCGCACGCGAGCGCCGCGTCCTCGGGCCGCGTGACGCCGCAAACCTTCACCCGCATCTGGCCCCTCGCGGCGCTCACGCCAGCAGCTCCCGCAGCGCCTTGCCCGGGTCGGGCGCCAGCAGCAGCCGCTCGCCGACGAGGAAGGCGTCGTAGCCGACGGCGCGCAGCATGTGCAGGTCGCCGGGCGACTGGATGCCGCTCTCGGCCACCTTGATCGCCTCGGTGGGGAGCGTCGAGGCGAGCGCCAGCCCGTGCTCGATGGCCACCTCGAAGGTGCGCAGGTTGCGGTTGTTGACCCCCACCAGCTCCCAGCGCGCGCCGGAGAGCCGCGACAGCTCGCCGAGGTCGTGCACCTCGACGAGCGGCACCAGGCCGTGAAGGCGCGCCGCCGCCGCGTAGCCGTGCAGCTCCTCCTTGTCGTAGAGGGCGGCGACGAGCAGGATGGCGTCCGCGCCGGCGTCCTTGGCCCACTGCAGCTGCAGCGGGTCGACGACGAAGTCCTTGGCGATGGTGGGCAGGCCGCTCGCCTGCCGGCAGCCGCGCAGCAGCTCGTAGCTGCCGTAGAAGAAGTCGGGCTCGACCACCACCGACAGCGCCGCCGCGCCCTGCCTGGCGTAGGTGCGCGCCACCTCCAGCGGGTCGAACTGGCCGCGCACGGAGCCTAGGCTCGGCGAGCCCAGCTTCACCTCGGCGATGACGGCGCGGCCGCGCTGCTTGGCGAGGGAGGCGAGGAACGGGTTGTCCGGCGGCGCGAGCAGCGACGGGGCCTTCTCCGGCGCCGGCAGCTCGCCGCCGCCGCCGAACGGCGCCAGCCGCCGCCGCCGCCGCTCGACGATGCGCAGCAGGATGTCGGCGACGTCGGCCTTGTTCTCACCGGCCTTGTTCCCACCGGTCTTGGGCTCACCAGCGCTCATCGGTACTCCCTCAGCTCGGCGAGCTTACGGGCCGCGGCTCCGGCTGCCAAGAGCGCCCGCGCCTGCTCGACGCCGTCGCGGAGAGTGGCCGCGCGGCCGCCGACGTAGAGCGCGGCGCCGGCGTTGGCGGCCACCACTTCCGCCAGCGCCTCCTCGCCTCGCCGGCGAGCAGCGCCTCCATGCGCGCGGCGTTCTCCTCCGGCGCGCCGCCGGCGAGAGCCGCGAGCGGCACGCGGCGCAGCCCCAGCTCCTCGGGCGCGATCTCGTAGCTGCGCAGCTCGCCGTCGCGCACCTCGGCGACGAAGGTGGGCCCGGTGGTGGTGATCTCGTCGAGCCCGTCGCTGCCGTGGACGACGAGCGCGTGGCGCACGCCGAGCTCGAGCAGCACGCGGGCGAGCAGCTCGACCTTGTCGCGCGCGTAGACGCCGAGCACCTGCGCCTGCGCGCCCGCCGGGTTGGTGAGCGGCCCGAGCAGGTTGAACACCGTGCGCACGCCGAGGGCGCGGCGCACCGGCATCACCTCGCGCATCGCCGGGTGCAGCAGCGGCGCGAAGAGGAAGGCGATGCCGATCTCGTCGAGCGCCCGCCCCGCCAGCGCGGCGTCGACCTCGATGGCGACGCCGAGGGCGGCGAGCACGTCGGCGCTCCCCGAGCGGCTGGAGACCGAGCGGTTGCCGTGCTTGGCGATCGCGACGCCGCCGGCGGCGGCGACCAGCGCCGCGGCGGTGGAGATGTTGAAGGTGCCGCGGCCGTCGCCGCCGGTGCCGCAGGTGTCGACGGCGAGCGGGCGCGAGTGCGGGACCGGAACCACGCGCCGCCGCATGGCGGCGGCGGCGCCGGCGATCTCCGCCGCCGACTCCCCCTTCATCGCCAGCGCCACCAGCAGCGCCGACTTCTGCGCCGCGTCGAGGGCGCCGTCCATGAGCTGGCCGAAGAGCGCCTCGGTCTCCTCGCGCGTGAGGTCCTCGCGGGCGAGCAGGCGGCGTAGCGCGTCGGGGAACGCGGGGTCGCTCATCGCTCGGCCCCGCCGCAGAGCGCGAGGAAGTTCTCCACCAGCCGCGGCCCCGCGGTCGTCATCACCGATTCGGGGTGGAACTGCACGCCCCACCACGGCAGCTCGGGGTGGCGCATCGCCATCAGGGTGCCGTCGTCGGCCCACGCCACCGGCCGCAGCTCGGGCGGCAGGGTCTCGGCCTTCACCTCCAGGCTGTGGTAGCGCGTCGCCTCGAAAGGGTCGGGGAGGCCGGCGAACACGCCCTCGCCGTGGTGGCGCACGTTGGAGGTCTTGCCGTGCATCAGGTGCACGGCGCGGTCCGACCGTGGCGCCGCAGGAGGCGCCCATCGCCTGGTGGCCGAGGCAGACGCCGAGCACCGGCAGCGCCGGCCGCGCCGCCAGGAGCTCCATCATCACGCCGGCGTCCTCGGGACGGCCGGGCCCGGGCGAGAGCAGGATGCCGTCGGGCCGCCGCGCCAGCATCGCCGAGGCCGGCTCGGCGTCGTTGCGCAGCACCTCGACCTCGGCGCCCGCCACCAGCAGCAGCTGCACGAGGTTGTAGGTGAACGAGTCGTAGTTGTCGACGACCAGGATGCGAGCGGCATTCGTGCGGCGGGCGTCGCTCACGACCGCCCCTCCAGCTCTTCGGCGAGCGCCAGCGCGGCGAGCATCGCCGCCGCCTTGCTCTCGGTCTCGCGCTGCTCGCTCGCCGGGTCGGAGTCGGCGACGATGCCGGCGCCGGCGCTGACCGCGACCTCGCCGCCGCGCACCTCGAGGGTGCGGATGGTGATGCAGGTGTCCATGTCGCCGCCGAACGACAGGTAGCCCACCGCCCCCGCGTACGGCCCGCGCGGCGCCGTCTCCAGCTCGTCGACGATCTCCATCGCGCGCACCTTCGGCGCCCCCGAGACGGTGCCCGCCGGGAAGCAGGCGAGCAGCGCGTCGAGCGCCGAGCGGCCCTCGGCGAGCTCGCCCACCACGCTGCTCACCAGGTGCATGACGTGACTGTAGCGCTCGACCTCCATGAAGCTCGCGACGTGGACGCTGCCGGGCGCGGCGACGCGGCCGAGGTCGTTGCGGCCGAGGTCGACGAGCATCAGGTGCTCGGCGCGCTCCTTGGCGTCGGCAAGCAGCTCGTCGGCGAGGCGGCCGTCCTCCTCGGGGTCGCCGCCGCGGCGGCGCGTGCCGGCGATGGGCCGCGTCTCGACGCGGCGCCCCTCGACGCGCACCAGCATCTCGGGCGAGGCGCCGACGAGCGCGAACGGCGGCGCCGAAGCCGGCGCGGTCAGGCGACGCGGTCGCCGGGATCTCCAGCAGGACCATGTACGGGCTGGGGTTGACGAGGCGCAGCGCGCGGTAGAGCGCCAGCGGCGCGGCGGTCGTCGCGGCAGCGAAGCGGCGCGCCAGCACGACTTGAAAGATGTCGCCGGCGACGATGTGCTCCTGGGCGCGGCGGACCGCGGATTGGTAGGCGGCGCCGTCGAGGCTCGCCGGCGGCAGCGCCGCGGCGACGGGCGACTCCGCCGGCAGCTCGACGCCGCCGCCGCCGCCTTCACCGGTGAGCGCCGCGGCGATGCGTGCGAGGTCGGCTTCGGCGGCGGCGCGGTCGACCTCGCCCTCCACCTCGTTGGCGATCGCCAGCACGCGCTGGCGCACGTGGTCGAACACCACCACGGTGTCGAAGCGGGCTAGAACGGTCACCGGCGCCGGGGCGGCGCCGGCTGGGCGGCTCACCAGCTTGGGCTCCAAGAGGCGCACCAGGTCCCAATTGAAGAACCCCACCCAGCCGCCGGTGAACGGCACCTCGGCGGGCGGCGCCGTGAAGGCGTCGACGCGGGCGCGCAACGCCGCGAGCGGCGCACCCGGCAGACGCTCGGCGGCGGCGCCGGGCCGCAGGACTTCCGCACGGTCGGGATAGACGTAGAGCAGCTCGCGCGGCGCCGCGCCGAGAAATGAGTAGCGCGACACGCGCTCGCCGCCGGCGACGCTCTCGAGCAGGAAGCGCACCGGGGAGAGGGCGGCAAGACGGCGGTAAGCGGCCAGCGGCGTCAGCGCGTCGGCGAGGAACGTGCGCACGTGCGGGCGCACCTTTCTCGCTCGTACGCGGTCCGCGGTCGCTTCGCGCACCGCCGCCACCGGGGCCGCGACACGTCCGAGCGTCACGGCGCGTCCTCATCCGGCTGCGTCAGCCCGAGCGCCGCGCGCCCCACCTCGAGCGGCAGCTCCTGCCCCGTCATCCGCCGGAACTGCCCGAGCGCCTGGCCGAGCAGCACCTCGCGACCGTCGACGACGACGGCGCCCGCGGCGGCGGCGGCGCGCGCGAGCGGCGTCGGCTGCTCGCCGTAGATCAGCTCGACCACCACCATGCCCGGACCCAGCTCGGTGATGGGGAACGGCAGCGCGTCGGTCGCGCCGCGGCCGACCGGCGTCGCCTGCACGATGACGTCGAAGCCCGCCGCCGAGAAGCTCGGCGAGCGGCTGGAAAGCGACGCCGAGCTCGGCCGCCACGGCAGCGCCGCGCTCGGCGTCGCGGTTGACCATGGTCACCGCCGCCCCGGCGAGCGACAGCACGAGGCCGGCGACGCGGCCGGCGCCGCCGGCCCCCACGATCGCCACCCGCGCGCCCGCTACCGGCACGCCGCGCCAGCCGAGCGCGTTGAGCACGCCCTCGCCGTCGGTGCTGTCGCCTTCCCACACGCCGTCGCGGCACACCAGCGAGTTGGCCACCGACAGCCGCTCGGCGAGCGGGCTGAGCGCGCCCGCCACCGCCACCGCGCTGGCCTTGAACGGCGTCGTCACCGCGAGACCGCGCAGCGGCATTCCGCAGTCGGGCAGCGTCGCGTCCTCCACCACCTCGAGCCAGAAGTCGCCGAGGGCGGGCGCCTCGAAGGGGAGGAAGAGGTACGGCAGCCCGAGCGCGCGATACGCCGCGTTGTGCAGCCGCGGCGACAGCGAGTGCAGCGCCGGCATCCCCACCACCCCGAAGAGCGCCGTGACCGGCCGCAGCTCGGGGAGCGCGTAGTCGGCGAGCAGCCGCGCCACCGGCAGCTGGCCGGGCGCGGCCGGGTCGTCGCCGGCCGAGCCGTACACCCAGGGGGCACCGAGGTAGGGCGCGACGAGCCGGGTCCAGGTGCCGACGGCGCCGGCGGCGAAGGCGATCAGGTCGTCGCGCCGCGCGTTGGCGAGCAGCTCGAGCGGCAGCAGCGCCTCGCCCGGCTGCTGCGCGAACACCACCAGCTTGTAGAGCGCCGCCGGCGTCTTCATCAGGTGCGCCGCGCGGTGCTCGAAGTCGACGAGCGGCTCGGGCGCGCCGTGCCACGACACCAGCCGCCGCTCGACCGGCACCGCAGCCAGCAGGTCGGCCGTGACGTCGCGGTCGCACTCGAGGTCGACGAGGTCGTAGCTCTCCGCCGCGGCGCGCAGCCGCTGCCGCCGCTCGGCCGGCGCCGCCGCCGAAGGCGCCCTTCTCGGCGGCGCTGCGCAGCGTGTAGAGCAGCCGCTTGCCCGGCAGCTCGCGACGGAGCGCGGCGGCGTCGAGCTCGCCGGTCAGGTCGGCGCGCACCTCGAGCCAGTCGACGGCGGCCGGCAGCGCCGCCAGCTCGCCCGCGGCCGGCGGCCGGGTCAGGGTGGCGACGAGGGTGGCTCGACGAGGCTCGCTGCGTCGCGCAAGGCGGAAGACCTCCTGACGGGAACGACCCGGTGGGAGGTCTCGCCTGCGCATGCGGCGCTGGCCTCGTCCCGGGTAGCCTCGGCCGGGACGATCCCGACCGCGCCCTAGACGTAAGGCTGCGCGTAGGACCACCAGCAACGGCCGGGCGTCGCGGACTGGTCGCCGCGGCGCGCATGGGTGTTGGTGGTGCTCATCGGCATCGGCCTCGTCGTAGCGCGAGGATTACAGCAGCGGGCGGCGAAAGCTGTCAAGACGGCCGACCGCGACACGACTGCGAGCCGCGCGCAGGGCCGGGCGGCTGCCGTCGGCGGCGCTATCATGGCCCATCGCCGTCGACGCTCCCGGCTCGCCCGCGCCCCAGACGGATGGCGGCACCGCGCCCCGCCGGTTGGACTTTGCCGGCAGCCGCGCTGCTTGCTCCTCCTCCACGGCGCGCTCGCCGTGGGAGCGATGTGGAACGCCTCGCCGACCTTCGACGAGGTGAGCCACCTGCCGGCGGGGTTGGCCGTCGTCGCCACCGGCGAGATCAAGCTCAACCGCGAGCATCCGCCGCTGGTGAAGGAGCTCGCCGGGCTCGCCGCCTCGCGGCTCGACCCGCGCCTGCCGCTCGCCGGCGCCGCTTACTCGCGCGACGACGAGTGGCGGTTCGGCCGCGAGGTGATCTACCACGCCGGCAACGACACCATGGCGCTGATGCGCGCCGGGCGGCTGCCGGTCGTCGCGCTGTCGCTGCTCGCCGGCGTCGGTTTGCTTCGCCTGGGCCCGGCAGCGCTTCGGCGACGGCGCCGGGCTCACGGCGCTGGCGCTCTACGCGGCGTCGCCGCTGGTGCTGGCGCACGCCGGCCTGGTGACCACCGACGTCGCGGCCACGCTCGGCGTCGTGGCGACGATGTGGCTCTGGTGGCGCGCCACGCGCGGCGAGGCGCGCAGCGCGCTGGCTCGCCCGTTCGCGCTCTGCGGCCTGGCGCTCGGCGTGGCGCTGGCGGCGAAGTTCAGCGCCCTGCTGCTGCTGCCGATGATGCTCGCCTGCGACCTGCTCGCCCACGGCCTCCGCGACCGGCGCCGCCGGCTGCTCGGCTGGCTGCTCACGCTGATCGCGGCCGCGGTCGTGCTGCAGCTCTCCTACCTCTCGCTCGCCGCGCCGCTGCGCTACCTGCAGGACGCGCGGCTCGTCTACGAGAACAACCCGCCCGGCTACCGCTACTACCTGGCCGGGAGCTTCGCGGCGCGCTTCCCGCACTACTTCCTGGTGGCGATGGCGGTCAAGAGCACGCCCGTCGAGCTGCTGGCGATGCTCGGCGGCCTGGCCCTCGCCTGGGCGCGCCGGCGCGAGCGTTGGCGCGACGACGTCTACCTCTGGCTGCCCGCCCTCGGCTGGATCGCGGCGATGTCGGCGCTCGCCGTGCCGCTCGGCGTGCGCTACGTGCTGCCCGCCTACGCGCTGCTCTTCGTCCTCGCCGGCGCGCTGGCACCCGCGCTGCTGCGGATGCCGAGCTGGGCCCGCCTCGCCGCCCGCACCGCGCCGGCGATGCTCGCGGTCCTCCTCCTCGCCCACGCCGCCGACTCGCTGCTCGCCTTCCCCGGCTACCTCAGCTACTTCAACGGCTTCGCGGGCGGCCGCGGCCGCCGGCGTGCGCTGGCTCGACGACTCCAACCTCGACTGGGGACAGAGCCTCTACCGGCTGCCGCGGTGGCTCGCCGCGCGCGGCATCCGGCGCGCCTACGTGCTGCCGATGGGCCTCCACACGCTGCCGATGCAGGGCCCGGGCGTCACGCTCGAGCCCATGCGCTCGACCGACTGGCAGCAGCCGCGCCCCGGCGCCTACGCCATCTCGGCGCACACTCTGGTGCGCGGGCTCGAGGCCGCCGAGCAGGGCGCCGCCGACCGACTGGCTGCGCCGCCATGCCCCCGCCGACACCTTCGACGGGAGCATGTACCTGTATCGGCTCCCCTGACGGAGGCCGGTTTCCGTCGAGGGCGGGGCTCAGTCGACGGTGACCGACTCCAGCGAGACCGGCGCCTGGCTGTTGCCGTTGACCGTCATCACGATGTGCATGTTGGCGAAACCGATCGCCGCCAGGTTGGTGACGTCGCCGATGCCGCAGGTCGCCGCCCGGATGAAGCTCGGACCGGACTGGCCCAGCGCGTTGGAGCCGATGAAGAAGGAGTGGCCCGCCGTCTGGCCATCGGGGCTGAAGATCTCCACCACCAGGATGCCGGTCGCGGTAAGGAAGATGGGCTGGGTGGTGAGAGGGACGGTGATCGTCGTGTTCGCCTGGTCGGGCACGTTCACTATCTCAGTCGACAGCAGCGTCATGCTGGCGTTGGTGGGCGGATTGGTGGTGCTGCTGTGGATCCTCACCGTGATGGGCTGAGTCGTGCCGGTGCCCGAAGCGTTGGCCGTCTCGATGCCGAACGTCACCGACTGCACCATGAACTGCAGCTGGTCGAGCGGCGGGTTGAACGCGCTGAGCGTGAAGGCGCGGAAGTAGCTGTTGTCGGTGTGCAAGAAGCCGCCGCCCGCGCCGTTGTTGCACGACACCGAGTTGCCGGTCGTAACCGTCGTGGGGTTGGTCGACTGGGTGATCGAGGTCGCGCCGATGACGTCGACGTGCGGCGGCCCGAACGGCGCCGGGGCCGGGTTGCCATTCTTGAGCAGTTGCTGAGCGGGAAGCGCCGTCGTCACGGCGACGAACAGCACACTGGTGACGAACCCACGGAGAATCGCCCTTGCAGTCACAGAAGCTCCTTTCGCTGGCTCACGTCCAAGTTGTGGACGCCTACTTTCGCCCGGCAGCGATTTGTTGTCAACCGGGTGCCTACAGGCAGCCGCGGGAGCCGCCGGGCCCGGTGGTAGCATCCCGCCCGCCGTGGCCGAGGTCGAACGCGAGACGCTGGAGATCGACGTCCTCTTCGTCGGCGCCGGGCCGGCGAGCCTGGCCGGCGCCTACCACCTCGGCCGAGCTGATCGCCGCGCACAATGCCGGCGCCGGCAAGCCGTCGAGCTCGTCGATCGCCGTGCTCGAGAAGGGCAAGGAGATCGGCAGCCACGCCCTCTCCGGCGCCGTGGTCGACCCCCGCGCGCTGCGCGAGCTCTTCCCCGACGACTGGCGGCAGGCGCCGCTCGAGGGCGAGGTCCACGAAGAAGAGGTGCTCTTCCTCACCGAGCGGCGCGGCATGGCGCTGCCGATCATCCCGCCGCCGCTGCGAGAACCACGGCAACTACGTCGCCTCGCTCGGCAAGCTCGCTCAAGTGGATGGCACCGCAAGGTCGAGGCGATGGGCGTCGACGTCTTCACCGAGTTCCCGGCCGCGCTGGCGCTGGTCGAGGGCGGGCGCGTCGTCGGCGTGCGCACCGGCGACAAGGGGCTCGACAAGCACGGCAAGCCGAAGGCGAACTACGAGCCCGGCGTCGACATCCGCACCCAGGTCACGGTGCTCGGCGAGGGGCCGCGCGGCACGCTCGCCAAGCAGCTCGAGAACGACTTCGGCCTGCAGCGACGGGCGCAACCCGCAGGTCTACGCCATCGGCTTCAAGGAGGTGTGGGAGGTGCCGGCGGGCCGCGTGGCGCCCGGCGCGGTCGATCCACACCATGGGCTGGCCGCTCGGCACCGAGACCTTCGGCGGCGGCTTCGTCTACGGCATGCAGAACGACCAGCTCATCGTCGGGCTGGTGGTCGGCCTCGACTACGCGAACCCGCTGGCTCGACCCGCACCAGGAGTTCCAGCGCTGGAAGACCCACCCGCGCATCCGCGCGCTGCTCGACGGCGGCACGCATGACGCTACTACGGCGCCAAGGCGATCCCCGAGGGCGGCTGGTACTCGATGCCGAAGCTCGCCGGCGACGGCTTCCTGCTCGTCGGCGACAGCGGCGGCTTCCTCAACAGCCAGCGCCTCAAGGGCATCCACCTGGCGATGAAGTCGGGAATGCTGGCGGCGGAGACGATCTTCGAGGCGCTGCGCGACGGACGACACCGGCCGCCGCCGCGCTCGCCGCGCTACGAGCAGAAGGTGCGCGGCGAGCTGGATCCGCGACGAGCTGTGGGCGGTGCGCAACTTCCACCAGGCGTTCGACCACGGCCTCTTCGCCGGCATGCTGCAGGCGGGGCTCGGGATGGTCACCGGCGGGCGCGGCTTCGGCGTCGCCTCGCGCCTGCCGACCCAGCCCGGGCACGACGCGGATGAAGAAGCTCACGTCACCGGCCGGCAAGGCGTCTGCGCCAGCCGGCGCCGGTGCCCGTCGACGGCAAGCTCACCTTCGACAAGCTCGCCGACGTCTACAACTCGGGCACCGCGCACGACGAGGACCAGCCGGTCCACCTGCTGGTGCACGACACCGACGATCTGCGTCGACCGCTGCACGCAGGAGTACGGCAACCCCTGCCAGCGCTTCTGCCCCGCCGCCGTCTACGAGATGGTGGCCGACCCCGCCTCGCCCGCCGGCCGCCGGCTGCAGATCAACGCCAGCAACTGCGTGCACTGCAAGACCTGCGACATCATGGATCCCTACCAGATCATCACCTGGGTGCCGCCCGAGGGCGGCGGCGGACCGAGCTACGGAAAGATGTAACTGCCCGCCGCCGGCGACCTCGATCGCCGCGGCGCCGTGATCCCTTTCGCCGCCCGTTGACGTAGGTCACAGCGAGCCTACCCGGACGAGACATTAAGCTGTTGGGAACCGCCTGAACCCGAGGAGGGGTGTGCCATGCGAAGTCGCTTGCTTGCCGTGTGCGTCGCGGTGTCGCTGCTCGCCGCCGGAGCCGCCGCGGCCGAAGTGGTCGTCGACTGGAACAACGTTGCGCTCAACGCCATCCGCACCGACAGGACCTCACCGCCCAAGGCCAGCCGCGCCCTCGCCATGGTGCACGTGGCGGTCTTCGACGCCGTCGACGGCATCGTCGGCGGCTACACGCCTTACCACGTGACGGACGCCGCGCCCGTCGGCGCCTCGCCGGAGGCGGCGGGGGTGTCGGCAGCGCACAACGTCCTCGTCGCTCTCTACCCCGCACAGCAGGCCACCTTCGACGCCGCGCGCGCGACCTCGCTCGCGGCGATCCCCGACGGCTCCGCGAAGACCAGCGGCATCGGTTGGGGTGAGGCGGTGGCCGTCGAGATCCTCGCCCTGCGCAGCAACGACCACTCCGGCGACGTCAGCGCTTACGAGGCGCCGGTCGGCGCCAGCTGGTGGCTGCCGACGCCGCCGGCCTTCGCACCGCCGTTGCTGCCCAACTGGCCGACGGTGACGCCGTGGGCGCTGCACCACGGCTCGCAGCTGCGGCCGCCGGCGCCGCCGGCCCCCAACAGCGGCGAGCACACCCTCGCCTTCGAGGAGGTCCAGCTGCTGGGCAAGAGCGACAGCGCCGTCCGCACCACCGAGCAGACGCAGATCGCCCTCTTCTGGGCCGACGGCAGCGGCACGGTAACGCCGCCCGGTCACTGGAACGTCATCGCCCAGGGCCTCGCCACCGAGCACCAGCTTTCGCTGCTGCAGCGCGCCCGCCTCTTCGCCCTGCTCAACATCGCCACCGCCGACGCCGCCATCGTCTCCTGGGACGCCAAGTACGCCTACAGCTGCTGGCGTCCGGTCACCGGTATCCAGCACGCCGGCGAGGACGGCAACCCGGCGACGCGGCCCAACCCCACCTGGCTGCCGCTGATCTCCACGCCGCCGTTCCCCGCCTACACCTCGGGGCACAGCACCTTCAGCGCCGCGTCCTCGCGCGTGCTGGCGAGCTTCTTCGGCGGCGACGCCGTCTCGTTCTCCACCACCTCGGACGCCCTGCCGGGCGTGACGCGCAGCTTCACCAGCTTCTCGCAGGCGGCCGAGGAGGCCGGCCAGAGCCGCATCTACGGCGGCATCCACTGGCAGTACGACAACCAGGCGGGGCTCAGGAGCGGGCGCGACCTCGGCGACCTCGTCTCCTTCACCCAGCTCGCGCCGGTGGTGGCGCCGGGCACCTGCGCGCCGGATGCGACCACGCTGTGCCTCAACGACGGCCGCTTCGAGGTGCAGGCGCGCTGGAGCACCGGCACCAGCTCGGGCCCCGCCTTGGTGGTGTCGCAGACCGGCGACTCCGGGCAGCTCTACTTCTTCGACCCCGACAACACCGAGCTGACGGTGAAGGTGCTCAACGCCTGCGGCGTGAACGACCGCTACTGGGTCTTCGCCAGCGGGCTCACCAACGTCGAGGTGCTGATCACCGTCACCGACACGCAAACAGGCCACGTGCGCCAGTACTTCAACCCGCAGGGCAGGGCCTTCGCGCCGGTGCAGGACGTCTCGGCGTTCGCGACTTGCCCGTAGACGTCGGCCACGGGCGAGCGATCGACGACCTCGAGAGGGGCTAGACGCATCCGACGGTGCCCGAGCGGCAGAGCCTCGCGGTCCTCTTGCCGGTGTAAGGCGGCCAGTAAGAATTTCCAAAGACGGGGTCGGCAGCGATCCTGAAGTAGAGGTAGCCATTCGGACCCCCACCCGAGTTGAAGTACGCGGTCTCGTTGTTGGCAGCTATCACGCCCGCCACGTCAGACTTGAGGGTACCGTCGACCAGGACGAGGTTGCCCACTTGATCCGCGATACGAATGACTGGAGTTCCCTCACCGGGGTTCACATAGAACAGCTCGAGGTCCGTCCAGGTGGCGAGATCGAACTTCGGGTAGAGCTGGTAGCCGAATTCCGGGCGGGCCATGATCAGGCCGAACTTGTTCTGCCCTCGGGAGGTGGCGTCCTCGCTCGGGCCAGCGCTCTGGTACGGGCTGGCGCTGGTGCCGCTCCAGCGTTGCAGCGTGTAGGTCAGCGTGGGGTCGCCAGGCTTGTATCCGGGCCGAATCATGCGGACCGTGGTGTATCGCGCAGGGCACACTTGGGCCGCCCACTCCGGCTTCTGAACACACCCATCCACGCTGTTGATCTCGTGGTTGGGCACGACGGAAATCACCTCGTCGGTGTAGCCGGTGAGCGACCGGTCCAGGTCGATGATCGCCGGCCCCCATTCTCCGCCGGTGGGATTGTCCACCACGCTGAGATAGACCTTCCGGTACGGCTCCGGATGCTCCTCATCGTAGTACGGCGGCGGATACTCCGAATCGAAGGTGGCGAAGGTGAGCCCAGAGGCCGCGTTGGTGGTTGCCTCCCGTTCGCCGCCGAAGAGTGGGAAGGGAGAGGCTATGATTTCGGAGCCGTCCGGCAATAGCAAGGGCCTCGCCGGGAAACCGGCGAAGTGTACGTCTTCCATGACCCAGGGGCCCTCGTACACACCGAAGCCCCAGATCCGTAGGGGGACGGGCACCTCGAAAACGTCCTCTAGCGGAGTCGACACTCCCGCCTCGAACACCTCAGGGATCCACGTCGGCGGCGGGGTCGGGACCGGCGTTGATGGCCACAGTGTCCGGGGCGATCCCGTCAACCAGGAGCTGCCGGTAGGCGCCGGTTCGCTAAAGGCATAGGCATAGATGGCATGAGGCAGACCGTCGTTGAGAAGGGGGGGGACCGCGAACTCGAAGCCGTGATTCGGTTGGTTGCCGCACACGCCAGCCACGTCGGCCCGCGGCAGGGTCGCGTAGGTCCCGCCGACCAACCGCTCCTGGGTGGTGGCCTGGTCGACGCCATCGGTCTTCTCGTAGAAGATGATCCAGAGGGGGACCGCATAGGCATCGGGATCACACGCCCAGCCAACGAGCTTGTCGGAGCCGACGGCCTCGAGCGCCCCCCGCGGCACGTTGCTCAGCCCGTCGTTCCGGAATATCTCTCCGAGGTCGATGTCGAAGTTGTCCCTTATGCCGTCGAAGTTGTCGCTCATGCCGACCACCAGCGAATCGCTGAGCTTTTGCTGGTTGGCGAAGGTCGCCGCACGCAGGTTGTCGCCGAAGACGCTGTCCGTGACCACCATCTTGTCGGCCCTGGCCCAGAAGCCCGTCCCCGCGGTCTTGAAGATGGTCAGACGCCGGAACACGGGAACAACAGTCGGCGTCGCCTCATAGAGACTGGCTGTGATCAGCTGGTCGTCTGGATTCCTCGGGTTTCCGGGCGGGGTGCCGGGCGGGCTGCCGGGCGGAGCGGGGGGCGGGCCGCCGATCGGGCCGCCATCCAGGGCGACCCCGGTCAGGGACGAGTGGGCGGTGTTGTTCTCGAACCTCAACAGGTTCGTCTTGGTTGGAAAAGGCAACGTGGTGCCAGGCGGAGTGGCGTTACTCAAGCCGAACCAGTAGCCCGTACCCATCGACCCGGCCGCGGAGTTGTCCACGAAGTCGTTGTTCGGGTTGGCGATCCAGAACGTCGCCGGCGGGTCGTAGGCCAGGATGCGTGTCGTCCGGTTCTCGGAGAAGAGCAGCTCCCTGCCCAGCGGCGGGCGCTTCCCGACCAGGCCTAGGTTGTGGACGAAATGGTTCTCGATCTCGCTGCCGTTCTCGAGGAAGTAGCCGTGTCCGAGGTGGTCGTAGCAGACGTTGTTCTCCACCAGGACGCGGTTGGTCCCGTGAACCGTGACGCACCGCTGGAACGAGCGGTGGATGCTGGAGTTTCGGAGGTACTGTCCGTCGGCGTTGCCGAGAAGGTGCCAATGAAAGGGGTACCTCCCCAACTCGCTGCACGCCAAGCCGTTGCAACCCGAATCGGTGAGCCGGCCCATGTGATCGAATTCCACGCCGTCCACGTAAGCCCTGCCATCCGGCATATTCATGCCGACGATCATCACGTGGCCCCCTTTGAGGGTGCCGCCGGGGGTGCCCCGGATGACGATGTTGCGGCTCAGCAGGCCCACCTCGGCCCGCTCGTCCAGCACCCAGGTCCGTTCGTTGGGGCTCGAGAGGCCGTTCGAGTAGCTCTGCTTGGTGCCCCAATGCGAGTGCAGGAGAGGGGCGGCGAGGGTCAGGGTCCGGCCATCGCGGGAGATCGCCGTCACCGTCGCTTCCTCCGCCTGCAAGGGGTCGAACGTCGTGCTCGCGATCACGATCTTGGTGGAGCCGTCCGGCTCGACCGGCCAATCCACGGGGTCCTCGAGCTGAATTTCGTCCGCTCCGGCGTCCGCGTGCTTATCGATGCGGAGCCAGGTGCGCGAGTACGAGCGGCCATGAAGCCTCAACACGCCACCCATCATCACGGCTATGGCCTGGTTGCCGGTTGCATGTGCGGCCCCGGAGATCTCGCGATTGCCTCGCAACTCGATGGTGAGCTTCTTGGTGTGACGGGCCTCGGGGGTGCCGCATTCCAGGAGGGCGCCCGCGCCCTGGACCAGGATCCCTTCGGTGCGAATGACGGTATCCCGCGCAGGATCGCAGCGGACCTTGCCGAGGATGGTCAGGGTCCCGATGTCGAGGTCGGTGTCCAAGACGACGTCCACGCCGGACGGAACGGTGACGTCCACCCCGTTGGACGACGGGAGTCCGGCGCCCGTCCAGGATTGCGCCACGGTCACCATTGCCAAGGGGCTGAGGGCCCCGAACCAGCTCTGGCATTCCTGGATCATGCGCCACTGGAAGGGGTACGTGCCGGGTGTGATCGGGGCGGTGATCGTGAAACTCAGGGGCGGCAGCGTCGTCGCGCCGGCCAGCAGTGGCTCAGGCAGATTGAGACGCGGCATCTCCCACGGTGAGGGGTCTGGCTGGGAGCCCACCCGGTAGCTGTAGCTGGGGGGGACGCAGGAAGGGACCACCGGGCTCCAGTCCTGCTGCGTGCCCACGTTCTTGATCGTCAGGCTGGCGGCGTATTGGTGCCCAGCCGCCATCGTGGTGGGCACGCTCTGGGCCAGGAACAGAGCGTCGCGTGGATCGCCAGCGCCGACGGTCACGTTGAAGAGGGGCGAGAGAGGGCCAAACGGCGCGGCACACTCCTTGACCATCCGCCAACGGAAGGGGTGGGAGCCGGTAGTCGTCGGCGCAGTCACGACAGCGTGGATGACCGCGGTCTGGCCCGCGGGCACCGGCCCCGGCAGATCGAGGCGGGCGGATGGGCGCCAGGTCGGGTTGTCAGTGGGGTTCTCGGAACGCAGCCGGTAGGCCTGGCAATACGGGCCCACCAAAATCCACGGGGTCGTGCCTGTGTTCTTGACGATGATCGTCACCGCGTACTGCTCGCCCGCAACCATGGTCGCGGGAACGCCCTGACTCACGAATTCGGCGTTGAGCTCGGACTGAGCGAAACCCGCTGTGGCGCCCAACAGCATCATTCCCACCACCAGAACGAAGGTCGCGCCGCGGCCGGGAGAAGCTGCTGTGGCGATCGAGCGCTGTGGACCCATCTCGCGAACCTCCGTTGTCAGGGTCGAACCACAATCTGCCCAGGCCATGGTGCCGAGGCGATCGAGGATTGCCCGTAATGCGCGGCACTGGCACGCGCAAAGTCGTCGGTTCGTGGATCGTAGCAGCGTGTCCCCGGTGGGTTCTCGATGCCCGCTCGGCCAGCGGCGGTCGAGCGGGCGACGAGCCCGCGCTGCCGGTCCGCCTACCGCCCCGCGCCCGGCGCCACCGTCACGTCGCCGCTGCCGGTGTCGACCATGATGCGGGTCTGCCCCGAGCCGCGGCGGGCGCCGACGACCTCGTGGCGGTTGCGCCGCAGCTCGGCGTCGTCGTAGCGCACGTCGACGTCGCCGCTGCCGACGTCGGTGGTGAGGTCGAACTCGAGATCCGGGCCGCCGAAGATCTCCACCTCGCCCGAGCCGGTGTCGACGTCGATGCGGCGCGTCGAGGCGAGGTCGCCGGCGAGCTTGACGTCGCCCGAGCCGGTGTCGGCGCGGAAGACCTGCACCCGCGAGTGGTCGACGGCGATGCCGCCCGAGCCGGTGTCGGCGAACGAGGTCGCCTACCGTCGCATTCGACACCGACACGTCGCCCGAGCCGGTGTCGATCGTCAGCTTGTCGGCGGCGATGCCGTCGATCGTCACGTCGCCCGAGCCGGTGTCGGCGCGCGTGTCGCCGGCGATCCGGTGCAGCTCGATGTCCCCCGAGCCGGTGTCGGCGACGAGCTCGCCGGCGGCGCCGTCGAGCTTGATGTCGCCGCTGCCGGTGTCGAGGTAGAGGTCGGCGGAGAGGTTCTGGCCGCGGATGCTGCCCACCACCTCGACCACCTTCAGGTCAGCGCCCTTCGGCACCGTGATGGTGAGGTCGGCATACAACACCGGCACGCCCCGCCGCGCCCCGCCGTAGACGTGCACGCGCCGGCCGCGGAACTTGTTCGTGTTGTGGCCGCCCATCGACCCCAGCCGGTCGGGGAAGACGAAGGCGTCGTAGCGGTCCACCGGATAGGCCAGGTTCCACGTCCCGTCGCTCTCCTGCACCCACCGCATCGCCTGGATCAGGTCCTGGGTCTCCTGCGGCGAGCTGCCTTCGGCGTTCACCACCGCCACCACCTTCACCGGCCCGTTGGCGGCCGGCACCAGCACTACGCGGCCGGCAAGGTTGGCGATCTTGACGTGCTCCGAAGCCGGGATCGACTGCTCCACCGTCTTCGTCGCCATCGCCGCCGCAACCGGCTGAGCGGCGACGAACGCCATCGCGATGAGCCCGAGCGTGAATCGACGTTGCATGCGAGTCTCCCTCGTCGTGGTTTGGACGCACCTACCCTTTGAGGAGACTACGCACCAATCGGCGCCAGGTTCCATTCGGCGACGCTCGCCGAGGCATGCGGCGCGCCGGGGGCGTTCTAGGCGGCGTAGCGGCGCAGGATCAGCGCCCCGTTGGTGCCGCCGAACCCGAACGAGTTCGTCAGCGCCACCTCGAGCTCCACCTTGCGCGGCGTGTGCGGCACGAAGTCGAGGTCGGCCTCGGCGTCCGGGTGGTCGAGGTTGATCGTCGGCGGCAGCACCTGCTCCTTCATCGCCAACGCCAGGATCCCCGTCTCCAGGCCGCCGGCCGCCCCCAGCAGGTGCCCCGTCGACGACTTCGTCGACGACACCGCGAGCTTGTAGGCGTGCTCGCCGAACACCCGCTTGATCGCCTTGACCTCGCCGAGGTCCCCGAGCGTCGTCGATGTCCCGTGCGCGTTGATGTAGCCCACCGACTCCGGCGGCAGCTCGGCGTCGAGCAGCGCCTCCACCATCACCCGCGCCGCGCCGTCGCCCTCGGGGTGCGGCGCCGAGATGTGGTAGCCGTCCGAGCTCATCCCGTAGCCCACCACCTCGGCGTAGATCGACGCCCCCCGCGCGCGCGCCTGCTCGAGCTCCTCGAGCACCACGATCCCCGCCCCCTCGCTCATCACGAAGCCGTCGCGGTCGCGGTCCCACGGCCGCGACGCCTTCTCGGGCTCGTCGTTGCGCGTCGACAGCGCGCGCATCGCCGCGAAGCCGCCGAGAGCGAGCGGAGTGATGACGCCCTCGGTGCCGCCGGCGATCATCGCCTCCGCCTTGCCCAGCTGGATGAGGCGGAAGGCGTCGCCCACCGCGTGCAGGCCGGTCGTGCAGGCCGTGCAGGGGGCGCTGCTCGGCCCCTTGATGCCGTACTTGATCGACACCTGACCCGTCGCCATGTTGACGATCAGGCCGGGGATGAAGAAGGGCGAGATGCGGTCCGGGCCGCGTTCGCGCAGCACGTCGTGCATCGCCTCGATCAGCGGCAGCCCGCCGATGCCCGAGCCGATGATCACCCCCACCCGCGTGCCGTTGCTCTCGTCGATCTTGAGGCCGGCGTCCTCGAGCGCGTAGTGGGTGGCGCCGAGCGCGTACTGGATGAAGGCGTCGGTCTTCTTGATGTCCTTCTTCTCGAGGAAGAGGACGGGATCGAAGCCCTTCACCTCGCCGGCGATGCGGGAGGGGTACGCCGAGGCGTCGAAGTGGGTGATCGGGCCGACGCCGCTCTTGCCGGCGAGCAGGGCGTCCCAGGTGGCGCGCGTACCGACGCCCAGCGGCGAGACCAACCCGACGCCGGTGATGACGACGCGCCGCTTGGGGAAGCCTCCCGCCACCCGGCTCGCCCTAGTTGGAGACGTGCTGGTCGATGTAGTTGATGGCGTCCTGCACGGTGGTGATGTTCTCGGCGTCCTCGTCGGGGATCTCGATGCCGAACTCCTCCTCGAACGCCATCACCAGCTCGACGATGTCGAGCGAGTCCGCCCCCAGGTCGTCGGTGAAGCTGGCCGCCGGAGTGACCTCTTCGTTGTCGACGCCCAACTGCTCGACGATGATGCTCTTGACCTTCTCGGCTACGGCCATCGGATCCCTCCTCTTGGGGCTAGTTCAGGCGGACGGTTTCTAGCACAAAGCTCAGCCTACATGTACATGCCGCCGGAGACGTTGAGCACGTGGCCGGTGACGTACGCCGCCTCGTCGGAGGCGAGGTAGAGCACGGCCGCTGCCACGTCGTCGACGGTGCCCAGCCGGCGCAGGGCGATCACCGATTCGAGCTCCTGGCGCCCCTTCTCGGGCAGCGCCTCGGTCATCGCGGTGACGATGTAGCCCGGCGCCACCACGTTGACGGTGACGTTGCGGCTGCCGATCTCCTTGGCCAGCGCCTTGGTGAAGCCGATCAGGCCGGCCTTGCTGGCGGCGTAGTTGGCCTGCCCGGGGTTGCCCATCAGGCCGACCACGGACGAGAGGTTGATGATGCGGCCCGCAGCGGCGGCGCATCATGCCGCGGATCAGCTCGCGGGAGACGGCGAAGGCGCCGGTCAGGTTGGTGGTGATGCACGCGCTCCCACTGCTCGAGGCTCATGCGCGCGAAGAGGCCGTCGGCGGTCACGCCGGCGTTGTTGACCAGGACGTCGACGTCGGCCCACTCGGCGGGCAGCGAGGCGATGCGCTCCGGCACCGCGGCGGGCTGCGAGAGGTCGAGCGCCAGCGGCATGCGCCTGGCCGCCGGCGGCGGCGATCTCCGCCGCCAGCGCCTCCAGCTTGTCGACGCTGCGCGCCGCCACCACCACCCGCGCCCCCTGGCGCGCCAGCAGCGCCGCGCAGGCGCGGCCGATGCCCTGCGAGGCGCCGGTGACCAGCGCCGTCTTGCCGTCCAGTCGAAACATCGAAGGCTCCTCTCCCGCTCCCACGGTCAGCGCAGCGAAGCGATCAGCTCCGGCAGCCCTTCGGGCTCGCCGCAGAAGGCGGGCCGGCCCTCGCGGCCGATGCGCTTGACGAGGCCGCACAGCACGTTGCCCGGGCCCACCTCGACGAAGCGGTCGACGCCGCCCTCGCCGGTCATCCACTCCACCGACTCCACCCAGCGCACCGGCGAGTCGATCTGCCGCACCAGCGCCTCGCGCGCCGCGGCGCCGGTGGCGACCGGGCGCGCGTCGACGTTGACCACCACCGGCACCCGCGGGTCGCGGAACTCGGTGGAGCGCAGCGTCGGCTCGAGCCCCTCGCGCGCCGGCCGCATCAGCGGCGAGTGGAAGGGCGCCGACACCGGCAGCAGCAGCGCCCGCTTGGCGCCGCGCGCCTGCAGCGCCGGGATGGCGCGCTCGACGGCGGTGCGGTGGCCGGCGATCACGGTCTGCTCGGGGCTGTTGTAGTTGGCGACGGCGCACACCTCGGTCGCCGTGGAGACCTCGGCCACGACCGCCGCGACGTCGGCGGCGGGCAGGCCGAGGACCGCCGCCATCGCCCCCTCGCCCACCGGCACCGCCTCCTGCATCAGCTCGCCGCGCCGGCGCACCAGCCGCAGCGCGTCGGCGAGGTCGAGCACCCGCGCCGCCACCAGCGCCGAGTACTCGCCGAGGCTGTGACCCGGCCACCAGCGCCGCGTGCACGCCGTGCATCTCGAGCACGCGCAACATCGCCACCGAGACGGCGAGGATCGCCGGCTGCTGGTTGGCGGTGAGCTGCAGCTCCTCGGCGGGCCCTTCCCAGCACAGCCGCGACAGCGGCAGCCGCAGCACGTCGTCGGCCTCGGCGAAGACCGCCGCCGCGGCCGGGAAGGCGTCGGCCCAGCTCTTCCCCATCCCCACCTTCTGCGAGCCCTGGCCGGGGAAGAGGAACGCCAGCTTCCCGCCTGCGGTGGCGAGCGGGGGATCGACCTGCGTCTGCGTCGCCGGCTCCGCCGTCATCAGCCTGCCTCCGCTTCCGTGGCCCCGTGCTCAACCTCGGCTACGCCGCGCACCACGTCCTCCTGATGGTGGATGAGCTCCATCTGGGTGCGGATCTTCTCCGACACGTCGTGGCTGCAGAACTCCACCGCCCGCCGCACCGAGTTGCGGATGCCGGTGGCGCTGCTCCTGCCGTGGCCGATGAAGCAGCCGCCCTGCACGCCGAGCAGCGGCGCGGCGCCGTACTGGTTGGGGTCGGTGCGCCGCCGCACCTCGCGCAGCGCCGGCAGCGCCAGCGCGGCGCCGACCCGCGTCACGATGCCGGCGCGCAGCTCCTGCTCGAGCATCTTGCCCACCATCGAGGCCAGCGACTCGGCGGCCTTGAGCACCACGTTGCCGACGAAGCCGTCGCAGACGATGACGTCGACGGTGCCGGCGAAGACGTCGCGCCCTTCGACGTTGCCGACGAAGTTGAGGCCGGTCTCCTTGAGCACCTTGAACACCTCGCGGGTGAAGTCGGTGCCCTTGCCCTCTTCCTCGCCCACCGACATCAGGCCGACGCGCGGCGAGGCGATGCCCATCACCTGCTGCGCGTAGAGGTGCCCCATCACCGCGAACTGGCGCAGGTGGTGCGGCTTGGTGCTGACGTTGGCGCCGACGTCGAGCAGCACGGTGCGGCCGGTGGGGTTGGGCAGCACGGCGGCGAGCGCCGGGCGGTCGACGCCCGGGATGGTCTTCATCACCTTCATCGCCGCCGTCATCGCGGCGCCGGTGTTGCCGGCGGAGACCACTGCCGCCGCGCGCCCCGCCTTGACCAGCTCGCAGGCGATGCGGATCGAGGAGCGGCGCTTCTTGCGCAGCGGCGCGATGGCGGGGTCGTCCATCTCCACCACTTCCTCGGCGTGCACCACTTCGATGCGGCCACCGTGGTCGCGGAGGCGGGCGAGCTCGGCGCGCACCACATCCTCGCGGCCGACGAGGATCACCTCGGCGCCGTCCTCGACGGCGGCCGCGTGCGCGCCCTCGACCGCCGCCCGCGGGGCGTGGTCCCCTCCCATCGCGTCGACCGCGATCTTCATGCCGGCGCTCCCGCGGTGTCTGGATCCGACGGGAACCGATGCGCCGTCGAGGCTACAACTGCTCCTCGACCACCGCCACCTGCTTGCCGCGGTAGAAGCCGCAGTGGGGGCAGACGCGGTGGGCGAGCTTGGTCTCGTGGCAGTTGGGGCAGACCGAGGTCGCCGGCTGGTCGAGCGCGTGGTGCGACCGCCGCCGGTCGCGCCGGGCCTTGGAGGTGCGCCGTTTGGGATTTGGCATCGTCGGAGCCTCTCGTGGTTATCTCTTGCGTTCCTTGAAGGCTTGCAGGGCCGTCCAGCGCGGGTCGATCTCGTCCTTGTCGCAGCCGCAGGGGCCGGCGTTGAGGCTTGCCCCACAGCTGGGGCAGATCCCCGCGCAGTCGGGCCGGCACAACGGCTTCATCGGCACGTTGAGCTGGATCTGTTCGATGAGCAACGGCCGCAAGTCCACCTCGTCGTCCTCGTCCACCTCCACCACTCCCAGCTCCTCTTCCGCCAGCGCATGCTCGGCGCCCTTCGGGGACTGGGCCCCCGGCAGCAGGAGCAGCTGCAGCGGCTGCTCCACCGCCTCCACCAGCGGCTCGAGGCACCGCTGGCAGCTCAGGGTCTGCTGGTAGCTGTAAGTGGCGGTGAGGAGGTAGCCCGGGTCGGCGAAGCGGATCTCACCGCGCCAGCGCACGGGAGAGAGCGCCTGCACGTCCGGGTGCCCGATCTCCTTCGCGTCCACCGTTTCGGTTTCGTCCCACTGAAACGGTGTGTCGCGAACCTGCTCGAGCGGGACTTGCATAGCTCTGCCCCGTGGCGCGTAGCCGCGGAAGCGTAGCGGCAGGCGGGGACAGTGTCAAACGCGGCGCGCGAAATGCACGCGGACTCGGCGGCGTCAGGCGTGTGAGCCACGTCGCTCGACGGCGGCGAAGGCCCGACGGTAGGCTCGCGAGCGGAAGAAAAGGGAGGAGATCTTCGTCATGTTGCAACCATCCTCGACTCCGCGCGCCGCTTCTGCCGCGGGTCCTGTCCTCGTCGCGGGTTTCGCCCTGGCCGCCGCGGCCGCTACGCTCGTCGCCGCGCCGGCGCAGGGTGCGACGGCGTGCAAGAACGTCTCGTGCGCCACCACCTGCACGCCGTCGGCGCCGGTCGCCATCTCGACCCTCATCGAGGCCGGCGACTTCCCCGCCGGCGGCACCACCCCCATCGCCTTCGTCAACCCGCTCGACGGCCGGCCGCGGCGGCTGGTCGCCACCCAGCAGGGGATGATCCTGGTGTGGGACGGGACGACCGGCAACCTGCTGCCGACGCCGTTCCTCGACCTGCGCGACGACGTCGGAGGGCCCGTCCTCTGCTGCGGCGAGCGCGGCCTGCTGTCGATGGTGGCGGACCCCGACTACGCCACGACCGGCCGTCTCTTCGTCTTCTACACCCGCAGCGACGGCGACCTGGTGGTGGCCCGCTACACCCGCTCGGCCGGCAACCCTGACGTCGGCGACCTCGCCTCGGCGACGCAGATCCTGCGCATCGAGCACTCGTCGGCGGGCAACCACAACGGCGGCGCCCTCGCCTTCGGGCCCGACGGCTTCCTCTACCTCTCCACCGGCGACGGCGGCGGCAGCTGCGACGGCAACCAGGGCACGAGCGGCGACGGACAGGTCAACACCACCCTGCTCGGCAAGATCCTGCGCATGGACGTACGGGGGATCGATCCCGCCGCCGGCCCCGCCGACGACTGCGGCGTCGGCGCCGGCAACTACACCGTGCCGTCGACCAACCCGTTCTTCGGCCAGGAGCCGGCCTGCGACGAGGTCTACATCCTGGGGCTGCGCAACCCCTTCCGCTTCACCTTCGACCGCGCCACCGGCGACATCTACATCGGCGACGTCGGGCAGAACAAGTGGGAGGAGATCAACCTCAAACCGGCGGCGACGCCGGCGCCGGTCAACTTCGGCTGGTGCTGCCGCGAGGGGTGCGAGACGGCCGGCAACGACGAGTCGAACTGCTCCGTGCCCGGCTGCCTGCCCGACGCCGGCACGACCTGCCAGTTCCCGCGCCCGACCGGTGGTTACTACGATCCCGTCCTCTGCCATCACAACGGCAGCTGGGTGTCGATCATGGGCGGCTACCGCTACCGCGGCACCCGCGTGCCGTCACTGACCGGTTCGTACTTCTACAGCGATGCCGCTTGCGGTCAGATCTGGAAAACGACGACGCTCGACCCCGCGAACCCGGCGGCGATCGACTCCGCCTGCTGGGCGAGCGGCTTCGGCGGCAGCTACGGCTTCGCCGAGGATCGCTACGGCGAGCTGTACGTCATCGTCGGCGGCGCCGGCCGCATCGACTGCATCCACAACGGCGAGGGGTGCTACTGGGCGGGCTGGGCCTTCTTCAGCGACGGCTTCGAGTCGGGCAGCGTCGGCCACTGGGCCGACGTCGAGTCACCGTAGGGCGGCCGCCGCGGCCGCCGCAGCCGCCCTACCGCACGCGGTAGAGCGCGTTGAAGAGCAGCTTGAACGTGCGCAGGGTCTGGGCGCGGTGCTGGGCGCGGAAGCCGATGAGCACTACGCGCCCCTTGCCCACGCGCAGGTCGACGACGGCGGCCTTCCTCTCCAGCGCCGCGCCGCCGCGCAGGAAGCCGGAGACCAGCAGGTCGCGCTCGTCGTCGGGGTAGCGGGCGACGACGCGGCGTTCGAAGCGGAGGTCGGGGACCGCCGTCTCGAAGGCCGGCGAGTCGGCGAACCAGCCCACCTCCTCGCTGCGCATGCCGTAGGCGAGCGGCTGCGTCGGGTCGACGAGCAGGCGCAGCATCGAGCCGGGGGCTTCGACCTTCGCGGCGCGCTCGCTGACCGCGTTGACGACCGGCAGGCCGAAGAGCTCGATGAAGTAGTCCGCCGCCTCGTCGAGCGCCACGACCGTGCCGCCGCCCTCGACCCAGGCCTTGATGCGGGCGCCGCCGGCGCGGCTGTTGCCGTCCTTGGACGCTGCCGCCCCGCCACCCTTGTCGAGGCCGCCGAAGTAATCCGGCGGCAATGGCGACGCCAGCCGGTCGGCGATCTCGCGGCCGGGGCGGCCGGTGGCGATGACGTCGGGTTCGACCGCGGGGAAGAGCAGCACGTCGACCTTGCCGGTGAAGTCGCCGCTGCGGACGTCCTCGTTGGTCAAGCTCACGAAGGGGAAGCCGTACTGCTCGAGGAGCCAGCGCGTCCACCCTTCGTCCATGCTCGCCACCCACGGCTTGTAGAGGCCGACGCGCGCGGCGCGCACGGCGTGGCGCGGTCCCGCCGGCGCGGACTCCAGGGGACGCACCGGTACGTGCAGCTCACGCGAGAGCCGCGACAGCTCCTGCGGCGTCGAGGCGGCGGGCGGGATCCAGAGGTCGCCTGGCTGCGGCGCGCCTGCAGCGGCGGCGGCGGCGGACGCATCCGCGGCGGACGCCGCCTGTGACGAAGCCGGCTCCGCCAGCCAGGCGAGCTCGCCGCCCTTGGCCAGCAGCCGGTTCATCAGCGGGAAGACGCCGTCGGCCGCATGCGAGACCAGCCATCCGCCGGCGGCGGCCGGCACCTCGCCGCCGGGCCAGGGCGCTTCGGCGATCGTCTCCAACGCGCCGACCGGCGGCTGCGCCGCCTCCACCACCTCGACACCCATCGAGATCGGCAGCGACCAGGAGGTCACGTCGTAGGGCTCGAAGATGTCGCCGCCGCTGCTCCCCTGCACCTCCGGGTAGCGCTGCGGCCGCAGCATGGTGAGCAGGAAGGCGCGGTAGGGCTGCGCCGCCGGCACCACCACGGTGCCCGCCGGGTACTCGGCCCAGCCGACGCGCAGCGGTCCGGCGGCGCGCGTCACCGTCACGCCGTGGCGCAGCAGCAGGTCGACGAGCTTCGCCGCCGCCGTCGGGTCGTGCTGATCGGGCGGCACGATCCAGGCGTACGGGGCCTGCGTGCCGCCGGCGGCGATCGCCTCGCTCGCCATGCGGTGGAGGTTGCGCAGGAAGTCGCGGCGGTTCTCGGCCAGCGCCTCGACGAAGGCCCAGGTGGCGATGCGCTCGTACTCGACGACGTCGGCGAGGCGCCACCAGCCGCCCGGCCACGGCGAGGGGAAGTTGGAGCGCCGGCCGTACTCGGGCAGCCCCTTCTCGCCGCCTTCGAGCTCGCCCGGCTCGACGTAGATCGGCGTCGCGATGCGCGCGCTCGCCACCTCGGTGAGCAGGCCGGTGACGTTCTTCCACCAGGCGGTGTTGCGGGTGCCGCCCGGCCAGTAGGAGTCGAAGATCATGTCGTGGCCGACGCCGAGCTTGCCCGCCTCCTCGAGGCGCCGCGACATGTTGGTGCCCAGCAGGTCGGCCTGCCGAAAGATGAGCGAGTGCACCTCGGGCGCCAGCGGGTCGGCCTGCGGCGGCACGAACATGCGCGGGCCGGTGCTGCCCATCTGGTGCTCGTCGAGGAAGGCCTGCGGGAACCAGCGGCGGTAGAGGACGTCGTTGACGACCTGCGACTCCTTCTGCGTGAGCATGTAGAAGTCGCGGTTGTTGTCGTGGCCGACGTAGTGGTGGTAGAGCCACGGCATCGGCCCGCCCTCGTAAGGCGTGCCCTTGTTCTTCTCGTACCAGTCGCGCACCAGCACCTGGCCGTCGGGGTTGATCGACGGCATGAGGAGGAGGACGACGTCGTCCATCCACGCCAGCTTGTCGGGGTCGGTCGTGGTTGCGAATTCGTGCGCGAAGGAGAGCGTCATCTGCATGGCGCCGACCTCGGTCGCGTGGATGGTGCAGGTGACCAGCGCGATGACCTTGCCTTCGTCGACGAGCCCCGCGGCGTCGGACGCGGAGAGGCCGGTCGGGAGCGCGAGGCGACGAGCGATCTCGCGGTAGCGGTCGAGTCGCCCCTGGTTGGCGGCCGAGGTGAGGATCACCACCGGCATCTCGTTGCCGAGCGTCGACTTGCCGGCGATCTCGATGGAGACGCGGTCGGAAGCGGCATCGACGGCGCGCAGGTACTCGAGCACCTGCGACCACGACGCCAGCCGCCGATCGGCGCCGGGGGTGAAGCCGAGGAAGCTCTCGGGAGTGGGGACGACGGCTGCAGCGGACGCGTCGGCCGGTGCGGCGGCGGCGTGCGCCGGCGAGCCGGCGAAGCCGAGAACGAAGGCCACGGTGGCGACGAGCACGGGACGCGCGAGGACGACGGCCATGACTCCTCCTTCGAGCTGGGATCACCTTGGCGGGCGCGAGACTATGCCAGCCAGCCTCGGAGCTGTCGCCCGGCCCAGCGGCCGCGAGCTCAGCGGCGGGCGCGCCGGGCGATGAGCCAGCGGCGCACGAGGTCGAGCGGGCGCAGCAAGCGCCACCACAGGTACCCCCAGCGGCTGTGCTGCCGGCCGTAGATCCGATCCACCTGTGCGGGCGAGAGGAAGAGCGCGTGCCTGGCCGTGGCCCACCAGCCGGCCAGCCGCGTGCCCTCGTGGAGCGGATGCGCGAGCGCTTCGAGCTTGAGCGCTTCCCGATACCGCTCGTCCAGCGCTCCGGCGAACATGTGGCGAAGGAGGAGGATGGCGGGCGCGTCACCGTCGAGGTCGGCGAGCAGCCCCGCCGCCAGCATGCGACACGCTTCGCCCGCCGACGCCACCTCCTCGGGCGGCACCCAGCGCTCGACCAGCGGCAGCGCGGCGGCGAGCAGCGATTTGCCGTCGTCGCGCGCGATACCGAGGTCGATGAGGTCGGCGAGCAGCCGGAGCTGCGGATAGGCGCTGGGGCTGAAGCCGTGCTGGGCGAGCGCATGGGCGAGGGCGTGGGCGACAATGACGTGGGGCGCCGGCCGCGATGCTGCCGGCGCGAGCTCGGGCCACGGCACCAGCTCGCCCGCGGCGGCGAGGTCGTCGAAGGTGGCGAAGCGTGAGGAAGCGGGCGCGGCGAGGCCCGGCAGGTGCCGGTGCACTTCCACCGACCCCAACCGCGGGTGCTGGAAGGCCGGCAGCTGATGCGGGTACTCCTCGCCGGCTCCAGGCTGGAAACCGCGCTGCGCGAGCGCGGCGCCGAGCCGCGCGGCCGCGTTCACGGATACGAGCACGTCGACGTCGGCGAGCGGCCGCCCGCCGGGGAGCAGCGCGCCGCTCGCTTCGAGAGCCAACCCTTTGAGGAAGCAGCAGGGCACCCCGGCCTCCGCCGCCGCGGCAACCACCTCCGCCGCCGACTCGCGCGCCCGCAGCTGGGTCGCCGCCGCCCCCGCGCTCGCGCGTGCGAGCTCGCCGCCGATCGCGGGCGCGGCGACGAGCTCGGCCGCGCGCCGCGCGCGGGCGCCGATGCGTGCCGCGAGCTCGAGCCGGGCTGCCAGCTGCAACGCCGCGGCGAGATCGACCCTGGCGGGCGCCTCGGCCTCGACCGGGCCGAAAGCGCGGAGCATCACCCACCGCAGCTCTGGCGTCACGCTCACCGCGGGCGGGCGAAACCGGAAGCCGCTCATCTCACGGCGAGACTGGCCGCGGCACGGTCACGTCGTCAAGGGCCAAGCGTCGCCCCGACCGATCGTCGCCTCGGTGGAGAGCGATGCGACGGTCAGCGACGAAGCCGCAGCTCGCCGCTGCCGCCGTCGGCGGCGAGCCAGCACGACAGCGTGCGGTAGCCGCGCGCGGCGTGCAGCACGGTGGCGACGTCGCCCCAACGCTGCGCCTCGGCGGCGCCGAGTATCGGCACTTGGTCGAGCATGTCGTGGAGCTGCTGCGCATGCTTGCCCGCGGGCTCGATCGCCAGCCAGCCGCCGACGGCGAGCGGTGGGAAGCTGCGGCCGCTCGCCAGCGGCAGCCAGACGGGAGCGAGCTCTCTCGCGCGCGTGGCGGCCGACGACTCGGTCGCGGCCAGCTCGCCGCCGCCGAAGGGGCTCGCCCGCACGCCGGCGAGCTGGCGCAGCAGGCTGCCGCCAGGGAGCACGTCGAGCGCGCCCGAAGGCTGGGCCCACGCCGCCGCCGCCGGCAGGCCGGCGAGGAGCCCTTCGCGGTTCGCTTCGAGCAGCAGCAGCGCCTCGGCACGCTCGGCGCGGCGCTGCAGCCAGAACAGCATCACGCCCGGCGGCGGGCCGCCCTGCGGCGGATCCGGAAGCGGCGCCCCGAGCCGCACCACGAGGTCGCCGTCTTCGCGCCGCAGCGGATAGCGGCCCGCGGCCAGCGGCGGTGCCGCTTCGGCGAGATCGATCAGCGCCAACACCGGCGCCTCCTCCGCAAACGCACGAGGATCGCGCGATGATGGCCGAGCTGCCCCAGTCGGAGCCGCGCCGCTCGCGCGCAGTCGCCAAGTCAAACCGTCCCAGCGCACGATCGCCGGCGCGTCGTCGACGCGTACTTCGCCGCCGCCGAGCCACGGGTTGCGCGCCACGAAGCCGGCGAGGCGGGTGAGCGCCGCCGACGCCGGGTAGAGGCGGATCGCCGCCTCGACGGTGCGGCCGTCGCGGCTCGCCGCCACCAGCAGCTCGCGCGCGGCGGGGATGCCGAGGGCGCCCAGCCGCGGGATCGTTGGCTCGGGCAGGCCGGCGAGACGCGCCGCGGCTGCCAGCACCTCCTGCGGACGCTCCACCGCCTTGCCGAGCGCGCCGAGGTTCTGGTGCGGAAACGGCAGCCACAGCCGCACCGGCAGCTCCTCCGACTCGTCCAACAGCAGCGAGTCCGCCGGCGACATTTCGTGCGGCCGGTCGCGGTACCAGTAGGCCCAATGCGCGACGCCCGCGATCAGGAGCGCCAACGCAAACACCAGGCAGCCGGTCCGCCGTCGCGACCGGCCAGACCCCCGCCCGGACTGGTCCCGTTGGGCAGCCGGCGCTTCTGGAACGTCCACGGGCTCGCTCAACGCGCCACGCTCCGCCCCGCCTCGTCGAGGTCGAGCTCCACCAGCGCGCGCGCCACCGGCGCGAGCACCTCCTCGTCATCCTCGCCGATCCCGAGATCCACCAGCTCCGCCGAAGCGTCGCGCACGAGCTCGGCGAAGAGGTCGTGCGGCGGAAACGGCGCCAGCGGCGGCGGGCAAGGCGCGGCCCGCCAGCGCTCTTCGACCGCGCGCCGCAGCACACCGGCGTACGCCGCCGCCGGAGGTCGCCGGCGTCTGCGCCCGCGCATACCGGCGCGCGTTGTCGCCCATCGCCTGCCGCAGGCCGGGATCGTCGGCCAGCGCCCGCAGCGTTGCCAGCAGCAGCTCCTCTTCGTCCTCGTCGAGGCCGACCTTGGCGCAGCAGCCGTCGGGGACCTCGGCGAAGGCGCCGGCGCGCGAGACGATCACCGGCTTGCCGAGGCCCAGCAGGCGCACCAGCGTGCCCGAGGTCTCGCCCGCCGTGGGGTGCCGCAGGTTGACCGCCACGTCGCACGCCGCCATGTGGAGGAGGAAGCGGTCGAGAGGCATGCGGCCGACGACCTCGACGCCGCCGCGCAGCTCCGGCCCCGCGACGCGATCGAAATCCCCGCCGCGCCATCCCGGCGCGGCGAGATCGAGGTCATAATGCGGTGACACTTCGCCGACGAGCTGCAGCCGCGTCCGCGCCGCACGCTCCGCCGGGAGCTCGCGGCGCAGCCGTGCGAAGGCGCGCAACAGCACCGGCAGCCGCTTGGCCTCGGTGAGGAAGCCGAAGGTCGAAACGACGAGCTCGTCCGCGGCGATGCCGAGCTGCCGCCGCGCTTCCTCGCGCGTCACCGCCGGCAGCGCGGCGAGGCTCAAATGATGCGGCACCACCTGCAGGCGCGCGCCCGGCCGGCTCGCCAAGACGCGGTCGCCGGTGGTGTGGTTGTGCACAATGACCGCCGCCGCCGCGTCGACGGCGCGCTCGCAGAGCGGATAGCGGAAGGGGTCGAGCGGCACGCCGGTGGCCACCGCCCGCCGCGCCACCGCCTCGCCGCTGCCGCCGTAGCACCAGCGCATCGCCTCGACGTAGCCGTCGGGGTCGCCGGCGTGCAGCGTCACGTCACGCACCAGGTGGTGGATCACGGACTCGTGCAGCACCAGCACCGCTGGCACCTCGCGGGGGTGGGCGAGCAGCTGGCCGTAGATGCCGGCGTGGAAGTCGCGGTTGTTGCCGAGGTGGTAGAGCGCGGCGTCGTAACGCCCGCCGGCGAGCAGCTGCGGAAACCGCCGGAGCGTCTCGACGGGAAACTCGCGCACGAGCTCGCGAGCGACGGCGACAGCGTCGTCGACGACGAGCTCGAGCTCGCAGTGGCGCGCCAGCTCCGGCACCAGCTCCGCCGAGTAGTCGGCGATGCCGGAGGTCTGCGGCGGCAGTGGGCTGAGGTAGGCGATCCGCATATGGATTCGTGACTGGCTCGACGTCGAGATCGCTTCGTCGCTGCGCTCCTCGCGATAACGCTCGGTGGGCCCGGCTAGGTGTCTCCGACGAGTTGCTCGATCACTCGGTCCCACGCGATCTCGCGCACCCGCTCGCGCCCCGCCTCGCCCATCCACCGCGCCGCGTCGCGGTCGGCCCACAGCCGGTCGAGCCGCGCCGCGATCGCCCGCGGCTCGGGTGCGCAGACGAAGCCGTTGCCGCCGTCCTCCACCAGCTCGAGGACGCCGCCCGCGTCCGCCGTCGTCACCACCGGCTTGCCGGCCTGGAAGGCCTCGACGGTGACGAAGCCGTAGTCCTCGTCGTAGGGGGCGTAGAAGGCGCCGAGGCACTGCGCGTACTCCTCGACCACCTGCTCGTCGGCGACGAAGCCGAGGAAGTCGACGCGCTCGGCGACGCCCAGCCGCGCCGCCAGCTCGCCCAGCGCTTCGCGCTGCGGGCCGCTGCCGGCGATGCGGGCGCGCACCGGGTGCTCGGTGTGGCGCAACGCGCGGATCAGCAGGTCGACGCGCTTGATCTCGTCGAGGCGGCCGATGGTGAACACCGCGTCGCCGAACGGTCCGTCGCGCAACCGCCCGTCGAGCCGCGGCGGCGGGTAGAGCACGCGCGCCGCGATCTCGTTGTGCCGCTGCAAGCGCTCGGCGACGTTGCCCGAGATGGTGAACACGCGGCGCGCCTCGCCGAGGCCGCGGCGGTCCATGGCGCGCACCATGGCGATGGCGCGCGCGTCGCGCGGCTCGCTGGCAGCGAAGTCGCTGTACGGCGTGCCCAGCAGGTCGTAGACCTGGCGCAGCTGGTGGATCAGCCACACCACCTTGTGGGGGTGGCGCACCAGGTACGACGGGAAGCGCGTGCCGATGACGAGGTCGACGCGGCGGCCCCCAACCTGGCGCAGGTCGAGCAGCCGCCAGGCGAGCCCCGACTTGGCGAGGTCGACGCGCTGCGGCCACTGGAAGGGGAGCGTCACCACCTCGGCCTCGAAGCCGCGGGCGCGCAGCTGGTCGCGCAGGCACTCGACGAGGATCTCGGCACCGCCCCAGGCGAACGGCACCTGCGTGGCGCAGATGACCACCCGCCGCCCGGCGCCCCCCCGCGCGCTGAGCGCGCTGCCGCCCCCCGCCCGACCCCCACCCCGAGGTTGGTCTGCCACCCCTCTCACCCCAACCCCTCCCCGCGCGCGGAGCGCGCTGCCGCCCCCCACCCCACCCCCACCCCTGGGTTGCTCTGCCACCCCTCTCACCCCAACCCCTCTCTCCCCTCGCCGGGGAGAGAGGGGCCCGGCACGCCACCTGATGGGGGCTGTCGGGCCTCGAGAGACGCCAGGCGTGCCTGCAACCCACGCAGCTCGCTCGCCAAGCGCTCCTCGTTCTCTGCCAGCTGCTGCAGCAACGCGGCCGTGGCCTGGTTGTAGGCGTTCTGCTGTTCGAGCAGCGGCCGCACCAGCCACTTGCCGAACAGCTTGTAGCCCGCCTTGCGCGCGAGCACGATCCATCGGCCGAGCCCAGGGCGGTGCGACGACGGGACCGGCTCGCGCACGTACTCGCTCTGACGGACCTGCAGCAGCTTGCTGTGCAGCTCGCCGGCGTCGCCGGCTGCCGTCGCGCCGCCGACCGATGACCCCAGCGTCACGAGCTCCGCCCGCCGCTGCCGGACGCCCGCGCGCAGCTGGTCGAGCACCGCCGCGACGCGCTCGCGTTCGTCGTCACCAGGCGGCGGATCGGCGCCCGCGGCGACGGTGCCGCGAGACGCTTCGTCTTCCCCAGCGGGCGCCTGCGCGGCGTCGGTTCCCAGCCCGTCCTGCATGCCGCTGCACGATACACTCTGGCTTCCGCGGATGACACCTTCGCCCACCACCCACGAGCCCGCGGCGCCGCCCGCGCCAGGCTCTGCACGTGGTGCCTCCCCGCTAGGTTTGTCCACTCTTGGCAAATGGGCTGTCGCGCTGCGGCGATTCGGCTCGCCGAGGCGGCTGCGGCTCACCGCGTCCTGGCTGCGCGGCCTGGTCGCCGACGTGCGGCGCCGCCGGCGCGAGCCGCTGCTCACTGTCGGCGTCGACGTCAACTCGCTCTACGAGCCGCTCACCGGCGTCGGCTGGTACGTGCACCAGCTCCTCGCGCACCTCGCCGAGGCGCCGCACGTGCGACTGCGGCTCTACGGCCAGAGCCTGGTGGAAGGCGACGCCGGCGCGCCGACGCCCGTCGTCGCGCTGCCGGCGGGAGAGGCCATCGAGCGAGTCGTCTACGACGCGCCCGACGGCCTGGTGGTGCCGCCGTGGCGCGCACGCCAGCTGCTGCGCCGGCTGGCGCCGCTGCTCGTCGCCGCCGACGGCAACGACGTGCTCTTCGCCCCCAACTACATCCCGCCGCGCACCTTCCGCTTCGCCGGCGGCGCGCGCGTGGCGACGGTGCACGACCTCACCCTGCACCGCCTCCCCGACGCCGCCCGCCCCGACACCGCCGCGGCGCTCGCCGAAGGGCTCGAGCGCACGCTGCTCACCGCGGCGCAGCTGGTGACACCGAGCGCCGCCGTGCGCGACGAGCTGATCGCCCGCGGCATCGCGCCGGCGCGGGTGCGCGCCATTCACCACGGGCCCGGGCAGCTCGCCGCGCTGCCCGACGAGGCACCGCCGCCGGGCACGCCGCCAGCTTACGGGCTCTACGTCGGCACCCTCGAGCCGCGCAAGAACCTGCCGCTGCTGCTTGCCGCCTGGGAGCGCGTGCGGCGCCGGCTGCCCGCGGCGCCGCCGTTGGTGCTCTGCGGGCGCTGGGGCTGGCACTCGGGCGAGCTCGCCGCCGCGGTGGCGCGAGGGGCCGCGCAAGGTTGGCTCGTCCACCTCGGCTACGTCGCGCCGGCGCAGCTCGCCGCGCTCTATCGCGGGGCCAGCCTGGTGGCGCTGCCGTCGCTCTACGAAGGTTTCGGGCTGCCCGTGGTGGAAGCCTTCGCCGCCGGCGTCGCCGTGGTGGCGAGCGACCTGCCGGTGCTGCGCGAGGTGGCCGGCGAGGCGGCGCTCTTCGCGCCTTCGCACGACGTCGAGGCGTGGACCGCCGCGTTGCTGCGGCTGCTCGCCGATCCCGAGCTGCGCGCCGAGATCGCGGCGCGTGGCCGCGAGCGCGCGCAACGCTTCGACTGGCGACACTCGGCCGCCGCGCACGCCGAGGTCTGGCGCGCGGCGGCGGCGCGGGAAGGGCGTGGGCCGGCGGATATACTGCCGCCCGCCTTGGCGCCGGAGGCGTCCCACGCCTCCATCGGCCCGACGCCGCAGCCGGCGGCGCCGACCTCCCAACGCGGCACCGAAAAGGCTGTCGCATCCGCGGCGAGCTCGTGAGCACTCCTCCTCCATGCGCGACACCCGTCCCGCCGAGACGCCGGCCCCGATGGAGCGCGCACCTGCCGGCCGCGCGGCCGCCACGCGCAAGCCGCGGCTGGCGGTGGACGTGCGGGCCGCCCTCGACGAGCCGACCGGCATCGGCGTCTACACCCGCGCGCTGCTCACCGCGCTGGCGCGACGCGGCAACTTCGACCTCGTCGCCATGGCCCACCGGCCGCCCCGTCACGACGGCTGGCTGCGCGAGCACGGCATCGCCTTCGAAACCCAGCCCGCTCCCTACGGTCTGCTCTGGCAGCAGGTCCGGCTGCCGCGGCGCCTCGCGCGCGGCGACGTCGACCTCTTCTGGTCGCCGCTCCAGACGCTGCCGCTGCTCGGCGATGTTCCGGCCGTGGTGACGGTGCACGATCTCACCGCCCTGCTGCTGCCGGAGACGCACCGTCTCAAGCTGCGGGTGACGCAGGTCCCCTTCCTCGGCCGCAGCCTGGCGCGGGCGCGGCGGATCGTCGCCATCTCCCAGTCCACCGCCGCCGACATCCGCCACTTCTTTCCCGAGACAGCCGACCGTTTGCGGGTGCTCTCGAACGGCGTCGAGCCCCGCTTCGCGCCGGCGAGCGCGGACGAGGTTGCGGCGACGCGTCGCCGGCTCGACTGCGCGCACGGGTACGTGCTCTACGCCGGCACGCTCGAGCCGCGCAAGAACGTCGGGCTGCTGCTCGACGCCTGGCTGGCGCTGCGCCACGAGCTCGCGGAGCTGCCGCCGCTGCTGCTCGCCGGCGGCTACGGCTGGAAGAGCCGCGAGCTGCACGCACGGCTCGCGGGGCTCTCCGGCGAGGGCGTTCGGCTCCTCGGCTGGCTCGACGACGACGAGTACCTGCGCGTGCTGCAGGCGGCGCGCTGCTTCGTCTACCCCAGCCTCTACGAAGGGTTCGGTCTGCCGGCGGCCGAGGCGCTGGCCTGCGGCGTGCCGACGATCGTCGCCGACACCAGCAGCCTGCCGGAGGTGGTGGGCGACGCGGCGCTGCTCGTCGACCCGCACGACCCGGGCACCCTCGCCGATGCGCTGCGCCGCCTGCTCGAGGAGCCCGAGCTGGCGGCAGACCTCGCCGCCCGCGGCCCGCGTCAGGCGGCGCGCTTCTCGTGGGAGCGCGGCGCCGAGCAGCTCGAAACCGTCCTTCTCGAGGCCCTCGCATGCCCGTGATCGGGCTCGATGCCCGCAAGATCCGCGACTTCGGGATCGGCACCTACGTCCGCAACCTGGTGCGCGGCCTGGCGCAGCTCGACCAGGAGAACGAGTACGTGCTGCTCGTCGGTCCCAACGGCCCCGAGGCGCTCGCCGGCCTGCCCGACAACTTCCGGCTGGTCCCCGAAGGCTCGAAGGTGTACAGCGTGCGCGAGCTGTTCGCGCTGTCGTGGCGGCTGTGGCGCCTCGAGCTCGACCTCTACCACGCCACCCACTACGTGCTGCCGCTGGTGGTGCCCTGCAAGACGGTGGTCACCATCCACGACATCATCCACCTGCTCTATCCCGAGTTCCTCCCCTCGCGCCTCGCCTTCTTCTACGCCCGGCGGATGATCCGCCGCACGCTTGTCGCGCTCGGACCGCGTCATCGCGGTGTCGCAGAACACGCGCTCCGACCTGCTGCGCTTCCTCGACGCCGACGGGCGCAAGATCGAGGTCGTCTTCAACGGCGTCGACGCCGTCTTCCACCAGCGCCTCTCCACCGAGGACCTCGTGCGCTGGCAGCGCCAGCTCGGCATCGCGCCGCCCTACCTGCTGTTCGTCGGCAACCCCAAGCCGCACAAGAACCTCGACAACGTCATCCAGGCCTACGCCAAGGCGCAGGCGATCCACTCCTTCGACGCCGACCTCGTCTGCGTCGGCGGCAACCCCGAGGCCGACCTGCGCACGCGCCAGCGCGCCGAGGCGGCGGGCGTGGCGCAGCGCATCCGCCTGCTCGGCCAGGTCCCCGACGAGGCGCTGCCGGCGATCTACCAGGGCGCCACGCTGTTCCTCTACCCGACGCTCTACGAGGGCTTCGGGCTGCCGGTGATCGAGGCGATGGCATCGGGCGTGCCGGTGATCACCTCCAACACCTCGGCGCTGCGCGAGATCGGCGAGGGCTACGCCCACCTCGTCAACCCGCTCGACGTCGAGGCGCTGGCGCGCGCCATCGCGCAGCAGATGGCCGACCCGCAGCACCGCGCCTCGCTCGCCGAGCTGGGGCTGCGGCGTGCGCGCGAGTTCTCGTGGGAGCGGACGGCGCGCCGCACCCTCGCCGTATACAAGAGCGTGCTCGAGGGGACGCCGATCGCCAGCCTCAGCGCGTCTGGGACGTGGCCGGTGCCGCGGCTCGAGAAGTCGGCGAGCGGCACCTACAAGGTGACGCCGCGGCCACCGGCGGCCCCGAGCGCACCCGTGCCGCCTGACGGCGGCGGATCTCCGCGCTCGTGAGTCTGCCGCGTCCGCACACGCGAGGGCGGGCGGGGGCGCCCCCTGCCCCTAGAGGGGCAGGGGGTCGGGGGGACAGGGGTGAGACAAGATCCACGGGCGGGGGTCGGGAGGGCGGCGGCAGCGGGCTCCGCCCGCGGGGGGGTAAGGTCGCCCTCGTTCATGACTGGCTCACCGGCATGCGCGGCGGCGAGAAGGTGCTCGAGGCGATCGCCGAGCTCTACCCGCAAGCGCCGATCTACACGCTGTTCCACTTCCCCGGCAGCGTCTCGCCGGCCCTCGAGGGCCACCCCATCCACACCAGCTTCCTGCAGCGCGCGCCGGCGCTGCGCCGCCACTACCGGCGCTACCTGCCGCTCTTCCCGACCGCTGTCGAGAGCTTCGACCTCGACCGCTACGAGCTGCTGATCAGCAGCAGCCACTGCGTGGCCAAGGGAGCGATCCCGGCGCCGCACGCCTACCACGTCTGCTACTGCCACACGCCGATGCGCTACGCGTGGGACCAGCGGCACGCCTACTTCCCGCCGGGGCGCGGGCCGATCGCGCTGCTGCGCGCGCTGGTGCTCGCGGGGCTGCGCACCTGGGACGCCGGCACCGCGCCGCGCGTCGACCGCTTCATCGCCAACTCGCGCTTCGTCGCCGCGCGCATCCGCCGCTACTACGGCCGCGACGCCGACGTGCTGGCGCCGCCCGTCGACGTCGACTTCTACACGCCGGGACCGACGCCGGCGAGCGAAGACCTCGGCAGCCGCGGCTACGCGCTCGCCGTCGCCGCGGCCGTCCCCTACAAGCGCCTCGATCTCGCCGTCGCCGCCTGCGCCAAGCTCGGGCTGCCCCTACGCATCGTCGGCGGCGGGCCCGAGGAGCACCGCCTCGCCTCCGGCGCCGGCGACGTGCAAGTCCTTGGCCGCGTCGGCGACGAAGAGTTGCGCGAGCTCTACCGCGGCGCCCGCTGCCTGGTGCAGCCGGGGGTCGAGGACTTCGGCATCTCCGCCGTCGAGTCGCTCGCCTGCGGCACTCCGGTCGTGGCTCTCGGCGCCGGCGGCGTCCGTGACATCGTCGTCGACGGCGAGCACGGCGTCCTCTACCGCCCGGCGGGGGACGCCGACGCGTTGGCCGCCGCCATTGACAAATCTGAACGGATCCGATTCAATGTGTTGAACCTGCGGCACCGGGCGGAGGGGTTTGCACCCGCGCGTTTCGTCGCCGGCCTGCGCACCCTGCTCGCCTCCTCTGCCGCTCTCGTTTCGGAGGGGATTCGTTGATCCAACGTCGGCACCGCGCCCGCGCCGCTCTCTACATCGCGGCGGACCTCGGCGCGACCCTCCTCGCTTTCTTTGCCGCGTGGAACCTGCGTTTCGAGAACCCCGTCGTGCCGATCCGGCATGGCGTGCCGGAGTTCCAGCGCTACCTCGAGCTGCTGCCGGCCGTGCTGCTGATCTGGCCGGTCGTCTTCTACTTCCACGGCCTCTACCAGACGCGCCGCGGCCGCAGCCGCGTCGACGAGGTGCTGACCGTGGTGGTGGCGATCCTGCTCGCGGCGATCTTCCTCGCCACCTTCACCGCCTGGTATCGGCCGCTCGAAGCCGGCAGCAACGACTACTTCCTCTACAGCCGCTGGTTCATCGGCCTCTTCGTCGCCCTCGACCTGCTGCTGGTGTCGGCCGCCCGCATGACGGTGCGCTGGGGGCTGCAGCGGCGCGCGCTGTCCGGCCACAACCAGCAGCGCATCCTCGTCGTCGGCGCCGGCATGCTCGGCCGCGAGATCGCCAAGAAGCTCCAGGACCACCGCGAGCTCGGCTTGCAGCTGGTGGGCTTCCTCGACGACGACCCCGGAAAGATCGGCGCGAGCTTCCACGGCGCGCCGGTGCTGGGCACCATCCAGGACGTCGACCGCGTGCTCGAGGAGGGCCGCGTCGACCAGGTCTACATCGCGCTGCCGCTGGAGGCGCACAAGAAGATGCTGCGCGCCCTCGAGAGTGTGCGCAGCGAGTGCGTCGAGGTGAAGCTGGTCCCCGACATCCTGCAGTACGCGACGCTCAAGGCGACGCTCGAGGACCTCGACGGCACGCCGGTGATCAACCTCTCGCAGGTGCCGCTGCAGGGGTGGACGAGCCTGGTCAAGCGCGGCATGGACATCGCGGTCGCGGCCGCGGGCCTGATGGTGCTCACCTTCGTGGTGCCGGTATTTCCGCTGATCGCGCTGGCGATCTGGCTGGAGGACCGCGGCTCGGTGCTCTACCGCCAGGAGCGGATGGGGCTCGACGGGCGGCCGTTCATGATCTGGAAGTTCCGCTCGATGCGCGCCGACGCCGAGGGCACCACCGGGCCGGTGTGGGCGACGCGCGACGACGACCGCCGCACGCGGCTGGGCAGCCTGCTGCGTCGCTGGTCGCTCGACGAGCTGCCGCAGCTGTGGAACGTGCTGCGCGGCGACATGTCGCTCGTCGGGCCGCGGCCGGAGCGGCCGACGTTCGTGCGCGAGTTCAAGCACAAGGTGCCGCAGTACATGCTCCGCCACCGCGTCAAGGCGGGGATCACCGGCTGGGCGCAGGTGCATGGCTGGCGCGGCAACACCTCGATCAAGAAGCGCATCCAGTACGACCTCTATTACATCGAGAACTGGTCGTTGAAGCTGGATCTCAAGATTTTGTGGATGACGCTGCGGCAGGGGCTGCGGCACCACAACGCTTACTGAGCCGGTGACGTTCGCGGTCGCCGCCACGGGGGCGGTGGGATGCGAGCTGTCGAGACCATCCGGCCGGCGGGCGCTGGCGGATCCGGAGGCCGCCGCCGCGGGGCACGGCTCGCCTCCGAGGTTGGCGGTAGGGAGTGCTCGCCTCGCCCGGAGGACGCGCAGGGCGACCGCTGTCACGCACCACCGTTCGCAGCGTCCTCCGGGAGGCCCCGCCGCGGCGGCCTCCGGATCCGCCAGACGCACCCGCCTCCATTTAGTGGTCCACCAGCGACCTGTTGGCGAGCTCGAACGTCGCCGTGGTGAATGGCACGCTGTGCCTCACGCTCTTTCTCTTCGCATGACGAGCGTCGTCGTGCCGCTCGGGTGCCGGGATCCGCACCGCTGACTTCCCGTCACAACTCGCGCTCCCCTGTGGTCGCCTGAGATACGGAGTCCTCCGAAGCGGCGCGCCCTCATTAGACACCTCGAGCGGCCCGATCGCGTCGATCGCTGAGCGTTGAGCTACGGCTGCTTCGGGGTAGGCGGCTGAGATCGGTACTTGACTTGGCGTTGCTTCACGATTTTATGGACTTCATAGTCCTGAAGAGAGCGAAGGAAAGCCATAGTGCGCGTATGATCAGTGCCTCTCGGTTCGCTTGATTTTGAAAAGGAGAACAGGATGAGAACATTCGCCGTCCGCTTCTGCTGTCTCGCCACCTTGCTGCTCCTTGCCGCCGTTGCGCTGGCGCCGCCGCCGGCGGCCGCGGCCGACCGCGCGGCGGTCGAGTCGGTAGTCGCCCCCGGCCAGGGCGAGACCGACGCTGCCACGGCGCTCGCCTGGGGAACGAGCCTCGACCAGCTCGCTCGCGGCATCGCCACCGCGCTCGCCGACCCCGCGGCGGTCGCCGCGCTACGCGAAGCGATGGCCGGCAGCCCGCTGCCCGAGAACACGGTGCTCCTGGTCGGCTTCCTCGACGCGCCGGTCGCGAAAGGCACGTTCGGCGGGCTCATGGCCAAGGGCGCCGGCGTTGCCGTCGACGAGTTGCGCGCCGCCCTCGCCGGGCTGCCCGAGCCGATCACCCTCTACTTCCCGCGCGACGAGGACCGCGCCAGCATGCTCGCGGCCCAGAAGGAGCGGATACCAGCGATCCAGGTGACCTGGGACCCCTTCTGGATCTCCGAGGCCAAGCTGGGAACCTTCCTCGCTTACGACCGCGCCGGCCGCGAGAGCCGCTGGACGGCGAAGGCGGTCCCCGCCGGCCCCGTGCTGGTGGTCTCCACCGAGAACGCCGAGGCGCCGGAGGCGCCCAAGGCCGAGGCCGACGACGCCGCGCCCGCCGCGGCTCGCGGTGCCGAGGGAGCCGCCACCTCCTGCCAGAACTACCTCCTGCTGACCGGTATCTACCTGCGGATCGACCACGAGGGCTTCCCACGGGGCGCGCCGGAGATCGACCTCTTCCGGGCCGACTGGAGCCCGACGGTGCCCGGCACGCTGGTCATCCAGCCGACGACGAGCCTCATCTTCAGCGGCCGCAACGTCACCGACGCCGCCGGCCGCACCCGCTACCTGCCGGACGTCAACGACGAGCGCCGCTGGTACACGATCAGCCCGCCGCTGGCTGTGGCCCCCTACGACGGCTTCCTCGGCTTCGGCCTCTACCTGGTCGAAGACGACACCACGGCCGGGGCACTCAAGGTCTTCACCAACTATTCGATCGGCTTCTCCTGCACCTATTCCCCGGGCTGCACCGGGCCGCAGTGCTCGGGCTGCAAACCCACCGGGACCGGGATCGTCAACCTCGTCCGGGCTATCGCCGGTGGCAGCGACGACCGTTACGATGTCCCCTTCCGCTCGGTCGGTGGCGTCGGCTCCGGCGGCACCGCCGAGGCGGACATGACCGACTGGCGGATCCGGTTCCAGGTGGACTGCGGATGATCCCTACCCCTCCGTCACCCTGACTCCGCCCCGCGCCGGTCGTCGGTGCGGGCGGCGAGGCGAAAGTGGCAGCCGTGCCCGCCAAGGATCTTGGCGATAGCGCCGCCGCCCGTGGTGAGGTCCACGCACCTGCGGTTCAACTCACTACTCCGACGACCACGGTGGAGCGCGAGTTGTGACGGGAAAGTCGGCGGCGCATAGCCGGCGCCCGAGCGGCACGGCGGACTCACCGGGGCAGCGACAAATGAGCGAAAGGCAAGCCGCCACGGTCACCACGGCGACGCGCGAGCTCGCCACCCGGGCGCTCGACTACCGCGAGGGGAGGCGTTCGCGTCTACGGGATCGAGAGGCGTCGCGGAAGGGCTTCCGACGGGCGCACGAGTAGGCGATCGGAGGCAGCGGTCGTTCCGCGCGCCCGGCGGCAAGCGAGCGCTCCTCACTTGCACACCTCGGAAGCGAGCGTGCCCTGGAGCGACGCCTCACGATCCCGTAGCGAACGCCGGCCGGCGACCAGCCGCCGCTCATCAACGACTCGGTGGCAACTGCCCACAGCGGCTGCTACCCTACCGCCTCCCGAAATCATCAGAAGCAGTGCCGCCGCAGCGTAGTGCGCCGGGCGGGTAGAGGTGAGCATGCGAAGCCTTCGAAGCCTTCCGAAAGCCCTGACGATCCTCGCCCTGTCGTGGGCAGTCCCCGCCGCGGCGGAGCTGCCGCCGCTGACCGCTGCCGACTGGGCGGCGACGGCGCCCGCCGACGACCCGCGGGCGTCGATGTTGGTCCTCTTCGAGCGCGCCGAAACACAGGTGCGCGACCTCACCCGGCAACAGGCTTCCTCGTCGCTGCGGCTCGAGCGGCGGATCAAGGTGCTGACCCACGAGGGCCTGAGCGGCGGCGAGCTGGAGATCGCCCACAGCCGCTGGCTGCGACTCAAGTCGCTCACCGGCCGCACCGTGCTGCCCGGCGGCCGGGTGGTGCCACTGCCTCCCGACGCCAAGTTCGAGCGCCGCCGATCGCAGCGCCGCCACAGCTGGGTCACCGCGGTCGCCTTCCCCGCCGTCGAGGTGGGCGCCATCGTCGAGATGGAAGCGCAGCTCTACTTCGACTCGCTCGTCTCGCTGGAGCCTTGGATGCTCTCCGACAACGCCCCCGTCCTGCACTCCGAGGTCTGTAGGGCCGACCGCTCCATTTACACTTTGACCGACCGCTGTGTTTACACTCTTCCTCTTCTTACCCTAGCTGTTCTTCCCATTTCTTTGGTCTGTCTTTGGTACGGAGTTGCAGCATAGAGCTTGAACTTCCGCTCGTCGAACCTGCCGAGGAGAACCGCTCCGAAGTAGAGAGACCAGACGCCGTCGTCGACCTCTTCAAACCCGACGTTCTCCTCGGCCAGGACGCTGCTGATGTTGAGCCAGCGCTTGGCCCAGCGCACGCCGCCGTTGCGGCTGACCCTCCGGATCTCCAGATGACCTGGGTACTCGATGCTCGGCTCCTGCTTTGGGTATGGCCGCGGCGAGGGCTGGTACAGCGAGGCCGGCGTTCGCTGGCCGATTCCTTCATGAGGTCGCACGAAGTTGTACTCGCGGCGGAAGGCGGTGAAGCGACGCTGTTGGGCTCTGGCGTTGCCTGCCGCGGGACGCGTGGTGCTCGCCTTCAGCGTCCGATGCATGCGCTCGTGGGCTCCGTTCTGCTGGGGCGACGACGGCTCGATCAGCTCAGGCCGGATACCCAGCTTGATCCACCACACCGACAGGCGCGAGAGGCGGCCCAGGGCTTCGCTGGCAAACGGCACTCCGTTGTCGGTTCGAATCGCCTCGGGCAGGCCAAACTCGCGGAAAAGCCGTTGCAGGACAAGCCTCGTCGGCTGGTACAGCGTGCCGTCGAGGCTCTGGCAGGCCAGCAGGAATCGGCTGTACCCGTCGACCACCGTAAGCGGATAGCAGTACCTGCCATCGCCGGTCTTGAACTGGCCTTTGAAGTCCATCGTCCACACTCCGTTGGCCTTCGCCATAGGTGTCGTCGGCCGCCCTGGATGCTCGACCCTGCGCCGCGTTCGACGTCGCCGCACCAGGCCGTGGCGCTCGAGGATCGAGCCGGCCGTGCTGGGAGCTGGCCAAGCCCGATCTGGCTCGAGCTCCCGCAGCACGGCGACGAGCTTCTTGGGACCCCAGCGAAGCTTGCGCTTGGCCGCCACCAATGCCTTCTCGATCTCCCGAGAGGTCCGCAGCGGTTGCTGCTTTGCCACCGGCGGGCGATCCGCCAGTGCCGACTCACCGTCTGCTTCGAACCTCTCCAGCCACTTGTACCCTGTGGGCCGGGAGATCCCGTACCGCTGGCATGCTTCGACCATGCTCAGAGTCCCGGACTTCAGGTCTCTGATGAAGCTCACGCGCTGGTCCATTCGATCGCTCTCCTTCCACGGCATCGACACCTCCTTGGAGGTGTCCATCGTGATCTACCGTGTAAATGGAGCGGTCGGTCTAAGTGTAAACAGAGCGCCCGGTCTGTACCGTCGTCTACGACATCCCCAACAACATCCAGTTCAGCACCTGGGGCCGCGACGCCTTCAACGCCGGCATCAAGGTCGACAAGTCGCAAGGTCCGCGCGGCTTCCGCATCCGCGCTTGGGCGGATCACATACCGGCCGTACCGGCCGAGCCCTTCAGCCCGCCGTTCGCCGACCTCGCCACGCAGTTCGGAGTCATCACCGGCGCCTACCGCATCTCGGACACCTTGATCCATCTCGCCGACAGCTGGCCGAGCGCCTGCTCCTGGGTCGACGAGTATTTCTACATGGAGGCCCGCCGTTACGATCGCGGCGTCGCACAGCGTGGGAGGGCGCTGGTCGCCAAGCTGCGCGACCCGCGCGAGAAGGCGGCGGCGCTCTATCGCTTCGTGCGCGACGAGGTCCGCAACGAGGACTCGCCCGGGGTGTGGCTCGAAGAGGGCTCCCGGCTCGCCGACGTGCTGGCGGAGGGCTCCGGCGACTCGGCCGAGAAGGCGCTGCTGCTGCAGTCGATGCTCGATGCCGCCGGCATTCGCGCGCGCCTGGTGTGGGCGAACGAGCGGTCGACGGGCTTGCCGATGATGGCTGTGTCCAGCCCGGCGTGGTTCGAGCGCGTGCTGGTGGCGGTCGACCTGCCGGGACTTCCGGAAGGACGCGCCTTCCTCGATCCGTCGACGCCCGACCTGCCGTTCGGCATGCTGCCCTACGAGCTCGAGGGCGGCCAGGCGGTGCTCGTCGACGTCAGGAAACCCGAGGTGGTGACGCTGCCGTCGCTCGCCGTCGAGGCCAACGCGCGCGATGCGAAGCTGGCGCTCACGGTCGACGAAGACGGACGCGTCGCCGGCACCGGCGAGCTGCGGCTGAGCGGCCAGCACGGGCTTCTCGCGCTCGCCAAGGGCGATCCCGCGAAGCGCCAGGAGACCTGGCAGAGCTGGCTCGGCGAAGAGCTGCCCGGCTTCAAGATCGAGGCGGTCGAGGTCACCGCGCCGCCCGACGCCGGCGAGCTCCTTCTCACCTGGCGGATGACGCAGCGCGACGAGGACGTGCTGGGCGACGAGGTCACGCTTTCGCCCAGCCGCCCGCTCGGGCCGGTGACGCAGGCGTTCGCGATGCCTGCCGCCCAGCGGCGCACGCCGGTCGTGCTCCCCTTCGGCGATCGCGACGAGGTGACGCTGGAGCTGACCTTCCCCGCCGGCTGGAAGGTCGAGTCGTCGCCGCGCGCCGCGCAGGTGGACGGCCCCGCCGGCCTGCTGCAGGCGAGCGTCGACGTGGACGAGGCGCAACATCGGCTGCGCTATCACCGCCGGCTCGACGTGCGGCAGCGCGAGGACCCCTCCCGCGAAGGCTACGCACGCCTGCGCGACTTCTACGCCCTGGCCGAGAAACACGATGCGCAAGCGCTGGGTCTCGCTCGCCGCTAGCCTGCTGCTGGCGTCGCCGGCCGCGGCGGCGGTGGTGCGCGAGCAGCGCGTCAGCGTCGACGTGCAGCCCGGCGGCGCCGTGCGCGAGCGCGTCTCATGGCGCGTGCGCATCGACAACGAAGACGACTTCGCGCGCTGGTCGCCGTTTGCGATCTACGTGGACGAGAATCGTCGTCTCGTGCGTCTGGAGGCGGCCGGCACGCCGCCGGGCGGCCGGCCGCAACCGGTCAAGCGCAAGCGGCGCGACCGCGCGGCGGCCGTCGGCCAAGGGGTGCTCCACGGATCGCTGGAGGTCGAGCTGGTCGAGTTTCCGGCGGTGCCGAACGGCTCCGAGCTGACGCTCGAGTATGAGATCGAGGAGCGGCCTTACTACCGCTCCGGCACGCTGCCGATCGGCGGCGACGATCCGGTCGAGTCGCTGCGCGTCGAGGTCCGCGCGCCAGGGCTGCACGTCCGCCTCGCCGACGCTCCGCCGGGACTGACGATGAGCGAGGCGCCGGACAGCATCGTCGTCACCGGTGCCCTGCCCGCACGTCCCCGACTCGAGCAAGTGCCGTCGACCGCGTGGCCGACGCTGCGCTACAGCCTGGGGAGCGCCCGCAGAGTGGAACGCGGTGGGGAGCTGGTACGACGACCTCGTCGGCGCCGTTCCGCGCGGCAGCGAGGCGGTACGCGCCGCCGCGCAGCGGCTCAGCGCCGGCGTCGCCGACCGCCGGCAGGTGGTCGAGCGGCTGCTCGCCTTCGTGCGCAAAGACGTGCGCTACGTCGCGGTCGAGATCGGCATCGGCGGCTACCGTCCTGCCGCGCCGGAGGAGATCCTCGCGCGCCGCTGGGGCGACTGCAAGGACAAGGCGATCCTGCTCGTCGACCTGCTCGCCGCCGTGGGCATCGACGGCCGCATGGTGCTCGTGCGTTCCGACGACGAGGGGACGATCGACGCCGCCTTCCCGTCGCCGGACCAGTTCAACCACGCCATCGCCGCCATTCCGGCGAGCGCCCTCCCCGCGGTGCCCGGCGCGCCGCCGGCGGCTGGAGCGTGGCTCTTCCTCGACGCCACGCAATCGACCGGCGGCCTCTCCTGGCTGAGCCCGGCGGTGGCCGGTCAGCACGGCCTGGTGATGACGCCGGAGGGCGGCGAGCTGGTCCCCATCCCGCTCGCCGGTGCCGGCGAGCGCGAACGGCTGACGTTGGCGGCGCAGGTGGCGGCTGACGGCAGCGCGCAAGGCGAGGCCCGTTACGAGGTGGCGGGCGCTCGCGCGGCGGGGCTCGCGCGCATGGTGAGCACGACCGACTCCGCCACCGTGCTCGCACGCGCCGCCGAGGTGCTCGCCGGCGAGCTGCCGGGGAGCTCGCTCGACAAAGTGGTGGCGTGGGCCGACGACGAGGCAACGCCAGCCGGCCGCATCACCGCCGCGCTGCGGCTCCCCGCGTTGCTCGCCGGCAGCGAGGACGCGTTCTCGCTGCTGCTGCCGGCGCGCCCCAGCTGGCCGAGCCCCGGGATCACCGAGGACCGCGCGCTGCCGGTCGCGCTCGCACCGGGAGTCTTCGACACCGAGTGGCGGTTGACGTTGCCGCGCGCCGGCTGCCGGCTCGAGGCCGCCGCCGTCGCCGTCGACAACGCGCTGGGCAGCTTCCGTCAGGAGGCACGCCTCGACGGCAACACGCTCGTGGTCAGCCGCCACAGCGAGCTGCGAGCCCGCCAGGCGCCCCCGGCGCAGTTCGACCAGCTGAAGTCGGTGGCGGCCGCCGAGCACCGCGCGCTCAGGAAGCGGCTGCGGCTCGACTGCAGCGGCGGTTGAAACTCTCGAGAGGCGTTGAGCTCCGGGCTCGCGACGTGCGAGCGCTAGCGACCACCCGGCCGGCGGGCGCTGGCGGGGCCGAGGGGCGCCACCCAGGGGCACGGCTCACTTTCTGAGACCTGCGAGCGGGAGCGCTCGCCTTGCCTGCAGGGCGCAACGCACTCGCTGTTACCCAGCGCTCGCTCGAAGCGCCCTGCAGGAAGCCCCTGGCGACGCCCCTCGGCCCCGCCAGACGCACCCGCCTTCATCGGTGGTCGTCCAGCGACCTGATGGCGAGCTCGGGCGCTGCCGTGGTGAATGGGATGCCGTACTTTGCGTTTGTTTCTCGTCGCATCACTCGCGTCGTCGTGCCGCTCGGGTGCCGGGATGCGCACCGCCGTCTTTCCCGTCAAACTCGCGCTCCACCCTGGTCGTCGGAGATGAAGACGAGGCTTCACAAGAGAATGTGAGATGTCGCCTCAGAGGCCCAAAGCCTTCCTTGTCGACAACGTGATCATTCGCTCCCACAGGCTCCCACTCCAATCGGCGGTCTCAGCGAGCGCCCGCAAGAGCAACACTTCGCCTTGCCCGGGGACGTTCTCATCGGTGGCGAACGGCCATCGATCACTAATCACTTCGCCCTTGAGTTCTACCGTCCAGGTCGCGCCGGGAAGGAGACTCCCCCGGCGATACTCCATGAGCTGGCCAATCCCAGAGAAAAGCGTGACGACATCGATGTAATCGGGCACCTGAACCGAGAGCTTCACATCCCGCAGCTCGGCCGAGCTAGCGTTGCGGACTGTATAGCGGAAAGTGACGCCCTGTCCGCGGATTGGTGCAGCGGGAATTGCGGAGATCGAGACCTCAAGCGGCGCGGGAGCCAGGAGGGACACGATCCGATCCTCGGCAATCACTCGCCCTCCTATCCTTGCCTCCGCCCGAACGCGAGCCGCAGCCGACGGACTACTGGCGAACCGCACGATGGCGGCATGCGAGAGCCGCGACCGACCTGGTAGTCTCCGAATCCGCCACCTGATCGTTCGCCCTGTCACGGTCGCATTGGCGGGCTGACTCACCAGCGTTGCGTTGGGCGGCAGAACAAGGTCCAACGTCCCGTCTCGGAGAGCTGCCGGGCCGAGGTTCTGGACGACCGGTCGCAACTCGACATTCTGGCCCGCTTGTTCCGCCTTGAGTAGGCCGTCGAACAAGACGGCAACCGGGGCGTTCCGCGCAGCAATAGGGGCAGTAACAGTGGCGTGGGCACCCAGGCCGTCGCTCGCGCGCACTCCAGCGCCAAGGCGGAAGTTCGCCCCGAACGCCGGCGCCTCTCCGAAGTCGAATACCGGGTCCTGCGCTTCTACCCGGAGAGGCATTGTGACGGTGCGTCTCTCTCCCGGAGCCAAGACGTCCCACTCCCATCCGATCTGGTTTCCCGGCGAGCAGTAGCTCGTCCGCGGAGTGGCGCAGACCCCATCCGCGTCGTAGTCGAAGAATTGCTGGGCGTGATCCGGGACGGTCGCATAAAGGAGAATGTCCCGCACGGAACGGCTAGATCTATTGGTCACCGCAAGGGTTACGTAGACCAGCCGGTCTGGCGCCACTCGCTGTGGATACATGCTGGCGGTGAGCTCGATCAGTCGTCGCGAGACGGCAACGATCTGGCTGCCGTGTACCGGCTCGCCACCGCTCCAGCTGAGCGTTGCTCGCAGGCGGTGCGTAGTACCAAGGGCCGTACCCGATTCGACGCGAGCGTCGAAGCGAAGCGCCGCATGGCCGCCGGAGCCAAGCAACGGCGGGTTGAACCTGACGCTACGACCAAAGACTCCCGAGGTGGGATCGAAGAGGGCTACCCCGGGATCACTCTCGAGGATGACGCTCGCGCCGCTCAGGGCCCGGCCTGTCGGGTTGCTCACTACCACCGCTCCGCCGAACGCCTCGCCAGGACCTGCGTTCTCGGTCTCGAGGTTCACCGCGACGAGCGGGCGATGGTCCGCTCGGATGCTGACCGCGTAGTCGGCAGAGGTGCGATCCGTACCTGACACTACCGCCACGACGCCCGACAGTGTCGCGGCCGGGGCATCCTCGAGAATGGCCAGCGGAAACATCAGAATCGCGCTCTGGCCAGCAGCCAGCGGTCGCAAGGTCCAGCTCAACGTATATCCTGGCCCGCAATAGTCGAGCAGGTTATTGCAGCTACCAAGCACCCGGAAGCCGAAGAAGTTGTCGATATGGTTTGGTAGGACGGTCTCCACCCGCGACGCATCGAGATCATCCGGCCCGGGGTTCGAGATGAGTATCGTGATCGTGCTGATGTCTTCCTGCCGGACGGTCTCATGCGATGGCCAAACGCGAATCTGTGGAACCGTGCCAGCCTTCAAGAGCTCCCGAGGCTCAGTCGCGCTGGTCGGACCTGTCACGAAGAACGAAATGAAGCTCACGGCCAGGGTCATCCCCATCCGTGCGCCGAATCTCTTGCGATACACCAGCTCACCCTCCTTCCGACGTCCGACACAGTTGGGGACCTTCTGCCGCCCCCGGAACCGCTATCCTGCTGCGCATCCATTGCGGCGTCAACACACGAGCGGTTCTCTGGCTCTCTGGCGACCACAGTGGCGCGCGAGTTGTGACGGGAAAGTCGGCGGCGCGTAGCACAGCGCCCGAGCGGCACGACGGACTCAGCGGTGGCACGAACGACAAGCGTGAGGCAGAGGCCGCAGTCACCACGGCGACGCGCGAGCTCGCCAACAGGTCGATAGACGACCACCCGTGAAGGCGTTCGCGTCTACGGGATCGGGAGGCGTCGCGGAAGGGCTTCCGACGGGCGCACGAGTAGGCGATCGAAGGCAGCGGTCGTCCCGCGCGCCCGGCGGCAAGCGAGCGCTCCTCGCCTGCAGACCTCTGTAGCGAGCGTGCCCTGGAGCGACGCCTCCCGATCCCGTAGCGAACGCCGGCCGGCGACCAGCCACCGCCAACCGACCACTCACTGACTGTCCTCTTCCGACGGTCCGCCTCAGCCAGCCTTCTTTAGCACCTGCTCCACTTCGCGCAACGAAGCCGCTGCGTAACCGAGATCCTCTTCCTCCAGCGCCTCCCCCGCGAAGCTCTCGCGCAGGTACAGATCCACCAACCTCGACGTCGGCCCTGCCGCCTCCGGGAAGCGGCCGCCCGCCGACCGTACGAGCTGCAACGGCGCCATCGAGTCGGGCACCGGCAACCCGCTGCGCTCCAGCCGTTCCCGCAGCCGCCGGTAGCTCTCTGTCGCCGTGCGCTTGCGGCGGCGGCGTTGCCACCACAGCACGGCCACCACCAGCAGCGCCACGACCGCGAATGCGACCGCCACCGGCATCCGCCAGCGTTCCCAGCTCCACGCCTCCGTCCCCGGCGCCACCGGTCCTCCCGGCAGCGCTTCCACCGTCGGCGTCGCATCCGGCGCCTCCGGACTGCGCTGGAACACTCGCCAGAACGACATCCACAGCCGAGCGCGCCTGCAGCAGCAGCTGCAGCTGGTCGTAGAAGCCGAACGTCAACACGTAGCGGTCCCAGCGGAACAGCACGTAGTCCCAGACCTCGCTCAACAACAGCGGCAGGTCCCGCTCCACCGCTCCCGGCCGTCCCGACGCCGGCGTGGGGTCGAAGACCTGCCAGCCGCGGTCCGGGAACCACGCCTCCACCCACGCGTGCGCGTTGCTCTGCCGCACCACGTAGTAACCCTCGAAGGCGTTCTCCTCGCCGCCCAGGAAGCCGGTGACGAAGCGCGCCGGCGATGCCCTGGCTGCGCAGCATCACCACCATTGCCGTGGCGAAGAACTCGCAGTGCCCGCGCCGGGTGCGGAACAGGAAGTCCTCGAGCGCCAGCTGCCCCGAGCGCCCCACGAAGTCCGTGGTGTATTCGTAGCTCGTCGACAGGTGACGCTCCAACCGCTGCGCGCGCTCGTACTCGCTGCCGACGCCCATCGTCCGCGCCGCCAGCGCGGCGATGCGCGGCGTCACCGCGCGGCGGTCGAGGCTCGACTCCTCGGCGTCGCCGAGCTCGGGCTGCGGCAGGCTCTCGAGCGCCGGATCGTCGGCCATCTCCACGTCGTAGGGCAGCGTCGCCGCCGGCACGTGGTAGAGCGCCACCGCGCCGCCGCGGTCGCGCGCCAGCGACGGCACGCGCAGCCGCAGCCCGACTGCCCGCACCGGCATGCGGCAGCGACGGGCTGCTCCACGGCAGCAGCCAGATCTCCGCGTTCTGCGTCGGGCGCCCGGGACCCAGCCGGAAGGTGCCGCCGGGCTCGGGCACCACTGGCTGCGTGTTGCCGTTGGCGCGCCAGGTGCGGCCGTCGTAGAGATCGTAGGTGTCGGCCTTGAGGCGGATCTCGCTGCCGCGGCCGCTCCTGCGGCGAGAAGCGCAGGCGCAGCAGCACCTGGCGGCCGGCGCGCGCGCTGCCGATGCTGTCGAGGGTGATGAGGTCGGAGAAGCCGGCCGCCGTCGACCATCGTTCCGGTACCGGCGCCGCGCACCAGGATGTAGGGCGTGCGGATGCGCGGCAGCAGCGCGAACAGCGGCGCGCCGAGCAGGATCGCCGCCACCGTGGCGCCGACGACGAAGCCGCGCATCGGCGCCCGCACCGGCTCCTCGCGGCGGTAGCCGAAGCGCGCCAGCACCGAGAAGTAGGCGAAGCGCGCGAGCACCAGCATCGAAAGGCCGAGGAAGGCCGCCAGGTAGAGCATGATGCTGGGGTGCACGCTGGTGCCCATGGCGGCGAGGAAGAGGAAGAAGACGCCGATCACCACGTGCCACTTGTCGCGCTCCTGCCGCAGCGCGAAGAGCTTGACGGCGACGGCGAAGAGCGCGAGGTGAATGACCGGCCGCACCAGCTGGCCACTCCAGCGCACCACCAGGTCGAGGTAGAGCAGCGGCAGGTAGGCGAGGCCGAGGAGGTTCATCGCCCACGCCGGCAGCCAGGTGCCCGGATCGCGCCAGGCGCGGCGCAGGAAGAGCGCCGACCGCGACGCCGTAGAGCAGCAGCAGCGGCCACTCCAGCACCTCGTTGAACGGCAGCGGCAGCGGCGCCAGCAGCGCCAGCAGGCCGAGCAGCAGCCGCTTCTCGCGCCCGAAGCTCATGCCGCTTCCACCGGTTCCATGGCGAGCCGCAGCTGCGGCGCGTCGGGCGACGAGGGGCGCAGCACGCCGGCGGCGAGCGGCTGCGGCTCGACCAGCGCCAGCGCCTCGAGCACGGCGCGGCGCTGCAGCGGCGCCGCTGGCGAAGGGCAGGCGGTCCTCGCGCGTCACCAGCTCGACCTCGAAGCCGCGGCCGAGGTAGTCGACGGCGGCGGTGGCCGCCTCGCTCACCAGCCGCTCGAAGCGCGCCGCTGCCTCGGGTGTCGGCAGCGCGCCCACCGCGTTGTCGAAGACGATCGACAGCCGCCGCCCCTCCTCGGCCTCGCGCTCGGTGAACACCATCGCGCCGGTGCGCGCCGTCTGCTTCCAGTGGATGCGCCGCGGGTCGTCGCCGGTGCGGAAGGCGCGCAGCGAGTGCAGGTCGTGCCCCCAGCCGACGCGCTGGGCGAAGCCCTCGCCGCGGGTCGAGGTTCGCTCGGGCGAGACGGTGGCGGCGGCGAACAGCTCGGGGTAGACGAGCACCTCGGCGTCCACCGGGTAGCGCAGCCCCTTGTGGAAGAAGCCGAGCGGGAAGATGCTGCCCACGTGCACCCATGAGAAGCGGTGCCGCCCGCGGCGCGGCACCAGCAGCTCGAGGTAGCCGCGGCTGGTGCCGCGTCGCGGCAGGTAGGGCACCAGCAGCGGCTGCCCGGGCTCGCCGAGGGTGAAGACCAGCAGCCAGCGCGGCAGCAGGCGGCCGCCGTGGCGCACCAGCAGCCGCAGGTGGAAGGGGCGGTTGGCGAACACCTCGCTCGGCGCCTCGAGCTCGAGCCGCAGCGCGCGCAGGTTGACGCGCGAGCTGAGACCGGAGACGACCAGCACGCCCCAGCATCACCGCCAGCACGATGTAGAGCGCGTTGTTGCCGGTGTTGGTGGCGGCGACGCCGACGAGCAGGCAGCCGACGACGTAGCCGATGCCGACGCGGGTGGGGCGGATGCGCTCGGGTACGGGCCAGTTCCAGCCCCTCCGCGGTCCACCTGCCCTTCCGCGGGGCTGCGCTCATGGCTACAACGGTACTGGACGGCTGGCGACGACGCGCTCGAGAGCCGCGCGCGTGGCGTCGGCGCCGCCGCCGCCGCCGTGGCGCAGCACGACGCGGTGGGCGAGCACGGGGATCGCCAGGCGCTGCACGTCGTCGGGCACCGCGAAGCGGCGCCCCTCGCACAGCGCCAGCGCCTGCACGGCGCGGTAGAGGCTCTGCACGCCGCGCGTCGAGACGCCGAGCAGGAAGTCGCTCCCCTTTCGCGTCGCCTCGGCGAGGTCGAGCAGGTAGCCGGCGAGCTTGGGCGACACCACCACCGCCTGCGCCGCCTGCTGCAGCGCCGCGCAGCTCGTCGTGGTCGAGCACCGGCGGCAGCTCCTCGAGGATGCCTTGCACGCCGCCCGAGAGCAGCAGCTCGCGCTCTTCCTCCGGCGGCGGGTAGCCGATCTGCAGCGACATCAGGAAGCGGTCGAGCTGCGACTCGGGCAGCGGGAAGGTGCCCTGGTGCTCGAGCGGGTTCTGGGTGGCGATCACCAGGAAGGGCTGCGGCAGCAGGAAGCGCTTGCGCTCGACCGTCACGTGCCCCTCGCTCATCGCCTCCAGCAGCGCCGACTGCGTCTTCGGCGTGGCGCGGTTGATCTCGTCGGCGAGCACCACGTTGGCGAAGATCGGCCCGGGCACGAACTCGAACTGCTGGTTCTTCTGATTGAAGATCGAGACGCCGAGGATGTCGGAGGGCAAGCAGGTCGGAGGTGAACTGGATGCGCTGGAAGGAGAGCCCGAGCGAGCGCGCCAGCGCGTGCGCGAGCGAGGTCTTGCCGACGCCGGGGACGTCCTCGATGAGCACGTGGCCGCCGGCGAGCGAGGCTCACCACGGCGAGGCGGATCACCTCGGGCTTGCCGCGCAGCACGCGGCCGACGTTGTCCTCCAGCCGGCGGATGGGGCCCGCGGCGGCGAAGGGGTCGTCGAGGGCGGCGGCCGCGATGGAGGGGCTCGTCATCGGCGCGACAGGCACGAGATTCTAACGGACGCCGAGCAGCGATCGTCGCACTGAAGGCCGGAAGTGGCCGCGCGCCGAGGGACTTGACAATAGCGTAATCAAGGCGTAACTTTGCGCATCGAGCGGCGACCAACGGGCTGAGACATTCCGGCTATCCTTTCCGTTTGTAGCCACAGCACAGCCGAACAGAGACGCGGCGTGCGGCCCCGGGAGCCCGCGGCGGCACCACCGAACTGCCAGTCGAAAGGGATGCGGAGACATGAGCACGATGAGACGGCAAGAAGGACGATCGGATCAAGGCCATCGACAGCGCGGTCACCCAGATCGAGCGGCAGTTCGGCAAGGGAGCCATCATGCGGCTGGGCAAGCGCGAGGGGTTCAGCGTCGAGATCATCCCCTCGGGCTCGCTGGCGGTGGACTACGCCATCGGCATCGGCGGCTTCCCGCGCGGCCGCGTGATCGAGATCTTCGGCCCCGAGTCGTCCGGCAAGACGACGCTGGCGCTCTCCACCGCCGGCCAGGCACAGAAGCGCGGCGGCGTCGCCGCCTTCATCGACGCCGAGCACGCGCTCGACGCCGAGTACGCCAAGCGCGCTCGGCGTCGACATCGACGACCTGCTGGTGTCGCAGCCCGACAACGGCGAGCAGGCGCTGGAGATCGCCGAGATGCTGGTGCGCAGCAACGCCGTCGACATCGTCGTCATCGACTCGGTGGCGGCGCTGGTGCCGCGCGCCGAGCTCGAGGGCGAGATGGGCGACTCGCCACGTCGGCCTGCAGGCGCGGCTGATGTCGCAGGCGCTGCGCAAGCTCACCGCCATCGTCGCCAAGTCGAAGACCACGCCTCGTCTTCATCAACCAGATCCGCGAGAAGATCGGCGTGATGTTCGGCAACCCCGAGACGACCACCGGCGGCCGCGCGCTCAAGTTCTACGCCTCGGTGCGCATCGACATCCGCCGCATCGCCTCGCTCAAGGAGGGCGAGGAGGTGATCGGCAGCCGCGCCAAGGTGAAGGTGGTGAAGAACAAGATGGCGGCGCCCTTCCGCCAGGCCGAGTTCGACATCGACTACGGCGAGGGGATCTCGCGCAGCGGCGAGCTGCTCGACCTCGGCGTCGAGCACAAGCTGGTCGACAAGAGCGGCGCCTGGTTCTCCTACGGCGACCTGCGGCTCGGCCAGGGCCGCGAGAACTCCAAGCAGTTCCTGCGCGACAACCCCGACCTCGCCGACGAGCTCGAGCTCAAGATGCGCGAGCTGCTGGGGATGAGCCCGCGGACGGCGGTGCCCGCCGAAGCGGTGCCGGCGACGACCTGACCGTCCTCAACCCATGAACCTGCGCAGCCAGGGGTTGCGCTCGCCCTTGCCCAGCGCCTTGAGCTCGGCGAGCGGGCGCGGCAGCAGCGCCAGGTGCCCCTTCTGCAGCTGCAGCAGCACCAGGTCCATGCGCTCCTCGCGGCGGTCGGGCTCGACGTCGGTGAGCACCAGGTCGCCCAGCGAGCGGCTGCCGTCCATCAGGCGGTAGAAGGCCAGCTCGTCGCTGCGCGCCTTCTCCTCCGTCTCGCCCTCCACCCATAGCGGGTAGAAGCGGTGGAGCCACTCCAGCGGCAGCGAGAGGTGACGGGGCGAGAACAGCACCTCCTCTTCGCTCGCCTGCTCGAGCAGCAGGTCGAACATGCGGATCTCGCTCGACGCCTCGACCTCCGCCTCCAGCCCTTCGACCTCCAGCGTGCCGTCCGCCAGCAGGCGGTAGGCCGCCTCGAGGAAGCGGAACCGCGAGCCCTGCACGAGCTGGTAGAGGTCGTCGAGCCGCCGCGGCTTGTCGACGCAGGCGAGCACGCGCTCGATCAGCGGCGTGCGGTGGTCGATCGAGGGCGGCGGCCCGTCACCGCGCGAGATCACCACGCCGTCGTGCACGAGCAGCTGGCGGATGCGCCCGTGCTCGTCGGCCCAGCGCGTCCCCTCGAGCGACAGCGCCAGGGGGTCGAGCGGCTCGGTGAGGCGGTCGCCCACCTCCGGCATCTCCTGCAGGAAGTAGAAGACGCCGTGGTCCCAGAGGAAGAGGTCGCACACCCGCTCCTCGACGTGCTTGGCCAGCGCCCAGGCCGCCTCCCGCGGCGACAGCAGCCCGAGGTCGACGAGCGCGGTGCCGAGGCGCGCTCCGCGACACCCGGCAGGCGGCGAGGGCGTCGAGCAGCTTGTTGCGCTGCAGGTGGCCGTTGAGCAGCAGGTGCTGGCCGAAGTACTCCGTCGGGTCGCCGGTGACGCAGCCCACCACCAGCCCACGCTCGAAGATCACCCGCTTCTCGCGCCGCGCCGTGCGCACCACCAGCGAGCCCGAGCGCCGCTCGTTGTGAGGCCACTGCAACAGGTCGGACAGGGACATCGCCCCGAGTCGGCCGGTGAACTCCACGGTGGCGCCATGCTACCGCCACCTCGTCCGCGGCCGCAGTGACGGCGGCCGCTGGCAACCAGACGGCAGATGGCTGACGCCGCCGCACGCCATGCCCGCATACGGCTTCACCTTCCGCACGGCAATGCCGCGCCGTGACAATGCCGGTGGCGGCCCGTATCCTTCCGCGCCATGAAAGCGCGCCGATCCGAAGGACTTCAACGTTCGAGCCTGCTGGCCTCGCTCGCCCTCGCCACTTCTTCGCTGCTCGCCTCCGCCGTCGCCAGCGCGGCGACGCCGCCGTGCAAGCCCTGCGCGGGGATCACCACCGGGAGCGTCGGCCAAGCCGTTGCCGCGCTGCAGCAAGCGCCCCGCGTCGCGGCGGATGCGCGGCTCTACGTGCGCTGGCGGCACGACGCGTCGGCGGCGTGGGACCCGGCGGCGGCGCGCGCGGTGGCGGAGGCCGGCGGCACGCCATGGCTGGAGGTGGTCTTCCACACGCCGTCGCCGCTCGTCGAGCACGCCGGTGACCTCGAGCGCGAGCTCGCCGGGCTCGCCGCGGTGGCGAAGGACGCCGGGCCGCTGCTCCACTTCGAGATCGACTGGGAGCCGCAGGTGGACTCGGCGGCGCAGGCCGACCCGCCGGACCGGCTGGTGCAGTACGCCTTCCTGCTCAAGCGCGCCGCCGTGGTGGTCACCGGCGCCGTCGCCGACGCGCGCGTGCTCACCGGCCCGCTGCCCGCCGACCCCGACGCGCTGCGCGCCCTCTACGGCCAGGACCTCGCGGCGTACGCCGACGGCATCGTGCTGCAAGGGCCGGTGGAGGACGAGCCGCTGCGACGGAGCCTGGCGGCGCTCGAGGAGCTCGACCCGGGGCGGCCGGTGACCGTCGTCGGCCTGCCGTGGCCGACGCCCGCCGAGCTCACTGTTGCGGAGGCTGCGCGGCTCGGCGCGCTCGGCGCGTCGATCGCGCTCTTCGACCTGCCCGAGCCGCCGTCGCCGGCGGTCGCACCGGCGCCCGCGACGACTCCGGTGCCTCCACCGCCCTGGCTCTCTCCGCTCGCCGTGCTCGCCAACGAGACCCGCGGCGACCTCTCCTACGACCCGTCCTCGAGCCCAGCCTCGACCTGGTCCTTCGCCCGCGCCAAGGACCTCGGCCTGCGCGTCGTCGCGCTCCGCCCCGGCGACGAGCCGCTGGCGCTCGCCTTCGACGACCCCACGCTCACCGCCCCCGAGGTGGTAAGCCTGCGCACCGGCGAGGCGCAGCCGGTCGCCGGCGCCAGCGGCCCGCAGGGGGTCCGGCTGCGCATCTCGGCGCCGGTGGCGCTTATCCGCCTCGCCCGCCGCGAAGCGGCCGACCTGCAGACCATCCGCGGCTCGGCCGACGTGGCCACCGAGCGCCAGATGCCGGTCGAGGAGATCCTGCGCCGCCTGCAGGCCTTCGAGGATGCGCAGGCGCGGCGGCTCGACCACTACCAGGCGACCAACACCACCAACCTGCGCTTCCAGGGCGCCGGCGAGCAGGCGGTCGAGGTGACCTTCCGCGGGCCCTTCTTCTACCGCGAGGGCAAGGGCTTCGACTGGGCGTGGGAGGAGCTGCTGATCGGTGGCGTCAAGTGGCGCAGCAAGCAGCTGCCCGAGATCCCGCTGCTGCAGCCCGAGAAGGCTGCCGCCATGCCGCTGCAGATCCACTTCACCCGCGAGTACCGCTACCGGCTGCGCGGCACCGACACCGTCGACGGCCGGCCGGTGTGGGTGGTCGACTTCGAGCCTGCCGACGCCACGGTTGCGGCCAGCGGCAGGCTCTACCAGGGCACGGTGTGGGTGGACCGCGAGCACTACGGCCGCGTGCGCACGCGCGGCCTGCAGGTGGGGCTCACCGGCGAGGTGATCTCCAACGAGGAGACCCTCGAATACAAGCCGGTCGACGCCGCCGGCAAGCCCGCGGCGTGGACGCCCGAGGCTTTCTGGCTGCCGCTGCGTGTCGTCGGCCAGCAGCTGCTCTCGGTCGTCAACTCGACGACCGTGGTCGAGAAGGAGACGCTGCTCTCCGCCCTGGTGCTCAACGGCGCCGACTTCGAGGCGAAGCTCGCCCAGGTGCAGCAGAGCGACGTCACCATGGTGCGCGACACCGACCAGGGCATGCGGTACTTGGTCAAGGAGGAAGGCAGCACCGAGCGCGTGGTGAAGGAGGGCTTCGACAACAGCAAGCTCTTCCTGCTCGGCGGCTTCTTCTACGACGACGCGCTCGACTATCCGCTGCCGCTCGCCGGCGTCAACTACTTCTCGTTCGACTTGAAGGGCACCGGCCAGCAGGCCAACGTGTTCTTCGCCGGCGCGCTGCTGCAGGCAAACCTCGCGCAGCCCAAGCTGCTGGGCAGCCGCTTCGACGCCGGCGCCGACGCCTTCGCGCTCGCCATCGGTCTCTCCGACGAGACCTTCGCGGGCGACGAGAAGCTCGAGGGCGAGACGGTGCAGGTCTCGCCCGCCCGCGTCAACTTCAAGCTCGGCCACCCGCTGGGGAGCTTCTTCCGTCTCGGCGCCACCTACGGCCTGTACTGGATGCGTTACTCCGAAGACGACGAGACGGCGGCGAATTTCGTCATTCCCTCCGACACCCTGCTGCACTCCGTCGACCTCAACGGGCGCTTCTCGCGCGCCGGCTATCGCCTCTCGGCAAGCGGCAGCTGGAACAAGCGCTCGACGTGGGAGCCGTGGGGCCTCCCCGGCACCTTCGACCCCGACACCGACGAGTTCCTGCGCTGGGACGTGCGCGCCGCCAAGAGCTGGTACCTGCCGCGCTTCCAGCGCCTCGGCCTCGAGCTCGACTACTTCGACGGCCGCAACCTCGACCGCTTCAGCAAGTACCAATTCGGCTTCTTCGGCGCCAGCCGCGTGCACGGCTACCAGTCGGGCAAGGTGCGCGCCGAAAGCGCCTACGCGGCGCACGTCTCCTACGGCATCGGCGTCGGCGAAGTGGTGCGCCTGGACCTCATCGGCGACACCGCCTGGGCCACCGACGAAGCGAGCGGCCTCGACCGCGAGCTGCTCGCCGGCATCGGCCTCGCCGGCTCGTTCATGGGACCGTGGCAGACGGTGGTGCAGGTCGACATCGGCACGCCGCTGGCCGGGCCCGACAGCGGGTTCGTCGCCTACCTGGTTTTCCTCAAGCTGTTCAAGTGAGCTGACGAGCGCGCCAGCCTCAGGCCGGCGCCTTCCACTCCGCCTTGAACCGCTGGACGATGGTCTGGATCCAGATCCCCTCGTTGGCGGCATAGGTGCCCGGCTTGCCGTTGAGGCACCGCATGTTGAGGCCGCCGGCATGGTGGAGGCCGATGAGCGCCCACTGGCGATTGAACACCGGGCTTCCCGAGCTGCCGCCTTCGGTGGGCGCGCGGTAGTGCAACCAGGGATCCTGGGCGTCGAGGATGAGGTTGTCGTTGAGCGAGATCGACAGCTCGCGGCCGCCGGGATGGCCGATGATGTAGACGCGGTGCTCGTCATCCTCGTCGAGCAACGGCACGTCGGCGATCTGAAAGGCCGGGAACCCCGCCGGCTGCCGGTCGAGACGCAGCAGCGTGGCGTCGAGGTCGTGGGGAGGGGAGCTCCACAGCAGCTCGGCGACACCGCAGGTCCAGTTGTCGAGCGATTCGAAGCGAATGCGCGCCTCCCGCGAGCCCAACGCCTGCTTCACGTCGGCGTCGTCGCTCACCACGTGAGCGTTGGTGAGCAGGAGGAAGTCCTTGCCGAAGGAATCGTCAAAGACCTCGCCGGGGATGGCGAAGCCGGTCCCGAGTGCCCCGAAATCGCTCTCCACCATCGCCACCGCCAGCGAGCGCTCGAGGCCGCGACGGTACCAACGGATCGTCGCCACACCCGTGTCGCCGAGGATCCTCTCGAGTTGGTCGTTGCCCGCCGCACGCTCGGCGCCCTTGATGGCTTGCTTGACCCTCCTGGGGTCGACGGTGAGGGCACCGCCGCTCTTCTGTAGCAGGTGCGCCCGCAAAACCGGCAGCAGGCTCCCTCCCGGTTCTTTCTTCTCCTCCAGCTGCCAGACCTCGCGCAGCTGGCGTAGCGTGCTTGCCATCTCGAAGGCGTCCGTACCCTCGGCCTGGACGTACCTGAGCAGCCAGCCCAGCGCCTCGACGTCGCGCTCGAGGGCGACGCAGGCTTCGACGGCCGTCGCCAGGTCCCACGCGTCGGCGGTCCCCTCCTTGACGAGCCGGTTGACGGCGACAAGGATCGCCTCCGCCATCGTTTCCGGCGCCGGCAGGCCCTCGACGGCGACACCGTCGCGGCGCGCCCGCGCCAGCAGCGCCACGGCGTTGATGCCGTGCCAGAGCTTGCTCGCGTCCTTCGCGAAGACGCCGTGATAGGCCTCGATGGCGAGCCGCAGGTGGCGCTGGTTGCGCAGCCCTTTGGGGTCCTCGGCGTTCACGTACTCCTGCTTGTGGACCCGCCCGATCAGTCCCCACGCTTCGGGCCCTTCGACGGGGTCGTCGGACGCCCCCACCGCCAGCGTTTCGAGGACCAGCAGGCCCGCCGTCAAGTTACCCTGCTCGATCATCGACTGCGCGTACTGGCGTCGCACCTTCAGGGCGGTCTGGTCGGCGCGCAGCAAAGCGTCCGCCACCCGCTGCAGGAGGTCGAAGTAGCGCTTCTTGCGCAGCAGGCCGAGAACCCGCTCCGCCGGTTCTTGCGGGTAGACGTCGTCGGTGCGCGCGAGATGGGCGATCAGATTCTCGCTGAGCCGGGTCGCCTCCGCCTTGTCGAAGGCATCGACCGCCGCCTTCAATTGCCGCTCGAATTCCTCGGCGTTCCAGGCCATGCCGCTACTCGTCGACCGCCCGCAGGCCCAGCAGCTCGCGGAGTCCACCGCGCAGCCGCGCGCCGCGGAGGTACTTGCTGACGTCGTGACGCCACTTGCCGCTGTTCTGCTCGTTGACGTCGCGCACCACCGCCTCGCCGCCGCGCCGATAATCGTTGGCGAACTTCGGGTCGAGCCCGGCGACGGGGTCGAAGCGGTCGTAGACGTTGAGCCAAGGGCCGCGCACGCGCTCGGAGGGGAAGCCGTCGTCGCGGCTCCAACCCGGTCCCCCGTGCTCCGGCCGCAACTTGTCCTGGATCTCGTCGAGGCCCAGCGGGCTGCCGATGGTCACCAGCGCGTCCACCGGCGGGCAGTCGGGCACCCGCTTGAGGCAGTCGTAGGCGATGACCGTGCCCATGCTGTGGCTCACCACGACGTGCGGACCGGGCTTCTCGGCGCCCTCGCGCAGCCGCTTCAGGAACCGGCGGCGGATCTCCTCCTGGATGCGGATCCCCGGGCCGGGCCGCGGGCTGAACTCGACGTCGAACAGGTAGTGGTGGACGTCGCGCAGCAGGATGTCCATCAGGCGTTCCTTGACGAACCAGGGCAGCGGGATGCGCTCGAACGCTTCCTGGGTCAGCCCGCCGCGCGGCAGCGCCGGCTCGGCCGCCTGCGGAGGGGATGGCGCGACAGCAGTCTCCACCTCCACGGCGGCCAACGAGGCCTCGAGCTTGGCTTCGAGCTGCGCCGCCCACGCCTGCTCCGCACCGCCCTCCCTCACTTGCCACGACATGTCCACCGGGTCGGCGCCCAGCGCGTCCACCGACTCCAGGCTCTCCTGCGTCGCCTCCTCGGCCAGCGGCTCGGCGTACATCAGGTCCGCCCAGTGCACCATCGAGCTGCTCACCCGTTCCGTGCTCAAGTCCAGGCCCTCGCCCTGCGCGAGACTGCGTCGCCAGAGCTTCAGCAGCGCGCCTTCCTCGGGCTTGTTGGCGATGCCGTGGATGAAGGTCACGTGGGCCATGGCGACTAGCATAGTGCTCGACACACGATGAACGACGACGCGATGAACGACGACGACCTGGCCCACGACGACTCACCCGTCGAGCTCGAGGTCGGCGACGTGCTCGACCTGCACAGCTTCCCACCCGGCGAGATCGGCGAGCTGGTTCGCGACTACCTCGACCTCGCCGTCGAGCGCGGCTTCGCGCAGGTGCGCATCGTCCACGGCCGCGGCGCCGGCGTGCAGCGCGAGCGGGTGCGCCGCATCCTCGAACGGGATCCGCGCGTCGAGGCCTTCGGCGATGCGCCGCTGGGGGCGGGCGGCTGGGGCGCCACCTGGGCGCGACTGCGGCCGCGGCCCGGTTAAGCAATGTTGACGACGCGGCCGGGCGGGAGCGCCCCCTGCCCCTAGAGGGGCAGGGGGGATGGGGGGATAGGGGTGAAACGAAACCTAGGGGCGGGGGTCGGGAGGGGGGTGGAGCGGGCTTCGCCCGCGGGTGGGTGCGCGGCTGGGTCTGACGCCAAAGCCGCGGCTGCCGCCGCTCTACTACGACCACGCCTACGCCTTCGCACTGCCCGCCTCGCCGCTCGACCCGCTGCGCGCCGAGAAGGTGATCACCGCCCTCGAGCTGATGGGGCTGTTGCGGCCGGGCGAGGTGGTGGCGCCGGCTGCCGCCAGCCTGCGCGACCTGCTGCGCGTGCACGACCGCGAGTACCTCGAGGCGCTGGCCGACAGCGCCGCCGTCGAGCGCGCCTTCGGCTTCGCCCTCAACGACCTGCAGCGCGAGCGCGCGCTCGGCGTGCAGCGGGCGATGACCGGCGGCACGGTGGCGGCGGCGCGGCGCGCCGCTCGCCGAGGGCAGCCTGACGGTGAACCTCGGCGGCGGCTTCCACCACGCGCGGCGCGACCGCGGCCAGGGCTTCTGCCTCTTCAACGACGTCGCCGTGGCGATCGCCGCCCTCCGCCGCGGCGGCTTCGACGGCCGCGTGCTGGTCGTCGACCTCGACCTCCACGACGGCGACGGCACCCGCTCGCTCTTCGCTACCGACCCGGACGTGCACACCTACTCGCTGCACAACCGCCACTGGGACGAGCCGGCGGCGGTGGGCAGCACGGCCATCGAGCTCGGCAGCGGCGTCGACGACCCCACCCTCCTCGCCACGCTGCGCGAGACCCTGCCGCCGGTGCTCGCCTCGCACCTGCCGGAGCTGGTCTTCTACCTCGCCGGCTGCGACCCCGCCGCCGACGACGCACTGGGCGACTGGAAGCTCAGCGCCGACGGCATGCTCGCCCGCGACCGCTTCGTCGTCGAGCTGCTGCGCGGCCGGGGTGGCGGCGGAGGCGGTGCCGGTGGCCGCGGTGCGCCGCCCGTGGTGGTGGCGCTCGCCGGCGGCTACGGCGACCGCGCCTGGCGCTACAGCTGCCGCTTCCTCGCCTGGCTCGCGGCGGGCGACCGCCGCAGCGCCGAGCCGCCGCCTGCTTTGCCACCTGATGACGAGGTGCTGATGGCGCGCTACCGCGCCATCGCGCGGCTGCTCTCCCCTGCCGAGCTCAGCGGCGAGGAGGCGCCCGACGACGACGGCAGCTGGGGCCTCAGCGAGGAGGACCTCTTCGGCTCCGTCGAGGCGAGCCCCGGCGACTCGCGCCTCCTCGGCTACTACACGCCGCACGGCGTCGAGCTGGTACTCGAGAGCAGCGGCATCTTCGACCGCCTGCGCGACCTCGGCTACGAGCAGCCGGCGCTCGAGCTCGACCTCGCCCACCCCGGGGGCCACATGGTGCGCATCTGGGGCGGCCGCGACCGCCGCGACCTGCTCGGCGAGATCCGCATGCGCCGCGACCGCCAAGCCTTCCCCGGCTTCGAGCTGCTCGCCATCGAGTGGCTGCTGCTGCAGAACCCGCGCGCCGTCTTCACCGCCGAGCGGCCGGCGCTCCCCGGCCAGCGCCACCCCGGCCTCGGCATGCTGCGCGACGTCATCGCCCTGCTGGTGCAGGTCTGCCACCGCCTCCACCTCGACGGCATCACCTACACGCCGAGCCACTTCCACCTCGCCTCGCAGTCGACCAAGTACCTGCGCTTCCGCGACCCGGAGGACGCCGCGGCCTTCGCGGGCGCCAAGGCGGCGGTGGCCGGCCTGCCGCTGGTCGAGGCGGCGCGCCGCGTCGAGGCCGGCGAGGTGATCGATGCGCGGACCGGCGCGCCGTTCCGCTGGCAGCCGATGCCGATGGTGCTCGTCGTCAGCGAGCGACTGGCGCGCTCGCTCGAGAATCTGTCCTAGCCCCCTGCTCCTCTCGCCAGCGCTGGATGCGGCCGAAGAAGAGGTCGGTGAACGGCTCGACCTCGTGCGCCGGGTAGAGCGCCTCGACCTTGAGCCGCACCGCCTCGCGGCATTCGGGCGAGGCGAAGAACTCGTCCGCCACGGCGTCCAGGTGCGAGAGGTGCTCGGCGCAGAACTCGGCGAAGCGGTCGGCCTCGAGCCGCTGCCGGGCGATAGCGGCATAGCGGGAGAGCTTCTCGCGATACGGCAGCTCCTGCCGCGCCACCTCGTAGTAGGGCTCCCAGTCGAGCGTCTGCCGCATGCGGCGGCGCGTCACCGCGCAGTAGACCGCCCAGCGCAGCTTGGCGAGCACCAGCCAGGGAAAGTGGTAGTGCAGCGACGTCACCTGGCTGTCGGGGCAGGCGTTGGCGAAGTCGATGGGGTGGAAGCTGCCGTCCTTCCTCAGGCTCTCGCAGGAGTTGAAGTCCCAGCCGAAGAAGGTGTTGATGGTGAGGCAGGTGTCCTCGAGCCAGGACCGCTCGTCGGCATCGATGGGCGGCGCCTCCATGCGATAGCGGTCGTGCAACGGCGCCGCCGGGTCGTACTTGACGACGTTGACCTGCGGCCCCATGCCGATGGCGCGCACGAAGAGGTCGAACGGCACCACCGCCGCCTGCAGGTGCATGACGTTCTTGCCGCTCTCCTCGTAAGCCTCGCGCAGCTTCGCCTCGTCGTCGATCTTGGAGACGCCGCGCCAGGCGCCGCCGTCGTAGGGCTTCATGAACAGCGGGTAGCCGACCTGCTCGCCCACCTTGCCGAGGTCGAACAGCTTGGCGTACCGGCGCAACGTCGGCTCGAGGTCGGGGTTGCTCTGCTCGTACTCCTTGGGGGGCACCATCCAGGTCTTCGGGATCGGCATCCCCAGCCGCAGCATCGCCGCGTAGGTGGTGTGCTTCTCCATCGACTGCACGGCCCACGGGTTGTTGAGCACGTAGACGTCGTCGAGGATGACCGACTTCTTGATCCACTCGCGGCTGGTGTAGTACCAGTGCGTGAGGCGGTCGAGCACCACCGTGTACTTGGTGCGCTGCTGGAGGTCGAAGGGCTCGATGGTGACGCGCTCGACGTCTACCCGCACCTCCTCGCCCTGCCAGGGGATCGCCAGGTCGAGCCGGCGCAGCAGGTGCTCGAAGCACAGCGGCCAGCAGAGGTCGGCGCCGAGCGAGAGTCCGATCCAGCGGGTGGCGGGCGTGGGCATGGCAGCGACTCCTCCGGTCTGCGGGCGGAGTCTACTGCGGCCGATGCCTCGGAACCCGGAGGCACGCGCGTTGCAGAGTCTTTTCGGTCCCGCTGCCTCTGCGGCGAGGGCTACCACGGAAGCGGATGAGCGAGAGCCCCGACAGCGACCTCCCTACCCCGGCCGACGCCTCGGGCCCCGAGCCCGCGGGCCCCGGGGTGCGCGGCGGCCCAGGCGAAGAGTCGCTGCGCAAGGTCGAGGAGCAGTTCGAGCGCCTGGTTTCCGGGGTGCGCGACTACGCCATCTTCCTGCTCGATCCCGGCGGCGCGCGTCGCTGAGCTGGAACGCCGGCGCCGAGCGCATCAAGGGCTACCAGCCCGACGAGATCATCGGCCAGCACTTCTCGCGCTTCTACCCGCCGGAGGCCGTGGCGCCGGCTGGCCGGAGCAGGAGCTGGCGCACGCCGCCCGCGACGGCCGCTTCGAGGACGAGGGCTGGCGCGTGCGCAAGGACGGCACGCCGCTTCTGGGCCAACGTCGTCATCACCGCCCTGCACGACGACGCCGGCCGGGCTGCGCGGCTTCCTCAAGATCACCCGCGACCTGACCGAGCGCAAGCGCGCCGAGGAGGCGCTGCGCGCAGAGCGAGGAGCGCTTCCGGCTGCTCGTCGAGGGCGTCAGGGACTACGCCATCTTCATGCTCGACCCCGAGGGCACGGTCGCGACCTGGAACGCCGGCGCCGAGCGCATCAAGGGCTACCGCGCCGACGAGATCATCGGCCGCCACTTCTCCGATCTTCTACCCCGAGGAGGCACGCGCGCGGCGCTGGCCGCAGCACGAGCTGCGAGCTGGCGACCGCGCGACGGCCGCTTCGAGGACGAGGGCTGGCGCGTGCGCAAGGACGGCACGCCGCTTCTGGGCCAACGTCGTCATCACCGCGCTGCGCGACGCCGACGGCAAGCTGCGCGGCTTCGCCAAGGTCACCCGCGACCTCACCGAGCGCCGCGCGGCCGAGGAAGGCATGCGCCGCGCCTACACGGACCTCGAGCGGCGCGTCGAGGAGCGCACCGCCGAGCTCAACGCCCGCGACCGGCACAAGGACGAGTTCCTCGCCATGCTCGGCCACGAGCTGCGCAACCCGCTGGCGCCCATCCGCAACGCGCTCGAGATCCTCAAGGTCGAGGGCGTGCCGGCGGCGACGCGCAGCCAGGCGCAGGCGTTGATCGAACGCCAGGTGCAACACCTGGTGCGGCTGGTCGACGACCTGCTCGACGTCTCGCGCATCATGCAGGGCAAGATCGAGCTGCGCCACGAGCGCATCCCGCTCGCCGCCGTCGTCGAGCGTGCCATCGAGACCGCGCAGCCGACGATCGACGCCCGCGGCCACCGGCTGGCGGTGTCGCTGCCGCCCGCGCCGGTGTTCATCCACGGCGACCTCATCCGTCTCGCCCAGGTGCTGAGCAACCTGCTCGTCAACGCCGCCAAGTACACGCCGCAGGCGGGCGAGATCGCGCTCACCGCCACCACGCGGCACGACCAGCTGCGCATCAGCGTCAAAGACACCGGCATCGGCATGCCGCCCCAGCTGTTGCCGAAGGTGTTCGACTTCTTCGTGCAAGGCAGCCGCTCGCTCGAGCGCTCGCAGGGCGGCCTCGGCATCGGGCTCACCTTGGTCAAGCGCCTCGTCGAGATGCACGGCGGCACCGTCACCGCCCACAGCGCCGGCGCCGGCAAGGGCAGCGAGCTGGTCGTCGACCTGCCGCTGCCGGACCAGGCGGCGACGGACGACGTGCTCGCCGCCGGCGGCGCGGGGACGGCGGTCGGGGGCCGCCGGCGGCGGGTGCTGGTGGTGGACGACAACGTCGACGCGGCGGAGTCGGCGGCGGCGCTGCTGTCGATCTGGGGCCACGAGGTGCGCACGGTGCACGACGGCCTCTCCGTGCTGCGGCAGGTGGAGGCGTTCCGGCCCGACATCGTCCTGCTCGACATCGGGCTGCCCGGCAAGAGCGGCTACGACGTGGCGCGCGAGCTGCGCGCCCAGCCGGCCTCTCCCGTGCGTCTGATCGCGGCGATGACCGGCTACGGCCAGGCGGAGGACCGCCAGCGCTCGGCCGAAGCCGGCTTCGACGTCCACCTCACCAAGCCTCTCGACCTCGAGCAGCTGCGCGACCTGCTGGTGAGCGGCCGCGCCTGAGCGTGGACAAATAGGGACCCGGGTGACGAGCCCGGGTCCCGCGCGTCGTGAGCGCTGGTGCGTAGCCTGCAGTCAGCTCGCGGCCCTCGCCGCCAATTGCCCGTCGTCGAGCCCAGCCTCGAAAGCAAGGCTGGCGCGCTCGCAGAGCAGCGAGAAGTAGGTGAAGGTGGCAAGCAGCCGGATGAAGCCCATCACCAGCGCGGCGACGCCGAAGGCATGGCCGTGCAAGGCGCGGGCGAGGTCCGGCAGCGGCAGGCTGCGCAGGCTCTCCACCTCGCCGGTGAAGGTGCGCACGTCACTCTGCAGCTCGCGCAGGTGACGGTCGAGCAGGCGCAGGCCGGCGCGCGCGCCGCCGTCGCGTAGCCGCGTCGCGACGTCGTCCCAGAACACCCGCTGCGGCAGCGCGCCGCCGTGGGCCGCGAGCTCGCGGTAGACGGCGCCGTAGTCGAGCGCGGCGAAGCAGCGCTCGCGGGCGATCAGCGGGTCGGCGGCGTCCACCTCCTCGCGCTCGAACAGCTCGCTGCGCGTGCGCACGAGGGCCTCGCCGATGGCGGAGAGGTGGTCGTTGCAGGCAGCGAGGCGTCCGAGGCCGAGGTCGAAGCACGACTGCGTTCGTTCGGCGACGCCGGCGAGCGCGACATCCACGGTGTCGTGCAGGTAGCTGCAGGCTTCCGTCAGCGAGGCGTTGGCGGCGCCGTAGTGGCGCTCGAGGTCCGCGCTGCGGCGCTCGAGGCGCTCGCTGAACGAGTTGGTGAAGTGAACCGAGAAACCGAGGTAACAACGAATGGGGAACAGTCCCATGGTCTTTCTCCTAACAGTGGACAGGTTTTGAAACGGCCAAAGGTCGCGTGTCAGCAGGCGGCGGCCTGGCCGCTCGCGGCGGACCGCGGGCTCGGCAGGTGGGCGCCGGCGCGAGGCGACGAAGAACGCAGAGGTGGCGAGTCCGTCGCACCTGGCTAGGACGGACACCTGCCTCGCTCGCTGCGGTGTGGCTAGGAGGGCCGCGGCGAGAAGCGCCCCGGCCGGGGCGCGGCCTCAGCTGCCGAGGATCCGGAAGGCCGCCCAGGTGGACGGCGAACGGAGGGCTGGCTCGCGAGCCTTCAGCAGCGTCAGCTGCGCTGCGCGCAGGGCCTCTGCCGGTTCTTCGCCGCGGCTCACTCCGGCGTGCAGCGCGTTCATCAGCTCGAGCGTGCGGCCGTCGGCGACCGGCCACAGGCTCGCCACCACCGACGGGACGCGGGCAACGAGGAAGGCGCGAGCGAGGCTGAGGGTGCCCGCGCTGGCGCTCTCCGCGCCGCTGCCCGTGCCGCAACCGGCAAGGACCACCAGGCGCGTGCGCTCGAACCGGTGGGCAGACAGCTCGAAGGCGAACAGGGCTCCCGGCCGCTTGCCATCGATGCCACGTGCCAGCGCCAGGCTCGAGCGTGAAGGATCGACGCGGTTGACGACGGCATGGCCGGCGAAGTGGAGCACGTCGTAGGCGCCGGCGCGCGAGAGGAGCAGGTCGGGTGTGGCCCGGTCGCCAAGCGCGATCTCGCGCCGCGCGTACAGCTGCGCCACCTGGCGGGCCTCGTCGGCGGCGGCGGGCAGAGCCGTCAAGCCGGGATACAGCTCCTGGTCGGCGCGCGGATCGCCCATCGCCAGAATGCTCGGCCGCTGCTTTCCCAGCTGGCGAGCGCGCGCCTGCGCCGCCAGGAACGTGGCAGCGCTGGGTGCCATCTCCACCGCACGCTCCTCCACCAGAAAGCGGCCGGTCTGCGGATCGACGAGGGCGGTGAAGGGCAGTTGGTCGAGCGCGCCGCCGGCGACGACGACGAGCTTGTGGACGTCGCCGCTCAAGCGCGCCGGGGTGACCAGCGCTCGATGGAGTCGCCGCGCAACCTCGCGCGTCCGCGGCGTCCACGCGCCGGCCGCGAGGTCGGTCCGCAGTTGCGTGGCCCAGTCGGCCAGCTCGGCAGGCCGCGCTTCGAGTCGGATCAAGACCGCGCCGGTCGAGTCCACCCGCCAGAGGAGAGCCTCCTTCGCGAGAAGGCAGAAATAGAGAACGGCGGTCCCGGGCTCCAGCCGCTCCTGCAAGGCTCTTAGAGTCGAAGGCCTATCTTCTGACGAGATGCTGGCTTTTGTCTGCTGCGCGGCGGCTGCCAGCGGATCCCGGGACCGTGCCTGCTCCGCCACCTCGAAGGCGCGATCGGAGCGACCAGCCGCCACCTCCATCGCCACCAGCTCCTCGAACAACGCATCGCCGCCGGAAAGCCGTTCCAACCACAGGCCCTGCAGCAGATCTGGCGAGGACTGGCGGACCAACCAGGTCGCGCCTTCGCGGAGGTCGGCAACCGCCCGGCGCTGATCGCCGACCTGGCGATACATCCGCGACCGCTCGAGCAGCAGAGCGGGGAACCGGAAGTTGGGCGCCCCCGTGCGCGCGCGGTCGATGCTCTTGGACAGCGAGGCGATCGCGGAGGGGCTCGCCTCCGCCGCCAAACCGTTGGCCACCTGCAGCTCCGCGGCAAGTCCACGCCGCACGGCGACGTCGTCGACCTGCCACAGCCAGGCGTTCGCCGCGCGCAGAGCGGCGCGGGCCTTGTCCCGCTCGCCGAGCTTGAGCTCGATCTGCGAGCGCCAGAGCTCCAGCTCGGCGGCCCGGCGAGGGTCCCACGGCATGGGCGTTGCCGAGAGCTCGTCGAGCAGTGCCGTGGCGACGCGGGTACGACCCTCGAGGAACGCTGTCCCCGTCGCCGGCCCGAGCAGAGCGTCGAACCTCCGCTCGTGGTGGGTGAGGCTGGGCAGCGCAGCCAGCATCTGGCGGCGATGACCCCAGGCGCGGGGCAGGTCGCCGTACAGCGCCCGGACATCGCCCAGGAGCATGTGGAGCCACAGCACGTGATCGGTCTCGCCGAGGCGTTCGAACCCGGCAAGCGCTTCCTCATACCGAGCCAGCGTCTGCAGCTCGCCACGCTGGGCGTGCAGGAGGCCGCGCAGCCAGGCGAGGTGTGCGCGCAGCGGCTCGTCACCCTCCGCGCGCGGCACCAGCGACTCGAACTGCTGCAGCAACGTGCTCTCCGGGCCATGCCGGTAAAACTCGCACGCGAGCGTGGAAAGGTCCGCCCAGACGCGCGCCGCCGAGGAGGCCGGCAGCTCTCGCTGCGCGTTGGCGAACGCCGCCGCCGCCTGCACCACCTGCATCGCTTCGAGCGTCTCGAGCCCGAGCGCCAACGCCTGATGGCCGCGGGCGAAGCCGTCCCTGTCGGCCCCGGCGCGCTCGATCTCCTCGACCTGGCGCAACAGCGAGCGGTCGTCCGTCTGCCGCTGCCACTCCGCCGCCACTCGGCGGGCGGCGGCGAGGCGCGCCGCAGCTTCCGCCTCGTCGCTCTCGACGACGGCACCGGCCCACGCCGGCAGCAGGTAGAGGGCAAACGCCTCGCGCGCCTCTTGACGACGTCGCGAGACGAGATCCACCAGACGATCCGTGTCCTCTTCGGCCGCGGCGACGATCTCGACGCGCAGTTGGGAGGCGCCAGGTGCCGCAGGAGCGCGTCGTACCAGCCTTTCCAATCGATCTCGAGCCTCGGCCGCCCACGCCGACTGCGAGTCGAGCTCGAGATAGGCCTTCCACGCCCGTTCTGCCTCGCCCGGTAAAGGCAGTTCCTCCAGCGCCAGCGCGCGGTTGAACCTCGCCTCGATCAGGTCGGGCGCCGCCGCCAGCGCGCGGTCGACGGTCTCCAGCGCCTCGGCAACGTCGTTGCCGTCGCCGCGGGCGATGCCGCGGGCGAGGTAGGCGGCGCCGAGGTCGCTCAGCGCGCGCGGATCGTCCGGGGCGGCTGCCGTGGCACGCTCGAGCGTTTGCAGCCCCTGGTCGGAGCTGCCGGCCAGCAGGTAGGCGGAGCCGAGCCGCTGCAGCTGCTCGCCGCTGGGCGAATCGCCGGCGGCATGGCGCGCCTCGTCGACCATTTTCAGGTAGCGCCACGCGCCTGGCGGCGGCGGCGCGTCCGCGCTTGCGGCGCGCACGCGGTCGGGGGGCGGCGGCTTCCATTCGACGACGCCGGTGAACCGCGGTAACACCGCCCGGTGCTCGGCCTCGCTGGCGACCAAGTCGCCGGGCTTTGCGTTCGCTTCGCTCCCGACGCGCCCCTGCCACAGCCAGCCCGTCAGGCCGACGGTCGCCAGCAGCAAGGCAGCAGCCGTCCAGCGGCGATACGGCGACGCCAGGGGGACAGCAAGCAAGCGCCGCCGCTTCGGCGGCTTCGCCTCCCCTTCGGCCGCCCGCAGCTCGGCCAGGCAGCTGACGCTGTCGGAGAACACTCGCCAGCAGCTCTCGCAGCCGGCGAAGTGCACCTCCAGCGCCCGCCGCTCCTCCTCGAAGAGGCGGTCGTCCAAGTAGGCGGCGATGCGCGCCGAGTCAGGGCAGCGGGACATTCGAAAGTACGTCAGCTCGGGATCGTGTCGTCGTTCTCGAGCTCGCCATCGATATTAGACGGACGCGAAAGCCCCGGTTCCCCCTCTCGACGCAATTCCAAACGAGTTGCGGCCGCGAACAGCGCTGCCGAGTGACGATCTTCACAACCAATGTCCGTGAGCTCCCGTAGGAGTGCACGTCTGATCTCGCCCAACCGCCGGCGCAGCTCGGGCTGGCTCGACGCCAGCGCCCCGCCGATGCTCGACAACGGCAGCTGCTCGCCGAAGCGCAGCCGCAGCAGGACGCGATCGCGCGGCGCCAGCCTGCGCAGGAAGGCGAGCGCGATCTTCAGGCCGGGTCGCGGCGGCGCACCCTCGACCTCGCCGTCGCTCTCGCTCTCGCTCTCGCCGGCGACCGGCCGCGGCACGCGCCATCCATCGGTGAGCTCGCGAACCAGCCGCACCACCACCACCGTCAGGTAGGTGGCGAAGCTCGAGCGCCCGCTGAAGTCTCGCAGCAGCCTGTAGTCATCCGCCAGAAGCCGCGCGCGCACCAGGCGCCGCAGCGCCCGCGTCTCCCCGGGCGCCAGCCGATAGCGGCTCAGCAGCGCGGTGGTGAAGTGCTGCAGCAAGCCGCCGTGCTCCTGGAGCAAGCGGCGTGGATCGGGCCGCGAAGGGCGGCCCGCCTCGTCGAGGTCAACGGGGCTCATGGGCTTACGACGCACGGGGGTGAGGCGGGAACCATACCAAAGCCGCGAGCCAGCGGGCGCCGCCGGCTCACACCCGTCTACTCGTACACCATCCACAAGGGCCCCGGGAACAGCCACGACAGTCCCTCGCGCAGGCGGTCGCGCCAGTTCTCCCAGTTGTGGCCGTCGCGCGCCTCGACGAAGCGCACGTCCATGCCGGTGCGCTGCAGCAGCGGCACCAGCGACCGGTTCTCGTAGATCAACGTTTCGTAGACGCCGCAGGAGACGAAGATCTTCTCCACCGGCTTGCCGGGCGCGGCGCGGAAGGCGTTGACGAACTCCACCACCGGCTTGAACGCCGGGCCGCGCTCGCTCTCGCCGATGTCGGTGAAGGCGAAGCTGCCCGATTGCAACAGCAGCCGGCCGTAGAACCCCGGGTGGTACCACGCCGTCGAGAGCGAGGCGACGGCGCCGAAGCTGGCACCGAGCAGGCAGCGCCCCGCCGGGTTGCCGAACAGCGGGAACTTCTTCTCCAGCCACGGCACCAGGTCCTCGGTGACGAAGCGCGCGTGCGTGCGGTCGCCGGCGTACTCGTGGAGGCGGTCGGGCGATTGGGTGAGCGCCACCAGCAGCTGCGGCACCTCCAGCCGATGGATGAGGTTGTCGAGCACCGCCTTCAAGCTGGCGTAACGCACGAAGTCGATGCCGTCGTGCGCCACCAGCAGCGGCAATTGGCGGCTCGGCCGCATGCGCGCCGGCAGGTAGAGCACGACGTCGCGCTTGCCGCCGAAGGCGCGCGTCGGCACCTTGACCGACTCCAGCCGCCCCGGCCGCGCCTCGGCGTCCTCGCGCGCCCAGTCTGGCGTCTCGTACCCGGCCGCCTGGCAGACCGAGTTGGCGCCGAAGGGGTCGCGCGCCGTGTGCGGGTTGAGCGGGTCGAGGATCCAGTGGCGCTCGTTGGCGTGGACGATCTCGATCTTGTACTCGATGCGCGAGCCGGGCGGCACCTCCTCGATGACGTACCAGAGGTCGGTGCCGTCGACGCGCTTCATCGGCCGCGACGAGGGGAGGCCGTAGATGAAGTGGCGCAGCCGCACCTTGTCGGCCGTGCCGCGGTAGACGAAGGTCGTCGAGCTCCCCTCCACCAGCGGGAAGCTGTGCTCGGCGATGAAGCGCTGGATGGCCTCGTCGCCCGGCGGCTTGGCGTGCAGCAGCTCCTGGATGGCGAGCGCCATCAGGCAGCGAGCTCCTCGACGGTGCCGTCGGGGAGCAGGCGCCGCGAGCCGTCGCCGCCGGCAGGCGCCCAGTGTCCGTCCGCCCAGCGCAGGATGGCGCCGTCGTCCATCGCCACGCAGGCGAGGTCGCCGAAGCGCCGCGCGAAGAGGCCGACGCGCAGCGGGTCGTCGAGCTTCAGCCGCCGGCGAGCGTGCGGCAGCGGCAGCAGGCCGCTGAAGAGGCCGAGCCCCGCCTCGAGCACCTCGGCGTTGCCGGCGCCCTGGGGCGGCTGGTCGTGGAAGAGCACCAGCCGCTCGCCGAGCACCATCGCGCCGCCCGACCAGGCGAAGATGGGCTTGCCGGCGACCAGCTCGGCGATGCCGAAGAGGCGCAGTCGGTTGAGCAGCAGCGCCACGTGGCCGCCGGCGACCGCGAAGGCCGGGCAGCCCGCGAGCAGCTCCGCGAGCTCCGCGCGGTGGCGCGCCACCGCCGGCCGCTGCTGCGGCTTCAGCGTGGCGTCGAGCTCCTGGTTGACGGCGCGCACGCGCTCGAGGTGGACGCGGTCGAGCTCGCGGATGGCCGCCACCGCCGCCTCGCGCTCGGGGTTGACCACCTCGGGGTCGCCGCGCCGCGTGAGCAGCGCCCGCGCCGCCTCCATCGCGTGGTCGAGGCGCAGCCGGTAGAGCTCCTGCATCCGCTGCAGCCGCTCCTGCCGCTGGCGGTGGGCGCGGGCGAGCGCGCGGTCACGGCGGAAGACCTCCTCGGCGCGGGCGTAGAGGCGGAGGTTCACCACCCCGCCGCCGAGGTGCTCGCGCAGCTCGTCGACCTCCTCCTCGCGCTCCTGCCAGCCGGCGGTGACCACCGCCACGTCGCCGAGCACGCCGCCGCCGCGCACCGCCTGCGCCACCGTCTGGGTCAGCCGCTGGGGGCCGAGCAGCGTGACCGTTCTGTTAGGATGGGCCTCCATTCGCGGCGCGCAATCCTAGACCACAGCGCGGCCGATCCCAGCACACAGGGCGCGCAATCGAGACCTTTATGCACGTCATCTTCGTCGAGCCGCGGTTCCCCAACAACCAGCGCCAGTTCGTGCGCGGCCTCGTGGAGGCCGGCGCCCGCGTCACCGGCATCGGCGAGGTGCCGGTCGAGGCGCTCGGCCAGGACCTCCACCGCTGGCTCTCCGGCTACGAGCAGATCCCCAACGTCTGCGACGAGGGGCGCCTCTACGACGCCGTGCGCCGCGTGCAGCAACGTGGCTGGGTCGACCGCCTCGAGGCCACCGTCGAGGCCCACATCATGACCGCGGCGAAGGTGCGCGAGGCCTGCGGCATCCCCGGCACCTCGGTGCAGACGGCGTGGCTGTGCCGCGACAAGCCGGCGATGAAGGATGCGCTGCGCGAGGCCGGCGTTCCCACCGCGCAGTCGACCGGCGCCGAGACCCCCGACGAGGCCTGGGCCTTCGCCCGCCGCGTCGGCTTCCCGCTCATCGTCAAGCCGCGCTCCGCCGCCGGGGCGGCCGGCACCTGGCGAGTGGCCGACGAGGAGCAGCTGCAGTCGGTGATCCGTGAGAGCGGCCTCGAGCACGGCCACGCGGTGGCCATCGAGGAGTTCATCGAGGGGCACGAGGGGTTCTACGACACCCTGGCGGTGGGCGGCCACGTCGTCCACCACTTCATCTCGCACTACTACCCCAACGTGCTCGAGGCGATGCGCACGCGCTGGATCTCGCCCTTCCTGCTCACCACCAACCGCGTCGACGCCGAAAGCTACGCGGAGCTCGGAGAGATGGGCGAGAAGGTGCTGCAGGCGCTCGGCATCGGCACCTCGGCGACGCACATGGAGTGGTTCTACGGCCCCAAGGGGCTCAAGTTCAGCGAGATCGGCTGCCGGCCGCCGGGGGTCGGCGTGTGGGACCTCTACGCCGCCGCCAACGACTTCGACATCTACCTCGAGTGGGGGCACCTCATCGCCCACGGCCAGCCGCGCCAGCGCCCCAGCCGCCGCTACGCCGCCGGCATGATCAACCTGCGCCCCGACCGCGATGGCCGCGTCACCGGCTACGAGGGGCTCGAGAAGGTGCAGCGCGAGCTCGGCGAGCACATCCTCGACGGCCACTTCCCGCCCGCCGGCAGCCCGACGCAGCCGGTGGAGGCGGGCTACATGGCCAACGCCTGGATGCGCATGCGCCACCCCGACTACGATCAGCTGCGGCAGATGCTCGAGTACGTCGGCCGTACCGTCCGCATGCGCGCCGCGTAGGGGCGGGCTCCGCGCCCGCCTCGACCTCACCCAGGAGACTCCTTCGCAATGCAAATCTGCGTCGTCGGTACCGGCTACGTCGGCCTCGTCACCGGAGCCTGCCTGGCCGATTTCGGCATGGAGGTGACCTGCGTCGACAAGGTCGCCAGCAAGATCGACATGCTGCGGCGCGGCGAGATGCCGATCTACGAGCCCGGGCTCGAGGCGCTCGTGCAGCGCAACATCGAGGCCGGCCGGCTGCACTTCACGACCGACCTGTCGAGCGCCGTCGAGCCGGCGCTCGCGGTGTTCATCGCCGTCGGCACGCCGGCACGCGAGGACGGCTCGGCCGACCTCTCCTACGTCGTGCAGGTGGCCGAGGCGATCGCCGACCACATGCAGGGCTACAAGGTGGTGGTCACCAAGTCCACCGTGCCGGTGGGCACCGGCGCGCTGATCGAGAAGATCCTGCGCGAGCGCACCGGCGGCCGGGTGCCCTTCTCGGTGGTGTCCAACCCCGAGTTCCTGCGCGAGGGCTCGGCGATCGAGGACTTCATGAGCCCCGACCGCGTCGTCATCGGCGCCCGCGAGGCCCGTGCGGTGGAGATCATGCGCGAGGTCTACTCGCCGCTGGAGACGCTCGAGGTGCCCTTCGTGGTCACCAACGTCGAGACCTCCGAGCTCATCAAGTACGCCTCCAACGCCTTTCTCGCCACCAAGATCACCTTCATCAACGAGGTGGCCGCGCTGTGCGAGCGGCTCGGCGCCGACGTCATCCAGGTGGCGCGCGGCATGGGCCTCGACCAGCGCATCGGCCCGCAGTTCCTCCACCCCGGCCCCGGCTACGGCGGCTCCTGCTTCCCCAAGGACACCGAGGCGCTGGTGGAGATCGCCCGCGCCGCCGACATGCGCTTCGAGATCGTCGAGGCGGTGGTGGCGGTCAACGAGCGCATGCAGCAGCGCGCCGTCGACAAGGCGGTCGAGGCGCTCGCCGGCGAGCCGCGCGGCCGCACGGCGGCGGTGCTCGGCCTCTCCTTCAAGCCCGGCACCGACGACATCCGCGAGTCGCCGGCGATGACGGTGGTGCGCGGCCTGCTCGAGCGCGGCGCCCGCGTGCGCGTCTTCGACCCGGTGGCGATGGAGCTGGCGCGGCGCGAGCTGCCGGAAGGCGTCACCTACTGCGAGGACGCCTACGACGCCGCCAAGGGCGCCGAGGTGCTGGTGCTCGCGACGGAGTGGAACGAGTTCCGCCTCTTGGACCTCGACCGCCTGCGGAGGCAGCTCGCGAGCCCGGTCGTCGTCGACCTGCGCAACGTCTGGGACCCGGCGAAGATGAAGGAGCGCGGCTTCGCCTACACCTGCGTCGGCCGCGCGGCCGAGTCGCTGGTCACGGCGTAGCAGGACCGCTCACCCCGCAGCTGCCGAGCTCGCCCGCACGATCCCCTCGATCGCCTCGACAACACGTACTTGAGCGCCCACCTCGGACAGCTCGCGGCGCTTGGCGCCGCCGCCTGCTGGTCGATCTCGGCGCTGGCGTTCGAGGAGGCCGGCAAGCGCGTCGGCTCCTTCGCCGTCAACGTGGTGCGCCTCGTCCTCGCGGCGGCGCTGCTCGCCCTCGTCGGCTGGGCGACGCGCGGCTTGCCGTTGCCCACCGACGCCTCGGCGCACGCCTGGCTGTGGCTCGGCATCTCCGGGCTCGTCGGCTTCACCTTCGGCGACCTCTGCCAGTTCCGCGCTTTCGTGCTGCTCGGGCCGCGCCTGACCACGTTGGTGATGGGCCTCGCGCCGCCGCTCGCGGCGATCCTCGGCTGGCTGCTGCTCGGCGAGGTGCTCCAGGGGCGGCAGCTCCTCGCCATGGGCGCGATCCTGGCCGGCATCGCCTGGGCGATCCGCGCCCGGGTGTCGACCCGCGACGGTTCGCCTCCGCGCGCCGCCGGGCTGCTCCTCGCCGCCGGCGGCGCGCTCGGCCAGGCGGGCGGGCTCGTGCTGTCGAAGATCGGCATGGGCGACTACGACGCTTTCGCCGCCACCGAGGTGCGGATCCTCGCCGGGCTCGCCGGCTACGTCGTCCTCACCAGCGTCCTCCGCTGGTGGCCGCGGGTGAGCGCCGCCGTCGACAATCGGCCCGGCCTCGCCTTCACCGCGCTCGGCGCGTTGTTCGGCCCCTTCCTCGGCGTCACGCTGTCGTTGATCGCGGTGCGCCACACCCTCGCCGGGGTCGCCGCGAGCCTCATGGCGACGACGCCGCTACTCATCATCCCGCTCGTCGTCGTGCTGCGGCGCGAGCGCGTTGGCGTGGCCGGTGTCGGCGGAGCGGTGCTGGTCGTGCTCGGAGTCGCGCTGCTGTTCGTGTGAACGGCTCTGAGCCTAAGCCTACACTTGTTCGTTGTTTTACAGTCGCTCGCCATCCTAAAATAACCCTCGCTGTGTATTTCAGGCTTGGATGGAGGGAGCGCCCATGCGGCGGCCAGTACCAGGCAAGTACGTCAAAGTCTCGACGGCCGGCGAGCCGTTCCAGGCCTTCGTGCCGGATCCGCTGCCGCCGGAGCCGCCGATCGTCTGGTCGGGCGCGCTACGGCGGCGCTTCGACGAGGCGCTGCTCGCGCTCGGCCGGCTCGACGCGCTCACCGCCCACCTGCCGAACGCGGAGCTCGTTGCTCTACAGCTTCGTGCGCAAGGAGGCCGTGCTCTCCTCGCAGATCGAGGGCACGCAGTCGTCGCTCGCCGACCTGCTGCTCTACGAGATCGACGAGCAGCCGGGCGTCCCGGTCGAGGATGCGCGCGAGGTGAGCCGCTGCGTGGCCGCGCTGGAGCGCGGGCGCAAGCTGCTCCGCGGAAGGGCTACCGCTATCGATGCGCCTGCTTCGCGCAGGTCCACGCGGTGCTGATGGGCCATCCGCGCGGCCGCGGCAAGGCAGCTGGCGAGGTGCGCCGCTCGCAGGTGTGGATCGGCGGCACCCGGCCGGGCAACGCGGTCTTCGTGCCGCCTCCCGCCGACGCGCTGCCGGGCTGCCTGCGCGCGTTCGAGCGCTTCCTCAACGACGAGCCCGAGCCGACGCCGCCGCTGATCAAGGCAGCCCTCGCGCACGTGCAGTTCGAGACCATCCACCCCTTCCTCGACGGCAACGGCCGCCTTGGCCGCCTTCTCATCGTGCTGCAACTCGTGGCCGACGGCGTGCTGCGCGCGCCGATGCTCTACCCGAGCCTCTTCTTCAAGGCCCATCGCGCGCTCTACTACGAGCTGCTGAACGAGGTGCGGCTGCGCGGTGACTGGGAGCGCTGGCTGGACTTCTTCGCCGAGGGCGTGCAGGTGAGCGCCACGCAGGCCGTGACGACGGCGAACGAGCTGCTCGCGCTGGTCGCGGCCGACCGTGACCGGCATCGCCGTCCTCGGCCGAGCCGCGCCGTCGGCTCTCGCGTTGCACCAGGCGCTCCAACGCCAGCCGATCGCGACCGCGGGCGCCCTCGTGAAGGCGACCCGGCTCACCGCCGCCACGGTGAACAAGTCGCTGGCGCACCTCGAGAGCCTCGGAGTCGTGAGCGAGCTCACGCAGCGCCAGCGCGGCCGAGTTTTCAGCTACCGCCGTTACGTCGAGATCCTGGGCAGCGAGCTGGAGCCGGCGCGGTGAGCGAGGCCGCTTTCCTGCAAGGCGACACGGCCGCATCCTTGCAATCATGGAGCGTCACTCCACAATTGCGAGTTCTTCCGATGCAGTCCTAGATCGCTCCAGCCACCGCCGGCGCCGCGAGCGGCGGCAGCGGCTCGGGCACGCGGTTCTGGACGGGTGGGATGGACTGCAGGTAGGCGAAGATCGCCGCCAGGTCCTCCTGCTTCATCTTGCCGTAGTTGAACCACGGCATCGGCGGCAGGATCGGCCGTGACTGACCCCAGTGGCGGCCGGTCCGCAGGGTCTTGATGAAGATGTCCTCGGTCCAGGTGCCGATGCCGGTGTTCTCGTCGGGAGTGAGGTTGGCGGTGAAGCTCACGCCCCAAGCGCCCGACCAGGCGGTGTTGGTTGCCGCGGCGGTCATGCCCCACGGCTCCGCGGCCGACACCGGCTGGGCGATGACGAGGTCCTGCGGGTGCCCCGAGAGCAGGCGCGTCTCGTCGGGCGCCGGCCCGTCGGGTCCCAGCTTCCAGGGGGTGTGGCAGTCGTTGCAGCCGCCTACCGTGACGAGGTACCGGCCGCGCTCGACCTGCGCCGCGCGGCCCCCCGTGACGGCTGCCATGGCTTGGAGCTTCTCGGCTTCCGCCTTGGTGCTGCAGCCGGTGGCGACGAGGGCGAGGCTCGAGGTCACCGCGACTGCGAGAAGCTGCGCGATCTTCGATCCGGAGGGGGTGCTCATCGTGTCGTCTCCCTTTGAGTGGTCCGTTGTCGAACGAGGGAGACGCTAGCGACGAGGCGGGCGTCGCCTCATCGGCGGGACTACGCAGGGGGAGAACGGCGAATCGCCGGCGCCGCCGCCCGCCTACGTACGTAGGCCGTGGCGAACGGCGTAGGCCACGGCCTCGGTACGGCCGCGGGCGTTGAGCTTGCCGTAGATGTTGAGCAGGTGGCGCTCGACCGTGCGCACGCTCAGCGCCAGCCGCTCGGCGATCTCGCGGTTGGCGCAGCCGCCGGCGAGCAGCGCCAGCACCTCGCGCTCGCGGTCGGTGAGCCGCCCTTCCTGGGGCGCGGCGGGAACGGCGGGCGTGGCGAGGAACGCCAGCGTCGCGTCGACGATCGCCTGCGAGTCGCCGAAGTAGGGCAGGTGGCTGTCGCCTGAGAGGGGTGCGAAGCGGGCGCCGGGAATCGAGCAGGCGATCTCGCGGCCGGACGCGAACGCCGCCACCGGATCCCCGGTGCGGTGGATCACCAGGGTCGGCACCCGCACCTGGCCGAGCAGGGGCCGCAGGTCGCTGCGGCGCGCCGCGGTGATCAGCTCGACGGCCATCTCCGGGGTCGCCGACTGTCGCTGCAGGTCGGCGAGCCAGCTCGTCGCCTCCTCCGTCCCTTCGCCGGCGAGCCTCATCAACGCGAGCGTCTTCGAGCCGATGCCCCAGTCCGCCCGGATCACCGCGCGCACGGCTTCGCTCAGCTCGGTAGGGCCTGCCCCGCCGCCGGCGGCGTAGAGGACCAGGTGCGAGAGCCGCTGTGGCGCCCGGGCGGCGAAGGCGACGCCGGCCGGCGCGGCCCCGGAAGGCGCCACGAGCGCGAAGCGAAACAGGCCCAGGTGGTCAACGACCGCCGCCAAGGCCTCGACGTCGGCGGCAGCGGAGAAGTCCGTACGCCGGCGCTCCGACAGCCCGCAGCCGAAGCGGTCATACCGGATGACGGTGTGGCCGCTCGCCAGGCGCTCGAAGAAGGAGCGAATCGCCGGATGCCGCCACTCGAGATCGATGTGGGTGAACCAGGGAGCCGCCCAGACCATCGGCGGACCGGTGCCGTGGACCGCATAGGCGATGCGGCCACCGCTCGCCATGGTGGCGAAACGGATCGGCGGTGCGTCCAGGGGCGCGGTCATCGCTCGCGGGCGCGAAGCCTAACGCACGGGGTGCGGCGCGGTCCGCCATCGCCGTCGCCGTGGTCCCAGCCGCTACTATCGCGGCCGTGCGCGCAACGGATCGACCGACCGGCGAGGCGGCCACCGCACTCGAGGCCGTGCGTCTCGACGTCTGGCTCGACGTCGCCTGTCTGTTCAAGACCCGCTCGCAAGCGACGACTGGCTGCAGGGCCGGCAAGGTAGAAGTCAACGGCCAGCCGGGCAAGCCGCACCGGCTGGTGAGGGCCGGCGACGAGCTGCGCATCTCGCGCACCGGGCGCAAGCAGATCGTCGTCGTGCTGGGTGTCGCCGAGCACCACCTGCCGAAGGCCGAGGCGCGGGCGCTGTACGAGGACCGTACGCCGCCGCCGTCGCCGGAGGAGCTCGAGCTCAAGCGGCTGATGCGCCAGGCGGGGATCCGGCCGCCGGCGAAGGCGCCGGACAAGCGCGAGCGGCGGCAGCTGCGGCGGATGAAGGAAGAGCCGCAGAGTTAGCCCGCGGGCAGGGGGCGCTACCACCCAGCTCTCGTCTCGCGGCGGACCCGCGACGCATAGGATGCCGCCGCGCATGAAGGAGCCCGCCATCGCGCCCGAGCCGCCACCCCCGCCGCGGTGGTCGACGCGGGTGCGCCGTTGGTGGTCGACGTGGATCTGGCTGCCGGCGTCCGAGAAGCCGCACCGGGGGGCCGAGCCGCACCCCTCGTCGCCCGCCGACGACGACGACGGTCGTCGAGCGGGCCGCCGCAGCCGTCGCGCCGGCGCCGCCGCCGCTCGCAGGAACCGTGCACCTGTTCCCCATCTCGCACCTCGACACGCAGTGGCGGTGGACGGTGCGCGAGACGGCTGCGACGCTGCTGCCGCGGACGGTGCGCGACAACGCCGCGGCGTTCGCGCGCGTACCCGGCGTATCGCGTCAACTTCGACGGCGCCTTCCGCTACCGCCTGCTCGCCGAGCACCACCCCGACGCCTTCGCCGAGCTGCGCCGATGGGTGCGACGCCGGCCGCTGGCAGGTCTCCGGCGCCACCTGGGACGCAATGGACGTCAACCTGCCGTCGCCGGAGTCGCTGGTACGCCAGGTCCTCTACGGCCGGCGCTGGTTCCGCCAGCACCTCGGGCGCGACCCGCGCGACCTCTTCCTTCCCGACTGCTTCGGCTTCGGCGCCCAGGTGCCGGTGGTGGCGGCGCACTGCGGGCTCGTCGGCTTCGCCACCTCGAAGCTGCGCCGCTTCGACGACGTGCGCGCCGCGTTCGGCGTGCCCTTCCCGCTCGGCTGGTGGGAGGGCGTCGACGGCTCGCGGCTGCTCGCGGCGCTCGACCCCGGCGGCTACGGCGAGCCGCTGCTGATATCACCCGCCGACGACCCCGAGGTCCAAGGGCAGCTTCGGCGCTCTCAGCAGCTGCTGGGCCGCGGCGTCGCCGTGCGGTTCTTCGGCATCGGCGACCGCGGCGGCGCGCCGCCGGCAAAGTCGCTGGCCACGCTGCAACGCGCCGTGGACGCCGAGGGCCCCGTCGTCACCATCGCCGCCGGCTCGGACGAGACGCATGGGCCGGCTCGCCGCCGAGCTGCCCGCCGATCGCCTGCCCATCTACCGCGGCGAGCTGCTGCTGCGCGAGCACGGCACCGGCTGCTACACCTCCCAGGTGGCGATGAAGCGCTGGAACGCGCGCAACGAGCGGCTCGCCGCCGCCGCCGAGCGCGCCGCAGCGGCTGCCGCCTGGCTCGGCGCCGCGCCCTACCCCGCCGCGCGGCTGCGCGAGGCGTGGCGCCGCTTCCTCTGGCACCAGTTCCACGACGACCTGACCGGCACCAGCATCCCCGCCGCCTATCGCATCTCGTGGCACGACGAGGCGCTCGCGGCGAGCTCGTTCGCGTCGGTGCTGCGTGGTGCCACGACAGCGGTGGCGCGCGGGCTCGACACCCGCGCCGAGGGCGTGCCGCTGGTGGTGTTCAACCCGGTGCCGCGCCGCCGCCGCGCGCTGGTAGCGGCGCGCCTCCCTTGGCGCGACGGCGCCGCCGTGGCGGTGATCGGCCCCGACGGCGAGGCGGTGCCGGCGCAGCTCGAGGAGCGCAACGCCGGCGGCGCGCTGGTGCGCTTCCTCGCCGAGCTGCCGGCGTTGGGCTTCGCCGTCTTCGACGTGCGCGAGCAGGCGAGCGCGCCGCTGTTGGCGCGCAACGTCACCGATGCCGAGTTGCGCAGCCTGCCGCGCGGCCTCGAGAGCGGCAGCTACCAGCTGCTCGTCGACGGCGACGGCAACCTGTCGAGCCTGCACGACCGCACGCTCGGCCGCGAGCTGCTCGCGGCGCCGATGCGCCTCGATCTGTTCGCCGACCGCTCGCGGCGCTTCCCGGCTTGGGAGGTGCACTGGGAGGACCTCGAGCGCGGGGCCGTCGCCACGGTGCGCGGTCCCGCCGTGGTGCGCGCGCTGCCCTCGGGTCCGGCGGCGGTGGCGCTCGAGGTGCGGCGCCGGCTCGGCCGCTCGACCTTCGTGCAGCGCTACCGGCTCGCGGCGGCATCGCCCGGCGACGCTGCAGGTGGAGCGGCGCGGCCGGTCGAGATCGAGATGGCGTGCCGCTGGCGCCACCGCGGCCGGCTGCTCAAGCTCGTGCTCAACGCCGCCGCCGGCGCGCGCGACGCCGTCTACGACGCCGGCGTCGCCGGTGTGGCGCGCGGCATCAGCGGCCGCGGGCTCTACGAGGTGCCGGCGCAGTCGTGGGCCGACCTCGCCGAGGAGGGCGGCGCCTGGGGAGTGGCGATGCTCGCCGATACGGCGGGCGGCTGGGACCACCCGGCCAAGCACGTGCTGCGGCGGACGCTGGTGCGCACGCCGGCGACGGGCCGCCGCTTCCGCCACCAGGGCTTCCAGGACCTCGGCGAGCACCACTGGCGCTTCGCACTCGCCGGCCATCGCGGCGACTGGCGCGAGGGCGACGTCCCGGCGCTCGCCGAGCTCGCGCGCCAGCCACCGGCGAGCTTCGTCGTCGAGCCTTCGCCGGGGCCGCTGGGGCGCGAGTGGAGCTTCCTCGCCGTCGAGGGCGGCGAGCTGGCAGCGCTCAAGGAGCACGAGGACGGCGGCGAGTGGGTGGTGCGGCTCTTCGATCCCGCCGGGCGCGGCGGCCGCGCGAAACTCGCCTTCGCCGCAGCAATCGAGACGAGCCGCGAGCTCGACGGCTGCGAGGACCCGGCGGATGGTGATGGCGTCGTGGAGCGGCCGGCTTTCCGTCCGACGACGCACGGAGTGCGGTTGGCGCCGCCGCGCGAGGCGTTCGCCTCGCCACGATTCGCCGGCGTGGACCTGCCGCTCGACCGCACGGTGGTGACGCGCAACGGCGAGGCGTGCGCGCACGGTCTCGGCCATCGCGGCCTCTCCTTCCCCGCCGAGCTCTGGCCGGCGAGCCTCGAGACCGAGGGCATACCGTTCACGCTGGCCGCGGCAGGTACGGGGCCCTATCAGGCGTCCGCGTGCGACGGCCAGAGTCTGCCATTGCCGGCCGGAGCGTGGGAGCGGCTGTGGCTGCTCGTTGCCGCCGGCGATGCCGAGGAGCGCGCGTCGCTCGGCTTCGGCTCGGCCGCCACCCCGCTCGTCGTGCCCTCTGCGTTCGCACCGCTCGTGCGTGAGGAGCAAGTTGCCGGCTTCGGCATCGGCCCGCTGGCGCTATGGAGCGTGCGCCGCGGTTTCACGCGCGAGGGCAACGCCGCGTGGACCGTCGACCACGCCCACGACCGCCGCGGCCGCGACGTCGCCTACACGCCGCTGTCGCTCTTCGCCGCCGACGTTGCGCTCCCCGCGGGGACGACAACGGTCATGCTGCCGGTCGCCCCTGCCGTTCTGGTCTTCGCGGCAACCGTGGCCGCCGGCGGGGGATGGGCCACCCTCGCGGACGAACGGACGACCGCGTTCGATCAAGCGGTTCGGTGAGCGGCCCGCGACGGCACGCGGGTCACTTGGATGACTCGGCGGCGACGGCCGGCAGCACGCGGGTGTCGGTGGCGATCCAGTTCGGTTCCCAGGTCCGGCCGCCGTCGGCGGAGTACGACTGTTCGAAGCGGATGGTGTTGGCGTCGATCGGCGTGATGAAGAAGCGCACGAAGATGGCGCGTCCGTCGAGGAGCTCCTGGTCGTAGAACTCGCCGCGTCCATCGATGAAGGCGCCGATCGTGGGAGTCGCCAGCGTGCCGGTCTTCGCGTTGGAGAAGTTGAGGCTCCATTGCCGCGTCTGCGGGTTGTAGAGCCGGAGGCTGAGGCCGGAGAAGTGCCCGCCGGGATGGTCGGCTTCGAGCTCGACGAGGTTCGCGCGGCCGCCCAACACCTTGCTGACGACCGTGGTGCCGCGCATCACGATCCAGTCGTTCGAGCCGGAGAGTGGTTTGGTCAGCAGGCGCACCTCGGTCTTCCAGGTGCCGATCTCGAAGTCGAAGTCGTGCTGCCCGTCGCGCTCGATGGCAGCCGGCGTGACGGCGGGAGCCGGGGAGGCGGCTCCACCGGCGAGGGGTGAGAGCGCGGCGAGCGCGCAAGCCAGCGCGCAGCTCCTGAGCCAGTGAGCGTGGATCATGTCGTTCCTCCTCTGCGGTTGGGCAGCGAGCGGGCAGAGCGAGGATACGACTGCACCCGAGATCGCTGCGCTGCGACTTCGCGAACGGTCGCAGCGAGATCGCCACCTTCCCGTTCGAGTCGCGGGCGGTCAGCGGCGGCTGCTGCGCAGCAGGACGCAAGCGCGATCCGGCACCGTGATGGTCGTCCCCTCGACTACTTCCTCCGCGCCGGGCTCGAGCAGGTCGCGCGGCGGCGGCTCCCAGGTCGCCACCACTCGCAGCCACCGGTGGCCGCCGGGCGGCGGCGGCAGCTCGAAGATCACCTCGCTGCCGGAACCGTTGGCGGCCAGGCAGAGGTCGTCGTCGGGCTCCGGCGCGTGCTCACCGGCGAGGTGCATGGCGAGCACCTGCGCCTCCGGCCCCCAATCCGGCGCGCCGAGCCGCGCGCCGTGCCAGGCGACGTCGGGGCGATCTGATTCGGCGCTCGCCCTCGCCGTCGAGGAACGAGCCACGCCGCAGCGTCGGGTGCGCGCGACGGAAGGCGATCAGCCCGCGGACGAAACGCAGCAAGCCTTCGTCGTCGCGCGACCAGTCGAGCCAGCCGATCTCGTTGTCCTGGCACCAGGCGTTGTTGTTGCCGTGCTGCGTGCGGCCGCGCTCGTCGCCGGCGAGCAGCATGGGCACGCCCTGGGCGACGAACAGCAGGGTGAGCAGGTTGCGCACTTGCCGGCGGCGTAGCGACAGCACCTCCGCGTCGTCCGTCGGCCCCTCGACGCCACAGTTCCACGAAGCGTTCCAGTCGCTGCCGTCGCGATTGTCCTCGCCGTTGGCCTCGTTGTGCTTCTCGTCGTAGGAGACGAGGTCGGCGAGGGTGAAGCCGTCGTGGCAGGCGACGTAGTTGATGGAGTGGCCGGGGCCGAGCGCGCCGACGCCGAAGAGGTCGCCGCTGCCGGCGAGCCGCGCCGCCAGCGCGCCCGTCATCCCCGGCTCGCCGCGCACGAAGCGGCGCACGTCGTCGCGGAAGCGGTCGTTCCATTCGGTCCATCCGCGCTTGTCACCGAGCCCTTCGCGGCGCGCGAAACCGCCGACGAGGTAGAGACCGGCCGCGTCCCAGGCCTCGGCGATCAGCACGCGGTCGGCGAGCAGCGGGTCGCTCTCGATGCGGCGCAGCAGCGGCGGGTCGACGAGCGGCTCGCCGTCCTCGCCGCGCACCAGCGCCGCCGCGAGGTCGAAGCGGAAGCCGTCGACCCCGATCTCGGCCACCCAGAAGCGCAGCGCGTCGACGATCAGCTCGACCATCGCCGGGTGGTTGGCGGCGACGGTGTTGCCGCAGCCGGTGACGTTGCGGTAGCTGCCCGCCTCGGCGTCGATCAGGTAGCAGCTCGCGGGATCGATGCCGCCGAACGAGAAAACCGGGTCGCCGGCGGCGCCATCTCTCTCGGCCGTGTGGTTGAACACGACGTCGAGAATCACCTCGATGCCCGTGGCGTGGAGCGCCGCGACCAGCTCGCGCAGCTCGGCGACGGCGCCGCCCTGCGGGCCGTCCGCCGCGAGCCCCGCCTTCGGCGCCGAGAAGGCGATCGGGCTGTACCCCCAGAGGTTGCGCAGCGGCTCGCCGGTGACGGGATTGCGGTGCGGCGGCTCGAGCTCGTCCCACTCGGCGACCGGCAGCAGCTCGACGGTGGTGATGCCGAGCTCGGCGAGGTACGGCACCTTCTCGCGCAACCCACGGAAGGTGCCGGGATCGGCGACGCCGCTGCTGCCGTGGGCGGTGAAGCCGCGAACGCAGAGCTCGTAGACGATGCGGTCCGGAGCCGCGTAACGGGGCGGCTCGCTGGATGCCGATGCCGGCGCGGCGGCGAGGAAGCAGCGACGCTCGGCCGGCGGCTCGCCCCAGCGCTCGGCGCCGGTCACCGATCGCGCGTAGGGGTCGAGCAGCAACCGCGACACGCCGGCCGGCGGTGCCGCCGGACGCTCGACGCGCCACGCCCACTCGAGCGGCGGCGACATCCCCGCGAGCTCGGCGTGCCAGACGTCACCGCTGCGGTGCCGCTCCGGGGCGAGGGCCAGGTCGTGCCGCGCCCCTTCGCGTCCCGCCGCCCACACCACCAGCCACACGGCCGACGCCGACGGAGCGCGCAGCGCGAAGTTGACGCCGCGCTCGGTCACCGATGCGCCGAGCGGCGCGGGCTTGCCGGCGAGCGCGCTCGCCGCGATCGCTTCGCTCGACGCCTCGCCTTCCACCATCGCCGGCTGGGCCGTGGCCGTCGCGCCGCTTCAGCCGCTCAAGCCGGCTGCGGCGTCGCCGCGAGCAGCCGCACCGCGTCGCGCCAGTGGCGCCGCGCCGCGCGCGTCTCCCGCCGCGCCAGCAGCCGCATGGCGCGCACCCGGCGCCCTGCCCCGGCAGTGCGGGCGCGCAGCTCGCGCCGGCGCAGCGCCAGCGCCCGCGCCAATGCCGTCCGCGCCGCCTGCAGCCGCTCCCCGACCTCGGCGGCGATGCCGTGCGGCGCGCTGTCGAGCCGCGCCTGCATCTCGGCCACCGCCGCCGCCATGCGCGCCGACTCGATGCGGTCCTCGGGGGTGACCTTGAGCTTTTCCGCCAGCCCCACCAGCCGCAGCGCGGCGATGAACCACTTCGCCGGATCCCAGTGGTACCAGCGGATGCCGTTGCGGAAGTCGGCGGGGAAGCGGTGGTGGAAGCTGTGGTAGCCCTCGCCGAGGGTGAGCAGCGCCACGACCCAGTTGTCGCGCGCCGAGACGTCGCGCGTTGAAGCTGCTGGGCGCCGAAGTGGTGCGCGAGCGAGTTGACGAAGAAGGTGGTGTGGTGGATGACGGCGACGCGCAGGAAGCCGCCCCAGAGCAGCCCGGCCGAGACGTCGCCGAAGAGGCGCGCCGACCGCCGTCGGGATGCCGAAGCCGCCGCCGATCAGCAACCAGCTTGTACCAGCGGTGCTGCCAGCGCACGATCGGGTTGCGCAGCAGGTCCGGCACGTTGTCGTGCGTCCGCGATCGTACTTCGTCGAAGATCCACAGGATGTGCGCCCACCAGAAGCCGCGCTTGATGTTGTACGGATCCCAGTCCTCGTCGACGTAGTGGTGATGGCGGCGATGGCCGGCGCACCAGTCGAGGATCGAGTTCTGCGCCGCCATGCGCGCCGAAGACGGCGTAGAAGACCTGCACCGCCGGCGCGCACTCGTAGCTCTTGTGCGAGAAGTAGCGGTGGTAGCCGGCGCAGATCGAGAGCCCGACCAGCAGGTACATCACCAGCAGCAGCACCAGCATCCAGGGCTCGAAGCCGACGCGCCAGGTGTACAGCGCCGTGCCGACGATGCCGATGATGGGCGTCAGCGTGAGGAAGCCGATGGCCACCCAATCCTTGGGCTTCGGCGTGTGGGCGGGGGATACGGTGGCCGTCATTGCGGGTCCTCCGGCGAGCGGGAATGGTACCAGCGCGGCCGTCGCCGGCCGTCAGGAGTTGGTCAGGATTTGGTCAGAGCCCCGCGCCGACCCTGATGCGCTGCAGCAACGCCGCCGCCTGCTCGCGCACCGTGGTGTCCTCGACCAGCCACTCCGGCCGCGGCGTGAGAGTGAGCAGGCCCTCGAGCATGGCCAGCGCCTCGCGGTCGTCGGGGCGCTCGGCGAGGATCGCCTCGGCGAGGAACAGCCGGTTGGTGGGCTCGGCGGGGTTGATCGCGTAGCCGCGCCGCAGCGCCGTCATTCCCTTCTCGCGGTCGATCCAGCCGCTGAGCAGCGGCACGCTGGGCGTGCGCGTGTAGAGGCGGCCGAGCAGCCGCCAGCCCGCCCCGTCCTGCCAGCGCGGGTTCAGGGCGAGGCTCGCCAGCGTGTAGTCGCGCACCTTGACGAGCGCCCCTTGGCGGATGGTGGCGAAGGCGCCACTCGCCTGCGCCCACAGCCCCCAGTGGGCCGCGGCGCCGAGGTAGATCTGCGCCGCATGCTCGCTCCCGGCGAGGGCTTGCGCGATCTTCGCCGGCGGCAGCGCGTCGAGGCGGCGGCGCCCGCCGACGCGGCGAGCCAGCAGGTCCAACGCCCGCTCGCTGACCTGGCGGCCGCGCTCGTAGATGCGGCGGCGGCCGGCTCCCTCGGCGGTGGCGTATTCGCCCTGGAACCAGAGCGAACGCTGCAGCTTCCAGTGCGCCTCCACCGACTCCGGGTCGAGCTTGATCGCCTGCTCGAACGCGGCGACCGCGGCCGCCGCCGGACCCGCCGGCGCCAGCCCGCCGCCGTACCCCTCGGCGCGCCGGGCCCATGCGGCATCGCCCTGCGCCACCCGCGCCCGCGCCACCGCGGCGGGATCGGCGAGATGCGGCGCAGCGGCGAGGGCCGAGGCCGCGGCCCCGGCGGCCAGCGTCAGCACGCCGCAGCGGCGCGCGAGCACGAGGTGACGAGGCAGCGTGGCGCCGCCGCGCTCAAAAGGTCCGGCGATCAGCGGGCAGCTCCAGCACCACGCGGTAAGCCGAGCTGCCGTAGGTGGGCTCGTTCATCGACGCCGCGGTGCCGGCGAAGAGCAGCCGGAAGAGCCGCCAGGTGGTCTCGTCGGAGAGGCGGATCACCGCGTCGCGGTTCTCCAGCCAGCGCTCGTGCCCCTTCTTCGCCCACAGGTGGTAGTTGCGGCGGTCGTCCCACACCCCCACCAGCTCGATCGGCGAGCGGTCGATCGCCGCTATCAGCTCCGGCATGAAGACCTGGCGGAAGGAGCCCGGCCAGACGTACTTGGTGACGAAGCTGGAGGTGCCCACCGGCACTTTCGCGGTGGCGAAGTCGAGGTAGACGCGCCCGCCCGGCGCCAGCAGCTCGGCGAGGCGGGAGAGCACCAGCGGGTAGTCGGAGAGGTCCTCGATCACCCCCATCAGCGAGATGGCAGTGAAGCGCCGCCCCGGTTCGTAGGTGAAGAAGTCGTGGTACTGCACGCGCGCGTCGAGGCCGCGCTCGGCGATCAGCTTCTCGACGTAAGCGAGCTGGTGGCGCGACAGCGTGATCCCCTGCCCGCGCACGCCGCGGCCGTGGCAGTACTGCAGCCACCCGCCCCAGCCGTGGCCGACGTCGAGCACCTCGTCGCCGGGCTGCAGCCGCAGGTGCTCGAAAGCGAAGTCGTACTTGCGGCGCGTCCCCTCTTCCAGCGTGTCGTCGTCGTCGAGGTAGAGCCCGGGCGTGTAGGCGCGGAACTCGCGGTCGGTGGCGAAGAGCTGCAGGTTGTTCGAGTCGTAGTGCTTGGCGATCCAGCCCGGGTTGAGGCGGTCGCGGCTCACGATCCGCGGCTGCAGCCGCCGCCAGGTCTTGATCCACCAGCGGCTGTCGGACAGCACGTTGCGGAACCACATCGCCTTCACCGCGTCGCCCTCGATCTCGAGGTCGCCGCTCACGTAGGCCTCGGCAATGGTGAGCTCGTCGAAGGAGGTGAGGGCGCGGGTGCCGCGGCCGTTGCGCACGTGCAGCGCGAAGGCCGGCTCGCCGTCGCCGAGCCGCGTCACCCCTGCGGGTGTGTGCAGCGTGAAGGCGCAGGGCAGCGCCGGCAGGCGCGCGAACAGCGAAGCTAGGACATCCATGGCTGGAGTGCGCGCGATGCTAACACCGCGTCAGTTGCGGCCGAACCATCAGTTGCGACCGAAGACGTCCAGCAGCCAGGTGGTGAGGAACGGCACGTAGGTGATGAGCAGCACGCCGATGACGCTGAGCACGAAGAACGGCACCACCGCGCGGTACACGGCGAGCAGCGGCCGCCGGAAACGCGACGAGGCGAGGAAGAGGTTGAGCCCCGCCGGCGGCGTCAGGTAGCCGAGCTCGAGGTTGGCGATGAAGAGGATGCCGAGGTGCACCGGGTGGATGCCGAAGGCGGCGCCCAGCGGCACCAGCAGCGGCACCACCACGATGATGGCGGCGAAGACCTCCATCACCGAGCCCACCACGAGCAGGAAGACGTTGAGCCCGAGCAGGAAGAGCCACGGCGAGTGGACGTGCGCCTGCACCCACTCGAGGAAGCGCATCGGCACCTGCGCGTCCACCAGCCAGCTGGTGAACCCCATCGCCGCGCAGAGGATGATCATCACCCCGCCCACCAGCGCCACGCAGTCGCGGAAGGCGCGGAAGAGCTGACCGCCGAAGGCGATCTCGCGGTGCACCACCGTCTTGACCAGCACGACGTAGAGCGCCGCGAGGGCGGAGGCCTCGACGGTCGTCGCCTTGCCGCTGAAGATGGTGCCCAGCACCAGCACCGGCAGCAGCAGCTCCCACTTGGCCGCCCACAACGCGCTGCCGATCGCGGCGCCGCGGAAGGGCTGGCGCGCGATGCCGCTCTTCGACCCCTCGCGCACGCCCCAGCCGGCGGTGAGCGCCGCCATCAGCAGGCCCGGCAGCAGGCCGCCGATGAAGAGGTCCTCGATGGGCACCTGGGCGACGATGCCGTAGAGGATCAACGGCAGCGCCGGCGGCCACAGCAGCCCCAACGAGCCCGATGCGGTGAGCAGGCCGAGCGAGAAGCGCTCGGGGTAACGCTCGGCGATGAGGGCGGGGAACATCAGCCCGCCGAGCGCGAGGATGGTCACTCCCGAGCCGCCGGTGAAGATGGTGAAGAAGGCGCACACCAGCGCGCAAACGACGGCGGTGCCGCCGGGCACCCAGCCGAAGAGAGCGCGGAAGAGGGCGAGCAGCCGCTGCGACGACTTCCCCTCGGCGAGCAGCACGCCGGTCAAAGTGAAGAGCGGCACCGCCGCGAGCAGCGGCGAGACGGCGAGACGGTAGGTCTCGACCGGCACCGCGGCGATGGGCACCCCCTCGGCCATGAAGAGCAGCACGGCGAGCCCGCCGAGGACGGCGAAGATCGGGCTGCCGAGTACCGTGGCGACGAGCAGCAGCGTCACCCCGGGCCAAGCCGGCTTGCCGTCGAGCAACTGCGGGAACTGGCCGAGCACGACGCCGGCGAGCAGGCCCACCGCGGCGATGCCGCGCGCCCACGGCCGTGGCGAGGCGAACCAGACGAGGCGCAGAGCGATGATGGCGAGGGCGACGGGGATGGCGAGCTGGGCGACCCACGTAGGGAGGCCGGCCGCCACCTCGCCATGCCCCTCGCGCTCCACCATCACCATCTCCCAGCCGGCGCGGGCGAGCAGCGCCGAGACGCCGGCGCCGACGCCGCCGGCCACCGCGGCGGCCGCCTCGCGCGGCGTGCCCTCGGGGAAGAGGTGGCCGGTGGCGAGCGCCAGCAGCTTCCCCTCGCGCGCCGCGATGGCGGCGCCGAGGAAGGCCACCCACAGCGTCAGGTGCTGGGTGAACGGCGCCGCGCCGGGGACGCCGGTGCCGAGCTGGCGGGCGACGATCTCCGCCAGCGGCAGCAGCACCATGACCGCGATGGCGAGCACCGGCACCGCCTCCTCGAGCGGGTGATACCAGCGGCGGCGCGCGGCCACAGCCGACCCCTCGCCGGGCGGGAAGACCACCGGCGCTTCTGGAGGACCAGGCGGCTCACGCAGCTCAGGCGTCGGCTCGGGAGTCGGGGCGGCGCCGGTCACGGCTCAGGGGCCCTCAGTGGTGCGCGGCGCGGTACCCGTCGCGGATCTTCTTCGCCTCGTCGAAGGCCTCGCTCGGCACCACCACCTGGCGCATGCTGGCGGCGAACTGGCCGGCGGCGTCCTCCCACGCCTTCACCTCGGCGGCGTTGCGCGGCTTGGTCACCCGCAGGCCGCGGCGCGCCATCTCCTCGATCGCCTTGCGATCCTGCGGCGGCACCGACTCGCCGAGACGCTGCTGCATCCGCTTGGCGAGCTGGCGCAGCACCGCCTGGTCTGCCGGCGAGATCCCTTCCCAGGTCTTCTTGCTCACCACGGTGGCGCCGATGAGCGGCGCGATGGGCAGGTCGAGCATGTGGGGCGCCGGGCGATACCACTGCAGGCTCAAGGCGTAGAGCGGCGTCGTCGGCAGCGCCTCGATCATGCCGGTGGTCAGGCCGGTCATTACGTCGGTCGCCGCCAGCGGCACCGGGTGATAGCCGTTGGTCTTCCACCACTGGGTCATCTTGTTGTCGCCCGCCCAGACGAACATCTTGAGCGGCTTGAGCTCGTTGGGGTTGTGGATGGGCGCCTTGCTGAACAGGTTCACCCAGCCGGCGCTGCCCCAGCCGAGGAGCACGAACCCCTGCTTGTCGAGGCGGGAGCTGAAGAACGGCGTCATCTGCTCCATCACCGCGAACAGCTCGTCGTAGGAAGCGAAGAAGCGCGGGATGTTGAAGACGCCGAAGCCGTCGTCGATGTCCTGCAGCCCGGCCACCGAGAGCGTCGCCGCCTGCAGCTGGCCGATGCGCAGCTTGCGCACCACGTCGGGGTCGTCGCCGGCGATGCCGCCGGGGTAGATGCGGATCTCGACGCGGCCGGCGGTCTGCTTGCCGGCGTCGCCGGCGAGGGCCTTGAGCTCCTTGACCCACACCGAGCCCTCGGGCACGAGGGTGGCGAGCTTGATCGGCTTGCCGGCTGCAACGGCACGCGGCGGCGAGAGAAGGAGCGCCGCGGCGAGCGCGGCGAGGAGGAACAGGCGTCGGTTCATGGGATGGGATCTCCGTCGTCGTCGGCGGCCGGCGGACTCTCGTCGTCGGTCGCGGGCTCCGCGCCCTCCGCCGCCGGCTCGTCGCCGAGGAAGTAGTCGTCGACTCGCGCTTGCAGCTGGCGCGCCTTGCGTTGCGCCAGGGTGTTGGCGAGCCGCAGCTGAGGCTTGGCGTCGCAGTCGACCGCGAGTGCCTTGGCGAGCATCGCCTCGAAGGCGGCGCGGTCCTGCGCCGGCACGGCGATGGCGTCGGCATAGGTCACGTAGGGCGAGGCGTCCTGCCCGCCCGAGAGCTCGACCGCGCGCGCGAAGTGTCGCTTGGCCTTCTCCACCGAATCGGCGCCCGGCGTCGCCGCCTCCAGGGTCATGAACGCCTGGTGCACGGCCCCGCCTTCCCACGCCTCGTCGAGCGCGAGCACGCGCTCGAGCAGCGCGCGCACGGCGGGCAGGTCGGCGAGCAGGTCGGGGCGGTCCTTGCCGAGGCCGATGGCGGCGCCCCACGAAGCCGCGGTCCAATACGCAAGCGGCACGTCCTCGCGGACGAGCTCGGCGGCGGCGGCGGTGGGATCGTGTTGCAGGCGCTCTCCGATGCCGGGGTGAGTGGTCTCGAGGCCGCGTAGGGAGTAGCCGCGCGCCCGCTCGTAGAGCTTGAGGGCGCGCTGCCGCTCCACCTCGACGCGCTCGAAATCGGCGTCGCCGAGGGCGTCCGCCGGCATCTGTACGAAGCCGTAGGCGTATTGGGTGAATCCGCGGCCGGCGGCGAGGAGGAGATTGCGGTTGGTCGGGTCTTGCGCCAGCAGCCCTTCGGCGGTCTTGAGCGCGAAGGGGAGCGCCGCGCCGACGAGCTCGGGATCGTCGTCGGTGGCGTAGACGTCGGCGCCCGACGCCATGGCGTTGGCCACGGTGCGGATGGCGAGCTTGCGGGGGGAGCAGCCGGCGAGCGCGGGGGTAGCGAGGAGCAACGCCGCGAGGGCAGCCCAGTGAACCCAGCCTCGGGCTCGCCTTTGCCCGCGCGGCGGCGCTTGCATGGTGCGGGACTGTAGACGGGGGTGCCGGGAGCGTCAAGCGAGGAAGCGGTGACGGCGCGCGACGATCCGGCTCGTTGGAGTGTGGGTCCGGGGAGTTGAACCTGCGTTCGGAAGCGTTACCGTGGCGAGTTGGACATGTTGATGGATCTCGTTTCAACAGAGCGCCTTACGCTGATTGCGGACGAGCGTCCACAACACGGCAAAACCCTTGCACTAGGCCACCAGCGGGAGCGGAACGCCGGGCAATCCCGCGCTGACGTTCCGAGCGCGGGAGGTCTTGGAAACGGGGCTCGGCCCCCCGGGACCAAGACCTCCCGGCCTCCCGCGATTCGACGCGGAACGTTGCGCGAAGGCGCGGATCGCGTGAAGGCGGCCGATACGGGCGCCGGGCTCCACGGGTCCCCGCCTCGGCCGGTATCCCACCCGTGCTCGCCGAGGACGGCTGCGCGCGGGCGGGAGCCCTCCGTCCGGGCGCCCGCTCCGCCCGGCGCCCGCATCGGCCGCAGCTGGTGCACACCAGCGGAAGTCGCCGCTGCGCAAGCATGCCCGACCACGCCGCAAGGGGTCGCGTTGTGATCAGCCGGCTTTGCGTGAGCGCGTGCCGCGGGGTCGCTGGAAGAGCGACAGGTAGGCGTCGAGCGCGTCGAGGGCCAGCCGGTCGGCCGCGGTGCTGACGGTCAGCACTGCCGGCACGGGAGAGCTCGCGGGCGAGGCGGCGGTTGGCGAGGAGGATCTCCATCGCGGCGACCTTCGCGAAGGCTTCGGGCGGCGGTTTGCGGCGAGCCCCAGGCGAGGCGGCCGACTTGGGGGTCTTCGAGGTTGACGAGCAGCGTGCGGTGGCGGCGTTCGTAGGCGGCGGAGGGCGCGCTGCAGGCGCTCGGCGGCGGCGAGGTCGACGACGGAGGTGAAGAGGACGGCGACGCCGCGGCGGGGCTCGAGCTGGAGGGCCTGCTCGCCGGCGAGGTCGAAGTCGGGCTCGGCGAGGCGGGCCTCGAGGTCGTAGAGGGCGGCGTAGGCGGTGCGGGCGCCTCCGGTACCGGGGTGGACGCGGAGGCGGCGCTCGACGCGGTCGGCGAAGGCGAGCACGGCAACGCGGTCGCCGCGGCCGATGGCGAGGCGCAGCAGGGCGAGCGAGGCGGCGAGGGCATGGTCGAGCTTGCTGCGGGTGCCGTCGAGCGAGGCCATGGCGCGGCCGCAGTCGAGCAGGACGAGCAGGTGGGTGCCGCGCTCCCAGGTGTCCTCGCGCGCCACCAGGCGGCCCTGGCGCGCGGTGGCCCGCCAGTGGATGCGCGACAGCGGATCGCCGGGGCGGTACTGGCGCAGCGCGTAGGGCTCGCTGCCGATGCCCTCGATGCGGGTCGGCGACTGGCCGAGCTCGCGGCGGTGGGCGAGCGCCAGCAGGCGCCCCACCTTGCCGCCCCAGCGCACCTGCGGATAGACGCGCACCGGCGAAGCGGCGAGCAGCTCGCGCTGGTGCCAGGCGAGGCCCCACGGGCCGAGCACGCGGGCCGAGAGCGGGCCCCAGTCGTGGCCGCCGCGCCGCCGCGGCACCAGCGGGTAGCTCCACGCCGACGCGCTGCGCGTAGCGCCGGCCGGCGCTCTCGTCGCGGCACGCGTGCAGCGGGCAGGTGCAGCCGCACCCGCAGCGGCGCGGCGGCGAGCGCCGGGTGCAGCGCCTCGCGCAGCTCGACCTGCAGCGGCCGCGGCCCGAGTCGTGGCATGAGCTCGACCATCACCGGCGCCTCGCTCCCCTGCGCGAGCAGCGGCGGCAGCCGGCGCTCGGCGGTGAGCGAGACGGCGCGGGCGCGGCGCGCAGTCGACCAGGAGCCGAGCAGCGCCGCGATGTCGAGCGTCAGCGCCGGAACGAGCAGCCGCGGCTCGCCCGGCGCCGCCGCCAGGAACAGCGTCGCGCGAGGCCGAGCGAGGAGGAAGAGCCGCGCGCCGGGAATGGCACCGGTGGCCGCACGCCGGTTCGCCGGCGGCCCGGGCAGCCACCGGCGCGGCACCTCGACGGCCGCGGCCACCTCCTCGAGCACGCCGCGCGGCGTGCGCCCTTCGAGCTCGGCCTCGGCCACCAGCAGCAGGCGGTGCCCCCAGCAGGGGACGAGCATGCGCTTGAGGTCGTCGGGGAGCACGAAGTCGCGGTCCTGCAGCAGCGCCCAGGCCCGCGCCGCCTCGAGCAGCGAGAGCGCGCCACGCGGCGAGGGGCCGAGCTCGACGTGCGGCGAGCGGCGCACCGCCTCGGCGAGCGCCAGCAGGTAGCCGAGCAGCTCGTGCGCCGACGTGCACCGCGGCGCTCGCCTGCGCGCAGCGCCGCGGCCTCGGCGGCCGCTCACCGACGGCCGCGATCTCCAGCGTGTCGTTGCGCCAGCCGGCGAGCTCGCCGCCGACGGCGCGCCGGTAGAGCTCGAGCTCGGCCTCGCGCGGCGGCGGCGTCATCTCGATGCGCAGCAGGAAGCGGTCGAGCTGCGCCTCGGGCAGCGGGTAGGTGCCCTCGTACTCCACCGGGTTCTGGGTGGCGACGACGAAGAAGCCGGCGGCGAGCGGGTGCGCCGTGCCGTCGATCGTCACCTGGCGCTCCTGCATCGCTTCGAGCAGCGCCGCCTGCGTCTTCGGCGGCGTGCGGTTGACCTCGTCGGCCATGAGGATCTCGGTGAACACCGGGCCCGTGAACGAGGTGGAAGCCGCCGGCCGCGGGGTCGAAGACGTTGCTGCCGACGACGTCGGCGGGCATCAGGTCGGGAGTGAACTGCAGGCGCTTGAAGCCGCGGCCGAGCGCGGCGGCGAAGGAGCGCGCGAGCAGCGTCTTGCCGATCCCCGGCACGCCCTCGAGCAGCGCGTGGCCGCCTGCGATGTAGACGGCCAGCAGCTCGTCGACGGCGGCGTCGAGACCGGGGAGGCTCGCGGTGAGGCAATCGCGCAGTCGGCGCGCGGCGTCGGCGAGCTCGGTCGCCCCGCTCGCGGTCGCGGGCGACTGCTCTGAGCTCTGCGTTGGATCGGCCATCACTACCTCCTCACGCGTCAGCGCCGGATTCTCCCCCATCCTTCGCGCATCGCTACAATCCGCCCGCTCATGCCATGGCGCACGCAGCCGGGCTCGCCGCCGGAGCCGGCGACGCGAGCGGCCTCCGCGGGCGACGTCGACAGGAATGCCGACGCCGCGGCGGTCGCGGCGCACGACGACGCGAGCCCGCGGCGAAGGCTGGCGCTGCTCGCGGTGGCCGCGCTCGCGGCACTGTGGACTGCTTACCTCGCCGTCTACCAGGCCGACGACGCCTACATCGTCTACCGCTACGCGACGAACCTCGCCCACGGGCTGGGCTTCGTCTTCAACCCGGGCGAGCGCGTGGAAGGGGTGAGCTGCTTCCTGTGGACGCTCCTGCTCGTCCCTTTCGCGGCCCTCGAGCTGCCGCTGCCCATGGTCGCGCGCACGCTCACCGCCGTCGCCGGCGTGGCGCTGTTGCTGGTGCTGCCGTCGATCGGTGCGCGGCTCGACCGCCGCGAGCGCTGGCGGCCGCGGGATCTGCTCGCCCCGCTGCTGCTCGGCTCGCACCCGGCCTTCGCCTACTGGAGCGCCGGCGCGCTGGAGACGGTCCCTTACGCGCTGCTGCTCTGCCTCGCTTTGCGCGCGCACCTCGGCGAGCGCGACTCCCTCGGCGCTCTCGGCGGCTGGCGCTCGGCGCTGCTGCTCGGCGCGGCGACGATGGTGCGGCCCGAGGCGCCGGTGGCGATCGCCATGCTGCTCGCCGACCGCTGCTGGCGCGCCGGAGGCGATCGCGCGCGCTGGCGAGCGACGGCGCGCTGGCTGCTCACGATCGGCGCCGTCGCGGGACCGTTCCTGCTCTTCCGCCGCTCCTACTTCGGCGAGTGGCTGCCCAACACCTACTACGCGAAGACCGGCTGGGGCGTGCGCGAGCAGGCCGCGGCGGGAGCCCGCTACACCTGGAACTTCCTCGCCGCCTCACTACCGGGGCCGGCGGCGCTGACCGCCGTGCTGGCTGCCGCGGCGCTCTTGGCCTTGCTGGTTTGGGGCCTACAGCGCAAGCGTGTCCGGGTGCTGGCGCTGCTCGTCGCCGCCAGCATCGCCGCGGTGCTCTTCGAGGGCGCGGACTGGATGGTGCTCTTCCGCTTCTTCGTCCCCATGCTGCCGTTCGTCGCTTTGCTCGCCCAGAGCTTCGCGCAGGAGCTCGCCACCACGAGGGTGCGTAGGCTCGCAGTCGCCGCGGTCGCGGCAGTGCTCGTCGCGCATCACGTCGCCTGGGGAGTCGCCGAGCGCAACGGCGGCCGCGGACTGCTCGCCCACGAAGCCGGCTACGACCGCGCGCACCGCGAAGTGGCGCGCTTCCTCGCCCGGCACGCCCGGCCCGGCGACGAGGTGGCGCTGATGGACGTCGGCATCGTCGGCTACGAGACGGACCTGCGCGTCTTCGACCTCAGCGGGCTCACCGAGCCGGTCGTCGCCCACGCTCCCGGCGGCTTTCTCACCAAGGACTACCCGCCCGCGGTCGTGTTCCGCAGCGCGCCGGCCTTCGTCGTGCTGGTGCTCGCCGACGACCACTTCCCCATCGACGAACGGATCGCCGCCAGCCCCGAGCTGCGGCGCGACTACGTCCCGGTGATGGCGCGCAACCACCGCCAGGCGTGGCGGCCGCCAGGGTGCTACGTCCTCGCCGTCTTCGCGCGCCGGCACTGACGGCGGGGTACGCCGGCGCGCGGCCTCGCCGCGGCGCACGAGAAGAGGGATCAGCGTCGCTGCAGCCGCGCCACGCCCTTCCCGACCTCAACCAACGCCGCCGCGTCGCCGCGCGCGGCGAGCGCTTGCAGCCCGCGTCACCGGCGCGTGCCGCCGGTCGAGCTCCGCCGCGCGCCGCAACAGCAGCACCGCGCCGTCGCGATGGTGGCCGAGCCGATGGTGGAGCGTGCCGAGCCGCAGCAGGAAGCTGCCGGCGCTGCCGGCGAGCGGCGGCGACTCGCGCCATGCCGGCCCCAGCCGCCGGCCGAGCGCCAGCGCCGCCACCACGTAGACCAGCAGCAGCTGCAGGAGCAGCAGGTCGAGCCCGCGGCCCACCGCCGCCGGCGTCTCGCGCTCGGCGGGCGCGCCGAGGCCGTGGTGGTACTCGTCGAAGCGCCACGGCGCGTCGAGCCAGCCGCGGAGGGTCTCGAGCAGCGCCGCGTGCGCCGGCTCGCGCAGCCGCGCGTTGGCGAGCAGCTCCGCCGGCAGCACGACGACCCGCCCCCGTTGCGCGCGCCAGGCCGCAGCCACCACCTTGCCGCCGGGGCCGAGCAGCAGCGCGTCCTCGCGCGGCAGCGCGGGAAGCCACCGCGGCGGCCGGAGCTCGAGGGCCGTCGCGGCGACCTCGCCGCTCGTCGCCGCGCTCGTCTGCAGCGGCGGCACCGTCTTCCGCCAGCGCGGCGCGAGCCGCAACCGCCACGGCGTCTTCGCCGCCGCCCGCCAGCGCCACGGCGGCAGCGCCTTCGCATCGAGCGGCCAGACGTCGACCTCGAGGGTGTCGAACACCGCGCGCTCGGCGGCGGACGGGACCAGCTCGGCCCCGTAGGCGACGACGAGGTCGCCGCCCGCGGCGAGGTGGGCGAGCAGCGCCTCGTGGTCGATCTCGAAAGCGCGGCTCTGCCACGGGAAGGCCAGCACCAAGGTGCCGGCACCGGTTGGGGCGGCGCCGAGCGGGCGGTCGAGCACCTCCGGCGCGGCGTCACGGTGGCTCAGGTACAACCGCGCCGCGAGCCAGCCGGTGGCGCCGCGCGACAGCGAGCTGCTCTCGGCGTCGAGCCGGCGCGACGCGAGCACCAGGCCTGCCACCGCGCCGGCGGCGAGCAGCAGCGCCAGCAACCAGCCGCGCCGCCTCACGACGACGCTCCACCGAGCTCGGCGACCACCGCCTCGACCTCGTCGCGCCGCAGCGCGCCGCCGCCCCACAGCTGGCGGTCGAGGCGGCGCAACGGCGCCCGCAGCGCAGCGCCGCTCCCGCCGCTCGCGCGCAGCAGCTCGCCGCTCGTCCACGAGGGGTCGAGCCCCGGCGGGTCGAGCCGCCGCGCCGTCCACCACCACGCCGCCTCCAGCGCCGGGCGCAGCCGGCCGTCGGCGAGACGGCGCTGCAGCTCGCGCAGCCACCAGGTCGCGTCGCCGGAAGGCGCCGCCGGCGCGCTCGGCAACGGCACCGCGGCAGCGGGGGCCTCACGCCGCGTGCGCTGCGCGCGCCAGCGCCGCACCGCCACCACCAGCACGACGAGCGCGGCGAGCGCCGCGGCGGCGAGAGCGGCGTAGATGGCGATGCGCTCGGCGATCGGCCGGCCCGACCACGGCGCCACCAGCTCGAACGCGCCGGAAACGAGCTCCAGAAGCCAGCGGGCGAGGTCGGCGAGGTATTCGACGAACCCCGGCCCCGGCAGCTTCGCGTCGGCCTTCGCCTCGGCGAGAGCGCGGCGCAGCGCCTCCGGGTCGGCGTCGACCCACGCGGGCGGCGGCAGGGTGCTCGCCATGCGCCGGTCTCTACGCGACCGGCGGCGGCAGCGCCGGCGGCGCCGCGCCGAGCATGCGGTCGAGCGCCGAGCCCAGGTCGGCGCCTTCCTTGCGCCGCACCTGGTCGAGGTAGAGGTGGGCGGTGGCGAAGTCGACGTACAGCTGCACCGCCAGCTGCGCCAGCGCGGCCAGCACGCCGGCGGGGATCGACAGCCACAGCGTGGCGCGCATCAAGGCCTGCGGGTCGGCGCCCTCGCCGCGGCTCATGCCACGCACCACCATCAGCTGGCCGACGATCGCCGCCGGCATCTGCACCACCATCGAGATGGCGTAGCCGAGCACGCCACCGAGCACGAACAGCAGCAGCACCTTGAGCACCGGGTGGCGTAGGAGCTGCCCGCTGGGGTTGTGGGCGAGCAGCTCCCAGCTGCGCTTGAGGGCATCCCAACCGGAGCGCCCCTCGCGCACCATCACCGGCAGCCGCAGCGCCCAGGCCGCCATCAGGAAGAGGCCGGGCAAAATGCAGGCGAGGAAGCCGAGCATGATCAGCACCCAGGCGAGCAGGTCCGTCCCCCACACCCGCGGCCGCAGGTAGAAGCGCAGGCTCTGCCACAACGACGCCGGCTCGCCGCCGAGCGCGCGAACGGCGGTCACCATCACGCAGCCGTAGACGGCGAGGAAGTAGAGGCCGATGACGAAAGCCCCCACCATGCCCACGGCGATGGTGCCGCAGAAGCGCCCCGACTCGAAGCTCCCCGGGTCCATGCCGACGAGCGAGATCTGCCAGAGGCCGACGAGCACTTGCATGACCAGCGCGGCGGGAGCGAGCAGCACCGCGGCCGGCACCAGGATGGCGCGCGCCCACGAGCGCGTCGACTTCCACGCCTCGTCGATGAGCACCGCGAACGGGATGGTGTCGAGCTGCGGCGTCGGAGCGGAGATCGGCATGCTCACGTAGCGCCCTCCAGCGGCCGCGCCCCCGCTTTCGCCGCCGCCGGCGAGTCCTTGAGCGCGCCGAGCGCGATCGGCGCCAGGAAGCAGACCTCGAGCGCCACTCCCAGCAACGCCTTCCACAGCACCGGCAGCTCCGGCCGCGGCGACAGGAACCCCTCGACGATGCCGAGCAGCAGGAACCAGGGCAGGCAGCCGAGCAGCACTACGAGCGCCTCACGGGCGGCGCGCGGCACGGTGACCGAGCGCGGCAGGTCGTCGGCGCGCAGCAGCGCGACGCCGATGCCGAGACCGGCGCCGGCGCAGACGAGGATCAGCGTGATCTCCAGCGGGCCGTGGGCGACGACGAACTCGCCCAGCTCTGCCGCCATCGAAAAGCGCGCCGTCACCCCGAAGACGGCGCCCAGCAGGAAGCCGTTGAACATCGCCACCCACACCGAGCCGAGGCCGAAGAGGGCGCCGCCCGCCCAGGCCGTCAACGCCACCGACATGTTGTTGGTGGCGATGGCGGACGACGAGAACGTCGGCGGCACGGTGGTGGTCAGCGACTCCGTCCACAGGTGGCCGGTGCGCAGGCCTTGGATCGCCTCCGGCCCCAGGATGGCCACCGCCACGCCGGGCTCGTAGACGGCCACCGCCACGCCGAGCAGACCCATGAGGAGGAACAGCGCCGTCGCGACGCCGATCCACGGCAAGCTCGTGCGCACGGCGGCCGGGAAGCGGGCGAAGAAGAAGCGCACCAGCGAGAAGCGCTCCTCATGCTCGCGCTGCAGCACGGTGCCGCCGAGCACGGCGAGCCGCAGCAGCCGCTGCGCCGCGCCGGTGCCGGGGAAGCGCGCCCGCGCCCAGGCGTGGTCGTGCAGCACCTGCCGGTAGCGCAGCGCCAGCTCCTCCACCTCGGCGTACGAGAGGTCGCGCCGCCGCGCCGCCGTGGCGTCGCGCTCGAACGACTCCCAGAGCGGCCGCCGCAGGGCGACGAAGCGGGCGTAGTCCATCCGTCAGACTTGCGCGCGACTCATTGCGTTTGCCGGAACCCGTTCCACAGGCGCGGCAGCGGGTCGGGTCCGGGCGCGCCGGGGAGGAAGCCGGGGGCGCGCTCGTCCACCCAGCGCTCGAGGCGCCGGCCGAGGGCGAGGCGTGCCGCCGGCTCGAGCTCGCGCGCGCGCCGCAGGTACGACTCCACGAGCTGGGTCTCCGCGGCGCCCCACCCAGCGGGCAAGCGGCCGATCAGCAGATCGTCGTTGGCCGGCCGCTGGTGCACTACCAGCGTGCCGGCGAGGCGGTCGCCGAGGCGGCGCGACAGCGGGTCGAGCGCCATCAGCAGCACGCCGAACAGCAGGTCGATAATGCGCACCAGATTGCGCACCAGGAGCGCCCCGTTGCCGGCGGCGGCGCCGTCGCGCGCCACCACCCGCAAGCCGAAGACGCGCTTGCCGAGCGTGCGGCCGTCGAAGACGATCTCCTGCACCGCGAAGTAGCCGTACTCGAGCGCGAAGCTGCCGAGCAGCCAGAAGCCGATCCCCCACCCCGGCCGCAGCCCGAGCCCCGTAGAAAGGGCGAAGATCCCAGCCGTCCAGAAGAGCAGGACGAAGAAGAGCAGCAGGTAATCCAGCAGTCCCGCGAGCACCCGGCTCCCGACCCGCGCCAGCGGCAACTCCACCGGCACGTTGTCGAGCGAGAGCACGGTGCCGAGCTCGGGAGAGAGATCGTCGGCGTTCATGGGAGCGGACTGATGGTACCGCGATGACCGCGCTCGGAGCGCCTGTGGAGCTATCTCCGCAACAACCGCCGCAGCCAGCCGCCGGCGCGGCGTTGCGGGCCGATGCCGGCGGCGCGTAGCTGCCGGGAACTACGGCCGGCGTCGAGGCCGAATTCCGCCAGCACGGCGGCGGTGTGGGCGCCGAGCTCGGGTACGGTTTCGGCGGCGCGCGGGCGGGCGTCGTCGAAGCGAGCAGGGAAGCCGAGACGAGGCAAGCCGTCGCCGGCGCGATGGACCACGCCGCGGGCTGCGACCTGCGGGTGCGCCAAGGCCTCGGCGGCGGAGAGCACCGGCTCCGCCGGAACGTCGTGGGCCGCGAGCAGCTCGGCCCACTCGTCGCGCGTGCGCGAGGCGACGAGCTTGGCGACCTTGTCGTGCGCGCGCTCGCCAGTTGCGTACTGGAGGTCATGCAGGTCGGGGCGGCCGGCTGCGTCGCAGAAGCGGGCCCAGAAGTGGGGCTCGAGCGCCCCCACGGCGAGCGCGCCGCCGTCGCGCGTGGCGTAGACGCCATAGCAGGGCAGCGCGCCGGTGAGCGGCAGCGGCTCCCCCACCTCGCGCGGACCGGCGGCCTCCGCCGCCCACCCGGTGACGTTGGCGTGAACCGCGGCGTCGAGCAGCGCTTGGTCGATCCACGCGCCACCGCCCTCGCCCTCATCCGCTTCTTGCGCCCGTTGCGAAGCCGCGTCGGGCCGGCGCTCGCGGGCGAGCAGCGCCGCGAGCACCGCCGAAACCGTGCTCCACGCGCCCACGACGTCGGCGACTTGGATCGCCGGCGCCGTCGCCGTGGCGGCCAGCGCGCCGCCGATCGCCTGATAGGTGATGTCGTGCCCAGCCCGCGCCGCGTAGGGCCCGCCCTGGCCCCAGCCGGTGAGCGAGCAGATCACCAGCCGCGGGTAGCGCTCTCGCAGCACCTGCGGCGCCAGGCCGAGCCGCGCCATCGTGCCGGGGCGGAAGCTCTCGAGCAGCACGTCGGCGCGCGCCAGCAGGCCGCGCAGCGCCTCCACTGCCGCCGGCTGCTTGAGGTCGAGCGCCACGCTCTCGACGCCGGCGAGCAGCATCGCCGCGAGCGGGCTCTTGCCGGCGACCAGCGGCGCCGCGGCGCGCACCGGGTCGCCCGCGCGCGGCTCCTCGACCTTGACGACGCGCGCCCCGAGGTCGGCGAGCAGCCGCGCCGCGAGCGGCCCCGGGAGATGCCGCGTGAGGTCGACGACGAGCAGGCCGCCAGCGGGGGGGCTCGGCGGGGCGCGCGAGGACGGCTCCCTACTCCCGCTCGACCACCATCGCGAAGCCGACCCCGCCCGCCGCGCAGACGGTCATCAGCCCGAGGTTGCCGCCGCGCCGGCGCAGCTCGAAGAGCAGCTGCATCGTCACCCGCGCGCCGGTGGCGCCGAACGGGTGGCCGATCGAGATCGAGCCGCCGTTGACGTTGAGCTTGTCGAAGTCGACGGCGCCGAGCGGCGCGCTGCGCCCGAGCTCCTCCGCCGCGAACTTCTTCGAGTTGAACGCCTTGAGGTTGGAGAGCACCTGCGCCGCGAAGGCCTCGTGCATCTCGACGAGGTCGAGGTCGGCGAGCGTCACGCCGGCGGCGTCGAGCGCCTCGGGCGCCGCGTAGGCCGGCCCCTGCAGCAGCTGCGTGGCGGGGTCGAGCGACGCGTACGCCCACGAGCGGATGTAGCCCAGCGGCACGTAGCCGAGCGCCTTCGCCTTCTCCTCGCTCATCAGCAGCACGGCGGAGCCGCCGTCGGTGATCGGGCTGGCGTTGCCGGCGGTGATCGAGCCGTAGCGCTTGTCGAACACCGGCGGCAGCGCGGCGAGCTTGTCGAGCTCGGCGTCGTGACGCACGCCGTTGTCGACCAGCACCGCCTCGCCGTAGGTGGGCGGCGGGAAGGTGGGCACGATCTGCTCGGCGAAGCGCCCCTCGCGCGTCGCCGCCGAGGAGCGCTGGTGCGACATCAGCGCGATCTCGTCTTGCGCGCGACGCGAGACGTCGTTCTCCTTCGCCATCTTCTCGGCCGCCTGGCCCATGGTCATGCCGGTCGTGTACTCGGCGATCGCCGGCGGCACCGGCACCAGGTCCTTCGGCCGCAGCTTGGCGAGGGTCGCCGCCTTCTGCGGCAGGCTCTTCGCCTTCTGCAGCTCCATCAGCCGCTTCGCCGCGGCGTCGGAGAAGCGGATCGGCACCTTGGAGAGCGACTCGGCGCCGCCGGCGAGCACGACGTCGGCCTGGCCGACGAGGATCGCCTCCGCCGCCGAGGTGATGGCGCGGTTGGAGGAGGCGCAGGCGAGGCTCACGCCGCTGCCGGGGATCCACTCCGGCAGCGAGCAGCGGAAGATCACCTCGCGGCCGAGGTTGGGGCCGTAGAGCGCCGGCAGCACGGTGCCGTAGATGGCGAGCTCGATCTCCTTCTCGTCGAGGCCGTTGCGCGTGACGAGCTCGGCGGTGGCGACGCCGGCGAGGTCGATGACGTCCATGTCGCGGAAGGAGGTGCCGGCCTTGATGAACGGCGTGCGGCAGCCGTCGACGATGGCGACGCGGCCGCGCGGGCCGCGCAGCTCGCGGCGGCCGACGGCGCGCGCCGGGCGGCCGTGGTTGCGGCGCGTGAGCACGGTGTCGGCGCGGTCGCGGACCTCCTCGACGGCACTCGCCTGGTTCGGCTCAGGGAGCGGCTCGGGCAGCGGCTCGGGCAAGGGGGCGGGGACGGCTTCTGCGGGTTGGGCCATGGCGCGGGCCTCCTCGTCGCTCGCCACTCTATTGCAACGGATTGCCGCGCCGCAGCATTCGGCGCGCGGCCGCGGCCGCTATGGCCAGGGCGTCAGCGCGACGCCGAGAGCGCCCCAGGCCGTCGCCTCCTCGGACGGCGGCTCGCCGCCGTAGACGAGCAGGCGGCGAAGACGGGTGAGGTGGCGGCGCTGGATGCGCGGCGTGCCGAGCGTAGCGAGCAGCTCGCGCACCGGCGCCAGCTGCTCGGCGGGAAGGCAGACGTCGGTGGGCCGCGGCCAGAAGATCGCCCACGCCGCGAACGCCGGATCGCCGGGAAGGACGAGCGCGGCGCCGGCGGTGACGGCCCAGGCGACCCAAGCACGTTCCTCGGCGGCGGCGAGGTCGCCGGCGATCAGCGCGATCGGCCGTTCGCGCGGGCCGGCGGGCCTGACCAGCTGCGTGGCGGCGTCGACGAGATCTGCCGGCGACCACGACTGCCATTCGTCGCCACGTCGTACGAGAGCGCCTCCAGCCGCCGCGCGCGATTCGCGATCCGCGGCATTGCCGTAATGCTCGTCCAAGGTCCGCTCGATCGCCGGTGCTCGCACCTCTGCCGGCGGCGGCTCGTCTCCCGCCGCGAGCCAGGCGACGAGCTCGGGCAGCGCCGCCTCGTCGCCCTCCACCACCGGCACCGCGAGCGCTCCCGCGAGCTGGATGCCGAGGTCGGCAGCCAGCGCCTCCGGCGTCGGACGCCAGCGATAGCCGACGCGCGCGCCGGGCTCGACCTCGCGCAGCGCCGCGGCCCAGCGGCTCGCCTCGGAAACCAGCCACCGCCACGGCTTCCACCGCCAATCGCCGACGCGATCGGGGAAGAAGACGCAGGGGTCTTCCGGGTTAGCGGCGGCGTGCGCGTGCAGCGCCGCGATCAGGCGGCGACCTGGCGCATGGCCGCCGACATCTTCTGTTCGATGAGGCCCTTCATCAGGCTCGCCGGCGGGCTGAGGTCGGCGCGGCCGACGAGGCGGCCGTCCTCGTAGGTGATGGTCCCCTTGGCGCCGGGCCCCCACACGTGCAGCACGTCGCCCTCCCAGCGCCGCTGCAGCATGCCGCCGGGGAACTGCGCGGCGAGCGCGGCGTCGAGCAGCGGACGCAGCTCCGCCATCGAACCCTTGCCGGTGGGCACCTCGATCATCAGCTCGGCCACGGCGGGCAAGGTATCACGGCGCCGCGGGCCACGCCGCGCGGCGCCCCGACGCGACGGCGCGCGCTGACAACCTCCTGCGACTGCGCGCCGCCCGCGTGCTACCGATCATGCGCGCACCGCCGCCTGCGCCGCGTCCGCGCACCGCGTCTGGCCCACGCGCGACCGCCGCCGCCGCTCTGCGCCTCGCTGCCCCGTCCCCGCCGCCGCCGACGCGCAGAAGATCTCCAACCCCGAGCTCTTCGCCAAGAGCATCGCCGCCGCGCAAGAGGCGGTCGACGAGTACGGCACCTGGGACGACGCCGCCACCCTGCGCCGCGTCGCCGACGTCGGCTACCGCGTGGCGGCGGCGTCCGGGTACAAGGACTTCCCGCTCTCCTTCTTCCTCGTCGAGATGCGCGAGCCCAACGCCTTCGCGCTGCCCGGCGGCCAGGTCTTCCTCACCCGCGGCATGGTCGAGCTGGGGCTCGACGACGACCAGCTCGCCGCCCTGCTCGGCCACGAGATCGCGCACGTCACCCTCGGCCACGGCATGAAGATGCAGCGCCGCGCCACGCTGCTCAACGTGCTGGCGCAGGCCGCCCTCGTCGGCGTCATCCTCGCCGACCGCGGCAGCTCGCCGACGCCGGGCGTGCCGACCTGGGGCCCGGGCCCCGAGCAGAGCAGCTACGGCAGCGGCGGCGCCAGGATCCAGGGCGCCGCGGCGGCGAGCATGATCCTCGCCGAGCTGCTGCTGCGCAGCTACAGCCGCGAGTTCGAGGACCAGGCCGACGAGGAGGGCCAGCGCATGGCGGCGGCCGCCGGCTACGCCCCCAACGGCGGCGAGCGGCTGTTCGGGCTGATGCGCGACCGCCTGCCGCAGTCGCACGAGTACGGCTACTGGCGCACGCACCCGTTCTTCGACGAGCGCGTTCCCGCGGCCGCGGCGCGCGCCAAGCTGCTGCGACCCGGCATCGCGCGGCCCGACGAGGCGTACCGCGGCGAGACGCAAGCGGCGCTGCTCGGCTTCGAGCCCAAGGAGGGCCCAGGTCAGGAGCGACCCGCTCAGGAGCGACCGGGTCAGGTGCAACCAGGTCGAGGGCCATCGGCGCGGGAAGCGCAGAAGCTCCTCCTCGCCGCCGCGGCGCTCACCGCGTGGCCGCAGGGCGCGACGGCGGAGAAGCTGCGCCTCGACGCTCTACATCGAGAGCGTGACGCTCGAGCTCGCCCGCGCCGAGCTGTCGCGCGACTACGGCAAGCTGCTCGCCGACTACGGCAAGCAGCTCGACGAGGTGAAGAAGCTGACGCCGCAGAGCGCCTTCGTCGCCACGCTCGAGGGCGAGAGCAAGGCGTTGCGCGCCGAGGCCGACGCGCTCTACCCCAAGGCGCAGGAGACGATCGCGGCGGGCGTCTACCAGACCGAGTTCCTGCAGAGCTTCCTCTCCAACTACCCGCAGGCCGCCGAGGCGCCGCGCGTCGCTTTCGAGCTCGCCGGCGCCTACAGCCGTACCGGCAAGCAGGCCGAAGCGGTGGCGGACTACCTGCTCGCCTGGCGCGCCGAACCCAACGGCCCGATCGGCGAGCGCTCGCTCGCCGGCCTGCGCACGCTCGCCCTCGTGGTCACCGACCTGGTGGCGCTGCAGCAGCTCGTCGACCAGAGCGACCCCGAGCTGTCGCGCAACGCCGCCGCCCGCCTCGCCCAGCTCGCCGGCAGCTACCGCCAGCTCGCCGACGGCGCCGAGTACCTCAAGCGCTTCCCGCAAGGCAGCTACGCCGAGAAGATCGCCGGCCACCTCGACCAGCTCGCCGAGCAGCTCTACGGCGAGGTGGTGCTCTACCAGGGCGTCGGCGACACGCTCAAGGCGCTCGACCGCATCCAGCAGATCCTCACCCACGCGCCGCTGTCGCCGGCCGCGGACCGGCTGCGCGAGCGGGCAGTTCTCGCCAGCTAGCGCCGCGCGTCCCGCTCGGCTTCGAGGCTCTCGGCGTAGGCCCGAGCTTCGCCGAGGGACTGCTGCGCGCTCGCCCACGCGTCACGCCAGCTCGCCGCCGCACGCTCCCCTTCGCGCAGCCATTCCCGCACCTCGGCCAGGTGGCGCTGGAGATCCGCCGTTTCCCGCACGAAGTGGTCGAGCACGAACGACGGCCAGGACGGGCTCGCCAGGCGCTCGCTCCACTCGTCGAGCTCGGCCAGTCTGCGTTCGAGGGTCCAGCCCTCGCGCCATGCCGCCGGCAACTGGACGGCGGTGGGACGGGTCGAGGCGGCGATCCTGCGGCCGGGCCGTCCCACGATCTGGCGCCACACGTCGCGCACCGTCTCCGGGCCTTCGACGTTGCGCCAGCCGTGCGGAAGCTCGGTATAGATGGAGTGGGTATGGCCGGCGACGGACTTCGCCAGGCCCAGGCGTCCCGCCATGAGCTGCTCGCGGTCGGCTTCCCGGGAGAGGTCGACGGCCCAGCTCTCCATTCGCCCTTCCGCGGTCACCACCAGCGGCAGGGTGTGAGCGAAGTCGGCGGCGCTCAGCAGCTCCAGCAGCGTCGCCACGTGGTCGCGGTGCCAGAGGTCGTCGTCGTCGAGATAGCAGACGATCTCCCCCCTCGCGTGGACGAGCGCACGGTGCCGGTTCTCACCGCCGTTGTGCGGGCCCTTGGGGAAGTCGAAGAAGCGGACGCGGGTGTCGGCCGCGAGCCGCTCCGCCGCGGCGCGGGTCTCCGCGGTCGCGCCGTCGCCGACGATGAGGACCTCCACGTCGCGCACACCCTGGCTCAGCGCGGTGCCCACGGACCGCAGGAGCATCGGGCCGTGGTCGTGGGTGGCGACGAGGACGGTGGCGATCGGCATCGTCGGCAGTTGAGCTCGGATAGCATGACATCGGTGGTCCTTCCGAGCGCCACGTACCCCCGGCAGTACAGCGTCCCCGGCACCGCCGACGAGCAGATGGCGCGCCGCATCGCCGGCGTGATCGTGCGCCGGCTCCACGGCTACCACGACGACCGCGGGGCGCTCGTCCCCTTCTTCGACCGCGACGACCCGTTCTGGCGCGAGCCGGTCGTCCACGGCTGCCTCTACACGGTTGCGCCGGGGCGCATCAAAGGCTGGGGCATGCACCGCCTGCAGGCCGACCGCTACTTCGTCGCCTCCGGCGACCTGCGCGTGGTGCTCTTCGACGGGCGCGAGGGCTCCCCCGACCGCGGCAACTTCTGCGAGCTCTTCTTCACCACCAACCACCAAGGCTTGGTCTACATCCCGCCGGGCGTCTGGCACGCGACGCAGAACTTCGGCCGCACGCTGGGCCGCATCATCAATCTGCCGACCGTGCCTTACGACCCGGCGGACCCCGACAAGCAGCGGATCGACCCGCACTCCGGAGAGATCCCGTTCGACTGGCAGTTGCGCGACGGCTGAGTCGGGACTGCGAAGCATGGCGCCACGTATCCGCAGGATCGCCATCACGACCGGCGGCGGCGATGCGCCGGGGCTCAACGCGGTGGTGCGCGCGGTGGTGCTGTCGGCGAAGCGGCGCGGCTGGGACGTGCTGGGGATCCGCCGCGGCTACGAGGGGCTGCTCGACCCTGAGAAGCTGGTGCAGCTCGACCGCGAGTCGGTGCGCGCCATCACCCACCTCGGCGGCAGCATCCTCGGCGCCACCAACAAGGGCAACCCGCTGCGCTGGCCGCTGAAGCTCCCCTCCGGCGAGGTGACCATCGTCGACCGCACCCCGGAGGTGGTCACCAACTTCCAGCGCCTCGGCATCGACGCGCTGATCGCCATCGGCGGCGACGGCTCGATGCGCATCGCCCACGCGCTCTCGCAGCAGGGGCTGCCGGTGGTTGGCGTGCCGAAGACGATCGACAACGACCTGCCTGGGACCGCGCTGACCTTCGGCTTCGACACCGCGGTGGGCGTCGCAACCGAAGCCATCGACCGCCTGCACTCGACCGCCGAGGCGCACGAGCGCGTCTTCACCGTCGAGCTGATGGGGCGCTACGCCGGGTGGATCGCGCTGCACGCCGGCATCGCCGCCACCGCCGACGTCATCCTCATCCCCGAGATCCCGTTCGACATCGCCGCCGTCTGCAGGAAGATCATGGAGCGCGAGGCGCTCGGCCGCCACTTCAGCATCGTCGTGGTGGCCGAGGGCGCGCGGCCGGTGGGCGGCGAGATGGTCTTCCAGCAGCGCGGCGACGGCCGCCCTTCCGGCGGACCCTTGCGCCTCGGCGGCATCGGCGAGCAAGTGGCGCGGCAGATCGAGGAGCGCACCGGCAAGGAAGCGCGCAACCTCGTGCTCGGCCACCTGCAGCGTGGCGGCAGCCCCAGCGCCTTCGACCGCGTCACCGCACAGCGCTTCGGCGCCGCCGCGGTGCAGGTGGTGGCCGACGGCGGCCGCGGCGTCATGGTGGCGCTCGACCCGCCGGAGATCAAGACCGTGCCGCTCGCCGACGTCATCGACAAGCTCAACCTGGTGCCGCTCGATTGCGACACGGTGAAGACCGCGCGCGACATCGGCATCTGCCTCGGCGACTCGTGGGAGGAGCGGGGCGTCTGGTGAGAAGGAGAACGAGATGAGCGCTTCCGTCGTTGTCCGCAACCGCGGCGACTTTCGCAGCGAAGCCGAGGCCGGGCCGCATCGCCTCGTGCTCGACGAGCCGGCCGACTTCGGCGGCACCGGCCAGGGACCGACGCCCTACGACCTGCTGGCCGGCGCGCTCGGCGGCTGCACGGCGATGACGCTGGTGTTCTACGCCAAGCGCGAGAACCTGCCGCTCGAGGGCGTCGACGTCACCGTCTCGCACGACCGCCAGCACGCCAAGGACTGCGCCGACTGCGTCACCCAGGCGGGCTTCATCGCCCGCTTCCGCGTCGAGATCGCGCTGCACGGCCCGCTCTCGCCCGAACAGCGGCAGAAGCTGCTCCACGTCGCCGGCCGATGCCCGGTCGCGCGGACGCTGCAGGCGGAGATCAAGATCGACGAGGTGCTGGTCGAAGGCTGAGGCGCGCCCGTCACTGCACAGGCGAGGTGAGGAAGCTGCCGTTGGAGTAGACGAGGTCGTCGCCGTGCGGCCCCGGCAGGTCGCGGTAGTCGGCCAGGCGGAGGTGCTGCCAGCGGCCGTCGGGGCCGGGGCTGCCCAGGTAGTAGGTGCCGTCGGGGCCGCTGCCTTCGGATTCGTAGCGCAGTGGACGGTTCCAACCGTCGATGCGCGGGACGCGCTGGATGTAATGACCCTCGAGCATGGGCGCGAGCGCATCGACGCTGGTGACTGTCGGGTAGCCGCCTTCGTCGACGGCGCGTGCCTCCAGAGCGAAGCCGAGGTTGACGAGCTCGCTCGTGGTGCTCTTGCCCGGCGTGTAGACGGTGGCGCCGGCGACGCTGGTGCGCACGGTCTGCGCGATCGGCGGCACGGCCAGCAGGGCGGCGAGCACGGCGATCAGCGTGCGGCGCGGCGACAGCCGCGCGAGCCGCGTCGCCGCAAGCACCACCAGCAGGCCGGCGAGCGCCGCAGCGCCGGCGCCCCATCGCCACGCTGTCGAGACGTGGCGGTCGATGAAGAGCACCAGCATGCCGGCGCCCGCGCCGATGAGACCAGCGCCCGCGATCCCCATGGCCAGCGCCAACCCGTAGCGCGCGATCGACGGGCGCGGCGGTGACGCCGCCGACGCCGGGTTGCCAGCGGGATCGCCGCCGACCACACTCACCGCGGGGCGCCCGTGGCGCCGGCCGCGTGCAGGTTGCGCGCGATCTCGGCCTGGGTACGCTCCGCCTCGACGCGCTCCCCCAACGCCGTCTGCGCCTGCAGCAGCGCGCGCAGCACCGCCGTGCGGCCGGGCGTGCGCGCCAGCGCCGCCAGCAGCGTCGTCTTCGCCTCGGCAGCGCGGCCGGCGGCGAGCAGCTCCTCGCCGAGCAGCTCGCGGCTGGGCTTCTCCACCGCGGGCGGGCCGTAGGCGAGCGGCAGCCTGTCCTCGATGTCCGCGGCCGTGGCGAGCACGATCAACCCCTCGTCGTGCTTCCCCTCGCGCAGCAGCACGAGCGCGTCGATCTGTCGCACCACCACGTCTGCCGCAGCGCCGAGCGTCGCCGCGGCGTCGCCGGCGCTCGCGGCCGCGGAGACCACCTCTTTCCCCGCGGCGCGCAGCCGCTCCGCCGCGTCGCGCGCCTTCGCCGCCGAACCGCCGCGGCCCGCCGCCGCCAGCGCGTCGGCGTAGGCGAGCGAGAACCGCGTCGCCGCCATCCCGCCTGCCGGCAGCGCCAGCGCGCCGTCGGCGAGCACGCCGGCGTCGACGAAGTGCTGCAGCCGCATCTCGGAGTAGCTGTCGACGCCTCGGTACGAGCCGTCACCCTGGTCGCCTTCTTTCAACCCGCGCAGCTCGCGCAGCGCCTCTTCATGGCAGCCGTCGAGGACGCGCCGGGCGTCCGCCGTGCGCCCAGCCTGCAGGTAGGCGTAGTGCAGCCAGTCGGCGTAGTGGCCGCAGCGCGCCGGCGGCTCGCCCTTGCCGTGGTGGTGATGATCGACCACCTGCATCGCCCGCTTGTTGGCGTCGATGACGTCGTCCCACTGGCCGAGGGCGACGAAGATGTGCGAGGTCATGTGCAGCGCGTGGCCGGCATCGGGCGCCACGGCGCCGTAGAGGCGCGCCGCGCGGATGCCGAGCGGCGCGTGTACGGCGTCGTCGTAGCAGTGGATGAGGTAGTGCAGCACGCCCGGGTGCCGGGGGTGTGCGGGGAACACTTCCTCGAGCACGGCGGCGGCGCGCATGTAGGTGGCGAAGTCGCGCCCCTGGTGCGCGGTGCCGAGCAGAGCGACGGCGTAGAAAGCTGCCGCGTCGACGTCCTGCGGATACTTCTCGTGCAGCGCAGCCATCGTGGCGGCGTAGTCGAGGTCGCGCTGCTCCTTCGTGCCGTCGCCGTAGAGCACCTCGACGGCGTGCAGGTAGTCGCGCTCGCGCTCGGTGGGCGCCTTCGCGGCCCGCTCGGCCGCGGTGGGCGCGAGCTTGCCGAGCGCGGCGCGTGCCGCCTCGAGGTCCTGCTGCATCCAGACCGGATGCGTGTGGGTCATCGCCTCGCCCCAGAAGGCCATCGCGAAGGCGGGGTCGAGCTTCTGCGCCGCCTGGAAGCTCTCGGCGGCGTCCTCGTACTCGAAGTTGTGCAGCAGCGCGAGTCCGCGCAGGAAGGCGGGCTGCGCCGCCGCGGCGCCGGAGCTCGCGAACGATACCTCGCCCACTTCCGCGCCCTCGGCGGCGGACGCGGACGCGACGCCGAACGTAGCGATTGCCACGGCGAAGGCAAGAACGGCGAAGGACCGCTGGGCGAGCTGGCTCATCGGGTGCGCTCCTCGAGGGTCGCCGCGATCATAGAGCCCGCCGGCGGCGACCCGGGCAGGAGCTGGTGAATGCCCCCAAACAGTAACGGCCCGCGCCAGTTGCCCGGCGCGGGCCGAAGAGTACGAGGCTGACGGTCGGTCGATCTAGCCGATGCCCGGATCGTCCTTGCCGTCGCCGATCTCTTCCTGCTTGCGGCCGAGCTTCTCCTGGACCTTGCCCAGGTTCTTGTTCAGCTTGCCCTTGAGCTCGCGGCTGGTGTCGCCGGTGGCGGCCCCGAGCACCTCGTCCTTCTTACCCTCGACCTGACGGCCGAGGCCCTTCGACTCGTTTTCCATCCCGCGGATGTCTCGGTCCATGGTGTGAATCTCCTTGATGGTTCGCGAGGCGACGGCCTCGCGCCGCGACACCTCTCCGCAGGATGCATGCCAGGGCCGCCGGTAGACAAAGCAGGCATCGACGTTGCAAAAGGCTCGGCGGCACCGTTCATTCAGAACGCTGCCCGGGTAAGGGAGGGAGTGTATGAGCCTGTTGCTCTTGATCGTGCTGATCGTCGTCCTGCTCGCCATCCTGCCGTCGTGGCCGTACAGCCGCAGCTGGGGCTACTTCCCCAGCGGCATCGTCGGCCTCATCGTCGTCATCATCCTCGTCCTCTGGCTGCTCGGTCGGCTCTGAGTGACAGCCGCGGCGGCCGCCGCCGCGGCGCTCAGCGCACCCACGCCGCGGGCAACCGCGGCGCTCTTCAGCGCACTACCGGTACGTCGGTGTCGATCCGCCAGAAGCGGTCGCGCGGCGGCAGCACGTCCTCGCGGAAGACCTCGCGCATCGCGCGCGGGTTGAAGTCGCGCACGAGGAGGCCGGTTTCGCTGTCGACGTAGCGGTCGACGACGAGTGGCGGGCGCTCGAGGCGGTGCGGCGGCCGCAGCGGCACGGCGCGGCGCATGAACTCGCGCCACAGCGGTGCCGCGGCCTCGCTGCCGGTCAAACCGAGCGGCCGCCCGTCGTCGCGGCCGACCCAGACGACGGTGACGAGGCCGCCGGCGTGGCCGGCGAGCCAGGCGTCGCGCTGCTCGGAGGTGGTGCCTGTCTTCGCCGCCACCACCAGGCCCGGGATCGCCGCCGCGCGCGCCGTGCCCAGCGTCGCCGCGTCGCGCAGGAGGTCGATGGCGAGGTAGGCGCTCGCCGGGCTCACCACCGCGCGTGCGCGACGGCCAGACGCGGTCGAGGCGCGAGCCGCCGGGGCGCTCGACGCGCGAGACCGGCCGCGGCCGCACGGCATCGCCGGGTGTCGCGAACACGGTGTAGGCGCGCGCCACCTGCAGCGGCGTCGCCTCCACCGAGCCGAGCACGAACGACGGCGGCGGCGGCGACGGCAGCGTCAGCCCCGCGGCGCGCAGCCGCGCCGCCGTCTCCGCGAAGCCGCAGCGCCGGGCGAGGCGCACGAACGGCACGTTGCGCGACTCGCGCAACGCCGCGCGCACGCTCACCACGCCGAGGAAGCGGCGGTCGGCGTCGACCGGCTCCCACACCGCGCCGGTCGGTAGAGCGATCTGCACCGGCTCGTCGGCCACACGGCTCGACGGGTAGACGGGATCGCCGCCGCAGCTCTCGAAGGCCTCGAGCAGCACCAGCGGCTTGACCAGCGACCCGGGCTGACGCTTCCCTTGCCGCACGCGGTCGAAGCCACCGGGCAGCGATCCCGGCGGCGAGCCGACGTAGGCCACCACGCCGCCGTCGGTGGGGTCGAGCGCCACCAGCGCCACGCCTAGCGGCGCGCGGCGCAGCTCGCGGTGCTGCCGCCGCAGCCGGGCCGTCGCCGCCGCCACCGCCGCCTCCGCCTCGGCCTGCAGCAGCGGGTCGAGCGTCGTCTCCAGCACGACGCCGCGGCCGCGCGCGATGCGGTCGGATGCGGTGCGCCGCGCCACCGCCGCCGACCAGGCGATGAAGCTCCCCGCCATCGGCGGCCGCGGCGCCACGTGGCGCAACCCCAGCGGTCGTGCCTGCGCCGCCGCCACCTCGTCGGCCGGCAGCCAGCCGAGCTCCCCCATGCGCGCCAGCACCTGGTTGCGGCGCGCCTTGGCCTCCGCCGGGTGGCGTAGCGGCGAGAGGCGGTTGGGGCTGCGGATGAGGCCGGCGAGCGTCGCCGCTTCTTCCACCCGCAGCGCCTCGGCGGGCTTGCCGAAGAAGGCGCGCGCGGCGGCGCCGACACCGTGCACGGCGAGCCCGTCGACCTGCCCGAGGTAGACGTGGTTGAGGTAGACCTCGAGGATCTCCTCCTTGCTGTGCGCGGAGTCGACGTCGAGCGCGCGCAGCGCCTCCGACGCCTTGCGCGTGACCGTGCGGCGCGGCGTCAGGTCGCGGTTCTTGACCAGCTGCTGGGTGAGCGTGCTGCCGCCCTGCGCCACGCCGCCGCTGCGCAGGTTGGCGAGCACGGCGCGCGCGAGCGAGCGCACGTCGACGCCGCGGTGGGCGAAGAAGCGGTGGTCCTCGGCGGCGAGCACGGCTCCCCAGGCGCGCTCCGGCAGGTCGGCGAGGCGCACCGGGACCCGCGGCGTGCGGCGGCCGTCGAGCGACTCGGCGAGCACTTCGGGCTCGAGCCAGGCGCCGTCGGCGCGCGCCTGCCAGGGGCCGGCGCTTCTCCGAGACGACGGCGCGCACCTCGCCGCGATAACCGTCGAGCTCGAGGCAGAGCAGCAGCGGCGGCCAGTCGCGGCCGTCCCAGCGGTGGCCGTGGCGGTAGATCCACACCCGGTCCTCGCCCCAGAAGTACTCCCCCGGCGCCGCCGGCCGCCGCCGCACCCGCGTGTAGCCGAGGCGGTCGAGCCGCTCGGGGATGCCGGCGCCGCGCACGGTGACGCCCGGCACCAGCGGGTAGGGCGCCGACCACACCCGCACCTCGCTGCGCCCGAGCCGCGACTCCAGCGGCGGCGCCTCCTGGACGCTCAGCCGGCAGCCGCCGGCGAGCGACGCCGCCAGCAGCACGAGGACGACGAACGAGAACGAACGGCCGCGCTCCACGAAGCAGTGAACGTGCCCGCGGCCTCGCAGGTTTCAGACCCGGCTTCGGCGCCGGCCCACCGCCGACCCCTGTGTTACGCTGCCGCGCACATCTCGCGGGCATGAAGAACTTCAACCTCGACACCTGGCTCGAGGCGGTGCTGAAGGTGTCGGATCGCGTCTCCGACCTCAACTTCTCCGTCGGCCGCCCGCCGCAGGTGGAGGTCGACGGCAGCTGCACCCGGTGCCGGTGTTCGGCCTGCAGAGGCTGACGCCGTTCCAGACCGAGATGATCGCGCTGCACGTGCTGCGCGGCGACGCCGACCAGATCCGCGAGCTCGTCGCGACCGGCTCGACCGACGCCTCCTACTCCATCCCCGGCAAGACCCGCTTCCGCGTCAACGTCTTCCCGCAGCGCGGCACCTACGCGATCGTGCTGCGGGTCATCCCCAACGGCGTGCCCACGGTCGAGGAGCTGGGGCTGCCGGCCGAGATCAACCGCGTCGGCGATCTGAAGAACGGCATCGTGCTGGTCACCGGCCCCACCGGCTCGGGCAAGAGCACGACGCTCGCGGCGATCGTGCACGAGATCAACCACGACCACGCCTACCACATCGTCACCATCGAAGACCCGGTCGAGTACATGCACCCGCACCTGCTGAGCACCGTCAACCAGCGCGAGGTGGGCAGCGACACCAAGACCTTCGCCCTCGCCCTGCGCGCCGCGCTGCGCCAGGCGCCGAAGGTGATCCTCATCGGCGAGATGCGCGACGTCGAGACGATCGAGATCGCGATGGAGGCGGCGGAGACCGGCCACCTGGTGCTGTCGACGCTGCACACGATCGACGCCGCGAAGACCATCGACCGCATCGTCGGCGTCTTCCCGAAGGAGCAGGAGGCGCACGTGCGCCGCCGCTTCTCCGCCAGTCTTCCGCTACGTCATCTCGCAGCGGCTGGTGCCGAACATCGGCGGCGGCCGGGTGGCCGCGCTCGAGATCCTCAAGTCGACCGAGCGCACGCGCGACTACGTGCTCGAGGGCGAGCGCGAAGGCCGCAGTTTGCTGGACGCCATCGCCGACGGCGACATCGACGGGATGCAGACCTTCGACCAGGTGCTGGAGCGGTTCGTGCGCGAGGGACTCGTCGCCTACGACCAGGCGTTGCTCTACTCCACCAACGAGACCAACCTCCGGCTGGCGCTCGCCGACTGGAAGGACGCCGGCAAGAGCGCGGCGCGGCCGGGCGGGGCGACCGCGGCGGCCCGGCGCTCGGACCGGCTGCGCGACCTGCCCGAGGTCGAGGTCGAGCTCGAGCCGTAGCTCGCGAAGCCGGAGCCGCCAACCAGACCACCCTGGAGCTCGCCGATGCCCGCCCTCCGCGTCACCTGCCAGCACTGCCAGCGCGCGACCGTCGTCGACTCCGAGAAGCTGCCCGACCAGCCGGTGTCGTTCCGCTGCCCGGGCTGCCAGGCGAAGATCGTGGTCGACAAGCGCAAGCTGCTCGCGGCGACCGCTGCGGCCGGCGAGCCCGCGCGTTCCGCGGCGGCCGCCGGCGTGAGCGCCGCCGCCAGCGCCGACCGCTCCAGCGGCGCGCTCGTCGTGACGCCCGAATCGCCGCTCGAGATGGCGCTGCCGCCCGGCGAAACCATCCCGCCCGGCTTCCTGGTCGCCGAGGACGCCGAGGCGGGCGCGCAGCTGCGACGCCAGCTCGAGCCCTACGACTGCACGCTCGAGCTCCTCGCCGACGCGGCCACCGCCCGCGAGCGCGCGCTGCTGGAGCCGCCGCCCCTGCTCGTCTACGTCGCCGACGCCGTGACCAAGCCGCCGTACGCGCCGCTCGAGCCGCTGGTGTCGCTGCCGTCGCGCGAGCGCCGCCGCACCTTCGCCGTCCTCGTCGCCGGCAACGTCAAGACCCTCGACGGCAATCTCGCCTTCCTCTACCAGGTCAACCTGCTGCTCAACCGCCAGCACCTGCAGCAGGCGCCCGGCATCCTCTACTCGGCGCTACGCAGCCACCAGCGGCTGTACAGACCGTTCCTCGCCGCTTTGCGCGATTAGTCTCGGAGGGACTCTTCGCTCGATGGATCCGCAGCGTTGGGGACAGGTCTGCGCGGCGTTCGACCGCCTCGCCGACGCGCCGCCGGCGGCGCGGACGGCGCTGCTCGACGAGCTCGGGGCGGGCGATGCCGAGCTGCGCCGCGAGGTGGAGGCGATGCTCGCCGCCTCCGGCGAGGCGGTGGCCTTCCTCGAGGCGCCGCTCCCCATGGTCCAGAACGATGCCGCGCCGGTCCCCGCCGCTACGACGGCCGCACTACCCGACCGCCTCGGTCCTTACCAGCTCGGCGCCCTCCTCGGCGCCGGCGGCATGGGGCAGGTCTACCGCGCCCGCGACACGCGGCTCGACCGCGAGGTGGCGATCAAGGTCCTGCCGCAGGCGACCGCCGACGACCCCGCCGCGCTCGCCCGCTTCCACCGCGAGGCCAAGGCGGTAGCCGCCCTCTCGCACCCCAACATCGTCGCCATCTTCGACTTCGGCAGCGACGCCGGCGTCACCTACGCAGTCACCGAGCTGCTCCAAGGCGAGACGCTGCGCGCCCACCTGCGCGACGGCGCCCTCCCCTGGCGGCGCGCCTGCTCGATCGGCGCCGCCGTCGCCGAGGCGCTCGCCGCCGCCCACGCCAAGGGCGTCGTGCACCGCGACGTCAAGCCCGAGAACGTCTTCATCGGCCTCGACGGCCGCGTGAAGATCCTCGACTTCGGCCTCGCTCGCTCCGACCGGGCCTTCGCCGACACCGACCGCAGTCAGCATCCCGGCGAGCAGACCCTGCCGGGGACCATCATCGGCTCGATCGGCTACATGTCCCCCGAGCAGGTGCGCGGCGAGCGCATCGAGGCGACGAGCGACGTCTTCTCGCTCGGCTGCGTGCTGCACGAGATGCTCACCGGCCAGCGGCCGTTCCAGCGCCAGGGCACTATCCAGACGCTCGCCGCCATCCTGGACGACGACGCTCCGGCGCTCGCCATGGGCGGGGCCGCGGTGCCGCACGAGCTCGAGCAGGTGGTGGCGCGCTGCCTCGCCAAGGTACCCGCCGGCCGCTTCCAATCGGCGCGCGACCTCGCCTTCTCGCTCGAGGCCATCGTGCAGCGCGCCTCGTCGGTGTCGTCGATGACTCAAGCGCGCGAACGCGCGCTCGCCGCGGCCGGCACGGCGGCGCGCGTCGCCAGCGGCGCGGGCGACGCGCCGGCCATCCCCGAGACCCGCTATGCGAAGAGCGGCGACGTCAACATCGCCTATCAGGTGGTCGGCGAGCGGCCCTGTCGACCTCGTCTTCGTCATGGGGTGGATCTCCCACCTCGAGTACTTCTGGCGCGAGCCCTCCTTCGCGCGCTTCCTGCGCCGGCTCGCCTCCTTCTCGCGGCTGATCCTCTTCGACAAGCGCGGCACCGGCTTGTCGGACCGCGTGCCGCTCGACCAGCTGCCCACCCTCGAGCAGCGCATGGACGACGTGCGCGCCGTGATGGAGGCGGTCGGCTCGCAGCGCGCCGCGCTGCTGCGGCATCTCCGAAGGCGGCCCGATGTGCAGCCTCTTCGCCGCCACCTATCCCGAGCGCACGACGGCGCTGGTGATGATCGGCACCTACGCCAAGCGCATCTGGGCGCCCGACTACCCGTGGGCGCCGACGGTCGAGGCGCGGCAGAAGTTCTTCGAGCTCATGCAGCGCGAGTGGGGCGGCCCGGTCGGCATCGACGAGCGCGCGCCGAGCAGGGCGAGCGACCCGGCGTTCCGCGACTGGTGGGCGACCTACCTGCGCATGGGCGCCAGCCCCGGCGCGGCGGTGGCGCTGACGCGGATGAACGCCGAGGTCGACGTGCGTCACGTGCTGCCGACGATCCGCGTGCCGACGCTCGTCGTGCACCGGAGCGGCGACCTCTGCCTCAAGGTCGAGGAGGGGCGTTACGTGGCGGCGCAGATCCCCGGCGCGCGCTACGTCGAGCTGCCGGGCAGCGACCACCTGCCGTTCGTCGGCGACCAGGACGCCATCCTCGCCGAGATGGAGGAGTTCCTCACCGGCGTGCGCCACGGCTCCGAGCCCGACCGCCTGCTCGCCACCGTGCTGTCGCTGCGCCTGGCAGGTGGCGCTGGCGCATCCGGAAGCGCATCCGGAAGTCCAGGCGGTGGTTCGCTGTCACGCCACCGCGGCGCCGTGCAGCGCGAGCTCGAGTGGTATCGCGGCCGCGAGGTGGAGCTCGCCGGCGACCGGCTGGTCGCCACCTTCGACGGCCCGGCGCGCGCGGTGCGCTGCGCCGCCGCGCTGGTCGGGCGCCTTGCGCCGCGCCGGGCTCGAGCTCGCCGCCGGCCTCCACACCGGCGAGTGCGACGTCGTGGGCGAGGGGCTGCGCGGGCTGCCGCTCGAGCTCGCCGCCGAGGTCGCCGCGCGTGCCGCCGCGGGCGAGATCCTCGTCTCCAGCACCGTGCGCGACCTCGTCGCCGGCTCCGGCATCGTCTTCGACGAGCGCGGCCCGACGGCGCTGGGGCCGCACGGCGAGTGGCGGCTCTACCGGGTCACCGCGGCGTAGCGGCGGCAGCGGCTCAGGTCTGGCCCAGCAAGCCGGCCGGCACGCCGTCGGTGGCGTTCTCGTCGACGGTGTTGTCGCCGTACGAGAAGACGTTGCCCGCCACGCCGACGTCGTTGTGGGTCACCGTGACGTTGCGCAGGCGGACCTGGGCGTTGGCGCCGCCACAGGAGACGCCGCCGCCGCCGTTGCCGGCGACGACGGTGTTCTCGATCAGCACGTCCACCTTCCCTCGCGCCGGGCCGCCCGACACCTGGATGCCGTGACTCTCGTGCTGCGCGACGACCGATTCGCGCAGCGTCATCCGTATGCCGTCGCTGTTCTCCTCGTGGGCGATCACGGCGATACCCTTGACGTTGCGCTCGAACCTGACGCGCTCCAGGGTCAACTGCGTCAAGGCGCCCTCCGCGGCGAAGAGGCGGAGCGCATGGGCGTCGTTGGTGAGCAGGTTGCGCACCACGGTGTCGGTGACGAAGACCCGGCTCGCGCCCTCGGGCGCAATGAAGATGCCGCTGGCGCCGCCGTTGGGGTTGTTGGTGCCGTCGACGATGCAGCTCTCGACGTGCAGCGTGCCGCTGCCGGCGAAACGGATCGCGTTGGTGGAAAAGCCGCCACCCAGCACCAGGCCGCGCAGGACGACGATGTCGCCGTCGCCGACCTTGATGCTGACGGCCATGCCGAGGACGGCGCCCCCCGCCGAGTCGCCGTCGACGGTCAGTGACTTCTCGATGAAGGCGCTGCCGTAGGGCCCAGCGTCGAGCACGCTGATCTGGCCTCCCGCCGCGGTCTGGTTGCTCGCCGCGGAGAAGGAACGGCAGGGGTCGGCGGGGGTCACGCAGGTGTTGCCGTCGCTGCCGAACGAGGCCAGGAAGGTACGGGTCGCCGTCGCGGCAAAGCCGGGAGCCGCCGCGGCGGCAACCAACACGGCGAGCAAGGCGAGGATGCGGGCGCCGGACGAGCGGTCGGTCGGTCTCACGGGGGGCCTCCTTCGGAAGTGGGAGAAGTCTCAGCTTCCCTAGCGAGAACCGCGGCGCGACCTGCTCATCCCCGGCCCGCAAGCCGGTGATAGCGTCGCCGCCGGCACCCCCATGACCGGCCCAGCGCCCCCTCCCGGCCCACCCGGTCCTCCGGAAGGCGAGCTCACCGGCCTGCTCCGCGCCTGGCGCGAAGGCGATGCCGCCGCCCTCGACGAGCTGCTGCCGCTCGTCTACGCCGAGCTGCGGCGCATCGCCGCGCAGCGCATGCGCGGCGAGCGCGGCGGCCACACGCTGCAGCCCACGGCGCTCGTGCACGAGGCCTTCCTGCGCCTCGTCGGCCAGCCCATCGACTGGCGCGACCGCGGCCACTTCTTCGCCGTCGCCTCGCGCGCCATGCGGCGCGTGGCGGTCGATCACTGGCGCGCCGGCGCGGCCTTGAAGCGCGGCGGCGAAGGGCCGGTCGTCGAGCTCGGCGACGGCGCCGAGCCGGCGGTCCCGCCGAAGAGCGTCGACGTCATGGCGCTCGACGCCGCGCTGACGCGGCTCGAGCGGCTGAGCGCGCAACAGGCGCGCGTCGTCGAGCTGCGCTACTTCGCCGGCCTCTCGCTCGAGGAGGTGGCCGACGTCCTCGACCGCTCGCGCGCCAGCGTCTTCCGCGACTGGCGGGCGGCGAAGACCTGGCTCTTCCGCGAGCTCTCGGGCACCGACGTCAGCGACCCGCGAGCAGCGGGAACGGATTGACCGCGTCGCCTTCCCACCACTTCCGCTGCGCGCCCATGCGGAAGACGGCGAAGTGCAGGTGCGGCACGTCCTTCGGCGCGTTGCCCGAAGTGCCGACGTAGCCGATCACCTGCCCCTGGCGCACGGCGTCGCCCTCGTCGAGGCCCGGCGCGTACGACTCGAGGTGCGCGTAGTAGAGCTGGTAGACGCTGCTGGGATCGCGCTGGTAGACGGTGAGGCCGCCCGACTTGCTGGTGAACAGCTTGTCGACGACGCCGTCGGCGGCGGCCACCACCGGCGTGTTGCGCTTGGCGAGGATGTCGATGGCCGCGTGCCGGCGGCCGCCGCCGCGCGGCTCGTCGAACTGGTCGCGCAGCTCCTCGGCGGTGACGCCGGCCACCGGCACGATGAGCGGCGGCAGCCCGATGGCGGCGGCCGTCGCGCTGTGCAGCGCGGCGGCGGTGTTGGCGGGTGCCGGAGCCGGGGCCGGGCGCCGCAGCCAGTCGCGCCAGCCGCCGTCCGTCGCCGCCGGCGCTGCGGGCGCTGCCGAGGCGGCCGGCTCGGGGAACATCACCGGCGGCGGGCCGTCGCCGGTGCCGACGCTCTCCGCCAACGGCCGCGGGCGACGCAGGCTGCCGAGGCCCCAGTCGAACAGCAGGAGCACCGCTGCCCACACCGCGAAGACGGCCACCGCGAAGGTACGCGCCGAGATCCGCATCGTCCCCCGCTGCGGACGCGGGCGCTGCCGCGGGCGGCGGCGACGGAAGCGCACCGTCGAGGGGCGCTGCACCGGCGGCGGCACCGGGCCGACGACGGACCTCACGACGCGCGCCCTCCACGGCGAGGGCGCCGGCGGGGGCGCAAGAAGCCCGAGCGAGGAACCACGATGAGATACGGCACACCCGGCAGGCTGCAGGTTCCGTGCCGCGGGCGGGCGTGAGCCCTTCCCCGCCGCCGTCTCGCGTCAACAACTGGTAGCGTCTCGCAGGCGCTGCGGATCTCACTGTCACAAGCCTCCGGCCCCAATTGCTCCCGCCCTGCCCTGGGCGATGGGATGCCGGTGTAGCATTGAGGGCTCAACCACACGTGGAGAACAACCCCATGACCAACGGCGGGCGACATCTTTCGTTCGGCAGCCGACAGCTCACCACCCTGGCAGTGGCCTGCGCGCTGCTCGCGTCCGTTCTCGCTTCCCCCGCGCTCGCCTCCCCCGCGCTCGCCGACGAGACCTTCGGGCTCGCCGCGCCGCCGCGCAGCAAGGCCGCCAAGCCGCAACCGGTGGCGCCCTCGACGCGGCTCCACGTCAACCTCGGCGGCAGCCCGCTGGTCGCCCTCGACGCCATGGACAACCACATGCTGGCGCTGCAGGACGAGCTCGGGGGCGAGCTGCGCACCAAGATGCTGCGCATCGGCGTCGCCCGCGACGTCGTCGTGCGCGCCGAGGACGGCGCCTGGACGCAGCTCGCCGACGGCTCGCGGCTGTGGGCCGCCGAGGTGATCTCGCCCAACGCGCTGGCGATGCGCCTCCACTTCGCCGACCTCGCACTGCCCGCGGGCGCCGAGCTCGCCGTCTACGGCCTCACCGACACCAGCTTCGCCGCCGGACCCTCCGGCACGCCGGAGCTGATGCGCGGCGGCGCCGAGGCGCGCGCCTCGTACTGGAGCGGCACCGTCGGCGGCGAGCGCGCGCGCGTCGAGTACCTGGCGCCCGCCGGCAGCGACGAGGGCCTGCCCTTCCGCCTCGACCAGCTGCAGCACATCTACCGCGACCCCATCGCCGAAGCCGCGATGCAGGACAAGGCCGCCGGCCCCTGCCACAACGACGTCACCTGCTTCCCCGAGTGGTCGGGCGTGGCGGCGAGCGTCGCCCGCTACAGCGTCGTCTTCCCCGGCGGCGTCGGCCTCTGCACCGGCCAGCTGATCAACAACCTCGCGAGCGACTTCACGCCCTACTTCCTGACCGCCAACCACTGCCTCTCCGACTCCTCCGAGGCGGCCTCGACCGAGTTCTTCTGGTTCTACCAGACCTCCACCTGCGGCGGCCCGGCGCCGTCGCTCGGCAGCGTGCCGCGCTCGCAGGGGGCGACGCTGGTCTCCACCAACACGCCGTCGGACTACACGCTGCTGATCGTCGAGGGCGCGCTGCCCGGTAACGTCTTCTGGAGCGGCTGGACGAGCGTCACCCCGGGGCTCGGCGTCGACGCGGCGGCGGTCCACCACCCGTCGGGCGACTTCAAGCGCATCAGCTTCGGCGAAAACGACAGCCCGTCGATCTGCCCGTCCAACCACGTGACGATCAGTTGGACCGACGCCCCCACCGAGCCGGGCTCGTCGGGCGGCGGCGTCTTCCGCCAGGACACCCAGCAGCTCTTCGGCCAGCTCCACGGCGGCCCTTCGGCGTGCGGCAACGAGAGCTTCGACTGCTACGGCTCCTTCAAGACCACCTACGCCAAGATCAAGAAGCTGCTCAAGGCGGGCTCGGACGACAACTCCGAGCAGAACGACAGCTGCAGCAAGCCGAAGCTGGTGAAGGCTGGCACGCTCGCCAACCGCATCGTCAAGGTCAACGACACCGACTGGTTCAAGATCGTCGTGCCGGCGGGCAAGACGATCACCATCCACCTCGACTTCCAGCACGGCAACGGCGACGTCGACCTCGCCTTCTTCTCCCCCTGCGGCGCCGATCCGGCGTTCACCTCGCGCGGCGTCACCGACTCCGAGGAGCTCGTGCTCACCAACACCAGCAGCGGGAAGCTCACCGCGATCTGGCAGGTCTACCTCGACAGCGACACCCGCAACAGCTACAACCAGACGGTGAGCATCCACTAGCCCCGGGCGGCGAGCGGCGGCGCAGACCGCGATCAGTACGCGGTCTGCGCCACGCTCAGGATGTTGCGGTCGGGGTCCTCGCGAGGGCGCCGGTCTCAGGTTGCCTTCAACGCCCGCGCGTAGGCTGCGGGCGGCTGGCCGACGATGCGCTTGAAGTCGCGGATGAAGTGGGCCTGGTCGGCGTAGCCGAGGTCGAGCGCGAGCGCGGCGCCGGGTTCCGCGTCGCCCGCGGCCAACCGGTCGGCGGCCTCGATGAGCCGGTAGCGCTGGATCACCCACTTCGGCGTCGCGCCGACGTACTCGCGGAAGAGACGTTGCAGCCCGCGCCGCGTCGTGCCCGCCTCGTCGAGGAGCTGCTCCACGCGCGTGATCGTGCGGTCGGCGGCAATCCGCGCCACCGTTCGCGCCGCGAGATCCATCCCCGCGTCCGCCGCGGGATGGCAGCCGCGGAGAAACGCCTCGATGTACGCGATCGCTTCGCGGTCGCAGTCGAAGCAGTCGAAAACCTCTTTGGCAAGTGCGTCAGCCCGCGCGCCGAGCACGTCGGCCAGCGGCCAGCGACGGTCGGCGAACGCGGCGACCGGCCGCTCGACGAACGGCCGGAAGCCGCCGGGGCGGAACTTGGTGCCGATGACCCCGCCACGCCCTTCGAGCCGGGTGGTGAACCGCCCGCGCATCACGCCGACCAGCTCGGCCCGGTCCTCCCGGAACACCATGTGCACCGCGGGGTGCGGCAGGGTCTCGGCCGTCGCCGGGGCCGCGAGGTCCCAGCGCACGATCCAGTAGTGCTCGACGAACGGCGCCAGGTCGGACGAGGGCCAGTAGCGCCGGTGATCGCGCTCTGGCGAAGGGGAGCGGCCACCGAGCATTCCCCGCGGCGGATCGAGCCTGCGACGCACGTTGTCGCGTTCGTTCAAGACCACGTTCCGGTGACCGGCCTAGTATCTGCGTCGGCGCCCGCCCGCGAGAGAGCTCCGGCGCCAAGAGGAGGAGGTGACCATGTCACGGCCGACGAGCATAGGAATGCTGAGACTGTCGAGTCCGCTCGCCCTTGCTGGACTGCTCGGGCTCGCAGTGGCCGCCAGCGCCACGGAGCCCAGCCGCAACAACCAACCCGCGACCCCGCCCGCCGTCGGCGCGGCAAGCCCCGCCCAGGAGACGACGATGACGCACGAGGCTTTCGGCAAGTTCGAGGTGAAGGTGACGCCCGTCAACGCGGAAGGTCCGGCGGCGGGCGCCTTCCCCCGTCACTCCGTCGCCAAGACCCTCCACGGCGACCTCGAGGGCACCGGCGAAGGCGAGATGATGAGCGTCGTCGGCGCCGACGGCTCCGGCGCTTACGTCGCGATCGAGACCATCCGCGGCACGCTGCACGGCCGCACCGGCAGCTTCTCCCTCGCCCACCGCGGCACCATGCGCCACGGCGCCGACTTCAAGATGAGCGTCGTCGTGGTGCCCGACTCCGGCACGGGAGAGCTCGCCGGCATCGACGGCGCCATGGAGATCGTGATCGTCGGCCGCGAGCACAGCTACAAGCTGAGCTACTCGCTGCCGGAGGCGAAGTGAGCGCTCGCGCCCCGTTACCCTGCCCGTTGCCAGGCTGATTGCCCCCCCCGCAGGCGTCCGGACCACGAGCTGGTTCATCGGCTGCGTCCTCTCAGACTACCCTGAATAGGTGCTGTCGGGATCGTCTCCGGGGATCGCGGCCTAAGCTGTCGATTCCAATGGTGCCCAAGGCGGAATTGAATTCTGCCGGCCAAGACGTGTCACAACGTCCCCTTTCCGGTTGGTCCGTCGGTTCCACTAACGAGCGAGCTGCGGTGCCTCGAAGCGGGCTCGAATTCAATACGCCTTTGCAAATATTGCCGCGGCCTCCTTGGGCCGTCCGCAAACCACACAGCAGGCAAACGCTCGCTCGTCGACGGGGTCGATCGGGAGACAAGCCGCGTCTCTCGCGGTCGGAGGCGATGCGTCAAGTGTGGGCTCGGCGCCGAGCTGCCGGTACCGCCGGCCGGCGCGCAACTAGCGCTCTATCGTCATCAACACTGAGCACATGCTCGTGCGCTAGTCGCGCGCAGAGCGTTTCCTCTGCGTTTCGTTCCGTTTCTTCTCTCGCCGCTCCAATTCCTCCAGCTGCTCCTTCAACTCAGCGAGGGACAGGTTCGGCAAGTCGTGTCCTCGCGTCCAACGCCGCAGCAACGCCTGGGCCTCGGGCACCTGAGCCTCGGAAAACGGTCGCAGTGTGGGGTCCGCGGGGCTGCTCATCCAGACTTCGCCGAAGTGAGTAGCTGAGAGATCGCCGATGCAGGCAGCCTCGATGCCTGGCAGGAGCTGGCGATAGTCTCGGCTCGCTTCAAGGAGAAGTGCGGCCGCGGATATTAGCTTCTCACCCAGTCCTTTTGGATGGATTTCGATCCAGACTGACAAATCTGGCGGCGAGTACCGGTAGCATGGAACAAACCTCCACCATTCGGAATGTGGGTACTGCTCACGGTACGACTCTGGATCGAAGTCACGAAAATCGAAGAGGCTAACGCCGCCGAGCGCTTTTACATAGGCTGACTCCCACCGTCTCGACGGCGGGTTAGCCAGGATGGCGCCATCTCGACAGATCCCCCGGTAGCAATCCAACGGTGTTGTGTGCCAGAAGCGCCCTAGCAGGACGGACGGGAATTCGATCACGTTGCGTCGGAGCTTAACGGAGCTGCCTTCCGCTAGATGCCGCCGCCGTGCTCAACCTCGGCCCACCGCTTAACGTCCGCTACGACGCGCTCAACGGCTGCTAGAGCTGTGTATGACGTACCCTTGTCTGCCGATACGCCGGCACGTTGTGCGCGGCCAGGGTGGATCAGGTTTCGGAAACCGCGTGCAAGGGTCGCGAGTTTCGCTGTGTCTTGCGAGATGATTTCGAGACCCTCCGCAGCGGCGATCAGAGGGTAGAGGGACCACGACTCAAGCCTGTCCTTGACTGCCTTCTGGTCGACCGGGTAGCGCTTGCTAATCTTTGCCGCTTCGCGTGCACGCGCTGTCTCGCAGTGAGAGAGCGCCGCCAGCAAGAGCGCTTCGACCACAGACCCGGCCATCACCGTAGCGGACTTCCATTGTCCCGCGGCGAGCGCCCTGGTGGCCTCGTGACTATCGAGGCGAAGCGAGGACCGCAACGCCGGATCCAAGATGAACGCTAGCTCGTTAGTGTCGCGTGCCGGCGATTCATCGGGGCATCCTTCGAGCAGCTTGTACACGACTGCGACCGGACTCCACCCCGCGTATGGTCCGATCGGAAGAGGGTACATCGAACTTCGGCTGCCCTGAAGATCACCCGAACGCCAGAGTTCAAGCCTCAAATCTATCGCCGCCACCGCGTGCGTGAACTGCGATCCTTCAGTGGGGCCAAGCAACAGGAGTTCCTCTGGCAGTTTCGCCAAAAGACTACGCAACGCAAACAGCGCCGGACCGTGGTGCTCGTGCCCAAAGGTAATCTTGGACGGCCCTGCATTGCCGCGATCATTATGTCCTACCCAGTCGACAGCGAGCTGGAACTGGGCTGCAATGAACTCTCGGATCTGACTGGGGACGGATCGTGACATGTCAATCTAGCGCCGCGGGCGCGGCTTGTCAGCGTAGCGGCCGAAGCCATCGGGGCGGGAGCAGCCGGGCGTAGGGCACTCGCGCAGGTCAACACCGCGCTTCGCGTGCATGGTGCGGCAGTGGCGGCAGAACCATGCGGGCGCGCCGGGCTGTAGATCGTCACTGCTTAGGTAGCCCGACGAGCTGGCGCCTTCAAGCACGCCGGCATCCTGCCGCCGCCGATGCCACGGCGGGCCGCCGCTTCGATGCGCGGGCGCCCGGAGTCGGTACGTTGCGGGGGAACCTCGCCGCGCACTGGCGACAATGAGCGAGACGACTTCTGGCGTAGTCAAACCTTGGTGCCGCCCTTGTCGTCGCGCGCCACCACCCGCCAGCGCGCCTCACTGACCGGCTTCTCATCCAACGGAAGGTATGTAAGTTCCATCCTGCCGCTGGTCTTATCGTGGTGCAGGGCGACCGCGCGTTGGCCCCCACCGTATCGACGCAAGTCGAGGTGATACTCGACTGTTTCCACCATGACGTCCGTTCCGGGTTCCCCGTAGCCGTACGCTGCCGCCGGCGCGATCTCGTCTACCTCGTACCACAGCGCCACATCCATCTGTATCCCGAGCACTGGCAGCGCGACGCCATTGGCGAGCGGCAGTACGACGGAGCCCGGTATCAAGTTGTCGACAGCGAACCGACGCCTGACGCGCGTGCCGTCCCCGGGCACCCCTTTGTAGATATCGACGCCGTCTGGTAGTCGTTTCTGAGCCTCGACGGATGCGTGCCAAAGGTCCACCAATGAGAGTCGCAAACCGTCGCTCGTGCGCACGAAGCACCCATCGGTCAACAGGGCTGTGGCGGTCGCCAATTCACGCTCCAACAGCGGCTGTGAAGTAACACGCGGGTCAGCGCCGAGCTTCACGGCACCGTCATGTATGTGACTCCTCCCCACATACAATTGGAAGCCAGCCACGCGCACCGCGTCGAGCACAGATGCGGGCGTCATATCCGTGAGCTGTCGCACCTCGACGCCCCTAACCTTCGCTTTGGTGATCGCAGGTACATAGAAACCCGACCGTGACACGGCGATGGCCCGCGCTGCCCCCACAGAGCGCGCCTTCTCCGCGAGCTGTTCGATCCAGGTCGCGTCCTGTACCGCCTTTCGATCTCGACACTCTCCGATGATTAAGACTTCGGTCGAGCCCACCCGCATTCTGATAGAAACATCGACCTCGCGCAGCTCTCCGGTGTCAAGGTCCGGTATGTGGGCGGGCGACTGAATCCTCGCGGCCGGCCCCAGTACCTGCTCCAGCAGCGCGACGAGCTTCTCAAGCTCACGGCCACGGCGGGGCTGCTGGTCTTTTCTCTGCGTCTTCTTTCGCTTGCTCACGGCTGCCAGCATGCCCTGCTTGGCGCTGCCGTCGCCTTGCCTCACGCGCTGCCGGCGCGCGAACTTGACAAGCGCCTGATGCTCACCTTACCTCGCGGCGCCCTCGGCCGCGGGGTTTTCCGCGACCCGGCCCGCCCCTGCCGAGGTAGCCGGCAACATTCTCGGGCCTTGTAGGCCGTACAGCCGCCGGCTGCCCGTCGGTGTCCACCTAGTGCCCGCGCGCCGGAGCGGCCTCTCGACACTTTCGCCGGTCGCGCTAACTCTTTGATTCTACGCGACTTATGGTGCCCAGGGGCGGAATTGAACCACCGACACCACGATTTTCAGTCGTGTGCTCTACCTACTGAGCTACCTGGGCACGGCCGCGGCAGGCGGCGGGGAGCCGACCGCGGGGAGGCGATTTTCCAGGCCGCAGGGGCCAAAGTCAAGGCGACGGGTGCGCTGACACGGGCGTTGATGCCTGCCCACCCGCCGCTGCACGGCGTCGACCCCGAAGCTTCCTCTGCCTGTGGAGGCTCTGCAAGGTTTCGCCGCCGGAATCCGTTCGAGGTTCGCAGGAGGACGGCACCGTGCGAACATGGAAGGAGGGGCGGTGGAGACCACGATGCCGCAAGCCAGTTTCAAGCTCGGGCTCGAAGACTACGAGCTGTTCCCCGACGACGGGCAGCGACACGAGCTCATCGACGGGGAGCACGTCGTGACGCCGGCGCCTACCACCCGGCATCAGTCGATCGTGATGTGTCTCGCAGCGGCGCTCTACGGCTACGCCGTGCCGCGCCGGCTCGCCAAGGTGCTGCCGGCACCGACCGACGTGATCCTGTCGCCGCATGACGTCGTACAGCCCGACATCCTGCTCGTCGCCGTCGAAAGGCTGGACATCGTCCGCAATCGTGTCGAGGGCCCGCCAGACTTGGCGATCGAGGTGCTCTCGCCGAGTAGCCGGCGCACCGACGAGGTCTTGAAGCGCCGGGCTTACGAGCGTTGGGGCACGCGCGAGTTGTGGGTGGTGGACCCCGACGTCGAACGCGTACGCGTCTACCGGATCGAGGAGGATGGGCAGTTCGGCCGCGCTCGCGAGCTCTCGGCCGAGCACGGCGAAGCGATCGAGACGCCGCTGCTGCCCGGCTTCAGCATGACGCTCGTCGAGCTGTTTGGCGATCCGCTGCTCGACGCTCGCAGGTAGACGTCCAACCCTTGCGCTGGTCCGCGGCCTACCCTAGGCGCGTACGCTGCTAGCCGTCGTGCTCGCCGGCGCTGCAGCCGCCCACCCGCAGCACGCAGCGCACGCGGCCGCCGACTTCCTCCATCGCCACCACCTCGTGCCCTTCCTTGGCGCACCAGGCGGCGATGTCGAGGCGCATCAGCGGGTCGTCGCCCACCACCTCGAGCAGCGCTCCCGGCGGAAGGCGGCGGACCCGTCGGGCCGTGCGCAGCACCGGCACCGGGCAGAGCGTGCCGGTGACGTCGAGCCGGTCGACCGCGGTGGTGGTCATCGCTCGTCGCGACTCTATGCGGACCCCGTCTCCACTCGGATCCGCGGTAGCCTGCTACCCACAATCGACTACGGCTGGAGGGTCGCCATGAAGAGGATCGCCATCGCCGCGGTGGTGGGAGGGCTGGTGATGTTCGTCTGGGGCGCCGTCTCGCACATGCTGACGCCGCTGGGCGGCGCCGGGTTCAGCGCGATGCCGCCTGCCGGCGAGCCGGCGGTGACCGGCGCGCTCGCCGCCAACGTTCCCGACGGGGGGTTGTACATGGTCCCCGGCATGGACGAGCGCGCACGTACCACCAAGGAAGGCCAGGAGGAGTGGATGCGGCGCTACGCCGCCGGCCCGAGCGGGTTGGTCCTCTACCACCCGCACGGCGGGCCGACGATGAACGCGCGGCTGCTGGGCGGCGAGCTGCTCACCAACGTCCTCGCGGTGGCGATCGCCGCGTGGGCGGCCGCGCATGCGCGCACCTACGGCCGGCGGCTGGCGCTGGTGACCGCCTTCGGTTTTGCCGCGTGGCTGTCGATCGAGGCGAGCTACTGGAACTGGTACGGCTTCCCGACCAACTACGCGCTGGTGCAGCTGGTCGACCAGGTCTCGGGCTTCTTCTTCGCCGGCCTGGTGGTGGCGAAGCTGGTGCGGCCGGAGCCGGCGGCGGCATAAGCGGCGAGAGCTCGCGGGCGGCCGGCGCGGCGCGCTCACCGCCCCGGCGCTGGCAAACGGCGGCGTCTGGCGACAACGCCGGTGACGACAACGACCACCAGTCCCACCGCCGCGAGCCGCAGCCCCCACGTCCACCCCGCCGGCCGGTAGTCGACGACGACGCGGTGCAGCCCCGGCGGCACCGCGAAGCCGACGAAGGCGCCGTTGACGCGCAGCGGCTCCACCGGATCCTTCCCGACGGCGACACGCCAGCCCTTCGCCAGGCTGACGCTCGATACCACGATGCCGCCGCTGCTGGTTTCGACGTCGAGCGTGAAGCCATTCGGCTCGCTGCGTCGCACGCGCACGTCTCCGCTTTGCGCGTTCGTTCCAGCGGCTCGGTTCACGAAACTCGCGTCGCTCTCGACGAACCCCACGGCGCGGAAGTCGCGGTTCTTCGCCGCGCGGGCGATCGCCTGCCGGTGGCCACCTACGCGCTCGATGCGTGCCGGCATGGTGAAGAGCGGCATTGCCGCCGGGTTCTCCCACATCCGCCCGCCGGTGGCGCTCCACGCGCGCCGCCAGGGGAACGGCAGCCGCCCAGCCGGACGCAGCAACATGTAGCGCACGCCGAGGTAGTCGAGCATCGGCCGCGCCGGCGCATCGATGCCGCGGCTCCCCACCGCGATGGTCGCCGGGTCGAGCACCGCCACCAGGTCGCTGCCCGAGCCCAGCGCCGGCCCGATCACCTGGCGCACGGCCCAGGGGTGCATGGGGTCGTAGAAGCGCGGATCGGCAAGCCCGTACATGCCGGCCAGGTTGGGCAGCAGGTCTCCCACCATGCTGGTGGTGCGGAACGCCGCTCGCTGCGGCATCGCCAGCAACGGCGCCAGCACCGGCGGCGGTTCGAGGTGGAGCGCCGCCGGCACCAGCGGGTTGTAGCGCAGGCCGAGCAGCGTCACGTCGAGCGCCACCGCCGCCAGCGCGACCCACGGGAACCACCGCCGCAGCGGCGGCAGCAGCAGCACCGCGACGGCGGCGGCGGCACCTGCGAGGGTGACGATCCACCACGCGCGCTGCCACGGCGCTCCCGGCGGCGGCAGCACGAGCAGCGCGATGGCGAGGACGACGATGCAGCCGGCGAGGACCCAACGGCCGCGCCGCCGCGCGACGAGCGCTTCGAGCGACAGTCCGGCGGCGAGCGACAGCGCCAGCACCGCGAGCAGCCGCAGGCGCGCCGGCGGCAGCAGCTCGAGCCCCGGCAGGCCGTGGAAGAGCGCGATGAGCGGCGGCGCTCCGAACGCGGTGCCCAGCGCGACAAGCGCGGCGATCGGCAGCCACGCTCTTCTGGCGCCCAGCGACGCGGCCGCGATGGCGACCGCGAGCGGCAGGAGGCCGACCCAGCCCGTGCAGAGCTCGTTGAAGTTGAGCGGCCCGTTCCAGTCGCCGTCTCGCGGGCTGCCGAAGGCGAGCGGGTCGATCAACACGCGCAACGCGCCGGGGAGCCACGGCGGCGGCGGGAAGACGCCTCCCGACTCCGCGATGAAGGCGAAGCGCTCGCTCTCGCCCATCACCTCGAGGAAGGGCAGCAGCACCGGCGCCGCGAGCGCCGCGGCGAGCCCGGTCGCCAGGGCGAGCCGCGACAGGAACCATGCGCGCGGCGGCCCTTCCCCACTGCTCGCGAGCAGTGCAGCCACGGCCACGGCGCTGGCGAGCGCCGCGTGAGCCAGGCTCTCCGGGTGCCCGGAGAGGGCGAGGCCCAGCGCGCAGACGACGAGCGCCGCCATCGCGCCGCGCTCGCCCCGGCGCAGCGCCACCAACCCGAGCAGCACGCCGGGAACCCAGCACGCCGCCATGCCGATCGGGTAGTAGGCCCACGCCACCAGGTAGGTGGAGAAGGCATAGCCGAGCGCGGCCATCGCCGCGCCCGCCGCGCCGCCGCCGAGCGCCCGCACCAGCGCGTGCATCAGGAGCAGCGCGAGCAGCGTCTGCCAGGCCGCCGCCAGCGTCATCGCCCGCAGCGGCGGCAACGGCAGCGCCAGCAGGTGGAGTGGCGCGAACGGTGCCGACTGCGCGTTGCCGAGCAGCGGCTGTCCCGCGCCGACCTCGTGCGTCCACAGCGGCGCCTCGCCGTGCAGCAGGCGCTCGCGCACGAGCGTGCGGAACGGCAGCATCTGCGTCACCACGTCGTAGAGCAGCGCGTTGCGCGGCGGTCCCGCGGGCGCCGGCAGCGTCTGCTGCCACGGCCGGTAGCCGTAGGCGATGTCGGTCGGCACCTGCAGCGCCGAGGTGGCGAGGGCGCCGCCGAAGAAGGCGCCGGCAACTACCAGGTAGGCGCCGAGCGCGGCCCAGCTCAGCCGCGGCTGCCAGCAGCGAACGAGGCCGGCGATCAGGGCACCGCCGAGCAGGTACCAGAGGAGGTCCATTCCGGAAGCGGCCGCGCCGCGAGAACGCAAAACAGGGCGGCCAATCGCGGTTTACGTCGGCCGAAGGCGAAACTACCAGTTACAATTGTCACAATGCCTCACTTGCTTCGTCCGCCTCGCTCGACTCGGCGCCGGCAGTGCCGCGTTCCGCCGCATCGCCTTGGGCTCCGTCGTGGCGTTGGCCGCCGCCTCGCCGCTCTGGCCTGGAGCCCGGCGACGCAGGTGTCGATCGCCCGCACCGCGGCGCGCCTCGCGCCGCCCGACCTCGCAGCGGCAGATCGAGCACCGCTCGGACCGCTTTCGCGAGGGCGTGCTGGCGCCGTTCCAGGAAGGAGCTCCGGAGCGCCACTACCGCAACCGTGACCGCGGCGCGCTCGACGCAGTGCTGGCCGAGGAAGTGGCCGGCGCCGTCGCGGCGCTGCGCCAGCCGGCGGCGTTCGACGACGTCGTCTACCGCCTCGGCCGCGTCGCGCACTGGGTGGCTGACGCCAACAATCCGCTCAACGCGGCGGGCGACGACCCCGACGAGGGGCGCTACTTCGCCGACTGGCTGCGCTACGCCGACAGCGCCCGGCCGCGCTTCGCGCCCGTGTTCTACCTCGGCGAGCCCACCGTGGGCAGCGATCACGACCTCCGCCAGCTCGTGCTGCGCGCGCTGCAGCGTGGGCGCGGCTTCTACCCACGCGTCGGCGACGAGTACCGCCGCATCGGCTACGGCACCGGCGCGCGCGGCTTCGACGACCGCTCCACCGCCTTCGGCGTCGCCGCGGTCTCGTTCAGCCACGCCATCTCCGACCTCGCCCGCGTCATGCGCTACGTCTGGCTCGCCGGCGGCGGCGGCGACCCGCGCCCGCCGCTGCTCACCGAGGCCGGCGCCACCCGGGCCGAGCAGCAGCTGCTCCTGCTGCCGCGCGGCGGCGGCCGCTGACCCTGCTGCCGCGTAGCAGCGGCGGCTGACATCGGGCTGAAGCAGCCCGCTGCTAGACTCCGCCGGCCGCGGCACCCTGCGTTGCTCCTGCCCGCCGCGGAAATCCCACCGCCGGAGGACCGTAGATGCTTCCCGCCCGCCGCGCCCTGCTCTCGGTGTCGGACAAGACCGGCCTCGTCGACTTCGCGCGCGGCCTCGTGGCGCTCGGCGTCGAGGTCGTCTCGACGGGCGGCACGGCGAAAGCGCTCGCGGAGGCGGGCCTGCCGGTAACGACGGTCTCCGAGGTGACCGGCTTCCCCGAGGTCCTCGACGGCCGCGTGAAGACGCTCCACCCCAAGATCCACGGCGGCATCCTCGCCGACCGCGGGAAGGCGGCGCACCTCACCGCGCTCGACGCGCTGGGCATTACGCGCATCGACATCGTGGCGGTCAACCTCTATCCGTTCCGCGAGACCGTCGCCGATCCGGCCACGACCCTCGCCGCCGGTATCGAGCAGATCGACGTCGGCGGCCCCACCATGGTGCGCGCGGCGGCGAAGAACTTCGCCGGCGTCGCCGTGGTCGTCGACCCGGCCGACTACGGGCCGGTGCTCGCGGCGCTGCGGCAAGGCGCCGGCGTCGTGCCCGAGGCGATGCGCCTCGCGCTCGCCGCCAAGGCGTTCGCGCACACGCAGGCCTACGACGCCGCGATCGCCGCCTGGCTCGCGGCACGCACCGCGGGAGGCGCCGCGCGCGGCGCTGACAGCGCGGCACCGGCCGAAGACGAGCCCGGCGCCGCCGACGGCCGCTTCCCGCCGCGCCTCACCGTCGCCCTCACCCGCGAGCTCGCGCCGCGCTACGGCGAGAACCCCCACCAGCCCGCCGCCGTCTACCGCGACGAAGCCGGCCCCGGCCTGCTCGGCGGCATGCGGCAGCTGCAGGGCAAGCAGCTGTCGTGGAACAACGTGCTCGACGCCGACGCGGCGCGCCGGCTGGTGTGGCTGCTCGCCGAGCCGGCGGTGGTGATCGTCAAGCACAACAACCCCTGCGGCGTCGGCGTCGGCGCCTCGCTCGTCGAGGCCTACGAGCGCGCCCTCGCCTGCGACCCGGTCTCCGCCTTCGGCTCGATCGTGGCGGTCAACCGCGAGGCCGACGCCGCTTTCGTCGAAGCGATGAGCAAGCTGTTCGTCGAGGTGCTGGTGGCGCCGGCCTACGCCGGCGATACCGCCGCCCTGCTCGCGCGCAAGGAGAACCTGCGCGTGCTCGCCTGCCCGCCGCACGCCCTGCGCCCCGGCACCGTCGAGCTGCGCGCCGTCGACGGCGGCTACCTGGCGCAGGAGCCCGACGACGCGCCGGAGGACCCCGCCGCCTGGACCTGCCCGACGCGCCGCCAGCCCACGGCGGCCGAGCGCGCGGCCCTCGCCCTCGCGTGGACCGTCGTGCGTCACGTCAAGTCCAACGCCATCGTGCTCGCCAACGAGCGCCAGACGGTGGGCATCGGCGCCGGGCAGATGAGCCGCGTCGACTCCTGCCGCCTCGCCGTCGAGAAGGCGCAGCTGCCGGTGGCGGGAAGCGTCGCGGCCTCCGACGCGTTCTTCCCTTTCAGGGACGGTCTCGACGTCCTCGCCGCGGCCGGCGTCACGGCGGTGGCCCAGCCCGGCGGCAGCAAGCGCGACGACGAGGTGATCGCGGCCGCCGACGAGCACGGGCTCGCCATGCTGCTCACCGGCCGCCGCCACTTCAAGCACTAGCCGCGCGACCACGAGGACCACCACCATGCGCCGACAGCTCGCCCTGCTCGCCTCGCTCGCCTTGCTCGTCGCCGTTCGGGCCGAGGGCGCCGCCGACCCCTGGGCGCTGCTCGCCCAGACGCGCGAGCGCATGCACCAGGCGGGGCCGCGGCTGCTGAGCTTCACCCAGACCTACCTGCCCACCGGCTTCGACCGCGGCGAGGAGGAGAGCGGCAACGTCGCCCTCGACCTGCCGAAGTGCGTGCGCTGGGACTACGACAACCCCTATCCCAAGAGCTTCCTGCTCTGCGGCGAGACGCTGTGGAGCTGGAACTCCGGTGAGCCGGCCGGCCAGGTCTACGACCTCGACCAGGCGCAGCCCGGGCTCGACCTGCTGCTGCTCGCCACCGACGAGCTCGCGCAGCGCTACACCGCCACCGCGCAACCCGCCGGCAACGCCACCCGCGTGCAGCTGGTGCCGAAGGCGGGCGGGACCAACGTGCTGCGCGACGCCGCCATCCTCATCGGCCAGGACGGCCACCTCCGCGAGCTCACTTATCGCGACGCCGAGGGCAACCGCACCACCTTCCGTTTCACCCAACGCCGCGCGCTCTCCGATCGCGCCGTCTTCACGCCGCCGAACAACGTCAAGTGGCGTCGCGAGGCCGGCGCCCAGACGCCTTAGGGCGCTGCGCTAGAATCCCTTTCGTGCAGTCACGCGGGTGCGGCCAGCGGCGCCTCTACACCGCCCTCGCGGCGGTGTGCCTGGCGACATTCGCGCTGCCCGAGCCCGCCGCCGCGTCTCCCTTCCGGCGCTCGCCGTACGAGCCCGGCCAGCAGGTGACGGTGCAGGGCGTCGTGCGCGACGCCAAGGGGCAGCCGCTCGGCGATCTCCGCGTCACCCTCGAGGCCTCGCACAGCGGCTTCTCGGTCTACCCGCTCCGTTGGGGTAAAGATTGGGGCAGCCGCAAGCGTGAGGTGGCGACCGGCAGCGCGCAGACGACGACGACGGGCGAGTTCGGCCTGCAGTTCCCCTGGAACGGCCGCTTCAACCACTTCGAGCTGGTGGTGGCGGTGCCGGTGGCGACGGCGCAGGGCGAGGACCAGCACGAGCTGTGGCGCAGCGACATCACCCGCCGCGTGCAGCAGGGCAGCCCGGTGGCGGTGCCGGTGGAGCTCGCCGACACCGCCTTCCTCGAGACGCTCCGCCAGTTCCTCGGCACGCTGCGCACCGACGAGGAGCGCCGCACCTACCGCCAGGTCGGCCGCCCCGACCGCGTCGACCAGACCACCTACCCCGACCGCCTGGAGACCGCCTGGTGGTACTTCCGCGCCGGCAAGGTCTACCGCTTCCGCGACGGGCGGCTCGAGACGGTGGACGAGTTCGCGCCTGTTCAGCCGGTGTCATGAGCGCAGCCGGTCATGAGTGGCGACGATGAATCCTGACACCCGGCTACTCGACCGCCGCCGCCGCGCGCCGGCCCCGGAGCCCGAGCGCTTCCTGGCGCTCATCGGCGACAAGCTCGCCGCCACCGAGCTGGTCTTCCGCACCCACCTCGCCTCCGACGTGCCGTTCATCGACCACGCCGGCGGCTACCTCGCCGGCAGCGGCGGCAAGCGCATGCGCCCCGCCCTGCTGCTGCTCGTCTCCCGCATGCTCGGCCACGACGGCGTCGAGGAGGTCACCTACGCCGCGGTGGTGGAGTTCATCCACACCGCTACGCTCATCCACGACGACGTCATCGACCACGCCACCCTGCGGCGCGGCCAGACCACCGTCAACGAGCTGTGGGGCAACAGCCTCACCGTGCTGCTCGGCGACTGGCTCTACACCAACGCCATGCGCATGGCGCTCTCCCACGGCAACCTCGAGGTGGTGCGCGAGCTGTGCGACGCCACGCTCAAGATGGTCGAGGGCGAGCTGCTGGCGCTGCAGCGGCTGGGCTCCATCGATCTGAGCGTCGACGAGTACTTCGGCATCATCGACCGCAAGACGGCGCATCTCTTCGCCGCCGCCTGCTCGGTGCCCTGCCTGATCCCGGCGCGCGGCCCGCAGCGGCTCGACGGCGAGGCCGCGCAGCGGGCACTCCGCCGCTACGGCAAGAGCCTGGGCACCTGCTTCCAGCTCGTCGACGACCTGCTCGACTTCACCGCCTCCGAGGCCGAGCTCGGCAAGCCCGTGCTCTCCGACCTCAAGGAGGGCAAGCTCACCTGCCGCTGATCCTGCTGCTGCCGCGCATCGGCCCCGGCGAGCGCCGGCTGGTGCAGCACGTGCTCGAGGACCGCGCCTTCGAGCGCGTCACTCCCGAGCAGGTGCTCGACGTGGTGGCGCGCGAGGGCACGGTGGAGGAGGTCGAGGAGATGGCGCACGACTTCGCCGAGGAGGCGCGCGTCGCCCTCGAGCCCTTCGCGCCGGGCGACGCCCGCGACGCGCTGGAGCTGGCGCCCGACTTCGTGCTCAACCGCCGCCATTGACCGTCGTCGCCGCCATCCCGGCGCGCTACGCCTCGACGCGGCTGCCGGGCAAGCCGCTGCTGATGCTCGCCGGCAAGCCGATGGTGCAGCACGTCTACGAACGGGCGGCGCGGGCGAAGGGGATCTCGCGCGTCGTCGTGCTCACCGACGACGCGCGCATCGCACAGGCGGTGGCGTTCTTCGGCGGCGAGCACGAGATGACGCCCGAGGAGTGCGCGAGCGGCACCGACCGCATCGCCTGGGCGGCGCGCGGGTGGGACGCCGACGCGATCGTCAACGTGCAGGGAGACGAGCCGCTGATCGATCCCGGCGCCATCTCGCGCCTGGCGCTGCACCTCAGCGCGCATCCCGAGGACGGCATGGCGACGCTGGCGGCGCCGGCCGCCGAGGGCGACCTCGACGATCCGCACGTGGTGAAGGTGGTGCTCGACCGCGACGGTTACGCGCTCTACTTCAGCCGCGCGCCGATACCGTTCCCGCGGCATCCGGGCGGCGCGGCGCCGCTGCGCCACCTCGGCATCTACGGCTACCGGCGCGAGACGCTGCTGCGGCTCGCCGCGCTGCCGCCCTCGCCGCTCGAGCGCAGCGAGTCGCTCGAGCAGCTGCGGGCGCTCGAGAACGGCATCCGCCTGCGCGTGCTGGTGGTGGAGAGCGCCGCGCCGGGCGTCGACACCGCCGAGGACGCGGCGCGCGTGGGGCAGCTGCTCGGCGGCTGAGCGGGCTATCGAGCGGCCGGCGGCACCTGGACGCGCACGACGGCGCCGCGGCGCGTAGCCCAGCGCGTCGCCAGGCTCTCGCCGCGCAGCGACAGCTCGAGGGTGCCCAGCGAGCCGACGAGGATGCCGGGCTCGCCCGGCGGCAGCTCGTCGTAGAAGCGCACGCGCGAGAGCCGCACGGGCGGCGTCTCCGCGGCGTCGCCGACGCGGGTGAGCAACGAAGCTCCGTCGTCCGCCGCCGCGATCCACGCGCCAGGCAGGTCGGTGACCAGGTTGCCGAAGCGGTCGACGCGCACGACGCGGCCGTGGAGCGTCCAACCGTCGCCGTCGCGCTCCCGCCGCGGCGCCGGCCGCGCGAGCCGCACGGCGTCGTCGATCGGCTCGCCGAGCGCGTCGGGATGCTCGCCGCGCAGCAGCGCCGCCGCGATGGGCGCGAAGCGGTCGCGGCCGTGGAAGGTGGCGCTGCCGCTACTGGCATCCGCAGCGAGGTCGAGGAAGAGCTCGCGCCGCGTCACCGACCACGCCTCGCCGCCGTCATCGAGCGCCGCCGTGAGCAGCCCGTTGTCGGGAGCGACGAAGTGGTGTCCGCCCGAGCGCACCACCAGCAGCCGCCGCGAGCTGCCGACGCCGGGATCCACCACCGCGAGGTGGACGGTGCCGGCTGGAAACGTCGGCGCCGCGGCAGCGAGAAGGTCCGCCCCCGCCTCGACGTCGCCCGGCGGCACCTCGTGCGAGAGGTCGACGAGCTGCGTCCCCGGCGCCAGCCGCAGCACCGTGCCCTTGACGGCGCCGACGTAGTAGTCGGCGAGCCCGAAATCGGTGAGCAGGGTGAGGATCGACGGCACCACCCGAGACTAGCCGATGGCACTCGACCGCTTCGCTGCGCTCGCGATGACCGGGTGGTGCCGGTTGCCATAGTCTTCGCCTTCCATCGCCACCCCAGGAGGTCCCGATGCGCAATGTTGCCGGTCTCGCCGCCGCCTTGCTCGTTCTCGCGTTCGTCGGCGCCGCACCGGCCTCCGGGCAGCCGCCGACGGCGGCGGCCTCCCCCGCTGACGCCGGCGCGGTCGTTGCCAGTCAACCGGCGGCCGCGGTGTCCGCCGACACGCCGGTCCCCGTGCCGACGCCTTCCGAGAAGGCGATGCGCTACTACCGCAGCGGCAACGTCCTCTGGGCGGTCACGCTGCTGTGGGGCTTCGCCGTGCCGCTGCTGCTGCTCTTCACCGGCTTCTCGGCGCAGCTGCGCGACCTGGCGCGGCGTATCGGCCGCAAGTGGATCTTCACCGTCGCCGTCTACGGCGTGCTGTTCACCATCGTCGGCTTCGTGCTCGACCTGCCGCTCGCCTGGTACGGCGACTTCGTGCGCCAGCACGCCTACGGCCTCTCCGAGCAGACCGCCGCCAAGTGGTGGAGCGACGCCTTCAAGGCGCTGGCGCTCGCCTGCATCTTCAACGCGCTCGTTCCTGTGGGTGCCCTACCTGCTGCTGCGCAAGAGCCCGCGGCGCTGGTGGCTCTACACGGCGCTGCTCGCCATCCCGCTGCTCGCCGTGCTGCTCGTTCGTCGCGCCGATCTGGATCGAGCCGCTGTTCAACAAGTTCGGCCCGATGAAGGACAAGGCGCTGGAGGCGCAGATCCTCGCGCTGGCCGACCGCGCCGGCATCGAGGGGAGCCGCGTCTTCGAGGTGGCCAAGAGCGAGGACACCAAGACCGTCAACGCCTACGTCACCGGCTTCCTGGGCACCAAGCGGATCGTGCTGTGGGACACCACGCCTCGCCAAGCTCGACGACCCGCAGGTGCTGCTGGTGATGGGGCACGAGATGGGGCACTACGTGCTCGGCCACGTGCCGAAGCTGCTCGGGCTGGGGTCGGTGCTGATCCTCGTCGGCCTGTGGGTCGATCCACCGCACGGCCGGCGCGCTGATCGCCCGCCACGGCGCCGCGCTGCGGGTTCTCCGAGCTCGCCGACGTCGCCTCGGTGCCGCTCGATCGGCCTGCTGTTCAGCCTGGTGATCTTCGTGCTCACGCCGGGGATCCTCGCCTTCACCCGTCACACCGAGCACGAGTCGGACCGTCTTCGGCCTCGAGATCACGCGCGACAACCACTCCTGCGCCACCGCCTTCGTGCGAGCTGCAGCAGGAGAACCTCGGCAACCCGCGGCCCGGCACAGCTGTACAAGCTCTGGCGCTCGTCGCACCCGCCGCTGGGCGAGCGCATCGACTTCTGCAACGACTACCGGCCTTGGGAGACCGGGCAGCCGCTCGCCTACGACGAATTGATGCAGCCGGCGGCGGCTCGCTTGAAGTAGAATCTCGCCACCAACCATTGGGGGAGAACACACTATGAAGGTCCCAACGCGGTTCGCAGTCGTGCTCTTGGTTTCGCTCTCCGGCGCCTCCACATCCTGGGCGGCGGCCGACGGGAAATCCTCCGTCACCTGGACGCAGGCGCCTACGCTGCGCGCCGTGAACTCCGCCGGAACCCTCGGACGTGCGCCCGGAACCGAAGGCGTCGCGGTCACCATCTACGACTCCTTCACGGGCGCCACCCCGACGACCACCACCGGCAGCCCGCGCACCTACATGGCGAGCCCCTTCGTCGCCGCGGGCCCCGGGACGATCGCCCACATCGAGGAGGCCACGGTCTACCTGGCCGTCCACCGCGACGTTCAGCTGCTCCAACGGCATCGACATCCGGGTCCAGGTCTGGGACGGCTTCGACGGCAGCACCAGTCCCATCTTCACCACGCCGGTCGGCGCGGTCGAGACGTTCACGGTGCCAGGGCCGTTGAACTTCACGATCAACACCTTCACGCCGTTCAACATCACCTTCCCGATCGCGCGCGACCTCGTGGACCTCACCGGTGGATGGGCCATCGCCTATCGTTGCGACAACGGAGCCGGTCTGGTCTCGCAAGACTCCGCGACCAGCCTGGTTCGCCACACGGCCCCGCTGGCGGTGGGTTCGTTCCCCACCTCCGGCACCTACGTCGGGCCGCAGTTCGGCTTCTACCGCAACGTCGCCAACCAGACGACCTTCAACCACGCCAACACCGACCTGCGGGTCTTCGCCGCCATCAACAACATCGCGCTCGCGGTGCAGCTGCGCGGCAACCTGACGCCGGTCGAGCTGATGTCGATCGACGTCGAATAAGGCGGCGCCCGCCGTTCAGGGCGGCGCGGCGCTACCGCTGCCGCCCCTCCCAGCCCAGCGGCGACTCGACGGTGCTGTCGTCGGTCCTGGGCTCGCTCGCCCCGGGCTTGTCGACCACCTGCACGGTGCTCGCCTGCGGGCCGGTCTCGCCCATCGACTCCGCGAAGCGAACTTGGGTGCCGAGCTCGAGCCGCTCCCAGCCGTCGACCACCGAGTTGCGGTGGAAGTAGACGTCGCGGCCGTCGACGGTCTTCAGGAAGCCGTAGCCGGCGTCGCGGAAGAGGCGGCGTGACCAGGGCCAGCGGCTCGTCGTGGGTCTTCACCTCGCCGCGCTGCTTCTCCGACCAGCGCCTTGAGCTGGCGCTCGGCGGCCTCGAAGGCGCCGTTGACCACCGTCATCAGGTCAGCCTGGCGGTCGTTGTCGCCGGGCTCCTTGCGCACCACGAGCTCGTGCCCGGGCGGCACGGTGAGGTCGATGCGCACGCGTATGCGCGCCTGGGCGGGCGCTCGATGGCGACGCGGCAGCTCATGATGTGGTCGCAGAAGCGCTCGAGCTTCTCGGCGCGGCGGCGGACGCGCTGCTTCGAGCTCGGCCTGGCGGGGTGGTGGGATGTCGCGGAAGCTGAGTTGCAGGATGGGAAGCTCCATGGGCACCTCCTTCGCAACGAAGGGGGTGCAATCCCCGTTCCGCGTCAGACTGGCTGGCGCGCCTCCCCACCGCCTGCTTCGTGGCGCGCCGCGATCGCGGCGCGCCACGCGGTCTGGCCTACGGGTTCTCAGCCGACACGAGCAACTCGATCTCGCCCACGGTCAGCTTGGTGTCGTCCCGATCGAACGAGATCTCTTCCGCTCCCGGAGTGATGCGTCCCGTCGTCGCTTCGAACACGACGTTGACCTCCTTGAGATCGCTCGCCGAAGCGGCGATCTGGCGCAGCTCGTCGGTGACGTCGAACGTGCGGTCGCTCGCCTCTTCGTCATGCTCATGCCCGGCCGCCATCGAGTCGAAGAAGCTCAGCGTGCCGACGCGCACTCGCTTCGTCGGATCGTCGCGTCGCTCGAGGATGACGCTGAACTGCTTGCCGGGATGCTCGGTGAATTGGATGTTGCGCAGCACGAGCTCCGTCTTCACCGGCAGCGCGTCGTTGCCGCGCATCGCGAGGGCACGCACCGGCGCCATCGCTCCGCCCGCGATCGGCAGTCGCTGGCGCGACACCGCCGCGTTGATCACGTGCTGTTTGACCTCGCCGAGGACCGCCGGCGTCGCCAGCTTGGCCCGCGCGTTCTGCAACGCCGCGTCCGACATCGGTGCGGCCGGCGCAGGGACGGCCGGTGGCGGCGGTGCCGCGGCTCGCGAACAGTTGCTCGCCTGCTGGTAGACGTAGTCGAGCTTGACCTTGCCGTTGAAGAGATCGGCGACCTGGTTGGTGACCAGTTGGCCGGTGGCATCGATGAACGAGAAGGACTTGTTCACCCAGTTGGCGTTGTCGGTCGGGTTCTTGTTGCCGAGGCTCGTCCAGCAGTCCCACATGCGATCGATGTTGGTGTGGTGCGCCCAGAAGATGGGGTCGTTCGCCGAATACCCGACGGCCCCCATGTCGGTCGCCGGACAGTCGACGACCGAGCAGTGCACGGTGCCGTGCACACCTTGCTCGATGGTGCTCTGGAACCCGACGCCAAACCCGCCGAAGTAGGGCTTCAGCTTCAACGCATCGTCGATGTCGGTGGCGGCGGGATCGAGGGTGACGCCGCCGGGCGGGTTCCATCCCGGAATGCGGCGCGGCTCGTAGAGCGGGTTGAGGACGAGATGTCCGAGCGCGTCGTCGTAAGTGCTGTCGCTGTACGGCGCGGGCATCGCGACGTCGGCGGGGTCCGTGTAGTCCCAGTACGGCAGGCGCAGGTTGGGGTCCTTCGCCGCGGCCTGGAGCTGCTGTTCGAAGTAATAGAGGTAGAGCCGGTGCCAGGCGAAGAACCACGGCGTCCCGTGCTGGCACTGCGCCCATACCTGCTGGGCAACCGCATCGGGTGGAGTCGTGTTGGTGATGCCGTTGAACAGCGGGAAGAGGAACGCATCGCCGCCGCCGTTCTGGTAGCGCAGGCGTCCGTTCTCGACCGTGCCGAACGGGGAGCCGGGACCGAAGTAGCCGTGCATCGAGGCCCAGTACGTCCAGCTCGTGCGGTACAGCGCGCTGGTGGGGTCGGCGCTGTTGCGCGAGCGCATGACCGCGATGGCGTTGCGCAGGCTCTGGACGCGGGCGGGATCCTGAATGAACGTCTCCCAGTTCATCCGCGTGCCCTGCGGCTGAGCCGCCGCGAGGCTGGAGATGGTCGCGAGAACGATCGCGCAGACGGTCGTCTTCACCCGAGAACTCATGGCTCTCCCCCTTTCGTCGCGTTGCCGATGGACCTGGCTACTAGAGCACAGATCCGCGCACAGCGCGCTGCTCCGCCTCGACGACCACCGCGCGGCGCAGGCCCTCGAGCTCGCGCTCGAAGCCGCCCGAGAGGATCGGGAAGCGGCACCAGGTCTTGGGATCGAGGTTGAGGTCGTCGACGTGGAACGAGGGCGCGTAGCGCTCGCGCTTCCACTGGTTGCGCGCGAAGAGGCGGAAGAAGCGCTCGACCCACGCCGCCAGCTGCGCCGGCGCGGTGCTGCGGGAAGCGCGGGCCGCAGCAGCCGGTAGACCTCGAGCGGCGACTGCTTGTCGCGGATGGCCGAGCTGCTCGATGGCGTCGAGCAGCTCGTAGGGCATGAGGTCGGCCTCGTCGGTCTGCCGCGGCGCCGGCGGGCGCAGCTCGGCCGTCGGGTGCCTGCGCGGTGACCGCGGCGAGCGCCGGCACCGGGTGCAGACCCGTCGGGCCCGCGGTCTCCAGCCAGCGCAGCCAGCGGCGCAGGAAGGGCTTGTCGATGCCGGCGATCGGGCGACAGGCCGCCGGCGGTGTCGCCGTCCATCGTGGCGTAGCCGACCGCCGCCTCGCGAGCGGTCGCTGGTGGCGAGCAGCAGCGCGCTGCTGCAGGTTGGCGAGCATCCAGACGCCCGGCGCGCGCACGCGGGCCTGGATGTTCTGCAGCGCGAGGTCGTCGCGCTCCCAGTCGAGCGTGGCGGCCCGAGCGCCTCCTCGACGAGCCGCGTGTAGCCGTCGCACCAGGCGCGTCGACGTCGAGCTCGTAGGAAGCGCGCGCCGAGCGCCTCGGCCACCGCGCGCGCCGCCTCGCGGGTCACCTGCGAGCTGTTGCGCGGTCGCCTGGTAGACGCAGGTGAGCAGCTCGCGCACCGCCTCGCGCGGCGTCGCGCGCGTCGAGCGCGCCGAGATGCCGAGGCGGTCGAGGAAGCCGCTCGCGGCCGAGCTCGGACCAGCGCGAGCTCGACCATCAGCGCCACCAGGCAGGAGACGGCCGCGGAGTCGGCGCCGCCGCGAGAGCGACACCACGAAGCCGCGCGCGCGGCTCTTGCGCAGGTAGTCGAAGAGGCCGAGCGCCGATGGCGCGGGTGAACTCCTCCTCCTTGAGCTGCGGCGGAGTGCTCCCAGGCGCGCGAGCTGCGTCGCGCTCGACGGCGCCGGCTCGCGCCTCGGCCGGCGGGAAGCGGAACGTCGCGCGCACCCGCTCGCCGCGGCGCTCGTCGAGCTCGGGCGAGAAGCTCCACAGCCGCGCCTGGTTCATGCGCGTGAAGTCGACGTCGACGACCGCGGTGGTGAGCTGGCGGTCGCCGAAGGTGAAGCGCGGGCCGTTGGCGACCAGGCGCGCCGGCCGTCGCGATCAGCGCCGCCGCCGTCGTAGATGGCGCGCCCGGCCTCGTTGCCGAGCAGGTTGGTGTAGACGTAGCTGACGCCGAAGGCGCGCGAGCCCTCGATGCACGAAGCGCTCGCGCACCTCGCGCTTGCCGAAGGCGAAGTGGCTCGCCGACGGGTTGAGGAGCAGGTCGACGCCCGTCGCGCGCCAGCTGGGCGCCGGGGCGCGTGCGCCACCCAGGCGTCCTCGCAGATCTCGAAGCCGATGCCGACGCCGCCGACGTCGAAGACGAGGTCGCCGAGCGGCTAGCGCTCGCCGCCGCGCTCGAGCTCGGCGCGCGACGCCGCGCGGCCAGGCCTTGAACCAGCGCGGCTCGTAGTGGATGCCGTCGCCGGCGAGGTACTGCTTGGCGACGAAGCCGAGGATCTTGCCGTCGACGAGCAGGCAGGCGCAGTTGAAGAGGGCGTTGCGGAAGAGCAGCGGCAGGCCCGACCGCGACGACGATGCCGCGCGTCTGCCGGCACGATCTCGTGCAGCACCTCCCAGGCGGTGTCGGCGCACGGCCGGGCGAGAGGAAGGCGTCCTCGCAGCCGTAGCCGGTGATGCAGAGCTCGGGCAGGCAGAGGACGCCGACGCCGTGCGTCGCGCGCCTCGGCGATGGCGCCGAGGACGTTGTCGCGGTTGCCGTCCCAGGCGAGCGGCGTCTGGTTGAGGGCGCCGGCGGCGACCTTGAGGAGCCTCATGGTGCGAGGCGATCATACGCCCGAGGAAAGAGGCTCGTGGTACGGGGCCGGAGCGGGCGCCGGGCTGCACGGGTCCCCGCCTCGGCCCGTTTCCCACTCGTGCTCGCGAGGACGCTGCGCGCGAGCGGGAGCCCTCGGTCCGGGCGCCCGCTCGCCCGGCGCCCGCTCCGGCCCCTCCTCCAGCATCGCTGGATGTTTCGAAAGAGCCGGCCCCTCGAGCTCCCTGGAAGCCTCGGGAGCTACTCGATGCGGAAGCGGCGCATGAGGATCCCTTCGCCTTCGCGGTGCCAGGTGACGATGAGGGTGCCGTCGCTGGTGAAGGCGGCCGCGGGGCGCTCTTCGGTGGTCGACGCGTGGGTGTTGATCGGGAAGCGCTCGACGCGCTTGGCGCCTTCACGGCCGTAGAGCTCGGCGACGAGGTTGTAGACGCCGTTCTCGAAGCGCTCCCAGATGAAGACGAAACGGCCGCGGGGGTCGCCGGCGACGGTCTTGACGCGGTCGCAGGTCGAGCCGGCGCAGGAGGGCAGCTCGGCGACGTTGGTGCGCGGGCCGATGCGGGTGCCGTCGATGCGCGAGAAGCGCTGGATGGAGTAGCGGCGGCCGACGAAGATGCCGAGCGGGCCGACGTCGCTGCTCGGCATGGCGAGCACTTGCGGGCCGTCGACGCAGGGGTTGTCGTTGGCGAGGCGGTCGACAGAACGCAGCGGCGACATCTGCCAGTTGAAGGTGTAGACGGCGCTCACCGGGTCGATGGGGTTGGAGGGGCAGGGCGTGAACTCGGTCCAGCCGACGGCGACGCTGGTCGGGCTGGCGCTGACCGCGCCGACGAGGTTGGCCATGGTGCCGATCGCGGGCATCGTCTGCGCGCGGCCGAGGCGGGTGCCGCGGTTGGTGAAGGTGGCGAGGCGCACGGCGCGCATGGGGTCCCAGTGCGACTGCTCCCAGGCGAGGGCGAAGCGGCCGTCGGGCGCCATCGCCACCTCGGGGTGGAAGCCGCCGACGTTGCGGGGGCTGAGCGTGAGCTGGCCGCCGCGCGGACGGCCGTCGGCGCGGAAGAGCTGGCCGCGCACCTCGCGGGCGGACCAGACGACGACGAAGCCGCCTTGCGCGTCCATCGCGACGCGCGGGTCTTCGGGCCAGAGCGCAGTGGAGGGGGCGCTGACCTGGAAGGGGGCGCCGAGCGCCTCGCCGGAGAGACGGCGGGCGCGGATGGTGGCGGGGGCGGTGGCTGTGCTCGCCTCCACCCAGGTGACGACTCCGCGGCCCTGGTTGTCGTAGACGAGGGCCGGGTAGTCGCCGGTGGCGACGACGAGTTGCTCGGCGCCGATGGGGGTGACGATTTCCTGGGCTGGCGCGACGGTGGCGGCGAACGACGAGGCGACGGCGGCGACGAGGACTCCGGCGCGGAACGTGGAGAGCGGCTTGTGACCCTTCATGACTCCCTCCCGATGCCGGCGGTTGCCGGCGAAATGTGGCGGGCGGGATCGCCCGTCAACCAGCGACGCGCGGGGAGGAGGCGAGATCGATCAGTGGCAGTGGCGTGAAGGGCCGGTAGGGGCGCCGGGCTGCACGGGTCCCCGCCTCGGCCCGTATCCCACCCGTGCTCGCTTCGCTGCGCGCGGGCGGGAGCCCTCGGTCCGGGCGCCCGCTCCGTCCGGCGCCCCTACCGGCCAGCTCGTGACTAACCTGAACGATGCTCGCCGGGGTGGGAGAGAAAGGAGTGGATCGCCTGCCAGGCTTCGGGGCGGGCGAGGAGATCGTTGTGGCCGGCGCCTGGGACTTCAACCCACTGCTTAGGCTCGGCGAGTGCGGCGAACAGATGGCGGCCTAGCTCGATGGGAATGATGGTGTCGCGATCGCCGTGGACGAGGAGGGTCGGGACAGTGATGCGTGGCGCCGCGACAGTGGAGTCGTAGCGTTCGGAGAGGAGCGCCCCGACCATCCAGCCGGGGAAATGGAGACGCGCGACGGCGTCTAGGCGGTCCCAGGCGGAGAGCAGCATCAGGCCTGCGACTTCGTCGCCATGGGCAGCAGCGAGCTGCGCTGCCACCGCGGCGCCTAGCGACCAGCCGGCGATGACGAGGGGGCGGCCTTCGCGGTGGTCGAGCATCCATCGCCAGGCCGCTTCGGCGGCGGCGAGGTTGGCGGTCTCCGAGGGCGTGCCGGGGCTGCGGCCGTAGCCTGGGTAGTCGATCGCCAGCACGCCGGCGCCGCCTGTGGCGAGGTCGTCGAAGAGTCCCGCGTGCCGCATGGTCTCGAGGTTCTCGCCGTTGCCGTGGAGCCACAAGACGAGCGGCGCGGCGGCGCCGCCGGTGGGGGGCAGGTACCACGCGGAGACGGCGCTACCGCCTGCTTCGAGCGGCACCTCGACGAGCGGCGTCGGCGGCGGCGAGGGCGGGCGCAGCGGCGGTGCCGGGTAGAGCATCGAGCGTACGACGCTGTCCATCATCAACAGGGCTCCCACGATGAGGGCGACAGCCACCGCTAGCGTTGCGAGCGCGCCGCGGCGTGTCACGGCGGCAGCAGCGCCACCGCGCGCAGCGGACCGCCGGTGCCGCCGGCGATCTTCATCGGCAGCGCCACCAGCCAGGCGCCGACCTCAGGCAGCTTGTCGAGTTGGTCGAGGTTCTCGAGACCGGGCACGTTGGCCGCCGCCGTCAGACGGTGCACCGGGAAGTCGCGCGACGGGCCGTGGTCGATGCTGGCGGTGTCGACGCCGAGGGCGGCGACCTGGCGATCGAGCAGCAGCTTCACCGCCTCGGCGCCGTACGAGGGGAAGTGCAGGTCCCTGGCGTCGCTCGTCGAAGCGCTGCCGAAGTAGCGCAGGCGGTCGGGCCAGCGCTCGCTCCAGCCGGTGCGCAGCAGCACGATGGCACCGGTGGGGATGCGGCCGTGCGCCGATTCCCAGGCCGCGACGTCCGGCGCCGTCAGGCGGTAGTCGCGGTCGGCCGCGGCCTGGCGGCGCACGTCGAGCACCACCGCCGGCGCCACCAGTCGGTCGACGGGGACGTCGGCGGCGGACCACTTGCCGTCGGCGAAGTGCAGCGGCGCGTCCAGGTGGGTGCCGCCGTGCTCGGGCCCGCAGAACCGGTTGGCGGCGTAGAAGAAGCCGCCGGCGGTTTGGCCGTGAAAGAGCGTCTCGAGCTGGAAGGTCTGGGGCGGCGTCGCCGGCCAGAAGAGGGTGTCGGGGCCGTAGTCGTGCGACAAGTCGACCACACGGGCGCGGGCGAGGTCGAAGGCCGGCGTGGCCGCCGAGGGGCGTGTCGTCTGCGCCGGCGTCGGGTCGGTCGCCGTCGGTGCGACGGCGCGGCCGGTCGGTGCCTCGGCCCCGGCCCCCGCCATCGCCATCGCCGTCGCCAGCGACCCGAGGAGCCAGCCCAGCCCGACTCGCCTGTGCCGCACCTTCATTCACCTCTCCTCGCGTGCGCCATACCGCAGGGGGCGGATCGGCCGTCATCTTCCCACGTGCGCGGACCTGAGCGGCGGCGCGCCGCGTTCGAAGCGCAGGCGATCTAGCTAGAATTCGCGCGCCCCGTAGCGCCGTGATGAAACCATCCCTCTCCTGGCTGCTGGTCTTCGTGCCGATCACCGTCGGCCTGCACTTCCTCGCCCCCGGCGCGCACCTGTGGATCTTCCTCGCCGCGTGCGTCGCCATCATCCCGCTCGCCGGCTGGATGGGGCGCGCCACCGAGCACCTCGCCAAGCACACCGGCGAAGGTCTCGGCGGCCTGCTCAACGCCACCTTCGGCAACGCCGCCGAGCTGATCATCGCCTTCGCCGCGCTGCGCGAGGGACTGTTGTCGGTCGTCAAGGCGTCGCTCACCGGCTCGATCCTCGGCAACCTGCTGCTGGTGCTCGGCGCCTCGTTCCTCGGCGGCGGCTTGAAGCGCGATCTCCAGCGCTTCAACGCCACGGCGGCGCGCATGCAGTCGACGATGCTCTTCATGGCGGCGGTGTCGCTCATCCTGCCCGCCAGCTTCCACTACCTCGGCGGTGCCGGCGTGCTGGTCGAGCGAGAAGAACCTCAGCCTGTGGTTCGCGCTCGTGCTGCTCGGCACCTACGCTCTCGGCCTGCTCTTCTCGCTGCGCACCCACGTGGCGCTCTTCTCCGGCACGCACGGCGAGGCCGAGGCGCTCGAGGAGGAGGCGCACCCCGCCTGGAGCGCGAAGAAGGCGCTCACCATCCTCGCCGTCGCCACCGCAGCGGTGGCGTGGATGAGCGAGATCCTCGTCGGCTCGGTCGAGCAGGCGGCGCACGCGATGGGGATGACCGACCTCTTCGTCGGCGTCGTCGTGGTGGCGATCATCGGCAACGCCGCCGAGCACAGCACGGCGGTGCTCGTCGCCATCCGCAACCGCATGGATCTTTCGGTGTCGATCGCCATCGGCTCGAGCATCCAGATCGCTCTCTTCGTGGCGCCGGTGCTGGTGCTGCTCTCCTACTGGGTGGCGCCGCAGCCGATGGACCTCGTCTTCTCGCCGGTCGAGGTGCTGGCGGTGCTGGTGGCGGTCGTTATCTGCGCCCAGGTGGCGAGCGACGGCGAGTCGCACTGGCTCGAGGGGGCGCAGCTGCTGGCGGTGTACGTGCTGCTCGGGATCCTTTTCTACTTCCTGCCGGCGAGCGCTGGCCACGTGCCGCCGCCGCACTCCCTGGCGCCGGCGCCGACGGCGCTGCCGGTGGGCCCGGCGGGCCACTGACGACGCCCGCAACGCCTGCGGCGCGCGACCCGCTGCTCGCCGCGCGGCTGCGGCTGCTCGCCACGGCGGTGCTGTTCTCGACCGGGCCGACGGCGATCAAGGCCTGCGGCCTCGGCGCCTGGCAGGTCGCGGGATTCCGTTCGGGCATCGCGGCGCTGTTCCTCCTCCTTCTGCTGCCCGACCGCCGGCAGTTGCTGCGGCCGCGGCTGTGGCTGGTGGGAACCGCCTACGCCGGCACGCTCGTCTGCTATGCGCTGGCGAGCAAGCTGACGACCGCCGCCAACGCCATCTTCCTGCAGTCGACCTTCCCGGTGTATCTGCTGCTGCTGTCGCCGCTGCTGCTGCGCGAGAAGCCGCGCCGCGGCGACGTGCTGTTCATGCTGACGGTGATGGCCGGCATGGCGCTGCTGCTGCTCGGCCACGACGAGGCCACCGCGGTGGCTGCCGACCCGGTGCGCGGCAACGTGCTGTCGCTGATCTCGGGGCTGCTCTGGGCGCTCACCCTGCTCGGCCTGCGCTGGCTCGAGCGCGGCACCGCCAAGGGTGACGAGGGCTTGGCGCACGCCTCGGTGGTGGCCGGCAACGCGCTGGCCTTCGTCGCCTGCCTGCCCGCCGCGCTGCCGCTGGGCCCGAGCCGGCCCGTCGACTGGCTGTTGATCGTCTATCTCGGCGTGGTGCAGATCGGGCTCTCGTACCTGCTGCTGACGCGCGCCATGGGGCGTCTCTCGGCGCTCGAAGCGGGGCTGCTGCTGATGTTGGAGCCGGTGCTGGCGCCGCTCTGGGCCTGGGCGGTGCACGGCGAACGCCCGAGCGGCTGGGCGCTCGCCGGCGGCGGTGTGATTTTGGGCGCGATGGTCTGGCGTACGGTCCACGACGCGACGCGGCCGCAGCGGGCAGCGGAGATCGCGGGGCCACCGGCGTAGGAAGGGTGGGTGGTGGCCGCGGGGTTTGCTGGTCTCCGGCCGGCGTTCGCTACGGGATCGGGAGGCGTCGCTCCAGGGCACGCTCGCTACAGAGGTATTCAGGTGAAGTCGCTCGCTTGCCTCCGGGCGCGCGGGGCGTCCGCTGGCTGCGGATGCCCGACGAATGCGCCCTCCGGAAGCCCTTCCGCGACGCCTCCCGATCCCGTAGACGCGAACGCCTTCACGAGTGGTCACCGGGCGCTCGGGTGACAAGCTCGTGTGTCGCCGTGGTCACTGTGGCGGCTTGCCTCGCGCTCGCCTGTCGCTGCCACGGTGAGCCCGTCGTACCGCTCGGGTGCCGGGATGCGCGCCGCCGACTTTCCCGTCACAACTCGCGCTCCACTGTGGTCGCCGGAGGCCGCAGCAAGCTCTGCCCCCTTCAGGCGACGAGCATGTGCCGCAAGTGGGCCACTAACGTGGCGTCGGAGCGCGATGGTGTGAATAGCGGCACGACAGAGCTGGTCATGCAGCGACAAACGAGCGCGAGGCAAGCCGCCACAGCGACCACGGCGACACACGAGCTCGCCGACAGGTCGCTCGGCGTCCACTCATGTAGGCGGGTGCGTCCGGCGGATCCGGAGGCCGCCACTGCGGCACCTCTCGGAAGGCGCTTCGCAAGTCTTGCGTGGTCGATACCCTACCGGCGCCTGGAGAGTGGAGGCCCGCGCCCTCCCTTCCGCTTACCACGAGGCGCGGGCCGGTGCCTGTATGTTTCTCTCTGATGCGGGCGAGCGCAGCGAGCCCGCATTCCCAGTGTTCTTCGGCGACCGTGTTGGGAGCACTCGGGCCGGTGTCGCACTCCGAGTGCCTGCTGCGGACGGTGCCCCAGCACGGGAGCCGCGGTGCCTCCCGTGGGAAGTCGCGCTACGAGCGCCAATACAGGGCCGAGTCAGCATCGCGGCAGAGCCGAGTCGGTCGGAAAGGAGGTCCGCTTGAGCTACGAGTTCTTCGTCGGCATCGACTGGGGTAGCCGAGAGCACCAGGTCTGTGTGCTCGACGGCGACGGGGCACGTCTGCGAGAGAGCACCATCAGCCATGGTGAAGCAGGCTTGCGCCAGTTACTCGATTGGCTTCGACAGCTCGCTGGGCAAGATCTCTCTCGCGTCGCCGTAGGAATCGAAACCCCTCACGGCGCCATCGTCGATGTGCTCGTCGAAGCCGGCGCGCACGTCTACCATCTCAATCCGAAACAGCTCGACCGCTTCCGTGATCGTCACAGCGTGGCGGGCTGCAAGGACGACCGCCTCGACGCCTTCGTCGTCGCCACCTCGCTACGCACCGACCTGGCTTCCTATCGACGGGTCCATCCCGAAGATCCCACGATCCTCGAACTGCGCGAAGCTAGCCGCCTGGAACGGCACCTGCTCGAGCAGCAGCACGCCGTCGCGTGTCGCCTCGGCGGACAGCTGCATCGCTTCTGGCCTCAGCTGCTGGAGCTCGTGCCTGGCGCCGATGAGCCTTGGCTTTGGGCCTTGCTGAAGCTGGCTCCCCAGCCGCAGCAGGCGCGTCGGCTGACACGCTCGAAGCTGGTCAAGCTCTTGCGCGACCATCGCATCCGCCGCTTCGACGCCGATCGGCTGATGGCGGTGCTCGACCAACCGGCATTACCCGTAGCCGCGGGCACCATCACCGCCGCTACCGGGCACATCGCGGTGCTCATCGAGCAGCTCCAGCTGCTCCATCGTCAGCACCGCGACTGCACGGCCTGGATCGCTCGCACCCTCGCCCAGCTGCGCGACGAGGAAAACGACCAGCCCGAGCAGCCTCGCCAGCACCGTGACGCCGAGATCCTTCTCTCCATGCCGGGGGTGGGAAAGCTCGTCGCCGCCACGGTGCTGAGCGAGGCCTCGCGCGCTGTCGCCACTCGAGACTACCAGCTCATACGCGCCCTCAGCGGGGTCGCACCCGTGACACGTGCCAGCGGCAAGCGCCGCGTGGTGTTGATGCGTCGAGCCTGCAATCCCCGATTGCGCTACGCGATACACCACTGGTCACTGAACAGCTTGCAGCGAGATCCCGCCAGCCGCGCACGTTACGACCGCTTGCGACAGCGGGGCCTCACCGTCGGCCATGCCCTACGCATCCTGGGCGACGGCCACCTGCGGATTCTCATCGCCATGCTGCGCGACAGGACGACTTACGTCCCTGATCCTCCTGCTGCCTCTCCGTCCGAGGTGGAGGCAACTCAGAAGGAGGCAAGAGCGGCTTGACGAAGCGTGGGAAGTCCGCGGTGGCGGCCTCCGGATCCGCCAGCCGCCCGCCGGCCGGGTGGTCACCACCGCCCCGCGACCACCACGCTCCGACCAGCTCGCGCTGCCGCAGTTACCAGCCGCGCTCCAACTCCGTTCGCTAAGCCGTGAACGAGAACGTCAGCGGTCCCGTGGTGCCGCCGGTCCACTCGATGGTGACCTCGAAGCGGAGGAAGCGCGCGCCGCCCACCTTCACCAATCGCATGCGGTTGCGCGCGACCCTCACCTCGCCGCGGCCGTCGGCCTGCAGCGCGGTGGGTGGGTCGGCGGGTCCGGTGAGCTCGGAGACCCGCACCCTGGCCGCCGGCAACGGGCTGCCGTTGGCGTCGAGCGCCACCGCCCGCACCCGCACCTCGGCGCGCTGGTTGATGGCGTCGTCGGGGTCGACCGCCGCGTAGGCGAAGTCGCGGTGCGCCGCGCCGGTGAGCACCTCGGTGAGCAGGGCGCGCACCGGCGGCGAGCTCCACAGCGTCGAGTGCCGTTCGGGCAGGTTGTCGGTCGGATAGAAGCCGAGCGGCGCGAAGAAGCTCGCCACTCCCTGCAGCCAGCTCGCCGAGACGAAGGGGATCGTCCCGTCGCCCTCGGGCGTGGACTCGAACTCCACCTTACCGCCGGCGACGAGCCGCGCGGCGGTGTCGGTGGCAACGCCCCACCCGGCGACGGTGGTGATCGGCAGCGCCCGGCCGCCGGGCTCCAGACGTCGCGAGCGCTGCCCGAAGAGCTGGTCGGAGCGCTGCGCCCGAGCCACCATCGGCGCGCGGTCGCCACCAGTCGGGATCCAGCCGCGGGCGACGAGCGGGCTCGACGGCTTGCCGGCGGCGAAGAACAGCGGCGGCGCGTCGGGCGTCTTCGCCGGGTCCGGCGGCAGCAGGTCGTAGGCCGCCCACGAGCGGCCGATCGTGTGTTGCGTCTCCGCCTTGGTGAGCGGGAAGAAGCCGGTGTTGCCGGCCAGGAAGCGGAACGACTTGAGGGTGCCCGCCCAGGGCACGCCGAGCGAGACGACGCGGTCGATCTTGTCCACCAGCGCCGGCCGCGCCTCGACGAGGGCGCGCAGGACGAGCCCGCCCGTGGAGTGGAGGATGAGAACCACGCCCTTGCCCGTGCTCGCGTGCAGGTCGTCGATGGCGGCGGCAAGCGCCTTCTGCGCCTCGGCGTGGTCGACGGGCAGTCGCCAGTCCCAGCCGACGGCGCGGAAGTGCGAGCCGAACGGCGGCCGGAAGCCCGTGTAACCAAGCGTGCGGAGGATGTCGTAGAGCGACTGCGCCGCCTTGCCGACGTCGAGCAGCGGCAGGTCGAGGATGTCGGCGATGGGAAGCCCGGCGACGACCCCGTCGGGTTTCGTCGGATCGTTGGGCCCCTCGAGCCGCGGCAGCAGCGTCTGCCGTGCCGTCTTGCTGATCAGTCGGCCGATGTTGAGGAACAGCCGCTCCTTGGTGACGGCATCGAGCAGCTCCGAGGCGGGCAGGCCGGGAACGTAGATGACGGGTTTCATCGCGAACCTCCTGGGCTCACTTCCTGGGGCTCACGCGGGCGAGCCTGGGTCGAGTGGTGATGGTGGTGATTCCTTGCTGGCTAGACGGACGGTATTCGACGTTTTCCCCCGCCGGCGATCGCGCGCTATCGTCTGCGCTCCCGCGGAGAACGACTCGATGACGCGCGCGCGATCTCATCTCGCCCTCGGCCTCGCCGTGGCGCTCCTGGCGGCGATCCCGGCGCTCGCCGACGGCGTGCGCATCCTGGAGACCGACCGCGAGGCCGCCGAGGCGCGCGTCGAGCTCGTCCTCGCCGCCCGCGAAGAGCTGCTCGTCTCCGCCTTCATCTTCGGCGACGACCCCTTCACCCTCACCAGCCTCGGCCTGCTGCGCGAGACGGCGCGCCGCGGCGTGCGCGTCAAGCTCATCGCCGACGCGCAGTGGAACGCCATCCCGCGCGCCGTGCAGGCGCACCTGCTCGCCGAGGGCGTCGAGATCCGCGACTACCACCCCTTCCGCCTCGACCGCCTGCGCTGGGTGACGCGCCGCATGCACGACAAGCTGGCGGTGGCCGACGGCCGCGTGCTGCTCGCCGGCGGCCGCAACCTGCAGAGCACCTACTTCGGCTTCGGCCACCAGATCCGCGCCCACAATTACGTCGACTGCGACCTGCTGGTCGAGGGCGAGGCGGCGCGCGAGGCGCAGCGCTACTTCCTGGCGCTGTGGGAGAGCCGCGACGTGAGGCCCTCGAAGGCGCGGGCGAGCGCCGCCGAGGTCGCCGCCGCCGCCGCCGAGCTCGACCGCCACCTCGCCTGGCTGCACGCGCGGATCGACGAGGCGCGCCGCGACCCGTCGCGCACGCCGCCCGCGCTGGTCGAAAGCGGCGCCGTGCGATTCCTTCACGACCCGATCGGCGACGACGCCGGCGCGCGCAGGGTGGGCGACGAGCTGCGCGACCTCCTCGACGGCGCCCGCGAGTCGGTGGTCGTCGAGTCGCCGTACCTGGTGCCGACGCGCGCGCTGCGAGAGGGGCTGCGGCGGGCGCTCGCGCGCGGCGTGCGCATCCGCATCCTCACCAACTCGCTGGGCGCCACCGACAACCTCTGGCCGCAAGCGGGCTACGTCGGCGACAAAGCGCAGCTGGTCAGAAGCGGCGTCGAGCTGTGGGAGTACGTCGGGCCCGAGTGCCTGCACGCCAAGGACGCGGTGATCGACGGCGAGACGGTCATCGTCGGCTCCTACAACCTCGACCCGCGCTCGCAGCGGCTCAACAGCGAGCTGGCGCTGGTGGTGAGGAACCGCGAGATCGCGGACGACCTGCGCCGCCGCATGGACCGCCACCTCGAGCGCGCCGTTCGCATCGACGCGCGCGGATACCCGGAGGGCGCCGACGAGCGCTACCCGGGCGTCCCGCGCAGCAAGGTCTGGAAGCTGCGGCTGCTGCGCCTGTTCGCGCCGCTGGTGCGCGGACAGCTGTGAGCGCGCTGCGGCGCCGCGTGTACGCTTGGCGGCAACCCCGGGAGCCTGAACCATGGCGTGGATCGAGACCATCCCCTTCACCAAGGCCGACGAGCCGCTGCGCGCCGCGATCGAAGGGCAGAAGGCGCTCTACCCGAAGGAGTACGAGCGCGCGCCCGGCGACGACGGCAGCAGCAGCATCGTCGCCACGCACACGCTGATCCCGAACGCGCTCTTCCACGCCTTCGCCACCTTCGGCGTGCTGCTGTCGCCCGAGCTGCCTCTCTCGCGCCGGCAGCACGAGATGATCACCACGCGGGTGTCGGTGCTCAACCGCTGCCAGTATTGAACGGGCGCTCACGCAGAGTTTCTGCGTGCCGTGAGCCTCGACGACGAGCTGGTGCGGGCGCTGCAGGAGGACTACGAGAACGCGCCGATCTCGCCGGCGGACCGCGCGATGCTCGAGTACGCCGGGCAGCTGACGGTCGACGCCACGCGGGTGAGCCGCGACGACCACGCGCGATTGCGCGAGCAAGGCTTCGACGACCGCGCCATCTTGCAGATCACCCTCATCGCCTCGTGGTTCAACTACATCAACCGCGTCGCCGACGCGCTGGGGGTGGGACGTGACTGAGGGGGTAGGACGTGACTGAGGGGGTCGGGCGCGACTGAGGGCGAGGGGCTAGCCGGCCGCCGCCGGGCGGGCGCGCAGCCGCGCCTCGAGCGCCGCGACGACGGTGTCGAAGCGCTCCGGGTGGCGGCTGGCGCGGGCGAGCTGCAGCGCGCCCTGCACCGTGGAGGCGACGATCAGCGCCTCCTCCTCGGGCGTGGTCGCGAAGGTGAAGACGCCGCGCTCGCGGCCGCGCTCGAGCACCCGCGCCAGCCATTTCTGCTGCGCCTCGAGCAGCTCGCCGTAAGCCACCTGCATGCGCGGCGGCAGCGCGTTGAACTCGGCGCCGAGGACGCCGAAGACGCAGATCTTGTCCTCCTCGTCGAGCAGGCCGCGCATGACGCGGAAATAGGCGGTGAGCCGCTCCTCGGGCGGCCGATGGCTCTCCGAGAGCTCGACCGCGAAGCGCTTCATCGCGCCGCCGATGCGCTCGATGAGCGCCACGCCGAGGTCTTCCTTGCTCGGGAAGTGGTAGTGGATCGACGCCTTGCGGATGCCGATGCCGTCGGCGAGGTCCTGGTAGCTGAAGGAGTGGAAGCTCCGCCGCAGCAGGATGTCCTTGGCGAGGTGGAGGATGCGCTCGCGCGTCTCGGCGGCGTCGGAGGGGCCGCCGCCGAGCGCCGCGACCAGCTCGTCCTCGGCGACGGCGGCGGCGGCGCCGGGAGACGGCGCGGAGACGGATTCGGGTTTGGCTGGAGTGGGCACGGCGGCGGGGATCCTATCTTCGTTGGTGGCCGGAGCGGCGGCAGTCAGACGGGGTATTGACTTGACTACCTATTGGTAGATAGATTACTCCAGCAGGGCGCGAACGACAACATGTCTGTGCCGCAAGCTACTCATCTGCTGCGACTTGCCCGTTCGGCGGCGCTCGCCCTCGCATCGATCTGCGCCCTTCACCCGACGGTGGCGCGAGCCGAATCGGCCCCGCTGGCGCCGCCACCCACCATCCTCGTCCCGTTCGCCGTCGACGAGCCCACGGCGCGCTGGGCACGCTCCACGGTCCCCGCGCACGTGGCTCCGCTCGAGCGGCTCCGCCGCCTCTCGCGCGCCCTCCTGGACCCCATCGGCGGCATCGTTGAAGGAGCACACACCTCTACCGCCGCCGACGTCTTCGCCGAGCGTCGCGCCAACTGCGTCGGCTACGCCAACCTCTTCGTCGCTCTCGCGCGCGAGCTGGGCATCGCCGCCTACTTCGTGCTCGTCGACGGGGTGCCGGGAAGCGGCGCGCCGCCCGCGGACGCCTCGCTCGCCGTGCGCGAGGGGCACCTGGCGGCAGCGTGGGGCCCCGCCGGCGACCGCCGCGTCTTCGACTTCGCCGGCGAGACGCCGGGCGCGCGGCTGCAGGTGCGGCCGATCACCGACCTCGCCGCCATCGCCGTCTTCTACTCCAACCGCGGCGTCGAGGCGCTGCTCGAAGGCCGCACCGGCGACGCCGTCGATTGGCTGCGCGACGCCGCGCAGCTCGAGCCCAGCGCGCTTCCCACCACCTGGGTCAACCTCGGCGTGGCGCTGCGGCGCGCCGGCGACCTCGAAGCGGCCAACGCCGCCTACGACCGCGCCCTCGAGCTCGACCCCGGCGGCGCCGCCGCCTACCGCAACCTCGCCGCGCTGCTCGTGCTGCGCGGCCGCGGCCACGAGGCCGCGGAGCTGCTCGACACCGCGGCGGCCATCGCCGGCTCCGACGCGCGCCTCGACTCGCTCGCCGCGCTGCGCCTCGCCCAGCAGCGGCTGCTCGCCGGCCACTTGCAGGAAGCGCGCGGACTCTACAGCCGCGCCCTCGACAGCGCGCAGGCCGCGCCGCGGCGCTGAGCGCGGGCGAGCTCGAGCGCGATCAGCCATGCGCGTGATCTCCTCTTGACATCCCACATGAGGGACTGCGATACTCCTCTATACATCCCAGAGGTGATCGACATGTCGGATGCTCAGTCGTCCATTCTTCAAGGCACCCTCGACCTGATGGTCCTCAAGACGTTGGAGCACCTCGGGCCGCTGCACGGCTACGGTATCGCTCGTCGCATCGAGCAGGTCGGGGAACGTGCCTTGATCGTGAACCAGGGGACCGTCTACCTGTGCCTGGTCCGCCTGGTTCAGAAGAAGTGGATCAAGGCAGAGTGGGGCGTGTCCGACAACAACCGCAAGGCCAAGTTCTACTCCCTGACGAAGGCCGGTCGGAAGCAGCTGCAGGCCGAGACCGCGAATTGGGAGCGCGTCGCTGGCGTGATGGGCCGGGTGTTGCACCCGCAGACTGGGAGCTGAATCGTGCTCGCGTTCTTCCATACGATCGCCGCCCGCATTCGCGGATTCCTCCGTCCGGGCGACCTCGAGTCGGACTTCGACCAGGAGATGGCTGCCCACCTCGAGATGGCGGAAGAAGACGGCCTGCGCCGGGGGCTCACCGTCGAGGAGGCGCGCCGGGCCGCCCGCGTGCAATTGGGCGGCATCACGCAGCTGCGCGAGTCGTGGCGCGCGGCGTCGGGCCTGCCGTGGCTCGACGGCTTCGCGCTCGACGCCAAGCTGGGGCTCCGCATGTTGCGTCGATCCTGGGGCCTCACGCTCGCCGGCGGGCTGGCGATGACGATCGTGATCACCATCGCCGCGGTCGTCTTCGTCTTTCTCGACGAATTCATGGGGCGCACCGCGCCGCCGCTCGATGAGGGCGAGCGCGTGGTCGCCCTTCAGAGCTGGGACGCGGAGGCGCATCGCCGGCGTGAGGTGTCCCGGCGCGACCTCGAGCGGTGGGGCGCGACGCTGCAGTCGGTGGAGGATCTCGGCGGGTTTCAGACCATCGAGCGCCGACTGATGGTCGAGAGCCGCCCGGCCGAGTGGGTGCGCGTCGCCGAGATCACCGCCTCGGGCTTCCGGCTGGCGCGGGTCCCGCCGCTCTTGGGGCGGTGGATCGCCGAGGCCGACGAGCACGTCGCTGCGGCGCCCGTGGTGGTGATCGGGTACGACGTGTGGCAGTCACGGTTCGCGTCCGATCGTGCGGTCATCGGCCAAACGGTGCGGCTCGGCGAGATCCTCCACACCGTGGTCGGCGTGATGCCCGAGGGCTTCGCGTTCCCGGTGAACCACCGCTACTGGATCCCGCTCCGATCGGATCCCTCTGGCTCGCTGAAGGCCGCGCCCGAAGGCGTCGTGTTCGCCCGGCTCGCGCCCGGCGTCTCGCTGGACGGCGCCCAGGCGGAGCTGACGACCATAGGGCTGCTGCCGCCAGCGACCGGGCCCAGTATCGCTCGCCTCACCGGCGGCGACGCGCGCCGCCCGCGCGTCGTGCCTTATACGTTTGCGTTTACCGATGATGTCGAGCGCGGGGAGCTGGCGTGGCAGCAGCGGATCATCCTGCTTCTCGTCAGCCTGCTGCTCGTGCCGCCATGCCTGAACATCGCCATCCTCATCTACGCACGAACGGTCACGCGCCAGGAGGAGTTCGCCGCGCGCTTCGCGCTCGGCGCGAGCCGCGGTCGCATCGTGGTGCAACTGTGCGTGGAGGTGCTCGTGCTCTCCTCGGCGGCGGGAGCCATGGCGCTCGCCCTGACACGCCCGATCCTCACCCAGATCGGGGAGATCATCAGGCGGTTCCCGGAGCTGGGCGGCTCGCTCCCGTTCTGGGTGGACTTCGACTTCTCGTGGCGCGCCGCCCTCTTCGTCGCCGGCCTCACCGTGCTGGCCGCGCTGATCGCCGGCCTGGTACCTGCGCTGCAGGCCACCGGCCGAGTCCTGCCCACCGCACTCCGCTCGTTGGGCAGCCGGACGGGAATACCGCTCGGCGCGACGTGGACCGCCTTGATCGTCGCCCAGGTCGGCCTGGCTCTGGCCGGGCTGCCGTCCACGATGGAGCTGGCGTGGGGGCACCTGCGGCCCGCCGTTCTTGGACCCGGATTTGCCGCAAGGGAATTCCTTACCGCGCGGCTCGTCAGTCGATTCCCAGAGCGTGCCGGCCGCGGAGGCGGACCTGCCTGCGTTCGCCTCTCGCGTCCGAAGCCTCCAGGCCGAGGTCGTTCGCCAGATCGAAGCGGAGCTCGGCGAATCTGCGGTGACGTTCGCCGCGGCATTGCCCGGCGCGGAGCCTCTGACGTTCGTCGAGATGGACGAGGGGGCCGCCGGCGGCCGACGCGTCAGACGTTACGTCAGAGCGAATCAGGTCGACCGGGCCTTCTTCGCGGTATTCGACGTCTCGGCCCTGGCGGGCCGCACGTTCGACGGCAGGGATTTCGGCGCGGCGGCAACGGCGATCGTGGACCAGACGTTCGTGCGACAGGTGCTCGGCGACGACAATGCCCTCGGCCGCCGGGTCAGGCCGGTTCCCGCCCCAGGATCGGAGGCCGGCCCCTGGTACGAGATCGTCGGGATCGTTCCCGACCGTCCCGCGAACACGTCCCAGGGACGAATGTATGTTCCGGCGCTGCCTGGTGCGCGTGGACCCGCCAGCCCAATCCATCTGGCCCTGCATGCCGGGCCCGATCCGGCCGCGATGTCGCGTCGCCTTCACGAGATCGGCACGAGCCTCGATCCGACTCTGCGCCTGGATGATGTACGCCGTCTCGATGAGGTCCACGGCGAGACGCAGATGTCCAGCAACCTGACGTCCTACGCCCTTGCCATCGTGACGCTGAGCGTGCTCCTGCTGTCAGCGGCTGGACTGTACGCCCTCATGTCCTTTACGGTCACCCGGCGGCGCCGCGAGATCGGCATTCGGACGGCGCTCGGCGCGCGGCCGGGGCGAGTGCTGGCGAGCATCTTCGCCCGCGCGCTGTGGCAGATCGCCGCCGGCGTTGCCGTCGGCGTCACGGTCGCGCTCGTCCTTCATCGCAGGCTGAACATCGAAGTCGAAGGCGGGTGGCACATCCCGGGGATCCTCCCGGCGGCCGCCATCTTCATCATGACCATCGGCCTGTTGTCCGCGGCCGGACCGGCCCGTCGCGCTGTTCGGGTCGACCCGACGGAGGCCCTGCGGGACGGCTAGCACGCCTTGGTGGCATGCGGATCGCAGGTCCGTTGGGCGAACGGGTGCCGCGGCGGTTTGGCGCGAGCACGCAGCTGTGAAGGAGACCACCATGCGCTTGATCCGGAGCAACCTCGACGAAAAGGAGGCGGCCGCGCTCGCCGCTTATCACGCCTCGCAACAGCAAGCGGCGCAGGCGCCGCAAGAACCAACGCGGCAGAGCGAACCGAGCGCCTCGGTCGACTACGGATCGGTCAACTACATCGTGCAGCAGGGCGACACCCTGCGCGGCATCGCCGAGTGGTTCTACGGCGACCGCAGCCGCAGTCGCGACATCCACGCCGCCAACCGCTCGCTCATCCGTGACCCGGAGGACCTCGAAACGGGCACCGTGCTGAAGATCCCGCGACAGGGCCCCGGCAAGCAGCTGGCCTGAGATAGCCGCCGGCTCGGCCCTACTCGAGGTAGCCGAGCGCCCGCAGCCGCTGCAGGCTCTCCTCGCCGGCCGCGGCGCTCGCCTTGCGCTCGCCTTCGACGCGGCGCATCCAGGCTTCGAGGACGGCGCCCAGGCGCCTCACCTCTTCCGGGCGCATGGCGGCGAGGTCGGTCTGCTGCGCCGGGTCGGTGGCGGCGAAGAGGCGCACCTCGTCGCTGCGCAGGTCGGTGATCAGCGTGAAGCGGCCGTCGTCGATGCTGCGCAGGGCGCCGATCGAGCTGAAGGCGAAACGACGCCCGTTGCCTGCGACCGTGCCAGCGGCCGGCGCCCCTGGACTTTCGCCGGCCACCAGCGGGCGCAGGCTGCGGCCCTCGAGACCCGCCGGTGCCGGCACGCGCAGCAGGTCGAGCACGGTCGGCACGACGTCGAGGTTCTGCACCGCCGCCGCCACCCGCCGACCGCGCGCGACGCCCGGACCGCGCAGCAGCAGCGGCGTCCACGCAGTGCTCGCGAACAGCGACCGGCAGTGGCCCCACTGACCGTGGTCGAAGAGCTCCTCGCCGTGGTCGGCGAGCACCACGAGCAGCGTGCGGTCGAGCAGCCCGCGCCGGCGCAGGCCGGCGAGGAATGCAGCAGCCTCCTCGTCCCAGTAGCGCACCTCGTCGTCGTAGAGGTCGACGAGGTGACCGACGCTCGCAGCGTCGAGCGTCACCTTGGGGCCGCCGCTGTAGAGCATGCGCTGGATCGGCGTCGGGTCGCCGCGGCGCACGAAGCGCGGCGCCGCCAGCTTGGCCGCGGCGAACTGCCGGCGGTAGGGGCGCGGCGGCTCGTAGGGCGCGTGCGGCTCCATGAAGTGGAGGTAGAGGAAGAAGGGCTCGCCGAAGCGGGCGGCAAGCTCGCGGCCGCGCCTCGTCACGCAGCTCGCGGCGCGCCCCTCGCAGCTCTCGTCGAAGACCTCGAAGCCGGCGCCGTACCCTCCCGTGGGGTTGCGCCGCGAGCGCGTCGCCCGCACCACCGAGCTCGCCGACACGGCGCCGGTGCGAAAGCCCTGCGCGCGCAGCATCTGGGCGAGGGTGGGGATGTTCGCCGGGATGCCGATCGCGTTGCCCGGCTGGCCGAGGAAGGCGTTCGGGTATCGCGAGGTGAAGATCGAGTTCACCGACGGAAACGTGCAGGTCGCCTGGGCGCGCGCGCGGTCGAAGACCGTCGCCTCGCCGGCGAGACGGTCGAGCGCCGGGCTCGTCGGCCGCTGGTAGCCGTAGAGGCTGAGGTGGTCGGCCCGCAGCGTGTCGACGAGCAGCACCACGACGTTGCGCGGCTGCTCCGGCGGGCGCCGGCACCCGGCCGCCGCGAGCGCGGCGACGGCCACCGCGGCGACGAGACGGAGCATCGCTCGCCGCGGAGGAATGGCTACCGCCGCCCCGCCACGGTCACGCGCAGCCGCCGCAATCGCTGGTCGAGCTCCTCGGGCGCCATGCCGGCGTACTTCGCAGGCAGCAGCCGCCGGCTGCTGGCCTCGAACACCGCCAGCAGCTCCATGTACTCGAGCAGCTCGACGTCCCGGCTCGGGAAGTAGTCGGCAGCCGCGCTCAGGAAGTTGCCCGCCAGCACCGGTGCGTCGGCGCCCGCCGCGCGCGCGGCGTCGTCGTTGGCCAGCAGGATCACCGCCTCGACGTCGGCGTTGCTGTAGCCCACCAGCTTCCTGCCGAAGCCGTCGCGGATCCCCGCGAAGTCGACCTCGGTGCGCACCTTGTTCTTGCGCACCAGCGCGCGTGCCACCGCCTCCACTTCTTCCGGCGTCTGCGAGTAGAGGAACGGGATCTTGCGGTCGAGGCGCCCGGCGCGCTTGAGGTCGACGTCGAGCTTGTCGGGGCGGTTGGTCATCACCAGGAAGAGGATCCGCCCGCGGTTGCTGGTGTCGGACATGAACTCCTTGATGCGCGCGATCACCCGCGACGACGTGCCGCCGTCGCCCTCGCCGTCGGTGTTGCCGAAGGCGCGGTCGCCCTCGTCGATGATCACCACCACCTGGCCGATGGCCTTGATGACGCCGAGGATCTTCTCCAGGTTGCCTTCGGTCGCGCCCACCCACTTGGAGCGGAAGTTCTTGAGCTTGATGGTGGTGAGGCCGCACTCCTTGGCGAAGGCCTCGGCGACGAAGGTCTTGCCGGTGCCCATCGGGCCGGTGAAGAGCATGCCCATCGGCACCCGGCTGGTGCGCCCCTCGCGGATGCTCTCGGCGACCAGCAGCAGGTCGCGCTTGACCTCCTCCATGCCGCCCACCACCTCGAAGCCGTGCGCCGGCTCGACGAACTCGACGAGGCCGAAGCACTCGCGCTCGAGGATCTCGCGCTTGCGCCGCGCGATGAGCCGTTCCGCCTCGCTTGCGCGCGCGCTCGGCGAGCGCCGCCGCGTCGTCCTTCGGCGCCTGCGCCCCCGGCGCCAGCAGCGCGCAGCACCTCCTCGCGCGACAGCCCGGCGGTGAGCGCGGCGAGCTTGTGCGCTCGCGCCGCGGCGCCCTCGCCGCTGCCGAGCACGCCGGCGATGAAGGCCTCGCGCGCGGCGAGGTCCTCCTCGGCCGGCGGCGCCGGCGCCAGGATGGCGGCGATCTGGATCGCCTTGAGCCCGGCGGTGATCTCGGCGTAGCGGTCCGCGTCCTTGGCGTCGAGCCGCGGGTCGGCGAGCTGCGCCGCGGCGCGGCGGGCGTCGCGGTCGGGCATCGGCACCTCGACCACCGCCACCTTGGGGTTGCTCACCAGCTTCGGCGTCACGTCGGTGAGGTTCTCGGTGACCAGCAGCACGACGTTGTCGCCGCGCTCGATGGCGGGGAGGAACGACCAGCGGTGCAGCATCACCGCCGCGGCGCGGTCGGCGTCGGCCTGGAACGCCGGATCGCCCGTCGGCACCACCGCGTCGGCGTACTCGACGATCACCGCCGTGCGGGTGCCGGTGGTGAGCAGCGTCTCGAGCGCCGCCAGCGTGCGGTCCTTCGCCCCCGGCGGCAGCAGCTCCTCCGGGAAGGCGACGTCGTGGGCGCGCTTGGCGAAACGCACCCCCGTCGCCACGTTGTAGAGCACGATCGTGCCCTTGCTGTCGCGCAGCAGCGCGCCGGCGAGGAAATCGGAGAGCGACAGCGGCTTGCCGTCGTAGATCACGACGTCGTAGACGTTGCCGTGGAGCAGGAACATCGACGCCTCGCCGCGCAGGTAGCGGCGGCGCAGCTCGTCGGCCCACGGCGGCAGCGGACGCGCCGCCACCGTCACATCTCCCTCTCGATGGCGCCCAGCAGCCGCTCGGTGTCGCGCGAGGTCTCGCGGATCGCCTCGACGCCGTCGAGCAGCTCGTCGAGCTGGCCGGAGAGCTCCTGCGGCGACTGCATGGTGACGATCTGGTCGGCGATGAGCTGGAACGAGTTCTCGATGAGGTCGAGCTGGCCGTAGGCGACCGACAGGTAGCGGCGGATCTCTTCCATCTTGTCGATGCGCTTCTCCACGATGGCGAGGTTCTTCCGCGCGATCTCGCCGCCGGCGCCCTCCTGCTTGGCGAGGTCGCCGTAGCGGTTGCGGTCGCGGGAGAGCTGCGCGGCGTCGACGGTGGCGAGGTACTGCTCGTAACGCAGGCAGGTGAGCGCCATCTCCAGGAAGGCGTCGACGAGCTTGTCGGTCTTCACCAGCTCGCCGCGCAGCAGGTCGCCGGCGAAAGACGGATTGCTGGCAGCGAGGCGGCGGATCTGCTCGCGGCGCTCGACCAGTCCCTCGACGCGCTGCTTGGCCTGCGGCGGCAGCCCCTCCATGCGCTGGGCGCGGTCGGCGGCCTCGATGCTGCGGCGCAGCTGGTCGAAGCGGGGGTCCCAGAGCAGGTGGCGGAGGCGCTTGGAGTCGGGCGCGTGCAGCAGCCAGAGCGCCTCGAGACCGAGGGTGGCGAGGGCGAGCAGCGGATTGAGCGTCAGCACCGAGGCGGTGAGACCGCCGGCGAGCAGCGAGAGGTTGTAAGGGTTCTTGAAGGCGGCGCGCAGGTAGGGGCGCTTGCCGAACACCGCCTGGTCGAGCACCTTGCGGCCGGCGTCGCCGAGGTCCGCGGCGAGGCCGGCGATCGGGGCGGGGCGGGCCGCCGTGGCGGGCGGCTGGCGGAGGCCGACGGCGGTTGCGGTGCCCGCAGGGGTGACGGCGGTAGCAGCCGGACTCGGAGCGCCAGGCGGCACCGACGGGCGGGTACCGGCCTGCGGCCCTGGCGGGCGCGCCGCGCGGCGCGGCGGCGTGGCGGGCTTGTTGGCGTCGCTCACGGTGAGGCGGAGCTTATCCCCCGCCGGCGCGCACAGCGCGCTGCCGCCCCCCGCGCGGACCGGATCATTTTGAAGTGACTGCCGGTGGCGGGTCGCCTCGACCCGTGGCACCATGAGACCTGCCTAAGAAGTCTGTCCCCCGCCAGGCGAAAGAAGACTTCACGCAGTCGCTTTCCGGGGTGTTCCAGAAGACCATCGGCGAGACACCGGCGCCGCAGCGAGGACTTCACCGCCTGGCGTCGACAGGATCTACCCGCCTAGTCGCAAAGGCTGGCAAGCTCCTTCTTCTTGATCCCCAACTGACGGCACACGTTCGAGATGATGAACGGCGCCAGAGCATCCCAGCCCGCCTGTATGACAATCGGCCGTGGCTCGCCCGGCTTCACGAAAGACATGTGAGAGCCGCTCTGTCGGTCAAACTTCCAGCCAAGCTTGGTGCAGGCTGTCACCAGATCGCCCGACGAGTAGGTCCTGCTCACACCGCGGCAGTGGCAAGAAACTCAGCGGCTTGGTAGGCCGGAATGTTGATCTGCCCTTCCCAAGGCTGGCCAAGGACGTCCTCTATATGCTGGACGTCGATTCGCTCCTCGGAGTCGCCCTCCGTCGGGATCGTCGAGGCTGTATTGCGGTGCCACCCGAGCTCGCGCAGGGCATCCCCTAGGGTGCCACGATCAAGACAGCTCTCCACCCAAAGACGTAGAGCCTCGGACGCGTTCTCCTTAGCCTCCTCCTCCGTCCTCCCCTGGGAGTAGACATCGAGCCGCGGGAACCCTGCGACCCAGACGCGCCCTTCCTTGCGGAGCACGCCGCGCACGCGCACGTCAATGAAGACCTGGTTCATCGGTGCGCCTCCTCTCTGCCTTCTTGGCTGCCGGCCTCAGCGACAGGCACTTCGACCGCCTGTCCTCGACGACTATAACGCCGGGCAGAGAAGCGAATTTCAATTTGTAGGCTGCATGCGCAGCCTACAACCGGGAATTGGGGGCGTCAAGACCCAACGCGGCATGGGTCGGCTCCCCCGCCCGGCGACCCAAAGGGGCAGGGGGCCCGCCCTCCCGGCGCCGGCAGAGCGCTACGGCGCTGCGCTACGATCCGATCGATGACCGCAGCCCGGACCGCGACGGCCGCTCTCGCCGCGGTGCTGCTCGTCGCCAGCTCGCCCGCGCACGGACAGTCCCCCGGCAGCCGCGAGAGCAATCCGAAGACGCCAGCCGAGCTGCAGCGGCAGAGCGGGCACATCTGGGACATGGCGTTGCCGTCGCGAGTCGACGCGGTGCGGCCGCTCAAGACCAAGGCGTTCCGTCGCGCCATCGACGAGCTCCGCGCCGCCAAGGGCGACTTCCGGCGCGACATCGCGGTCTCCTGGGGCGAGTTCCTCAGCGGGACCGGCAAGCCCTTCCTGGCCCTGTCGCTCGATCGGCAGGTCGACGCCGACCTCGAGCCGGGCGTGCAGGCGACGCTCTTCGGCGAGATCGTCGACTCCACCGGCAACGTGGTCAAGGGCTTCGAGGTCCAGGACCAGGTCGAGCTCGCGGCCGGGCGCTCGATCGTCGACGCCGCGCTGCCGCTCCCCGCCGGGGGCAGCCGCGCCGTCGTCGGCATCGCGCTGCGCGGCCAGGTGCGCTGGCTGGTCGAGCAAGCGCTCGAGGTGCAGCCGATCGACGGGAAAAGCTTCACGCTGTCGCGGCCGATCCTCTCGCTCGACGTGCATCCGCTGCCCGCGCCGCAGAAGCCCGACGACCCGTTCTGCTTCGGGGGCCTGCGGGTCGTGCCGCGTGGCGACCGCGCCTTCCGCGCCGCCGACCAGCCGTGGCTGTTCGTAGTGGCGCGCACGCCGGGCGTCGCGTCCAACGCCGTCCCGACCCTCACCGCCAAGCTGGCGATCGCAGGTCCCGAAGAAGGCAAGGTGCGCCGCTACCCGATCAGCGGGCTCACGCCCGCCCCGCTGCGCGGCTTCGACGGCCAGTGGGGCCTCGGCATCCCGCTGCCGGTCGGCGAGCTGCCGCCGGGCGAGTACGAGGCGACGCTCGAGGTCGCCGAGAGTGCTGGCGGCGCCAGCGCCACCGCGGTCGCCGACTTCCGAGTCCTCGCGCCCTGAGGCCGCGCGCCGCTACTTCGCCGGCGTCGTGTACAGCAGGTCGAGCAGCTGCTTCTCGACCGCCCGGAACTCCGGCGCGCTCTTGAGCTTGAAGTCGCGCTCGCGGAAGCTCGGCACGTCGACGGCGTGGAGGATGCGCGCCGGGCGCGACGATAGCACGTAGACGGTGTCGGCGAGGTAGACCGCCTCGGAGACGTCGTGGGTCACGAAGAGCATGGTGTTGTCCTCGCTCTTCGCCACGTCGAGCAGCAGCCCCTGCATCCCCCAGCGCGTCTGCGGGTCGAGGGCGCCGAAGGGCTCGTCCATGAGCACCAGCCTGGGCTGGTTGATGAGCGTGCGGGCGATCGCGACGCGCTGCTTCATGCCGCCGGAGAGGTCCTTGGGGTAGCGGTCGGCGAAGTCGTGCAGGCCGACGGCCTTGAGGTACTTGTCCGACTGCTGGCGCCGCTCCGCTTTCGGCACGCCGCTGCAGCTTGAGGCCGTACTCGACGTTGTCGCGCACGGTGAGCCAGCCGAAGGAGGTGTAGGCCTGGAAGACCATGCCGCGGTCGCGGCCGACGTCGAGCACCGGCTGGCCGTCGACCAGCACCTGGCCCTGTGTCGGCACCAGCAGGCCGGCAACCGCCTTGAGGATGGTCGACTTGCCGCAGCCCGAGGGGCCGAGGAAGACGACGATCTCGCCGCACGCCCGGCTTGTCGGCGATGTCGAAGGAGACGTCGCGCACCGCTTCCGTCTCGGTGCCGTCGCGCGAGATGTAGGTGACCGAGAGGTGGTCGACGCGCAGCTTGGGCGGCGGGCCGGCGAGGTCGGCCTCGTAGGTCGGCTGGCTTGTCGCCGGCCCCGGCCTTCGGGAACGGTGACGGCGACGGTGCCCGGCTCGCCCGCGGCCGGGGCCACCGTCGGCGCGTCGCGATCGTGGTCGCGGGCACTCACGACGCCGCCTCGCGCCAGCGGAAGAGCAGCGTTCGAGATCGCCTGGATGAGCAGGTCGGTGAAGAGGCCGATGCCGCCGATCACCAGCAGACCGGCGAAGGACCAGGGCGCCTTCTGCGTGCGTGCACGCGAGCTCGACCATGTAGCCGAGCCCGCTTCCGGGGTTCACGGCCTCGGCGAGGATGACGTAGGTCCACGAGATCGCGTTCATCACCCGGAAGGAGTCGAAGATGTCGGGCAGCGCCGACGGGCACCAGCACCGTGCGCATCACCTGGCCCTTGCGTGGCGCCCAGCGTGCGCGCCGTCTGCACCAGCTCCTCGGGCACGGCGCGGATGGCCGTCACCACCACCGGCAGCAGGTAGACGAAGACGCCGAGGAAGAGGAACGCGATCTTCTGCTTCTCGTAGATGCCGAACCAGAGGATGAGCAGCGGGATGAAGGCCGAGATCGGCATGTAGCGCAGCGGCGCCATGATCGGCTCGAAGAAGCGGTTGACCGGCTCGAAGGCGCCCATCAGCACGCCCAGCGGCAGCGCCAGCGCGGCGGCGAGCAGGAAGGCGATGCCGATGCGCCGGCTGCTGACGAGGATCGCGCTCAGCAGGTCGTGCTGGAAGAAGAGCTGCAGCGTGCCACGCACGACCTCGGTGGGCGACGGCAGGAAGTCGACGGCGGTGCCCAGCCGCCGTAGGTGAGGAAGCACCAGGTGCCGAGCACCAGCGCCGGGGCGATGAGGCCGAGCGCGAGGGCGGTCCGGCGCGGCAGCGGCTCGCGCAGCCCGAAGGCGTCGCGCTTGCGCCGGGCTGGCGTCTTCGCGTCGACCGCCGGCGCCGCGTTGCCTTCGCTCGCCGCCATCTGCGACCGCTAGCCCGTCGCCAGGACGACCTTGATGTCGGTGCGGCGGTTGAGCTGCCGGCCGCCCTCGGTCTCGTTGGGCGCGACCGGGTTGGCGGCGCCGCGGCCGATGGTCTGGAAGCGGGCGGCGGTGACGCCGGGGAAGTTCTTCACCACGTAGTTCTTCACCGCCAGCGCGCGGCGCTCCGACAGCGTCATGTTGGCGGTGGCGCTGCCGATCGAGTCGGTGTTGCCCTCGATGCGCAGGTAGGTGTTGCCGAACGAGGTCATCGTCTCGCCCAGCGAGTCGAGCACGAAGTAGGAGCCCGGCATGATCTCGTCCGAGCCCGGCGTGAAGTGGATCTGCACCTGCTTGTTGATGATGGCGCGGTCGCTCTCCGACGGCGCCTTGGCGGCGAGCTGCGGCTCCTCGACCTTCTGCCCCGGGTAGTCGCCGGCGAGCGCCTGCAGGAAGCGGCTGTCGACCCAGTCCTTGGCGTCGACCGGCCGCGTCACCAGCCCCTTCTTGCGCCAGATGACGAAGGCGGTGTCGAACAGCGTCTCGTAGTGCGCCTTGCCGCCGGTCAGGCCGTAGAACTGCGCGTTGTCGGCGTAGGGCGTCAGCTTGAGGCCCGAGAGCATCCCCGACACCGTGTCGCTGTCGAGCTTGAGCGCCTTGGCCACCACGTCGTAGGCGGCCGCCGGGTCCTGCTTGATCATCTCGATGCCGTCGAACCAGCCGTGCACGAAGTCGCGCACGGTGCCCGGCGCCTGGTCGATGAGGTCCTGCCGCGCCACCAGGGTGTCGGCGATGATGTTGGTGGCCGCCGTCGTCGACACCAGCACGTGCGCCTCGTCGCCGCGCGCCTCCACGCGCCGAGGAGAGGTCGGGCTCCCAGGTCACCGCCGCGTCGACCTGCTTGGCCTTGAACATCGCCGCCGCCGCCGGCGCGTCCTGGGTGAAGACGATGCTCTTCTCCAGCGCCGACGCGCTGCTCGGGCGACAGCCCCGACTGCGACAGCAGGTAGAGCAGCAGGAAGTGCGAGGGCGTGAACTGCGTGCAGGCGATGCGCTTGCCGGCGAGGTCCTCGATCGACTTGATGGACGAGAGCGAGACGATGCCGTCGCCGCCGCGCGACCAGTCCTGCATGATGATCGACTTCGCCTTCTGGTTCTGCTCGGCGAGGATCGACGCCTCGCGCGCCCAGTTGTCGACGGTGTCCCACATGATGTCGACGTCGCCGTTGCGGAAGGCGGCGAGCTTGGCGGCCGGGTCCTCGAGCAGCACGAACTTCACGTCGAGCCCGTGCTTCTGCTTGTAGAGCGACTGCGCGTTGGGCTCCATGCCGTCGTTGTAGACGATGCCGGGCGCGTGGCCGGCCCAGGTGTTGATGCCCACCACCAGGGGCGGCCGAGCTTGCCGCTCGAACCGAGCGTCGGCGCTGGTGACGCCGGTCGAGCCGACGTCGCGCCCCGGGTCGCCGGGCGCGTTCTTGAGCGCGTCGAAGTCGTCGGCCGACACCTGCTCGGTGGCGGCCTCCTTCTTCTCCGCCCCGGCCCAGCTGCGGATGTCGCCGCCCTTGTAGTGCCAGACGGCGTAGCCGATCACCCCCAGGATGACGAGGGTGATGAAGATCTTGGCGAACGGGGTGAGGCGCATTGCGTGTTTCTCCTCCGCCTACATGGTCTTCTGGCCGGCGGCGGCCTGCTGGGCCGCCTTCTTGGCCTTGAGCTCGGCGAGCTGCTGCTTGGCCTGCACGTCGCCGGCCTGGCTGCGCAGCGCCGCGAGGCGCGAGTCCAGCGACGACTCGGAGAGCTCCTTGCCGAGGTTGGCCTCGGCGATGGTGTTCTTGATGTGCTCGCGCACGTTGTCGAGCGCCTTGACCTCGGCGTCCACCGACAGGCCGTCGAGCTGCTCCTGGATGCGGATGCGCGCCTGCGCCGACTGCATGCGGGCGAGCATCGTCGTCGCGCTCGGCCTTGAGCTTCTTGATCTCGCCCTGCACGCCGATCAGCGAGCTCTTGGCCGAGTCGGCGTCGCTCTTGCGCCGTCTCGGCGTCGGTGCTGCAGCTCGGCGAGGTCGGTGGTGAGCTGGTTCTTCTTCTGGATGAGGATCACCGCCAGGTCGTCCTGGTTGGTCTCCACCGCGACGTTGAGCTCGGCCTCGGTCTGCGCCAGCTCGCTCGGTCGCCCTCTTCACCCGCTCGTCGATGTCCTCGCGGCGGCGGATGATCGCCGCGGTGGCCGTTCTTGAGCTTGGCGTACTTCTCGACCATCGAGTTGATGGCGTTCTCGTAGGCGATCTCCGGGTGCTGCTTCTCGACGTCGGAGATCCAGATCGAGAGGAAGCCGCGCCAGAGGTTGGCGAGACGGGTGAAGATGCCGTTGCCGTTGGCCATCGGCGAGCTCCTTGACTGGGAGCGGGTCGATCAGCTTCGGCGAGTCGCGCACCACGCGCGCCACCGCCTCCTGCCCGAAGAACTCCAGCACCCGCTGCACGTCGAGCTTCCGTTCGTTGCAGGCGCGGACGACCGCCGCCTGCTCCTGCACGCGCTCCTCCATCACCTGCTTGATGCGGCGCACCTCGCCCTCGAACTGGGCGATGCGCGCCTGCGACTCGGAGAGCAGCGTCTGGGTGTCGCCGGCGCCGGCGCGGATGTAGGACTCGAGGGCCTGGATCTCCTCGACGCCGGCCTCGATGATCTTGTCGATGGGGACGCCGAAGGCCTTGAGCGAGGCCTCGACGATCTGCTTCTTGATCGCCGGGTCGGTCTCGGCGGGGAGCGAGCGGAGCAGCGACGCCGCCTTCTCCACCCGCTCCTGCTGCTCGGGCTCGACACCGGCCGCCGTGTAGACGGCCGGGAAGTCGACCTGCCCGCCGGGGGCCGGCGGCGGGTCGTGCAGCGGCGTCACCGGCACCACCGGCTGGTCGGCGCCGTAGCTTGCGGCGGCCGCGATGGCGGCTTCGGCGGCGGCCGGGTCGCCTTCCGCCGCCGCCTCGTCCTCGGGCCGCACGACGAACCAACCCAGCACGGTGCTTCCCCAGTTCTTTTTGTTGTCGCTCATGGTTTGAGGCCGGGATTCTAGCGCCAGCCCGGCAACGCAGCACTACGCGCGGGCCGGCGGTCCATTCCTGACCGCCACCGACGTGCCCGCATCGCGCGGTGGAATGACCTAGTCGAGCTCGACCGTCGCCGTCCCGCCGGGCGCCGTCACCGCGGAGCCGCTCCAGCGGCGCCCGTCCGGCGCCACGACGTCCACCTTCCAGGTACCAGCCGGCAGCCCGTTGATAGTGGTGCGGCCGTAGGAGAAGCTGAACTCCCGCCGCACAGTGCTCCATTCGATCGATGCGAATGGCCTCCCATCGCCGCCGGTGAGCGTCGCCTTCGCGATCACCGCCTCGCTCGCGAGGTCGGGGACGATGAGCGCGAGGCTCGCCTGCGGCGCCAGCAACACCGCCACCGGTGGACCGGGCGAGGTCGCCGTCACCCGTTCGGTACCGCTGTCCTCGGAGCGCACCAGCACCTCCCACGTTCCAGGCGGCACCGTCGTCAGCCGCACGCGGCCACCTTCGCCGGTGCTGTACGGCTGCGTCAGCAGCGCGCCGCCGTGGCCGTGGAGCACGGCGACGTACACGTTCGCCGGCGGCGACCCGGCGGTGCGCGACACCTGCAGGGTGATCCCTTGCGTCGGGCTGAGCCGGATCTCCACGTCGTCGACGGGATCGCGGCCGACGTCCACCCGTGTCTCGGCGCGCGCGTAGCCGGCCTTCTCCGCGCTCAGCTTCCAGGCGCCGTCGCTCGACACGTTGACGGAGAAACGGCCGCCTTCGTCGGTGCTGACGCTGCCCCGGAACGGTATGCGCTCCGCGCTCTCGTCGACCGCTTCCACGGAGATCGAGACGCCAGGGATCGGATCGCCGCTGCCCGCTTCGAGGACGCGGCCGCTGACGCGGGTGCCGCGCAGGTCGAAGTCGAGCTCCTGGTCGCGCTCGAGCGTCACCGTCTGGTTGCCGCGCAGCCCGCTCTCGGGCGCGAACACTTCCACGTCGTAGCGGCCGGGACGGAGGTTCTCGACGCGGTAGGCGCCGGCCTGATCGGTGCGCCCCTGCGCACTGCCGGACACGTCTTTGCCACGCGCCATCACGAGCGCCCCGGCGGCGGCCCGCCCCTCCTCGCGCACGCGGCCGGAGAGCTTGAGCCCACCCTCGAAGTCGAGATCGAGGGTCTCTTCCTCGACGCCGGCGGCGATGGTGACGCGGCCCTGCGCCTGGCGTCCTCCCTCCTGCAGGCGGCCGGACACCGTCCAATCGCCCGGCACCAGGCCGGCGATCCGGTAGCGGCCGTCGTAGCTGACCGTGCCCTGCCGCCCGCTACGCGTCTGCTGCTGGGAGGCCCACACCTGCGTGCGAGCAACCTCCGCCATCGACAGGCCGCGCAGGGCGCCGACGACCGTCGCGCCCACCGGCAGCTCGATGGTGATCCCGCTCACCGGCGCACCGGCTACCGTCAGCGGCGCCGCCGTCCGGCCATCGCCGTAGTCGGCGTGGGTGGCCATCGCTTCGTAGGTCCCGTCCGGCACGCCGGTGATCGTGAAGAGGCCGCCGGCGTCGGTGATCGCGCCGCGGTTCCCGCCCCCCATCTGACCGGGTGCTGCCAGCGACACCGAGGCGCTGCCGACCGGCTGGCCCCCTGATCCGACGACCCGTCCGCTCACCTCCTGCCCACCGCCGAGGCGCAGGTCGAGCTGGTTCTCGCCGGCGCGCACCTCGAGGTCAGCGACGGCGCGGTCGAGCTCGTCGTGCTGCGCCTCCAGCGTCCGCGGCCCCGGCTCCACGCCTTCGAGCCGGTAGCGCCCTTCGCCGTCCGTCTCCGCGGCGCCGCCCGCCATCCGCATGGGACTGCCGCGCTGCTCGACGACGACGCTGACGTAGGCGCCGATGGCCGGCAGCCCGTCGGGAGTGGTGACCGTGCCCAGTACCGTAGCGCCCGGCCGCAACACCAGCTCGAGGCCGTCGAGGTCCTTCCCCGCCGGCACCTCGACGCCGGCGCGCTCGAACGGCAGGTAGCCGGTGGCGTTGACGTTGATGCGCACGGTGCCCGGATCCACGTCCTCGATGGCGAAGCGGCCGTCGTCGCCGGTCGTCGTGTTGCCGAGGCTGGTCATGAAGGACATGCCGCCGCCGGCGCGCTCCATGATGAGCTGCAGCTGCGCCTCCGCAACCGGGTCGCCGTCGGCATTGACGACCCGCCCGCGAATGGCGGAGGCGGGCCGCAGCGTGATCACCACCGGCTCCTCGGTGGGCGCCAGGACCCCCAACGCCCGCTCGACGGTGTAGCCGCTATGCCGCACGGCGAGGTCCACCTTCTGTCCCGCCGCCCGGTCCTCGACCCGGAAGAAGCCGTCGGGCGCGCTGCTCGCGGCAGGCTCCAGGCCCGTGACCGCCCACCGCGACAGCGGCATCATCCCCATCATCCCGTCGAGCACGAACACCTCGGCGCCCTCGATCGGCTGCCCCTGGGGGCCGACCACCCGTCCCTCGACGGGGGAGCCGCCGGCGAGCTTCACGGTGCCGAGGTCCACCTCGCCGGCCACCGCCGGCACCTCGATGCCCGGCACCTTGCTGCCGGCGAAGCCCGCCGCGGTGACGTCGAGCTCGAAGCGCCCCGCGGGGAGGTCGGCGAGGGTGAAGCGGCCACCGGCGTCGCTGGTTGCCTCGGCGTCGGACGCCGCGCGCTCGCCGACGCGGCGCATCACCATCGTGCTGCCGCCCGCCTCTTGCTTCGTCAGCGTCACCCGCGCACCGGCGATGGCCTCCCCCTGCAGAGTGGACACGCGACCGATCCCGCGGCTGCCGGGCAGGAGCGTGACGTGCAGCTCCCCCGAACGGTCGCGCGGCGCCGGCGGCACCTGCTTGGCGAGCGGCGCGTAGCCGGCCCGCCGGAAGGTGACGTCGTACGGTGCGCCAGTGGCCAGCGGAGCGATGCGGTAGCGGCCACGTTCGTCGGTCCGCGCCTTCAGCACCATGCCGCGCGTCATTCCCACCTGCCGCATGATGCGGATGCCGCCGCTGCGCGGGACCGTCGCCACGGCGTCGACCTCGACGCCGGCAACGGGCCGGCCTTTCTGGTCGGTAACCGACCCGACCAGCGCCGCCGACGGCCGCAGCGCCAGCGTCACCGACGGGCGCGCCGCGTTCGACCCGCCCGCGTCGGCCCACGCGGGCATATAACCCGGGGCTGCCGCGCGTAGCGCCCGCGCGCGCGACCCGGCGGGCACCCGCTCGAGCGTGAAAGCGCCGGCACCGTCGCTGACCGCCCAGACCTCGGTGCGGCCGGAGACGAACACCACGGCACCGGCCACCGGCCGCCGGCTCTCGGCGTCGATCACGCGGCCGGTCAACGACGACGCGCGGGTGAGCGCGACGCGCAGCGGCTTCGGCGTCTCCCCCTTCGGCGGCGGCTCCACGGTGAGCCGCGCGCTGGCTCCCGTCTTGTCCTCGACCATCAGCGTCAGCGGCCCGGCAGCGGGCGCGACGACGACCGCCTTGCCGGCGGCGTCAGCCGCGACCACGGGCGCCTGGCTGGGCGAAGCCATCACCATGGCACCGGCCGCAGGCCGGCCGTCCGCACCGACCACCGACAGCTCGCGACGTACGCCGCCCGGAAAGGTCGCGCGCACCGAGCCGCCGCCGGCACCCGCTACCTTCACCACCCCGCCGCCCGGCGCCGCGGCGGTGACGTCCAGCTTCGCCTTCGCGGCGCGCGGCACTACCGCCTTGCCCTGCGCATCGGCGACGATCCGCGCGTTCGGCGGCAGCCAGCCGCGACCCGCGAGCATCGGCATGTCGACGGGCTGGGCCACCACCGCCGCCTCCGCCACGGGCTTGCCGGCGGCGTCGACGACCCTCACCTCGAGCGCAGCGTCGGCGGCGAGCTTGGCTGTCGGCAGCCAGGCCTCCTCCACCAGCGGCTGCAACACCCACTCGAGCGGCGCGCGGCCCGCCGCGCTCGCCTCCAGCCGCCACACGCCGGGGCCGGGGGCGTCGAGGCGGAAGTCGCCCGACGCGTCGACCTTCGCCTCGGCTTTGGCGGGCACGGGGAGCTTGCCCGCGAGCTGCAGCTCCGCCGTCTCGCGGCTGCCGAGCGTCGGGTAGAGCCGGACGACGGCGTCGCGCAACGGCGCGCCGCCCTCGCCTTCGACCCGGCCGTGGATGGCGATCGGCGCCGCCGCCGCGGCGGCGCTGCCGGCGGCGACGAGGACGAGAGCGAGGAGGGGGACGCGGAGCGTGGTGCGTGAAGCGACCGTGGCCGGCATCGGGTGACTCCTCCGCTGGGCGAGCGTGGGTGGTCCGCCTAGCCTACGGACCGCGCGGGGCGCGTGTCCAGCTCAGCCGGCTGCCGCCTCGGGCCACCTCGCCAGCCGGCCGCTAACCGGCGTCCAGCGGCTCGCGCTCGAGCGGCAGGATGCCGTGCCGCAGCGCGTAACGCACCAGTTCAGCCTCGCGGCGCAGGCCGAGCTTGCTCATCACCTTGGCGCGGTGGCTCTCGGCGGTGCGCGGGCTGATGCCGAGCCGCTCGGCGATCTCGCGGTTGCGCAGGCCGTCGGCGGCGAGCTGCAGCACCTGGCGCTCGCGAGCGGTGAGGCTGGCGTAGTGAGCGGCGCCCGCCGCGGCGGCGCGCTGGCCGTAGTCGGCGAGCTGCTGGTTGGAGAACGGCGGGCTCAAGAAGCGGCGGCCAGCCGCCGCCTCGCGGATCGCCTGGGTGAGATCAGCGGCGCTGGTCCCTTTGCCCAGGTAGGCGTCGGCGCCGGCCTCCAGCGCCTCGACGACGTGCCCCTCGTCGGCCGCCTTCGACAGTGCGACCACGCGAGTCGGCAGCTTGAGTCTCTTGACCCGGCGGATCAGCTCCAGGCCGCTGAGCCCCAGCACCATCAGGTCGACTACCAACACCGCGGGCAGCAGGCGGGCGACCAGGTCCACGGCCTGCAGCGCGTCGGTCTCGCCGATGACGGCCAGCTCCGGCTCGGCGGCGAGCAGGGCGCGCAACGCTTGCCTCACGACCGGGTGGTCGTCGGCGAGCACGACGGTAATCGGGCGGTCGTCTGCCGGGATCGCCAAGCTCCTCACCCCAAAGCCCCGAGAACGGGGAACCGAAAACGTAAGGACAAAAGGATAGGTTCTGCGCGCGTCGGCGTCCATCCGGGAAAACCCGTAGTAGGCCCTAACAAGTCCCGAACAGCTCTGCCGGAGCCGCTTCGATAGACTGGCGCCACGAGCGATGGAGTGAGCACGGAGACGACGGAGCCCGCCGCGCGCGGCGACGATGCCCGTGTCTGGGAGGACGACCTCGAGGTCGCTTCTCCCGTCTACGGCATCGACGACGTGCCGCCGCCGCTGGAGACGCTGCTCTACGCCTGGCAGCACACCCTGGTCGACGTCTCGCCCTACGTGCTGCCGATGGTGGTCGCCGCCGCCGTCGGCTACACGCCGGCGCAGGCGGCGGCGATGATCTCGGCCTGCCTGATGGTGATGGGCCTTGCCACGTTCGCCAACGCGACGTGGGGCAACCGGCTGCCGTCGGTGCTCGGGCCGTCGGCCACCGACACCGGGGCCATGGCCACCGCCGGCGCCCTCTTCGGTGCGCCGGCGATGTGGATGGCCGGCTTCGTCGGCGGCGTGATGGAGACCGCCATCGGCATGAGCGGCGTGCTGGCGCGGCTGCGGCGGTTCCTGCCGCCGTACGTCTGCGGCATCATCGTGCTCACCATCGGCATCACGCTGGCGCGGGTGGCGGGAGGGTGGCTGTTCGCCGACCCGCGGCCGGCGATGCTGGGGCTGGCGGGCGGGGCGGTGCTGCTGGTGCTGGCGTTGACGGTGGTCGGGCACCTGCTCGGCGTGGGATTGCTGGCGCGCGGCGCGGTCCTCTTCAGCCTGCTGCTCTGCGGCGTCGGCGGCGCCTCGGCGCTCGGTTTGGCCGACTTCGCGGCGGTGGCGCAGGCACCCTGGCTGGCGCTGCCGCGGCCCTTCGCCTTCGGCGCGCCGTGGCTGGGCTGGGAGCTCGTGCCTGCCGCGGTCATCGGCGTCGCCATCGGCTATTTCGGCTCGATCGCCGAGTCGATCGGCGACTACGCCGGCACCTGCGCCGTCTCCGGTATCCCCTACCGCGTGCGCCACATGAACCGCGGCGTCACCGTCGAGGGGATCGCCTCGGCGGTGGGGCCGCTGTTCGGCGGCCTGCCGCTCACCACCTACTCGCAGAACACCGGCGTCATCGCCACCACCCGCGTCGCCAGCCGGCGCGTGGTGCAGGTGGCGGCGCTGATGCTCTTCCTCTACGGGCTGTCGCCGAAGGTGGGCGCGCTGCTGGTGGTGACCCCGCGGCCCGTGGTCGGCGCCGTCTTCCTCGTCATCTGCGGCATGATCGCCGCCACCGGCCTGCGTCTGCTCGCCTGCGGGCCGAAAGACGACGTCTACTACCTGACGACGGCCATCAGCCTCGCCGGCGCGCTCACCCTGCCGCTCGTCGCGCCGGCGAGCGAGGAGTGGTTCGCTACCGTGCCGCCGCTCGCCAAGCTGATGCTCTCCAACGGCGTCGTGCTGGCGGTGACGCTCGGGGTGACGCTCAACGGCCTGCTGGGCGCCGTGCTGCGGCGCCCGCGGACCGTGCCGGCCGACGGCTCAGAAGGCGGCGGTGTCGGCGACGCTCGCCATGTTGCCGCTGGTGTTGCGGTAGACGCGGACGGCCCCGGTGACGGTGTCGCGCACGGTTAGCGTGTACTCGACGCTCGACAGCGCACCGTAGAAGAGCCAGAACTTGCCGTTCAAGGGGCGGCCGTCGAGGACCTTGATCACCACCTCGACGTTGCTGCTGGAGAAGAACCACAGGTAGCCGGTGTCGCCGGTGAGGTTCACCGCGTGGCCGACGCCGGTGTGGCCGCTGAAGTCCTTCCAGGTCGCCTGGACGGCGAAGCGGCCGCCGTTGAGACAGAGCCGCGTCGCGCTCGCCACGCAGGGCGAGGTGTCGCCGGAGGCGATGCGGCGCGCCGCCGGGGCGGGCGAGGCGGCCGGCGGAGGCGTGCGCGCGTAGGCGCCCAACGGCCCGAAACCCTGCGTGTCGCCGACGCTGGCGAGGCGACCGCTGGGGTTGAAGTAGCGGCGCACCGCGCCGGTCTGCGTGTCGGTCACCGTCAGCGTGTACTCGACGCTCGACAGCGCGCCGTAGAACACCCAGTCGTGGCCGTTGACGCCGTGCCCGTCGAGCACCTTGATCACCACCTCCACGTTCCCGGACCCGAAGAACCAGAAATAGCCGGTGTCCGCGGTGAGTGCGAAGGCGTGTCCGAGGCCGCGATTACCCGCGAAGTCCTTCCAGGTGGCGGTGACGTGGAAGCGGTTGCCGTTGAGGCAGAGCGCGGTATCGGAGGCGATGCAGGTGCGCGGCGCCGCCATGTCGAGGCTCCACGCCTCGCGGCCGACGCCGTCCTCGGTCGCCGCGACCAACAAGTGGGTGCCCACAACCACTCCCACGGCGGGGGACGAGCCGATCGGCCCCGGCAGGAGGTCCTGGACGAGCCGGGTCCCGTCGGCAGTGCCGTCGCTGCGCCACAGCTCCCAGCCGTGGATTCCGTCGTTGGCGCTGAAGAAGAGACCGTACGGAGTCGCGGTCATGGCGCCCATTCCCGATCCGTCCGGTCCCGGGTTGATGTCGCGGACGAGGTGGGCGCTCCCCACGGTGCCGTCGCTCCGCCAGAGCTCGAGGCCCTCCACCCCGTTGGCGACCAGGTAGAGGTGGTCCTGGAAGACGGTGAGCCCCCTGGCGCCGGTCTCGAAGAAACCGCCGCCGACGGGAAAGCGGTCGAGCTGCGTGATGCCGTCGCCCGCCGCGTTGACGCGCCAGAGGGCGCGCTCCTCGGGAGACGCCTGAGCGAGGAAGTAGAGGACGCCGTGGTAGCTCACCAGGTCCGAGGTGAGGTTGGGGTTGGCGACGAGCCGGGTGCCAGCCGCCGTGCCGTCCGTGCTCCACAGCTCTCCGGCGCCAGGCCCGCTCGCCACGAACCAGACCGCGCTGCCGGCGCGCACGAACGACGGATTCGAGCCGAGCCGGTGACTGGTGCCCGCGAAAGCCGTCAGTTGCCGGGTGCCCGCGAGCGTGCCGTCGGTGCGCCACGCTTCGACGGACGAGCCCATCACGGCGGTGAAGTAGAGCTCGGATCCGAGAGGCGTGAACGACGCGGCCGAGAACAGACCGGGCAGGATGAACAGGGCTCTCGTGCCGGCCTCCGTGCCGTCCGACGACCAGAGCTCGAGCCCCAACTCGCCGGCGTAGCGCGCGAAATACAACTTCCCGCCCCAGGCAGCGCCGGGGTCAGACGCCAAGCCTTCGACGTCCGTCAGCCGCAGCGACCCAGCGACCGTCCCGTCCGTTCGCCAGAGCTGATACCCGGACAGGTCGTCGCGCTGCATGAAGAAGAGGTAGTTGCCGAGCGGGACGGGCTCGTGACAGAGGTGACCCGAGCCGTCGCAGATGGGCACGCGCAGATCGGGAACTTCGGCGGTGCCTGCCGCCGTGCCGTCGGTCGTCCAGAGGGACGTTCCGGCTCCGGAGCCGGAGTAGGCGGCGAAGATCGCACGGCTGCCGAGGTTCTTGAACCCGGTCGGCTGGCTGCCGGCGGCGGCGCCGAGCAGATCGGCGACGACCTCGGAAGAGTCGAGGGTGTCGTTGGCGACGAAGACCTCGTTGCCGTAGACGGGGTCGCGCGCCGGGAAGACGAACCTTCCGCCGACGGCGAAGACCCGCGATGTCTGGCCGAACGGCACCGGCAACCCGGTCTCGTCGTCGTGGAGGCGGCGCGTCCCGTCGGGGCTGCCGTCGCTCACCCACAGGTCGGCGCCGGCCCAGAAGAACACTCGCCCGCCGGCAACAACGGCAGGTCCGGCAGCTTCCGACGGTGACCAGCCTGGGCAACTGCCGGGGCAGGCGTCCGTGAGTCGGCGGGTGCCGTTCTTCGTGCCGTCGGAGCTCCACAGCTCGTAGCCGTGGTTGGGGTCCGCGGCGCCGAAGAAGGCCCTTCCGTTCGCCACCAGGATCCCGCCGGCGGGAGACGCCGGCGAGCAGCTCGGCCCACAAGGGTCGAGCAATGCCACCGGCTCCGCGCCGCCGCTCTTCACCCAAAGCTGATAGCCCTCGAGCCCATCGGTCGCCACGAACAACAGCCTGCTGCCGACCACGGCAACCGGCACCCCGGTGCCCAGGCTCTCGGGTCCGAAGGGTTGGTGGAAGCCGAAGTCGGTCTCCCGGCGGGTGCCCGCCGCGGTGCCGTCGGTGCTCCACAGCTCCTGGCCGTGGACGACGTCATCGGCGAGGAAGTAGACGCGCCCACCCTCCTGCCGGAACGAGACGCCGGAGGAAAATGGTGAGGTGTTCGGGAAGGCGGTCAAGACACGCGTCCCAGCCGATGTCCCGTCAGACGTCCAGACCTCGCTGCCGGACGTCGATCCGGCGGCGAAGTAAAGCCGGCCGCCGGCCTCCACGAGGCCGAGGATCGCTTCGCCGGCGGCGCCGAAGACCAGTCGCGTACCGGGTTGATCGAAGCGGGTGGTCAAGAGGCTCCTATCGAACGACCAGTAGAGGCTGCCATCGAACACCAGCATCGCGCTGGTGAAGTTCCACGGGTTGAGGGTCGTGAGCAGCTGGGAGGTCGAACCGTTACCGTCGTTGAACCAGACCCCGCACTCGACGTCGCGAGCGCAGGCCTTGAAGTAGAGACCGTGCTCGTCCCCGGCGCCGCGCTGATCCTGGAAGGGCACCAACGGTACGCCCGCCGCGTTGCGGAGGATGAAGGTCCCGGCGCGAGATCCATCCGTGCGCAGGACCCGGCCGCCGAAGACCTGCCCGACCGAGCCAAGGATCACCAACGCGCGCTGCGGCGACCCGTTGACGACCGTCGCGCTCATCCCACCGCCGAAGCCGACGTCGGCTATCGGCAGCGTGCCGGCGGCGGTTCCGTCGGTCGCCCAGAGGGGAAAAGCCTCGCCGGGCGCGTGGAGGAGAGCCTTGCCGTTGACGGTCCCGATCGTCAGGACGCCGGATCCGTAGTGGGTGTTCGAATCGGTGTTCAGGTCGCCGAGGAGCTCCAGCGGTTGGGCATCGAGCGCCGCCGGCGACGAGACTCCGAGCGCGAAGAGAAGAAAGACGGCAGCAACACGGCGTGGATTCATTCGGGTCTCCGGAACGATGCGGTGACGGCATGATAGCTGGCGACACCTGCCGTGACCGCGAGCTAACCGCAATGCGACTGACGGCGCGACCGCGCCGCGCCTAGCCTTCGCTCGTCGCGCCGCCAACGACCGGCGGGCACATCCTGCAGGAGCAGGTCCGATTGTTGCTGGACTACGAGGGCACGTCGTTCGATTCCGTTCGATTCCGAGGAGAGAGAACCGTCATGTGGATCCGCCAACTCGTCTCGTTGACCCTGGTCGCGGCATTCGTGGTGGCCTGCAAGCCGGCCCCCACCGGTGACGCCGCGCCCACGAAGCTGCTCAACGTCTCGTATGACCCGACGCGCGAGCTGTACGCCGACTTCAACGAAGTCTTCTCGGCGTACTGGCAGAAGAAGACGCGGCAGCGCCGTCGAGGTGCGGCAGTCGCACGGCGGCTCGGGCAAGCAGGCGCGCTCGGTGATCGACGGCCTGCAGGCCGACGTCGTCACCCTCGCCCTCGCCTACGACGTCGACGCCATCGCGAAGGCCGGGCTCATCGACTCCGGCTGGCAGCAGCGGCTGCCCGACAACTCGTCGCCGTACACGTCGACCATCGTCTTCCTGGTGCGCGAGGGCAACCCGAAGGCGATCAAGGACTGGGGCGACCTGGCGCGGCCGGGCGTGTCGGTGGTGACGCCCAACCCGAAGACGTCCGGCGGCGCGCGCTGGAACTACCTCGCCGCCTGGGGCTGGGCGCTGCGCCAGCCCGGCGGCTCGCCGCTGACGGCGGAGGCGCTGCTGCGCGGCATCTTTGCCAACGTCCCGATCCTCGACACCGGCGCGCGCGGCGCCACCATCACCTTCGCCGAGCGCGGCATCGGCGACGTGCTCATCGCCTGGGAGAACGAGGCGCTGCTCGCCGTGCGCGAGCTGTCGAAGCGCCCGGGCGCGAGCGGCGGCTTCGAGATCGTCGCGCCCTCGCAGTCGATCCTCGCCGAGCCGCCGGTGGCAGTGGTCGACAAGGTAGCGCAGAAGCACGGCACGGTGGAGCTCGCCCAGGCCTACCTGCAGTACCTCTACACGCCCGAGGGGCAGGAGATCGCGGCCCGGCACTACTACCGGCCGCGCGACGCGCAAGTGGCGGCGAAGCACGCGGCGCAGTTCCCCAAGGTCACCCTGTTCACCATCGACGAGGTCTTCGGCGGCTGGGCGAAGGCGCAGCAGGAGCACTTCGGCGACGGCGGCAGCTTCGACCGCATCTACGGCAAGTAGGGCCGGCGAGCTCGTCCGGGCGTGATCCGGGCGCGGTGCTAGGCTGCCCCGCGCCCCATGCGCGCTCCCGACCCGGACCCCGACGAGACCTTCGTCTCGCCGGCCCTCGCCGCCATCGAGCGCGAGCGCTACGTCGCCTACTCGGCGCTGGCGCGCAACCTCCACTGGCTCGCCGCCGCGCTGGTGCTGCTGTACGCCGTGCTCCAGCGCGGCGACCGCCTGCCGCTGTACCTGCTCGCCGGCGCCATGGTGCTCTACACGCTGGCGCTGCACTGGCCGCCGCTGGGCGCCGCGCTGGCGCTGTCGCGAGTGTGGCTCGAGGCCGTGCTCGACGTGGCGTGGGTCACCGGCGTGGCGCTCGTCACCGGCGGGCCGAGGAGCCCGCTCTACTTCCTCTTCTACATGGGCCTCTTCACCACCCTGCCGGCGGCGGGGCGTTGGCCGACCTACGTCAAGGCGGGCGCCATCAGCCTGGTGACCGTGGCGATGACCGCGACGTACAAGCCGTCGGGCGCGCCGCGCTGGAGCTGGGACGCCGCCGGCGACGTCGGTGTGGCCGCTCGCCGGGCTCTGGCTGGTGGCCTACTTCGCCGCCGAGGCGGGCTCCGTGGGCGCCCACCTGCACCATTCGTTGTTCCTGGCGGCGCACATCGACGAGCTCACCGGCCTGCCCAACATGCGCTACTTCACCACCGCCGCCGACCTGCGCGGCCAGCTCGGCCAGCCCTACACCATCGTCATGGCCGACGCCGATCACCTCAAGCGCGTCAACGACACCTACGGCCACGCGCAGGGGTCGCTGCTCATCCGCCGCGTCGCCGACGCGCTGCGCAACGGAGCGCGCAGCGGCGACGACCTCTGCTCGCGGCTGGGCGGCGACGAGTTCATCGTCCGCCTGGCGGGAGCGTCGAGCGAGGGCGCTCTCGCCTACTGCCGGCGGGTGAGCAGCCACCTCGACGAGCACCCGCTGCTGCTCGACGACGGCACGCGGGTGCCGATCTCGGTGTCGATCGGCATCGCTTCGTTCCCCGAGCACGGCAAGAGCCTCTCGGACGTCATCGCGCGGGCCGACCAGGCGCTTTACGAGAGCAAGCGGCAGGGGCGCGGGCGGGCGCACCTGTGGGGGCCGATCGGCGTCGGCGCGCCGGCGCTGCCGTAGGGCTGGCGCGGGCGTTGGCGCGACGAGCGCCAAGGCCGCCCGCGCCGGCGATCTCAGAGCTCGTCGAGGAGCGCCGAGCGCTTGGCCTGGTACTCGTCGTCGCTCAGCAGCTCGCGGCGCCGCATCTCCTCGAGATCGGCGAGCCGGTCGGTGAGCGAGCGCGTCGGCGCGGGCGAGGTCGTTGCCGGCGCCGCGGACGGCGGTGCCATGGCTGGTGAGATGCCGTCGCCGCCGCGCGCCTCGCCCGCCGACATCATGGCCTTCTTGAACGCCATCGGCCGCGGCAGATAGTCGAGCCGGTTGATGCCGCTCTCGCTCGCGGTGATGATCTCCAGCGTGCCGTAGCCGAGCACCCGCCCGAGCAACGTCTGTGTCAGCCGCACGTCGTTGACCTTGGCGAGGCCGGAGTCGAGCGCCTGCTTGCGCAGCACGCCCTCGACCTGGATGACCCGGCGGTCGGTGACCAGGTAGACCTCCGTCGCCCAGCGCATCAGCGCCGGCAACGCCAGCAGCGCGGCGAGCACCATCAGACCGAGGCCGATCCAGGCGCCGATGCCGGCGCCCTGCCAATTGCCGAAGCCATACAGCGACGCCATCACGCCGCCGAGCACGGCGAGCACGACGGCGCCGCCGATCCAGCGCGCCAGCACGATCCAATGACGGAGCGTGCGGTGCAGCACCGTCTCGCCGGGGGCGAGCAGTTGGTCGACGTAGCTCATCGCCGCACCTGCGTCAGCTCTTCTTCTCTTCGTAGACGATGAGGCGGAAGCCGTCGGGGTCGCGCAGGCTCACCTGCCGCCAGCCCCACTCGGTGGTGTCCGGCCCCTCGAAGGCGACGCCGCGCGAGCGCAGCCGCTCGGCGAGCGCGTCGACGCCTTGCGTCGTCTCGGCGTAGACGCTGAGCCCCACGCCCTTGGTGCGGTTGCGCCCCTTCGCCCAGTCGTCCTGCGAGATGCCGATCATGCACGAGCCGGCGACGAGCTCGGCGCCGAGCAGCTGGCCGTCCTTCTCCCACCGCTGCTTGACGTGGAAGCCGACGTCGTCGACCCAGAACCTCAGGCTCGCCGCGATGTCGTCGGAGGTGAGAGCCGCCGAAAGCGACTTGCAGCGCAGGGTCTCGGGCTTCTGGCGGGGCTTGTGGGCGCGGCCGGCGCCGGCGGCCGGGGCGGCCTTCGCGCGGGCAGCGGCGGCGCGGGGCTTGGTGCGCGCGGCGGCGGCCTTCGGCTTCGGCTTGCTCGCTGCCTGCCGCTTGGCGGCTGCTTGCTTCTTCGCGGCGGGTTTGGCGGCTCGCTTCGCCGGCTTGGCCGCCCGGGCCGACGTCTTCTTCGCGCTGCGGCTGCTCTTCGTGGGCTTCGCCATCGTCTCCTCCCTGGGACCCGCCACGTAGGGCGGCCTCCGCGGCCGCCGGGCGGTCACAACACTTCTACCACTTCCGAGCCGCGAATGCGCTCGTCGCAGGTGACGAGAGTCGCGTTGAGCACTCGCGCCGTGGCCGCCAGGATGCGGTCGGCGGGGTCCCGTGGGAACGATTCGGGCAGCGCGACAGTTTACAAATACACATGAACATGTAGAATGAACGAAGAGGGGGGCGGCGACGATGGACGAGCTTGTGAGCGTAATGGTACCAAGGCGGCATCTGGCCCGGGTATACGGGTTGATAGCCACTTTGGACGGAGGTGAAGACGCCTCGGAGCAGAAGGCCCCGCAGACGAGTGGCAGCGGGCCGGCCCTGGACGGCGCAAACGACAAGGGGTGGTCAAGAGACCGCATTCGGAAGCTCGTGAGGGCTTCATCCCCAGCTCAGCGGGCCGTGATGCGTGCGCTGGCGCGGAGGCCGGACGAGTGGCTGACGATGAAGGAGCTTGCGAACGCGATCCGCCCTGGGTCTAGCTGGCGGACCATTGGCGGGACGCTAGGATCGCTCGGGAATCGTGTCGGCACTCCACCCTGGGAGAACCGCTACGACTACAAGGTGCGCGGCCGGGTTTGCCGCATGAGCGGCGAGATCGCGCGCCAAGTCCTCGAGTCCACTGCCGCCGGGGAGGACTGAGGTCTCTCGCGGTGTTCCGAACGAGCGGACGCGCTCGAGACGCCTGATTAACCGGCGTACGCTTCGCCGTAGATCCTGAGATTGTCCATGCCAGTGAATCCCGAACTTGGCAGGACGCTGGGATACCTTGCCCGGCTGAGCGATCCGCTGTCCAAGGACATTGGCATTGCGATGGCTCAGCTCAAGGTCGCACACGAAAGGTTTCGGACACGTCCGGGCAACCTGCAGGAGGTCTGCTTTTGGGGGAAAGCTGTCGTCGGGTGTCTCTTCGCCCACATGGATGCTCTTGGATTCGCAGCGCGTAAGTGTGCGGTCCTCTTCCGTACTATGGGCGGCCTCGCCCTGACAAATCGGGAACTCGCAAAGCTCTCAGAGCGCCGCTACGACGCGGGGAACGACCAGCTCACGAGCCATCCGCAGCTCCTCAACCCGCCCGAGAGCTTCAAGCTTGGGGTGAAGTACTTCTCGCGGCTGCTGGGCGCCGACTTTGAGTTGGCGGTCGGTGACGAGCGTTGGCGCGGCGTCGTCGACGTATGGAAGGCACGGTGCCGGTTCACTCACCCGAAGCGCATCGAAGATCTCTGGGCCATCGAGATGTTCGGAGGTCTTCAATCGAGTCTCGTCTGGCACTATGGGGAACTTCGGCGCTGGTTCGCAGTCTGCGCCGAGAGCGTCGCGCTTCCCGTGCCCGGCCTTGCGACAGATCTCTCCGCGCCGCGCATGCGACCCGTGACGGTCAACGCACCACCGATGTTTACCGACAAGGAACTGGAAGAGCAGATCGAACGCTTTGGCTCCCGGTCAATTGCATATGCGACCAGTTCTTCAAGCTTCTTCGGTTCGACTCCAATCGGGCAGTACTCGTAGAGAAGAGGGCACGCAAGCTGAAAGGGAAACGCAATACGTCAACTCCCTTTGCTAGGCGGTTGCTCTTGAGGACCGAGTGCACACAGGTCGAGGCGATCAACGCTGCGGCCCGATTCCAGCTCAAGGCCGCCCGCTTGCGCGAGGAGATTACGTTCTCGGACGAAGAGCTGGCGCCCGTACCTGGGCATCCGGAGATCGTCGGAGAGTTGATTTCCGCTGCAAACCTCTGGTCGCGGAAGCTTGGCCACGGCGACGTGCTTGACCTTACATCCAAAACAGCGACGGACGTCGCGACAGCATGGAAGCGAAGGGATCGCCTTGTTCACCCGCAGAAGCCGGAAGACCTCGAAATCGGCCAGCTCGAGAGTCTCGAGTTTTCGCTTGCACTCCTGGAACTTCAACGCAAGGCTTATGAGTGCATCGCGATTGACGAAGACAAGTGGGTGAAGCTTGCCTCCTCTAAGGGAGACGATGACGACGCACAGCCGAATTGAGTAGCGCCTGGAGGCGTTCCCCTCAGCGCATTATCAATAAAGGGATGAGTCGATGGCCAACAGCGAACACATCGAGCTTCTGCACGCCGGAGTACGAAGCTGGAATCTGTGGAGGCGCGACCACCCGCAAGTCCGACCAGATTTCGCCGGTGCTGACCTCAACATGATTCAGATCCCCGGCGCTGATCTCTCAGAAGCGGATCTCAGCGACACTTGCCTGTGGGACGCCAACCTCAACCAGGCCAATCTTTCCGGCGCCAATCTTCGAGCCGCAAGCCTCATCGGTGCATACATCATGGTAGCTGACCTCCGGAATGCCGATTTGAGCTGCGCCGACCTCAGAAGCGCGTACCTGCGAATCTCCGACCTCCACGGAGCCAATCTTACTAACACGATCCTTACTGCCGAGGATCAGGGCGGTCAAGTAATGGGGAGCTTCTTCGATCTCGCGACCTGTTATGGTCTCGAGAGCGCAGTATTCGGGGACCCCGCTTTCCTGCCAGACTATTTGGCTCGTGCCTTCGAGTATGCACACCGTGATGACACGCCATATGCCACCGTCTGGCCGAAATATGTTGCGGCTGCCAGACGCAGACTTGCGGCTTACCGCAACATTCTTCACTCCACGCCGACACCCGAGATCACCGATCTTACTCGAGAGCTTTCTGCTGAGCTAATCAAGTATCTCGCCAGACATCCAGCGGCCATTCACGACATCCGGCCGCGTCTTTTCGAGGAGTTGATTGCGGAGATCCTCGCTAGCTACGGATGGGAGGTGAATTTGACTCCAAGCACCCGCGATGGAGGCTACGACCTATTTGCTATTTCAAGGGACAAAGCGGGAGTCAGGACGTCTTGGATTGTAGAGTGCAAGCGATATAGGCTTGATCGGAAGGTTGGGATTGATATTGTTCGCGCGCTCTATGCTACAAAGCTAACGCTTAATGTGGCCAACATGCTACTTGCAACGACTAGCCACTTCACCAAGGGCGTTCAAGACTTCAAGGCATCCCGATATGACTTGGAGCTTAGAGACTATGAGGGAATTCTAGATTGGCTTAACATCTATCAACCGCGATCGACGGGGCTACTGCATCTCAGCGACGGTCAGCTTATCATTCCCGGCGAAAGCGACTCCTAATCGGGATAGGCCCGGGCGAGCATGCTCACCCGGGACCCCCCCACAGATCCGGAGGTGCGGGTTTTCCCTCATCCGCTCCCGAGATTCAGTGATCTCGACATCGTTCCCCTCGACGATTCCGTGTCCCGGAGCCCCTTCCCTCCACCGGGTCCCATCGGGTCGGTTCCCCGGCTTCACCGGTACTACGAGGCTCTCTGACTCCCTGCCACCCCTCCCATCGGGCTCGGTTGCCTTCGGCGGATGGTACCGCCTGTACGTCCGCGCCTTCGCTCCCGCGGTTTGTGGACGCCCCCTGCCGCGAGCCTGGATCTTTGGTCGACCGGAATCCTCACCGGTGATGGTCTTCGGCGGAGATGACAGGGCCTCCCAGGTTCCTGGAGGGTCCCCAGTGGACTTATGCCGTGCTCTTTGACCCCGGCCGAGCCAACACGCCAGGCCTTTGCGGCGCGCCGATGCTGTCGCCCCTTTACCGTACGAGAACGACCTCGGCGAAATTCTCACTTTCGAGGCTCGATCACACGGCCTCCGCCCTCGCTGTCGCAGGTGCCCTTGCAGTGCCGCCCACGCAAGACTCGCTTCCGGCTGGTGGCCAGCCTTTGCCGGGCGGGATTGATCACCCGCCAGGTCCCTCTCGGAAGGTTTCTGACTCTGCGGACTCGCGTCTACGTCGCCATCCTCCTTCCCCAGGCTTGTCCTGGCGCACACGGCGTATGAGTTCAGCGGCACCGCCCGGCCGAGTGCCCGGGTAGCGTCCGCTGCAACGAGGGTTACGCGGCGCGGCGACATGAGTCGCGGTTCTCAGTCAGTCAAGGAGAGTTGGCCCGAGAATGAAGGAATGTCCGCCCTCAGGCGGGTCGAAAAAGCGCGAGGCACCAAGAGCCGTTCAATGTCTTGGATTCTGAAGCGGACCGGTCCGACCACGCGCCACTCGCGTTCCATGTAGTAGTTGTCGGAATGGTCGTCAGAAAGCTCTGCGTCAAAGAACTTCATGAACGGGAAGAGGTGATTCGTCAGAAACTCAGCGGCGGCCGGATCTAGAGGTCCGAGAGGCTTAGAGAATGGATCAACAGGTGGCCGGATGACGAGCTGACTGAGTAGCTCCTCAGCTGCATCGTAGTGGTCGGCAAGTGAGACTCGTGAGACCTCAAGCGAGTCCTTCTTGGGAAGGTTGATCACCGCCTGGCGAGCGATGTAGAAGACGGGATTCGCCCCCTGCAGGAGGAGAAACGGACGCAGGAATGATAACCCGAAGCCGCTGTACTTCTTGATGTGGAGGTGGAGGTCGTCGAGTGGAATGTCTGCAAAGCAGACGATGCTTGCTTGGTACTTCCGGTTGGAGCTCAGATACTCAGTGTAGTTCGTGGTGTGCGTTGTCTGAACGGTGCGGACTGGCCCTTTGTCGCCGTGCTGGATGACGATTCCAGACTTGCCAGGAGTCAGCAGGATCCCGCTTCGTAAGATCTTGAGTAGCAGGGTGTACTGCGATTCTTGGTCGGCAAGGCCCGCACCCACAAAATGGGTCAATTCGTTCGAGACGTAGCGCTGTGTCTTCAGCACTGGTCGGAGGTCTCTGCAGGTCCGCGCGCCGCCTAACCCTGTAACTATGGGGCCTCGCCACCCTAGTCGCTGGCGTGAAATGCTCTAGAGTGACGATCCCTTCTGGAGTCGAATCTCGCTGATTCTGCTGCCCTTAACCGTGCTCGGCAGGGAAGAGCATAAGGCACCGGAGGCGACAGCAACCGCTGAAGTTATGGCCCGCCGGGGGTCGGCCGACGAAGTCTACCGCACGATATCCGACACCGCGCGGCGCGTACCGCGAGTCTGGCGCAACCAGCCTCGCTGAGGTAACTGACGGCACAACCGTGCCTTAGAGGCTCGGTCGCGGTGTCGCGACGGTTTGCGCGTTTCAACAGTGCCGATTGCGCTACAACACCGGCACGCCGCGCCGACGCCGGCCGCGGGGGAAGGTGGCGTCGATCCGCTCCGCCTCGGCGTCGGTGAGCTCGAGGTCGGCCGCAGCGGCGTTGGCCTCCACGTGCTCGGCGCTCGTGCTCTTCGGAATCGCGAAGACTCCCTGGCGCAGCAGGAACGCAAGCGCCACCTGGTGCGGCGTTGCCTCGTGCGCCGCGGCGACTTCCGCAAGCACCAGGCCGCCGCGGCTGTCGGGGCGCGGGAAGCGGCCGGAGCCGAAGGGGCTGTAGGCGACCACCGCGACGCCGCGGTCGCGACACAGCGGCAGGACCGCGTGCTCGATGGCGCGCTCCTGGAGGTGGTAGAGAACTTGGTTGCAGGCGCACTTGCGCGCGCCGGCGATGGCGACGACTTCGTCGAGCTCGCCTTCGTCGAAGTTGGAGACGCCCCACGACGCGATCTTCCCTGCCGTCACCAGCTCCTCGAAGGCGGCGAGGGTGTCGGCGATGGGGTGGCTGCCGGGCCAGTGCAGGAGGTAGCAGTCGAGGCGGTCGACGCCGAGGCGCTTCAGGCTGCGGTCGCACGCCGCGATGGTGCTGCGGCGCGAGGCGTTGGTGGGCAGGACCTTGCTGACGAGGAAGACTTCGTCGCGGCGGCCGCGAATGGCCTCGCCGACCAGTGTCTCGACGGCGCCGTCGCCGTAGAGCTCGGCCGTGTCGACGTGGGTCAGGCCGAGGTCGAGGCCGCGGCGCAGGGCGGCGATGGCGCGCGAGCGGTCGTCGCGCTCCATGTTCCAGGTGCCCTGGCCGATGACGGGGACGGCACGGCCGGTGGGGCCGAACGGTGCGGTGCTGATAGTGCTCCTTCAGGGTCGCGTGGATTTCGGCAACTGCAACACGTGACAGGTCGAGATCGCTTCGTCGCTGCGCTCCTCGCGATGACGAGGACCGGGACTCATCGCGTGCGGATCTCGATCAGCCGCCGCAGCAGCTCGGCGACCTCTTCCTGCGACGCTATCGTGAATCGCGCTCGCGTCGCGGCGCCGCTCTCGCTCTCCACCCGCACCGTCACCGCGTCGCCGCTAGCCGCTTCTTCCAGCGCCGCGAAGGCGTCCTCGTCGGTGGTGTCGTCGCCGGCGTAGAGCACGGTCTCGCCCCCGGCGTCGCGCAGCAGGCGGAGCATCGCAGCGCCCTTGCCGCTGCCGGCCGGGCGCACCTCGACGACCTCCTTGCCTCCCATCACCTCGAATCCCGCGATCGGCGCTGCCGCCCGGCGCATCTCCCCGGCCGCGGTCACCGCCTCGTGCCGCGAGGCCTGGCGGGTGTGCAACACCAGGCTCGCGCCCTTGTCCTCGACGCGCACTCCCTCATGACGCGCGGCGATCTCTGTCGCGACGGGCCGCAGCGGTCCGAGAGCTGCGGCCGCTGCGTCGAGGTCGATGGTGGGCAGCACTTCGCCGCCCGGCGCCGCGATCTCGAGCCCGTGCAGGCCGACCAGCCACAGGTTCTCCGCCGGCACGAGGTCGCGCAGCTGCGCCACCGGCCGTCCGCTCACCACCGCCACCGCCGTTCCCGGCGTCGCCGCAAGGCTCGCCAGCGCCGTGCGCGTCTCCTCGTCGGCGATCGCCTCCTCCGGCGTCGGGCGGATGGGCACCAGCGTGCCGTCGTAGTCGAAGGCGGCGAGCAGCGTGCCGTGCGCGAGGCGCGGCAGAAGCTCCGGCCAACCGTCCCACAGCGGCAGCGCCATCGACGGTCTCAGTGGTAGAGGCGGGAGTGCCGGCGCGAACGCCCGGCGTCGCCGCCCCCTTCGACACGGCGGGCACGCGACTCCGTGCCGCTGCCGAGGCGCATCTCGCCTTCACCCCGCACCTCGGCCTCGACGCGTTCGTCCGCCAGCGCCGCCGACAGGATGCGCTCCAGCCAGCCGTGCACGTCGCAGGCGGCGACGCGCAAGAACAGCCGCTGCATGCGGCGCCGCTTCTCCGCGCCGTCCATCGCCAGCGCCGCGGCCAGCGTCTCCGCCGTCTCGTGGATGGCGAAGGGGTTGATCAGCATCGCCCCGTCGCCGAGCGTCCGCGCCGCGCCGGTGAGCTCGGAGAGCACCAGCACGCCCTCGCCGTCTTGCTGGCAGGCGACGAACTCCATCGCCACCAGGTTCATGCCGTCGCGCAGCGGGTTGACCAGGCAGACGTCGGCGGCGCGGTAGTAGGCGACCAGCTCCTCGCGCGGCACGCCGCGGTAGAGGTAGCGCACCGGCTGCCAGTTAGCGGTGCCGTGCTTGCCGTTGACGCGGCCCACCATCTCGTCGACCTGGCGCTTGAGCTCGCGGTAATCGCGCACCTGCTCGCGGCTGGGCACGGCGACCTGCAGGAACACCAGCCGCCGGCGCAGCTCGGGGCGCGAGTCGAGCAGCACGTCGATGGCGTGGAGTCGCTCGAGGATGCCCTTGCTGTAGTCGAGGCGGTCGACACCGAGCACCAGCCGCGCGCCGCCGAGGCCGCGACGGATGCTCGCCACGCGCTCGGTCGCCTCGGGGCTCGCGGCGGCGGCCCGGAACTCCGCGACGTCGATGCCGATCGGGAAGGCGCCGACGCGGACCTCGCGCCCGCCCCAGCGCACCACGCCGCGGCGGCGGTCGACCTCCGCCTCCAGCAGCCGCTCGCAACAGCCGAGGAAGTTGGCGACGTACTCGTCGGTGTGGAAGCCGACGAGGTCGGCACCGAGCAGCCCCTCGAGCACCTGGCGTCGCCAGGGCAGCACGCGGAACACTTCCTCGGCGGGGAACGGGATGTGGAGGAAGAAGGCGATCGGCCCGGCGTGGCGGCGCCGCTCGCGGATCTTCTGTGGCAGCAGGCAGAAGTGGTAGTCGTGCACCCACACCACGTCACCGGCGGCCGCCTCCTCGACGACGACGTCGGCGAAGCGGTCGTTGATCTGCACGTACTGGCGCCACTCCTCCTCGTCGAAGCGGCAGCGGTCGACGAAGTAGTGGCACAGCGGCCACAGCGCTCGGTTGGCGAAGCCGTGGTAGTAGCGCGCCACCTCGCTCTTGGAGAGCGGCACCTGGCGCAGCGTGAACTGCGGGCCTTCGCCGGGCACCTGGAAGCGCGGCTTGCTCGGCGGCGCGTCGTCGCGCACTTCGCCCTCGGGCTGCCACGCCACCCAGACGCCGCCCGACTCGCGCATCACCGGGTCGAGCGCGGTGACGAGACCGCCCGTCGTGCGCTCGAAGCGGACGCCCGTCGGCGTGCGCTTGCGCACGTAGGGCTCACGGTTGGAGACCAGCAGCAGGCGGCGATCGCCGAGCAGCCGCCGCGTCAAGCCGTCCGCCGCGGCCACAGTCGGCAGCGAGGCGGGCTTGAAAATCCTACTGGCCCCGTCTTGTAACTCTTCCACCAGCAACGCTGAATCACGAGGTGTCATGACCAAGCTACGCCAGTGCAAGACTCGCGCCGCGAACGGGGTGTGCGAACGTCGGCAAGCTCTTCGCACGCGCTGGCCCGCCGCATGGCACGAACCGCTGCTCCACGCACCGCTCGCGGGCGCCCGACCTCGCCGACGCCCAGCGCGGCGGTACCGCCGCGCGATTCGGCAGTGCCCAATCCCGCTGCCCCGCCGCGCACGTCGGCCGCGACTGCAGCGATCGAGCCCCCGGCGGTCGACCGCGAGGGGCGTCGCCGCGTCGTCGTCGAGTCGCCTTCGCCCGCGGTAGACGGCGGTACTTTCCCCGCCAAGCGCACGCTGGGCGAGCGCGTCGTCGTCGAGGCGGACGTCTTCACCGACGGCCACGACCTCGTCGCCTGCCGGCTGCTCTATCGCCCGCACGGCGAGCCCGCTTGGGGCAAGGCGCCGATGCAGCCACTCGGCAACGATCGCTTCGCCGGCGCCTTCGTTGCCGACCGGCTCGGCCGCTGGGAGTTCGCGGTCGAGGGTTGGATCGACGCCTTCGGCAGCTGGCGCCGCGACCTCGGCAAGCGCCAGGCGGCCGGCCAGGTGACGGAGGCGGACCTCGAGATCGGCGCGCGCCTCGTGCGCGCGGCGGCGACGCGCGCCGCCAACGAGCCGGCGGGCGACGCGGACGCGCGCGCGCTCGACGGCTTCGCGCGCGACCTCGGCCGCGGCGCCCTCGCCGGCCGCGTCGCCGTGGCGCTCGATCCGCGGCTGCAGCAACTGGTGGAGCTTCACCCCGACCGCACTTTCGCCACCCGCCACCGTCCGCTGCAACTAGTCGTCGATCCGGTAGCGGCGCGCTTCTCGAGCTGGTACGAGATGTTCCCGCGCTCGGCGGCCGCCGAGCCGGGCCGCCACGGCACCTTCCGCGACGTCGTGGCGCGGCTCGACTACGTCGCCGCGATGGGCTTCGACGTCCTCTACCTGCCGCCCATTCACCCCATCGGCGAGACCCACCGCAAGGGGCGCAACAACGCCAGGGTCGCGGCGCCTGGCGACGTCGGCAGCCCGTGGGCGATCGGCGGCAGCGCCGGCGGCCACGACGCCATCGAGCCCGCGCTCGGCACGCTCGACGACTTCCGCGAGCTCGTGCGCGAAGCCGGGCGGCGCGGCATCCGCGTCGCCCTCGACCTCGCGTTCCAGTGCTCGCCCGACCACCCGTGGCTGCGCGAGCACCCCGAGTGGTTCCGCCACCGCCCCGACGGCACCATCCAGCACGCCGAGAACCCGCCGAAGAAGTACGAGGACATCGTCCCCTTCGACTTCGAGACCCGCGACTGGCAGGCGCTGTGGGCCGCGCTCGCCGGCGTCGTCGAGCACTGGATCGCACAGGGCGTCACCATCTTCCGCGTCGACAACCCGCACACGAAGGCCTTCCCGTTCTGGGAGTGGCTGATCGCCGAGGTGCGGGCGCGCCACCCGGAGGTGTTCTTCCTCGCCGAGGCCTTCACGCGGCCGAAGGTGATGTACCGCCTCGCCAAGCTCGGCTTCTCGCAGTCGTACAACTACTTCCCGTGGCGGATGGGCAAGCGCGAGCTCACCGACTACTTGAGCGAGGTGACGCGCCCGCCGGTGGCCGAGCACTTCCGCGCCAACCTGTGGCCCAACACGCCCGACATCCTCACCGAGCAGCTGCAGCACGGCGGCCGCGCCACCTTCGTGCAGCGGCTGGTGCTCGCCTCGACGCTGGGGGCGAGCTACGGGATCTACGGCCCGCCCTTCGAGCTGATGGAGGCGCTGCCGCGCGAGGCGGGGAGCGAGGAGTACCTCGACTCGGAGAAGTACGAGCTGCGGCACTGGGACCTCACCGGAAGGGAAAGCCTCGCGGAGCTCATCGGCCGCATCAACCGCATCCGCCGCGACAACCCCGCCCTGCAGCACGACCGCGGGCTCGCCTTCCATCCGATCGACAACGACGCGCTGCTGTGCTTCAGTAAAGTGGCCCCGTCCGGCACCGACGATGCCGACCCGATCGTCGTCGTCGTCAACCTCGATCCCGCGCACGCGCACGGCGGCTGGCTCGACCTCGACCTCGCCAAGCTGGGAGTCGTGGACGGCGACGATGCGAGCCGGGCCGGCGCCGCCCCCGCGCGCGCCGTCCAGGCCCACGACCTGCTCACCGACAGCCGCTTCTTCTGGCGCTCCGGCCGCAACTACGTCTCGCTCGACCCGCGCGCCGTTCCGGCGGCGATCTTCCGCCTCCGCCGCCGCGTGCGCAGCGAGGTCGACTTCGACTACTTCCTCTGAGGTTTCATGACCCGCAAGCCCCGCGCCGCCGCACCCGACGACCCGCTCTGGTACAAGGACGCGGTCATCTACGAGCTGCACGTGCGCGCCTTCGCCGACAGCGACGGCGACGGCATCGGCGACTTCCGCGGCCTCACCGGCAAGCTCGACTACCTGCAGGACCTCGGCGTCACCGCGCTCTGGCTGCTGCCCTTCTACCCCTCGCCGCTCCAGGACGACGGCTACGACATCGCCGACTACACGCACCGTCCACCCGAGCTACGGCACGCTCGAGGACTTCAAGATCTTCCTGCGCGAGGCGCACCGCCGCGGCCTGCGCGTGATCACCGAGCTGGTGATCAACCACACCTCCGACCAGCACCCCTGGTTCCAGCGCGCCCGCCGCGCCCGCCCGGGCAGCGCGGCGCGCGACTTCTACGTGTGGAGCGACGACCCCACGAAGTACGGCGAGACGCGCATCATCTTCAAGGACTTCGAGACCAGCAACTGGACCTGGGACCCGGTGGCGAAGGCCTACTACTGGCACCGCTTCTACCACCACCAGCCCGACCTCAACTTCGAGTCGCCCGCAGGTGCGCAAGGAGGTGCTGCGGGCGCTCGACTTCTGGCTCGACATGGGCGTCGACGGGCTGCGCCTCGACGCCATCCCCTACCTCTACGAGCGCGAGGGGACCAACTGCGAGAACCTGCCGGAGACGCACGGCTTCCTGAAGCAGCTGCGCGCCCACGTCGACGAGAACCACGTCGGCAAGATGCTCCTCGCCGAGGCCAACCAGTGGCCCGAGGACGCGGTCGCCTACTTCGGCAGCGGCGACGAGTGCCACATGGCGTTCCACTTCCCGGTGATGCCGCGCCTCTTCATGTCGCTGCGCATGGAGGACCGCTTCCCCATCGTCGACATCCTCGCAGCAGACGCCGGACATCCCGGAGAGCTGCCAGTGGGCGATCTTCCTGCGCAACCACGACGAGCTGACGCTCGAGATGGTGACCGACGAGGACCGCGACTACATGTACCGCGTCTACGCCAACGACCCGCAGGCGCGCATCAACCTCGGCATCCGCCGGCGGCTGGCGCCGCTGCTCGGCAACGACCGCCGCCGCATCGAGCTGATGAATGCCCTGCTCTTCTCGCTGCCGGGGACGCCGGTCCTCTACTACGGCGACGAGATCGGCATGGGCGACAACATCTACCTCGGCGACCGCAACGGCGTGCGCACGCCCATGCAGTGGAGCGCGGACCGCAACGCCGGCTTCTCGCGCGCCAACCCGCAGAAGCTCTTCCTGCCGGTGATCATCGACCCCGAGTACCACTTCGAGGCGATCAACGTCGAGGCGCAGCAGGGCAACCCGCACTCGCTGCTGTGGTGGACGCAGCGGCTGATCGCGCTGCGCCGGCGCCACCACGCCTTCGGCCGCGGCTCGATCGAGCTGCTCAACCCCGACAACCACCGCGTGCTGGCCTTCATCCGGCGCCACGGCGAGGAGCGCATCCTCGTCGTCGCCAACCTGTCGCGCTTCGTGCAGCACGTCGAGCTCGACCTGCCCGAGCTCGCCGGCGTCGAGCCCGTCGAGCTCTTCGGCGGCACCCGGCTGCCGCGCATCCGCGAGGGAGCGACGGCGCTGACCCTCGGTCCGCACGGCTTCTACTGGCTGGCGCTGGAGGCGCCGAAGGTGACGGCGCTGCTCGGCGAGGCGTTCGAGGTACCCGAGCTGGTGGTCGCCGGCGGCTGGGAGTCGTGCTGCCGCGGCGACGGCCGCGAGCAGCTCGCGGCGGTGCTGCCGGCGGTGCTGCGTACGCGGCGTTGGTTCGGCGGCAAGGCGCGGGCGGTGCGCGCACTGACGATCGAAGACGCCATCCCGATGAATGAGGCGGCCGGCAACGGCAGCGCCGCGCGAGGGCCCGCCGCGTATCTGTTGCTGCTGAGGGTCGAGCAGAGCGAGGGCGAGCCCGCCACCTACGCGCTGCCGGTCGCCTTCGCGCCCGGCGAGCGCGGCGAGCGGCTGGCCGCCTCGCGACCCGAGGCGGTGCTCGCGCGCCTGCAGGTTCGCGGCGGCCGCGGCGGCAACGGCCGCGGCGTCGCCGCCGAGAGCGGCGTGCTCTACGACGCCATGCACGACCCCGCCTTCGGCCGCCTCCTGCTCGACGCCGTCGCCAACCGGCGCGGCTTCCGCGGTGCGAGCGGCGAGGTGGTTGCGACTGCCGCCGCCAACGGCTCGCTGCTGCGCGACGCCGCGCGCCTCGAACCCGAGCCCGGCCGCGCCGAGCAGAGCAACAGCTCGTTGCTCTACGGCGATCGGCTCATCCTCAAGCTCTTTCGCAAGGTGGAGCCGGGCACCAACCCCGACCTCGAGCTCTCCCGCTATCTCGCCGCGCAACGCTTCCCCCACACGCCGCCGCTCGCCGGCTGGCTCGAGCTGCGGCCGCGGCGCGGTGCGAAAGCGGCGACCGAGCCGCTGACGTTGGCGATGCTGCAAGCCTACGTGCCCAACGAGGGAGACGCCTGGAGCTACTCGCTCGACGCCTTCGGCCGCTACCTCGAGCGGGTGATGACGCGACCCGAGCGCACGCCGCCGCGCCTCGACGAGGAGTCCCTGCTCGCGCTCGCGGCGGCCGACCCGCCCGAGGAAGTGTCCGGCGCGCTCGGCCTCTACGTCGGCACGGCGACGCTGCTCGGCACCCGCACCGCCGAGCTGCACCTGGCGCTCGCCGCGAAGACGGACGACCCGGCCTTCGCCCCCGAGCCCTTCACCAGCCTCTATCAGCGCTCGCTGTACCAGTCGATCCGCTCGCTCTCCGGCCGCACGCTGCGGCTGCTGCGCGGCGCCCTGCCGCGGCTGCCCGACGGCGAGCGCGCGGCCGCCGCCGAGCTGCTCGGCGCGCGGCAGTCGCTGCTCGACCGCGTCGCGCCGCTGCTCGCCGGCCGCATCGACGCCCTGCGGATGCGCACCCACGGCGACCTCCACCTCGGCCAGCTGCTCTACACCGGCAAGGACTTCGTCATCATCGACTTCGAGGGCGAGCCGGCGCGCCCGCTCAGCGAGCGCCGTCTCAAGCGCTCGCCGCTGCGCGACGTGGCGGGGATGGTGCGCTCGTTCGACTACGTGGCGCACGCCGGCCTCGCCGAGGCGCGGCGCCGCGGCGTCGTGCCGTCCGAGCAGCTGGCGCTCGCCGAGGCCTGGGCCCGCTACTGGCAGCGCTGGGCTTCGGCCCTCTTCCTGCGCGCCTACCTCGGCCGCGCCGTCGACGCGCCGTTCCTGCCCGTCGCCGACGAGGACCGCGCCGTGCTGCTCGACGCGCTGCTGCTCGAGAAGGCGCTCTACGAGCTCGCCTACGAGCTCGACCACCGGCCCGATTGGGCGGGCATCCCGCTGCGCGGAGTCCTGGGGTTGCTCCACGGCGGGAGCTAGCTCGACGCTCCGCGGCTACGCCGTTGCGCTGACTGCCGGGAGCCGCGCAGTGCGGTGGTAGCGTGGACTCGCACCCATGATCCTGTTGCACTCGTGAACATCGCAGGCAGCGTCGCGGTCATCACCGGCGGAGCGCGCGGCATCGGTCTGGCGATCGCGCGGTGGCTCGCGGCGCGCGGCGCCAAGGTGGTGCTCGGCGACGTGCTCGCCGAGCAGGTCGAGCAGGCGGCGCGCTCGATCCGTGACGGCGGCGGCGAGGCGGTCGCGGTGGCGGCCGACGTCACGCGCGACGAGGACGTGGCGCGGCTGATGGACACCGCGATCGAGCGCTTCGGCGCCATCCACGTCGTCTGCGCCAACGCCGGCATCGCGCGCGACGGGCTGCTGCTCGAGCGCGACGCGCAGACGGGCAAGGTGCAGCGCGTGCTCTCGAGCGACGACTTCCGCGCCGTCGTCGACGTCAACTTGGTCGGCCCGTTCATCACCTTCCGCGAGGCGGCGCGGCGGATGGTGGACAACGGCTGGCCGGGGGTGCTGATCGTGATCTCGTCGGTCAACAGGAGCGGGCAGCCCGGCCAGCTCAACTACGCGTCGACGAAAGCCGCCGTGGCGCTGTGGCCGAAGATCCTCGCCGGCGAGCTGCATTGGTGCGGCATCCGCGGCATCCGGGTGGCGGCCATCGCGCCCGGCTACACGGCGACGGAGGGGCTGCGAGCGATGGACCCGCAGGCCCTCGAACCGGTGCTGCGCGACGTGCCGCTGGGCCGCCTCGTCGAGCCCGACGAGCTCGCCCGCGCCGTCGCGCACGTCATCGAGAACGAGGCCATCCACGGCACGACGATCGAGGTCACCGGCGGTGCCACCTTCGGCCCCTGGCAGCGCGCCAAGTAGGGCCGCCTCAGCTTGCGTGCGCGGCAGCGCGCGGGCGCCGGCGCAGGCTCGCCAGGTTCGTCAGGTCGACGTGCGGGTCGTCGAAGACGGCGTCGTCGAGCTCGGCGACGAGCTCCGCATGCCGCGGGTGGCTCGGCGCGGCGACGTGCCGCTCCGCGAAGCCCTCGGCCGCGTAGGTGCCGAAGTCGACCAGCTCGTGGAAGAGGATGCGATCGCAAGCCAGCCGTTTCCCGAGCCTGACGAAGTCCCGCATCTCATGGAAGTTGCGCACCTGCACGACGAAGAGGATGGCGAGCTCCTCGATCTCGCCGCAGCGCCGCAGGCCGGCGAGCCGCTCGACGTTGGCCAGCGTCTTCTCCCACGCTCCGCCGCGACGCAGCTCCTCGAAGGTCTCCTTCGACGCGGCGTCGAGCGAGACGTAGACCTGCTGGATCATGCCGTGCACGTTACGCAGCGCGTCCCAGGCGTGGCCGTCGAAGAGCGTGCCGTTGGTCATGATGGCGACGCGCAGGCCGGGCGTGCGCTGCCGGTCGATGGAGTCGACGACGCCGCGCAGGTGGGCGCTGGCGAACACCTCGCCGCCGCCGAGCTCGAGCACCTCGAGCGAGCCCAACGCCGGGCGGACGACGCGCTCGAGGATGGCGTCGAGCTCCTTCCGCCGCTCCCGCGACGCCGAGACGACCGTCGTCCGGCACGACGGGCACGACAGGTTGCAGGTGCGGTCGTGGAGGAGCGCCAAGCGCTTCGGTCCCCATTCCAGCGGGCCGCTCTTCGCCGCCACCGCGGCGCGATAGACGTCGCGAGGCACCTCGGACACCCGCGGCAGCGTGCCCTGACCGATCTCCGGGCAGAGGTCGAGGCAGTGCTGGAAGTCGCCGTCGACGATCGAGCGCCTGATCTCGACGGCGGTCTCCGAGTTCCAGATCTCCTCGAGCGTCTGGGTGTTGGGATCGCCGACGACGGTGGGCAGGTAGGACGGGCAGCAGAGGCGGGCCCCGTCGTCCTGCAGCACCAACTTCTCGAAGGGCATCCGGCAGAACCGGCCGGCGATGCGCGCGGCGCGGGCGGCGGCCTTGGCCCGCACCTCGTCGTCGATCTCCACGGCCAGCGGCGAACCGGCGAGGACGAAGTCCGTACCCGCCACGCGCGCCGAGATCACCGTCCGGTTCTCGCTCGCGAGGGCGGCGAGGCCGAGGCTGAAGCCGTGCCGCCCATTGCCCTTGCCGGCGGCGCGCAGGTCGCTGCGCGGCATCGCGGCGGTCACGCTGCCCAGCACCGTGTGCCTCGCGTCGTCGAAGACCTCGACGACGACTGCGTCGTCAGGGCGCGAAGCGTCCCACGCCCAGCCCCGGAGTGTGCCGCCCACGACCGCGTCGAGCGTGCCCTCGATCATCCGTTCCTCACCGCGAGGTCTAGCCTATGACGACCGCGCCAGACCCGGCGCCGGCTCCCGAGTACGCGGCGGCATGGCTCGACCACAACCTGCCGCCGCGCGTCCCCGCCGGCGAGGTGATCGCCGGTTGGCTGACGCTGGAGAACCGCGGCAGCAGGGTCTGGCAGCCGGGTGCTTTCCAGGTGGCCGTCGACCTCGACGGCGCGCGCGCCTTCCACGTCGCACTGCCGCACCCGGTGAACGCCGGCGAGCGCGCCGACCTGTGCTGGGTCTTTCGCACGACGCCACAGATCGGCCCCCACGAATTCCTGATCGACCTGGTGGAAGAGGGCGTCACCACCTTTGCAGGGCAGGGCGTGTCGCCGCTGCGCGTGCCGTTCGAGGTCGTGGAGCAACCGCCGTCGGCAACCAGCCGGCTGCGCGACGAGGTGCTCGCGACCCACGCTCGCTGCTGGCTGCCTTGCGACGGCGTGTCGTGGAGCCGCGACGGGCGCGGCTACCCGCAGTTCACGCGCGAGGCCCGCGGCTGCCGTCTCGTCGACGTCGACGGCCGCGAGTACGTCGACTTCCTCATGGGCTGGGGGACGGCCCTGCTCGGCTATGCGCACCCGCGGGTGCAGACCGCCGTCGCCGCGGCACTCTCCTCCGGGGCGACGCCGACGCTCACTTCTCACTTGATGCCGGAGGTGGCGGCGCGCCTGCGCGCCATCTTCTCCGGCGCCGAGGCCGCGACATTCGGCAAGAACGGCTCGGACGTCTGCACGGCGGCGGTGCGAATGGCGCGCGTCTACACCGGCCGGCCGATCGTCCTCTACTGCGGCTACCACGGCTGGCAGGACTGGTACGCGCAGCGCTACGGCTTCGCGGCGACCGGGATCCCCACCGGGCCCGAGCCGCTGTTGGTGCCGTTTCCGCCCGGCGACCTGGCGGAGGTGGCGCGGCTGTTGGATCTCCATCGCGGGCGCGTGGCGGCTGTGATGCTCGAGCCCGCCGGCGTCATCGAAGGCAGCAGCGGTCCCATTCGCGAAGCCGACCCGGTCTTCCTGCGCGAGCTGGCGGCGCTGGCGCGGCGTGAAGGGGCGCTGCTCGTCTTCGACGAGATCCTCACCGGCTTCCGCCACCTCGGCGGCAGCGTGCAGGCGGCGGCCGGAGTCGTCCCCGACCTCACCTGTCTCGGCAAGGCGCTCAGCGGCGGCATGCCGCTGGCGGCGCTCGTCGGCAGGAAGGACCTGTTCGACGCCGCCATGGGCCGGATCTTCTTCGAGCCCACCTTCAAGGGCGAGAGCTACTCCTTCGCGGCGGCGCGCGAGACGCTGGCGATCTACGCCGAAGAGGACGTGCCGGCGCGGATCGCCGCCTTCGGCAACCGGCTGCGCGAGTCGGTCGACGCGCTCTGCCGCGCCGCCGGCATCGCCGCCGAGGTGATCGGCCCGCCGTTCCGCATGATGGTCGTCTTCACGACCGCCGACCCGCGACGGCGCACTCTGCAGCGGACGCTGCTGCAGCAGGAGCTGTTGAAGCACGGCGTGTTGACGACGCAGAACCTGCTGCTGCCGAGCACGGCGCACGACGAGGAGGCGCTCGCCGCCACCGCCCGCGCCTTCGAGCGCGCGCTCGCCGTGGTGGCCGAGGCGGAGGCGCGCGACCGCTACGCCTCCTACCTCGAGGTGCCGCCGCTGCCCGGCTAGCGCCGGCCGCCGTAATCGTTTAACGCGGCGGTCCGTAGATCTCTCCCCACTCCGCGGCGAGCGCGCGGGTCGGCGCCTCCAGGGCTGCGAGCTCGGCCTCCGCGAGCGGCTTCCACGCGCGAACCCAGGCGAGCGTCTGCCGCAGCTCCTCCTCGTCGATCATGCCGATGACGATGCCGCTGCATCCCGGAAGGCCGAGCGCGTAGCGCAGGCTCGCCTCCTTGAGTGGATCGGGCAGGTGCGCCCCCTTGGCGCTCCGCGCGCTGTCCTTGACGCCGCCGAACACCTTCATCCCGAAGAGGCCGATCCCCTTCGCCGCCGCCGGCGGCCAGACCTCGCCCTCGAAGTCGTAGGTGTGCCGGGCCACCAGGCTCACCGGGTGCATCATGGCGTCGAAGTCCCACGACTCCATCGCCTGCAGGAAGCGCCACGGGCGATGGTGGCCGGTGACGCCGACGAAGCGCGTGAGGCCGTCGCGGCGGGCCCTTTCGAGCGCCGCGCAGACGCCGTCCGGCGCGAAGATCCTCTCCGGCGCCATGCGCTCGCCGCCGATGCTCTGCACGTAGACGAGGTCTGCCTGCTCGATGCGCAGCGTGGCGAGGTTCTCGTGCAGCTGGCGCAGCGCCGTCTCGCCGTCGGGCTCGTTGCAGCGGGTGGCGATGAAGGCCTCGTCGCGGCGCTCGGCGAGCACTTGGCCGAGGTAGAGCTGAGCGTTGCCGTAGCCGCCGCTCTGCGGCCCGGTGTCGAGGTGCGTGACGCCGGCGTCGAGGCAGCGATGGTAGAAGGCCACCGCTTCCTGCTCGGGCCGGTGTCCCGCCGGCGCCGTGCCCAGTCCGAGGATGGGCACCTCGACTCCCGTTCGCCCCAGCACCCGGCGCGGCAGCGGCGTCCCGTCGAGGGAGCTCACCCTGTGTCCCGCCGACCTCAGGTCACCGCGATCCGGCGCACGGCGATGCCGAGCCGGCGGGTGTCGCCGCCGACTCCGTGGTCGGCCGGCACCCAGGCCTCGTCGGTGACGATGCGGCCGTGCACGGCGCCGTCGGGCATGGCCGCCGGGAGGCGGAAGGCGAGCCGGCTCCAGCCATCCGCGCTGTTGACGACGAGATTGCCCAGCTCGCGGCCCGAGACCTCGACACGGACGTGAACCGTGCGCTCCACCTTCCCCGACCCCCACACGATCGCCTCGACGAAGAGCTGCTCGCCGCGGCCGGCGCGGATGAGGAACTCCGCGGCGTCGCTCGTCCAGCGGATCGGCTCGGGCAGCAGCTCGAGCTCGTGCCACCCTCTGGTCAACTGGTGGAAGTCGTTGACGCCGACGGTGACGTGGTCGTCGATCTCGCCGCCGCGGCTCTTCGACTGCATGACCAGGGGGCAGCCGGCGCTGTTGTCGCGGCAGAACTTGGGGATCTCGCCGGCTACCAGCGAGACGCGCATCTCCTGCGCCGCCTCGCCGTTCCAGATCTCCTCCAGCGTCGAGGTGCGCAGGTCGCCGTAGGGTTGGCGGTGGTACGGGCAGGCGAAGACCTTCTGGGTGTGCTCCTGGATGAAGAGGAACCGCCAGGGGACGAGGCAGGGGATGGGCACTCCCGGCTCGGAGAAGCCATGCACGGCAAAGTCGTACCGCGCGTTCCATTGCACGATGCACTCGATGCCGAGGTCGCGCGACAGCGCGAGCGCCTCCTCGCCGACGCGCTGCAGCTCCGGGTAGGAGAGCATCTCGTCGGTGTAGACGAAGTCGTAACCGAAGCGGCCGAGGGGCACGCTCGGCCGGTCGTGCAGCGACGCCAGCAGGGCCTTGGCGCCCAGCTTGTGAGCCAGCCGCAGGAAGTCGCCCACCTCGTGGCGGTTCACCTTCATGACGATGAAGGTGAGGATGAGGACGGGCGCCGCGCCGCCGTTCTGCCGGCGGTAGGTCTCGACGTAGTAGCGGACGTTCTCGACTACGTGCGCGAAGCGCTTGCCGGTGAGCTTGTAGAACGTCTCGTCCGTCGCGGCGTTGAACGAGATGTGGAAGCCGAGATTGGGGCCGCACGCCGCCAACTGCTCCGCCTTCTTCGCGGTCAGCAGGAGGCCGTTGGTGACGAACGAGAAGACCTGGCCGTTGCCGGTGACGCGGCGCGCCAGGTCGACGAGCCCGGGATGGCTCAGCGGCTCGCCGAAGCTGTCCTCGTTGACGTGCTCGCAGCGGTCGAGGACCTCGGCGTAGCGCTCCAGGTACGCCGAGTCGAGCGGCCGGTAGTTGTGGCCGAAGTTCTTGCCCGAGCAGAAGACGCAGGGCGGGTCGATGTTGCAGACGCCGGTGAGCTCGACGTTGACCTGCAGGGGTGTCGAGCGCAGCCGCGTGGCGCCGGCGTGCACCTCCGCGACGTTCAGCCAGCGGTTCTCGTCGACGAGACTCATGACAGCCCTCGCGAGGAGTATCACATCGAACCTCGTCGCGTGGGGCGAGCAGGCGCCGGCGCGAGCGGGAGATAAGCTGCGCCCGGCGCCGCACGGCACCGTTTCTGCTTCGCGGTCGAGCCGTGCGCGAGGAGCTTGTGATGAGCGAGGAGCGCCCTACCGACAGCGTGACGGACGCCGCCCGTGAAGGGGCGGCTGCGCCGCTCTCGCGCCTCACCGCCGACGACCTGCACCTCTTCAACGAGGGCACGCACTACCGGCTCTACGAGAAGCTCGGCGCGCACCCGGCGGAGCGCGACGGCGTTGCCGGCACGTACTTCGCCGTCTGGGCGCCCAACGCCAAGCGCGTCTCGGTGATGGGCGCCTTCTCCGGCTGGCGGCCCGACGCGCACCCGCTCTCGCTGCGCGGGCAGTCGGGCATCTGGGAAGGCTTCGTGCCCGGCCTCGGGACCGGCGAGCTCTACAAGCTCTGGATCGAGTCGCGAGCGCACAAGGGCTTCAGCGTCGACAAGGCCGACCCCTTCGCCTTCCGCGCGCAGCTGCCGCCCGACACCGCCTCCGAGGTCGCCGACCTGCGGCACCAGTGGGCCGACGCGGCGTGGATGGCCGATCGCGGCGCGCGGCTCGCGCTCGTCGGCGCCGATCTCCATCTACGAGGTGCACCTCGGCTCGTGGCGCCGCGTGCTGGAGGAAGACAACCGCTCGCTCACCTACCGCGAGCTCGGGCCGCTGCTCGCCGACTACTGCGAAGAGCTCGGCTTCACCCACGTCGAGCTGCTGCCGGTGATGGAGCACCCGTTCTACGGCTCGTGGGGCTACCAGACGACCGGCTACTTCGCGCCCACCCGCCGCTACGGCACGCCCGAAGACCTGATGTGGCTGATCGACCACCTGCACCAGCGCGGCGTCGGCGTGCTGCTCGACTGGGTGCCCTCGCACTTCCCCAGCGACGAGCACGGCCTCGCCTACTTCGACGGCACCCACCTGTTCGAGCACGAGGACCCGCGGCTGGGCTTCCACCCGGAGTGGAACAGCTTCATCTTCAACTACGGCCGCCACGAGGTGAAGAGCTTCCTGGTCTCCTCGCGCGGCCTTCTGGCTCGAGCGCTACCACGCCGACGGGCTGCGCGTCGACGCCGTCGCTTCGATGCTCCACCGCGACTACGCGCGAAAGGACGGCGAGTGGCTGCCCAACGCGCACGGCGGACGCGAGAACCTCGAGGCGGTCGCCCTGCTGCAGGCGCTCAACCGCGAGCTCTACAGCCGCTTCCCCGACGTGCAGACCTTCGCCGAGGAGTCGACCTCGTGGCCGGGGGTGTCGCGGCCGCTCTACGTCGGCGGCCTCGGCTTCGGCTACAAGTGGGACATGGGGTGGATGCACGACACCCTCGAGTACCTCGCGCTCGACCCCATCCACCGCCGCTTCCACCACGAGAAGCTCACCTTCCGGCGCATGTACGCCTACAGCGAGAACTTCTGCCTGCCGCTGTCGCACGACGAGGTGGTGCACGGCAAGGGCTCGCTGCTCGCGAAGATGGCGGGTGACGAGTGGCAGCGCTTCGCCAACCTGCGGCTGCTCCACGCCTGGCAGCACGCGCAGCCGGGCAAGAAGCTGCTCTTCATGGGCGGCGAGTTCGGGCAGCGCCGCGAGTGGAACCACGACGGCAGCCTCGACTGGCACCTGCTGGAGTCGCCGGCGCACCGCGGCGTGCAGCGGCTGGTCGCGGACCTCAATCGTCTCTACCGCAAGGAGCCGGCGCTGCACGAGCTCGACTGCGACCCCAAAGGCTTCGAGTGGATCGACGCCAACGACAACGAGCAGAGCGTGGTGTCGCTGCTGCGCTGGGGCAAGGCGAGCGGCGCCACGGGCCAGCGTGAGGTGGTGATGGCGATTCTCAACTTCACGCCCGTGGTGCGGCGCAACTACCGCCTCGGCGCGCCGCGCGGCGGCTTCTGGCGCGAGGTGCTCAACACCGACGCCAAGGACTACGGCGGCAGCGGCCAAGGCAACCTCGGCGGCGTCGAGGCGGTGCCGATCCCGCTGCACGGGCGGAGCCATTCGCTGACGCTGACGCTGCCGCCGCTGGGGGCGGTGTTCCTCAAGGCCGAGCCTCCTTGAAGCCGGTGGCGCCGAGCGGCGGGCGCTGATCGATCGGCCCGCCCGTTCGCGCGTTCAGGTCAGGAGAGTGCCTACATCATGACCCGACACCACGCCCGCCTCCCCTCGACTCTTGGTCCCGCCCTGGCGGCGGCCGCGCTCGCCTTCGCCGTGCTCGCGCTGCCGGCGCCGGCCGCCGCCGGCAATCGCCAGTGGACGCAGCTCGGTCCCGACGGCGGCTCGATCTCGTCGATTGCCGTGGATCCTCTCGACCTGGACGTGGTCTACGCCGCCACGTCCACCACCGTCTTTCGCAGCACCGACGGCGGCGACAGCTGGAGCTTCGCCGGCGCGGGGCTCGGCGGCTTGGGGCCCGGCATCCGCACCCTGGCCTCGACCGAGAGGGCCCTGATCGTCGGCTCCACGTGGGACGGCATGTGGCGGAGCCTCGACGACGCCAGTGCCTGGCAGCCGTCCGCCGCCGGCCTGCCCTCGCGCCCGCACGTCGAGGTGCTGGTGCGCGATCCGCATCAGACCGAACGGCTGTGGGCAGGCACCTGGGAAGGCCTCTTCGTCAGCACCGACGACGGCAGCAGCTGGAGCCCGCGCAGCGGCGACCTGCCGTTGCGCGGCGGCGTCTACGGGCTGGCCATCGACCCGGCGACCGGGCAGCTCTACGCCAGGATGGTCGACGAGCTGTTCACCAGCACCGACGACGGCGAGAGCTGGTCGCTGGTGCGCTGCCTGGGCCGGCGCTGCGGGGCGGTGGTGGTCGATCCGCTGAACGCGGGGACGCTCTTCACCAACTCGGGCGGCCTGCTGCGCAGCCGCGACGCCGGTGCGACTTGGGAGAAGCTCCGCGCGCCGCGAAAGGTCTCACTCACCCCACTGGCCTCCGTCGGCAGCCGCCTCTTCGCCATCGGCCGCACCACCGTCCGGGGCAACACGATCGAGCGCGTCTACTTCAGCGACGACCAGGGCGATCACTGGGCCGCGGCCGCGCAGCAGCCCGAAGAGCCGTCGATCACCGCCTTCGCGGCGGCCGGCGACACCCTGTTCCTCGGCTCGTCGGGCCGCAACGGCGCCGGCGGCGTCTTCCGCAGCCGCGACGGCGGCAGCACCTGGGAAGCGGCGAGCAGCGGCCTCTCGCCGCGCTGGATCGAGACGCTGGTGGTGCACCCGACGCAGCCCGGCGTCATCGTCGCCAAGGCGTCCGACCACCTCTTCATCAGCGAGGACGACGGCGCGAGCTGGCGGGTGAGCCTGCCCGCCGCGGGCTCCCAGAGCTTCGGCGCCGGCGACCTGCTGATCGATCCCGACGTGCCGGCGCGGATCTGGACCGTCGATGGTGTCTATCTATTGCGCAGCGACGACCTCGGCCGGCGCTGGACGCAGGTGCGGCGGGTCGGCACCGGCGTCGCCACCGTCGAGGCCGACCCGCGCACCCCATCCGGCATCTGGGTGGGCACCTCGACCGCGCTCTACCAGAGCCCGGATGGCCGCAGCTGGAAGCGCCTGCGCCTGTCGACCGACGAGACCGTCGGCGTGCTCGACGTCGCGGCGCACCCCGCGGACCCGCAGGTCGTCTGGGTGGCGGGCTACGGCTACATACCCGGCGGCGCGCCGCTCGGCGCCCGGCTCTACCGCAGCGTCGACGGCGGACGGAGCTGGCATCGGCGTGACGACGGCCTCCCGGGGTGGGGCGTCTACGGCGTGGTCCTCGACCCGCAACGGACCGACGTCCTCTTCGCAGCCTCCGGCGACGGGATCTTCCGCAGCCGCGACGGCGGCGCCAGCTGGCAGCGGCTGCCCTCCCCGGCCCCGACGTCGGGCGACCCCGAAGGGATCCGTTGGGAGATCGTGGCCTCCCCCGAGACGCCGGCGACGCTCTACGCGACGCTCGCCGGCAGCGAGGCCGTCTATCGCAGCCGCGACGAGGGCGATACCTGGCAGCGCGTCGGCGCCAACAGCGGTGAAGCCGGCGCCGGCTCCATCCCCGCCTTGGTGGTCGACCCGCACGACACCCGCCGGCTCCTCATCGGCACCGCCAAGCGTGGCATCCTGACCTGGACCGACGCGGCCCCCTAGCTACGGAACGACGACCTCGAAGTCGAGGTCGTCGTCCTCGCGGGGCTGCGGGCCGGGGACGATACCGGCAATGTCGGGGTCCTCGCCCGGGATCGCGTTGGCGGCGCGGACGCTCTTCTCCTCCTGCCGCTTCTTCATCTTCGCGGCCTTCTCTTGCTGCCGCTGACGGCGCGCCATTTCGCGCTGCCGCTTGGTAGTTCCGGAGTTCATCGCCATACGGTGACCTGCCTTGTTTCTGCCTGCGCAAGCCGGACGGCCGCGAGGGGATGTCTGAAAGGTCGGTAGGAGGCCGACGCGACCTATTTTGTCACATCGCTGAGGGGGCTGTCGCCCGGGCCGCAGGTGCCGCCGTCAGGCGAGACGGATGACCAGGCCCTCGTCCGCGCGCAGCTCGACGGCGCGGCGCACGGCCTCGCCTTCCCGGTCGAGGTGGGTCGAGAGCGCCACCTCTCCGGTGACGTCGAGCACCGGCGGCGCGTAGGAGGCCGGCTCACCGCCGAGGTTGAGCACTACGAGGAAGCGCTGGTCGCCGTCCTTGCGCACCCAGGCGAGCAGGTCGCCGGGCGCGCGCAGCGGCGCGAAGGGGCCGACCGCGAGTGCCGGCTCGGCGCGGCGCAGCGCCAGCAGCCGGCGGTGGAGCGTGAGCAGCGAACGCGGGTCGTCGCGCTGGACGGCGACGTTGACGCTCGCCGCGTCGGCTGCGATCGGCAACCAAGGCTCGACGGCTGCCGCGCCGGGGCCCGAAGCGGCACCGCCGATGAAGCCGGCGCCTGGCCCGTCGTCCCACTGCATCGGCGTGCGCTCCGGGTCGCGGCCCAGGCCGAGCCCCGGCACGTTGCGCTCGAACGGGTCGCGCACGCGCTCGGCGGGGATCGGCACGTCGCGCATGCCGATCTCGTCGCCGTAGTAGAGCGTCGGCGTGCCGCGCAGCGTGAGCAGCATCATCGCCGCCACCCGCGCCTGCGCCGGCCCGACGCGGCTCGCCACCCGGCTCTTGTCGTGGTTGCCGAGCACCCAGTTGGGCCAGCCGAAGGTGGGCAGCATCGCCTCGTAGGCTTCGATGGCGGCGCCCAGCGTGCGCGCCTCCCAGGGCCGGCGGATGAGCTGGAAGTTGAACGGCAGCTGCAGGCCCGATCCGGCGGCGCCGTAGTAGACCATCAGCCGCTCGAGCGGCAGGTAGAGCTCGCCCACCAGCATGCGGTCGGGAAACTCGTCGACGACGGCGCGGATGCCGGCGATGACCTCGTGCACGTCCGGCAGGTCGGCGGTGTGGGTGGCGAGCAGGCGGCGGTAGGGATTGATGGACGGCGACCACTCGGGGTTCGGCGGATTGTCGCGATACGCCGGGTCCTTGGCGAGGTGGTGGATGACGTCGACGCGAAAGCCGTCGATCCCCCGGCGCAGCCAGAACCGCATCGCCTCGTGCATCGCGGCGCGCACCTCGCGGTGGCGCCAGTCGAGGTCGGGCTGCTCGCGCAGGAAGGAGTGCAGGTAGTACTGGCCCGTCGCCTCGTCGAGCGTCCAGGCGCTGCCGCCGAAAACGGAGATCCAGTTGTTCGGCGGCCCACCGCCGGGCGCCGGGTCGCGCCAGTGGTACCAACCGCGCTTCGCGCTGTCGCGCGAAGAACGCGACTCGACGAACCAAGGATGGCGTTCCGAGGTGTGGTTGGGCACGAAGTCGAGCAGGACGCGGATGCCGCGCCGATGCGCCTCGGCGATCAGCGCGTCGACATCGGCGAGCGTGCCGAAGCGCGGGTCGACGTCGCAGTAGTCGGCGACGTCGTAGCCCCAATCCGCCATCGGCGAGGGGTAGATCGGCGACAGCCAGATGGCGTCGACCCCGAGCCACTCGAGATAGTCGAGCCGCGACAGGATCCCCGCCAAGTCGCCGTAGCCGTCGCCGTTCGAGTCCTGGAACGACAGCGGGTAGACCTGGTAGATCACCCCGCGTTGCCACCAGGCGAAGTCGCGCGAGCTCATCGGCGGCAAGGATAGCGGCCGGCCGCGGCCACGCCTTGGAAGACGGCGCCGGCCGCCCGGCCGACAGCTGGCGCTCATCGCCGCCCTGACGTTCTGACGGCGGGGTGTGATATGCCGGGGTCCATGCTCGAGTGGACCGCTCGCCGCATCCTCAAGGAGCTCGCCGACGGCGACCGCCGCCGCACCGTGCTTGCCGACTTCTGGCGCCATGCCGACGCCGCGTCCCGTCAGGGAGCCCAGGCCTTCCTCGCCAAGGCGCTGAGCTTCCGCGAGGTCACCCTGCGCAAGCTGTCGCCGGAGCGCAGGGCCGATCTGCTCGCCTCGCGATTGACCAGCACCGAGGCCGAGCCCTACGCCGAAGAGGCGCTGGTGGTCTACCACATGCACCGCGCCGGAGCCTTGATGGGAGCCTTTCTCGACCGCTGGGGGATCCCGCACCAGGACGGCGTCATTACCGGCGAGGCCGGAGCGCCGGACGTGGGGCAAGTGCGCGAGGCGGTGGCGGTCCTCGCCGGCGGCTTCGAGCGCGACGAGCTGCGGCTCTACCTCGCCACCGCCGGCCTGGTGATGGGCGACGCCTGGCGCGCCGCCACCTGGCCGGTGGTGGACGAAATGGCTTGAGGGCCGTTCAGCGCGCCGTCCGCGGTCGCGCCACGGCGCGGCTGGCGGAGGCTGATCCGGCCTCAGCGCTCAACCGCCGGCCGGCCGGATCTTCGTCGCGACCGGCTCGCCGCGCCCGGAGCTGCGCTGGAAGTCGACGGCGACGTTGGCGCCCACCACCAGGGTGTCGCGGCCTTCGGTTGCCGAGGTGACGGCGATCACCTCGTTGCTGGTGGTGGTCTCGATGGTCACCGACGAGTCGGTGAACGAGACGACCTTCCCGGTCACCGTCTTGCCGCCCGAGGTGGCGGCGGTGACGTTGGTGTAGGTGTCGGGGTGGCTGCTGGCGCAGCCGCCGGCGAGCAGCGAGGCGCAGATCGTGGCCAAGGCGAGCACGGCGAGAGCAAGATGGCGCATCTCATTCCCCTCCTGGTTTCTTGGGCCGTCGCGCAGCAAACGGTGCGCCATTTCGCCGCCGGCGCCCTGGTGAACCCGAGCGGCGCGGGTTAACCTCGACACCGACGCCGGTGTCCGCAGCGGTCACGCGCCAAGTGCGGTGAGACGGCGAGAGCTCGATGCCAGCGACTCGCGCCACGCTCGCCAGCTTCACCGTCGCCCTGCTCGCCGTCACCGCGGTGCCGCGGGCCCAAGAGCCCACGCCGGCTCCCGCGCCCTTCGGCGAGAGCGTCGAGGTGGAGCTCGTCGAGGTCGAGGTCTTCGTCGCCGACGCGCGCGGGCAGCCGGTCACCGGCCTCACCGCGGCCGACTTCGCGCTCGAGGTGGACGGCGAGCCGCGGCCGATCGCCGGGCTCTACGAGTCCAAGCCGCGCGCCGAGCTGTCGATCGCGCCGCCGCCGGGCGATGCACCCGGCGAGCCGGCGGCGAGCGCGCCCGCCTCGCCTATCGCGACCCCACCGCCGCCGGACCGCCAGCTCTCTCTCGTCGTCCTCCTCGACGAGCTGCACCTGCGGCCGGCGGGGCGCAAGCGGACGCTCGACCGCATCGCGCCCATGCTCGAGGAGCGTCTCGCCGCCGGTGACAGCGTGATGCTCGCAACCTACGACCGCTCGCTCCAAGTGCGCCGACCTTTCGGGGCCACGGGCCCCATCGCCGCCGACCTGGCGACGGTGCACAAGCGCGCGCCCGGCGGGCTCCACGCCGAGATCGAGCGCCGCCAGACGCTGTCGCAGATCCGCGACCTGCACGCCTCGCGCGGCTGCCAGGCGCTCGACGAGATGCGGGCGATCGCATCGACGTGGGCAAGCGACGTCGAGCGCGAGTCGATCGCCACGCTGGAGACGCTGGAGTCGCTGCTCCGCGGGCTCGGCGGCCGCAGCGGCCGCAAGGCGCTGCTGCTGGTGAGCGAAGGCCTGTCGCTCACGCCGGGCCTCGAGGCGGAGCTGCTCCTCATCGAGCTGTGCGGCGGCCGGGCGGCGCCCAGCGCCGGCCTCGCCGCCACGCTCTCGCGCATCACCCGCGCGGCGAACGCGGCGCAGGTGACCCTCTACACCCTCGACGCCGGCGGCCAGCGCGTGCTCGGCTCCGCGCTCGACGCCGGCCCCGGCCTCAGCATGGTGCACCAGGGCGACGTCCGCGCCGACGCGCAGGACCCCGCCTTCGCCCTCGCCGTCGACACCGGCGGCAAAGCCCTGCTCGAGAGCAACAAGCCCGAGCGGTTGGTCGCCGACCTGGCGCAGGACCTCGCGGCGTTCTACTCGCTCGCCTTCGCCCCGCGCCCGGGCGACGTCGGCAGGAGCCATCGCATCCGTGTCGAGGTGCGGCGGCCCGGCGTGCGCGTGCGCCACCGCTCGGCGTGGGACGCGCTGCGGCCGGAGGCTCGCCTCGAGAGCCGCCTGCTCGCCGCGCTGCGCTTCGGCGGCGAGGAGCAGAACCCGCTCCTGGCGCGGCTGGAGGTCGGCACGCCGCAACGCGAGCGCGACGGCAACTACACCGTGCCGCTGCGCCTGTTGGTGCCGGCGAACACTCTGACGCTGATCCCGCGCGGCGACCGCCGCCAGGGAAGCCTGCGCGTGCTGCTGGCGGTGCAGGATGACGAAGGGCGCACGACGCCGGTGCGCGGCCTGCCGCTGCCCGTCGACCTCGCGGCGCTGCCCGAGGGCGCGGCGGTGGACGCGGCACAGGTGCCGCTCGAGGTGCGCCTCAAGCTGCGCGAGGGGGCGAACGTCATCGCCGTCGCCGTCCGCGACGAGGTGGGGCAGGACACCAGCGTCGTGCGGCGCGAGGTGATGGTGGGCCGCGCGACGCGTTAGGGCGCCGAACGCACATAATCGGCACGTGCCCGACCTGCTGACGATCCTCGCCCTCGCGGCGTTCGTGCTGATCTTCGCCGGCCTGACCGAGGGGTTCGTCTCCCGCGCGCCGCTGTCCTTTCCGGCCATCTTCCTCGGTCTCGGCTACCTGCTCGGCGAGCTGGGGGTGATCGCCATCTCGCCGCGGTCGCCGATGCTCGCCGGGGTGGCGGCGGTGGCGCTGGCGCTGGTGCTCTTCCTCGACGCGGTGCGCCTCAAGCTCGACCGGCCGCCGCGCGAGTGGCTGATGCCGGCGCTGGTGCTGGGGCCGGGGACCATCCTCTGCCTCCTGCTGGTGGCGCTCGCCGCGCACTGGCTGTTCGACCTCGGTGTCGCCGCCTCGCTGCTGCTCGGCGCGGTGCTCTCCTCGACCGATCCCGTCGTCATGCGCGACATCGTGCGCGACCAGCGGATCCCGCGCGCGGTGCGCGAGACGCTCACCCTCGAGGCCGCTACCAACGACGTCGTCGTGCTGCCGATCGTGCTGGTCACCATCGCCGTCGCCGAAGCCAGCGCCTCGACCGTCGGCGGCTGGGCGCTGCTGTTCGGCCGGCTGCTCGTGCTCGGACCGGCGATCGGCTTCGCCATCGGCGCCGCCGGCGCCTGGTCGATGTCGCGGGTCGACCGCCGCTACGGCATCCGCCGCGAGTACCAGGCTCTCTACGGCATGGGGCTGGTCTTCGCCGCCTACGCGGGCGGCGACGGCGGCCGGCGGCGACGGCTTCCTCGCCGCCTTCGCCGCCGGCGCCGCCATCGCCGCCCTCGGCCTCGAGCTGTGCGACTGCTTCATCGAGTACGGCGAGGCGACCTCCGAGATGGTGATGCTGTTCGTCTTCATCCTCTTCGGCGCCGTGCTGTCGGGGCAGGTGGACGACCGTGCCGCTCGTGGCGGCGCTGGCGCTCGCCGCGATCACCATCTTCGTCGCGCGCCCTCTTGCCGTCGCTCTGGTGCTGCGCCGCGCCGCGACGTCGCCCAGCGCCCGTGCCTTCATCGGCTGGTTCGGCCCGCGCGGGCTGGCCTCGCTGCTGCTGGCGCTGCTGGCGGTGCAGGCCGGGGTCGCCGAACGGCGAGACGATCCTCGGCATCGTCGGCGTCGTCGTCGCCGTCTCGGTGGTGCTGCACGGCGTCAGCGCGACGCCGCTGACCTCCTGGTACGCGCGCCGCGTCGCCGCCGAGACGCTCGCCGAGGAGCGGGTGAGCACGGCGAGCGGCCTGCTGCGCCGGGCGAGACGGCGCCGCGCGGACGTCGTACGCATCGAGCCCAAGGAGCTCGTGGCGAAGCTCGCGGGCCCCAACCCGCCCTTGCTGCTCGACGTGCGCTCGCGATCGAGCTACGACAAGGACCCTCGAGGCATCCCCGGCAGCGTGCGGGTGGCGCCTGACGGGGTCGACGAGTGGGCGGCGCAGCGGCCGCGCGGGCAGGCGATCGTCGCCTACTGCACCTGAACGGACGAAGCCACCAGCGCCCGTGCGGCGCGGCAGCTCAGGGGGATGGGATTCGAGGCGGCGGCGCTGCGCGGCGGGCTCGAGGCGTGGCATGCGGAGGCCGCCACCACCGCCGTCTCCTGACCCCTGGCAGTGGCCGCGAACACCGCGGCCGGATCACATCGAGATGGAGCCCTTGCGGAAGTCGGTGGCGCCGAGGTGCACGTTGAGCAGCACCGGCCGCCCCTGCCGCGCCAGCTCCTTCGCCCGCTGCAGCGCCGCCGGCACCTCGGCGAAGTTGCGCACCAGCAGCCCTGCCGCCCCCAGACCCTCCGCGGCAACGTGGTAGTCCGACCGCCGCAGCGTGCAGCCCACGTCGTCGTGCAGGATCTCCACCTGCTCGCGCGCGATCTGCATCCAGCATGGCGTCGTTGCCGACGACGCCGATCACCGGCAGACCGTGGCGCACGAAGGTGTCGTACTCGGCGAGGCCGTAGCCCAGCGAGCCGTCGCCCCACACCACCCACACCTCCGCCGTCGGGTGCACCAGCTTGGCGCCGAGCGCGAAGCCGGCGCCGACGCCGAGCGTGCCGAAGGCGCCGGGGTCGAGCCACCGCAGCGGCCCGCGCGGCCGCACGATGTACGAGGCGGTGGCCACGAAGTCGCCGCCGTCGGCGACCAGCACGCTGTCGTCGTCGATCAGCCGCTCGATCTCGCGGCACAGCGCCAGCGGGTTGACCGCCTCGGTGGGGTGCTCGGCCATGCGCGCGATCTCGTCCTCGCGCGCGCCGTCGCGGTCGCGCAGCTGCTCGCGCCAGGCCTCCCAGCGGCTGCTGCCAGACGCCGGCATCGCCTGCGTGAGCAGGCGCAGGAAGCGGCCGGGGTCGGCGTGCACCGCCACCTGCGGCCGGCGGTTCTTGTACAGCTCGTCGAGGCTGCGGTTGGCGGCGACGAGGAACGCCTTGCGCGAGATCTGCGCCCCGTAGTCGAGCCGGAAGTCGACCGGCACGCCGGCGAGGATGACGAGGTCCGCCTCGCGTAGCGCCTTGCGCCGCTCGTGGCGCATCTGCAGCGGGTGGTTGGGGCCGAGCAGCCCGCGGCCCATGCCGGTCAGGTACACCGGCACGCCGAGGTGCTCGATGGCGTGCGCGAGCTCGGCCGCCTCCGCCGCCTCGGTGAGCGCCTGGCTGCCGACGACCAGCACCGGCCGCTCGGCGCGCGAGAGGTGCTCGGCCGTGCGCCGCACCTCGCCGCCGCCCGGGAGCACCGGCTCGCGCACCGGCACCGGCGGCAGCTTCACCTCGTCGCTGCCCGAGAACAGCCAGCGCGTGTGCCAGCGCAGGTAGGCCGCCTGCACCTGCTCGCCGATCGACGCCTTGCCGCCGGGCTTGCTGCGCGCCTCGTACCAGCTCTTCACCACGTCGTCGTCGTAGAGCAGGTCGACCGGGCACTCGAGGAACACCGGCCCGGGCACGCCCTCCTGCGCGACGTAGAGCGCCTCGGTGAGCTTCTCGGGCAGGTCGCGGGCGCGTCCCGCCGTGCCCACCCACTTGCACAGCGGCGCCATCAGCGACAGCTGGTCGATGTCCTGCAGCGCGCCGCGCCCCTTGAGCACGGTGGCGGTGGCGCCGCCGAGCAGCACCAGCGGCGACTGCGCGAGCTTGGCGTTCTCGAGCGCGGTGACGGCGTTGGTGACGCCGGGGCCGGCGGTGACCGCCGCCACGCCGGGGACGCCGGTGAGGCGCGCCACCGCGTCGGCGGCGAAAACCGCCGTCGCCTCGTGGCGCGTGTCGACGACGCGGATGTCGCGCCGCTTGCACTCGACGAGGATGGGCGAGATGTGGCCGCCGCAGAGGGTGAACAGGAAGCGCACGCCGTGACGCTCGAGCACCTGGGCGACGAGGGCGCCGCCGTTCACGGCGCCGCTCCGGAAGCGGCGGGCACGGCGACCTTGGCGGCGAGCACGTGCTGCGAGGGAATGACGCAGGTGAACCGCCCGTGCAGCACCTCCTCGCCGTCTTCGCTGCGCACCATGCAGTGCACCTGGCGCTTGCGCCCTTCGGCGTCGCCGACTGCCGCGGTCGCGCGCAGCCGCTCGCCGACGCGCACCGGCCGCACGAAGCGCACCTCGGACCCGGCGAGCACCACCAGCGGATCGTTGACCGCCAGCATCGCCGCGTAGTCGGCGAGACCGAAGACGAAGCCGCCGTGCACGAGGCCCTGCTCGTCGGCCGCCATGCCGGGGTGCGTCAGCAGCTCCACCTCGGCGGCGCCTTCGTGCAGCTCGACCGGCGTGCCGCACCAGGCGGGATCGATGGCCAGATGCGTGCGGGGCTCCAAGGTGAGGGCATTCTATGTGCGTTGGGCGCCGCTGAGACGGTCGCGACCCACCGCCGCCAACCTTAACGCCGCCTCACCCGCCGCGCTAAAGGCGGCGCGGCAGGAGCCGGCGGCCAGCAGTGGATCCGCCGTCCCTGCCGGCCTCCGCGTTCTGCATCCTCAGCCGGTAGGTCAGCGCATAGACCGCTGCCACCAGGATCTCACTGACTTCCTCTATCGAGACCGGTTTGTCGGTGAAGTGACGCTCCACACTCTCCTCGTCGACTGCTTTGGCGCCAGTGCGAAATTCCACCAGGCGTGCCAAGTGCTCGTAGGCGTTCATCACCATCGGCGCGATGTCCGGGGAGGGCTGGATGTTGCCCGCCAGCGAGCGCAGCATGTTGGCGAGCTCGACGATGCAGACGTTGGAGTTCCTGGCCTCGACGAAGTCGGGGATCTCGTTTTCCCTGAAGTCGAGAAGCGGATAGAGTTCGCGGATCTTCATGACGCGACTGAGAATCTCGCGCGGCTCCCTAGGTACGCCTTCCGGGCGAAGGTCGCGAATCAGCAGCAGCTGGTAGCCCGCGAACGGCCTACCCACGTCGGCATGAAGAAACGCCAGGTTCTTGCGCACGTCGACCAGCACCTCCCGAAACCAATAGATGATGTCCGGTTCGACGAAGCGGAGAAGCATGAGCACCAGCGCGACGGCGCTCAGAGTGAAGATGGTTGCCGCCATGTCGCGTCACCTCAAGGGGAAGACGAGTCCTTCAGGAATTCCGCGATCCGATCGATCCTGCCTGCCTCCAGCAAGTTCAGCTTGTGTTCGTACATGGTCGATACGCCGTCGAGATCTTGTATCGCGGCATACCTCGCCTGAACGTCGCCTTGAGGGATCACGGTCAAGAAGCAGATCCGTCGCACTCCCCAGTTGGCTGCAAACTCGGCGAGCGCCATCCCGAGGTGAGGCTTCATCGCGCCCCCCGACTGATTGCGCGGCAACATCACGTCTACGAGCATTGACATGCCAGCCGCATTCTTGCGCCCGGCCTGGGTCAAAGAGCTTCTCGGCATCGTCGCGGTTTGAAAAGAGGTTCAGAAAGCAGCCCCTCCGGCGCAAGGCCCTTCCCAGCAGCCGCAGCGCACCCTCTTCCTGGTTGTTGTCGTCATCGACCCAAAGCGTGACGCTCACTGTCATCCGGGGCCCCCTCGGTGACTCGACGGAAAGATCAGGGAGACCTCCGTCAGATCTGGCTCGGTCTCGCGCTGGTGGGCCTGACGGGAGCGCACTTTGAGCTCGCCGCCGTGCAGCGCCATGATCTTCTTGACTTCGGAGAGCCCGATACCGGACCCGATGGGAATCTCAGCCACCGCCTGTTTCCCCCGGAAGCCGGGCTTCCCGACGCTGCGCAGCTCCTCAGGCGTCAAGCCCAAGCCGTAGTTCTGGAACATCACCGCAAAGCGGGCGGCACGGAAACCGGGATCGAACGGCACCTTCGACCAGACTCGGATCTCGCGTGTGCGGCCGTCGCCCGAGTGATACGAGTACTTGACCGCGTTGGACAGCACGTTGTGAAGCGCGCGACGGAGCTCTTCCGCAACGCCGCGAATTGCCGGCAGCCTGAGCGGCTCCTCGATGCGAATCTTCACCCGCTTGCCCGCTGCGGTACGCCGGTGCAAGCCGACAACGTCCTCTACCAGGGCATTGAGGTCAACCGGTGCGAACTTGACCTCGACGGCCTGGGCGTACCGCGTCTCGCTGACGTGCGACAGGAAGTTGCGGCAGACGTACAGACCGAGCCTGGCGTCGGCGAAGACCGGCGCGACGAGAGCGCTGATCTCGACGAGGGAGTCAGGCGCGTTGTCCTGCGCCGAGAGCACGGCCAGCTCCTCCAGCAGCTCGTTGGTGGCGAGACCGGAAGCCAGCCACATCGCGCTCAGCTCGTGCGCCATGTTGATAGTGACCCAGCGGAAACCCAGAGTGACCTGGAACAGCGAGTGGAGGATCGAGGAAATCGCGCCCATCAGCTCGTGCTCTTCCGTCGAGATGCCCCGCGCCGCCGGCAGCGACGGCAGGTCCCGGCCGGGACCGAGCGCGTCATCGAGCCTGGTGCGCAGGGTCTCGCTGCGAGTCGCGTCCTGCGGGTTCGCAGCGGAGCGGGAGCCATAGAGGATGTGAAGGGTTCCGAGGGGGGAACGTCGACAGTGCGTCGGCCGTTGAGCAGGCCGGCATGGCAGAGCTGGGAGTCGGCCTTGGAGTCGGGCGGCCGCAGGGCACGCGAACGTCCGTCAGCGTGGCACAGCGCCGCCGTTTCCTGGTCGCCGAGCATGGCGGCGCAGAACGCCGGAGCGTCCTCGGCGACGAAGTGAAGAGCCACTTGCCGTCCAGGAAAACGAAGATCGGGAGGTTGAGGGCGCGCGCGAACGCCTCGAGCATCTGCTCGGCGAGGACCCAGACCTGGCAGAAGCGCTCGGCGACCGAAACATCGTCGGTGAGTTGGTCGACGACCTGTCGCACTTCCGGTCTCACTTGCATGTTGTGACGAGCCTATTGAGCAGCCATCGCTGATCTACCGGTGGGATCGAATGGAGGGACTCCAGCCCGGTGACGAAGCTGGTCCGGAACTTTCTGGGCTCGTCGGGAGCCTTGTCGGGTCTGGCGGGGAGCCACCGCCTCGCAGTAGGCCCGCAAGTTCCAGTCGTGGATGTCGGCAGGACTGTAGCTGTGAGCCAGAGCCAGGTAGGTCCCGGCCGCCCTGAGGTCGGCCCTCTCCTGCTTGGACCACAGCTCACGCAACCGCGCCGCGACGCCAAATGCTTCGGAAACGGTCGTCCAGCGCAGCGGCGAAAGCGGTGCGGTCGAGTTGCAGCGCAGTAGCCCAGCGGCCTCCTGCTCGAGGTCGGCCGCCTGGTCGTCGGGGGTGTCGAGCCAGCTCTTGGGATCGCCGATCCGCGCCTGTGCCATGCGCGGGCTGTCGCGGAACATCGCCAGCTTGAGCTTCAGATCCAGCGTGTTGTTGCGTCGCCGCTGATCGGCGAAGCTGCAGGGCGGCTCGTCCTCGGCCGCGCGAGCATAGTGCGCAAGGGCATTGTCGATGCGCGCCGCAGCCACCTCGGAGCCCGGGTGGGCGCTGGAAAGACCGAAGTAGAGCCTGCATGATTCGATGTTCCCCTTCGCGTTCTCCACGCTCCTACCCAGCCCGCCGGTGTCGTCGTTCCGGATGATCCGGGCGAGAAGGCTGCGGCCCGTGACGAGGTCCGCTTGATTCGCGCAGTCGCTGCCCGCCCGTCGGACGTGCAACCTGGCAAGGAGCAACGTCGTGTAGTCGGCGAGCCTATTGGCGCGCTCGTCCCTGACCTTCTCCGGGGTGTGTAGGGCGGGCGGCTAGACAGGAATTCGCGTAGGTGGTCCTGCCATCGCGAGCCCTGGCGGCGTCGGCGGTGAACCGCGGCGATCAATTCATGGAGGGCCGCCGCACGCTCGAATGCCTCGTCAGAGAGAGGGTCGCTCGCATCGGCGACCCACAGGCCCGCCACCTGCGCGAACCTGGCCGCTTCGCTGCCGTCCAGCGGCGACTCCTCGACGGCGCGCTCGGCCGCCCCTTGCCAGACTTCAGTCCGCTGTCGAAGGTACTCCCAACGGCGCTGACTGCTCGTCCACTTGGTGAGCGCGCTGGCCATTACTGCCACGAGAATGAGGACCAGGACGACCGAGTAGCCCCGGTTCCGAATGCACCATTCGCCCCAGGCCAGGAGGATCTCGCGAGGTCCCGAAGAACGCGCGCGCGGCTCGCCTGCCCAGCCACTGGCGGCTTTTCGGGTTGAACGCTGCCGCCACGTAGCAGAGGGCGATGAAGGCGACGATGGGGAGCTTGAGAGGTATTGCGTCGAACGGCGGATGCTTGTCGAGGAAGGCATGGAGCGCGTCGGCGAGCGGCAGCGAATCGACCGCCCGTGCCAGGTAGCCGAGCCAATAGATGAGGCCTAGGATCGGAGCGAGGAACAAGGCACCGAAGTAGTAGTAGCCGCGATCGGCGAACGACTCGAGAGAGGGGGCTTCGGTGAATGGCTTGAACAGCCACCGGAACGCGCGCCGCGCAAGGGTTCCTAGTGTGGCGGTCCTCGCACCCGAGTAAGCGCTGGAGCGGATGCTCGGAGCGACGCCGGACGCCACCGCGGGAGCGGCGGCGGGCGCCGCCGCGGGAGTGCCGCCGGACGCCACCGCGGGAGCGGCGGGCGCCGCCGCGGGAGTGCCAGCATCGTCGCGCTCGGACTTCCCAGCAGAGACGACTGTGGGTGCCGCCGACTGCGCCTCGACGATTGCGCGCAGCGATCCATGCGCCGCGGCGAGGTCGTCACGCGCGAGGACCAGCTCACATAGCTTCTTCAGCGCCCGGGCGACGGTGAGGACCTGGAGAGCGTCCACCCAGATCTGGTCCGGTGGTTCGTTGAGCGCGAGAGGGCTCAGGTTCGATGCGGATTGACGGTAGATCAGGTTGATCTTCTTCGGCTCGGAAATCGCCGAGTAGAGTGAAGCGTGTGCAGCTCGCGCCTCGGGGAGGTGCCACGGGTAGTTGTCGGCGTCGAAGAACGGATGTGGCACTGGGTGGCTCAAAGGTTTCGTCTCATGACGCCGCGATGTTTGCAGCCTGGAGACCGGCCAGCACTCTCTCGATGCGAATCCCTTCGTTCTTCTTGAGCGGCGGCTTTCCAGCCACCTCCTGCGGTGTGCCGCCCACGTGATGCAGTGCGATCAGTCTGCCCCCCTCGTCGAGCACCGGCGATCCAGACGAGCCGGCCTGGGTGTCGCTGAGATAGTGAACTACGTTCGGACCGACCAGCGTGATCTGGTTCCTGACGTAGGCAAGCCGCTTGCGATGCCCGGCCGGGTGCTGAATGACGAAAGCCGGCGCCCCGAGATGCGGTACGGCTGCCTCCGACAGCTTGAGCGTCGGGATCTCGCTGCCCATTGGTTCGCTGACGTTGACGATTCCCCAGTCGCTGACCTCATCTGCCGTCACGGTTGCAGGGTCGCAGATGACGGCTGACGAGGCGAGCCCGCCCCCCTTGCCGTCGTCGTTGTAGCCGAACTCCGCGACGATCGATGCGGGTGCACCAAACCGCCGGAGCACGTGCCAGTTGGTCAGAATCGTGTCCTCACCGATCCGGAAGCCGGTGCCGAGCTGAGTCGGACCGCTGCCGGAAACGGTGAGCCTGCACACGGCCGGGGCAATGCACTGCAGCCTGCGCAGCGATTCGATGAGCCAGTCGATGCGTCCGATCGCCAGCGTAAGGTCGTCGTGAAAGAGCAGGGCCTCTGCTTCCGTGACTTCGTCGGTCCCCTCCAGGAACAGTGCCGCGCTGTTGCCGTCGCGAGGCTCTCGATCCGCTGCGGCCGGTTGCGAATGGAGCAGCGATTCCAGAAATGGGCGACGCGGATTGGTTGGGTTGTGGTCGAGCACGAGCTGGACCAAGGCGCGCGATTTCAGCCCGGCGGCGCTCGCCTCGAGGATGTCCTTCCACAAGAGGACTACCGCTTGGTCGGGAAACAGTGTCGCTGGGTCAAGGCCAACGCGGGCGGCGATGAACATCGCGCCCTTGGGCGTTGGATACAACTGGCAGAGCGCCGCGTGCAGCTCCTGGGCGTCAGGCTCGCTCCAGGGATATGGGAATGCGTCGATGAGATCGGGCACCGCACCTCCCCCCGCACGCCGGCCAGTGCTCACGCGGTGCTCCTGCTGCGGTCGGGGCGCCCGCGAAGAACCTGCCGGAAGGGAACTGATTGTCTCCTAGAGACGGACGCGCAGGGAGGTTTTCCCCCGATTGCCCGCATCTGGTTGTGAGGGACAGTGGCAGGGTGATCGAGCCGGGCAGCCCGGGTTGCGGGCCCCGGCGCGGTCCGCCGCGCCGGTCAGCGCCGCGCGCGCTCGGCGGCGAGCTCGGCGACGCCGCGCTCCATGCGGCCGACGAGCTCCGGGCATCGCCGCCGCGGCCACCGAGCAGAAGGCGATGCGCAGGTAGCGCTGGCCGACCGAGACGACGCCGGTGTCGAAGCGCTCGAGCAGGTGCTGGCGCACGTCTTCGGCGGCGACGCCCGAGCGAGTCGGGCAGCTCGACGAGCGCGAAGCAGCCGCTGTTGAAGGGCAGCGGCCGCAGCAGCCGCTCGTCCACCTTCGGCAAGCGCCTGCTGCAACGCGCGGTAGCGCTCGGCGAGGAGCACGCGGATCGCCTCGACCTGCGCCTCGGCGTCGGGGGCTTCGAGGGCCTGCAGCAGCAGCATCTGCGTCGTCGCCACCGGCGAGCCCATCACGGCGCGCACGAGGCCCTTGACCTTGCTCTCCAGCGCCGCGGCGAGCTCCGAGCCGGGCTCGCAGGCGAAGGTGACGAAGCCGACGCGGCCGCCGAAGAAGGAGTACTCCTTGGTGGCGCCGTCGACCTTGACCGGCACCAGGTTGGGGTGCAGGCCGACGAGCTCCCAGAACGGCGACTCGCGCGGCACCTCGTCTTCGTAGACGAGGCCGGTGTAGGCGTCGTCGCAGCAGACCAGCAGCGGCCGCTTGTCGGCCTCGGCGAAGAGGCTCGCGATCAGCTGGTCGCGCTCGGGGCGGGTCGGGCTGTAGCCGCCGGGGTTGCTGGGGATGTTGAGGATGACGACGGCCGGCTCGCCGGCGGGCAGGTCGGCGAGCGCCTCGCTCCAGGCGCGCGGCGAGAAGCGGCCGTCGCGATAGGCCGGCGCCGAGAGCACCCGCGCGCCGGTGCGCAGCGCGAAGGTCTGCCGGTAGTTGCCCCAGAACGGCGCCGCGATCGCCACCGCTCGCCCCTCGCCGCCGAAGAGGTCGGCGACGACGGCGAGGCCGTGGGTGAGCCCGGCGGTCACCAATGGCAGGCACGACGGCAGCTCGTCGGGCACGTTGCGGCGCTGCCAGACGCGCCAGGCGCGGCGCACCTCGGCGATGCCCTCGACCTGCGAGTAGAGCAGCGCGCGGTTGCGCGGCGTCGCCGGCAGCCCGGCGAGCGCCTCGGCGAGCGCCGGCACCGGCACCGCCTGGCCGTAGCCGTCGGTGATCTGGCCGATGGTGGCGTTGTAGGTCTTGCCGCGCGCCTGCGCCGCCTGGAACGGGATGTCGGGCGGGAAGAAGACGCGGCGCCCGAGCGGCGAGAGCAGCTCGGACATCGCGGGGCACGCGGCGGCGATGGCGTCGTTGGTGGCGGCGGCTAGGTCGACCATACGGTTGCGCTTCGCGCGAGCGGTGCGCTTCGGGCGCGGCGATTCTGTCATCGCCGCGCGGAACTGCGCGACTCGCCGCCCGAGCAGCCTCCAAGGCTGGAATATGCTATCGTGGCATCTCTTATCCCCGGGAGGCTTCCAATGCCGCGACTCGCCCCACCTCGACTCGTGCTGCTCATCTTGCTCGGCGTCCTGGCAACCCGCACCGCGCGCGCCCAGGGCCCCAGCCTCGACATCGATCCTCCGTTCCCCATGGATCAAAATCCGATCACCGTGCTGGTTCACCTCGACGCCCATGCGGAGTGCGGCTGGACCGTGGCCGTCTCGCCGGTGACGCCGCAGACCGTGGACATCGACGTCTGGCTGGTGCCGGTGCAGATCGACGTCGCTTGTCCGGGGTCCGTGGAGCCGATCGTGGTCTCGGTACCGATCGGAACGTTGGCAGCCGGGTCCCACGCTGTCGTGCTCCGGCGCGCGGCGCAGACCGGCCCGGACGGCCACAACGCTACGGTGCTCGACTCGCTGTCGTTCACGGTGGCGGCGGGACCGAGCTCGACCTTGCTCCTTCACCACGGCCGCTTCGAAGCCACGGTGACCTGGCATGCCTTCGACGGCAGCTCGGGAGTCGGTCGCGTGGTGCCGGGGTCGTCGCGGGACAGCGGTCTCTTCTGGTTCTTCGGCCCGGACAACTGGGAGCTGCTCGTCAAGGTGCTCGACGGTTGCGCCGTCAACGGCGCCTTCTGGGTGCTCGGCGCCGGCGGCACCAACGTCGAATTCACCGTCGAGATCGAGGACGTCCTGACGCACCAGACCTGGACCTACACCAATCCCTCCGGCCATCCCGCCGGATCGTTCTTCGACACCACGGCCTTCCGCGGCGCCTGCCATTCCCCGCCGCCGGCTCCATAGGGAACCGGTTAGAGACCTCAGCGCAGGAGTGCGGCCTCGCCCGGCCACCAGGCGAGCAGCGCGAGGCCGACCAGCACGGCCACCGCCCAGTACGGTGCGACCCGCCGCAGCAGCGCGCGCCCGCCCCACAACGCGACGATGCCGGTCTTGAACGCGATGTTGGCGAGCGTCGCGAGCAGCACCAGCCGCCAGGCGAGGTCGGCCGCCAGCTTGCCGCCGCGCACCGACTGCGCGCTCGACAGGGTGATCGCCTCGAGGTCGACGAGCCCCGAGATGCCGGCCACGGTGTAGAGGCCCTTGCTGCCGAACCGCGCCTTGGCCCACGCCGCTCCCAACACGACGACGGCGTAGATGAGGCCGAAGAGCAGCGCCGCGCGCAGCTGCGTCGGGTTGCCCTGCTCGGCCGGCTCGACGCCATCCGGACCATCGCCAGGCAGGCGGTGGCGCCAGGCGCGCAGCAGCGACATCGCCGCGAGCAGCGCCAGCATCACGCCCAGCGGCGCCGCCGCGCGCACCAACAGCTGCGGCGCGACGACGGCGATCTCCACCAGCACCCGCAGGTAGACGACGGCCGAGGCGATGAGGATCACCTGCGCCGCCGCCTCGACGCCGGCGTCTTCGTCGCCCGCGCCGCGCGTACGGCGCGCGAAGGTGACGGTGGTGGCGGTGCTCGACACCAGCCCGCCGAGGGCGCCGCCGAGCCAGGTGCCGGCGCGCGCGCCGAGCAGCTTGCTGCCCACGTAGCCGGCGAGCGAGATGGCGACGATGAGCACCACCATCCACCACATCTGCCGCGGGTTGAGCACGTCGTAGGGACCGTAGGTGCGGTCGGGCAGCACCGGCAGCACGATCAGCGTGATGGCCGCGAACTGCATCACCGCCCGCAGGTCGGCGTCGCTCACCCGCGCCGCGAAGCCGTGCAGCTCCCGCTTGAGCTGCAGCAGCACGGCGGCCGCGGCGCCCACCGCCACCGCCACCTGCGGCGGCCCGACGGCGAGGAAGGCGCCGACGGCGAACATCAGCAATACGGCGACCTCGGTGGTGATGCCGGGCTCGGGCTGCCCAGCGCGGATCTTCGCCACGTTACCGATCACCACCAGCGCGGCGACGGCGACGAATCCACCGGCGAGCACCCAGCCGTCGAAGGCGAGGGCGAGCTGCCCGCACAGCGTGCCGGTGAGCGTCACCAGCGGGAAGGTGCGGAAGCCGGCGATGTCGCCGGTCTCCTTGCGCTCGCGCTGCAGGCCGACCAGCAGCCCAAGGCCGGCGGCGATGCCGAGCTGGAGGAACGCGGCGGCGAGCTCCACGCCAGCCATCCTATGCGCGTCTACGAGGCGGCGGCGACGGACTCCAGGCGCGTGCCGGCCGGCAGCAGGTGGGCGATCGAGTTGGCGTAGTAGGCGACCGTCGCCTCCTCACCCGGCGCCATGAGCAGCATGCCGTCGTCGTTCTCGCGCACGAGGCGGCGCAGGCGCAGCATGCGCAGGCCGACCTCGAGAGCGTAGTCGAAGTCCTGGCGCGGCTGGTAGACGTGGGCGCCGGCCTCCTCCAGCCGGTGCAGCAGGGCGTAGGCTTCCGACGCCAGCTCGAGGGGCGAGAACCAGCGCTGGGGTTGATCGCGCAACACCGTGGCGACGAGCGCCACCGGCACCACCGGGATGACGGCGCCGATGCGCCCCATGATCTCGCCCGCCAGCGCTTCGACCTGCGCGAAGCGCTCCTCGCGCGCCAGCGGCCGCAGGTCGAGGCCGCGCGCCTTGCACCACTCGGCGAGCGACAGCGGCGTGCCGAAGCTCACGCAGGCGTAGCCGAAGCGGTGCCAGCGGCCGGTCAGGACGAGCCAGAGCTGGCCGCCGACGAAACGCGCCAGATTGGTGACCGCGCCGACCTTGCCCGGGCGACGACGTTGGGTCGCGACCACGCCATCCGTGGCGGGCTTGCGCTCCTCGTCGCCGATGCCTGCGGCTGCCGCAGCCGCGGCTTCCACCGGCACGTCGAGCAGCAGCGTGCGGTCCTCGAGCACGCGGTCGTAGTTGACCGCCACCGGCACGAACACCACGTCGCGCTCGCCGCGCGGGTCGAACGCCTTGACCATGTAGTCGAGCAGCCCGAGCTTGGGCGCTCCGAGCCGGCCGTCGCGCGACAGCCCGCCCTCGGGGAACACCGCCTGCGGCACGCCGGCCGCCGTCGCCATCTGCACGTAGCGCTCGAGCACGCGGCGATAGAGCGCGTTGCGCGAGCGGCGGCGCACGAAGTAGGCGCCCATCGCCTTGAGCAGGCTCTCCAGCGGCCAGATGCGCGCCCACTCCCCCACCGCGTACGACAGCGCCGTGCGCGACGCCGCCAGGTGCGCCACCAGCAGGTAGTCCATGTTGCTGCGGTGGTTGATGACGAAGACGACGCTCGCCTCGCGCGGCACCGCGGCGAGCGCCGCCTCGTCGAGCCAGCCGACGCGCACGCGGTAGAGCACGCGCGCCAGCGAGCGCGACACCCAGTAGCCGAGGCGGAAGTAGAAGTAGGCGTTGAAGGCGGGAACGATCTCGCGCGCGTAGCGCTCGACGCGCGTCATCGCCACCTCGCGCGGCATCCCCTCCTCGCGCGCGAACGCCTGCGCCGCCTCCAGCACTTGCGAGTCGTAGACCAGGCGGTCGATGACCACGCGGCGCCGCGTCAGCTGGAACGGGCGGACCTCGATCTGCAGGCGGCTGCCGAAGCGCTCGAGCACGCGGTTGGCGCGCGAGCGCAGGAACCAGCGCACGCTGGGCAGCAGCAGCCGGTCGAGCGCCGCCCAGGCCGACGACGGCGAGCAGCAGGACGAGCAGCCAGTAGGGAATGGCGACGGTGCGAGTCATGGCCGACTCCGCCGGCGCGCCGGCCGCGCTCGGTCGCCTGCGCCGTGCGAGGACGACCGCGGAGCGCGTGCTAGCGTGACGAGCGGTGAGCGATCCGCACGTTATGCCAGAGGGCGAGGCGGACCAAGCGGAGACGGACCAAGCGTCCACCTCCCGAGTGGTTCACCGCGACGAGACCGGCGCCTGGCCGGGGATCGCGCCGCAGCCCTACAAGCGAGCCGACGGCACCTGGAGCGGCGTGACGCGTCAGCTCCTCGCCGGCGGGCCGGACAGCACGTCGTCCTTCGAGATGCGCTACTTCGAGCTCGCGCCGGGGGGCCGTTCGTCGCACGAGCGCCACCAGCACGAGCACGCCGTCGTCGTCCTCCGCGGCGAGGGCGAGGTCCTGATCGGCGACGCCGTGTATCCGCTGCGCGCCGGCGACTTCGTGCACGTGGCGCCCGGCGATCCGCACCAGTTCCGCAACACCGGCGGCGAGCCGTTGGGCTTCCTCTGCGTCGTCGACGCCGAGCGCGACCGGCCGACGCCGCTCGACGGGGATGCCGACGCTCCCTCGTGCAGCCTCGACGCCGCCGACCAGGACGACGCCGGCCCGGAACGCCGCTCGACGCCGACTACATCTCCGCCCAGCGGCGGAGCAGGTTGTGGTAGACGCCGGTGAGCTGGCACCACCGCGGGGTGGTCCGGCATGTCGCTGGCTCGACCTGCTGGATGGCGGTGTCGAGGTCGAACAGCAGCGTGCGCTCGGCGTCGTCGCGCACCATGCTCTGGATCCAGAAGAAGGAGCAGATGCGCGCGCCGCGCGTCACCGGCCGCACGTGGTGCAGGCTGGTCGACGGGTAGAGGATCAGGTGGCCGGCCGGCAGCTTGACGCTGTGCACGCCGTAGGTGTCCTCGACCACCAGCTCGCCGCCGTCGTACTCGTCCGGGCCGGTGAGGAACAGCGTCGCCGAGAGGTCGGTGCGGATGCGGTGCGGCGTGCCCGGCACCTGGCGGATGGCGTTGTCCACGTGGGTGCCGAACGACTGCCCGCCCTGGTAGCGGTTGAACAGCGGCGGGAAGACCTGCAGCGGCAGCGCCGCGGAGATGAACAGCGGGTTGCGCTGGAGCGCGGCGAGGACCATCTCGCCCGAGCTCGCGCGCCGCCGGGCTGTCCTCGGGCAGCTGCTGTTGTCCTTGGCGCGCGCCGACTGGTGGCCGGCGGTGACCTTGCCGTCCACCCAGTCGGCGCTGTCGAGGAGCCGGCGCGCCTGCGGCGACCTGCTCGGCGGTCAGGACGTCGGGGATCTGCAGCAGCATGGCGTTCTCCCTCCGGCGTCAGAACTTGAAGCCGGTGGTGAGCGCCACCGAGCGGCCGGCGCCCGGGATGAAGTGGCCGCCGCCGACGCGGTCGATGTAGCGCTCGTCGGTCAGGTTGTTGACGTTGAGCCGCAGCGTGCAGCCGCTCGTTCACGTCGTAGGCGGCCATGGCGTCGAACAGCCAGTAGTCGGGCGCGACGCGCGTCGTTGGTGTTGTTGTTGAAGCGGTCGCCGACGTACTGCGCGCCGCCGCCGATCTCGAACGCCGCCGCGCAGGCGGTAGCGTCGTCCACAGGCTGACCGAGTGCTCCGGCGTGTTGGCGAGCTCCTTGCCCACCTCGGCCGGCGTGTTCGACTCCAGGATCTCGCTGTCGAGGTAGGTGTAGCCGGCGAAGGCCGTACCAGCGGTCGGTGAGGCTGCCCGGTGAGGCCGAGCTCGAAGCCGTCGACCCGCTGCTCGCCCTGCGAGCACGGTCGGCGGATCGCCGGGGTCGATGCCGGGCGTGCGGGCGTTGGTCTTCTCGGTCCGGAAGAGCGCCGCGGTGAGCGAGCAGGCGCGCGATCGAAGAGGTCCCACTTGGTGCCGATCTCGTAGCTGCGGCTCTTCTCGGGCTCGAGGTCGCACGGTGGCGGCGGTCAGGGTCGAGGCCCGTGTTGCCCTCGGCCGAGGGATTGAACGAGGTGCCGGCCGCGGCGTAGAGGCTGCCGTTCGGCCGCGGCTTGTAGACGACGCCGGCGCGCCAGCTCAGCATCTCGTCGGTGCGCTCGAAGGGGGTGACGCACGCCGTCCACCGCCACGGAGTCGAAGTCGACGTCGAAGCGGTCCCAGCGCAGCCCGCCGATCAGCTCGCCACTTCTCGCCGAGCTCGCACGGTGTCGAAGGCGTAGAGCGCCGCCGGTGTCGGCGGTGCTCTCGGTGCGCGCGCCGGTGCGGGTGATCGGGCCCGGGTAGGGCGCGTCCGGGATCGGGATCGAAGAGATCGGCGAGCGGCGCCGTCGGGCCGGTGCGGGCGCGGTTCTCGGCGGTCTCGCGCGACGACCTCGACGCCGGCCACCAGCGCGTGCTCGACGCGCGCCGGTGCGGAAGCGGAGCGGTCAGGTCGTTCTGGTGCGCGAGGATCGTCGTCCTCGAGGTCGCGCGACTGGAGCTGGCGGTTGAGGTCGGTGCTGTCGTTGCTCGCGAAGCGCGGCGCGGTGATGATCGAGTCGCGCTCGCTGCGGCCGTGCGCGCACCAGGCTGCGCAGCGGTGACCGACGTCGCTGAGGTCGTGCTCGACCTCGGCGGTGGCGATGCCGGTCACGGTCTTCTCGTAGTCGCGGTCGTCGAGGCCGTAGAAGTTGTCGAAGTCGACCGGCGCGCGGCTGGTCGGCGTACGCCGCCAGCGGGACGTTGGTCGGCGGCACCCAGGGGATGCCGTAGTCGGGCAGGTTGTCCTGCGTCGAGCTGCGAGTAGCTGAGACGTCACGCCGCGTCGGCGTGCCGAGGCCGAACGCGAGCGACGGCGCGATGCCCCAGCGCTCGTTGCTCGACCTCGTCGCGGCCCGGCGTGTCGCCCTGCGTCCACATGGCGTTGACGCGGAAGGCCGCGCCGCCTGCGAGCCCTGCGAGCGGCTGGTTGACGTCGACCGTGGCGCGGCTGTAGCTCGTCGGTGCCCGCCGCCGAGCGTGGCGTCGCGGATGCTGTCGAGGCTCGGCGGCTTGGTGGCCAGGTTGATCGAGCCGCCGGTCGAGCCGCGGCCGGCGTAGAGCCGACGCCGGGCCCTTGGTCACCTCGACCTGCTCGATGTTGAAGGGGTCGCGCGAGTAGGCGCCGAAGTCGCGCACGCCGTCGACGAAGATGTCGTTGCGCGCCGCGAAGCCGCGGATCGCCAGGTTGTCGCCGGGCAGGCCGCCGCCCCCTTCGCCGGCCTGGATGCTGATGCCGGTGACGTTGCGCAGCACGTCGCGCAGCGTGGTCGCGCCCTGCTCCTCGATCAGCTCGGCGGCGACCACGGTGATGCGTCTGCGGCGTGTCGCGCAGCGGCTCGGTGTACTTGGGCGACATCACCGTCGCGCGCTCGACGACCTCGAGCTCCTCGCGCAGCGTCGGTGCCTGCACGCGGACCGCGCCGCGGTCGACGACCGTGAAGTCGGCACCCGTCCCGGCAAGCAGCGCGGTCAGCGCGGCGGCGGGCGTGTGCATCCCGGCGACGCCGGGCGAGGGTACCTCCGCGATCACCGGCGACGCCAGCTCGACGCTGACGCCGGCTTGCGCGGCGAAAGCATCGAGCACGGTCGCGAGCGGCCCCGCCGGAACGTCGAAGCGCATCTCGACGGCGGGCAGCGAAGCGGTCGAGCCGGCAGCGCTGCCGCCGTCGAACCAGGCATCCATGACGCCGAGCCGCGGGTATTGATCGTCGAGATAAGCAATGAAGGCTGCACCGTCGGGTCCGTGCACCTGGCCCGGCCTGCTCCCGACCGCGGCCGGCGCCGGTTGCGCGATGGTGGTGCTGGCGGCGATGGCACCCATCACCATCCAGCGCGGCGAGAGCGGCGAACGTCGCGTGACCATCGCCTCCAGCACCTGAGGCGGGGCTGTCACCGCCCGCATTGCCGCCGCCTTGCGGGCGGCCCGCCGCTTCCTGCTCTGCTTGCGTTGCTTCGACTTCTTCAAGGTCCAACCCTCTGGTCAAGGTCTGGTGCCAGGCTGCTGGTGGAGCCGTGGACGGCGGTCTTCCACGGCACCCGTACCGCGAAACGGCGGCGACGCCAGGCGGTCAGCCGGCGCCACGCCAGGGCGTAGCCGGTCCAGCCGAGCAGCAGGACCGCCGCGCAGGCGAGCGCCGCGACGAGCTGTCCGGTGAGGCCGCCCGCCTCGCCGGTGTGCAGCCAGCGCATCCAGGCGCGCGCTCGGCGTCCGGAGCTCTGCTCGGCGAACCGTTCGCGCGCGAGCAGCGCGCCGCTCGCGCGGTCGACGACGAGCTGCGAGCGCAGGTCGGGGCGGCCGCGGCGGTCGGCGCGGTCGACGGCCACCTTGAGCTCGTCCGCCGGCTGCGGCAGCCGTACGGTCATCGACTGCCAGTCGGGCACCTCGGCGCGGGCTCGTGCCAGCGCGCGGTCGAAGCCGGCGAGGTCGAGGGCAGCGAGCGGGAGCGGCTGAGTGGGCGATCCCGCCGGTGCCGGAGGCCGGCTCGCGTTCTGGCGCGACGTCGACTCCTTGGCGCCGATGCCGTTCACGAGATCCGCCGCCCAGGTATAGGAGATGGTCGTCGCCGAAGCGACGATAACGACCAGGGGGAGCACCGCCCACGCTCCGAAGACGTGATGCCAGTTGAAGTCGCGGGCCTTGGCCGTCAGACCGCGTCGGAACCAGAGCGCGTTGCGCAACTGCACGCGACCGAGCGCGCGTGGGACCCAGATGTACAGCCCGGTGAGCAGGACGAGGAGGAACGCGAGGTTCGCGGCTCCGGTCACCGCCTTGCCGGCCGGCCGCCGCTCGCCTGCCGCGGCGAGGTAGCGGTGGAGGTCGGTCACGGCGCGCAGCGTGCGGCGCACGCCCACCGCGCCGGGCCCGATGACGCGCGAGCGATGCGGGTCGACGTAGAGGACTCCGTCGCGGCCGAGGGCGAGCGACATCGCCTCGGCCGGGTCGCGGCGCAAGGTCAGCGAGCTCACCGCGAGGTCGGGCCGTTGCGCGGCGACGGCCGCGAGGGTCGACTCGACCGAGGGCGAACCGGACGCGAGCGGAGCGACGGCGCGAGCCTCGCGATCGGCGAAGCCCTGGATCTGGGCTTCGAAGGACAGCACGAGTCCGGTGCCCGCCATGAGCAGGATCACCGCGCCGGCGCAGACCGCGGTGGTCAAGTGCGTCCAGAACAGCAGCTTGCGGAGCGGGATTCTCATCTCGGCGCCTTGTTGAGACAGTGTCTCAAGTCGCTATGGGAAATACTGGACTGCAACAGTCCTGTTTGTCAAGCTGTACTAACCTAGGGATCGCCCCAGCGGCGAGCCCCAAGCATGAACGGCAGCGCCGAGCCGATCCGCTACACGCTGACCTTCCCGGCGCCCGAGACGCACTACGTCGAGGTCGACGCCTCGCTCCCCACCGGCGGCCGGCCGCAGGTGGAGCTCTTCCAGCCGGTGTGGACGCCGGGCTCGTACAAGGTGCGCGACTACGCGCGTCACGTCGAGGCGCTGCGCGCCGAGAGTGCCGGCGGCAACCCGCTGCCGATCGAGAAGGTGCGCAAGAACCGCTGGCGGCTCACCACCTGGGGGGCGCCGCGCGTGCACCTGATGTACCGCGTCTACGGTCGCGAGCTCACCGTGCGCACCAACTTCGTCGACCGCGACTTCGCCCTGCTCAACGGCGCGGCCACCTTCCTCACTCTCGCCGATCCGGGCGCGCGCCCGCACGAGGTGGCGGTGGTGCTGCCCGCCAGCTGGCGCGACGCGCACACCGCGCTCCCCACCTCGCCGCAGGGCGGCCCGCACCTCTTCCACGCCGCCGACTACGACACCCTGGTCGACTCGCCGATCTACTGCGGCACGCCCGCTGCCTACTCGTTCGACGTCGACGGCGTGCCCCACCTGCTGGTCAACGAGGGCGAAGACGGGGTGTGGAACGGCCCGCGCTCTGCCGCCGACGTCGAGCGGCTGGTACGCGCCGCGGCGCGGCTGTGGGGCGAGCTGCCGTACCAGCGCTTCCTCTTCCTCAACCTGCTCACCGGCGCGAGCGGCGGCCTCGAGCACAAGGACTCGACGGTGCTGATGAGCAGCCGCTGGAAGACGCGGCGCCGCGAGAGCTACCTCGAGTGGCTGGGGCTCGCCGCGCACGAGCACTTCCACGCCTGGAACGTCAAGCGGCTGCGGCCGGCCGAGCTCGGCCCCTTCGACTACGACGAGGAGAACTACACCAGGAGCCTGTGGGTCGCCGAGGGGATCACCTCGTACTACGACGACCTGCTGGTGCACCGCGCCGGCCTCTCCAGCCGCGACGAGTACCTGCGCGACTTCTCGAAGACGGTGCGCACCGCGCAGCGCACGCCGGGGCGGCGCGTGCAGACGCTCGAGGCCGCCTCGTTCGACACCTGGATCAAGTACTACCAGCCCGACGAGAACACGCCCAACAGCGCCATCAGCTACTACACCAAGGGCGCGGTGGTGGCCTTCCTGCTCGACGTGCGGATCCGGCAGGCGACGGGCGGCCAGGACGTCCAGAAGAGCCTCGACGACGTGCTGCGCCTCGCCTGGCAGCGCTTCGCGGGCGAGCGCGGCTTCACCAACGCGGAGATCGAGGCGCTGGCGAGCGAGGTGGCCGGCGAGGACCTGGCGCCGTTCTTCGACCGCGCGCTGCGCACCACCGAGGAGCTCGACTTCGGGCCGGCGCTGCGGTGGTACGGCCTGCGCTTCGTCGACGAGCCGGCGCCGGCAGTCGCCGCGGCCGCGCCGCCGCCCGATGCCGAGGCCGAGCGCGGCGGCCCCGGCCCGGCGGTGGAGGCCGAGCCCACCTCGCCGCCGCCGCACGCAGCGGAGGCGGCGCCGGTGGCGACGGTGGACGCCGTCGAACCGCCGGTCGTGGACTCGGCCACCGTGACCACTCCGGGCGCGCCCGGTGCGGCGCCACCTCCCGGCAGTGACGGCGGGGCGGCAGCCGCCGTCGCGCCCGCACCGCCGGCCGAGAAGCCCGGCTGGCTGGGCCTGCAGACGCGCCTCGACGGCGGCCGGTTGGTGGTCGTCGAGGTGCGCCGCGGCACCCCCGCCTTCGACGCCGGCATCTCCGTCGACGACGAGCTGCTGGCGATCGACGACTTCCGCGTCCCTCCCGGCGGCCTCGCCGAGCGCCTCGCCTTCTACCGCCCGGGCGACCGCGTCAGCGTCGTCGTGGCGCGCCGCGAGCGCCTGCTGCGCCTCGACGCCACGCTCGGCGAAGACCCCGGCGAAGGCTGGCGCCTCGCCGTCGACCCGCGAGCTACGGACGAGCAGCGCGCACGGCTAGCCGGCTGGCTGGCGGGGTAAGCCCGCCGCTGGCCAGGTCGACGTGGACGACCGTGCAAAGCGCGGTAGGGCGGGCTCCGCGCCCGCCGTCTTGCGGCTCAATTGGCGGGCGCCGAGCCCGCCCTACCGCTTCTTCGCCGTCAGCTCTTTCAACGCCTCGATCGGCCGCCGGTCGGGCGCCATCAGGCGGATCGCCTTGCGCAGGCTCTCCTCCGCTTCCGCGGGCCGCGCCGACTGCCCCTGGATGACGCCCATGTAGTACCAGGCGAGGCCGCAGCGCGGATCGATGCGCACCGCCTCGTCGAGCTCTTCGAGCGGCTTGCCGGCGTCGCCGTGGACACGGAAGCGGCACATCGCGGCCTCGGCGCGGTAGACCGGGTTCTGGGCGTCGAGGTCGGCGGCGTACTGCAGCAGCTCGAGCGCCTTCTTCTCCTGGCCGGCGGCGAGCAGCTCCGTGCCCTTCTTGAACTGCGCCTCGGGGTCGAGCAGGTCGGTCTGGATGGCGGTGCCGCGCGGCTGGTTGGCGCGCTGCGCCAGCGCCAGCTGCCGGCGGTGCACGAGCATCGCCCGCCGCTCGCCGTCGCGCAGCTCGGCGTAGGCCTCGCTGCCGGCGAGGAAGAGGGCGCGCGCCTTCTCGAGCAGGTCGGGCGGCAGGTGCCCCTCGAGCGGCCAGGGCGCGTAGAGCCGCGCGTAAGCGCAGCCACGCCTCTTCGACGTCGGAGGTCGAGGCGCTCTCGGGCGCCCCGAGCAGGTCGAAGGCGTCGCGCCGCCGGTAGGAGAGGAAGGCCTGCAGGATGCGGTTGCGCGCCCGCTCCGCCTCGCCCTCGGAGAGCGCGGCGGGGCGCTGGATCGCCCGCGTGGCGGCGCCCTCGTCGACCCGCGGCGCGGAGGCCTCGTCAGGCGGCGTCTTCGCGGCCGCCGGCACCCGCTTCGCCGGCACGCGGCTCGCGGGCCCGACGAGGTCGAGCAGCGACAGTGCGTAGACGACGCGGCCGAGGTCGTTGGCCGGCAACTGCGGCAGCCGCGCCGCCAGCTCGTCCATGCGCAGCGGCTTCTCGCGCAGGGCGGCCATCACGTCGCCCGCCGGGCCGCGCACCTGCAGCTCGTCCTCGGCGACGAGCGACGAGTCGTGCAGCGCCAGCGCCTCGGCGAAGAGCGGGCGGATGCCGCGCGTCACTTCCTCGAGCGGCGTCAGCTTGAGCACGCCGGTGAGGATCAGCTGCGGCACCTTGACCTTGAGCGTCGAGTCCGCCGTCGCCGCCTCGTCGGACAAGCGGAAGGTCCCCTCGCGCCAGGTGAAGCCGTCGAGCAGCTTGCGCGCCAGGCACTGCTGCAGCAGCTTGTAGAGCTCGCCGGCGTCGAGGCTGCCGCGCTCGAGCAGCACCTCGCCGAGCGGCACCTGGCGCGAGAGCGACTCGCCCAAGGCGACGCGGAACTCCTCCTCGCTGAGCTTGCCGGTGCCGACGAGGAAGCGGCCGAAGGTCTCGTGCACCAGGTTCGAGCGGCAGTCGACGGGGACGCCGCCGGCGAAGACGATGCGCTTCTCTACCGGCTTGCGGTGCAGCTCCAGCACTCCCGTGCGGCCGACGCGAGAAAAAGCGAGCAGCAGCAGCGCGTAGGGCACCTCGGCGAGGTTGCCCTCGTCGAGGAGCGTGATCTGCTCCCACTTGTCGGCGGCGGCGATGGCCATGGTCGGGGTGGGCGAGGCGCCGGAACGGCCGCGCATTGTAGCCTGCGCGCGTCGGCAGACGCGGCGGCGCGGCCGGCGTAGCTGCGGCGGGATAGCCTGCCGCCGATGCCCCGCATCAAAGCCGCTCCCGAAGACTTCCTCGTCGAGGAGCTGCCGCTCTACACGCCGAGCGGCCGGGGCGAGCACAGCTGGGTGGAGGTCGAGAAGCGGCTGCGCACGACCGAAGAGGTGGCCGGCGAGCTCGCCGCCGCGGCGGGCGTCGACGCGGCGCGCGTCGGCTGGGCGGGACGCAAGGATCGCGAGGCCGTGGCGCGGCAGTGGCTCTCGCTGCCCGGCCTCGCGCCGGCGCGCGCCGAGGGCCTCGCCGGCGACGGCTGGCGCGTGCTGCGTGCCGCCGCGCACGAGGAGCGGCTGCGGCTCGGCGAGTTGGTCGGCAACCGCTTCCGGCTGGTCGTGCGCGACGTCGACGACGACGCCGCGGGCGCCGCCGGCGGAGCGGCTCGCCGCCATCGCGCGCGACGGGTTGCCCAACTCCTTCGGCGAGCAGCGCTTCGGCCGCGACGAAGGCAATGCCGAGCGCGGCGCCGCGCTGCTGCGCGGCGAGACGGTCGCCGGCGGGCGCCGGCAGCAGCGCCTCTACCTCTCGGCGCTGCAGTCGGCGATCTTCAACGACGTGCTGCGCACGCGACCGGCGCCGCCGCACGTGCTGCTCGCCGGCGACCTGGCGCTCGTGCACGGCAGCGGCGCGCTGCTCCTCGCCGGCTCGCCGGCCCTGCCGCCCGCGGCGTGGGAGGAGCGCGCCGCACGCTTCGAGCTCAGCCCCACCGGCCCGCTCGTCGGCCACAAGATGCGCGCCCCGCGCGGCGAGTCACTGGCGCGCGAACGCGTCGCCGCGGCGCGCTGGGGTATGCCGTGGGTCACCGAGCTGCCGCGGTTGCGTGGTCACGAGCTCCACGGCGGGCGCCGGCCGCTGCGCGTTCCGCTCACCGAGGTTTCCCACCGGCGGCTCGAGGGCGACGCGGTGGAGCTCTGTTTCGTGCTGCCGCCGGGGAGCTACGCGACGGTGCTCGTCGCCGAGCTGTTCGACCGCCTGTCAGATCCGCCGCGCTAACATCGAACCCTACTCCGACCGACGGGAGGGACTATGGGTGAGCCCAACCGCGTGCGGCTTCTCTTCGTCACGCTCCTCGCGATGGCGGTGCCCGCCACGGCGCAGGAGCCGACGCCGACTTCCACGCCGAAGAGCGCCGAGCTGCGGGCAGTGACCGAGAGGTTCCGGGCGCAGGCCGCGGCACTGAGCGCGGCGATCGCGCGACTGCCGGCTGCCACGGTCGACAAGGCGACGGTAACCCTGAGCCCGGAGGCGACGGCGGCGGCGCCGCAAGACGTCAAGCCTGACACCGGGCCCGGGACACCGACGCTCACCGCCGACATCGCCGAGGTGCGGCCCGCACCCGCGAAGCTGCGGGCCCGCGAGATCCTCTTCGTGCCGCTAGAACCGGCGGACGAGGAGAAGACGCGCCTGGCCGTCGTGGCGCGGATGCAGGCCGAGCCAGTGACCGCGGGCCCGGAGACCCGGCCGCAGGCTCCGCGCGTCGAAGTGTTCGAGGGCGCCATCCGCACTCTCGCCGTGGCGGGCACGGAGCTGACGCTCAAGGCGGTGGCGCTCGGCGGCTCGCCGCTGCGCTACGTCGCCGAGCGCCGGCGCTTCGAGGGCACGATCAACGTCGGCGTCGTCGACATCGGCGGCAAGCGCGGGGCGCTGTCGGAGCCGATCGTCTTCCAGGTCACCGGACCGCTGACGGCCACACCCGAGCTCGCCCGCGTCACCGCGCCGGCGCCGCCGTACCAGACGGTCACCCTCGTCGGGGACTCCGTGGACGCGGCCGTCGAGGTGCTGGTCACCTCGAGCGTGACGCCCGAGGGCGTCACCTTCAAGGTGCCGGTGCTGCCGGCGCTCTTCGTCGACGTCACGCCGCGGCGCATCCAGGGGTGGGGTCTCGAAACCGCCGACGTCGAGGTGCACGCGCGCGCCTTGCCGCCCGGCGGCAACCGGCAGGTGCAGCTCGTCGCCGACGCCGGCAACCTCGAGCCGCGGCGGCTGACGCTCGACGCCGACGGCACCGGCGAGGCGTCGATCCGCTCCGCCTCCACCGGCACGTCGACGGTGACGGTCTCGGGGCCGGCGTTCGCCGCGGCGAGCGTGCCGGTCGAGTTCGTCTTCCCCACCTGGTTCCTGCTCGCCGGATTCATCGGCGGCCTCGCCGGCGGGTCGCTGCGCATCGGGCTGCCGCGTCCTGGCCGGCTCGGACGGTTCTTCGCCCGGCTGGCGGCGGCGTCATCTGCGGCTTCCTCGTGCTCGGGCTCTACGTGCTCGGCGTCAACGTCGTCGGCTTCGACCTGCCGGCTCGCGCGGGCGAGGTGCTGGTCTTCGTCGTCGCGGCGCTCGGCGCGCTCGGCGGCGTCGGGCTGCTCAAGCCGCCGGCAAAGGCGGCGAGCTAGCGCCGTTGAACGCCGGAGCGATTTAGCGACGCCGGCGGTTCGACGCTCTCCGTCTCGATCACCGTCCACGCCCACCACGGTCCGTCGCCGCGCTCGAGCAGCGCCGCCCAGTACCAGCTCGAAGCGTCGGTGAACGCGGTCGCGTCAGCTGGCGTCGACGATGCGCTCGCGGACGCGCAGGCGCGTGGTGCCGCGCACGGCGGTGAAGGTGCCCCACGCGCGGCCCGCCTCGTCGCGCACCAACGGTCGCGGCACGATCGTGTAGCCGGCGCCGCGGTAGCAGTCGGCCGCCGGGTGCAGCCGGCGTGTGGCGCGCGTGACCCAGCGCAAGGACGTAGAGCCGGCGGCCGTCGCCGAAGGTGGCGATCCTGCCCGGGAAGCCGGCGGCGAAGCGCCGCTCGCGGGCGAGCAGCGGCATGGCGACGAGCGGACGGCCGTCGAAGGTGGTCGGCCAACCCGGAAACGCCGCTGCTGACGTCGCGTCGGCGGACCGCGGGAGGAGCGGCGCCAGCGCGGCGAGCGCGCAGGCAGCAACGAAGAGGACGGGCAGTCGATGGTCGGTGAAGCGGACTCGGCGCGAGCTCATGCCGCCACCCGTCGCTCGCTCTCGCCGCCGAGCTCGGCGGCCGCCTCTCGCACCGGCCGGGAGGCGCAGGGAGATCCAGACCAACGGCCCGGCGACGAGCGCGAAGGCGATCGACTCCGAGCGCCGCGTGCACCCATTCCGCGCGCAGCGCCGCGGGCAGCTCGACACGACGCCGCTCTCGGCAAGGAACAGCGACGCCGCGCGCAGGGCGTTGCCGGCGACGGCGAGCCCCGCCGCCGCGCCCACCAGCGCCGCGGTGCGCGTCGTCGAGGCGCGGCCGAGCGCCGCCAGCACGAGCGCCAGCAGCAGCGCCATCCACAGCATGTTGACGCCGCTGCACGGCGCGTCGATCGCCACCAGCCGCTCGCCGAGGCGCAGCGATACCCCTTCGCGCACGACGGCGAGTCCGGAGAGCTGCAGCAGGCGCGCCGCAAGCCTCGCCCGCCGCGGCACGCAGCGGGTAGCCGAGCACGAACTGCGCCGTCGGCAGCGCCGGCAGCGCGAGCAGCGCCAGCCCGAGCGCGGCGGGATGCGGCGGCGCGTTCCATCGCCAGGCGCACCACGTCGCCAGCAGCGCGCACGCCGCCACCATCGCACGCAGCAGCGGCGGCGCGGCGATCACGCGGCGAGCGCGTAGCCGAGGGTCAACAGCGTCGGCAGGACGAGCAGCATCGCCATACGAGGCGAAGGCGACGGCGCAGCGCCCGGCCGCGTGACGGCGGCGAGCGCTCGCGGGGGCGCGCTCGCCGGCGCAAAAGCGCTTCGCGACCGTGGCGCGATGAGCAGCGCTGCGCGCAACGGCGATCAGCGCCACGATCTCGTCAGCGTCCCCCTCGCCGACGCGCGCCGCCGCCCAGCGCCCACACCGGCCAGAACGCCGCCGCCTGGCGACGAGCAGGATCAGGATGCTGCGATGCGCCATCTCGATCTCGAGCGCGCACCCAGCGCGAGCAGCGCCGTCACCAAGAGCAGCACGACCGACGACGGTTCGGGAATCGTCGGCACCTCCTGCAGGCTGCCGGGCGTGAGCCCAGCCTCCTCGTACTGCTGCGCCGTCTCCAGCACCACCGCGCCCGACCACGGCGTCACCAGGCGGTAGCGCACCGCGAGGTCGGCGGGCCCACCCCCGCCGGGCGCCGCGGCGCCGCGACGCGCCGCCTCCTCGCGCGCCCACAGGCGCACCAGGTGCGCCGACGTCTTCTCGGCTCCGTCGCGCCGCGTGCCGGCGGGCACGCGCTCCCGCCGCGGCACCAGCGTCGCTCCTCTCGGCGCGCCGCCGGCGAGCAGTGCGCGCAAGTCGGCAGCGAGCGTGCCGCGGCGCGCCGCCACCGTCGCCCACGGGCAGCCGTCGAGCGCGTCGAGCACGCGGTTCGGTCCCGGCGCCGCGGCGAGCGCCACCAACCGCGGCCCCTCGCGGCCGCCGCGCGCAACGCTGCGCCAGCTCGTCGACGCGGCCGAGCTCGATCGGCTGCGGCCCGTGCACCCACACCACCACCGCGTCGCGCTCCCCCGCCACACGGTCCCACGACTCGACCAGCGCGGCGACGTTGTCCGTGCCGCCGGCGAAGCGGCCGGGCCTCACTTCGCCGGGCTTCAAGTCGACGATCTCGTCGCCCGCGAGCACGATCTCCGGCGACCGCCCGAGCGGCGGATCGGCGAGCACCCGCCGCAGCCCTTCGGCCTCCGCGGCCAGGGCGCGCGAGCCGTCGAGCACCACCACCACCGAGCCCAGCGGCGGTCGCGCGGCCGGCTCCAAGCTCTCCATGACGTCGTAGGCGGGCTCCAGCGGGTCGTTGGCCCAGCTCGCCATCACGTCGGGCCGGCGCTCGGCGACGATGCTGCGGCGGGCGAGCGCGTCGTCGTCGAGCAGCCCGCGCACCGTCGAGGCGGCCTCGCTGCGCTCGGCGACCAGCACCGGCGCGGCGACGAGCGCCGACCGCGCTGTGATGTCCGGAGTGATGTCCGGAGCGATCGCCGGCGCCTCGTCGTCGAACGCCGCCAGACCTTCCTCGGAGTCCACCCACAGCGCGTGCCGCAGCTCGGGAGCGACGGCGAAGTTGCGCTCCACGAAGTGCGGCAGCAGCAGCCGTGCCCGTCCCGCCGTCTCGACGAGCAGCGGCGTGGTGATGCCGATGCGCACCTTCATGGTGCCGCCCACCGGCACCGGGAAGCACTGCACGAGCACGCGGTCGGGGCCGGCCGTCGTCACCAGCAGCGGGTCGCGCTGCGCCGACACCACCTTCTCGTAGGCGGCGCGCACGGCGGCACGGCCGCCGAAGGCCGCCTCGCGCTCCTCGCCGGCGATCCACAGCGTGGCGCGGGTGACGACGCCGCCCGGCGGCAACACCACCACCGCGCGCGCCTCGCGCGCGACCGCGGCATCGTTGCGCAGCTCGAGCGTCCACTCGACGTAGCCGAGCGCGGCGTCGGGGTCGACCGAGCCGTCGAGCCGCGAGGCACCCAGCGACAGCCCCTTCAGGACGCCTCCCACCGCGGCGCCGCCCTGCGCGAAGTCCCAGAAGTCGTCGAGGCTCTCGCCGCGCACGCTGGCGAGGCGCGGCGGCGGCACGCTGTTGAAGGGCTCGCCGGTCACCCGGTAGTAGACCTCGCGCGCCGCCGCCGGGCTCACCCGCCGCGAGCCGAAGAGCATGCTGACGAGGTCGCCCGCCTCGCCCGAGCGCTCGTAGCAGGCGCGCAGCAGCAGGTCGCGGTCGCCCACCGTTCGCAGCAGTCGCAGCGCGCGCGTGCGGTCTTCGCCGAGCCCCTCGGCCGCGCGCACCAGCGCGAAGCGGGTGATCGCCCCCGGCGCCGCCACGGCGAGCAGCACGAGGAAGCTCGCCAGCAGCCCCCAAGCGCCGGCAGCGAGGCGCCACCGCAGGCGGCGCGGCAGCGGCGACCGCGCCCGCAGCGCGCGCCAGAGCCCGAGACCGGCGACGAGGTTGATCAACGGCGAGAGCGACAGCAAGCCCAATCCGTAGGCGATGACGAAGACGACGGAGATCGGCACCAGCGGCAGGAAGATCAGCGTGTAGTAGGCGGCGACGCCCACGGCTAGCCCGTTGGCGAAGCCGACGAGCCGCCAGACGCTCGCGGTCGGCGGCCGCCGCAGCGCGAGCAGCGCCGCGAGGTTGGCGAGGGGCACCGCCGCCGCCAGCGCCACGTGCAGCGGCGTCGGCAACGGGTCGAAGAGCGCCTCGGCACAGATGCGGGTCGCGAGCTCGACGCCGAGCGCCACCAGCGGCAGCACGACGGCGAAAGGCCAGAGCAGACCGAGCGCCCAGCGCGGTAGCGGTCGCACCGCGGCGGGCGTCGTGGCATCGCGCGAGACCGGATCGCCGGCAGGCTCTATGGGTTCCCGCGCGTCCAGATGGGTCGTTTCAGGATCGCTCACTTCCACCTCCAGGCCGGGCGACGCGGGTCGGCGTCGCACCGTGGTCACCACTCACGGTACGGCGCGTTTTCGCGCTCGTTGCGGAAGTCACCGCCGTGCCACCGGCGCGCCCGCTGGTCGCCACAAACACCGCCGGGAACGCGTCAACGGCCACTCGGCCCGGCTCCGCCGCTTCCGGCACCGCTGGCGACTCCGCCCGCGACATCGGTGGCAACCTTGCCGAGACGATGGCGTACTCACCACCCAGGCCGAGATAGGGAATCGCCCAGATGATCGAGCCGCTACGCGCCTCGGAACCACCGCTGGAAGGGCCCGCCGAGGAGGCCCGTTCGCTGCGCCTGCTGGTCGTCGTCGACGACGACGAGGCCGGACGCGCCGTCCGCGCGGCGCTGGCCGAAGACGACGCCGACCTCGACGTCGAGTGGGTGCACGACGTCGACGCGGCGCTGTCGCCGCTGCGCCACCACCCCTTCGACGTCGTCGTCCTCGATCTCGCTCTGGTCGGCAACCGCTCGCTCGACCTCGTCGACGAGCCCGCGATCGTCGAGGGCGAGTCGTGGCTGGTGCTGGTCGGCGAGCCGCCCTCCCCTGCCGGCTACCCGCGGCGGCTGCTGGCGCGCGCCGCGCACGAGATGCTGCCGCGCGACGAACGCCTCGTCGAGTCGCTTGCCGGCCTGCTGCGCTTCGCCCGCCGCGCGGTGGCGGTGCGGGCGCGCGCCTCGCGCTACCAGAACCTCTTCCGCCACTCGGCGGACGGCATCGTGCTCTTCGACACCCACGGTGTCGTGCTCGACGCCAACCCGCGCGCCCTCGAGCAGCTCGGCTACGCGCGCGAGGAGCTGCTGGGGCTGCGCTTCGACGCCCTCTACCCGGCCGACGAGCGCCTCCGCGTCCGCCGCGCGCTGGCGCGCCTCACCGGCCACGACGGCAACGCCGACGCCTTCTCGCTCGAGGTGCAAGTGCGGCGTCGCGACGGCAGCGCCTTCCCCGCCGAGGTGGCGGTGGCGGCCTTCCACGGCGGCGGCCAGGAGCTGGTGCAGGCGGTGGTGCGCGACCAGTCGGCGCGACGGGCGCTCGAGCAGCGCCTGCAGGAGGTGCAGAAGATGGAGGCGCTGGGCCGCCTCGCCGGCGGCGTCGCCCACGACCTCAACAATCTGCTCACCGTCATCCACGGCTACGGCGCGCTGCTGCGCGCTCACGTGCCCGCTGGCGGCGAGGCGGAACGGTTCGTCGACGAAGTCACCACTGCCGGCGAGCGCGCCTCGGAGCTGACGCACCAGATGCTCACCTTCTCGCGCCGCCAGGTGCTGCGGCCGCAGCTCGTCGACGTCAACCAGGAGCTGGTGAGGCTGCAGCCGTTGCTGCGCCCGACGCTGGGCGACGACGTGCGGCTCGAGCTCGCGCTCGCTCCCGAGCTGCCGCCGGTGCGCATCGACCCGGCGCAGCTCGAGCAGGTGATCGTCAACCTGGCGGTCAACGCGCGCGACGCCATGCCGGGCGGCGGCGACTTGACCCTCGCGACGGCCCTGGTGGCAGCGCCCCTGACTGCCATCGACGACGGTGACGGCGCCGCGCCGTGGGTGCGGCTGCGGGTGCGCGACACCGGCGTCGGCATGTCGGACGACGTGCTCGCGCACCTCTTCGAGCCCTTCTTCACCACCAAAGAGCGCGGCCGGGGCACCGGCCTCGGCCTCTCCTCGGTGTACGGCGCCGTGCGCCAGAGCGGCGGCGAGGTCCGCGTCGAGAGCGCGCCCGGCGAGGGCACCACCTTCGACGTGCTGCTGCCGCCGGCGGTGGGTACGGTTGCGGGCGCGGCCGGCGTTACCTAATCGAGATGGCCGCGCTCGGCGTCGCCCATCGCGACGCCGCCGCCCGGGAAGTACTCGCTCCAGCGCCGGCTCACCTGCTCGGCGACGGCCGGCGACGAGGTGAGCTCGGCGGGGAAGCCGCGCTTGGTGCGTGCGTCGAGCAGCACCGGCGCCGTGTACGAGAGCTGGTTGCGGACGACGCGCGTCGCCGCGGCGTGGAGGTCGGCCGCCGGCTCGCAGCGCGTGAAGGTTGTCCACAGGAAGTTGATCGGCGAGGCGGCGGCGCGGCGCGGCTCGTCGCTCAGCACGAGCAGCGGCCACGGCGCGAACGCCGCGTGCGCGGCGATGCAACGCAGCTCTTCGTCGACGCCCGCTTCGCCGGCTCGCGGCAGCCGCGGATCGGCGCCGAGCACCAGGCAGCCGGGGCAGAAGACGTGGGCCTCGGCGACGCCGGGCGGCAGCGTCGCCCCACCGTCGAAGGCGCGCGGCAGCTCGCGCACCGGCTCGCCCAGCCCCAGCCACACCGCCTTCGACCCTTCGTTGACGCGCGGGCCGGTGTAGTCGAGGGTGTCCATCGACAGGTTGCCGAAGACGAAGAGGTCGCTCTCCACGCGCGTGCGCGCCAGCACGTGCGCCAGCGTGGCGCGGAAGTCGCGCAGGTCGACCGCCCGGTCGGTGAGCAGCAGCATCTTGGTGAGCGCCAGCTGCCCCTCGCCGAGGATGCGGAAGGCCGACACCATCGCCTCGCGCCGGTAGCGCTCGCGCACCACCGCGGCGGCGAGCGAGTGGTACCCGGTCTCACCATAGGACCAGAGGTCGCGCACGCCGGGCATGGCGAGCGGGAAGAGCGGGGACAGCAGCTCCTGCAGGAAGTCGCCGAGGAAGAAGTCCTCCTGCCGCGGCTTGCCGACGACCGTCGCCGGCAGGATGGCATCGGCGCGACGGAAGAGCGACTCGGCCTCGAACACCGGGTAGTCGTGGCGCAGCGAGTAGTAGCCGTAGTGGTCGCCGAACGGCCCCTCGGGGAGGCGCTTGCGCGGCAGCACGACGCCCGAGAGCGCCAGCTCGGCGCCGGCCAGCAGCGGGTGCGGTCCCGCGCCGCGCACGCGGGACAACCTGGCGCCGGCGACGAGCGAGGCGAGGAGCAGCTCGGGGACGTTCTCCGGCAGCGGCGCCACCGCGGCGAGCAGCAACGCCGGCGGGCCGCCGAGGAACACCGTCACCGGCAGCGCCTCGCCGCGCGCCTCTGCGGCGGCGTAGTGGAAGCCGCCGCCCTTGGCGATCTGCCAGTGCATGCCGGCGCTCCGCGGGCCGTGGACCTGCATGCGGTAGATACCGAGGTTGCTCTTCGCGTGACCTTCCGGGTGCTCGGTGTACACCAGCGGCAAGGTGAGGAACGGCCCGCCGTCGCCGGGCCACGACGTGGTGATCGGCAGCCGGCCGAGGTCGACGTCGCGCGAGGCTCGCTCGGTCACCGGGCCGCGGCGCACGCGGCGGAAGCCGACGCGCAGCGCCGCGCCGAGGAGGTCGCGCGCGCCCCACAGCTTCGCCGGCGACGGCGGCAGCAGCGTTTCGGTGGCTTCGACGAGACGGCGGAGCAGCCGCTCGGGGCGGCGCCCGAAGGCGAGCTCGACGCGGCGCTGGGTGCCGAAGAGGTTGGTGACCAGCGGCAGGTCGTAGCCCGCCGGCGGCGCAGGCGGCGGGGTGGTGGAAACGGGATCGCCGCCAGCCAACAGCGCCACCGTCTCGCCGCCGACGCGGCGACGCAGCTCGGCGTCGGCGGCGGGGCGGCGGAACAGCATCGCCGGCCCGCCGCCGGCGATGACGCGGCGGTGCAGCTCCGCCGCCTCGAGATAAGGATCGACGGGAGCCTCGACCTCCACCAGCTCGCCCTCGCGCCGCAGCAGGTCGAGAAACGCCCGCAGGTCGAGCAAGCGCGTCGCGTCGGTGGAAGCAGTCATCGGTGGGGCGATTCTAGAGGCGCGCCGCGAGCCGTGCTCGCGGGCACTCGGCAGCGCGGCCCGCCTCACCGGCTTACAATCGAGCCGTGGACTCCGACGCCCCGACCCCGCACGCCGCTCCCGCCGTCGAGCCAGGCGCCGCGGAGCCCGGCGTTTCGAGCATCGACCTCATCATCGAGCTCTACAAGAAGGACGTCGACCGCACGCTGATCATCGAGCAGCTAAAAAAGACCCCTGCCCAACGAGGGGAGGACCTGCAGCAGTTCTACGACTTCCTCATGGAGATGCGCCGGGGAGCGGCCAAGGCGAAGTCGAGTTGAAACAGTTCAGCGGTCTCGTCCGAGCGCTTGCCGAGGCCGAGGTGGACTTCGTCATCATCGGAGGAGTGGCAGGTGCCCTTCTCGGGGCGGCGCGCGCCACCTTCGATCTCGACATCGCGTACTCACGCCAGCCCGGGAACCTCCGCCGGCTGGCAGCGGCACTCGCACCGCTGAACCCTTACCTCCGCGGCGCGCCGCCTGGACTCCCCTTCCGCCTCGACGTGGCGACGCTGGAACGAGGACTGAATTTCACGCTGGTCACCGACCTCGGGTGGTTGGATATTCTGGGTGAAGTAGCCGGCGCCGGAACCTACGAGCAGTTGCTCGCCCGCAGTCACGAGATCGAAACCTTCGGCGTGCGCTGCCGAGGTCTCGACATCGACACTCTGATCGCCGCCAAGCGTGCCGCGGGACGCCCGAAAGACTTCGAAGCCATCGCCGAGCTCGAGATCATCCGCGACCTCCAGCGCGGCGCCGCCGATCGCTGAGAGCCGATCGCGAGCCATGCGCACGCGCGTCCGCCTCGTCTTCGTCGCTACGGCGCTCGCCGTCGGCACTCTCGCCTGTGGACGGCCGGAGCCGGCGCCGCCCAACTTCGTCGTCATCTCGGTCGACACGCTCCGCCGCGACGCGCTGCGCGCCTACGACCCCGCGGCGCCGGCGTTGCCGCACCTCGACGCGCTTGCCGCGCGCAGCGTGCGTTTCACTCACGCGCTGGCGCCGGCGGCGTGGACCCTACCCTCGCACGCCTCGCTGCTCACCGGCGTCTACCCCAGCCGCCACGGCGCCGTCCACCGCGACGCCACCATCTCTCGCGCCGCGCCCGCCCTCGCCGGCCTGCTGTCGAAGCGCGGTTACGAGACCGTCGCCTTCACCGACGGCGGCTTCCTCGACACCAGCTACGGCTTCGGCCGCGGCTTCGAGCGCTTCGACGACCGCCTGAGCCGCGGCATCGCGCCGCTGCCCGCGCTGCCGCGCGGCGGCAAGCCGGGCGAGGCCGGCGACAGCGACCTCTTCGCTCGCGCCAACGCCTACCTCGCGCAACGCGCGCCGGGCCGGCCGCTGTTCCTCTTCGCCCACACCTACGCGGTGCACGACTACTACCAGGCGCATGCCTGGGCGCGGCCGGCAGCCGGCGGTGCCGCGGCAGCCGACGCCAAGCGCAACCTCGACTGCCTGGTGGGCAAGGCGCGCTGCACGGCGGAGCAGTGGTCGGCGCTCGGCGGCTACTACCGCGGCGAGCTGCGGCGGCTCGACGACGCCGTCGGGCGCCTGCTCACGGCGACGCGCCAGGCGCTCGGCGATCGGCCCACCTACGTCGTGCTGCTCTCCGACCACGGCGAAGGGCTCGATCCGAGCTCGGGCGCCACCCACCACGGCGGCGCGCTGTCGCGCGAGGTCGTCACGGTGCCGCTGCTCGTCGCCGGGCCGCGCCTGCAGGCGCGCGAGGTGGCGACGCCGGTGTCGCTGGTCGACCTGGCGCCGACGCTGCTCGCGCTCGGCGACGGGAGCGCGTCGCGCCGCGCCCGCTTCGACGGCCGCTCGCTGGTGCCGCTGCTCGACGGCGGCGCTCGCGCTTCGCTCGCGGCCCTGGTGCTCGGCCGGCGCTCGCTGCGCGCCGAGGAGCACTCCTATCTGGTGGCGCGACGGCCGCCGGTACGCCGCGCGTCACGCGGGCACGCGGCCGGTCACGGTCGGCCTGCTGCGCCGCGGCTGGTGGTACTCGCGCGGCCCCGGCGGCGAGCTTGCCGAACGGCTCACCGGCGAGGGCGGCGGCCCGCCGCCGCTGCCGGCGCTGCGGCGTGCCGCGGCGCCGCTGCTGCGCGCCTCGGCGGTGACCACGGCGCCGCACGAGGAGAGCGCCGAGCTGCGTGCCACGCTGCAGTCGCTCGGCTACGGCGGCGGCGGAGCGCCGTGATACCTTTCGCGCCGCCCTGGCCGTCCAGATGACCGAGCGACGTTCCGCACCTGCCGCCGCGACGCCACGTCCGGATCGCCGCTCCTGCGGGCTCGCGCTGCTGCTGCTCGCTCGCCGCCGCGCTCGTCGTCCCCGGACCTGCCGCGGCGCAGTACCGCGAGGCAGGTGGCGACCTGCAGATCACCCCCGACCGCCAGCAGCAGCTCGAGGATGCCATGGCCGAGGCGCCCTGGCACCTGGGCAAGCTGCGCATCTCGCCCTGGGTCGGTCTGCGCAACATCGAGCTACGTACGCGAGATCGACGTCTCCGGCGAGGAGCGGGAAGCGGACCTCACCGTCACCGGCGGCGCCGGGCTGCGCGCCTACCTGAAGCTCGGCACCCACGCCATCGCCGCCGCCCACGCACTGCCCGAGTACGTCTGGTGGCAGCGCGAGAGCGACCGCAACGCGGCGGTCGGCCGCTACGGCCTCGGCCTCTTCGGCTGGTTCAACCGCGTCGAGGGCGAGGTGACGGTCCGCAGCGTCGAGGAGGTGAGCTTCCTGAGCTCCGACGTGCTGGTGCGCGAGCCGGTCCGCAACGACGAGGCCGCCGCGAGCGCCCAGGTGCGCATCCTCGGCTCGCTCGCGCTCTACGGCGGGGCCAATTTGGGTCGCAGCCGCGTCGAGGCCACCTCCGATCTCACCGCCGTCGATCCGGCGCTGCTGCTCGACCGCGACAGCACGCAGCTGCGCGGCGGCGTGCGCTACCTCCTGCGCGGCGAGCGTGGCTACGTCGGCGCCGGCGTGCTCGCCGAACGCACCGAGTTCCTGGACGCCGACGCGATCCGCTCCAACGAGGGCTCGTCCTGGTACGCCGAGACGCAGCTGCGCGGCAACCACATCGACGTCGCCGTGCTGTACGACCACCACGATCTGGAGGCCGACGACAGCGCCTTCCCCGGCTACCGCGCCGGGGCGGCCGCGCCGCCGTGGTCCTGCGCCCCGGCACACGCTTCAACAGCCAGGTCTACGCCTTGCGCGCGTTGCGCTACTCGGCCGCCGAGGTCGACAGCTACATCGACGAGGAGCGCGTCGGCGCCTCGCTGGGCTATTCGCTGGGCGAGGCCGGTCTCCAGCTGTTCTACGAGAACGGTTCCGACGAGTACTTCGGCGGCAGCAGCCGGCAGGAGGACGTCACCGCCGCCGGCGCGTGGGTCGATTTCTCGCTGCGCAGCCTCAGGTTCCGCGTCGGCGGCCGCGAGACGAGGTTCGAGCCGCCGGGCGGCCCGGAGCGCAAGGTCCGCCAGGTGCTCGGCAGCGCCACGCTGAGCTTCGGCGGTCCGAGCGATTGGTGACGCACCTGCTCTGCGCTCCGGCGCGGGCCGCCGAGCTGCGGGCGCAGTTGCGCGAGCTGCCGTCCTGGGAGCTGACGCCACGCCAGCTTTGCGACCTCGAGATGCTGGCGACCGGCGCCTTCGCGCCGCTCGGGGGGTTCCAAGGCCGCGCGGCAGCGGAATCGGTGGCGGCGACGATGCGCCTGCCCGGTCGTGGTGGCGAGCTGTGGCCGATCCCGGTGACGCTCGACGTCACCGCTGAGATAGCCGCGGCGGCGGTCGCGGCCGGCGCGCTCGCCCTGCGCGATCCCGAGGGGCTGCCGCTCGCAGTCCTCGCCGTGGAAGAGGCCTGGGAGCACGACCGCGAGCGCGAGGCCGAGGCCGTCTACGGCACCCTCGACACCGCGCACCCCGGCGTCGCCCACCTGCTCCACCGCACCAACAACGTCTCGCTCGGCGGTCCGGTGGAGGCGCTGCAGCTGCCGCCGCACTACGACTTCGTCGAGCTGCGCGAGGGGCCGGAGCAGACGCGCGAGGCGTTCGCGCGCCTCGGCTGGACGCGGGTCGTCGCCTTCCAGACCCGCAACCCGATGCACCGCGCCCACTTCGAGCTCACCCTGCGCGCGGCGCGCGAGCGCGATGCCCACCTGCTCATTCATCCGGCGGTGGGGATGACCCGGCCCGGCGACCTCGACCACTACACGCGCGTGCGCTGCTACCAGGCGCTGCTCGGCCGCTACCCGGCAGGGCTCGCGCGCCTGGCGCTGCTGCCGCTCGCCATGCGCATGGCCGGGCCGCGCGAGGCGCTGCTGCACGCCATCGTGCGCAAGAACTTCGGCTGCACCCACTTCATCGTCGGCCGCGACCACGCCGGCCCCGGCGCCGACCGGCAGGGGCGCCCGTTCTACGGGCCGTACGACGCGCAGGAGCTGGTAGCGCAGCATGCGGCCGAGATCGGCATCGAGATGGTGCCCTTTCGCGAGATGGTCTACCTCGCCGACGAGGACCGCTATCGCCCCGAAGACGAGGTCCCCGCCGGCGCCCGCACGCTGCAGCTCTCCGGAACGCAGCTGCGCAAGCGCCTCGCCGATGGCGCCGAGATCCCGGAGTGGTTCACCTTCCCCGAGGTCGCCACCGAGCTGCGCCGCACCCACCCGGCGCGCGCCGAGGGCGGCTTCACGGTGTTCCTGACCGGCCTCTCCGGCGCCGGCAAGTCGACCATCGCCCGCGTGCTGCAGGTGAAGCTCCTCGAGGCGGGCGGCCGGCCGGTGACGCTGCTCGACGGCGACCTGGTGCGCAAGCACCTCTCCTCCGAGCTCGGCTTCTCCAAGGAGCACCGCGACCTCAATGTAAGCCGCATCGGCTTCGTCGCCTCGGAGATCACCAAGAACGGCGGCATCGCGCTGTGCGCCCCGATCGCCCCCTATGACGCCGTGCGCAAGGACGTGCGCGAGCTGATCGCGCCGCTCGGCGGCTTCGTGCTGGTACACGTGGCGACGCCGCTCGAGGTCTGCGAGCGGCGCGACGCCAAAGGGCTCTACGCCAAGGCGCGCGCCGGCCTGATCCCGGCCTTCACCGGCATCTCGGACCCCTACGAGGAGCCCGCCGACGCCGAGGTGGTCGTCGACGCCGCGACCGCGAGCCCGCTAGAGGCCGCCGAGGCGGTACTGCGCCACCTCGCCGCCGAGGGGTATCTTTAGCCCGCACCGTTGCAAACCTCTGAGCGCTAGCCGCTTGGCAGCCGAAGGGGGCGCGGCGGCTGCTACAATCGTCGCCCACCCGAGCGACGGCGGAACCGACGGCGGAACGCATCCGGTCCGACAAGCGAGCGCACCCAGGTGCCCCTACTGAAACGCGAGCCCGAGATCTGGCCGCCGAACCTCTTCGGCGAGCCCGGCGGCGATGCCGTCGACCCTGTCGCCATGCGCGGCTCGGCGGCGGTCCATCGCCCGCCGCGGCCCCTGCTCGTCGGCGGCGCGCCGCGGGAGGCCGACCGCTGGTGGGTGGCCCACACGCGGTCGCGCCAGGAGAAGGCGCTCGCTCGCCATTTGCTGCATTGCGAGGTGCCCTACTACCTGCCGCAGCGCGAGCACAGGATGCGGGCCGGCGACCGCTGGCGCCACTCGCACCTGCCGCTGTTCCCCGGCTATGTCTTCTTCCACGGCGACCTCCAGGACCGGCTGCTCGCCCTGCGCAGCAACGTCGTCGCCAAGCTCATCCCGGCCCCGGCGCCGGGCGAGCTCGCCCGCGAGCTGCGCTCGCTCTGGCTGCTGCAGATGACCGGCGAGCCGCTGGTGCCGCACCCCTACATCGCGCCCGGCGACGAGGTGGAGATCCTCGCCGGCGCGCTGCGCGGCTATCGCGGCGTCGTGCTGCGCGACAAGGGGCGCTACCGGCTGGTGGTGTCGATCACCCTGCTCCGCCAGTCGGTGGCGACCGAGATCGACCGCGAGGTGCTGGCGCCGATCCCGCTGCGGAAGGTCGGGTGAGGCGCGGACGAGTCGACGACGAGGGTGCGCGCGGGCGCGCCCGGTGATGCTTCGATAAGCCGGCGACGGCGCCGGCCGGGCGGGCGGGGCGGGGCGGAACAGCAACGACGTCATGACCACCACGAAAGGTGCCCGGACACCCAAGGGGGCGGAGCCTGTCCATTCGCTCCGCAGCTCACTCCGGAGGTCACCGCGGAGCGCACGATGCACGAGCTAGCGCCAGACGCCCGCATCTACGTCGCCGGCCACCGCGGGCTGGTGGGCTCGGCGATCCTGCGGCGTCTCGCCGCCGAGGGGTTCACCAACGTGCTCACCGCCACCCGCGAGCAGGTCGACCTGCGCGACCAGGCGGCGGTCAACTACTGGTTCCGCGCCCACCGCCCCGAGTACGTCTTCCTCGTCGCCGGCACCGTCGGCGGCATCCTCGCCAACTCGACGCGGCCGGCGGAGTTCCTCTACGACAACCTGATGATCCACGCCACGGTGGTGCACGCCGCCCACCTCTTCCCGGTACGGCGGCTGCTCTACCTCGGCAGCTCCTGCATCTACCCGCGCGACTGCCCGCAGCCGATGCGCGAGGAGTACCTGCTCAGCGGCCCGCTCGAGCCCACCAACGAGTGGTACGCCATCGCCAAGATCGCCGGCATCAAGCTCTGCCAGGCGTATCGCAAGCAGTACGGCTGCGACTTCATCTCGGCGATGCCCACCAACCTCTACGGCCCGCACGACAACTTCGACCTCGCCAGCTCGCACGTGCTGCCCGCGCTGCTGCGCAAGTTCCACGAGGCGAAGGAGAGCGGCGAGCGGCAGGTGGTGGTGTGGGGGAGCGGCACGCCGAGCCGCGAGTTCCTGCACGTCGACGACCTCGCCGACGCTTGCCTGTTCCTGATGCGGCACTACGACGACGACATGCACGTCAACGTCGGCACCGGCGAGGACCTCACCATTCGCGAGCTCGCCGAGACGATCGCCGCCGTCGTCCACCCGCAGGCGGAGCTGGTCTTCGACCGCAGCAAGCCCGACGGTACGCCGAGGAAGCGGCTCGACGTCTCGCGCCTCCACGCGCTCGGCTGGCGGCACCGCACCGCGTTGCGCTTGGGGATCGCCAGCACCTACGAGTGGTTCCTCGCCAACCAGGAGGCGGCGCTCGCCGGCCGCCACGCCGCCGCGGTCGCCACCTGACCGCGGTGAAGCTGCCTCGCTCGTGAAGGACTCGTGAAGCCGCTCCCGAAGCGCCTGCTGTTCGTCTCCGTCGGCTTGTCGCCGCACGGCGGCGGCATCGCCACCGCCGGCCGGTTGCTGCTGCGCGCGGTGCGCGACTTCGCCGAGGCGCGCGACCTCGAGCTGCGGCTGCTCACCCTCGGCGGCGCCGACGAGGTGCCGCACGGCGTCGACGGCGAGGCCTTCGACGGCGACCGCCGCGCCCTCGCCCGCGCCGTCTGGCGGGCGCAGCTCTTCGAAGGCTTCCGCCACCAGGTCTACGACTTCCTCGGCGTCGCCCGCATCCAGGGCATCCTGCCGCGCCCGTTCGTCGCCCGCTACCTGCTCTACGTCTACGGCATCGAGGTGTGGCGGCCGCTGGCCGGCGCGCGGCGGCGGGCGCTCGCCGCCGCCACCGTAAGGCTCGCCTGCTCCGCGCACACCGTCGAGCGCCTGCAGCAGCACAACCCGCGGGCACCGGTGGTGACTCCGTTACATCTGGCTTTGAGCCCAGACGGCGACGGCGGCAACGGAGGCGATGCGGACCAACTCGCGCGCGTCGGCGAGGATTTCGTGCTCATCGTCGGCCGCATGCAGGGGGACCGCTACAAGGGGCACGAGGACTTGCTGGCGGCGCTGGCGCGGCTGGCGCCGGCGCACCCGGACCTGCGCCTGGTGATCGTCGGCGAGGGCCACGACCGCGCGCGGCTGGAGGCGCGGGCCCGCGAGCTGGGCGTCGCCGACCGCGCGATCTTCACCGGCTTCGTCGACGCGCCGACGCTGTCGGCGATCTACCGCCGCTGCGCCGTCTTCGCCATGCCCAGCGAGGGCGAAGGGTTCGGCCTCGTCTACCTCGAGGCGATGCGCGCCGGCAAGCCGTGCGTGGCCCTGCAGGGCTCGGCCGCCGCCGAGATCGTCGTCGACGGCGTCACCGGCCGGCTGGTGGCGCCGGGCGCCGAGTCGCTGGGGCAAGCGCTGCACGAGCTGCTGCGCGACCCCGCGGCCACCGCGGCGCTGGGCGCCGCCGGGCGCGAGCGCTGGCAACACGCCTTCCGCCCCGAGCTCTTCGCCGACGGCTTGCGGCCTCATCTCGAGACGCTGCTCGCGGAGGCGCGCACCTAACCATGTGCGGCATCAACGGCGCCCTCCGCCTGCGCACCGGCTCGCCGGCGCTCGACCGCGAAGAGGTGCTGCGCACGCGCGAGCACCAGCACTCGCGCGGCCCCGACGGGGCCGGCCTGTGGATCGCCGACGACGGGCGCGTCGCGCTGGCCAACAACCGCCTCGCCATCCTCGACCTCTCCGACGCGGGGTCGCAGCCGATGGCCTCCGCCGACGGCCGCTACCGCATCACCTTCAACGGCGAGATCTACAACTTCCGCGCGCTGCGCGCCGGCCTCGAGGCGCAGGGCGTGCGCTTCCGCAGCGACGGCGACACCGAGGTGCTGCTCGCGCTCTACGCCCGCGACGGCCTCGCGATGCTGCCCCAGCTGCGCGGCATGTTCGCCTTCGCGCTGTGGGACGACGAGACCAAGACGCTGCTGCTCGCCCGCGACCCCTTCGGCATCAAGCCGCTCTACTACTCGACCGCCGGCGGCGTGCTGCGCTTCGCCTCGCAGGTCAAGTCGCTGATGGCGGGCGGCGCGCTTTCGGCGGAGGTCGACCTCGCCGCCGTGGCCGGCTTCCTGCTCTGGGGCTCGGTGCCGGGCCCGCTGACGGTACGGCAGGACGTCCGCCAGCTGCCGGCCGGCCATTACCTGTTGGTCGAGGATGGGCGCGTCGGGGAGTCGCGCGCCTACCCGATGTCGCCGTCGGCCGACGACACGCTGTGGACGACGCCGCTGTCGCTCGCCGACGCGCTGGCGGACTCGGTGGCGGCGCACCTCGTCGCCGACGTGCCGGTGGCGGTGTTCCTCTCCGCCGGGCTCGACTCGGCGCTGGTGGCGGCGCTGGCGCGGCGCCACCACCGCGACCTCACCACGCTCACCGTGCGCTTCCGTACGTTGCGCGACACGCCCGCCGACGAGGGGCCGATCGCCGCGCAGGTGGCGGCGGCCCTCGGCACGCGGCACCAGGAGCTCGAGCTCGGCGGCGACGACTTGCGCGACATGTGGCCCGCGGCGCTCGCCGCCATGGACCAGCCGAGCATCGACGGCTTCAACACCTTCGTCATCTCGCGCGCCGCCCGCGAGGCGGGGTTCAAGGTGGTGCTCTCCGGGCTCGGCGGCGACGAGCTGTTCGGCGGCTACCCGTCCTTCCGCGACGTGCCGAAAGTGATGCGCGCGGCCCGGCTCGCCCGCGCGGTGCCGGGGATGGCGGCGTTGTGGCCAAGGTTGATGGCCGAGAGCCGCCGCCCGAAGAGCGTCGGTCTGCTGCACTATGGCAAAACGCTGCCCGGCGCCTACCTGCTGCGGCGCGGTCTCTTTCTCCCGGAGGAGCTGCCGGGGCTGCTGGGCGAGGAGGCCGCGGTGGAAGCGCTGCGCCGCTACGACCCGCTGGCCGACGGCGCCGCCGCCCTCGCCGAGCCCATCGCCGGCCCCCCCGAGGCGCTGGCGGCGAACCCTTGGCTGGCCGTGCACCAGCTCGAGACCGCGCGCTACCTGCGCAATCAGCTCCTGCGCGACTCCGACTGGGCGTCGATGGCCTGGTCGGTCGAGCTGCGCGTGCCGCTCGTCGACCGCACCTTGCACCGCCACGCGTTGCGGGTGGGCTTCGCTCCCGCTCGGGAGGAGGGGAAGGCCGCCGCGGTGCGCGACGCCGCGCCGGAGCTGCCGAGCTGGCTGTTGGCGCGCAAGAAGACCGGCTTCTACGTGCCGCTGGCCGAGGCGCTGGCCGACGACGCGACGGCGCTCTCGCACGGCGGACGCTCGCGGCGGATCGCCTTGAAGGTGCTCGCGGCCCACGACATCACGCTGCCGTGGCCGACACCGCCGCGCCCCAAGTCGCGAGCCCGCGACAGCCGCGACGAGATCCCCAGCCTCGTCTCTTGACCCTCGCAATGAGCTCCATCCCACGCGTCAGCGTCCTCGTCCCCGCCTGGAACGACGGCCGCCACCTCGACGCCGCCCTCGGCTCGCTCGCCGCGCAGACCTGGAGCGATTTCGAGGCGGTGATCGCCGACGACGGCAGCACCGACGACACGCCAGCGGTGGCCGCGGCGTGGACCGCGCGCGATCCGCGCTTCCGTCTTCTGCGCAGCGACGTCAACCGCGGCATGACCGAGAACTGGAACGCCGCCCTGCGCGCGGCGCGCGGCGAGCTGGTGACCAAGCTCGACGCCGACGACGCGGCCGCGCCGGGCTTCCTCGCTGCCATGGTGCCGGAGCTCGACGACCCGCGGGTCGCTGCGGTCTTCTGCCGCACCGTCGAGTGCGACGAGGCGCTGCGGCCGGAGGCGAGCTGGGACGGCGAGCGCGCCTTCGCGCTGCACGGCCTCGACCCGGCGCAGCGCATCGTGCGCGGCGGCCACGAGTGGCTGGCGATGAGCTTCGACGACCACCAGCTGTGGCACTCCAACGCCTTCCTCATGCGCCGCGAGGAGCTGCTGACGCTGGGCGGCTGGGACGAGCGCTGGAGCTGCGCGGCCGACACCGACCTGATCTTGCGCGTGCTCGAGAGCGGGCGGCAGGTCGTGCACGTGCCGGTGGCCGGCATCCACTACCGCCGGCGGGCGCGCTCGGTGAGCGCCCGCGCCGCGGCGGACGGGTGGAAAGCCGTGGAGGCCGTGCTCGTCGGTCTCGGCTCGCTCTCGCGCGCCGGCCGGCCGCTGGCCCGGCGCTCGCGCGGGCTGCGTCAAAGCTGGTGGCGCCTGTGGCGGGCCGCGGGCGCGCTACGCCGCGACCGCGATCTCCCGGCGCGGCTGCCAGCCCGTCAGGCCGAGAAGCTGCTCCCGCTGCTCGACGCCCCGCCCCCGCCGCCGCCCTGGGTACGGATCGAGGGCGAGGTGCGGCTGATCGCCTGGCGTGCGCGCCACGCCGGGCGGCCCGCCGCAGCGAGGCCGACATCATGAAGCCCGACGCGTTGAGCGGACCGAACGTCTCCGTCGTCCTCGGCGTCCGCGATGGCATCCGGAATGGCGGCGCGCGGCTCGAGGCGGCGCTGCAGAGCCTGCTCGCACAGCGCGGCGTCGCCCTCGAGCTGATCGTCGTCGACGACGGCTCGACCGACGGCACGCCGCAGCTGCTCGCCGCCGCCGCGGCGCGCGACGCGCGCGTCCGCGTGCTGCGGCAGGACGCTCTCGGCCTCACCGCCGCGCTCATCCGCGGCTGCGCGGAGGCCCGCGCCCCGTTCATCGCCCGTCAGGACGCGGACGAGGTGTCGCATCCCGACCGCCTGCGCCGGCAGCTCGACGCCTTCGCCGCCCATCCCGAGCTTGCCCTGGTCTCGTGTTGGACCGAGCAGCTGGCGCCGCGAGGCGAGCCGCTGCGCGTCGAGCGCGGGCGCGGCGACGCAGCGGACCGTCCGGTGCCGATGTTCGAGCGCGACGCCGAGGGCCGGGTGCGCGTCGTCGCCGGTCCCAGCCAGCACGGCTCGACGATGTTTCCCGCCGAGCTGTACCGGCGCGTGGGCGGTTATCGGGCGGCGTTCGGCGTCGCCCAGGATTGGGACCTCTGGCTGCGACTGGCGCAGCACGGGCCGTTCTTGATGGTGGGCGCCGTCCTGCTGACCACCAACCTCGACGTCCGTTCGCTCTCGTTCGCCGTGCGCGACGTGCAGATGGAGCTCGGCGCCGCGGCCGCCGAAGCGCTCGCCCGGCGCCTCGCGGGCGCCTCGGACGCCGACTGCCTGGCGCGTGCGGAATCGCTCTCGCGGCAGCTCGCCACCTTACGGCAGCGCCGGCGGCGGCGCACCGAGGCGCTGGGGCTGTACCACATCGGCGAGGGGCTCCGGCGGCAGCGGCACCCGGCGTCGCTCTCGTATCTCGGCGCGGCGTTGCGGCGGAACCCGTTTCTGCTGCGGGCGTGGATTCGTGCCGGGCAGGCGGTGCTGACCACGGCGGCCGGCGCGTGATGACAGTCGCCGAAACCGCAGACCGGCACGAGCGCTCCGCGAAGGTCACCGCGGTCGAGCCGCGCCTAGTGCGGGACTTCCTCGTCCTCATCGCGGCCTTCCTGCCGGCCCTCGGCGCGGCGGCGCTCAAGGTCTTCATCGATCCACGGCCCTTCTGGGTCCACTTCTACGATCCGGAGACCTTCTACTTCCACGACGGCCTGCGCATCCTCTCGGGACACGCCCCGCTCGATTTCACCAATCCCGGGACGCCACTCCAACTCGTCAGCGCCGCCCTCGCGGCGCTGACCGGCACGTCGCCCGACGACTTCGACCGCTTCCGCGTCACCGCCTACTGCGTCGCCTGGGCCGTGCAACTGGTCGTCGGATGGGGCTTGCTGCGAACGGTGCTCGCCAAGCTGCCGGCACCGCTGAGCATCGCCGCCCTGGCGACCTACTTCATCTGCCCGCAGACCCTCGAGTACCAGACGGTGTGGAGTCCCGAGGTGTGGTTCCTTCCGGTGGGCGCGCTGGCCACCCTGGCGATCTGGCAGGCGCTGCGCCGCTCCTTCGACGATCGGTCGGCCGTCGCCGCGGGGGCCGCGGTCGGGCTCGCCTGCGCCCTCAAGCTCGTCTTCCTGCCCTGGGTCCCGGCACTCGCCGTGACCGCCTGGCTGTTCTCCCGTCGCCCCGGCCGCCTGCGCGCGACCGGCCTCTGCGTGGCGGCGCTGGCGGCCTCCTTCGTCGTCTGCACGCTGCCGGCTGCCGCAAACTATCCGCAGATGACCAGCTGGATCGGCCGGATGGCGACACGGTCCGGTTCCTATGGAGAGACGCCGCGGCTCGTACCCGACGCCGCGGCGCTCCTGGCGACTGCGCAATCCCTGTTGGCCGCGGCCAAGGGATGGTATGGCCTCGTCTTCCTGGCGGCGATCGGCGCCGCGCTGGCGATTCGCCATGCCCGGCGGACGCCGCAGGGGCGGCAGCTTGCCGGGCTCGGGCTCTTCGCCGCAACCGCCTTCGCCGGTCAGCACCTGATGGTGCTCCGCACGCCCTCTCTCCGCTACCTCCTTCCGGCAGCGCTCTGCGTGCTCATGTTGGCCGCCGTCGGCGCGCGCGCCCCGGCCCTGCAACACCACCAGGGCGCGCAGTGGGCAGCGCTCCTGGTCGTCGGCCTGCTCGTCGGCAAACACTTCGCCGGCGACGTCGCGACCCACCAGCGGCGGATCCGGGAGGCGAGCGCGACGCGGACCGAGCTGCTCGCCGCCGTCCGCGAGGCCACTCCGGAAGCTCATCCCGTGGTGGTCTTCGGCCACCGCGCACCGGTCCCTTCCCTGGCGGCGCGCTACTTCTCCACCGATCCCGTCTTCCTGGGCAAGGTGGAGCGTCGATATCCCGGCGAGGGGCATTTCGGACCGGGCGATCGGCTGTTCCTGCCCGCCGGCGCGAACCACTGGGACGTCCTCGTCCTGACCCCTGACCACCGTCGACGCTGGGCGGGCGCGACGGGCGCGCGAGTCGTCGCCCGGGTGGGCGGGTTCGACGTCCTGGTGCCCGGTGGCAACTCGTGAGCGCGAGCACTCTGGCCGTCGTCATTCCCACCTTCGAGCGTCACCAGACGCTCGTCGAGACCATCGACCACGTGCTACGAGCGCAACCGGCCGCCGACGAAGTCCTCGTGGTCGACCAGTCCGCCGTGCTCACCCTCCCGAGGTCCACCGGCGTCTCGACGAGCTGGCGACGGACGGGCGCATCCGCTGGCTGCGCATGACGGAGCCGTCGATCCCGCGCGCGATGAACCTCGGACTGCGCGCAGCGGCGTCGGACCTCGTGCTGTTCCTCGACGACGACGTCGTTCCCGGTGGCGACCTCGTGGCGCGTCACGCCGAGGCCCACCGCGAGCCGGGGGTCGCCGTCGTCGCCGGCCAGGTGCTGCAGCCGGGGGAGGAGCCCGAGCCGCTCGCCGGCGCGCAGTTCGCGTTCCGTTCCTCGCTGCGGCAGCAGGTCGAGGAGGTCATCGGCGGTAACTTCTCCGTGCGCCGCAGGGCCGCCCTCGACTGCGGCGGGTTCGACGAGAACTTCGTGCAGGTGGCCTACCGCTTCGAGGCGGACTTCTGCCGCCGCATCCGGCGTCATGGCAGCATCGTCTTCGAGCCCGCCGCCACGATCCGACACCTGCGCGCCGGGAGCGGCGGCACTCGTTCCTACGGCGACCACCTGCGGACCGCCCGTCCGGCCCACGCGGTCGGCGAGTACTACTACCTGCTCTGCGCGCGGTCGCTCGTCCAGGCCGCTGGCGCGCCTTCCTCGGCCGGCCCTGGCGGGCCGATCGCCACGCGCCACCATCTCGACCCACCCCTGGTGGATCGTCCCCACGCTCTGCGCCGAGCTGATCGGCATGTCGTGGGCGCTGTCGCTCAAGGCCCGCGGCCCCAAGCTGGTGTCCCCGTGATCCTCGCGCTCGCTCGCCATCGCCGCCGTCGCGGTGCTCGCCTCGCTGCTCAACTGGCGGCACGGGCTGTTCCTCTTGCATCGTCGCCGGCTTCATCCAGGACCCGCTGCGGAAGGTCACTCCCGGCCAGCCGGTGGCGCTGGTGGTGTTCGTCGCCGCGGTCTTCGCCGCCTGCATCGTCGGCGGCTTTCATCCGCGGTCAGCGGCTCGACGGCTCGCAGCTGGTTCGTTGGTTTCCCGACGCTGCGCAACTCGATGTCGTGCTTCGCGGTGCTGGTGGTCCTGCAGAGCCTCGCCACGCTGCTGCGCTACGGCAGCTTCACGCTCGCCGGCATCGGCTTGCTCGGCTTACCTCAGCCCGCTGGCGGCGATCATCGCCTTCTTCCAGTTCAACCGCTCCTGGGCCGACGCGCACCGCTGGCTTCGTTTCTACGTCGGCGCCACGGCGATCATGTCGGTCACGCGTGTTCCTGCAGTTCCTCGGCTACTCGCCGGCGATCTTCGAGTCGATCGGGCTCGACACCGTCTACGGCGTCGGCGGCCGCATCGCGATGCTGTGCGGCATCATGCGCAGCTCGGAGGTGGCGGCGTTTCACGCCGGCGCCGCCGCATGCCTGGCGTTGACGCTCGCCACCATCGCGCGGTCGCCACGCGCGCAGATCCTCTACGCCTCGCTGGTGCCGATGTTCCTGCTCGCCGTCGTCCTCGGTGGGCGCCGCAAGATGTTCGCCCAGTTCACGCTGTACACTGCTCACCTTCCTCTTCCTGCTGGTCCGCTCCCGGCGCGCCTTCTCACGGGCGACCTCGCTGATCTCGTCGATGGTCCTGGTGCTGGTGCTCCTCGCCGTCCTCGCTTCTGCTCACCGATCGGCGAGCAAAGCGCGCTGACGCCTTATCTCGACCGCAGCGCGTCGGTGTTCGCCGAGGCCGGCGAAAGGCTCGAGTCGATGACCACCGGCAGCATGGGCATGGTGCTCTCGATCACCGGCGTGCTCGGGAGCGGGCGCCGGCACCACCGGCCAGGGCTCACAGTACTTCGGCGGCTCGGAGAGCATCATGGCCAGCGCGCCGGCCGAAGGCGGGCTCGGCCGCGTGCTCGCCGAGCTCGGGCTGCCCGGTCTGTTCTGTCTGCTGTGGCTCGCCATCGGACTGCTGCGGATCATCCGCGCCATCGTGCGCGAGGCGCGCACCAGCCGACGTCGACAGGCCGTGCTCATCTACGGCCTCGTGTCGTTCATTCCTTCGCACGCCGTCGTCTTCGTAACCGCGCACCAGGTCTATGGCGACCCGTTCGTGCTGCTCGTGCTCGGCGCCTTCGTCGGTTTCGCGATGAGCGCGCGCCGCATCGCCGCGCTGGAGGCCGTGCGCGCCGCGCGGGCGCGGATCGGCCGCCACCTCCGGCGCGGTGGCGGCCGCCGGGCCGAGGACCGCGATGCCACCGCGCCGACACTCTCTGGCACCTGGCGGACTGCGCTAGCTTGGCTGCCGGCGGCGTCGCGCCACATGGCCACATGACTCGTCTGGGCGCGATCTCCACCCACCCGATCCAATACCAAGTGCCCTGGTTTGCCGCCCTCGCCGCCGATCCGCGGCTCGACCTCCACGTCGGCTACGGCTACCTCCCCGACGCGCGTGCGCAGGGCGTCGGCTTCGGCACCGCTTTCGAGTGGGACCTGCCGCTGCTCGACGGCTATCGATCGACCGAGCTGGCGCGGCGCAACGCGCGGCCAGGGCTTTCGACCTTTTTCGGCATCCGGCTGCGCAAGGTCGCCGACTGGCTGCGCGCGCAGCGCTTCGACGCTCTCGTCGTCAGCGGCTGGAACTCCTTCGCCCTGGTGCAGACGGCGCTCGCCGCGCGGCGGCTGCGGCTGCCGCTGCTGGTGCGTGGCGACTCCAACGACTTGCGGCGGCGGGGCCTGCCGGCGCGGCTGTTCCACCGCATGTTCCTGCCCCTCTTCGATGCCTTCCTCGTCGTCGGCAGCTCGAACCGGCGGTTCTACCGGCGCAGCGGCGTGCCGGAGGCGAAGCTCTTCGACTGCCCGCATTTCGTCGACAACGAGCGGCTCGCCAGCCAGCACGCCGAGGCGCTGCCGCGGCGTAACGAGCTGCGAGCGCGCTGGGGAGTGCCTGCCGACGCAGTCTGCGCACTCTTCGCCGGCAAGCTGGTCGAGGTCAAGAACCTGCCCGAGCTGTTCGCCGCGCTCCGCCTCGTCGTCGACCGCATGCCGCGGCTGCACCTGCTCGTTGCCGGTGAGGGTCCGCTCGGCGGCGAGCTGCGGGCGACCGCGACGGGCGAGAGACTGCCCGTGACCTTCGCCGGCTTCCTCAACCAGAGCGAGATCCCGGCGGCGTATGCCGCCGCCGACGTCCTCGTGCTGCCGTCGCGCTCGGAGACCTGGGGGCTGGTGGTCAACGAGGCGATGGCGTGCGGCCTGCCTGCCATCGTGAGCGACGGCGTCGGGTGCGCCGAGGACCTCGTCGAGCCGGGCGTGACCGGGTTCGTCTACCGCGCCGGGAGCGCCGAGGAGCTGGCCGCGCGGCTCGTCGCCGTGGCCGGCGACGACGAGGCGCGGCGGGCGATGGGCGAGCGGGCGCGTCAACGGGTGGTCGCCGGCTACAGCGTCGAGCGCGCCGTCGAAGGCACGCTGGCGGCGTTGCGATTCGTGGGAGCGCTGCGGTGAACGTGCTGCACGTGATTCCGACCTATCCGCCGGCTTGGCGCTACGGCGGGCCGATGCGCTCCGTGCACGGCCTGGCCAGCGCGCAGGCGGCGGCGGGCGACCGCGTCAGCGTCTACACGACGAACCTCGACGGGCCCGACGTGCTGGACGTGCCGGTCGCGGAACCGGTGCGCCTCGACGGCGTCGAGGTGCGGTACTTCCCCGTCGCCTGGCCGCGGCGGCTCGCCCGCTCGCCGGCGATGGCGCGCGCGCTGCACGGCACGATCAGCGGCTTCGACGTCGTCCACCTGCACTCGGTGTTCCTCTGGCCGACGCTGGCGGCGGCGCGCGCCAGCCGCCTCACCGGAGCTCCCTACGTGCTGTCGCCGCGCGGCATGCTGGTGCGCGACCTCATCGCCGGGCGGGGGCGCCTGCGCAAGACGCTGTGGCTGGCGCTCTTCGAACGCAGGACGGTGCGCGATGCGGCTGCCGTCATCGTCACCAGCGAGCTCGAGGCGCGCGAGCTCGCAGCGCTCGACCTCGGGGCCGCGTACGTGGAAGTGGTGCCCAACGGGCTGTCGCGAGAAGACCCAGCCGCGGACAGCGGCGCTGACGCTGCGGCGCCTCCAGGGCTGCCGGCCGACGGGCGCCCGCTGCTGCTCTACCTCGGCCGCTTGAGCTGGAAGAAGGGCGTCGACGTCGCGATTCGCGCGCTCGCCCAGCTTCCTGGACCTCCAGAAGCGCGGTTGGCGATCGCCGGCAACGACGACGAAGGCCTGCGCCCGCGTCTCGAGGCGCTGGCCGGCGAGCTGGGCGTCGCCGAGCGCGTGTCGTTCCTCGGCGAGGTCCGCGGGGCCGGGAAGAGCGCGCTGCTCGCCGCCGCCAGCGTGCTGGTGATGCCGTCGATCTCCGAGAACTTCGGCATGGCTGCGCTCGAGGCGATGGCAGCCGCCGTGCCGGTCGTGCTCAGCCCCGGCGTCGGCCTCGCCGCCACCGTCGAGGAGGCCGGTGCCGGCGTCGTCTGCGAGCGCACGCCGGAGGCCTTCGCCGGCGCCGTCGCGGGCCTGCTGGCGCAGCCCGAGGTGGCGCGCGAGATGGGAGAGCGCGGCCGTCGCCTCGTCGCCGAGCGCTTCTCCTGGCCCGCCATCGCCGCTTCGACTCGCCTCGTCTACGAATGCGCCATCGCCTCGGCGCGGGCGACGGCGCCGGTGCGCCCGACGGTCCGCTCGACACGCCGTGCCTCGTGACCCACCGATGAGCCGCGTCCCGCTCACCGTCTTGATGACCACTCGCGACGAGGAGGCGAACCTGCCGCGCACCCTCGGCGCCATCGCCGGCTGGGCGGACCAGGTGTGCGTGCTCGACTCCGAGAGCAGCGACCGGACGGTCGAGATCGCGCGCGCCCACGGCGCCGAGGTGACGTCGCTCGCCTACGAGCACGGCCGCATCATCCCGTGGATCTTCCAGTGGGGGCTCGAAAACCTGCCGCTGCGCCACGAGTGGGTCCTCCTGCTGGAAGCCGACCAGCGGGTCACTCCCGAGCTGCGCGCCGAGATCGAGGCGTTGCTGGCGCGCGACGACGTGCGCGAGAACGGCTTCTACCTGCGGCGCCGCCAGATCTTCCGCGGCAAGCCGATCCGCTTCGGCGGCTACGGCGGCAAGCGGATGCTCAAGCTCTTCCGCCGCGGCAGGGGCGAGCTCGACCCGGTCGAGCAGGACACCCGCGTCTACGTGCGCGGCGAGGTCGGCTCGCTGCGCGGCGCCCTCGAGGAACACAACCGCAAGGAGGACGCGATCCTCTTCTACCTCGGCAAGCACCTGCGCTACGCCGAGGCCTTCGCGCGCGAGGAGCACCGCCGGCGCAGCGAAGGGATCGACTTCAAGATCGCCGGCCGGCCGCTGGGCACGCCCGACGAGCGCATCGTCTGGCAGAAGCGGCTGTGGTACCGGCTGCCGCTCTACTGGCGGCCGTTCCTCTACTTCGTCTACCGTTACTTCCTGCTGCTCGGCTTCCTCGACGGGCCGAACGGCTTCCTCTTCCACTTCCTGCAGGCGTTCTGGTTCCGGCTGGTCGTCGACGCGCGGCTGAGCGAGCTGCGCGGCGAGGCCGCCGCGGCGGCGGCTGACGAAACCAACGCCGGCGAGACGGCGCTCGCCTCCGAGAGGACGGCACCCTGACGCTACGCATCCTCGGCCTCTCCACCTACCACGCCGACGCCGCGGCCGCCGCGGTGGCCGACGGCCGCTTCGTCGCCGGCGTCGAGGAAGAGCGCTTCCGCCGCGTCAAGCATTGGGCCGGCTTCCCGGCGGCGGCGCTGCGCTGGGCCGCCGGCGAGCTCGACGCCGGCGACGGCGCCGGCATCGACGCCGTGGCGGTGGCGCGGCAGCCGCGCGCCTACCTGTGGCAGAAGGCCCGGCTCGCGCTGTCGCACCCGCGGAGCCTCGGCCGCGCCGCCGGCCGCGCGCGCAACCTGCTGCAGGTGTCCAGCCTCGAGCAGCGGGTGCGGCAGGAGCTGCCGCGCGCGGACGGCGCGCCGATCGTGCCCGTCGAGCACCACCTGGCGCACCTCGCCTCGGCGTTCTACTGCTCGCCGTTCGAAGAGGCGGCGCTGCTCTCCGTCGACGGCTTCGGCGACTTCGTCTCGACGATGCTGGCGCGCGGCGAGGGCAACCGCATCGAGGTGCTCGACCGCGTCCTCTTCCCGCACTCGCTGGGGATCTTCTACACGGCCGTCACGCAGTACCTCGGCTTCCTCGGCTTCGGCGACGAGTACAAGGTGATGGGGCTCGCGGCCTACGGCGAGCCGCGCTTCGCGAGGGCGCTCGGCACCGTCGTGCGGCCGTCGACGGACGGCACGTTCCGCCTCGACCTGCGCTACTTCCGCCACCTCGCCGACGGCGTGCAGATGACCTGGGAGGACGGCGCTCCCGAGCTGGGCGTGCTCTTCACGCCGGCGCTCGAGCAGCTGCTCGGCCCGCGCGCGGCAACCCGGCGACGAGCTCGAGCAACGCCACACGCGACCTCGCGGCGTCGCTGCAGCAGGTCTACGAGGAGCGCTTCTTCGTCCTCGTGCGCCGCGTGCTGTCGCTGTGCGGGAGCCGCAAGCTGGCGCTCGCCGGCGGCTGCGCGCTCAACTCGCTCGCCAACGGCAAGCTCTTCGAGCGCACCGGCGTCGAGGAGCTGTTCATCCAGGCGGCGGCCGGCGACGCCGGCACCTCGCTCGGTGCCGCGCTCTACGCCCACCACGTCACCTTCGGCCGCGAGCGCTCGGGTTTCGTCATGGAGCACAGCTCGTGGGGACCGTCCTTCGACGCCGAAGCCGTGCGCGCCGCCGTCGCCGCCGCGCTGCCGGGCTCGCACGGCGCCGACGGCGTCTACGGCGAGGTCGACGGTCGCCACCGCGGCGAGCGAGGAGGAGCTGGTGCGCTGCGACCGCCGCCGCGATCGCCGACGGCGAGGTCGTGGGCTGGTACCAGGGGCGCTCGGAGTGGGGCCCGCGCGCGCTCGGCAACCGCTCGATCCTCGCCGACCCGCGGCGCGGCGACATGAAGGAGCTGCTCAACCGGAAGATCAAGCGCCGCGAGTCGTTCCGCCCGTTCGCGCCGTCGATCCTCGAGGAGCGCACCGGCGACTGGTTCACCATCAGCTACCCCGACCCCTTCATGCTCAAGGTCTACCCGATCCGGCCCGAGAAGCGCGCCGCGATCCCCGCCGTCACCCACGTCGACGGCACCGGCCGGCTGCAGACGGTGTCGCAGCGCGCCAACCCGCGGTACTGGCGACTCATCCGCGCCTTCGAGCAGCGCACCGGCGTGCCGATCGTGCTCAACACCTCGTTCAACGAGAACGAGCCGATCGTCAACACGCCGGCGGAGGCGCTCGACTGCTTCCTGCGCACCGGCATGGACCGGCTGGTGCTCGACCGCGTCGTGTTGAGACGACGAGCAGATGCCTGATCTCGCCGTTTGGTGGTGGAAAGCGCGCTGGGCGGCCAGCCGGGCCTGGCGCCGGTGGGTGCTCCCGGAGGCGTCGCTGGTGTTCGGGTACCTGGCCGAAGACCTGATCGCCGTGCGGCTCCTCGACTCTCACCTGCGCACCGGCTTCTACGTCGACGTCGGCTGCCATGACCCGGTGAAGCTCTCGAACACGCTCACCCTCCACGCCGCGGGTTGGCGCGGAATCAACATCGACGCCAACCCCGCCGCGGTGGAGAGAATGCGACGGCATCGGCCTGGGGACGTCGCGGTGTGCGCGTTGGTCGGCCGCCCGGGCGAGGATCGCGAGCTGGTGGTCTTCGGGGACGAAGCGCTCAGCAGCGCCGATCCGGGTTTCGTCGATCGCTGGGCGCAGAGCGCCGAGGTCGTGCGGCGGGTGGCCGTCCGATCTCGCTCGCTGACCGACATCCTGCACGAGCACTCCGCCCCCGCCGAGCTCGACTTCCTCAACATCGACGTCGAGGGGATGGAGCTCGAGGTCCTCGAGTCCCTGGATCTCGAGCGCTTCCGGCCCCGGCTGATCGCCTTGGAGATCCACGGTCTCGATGCCGGGCACCCGGCGAGCTCGCCGGTGATCCGCTTCCTGTCGGCCAAGGGCTACCGGCTTCGCGCCTACAACGGTCTGACCGCATTCGTCGAGAGAGGCGCTGAACGTGCGGCGAGCGCCGCCGCCCACCAGGAGCGCGATCCACCTCTGGTGCCCCGATGACCGCGGCCCCTCTCGACGTCTCGATCGTCATGCCGCTGCACGACGGCGCGAGGTTTCTCCCCGCTTCGATCGGCTCGTGCCTGCGCGAGCTCGCGGCCGGCGTCCCAGGCGAGGTGCTGGTCGTCGACGATCATTCGTCGGACGATTCGCTCGCCGTAGCGAGGAGCTTCGGTGCGCCCGTGCGAGCGCTCAGGCTCGAGGATACGAGCGGTCGCAGCGCGGCCAGGAACCTCGGCTTGCGCTCGGCCGTCGGCACCTTCGTCAAGTTCCTCGACCAGGATGACGACCTCGAGCCGGGGTCGCTCCGCGACGAGGTCGAGCTGGCCGCCGCGCAGCGGGCCGACATCGTCGTCTCCGGCTACCGCATCGGGCCTCTCGCGGCGCCGGCCGACGTACCGTCGCCGCCATTTCCGCCGCCGGCGCTGAGTCGCGGCATCGACAGCCTCCTGGCCGGAGAGTCGGTGCCCACCGCCGCCGCGCTCTACCGGCGGACCTACCTGCAAGATCTCGCGTGGCCCGAGCCGCCGACGAAGCTGGACGACTGGCGCTTCTTCCTCGGCGCCGCCCTGCTCGCCGGCCGCATCGAGCGGCGGTCCTCGCCCGCGTACACCTGGCGGCAGCACCCCGATCAGGCGTCGAAGGCGTTCGACCTGCTGGGCAACGCGATCTCGTTCTACGGCGTGCTCGACTGGCTCGACGAAGAGCTGCGGCGACGGGGCGAGCTGACCGGACCGCGCCAGGCGAGGCTCGCGCAGTATCGCTACAAGGAGCTGCGCGTGCTCTGCCGCTTCGACCGGCCCCGCTTCGAGCGCGAGGTGGAACGGATCCGCAGCCTCGACCCGGCGTTCGCGCCGCGGGACGAGGAGCGTCAATGGTGGATGCGTTGGGCCGGCCGCCTGCTCGGGTTCCGGCGCGCCGTGGTGATCCACACCGCGCTGCGCGCCGTGCTGAAGCGAGACGCCGGTAGCGCGGCCATCGCACGTGACGACGTCGGGAGCAGCAGGCCGGAGGCGATCTCGTGACCGCGGAGGCGGCGCGCCATCCCAAGGCGGCGCTCTTCACCGTCCTGCTCCTGGCCGCGGCCTACTTCGCCCTGCTGATGGTCTTCGGCCGCTTCGCCCACACCGACGAGGCGTTCTTCAAGGCGGCCGGCCGCGAATGGGCGCTCCACGGCCGGTTCGCGGCGCCGGAGCTGCGCGGCTTCTACGGCCTCCAGCCCCCGGTCGAGAGGGTCTTCTTCGCGCAACCTCCCCTCTACCCGTTCGGGTTCGGGCTCCTCGTCGCCGCGTTCGGGTTCGGGTGGCGGGTGTGCGTCGCCTACGACGCTCTGATCCACGTCGCCCTGGTCTTGCTCACTTTCGCGCTCGCCAACCGCCTCTCCGGCAGCGCCACGGCAGCGGGGGTGGCGGCGTGCATGGTGCTGCCGCTCGGCACCACCTCGCGGCCCGACGAGATGGCGATGTGCTTCGCGATGGCGGCCGCGCTGGTCGTCCTCCGGCAGCCCGACGCAGCCTGGCGGCCAGTCGTCGCCGGCGTGCTGCTGGGGCTCGCCGCCGGGGCCAGCGTCGGCGCCGCGATCGTGCTCGGGTTCGGCGTCGCCGTTCAGCTCCTCGCGAGCGCCGCGCCGATCGGTCGCCGGCTCGCCAGGCTCGCCCTGTGCGGAGCCGCTGCGGCCGTCACCGTCGCCATCGTCGCGGCGCCGATCCTGGCGGCACACCCGGACGCCTACCACCAATACCTGGGGCTCGCCTCGAGCCAGGTGGGATCGGGCCAGTGGACCGCCGACGTCCAATCCGCCTGGCGGTACGGCAAGGGCGTCATGGTGCTCGAGGCGGCGTGCGTAACGGTCGGGCTGCTCGCGCTGGCGCGGCGACCATCGCTTCGTCGATGGAACGAGTCGTGGCTGGGAGCGGTCGTCGGCCTGGCGTTCGTCGCCCTGTTGCTGCCATCCAAGTACACCTACCTGTGGTTCGTCGGTCCGTCGTTGATCGCCGCCTGCGTGGCGACCTTGGCCGCGGCGGAACGCGGTTGGGCTCGCGCGACCGCGGTGGTAGCCGTCGCGAGCGGGTGGATGCTCGCCTCGACCGGTTACGTCTGGCAGACGGTGACCATGCTCACCCTTCCTCGCGAGCAGCGGATCGCAGCCAGCGAACGTCGCGTGCGGGCGCTCGTTCCGCGCGGCGCGACCGTGCTCGCGGGCGAGTACTGGTGGACCCTCGGCGCGGACCGTGCGGTCCTCGACAGCTACTTCGCCGACTACTCCGACCTCTCGACGATCGACTACATCGTGCTCACCGGCAACGGCACCGGCGAGCCGGGGAAGACACAGCCGCTGAAGGACTCCCTCGACGGCGTGGCGGCCCAGGAGTTCGTCGTCATCGACGACCACCTGAACCGCGAACCGCTCACGCTCCTCGGCCGCCGCCTGACGAACAGTGCGTGGGGGTTCGGCGCCCTGGTGATGAGGAACCGGAGCTTCCCCGAGGCGGTCCGGCGATAGCCGATGAAGCTGACGTGGGCGTTGCCGATCGCTCTCCTCACCGTTGGTGCGTTCCTGCTGGCGCTCTTCGTCCTGCGGACCGACGCCCGCATGGAGCACGACGACGCCGTCTACCTGACTCGCGGCCTCTACCACGCCGCGCAGGTGAGCGAGCGCGGCAACCTGCTGGTGCCGCGGCTCGCATGGAGCCTGGGCTTCGAGGCGCCGAAGCCGCCGCTGTTCCACGCCGTCATCGCGCTGGCGGCGCTGGCGTTCGGGCACGGTCACGTCGGCGCCGTCCTCGTTGCCGCCACGCTGGTGCCGCTGCTCGCGCTCGCGGTGGCGCTCTACGCGCTCGCCCGCGAGGCAGCGGGCCCGCGAGCCGGGCTGCTGGCGCTCGGGACCTACCTCGCCATGCCCGCGGCGCTCGCTCTGGCGACGCGGCTCCTCGTCGAGACGACGCTGGCGGCCACCGTCGTCGGCGGCACCTTCTTCTTCTTCCGCCGCGCGCGCGGCGGCGGGCTCGGCACCGAGATCGGCGCCGGAGTCTGCACCGGGTTGAGCCTGCTGGCGAAGCTGCTCGCGCCGCTCTTCCTCGCACCCGTCGCTGCGCTCGCGTTGTGGGAGTGCTGGCGTACGGAGGGCCCACGCCGCGCCGGCCGCTTCCTCGCCGTCGCCGCCACCGTGGCGGTGGTCGTCGCCGGGCCCTGGTACCTGCGCAACGGCGAAGCGGCGCTCGCCTTCGGCCGCTACGCCCGCGGTCACCTCGCCAGCTTGTACGCCTCTCCCGCCTGGATGCGTCCGCTCGATCTCGTCCGCGGCAGCGTCGGCCTGGTCGTGGTGCTGCTGCTCTTTCTCCTTCTACACAGAGCGCCGGCGACCGCTGACGGCCCCAAGCTGCTACTGCGCATGGTCCTCGGCTCGGCGGCGCTCTCGGGGTTGGTCATCGGGACGCAACCGATGTTCGACCCCCGCTTCTGGCTGCCCGCCGCGGCCCTGCTGGCGACCTGGGCGGGAGTGGCGCTGGACGCGGTGTGGCGCGCACGGGCTTCCCTCCGCTGGGTCGTCGCGGTCGCGGGTACAGCGCTGCTCGCCATCGCCATCGGCTCGCTCGTCACCAGCCCGCGGCCGGAGACGCCGTGGGCAGCCTTGCGCCCGATCGAGCGCCTGGCGACGACGCCGGCGGGCCCGCCGCGGCTCTGCACGCTCGGCAACAACCCCGACTGGAACATCGAGAAGCTGCGGCTGTTGGTCGAGCTCTCGACGGCGCGCCCGCGCTCGGCGGCGAGCGACCTGCTGGTGGACGGCAAGGCTGACGGGTTGTCCGGTCGGCTCGCCCACTGCGACGTCGTCTTCGCCTTGCGGCCCAGCGAAATCCCGCGCACGCACAATGAGCAGGCTCTGAATGCCGGCCTGGCGCGGGGTTGGGCCGAGCTCGGCACGCAACGCGCCTTCGGGCGGAGCCCCTCGCTGGCCGCCAGCCTCGGATCGCGCGCCAAACCGCAGGTCTTCGTTCGAAGCACAAACCAGTGAGCTGGGTCGCGCGATGGGTGCGAGCGCCGTTGCGGATGGTCCCCAGGGACCGTCCCGTACGAGTCCTGTCGGGACCCCTGCGCGGCGCCGCTTGGTTTCCACGATCGGCGACCCACGGCTGCTGGCTGGGCATCTACGAGCGGCGGTCCCAGCGGCTCTTCAGCCGGCAGGTCGCTCCCGGTGACGTGGTCTTCGACGTCGGCGCCCATGTCGGCTTCTACACTCTGCTCGCCTCCCGGCTCGCCGGGCCCGAGGGACGGGTGATCGCCTTCGAGCCCCTGCCGCGAAATCTCGAGCTCCTCGAGCGCCATCTCGCCTGCAACGAAGCGTCGAACGTCGTGGTGGTGAGAGCGGCTGTCGGCGAGCGCACCGGCCAGGAACGTTTCGACGCCAAGGGCGATCCTTCGATGGGGGCGCTCGCGGCGGAGGGCGATCTGGTGGATCTCGTCTGCATCGACGACCTGGTCGAGGGAGGCAGAGTCCCCCCGCCTCGACTGGTCAAGATCGACGTCGAGGGTGCCGAGTCGAGAGTCCTCCAGGGAGCGGCCGACACGCTTGCGAAGCACCGGCCGGCAGTCCTGCTCGCCGCCCACGGCTGGCGACAGTGGGACGAGTGCTCGCGGCGACTCGCGGACCTCGGCTACGCGGTCCGTCTCGTCCGCGACGGCGCCGCGGACGGCAACTACACGCTCTTCGCCGCGGGTGGGCCTCGATGAACGGCACCTCCATGAGTGGCGTCGAGGCGCCAGTCGAAGGCGTCCGCGCTCCCGCCACGGCTACGACCATCATCCAGCCGTCGCACGGCTGGGAGCTGCTCGACTTCCGCGAGCTGTGGGCGTATCGCGAGCTGCTGTGGGTGCTGGTCAGCCGGGACGTGCGGGTGCGCTACAAGCAGACGGTCCTTGGCGCCGGCTGGGCAGTCCTGCGCCCGCTGCTGGCGATGGCGGTGTTCACCGTCGTCTTCGGCCGGCTGGCGAAGATGCCGTCCGACGGCGCGCCCTACCCCGTCTTCGTGCTCGCCGGCCTGCTGCCGTGGACCTTCTTCTCCACCGCCGCGGCGGGCGCCGCCGAGTCGCTGGTGGGCTCGCAGGGGATGATCTCCAAGGTCTACTTCCCGCGCCTGCTCGTCCCCCTGTCGACGCTCGGCGTGGCGATCGTCGACATCGCCGTCGGCCTCGTCGTCCTCGCCGGCCTGGTGGCCTGGTACGGCTTGCCTTTCGGCCTATCGCTGCTCTGGCTGCCCGCGGCGCTGCTGCTCCTGCTGCTCGCCACCCTGGCCATCGGCACGTTGCTCTCCGCGCTCGTCGCCTCCTTTCGCGATTTCCGCCACCTGGTGCCCTTCCTGCTGCAGCTCTGGCTCTACGCCACGCCCGTCGTCTACCCGGCGTCGCTCTTCCCGCCGCGCTGGCGCTGGCTGCTCTACCTCAACCCGGTGGCTGGGCCGGTCGACGGCTTCCGCGCCGCCTTCCTCGGCCATCCGGTCGAGCCGCTCGCCATGCTGACCTCGCTCGCGGTCTCGGCCGTGCTGCTCGTCGTCGCCGTCCTCTACTTCAGCCGCGTGGAGCGGCGGCTGGCGGACGTGCTGTGACGCATCCGGCGATGCACAGCGACGCGGCGCTGCGCGTCGAGGGGCTCGGCAAGGAGTACGAGCTGGGCGAGCGGCGCTACGGCGCCGAGTCGCTCTACGACGCGCTGGCGAGCTGGTTGCCGGGCGGGCGCGGCGACGCGGCGCGGCCGGCGCGGCGAGACCGCTTCTGGGCCCTGCGCGACGTCAGCTTCGAGGTGGCGCGCGGCGAGGTGATCGGCATCGTCGGCCGGAACGGCGCCGGCAAGTCGACGCTGTTGAAGATCCTCGCGCGCATCACCGCGCCCTCCGAGGGGCGGGCGGTGCTGCACGGCAAGCTGGCCAGTCTCCTCGAAGTCGGCACCGGCTTCCACCCCGAGCTCACCGGCCGCGAGAACGTCTATCTCAACGGCACCATCCTCGGCATGCGGCGGCGCGAGATCGACCGCAAGTTCGACGACATCGCCGCCTTCGCCGAGGTCGAGCGCTTCCTCGACACGCCGGTGAAGCGCTACAGCAGCGGCATGTACGTGCGCCTCGCCTTCGCGGTGGCGGCGCACCTGGATGCCGACGTGCTGGTGGTCGACGAGGTGCTGGCGGTGGGCGACCTCGCCTTCCAGCGCAAGTCGCTGGGCAAGATGGAGGACGTGGCGAGGAGCGGCCGCACGGTGCTCTTCGTCAGCCACAACCTGGGCGCCGTGCGAGCGCTCTGCTCGTCGGTGCTGCTGCTCGAGCACGGACGCGTGACCTTCCGCGGCGCGACCGAGGAGGGGCTGGCGCGCTACGAGGCGAGCCTCGCCGAGGGCGGCGCCGCCATCGCCGCGATGCGTTTCTCGGGGCCGCTCGCCGACCGCGTGCGGTTCGCCTCGCTGGCGCTGCGCCAGGGCGGCGAGGAGGTGGCAGTCCTCGACCCCACGGTACCCGTCGAGATCGAGGTGGCCGGCGAGGCGAGCGAGGAGCTGGGCAGCCTCGAGGTCAACCTCGGCGTCTCTCGCGACGGCGTGCGCCTCTTCTCCTGCCACGACGCGTCGCCGGGCGCGGCGATGCGGCGCGGCGCGTTCCGCTCGCGCTTCGAGCTCGCCGCGGGAGCGCTGCGGCCGGGGCGCTACGTGATCGGCGTCGGGGCCTACCGGCCCGGTGGCGGCGACTGGACCTGGTGCCCCGACGTGGCGGTGGTCGAGGTCTCGGAACGGTGGAGCCCCCGCGTGCAGTCGCGCGATCACGGACTGGTCTCGGTGCCCTACCAGGCGGAGCGGCAGCAGTGATCGAAGCCCTCCAGCGCTTCGGGCGCGTCCTCTTGCCGCGCCGCTATCACCGCTCGACGCGCCTCGTCGGCGCGCTGGAAGCGATCGCCGGCGGCAAGGTGCTCGCCGGCCCGTTCGCCGGGCTGCGCTACGTCGACCGCAGCTTCGGCAGCGCCTACTGGCCGAAGCTGCTGGGGACGTACGAGCTCGAGCTGCACCCGACCCTCGCCGATCTGCTGGCGCGCGACTTCGCCACCGTGCTGGTGGCGGGCGCCGCCGAGGGCTACTACGCGGTCGGCATCGCCACGCGAAGGCCGGCGGCGCGGGTGGTCGCCTGGGAGGCGAGCGGCGAGGCGCGGGAAGCGCTCGCCGAGCTCGCCCGTCTCAACGGCGTCAGCGAACGCATCGAGGTGCGCACCATCTGCGACTTCGGCAGCCTCGGCGAAGCGCTGGCGCGCCCGGAGCCGCGGCTGCTCCTCGCCGACCTCGACGGCGGCGAGGCGGCGCTGCTGGATCCGGTGGCGCTGCCCGCCCTGCGCTCGGCCTGGATCGTCGCCGAGACCCACGACTGCTTCCTGCCCGGCGTCGCGGCGCTGCTCGCCGAGCGCTTCGCGCCGAGTCACCGCATCGAGACGGTGGCGGCACGGCCGCGCACGGCGAGCGACGCGCCGCCGCTGCCGATCGCGTCGAGCCTGCACGGCGCGCTGGCGCAGCTGCTCTCCGAGCGCCGGCCGCCGGGCAACGACTGGCTGGTGATGACGCCGCTGGAGACGCCATGAGGGGCGGCACGAAGCGCGAGGTGACGCTCGGCATCGGCGGCTTCCTCGGCCACGACGCCAACGCGGCGCTGGTCGTCGACGGCGAGGTCGTCGCCGCCGCGCAGGAGGAGCGCTATACGCGCCGCAAGCACGACGGCGGGTTTCCCCACCGCGCCATCGCCGACTGCCTGGCCATCGGCGGGCTGCGGCCGGCGGACGTCACGACCGTCGTCTTCGCCGAGAAGCACCTGCAGTCGCGCTTCTTCGACCGCACGGGGCGCAACGCCTCGCGGCTCTCGCTGCTCCTCGCCCGCGCGCTGCCCTCGCGCTGGGAGGCCGACTACCTCGCGCCGGCGCAGGGGCTCTTCCCCGGCACTCGCGTCCGCTCCGCCTGGCACCATCTCTCGCACGTCGCCGGCGCCTTCTACACCAGCGGCTGCGACTCCGCGGCCTTCCTCTGCGTCGACGGCAAGGGTGAGGACTACAACGCCAGCATCGGCCGCATCGACCGCGACCGCGTGGAGATCCTCGGCGAGCTGCCGTGGGAGGCGGGGCTCGGCCTCTTCTACACACTCGTCACCTACTACCTCGGTTTCACCACCTTCGGCTCCGAATACAAGGTGATGGGGCTCGCGCCCTACGGCGAGCCGCGCTTCGCGGGGGCGCTGCGCTCGATCCTGGAGACCGACGAGCGCGGCGCCGTGCGGCTGCTGGCGCCGGTGCGCTTCGTGGCGCCGGAGCTCGACGCCGGCATTGCCGTCGTGGAGAACGCGCTGGGGGTGCCGCGGCGCCGCGGCGGCGACCCACTCGGGGAGGAGCACGCCGACGTCGCCGCCTCCCTGCAGCAGGTCTTCGAGGAGGAGGTCTTCAAGCAGGCCGCCCACGTGCGCCAGCTCACCGGCGAACGCGAGTTGCTCTTCACCGGCGGCTGCGCGCAGAACTGCGTGGCGGCCGGCAAGCTGCGCGCGGCCGGCCTCTTCGCCGACGTCCACAACTCGCCGGTGGCGGGCGACATGGGGTCGGGGCTGGGCGCGGCGCTCCTCCACCAGCGCGCCGTCGGCGCGCTCGACGGCGGCGGCGTCGACGTGCGCGGCTACTACCTCGGGTCCGAGCCGGGGGAGCCCCCGGCCGAGGCGCTGCCCTGCGAGGAGCGCGTAACCGGCGACTTCTTCGCCCACCTCGCGCGCGAGCTGGCGGCGGGCCGGATCGTCGCCTGGTGCCGCGACCGCATGGAGCTGGGCGCGCGCGCGCTCGGCGCCCGCTCCATCCTCGCCGACGCGCGGGTGCCGGGGATGCAGTCGCGCCTCAACCAGGCGGTCAAGTTTCGGGAGGGCTTCCGCCCTTTTGCGCCCATCGTGCTCGAGGAGCGAGTGGGCGATTGGTTCGACTCCGCACGGCCGAGCCGCTACATGCAGTTCGTCGCCAACCTGCGGCCCGAGCGCCGCTACCCGGCGCCCTCCGGACCGCGCGGCATGCGCGAGCGGCTGGACGCGCCGCGCAGCGAGATCGCCAGCGTCGTCCACGTCGACTACTCGGCGCGGCTGCAGACCGTCGAGCGCGGGACGCACCCCGGCTTCCACGCGCTGCTCTCGGCCTTCGAGGCGGAGACCGGCGTCCCCATCCTGATCAACACCAGCTTCAACGTCGCCGGCCAGCCGATCGTGCGCACGGCGGCTGAGGCCTGGGACTGCTTCATCCACACCGACGTCGACCTGCTGGTCATCGGTGACCGGCTGTTCCGCAACCCCGACGAGATGTCGCGCGAGGAGAAGGTCGCATGGGCACGCGGCTTTACCGCTTACTCCTGAGCCTTTACGCGCTGCTGGCGCCCAAGCCGCGCACCGGCGGTTGGGTGCGCACGGGCCGTCGCAACGAGCTCGACACCCGGTGAGCCGGCCGCCCCTTTACCCGACGTGCATCGGGGAGCCACAGCTCACCGGCAGCTGCACCCCGGTGACGGCGTCGGCGAGCGGGCTGGCGAGGAACACCACGGCGCCGGCGACGTCTTGCGGCGTCGGCAGCCGGCCGAGCGCGCTGCGAGAGCGATGGGTCTCCTCGAACTCGCGAGGAGCCGGACCTTCGCCGGTCCAGACCAAGCTCGGGCTCACCATGTTGACGGTGATGCCGTGCGCGCCCAGGTCGCGCGCCAACCCGCGCGTCAACGCCAGGATCGCGCCTTTGGCTGCGACGTAGGGCGTGTGGTGCTGGTTGAGCTCGTACATCGAGGTGCTGCCGAGCAGCACGATGCGGCCCCAGCGGGCGGCTTTCATCGGCGCCAGCGCGGCGCGCGTGAGCTCGACGGCCGGCCGCAGCATCTGGTCGAGGTACCACTGGAAGGTGTCCCACGGAACGTCTTCGATGGCGCCGCCCTTCCAGCCGGGCCACGCATTGTGGACGAGGACGTCGACGGGGCCGAGCCTCTCGGCGGCGTCGGCAAGCGCCCTGACCGCGCGCTTCGGATCGCCGACGTCCGCCGGCGCCGCGATGGCGGCGCCGCCGGCCCGCTCGATCTCGGCCACCAGCGCCTCGGCCAGCGCCCGGCTGCGCCGATAGTTCACGGCCACCGCCGCGCCGTTGGCGGCCAGCCGCCGGCAGATGGCGGCACCGATCCCGCGCGCGCCGCCGGTGACGAAGGCCGTACGACCGGCGAGCAACCGGCTTTCCATCCGCCTCCCTTCGGTCCCGCCGCATCATAGGACGACCCATGGGCGCGCCCCCATCGACACTGAGCGCGTGGGCCGATTGCCTCGCGTGCCCCGACTGCGAGCACGGCCTGCGCGTCGAGCCCGCCATCGTGTCCTGTCCTGAATGCGGCTACGCGACGGCCGTCGCTGCGCCGCCGGTCGACCTGCGCCCGCGCAAGCCGCGGCCGCGTACCCTCACGTCGCACGTCGCGTCCGTAGGCCCGGCCGTCGTCGAGCGCTGCGAGCTGGCCGCCCCAAAGCCGGTGTATGCCGGACCGCGTGCGCGACGCGACTCGTCGACCCTCTTCTCCGCGGTGCACGATCGCTGTCGCCCTGGCGCCACGATCCTGGACGTCGGCTGCGGGCCGCGGGACCAGGCTGGGCCGGCGGGGCACCTGGGCCTGCGCTACGTCGGCGTCGACATCGATTCCCCCGACGCCGATTTCCTGGCCGACGCTCATGCGTTGCCGTTTCGTCCGTCGACCTTCGATCTCGTGATCGCCTACGCCGTCCTGGAGCACCTGTCCCATCCATTCCTCGCCACCGCGGCGGTCGCGCGAGTCTTGAAGCCGGGCGGAGTGTTCTTCGGCACGGTGTCGCAAGGCGAGCCCTTCCATGCCTCCTACTTCCATCACACGGCCTGGGGCCTGGCCGAGGTGCTGGAGAGCGCAGGCTTCGAGCTGTCGCGGCTGTGGCCTGCCTACGACACGCTGCGGGCCCTGGCGACCATGGGTAGATACCCGCGCATCTGGCGCTACGCCATCTTCCTTCTAGACGCCGCGATCGCACGGACGCCATTCTTGGCACCGCGGCGGCATCTCCGTTCCTCACCGCGCGACCGCGCCCTCGATGACGTCCACCGCGCCGCCAGCCTGTGCTTCGTCGCGGTGAAGCGCCCATGAGCGGATGGCTGCCGTCGCCGCGGCTCTTCCTGGAGCGCCTGAGCCGGCGCGTCGTCATCAGGCGCCGGCTACCGCCGGCGCTCGGCGGCCATCGCATCTACGTGACGCCCGACGCGTCCCTACGGTTCTGGCGGCGGCGCATCGAGGAGACGGACCCCCTTCTCTTGGAGCTGGCGACGGAGCTGGTCGAACCCGGCGACTCCGTGTGGGACATCGGCGCCAACGTCGGTCTGTTCTCCTTGGCCGCTGCCGTCCGTGCCGGCTCGGACGGAGCGGTTCTGGCGGTCGAGCCCGACCCGCTCACGGCCGGCCTCCTGCGCCGCAGCAGCGCTGGGCTGCCTGCCACTTGCGCCAAGGTGGTGGTCGTCGAAGCCGCGGTGGCGGACAACGAGGGGACCGCGGAGTTCGCGATCGCAAGCCGTGGACGTGCGGCCAGCCATCTCGCGCAGGTGCGCGCGTCGAGCCAAGCCGGCGGCGTGCGTGAAGCGGTGCGAGTCGCGGCGACGACGCTCGACGGCCTCTTCCGCCTTTACCCGCGCCCGAGCTTGGTGAAGATCGACACCGAAGGGGCCGAGCTCCTCTGCTTGCGGGGCGCCACCCGGCTCCTCGGCGAAGCGCGGCCACGGCTCCTCTGCGAAGTCGGCGCCGCCAACGGACCGGAGGTGGGCGCGCTCCTGAGCGGCCACGACTACGTCATGTTCGACGCCTCACTGCCCAAGCCGCAGCGGGTCCCGCTGGCGGTCCCGGCCTGGAACACCCTAGCCTTGCCGCGGTGATCGATCGAGACGGGCCAGCCGATCGAGAAACGCCGCGGGCGCACCGGCGGGCGATCGCGTGTGCGGCCACTCGTCGCCGGCATCCGCGACATGGGCTCGCATTCCGATCGACTCGCGCACGAGATCGGCGAGGCGGGCTCCGAACAGCCGATCGAGGCGGCCCGCGCGCGGAAGCGGCTCGGGCGCCGCGCGAACGGGCCGCAGGGGTCGGTCGATGATCTCGCGCAACGCGCAGTCCCAGGCCGTAGCGGACCTCTCGCGCGAGTAGCAGTCGGCGACCATCCGCCGGCCGGCCATGGCGAGGCGAGCGCGCACCTCGGGGTCGCGCATCGACGCGAGGCAGGTGGCCGCGGCGTCGAGGTCGCCGATCTCGAAGAGCCGACAGTTCACGCCGTCGAGCAGCGCGCCTTCACGCCCGCTGCCGACGTAGCGCGAAGAGACCGCCGCCATCCCTCGCGCCATGGCCTGGAAGAGCACCAACGGGCCGTTCTCCCAGGCGGACGTCACCAGCAGGATGCGACCCGGGCGCAGCTCCTCGCCGAGTAGTTTGGCGGGAACAACGGCGCCGCGGAAGACGAATCGCTCGCTCACGCTCGTGCTCGCCACCGCTTCTCGCAGCAGCCCCTCGTCCGGCCCGTCGCCGATCACCTCGATGCGAAAGTCGACTCCCAGCGCCGCCAGCCGCTCGCCGATGCCGGGAAGGTCGAGGAGACGCTTCTGACTCTGCTCGAGACGGGCGCAGAACACGAGGTCGAGCTGCCCGCTCGCGCCGTTGGTCCCGGACAGGGGCTCGGGCACGTCGAGGCCGTAGGGCGCGTAGGCGATCCGATCCGTCGGATAGTCGGCAACCTCGGCGGCAGCGGCCTCGATCAGGCGATTGGGCGCCACGAAGCCGTCGATGACGTCCGCGTAGCGCGACAGGTCGCCGAAGATCCCCTCGTCGTTCGAGTGCGTGCACATGGCGATCCGTGGGGTCCAGGCGCCCGCGTACCGACGCCGTTCGGCGAGCTCGTAGACGCCGACGATGTTGGCCACCAGGGCGACGTCAGGCCGAACCCTGGCGAACGCCCGTTCGATCGCTTTCAGCCCACCCAGCCGCGTGCCCGTCCGGTTGTCGAGCAGAACGACCCGATGCCATGGATAGTTCCGCAGGTAGGCCCGAGCGTCGTTGAACGGGCCGTCCGGCAGGGCGAGCCAGCACTCCCAGCCCCGCTTCTCGAGGTCGGGCATGAGGGCGTCCAGCCATGCCTGCATGCCGCCGATGGCGTAGAGCCCGGGGTTCACGAACAGTACGCGCGGCAGGGGTCAAGCGTACCAGCTCGGCCGCGCTGATGGCGGACGAGCCACCTGTCACCGCAGCGCGGATGACCGCCGAGCCGGCAGCGGCGGCGAACCTGCCGTCGTCCACCAAAGTGGTCCGCCCTGCGCGGCGTTGGGGACGGCTCTTCCTGGTTCTGTTCGGCGCGCTGGTGGCCGGCGAGCTCTTCGTCCGCGTGTGGGATCGCCAGGCTCGCGGCACCGGCTCGTTGTACGACTACGTGGTCCCCAACAAGACTCGCTTCAAGATGCGGCCCGGCGAAGTCGTCGACGTCCCCGAGCGGTACGGGACCGTCCGCTATCGCTTCAACGCCCAGGGCTATCGCGACCGGGACCACGATCCGAGCTCCGGTCGCCGGCCGATCCTGCTGTTGGGGGACTCGGTCACCTTCGGCCTCGGCGTCGAGCAGGGCGCGATCTACGCCGAGGTGCTGCAACGGAACCTCGACGCCGCGGTTGGGCCGCGCTACGACGTCGTCAACCTGGCGCTGTTCTCCTACGACAGCGGCCACGAGCTGGCGGCGTTCCGCGAGGACGGTGCCGGCATGCGACCGGCGCTCGTCGTCACGCAGTTCTACATGAACGACTTCGAGCAGCTGGCCGTCGCGCACCGCTCCACGCCGCCGCCGCCGGGCTTCGGGGCGAGGCTCGTCGGCCTGAAGAACGTCTACCTCAATCGCTCGGCCCTCTACCGCCGTGCCCGTCAGGGCGTTCTGCGGACGAGCTACTTGCTCGTCCACGACCTCCGACGGCAGCGCTTCCCTGAGACCCTCAACGACGCCGAGCCGCGCCTCAGGCTGGTCTACCTTCGCGATCGCCCTGACGACGCGACGATCCCCGCCTTCGCGAGCCTGCTCGCCATTCGCGACGAGGCGGCCTCCGTCGGAGCCCGCTTCGTGCTGGTGACGACGCCCAACGAGACCGAGCTCTTCACGGACCGCTTCGACGGCATCGAGGCGCGCCTGCGCCGGTTCTGCGCCCGCAACGGGATCCTCATGATCGAAGCGCTACCCTTGTTTCGCCGCGAGCCCCGTCCGGAGTCCCTCTACCTCGACGGGCTCCACCTGACGGCAAAGGGGCACCGGCTGATTGGGGACCACCTGGCTACACGCTTCGCGCCCCTCCTCGAAGGCTCGACTCGATGACCGCTCTGCTCGATCGCTACCGCGCATGCGCAGCCCACCGCCGGGGCGTAAGGTTGAAGAGCCTGTGATCGAATCATGTGCGGCATAGCCGGCTGGTCGCTGAAGCCCGGGCGATCCGCGGACCCGGCGTGGCTCACCGCCATGCGGCGAGCGATCGTCCACCGCGGCCCCGACGACGAGGGCGAGAGCGTCGACGCCCATGCCGGCGTCGCGCTCGGCTTCCAGCGCCTCGCCATCCTCGACCTCACGCCGGCGAGCGGCCAGCCGATGGCCGACGCGGACGCGGGCGTCGCCATGATCTTCAACGGCGAGCTCTACAACTTCGCGAGCCTGCGCCGCGAGCTCGAGGCCGAGGGCGTCGTCTTCTCGACCCGCGGCGACGTCGAGGTGATGCTGCACGCCTTCGTCGCCTGGCGGCAGGCGGCCTTCGCGCGCTACTGCGGCATGTTCGCCGTCGCCTTCCACGAGCGCTCATCGGGCACGGTATGGCTGGCGCGCGACGCGATGGGGATGAAGCCGCTCTACCTGGCGCCGCTGCCGGACGGCGCCGGCATCGCCTTCGCGTCGGAGGTCAAGGCCTTCCTCGCCCTGCCGGGCTTCGCGGCGCGGCTGCGGCCCGACGGGCTGCGCCAGTTCCTCGAGCTCGGCTTCGTCTTCGACGAGCACGACACCATCCTCGAGGGCGTCGGCAAGCTGGCGCCCGGCGAGGTTGTGGGCCTGCGCGAGGGGCGCATCGTCGAGCGTCGCCGCCACTTCTCGCCGCCGCTGCCGGACCCCGCCGACGCACGCGGCGAGGCCGAGCGCACGGACGAGCTCGCCGCGACGCTCGAGCAGGTGGTCGCCGAGCACCTGGTGGCCGACGTGCCGGTGGGCGTGCTGCTCTCGGGCGGCATCGACTCGAGCCTGGTCGCGGCACTGGCGGCGCGGCGAGATGCGAAAGATGGCGAGCTGACGACGGTGAGCATGGGGTTCACCGACTCGACGCACGACGAGCGGCCGTGGGCCGAGCGGGTGGCGCGCCACCTCGGCTCGCGCCACCTCGCGGTGGGCATCTCGCCCGGCGAGGTGGCGGCGGAGGTGACCTCGGCGGCATGGGTGTTCGACGACCTCTTCGCCGACTGGGGGACGGTGACGACGCGCATCCTCTACCGCAAGTGCCGCGAGCTGGGGCTCAAGGTGGCGCTCGTGGGCGAGGGCGCCGACGAGCTGTTCGCCGGCTACCCGGTGTTCGAGGCGGCTCCCGGAGCTGGTACCGAGTGGGCACACTTCCAGCTCTACCGCCGCTACGCGTCGCGCCGCTGGGGCACCTTCTACCCCCGCTTCCGCGCCGTGCTGCGCGAGCTTGTCGGCGGCGGTGGACGGCGACCTCTTCGAGACCATCCGCCGCTTCGAGGCGACGCGCCAGCTGCCCAACAACTACGTGATGAAGGTCGACAAGGCGAGCATGTCGGTGTCGCTGGAGGCGCGCGCGCCGTACCTCGACCGGCGGGTGGCGGAGATCGCCTTCCGCACGCCGCGCGAGTGGCTGCTGCGCGACGGCCGCAACAAGCACCTGCTGCGCTGCGTCGCCGAGCGGCTGCGGCTGCTGCCGCCCGAGATCGCCGGCCGGCCGAAGATGGGCGGCTCGATCGCCGCGACCTGGCTCGAGGAGGTGCCGCAGTTCCAGCAGTTCGCGCGCGAGACGGTGCTCGCCGCCGACAGCTTCGCCGGCCGGCTCGGTCTGCGGCCGGCGATGGAGCGCTTCTTCGACGGCCGCGGCGGCTATCGCTTCCCGCGTTCGCTGTCGCATCTCGGACATCTAGCCTGGCGGTTGCTGCTGCTCGAGCTGTGGTCGCGCCACTACCTGCAGGAGCGCGCGGCGTGACGGATCGAGTGCCGGGCCTCGTCTCGGTGATCATGCCGGTCTACAACCGGCCGCGCGGGCTCGCCGAGGCGGTGGCGAGCGCGCTCGCGCAGACTCACCGTCCGCTCGAGGTGATCGTCGTCGACGACGGCTCGACCGACGACACCGGCGCCGTCGCCGCGCGGCTCGCCGCCGAGCACGACGGCGTCGTCCGCGTCCAACGGCAGGCCAACGCGGGGCCGGGCGTGGCGCGCGAGACCGGCCGCCGACTGGCTCGCGGCGAGTACGTCCAGTACCTCGACAGCGACGACGTGCTGCTGCCGGGAAAGCTGGAGCGGCAGGTCGCGGCGCTGCGCGCGCATCCGGAGTGCGGCGTCGCCTACGGCATGACGCGGTTCCGCCACCGCGACGGCCGCCTGCACGACGGGCCGTGGAAGGGCTCGGGCCAGCGCGTCGAACGGATGTTTCCCAGCTTTCTCCGCGAGCGGTGGTGGGATACGCCGAACCCGCTGTACCGCGCCTCCCTGCTCGACGAGGCGGGACCGTGGAGCGACCTGCGCTTCGAAGAAGACTGGGAGTACGACTGCCGCGTCGCCGCGCTCGGAGTGCGGCTCTGCTTCGTCCCCGAGTACGTCTGCGAGGTGCGCGACCACGACGACCACCGCTTGAGCCGCGGCTCGGCGGGGGACGCCGCCCGCAACCGGGAGCGGGCACGGGCGCACGCGCTGATCTTCGAGCACGCGCGCCGAGCGGGCGTCCACCCCGAGAGCCCCGAGATGCGGCACTTCGCGCGCGAGCTGTTCCTGTTGGCGCGGCAGTGCGGCGCCTGCGGGCTGGGCGCGGAGTCGCGGCTGCTGTTCTCGCTGGCGCGCCAGGCCTCGACGGCGGAGAGCGCGCGCGGCGCAGACTTCCGCCTCTACCGCACCGCCGCCGCGGTGCTCGGCTGGGAGGGCGCGGCGCGGGCGGCGACGCTGCTCGAGCGTGTGCGCGGCGCCTTCGCGTGAGCTCGCTCCTCGTCCTCTCGCAGGTCTACCCGCCTGACCCTGCCGCGGTGGGCCAGCACCTCCACGACGCGGCGCGCGAGATGGCGCGGCGCGGCTGGCGGGTGCGCGTCATCACCTCGGCGCGCGGCTACGCCGACCCGACGCGGCGCTACGCCGCTCGCGAGACGCTCGACGGCGTCGAGGTGCGCCGCGTCGCGGTGGGCTCGCTGGGCAAGGGGAGCCTCGGCTCGCGCAGCGCCGGCGGGCTGCTCTTCCTCGCGCAGGCGTTCGTGCGCGGTCTCTTCGGGCCGCGGCCGACGCAGGTGCTCGTCAGCACCTCGCCGCCGATGGCGCCGCTCTTCGGCTGCTGCTCGCCCGGCTGCGTCGCGCGCCGTACACCTTCTGGCTGATGGACCTCAACCCCGACCAGGCGATCGCCACCGGCGCCGTCTCGGCGCGCGCCCTGCCGGCGCGCCTGCTCGAGCGCGCCAACCGCGCCGCCGCGCCGCCGCAGCCGCGCCGTCGTCGCCCTCGACGACTTCATGGCGGCGCGCGTGCGCGAGCGCTGGCGGCTCGACGGGCGGCTCGCCGTCATCCCGCCCTGGCCGCTCGAGGACCACGTGGTACCGGTACCGCACGCGGAGAACCCGTTCCGCACCCGCCACGGCCTGCAAGGCAAGCGGGTGATCATGTACTCGGGCAATCTCTCGCCGGTCCACCCGGTTGACACCATCCTGCAGGCGGCGCGAGCGCTGCGGGAAGACGAGCGGCTCGTCTTCGTGTTCATCGGGGAGGGCGGGCAGCGGGCAGCGGTGGAAGAGGCGATCCGGCGCGATCGGCTGGAGCGCGTGCTCCTCCTCCCCTACCAGCCGCTCGCCGAGATCCGCTACAGTCTCTCCGCCGCAGATGCACACCTGGTGAGCATGGGAGCCGACATGGTGGGGATCGTCCACCCCTGCAAGGTCTATGGCGCCATGGCCGCGGCGCGGCCGGTGCTCTACCTCGGCCCGCGGCGCTCCCACGTCGGCGAGCTGCTCGCGCGCCACGACATCGGCTGGCAAGTCGAGCATGGCGACGTCGACGGCGCCGTCGCCGTCCTGCGCGAGATCGCCGGCGCGCCGTCCGAGGCGCTCGATGCCCGCGGCACGCGCGCCCGCGCCGCGGTGACCGCCGAGCTGTCGCAGTCGCGCCTGCTCGCCGCCTTCTGCGACGTCCTCGAGCGCGGCACCCCCTCCGAGGCGCACGGCTGATGGTGAGCGTGCCCATCACCACGATGCTGATGCTGGCCGCGGCGGCGGCGATCGCCGCCGGCGTGGTGAGCAACCTCGCCGTGCCGCTGGTCGCCCGCATGGCGATGGCGGTGCGCGCCCTCGACTATCCCGGCGGCCGCAAGCTGCAGGAGGCGGCGACGCCGCGGCTGGGCGGTATCGCCATCGCCGCCGGCGTCGCCTTCGCCGCCGCCGGGGTGGCGCTTGCCAAGTGGGTGCAGCTGTCGGCGGCCATCCACCGCAGCGAGCTGATCGCGCTGGCGATGGCGGCGGCGCTGGTCTTCTTCGTCGGCTTCGTCGACGACCTGATCGGCGTCTCCGCCTGGCACAAGTTCGCCGTCGAGGTGCTGGCGGCGCTGCTCCTGGTGCACGTCGGCTGGCAGTTCCACGCGCTGTCGCTGCCCGGCAGCGGCGCCATCGCGCTCGGACCGTTCGGGCCGCTGCTCACGGTGCTGTGGATCGTCGGCGTCACCAACGCGGTGAACCTGCTCGACGGCCTCGACGGGCTCGCCGCCGGCGTGGTGGCGATCATCGCCGCCAGCCTGCTCGCCTACGCGCTGCTGCTCGGCAACCTCGGCACCGTCATCCTGATGGCGGCGATCACCGGCGCCTGCCTCGGCTTCCTGCGCCACAACTGGGCGCCGGCGAAGATCTTCATGGGCGACTCGGGGTCGCTGACGCTGGGCTTCCTGCTGGCGGCGATGTCGGTGCACAGCGCCCTCAAGGCGCCGGCGGCGATCGCCATCCTGGTGCCGCTGCTCGCCCTCGGCGTGCCGGTGATCGACACTTTGTTGGTGATGGTGGTGCGCTTCCTGTCGCGCTCGCACGGCGCGCTGGGGGAGCGGCTGCTGGGGATGTTCCGCGCCGACCGCAACCACATCCACCACCTGCTGCTGCGCCGGCGCGGCACCGGGCGGCGCGTGGTGACCTGGATCTACGGCACCGTGCTCACCTTCTGCGTGCTGGCCGTGCTGGTGGCGGTGACGCGCAACCCGACGCTCGGCGTGGCGGTGCTGGCGATCGAGGGGGTCGTGATGCTGAGCCTGCGGCAGAGCGGCCTGCGGGCGCGCCTCGCCGAGACCTCGACCGAGCAGCGCCACGCGTTGCGCAGCGACCTCGGCGTCGACAGCGGCGACGGGCTCGACGCCACCGGCGACCGGCCGGCGCAGGTGGTGGCCTTCCCCGAGCCGAAACGGCGATCCGACCGCGGCTAGCCTTTCCGCAGGTTCTTCACAGCTCCTCCACAGGCCTGTGAAACGTTCGTTTCACTAGAACGCCTTGGACGCGCTACACTAACGCCGACCCGAAAATGAGTGCCCACTCACGCTTCACCGCCCTGCGGGAGGTCATACGAGCTGCCGCTCGCGCTGCCGACGGCGAATCGGCCAACGACGTTGGCCTCGACCGCCTGTGCGTCTTGGCGCGCCAGCGCGGCGTCGGCGAACGGCTGCTGCGCCCGTCGCTGGTGATCGCCGCCCGCGCCTGGAGCGACGAGACGCTGCCGTTGACGCTCAGCCGCCAGCTGGCGGTGAGCGACGGGACGGCGGCGTTCAACGGCCGCCTGCTGAGCCTGCTCGCCGAGCGCGTCGGGCTCGCCGGGGAATCGACCTCCGATGCGCTGCTGCTCGGCGACGCCGGGCTGCTCGCCGGCCTCTACGGCAGCCTGGGCGCCTTCCCGCTGCGGCTGCCGCTGGCGGCGACGATGAGCGCCACCGACGGCGCCGAGGAGCTGCCGCTCTACCTGCGGGCGCGCGGCGGCGTGCTCGGCCTGGTGCCGCTGGGGCCGCTGGTCGAGCTGGTGCGCAACAACAGCCGGCGATGGAACGACGGCACGCGCACCTGGCGGGTGCCGCGGCGGGAGCTGATGCTGACGCTGCTGGCGGCGCGGCTCGGCGATCCGCTGGCGCACCCGGACCCGCCGCTGTGGCATCACCTGGCGCTGCTGCTGCTGCTGTGGCCCGAGACGGAGGGGCGCGAGCTGGTGCTCGAGCACGCCGCCCGCCTCGGGTTGTTGGCGCAGGTCGGCCGCGGTCTCGCCGTGCTCGGCCACCTCTTCCCCGAGCTGCACGGGTGGGCGGGCGGCGGCCAGATCAAGCTCTCGCTGCTGGCGCGCTCGCTCGCCGTGCCGCTCGCCGCGCGGGCGCTGGTCGGCGCCGCGTTCGAGGAGGAGGCGGAGCCGGCGGAGGTGGCCGAGGCGGTGGCGCAGCCGGCGCGCTGAGCGCGACGCGATTCGACCGGCGCGCCGAGCGCCACGGACAGATGTGGCAACGGCCGGGGCAACCCGGCCGTTCGTGCGTTCTGGGCCAAAAAAGCGGGCCGGCGCCTCGCCGGCCCTGAGGGCATACACGGCTCGACAGTTCTGTGGTCGGCCGGCCTTGCCGGCGCGCGCAGCAAGGGCCGTGCCTCGCTGTCGGAATGCTCCTACACGAGGAACAGCCCACGCGCCACGGGTTGCGGCTGTAAGAACGACAACCGCGGGGCGCCGTCGGGCAGGATTTCCTACAAAAACAAAGCGGCCCAAAAAAAACGCGGCCAGGCGTGAGCCCGGCCGCGACATCTGAACGAAGGGAACGAAGGGAACGAAGGCTGGTTCGGATCTAGTACATGCCGCCCATGCCGCCGCCGCCACCGCCCGCAGGAGCCTTCTCGTCCTTCTCCTTGATCTCGGCGACGAGCGCCTCGGTGGTGAGCATGAGGCCGGCGATCGACGCCGCGTTGAGCAGCGCCGTCTTGGTGACCTTGGCGGGGTCGATGACGCCCGCCTTGACGAGGTCTTCCATGGCGCCGGTGGCGGCGTTGTAGCCGTTGTTGCCTTCCTGGGAGATGAGCTGGCGGACGATCACCGAGCCCTCCTCGCCGGCGTTGTTGATGATCTGGCGCGACGGCTCCTCGAGGGCCCGGCGGACGATGGCGACACCCACCTTGACGTCACCCTCGGCCTTGATCGCCTCGACCGCCTTGATGGCGCGCAGCAGGGCGATACCGCCGCCGGGGACGATACCCTCCTCGACGGCCGCCTTGGTGGCGTGCATGGCGTCCTCGACGCGCGCCTTGCGCTCCTTCATCTCGGTCTCGGTGGCCGCGCCGACCTTGATCACGGCGACACCGCCGACGAGCTTGGCGAGGCGCTCCTGGAGCTTCTCGCGGTCGTAGTCGGAGGTCGTCTCCTCGATCTGGTTGCGGATCTGCTTGACGCGGCCGGCGATCGCCTCGCGGCGCTTGGGGTCGTCGCTGTCGGTGACGATCGTCGTCTCGTCCTTGGTGATGACGACCTTCTTGGCGTCGCCGAGGTCGTCCCACTTGACGTTCTCGAGCTTGATGCCGAGGTCGTCGGAGATCAGCTTGCCGCCGGAGAGGATGGCGATGTCCTCGAGCATGGCCTTGCGGCGGTCGCCGAAGCCGGGCGCCTTGACGCCGGCGATCTGCAGCGTGCCGCGCAGCTTGTTGACGACCAGCGTGGCCAGCGCCTCGCCCTCGACGTCCTCGGCGATGATGAGCAGCGGGCGGCCCTGCTTGGCGACCTGCTCGAGGATCGGCAGCAGGTCCTTCATCGAGGTGATCTTCTTCTCGTAGAGGAGGATCTTGGCGTTCTCGAGCACCGACTCCATGCGCTCGGGATCGGTGACGAAGTAGGGCGACAGGTAGCCGCGGTCGAACTGCATGCCCTCGACCACCTCGAGGGTGGTCTCGATGCCGCGGTTCTCCTCGACGGTGATGACGCCGTCCTTGCCCACCTTCTCCATCGCCTCGGCGATGATGCCGCCGATCTCTTCGTCGTTGTTGGCGGAGATGGTGCCGACGTGGGCGATCTCCTTGCCCTCGACCGGCTTGGCGAGCTTGTCGATGGCCTCGACCGCCGCCTTGACGGCGAGGTCGATGCCGCGCTTGAGCTCCATCGGGTTGGCGCCGGCGGTGACGTTCTTGCTGCCCTCGCGGTAGATCGCCTGGGCGAGCACGGTGGCGGTGGTGGTGCCGTCGCCGGCGACGTCGGAGGTCTTGCTGGCGACCTCACGCACCATCTGCGCGCCCATGTTCTCGAGCGGGTCGGCGAGCTCGATCTCCTTGGCGACGGTGACGCCGTCCTTGGTGATCGTGGGGGAGCCGAACTTCTTCTCGATGACCACGTTGCGGCCCTTGGGGCCGAGGGTCACCTTGACCGCGTCGGCGAGCTGGTTGACGCCGCGCAGGATCGCGGCACGCGCGTCCCCCGAATAGATGATCTGTTTAGCCATGGTTGCTGTGTCTCCTGGACTCGGAATCTTCGAGCGGTGCGTTCGGGATCAACCGGGATCAGGCGACGACGGCGAGGATCTCGTCCTCGCGGAGGATCACGTAGTCCTCCTCGTCGATGCGGATCTCGCTGCCCGAGTACTTGCCGATGAGGATCTTGTCGCCCTGCTTGACGTCGACCGGCGAGCGCTTGCCCTCGTCGTTGACCTTGCCGGGACCGACGGCGATCACCTCGGCCTGCTGCGGCTTCTCCTTGGCGGTGTCGGGGATGATGATGCCGCCGCGCACCTGCTCCTCCTGCTCGAGGCGCTTGACCAGCACGCGATCCTGTAGGGGACGAATGTTCACGATGCCACCTCCTTGGCTGGTTGTTCTGGGCCAACTGGCTGAAAAGGCTTGTCTTGTCGTTGGTTCGCCAGCCGGGCGGCAGCGTGCTCTGATTAGCACTCACCTCGGTTGGCTGCTAACAAGATAGCGCCGCTGCGGTGGACCTGTCAAGGGAGGCGGTCGCGAGCCGGTGGCGGCGGACCCGGGCTAAAACCAGAGCCGGCGGGCGAGCTCGGCATCGAGCCGTTCGAGGTAGCCCGCTCGCCCCACAGCACCAGCAGCAGCCGGTCGAGGAGCTGCTCGGCCTCGGGCGAGCCGAGCCGCTGGCGCGTGGCGCCCTCGTCGGCGATCGCGGTCGACCGCCGGCGCCGCGTCGCGCCGGCCGCCGAGCCGCGACGCCAGCCAGCGCAGGGTGGCGCCCACGAGCGGCGACTGTTGCGCAGCACGCCGACGAGCAGACCGCTGCAGCGGCCGCGTGTCGATGGCGGCGAGGGCGCCGTGCACGGCGGCGGCGGTGGCGGCGACGCGCGCATCGTCGGTCGGCCCGCCGCGTCCGAGCGCTCCGCGCGACGAGCGCCGCGTGCATCAGGTAGCCCTGGTGGAAGAGCAGCGAGAAGGTGTCGACGGCGTCCTTGATCGCGAGGAAGTAGAAGCATCTTGCGCAGCAGCTCCTTGACCGGGTAGAGTGGCGGCCTTGAGGAGGAAGGCGGCCGACGCTGCGGCGGCTGCCGCCGGCGAGGAGCGCGAGCTGCGCCGCGGCGAGCGCGTCACCTGCCAGCGTGCGCGCCACGCGCTCCACCATGCGGCGGCGCATGCGGCCGAGCGCAAGTCGTCGACCAGGGGGAGCGGCAGCAGCAGGCAGAGGGCACCGAGCAGGCTGTCCCAGACGACGGCGCGGAACCACGGCGGCACGGCCGGCGCAACGGCCACCGTGATCGACGGCGCCGTCGCCGGCAGCTCACCGCGCGGTGTCATGTCGGATGTCGTGCCGGATGTCATGCCCGATGTCATGCCTGATGCATGCCCGGTGTCATTCGCCCTCCTCGCGCTCGCGGCGCGGGCGCAGGCGCCAGGCGCACCCGCGAGGCGGCCTCGGCCGGCGTGCGGCAGGAGACGGTCCACTGCGCCGCGCCCGGCTGCTCGACCGCCGTGCCGCAGCCGGCGATCCGCTCGCGCTCCAGGAACTCGTCGAGGTGGCGCAGGAAGTGGCGCGCCGTGCCCTCGGCCCGCGGACCGAAGAAGTCCCAGAAGAAGGTGGTGTCCGCCACGGCGCTCAGCCCGCGCGCGAGGAAGCGCTCGCGGTAGTCGGCGATCGACGCCTCGACCACCCGGTGGGCGCGCTCGCGGCCGTAGACCTCGTGCACGGCTTGACGTCGACGGCGCGCCCGCGTCGCGCATCTTGTAGGTGCCGAAGTAGTGGCGCAGGCGATCGACGAGCGCGCGCGGCAGCTCGCCGACGTCGCGCGACCTCGCCCCACACCAGGTCGTTGGCAAGCACGGCGATCATCTTGTCGTCGGCCTCGTCGCGCTCGGTGGTGCGGATGCCGCCGACGACGTTGGCGGTGAGCAGCACCTCGGCGCGGTTGATCGGCCGCTCCGAGAAGACGCAGACGTCGAGCGGGTCGCCGTCGCCGCGCGTCGTCCCCGCCGACAGCGCGGAGACGCGCGGGCCGCAGTAGGTGCTGGGGATGAAGCCGTAGGGCACCGGCGGGACCGACGAGCTCACCTGCGGGCGGTCGAGGCGCAGGTAGCCGCTCGCCTTGTCGACCTCGTACTTCAGGGTGTCGAACGGCGTGATCTCGACGTAGACGTGCACGCGCGCCGGCGGCTCGGGGCCGAGCGACAAGCCGTGCCAGGGTGGGGGCGGTGGACATCGTGAAGCTGCGCGCGCTCGCGTCATCGCGAGAGCGTGAACGGCGCGCGCGTAGGCACCGTGCCGGAGCTGCCCGACGTCGTCGTCTACCTCGAGGCGCTGGCGCCGCGCGTGCTCGGGCAGCCGCTCGAGCGGGTGCGGCTGGCGAGCCCGTTCCTGCTGCGCTCGGTCTCGCCGCCGCTCCGCCGACGTCAACGGCAAGCCGGGTCATCGGGCTGCGACGGCTGGGCAAGCGGCTCGTCTTCGCGCTCGAGGGCGAGCTGTTCCTGGTCCTCCACCTGATGATCGCCGGCCGGCTGCGCTGGAAGCCGCGCCGGGCCGGCGAGCCGCCGGCGGCGGTGCCGAAGAAGGTGGGGCTCGCCGGCTTCGACTTCCCTGCCGGCACGCTGCTGCTCACCGAGGCGAGCCCGAAGAAGCGCGCCTCGCTCTACCTCGTCGCGGGCGAGGCCGGGCTCGCCGCGCACGACCGCGGCGGGCTCGAGGTGCTCGACGCGACGCCCGAGGCGTTCGCCGCCGCGCTCACGGCGGAGACCCACACCTTGAAGCGCGCGATGACCGACCCGCGCATCCTCTCCGGCATCGGCAACGCCTACTCCGACGAGATCCTCCACCGCGCGCGGCTGTCGCCCTTCAAGCGCACGACGGACCTGAGCGGGCGACGAGAGCGCAGCGGCTGCTCGACGCCACGCAAGAGGTGCTGCTGGAGTGGATCGGCCGGCTGCGCGAGGAGACCGGCGAGGGCTTCCCCGAGAAGGTCACCGCCTTCCGCCCGCAGATGGCCGTGCACGGCCGCTACGGCCAGCCGTGCCCGGTCTGCGGCACGCCGGTGCAGCGGATCCTCTACGCCGAGAACGAGGCCAACTACTGCCCCACCTGCCAGACCGGCGGCCGCCTGCTCGCCGACCGCGTGCTGTCGCGGCTGATGAAAGAGGACTGGCCGCGGACGCTCGAGGAACTGGAGGAGAAGAAGGAGCGGGCGCGGGCGTAGGGTGGCGCGGGGAACGGCGGCCGCCGAGGCCGCCCTACGGGATCGCTACAGTTACGGTGCTCGGGTAGGGCGGCCTCGGAGGCCGCCATCCGGGACCGTGACCATGTCGGGTTTGGCGAGGAGCAGGTAGCCGTCGCGAGGTCGGCGTCGCGCGCCACCTCGACGAGCGGCGGCGGCGACGCGAGCCGCTCCCAGTCGTCGCGCTGCGCGAGCACCCAGACGCGCTCCGGGCGCGCCGCGAAGTCGCGTAGCGCCGCCTCGTCTTGAAGATCGGCGGCATAGCGTCGCGAGTAGAAGAGGAAGGTGGCGTCGAGCCGCGGGTAGATGCCGTAGACGTCGCCCGGCGCCATCCTTGCCACCAGCTCCGCCGACAGCGCCCGCGCCGACTTGATGACGTCGAAGCGCGGCAGCACGACGAAGGCGAGGGCGAGCTCGAGCGCGGCCATGCCGGCGGCCAACGCGCCGACGGCGCGTGGCAGCCGGCCCTGCCGCGCCCACCACCACGCGATCGCGGCGCGCCGAGCAGCAGCGGCACCAACGCCGCCGTCACCGTCCACACGAAGGGGTCGCCGCCGAGCGCCGCCGCCTCCGGCCGCCCGCGGCCGGCGATCGGCACCGCCACCACCAGCAGCAGCGCGAGCAGCGCGAAGAGCGCGAACGGCCACACCGCCCAGCGCCGCCGCGACGGCCACAGCGCCGCGAGGCGGTCGAGCCCGGCGCCGACGAGCAGCGCCATCGCCGCGTACATCGTCAGCACGTAGACGTCGCGCTTGGCGGGCGAGAGGCTGAAGAAGACGACCGTCACCACCGCCCAGCAGGCCGCACAGCCGTAGGCCGCTGCGTTCGCGGCCTCCGACGCCGCGCGCGGCGACGACCGCGGTCGGCAGGAAGAGCGACCAGGGCAGGAACTCGGGCGGGATCACCGTCAGGTAGTAGTACCAGGGGAGCCGGTGATGCCAGGGGTTGGCGTAGCGCGTCACGTTCTGCTTCAGCACGATGTGGTCGAGGTAGGCGCGGCCGCCGGCGAGCCCCGCCGGCACCAGCCAGGCGAGCGCCACCGCCACGACCACCAGCAGCCCGCGGCCCAGCCGCAGCTGCCGCAGCTCGCCGCGTTCGCCGTTCCACAGCAGGAAGGCGACGATGGCGAGCAGCGGCGGCAGGAACCCCGCCGGTCCCTTGGCGAGGATGGCGAGCCCGCCGGCGACGTACATCAGCCAGTAACAGCGCGGCCGCGCCTCGGTGTAGCCGCGCACGAACCACCACAGCTGCAGCGCCACCAGGAAGGCGAGCAGCATGTCGATCTGCCCGAAGCGCGCCTGCCACATCACCTTGAAGCAGGTGGCGAAGGCGGCCGCGGCGAGCAGGCCCGCGCGCCGGCCGTGGAAGCGACGGCCGAGCCGGTAGACGAGCAGCACCGCGCCGATGCCGGCGAAGGCCGAGGGCAGCCGCACGGCAGTCTCGTCGACCTCGCCGGTCAGGAGGGCCGCGGCGGCGACGAGCCAGAAGAACAGCGGCGGCTTCTGGGTGTAGAGGGCGCCGTTGAGCTGCGGCAGCGCCCACGAGCCCGCCTCGCGCATCTCGCGCGCCACCTCGGCGTAGCGCGCCTCGTCGGGGTTCCAGACGTCGCGGCGCCCGAGGCCGGGCAGGAAGAGCAGCGCCGCGGCGAGCGCGAGCAGCAGCAGGTCGCGGCGCAGACCGGGCTCCACCGGCGCGGCGCTCATCGCCGCGGCACCGCCGCCCACCGCCGCCCGCCGCGAGGTCGCACCCGCACGGCGCGCATCCTACGTCGTCGCGACAACCTCGACCGTCGTCGGCGCGATCGTCGTCGGCCTCGAGTCAGGCGCCGCTACAATCGGCCCGGTGGGCGATCCCTTCCGCCCGAGCCCGCCGAGCCGGCTGCGCGCTGTGCAGCGTCGCGTCGCCTCTCTCTTCGGCCCCGAGCAGCGCGCGCTCGCCCTCGCGCTGCTGATCGTCGCCGGCAGCTGGCTCTTCGCCGCCCTCGCCTGGACGGCGCTGAGCGGCGACAGCCGCGCACTCGACGAGGCCGCGCTGCGCGCGTTGCGCGATCCGCTGGCGCCCGAGCGCCTGCGCGGCCCGGCGTGGCTCGCCAGCGCGGCGCGCGATGTCACCGCGCTGGGCAGCCACGCCGTGCTGGTGCCGCTGCTGCTCGTCGCCGCCGGCTTCCTGCTGCTGCTGCGCAAGCCGGCGATGGCGCTGGCGGTGCTCGCCGCCGGCGGCGGGGGCATGGCGCTCAACTCCGTGCTGAAGCAGCTCTTCGGGAGGCCGCGCCCGCATTTGGTGCCGCCGCTGGTGCAGGTGGGCAACGCCAGCTTCCCCAGCGGCCACGCGCTGCTCTCGGCCGCCGTCTACCTGTCGATCGCCGTGCTGGCGGCGCGGCTGGTGCCCTACCGCCGCGTGCGGCTCTACGTGCTGGCGCTGGCGGCGGCGCTCGTCGCGCTCATCGGATTCAGCCGCGTCCTGCTGGGCGTGCACTACCCGACCGACGTCGTCGCCGGCTGGGTGGTGGGCGGCCTCTGGGCGCTGATCTGCGGCCTCGCCGCACGGGCGCTGCAGCGGCTCGGCGCCGTCGAGCCGGCGGGGCTGGAACCTGAGCTCGGCGAGGCCGCGAGCTTGCCGCGCGGGACCACAGCCGAACAGCGCGCTCCGCGCGGGGTCAGCGCCGACCAGCGCGCGTCGCGCGGGCCAGCAGCTCCTCGGCGCTGAGGCGCGACAGCACGCCCAGCGCCGCTTCCCAAGCGCCTTCGCCGCAAAGACCGGCGGAGAGCGCCTCCTCGTGCGCCTCCAGAAGCGCCACGCGACAGGCCTCGCGCACCGCCAGCGCCAGCGCTTCCGGGCTCAGCTCGGAAGCCGGGCTACCAGGAACGGCGCGGCCCGCCGCCACCGCCACCGCCGCCGCCGCGCGGCTCGCGAGGACGCGCCTCGTTCACCTTCAACGCGCGGCCGCCCAGGGTGTAGCCGTTGAGCGCGTCCACCGCCGAGGTGGCCTCCTCCTCGTCCATCTCGACGAACCCGAAGCCGCGCGGCTGCCCGGTCTCGCGGTCGTTGATCAGCGAGCAGGAGTGGACGCGCCCGTGCTGCTCGAACAGCTCGCGGACCTCGTCCTCGGTGGCGCTGAACGGAAGGTTGCCCACGTACAGCCTCTTCATCGCTCCTCTCCAGGGTAAGGGGGCGTCAGGCGGGGAAGACCTTCGGTCGGGGGGAGACGACCACTACCGGCGCGGGGCCGGAAACCGGGGGGACTGCGACTGCAGCCATCTAACTACCAGTAAACGCTAGGTCGATGATAACACAGGGCCGGCGAGCCCAATCGGCCGACGGCGAGAGGCCGGGTGGTGGCGCCCCCTGCCCCTTGAGGGCAGGGGGACGGGGGGGCAGCGCTCAGCCCGCGGGGGGTGGGCTCGCGATCTTGCCCACCGTCAGCACGCCGATGACCTTCCCGCCGCTCTTGATCGGCACCGAGATGTGCACCAGGTCGAGCCCGGTGCTGGCGTCGCGCGAGCTGGCAGAGACGAAGATGGCGCCGGCGCCATCGGCATAGGCGCGGCTCCAGATCTCCTCGTCGCCCTGGAAGTAGTCGCTGGTGCGTTGCGTCATGCAGACCAGCGCGCCGCGGTCGTCGCTGACGAACGCCTCGCCGTAGCCGGGGTTGGACGACATCAGCGTCTGCAGGGCTTGCGCGCAGTCGTTCTTCGCCAGCGCGGTGGCGAGCCCCTCGGGGTCCTCGCCGCGCTGCCAAGCCTGGTCGATCGTCTGCACGCGCTCTGTCGGCAGCGGGGACGCGGCTTGCGCCTTCACGGCCTGCACCACGCGCTGCACCATCGCCCAGCGCCCCACCTGCTGCGCGGCACGGGTGAGCATCTCGCGGTCGCCGGGCGCGGGGGCGGGGTCGGCGAACTGCACGCCGCCGGCGGCGGCCGCGGCAGGCGGTGCGGGAGTCGCTGCCGCCGGCGCCTGTGCGCGGACGGGCGGCGGGCTGCCGAAGGCGATCAGGGAGCAGCCAACCGTGAGGCAGGCGAGCAGGCGGTAGCCGGTCAGCGCGAAGGGCGGCTTGCGCATGGGTGGCACCTCGCTGTTGTGAACGCGGAAACCTAGTCTACGCTCAACCGGGAAACACTTGGGCAACTCCGGCCACTGGTATAGGGTGAGGCCTTCGCATGGCCATTTCCAACGTTCCTGCCGGCGCGGCGTCGTCGCCGCGCCGCAGCACCTCGCCCGCTCGCGAGGTCTGCTTCGTCAAGTACTACCAGAAAGGCTCGACCGACATCGCCGCCGACCAGATGGCGGTGGCGCTTCGCCGCCGCGGCGTCGCGGCACGCTCGATCTTCGCCCGCGAGCTCCCGGGCATCCGCGACTCCGTGCTGGTGTTCGTCAAGCGCATCGACCTGCTAGACCTCTGGCGCACCAAGCGCGCCGGCAACGCCCTCGTCGTCGACGTCCAGGACACCGTCGTCTTCAAGCGCGGCATCCGCTACGCCGCCGCCTGGGACGGCACGATCTTCCGCAGCCGCCGCGCGCTCGAGGACTTCGGCCGCAGGCGCCCGGGCGCCGTGCTCATCCCGCAGCACTGGGACGAGCGCTACCGCCCGCGCACGGTGCCCGACGACCGCCTCCGCCTCGGCTTCCTCGGCGACCCGCGCTCGCTCCCCTTCGCCGAACCGATCCCCGGCCTGGTGGCCGTGTTCGACGACTGGTTCGGCCGCGCGGTCGAATTCAACGCCCACCTCTCGGTCCGCGCCACGCGGCGCGAGCTGCTCTACAAGCCCAACAACAAGGTGGCGACGGCGGCGGCGTGCAACGCCGTGCTGCTCACCAGCCGCGACGAGTCGGCCCGCGACCACCTCGGCGACGACTACCCCTTCTACACCGACCGCGACCGCGAGTCGGTGCTCGCCGCCATCGCCGAGCTCGAGCGGCGGGTGGGCGGGCCCTTGTGGCGGCGCGCGTTGGAGAAGCTCGCCGCGATCCGCGTCGACACCTCGCTCGAGCGGACGACCGACCTCTACCTCGACTACCTCGGGCGCTTCGGCGAGCTGCAGACGCTCGCCGGCAGCGAAGCCGAGGCGACCGCCGTGCAAGCCTGAGGCATCGCGTGCGCGTCGCCTATTTCGTGCAGACGCACCGCCAGCCCGAGCAGGTCCTGCGACTGCTCACCCGGCTGCGCGAGGGCAGCCCGGATGCGGCGCTGGTGGTCGGCCACTGCCCCACCGCGCCGGCGCTCGACGCCGCGCGCCTGCGCGAGCTCGACGCGCTCGACTTCCGCCACGCCCGCCAGGGGCGCCGCGGCTACTGGAGCCTCATCGAGCCCTACTTCACCGCGGTCGAGCTGCTCGCCGAGCGCGGCGTCGCGTACGACTGGCTGGTCTACCTCTCGGGCGCCGACTACCCGGTGCAGCCGCTCGCCCGCACCGAGGCCGAGCTGGCCACGAGCGAGTGGGACGGCTACCTCACCTACTTCCCCATCGACCAGCCCTTCGAGGACGGCCGCCGGCGACAGGGCCGGGTGCGCTACCGGTACGAGTACGTGGATTGCCCGCGAGCGATGCCGCTGCTGCGCGCGCTACGCAAGGTCAACAGCTGGCAGCCGTGGTTCCAAGTGCACCTCACCTACGGGCCGCGCTTCGGACGGCGGCTGCGGCACATCCCGGCGCTGCACGGCAGGACCGTCTACCGCGGCTCGCAGTGGACGACGCTGCGGCGCGCCTGCGCCGAGCGTGTAGCGGCCGCCTATCGCCAGGAGCCCGACCTCGTGCGCTACTTCGAGGGCACGGTCTGTCCCGACGAGGCGTTCGCGCAGACCGTGCTGCTGGGGGATGCGGGGCTGCGCCTCTGCAACGACCACCGGCGGTGCGTCGGTCGGGTGTTTGGCAAGGACGGGCATCCCGTGACCTGGCGTCTGGCGGACGGGCCGGCGCTGGTGGCGAGCGGGTGCCACTTCGGGCGCAAGGTCGATCCGGACGTGGACGCGGCGTTGATCGACTACCTCGACGCGCACCTGAAGGAATCGGCGTAGGGCTCGGCGAGGCACCCGCGCCGCGCGGCCTCGCGAGGCGGCTCGACCAGCGCGTCAGCCCGGCTTGCGGCCGAGCAGGCAGATCGCGGGCAGCGGGCGCATCCTCTCGCGCGCCACTTCGAGCTCGGCGAAGCCGGCGGCTGCGAGCAACGCAAGCGCGCGCGTCGTCACGGCCGCGACCTCCCGTTCGTCATGCGCCCACCGCGCCTGCGTGGTGAGCGCCAGCCGCCCGCCGGGCCGCAGCACGCGCGCCACCTCGGCGAGTCCCGCGGCCGGGTCACGCCACTCGAAGAAGGTGTTCACGCTCCAGGCATGCGTGAACGTGCCGTCGAGCCAAGGCAGCAGCTCCACCTTGCCGCGCCGTAGGTCGACCCGCCCGCGCCGCACCGCGCGCTGGTTCCGCCACCGCGCGCGCCGCACCATCATCGAGGACGGGTCGACTCCCGCAACGAGCCCACGCCGCACGCGCGCCGCGGCGAGCCGCACGCCGACGCCGGGGCCGAAGCCGATCTCGACGACACGGTCGTCGCCGCGCGGGGCGAGCACGGACAGCGTCCACGCGTTGACCTCGCGGTTCTGCCACGCCAGCACCTCGCCCGCGAGCAGCCCCACGAACCCGCGCGGGCGGGCGAGCTGGCGGCGGAAGGACATGCGGCGCGGCACCAGCGACGATGGTGCCAACCCGCAATCGACTTAGACTCGCCGCATGGGACTCTTGACCTTCAGCATCAACGTCACCCTGGACGGCTGCGTCGACCACCAGGAGGGAATCGCCGACGACGAGACACACGCCTTCTTCACCCGCCTCATGGACGAGGGCGGGGCGATGCTGTGGGGCCGCGTCACCTACGAGATGATGGAGAGCTACTGGCCGGCGGTCGCCCGCGGCGACGAGGAGGCGCCGCCGGCGATGCGCGAGTGGGCGGTCAAGCTGGAGGCCAAGCCGAAGTACGTGGTGTCGTCGACGCGAGAGGACTTCCCGTGGACCAACAGCCACCACATCGCCGGCGACCTGCGCCCGGGCGTGCAGAAGGTCAAGGACGCGACCCCGGCCGGCGTGCTCCTCGGTAGCGGCAAGCTCGCGACCGAGTTGGACCGGCTGGATCTGATCGACGAATACAAGTTCCTCGTCCACCCCAGGATCGCCGGCCACGGCCCGACCCTGTACCAGAGCGGGCTGCCCAGCACGCGACGGCTCGAGCTGGTCTCGGCGAAGCCGCTCCGCAGCGGCGCGGTCGCCATGCACTACCGGCGCGCGCGCTGACTCAGAGCAGCCCCATCGCGCCCAGCTCGCGATTCACGGCGCCTTGTTCTTGTCGTCCCAGATCATCGGCTCCCAGAGCTCCACCTTGTTGCCGTCCGGGTCCATGATCCAGGCGAACTTCCCGTTCTCGTGCGATTCGGGGCCGCCGATGACCTCGACGCCATCGGCGCGCAGCTGCGCGACCAACTCACCGAGGTCGTCGACGCGGTAGTTGATCATGAAGGAGGAGTCGCTGGGGCTGAACCACTGGCTGTCGCTCTCGGCCACATGCCACACGGTCAGGCCCTTGTCTTCAGCCTTGTCGTCCGGCCATTTGAGGATGACGCCGCCGAAGTCCTCCTGCTGCATTCCCAAGTGCTTCTGATACCAGGCTGCCAGGGCTTTGCTGTCGCCGCCCTTGCTCTTGAAGAAGACGCCGCCGATTCCGGTAACCCTCGCCATCGTTGCTCCTCCCCGCCGCTACACGGCGACTTGGCTATGTTCGTAAAGTGGACCGCCCGCAATCTCGCGAGCGCTTGCGGTTACCCGCTGGCCAGGAATCGCTCGACCTCCATGACGACCCGCTGGGGATCTTCGAGCTGGGGATAGTGGCCGAGGTCGTCCATCCAGACAAGCTGCGCTCCAGGGATCTCGACCGCCAGGGCCTCGGCGATCGCGGGCACGGCGACCGGGTCGAGCCGTCCCCAGAGGATCAGCGCCGGGAGGTCGAGGCGCTCCAAGGCGCCGATCCAGCGCTCGCGAAAGCGCCTGCGCTCTTCGTAGTAGCCGATGATCGCGGGTAGCCGGAGGTGGCCGTCGCGGTGGCGGATGAGCTCGAACTGGTCGGCGAGGTCCTTGTCGCTCAGCTCTTCGTTGCGACCGAGGATGCGGCGGAGTTGGAGGCGGTAGGTGGTGGCGCTGGCGACGCGCGCGAAGAGAGGCCCGAGCCAGCGGCGGCGAAGGAGCTTCTGCGCCGGCGTGAGGCGGGCGAGCTCGGCATGGACGCTGCCGTTCATCAGCACGACGCGGTCGATGGCGAAATGAAGGAGACCGGTCTCGCGGCGCGCCAGCAGCTCGGTGGCGACGCTGGTGCCCATGTCATGGGCGATGACGGAGGCCCGCGCCACTCCGAGCTCGTGTAGCGCGAGCTCGACGACGTCGGCCTGCTCGAGCAGGGAGTAGCTGTAGCTCGCGGGCTTGGCGGAGAAGCCGAAGCCGGGAAGGTCAAGGGCGACGACCCGGCGGCGGGTCGCGAGGGCGTCCCAGAGGCGCGACCAGTCATGCGAGGAGGTCGGGAAGCCGTGCAGCAGTAGAAGCGTATCGGCGCCGTTCCCCTCGTCGACGCAGAAGACCTCCATGCCGCGCACGGTGAGCAGACGGCCGCGAGAGCGCCAGGCTTGGAGGTTGGGGGAGAGCGCCGGCAACGATGGTCCTTCGCGCTCACCACCACGGAGAGCCGCAACACGCGGACGGTCGTGAGCTCACCCGATCTCTCGCACCATCCTTACAAACTTGAGCTCGACTGTTACCCATGTCCCCGACTGCACAGATCTCGATGGCGAATGGTCAGTCTGGAGCGACTTCAAGAATACCGATGCGACTGCGGATGGCCTCGCAGATTCGGTCACCTTGCTGCTTGATCTTCTGCGTGTTGTCCCGCTGCTTGTCCCAATAGTCCGGAGTGTGGTGGTCCGAATACTGGAAGGAGATCTGCTCTTTGTGGAGGAAGCGAACAAGGTTCTGAACCTCGGCATCGACGCCCGGTGGCAAGAAGGGCCGATAGGTTTGCGCCGCAGCAACGAAGCTGTTGAGCGCCTCGAGGTGAACACGGAGGCGCTGCTGCTTGCGCTCCTCCTCGGTGACGCTCTCGTCGACGTGGTCGACGATTGGGCGCAGCTGTAGCGTCGCGAGGATGGCAGGCATGAGTGCTTGCCAGATCTGTTGATAGGCCTTGAATTCCGCTTCGAACTGTACGCGGTGGACGAGGACGCGCTTCTGCAGTTCCCCTTTTAGCTGCTCAAGGGTCCTCTGGGCTTCCTGGGCCGCCGAAGCCATGACGACTTGGTAGTGTGCTCGGTCGCCTTCGAGGATGCGAGAAGCCCAGACCTTGCCTAGCCAACTGCCCAGGGCGACCACGATACCGCCCCCTATGCCTATGGAGGTCAAGGTTGCCGCAACAATCTTCATGATCTCTAGGGTTGTCACTATCGGTACTCCTGGCGCCTAACGGGTATGAGTTCAGCGGCGCTGCCCGGGCGAACGCTCGGGTAGCGCCCGCCGCAACGAGGGCTAAGTCGGCGGCGCAAATTGCGTTGCACTCAGCCTGCACCGGCGAGCTGTTTAAGGAGTGCGTTTCCGCCGTACGCGGTAAGGAACCCTACAAACAGACCCCCCCAAAAATCCTCGATGGAGAGGATCGGCTGAGCCTCCTTCTTGCGCGCAAATGCCACGACAACGATTGCCCCGGACAGAACAGTCGTGATAAGAGTCGGCAACAGATCTGCTGCGCCAACCGACTCCGAACTCGTGACCGCCGCGCTGCGCTCAAAAAGCTCGTGAATGGCATTGCCGTGCCCGCCATCATGGACTAGAAAGCCCATTACGGAGCCGACGACAGAACCCCATATAATTGCACGCAAAGGAGCACGGACGCTCATCTGGAAGGCAACAGTGTCTCGGTTGGCTTTTTGGTCGATGGAGTATACAATTTCAATGTTCAGGTTATAGCTTGACGGGGTGAAGAATGTAGGGCCGAGGGCAAGAAGCCCGAACACCTGCACCGTAGAGTTTCCGGGTTGCAGCACTACCTCGGCCTCGTCCTCTGGGCCTTGTGATCTTGCTGCAATGAATCTGCCCCCCGGGGTCTCGGCGCGTGTTCCCGACTGCCCTTCGGCCTCGGCTTGATCTGTGAACTCCTTGAAGCGCTGCCAAAGGGTCGGGCGCGGTCCCAAGGATGGACTCGTAAACTTGGCAGGTAGCTTAGTGATCACATCGCTAACCGTGACCGGTACGTCGTAAGGATTCGTGATACGAACGGACACTGAGAACGTCCGCCCGGCCTCCAGCTGAGGGCTTGAGGTCTCGATGGAGTATTTGAGGGGTCCACGAATGGGCGGGACTGGCGAGGGCTCAGTGGGCACAGAAACCTCCAGGGGAATGGTGATTCGGACGATGTTGAGGCACAGCGGCGCTCCGACTGCCGCCTAACGGCGTATGAGTTCAGCGGCACCGCCCGGGCGAACGCCCAGGTGGCGCCCGCAGCAACGAGGGGGATTGGGCGGCACGTCGGGTACGGTCTGGGTACATCGCTTACAGCAGGCCCTCCCAGAACGGCGGACACGAGCGGACGCAAAAGACGCTCAGGTACATCGCTATCAAGCTGCTGGCGCGCAACCTCGCAGCCGAGCAGCGGCAGTTCGACAGCTTCCTCGAGATCTACAACGCTGAGCGACCCCATCGAGCTCTTGAGGGCAAGACCCCAGCGTCCGTCTATCGGCCCTCGCCACGCCCCTTGCCGGAGCGGATGCCGCCGGTCGACTAGACCAGCCACTTCGAAGTCCCAAAAGTCTGCGGTCACAGCTGCATCAAGTGGCACAAGCGCTTCATCCACGTCAGCCGCGTGCCGATCGGAGAATGGATCGGGCTCGACGAGGTCGCCGATGGCGTGTGGTCCGTCTACCTCGGACTCGTCCTGCTGGCCAAGCTCGACGAGCGGGAAGAGCGGATCTTCGATTAGCTCTAAATGATGCAAACTGTAAGCAATGTACCCGGACTAGTCTGTAAGCGATGTGCCCGGCTCATGCATGGCTATATCGGTCGGACATGATCGCCCACTTTGGGGCCGTCAAAGGGCAAAGTGGCGCCGGTCTGCTCGATGATTTCCTCGCCGCGCCCGGACAGTATTGAGTATGGGTCATTACGGCGTACCGTTCGTCTGACGTCCGGTGCGCGAGTATCGGACTCGACCGTTGTGATGCGAGGCTGCACATGAACCGCCACACCTGTTCCGCGAACAATTTCCAGCTGTCCTAGACTCTCGTTCGTTTCTGGATCGAATAGCTCACGGTCGAGGGCATAAATCAAGAATCTCTGGCCCTTCTGGATGCCATCGTTGCTGCCGCGATTGAAGACAACGCGGTCAGGCTCGAGGACCTGCACGACCAAGGCTGGAAAGTTCGCTTTCTTCGCAGGGCTCATGATGCTGCTCCGTCGACTGGCTGCCGCGACAAGTGAGGCTTGACTCTAAGGTTTCGCAGCAGACTGGAATCACTTCTCCGGAGACGCGCAATTAACTCGTCACGACCACGGCTGAAGGCTGTCAACCGAACTTGAATTCGCCCGTCGTCGCGGACGCTCTCGACATACCCTGTTCCAAGGCCGACTTCATAGTCTTCGTCTTGAACAGCGTAGACGGTGACGCCGATATCGACCGAGAAGAGTGGCGATTCGGTGAGGACCAAGACCACGCCGCCGCCGCTTTCTTGCTCGTCGACCGCGCGCACTACTTTGGGGAGAGGGCGCACTGCATGAAGGAGCGCGCGGCGGGTAGATTCCACAAGGGTGAGGATAAGCGCAATCGAGAGAGAGACAACGAGAACGAACCAGGGCAACGGGATCGTTACCGTGGGTCGCACGAACCAAGCCGCTATGGTGGCCGCGAGACCTAGGAGGCCAATGATCGCGCCCAAGGTGCCCCGGAAGCTAGCCCACATGAGAGCACCGATACTCGCTAGATCCGAGGTGGGACGTGGCATGGCAAGAGTGTACGGGGCGTCGCCTAACCTAACGTTCGACGATACGAGCTGGCTGCCATAGCGACACGCTCCACCATCTTAGGGCGACAGCTCGCTGACGTCTAACATCCCTCGGAAGCCGTAACGCGCTGACCCTTTGCATTCTCCCGCCTTCCGACGGCGGGATAGGCGCGTGGACAGTGTCGTGCAATGTCCCGGGACTCCGTCGTCCGCTGTCGCACCAGCTCCCGTCCGACTCCTTGCCGACGGGCGGGCGCACTCCGTCCCTTGGGTGTCCGGTTCCCATGTGGGTGCTGCACGTAATTCTCTGGACCGCCGTCGGGCCGGTCTGGCTCAGCTGTGCGCTGACGCTATACCGAGACGGACGCGACCGCGCGATCCCCGTAGGTCGCCCTCCGCCTCGCCGAGCCCCCGCGGAGCTACCAGCCCTGCCGCGCCCGCAGCGCCGTGACGTGCGCCTCGTGGTGACGGCAGTGCCAGGCGTACAGTCCCAGCAGCGCGCGGAGCGGCACATCCCCCATCTCGGGGTGCACGTACGGCCGATCGAGCTCGCTCTCTCCGAGCGCTCGCAGCAGCAGCACCCAGCGCTCGTGCAACGCTGCGAGCAGCGCCAGCGACACCTCGACCGGCGCGCTCTTCGCCTCGGGCAGCTCGGCCCAGAGCTTCTCTTCGTAGGTCTTGATCGCCGGCCGCTCCTCGGTGAGGGCGAGCTTGCAGCGCACGTAGGCGTTGAGGTGGCTGTCGGCGACGTGGTGGACGAGCTGGCGCACGGTCCACCCGCCGGGCCGGTAGGGCGTGTCGAGCTGCGCGTCGGCGAGCCCGGCGACCGCGGCGCGCAGGCGCGCGGGGGCCGCCTCGATCGCCGCGATGGCCGCCGCGACTTCCTCGGCGCTCCTCGCCGGCTGGCGGTCCCACTTGCCGACCGGATAGCGCAGGTCCTCGACGGGACGCGGTTCGACGACGGTTTCGCTCATGGCGGCGACGTTACACCCGGCAGCGCCACGTCCGGCGCCGGGCCGGCGTGGGCGCCGAGCTGGTCGCGGTACTGGAGCAGGTAGAGGCGGTAGTAGATGCCGCGACGGGCGAGCAGCTCCTGGTGGGTGCCCTGCTCGCGCAGCTCGCCCTTGTGCATGACGAGGATGCGGTCGCAGCGCTGCACGGTCGACAGGCGGTGGGCGATGACCAGGCTGGTGCGCCCCACCAGCAGGCGGTCGAGCGCCTCCTGGATGCGCTGCTCGGTCTCGGTGTCGACCGACGAGGTGGCCTCGTCGAGGATGAGGATGGCGGGGTCGAAGGCGAGGGCGCGGGCGAAGGAGACGAGCTGCTTCTGCCCCACCGAGAGGCCGGCGCCGCGCTCCTGCACCGACGGTGTCGAAGCCGCGCGGCAGCCGCTCGACGAAGTCGAGGGCGCGCGCCTCGCGCGCCGCCCAGCGCAGGCGCTCGGGGGTGATCGCCGGGTCGCCGAGGGTGACGTTGTCTGCCAGGTTGCCGGCGAAGAGGAAGACGTCCTGCAGCACCATGGCGATGCTGCGGCGCAGCGTGCGCAGGTCCCACTGCCGCGCGTCGACGCCGTCGACGCGCACGCTGCCGCTCGTGGGGTCGTAGAAGCGCAGCAGCAGGCTCGGCCAGGGTGCTCTTGCCGGCGCCGGTGTGCCCGACGACCGCCACCGACTGGCCGGGCTCGATGCGGAAGCGAGACGTCGCGCAGCACCGGCTCGCCGGGCTTGTACTCGAAGGAGACGTGGTCGAGCTCGACCTCGCCGCGCACAGCGCGCGGTGCGCGGGCCGGCCGGCACCGTGCTCGCGCCCACCGCCGCCGGCAGGGCACCCAGCGCCGCCGGTAGGTGCGGCTCCGCCGGCGTCGCAATCTCGATCGGCGAGTCGAGCAGCTTGAAGATGCGCTCCGACGACGCCATCGCCGCCTGCAGGATGTTGTACTTGTCGGAGAGGTCGGAGATCGGCTCGTAGAAGCGCTGCGCGTACTGGAAGAAGGCGACCAGCGCGCCGATGGAGACCGCGCCCGCCAGCACCGCCCGCCGCCGTACCAGATGATGAGCGCCAGCCCCAGCGAGGTCGTCAGCTCGACGGCCGGGTAGTAGACCGCGTAGTAGAAGATCGTCTTGACGTTGACGTCGCGGTGCTTGCGGTTGATGTCGCGGAACTCGGCGAGCGCCGCCTCCTCGCGGCCGAAGAGCTGCACCACCGCCATGCCGCTGACGTGCTCCTGCAGGAAGGAGTTGATGCGGGCGATCCAGACCCGCACCTGGCGGTACATGTCGCGCGCCCGCGCCTTGAACCACAGCGTGATGAGCAGCAGCAGCGGCAGGATCGAGAAGGTCACCAGCGCCAGCCGCCAGTCGAGGGCGAAGAGCACGAAGACGATGCCGAGCAGGGTGACGACGTCGCCGAACACCGACACCAGGCCGGCGGTGAACAGCTCGTTGAGGGCGTCGACGTCGGTGGTGGCGCGGGTGACGAGCCGCCCCACCGGGTTGCGGTCGAAGAACGACACCTGCAGCCGCTGCAGGTGGCCGAAGACCTCGCGCCGCAGGTCGCGCATGATGCGCTGCCCCATGAGCTGCATCACGTACGACTGCCAGTAGAGGACGCCGAAGGTGAGCAGCAGCGCCGCGAGGTAGACGCCGGCGCACCAGGCCAGGCCCTCGGCGCGGTCGGGTTGCAGGTCGGCGGCAGCGAGCCGCTCGGCCACCCAGCGCGAGAGCCCGGAGATCTTGCCGCCGCCCTCGGGCCGCACGAAGAGGTCGAGTGCCACGGCGGTGGCGAGCGGCCCCACCAGCTCGAGCACCGACGAGAGCACGATGAGCCCGACGGCGAGCGCCATCTGCCCACGGTAGGGGCGCACGTAGCGCACCAGACGCCGCATCAGCCGCCCGTCGTAGGCCTTGCCGAGGGCTTCCTCCTGATGGGGATCCTGCGGATCGTCCGCCATCGCGGCGGCACGATAGCAGGGCGAATCGCGAGCCCGGATCGTCAGCGCATGCCGGCGCGCAGGTCGACGAGCACGTCGTCGTACTGATCCAGACGGAGGAAGCCGACACGCGGATACTCGAGGTCGACGATGACGAAGACCGTGATCGCGATGGTGAGCACGAAGACGACGACGTGCAGGCGGCTCCACACCCGCCTGGCGCTGATCGCGTGGCCGGCGAGCAGCGCCGCCAGCAGGCCCATCCCCAGCAGCAGGTAGAAGACGAGCCGCGGCGTGTGGACCCGCGCCGCCATGGTGCGCGTGGTGGTGATGTCGATCATCTCGTTGAGGGCGGGCAGCAGGAGCTTGCCGGCGTCGACGTGCACTCCCGCCGCCGCCACCCGGGTGCCCGCGACCGCGCGGCTCCAGATGGCGCGCTGGATCTCCTCGCTGCGAGACAGCTCCGCCCGCGCGGCGTCGACGTCGGGCATCCTGCGATAGGTCTCCAGGCGGCTGTCGACGTAACGGCGGAAGAGGTCGCGCAACGGCGGCTGCTGCTCGACGGCCAGCAGGTCGAGCCGCAGATAGGCCGTGCCGATCCGGTTGGCCTCCTCGGCGACGAGCCATCGCCGGGCGTCGAAGCGCGCGGCCGAGGCCGAGAAAGTGAAGGCGAGCAGCAGGCCGAAGAGCGCGAAGACCGAGCTCTCGAAGCGGCCGAACCCTTCGCGGGACCCGTCGCCGGCCTGTGCCTCGCCGCGGGCGCCCAGGAGCCGCCCCAGCTCGATGCAGACCAGCATCCCGACGGCGAGGACCGCCGCGAAGAGTGGGGCCGAAAGGACCTTTTCCATGGCGGACGCGCTTGGTGTCCGAGCGAGGCTATCGCCGCCAACGGGAAGGGCAAGGAGACCAAAGACCTAGGTCGGCTTTCAGCGGCGGTTCACTGTGAGCCGCGGCACAGGCCCTGCCCTTTTCCCCTGTGCTACACTGCCGCCGACAAAAATCGTCACATCGAGAGAGCCGGCCCTCCGGCCCTCTCGTGGGTCCACCTCGATGGGAGTGGAGCTGGAATGCCGCCGACCCTGAACGAGCTGCTGAAGACCATGGTCGAGCAGGGTGCCTCGGACCTGCACCTGACCACCAACTCGCCGCCGCAGATCCGCCACGACGGCAGGCTCAAGCCGCTCAACTACCCGCCGCTGACGCCCTCCGAGACCAAGCAGATCGCCTACTCGATCCTCACCGACAACCAGAAGCACCGCCTCGAGGAGAACCTCGAGATCGACTTCTCGTTCGGCATCAAGGGGCTCGCCCGCTTCCGCGCCAACGTCTTCCACCAGCGCGGCGCCATCGCCGCCGCCTTCCGGCAGATCCCCTACGAGATCCGCTCCTTCCGCGACCTCGGGCTGCCGGCGATCGTCGAGAAGATCTGCGAGAAGCCGCGCGGCCTGGTGCTGGTCACCGGGCCGACCGGCTCGGGCAAGTCGACGACGCTCGCCGCCATGCTCGACAAGGTCAACCGCGAGCGCGCCGAGCACATCATCACCATCGAGGACCCGGTCGAGTACCTGCACTCGCACAAGAAGTGCATCGTCAACCAGCGCGAGCTGCACGCCGACACCCACAGCTTCGGCAACGCCCTGCGCTCGGCCCTGCGCGAGGACCCCGACGTGGTGCTCATCGGCGAGATGCGCGACTTCGAGACCGTCGAGTCGGCGCTGCGCATCGCCGAGACCGGCCACCTCACCTTCGCCACCCTGCACACCAACTCGGCGGCGCAGACGATCAACCGCATCGTCGACATCTTCCCCGCCCACCAGCAGGGGCAGATCCGGGTGCAGCTGTCGTTCGTGCTGGAGGGGATCCTCTGCCAGACGCTGCTGCCCAAGGCCACCGGCAAGGGGCGCGTGATGTCGATGGAGATCCTCATCCCCAACTCCGCCATCCGCAACCTGATCCGCGAGGACAAGATCCACCAGATCTACGGCATGATGCAGACCGGCCAGGCCAAGTACGGCATGCAGACGATGAACCAGTCGCTGGCGTCGCTGTACTTCCGCCGCCTGATCAGCCTGCAGACGGCGATGGCCCGCTCGTCGCACCCCGACGAGCTGCAGGAGATCATCGCCCGCGGTCCGTCCGCCCTCGGCCTCGCCCTCGGCGCGCAGGCCGGCGCCGCCGCCGCTCCCGAGCGTTGACAGAACGCTGAGCCCGAACAGTCGACCCTTAGGAGCCACGGATGCCGAACTTCAGCTGGAAGGGCAAGAGCCGCACCGGTGCCGTGCAGGAGGGCATCCTCCTCGCCGACAACCGCGCCGCCGCCGAGGCGGTGCTGCGCCGCCAGAGCATCCAGATCACCAGCATCAAGGAGAAGGGGCGCGAGATCGCCATCCTGCCGCGGCTGCCGCAGAGCGTCTCGAGCAAGCGGGTGGCGCTGTTCACCCGCCAGTTCTCGGTGATGCTCGACGCCGGCCTGCCGCTGGTGCAGTGCCTGGAGATCCTCGGCGACCAGGAGGAGCAGCGCACCTTCCGCGAGATCATCCAGAAGACGCGCTCGGACGTCGAGCAGGGCTCCTCGCTCGCCGACGCCATGCGCAAGCACCCCAAGGCGTTCGACGCGCTCTACACCAACATGATCGCCGCCGGCGAGGCGGGCGGTATCCTCGACATCATCCTGCAGCGCCTCTCGACCTACATCGAGAAGACCGTCAAGCTCAAGAGCCAGGTCAAGTCGGCGCTGATCTACCCGGCGGCCGTCATCTCCATCGCCGTCGGCGTGGTGTGGATCATCCTCTGGAAGGTGATCCCGGTGTTCGCCCAGCTGTTCGCCGGCCTCGGCAGCGAGCTGCCGCTGCCCACCCGCGTCGTCATCGCGCTGTCGAACTTCCTCGCCGACTACACGCTGTTCGTCATCCCGCTGCTGATCGCCGGCGGCATCGCCTTCTACCGCTTCTACAAGTCGCAGCCGAAGTTCACCCGCATCGTCGACGGCGCGATGCTGAAGATCCCGGTCATCGGCATGCTGCTGCGCAAGATCGCCATCGCGCGCTTCTGCCGCACGCTGTCGACGCTGACCTCCTCGGGCGTGCCCATCCTCGACGGCCTCGAGATCACCGCCAAGACCGCCGGCAACACCATCATCGAGGACGCCATCATGGCGGTGCGCAAGGCGGTCGAGGAGGGCAAGACGATCGCCGAGCCGCTGGCCCAGACGAAGGTCTTCCCCTCCATGGTGGTGCAGATGATCGGCGTCGGCGAGCAGACCGGCGCCCTCGACCAGATGCTGTCGAAGATCGCCGACTTCTACGAAGACGAGGTCGACACCGCGGTGGCCGGCATGATGAAGCTGATCGAGCCGCTGCTGATCACCGTGCTCGGCGGCATCATCGGCTTCATCGTCGCCGCCATGTACCTGCCGATGTACTCGATCCTGCAGAAGATCGGGTAGCGGAAATGGCGCTCGCGCAGGGACCGGTGGTGCCGCTCGAGGCGGCGCGCGCCGGCCGTGAGGCGGCGGCGGTGGCGGCGACGGACCCCGAAGAGACCGCTTCGGGGAGGCTGCCGCTGATGCGCCGCCGCCTGCTGCCGCAGGGCGCGGCGCGCGACCCCGGCCTGCTGCGCCGCCAGCTCCAGTGGCTGGTCGCCATCCGCCTGGTGGTGGTGACCAGCGTCTTCCTGCTCTACTTCCTCGTCGCCCTGCTGCCGCGCGAGCCGGTGCTGTTCATCGCGCCGCGCTTCGTCTTCGTCATCCTCGGCCTCGCCTACGGCTTCTCGCTCGTCTACCTCGCCCTCCTGGCGGCGCGCGCCCCCGCCGAGGCGCAGGCCTACACGCAGTTCCTCGGCGACCTGCTGCTGATCACCGCCCTCGTCTACTGGCTCGGCGGCAGCAGCAGCCCGTTCTCGATGCTCTACCTGATCGTCATCAGCGTCGCCGCGGCGCTGCTGCGGCGGCGGGCGGCGATGCTGGTCGCCAACGTCGCCTACCTGCTCTACGCCACGACGCTGCTCGGCCTGCACTACGGCTGGTTCCCCGCCGCGCTCGACGTCGACCAGATCTCCGTCTTCCGCCTGCTCTACAACCTCGCCATCCACCTGCTCGGCTTCTACGGCGTCGCCTTCTTCACCTCCTACCTGGCCAAGAACGCCACCCTCGCCGAGCGCGAGCTGGAGGAGAAGCGCGAGTACCTCGCCGACCTGCAGGTCGTCTACCACGACGTCGTGCAGTCGATCTCCTCGGGCCTCATCACCACCGACCTCGAGGGGACGGTGACCAGCCTCAACCGCGCCGGCGGCCAGCTGCTCGGCCGCGACGCCGAGCGGCTGGTCGGCCGGCACATCGCCGAGGCGCGCCTCTTCCCCGCCGAGCGCTGGCACGAGCTCACCGCGGAGAGCCGCCGCAGCCGCTGGGTGCGCGCCGAGTTCGAGGGCGGCGGCCAGCAGGGGACGAGCTGGTTCGGCTTCACCGTCAGCCCGCTCACCGACGCCCACGGCACCCTCGGCGGCTACATCGTCGTCTTCCAGGACCTCACCGAGTGGCGCGCCCTGCAGGCCGAGCTGCGGATGAAGGACCGCATGGCGGCGGTGGGCGAGCTCGCCGCCGGCATCGCCCACGAGATCGGCAACCCGCTGGCCGCCATCTCCGGCTCGGTGCAGATGCTCTCCCCCGCCGCCGAGCACGACCCGCAGCGCAGCAAGCTGCTGCAGATCGTGCTGCGCGAGAGCCAGCGCCTCGACCGCACGCTCAAGAGCTTCCTGCAGTTCGCGCGGCCGAAGGAGCGCACCTGCGTCTGGTTCGACGTCGCCCAGCTGCTCGCCGAGCACGTCGCAGCTGCTCTCCAACAGCCACGAGCTGTCGCCGCTGCACCAGCTGGAGGTGAGCCTCGAGCCGCCGAGCGCCCGCCTCTTCGCCGACCCCGACCAGGTGAGCCAGATCTTCTGGAACCTCGCCCGCAACGCGCTCAAGGCGATGCCGAAGGGCGGCACGCTCGCCGTCTCCGGGCGCATCGCCGGCGACGTCTACCAGCTGCGCGTCGCCGACTCCGGCCGCGGCATGGGCGCCGAGGAGCGCGCCAAGCTCTTCCAGCCCTTCAAGTCGTTCTTCGACCAGGGCAGCGGCCTCGGCATGGCCATCGTCTACCGCATCGTGCAGGAGCACGGCGGCAGCGTGCACGTGGAGACGGCGCCGGGCGCCGGCACCGCCATCACCGCCGAGCTGCCGGTGGCGGGCGCCGCGACGGTGACCACCACCCTGACCGAGTACGTCGCCACGGCGGTGGCGGCAATGACGCCGCAGCTGCTCATCGTCGACGACGAGTCGAGCCTGCTCGAGTTCCTCGCTCTGCTCTTCCAGGGCGAGGGCTACGGGGTGGCCACCGCCTCGTCGGTGACGGCGGCCCGCGAGCGGCTCGCCCAGGGCGACAGCATCGACCTGGTGATGTGCGACATCCACATGCCCGACGGCTCGGGCCTCGACCTGCTGCGCGAGCTCAAGGAGCAGCAGCCGCAGGCCTCGGTCATCATGATGACCGCCTACACCTCCACCAAGTCGGCGATCGAGGCGATGCGGCTGGGCGCCTACGACTACGTCTCCAAGCCCTTCGACGTCGAAGAGCTCAAGGTGCTGGTGCAGAAGGCGCTCGAGAAGTCGCGGCTGGTGGAGGAGAACGTCTGGCTGCGGCGCGAGCTCGAGCAGAAGTACACCTTCGCCAACATCATCGGCAAGAGCCGGCCGATGCAGGAGGTGTTCGCCCTGGTCGAGCGGGTCGCCCGCACCGCCTCGACGGTGCTGGTGCAGGGCGAGAGCGGCACCGGCAAGGAGCTGATCGCCAAGGCCATCCACTTCGCGAGCCCGCGCACCAAGCAGAAGTTCCTGTCGATCAACTGCGGCGCCATGCCCGAGAACCTGCTCGAGAGCGAGCTCTTCGGCCACGAGCGCGGCGCCTTCACCGGCGCCGTCAAGGAGAAGAAGGGGCTCTTCCAGGAGGCCCACCGCGGCACCCTCTTCCTCGACGAGATCGGCGAGATGACGCCCACCGATGCAGGTGAAGCTCCTGCGCGTGCTGCAGCACAAGACCATCCGCAAGGTGGGCGGCAACGAGGAGGAGGCGGTGGACGTGCGCATCATCGCCGCCACCAACCGCGACCTCGGCGAGATGATCGCCGCCGGCACCTTCCGCGAGGACCTCTACTACCGCCTCAACGTCATCCCGGTGCGGCTGCCGCCGCTGCGCGAGCGGCGCGAGGACATCCCGCTGCTGGTGGACTTCTTCATCCGCAAGTACGCCGACGAGCTGGGCACGCCGCCCCGGCGGATCACCCTGCAGGCGCTGGCCATCCTCGAGAGCTACCGCTGGCCGGGCAACGTGCGCGAGCTGGAGAACC
>CAWDWV010000003.1:0-187664 GCA_963806095.1 Thermoanaerobaculia bacterium
GGGGGCGGGCGGGGAATAGGGCGGCCTCGTCAGAGCGCGCGAGGTGGGTTCGGCAGGCGTTTGACACCTCGTTGGCGGGCCTCTACACTCCCACGCTCGCGTGGGGCCGTAGCTCAGCTGGGAGAGCGCCTGAATGGCATTCAGGAGGTCGACGGTTCGATCCCGTTCGGCTCCACCATCGCTCGCTTCGCTCGCTCAGGTTGCGCCGAACGGGCTCGGTCGCGCCGCCGGCTGAAGCCGGCGGCTTGGAGCGATCCCGTCATCGTGGCGCTCCTTGCGCTCGCGGACTCGCGCGATCTCCGGAGTTGCGCTCGCGGACTCGCGCTCTTCGGAGATGGCGCTCGCGGACTCGCGCCTCGAGCCGATGCTGTTCAGCTTGGCGTCGGCGATCCACCAAGTGGCGGCACAGTGCCGTTATACGCAGGTTTCACGAACCTGCGTATAACGCTGCGTGCTCAGTGGACGAGATGCCCTTCGGACATTCCGCCGCAGCCGTTTTGCTTGAAGGATCTGCCGCAGCCGCCGGTCGAGCAGACGTCGCCGCTGAAGCCGTTCGGGTTGATCGCCTTCTGCCAGGCCAGGACGTTCGTGCGCACCGTGGTGGCGTCGGCGCCGAGGTTGACGATGAGGTGCTTGGCGAGACCGTCGCTGGCGCGCTTCATGTTGCACTGGCAGCAACAGGTCGCGGCCGAGAACTCCTTGCAGCACGGGGCCGGGATCGACGACAGAGCCTCGACCCGGACCGCTTCCTGGGCGGCGGTGAGCTTGATGGCCTTGTCGTAACCGATGAGGCGCTCGGTCTCGGCGCGGTCGCCGGTGTAAGCGGGCGTCGAGCCGGGCTTCGCGGCCTGGCGAGCCGTCGCTGCCGCGCCGGCGCGCGGAGCGGCCCCTGCGGCGGGCTTCGCCGCTGCGGTGTGCCCTTGATGTACGTGCGCCGCCGAAGCGTCAGCGCTGGGTTTGTCGCTCGCTGCCAGGGACGGCGAGCCTGCCAGGCCGAGGGCGGCGAGGGCGAGCACGGCAACGGCGCGGCTAGGACGGAAGGTCGACAGACGCATGGGTTCGCTCATGCGCCATATTGTAGCGGGCCCGTGTGGCGCTCCCGGGCCCGAGACCTGCGCTAGGCTGCGCGCACTTTCCGCCTAGCGCGATAGAGGGAGGGTCACCACTCATGGCGAAGACGTCCCGCGGGCTCGTGTCGCTGCTGGTCACGGCGCTTTTCGTCCTCGGCTGCGCGGCGCAGGCGCCGAAGCCGGTCGTCGCGAACGCGGCGGCGGGCAGTGCGGTCCCGAGCGCCGCATCCGCCGCTCCGGCTGCGGCAGCGATCCGCACCGATGCCCCGGTGGTCATCGTCGGCGCCGGCCTCACCGGTCTCACCGTGGCCTACGAGCTCGAGAAGGCCGGCATCGAGGCGCTGCTGCTCGAGTCGTCCCCCCGCATCGGCGGCCGCATCCAGACCGTCATCTTCCCCGACGGCGCCACCGCCGAAGGGCACATGGAGGAGTACTTCGCGCGCAGCCCCGCCTACCCGCTGCTCCAGGAGCTGCAGCTGCCGCTGATCGAGGACGTCGCCCACTCGACGGTGCGCATCGACGGCAAGATCTACCCCTACCAGGGCGACGGCGACCGCGACACCTACCTCGCCGGCATCTTCGACGCCGACGAGCGCGCCGCCTGGCTGCGCTGGAACGACAAGGCGTGGAAGCTCTACGAGCAGCTGCACGAGAGCCACTACTCGGGTAAGCCGCTGCCGCCGGAGCTCGCGGCGCTCACCAAGGTGAGCTTCCAGGACTTCGTCGCCGCCGACGCGCTGCCGCACAAGGTGAGCGAGTGGATCCGCGTCACCACGGAGCCCGAGATGGCGATCGAGTGGGACCAGATCTCCGCCCTCGACGGCATCGACGAGGTGCGGCTCTTCCTCGACACGCCGGACGGCTTCGGCGAGAAGAACTACCACGTCGCCGGCGGCAACACCGACTTCACCACGGCGCTCGCCTCGCGCCTCGACCCCAGCCAGATCCTCACCAACGCCCGCGTCACCGCCGTCGAGCAGGACGCCGCCGGCGTCAAGCTGCGCGTGCTGCTGCACGACAGCCGCTACGTCGAGGTGACGGGCAGGATGGCGGTGGTCACGGCGCCGGTGAGCCAGATCGGCCGCATCCAGTTCACGCCCGCGCTCGGCGACGAGAAGCGGCAGGCGATCGCGACCACCCGCATGGGCAGCTACATCAAGGTGCACTTCCGCATGGCGCCCGGCGCCTCGAAGCTGTGGACGGTCGACGGCGAGAACAGCCTGACGCTGCTTTCTGACAGCCTCGCGGGCAGCATCTACGACGTCACCGACCTGCAGCAGGACCAGGGCGGCGTGGAGAAGGACGGCGTGCTCACGCTGTTGCTGCACGCCCGCTTCGCCCGCGAGCTGATGAACGAGCCGGCCGACGAGATTCGCGAGCGGACGATCGACGCGCTGGACGAGCTCTTCCCGGGCGCTCGCGGCTACGTCAAGTCAGCGGAGATCTTCGTCTACCCGCAGGCGGTGGCTTACTGGCCGCTCGAGCAGGGGCGGTCGCGCTTCGACGACCTCGCGAACGAGCTGCGCCGCCCGCAGGGCCGTCTCTACATCGGCGGCGACACCACCGAGGACAGTCACTCGGAGGGCGCCGTGGTCGCGGCGCTGCGCATCTCCAAGGACATCATCCGCCGGCGGGCCGAGCTTCAGTAGCGGCGCCCGGCACGCCAGTTCGCGTCATCGCGAGCGAAGCGAAGCGATCTCGAGTGCTGCTGCCGCTGGTTCAACGGCGCGGCTCCGGCCGAGCGCCCGGGCAAGCCGCGAGCCTCCTAGTCGACGTCGAGCAGCGCGTACAGGCGGTCGTAGCACTCGTCGAGCCTCGCCTGCCATGCAGGCGGCGGCGCTTGCGGGCTCCAGCGACCGAGGAACATCGGAGGCGCTCCTGGTGAGGCGATCCGGTAGTAGTGGACCGGCACCTTTGGCGGGAAGGGATAGGCGATGAGCTCGTCGACGAAGTAGTCGTAGGCGACTCCATCGGCGCTGGTGGCGCACAGGCGGAACCGAGGCGTGCACTCCAGGCAGGAGCTGTAGTTGATAGAGGCGCTGACTACCCCAGGCAGCGCCCGGTAGTCGGCCATCGTGTGATTCGGGTGCAGCGAGCCCTCGAACCAGAGTGCGGCCCGACGGCTGAAGTCGTAATTGCCGAGCGAGGTAGCCGAGACGCGGTACCAGGCGTTGAGACAGTCCCACTCGCGATAGGTGCCGGCCCTCACCGCGTCCCAAGCCTCCTTCGTGAAGTTCAAGATGATCCCGCGGTTGTACCCCCACTGGATGTTGTCGAAGCTCGCATTCGCGAGGACCGGATCGGCGGCGCGGATCGCTTCCAGGTCGGTGTGGAACCGTTGGTAGAGCGACTCTTCCGCGGCGACACTGTTGCCGAGCACCAGCGCCAGTTCCTCGGCGCCGTAATCGGGCCGCGGCGACGCCAGGATGTCGGCGCTGCTGCCGTGGCCGCATGCCGGCGCACCGGTCGAGCAGACCGCGAAGCTCGCGGTGTCCGCAAGCGGCGCGAAGAGGACGCCGCCCGGGCGCTGGTAGCGCTGGAGCTCGCCGCTCCAGCGGTCCTCGACGGTCAGCGTCACCTCGACGTCGGTGAGACCCGAGGCGAAGACCCAGTAGCGCTGGAAGACCGGGCAGGCGTCGAGCACCTTCACCACCAGCTCGACGTTGGTGGACGAGAAGAACCAGAAGAGGCCGGTCTCCTCGGTGAGCGGGATCGGATGACCGATGCCGCGGCTGCCGTCGGGGGCGCGCCACTCGGCGGTGACGTGGAAGCGCTCGCCGTGGAGGAGCAGTGCCTCGTCGGCGGCGGCAGGCCGAAGTGCAGCGGTGATGGCGAGCAGGACGAGCAGAGCAGGCAAGGCGACTCGGGTCCGACGCGACATTGGAGCAGCTCCCTTCCAAAACTAGACGCTAGACATTCTAAGCTGCAATAGCATAAGCCGTTTCTCGCGTCGGGCTGCCTCAGCCACGACGAGCCGACCATCGGCGGCCCGACCCAAACCCCCTCTTACGCCAGCGCCGGTTCCGCCCGCCGCCCGCACCGCACCCTCGTCGAGCGTCCCCGTCGCGTGCAGCCGCGCGACTCGGGACGAGCGAGCCCGCATGCGAAACTGGCGCGTCGATGCACGCGGTCTCGCTCCAAGCGTCGCGCCCGCCGCTGCTCGAGGTGACGCCGCAGGGGCTCTACTGCGCCGCCGGCGGTTTCCATATCGACCCCTGGGCGCCCGTGCCGCGCGCGGTGATCACCCACGGTCATGCCGACCACGCGCGGCGCGGCTCGGCCGCCTACCTCGCGGCGGCGAGCGCGCTGCCGGTGCTGCGACTGCGGCTCGGCGCGGAGGCGTCACTCGAGGCGCTGTCGTGGGGCGAGCGGCGGCGGCTGGGGGACGTCGAGGTGTCGCTCCACCCCGCCGGCCACCTGCTCGGCTCGGCGCAGGTGCGCCTCGAGCATCGCGGCGAGGTGTGGGTGGTCTCGGGCGACTACAAGACGGACCCCGACCCCACCTGCGAGCCGTTCGAGCCGGTGCGCTGCGACACCTTCATCACCGAGTCGACGTTCGGGCTGCCGGTCTTCCGCTGGCCCGCGCAGTCGACGGTGCTCGCCGAGATCGTCGACTGGTGGCGAGCGAACGCCGCGGCCGGACGGGCGAGCGTGATCTTCGCCTACGCGCTCGGCAAGGCGCAGCGCTTGCTCGCCGGCGTCGATGCCGTCGGCGGCGCAGGCGATATCGGTCCGCTGGTCGTGCACGGCGCCGTGCGCGGTTGCGTCGACGCCTATTGCGCCGCGGGTGTCGTGCTGCCCGCCGTCGCCGCCGCCACCGAGCTGTCGCGCGAGGAGCTGTCGCGCGCGCTGGTGATCGCGCCGCCGCTGGCGCAGGGCTCGCCGTGGATGCGCCGCTTCCCGCGCGCCGCGACGGCCTTCGTCTCCGGCTGGATGCGGCTGCGGGCGCTGCGCCGGCAGCGGCGCGTGGACCGCGGCTTCGTGCTCTCCGACCACGTGGACTGGCCGGGGCTGCTGGCGGCGATCGAGGCGACCGGCGCCGCGCGCGTCGGCGTCACTCACGGCTTCACCGCGCCGCTCGCGCGCTTCCTGCGCGAGGAGCGCGGGCTCGAGGCCTGGACGCTCGCCACCCGGTTCACCGGCGAGGCCGGCGCCGAGGAAGCGGCCGAGGAGGCGCTGCCGGCGTGAAGCGGTTCGCGGCGCTGCACCGCGGGCTCGACGAGACGAAGGGCGCCGCCGAGCGCGAGGCGCTGCTCGTCGCGTACTTTCGCGAAGCACCGGTGGCCGATGCGGCGTGTGCGGCGTCGCTGCTCGCGGGCCCGCGACCGCGGCGGTCGGCGTCGGCGGCTGAGCTGCGGGCGTGGGCCGGCAAAGCGGCGGCGCTTCCCGAGTGGCTCGTGGAGGAGAGCCGGCAGGTGGTGGGCGACCTCGCCGAGACGGTCGCGCTCCTGCTCGAGAGCGCGGCCGGCGAACGCGAGTGGCCGTTGCACCGGCTCGTCGAGGAGCGCCTGCTGGCGCTCGCCGCCGCGAAGGGCGACGCCAAGCACGCGCTGCTGCTCGCCACCTGGCGCGAGCTGCCCGCCGACCAGCACTTGGCGTGGAACCGCCTCGCCGGCGGCACGTTGCGGCCGCTGGTCACGGGGGAGCAGGTGGCGCGAGCGCGCGCCGTCGCCGCGGGCGGCGCGGATGCGGCGCAGCTCGCGCCGCCGCCCGCGGACGCGCCGCGGCCGCCGCACGCGCACACTGTCGAGGCCGTCCTCGTCTACGCGCAACGCGGCGCCGGCGAGCGCTCGAGCCACTATGTCGACTACACCTTCGCGCTCTGGCACGAGGGCGAGCTGGTGCCGATCGCCAAGACCAGCGGCGGCCTGCCGCCCGCCGAGGAGGTCGAGCTCGACCGCTGGGTGCGCCGAAACATCGCCGAGCGCTTCGGTCCGGTGCGCCGCGTGCGGCCGGAGCTGGTCTTCGAGCTCGGCTTCGACGGTGTCGAGACGAGTGGCCGCCACAAGGCCGGGCTCACGTTGCGCGCCCCGCGCCTGCTGCGCTGGCTGCGCGAACGCGCCGCCGAGCAGGCACCCTCACTGCGGGCGCTGCGCGACCTGCTCGACTAGCCTCCTGGCCCCGGAGACCGGCGCTACGAAGTTTCGTCGTGGCGAGGAGCGCAGCGACCCGGTTCCCCCGGCCACGGGACCGCAAGCGGTCCCGTGAATCTCGACTGTCGCAGCGTCGAGATCGCTTCGCTACGCTCGCGATGACGAGGGTATGGTTTCCGCCGCGCGCTCGACGGCGAGCCGCTCGCCGCCGCCAGCGTCGGCCGCGGCGGCCGCTGCCGCCAACCACGCGCTCACGTCCCGCCACAGCGCTGGCAGGCCGGGCTTGAAGAAGCCGAAGTGCCCGATGCGTCCGACGCCGGCGTCCGCGGACCGCACGTGCCGAGTCGTCAGGCTCGCCGCCGTGTAGCGCCGGTGGAGCGCGGCGACCGCCGGCGGCGGCGCGTAGGCGTCGTCGTCGAAGCTCAGGGCCAGCAGCGGAGCTGCGAAGCGCGCGTGGCCGCTCCAGTCGCCGAGGTACTCCGGCGAGCGGCACCAGCGCGCCCACTGCCGCGCCACGCCGGCCGGCAGCTCCTCGCCGAAGCGCAGCAGGCGCGACGGGAAATAGCCGTAGAGCGCGGTGAAGAGGGGCACGACGACGTGCCACACGGCGGCGTACCGGTAACGCTGCGGCCGCGGCCAGTGCCGCCAGTAGCCGCTCTGCGCCGCGACCGTGACCGCGCCGGCGAATCCACGCCACGGCAGTGCGGCATCGCCATCGCCTCCGCGCGGCACCTCGGCACTGCTGTTGCCGCCGCCATCACGCCGCGCCTCGGCACCGGCGAGCAGCCCCAGCGCCTGGCCGCCGAAGCTGTGACCGACGGCGAGCAGCGGCCGGCCGCCGGCGTTCGCCCGCGCCCAGTCGAGCACACCGCCGAAATCGAGCGTTGCCCACTCCGTCATCGTGGCGCGGAAGCCGCGCAGCGACGGCGGTCGACTACCACCTGTGCCGCGCCAGTCCCAGGTGGCCACCCGGAAACCCTCGCCGGCGAGGAAGGCGGCGAAGCCCTGGTAGAGGCGCCTCGCAACGCCGGTGGCGGGCACCATCAGCACGACGCCGCGCGGCTCGCCGGCCGTCTCTGACGGCGGGTCGAAGCGTGTCGCCGCGAGTTGGAAACCGTCACGGGCGGCGATGCTCAGCTCGGTGCCGGCAGCCATGGCGACCACGTTCGCAAGCTAACACGCGGCCACGGCCGACAAGGCGTGACGGCGCTTGTAGACTGCCCGGTTGATGGCCGTCACCACCGTCCTCCAGCGGCTAAACCTGGCGGTGCTCGACTACCACTGCACCCTCGGTCCCGGCGACACACCGTTCGTCGAGCGCTACGCGAACCACTCGGTGGCCTTCGTCCGTCGCGGCAGCTTCGGCTGCAAGAGCCGCGGCCGCTCGTTCGAGCTCGTCGCCGGCGCGGTCCTCGTCGGCTACCCGGGCGACGAGTACCTCTGCACGCACGACCACGGCCGCGGCGGCGACGAATGCCTGTCGTTCCACCTCTCGCCCGAGCTGGTGGAGACGGTGGGCGACCGCCTCGAGGTCTGGCGCACGGGGTGGGCGCCGCCGCTGCCCGAGCTGATGGTGCTCGCCGAGCTGGCGCAGGCCGCCGCCGACGGCCGCGGCGAGGTCGCCCTCGACGATGTGGGCGCGGCGCTCGCCCAGGGAGAGGCGACGCCGGAGACAGCCGACCTCGACTCGCTGGTGGGCTTCATCGAGCACGGCGGCGAGCACTACGGGCAGCTCGTCGTCTACTACCGGCTCGCCGGGCTGGTGCCGCCGGCTTCGCGCGGGTAGCGGTCGCCTCAGCCGCCGCTCGAGCGAGCGGTGACCACCATGTGGGCGCGGCGGTTCTGCGACCAGCAGCTCTCCTCGTCTTCGGTGCACACCGGGCGCTCCTGGCCGTAGCTGAGGGTGCGCAGGCGGGCGCCGGACACACCGAGCGATGCGAGGTAGTCTTTCGCCGCGTTGGAGCGCCGCTCGCCGAGCGCCAGGTTGTACTCGTTGGTGCCGCGCTCGTCGGCGTGCCCCTCGATGAGCAGTTGGAGCTGCGGGTTGTCGCGCATCAGGTCGGCGTTGACTGCCAGTCTCTGCCGGGCCTCGTCGGAAAGCGTCGACTCGTCGTAGCCGAAGTAGACGTCTGCCCGGAAGCCGCGGAGCCGGAGCTCGTCGTTGACCACCTGCAGGTCGCTCGACAGCAACGGGTCCTCCACCGGGTCCTTCGCTGACGCCGAGGGCGGAGGCGCAGCCGCGGCGGAGGGCGGCGAGGTCACGATCTCGGTCTGCGGTGCGACGGACTGCTCGGCGGTCTGCGGCTTCTTCTTCGGGCAGCCGTACAGGGCGGCCAGCAGCAGCGGCGCCAGTATCCAGACGAGCGGCTTGCGGTTCATCGCTCCCTCCTCGCTCCGCGGTGGATAGCGCGGCAACGTAACAGAGCCGGCGGCTGACGGCAATCCGACCACGCACGCCGCCCGCCCGATGTAGGCTGCGGACCGCAAGATGAGCCTCCGCCGCACCTCGGCGCAGCGGCGCCGCAAGGCCGCGAAGCCGCTCGCGGCTCACGAGATCGAGGCGCTGTTGCACGAGCGCGTCCGATCGGCTGCGGCCGGATCGGCCGTCATCGCCATCGCGGCCGAATTCGCCGGCTACTTCGACAATCTCGGGTTCCGGCTCGACCTCGCCCCGGCAGTGTCGGACGCCGAAGCCCTGGAGCTCAGCAACAAGCTCCTCGCCGAGCTCACGTCGGCCACCTCAGGGCTCGAGATGCCCTTTACCTGGAGCGTAGGTCTCTACCGGTCCGATCAGCTGCTCCAGGCGGTCGACGCCACGAGCGTGCCGCAGTGGATTTGCGGTGGCTGCCAGACCGATCACCACGGCTACTTCGAAACCTGCCCGTTCTGCGGCTCGCCCCGTCCGTGAAGGCTGCGTGCCTTCACCTCTTCCTCGGTGAGCCCGTACAGCGGCGGCGTCGGCACTCCCAGCAGCCCGAGGTAGGTGTAGAGCTGGCCGCGGTGGTGGGCCTCGTGCTCGACCATCGAGCGTAGCCACTTCCACGCCGGCAACGAGGCGCCGCCGGGCGTCTCGCAGCGCGCCGCGAGCTGCTCGGGCGTGAGCGCGCCGAGCACCGCCATCGCCTCGCCGTGCATGCGGTCGTGGAAGGCGAGCAGGGCCTCGATGCCGCTGGCGAGCGACTCGTCGTGGCCGGGGTAGCGGCTGGGGCGGCTGGAGACGTTCTCGGCGAACATCCAGCGCTCGATGGCCGCCAAGTGCCGCACCAGGTCGCCGCAGGTGAGGCGTGCTCTGGCACCGCCTGACACCGGACCGGGCGCCCACTCGGCGCGGTCGGGTGGGATCAACGCCACCAGGCGGCGCGTGCGGCCACGGGCATTGTCCCAGTAGCGCAGGAAGTCGGGGAGGTCGAAAGGGGCGCTCATGTGAAGCGCACCGTGATGCGGACGGTGATCGTGGTGCCGGCGAGGTGGGCGCTGAGCGTCGCGGTGCCGCGGCGGCCGTCGCCGCGCAGCGTCGTGGTGGCGAGGCCGCTGGTGTCGGTGTGCAGCCGCGTGAGGTCGAGCCTGCCGATCGTCGTGCCGAGCTGCACTTCGGCGCCGGACAGCGGCGCGCCGGCGGCGTCGGCAACCAGCACGGTGATCGTGGTCGTTCCGTTCGCCGGCGTCGAGGGCGGGCTGGCGGTGAGGCGCAGGGTGGTGCCGCTCGGCGGCGCCGCCGAGCAGCGTCGCCTGGGCGGTGGCGGTCGGGCCGCCGGCGACGCGAGCGGTGACGTGCGCCGTGCCGGTGGCGCCTCCCGTGCGCAGGGTGGTGACCGCGGCGCCCAGCACGTCGGTGTCGAGGCGGACCGCCCCGAGCTGCCCGCGGTCGGTCGAGAGCTCGACGTCGGTGCCGGGCGGCACCGGCGCGCCGTCGCCTTCGAAGGCGAACACGGTGACCGTCGCGGTTTGGTTGCCGGTGATGATCGAGGGCTCGATCTGGAGAGTCACGACGCGGTCGAGACCGATGCGCACCTCGGTGGCGGCGGTCGACCTGCCTTCGAGAGTGCCGGCGATGCGGGCCGTGCCGCTCGTGGCGCCGGCGCGCAGCGTCGTCTCGGCGCGGCCGTTGGCGTCGGTGGTGAGCTGCGTCGAGTCGAGCGTGCCGAGATTGGTCGCGAGCACGACGCGCAGGCCGCCGCGGGCGGCGCCACCGGTGGCCGTGACCTGGGCCACGACCTGCGCGTGGCCGTTGAGGGGGATCGTCGCCGGCGTGGCGGTGAGCGCCAGCGCGATGTTGCCGCCGGGGTCGGTCGGTGAGCCGCCATCGCCTCCGCCGCTGTTGCAGCCGAGCATCAGCGCGGCGGCGGCCAGCGAGCAGCAGCGGGTGAGCCACGACAACGAGCCCATCGCCGAAATCCTAGCCGGTGCGTGCCGCTACAGCTTCACCGCCCGCAGCCGCAGCGCGTTGGCGATCACCGACACCGAGCTGAAGCTCATCGCGGCGCCGCGATCATCGGGCGACAGCAGCACGCCGGTGAAGGGGTAGAGCACGCCCGCCGCGAGCGGCACGCCGAGCGCGTTGTAGACGAAGGCGAAGAAGAGGTTCTGGCGGATGTTGCGCATGGTGGCGCGCGACAGCCGCCGGGCGCGCACGATGCCGCCGAGGTCGCCCTTGACCAGCGTGACGCCGGCGCTCTCCATCGCCACGTCGGTGCCGGTGCCCATGGCGATGCCGACGTCGGCCTGCGCCAGCGCCGGCGCGTCGTTGACGCCGTCGCCGGCCATCGCCACGCGGCGCCCTTCCGCCTGCAGGCGCTTCACCTGCGCCGCCTTCTGCGTCGGGCAGCACCTCGGCGACGACCTCGTCGATGCCGAGCTCGCGCGCCACCGCCTCGGCCGTCGTGCGGCTGTCGCCGGTGAGCATGACGATGCGCAGCCCCTCGTCGCGGAGGGCGGCGATCGCCTCGCGCGCTCCCGGCTTGATCGGGTCGGCCACGGCGACGAGGCCGGCGGCGCGGCCGTCGAGCGCCGACCAGCATCACCGTCTGCCCCTCGCGGCGCCGCGCCTCGGCCTGGGCCGGCAGCTCGCCGGCGTCGATGCCGAGCTCGCGCGAACAGCGCCGCGTTGCCGAGCGCCACTTGCCGCCCCTCGACGCGGCCGACGACGCCCTTGCCGGTCGATCGACTCGAAGTCGTCGGCCTTCGCGGGGCGGATGCCGCGCTCGGCGGCGCCGTCGACGATCGCCGCCGCCAGCGGGTGCTCGCTGCCGCGCTCGAGCCCGGCGGCGAGGCGCAGCAGCTCGCCCTCGTCGACGCCCGCGACGGTGGCGACGTCCACCAGCTTCGGCTTGCCCAGCGGTCAGCGTCCCGGTCTTGTCGACGACCAGCGTGTCGACGTCGCGCAGCAGCTCGATGGCCGTCGGCGTCCTTGAACAGCACGCCGGCGCCGGCGCCCTCGCCGGCGGCGACCATGATCGACATCGGGGTGGCGAGGCCGAGCGCGCAGGGGCAGGCGATGATGAGCACCGCGACGGCGTTGACGACGGCGTAGGCGAGCGCCGGCGGCGGCCCCCAGATCGCCCACGCGGCGAAGGCGAGCAGCGGCGACGACGACGACGGTCGGCACGAACCAGGCGGCGACGCGGTCGGCGAGGCGCTGGATGGGCGCGCGGCTGCGCTGCGCCTCGGCCACCATCTGCACGATCCGGGCGAGCAGCGTGTCGGCGCCGACGCGTTGCGCCTCGCATGATCAGGGCGCCGGTGCCGTTCAGGGTGCCGCCGATGACGGCGGCGCCGGCGGTCTTCTCCACCGGGATCGGCTCGCCGGTGACCATCGACTCGTCGACGGCGCTGCGCCCTTCGATCACCGACGCCGTCGACCGGGATGCGCTCGCCGGGGCGCACGCGCAGGCGGTCGCCGACGCGCACCTCGGCGAGCGGCACGTCGCGCTCGCTGCCGTCGGCGTCGACGCGGCGCGCGGTGGGCGGCGCCAGCTGCAGCAGCGCGCGGATGGCGGCTCCGGTGCGGCCGCGCGCGCGCAGCTCCAGCACCTGGCCGAGCAGCACCAGGGTGACGATGACGGCGGCCGCCTCGAAGTAGACGCCGACGCGGCCGTGCATGCCGCGGAACGAGGCGGGGAAGATCCCGCGGCGCCACCGTCGCGACGACGCTGTAGCCCTACGCCACGGCGACGCCGAGGGCGATGAGCGTGAACATGTTCAGCGATGCTGTGGACGATCGACTGCCAGCCGCGCACGAAGAACGGCCAGCCGCACCACAGCACGACCGGCGTCGCCAGCAGCAGCTCGACCCAGGCGCTCGCGCCGGGCGACAGCAGGCGCTCCGCGCCAGCCGCCGGCGAGCATCGCGGCCCATGGCGAGGACGAGCAGCGGCACGGTGAGCACGACCGCCACCCAGAAGCGCCGCGTCATGTCGCGCAGCTCGGGGTTCTCTTGCTCCTCGGCGGTGATCGTGCGCGGCTCGAGCGCCATGCCGCAGATGGGGCAGCTCCCCGGCGCGTCGCGCACGATCTCGGGGTGCATCGGGCAGGTCCACTCGACGGGCTGCGAGGGATCGAGGCGTCGGGGTGGCGCCGCCCCGTGGTGCGCGTGATGCCCGGCGTGGGCTCCGTGCCCGGCATGTCCGGCGTGTCCGACCTGACTGCCGTGAGCGGCATGCTCGGCTTGCGTGGCGTTGCCGGCATTACCGGCACCCACGTCGTGGCAGTGCGAGCACTGCTGCTTGTCGGTCTTGGGATCCTGAGCGGCGGATGCCATGGCGGCCTCCTGATGCAGGCGACGGGCCGGCGAGCGGCCCGGGAACGGTGTGTGGGTCAGCGCCGGCGGCGCGGCGTCTCCTCGCGCTCGAGCGCCTCGAGGATGGGGCAGTCGCCGGTGAGCCCGTGCTCGTGCGTGCACTTGCGACGCAGCGTCTGCAGGGCGTCGCGCAGCGCCGCGAGCTCGCGCAGCTTGGCGTCGACGGCGGCGATGCGGGCGTCGACGCGCGCGCGCACTTCGGCCGCCGGGCGGCGCGGCTGCCGGCGCAGCTCGAGCAGCTCGCGCGCCTCCTCGAGCGAGAAGCCCAGCGCCTGCGCCCGCTGCACGAAGCGGATGCGGCGCACCGCCGAGTCGTCGAACTCGCGGTAGCCGGCGGGGGAGCGGTCGAGCGGCGCCACCAGGCCCTTGCGTCTCGTAGTAGCGGATGGCCGGCACCGAGAGGCCGGTGGCCTTGGCGACGTCGCCGATGCGTAGGCGTGGAGGGCGGGAGGACGCACGAGGGGAACGCGGAGCGGCTTTCGTCATCGCCATGACGTCAGTGTAAACCCTCCAGCCGACTTGAGAGTCAAGGTCGAGGTGCAGCGATTCGTAGGTGTTGGATCGCTTCGTCGCTGCGCTCCTCGCGATGACGGCGATGGGTCATCGCGAGCGCAGCGAAGCGATCTCGATGTCGAGTTGCGCGGCACTCCGCGGTTTGCAACGCCGGTGACCGAGGCGTACGATGGTGCGGATGAGCCGTCGGACCGTTGCCCTCACCTGGCTGATGGCGAGCGCCATGCCCCTCGTGCTGGCGATGGCGCTGCTCGGCTGCTGCGCGCTGCCGTTCCACGCCACCCTGCACAAAGTGGCGCCGTGCGGGATGGCCGAGATGGCGTTGACCCCGCAGCCGTCCGGCGAGCACGGCGGCCATGGCGGCCACGAGCAGCCCGCCGCGCCGCCGGCGCAGAAGCACGACGGCCAGGACGGCACCCGGCTGGCGTGGAAGAGCGAGGCCCGCCAGGCGGCGCCGCTGCCGCTGACGGTGGGGGCGATCGTCGACGTGCCGCGCCCGCCGGCGGACCGCAGCCAGATCGCGCTCGGCGCCGTCCGCTGCGACGACGACGTCGGCACGCGCCTGGCGCTTCTCGACACGCTGCGCATTTGATCCATCGCTAGCTGCCCCTCCGGCCGCTCCAACGCGGCGTCCCCGGGGGCAGCGCTCCTGCATTTCTCCACCAGTCAACGGGTGGCGGCGACGCCGCCCGACAGGAGGCAGAGCGATGGCGAAGAGCTGTCTGCCCCTGGCAGCCATGACGTGCGCGCTGATGCTCGCGCTCGGCTGCGGGGGCGAAGAGTCCATGGCGAGCCGGAGCGCGCGGGCGTTCCGCGAGGCCCAGGGGCGCGGCGAGAGCGTGAGCGGCGAAGGGCACGACCACGGGCACGGCGCAGCGGCCAGCGGCGAAGTGGCGCACGAGCGGGCGGACGGCACGAAGGCCGCTGCGAAGGAAGATGCCCCGGCGCACGTGCACGACGGCCCAGCGGCGGAGGCCCACACCGGCGGCCACGGCGCCGAGCACGAAGCGGTGACGCACGACGCGTCAAAGCGTGGTCACGCCAAGAGCGCGGGCGGCGCCGCCGCAGCGAGGCAACGCGCGCCGACGAGTCCTGCGCCTAGCGGTCATCCGCCGACCGACGACGGTGCTGCGGCGGATCACGCCGCGATGGGTCATGCGGCCGCGCCGGCCGCCGCCCATGCATCGCCCGCGATGACGCCGCAAGCGGTGCACGTCGCGGCCGCGGCGCCAGTGGCAGCCGGTGCTCCCGCAGCCACGCTGGCTCCCGACGCGATCGACGCGCCCGCGCCATCGGCCGTAGCGGACGCCCACCTCGCCGCGGCGGCGAGCGCGGGTGAGCACGGCGGTCACGCCGCGCACGGAGCGAGCACCTACCGCCAGCTCGACGCGGGTCGTACTACGGAACCGCAGCCCGCACCCACCCACCACGAGCCGAACGGGCAAGGTCCGGGTCGCGCGGCTCACGACGACCACGACCACGGCGCGAATCACGCCGCCGGCTCGAAGGGGAACGCGCCGTGACGTGCCGTGCCCTCCACTTCTTCCCCGGTGCTGCTGCGCTCCTTCTCGCCTCGGGCTGCGCCTCGGTGCCGCGCGACGCCGGCGTCGCCGACGTGAGCCAGGCCGTCGCCGAGCGCACCGGCCACACCCTCGCCTGGCAACCCGGCCAGCCCATCGAGCCACCGGCGGACGCTGCGCTCGACGGCGCCATGCAAGGCGACCTCACCGTCGACGATGCCGTGCGCATCGCGCTCGCCGACAACCGGGATCTGCTCGCCACCCTCGAGGAGCTCGGCATCGCGCGCGCCGACCTCATCGCCGCGCGCACGATCCGCAACCCGACTCTTCGAGGGCGAGTACCACTTCCCCAACCAGCGCTTCTCGCCGTACGAGGTCGCCATCACGCAGACGCTCGTCGACCTCATCCAGCTGCCGCGCCGCCGCGCCCTCGGCGAGGCCGAGATGACGGCGGCGCGCCTGCGCGTCACCGCCTCGGTGATCGGCTTCGCGAGCGAGGTGCGGGCGCACTTCTACACCCTGCAGGCCGCGCAAGCGGCGCTCGCCCAGCAGCAGGCGGTCACCGCCGCGGCGGAGGCGGCCGCCCAGCTCACCCAGCGTCAGCACGAGGCGGGCAACGTCTCCGACCTCGACCTCGAGACCGAGCAGGCGCGTTACGAGGGGGCGAAGCTCGCCCTCGCCCGCGCCGAGCTCGACGAGCTGCAGGCGCGCGAGCGGCTGCTCGCCGACCTCGGCGCCACGCGCTCGCTGCCGCTGCGGTTGGCGGCGCAGGCGCCGCCGCCCGCCGAGCCTGCTGAGTCAGAAGCGCCCGTCGAGCAGCTCGAGGCGGCGCAGGAGTCGCGGCTCGACGTGCAGCTCGCGCGCGCCGAGGTGGAGGCCGCGCGGCGCGCCGGTCCGGTCGCCCGCACGGCGCCCATCGACGACCTCGCCGCCGGCGTCCACGTCGACCGCGAAGCGGGGGGCGAGCATTCCCAGGGGCCCATCGGCACCGTGCCGATCCCGATCTTCGACCGCGGCCTCGCGGCGCGCGCCCGCGCCACGGCCAAGCTGCGGCAGGCCGAGCAGCGCCTGCACGCGCTCACCGTCAACGCCCGCGCCGAGGCGCGCGCCGCCCACGAGCGTCTCGTCGAGGCGCGGGCGCGGGCGGCCTACCTCGCCGACGTCGTGCTGCCGCGGCGGCAGCGCATCCTCTACCTGACCCAGCTCGAGTACGGCGCCATGCAGCGCGGCGCCTTCGACCTGCTGCACGCGCGCCAGGAGCTCGCCGACGCCGAGCGCGAACGCGTGCTCGCCGTCCGCGACTACTGGCTGGCGCGCACCGACCTCGAGGCGGCGGCCAGCGGCGTCGCCGGCTTCGGCGTGCGCGCCGAGCGGCCGATCTTCGCGAGGGGGAACGAATGAGCACCGACGACCCGACCACGCTGTCGCGACGCAACGTCCTCGTCTCCGGCCTCGCCTCGCTGGCGGCTTCGGCCGCCGGCCTGCTCGCGGGCCGGCCGGCGGGCGCCGCGAAGGCTGCGGCGCCGACGCGCGGGAGCGCCGCGGGGGCCCGGGCTCCCGTCGAGGCCGGCCGCGTCATCACCCCCAACGTCCCCGCTCTCCCCTGGCGCTGGGAGGACGGCCGCAAGACCTTCCACCTCGTCGCCGAGCCGGTGGTGCGCGAGCTCGCCCCCGGCCTGCGCATCAACGCCTGGGGCTACAACGGCACCACCCCCGGGCCGACCATCGAAGCCGTCGAAGGCGATCGCGTCCGCATCTACGTCGAGAACCGGCTGCCCGAGCCCACTTCGGTGCACTGGCACGGCGTGCTGCTGCCCAACGGCATGGACGGCGTCTCCGGCCTCAACCAGCGCCGCATCGAGCCCGGCGAGACCTTCCGCTACGAGTTCCAGGTGCGCCAGCACGGCACCAACATGTACCACCCGCACTTCGACGAGATGGTGCAGCAGGCGATGGGGATGATGGGCTTCCTCATCTTCCACCCGCGCCGGCCGGCGCGCCGCATCGACCGCGACTTCGCGATCTTCCTCCACGAGTGGCTCGTCAAGCCCGGTACGTCGACGCCCGATCCCACCGAGATGACCGACTTCAACCTCTTCACCTTCAACAGCCGCGTCTTCCCCGGCACCGAGCCGCTGCTCGCCCGCCTCGGCGACCGCGTGCGGCTGCGCATCGCCAACATCTCGATGGACTCGCACCCCATCCACGTCCACGGCCACCACTTCCGCTGGACGGGGAGCGACGCCGGTCCGCTGCCGGAGACGGCGTGGATCCCCGAGACCAGCATCAACGTGCCGCCGGGCACCACTCGCGACGTCGAGTTCGTCGCCGACAACCCCGGCGACTGGGCGGTGCACTGCCACAAGGTGCACCACACCATGAACCAGATGGGGCACGGGGTGCCGATCATGACCGGCGTCGACCAGAGCGGCGTGGCGGAGAAGATCCAGGCGCTGGTGCCCGGCTACGCGCCGATGGGCAACAGCGGCATGGGCGACATGGTGCACGCCAGCCGGCCGCGCAACAGCCTGGCGATGGGGGATGGAGAGGGCCCGTTCGGCACCATCTTCATGGGCGGCATGTTCACCGTGCTCAAGGTGCGCGCGGACCTGGCAAGCTACGACGCCGACCCGGGGTGGTACCAGAACCCGCCGGGGACGGTGGCGGAGGCGGTCGAATCGCGCGAGGATGCGCCTTCGCGGCGGTGACGACGGCGGCGGCGGAGGAGGTGACGGACGGTGCGGCGATCGACGAAGGCGGCCCTGATCGTGGCGATGGCGATCGCCGTCGTCGGCGCGTTCGCCTTCTGGCGGCTGCTGCGCCGCGGCTTCGGCACTCACGAGCAACCTTCGGCGATCGAGACGCTCGCGGCGCGCAGCATGCGGAGGTGGTCGGCGCCCGCCGACCTCCGCCGCGCGAGCAACCCGCTGCAGCTCACCGACGAGGCGCTGGGCGAGGCGCGCGCGCACTGGGCGGACCACTGCGCTCTCTGCCACGGCAACGACGGCAAGGGCAAGACGCCGATCGGCGAGCGGCTCTATCCGCGCGCGCCCGACATGACGCTGCCGGCGACGCAGCAGCTCTCCGACGGCGAGATCTTCGCCATCATCGAGAACGGCGTGCGCTTGACCGGTATGCCGGGCTGGAGCGACGGCACCGCGCAGTCGGCCCGCGAGTCGTGGGGGCTCGTCCACTTGGTGCGGCGCCTGCCGGCGCTCACTTCTGATGAGATCGGCGAGATGGAAGCGATGAATCCGAAGTCGCCGGCGGAGTGGCAGGCGATCCAGGAGGAGCAGGAGTTCCTGTCGGGGGGCGCGGCGCCACCGCCGGCCGCTCACGAATCGGGCTCACACGGTCATTGAGGAGGAGAGCATGACGGCAGAGTCGGTTTCCAGGTCTTCCAGAACGCGCATCGCCGGCGTCCCGACTGCGCTCGCGGCGGCGCTGTGGCTGAGTCTCGCGGCGAACCCGGCGCGCGCGCACGACACCTGGCTGCTCCCCGCCGCGGCACAGGCCAAGCCCGGTAGCTCGCTCTCCTTGGCGATGACGAGCGGCATGGCCTTCCCGCTCGAGGAGGCGGCGATCCTCCCCGACCGCGTCGCGCGCAGCGGCGTGCGCCTCGCCGGCCGCGAGCTGGCCCTCGGCACGCCGCGGGAGGGCGAGAAGGCCCTGGCGCTGAACGCCGACCTCGACCGCGCCGGCATCGCCACCATCTGGCTCGACCTCCATCCGCGCACGCTCGATCTGACCGCCGAAGACGTCGAGCACTACTTCGAGGAGATCGGCGCCTCCGCGGCGGTGCGCGAGCGCTGGCAGTCGGCGCCGGAGCCGCGCCGCTGGCGCGAGTCGTACGTCAAGCACGTCAAGACCTTCGTGCGCGTCGGCGCGCCGGCGGAGGACCGCGCGTGGGCGGAGCCGGTGGGCTCGGCCCTCGAGCTGGTGCCCGAGCGCGATCCCACAGCGCTACGCGCGGGGGACGAGCTGGTGGTGCGGCTGCTGCGCAACGGCGCGCCGGCCGCGGGCGTCACGGTCGGCCTGCTGCGGGCCGGCGAGACGAAGTCCGTCGACCGCGCGACCGGCGACGACGGCCGCGTCACCTTCACCGTCGATGCCGCCGGCTGGTACCTGCTGCGCTCGACCGACCTGCGGCCGGCCTCGGGTCCGGAGCTCGACTGGGAATCCGACTTCGCCACCGTGACGTTCGAGGTAGGGGCGGCCGCGGCCAAGCCCACCGGCGGCGCCCGCTGACCCGCCGCGACACCAGGAGATACCAACCATGCGCAAGACCGTCGCCCTGCTGCTGCTCCTTGCCGCCACTTTCGCCGGCACCGCCGCCTTCGCCCACGGCGGCAAGTCGCACCGCCTGATGGGCACCGTCAAGGCGCTGCACGAGAACCACCTCACCGTGACGACGACCGACGGCAAGGAAGCGACGGTCCACCTCGCCGCCGACACGAAGTACGAGCGCGACGGCAAGGCCGTCGACCGCTCGGCGCTCACCGCCGGCACGCGCGTCTCCATCCGCCTCGACGAGGACGACAAGATCGCGCTCGAGGTGAAGATCGGTGCTCCGGCCGATCACCAGCACTGATCGACAGAATCGACAGAAACGGGAAAGGGGGCCGCACGGCCCCCTTTCCACCATCAGGCGCACGCCGGCGAGCCGGCGCCGCTCATCGAGCTACTTGCAGGTCTGGCTGCCGGGCTTGCCTTTGCAGTTTCCGGAGCAGCACTGGGTGCCGCTGGTGCAGCTCGTCCCCGCGGGGCTGCAGGAGCCGCCGCTGCCGGGGTTGAGGAAAGCCGCCACGCTCGGGTAGGTGTTGGCGAAGGCGCCGTCCACAGTGGCGTTGTTGTTGGCGTCGCAGACGTTGTTGAGGTTGGTGCCGCAGGCGCCGTAGAGCTGGCCGACGACCTGGCCCGCGCTGTTGACGACGGCCGAGCCGCTGCTGCCGCCCTCGGTGGCCCCAAGGGTGTCCCGGCTGTAGATGTAGCGCCCGCGCGGCAGGGTGCCGCAGGTGGGCTTGCTGGTGTCGACCACGCCCTCGGAGTAGGCCTGCGGCGCACCCTTCGGGTGGCTGACGCGGAAGAGGCCGTAGTTGTTGGTGTTGGCGACCGCGGTCGAGAGCCAGCCGAGGTAGGCCGCGACGCCGTCGGGAGTCGTCGGGGTCGAGGAGAGCTGCATCAGCGAGAAGTCGCTGGAGGAGCTGCTCGCCTTCATCGTCGCGCCGACCGTCTCGCCGGTGTTGTTGTAGGGCTGCGTGCAGTTCGGGCTGCTGCAGGTGGTCTGGTAGTCGAAGTAGGTCTCGAGGCTGCCGGCCTCGTTGCTGGTGCTGATGCAGTGGTGCGCGGTGAGGAAGTAAGGGATCACCGAGGTGGCGACGGTGTCGGCGATGAGCTGGCCGGTGCAGATGTACTGGCCGCCGCCGGAGCTGAACAGCATGCCGGCCACGGCATCCTTGGCGGTGTTGACGGCGCTGGCCGACTGGCAGGCGGCGTTGACGACGCAGGAGGCGTTGTAGGAGCAGAACGCCTTCTCGGCGCTGCCGAGGGCGGCGAGGTTGCCGGCGTCGAACATCCCGGCGGGGTTGTAGCTCGGCAGCAGGAAGCGCTGGCCGAGCACGCCGAGCTCGACGACGCGCAACGACGACACCGAGGCGCCGCCCGGCGCCTCGAGCTGCAGCAGGAGCCGCTCGCCGAAGACGGTGTTGGTGAAGACCTCGCCGTTGCCCAGCGGGCCGCGGCCGGTGTAGGGCCCGAACGCCTGCCCCTTCTCGTTGTAGACGAAGAGACCGGCGCCCTCGGGCAGGTCGAGGCCGGTGATGTGGACGCGCAGGCCGGCGGCACCCGGCGAGCGCAGCGCCGCCGTCCAGGTGAAGCCGCCGTTGCCGTCACCGCGCATCGAGCCGAGGGCGAGGTCGCGCGTGCGGCCGCCGAGGTTGCCGGCGCCGGCGAAGCTCACCGTGGTACCGAGGGCCTTGTTGACGCCCACCTGGTACTTGCCGCCGGTGGCGGTGGGCACGTCGATGCTCTTGCGCTCGGCCGCCGAGACGGGAACCACCGCCTCAGACCGCAGGCCGCGGGCAACCTGACGGGCCGACAGGCCCTTCTGCAGCGCCGCCATGCCGGCCTGGTGCTCGCCGGGATCGCGTTGCGTGCCGATCGTCTCCGGCAGCATCTCAGGGTCGAACGTGAACGGCTCCATCACCGCACCCGCGGGCAGGGCGATGGCGGTACAGAGGGCGGCGAGACCGAGGCGGGAGACCCAGTGCTTCATCGAGAGACCTCCGAAGTGGTTTCCTGCGTGACCGATCCCGGCGAAGCGCCGGCGTTGAGCAAACGAGCTGCGCGGTGTCGTCAAGCAGCGAGTGTGCCAGTGAAACGTTCGTTGGGCCTTCTCGAGAACTCATTGACCGCCAAGGAGATGCACCAGCCTGTGCGGTGCTTCACATTGAAGAAAGTGGGTCACCGTCACCGCCAACGGTGCACCGTTTGACCCACGATCTACTCCGCGAGGTCCGTGGCCGGACCCGCGATCGGCGGCCGTTCGGCGGCGCTGCCGTCGGGGCGCCGCCAGTAGTCGCGCTGCCGTAGGAAAGGCGCGGACAGCAACTTGCCAGGGCGGTTGTCTTCCGGCCGCGAGTAGGCGGGGACGCCGATCTCGATCGCCTCCTGCGGCACGTTGAGCCGCAGCGTGCGGTGCAGGCGGTCCCACCACGGCAACAGCACGCCGTAGTTCGACATCGCCTCCGCCTCCACCTGCGAGTGGTGGATGCCGTGCATGCGCGGCGTCACCATCACCCGGTTCAGCGCGCGCTCGAGGCGGATGGGCAGCCGCACGTTGCTGTGGTGGAAGAGCGTGTTGGCCTGGAAGCAGAGCTCGTACGCCCAGTAGACGCCGGCGCCGAGCCCGAGCACCGTCACCTGCGCGACGCGGAAGCCGGCCGAGAGCGCGATCTCGACGAAGTGGAAACGCAGCGCCGTCGAGACGTCGAGGCCGGGGTCGAAGTGGTGCACGTTGTGGAAGCGCCAGAGCAGCGGGATGCGGTGGTTGGCGCGATGCCACCAGTAGAAGCTCGCGTCGAGCAGCAGGAAGGCGAGCGCCCACTCGAGCGGCGGCGGCAGCACGATCCAGCCGAAGAGGCCGAGCGGCCGGTCGGCGGTGAGGCTCAGCGCCCGCAACACCAGCGGCCGCACCGTCGCGGCGGCGACGCCGAGCGCGATCCCCGCCACCAGCAGGTTGACGGCGAGGCGGGCGAGCAGCGCGGCGCGCGGCCGGCGCAGCGGCCACCGCCGCTCGGCGAGGAAGAGCAGCAGGGCCACGAGGGCGAGAACGGCGGCGAGGGTCAGGGGCCGCACGGGGTCTTCGCCGACGCTAGCAGAGGCGCCGCCGCGAGGCATGGGATCTGCACGTTCTGGCGCGCCAGTGAAGGAGTTCTTCCGCCACTTCGCGCACGGCACGGCCCGCGCCGTCGGCTCGGTGTGGGCGTTCTTCATCGCCTTCCTGATCATCGTCGTCTGGGCGGTGACCGGTCCGATCTTCGGGTTCTCCGACACCTGGCAGCTGATCATCAACACCGGCACCACCATCGTCACCTTCCTGATGGTCTTCCTCATCCAGGCGACGCAGAACCGCGACTCGCGCGAGATCCACCTCAAGCTCGACGAGCTGTTGCGCGCCATCTCCAAAGCGCGCACCGGCCTCGCCGACCTCGACGACCTGTCCGATGAGGAGCTCGACGGGCTGCTCGGGGACTTCCATCGCGCGCGCAAGAAGAAGGGGATGCCGAAGCTGGTCGAGGAGGAAGGCGGCCAGGAAGCGGAAGATGAGGGCGACGAAGAGGATAGCGACGCGGAGGACGAAGACGGCGACGACGAACGCGGCTAAACCCGCCGTGCCGCTCGCCGCGCGGCCGCCTTAAGATGCGGCCGTTGCCTCCCGCTCCCTATCTCGTCCTCGACCCCACCGACGACTACGCGCGGCGGATGGTCGAGTTCCTCGGCCGCCTCGGCCTGCCCGGCGTGGCGGTGCTCACCTCGCCCGGCCGCACCGGCCAGTGGCGGCACGGCTGGCGGAGCAAGCTCGGCGAGCACATCGCAGCGAGCTACGAGGCGGCGGGCGAGCCGCTGCCGGAGGTGGCGGCGCAGCTGGCGCAGGACTTCCCCGGCGGCTTCAGCGGCATCGTGCCGTGGGACGAGATGAGCGTGCTCTACGGCGCCGAGCTCGGCGAGCTGCTCGACCTCGGCTGGAACCCGCGCCGCGTCATCGAGCGCTGCCGCGACAAGGGGGTGATGAAGGAGCACCTGCGCCGCCACTCCGGCGTGCGCATCAACGCCGGCGCCGTGGTGCACGACGCCGGCGAGGCGATCGCCTTCCAGCAGCAGCTCGGGCGCTGGCCGGTGGTGGTCAAGCCCACCGGCGGTGCCGGCTCGGCGAACGTCAGCTTCGCCGGCAGCCGCGGCGAGCTGTTGCGCGGCTGCCAGGAGGTGCTCGAGAGCGGCGCCGGCGAGGTGCTGCTCGAGGAGTACGTCGGCGGCCACGAGCTGGCGGTCAACGGCATGGTCGACCGCCGCGGCGACTTCCTCATCACCGACGTCTGGCTCTACGACCGCCGCGAGAGCCACGGCGTGCCCAACCTCTACTACGAGACGATCAAGGTCTCCACCACGACGCCGCTGTTCTGGGAGCTGGCGAAGTACGCCGCCGCCGTCATCGAGGCGCTGGAGCTGGTGCGCGCGCCGGTGCACATGGAGGTCAAGGTCGACGACGGCGGCCCCTGCCTGATCGAAGTCGGCGCGCGGCTGCCGGGCGGCAACCAGCCGATGCTCGCTTCCATGCTGCACGGGCGCAGCCTCTTCGAGCTCGCCGCCTGCCACTACCTCGACGAGCTGCCGCTGTCGACGCGCGACGTCGACTACGCGCGCTACGACAGCTACGCGGCACGCATCGTCTCCGGCATCCAGCCGGTGGCGCTGCCGCAGGTGCGCGCGCTGCAAGGCCTGCCCGAGGTCGAAGCGCTCCCCTCGTTCGTCGGCACCGGCCTGCTGCGCCGGCCGGGGATGCCGCTGGCGCAGACCATCGACCTGCGCAGCAAGTCCTACGAGGTCTACCTGCTCCACTCCGACGAAGAGCAGGTGGCGCACGATGCGCAAGCCGTTCGCCGGCTGCTGAGGTACGAGTAGGGCGGCCTCCGAGGCCGCCATCGACCGTCGCCGTGCGCCCATGGCCTACCTGATCGTCGACCCGGTCGGCCGCTACCCGGCGGAGATGATGCCGTTCCTGGCGCGGCAGCTGAACCAGGGCGCGGTGGCGGTGTTCAGCAGCCGCTCGCGGCTGGCGCTGTGGCAGGGGAAGTGGAGCAAGCAGGTGGGCGCCAACGTGCTCGACACCTACCTCGCTCCGGGTGCGCCGAGCGTCGCCGTGCTCGCCGCCGAGATCCGTGCGCGCTGGCCCGAGCTGCTCGGCGTCGTGTCGTGGGACGAGGAGAGCGTGCAGCTCGGCGCCGCGCTCGGCGAGGAGCTGGGGCTGGGCTGGAACTCGCGCCAGGTGATCGAGCGCTGCCGCAACAAGGCGGTGATGAAGGACTACCTGCGCAAGACCGGCCGCGTGCGCGTCAACGCCGGCGCGGTGGTGCGCGACGCGGCGCAGGCGCGCGCCTTCCAGCGGCGCGTCGGCAGCTGGCCGATCGTCGTCAAGCCCACCGGCGGCGCCGGCTCCGAGCACGTCTTCTTCGCCCGCCACGAGAGCGACCTGCTGCGCCGCTGCCAGCAGGTGCTGCAGAGCGGCGCCGGCGAGGTGCTGCTCGAGGAGTACGTCGGCGGCGTCGAGTTCTGCGTCAACGGCCAGGTCGACCGTGCCGGCGACCTGCTGGCGACCGACGTCTGGGTCTACGACCGGCGGGGGAGCCACGGCTTCGACAACCTCTACTTCGAGACCACCACGGTGGCGGCCTCCGACCCGCGCTTCGGGCAGCTCGCCGAGTACGCCTCGAGCGTCGTGGAAGCGCTGCGGCTGCGGCGGGCGCCCATCCACCTGGAGGTCAAGGTCGACGCCAAGGGGCCCTGCATCATCGAGATCGGCGCCCGCCTCGCCGGCGGCAACCTGCCGGTGCTGGCGAGCGCGCTGCACGGCCGCTCGCTGCTCGAGCTCGCCGCCTGCCACTACCTCGGCGAGCTGCCGGCGCGGCGTGGCGACGTCGACTACGCGCGCTACGACCGCTGGCGCGCCAAGGTGGTGCTCGGCGTGCAGCCGGTGGCGATCCCGCGCATCCGCGCCGTGCGCGGCCTCGACGAGGTGCAGCGCCTGCCGTCGTTCTTCGAGGTCGGCATGGTGCGCCCGGTGGGCACCGGCGCGCCGCAGACGATCGACCTCGACACTCGCGGCTGGGAGATCTACCTCGTCAGCGACGATCCCGACCAGCTCGCCCGCGACGGCCGCCGCGCCCGCGAGCTGCTGCGCTACGAATGACGAGTACCAGCTAGGATGCCGCCGGCCAACCGGAGGACATCAATGCGCCGACACCTTGGAAGCTGGTGGCTCGCTGCGGTTCTACTCGCACTCGCCACGACCGTATCGGCGGCGGGCCAGTCCGCCGACCTGCAGCTCTCGAAGTCGGACGCGCCCGACCCGGTGCTGCCCGGCGGGCAGATCACCTACGACATCGTGCTCTTCAATGCCGGTCCCGACACGGCCGAGTTCATCACCCTCGACGACGACGTGCCGTTGGGGACGACCCTCGTCGACTGGATCGTCACCGACCCCACCTGGACCTGCTCGACGTCGGGCTCGGGCGGCGTCATCAGCTGCTCGAAGGACGCCCTCGAGGTGGGTGCCAGCAGCGCCTTCACCTTCATCGTCGCCGTCGACTCCGGCGTCACGCCCGGGACCGTGATCACCAACACGGTAAACGCGGGCGCGGCGACTCCGGATCCCAACGAGCCGTTCTCGACCGCCACCGCCGACACCACGGTGGTGGCGCCGCCGCCGACGGCGGAGGTTTCGGTGACCAAGGTGGACGACCCGGATCCGGTGGCGCCGGGAGGCAACCTCGTCTACACCATCACGGTGACCAACAGCGGCCAAGTCGATGCCACGGCGGTCAGCCTCTTCGACGCGCTGCCGCCGGAGACGACCTTCGTCTCGCTGCCGGAGCCGGCGGGGTGGACGTGCACCCTGCCCGCTGTAGGCACCAACGACGCGGTGATCTGCTCCGCTCCGTCCCTCGGACCCGGCAGCGTGGTGTTCACGCTGACGGTGGCGGTCGACTCGCAGGTCGTATCCGGCACCCAGATCTTCAACAGCGCGACGGTGTCGGCGGCGAACGACGTCGACAAGAGCAACAACAACAGCACCGTTTCGACGACGGTCCTGGGCAGCGCCGACCTCTCGGTGGCCAAGACTTCGAGCTCGCCCGACCCGGTGATGGCCGGCGACGACATCACCTACGAGATCACGGTCACCAACGCGGGCCCCGACGTCGCGGCGGTGACTCTCTCCGATCCCCTCCCCGCGAACACCACCTTCGTGTCGCTGCTCGAACCGGCCGGTTGGTCGTGCAGCACGCCGGCGCCGGGGACGAACGGCACCGTCGCCTGCTCGAACGCCGGCTTCGGGGTCGCCAGCGCGGCCTTCACGTTGACGGTGAACGTCGATCCCACGACGCCGAACGGCACGGTCGTCACCAACACCGCGACCGCATCGTCCAACGCCACCGACGGCAACCCGAACGACAACAGCGCCGGCGTTTCGCGGGGAGTGATCACCCCGCCGGCGGTCAGCGGTACGAAGACGGTGAGCGGCACCTTCACGGCTGGCGGCGCGATCACCTACACGGTGGTGATTACCAATAGCGGCGGTCTCGCGCAGGGCGACAACCCGGGCGCGGAATTCACCGACGTGCTGCCACCCTCGTTGACGCTGGTAAACGCCACCGCCACCTCCGGCAACCCGACGGCAGCGGTGGCCACCAACACAGTGACCTGGGACGGCGGTCTCGCCGCGGGCGCGTCGGTGACGATCACCATCAACGCCACCATCAACGCCGGCACCGCGCCCGGCACCACTATCTCCAACCAGGGAACGATCCTCTACGACGGCAACGGCGACGGCTCCAACGAGACGACCGCGGTCACCGACGACCCGGCGACGCCGGCGTCCGGCGACCCGACGAGCTTCCAGGTCGCCGGACCAACGCCGGTGCTCAGTGGCACGAAGACGGTGAGCGGCACCTTCACGCCCGGCGGCGCGATCGTCTACACGGTGGTGATCACCAACACCGGCGGTGGCGCTCAGGGTGACAATCCGGGCGCCGAATTCACCGATGTGCTGCCGTCGTCGTTGACGCTGGTGAGCGCCTCCGCGAGCTCCGGCACGGCGACGGCGACCGTCGGCACCAACACCGTGACCTGGAATGGCGCTCTCGCCGCCGGCGCCTCGGTGACGATCACCATCAACGCCACCATCGACTCCGACGCCGCGCCCGGCACCACGATCTCGAACCAGGGAACGATCGCCTACGACGCCGACGGCGACGGTACCAACGAGACCACCGCGGTCACCGACGACCCGGCGACGCAACCTTCCGGCGACCCGACGAGCTTCCAGGTCGCCGGCGGGCCGCCGGTGTTGGAGATCCCGACCACGGACTGGCGCGGGCTGCTCGTCCTTGCCGCGCTGTGCGTCGCGCTGGGCGCGTGGCGGCTGCGGCGAGCAAACGCCTAGGCCAAGGGCCGCGCGCAGGCGATCCCGCGCATCCGCGCTAGGATGCGGGCTCCCCCGAAAGGAGTCGATCGATGAGCGTCGTCGTCGGCGAGATCAGTCTCTTCCCGTTCCACTTCGTGCCCCGCGGATGGTTGGCGTGCGACGGCGAGAAGCGCTCGGTGTCGCGCGAACGAGGCGACGAGAGCCTCTACGACATCCTCCGCCCGCGGTTTGCGATCGGCGACAGCGGCGACTACCAGCTGCCCGACTACTCGGCGGTGGCACCTCCGGACATGCGCTACTGCGTCGCCGTCCACGGCATGTATCCAAACACCGACTACTCGAGCCGCGAGCGCTGTATCGGCGAGGTGGGGACGTTCTTCCTGCGCTCCGATTTCGCGGCGGGGCCCTGGCAGCGCTGCGACGGCTCGGCGCCGGCGATCCCGCACGCCAACTGCCTGATCGCGAAGACGGGCGACCGTACCTTGCCCCAGTTCCAGGCCCTGGCCGGCGCCATCCGGCTGGTCGACGTCAAGGTCGCCGGTACCGAGCACCCCGGTTGGTTCCCCTGCGATGGGCGGAAGATGAAGGTGGACACCAGCGAGAGCCGGATGCTCCTCTCGCTCATCGGTGCGACGTTCGGGGGCGACTGGAACGAGTTCGCCCTGCCCAAGCTGCCCACCAAGCCCGGGCTCGCCTACTACATCAACGTCTGGGGCCCCTACCCCGAGCGGCCCTGATCGAGGGCGCGGGATGGCGGGCGCAGAGCCCGCCGCGTACCAGCGGCGTCCATCATGTGTCGGTAGGGCGGGCTCGGCGCCCGCCATCTTCTCCGCGTCCCATTCGGATGGCGGGCGCGGAGCCCGCCCTACGGCGCGTACGAGCGGCATTCGTCATGTCGTGCAAGCGCCGCTGCGCGAATTCCGTTTGTTCGTCGTGCCAGCGACTATCGCCGCAATCGCCTCGCGGGCGATGCACGTTGCGCTTGCTGATTCCCGGTCGTGACCGCCTCGCCGCTGCCGAGGGCTCCTGCTCTGCCGGCGAAGGCCCACCTGCGCGGGCGCTGACGACCGCCGGATCGCGGAGACGCGTGCGGCAGCACCCGAGATCTCAGGACCAGCTGCGCAGTTGCTCGAGTCGCGTGCCTTCGAGTCGTCGCTGGGTGCTCCTGCTCCGATCAGCTCTCGACTGCGTGTGGAGGCTGCGGACTCCTCCCCGGCGACGCGGATTACCCGAGGCGCTGGAGCTTGATCAAGAGCCGCACCACGAAGCGCGTCGCCGTCGGTGATGGTTCTTCGCCGTGGCAACGGCGCTGATTGGGAGCACACGGTGCGTGACGAGGACGACACTGCGGCGGCACCGTGGATTACGTTAGCATTGGAACCCGGTGAAGCATGGGCTCGTGCGGACGGCGGCGGAGTGGCCCTACTCGACCTTTCATCGCTACTGCCGATTGGGTCTCTACCCCGCCGCCTGGTCGGGAGGCCTGGGACAGATCGAGCTCGACGCGGGGGAGTGAAGGGGCCGAGGCGGGCGCGGAGCCCGCCCTACGCCGCCCGCGTTGATCCATCGGGCCGTAGGGCGGGCTCGGCGCCCGCCATCCTGTCGTCGGCCGAAGCCGGACGGCGGGCTCCGCGCCCGCCCTACGCCGCGCGCACTTTGAGGCGCGTGCCGACGAAGTCCATCAGGCGGCGCAGCTCGTCGTAGTCGGGGTGGCGGAGGCGGAACCAGACGTTGTTGAGGTAGCCCTTGTAGACGGGGTCGGTGGGCGTGCCCGGCTTGGGCAGGCGGTGCTGCCAGGCGTAGGGCTTGACGGCGGCAAGCACGTCGTGGAGGCCCTCGTAGCCGGCGATGCGGCCGTCGCGGTCGGGGCGCACCTGCACCGAGCCGGTGGCGAGGCGGCGGCTGGGGCGGGCGCCGGGGCGGCCGTGGACGATCGCCATCGCCCACTCGCGCCAGAGGTCGAGGTCGTTGCCGACGCAGTAGAGGTCCCAGATGCGCTCGCCGGCGGGGCGGGCGCCGATCTCCGACACCTTGAGCCCCTTGGGGCCGTAGAACCACTCCATGTGCGTCGCCGCGGTGTCGATGCCGAGCGCGGTGATGACCTTGCGGCCGACCTCCCGCAGCTCGCTGTAGCTGCTCACTTCGACGCGGTTGGTCGAAGCGATCTGCGGCGAGAGGCTGCGGTCGGCGAGCGCTTGCAGCACCGGCGGGTAGTAGTGGGCGATGAACTCGTGGGCGACCTGGCCGCCGATGGTGACGGTGTCGAAGAACCCCTCGTGCCCCTCGATCCACTCCTCGACGGCGGCCGAGCGCCCCTGGTCGACGCCGAGAGAGCGGGCGGCGGCGACGAGGTCGGCGCGCCCGTCGACGCGGCGGGCGCCGATGCCGCCGAGACCGGCGCGCGGCTTGACCGCCAGCGGGTAGCCGACGCGCTCGGCGAAGGCTTCCAGCTGGGCGAGCGAAGAGGCCGCCGTCGACTCGGCACAGGGGAGGCCGGCCGCGCGCAGCGCCTCCTTCATCGCCGGCTTGTCGCGGCAGAGCAGAGCGGTGCGCACCGAGAGGCCGGGGAGGCCGAGGGCGGCACGCGCTTCTGCGGTGGGCACGACCAGGTTCTCGTCGCCGGTCTCGAGGCGGTCGAGGCCGCGGCGGCGGGCGGCCCGCCGGGCGGCGTCGGCGATGCTCGCCGGGTCGAGCAGGTTGCCCACCGGCTCCCAGGCGTCGAGCCAGGGCTTGAGGCCGGCCGGCAGCGCCGCCGTCGAGGCGGTGGCGCCGATGCCGGTCACCAGCGCCCCGACTTGTTTGAGGCCGCGGGCGAGCTCGTGGTAGGCGGAGAAGAGGTCGGCGCCGACGAGGGCGACGTGCTTGGGCATCGGGATGGGACGCATCCTCCCCGAGGGCCGGGGCGGGAGTCAAATCGTTGAAGCGGCGGTGTCACACCGCGGACACCGAAAACGGCCTTGCAACCGGCCCGGCGGACGGTAAGATTCTCGGGCTTCGCATCCGAGCTAGCCACAACACCGTCTCTCCAAGGAGCGCCACCATGCGCCGTAGCCTCGTCCTGCCGGGTCTGGCAACCGCCCTGGTCCTGATCGTCTCTCCGCTGCGAGCGCAGGTCTCGCTGACGACGATCGGCTCGCCGGTGACGCAGAACTTCGACACCCTCTCCACCACCGGGACGGCCAACACCTGGACGGACAACGTCACCCCGTTGGTGGGCTGGTACGCCCAGTTCTCGGCGACCCCGGCCAACCCCATCACCTACCGCGCCGATTCGGGCGCCAGCAACACGGGCGCGGTCTACAGCTGGGGCGTCGCCAGCGTCAACCCCTTGACCGAGCGCGCGCTCGGCTCGGTCTCTTCCGGTACGCCGGTCACCATCCTCAACGCCGTTCGCCTGGTCAACAACACCGGCACCACCATCACCTCGCTCGACATCAGCTACAACGGCGAGCAATGGCGTGACGGCGGCGCCGCGGTCCCCGTCGCCCAGACGACCTTCTTCGAGTACCAGGTCGGCAACGCCGGCGTGATCACCGACGCCAACACGCCGACCACCGGTTGGACGGCTTTCAGCAGCCTCGACTTCACCAGCCCGACCTTCGTCAACACGACGACCGGCGCTGCTGTCGACGGCAACCAGGCCGCCAACCGCACCGCCAAGTCGGCCAACCTCCTGGTGTCGGTCGCCCCCGGCCAGGAGGTCTGGCTGCGCTGGCGCGATCCCAACGACACAGGGAACGACCACGGCTTGGCGGTCGACGACTTCTCGGTGACCCCGCAGGCCGCGGTGGTGACGCCGACCCTCAACATCGGCGACGTCACGCAGGTCGAGACTGACGCCGGCACTACCATCTTCAGCTTCTCGGTCACCCTCACCGCTCCCGCCGGAGGCGGTGGCGTCACTTTCACCGCCTCGACCACCGACGGCACCGCGCAGGACGACAATCCGGCCACCGAGGACAACGACTACGTGCCGCTGGTCAACCAGCCGGGAAGCATCACGTCGGGCAATACCTCGACGACGGTGAGCGTGACCGTCAACGGCGACACCACCCCCGAGCCCAACGAGACGTTCTTCGTCAACATCGGCACCATCGTCGGCGCCAACGCCGGCGACACGACGGGCCAGGGCAACATCACCAACGATGACGTCAGCCTCAGCTTCATCCACGACCTGCAGGGCAACGGTGCCGCGACGCCCATCCCGCCGGCGACGGTGGTGAAGGTCGAAGGCGTGGTGACGGCGGACTTCCAGGCCAGCAACGAGCAGCAGGGCTTCTTCCTCCAGGAGGAGGACGCCGACGCCGACGCCGACCCGCTGACCTCGGAAGGCATCTTCGTCTTCTGCAACACCTGCCCGACGGCGGTGGCCGAGGGGCAGCGCGTCCAGGTGCAGGGCACCGTCTCCGAGTTCTTCAACATGACCGAGCTGACGGCGAGCACCGCCGCCTCGGTGGTGGTCACCAACGCCGGCAACAACATCGCGCAAGTGACGCCATTCCCCGTCGACCTGCCGGTGGTGGGCGTCATCGACAACTTCTACGAGCCGCGCGAGGGGATGAAGGTCACCTTCGTCGACTCGCTGTCGGTGTCGGAGTACTTCGAGCTCTTCCGGTACGGCCAGGTCGAGCTCTACGAGGGCGGCCGCCCGCGGCAGTACACCGAGGACAACGCGCCGAGCGTCGCCGGCTACAACGCCCATCTCGACAACCTGAATCGCCGTCGCGTCATCCTCGACGACGACGACAACGTGCAGAACGAGCCGCTCACCAAGCCCGACGGCAGCCAGTTCGTCTTCCACCCGCGCGCCAACGGCGGCTTCTCGGTGGGCACGCAGGGGACCGACTTCTTCCGCGGCGGCGACCTCGTCAACGGCTTGACCGGCGTGCTGCACTGGTCGTTCGCCGGCCTCTCGGGCACCGACGCCTGGCGCGTCCGCCCCACCGCCACCAATCCCGCCACGTTCACCGTCGCCAACCCGCGGCCGGCGACGCCGCCGGCGCTGGGCGGCGCCATCAAGGCGGTGGGCATGAACCTGCTCAACTACTTCACGTCGATCGACACCACGTCGAGCAGCAGCAGCGGGCCGTGCGGGCCGGGAGGGACGCTCGACTGCCGCGGCGCCGACAGCACGGCCGAGCTCAACCGCCAGCGCGACCGGGCGGCGCTGGTCATCTGCGCGCTCAACGCCGACGTCGCCGCCTTCATGGAGCTCGAGAACACCACCGCCACCGGCACCATCACCGACCTGCTCGGCGCGGTCAACGCGAGCTGCGGCGGCGCCAACCCCTACGCCTTCGTCAACACCGGCGGCACGCTGGGCACCGACGCCATCCGCGTCGAGATCGTCTACCGCTCCGGCATCCTCTCGCCGGTGGGGCCGGCGCAGGTCGACCTCGACCCGGTGCACAACCGGCCGCCGACGGCGCAGACCTTCGACGTCGTCGCGGCGACCAACCCGGCCTTCGGCCAGCGCTTCACGGTGGTCGCCAACCACTCGAAGTCGAAGGGCTGCCCCGGCACCGGCGGCGACGCCGACGCCGGCGACGGCGCGGCCTGCTTCAACGCCACCCGCACGGCGCAGTCGTCGCGGCTGCTCACCTGGGTCAACGGCACCGTGATCCCGGCGGCCGGCGACCCCGACGTGCTGATGCTCGGCGACTTCAACGCCTACCCGCAGGAGACGCCGATCACGACCCTCGGGTCGGGCGGCTACACCGACCTCGAGACGGCGCTGCTCGGCGCCGCCGCCTACTCCTACCTCTTCGACGGGCAGATCGGGCACCTCGACTACGCGCTCTCCAGCAGCAGCCTCACGCCGCAGGTCGCCGGCGTCGGTCCCTGGCACATCAACGCCGACGAGGTGCCGCTGTTCGACTACAACGACGAGGTCCTCGACAGCCCGGGCGAGGCCGCCTTCGAGGAGAAGCCCGACGGCTCCACGCTGGTGCCGCCGCGCGTCGTCTTCCAGCCCGGCGTGGCGGTGCGCGCCTCTGACCACGACCCCGTGCTCACCGGCCTGTTCGCGATCACCGACCTGGAGATCACCAAGACCGGAGCGCCCGACCCGGTGCCCGCTGGGGGCAACGTGACCTACACGATCACCATCACCAACAACGGACCGAACCCGGCGGTCAACGCCTCCTGGAACGACGTTCTGCCGCCGCCCCTGACCTTCGTCTCGCTGTCGCCCCAGCCCGGCTGGTCGTGCACGTCGCCGCCGGTGGGCGTCAACGGCACCGTCAACTGCACCAACCCCTCGTTCGCGGTCGGCAACGTGGTGTTCACGCTGGTCGCCAACGTTCCCCTGGCGACGCCGCCGGGCATCATCTCGAACACCGCGACCGTCGCGTCGGTGGCCGACTCCAACACCACCAACAACTCGGCCACCGCGGCGACGGCGACGCCGGTGGAGCTGATCGGGATCTCGGTCGAGTAGCGCGGCGGAGCTTCATCGGCACGGCGCGCGACGGGAATCATCTCCCCGCCGCCCGCCGCCTTCGCCCTCAGCGCAGCGCCGCGAACGTCGCCGCAGCCATAGCCAGGCCGATCGCCACGATCGTCCAGCGCATGACCAGCGGCGGCAGCCGCTGGGCGACGTGGGCGCCCGTCCAGCCGCCGGCGACGGCGCCGAGCGCCATCACCGGCACCGTGCCCCAGTGCACGGCGCCGCTGGTCACGAAGTAGACGATGGCGGCGCCGTTGATGGCGGCGGCGAAGAGGTTCTTGAGGCCGTTGGCGACGGCGAGGTCGTCGACGCCCGAGATCCCCAGCGAGGCGAGCATGAGGATGCCGATGCCGGCGCCGAAGTAGCCGCCGTAGACGGCGATGGCGAGCTGCACCAGCCCGCCGAGCAGCAGCGAGCGGTGGCGCACCACCGGCGGCGCCGCGCCGGCGCGCTCGCCGAGCCGCTGCCGGCGCAGCGTGTTGGCGGCGAAGAGCAGCGTCGAGGCGAGCACCAGCCAGGGCACGACGCCGACGAAGACGCGCGATGGCAGCGCCACCACCAACACGGCGCCGATACCGCCGCCGACCACCGACGGCACCAGCAGCCACAGCCACCGCCGCCGCACCCGTCGCAGCGCGTCGCGGAAGCCCCAGGCGCCGGCGAGGCTCCCCGGCCACAGCGCCACCGCCGAGGTGGCGTTGGCCGCGACCGGCGGCAGCCCCAACCACAGCAGGGCGGGGAAGGAGACGTTGGTGCCGCCGCCGGCGATGGCATTGAGCGCTCCGGCGCCGAAGCCGGCCAGCGCCAGGGCGAGCGCATGCAGCAGCGGGGGTAGGGAGTCGGCGGCCAAGGGTGGCGATCTTCCCTCACTTCCAGGGTCCATCGTCCTCCGGCAACGGGGGCGATGGAGGGCGATGTATGCTGGCCCTCGTGCGTTCCGCTTCGCGTCTGCAGCTCGCGCTGGCGGTGGCCGCCGCCGTCCTGACCGTCGCTTGCACGCCCGCCGCCCCGCCCGTAGCCGAGAAGAAGCCCCGCCGGCGCAGCTTCGAGGAGTCTTCGGCCTACCGCGCGCCGGCCCCCGCCGCGCCGCAGAGCGGGACGGCGAGCACCGACGCGCAGGCACGCCAGGTGCAGCAGACCTGGGATCAGGCCCGTCAGGCGACCACCGACGCCGAGCGGCAGCGGCTGGCGGGCGAGGCGCTGAAGCAGTCACGCGCGATGGCTGAACCGCAGCCGTCGGGCCACCAGTAACCCGACGGAGCACTCTCCGCCAGCCCCAGGCGAACCGGTGGGCGAGCCGCAGACCCTAGCTTCCTTCGACCCGCTGCCCCTCGGCGGCGAGGCGACGACCGCGCGCTACCTGTTCCTCGGCGGCGACCGCGAGACGGCTTTCATCGACCGCGCGATCGAGCTGCTGTGGGGGCTCACCGCGGCGGAGCTTCGCCACGACCCGCGGCTGTGGCTCGAGCGCATACACCCCGACGACCGCGAGCGGGTGGAGCGTGCGCTCGAGGGCCCCAGCGGCAGCAGCTGGGACCTCGACTACCGCGTGGTGCGCAACGACGGCTCGACGGTCCGGGTGCAGGACCGCGGCCGAGCGCTCAACCTGGGGCGCTCGCGTCAGGTCGCCGGTCGCGTCGTCGACGTCACCCGGCAGCGGGCGCTCGAGCAGCGGCTGCGCTTCCAGGCGCAGCTGCTCGACAGCGCCGGCGAGGCGGTGACGGCAGTGGACGCCGGCGGCGCCATCACCTCTTGGAACCCGGCGGCGGCGCGCATCCTCGGTTGGAGCGCCGAGGAAGCCCTCGGCACGCCGCTCGTCGAGCTCGCCTTCGCTGCCGCCGAGCGCTCCCAGCTGCGCAGCAACCTCCGCCGCATCCTCGCCGACGGCAGCAGCTGGACGGGCGAGCTGCGGCTGGCGCACCGCGACGGACGCGAGGTCCCCGCCCGTCTCACGCTGTCGCCGCTGTTCGACGCCGGTGACGAGGAGGTCGGAGTGGTGGCCGTCGCCTTCGACCTCAGCGCCTTGCACGCGGCGCAGGCGCGCGCCCGCGAGAGCGAGGAACGCCATCACGACCTGGTGGAGGAGCTGCGGCGGCTCACCGCGCACCTCCAGATCGTGCGCGAGCAGGAGCAGGCCCGCATCGCGCGCGAGATCCACGACGAGCTCGGGCAGATGCTCACCGGCCTCAAGCTCGACGTCGCCTGGCTGCAGCGCCGCGCCGCGGGCAACGGCTCCGAGCTGCCCGCCGAACGGCTGCGCGAGCGCCTCGACGGGCTCGCCCAGCTCGTCGACCAGGCGCTCGACTCGGTGCGCAACGTCGCCCGCCAGCTGCACCCGCCGGCGCTCGAGGACCTCGGGCTGGAGAGCGCCATCGAGTGGCTGGTGGACGAGTTCCGGACGCACAGCGGCATCCCCTGCGAGCTGCACAGCGACCTCGACGGCCTCCCTGCCGACGGCGAGCGCGATACCGCGGCCTTCCGCATCCTGCAGGAGTCGCTGACCAACGTCGCCCGCCACGCCGGCGCGCGCCAGGCGCGCGTCGACGTCTCCTACGCCGGCGGCGACCTCGTCCTGGTGCTGCGCGACGACGGCATCGGGTTGCCCGCCGCGGCGATGCGCGCCTCCGACCTCGCTGGGCCTGCTCGGCATGCGCGAGCGCGCGCGCGCCTGCGGCGGCGAGCTGTCGGTGCGGCGCCTGCCGCGCGGCGGCACCCAGGTGCGGGCGCGGCTGCCGGTAGCGCCATCCGTCTCGGAGCGGGCGCCATCCGTTGCGGAGCGGGCGCCGCCATGATCCGCGTCCTCATCGCCGACGACCACCCGGTGGTGCGCCGCGGGCTGCGGCAGATCGTCGAGGAGGAACCGGACATGAGCGTCGGCGCCGAAGCGCCCGGCGCCGAGGAGGCGCTGGCGCAGGTGCGCGGCGGCTGCTGCGACGTCGTGGTGCTCGACCTCTCGATGCCCGGGGTGCACGGAGTCGACCTGCTGCAGCAGCTGCACGAGGAGCGGCCGGAGCTGCCCATCCTGGTGCTCTCCATCCACCCCGAGGAGCAGTACGCGCTGCGCTGTCTCAAGGCCGGCGCCCGCGGCTACGTCCACAAGCAGAGCGCCGGCGAGGAGCTGGTGGGCGCCATCCGCACCGTCATGATGCGCCGCCGGTACCTCAGCGAGGGCCTTGCCGAGTCGCTGCTGCGCGAGTCCGCGTCCGACCGCCGCGCGCCCCACGAGGCGCTGTCGACGCGCGAGTACCAGGTGCTCACCCGCCTCGCCTCGGGCAGCACCGTCACCGACATCGCCGCCGAGATGAAGCTGTCGGTGAAGACCGTCTCCACCTATCGCGCGCGCATGCTCGACAAGCTCGGCATCGCCAGCAACGCCGAGGCGACGCGCTACGCCCTCGAGCACGAGCTGCTGGAGGAAGGCTAGGTGTCGGCGAAAGCGGCGTCCTACATTCGGCGTAGGTGGCAGCCCGTCGGAGCGCGTCGGATTCCACCGCTGGCGGCTCGCCGGGGCAGCGCCTACCATTCGACGCATGAGCGCACCTCTTGGCACCCGCACCGATCCCCAGCCCAAGACCAGCGTCTTCATCGCCGACGACCACCCGATCGTCCGCCGCGGCCTCTACGAGATGCTCGCCGAGCAGGCCGACCTCGAGGTGGTGGGCGAGGCCGCCGACGGCGACGCCGTGCTCGCCGCGGCCGCGGCCGGCCGCGGCGACGTCATCATCCTCGACCTCTCGCTGCCCGGCGCCCGTGGCCTCGACCTGCTGCGCCGCCTGCGCGCCGAGCACCCGCGGGTGCCGGTGCTGGTGCTCTCCATCCACCCCGAGGAGCCCTACGCCGTGCGCTGCCTCAAGGCGGGCGCGGCGGGCTATGTCGAGAAGACCTCCGCGTCGGCGGAGCTCGTCGAGGCGATCCGTACCGTCGTCTCCGGCCGCCGCTACTTGAGCGCCCGGGTGGCCGAGCGGCTGGTGGGCGGCGCCGAAGTGCACCAGGAACGCCAGCCGCCGCACGAGACGCTCTCCGAGCGCGAGTTCCAGGTCATGTGCCGCATCGCCGGCGGCCGCACCATCAGCGAGATCGCCGCCGAGCTCGAGCTGTCGGTGAAGACGGTGTCGACCTATCGGGCGCGCCTGCTGGCGAAGATGGGGCTGCGCACCAACTCCGAGATCACGCGCTACGTCTTCGAGCACCAGCTGCTGCCGGTCTAAGCTCCGCTCCGATAGGCACGTCGCGCGCTGGGCAGGCCTCTTGCACCTGACAAGTGCATGAGGACTACAAGTCGCATCGTCACCAACATTTACGTGCCTCGCTCCCGGCGACGCACGGTCGGTCTTGCCGTCGCGCTGCTCGGCGCGGTGGCCGTTCTTACTCTCGCCTGCGGCGATGCCGGCGGCGCCTCCGAACGCGGCACCGGCGGCGTCGGCTCGTTCAATCCCTTCGCGCATCGCGTCAAGCTCGACCTGCCGCCGTACCTGCAGCAGCTCTCGCAGCCGCCGCTGGGCCTCGGCGACCTCGGGCGGGGCGACACCGCCAAGGGCAATCTGCGCGAGCAGGTACGCACCTTCTACCAGCGGCGCGGTCAGCAGCCGGCGTGGTACGCCGACGGCCGCGAGCGTCCCGAGGCGCGGCAGCTCGTCGACTTCCTCGCCGGCCTCGACGCCGAGGGCCTCGCCGCCGCCGACTACCGGCCGCAGGAGCTGGCGCAGGCGCTCGAGAAGGCGCGCAAGGGCGAGGCGGGCGTGCGGCCCGAGGAGGTCGAGGTCGGCCTCACCTGGGCGGCGCTGCTCGCCGCCTCCGACCTCCGCTACGGCCGCGTGATGCCGGAGACAGTGGCGGATCGCTGGCTGGTGCGGCGCGAGAAGGTCGACCTTCCTGCCGTGCTGCAGAAGGGCCTCGAGGGCGGCAAGCTGGCCGAGTCGCTGCGCGCGCTCGACCCGCAGCACCCGCAGTTCGCCGGCCTGCTGCAGGCGCTGCAGCGCTACCGGCAGATCGCCGTCGGCGGCGGCTGGCCGATGGTGCCCAAGGGCCCGGTGCTGAGCGAGGGGCAGACGGGCGACGCCGCCCGCCTGCAGGCGCTCGCGCGGCGCCTCCAGGCCGAGGGCTTCCTCGCCGCGATGCCCCAGGGCCTCGAAGCGGCGGCGGCGGGGAGCAAGGCGCCGTACTCCAAGGAGCTCGCCGACGCGGTGCGCAAGTTCCAGGCGACGCGCACGGTGGAGGTCGACGGCAGCCTGGGGCCGGAGACGCAAGAGGAGCTCAACGTGCCGGTGGTCTCGCGGCTGCGCCAGATCGCGCTCAACCTCGAGCGCTGGCGCTGGGTGCCCGACGACTTCGGCCCGCGCGCCGTTGTCGTCAACCTGCCCGGCTACAACCTCGACGTCGAGGAGGGCGGGCGGCAGGTGATGTCGATGCGCGTCGTCGTCGGCGAGGAGGGCTGGGAGACGCCGGTGTTCTCCGACCGCATCCGCTACCTGGTGCTCAACCCCTACTGGAACGTGCCCAACAGCATCTTCACCGCGGAGATCCTCCCCGAGCTGCGCAAAAACCCGGGCTACCTCTACGAGAAAGACATGGAGGTGGTGTCGGGCGAGCGCGACGACTCGCAGGTGGTCTCGCCCAGCCGCGTCTGGGAGGTGGGCGAGGGCAGCGGCCTGCGCGTGCGCGCCCGCCCCGGCGAGGAGAACCCGTTGGGGAAGGTGAAGTTCATGTTCCCCAACAAGCACGACATCTACCTCCACGACACCTCGGCCCACGCGCTGTTCGAAGAGGCCGACCGCAACGCCAGCCACGGCTGTATCCGCGTCGAGCGGCCGTTCGAGCTCGCCGACTACCTGCTGCGCGACGACCCGCAGTGGAACGGCGGCCAGCTGCGCGCCGCCGTCGACCGCGGCGAGCAGCGCGACGTCAAGCTGCCGCAGCCGGTGCCGGTCTACCTCCTCTACTTCACCGCCATGCCGGGGCCCGACGGCGGCGTCGCCTTCTACGAGGACATCTACGACCTCGACCGTGCGCAGGGGGTGGCGCAGGCCGAGGTCTCACGCCGCCGCGGTGGCGCGGCGTCGTCGGCCGACGAACTGGCGATGCAGCAGAAGCCCGGCGGCGAAGCCGCCCACGTGGGCCCACCAGGCGACGGCCGCGGCGCCGCCGCCTGGGCCCGCGCCCGCCGCCCGGGCGCCTTCCGCCAGCTGCAGGGCAAGCCACGCCAGAAGCCATAGGACGGCGGGCACCTCGAAGACCAGCGGCACGAAGACGAGCAGCACCAGCGAGCGCACCCGCGCTCGCGGGTGCAGGCCGAGGTAGGCGCCCATGACGCCGGAGACGGCTCCCGAGGCGCCCACCGTCGGCACCGGGGAGGCCGGCGCCATCAGCGTGTGCACGAGGCCGGCGACGATGCCGCAGAGGACGAAGAAGCCGAGGAAACGCGCTCCGCGCATGGCTTCCTCTACGGCGCGGCCGAAGACCCAGAGGAAGAGCAGGTTGCCGAGCAGGTGCAGCCAGCCCGCGTGGAGGAAGAGCGAGGTGACGAGCCGCAGCGACTCGCCGGCGGCGGCGAGATCGCCGCGCAGCAGCGGCGCGAGCGCCGAGGGGACCAGCGCCCAGCGGTCGACCGCGGCGGCCTGCGCCTCAGGGGGCAGGCGGACGAGCGCCACGAAGGCGGCGAGCTCGACGAGCAACAGCGCCGCGGTGGCGACAGGCAGCGCGCGCCGTCGCAGGCCATCGCCGAGCGGGATCATCGGCGGCCGCCAGGAGCTGCGGCGTCGATGCGGCGCGGCTCCAGCTTCGTCGCCCGGCGTCGTTGCACGGTGGCGCAGGGTACTACGGAGTAGGCGAGAGCGGCGGCGATGACGCTGTCGAGGAACCTCGCGCGCGTCACCTAGCGCCGGAGCGGGCGCAGCCCGCGGGATCTCGACGTTCCGCCGCGGCACCGATCCTGCTTTCCCGCTCTTGTGGGCTCCGACTTGCCGGGCCCGCACCAAGGAGTTACGCCATGCGAATCCATCCACCCCGCAGCGTCTTCGCCGCGCTTGCCGCCGCGCTCCTGCTCGGCGCTTGCAGCAGCGGCGGTATCGGCGACATCCTCGGCGGACCCAGCGGCCGCGCGCCGAGCCAGATCAAGGGCATCGTGCGCACCGTCGACATCCGCAGCGGCGACTGCCGCATCGACCTCGACAACGTCACCAACTCGACCTACCTCGACAACCGCGATCGCGGCTACGGCGACTACGGCACCGGCAGCCGCACCACCGTCTACTGCGACGACCAGACGCGCGTCGTCTTCCAGGGCAACACCTACCGACCCGACAGCCTCGAATCGGGCGACGAGGTGATCGCCGAGGTGCGCGACGTGGGCGGCCGACTGGTCGCCGATCGCATCGACGTCACTTACGACGTCACCAGCAACGACCGTTACGGCAACGATCCGTACTCGCGCACGCCGCCCCCTCAGAACTACCCGCAGGACGACCGCTACGGCAGCTACGGCACGCAGGGCAACGAGGACGTGCGTGGCACCGTGCGCGGCACCGACCGCAACAACCGCACGGTGACGCTCGAGCGCGTGCAGTACTACGACCGCTCGCTCGCGCGCAGCACCGACCTGCTGACGCTCTACTACGACAACGACACGCGGGTGACCTTCCGCAACCAGAGCTACCGCCCGGAGGACCTCGAGCCCGGCGACGTCGTCGCCGTCGACGTCGACCAGGTGCGCGGCACGCTGGTGGCCAACGACATCCAGGTGCTGGCGAACGCGCGCGACAGCTCGGCGGCGTATCCGCGTCGCTGACTTCACCCTGACCGCCCAACCCCTGCCCTTCATCTTTCAAAGTTGGATGGGCAGGGAGGGGCGCGCCCAACCCAAGCCGGCGTTTTTCCCCGGAACGCTCCTGCAGCGCACGGCACGTTCCGTGCTCTCATCGCCCACCAGGAGGTACGGCCATGCGATGGGAAGGGCGACGCACGAGCGGTAACGTCGAGGATCGGCGAGGGATGAGCCGCGGGATGGTGATTGGGGGCGGGGGCGGGTTGGCGACGCTGGTGGTGCTGGCGATCGCCATGCTCACCGGCGTCGACCCGAGTGAGATCCTGCAAGGGTCGCCCAGCGCCGAGGTCGGGCAGCAGCAGGGCGGCGCGCCGCCCGGCGACGACCCGCAGGCGCAGTTCGTGTCGGTGATCCTCGCCGACACCGAGGACACCTGGAACCAGCAGCTGCCAACGCTCGGCCGCGACTACCAGGAGCCGCGGCTGGTGCTCTTCTCCGACGCCGTCGCCTCGGCGTGCGGCAGCGCCTCCTCGGCGGTGGGTCCGTTCTACTGCTCGCGCGACAACAGCGTCTACCTCGACATGGCCTTCTTCGCGGACCTCGAGCGCCGCTTCGGCGCCCCCGGCGACTTCGCGCGCGCCTACGTCATCGCCCACGAGGTGGGGCACCACGTGCAAAACCTGCTCGGCATCTCCAGCCAGGTGCAGGAGCAACAGGCGCGCAGCGGCGAGGAAGAGGGCAACGCGCTCTCGGTCCGCCTCGAGCTGCAGGCCGACTGCCTGGCCGGCGTCTGGGGGAACCACGCCAAGCAGGAGCGCGACTTCCTGGAGGGCGGCGACGTCGAGGAGGCGCTGCAGGCGGCGTCGGCCATCGGCGACGACCGCCTGCAGCAGCAGGGCCGCGGCCACGTGGTGCCGGAGAGCTTCACCCACGGCTCCTCGGCGCAGCGCGTGGAGTGGTTCCGCCGCGGCCTCGACAGCGGCGACCCGCGTTCTTGCGACACCTTCAGCGGGTAGGAGCCTCCGCCGGGGCTCGCTACAATCAGTGTGGAAGCGCTCGGGGGCTGGTGCCTCCTGCGGTCTTCAAAACCGTTGTCGGGCGCTGGTTTCGGCGTCCGGGGTGGGTTCGATTCCCATGCGCTTCCGCCAGGCCCCTTGGGCCTGGCGCGAAGCGCATGGGATACGGTCATCGCCGCGTTCGCGGCGAAGAGCGATTCCCCTTCCGACCCGTCGCACGCGCCGGGTCGTGCGCTTCCGCAGACGTTCTGGGCGCCTGGCGCGAAGCGCATGGGATACGGTCATCGCCGCGTTCGCGGCGAAGAGCGATTCCCCTTCCGACCCGCGCGAGCTTGCTCAGTCCCAATCGACGCTGAGCGGCAGGACGCTGCAGCGGTCGCCGGCCTGCGCCGGCGAGCTGCCGGCGGGGATGCGGAGCAGGCCGGTGCCTTGCGCGAAGGCGGCGAGGTCGTGCGAGCCGCGCGGCGAGATCGGCGTCACCCGTAGCTTGCCGTCGCGCGCCTCGAGCTTGGCGGGGAGGAAGCGGTCGCGCTTGTTGGCGCCCGGCGCGGCTGCCGTCAGCTTGCCGGTGAGCGCACCGGCCCAGTAGCCGTCGTCGATGCCCTGCAGCCGGCGTAGCGCCGGACGCACGAAGAGCCAGAAGCAGACGATCGCCGAGCCCGGGTTGCCCGGTAGGCCGAGGGCGAGCAGCGGCTGTCGCTGCGGACGGTCGAGCAGCATTGCCGCCAGCGGCTTGCCCGGCTGGATGGCGACGGCGTCGAAGAGCGGGCGGAAGCCGAGCTCGGCGAGCACCGGTTCGACGAAGTCGAGCTCGCCGCGCGAGACGCCGCCGGTGGCGAGCAGCAGGTCGGCGTCGAGGCCGCCGGCAAGGCGCTCGCGGATGTCGGCGGGTTCGTCGCGGGCGATGCCGAGGTGGACGATCTCCGCCCCCGCCGCCGCGGCGGCCGCGGTGAGGAACGCCGTGTGGCTGTCGCGCAGCTGCCCCGGCCCCGGCGTCGCTTCGGGCGGCACCACCTCGTCGCCGGTCACCAGCAGCGCAACGCGGGGTGCCGCGTGCACTGCCACCTGCGTGATGCCGTTGGCCGCGAGCAGCGTCAGCGCGCCGGGTATCAGCCGGTGACCGGCGGCGAGGAGCGGGTCGCCGGCGTGGTGGATCTCGGCGCGGCATCGCACGTGAGCTCCTACGGGTGGCGGCGTGCCCACCAGGACAGCGTCGCGGCCGCCGTCGGTCTCCTCGATCGGCACCACGCGATCGGTCCCCGCCGGCATGACGGCGCCGGTCATGATGCGCACCGCGCCGCCGGGTGGCACCGTCACCTTGGCGCTGTCCCCGGCGGCGACGCGGCCGAGCACGGGCACCGTGGCGCCGACGTCGACCTCGCCGGCGATGGCGTAGCCGTCCATCGCCGAGACGTCGGCGAAGGGCACGTCGACCGTGGCGCGCAGCGGCTCGGCGAGCACGCGGCCTGCGGCGTCGGCCAGCGGCACCCGCCGCGCCGGCAGCGCCGTCAGGCAGTCCGCGAGCCGCTGCCAAGCCGCTTCAGGGGAGATCAGCGCGGCCTCCCGCGTCGCACGGACCGCCGCCGGTGGGCGGGGGCCCCTCCGCCGTCGCGCTATACTGCGCCGACCCCGATACCGGCCCTTGGCGCCGCATTTCCCGGTTCTGCAAACACTTAGCGCTCATGGCAGACGTCGACCAGCAAGCGAGACGGTACCAGTATCGCGGCGATCTCGGGCACGACGCGCTGCCCGAGATCCTCTACACTGTCTACCTGCACCGCGTCCCCGGCGTCGTCGAGTGCAGCCACGGCGACGTCCTCAAGCGCGTCTTCCTGCGCGACGGCGCGGTGATCCACGCCTCGTCCACCGACCGCCAGGACAGCCTCGGCGTCTTCCTGCAACGTACCGGCCGCATCGACGCCGGCGAGTTCACGCTCACCGACCAGCTGCGCGCCAACAGCCCCGACAAGCGCCACGGCGAGCTGCTCATCGAGCACGGCATCCTCTCGCCGCAGAAGCTGTACGAGGCGATCCAGGAGCAGATCCGCTCCGTGGTGTGGAGCCTCTTCGCCTGGGAGGCCGGCGAGGTCACCTTCTCGATCGGCGACTTCGAAGAGGCCGACATGGTGCGCATCTACCTGCCGATGCGGCAGGTGATCCTGCAGGGCGTCAAGCGCGCCCCCGACGCCAAGGCGCTGGTGGCGCGACTGGGGCGCAAGGAGACGCAGCTCGAGCCGATCTGGAAGACCGAGGACCTGATCGAGATCGCGATGGAGGAGCAAGAGCTCCAGCTGCTCCGCCTCGTCGACGGCAAACGCACGCTCTACGACGTCTGCACGCGCGGGCCCTTCTCGCCGGCCGAGAACGCCCGCATCATCTACGCCTACCAGGTGCTGCGTCTCATCCGCCGCCGCGTCGCCGAGCGGCCCGGCGTGGTGAAGCTGCGGCTGCGCAGCGAGCCCGCGAGCTCCGGCTGAGAAGAGGCGACCCGCCGATGGCGTTGTACGAGTACCAATGTCTGGAGTGCGGCGCCCGCAGCGAGGTGCTGCAGAAGATGGCCGACGCGCCGCTGACGACGTGCACGGCGTGCGGCGGCCCGCTCAAGAAGCTGCCGTCCTCGCCGTCGGTGCAGTTCAAGGGCTCCGGCTGGTACGTCACCGACTACGCGCGCAAGGGCGGCGGCGGCGGCAAAGACGCCGGCGGCAAGGAAGGCGGCGAGAAGTCGGGCGAGGGGGCCAAGGGAGAGGGCAAAGCGGGCGAAGGCAAGGCTGGCGAGGGCAAGGCTGGCGAGGGCAAGTCCGCCGGCGAGAAGTCGTCCGGCGGCGAGAGCAAGCCGGCGGCGAGCAGCGGCGCGAGCGCAACGTCGGGCGCCGGCAGCGGCTCGAGCTCGAGCGGCTCCAGCGGCTCGAGCTCAGGCGGCGGCGAGCTAACGCGGCATCGAGATCGCTTCGTCGCTGCGCTCCTCGCGATGACATCCAACGTCATCGCGAGCGGAGCGAAGCGATCTCGCTGCGTGCGCGGCACGGCCGCTGACTGCGCGATGCCGCTCAGTCTTCCGGCAGCAACCCCGGCAGCGCAGGCTGCACCGGTACGCGCTCCTCGGCCGCCGCCTCGGCCTCGGGTGGCACCGGCGGGGCCGGCGGCGCCTCGCCGAGGAAGAGGTGCCGCCCCATCGGCCGCAGGAACTGGAACCCCGAGGCGTTCTCCTTCGCCTTGCGCACCTGCTCGAGCTTGGAGTCGAGGTCGTCGACGAAGTGCAGCACGATCGCCTCGGCCGTCATCGGCTCGACCGGCGAGCCGTACTCGCGGGTGCCCTGGTGCGACAGCACGAGGTGCTCGAGCAGCAGCTGCGCGTCGGCGGGGAAGTCGGGGATGGCGGCGCAGCGCTCGCGCAGCAGGTCGCGGCCGATCACGATGTGGCCGATGAAGCGCCCCTCGCGGGTGTAGTCGTTGCCCGGCATCGGGCCCAGCTCGCGCAGCTTGCCGAGGTCGTGGAAGAGCACGCCGACGAGCAGCAGGTCGCGGTCGAGCTCGCGGTAGTGCTCGCACACCCGCGACATCAGCTCGAGCATCGACACCACGTGCTCGAGCAGCCCGCCGCGGCAGGCGTGGTGGATGGATTTCGCGGCCGGGTGCTCGCGCAGCTCGCGGCCGTGCGCCGCCAGGGTCTCCTCCACCAGCCGGCGCAGCGGCGGCCGCTCGACGCGGTCGAGGGTGGAGAGCAGGCGCGCCCACAGCACGTCGAGGTCCTCGCGCGTGGTGGGGACGAGCAGCCCCTCGTCGAAGCCGTAGCGGCGGTCGTCGTCGTTGGCGGCCCGGCAGCGGCGCACGTTGAGCTGCAGCTCCTCGCGGTGGCGCTGGACGATGCCCTCGAAGGCGACGTAGGACTGCGCCTCGAAGCGCCCCAGCATCGCCTGGCTGTCGGCCCACACCTTGCCCACCATGCCGCCGGTGGCGTCCTGCAGCTCGAGGTGCAGGTAGGCGGTGCCCTTGCGGTCCTGCCGGTGCTCCTTCCGGGCAAGGAAGGCGAAGCCCTGCACGAAGTCCCCCTCGTGCCAGCGGCAGATGGGCTGGTTGCGCAGGGCGGCCGGCGGCATCGCGGCAGTATAGCCGCCGTCACTCCTCGTTTAAGAACGCTGGACGAATCGCTAAGTCTCTGATAAGATACCGCTTGCGCGACGAAACCGTCGGTCCCCCCTCGATCACACAACCGGTCCCATCCGGATGCTCCTGGAGAAACTGATGACCAGCGGCCGCCAGCTGATGAATCGGCTCTACTACTTCACCATCGAGGACGAGAGCATCCTCGCGGAAGCCTTTGCCAAGTTCGAGCGCGACTTCTACGCCATCGCCTACAAGGTCAACGGCACCGAGGACGTCTTCGTCACCACTCAGGAGACGAAGGAGGCGATGGACCGCCACGACGTCCCCTACACGCTGCTGGCGGAGGAGGAGAGCGCCCGCATCGGCCTGCTCCACATCGCCAAGTCGCGCGAGGAGCTGCTCGAGTACGACGACTCGCTCAAGGCGCTCGCCCTCGCCTACCGCGCCGTGGCGCTCGCCTGCGTCGGCCGCAACGGCGACAAGGACCTCGGCTTCGACCTCACCAGCAGCCCCAAGAAGTACACCTACTTCACGGCGCCCGCCGGCCACACCTACATCTGGCGCCTCTTCGAGACCCGCGACGAGGCCCTGGAGTTCGTCAGCAAGCTCACCGTCAACGAGCGCGAGGCGGTGGAGTGGGCGGAGGCGATCCCGCTGGAGACGGCGGCGGAGCTGCGGGCTTTCGGCTGAGTCTCCCGGGCGCAGTACGGCCGCCCGGTTAGGGTGCGCTCTGAAGCAGCTGCCGCTCCACCTTCTCACCTACAGCGTCTCCCAGCTCGGCGAGGACGTCCGCGCCTTCCTCGGCGAGGCCTTCCCCGGCGTCTGGGTGGCGGGCGAGGTGCAGCGCCTCAAGCCGAGCCGCAACGGTCACCTCTTCTTCGAGCTGGTGGAGAAGGGCGACGCCGACCAGATCGTCGGCAAGCTGGAGGCGGTGATCTGGCGCACCGACCTGCAGCGGCTGCAGCGCGAGCTCCGGAAGAGCGGACAGTCGCTGGTCGAGGGGATGGCGGTGCGCTGCCTCGCGGCGGTGGACTTCTATCCGCCGGGCGGGCGGCTGCAGGTGACGGTACGCGAGGTCGACCCGCTGTTCACCCTCGGCTTGCTGGCGCGGCGGCGGCAGGAGACCCTCGCCGCACTCGCCGCCGCCGGCCTGCTCGAGCGCAACCGCGCGCTGCCGCTGCCGCTGGTTCCCCTGCGCGTCGGCCTCGTCACCTCGCACGACAGCGCCGCCTTCCACGACTTCTTCACCCGTCTGCGCGAAAGCGGCTACCGCTTCGACGTGGTGGTCGTGCACGCCGCCGTGCAGGGGCCGAGCGCGGAACGCGAGGTCGCCTCGGCGCTCGCCGCCCTCGCCGCGCTACGGGTCGACTGCGCGGTGCTGGTGCGCGGCGGCGGCGCCAGGAGCGACCTCGCCGCCTTCGACAGCCGCCGCATCGCCGAGGCCATCGCCGCTTCGCCGGTGCCGGTGCTCACCGGGCTCGGCCACGAGATCGACCGCGCGGTCGCCGACCTCGTCGCGCACACCGCGTTCAAGACGCCGACGATGGTGGCGGAGTTCCTCGTCCGCCGCGTCGAGGAGGCCGACCGCGCGCTGGGCGAAGCGGCGCGACGGCTCGCCGAGGCGGCCCTGGCACGGCTGGCGGAGGAGCGTGAGGCGGTGGGCGCCTGCCGCGAGCGGCTGCTCGCCGCCGCCGAAGCGGTGGCGCGGGAGCGGGTGCGGCTGGTCGAGGCCGGGCGGCTGCTGGCGGTGCTCGGCGGCCACCTGCTGGCGCGCAGCCGCGATCGCGCCGAGCGTGACGCCGGCCGGCTGCTCGCTGCCGCGCCGCGGGTGCTGCGGCGCCGGCTGCGCGATCGCCTCCTGCTGGGCGAGCGCTTGACGCGGGCGGCGCGTGGGCAGCTGCGGCGGCTCGACGAGCGCTGCGCCGGCCTCGCTCGCGTCGCCGTGCAGCTTGCGCCCGAGCGCGTGCTGGCGCGCGGCTTCAGCCTCACGCGCACGGCGGGCGGCGAGCTACTGCGGCGCCCGCACCAGGTGACCGCGGGCGAGCGCATCGTCACCCGTCTCGCCGGTGGTACCCTCAGCAGCCGAGTCGAGGCCGACGCTGAGGAAGTGAAGGGTGAGGAGGCGGCAGGCACCACGTGAGCGTTGACGAGCGCACAGCAGCAGCCGCAGCGGCGGCGGCCGACGGCCCCGGCTTCGCCGCCGCGATGGCCGAGCTCGAGGCAATCCTCTCGCGCATCGAGGCCGAGGAGATCGACGTCGACGCCCTCGCCGCCGAGCTGCGGCGCGCCGCCGAGCTGCTCGAGGTCTGCCGTGCCAAGATCCGCCGCGCCGAGGCCGAGGTGACGCAGATCGTGCAGCAGCTCGCCGAAGGCGGCGGCGAGTGATGGCGCTCGGCGAGCCGCCGCCCGCCACCTCGTCTGCGCTGCCGCCCCATCCGCCGCTGCGCCGCTACTACGGCAGCGAGAGCGAGCGCCGGGCGCGCGTCGGCGCCTGGTTCGACGAGGCGGCCGTCGACTACGACTGGATCAACCGGGCGATGAGCCTCGGCTCGGGCGACCTCTACCGGCGGCAGGCGCTGCTGCGGGTCGGGCTCGCTCCCGGCATGAGCCTGCTCGACGCCGGCGCCGGCACCGGCGCCGTGGCCGCCGCGGCGCAGTCGATCGTCGGCAGCAGCGGGCGTGTGGTGGCGCTCGACCCCAGCTTCGGGATGCTCGGCCGCGCCGCCGCGCGCGGCGTGCGGCGGCGGGTGCGCGGCGTCGCCGAGGCGCTGCCGTTCCCGGCCGGCCGCTTCGACCGGCTGAGCATGGGGTTCGCGCTGCGCCATGTCGCCGACCTGCACGCCACCTTCGCCGAGTACCGCCGCGTGCTGGCGCCGGGAGGCGCCCTGTTGCTGCTCGAGATCACGCCGCCCGCCTCGGCGTTCGGCCACCGCCTGCTCGGGTTCTACCTCGGCCGCCTGGTGCCGCTGGTGGCGCGGTTCGGCCAGAGCCGGCACCACGCGCGCGAGCTGATGGAGTACTACTGGGACACGGTGGAGCAGTGCGTGCCGCCGGAGGTGATCCTCGCCGCCCTCGTCGACGCCGGCTTCGCCCGCTGTGAGCGGGGCGTGGAGATGGGCGTCTTCTCCGAGTACCGCGCCTGGCGTTGACCCCACCCCGCGGGGCGAAGCCCGCTGCCGCCCACCCGCGGATGCTCTACCCCAAGTAGTAATCGGAGGGCAGCGGGTCGAAGAAGGCGAGGAAGGCGAGCGCCGTGGCGTTGCGGCGCGGCTCCGCCGCGGCGTTGGCGCGCGCGGCGGGCTGCCGTGGCTCGGCTCTGACGCCGGCCGGCAACAGCGATTGCGGACTGGCGCTCGGCTCGCGCCGGCGCGGGAGGGACTCGATCAGGCGGTCCGTCATGGCTGACCCTCCGAAGCTGTGGCAAAAATCGCAGCAAGCAGTATGCCCGCAGCCATGCGTCAGGCGTCACGCGACCCGAGCCGGAGGACGCCGGCGCTAATCCTCGTCAACAAAGGCATCGGGTCCGCGGGCCGGGCGGCTTGCCGATCACCGGGCTTGTAACCCTCACCCACCAACGCCACTCGCGCCTGTAACGGTTGCACGCAATTCGTACAACGGGATCGCCGACGACGTTGCAGCGGCCCCGACCGCGTGCGCTTCGCCTAAGATGCGGCGCCATGTTCGGAAGACAGCGCACGGGGTCGGTGGTCTGTCCGAGCTGCAATCGGCTCGTCGGCGCGAACGAGCCGCGCTGCCCGTTCTGCGGCCGGACGGCGCCGGGGATGTTCGGCCTCGGCTCGTCGCTGCGCAAGATCGAGTCGGCGCTCGCCCTGTGGCCGCTGGTGGGCTGGGTCTGCGGCGCGCTGTTCGTCGCCACCCTCGCCACCGACCCGCGCGGCCCGTTCGCCGGCGCCGGCGGCTTCCTGACGCCGAGCCGAGAACCGCTCCTCGCCTTCGGCGCCAGCGGCGCCGCGCCGGTGTTCGGGCTCGGCCGTTGGTGGACGGTGCTTTCCGCCGGCTGGCTGCACGCCAACCTGCTGCACATCGCCATGAACTTGTACGGGCTGCGCCAGATCGCGCCCGCGGTGCACCAGCTCTACGGCACCGGCCGCGCCTGGATCATCTACATCGTCTCGGGCGCGGTGGGCTTCGCCGCCAGCACGATGAGCGTCTTCGTGCCGTTCATCGGCGGGCAAGGCGGGTACACCGTCGGCGCCTCGGCGGCGCTGTTCGGGCTGCTCGGCGCGCTGCTGCACTACAGCCGGCGCGGCGGCAGCCGCGCGCTGGGGCAGATGGTGTGGACCTGGGCGGTCGCCAACCTCGCCTTCGGGCTGCTCTTCCCCGGCATCGACAACTGGGCCCACATCGGCGGCTTCGTCGGCGGCTGGCTGCTCTCCTACTGGCTCGACCCGCTGCGCCAGGAGCGCATCGACCACCTGATCGCCGCCGTGCTCTGCCTGCTGGCGAGCGCCGCAGCGGTGGTGTGGTCGCTGGTGAGTTGGCAGGGTCTCCCGCCGCCGGGCTAGCCGACTTCGCGCGACGGGCGGCCGCCGAGCTGCTCGTCGGCCCACAGCGTGGCGAGCGCGACGATGAGGACGAGGAAGAGCGGCCAGCGGGGAACCGGCGCTCGCCGGCGCACGACTTCCGCGCGTTCATGGGCGGCCCGCGGTGCCGCTACGCGAGCGGCGGTCGCCTCCTGGCGGGCAGCGAGCCGCCAGGCGGTCCAGCGGTCGGCGGGCGCGATCCACGCCCGGGTGGCCGCAGCCCCATCGCCGATCGAGTGCCAGCCAGGCTCGCGCGGCCAGAAGGTGGTGCTCCAGCGGCCGAGCTCGTCGGCGTCTTGGCGGAGCGGGATCGTCACCAGCTCGCCGTTCGGCGCACGCACGGTCGCGGCCGGCGGCGGCAACTTGGCCGCCGAGAGCGTGAGCGTCGCCGGCAGGCCGACGAGCCGAGGACCGGGAGCGACGTCCCAGCGCGGCTGCGGCGGCGCGCGGCGCGCGAGCGCGGCGATGACGTCGCGCCAGTAGCGGCGATGGTCGTCGGCACGGCCCGCGAGCACCCAACGCCAGGTGTCGTCCACCAGGGAGACGCCGGCGGCGCCGCGGCCCAGCGGGCGCCACGCCGCGAGCGTGCGGCCGGCGCGGTCGGCGGCCAGTGTCACGCGCGTGCCGTCGGGCACCAGCTCGCGCGCCGGCAGCGGCAGCGGCGCCGAGGCGGCCTCGCCCCAGTCGAGCCTCGCCGCGAGCTCGCCGCCGCCCGGCAGCGGCCGGCTCGTAAAGGTGACGCCGAAGAGCGACGGAGACGTCGCCCCGCCGGCGCGGAGCAGCACGCCGGCGCCGCCCTCGCGCACCGCCGCGGCGAGCGCGGCGCGCTCGGCGGCACCGAGGTTCCCGAGCGCCCGCGACTCCACGACCACCAGGTCGAAAGGAGCGAGCAGCGCCGCCGACAGCGGGCCGCGCGGCAGCGCCGTGGTCCCTGCCACCTCGTCGCGGGCGATGCCGCGGCTGACCTGCGCGCGCCAGGCGAAGGCGCCGCCGGCGCTGGCGAGCCAGCGCTTCATCTCGCGCCCCTCGGCGGTCGGCGCCGCCTCGAGCCAGAGGACGGCGGGCGGCTTCTCGGCCACGACCTCGACGTCGAGCCGCTCGACGACGGGAGATCGCGACGGCGCCTCCAGCCGCAGCTCGAGCAGATGATGGCCGGGGCCGCGTGGCTCGACGCGCAGCCGGAACGCCCTTCCAGGGGCAGGGGGCGCCCCCGCCCGGTCCTCGGCTACCAAGCGCACCGACGTTTCGCCGATCGCGGGGCCGCCGAGGCGGACGCTGGCGCCCGCTGTCGGCAGGCCCCCCGCGACGCCGGCCACCTCGACGCTCTCGCCGAGCTTGACGCGCCGCGGCCAGACGATGCGGGTGATGCCGAACGGCGACGCCGGCGGCGCGCCGGCTGCCACCGGCAGCCGCAGCTCGGCGAGCTCCCAAGGCGCCAGCCCGTGGCCGGCGAGCCGCAGGCGCGACACCTCGGGGTGGAGGCGCACGAGGGAAGCGGCGTCGGAGAGAACGGGGGCTCCGGCGGGCGTCGCCGGCTCGCCGGCAGCCGCGGGCACGGCCCACGCCGGCAGCCCGGCCGCGGAGGCGGCGGCAAGGTCTCGCGTCGTGGCCCCGGGAGTGAGCAGGACCGCCTCGCCAGGGGCGACGCGGCGCCAGCGCAGCGGCTGCGCGGCGAGCAGGAATAGCGCCGCACAGGCGACGGCCAGCAGCAGGAGGCGCAGCGCGCGGCGACGCGGGGAGTCGGCGCGGCGGCGCTCCAGCAGCGCGCCGCCGATCCAGGCGAGCGCCGCCAGCGCGGCGGCGATCCACAACGTTGGCCCTGCGAGCGTGAAGGCGCCGCTCACGGCACCTCTCCCAGGCTCTCGCGATAGCGCTGCCAGAGGGAGCCGGTGAGCGCCGTCTCGCGAACGGGTGCCTGCGGCGGCGGCACCAGCTCCCAAAGCGCGCGCTCCAGCGCAGCACGTGCTGCCGTCGACAGCGCGGTGCCGCCGGCCAACGCGTCGAGCGCCGGCAGCGCGGCCAGGGCCGCCGCGGAGCCGCCGCGAGCTCGCTCGGCCAGCGCCGGTGCGACGGTGGCGATGGCGCCGGCGGGCGACACGACGCCGCGAGCGCGCGCCTGCGTGCCACCGCTCTCCTCGAGCGCCGCGAGCACGCCGAGCGCCGCCTCGACCACCGGCCGCGGCGGCGGCGGCGGCTCGCGCGTCGCAAGCGGCCGCACCTCGTCGAGCTCGCCGGTCAGCCGCCGCGCCGGGTCGAGCGGCGCGCCTTCGCCGGCCGTCCGGCGCACGTAGACGCGGTCGGCCTGTTGCACTTCCTTGAGCAGCCCGAGGGCGCGCAGCTCGTGCGGCAGCGCGGCGCGCGGCGCGCCGGTGGCGAGGGCGCCCTCAGCGTCCCACATCGCGGCCAGCATCGCGCGCAGCTTGCTGCGCACCGGCGGCGGCAGGAAGGTGGCGCTCTCCTCGCTCTCGTGCGCGTGGGTGAGGTCCTGTGGCACCTCGCCGACACCGCCGAGCGCCGGCGCCGCGATCCCTTCCGCTGGCCGCTGCGGCTCGTCCTCGGTGCCGGCCGGGCGCCCGTCCTCGAATTCCTGGCCGAGCAGCGTGCCGTAGCGCAAGCGCAGCGCGCGCTGGTCGAAGGAGATGACCTGCGAGCGCCGCATCACCTCCGCCGCGGCGAGCCGCGGCATCTCGCCGATCAGCCGCTCGGTGTCGAGCACCACCTGCCGCTGGCTGCGGAAGAGCTCGGGGCCGGCGAGCAGCGGCAGCCCTTCGCCCAGCGGCGCGCTCTCGCGACGCTCGACCTGCGGCCGCACCACCACCGTCGGCGAGCGCACGACGTTGGGTTGCGGCGGCGCGGGGGGATCGGGGCGCCGCCCGTCGCGCGCCTCGACCCGCAGGTAGACCTCGCTCTCGGCCGTGAGCCCGAGCGCGGCGAGGTCGAGCGAGCGCCGCAGCAGCTGCCGCGCGGCGGCGCGGCGCACCGGCATCGGCAGCCGCCGCTCGGCGAAGGTCACCTGCTCGCCGCTGCCGGCGGCAAGCGTGACCACCAGCTCGGCGCCCGCGACACCGTAGTCGTCGGCGAGGGCGACCTCGAGCGCCAGCATCCCGGGCCCCTGCGGTGGGCGCTCGATGAGGGTGGCTGCCGGCGCCAGCAGCTCGAGCGTCGGCGGCCGGTCGGCGAGCACCTCCAGGCGCGCCGGCGCCGACCGCCACAGCTCGCCGGAAGCTCCCTCGAGGAGTAGCCGCACGAGACGGGATGCGCGCGCGGTGGCGGCGAGCTCGAAATCGCCGCCAGAGAGTCGACGCAGCGGCGCGCGTTCCGTCTCGTCGAAGAGCAGCGCCGCGGCGGTGACCGCCGGCGCCGCCGCGACGCGCCAGCGCACGCGGGCGCCTTCCTCGGCGGCGGTGCCCAGGCTGGTGGCCGTACGCGTGCGGCGGCCGGTGTAGGCGGGTGGTTGCACGGTGACGGCGACGCTGCGCAGCAGCGGCGTCGGCGGCACCACGTCGGGCCGGGCGGCAACAGCGCCGGGTGTCGTCGCGGCGGCGCGTCGCGCCGGCAGCGGCAGCAGCGAGACGAGCAAGGCGAGCACGAGGCCCGCGCCGAGCGCGACGGCGGCGCGCGACCACGGCCGCCACGGCAGCGTGCGGAGGAGATCGTCCTCGCCCTGCTGGAGGAGCACCACCGCGGCGCGCCGCTGCTGCAGCCGTTGCAACGGCGGCAGCGGTGCCGGCGCCAGCAGCAGCGCCGCGCTGTCGCCGAGCGCCGGCAGCCGGCGGTCGAGATGGGCCGCGATGGCCGCGGGGTCGAGGCGCCGGCGCGCCAGGGCGAGCCACGAGACGAGCGGCGGCCCGAGCAGCGCGGCGAAGACGAGCGGCAGCCGCACGGCGGCGGGAGCGAAGCGCAGCGCCGCGGCAGCGAGGGGCAGCGCGACGCCGAGGCCCACCAGCATCGCGCCCACACGCAGGCGGCGCCGCCAGCGAGCGGCGAGCAGCGCGAGGTAGGCCGTGGCGGCCGCAACGTCGGCGCCGGCGGCAGGACCCCCGCCGTCGCCGATGGCGCCAACCGTCCCCGGATCCTGCGCCCGCCGGTCGTCGCGGGGCGATCGAAGGAGGTCGCTCATCGTCGCGCCGCCAGCCAGCGCTCGGCGAGGAGCAGTGGGAAGAGGAGCAGCCACGCGGCACGCTCCGGCAGGGGCGATGGCGGTGCGGATGGCGGCGCCGTCGAGGGCGGCGTCAGGGTCTCGCGTGCAGTCACGGCAGTCGCCAAGTTGTCGCTTCGAGCTGTCCCGGCGGCGGCCTTGTCGCGTCCCGCCGTGACGAGGGTTGACGAGGTGTTGCGTGCTGGCGCAACGATCGCGGGCTTACCCTGTCCGCCGTCGGCGCGCCGGTCGGAGGGGGGCAACTCGCTCGTAGCGTCGGCGCCCGCCGCGACGCGCAGCAGCTCGCGAAGCCACTCCGGGAACGCCGGCGAGAGCACGAGGTCCGACCAAGCCGGGTGGAAGCGGCTGGCGAAGCGCAGCCAACGGCCGCTGCCGAGGGACTGCTCCAGCAACGCCACGCGCCCGGAGCTGGTGCGCCATGTGGCCGTGCGAGGCTCGCGCGCTGCGGACATCGCCGGCGGCGAGTCGCCGCCGCAGCGGTAGAGCGCCACCGGCGCTGCGGTCGCCGCGACGACGAACGTGCCACGACAGCTCTCCTCCGACGAGCCGCTGTCGGTGATCAACCAACCACCGTCGCGAGCCGCGTCGAGCAGCGCCGGCGGTGGCGGCGCATCCGCGAGCCAGAAGGTGAGGGCCATCGCCCCGCGGGCATCCACGGCAGCGGCTCCAGCCGCCGCGGCTGGCACGAGGGCGGCGCCTTGGCTCACCGCGGTCTGCGTGACAACAGCTGTTCTTGTCACGGCGGTGGGTGCAGCGGCGGCGTCGGCGCCGGCCAAGCGTGCACCCGATGGCGGTGCGATCTCGATCCGGATCCCGGCGGCCTCGGCTGCGGCGGCGATCGCGGCACGCACGTAGCGGGCGTCGGCTGCGCGGTCGGGCGCGGCGAGGACCTGGACGCGGACCGGCCGCGGCTGCTGGGGCGGGTGATCGTCGGCAGGGACGGCATCGACGCCGCTCGGTGTTGCGACGCCGAGCTCGCGCGCCGCACTGTCGATGGCACTCGCCGCGGGCCCCCGCATGAACGTCGTGCGCGCGCGGTCGCTCGCGCCGACGAGCAGCGCCGAGCCGCCATCGGTGGCCAGAGTGCGCGCCGCCCAGCGGTTGGCTCGCGGATCTGGGACCTCGTGCCACTCGACGGGGTTGGCGAGAGTCGGGCGCTCGCCGCGCAGCGCCGTCAACCGGCCGCGGGTGACCACCAGCAAGCGCGTGCCCGGCGGCGCCGTGACGGCCGCCTCGCGCAGCAGGGACCAGAGGCCGCCCGGAACGGTGGCGAGGTCGGGCAGCGCCGCCGGATCGGCGACGTCGGCGGCGCGCGGAAGCCCGGCGGTCAGCAGCCGCACCTCGGCGCCGGCCGCGATGGCGCGCCGTGCGGCGGTGATGCTGGCATCGACGCCGGGCTCGATGAGCACCCACGGCCGCGGCGTCGCGGCAGCCGCCACCTCGCGCCGCAGCCGCGGGCCGGCCAGCGCCAGCGCCACCAGCGCCAACAGCACGCAGCGCAGCGCCAGGAGCCACGGCCGCTGCAGCTGCAGCCGCCGCGGCCGGCGCGGCGGCGAGTCGGCGAGCAGCCGCACGCTGCCCACCCGCACGCGCCGGCCGCGCCCGCGGGCCAGCAGGTGGAGCACCAGCGGCGCCAGCAGCCCGAGGAGGCCGAGCAGCCACAGCGGCGCCGCGAGTCCGAGGCTCACCGGCGTCTCCACCGCGGCGCCGCGCGCCCGCGCCTTAGTCTCAGCGCCGCGAGATCGAGGCTCATCCTGCGCATCCCGGGCGGCGCGGACCACTCGCTGACGCGCGGCGTCGACACGTCGGCGTGCCTGCGGCCGCTCACCGCAGCCTCCGCCGTCGCGCCAACACGTCGCGTAGCGCCAGCTCGAGGGGCCTATCCAGCGGCACGCGCTGGTAGGTGACGCCGAGCTCGGCCGCGCGACGCTGCCAGCCGTCGAGCCAAGCGGCCAGCCGTTGCAGGTACGCCTCGCGCAGCGCGCCCGCCTCGCCCGCAACGACGGCGCCGCTCTCGAGGTCCTCGAACAGCACGTCGCCGCGCCAGCTGAAGTCGAGCTCGTCGCGGCCGATGAGGTGCAGCAGGAAGACCTCGTGCCGCAACGCGCGCAGGCCGGCGAGCGCGGCGGCGATCTCGGCTTCGGCCTCCCACAGGTCCGACATCACCACCACCACCTCGCGCCGCCGCGGCCGCAGCAGCCGCGGCCCGAGCTGCTGCCACGACGGCCAGCGGCCGCCCGCCTCCATCGTCTCGAGGTGGAAGAGGAGCCGCTCGAGCGCGCGCCGGCGCCGCAGCGGCGGCAGGTCGACGGCCGCTCCTCCCACCAGGTGCAGCGCCACCGCGTCGCCCTGCCGCAGCGCCATGAAGGCGAGCGCCGCGGCCAGCATGCGCGCGTAGCCGAGCTTGCTCGGCGGTGTCCCACCCTCGCCGGCTGCGCGCACGGCCGCGCCGCCCTCGTCGACGTGCGCCATGGATGCCGTCGCGTCGACCACCAGCCGCACGGTGACGTCGCGCTCCACCGGCGACTCGCGCACGATGAGGCGGTCGGAGCGCGCGTGGGCCCGCCAGTCGATCCGCCGCGGGTCGTCGCCCGGCTGGTAGCCGCGGAACTGCTCGAGCTCGACGCCGATGCCGGCGCGCGGCTGGCGGTGCAGCCCGGTCACCGCGCCGTCGACCAGCGTGCGGGCGACGAGGCGCAGGTCCTTGACCCGGGCGAGGACGGCTGGATCGAGGAGGGGCGTTGCGGGGAGAGCCATCTTTAGGTCGCGAGAAATCGAGATTGCTTCGTCGCTTCGCTCCTCGCAATGACCATTGCTACGTCATCGCGAGCGCAGCGAGGCGATCTCGAATATTGCGGTCGGCGGGAACGGCGGGCGCGGAGCCCGCCCTACGTCACGTGTTCTCAACGCCATCCGCGCATCGGTGTAGGGCGCGCTCGGCGCGCGCCGTCCGGCTCGGCGGCTCACTCCAGCGGGCTCGTAGGCTCGGGCACCGTTCGCAGCAGGTGCGTCACCAGCGAATCAGCCGTGACCCCCTCGGCCTGCCCGCGGAACCCCACCAGCAGCCGGTGCCGCAGCACGGACGGCGCCAGCGCGCGCAGGTCGTCGAGGGTCACCGACAGCCGCCCGGCGAGCAGCGCCCGCCCCTTGGCGGCCAGCACCAGCGCCTGACCGGCGCGCGGCCCGGCGCCCCAGTCGACGACGTCGCGGATCCTGGCGTCGCGGCTCTCCGCCGGCCGCGTGGCGCGCACCAGCTCCACGGCCCAGACGAGCAGCGCCCGCGAGACGTGCACCTGCCGCACCAGCGACTGCGCGAGGAGCACCTCCTCGGCGCCGAGCACCGGCGCCGCCTCCGCAACCCGCTCGCCGGTCGTCGACTCGAGCACCGCCAGCTCCTCCTCGGCGCTCGGGTAGCCGATGCGCAGGTGGAGCAGGAAGCGGTCGAGCTGCGCCTCCGGCAGCGGGTAGGTGCCCTCCTGCTCGATGGGGTTCTGCGTCGCCAGCACGAAGAACGGCCGCGGCAGCGGGTAGGTCTCGCCGCCGTAGGTCACCGAGCGCTCCTGCATCGCCTCGAGCAGCGCGGCCTGCGTCTTCGGCGGGCTGCGGTTGATCTCGTCGGCGAGCAGCAGGTGGGCGAACACCGGGCCCTTCTGGAAGCGGAAGACGCGGCGGCCGGTGCCGTGGTCCTCCTCCAGGATCTCGGTGCCGACGATGTCGGAGGGCATCAGGTCGGGCGTGAACTGCACCCGCTTGAAGGTGAGGTGCATGGCGTCGCCGAGCGTGCGCACCATCAGCGTCTTGGCCAGGCCCGGCACCCCCTCGAGCAGGCAGTGGCCGCCGGCGAGCAGGCCGACGAGCAGGTGCTCGACCGTCTCGTGCTGGCCGACGATCACCTTGCCCACCTCGGCCCGCAGGGCGGCGAGACGGGAGAGGAGCAGGCCGACGTCGGTCTCGGTGACGGGAGCGCTCATGCGTCAGGAATCTTACGGCCCGGGTCGGCGGAAGTTTGGGGCCGAAGCCAGGCGGGCGCGTCCCTATTCGACGCGATGGCGCCAGCTCACGACCTGAAGACCTTGGATGCGACCGAAGTGGGCGAGGTCGTCAGTGACCAGAGTCGCCCCGAGAGCCACGGCGTGAGCGGCGATGGCCAAGTCGAAGTCTTCGAGTCGGAGACCGACGCGTTCCAGCTCCGCCTTGATGCGGCCGAACGCCTCGCTCGTGTCGTCGCTCCAGGGAGCCCGGTGCATCTCTCCGCGCAGGACGCTCCATCGTTTCCGGAGGCGTGTCTTGCGTTTGGACGGGGGAAGCCGGGAGAGTCCGTATTCGATCTCGGCCACCGCCGGCTGAGGGATGAGCACATCGCTTCTTGCGAGGCCGGCAAGGGCCTCGGCAACGCCGGGCTCGCCACGCATCAGGTCGGAGACCGTGTTGGTGTCGACGACGTACTTCAAAGCCGAGGAGCCGGCTTGCGAGTTCGGCGGGTCGCGATCGCCGCTCGCATCTCGTCGACGAGCTCCTTACCCTCGACGTCGTCGCGTGCCTCGGCAAGTGCAGCGAGGAAGGCAGGGCTCCACCGCTGGTCGTCGTCGATCGCCCTCTCGAGGGCTCGAAGGACGAAGCGGTTGCGGCTGACTCCCAGGTCCGCGGCGCGGCGGTCCACCGCCGCGAGCAAGTGGGGGGGAAGATGTACCGTCGTAGCCATCGTGAATAGAATACGAATAGCCTCGGTCGCCGTCAACCCAAACCGCTGTCGCACGTCGCACGGGTTACCGGTTGCGGCCGATCAAGCCGTCAACGCGTACATCACCACGTTGACGGCGAAGCGCGTGTTGTCCACCGCCAGCCAGCGCTTGTTGCGCCAGTCGTAGTCCCACTCGCAGCCGTAGTCCTTGTTGCTGTAGAGCACCGCCATGCGGCCGTCGATCTCGATGGCCTTGAGGTAGTCGTGCACCAGGTCGTCGCCCCAGCCGTTGAGCTCGAAGGCGGTGGTGGGCGGGCCGTCGTCGAAGTGGAAGAAGGAGTGGTAGAGGGCGTGGGTCTTGGGGATCTTGCGCAGCGCCTCCTTGCCGAAGATCTCCGCCATCTGCGCCTCGAAGGTCTTGGCGAAGAGGCCGTCGACGTCGTGGTTGCAGTCGTCGGCGAAGAGGAAGCCGCCGTTGCGCAGGTAGCGCTCGAGGTTGCGCCGCTCGTCGGTAGCGAGCTCGAAGAGGCGGTGGCCGGCGAGGTAGGTGAACGGCGCGTCGATGGTGGCGGCGCCGGCGAGCGAGAGCACGCGCTCCTCGCGGTCGACGTCGAGGGTCGTGTACTGCACCAGCGAGTCGAGCACGTTGGCCGGCATGCGCTCGTCCACCCACCAGTCGCCGGACTGGTAGCGCAGGCGGGTGAAGGTGAAGTCGTGCATCGCCGTCGGGCGCGCCGTCGCGCTACGGCGCGCTCGGCTGCGCCGCCGCCTCCTTGCCCCAGCCGACGACCTCGTCGATGGTGTCGCGCGACACGGCGTGGTAGGTCGGTCGCGCCTTGGCGTAGATGCGCTTGGCGAGCTCCTGCCCGGCCGGGAAGCCCATGAGACCGGTGTAGATCGGCCGCAGGTACTTGCGCCGCCCCTGCGCGGTGAGGAACGGCTCGATCTGGCCGAAGGCGGGCTCGTAGCGGTGGGCGATGACGAGCTCGAGCCACTGCTCGCGCACCTCGAAGTTGCGCTGGTCGAAGCGCAAGCTGTCGAGGTCCGCGACCTGCGCCGCGGTCAGCGTCTTCGGCAGCGAGCCGAGGAAGTGCAGCCAGTGGTGGGTCGTCCACTCCGCCGTGCGCAGCTTCGCCGCCGGCGTGCCGGCGACGAACGAGGCGGCCTCGCGCTCGACCTCGGCGAAGGCGGCGGCGCGCACGTCCGGCGCGTTGTCCGGGATGCCGGGACCGTGGATCCAGCGCTCGGGCGCGATGGCGGTCTTCCACTCCGGCTGGCCCGCGAGCAGCCGCGCGTCGAGCTCGCGCTCGAAACGCGCCGTCGTCATCGACTGGAAGGCGAAGTCGTCGAAATAGGAGCGCAGGAAGCCGTCCCAGCGCTCGCGGCCGACGACCTCCTCGATCTTGCGCAGGAAGAGGGCGCCCTTGTCGTAGGCGATGGCGGACACCCCCTCGTCGGGGTCCTTGCCGGTCCAGTCGACGTAGAGCTGCGTCGCCACGTTCGTGGCGCCGAGCGACGCCACCTCCTCGCGCAGCGAGGTGAGCGACAGCACGCGCAGCATGTCGGCGTAGTCGCGCCCGAAGACCTCCTCCATGATGCGCGACTCGAAGTAGTTGGTGAACCCCTCGTTGAGCCAGAAGTCGTTCCAGGTGGCGTTGGTCACCAGGTTGCCCGACCACGAGTGCGCCAGCTCGTGGGCGATCACCGACACCAGCGAACGGTCGCCGGCGAGCAGCGTCGGCGTGGCGAAGGTGAGCCGCGGGTTCTCCATGCCGCCGAAGGGGAAGCTCGGCGGCAGGAAGAGCACGTCGTAGCGCCCCCAGCGGTACTTGCCGTAGAGCTTCTCGGCGGCGGTCATCATGCCGGGCACGTCGCGCAGCTCGGCGGCGGCGGCGTCGATCGTCGCCGGCTCGGCGTAGACGCCGGTATTTGGGCCGAGCGCGCGGAAGCGCAGGTCGCCGGCCGCGAGCGCCAGCAGGTAGGACGGGATCGGCTGCTCCATGCGGAAGCGGTAGACGCCGTCTGCCGCGAGCGCGGTCGGGTTCTCGGCGCTCATCAACGCCAGGAAGCCCGGCGGCACGCGTACGGTGGCGTCGTAGGTCATGCGCACGCCCGGCGAGTCCTGGCAGGGCACCCAGGTGCGGGCGAGGATCGCCTGCGACTGGGTGTAGAGGAACGGCAGCTTCTTCGAGGCGGTCTGCTCGGGCGTCAGCCACTGCAGGGCCGCCGCGCCGGGCGAGGTCTCGTACTCGATGGTGACCGCGCGCGTCTGCGGCGTGACGGCGATCGCGAGGTCGCTGCCGCGGAGCCGATCGGGAGCGCCGAGCGAATGGCGCGCGGCGCTGCCGTCGTCGAGGGTGACGCCGCGGATGGCGAGGTCGCGGCTGTCGAGGTGGAGCTCCTTGCCGCCGCCGGGGTTGGCGAGGCGCAAGGTGGCCTTGCCGCGCAGGCGGCGCTGCTCGAAGTCGACAGTCAAGTCGAGCGAGAGGTGCTCGACGGCGACCTCGTCGGGGCGGCCGTAGGAGTGCGGGTCGCGCGATGGGACGGCGCGCTCGCCGCTGCCGGTGGCAGGGGCGGCGATGGTGACAGGGCCGTTCGCGAAGGCCGCGGTCACCGGGGCAACGACGAGCAAGGCGATGGGCAGGGCGTGCTTGGCTCTTTTCATCACGCCGCCAATGGTAGCCGGACCCCCTCCGCGAGCGTAGCCCGCTGCCGCCCCCCACCCGACCCCCTCCCCTGTTTACCTTCCCACCCTGTCCCCCCGGCCCCCTGCCCCTCGAGGGGCAGGGGGCGCCACCGCCCGGCCTCTTTCTCCGGCGGCTTCTACACCGCGTCGGAGAGGCTGCTGAACGTGAAGTCCCGGATCCGCATCGGCGGCAGCAGCGAGGCGCCGTTGCCGTCGCCGTCGGAGAAGCGGATCGGCTTGCCCAGGGCGTCGAGGTTGTTGAGCATGATCACCGGGCTCTCGTTGAAGCGGAAGTTCTTCACCGGGAAGGTGAGCTTGCCGTCCTCGATCATGAACAGGCCGTCGCGCGTCAGACCGGTGAGCAGCACGGTCTGCGGGTCGACCATGCGGATGTACCAGGTGCGGGTGACGAGCAGGCCGCGCTTGGTGTCCTTGATCAGGTCCTCGGTGCTGGCGGTGCCGCCGGCCATGACCATGTTGGCGGGGAAGGGGAGCGGCTCGATGTTGGTCTTTGCCGCCCAGTAGCGCGACGCGTAGAGGTTCTTCACCACGCCCTTCTCGATCCACATCGTCTTCTTGCGCGGCCGGCCGTCGCCCGCCCACGGCGCGGTAGGGGCGCTCGGCTCGGCAGGGTCGGACCAGATGCTCACCCGCTCGTCGACGATCTTCTCCCCCTTCTTGTTGCCGCCGCCGGGCTTGCTGAGGAACGAGCGCCCCTCGTCGGACTGGCGGGCGTCGAAGCCGCCGACCATGAACTGCAGCAAGCCCACCGAGGCCGCCGGCTCGAGGATGACCGTGTATTTGCCGGGCTCGATCGCCTTGGCGCCCATCGAGCGCAGCGCCTTGTCGATGGCGACGCCAGAGGTCTTCGCGGTGTCGATCTCCGCCACGTCGTTGGCGTCGGCGGTGGCGTAGCCGGAGCCGGTGCCGTCCTCGCTGCGCACCGTCACCGTGAAGTTGACGTTGGTCGACGGGTAGTAGGCGAACAGCCCCTTGCTGTTCAGCATCGCCTGGAAGCCGGCGAAGTCCTGGAGGAAGCCGGCGGTGACGAGCTTCTTCGCCTTCGAGGGGCCGATGCTGTCGGCCGCGGCCTTGGCGCGGTACTCGGCGGTGATCTTCGCCGTGCCGTCGACCCAGCCGGGGGCGTCGACGTACTGCTGCGGCTCGAGCGGCGGCATGAACTCGGGGTTCTCCGGCGCCAGCTTGGCGAGCTCCTCCGAGCGCCGCACCGCCTTCTCCAGCGAGGCGTCGTCGAGCTCGTTGATGGTGGTGGTGCCGGAGCGCTTGCCGTAGCTGCTACTGCACTACCAGCTGCAGGTCGTCGGTGACCCCGCTGGTCGACACCGAGTTGCGGGCGGTGCGGATGTTGCCGCTGGTGTTGCCGTTGAGGTTGGCCTCGCAGGTCTCGGCCTTGGAGAGCGCGATCACCTTCTTCAGCAGCGCCTGCGCTTCGTCTCTGCTCAGCATGCTCATGGTATTGCCCGCCCCCTCAGATCTTGCGCTCGGTGTTGATGACGTTGACGCCGTTGAACCGCGCCGTGGCGCAGCCGTGCGAGACCGCGCTGATCTGCCCCGGCTGCCCCTTGCCGTCGAAGAACGAGCCGCCCAGGCGGTAGTCGCGCTCGTCGCAGCTGGCCACGCACGAGTTCCAGAACTCCTGGGTGTTGGACTGGTAGGCGACGTCGCGCAGCATCGGCCGCCATCTTGCCGTCCTTGATCTCGTAGAACAGCTGGCCGCCGAACTGGAAGTTGTAGCGCTGCTGGTCGATCGAGTAGGAGCCGTCGCCGACGATGAGGATCCCCTTCTCGACCCCGGCGATGAGCTGCTGCGGGCGTGAGCTGCTCCTTGCCGGCGGCGAGCGAGACGTTGGGCATGCGCTGGAACTGCACCGAGCTCCAGCTGTCGGCGTAGCAGCAGCCGTCGGACTCGGTCTGGCCGAGGATGTGGGCCTGGTCGCGGATCTTCTGGTAGTCGACCAGGATGCCGTCCTTGACCAGGTCCCAGCGCTTGGTCTTCACGCCCTTCGTCGTCGTAGCCGACGGCGCCGAGCGAGCCGGGCTGGGTCTTGTCGGCGAAGAGCGTGCACCTTGGGGCTGCCGTACTTGAAGCTCTTGGTCTGCCACTTGTCGAGGGTGGCGAAGCTGGTGCCGGCGTAGTTGGCCTCGTAGCCGAGCACGCGGTCGAGCTCGAGCGGGTGGCCGACCGACTCGTGGATGGTGAGCCAGAGGTGGGTGGGGTCGAGGACGAGGTCGTACTTGCCGGCGTCGACCGACTTGGCGGTGAGCTTCTCCTTGACCTGCGCGCCGGCCGCCTCGGCGTCGTCGAGCATGTCGTAGGTGTTGGCCCACAGCGGCGTGCCCAGCGTCGAGACCGGCGCCGCCTTGCCGAGGTACTCCCAGCCCATCCCCATCGGCGCCGACAGGGCGTCGCGGGTCTGGAACTTGCCGCTCTTCTCGTCGATGGCGGTGACCTGGAAGTTGGGCCAGATGCGGTGCACGTCCTGGTCGATCTAGGAGCCGTCGGTGGAGGCGAAGTACTTCTGCTCGTTGACCAGGAAGAGCTGCGAGTTGACGAACTTGGCGCCCGCCTTCATCGCCGCGGCGTTGACCGCCATCAGCAGGTCGACCTTCTCCTGGATCGGCACGTCGAACGCGCTCTTCTCGATCGGCGTCCGCCAGGAGACCTCGCCGTAGCCCTTCTGCGGCGCCAGGCGCACCGGCTCGGTCTGCACCTTGGCGTTGGCCTTGGCGATCGCGACGGCGCGCTCGGCGGCCTTCTCGACGCCGTCCTTGGTGACGTCGGAGGTGGCGGCGAAGCCCCAGGTGCCGTCGGCGATCACCCGCACGCCGACGCCGTAGGACTCGGTGTTGACGAGGTTCTGCACCTTGTCCTCGCGGGTGATGACGAACTGGTTGAGGTAGCGGCCGATGCGCACGTCGGCGTAGCTGGCGCCGCGGGCGCGCGCGCGTCTCCAGCGCGGCGTCGGCGAGCGCCTTCTTGTCCGCCGTGGGGATGGGAGTGGTGGCGCCGAACAGGTCGCGCGGCGCGCCGATGACGGGAATCATCAGCGTGCCCGCTCCCAGCCCGGTCAAACGCAGGAACTGGCGTCGGTCCACGAAGGCCTCCTCCTGGTCAACGGGTGGAAAGGGTGCAGCCGCCGGCACGCAAGGGCGCGCCAGCGGCAGGGATCCGCGTGGGGAGGGTCCGCACGATGACCAATATACGAGGTGCGGAAGCGAAGGTTGCCGGCGGTGGGCCGAGTGCTCTGCGTGCTACGCTGCCACGCGATGCAGCTGGTGCTCGAGGTCGAGCAGGAGACCGACGGTCGCTGGCTGGCCGAGGTGCTCGACCTGCCCGGCGTGCTGGTCTACGGCCCGACGGCCGACGCCGCGGCCGCCGCGGCGAAGGCGCTCTCGCTGCGCGTGCTGGCCGACCGCATCGAGCACGGCGAGCTGGCCCCGGCGGACCTCGACTCCGTGTCGTTCGTGCAGCGTGAGCCGCTGGCCGTCTCGCAAGGCGCGCCGGGTCCTGGCGGCTCTGCTCCGCATCGGCTGGTCAGTGGCGCGGCAGACCGGCTCTAATCGCGTGCTGCGGCGTGCGGGCTGGCCCGATTTCGTCTGGGCGTTCCACGACGGCGACGAAATCGGGCCGGTGATGCTGGCGCGGATCGCGCGGCAACTGGACTGACCCTGCAGGACCTGTGAGCGGTCGGGCGGCTGACGTCACCGCACTGGAAGAAGGGGGTTGGGAATGGCAGATCGCCTCAAGAAGATCGTTGCCCTTCTGTGGATCTTGTCCAGCCCTGCAGCGCTGTGGGCCGCGCCTTCCCTTGAACACGCTCGCGACCTCCTAGACGAAGCTCGCGAAGAGCTCGAAGCGGTGTTGACCAGCGACGGCTCCAGCGCGGAGGACCGCACCGCCGCTCTCGCCCTGCTCAAGCAGCTCAACGGCGAGCAGGCGACCGCACCCGCGGCACCTTCCACGGGGCAGCTCGTCGACAATGGCGATGGCACCGCGAGCGATCCGGTGACCGGGTTGACGTGGGCGCTGAAGGACAGCGGCGGTCCCACCACGTTCGAGGGTGCCGCCTCCAACTGTGGTTCCTCGAAGCGCGCGGGCCACGACGATTGGCGGCTGCCCACCCTCGCGGACATTCGCAGCCTGATCGTCGACAAGTTCGCGGGCAACTACCGCGTGTCGCCGTTGCTACAACTTACGAGTTGCACGCCGTGGGTGGTCAACGACAGGCTCGACGCGCCCTCATTCATGGAGGCCGACCTTTGCGACGGCGGCGGCATGGTAGTCAATGCCAAGTGGAAACGGGCACCGGCACTTTGCGTGCGCGGCCCACGAATCCCCTGACGTCGGCCGGCGCCAGGGGGGAAGTGCGATGTCGCAGACTCGAACATGCTGCTCCCGAGGTGCTAGAAGGCTGCCTGCGGCCGTAGTTCGCCGGGTTCGGACCGGGCTCGTCGGATAGGCCCGCGTCAGGAGAGGTGGCGGGGCCTGACGTGAAGAAGCTCCGCGCGTCGCGTGACCGTCATCAGAAACGGTGGTTCGACTGGCGGGAGCTCCGCGAAGAGCCGCCGGAGCGTGTCGAGGATGATGGCGGGTTCCAAGTGCCCGGGTCGAAGCAGGATGACGCCGCGACACCGTTCGCCTTTCCGGATGGCGAGGGCGCCGAAGTCGGGGTCTTGGGTGACGACGACACGGTCGGTCAGCCGCGCGTGCTGGAGAACTTCCGTGTCGCTCTGCCCACAGAGGTTCGCTTCCGCCGCCGTTTCGACGTCGATTCCGAGCTCGCGGAGCGAGGGCGCGAGCTCGACCGGCACATTCTCGTCGAGGAGGAGGGGGAAGGAGGCGTTCAGGCTTCGCTTCCGGAGGCTGCCAGCACGACGTCCTCCCTCACTCTTTGGGCGGCGAAATGCAACGCCGCCGCGAGTGCTTCATCCGCGACTTGCGGGTAAGCCCGCGTGATCTCCTCCTGCGAGGCCCCGCCCGCAAGCAGCTCGAGGAGGAAATCCACGCTGATCCGCGTGCCGCGGATGCAAGGCTTGCCTCCGAGCACGTCGGGCTGGGAAACGATCCAGGCGTCGATCACAACCTCCATTATCGCTCTTGTGCCGCCAACCCAGCTCACCTGCGTGCGGTTCCTGAGGCCGTGCTATACCTTGTTCGTGGCTCTCGTCCTGACAGCCGGGGAGCTGGCGTCGATCCGCGAGCACGCGCTGGCGGCGTATCCGGAGGAGTGCTGTGGGCTGCTGCTCGGCGAGGCGGCGGCGGGGCGCGAGGACGTGACCTCGGTGGTGCCGTTGGAGAACCGCTACGCGGAGCCGCGACGTGGCTTTGAGCTGGCCCCGGACGCCGTGGCATGCGCGATGGCGCAGGAGCGACGCGGTGGGCGGGCGGTGGTGGGCGTCTACCATTCACACCCGGACGGCGCGGCGCTGCCGAGTCGGCGCGACGAGCGCGAGGCGTGGCCGGGTTGGAGCTACCTGATCGTGCCGGTCACGAATGGCGACTGCGGCGAGCCGCGGTCGTTCCGTCGAGAAGCGGCGGGGCGACCGCTGATCGAGGAGCCAGTCGACGTCGTGGAGGCCTCGATCGCATGAGCGCGCTCGACCTCGTCGCCGAGCTGCCTTCTCTCGACGCCGTCGAGATGCGGCGGTACGGGCGGCACTTGGTCATCCCCGAGGTGGGGCCGGAGGGTCAGCGCAAGCTCAAGGCGGCGCGGGTGATGCTCGTCGGCGCCGGCGGGCTCGGCTCGCCTCTCGCGCTCTACCTCGCTGCGGCGGGAGTCGGGCGGCTCGGGCTCGTCGACTTCGACCGCGTCGAGGCGAGCAACCTGCAGCGGCAGTTGCTCTTCGGCGAGGGCGACGTCGGCCGCGACAAGGTGTCGGCCGCGGTGGCTCGGCTGCGCGAGGTCAACCCGCACGTGACCGTCGAGCCGCACGGCGTGCGGCTCACCGCCGCCAACGCCCTCGAGCTGCTGCGCGGCTACGACGTGATCGCCGACGGCTCGGACAATTTCGCCACCCGCTACCTCGTCAACGACGCCTGCGTGCTGCTCGGCAAGCCCGACGTGTGGGGCGCGGTGCAGCGCTTCGAGGGGCAGCTCGCCGTCTTCTGGGCGGCGAAGGGCGCCTGCTACCGCTGCCTCTTCCCCGAGCCGCCGCCGCCGGGCGCCGTGCCTTCGTGCGCCGAGGCTGGCGTGCTCGGGGTGCTGCCCTGGAATCGTCGGCGCCCTGCAGGCGAGCGAGGTGCTGAAGCTGCTGCTCGGCATCGGCGAGCCGGCGGTGGGGCGGCTGCTCACCTTCGACGCGCTGCGGCTGCGCTTCCGCGAGCTCGCGCTCAAGAAGAGCCCGAGCTGCCCGATCTGTTCAGCGCAGCCGACGCAGCGCGGGCTGATCGACTACCCGGAGCTGTGCGGTGAAGGCGGCGCGGGGACGCGCTCGGACATTGCGTTGGAGGGGAGCGGCGTGAGCGAGACGAACACCGGCGGAGCATCGTTCGATGGACCTTGGGAGGACCTCGAGGTGGAGGTCGCTGACCTGCAGCGCTGGCGCGACGAGGGGCGCGACCTGCAGCTGCTCGACGTGCGGCAGCCGGTCGAGCACTCGATCGCGCACATCGAGGGCGCACTGCTGGTGCCGCTCCCCCAGCTGCCCGCGCGCGTCGGCGAGCTCGACCCCGCGCGGCCGGTGGTCGTCTACTGCCACCACGGGCCCCGCTCGCTGCATGCCACCGAGTGGCTGCGGGCGCAGGGCTTCCCTCGGGCGGCGTCGCTCGCCGGCGGCATCGACGCCTGGAGCGTCGAGGTCGACCCCGAAGTCGCTCGCTACTAGCACTTCACAGCGTCGCGGCCGGGGTTGCGCCTAGAATGTCGCAGCCCGCAACCGGCCCGCGCCCATGAGCCGCCTCTCGATCACGCCTCTCGGCACCAACGGCTTCATTCCCACCCACGGCCGCCAGACGCAGTGCTACCTGGTGCGCCGCGGCGAGGCGGCCTTCGTGCTCGACGCCGGCACCGGGCTCGGGCGGCTGCTCGAGGCGCCGCTGGCCAAGGCGCTCGTCGGGATCGAGCGGCTGGAGATCGTGCTCACCCACTACCACCTGGACCACACGGTCGGCCTGTCGTACCTGACCGCCGTCAACGGCTCGCTGCCGGTGCGCATCTACGCGCCGGCGCCGCCGCTGGTCGACGGTACCCCGGAAGCGCTGGCGCGGCTGATCGCGCCGCCGCTGTTCCCGCTGCGCTTCGCCGAGTTCCCGGTGGCGGTCGAGGTGGTGCCGTACACGCACGAGACGCTGGAAGTCGCCGGCGCGCGCCTACGGCTGCGGCGCCAGGAGCACGCGGGCGGCTCGGTGGGCGTGGTGGTCGACGATCGGCTCGCCTACCTCACGGATTGCGAGGCGGAGGAGGCTTCCGCCGACTTCGCGCGCGGCGTCGAGCTGCTGCTGCACGAGGTGTGGGTGACCGACGACGAGGCGGCGGCCGGAGCGCAGCGCCGCGGGCACTCGACGGTGGAGAAGGTGGCCGCGCTGGCGAGCGCCGCGGGCGCCGCCACCTTGATGCCCATGCACCACCATCCGACGCGCTCGACGGCGGAGCTCGAGGAGATCACTGCGCGCCTGGGCGAGCTCTCCACGGCGCGCGTGGTGCTGCCGGTCGAAGGCCGCGAGTACGCGCTCGACGGGCGCTGAGCGCACGATGACGTCGCCGGCGTCGAGCGCGGCGGCGAGGCCGATCGCTGCGGGCACGTCGCCACCCGGACGGACGCCGCGGTCCGAGCGGGCGTGGCTGCTCGCGGCCTGCCTGCTTGCGCTGGTTCTCCGGCTGGGCACGGCGCCCGAGGTGTTGGGCGGCGACCCGGTGCAGCGCGGTCGCGTCGTGCTCGACGGCACCGACGGCTACTACCACCTGCGCCGCGCCTGGCTCGTCCTCGCCGACTGGCCGCGCGTGCCGCAGCGCGATGCGTTCCTCGGGCCGCCAGGGTTGCCCGGACCCCAGAAGGGCGGCCGGATCTCGTGGCCGCCGCTGTTCGACTGGACCCTGGCAGCGCTCGCCAAGGTCTACCCGGCGCCGTCGGAGCCGGCGCCGATGCGGGGTCCTCGAGCGCCAACCGCGGCGGAGCCGGCGCTAGAGGCCGTCGGCGCGCGGCTGCCGGTGTTGCTCGGCATCGCGCAGGTGCTCGTTGCGGCGGCGTTGGCGCGGCGACTCGGCGGTCCCCAGGCCGCCGTGGCGGCCGCCTTTCTCGCCGCGGCGCTGCCCGCCGCCGTGCGCTACACGCTGCTCGGCGCGCTCGACCACGATCCGGCGGTGGAGCTGCTGGCGATGCTGGCGTTGCTCGGGCTCGCTCGGGCGTTGCAGCCGGCGAGTGCGATCGACGATGCACGCGAATCGGAAGGGCGAGTGGCGAACGACGACTCGCAGGTCCGGCGCGCTCGTTGGCTGCCCGCGGGTCAGGCGCTGCTCGTCGCCGCGGCGCTCGCCGCGCTGCCGCTGACGTGGGCGGGCAGCGAGGTGCATCTGGCGCTGGTTGCGCTGGCGCTCCTCGGTGCCGTCCTCGGCGGCGGCTGGCGCATCGCGGCGCCGGCGGGTGCGGTGCTTGCCGTAGGCGCCTCCGTCGCGGCGGTCGCCGTCGCTCCTTTCGCCGCTGACAGCGTCTGGAGCGGTCTCGACGCCGGCGCCTTCGCCGGTCTCTCGTGGCTGCACGTGGCCGCGTCGTGCGCTCTCGCCGTCTGGGGCGCGCTCGCGGCGCTGCTCGGCCGCGCGTCGCTCTCGACTGCGATGCGGAACACGGCGGCCGGGGCGGGAGCGCTCGCCGTGCTCGCGCTCGTCGCGCTGTTGCCGGCGACGGTGGCGCCTCTCGCCGCCGGCCTGCGCTTCGTCGGCGGCCGCGATGCCTTCCTCGCCGCCGTCGCCGAGTCGCGGCCGCTGCTCTTCCTCTTCGGGCCCTTCGACCCGCGGCCCGCGCTCGTTCGCCTCTCGGCGCTGCCGATCGTCCTGCCGATCGTGCTCGTGCGCTGGCGCTCGCGCCGCGATGCCGCGCTCGGCGTCGTCATCGCCTGGGCCGCAGGCGCGCTCGCTCTCGCGATCGTCCAGTCCCGTTACAGCCACGCCGCCGCGTTGTCCCTCGCCGTCCTCGGCGGCGTCGTCTGGCAACGGCTGCCGAGCCGTGCGCCGCGGACGCTCTTCGTCGCCGCGCTCGCGCCCTGTCTCGCCGCCTACCTCGCCATCCCCGCCTTCGGCGGCCTGCGCCTCTACGGCCGCCCCGCCGACCTCGTCACCACCGGCATGGCGGAGGTTACGGCGTTCCTTGCCGCCACAGGCCCGCCGCCGCCCGCCTGGCGCGACGGCACGGGCGAAGCGACCGACGCCGTGCTCGCCCCGTGGAGCCACGGCCACTGGATCCATTGGCGCGCCCGCCGCCCGACGCTGGCCAACCCCTTCGGCCCGTACGGCCAGACGGGCTTCGCCGACGGGCAGCGCTTCTGGCTCCTCACCGATCCGCGCGCCGCCGCCGAGCTCCTGCGCCGTCACCAGGTCCGCTGGGTCGTCGCGCCGACGACGCTACAGCCGCCGTGGGAGCTGGCCGCCCTCGCCGGCGACGATGCCAGCCCGTGGCGCCAGGACGCCGTAGCCGGCAGCCCGCGGTTCTTGCGCACCATGGGCGCGCGCCTGGCGTGGTCGGCCGACACTCCCTACTTCCGCGAGGTCTACCGCACCGGCGCCAGCCGCCGCCTCCTGCACGTTCCGAACGTTCCGAACGTTCCGAACGTCCCGAACGTTCCGAACGGCACGCTCGCGCCGCTGCTTCGCGTCTACGAGCTGGTGCCCGCCGCTGGCGTCGTCACAGCTCCACGTCGTGCGCCATCGGGTCCTTGAGCACGCGGAAGTAGTGCGAGGTCCCGTAGTAGGCGAAGTTCGCCACCCGCGACGTGTAGATGCACGAGAAGTCGTCCACCTGGCTGCCGAAGAGGCTCTGGCTGCCGCCCTGCTTGAACACCGACCCCCAGGTCGGGTTGTAGCGCGTGGCGATCGCCTCCTCCTGCTCGCCCGCCCGCCGCCGCAACGCCCGGTGCTCCTGCTGCAGCTGCTCGAGGCGCAGCCGCGCCGCCGCCTGCGCGCCCTCGGCTTCCTCGCCCGGGTGCCGGCCGTAGAGACCGAGCACGTCGCGCAGGTCGTCCATCTTGTGCCCCATCGTCGACAGCTCGCCTTTGAGCGCGTCCAGGTGCCGCAGCTGCGGCGCCTGCTCCTGCTGCTTCTCGAGCTCGTCCTCGAGCTCCGACAGCACCAGCGCCGTGCGCCAGGTGGAGGTGAGCTTGCTCGACACGATGTCGCCGTAGATGTGGTCGCCGACGTAGAGGAAGCTCTCGCCGGGCACCTGCATGAGGTCCTCGAGCCCCCAGCGGCTGCCGCCGGCGTAGACCTTCCCCCAGCTCGGCACGTCGACCTCGCCCAGCGGCCGGCCGTCGCCGTCGAGCTCGACGAACGGGTTGCGCTTCCTGAAGAAGCCGGGCTTGCGCGAGCTGACGATCACCAGCGCGAACAGCTCGCGCCAGCTGTCGAGCCCGGGCAGCACGCCGTCGAAGAGGTACGAGCAGAGCCGGTCGGTGTAGGTCCAGTCGGAGTTGGTGATCAGGATCAGCTTGCGCTCGGGCAGCTGCAGCCGCACCAGCGCCAGCGCCAGGGCGCGGTCGCGCGGCAGGTAGCGCGGCAGGTCGGCGGCGATGCGCGGCTTCAGCGGCCCCTCGGCGTGGACGCCGTCGACGGCGGCGCGCACGTCGGCGAAGAGCTTGCTGTACGACGGCGGGTCGAGGAGCTTGCGGCGCTGCAGCTCGACGAGCTCGGCGAGCAGGTTCACCTCCGGCAGCTCGAAGAGGGTGTCCACCCAGTAGAAGCGCTCGCTGCGCAGGTCGAGGCGCTCCTGGCGGTAGAGCTTCGCCCGCGCGCCGCCGTCGAGCAGCTCGCGGCCGAGGTAGGCGCGGCCGACGTAGCGGTGACGGTCCATCTTCAGCACCACGCCCGCCTCGCGGTCGACGATGACGCCCGCGGTGCGGAAAGTGGGGGCGGAACTCGGCGCGGCGCACCGCCGGCGGATAGTCGAAGTGGCTCACCAGGCGGTCGAGGGCGAGCTCGAAGATCAGCTCCTCGATGGGCAGCCGGTAGTAGGGGGCGATCGTCCAGTCGAGGTCGAAGCCGATGCAGCGGATGCGCTCCATGCGCAGCGCGCGGTTGACGAAGACGCGCCGCGACGGCGGCGGCTCGACGCCGGCGAGGGCGTGGCGCAGCAGCGCGATCTCCGGCGAGGCCGGCGGGGCAGCGAGCGGTGGGGTGGGAGGCTGCGGCAAGACGACCTCTGCGCGCTGGTGATCTTAGCGGGCGCCCCGACACGACAAGGCCGAGGGTGCGGCCCCTCGGCCTCGACCATCACGGTGCCGCGCGTCCGCGCTCAGAGCTTGAAGTGGATCGGCAGGTCGACCCACCTCTTGACCGGCTGCCCACCCTGGGTGGCGGCCGCGAAGCGGGCGCCCTTGGCAGCCTGCAGGGCAGACTGATCGAAGCCGAAGCCCTTCTGCTCGCCCTTGAGCTCGGCCTGTTCCACGCGGCCGCGCTCGTCGACCAGCACCCGCACCACCACCGTCGCCTCTTTGCGCATGCGCTGGGCGATGGCCGGGTAGGTGGGGTTGGGCCGCGCCAGCAGCTTCGGCGGGGTGGAGGCGCTGGGGGCCGCCTGGGCGTCGGCGACGTCCGTGGGCAGCGCCGCCTGCGCCGGCTCCGGCTGCGCGGGTGCCGGCGCGGCGGCGGCGGTGGTCGCGGCACGGCGGCGGGTGCCGTGCTCGGCGCCGGCGCCGCGGCTGCCTGGGTGGCGGCGGGCCGCACCGGCTGGGACGCCACGGTGGCGAGGGGCGCCGGCCGGCTGGGCGGCGGTGCCGGAGCGTCGGCCGCCTGCTGCGCCTGTTGGGCGCGCTGTTTGGCCGTGTCCATCTCCTTGCGCATGGAGGCGAGCTGCTCGTCGTAGCGCGCCTGCATGTCCTTGCTCTGCTTCTCCAGCAGCTCCTTGTACTGCTGCTCGATGCGCGCCGCCTCGGCCAGCTGCGCCGCCGCCTGCTGCCTGCAGGGCGGTGCGGTCGGCGCTGGGCGGCGGGGCAGGAGTGGCGGCGGTGGTGACGGGGGCGGGCGTGGCCTTGCCGCGCAGGAGGAAGTACCCGACCGCCCGCGCCGATCACCAGCAGGGCGGCGATGGCGCCGATCACCAGCTTGGTCTTGCCCGCCTTCTCGCGGGCGCGCACCTGCGTCTCGGTCAGCACGCCGGTGGGCTCGCGCAGCTCGGAGCTCATCGAGCCGAAGGTGGGCGCCTTGACGGCCGGCTGCGCCGCGGCGGCTGCGGCAGCGCGCCGCGGCGGCGGCCGCCGCCGGCGGCAGCTGCAGCTCCATCGTCTTCTCCACCTCGATCTCGCGCGACTCCTTCTCGATCTCGTCGCGGAAGAGGTTGTGCATGAAGAAGGCGAGGTTGAACGTCGTCGGGTTGTACTGCCCCTCGAACATCATCCGCGACAGCGCCTTGTGCCAGCTGATGACGTCGCCGAGCCGCTTGTCGGCGGTGGTGAGGCTCTGCTTGAGCAGGCGCTTGAGGTCCTCGGGCAGCGGCGTGCCCTCGGAGGAGAGCTCGGCGTTGTCGATGAACGCGGCGAGGTCGCCGTCGGTGGGCACCGGCTGGCTGGTGAGCAGCTCGAGCAGGATGGCGCCCAGCGAGTAGACGTCGTCGGACTTGCTGGCGGCAGCGCCGGAACGCGCCTCGGGCGAGAGGTAGCGCGCCAGCGGCTTGGTGGCCACCGCGCCGCGCACCACCTGGCGCAGGCCGGGAGCCGCCTCGAAGCCGAGCAGCCGCGTCTCGCCTTCGTTGGAGATCATCACCAGCTGCGGCAGCACGCAGCCGTGCAGCACGCGGTCGTCGTCGAGCCGCGTCTCGTAGCCGACGGCGAGGGCGAGCGCAATCCGCTCGGCGATGAGCAACGCGTGATCGGATGGGATCGGGTGGTTGCGGCGGCGGGCCTGCTCCTGCAGTGCCGCCAGGTCCTTGCCCGAGACGTAGTCGTAGGCGACGAACGGCACGCCGCGCACCTCGCCGAGGTCGACGCCGTTGCCGATGTTGGGCGACACCAGGGCCTGGTGCACCGCCTTGCGTTTTTGCAGGGCCGCCGAGAGCGTGGCGGCGTCGATGCCGGTGCCGTTGAAGACGCGCAGCAGGACCACCTGCTCCATGCCGTGCCCGCCGACGCGGCCGGCACGGAAGGTCTCGCCCAGGGCGTCCTCGGCCAACTTCTTCAGGAGGAGATACTTCCCGAACTGCTCCCGGATGTTCATCTCCGTGCTCCTCGCCGCAGGGATGTCGAGGATGGCCAAGCTCCTTGATACACCACGGGGTCCGTGGAGTCAAACGGCGCGGAGGGCGGCTGGGTCGCGGAAGGGAGCCTCACCTCGACGCGTTGAGCGAGTTGCTTGAATCCGCACGCCGGACTGGCGCAACGGTGAGAAAATCCGCGGAAACATGGAAGCCTCGGATCACGCTGCGTATCGAAATCGCGTGGTAGACCGCCTACGGGCGCTGGTGGACTCGCGCGGCTACTCGGTGGCGGACGTCGAGAAGAAGCTCGCGCACAGCCGCGGCTACGTGGCGGACGCGCTGCGGGGCGTCAAGAAGCTCAGCGTCGAAGTGATCCTCGAGGTGCTCGCCGCCATCGACGTGCCGCCCGAGACGTTCTTCGAGCGCCCGATGCCCCAGCCGGCTCTCTTTCGGCGCCGGCGAGGGCGCCGTCCGCGCCGACGCCCCGCCACGGACTCTCTCCCGGAGGACGTGGAGACAGCAGCACGGCTCCCTGGCCCGCGAGCTCGCGGTGGATGGCGTCGTAGTCGAGGGTAGCGAAGAAGGGCTCGCGCGCCAGGAGAGGCTCGGACGAGTCGACCGCGCCGCGCTCGAAGAGGTCGCTGCGGAGGTTCACGAGCGCCTGACCGAAAGCGGTGAGGGCGCCGCTGCAGGCCGCGAGCTGCTGCTTGCCCGCGGCGACGTGCTCCGCGGCAGCGGCCGCATTGCCGGCGAGCGCAGCGTCGACAGCATCGTGGACCGTACTTAAACCTCCCCGCCACGCGCCGTAGCCCTCGCCGTAACTGCTGTCCATCGTCGAGCAGCGACTTTCGAGCCGAGCGGTATGCGGGTTGTTGTGTGTCGTCGGAAAGCCGAGAAAGCACTTGATGTTGTGTGAGCTCATGACCAGATCTCCTTGTGCAGGTTCGTTTTCCATCAGGTCGACGAATGTGGCGGCAGCACGAGGAGGGCCGCGAGATCTCGCTCGCGGCAGCGGGTGGCCGCGCAACCAGGGCGGGATGCTTCCCGGCGGCTCGGCGTTCAGCCGCCGAAAGACTCGAACGCCGCCCAGACGCCGGGGGATCGCTGGGCGGATTCGGTGCTGTGCATCATCAAGAGCTGGGCGGCGCGCAGTGCCTTCGCAGGCGGCTCGCCATTTAGCAAGCGCCGGTGGAAGGCCGTCATGAGCGGCGCGGAAGGCACGTCGGCGATCGGCCAAAGGCTCGCTACCACGTCCGACACGCCGGCGGCGAGGAAGGCATGCGCGAGGCTCAGCGGGCCTCCGCCTCCGCCATCGTTACCGACGCCCGTCTCGCATCCCGACAACACCACCGCCTGAGTGCCGGTGAGGTCGAGCCTGGCAATGTCCGCGGCGACTAGCAAACCTGACCGGCCCTCCTTCTCGGCCAGCGGCAAGCTCGATCGGTCTGGATCGACGCGATTCGCGAGGGCGTGTCCGGAGAAGTGAACCACGTCCCTGTGGCCGAGCGCAGCGAGGAACGCAGCTCGCGTGGCGGCATTGCCGAGGAGCAGCTCGCGACGCGAGTAGAGCGCCGCCACCTCGCGAGCCTCCAATCTCGCCCCGGGGAGCGATCGGATCGCCGGGAACAAGGTCGGGTCAGTACGAGGATCGCCAACGACCAAGGCGTCGCGCGGCGTATCGGGGAGCTTCACACGGCGAGCTCGACTGCGCAGGAAGGCGACCGCGCTGGGAGCGATCGCAACCTCCCGCTCTTCGATCAGGAAGCGCCCGCTCGTCGGATCGATCAGTGCGGCAAACGGCAAGCTGTGCAAGTCCTTGTCGGGAACGATGACCAACCGACCGTTTGCGGGCTTCACCGGCGCCAGCAATGCGGAGTAGAGCTGCATCGCAGTCTCACGCGTGGCCGCGGTCCAGGCGCCGGCTTCGAGATCGGCCGCGAATGCCGAAATCAGCCGCCGCAGGTCGCGGGGAGATTTCCCAAGGCGTACGACAGAGACGCGGCTCCGTTCGACTCGCCACACCGTCACGCCGTCGGAAAGCCAGGAGTACAGGACTAGCGTGGTGTTGGGATCGAGTCGCGCCGCGACCTCGGCAGGCCGCAATGGCGCGCCTGTGAAGGAGTCGGCGCGTGCCTCGCCATTCCGCGTGAGCGCGCGGACGCGTTGCGCTCTCCCGGCCTCGGCCGCCGCGAACGCATCGTCTGCACGGCCTTGCATGAGCGCCAGCCGCACCCGCTCCGCAAAGAGCTCATCGGGCCGATCGAACCGAGGCGTCGAGAGCTGGCGGCTCTCCTGACCTCCTTCCTCGTCCATGAGCGCCAGTCCCTGGCGGAGGTCAGCTTCAGCTGCAGCGGCCTGGCCGGCCAGGACGTGGGCACGAGCCCGGGCGAGCAGGATCCCCGGCAGCCGCCAGTGGAGCCCCCGCGCGCGAAATCCGTCGAAGGCGCGTGAGAGGAGCTGTACGGCTTGCTCGGGATCGGTCGCAACCAGTCCGTAAGCGAAGTCCAGATCGGGGGCGAGATCGCGGCGTTCGAAGGGCCTTGCGCGGCTCATCCAGGCGCCGGCGCGCCGAAGCTCCTGAGCTGCCTCGTGCCGGCGCCCGAGCTCGCGCAGCACGCGGCCACGCCAGAGGTAGGTGCGGGCGATCTGGTCCGGCTCGCTCATGTCGGGCTCTGCCAAGGTCGCCGCGAGAAAATCGGCGGCGACCCTTGGATGTCCCTGATACAGCGCCAGGATGCCGGACAAGCGGAGGATGTCCATTGCACGTTCGCGATCTGTGAGGATCGCGGCTTGCTCCAGGGCGATTCGTCGATGCCTCCAACAGGCGTCACTGGTGCCCATCAGGCCGTAGACGTCGCCGATGAGATGGTGCAACGCCACAGCGGGTTCGACGTCATCAAGCCGTTCATAGGCGTCGAGCGAGAGCCGGTATTCCGCTAGGGCGGTCGCGAAGTTCCCGTGCCTGACGTGCAAGACGCCGGAGATCCACCACGCACGACCGATGGTCGCCAAGTCGCGGGGCGAGTGGCGGGCGATCGCTGAGGCTTGTGCGCCTACCTCACCGCCGCGGTAGCCCAAGCACGCCAACCGCACGAGGGCGGCCCACGCGAGGGCTGGGCTTTCCGCCGGAAGCGCGCTGAGCGCGCGCTCCGCCGCGCCCTCGGCAGCGTCGAGGTCGAAGGCGGCAAGCGCGCGGCTCGCCTGTCCGAGGTCGCGGTATGCGGTGACCAGCCGTTCCAGGGCGCTGCCCGTTGCGTTCTCGATTTCGGCAACCGCTTCGCGCAGGGTCAGGTCGGTGGTCTGCGCCTCCCACTCGTCGGCGATCAGGCGGGCGGCTGCGAGTTGGCGCTCCGCCGCTGTCCGGTCGCCGGACAGCCACGCTTCTGCCCAACCGGGCAGCAAGTCTTCCTGCACGCTCGCGCGAGCGAGGTGACGATGCGACGCGACGAGCTCCGCGAGCCGTTCGCGGTCGCCACCGTCCGCGGCCGCCGCGATTTCGGCGCGGATGCGAGCTGGATCGGGCCGCGCCGGAATGACGATCGCCTCCAACCGCCGCTGCGCTTCGCGCGCCCACGCGCCTGAGTCATCGACGTCGAGATAGGCCTGCCAAGCCGCGAGCGCCGAGCGCCGCAGGTAGAGGCGCTCGAGCGCCAAAGCGCGGTTAAACAGTGCCTCGGGAAGCCGCGGCGAGATCTCGAGCGCGCGATCGATGGCTTCGAGGGCCGCGGGAATGTCGGCGTCACGGTCCTCCAGCTCGGCACCAGGGTTTTGCAGCCGACGCCGCTCGGCGAGCTCCGCGCGCGCCAGCAGCGCGGCCCCGAGGTCGCTCAGCAGCTCGGCCGAGTCCGGCGCCGCCGCCGTTGCGCGCTGGAGCGCCTCTACCGCCGACTCGGTGCGTCCGCCGAGTGCGTAGACGGCTCCGACCGCTCCCAGCTCAGCGGCGGTTGGATCGGCGGACGCTCGCCGGCGCTGCTGCGCGGCTGCGACGTAGCGGGCAGTCCCAGGCTCCAGGTAAGGCTCGCGCGAGAGCTGCGCGCTCCATCGCCCGACGAGAGGCGCCCACGCCAGCCCGCCCGTGAACCGAGGTGTCACGAGTCGCTCGGCGCGCGCTGTCGAGTCGGGCGTGGTTTCGCGCCGGCTCTTGGGCAGGTGAGTGCCGAGGACCGCCCCGAGTACGACCGCGAGGGCAACGACGATCAGTGTCGCCGGTCGTGTCCTTCGCGGCGGATGGATCCTCGACGGTTCGGTTCCCGCAGCCGCGTAGACCAACAGCGAGGTGGGCCACGGGATCTTCGATTCCGCCGAGTCGCTACCCGGGAGCAGCGTCCGCAAGCGCTTGGAATCGACCCATTCGAACCGCCTCGGGCCTGGCGAGTTCCCGACCACGCGCTCGTCTTGTCTCTCTGAGATCTTGACGAGCGCCTGGATGAGTTCCTGGACATCGTCGCCGCACCTGTCACACCGCTCGAGGTGGGCGGTCACCCGTGTCTGCTCGTCGGGCGGGAGCTTCCCCTCGAAATACTCGCTATACGTGTCCTGATCGGGGCACGGGCCCGGACCCCACCCGAAACGCCATCGGCGGAGTCGGGACGCAAGGCCGCGCCGGCGGCTCGACTTGCGGTGGCGCCCGCTCTCAGCCGCCACTCGAGCGACTCCCGATCATGTCGCGAGGTATAGACGGCCTCGATCTGCCGAATTCCCCTTGCCGGGCTGCGGAGCGGGACGATTACCGCCGATTCGAAGGTGCCCCGCAGACCATTCCAAGCCTGAACCTCTTGACAGGCCGCTTGTCCCGCGAGATATTTCCGCCTATAAGCAGAAACTCACGGTCAAACAGGCGAAGCTGTGTAGCGGGGCATTTCCAGCAGTGGTCCGAGGTCTCGGCTCGGGGCCGAGGATCTGGTCCATGCGGTGACCGCGATGATTCCCGTCGCGATCTGAATTCCAACTCGGGACCTGAGAACAGGAGGCGGTGTGAGAGTCACATGGAATCGTCTGCTACCCGTAGTCTTCGCTGCCACGTTTGCACTGATCGTCGCAGCCAAGGCAGAGGCGAACTGTGCGCGCTGCAACGCGGGGAGTTGCGACTCTGCGAACGGGTGGGAATCGGGCAACTGCTCTTGTCACGTGACCACGAGGTGTATTCAGGACACATGCTGGTCCGTCTGCCGCCCTCAGGGTGTGTGTGACGCCACTCAAGGATGTTTGAGTGGTGGCGGCGATGGCCCGCCATCGAATGTCGTGGGAGGCGGAGGCGGGAACAAGGGCAGCCGTTGTCAGTCATCCGGCAATCACGCAAGCGCCACCGAGCGAATCGCCTTTGTGGCCGACTCCGTGGTGTTCGATCTTCTAGACGCGCAGTTTCCTCTCCTGGGAGAAGTGGTCCACGCCATCGACCTGGAAGAGGGACCGTTCAGCGGGAACATGGGCTGGCGTCCTGCTGGAGAGCCGGACGCGAAGCCAGTACCGGGCCCGGCCTTCTCGGGCTCCCTGGCACGCGCACACGGCGGCCAGATCAGGCTGTCCGTGTCCCTTCGCCCCGCTGAGGATTCAGGCTCGGACGGCATCATCCAGTACGAACTCGTAATGTCCAGGGACCTCCTGAGCGGCGACGTGATCGAGAAACGAGCCGAACGAGAGGTCCTCTTCAGCTGGACTGCCGAGGATGTCGCGAGGGAACGCCGTCACCTGTCCGGCCAGACACGATAAGTGCGCACGGTTGACTAACGCGATCGCCGGCGCGCGAGCGGCGCCGGCGATCCTGTCGTGCGTTCTGCGGCGCGGCGGTCGCCCGGCGCTGCAAACAGAAGCTGGCGGCGGGCACCCCTCGCGCCGCTGACGCGCGCACCCATTACCCGGGTCCCCCCGCCTGTCGGTCGGCGAGCTCGTGCCGGCGCCGCTGTTGGGGACCCTAAGGTGCCGGTGCCGCCGGGAGCAGCGCGCGGGGAAGGGCTGGGAGCTTGGCGCCCTGCGTGCCGTCCAGGCTGAGCCGGAGTTGCTCGTAGGCGGCAGCAGTCGCCGTGACCCAGTTCTCGTCGCTGCTCAGAGCCCTGGCGACAGCTCGAACCGAGGCCGCGTCTTCGTCGGCGAGTTGCTCGATGATGAGACCGAGCTCGACGATGTTGCGCAGGCGAGAACCCTCGCGGCCGGTCACGAAACCGGAGTGGTCGAAATCGGCAGCTGCCTTCAGCCGCTGGAGCTCGACGGCGGTGCGTTGCTCGACCTCGGCCTTGAGTCGTTTCTGCTCGGGCGACTCGGCGCCAGGGCGAAAGCAGAGCGCCGTGGAGTACGTGCGCCCGTAGGAGCCGTCTTCGCCTTTCTCGACGAGGAGCGTCGAGCCTCCGGCGAGAATGTTGGCCACGGTACGGATCTCGCTCTCGGCGCCTTCGGTCATGGCGGCGGCGCGACGCTCGGCCAGGTACTGCTCCAACTCGCTATTCGCGGGCTTGCTCCCGGCGGGCTGGCTACTCGCGGACATGGGCAGCGCGACGAGCGAGCAGGTGACGAGGAACTTTGCGAAGGGGCGAATGCGCGCGTCACTGGTCATCGGCGATCACCCTCTTGATCAATTATGTCTCAGCGACGGCGTCCCGGCACCAGGGGTGAGGGTGAGGGCACGGCGCGCTCGGCGGCACGGCGGTCGCGCCAGTAGCGGCGCTGCCAGGTGGAGACGTTGCGGTTGTGCTCGTCGAGGGTGGTGGCGAAGACGTGGGTGCCGTCGTTCTTGCTGACGAAGTAGAGGTAGGGGACGTCGGCGGGAGCGGCGGCGGCGGCGAGGGCGCCGGTGCCGGAGGAGCAGATCGGTCCCGGCGGCAGGCCCGCATGCTTGTACGTGTTATACGGCGAGTCGAGGGCGAGGTCGGCCTTGCGGATGTTGCCGTCCCAGCGGCCCAGGCGTTTGAGCGCGAAGATCACGGTCGGGTCGGCGAAGAGGCCCATGCCGCGCTCGAGGCGGTTGGCGTAGACGGCGGCGATCAGCGGCCGCTCGGCGGCGGCCTTGGCCTCCTTCTCGACGATGCTGGCGAGGGTCACCACCTCGCGCATCGTGCGGCCGCCGTCGGCGGTGAGGCGCGGCGTGACCTCCGTGCGCCAGCGACGCCGGAAGTTGGCGACCATGGCGTCGACGATGGCGCGCGGCGGCGTCTCGGCGGCGAAGGTGTAGCTGTCGGGGAAGAGGTAGCCCTCGAGGTCTTCGGCGCGCGGGTCGAGGTCGGCGATCGGCTTGGCGTCGCGCATGAGGGCGAGGAAGGCGTCGCGGTCGCCCAGCCGCGCCGCCACCAGGCGGTCGGCGGTTTCCTCGAGGGTCAGCCCTTCGGGAACGGTGACCCGGTGGGCGACGACGTCGCCGCGGATCACCTTGCCGAGCGCGTCGGGTGTCGAGAGCGGAGCGCGGAAGAGGTACTCGCCGGCCTGCAGCGGCGGGTCGCCCTGCGCGAGCAGCCAGACGCGAGCGAGCCGCGCGTCGCGGATCACCCCTTCGCGCTCGAGGGTGGCGAGGATGGCGAGACCGCTGGTGCCGGGCTCGACGTTCACCCGCTGCTCGCCGCGGAAGCCGGCGTAGGGCTGCGCGAGGGAGCGCCACCCCCACCAGCCGGCGGCGGTGACGGCGAGCGCGAGCAGCAGGGCGAGGACGGCGAGCCGGCGCAGGAACCGGCGGAAGCCGCCGCCGCGCGGCCGCTTGGTGCGAGGGCGCCGTGGTGCTCCGTTGCCGTTGCCGTTGCCGTTGCCGCCGCGTGCGCTCATTTTCCTTCCTCGGCCGGCGCACCTTCTTCGGCCGACGCAGCGGCAGAAGCTTGTGCGCGTTCCTCGCGCCCCAGCACGTCCTCGAGCAGCAGCTGCGCCGCCACCTGGTCGACGCGCTCCGGATGGCGCCGCGGGTCGACGCCGGCGGCACGCAGCCGCTCCTCGGCGGCGCGGCTGGTGAGGGCCTCGTCGACGAGCGCGCAGGGCAGGCCGGTGGCGGCCTGCAGGCGGCGGGCGAAGGCGCCCACCCGCCGCGCCGCGTCGCCGGCCGTGCCGTCGAGCCGGCGCGGCTCGCCGACGACGAGGCCGGTGACGCCCTCCTCGCGCGCGACGGCGGCGATCTCGGCGACGGCCTCGGCGTCGCTGCGCCGCGCCAGCGTGGCGAGCGGCAGCGCCAGCGCGCCTTGCGACACCGCGAGGCCGATGCGCTTGGCGCCGAAATCGACGGCGAGGAGGCGGCGGGGAGCGGCGGGGGTGGTCATCGGGCGCCCATGTTACGATCCGGCCGCTTCCGCGGCGGGCACCCGCCGACCCACAACCCTAGCTCGGTTCTGATCAGCGGGGGCCACTCCATGCCGGACGTCGTCATCCTGAGCGCGGCGCGCACGCCCATAGGCTCGTTCCAGGGCGCGCTCGCTCCGTTGCCGGCGACGGCCCTCGGCGCCGCGGCCCTCAGGGGCGCCATCGCCCGCGCCGGCGTCGAGGCGGCCGCCATCGAGCAGGTCTACATGGGCTGCGTGCTGCCCGCCGGCCTCGGCCAGGCGCCCGCCCGCCAGGCAGCCCTCGCCGCCGGCTGCCCGCCTTCGACCGGCGCCATCACCATCAACAAGGTGTGCGGCTCCGGCATGCGGGCGGTGATGAGCGCCGCCAACGACCTGCGGGTGGGGGAGTTCGCCCTCGTCGCCGCCGGCGGCATGGAGAGCATGAGCAACGCTCCCTACCTCGCCGCCGGCGCCCGCGACGGCCTGCGGCTGGGCCACGGCAAGCTGGTCGACTCGATGATCCACGACGGCCTCTGGGACCCCTACGGCGACAAGCACATGGGCAGCTGCGCCGAGATCTGCGTCAGCAAGTACCAGCTCAGCCGCGAGGCGCAGGACGAGTACAGCCGCGAGAGCTACCGCCGCGCCCGTGAGGCCGCGGAGAACGGCGCTGCTGCGAGCGAGATCGTGCCCGTCGAGGTACCGGGGCGGAAGGGCCCCACCGTCGTCGACCGCGACGAGGAGCCGTTCCGCGCCGACCTCGAGAAGATGAGCAAGCTGCGGCCCGCCTTCCAGCCCGACGGCGGCACGGTCACCGCCGCCAACGCGAGCAAGATCAACGACGGCGCGGCGGCGCTGGTGCTGACGACGGCCGAGCACGCCGCGCGCCTCGGCAAGAAGCCCATCGCGCGCCTCCTCGCGCAGGCGACGTTCGCGCAGGAGCCCGAGTGGTTCACCACCGCGCCGATCACCGCCATGCAGCGGGCGCTCGACAAGGCCGGGATCGCCGTCGCCGACGTCGACCTCTTCGAGGTCAACGAAGCGTTCGCGGCGGTGGCGATGGCGGCGATGCACGAGCTCGCGATCCCGCACGAGAAGCTCAACGTGCGCGGCGGCGCGGTGGCGCTCGGCCACCCCATCGGCGCCTCCGGCGCGCGGATCCTCGTCACCCTGCTGCACGCGCTTGCCGAGCGCGGCGGCCGCATCGGCTGCGCCGGCATCTGCCTCGGCGGCGGCGAGGCAACGGCTGTGGTGGTGGAGCGGCTCGTTTGATCGGCAGCGCCCACGTGCTCGCCGGCCTGCTGCTGCTCTCCATGCAGCAGACCACGACGCCGCCCGAGTACAAGCCTGTGTTCGAGCCGGATGCGCCCGGCGCGGCGCTCGACCCCGGCGGCGCGACGCTGCCGCCGTCGTCGACCGGCGACCCGGTGCTCTCCGGCTCGCCCGCGGCCCCCACCGGCGCCACGCCGCAGGAACCGCCGCCCGGCTCCCCGCCGCCGGCGCCCGAGCCGACGACGCCGCGCATCACCTTCACCCTGCCGTTCCCGCCCGAGCAGGGCGGCGGCGAGGCCACCGGCTCCGCGGGCGCGCTCGACTACCAGCGCGAGGACTACGCCGTGCTCACCGGCGGCGTCAAGCTCCACTACCAGGACGTCGACTTCGCCGCCGAGGTGCTGTCGATCGACCTCTCCACCAAGGAGCTCACCGCGGTCGGCAACGTGGTCATCGACCAGGGCCCGAGCCGCCTCACCGGCGCCTCGGCGACCTACGACCTCGACACCAAGCTGGGCAGCTTCAAGCAGGCCTCCGGCGCCGCCCAGCCCGGCATCTACTTCAGCGGCGAGCGGGTCGACAAGGTGGGCGTGGACGAGTACGTCATCGAGGACGGCATCTTCACCTCCTGCACCGGCGAGGTGCCGGCGTGGAGCTTCCACGTCGGCCGCGCCCGCATCCAGCTCGAGGACTACGCGCACGTCAAGAACGCCAGCATGCGGGCCAAGGTGGTGCCGGTGCTCTACCTGCCCTACATGGTGTGGCCGACGAAGACCGACCGCGCCTCCGGCTTACTGGTGCCGAAGATCGGCAACTCGAACACGCGCGGCGCCTATCTCGGCCTCGCCTACTACCAGGTGCTCGGGCGCAGCTGGGACACCACGGCCTACGCCGACCTCTACAGCAAGGACTACTTCGGCCTCGGCAACGAGATCCGCTACCACCCCAGCGACGAGACCAGCGGCGCCTTCCGCGGCTACGTCATCGACGACCCGACGCGCGAGGAGTACCGCTGGAAGGTGCGCTGGGACCACGACACCCGCGACCTGCCGCTGGGCCTGCGCGGCGTCGTGCAGTACGAGGACTACTCCGACTTCGACTATTTCCGCGACTTCGAGCGCGGCCTCTCCACCAAGACCCGCAACCAGATCTACTCCAATGCCTTCGTCACCGGCAACTGGGGCAGCCAGTCGCTGAACCTGCTGGTCGACAGCCGCCGCACCTTCCTCTCCGCCGACGACATCATCGAGCTGCAGCAGCTGCCCGAGGTGGAGTACAAGCTGCGGCCGACGCGCATCGGGCGCACACCGATCTACGCCGCCTTCGACAGCGCGGCGCACTACCTGGCGGTGGACCGCGGCCTCGTGCAGTCGAGCTACGCGCGCTTCCACTTCCAACCGTCGCTGCGGGTGCCGCTGTCGCCGGCGCCCTGGCTGTCGCTGACGCTCAACGGCGGCAGCAACCTCACCTGGTGGGGCAACTCGGTGGACCCCACCTCGGGGGCGCTCAACACCTTCACCGGCGAGGACATCAGCCGCACGCTGCCCTTCGGCGGCGCCGAGGTGATCGGCCCCTCCTTCTCGCGCATCGTCGACCGCCGCATCGGCCCCTTCGGCAAGCTCAAGCACATCGTCGAGCCGCGCGTCGCCTGGAACTACTACGGCAAGTACGACGAGCAGGGGCGGGTGCCGATCTTCGACGAGGTCGACCCGCTGTCGCCGCGCGGCCTCAACATCGGCCGCGTCGCCATCATCAACCGGCTGCTCGCGAAGCCCGCCGACCCGGCCAAGGGCGGCGGGGCGCGCGAGATCCTGTCGTTCGAGCTCTCGCGCGGCTACAGCTTCGACGCCGGCCAGCCGCTGGAGAGCGGCCTCGGCGAGCAAAGCGCCTGGGGCCCGCTGCGCGCCAGCCTGCGCAGCTACCCGACGACGGCGTTCGGGTTGCGCCTCGACGCCGACTACAGCGTGCTGTTCAAGGAGCTCACCGGCATCCAGGCGAGCGGCAACTTCAACGTCGGCCGCCAGCGCTTCGACTTCACCTGGACGCCGCGCTGGGTGGCTACCAGCGGCGACGTGCTCACCAACCAGGCGACCTTCGGCACCACGCTGTCGCCGCTGCCCTCGCGGCAGCTCAACCTGAGCTCGTACGTCACCTACGACTTCGAGAAGAGCCTGTTGCGCGACCAGCGTCACCTGCTCACCTGGATCGGCAGCTGCTACGCCTTGCACCTCGAGTTCCACCAGTCCAACCTCGTCAACGAACGCCGCCGCGACTACCTGTTCTCGATCGACCTCAAGAACGTCGGCACCTTCCTCGACCTCAACGGCGGCGAGACAGAAGGCCTCTAGGCCGGGAATCGACATCATGAAAGGCCTCGTCCTCGCAGGGGGCAAAGGCACGCGCCTGCGCCCGATCACCTACACCTCCGCCAAGCAGCTGGTGCCGGTGGCCAACAAACCGGTGCTCTTCTACGGCATCGAGGCGATCGTCGCGGCGGGGATCCGCGACATCGGCGTCATCGTCGGCGACACCAAGGACGAGATCATGGCCGCCCTCGGCGACGGCAGCCGCTTCGGCGCCCGCATCACCTACGTGCCGCAGGAGGCGCCGCTCGGCCTGGCGCACGCGGTCAAGGTGGCGGCGCCCTTCCTGGGCGGCGACCCCTTCGTCATGTACCTGGGCGACAACCTCATCGCCGGCGGCATCACCAGCCTGGTCGAGGAGTTCCGCCGCGGCGAGTGCAACGCCATGATCCTGCTCGCCGAGGTGCCCAACCCCGAGCAGTTCGGGGTCGCCGAGCTCAACGGTGGCGGCGCCGTGCATCGGCTGGTGGAGAAGCCGAAGGTGCCGCCGAGCAACCTCGCCCTCGTCGGCGTCTACATGTTCGACCAGCACATCTTCGAGTCGGTCGACCGCATCCGCCCCTCGGCGCGCGGCGAGCTGGAGATCACCGACGCCATCCAGGACTTGATCGACCGCCAGCTGGTGGTCCACCCGCACCGGGTGCAGGGGTGGTGGAAGGACACCGGCAAGCTCGAGGACATGCTGGAGGCCAACCACATCGTGCTCGAGCGCATCGAGACGGTGCGCCACGGCGAGGTGGGGGTGCGCAGCCGCGTCGAGGGGCGCGTCCAGCTGGGCGAGGGCGTCGAGCTCGTCGACTCGCTGGTGCGCGGGCCCGCCATCCTCGGCGCCGGCACCCGCCTCGAGCATGCCTTCGTCGGCCCCTACACCTCGATCGGCGACGGCTGCCTGCTGTCGCGCTGCGAGATCGAGAACTCCATCGTCCTCGCGCAGTGCGAGATCCGCGACATCCCGCTGCGCATCGACGGCTCGCTGATCGGCCGCAACACGAAGATCACGAAGACCGACTTCAAGCCCAAGGCCTACCGCTTCATGCTGGGCGATAACTGCGAGGTCGGCGTCCAGTGACGGATCGATGCGGGCGCTGATCTTCGGGGGACGCGGCATGCTCGGCCGTGCGGTGGCGGAGGAGGCGGGTCGCCGCGGGTGGCCGGCGACGGCGCTCGGCCACGCCGAGGCCGACGTCACCGACGCGGCCGCGGTGGCCGGGCGCGTGCGCGAGCTCGCGCCGCAGGTGGTGTTCAACTGCGCCGCCTTCACCGCCGTCGACGCTTGCGAGGAGCGGCGCGACCACGCGTTCGCGGTCAACGGCGACGCCGTGGGCACGATCGCGGCCGCGGCGCGCGACGCCGGCGCCGCGCTGGTGCACGTTTCCACCGACTACGTCTTCGACGGTACCTCGCGCGAGCCCTATGCCGAGGACCATCCGACGGCGCCGCTCTCGGTCTACGGCGCCAGCAAGCTGCGCGGCGAGGAGCGGGCGCTCGACTACGACGCCGCGCTCGTCGTGCGGGCGAGCTGGCTCTTCGGCCCCGGCGGCCCCAACTTCGTGCTCACCATGCTGCGCCTCATCGACGCCGGCAAGGTGCCGCTGCGCGTCGTCGACGACCAGGTGGGCTGCCCGACCTACACGCCGTTCCTCGCCGCCGCGCTCTGCGACCTCGCCGCCCGGGGCGCGCGCGGCCTCGTCCACTACCGCAACCGCGAGCCCGTCTCGTGGTTCGGCTTCACCCGCGAGATCGCCGCCGGCTGGGACGGCAGCGTCGAGGTGCAGCCCGTCACCACCGCCGAGTTCCCCCGCCCCGCCCGCCGCCCCGCCTACTCGGTGCTCGCCGTCGACCGCTGCGAGGCGCTGCTCGGCCGCCGCGTCGAGCCCTGGCGCCGGGGGCTTTCCGAGTACCTGGCCGGCCTGCGCGCCGGCCACTTCGACCGCAATTAAGCAGAGAAGGAGTCCGTGCCCATGCGTGCCCTCATCACCGGCGTCACCGGCTTCGCCGGCTCTCACCTCGCGGAGTACCTGCTCGAGAACCAGCCCGACGTGGAGGTCTGGGGCCTCTACCGCTGGCGCAGCCGGATGGAGAACCTCGAAGGCGTGCGCGGCCGCCTGCGCATGGTCGAGTGCGACCTGCGCGACTTCACCTCCGTGCATCACGCGCTCGGGCAGGCGCGGCCGGACGCCATCTTCCACCTCGCGGCGCAGAGCTTCGTGCCGTCGAGCTGGAAGGCGCCCAACGACACCCTGGTCACCAACCTCACCGGCCAGACCAACCTCTTCGAGGCGGTGCGCTTCCTCGCCCTCGACCCGGTGATCCAGATCGCCTGCTCGTCCGAGGAGTACGGCCTCGTCCACCCCGACGAGGTGCCGATCAAGGAGGACAACCCGCTGCGGCCGCTGTCCCCCTATGCGGTGTCGAAGGTGGGGCAGGACATGATGGCCTACCAGTACTTCCAGAGCTACGGCCTGAAGACGGTGCGCACCCGCGGCTTCAACCACACCGGGCCGCGGCGCGGCGACGTCTTCGTCACCTCCAACTTCGCCAAGCAGCTGGCCTCGATCGAGGCCGGGCTGCAGGAGCCGGTGATCCGCGTCGGCAACCTCGAAGCGGTGCGCGACTTCACCGACGTGCGCGACATGGTGCGCGCCTACTGGCTGGCGGTGACCAAGGGCAAGCACGGCGAGGTCTACAACCTCGCCACCGGCTCCGGCATCACCATCCAGGAGCTGCTCGATCGCCTGCTGGCGCTGTCGACGGCGAAGGTCGACGTGGTGCAGGACCCCGAGCGCATGCGGCCCTCGGACGTCGTGCGGCTGATCGGCGACAGCACCAAGTTCCGCAACGACACCGGCTGGGCGCCCGAGGTGCCGTTCGACAAGACGCTCGCCGACCTGCTGCAGTACTGGCGCGAGCGCGTCAAGTAGTGACGGCGCCGCCGCGCTGACTCGCATGCGCATTCTGGTCACCGGCATCTCGGGCTTCGTCGGGCAGCACCTCGCCCGCGCGCTGCTCGCGCACGGGCACGAGGTGGCGGGCACCTGCCTCGACGAGTGCGTTCCGCTGCCGGGGGCGGGGCGGAAGATCGAGCTCCATCGACTCGACCTCGCCGCCGAGCGCGGGCGCATCGACGACGACCTGCGCGCGGCGATGGCGGCGTTCCGGCCCGAGCGCATCGTGCACCTCGCCGGCCTCGCCCACGTCGGCCGCTCCTGGACGGAGACTGCCGCTTACGAGCGCGTCAACGTCGAGGGCACGCAGGCGGTGCTCGACGCCGCGGTGGACGTGCCGGTGCTGTTCACCTCGAGCGCCGAGGTTTACGGGGCGGTGCCGGAGAGCGAGCAGCCGATCGTCGAGACGCGCGCGGCGGCGCCGGCGAGCCCGTACGGCCGCAACAAGGCGGCGGGCGAGCGGCTGGTGCTGGCGCGCGGAGGCGTGGTGGCGCGGCCGTTCAACCTCATCGGCCCCGGACAGGCGCCGCACTTCGCGCTGCCCACCTTCGCCCGCCAGCTGGCGGCCATCGAGGCGGGGCGCCAACCGCCGCTGCTGGCGGTTGGCAACCTCGACGCGCGACGCGACTTCGTGCACGTCGCCGACGGCGCCGAGGCGCTGGCGCTGCTCGTCGAGCGGGGCGAGCCGGGTGCCGTCTACAACGTCGCCAGCGGACAGGCGATCTCGATCCGCGAGGCGCTCGACCTGCTGCTCGCCGCCGCCGGCGTCGAGGTCGAGATCACCGTCGACGAGCGCTTCCTGCGCCCGTCCGACACTCCCGTGCTCGCCGGCAGCGCCGAGCCGCTGCGCCGCCTCGGCTGGGCGCCGCGCAAGAGCACCGCCGAAGCGATCGCCGACCTCTGGCAGTGGAGTCGCGAGCAGGTGGCGGCGGAGGCCCTCCGCTGATGACGAGGATGCAGCGGTGAAGGTGCTGGTCACCGGCGGCACCGGCTTCCTCGGCCGCGCCGTCGTGGCGCGGCTCGCGGCCGCCGGCCACGAGCTGACGCTGTTGGTGCGGCCGGCGGCGTCGCGCGACGGCTTCCCGGCCGGGGTGGCGTTCGCGGCGGGCGACGTCACCGACCGCGCGAGCCTGGTCGCCGCCTCGCAGGGGCAGGAGGCGATCGTGCACGCGGCGGCGCTGGTCAAGCTGGTGGCGAAGGCCGCCGACTTCGACCGCGTCAACGTCGGCGGCCTGGAGAACGTGCTGTGGGCTGCCGCCGAGGCCGGCGTCGGCCGCCTCGTCTACGTGTCGAGCTTCATCGCCCTCGGACCCACCGAGGGCGGCCCGGGAGGCGAGCTCGACGAGACCGCCGAGTCGCCTCTGGATAGACAAACGGAGCGTCCGTGGATCAACGACTACGAGCGCACCAAGACGCTGGCCGACCGGCGGGCGCGCGAGGCGATCGCCGCCGGGGCGCCGCTGGTCGTCGTCTATCCCGGCGTCATCTACGGCCCCGGAGTGATGACCGAGGGCAACCTGGTGGTGCGCGGCATCGTCGAGGCGCTGCACCGGCGGCTGCCGGCGCTGGTCGGCGACGCGGCGCGGCGCTGGAGCTACGTGCACGTCGACGACGTGGCGACCGGGGTGCAGGCGGCGCTCGAGCGTGCCCCCACCGGCGGCCGCTACGTGCTCGGCGGCGAGAACGTCACCCTCGGCGACTTCTACGGCACCATCGAGCGGCTCTCGGGCGTGCCGGTGCCGAAGCGCTGGCTGCCGCGCGGGCTCGCCAAGGCGATGGGCTGGCTGATGCGCGCATGGTCGCAGGTCTTCGGCGGCACACCGCAGCTGACTCCCGACCTCGTCGAGGTCTGCCACCACGACTGGGCGTACCGCTCCGACACCGCGGCGCGGACGCTGGGATACGCGCCGCGGCCGCTGGCGCAAGGGATGGCGGAGACCATCGCGTGGCTGGAGACGACCGGCCAGTGGAAGCGGCGCTCGTGAAGGATGCGGTGAGCAGCGTGCCGCTCGCCGCTCCCGCCGCGCCGGGCGCTTCACGGCTGAGCCGGGGAGAAGTGCTACGCAAGCTCGTCCACATGGGCGTCGGCGGCATGGCCTTCCTGCTGCGCTTCCTCGGCCCGCTGTGGGGGGCCGCTTGCGCGCTCGTCGCCGTGCTCTTCAACCTGCTGCTGCTGCCGCGCCTCGGCGGGCGCAAGCTGTGGCGGGAAGCGGAGACCCTGCGTGGCGGCTCGTGGGGGATCGTGCTCTACCCGGTGGCGGTGCTGCTGCTCATCCTCACCTTCCACCGGCGGCTCGAGGTCGCCGCGGCGGTGTGGGGCGTGCTCGCCTTCGGCGACGGCATGGCCTCGCTCGCCGGCATGGCGCTGGGACGCCGCAAGCTGCCGTGGAACCCGCGCAAGAGCTGGGTGGGGAGCTTCGCCTACGTGCTCTTCGGCACCCTCGGCGCGGCGGGCCTGCTGCTGTGGACGGCGCCCGGGCGCTACGCGGTGGGGTTCGCTTTCGCGGCGGGCTTCGCGACCGCGCTGCTCGGTGCGGCGGTCGAGTCGATCCCGCAGGCGCTCGACGACAACATCTCGGTGCCGTTGCTCGCCGGGCTGCTGCTGTTCTGCATCCTGCTCACCGAGGGGCGCTGGGAGGCGGTGCTCGCTTCCGGCCTGCTGCCGCAGCTGGCGATCGGCGCGGCGGTCAACGCCGCGCTCGGCGCCCTCGCCTTCGCCATCCGCGGCGTCGACCGCTCGGGTGCCGTCGTGGGTTGGGCGATCGGCACGCTCATCTGGGCGGCGCTCGGCTGGCAGGGGTGGCTGCTGCTCCTCGCCTTCTTCGTCATCGGCACCGCCTGCACCAAGCTCGGCTACCGCAAGAAGGCGGCGGCGAAGCTGGCGCAGGAGAAGGGCGGGCGGCGCAGCGCGCGGCACGCCATCGCCAACGGCGGCGTCGCGGCGCTGGCGGCGACGTTCGCCGCCACCACCGACTACCCGCTGGTGTTCGCGCTCGCCACTGCCGGCGCGCTCGCCACCGCCGCCGCCGACACGGCGGGCAGCGAGATCGGCCAGCTCTGGGGGCGGCGCACGTTCCTGGTCACCACGCTGCGGCCGGTGGCGCGCGGCACGCAGGGCGCGGTGTCGCTCGAGGGCACGCTCGCCGGCGTCGCCGCCTCGGCGCTGGTGGCCGCGCTCGGCGCCTGGGGCGGGCTCTATCCGTGGCTCGGCGCCGTCGCCGTCGTCGTCGCCGCCTTCCTCGGCTCGCTGCTCGAGAGCGTCGTCGGCGCCACCGTCGAGCGCCGCGGGCTGCTCGACAACGAGGCGGTCAACTTCCTCAACACACTGATCGGCGCGCTGCTCGCGGCGGCGCTGTCCATGCTTCTCTGAGAACGCCCATGAGCACGACGACCTCGACGACGACTGCCGCGCCTCCCGCTGGCGGTGCCGCCTCTTTCAACCCGCCGCGCTCCAAGCTGGCGCTCTACACCCAGCTCGCGCGCCCGTTCACGTTGCTGCCGCCGCTGCTCGGCATCGTCTCCGGCGCCGTCTGCGCCTTCGGCTCGGTGCACAACCCCGATCCGGCCCGGCAGCTCACCTGGTCGGTGATCGCCACCGTCGCCCTCGGCTCGCTGTGCGCCGCCTTCTTGAACGCCGCCAACAACGCCCTCAACCAGATCTACGACCTCGAGATCGACCGCATCAACAAGCCGACGCGGCCGCTGTGCACAGGCGAGCTGTCGCTGCGCGGCGTGTGGATCTTCACCATCGTCTTCTACGTGCTGGCGCTGGTGCCCACCTGGCTGGTGGTCGTGTACCCCTACACCTCGTGGGGGGAGAAGCTGCGCGCGCCGCTGCCGATGCACCAGACCTTCTTCATCTACCTGCTCGGCTTCGTCTCGACGTTGATGTACTCGGTGCCGGCGTGGGGGCGGACGAAGGCCCGCGGCATGTGGGCCAACGTCACCATCGCCATCCCGCGCGGCATGCTGCTCAAGGTGGCGGGATGGGCGATGGTGGCCACCATCGGCTACACCGAGCCCTGGTTCATCGGCGCCATCTTCGCCCTCTTCCTCGTCGGCGCCGCCTCGACCAAGGACTTCGCCGACATCCCCGGCGACCGCGCCGGCGGCTGCCGCACGCCGCCCATCCTCTACGGCGTGCGCAAGGCGGCGTGGATCATCGCGCCGTTCTTCATCTTCCCCTGGCTGCTGCTGCCGGTGGGCGCCTGGGTGCGCGACCCGCAGCAGCCGAGCCACCCCATCCTGACCGGCGACCCCATCCTGCTCACCGCGCTCGGCCTGCTGCTGACCGCGTGGGGGACCTACACGGTGTGGCTCATCCTGCGCGACCCCGACTCGCTGGCGAAGGTCGAGAACCACCCGTCGTGGACGCACATGTACCTCATGATGATGGCGGCGCAGGTGGGCTTCGCGCTGGCCTACGTGGTGCGGTTGTCGTGAACCTGACGGGCTAGCGCTGGCGGCGACGAAGGAAGCCGACGAGCAGCGGGCTCACCACGACAAGCGCGAGCACCAAGAGGCCTAGGAGCTTCCACCAACTGCCGCCGATCGCCGCCGTGACGGCCGGCTCCAGCCAGCTGAGCACGGCGAACCAGAACGTGGCGGCGCCGAACAGCAGGGTCCAGGTGCAACCGGCGCGGGAGACGGGTGATGGTGCGACGAACGCCGGCCCAGGCGGCGAGGGCGAGAACTGCGTCGCGATCAGCCAGGCGGCGACCGCGAGATCTGCAACGACGACCCCGATCGGTAGCCACGGCAGGCCAACGGCCATCGACGCGATCCACGCGGCGCAGACGACCTGACCGAGAATGCCGAAGAGCGGACCGAGCGGAATCCCGCGCGAGCCGCCGCCGCGGATCGCCGCCAGCATCTCTGCCACGTCCCAGCGCCGCCAGAGGATGCGAGCCGCGAGGGCAGGCAGCAGGGCCAGGAGGAGAGCCCCCGCCGCCGGGCGGAGCGCAGCAAGGTCGAGCGTCGCGGGCGCGCCGGGTGGCGCGAAGCCGACGAGGCCGGCGAGCCAGCCGCCGGCGCGCCGCAGAGACCAGGTGATCAGCAACCGCCAGGCGTTCCATTGGACGATGATCGCCAGCGCCGCGGCAGGCCACGTCAGCGCGCGGATCGCGCGGAGCCATTGCAGCCGCCAGCGTCGCCGCGGCGTGACGGTGTCTGCCCACGCCGGCCGCGGCGTCAACAGGGGCTGCCCGTCGGCCGGCACCGCCATCAGCTCGGCGACCACCCGGCTGACGAACTCGTCGCGGTTGCGCCAATACGCCGTGTGGTCACCGATCGTCGAGCCCTCGTTGCACAGCTCGACCGAGGCCGGCAACTCGCCATTCTCCCCGGCGTCGGCGGTGGGGTGCGGCCGATCGAGCAGCGGGCCGTTGGGCACCGGGTCGTGCGTCGCGTAGCAGTCCACCCAGCGCACGCCGGAGCGCGCGAAGTTGTCGATGCGCCGGTGGAGCCCCGGCAGCTCCATGCCTTCCAGCAGGTCCGCCAATCCGGCGGCGACGAGAGCGAAACCCCCCACGGCGAATGGCAGGAAGGCCAACATCCCGAAGACTTCGTGCACGGCCTGGGTGGCATCGCGGGCCGCTGCTCCTGCCACGAACTGCGCAAGGGCGCGCAGCAAGACCCAGCTGTAGAGCGCGCCGCCGAGGAGGCCGCCCAGGGTCAGCGCCATCGCCTTCAGGCGATAGCTGCCGGGGCCCGCCAGGTTGCGCAGCTCTTCGAGCTTGCGCATCCCCGAGCCGAAGGTGATGAGCAGCCGTAGATTGCGCGGCGGCGACTCGCTCAGCGCGTCGTAGGCCATCGCCGCCCCTTGGCTGTGCGCGAGCACCGCCAGGTTGCCGAATCTCGCTGCCCGTGCCAACCACGCGAGGTCGCGACGCACCTGGCCGACCATCGACGCGGCCTCGATCGGCCGCGCCAGCAAGATGTAGCTGTCGCCGACGATGGCGGCGATCTGCCGTTGCAGCGTGCCGAGGGCCTTCCGGAGTTGCGGAATCGGGATGGCCGCGAGAAGAAAGAGGAGCGCGAGGGACACCTGCGCCAGGAGCGCCAGCGGCAGGCTGGCGAGGAGGCGCAGCGCGGCGACGATCAGCCGCGTGGACCAGCGCGCGCGGGCGAAGACGCCCTTCGCGGGCCGCGCGGCCCAAATGCGACGGACGGCGGCGCTGTAGTGCGAGCCGAGCGTCCACGGCACGATCCTGAGACCCCAGCGCGCGAGCTCGGAGAACTTCGGTGGCCAGAAGGTCTCGGCCCACCACGACTCGGCGACGAGCCAGCTCTCCTGGGCAATGCTGCCGTCGGTAGCGAGGCGACGAATGACCAGCCGTGCGTGCGCAGGAGCTTCCGGGTCGTTCGGCGTATCGCGTCGAGCATCGAGGAGCTCGACGCCGGCGGCGAGCACACCGGGTGCGAAGCGGCGCGCCTCGTCGAGCGCTTTCCCCGCATCGCCGGCTTTGGGCTTCGCCGGCCGCTCCGTGCTCTCGACGTCGTCGAGCAGCTCGTGGACCGCCTCGATCGCCCACGCGATGGACTCGCGATCTCCTTTCTCGAACTTCGACTGTGCCTCTAAGTTTCTTAGCAGCTTTCTTAGCGACGCGTGCAGACTTACTTCTTCTTCGATGGGCAACGTCGCGGTCGCGAGCACTGCATTCACCCAACGATCGTGGAGCCCGTCGCACCACAGGTGCAGCCACTCCAAGATCGGGCGGCCGAAGTCGGCCAGCGTCTCGCCGCGGCGCTGCACGCCGATGCCGTGCACGAGGAGGACGCCGAGGTCGTACCGCGGCGCGGACGTCGGCCCTTCGTGCGGATCCGCGGGGTTTTCGGTCACGGGCGAGGTCTCGACAGGTACGGCAACGATAAACCCGCTTCGCCGACCGCTACAATCTCCATGGAGGAACTGCCGTGGGCGAAGACCGCGACGAGCTGGACGGCTACGACGACCCCGACGATGGCGACGGTCTCGGCGACCTCGACGAGCTCGAAGAGCCGGTCGCCGCCGACCCCGAGGTGTCGCCGCCGCACGGCGATCGTCTGACCGGCACGGCGGCCAGCATCGCCGCCGCCGACCGCGCGGAAGACCTGGCGCGCCAGGCGTTCCTGAGCGGCGCGCGCAGCGAAGGCGAGGTGGCGCCGATGCGCATGCTCGCCTTCTACGACCGCCTGCGCGGCCGCATCGTCGCGGCGATCGACAAGCGCGGCGGGCGGCTGGGCCGCGGCGCCGTCGACGCGCTGCTGGTGGTGCCCGACCTCTTCATGCTGCTGGTGCGCCTGGCGCTCGACCCGCAGGTGCCGGCGTCGACGCGCGGCCTCATCGGCGGCGCCCTCGCCTACTTCGTGCTCCCCTTCGACCTGCTTCCCGAGGCGCTCGTCGGCGGCCTCGGCTTCATGGACGACGTGGTGCTGGCGGCGGCGGTGCTCACCCAGGCCCTGGGCCCCGACCTCGAGCCGCGGGCGCGCCGCTACTGGAGCGGCCGCCACGAGCTGCGCGAGGTGCTGGGCGACGTCGTCGGCGCCGCCCAATCGCTGCTGGGCGAGAACCTCGTCGGCCGGCTCGAGCGGGTGCTCGCCCGCCGCGGCGTCAGCCTGCGGCGCGAACGCGAGCCGCGCCACGGCGAGCGCGCCTTCGAGGGCTTCGAAGGCGACCCGGGCTCGGACCTGGCTTAGCTCCTGCTTGGCGTAGGATCAGGACCGACGCCCGGCGCAGGCCGCGGCGGATGGATCCCTTGGATGGAGCGGCCGTCCCGGCCGTAGGACGAGGGTGGACGCTGAAGCTCCCGCGCGCCGCTGGCTCTGGCTCGGCATCCTCGCCGCGGCGCTGCTGGCGGCGGCGGCGCTGCGGGTACCCGCCGTGCGCGCCGGCTACCCCTACCTCGCCTACGTCGACGAAGGGCACGTGCTGCGCCCGGCGCAGAAGCAGATCGCCACCGGCCGCTGGGAACCGGCCGAGAACCACTACCCGCAGCTGCCGTCGCGCCTGATCGCCGGCGCGACCTGGCTGACCGCCGCCGCCGCGGCGCCGTTCCGCGACGAGCCGCTGCTCGCGCACGCCGATCTCATCAGCGGCCACTACGACGCCATCGACCCGCCCGCGTTGGTGCTCGTCGGCCGCGGGCTGAGCGTGCTGCTGAGTCTCGGCATCGTCGCCCTCGCCGGCTTCTACGCCCGCCGGCTGGCGGGGGACGGCGCCGGGGCCGTCGCGGCGACGGCGGCGGCGCTGCTGCCGGCGCTGGTGCTGCGCGGCTCGATCGTCATCGTCGACGTCTACACCACCCTCTTCGCGCTCGCCGCGCTCGCCGTCGCCTCGTCGGTGCGCAAGCCTCGGCAGTGGTCGCGGGTGCTCCTCGCCGGCGCCTGCTGCGGTCTCGCCCTCACCTCCAAGTACCCGGCCGCGATGGTGGGCGTCGCGGTCGTCGTCGAGCTGTTGCTGTTGCCGTGGAGCTGGCGGCAGCGGTTGACGCGCGCGGCGGCGGCGGGGCTCGCCGGCGTCGGCACCGCGCTGCTCGCCATGCCGTCCTTGCTCGTCGAGGGCGCGGTGATCTGGCGTGGGCTGCTGCGCGAGAACGCGGGGTACAGCACCCATCGCAGTCCGTCGTACTGGGACCAGGCCGTGCGCCGCGCCGAGTGGGACCTGCACTTCGAGCGACCCGAGGTGGGGCTCACTTTCCTCGCCCTGGCGCTGGCCGGTCTCGCGGTGGCGGCCGCGGTGCCGCGTTGGCGCCGCGACGGCATCGCCTGGAGCGTCTTCGCCGCGCTGATGGTCGGGTTCCACGCCCGCTACGCCTTCCAGCCCTTCCGTCACCTGCTGCCGGTCGCCGCGGTCTGCTGCGTCGCGGTGGGAGTGCTCGCCGCCTGGCTGGGGGAGCGGCTGCGGCGTCCGGTCGCGTTGGCTGCCGGCACCGTCGTCCTGCTCGCCGCCCTCTTCGTGCCCGCGGACGTGCGCTACGTCGTCAAGAGGGCGCAGCTGCGCGACAGCCGCACGCTGGCGACCGAGTGGCTGCTGCGCCACCGCCGGCCGGGCCAGGGGCTGCTGGTGGTGCGGCAGACGCCGATGGCGTTCGCGGAGGTGCGCCGGCTGGGCGGCAAGACCACGCACGAGTACTGGAATGGGAAGACGCGGCTTCTCGCGCGGCGCGCCGAGCCGCGCTTCCTGCTCGTCGGAGCGCTCGTGCACCCCGACCGGCGGCCGCTGATCTCCGACGCCGACCGCGAGTGGCTGCTGCGCGCCTACGAGGTGCGCGCCACCTTCGGCAGCGCGCCCGGCCTCGCCGGCGGCATCCACTACGCCGACAACCGGCTGCGCGTCTACGTGCTCGAGCGGCGGCCGGGGGCGCGGCGCTCGCGCAAGGCGGCGAGCAACGTCGAGACCGGCGCGAACTCGTCGTCGGGGAAGTTCACCGGGTTGTCCCAGAACTCGCCCAAGCCGCCGGCGCCCCAGGATTCGTAGAGCGTCGCCTTGATCATCAGCTGCAGCTTGTCGCAGGCGGCGACGAAGCGCGCCTCCGGCGTCGCCTTGGCGCGGTACTCGCGATAGAGCGCGACCGCGCGGTCGCCGAGCGGCGCCAGCAGCTCGCGAAAGCGCCGCTTCCTCGGCGGCGTGCTTGGCGCCGTCGGGCAGGTAGCGCGCCGCGGTGCGCGGCAGGTCGCCCAGCCGCACCTCGGCGAGGTCGTGGACGATGGCGAGCTCGGCGGCGCGCGCCGCGTCGAGCCCCGGCACCTCGGCGGCGAGCGCCCACACCAGCAGCACGACGTGGAAGGCGTGCTCGCTGACGCTCTCCGGCTCCGCCACGCCGCGCAGCGCCCAGCCGCTGCGCGGCACGCGGTCGAGGATCTGCAGCTCGAGCAGCGAATCGAGGAGCGAGTCGTGGCGTTGCACGGGCGTGAGTCTATGGGGCTCGGCGCCGCGGCGAGCGACGGCGTAGGATTCACCGCGCATCGCTGGCAACCGGGAGGTGGCCCCATGTTCAAGGAGTTCCGCGAGTTCGCCGTGCGCGGCAGCGTCGTCGACCTCGCCGTCGGTCTCATCATCGGCGCTTCGTTCGGCACCATCGTCAAGTCGGTGGTCGACGACCTGCTGATGCCGCCGCTCGGCCTGGTCACCGGCGGCATGGACTTCGCCGACCAGTTCGTGCTGCTCAAGGCCGGCAACCCGAGCGGGCCCTACCTCAGCCTCGAGCAGGCCAAGGCCGCCGGCGCGGTGACGATGAACTACGGCGCCTTCCTCAACAACGTGGTGAGCTTCGTCCTCGTCGCCTTCGCCGTCTTCCTGATCGTGCGCGCCGTCAACCGGCTGCACCGCGAGGAGCCGCCGCCGCCGCCGAGGAGCAAGAGCTGCCCGTTCTGCGCCACCGACATCCCGGCCGCCGCCGTGCGCTGCCCGCACTGCACGTCGGAGCTGCCGAAGGCGGCCTGATCGAGGCGCCGGTCAGGCTGCCGCGACGATGGCTTCCGCAGAGAACGAGGTGACGGCGGCGCTCGCGGCATGGAGTGCCGGCGATCGGGAGGCGCTGCCGCGGGTGCTGCCGCAGATCTACGACGAGCTGCGGGCGCTCGCCGCGCAGCACCTGCGCAAGGAGCGCGCCGGCCACACGCTGCAGGCGACGGCCCTCGTCAACGAGGCGTTCCTCCGCCTCTGCGGGCGCGAGCGCGTGCACGTCGAGGCGCGAGTGCAGTTCTTCGCCGTCGCCGCGCAGGCGATGCGGCGCGTGCTCGTCGACCACGCCCGCAGGCGGCAGGCGGGCAAGCGCGGCGGTCGCGAGACGCCGGTGCCGCTCACCGAGGTCGCCGCGGCCGAGCTCGCCGCCGCGCCTGAGGAGGTGGACGTCCTCGACGTCGACGCCGCGCTGACGCGACTCGCCGCCCTCGACGCGCGGCAGGCGCGAGTGGTGGAGCTCAGGTTCTTCGCCGGCATGGAGGTCGAGGAGATCGCGGCGGCCCTCGACGTCTCGGCCTCGACGGTGCGGCGCGAGTGGCGGATGGCGCGCGCCTGGCTGCGCGGGCAGCTGGCGGGCGGCGCGGCGACCGCGCGCGGGTGAGTGCCGACAGCGCGCGAACGGCCGCTACCCCTCGTGGCATACTCGGCCGGCCGCCGTCGCCGCGGCGGCGCCTCCCCCCAGCCATGACCGATCCCCGGCCCGGCTCGCTCCCCCGGATCTCCGTCGTCGTGCCGGTGTTCGACGAGGAGCCGAACCTCGCGCCGCTGGTGGCCGAGATCGGTGCCGCGCTCGCCGGCCTCGACTACGAGCTCCTGGTGGTCGACGACGGCAGCCGCGACGGCACCGCTGCCACGCTCGCGCGCCTCGCCGGCGAGCAGCCGCGCCTGCGGCCGCTGCGCCACGACCGCAACTACGGCCAGTCGGCGGCGCTCGCCACCGGCTTCGCCAGTGCGCGCGGCGAGCTGCTGGTGACGCTCGACGGCGACCTGCAGAACGACCCGGCGGACGCGCCGCGCCTGCTCGCCGAGCTCGACCGCGGCTTCGACGTCGTCTCCGGCGTGCGCCGGCGGCGGCAGGACAGCTGGGTGCGCAGGGTGTCGTCGCGTGTCGCCAACAGCGTGCGCCGGCGCGTGCTCGACGACGGCATCACCGACGTCGGCTGCTCGCTCAAGGCTTACCGCACGCGCGTCGTCAAGCGGCTGCCGCCGTTCGCCGGCATGCACCGCTTCCTACCCGCGCTCGCCCGCATGGAGGGGGCGCGCGTCACCGAGCTGCCGGTGGCCCACCGGCCGCGCCGCTTCGGCAAGAGCAAGTACAACATCAGCAACCGCCTGTGGCGCGGCATCGCCGACCTGCTCGGCGTCTGGTGGCTGCAGCGCCGCTGGGTAGCCGTCGCCAACGTCGAGGAGATCGCCGCGTGCACATCGACAGCATCTGGACCGTCGTCGGCTTCGCCGGGCAGGGCCTCTTCTTCTGCCGCTTCTTCGTCCAATGGCTCGCCTCCGAGCGCGCCAAGCGGAGCGTGATCCCGCAGGCCTTCTGGTACTTCAGCCTCGGCGGCGGCACGGTGCTGCTGCTCTACGCGATCTTCTCGCTGCACGACCCGGTGTTCACCGTCGGCCAGGCGGCGGGGCTCTCGATCTACGCCCGCAACCTGTGGTTCATCCACAAGGGCGCCAAGCCGCCCGGGGCGAGCGGGGACCCCGCCGGCGACGCGGCAGTTTGAAGCTCGCGAACGCATCCGCCGCGCGCTTGACAGCCCTCGGCGGATTGATATCCTGCGCCCCGGTTTTCGAGGCCATAAAAGCAGTGCAGACCGAAGCGGCGAAAGTCACCTCGCGGTAACGGGAGCGTTCGTTGGCGCAGGTCTTTCCACAGTGGGCGAACAAGGTCCCCCTCATCATTGGCGTCGGCGCGGTCGGCTTCGCGCTCTTCGCCACCTTCGGCATTTGGTACTGGTTCTCCCCGGCCTTCACCGACGCCGGCTATCGCCCCGAGCAGCCGGTGCCGTTCAGCCACAAGCTGCACGCCGGTGACCTGCAGGTCAGCTGCCTCTACTGCCACGGCAACGTCGAGCGCGCCGCGGTGGCCTCGGTGCCGTCGACGCAGCTGTGCATGAACTGCCATGCGCTGGCGGCGCGTGACAAGGCGAGCCTCGAGCCGGTGCGGGCGAGCGCCAGCAGCGGCCAGCCGCTGATGTGGGTGCGGGTGCACAAGGTGCCCGACTACGCCTTTTTCACCCACGCGCCCCACCTGCGCGCCGGCGTCGGCTGCAGCAGCTGCCACGGCGACGTCAAGACGATGGAGCGCATCCAGCAGGTGGAGCCGCTGTCGATGGCATGGTGCCTCGACTGTCACCGCGATCCGAAGCGCCACCTGCGGGCGCCGGACGAGCTGCTCGACACCGCCTGGCAGGCGCCGCAGGACCAGGACGTGCGCGCCGCCAAGTGGCTGTCGGAGCGCCAACTGGCGCCGCCGGTGGACTGCACCGGTTGCCACCGCTAGAGCACACACCGAGCCGTGAGCGAACCACTCGACCTGACCGCCGACGACGCCGCGAGCCCCGCCGTGCCCACCGGCCAGCCCGACGCGTCGCCGCGGCCCGAGACCTCCAAATCCTACTGGCGTAGCGTCGAGCGGCTGCTCGCTTCGCCAGCCGTGCAGGAGGAGCTGCAGCGCGAGGTCGAGACCGAGTTCCCCGCCGGCGCCCTCGACGCGCCCGACACGGTCACGCGCCGCAGCGTGCTGCAGCTGCTCAGCGCCTCCTTCGGCCTCGCCGGGCTCACCGCCTGTCGCCGCCCGGTCGAGCACATCGTCCCCTACGTGCGCCCGCCGGAAGAGATCATCCCCGGCATCCCGCAGCGCTACGCCACGACGCTGCCGCACGGCACCGAGGCGCTGGGCGTCGTCGTCGAGAGTCACGAAGGGCGGCCTACGAAGGTCGAGGGCAACCCGCGCCATCCGGCCTCGCACGGCGCCGCGAGCGCCTGGGCGCAGGCCGCCGTGCTCGACCTCTACGACCCCGATCGCGCCGACCGCGTGCGTCATCGGGCGACTGCAGGGAGCGAGGGCGAGGAGGCGAGCGACTGGGAAGCCTTCGGCAAGTGGTGGGCCGAGCGCGCCACGGCACTGGCGGCCGATGGCGGCAGCAAGCTCGCCGTGCTCGCCGCTCCGTTCGCCTCGCCGACGCTGGCGCGGCTCGCGCGCGAGCTGCGTTCGCGGTACCCGGCCATGCGCTGGGCGTCGTGGGACGCGCTCTCGGAAGAGGCGATCTTCGCCGGCAACGGCGGCATGCGCCCGGTCTACCAGCTCGACCGCGCCAAGGTGGTGGTGGCGGTCGACTGCGACCTGCTGCTCACCGAGGCCAACGCCGTCCACAACAACCGGACCTTCGCGCAGGCGCGGCGGCCGGAAGCGGCCGCGGCGCGTCCCGAGGGCATGCTGCGGCTCTACGCCGTCGAGGGGGCGCTATCGCTCACCGGCGCCAATGCGGATCACCGGCTGGCGCTGCGGCCGCGTCACGTCGGCCCCTTCGTCGCCGCGCTGGCGAAGGCGCTCGGCGTCGCCGCCGCCGGGTTGCCTGCCGTGTCCGCGCTGCCGCCGCCGGTGGCCGCCCGCGCCGCGGTGATGGCGCGCGACCTGCGCGCCGCCGGTGCCGCGGGTGTGGTGGCGGTGGGGCGCCGGCAGCCGGCGGCCGTCCACGCCGCGGCGTTGGCGATCAACCGCACCCTCGGCAGTGTCGGCACTGCGGTAGCGCTGCAGCCGCTCGACGACGTCGCGGCCAGCAGCGTCGCGGCGCTGCGCGAGCTCGCCACCGCGATGGCGGCCGGGCAGGTCGACACCCTGGTGGTGCTCGGCGGCAACCCGGTCTACGACGCGCCCAGCGACCTCGACTTCGCGGCGGCGCTCGCCAAGGTGCCCAACAGCGTCTGCCTCAGCCCCCACCGTCATGAGACCGGCCGCCTCTGCGCCTGGCACGTTCCCGAAGCGCACGCGCTCGAGGCGTGGGGCGACGCGCGCGCCGTCGACGGCACGGCGTCGGTGATCCAGCCGCTCATCGCGCCATTGCTCAACGGAGTGAGCCGCGTCGAGCTGCTCGGCTTGCTGGCAACCGGCGCGGCGCAACCCGGCCACGACCTCGTGCGCGCCACCTGGAGCGCGGCCGCGGCGGACGACCTCGCCTGGCGCCGCATCCTGCACGACGGCGTGGCGCCCGCCGGCGCGCTCGCCGGCGGCGGCGGCGCCGTCCGGAGTGGCGGTGGCGGAAGCACTGCGGTGACCGCCACCGCGGCGCCCGGTGCGGTACCGACAGCGCGTCCGCGCGAGCACCTGCCGCCGCCGTCCGGCGCCGCGCTCCCCTCCGCGCCGCCCTCCGACGAAAACACCGCGGTCACCACCCAAGGCGTCGGCGGCGGCCCGGTGGCGCTCGAGCACGCCGAGGAAGCGCAAGCCGCGGCGCCGCACGGCGAGATGGACCTCGTCATCCTCCCGTCGCCCAACGTCTGGGACGGCGCCTCGGCCAACAACGCCTGGGTGCAGGAGCTGCCGCACCCGCTCTCCAAGCTCACCTGGGACAACGCCGCCTATCTCGCACCGGCGACGGCCGCCGAGCTCGGCGTCGAGACCGGCGACCGCGTCCTCGTCGTCGCCAACGGCCACCGCGCCGCCTTCGCCGTCGTCATCCTCCCCGGCACGCCTGAGCACACGGTGGCGGTGGAGCTCGGCTACGGCCGCGAGGGCCTCGGCCACGTCGCCGACGGCGTCGGCGGCAACGCCTACCCGCTGCGCGCGAGCGGTTCCTTGTGGGGTGCCTTCGGCGTCGAGGTGCACCGCACCTGGTTCGACCCGGAAGACGGCGAGCACCGCCTCGGCATCACCCAGACGCACTGGGAGATCGAGGGCCGCCCGCTGGTGCGCGAGGCGAGCCTCGCCGAGTACCGCGCCGACCCGGCGTTCGCCAAGGAGCCCGACCGCGAGCACGAGGAGGCGATCCCGCTGTGGGCGGAGCCGGTGTCGTGGGACAAGGGGCCGCAGTGGGCGATGGCCATCGACCTCTCGGCCTGCACCGGCTGCAACGCCTGCGTCGTCGCCTGCCAGGCGGAGAACAACGTGCCGGTGGTGGGCCGCGAGATGGTGTCGCGCGCCCGCGAGATGCACTGGCTGCGCATCGACCGCTACTTCGCCGGCGAGCCGGAGTCGCCCGAGGTGGTCTTCCAGCCCGTCCCCTGCATGCACTGCGAGAACGCGCCCTGCGAGCAGGTCTGCCCGGTGGCGGCGACGGTGCACGACCACAACGGCCTCAACGCCATGGTCTACAACCGCTGCATCGGCACGCGGTACTGCTCGAACAACTGCCCCTACAAGGTGCGGCGCTTCAACTTCTTCAACTACACCAAAGACACGCCCGAGCTGATGAAGCTGGCGATGAACCCCGACGTCACCGTGCGCTCGCGCGGGGTGATGGAGAAGTGCACCTACTGCGTGCAGCGCACCGTCGAGGCGCGCCAGGCGGCCAAGCTCGCCGGCCGCGCCGTCGCCGACGGCGAGATCCAGACCGCCTGCCAGCAGACCTGCCCGACGCAAGCCATCGCCTTCGGCGACAAGACCGACGCCAAGAGCCGCGTGGTGGCGCAGAAGGCCTTGCCGCGCGACTACGTGCTGCTGGGCGAGCTCAACAACCGCCCGCGAACGAGCTACCAGGCCAAGGTGCGCAACCCCAACCCGGAGTGGGCGTGAGAAGGGCGCCGCTGCTCGCGCTCGTGCTGCTCCTCGGCGCCTGCCGCGGCTGCCCGTCGTCGCGGCCGCCCATCCATTTGAACCCCAACATGGACGTGCAGCCCAAGGGCAAGCCGCAGGCCGAGAGCGGCTTCTTCGCCGACGGCGCCGTCATGCGCGTGCCCGTCGCCGGCACTGTCGCCCAGGGCGAGCTGCGCGAGGACTCCGCCTGGTGGACCGGCAAGGACGCCGCCGGGGGTTGGATCGGCACCATCCCCGGCCATGCCGACGGCGCCGTCCTCGCCCGCGGCGAGCAGCGCTACGGCATCTTCTGCGCCCCCTGCCACGGCGCGCAGGGCGATGGCAAGGGCATGCTCTTCCAGCGCGCCCAGGTGCAGTCGGCGAACTTGATGGAGGCGCGCTTCCGCGCCATGCCGGCCGGCCAGATCTACGACGAGATGACCAACGGCTTCGGGCTGATGCCCGCCTACGGGCCTTTCATCCCGGTGGCCGACCGCTGGGCGATCCTCGCCTACCTGCGCAAGCTGCAGGCGGAGACGCCGGTGGCCGAGAGCGCGGCGCCCGCCGCCGAAGCGGCTGCCGCCCCCGGCGAGCCCGCCTCGCCAGCCGCGCCAAGTCCCGCACCCGATAACGCGCCAAGTCCCGCGCCCGCCTCGCCCGGAGCCGCGCGTTGAGCAAGCGCAACCTGTTCCTCGGCGCCGTCGCGCTGCTCGTCGGCCTCGCCGTCCTCGGCTGGCTGGCGCGCGCCTTCGACGCCCGCCTCGCCTACCACCCGCCGACCCACGTCACCACCGACCAGGACACCCCCCGCGAGCAGGCGCTGCGCCAGCAAGCCGCGGCGGAGGCGGAGACGGCGAAGGCGAAGAAGTACGAGGAGGCCGAGTACCGCCGCTTCCCCGGCACCGGCAGCCGCGTCGCCATCTGGATGGTGGCGCAGCTGCACCTGCTCTTCGCCGCCTTCGTGCTCGCGGTGCCGCTCTTCGCGCTCATCATCGAGTACATCGGGTACCGCACCAAGGACCCGCGCTACGACGCGCTCGCCTACGAGTTCACCAAGCTGCTGTCGACCTCGTTCTCGTTGACCGCCACCTTCGGCGCGGCGCTCACCTTCATGCTCATCGCGCTCTACCCGAAGTTCACCAACTACCTGATGAGCGTCTTCTCGCCGACGTTCCTGCCCTACGTGCTGCTGTTCTTCTTCGAGGCCGGCTTCCTCTACTCCTACTACTACGGCTGGCACAGCTTCAGTAAGCGCGTGCACCTGCTGCTCGGCGTCGGCTTGAACCTCGTCGGCACGGCGATCATGTTCATCGCCAACGCCTGGCTGACGTTCATGATGACGCCCAACGGCGTCTCCGAGTCGGGGGCGACGATCAGCACCTGGGAGGCGGTCCGCAACTACACCTGGATGCCGATCAACATCCACCGCATCATCGCCAACGTCGCCTTCGGCGGCGCGGTGGCGGCGGCGTACGCGGCCTTCCAGTTCCTGCGCGCCAAGACGCCGGAGGAGCGCGCCCACTACGACTGGATGGGCTACATCGGCAACTTCGTCGCCATCTGCGCGCTGCTGCCGCTGCCCTTCGCCGGCTACTGGCTGGCCTCCGAGATCTACGCCTTCTCGCAGACCATGGGCCTGATCATGATGGGCGGCGCCTTCTCCTGGCTGTTCATCATCCAGGCGGTGCTCATCGGCTGCCTCTTCCTCGCCGCCAACTACTACCTCTGGCTGGGCATGGGGCGCATCGAGGGCGCCGAGCGCTTCCGGCCGTTCATCAAGTACCTGCTGGCGCTCGATCACCGTCTGCTTCATGGTGTGGGCGACGCCGCGCTCGATCATCGCCACCGTCGAGGAAGTGCAGAACATGGGCGGCGCCAGCCACCCGCTGCTCGGCTTCCTCGGCGTCATGTCGGCCAAGAACACGGCCGTCAACCTGCTCATCCTCACCACCTTCGTCAGCTTCATGCTCTACCGGCGCAGCGGCCGCGTGCCGACGGTGCCGTGGGCGAAGCTCGGCAACCTCATCCAGTTCGTCGATCTTCGCGGCCGCGGCGGCCATCGTCATCTTCTTCGGCATCTACGGCTACTTCGTGGAAGCGGCGGTGCGCATCAAGTTCTCCATCCCGCAGGTGCTGTCGGTGCTCTTCGCCATGATCGCCGTCACCGTCGTCGACGTGCTGATGATGCGCGGCGCGCGGCAGACCGCGGTGCGCTGGGGGACGATCCCGAACCACGCCGCAGTACGTGCTCATCTTCCTCGCCGTCACCTTCACCTGGATGATGGGCCTGATGGGCTACGTGCGCTCCGGCCTGCGCCAGCACTGGCACGTCTACGGCGTCATCCGCGACAACTCGCCGGACGCCTTCACGCCGACGCTGGGCTTCGCGACGCGGGTGGTGTCGGCGACGGTGCTGCTGTTCTTCGTCCTCATCGGCCTGGTGTTCTGGCTGGCGAGCCTGGCGGGGAAGAAGTCGCACCACGACGACATCGTGACGGCCTACACGCCGACCCCCGAGCCGTCGCCCGACGCCGCTGCCGGTTTGATCCCACCCGGCGGCGGCTCGCTGCCGGTGCCGACTCACTCCGCGGAGGCGGACCTCGATGAAGAGTGCCGATCGTCGTCAAGATCGGCGCGCTGACGCTGGCGTCGACGGCGTTCTACACCTACGTCGGCCAGTTGGTGCCGCAGAAGGAAGTGCAGCCGCCGGCGGAGACCAAGATGTCGGCGTCGATGACGACCGCCGACCTGGTGACGACCGGCAAGACGCTCCTCGAGGGGAAGGGGAGCTGCATGACCTGCCACACCATCGGCAAGACCAGCGGCCCGATGCGCTTCCCCGATCTCGCCGGCATCGGCGGACGCGCGGGCACGCGCGAGCCGGGGCTCGACGCGCTGACCTACCTGGCGAAGAGCCTCTACCATCCGAACGACTTCATCGTCCCCGGCTTCAGCCCCGGCATGCCGGCGATCAACAAGCCGCCGATCGGGCTCACCGACGACGAGATCCGTGCCGTCATCGCCTACCTCGAGTCGCTCGGCGGCACGCCGGCGGTGACCATGCAGACGGCGATCCCCTTCTCCGTGGGCGGCGCCGCGCCACCGCCGGGCGAGGCGGCCGCGGGCGCCGAGGCCGTCGCGGCGGCGCCTGAGGCCGGGGTGGCGCCCGCGGCGTCGCCAGGCGCCGCGCCGGCGTCGGCGGCCGCGGCGCGCGCGCCCGAGGCGCTGGTGAGCCAGTACCAGTGCGCCGACTGCCACGCCGACGGGGAAGCAGAAGCCGAGCCTCGACACGTCGGAGGCGAGGGGTGAGCCGACGCTGCTCGCCGCGCTCGCGGCGCACCCGCCGACCCCCGCCAAGTTCGAGCAGGCCATCACCCTCGCCGAGGCGCGCGCGCTGGCGCGCTACCTCGCCGCCCAGGGCGGAGGTGGAGCGTGAACTGGGGCTTCGTGGCGGCGGCCGTCCTGGCGCTCGTCGCGCTGCGCTTCGTCGACGGGCGCTTCCTGCGCGTGCCGCTGCTCGCCTGGCTGGGTGCCTGCTTCGCCGCCATCGCGGTCGTCCTGCGCTGGGGGTTCGTGGTGCCGATCCCCGCCTCGGTGCTCAACCTCTACCTGGCGATCGTCGCCGGCGCGCTGGCGGTCTACGCCACCACCGACCGCGAGCGGCTGCAGGAGGTGACGCGCCCGCTCTTCGCCTTCCTCACCGAGCGGCGCTTCGTCATCCCGCTGGTCCTGGTGGCGCTCGCCATCCCGGCGGCGGTGGCGGCCAAGATCTACCGCGACCTGACCTCGCCGCCGGTGCCGCCGTTCTTCGGCCGCACCATCCACCCGGCACCGCCCAACCAGATCACCGTCCACGACAAGGTCTACGACCTCACCACGCTGTCCAACCCGCACCGGGCGCTCGAGCGCACCAACCCGGCGCTCTACCGGCAGAAGGTGGAGGCGGGGCGCGTCGTCTACTACGAGAACTGCTTCTACTGCCACGGCGACCTGATGCGCGGCGAGGGGATGTTCGCCCACGCCCTGCTGCCGGTGCCGACCAACTTCCAGGACCCCGGCACCATCGCCCAGCTGCAGGAGGACTACCTCTTCTGGCGCATCGCCAAGGGCGGCCCCGGCCTGCCCGAGGAGGCGGGGCCGTGGTCGTCGGCGATGCCGGCGTGGGACCAGTTCCTCGACGAAGATCAGATCTGGGACGTCATCCTCTTCCTCTACGACTTCACCGGCAACCGCCCGCGCGCGCGTCACGCCGTGACGGCGACGTCGACCCATGAATAGAAGCCGCGGCCGCCGCTCGTCGCCGCTCGCTGCCGGCTCGATCGGTGCCGTAGCCCTGGCGCTGCTGCTCCTCGCCGCACCCGACCGCGCGCAGGAACAACCCGGCGAGTCGAGCGGCGGATCGGGCCCGACCACCGCCGGCCCTCGGCAGGCGCAGCCAACGGGTGGCGCTGCCGTCTACACCAAGTACTGCGCGCAGTGCCACGGCGACAAGGGCGACGGCCTCGGCATCGCCGCGCCCTTCCTGCGCCCGGCGCCGCGCGACTTCACCTCGGGCAAGTACCAGATCCGCTCCACCGCCACCGGCAACCTGCCGACCGCCGACGACATCAAGCAGGTGATCCGCCGCGGCATCCCCGGCACCGGCATGCCGGCGTTCGAGGAGGTCACCGACGTCGAGGACCAGCTCGACGCTCTGGTGGCGCACCTGCAGGCGTTCTCGCCCAAGTTCAAGGGGGCGCGCGCGCCCGAGCTGATCTCGATTCCCAAGGATCCCGGCTACAAGCCCGACCAGGTCGAGGCGGCGCGCAAGGTCTACACCTCGATCGGCTGCGCCGGTTGCCATGGCGCCGAGGGGCGCGGCGACGGCGCTTCGGCGCCGACGATGAAGGACGACTGGGGGCAGTTCGTGCGGCCCGCCGACCTGTCGCGGCCGTGGACTTTCAACGGCGGCGCCAGCCGCACCGACGTCTTCCGCTCGATCAGCACCGGCCTCAACGGCACGCCGATGGCGGGCTTCGCCAGCGCGCTCTCCGAGGAGCAGCGCTGGCAGCTGGTGGACTTCATCACCTCGCTGGCGGGCGGCGACACCGAGAAGGTGCCGTACGCGAACCTGGTGGTGGGCAAGCAGGTCGAGGGCGAGCTCGACCTGGCGCAGGGCAGGAAGCTCTTCGAAGGCGCCGAGCCGGCGCTCTTCCCGCTGCTCGGCCAGGTCATCCAGCCGGGCCGCGCCTTCCAGCCCTCGACCGTCGCCGTCGAGGCGCGCGCGGTCTACAACCGCGACGAGGTGGCGCTGCTCATCACCTGGCACGACGTCCAGGCCGACCGTGGCGGCAACAACGGCCCAGACTTCGAGCTGCCCGAGCAGGAGGACCACCCCGGCCTCGAGCCGAAGGTCTCCGGCGGCGGCCAGGCGCCGGTCACGACCGAGCAGACAGATCCCTTCGCCGACGAAGAGGCGCCCGCCGCAGCCGCGCCCAGCGCCGATCCGTTCGCAGACGAAGAAGTGACACCCACGTTGACGCCCGCAGGTCCGGCTGACCAGGCAAGCGCCGATCCGTTCGCGGAGGAGGAAGCGCAAACCGGCGGGGGAGCAGAGGGAGCGGCGACGGCGGCGGAAGGCTCGGCGGCGAGCCAGTTCTCCGACGCCGTCGCCGTGCAGTTCCCGCGACAGCTCTCCGACGGCGTGCGCCGCCCGTACTTCGTCTTCGGCGATCCGCAGGACCCCGTCGAGCTCTGGTTCGTCGACCTCGCAAGCCCCGGCAAGGCCGAGCTGTGGGAGGGGAAGGGCAGCGACGACCTGCTGCCGGGCGAGGGCGTGACGCCGGAGACCCGCGCCTCCTTCGACAAGGGCGAGTGGTCGGTGATCCTCAAGCGCAAGCGCGACGCCGGCCGCGGCATCGCCTTCCCCGACGACGCCTTCGTACCCATCGCCTTCTCGGTGTGGGACGGCTTCCTCGACGAGCGCGGCAACAAGCGTGCGCTCTCCACCTGGTACCACCTCTACATGCCGCCCGCCGAGCGGCCGTCGCCGTGGATCGCCATGGCCAAGGCGGCCGGCGTCGTGCTGCTCGTCGAGATCGTGGTGATCGCGCTGGTGCGCCGTCGCGCCCAGCGCCGCCGGACTCCCGCGGTGGCAGCCGATGCCGCCGCGGGCGCCGCCTAGCCTTTCGAGATCGGAGATCGACCATGTACGACAACATCCTCGTCCCCGTCGACAACTCGCGCCACAGCAACCGCGCCATCGACACCGGCGTCGAGCTGGGCAAGCGCTTCGGCGCCAAGCTCGTGGGCTGCCACGTCTACGCCGCCAAGATGCACGACTACCGGTTCAAGCAGATGGAGTTCACGCTCCCCGAGGAGTACCTCGTCGAGCAGGAGCTGCACCGCCAGCGCAAGATCCACGACAGCCTCATCACCATGGGGCTCGAGCTGATCTCCGACTGCTACCTGGAGTCGATGAAAGCTCAGTGCGATCGCGAGGGCGTCGCCTTCGAAGGCAAGATGATGGACGGCAAGCACTCGATCGAGCTGGTGCGCGACATCCGCGAGACCGGCTACGACCTAGTGGTGCTCGGCGTGCTCGGCATCGGCCGCACCCGCGACAGCCAGGTGGGCTCGGTCTGCGCCCGCATCGCCCAGGAGAGCAGCCGCGACGTCTGGGTGGTCAAGCACCTCCCCGAAGCGGACGAGCCCGAGCGCGACACCGTGCTGGTCGGCGTCGACGGCAGCCCGAAGTCGTTCGGTGCGTTGACCACGGCGCTCGAGCTCTGCCAGCGCTTCGGCAAGAAGCTCGAGGTGATCGCGGTCTACGACCCCTACCTGCACTACGCGGTGTTCAAGGGCGTCGTCGAGGTGCTCACCGAGAAGGCCTCGAAGGTGTTCCGCTTCGAGGAGCAGAACCAGCTCCACGAGGAGATCATCGACACCGGTCTCGCGGCGATCTACCAGTCGCACCTCAACGTCGCCGAGCAGATGGCGCGCGAGGCAGGCGTCGAGTGCAGCAAGACGCTGCTCGACGGCAAGTGCTTCCAGAAGGTTCTCGACCACGCGCGCAAGAGCAAGCCGTGGGTGCTGGTGGTGGGGCGGCTGGGCGTGCACAGCGCGGCGGACGCCACGGGCCTCGGCAGCAACACCGAGAACCTGTTGCGCCTGGCGCCCTGCGACGTGCTGCTGACGACGGCGGAGGTGACGCCCGAGCTCGACGTGCGCGCCGAGGAGAGCATCCACTGGACGCCGGAGGCGCTCTCGCGCATGGAGCGCGTGCCGCCGGCGGTGCTCGGCATCGCGCGCACGGCGATCCTGCGCCTGGCGCTGGAGCAGGGGCACAGCGTGGTGTCGTCCGACCTCGTCACCGAGGCGATGGAGCGCTTCATGCCCAAGCGGGCTGCCGAGCGCAACCTCAAGCTCGCCGAGGCGCTGGTGCTCGAGCGCGCCGAGCGCGGCGAGACGGTGATGGTGTGCACCGGCTGCGGCATCGCCGCGCGCACGGCGCAGGCGGTCAAGTGCCAGGTCTGCGGCGGCGAGAGCTTCGAGGCCCTCGACCCGCAGGCCATCGCCCGCATCATCATGGAAGAGGGCGGCGCCGAGGAGGAGACCACCTACGACGGCCGCAAGGTGCGCTGGACGCAGGAGGCGCGCGAGGCGTTGCGGGCGATCGACGACCGCTACCAGCGCCGGCGGGCCAAGGCGCGCATCGAGAAGGCGGCCCACGGCGGGCGGACGGACGTGGTGACGCTGGAGCTGGCGAAGCGGTTCATCGAGGAGGAGACCGGGATCCTCTTCGCGGCGCCGGTGAAGGCGGATGGCGCGGCAGCGAACGGACACGCGAGCAACGGTCACGCGGCAAACGGGCACGCCGCAAACGGCAATGGGCAGGGGCATGCGAACGGCGCCGGTGCCAACGGGCACGACGGCAACGGGCATGCGCACGCCGCCGATGGGCAAGCTGCCAACGGGGCCGCAGCAAACGGCCATGCCGACGAGGTCGACGGGCCTCGGCTCGTGGCGCGCGACGGCAAGGGCGTGCCGCTGGTCTCGACGCGCGAGTGGACGACGCCGGCGATCGAGCGCATCGTGCGCGTGCCGGCGGGGTTCATGCGCGACCGCACGCAGGAGCGCGTCGAGGCGCTCGCCGCGGCCGCGGGCGTCGCGACGATCGACCTGCCGCTGGTCGAGGAGGGCATTCAGCTCGGCGTGCAGGCGATGGAGGAGATGATCGCGCAGCAGGCCGCGGCACCGGCGGTGGCGGCGGCGGCGGAAACGGCACAGCCGGCGGCGTCAGCTTGCCCGTTCGCCCGCGTCGCCGCGGCGCAACCCGAGGCTCTGCGCGGTCTCTTCCCGCTCGACGAGGTCAGCGTCGTCAGCGAGCTCGAACGGCAACGCCGCGAGCTCGGCACGCAGAGCTGACCGAGTCGTCAGAAGAGGGCCGACCACAGCGCTTCGCTGTGCTTTCGCGATCCATCGATAGGGGCCGGTGAAATCCCGGCATCGAGTCCGTCTATAGTGGAGCCGGCCTCCCGGTAGACGGTCTTTGGTCAGGATGAGCCCAGCTGGCTCCGCAGGAGCTCGATCCGGGTGTACACCGCGTCGTGGACACCCAAGGGCACGGAGTGTGCCGTCGGCGCGCTGCCGGTCACTGCCCCTTGCAAGGATCTGCCCGCCAATTCCGTTCGAGGGAGCGATGGACGCATCCCTCCCGACGGCGGCCGATCCTTCAGCGCCGGCTGCGCCGCGGCTCCTCGACCGCGTCAGCCATCGCATCCGAGAGCGCCGGCTCTCCCGCCGAACGGAGGAGGCCTATCGGCACTGGGTACGGCGCTACGTGCTCTTCCACGGCAAGCGGCATCCCTCCGAGCTGGGCATCGTGGAGCTCAACGCCTTCCTCTCTCACCTCGCGGTGGAAGGTCAGGTCAGCCCCTCGACGCAGAACCAGGCACTGGCGGCGCTGCTGTTCCTCTATCGCGACGTACTGCAGGTCGAGCTCGGGCAGCCACGCGACTACATGCGCGCCCTGCGGCCGCGACGGCTGCCCATCGTGCTGTCGAGAACCGAAGTGCGCGCGCTCCTCGCCCAGCTCGACGGCACCGAGCGGCTGCTCTGCACGTTGCTCTACGGCGCCGGCCTGCGGTTGATCGAAGGACTACGCCTGCGCATTCACGACCTCGACTTCGAGCGGCGCGAGATCACGGTGCGCGCTGGCAAAGGCGACAAGGACCGCCGCACCATCCTGCCCGCGAGCTCGGTGGAAGGGCTGCAGCGGCACTTGGAGGCCGTGCGCCGGCTCTGGGAGAACGACCACGCTACCAACCTCGAGGGAGTCTGGATGCCGGCCGCTCTGGACCGGAAGTTCCGCGGCGCCGGCCGCGAGTGGCACTGGCAGTGGCTCTTTCCCACCGCGCGTCCCCAGCGCGACCCGCGCAGCGGTGTGCTGCGCCGTCACCACTTGCTGGACCGAACTCTCCAGCGGGCGGTGAAACTCGCGGCAGGCAAAGCGGGCATCGCCAAGGCCGCCACGTGCCACACCTTGCGCCACTCCTTTGCAACCCACCTCCTAGAGGCAGGGTACGACATCCGCACCGTACAGGAGCTCCTCGGCCACCGCGACGTACGCACCACCATGATCTACACCCACGTTCTCAACCGTGGAGGCCTCTGCGTCCAGAGCCCGGCCGACTTCGGCTGAATTCGGGCCGCGTTCGCGGCGGGAGTGAAACAGCTTCTGCGACGCCGCAGGAGATTGCCGTCACCGATTGTCCGATCCGCCCTGGAGACGAAACCGCATCTTGGACGCTATCCCTACGTCGCCTCGGGACTTGCCCTTCGCGCCGCGAATCGGGCCCAGCGTGTTACGCGTCAATCGGTGTCGCGTAACACTCGGGGAGCGGTTGGAAGGCGCAGGAATCCTTTGTCGCCACTTGCTTGTGAGTCGGCGAGATAAGCTGGGACATAACAGCGTGACAGCGCGTTACTTGCGGTCGTCGTCAGGTCTCGGGCTGCCGTGTGTTACGCGACAGCCGCATCCACAAGCTTGCCGGCCGGCTGGCACTCGACCTGTCGGTTAATCAATGGGTTAGGCGTCAGAACAACCAGCAGTGGCAGGCGTGAGATCGCCATGAATCAGAGAGCAATCGAGGTTTTCGCGGCGCTCTACTTCCTGATCATCGGCCTATCCCACGTCTTCCAGCCGCACGCATGGGTCGACTACTTCATTCGCCTCAGAGATCAGGGCCGCTCCGGCATGTTCACGGAGGGCTTCCTCGCCCTATCGTTCGGCGCGCTGATTGTCGCCTTCCACAACGTGTGGTCCGGCCTTCCGCTGGTGCTGACCCTCATCGGCTGGGGTCAGGTCGTCAAGGGAACAGTACGATTCGTGGCACCTCAACTAAGCCTCCGCCTCTACCAACAGGTGGCACACGAGCGTGCCGGCCAGTTCCGACTCGCCGGTGTCTTTGCTCTTGCCGTTGCGGCTCTCCTCGTCTATCTGCTGCTCCGCTAGGACACTTCGCGCAAGGGCTTGCGACTGTAGGGCCGACCGCTCCATTTACACTTTGACCGACCGCTGTGTTTACACTCTTCCTCTTCTTACCCTAGCTGTTCTTCCCATTTCTTTGGTCTGTCTTTGGTACGGAGTTGCAGCATAGAGCTTGAACTTCCGCTCGTCGAACCTGCCGAGGAGAACCGCTCCGAAGTAGAGAGACCAGACGCCGTCGTCGACCTCTTCAAACCCGACGTTCTCCTCGGCCAGGACGCTGCTGATGTTGAGCCAGCGCTTGGCCCAGCGCACGCCGCCGTTGCGGCTGACCCTCCGGATCTCCAGATGACCTGGGTACTCGATGCTCGGCTCCTGCTTTGGGTATGGCCGCGGCGAGGGCTGGTACAGCGAGGCCGGCGTTCGCTGGCCGATTCCTTCATGAGGTCGCACGAAGTTGTACTCGCGGCGGAAGGCGGTGAAGCGACGCTGTTGGGCTCTGGCGTTGCCTGCCGCGGGACGCGTGGTGCTCGCCTTCAGCGTCCGATGCATGCGCTCGTGGGCTCCGTTCTGCTGGGGCGACGACGGCTCGATCAGCTCAGGCCGGATACCCAGCTTGATCCACCACACCGACAGGCGCGAGAGGCGGCCCAGGGCTTCGCTGGCAAACGGCACTCCGTTGTCGGTTCGAATCGCCTCGGGCAGGCCAAACTCGCGGAAAAGCCGTTGCAGGACAAGCCTCGTCGGCTGGTACAGCGTGCCGTCGAGGCTCTGGCAGGCCAGCAGGAATCGGCTGTACCCGTCGACCACCGTAAGCGGATAGCAGTACCTGCCATCGCCGGTCTTGAACTGGCCTTTGAAGTCCATCGTCCACACTCCGTTGGCCTTCGCCATAGGTGTCGTCGGCCGCCCTGGATGCTCGACCCTGCGCCGCGTTCGACGTCGCCGCACCAGGCCGTGGCGCTCGAGGATCGAGCCGGCCGTGCTGGGAGCTGGCCAAGCCCGATCTGGCTCGAGCTCCCGCAGCACGGCGACGAGCTTCTTGGGACCCCAGCGAAGCTTGCGCTTGGCCGCCACCAATGCCTTCTCGATCTCCCGAGAGGTCCGCAGCGGTTGCTGCTTTGCCACCGGCGGGCGATCCGCCAGTGCCGACTCACCGTCTGCTTCGAACCTCTCCAGCCACTTGTACCCTGTGGGCCGGGAGATCCCGTACCGCTGGCATGCTTCGACCATGCTCAGAGTCCCGGACTTCAGGTCTCTGATGAAGCTCACGCGCTGGTCCATTCGATCGCTCTCCTTCCACGGCATCGACACCTCCTTGGAGGTGTCCATCGTGATCTACCGTGTAAATGGAGCGGTCGGTCTAAGTGTAAACAGAGCGCCCGGTCTGTACCGTCCTGACGCCTAACCCCTCGTTGCAGCGGACGCTACCCGGGCGTTCGCCCGGGCAGCGCCGCTGAACTCATAAGCCGTTAGGCGGCTCGCTCACCAGCAGAGGTTTCTGATGCAGCCGACCTTCACCGTCATCGTGCCAATCGAGGACGGCTTCTTCATGGAGCAGGTCACTGGGTCTTCTGCTGCCGAAGCCATCGCAACCTGGGCGCGCGAGTTCCCCGCGGACCTCGTTCCGAGTCTTGGCTTCCCCAACAAGCGCAGCTTGGTTGGTGGGCTCAAGCGGAATCCCCCTCTGACCTCGCGTGACAATCCCGGCGTGTGGTCGTCGAACCTCCGCACTGGGAAGCGATACATCCCAGTGGTGGTCGTGCGCACGCAAACCTCAAGTCGCGCACCCTCCAAGCGCCGCGGCAAGCGACTTTGATTCGCCGCCTAACCCCTCGTTGCAGCGGGCGCTACCCGGGCGTTCGCCCGGGCAGCGCCGCTGAACTCATACGCCGTTAGGCGGCACTCGGAACACTCGCGTATTGTCAGCATCGCGTGGAAGAAGAGACCGGACTCCAGCGCAGGCTTAAGCGGCTCAAGGGCCATCCGATCGTGTTGATCGTCGGTGTGCTCGGTGCTCTCCTTGTTTGGCTCGTGAAGGTGACTGATTCTGCCGAGAAGCTCGCTAGCTTGGTCTCTCGCGATCAGCCTCACGCAACGGCAACGGCAACTCCCGGGGTTCAGCCGCCGGATATCGCACAAGGCCACTCTGCTGCTCCCCAGTCGAGCCCTCTGCAAGCTCCGCTCGCCGAGATACGCGTGTTCCCTCTAGCCGAAGAAGCGGAGAGCCGTCAGCTCATCACCAAACTCCGAACGGACGCTGGCCTTCGCTCATTGTCGGTGGTCGAAACTGGCGCCCGCCTCGAGAACGCCCCTTCGGGGACCTTCTTCACGATGAGGGTCATCGACATAGTGGCGGCATCGCTTTCCCAGGAGTCCAGGATCAGTTCTCGTCCCGTGAACAACTCCGACTACGAGATCCATCGCCCGCCTCGGAATGGTCCATTGCTCCTCGCATATGTAACTCCCACTGACGCAGCCAAGCTCAGCTCGCTTCGTACTTCCGAGGCCCAGGTCCTCTTCACGCCGATACCCTTCGGACCGTTCTCAGTCCTTGCACTAGTTCCAATCGATCGGCTCACAGCCCTAACCCCGCGTTACCTTGACACTTCCGACAGTTCTGTCGCGGCACTTGACGCAACTGTTCGGTAGGGCTCGCGCGGTGCCGCCTAACCCTTCGTTGCAGCGGGCGACAACCGGGCTTCGCCCGGTTGCCGCCGCTGAACTCAAGCGCCGTTAGGCGACACTCGGACCGCACACAAGGGCCAGCCATCGTGAAGATCGGATCGCTCCGCATGGCAGTGTGGGTTGCCGCCTCTGCCGTTGTGTTGGCGACGCTCCTCTATTCCAGCTTTCGGGTAGGCGATCCCCAGTTCCTTGACGCAGCCATGAGCGGGCTGTTGTCGACGATCGTCGGTGTTGCACTTGGCGTCCCGGTGGGATTAGAGCTTGCCCGTCGGCAAGCAGCTGCAGACGAGTCCGCACGTACCGCGGCTGAACGGCAGTCCGAATTGCAGTACCTTGATCAGGTCGTCACCAACGTAGCGCTAGAGCTCGACGGGAACAGAGACCGACTGCGGCGGCTTCACGAGGTGCTCGACAGTGCGCCGAAGCCCAGCGCCGAACTTTGGGCCGCTGCCGTTGCCGTCGCGGACTCGTTCGCTTATGCAGCCTTCGACCACTTGCGCACGCTCCCGAATCTCCGGAAGCACTTCGAGCATCACGTCCTTGTCCTCAGCGTCTACCCGTCACTTCGGACTGTTGCCGCCGACATTCATGCTGCCGAGGCGCTTCACAAGTTCCACATGGGGTTCTCGTTAAATGAGGCTGCTGCCTGCGAGCAGTTTGACTCCATCAAACAGTCCGTCGACTTTGGACACTCCGTCCTCGAAGATGCCGTGAAGTCCTGCGATCGCCTCCTCGACCGCCTGCGCAGTGTCGCTTAACCCCTCGTTGCAGCGGACGCTACCCGGGCATTCGCCCGGGCAGCGCCGCTGAACTCATAGGCCGTTAGCCGACACTCGGGCCATCGTTAAATGCTCAACATCGTCAAGACGCCACCGTGAAGTTGACCCGCGCCCAGATCGAGCGAGAAGTCTTGTACACCCGCAGCTTCTTCGGGAGCGGCGATTTCGTGCCCACGGAATCGGCTGCTGCGATCGAAGAGCGTTGCGCCCAGCTGATCCACTCCTTCGAGGTCATGAGAAAGGCGGTGGAACCGCTGCGGCCCGGCGAACACGCCATCGTGACTTTGACCCGCAGGAAGACAGCCGCGCTCCTGGCTGACCGAGTTTGGGGGGCCGACACGCTGGCCGATCTCGCGATTAACTTCGGCTGGGAACTGCCGCTGGAAGTTCGTCTTCGGGCGATGCTCCGCCTCCATCCGTACTTCGAGCGTTCGCCGTCCGCCCCCAAGGTGTCCCCGACCTCACAAGCCGAGACGGAGTCATTCTTGGCGGACGTAGAGCGCGACTTGGCCCTCGGCCTTGCTCAGGCCAGCGGGGCAGCAGTCTCTCCTCTCTACAGTCTTGCCTCCAGGCGGGACCTCCAGTATCGCGGGGGTGACCAAGCGGCCATCGTCTGCATCGTCGACCAACTCGCGATCGTTGACGAGGATCAGATGTCGTGGGAACAAGTCGTAGAGTTCCGCCGTGATCAAGCTGCCCGCAAGGCCCACAGACGATTCGTGCACTGGCTCGATCGCGAGATGATCGACAAGCCAGTTCAGTACATCGCCGATGACCTTTCGCAACGCCTCGAACGGTATGCATGGTCCTTACGGAAGCACGGGATTCAGACCGTGATCGGCTCGTTGAGCAACACCCTGAATCCCAAGTCACTCGTCGCGTCTTCAAGCGCTGGCGTCGCAGTCAACGTCATCACCGGCCAACCGCTCTGGTCGCTGCTAGCCACCGGCGGCTTGCTGCTCGGGAACGCGGCACTTTCTCTAGCTACTGCGCTTGTAGAAAGGCGAGACCTTGAGATGGCGTCTCCGGAGATATCCTACGTACATCAGCTGGCCGGAGAACGACGGTCTGATGCCCCGACGCTCTGAGCGACCGAGAGTGTCGGCTAACCCCTCGTTGCAGCGGACACCACACGGGCGTTCGCCCGTGTGGTGCCGCTGAACTCATACACCGTTAGGCGGCACTCGGAGCACGAGAGGTAGGCTCGAGTCCGTGAAGATCAAGAAGCGCTCGGGCTCGCCCATCGGCAAGGCCGCCCGCAAGGGATTCCGTGGCTATCCTGTCGCCACAGTTGCGTTCTATGGGCCCGACGATCGCCGCGCCAGCAAAGTGGCAGTCGGCATCGTACTGTCGGAGGGCGCCGAGCCCGACATTCTCGAGCGCTGGTTCTCCGACACTACGGACGTCCGGTTCGACCGCCGCATCGCCTCCGAGATCCAGGCATTTCTGGCTCGCAACGGTGCGAAGACTGTGGTCACGACGGGCGAGATCAACGGCGGTCCACACGAAGAAGGCATCGACTATCCCGAAGGCGATGTCTGCCCCCAGTGTCCGTTCTGGGCCACCGTCGACCGCTGGACCCATGAGCGCCTCCCCCCATCGCAATGACTTCCCAGACACTCCTCGGCATCTTGCCGCTGCCTAACCCCCCGCTGCAGCGGACAACAACCGCGCGTTCGCCCGGTTGTTGCCGCTGAGCTCTCATACGCCGTTAGGCGTCACTCGGAGCGCTCTTACACTCCCCAAGGAGGTTGCGGAATGAGCCAAGAAGGTGGCGAGACCTCTGGTCTTGATGACGCTCTCTACCAAGGTGCGCTAGCAGAGAAGCACCACTACGACAACCTGTCGTGGACCATCGGCGCAATCGCATTGATCGGCGCTGGCGTACTCGTAGTTGGGGTCATGCAGGTACCGGGCGCAACCTACCTCGCCCGACTCCCTAGCCAACTGGCGCTCGCGACACTAGCGGTAATCCTTCTGGAGGGATGGCGTCGCATCTATGAGCGCAATCGGTTCTGGGCTGAAGTCGCCAATGAGAAGCTACGTGACCTCGAGCGTGCACGAGGCGTCGAAGGCGTCACTCTCTCGTTCATGAAGGCCGCGCTAACCGGTCAGGTAGTCCTCCAGAACCTCGACCACACTGGTGCGCCGTTTCGCGACCCCTATGTCGAGCGGTGCAGCCAGCACTCAATGCACGTCAACATCAATAGGGTACTTTGGTTCGTGATGGTCGTTGTGGTTATCTTTGCCCTCCTCCCTCATAGTCCCAAGCAGTGACGCCTCTAAAACCCCTCGTTGCGGAACTCATACGCCGTTAGGCGTCAAGCCGATTCAGCCGTGAGACTGAGCCGTGTCTAGAGACACGGAGGTGAACTCCATGCGCGGTGCCGTCCCGAGTGGCCGCCCGGGACAAAAGAAGAGGGCAATGGTGCCTGGTATCATCGGCACACATGGCTAGATGCACGGCACCAGTTCGAGGCCACCGCACAGCGAGCGCTGCAGCGGACTGCCCTGCATGCGGTGGCCGCTATCGCGGCTACAGCGGATACGGTGGCTACAGCGGCTACCGGCCGAACTCGTCCCCCTCCTACTCGTCGGGGAGCAGCGTGGGCGGCGGGAGCAGCGTCGGAGGGTCCGGCAGCAGCGGGAGGCCGAGATGGTCGCGACCCGGTTCGTCCGTGGCCTACACGCCTGCCGAGGTGCGGGCTCTCACGCCGGTCCGCGCCAGTATCGAAAGGCGAGCGCCCTTGCCCGACCTTCGGGACGTCTTTCTCTGCCATGCGTGGGACGACCGGCTAGGGCCTGCCAAGGAACTGCACGACTTGCTTGAGTCAGTCGGTGTGTCGGTTTGGTTCAGCGAGAAGGACGTCGTCCTCGGCACGCCGTTGCTCCGTGAGATCGACAAGGGTCTGGCGAAGTCGCGAGTTGGGATCGTGCTGGTGACTCCTGCGTTGCTGCGCCGTCTCCAGGCAGAGGGCATCGCCGACAAAGAGCTTTCGGCACTCCTAGCGCGCGACCTGCTCGTCCCCATCGTGCACGGCACGACGTACGAAGCTCTTCGCGAAGTCAGCCCCCTTCTCGGCTCGCGAAGCGGCTTGAGTACAGCAGAAGGACCGATGGCAGACATCGCGGCCAAGCTCGGCGAGTTGGTTGCCTTCAGTCCATTGCCGGGTTCGGGCGTCGCGAGCTGATGCCCAGCTCCTCGGTCGACAAGGTTCGCGCGGGAGCTTGACGCCTAACCCGTCGCTGCAGCGGACAGCATCGGTGGTTCACACGCGGGGCGTTTTAGGGGTTCAGGGCCGCACGGCAACACGCCGTCGGTCATGCCGCGTGCGGAGCACGCGTCCTGCCCGTCGGCTTATGGCGTTCTGCCGCCGGGCGCTGCCGCTGAGCTCAAGGCCGTTAGGCGGCAGGGGGGACGACCGTGACCACCCAACAGCGCGAAGGATTCCCGCCCAACTTCAGGGCGCAGGCACCGGCGTCGGAATCGGCACTGTCGGCTGTTCGCGAGGCGCTTCCCGCCACGATCGGCGACGACTACTTCGCCTTTCTGGCGACTGCAAACGGTGGCGAAGGCTTTATCGGCGACTCCTACGTCGTCATCTACTCAACGGACGACGTTCTCGCCTTGAACCGGGCCTACGAGGTCCACAGGTTCGCTCCCGGATTGGTCCTCTTTGGCTCAAACGGCGGCGGCGAGGCGTTCGCCTTTGACAGCCACTCCCAGGCGGCAAGCGTGGTGCAGGTACCCTTCATCCCGCTTCGTGCCCAACTCGCTGAACCGCTAGGCAACAGCTTCTCGTCATTCCTCGAAGGTCTTCTCGCCGCGCAAGTCGACCCGCCGCCAGAGATCAACGACGACACGTTTGGCATGGAGGTCCACGAGATCAAGCCCGTCGTCTTCGGTGGCGACCCAACGGACCACGGTAACAAGGCCCTGATCCCTCGCCCGCAGCATCCGCCGTTGGTCGTCTTCTGGAACGACACCTACCAGAAGGTTACGGGTCAGTAGGTGACCTGCCGCCTTACTCCCTCGTTGCAGCGGACACCACCCGGGCATTCGCCCGGGCGGTGCCGCTGAACTCATACGCCGCTAGGCGGCACAGGAACCGACATCGATCCTGCGCCATCGCCAAAGACCAAGAGCCCATGCCCGCCGACCGCTGGACCAACGCCGACTTTGATCAGCTTTCGTGGCATGACAACCACCTTCATGGCTTCACCGTTCGTGAGGGCGAGCAAGCGCTTGGCGAGCTCGCCCTGGACATCGACTTCATCTTAGAGTGGCTCTGCGACAAGGACTCGGGCTCATGCGAGTTCCGAATCGCACCAGCCACTCTCACCTTCCACGAGGTCTCGGACCTCGTCGTCGCCCTCGACTACGTCACGACAACGGCCGCCTTGTGCCCAGCCAGCATTGGCGAGATAACGAGGGAATCGCGGGCCGACCCTAGCGGCTACCGAACGTTCAATTGGCGCATCGACATCAACTGGCCCGCAGGGTGTATCCGCTTCATCGCCAGCGGCTTTTCGCAGATCCTCAGAGCCGCGCCGATCGTGGTGCCACAGCAGTACCTTTCCCCTGGTCAACGTCTTTCAGTCTCTGACTAACTACTTCATCCTGGCACGAAGAGCGAAAGCGTACCAGCAGCGAGGACGCCTGACCCTTCCTTGCAACAGAGGCTTCCCGGGCAATCGTCCGGGCCGCACCGCTGAGCTCCTGGGCTCTTAGGCGACAGTCGGAACATCGGTGAATCTCGAACTAGTCAGACCGGCTCAGTGCTCATGCACCCGACTAAGAGTGATCGCGGTCTAGGCTTTTGTCTCGCGGCCTTCGCGGCTCGGCTGCTGCTTCCAGCAGCCTACGTTGCCGCGATAACGGTCTATCCGATCGCTCGCTTCGACTTCGGAGTTGGCGCCGCTCTGCTCTGGATCCTGATTTCCGTGTTCATCGTGCCCACCAGCGTTCTCATTCTTGTGCTGCGGGGCCGCCGCCGTCCTCAGACGGGCGAATGGGCTCGTCTGTAGGGCCGACCGCTCCATTTACACTTTGACCGACCGCTGTGTTTACACTCTTCCTCTTCTTACCCTAGCTGTTCTTCCCATTTCTTTGGTCTGTCTTTGGTACGGAGTTGCAGCATAGAGCTTGAACTTCCGCTCGTCGAACCTGCCGAGGAGAACCGCTCCGAAGTAGAGAGACCAGACGCCGTCGTCGACCTCTTCAAACCCGACGTTCTCCTCGGCCAGGACGCTGCTGATGTTGAGCCAGCGCTTGGCCCAGCGCACGCCGCCGTTGCGGCTGACCCTCCGGATCTCCAGATGACCTGGGTACTCGATGCTCGGCTCCTGCTTTGGGTATGGCCGCGGCGAGGGCTGGTACAGCGAGGCCGGCGTTCGCTGGCCGATTCCTTCATGAGGTCGCACGAAGTTGTACTCGCGGCGGAAGGCGGTGAAGCGACGCTGTTGGGCTCTGGCGTTGCCTGCCGCGGGACGCGTGGTGCTCGCCTTCAGCGTCCGATGCATGCGCTCGTGGGCTCCGTTCTGCTGGGGCGACGACGGCTCGATCAGCTCAGGCCGGATACCCAGCTTGATCCACCACACCGACAGGCGCGAGAGGCGGCCCAGGGCTTCGCTGGCAAACGGCACTCCGTTGTCGGTTCGAATCGCCTCGGGCAGGCCAAACTCGCGGAAAAGCCGTTGCAGGACAAGCCTCGTCGGCTGGTACAGCGTGCCGTCGAGGCTCTGGCAGGCCAGCAGGAATCGGCTGTACCCGTCGACCACCGTAAGCGGATAGCAGTACCTGCCATCGCCGGTCTTGAACTGGCCTTTGAAGTCCATCGTCCACACTCCGTTGGCCTTCGCCATAGGTGTCGTCGGCCGCCCTGGATGCTCGACCCTGCGCCGCGTTCGACGTCGCCGCACCAGGCCGTGGCGCTCGAGGATCGAGCCGGCCGTGCTGGGAGCTGGCCAAGCCCGATCTGGCTCGAGCTCCCGCAGCACGGCGACGAGCTTCTTGGGACCCCAGCGAAGCTTGCGCTTGGCCGCCACCAATGCCTTCTCGATCTCCCGAGAGGTCCGCAGCGGTTGCTGCTTTGCCACCGGCGGGCGATCCGCCAGTGCCGACTCACCGTCTGCTTCGAACCTCTCCAGCCACTTGTACCCTGTGGGCCGGGAGATCCCGTACCGCTGGCATGCTTCGACCATGCTCAGAGTCCCGGACTTCAGGTCTCTGATGAAGCTCACGCGCTGGTCCATTCGATCGCTCTCCTTCCACGGCATCGACACCTCCTTGGAGGTGTCCATCGTGATCTACCGTGTAAATGGAGCGGTCGGTCTAAGTGTAAACAGAGCGCCCGGTCTGTACCGACGTGTCGGCTAACCCCTCATTGCAGCGGACACCACCCGGGCGTTCGTTCCGGCGGTGCCGCTGAGCTCACACGCCGTTTTAGGCGGCAGGGGGAACCGCAGGTGACAACTCAAGGGCCGTACCTGAACAGAGCCTACGCAGTGCTCGCCTGGCTTCTGGTCGCTCTTGCCGTCCTGCACATGGCCACTACATTCCGGCTTACCTCGGCTAGTGCATCTACCAAGGTCTGGTTCTTCTCGGCGGGTTTCGCGATGGCTCAAACTGCGGCCTTAAACCTCCTTCATCGCCAGTACGGCCGCTCGCTGCGGGCTCTGAGCTGGGCCACTCGCGGTTCCAACGCTCTCCTACTCGCGGTTTCGGTCGCTGGCGGGCTCGCCACGGGTGCCGGCGTAGCGGAGCTCGCCGTCGTACTCGGCGTACTCGCCGCCATCCTTGTCCTGTCTTTCATCGACGGTGCTGAACTCATACGCCGTTAGGCGACGTGCGGACCAACAGATCCTCCGGGAAGCCCGTAGAAAGCCTGTGCGCCTCCTCACAGCCACCACTTCGATCGTAGCCTTCGTGCTGCTGGCCACCAGCGCGCAGGCTGCACCACGGCGCTTCCCACCGACGTTCCCAGGCGCAAGATCGTTGTTGTGGGTCGGGGCTCACCCCGATGACGAGACCATTGCCGCACCTCTCTTAGGCCGTCTGTGCCGCGAGGAAGGCTTGCACTGTGCCTTCCTCGTCATCACCAAGGGGGAGCGCGGACAATGTCGGCTCCCGAACGGCTGCCACCCGGATCTCGGCTCGGTAAGGGCTTCTGAAATGCGGCATTCGGCTCGCGTGTTTGGCGCCCAGCTTACGCAGTGGACTCTCCCAGATGGCGGCGCCATGTCGGGCTGGGCGATCGCCGCGGGAGGTGCCGGGGCGCCCTCAGCTCGATCGTCAGCCTGGCAGTTCACGCTGCTAGCTGCTCAAGCACATCCCAGTCAGTTCGTGCCCAGTGCCATTCGCGGCCTCGCTAGGCTCCCTTCCTCGCAGCGGGTTGTCTTCATAGCGCCCTCAACTCAGGCGCTCCTTGAAGACCCTGCCTTCGCCTGCAACTAGACGTCGCCTAACCCCTGGTTGCAGCGGGCAACAACCGGGCGTTCGCCCGGTCGTTGCCGCTGAGCTCACACATCGTCAGGCGTTGGGAGAACCACCAGTGACCACTGTAAGAATCGCGAAGAGAGCGCGCGGCCGCACCCTACCTGGCTTGTGCACGCCGTTGTTCGTCGCCGCGTTTGTACTCGCGATGGCGTGCGCCTCGTGCCGGTCCCTCCCCGACGCGTCTTCCGACGCGGCTCCCAGCGAATGCCTCATCGAAGCTCCACTCCACCTCGCGCCGCGCCAGCTCGACCAACTTCGCCTCGGCCTTCCGAAGAGCTCCGTGGACCGCATCATGGGGCCACCAACCCAGTCACCCGCGCCCAGTGAGTATTACTACCTCACGGGTGGCCAGTGTCCCTTGGGCAACTCTGCCCGAGAGCTGTCCGCTCCCTGCGGCCTGGTCGCTGTTTTCTCGGACCAAGATGCTGACGATCCTTCGCAGGGGATGGAGACTGCCAAGCTGCAACGATGCTGGTTTGGCGCAATAATCCTGGGGTTCTCTCGAGAGGTCGTTAGCCGACACTCGGAACAGCGATGACCTGCGACTTGAGAGGAGGAGGATCGTGCGTCAACTGGGCGTTCTCGTCCTACTAGGCGTGCTCGGTACGGTGCCGGCTGCCGCGAGCTGCCGGCAGTCGGCAGGCAACCTTCTCGCTCCAAACAACTGCGGTTTCGACAAGGACGTGAGCGGCTGGACGGCAGCTCCCGGCGCTTCACTCTCTCGAGACTCGGCCGACCATGGCGTCCTCGAGGCTGTTGGCGACTCCGCGGGCAGCCTGACTATCCTCGGTCCTTGCGTGGCAGTACAGCCAAAGACGGGCTATCGCATCCGCGCGCGACTGCGAAGTGGCGCCGGCACCGCGTATTTCTGCTCGGTCAACGTCTTCCAGTACGCCGATGATCACTGCGCGCAAGGCGAAGAGCCACTCGGCTCAGCGGCCGCGCCACCGGGCGCCACCTGGGCATCGCTTGACGGTTCCGCGACAACATCTGGAACGGCAAGGTCCGTCCAGGTGCGCCCCGTCTGCAGCGGTCAGCCCGGCTTCTCGGTGCAGTTCGACGACTTCCTGCTCACCAAGAGCTGACGCTTCTTGGTCGTGGCCCTAGGCCGCTCATGACCGACACATACCGGCGCGATTAGGCGGCGGTGGCGTCGACCCCGCCTCCGACCCATACGCCATGGAAACAGACCGCGCCCGTCAATCCCCGGCTCCTTTGCCGTACACTCAACTCCTGGTCTAGCCATCGAAGGGGCCTACGATGTCCAAGGTTGCTGTGCGTCAGCTGACTCCGACCGTCGACGAGGAGTGAAGAATGTCCCTCCCACCGAAAATTGCGCCGCTCGGCCTCCTCATTGCAAGTGCCCTCTTTGCGGTCGCCGCTCTCATTCCTGCAGCCAAAGGCGAGCCGCTCAACGCAGCGTTCCTCACGCTCGCCATCGTTTTCGGGATCCTCGGCGGTGTCGTGCTGCGAAGGTCCGCCCGCAGCGGGTAGTCCTCGGACGTACGGAAGGAGTATTTATGCCGCTCTACCTGTCGAAGTTCAGCTACACCCCCGAGAGTTGGGCCAAGCTTCTCCGGAACCCTGAGGATCGGCGCATCGCGGCTCAGACGTACATCGAGTCGGTCGGCGGCAAGCTCCACGGGTTTTGGTACGCTTTCGGGGCACACGATGGCTACACCCTCTGGGAGGCGCCGGATAACGTCTCGATGGCAGCGGTCGCGTTGGCGATCAGCTCGGGTGGCGGTCTCAGTTCCTTAGAGACGACGGTCCTCCTGACCGTCGACGAAACTCTCGAGGCACTGCGCAAGGCAAGTGCAGTTCACTACAGGCTGCCAGGTGCCTAGAGCACCCGCGTGGTCAGAGCCTGACTACCAACGGGTCCCACCTTGACGCGACGAACGGAGAAGTCCGCCCGCGATACCGAGGACCCCTTGGTCACGTTCTGTCGGTCGCTGGCAGGCGCGACCGAGGACGTGAAGTGGGGAGACGACCTCATCTTCTCCGTCGGCGGCAAGATGTTTGCCGGCTTCCCGCTGCCGGGCGGCGACCCGATCGGGTTCAAGGTCGATCCGTTGGTTTTCGCCAGCCTCGTCGGGCACAACGGGGTCGTGCCGGCGCCGTACATGGCCAAGCACTCGTGGGTGAGCGTGACGGATCGGACCCTCCTGCCGCTCGCGACGCTCGAGGACCTCCTCGCCGGGTCGCATCGGCTCGTCGCGGCGAAGCTGCCGCAGCGAACGCGCCGCGCCCTCGGCTTGCCTTGACAACCCGGTTAGCCCCTCATCGCCCTGACCGCACGCCGGCCGGGGCGGCAGAGCCTCGTCCGGTCGGGCCCCTGCTACCATCGCCGCCACCCGTGGTCGCCTACCGCTTCTGTCGCCCCGACGACATCCCGCTGCTGGTGTCGGCGGTGAACCGTTGCTACGACGTGCACTTCCCGGGCGAGGCGCCGCTGACCGTCGACGGCTTCCGGCGCGAGGTTCGCGAGGAAAGGCTGTGGCCGAGCAACTGCATGGTGGCCACGGCCGGCGACGAACCGGTGGCCGTCGTGCTGGGTACCAAGACGCCGCACGAGGTCCACGTGCGGCGCATCGGGGTGGCGCCCGGCCACCAGCGGCGCGGTCACGGCCGCCATCTCCTCGAGTCGCTGGGCAGCAAGCTCGCGGTGCTCGGCCCGCCGCGGCTCGTCGCCGAGGTGCCGGCGGTCCTTGCCGAGGCGCGGGCGTTCTTCGCCGCGCTGGGCTGGAGCGAGGAGACGACGATCGAGGGCGATGGCGCGCCGGCCGCGGCGGATGCCGCGCTCGCCGCCGCGTCCTCTTCGCGCGTGCGCTTCGTCACCGAGGCTCGCTCGGCGTGAAGGGCTACCGCGACATCGTCGGCGACGGCGGCTCGCAGATCGTCGCCCAGGTGGTGGCGGCGCGGCAGTCGATGACGCGCGCGCTCGCCGGGGTGCGGCACCTCGTCGCCGTCGGTTCCGGAAAGGGCGGCGTCGGCAAGAGCACGGTGACGATCGGCCTGGCACGCGCGCTCGTCGCCGCGGGGCAGCGCGTCGCCATCCTCGACTGCGACCTCAACGGCCCGACGCAGGCGCAGATGGCCGGCGTGCGCGACCAGCCGTGGGTGCCGGGCGAGGAGGGGCTCGAGCTGTCGCGCACCGCCGACGGGCTCGGCGTGCTGTCGATGGGCAGCGTGCTCGGCCGCGAGACGGCGCTGCGTTTCGACGCCGTGTCGCAGGGCGACGAGCAGGTGTGGCGCGGCACGCGCGAGCTCACCGTCCTCGGACAGCTGCTCGCCGGCGCGCGCTGGGGCGAGCTCGACGTCCTGCTGCTCGACCTGCCGCCGGGGGCGGAGCGCACGCTGCAGGTGGCGCAACTCTTAGGACCGCGCGCCTCCTTCGTGCTGGTGACCGTGCCCTCGGCGGTGGCGCGCGAGGTGGTCGTGCGGTCGCTCGACGCGCTCACCGGCAACGGGCACGGCGCCGCGCCGAGCGGCCGCGTCGTCGGCTACGTCGAGAACATGGCGGGCTACTGGTGCCGCGACTGCGGCGCCGTGCGGCCGCTGTTCCCGGCCGCCGACGCGCCGTTGCCGGTGCCGCTGCTGGCTTCGATCCCCTTCGACCCCGCGCTCGCCGCCGCTTGCGATGGCGGCGCGGCGCCCGCCTTCGACACGCCCGCCGGCGAGGCCCTGCGCACCGCCGCGCGCCGCCTGCTCGCGACCCTGGAGAGCGCGCCATGAAGTTCCTCTGCATCGCCTGCGACGAGCCGATGAAGCTGGAGGAGTCGACGCCGCCCGAAGCCGGCGCCGGCTTCACCGCCACCTTCCGCTGCCCGGCCTGCGGGCACGGCATCGCCATGCTCACCAACCCCTGGGAAACGGAAGTCGTCGGCTCTCTCGGCGTCAAGCTCGCCAACGGCCGCGAGAGCCGCTGTCCGATCGCGCCGATGGTGGCGGCGGCGCGCCAGCCTGCCGAGGAGCCGGCCGGCATCGCCTGGACCGCCGGCGCCCTCGTCCGCCTCGACCGCATCCCCGAGATGGTGCGCCCGATGGCGCGCGAAGGGATCGAGCGCTACGCCAGGAACGCCGGCCGCGGCGTCGTCGACGAAGCGCTGCTCGAAGAGGCGCGCACGGCCTTCGCCAGCTAGCTCTAGAAGCCGCGGCCGACGGAGAGGAACGGTTCCTGGTAGCGCCGCGCCGAGCGGCCCCACACCCACTGGTTGTAGCCCGCTTCCACGTACCAGCGTTGTTGGCGGTCGAGCGGAATCAGCAGCGAGGCGCCGAGCCGCCCCATGCTGGCGTCGTTGAAGTTGTTGGTGGCGCTGAAGCCGAAGCGGTCGTCGGGCTGGCGGGGCGAGTGGTTGCCGACGCTTTGCACGTACAAGCCGGTGAGCTTGGTGCGGATGCCGTACCACGGCAGCGGCAGGCCGACGTCGGCGTAGAGCGGCACCTGGTCGGCCGGCGCGCCCTCGCGCCAGGTGTAGCCGGTCTCGACGGTGGCCCAGCCGCGGCCCTGCCACAGCGAGTGGCTGGCTGCCAGCCAGAGCGTGTAGTCCTCCTTGAGCAGCCCGCGCCACTCCGAGCTCACCTCGCGGAACGAGCCGTCGCTGTTGAAGTTGTGGCGATTGTAGGGGCCGGACTCGTCGTAGAAGGCGGCCGAGCGGTAGGTGACGCCGACGGCCAACGGCGTGCTGGTGTCCTGGCGGAAGCCGTACTTGAGACCGAACCAGGAGTCTGAAGGTCCGGTGTTCTGCTCGAGGTCGTCGGGCCGGCCCTCGTAGCCGTCGAGGTAGGTCAGGGTCCAGAGGGCCGACAGCCCCTTCCACAGCCCTGCCTCGCCGCTGACGTAGCCGTAGCGGAAGTCGTGGTCCTGCTGGTTGCTCAGGATCTGCCCCTTGCGCCCCCACGAGCTCTGCGCCTGCTTGCGGCTGGCGCCGAGCTGCAGGTAGCCGTCGCCGGGCTTCGGCACCCAGGCGCCGCCGGCCCAGGCCGGTGCGGAGAGAAGCGTGGCGAGGCCAAGGGCCAACAGGGTGGTCGAACGGCGCATGAGAGGTCCTCCCGGGTTTCGGCAGTCCTGGAGCAACGGCTGTGCCCGCCTCACCCAAGGCCGTCGTCACTCGTAAGTGATTGATCAACGGGGGTTTTCTCCGACTGGCCCGGCGTGGCGCCTCGGGCTTCCTATGAGCCGCCCTCGGCTCGCTCATAAATCGTTGACAGGCGCGGGCCCGTTCCCCTACCGTGGCAAAGCCGACCATGACCGCAGCTCCTGAACGTCCTGAACGGGTTCGCGCTCGCCGCCTGGCGCCGTCGGCGTTGCCGATCCTGCTCCTGCTGCTCCTCGGCGCCGTCAACGCGCTCGCCATCGCCGGCGTGGTGAGCGCCCGGCGCAACGCCCGCGAGGCGGCCCTCCAGGACCTGCGGCTGCAGACCGAAGGGCACGGGCGGGCGCTGGAGGCGGTGCTTGCGAGCCTGCGCCGCGACCTGCTGGCGCTGGTGCGCACGCCGGCGCTGCACGCGCTGCTGGTCGAGTCCGGCCGCGAGCCCGCGGCCGCCGCGGCGGCGCGCGCCGAGGCCGAGCGTGCTGTCGTCGCCTTTGCGCAGGGCCACTCCGCGCTGCGCGCGGCGGCGCTGCGCGACAACAGCGGCGCGCCGCTCGTCCTCGTCGGCCGGCGCGACGGCGGTCCCGTCGTGCTGCCCAACACCTCGGACCCGCCGGCGCCGATCGCCGACCTCGGGCTGCTGGTCGCGCAGTTCCCGGTGGCGGGCCGCATCCGCGAGCGCGGGCTGCTCGAGGTGTGGATCGACCGCCGTCTGCTGCTCGACGCGGCGGCGCCGGCGCTCGGCGATCGTCTCGAGGTGCGCGCCGCAGGCGAGGAGCCGCCACCGTCGCCGCCGGGCGAGCGGCTGGTGGCGTCGGCGAGCGTGCGCGACCCGCTGTGGTCGCCGCCGATCTCGTGGACGCTGGTGCGGGACGAGCGCGAGGGGCGCATCCTCGAATCGGTGGCCGAGCTCGCCGGGCGATATCGGCGCACGGCGCTGCTGAACCTGGCGGTGATGGCGTTGACGCTGGTGCTCGGCTTCCTCGCCTTCCAGCAGGCGCAGCGTTCGAGCGCGCTGGCGGCCGAGAACCGGCAGCAGGCGCGGTTGCGCGAGCTCGAACGCCAGATCCTCCACGCCGAGCGCCTAGCCAGCGTCGGCCGCCTCGCGGCGGGAGTCGCGCACGAGGTGAACAACCCGCTCGAGGGAGTATTCAACTACCTGTCGCTGCTCGAGGAGGACGTTGCGAACGGCGACGTCGAGCGCTCGCGGCGCGGCGTGGCGCGCATCCGCGAGGGGCTCGCACGCGTCGCGGCAGTGATGCGCCAGATGCTGACGCTCTCCGACCCCGGGCGGGTGGAGAAGGGGCCGCTGGACCTGCGCGAGCCGATCGCGCGCGCGGCGGAGTTCGTCGGCTCGCACCGCGCGCTGCGTGAGGTGACGATCCGCCTCGACCTGCCGCCGGCTCCCGTGCGCGTCGAGGGCGACGCCGTCACCCTCGGCCAGCTCTTCCTCAACGTGCTGCTCAATGCCGGGCAGAGCCAGGGCGGCCGCGGCGAGGTCGACGTCTCCTGCCGCGCTGTTGACGGACGGGCGGTTGTGCGCATCGCCGATCGCGGGCCGGGGCTCTCGGCCGAGGCGCAGGCGCACCTGTTCGAGCCCTTCTTCTCGACCCGCGGCTCGATCGGGCTCGGGCTCGCCGTCTGTGCCGGCATCGTGCGCGACCACGGCGGCACCATCCGCGCGGGCAACCGCGAGGGCGGCGGGGCGGAGATGGTGGTCGAGCTGCCGCTGCTCGCCGCGGCGGTGGAGAAGTAACCAGCGAGGTCGAGGATGGCGACGAACACTTTCAAAGGCAGGCTGCTGGTGGTCGAGGACGAGGCGTACGTGCGCGACTCGCTGGCCAGCGTGCTCGAGCGGCGCGGCTATGCCGTCACCACCAGCGCCAGCGTCGAGGAGGCGCTGTCGCGCCGCCAGCACGAAGGGGTCGACCTCGTGCTCACCGACCTCAAGCTTCCCGGCGAGAGCGGCCTCGGCGCTCGTGCAGCGTCTCGCGGCAGACGGGCCGCCGGTGGTGGTGCTCACCGGCCACGGCACGGTGGCCTCGGCCGTCGAGTGCACCAAGGCGGGCGCGGCCGACTACCTGCTCAAGCCGGTCGACCCCGACGAGCTGCGTGCTGGTCGTCGAGCGCGCGCTCGCCAACCGGCGCCTCGCGCGCGAGGTGCGACTACCTGCGCGGCGCAGGGAGCGCGGCGCCGCCGCCGAGCCGGTGGGCGTCTCCGCCGGCTGGCGCGACGTGGTGGCGATGCTGCGAGGTGGCGGCTCCCGTGCCGACGCCGGTGCTGCTCGTCGGCGAGTCGGGCACCGGCAAGGAGGAGGCGGCACGCCTGCTGCACCGGCTGTCGCCGCGCGCCCGCGGGCCGTTCGTCTCCGTCAACTGCGCCGCCATCCCGCTCGAGCTGTTCGAGAGCGAGTTCTTCGGCCACCGTCGCGGCGCCTTCACCGGCGCCATCGCCGACCGCGAGGGGCGCTTCCAGGTGGCCCACGGCGGCACCTTGCTGCTCGACGAGGTCGACTCGCTGCCGCCGATGGCGCAGGCGAAGATCCTGCGCGTGCTGCAGGACGGCACCTTCGAGCGCGTCGGCGAGAGCCGGCCCACCTCCGTCGACGTGCGGCTGGTCTGCGCCAGCAACGCCGACCTGGTGGCGGCGGTGGCGGCGGGGCGCTTCCGCGCCGACCTCTTCTACCGCATCAACGTCATGACGTTGCGCATACCGCCGCTGCGCGAGCGGCGCGAGGACATCGGCCCGCTCGCCGACGCCTTCCTCGCCGAGCTCGCCGGCCGCTTCGGCAAGCCGATCCGCGCATCGCGCCGGCCACCTACCGCCGGCTCGAGGAGTACGACTGGCCGGGCAACGCGCGCGAGCTGCGCAACGTCATCGAGCGCGCGTTGCTGCTCGAGCGCGGCGAGGAGCTGTCCCCGGCGAGCCTGCTCTTCCCGGCCTCACACTTACCGCCGCCCGAGGACGGTGCCGACCTGCAGCTGCGGCCCAACCTCAAGCGCGCCGAGCGCCGCCTGCTCGAGCGCGCCCTCGCCCAGTCGGGCGGCAGCAAGCGGCAGGCGGCGAAGCTGCTCGGCGTCGACGAGCGCAACCTCGGCTACTTCCTTCGCAAGCACGGGCTGCGTTAGCGAGGATCGGTTCTTCCGGGGAAGCGCTCGCGCAGCTGCCGGTCGGCGCGCGCGAAGTCGAAGCAGGTGAAGTCGAAGCCGGGCAGCCAGACCTCGGCCTCGCCGAGGCCGTGGCCCTGCAGCCGCACGGTATCGCGGGCCTCGGCGATGACTTCCTCGCATGCCCGCACGTAGGAGGCGTTGTCCCCGGCGATGACGGGCCGGCGTTCGATGGTGGCGAGGAAGACGGTCTCGCGCTCGCCGCCGCCGCCGTCCTCAGGCCTGCTGAAGCGCTCGGGGGCGGTGGGCGGGAAGAAGCGGCGTTCCAGGAAGACGTCGGCGAGCAGCGCGTCCTCGGCGGTGCCGACCTTGACGAAGCCGACGATGTCGTTGAAGAACCACGGCGGCCAGTACCAGCGGTCCTTCCACGACAGGCGCACGTGCGCCGGCAGCTCGTCGAACGGCGTGCCGCTCCACTCGCGCTCGAGCTCCTCGCGCCGCGACTGCACGAAGCGGTCGTGCGCCTCGTAATAGGAGGCGAAAGGGCGCTGGTGGATGGGCAGCGCCAGGAGGACGTAGCGGACCAGCATGGGGGACCGAGTCAGTCTCTCACAGGCCGCCGGCCCTCGACGCGCAGCGAGCCCAGCAGCGCGGTCAGCGCGGCGTAGTCGACGGGCTTGACCAGGTGGCCGTCGAAGCCGGCCTCGCGGGACCTGTGGCGGTCCTCCTCCTGCCCCCAGCCGGTGAGGGCGACGATCGTCGGCTCCTCGCCCCAGGGCTCCGCGCGCACCTGCCGGCACACCTCGTAGCCGTTGAGGATCGGCAGGCCGATGTCGAGCAGGACGACGTCGGGGCGGTGTTCGCGGACGGCTTCGACGGCCGCCGCGCCGTCGTGGGCGGTGAAGGTCTGGTGGCCGGCGATGTCGAGCAGCATGGCGAGCGAGTCGGCGGCGTCGCGGTTGTCGTCGACGACGAGGATGCGGCGGGGGCGGGCGGGCGGCGCGGCGGCGCCGGCTCCGCGGCCGGTACTCCGCCGGCCTCCGCGGCCGTCTCGACCGGCAGGCGCACCACGAACGCGCTCCCCTGACCCTCCCCCGCGCTCCGGGCCTGCGACGGATCCGCCGTGCATCTGCACCAGGCGCCGCACCAGGGTGAGGCCGATGCCGAGGCCGCCGCCGGAGCGCTCGAGCGAGTCCTCGACCTGGCTGAACATGTCGAAGATGCTGTCGAGCTTGTCGGGCGGGATGCCGGCGCCGGTGTCCTCGACGGTCACCATCGCCTCGTCGCCGTGCCGCTCGATCCTCACCGTGACCTTGCCGCCGGGGCTCGTGTACTTGCAGCTGTTGTTGAGCAGGTTGCCGAACACCTGGGCGAGTCGTACGGGGTCGGCCCGCAGGTAGATGGGCTCGCCGGCGGCGATCACGCGCACCTCGTGACCGGCGGCATCGGCGAGCGGCCGCACGGCTTCCACCGCCTGGTCGATCAGCGCTTCCAGCTCGACGCCGACCTTGCGCAGCTCGAGCCGGTTGTGGGTGACGCGGCTCAGGTCGAGGAGGTCGTCGACCAGCCGCACGAGGTGTCCGAGCTGCCGGTCCATGGTGTCGAGGGCGCGCGGGCGCGCTGCGGGATCGCCGCCGAAGCGCTTGAGCACTTCCAGCATGTTGCTCAGCGGCGCCAGCGGATTGCGCAGCTCGTGGGCGAGCGTGGCCAGGAACTCGTTCTTCTGGCGGTCCGCCGCCGAGAGGTCGGCCGCCAGCTTGCGCAGATCGTCCTCCATGCGCCGCCGGTCGGTGACGTCCTGGCTCACCGTCGCATAGCCTTCCGGCCGTCCGTCGGTGCCGGTGAGGGTCAAGAGCTTGTACGCCATCCAGCGGGTGGCGCCGGTCTTGAAGTTGCGGAATCGAACGTCCATCTCGCCGTGCCCCTGCTCGAGCACCGCCGGGAAGAGCTCGTCGATGATGCGCGGCTGGTCCTCGGGGAGAAAGAAGTCGCGCACGTTGACGAGGCGCGCCTGCTCCATGTCGTCGAGGCCGACCATCCTGAGTCCAGCCGGGTTGACGTAGAACGGCACGCCCTCGAGGTCGCACATGCCGATGAAATCGGTGGTGTTCTCGACCAGCGTGACGAGCTTCTGGCGCTCCGCTTCTGCCCGGTGTTGCTGCGTGACGTCGCGCGCGATCTTCGAGGCGCCGACGACGTTGCCTTCCTCGTCGAAGATCGGCGAGATGGTGAGGGAGACCTCGATGAGTGCGCCGCTCTTGTGCAGGCGCTCGGTCTCGAAGTGCTCGACGCGCCGCCCGGCGCGCAGGCTGGCGACGATGCGGTCCTCCTCCGCCAGGCGGTCGGCGGGGATGATCAGCGAGATGTGGCGGCCGACGGCCTCGTCGGCGGAGTAGCCGAAGAGGCGCTCGGCGCCGGCGTTCCAGCTCTGGATGGTGCCGTCGAGCGTCTTACGGACGATGGCGTCGTCGGAGGACTCGACGATCGACGCCAGCAGGCGGGCGGCGAGCAGGCGGGCGGTCTCGCGCTCGCCGGCGTGCGCCTGCGCGTGACGGGCCGCCTCGCCGATGCCGACGATGAGGGTGCAGGTGAAGAGGTAGGCGACGAGCCCCACCGCGGTGGCGAGGTCGAGCCGCAGCTCGCCGCGGGGCGCGATGAACAGCCAGGAGCAGGCGACGTAGCCGACGAGCGTGACGACGAGCGCCGGGCGCCAGCCGCCGATCCATACCGCGACGGCGACGGCGCCGAAGAGGGTGACGAGCGGCAGCGTGTCGCCCATCAGCGGGTCGAGCAGCCACCGCAGCAGCACCGCCGCCACCAGCGCGACGGTGGCGACCGAATAGGCTCTCAGCGCGCCTCGCACGGTCCTTCCTCGCCTGGCCACGGATTCTACGGCGGGGCGCCCGGCGGTCGGGCGCCGGCCTGCGCGAACCCTGCCCATGGCCTCGCTCCGCTCGGGCACCGGGAAGACCCGGCGCTCGCCGCTTCGCGGCGCCCATGGGTCCCTACTGCCAGAACTCGTCGCCGCCGGAGGCCGCGGCGTTGGTCGACTCCTGCTTCAGCCAGGCGTCGAACTCCGCCGCCGGGTGGACGGTGACGAAGCCGCGCATCGTCGAGTGGCCGATGCCGCACAGCTGGGCGCAGGCGATCTCGTAGTCGTACTTGGGGTTGCCGGTCTGCTGGCGGATCTCGGCGGTGGTCAGCGTGGGCACGAACCAGAGCGGGATCGAGAGGCCGGGGATGGCGTCCTGCTTCACCCGGAACTCGTTGAGCATGAAGCTGTGGATGACGTCCTTGCTGCGCAGCCGCACGATCACCGGGCGGCCGGCTGGCAGGTGGAGCTGGTTGACGTTGGTGACGTCGTCCTTGCCGTTGGGGTCGGCGGGGTCGACGCCGAGCGGGTTGGTGGAGACGTCGACCAGCTCGGGCTTGGTGCGGCCGAAGATGCCGTCGTTGCCGGCGTAGTGGATGTTCCAGGCGAACTGCTCGCCGGTGACCTGCACCTCGAGCGCTTCGTCCTCGGGCGGGAACTTGTCGACGCGCGCCGACCACAGCGGGATCGAGTAGCCGAAGAGCAGCACGAGCTCGGCGACGACGACGCCCCATTCCACCCAGCGGGTGGCGTGGGTGCGCAGCCCCTCGTACTGCGCCTTGGGGTGCCGGCTGCGGCGGAAGCGCACCAGCATGTAGAGGAAGAAGGCGCTCCAGCCGACGAACATGACGATCATCAGCACGTGGACCCAGTTGGTCACCGCGTCGATGTCGGCGGCGTGGGCGGAGGCCTCGAGGGGTAGTCCGAGCCAGTCGCTCATGGCAGTCAGTCCTTGGTTGCCGCAGGCGGCGAAGCGATGTCAGCGTGGTCGGTGGCCGCGCCGGCAGCGCGGAGGGCCTTGCGGCGGACGATCAGCACCATGCCGACGCCACCGCCGAGCAGCAGGTAGGTGAGGCCGAGGAGGAAGACGATCGACAGCTTGGTGCCCTGGACCACGGGGTCCTCGGCGGCACCCCAGCAGACGCTGCAGGCGAGCAGATGGGTCAGCACGGGCTCACCACGAGCTCACCTTGCGCGTCTTGCGCAGGAACCAGACCTCGTAGACGACGAGCCCCGCCGCGGCGGCGAAGGCGCCGCAGGTGAGGGCCAGCCAGCTGCCGCCGCCCTCGGCCTGGCGTTGGTCCCAGGACCACAGCCCGAGCCAGACGGCCAGCACGACGGCGGCGCTGATGAAGATCACGTGGAACGCCTTGAGCGACACCGGGTTGTCTCGCTTACGGAGCGGCTCACCTGACCGTGTTGATCTCGTTGAGCTCGGTGAGCACCGGCCCCAGCAGCACGCCGAAGAAGAAGAACACCGTGGCCAGCATGATGACGAGGATCAGCTTGCGCTCCGAGATCAGGTGCATGAAGTAGCAGGCCACCAGCGACCCCTTCACCAGGGCGATGGCGAGCGCGATCATGATCGCCGGCACCACCGGGATGTCCAGGTAGCGCACGCCGACGGTGACCAGGGTCAGCACCATCAGTGAGCCGAACACCATCAGGTAGGTGCGGACGTGCTTCTTGAGGTCGACGTGGTCGTGGCCGGCGGTGGCGTCCATGGTCTTTCTCCGCAGCGCTCGGCGTCAGTGCGTCGGCGCAGTGTGAAAGTTGAGCAGGTAGAGGACCGGGAAGAGGAAGATCCACACCAGGTCGACGAAGTGCCAGAACAGCCCCGCCGTCTCCACCCGGTTGGCGAACTGCTGCGGGTCGGTCTGCATCATCTTCGCGCCGGGGAAGCCGAAGTAGAAGTTGACCCCCATGCCCCCCAGCACGTGCAGCGCGTGCAGCCCCGTGAAGGTGAAGTAGCAGGCCATGAAGGTGCTGTACGCCGGGCGGCGCGCCGTGGTGGAACTTGGCCTGGTACTCGAAGAACTTGACCACCATGAAGACGGCGCCGAGCGCGACCGTGCTGCCCATGTAGAGGCGGAACTTGCCGAGCTTGCGCTCCATCGCCGCCACCCACGCCATCACCATGGTCACCGACGAGGTGATGAGGACGACGGTGTTGAGGGTGGCCATCGGCACCGACAGCAGCTCGGTGCCTTTGCCCCACGCCGGGTTGCCGGTGCGCAGCATGATGTAGGCGGCGAAGAGGGAGCCGAACAGCATCACCTCGGAGGCGAGGAAGAGCCAGATCCCCAGCTTGACGTTGTTGAGGCCGGTGTCCGGCCTCGCGTCGACGGTGTACGGAATGGCGGCGGTGGACATCGCGGCTCCTCAGGCGTGCGCCGGGTGGGGGGTCCCGGGAATGGGCGAGGCCGTCTCCGGCCCCGGCTCGTGCTGCGGGTAGAAGTCGCCCGGGTGGCCGGGGACGCTGTACTCGTAAGGGCCGCGGTAGGCCACCGGCTGCACCTCGAAGTTGCCGTGCGGCGGCGGCGAGGGGGCGGCCCACTCGATGGTGGTGGCGTCCCAGGCGTTGGCCGGCGCCGGCGCGCCGTGCCGCCGGCTCCAGAAGAAGTTGATGATGAACGGGATCTGCGCCAGCGCCAGCCCCCAGGCCGAGAACGAGATCACCTTGTGCAGCCACAGCACGTGGGCGGTGTGGGTGTAGACCGCGCCGCCGTCGTAGAGCCGCCGCTGCATGCCGGCGAGCCCCTGGATGAACATCGGCATGAAGACGCCGTTGATGAACAGCAGGCTGGGCCAGAAGTGCAGGTGGCCGAGCTTGGTGCTCAGGTAGCGGCCGGTCGCCTTGGGGTACCAGTAGTAGACGCCGGCGAAGAGCGCGAACAGGGTGCCGGGCGCCACCACGTAGTGGAAGTGGGCGATGACGTAGTAGGTGTCGTGGAAGTGGATGTCGGGGCTGGAGAGGCCGAGCGGCAGCCCGGTCAGGCCGCCGATGCCGAACATCGGCAGGAAGGCGAGCGCGAACAGCATCGGCGGCGTGAAGCGGATCGAGCCGCCCCACAGCGACAGGATGAGGCAGGTGAGGATGATCACCGACGGGATCGAGATGATCATCGTCGTGGTCTGGAAGAAGGTCGACATCACGGTGCCCATGCCGGTCATGAACATGTGGTGCGCCCAGACGACGAACGACAGCGCGCCGATGGCGAGCACCGAGAAGACCAGCGGCCGGTAGCCCCACAAGGGCTTGCGCGTGTTGTTGGCGATCACCTCGGCGACGATGCCCATCGCCGGCAGGATCAGCACGTAGACCTCGGGGTGGGCGAGGAACCAGAACAGGTGCTGCCAGAGCAGCGGCGAGCCGCCGCCGGAGACCTTGAGCACCTGCCCCGACACCACCAGCCCATGCGGCAGGAAGAAGCTGGTCCCCGCGACGCGGTCCATCAGCTGCATGATGCCGGCCGCCTGCAGGGCGGGGAAGGCGAGCAGCAGCAGGAACGAGGTGACGAACTGCGCCCAGACGAAGAAGGGGAGCCGCCAGAGGGTGAGCCCCGGCGCCCGCAGCTGGATGATGGTGGTGATGAAGTTGACGGCGCCGAGCAGCGACGAGGTGATCAGGAACAGCATGCCGATGATCCACCACGTCTGCCCGGTGGGGATGATGTCGGCGAGCGGCGGGTAGGAGGTCCAGCCGCCCTGCGCCGCGCCGCCGGGGACGAAGAAGCTGCCCAGCATCACCACGCCGCCCCAGAAGTAGGCGTGGTAGGAGAGCATGTTGAGCCGCGGGAAGGCCATGTCGGGGGCGCCGATCTGCAGCGGCACGACGAAGTTGCCGAAGCCGCCGACGGCGAGCGGCACGACGCCGAGGAAGACCATGATGGTGCCGTGCATGGCGCCGAGCTGGTTGTAGAACTCGGGCAGCATCGAGCCGCCCGGCATGCGGGTCTCGCCGAGGAGCTTCCCGAGCAGCGGCAGCGCCTTGCCGGGGAAGGCGAGGTTCCAGCGCATCAGCATCATCAGCGAGAAGCCGAAGAGCAGGAACAGCAGGCCGGTGACGGCGTACTGGATGCCGATCATCTTGTGATCGGTGGAGAAGACGTAGTGGCGCCAGAAGCCGAGCTTCGGGTGCTCGTGCGCGTGGTGCGCCGGCGTCGTGAGCGTGCGCCGCGCCGGTCTCCGGGTGCGCGTGCGTGGTGGCGTCGGTCATCGTTCGGAGCTCGTCCTCAGACGTTCTCGAATGCCAGCGATTCGGCGAGCCGCGGGTCGTTCACCGGCACCAGCGCCTTGCTGCGCAGCGTCCACGCCAGCGTGCCGACGAAGACCGCCCCCAGCGCCAGGAAGAACAGCACGTCGAGCAGGTGCAGCCGCGGCCCGTCATGGTACAGGCCCGGCATGATCAGCCAGTAGAGGTCGAGCCACTCCATCAGCAGCAGCCACAGCGCCGAGGCCCAGCAGGCCGCCGCGGTGGCGCTTGACGTCGCGCATCAGCAGGAAGAAGAAGGGCACCGCGAAGTGGCCGATGACGAGCACCCGCGACAGCGGCAGCCAGCCGTGGTCGAGCCGCTCGGCGAACCAGTTGGTCTCCTCGGGCATGTTGGCGTACCACTGCAGCATGAACTGCGAGAAGGCGATGTAGCTCCAGAAGACGACGAAGGCGAACATCAGCTTGCCGAGGTCGTGGAAGTGCTCCATCGACGACCACGCCGCCGAGGAGGCCGCGCCGCTGCAGCAGCAGCGCCAGCACGATGAGCAGCGCGAAAGCCGACATCGCCAGGCCGCCGAAGAGGTAGCCGCCGAAGACCGTCGAGTACCAGCGCGGCGCCAGCGACATGATCCAGTCGAAGGAGGCGAGGGTCAGCGTGATGCCGAAGACCATCATCGCCGGCGCCGACACCGACTGCATCCGGCGGGTGAGCGCCAGGGCGCCCATGCGGTCCTGGCGCTCCGACTGCCGCCAGAACCACCAGCCGAGCAGCGACCAGACGACGAGGTAGAGCGCGGCGCGCGACGACGAACGGCCCCGGCGACAGCCACGCCGACTTGTGCGCCAGCACGTGGTCGTGCGCCGCCGCCTCGCTCGCCCAGGGGTAGACGGCGCGGACGCCGAAGGCGAGCGGCACGAAGAGCAGGGCGAGCACCGGCAGGGTGGCGGCGATCGCCTCGGCCAGGCGCCGCACGACGACGCTCCAGCCGGCGCGCGTCAGGTGCTGCAGCAGCACGAAGAAGAGGCCGCCGAGCCCCAGCACGGCGAAGTAGATCCAGTTGAGCAGGTAGGAGCGGAAGAGCTGCGCCGGCTCCCCGCTTGCCGATGACGAAGGTGACGGCGAGCAGCACGACGCCGAGCGACGCCGGCGATGAGCGGCAGCTTGCCCGCCCAGCCGTCGCGCGCGCAGCGCCACCTGCGCTCGGTCGAGGCTCGGCCGCGCGTGCGGATCGTGTCCGTGCGGCATCCCGGTGTGATCACCGCCGTGGCCGATCCCGGTGCGCGTCACGCCTTCGTCCTCCACCAGCTCGACCGCGCAGCGCGCCGGCGCGCTCGAGCAGCTGCACGGTGCTCGCCGCGGTCGAAGCGCGGGTCGGCGGCCTCGATGGAGATGAAGAAGCGGTCGTCGGTCGACACGCTCGAAGCGCTTGCGACTCGAACAGCGGGTGGTGGTGGCGCGGCAGCTTGGAGAAGCCGAGGAAGCCGAGCACCGCCCCGGTGGCGCCGCCGAGCACGCCGCACTCGAACATGATCGGCACGAAGGCCGGCCAGCTGAAGAACGGCTTGCCCGAGACGACCAGCGGGTAGGCCGGCGTCGACACCCACCACTGCAGCGCCATGCCGGCCGCGGCGCCGGCGAGGCCGAGCGCCAGCACCGCCAGCGGCACCATGGAGCGCTTGAGCCCCATGGCGCGCTCGAGGCCGTGGACGGGGAACGGGCTGTGGGCGTCCCAGTGCTCGAAGCCGGCGTCGCGCACGCGCTCGGCCGCCTGGTAGAGGGCCGCCGGCGAGTCGAACTCCGCGAGCGCCCCCCAGACGGTGCCGTCGCCGGTGCTGGCCGCTGCCGCGCTCACGCCGTCGCTCCTTCTTCCTGCCGGTACGGCACGCTGGCGGCACGACGTGCGGCTGCGCGTGCGCTTGCGGCAGCACCCCCTTCACCTCGGCGATCGCCACCATCGGCAGGAAGCGCACGAACAGCGTGAAGAGGGTGAAGAAGAGCCCGAAGCTGCCGATCAGCGTCGAGATGTCCCAGATCGTCGGCCGGAAGTAGTCCCAGTTGGCGGGCATGAAGTCGCGGTGCAGCGAGGTGACGATGATGACGAAGCGCTCGAACCACATGCCGATGTTGATGAAGATCGAGGCGATGAAGAGCAGCGGGATGTGCACCCGCGCCTTCTTGAACCAGAACAGCTGCGGCACCACCACGTTGCAGGTCACCATCGTCCAGTAGGCCCAGGCGTAGGGACCCATGGCGCGGTTGCGGAAGGCGAAGAACTCGTAGAGGTTGCCGCTGTACCAGGCGACGAAGAACTCGGTGGCGTAGGCGTAGCCGACGATGCTGCCGGTGGCGAGGATCAGCCGCGCCATGCGGTCGAAGTGGAGCAGGTTGATGATGTGCTCCATCTTGAAGGCGACGCGGCAGATCACCATCAGGGTGATCACCATGGCGAGCCCCGAGAAGATGGCGCCGGCGACGAAGTAGGGCGGGAAGATGGTGGTGTGCCAGCCGGGCAGCTGCGAGGTGGCGAAGTCGAACGACACCACCGAGTGCACCGACAGCACCAGCGGCGTGGCGAGCCCGGCGAGCAGCAGGTAGGCGCGCTCGTAGTGGTGCCACTGCCGGTGGCTGCCGCGCCAGCCGAGGGCGAAGATTCCGTTGAGCTTCTGCGCCAGGCTGCCCGGCCGGCTGCGGTCGCGCATCGTCGCGAGGTCGGGGATCAGCCCGACGTACCAGAACAGCAGCGACACCGTGCCGTAGATGGAGACCGCGAAGACGTCCCACATCAGCGGGCTTCGGAACTGCGGCCACATCGCCATCTGGTTGGGCACCGGCATCATCCAGTAGTCGAGCCACGGGCGGCCGGTGTGGATGGTGGGGAAGAGCAGCGCGCAGGCGACGGCGAAGAGCGTCATCGCCTCGGCGGCGCGGTTGATCGAGGTGCGCCAGCGCTGGCGGACCAGGAACAGCACCGCCGAGATCAGCGTGCCGGCGTGGCCGATGCCGACCCAGAAGACGAAGTTGGTGATGTCCCAGGCCCAGGCGACCGGGATCTGGTTGCCCCAGACGCCGATCCCCTCCCAGAACAGCCAGCCGACGGCGACGCCGAGCAGCGACAGCATCGCCAGCGAGATGCCGAGGACGATCCACCAGCCCAGCGGCGGCTTCCACTCCAGCGGCCGGGCCACCGCCTCGGTGATGGCGTGGAAGTCGGGGGCGCCGAGGATGAGCGGGGGGCGGTGGTCGATGGGATCGACGTCGTGCGCATCGCCGTGCGCATCGACGTCATGAAGCACGGCCTCGGCCATTCAGCTCCCTCGCGGCACCGCGTTTGTCGTGGGATCCACCCGCGTTTGGTGCCCGCTTCTTAGCAAAGGGGGGAAGGGCGGGTCAAGTAGTGCTCGAAGGGGGGGCGACCGAGAAGTGCCGCCGTCATTGCGAGGAGCGCAGCGACGAAGCCATCTGGACGCCTGATGGCCCGAAAGCCGGCGCCCGGCCGCTCCCCTGGATGGCGTCCTCCATGAGCTCGGGAGTGACCACCGGCGCACCCTGGCGGCGGGCGAAAGCTTCGACGCCGCGCTCCACCTTGCCGCGGATGAAGGCGATGGGGATGCGCTCGAGGCGGGCGCGGGCTGCCGGGCTCCACACCACCGGCCGCTCGTCCAGCGGCACGCCGGTGGGCACGTAGGTGCAGCCGGGGTCCTCGGCCAGCACGTCGCCGGTGTGGGCGTAGGCGCGGCAGCGGCAGCCGCCGCAGAGGTCGCGGAACTCGCACGCGCCACAGCGGCCGCCGAGCAGCGAGGTGTCGCGCAGCGACTGCAGCAGCGGCGACTCCTGCCAGACGCGGGTGAAGCCGCCGGCCTCGCGGACGTTGCCGGCGACGGCGGTCATGTAGGGGCAGGCGGTGACGTCGCCGTCGGGGGTGATGCGGCAGTAGTCGACGCCCGCCATGCAGCCGCCGCTGTCGAGCCCCGCCTCGCCCTCCTCGTAGGCGATGCGCTTGAAGTGCGGCGCGCACTTGGCGCGCACCAGCATCGGCCGGTACTGCTGCTGCAGGGCGACGAGGCGGCGCAGCATCGCCTCGCCGCGCAAGGGCGACAGCTCGTGCATCGTCTCGCCACGGCCGGTCTGGACCAGGAAGTAGAGGTTGAACGACCAGGCGCCGAGGCGCCGCGCGAGGTCGAGCAGCGACTCCACCTCGTCGTAGTTCTCCTCCATCACCGTCGTCTGCACCAGCACCTCGAGCCCGCGGGCGCGGCAGACCTCGAGCGCGCGCACCGAGGCGGCGAAGGCGCCGCGGCCGCCGCGGAAGCCGTCGTGACGCTCGGCGTCGATCGAGTCGATGCTGACGGCGACGCCGCGCACGCCGCAGTCGACCATCCGCGCGGCGACGGCGTCGGTGACCAGGACGCCGTTGGTCCCCATCACCACCCAAAGCCCGGCGGCCGTGGCGGCGGAGGCGATCTCGTAGACGTCACGCCGCAGCAGCGGCTCGCCGCCGGTGAGGATCACCATCTCGGTGCCCAGCGCGCGGAGCTCGCCGAGCACGGCGAGGCACTCCGCGGTCGACAGCTCCTGCGCCGAGGCCTTCCCCGCCTCCATGTAGCAGTGCGGGCAGCGGAGATTGCACCGCTTGGTCAGGTTCCAGGAGACCAGCGAGGGGCGGAAGGGGGAGTCCATCCTGGATCGTCAGGGTGAGGCAGCGGGATCCTAGCAGCGCGGTCCGGGCTCGAGGGCAGATCGTGGCTACCCGGCGCGCGGCACGAAAGCTGCTGCCGCTGGGCGGCATGAGCGACGACGACGCCAGGCGATCTCTCTGGAATGCCACCGCCGAGCCGGCGCCCTTGGCCGATCTCGACGCCGACGTCGATTGCGAGGTCTGCGTCGTGGGAGCCGGCATCACCGGGCTCTCCGTTGCCTACCACCTGGCGCGCGCCGGTAAGAAAGTGGTGGTCCTCGACCGCCGCGGCATCGGCAGCGGCGACACCGGCGTCACCACCGCCCACCTGTCGAGCGCGCTCGACGACTACTTCCACGAGCTCGAACGGATGCACGGCCGCGACGGCGTGCGGCTCGCCTACGAGAGCCACCAGGCGGCCATCGAGCGCATTGGCGAGATCGTGGAGCGCGAAGGGATCGACTGCGACTACCGCCGGCTCGACGGCTACCTCTTCCTCGACCCCGAAGGGGACGACGATCAGGAGGCGCTGGACGAGGAGCTCGAGGGCGCCCATCGCGCCGGCTTCCACGACGTGGAGAAGGTCGTCGCGGCGCCGGCGCCGTTTCCCACCGGGCCCTGCCTGCGCTACCCCCGGCAGGGGCGATTCCACCCGTTGCCCTATCTCTCCGGCCTCGCCGCCGCCGTCGAGCGTGCGGGAGGCCGCGTCCTGCGCGGCGACGCCCGCGAGGTGGAGGGTGGCGACCACCCCTGCGTCGTCACCACCGCCGGCCGGACGGTGCGAGCCGGCGCGCTGGTCGTCGCCACCAACGTGCCGATCACCGACCGCGTCGCCATCCACACCAAGCAGGAGCCCTACCTCACCTACGCCATCGCCGCGCGGCTCGACGCCGACGCCCCCGACGCGCTCTGGTGGGACACCGCCGATCCCTACCACTACGTGCGCCTGCAGGAGGCGGCCGACGAGAGCGAGGACGGCTGGGTCATCGTCGGCGGCGAAGACCACCACACCGGCGAGGAGCTGGGCAGCGGCGAGGAGCGCTGGCAGCGCCTGGAGGCGTGGGGCCGCGCCCGCTTTCCCATGGGGAAGGTCGAGCACCGCTGGTCGGGGCAGGTGATGGAGCCGGTCGACGGCCTGGCCTTCATCGGCGAGGACCCCGGCAGCAAGGAGCACGTCTACGTCGCCACCGGCGACTCCGGCCACGGCATGACCCACGGCACCATCGCCGGCATGCTCATCTCCGACCTCATCCTCGGCCGCGACAATCCTTGGGCGAAGCTCTACGATCCGCGGCGCAAGACGCTGCGCGCGGGCGGCGCCTTCGTGCGCGGCAACTTGACGGTGGCCCGCCACGCCGCCGAGTGGGTCACCGGCGCCGAGGGGCAGGTGGAGTCGGTGAAGGAGATCGCCGCGGGCAGCGGCGCCGTGCTGCGTCGCGGCGCGAAGCTGCTCGCCGTCTACCGCGGCGAGGACGGCACCCTGCACGAGCGGTCGGCGCGGTGCACCCACCTCGGCTGCGTCGTGCACTGGAACGACGACGACAAGAGCTGGGACTGCCCCTGCCACGGCTCGCGCTTCGCCCCCACCGGCGAGCCGACGCACGGGCCCGCCAACGCTCCGCTCGCCCCCGCCGACTGACCGCGCCGGCCTGCCGTGCGCTGCTGCGCGAACTGCGCCGGTGCTACGGCGCACGCCCTAACTTGCCAGCGCGGCCTCTTGCTCCTGCGCCTGAGACTCCAGTTGCTTCAGGTGCTCCTCCCGGCTGAGGATGCCCTTGGCCAGGACGCGCCCCTCGCCGTCGAGGAGGAAGGCGAACGGGGTCATGCGCACGCCGAAGACGGTGAGCGCCTCCAGCGCCTCGTGCTCGATCATACCCATCGACTTCAGGCGCATGCGCGAGACCCCATCGAGGTCGAGCATGCCGTCGCCGGCGGCCAACAGGGCCGGCTTCTCGTCGCGGTCCTTGAGCCATCCGGGGAGCGATCGCAACGCCGTTTCGCAGGCCCCGCAGCCGCGCCGGGTGAGGAGCAGGAGCGTCCGCCGCGTCGAATCGGCCCGATTGCGGTGGAACCCGACGCTCGTGGCCATGGGCTCGCTGAGCAAGGATCCGAGGGCCGGCCCTTCTGCCGCGATGACGTCCACTCGCGCCAACAGCAGGGCGCCCACCTGCCGAAACAGCAGCAGCAGGAGGATGCTCTGGATCACCACCAGGGCCACCAGCACACCGACGAGGATGTTCATGACGTTCATGGCGACCGGGTCTCCACCTTCAGTTCGCGCAAGCTGGAAGGCGCGGCGACGAGGATCAGCAGGGTCAGGGAAGCGACGAGGGCGCAGCCCGCCGCCACGAGCTGTTCCAACACGGTCAGCGCGGGCTCGGCGGGCGGCTGCCAGGCGAGGAGCAGCGCGGCCCACACGGCCAGCGTCGGTGCGAGGACCGGGCCGAGCATGGCTCCCTGTGAGCCGGACGCGGCACCGAAGCACGCGCAGGAGCCGAGCCGACGGACCTTGGCGATCAGCTGCACCACGGAGAGGACCAAGAAGAGCGCCAGGCCGAGCGCGACGGTCAGCCGAGACGGCAGGAGCAGGAGAAGGGTGCCGAGGACCGCTTCGGCAGCGACGGCGAACGACGCCAAGAAGCGCAGCGACGGCGCCAGCCGAGGGCCGAGGAAGAGGGATACCCAGTCGCGGAACGCGTCCATCGACATCACCTTGAAAGCGCTGGCGGCAACGAGGATCCCGCCCAGCGTGCCCGCGGCGAGGCGCCAGAAGACCGGCTCTATCATTGGTCCTCTTTACGCTCGCGCCACGTCACCGCGGTCCGCCGGGGCCTGGCTCGCGCTGGTCGTAGGGGTAAGCCGGCCTGTCGTGAGGGGCGACGGCGAGATCGACGACGACGGGCGCGCCTTCCTGGACGGCGATCTCCGCCTCCGCGTGTTTCGCGCTCTGTGACGTGTCCGCCAGGAACTTCCAAACCCCCGGCGCCAGGCCCGGGACCTCGACGCTGCCGTCGAGGCCGGTCTCCGCCTTCAGCGTCACGACCCCCCGCTGCGGAGGCGGTTGTCCGCCCAGGCGGACGCCGACGTTGTCGACCCCGACGATGGCACCCCGCAGCGGTCGGCCGTTCTCGGTGACGTTCACCCGCACGAGGGTATCGGGCAAGTCGATGACCTCCCGACCTCGACAGAAGCCGGGATCCTGCCTGGCGTCGATCGCTGCGAGGACGAAGAGGTTCCATCCCACCCGCTCGCCCCGGCGCTCGAGGTAGGGAGTGAAGATGGTCGGCCTGTCCTCCACCGGCACGGCCATGCTGCCCGAGGAGTCCGTGGTCGGCGCGCCCTTGGAGCCGTGCGCGTGGCTCTCGCCTTCCGCTACCAGCGAGATGCGGACGCCCGAGACCGCATGCCCGCGGTGCATCAGGCGAACCGAGCAATCGCGCGTAGCCGCCGATTCCCTGTCGGCGCACTGTGCCGACGCCACCAGCACACCCGCCGCCAGGAGGGCAAGAGCGATCACCGACGCGGCGGGACGGGTTCTAGAAGGCACGGTTCAAGCCACGCGAGTTGCCAACAGGATGGCGAGGCAAGCGTTGGCCAATGCGCTGGCAAGGCGAACGCCTCGTTTCGATATCAAGTCTGGCTGGAGGTCGCCGGCCGACGCGGACGAGCGCCTCAAGAGGACGAATCGATACGTCAGCAGCGCCAACATCCGGGAGGCGCCGTAGGCGAATCCGAGCCACGCTCCGTCTCCCGGGGTCTGGGTGAGCAATACCGTCAGCCACAGCCCGGTGATGATGTTCGAGCCCGGGTAGGTGAGGATTCCGGGGCCCAAGGTCAGCCCCCAAACGGCCGAGTCTCCCAGAGTGCCCTTGTGCAACCAGCTGACCGGAACCTGCCAACTCCGTAGGGCAACGGCACGCGTTCGGGCCAGATCGAGGATGGCGAGGACGAGAAGGCCGGCGGCCGGCACGTACGGCGGCACCCAGGCGCTGAAGCCCACGAGCTGCCCCAGCGACGCGATCAGTGCCCCGGTCGCGGCCCCACCGATCGCCCCGCAGACGACGAGTGTGGCGGCGGCCGCCCACCGCAACCTCCTGCTGTGCCCCCGCACGGGGGGCGGCACCCAACCCAGGGCGTTCTCCCCTCACGCGGTGAACAGCCCGAGGATGCCGGCCACCGCCGCGATCGCGTACAACACTGAGAAACCTCCCGAGGTTAGACGCAATGGTAAGCACCGCAACAGCACTTTGGCACCAGCACCAACCCGTTGTTTACGTCCAGCCGCCCGTCGCCGTCGATGGTACCGGCCCCGAACACCACGACTCGATGATTGCCACCCTCGGGTTGATTGAGGCGCAGGTAGCGGCGAAGGGCCGCGTCGAGCTCGCCGAGGGGTGCCAGGGACGGCATGTCGAGCAACGTCAACCGGTCCACGTCCTGACCGGCATCGAACTCGGCCCGGAACCAGAACTGGAGACCCTTCAGGAGACGCACCGGCAGCCGGACCTGGAAGGGCACCAACGTCGCCGGGTGCATGTGCGTTTCGTCGTGGCCGTGATCGGCCGCCTCGACGACCAGCACGGTCCCACCGTCCCTCCCCGGTCCTTCGAAGGTCCGCTCATGAATGTGCTCGTCGCGGCCGCGACCGCGGCGGGACGGCGACGGCGATGCGCCGACGCGGGCGGCGAAGCCGCCCGTCGACGCCAGCTTCAAGGCCGGACGGTCGTCGGTGGCGGAGAGGACGGCCCACTCGTCCAGGTAGATGTGATTCTCGGGCCGGGCCTCGTAGCGCCGCAGCGCGAACTGCAGCTGTTCGGCGGCGGGCGTCGCTACGCCGTCGCGGCCGATCAGCCAGGTGGCCGTGGCCGTGATGCCGGCCTTGTCGTCGCAACGCGGCGGCGGTGGCGGCGGCGGTGGTGGCGGCAGAGCCGCTGCCGAGCAGCAGCCGCAGGTCGTCCCAGTGGCACTCTTGCAGTCCCAGCAGCGCACCGTACCGCCGTTGCTGCAGGTGTCCGTCCAGTAGCCGGTGTTGTAGACGCAGCCGATCCCCTGGCCCGTCGTACAGACGGTGTATCCCTGTGGACACCCGCCAGGGTAGCTGTTGGGACATCCTTGGCAGAACACGCCCCTGGGCGGGAAGCACTGTCCGCAGCTGTTGGGGCAGGCCGCGGCGTAGGCGCTCGTCTTGCCGAGGACAGCCATGAAGACGGCCCCGGTCGCGATGCGGAAGAACTTGTTGAGGGCTTGTCGTCGAGAGATCGACGTGGACAGGAACTCGGCGGCTCGGGCGACGAGGGATTCTTCGATTCCGCGCGACATCTCGCACCCCCTTGGCGGGAAAGGGCCGGTTCACTGCGAGCGAGTTTCAAGCTAGTCCGATCGAAGAGCCGGCACAAGCTTCTTTTCGCGAGCGGCCCCCAGGCTGTCGCCGTCGGTAGCCCGGCGGCGCCAGCGGTCGTGCCGGCGCTGACGTTTGGCGGCCCTTCGCCGGCTAGCGGACTTCGTAGGTCGTCTGCTGCACGCGGATCGCCGGCACCTTGCGCGCCCAGTAGTCGGACCAGGTGATGCCGAAGAGGGTGAGCAGGAAGAGGACGGCGGAGATCACCGTCAGCCGCACCATGGCGGTGCTGTACTTGACGTGCATGAAGAACAGCACCACCAGCGTCGCCTTGGTGAGGGCGATGGTGATGGCGACGACGTCGTTCCAGGGGTCGCCGAGGTGTTGGAAGGCGACCCACACGGTCAGCGCCGTCAGCACCAGCAGGGCGCGTGAACACCGCCAGGTAGACGCGCACCGGGATGACCTGGTGGGCGAGCGGGTAGTCGCCGGGCTTGTCGATGTGCAGGCGCGGCATCGGCCTAGTTCCTCCCCAGCAGGTAGAGCAGCGGGAAGAGGAAGATCCACACGATGTCGACGAAGTGCCAGTACAGCCCGAACAGCTCCACCGGATGCGCGTACTCGGGGGTGAACTTGCCGCGCGCCGCCATCGGGATGTAGACGAGCAGGATGCCGGCGCCGATGATCATGTGCAGCGCGTGCATGCCGGTCATCGCGAAGTAGAGGCAGAAGAACAGCTGCACGTGCGCCGCTCTCGGCGCCGGCGGAAGGCGAAGTGGGCGCCGGGCACCAGGTGGTGGTGGAACTTCTCGGCGTACTCGAAGTACTTGACGACCAGGAAGGCGCAGGCCGAGCAGCAGCGTCAGCGTCAGCCAGCGCGGTGAGCTGCTTGCGCCGCCCGGTCTGCGCCGCCCACACCGCCATCGCCATGGTCAGCGACGAGGTGATGAGCACGGCGGTGTTGACGCCGCCGAGCAGGACGTTGAGCTGCGTGGCTGCCGAGCTGGAAGGCCGCGGGTAGAGGAAGCGGTAGACGAGGTAGGCGGTGAAGAGGCCGCCGAAGAACATCGCCTCCTGCGCCACGAAGGCCCACATCCCCAGCGTCGAGGCGTCGCGCTGCTGGTCGAGGCTGTCGAAGTGGTGCTGCAGCACGCCGCCGTGCGCGCCGTGGGCGTGCGGGTCGCTCGCGTGCGAATCCGACGGCAGCACGCCGCCGTGGGCGCGGGCGTCAGCAGCCATCGTCCATCCTCCGCCGCACGGTCACGCCGCGCTCACGCCGCAACTTTCTTCTCCTCGCCGTCGCGCTGGTAGTCGTAGGCCTCGTGGTCGACGACCGGCGGCACGTCGAAGTTGAAGGTGGGCGGCGGCGAGCTGGTCTCCCACTCGAGCCCAACCGCGCCCCACGGGTTCGCGCCCGCCTTCTTGCCGTAGCGCATCGACCACACCAGGTAGACCATCGGCAGCAGGTAGCCGACGCCGAGCACGGTGGCGCCCGCCGTCGACAGCACGTTGAGCACCTGGAACTCCGGCGCGTAGGCGTGGTAGCGCCGCGGCATCCCCAGGTAGCCGAGCACGAACTGCGGGAAGAAGGTGAGGTTGAAGCCGACGAACACCAGCAGCGCCGAGATGCGCCCCCAGAACTCGGGGTAGAGGCGGCCGGTGATCTTCGGCCACCAGTAGTGCAGGCCGCCGAGGTAGCCCATCAGCGTGCCGCCCACCATGATGTAGTGGAAGTGCGCCACCACGAAGTAGGTGTCGTGGACGTGGATGTCGAAGCCCATGGTGGCGAGGAAGACTCCCGTCAGGCCGCCGATGGTGAACAGGCCGAGGAAGCCGATGACGTAGAGCATCGGCGTCTGCCACGACACCGAGCCGCGGTAGAGCGTCGCCGTCCAGTTGAACACCTTGATCGCCGAGGGCACGGCGACCAGCATGGTGATGATCGAGAACAGCGTGCCGGCGAAGGCGGTCTGGCTGGAGACGAACAGGTGGTGCCCCCAGACCAGGAAGCCGAGCACGGCGATCGCCATCGACGAGAAGGCGACGAAGGAGTAGCCGAACACCCGCTTGCGCGAGAAGGCGGCGATGAGCTCGCTGATGACGCCCATCGCCGGCAGGATCATGATGTAGACCGCCGGGTGCGAGTAGAACCAGAAGAGGTGCTGGAAGAGCACCGGGTCGCCGCCCAGCGCGGGGTCGAAGATGCCGAGGTGCAGCGAGCGCTCGAGCATCAGCATCACCAGCGTGATGGCGAGGATCGGCGTCGCCAGCATGATGATGACGCTGGTGGCATAGAGCGCCCAGACGAACAGCGGCAGCCGGAACCAGGTGAGCCCCGGCGCCCGCATGCGGTGCACGGTGACGATGAAGTTGAGCGCGGTGAGGATCGACGAGAAGCCGGCGATGAAGCCGGCGAGCGCCACCAGGGTCACCGGCGAGTTGCGAGAAGCGGGTGGAGAACGGCGGGTAGAAGGTCCAGCCGGTGTCGGCGCCGCCCTGGATCAGGGCGTAGGTGCCGAGCGCGCCGCCGACCATGTAGACGTACCAGCTGAGCAGGTTGATCTTGGGGAAGGCGAGGTCCTTGGCGCCCAGCATGAGCGGCAGCAGGAAGTTGCCGAGCACCGCCGGGATCACCGGGATCAGGAAGAAGAAGATCATCACCACGCCGTGCATGGTGAACAGCCGGTTGTAGGTGTCGGAGGAGACGAGGTCGCCCTCGGGCGTCAGCAGCTCGAGCCGCACCAGGAGGGCGAAGACGGCGCCGACGGCGAAGAACAGCGTCACCGAGGCGAGGTAGAGCAGCGCGATGCGCTTGTGGTCCTTGGTGAGCAGCCAGCTCTTCACGCCGTAGGCGGCGTTGAGGTAGTTGGGCCGCAGCGTGCGCGCGGCGACGGCGGCGCTCATGGTGCGCCTCCTTCCGGCCGGCAGCCGGCGCTGCAACCGGCGGCGCGCGACGGCGGCGGCCGGCGCCGCTGGCGGGTGCCGCCTCGCGGCCCGCCTCGCCCAGGCTCTTGATGTAGGCGATCAGCTTGAAGAGGTTCTCCTCGCTGATCTGCCCCTTGTAGGTCGGCATGATCGGCTGGTAGCCGGCGACCAGGTCCGCCGGCGGCTCGAGGATCGAGCGCCGCAGGTAGCTGGCGTCGGCGACCACGGTCTGCCCGTTCGCCAGCTGCACCTGCTTGCCGAAGACGCCGCGCAGCGACGGCGCGCGGCCGCCGCCCGCCTCGACGTGGCAGGTGTTGCAGCCGATGGAGGCGAAGAGGTCGGCGCCCGCCGCCGCCGCCGGCTTGTCGGCCGCGGCGCCGCCGGCGAGCCAGTGCTCGTAGTCCTCGGGGGTCATCACCTCCACCCAGCCCACCATCCCGGAGTGCTGGGTGCCGCAGTACTCGGCGCAGAAGAGGTGGTAGGTGCCCGGCTTGGTGGCCTCGAACCACAGCGTCGTGTAGCGCCCCGGCACGACGTCCATCTTGGTGCGGAAGGCGGGGAAGTAGAGGCTGTGGAGGACGTCCTCCGAGATCATCTCCACGCGGATCGGCTGCCCGGTGGGGACGTGCAGGGCGTTGATCTCGCGCTGCCCGTCGGGGTGCTGGAAGCGCCACATCCACTGCTTGCCGGTGGCGGTGAGCTCGAGCGCGTTGGCCGGCGGCTGCGACCTGCAGGAAGAACACCCGCGCCCCCCAGAAGAAGAGGAAGAGCACGATGCCGAGCGGGATGATCGTCCAGGTCACCTCGAGCACCATGCTGGCGTGGAAGCTGCCGCCCACCTCGTCGGGCGAGCGCCGGCGGTAGCGCACGGCGCAGTAGACCACCGAGGCGGCGATGAGCAGCGAGAAGAAGGCGCTCATCGCCACCAGGAAGACGTAGAGGGCGTCGACCTGGCCGGCCATCGTCGAGGCCGCTTCGGGGAAGAGCGGGAACTCCGAACCCATGGCTAGCGCGCTGCCTCCGCGGCGAGACGGCCGCGGCGCTCCTGCCGCAGCATGTAGACGATGAAGCCGCCGAGCGCCAGCACGGTGAGGGCGGCGCCGATGCGCACGCAGGCGCATGGTGAGCAGCGTGTAGCGGCCGGTGGCGGCGTCGTAGTGGAAGCAGTAGAGCAGCACCTGGTCGGCGACGGTGCCGAGCCGGCCGCTGGAGGCCTCGACGAGGGCGAGCCGCAGGTCCTTGGGCGCCGGCTCGGTGGTGTAGAGGTAGCGGGCGATCTTGCCCCGTGGCGAGACCATCACCAGCGTCGAGGCGTGCACGAACTGGCCGCCCTCGGCCTTGTAGCGGAAGCCGATGGCGCGGGTGAGGGCGCCGATCGCGCGCTCGTCGCCGGTCAGGAAGTGCCAGCCGGCGTCGCCGCCGGCGCGGCCGAAGGTGGCGAGCGCGTCGGCCTTCTTGCGCTGCGCGTCGGCCGGCCGGTCGCGGGGGTCGATGCTGAAGACGACGAGCTCGTAGTCGGTCTGCGCCCCGAAGGTGAGCATGCGCAGCGAGCGCGCCAGCCCTTCGAGGGCGAGCGGGCAGAGCATCGGGCAGCTGTAGTAGACCGGCACCACGACGACCGGCTTCTTCTTGCCGAAGTAGTCGGCCGAGGCGCACCTGGCGGCCGCTCTCGTCGTGGAAGCGGAGGTCGAGCGGCAGCTGGGCGCCGACGTGCTGGTCGATGCCGACGTCGCGCAGCGCCTGCGGCAGCACCGAGGCGGCGGGGTCGTCGGCGAAGAGCGGCGGCGCGAGCGCCAGCGCGGCGCTCGCCGCGAGCGCGAGGAGCGCGGCGAGACGGCCGCGGCGGGCGCTCATCGCGGCGCCTCCGGCGTGGCGGCGCGGCGGGAGCGGCGGCTCCGCCCGGGGCGGTCGTCGTCACCGACGGGGGGCGCGTTCGCGGGCACGGTGGCGGTGGCGGCGGGCACGGGCGTCGGCACCGCGGCGCGCGTCGGCAGCCCGCGCGCGGCGACGATCTCGATCGCCCGCTCGACCGGGATGTGGGCGACGCCCGCCGTCTGGTCGACCCAGCCGTAGCCCTCCAGCCGCTCCTTCTCCTGCTGGCGCACCTGCTTGAGCTCGCCCTCCGGCCGCGCCAGCAGCTGCGGCGCCGCGGCCGTCGGGCCGGGCGCCACCAGCGGCGGCGGGCCGGCCGACTCCGCGCGCCAGCTGACGAAGCCCTTGCAGCATGAAGAACACCAGCACCCCGGAGATGACGGCGATGACGAGCAGGCTGACGCCCATCCAGATCAGCTGGTGGTACTGGATCTCGCGGTCGAACTCCACCGACTCGTGCGGCGGCTCGTAGGGCGCCTCGTGGGCGTGCGCGTAGCCGCGGCGGGCGAAGTACCGGTGCCGTGGGTGCCGGGCGGCCGCTCAGTCATGGGCGAGCACCTCCGCCAGGAACGGATCGTTGACCGGCAGCAGCGGCCGCGCGGCGAGCTGGCGCAGGTAGAACCAGACGAAGACGCCGCCGATGCCGACGAGCGCCGCGAGGTCGATCCACAGCCCGGCCCACACGCTGCCGTGACCGCCGCCGTCGGCGGTGCAGCGCCTGCAGCGTCGGCGCCACGTTCCAGTAGTAGTCGAGCCAGCGCATGGCGATCATCCACACCGCCACCTTGACCAGCGTCGCGCCGCGCCGCTTGACGTCGGCCGAGAGCAGGATGAGGAAGGGGAGCACGAAGTGGCCGAGCACCAGCAGCGCCGAGACGACGCCCCAGCCGCCGTGCGCGCGCCGCAGGTAGAAGGGGATCTCCTCCGGCACGTTGCCCGCCCAGATGAGCAGGAACTGCGAGAAGGAGAGGTAGGCCCACAGCATGGTGAAGGCGAAGAACAGCTTGCCGTAGTCGTGGAAGTGCCGCGGCCGCAGCACGCCCGCCATCGGCGCGCGCTGGCGCAGCCAGTTGGCGACCACCACCGCGAAGGTGAGGCCGGAGAGGCCGAGGCCGGCGAAGAACCAGAGGCCGAAGAGGCTCGACTGCCAGTGCGGGTCGAGCGACATCAGCCAGTCGATCGAGGCGAAGCTGCCGGTGAGCGCGAGCAGCAGGAAGCCGGCCGCCGAGATCCCCTGCATGCGCTTGAAGATCGCCGGGTCGGCGGTCTCGTCCTGCCGCCGCGACAGCCGCGTCAGCAGCCAGGCGAGGCCGATCCACACCGCGAAGTAGAGGGCGGCGCGGCCGATGAAGAACGGCACGTTGAGGTAGGGCGCCTTCTGTTGCAGCAGGTGGTCGGCGCGCACCACCTCCTCGTGGCTCCACTCGAAGAGATCGTGGATGCCGAGGAGCACGGGCACGAACAGCAGCAGCAGCAGCGGCAGCGTGCGGGCCCCGGCTTCGAGCGGCCGGCGGATCATCAGCCCCCAGGCGCCGCGCGAGAGATGGTGCAGCATCGTCAGGCCGAGGCAGCCGAGAGCGACGCTGAGCCACAGCACCCACGCCACCAGCCAGGCCTGGAAGAAGTGCGGCCGGTCGACGACGAAGCCGATGCCGGCGACGACGAGGCCGACGACGCCGGCGACGAGGAACGGCGTCTGCAGGCGGCGCAGCTCGGGCGGCGGCGCGTAGCTGTCGGCGGTGAGCGGTGGGTTGCTGGCCATCGGTTGGTCGTTGTGCGTCGTCCCGATCAGTGATGCGCCGGCTCCGCCCCTGCGGCCGGTGGCGCTGCCGCGCCGGCCGCGGCCGCCTCGACGCGCGGCGCGGTCGGCGGGCGCGAGGTCGGCGAGGTGGGCCCGCTGCGACAGCTGCAGCGCCCGCAGGTAGGCGGCGATCGCCCAGCGGTCCGCCGGCGGCACCGCCGCGGCGTAGCTCGGCATCACCCCGAAGCCGTGCGTCATGACGTCGAAGTAGTAGCCCACCGGCGAGTCGCGCAGGCGGTCCTCGTGGAACGAGGGCGGCTGCTTGAAGCCGCGGCGCACCGCCATCCCGGTGCCGTCGCCGAGCCGCCCGTGGCAGGGCGAGCAGAAGACGTCGTAGCGCTGCTGCCCGCGCCGCAGCAGCTGGCGCGTCGCCGGCACCGGCAGCTCGGCGACGGCGCTGCCCGCCGCGTCCTTGCCGGTGGTGAAGGCGACGTCCTCGCCGAGGTGCCCGCGCGCCACCGTGCCCTCGGGGAGCTGGCGCGAGGCCATGCCGTCGGCGAAGAACTTCGACGCTTCGAGCGGCTCGTAGCGCGGCTGGTCGTGCATGTCCTGGCGGCAGCCACCCAAGCAGGTCAACAGGACCGGCAGGGCGAGCACTCGTAGGGCGGCCTCCGCGGCCGCCACTCCGAATGGCGCCCGCCGAGGGCGCCCTACGAAGGCCGCCTCAATACTCAACTTCGGAGACCTCCGTTGGTCCGAGCTCGCTCAGGAACTGCCGCGTGCCCTCGGGGTGGAACCGCGGGTCGGCCGCCTCGATGCAGAGGAAGTAGCGGTCGCGCGAGGCGGCGGAGAAGCGCGGCAGGTTGAACACCGGGTGGTAGGGCGTCGGCAGCCCGTTGAGCGCCAGCATCCCCAGCACCGCGGTGAGCGAGGCGAAGAGGATGGTCATCTCGAAGGTGACCGGCACGAACGCCGGCCACGACAGCACCGGCTTGCCGCCGATGTTGAGCGGGTAGGCGAAGGCGTTGACGTACACCTGCAGCCCGATCCCCGCCAGGCAGCCGACGATGCCGCCGCCGAGCACCATCAGCGGCAGCTTGCTGTGGTGGTGTCCGAGCGCGTGCACCAGCTCCTCGATCGGGTAGGGCGCGTAGGCGTCGAGCTTGCGGTAGCCCGCCTCGCGGCTCTTCTCGGTGGCGGCGATGAGCGCGCGCGGAGTCTCGAACTCCGCCATCAGCCCGTACAGGCGCCCGCCGCTGTCCTGGCTGCTCATGCGCCGTCGTCCTCCTCCGGCAGCTCCTTGAGCCGCGCCTCGGGCACCAGCGTCCGCATCTCGAAGATCGAGATCATCGGCATGAAGCGCACGAAGAGGAACAGCAGCGTCAGGAAGAGCCCGATGGTGCCGACGAAGATCCCCCAGTCCCAGATGGTGCCGTGGTAGATGCCCCACGACGAGGGCAGGAAGTCGCGGTGCAGGCTCACCGGGATGATGATGAAGCGCTCGAGCCACATGCCGACGTTGATGAACATGCAGACGATCCACACCCCCACCGGCGAGATGCGCACCGACCGCCACCACAGCGCCTGCGGCGCGATGACGTTGCAGAGCAGGAGCGCGAAGTAGTGGAACTTGTACGGCCCGAAGAACCGGTTCCACATCATGAAGGTCTCGTACTGGTTGGCGCTGTACCAGGCGATGAAGGCCTCGATGCCGTAGCCGTAGGCGACGATCAGCCCGGTGGCGAGCATCACCTTGCCCATGTTGTCGAGGTGGCGGTCGGTGATGAAGTCGTGGAGGCCGAACGCCCGCCGCAGCGGCAGCGTGCAGGTGAGCACCATGGCGAAGCCGGCGTAGATGGCGCCGGCGACGAAGTAGGGCGGGAAGATCGTCGCGTGCCAGCCGGGGATGATGCCCACCGCGAAGTCGAACGACACGATGGTGTGCACCGACAGCACCAGCGGCGTCGCGAGGCCGGCGAGCAGGAGCGACGCCACCTCGTGCTCGTGCCAGTGCTTGGCCGAGTTGCGCCAGCCCATCGCCGCCATGCCGTAGAGCACCTTGGCGACGCGCGTGGTCGAGCGGTCGCGCAAGGTGGCGAGGTCGGGGATCATGCCGACGAACCAGAAGAGCAACGACACCGTGGCGTAGGTGGAGACGGCGAAGACGTCCCAGATCAGCGGGCTCCTGAACTGCGGCCACATCCCCATGGTGTTGGGGTAGGGGAGCAGCCAGTAGGCGAGCCACGGCCGGCCGGTGTGGATGAGCGGGAACATGCCGGCGCAGGCGACGGCGAAGATCGTCATCGCCTCGGCGAAGCGGTTGATCGAGGTGCGCCACTCCTGGCGCAGCAGCAGCAGGATCGCCGAGATGAGCGTGCCGGCGTGGCCGATGCCGATCCACCAGACGAAGTTGATGATGTCGAAGCCCCAGCCCACCGGCTGGTTGACGCCCCAGATGCCGGTGCCCTCCCAGAACAGCTTCCCCATGGAGGCGAAGAGCACCATCATCAGCGCGAAGGAGAGGCCGAAGGCGGGGTAGAACCAGCGCGGCGTGCCGGAGAGCACGACCGAGCTGATCTTGTCGGTCACCGACCCGGCGGTGTGGCCGGGAGCGAGCACCGGCGCGCGCTCGATGATGCCGGGGCGGTGGTAGCCGCCCTTCTCGAGCAGCGACTCTTCGTGCGCCGACTCGGCCACCGCGGAGCGCCCGCCCTCGAGGTCGCCCGCCGCCATCAGGCCTTCTCCTCCAACTCGGGGTGCGGATTGGCGAGGCGGCCCATGTAGGTCGTGCGCGGCCGCGTGTTGAGGTCCTCGAGCATGCCGTAGGAGAGCGGCTCCTTCTTCCACGCCGTCACCCGCGCGCCGGCGTCGTTGAGGTCGCCGAAGACGATCGCCTCGGTGGGACAGGCCTGGGCGCAGGCGGGCACCACCTCGCCGTCCTTGATTCTCTGGTCGTCGCGCCGGGAGGCGATGCGCGCCGCGTTGATGCGCTGCACGCAGTAGGTGCACTTCTCCATCACGCCGCGGAAGCGCACCGAGACGTTCGGATTCCTCTGCAGCTTGAGCGACTCGGTGGTCCAGTCGGCGAACTTGTAGAAGTTGAACCGCCGCACCTTGTAGGGGCAGTTGTTGCCGCAGTAGCGGGTGCCGACGCAGCGGTTGTAGGTCATCTCGTTGAGCCCCTCGTCGCTGTGGGTGGTCGCCGCCACCGGGCAGACCACCTCGCAGGGGGCGTTCTCGCAGTGCATGCAGGGGACGGGCTGGTTGAGCACCGCGCTCGGCGCGTCGTAGTCGCCGGCGTAGTACTGGTCGATGCGCAGCCAGTGCATCTCGCGGCCGCGCCAGACCTGCTCCTTGCCCACCACCGAGATGTTGTTCTCGCGCCACGCAGGCGACGACGCAGGCGTTGCAGCCGGTGCAGGCCGAGAGGTTGATCGCCATCCCCCACTTGTGCCCCTCGTAGGGCCAATCGGGGTAGAGCGTCATGCCGGGCGCCGGCGCCTCCACGGCTTCGCGCGCGAAGCCCGGCTCGCGCTGGTACTCGGCGAGGGTGGCATGGCGAACCAGCGGGCGGTTCTCCATCACGAAGTGCCCCTGGGTGGAGGCGAGCTCGTAACGGTCGCCCGTCGGGCGCGCCGCGGCGCCGGAGCGGTGCCAGAAGCCGGCGCGGCTGCGCAGCGGGTTGACGTCGACGCCGACGTCCGTTGCCCACCTTGCCGGTGCGGGCGCGGCCGTAGCCGAGGTGCAGCGTCAGCACGCCGTCGGCCTGGCCGGGGAGCACCCACGCCGGGGCCTCGATCGACTTGCCGCCGACCTCGACCCGCACGACGGCGGCCTTGCGGCCTTGCAGGCCGTCGGCGGTGCCGTCGTCGACGCCCAGCTCGCGGGCGGTGCGCGGCGAGAGCAGGACCGGGTTGTCCCACACCACCTTGCTGAACGGCCGCGGCAGCTCCTGCAGCCAGGCGTTGTTGGCGTAGCGGCCGTCCCACACCGAGGGGTCGGGGCGGAAGGCGAGGGTGAGGCCCTGCTGCTGCGAAGCGGCGGCGGCGAGGGTCTGCGCGGCGGCGGTGACGGCGCCGGCGTTGACGCCCGCGCCCGCCGGCGGCGCCGCGGTGTTGGCGACGAATCCGTCGTGCACCGCCTTGCGCCACTGCGGCTCGCCGCCGAGCCGTGGCTGCCACAGGCCATGCACGACCTCGCGCGCGGCCGTCCCGGGCGCGCCCTTCGAAGACGGCGAGCACCTCGTGCGCCGAGCGGCCGCCGTAGAGCGGCTCGATGAGCGGCTGCTGCACGGTGACGGTGCCGTCGTAGGCGCGGGCGTCGCCCCAGCTCTCGAGGTAGTGCGCGGCGTTGACGTGCCAGTGGCAGTAGCGCGCCGTCTCGTCGTCGTAGAGGCCCCAGTGGACGCGCAGGCGCGCCGCCTTCGACAGCAGCGCCTCGCCGACGCCGAGGTCCGGCGGCGCGTCGTAGACCGGGTTCGTGTCGAGGAGGAGCAGCGCCTCGACCTTGCCGGCATTGAGCTCGGCGACCAGCGACTCGAGGTCGGCCAGCGCATCGCTGGGCCGCGCGACGATCGGCTCGCCGAGCAGCACCGTCGAGCCGATGGTTGCCGAGGTGGGCGTTGATGGCGTGCGCGAGCACGTGCAGCTCGGGCGAGGTCTCGTCGCCGGCGGCGACGACGCTGCTGCCGCGGTGGGCGAGGAGGTCCTTGGCGAGCACCGGCAGCAGGCGCGCGGCTTCGGGATGGTTCCAGCCCGCGGGCGCTGACGCGCCGGGCACGCCCAGCGCGGCCGCCAGCGCGGCGGCGAAGGCGCCGACCTCCGCGGGCTTCAGCGCGACGCGGTGATCGGCGAGCGTCGAGGTCGGCGACGGCGTGCACTCGACGGCGTAGAGCCGATTCATCGAACCGGCGGCCGTGCCCTCCGGCGCGCTCTCCCACACCCGCCGCCCGCGCGCGAAGTCGCGCGAGTAGCGCACGGCGCCGGGGCCCTTGCCGAGCAGGTCGCAGTCGAGCGCCACCACCACCTGCGCCTTGGCGAGGTCGTAGCGCACCGAGAGGTCGCGGCCGAAGGCGGCGCGGCTGCCGAGCACGGCGCTGCGTTCGCCGGCGGGCTCCCACTGGTACCAGCGCGCCTGCGGGAAGCGGGCGAGGACGGCGGCGATCTGCGCCGCGAGCGACGGCGAGGTGACGGCGCCGCTGAGGATGCGCAGGCCGGCGCCGCCAGTGCTCTCCTGCCGCGCCAGCTCCAGCGTCAGCGCGTCGACGAAGGCCTCCCAGGTGCGGATGCGGCCGGCGTTGATGATGGTCTTGCTGCGGTCGGGGTCGTAGAGGCCGAGCACCGAGGCCTGCGCGAAGACGTCGGTGCTGCCCAGGCTGGCAGGGTGCTCGGGGTTGCCCTCGATCTTCGTCGGCCGCCCCATGTGACTGGTGGCGAGCACGCCGAGGGCGTAGCCGCCGCCGATGGGCGCCGCGGTGGCGAAGGAGAGCGGCACGCCGGGGACGATCTCCTCCGGCTGCTGGACGTAGGGAACGATGGTCTCGAGCGGCTGCTTGGTGCAGGCGGCGGCGCCGCCGAGCGCCAGCGAGGCTCCCATCAACTGCATGAAGCGGCGGCGGTCGACGCCGAGACCGAGCGGAACCGCTTGGCGCGGGAACTCGTTCTCCACCGCCTCCTGGAAGGCGGCGCTGCCTTGCAGCTCGTCGAGGCTGCGCCAAAGGGCCGGCGCGCGGCCCTCGCTCGCGCCGCCGCAGGTACACGTGCCTTCGGCGCAGCCGGTGGCGAGTGGGGCCGCGGCCTCGCGCGCGTCCTCGGCGCCGCAGCCGCAAGTGCCGTCGCCGCAGCTCGTCGCGCGGGTATCGTCGCTCGCGCTCATCGGTGGCACACCGAGCAGCTCGTGCGGCTCTGGATCTTGTATTCCTTGACCAGCGAAGCCCGCTGCGTGGTGCTCAGCGAGGCGGGGTCCCAATCGGGGTTGAAGACCTCCTCGCGCGGCCGCACGTACTTCGCCGGGTCGCGGTGGCAGGCGAGGCACCACTCCATCTTCAGGCTCGACGCCTTCCAGGTGAGCGGCATGCGGCCGATCTCGCCGTGGCAGGTGGTGCAGCCGACGCCCTTGGCGACGTGGATGCTGTGGTTGAAGTAGACGAAGTCGGGCAGGTCGTAGACGCGCGTCCACTGCAGCGGCGTGCCGTCACGGAAGCTCGCGCGCACCGGCTCGAGCATCGGCGAGTCGGCGAACAGAACCGAGTGGCAGCCCATGCAGGTGGCGGTCGAGGGGATGCCGGCGAAGGCGCTGTTCTCGACCGAGGTGTGGCAGTAGCGGCAGTCGAAGCCTTCCTCGCCGACGTGGTGGTCGTGGCTGAAGGGCACCGGCTGCTCGATCACCTCGCGCTCGCGCGTCACCGCCGGCGAGCGGTCGATCGCCATCGCCACCCACCCCGCGAAGGCGACGAAGAAGATCAGCCCGAAGATGCTGACCCGCGAGATCGTGTTCGTGCTGGGGTGGAAGATCTGCGCCATCGCTCTCCCTGACTGCCGCCACCCGGCGCTGCCACCGCAGCGCACATTGCGAACCGTGCTGGCGAAGCCTCCCGCGAAACGCGGCGCCCACCATACCAGCACTCGCGTCGGCGCGTCCCGCCGCTTGTGCGTGGCGGGCGCAAGGTATCACGCACCCCGATCGCAGCGTCAACCACGCGGCGCGAGGTAAGCTTGCGCGCGATGCGCGAAGGCACGTTGACAGCGACGGCGGGAGTGCGCCTGCGCGACCTTTTTGCGCTTGGTAAGTCGGGCATCACCGCCATGGTGGCGCTCTCCGCCGCGTCGGGGATGCTGCTCGCGGCCGACGACGGTCCGACGCAGCCGGCGCTGTGGTTCCACACGCTGCTCGGCACGGCGCTGGTGGCGGCGGGCGCCTCGGCCCTCAACCAAGTCGTCGAGCGCGACGTCGACGCGTTGATGCGGCGCACGGCGCAGCGGCCGCTGCCGGCGGGGCGGCTGCAGCCCGACGTCGCGCTGCTTTGGGCGGCGCTGCTCGCCGGTCGGCGGGCTGCTCGAGCTCGCCCTCGGCGCCAACCTGCTGGCCGCGGCGCTCGCGGCGGCGACGCTCGTCGGCTACGTCGGCGTCTACACGCCGCTCAAGCGTAAGAGCTCGCTGTCGACGGTGGTCGGCGCGATCCCGGGCGCGGTGCCGCCGATGATCGGCTGGGCGGCGGTGCACCGGCACGCTCGGCCCGGGAGCGTGGGCGCTCTTCGCGCTGCTGTTCTTCTGGCAGATGCCGCACTTCCTCGCCATCGCCTGGATCTACCGCGCCGATTACGCGCGCGGCGGCTTCCCGATGCTGTCGGTCGACGACGCCGACGGCCTGCGTACCTCGCGGCAGGCGTTGATCTACTGCGCCGCGCTGGTGCCGGTGAGCCTGCTGCCGGCGGCGCTCGGCCTCGCCGGCGGCGTCTACTTCGTCGGCGCGCTCGTCGCCGGCGGCTGGTTCCTCGCCGCCAGCGCCGCCTTCGCGCTCGACCGCAGCGCCGCCGCCGCCAAGCGGCTGATGCTGGTCTCGGTGTTCTACCTGCCGGCGGTGCTCGCCGTGCTGGCCGCCGACCGGCTCTTCTAGCGCTCGCCGCTGGTGAGCGCTTCGAGCTCGGCCGCACGCGCGGTGCGGTGCCGCAGCATGCAGCCGCTGACGATGGTGGGCTGCAGCGAGCCGCCCTCGTAGTCGTCGGCCTCGAACGCGCACTGCGCCTGGACGAACGCACGCCAGGCCTTTTCGACGGCGGCCAGCGCCCGCCGGCGGTCGGGCTCGAGATCGGCCTCGAGCGCCGCATAGGCCTTGGCGCGGGCGCCCTCGGCCTGCCGCGCCAGCACCGCGAAGCAGACGTTCATCGGCCCCTGCGACAGCTCGACGCAGTCGCTCTCCGCCGGCGCCCGGCGCGCGACGGCGAGGTCGAAGTCGGCGCCGCCGCGGTCGCTGCCGATGACGACGAGGTGGGTCCCGGCGCTCGAGGGCAGTCCCGACCAGCTCGAGGTGCCGGCATCGCCGCCGAGCTGCATCTCGGTGTCGCCGCGGATCACCTCGCCGTCCTCGCCGATGCGCCAGCCGGGGCCGTAGACGAGGGCGACGGCGTTGTCCTCGACCGACCGCAGCGCCAGCTCGACCCAATCGTCCTCGCCGGCGTCGAACGTGTAGCGAGCCGTTTCCCCGCGAGCGATGCCGGCGTGCACGACGACGGGTGCGGCGCCGAACGAGGGCTCGATCGCCGTCGGGGGCGCCGCGTCGGCGGCCAGCGCGGGCGCCGTCACCGAGGACAAGGAGACGAGCAGGAGCGCGGCCCGCATCGCGGCAGCTCGAGATTTCATGGTGCGTCCGATCCTGCCACGGCTCGCGCCCACCAAGCGCGATCGTGCGGCTACAATCCCGGCCCCGATGACCGCGATGGCGCCTCCTCCCGTGCGTTGGCTGCCGGCCGCCCTCGGCGCGCTGCTGCTGATGATGACCATCGGCCTCGGCCTCGTCTGGTGGTGGGGGCGGCAGCCGCTGCCGGCGCTGCCGGTGATGGGCACGCTGCCGCCGTTCTCGCTCACCGACAAGAGCGGCGCCACCGTCACTGCCGCCACGCTCGCCGGCCGCCCGTGGATCGTCGACCTCGTCTTCACCCGCTGCCAGCTCTCCTGCCCGCGGATGACCGAGCGCATGGCGTCGCTGGGCTCGCGGCTCGCGCCGGGCGTGCGGCGGGTGAGCGTCAGCGTCGATCCGGCGCACGACACGCCGGCGGTCCTCGCCGGCTACGCCAAGCTGCACAAGGCCGAGGCGCCGGACTGGCTGTTCCTGACCGGCAGCGAAGGCGACGTGCGTCGCTTCGCCGTCGACGGCCTCAAGCTCGGCGTCGCCGCGGCCGACCCCACCGACCCGCGCGCGGCGCTGGAGCCGGTGACCCACAGCACCCGCTTCGTGCTCGTCGACGGGAAGGGCCAGGTGCGCGGCTACTACGACGCCTTCGACGAGGGGGCGCTCGGCCTGCTGCTGCGCGACGCCGCCTGGCTTGCCACCGGCGGCGAGAGCAGCGGCGGATGACGCTGCGCGACCTGCCGGCACTCAACGCCTGCCTCAACGCCGCCGCCGCTGTCGCGCTGCTCATCGGTTTCTGGCTCATCCGTCGCGGCCGCTGGCGGGCGCACCGCGCGGCGATGATCACGGCGCTGGTGCTGTCGGGCGCCTTCCTCACCTCCTACCTCGTCTACCACGCGCAGGTGGGGAGCGTGCGCTTCCAGGGGCAGGGGTGGGTGCGCACGCTCTACCTCAGCATCCTCGCCACCCACACCGTGCTCGCTACCGCGGTGCCGGTGCTGGCGATCGTCACCCTGTCGCGAGCCTTGCGGCGCCGCTTCGATCGCCACCGGGCCATCGCGCGCTGGACGCTGCCGATCTGGCTCTACGTCTCGGTGACCGGCGTCGTCGTCTACTGGATGCTGTACCGGCTGTGATCCTGCCGAGGGCGGCAGCTCGGCGCGCGAACGCGCGTTGGGGGCTTCCCTCCGATTCGCAGCGGCCATAGTCTAGGCAGCAGCTTCGGCGCTGCAGCCCTCTTCAGAACTTCGAGTTTCTTCCGAAAGTCTTCGCGGCTCCATCTCGAGCCGTGTTTCGTTCGCCCGGTTCGGTGGACCAAAAAAGGAGGCGTTCCATGGCGGTCAGAGAGAAGTGGGGTCTGAGGGTGCTGCTCGCGATTTCGCTGCTGCTCCTGCTCGTTCTCGTGCTCCCGGTGCCGGAGGCCGCTTCCGGAGCGCCGGCGGTGGCCCACGCCGCGACGCAGGGCACCAACGGCGCGAGCTGCAGCATCGCCTACGACCTGCCGGGCGACATCGGCAACTTCGGCCAGGACCCGCCCGACCAGGAGGACCTCGACATCTACTCGTGGCAACTCTTCCTGGCGCTCAACGCGCCGGCGGTGGGCAAGAGCGTCAGCACCAGCGGTGACAACTCGACGCTGTGGGGCGGCTCGGTCGCCAACCCGATCACCACCAGCAACCCCGGCTTCTCGTCCACCGACGACCTGCTGCAGGCCGTCACCACCAGCTACGTGCCGCCCTACGGCACCCACTACTACCCCAGTGCTTGCAAGGGGATCCAGGGTTACCAGGGCTACCGGGTGATCGACGAGCTGGACAAGGTGGACGACAGCTTCTTCCAGGCCACGGTCGGAGGCCTGTCGGGCAGCCCGGCCGTCGCCACCAACGGCGCGTTCCTGCGCTACGAGATCCTGATCAGCCCGGTCACCTACAACACCATCACCACCAACAAGTGGTACATGACCTCGGTGCTCAACAGCCTGACCTCGCCGCTGAGCTTCCCCTGCGGCCAGCAGGACAAGGGCGGGCCCAAGGCCAGCCCGGCCGACCAAGGGATCGGCGCGATCACCATCAAGAACGCCTGGGTGGACGCTACGGGCTTCGACACCTCCGACTACCACACCGAGAAGCTGCTGATCTTCACCCCCGCCGCCGAGAACAACAGTGGCCAGGACACCTGCGAGCTCAAGACCATGGCGCTGCTCGGCATGCACATCGCGCACAAGACCACCCAGCAGGCGGGCTGGACCTGGTCGACCTTCGAGCACCAAGCCAACGCTCCCGACTGCACCAACGTGCCCCTCCCGGGCAATTCACAGACGAAGCAGACGATCCCCAACCTCACTTGCCCCACCACGGGCGGCGCCTACAACCTCTCCCCGCAGAACGTCGGCGACGCCAGGTTCCAGACCTGCAACGCGACGCCTGCCGCCAATGCCCCGACCTCGAAATGCGACCAGGGCTTCTGCGCCGACCTGGCTCCCAACCCCGCCGCCGGCTACTCGCACCTCTGCCGGCAGGTGCCGCTGCAGGCGAACTACCCGACCGCCTACGCGCAGACGCAGGCGTGCAACGCGGCCACCGGCAAGTCGTCGGTGTGGTCCAACTACGCCCTCATCTCGACCCAGTGGTTCACCCAGTTCACGCAACCGCCGACCTGCCAGAACGTGGCGACGACGGTGAATCCCAAGGCCACCCCCGGCCACGAGGCCTATGCCCCGCAGGTCACGATGAGCGACGGCAAGTCGCTGGCTCCGTACCTGGCGAACACCACCATGGAGAGCTACGAGCGATCGGTCTGCATGGGCTGCCACCACGGGGCCTCGGTCCCTGCCGGCAACAAGGTCAGCACCGACCTCATGTACTTCCTGCAGCTCGAGGTGGCGGCCGCGCCGATCAACGCGGGTTTGACGTCGCCCGTCTCGAAGCAGTGAGACGCGACCGATAAGAGCCGATCCGGCGGCCGCGCGAGCAGGACGACCTGCAAGGCGCGGCCGCCGCCGCTCGGGTGCTAGTCTGGAAATCCGATGACCGCACCCGGTCCGTTGGACGTCCTCGCCGAGGCCGAGCGCACGGTGCGCGAGCACGGGCGCGCCGCGCTCTGCCAGGTGGTACGGGTCGAGGGCTCGACCCCCGGCAAGGTGGGCTGGAAGCTGCTCGTGCGCCCCGACGGCAGCTCGTGGGGAAACCTCGGCGGCGGCGCCTTCGAGGCGATGGCCGCCGCCGACGCCGCCGAGCTGCTCGCCGCGCCGGCCGCCGGCTCCGAGGTCAAGCGCTACTACCTCACCGAAAGAGCGGTGCAGGGCGAGCCCACCGGCATGGTCTGCGGCGGCTTCATGGAAGTGCTGCTCGAGGTGCTGGCGGCGCCGCCGCTGGTGGTCGTCTGCGGCGGTGGGCCGGTGGGGCAGGCGGTGGCGCGCGCCGCGGCGCTCGCCGGCTTCGACTCGGCGGTGGCCGAGGACCGCCCGCGCTTCCGCGAGCCGGCGCTGTTCCCCGCCGCGACGAGGCCGGTCGAGGTGTCGCGCGACTACCGCGAGGACTTCCTCGCCCCATTCGCCGGCCGCGAGCTCTACGTGGCCATCGTCTCGCGCTGCTGGGAAACGGATGCCGCGGCGTTGGCGGCGGTGGTGCGGCAGGCGCCGGCGCGGCTCTCGTACCTCGGGCTGATGGGGAGCCGCCGCAAGATCGCGCGGGTGCGGCGCGAGGTGGAGAAGGAGGGCCTCGAGCTCGCCGGCAGCCTGACGCTCGACGGCGCCGGGCTGCGCGCGCCTATCGGGCTGCCCATCGGCGGCGACACTCCCGGCGAGATCGCCATCGCCATCCTCGCCGAGATGATCCAGGTGCGCAGCGCAGCGGCGGCGGCGACCGCGAACGGGGCTGACGCCACGGTCGGCGAGCGCTCGGCCTAAGAATCGCGCCGCTCGGCGCAGGCGGCCACCGCGATGGCGGCAACCGTCGCCGGGAACAGCTGCAGCACGATCCGCGTGAATGTGGTGACCACCAGCAGCCGCGTGTCGGTGTCCTGGCCGGCGCAGCTCGCCAGGTAGGCGGCGAGGTGCAGGCCGGCGACGGCGACGAAGGGCCGCAGCCTCGGCACCACGAGCAGCAGCGGCAGCGCCAGCAGGATCAGCGCGAGGCCGTGCCAAGCGGGCGCCACCAGCTCCTTGGCGATGGCGCCGAGCGCGACGACGAAGCGGTCCCACGTCGGCAGGCCCTTGTCGTAGCTCTGCAGCAGGTGGTGCTGGGCGATGCGCCACCACGAGTAGGCGATGACGAGCGCCGGCGGTGCGAGCAGCGCCGCCGAGCTCGCGAGCCCCGGGCGAGAGCGGCGCCAGAGCCGGCGGCCGAGCTGCACGCCGACGAGCGCCGCCGCCATCACCACGCCCTCCTGCTTGGCCGCCGGCGGCGAGCGCGGCGCAGAGGCCGAGCTGCACGTCGCCCGCGGTCGACGGCGGCGACAGCAAGGCCGGCAACGCGGCCGCGAGCGCCAACGCCAGCAGCCAGTCGGCGGCGCCCGCCATCAGGTTGCCGATGGCGAAGCCGCCGCAGCCGAGCGCGACGAAGGCGACGACGGCGTGCCGTCGGAAGCGGAGCAACTGCCCTCGACCACCAGCAGCTCGCGCACGGCGACGACGACGAGCAGCGAGCAGCAGCGGCGACCACAGCAGCAGTGCCGACTCGCGCCAGCCGCCGAGCATCGCCGTCACCGCCAGCAGCTCGGGGTAGAGGTTGGGGTAGTCGGGGTGGAACACCCAGCCGAGCGGTTGCGCCAGGTACCCGTAGTCGACGTGGCCCGCGAGCAGGAAGCGGTGCGCTCTTCAGCCCCCAGTGGTAGATGAAATCGGGGATCGCGATCCAACCGGTGTGGGCGAGAGCGGCGAAGCCGAGGACGGCGAGCAGTGCGACGGCGTCGCCCCAGCCTGGCTTCGCGGTCGGAGCCGCCGCGCGGCCGCGGCCCGTCGCCAGCGCCAACGCGCAGACGAACAACAGCAGCGGCAGCACCACCGCCAGCCGCCAGCGCCAGCCGGCGACGTCGAACAGGCTGAGCGTCGCGTGCAGCAGCACGGCGCCGCCGACGAAGCCGGCGACGAGGCGTTGCGGCAGCGTCCCCGGCAGCCGCGCGGCGACGAGCTGCCCGGCCCCGGCGAGCAGGACGAGCAGCAGCGGCGCCGCCAGCCAGTCGGAGAAGCTCACGTCGGAACGCTCACGGCAGGCGGTAGAGCCCGCACCATGGCTCGCCGGCCACCCGCTGCGCGCCGGGCGGCGCCGAGCGCGAGCCGGCGACGACGACGCTGCCCGGCGGCGTGCTCGCGCCGGCCTGCACCACCTCGCGGTGCGGCAGGAAGTAGGCCGCCCAGCGCCAGCGGAAGAAGTCGTTCCCAGGGTCCCAGAGCCGCACCGGCTCGCGGGGAGCGAGCAGCGGATCGACGAGGGCGAGGCACCGCCGCAGCCGCTCCGGCGGCCGGCTGCCCAGCCGCCAGTAGGCCGACGTCGGTTGGTGCAGCCGGCCCGCGAGCAGGTCGTGCCGTGCGCCGTGAGCCTCGAAGAGGAACGTGCAGCCGGCCCAGAGCAGCAGCAGCGCGAGTGCCACGTCGGCGATGTGGCGCCGCGGTAGGCGCGATCGCGTGGGGCCACCGAAGCTCGCCGCCACCTCGCCCCGCGCGCCGAGCTCCGGCGGTAGGCGCTCGTCGGCGCGCGGGTCTTGCTGGCGCGGGCTCAGTCATCGGCGGTGCGACGTGTCGCTCCGGAACGATATCGCTCGGCGCGATGGCCCGATCGCGGTGGAGCGAACCGCTATGCTCCGCGGCGATGGTGCAAGCCGCTCTCGCCGCGCCGCCACCGGCGGTGCGCGCCCTGCTCGCCGAGTGGGGGAGGCCGGCCGACGACCCGCGGCTCGAGGTCGATCCCGGCGACGAGATGCTCGGCTTCCTGCGCGACCTCTGCGGCGGCGATGGCGAGCGCGCGCTCTGTCTCTACTACCAGACCGGGTCGAGCATCGCGCGCGTGCTGCTGCAGGTCCTGCGCTGGCGGTTCGGCGACGCGCGCGTCGTGCCTTCGCTGCTCGACTTCGCCAGCGGCTACGGCCGCGTCACCCGCTTCCTGCTCGACGAGGTGCCGGCGGCGGCGGTCACCGCGGTCGACGTGCTGCCGCGCGCGTCGGCCTTCCAGCGCCGCGTGCTTGGCGTCCGCTCCGCGCTCTCCGCCACCGATCCGGCGGCGCTGCAGCTGCCCGGGCGCTTCGCGGCGATCTTCGTCACCTCGCTCTTCACGCACCTGCCGGAGGCGCGCTTCCGCGCTTGGCTGGCAGCCCTGGTCGCCCGGCTCGAGCCCGGTGGCGTGCTCGCCTTCAGCACCCACGACCTCTCGCTGTTGCCGCCGGAGCATCGGCCCGCCGACGGGTCCTGCTTCCTGCCGCAGAGCGAGATCGGCGAGCTCGCGACCGCCGACTACGGCTCGACCTGGGTCGACGAGGGCTTCGTGCGCGGCGCCCTCGGCGCGGCCGAGCCCGCGGTCGTCGGCGACGCGCTTCTCGCGCGCGCTGTGCAACTACCAGGACCTCTGGGTGGTGGTGCCGGGCGACGAGGAGAGCTTCGCCGGGTTGGCCTTGCAGGTGGAGCCGGAGGTGTCGATCGAGGAGTGCGAGGTCGCCGGCGGCGTGCTGTCGCTGCGCGGCTGGGCCCGCGCGCGTCACGGCGACGTGGAGCGCGTCGAGGTGCAGCTCGACGGCGCGCCCGCGGCGGTCGCCCGCGTCGAGCAGCCGCGGCCCGACGTGGCGGCCGCGCTCGGAGCCTCCGCCTTGCACAGCGGCTGGAGCGCGAGCGTGGCGCTCCCGGCCACGGCGTCGCCGGTGGAATCCGTGCTGCTGCTGCGCGCCGTCGACAGCCGAGGCGGCCGCCACGTCGTCTGGGCCGGCCGCCTGGTCACCGCCGCGCTGCAGGCGAAGAGCCTCCGAGAGCACTGGACGGCCGCCGCGCTGCACACCGCCCGCTGCGAGCTCGCCGCCGAACGCGCGGCCGCCGCGGAAGAGATCGCGCGGCTGCGCGCCACCGTCGCCGGCATGCGCGCGAGCCGCTTCTGGAAGCTGCGCGACGCCTGGTTCGCGGCCAAGCGCGCGCTGCGGCTGACGGACGAGGCGCTAGCCGATGCTGGATGCGGCCTGGGGCCCTGCGGCGTTGCTGCCGGCCGCTGTGCTGCTGCTCCTTGGCGGCGCGCTGCTCCTGGCGCTGCGGCGCTGGTACGACCCGGTGCCGTGGCGCGTGGCGGCGGTCTTCGCGCTGCTGCTGCTCGGGCTGCTGGGGCCGGTGCTCTTCGGCGGCAAGGTGCTGCTGCCGCTCGGCAACCTCGTCGGCTTCGTGCCCTACCGCGGGCTGCCGCCGCCCGAGCCGCCGACGCACGCCATCCAAGGCGACCTCGTCCACCAGATCACGCCCTGGCAGGCGCAGGTGCGGCGCGCGCTCGCCGACGGCCGCTGGCCGCTGTGGAACGAGCAGGCCGGCGCCGGGATGCCGCTGATGGCCGACCCGCAGTCGCAGGTCTTCCAGCCGCTGCTCGTCGCGGGGCTGCCGCTGCCGCTCGCCGCCGCCGTCGGCGTCACCGGGGCGCTGCGCATCCTCCTCGCGCTCGTCGGCATGTTCCTGCTGTTGCGCCGGCAGGGGATCGGCGAAGCGGCGGCGCTGTGCGGCAGCGTCGGCTACGGCCTCTCGGGCGCCGTGCTGATCTGGCTCGGCTGGCCGCTCGCCAACGCGGTGGCGTGGACGCCGCTCGGCCTCTACGCGGTGGTGCGCTGCCACCGCGACGGCGGGCGGCGCGACGCGGCGCTGCTCGCCGCGGTGACGGCGGCGCTGCTGCTCGGCGGCCATCCGGAGACGGTCCTGCAGTCGGGCGGCCTGATGGGACTCTTCGCGCTCGCCTGCGCGTGGGAGCGGCGGCGCGCGGGGGCTCCGATCGTGCCCTTCCTCGTGCGCTGCGGCGGCGCGGTGGCGGTCGCCGGCCTGCTGGTGGCGCCGTCGCTGCTGCTGCAGCAGGCCTACCTGCCGGCGACGGAGCGCGCCGTCGCGCTTGCCCTTCTTCCTGGCGCTGCCGACGTGGGAGCAGCTGTGGTCGGCGTGGCAGCAGCCTGAGGTTTGGCGCGAGTGGGCGGGGCGAGTCGAGCCGCAGCTGCTGTCGCTCTTCGCGCTGCGGGCGTGGGGCGACCACGAGCGGTTCTGGGGCGAGGCCAACTTCGTCGAGCAGGGAGCGGCGTCGGTGGGCGCCGCGATCGGCGTGCTGGTGCTCGCGGCCGCGGCGGCGCGGCGGCGGTCGCGGCTGCCGCAGGAGTCGCTGCTCTTCGGCTTCGCCGCGGTCGCCCTGCTGCTGATCGCGGCGCCGCCGCGGATCCACCGCTTCCTCGGCCAGCTGCCGCTGTTCGGCCCCTCGTCGGTGCACCACAACCACCGCCTGATGCTGCTCGTCGCCCTCGCCGGCTGCCTACCTCGCCGCCTGCGAAGTCGAGCGCTGGCGCCGCGGCGAGCGCTCGCCGCGCGCGCTCGCCGCCGGCGCGCTGGGGACGGTCGGCGTGCTCGCCTGGTCCTATCTCGGGCATCCATCGCCCGGCACCGGCGTGGCGGGAGCACAGTGGGGGTGGCTGTGGCTCCAGCTCGGCGCCGTCGCGCTCGTCGTCGCCCTGCTGGTCGTCCTCGGTCGGACCTCGCGCGTCGAGGCGCGCGGCTCGCAATTCAACGGCACCGAGGCGCGCGGCTCGCGACTCCGCGGCGCCGCGCCATGGCTGATAGCCGCCGTGGTCGCCATTGAGCTGGTGGCGCTGCACGGCATCGCGCTGGTGCCGGCGCCGTCGCGTCTCTTCTATCCGCGTACGCCGGCGCTGCAGTTCCTCGCCGACCACATGGGCGACTCGCGCCTGGCCGGCCTCGCCGACGTCTTCCCCGCCAACTTCGCGCAGGTCTACGGCTTCGCCGACGCGCGCATCGACGGCCCGGCGCGGCCGGCGAGGTACGTCGAGCTGGTCGACTCGCTGCGCGACCCCGGACCGCGGACGATGGCCAACGCGGCGCAGCTCGGCCAGCCGGGAGCGCGGCTCTACGACCTGCTCGGCGTGCGCTACCTGCTGGCGCCGCCGGGGTACGAGCTGCCGCTGCCCGTGGCCTACCGCGACTCGACGCTGTGGATCTACGAGCACCCGCGGCCGCTGCCGCGCTTCTTCCTGCCGCCGACGGCCACCGTCTATCGCGGCGGCGACTGGGCGGCCTGGTTCCGCCGGCCGCGCGACTTCGCGGCGCGCGCCCTCGTCGCGGCGGGCCCCGCCGGCTCGCCGGCCCCGCGCTGGCGGGCGCGCCGCGGCGGCGGCCGCGCCGCCTTCGCCGCCACGCGCCACGAGCCCGGCCGCTGGAGCGCCGAGATGCGCGCGTCCGAGCCGCGAGTTCTGGTCGGCAGCGTCTACCACGACGGCGGCTGGCGCCTTCTCGTCGACGGCCGCCCGCAGCCGACCATGCGCGCCAACGGCCCCCTCTTCGGTGCCTGGATCCCCGCCGGCGAGCACGGCCTCGACATCCTCTATCGCCCGCGCCGCTTCGCCGCCGGCTGCCTGCTCACCGCGCTCGCGCTCGCCGCCGGCCTCGCGTGGCTCATGCCGCCGCCGGCCTCGGGGGCCGAGAGAGGACTCGCCGGCGCGGCTTGACGCCGCTCGCCGGCCGCGTACACTCGAAGTCATGACCAAGGCCGAGATCCGCGAGCAGGCGCTGGCCACGCTCTCTCCGGAGGAGCGCGTGGAGCTGGCCGTCGAGCTTTGGGAGAGCTTGGGTCCCGCGGATCTGGTGGCTCCCGACTGGCACCTCGACGTCGTTCGAGAGCGCCTCGAGGAGCATCGCCGCGACCCGGAAAGCGCTCGCCCAGGCGAGGAGCTGCTCGCCTGGCTGCGCCAACCGCGCGCGTGAGGCTCCGCTACAGCGCCGCCGCTCGGGTCGACCTCGAGGAGGCGCGTGAGTGGTACCGCAAGCACTCTGCGACCCTCGACGAGCGCTTCGCCGAAGCCGTAGCGCACACGATCGAGACGATCGTCGAGCATCCGCGCGCCTATCCGCTCGTCGAACCGGACGTACGCCGTGCCTCGGTGACCGTCTTCCCGTACCTCGTCTACTACGCGATCGAGAATGACAGCGTGGTGGTGCTCGCCGTACTTCACGGCAAGCGCGATCCGGACTCTTGGAGGCGGTGATCGTCGTGAGGACGCGATCACGCCGAGCTCTGGCGCTGTCGATGCTGCTTGCCGTCGCAGCGCTGACCGCGGGCGCGGCGCCGGCCGACGGCTTGACTGTCCCGCCCGGGTTCGCGGTGACCGAGCTGGTCACCGGCCTGCGCTCGCCGACGGCGATGGCGATCGCGTCCGACGGGCGGATCTTCGTCTGCGAGCAGAAAGGGACGCTGCGCGTGGTGCGCGACGGCGTGCTGCTGCCGGCGCCGTTCGTCACCGTGCCCGTCGACGGCCGGCGCGAGCGTGGGCTGGTCGGCGTCGCCCTCCACCCCGACTTCCCGCGCACGCCGTACGTCTACGTCTACTACACCGCCTTCAAGCCGACGGTGCACAACCGGTTGAGCCGCTACACCGCCAACGGCGACCGCGCCGTCGCCGGCAGCGAGAAGGTGCTCGTCGACTTCCCGCCGCTGGTGCGCGACATCCACAACGGCGGCGCCATGCACTTCGGCCCCGACGGCATGCTCTACGTCGGCGTCGGTGAGAACGGCGTTTCCACCAACGCCCAGAGCCTCCAGACGCCGCTCGGCAAGCTGCTGCGGCTGGACAGCAACGGCGCCGCGCCGGCCGACAACCCGTTTTACGCCCACACGACCGGCCTGGCGCGCGGCACCTGGGCGATGGGGCTGCGCAACCCGTTCACCTTCGCCTTCGACCCCGGCAGCGCGCGGCTGTTCGTCAACGACGTCGGCTTCCGCAGCTGGGAGGAGATCGACGAGATCGTCCCCGGCGGCAACTACGGCTGGCCGGTGGTGGAGGGGCCGTCGAACGACCCCGCCTACCGGCCGCCGCTGTTCGCCTACCCCCACGGCCCCAGCGGCCAGAGCGGCTGCGCCATCGCCGGCGGCGCCTTCTACCGCTTCGCGGCCGGCGGCCAAGGCGCGCCGCCCGGCGCGTTACCGTTTCCCGCCAGCTACGCCGGCAGCTACTTCTTCGCCGACTTCTGCAGCGGCTGGGTGCGCCGCCTCGATCCCGCCGCCGGCAATGCGGTGAGCCCGTTCGCCAGCGGCATCGACGGCCCCGTCGACCTGCGGGTGGGGCCCGACGGCGCGCTCTACTACCTCGCCTACGGGTTCCGCCAGGGCGTCGGCGCCGTCGGCCGCATCGCCTACACCGCCAACGATGCGCCGTCGATCGCCGTGCAGCCGCAGAGCGTGCGCGTGGCGGTGGGATCGCCGGCGACCTTCCGCGTCGAGGCGACGGGCGCGACGCCGCTCGCCTACCAGTGGCGGCGCGACGGAGCCGCGATCGCCGGCGCCGCGGCGCCGACCTACATGCTCGCGGCGACGACGCTGGCCGACAGCGGCGCCGCCTTCTCGGTGGAGGTGAGCAACTCCGCCGGCAGCGTCACCAGCGCGGCGGCGACGCTCACCGTCGTCGACGGCCATGCGCCGACGGTGGCGATCGCGGCGCCGGCGCCGGGGTCGACGTACGCCGGCGGCGACGTCATCGCCTTCTCCGGCACGGCGAGCGACGCCGAGGACGGGCCGCTGCCGCCCGCCGCCTACACCTGGCGGGTCGACTTCCACCACGACACGCACCTGCATCCGTACGTGCCCGTCACCAGCGGCGCCACGGGCGGCACCTTCACGGCGTTCACCGCCGGCGAGACGGCAGCCAACGTCTGGTTCCGCATCCACCTCGACGTCGTCGATGCGAGCGGTCTCGCTGCCTCCACCTTCGTCGACGTGCACCCGCGGACGGTGCGGTTCACCCTCGCCACCGACCCGCCCGGCCTCCAGGTCACGCTCGACGGCACGCCGCGCACGGCACCGCTCGTCGAGGTCGGCGTCACCGGCGTGCAGCGCTCGATCGGCGCGCCGTCGCCGCAGACGCTGGCCGGCGCGACTTACGAGCTGGTCGGCTGGTCCGACGGCGGCGCCGCCACCCACACGCTCACCACGCCGCCCGCCGACGCCACCTACGTCGCCACCTTCCGCGCCGTCACCGTCACCCACGGCCTGCTCGGCACCTACTACGCCGGCGACTTCGCGACGCCGCTGCTGGCGCGCGTCGACCCGCGGATCGACTTCACCTGGCGCGCCGGCCGCCCGGCCCCCGCCGTGCCCGCCGACGGCTTCAGCGTGCGCTGGAGCGGCGAGGTCGAGGCGCCGGCGACCGGCACCTTCACCTTCCACCTCCGCAGCGACGACGGCGCGCGCCTCTGGCTCGACGGCCGCCTCCTCGTCGACGACTGGGGGCCGCACGGCGAGCGCACGCGCCGCGCCTCCGTCGTGCTGATCGCCGGCCGGCGCTACCCGCTGGTGGTCGAGCACCACGACGTCAGCGGCCCCGCCGTCGTGCGCCTGCTGTGGTCGGGTCCCGGCGTGCCGCGCGAGGTGGTTCCGCCAGCCCGGCTGTTCCCGAGCTCGGTCACCCGCCCCGGGCAGTGAACCGCCTAACGGCGGCCCGCTGGGCGCCGCCGCCTATCATGGTGGCCATGAGCAACCAGGTCATGCCACACGTCGCTCGTAGCCTCGCCGTCGTCGCCGCCCTCCTCGCCGCCGCCGTGCTGGCGCCGTCGTCCGCGTCCGCCGCCACGCTCCCCGCCGGCTTCGTGGAGACCGCCGTCGCCGCCGGTCTCGACAACCCGACCGCGATGGCGCTATCGCGCGACGGCCGCATCTTCGTCTGCGAGCAGGGCGGCCGCCTGCGCGTGGTCAAGAACGGCCACCTCCTCACGCGTCCGTTCGTCACCCTCAACGTCAACGCGCAAGGGGAGCGCGGCCTGCTCGGCGTGGCGCTCCACCCCAACTTCCCGCAGACGCCCTACGTCTACGTCTACTACACGGCGGTCCGGCCGCGGATCCACAACCGCCTCAGCCGTCTCACCGCCCGCGGCGACCGCGTGCGGGCGGGCAGCGAGCTGCGGCTCCTCGACTTGCCGTTCCTCGGCCCCACCAACCACAACGGCGGCGCCATCCACTTCGGCCCCGACGGCATGCTCTACATCGGCGTCGGCGAGAACGCCACCGGGGCCCACGCGCAGAACCTGCAGTCGCCGCTGGGCAAGATCCTGCGCGTCGACGCCAACGGCCGCATCCCCAACGACAACCCGTTCGTCGGCGAGACCACCGGCCTCGCCCGCGCCACCTGGGCGCTCGGCCTGCGCAACCCCTTCACCTTCGCCTTCTCGCCGAGCGGCCGCATGTTCGTCAACGACGTCGGCGCGAACACCTGGGAGGAGATCGACGAGGGCCTGCGCGGCGCCAACTACGGCTGGCCGGCGACCGAGGGCCCCACTGGCGACCCGCGCTTCACCAGCCCGCTGTTCTTCTACGGCCATGGCGACGGCAGCTGCGCCATCACCGGCGGTGCCTTCTACGAGCCCGCGGCGAGCAGCGGCCTCTTCCCACCGGACTTCCGCGGCGAGTACTACTACGCCGACCTCTGCGGCGGTTGGATCCGCCGCGTCGACCCCGACACCGGGCAGACCGCGCAGTTCGCTTCGGGGATCGGCAACCCGGTCGACCTCGACGTCGACGCGGCGGGCAACCTCTACTACGTCGCCTACGGCGAGGGTCGCGTGATGCGCGTCAACTACGTCGGCGGCTGAGTCCGGCGCGGCCGTTCGCGTTATCGTGGCGGCATGAGAACCCTCGCCGCCACGAGCGCCGCTGCCCTCGCCGTCGCTTTCGTCCTCTCGCCATCGCTCGCTCGCGCCGAGGCGACAGCGGCCGCTGCCGCGCCCGCCGCCGCGGCGGAGGCGCTCGCCGCCGACACGCCGAAGACCACCGGCCTCGGCAACAGCTTCATCGCGCCCGCCGGCTGGATGGTGCGCGTGCAGGGCGCCGGCGACCATCCTCGAAGCCCCCGAGGGCGAGCTCGTGGATCGCGCTCGTCGACGTGCCGGACGCCAAGGACGCCGACGCGGCGGTGGCCGCCGGCCTGGGCGGCCTACAAGCCGGGCGCCAAGTGGCCGCTCAAGGTCACCAACGACCGCGCCCGACAAGGACGGCTGGATCGAAGCAGCGCCTCTTCGACTACCAGACCTCACCGAACGAGCGCCGCGACGTGTCGGTCTCGGCGCGCTCGCGAGCGGCAGCAGCTGGACGGTCGTCGATCTACGACATGGCGCAGGCGGTCGGCGAGAAGCGGGGCGCGCAGGTCGGGCTGATCTTCGACCGCCTGCTGCCCAAGGGCTACGACGCGCGAGATCGTTCGCCGGCAAGACGCGCGCACCGCCTCGACGCGGCGCGCCTCGCCGAGCTCGGCCGCTTCGTCGAGAGCGGCCGCAAGGCGCTCGGCGTCCCCGGCGTCGCCGTCGGCCTCGTCGCAGGACGGCAAGGTGGTGTTCGCCGAGCGGCTTCGGCGTGCGCGAGCTCGGCAGCCGACGCGCCGGTCGACGCCGACACGCTGTTCATGATCGCCTCGAACACCAAGGCGCTGACCACGCTGCTGCTGGCCAAGCTGGTCGACGAGGGCAAGCTGACCTGGGACACGCCGGTGACGAGCCTGCTGCCGTCGTTCAAGCTCGGCGACGCCGACACCACCAAGCAGCGTGCTGGTCAAGCACCTGATCTGCGCCTGCACCGGCCTGCCGCGCCAGGACTTCGAGTGGCTGCTTCGAGTTCGACGGCGTCACGCCCGAGGGCGCGCTCGCCAGCGCTCGGCACGATGCAGCCGACGAGCAAGTTCGGCGAGATGTTCCAGTACTCGAACCCGATGGCCGGCGCCGCCGGCTTCGTCGCCGGCCACGTGCTGCTTCCCCGACCTCGAGCTCGGCGCCGCCTACGACCGCGCCATGCAGACGCACGTCTTCGATCCGCTCGGCATGACGTCGACGACCTTCGACTTCGCGCGCGCCCTCGCCGGCAACCACGCCGGCGCCCACGCGCCCGACATCGACGGCAAGCCCGCGGCGGCGGTGATGGGAGTCAACTACGCGGTCATCCCGCTGCGCCCGGCCGGCGGCGCCTGGAGCAACGTCCCCGACATGCTGCGCTACGTGCAGATGGAGCTCGCCGAGGGCGCGCTGCCCGACGGGCGGCAGCTACATCGCGCAAGGAGCCGTTGCTCGCGCGCCGCGCCCCGCAGGTGCCGATCGGCAAGGACGCGACCTACGGCATGGGCCTGACGGTCGACACGACCTACGGCGTGCCGGTCGTCCACCACGGCGGCGACATGATCGGCTACCACAGCGACATGATCTGGCTGCCCGAGCACAACGTCGGCGCGGTGGTCCTCACCAACGGCGACCCGGGCTGGATCCTGCGCACGCAGTTCCGCCGCAAGCTGCTCGAGGTCGCTGTTCGACGGCCGCGCCGAGGCCGACGGCGCAGGTCGCGGCCGGCGCCAAGACCTTCTACGACGAGCTCGCCGCCGAGCGCAAGCTGCTCACCGTCCCCGCCGACGCCGCGGCGAGCGCCAAGCTCGCGGCGCGCTACAGCGAACGCGGCGCTCGGCGAGATCGCCGTCAGCCGCCAGGGCGCCGCCACCGTCTTCGACTTCGGCGAGTGGAAGAGCGAGATGGCGTCGCGGCAGAACCCCGACGGCACGCACGTCGTTCCTCACCACCGCGCCGGGCATGGTCGGCTTCGAGTTCGTGGTGGGCACGGGGGCGAAGCGGACGCTCGTGACGCGCGACGCGCAGCACGAGTACGTCTTCGAAGAACGTTAGCTCCGACGGCCAGACCGCAGGTGAGGCGGTAGTTTTTGGATTCACTTCAACCTGATGTTCGCTGCGCGGATGACGGTCCTGTACTTTTCAGTCTCGGCTGCGACGAATGCCGCGAAAGCGGCAGGAGAACCAGGCATAACCATTCCACCAAGCCCTGCGACGCGCGTCAGAATCCCCGGGTCGGCGAGCCCGGCGTTTATCTCAATGTTCAGGCGAGTGATGATTGCCGGCGGCGTCCGGCGTGGTGCGCCAATGCCGAACCATGAGCCTGCCTCGTACCCTGGGACGAAATCGCTCATTGGTGGTACTTGGGGTAGTGCCTCCGAGCGCCTCGACGTAGTCACGGCAAGGGGTCGCAGTTTGCCGCTGTTGATCAATCCGATGCTCGAAGGCATCGGGTCGAACATTGCGTCTGCCTGTCCGGCGAGTAAGGCTTCCAGTGCGGGTGTTGATCCAGCGTATGGCACGAGGGTGAGATCAACGCCGGCCATGGCCTTGAATAGTTCGATGCCTAGGTGTTGGGGCGTCCCAGTCCCAGCGTAGGCGACCTTAAGCCTGCCGGGATTCGCTCTGGCGTAGGTCAGGAATTCCTGAGCTGTGCTGATCGGGAGGGCTGGGCTGACCTCAACGACGAGCGGGACGCGGAACAGCCCGGCGACGGCGGAAATGTCTCGGCCGAAGTCGAAATCCATACCGTCGAACAGCGTCGTATTGATCACGTTCACGGGTCCGCACACGAGCAGCGTGTAGCCGTCCGGGGCAGCTTTGACCACCGCGCGCGTGGCGATGTTGCTGCTTTCGCCGGGTCGGTTCTCTACGATGAAGAGTTGACCAAGCCGGTCGGAGAGCCACGCGCCGATCGTACGTCCGGCAATGTCCACGGGACCCCCACCAGGAAAGCCGACGAGCAGCCGGACCGGCCGGGATGGGTAGTCCTCAGCCCAGGCCGCTGTGCACACAAAGCTTGACCCGAGCGCGCCTGCGGCAATCTGGAGGAAACGGCGACGAGCGATAGCCATGGCATAGCCCCTTTCTAGTCGATTAGGAGTCATCAATGGGACGAGAAGCCTGTCGGCTCCAATGCGGCTAAGAACGGCCAGCTGTGGGTAGGGTCAGTCCACCCGCCGCAAGGCTCGCTTCAAGCCCCACCAGGCGTCGCGCAGCTTCCAGAAGCGGCTGGCGCGCATGCGGTGGATCTCCGCGGCTGCCTGGGTCTCGGCCTGGCGGCGCTGCCCGGTCTCCCAGTCGAGCTGCAGCCCCAGCTCGGTGCCCTCGAGCGAGCCGAGGTGGATGAGGTGCGCGAGCCCGCTCGTGCTCACCGCCTGAACCGAGATCGTCGTCTCGCCGGCGAGCGTGCCGCCGGCCGGCGCGCCGACGCAGGCGGTCCAACCGGCGCGCAGAGCCGGCTCGCCGAAGCGCGCGGCGACGTCGGGGCGCGGGTCCTCGACCGTGCAGCGGGCAGCGAGCGTGCCGTCGACGCGCACCTCCACTGCCTCGAGCCCCGGCCCGTGGAGGTCGTGCGCCCAGCCGCGGAGGGTGAGCTCGCGGCCGTCGGGCGAGCGTACGGCCCATTCCAGCGCGCCGACCGGCTCGGCGACTTGCGGCGGCGCGCCGCCGGGCGCCGCGACGCCGATCGCGTAGTAGTCCTGGAACGACGACAGCGCTCGCGGCAGCCGCACGCAAGCCGCGCCCCCGGTCGCCGCCGCCACCGCCCGGCGCACGAAAGCCTCGTCGACCCACGTCGTGCCGTAGCGCTGGCCGCCGAGCTCGGGGATCTCCGAGTCGGGCTCGAAGAGGATGGTGCCGCCCTCGCCCGTCGCGGCGCGCGGCGACGCCGGCGGCAGCCCGACGAGCGAGCGCAGCGAAAGGTCGTGCACGCTCGCCAGCAGCAGCCCGCCGGGCCGCAGCAGCGCGAAGAGCCGCCGCAGCCAGGGACCGAAGCTCTCCTCGGGCAGGTGGCTGAACAGCGACGACGCCACGATGCAGTCGAAGGTCTCCTCGCAAACCAGCTCGCCAGGCTCGGCGGAGGAGACGAACCCATGCACTCCGAAGGCGCGTCGCTGGAACTCGACGGCCTCCGCGAAGACGTCCGACACCCACAAGCGCCGCGGTGAGCAGTGCTGCACGAGGTGGCGCGTGATGCGCCCGTAGCCGCTGGCGAAGTCGAGCAGCCGCACCTGCTGCCGCCGCTCGCCGAACCACCACTCCAGCAGCCGCTCGACGGCCCGGCTGGCGGCGAGGCCGGTGCGGAAGTAATCGACGAACGCCGCCTCCCAGTGCCCGTGCCGGCGCTCGCGGAAGAAGCGCAGCATGAAGTCGTCCGGGTGGATCGCGGTGCACGGCAACGGAGCGCCGTGCAGCACGTCGGCGCGGAAGGCGGCGAGCAGCCGCGTGCTCGCCGGGTCGATGGAGGACGTCATCGTGCGCGCGCGGGCTGGAGCACGGTGGCTACGCTTCGACCTCTTCCTCCAGCGCCCCGACGATGCCCGCCTTCTTGGCGTAGTAGCGGAAGGAGCGGAAGGTCATCCGCAGCAGCTCGGCGGCGCGCGTCTGCACGCCGCCGCAGCGATCGAGCGCCTGGCGCATGAGCTCGGCCCGTAGCGCCTCGAGGTGGGCCTCGAGGTCGATGCCGTCGGCGGGCAGCCGCGCCAGCGCCCCCGCCGACGGTCCCGGGTCGCGCAGGTAGGGCGGCAGGTCGGCGACGTCGATGACGTCGCCGGCGGTCAGCGCGATGCTGCGCTCGACGA
>CAWDWV010000004.1:0-11661 GCA_963806095.1 Thermoanaerobaculia bacterium
CCCAGCGAGTAGAGCTTCTCGAGCTCCTGGCGCCGGCGCTCGGGGTCGGGGGCGCGGCGCTGCGTGGGCGGGGCAGGCCGTCCCAGCTGCTGACGCGTGCGGCCGGGTGTCGGGCGAGGAACGCCGGGTCGAGCGCGGCGGCGAGCATCTCGCCGTCGGCGTCGGCAGGGACCGGCAGGCCGAGCAGGTAGAGCACGGTCGGGTAGACGTCGTAGTCACGCCGGCGGGCGCGGGGAGCCGCCCGCCGCGGACGGGGCCGCCGTGCAGCAGCACGATGCCGGGCGGGCCGTGGCGGTGCTGCGTGTACATGCGGTCGACCAGGGTCGGGCTGTGGCCGTGGTCGGAGACGATCATCAACGGTGTCGGGTTCGAGGCGGGCGCGCGCAGGCGCGCCGAGGAACCGTCGAAGGCGCGGTAGAGCGCGGGGATGCCGTCGGCGCACGCCGGCACGTCGTCCGGATCGACGCCGACGAACCGCTAGGGCTCGTGGAACCTCCACGTTCGTGCTGCACGGCGTCGGGCTCGTGGCGAGTAGAGGGTGAGCAGGTCCGGCTGCGCGTAGCGCCCGAGCAGGTCGAGCGTCACCGCGCCCTGCCAGGTGAAGTCGGGCAGGGTGAGGAAGCGGCCCTCGGCGGCGAGGAGCTCGGCAGGCCATGCTCGCAGCGCCGCCTCGTCGTGCCCGACGGCGCGCTTCGCCTTCCGCGCCTGCTGCCACAACCCGTCGCTGCCGTAGCCGAGGAAGAAGCCGCCTGCGGTCGCCGAGCACCGGCGCCGGGTACGAGTAGTAGTAGCCGTCGACCACGCCGACCGAGCGGCGAGCGGCGCTCGCGATCTCCCAGATCAGCGGCGCCGCGACCTGCGAGCGGTCGATCGGCGTGCACGCGCGCGAGGCCGGACGCTCAGGCGAGCGCCGGCTGCTTGAAGAACGTGCGGTGCACCGGGAAGACGCCGGGGCCTCGCTCATCCCGGGCGAGGCGGATGGGGTAGAAGTCGAGGACGCCGTGACGGCCGGGCGGCGGCCGGTGTAGATCGACGCCCAGATCACCGCCGAGTTGGAATCGGGGAAGGTGGCGAGTGGGCCCCAGCTGCCCTCCGCCATCAGCCGCGCGAGGTGGGGGAGCTCGCCGCGCTGCACCATCGGCAGGATGACGCGCCAGTCGGCGCCGTCGACGCCGACCACCGCCACCCGCTGGCCGCCGCGCGCGCCGAAGGTGGCCGGCAGCGGCGGCTTCTCGCGCGGCGCCCCGCGGTGAGAGAGCGCGAGCGCCAGCTGGCCACCGACGAGCAGCAGGGCGAGGGTCGCGAGCAGGGTGCGGAGACGACCGCGGCGCGCCGCCGCGTGGCCGATGGCCAGCAGCAGCCACGCCATCGCTGCCGTCGCGGCGAGCACGACGAGCCCGCGCAGCACGAGGTAGCCGAGCATGGGCCAGGCCGTCTGCACCCAACGCGGCGCCTCGTCGTAGGTGAGGCCGTAACTGCTGGCGAGGAGCCAGAAGACGAAGTGGAAGGCGGCGCTCGCGAGCCAGAGGTCGCGGCGCAGTCCCGCGGCGGCGGCATCACGCGGGATCGTCGTCGCCGTCGCCGTCGCCGTCGCCGTCGCCGCAGTCGTCGCCGGAGCAGCGTCGCGAGCGCTCGTCGTCGCGGCCGTCCTCGTGGCGGTCGTCGCCGCACCGCGGACCCGTCGCACCAGGCGCAGCGCCGCCATCGCCGCGCCGGTCGCCACCGCCGCGCCGGCGCCGTAGAGCAGCAGGCACCAGCCGAGCAGCACCAGCGCGTCCCAGGTCCCGAGCGCGTTGTGCCGCGCATGCAGCAGCGCGATGGCGCCGCCGTAGAGCAACGCCCCCTGCGCGCCACCGATCGCCGCGCCGACGAGTGTCGGCCGCACCACCGCGGCGCGCGGGGCCGATGGCGGTGCGGGCGCTGGCGACTCGCCGTGGGCCGCAGCCGGCATCGGGGCCTCGCTCGGAGCGAGGGCGGAGGCGGGCATCCGGGCTGTATAGCACGCCGGCAGCGCGCTTTGCGGGCGCGCGTGCCCCGCCGGCAGCGCGCTTCGCGCGCCGGGCGGCCATAATCGCCAGCCGCGTGGACCTGCTCTTCCTCACCCAGACCTACCCGCGTACGCCCGAGGACACGGCAGGGCCGTTCATCCGCGAGCTGGCGCTGGCGCTCGTGCGCGGCGGCGACCGTGTGCGGGTGCTGGCGCCGCACGCTCGCGGCATCCCCTACCGGCGCGACGACGGCGGCGTCGACGTCGAGACCTTCCGCTACGCACCGGTGCCGCTCGAGCTGTTCGGCTACGGCAGGAGCCTCGCCGCCGACGAGCGCGTGCGCGGCGCCTCGCTGCTCGCGGCGCCGCTCTACGCCGCCGGAGCCTGGCGCGCGGTGCGGCGCGCGTTTCGGCAGCGGCGAGCCGACGCCATCCAGGCTCACTGGCTGCTCCCCAACGGCCCGCTCGCCCGCGGCCTCGCCGCGCGCACGGCGTTCGGTGTCGGCATCCACGGCAGCGACGTCTTCCTCGCCGAACGGCGTGCGGCGCGCGGCGTGGTGCGACGGACCCTCGCCGCCTGCGACTTCTTGACCGGCTGCTCGCCGGAGCTCGTCGGGCGCGTCTGCGCGCTCGGCTTCCCCACCGCCGAGGCGCGCGTCATCCCCTACGGCGTGGACGCGCAGACCTACCGCCCCGATCCGGCGCGGCGCGCGGAGTGGCGCCAGCGGCTCGGCATCCCGCTCGACGCTCCGCTGCTGCTCGGCCTCGGCCGCATGGCGACGAAGAAGGGATTCCAAGTGCTGCTGCCGGAGCTCCCGGCGCTGCTCGCGGCGGTGCCGGACCTCCACGTCGTGCTCGCCGGCGCCGGCGACCTGCTCGCGCGCTTCCGCGCCCAGACGGCGCCCCTCTCGTCGCGCGTGCACTTCCCCGGCGCGGTGCTGCGCGACACGCTCCCCGACCTCTTCCGCGCCGCCGATGCCTTCGTGCTGCCGGCGGTACACGACCCGCGCGGCAACGTCGACGGCCTGCCCAACGTCGTGCTCGAGGCGATGGCGAGCGCGCTGCCGGTGGTGGCGACGGCGGTCTCCGGCATCCCCCTCGCGATCCACGACGGCGTCGAGGGCGTCCTCGTGCCCGAGGGCGACGGGCGGGCGCTGCGCGAGGCGCTCGCCTCGCTGTTCGTCGACCGCGATGGCGCGCGTCGCATGGGCGAAGCCGGCCGCCGGCGCGCCGTCGACGAGCTCGGATGGGACGCTGTCGCGAGCCGCTATCGCGCCGCCTACGCCGAAGGCATCGCCCGCCGCGCCGCCGGCACCAAGCCTGCCGCCGCGTGGCGCCCGGGAGCCCGCACGTGAGAGCGCTGCTGGTCACCAACACCTACCCGCCGGCGGACCTCTCCGGCGTCGGCACGCTTGCCTGCGAGCTGGCGCGCCGCCTCGGCCACGACGGCCACTTCGTCACCGTGCTGACGCGGCGGCCGCCTCGCGACGACGTGCACGCCGAGGCGGTGCGCGGGCCGAAGCTGCTCTTCCCGCTGCTCGTGGCGCTGCGCTTCGCGCTCGCGCCGCGCACGCCGTGGGACCTGGTGCAAGTGCACGAGTCTGACGGCGCGCTGGTGGCCGTGGTGCTGCGGCTCCTGCGCGCGCTCGGCGCGCGGGCCGGCCAGGCGCGCCTCGTGGCGACGCTGCAGGTTTCCTATGTCGAGGAGCGTCGCGCCGTGCGGCCGATCCTCGCCGACGGCGTCGTGGTGTCACGCCCGACGGCCGCGGAGCGCGTCTTCGCCTGGCTGCGCGCGCCGCTGCTCGCCGCGATGGGCCGGCTCACCGCCCGGCTCGCCGACGCGGTGGTGGCGCCCAGCGACGCCACCGCCGCCGAGCTGCGCCGCGACTACGGCGTCGCCGCGGTGGAGGTGATTCCGAACGGCGTGCCGCCGGCGCCCGCCCCGTTGCCACACCGGCGCGAGGTGCCGCCGGTGATCCTCTACTCGGGCCGCCTGCGCAGCCGCAAGGCGGTCGCGGTGCTGCTCGCCGCGATGCCGCGCGTGCTCGCGGCCTTCCCCGCCTGCCGGCTGGTGATCGTCGGCGACGGCGAGCAGGGCGCGCGGGTGGCCGCCGCGGTGCGGGCGCGGGGGCTCGCGGCGCACGTCGAGCTCGCCGGCTCGCTGCCGCGGCCGGCGGCGATGGCGCGCCTCGCCGCGGCCGACGTCTTTTGCCTGCCCTCGATCTACGAGGGGCTGCCGCTCGCCATCCTCGAGGCGATGGCCGCAGGCCTGCCGGTGGTGGCGACGGCGGTCTCCGGCAACCCCGAGGCGGTCGAGGACGGCACGACCGGCGTGCTGGTGCGGCCCGAGAGCGCCGACGCGCTCGCCGAGGCATTGATCGCGCTGCTCCGCGACCCCGAGCGGCGGCGGCGGATGGGCGAGGCGGCGCGGGCGCGCGTCGCCGAGCGCTTCTCCATCGACCTCGTCGCCGCCGAGCACCTGGCGTTGCTGCACCGCCTCACCGGCCCGCCCCCGCGGGCATAGCCCGCTGCCGCCCCCCTCCCGACCCCCTCCCCTGGGTTTCACTCCACCCCTCCACCCCTGTCCCCCCGTCCCCCTGCCCCTCAAGGTGCAGGGGGCGCCCCCACCCGTCCCGCTGCACGGCGGCTGCCTCGAGCCGGCGGCATACAATGCGATGATGCCTGCCGGCGGAGGGGAGCAGTCGGCCGCCGCTCTGGCCGTCGAGGAGCCGTTCGTCGACGTGGTCGACGTCGACCCCGCCCCTGCGCTGCCGGCCCGGCGCCGGCCCGCGGTCGCCTTCGGCCTCTACTGGGCCCACCTCTTCGCCCTCTTCGGCCTCGGCGCCTCCAACGTGCTGCTCGGGCTCACCGTGCTGGCGACGCCGTTCTCGGGACAGCTGCGCGGGCTCGGCCGTCGCGCGGTGCGGCCGCTGCTCGGCGCCGTCGCTCTCTACGTCGCGCTGCTCGGTGTCTCGGTCATCACCTCGTTCGATCCGGCGCGCAGCGCCCGCGGTCTGACGGAGATCTTCGCGCTCTGCACGCTGCTGCTCGGGCTCGTCCTGCTGCGCGACGAGCGCACCGTGCGCGCCGTCCTCGACGCGGTGGTGCTGCTCGCCACCTTCGAGGCGCTCGTCGGCCTGGTGCAGCTCGTCGCCGCCGGCGGGCCCGACCTCGACCGCCGCATCCAGGGCACGCTGTCGCACTACATGACTTTCTCCGGTGTCTTGATGATCGCCGACCTGGTGCTGCTGGCGCGCCTGCTGGCGGGCGGCCGCGCCGGCGGCTGGCGCACCGATTGGCGTCTCTGGGCCCTACTGCCGATCAACGCCGCGCTGATCGCCACCCTCACGCGCAGCGCATGGGTGGGCGTCGCCGCGGGCATCGTCGCACTGCTGCTGCTCGGCCGCCGGCGGCTGCTGCTGTGGTGGGTGCCGGTGGCGCTGCTCGCGCTGCTGCTGCTGCCCTCGTCGGTGATGGAGCGCGCCGCCACCATCGTCGACCCCAACGACCTCACCAACGCCGACCGCATCAGCATGGCGCAGGCCGGTTGGGCGATGATCCGCGAGCGTCCGCTGGTAGGCCAGGGCCCCGACATGGTGGAGGTGCGCTACCCGCTCTACCGCACGCCGCACGCCTGGCGCCAGAACGTGCCGCACCTTCACGACGCCTTCCTCGAGGTCGCCGCCGAACGTGGCGTGCCGGCCCTGCTCGCGCTGCTGCTCCTCCTCGGCCTCCCCGCCGCACGTGCCCTCGCCGCTTACCACCGCGAAGGCGGCCGCAGCGGCCCGCGCGCCGACCTCTGGCTCGCCGTGCTCGGCGGCCTCGTCGCCTTTGCAGTCGCCGGACTCTTCGAAGACAACTGGGGCGATGTCGAGGTGCAGCGGCTCGTTCTCGTGCTGCTCGCTATCCCCTACGGGCTCACCGATCGCAGGGACTCCGAGAATCCGGCCCCGATCGGCCCCCTCACGTGACCACCCCGCGCTCGGCTTTCAGGTGGAGACGCCCCGCTCCCGCAGCAACGCGAGGAACCCCGCCTCGTCGAGCACCGGCACCTTGAGCCGCTGCGCCTCGTCGAGCTTGCTCCCCGCGTCCTCCCCCGCCACCACGTAGTCCGTAGCCTTCGACACCGAGCCCGCGACGCGCCCGCCGTTGCCTTCGACCAGCTGCTTGCCCTCGGCGCGCGACAGCGTCGGCATTCCGCCGGTGAAGACGAACTTGAGCCCGGCGAGCGCATTCGTCGCCGGGCCGGCGACGCGCGCGGGCTTGACGCGGCCGTCGAGCAGCCGGTCGACCACCTCGGCGTTCTTGGGCTCGGCGAAGAACGCAACGATCTGCTCCGCCATCCGCGGCCCGACGCCGGGCACCGCCTGCAGCGCCTCGCCGTCGGCCGCGCGCAAGGCCTCGATGCTGCCGAAGTGCCGCGCCAGGTCGAGCGCCACCTTCGAGCCCACCTCGGGGATGCCGAGGCCATAGAGGAACCGCGGCAGCTCGGCGTTCGCTCCCTTGCGGATGGCGGCGAGCAGGTTCTCGGCGCTGGTGTCGGCGAAGCCGCGTTTGCTGCCGTCCGGCAGCTCGCGCTTCACCTCCAGCAGCTGCTCCTTGGTGAGGTCGAAGAGGTCGGGCAGCGTCTTCACCAGCCCGCTCTCGACCAGCAGCTCGGCGTTCTCGGTGCCAAGCCCGGCGATGTCGAGCGCGTCGCGCGAGGTGAAGTGCTGCAGACGACCCGCCTTCTGCGCCGGACAGCCGAAGCCGTTCTCGCACACCGTGAACGGCCCGCGCTCGACCAGCGGCGTGCCGCACGAGGGGCAGGCCGCCGGCATGCGCCACGGCTCCGGGCGCACGTGCCCCTCCTCTTCGATGCGCTCGATGACGTGCGGAATGACGTCGCCGGCACGCTGCAGGCGCACCAGGTCGCCCTCGCGGATGTCCTTGCGCGCCACCTCCTCGCGGTTGTGCAGCGTGGCGCGCGCGACGGTGACGCCGCCGAGCTCCACCGGGCGCAGCAGCGCCACCGGCGTGATCACTCCCGAGCGGCCGACCGAGGGCGCGATCCTCTCGACCCGCGTCACCTCCTTGCGCGGCGGGAACTTGAACGCGAACGCCCAGCGCGGCGCCCGCGCCGTGGTGCCCAGCTCCTCGCGCAGGCCGAGGTCGTCGAGCTTGATGACGATGCCGTCGATCTCGTAGGGCAGCTCGTTGCGCCGCTCGCCCAGCTCGCGGTGGTAGTCGAGCACGTCCTCGACGGTGCGTGCCGGCCGGCAGAGGTCGTTGACCCGCAGCCCCCAGGCACGCAGCGTCTCGAGCAGCTCGCGGTGGCTCTTCGCCGCGAGTCCGCGCGCCGCGAGCACGTCGTAGAAGTAGAGGTCGAGCGGCCGCGAGGCGGTGATGCGCGGGTCGAGCTGGCGCAGCGTGCCGGCGGCGGCGTTGCGCGGGTTGGCGAAGGGGGCCTTGCCCTCCTCGAGCAGCCGCTCATTGACCTGCTCGAAGTCGGCGATGCGCAGGATCACCTCGGCGCGCAGGGCGAGGAAGGGCGGCACCGGCGCGTCGCGCCCGGAGAGCCGCAGCGGCACCGCGGCGATGGTGCGCACGTTCGCGGTCACCCCCTCGCCGCGCACGCCGTCGCCGCGCGTCGCCGCCCGCGTCAGTACGCCGTCCTCGTAGACCAGCTCCAGCGACAGGCCGTCGAGCTTGGGCTCGAGCACGTACTCCACCTGCTCGCCGAGCGACTTGCGCAGCCGCTGGTCGAAGCGCCGCAGCGCCTCCTCCTCCTTGTCCGACTCCAGCGACAGCATCGGTGCCGCGTGCTCGATCGTCGGGAACCCCTCGAGCGGCGCGCCGGCGACGCGCTGCGTCGGCGAGTCCGGGGTGACGAGGTTCGGATACTTCTCCTCGAGCGCCCGCAACTCCGCAAACAGCACGTCGTAAGCCTCGTCCGCGATCTCCGGCGAGTCGCGGACGTAGTACGAATGATCGTGCCGCCGGATCTCGTCGCGCAGGGCGGCGACGCGCTTGGCAGCCTTCGCCGGGGAGGACTTGGCAGCGGGCCTGGCGGTCACGCGTCAGTGGCCAGCGGGTTGATCAGCTCGATGCCCGGGAAACGCCGGAAGTCTCGGTCGGCGGAACAGATCCGGGCGCCGTGCTCGATGGCGAGGGCGGCGATGTGCGCATCCGTGGTCAGGTTACCGGCGGTACCGACGTCGCGCAGGAGTGCCGCGAGCACTCCGAAGTGCGCCGGCGTGGGGATCACCACTCGGGCCACGGGCTGCGCGACCCAGGCTTCGACGCATCCAAGCGCCGCCTCGATACCGAGAGCCTGCCGCAGGATCCCCTGCCGGGTCACGATGCGGATGAAAGCCAGCAGGACGTTCCAGGGAAGCCCGATGAGCTCGTCAGCCGAGAACGCCTGCTCAACCCAGCTGCGCGCCCGCGCGTGCGACGGGGAGTCTTTGTCGACCGCAAAGATCAGAACGTTGGCGTCGACGATGATCACGGTCACCGTCCGCGCGACAACTTCTCAGCGCGCTCCGCGTCTTCCAGTGCGTCGGCCAGCGCCAGGGCCTTGTTGAGGTCGATCCCGGGCAGCGCGCCGCCGAGAGAGAATGTCCGTTGTCGAAACCGCGTGCGTCGCGCCGGCTGCGCCAGGCCGCGCATCAGTGTCTCGTTGACGACGACCTTCAAAGGCCTCCCAGTCTCGGCCGCACGCTTCTTGAGCTCGCGGGCGACCGCATCATCCAACGTGAGGGTCGTTCTCATAGGCGCATCATAGCGCCTGGGTCGAGACATCAAAGCACCACGCGGGCGTCGTCGCTAGCCGAGCAGTAGGTTCAGAGCAGCTCGCTCGCCAGGTTCGCCAGCGCCGACCGCTCGCCCTTCTCGAGGTTGACGTGCGCGTGCAGCGGCTGGCCGCGTAGCCTGTCGATCAGGTACGACAGCCCGTTGCTCTGCGCGTCCAGATACGGCGTGTCGATCTGGAAGATGTCCCCGGTGAGCACGATCTTCGTCCCCTCCCCGGCCCGCGTGATGATGGTCTTGACCTCGTGCGGGGTGAGGTTCTGCGCCTCGTCGACGATGAAGATCACCTTGCTGAAGCTGCGGCCGCGGATGTAGGCGAGCGGCACGATGTGGAGCTTCTCCTGCTCCACCATCTCGTCGATCTTCTTGAACTCCTTCTCCGAGGTCTCGAACTGCGCCTTGATGAAGGAGAGGTTGTCCCACAGCGGCTGCATGTAGGGGTTGATCTTGGAGTGGATGTCGCCCGGCAGGTAGCCAATGTCCTTGTTGGAGAGCGGCACGATCGGGCGGCCGAGGTAGATCTGCCGGTAGGCGCGCCGCTGCTCGAGGGCGCCGGCGAGGGCCAGCAGCGTCTTGCCCGTCCCCGCCGCCCCCGACAGCGTCACCAGCTGAACCGCCGGGTTGAGGATGGCGTGCAGCGCGAAGGTCTGCTCGGCGTTGCGCGGCGAGACGCCGTAAGCGCCCACCTTCTGGATGCGCTCGAGCAGTCCCGTTTCGGCGTTGTAGCAGGCTAGGGCCGACTTCTTCGCCGACTTGAGGATGAAGTAGTGGTTGGCCGACGGCGACTCGATGCCGAACGCCGCGGGGGCGAGCGCTCCTTGCACGAAGAGCGCGTCGAGGGCCGCCTCGTCCGTCACCTCGACGGCGAGGTGGCCGCGGCGCAGCTTCTCGACGTCCCGGATCTTGATCGTCTCGTAGTCTTCGGCGAGCAGGTTGAGCGCCCGCGCCTTGAGCCGCAGGTTGATGTCCTTGGAGACGAGGATGACGCGGCGGCCGGGCTCGGCCTCGCGCAGCCGCAGCGCGGCGCCGAGGATGCGGTGGTCGTTGGAGTCGCTGCCGAAGACGCGCGCCGCTTCGGGCAGCTGGCCGTCGTCGGGCAGCACGCGCACGCGCCCCGACGTCGCGCCGTTGAGCGGGATCCACTCGCGCAGCAGGTTGCCGCCCGAGAGGGTGTCGAGCTGGCGGATGAACTGCCGCGCTTGCAGGTTCATCACGCTGTTGCCCTTCTTGAACTGGTCGAGCTCCTCGAGCACGGTGATCGGCACCGCCACGTCGTGCTCCTGGAAGTTCTTGAGCGACTGCCCGTCGTAGAGGATCACCGAGGTGTCGAGAACGAAGACCTTGGTGCCGCGGGCGGCGGCGAACAGCGGATGAGAAACGGACAAGGCGCTGCCGAGGGGCTCGTCCATGGGGTCTCCGCCTACCGGGCTTCTGGGGCGGACCCTTGCGGGGACCAACCCGAGGCCGGAGGCACGCTGGAGTTACGAGGTGCGAGGCGAGGAGGCCGCGAGGTCCCGGGTGAGGCGAGATCGGCGCTGGCCGTGAGCCGCGAAGGGTAGGGAACCGAGGCCGGAAAGGAGAGGGCAGCCGCGCCGGTCGCGCGGTCTCCGCCGGAGGGGGAGCGGGCTGCGGGCGGATCGATCATCCTGCGGACAGGGGGATTCTCGCACGGTCGGGGCGCCGACCGCTATACCCTGGGGGTGACGGTGTGGTCACCCCTGCCGGCTGTGGGGGGCGGGGCACGACGAGGCGCAGCGGCCCGAGGGGCACAGAACTTGCGAGTCGCCCTCGGTAAACAGGAGGTCCGATGCCGTTTCGCCGCCTCGACGAACCCCCGACGCTACGCCTGCTGGTGAGGAACCTGCCGGTGGGCGTCTACATCACCAACGAAGACGGCGAGATCCTCGACGCCAATCCCGGCTTCCTCGCTCTCGTCGGCGTCGCCTCGATAGAGCGCCTCCGCGACATCGGCGCCGACGAGCTGCTGGTCGGTGGCCGCGCCGTCCGCGCGCAGCAGCGGGAGCTGCTCGACCAGACCGGCCACCTGAGCGAGCACGAGCTGCGCCTGCGCCGCCCCGACGGCCAGGTGCGCACGGTGATCGACAGCTGCTACCGCGTGCGCGACCCCGACAGCGGCGAGATGCTCCACCATGGCGTGCTGGTCGACATCACCGAGCGCAAGCTCTTCGAGCAGCAGCTCAAGGAGATCACCGGCCGCGACCCCCTGACTGGTTGCTACAACCGCCGCTACCTCGCCGAGCTCGAGCCCCGGCTGGTGAGCGAAGGCCTCGACTGGGGCGCCATCGTCGTCGACGTCGACCACTTCAAGCGCTACAACGACGAGCAGGGCCACCAGGCCGGCGACGAAGCGCTGGTGAGCGTCGCCCACTTCCTGATGCGGGAGACGCGGGCGCAGGACGCGGTGGTACGTCTCGGCGGCGACGAGTTCCTGGTGCTGCTGGTCGGCGACCAGGCCGACTCCACCGCCGCCATCGCGGCGCGCCTGCGCGAGCCCGAGCACCTACCTTCGCCGGTGCCGTTCTCGCTCGGCTTCGCCGTGCGGCGGCCGGGCGAGACGCTCGAGCGCACCATCCAGCGCGCCGACAAGCGGCTGTTCGAGGTGCGGGCGCAGGAGCGAAAGGAACGCCGCGGCTTGGCAGCGCCGCTGGACCAGCCTCAGGCGCAGTAGGCGTACCTACAGCAGCCCGCGCAACCGGGAGTACCCCGGCCGTGACACCGGCAGCTTGGTGCCGTCCTTGAGGATCGCCACGCGGCTGTCCTTGGCGTAGAGCTCGAGGCCGGCGAGGCGGTCGAGGTTGAGGATGTAGGACCGATGGACGCGCAGGAAGCGTCCCGGGTCCAGCTCGCGCTCGAGGTCGTTA
>CAWDWV010000005.1:0-25000 GCA_963806095.1 Thermoanaerobaculia bacterium
TCGAGCGCGTACCGCTTCATCTTCGCCTTGAGCGTGTTGCGCGCGATGCCGAGGAAGCGCGCCGTCTCGCGGATCTTGCCGCCGCAGCTCGCCAGCGCCTCCTTGATCAGGTCGCGGTCGAAGTCGCTGCACAGCTCTTCGTAGTTGCCCTCGCGCAGCCGGTGGCCGGGCGCTCCGTTCGCCGCCGCCGCGCCGCCGCCCGCCGCCGTCGCCGCCCCCGGCCGCGGCGTCAGGTCCCCGCGGCTGGCGATCCAGTCGAAGTCCTCCACCGCCAGCACGTCGCGCCGCGACAGCACCAGCGCGCGGTGCACCGCCGCCTCGAGCTCGCGCACGTTGCCCGGCCAGCGGTACGACAGGAAGAGATCGAGCACCGCGCGCTCGACGTCCCTCCTGCGGATGCCCGAGGTCGCGGCTGATCTTGTCGAGGAAGTGCTCGACGAGGTAGGGGATGTCCTCGCGACGCTCGCGCAGCGGCGGCAGCACGATGGGGATGATGTTGAGGCGGTAGTAGAGGTCCTCGCGGAACTCGTCCTTGGCGATGGCCTCCTCGAGGTTCAGGTTGGTAGCAGCGATGACCCGGACATCGCTCTTGAGCGTCCTGGTGCCGCCGACGCGCTCGAACTCGCGGTCCTCGATGACGCGCAGCAGCTTCGCCTGCACGGCCAGCGACACCTTGCCGATCTCGTCGAGGAAGATGGTGCCGCGGTGGGCGAGCTCGAAGCGCCCGGGCTTCTGCCCGGTGGCGCCGGTGAAGGCGCCCTTCTCGTGGCCGAAGAGCTCGCTCTCGACGAGCGTCTCCGGCAGCGCCGCGCAGTTGAAGGCGATGAACGGCCCCTCGCGCCGCGGCGACACCGAGTGGATGATGCGCGCGACCAGCCCCTTGCCGGTGCCGCTCTCGCCGCGGATCAGGATCGTCGAGCTGCTCTGCGCCACCCGCTCGATCGTCTCCTTGAGGTGGTTGATGGCGCGGCTCTTGCCGATCAGCGCGCCGAGGTGTCGCGAGGAGAGGATCTCGCGGCGCAGCGACTCGTTCTCTTCCTTGAGCTTCAGCCGGTGCGCGTCGAGCTCGCCGTAGAGGCGGGCGTTGTCGATCGCCAGCGCCGCCTGGTCGGCGAAGGCGACGAGGAACTCGAGGTCCTTGTTGCCGAACAGGTGCTGGCTGCGCAGGTGGTCGACGTAGATGGCGCCGGCGAGGCGGTCGCGGATGACCAGCGGCACGCTGAGGATCGAGACGATGTGCGAGGCGACGATGGAGGCCGAGCCGGCGAAGCGCGCGTCGGTGAGCGCGTCGACGGCGAGCACCGGCTCGCGGCTGTCGATCACCTTGCGCACCACCGTCTCGGAGAGGTGCTGCCCCTCGCCTTCGCGGCCGTCGCCGAGGTTGCGCGCCACCGCCACCTCGAGGTCGCCGGTCAGGTGGTTGTGCAGCACCACCATGCCGCGGTCGGCGCGCAGCCGCTCGAGCACGAGGTCCATCGTGCGGTCGAGCACCTCCTTCGAGATCGAGCGAGGAGTTGACGAGCTTCGCCACCTCCCACAGCCCCGGCGTCGAGCCGCGGCCGGCGCTGCCGAGGCGGTGGCGCTCGCGGATCCCCTCCATGACGCCGCGCGTGCGCTCGAACTCGGTGGCGGCGCCGAGGCGCTCGAAGGCGACGAGGGCGCGGTCGAGCCTTTCCACGGCGATCTCGGGGTTGCGCGTGCGCACGCCCCATTCGTAGAGCGTGCGCGCGTACTCGAACGGCACTTCCAGCTCTTCGAAGAGGCGCACGCTCTGCCCGAACAGCTCGTCGGCGCGGTCGGCGTCGGACTCGATCACGGCGAGCCGCGCTTCGCCGCTGAGCACCTTGGCGAGCTCGAAGCGATCGCCCAGCGCGTCGGCCCAGCGCCGCGCCTCGGCGAGCTGGCGCCGCCCCTCGCGCGGCTCGCCGCGGCGCAGGTGGAGGTCGGCGAGCGAGTTGTGCAGGCGGGCGAGACCGTCCTGGAAGCCGGTGCCCTCGGCGAGCTCGAGCGAGCGCGCGAGGTGCGCGGCGGCCGGCGCCCAGTGCTCGCGGTCCTTCTCCACCAGCCCGAGCTGCTGGTGGCAGTAGGTGAGCAGCTCGCGGTCGCCCAGCCGCTCGGCGCCGGCGAGCGCCGAGCGCGCGAGCTCCTCCGCCTCGCTCCAGTCGCCGCGCTTCCTCGCCAGTGAGGCGAGCTGGTTCTGCGCCGTCACGAAGTCTTCGTGGTCGCTGTTGTCGGCGAGCAGCTTGAGCACGCGCTCGTAGTGTCGCTGGGCGCGCGTCCAGTCGCCGAGCAGCTCCTCGATCTCACCCAGGTGAAGCCAGGCCACCGTCTCGCCCTCGCGAGCGCCGAGGCGGCGGCGCAGCTCGAGGCTGCGGGTGATCGGCGCGCGGGCGGTCTTCCACTCGCCGCGCCCGCAGTGCAGCACGCCGAGGTTGTGTAGCGCGGTGAGCTCGGTCCAGGGGTCGCGCAGCCGCTGCGCCGAGGCGAGGTTGGCTTCGTACTGCGCCTGCGCGCGCTGCCAGTCGCCGCGCTTCCAGTAGAGGTTGCCGAGGTTGTTGCGCAGCTTGGCGGCGAGGCGCTCGTCGTCGGCCTCGACGGCGGCGGCGAGGCCGCGCTTGAGCAGGTAGTGCCCCTTCCGCCACTCGCCGGCGCGGCAGAAGATGAGGCCGAGGGTGTTGAGCAGCGAGCCGCGCTGCCGCCCGAGGCGGCGCTGCGTCGCCGCCTTGAGCGCCCGCCGCGCCGTGGCGTAGGCGTCGTCGAGGCGGCCGAGGGCGTGCTGCGCCTCGGCCTGCGAGGCGAGCAGCTCGACCTCGAGCGCCGGCCCCTCGCCGCCCTCCAGCAGCTCGAGCCCGGCTTCGGCGGCCTTGAGCTGCTCGTCGGACTCGCCGAGCTTGCCGTAGAGCTGGCCGGCGTGCAGCCACAGCTCGGCCTGGCGCTGGCGGTCCTCGGAGCGGCGGCCGCGCCCGCCCTGGCGGCTGATCAGCGCGCGGTAGAGCGAGAGGGCGCGGAAGGTCGAGCCGGCGGCGTCGAGCGCCTCGGCCTGCTTGAGCTGCGACTCGGTGGCGCGGACGGCGTCGCCGGTCTCGTTGTAGACCTCGGCGGCGCGGCCGAAGAGGTCGGCGGCCTCGCGGTAGCCGAACACCGTGCGGGCGCGCTCGGCCCCTTCGAGCAGGTACGGCAGGCTCGCCGCGCGGTCGCCGCCCGCCCAGTAGTGCTCGGCCACCGCCGCCACCAGCTCGGGCTCGCCCTGCGATTGACGCTGCGCGAGCAGCTCCGCCCACTGGCGGTGGAGGTCGCGGCGGCGATCGGCGGGCAGCCCTTCGTAGACCGCGCGCCCGAGGGCGGGCTGCGCGAAGCCGTAGACCCCGGCGCCCTCCGGCGTCGGCTCGAGGAAGCCCTTGGCGCCGAGGCCGGCGACGGTGGCGTAGAGCGCGGGCGGCTCGACGCGGAGCAGGTCGGCGAGGCGGCGCCAGTGGGTGGGCTCGCCCACCACCGCCATCGCCTCGAGCACCGCCAGCTCCTCGACCGGCAGCGTCGCCAGCCGCTCGCGGTCGAGCACCTGCAACTGTTCAGGCGCGGCGAGGCGCGCGAGCGACGGCAGCGAGGGCTTCCACTCGCCCTGGCGGAAGCGCAGCACGCGCTCCTCGATGAGGTGGTGCAGCAGCTGCTGCACGCGCGCCGGGTTGCCCTCGGACCGCTCGTGGATCCACTCGTAGAGGGGAGCCGGCAGACCGTCGGTGCCGAGGCTCGCGTCGACGAGCTCGCGAGTGAGCTCGGGCCCCAGCGGCTGCAGCAGCAGGCGGTGGACGGCGCCGTCCTCGGGCCACCCCTCGGCGTCGGGCTCGCCGACGTCGGCGGGGCGGCGGGTGGCGACGATCATCAGCCGCGCGCCCGAGAGCTCGCTCGCCGCGTAGCCGAGCAGCTCGCGCGTCTCGGGGCCGGCGAGGTGGAGGTCCTCGAGCAGCAGCACCAGCGGTCCGCCCTCGAGCGCCGCCTCGCGCAGCTCGTCGCCGAGCCGGCCGTAGAGGCGGTGGCGCTCGCCCTGCTCGCCGGGGCCGAGGACGCGCTGCAGCTCCTCGAGCTCGAGGCCGAGGTGGCGCAGCGCGCCGCGCACCGCGCGCAGCGGCTCGGGCCGGGTGGCGACGGCGCGGCCGATGCCGACGCGCGCGCCCTGCATCGCCGCGACGAGACGGAACTCGCGCAAGAGGCGCGACTTGCCGACGCCCTCGCCGCCCTCGACCACCACCACCTGCGGCTCGCCGCGGCCGGCGCGGGAGAGCGCGAGGCGAAGGCTGTCGACCAGATCGTCGCGCCCCACCATGCGCGACGCGAGCACGCGCCCTTCGCCGAGCGCCATCGACGCCGGGTCGACGTCGCGGCCCGGCGACGTCGGCGAGCTCGAGCAGCAGCCGCCCCGCCGAGGGGAAGCGGCCCTGCGGGTCGCGGGCGAGCAGCCGCCGCAGGATGGAGGCGAGCTGCGCCGGCATGTCCGGCCGGTAGGCGAGCGGGTCGGGCGCCTCGGCTTGCAGGTGGAAGCGGATCGCCGCCGCGTCGTTGCCCGCCGACGGCAGCACGCCGGTGGCGAGCTGGAAGAGCGTCATCCCCAGCGAGTAGAGGTCGGCGCGGTGGTCGTAGCGGTCCTGCAGCAGCACCTCGGGCGCGACGTAGGCGAGGGTGCCGCGGATGCGGCGGTCGAGCGGCCCGCGCACGTTCTGCGCGAGACCGAAGTCGAGGATCTTGAGGCCGAGCGCGCCGTCCTCGCGCTCGACGAGGCCGAGGTTGGCGGGCTTGATGTCGAGGTGGACGATGCCGTGACGGTGGATGTGGGCGAGCCCGGCAGCCGCCTGCAGCGCCACCGAGTAGAAGGCCTCCCAGTCGGCCTGCACGCGGTGCTGCAGGTCGGCGCCGGCGAGCAGCTCCATGGTCAGGAACGGGAACTGGCCCGGCAGCACGCCGAAGTCGTAGACCTCGACGACGTTGGGGTGACGCACCTCGGAGAGCAGCCGCACCTCGTGCTGGAAGCGGTCGAGGTCCTCGTCCTCGACCGGCTGCAGCGCCACCTTGAGGGCGAGCTGGCGGTCGGGGCGATTGCCGGCGCGGATGCGGTAGATGACGGCGCGCGGCGTGCGGGCGAGCTCCTCCTCGATGAGGAAGTCGCCGAGCAGCTTCTCCAGCTCGCCGATGCGCGGCGAGTCCTGGCGCGTGCGCAACGCACCGCCTTCGAGGGCAGGCCTCCCAGTGGTTGGGTTCCCGGTTCACCCTGATTGTCGCGACCGTGGTCGACTGGCAGTATTCTAGTGGAGGACGGGCGCTTCGGGTCAGAAGCTGACCCGAAAGTGTGAGCGGGCTGACCCGCAAATCGCCAGATGACGCAACCTGGAACGGGCGAATCGGCAGAGATCGACCCTGCAACCGGCGCCGCACCGGTCGCGAGTGGGTCCGCGCCCGCCCCGAGTGGGTCCGTGCTGCAACGTCGCGGTCGCCTGCTGCTCGTCGGCGTCGCCGCGCTGGCGCTGGCGGCGCTGTTCTGGCCGCGTGGCGACGGGAGAAAGGAAGCGCCGGGCGGCTTCCTCGTCGACGCCGGCGGCCGGCCGGCTCCGTTGGGCGAGCGGCTCGCCCCGGTGACGCTGTTGCACTTCTACGCCACCTGGTGCCCGCCCTGCCTCGACGAGGCGCCGTCGCTGCAGCGCCTCGAGAGCGACTTCGCGGGCGAGCCGCGCTTCCGCGTCGTCAAGGTGGCGGTGCAGGACGACGTCGCCAAGGCGCAGCAGCTCGCAGGCTCCGAGGACGTGCTCTTCGACCCCGACTGGAAAACGGCGCACCGCTACGGAACGCGGCAGCTGCCGGAGAGCTACCTGCTCGTCGACGGCAAGGTGCAGCGCAAGTTCGACGGACCGCAGAACTGGGACGATCCGCAAGTGCGCGAAGCCGTACGCCTCGCAATCACCCGCGCCAACTGAACGGAGCGCCGCAAGCAGCTCGGAGCAGCAGCGAAGGCTCATGCGGGCGGCGCGCGGGGCGTCCGGTAGGGCCTTCCGCGGACGGCCGTGTGACGGACCGCTGCAGGAAAGTGTCATGAATCTAGGAACTTAGCTTGCAAGGGCTGCCGCGCAGCAGCACGGCCCCGTCCCGAAAGCAAACATCGGCGAGGGGGGTTCGCAACAAAGTCCTGGCTTCGGGCCGCGGTCGTGAGTGCCTCAACCAAGGAGACTCAACCGTGACCCATCTTCATCGTACTCTCCATCTATCGCTGCTCCTCCTGCTCCTGTGCGCTCTCGCCGCACCGGCAGCTCATGCTCAGGGCGGAGGAAACTTCGACGGCCTCACCATCCCCATCAACGGCACCTTCACCGACGCCACGGGTGCCATCGGCACCTTCGCCGGTAACTTCCAGCTGCAACGATTTGCCCTCGACGGCGGCAACGTCGTCGCCGTGGGCACGCTTACCGGTACGCTGACCAACGCCGCCGGCGGCATCATCGGCACGGTCTTGCGAACCGTGTCACTGGTACTCGACTTGGACGGCCTGAACGCGTCGTGCGAGATCCTGCACCTCGAGCTCGGGCCGCTCGACTTGGACCTCCTGGGCCTCGTCGTGCACCTCGACCAGGTCGTTCTCGACATCAGCGCCGAGCCGGGCTCCGGCAACCTGCTCGGCAACCTGCTCTGTGCGGTGACGCATCTGCTCGACGGGTCCGGCGCGCTGTCCCGCCTCGTCGAGACGCTCAACCAGATCATCCAGCTCCTCTAGCGCGCCAGCCGACGTTACCCCCCTCGAGCCAACCGGGCGGCACCTCAGCGGTGCCGCCCGGTTCACGTCCGGCTGTCCCAGAGCACGTCGTCGACGCCGCGGCGGCGGTTCTCCCAGCGTGCCATGACGAAGAGCGTATCGGAGAGCCGGTTCAGGTACGGCAGCGTGTGCTCCCCCACCGCCTCGGCGCGCATCAGCGTCACCAGCAGGCGCTCGGCGCGGCGGCAGACGGTGCGCGCGACGTGCAGGTGGGCGGCGCCGGCGCTGCCGCCGGGGAGCACGAAGTTGGCGAGCGCCGGCAGGTCGGCGTTGAGCTCGTCGATGGTGCGCTCGAGCGCCTCGACGTGGCGCGCCTCGATGCGCGGGCCGGGCCGTTTCTCCTTGTCCTCCTCGCGCACGCAGAGGTCGGCGCCGAGGTGGAAGAGCTCATTCTGCACCCGTCGCAGCTCGCCGTCGAGCCGCGGATCCAGCCCCGAGGCGAGCGCCACGCCGAGCACCGACGACAGCTCGTCGACGGTGCCGTAGGCCTCCACCCGCGGGTCGTCCTTAGGCAACCGGCCGCCGGCGCCGAGAGCGGTGTCGCCGCCGTCGCCGGTCTTGGTGTAGATGCGAGTGAGCCGCGGCACTAGGTCAATCTCTTGGCGCTACGCGCCGGCTCAGCCGGCGGCCGCGGCGCCGGTCGGCGCTCCCTCGTAGAGCGCCGCGATCTCGGCGGCGTAGCGCTGGTTGATCACCCGCCGCTTGAGCTTCATCGTCGGCGTCAGCTCGCCGTCCTCGACGGTGAGCTGGTTGGGGAGCAGCGTGTGCTTGCGCACGCTCTCGTAGCGGGCGAGCGTGCCGTTGACGGCGTCGACCTGCGCGTCGACGAAGGCGCGGAAGCGCGGGCAGGCGACCGCCTCCTCGGGCGTCTTCGCGGGGCTCCCCGCCTGTGCCGCCGCGCCCGGCAGCCGTTCGGGGTCGACGGTGAGCAGCGCCGCGACGAAGTTCTTGCGGTCGCCGAGCACCACTGCCTGGCCGATGCCCGGAATCCCCTTGAGCTTGCCCTCGATCAGCTGCGGCGCGATGTTCTTGCCGCCGGAGGTGATGATGAGCTCCTTGATGCGGTCGGTGACCTTGAGGAAGCCGTCCTCGTCGATGGTGCCGACGTCGCCCGAGTGCAGCCACCCCTCTTCGTCGAGCGTCTCGCGCGTCGCCGCTTCGTTCTTGTAGTAGCCGAGGAAGACGTGCGGCCCGCGCATGCGGATCTCCTGCTGCTCGCCCGCCGTCGCCAGCTCGGTGCCGGGGATGGCGTAGCCCGCCTTGCCGGTGCGGTAGCGGCCGGGCACCGAGAAGGTGGTGGGGCCGGTGCACTCGCTCATCCCGTAGACCTCGTAGAGCGGGATGCCGAGGCTGAGGAAGAACTCCAGCGTGTCGAGCGAGATCGGCGCCGCCGAGGTGGCGCAGATCTGGGCGCGGTCGAGGCCGAGCCGCTGCCGCACCTTGGAGTGCACGAGCTTCTTCGCCAGCGGCGCGAGCAGCGGCTTGCTGCCTCGCCCCTGCTCGGCGTAACCGGCGGCGAGGCCGACGCGGCGCGCCCAGGCGACGAGCTTCTTGCGCAGCGGCGGGTTCTGGGCGCCCGCGGCCTGCATCTTCGCCTGGATCTTCTCCCACACCCGCGGCACGCCGAAGAAGAACTGCGGCCGCACCTCGCGCAGGTTGTCGCCGAGCTGCTCGAGGCTCTCGGCGAACCAGGTGCAGCCGCCGTTGGACATGGTGCCGTGGAAGGAGATGATCTGCTCGGCGATGTGCGACAGCGGCAGGTAGGAGATGACGTTGCCGTCGCTGCCGAAGTCGTAGGCGTTGGCGAGCTGGCGCGCCGTCCACACGACGTTGCGGTGCGAGAGCATGACGCCCTTGGGCTCGCCGGTGGTGCCCGAGGTGTAGATCAGGGTGCAGAGGTCGTCGGGCTTCTGCGCCGCGAGGCGCGCGTCGAGGTCGGCGTCGGGGACGCCGCCGCCGAGGTCGCGCAGCCAGCCCCACGAGCGCACGCGATCCTCGTGAGACTCCCCCTCCATGAGCACGACCGCCTGGAGCTTGGGCAGCTGCGGCCAGATCTGGAGGAAGGTCTCGAGGTAGCCGCGGTTCTCCACCACCGCCACGGCCGCCTCGCAGTGGTCGGCGATGTAGCGCACCTGGTCGGGCGCCGTGGTGGTGTAGACGCCGGTGGGCACGCCGCCGGCGGCGATCGCCGCGAGGTCGGCGATGAACCACTCGGGGCGGTTGTAACCCATGATGACGACGCCCTGGCCGGGCTGTAGCCCCAGCGCCAAGAGGCCCTTCGCCACGCGGCGCACCTCGGCGGCGTAGTCAGTCCAGCTCGTCGTGCGCCATTCGCCGCCGCGCTTGACGCGCAGCGCCGGGCGCGCACCCAGGCGGCGCGCCGTCGACTCCAGCACCTCGATGACGGTCTGCGGCTCCGGCGGCATTGGCGATCCTCCCGGGCCGAGACTAACTACGGTGCCGCGGGCCGTCAAAGGGGCGCGCCGTCCAACTCTTGCGCTGGGGAACGGATGGCGGGCGCGGAGCCCGCCCTACTGGCCGGCGACGCTGGTCGCACCGGCGGTGGCGGCGGGCACCAGCTCCGCGAGCGATGTGGAGAGCAGGCCGTAGCCGGAGGTGCCGAGCATCAGGCGGCCCCCGTCGACGGTAGCCGCGAGGACGTCGCGCGCCGGTATCGGCAGCGACAGCGGGCGCAGCGCGCGGTCGGCGGCAACCAGGAGGTGCGCACCCTTGTCGTCGATGGCCACCACCGGGTACTGCGCGTCGCCGGTCGCGAGGACCTTGCTGCGCCCCCGCAACAGCTCGCGCCAGCGCCCACCGAGCGCCGCGGCGGTGAGTTGCTCGCGCGGCGGTGCCGGCGACGTACCGACGGCGGCGACCGGCGCGAAGCGGCCGGCCTGGCGCTCGAAGGTGGTGTCCGCGGTGCGTGCCAGCACGCGCCCGTCGGCGGCGACGACCTGCTCGATGCGCGTCGCCGGCAGCTCGGGCAGCCGCTGCCAGATGCCCTCGCGGCGCGCCCAGAGGCCGCCCTCGGTGGCGGCCCAGGCCTCGTCGCCGGCGGCGGCGAGCGACAGCACGGTGGGGATCTGCGACAGCGCGTGCACGACGCGCTCGCCGCCCGCGAGGACGCCGTAGATACCGGAGCTGGGGCCGCCGTGCGCGACGGACGCCAGCACCTCGCCGCGGCTCTTCGCCAGCGCGCTGACACGCGTGGCGGCGATGCCGCGGGTCGAGGGGAAAAAGCTACTGCCGCCGTCGGTCGAGCGCCAGACGCCGCCGCCCTCGGTGCCGAGGAGCACCACCTCCGGCCGCTTGGGGTGGTAGGCGACGACCAGCGCCGCGACGTCGTCGCGTGTGCGCCGCGCCCAGCTGCCGCCGCCGTTGTCGGAGACGTAGACGCCCGACACCGTGCCGGCGAGCACCCGCCCGTTGGGCAGCGCCGTGAAGCCCGGCGTGCGACGCTCGAAGAGCCCTTCGCGCATCCGCGTCCACTTCTCGCCGAGGTTGTCGCTCTTGTACACCCAGCCGCAGGTCGAGGCCCACACCTGGTCGGGGTCGGCGGGCACGGCGTTGAGGGTGAACACCTGCGAGTCGAGCGCCATGCCGTCGAAGACGCCGCGCCAGGTGGCTCCGCCGTCGTCGCTGCGGAAGGCGCGGCGGTAGGTGCCGGCGAGCACGGTCTGCGGGTGCCGTGGGTGCACCAGCAGGCTCCACACCTCGACGAGATCGGGCTGGCCGCCGGAGAGCTTCTTCCACGCGGCGCCGCCGTCGGTGCTCCCCCATACTCCGGTGCGGGTGCCGAGGAGGAGCCGCCCCTCCTCGCCGGGCACCAGCGCCAGCGAGAAGACGGCGTCATCGGGGCGCTGCGAGCGCGTCTCCCAGCTCTTGCCGAGGTCGTCCGAGCGCACCACGGCGCCGCCGCCGAAGACGCCGCGCAGCGCCGCCCACAGCCGCGTCGGCCGGTTGGGGTCGAACTGCAGGCTGGTCACCACCCAGCCGGGCATGGGGAAGGTGGCGCCGGCGGGCGCCCAGGTGGCGCCGCCGTCGCGGCTCTTGTAGACGTTGCCGGCGGCGGTGCCGGCGATGGCGACGTTGGGATCTGCGGGGGCGAAGGCGAGGCTGGTGACGTCACCGCCCCATAGCGGCGCGCTGCGCCAGGTCTCGACCGCCGCGGCGGGGGCGGCGGCGAGCAACGCCAGCGCGATGGCACAGCGGGCCGCGAGGCGCGACGCAAGGGCGGTGATCACCATGCTCTTCTTGCCACTGTGCAACGACCGTACCCTGGATAGGATACGCGGTGATGGCGACGCCGACCATTTTCGACCGCATCTTGAGCGGCGACATCCCCTGCTGGCGCGTCTACGAGGACGAGCACGTGCTCGCCTTCCTCGACGTCGGGCCGCTCGCCCCCGGCCACACGCTGGTGATCCCCAAGGAGCGCGCGGCGAAGCTGCACGAGCTCTCCGCCGAGTCGGCCGCCGCCATCGGGCGCGTGCTGCCGCGGCTCTGCCGAGCCCTCGTCGCCGCCACCGGCGTCGAGGATTACAACGTGCTGCAGAACAACGGCGCGCCGGCGCACCAGGCGGTCTTCCACGTCCACTTCCACCTGATCCCCAAGCCAGGCCCCGAGCAGGGGCTCGGCATCCGCTGGTCGGCCGGCAAGCTCGACGCCGGCGAGGCCGAGCAGTTGCAGTCGCGCATCGTCGAGGCGCTCAGTCGCGAGACAGCGCGCGAGACGGCGCCGGAGGGCTGAGCCGCTGCGCGCCTGGGAGGTCGCGGAAAGCTTCGGGCGCGACAAGCTGCGCCTCGTCGAGCGCGCCGACCCGCAGCCGGCCGCCGGCGAGCTGCTGCTGCGCATGCGCGCGGCGTCGCTCAACTACCGCGACCTGATGATGGTGGAGGGGCGCTACAACCCGCGCCAACCGCTGCCGCTGGTGCCCTGCTCGGACGGCGTCGGCGAGGTGCTCGCCGTGGGCAGCGGCGTTCGCGGCTTCGCCGTCGGCGACCGCGTCTGCCCCATCTTCGCGCCGCGCTGGCTATCCGGCGAGCCCGACCGCGAGCGCCTGCGGGCGACGCTCGGCGGACCGCTCGACGGCACCCTGCGCGAGCGCATGACGGTCGCCGCCGAGTCGGTGGTGCGGCCGCCGGCGCACCTCGACGATGCGGAGGCGGCGACGCTGCCCTGCGCCGCCGTCACCGCCTGGAGCGCGCTCGTCGGCCAAGGGCGGCTGCACGCCGGCGAGACCGTGCTCGTGCTGGGCACCGGCGGCGTGGCGCTCTTCGCGCTGCAGATCGCGCTGCTGCACGGCGCGCGCGCGATCGTCACCTCGAGCTCGGACGAGAAGCTCGCCCGCGTGCGCGAGATGGGCGCCTGGGAGACCGTCAATTACGCGCGCGAGAAGGCGTGGGGCAAGCGCGTCCGCGAGCTCGCGGGCGAAGGCGTCGACCACGTCGTCGAGGTGGGCGGCGCCGGCACGCTCGCCGAGTCGCTGCGCGCCGTGCGCATGGGCGGCACCGTCCACCTGATCGGCGTCCTCGCCGGCGGCGAGGCGTCGCTGCTGCTGGCGCCGATCTTCATGCAGCAGGTGCGCGTGCAGGGCGTCCTCGTCGGCCACAAGGAGTCGTTCGAGGCCCTCAACCGCGCGCTGGCGCTGCACGCGGTTCGTCCAGAAGCGCGGCCGGTCGTCGACCGCGTCTTCGCGTTCGACGAGGTGCCGGCCGCTTTCGACCACCTCGCCTCAGGCGCGCACTTCGGCAAGGTCTGCATCGCGAGCGCTGGCCCGCGTGACGCGTCGGGCCGCGCGCGGCGGCGGCGGCGTAGCGGCGCACGATCTCGCCCGCCGGCTCGACGCGGTGGATGCCGCCGACGCTCTTGCCGGCCTGGAAGTAGTCCTTGTACGAGATCCCCTGCAGCGAGGCGCGCTTGAGCTGCCAGACCGCCTTGGTCGAGTAGAAGGTGCGCATCCAGTGCTTGGTGCGCCGCCCGCGCAGCAGCAGCGCGCGCCAGCGGCCCCGCGTGCAGGCCGATGCGCTCGACGTACGGCGTGCGGATGACGGCGCAGGGCACGCCGGAGAGCTTGTCGGTGAGGACGATGTCGTCGGGCGTGGCGCGCGAGGATCGCCTGCTTGTAGTCGTCGTGCACGCGGCACTCGGCGCTGGCGATGAAGCGGGTGCCGAGCTGCACGCCGGCGTAGCCGAGCGCGAGCGCGGTCGGCGAAGGCCGCGCTCGTCGCCGACGCCGCCGGCGCAGAGCAGCGGCACGCCGAGGTCGGCGAGCTCGGCGTAGAGCTCCGCCGGCGACTTCTTGCCGGCGTGGCCGCCGGCGTCGCGGTTGACGCAGACCAGGCCGTCGACGCCGTGCTGCGAGCGCCTTCTCCGCCCAGCGGCGGTCGGTGACGTCGTGGTAGACGATGCCGCCGTGCGGCGTGGACGCGCGTCGACCACCCAGCGCGGGTTGCCGAGCGCGGTGATGAAGAAGCGCACGCCCTCCTCGAGGGCGATCTCCACCCAGCGCCGCATGCGCTCCTCGTAGACGCGCGCCGACTTCTCGACGATCGCGTTCATGCCGATCGGCTTGTCGGTGAGCGAGCGGATCAGCCGCAGCCCGGCGCGGAAGTCGTGGCGGAAGACGTAGATCATCGAGATCGGCTGCACGATGCCGATGCCGCCCGCCGCCGACACCGCCGCGACCAGCTCGGGGTTGGAGCAGGGGTACATGGCGCCGCAGACGAGCGGCACCTCGATGCCGGCGTGGCGGGTGAAGTGCCGTGTCGACCACGCGTCACCGCGGCCCCACCAGCCAGCGCGCCGTGGCGCGCGCCACCTCGTCGCCGGCCTCGTCGCGGATCACCGCTTCGAGGTTGTACTCGCGCTTCTCGTTGCTCTGCGGCGGCGGGGTCGAGCACTCGCCCTCCAGCGTGCCGCGGGCCTTCTTCTTGTACTCGATGGCGAGGTTGGTGATGATGGCGCGGGCGTCGTCGGGCATCCCGGCGAGCATGGCGAGGCCGCTCGTCACCTCGGCGAGGTTCATCATCGCGATGGCGTGCACCGACCGCAGGTGGTTGCGCACCGCCGGCCGGTCGTACATGCGGATGCGGGCGTAGCCGGGCCGCAGCTCCTGCACGCGCGGCCGGATGGTGCTCGTGTAGCGCGCCATCCGCCCGACGGCGATGCTGAACAGCAGCTTGCCGCCTGGCCAACCGCTGAGCCGCTGCCAGCGGCGCAGGATCTCGTTGGTCCCCGCGGCGGCCCCCCGCGTTTCCTCGCGCGCCGTGCTCGGCGCCACCTCTTCCACCGTCTCCGCTGTCGGCGCCATGAGTCGCCACCTCCGCCCGCGGTCGCTCCCGGCCGCCAGCCCACGTCAGCCGACGTCCGACTCGCCGCGATGCGGCAAGGATATGCTGCCGCGCGGCCGGCGGCACCATCCCTTCGCCGGCGCCGCCGGGAATCGCCGATCCACTCCCCAGGAGGTGTCCCGTGCGTGTCGCCTTTCCGGCCTTCCGCCACAGCTGTTGCCTGCCGCTCGCGCTCGCCGCCGCCCTCTCGCTCGTCGCCTCGAACGCCCATGCCAACGGGCCCCTGCTCTTCCAGTACGGCGGCCGCGCCACGGCGCAGGTGGGCGCCTTCGTCGGCCGCGCCACCGACGCCGGCGGCCTCGGCTACAACCCGGCGGTGATCGCGCGGCTGCAGGGCGCCCATTACCAGCTCGGCTTCGACTACACGGCGCCGCTCGACGACTACACGAGCTCCACGGGCTCGTTCCGCCAGAAACACCTGATCACCGAGTCGCCGTCGATCTACGCCAGCTGGCACCTGCCGCAGGAGTACTACCCGCTGGCCTTCGGCATCGGCGTCGACCACCGCGCCTGGTACGGCGCCGAGTGGGAGGCCGCCCTCTTCCCCGGCCGCTTCGTCAACCGCCAGCAGCGGCTCGAGCTGTGGTCGGCGCACCCGGTGGTCGCCTACCAGCTCAGCGAGCGGTGGAGCATCGGCGCCGGCCTGCGCTACTACGTCGGCACCATCGAGGAGGGGCGCAACCAGGTGGTCGGCGTGCCGCTGGGCCCCGACCCCGGAGCCTTCCGCGTCAACGTCGAGCTCGAGCGCACGGCCGAGGCCGACGTCGACGGCGAGTCGTTCGACGTCGGGCTGCACTACGGCGCCGAGCGCTGGGGCTGGGGGCTGGCGTTCGACACCGGCGGCACGGTCGAGGGCAACGGCGACGTGCACTACACGGCTCGCGACGTGCCGAACGTTCCCGGCCTGCAGCCGCCGCTCGACGCGCTGCTGCAGTCGGGCTCGAGCCGCCAGAGCTTCGACCTGCCGCAGGAGCTGCGCACCGGCCTCTACGTGGCGCCGTCGCCGAGCTGGAGCTTCGAGCTCGACGTGGTGTGGACGGGTTGGTCGGCCGTCGACGAGACCGTGGTCAGCTACTCGCGCGATCCCTTCGTGGGACCGTTCAGCGGCTTCCCGCCGCAGGCGGGAGCGGCCACCGAGCGCCGGACCCGCCACTGGAAGGACACGCTGAGCACGCGGCTGGGCACCGAGTTTCGCGTCGCCGAACGCTGGTGGGTATCGGCGGGCGCCGCACACGAGCCTTCGCCGGTGCCCTCCTCCACCGTCGAGCCCGGCTTCGCGCGCGGCGACGCACTGGTGTTCGGCGCCGGCATCACCTACCGCATCCGCAACATCTCGTTCGACCTCGGCTACTCGTTCTTCCAGTACGACGACCGCCGGGCGGGCGGCCAGGAGCTCCAGCACCCGCAGACGACCTCCACCTACCAAGCCCACGAACAGGTGTTCGGCTTCTCGGTGAGCTGGGGCGGCTAGCTGGCTGCAGTCTGGGTGGGGGCGCCCCCTGCCCTGGGCAGGGGGACCGGGGGGATAGGGGTGGGATCAAACCAGGGGAGGGGGTCGGGAGGGCGGGGGCAGCGGGCTTTGCCTGCGGGAGTGGAAAAGGCCGGCCCCTGCGGACCGGCCTTCCCTCTCTAAACTTAGCGGCGTCCAGCCCCCGGTCTCGGCCCCCGGGAGCTGGCGCCGACAGCCGAGCTAACCCACCTTCAGGATCACCACCGCCCGCCGGTTCTGCCGGCGGCCTTCGGCGGTGCTGTTGTCACCCACCGCGTCGGCCGAGCCGCGGCCCTCGGTGGTGATGCGCGCCGGGTCGATCCCGTGCCGCGTGACCAGGTAGTTCTTCACCGCCTCGGCGCGCTGCTGCGACAACGTCTGGTTGGCGGAGTCGCTGCCCGAGTTGTCGGTGTAGCCGATGACCTGGGCGGTGAGGTTGGGATCCTGCTTGAGCCGCAGGGCCACCTCGTCCAGACGCGCCTTGCAGATGTTGTTCAGGCGCGCGCCGGTGTCGAACGGGCACTCCACCCGCTCCTCTGCCGGCGGCGGCGGAGGCGGCGGCGGGGGCGGCGGCGTCGGGGGCGGCGGAGGCGGCGGAGGCGGCGGAGGCGGTGCCGGTGCCGGCGGCGGGGCCGGCGCTTCCGCGAGCAGCCGCGGCAGGTAGGTGAGGCCGATCAGGCCGCCGACCGGGCAGTACTCGTCGAGGTTGCTGAACTGCAGCAGGTCGGTGCGCACCCCGAAGTTGAACGCCCACGGGCCACCGCCGATGTTGATGCGGCCGCCGGTGGTGAAGTCGACGCTGTCCTGCAGGTTGCTGAACGGCTCCGCGCCGCCGGTCTGGAAGGTGCCCGCCAGCTCGTTGATCCAGTGGAAGGTGTCGCTGACGTGGATGACGTAGCCGAGCCCGAGGTCGAAGTGCTCGGGGAAGTCGACGTCGTTGCTGTCACCCGGATCGGTGTAGCCGGCGTTGAAGAACCAGCTCGGGTTGTTCCACGCGAAGGTGGCGCCGAGGCCGATCTCGTCGGAGGCACGGTCGTACTCGCCGGTGGGCGCGGTGATGAAGAAGTTGACCGCCGAGCCCCCCGTGTCGCTTTGGGCGAAGGCCCACTTGGCGTTGACGCGGAGGTTGCCGAGGCCGTCCTCGTCGAAGGTGTCGCCTCCGGTGTTCGGGCCGTGGCCGTTGAAGTTGTCGTACGGCAACATCGCGCTGAGCTCGAAGTTGTCCGTGACGCCGTAGCCGACGCTGGCCGACAGCCGCGTCCAGTCGAAGTTGAGATCGTCCTCGTCAGGGACCCCCGGCAGGTCGAAGACGCGATCCCAGTTGTTGACGTAGAGACCGAACGTCCACGCTCCGGCAGGCGCGTTCTGCCCGCTCGACAGCGTGAAAAGCCCGGTCTCGCCGGTGGCGGTGGGTGCGATCGTCCCCTGCGCGAGCAGGGGCGCGGCCGACAGAGCCAGCGCCGCCACCCAGGCTCCCAATCTCCTCTTCATCATGTTTTCTCTCCCTCCCACCGTCTCTCGGGGTTTCGAGGCGTTTCAGAAGCGTTGGTTTATTTTACAACGGCACCGCCCGCGACGGGCCGTCCGACGCGGATTTAGTCCCACCCTCAATCTCAGCTCTCCCCTCGCAGCGCATCCAAGGTAGTGACTCGACTGACAGATGGACCTTCCTGCGGCGGACGAAAGCAAGTTCCGGGCCGACATCGGGACAACAACCCGCGGGGGAGGGCGGCGGATCGGAACCTCAACGAGAGACAGGATTTGCAGCATCGCCTCAGGCGCGCCGCCGACTGTAATGTCCGCCACCTAGGAAGCCGCCGGAGGCGAAAACTACAAGCCGGCTGCGGCGGTGAGGCGATCGAGCTCGTCCTGCAGCTGCCGGCGAGCGGTCTCGCGGTCGGCTTCATCGAGGCCACCGAGGCGCCGTTCGTCGCCGACCAGCACGCGCAGGCGGGCGAACGGTTTGGGGATGACCATGCGGTCCCACGAGCGCAGCCGCCAGCCGCGGTCGACTGCCATTCCGAGCGGCAGCACCGGCACGCGGCCCAGCTCCGCGAGAGCGACGACGCCGGGCTTGAGCTCGCCCGCGGGGCCGCGCGGGCCATCGGGGATGACGAGCACGGTGCGGCCGGCGGCGAGCGCGCGCACCAGCTGGCGCAGCGCCGCACCGCCGCCGCGCGAGGTCGAGCCGCGCGCCACCTCGGCGCCGAGCAGGCGGCCCACCTCCGTGCCGAGGGTGCCGTCGCGCGAGCGGCTGATGAGCACGAGCACGGGCAGCCCGCGGCGGACGCCGAAGCTCCAGATCAGCCAGGAGGCAAGGAAGAGCTGGTGGTGCCAGACGACCAGGATGGTCGGCCGCCGCTCGCGCACGATGCGGTGGAAGCGCTCGCCGCCGCTCCAGCGCGGGCGCAGGGTGGCGCCGAGGGCGGCGAGGAGCAGCCAGATCAGCCGCGCCGCGAGGCGGGCCGCCAGCGACGGCGGCTCCGGCACTGCGAGGGCCGGCACGGCGGCGGCGGGCGTGGGAGCGGCGGGCGCAGGGGCAGGCTCGGACACGCGGCGGTGCCGCGATTCTAGCGCCGTGGGCTCAAACGTTCGCTGCTCAGCGGTCGCTGCTGAGGATCGTCCACAGCATCCAGACGCCGCCGGCGGCGGCGAGCAGGAAGAAGATCATCGCCAACCCGGGGTAGCCGAAGACCGTGAAGCGCGTCGGGATCTGCATCATCATCGCCGCGCCGATGATGAGCGCCGCCACCAGCAGGCCGCCGGCGATGCGGTTGGCGATCTTCTGGAAGCCCTTGATCAGCTCGGTCTCGTCGATGGCGTCGACGTTGACCCGCAACTCGTTGTTGGCGACGGTGTCGAGGATGCGGTTCAGCCGCGCCGGCAGCTGGGAGAGGAATTCGCGGCTCTCCGACAGCGTGCGGAAGGCGCTGCCCGGCGTCGCCGTCCGCCACATGCGGCGGCGCGCCATGGTCACCAGCTGGCCGCGGATCGACTCGGTGACGTTGAGGTCGGGCGCGAGCGAGCGCACCACCAGGTCGACGTTGAGCAGCGTCTTGCCGAGCAAGGCGAGCTCGGGCGGGGCATGGATGCCGGCACTGCTCGCCATCGACACCAGCTCCAGCAGCACGCGGCCCACCTGCAACTGCTTCAGGGGCAGCCCACGCTGCTCGGCAACCAGATCGGTGATCCGGCGGCGAAAGAGCTGTGCGTCGAAGTCCTCCTGGCGCGTGCCGACGCGCACCACCAGCTCGGCGACCTCGTCGGCCTGACCCTCGGTGACGGCGGCGAGCAGCTTGAGCAGCTGCTCCTGCATCGTCGGCGCCAGGTGGCCGACCATGCCGAGGTCGAGCAACGCCACCCGGTGGTCGTGGGTGAGCAGCACGTTGCCGGGATGCGGGTCGGCGTGGAAGAAGCCGTCGACGAGGATCTGGTGCAGGTAGCCACCGATGAGCTGCTCCGCAAGCTCGTCGCCGTCGAGGTCGGTGCGCACGACCGGCGACAGCTTGTCGATCTTGGTGCCGTGGACGCGCTCCATGGTGAGCACGCGGCCGGTGCTGTAGCCGTCGATGGGGGCCGGCACCAGGAGGCGGTCGAAGCTCGCGAGGCTTTCGCGCATCGCGCGCAGATGGGCGGCCTCGCGCTGGTAGTCGAGCTCGCGCAGCAGGCTGCGGCGGAACTCCTCGACCATCGCGACGAGCTGGTGGCGGCGCCCGAACTCGGTGTGCTTGTCGGCGAGCTCGGCGATCTCGGCGAACACGTCGAGGTCTTGGATCACCTGCTCGCGGATGTTGGGCCGCTGCACCTTGACCGCCACCTCGCGGCCGTCGCGCAGCACCGCGGCGTGCACCTGGGCGAGCGAGGCCGAGGCCATCGGCTTGGGCTCGAACTCGGCGAAGGCCTTGGACATGCGGACGCCGAGGTCCTCGGCGACGATGCGCTCGACGTCGGCGAAGGGGAAGGGCTCGACGCGGTCTTGCAGACGCGAGAGCGCGGCGAGGTAGCCGGGCGGCAGGAGGTCGGCGCGCGTCGACAGCAGCTGGCCCACCTTGACGAAGGTCGGCCCCATGCGCTCGAGGTCGGCGGCGAGCTCGGCGCCCTCCTCAGCACCCGAAGCCGCCGCCGGCTCGGGCCGCGGCGAGTCCTCGAGCGCCTCGTCGAGGCCCGGCAGCCGGGCCAGGTCGGAGCGGCCGTACTTCCACAGCAGCGCCGCGAGGTCGCGGTAGCGCTTGACGTGCTCCGGCCGCAGGGTGGCGAGACTGAGGGGCATCCCTAGAACCGCAGCGCCACGGTGGCGGTGTAGCGATCGCCGCTCTTGCGGTCGCCGGCGACGCGCTCGAGCTGCAGGAAGCGCGGGCCGTGGGCGTAGCGCAGGCCGACGGCCCACTCCTGCTCGAAGACGCCGTGGCGGAGGTTCAGCTGGACGTGGTCGAGGCGCTCGATGCCGGTGTTGGGCAGCGACAGGCGGACGCCTAGGTAGCCGTTGCTGCCCACCGCCACGCGCGGCGAGACCCTGAGGCGCCACGTCGATGAGCTGCCGTCACCGGCGGCGGCGCCGGCGCGGCCGGTGCGGCCACGGCGTGCCGCGATCGCCGCCAGCGCGTCGTCGACGAGCTCGTCGACCGGGTACTGGCGCTGCAGGATCTCGCGGTACATCTTCAGGTAGCCGGCGCGGATGGTGTCGCGCGTGCGGTCGTAGAACGGGTCGCGCTCGGGGTCGGTCCAGAACTGCGACTGCAAGTTGAACCGCACGTAGACGGCATCGAGACGGCGCACGTCGCCGGGGCCGACGAGCGCGCGCAGGTGACGCCACTCCTGGGTCTCGGCGTTGATGGCGTCGAGCGGGGGGCGGCCGAGGTCGAAGGTGCCCGCCGGGCGGGTATTGGTAGCGAAGAGCGGATCGGTGGCGCTGGTAGCAAAGGGATCGGCGGCGAGCAACGGCGAAACGGTCAGCACCGCGGCGGTCAGGGCCGCGATGACGAAGAGTCGAAGCAACGATCGGGATCGCATCGGATGTCCTCCTCCGCCGGGCCGGAGGATCAAAGGGCGTGCCAGGGTGCCGGTGTTATCCTGCGCGCCGGCGGACGAAGGCGATGAAGCTATTGGGCCACAAGGCTTTGGTGACCGGCGGCGCGGTGCGGCTGGGGCGCGCCATCGCGCTGGCGTTGGGCGGCGCGGGGTGCGACGTCGCCGTCCACCACTTCCATTCGGCAAGCGCGGCGGAAGAAGTCGCCGCGGAGATCGGAGCGCTCGGACGGCGCGGCGTCGCCATCGCGGCGGACCTCTCCGACGCTCGAGCGTGCGCGCCGCTGGTGGAAGAGGCGCAGCGGCGGCTCGGCGGGCTCGACGTCCTCGTCAACAGCGCGGCGCTGTTCCTCGCCGGCGATCTGGCGACGACGTCGCTGGAGGAGTGGGAGCGGCAGTTTGCGCTGAACCTGCGGGCGCCGTTCCTGCTCTCGCAAGCGTTCGCCGCAGCGCTGCCGGCGGAGGCGAGCGGCAAGATCGTCAACGTCGGCGACGCGCGGGCGCGGCGTGTGGGCCGCGGGCACCTCGCCTATCGACTCACCAAGCACGCGCTCGACCACCTCACCGAGCTTCTGGCGCTCGAGCTCGCGCCGCGGATCACCGTCAACGCCGTGGCTCCCGGGGCCATGCTCGCGGCAGGCGGCGACGAGGAGGCGCTGGCGCGGCGAGTGGCGGGCGCGGTGCCGCTGCGGCGAGCCGGCGGCGACACGCCGGTCGCCGACGCCGTTCTCTACCTGTTGCGCGAGGACTTCGCGACCGGCGTGGTGCTGCCGATCGACGGCGGAGAGTACCTGTGAGCGACCGCATCCTCATCCGCGACCTGCTGATACGCGGCATCGTCGGCGTCAACCCCGAGGAGCGCCGCGCCAAGCAGGACGTGATGATCAACCTCGAGCTCACCGTCGACACCCGCGCCGCGGCGGCTAGCGACGACATCGACAAGGCCGTCAACTACCGGAGCGTCTGCAAGCGGGTCATCGAGCACGTCGAGGGCGGCGCGCCGCTGCTGGTCGAGCGCCTGGCGGCCGAGATCGCCCGGCTGGTGCTCGCCGAGTTCGCCGTCGAGCGCGTGCGGGTGCGGGTGGAGAAGCCCGGCGCGCTGCGCTTCGCCCGCTCGGTGGGCGTCGAGATCGAGCGCGCGGCCGGCGAGGATGGCTGAGAGCGGCGGGCTGCTCGCCATCGTCGTCGGCCTCGGCTCCAACGTCGAGCCCGAGCGTCACCTCCCCGAGGCCGTGCGGCTGCTGGCGGAGCGAGCGGAGGTCGTCGCCGCGTCGTCGGCTTGGGCCACGGCGCCGGTGGGCCCGCCCGGGCAGCCCCCATTCGTCAACGCCGCGGTACTGCTGCGCACCTGGTTGGCCGCGGAGCGAGTGAAGCCGGAGCTGCTGCGTCCCGTGGAGGCAGTGATGGGGCGAGTACGCAGCGCCGACCGCTTTGCGCCACGGTCGATCGACCTCGACTTCGTCGCCAGCGAGCAGGGGGAGGTCCGCGGTGTCGGCCTGGAAGTGCCCGACCCCGACCTGCTGCGACACGCGCACGTGGCGCTGCCGGCGGCCGAGGTGGCGCCGGAATGGAAGCACCCGCGGACCGGCGAGACGTTCGCGGTCGTCGCCGCGCGGCTGGTCGCCGCCCTCCCCGAGGCAAGGCGGCCGCGCCGCCTGGACCTGGCACTGCGTCGACCCCCCTGAAAAAGCAAAGGCCCGTGGATCGCTCCACAGGCCTTTCAAAAATCAATTCCCCGGCAACGACCTACTCTCCCACGCACTTGTCGCACGCAGTACCATCGGCGCTGAGGGGCTTAACTGCCGTGTTCGGAATGGGAACGGGTGTTTCCCCCTCGCCACAGCCACCGGGAAAACTTGAATACTGAAAAGAACCGCAACCGAACCGAGAAAGTCGCTGCCCAAGATTCGTCGAATTCAGACACTCAGATTGGTCAAGCCGATCGACCGATTAGTACGGGTGAGCTTAACGACTTGCGCCGCTTACACTTCCCGCCTATCAACCTGGTCATCTCCCAGGGGTCTTCAGGGAGGCCTCATCTCGAGGGGGGCTTCACGCTTAGATGCCTTCAGCGTTTATCCTTTCCGAACGTAGCTACCCAGCGCTGCCGCTGGCGCGACAACTGGTACACCAGAGGTTCGTCCGTCCCGGTCCTCTCGTACTAGGGACAGATCCTCTCAAGCCTCCTGCGCCCGCATCAGATAGGGACCGAACTGTCTCGCGACGTTCTAAACCCAGCTCACGTACCGCTTTAATCGGCGAACAGCCGAACCCTTGGGACCGGCTTCAGCCCCAGGATGCGATGAGCCGACATCGAGGTGCCAAACCTCCGCGTCGATGTGGACTCTTGGCGGAGATCAGCCTGTTATCCCCGGAGTACCTTTTATCCGTTGAGCGATGGCCCTTCCATACGGGACCACCGGATCACTAGGACCTGCTTTCGCACCTGCTCGACTTGTTTGTCTCGCAGTCAAGCTCCCTTATGCCCTTGCACTCTACGGCTGGTTTCCAATCAGCCTGAGGGAACCTTCGTGCGCCTCCGTTACTCTTTTGGAGGCGACCGCCCCAGTCAAACTACCCGCCTGACATTGTTCCCGACCCGGATCACGGGCCTAGGTTAGAACCTCAGAACGTTAAGGGTGGTATTTCACCGTTGGCTCCCCCGAGCCTAGCGGCCCGGGTTCACAGCCTCCCACCTATCCTACACATAACGCACCGGGGTTCAGTGCCAGGTTGCAGTTAAGGTTCACAGGGTCTTTCCGTCTAGATGCGGGTAACCGGCATCTTCACCGGTGCTACAGATTCGCTGAGCTCCTCGTGGAGACAGTGCCCAAATCGTTACGCCATTCGTGCAGGTCGGAACTTACCCGACAAGGAATTTCGCTACCTTAGGACCGTTATAGTTACGGCCGCCGTTTACCGGGGCTTCGATTCTGAGCTTCGCAGCCGAAGCCGCTAACCCATCCTCTTAACCTTCCGGCACCGGGCAGGCGTCAGACCCTATACGTCGTGTTACGACTTTGCAGAGTCCTGTGTTTTTAGTAAACAGTCGCTTGGGCCATTTCTCTGCGACCGTCGAAGGCTTCGGGGGCGAACCCCTACACCTCCGGCGGCGCACCTTCTCCCGAAGTTACGGTGCTAATTTGCCGAGTTCCTTCACGAGGGATCACTCAAGCGCCTTGGGATTCTCTCCCCGTCTACGTGTGTCCGTTTGCGGTACGGTCACCCTGGCCCCTCCTTAGAGGTTTTTCTAGGCAGCGTGGGGTCGCTCGCTTTGTGGCCCGGAGGCCTCGACATCGCGCCTTGGAGTTGACGGGACGGCGGATTTACCTACCATCCCCTCCTACACGCTTGAACCTGCACTTCCAGTCGCAGGCCGAGCTGCCCTTCTGCGTTACCCCGTCAGTAGTAACGGGACCACGGTGGTACAGGAATATTAACCTGTTTCCCATCGGCTACGGTTTTCACCCTTGCCTTAGGGACCGACTAACCCTGAGCGGATTGACCTTCCTCAGGAAACCTTAGACTTTCGGCGAGCAGGGTTCTCACCTGCTTTATCGCTACTTGTGCCGGCAGGGTCACTTCCGTCAACTCCACCAGTCCTCACGGTCTGGCTTCAACGCAAGACGGAACGCTCCTCTACCAAACCCGAAGCCCGAAGGCTTCGAGATTCCGCAGCTTCGGTAGTCAGCTTGAGCCCCGGGAATTATCGGCACAGAGCCGCTTGACCAGTGAGCTGTTACGCTTTCTTTAAAGGATGGCTGCTTCTAAGCCAACCTCCTGGCTGTCAGAGCGTCTCCACAACCTTTACCACTTAGCTGACATTTGGGGACCTTAGCTGGCGGTCTGGGTTCTTCCCCTCTCGACTACGAAGCTTATCCCTCGCAGTCTGACTCCTCGGCTACACATCAGCGGTATTCGGAGTTTGGTTGGATTCGGTAGCCTATACGGCCCCTAGTCCATCCAGTGCTCTACCCCCGCGATGCAATTACCGAAGGCTAGCCCTAAAGCTATTTCGAGGAGAACGAGCTATCACGAGGTTTGATTGGCCTTTCACCCCTACCCACAGGTCATCCAAGTTGTTTTCAACCAACACTGGTTCGGGCCTCCACTGGGTGTTACCCCAGCTTCACCCTGCCCATGGGTAGATCACCTCGCTTCGCGTCTACTCCCACTGACTATGTCGCCCTATTCAGACTCGCTTTCGCTGCGGCTATGCACGCTGCTTCGCCTTGCCAGTGAGAGTAACTAGCCGGCTCATTATGCAAAAGGCACGCGGTCGCGCGGGTCACCGAGCCGAAGCTCGGCCATAGCGCTTCCACTGCTTGTAGATGTACGGT
>CAWDWV010000005.1:30000-1053825 GCA_963806095.1 Thermoanaerobaculia bacterium
TGGCGTTCCCGACGCTCGACAAGCCCACCAAGGCGCCCTTGAGCGACGAGCGCGGCGACGGCCTGCCCACGGACGCCGGGATCAACTTCGTCAACTACATACAGCGCTTCTGCCTGAGCGACGAGGAGTCGATGCGCCTCATCAGGGCGGTGCGCGAGGTGCAGAGCTTCAGCCGCACCGGCCACCTGCTGGTGGAGGCGCCGCCCGAGCCCGATCCCGAGTGGATGGCCGATTTCGCCGCCGGCTCGACCGACGCCCCCACGGCCGCCGAGCCGTTGAGCGAAGCGGAGCTGCGCTGGCTCGACGACGTCGCGGTGCTCATGACCCCCGAGGAGCGCCGCATCTTCATGGCCCTGCCGCGGGCCTACCAGCGCGCCGGCTTCGCGGAGGCATTCTGGAAGGCTCGCGACCTCAACCCGAAGACGCCGGAGAACGAGGCGCGCGCGATCTTCGAGGCCCGCATCGAGACGGCGCGCGAGCGCTGGCGCTCGATCACCGTCGACCAGGCGCGCATCTACCTGCTCAACGGCGAGCCGGCGCGGACGACGAAGACCGACTGCAACCAGAACCTCTGGCCGCTCGAGATCTGGCACTACGCCTACTCTGACCGCTTGCGCCGTCCGTTCGACCTGCTCTTCTACCAGGCCGGCGGCATGGGCTCGTTCCACCTCTGGCACACCGTCGAGGGCTACGCGGTGCTCCAGCGTCGGCCTACCGACGAGGACGTCATCGTGAACCGCAACCCGCGACCCGGCCTCGGCCCCAACGGCGACTTCGCGCCCTTCTACCAACGCCTGCGCACCGAGTGGTGTCCCCCCGAATCGCCCCCGATCATTGCCGCCATGCGCAAGCTCGAGCGGGACGACGGCATGCTCGTCGAGGTGGTCGAACAGACGCCGCCGCCGGTCGACCCGGAGTGGCTGGGGAGCTTCCGCACCTTCTCCACCGAGCTCGGCGACACCGAGGAGCCCCTCGCCGCCGAGCTGCGCGTCGACTTCCCGGGGCGCCACCAGAGCCGCACGCAGGTGCGCGGCACCGTGCTGGTGCCCGCCGACGCGGCGAGCACGCAGCCGGCGCGCGCCTTCGCAGTGAACGGCGAGGTGCTGCGCGGCGACACTTTGCACGAGTCCTTCCGCTACTACTTCCAGCTTTCGGCGCCGGGCGGCGACGGCAACTACCCCCTGGTGTTCGAGCGCTTCCTGCGGCCGGGAGAGTTCCGGCTTATCGTCAAGGTCGAGGACGCCGGCAGCGGCCAGGCGGTGCGCATCGAGCGCGATGTCGTGGTGCCGGCGCCCCCGGAGCCGCCGGCGGTCGCCGGTGCCGATGCGGCCGCGGCGCCGGTGCCGCAACCCGGCGCCGAAGGGTTCCGCCTGCTCGCTCCCGCCACCGATCTGGTGAGCGGCACGGTGCGCATCGACGCCGAGGTGGGCGACGCGCGCGTGCGCGCCGTGGAGTTCTCGCTCGACGACAAGCCGCTCCTCACCAAGCGCCGGCCGCCGTGGAGCGTCGAGCTGCGGCTCGGCCTGCTGCCGCGCAGCATGCGCGTACGCGCCGTCGCCCGGGATCAGGCGGGCGCGGTGGTTGCCGAGGACGAGCTGCAGCTCAACGCGGCGCCGCACCGTTTCGCCGTGCGCCTCGTCGAGCCACGTGAGGGCGCCCGCGGCGGCGCCCTCCGCGCGCCGCTGCGCATCCGCGCCGAGGTGCAGGTGCCGCCGGACCAGACCCTCGACCGCCTGGAGGTGTTCCTCGACGACGTCGCGGTGGCGACGCTCTTCCAGGAGCCGTGGCAGACCGTGGTGCCGGCGCTGCCGTCGCCGGCGCCCACCTTCCTGCGCGCCGTCGCCCACCTCGCCGACGGCACCACCGCCGAGGACGTGGTGGTGCTCGCCGGCGGCGACACCCAGCGCGGCCGGCTCGAGGTCGACCTGGTGGAGGTCTACACCGCCGCGCTCGACGCCCAGGGTCGGCCGGTGCAGGACCTCGGCGCCGCCGACTTCACGGTCTACGAGGACGGCCGGCTGCAGGCGCTGCAGCGCTTCCAGCGCGTCACCGACCTGCCGCTTCAGATAGGCATGCTGGTGGACACCTCGGCGTCGATGGAGGCGATGCTGCCCAGCGTGCAGGAGGCGGCGCTGCGCTTCTTCCGCGACGCGCTGCGGCCGACGGATCGCGCAACGGTCGTCACCTTCAGCGAGGAGCCGCGTCTCGCGGCGCCTTTCACCCGCGACCTCACGCAGCTCGGCGCCGCCCTCGTCGGCCTGCAGGCGGCGCGCGGCACCGCCCTGTGGGACAGCGTCGTCTACACGCTGCACTACTTCCAGGGCACGCCGGGGCGGCGGGCGCTGCTCGTCTTCTCCGACGGCGCCGACCACGGCAGCCGCTACACCTTCGACCAGGCGCTCGCCTACGCCGAGCACTCCGGCGTCTCGGTCTACGCGCTCAGCTTCGGCGGCGTCACCACCTCGCTGCTCGAAAGCGGGCGCCGGCGCCTGGCCAACCTCGCCGAGGCCACCGGCGGCCGCAGCTTCGTGCTCGCCGGTCCCGAAGAGCTGGCGGCGACCTACGCCGCCATCGACGAGGACCTGCGCTCGCAGTACCTGCTGGTCTACCAGTCCGACGGCGAGGGCGAGTCGTTCCGCGCCGTCGACGTCCAGATCCGCCGCCCGGGAGTCAGCGCGCGCACGATGCGCGGGTACATCCCGTAGGGTGCGCTCTGCGCACCGCGATCGCCGTCGGATGGTGCGCAGAGCGCACCCTACGCGCCGTCGGGCGGCGTGACGCGGGACTCGATGCGGCGGTCGGGAATCAGCCAGGCGAGCGCCACCACGACGTAGATGGCGATCGAGATACGGCGGTCGACGAAGGCGAGCGGGATGGCGATGGCGTAGGCGAGCATCGACAGCTTCCCCTTGAGGTCGCTGCCCACCGCCTTCGCCAGCCGCGAGTGCTGGCCGGGGACGGCGATCAGCGTCGCCTGCAGCACCGTGTAGGCGACGGCGGAGAGCACGAGCACGACGCCGTAGGCGGCCACCGGCAGCGGCGCGGCGCCGGTGCTGCCCATCCAGGCAGTGGTGAACGGCATCAGCGACAGCCAGAAGAGCAGGTGCAGGTTGGCCCACAGCACCTTGCCGTCGATGCGCTCGGCGGCGTGCAGCAGGTGGTGGTGATTGCTCCAGTAGATGCCGAGGAGGATGAACGACAGTAGGTAGCTGGCGAGCACCGGCAGCAGCGGCCGCAGCGCCGCGAGGTCGCGGCCGTGGGGCGCCTCGAGCTCGAGCACCATGATGGTGATGAGGATGGCGATGACGCCGTCGCTGAAGGCTTCGAGGCGGCTGGTGGTCATCGCACGGCCTCCGCGGCGGCTTCGGGCGGGTGAGCGGCGAGCAACTCGGCGAGGGCATCGACGGCGGCGACGACGTCGGCGTGGCGGAGGTAGAGCGGGTGGAGGCCGAAGCGCAGGAGGTCGGGCGGCCGGAAGTCGCCGACGATGCCGCGCGCGGCGAGCGCGGCGACGAGCTGTTGCGCGCGCGGATGGCGTAGCGATACCTGGGCGCCGCGCCGCGAGGCCTCGCGCGGAGAGGCGACCTCGACTCCCGCGGACGCGAGTTGCGCCTCGGCGAGGGCGATGAAGAGGTCGCCGAGGCTCGCGGCCCAGTCGCGCACGGCCTTCAGGTCGATGCCGTCCCAGGCGTCGAGCGCGGCGTCGAGCGCCGAGAGCGAGAGGATGGGCGGCGTGCCGCAGAGGAAGCGGTCGACACCCGGCGCCGGTTCGTAGTCGTCGGCGAAGGCGAACGGGTCGGCGTGCCCCAGCCACCCCGGCAGCGGCGAGCGCAGCGACTCCTGGAGCTCGCGGCGCACCACCAGGAAAGCGGGCGAACCCGGCCCACCGCCGAGGAACTTGTAGCCGCAGCCGACGGCGAGGTCGACTCCCCACTCGGCGAGCGCGAGCGGCATGGCGCCGACGCTGTGCGAGACGTCGGCGAGCAGCAGCGCGCCTTGCCGGTGCGCCGCGGCGGCGAGCGCCGCGAGATCGAACAGCTCGCCGGTGCGGTAGTCGACGTGCGACAGCGTGACGACGGCCGTGCGCGCGTCGATCGCCGCGGCGAGCTCGCCGGCGTCGACGACGTCCACCACCGCGCCGCGCTGCTCCGCGGCGGCACGCGCGACGTAGAGATCGGACGGGAAGTTGCCGCGCGGCGCCAGCACCCGCGTGCGGCCCGGCCGTGATTCCAGCGCCGCCCCGAGCAGCTTGAAGAGGTTCACCGAGGTGCCGTCGGCCACCGCCACCTCGCCGGCACCGACGCCGAGGAAGGGCGCGAGCCGGGCGGCCACCCGCCGCGGCAGCTCCAGCCAGCCGGCGGAGAGCCACGAGCCGATGAGCCCCTCTCCCCACTCCTGCGTCGCCACGCGAGAGACGCGCTCGGCGACGCCGGTGGCGAGAGCGCCGAGCGAGTTGCCGTCGAAGTAGCGCACGCCCGCGGGCAGCACGAAGCGGCCGCGGTAAGGCGCCAGCGGGTCGTCGCGGTCGAGCGCGGCGGCGTCGGCCGCCGCCGGCATGGAGGTCGAGGCCGAAATGGACATCGGGACGGACATCGGGACGAACGTCGCGCCGCAGTCTAGTGCGCCTGCGTCGGCCGCGGCGGCGGCCGAAGCCCCCCGGCCTCATCGCGCCCCGCCGCTGCGCCCGAGCGCCCGCTGTTAAGATCCCCCTCCTCGCCCGCGGCCCACCCTGCGACGGCCTGCAGCGACCACCGAATGGAAACTCAGCGGCCACGCATCGGCGTCTTCGGTTGGGGCATCGTCGCCCCGCGCTCGCCCAACGTCGAGGCCTTCGAGCGCAACCTTTCGTCGAGCGGCAACTGGCTGTCGCCCTTCCGCGGCTTCGGCCCCAGCAACTTCCTCGTCGGCACGCCGGAGTTCAACTTCGCCGACTACAAGCCTTGGATCGACTCCCGCTTCGAGCCGCGCAAGTTCGCCCAGCTCGAAGAGAAGATGGGCCCCAACGCCAAGTTCGCCATCGGCGCCTTCATCCAGTCGCTCCAGCACAACCCCGGCATGGAGGAGCTGCTGCGCGACCTCGGCACGCAGGCGCACGTCTACGTGACGACCGGGCTCGGCGACCTCTCGGTCATCTACGACCAGTCCGTCCACTACCATCACGCGCAGCGCCACTGGGACCGCTTCTGGTGCCGCGAGGAGCACAACCCCGAGCTCGCCGCCTACCGCGGGCTCGCCGCCGACGAACGAGCCCGCCGCCGCGAGGAGCTGGGGGCGCCCACCGACCCGGCCGACCTCGCGCCCGAGGACCCCGAGCTCGACGACGTCCTCGACGTCTGGTTCCACTTCTGGATCGACCACAGCCCCGGGCTGCGCGACTACCTCGCTGCCGCGCGGCAGATCGAGGCCGAGGGCGTCGGCATCGACGTCGAGGGCAGCAAGGGCAACGTCATCCGCCGCAAGGCCGCCGCCCGCCGCAAGCTCAACCAGGGCTACGGCTGCCCACCGGAGCCGTGGACCAGCGTCGACGCCAAGCTGCTGTGGAACATCCCCAACATCTCGGCGGCGCAGATCTCCATCCTCGGCGGCATCACCGGCCTGTCGATGGCGCCGGTGGGCGCCTGCGCGAGCTTCGGCGTCTGCCTCAAGATGGCCGAGAACGCCATCCGGCTGGGGCAGGCGAAGGTCGTGGTGGTCGGAACGACGGACGGCCCTCCCCATCCGCTGGTGGTGTCGGCGTTCTTCAACGCCCGCGTGCTCGCCACCCACGGCGAGGTGTCGAAGCCGCTTACCGGCATGCGCGGCACCCACGTCGGCGGCGGCGCCTGCGTGTGGATCGTCGGCGACGCCGACTACCTGATGGGACTGGGGATGAAGCCGGTGGGGCTCGAGATCCTCGGCGTCGGCACCAGCTCCGACGCCGACCACATCATCACCCCGTCCGAGGACGGCCCGCGCACCGCCATCCTGCAGGCGCTACGCGAGGCGGGCGTGACGCCGGCCGACGTCGCCGCCTGGGACATGCACGCCACCGCCACCCCCGGCGACTGGACCGAGCTGCTCACCGCGCTGTCGGTGTTCCCGGAAGCGAAGGCGATCACCGCGCGGAAGGGGACCTTCGGCCATGGCATGTCGGTCTGCGGCGGCTGGGAGCTGACGGCCCAGCAGCTCGGCGTCGCCCGCGGCGAGCTGCACCCGGTGCACGTCTCCGAGGACGAGCTGCACCCGCTCGTGCAGCCGCACGTCAAGCGGCTGGTGCGCGATCAGCCGGTTGCGATCGACGGCCGGGTGACGGGGAAGATCAGCATGGGGGTGGGCGGCGTCAACTCCTGCGTGATCTGCCGGCGCTGGGATGCGGCCACCGAACCCGCGGCCGGCCCGAGCACCTGAGCACTTGCGACGCTGTGTAGGTGTTCGCCTACGTCGGCCGCACGGATGTGCACCTACGCCTAAGGTCCAATCGACTCCTGCCGTTGGACTCGCCTAGGTTAGGCAAAGCCCCAGGATTCGAAGCGTCGGGTGTGTCGGAATGTCCGGTGTGACGTTTCGATCCTGGGGCCTTGACAGCTGCCCGAGTGAACGTGACCATAGTCTTCTGATTTTTCTTTGATCTGGATGGGGTGAGCCGGGCGGAGGACCTCGGAAAGGGTCCAACGAACGGGGAGGTGTCTGATGTGTCCCGTTGCTGTTACGAGCCCTATCGTCTACGTGTTGGACGATGACGGGGCGGTCCGGCAGGCCTTGGAGCGCCTCGTCAGGTCGGTCGGTCTCGACGTCCGCACCTTCCCGTCAGCCTCCGAGTTCCTGGCGGCGGCGCGCGTCAACCGCCCGTCGTGCCTGGTGGTGGACGTGCGCATGCCCGGGCTCTCCGGCCTCGACCTCCAGGAGAGCCTGTCCGCGTCGGGCTGGAGCTCCCCCATCATCTTCATCACCGGGTACGGCACCGTCCCGCTGAGCGTCCGCGCCATGCGGGACGGCGCCGCCGACTTCCTGCAGAAGCCCTTCGAGGACCAGCAGTTCCTCGACTCGATCCGCCAGGCGATCGAACGCGAGGTGGATGCCTGGGGCGAGCGCCTCCGCAAGTCGGAGATCGAGAAGCAGATCGGAACGCTCACCCCCCGCGAGCGCGAGGTCTTCGTGCTGGTCGTCTCCGGCCTGCCCAACAAGCGCATCGCCGGCCAGCTCGGCACCAGCGAGAAGACGATCAAGGTGCACCGCGCGCGGGTGATGGAGAAGATGTGCGCGGGCTCGCTCGCCGCGCTGGTCCGCATGGCCCAAGAGACGGAGCGGACGGCGCCCGCCGCCCGCCACGCCTGAGCGGCTGCGACGCCTCTTGGCGGTTGGATTCAAACGTGTCGCGGCTCGAGCTCGGTCGACACCCCGATTCCCCTGTGCCCGCCGCTTCGTCTAAGCTCGCGGCCAGCAGATCGGTTTCTTTTACCTTGCCCTACCGGCGCGGTTTGGCTGGAGGGGTCCGCCAGTGCCCTGGCAACGGGTGTCGAACGGTGCTCCGCGGGTGAACGGGCGACTCGGCCGAGACGCCAGCCCGGACCTCGTGCCGTCGAGGATCCTCGCGCCCGTCGCCGTCGCCGCCGCCTACTTCTTCGGGTCGCTCCTCGGGCTCTCCCTGCCGTTCCCCTCCACGCAGGTCTCCGTCTTCTGGCCGCCGAACGCGATCCTTCTCGCTGCCCTGCTCATCTCGCCTCGCGGCCGCTGGTGGCCCTGCCTGCTCGCCGTCCTCCCCGCGCACGTGGCCGGCGCAGGCACTGATGGGGATCCCCTTCGACGCCCTGCTGATCAACTTCGTCGGCAACGCCGGCGAAGCGCTCGTCGGCGCGCTGGTCATCGACCACTTCCTCTCCCGGCAGGAGCGGCTCGACCGGCTGCAGGCGGTGGCGCTCATCATGTTCTTCGGCGGCGTCGTCGCGCCGGCGCTGATGAGCTTCGTGGTGGCGCAACTGTTCGTGCAGACCGGCTCGACCGTCGACCCCTGGGTGAACTGGCAGCTGCGGCTGCTCACCAACGCGCTGGCGGTCTTCACGCTGGTGCCGCCGATCGTGCTGAACCTCCGCAAGGCCCCGCCGCCCGCGACACCCCTGGCGGCGCGGCGCGCCGGTGAGGCGGGCGCGCTGCTCGTCGGCCTGGCGATCAGCGGCGCGCTGCTGTTCGCGCTGCCGACGGCGGGCAGCGGGCATTCGCAACTCCTCCTCTACGCGCCGTTCCCGTTCCTGCTCTGGGCGGCCATGCGCTTCGGCGTCGTCGGCATCTGCCTCTCGGTGCTGACGCTGGCGGCGGTCTCGATCTGGAATGCCGTCAACGGTCACGGCCCGTTCGCAGCCCAGGACCCGGTGGGCAACGCCACCTCGCTCGTCCTCTTCCTCAACGTCACCTGCGTGCCGCTGTTGATGCTCGCGGCGCTGCTCGAGGACCGCGAGAGCGAGGACGTGGAACGCCGCTCGGCGGCAACGCTGCACAGCGCCGTGCTCGCCTCGATGCACGACCAGATCGCGGTCCTCGACCGCGAGGGCGTGGTCCGCGAGGTCAACGAATCCTGGACGGCGGCGGGGCGCCCCGACCCCGGGGTGGACTATCTCGGCGGTCTGCGGTCGCGCGTCGCGAGCGCTCCTGACGAGAGCGCGGTGCGCAAGCTCGCCGGCCTCGAGGCGGTCCTGCGCGGCGACCGCGCGCGCTTCCAGATGGAGCTGCGCAGGTCCCCGGCGAGCAACGGCTGGGTCGAGATGTCCGCCGAAGGGCTCAGGCGCCCCGAAGGCGGGGCGGTGATCGCCTACACCGACATCACCGCCCGCAAGCAGGTCGAGGACGAGATGCGGCTGCAGCGCCAGGAGCTGGCGCACCTGACGCGGGTCGCCATGCTCGGCGAGCTCTCCGGCGCCCTCGCCCACGAGCTCAACCAGCCGCTCACCGCGATCCTCAGCAACGCGCAGGCGGGGCAGCGCCTGATGGCGAAGCGGCCGGTGGACCTCGCCGAGGTGCGCGCGATCCTCGACGACATCGCGGACGACGACCGCCGCGCGGGCGAGGTCATCCAACGCCTGCGCGCGATGCTCAAGAAGGGCGAGACGAAGATGGTCCCACTCGACCTCAACGAGCTGGCGCGGGAGGTGCTCGCGTCTCGCGCACAGCGACCTGATCACGCGCAACGTCAGGGTGGTGACCGAGCTCGCTCGCGAGCTGCCGCAGGTGGTCGGCGACCGCGTGCAGCTGCAGCAGGTGCTGCTCAACCTGGTCCTCAACGGCTGCGAGGCGATGAGCGGCAACCCGCCCGACGAACGCATGCTGACCATCGTCACCGCCCGCGACGGCGAGAGCGCGGTGAGGGTCGCCGTGGCCGACCGCGGCACCGGCATCGCCGCCGACGAGATCGAGCGGCTCTTCGAGCCCTTCTTCACCACCAAGGAGCACGGGCTCGGCCTGGGCCTGGCGATCTGCCGCTCGATCGTCGAGGCGCACGGCGGACGCCTGTGGGCGAGCAACAACGAGGAACGCGGGGCCACGTTCTTCCTGACCATGCCGGCGCGCGACGACGACGACTCCCGGGCCCGTTCCTGAGCGCATCGGGCGAGCGCCCGGCCTGGCGTGAGACCAAGGTCCAATTCCTGCCGCTAGCCGCTTCGGCGCATGGTCGGGTCACCATGAGCGATCGCCGTTTACTGGTGGCGATCGTCGACGACGAAGAGCCTGTGCGCAGGGCACTGCGCCGCCTCTTTCTCTCCGCCGGCATCGACGTCGAGACCTTCGCCTCAGGGTTCGAGCTTCTCGATTCCGCCGTCACGCGCCGAGCGGACTGCGTGGTGCTCGACCTCCACCTGCCGGGGCTCACCGGTTTCGACGTCATGGAGCAGCTCACCGAGCGGGCGGTGGACGTGCCGACGGTGATCGTCACCGGCCACAACCAGCCGGGAACGGCGGAACGCGCGCTGGCCGCCCGATGCCTTTGCCTTCCTGGAGAAACCGCTCGACGATCGGCGCCTGCTCGACACCGTCTTTTCGGCGGCGCGCAGCCGCGCAGCCCGCCCGCCGCGGCAGGCGGGCCGCCACGGCCGGTCCTGAGTCTCGGCGCCTCCCCACCTAAGGTCCAATTGCCCGCCGGCGGCGGGCGTTTCATCCTCCTCGGTCAGGGCCAATTGACCACGCTGCCGCTTCGGGCGGCACGCCGAGTCGGCGGCGGGCGCCAGTCGAGAAAGGACCGGTGGAACAGGACCTCGGTTATCAGCTTGCCTATCAGCGCGGCGTCCAGGCTGTGATCTGGGGCATGCCGGCGGTGAGCATCGCCACCCTCCGGCAAGCCACCTTTCGCGATCTCGGCGCGCGTTGGAACGACGTCGTCTACATGTCGAACCTGCCGCTGCCCCGCCACGAGCTGCTGACCGCCTCGACCCGCGCTCCCTACGTGATGGTGATGCTGCGGCTCAAGGACGGGCCGGTGGTCCTCGAGGTGCCGCCGGCAGGGGAAGCGGCCGCTTTCGCCGGCACCGCCATCGACAGCTGGATGGTGCCGATCATCGACGTCGGGCTGTGGGGCGAAGACGCCGGCGCCGGCGGCAAGTACCTGTTCCTGCCGCCGGGCTACCAGGGCGACGTCCCCGCGGGGTACCTCCCGGTGCCGTCGACGACCTTCGACGTCCACGTCGCGCTGCGCGCGATCCCCGGCGACGGCACCCTCGCCGACGCCGTCGCCTACTCGAAGCGCGTGCGGGCGTACCCGCTGTCGCAGGCCGGCCACTCGCCGGCCAACCGCTACATCGACGCCTTTCCCAAGACCTGGCGGACGCTGCCGCTCTACGACATGAGCTTCTTCGCGCTGCTGGCGGAGACGATCGACGAGGAGCCGCCACAGGAGAAGGACGCCGCGATGCTCGGCCTGCTGGCGAGCCTCGGCATCCGCAAGGGCACGCCGTTCCTTCCCGAGGGGCGCATCGCCCGCGCCCTCGAGCTGGCCGTCAAGGACGCGCGCCGGCAGATGGAGCACTACTTCGAGACGCCGGGGCTGGCCATGGCCCCCTCGCGGCCCGGCGCGCATTGGCTGGTCAGCAAGACCACTCCTCATGACGGCGGGACGTTCCTCGTCGACGGCAGGTTGTTGGTCGACGACCGCGCCGGCGGCTACTCCTACTGGTCGAGGTTCGCGCCGAAGCGGCCGCACCACGCCTCCTACTGCCTGCGCAGCCTCCACGACAACACCGGCCAGCTCCTCAAGGGCGCCCATCTCTATCGGCTGCGCGTGCCCAGGTACGTGCCGGCGCGGGACTTCTGGTCGATCACCGTGTACGGCAAGGACTCGAAGGCCTTCGTCTACAACGACCTCGACCGGGTCGCGCTGTCCTCGCGCGACCGCGAGCTGCGCCCGAACTCGGACGGCTCGGTGGAGATCTACTTCGGCCCGCAGGCCCCCACCGGCAAGCAGGCCAACTGGATCCCCACCGGCAGCCGCGACTTCTTCGTCAGCTTCCGGCTCCACGGCCCCGAGCGGGCGGTGTTCGACCGCTCGTTCAAGCTCGCCGACATCGAGAGGGTCCACTGATGTCCGAGCCCGCACGCCGCCGATGAGCCTGGAGGCGCGCCTGCGAGCCGCCCTCCTTGAGCTCGAGGCGACCCGGAATCGAGCCAGCGAGGACAAGGCGACCCGGGAGCGGGCCCTCGCTTTCCTGGCGCACGAGCTGCGCGGGCCGCTGATGCCGATCCTGGTCATGGCGCACGTGCTCGAGACCGATCCCACGCTGTCGGCGCGGCAACACCAGGCGGCGGCCACCATCCGCCGCAACGTCGAGGTGGAGGACCGCCTGATCGCCGATCTCTTCGACCTGACGCGGATCGCCACCGGCAGGATGGAGCTCGCCCTCGCCGACCCCGACGTCGAGCGCGAGCTGCGCGAGGTGCTCAACGGCTGCTCGCGCGAGATCGCGGACAAGGGCCTCAACGTCACCATCGAGCTGCAGGCGGACGACCACCGCGTCCGCGCCGACCCCATCCGGCTCTACCAGGTGCTCTGGAACCTGTTCCACAACGCGGTCAAGTTCACCCCCGCCGGGGGGACGATCGCCGTGCACTCGTGCAACGCCCGACCCGGACGGCTCGTCGTCGAGCTGGCCGACACCGGGATCGGCATCGAGCCCCACCTGCTGCCGCGGATCTTCGATCCCTTCGAGCAGGGCAGCGGCGAGGTGAACCGGCGGTTCGGCGGCCTCGGGCTGGGCCTGGCGATCTGCAAGGCCCTCGTCGACGCCCACGGCGGCTCGCTCTCCGTCCGCAGCGACGGTCCCGGCAAGGGGGCGACCTTCACCCTCGAGCTGCCGCTCGCCGCCGGTTGAGACAGATGGCCTGACCAGGCCACTAGACAGCGGACGGGATCCGGGTAAGTATTCGCGCTTCCGGCTAACGCTTCGCTGAACGCGGCCGCCCGGCGGCAGCCCCTGAGGGCAAGAAGCGGAATGCCGGGCCCCCATAGTTTCAAGCGATGTCCACGCCTGCTCCATCGGGCACCGGGCGGCTCGTCGTCGTCGTCGACGACGACGCCTCGATCCGCCGCGCGCTCCGCCGGGCCCTGACGGCGGCGGGCTACGCCGTGAAGACGGCGGCCAGCGCCGGCGAGCTGCTGGACGGCGAGCTTCCTGCCGGGGTTGCCGCCGCGCTGATCGACATCCACCTGCCCGACATGAACGGGCTCGCCCTCATGCAGCAGCTGCGGGCGCGTCACGCCGGCCTGCCGGTGGTCATCATCACCGCCGAAGGAGATCCGCAGCTGAGGTCGCGGGCGCTGCGGCAGGGAGCGACGGAGCTCCTCCGCAAGCCGTTCGAAGAATCGCAGCTCCTCGCAGCGCTGCGCAGCGCGCTCGAACGGTCGTGACGACGGCCTTCAGAAGTTCCAGCCGATGGAGCTGACCAGGCCCCAGTCCTCGTGCGCGAGCGTCGCCCGCGGCGGCCTGCTGTCGAACGAGTAGTACGGGCTGAGGTCGAAGGTGAAATTGCTGGTGATCTTCTGGCGCAGGCGGCCTCGCACCTCGACGCGGTACCGGCTCGGACCGGTGAACATCGGCAGGTAGACCACCGCGCCGGACGCGTGCGTGCCGAAGCGTCCGAAGCGGTCGTAGTCCCCCATCACCGTAACGAGCCCCGCCGTCAGCGTGTCGCCGCTGCTGGTCTCGGTGTAGCGCTCCTGGCTGGCGTTGAGGCCGCCACCGATCCCCCAACGCCCGCGCACGCTGCGCTGCGCGATCCAGATCGCCTCCGCGCTGGCCGAGAGCCGCCCGTCGAGCCCGAGGTCGTCGTTGCGCTCGAGCTTGCCGGTGCCGACGAGCGCCCAGCGGACGCCGGCGGGCATCTCCAACGCCCAGGCGAGGTCGGCGCGGATCCGCTGCTCGGAGCTCGCGTCGTCGGACGCGGTCGCCGACATCGACGTGGTGGAGCGGAGGCGGGGTCCTTTGAGCTCGAGCTGCGCGCCGACCGAGAGCTGCAGGTCCTGGGCGCTCGAGGCGTAGTCGAGGCCGAGGTTGAGGTGGCCGCGCCCGCCCCGCCACAACGTCTTGCCCAGCTGGACGATGCCGACGACGTCGGCCAGCGGGACCTGCTCCACACCCGCGTTTGTGGTGCGGATCTCGAGCTGCCCCTTCTGCGGCGGCTCGACGAAGCTGCCGAGAATCCGCCTGCCGTCGGCGAGCTCGACCTCGAACAGCTGTGGGCTGACGAGCGCCACGACCGCCGGCCAGTCGACGTCGACCGTACCGAGCTCCGCCGTGCGGACGTGGAGCGTGGCCGAGCGCAGGTAGACGATCTCGCAGGTCACGCGGTCGCCGTTGGTCAGCGCGGCGACGTCGATGCGGTCACGCGCCGCCAGCGGGCTCGCCGCGAGGAGGAGCGCGACCAGGGCGGTGCGGGGCCACGCCGCGCGCGCGACGGCCGGGCCGTCCGCTGCGTGGGTGGTTCTCATCGGCCTTCGGCGGTTCCGCGGCGCGGCCGCCGCGGAGTCACTCTGGGAGCTTGTCGATCGCGGCCGCCAGCGCCTCCGTGTACTGCACCTTCACGAGGTCGCCGACCTTGACCTTGGCAAGTTTGTCGCGGGGGACCTCGACGTCTACCGCGTTGCCGCGTGGGCCCACCAGCGTGGCCGTTCCGGCGGCGGCGTCGATGGCGGTGATCTTCACCACCGCGGTGACCACGCGCACCTGCGCCTTCCCCGCCGTGCGGGGGTCGTCGGGCTCCAGGGTCTCCGTCGTCTCTTCGAGCGACACCGCGGAGTCCGCCTTCGCCAGGCTGATGGCGAGCGCCTCGGAGTACTGCACCCGCACCTTGTCGCCCACCTTCACCTTGTCGAGGTTCTGGACGTCCGCGCCGACGACGATGGGGACGACGCGCCCCTTGGGGCCCTCGAGCTCGACGCGGCGCTGCGCGAGGTCGACGCTCTTCACCGTCGCGACGAGCTCGACGCGGTGCCCGACAGCCAGCTCGCCGTCGCCGGACTTGATCACGTCCTCGTGCTCCTGGGCCCGCACGCCGGTGGCGAGCGACGCGCCGAGGGCGACCGACAGGACCAGGACCAACTTGCCTTGCTTCGACATGGCGTTTTCCTCAGCAGAAGTTTCGTCAGAAAGTGAGCTGGTATCCGAAGTAGGGGCCGTTGAGGGTGATCGTCGACTCCACCTCCGCCCGCGCGTCCTCCTCCTCGAGCTCGATCTGCATGTAGCGGTAGCCGCCCAACAGCGCGTGACGCCCGTCTCCCCAGGTGTAGCCGAGTCCCGCCATGGTGTTCCACGTCAGCTCGGTGCCGCCGCCGCTGACGTCGCCGCGGAGGTTGCAGCGCCAGCGCTCGCCCCAGGTGCCGATGTAACGCGCGCCCAGCATGCCGTCGAACAGCGTCTTGCCGAGGTCGTACCGGCGCTCCCGGGCCCCTGCCGGCAGCTCGTAACGAGCCACGATGTCCTCGTCGACGTCGCTGACGCGGATGCCGTAGATCCACGCCCAGCCGCTGCCGTCGCCTCTCGGGTTGTAGAGGCCCGCCGCCTCGGTGAGCAGGAGCCCGAGGTCGCCGTCGACGACGACGTCGCCGGCGAGCGGACCGCCGGGATGGACCCTGACGTCCTCGTCGCCGAAGTTGGCATAGAGGGTGTCCACCAGGAAGCCGTGCTTGCCGGACTGCCCCTCGAAGTGGATCATGCCCACGAAGTCGAGCTGGTCGATGACGTCTTCCAGGGCGACGTCCGAGCCGCCCGGGATTTCCTGGTCGTTGACCTCGATCTCGGTGCCCACGCTGGGCGCCCAGAGGTAGGGCGTGAAACGCCATGTCCAGTCGGCGGCGCCGGCGGCGCCGGAGAAGGCCAGTGATCCGGCGATTGCCAGGGCGGCGGCGATGGCGCGCCGCGCCAGGATGTTCGAGCTCGAAGTCATTCGCGTGCTCCTCGTTTGCGCGCTCCGCTCACTGCGGAGGGTTCACCACGACGTAGGTCGTCGATCCACCTGACATCTGCGGCTGGTACCAGGTGCCCCCGCACTGCTGGTAGGTGAGCCCGTTGACCGCCACCGGCGCACAGTTCGGCGGCGGCGCGGCCACGATCGAGCCGATGGCCGCGGCGGTCAGCGAGACGGCCGCCGTCACCGCCATCGCCCCGGCGACCGGGTGCTCGTTGTAGCAGCAGCCGCAGCAGCCGCCGCGGTAGTCGGAGTCGATGTCGACGTCGCGGTTGATGTTGACGTCGCTGTTGTAGTTGACGTTGCGGTTCACGTTGGTGTTGCTGTTGACGTTGGCGTTGCGGTTCACGTTCGCGTTCCGGTTCGCGTTGGCGTTGGCGCTCGCGCTCCGGTTCGCGTTGGCGCTCGCGTTTCCGCCCCGATTCGCGCTCGCGCCTCCACTGCGGTTCGCGCTCGCACTCGCGCCTCCGCCGCGGTTGACGCTGGTGCTGCCGCTGCTGCGCGCCGCGCGGGCCGCTTCGGCTGAATCTGCGACCCAGACGGTGAGCAGCAGCGCGGTGACGGCGGCGACGGTCGCTCGGTGCGATCGGTTCATGGCGTCTCTCCCTGCTTGGCGCGCGCGAGGACGATCCGTCCGGCCCCCTCCGGCGGGTCGAACACGAACGCCGCGTCGTTGAACGAGGGGGCCAGGTTCCAGGTGTAGACGGCGGTGTGCTGCGGGCGTGCGTCATCCGTCGTCGTCGTGATCACCAGCTTGAGCGGCAACGGGTACTGCCCGCTCTGGATCCAGACCTGCCAGTCGAGACCGGCCTGGCGGAACAGGTAGTGCCGGGCGGTCAGTCCGCCCACCGAGCTCGGACCGGCGTCCAGGGCGGTGGTAAAGCCCTTGGGCTCGTAACCCGGGGCCCCCCAGCGGAAGAGGTCCACGAGCGGAAGGCTGATGTCGTGGTCGGCCTCGAGCTTGTCGGCGAGCTCGCCGATCGTCGCCGGCGCCGGCGCCGAGGCGTAGTAGTTGAGGCGCTTGCCGTACAACGTCACGGTCGCGCCGTCGTAGAAGAACATCCGGTCGTGGCGCTCGTTGGTCACGCTGGCCCGCAGCCGATCCGGCCTCTTGACGAGCAGCTCCGTTTTGCCGTCGTACTGGACCTTCTGGCCGTCGTCGAGGACGTCCTCGTCCGTCGTCGCCACCGTGATCTGGAACGCCGCGAGGCCGCGGAGATAGACGCCCATGTCGGTGAGCGCCTTCACCGCCGCCGGGTTGACCTCGGGCGAAGCGGCCGCCGCGGCCGGTGTCTGCGCCAGTGCCGGAAGCGGGCCGGCCAGCGCCGCCAGCGTGGCCGCCAAGCACCACTGCAAGGATCGTTTCATCGGCTCTCCTTCTCGGGTGCGAGGCGTGGTGTGCATCGTCCCTCTTGCGAGGGCGGACCCGCACGTCGAGCAGGTTAGGACGGCCGGGCGACGCCGATCTATTGGACCTTGGTCGCGGGTCGGACGCGCCGGCCGCTCGGCGTAACGCCTGTGGACCAAGGTCCAATGGCGTCCACAAACGGCCGCTCCTATCGTCTCGACATCACGTCGGGACCACCAAACCAAAGGAGAGAAGTGTCATGCGAAGGACCATCCGCCTGGCCGCAACCGTGCTGCTCGTGCCGCTGCTGTTCCCGCTCGTTGCGGCGGCGGCGGTAGACCGTCCTCACGAGTTCGAGCTCATCGCCGGCTACTACTTCCCGTCCAACGTCGAGCTCGAGTTCCCGACTCCGATCACCGGCAACATCCGGACGGCGACCCTCGGCTACAGCGAGAGTTTCTCGTTCGGCGTTCGCTACGGATATCGCGCCAGCGAGACGTGGGGGTTCAGCGCCAGCTGGACGCAGACGGACCTCGACGAATCGCGGGACGACAAAGAGGGAATCGGTTGCTCGACGTGCGACTTCAGCCTCGACTTCGCCGACTTCTCGGGCGAGTGGTACCCGGGTGGCGGCAAGTGGGCGATCCTCGGCGGACTCGGCTGGGCAAGCGGCGAGTTCGAGATCAACGTCCCGGGTGACAGCAACGACCTCAAGATCTCCGACGATGCCTTCACCTACCATGTCGGTATGGCGTGGCGCTGGGACTTCGGGGAGAGCTTCTACATCCGCCCCGATGCCCGCATCCGCTTCCTGCAGCTCGACGGAGACGCCAGGGGCAAGTACGACTCGGAGGACGCCGAGGTCCGACTCGGCTTCGGTTGGCGGCTCTGAGCCGCCGTTGGCTCGCTCCGGGCGGCTGACCAACTCGACGCTCCTGATCAACTCGACCTAGCGCCGCCGCAGCAAGGTCGCGGCTGACCGCCGCACCGGGCTGCGGCGGTCGCGCGTCAGCCCCGACTCCCCTCGTCGCCCTCCTCCTCCGACCTCGGCACCACGGCGACCGCGGGCGCCGGCGCCACTCCGGCGATCGACCCCATCGGGGTCCACTCCTCCCGCGGCACGACGATGCGACGGTCCGGCTGGCCCTCGAAGGCCGGCACCATGATCTGCACGCCGTGGGCGTTGAAGGTGTCGAGGATGGTGGCGTGCAGCGTCGTCGACACGTCGACGCGGCTGAGGGTGCGGTCGAACTGCAGGAACAGCACGTACTCGACGAAGAAGGTCGAGAGCGCGCGCTGGAAGACGCGCGGCGGCGGCGAGGGCAGGACTCCGGGGGTCCGCTGCGCCGCCTCGAGCAGCAGCCCGTGCACCAGCCGCCACGGGGTGTCGTAGCCGACGGCGAGCGTCGTGCGCAGGGCGGTGCCGCCGGGGGCGGCGAAGCGCATCGAGTTGCGCGAGATGGCGGAGACCATCACCGAGCTGGGGATGTTGACCTGCTCGGCGAAGGCCGTGGAGAGCCGCGTCGCCAGCAGGCCGACCTCGGCGACGTGCCCCTCGTGCTCGCCGACGCAGACGAAGTCGCCGCGCTTGACGGCGCGCGAGTAGAGCACGACGAGGCCGGCGATCACCTGGCCGATGACGCTCGAGCCGCCCAGCGACACCATGACGCCGATGAGCACCGAGACGCCCTTGAACGCATCCGAGCTGGAGCCCGGGATGAACGGGTAGGCGACGACGATGGCGATGGCGACGATGCCGATGCCGAGCAGGATGCGCGTCGGCCGCGCCGTCTCGGCGTCGAGCCAGGCGCTGTCGATGAGGTTCCCCTCGACGGCGAGCGTCCACTTCTTGACGAAGCTCCAGACGGCGCGCGCCGTGAGCGCGATGACGGCGATCACGAAGACGTTGGGCAGAGCGTCGGCGACGTTGGTCGCGACGTCGGCGCCGAAAGCCAGCAGGCGGTGGCCGAGCTGATTGCCCAGCGGCTCGGTGTAGGGGAACTGCAGCAGGACGAATTGGGCGCAGAGGAACGCCACGAAGAGCTCGACGAGCAAGAGGGTCGAGCGCAGCGAGGTGCGCACGGCGGCCGCTTTGAGGAATGTGACGTCGAGCCGCCCGGACCCTTTCCCGGCGGCCGCCCTCTCGCGCGCCGCCTCGCTCGCCACCGCGCGCGAGCGGGCGAGGAGGTAGGGGCGCAGGCGCCGCTCCAGCAGCCAGCCGACCAGCAGGAGCGCGGCGACGGCCGCCGCGCTCTTGCCGATGCCCCGCGCCTGCGCGCCGGCGTCGCCCTGGCGCCGCATCGCCACCGCGAGCTCGCGGAGCCGGCCCGCGGCGGTGAGCGCCGCGGACTGCAGGGTGCCTCCCGCCGGCAGGTCGTCCTCCAGGATGCCGAAAAGGACCTCACGGCCGGCGAGGATCAGCATGCCGCGCAGCTTGCCGTCGGCGGCGCTCTGGAAGTGGATCGGCGCCTGCGGGTTGGACCCCAGCACGAGCTCGATGCGCTCCTCGATCTCGCGGGCGCGCTGGACGGGGCTCCGGTCGCTGTAAGACGTCCGCAGGATGGCGATCTCGCGGCCCCACACGACGATGCGGGCGGGGGTCTCGGCGGCGAGCCGGGCGGCGTGCGGTGTGACCGGCGCCGGCGCCGTCGGCTGTGGTGCCTGCGCCGGCAACGGGGCGGCGGCGGTGACGACGAGCGCGATCGAAAGGGCGAGTTGGCGCGAGGTCATGGAGCCCTCCGGTGAGGGGAGGCGTTCTAGAAGTGCAGCTGGATGCGGCTCTGGAAGAAGTGCGTGCCGCCCTCGAGGTCGAAGCGATCGAGGATGCCGTAGCCGTAGGCAAACTCCAGCCGCGCATGGTCGGAGAGGTGCCAGTTCATCATCGGCGTGAGGCGCCAGAACTTGCCGCCCTGGATGCCCCCGTCGTCGAGGTCGATGTAGGAGATCCGCAGCACCGCCTCCCACGCGCCCGGGCCGCCCTCGAACACGGTCGTCGTCGGCGAGACGGCCTTGAAGAAGCCGCCGCGCGTGTTGTAGCCGCGGGTCTCGCCGGTGACGTTCCACGACACCGCCACCTCGCCGCCGTGGAAGAGGGAGTCGCCGCCCTGCTTCGGGCTGGCGTCATGAAGGATGTACTCGCTGCCGAACAGCCAGGGGCCCGCGCGGTAGTACCCCTCGACGCCGATCGTCTTGGTGTGGTCGGCCGGGAAGCTGCCGGTGTCGACGAAGTAGGGTGCGGGATAGGCCTCCGGCCGCGAGCGCAGGCGCAGCTTGCCGTCCTCGGGCTCGCCGTAGCGCAGGCTGATGCCGACGTGGACGAGCTCGCCGCTGCTCTCGGAGGCCACCGGCAGCCACGCCAGGCGGGCGACCGCCTGCTTGTCGTAGGTCGAGAAGCTCTGCCCTTCCGAAAACCAGTCGTTGTAGAAGCCGAGGTTCCACAGGAAGTGGTGCTCGGGCAGGTAGCCCAGCCACTTGATGCCGTCGGCGAGGATGGGGATGACGTCGTTCATCATCGTCCGCTCCATCGTCCAGCCCGAGTAGCCGTTCATCACCTTGTTGAGCGAGAACCCCTCCTTGGTGCGGCCGACGAAGACGTGCCCCCAGATCTCCGGCACGGCGACCATGATCCCGGTCTCGCGCACGAACCAGTCGCCGGAGGGGCCGTCGTACATGACGCCGGAGGTCCAGGTCACGTCGCGGTCGAGCCGGGGGAAGCGCCCCTTGAGCAGCAGGCGGTTGTCGCGGAACTTGCTGTCCGCGTCGAGCGCGAGCTGCTGCTTGCTCTCGTCGTCCTGGCCGTAGGCGGCGCCCTCGTAGAGGGTGCCGGCGCCGACGCGGATGGTGAAGAACGGCCCCTCGTACTGGTTCCACCGCACCAGCTGGCGCCGGGGCTCCTCGGCCTCCGACTCGCCCGCCTCGATGGTGTCGTCGAGGGTGGGCTCCGCGTGGCGGTGCCGTCCGGCGGCGCCTGGCCCCGGGCGACGCCCGGGACCAGGAAGAGCGCCGCAGCCACGCAGGCCCCGGCGGGCAGCGCACGCCGGAGCGTGCGCCGCCGCTCAGTACTCATAGAACAGTTGCTGGAGCTGCTGCGGCGAGTGCGGCTTGAGCAGCGCCAGCGCGAGCAGGATCCGCGCCTTCTGCGGGTTGAGCTCGTCCGAGGCGATGAGGCCCAGCTCGTCGTCCTTGACCTCGACGTTGCGGCCGACGCTGCCGGTGGCGACGCGGCTGCTGCGCACCACGACGACGCCCTTCTTCGCCGCCCGCGCCGCCGCCTCGAGCGACACCGCGTTCATGTTGCCGTTGCCGACGCCGGCGATGACGATGCCCTTGGCGCCGTTGGCCACCGCCGCGTCGATGAGGTCGGGCGACATGTCGGCGCAGGCGAAGATGATGTCGACGCGCGGCAGCTTGGTGACGCCCTTGACGTCGAACTCGCTGCCCGTGGTGTGCTTCCACGGCGGCGACGAGTAGAAGTCGTTGTTGCCGTAGGCCGGCGATGCCGACCAGGCCGCGCAGCGGCGACATGAAGGTCTGCACCGCCGTGGTGCTGGTCTTGGTGAGCGAGTGCGCGCCGTGGATCCAGTCGTTCATCAGCACCAGCACGCCGCGGCCGCGGGCCTTGGGGTCGACGGCGACGCCGACGGCGTTGTAGAGGTTGAGCGGGCCGTCGGCGCTGACCGCCGTCGAGGGGCGCATCGAGCCGACGAGCACCACCGGCTCGTCGCTCTTGACCACCAGGTTGAGGAAGTAGGCCGTCTCCTCCATGGTGTCGGTGCCGTGGGTGATGACGATGCCGTCGACGCCGGCGGTGGGCAGCAGCTCGTTGATGCGCTGGGCCAGCTTGAGCATGATGGCGAAGCTCATGTCCTGCGAGCCGACGTTGGCGATCTGCTCGCCCTTGACGTTGGCGAGGTCGGTGATGCCGGGCACGGCCGCGAGCATGGCGTCGATGCTCACCGCGCCGGAGGTGTAGCCGGCCTGGGTGCCGGTGGCGGCGGCGCCGGCGATGGTGCCGCCGGTCGCCAGGATGACGATGTTGGGCTTCTTGTCGGCGGCGAGGGCGCCCTGCGCGCCGGCGACGGCGAGCAGCAGGGCGAGCGCGAGCCGCGTTCCGGAGGAGCAGAGAGCGTGAAGTCTTCATGGCATGTCTCCCCTTCAGGTCGAGCGTTGTCGGGTTCCGTGCTCGCGCACGCCTAGTTCTTCTTCTGGTACTTGCTGCGGTCGAGGCCGGTCAGCTTGACCGGGTCGAGCAGGTCCTTGATCTGCGCCTCGGTGAGGATCTTCTTCTCGCGGATGATCTCGAGGATCCCCTTGCCGGTGCGGTAGGCCTCGCCGGCGAGCTCGGTCGCCTTCTCGTAGCCGACGACGGGGTTGAGCGCGGTGACGATGCCGACCGTCGTCTCCATGTAGTGCTGCGAGCATCTTCTCGTTGAGCGTGATGCCGTCGACGCACTTGGTGCGGAAGGCCTGCGAGGTGGTGTAGAGCAGGTGCTGCGACTCCATGATCGCCAGCGCCCGCGAGCGGCTCGTAGGCGTTGAGCTGCAGCTGCCCGCTGTGGGCCGCGAGGGTGACGCTGAAGTCGTTGCCCATCACGCGGAAGGCGACGACGTTGACCAGCTCGGGGATCACCGGGTTGACCTTGCCGGGCATGATCGACGAGCCGGGCTGCATGCGCCGGCAGGTTGATCTCGGCGAGGCCGGCGCGCGGGCCGGAGGTGAGCAGGATGAGGTCGCCGGCGATCTTCGACAGCTTGATCGCCAGGCTCTTCAGCGCCGCCGAGTAGACGACGAAGCCCTGCTGCTCCCAGGTGGCGGCGAACATGTCGGCGGCCGGCACGATCGGCTTGCCGGTGAGCTCCGCCAGGTGGGCGGCGCACTTCTCGGCGTAGCCCTTCGGCGCGTTGAGGCCGGTGCCGATCGCGGTGGCGCCCATGTTGACGGCGTAGAGGTAGCGCTCCGCGTCGCGCAGCAGCTGGATCTCGCTCTCGAGCGACGCCGCGAAGGCGTGGAACTCCTGGCCGACCGTCATCGGCACCGCGTCCTGCAGCTCGGTGCGGCCCATCTTGACGATCTCGAGGTAGGCGTCGCCCTTCGCGCGGAACGAGGCGACCAGCGCCTCCAGCTCGGCGATCAGCTTGTCGTTGCGCAGCAGCAGCGCGACCTTGATCGCCGTCGGGTAGGAGTCGTTGGTCGACTGCGACATGTTGAGGTCGTCGTGCGGCTCGACGACCTCGTAGTCGCCCTTCTGGTGGCCGGTGAGCTCGAGGGCGACGTTGGCGAGCACCTCGTTGGCGTTCATGTTGGTCGAGGTGCCGGCGCCGCCCTGGTACCAGTCGGTGACGAACTGGTCGTGGTACTTGCCGTCGAGCACCGCCTTGCAGGCCTTCTCGATCGCCGCCAGCGTCTCCTTGCTTCATGGCGCCGACGTCGGTGTTGGCGCGCGCCGCGGCCAGCTTGACGATGGCCCAGGCCTCGACGAAGCCGGGGTAGTGGTTGATCAGCACGCCGGAGATCTGGAAGTTCTCGAGCGCGCGCGCGGTCTGCACGCCGTAGTAGGCGTCGGCCGGGACCGCCTTCTCGCCGAGGAGGTCGCGCTCCATCCGCGGCGGCGCGGTCGCGGCCGGCGCCGCCGCCGCGGCCGCCGGCAGCGCGACGAGGAGCGCGAGAGCGCCCGGCATCAACAGGTGCACTCGGCTCGAAAGACTCATGGCGTTCCTCCTCGCCCCGCTGGGACGGGTTTTGTCCATCGGCATCTACTAGCGCGGCAGCTGGAACCGGGCCTCGTCGATCGCCGGGTTGAGCTCGACGCTCTTGACCACGAACTTGAGGCTCTGCGGCCGGCCTCGCCGGCGCGTCTCGATGAGGAACGGGTAGACGACGCCGTCGACGCTGCGGTAGTCGCCGAAGGTCGTCTCGAGCGCCACCTTGCGGCCGCCGACGACGCGCTCGACGTCGGTGCGCAGCACCAGGAACGTCTGCGCGTCGACGAAGTCGTGGCGGACGGCGCCGGTCGCCAGCCGCAGCTCGAGGTCGTAGGCGTCGCGGTCGCCGACCTTGGTGCGGCCGACGAGCGTGACGGTGTGGCCCTTGGCCTTCCAGTCCACCAGCGGCCCCTCGATGTCGAGCTGGTCCACCGACGGCGCCGACACCGCCTCGGGCAGGCGCTCGGGCTCGAAGCGACCTTGCAGCGGCGCCACCTGCCAGCCGACCTTGCCGTCGTGGGCGTAGACGCTGGAGAGCCCCTGGTAGGTGATCTCCAGCCGGATGCGGCCGGGCCGCGCGATCTCGCGCACGACGGGCGCCACCTTGCCGCCGGCCATCATCGCCAGGCCCTTGGCGCGCATCGACTGCAGCGCGTGCAGCCGGTCGGCACCGCCGCGCGCGGCGACGTGGGCGGCGACGATCTCGTCGACGGTCGGGTTCGTCGTGGTCGCTGTCGCCGCCGGCGTCGACGCTGGTGTCGCCGCCGGCGGCGCGGCGGTGCAGGCCATGAGCCCGAGCAGCACGGTGGCGACGAGAACGGCGAGCGACGCGCGTCGGATGCCGCTCATGGCCAACTCCCCTGCACGTCGGGCACGAGCTGCGGTCCCACCCCGGTGTCCCAATAGACCATGCCTCCGTCCGCCACCCACGACTGCTGTGCGTCAGCCCAATACGCCTCGTCGGCCGCCTGGCGCGCGTCGTGGGAGGCGGTCACGTCGGCGATCTGCTGGTCGGCCGCCTGGCTCTCGGCTTGCGCGCGCGCCGCCTCATCGTCCACCAGGTACTGGCGCTCGTCCGGCGTCATCCACTCGCCGTTGTGCTCGACGAGCCCCTGGAGCCGGTAGGCCTCCTCCTCGCTCACCCAGCGGCCCTCCCACAGCACCCGGCCCATCGCCTGGTTCGCTTCGGAGTCGTGCGGAGCGACCGCGAGCACCTTGCCGTACGCCTCGCGCGCCTGCGCGCGCAGCCCCTGCTCGGAGGCCCAGCGGCCGAGGGTGCGCCACCCCTCGACGTCGCCCGGGCCGAGCGCGGCGGCGTGCTGCCGGTACTCGGAGAGGGGCGACGTCCCTTCGACGATCTCGAGCACCTGCGACGTCTTCACCGTCATCCGCCCGGCGCCGATGTCCACCTTGATCTCGGTCTCGTTGCGCTCGACGATGACGCCGCTGATCGAGCCGCCGCCGCGCAGCTTCACCTCGTCGCCGAGGAGCAGCCGAGGGCAGAGCGTCATCAGCAGGGTCGCAGCCGCGATGGCCGCCGACGACGAAGCGCCCCAACGGCGAGTCGAGCGGTCCACCATGACCTCGCAGGCTAGGGAGGATGCCGCGTGCGGACCATTGGACCTTGGTCCCGCCTGCCTGCCGCCGCCGCCCGCGGCCCGCTACTGCGACCAAGGTCCAATAACCATCGCCGCCCCAAAAGCCTAGCGTCGGTCTCTCGCCAGCCCGTCACTCGCTGACCGAACGATGGGCGCGAAGCGCCGTGAACGCCATACTCGAAGCCATCGAACGTGCCGGCAGCGAGCTCCTCGGACGGGCGAGCGGGCCGATGCACCTGCGGCTGTTCCTGCAGCCGATCGTCGCCTCCGTCCTGGCGGTGCGCGCCGGGTTGCGGGACGCCCGCGGCGGGGAGCCGCCCTTCCTGTGGACGCTCTTCACCGATCCCGCCTCGCGCCGGCGGCGTCTCTCGTCCGGCTGGAAGGACATCGGCAAGGCGTTCTTCATCGGTCTCACCGTCGACGCCATCTACCAGGCGATCGAGCTGCACGAGTTCCACCTCGTGCAGGCGCTCCTCGTGGCGACCGTGCTCGCGCTGCTCCCCTACACCCTGCTGCGCGGCTTGGTCACCCGGGTCGCGCGGCGGGCCATCCCTGATGGCCCACCCACTCCCGCTGCTACCCAACTCCCGAGCCAACTCCAGATGCGTGAGCTCGCGCACCCCGAGCACGCCGCGGCCGCCAGCCATCGCATCAGGCTGGGGTGGGCGCTGCTGATCGCCGGCGGAGCGCTGCTCGCGCTCGCCGTCGGCGTCCGGCTGCTCTCCTCGGTGGAGAGCGCCGCCGGGCTCGAGCGCTTCCGGCAGGCGAGCGCCCAGTCGACCGCCCCCGGCGCGCGAGCGGCGCAGTGGGAGCCGATCGACCCCGACCGCAGCGACTGGGCCCCCGGCCGGGTCGCCGCGTGGAAGGAGAGCCGGACGCAGGACATGGGCATGCCGCTCGGCGTGCTGCGCATCGCGAGCCTCTCCCTCGAGGTCCCGATCTGGCGGGGCACCGAGGAGCGCGAGCTCAACCGCGGGCTGGGCCTGATCGCCGGCACCGCCGACCTCGGCGGGTCCGGCAACATCGGCCTGGCCGGCCACCGGGACGGCTTCTTCCGGGTGCTCGAGGGGATCAGGAAGGGAGACGAGATCGAGCTCGAGATGCTGGCGGGCGTCCGCCGCTTCGCCGTCACCGACGTCTGGATCGTCACCCCGGAGTCGGTGTGGGTGCTCGACGACACGCCCTACCCCAGCGTCACCCTCGTCACCTGCTACCCGTTCTATTTCGTCGGCAAAGCCCCCAGCAGGTTCGTCGTCCGTGCCCGAGCGACCGCGGGACGGCCGCGTGCCGAGGGGGTCCACTAGCGGCGGCGGCGCCGTCACCGGTCGTTGGTCGCAACAACAGAAGGAGGAGAGCGATGAAGACAGCAGTGCGGATCGCGGCGGCCAGGTTCGACGACCTTGGCCGTCATCGGGATGGTGGCGGTGAGCGCGGGACCGCTGCTCGCGCAGACGAAGGTGGTCGTCGAGGAGCGCGAGGCGGTGATCCTCAAGCGGGTCGCGGGCACCGTGATCATCCGCAACGACAAGGGGGAGATCAAGCGGTACGACGGCATCCCCGCGGGCATGGTCCTCTACGTCGATGGCAAACCGGCGAAGGTCGAGCAGCTGAACGAGGGCATGAAGATCCATGCCATCCGCTTCCAGGACGTGCCGCCGCCGACGGTGATCACGATGGCCGAGGTGGAGACGGTGCAGCCGGTGGCGGTGCCGCCCAAGCCGGCGACCGCGACGGCGCCGGCCGAACCGGCTGCCGAGCCCGCGGCCGAACCGGCCAGCCTGCCGCCGACCGGCAGCCCCTGGCCGATGATCGCCGTGCTGGGCGTCGTGCTGGCGCTGGGAGGCCTCAGCCTCACCACTTCGGGCCCCCGCCGCACCTCCAACTAGTCGACTCGTCACAAGTCATATCGGCCGCGGGTGCCTCCCTCGCGGCCCCTTTTTTTCTGCTCGGCCACTCCACCCTCAACGCGGGGTGGGAACCAGCGTCCACTGCCAGGCGACGCCGACGGTCTGGAAGTCGGTGCCGGTGCGGACGGAGAGGCCCCTGGCCAGCGTCAGCTTGACGGCGTGACGTCGGGCCACCGGCAAGCTGGCGGTCACGCCCACCCTGCTGTTGCCCAGCTCGCGACCGCTGGGCGTGCCTTCCACCCGCACCTGGCCGCCCCAGTAGTAGGTGCCGTCGAGGGCGACCCACAGCCGCGGCCGCGGCTCCCACACCAGGTGACCCTGCAGCGAGTACACCGGCGCCTGCTCGCGGCGCAGGGTGCGCTGGAACTCGTCGTTGTCGGTGAACAGCGAGACGGCGGCGGCGCCCTCCACCCACCAGCGGCCGAGGCGGCGGCTGGCGCCCACCTCGGTCTTCAACGTCCAGCGGTTGGTGCCCAGGTTGAGCAGCCGCTCGTCGTCGTACTCCCCGGCCGGGACGGCGAGGGTGAGGGTCACTCCGGCGGAGGAAGGCGATTTCGGGCCGGCGGCGAAGGCCGCGGGCGCCAGCGCCGGCGCGCCGTAGAAGAGCCAGCTCACCGCCAGCCGCGGGTCGCCCATGCCTTCGAGCACCCGCTCGGCCGGCACGCCGGCGACGAGACCCTCGGCCTTGCCGTCGAACCAGGGGACCGCCACGACGGCCTTGCCGAGGCGTCCGAACAGGGAGAAGGTGCGCGCGTAGCCGAGCAGGCCGAAGTCGATGCTGGCGCTGGCGTCCTCGATCGGCAGGCTGGGGTCGAAGACGAGGTCGCCGGAAGCGTGACCGCCGCCGAGGACGACGAACTGCACGCCGATCGGCGCGCTCGCATAGGTGCGCGGCTCGAGCTCCTGGGCCGCGGCGCCGCCGGCGAGCGCCACCGTCGCCAGCCAGAAGGCGAGCGCCGGCGACGCGCGCCACCGGCTATTCGACATGGGTCGGGCTCGCCCCCGGCCGGACCTGGTCAGTCGGCGGGATTTGGGCCAACGCCTGGCCCTTCACCGCCTCGACCTCCTCGCGCTGCTCCATCACCATCTTGTAGGCGAGGTAGTACTTGTAGATGTTGCTCACGTACTGCACCGTCTCGCGGCCGATGGCGTCGGCGCAGACCAGCTCGACGTTGTTGAACCAGACGTTGGGGTCGAGCCCGCGGTCGGCGGCGCGGCGGCGGAGCTGGCGGATCCTCGCCGGCCCGGCGTTGTACGACGCGAAGGCGAACAGCCCCTTGTCGATCGGCGTCATCGGCTCGTTGGCGTAGTACTGGTCGACGAGGAAGCGGATGTACTTGACGCCGGCGTGGACGTTCGGCTCGAGCTGGCGGACGTCGCCGACGCCCAGCTCCTTGCCGGTCGCCGGCATCAGCTGCATGATGCCGATAGCGCCGACCGGCGACTTCGCCCCCTGGTCCAGCCGCGACTCCTGGTACGCCTGCGCCATCATCAAGAGGTAGTCGAGCGAGTAGCGGTCGCCGTAGCGGCGGAACAGATCCACGGTGGCCTCGAACTTCCGCCGTTCCGCCGGCGCGGTCGCCGCCAGCGCGTACTTGGTGCCGCGCAGGTAGCGCTGGAGGAGCGTGTTGCGCACCACGCCGCCTTGCGGGTAGCGGGCGAGGAAGGCGTCGAGCTCCGAGCGCAACCGCGGGCTCCCCTTGCGGATCATCAGGGCGACCTCGCCGCCGGTGCGCAGACGCGCCTCGCGGTGGAGGACGAGGCGGTCGAAGACCTTGCCCCAGAACTCGGCGATGTGACGGTGGACGACCGTCGCCGGCACCAGCCCGGCATTGACCATCTCCAGCACGTCCTCGTCGGCGAGCACCTCGGGGGCCTCGCGGACGCGGACGAGCGGCCGGCCGGAGGCGGCGAGCCGGCGGTTGAGCGCCTCGACGCTGGTGAAGAAGCTCGAGGAGCGGCGAACGTACACCTCGCTCCCCGAGAGGTCCTCCGCCGACGCCAGCGGCGGACCGCTGGGGCCGGTGACGACGATCTCTTCGACGTCGCGCCAGACGGGGTCGCTGAAGTCGACCTCTGCCCGCCGCTCGGGGGTGACCGCCAGGTTGGCGGCGGCGACGTCGCCGCGCCCACCGAGCAGCGCCGGGATCAGCTGGTCGTGGCTGACCGGCAGGAAGACGACGTGGAGGCGCACACCGTCGCGCCCCAGCTGGCGATTGACGTCGTCCTCGAAGAGCCGGCCGAGCTCGTAGGTGAGACCGCGCTGGGTGCCGCGGTCGACGAAGTAGTGCGTCCGCGAGTAGGTGACGAGGATGCGCACCCGGCGGCGCTCGACCATGCCGTCGAAGTCGCCGGTCCAGGGGACGACACGGCGGGGGTCGGCGAGCGCCCCGAGGTTGCCCGGATCGGCGTCGGCGAGGGTCGACGGGGCGTTCGACGGCGGGACGGCGGCGGGCGGCCGCGCGCCATCCGGCGAGCAGGCCAGCCCGCCGGCGAGGGCGACGAGCAGCGCGACCGCACCGAGGCGTCGACCGCGCGACCCGGCGCCCTCACTCAGGCCGATCATGGAACACCTCTACTGGGTGGCCACGTCCGCGGCGAGCTCCGCCTCCGCTCCCTCCACCGCCGCGAGCGTGTCGCCGGTGGGCGCCCAGGTCGCGTCCGGCTCGTACACCTTGATCGCCTCGGCGATCGTCGCGGTGTCCTTCCCGAGGTCCTTCTGGTAGACGATGCCGCGGTGGTTGACGAGGAACGTCATCACCCCCGAGTTGCCGTACTTCGCCGGACAGGCGACCGCCGCGTAGCCGCCGGTCATCAGGCCCTGCTGTCGATGTAGCTCCGCTCGGGAGTGGTCGCCGACTTCCCCTCACCGGTGAGGATGCGGTAGTGGTAACCCCGGAAGGGGCGTGGCTCGGCCGCTGCGGCTTTCGAACGCCGCCTCGGCGACCAGCTCGCCGAGGGGGCTCGGCGGCTCGCCCTCCTCCACCGGCCAGAAGAGGCCGTCGTGACGGCCGTCCGTGCTGCGGACACGTTGGGCGAAAGCAGGCGGATTGCCGTCTCGCCCCTCCGTCGCGTACTCGCGTTGCGCGTAGACGTACTCGTGCAGCGTGTCGAGCGTCGCCAGCTCGTTGTGACCGACGCGCCGGTTGAGCAGCTCCTGGCGGCCGGCCTCGGTGTCGAAGCGCCAGCGTTGGTCCTTGCGCACGAGCGGGATCGGGAACGGCCAGGCCTCCTCGCCGAAGAGCGCGACCCGGACGTCGGGGCCGAGCTCCTCGAAGTCGACCTTCTCGGCGATCATCTTCTTGACCCGCGCCGCCGCCTTGGCGTCCTCGTCGTCGTCGCCCGACTTGAAGAGCTCCACGCTGCCGGGGCCGAACATCACCTCCGCCCGGGCGGTGTCGCCCGTGCCCACGATGGCGTCGAGCGCCGCCACCGCCTCCTCCGGGCTGGCGTAGGTACCCGGCTGCGAGCGAGCGCAGCCGCCGAACAGGACGAGGAGGCTGGCAACGACGACGAGACCCCTTCGGGAGCGGTTCGCAAAAGCCGTCGGGGTGCGGTTCGCAAGACCGAGGGGCGCTCGACGGGCCGGTCGCTGATTGTTCTGTTGCTGGGTCATCGCAGAGTCTCCTGTTTATCCGCGTCCGCGCCCACCACCACCACCCCGCCCACCACCGCCACCGCCACGCCCGCCGCCGCCGCCACCGCGGCTGCCGCCGCCGTAAGAGCCGCCCCCGCGGCTGCCGCCATAAGACGTCGACCCGCGGCTGCTCGACCCACGGCTGCTCGAGGCGCGGTCGGTGTTCGGCCGCGAGGACCCGGAGTAGGCGCTGCTTCCTCTGCTGCCGGAACCGCCGTACGACGAGTTGCTGGGACGCGAGCTGCTTCCCGATCCCATCTGGCTGACGGTGCCTCGGCTCCCCCCTGCGCCGGAAGTGCCCCGGTTCTGCGCCGCGCCGGGGCGCTGGCCGGCGCCGCCCTGCCCGGATCCCGCCCGCGAGCCCTGGCTGGGCGTGCGCGCCTGGCGGTTGCCGCTCGAGTTGTAGCCGCGGGCCTGGTCTCGCGCCACCCGGTTGGTGCCGGACTTGGCGCCGTACTGGCCGGCCACCTTCGAGTTCTGGTAGTTGACGCCCCGACGGTGGCCGGCGTCGTGGTTCCAGCTCCCCCGGTTGCCGCTGCGGGGCTCGGCGCGGTTGATGTTGGTGTTGCGGTTGAAGTTGTTGTAGCTGTTGTGGTTTATGTGCACGTCGCCGCCTCCCCAGCCCCAGCCGCAACCGCCCCAGATGGCCGCGCCCACCGCGATGCCGACGCCGAAGGAGACCAGGCCGTAACCCGGCGGGTAGTAGGGGTACATCGGCGGGTAGTAGTAGTAGGGAGGCGCCCAGCCGCCGTAGACCGCCGTCGGCGAGTAGCTGGGGACGTAGACGACCTCCGGCTTCGAAGACTCGATGACGATGATGTTGTCCTTCTCGACGGTGATCACCTGCTGCTCGGTGGTCTTGAGGTTGCCGGACTCGTTGGCCTTGCCGCGCATGCGCTGCACGGCGTCCATCACCTCCGTCTTCTGGCCGAGGAAGGCGTCGCCGAGGTCCTGCAGCCAGTCGAGGTTCTGGCTCATCTTCTTCACCACGTCGGGAACGGTGCAGAGCCCCTTCACGCTGGCGTCCCAGTCCTGCTCCTTGAGCGCCGTCTCGAGGGCGGTGCCCTGGAGCGGGGTCTTCTGCTCGGTGATCCAGCGCTCGGCCTCGACCACCTCGATGGGATAGGTCGACGCCATCAGGATCTGCGCCAGCAGGTTGTCGGGGTAGAGAGCGATCGGCGCCACCAGCTGCTCGAGCTGGTCCTTGGAGAAGCTCTCCTTCGGCGCCGCGGCGGAAGCCGGCGCCGCAGGCGCGGCAGCGCCGGCCGGTGGGGCCGAGGCGGGCGCCTGTTGCAGGGGACTGGCCGGCGACGTCACCCCCAGCGTGAGCGCCGAGACGACGACCGCCGAGATCCGTTTCATGTTGCTTGGCATCGTGGGCACTCCTGGTCGGGTGTCGGTCCGCGCGGCTAGTGCTTGAAGGCGGCGTACGGGTTGCCGCCGAGCGCGTTGGAGACGTCGGCGATCGCCTTCTGGGCGCGGACGCTGTTGCCGGCGTCGTCGAGCGGCGGCGAGACCACGGCGATGCCGAACTTGCCGGGCGAGACCGCGATGATGCCGCCGCCGACGCCGCTCTTGGCCGGCAGGCCGGTGCGATACAGCCACTTGCCGGAGTCGTCGTAGAGGCCGGCGGTCGCCATCACCGCGAGCACCTCGGGGACGTTGTCGGCCTTCATGACCTGCTTGCCGGTCACCGGGTTCTTGCCGCCGTTGGCGAGCGTGCCGGCCATCGACGGCGAGGTCCTTGGCGTTGACGGCGATCGAGCACTGCTCGGTGTAGATGTCGGTCGCCCGGAACGGCTCGCTCTTGATGAAGCCGTAGGCGAGCATCAGGGCGCCGATCGCCTGGTTGCGCTGGTTGGTGGCCGCCTCGGACTCGTAGACCTCCTTGTCGACCGACAGCGAGCGGCCGGCGAAGGCGGAATGGAAGGCCAGGATGCTCTTCCAGATCTCGTCACGGCTGCCGCCCTTGACCATGCTGGTGGTGGTGATCGCGCCGGGGTTGACGAGCGGGTTGATCTCCGGGCCGCCGAGCCCCTTCTGCGCCCACTCGACGGCGACGATGGAGTTGAAGCGCATGCCGGTGGCGTCGACGCCGATGGTGTTGAGGATGGCGTCGGTGCTCTGCTCCTCCATCACCTGGGCCATGGTGAAGACCTTGGAGATCGACTGGATCGAGACCTCGGACTTGACGTCGCCGGCGGTGTAGACCTTGCCGTCGGCGGTCACCAGCGCGATGCCGTAGATGTTGGAGTCGACCTTGGCGAGGGCGGGGATGTAGTCGGCGTTCTTGCCCTCGGGCAGGGTCTTGTACTTGGCGTAGGCGGCGTCGAGGGCCGCCTGGATCTGGGCCGGCGGCTGCGCCGCGAGCGGCGCCGCGGCGAGACCGCACAGGAGGACGGCGAGGCAGAGGCTGCAGGCGAGCGTGAGCTTGCTGGCGTTCACGTGCGATTACCCCTCGAAGCGGTGGCCGAAGTTGTACTTGACCGAGAACTGGATGCGCAGGTCGTCGGACGAGAAGCCGTCGCGGAAGTTCTTGCGCCGCCCGTACTGGATCTCGGGACCGAACATCACGCCCTTGGCCGGATAGAACAGGATGTTGGCGAGGGCGTAGTCGCCCTTCGAGAAGGCGTCCGCCGACTGGCCGTTGGAGTTGTCGATCTCGAGGAACGAGTAGCCGATCGTGCTCGTCGCGTGCTCGCTCCAGTTGAAGTCCATGAAGGCGACGAGGCCGAACAGCGGCAGCACCTCGCCCTTGAGCGGACGGCGTCGGGTTGCCGGGGTCGATGCGCGGGCCGACGTCCACCGGCGCGTCGTTCATGTAGTTCTGGACGCCTTCGCCGTAGACCCCCTGCAGCCGCGCCACGTGGTCGCCGATCTTGACGTTGGAGCTCAGGTTGACGCCCCAGCCGATGTCGCTGCCGCTCAGGTCGAACTGGTCGTCGAGGGTGTCGTCCCACCGCATGTAGCGGACGATGCCGGCCACCTCGAAGTAGCCCCAGTCGCCGGCGTGGCGCCATTCGCCGGAGAGGTCGGGGTAGGGGAAGCGGCCCTTGAGGTTCTGCACCTCGACGCGGTCGGCGTAGTCGCCGCCGTCGCCGGAGGCACCCGGGCGCTCGAGGGCGAAGGTCAGGCGCGAGTCGCCCTGGATCGGCATCCAGCGCACCTGCACGTTGCGGAAGAAGACCATGCCGTTCGGGCCCCAGTACTCGATCGAGTTCGGGAAGACGTCGATGTCCATGAACGGGCTCCAGGTCTGGCCGGCGCCGAAGTGGCCGAGCTCGCCGTAGGCGTGGCGCAGCCGGAAGGTGGTCTGGCCGGCGTCGACGCCGGTGCCGAAGAGCTCGAACTCGAAGGTCGTCTTGATCTCGCCGGCCGCCGTCGGCATGTTGGCCTTGACGCCCAAGCGGCTCTGCCGCACGCCGGCGAACCAGTGGCCGTCCTCGCCGAACTCGTCCTCGAAGGCGGGCAGCTTGGTGGGACGCAGCACGTCGAACCAGTCGGGGTGGTTCTGGCCGCCCTGGTAGCCCATGTCGAGCATGGCGAAGCCGTAGACGTCGATCTCGGCTCCGGACTTCGGCCTCGGCCGGCGTTTCCTGCGCCAGGCGCCGGAGCCGCGGCGAGCAGGACGCATCAGCGTGCCGCGTACACGATCCAGCGCCGTGCGGCTCGTTCGTCCTGCGCGGTGCTCTCGACAACTCATGTGCAGTGGCTCCTTTCGGCGCTCAAAGACGCAATCGCCTCACCTGTGCGTTCTGTCATGTCTGCTCACTTCCGAGCGTGCTGCGCTTTTCCCAGGCGCGCACCTTCACGCCGCGCCTCGTCGAACAGCCGCTCGTAGTTGCCCTAGCCGCAGCTTCTCGCTCGCCTCCGGGGTGAGGCGTCGCGAAGAGCGGCGCGTACAGGTCGTAGACCCCAGGTACTTCGCCTGCTCGGTCGGCGCCACCTCGTCGGTGCCGAACAGGAAGCGGTCCGGATAGCGGTTGATCAGCGCGCGCGGCGCGGGCGATCGACTCCGGCGCCGGCGACGATGTACTTCGCCGTCTCGTCCCAGGAGATGTCGATGGAGACGTGCGCCAGTCGCGGGGTCGGCGAGGAGCTTCTCGAGCAGCGCCACCTGGTCCGCGAGCGGCCGCACGATGCGGCCGACGCCGCAGTGGGCCCAGATGATCGTGGTCGTTCGGATGGCGCCGGAACAGCGTCGCGCCAGCTGCCGCGCGTCGTACGGCTCCTGGTCCGGCTTCGGGAACGGCATGTCGATGTCGTTGTGGAGGATCACGACCAGCCCGACCTCGCCGGCGAAGTCGAGGATGCGGTCGAGCGCCGGGTCGGTGAGGCTGGCGACGTCGCCGGCGATCTTCGAGGAGACGAACTCCTTGTGGATGGTGAACTCGCCGATGCCGGAGAAGACGCCGGGGAAGGTCTGCAGCACGCGCCGGATGTGGTCGGCGGCGTACATGTCGGCCGGGTTGAAGCCGGTGATCATCGGGTCGAAGCGCGCCTGCTCCTCCTTGGCGCAGCGAGCGGTAGGCCATCGCGATGTAGGCGTCGGTGAACGAGTAGTAGTAGAGCGGCGAGTCGGTCTGCAGGTAGTAGGTGGGCGCGAAGTCGCCGGTGTTGCGATGCGACCAGGTCTGCTGCAGCGGGATGCCGAACAGCGCGACGCGCCCGACCTTGTCGCCCATGATCTCCAGGAAGTCGCGGATGTCGGTGCCTTCCTGGACGTAGTTGGTGAGGTGGAAGTGCGAGTCGTTCACCACGTAGGCGGGCGGGCCCGGCGCGGCACCTGCCGCGAGGAGCGCGGCCGCGAGGAGCAACGGAACGTCGTGCCTGCGCATCAGAAGAGATCGCGCATCAGAAGAAGATCGACAGCGCCGTCGCGCCGGTGAAGCCGTCCTGACCGGCCGTGTAGTAACCGAAGGCGCTGCTCACCGGAGAGCGGTTCACTTCCATGAGCTGGACGTTGATGCGGTAGTTGCGGTTCTCGTCGAAGTAGTAGTTGCCGCCGAGGATGTACTCGGAGCTGTCGCGGAAGCCGGCGTCCTCGTCGCCGTAGACCTGCGAGGTGGCGGCGTAGACCTCGAGCTTCTTGGGGATCGGATAGAAGGAGGACTGCACGTAGAAGCCGGTGTCCTCCACCTCGCGCACCGGCAGCGGGCCGTCGGCGACAAAGGCGTCCAGGCGGCGGATGAAGTACTCCGCTTGCAGGAAGAACCCGCGGTACTTCATCCCCGCGTCGAGCGCGACGATCGCGAAGTCGGCGGTGTCGATGGTCACCCCGGGAGCCAGCGCGCCGGTCTCGAACAGGTTGACGCTGTCCGCCAGGCGCAGCGTCGTGTTCTCCGGGTTGGCTTCCGTCGAGGCGCGGAAGGCCTGCTCCGGGCTGAAGGTCGCCGACATGCCGAAGCGGGTCGCCACCTCCTCGTGGAGCTCGAAGTCGCCGTAGGCGCCGCGCGGGCCGAACTCCTTCGTCGTCGGCATCCACCACACCGAGCCGCCGCGGGTGAACTTGCGGTCGAGCTCGACGGCCGTGCTGCCGAGGGCGCTGTTGCTGTTGGTGACCGCCGCCTCGTACCAGAAGCCCGGCACCGGCTCGCCGATGGCGTACACGCCGGTGCCGAAGTAGGGGCGGAAGAACTCGTCCGCCATGACGCGGTCGTTGCCCAGCCAGTAGGGGTGCGAGCCCAGCATCGAGCGCGACCCCGGGTTGCCGAGCACGCCGCCGTAGAGGCTGAACTTCTTGCTGAACTGGTAGCCGAGGTTGGCGAAGATCGCCTTCTGGTCGGTGGCGTTGACCGTCCAGATCGTCGTGGTGTAGGTGAGCTTCGGGTTGCCCACCCAACCCTTCAGCCAGACCAGGATGCGCTGCGAGAAGATGTCGTTGCGCGGATCGACGGCGCGCTCCCTGCCGAGATGGTCCTCGAAGACCTGGTCCTCGTCGTTCTGGTTGAGGTAGCGCAGCAGCGCGTACATGCTGATCGCGAGCTCGCCGTGCTTGCCGCGCGCGAGCAGGAAGCCGGTGCCCGGGTCGTAGCTGCCCCAGGTCTCGATGCGCGGGGTCGGCACTTCGGATTCGTCGGGCGCCGCCTCCGCCGTGTAGGTCGCGGCCTCGCCGGCCTCCGCTTCGGGGCCGGGCACCGCGGCTTCTTCGATGACCGGCGCCGGGCTGCCGACGCCGAACTCCGCGGCGCACCCCTCCGTCACCCAGACGCCCCGAGAGTCGTAGCCCCAGCTGCGGCCGAGCAGGCAGGCGCCCGTTCCCGTCGACCGCAGCAGGACGACTCCGCTGTCCGTGTAGGCCGGGCAGTGCTGGCGCTCAGCGGAGACCGAAGCGCACGAGACCGTTACGATCGAAGGGCCGGCCGTGCCTGCAGGCAGGGGCTGCGCGAAGGCCGGCTCCGCGCCGAGCGTCCCCGCCAACGCGAGCGCCATCGCGATCCGTTGCGAGGTGCACCTCTCTCTGCGGCGAGCGCTCACTCCACGCGATGCGCGCATGGGCGGCAGTATTCGGGGCCGGCGGCGACGGCGTAATTGGACCTTGGTCCCAACGAGCCACGCCCACGGCCGGCTCGCGCCGGAGCGGCCAGTCAGCCCGTAAGCAGAAGGTCCAATTCCCGCCGCCCCGAGCCCGGCCTAGCGTCGCTCTTTAACGAAGGAGGTCTGTCATGAGACCGAGCCGACTGTTCGCCCTCGCCCTTGCGCTGGTCATCGTCGCGTACGCAGGCGCCATGGCTGCCCCGGCCGCCGGCCTGGCTGCCGACACCGAGCGCGACCCGGTGCTCGCCAAGGAGCTGGAGGTTCAAGATCTGCTGCTCGAGAAGGCCGGGAAGGCGGCCCTCGGCGTCAAGGTGAGGGTCGACGGGAGCACGGCGATCCTCACCGGTGAGGTGCCGAACCGGGCCGCCCAAGAGCTCATCGAGGAGGTCGCCCTCAGCGTCCCCGGGATCAAGAAGGTCGACAACCGCGTGAAGCTGTCCGCCGCCGGCGAGGCCGCGCTCGAAGGCACCAAGGCGGAGCGCGAGTTCGACGACGCCCGGCTCGAGACCAAGGTCAAGCGCGCGCTCGAAGACGAGATCGGCAAGCGCGCCCGGGACGTCGAGGTCGAGGCGGTCGACGGCGTGGTCAGCCTGCGCGGCAAGCTGTCCGACGCGGCCCGCAAGCAGATCGCCCTCGACGCCGTGGGACACGTCAAGGGCGTCAAGAAGGTCGTCGACCTGATCACCGTCGGTCCCTGACCGGCGGGCCGCCCGCCGAGCAGCCCATCACCGCCCAGGCGCGGCTCGAGCGCCTGGAGCGGCCGTGTGATGCGCCGCGGAGCCGCTTGCTGCCGACGACGGCGTGGGGCGCGGCGTTGCCGCGTTCGCTGTCAATCGGCGGTAAACCGGCGGCGGCAGATCCAGGAACAGGACTGCCCGGGGAAATGGCAGGTGGCGCATCGGGGCAGGCGTCTGTTTCGCGGCCGGCCGCCGCGCCCGTCCTGGTAGTCGGCGACCACCGCGTCGAAGCGCCTGCGCATCGCCGACTGCTGCAACGTCTCTCCCGCGGCGGTCAGCTTGTCGCGGCAGGCGACGCAGACCGCGGCATGGGTCAGGAGTGCCTCGAGCTCGTTGACCGGCAGAGATCCCGCCAGATAATCCGCAACGCGCGCCGCGACGTCTTGGCAGTCCACGATGGATCCCCGCAAGCCTCCAGGGCGCCGCGGCCGGCCGAGGGATCTGGAGCTACCTCGGGAAGAGCAGCGTGACCTTGAACCGCAGCCCCCACTCCGGCCCGTTGGGTGGCGCGTCGACATAGTAGCGGCCGCCGAGCTCGAACTGGACCGGCATCTTGCCCACCTTGACCAGCTGCGCCACCGTCAGGTTGACCGGTGCCGTCCACTGGCTGGTCTCCCAGTCGTGGGTCGCCTCGAGTTTCGACAAGTAGGTCGTCTGCCTCGGAGTGGTATAGCCCAGGAAGGGCTGCAGGAAGGTGGCGTTCACGTCGGCCCGAGCGTCGTCGCCGGCGAAGGACCAGATGTGGTTCGCGAGGGCGCCGTAGGTCCAGCCTTTCTCCTGCCTGAGCACGACGGCGGTCGGCCCGGCGCCCCACTTCTCGGCCCCCAGCAGGTCGTCCGTCGCCACCGGCAGCAGGAACACCGGGCCGGCGCCCCAGATCCAGCCGGCCGCGGTGGGTGCCTGCGGTGAAAAGAAGAGGCTCTGCACGACGTCGCCCAGGCCCGTCTGGTCGTCGTCCGGGAGCACGATCACCTCGTCCTGGTAGAGCACCGGCAGGATCGTCCTCGAGATCACGTTCCAGGTCTCGTTGAGCGTGATCGGGACCACCGGCTGGATGTTGAGCTTGTACTGGAAGCCGTCGTCGCCGGCACCGGCGCCCCAGTCGGCGTTGCTCTCGAACGGCAGGCTGATCAACGCCGCGATGGGGTTCTGCAGCTGCTTGGCCAGCTCGGCGGCCTTGGCCTGCTCGTCCGTGGCGGCGGCGCCTTCCTGGGCGATGGCCGGGCTCGAGCCCGACGCGAGCGCGGCCCCCAGGCCGAGGGCGATGGTGCGCCACAAGCGCGCCCGCAACGACACTAGAAGGTCCACGCGAACTGCGTATGGAAACCGAATCCATCGTTGGGTAGGTTGGTTGGCTCCTTGTATTCGGTCTTACGATAGGTGGCCTCGACCGCGACGCGCAAATGCTTTCTCACATCCCAGAGCAGATTGCTGTAGACCGTGCTGTTGTAGGTCCGCCCGAAGAGGGTATTGGGGATGGCCGTCATGTCGTCGTCTTCGGGATCGTCGATCCCGATACCGGCGTGACTGTGCAAGGATGGCGTCCAGTAGACGAATCCCTCGACAAAGCCGCCGGTGGCGCCGATCGGCTCCCAGGTCACCGCATCGAGCGATTGGAGGATGGCGCCGTTGTAGTTGCCGAGCGCCTGCCCGGTGTACACCTCACCCTTGAATCCGAAGCGGCCTGCCAGGTTCACTCGAAAGTCGACGGCCGCCCCCCACACGTCAGAAACAACCCGTCTCGGCGGTTCGAAGGGAGCGGCGGTCCTGCGCAGCTGGCCTACCAGGCCTGAGACACCGATCTCCACGGGACGCTGCGTCAACAGGCCGATGGGCGCCGCCTTTCCCAAACCAAGACTGATGCGTCCTTCCAAGTTCGGCTTGCCGTTGTCCTCGTCCAGGATGATGTCCGGAGTGACGAAGGTATTGAGCGGCTGGCTCAATGCCCCCTGCAGGGTCAACTGGGAGTCGCTGCCGACGTCCACGAAACGCTCGACCCGGAGCTGGCCGCGTATGCAGTTGCCGGGGCTGCCCGAGCCACCCAGGTAGGAAAAGGGCAGAACTGTCGGCAAGCCCGGGGCGAAGATGTCGAATTGCAGACCCGCGGCGAACCTCCAACGTTCGTTGAAGAGCTCGCCGTACGATTGCTGCAGCAGAAACCCATAGGTGTCGGCCACGACGCTGGGGTCGAAGAACACCGCCGAGATCCTCCCCCCGGACTGGAAGCTCCCGATATCGGGACCGCTGAAGAGCACGCCCAGCATCGACTGCCGGGCGTTGATATCCAAGGTCTCCTGCGAAAATCCACCCTCGAACTCCGGCACCAGGAAAAACGGAACACCTGGCGCCTGGGGACGCGACTCGTTGTAAATGACGTCCAGCTTGACCGTCCCGAAAAGGGTGATCTTGAAGTCTCCCTTGGCCCAACTCTGAGGGGCCGCAGCAGCCTCGACGGTTTCTGTCGCAGCCGGCGAGGTTGTAGGAGCGGGCGACTGGCCGCGCGTCGGCGCCGCCGAGATCGCGAGGACGCAGACCGACCAGATGGACACCCCGAGGAGCGCACGCATGTGCTCAATCCACGAAGGGCATGGCTGTAAAGCGGGCGCTCCTTTTCGCTGTCCAGCCGCTCCTTCCGTGGCTGGGCCCAGTAATCCCAGCGCGCGCTCGGCGTGAACACGCCGGTAACCGCCGCGTCGATGAGGGCCGGCGGGTTACCGAAGATCCAGGCCATGCCGAAGCCGCCTCCAAGCTTCACGTACTTGAAGCTGTCCGTGGCGACGGTGATGCCCTGCGGGTAGTGCCGGACCGGGTTCATCGCCATGCAGGTCTGGTGGTAGATCTTGCCACCGGCCTCCTCGATGATCTTGGCGTCTCCGTATTGGTGAGCCATGTGGTAGGAGGGTGTGTCCGTCTGCACCCACAGCATCACCCCCTCCTTCACCTTCCTGCCCTTCAGCAGGCGGGCGACCTCGCGGACCTCTTCGAAGGTCGCGTGCGGACAACCGAAGATGACGATGTCCACCGGTTTCGCCCTTTCCGGGCCGGGCGCCGGCGCGATGTTGTTGATGTGGCGGTACATCTCGACGATGTCGTCCATGGTGACCGTGAACCGCTCGGGGTTCTTCGGCATGTTGCCCTTGAAGGCGGCCTCCAGCGTCGGGGACTCCGGCGTATAGCCCATCAGGTGCAGAATCGGGTCGTTCATGCCGGGGGAGCAGCAGGAGATGAGCTGCTTGGTCGCCGTCGGGCCCATCTTCTTGGGCAGGTTGAGCACGGCCATGATCCGGTTCTCCGCCTTTTCGGCGATGCAGGCGCCCAGGGCCGCCCAGTCCGCGGCGCCCACCATGTTGTCCCGGGTCTCGTCATCCAGCTCGACGATGCATTTGGCCGCCCGATTCTCGTCGAGGTGGCTGCCGTACTTGGGCAGGCAGCCGGTGTAGGCGGCGTAGACCGAGTTGATGGGGGATTCCCGATTGGTGCGGGCGCCCAGGATGGTGTTGATGTAGGCCGCGGCGCTGGATTCGGAGCAGGCGCAGTACTCTCCCATCTTGGGGATGCGCGTGTTGCCCATGAGGTTGGCACGAGAGCCAGGGGAGCCAGCCATGCTCCAGCAGCTTGTCGTAGCCCGCCTTGAGGCCTGTGACCATTTCGTCGTCGACCTTGAAGCTGCCCTTGCCCGGAAGCTCGAAGTTCCAGGGGTAGCCCTTCTCTTCGACCTTGTCGAACTGCACCAGGTACGGATCGTTTCCGCACTCGGTGCCCGTTTCGTCCGCGACATGGGCGTCCTTCATCGCGAAGATCGGATCGTAGAGCGGGCTGTGTCCCAGGTCGTATTGCTCGAGTTTCTTCTTCGTCTCGGGATTCTGGCGATCCTTCGAGTAGATGGGACAGCAGTTGAGGACAAAGACGAGCGTCCACCATCTCCTTGGCCTCGACCGCTTCGCCGAAGTCCACCAGCTTCTCCATGCAGAACTTCTTGGCTTCGCCAAGCTTGCCGTCGAGCATCTCTTGCTGGTGTTGCGTGAGTTTCATTGCCATGGTGATCTCCTTCGATGGCTTGCGTTTCCAATGTCGTTGGAACGGACTACCCCTTGCGCGTGATCGTGACCGTGGCCTTCTGGCCTACCTTCGGCGCGTCGATTTCCACCCAGTCGCCGGTCTTGATGGTCGTGATCGGGTCCTGGTCCAGGCCGTCGATGGCGGGGATTCCACCGGCAATGGCTCCGCTGATGTCGATGTCGTGGACTTTCTGGCAGATGATGGCTGCAGGGCCGTGATGTGACTGCGTGCACTTGTAGTACAGGCTGATGGCGCCGGTGGTGGAGCCCATCACCGTGGGATAGACCACGACCTTGCCGATCACGCTCTTGCCCTGGATGTCGGCGTCGGGCACGATGACGATGCCGTCCTCGTTGCCGACGTAGTTGAACGCCCACCCCATCCGTTGGCGGTTCACCAGCGCTTCGCCGGCGGCCTTTCCTTTCGACCGGGCGATGCCGGTCAACACGATCTTTTGTTCCATGACATGCTCCTCCTTCGATCGACCCTACGTGCGGTCGGGATGGGGGGCTATTGGACCTTTGGCCAAGCCATCGGATGGGACGAAGGTCCAATTCCTCGCCGCCGCGCTCACCGGTAGCTTGCGCGTACACGGTCTCGTCGGCGGAGTCGCGGCACGCGTCTCGCACGTCCGACAATGGAACCAAGAGTGCAGAGGCGCCACACGCCACCATCTCGGGAGCAGGCGGGCGGCGCTCTTCACCGGGTCGAAAGCCACCTGCCAGGCCCCCTCCCAACCGTCGAGACGGGGGACCGGCGCCGCCGGCGAGACCGCGCTCGACGCCACCGCTGACCACCCATGGCGATAGCCGACGACGTCCGCACTGCCTTGGATCGCGGCGACCTGTTCGTCGAGTACCTGCCGACGGTGACCCTCGCCGACGACGCCTGCGTCGGCGCCGAGGCGCTGGTGCGCTGGCGGCGCGGCAACGTCGTCGTCACGGCAGGCGACTTCATCCCGCAGATCGAGAACACGCCGCTGTCCGGAAAGATCACCTACTGGGTCATGGAGCGGGTGGCCGAGGAGCTGGGGAGCTGGCTCGACGCCAACCGCCAGGCATGGGTGAGCATCAACGTGCCGCCGGAGATCCTCGGCCGCGGCGGCCTCGAGTACGTCGCCATCCGCTCCGGGCTCCACGATCGCGTCGCGCAGATCGTGCTCGAGGTCACCGAACGCGGCGTCCCGGACCGGCTGGGGCTCGACGCCCTCAACATGATGACCGAGCGCGGCGTGCGCGTGGCGCTCGACGACACCACGCTCTCGGGCACCAACCTGGCGCTGCTGGTCCGCGCCAAGCTCGACATGATCAAGCTCGACACCAAGGTGACCGCCCAGCTCGCGCCCGACCTGCCGCCGCCGGACTGGCTGGCGGGGCTGCAGGCGCTGGTCCGCCGCTCCTCGCTGCAGGTCGTCGCCGAGGGGGTCGAGACCGACTACCAGGCGAAGTGGTTGCGCGCGGCGGGGGTGCAGATGGCGCAGGGCTACCTCTTCTCCCGGCCGCTGCCGGCGCGGGGTTTCCAGAGGCTCTACGCCAACGGTCGCTGAGAGAGAGCGGCTCCAGCAGGTACCATGGGCGCACGGTTCCGACACGCCGGGCCGAGCGAGGTGGAGAGTGGCCAAGCAGGGCAGCCGTGTGGTTTCCGTGGTCGACGACGACGCGTCGCTGCGGCGATCGCTTGCCCGCCTGCTCGGCTCGGCGGGCTGGGAGGTGGAGACGTTCGCCTCCGCCGAGGCGTTCCTCGCCGGCTCGCAGCGAGGCCGCGTCGGCTGCGTCCTGCTCGACCTGCACATGCCGGGCATGGGCGGCCTCGACCTGCTGCGCCGCCTGACCGCGACCGGTTGGGACCGGCGAGTGATCATCGTGACGGCGCACGGCGGCGACGGGCCCCGGCGGCGCTGCCTGCAGGCCGGCGCCGCGGCATTCCTCGAGAAGCCGGTTTCCAGCACGGCGCTCCTCGCCGCGGTGAGCTCGGCGATGTCCGCGCCCGGCGGCGAGCCGGTCGATGCGGCCGTCGATTCCAGCCTGCGGCACATCGAGCTCGCCGGCGGCACCCTCGGCATCCACCGTCACGTCTGCGCCTTCTTCAACGGCGCGGAGGAGGAGGACCGGCTCCTGCGTTCCTTCATCAAGGACGGCATCGATGCCGGCGAGAAGGGGTTCCACATCGTCGACCCGGGGCGGCGCGACGACTACCTGACGCGGCTCCGCGAGGCGGGCGTCGACGTCGAGCGCACGTTGGCTACGGGTCAGCTCGAGGTGGTGCCGTGGCAGGAGGCTTACCTGCGCGGCGATCGCTTCGAGATGGACGCCATGCTCGAGCTGATCGAGGGGATCCTGGCGGAGGGCGCCGCCGAAGGCTACTCGCTCACCCGCCTCGTCGCACACATGGAATGGGCCTTGCTCGACAACCCGGGTGTCGACGACCTGCTCGAATACGAGGCCCGGCTCCACTACGTCCTCCCCAAGTACCACGATCCGGTGATCTGCACCTACGACCTGTCGCAATTCAACGCCAGCGTCGCCATCGACGTCATGCGCACCCACCCGATGGTGATCGTCGGTGGCGTCCTGCAGGAGAACCCGTTCTTCGTGCCACCCGACCAGCTCCTGCTCGAGATCCGCGAGCGGCGCTCGGCTCGCAAGGCAGCCCACATCCCGGACTGATGGTGAGCTGATGGCCACCGATCCCGGCGAGGTTCGCCGCCTGCGAACGGCGCTGCGGGACCTGGTCGCCCTGTCGACCATCCCGGCGGCGTGGGCCGGCCGGGAACCGGCGACGATCGCCCTCGGCCTCGCCGAGGCGCTGGTGGGCTGGCTGCGGCTCGACTTCGCCTTCGTGCGCCTCCACGATCCCGGCGGCGGCGCCGCCAGCTCGGGTACCCGCGGGGATGCCTGGAAGGAGTTCCCCGACTGGCTGCAGCGTCACGACGCCGCCGGCCGCCCGACACGGAAGGAGATCGTCCCCGACGTCGGCGGCGGCGCGGAGCGCTACCCCGGCCTCGTCATCCCGATCGGCGCCAACGGCGGCGCCGGGCTGGTTGCCGTCGCCTGCACGCGTCCGGGCTTCCCCAGCGAGACCGACCACCTCCTCCTCTCGGTGGCGGCGAACCAAGCGGCGACCGCGTTCGAGAGCGCGCGCCTCGCCGACGAGCGCCGCGGCGCCGTGGAACGGCTCCGCAAGACGCGCGCCGAGCTGGAGACGAAGGTGGCGGACCGGGCGTCCGAGCTGCACCGGACCAGCAGCGAGCTGCGAACGATCCTCGACGCCTCGCCCCTGGGGCTGGTGCTCCTGCGGCCGGACCTCGCCGTGCAGCGCTGCAACGCTGCCTTCGAACGGCTGTTCGGCTGGACCGCCGACGAGGTCGTCGGCCGCCTGTTTCCGGTCGACGAGAGGATCGAGGAGCGGTGGGCGCCGCTGGCGGTGCGGCTGGAGGGCGGCAAGGCGTTCTCCGGCCTCGAGGTCCGCCTGCGGCGCAAGGACGGCTCGGAGCTCGATGCCGCCCTGGCGTCCGCGCCGCTGTGGGACGAGGAAGGCCAACCTGCCGGGCTGGTCGCCACCATCGAGGACATCGGCGACCGCAAGCGCGGCGAGGAGTCGCTGCGCCAGGCGCGAGCGGAGCTGGCGCACGTCACCCGCCTGACCAGCCTGGGAGAGCTCGCGGCCTCGATCGCCCACGAGATCCAGCAACCGCTCGCCGCCATCGTCGCCGACGCCACGGCGTCGCTCAACCTGCTGGCCCGGGCCGGCCCGGAGGTGCCGGAGATCGGCCTGGTGCGCGAGGCGGTCGCCGACATCGTCACCGAGGGGCATCGCGCCGCCGAGATCGTCCAGCGGATCCGGCAGCTGGCGACGAAAAACGATCCGCAGAAGGCGCCGCTCGACGTCAACGACGTCATCCAGGCCGTGGCGAGGCTGGTGCGGAGCGAGCTGCTCCGCCGGGCGCCGCTGCGCCTCAGGCTGGCCGAGAGGCTGCCGCCCGTCCTCGGCGACCGCGTGCAGCTCCAGCAGGTCATCCTCAACCTGCTGATGAACGGCGTCGAGGCGATGGAGGCGGTCGACGACCGCCCGCGCCAGGTGGAGGTCCGCTCGCAGCTCGTCGCCGGCGACCGCGTCCGGGTGGCGGTCCGCGACACCGGCACCGGCCTCGATCCCGCACACGTCGACCGGCTGTTCGACCCCTTCTTCACCACCAAGCCGGGCGGCATGGGGATGGGCCTGTCGATCAGCCGCTCGATCGTCGAGGCGCACGGCGGCCGGCTGTGGGCGACGGCCAACGCCGAGCACGGCGCCACCTTCCAGTTCGAGCTGCCGGCGCTGCGGTGACCCAGTCCGGTGGTGACCAAAGTCCAATAGCGGACTCCCCAATCTCGTTCCTAGACTGCCGGGGCGAGAACACACAAGGGGAACACACAGATGCGAAACCTGCGGACACTCAGTCTGGCAGCGGGCGCGGGTCTCATGGTGGCGTGCGCGGGTCTCCTGGGCGCGTGCGCGACCACCGACACGCGGTACGACTACGACCGCCGCGTCGACCTCTCGAAGATCCAGACCTATCGCTGGGTCGTGCTCGAGGGGGCGGAGCGGCCGAATCAGCTCACGGACCAGGCCATCCGGGAAGCGATCGACAACACGCTCGCGCGCAAGGGCCTCAGGCGCGCCGCCGGCGAGAGCGACCCGGTCGACGCGCTGGTCGCCTACCAGGTCTCGCTCTCGCAGGAGCAGCAGATCACCAGCTACGGCGGCGGCTACGGCTACGGCGGTTATGGGTGGGGCGGCGGCGGCATGGAGACCGCGACCACCTCGACCATCCACATCGGGACCCTGGTGTTCGACTTCTACGACCCGGCGAGCAAGAACCTCCTGTGGAGGGGGCAGGCGAGCAAGACGCTCAACCCGAGCAAGGACCCCGACAAGAACCGCGAGCGGCTGCAGTTGGCGGTCGACAAGCTCCTCGAGACCTTTCCGCCACCGCCGAAGACGTAGCCGCAAAGGAGCGAAGCGATGTCTCGCCTCGGGATTCGCGCGGCGGCGTTGCTCGCCGCGGCGTCGGCCCTCGCCGCGTGCTCCACCCTCACCAGCATCACCGAGTCGTGGAAGGCGCCCGGCACGGCCTCGCTGGACTTCCAGAAAGTCGTGGTGCTCGCCCTGGTCCGCGACGAGTCGGCGCGGCGGGTGGCGGAGGACGCCCTGCAGTCCAAGCTCGTCGGCGTGCCGACGGTGCAGAGCTACAAGGTGCTCTCGCCGGAGGAGTATCGCAACAAGGAACGCGCGAAGCAGCGGCTGCGCGACGACGGGTTCGACGGCGTCGTCGCCATGCGCGTGCTCTCCGCCGAGCAGCACGCTACCGGGGCGCCGGGAGGGTATTCCAGCTTCTGGGGCTACTACGACGCCTTCTACCCGCCGATGGACCTGCGACTCGACACCGTGGTGCGGGTCGAGATCAACGTCTATTCGCTGACCGAGGACAAGCTGCTTTGGGCCGGGCGCAGCGAGACGCTCGACCCGCAGAACATCACTCAGCTCATCAGCGAGATCGTCGACGCCGCCGGCAGGGAGCTGCGCAAGCAGGGCCTGATCTCGTAGCAGGGTGCCGATCATGAAAAGGCGCGCGGCGATCGCGGCGTGCGCGGGGTGGTTCCTGCTGCCGTTGCCGGCATGGCCGCAAGACGAAGTCGCGCCGGCGCCGCCGACGCGGCCGCGCATCGGCCTCGCCCTCGCCGGCGGCGGCGCCAGGGGCGCCGCCCACGTCGGCGTGCTCGAGATGCTGGAGGAGCTCCACGTGCCGGTGGACTACGTCGCCGGCACCAGCATGGGCGCCATCATCGGCGGCCTGTACGCCGGCGGGCTGTCCGCGGACGAGCTGCGCGAGGCCCTGCTGGCGATCGACTGGGCGGACGCCCTCTCCGACTCGCCGCGGCGCCAGGACCTCTCCTTCCGCCGCAAGGAGGACGACCGGCGATACCTCTTCGACCTCGAGGGCGGCATTCGCGGCAGCCGGCTGCGCTTCCCCTCCGGCCTGCGCTCCGGCCAGAAGCTCGGCTTCCTGCTGCAGCACCTCACCCTGGGCGCGGCGTCGACCGACGACTTCGACCGCCTGCCCATCCCCTTCCGCGCCGTGGCGACGGACATCCACACCGGTGACCCCGTCGTCCTCGGCCACGGCTCGCTGGCGACGGCGCTGCGCGCCAGCATGGCGATCCCCGGCGTCTTCACCGCCGTCGAGCTCGACGGGCGGACGCTGGTCGACGGCGGCATCAGCAACAACCTGCCGGTGGACGTCGTCCGCGCCATGGGGGCCGACGTCGTCATCGCCGTCGACCTCCGGCTGCCGCCTCCCGAGGAGATCGCCAGCTACCTCCAGATCACCGGCCAGCTCACCCAGCTGCTGACGCAGAAGAACATGGAGGCTCGCCTCGCGCAAGCCGACGTCGTCATCCACCCCGACGTGGACGGCTACACGACGATGGGCTTCGACAAGGTCGCCGAGCTGTGCGACCTCGGACGCCGCCAGGCCGAGCTCCAGGCCGACGAGCTGCGGCGCCTCGCCATCCCCGCCGAGGAGCACGCGCGGCTGCGCGCCGCGCAGCGCCGCGCCGCGCCACCGCCGCCGGTGATCCGCGCTATTCGCTTCGCCGGCAACGAGCGCGTCGACGAACGGGTGGTGCGCCCGCTGGTGCGGGTGGAGCTCGGCGAGCCGCTCGACTTCGCCGACCTCGAGAGCAGCCTGCTCGGCATCTACGGGCTGGGCTACTTCCAGCAGGTCTCCTTCGCGCTCGCCGGCGAGGGGAGCGAACGTGAGCTGGTGATCGAGATGATGGAAAAGCCGTGGGGGCCGCACTACCTGCGCGCCGGCATCGCCAGCAGCTCGGAGGCGACGGCGACCGAGGCGAGCTTCAACTTCCTCCTCAACCTGACCTCGGCGCCGCTCGACCGGCACGGCGCCGAGCTGCGCAACGACTTGGTGCTGGGCTCCGAGCTCTCGCTCGTCAGCGAGCTGTACAAGCCGCTGAGCTTCGGCCGCAACTGGTTCGTCGCGCCGCGCGGCGGCGTGCGCTACCACGACGTGCCGTTCTTCGAGGACGGCCGGGAGATCGTCACCCTCGGCGTCCGCAACTTCGCGGCGGCGGTGGACCTCGGCTACCAGTTCGGCCAGTACGCCGAGGCCCGGCTCGGCGTACGTTCGGAGTGGGTGGACGCCAAGGTCAAGCGCGGCCAGGGCGAGCTCGCCGACGACAGCGTGCAGGCGGCAGGGTGGGAGACGCGATGGACGCTCGACCGGCTCGACGACGGCGGCATCCCGACCGTCGGTGCCTACGCGCAGCTCAGCGCCTTCCACGCCACGGACGCGCTGGGCTCGGACGAGGAGTACACGCAGGTGGCCCTCGACGTCGCCGACTGGCAGAGCGTCGGCCGCGGCGTCCTCTTCGGCTCGCTCTCGGGCGGCCTCAGCCCCGGCTCGGACCTGCCGATCTACGCCCAGTTCGACCTCGGCGGCCTGCTGTCGCTCTCCGGCTTCGCCGACCGCGAGCTGCTGGGGCAGGAGTACGGAGTGGCGCGCGCCGGCTACTACCATCGGCTCAACAAGCGGTCGCTCTACGCCGGCGGCTGGCTGGAGGCGGGCAACGTGTGGCCGAGCGGCGACGACGTCGGCACCAGCGACCTGATCACCGCCTTCACCGCCGCCCTGCTCCTCGACTCCAAGCTCGGGCCGGTGATCCTCGCCTACGGCCGCGCCGAGGGCGGCGACGACAAGCTCTACCTCTCGATCGGCCGCAGCCCGTGAGGCGCTGAAACGGAGAGCACGCCGGGAACCGGCCCGATCTCGGCCGGCGGTCACCGCCTGGGCCGCGTGCGGCCGCGCGCTGCCTCCACCCAGACCTGCACCTCGGCGCGGCGCGGCACGTCGGCGCCGGTGCGGTCAGCGAGCTGGCCCAAGCGCGCCGCCAGCGCCGCGGCGTCCTGGCGGCCCAGGGTGGCGACGTCGAGGACTCCCACCGCGGCGAGCTGCGCGGCGGCGCGCGAGCCCATGCCTTTGTGGATCGCCAGCGCGGCCTGTCGCGCGGCGGGCACCAGCATCTCAGGGCGCAGGCGCGCGGCGGCGGCGACGGCCGAGACGCCGCGGCGGGCGACGGCGCGCTCGAGCCGCTCGGGCGTCTCGATGCCGGCGCGCTCGAGTGCAGCCGTGCCGTCGGCACCAAGCCCGGCGAGCTCGTCGAGCAGCGGACGACGAGAGCGCACGGTGTCGGCGAGGACGTGGCGGAACACCTGGACGCAGAAGATCGCGGCCACCAGCGAGGCGATCGCGAGCAGCGGCTTGCGCAGCGTCCGGCGCGGCTGCAGCAGCGACCAGGTGGCGAAGGCACCGACCGCCAGCGGCGGGAACCCGAGGAAGCCCAGCAACGGCATCTCGAAGAGCTTGAGCCGGTCGAAGAAGGGGACCGTATAGATCCACTTGCAGCGGGCCCAGAAGTTGAGCAGCTCCCACACCACTCCGGCGAGCAGGCCGCCGGCGAGCAGGCGCAGCAGCCGCTGCGGCCGGCCCTGCGAGAGGTCGCGCAGCAGCGACTCGCCGCCGCGGCGCCAGTTGGCGAGCTCGGGCAGCCAGAGCGTGGCGCCCCAAACCAGCGGAAACGCCCAGCGCGGCCAGACCAGCGGCGCCACCAGCGACGCGACGCCGAGCGCCGCCACGGTCAGCTCCGTTCCGCGCCCGACGCGCAGCGGCCGCCAGCGCCGGCGCTCGAAGAGCCCGGCCGCCGCCACCAGCTCGGCGTGGAGCAGGCACGCCGGCAGCACGGTGGCGAACGCGAGCACCGACACCAGAAGCTGCAGCCGATCGTTGCGCAGCGTGAAGACGTAGTACCAGTTTTGAAGCCGCAGGTCGTAGGCCTCGTAGAGATACCAGAACGGCACCGAGGCGATCAGCATCGCCGGCAGCCGCCGCCCCTGCGCCGCGATCCACGACCGCCCCGCGAGCGCGAACACCCCGGCGTCGAGCGCCAGCAGCCAGGCGTACCAGGCGAAGACGTACCAGACCGCGTTCCACCCCGGCACGTCGGCGACGAGGGTCCACAGCCCGAGGGCGAGCAACGGCACCGCGCCGAGCGACCACCACGGGCGAGCCGTAAGACGAGCTCCAGGCCGAGCCGTCGGTCGAGTCCCCCTCGCGTCGCGGACCGGGTCCACCACGCGACGGATCTTAGGGTCGAGAGCGCCTCGCGGCCGCCCTTCTCCTTCGGACCGTTAGGGTTATCTGCTGGTAAACTGACCGCCGCCGTCGCCGCCCCTCCCCGCCTGACCCCATCGAGCTCCAAGCGGCGCGTTTCCAATGATGCCGGCGTCCACTCTCATCGGTCGCTACGAGGTCATCCGTGAGCTCGGCCGCGGCGCCATGGGCACCGTGTTCCTGGCGCGCGACACCGCGCTCGGCCGGCTGGTGGCGCTGAAGACCTTCCGCGCCACCTTCGAAGAGGGCGGCGACCCCGAAAACTCGGGGATCCACCGCCGCCGCTCGCTGCGCGAGGCCCAACGCGCCGGCACCTTGTCGCACCCCAGCGTCATCACCATCTACGACGTCGTGGAGACCTCGCCCGACGAGGACAGCTTCTACATCGTCATGGAGTACGTCGAGGGGCAGGGGCTCGACGCCCGCATGCGCGAGCGCGGCCCGATGAAGCTCGCCGAGGTGGCGCCGCTGGTGACGCAGATCGCCTCCGCCCTCGACCACCTGCACGAGCGCGGCATCGTCCACCGCGACGTCAAGCCGGGCAACGTGCTGGTCTCCGGCGACGGCCGCGTCAAGATCACCGACTTCGGCATCGCCCGCAGCGAGGACCCCAGCGCGACGCTCGACACCGACATCTACGGCACGCCGTACTACATGGCGCCCGAGCAGGTCCAGGGGCGGCCGCTCGATGCGCGCACCGACGTCTTCGCGCTCGGCGTCGTCGTCTACGAGATGCTCACCGGCACGCGGCCGTTCCCCGGCGCGACGGTCGCCGAGGTGGCGCACCGCATCGTCTACGGCGTGCCGTCCGAGCCCGAGGTCGACGGCAAGCCGCTCTCCGCCGCCGTGCGCGAGGTGCTGCACCAGGCGCTCGCCAAGGACCCCGGCGATCGCTTCCCCACCGCCGGGGCGCTGGCGACCGCGGTGCACGACCTCGCCGAGGCCACCGGCAACCTCGACCTCGACGCCACCACCGCCTTCCCGCGCAAGCGCTGGCTCGACGCCGTGCCGCGGCGCGGGCCGCTGCCGCGGACGCCGATGGTGATCGGCGCGGTGGCGGCGGTGGTGGTGCTGCTGCTGTTGAGCGGCTTCGTCTACCTGCGCTCGCAGGAGCCGCCGCCGGCCGCGGGCGGCGACGAGCTGCAGGCGCGCCGGATCGGCTACGTCAAGTTCGTCAGCGAGGGCAAGCGGCTGCTGGCCGAGAACGATCCGCAGAGCGCCATGCTGATGTTCCAGGCCGCCGAGGGGATGGCCATCGACCCCAGCGGCGTCCAGCGGCTGCGCGCACAGGCGGAGCGGCAGGCCGAGGAGCAGGGCGCCCACCTGCGGCTGCTCGACGCCCGCGCCGACCTGTCGAGCGGCGACTACGAAGGGGTCGTGGCCACCGCGCGCGAGATGATGGAGACGCGAGCCGGGCGCGAGAAGGCGGCTGGCGTGCTCGCCGAGGTGGAGGAAGCGCTGGAACGCGGCCAACGGGCGGCTCGCGCGGGGCCGGCCGCAGCGCCGCGACGTCAGACCGCCGACACGGCCGCCGCCGGCCCCGCTCCCGCCGCCGGTGTTGCGGGCGCCGAGGCCCAACCGGCGCCTACCTCCACCGCCATCGACTTCGGCGTGCTGCGCGTCGAGCTGACCAGCGATTCGCCGCAGGGCGTCTTCACCATGTGGGTCGACGGCCGCGAGGTGGCGCGCCACCAGTTCGACTTCTCCGAGCCCACCGGCTTCTTCCGCAAACGGCGGCCGGCGGTGCCGGGGAGCTGGGCGAGGGACCTCTCGCTCTGGCAGGGCAGCCACCCCGTGCGGGTGCTGCTGGCACGCCCCGGTCAGCCGGGCGCCGTGTTGCAGCTCGACGCCCCCATCCAGCCGGGCACCCTGCACACGCTCGCCATCTCGCTGCCCGCCACCGGCGCGCCCGTCTTCGAGCTACGCTGAGGGCCCTGCGATGAGCGCGCCGCTGCCCGCCGCCACTCTGGAGCCTCGCCCCGGCACCGTCGCCGAGCCGATGCCCGCGATCTCCGTCGTCATCCCCTGCCTCGACGAGGCGGAGTCCATCGCCGAGTGCGTCGCCAAGGCGCGCCGCGGCATCGCCGCGAGCGGCCTGCCGGGAGAGGTGCTGGTGGTCGACAACGGCTCCACCGACGGCACGCCCGAGCTCGCCGAGGCGGCCGGCGCCAGGGTCGTTCACGAGTCGCGGCGCGGCTACGGCTCGGCTTATCTGCGCGGCTTCCGCGAAGCGCGCGGGCGCTACCTGGTGATGGGCGACGGCGACGGCAGCTACGACTTCGAGGACGTGCCGCGTTTCGTGGCGCCGCTGCACGCGGGCGACGCCGACCTGGTGATGGGGACGCGGCTCAAGGGCACCATCCTCCCCGGCGCCATGTCGTGGTCGCACCGCTGGATCGGCAACCCCATCCTCTCCGGCATGCTGCGGCTCTTCTACCGCACCCGCGTCTCCGACTCGCACTGCGGCATGCGCTCGTTCACCCGCGAGGCGCTCGATCGCATGGCGCTGCGCACCACCGGCATGGAGCTCGCCTCCGAGATCGTCGTCGCGGCGCTACGCTCGCGGCTGCGCCTGGACGAGATCCCCATCACCTACCACCCACGCGGCGGCGTCTCCAAGCTCAACGGGCTGCGCGACGCCTGGCGCCACGTGCGCTTCATGCTGCTGTTCTCGCCCTCGCACCTGTTCCTGGTGCCGGGGATCGCGCTCTGCGCGGTAGGCGCGCTGCTGGTGGCGCTGCTCGCCGGCGGGCCGCGGCAGCTGTTCGGCCGGGTGTGGGACTACCACGCGCTGCTCTTCGGCTGCCTCGCCGTCATCCTCGGCTACAACCTGGTGCTCTTCGACGTCTTCGCCAAGAGCTTCTCGATGGCGGCGGGACTGGCGCGGCCGCGGCAGTGGCTGGCGCGGCTGCTCGGCGCCTTCACCCTCGAGCGCGGGGTGGTGCTCGGCGGCCTCGCCTTCGCGGCGGGTGCGGCGCTGGAAGCGAAGATCTTCGTCGACTGGGTGCGCTCGGGGTACGGGCCGCTGATGGCGGTGCGCGGCATCGTCCTCGGCATGACGCTGATGGTGCTCGGCAGCCAGACGGCGTTCGCCTCCTTCCTGCTCGGCCTCACCCAGCTGTCGCGGCAGGACCGCGCCGCGGATGGCGGCTGAGCCGGCGGCCGAGACGGCCCAAGGCGCGCAGGCATTGGGACGCGACGGCGACGTCGCCGCGGCGCCGGCAGCGCGCCTGGCGGCGCTCGTCGTGCCGTCGCTCGTGCTCGCCGCCGGGGTGCTGCTGCTGGCGCTGTTCGAGCGGCCGCAGCTACCGCGATACCGGCAGCAGGCCTTCCGGCTGCTGTTCGCGCGCGACGAGCCGGCGGGTGCGGCGCTGCTGCTCGCGCTGCTGGCGATCGCGGTGGCGGCGGCGATGCTGGCGGCGAGGCCGCTGCGACGCTGGGCGGAGCTGGTGCCGCGGCGGTTGGCCGAACGGCGAGCCCTCGTCGCGCTCGCGCTCACGGCGGCGCTGCTCCTCGCCGCCGGTGCGGTGACCGTTTACCAGGCGCGCCCGCTGGCGATGGACGAGCACGCGCACTGGTTCCAGGCGCGCGCCTTCGCCGCCGGCGAGCTCACCGGGCGCCTGCCGCCCGACCTGCTGCCACGGCTGGTGCCGCCGCGCCTGCTCTTCCCGTTCTTCGCCACCGATGCGGCAACCGGCACCGTCGCGTCGCGCTACTGGCCGGGGTTCGCGCTGCTGCTGGTGCCGTTTACCTGGCTGCGGGCGCCCTGGCTGCTCGACCCGCTGCTCGGCGGCGCGGCGCTGCTGCTGCTCGCCACACTGGCGCGACGGTGGACGGGCGAAGCGGCGGCGGCGGGCTGGGCGGTGCTGCTCGCTCTCGCCTCGCCGGCGTTCACCGTCAACGCGCTGTCGTTCTACCCGCTCACCGCGCACCTCGCCCTCAACCTGGCGTGGATGGCGCTGCTGGTGGAAGGACGCGCCGAGAGTGGCGATCCGCGGGCGACGGCGACGAAGTCGACGTTGACGCTCACCGCGCAGCCGCGACGGCTGCTCGCCGCCGGCGCCGTCGGCGCGCTGGCGCTGGTGCTCCACAACCCGGTGCCGCACGCGGTGTTCGCCGTTCCCTGGCTCGCGGCGCTGCTGCGCCGCCGCGGCCGCCGCGCCGTCGCCTTCCTCGCGCTCGGCTACCTGCCGCTCGTCCTGCTGCTCGGCGTCGGCTGGCTGCCCTTCCGCGGTCCGCTCGCGAGCGGGGCCGCGGCGGGCGACGGCCTGGCGCCGCGTGTCCTCGACTTCCTCGCCCACGTCTTCACCCTTCCCGCGCCGCCGCTGCTCTACGCGCGCCTGCTCGCGCTCGGCGAGCTCGTCACCTGGGCGGCGCCGTTCCTGCCCGTGCTCGCCGTGCTCGGCTGGCGCGCCGCCCGCCGCGGCTCGCCGCTGCGCCTGCTCGCCGGCTCGGCGCTGGCGACGCTGCTGCTCTACTGCTTCATCCCCTTCGACCAGGGGCACGGCTGGGGCTACCGCTACTTCCACGCCGCCTGGTCGGCGCTGCCGCTGCTCGGCGCCGCGGCGCTGGTCGACCCGCGCGCCGCACGCTGGCGCGGCCCGGTGCTCGCCGCCGCGCTGCTCGCCATCCCCGCCGCCAGCGCCTTGCGCGCCCAACAAGTGCGCTCGTTCATCGTCGAGCAGCGCGCGCAGCTGCCGCCGCTGCCGCCGGCGTCACCAGGCGAGCGGCGCCTGTGCTTCGTCTCGCTCCAGGGCGGCGCCTACCGCGTCGACCTGCTGCAGAACGACCCTTTCCTGCGCGACCCGGTGACCTACCTCAGCAGCCACGGCTTCGAGCAGGACGCGGCGCTGGTCGCCCGCCGCTTCCCGGCGGCGACCCTCGCGTCGCGCGACTCCAACGGCAGCGTCTGGCTGCTGCCTAACTGATGGGCTTGCGCAGCAGCACGCGGCCCATCATGCACTCGCCCAGCTCGCGGTAGCTCTCCCACTGCTCGTCGGTGAGGAACTGGTCGGCCGTCGGGTCGTTGGGGAAGGCCGGGTTGACCTCGGCGTAGCAGCGCACCTCGAGCGGCACGCCCGGCGGCACCGCGGCCTTGAGCAGCAGCAGCCAGCTCGGCCGCCGCCGCGTGCCCGAGGTGTAGGTGACGCGCGCTAGCGCCGCCGCGTACGGCCCGTTGCGCCGGATCTCCTGCCAGGGGCCGATGGCCTCGGGGTCGAGCCAGTCGCGCACCAGCGGCGGCACCACGATGCCGTGGTCCTCGAAGGCGTCCCACCCAGTCTTGCCCGCGGCGCGGCCGGGGGCCGGGTCGAGCCAGCGGCAGTGGGCGCCGAAGTCGGTCTCCGCCAAGCGGATCAGCGTCGAGAGGTCCTGGAACTGATACTTGGCGTCCTGCAGCGCGTCGATGGCGATCATGAACGGCAGCCGGCGGCGGATCAGCTCGTACAGGCCGGTGCCTTCGAAGTGGCCGCCGTCGGAGAGGTACCAGAAGCGCTGCGACGGGCCGCCGTAGTAGGCCCGCCACTCGTCGAGCAGCATGCGCTGGGTGCGGAAGATGATGCTCGGCGCCTGGATCAGCCGCCGCCAGATGCCGGGCGGGTAGCGCCCCGGCCGCTGGCCGGCGCGGATGTGGGTGTCCCACCAGTAGCCGAGCCGCACGTTGAGCAGCCCCATCAGCAGCGACAGCGACAGCTTGGTGTTGCGCCCCGAGCCGGTGCTGAAGGCGGCGCCGGAGGTGGCGATCCACTGCGAGAGGCGCAGCGGCTCGACCTCGGCGGTGTCGAAGCCGCGCTTCTTGAGGACGTGGAAGGCGTTGGGGTCGTTGTTGGGGACGACCGCCTCGACGACGCTCTCGCCGGAAGCCACGCTCGCCGCCGAGCGGTCCCACAGCGCGGTGAAGCGGCGGCCGACGCTGATCCCCTCCGGCCCGAGGGCCATCTGCAGCCCCTTGTCGCTCTTGAGGTGGCGGCCGGAGGCGGCGTCCGCCGTCTCGTTGACGCAGACGCCGACCAGGTGCAGCGGGCCGCCCTTGAGCTCGGGGTGGTAGGCCTCGAACTCGATGTCGTCGTCGGCGTCGGGCACCGACACTTCGGTGGGCGTCCCCTTGCCGTGCGGGTAGATGCGCTGCGGGTTGCTGGCGCCGAGGAAGGTGCGGGCGAGGCGGGCCGCGTAGGCCGACTGCAGCGACGAGAGGTTGAGGAAGCCGACGTCGCGGCCGAGCACCACCGAGACGGCGAAGGCGAGCCCGATGAGCCACCACCCGACGGTGGTGCTGGAGTCGAAGCTCCAGTGCACCAGCACGTCGAGGGCGAAGAGCAGGAAGCCGAGCACGCCGAGGGCGATGGCGAGGAGGAGCAGGTTCGAGATGCCGCCGCTGGGCGCCGCCGCTCCCGCCGGGGTCTTCGGCTTGGTGAGCTTGGTGACGGTGTCGCGGAAGAACGGCAGGACCCCCATCAGAGCGCCCGCCAGGCTGACGATCATCGGCCGCATCGTGTCGTCGGCGGTGGCGCGCGCCAGGGTGTCGAGGACCACCCACAACGTCGTGGCGACGAACACCAGCACGGCGCCGCCGGCGAGGTAGGTGAGCCGGGCGCGCAGGATGACCCCCTGCGTGCGGGGGTCGGTGCCCGGCTTCATGTCGAGGCCCGCCAGCAGCTCCCACACCCAGGCGAGCAGCAGGATGACGAGGCCGACGGCGCCGAGCAGCCGCAGGCCGGGGATCCCCAACGCCACCACGGCGCCGGCGAGCAGCACCACCCAGAGCAGCAGCGCGAACACCGCGTACGGGGGCCCGCCCTTCTTGCGCGGCGCCAGCCAGTAGGCGTAGAAGATCGGCAGCGCGAAGGCGAGGGCGACCGCCACCGGCAGCCACCACCAGGGCGACAGCTGCAGGCCGAGGACGGTGACCGGGTTGCCGGGGATTCCCGGCAGCCCGCCGAGCGGCGCGGCGAGCAGGCGCAGCAGGCCGAAGATGAAGACGAAGAAGGTGGCGATGACGAGCTGCACCGCCAGCAGGTTGCGCCAGATGGTGCCGAGGTTGGTCTTGAGGTCGGACAGCCCCTCGCCGGCAAGGTAGTTGACGTGCGTGCGCAGCCACTCGATCTCGGCCGAGTTGGAGTTGCGCAGCACGCGCTCGACGTAGGCCGGCTTGTCGGCGACGTCGGGAGCGACGCGGGTGAAGAGCCGGCCGAGGAAGCTGCCGATGTAGCCGCCGCCCGAGACGCTGGACATGAAGTCGACGGCGCGCAGGCGCCCCTTGGCGGCGAGCGCCTGCAGCGCGCCCAGGCAGTAGGTGGCGCTACGGATGCCGCCGCCGGAGAGCGCCAGCCCCACGGCGTCCTTGGGCAGCCGCCGCGGGTAGGGCGCCGGGCCGGGCGTGCCGGCCATGCCGGTGGCGGCGCCGTAGCCGCTGACCGAGCCCTCGGCGGTGGCAACACTCGAGCCCGGCGCGGCCGCGGTGGCGGCGCCTGTCGGATAGCCGCTCCTCCGCTGCTTGTCCTCCCAGCCGCCGCTGATCAGCGCCGCCTGCCGGCGCTGCTGCACGGCGTGGGCTTCCTTCGCTTCCAGCCGGTCCGGGTATGTCGCGGAGTCGGCGATGATCGTCTCCGCCGCCTTCTCCGCCGCCATGAAGATGGGGGTGACGATGAAGTAGCCCGGGATCTCCGGGAAGATGGAGGCGTCGACGATGCGCAGGCCTTCGACGCCGTGCACGCGGAAGCGGCTGTCGAGCACGGCGCCGCGGTCCTTGAGCTCCGCCGCCGGGAACGGCCGCCAGGGATCGGACCCCATGCGGCAGGTGCCGTTGGCGTGGTGCCCCCAGGCCGAGTGGTGGATCCACTTGGCGACCTGCGAGTTGGTGACGTCCTTGCCCGGCTGCACCTCGCGGTCCATGAGCGGGATCGACGCGTTGATCTTGCGCACCAGCTCGACGGCGGCCTCGACCGCCGCGAGGTCCTTCTGCGCACCCGGCGTGTAGGCGCCGGTCAACGGGTCGCGGGCGAAGGAGTCGGTGTCGATGTCGAGCTGCGCGAACGGCGAGGCGGAGCGCAGCTTCACCGTGCCGCTGTTGTGGGTGTAGGCCTTGAGGATCACCCAGGTCCAGATGTTGCGGTGGTCGATGGGCTCGCCGGGCGGCACCTGCTCGGGGTAGAGCAGCTGCGACGACCAGCCCCAGTAGTAGCCGCGGAAGGCCGCCGGGACGCCGAAGACGAAGAGGTCGGCCTCCGGCCCGTCGTGGTGGCCCGAGCGCGCCAGGAAGGCGATGGCGCCGCCGTTGGTGGCGTAGAGGCCGCCGCCGTCCTCGAGCCACTGCGTCAGGGCCGGGTCGGGCTGCTCACCCGGCTTGGGCGGCACCAGGGTGTCGCCGTCGAGGGTCTTGAACGGCTTCTTGGTCTGGCTGACGACGCCGACCTCGTAGCGGTCCTGCAGGTTCTTGCCGACGCCGGCGAGGTCGATGCCGTCCGCGACCTTCTTGCCGTCACGGTCGCGCAGGCCGTCGATGCCGTGCTTGGCGAGCTCGGCCTGGTCGCCGATGCCGGAGAGCATCAGCAGCTGCGGCGAGTTGTAGGTGCCGCCGGAGAGGATCACCTCGCTGCGCGCGAAGAGCTGCCGGCGTGGCGCGTCGTTGGACGCCGCTTCGGACTTGGAGAGCGGGCTCGGCTGGTAGAGGTGCTTGCCCTCGGCCACCTCGACGCCGATGGCGCGCGGCACCGCGGGCCGCCGCTTCTCGCCGGCGGCCGTGCCGTCGTCTTCGTCCTCGACCCCGGCCTCGAAGATCACCCGCGTCGCCAGCGCGCAGGTGACGATGGTGAGGCGGTCGGGGTAGTCGGTGGCGTTCTTGAGCAGCCACTCGCGCAGCCCGACGCGGCGCGTGCCGTCGGTGCCGATGGGGATGAGCTTGAGGTTGACGTCCGGCGCCGCCGGCCAGTCGCGGCGGTAGTTGGGGTCGAGGAAGCGCACCACGGAGAGCGTCACGATCGACTTGAGGAAGGCCTTGAAGCCCCCACCCTTGACCAGCAGCCACAAGACGGCGCGGGCCAGGAGGCTGATGAAGACCCAGTCGCTCTTGGCGATGGTGACGATCAGCAGCGGCGAGATGAAGCTCGTCTTCTGCCAGCCGGCTGTCCCGTGGCCGCCGTTGTCGAGCTGCTCGCTGGGGTTGAGGAAGGCGACGAGGGCGCGCCACCACGCCGCGATCTTGCCCAGCGCCTTGCGGAAGGCCGATTTGTAGGCCGAGTAGTAGAGCACCTGCTCGATCACCGCGAAGTAGCCCTGCATCGCCGACGGCTGCCAGCTGGCATCGCCGGTGAGCTCGGCGACGCGCTGCCAGTCGAGGTCGTTGGGCTTGGCGATGATCATCGCGTGGTGGTTCGTGCAGCCGCCGATGCCCGAAGCGCGCGGGTAGAAGATGCCGCCTTTGCCGCCGGTGGGCCAGTTGGGGTCCGGATTCGCCGACGGATCGTGCTCCGGGTTGTACTTGGGGTCCTTCTTCTGCTCCTCAGTGTCGGCGAAGTGCCGCACCGAGAAGCTCCAGCTCATCGGGTCGTCCTCGGAGGCGGCGCCGTAGTAGACGGGCACCTCGTAGACCTGGCGCAGCTTGGCCGCCGACTCCGCCGGCGCGTCGACGGTGCCGCACGGCCGGGCCTCGGTGGCGACGTCGGCGCCGGCCTCGAGCACCAGCACGCGCTTGCCGGATCGTGCGAGCCGCGCCGCCAGCACGCCGCCGCCGGCCCCCGAGCCGACGACGATGTAGTCGAACGGCGTCGTCTCGGGGTCCGCCGCCAGGGTGAGCAGGTCGGTGGTCGAGGCGTTCGCGGCGGCCATCGCTAGAGCGTCCTCAGGAACGCCTTGAGCTGCAGCTTCTCCTGGTCGCTGAGCCCCTCGGCGAACCAGTGCCCGCGGTCGAGCACGTAGTCGGGACACTTGCTCGCCTTGAGCATCGGCAGCGCCGCTTCCGCCTCGAACGCCTGCAGCGCCTTGGCGCCCTGGAAGTCGTGCTTGTGGATCGTCAGCAGGCCGCGGGCGAGGCCGGAGACGGCGCCGACGAGGTCGCCGACCGGCGCCTCGGGGTTGATGCTCCACAGCAGGTTGACCGTCATCCCCTCGGGGAAGGGCGCCAGCAGGGCGGCGGTGTTGATGCCGACGAGCTTGCCGCCGACGAAGAGGTGGAGCACGACGCCGACGACGAGCACGAGCACGGCGAGCACGTAGAGGAACGACCTCCACGTCCACGGCGCCTTCTTGCTCAGCCACAGCCAGATGCCGAGCGCGACGAGGAGCAGCGCGATGGGCAGCAGCCAGAGCGTCCAGTAGATGGTGTAGACGCGGGTGACGACGAGGACGATGGCGATGAGCAGCGCCAGCAGCAGGTAGACGAAGCCGGCGGCGCGTGGACCGGCGAAGATGGCCAGCAGCACCAGCCCCACGGCGAGGAGGATCCACAGCCAGAAGGTGAGGAAGCCGGTCCAGAACGAGCCCAGGATCCCCACCAGGATGGGCTTGATGAAGCCGGGGGCGAAGATGAGGCTGGTGTTGGCGGTGGCGCGGTAGATGAAGCCGGGGTCCCTGCCGGCGAGGTCGGGGCGCCGGTAGCGCAGGTCGCCGTCGCCGTGGCGCGGCGAGGCGACCCGCCGCTTCGACTTCCACAGCAGCTTGTCGATGGAGTCGTCGTAGGAGGCCAGGCGGCCGGCCACGGACGGGTCGTTGTTGAACAGGCCCAGCGTGTTGCCGTGCAGCAGCGGCGAAGTCGCCCAGATGCTGACCAGCGACGCCGGCCGGTAGTAGCCGGGGCCGCCCGCGGGCGGGTAGTAGAGGTCGTTGTTGCCCCACGAGTCGACGGGCTTGTTCGACCAGGGGTTGTAGAAGTGCACCGCCCCGACGGCAGGCAGCTCCTTGTAGGTGTCGGACGAGAAGTTGTCCCACACCTGGCCCTTCATGGCGTTGGTGCCCACCGAACGGGCGGAGTTGGTGCCCACCAGGGTGATGGGGATGCGGATGTCGGTGGACATGTAGTTGTTGGCCAGGAAGTCCTCGCCGCCGGGGTTGCTGGCGGCGAAGGCCTCGATGCGGCGGCGGTAGTCGGCGAAGGCCGGGCCCTTGCGGAACGCCTCCCAGTCGGCGTAGGTCTGCGGCAGCGTGTACATCGCCGGGGCGCCGGGGGCGGGCGGTCCCTTCGCCGCCCACTTGGCGTCGAAGCTCAGGGCGAACCCTTGCGGCTGCTTGCTGGAGTGGCAGATGGCGCAGTTCTGCAGGAAGACCTTGCGCCCTTCGGCGGCGAGCGGCGCCTCGCGGGCGATGACCTCGGCGCCTCCCGGCGCGTAGGCGAGCTTCATCGAGGTGGTGATCGGCACCTGCTGCGCCGCGCTGTCGTGGCTGAAGAACGCGTAGAGGTAGGGGATGCGGTACTCGTCGCCGGTGTTCCAGAACACCGACCAGTCGATCATGTCCTGCACGTTGAACGGCCGTTGCGGCTTGAAGCCGATGATGGCGTTGTGGGCGCGGAACCACTCTTCGGGGTAGGTGCCGATGTTGGCGTAGACGCGCGAGAGGGCGCCGAAGACGCCGACGCTGTCGGCGCCGTCGAGCAGCACGCGCGGCGTGATCCGCGGGTTGCTCTTCTGCGTCTGGCCCGGGACGGTGGGGACCACGGGGATGCGCCGGTTCCAGTCGCTCTGCTGCTCGGGCGGGTTGAGGTTGGCGCGGTGCAGCCGCGCCGGCACCTCCCAGATGTTGGTGATGGTGTTCGAGTTGTTGATCTGGTCGGTCGACACCAGCGAGGTGTCGATGGTGCCCGGCTGCTGGCTGTTGAGGAACTGGAAGAGGGCGTTGTTCTCGTGGGTGAGGTTGGCGAAGGCCTTGCTCGCCCGCCAGTACTGGTTGCCGATGGTGCTCGACAGGTTGGCCCACTCCGGCCGCTCGGGGTCGGCAGGAGGGTTCTGCGCGTGGAAGGCGATGTGGCAGAAACCGCACGACATGCTGACGCGGAACGGGCGGATGAGGTCGGGATCGGAGGCGAGGCGCACGTCCTGGTAGTAGGCGTCGCCGTTGAGCATCACCTGGCCCTGCCAGTAGCGGCGGGCGGTGGCGGCGTCCTTGGTGTTGCCGAAGAAGTCGGGGTTGGGCATCAGCCGCAGGCCGAGGATGCCGCTGGGGTAGCCGTAGACGGTGTAGTCGAGCCCGTCCTTGGGCAGCCGCGCCAGCACCGACTCGTAGAGCTTGGGGTCGCCGGGGGTGAAGAGCGGCTTCGGCGGGTGGTGGGGATCGGGCGGCGGGCCCTGCTGGAGCTGGCCCGTCTTGGGGTCGATGTCGGTGGGCGGCTGCTTGAGGATGATCTTGTCGCCGTCGGCGACGTCGATGTACAGACCGAGGATGCGGTTGTCCGGGTTGGTCTGCGGTCTCATGCCCGGCTGGTTGATCAGCCCGGCGGTCCTGAAGCGGCTGTAGCGCTGGCGCGAGTCGAGGAGGATGAGGAAGTCGGTGAGGCCGTAGCCTTCCTCCTGGAGCCAGCCCCAGAAGGCCTCGTTGCCCTCGCCCCACAGGATCCAGGTGTTCTGGCCGCGGATGCCGTTGCGGCCGCAGCCGAAGCAGTCGGGTTTCCCGTCGTCGATCTGGCCGGCGGAATTCGCCCAGTTGAACGGCCCCAGCGTGCCGTCCGCGCCGACCACTTGGTCGACCTCGCTGAAGACGTTGCGCGTCTCGGCGGGGAAGCAGTACTTGGTGCGCGGGGTCCTCGGCGTGCCGCGCAAGGTGTACGCGGTGGGCGGATTGGTCCCCGGTTTCGCCAGCGCCTCGTCCGGCGGCGCGCCGGGGTCCTGCTCGTTCCAGCCGTCACGCACGTCCGGCACGTGGCTCGCCGCCGGGTAGGGGTTTTCCTCGGCCTTGGCGTCCGCGCAGCCCAGCGCCACCAGGCACAGGGCGACGCACCCCAGCAGTCCGAGGATGGCTCGATTGCGGCGGGTCGACAGCAGTCCACTCCGGCTCGGCTCTCTCATCGGTATCCCTCGCAAGGTACGCAAGCGGTCACGGCCCACCCGCGGCAAGAGGTGCCTTCGCCGGGTCGCACGAACCGGCGGCGGGTGGGCCAACTGGAGAGGCTGTCTCATTAGACGGACGCGGAACTGCGAATTCCCCCGGCTCAGAGTCACCGCAGCAGTCCGCCGAGGAAGGGCTCGCCCAGATCGCGGAACCACCGCGCCACCTCCTCGGGCGGCGCCAGCCGGCGGGACTGGACGCGCCGCCGCTTGCGCCACATGAGAGGGGCGCCACGAAGCGCGTCGCGCCAGCCGCGCAGCATCACCGCCGCGAGGCGCGAAGCAGGGATGCGCGCGCCGAACTTGCTCGCCGGCCCCCGGCCCGCGAGCAGCCCGATGAGCAGCACCAACGGCCGCAACGTTGTGAGGATCAGAGCGCGCACAGCGTACCAGCGTGGATAGTTCTTGACTACGTTCCAGATCGTGTTGCGACTGGTGTAGTAGCCGAGCAGCTCGGAGTACTGGCCGGCGGTGCCGCCGCGCTGGTGCCAGACGACGGCGGCCGGCGCCTGCACGCAGCTCCAGCCGCGCAGGCGCGCCCGCCAGCCGAGGTCGAGCTCCTCGCAGTAGAGGCGGAAGTCCTCGTCGAACCACTCGCCGTCGGGGGCGACGTCCTCGAGCAGCTCGCGGCGGTAGAAGGCCGCGGCGCCGTAGGGGCAGAAGGTCTCCCGGGACTCGGCGGCGGCGTCGGCCGGGAGCCCGGCGTCCTCGAGCTTGCCTAAGCCGTCGACGGTGATGCGCTGCCCTGTTCCGTCGAGGACCTGGCCGTCGAGGACCTGTCCATCGAGAATCGTGGCGCCGGCGCCGAGGACGACGCGCGCCGCCACCATGCCGACGCGGGGCGGCTCGGCGACGTCATCGGGCTCGGCGTCGGCGGCTGCGGACTGCAGTAGGACCCGCTCCGCCGCGGCGGCGAGCGCAGCGAGCGCGCCCGGCGCCACTCGCGTGTCGTTGTTGAGCACCAGCACGCCCTCGGCGCCAAGCGCGAGCGCCCGCCGGATGCCGACGTTGTAGGCGTGCGAGAAGCCGGTGTTGTGCGGCAGCGCCAGCACTTCGGCGGCGGCGAAAGCCATCGGCGGTTGGCAGAGGGCCTCCCGCGCCGCTTCCACCGAGCCGTCCGTCGAGCCGTTGTCGACCACCACCACCAGCGGCTCCTCGCCGCCGTCGCGGAGGCTCTGCAGGCACTCGCGCAGCAGCTCCCGGCGGTCGTAGTTGGCGACCACCACGGCGACCCTCATGCGGTCGGGGCCCGGCTGCCGCGGCCGCGCGCCGGCGACGGCGGCGCCGGCTCGAGCTCGAAGTACACCTCGTTGGCGGGCAGCATCCAGCAGAGGAACCGCTCGTAGAGCAGCGGCACGCGGTTGATCGCCCAGGTGAGCAGCCGGCCGTTGACGCGACGCCGCGTGTTGTTGATCCAGTAGAAGCAGATGCGGCGTTCGACGATGCGGAAGCGCACCGGCGTGTAGAAGTTGAAGTCGCCCTCGTCGGCGAGGTAGTCGAAGCTGTGGTAGCCGAAGAAGCGGCGGTGCGTGGGGTCGGTGTAGGAGCCGAAGAACGACAGGTGGGGCACGAAGAGGCGCAGGCGGCCGCCGGGGGCGCAGACGCGGTGCAACTCCCCCATCAACGGCAGGAAGCGGTCGACGTGCTCGAGCACGTGCGAGGAGTAGACCTCGGCGAAGGCGCCGTCGCGGAAGGGCAGCGGCGACTCGAGGTCGAGCACGACGTCGACGCCGGAGAGCGGCACGCGGTCGGCGTTGACGTAGCCGGCCCGCACGTCGCGGCCGCAGCCGAGGTTGATGCGGCGCATCGAGATGGCGCGATGATATGACGCGCTGCGAGGCCCATCCCTGTCGTCGAGCTCCCCACCCGCGACGGACCACGCCGGCCGGCGGCGCCTGCGCGCACTGCTGCCGTGGGTGCTCGGCATCGCCATCCTCGTCTGGCTGCTGCTGCGGGTGCCGCTCGGCGCCGTCGCGGCGGCGCTCGCCGGCGGGCGGTGGGGCGCGCTCACGGTCTACGTGGCGTTCGAGCTCGCCGTCCTCCTGCTCGTCGATGCCTGGGCGACGGTGGTGACGTTGCGCCAATGCGGCGGCTCGCCCCCCTTCCGCGACGTGCTCGCCATGCGCGGCGCCACCTACCTGCTCAACCTCGTCCACTTCGGCGCCGGCCAGGGGGCTTTCGGCTGGTACCTCGCGCGCGCCGGACGCGGGGCCTGGGGGGCGGGCGGCGCGCTGCTGCTGATGCTCGCTACGCAGGGGCTGGCCCTGGTGCTGGTGGTGGCCGGCGGGCTGTTGCTCGCGCCGCCGTGGCTCATGCGGCCGGCGCTGCCGCTCGCGGTGGCGGCGCTGGCGGGGATCGTCGCCTATCTCGTCGTGGTCGCCATCAGCCCGGCCTGGGCGCAGCGCATCGCGCTGCTGCGGCCGCTGCTCGTCGCCGGCCTGCGCGGCCACCTCGTCGCCGGCGCGGCGCGGGTGCCGCACATGGCGCTGCTCGTGCTTCTCAGCTGGGGCCTTTATCGCGTCTGGGGGATGCCGGTGCCGCTGCGCTTCGGGCTCGCCGTGTGGCCCATCCTGCTGCTGGTGAGCGCGCTGCCGATCACCCCGTCGGGGCTGGGCACCGTGCAAGCGATGCAGGTGTCGTTCTTCGCCGAGTGGGCGCCGGGAGCGGACCTCGCCAGCCGGCAGGCCGCGGTGCTCGCCTTGACGCTCGCCGCCTACGCGCTGGCTCTGCTGCTGCAGGCCGCCATCGGCGCCTTCGCGCTACGCGCGCTGCGCCGGAAGCTCGGCGCGCCGCTCGTCGGCTTGTAACCCGCCAGCGGGGCGGCTCGTACGTACGGTGCAACCGTTCCTACATCGCTGTCGAGGAGGTCCCATGCGCCACGTGCGATTGCCGATCGCTGCGGTCCTTTTCTCCGCCGCCGCGAGCGCTGCGGCGCCGGCGACCTCCCCGCCCGTAGCGGTCGACCCGCGCGAGGCGCTCGTGGCGCCCGGCGACGGCATCGCCCACTACCGGCGCGCCGAGCAGGCCCGGGCGCTGATCGAGGCGGAGACGTGGTCCGCAGCGGAGCCCATCCTGCTCACGCTCACCCGCGACTACCCGCTGCTCGGCACCACCTGGGGGCAGCTGGCGCTCGCTCAGCGCAAGCAGGGCAAGCACGCCGAGGCCATTCGCTCCTACCAGCGCGTGCTCGAGATCCAGGGTCCCGGGCTGCCGTTCAACGCCCGCTATTGGATCGCCGCCAGCCACGCCGCGCTCGGCCATAGCCGGGAGGCGCTCGACACCCTGCAGCAGCTGGTCGACGACGACGCCTGGCTGGAGCGTCCGGGGCTGGCCGAGGAGCCCGCCCTCGCCAGCCTCGCCAAGGAGCCCCGCTTCCTCGCCCTCGCCGGCAAGGAGGACGTCTCCCGCCTCGATCGCGTCGCCGGCTGGCGGCGCGACCTCGACGTCTTCGTGGACGAGCTGCGTCGCAACAACCCGCCAGGTTTCCCCATCCCCGAGGAGCTCCTCCGCCGGCAGCGCGAGCTGGCCGGCGCCATCCCCGATCTGACCGACCTCCAGGTGGCCATGGAGCTCGGGCGGATGATGCACGCCCTCGGACGAGGCCACACCGGGTTCTGGCTCGGAATGCCGGGCCGCCTGGAGTTTCGCCCGTTGCCGGTGCGTTTCTACGTCTTTCCCGAGGGGCTCTACGTCATCGCGGCACGCCCCGGCTACGAGAAGCTGGTGGGCGCACGGGTGCTGAGGTTCGGCGACACGCCGGCGGAGGAGGCGCTGGCGCGGGTGGCCACCATCCAGAGCAGCGAGAGCGTCACGCAGCTCCTCTGGCTGTCGCCGTTCTTCCTCGCCATCCCCGACGTCCTGGAGGGCCTGGGCATCGCCAGCCACGATCGGGGCACGCAGCTCACCCTCGCCATGCCGGACGGCAGCACGGTGGTCGAGACCCTGCCGCCGGTCGACCCCGAGCGGCCGAGCAACAAGCTGGTGGCGCCGCCCAGGGTGCCGGCGCCGCTCTTCCTGCAGCGCGTCGGCGAGGCGCACTGGCTGCAGCCGCTGCCCGAGCGCGACGCGGTCTACGTGCAGGTCAACAACGTGATCGCGGACGAGGACGAGACGATGGCTCAGCTCGGCCTGCGCCTGCGCAAGGTGCTCGCCGAGACGGCGGCGAAGAGCGTCGTCCTCGACCTCCGCCACAACAACGGCGGCAACACCTTCACCTACCAGGAGCTGCTGCGCACGCTGACCGCCTTCAGCACCGTCGAAGGGCGCGCGACCTACGTGCTCATCGGGCGCAACGTCTACTCCGCGGCGGCCAACCTGTCGACCGACCTCGAGCGCATGGTGCGGCCGGTGTTCGTCGGCGAGCCCACCAGCCAGACCGGCAACCAGTGGGGCGATGAGAGCCAGTTCGTGCTCCCCTGGAGCGGCCTCGCCGGCGCCTTCTCGGGTCGCCGTTGGCAACTCAGCCATCCCTGGGACCGCCGCCGCTCGATCGTCCCGCAGGTGCCGGTGCAGCTCACCGCGAAGGCCTACTTCGCGGGCGAGGACCCGGCGCTCGCGGCGGTGCTCCGGCTCATCGACGAGGCGAAACCGGCCGCGGCCGCGACGCCGGCGACCGACGGGACGCACTGAGACGAGCGGGGCGCTACTCCGTCCTGAAGGCCACCTGCGGCGCGATCGAGGTGGCGCGCCGCGCGGGAGCGAGCAGCGCGAGCAGCGCAGCCAGCGCGAAAACGGCGCCGACCGCCGCGTAGGCGAGCGGATCGGTCGGCGGCGTGGCGAAGAGGAAGCGCGCCACCAGGCGGCTGAACGCCAGCGCGCCGGCGAGCCCGAGCGCGATCCCGACGCCGACGAGCACGAACCCTTCACCGAGCACCAGCCGCAGCACGGAGCCGCGCGAGGCGCCGAGCGCCATGCGCACGCCGAGCTCGCGGGTACGCTGGGTGACCGAGTTGCCGACGACGCCGGCGATGCCCGAGAGCGTCACCAGGAGCGCCACCGCGGCGAAGGCGCCGAGCAGCGCTGCCGTGAGCTGCGGCGTCGCCAGCTGGCCGCGGCGCAGCTCAGCCACCGTCTGCAGCTCCTCCACCGGGCTCTTCGGGTCGACGGCGTGCACGGCGCTGGTGATGGCGGGCGCGATCTCGTGCGGATCGCCGGCGCTGCGCGCCAGGACGCGGCCGGCGAAGCCGCCCGTCTGGCGGTAGCTCAGGTAGACCTGCGGCGCGACCTCTTGCGTCGGTTCGTAGAGCTGGAAGTCGCCGACGATGCCGACGACGGTGATCCGCGGGTCCTGGCCCGGCGGCGGCTGGCCGCCTTCGAACTGGAAGCGCGCGCCCAGCGGCTCGCGCCCGTCGCGGCCGGCGAGCAGCCTGGCCAGCGACTGGTTGACGACCGCGACGCTCGGCGTGCCGGCGTCGTCGGCGAGCCGGAAGTCGCGGCCGGCGAGGAGCGGGATGCCGAGCGTCGCGAAATAGCCGTCGCTCGCCACGTTGGGGTCGACCTGCAGCGTCGTGCCGCCCTCGCCCTTGCCGTCGTCGAGGCGGATCGTCGCCACGCCGGGCTGGGTGCTGGAGAGCGGCACGGCGCTGGTCAGCGCCGCCGAGACGACGCCCGGCGCGCCGCGCAGGCGGTCGAGGATCTCGGCGTTGATGCGCAGCGCGTCGGTGGTGTTGACGGTGGTGAAGTTGCCGAAGATGGCGGCGCTCATCACCCGCGTTCCGTCGTAGCCGAGGTCGACCGTGGAGAGGCGGTGGAAGCTGCGCAGCAGCAAGGCCGCGCCCACCAGCAGCACGAACGACACCGCCACCTGCGCCACGACGAGGGCGCCGCGCAGCCGCTGGCGCGAGCCGCCGCCGCCCTGGGCCGTCCCCTCGCGCAGCGCGAGCATGAGGTTGCGCCGCGCCACGAGCGCCGGCGCGGCGCCGAAGACCAGACCGGTGAGCACCGACACCGCCAGCGTGAAGGCGAGCACGCGGCCGTCGATCGCGACCTCCCCGGTGCGCGGCGTGAAGCGGGCGACGAAGCCGACCAGCATCTCCTGCGACAGCCAGGCGAGCGCGATCCCCAGCACGCCGCCGGCGAGCGCTACCAGCACGCTTTCGGTGAGCAGCTGGGCCAGCAGACGGCGGCGCCCGGCGCCCATCGCGCTGCGCAGCGCCAGCTCGCGGCCGCGGCGCGCGGCGCGCGCGATCGACAGGTTGGCGACGTTGGCGCAGGCGATGAGCAGGACGAGGACGGTGGTGCCGGCGAGCGCCAGCAGCAGCGGCCGGGCGCCGCTCACCAGCGTCTCCTGGAGCGGCTCGACGCGGCCGACGAGGTCGGCTGCCTGGCGGTAGTCCTCGGCGTGCTCCTCGACGAAGCCCGACGAGACGGCGGCCACCTGCGCCGACGCCTGCTGGGGCGTGACGCCGGGCGCCAGCCGGCCGAAGACGGTGAGCGCCGCGAAGGTGCGGAACCCCGCGCCCAGCGTCTGCCCGGCTTGGTCCCGGAAGGGGCAGGCCGAGCTCGGCATGTAGACGTCGTTCCTGCGCGGATACTGCGGGAAGTCGGGCAGCACGCCGACGATGGTGTGCGGGCGGTCGTTCATCTCGACTACCTTGCCGACGACCTTCGGGTCGCCGGCGAACTTCGCGCGCCAGTACTCGTTGGCGAGGATGAGCACCGCCTCGGCCCCGTGCCGCTCGTCGGCGGCGACGAAGCCGCGGCCGTGGACCGGCCGGATGCCGAGCGCGTCGAAGAAGTTGGCGGAGACGACGCCGGTGTCGACGCGGTCGGGCTCGCCGTGGTCGAGCAGGGTGAACGACATGCCGTGGTACTCGACCAGCCCGCGCAGCGCGGCGAGGCGCGCGCGGTAGGCGTCGAGCTCGGGGATGGCGACGCCGGCGTTGGTGAGCTGCGCCGCCGGCGCCGACTGGCGCACGAGCATGAGCTGCCCGCCGTCGCGGAACGGCAGCGGCGCCAGCAGCACGCCGTGGATGACGGAGAAGGCGGCGGTGTTGGCGCCGATGCCGAGCGCCAGCACGCCGACCGCGGCGATCGTGTAGCCGCCGGAGCGGCGCAGCGTGCGCAGGCCGAAGCGGACGTCCTGGAGCAGTGCCTCCCAACGCGGAGCGCGGCGCCCTCGGGCCGGTCGGGTGGGGCGATCGTTGGCATTCATGGCGGCCACGCTACGGCTCGGGAACGTGTGCGTCTAGAACGCGCCGAACAGGCGTGGAACGGAGCGCATCGGCGTCGAACGCAACAACCGCCCGCGGCGGTCGTACCAACCGTCGATGGCAAGCCCAGCGCGGGCCGGCGCCGCGGCCTCCAATCTGGAGGCCGGGCAGTTCTACGGCCGCGTGGCGAGCCGCCGCAGCGCGTCGGGGCTGGTGCTTTCCGAAGTCCGGCACCGCGAGCGGCGCACGCTTCCCTCGCACGACCACCAAGCTCCCGGGTTCTACCTGCTCGTCGCCGGCGAGTACCGCGAGTGGGTGGGCGGCCGGGCGCTCGACCACCGCCCCGGCGCGGTGGCCTTCCACCCCGCCGCCTTCCGCCACCGCGACGCCATCGGGGCGGCGGGCTGCCACTTCTTCATCGCCGAGCTCAGCGGCGCGCTGCTGGCGCGCGTCGAGCCGCTGCTGCCGCAAGCGCCGCGGCTCGACTCGGGCGGCCTCGTCGCGGCGCTCGCGGCGCGGCTGCGCGACGAGCTCCCGGCCGACGACCCGGCGGCCGAGCTGGTGCGCGAGGGGATCGTCTGCGAGCTGGTCGCCGCGCTCAGCCGCTCGTGGCACGGCGACGGCGCGCCGGCGTGGCTGCTGCGGACCGACGAGGCGCTGCGAGCGAGCCTCGACCGCCGCTGGTCGCTCGACGAGCTCGCCGCCGCGGCCGGCGTGCACCCGGCGCGGCTCGCGCGCGGCTTCCGGCGGGTCTACGGCGAGAGCGTCGGCGAGCGCTTGCGGCGGCTGCGGCTCGAAGCGGCGCGCGCCGCCGTCGCCGCGCCCGGCAGCGACCTGGCGGAGGTGGCGCACGCCTGCGGCTTCGCGGACCAGAGCCACATGACGCGCGCCTTTCGCCGCACGTTCGGCGTCACGCCAGGCGCGCTGCGGTCGCGGCGCGGGTCCTGCGCGTAGCTGCCGCGCCTGGCGTTCCACCACGTCGCGCCGGTTCAAGACGGGCGCGGCTGCGCACGTCAGGCTGCGAGCGGCCGCCACCGCAGGCCGAGGAGGACTCCATGACCCGCGCAGCATTTGCCGCCGGCCTCGCCCTGACCGCGCTCGCCGCGTGCGCCGATGAGGCGCCGGCCACGAGAGCAGCTTCGGCCGCAACGCCGGAGACGCCCACCGTTGCGGCCGCGGCCCCCCTGCGGCCGCCGGCCCTCAGGCCGATCCGCGTCGCCTTCGCCATCAGCGAGAGCTCGAACGTCATCGACATGGCGGGCCCGTGGGAGGTGTTCCAGGACGCCGCGGTGCCCGGCATCCGCGCCGGCTTCACCCTCTACACCGTCGCCGCGACGCGCTCGCCGGTGCGCCTCACCGGCGGCTTGCAGGTCGTCCCCGACCACACCTTCGCCGACGCGCCGCAGCCCGACGTGGTGGTGGTGCCGGCGATTCGCGGCACGCCGGAGCTGCACGCCTGGCTGCGCGAGGTGGCGCCGCGCGTCGACGTGCTGATGTCGGTCTGCACGGGGGCCTTCCAGCTCGCCGCGGCCGGCCTGCTCGACGGGCTGCCGGCGACGACGCACCACGACTTCTGGGACGACTTCGCCAGCCGCTATCCGCGCGTCGAGCTGCGCCGCGGCGAGCGCTACGTCGAGGCGAGCCCGCGGCTCGCCACCGCCGGCGGCCTCACCTCGGGCATCGACCTGGCGTTGCGCGTCGTCGAGCGCTACTTCGGGCGGCAGGCGGCGAAGGACACCGCCGCGTACATGGAGTACCGCAGTCCCTACCTCCAGTGACGCTAGACTCCGCCCTCACCTGCAGGAGGGCGTGATGAAGCCGCGGAAGATCCTCGTCGTGGACGACTCGAAGATGATGCGCAGGATGTACGAAGTCATGCTGCGCCAGTACCCACTGGTCTATGCGGGCGACGGCCCGGAGGCGTTCGAGCGCTTGCGAGAACACTGGGACATCGAGCTCGTAGTGCTCGACATCAACATGCCGAGCATGAATTCGCTGGAGTTCTTGCAGGCGGTGCGCCGGGACATGCCCGAGCCTCCCGCGATCGTCGTGGTCACCACCGAGGGGCGGGAAGAAGACACGTCCCGCGCCCTGGAGGCGGGGGCCGCGGCGTACATCAGGAAACCGTTCCAGAACGAGGAGATCCTCTACGTGATCGCACATCTCGAGGAGAAGCCTCGCCGGGAGTGAGCGCGCTCACTTCTCCTCGTGGTACTCCTCCTCGGTGTTGACCTCCCACAGGTTCGCCTTGTCGGCGCGGCCGGCGACGATGTTGTCCACCGCCGTCATGGCGGCGAGGATGGAGTGGTCCTGGTTGTTGTAGCGGTGCATGCCGTTGCGCCCGACGAGGAAGAGGTTGTCGAAGCGGTCGAGCCAGCCGCGCAGCTCGTCGAAGCGGTCGTAGGTGCCGAAGTACGCGGGGTAGGTCTTCGGCATGCGCAGCACGGTGCCGTCGCGCACCGCGGCGGGGTCGGCGATGCGGATGCGGGCAAGCTCGGTCTTGGCGAGCTCGATCAGCTCGTCGTCCGAGCGTGACCACAGCTCGTCGCCCTCGTTGCAGAAGTACTCGAGGCCGACCCACACCTTGCCCGGGTCGGCCACCATCCACGGGCTCCAGTTGTTGAAGATCTGCAGCCGCCCCACCAGCACGTCGGGCTCCTGGATGTAGATCCAGTTGTCGCGCACCGGGCTGCCGTCGGGCTCGGTGAGCAGCAGGCGGTCGAGCAGCAGGCCGACGGTGACGAAGTCGCGGTAGAGCAATCCTTTGGCGATGGCGGCGACGTCGGCCGGCGGCGGCGCGTCGAGGGCGCGCACCAGCTCGCGGATGGGCATCGTCGAGAAGAACCAGTCGGCGGCGAAGCGCTCGGTCAAGCCGGTGGCGAGATTGCGCGCCTGCACGGCGACGACGTGCTCGCCGGCGGTCTCGATGCCTTCGACTCGCCAGCCGGTGAGCACCTGGCCGCCCTTGCTGCGCACCGCGGCCGCCACCTCGTCCCACATCTGGCCGGGGCCGAGCTTGGGGTAGAGGAACTGCTCGATGAGCGAGGTCTCCGTCCTCTTCTGCCCTATGTCTGTCCGGATGTCCCCGCGCTTGCCCCCGCCGGTGACACCGCGCAGCGCGGTCTTCGCGAAGTGGGAGAGCGCCTTGGCGATCGACAGCCCCTTGACGCGTTGCGCGCCCCACGCCGCGCTGATCTCGCGGCAGGGCGTGCCCCACACCTTCTCGGTGTAGTCCTTGAAGAAGGTGAGGTAGAGCTCGCGGCCGAAGCGGTTGACGAAGAACTGCTCGAGGTTCTCCTCGGGTTTGATGGGGAAGGCCGCCGCGCGCAGGTAGGAGAAGCCGATGCGGGCGCTGCGGAAGAGGCCGAGCTTGCGCAGGGTGTCGGGCGAGAGCTGGATCGGGTAGTCGAAGAGCTTGCGGCGGTGGTAGATCCGCGACTTGCGCGGCCGCAGCAGCATGACGCGGTCCTCGCGCTCGGGATCGGGGCCGGCACCGTCCCCATCGACCGTGCGCCAGCGATTCTGGTAGGCGATCTGTATCTGTCCCGGATGGCGCGCCTGGCCTTCTGGCAGCGCCTGCAGCGGCAGGAAGCGCAGCCACCACTCCATCACCCGGTCGCTCTTGGAGAAGAAGCGGTGGCCGCCGATGTCGATGCGGTTGCCGCGGTACTCGACCGTGCGCGCGATGCCGCCCATCAGCTCGCTCGCCTCGAGCACGACCGGCGCGATCGAGGTGCGCTCGAGAAGCTCGTGCGCGGCGGCGAGGCCGGCGGGGCCGGCGCCGACGATGACGGCGGTCTGCGGCATGGCGGGGCGCAAGGGTAGCCACGTGCGTGCGGGGGCGCAAGCTGCGGCTACGATTCGCCGCACGGTGTCCCTCAGGATGTCCCTCAGGATGTCAGCGCCGCGCCTCGCGCCGTGGGTGCTCGACGCGCTGCTGCTCGCCGTGCTGGCGGCCTTCTTCGCCCTTCTCGAGTGGCGACGGCCCTTCTACTTCCTGCAGGACGACAACCGCACCGGCGCCCTCGGGCTGCTCGTCCACTTCGCGCGCTCGCTGGCCGGCGGCGAGCTGGCGCTCTACGACTTCCACCAGTTCCTCGGCGAGCCGTCGTTCGCCGTCGGCTCGGTGCCGTTCCTCTATCCGCCGGTCTACGTTGCCGTCTGGATGAGCCGCGCGCTCTTCGGCCACCCCGACGCGGCGATCGACCTGCTCGTCGCCGCACACTTCGCCTGCGGCCTGCTGGGGATGAGCCGGCTGCTGCGCGGCCTCGGCCTGTCGACGGCCGTCGTCGCTTTCGGCGCCCTGGCCTGGCCGCTTTCCAGCAACGCCGTCTACACCGCGTCGTCGTGGTGGCACGTCGCGCTGGTGATCGCCTTCTTCCCTTGGATCATCCACCTCGCCTGCCGGCTGGTGCGGCGGCCGAGCGCCGGCGGCGTCGCCGCGCTGGTGGTGCTGCACGCGCTGCTGCTCTACGGCGGGCACGTGCAGCTGTTCGTCTACGCGCTCTGCTTCGAGGCGCTGGCGGCCGCGCTCGCGCTGACGGCGACGACGGTCGCCGGCGTGCGGCCCTTGGTGGCCTCGGTGGGGCCCTACCTGGTCGCCTTATACCTGACCGCTGCGGCGAGCCTGCCGGTGATCGAGCCGCTGCGGCACCACGTGGCGCAGTCGAGCGACCGCGGCGGCCGCATCGGCTACGGCTACTTCCACGCCGGCGGCTTCGACCTGCTGTCGTGGCTGCAGGGGCTCGTCGACCCCTTCCGTGCCGACCCCGTCTACTACCAGCTGCTCGTCGGCTCGTGGGATCGCGTCTTCCCCTACCTCTCGTTCGTCGGCTGGCTAGCAGTGCCGCTGCTCGCCGCGGCGCCGCTGCTGCTGCGCCGCGGCGCGGCCGCGACGCTGCCGGTGCGGGCGTTCGCGCTGCCGCTGCTCGTCGCCTTCCTGTGGACGACCGGGTCGCTCGATCGCGCGCTCTACCTGGTGCCGGTGCTCAACCGCTTCCGCTGGCACTTCCGCGTCAACGTCTTCCTCGTCTTCTTCGTCGTCGTGGTAGCGGCGATGGCGTTCGCCGCCGCCGAGGCGATCGCGCGCCGTCGTCTCGGCGGCGTGCGGACCGCGGTCCTCGTGGCGCTGGCGCTGCTGCTCCAGCTCGGGAGCCTCGCCGCGCTCTACGGCTTCTACCCGCAGCGCAGCTTCAACCACCGCCGCCACGAGCAGCCGGTGCCGCTGCGGGAGCCGCTCGCGTCGCGGCTCGCGAATGGGCGCATCGTCTCGCTCGGCTGGCACGCGCGCGACCCCTACTCGTCGGCGCAGGTGGGCTTCAACTACGCCTCGTACTGGGGGCTTTTCCAGTACGCCGGCTACGCCAACCTGATGTCCAACCTGCACGCGCGGCACGTCACCGGCCTGGTGGCCGACGACGGCAGACGGCTGCGCTTCGACGCCGTCTACAAGCCGGAGGAGGTCCCGTTCGAGCGGTTCGAGCGCTGGGCGGTGGCGTGGTACCTGCTCGGACGCAACGCCGAGGATCCCGGGGAGACGGCGCGCTACGAGGAGCTGCTCACGCGCCGCGGGTTGCACCGTGTCGCCGGGGACTCGCGGCGGATCGTCTTTCACGATCCGCGCGCGGAGCCGCTGGTTTATCTGGTGGCGGCGGACGGACGGCGCGACGGCCGGACGCGGATGGCGGGCGCGGAGCCCGCCCTACAACGCTGGCCAGCCGACGCCCTCGCACAGGGGAATGGAGAGCAGGGCGCCCTTGATGGCGGTGGGCGTGAAGCCCTGCAGCCTCGGATCGGCGGCCGTTCGCTGACGGTGAGCTTCCCGCCGTCAAACCAGTCGCGGGCGCTCGTCGCCTGCTTCCTCGCCGTGCCGGGCTTCACCGCCGCGACGCTCGACGGCCGCTCGCTGACGCTGCGCTCCGACGAGGGACGAATGACGGTCGACGTGCCTGCCGGCGCGACCGGCGTGCGCTTCGTCTACCACGAGCCCGAGCTGCTGCGCGGCCTGCTTCACGCCGCGGCGCTGATGTCGGTGCCGCTGCTGGCATGGGGCGCCGCCGTGGGCAGGAAGCGGCTTCGTCGCCAGCGATGAGCGCCGCGTTCACCGTCGCGCTCCTCGTCGCGGCTGCGCTGCTTGCCTCGCTGCGACCAGCGCTCGTCGACCGCTGGCGGCGCGCCTTCGATCGCTTCCTGCGCCGACCGATCGGTCTCGGCCGCTGGACGGCCGCCCTCGCCGTCGCCGCCTTCGCCGGCCAGGCCGCGGTGGGTGCCGTCGCCGGGCTGCCCGCGCCGCAACTGCACGACGAGCTCAGCTACCTCCTCGCCGCCGACACCTTCGCGCACGGGCGGCTCGCCAATCCGACGCACCCGCTGTGGCGGCATTTCGAGACCTTCCACGTGCTCGTGCAGCCGAGCTACGCCTCCAAGTACCCTCCGGCGCAGGGGCTGGTGCTGGCGCTGGGCGAGCGGCTCGGCCACCCTGTGCTCGGCGTCTGGCTCTCCGGCGCGTTGCTCTGCGCCGCCGTGGCGTGGATGCTGGCGGCGTGGCTGCGGCCGCCGTGGGCGCGGCTCGGCGCCCTGCTTGCCGCCGGCACCCTGGTGGTCGCGAGCCCGTGGAGCGACGGCTACTCGCGCGGCTTCGTCGCCGCGGCGGGAGGAGCGCTGCTCTTCGGCGCCGCGGCGCGGTTGCGGGCGCCGTCCAGCCGCCGCTGCACGACCTCGGCCGCCTTGCCACGGAGCGCGGCATCCGTCTCGCCCGCATTAGAAGCGACATCGTCGCGTGCAGCTCCCGGGGCCCGACCCGCGCCGCGCCCGACCGCGCATGCCGGCATCGCCCTCGCCGCCGGTCTGCTCGTGCTCGCCGCGAGCCGGCCCTGGGAAGGGATCGTCGCCGCCGCGGTGGCGCTCGCACCCGTCGCCTGGGACGCGTTGCGCAGCGCGGAGCAGCGCCGGTCGCTGCTGCGGCGCGCCGTTCCCACGTTCGCGATCGCGCTCGCCGCCGGCGCCGGCTGGCTCGGCTGGTACCAGTGGCGGGTGACCGGCAGCCCGTGGACGATGCCCTATCGGCTGTATGACCAACACTACGCCGGCGTGCCGGTGTTCCTGTGGCAGTCGCCGCGCCCGGTGCCCACCTCGCCGCATCCGGTGATCGCCCGCTTCTTCCGCGACTTCGAGGGCGGCGAGTGGCGGCGCCAGCACACGCTGCGCGGCTGGCTGGCGGCGGCCGCCGAGAAGAGCGGGCGCCTGGTGAGCTTCTACTTCGGCGGCGCGCTGGTGGTGGCGCTCGCGGGGTTGCCGTGGGCGCTGCGGCGGGCCGGGCCGCGCTGGGCCGCGGCAGGGTTGCTGGCGCTGCTCGCGAGCCAGCTCGTCATCCTCCCCAGCCGCGTCCACTACGTGGCGCCCAGCGCCTGCCTGGCGATTTACCTCATCGTCGAGGCTTGGCGTCAGTTGCGCCTGTGGCGGCGTACGCATCGCCTGTCGCGATGGCGCGGGCTCGGAGCGCGGCTCGCATCGACCATACCGCTGGTCGTGCTGCTCGTCTTGCCGCTGCGCGCCTGGGAGCTGCGCGACGACCCGTCCGAGTGGTACCAGCAGCGCGCCGCGCTGCAACGACGGCTGCGGGCGATGGCGGGGCCGCAGCTGGTGATCGTCCGCTACGGGCCGGCGCACGACCCGCTCGCCGAGTGGGTGTACGACGACGCCGACCTGCTGAGTACGCCGGTGCTGTGGGCGCGCGGGATGACCGCGGCCGAGGACTGCGCGCTGCTCGCCTTCGAGCGCCGCCGCACGGCCTGGCTGCTCGAGGTGGTCGAGGACGCCTCGGCGCCGCGGCTCTCGCGCTATCCGCGCAGCGCTTGTACCGGTGGCGCCGCGGGCTCCGCTGCAGCGGCGCCGCGCTGATCCTCGTCGCGGATCGCCTCAACACCGCTCGCCGCACCGAACACCACTCGCCGCCCTTCGACGCGCCACGGCTCGCCGATCAACCGCCGCAGCGCCTCGGGGTAGGCACGGTGCTCCTCGACGAGGATACGGGCCGCCAGCGCCGCCTCGTCGTCGCCGTCGAGCACCGGCACCGCGCGCTGCACGACGATGGGGCCGCTGTCGACCCCCTCGTCGACGAAGTGCACCGTGCAGCCCGACACCTTGACGCCGTGCTCGAGCGCCTGGCGCTGCGGGTGCAGGCCCGGGAAGGCGGGCAGCAGGCTCGGGTGGATGTTGAGGACGCGCTGCGGAAGCGCGCGCAGGAAGGCCGGCGAGAGCAGCCGCATGAAGCCGGCGAGGCAGACCCACTCGACGCCGTGGGCGGCGAGCACGGCGAGGATCGCCTCCTCGTGCGCCGCCCGATCGGCGAAGTCGCGTCGCGGCAGTCGCGCCGTGGCCAGGCCGAGCTCGCCGGCACGCACGATCCCCGGCGCCTCGGGCACGTCGCTCACCACCACGGCGACCCGCGCCGGCAGCTCGCCGCGCTCGGCGGCGGCGTGCAGGGCGAGGAAGTTGCTGCCCCGGCCGGAGAGCAGGATGCCGAGTCGGGTCAGGGCGCCGGCCGCCGAGTCGCTCACTCTTCGACGTACTCCACGCCCGCCTCCCCCGCCACCACCTCGCCGAGCTCGAACCCTGGGCAGCCCGCGCGCTCGAGGTGCGCCAGCGCCTCGCCGCGCGCTTCCGGCGCCACCACCAGCACCATGCCGACGCCGAGGTTGAACACCCGCCGCATCTCGTCGGCGCCGACGCCGCCCGCCTCGGCGATGAGCCGGAAGAGCGGCGGCACCGTCCAGCCGGCGAGCCGGATGCGCGCGCGGCACCCGGCCGGCAAGCTCCGCGGCACGTTGTCGGTGAGGCCGCCGCCGGTGACGTGCGCCATCGCGTGCAGGCCGGGATGGTCGAGCAACCGCGCTACCGGCGCGAGGTACGAGCGGTGAGGCGCCAGCAGCGCGGCGCGCACGGTGGGCATCGCCCCCGTCTCGCGGGAGGGGCTTGGCAGCACGTCGTCGATCCCCAGGCGGAGGCCGTCGAAGATCACCCGCCGCGCCAGCGAGTAGCCGTTGGTGTGCAGGCCCGCCGACGGCAGCCCGATCAGCACGTCGCCGGCGCGCACGCGCGACGGGCCCAGCAGCCGTTCGCGCTCGACGACGCCGACGATGAACCCCACCAGCTCGTAGTCGCCGGGCTGGTAGAAGCCGGGCATCTCGGCGGTCTCGCCGCCGAGCAACGCGCAGCCGTTGTCGCGGCAGCCGGCGGCGACGCCGGCAACGAGCGCCACCACCTGCTCCGGCTCGAGCACGCCGGCGCCGACGTAGTCGAGGAAGAACAGCGGCCGCGCCCCCTGCACCAGGACGTCGTTGACGCAGTGGTTGACGAGGTCGGCGCCGACGGTCGAGAAGTCGCCGGCGAGCTTGGCGACCATGAGCTTGGTGCCGACGCCGTCGGCGGAGGCCACCAGCACCGGCTCGCGGAGGTCGCGCGAGAGCGCGAAGAGGCCGCCGAAGCCGCCGAGCTCGGAGAGCACGCCGGGCACCACCGTCGAGCGCACCAGCTCCTTGACCGTCGCCAGCGCCCGGTCCTGCGCGTCGATGTCGACGCCGGCACGGCGATAGGAATCGCCTGGCGTCGTCTGCCGCCCCTCACTCCCCTGCCCCTCTCTCCCCTCGCCGGGGAGAAAGGGGTCCAGAACCTGGCGTTGCATCGCTGCCTTTACTCGCCGCCCTCGGCGCGGATGGGGAACAGCAGCCGCTGCCGCTCGTCCTCGCCGGCCATCGCCACCCGGTACTCGCCCGTCCAGCAGGCCGTGCAGTAGCTGTCGGCCGGCCCCGACACCGAGCGCAGCATCCCCTCGAGCGACAGGTAGGCGAGGCTGTCCGCCTCGACGAAGCGACGGATCTCCTCAACCGGCCGGACGGCGGCGATGAGCTCCTCGCGCGTCGGCGTGTCGATGCCGTAGCGGCAGGGCCACGCCGTCGGCGGCGAGGAGATGCGCAGGTGCACCTCGGCGGCGCCGGCGTCCTTGAGCATGCGCACGATCTTCTTCGAGGTGGTGCCGCGCACGATGGAGTCGTCGAGCAGCACGACGCGCTTGCCGGCGATCACCTCGCGCACCGGGTTGAGCTTGACCTTGACGCCGAAGTGGCGGATCGAGCTCTTGGGCTCGATGAAGGTGCGGCCGACGTAGTGGTTGCGGATGAGCCCGAACTCGAACGGCAGCCCCGACTCGCGGGCGTAGCCCAAGGCGGCGAAGACGCCGCTGTCGGGCACCGGGCAGACGAGGTCGGCGTCGGCGGGCGCCTCGCGGGCGAGCTGGGCGCCCAGCCGCCGGCGCACTTCCGACACCGCGTCGCCGAACACCGTGCTGTCGGGCCGCGCGAAGTAGACGTGCTCGAAGATGCAGCGGCTGGGCTCGGGCACCTGCGAGAGGTGGAAGCTCTGCAGCCGGCCGCGGTGGGCGACCACCACCTCGCCGGGCTCGAGCTCGCGCACCGTCGTGGCGCCGATCAGGTCGAAGGCGCAGCCTTCGGAGGCGAAGCAGGGGCTGCTGGCGGCGCCATCCACGCCCGGCGCGTCGCCGAGCAGCAGCGGCCGGAACCCCCACGGGTCGCGCGCCGCGATGACGCCGTCCTTGCAGATGAGCAGCAGCGAGTAGGCGCCGCGCACCTGCTCCAACGCGAGCAGCAACGCCTCGACGACGCTTTGCCGCGGCTGCCGCGCCATCAGGTGGAGGATCACCTCGGTGTCGGAGGTGGTCTGGAAGATGGCGCCGTCACGCTCGAGCCGCTGGCGCACCTCGACGGCGTTGACCAGGTTACCGTTGTGCACCACGCCGAGCGGGCCCATCGAGGTGTTGACGACGATCGGCTGCGCGTTGGCGAGCACCGAGGAGCCGGCCGTCGAGTAGCGCGTGTGGCCGATGGCGTCGCCGCCGCGCAGGCGCTTGAGCACCGGCTCGGCGAAGATGTCGGCCACCTCCCCCATGCCGCGCTCGACGTGCATGCGGTCGCCGTCCCAGGAGACGATGCCGGCGCTCTCCTGCCCGCGGTGCTGCAGGGCGTAGAGGCCGAGGTAGACGAAGTTCGCCGCGTCCTCGCGGGCGTCGATGCCGAAGATGCCGCACATGGTGGTGGGAGGCCTCAGTTTCTCATGCCGGCCCCAGCGGGTGAAGCGCGGCGCTGATCGACCCAGTTGTAGCATCCGCCGGTGACAGCTGAGGGGTCGCGAGCGCGCGGCGCGGCAGACTTGCCCCGTGGATGGGCGGCGGTTCGGGCCAGGGCCGAGGCCCTCCGTGAGATGCGGCGCCAGCACGGACTCCGCTTCACGCTGGTCCTGGCGGCGCGATGGCTCACGCTGCCCTGGTTCCGGCGGCTGCATCGCCAACCGTTCCGCTTCGACGGCGGCGAGTACGAGTACCTCGTGCACCGCTACCGCTTCACCTGGGCCAACGAGCGAGCGGTGGAGATCCCGATCGCGCTTCGCCTGCTGGCCGAGCATCGGCCCGAAGAGGTGCTCGAGGTGGGCAACGTGCTGTCCCATTACGTCGAGACCCGCCACCGCGTCGTCGACAAGTACGACAGCGACCCGCGCGTCGAGAAGCTCGACGTCCTGGAGATCCCTCGAGCTCCCCGCTACCCGCTGGTGCTCAGCGTGTCCACCCTCGAGCACGTCGGCTGGGACGAGAGCCCTCAGGACCCGGACAAGTTCCTGCTCGCCGTAGAGCACCTCGAGGCCTGCCTCGCGCCGGGCGGCCGGCTGGTGTTCACCGTGCCGCTCGGCTACAACGCCTGGGCCGATCGGCTACTGGCCGAGGGCCGCGTCAGGCTCACCCGGCTCGCTTGCCTGGAGCGCGTGGGCGACCTGGAGTGGCGGCAGGTCGATTGGGAAGGGAGGACCCGCACGCTGTACGGCTCACCATACCCCTTCGCCAACACGATCGCGGTGTGCGTCTACGAGGCGCCGACGCCCGCTTAGACCTGAAGCGCCCGCGGCAGCGCCGTCGCCCATACCTGGCGTAGCTCGTCGACTTCCACGGCCAGCTTGCCGCCGGAGAGCTTCGCCAGGAGCCGCCCGCCGCCCACCTTGCCCACCTCGCGCGCCGGCACCCGCATCTCCTCGGCCGTCTGCAGGACCGCCTTCGCGTGCTTGGGCGGCACCGCGATCACGGCGCGTGCCTGCGTCTCGGAGAACAGCTGCGCCGGGTCGAGCGGCAGCTCGAGGTCCGCTCCCAACCCGCGCCCGAAGCAGGCCTCGGCCAGCGTCACCGCCAGGCCGCCGTCGGAAACGTCGTGCGCGGTGTGCAGCCACCCCTCGAAGATCAGCAGCCGCAGCAGCTCGGCGAGCCGCGTCTCGGCGTCGAGGTCGACCCCCGGTGGCCGACCCTGCTCGACGCCGTGCAGCAGCCGCAGGTACGCCGAGCCGCCGTACTCGCGCCGGTCCTCGCCGAGGAGGATGACGCGGTCGCCGGCGTCGGTGAACCAGGAGACCGGCAGCGCGCGCAAGTCGGGCACCACGCCCACCATGGCGATCGTCGGCGTCGGGTGGATCGACTGCCCCGCCGTCTCGTTGTAGAGCGAGACGTTGCCCGAGATCACCGGCACCTCGAGCCCGCGGCAGGCCTTGGCGATGCCGCGGATGGCCTCGCGGAACTGCCAGCTGATCTCGGGGTTCTCGGGGTTGCCGAAGTTGAGGCAGTCGGTGAGCCCCACCGGCTCGGCGCCGACGCAGGCGAGGTTGCGCACCGCCTCGGCCACCGCCTGCATGGCGCCCAGGCAGGGGTCGAGCGAGCAGTAGACCGGGTTGACGTCGCAGGTGAGGGCGATGCCGAGCGGCGTTCCCTTCAGCTGCAGCACCGCGGCGTCGCCGCCCGGGCCGCGCACGGTGTTGGTGCGCACCGTCGAGTCGTACTGGCGGGTGATCCACTCCTTGCTGCCCAGCTCGGGGGTGTCGAGCAGGCGACGCAGGGTGCCGCCAAGGTCGTCGGGAGGCGGCACCGCCGGCTGCCGCTGGCGCTGCACGAGGTCGCGCGGCTCGCGCACCGGGCGGCGGTAGACCGGCGCCTCGTCGGCGATGGCGGCGATCGGGAGGTCGGCCACCAGCTCACCGTGGAAGCGCACCTCGGCGTGGCGGCTGGCGGTGACGTGGCCGATCTCCGCCACCTCCAGGTCCCAGCGCTTGAAGATATGGACCAGCTCCCCTTCCATCCCCCGGCGGGCGACGAAGACCATGCGCTCCTGGCTCTCGGAGAGCATGATCTCGAACGGCCCCAGGCCCGGCTCGCGTAACGGCACGCGGTCGAGGTTGAGCTCCAGGCCGGTACCGCCGCGCGCCGCCATCTCGAACGAGCTGCTGGTGAGGCCGGCGGCGCCCATGTCCTGCACCGCCACCACGGCGCCCGACTTGAGCGCCTGCAGGGTCGCCTCGAGGAGCACCTTCTCGGCGAACGGGTCGCCCACCTGCACGGTGGGCAGCTTGTGGGCACTCTCCTCGGAGAACGCCTCCGAGGCCATGGTGGCGCCGTGGATGCCGTCGCGGCCGGTGCGGCTGCCGACGTAGAGGATGGGGTTGCCCGGCCCGGCGGCGCGCGCCTTGTGGATGGCGTCGCGGCGCGCCACGCCGAGGGCGAAGGCGTTGACCAGGATGTTGCCGTCGTAGCAGGGGTGGAAGCGGGTCTCGCCGCCGACGTTGGGGATGCCGACGCAGTTGCCGTAGTCGCCGACCCCGCGCACGACGCCGTCGACGAGGTGGCGCATTCGCGGTGCGTCCAGCGACCCGAACGACAGCGAGTCCATCACCGCGATCGGCCGCGCGCCCATGGTGAAGACGTCGCGCAGGATGCCGCCGACGCCGGTGGCGGCGCCCTGGTAGGGCTCGATATAGCTCGGGTGGTTGTGGCTCTCCATCTTGAACACCGCCACCCACCCCTGCCCGATGTCGACGACGCCGGCGTTCTCGCCCGGACCCTGCAGCACGTAGGGCCCGTCGCTGGGCAGGTCGCGCAGGTAGACCTTCGACGACTTGTACGAGCAGTGCTCGGACCACAGCGCGGCGGTGATGCCGAGCTCGGTGTAGCTCGGCGTGCGGCCGAGGACGGCGACGAGCTTCTCGTACTCCTCCGCCGTCAGCCCCTGCTGCTTGGCGAGGGAGACGTCGACCTGCGGCTCGTCGAGCACGGCGGTCATCACCGCGCCGCGCCGGCGCGACGCCGGCCGCTGCCGACGGCCGCCTCCGCCAGCGAACGAAACAGCTCGGCGCCGTCCTCGTTGCCGGCCAGCGCCTCGGCGCAGCGCTCGGGGTGGGGCATCAGCGCCATGACGTTGCCGGCGCGGTTGGCGATGCCGGCGATCGCGCGCTGGGAACCGTTCGGGTTCGAATCGGAAGCGGCGTCCTGCCCGGCGTCGGCGGCGTCGACCTTGCCCTCCGGCGAGCAGTAGCGGAAGACCACCTGGCCGTTCTTCTCCAGCGCGTCGAGCTTGTCGGCGCCGTCGAAGTAGAGGCCGTCGCCGTGGGCGATCGGCATGCGCAGCACCTGGCCGCGACGCAGGCGGTTGGTGAACGGAAGGTCGTCGCGCTCCACCCGCAGGTGGACGTCGCGGGAGAGGAAGCGCAAGCCGGCGTTGCGCAGCAGGGCGCCCGGCAACAGGCCGCTCTCGCAGAGGATCTGGAAGCCGTTGCAGATGCCGAGCACGAGGCCGCCGGCGTCGGCGTGGCGCTTGACCGCCGCCATGATCGGCGACTGCGCCGCCATGGCGCCGGCGCGCAGGTAGTCGCCGTAGGAGAAGCCGCCGGGGAGCACCACCACGTCGCTCCCCTGCAGGTGGGTGTCGTCGTGCCAGAGGAAGTTCGCGTCCTCGCCCAGCACGTGCTTCCAGACGTGGTAGACGTCGTGGTCGCAGTTGCTGCCGGGGAAGACGACCACCCCGCACCTCATCGGCGGGAGCCTTTCGCCGGCTTCTTCGCCGGCGGCTTCGCCTTCGAGGCGGGCTTGCCCTTCGACGTGGTCTTGCCCTTCGGCGCGGGCTTGGCCTTCGCGGCCGGCTTCGGCTTCGTCGCCAGCTTGGGCTTCGCTGCCGGCTTTGCCTTGGGCTTAGGCTTGGCCTTCGCCTTCGAGGAAGGCTTGGCCTTGGCCGCCGCCTTCGGCTTCGGCGCCGGCTTCGCCTTGGGAGCGGGCTTCGGCTTGGTCGCGGGCTTCGGCTTGGCCGCGGGCTTCGGCTTGGCCGCGGGCTTCGCCTCGGCGGCCGGTTTCGCCTTCGCCGCCGCCGGCTTCGCCTTCACGGCCGGCTTGGGCGTGGCGGCGGGCTGCGGCTTGGCCGCCGGTTGGGTCTTGGCCTGGGCGGCAGCGGGTTTGGTGGCAGCGGGCTTGGTGGCAGCGGGCTTGGCGGCCGCCGGGCGCGAGGCCGGCGACACGGCCGCGGCAGCCTTGGCAGGGGGAGCGGGTCCCGTGGCGGGCCGCGGGCTGGTCGGCTGGGCCGACGCCGGCGGGACAGCCGCCGTGGGCGCCTGTCGAACCGCGGCGCCGGGGACTGCCCTGGCGGCGGCGCCGGCAGAGGCGACCACCGGCGGCGCCGCGGCGGACCGCGGTCCCGTGGGCTCTCCCACCGCCGCGGCGGCGGCCGCGACGTCCCGGCGGGCGGGCTCACCCTCGGCCGGTGCCGGCGCGGGAGCGGCCGTCCAGCCGCTGCCCCCCTTGCCGCCTCCCTTTCCGCCTTTTGCGGCGGCGCCCGGCACCTCTACCTCCCAGCTCTCGACGATCGGGTTGGCCAGCAGCTTCTGGCACATCGCCTCGACCTGGCGCCGCCCCTCGTCGCCCTTGGCGGCGAGCTCGATCTCGAAGCTCTTGCCCGCCCGCACGTCGGAGACGACCTGGAACCCCAGTCGTGTCAACGCTTGCTGGATCGCCCGCCCTTGGGGGTCGAGGACCTCGCGACGGGGGTAGACCAGCACTCTTGCCTTCACGGGGTGGACTCCGGAGCCATGGAGAGTCGATAAAACGCCGGGAAGGCCGGGACACGGGCCCGCGGCGCCAATGATTTGCGGGAGAATATACCTTCAGCCGCCGACCGTCAGCCAGGGGGTGGGCTCGAACTGCCCCGAGATCGTCAGCTCCGCCTTCGTCCGCAGGCGGGCCAGCTCCTCCCCCACCACCGCCGCCGCCAGGGCCGGCAGGTTGTTGGCCTGGGAGAGGTGGTAGAGCACGACGTGCCGGAGCCCCTCGTGGGCGAGCTCGGACAGCCCGTCGGCCGCGTCGGCGTTGGAGAGGTGGCCGTGCCGCCCCGCCACCCGCTGCTTGAGCGGCCAGGGGTAGGGGCCGTTGCGCAGCATTTCGAGGTCGTGGTTGGCCTCCAGCAACAGAGCGTGGACGCCGGCGAGGCGCGCCCAGGCGAGCCGGCTCCGGCAGCCGAGGTCGGCGACCAGCCCCACCCGGCCGCCGCCGCCGGGGTCCTCCACCACCACTCCCACCGGCTCGCGGGCGTCGTGGGGCACGGCGAACAGCTCGACGACGAAGCCGGCCGCCTCGAAGGGGACGCCCGACCGGCAGGGGCGCACCAGCGACGCCACCTCCGGCCGCAGGGTCATGCCGCTGACGGTGCCGGCGGTGGCGTAGATCGGCACCCGCCGCTTGCGGCAGAAGCGCTCGACGCCGCGCACGTGGTCGAGGTGCTCGTGGGTGAGGACGACGCCGTGCAGGTCCTCGGGCTCGAGGCCGACCTTGGCCAGCCGGCGCTTGATCTCGCGCCCCGAGAAGCCGGCGTCGACGAGCAGCCGGCGGCCGCCGGCCTCGATCACCACCGCGTTGCCCTGGCTGCCCGAGCCCAGCACGACGAGGCGTAGGGGCCGCCGGGGCACCACCGGCTCGCGAACGGGGCCGTCGAGCTCGGGGAAGAGCGAGGCTTGCTTCACTTGCCCCTCAATCTATCCCGCGCCGCGCGGTCAAAACTCGTAGGTTCTCCCCTGCTCGAGGAAGGCGATGTCGGGGTTGCCCAGCGCCTTGACCTCGGCGCAGATCCGGCCGATGCAGGGCGGCTTCAGGTGGTGGAGCAGGATGGGCACCTTGCGCTCGAGCTTCTGCAGCTCGCGCGCGAGCGTCTGCGGCGTCAGGTGGAGCGAGACGTCGGCGATCTCCTGCAGCGCGTTGTCGAAGGAGACCTCGATGCACAGCGCCTTCAAGTCCGGGGTCTGGTTGGCCACCTCCCAGAAGCGCGTCGTCGGCCCGGTGTCGCTCGACCACAGCACGGCGCTGCGCCCCTGGCGCAGCAGGAAGCCGTGGGTGGGCACCAGGTGGTCGACGGGGATGGGGGTGAAGCTGATGCCGTCGAGCTCGAGCGGCACCTCGTCGGCGAGCTCCTCGAACTGCACCGCCGGCAGCAGGTGGTTGGGCAGCCGCGTGAAGTCGGGCCAGGTGGCGTTGTTGAAGAGGTACTTGCGGATGGCGTAGATGGTGGCCGGCGAGCTGTGGATGCGGATGGCGCCGTTGCTCTTGCCGTAGACGTTCTCGATGAAGAAGGGGAGCGAGTTGGTGTGGTCCATGTGCGAGTGCGACAGCACGATGGAGTGCACCTTGACCTGCTCGTCCACCGCCAGCGCCTGCGCCAGCGAGCCGGCGTCGAGCGCCACCCGGTCGTTGATCAACAGGCTGGTCATGCGGCAGTCGATACTCTCGCCGCCGAAGCCGCCGAGGACCTGTATCTTCATGGGACTAGAGGATCTTACGCCTGTGGAACGAGCGCCGACAAGGACGCGAGCAGCCGCTCCCCCTGCTCCAGCGTGAAGGCGTCGCGGGCATAGAGGCGGCCAAAGGCGCCCGCCACCTGCGGGCAGAACTGGCTGCCGGCGAGGCGCGCGATCTCCTCCGCCGCGGCGACCGGCGTGAGCGCCTTGCGGTAGGGCCGGTCGGTGGTCATGGCGTCGAAGGTGTCGGCGACGCCGATGATGCGCGGGATCAGCGGCAGCTGGGCATCGACGAGGCCGTCGGGGTAGCCGCGGCCGTCGAGCCGCTCGTGGTGGCTGCGGATGCCCGGCACCAGGTGGCGCAGGCTGCGGATGCGCCCCACCATCTCGGCGCCGTCGAGGGTGTGGCGCGCCATCACCGCCACCTCGTCGGCGTCCAGGCGCGCCGGCTTGCGCAGGATCTGGTCGGGCACCGCGATCTTGCCGATGTCGTGCAGGATGGCGGCGAGGCGCAGCTCCTCGAGCTGCTCCGGCGGCAGGCCGAGCTCCTGGCCGAGCAGCACCGAGTAGGTGACCACCCGCCGCACGTGGCCGCCGGTGTAGGGGTCGCGGCGCTCGATCGCTTCCGAGAGCGCCGTCACCATCTCGACGAAGCTGCGCTTCTGCTCGGCGTAGAGCCGGGCGTTGGCTACCGCCGCGGCGAGGATGCCGGCGAACAGCTGCATGCGGCGCAGGTCGTCGGCGGTGAAGCCCTCGACGCCGGCGCGGTTGAGCAGCTGCAGCACGCCGATCACCGAGCCGCGGGCGATGAGCGGCACGGTGAGGATGTTGCGGGTGGTGAAGTGGGGGTCGCGGTCGCCGCTCCAGCGCGGGTCCTGCACCACCTCGTTGACGATCTCGGCCTCTCCGGAAAGGGCGACGCTGCCGACGATGCCGCGCCCCAGCGGCACGCGCAGCGACTGGATCTCGCCGGCGGCGCGGCCGCGCACGACGCGGAAGAACAGCTCCTTCTTCTCGTCGTCGAGCTCCCAGATCGAGCTCGACTCGGCGTGGCAGAGCTCCTCGGCCTTCGAGAGCGCCAGCGACAGCACGCGCGAGAGGTCGAGCGTGCTCGCCAGCTCGACGCCGATCTCGAGCAGGACCTCGAGCTCGCTCAGCCGCCGCTGCGGATCGGTGGAAAGGTCGCTCATCGAGATCGCCGGCGGCGACCGGGTGCCGCCGCCGGCGATTGTACGGCTGCTCGGCCCGGCGCCGTGTCAGGCCGCGGTCAGAAGCGGCTGCCGATCCAGAACGTGGTCTCGAAGCCCTCGGTGAAGGTCTCGTGGAAGTCCCAGCGCTTGGCGAAGTCCCAGTTCATCTCGAGGCCGAGCAGTTGGGCGGACAAGCCCCAGCCGTACGAGGACACCGGTCCGCGCACCCGGTTCTGGAGGTCGTCGCGCGACAGCCGGCCTTCGTCGTCGTCCCAGAACTTGAAGCTCTCGTCGGCGTAGTTGAACCAGGCGGCGCCGAGGTCGAGGAAGATGCGGCCGCGGATCCCCTGGACGACCATGAAGGGGAACACCAGGGCGTCGAGGAGCGGGAAGCGCAGCTCGAGGTTGCTGTAGAAGGCGCGGTCGCCGACGAGCTCGCGGAAGTCGAAGCCGCGCACGGTGTCGAGGCCGCCGAAGTAGAAGACGTTGGGGCTCACCCCCCAGCTGGCGGCGCCGAAGAGCCGGAAGGCGAGCTCCACCCGGCGGGTGACCGGCACGTACTGGCGGAAGTCGAGTACCGCCGAGGCGCTGATCGCACCGGAGCCGGTGTTGATGGTGCCCTGCTGATCGTCGCCGCCGACGTCGGGTGCGTAGGTGCCCTCGAGGAAGTAGCGGCGGCCGGACACCGGCCCCCATTGCGCCTGCACCGTGGTGTCGCCGACGAAGCCGAGCCCGACCTCGGGATAGGTGTCGGTGCGCGGCTCGATGAACGGGATGATCTCGTTGGTTTGCGGGTCGACGATGAAGTTCTGGAAGTCGTACTCGCGCCGCAGGTAGCCGAGCGACGCCTCGACGCGGTGGTAGAAGTCGAGGGGGTAGATGACGAAGCCGCGGGCGCCGGTCTGGCGGTAGGCCGAGCGCCGCTGCAGCCGCCCCTCCTCGGTGATGCCGACGAAGAAGGTGCGGGTGTCGAAGAGGTCGACGCCCCACTGCAGCCGCCGCGCCAGGTTGAGGTAGATGACGTTGAAGTCGGTGAAGCTCGCCACCGAGTTGAGCAGGACGAACAGCCGCTTGTCGCCCAGGTAGTCGGAGAAGGTGAGCCGCGTCTGCGACACCACCAGCTGGTCCGAGGTGACGCCGACGCCGACGTCGCCGTCCTCGAGGAACAGCTTGAAGCCGCGGTAGCGCTCCTTGTTCTCGTCGTTGATGGTGACCTGGATGTCGGGCTCGTAGCGCTGCAGCGTCGCATCCGGCGTCGGCGGCAGCGCGGCGATGTCGGGGATCGTCTCCACCAGCGCCGGCTGCTGGTCGAGGTCGCCGCGGTAGAGGTCGAAGCCGCCCTTCCAGACGCCGACGTAGACCAGGGCGCTGGTGTCGTCGACGCGCTCCACCACCTGCGGCATGAAGCAGCCGGTGACGGCGTTGGTGTGCTGCCGCACCTCGCCGTTGGTGAGGTCGACGGCGTAGACGTTCTCGAAGCCGTTGCGGTCGGAGGTGAAGAACAGCGTCTTGCCGTCCTTGGTGAAGGCGGGGTCGACGTCGCTGTACTCGCCGCGGGTGAGCTGGCGCTGGCTGCCGGGGCTGGCGAGCTCGAGACGAAACAGCTTCTGGAAGGCCCCCACCTCGGAGCTGTAGACGATGCTCTGGCCGTCGGGCGAGAACACCGGACCGCCGTCGAAGCGCGGGTCGTTGGTGAGGTTGGTGACCGTGCCGCTCTCCATGTCGAGGGTGAAGATGTCGAAGTAGCCGCCACGGTTGCCGGCGAAGGCGACGGTGCGCCCGTCGGGGCTCCACTTCGGCGCGAAAGGCTGCTGCACGTCGACGTCGATGACGCGGTCGACGCCGCCGTGGATGACGTCGACGAGCACCAGGCTGCGCCCCTTCTCGCGCTTGGCGAAGACCGCCAGCCAGTTGCCGTCGGGCGAGAAGGCGAGGTCGGAGCCGCTGCGCCGGCGGTCGCTGATGTACTGCCCGGAGAGGTGCTGGTACTGCGTCGACCAGCCCTTGGTGAGGTTGCGCAGCGGTTGGCGCTCGCGGGTGTCGAAGAGCACCACGTCGACGTCGCCCGCGGGGGTGCCGAGCGCCGCCACCAGGTCGCCCGACGGCGACACCGCCGGCGCGAAGTACTCGGCGTCGCGCCCCTGCTGCTCGAAGAAGCGGCGGCCGAAGTAGCTCGGCTCGCCGGTCTTCACCAGCTCGGGGAGGTACTTCTCGCGCAGCCAGCGCCGGAAGTCGGCGTCGAAGTCCTCGGGCTCGATGCGGAAGGCGCGCCGCAGCGCGCGGTCGATGTTGCCGCCCAGCGTGCTGCGGTACTCGAAGAGGAAGTCGAGCACCCCCTGCGCCCCCCAGCGCGACTCCATGAAGTCGAAGACGGCGTGGCCGAAGCGGTAGGCGAGGAAGCCGCCGGAGGTGGCCTTGGTGATCTCCGGCACCAGGTCGTTGACCACCAGGTCGCGCAGGAACATCTTGTCGGAGGTCGACTCGTCCTGCGCGTAGTAGCTCGCCATGCCCTCGACCAGCCAGGTGGGCGGCTGGCTGGTGAGGCTGCGGCTCACCTTGCCGCCGAACAGCAAGTGGTACTGGAAGATGTGGGTGAGCTCGTGGAGGATCAGCTCGTGCAGCTCGGCGTCGGGGAGGTCCACCGGCAGCACCATGCGGAAGCGCACGTCGGTGGCGAAGGCGCCCACCGCCTCGGGGATGAAGCCGAGCTGGATGTTGTTCTGCTCGAACTCGGCGTGCGTCTTGTAGAAGATCAGCGGCGTCGAGCTCTCGATCTGGTAGTCCAGCCGCCGCGACAGCTCGTCGTAGGCGCTCTCGGCGAAGGACACCACGCGCTGCAGCAGCGCCTCCTCCTCCGGGTAGTAGTACACGTCGAAGTGCGGCGAGTGGTAGATCTGCCACTGGAAGCTCTGGTACTGGATCTTGTTCTTGCCGAACTGCGCCGCGGCGGGCGCCGGCAGCAGCACGGCGAGCAGCAGCAGCGCGACGGCGTAGTGGCGAGGACGGTGGCTCATGGCTCTCCCGTGCATGGTTTTCCCGTGCATGGTTTTCCCTTGGCGACGTGCCGGCTCAAGGCGTGTAGAGGACGCGCGTGGCCTCGACTTCCTTCTGGGCGAAGATGCCGACGATGCGGTCCTCGAGGGCGAAGAGGTTCTGGAACATCCCTTCGATGGGGTCGGCGCCGGCGCCCTCGAGGGTCTTGAAGTCCTTGAAGTTGTCGCTGTAGAGCAGCTCGCCGGTCTTGCCGTCGTAGACCTGCATCAGGATGTCGAACTCGAAGCCGGTCTCCTCGACCAGTACCTGCCGGTAGTAGGTGCGGCCGTCGTACTGCGAGGTGTACTCCTCCAGCCGGTAGCCGCTCTTGTCCTGGATGTCGAAGTCGAGGCTGCCGGCGAGCAGCAGGTCGGCGCCGGTACGCTCGCCGAGGGCGCGCCAGAAGTCGCGGTCGTGCGACAGCGCCTCGAAGTCGTCCGTCGGGTAGTCGACGCTCTCCACCTCTTCGACGTCGAGCCCGCTGTCGCGCTTGAGCACCTTGAGCAGGTAGCGCTGGAAGTCGCCCTTGACGTCGAGCTCCTTGCCGCGGAAGGTGCGCTCGCCCTCCTGCCGTACCACCTGGAAGGGCGCCACCACCAGCTTGTCGCGGCCGGTCAGGTCGAGCGCGGCGCGCACGGGGAGCTTGAGCTTGACCTGCGTGGTGCCGGCGAGGGCGGTGCCGGCGGTGAGCGGGAGGAGCAACGCGAAGGCGGCGACGGTGAACCGGCGGGGCTCACGCGTCCGGTGGGACTCAAACATGGGCGGCGACTCCCGTCAGGAGTGGGAAGGACGGGGCGGTGGGAGCAGTGGTGGCAAAGCTCGCGTCGGAGGTCTGGTTCGGCGGCGTCGGCGCCGGCTCGGGGACCAGCGGCGGGATGTCCGGGGGGCCGGTGTCCGGGCCGGCGCCCGGCGGCTCGGCGCCGCCGATCGGCAACCGCGGCGGCTGGAGCGGCGTCGGCTCGGACGGCGCCGGCGTCCCGGAGTCCGCGGCCGGCTCCGTGGCCGTCGCCGCGGGCTGCGTGGCATTCGGATTGGTCCCCTTCTCGTCGCCGCGGGCGCGGAAGGACTCGTAGAAGCTCACGAAGCGGTCGTAGTTGGCCTTGAGCTCGTGGTCGCCCGGCGCCTGCGCCAGGCCCTGCTTGTAGTAGTCGAGCGCCTGGTCGAACTTGCCCAGCGCCTCGCTCGCCACCGCCAGGTTGTTGAGCAGCCGCGGGCTGTTGCCGCCCTCCATCCGGTGGGCCTGCTCGAAGCGGAAGAACGCCTCGCTCCACAGGCCGATCTTGGCCATGTCGACGCCGAACTTCACCTGCGAGTCGGCGGTCTTCGGCGAGCCGTGCGCCGAGCCGCAGCCGAGCCACGGCAGGGCGAGGACAAAGGCCAGGGAGACGAGGCGCACCCGCGTCGGCATCGGCGACCCCCTTGGCGAACTGAACTTGACGAAACTGCGTGACGAACCAACGGAACCATCCCGATGCACCGCCATCTGCAGGGAGCGCGGGCGGTCGGGAATGCTGGTGAGTATATCCACGCCCCGCGACAGTTCTTTCTGGGCGGTTCTTGGTTAGAGGGGTCGAATCGCCGCGCTCCCTCGCCGCGGCGCGTCGATCGTGAGCGACCGCGCCCTCGTTTTGCGTTTGACGCGGCATGGCCCGCCGCCCCTCGCCGACCGCTCCGGCGCTCGCCGACGCCCTCATCGCGCTGAATGCCGCGCCGATGGGGCGAGCGAGCGTCTGCCGCCTGGCCGTCGACGCCGAGGCGTGGGTCGGCGCGCCGGAAGCCGACGGGGCGCGGCTTGCCGCCGATCTCGGGATCCCGGCGGCGACGCTTGGCCGTGCCCGCGCCGCCGTGCAGGCCGCGACCGCGGTGGCCGCCGCCGAGCGCCAGGCCGCCGCCGCCCTCGGCGCCCGCATCCTCACCTGGCTCGACGACGACTACCCGGCGACGCTGCGGCACCTGCCGCTGCCGCCGCCGGTGCTCTACTGCCGTGGGACGCTGCCGGCCGCGCTGGCGAACGGCAGCGGCGCGGCGGTGGCCATCGTCGGCTCGCGGCACCCCTCCACCTACGGCCGCGAGGCGGCCTGGCTCTTCGGCCGCGACCTCGCCCGCGCCGGCGTCGTCGTCGTCTCGGGCTTCGCCCGCGGCGTCGACGCGGCGGCCCACCGCGGCGCGCTGGCGGGCGGCGGAGCCACCGTGGGCGTCATGGGCTGCGGCGTCGACGTCGCCTATCCGCGCGAGCACCACCCGCAACTGGCAGCCGAGCTGGCGGCGCAGGGAGCGCTGCTCTCCGAGCTCCCGCTGGGGGCGGCGCCGCTCAAGCTCCACTTCCCCATCCGCAACCGGCTGATCGCCGCGCTCACGCAGGCGACGCTGGTGGTCGAGGCCGCCGTGCGCTCGGGCTCGCTGATCACCGCGCGCTACGCGCTCGAGCTCGGCCGCGAGGTGCTGGCGCTGCCGGGCCGCATCTTCGACGACAACGCCATGGGCACCAACGCGCTGCTCGCCGACGGCGCGCGGCCGGCGCTGCACCCGCGCGACGTGCTCGCGGCGCTGGCGATCGACGCACCCGAGCCGGCGCCGGGTGCGACGGAGGCGACGGATGCGCCGCCGCCGCTGCCGGGGCTCGGCGCACGGCTGTGGGAGGCGCTGCCGCCGGGCGCGACCTTCGGCGCCGACGAGCTCGCCTCGCGCTGCGCCGCCTCCATCGACGCCACCCTCGCCGAGCTGCTCGAGCTCGAGCTCGCGGGCTGGATCGCGCGGCTGCCGGGGCCAGTCTACTGCCGGCGCGGTTGAACCCGTGTGCTAGGTTGTGCGGCCGCATGAAGCTCGTCATCGTCGAATCGCCTGCCAAGGCGCGCACCATCGAGAAGTTCCTCGGCAAGGACTACCGCGTCGAGGCGAGCTACGGCCACATCCGCGACCTGCCGAGCTCGGCGGCGGAGGTGCCGGCGGCGCAGCGCAAGCAGGGGTGGGCGAAGCTCGGCGTCGACACCGAGCACAATTTCGCACCGCTCTACGTGGTGCCCAAGGACAGCCAGAAACGCGTCGCCGAGCTGCGCAAGGTGGTGGGCAAGGCCGAGGAGCTGCTGCTCGCCACCGACGAAGACCGCGAAGGCGAGTCGATCAGCTGGCACCTGCTCGAGGTGCTGCAGAGCGCCTTGAAGCCGAACGTGCCGGTGCACCGCATCGCCTTCCACGAGATCACCCGGCCTGCGATCCAGGCGGCGCTCGCCAACCCACGGCAGGTCGACGACAAGCTGGTGCGCGCGCAAGAGACGCGACGCATCCTCGACCGGCTCTACGGCTACTCGCTCTCGCCGGTGCTGTGGAAGAAGGTGCGCACCAAGCTCTCCGCCGGGCGCGTGCAGAGCGTGGCGCTGCGCCTCGTCGTCGAGCGCGAGGAAGAGCGGCAGCGCTTCCAGAGCACCGTGTACTGGGACGTCGTCGCGCAGCTCCACGCAAAAGGCAGCGGCTTCGCGGCGACGCTCACCGCGATCGCCGACCGCCGCCTCGCCAGCGGCCGCGACTTCGACCCCACGACCGGCGCGCTCGATCCTGACGCGCACGCCGTGGTGCTCGGCGAGGCGGAGGCGACACGCATCGCCGAGGCGGTGACGCGCCACTCGTGGCGGGTGAGCCGCATCGAAAAGAAGGAGGTGCGCCAGCGCCCGCTGCCGCCCTTCACCACCTCGACTCTGCAACAGGCGGCGAGCTCGCGCCTCCACATGTCGCCCAAGCAGACGATGTCGGTGGCACAGCGGCTCTACGAAGGCATCGATTTGGGCGGCGGCGAGCGTGAGGGTCTCATCACCTACATGCGTACCGACTCGGTGAACCTCGCCGAGAAGGCCCTGCACGACGCCGCCTCGCTGATCCGCGCACGTTGGGGCGCGAGCTACCACCGCGAGCACCGCTACAAGACCAAGAGCAAGGTGGCGCAGGAGGCGCACGAGGCGATCCGCCCCACCGAGATCGCGCGCACGCCGGACCAGGTCAAGGCGTTCCTCTCGCGCGAGGAGCTGGCGCTCTACACGCTGGTCTGGCAGCGCACGGTCGCCTCGCAGATGGCCGACGCGGTGCTCGATCGCACGACCGTCGATCTGACGGTCGACGTCGAGCAGACGCCGCACCTCTTCCGCGCCAGCGGCTCGATCCTCCGCTTCCCCGGCTACATGGAGGTCTGGGGCGGCGAGCGCGAGGACACGCTGCTGCCCGCGCTCGCCGAAGGCGAGGTGCTCGGCGCCGCCGCCGGCGCGGCGGGGCGCGTCGCGGGTGCCACGCCCGAGCGCCACGACACGCGTCCGCCCGGCCGCTACACCGAGGCGACGCTGATCAAGAAGCTCGAGGAGGAGGGGATCGGCCGCCCCTCGACCTACACCCCGACGCTCTCCACCATCCAGGACCGCGGCTACGTGCTCAAGAAGGGCGAGGCGCTCGTCCCCACCTACGTCGGCATGGCGGTGATCCACCTGCTGCGCGAGCACTTCCCGCAGTACGTCGACGTCAAGTTCACGGCGCGCATGGAGGACACCCTCGACGACATCGCCCGCGGCGAGACCGACTGGATCGACTTCCTGTCGCGCTTCTACTGGGGCGAGTCGGCCGCGGAGGCGGAGCACGACCCGCACAAGAAGGGGCTCGTGCAGCGCATCGACGAGGCGCTGCCGCAGATCGAGTACCCGGCGATCGAGGTCGGCCACGACCCCGAGACCGGCGAGCCGATCACCGTGCGCATCGGCCGCAGCTCGGTCTACGTCCAGCGCGGCGAAGGGAGCGAGGGTGACGAGAGCGGCAAGCGTGGCGACCGTGCCACGATCCCGGTGGACCTGCTCATCGACGAGCTGACGCCCGAGAAGGTGGCGGAGCTCCTCCACCACCGCACGCGCGGCGAGGAGCCGCTGGGCACGCATCCCGAGAGCGGCGACAACGTCTACGTGCGCATCGGCCCCTACGGCCCCTACGTGCAGCTCGGCGAGGGGACCGACGGCGAGAAGCCGAAGCGCATCAGCCTGCCGCCGGGCCTCAAGCCGCAGGACGTCGACCTGGCGCTGGCGCTGCGCCTCCTGTCCCTGCCGCGCACGCTCGGCGTCGACCCGGCCAACGGCAAGGAGGTCGCCGCCGGCATCGGCCGCTTCGGCCCCTACGTGCAGCGCGCCTGGCAGTTCAAGAACGTCAAGACGCTCGAAGAGCTCTTCGCCATGACGCTCGAGGAGGCGCTGCGCCGCCTGGCGCAGACCGGCCAGACCGTGCTCAAAGAGCTGGGTCCGCACCCCGAAAGCCGCGGCGAGCTGCGCATCCTCGCCGGCCGCTTCGGCCCCTACCTCACTGACGGCAAGCTCAACGCCAGCCTCAGGAAAGGCGACGACCCCGACGCGATGACGCTGGAGGAGGCGGTGGCGCTGCTCGCCGAACGCGGCAAGCCGCCGGGCTCAGGCAAGCCGCGCCGCGGACGGGCTGGCGGCGCGAGAACCGCCGGCGGGGCCGCCGCTGGCAAGGCTCCCACGGCGAAGGCCGCGCGCACCGTCAAGGCGCGACCGCGCCGCAGCGCCGCCAAGGCCAAGAGCTGACGCAGTAGACGCCGCGGCGTCGGCGGTCCGCGGGCAGGCGCCTACGAGCCGCTGCCCGTGGTGCTCTTCGGACGCACGACGGGTTTCGGCGCCGCCGCGTCGGGTGCGGCCGGCGGCTTTGGCGCCGCGGCGGTGGTCGCCGGAGCCTGCGCCCCGGCCAGCGTCAGCAGCTCGCGCAACCGCTTTTCGGGCACGATGCCGGCGCGCAGGTAGGAGACCTCGCCCTTGCGGTTGAGGATCAGCAGGGTCGGGAAGCCGGCGACGCGGAGCTCGCCGCTCACCTTTTCCTCCGGGTCGAGCAGCACCGGGTAGGGGAACGGCCGCTTGGCGGCGAAGGCGCGCACGGTCTTCTCGTCCTCGCCGACGTCGATGGCGAGGAACTGCACGTCGTCCTTGGAGTACTGCGCGTGCAGCTTGTGGAGGATGTCGGCCTGCAGGAAGCACGGCCCGCACCAGGTGGCCCAGAAGTCGGCCACCACCACCTTGCCCTTGAAGTCGGCCGGGCCGAGCTCGCGCCCGTCGAGCGTCGGCAGCCGGAAACCCGGCCGCTGCGGAGCGCGCGCCCCCGCCCCCGCCGAGCCCGCATCGCAGGCGAGCAGCAGGAGGCCGAGCAGCAGCGACCAGCGACGGAGATGCGCGGGCATGCGGGTCATGGTAACAGCGCGGCTCACGCGAGGATTCCGCCGGTCACGGCGCATCCGGGTCACGGCGCCGGCGTGGGGGTCGCCGTCTCCTTGAGCGGCTCGGCCTTGCGAACGGCGGCGAGCTTCTCGGCGAGGTCGGCGGGCAGGCCGGCGGGCATCAGCAGCACGGCATCGCGGCCGCTGCTGCGCGCCGGCGCGCCGGCACCGGCGGGGCCTTCGACGCGGCCGGGCCAGATGGTGAGCACCTGGCGCTTGCCGCCGCTGCCGACGAGGGTGATCGTCATCGCCGGCGGGCCGGTGGCGAGGCCCGCCGCAGCCGGGCCGTCGAGCACGCGCTCGGCCTTGGCGTCGGCGGCGGCGGCGAGGAAGTCAGAGACGGTGCCGTAGAAGATCTTCACCGCGCCGCCGGGCTTGGTTCCCTGCTCGCGCTTGTTGGTTCCCAGCTCGCGCTTCCAGTCGCCCTCGTCGCGGGTGAGGGTGAGCGGGCCGTGGCCGTCCTTGACCTCGATCTTGTCGACCTCGTAGACGGCGAAGCCGGCCCATGCGCGCGAGCGCCACTCCTGCGGCGGCCGCGCCATCGCCTCCTCGAGCGGCGACGACTCGAGCGCCACCAGCTGGCCGTCGGCGCGCGCGTAGCGGGTCGTCGTCGTCGTTTCACCGGCACCCGGGTCGTCGATCGCGGGCTCGGGCGTCGCCGCCGCCGCGGCCTCGGACCTGGCGGCGCCGAGCACCAGCCGGAACGGCCGCGCCTGCCCCTTGCGCACCACCTCGACCACCGCCTGCGGCGGCTCGAGCCCCAAGGTCGCCGGCGGGCCCGGCGGCTGGTCGACGAACTCCGTCGCCTGCAGGCCGGTCAGCGCGTCGACCAGCGCGTCGAAGCGCTCGGGGTCGGCGCGGTCGGCGAGCGGCGCCTCGATCCACGGCTCCTCGCCGCGGCGGGCGAGCACGATGCGGGCGCCGCCGCGCTCCAGCGAGACGCGCTCGATGTCGTCGCGGGTGCCGCCGAAGAGCTCTCGGCTCCGCCAGTCGCCGGGCGCCTTGACGAGCTCGCTCCAGAAGGCGCCGGTCACCGCGTGCACCGCCGGCTCGCCGGCGACGGCGACGGCGCGCTGGTCGGTGCCCGGGAGCTCGCGGCCCACCTCCAGCGTCCGCTTGCCCGCGGCGGTGACCACCGTCACCTGCGCCGCCGGCGGCTCGAGGCCGTATTGCTTGCGGTCCACCTTCTCGAGCGTGCGCTCCTTGTCGAGCCCGAGCACGCTCGACAGCAGGCTATCCACGGCCGTGCGGTCGGCGCGGGCCTGAAGCGGCGCCGCGAGACGCCACTCGGAGGTCGTCTCGGGGAGCATCGGGCTCTCCTCGTCCGCCTCCTCCTTCTTCTCCTCCTCGGCCGGCGGCTTGCCCTCGCGCACGATCCTCACCGTCGTCCCGTCGCGCACGATCGACACCTCGCGCACGGCGTCGGCCTTGGTACCGGCGAGCACCTTCTTCGCTTCCGCCTTCGCCTCCTCCGAGCTCGGCAGCTTGCGCTCGTAGAACCAGACGAAGGCGGCGAGCGCCGCCGCCACCAGCGTCAGCAGCAAGAGCGTCCGCGGCTTCACCGGCGCGCCCTCACTACCGCCGCCGCCGCACGGTGACCGCGATGCCGGCGGCGAGCGCCGCCGCCGGCAGACCGAAGACCACCAGCCAGAAGTTGAGGCGCCGCTGCTGCGGCGTCATCGACAGGTGCACCTGCTCGGGCTCCTTGGGAGCGATGCCGAGGTGCGTCTGCCGCTCCACCATCCAGTTGAGGGTGTTGGCGATCAGCGTCGCGTTGCCCGGCTGGTCGAGCTGCGAGTTGGTGGCGAAGTCGGCGTCGCCGAAGACCACCATCCGCCCCTTGGGCCCGGCAGGCGGCGTCGGCGCCGGCGCCGGCATCCCCTCCTCGCCCATCGGCGGCGAGGGCGAGGAGGCGTTGAGCTCGAGCGCGATGCCGAGCGACACCGGCCCGGGCACGTCCTGCGGCCCCTTCTCCACCTCCGTGAGGTTCGCGAGGTCGGTCTCGCCCCAGCCGTCGGGGCTCGTCTTCACCAGCTCGGTGAGGGTCGCTCCCTGCGGCGTCGTGCCCGCCGCCACCGAGCGCGCCAGCGAGAACACCACCGGCACCCGCGCCTGCCGCAGCGCGTCGGCGATCGGGTGGGTGCCGTAGTTGCTGGCGAAGATCGTCTCGGCGCTGAAGAACGGCAGCAGGTTGGTGGGATCGACGACGACGTCGTCCCCCGCCTTGACGCCCCAGCCGGCGAGCCACTCGGCGAGCCCGGTGTCGGCGACGCGGCCGCTCTCGGCGAGGTTGGGGTCGACCATCACCAGCACGCGCCCGCCGTTCTGCAGGAAGCGCGACAGCAGGTCGAGCTCGGGGCGGACGAACGGCTGCGTCGGTCCGGCGACGACGACGAGGTCGGTGTTGGGCGGCAGCGCGGACTTGCCCAGCGACGCCCACTCCTCGATGGCGAAGTTGTCGGTGCCGAGGAAGCGCTGCAGGCGGCCGAAGCCGCGCCCCTCGAGGTCGTCGAGCGAAGGCTCGCCGTGGCCGGTGGTGAAGACGATGCTGGGCTTCTTCGCCTCCACCAGCTCGACGATGGCGCTGGTGAACTTCTGCTCGCCCTTGAAGCCCTTCATCTCCGGGCTGCCGCCCTGCTGCATCGCCGAGTAGTCGTAGTCGGCGAGGTCCGCCGCCTCCACCACCCGCTTGTCCTTGCCGCTCTCGAACACCACCGCGGCGCGCTGCACCTGGTACTGCTGCACCAGCTGCTGCGCCCGCGCCGGGTTGCGCAGCGGGTCGACGACGCTGACCTTGATCTTCGGCGACGCCGCCGCGTAGCGCTCCAGCAGCTCGCGGGTGGGCTGGAAGGTCGGCGACTGGTCGTCCATGAAGACGATCACCGAGACGTCGCGGTCGAGCGCCTTGACGATGGAGAGCGACTTCTCCGACAGGGTGTAGAGGTGGCTCTTCGTCCAGTCCCAGCGCTGGTAGTGGCGGAAGCTGAGGTAGTTGAGGATGACGACGATGGCCAGCACCAGGAGCGCCGCGGCGCCGAGGGTCGAGCCGAAGATGACCTTGCGCCGGGTGGCGACGTCGACGTTGGGTTTCAAAGAATGTTTGAAGGAGGGCCGGGCCATGGTTACTTCCCCTTCCCGGCGTCGACGGCGCGGCTGGCGAGGAAGAGGAAGAACGCCGAGACCGACACGTAGTAGACGAGGCGCCGGCTGTCGACGATGCCTTTGCTGAAGTCGTCCATGTGCTGGTAGAGGTTCAGGTAGCCCACCGCGTCGCGCACCTTGGGGTCGTTGACGAGGAACTCGAGGAAGGCGGGCAGGAAGCAGAGGAAGGTGAGCGCGAAGGAGAACACCGCCGCCACCACCTGGTTGCGCGGTCACCGCCGAGGTGAAGACGCCGATGGCGAGGAACATGGCGCCGATGCCGATGGTGCCGAGGTAGGAGGCGCCGATCGGCCCCCAGTCGAGCGGCAGCGACTTGGCGAGCAGCGCCACGTAGACGAGCGTCGGCAGCCAGAGGAAGACGTAGAAGAGCAAGGCGCCGAGGTACTTGCCGACCACCACCTGCCCCTCGGTGATCGGCGCCGTGAGCAGCATCTCGAGCGTGCCCGAGCGCCGCTCCTCGGAGAGCAGCCGCATGGTGAGCACGGGGCCGACGAAGAGCATCGCCAGCCAGAAGAAGAGCGTGCCGCCGAAGAAGAAGTCCAGCGGCGTCATCGAGGCCGGCGCCTGCGGGTCGTTGAGGTAGTCGAGGATGGTCTGGAAGGCGAGCCCGTTGAAGAAGAGGAAGCCGGTGGCGACGACCCAGCCCAGCGGCGAGAGGAAGTAGCTGCGCAGCTCGCGCTCCATGGTGGCGAGGACACCCCTCATTGCGCTGTCTCCTCGGCGTCGGGAGTCGGTTCGGGCTCGGGCGCCTCCGGCGCCGAGCCGTTGCCGCCTTCGGCGCGCTCGGGGACGGCAGCGGCGTCCTGCGTCGTCAGGCGCACGAAGATGTCCTCGAGCGACACCTTCTCCTCGACCAGCTCGAGCAGCACCCAGCCGCGCTCGACGGCGAGACGGAAGACCGGCTCGCGCGGATCGGCGCTGCCGTCGCCGTCGAGCAGCCAGCGGCCGGCCGTCGCCTCGTCGCGCTGCACGGCGGCGATGCCGGGCAGGGCGGCGAGGGCGTCGCCGCCGCCCTCGGGGTCGTCCTTGAGCAGCACCCGCACGCGATGGTTGCCGCGCCAGCGCTCGCGCAGGCTCTCCGGCGTGCCCTGGTCGACGATGCGCCCCTTGTCGATGATCAGCACGCGCTGGCAGAGCAGCTCGACCTCGGGAAGGATGTGCGTCGACAGCAGCAGCGTGCGGTCGCGGCCCAGCTCGCGGATCAGCTGGCGGATGGCGATGATCTGCTTGGGGTCGAGCCCCACCGTCGGCTCGTCGAGCATCAGCACCCGCGGCTCGTGCAGGATGGCGGCGGCGAGCCCGACGCGCTGCCGGTAGCCCTTCGACAGCGTGCCGATGATCTGCCGCCGCACGTCGGCGATGAGGCAGCGGTCGAGCACCTCGGGGATGCGCTCCTTGAGCTCGGCGCGCGACAGGCGCTCGAGCTTGCCGCGGTAGGCGAGGTACTCCTCCACCCGCATCTCGGGGTAGAGCGCGACGTTCTCCGGCAGGTAGCCGATCTGCCGCCGCGCCTGGATGGGCTCCGCGGCGAGGTCGTGACCGGCCACCCGCACGCTCCCCTCGGTGGGGCGCAGGTAGCCGGTGAGCATGCGCAGGGTGGTGGTCTTGCCGGCGCCGTTGGGGCCGAGCATCCCGAGGATCTCCCCCTCCTGCACGGTGAACGAGACGTCGCGCACGGCGGTGAAGTCGCCGTAGCGACGCACGAGCGAGTGGGCTTCGAGCATGCGGTCCCTCGCGGCTGGTGTCGGGGTCGGCCGGCGCGGCCCAGTACGGGCGCGACGGGCCAAGTCGCGCAGTTATAGCAAATGGTGGGCCGGCGATGTGGCGCAGGGGCGGCCGCCGGGCCGCCGCCGCGCTGGCACGTCAGTTTGACGCAGACGCACCCGTGAGCACCGCGAGGATGCGCGGCGCCACCTCGTCGAGCCGCGTGAGCTCGGCGAACGCCGGCGCCGCCGGGCCGACGGCGAGCAGCGGCACCGGGTTGGCGGTGTGGCTCTTGTGCCACGGCTCCTCGAGGTTGCCGTGGTCGCTGGTGAGCAGCACGGTGACGTCCGCCGGGCGCGCCGCCAGCACGCCGCCGAGCAGCGCGTCGAGGCGACGCCACGGTGGCGGCGGGCTCGATGCCCCACCGTCCGTGGCCCGCGAGGTCGGTGAGGAACGTCTCGTAGAGCGTGAAGCGGTGCCGGCCGGCGAGCCGCGCGAGCCGCTCCCCGGCGAGCGCCGGCGCGATCGGCGCCACCGGCACCCCCGCGCGGCGAATGAAGAACGAGCCGTCGATGTCCCAGGTTGCCGCCTCGCCGGCATCGAGGTCCGCGAGCGTGCGCAGCGGGACGCCGGCCGCGAGCACGGCACGGGTCGTGGCCGAGGCCCGCGCCTCGCCACGCACGAGCCGCTCCGCATAGTCGGCGGTGTAGGCGTTGGCGAACGTCACCGCGTGCCCCGCAACGGCAAGCCGTTTCAACACGCTGTGCTCGTCGATCAGCGCCCGCAACCGCGGCCCCGGCAGCGCCGGCACGTGGTGCCCGATCGCCGCCTGCGCGTTGACCCCGGTGAACAGCGTCGTCTGCCCCGTGCCACTCTGCGGCAGCCCCGGCACGCCGAGCACGGCGTCGAGCCCGGCGAGCGCCACTTGCACGCCTCCGACATCGTGCCGCGCCCCAGCCTGCGCGGCGACGAGCGGTCCGCCGAGCAGACCGCGCAGAGCTGGCGTCGATTCGCTCACGAACGGGTTTGACACCTCCTCTCCGCCCAAACCAACTCCGTCCGCGAAGAGCATCAGGAGCCGGTCGGCGCTCAGACGTGCATCCAAGTCAGGCTGACGATGCGACCGTGTTCGTCGAGCGCGAAGCGCAGGAGCAGCGAGCTTGCGAAAACGGCACTGCCGCCAGCGAGATGACGACGGCGCGGCGGCTCGAAAGGCGCATAGCTCCTCCTTGGTACGCGCAGCCTATCGGAACTCGCGGTGCCGGTGCTTTCAAGGTCGTGGACTGCGGCCCGCCGCGTGCTCACAACCTGGGCTACGCTTGCAACCGATGAGTGACGACAAGGCCCCGAAGATGAAATCGGCGTACGAGCTCGCCCTGGAACGCATGGCGGGCCAGGGCATCGAGCCGCCGCGCGACGAGGCGCTGTCGCCCGAGGTGCGCCAGCGGGTGGCGGAGGCGCGGCAAAAGACGGAGGCCAAGCTCGCCGAGCTCGAGATCCTCCACAAGGACGCCCTGCGGAAGAGCCAGGACTTCACCGCGCGCGAGAAGGCCGAGGAGGACTATCGCCGCGAGCGGCGGCGCCTCGAAGAAGACCGCGACCGCCAGATCGAGAAGCTGCGCCGCGGCTGATTGCGGTTGCTGCGGCGATGCTACACTGCTACACGAGTAGCTACACAGGCGCGACTATGGCCCTCAACATCCGCAATCGAGAAACCGAGGAGCTTGCCGAGAAGGTCGTCAAGATCACCGGAGAGACCAAGACCGAAGCGGTGACCAAGGCCCTCCGGGATCGTCTCCACCGGCTGCGCCGAGAACGGTCCGGAAGACCGCTCGCCGACGAGCTCGACGCGATTGCCTTGCGCTGCGCGGCGCTGCCAGTTCGCAACCCGGCGAGCGCGAATGAGATCCTGGGCTACGGTGAGGACGGCTTGCCTCACTGATGGTGATCGATTCCTCGGCGCTGCTCGCGATCCTCCAAGACGAGCCCGAACGTCGGGCTTTCAATCTGTTGATCGAGCAAGCCGAGTCACGCCTGCTGTCGGCGGTGAGCTTTGTCGAGACCTCGATCGTGATCGCCAGCCGCTTCGGAGCCGAAGGGCTTCAAAGCCTCGATCTCTTCCTGAGCCGCGCCGGAGTCGAGCTCGTCGAAGTCGATGCCGAACAGGCGCGCGCCGCCCGCGAGGCCTTTCTCCGCTTTGGGCGTGGGCACCATCCCGCCGCTCTCAACTTCGGCGACTGTTTTTCCTACGCCTTGGCGACCGTGCACGGCGAGCCGCTGCTGTGCAAGGGCGATGACTTCCGCCGGACGAACGTCGCGATCGCATCCTGAACGGCGACGCGCCGGGGTCAGCCCACAGGCCGGCGCGCTTCGGCGCCCGCCGGCGGCTCGAGCAGCTCGAACGCCCGCTCGATCTCTCGGTGGCTGCCCACCAGCACCAGCGTGTCGCCGGCTTCCAGCCGCAACTCGGCGTCGGGGTTGGGCAACGGCTTGCCGTCGCGCACGACGGCGATGACGGTGGCGCCGCTGCGCTTGCGCAGCTCCAGCTCGTGCAGCGTGTGCCCGACGGCCGGGCTGCCGCCCTCGAGCCGATAGAGGTCGGTGGTGCCGGCGGCGAGCACGTCGAGCAGCGCTTGCGACACCTCGCCGCGCAGCGACGGGCCGCGCAGCATGCGGTAGCCCTCGCCGCGCAGCAGGCGGACCTGGGCGTGGATGACGTTGCGCGGCACGTGGTACTGCTCGAGCACGCTGGTGAAGATCTCGATCGCCGCTTCGAACTCCTCGGCGATCACCTCGTCGGCGCCGCAGCGGCGCAAGTCCTCGATGTGTGAGAGGGCGCGGGTGCGGACGATGATGTGCACGCCGGGGTTGAGCTGGCGCGCCAGCGCGATGCTGTGGCGGACGGCGTGGAGGTCGGAGATGGCGAACACCACCACCTCCGCCGCGGCGATGTTGGCGTGGTCGAGGATCTCGCGCCGCGTGGCGTCGCCGTAGAGGATGGGCTCACCCGCCGCGAGACCCTGGTGCACCGCCTCGGCGTCGAGCTCGACCACCACGTAGGCGATGCCGGCCTCGCGCAGCACCCCCGCCAGGGTGCGGCCGTTGAGCCCGAAGCCCACCACCACCACGTGCCGCTGCGCCGCCGCGCGCTGCCGCGACGGCGCCGCCCGGCGGCCGCCGCAGCCACGCCGCGAGCCGCTCGCCGACGCGCGGCGCCGCCGCCACCAGCGCCGGAGTGAGCAGCATGCTCAGCACGGCGACGACGATCACCAGCTGGTAGGCGGCGCCGACGACGAGCCCTTCGTCGCGGCCGACGTTGAGCAGCACGAAGGAGAACTCGCCGATCTGGGCAAGGCCGAGGGCGGCGATCGCGGCGACGCGCACCGGCAGACCCATCGCCGCCGCCGCGGCGCCGCCGGTGACGACCTTGACCGCCACCACCGCCGCGGTGAGCGCCAGCACCAGCGCCCAGGTGCGCGACCGCGAAGGCGACGTCGACCAACATGCCGATGGAGATGAAGAAGACGCTGGTGAAGACGTCGCGGAAGGGCGCCACGTCCGCCACCACCTGGTGGCTGTACTCCGACTCCGAGACCACGATGCCGGCGAGGAAGGCGCCGAGCGCCAGCGAGAAGCCGAGGTGCTCGGTGAAGTACGCCATGCCGAGGCAGACGAGCAGCGCGCCGAGCACGAAGACCTCGCGGATGCGCGTCCCGGCCGCGTAGTGCATCAGCCGCGGCATCAGGTGACGCGCCACCAGGAACACCGCCGCCACCGCCAGCACGCCGCCGCCGAAGCGGGCGGCAAAGGTGAGCGGCGAGGCCTCGACCGTGCCGGCGAGCACCGGCGTCAGCACGATCATCGGCACGATGAGGAAGTCCTGGAACAGCAGCACGCCGAGCAGCAGCTTCCCCTGCGGCGCGTCGAGCTCCCGGCGCGCCGCGTAGAGCGTCAGCACGACGGCGGTGCTCGACAGCGCCACCAGGCAGCCGAAGAAGACCGCCCGCAGCGGCGGCTGGCCGGCGAAGGCGAAGGCGAGCAGCGCGACGACGGCGATGGTGAGCCCGCTCTGCACGCTGCCGCCGAGCAGGAAGGCGCGGCGGATCTCGCGCAGCCGCTCGAGCGAGAACTCGAGGCCGATGGCGAAGAGCAGGAAGACGACGCCGATCTCGGCGGCGACTTCCACCGCGGCGAGCTCGGAGAACAGCCCCAGCCCCGAAGGGCCGATGAGCACGCCGGTGAGCAGCAGCCCGACGATGGCGGGCAGCCGCAGGCGATGGCTGACCAGGAGGACGATGACCGCCGCGAGCAGCAGCACCAGCGCCTCGCGCAGCACCGCGCTCACCACCGTTGGCACCTCCCCGCAGCGGCGCCCGTCCCGCTCACGTCAACGCTCGCGCTCAGCCGCCGACCGCGATACCCAGCACGCCACCCTCGGTCATCTGCCGCGGGTCGAGCAGCTCGTCGAGCTCGTCGGGCGGCAGCAGGCGCTTCTCCAGGCAGAGCTCGCGGACCGTGCGCCCGCTGGCGTACGCCTCCTTGGCGATCTGCGCCGCGGCGTCGTAGCCGATCTTCGGCGCCAGCGCGGTGACCATCATCAGCGAGCGCTCCACCATCGACTTCAGACGCTCGCGGTCGGCGACGATCCCCTCGACGCAGCGCTCGGCGAGCAGGCGGCAGGCGGCGGCGAGGATCTCGATCGACTGCAACAGATCGTAGGCGATGACCGGCATCATCACGTTGAGCTCGAAGTTGCCGCTCATGCCGCCGACGGTGATGGCGGCGTCGTTGCCGATCACCTGCGCCGCCACCATCAGCGTCATCTCGGGGATCACCGGGTTGACCTTGCCGGGCATGATCGAGCTGCCCGGCTGCAGGCTGGGGAGCTGGATCTCCGCCAGGCCGGCGCGCGGCCCCGAGCCCAGCCAGCGCAGGTCGCTGGCGATCTTGGTCAGCGAGACGGCGATGGTCTTGAGCGCGCCCGAGGCCTCGACGCAGGCGTCCTTGGCGGCGAGCGCCTCGAACTTGTTGGGGGCGCCGACGAAGGGCTGGCCGGTGCGCGCCGCGATGCGGGCGATCACCGCGTCGGCGAAGCCCGGCGGCGCGTTGAGGCCGGTGCCGGCTGCCGTGCCGCCGAGGGCGAGCTGGGCGAGCCGCGGCTTGGCGGCGCCGAGCCTGTCGATGCCGTTGCGCACCTGCTGGGCGTAGCCCGAAAACTCTTGCCCCAGGCGCACCGGCACCGCGTCCTGCAAGTGGGTGCGCCCGATCTTCACCACGTCGTCGAATTCGGCCGCCTTCTTCTCGAGCGCGCCGGCGAGCCCCTGCAGCGCCGGCTCGAGGTCCTCGACGATGGCGAGGTAGGCCGAGAGCTGGATGGCGGTGGGAATGACGTCGTTGGAGGACTGGCCGAAGTTGACGTGGTCGTTGGGGTGTACGGGGTCCTTGCTGCCCAACACTCCGCCGAGGATCTCCACCGCCCGGTTGCCGATCACCTCGTTGGCGTTCATGTTGGTCGAGGTGCCCGAGCCGGTCTGGAAGATGTCGAGCGGGAACTGCTCGTCGTGCTGCCCCGCGATCACCTCCTCGGCGGCCTTGTGGATGGCATCGGCGAGGTGCCGCGGCACGCTCCCCTGCTCGGCGTTGACGGCGGCCGCCTCGCCCTTGACCATCCCCAGCGCGGCGAGGAAGCGGCGCGGGAAGCGCAGCCCCGAGACCGGGAAGTTGCGGCGGGCGCGCTCGGTCTGCGCCCCGTAGTAGGCGCGCGCGGGCACCTCGACGGGGCCGAGGCTGTCCTTCTCGATGCGGGTGTCGGCCATGGGGGTCTAGGTCTCCTCGCTGCCGAGTTTATGGCAGCGGCACCACTGACCCGGCCTGCTGGTGCCACCGCCACGGCACGACCGTGCCGCGCAGGCGGACGCCGCCGAGCCAGCGGTCGATGCCGCCGCTCTCGCGGACCCAATCACCCTCGCCGGCGAGCAGGCGCTCGCCCAGCGGCGTCAGCTCGTAACCGGCAGCCGTGCGCGCGAGGGCCGGGACGAGCGCGTTGGCGAGCCCTTCGAGGCGCAGGAAAACCGAAGCGTCGCCCCACGGGCAGCGTTCGGCGTCGCGACTGCGCAGGTAGATCTCCGCCGAACGCCGCGCGCCTGCCGCCACTGCCGCCAGCACCTGGCGCTCGCTGCGCGCCAGGCCGTCGCGCGTCGACGGGTACTCCTCGCAGAAGCGGCGCACCGCCGCGGACAGGAATGGCAGCTCTTCCAGCTCCGCTCCTGCGCGCGCGGCGAGGGCCAGCGGGCGCTCGGCCCGGAAGTCGCGCCACACCGCTGCCGCCGCCCGCAGTTGCCGCATGGTCACCGGACGGCGCCACGGCAGCAGCTCGCGCAGTTGCGCGCCGTCGAGCTGTCCCAGCCCGTGGAAAGGCTCGACGCCGGGGAAGGCGTCGATCTGGATGAGGCTCAGCCGCGCGCCGCCGGTGCCGTGCTGCGCGAACCAGTCGAGCAGCTGCACGAGCTGCAGCTGGTCGTAGAGGTCGTGCTCGAACCACAGCACCACCTCCTCGTGCTCGCCGCAACGGGCGAGCGCCGCGTCGCGCCGGGCGAACGCCGCGCGCAGCTCGGCGTAAGCGCCCCAACCGAAGGCTGCCAGCGCGCGGGCGCGCACCTCCGACAGCTCCTCGAGCGTCGCCGTCATCGGCACCGGGCCGTCGTGCAGCACGTCGCGCCAGGCGAGCTGCTCGCCGCCGAGGCCGCCGGCGCGGAAACCGGCGAGCACCGCGTCGCCGTTGGTGACGTGCAGCATCGCTCCCGCCGGCGCGGCCGCCATCGCCACGTCCGCCATCCGCGGCGGTGCCGGGGCCTCGTCGCGCGGTGCCGGCCGGTGGCCGGCACAGGCCACCACCGGCAGCCGCGGGTAGCGCGGGAACGCCGGATCGCGCTCCGCCTTGGCGCAGCGCGCGAACGTGCTGCGCGGCGAGCGCAGGAGGCGCAGGTGCACGCACGTGGCGCACAGCCCGGGGTGTGTCGCCAGCTCGCCGAGCTCGGCGGGATCGTGCAGCGGCTCGCCTATCGCCGGCGGGCCGGGCGGCTCCGGCATCAGTGCCCCGCTGCCGTACTTCGTGGCACCTAGTCGATCTCCGCGTGCGCCAGCGCCTCGTCGACTCCCAGCTCGCCGCGCTCGAGCCGCTCGATGGCGGCGGTGGGGCCGATGACGATCAGCTCGTCGCCCTTCTGCAACCGCGTGTCGGCGGCGGCCATCAACCGCTGCGGCGGGCTGCCCGGGCGCGGCCGCTTCATCTCGATGACGCGCACGCCGAAGCGCTGCGGCAGGTGCGCCTCGGCGAGCGTGCGGCCGTAGAGCGGCGGCGGCACCGGCACCAGCCGCAGCGCGAAGTCGGGCGGCAGCTCGACGTAGTCGCGGCTGCCGGCGGCGCTCGTCGAGACGAAGGTGGCGAGCATCGCCGGCCGCCCCAGCACCTCCTGCGAGTAGATCGCCAGGAGGTCCTTCTTCGCCAGCACGCCGAGGAAGCGGCCGCTCTCGCGCTCTACCACCGGCAGCCGCTCGAAGTCGCTCTGCGCGAAGGCCTCGGTGGCGCGGTGGAGGCGGGTGTCGGGGGAGAGCACGCGGCCCACCGGCACCGCCAGGTCGTGCGCCACCACCGCCGACACCGCGCTCGGCTCCTGCAGCAGGTGCTTGATGTCGTGCAGCGACACCGCACCCTCGAGCCGCCCCTGCTCGTCGACGACGAACAGCCGCTGGCGGTGGCTGCGCAGGAAGCGGTCGACCACCGTGGCGTAGCTGTCGCCGGGGCGCAGCACCTCGGGGTCCTGGCGCAGCAGGCTCTTCACCTCGATGCCGGCGAGGGCGGCCTCCTCCATGCGCAAGGAGACGTCGATGCCGCGGCGGCGCAGCGACTCCTCGTCCACCGAGTAGCGGTAGAGGGCGCGCGAGAGGAAGCTCGAGGTGATCGAGGCCACCATCAGCGGCAGGATGAGCTGGTAGTTGCCGGTGAGCTCGAAGAGGATGAGGATGGCGGAGATCGGCGCGTGGCTGGTGCCGGCGGCGATCGCCGCCATGCCCACCGCCGCGTAGGCACCGTAGGGCGAGGTGGCGAACGGCCACAGCGCGTGCGCGAACACGCCGTAGGCGCCGCCCACCATGGCGCCGACGAACAGCGCCGGCGTGAACATCCCGCCGGCGCCGCCGCTGCCCGAGGTGAGGCCCGAGGCGACGATCTTCGCCAGCGGCAGCAGCAGCAGCCACAGCAGCGGCAGCTGGCCCGACAGCGCCTGGGTGATCCCTTCGAAGCCGTTGCCGAGCACGTGCGGGAACCACACCGCGATGCCGCCGACGAGGAAGAGGCCCACCGCCGGCCGCAGCCACGGCGGCAGGAAGCGCGCGCGGTCGAACAGCTCGCGCCCGCCGCGCACGCCGAAGACGAAGGCCACCGAGGCGAAGGCGCCGATCACGCCGAGGCCGAGGTAGGGGATCAGCTCCCAGCCGTTCTGCAGCTCGTAGCCGGCGGCGGCGTAGAGCGGCACGTCGCCGAGCACGGCGCGGGCGATGAGGGTGGCGATCACCGAGGCGGCGACGATGGGCCCGAAGATCTCCAGCGCGAAGTTGCCGAGGATCACCTCCATGGCGAACAACGCGCCGCCCACCGGCACGTTGTAGGTGGCCGCCATGCCGGCGGCGGCGCCGCAGCCGAGGAGGATCTTGAGCCGGTGCGAGCCGAGGCCGAGCTTCTGCCCCATCCACGAGGCGAGCATGGCGTCGAGCCGCAGCAGCGGCCCTTCCTTGCCCAGCGAGCCGCCGCTGCCGACGGTGAAGATCGACGCCAGCGTCGAGACCAGCACCGGCCGCGGCGGCACCGCGCCCTGGCGCAGCACCACCGACTCGATGAGCAGCGCCGTGCCCTGCCCCGACACCGGCTGCTTGCTCCACCACATCAGCAGCCCGACCAGCAGGCCGCCGAAGGTGGGCGCCGCGAGCACCCGCCACAGCGGCGCCGTCTGGCCGAGCACGAGGAACGAGCCGTCGTCCCCCCACAGCAGCGCGCGCACGGCGTCGAGCAGCCAGTCGACGCCGATGGCGAAGAGACCGCCCATGACGCCCACCGCGGGGATGAGCAGGAAGAAGCGGCGGTCCTCCTGCGTCGACAAGCCGAACCGCTTCGCCAGCGTCAGCTCGGCGGCGACGTACCAGCGCCGCAGCCGCCGCGCCCCCACCCGCACGCGCCGGCCGCGCGAGCGAAGGCGCGGCGCAGGCGTTCTGGGAATCCAGGCAAGGGCGACATCGCCCGGATTATGGCGCGCCGCAGCTACTCGTAGCGCAGCGCGTCCGCCGCCGACACGCGCACGACGCGCAGCGTCGGCAGCAGGCAGGAGAGCAGCGTGAACGCCACCGAGAAGGCGACGATCGCCAGCAGGTCGCCGGCTTGCACGCGGAAAGGCACGGCGCTGATGAAGTAGATGGCCGCCACCTCGGGGTCGAAGCGGATGAGCTCGAAGCGGTCGCAGAGCCAGCGCAACACGCTGCCGCAGCCGACGCCGAGCAGCGTGCCGACGAGGCCGAGGGCGCCGCCGTAGGCGACGAACACCGCCGCCAGCTGGCGCCGCGACAGGCCGAGCGCCGCCAGCACGCCGACGTCGCGCAGGCGCTCGCGCACCAGCACCATCAGTGTCGAGGCGACGTTGAAGGTCGACACCAGCACGATGAGGCCGAGCAGGAAGAACAGCAGCAGCTGTTGCAGCCGCAGCGCCGCGAACAGCTCGCGGTTCAGACCGCTGCCAGTCGGTGACCAGGTAGTCCGGGCCGAGCACACCCGCGACCTGCTTGCCGATGGCGGGCGCGCGGCGCGGGTCGACGACGGCGATCTCGAACAGCGTCGAGCCGCCGCTGCCGCCGGTGAGCCGCTCCACGAGCGGCCGCGCCAGCACCACCCAGTTGCGGTCGAACTCGGCGAAGCCGGTGCGGAAGGTGCCGGTGACACGCAGGCTCTGGTAGCGGAAGGTCGGCCGGCCGCGGCCGAAGCCCAGCGCCACCAGGCGCAGCAGGTCGCCGCGACGCACGCGGAGGTGGTGGGCGAGCTCGGCGCCGAGCACGACGCCGGACACGCCGTCCGCGGTCTCCGCCAGGAGCGGCGCCGGTCCGGCGAGCGCGTCGCGGCCCGGCGCCACGCCGCGCAGCGTCACCGCCTCGCCTGCCGGGCGCCCGGCGGAGAGCAGGGTGCCCTGCCCGTAAGCCACCTTGCCGACGGCAGTCACGCCGGGGATCGCCAGTAGGCGACGCACGAGGTCCTCGCGCGTCGCCTTCCCCGGCGGCCCCAGCGGATAGGCGAGCACCGCCGCGTTGCCGGCGATGAGCTTGCGCTCGAGGTCTTCGCGGTAGCCGGTCATCAGCGCCATGGCGACCACCATCGCCATGACGCCGAGAGCGATCGAGAGCAGCGCCGCGAGCGCCGTGCGCTGCAGCAGCCGCGAACGCCGGCCCCGCAGGTAGCGCCACGCCAGCACCAAGGCGAGCGGCAGGCGCGAGCGGGGGGAGAGGCGCACGCCGGCTATGATACGAGGCTACCCCCCGGAGGAGCCGCCATGCGCCGCACCCACCTCGTTCCCGCCCGGCTCACCCGCGCCGCCCTCGCCGCCGTTCTGCTGCTCGCGGCGTCGCCGCTTCTCGCCTACACCATCTACTTGAAGGACGGCAGCATCGTCACGGCGCGCGAGAAGTACACCGTGCGCGGAGACACCGCTCTCGTCGTGCTGCCCAACGGCTCGCAGACGACGCTGCCGATGTCGCAGATCGACGTCGCGCGCACGCAGTCGGTCAACGCCAGCGACTTCGGCTCGGCGACGGTGCTGCGCGGTCCGGCGCCCACGCCTCCACCGCCCCAGGGACCGCGGGAGCCGACGCTCGGCGAGCTCGCGGCAGAGCGCCGCAACCGGTCGCTGCCTCCCCCGCCGCCGCACCGGCCGCCCACGGCTCCGGCGACGGCGAGTGGCGCCGCCGCCGCCGAGGCGCCGAAAGGGACGCTGGCGAGGACACCCGCCGGCAACGTCGACTTCCTCCGCGCGCCGCGCACGCAGGTTTCGCGCATCGAGCTAGCCACCACCGTCGGCGAGATGCTGCGCGCCCACGGCGTCGCCAGCGCCAGCCTCTTCGAGGGCACCGCGCCGCGTCGGCTGCTGGTCGAGGTGACCGCCAACTCCGAGGGCGCCGTCTTCCAGGCCATCGCCGGCGCCGCGCAGTCGATGCTCGACCTCGAGGCCAAGCAGCCGGGCGCCATCGAGGCCCTCGAGCTGTTCATCGCCACCGACCGCCGCGTGCGCGCCGGCCAGTTCCTCATCACCCCGGCGCGCGGGCAGGAGCTGGTGAGCAAGAAGCTCGACCTGACGGCGTTCTACCTCAAGTACGTGGAATTCTGAGCCGCGTCGCGAAGCGGCGGGCGAGCTCGAACTCCTCGGCCAGCGCCGCCACCGGCTGACCGGAGCGGGCGGCGACCGCGGCGAGGGCGCGGTCGACCTCGTCGCGGTTGTGGTCGAGGACGTCGCGCCAAACCTCGAGCGAGCTGCCGGCGAGGCGGAGGAACGAGCGCCCGCCGGGACCGAGCAGCGCCGCGGCAAGCGGCTCGCCGCGCGACTCGAGCTCGGCGGCGAGCGCCGTGGCGAGCAGTTGCGGCAGGTGCGAGGTGAGGGCGACGACGCGATCGTGCTCGGCGGCGTCGCAGGGAAGCGGCACGGCGCCGAGCTCGGCGACGAGCGCGGCCACGCGTGCCACCGGCCCCTCGGCACCGACGAGCGCCCACGTGGCGCCGGCGAAGAGATCGGCGCGCGCCGCCTCGTAGCCGCTCTCCTCGCTGCCCGCCATCGGGTGGCCGCCGACGAAGTCGACGCCGTCGGGTAGCGCCGCGGCCGCCGCCATCACCGCCGTCTTGACGCTACCGGCGTCGGTCACCAGCTGGCCGGCGCGGAACGGCAGCCGGCGCAGCGCCGCCAGGATGCCGGAGACCGGCAGCGCCAGCAGCACCACGGCTGCCTCGGCGAGAGACGCGTCGAGCGCCTCCACCGGCACTTGCCGCGCGAGCCAACCACGCTCGACGAGCGGCTGGAGATCGCGGCGGTCGTAACCCCAGACCTGGTGGCCGGCGGCGCTCCAGCCGGCGGCCGCGGAGGCGCCGACGACGCCGCAGCCGAGGACGAGGATGGGGCGCCTCGGGCCGCCCGCGGCGTTCGGCGCTGGCGGCGCGCTCGCTCCCGCGTCCACCTCAGGAGACCAGTCCCGGCTCGTCCCGCCCGCCGCCGTCGCCCGCGCCCAGCCCGAGGTGGCTCTCCACGGCGACGCCCGCCATGCGATGGAAGCGCTGGCTGTAGCTCTCCACCTCGCCCACCTGCTCGTCGAGGAACATGCGCTCGACGCGGAACAGCGGCACGAACATCGTCGCCAGGTCGAGCGTCGCCTCGTGTCGCGCCACCGCCCGCGCCCAGTCGTCGAACGACGAGAGGTTGATGCCGCGCACGGTGATCCCCTCGCCGGCGAGCCGCAGCAGCACGCCCCAGAACTTCTCCGTCGGCTGCACGAGGTGGAGGATGACGAGCGCGCCGGGGTTCACGGTGTCTCCGTCGGCTGCGGGTCAGGCTGCTCGGCTAGCTCCACCAACACGCCGCCGGCGCTCTTCGGGTGGACGAACTGCACGCGCGAGCCGCCGGCGCCGGCGGTTGGCGCCGCGCGCAGCAGCTCGACTCCCGCCGCGCGCAGCCGGCTGTCGTCGCCGGCGACGTCGTCGCTCGTCAGGCAGAGGTGGTGGATGCCGGGCCCGCGCTTGGCGAGGAAGCCGGCGATCGGCGAGTCGTCGCGCGTCGGCTCGAGCAGCTCGATGCGGCTCTCCCCGCACGGGATCATCGCCACCCGCACGCCTTCGTGCGGCACCTCCTCGACGTGCTCGATGCGCAGCCCCAGCGCCTCCCAAAAGCCACGCGCTTCGTCGATCGAGCGCACCGCGATGCCGATGTGGGCGATGCCCGCGATCATCGGCGGCCGCGCAGCAGCTGGCGCGCGATGACCAGGCGCTGGATCTCGCTCGTCCCCTCGCCGATGGTGCAGATCTTGGCGTCGCGGTAGAACTTCTCGGCGCGGTAGTCCTTGACGAAGCCGTAGCCGCCGTGGATCTGCACGCCGCGCTCGCTGCAGAAGACTGCCGCCTCGCCGGTGGCGAGCTTGGCCTGCGAGGCGATCAGCGTCACCGGCAGCCCGCGGTCCATCGCCTCCGCCGCCGCCATCGTCAGCGCCTCGGCGGCGGCGATCCGCGTCGCCATCTCGGCGAGCGCGAACTGGATGGCCTGGAACTCGGCGATCGGCTTGCCGAACTGCTCGCGCTGCTTGGCGTAGGCGGTGGCGGCGCGGAAGGCGCCGACTGCCGTGCCCAGACCGAGGGCGGCGATCGAGATGCGGCCGCCGTCGAGCACCACCATCGCCTGCTTGAACCCCTCGCCGCGGTTGCCGAGCAGGTTCTCGTCGGGGACGAAGCAGTCCTCCATCACCACCTCGGCGGTGTCGGAGGCGCGGATGCCGAGCTTGTTCTCCTTCTTGCCGGGCCGGAACCCCGGCGTGCCCTTGTCGATGGCGAAGGCGGAGAGGTTGTGCCCCTTCGGCGCCTCGCGCTCGGTGACCGCGAAGACGACGCAGACGTCGCCCACCGAGCCGTGGGTGGTGAAGGTCTTGGCGCCGTTGAGCACCCAGCCGCCGTCGACCTTCTCGGCCCGCGTGCGCGTGCCGCCGGCATCGGAGCCGGCGTTGGGCTCGGTGAGGCTCCAGGCGCCGATCTTCTGCCCCGAGGCGAGCGGCACCAGCCAGCGCTGCCGCTGCTCGTCGTTGCCGAACTTGTAGATGTGGTTGCTGCACAGCGAGTTGTGCGCCGCGACGCTGATGCCGACCGAAGGGATCGACAGCGGAAAGCTCGGTGACCACCAGCACGTACTCGACGTAGCCGAGCCCGGCGCCGCCCCAGCGCTCGGGGAAGATGACGCCGAGGAAGCCCAGCTCGCCGGCCTTCTTCATCACCTCGAGCGGGAAGCGCTGCGCCTCGTCGATCTCGTCGACGATGGGGTCGATCTCGCGCCGCGCGAACTCGCGCGCCGTCTGCTCGACGGCGCGCTGCTCCTCGGTGAGGGCGAAGTCGACGCCGGCCGCGGCGATCGGCGCGGGGGTGGTGGGCACGTCGAGCATGGCGGGGCCTCTGCAGCGATCGTAGCAGGGTGGCGGCGGGGCGGCCCCGACGCCCACCCTGCCCTCAGCGCCCGGGCGCCGGCGGGCTCTCGCCGCTGGATGCGGGCGCGGCCGTCATGCCGAGCAGCCAGAGTGCCTCCTCGGAGAGCGGCCTGTCGGCACCCTTCCAGGCCGTCTCATAGCCCTCCCAGTACGGCTTCGCCTCCGTGGGCTTGCCCCACTTCGTGTACGCGCTGGCGATGCCGTAGAGGGAACGCCCGTTCTTGGGATGCCTGAGGAGGTCGGCTTGGAAGCTGTCGATGGCCTCCTGGTAGCGCCCCATCGCGAGATAGGCGCCGCCGAGCGACTGGCGCACCGGGAAGACCCACTGCGGCGGCTCGTCGTATATCAAGGCGTCCTCGTGAGCGACGGCGAGCTTCAGCTTCTCGATCGCCAGCTCTCGGCTTCCCTCCGCCCATGCGATGCGCGCCGCCAGCGTGTCCGCCGCGACGGCGAGCACGTCTTCGGCGGTGTTGTTACTCCAGCCCGTGGGGGTGGGCGGCCTGATTTGGCCGCGCTCGAAGAGGAACTTCCTGAACTCGGTGCGCGCTTCCACCAGGTCCTTAGGCGCCGTGGTGTACGCCATGCCCTTCGCCCAATGCCAGATCGAGCGCGCGATGTGGCAGCCGGAATCGTACTTGATGGGTAAGGGCGGGGTGCACTCCGGCTCCGATGCCTTGACGATGGGATCCCAGCGGCCGTGGGCGGCGAGGATCAGGTATAGCGGCGCCATGTACCGCTGCAGCCCGGGCTCGTTGGGGAGGAAGCGGATGGCGTGCTGATAAGCGGAGCCGGCGTCCCCGATCGCCTTGTCGACGCGGCCTCTGAACGCCTCGGCGACGGCGCGGAAGAAGAGGTTGTGCACGTAGTAGTGCCCGTAGTAGAGCTGCGGGCACTCGGGGTTGGCGATGTACTCGTCGTAATTGCCCTTGCAAGGCCCATCGAAGCCGCGGTCGGCCTCGACGGCCTTGTCATTGGCTTCCACGGCGCCCTCGTAGTCGCCCATGAGGAGGTAGGTATGCGACGGCATGTGCGCCAGGTGACCGGCGCTGCCGGCCACGTCCTTCAGGAACTTGGCGCTGTCCCTCGCTTCCTCCGGCGTCGGACCCGCCTCGACGGCGTGGATGAAGTAGTGATGAGCTCCCAAGGCGTCAGCGTGCCTGTCGGTGACCTCGCGCAGCACCTTCAGCACCACCGCGGTGTCGGCGTGCTTTTCCTTGTGGTCGGGCGTCCAGAGGTCCCAGGGCCACTTGTCCATCAGGCTCTCTGCGTAGAGCGCACCGACGTTGGGATCGAGGCCCGCCGCGAAACTCGCCCAAACCTTGCTCATGGCGTCCGCGTACTCGTCAGTCCTCTTCTTGGGGTCGCTGCCCGCATAGCGAACTGGCAAGGCCTCGGCGAGTTGGTAATCGACAGTCTTGGGCGAAAGCTTCTGGCCCAGCCTCCACGCCTCGCCGCTCGAACTGCGCGCCAGCACCAGGCAGTCGTCGTCGATCTTGGTGAAGTTGATGTTGGGGCCTGCCGCCATCGCCATCCCCCACCAGCCCATGACGAACGACGGGGCGAGCTCCGTGGCCTTCTTGAAGTTGCGCAGGGCGTCCTCGTAGTTGAAGCCGTAGTAGAGCGCCATCCCCTGTTGAAAGTGCTGCTTCGCCACCGGGTTGTCGGTGATGACCTCCCAGGGCACTTTCGGCAAGCGCGGGTCGAGCGCGGGGGTCGCGTAGGTCTTGGCGCACACCGACTTGGCGCCAGGCGCGGCCTCGACGTGGTGGTGGAAGTGCTGCGCGGCGGCGGCGGCGGGAACGAGCGAAGCCAGAGCGAAGACGACGAGACGCGTGGTCATCTCACCCACCTCCTCATGATGGTTCCGACTGGACTGGTAAGCGAATTATGCCCGAAGCGGCCGCCGCGCGCCCGCTGCGTCGAGCGGTCATAAGATCGCGCGATGGCGCCTCCCCGGCTGGTCATCCTCGGCTCCGGCTTCGGCGGCTACTCGCTGGCGCGCAACCTCCGGCGTGGGCCGTTCGAAGTCACCGTCGTCTCGCCGCGCAACTACTTCGTCTTCTCGCCGCTGCTGCCCTCGGCGGTCGTCGGCACCGTCGAGTTTCGCTCCATCCTCGAGCCGGTGCGGCGGCGGGTGCGCTCGGCGCGCATCGTCGAAGCGAACGCCGAGCGCGTCGACTGGAACCGGCGCGAGGTGCTCTGCCGCTCGGCGGTCTCCGACGAGGAGCTCGCGATCCCCTTCGACTTCCTCGTCGTCGCCGTCGGAGCCGCCGTCGCCGACTACGGCATCCCCGGCGTCGCCGAGCATGCGCTCCACCTCCAGGACGTCGCCGACGCGCGGGCCATCCGCGGCCGTATCCTGCTGCAGCTGGCGCGCGCGGACCTGCCGGGGCTGCCCGACGAAGAAGTGCGCCGGCGCCTCACCTTCGTCGTCTGCGGCGGCGGCGCCACCGGCGTCGAGATCGCCGCGGAGGTGCACGACCTGCTCGAGGAGGAGCTGCGCGAGGTGTTCCCCCACGTGGCGCGCCGCGCCCGCGTCGTGCTGCTCGAGGCGGCGCCGCGGCTGCTCGGCGGCTTCGACGCCGCGCTTGCCGAGTACACCGGCGCCCACTTCCGTCGCGAGGGGATCGAGGTGCGCACGTCGACGCCCGTAGGACGCATCGAGGCCGACCGCGTGGTGCTCGCCGACGGCAGCGAGGTGCCCTACGGCATGGTGGTGTGGGCCGGGGGCCTGGCGCCGCGGCCGTTCGTCCGCGAGCTCGGCTTGCCGCTCGACCCGCGCGGGCGGCTGCTCGTCGACCGCGCGCTGCGGCTGCCGGGTAAGAGCGGCGCCTTCGCCATCGGCGACTGCGCCGCCTGTGCCGAGGAGCCGGTGCCCGCCACCGCGCAGGTGGCGCAGCAGCAGGGCAAGCACCTGGCGCGCTCGCTGCGGCTGGTGGCGAGCGGGCGCCAACCGCGGCCGTTCGACTTCAGGAACCTCGGCATGCTCGCCTACATCGGCGGCCACCAGGCGCTCGCCGACCTGCCGCACGTGAAGTGGAGCGGCCGCGTCGCCTGGCTGTTCTGGCGCTCGGTCTACCTCACCAAGCTGGTGAGCCTCGCCAACAAGGTGAAGGTGCTGTTCGACTGGGCGAAGGCCGCCGCCTTCGGCCGCGACACCAGCCGATTCTGAATGAATGCAGTGAGCGCGGCCGCGAGCGACCCCGCGCGCATCGTCGCTCGCGCCGCCGGGCTCAACGTCGTGGTGGGCGTCGCGCTGCTGCTGGTGAAGACCGCGGCGTGGTGGCAGACGCAATCGGTGGCGCTGCTCGCCGACGCGCTGGAGTCGATCGTCAACGTCGCGGCGGCGGGAGCGGCGGCGCTCGCCGTCGCGGTGTCGCGGCGGCCGCCGGACCGCCGCCATCCGTTCGGCCACACCAAGGCGGAGTACCTGTCGGCCGGCTTCGAGGGGGCGCTGGTGCTCGTCGCCTCCGCGGCCATCGTGCACGAGTCCTGGCAGCACCTGCAGCAGCCGGCACCGCCGGCGGCTCTCGGCGTCGGGCTGGCGCTGGCGGGCGTCGCCGCCGCCGCCAACGCCGGCCTCGCCGCCTACCTCCAGCGCGTCGGCCGGCGCCAGCGCTCGCCGGCGCTGGTGGCGAGCGGCGCCCACCTGTGGGGTGACGTCATCACCACCGCCGGCGTGCTAGCCGGCCTCGGCGCCGCCTGGCTCACCGGCCGCTGGCTGCTCGATCCGCTCATCGCGCTGCTGGTGGCGGCGAACATTCTGCGTCTCGGCTGGCACGTCTTCCGCGACTCGGTGGGCGGGCTGATGGACGAGTCGCTCGCCGCGGCCGAGGTCGAGCGCGTCGCCGCGGCGGTGCGCGCCGAGATGGGCGGCGCGCTGCAGTTCCACGACCTGCGCACGCGCCGCGGCGGCCCGCGCCCCTTCGTCGAGCTGCACCTGGTGGTGCCCGGCGGCATGCGCGTCGACGACGCGCACGGGATCTGCGACCGCATCGAGGCGGCGGTGCAGCGCGAGCTCCCCGGCGCCGACGTGGTGGTCCACGTCGAGCCGGAGAGCGAGCTGCAGAAGCCGGCGGAGCGTTAGGGCCGGCGTTGCGCGAGGCCGGTAGCTAGGGCGACGCGCCCGCCCAAGGGGGCACGAGGATGCCGGTCTCGAAGCCGCTGTAGAAGAGGCCGCCGGTGACGCAGACTGTGGGCAGCGCGGCGTTGTTCACCGTCACGCTGTCGACGAACCAGCCGATGTCCTGCACGCTCGAGTCGTCGCCTTCCTGCCAGCGCAGCCGTGCGATCTGGCCGTTGTACGCCGCCAGGTTCGCGGTCACCTGCGTCATCGGGCCGATCGTCCCCGAGCACCACGCGCGCTTGCCGGCGAGCGGGTTGCTGCAGCAGCCGTTGACCGTGCCGTTGAAGCCGCCGGCGGTGAAGGCGGCGTCGGGCACCACCGCCCAGCTGCCGCCGCCGTTGGTGCTGATCTCCAGCGTGCCGGCGTCGTAGCACTGGGCGACGGTGCCCTCGAGGTCGAAGGTGTGCCAGAAGCTCAGCGTCGTGGTGCTGGTGACGCCGAATTCCGGCGACACCAGGCCGCGCGCCGAGGCGGTGACGATGCTGTCGGAGAACCAGGAGTGGGTAGGAGTCTGCGACTGCGCCGTCGACCACTGCCAGTCCTGCGGCCCGCTGAGCGCGCCGTGGGTCCAGCCGGCGAGGTCGAAGCCGCCGCCCGAGGCCGCGCCCTCGAAGGTGTCGGCCAGCGGCGTGGGGACGAACGGCCCGGTGGGCGCGCGGTTCTTCTCGACGACGTTCGTCTCCTCCATCGAGTTCACGGTCTCGACCGCGCGCACGACGTAGTAGTAGGTGACGCCATTGTTGAGGTTGACGTTGTCCTGGTAGGTCGTGCCGGTGACGCCGGTGGCGATGCGATTGCCGACGTTGGGCACGAACCCGGGGCTGCTGCCCCGGTAGACGTTGTAGGTGACTCCTCCCGCCGGGCACTGCGACGTCGCCGCGTTCCAGGCGAGATCGAGGCGGCAGCCGGTGTACTGCGGGTTGGTCACCGATTGCAAGCCGGCGAAGACCGGCGGCAGGGTACACGCGCCGGTGGCCGTCGCCTCGACGCAGCCCGACTGGCCGCTCTCGCACAGGGCGAGGATGCCGCTCACCTTGTAGGCGTAGGTGGTACCGCCCGAGACCGTGGTGTCCTGGTACGGCGAACCGGCAAGCGGACCGGCGATCTTGACGAACGGCCCGGCGGGCGAGGCGCAGGTGCCCTGCGCGCGGTAGACGTTGAAGCTGTCGGAGGCGGGAACGCCGTTGGACCAGGTCAGGTCGATGGCGTTCGGCGCCGACGCCGTGGCGGTGCCGATCGTCGGCACGCCCGGCGGCGCGCAGAGCTTGAAGGTGGCGATGCGCGTCGCCCACGAGCTCGACGGCGAGTACATCGAGGTGAACCAGAAGGTAGCGTCGTCGACGGGGTCGACGGCGAGCGCGGCGTAGTCGCCCCAGCGGTTGCTGGCGTTGGCGGCGCTGCCGGCGACGATCGACACCTCGCCCTGCAGCGTGCCGAGCGGGTCGCCGGCGAGGCGCGCCGCGAAGCGCAGGCTGGGGAACATCGTCGTGCTGCTGACGCTGTAGCCGACGCCGATGTTGCCCTGGCCGTCCATCGCGGCGCTGCCCATCCAGCGGTGGTGGGCGTCGGGGGCGTAGGTGCCCTGCTGGTGCACGTTCCAGCCGGCGCCGGTGTCGCGCAGCTCGAACCAGCGGATGCCGCCGTGGTTGGTGCCGTCGACGTCGGTGACGAGGTTGCCCACCAGCGTCTCGTGGCTGCCGAAGTTGCGGTACTGCAGCCGGTTCATGACCACCTCGCGCAGCGGGTCGAGCGTGGTCCCCGAGCCCTGCTGCGGGAAGCAGTTGAAAGAGGTGAAGCCGCACAGCTCGGAGTCGATCTCGGCGATCGCGACGTTGGTCGGACCGGTGAAGGTCGAGTTGGCGGGCGTCGCCCAGTCGACGTGGAACTCCCAGATCTCCAGGAAGTCCTGGCCCGCCGTGCCCGGCGGGTTGTGGGCCTCGTCGTCGCGGTGGCGCATGAACGGGTTCGGCGCGCCGGCCGGCGGCGGCGTCTCGCCGTCGGCGTCGGCGGGGATCAGGGCCTGGAAGCCGAAGGCCGCGATGTCGGGGGCGGTGAACCGCTGCGCCGTGGCGACGCCGCCGATCAGCATCTGCGCGCGGTCGAACGCGTACGCCGCCGGCGAGCTCTCGTTGGCTCGAGGCGTAGTAGGCGTCGGGCCAGACGCCGTACTTCGGATAGTCGGGGAAGCCGGGGGCGGTGAACTGGTAGGCGAACCAGCCGCCGGTGATCGGGTCGCTGGTCTGCGAGATGTAGACGCAGAGGCGGTTGCCGCTGTTGCTGAACTCGCTCAAAAACCAGCGGTCGGCGAGCTGGTCGTAGAGAATCACCGGGTCGCCGAGGCCGCTCGCGCAGTTGCCGGTACCCAGCGATTCCATGGCGATCGGGCCGGCGGCCACCGAGCCGTCGCTCTTGTTGTAGACGGTGAACACGGCGCCGCCGGAAGCGTTGATCGACTGGATGTAGTGCAGGAGGCCGACGTCGCCCACGGTGTCGGGCGGGTTGACGCCGGTGAAGCCCTGGCCGGCGAAGTTGAGGAGCGGCGGATCGGTGCCCCGCTGCGGCGCCCGTGCCTGCACCTCGAGCAGCGGATCGATCTGCGGCTCGGCCGGCTCCGGCACGAGGCGCGGCGGGCGGTGGTGGCGGCGCGGGATCTCCTTGATCGGATCGCCGGGCTTCCACTGCGGCGCCGTCGGCAGCTCGCGCAGGTCGCCGTCGAAGACGCTGGGCACGGAGACGTCGATCACCTTGGCGCCGCGCAGCGTGACCCGCTCGGGCGAGTCCTCGGCGAGGGCAGGGCCGGCGGTGACGAGCGCCAGCAGCGCGATCAGCGTTGGCGCGAAGACGGAGACGACTAGCCATGTGGATTCCTCCGCGAAGCGGGCGATTCGGTCTCTAGAGAAACGGCTGTGATCCGGTTTCAGGAAACGTCCGGCGGCAGCAGGGTGACGTGGCCGGAACGGGTGTGGAGGCTCAGCGGTCTGGTCCCTTGACCGTAGGTGACGACGGCGCCGCCGCGCCGCCGCTGCAGACGCGCCGGCGCCTGCATCGAGATCTCACCGCGAGTGCGGATGTCGACGCGCGCCTCGCTCGCCGCGTCGAGGCGCAGCGTGATGTCGCCGTCGCGGGAGACGAGCCGCGGCGCGCTCTTCCAAGCGGCGCCGGCGAGCGCCACGTCCATGTCGCCGTCGCCGGTGTCGATGCGCACGGTACCGCTCGTCGAGGCGACGACCTTGCCGCTCGTGCTGCGGAGCCGGAGGTCGTTGGCGAGCCCGCGCGCCTGGATCATCCCGCCGCGCGTGCTCACCGCGACCGGCGCCCCCCTGGGGACGAAGAGGGCGAGGTCGACGCGGTGCAGGTCGCCGCGCGGCGCGGTGGGGTAGACGACCTCGAACCGGATCACCGCGCCGCGGCGCTCGACGCGGACCTCGGCGCGCACCGGGTCGGCGGTGCGCCGCTGGATCATCGCCGAGCTCTCCATCTCCCCGGCGTCGGCGGCGCGCAGCCGGACGTCGCCCCACGGATTGTCGACCTCGATCGCGGTGGAGGGTGAGAGCTCACCCTTCCACCGCCAGTTGTCGATCGTCCAGTCGGCGGGCGGCTCTTCCGCCGCCGCCGCAGGGACGGCGAGGCCGAGCAGGCATGCCCCGAGAAGGGCGGCCCGCAGGACGGTGACGCGTCGACGACCGATGGCTTCCACGACGAAAGCTACGGCAGCGTGCCGCTCCACGGTCCGGGCAGCACGCCCTGCTCGAAGCCGTTGGCGAAGATGATCGAGCCCGTCGTGCAAGCGCTGGCGGTGCCGACGTTGGCGAGCGTCACCGAGTCGACGAACCAGCCGTTGGGCTCGGCGGGGACGATGCTGGAGTCGTCGCCTTCATGCCACCGCAGCTTGACGTCGCTTGCCGGCATGAAGGAGGCGAGGTTGACGGTCACTTGGGTCATGGCGCCCACCGTGCCGCTGCACCACGCCCGCTTGCCGGCCAGCGGGTTGCTGCAGCAGCCGTTCACGGTGCCGTTGAAGACGCCGGCGGTGAAGTTGGCGTCGGGCACCACCGACCAGGAGGAGCCGCCGTTGGTCGACACCTCGAGCGTGCCCGCGTCGTAGCACTGCGCGATCGAGCCCTCGAACCGGAAGGTGTGCCAGAACGAGAGCGTCGAACCCGCCTGCGGCACGAACGAGGGCGATACCAGCACGCGGTCGGACGCGGTGAGCCCCTCGTCGGAGGCCCAGGAGTGGGTCGGCGTCTGCGACTGGGTCGCGTTCCACGTCCAGTCCAGGGCGCCGCTCAGCGGGGCGTGCGTCCACCCCGCGTTGTCGAAGCCGCCGCCCGAGAGCGCGCCCTCGAACGTCTCGGTGAGCGTGCCGTTGGCGACCGGTCCCGTCGGCGCACGGCCTTCTCCACCGTGTTGCCGTCGATCACGCCGTTGGCGGTGTCGATCGCGCGCACGACGTAGTAGTAGTTGACACCGCTGGTGAGCATGTTGGCGTCGTTGTAGCCGGTCCCCGTGACGCCGCTGGCGATGAGGTTGCCGGCGCCTGGCACGAAGCCGCCGCTGGTCGAGCGATAGACGTTGTAGGTGACCGGCCCGCCGCAGTTGGCGCTCGCCGCCGCCCAGGCGAGCGTGACGCCGCAGGACGACGCCGCCTGGTTGGTGGCGGAAGCGAGGCCGGCGAACGCGGGCGGCAGCGTGCAGGCGCCGGTGGCGGTGGCCTGGACGCAGGCCGAGGGCGCCGACTCGCAACCGCCGGTGGCGTCGCGGCCGGTGACCTGGTAGGCGTAAGTGGTGCCGCCCGACACGCCGTTGTCGTTGAACGGCGAGCCGGCGACGCCGGCGCCGACGACACTGAACGGACCGGGCGAGGCGCAGGTGCCGACGGCGCGGTAGACGTTGAACGTCGTCGACGGCGGCGCGCCGTCGCTCCACGTCACCTGGATGGTGTTGGGCGCCGTCGCGGTGGCGGTGCCGATCGAGGGGACGCCGGGCGCGACGCAGGCATTGACGCCGTCGATGAACATGGCGCCGGTGTTGCCGGCGTCGAGCCAGTCCGACAGCCGCGTGCTGCTGGAGCCGCCGCCGGTCCAGGAGACGTTGAAGCGGCCGTAGATGTCGGAGAGGTTGTCGCCGGTGGCGCCGCAGGCCGAGGCGCCGCCGTGCAGCTGGCCGATGAAACGGCCGGCGGCGTTGTAGAGCGGCGAGCCCGACGAGCCGGGCTCGGTGACGCCGGGCACGGTGAACGGCCCCGGCGGGTCGGTGGCCCAGTGCACCCAGACGTGGGTGCCGTCGCCGGGCGTCGGCGGCGGCGTCGAGGCCCAGCTGCTGGTCTGCATGTTGGTGACCGCGTAGGTGAACCGCTTCTCGTCGGTGTCGGGGTGGTGGATGGCGGCGCAGGGGGTGCCGACGCTGCACGGCCAGTCGGTGGTGCTGCGGTCCCAGCCTTCCCAGAAGTGGTTGAAGGCCGGCACCGGCGGGTCGTCGAGCTCGACGAGGGTGACGTCGGAGGGGCTGTACGAGGCGCGGAAGAAGGAGCCGGTGTGGAACTGCGCCAGGGAGCCGTCGCCGGCCTGGCCGCTCTGCGCGCTGCCGGGAGTGCGGCAGAACGAGTTCTGGTAGTTCCAGAAGGCGACGATCGACGCCGCGTTGCCGCTGGTCATGCCGCAGTGGTTGGCGGTGATGAAGTACATCTTGTGGTCGTTGGCGGTGTCGTTGATCAGCGACCCGGTGCACAGCCGCGAGCCGCCGCGCGAGTACACCGCCACCGACCGCACCTGGGCGCGCCACGGATCGCCGCCGTCGAGGCACTCGACGTCCATGTTGCAGCTGCCCGACTTGATCGTGGGTACCGTGCCGAAACCGCGATAGCCCTGGTTGATGGAGCCCAGCTCGAGCTTGAGGGCGTCCCGCTCCGCCGCCGGCACCGTCACCTCGACCATGAGGTCGTCGGTGATCACCACCGGCGTCCACAGCTCGCCGTGCGCCTCGTTGTCGGCGGCGGTGAACGGCCGCAGGACCTGTTGGCCGTCGGTCGAGTAGACGAGCAGCTGGCCGCTGGGCGGCATGCCGAAGCGCGAGAAGCCGAGGTTGAGCGAGGTCGTCCCCTCGCGGCCGAGGACGCGCAGCCGCCACAGCATGCGACCGTCGGGCAGCGGTTCCCAGGTGCCGCGCTCGGCCGCGGTGATCGCCACTTTCTCAGGGATGGCGTAGCGCGGCGGGATGCCGTTGCGGGCGTCCTCGTCGTCCTCGGCGGCGATCTTCACCAGGTCCATCGGCGAGCCGAGCACGGTGTCCACCTGGCCGGCGTCCTTGACGGGGAACTGGTGAGCGGTGGGGACGGGCTGCGCCGCCGCGGCGGCGACGCCGAGCAGCGACAGCGTGAGGGCGATCCACGTCGGCTGGGTCTTCATCGAATCCTCCAACGCTCAGGTTTGGCGGGAAGGGAAGGTCGACGACAGCGATGTCGGGCGATGGCTGGGCTGGACCGTAGCACAGGCCCCAGCCGGGCGGCGAGAGGCGGGCGTCACAGACGCGGGCGTCGCAGCGCGTGTCCCCCGCACCGACAGAGCGGGCGCGCCCCGCCGGCCTCAGCGCGTGCGCGCGCCAGCGCTCGCGAACGACGCCAGCTCGCGCGCCGCCACGCTCGCGGCGCCGGCGGTGGGCGGCAGGGCGCCGAGCCGCGTGCCGGTGTAGTAGTGCGCGAGGATGTCGCGATAGTCGTGGCCGCGCACCGCCATGCCGTAGGCGCCGACCTGACAGAGGCCGACGCCGTGCCCCCAGCCGCGGCCGCTGAAGAGCCAGCCTGCCTCGCCGCGCGCCGGCGCCAGCCGCTTGGCGGTGAACAGCGTGTCGGGCAGGTCGAGCGTCCAGCGCACGGCCAGCCCCTCGACCACCTCGCTCGTGCCGTCGCTGCCGAGGAGGCGCAGCGAGCCGACGCGGCCGGAGACGCCGCGCGACACCACCTCGAAGCTCGCGAACGGGAAGCCGGGGTAGCGCTGCTTGACCAGCCCGGCGAGCTCGCGGTCGGTCTTGAAACGCTGCCAGGTCGTCCAGGAGCTGGTGCGGTCGTAGGCGACGCCCTGGCCGTGCACCTCCTGCACCAGCGCCACCAGCGCGTCGCCCTGCCAGATCAGGCGCAGGTGATCTCCGGCCACGAGCGACAGGTTGGCGCCGGTCGTCGAGCCGCCGAGCTCGCGGTAGGTGGCGAGACGCGCCGGCAGCGCGACGTCGCGCGTCTTGTCGCCGGCGCGCAAACGCAGCTTGCCCGCGGCAAGTCCGGAGAAGCCAGCCTCCTCCTCGCGCAGCACGCGCAGGTAGAGGGCGAGGTGGTAGAGCAGCTCCTCGCGGTCCGCTTCGGTGAGCTCCACCGCCGCGGCGGCGCCGAGGCCGCTCTTGACGAAGAGCGCAGCGAGGCGGCGGTCCTCGTCGCTCCAGTCGGGCGGCGGCGACTGCACCAGGTACGGCAGGTCCTCGGCGGCGACGAAGAGCCGGGCATCGAGCGCCAGGTCGAAGGCCGCGCCGACGAAGCGCCGCACGTCGCGGGCGCCGAGGCTCGTGAGCGCGCGCGGCGCCGGCGCCAGGCCGCCGAGGCGGGCGAGAGCCAGCAGCCGCTCGCCGTAGGCCGCCGCGCCCGCGACGCCGGGCGGGCGGCGGCGCCAACGCATGGGTGAGCGCCGCCGGCAGCGTCGTCCCCGTCGCGACGCCGCCGAGCGCGGTCACTCCCGCCTCCATGCAGGGCACGCCGCGCAGGTAGGGCTCGCCTTGCTTGAGCGGGAAGACGACGCCGACGTCCTCGGTGTGGCCGCCGCAGGTCGAGCTGAAGAGCGCGTCGATGGGCTGCTCGCGCGCACAGCAGCACCTCGCCGCGCGTGGCCGCGATCGCCTGGTCGGAGCGCGGGTGCTCGTCCTCCATGCCGCCGTAGACCTGGCAGCGCGGCGTGGCGCAGATGTCGAAGCCCTCGGCGTGGAACTCGCCGAGGTTGCGCGCCGCGTAGGTGCGCGCCGCCACCGCCTGCGCCTTGAGCGCTTCGAGCTCGGGGTAGGCGGCGGGGCCGAGCTCCCTCGGCACGACGCCGCGCAGGTACTGCTCGAGCGGCACCTCGTCGATGACGTTGAGGGTGCCGCGGTCGTTGAGGTAGACGAGGATGCGGCCGCGGTAACGGTGGCCGCCGACGAAGACGCCGGCGCCGTTGGTGTCCTCGACCGCGAGCCAGCGTCCGCGCACCGTCACCGTCAAGTCGCCCTGCAGCAGCCGCAGCGCGGGGTCGCGGACGCCGCCGCCCTCGCTCACCACCCAGGCGTTGCCGACGCCGAAGCGGGAGAGGCCGCGCCGCGCCGTCTCCGCCGCCTCGCGGCTCGTGTAGCGGCCGACGCGCACGCGGTAGAGGCCGCTTTCGGCCTCGAGCACCGAGTCGGCGGGCTCGCGGGCGGTGCGGCGAAGGTTGGCCGCGAGCGCCTCGGCCTGGCCGGGGTCGCGCAGGGCAGCCACCTGGACGCGGAAGATGCCGGGCTCGGTGCTCTCGGGCGCGGGGTCGACGCGCAGGGCGCGGGTGAGCGCCCAGGTCTGCCCTTCCCAGATGGCACGCAACCCGGCGGCGCAGCAGGGGAAGGTGACGCTGCTCTGGTCGGAGAGCAGGCCGACGCGGAGCAGGAGATCGGCGGAGGCCGGAGGGGGCACCGGCTCGCGTGGCGGCGGCGGGACCACAGGCTGGGCCGGCTCGGGGAGCGGCGTCGGAGCGGGAGTGGCCGTCGGCGCCGGGTCAGGGGTCGGCGCGGCGCTCGGCGCGGTGCGTGGCGACGGCGGACCGCCGCAGGCGAAGGCGAGCAACGCCGCCGCGGCGACGACCGCGGCGCCGGCGCGCACGCCCAGGGTCGCCGCCGCCGTCACCGCGCTCCTCACCGTTCTCCCCGCCGCGGCGCTCAATCGTCCTCGGGGCTCACGAGCTTCTGCGCCTGCACGCGCTGCCGATAGTCGACGCTGTTGATGACGATGGGCCGCGCCATCTCCCAGATGCGGCTCACCAGCAAGCCCTGGATGCGCATCTCGAGGAGGTCCGACTCCCGGTCCTTCTCCGACCGCGAGTGCTCGCCATCGCCGGCCGCGCGCCGCGATGGCGCGTGCACCGTGGGCCGCATGTCGGCCTCGAGGTAGTAGTTGGTGGTGAACAGCGTCGGCAGCCGTCGCGTGTAGCGGCCGTTGAGAATGAGGTAGAGCACCTCGTTGACCCACGCCGTCGCCTTCTGCGCCCCCAGCTCGTCGATCACCAGCACCTCGGTGGTGACCACCGGGTCGAGCAGGCTGCGCTTGGTCTCGTTGACGTCGTCGTTGAAGGTCGACTGGATCTGGTAGACGAGCGAGGTGAAGTCGACGAAGCGGGCGCGCACGCGGTAGCGGTCGATCAGCTCGCAGAGCGTGGCCGCGGCGAGGTGCGTCTTGCCGACGCCCGACGGGCCGACGAAGATCAGGCCCGACTCGCTGAACCCGCGGGGGCCGAGGAAGGAGTCGATCCAGCGCCGCGTCTGGCTGAGCGCGGCGGTGAGCTCGCTGCGCTGGCGGCCGGTGACGTGGTGGTCGCGGAAGCTGTCGAGCCGGCAGCTCCGGTAGCGTTCAGGGATGCCGGCTTCCCGCTGCAGTCGCGGCACCAGGTCCTCGGCCCGGCAGGCGCAGCGGCGGGCCGTGCCGACGCCGGCGTCGGGCCGGATCAGCCAGCCGCGTCCTCCGCACTCGGGGCAGACCGCGCCCGCCGCCGCCGCGGTGGCGGTCAGCTGCGGCGCCGGCGCCGCGGCCAGGGCCTCGTCGAGCGCCGCGCGCAGCGACCGGCCGCGCTTGCCCTCGCCGGTGAGGTTCGGCATGGCGGCCAAGTTAGCACGCCGATGGCGGCGGCCTCAGCCGCCGGCGCGGCCGCGCTGCACCGGGTTGCGATGCACCAGCGGCCCACGCTCGACCTTGACCAGCGAGTGCTCGCGGCGGATGCCGCCGCGCTCGCGCAGCTGCTCGCGCACCTGCTGCAGCAGGCGGTCGACCTCGAGCTGCATCTCGCTCATCTGCTGGCGGAGGTTCAGGATCACCTCGACGCCGGCGAGGTTGACGCCCAGCTCGCGGGTGAGGAAGAGGATCGTCTCCAGCCGCTTGATGGTGTCTTCGTCGTAGAGGCGCGTGTTGCCGGCGCTGCGCACCGGCGTCAGCAGCCCCTCGCGCTCGTACATGCGCAGCGTCTGCGGGTGGACGCCGAAGCCGCTCGGCGACCACGCTGATCATCACGAAGCGGGTCTCGCGGCGACGGCGGGTCACGCTCACTCCTCGCGCACCGTGACGTCGACGCCGCGCTGGGCGGCGCGCTTGGGCATCACCACCTCGAGGATGCCGCGCCGCAGGCGGGCGACGATGCGGCCGGCGTCGACCGGCTCGGGCAGCTCGAGGCGGCGCTTGAAGGGGCCGTAGCTGCCCTCCAGGCGCAGGTAGCCGCGCTCGCCGCCGAGCGGCCGCCGCTGCCCCGACAGCTCGAGCGAGCGGCCGTCGGAGTCGAGCTGCACGTCGGCGCGGCGCACGCCCGGCAGCTCGGCGTAGAGGATGAAGTCTCGCTCGTCTCGACGAGGTCGAACAGCGGCTTCCAGCCGGCGAGCGCCTGCGGCCCGCCCGGCGGCAAGCCGCCGCCGCCCCCAGGAGAGCCTGCTCGAGGAGCTTGTTGAGCCGCTCCTGGAGCTTTGACAGCTCGCTGCGGGGGGCGGGGTCGCGGTCGCGGTTCCGATGCGCTCGCCATCGGCTCGCTCCAGTTGTTGCTCTTGTCGACGTCGACGTACTCGGCGTCGATGACGTCCTCGGTGGGGCCGGCCGCACCGCCACCGGTCGCCGCCCGCGGTCGGGCCGCCCGCCTGCGCATCGGCGCCCGGCGCCTGGCGGTACATCGCCTCGGCAAGCTTGTGCGACGCCTGCTCGAGCTGCTGCCCTGCGCGCTCCATCGCCGCGGCGTCCTCGCCTTCGAGCGCCTTCCTGGCGTCGGCGATCGCCGTCTCCAGCGTGGCGCGGGCGTCGGCGTCGAGCTTGTCCTTGTGCTCCTCGAAGGTCTTCTCGGTGGCGTAGACGAGCCCGTCGAGCTTGTTGCGCGCCTCCACCTGCTGGCGCCGCTTCTTGTCCTCCTCGCGGTTGAGGTCGGCGTCCTTGACCATCTTCTCGATGTCGGCGTCCGACAGCCCCGACGAGGCGGTGATGGTGATCTTCTGCTCCTTGCCGGTGCCGAGGTCCTTCGCCGAGACGTTGACGATGCCGTTGGCGTCGATGTCGAAGGTGACCTCGATCTGCGGCATGCCGCGCGGCGCCGGCGGGATGCCGATCAGGTGGAAGCGGCCGAGGGTGCGGTTGTCGCGCGCCATCTCGCGCTCGCCCTGCAGCACGTGCACCTCGACCTGCGTCTGGTTGTCCGAGGCGGTGGTGAAGGTCTCGCTCTTGCGCGTCGGGATGGTGGTGTTGCGCTCGATCAGCCGCGTCATCACGCCGCCGTAGGTCTCGATGCCGAGCGACAGCGGGGTGACGTCGAGCAGCACCATGTCCTTGACGTCGCCGGTGAGCACGCCGCCCTGGATGGCGGCGCCGACCGCCACCACCTCGTCGGGGTTGACGCCCTTGTGGGGCTCCTTGCCGAAGAGCTCCTTGACCAGCTTCTGGATCGCCGGCATGCGCGTCTGGCCGCCGACGAGGATCACCTCGTCGATCTGCGACGCCTCGACGCCGGCGTCCTTGATCGCCTGCTTGCAGGGGCCCACCGAGCGCTTGATGATGTCGTCGACCAGCTGCTCGAGCTTGGGCCGCGTCAGCTTGAGCGCCAGGTGCTTGGGACCCGACGCGTCGGCGGTGATGAAGGGGAGGTTGATCTCGCTCTCCTGCGCCGTCGACAGCTCGATCTTGGCCTTCTCGGCCGCTTCCTTGAGGCGCTGCATGGCCATCGGGTCGCGCGAGAGGTCGATGCCCTGGTCCTTCTTGAACTCGGCGAGGATCCAGTCGATCACCCGCTGGTCGACGTTGTCGCCGCCGAGGTGGGTGTCGCCGTTGGTGGACTTCACCTCGACGACGCCGTCGCCCACCTCGAGGATCGAGATGTCGAAGGTGCCGCCGCCGAAGTCGTAGACGGCGATGGTCTGGTCCTTCTTCTTGTCGAGGCCGTAGGCGAGCGCCGCCGCGGTCGGCTCGTTGACCAGCCGCTCGACGTTGAGGCCGGCGATCTTGCCGGCGTCCTTGGTGGCCTGGCGCTGGGCGTCGTTGAAGTAGGCCGGCACGGTGATCACCGCGCGGGTCACCTTCTCGCCCAGGTAGTCCTCGGCCGCCTGCTTGAGCTTCTCGAGGATCATCGCCGAGATCTCGGGGGGCGAGAACTGCTTGCCCTGCACCTCCACGCGCACGTCGCCGTTGCCGACGCGCTGCACGCGGTAGGGCACCATCTTCATCTCTTCGTTGACTTCCTCGTAGCGGCGCCCCATGAAGCGCTTGATCGAGAAGACGGTGTTCTCGGGGTTGGTGACGGCCTGGCGCTTGGCGACCTGGCCGACGAGGCGCTCGCCGCTCTTGGTGAAGGCGACGACCGAGGGCGTCGTGCGCGTCCCCTCGGAGTTCTCGATCACCTTCGGCTCGCTGCCTTCCATGACGGCGACCACGCTGTTGGTGGTGCCGAGGTCGATGCCGATGATCTTGCTCACGGTTCTGGCTCTCCTCTTCCTTCCCGGGTGGCTCTCCGCCGGGGAAGTATACCGCAGATTCTTTAGTCCGATGCTGTCAAAGACTGCCCGCCAGCAGACGATTTGACAATATCGGGCTCAGATTTATTCCAGCGGCTAGTCGAGCAGCACCAACGGCGGCCGGTCCGGCTTTTCGGGGAGGTCGAGGAAGTCCGGGTCGAGGAGGAAGTCGCCGGTGATCGCCTCGCGGATCCCCAGCTCGGCCAGCGGCGCGCCGCCGGCCACCGGCTGGACCTCGTAGGCGAGGTTCTCCGCCGAGTAGGCGAGCCGGCGCCCCGCCGGGTCGGCGAGCGCGCTCGGCGCGAGGAGGTTGCCGGTCACCAGCTCCTGCAGGCCGTCGGGGTAGTGCCCCTCGAGGAGGAAGAAGGTGCGCGCGGCGCGGTCGATCTGCAGGTAGCCGGCATTGCGCTGGTTGCGCTCGAGGCCGGAGCGCGCCGACTCCTGCCAGGGGAAGGGCAGCAGCAGCCGGCGCGGCGCCAGCCAGGGCAGCGCGAACACCGCCAGGGCGACACCCAGCGCCGCGAGCCGCGGCACGGCCACCGCCGCGAGACCGGGTTGCGTCGGCACCGCGCGCGCCACCATCTGGCGCATGCGCCCCGTACCCGCCGGCGCGGCGGCAGCCACCTCGGGCAGCTCCTCCTCGGACGCAGCATCTCGCGCCGCGGCGCCGAAGGTGGGCGGCGGCACCGGCCGTGTCACCGGCGCCGTTGCGGCTGCCGGTACCGCCCCTCGCGAAGCCGATGCCGGTGCGTGGGCAGCCGGGCGCCCGGGACCGGGCGCTGCCGGCGGCGCAGCAGCCCCGCCCTGCGCGCGCGCCGGCACGGCGCGCACCGCTCCCGCGCGCAGCAGCTTGTAGAGCGTGAACAGCGCGCGGTAGTGGCCGACCCCGGTGGCGTCGGCGAGCGCCCCCACGGGGGTCTTGCCGTCGAGCCGCTCGACGAGCGGCCGGTCCTCGGCGGCGATCCACACTCCCGAGCTCTCGCGCGGCGTGCCGTCCTGCGTCAGGTAGCTGGATCGGCGGCGCTCCTGCCACGCGCTCGTAGGCGACGGCGAGGTCGGGCGGCCCGCCCACCTGCTCGTCGTCGCCGAGGTCGGAGAGCGAGCGGATGAGCAGCTCTTCGATGGAGATGGCGTAGAAGCCCTCTTCGTACGCCACCTCTTCGCCGGAGTAGAACTTGAAGTCGCCCTGCTCCCAGCGCAGCAGCTGGAGCAACAGCCGGTAGGTCTGCAGCCGCAACGCCTCGAGCAGCTGGCCGCGCTCGACGAGGCCGCGCTCGAGCAGCAGGTCGAGGAGCCGCTTGCCGCCGCCGTCGTGCTCTGTCGAGACGGCCGCGAAGTCACGCGGGCTCACCAGGCCCTGGCTCGCGAGGATCTGCCCCAGCCCCTCCTCCACCGTCTGGTTGAGCGCGTCGGCGGCCACCACGTGGCCGTCCTTGAAGGAGATGGCGACGATGTCCGCCTCACCCTGCACGGTGAGGATGCCGGTCTTCCGCTGCGCGGAGATCATCTGCAGGATCTCCGGCAGTTGGAAGGTCTCGAGGCTGCCTTCGATTGCCATGGCGCGAGTGGCGGAAACTCTAGCAGGGGCGGCGCCTTGCGGGCCGCGCGAGCCGTCGCTACGATACTTTTCCGAGGCATCAGCGTTTGAGCAAGGATCTCAAGGTCACCGACAAGCGGATCTTCACTCCCGAGGGCGACCTCAAGGACGAGTTCCGCCACCTCAAGGACCAGCCGCCGCCGAGCGTCACCGCCGAGCGCCCCGCCGAGGCGCCGCCGGCCGCGGCGGGAGCGGCGGCGGAGCCGGCGTCGCAGCAGCCACCGCCGAAGCAGCAGCAAGCGTCGCAGCCGCTCCTCGCGGCAGGCGTCCACCGACCCGCGCAGCGCCGGCCGCGGCGCGGCGCCGCCGCCGGAACCCGTCGCCGCGGCTCGAGCTGCCCGGCACGCCGCCCGGCTACGGCGCGCCGACCTTCTACGACCTCGTCGCGGTGCTCGCCGAGCCGGTGAGCCTCTACCTCGGCGACATCCCGCTGCCCGACGGTCAGAGCGCCGAGAACCTGGAGATGGCGCGCCTGCACATCGACCTGCTCGACGTGCTGCGCCAGAAGACCGCCGGCAACGTCAGCGCGCAGGAGTCCGCGGTGCTCGAGGACGTGCTCTACCGCTTGCGCCTGCGCTATGTCCAGAAGCGCGGCTGAAGAGCGCCGCGCTCCGCCTCGCGATCGCCGCCTCGCCGCGGCGCTGCTGCTGGCGGCGCTGCTGCTTGCGCCCGCCGCCGCGCCCGCCGCCGGGCCGCCGGCCTCCAACTTCGAGCTCTCGCGCAGCGTCAGCCAGAGCCTGCTCCACCTGCAGGAGGTGTGGCTGCAGTGGATCAGCGCCTTCTACCAGCGCGACCGCGCCGCCGCCGCCGCGCAGGTGGTGGAGCTGCGCAGCTCGCTCACCCGTCTCGGCTTCACCCGGCTCCCCGAGCTCTCCATGGGCGCCACCGTGCGCGCCATCGAAGCGGCGCGGCAGGGCGATTTCGAGCGCGCCGAATGGGCGCTCGACGACGCCGAGGCCCTCGACCCCGGGCGGCCGGAGACGGCCTTCGGCCGCGCCATCGCGGCGTGGGAGGCGAAGCGCTACCCGCGCGCCGTCTGGCAGCAGCTGGTCGGCTACGCGCGGCTCTTCGGGCTCACTCCCAACGACGAGCTGGCGACGCACAACCTGTTGCTCGGCGCGCTGGCGGTAGCGCTGCTCGCCGGCGCCGGCTTCGTGCTGGTGCAGCTCGCCACCAAGGGGAGCCGGCTCTACTGGGCGATCTCGAGCCGCCTCGGCGTGCTGCCGGCGCCGCTCGCCCACCTGCTCACCATCGTGCTGCTGCTGTGGCCGCTGGCCACGCCCGGCGGCCTGCTGTGGGCGCTGCTCTACTGGTCGGTGCTGCTGTGGGGGTTCGGCTCGCTCTCCGAGCGGCTGGTGATCGGCGTCCTCTGGCTGCTGCTGGCGGTGACGCCGCTCGCGCTCGCCCGGCAGCAGCAGAAGGTGGCCGCGCTGCTGACGCCGCCGGTGCGCGCGGTGGCGGCGCTCAACGAGGGGCGGCTCTACGGCGCCCTCTTCACCGACCTCGGCCTGCTCCCTTCGATGCTGCCCGAGAGCGTCGCCGTGCGGCAGATGCTCGGCGACCTCCACCGCCTGCTCGGCCAGTGGGACGAGGCGCGCATCTACTACGCGCAAGTGCTCGAGAAGGAACCGCAGAACGTCGCCGCCCTCATCAACCTCGGGGCTTACCACTTCCTGACCGGCGACCACGGCGGCTCGGTGCAGTTCTTCCAGCGCGCCGCCGCCGCCGACCCCAACAGTGCCGCCGCCTACTACAACCTGAGCCAGGCCTATTCGGAGGCCTACCAGTTCGGCGAGCAGCGCGAGGCGCTCGCCCGCGCCCGCCTGCTCGACGAGGGGCGCGTCAACCGCTGGATCCAGCAGGCAACCAACGAGCGCGTCATCACCTTCAACGGCGGCCTGGCGCGCCACGAGGAGGTGCTGCGCAACCTGCAGCGCACCATGCAGCCGCCGGCAACGTCGGCGAAGACGGCGCGCAACCTTCGCCGCTGGCTGCCGCTCGGGATCTCGCTCACCGCGCTGTTGCTGGCACTGGCGCTGCAGCGCGTGCTGCCGCGGGGCGACAGCCCGCCGCCGCCGCGACTGGTCAACCGGCCGGGGCGGCTGGCGATGCTGCTGCGCGTGGCGCTGCCGGGCATCCCTTCGGCCGAGGACGGCAACGGCGGGCGCGCCTACCTGGCGCTCTTGGTGATGGCGCTGGCGCTGGTGCTGCTCGGCGGCAGCCGCTTGATCTATCCGCTGCCGCTCGGGCTGCAACCGGGCGCGGCGGCGCCGACGGTGGCGGCGGCATCGCTGCTGGTGGTGTTCTTCGCCAGCCGCGTCTGGGCCGACTTGCGTTGAACCGGCCCGGGCAGGGGTGCTCTCCATGAGGCTCGACCTGCCGCCGCGCCGACGACGCATCGCGTCGATGGCGCGGCTCGCCGCTGCCTTCGCCATCGCGCTGCTTCCGGCTCTCGCGACCTCCGCATCGTCAGCCGCCGCCGCCACGCCCACCGAGGCGCCTCCGCTCGCTCTCGTCGGCGCCCGCATCTACCCCGCTCCCGACCAGCTGCCCATCTTCGACGGCACCGTCGTCGTCGCCGGCGGCAAGGTCGTCGCCGTGGGCAAGCGCGCCGAGGTCGCCGTCCCCGCCGGCGCCACGACGATCGACTGCAAGGGGCTGGTGATCGTCGCCGGCTTCCAGAACAGCCACGTCCACTTCACCGAGGAGAAGTGGACGGACGCGGCCCACCAGCCGGCCGGCAAGCTCGGCGAGCAGCTGGTGGCGATGCTCACGCGCTGGGGCTACACCACCGTCGTCGACACCGCCTCGCTGCCCGAGAACACGGTGGCGCTACGCCGGCGCATCGAGAGCGGCGAGGTCGCCGGCCCGCGCATCCTCACCGCCGGCGCGCCGCTCTATCCGCCGCAGGGCATCCCCTACTACGTCAAGGACACCCTGCCGGCCGCGGTGGTGGCACAGCTGCCTCAGCCCGCCACCGCCGCCGAGGCCGTCGCCGCCGTGCGGCGCGATCTCGCCCTCGGCACCGACCTCGCCAAGCTGTTCACCGGCTCGATCGTGTCGCGCACCAAGGTGCTGCCGATGCCGGTCGAGATCGCCGCCGCGGCGGCCGCCGAGGTCCACCGCGCGGGCAAGCCGGTGTTCGCCCACCCCTCCAACGTCGAAGGTCTGGAGGTGGCCCTCCAGGCGCACGTCGACGTGCTCGCCCACGCCGTCGCCAACACCCGCGGGATGACGAGCGAGCACCTGCGCCGGATGAAGGAGCAGGAGATGGCGGTGATCCCCACCTTCAAGCTGTTCGGCCGCGACCCCTGGCTCTTCGAGATCCAGGACTACGTGCGCGATTACGCGCGCGTCGGCGGCCAGGTCCTCTTCGGCACCGACGTCGGCTACCTGACCGACTACGACCCCAGCGAGGAGTTGGTGCTGATGGGGACCGCTGGTTTCAGCTGGCGGGACATCCTGGTCTCGCTCACCACCGCACCGGCGGCGCGCTTCGGCGAGGGGGACCGCCGCGGGCGCATCGCGCCGGGCATGGATGGCGACCTGGTGGTGCTCGCCGAAGATCCGGTGCGCGACGTGCGCGCCTTCGCGCAGGTGCGCTACACGGTGCGCGGCGGGCGGGTGATCTACTCCGCGCCGCCCCTCTGATCGCCCGCGCGCTCCGCGGGTAAGCCCTTGGCCTCCTGCCACAGCGCCTCGAGGTCGTCGAGCGGCACGTCGCCGAGCTGTCTTGCCGCTGGCGGCGACGCCGCGCTCGACGTGGGCGAAGCGGCGGCGGAACTTGGCGTTGGTGCGCGCCAGCGCGCGCTCGGGGTCGATGCCGGCGTGGCGGGCGAGGTTGGCGACGGCGAACAGCAGATCGCCGAGCTCGTCCTCGAGGGCCTCGCGTGCCGCTTCGTCGCTCGCCGCCGGCAGCTCGCGCTCTACCTCGGCGAGCTCCTCGTGCACCTTGGCGAGCACCGCCGGCGCGTCGGGCCAGTCGAAGCCGACGCCGGCGGCCTTCTGCGACAGTCGATAGCAGGCGACGAGCGCCGGCAACGACGCCGGCACCCCGGCGAGCAGCGACTCGCCGCTCGCGCTGGCGGCCTTGCGGCGCTCCCACGAGCGGCGCACCTCGTCGGCGTCGGCGGCGCGCTCGATTTCCTCCTCCTTCCCGAGGACGCCGAAGACGTGCGGATGGCGGGCCACCATCTTGGCGTGCTCGGCGCCGATCACCTGCTCGGCGCCGAGCGCACCTGCCTCTTCGCCCAGCCGCAGCACGAAGGCGACCTGGAAGAGCAGGTCGCCGAGCTCGCCGCCGATCGCCGGCCACGACGCCTCGTCGATGGCCGCGGCGGTCTCGTGCGCCTCCTCGAGCAGGTAGGCGCGCACGTCGGCGAGCCGCTGCTCGCGGTCCCACGGACAGCCGTCGGGGGCGCGCAGGCGCGCGACGAGGGCGACGAGGTCGCGCAACGTCGTCGCCGCCGGAGCAGCCACGGGCACGTGAGCGGAGCGCGACGCGTCGTCGGACATCGCGGGAAGTCTACGGGAGCGGTGGCTACAATCCCGGCGTGATGCGCGCCACCGTCGTTGCGTGCGTCCTGGCGCTGGCGTTGCCGCTGGTCACCTGTGGCGACGAGCGCCAGCGCACCGCCACAGCAGCGCCGGCGACGACCGCGGTGCCGTCGGCCGCCACGTCGGCGACGACGACTCTCCCACCCCCGGCGCCGCCACCTGCGGTCGCGGCCGCCCAGCCGATCGCTTCACCCGTCGCCGACACTCCGCGCCCGCGGCCGGTCGTCGTCTTCCTCGGCGACAGCCTCACCGCCGGCCTCGGGCTCTCCGCCGAGGAGGCGTGGCCGACGCTGCTCACCGAGCAGCTCGCCGAAGCCGGCACGCCCATCCGCGCCGTCAACGCCGGCGTCTCGGGCGACACCAGCGCCGGCGGGCTGCGGCGCCTCGACTGGTTGCTGCGCCAGCGTCCCGACGTCGTGGTCGTCGAGCTGGGCGCCAACGACGGGCTGCGCGGCCAGCCGCTCGCCGGCGTCGAGTCCAACCTGCGCGCTATCGTCGAGCGCTCGCGCGCCGCCGGCGCCCGCGTGCTGCTGCTCGGCCTGCGCGTGCCGCCGAGCCTCGGCGGCGACTACGCCGGCGAGTTCGCGGCGCTCTACCCGCGCCTCGCGCGCGAGCTCGACGTGCCGCTCGTGCCCTTCCTGCTCGCAGGCGTCGCCGGCGACCCCGACCTCAACCTGCCCGACGGCATCCACCCCAACGCCGAAGGGCAGCGCCGCGTCGCCGCGGTGGTGCGGCCGCACCTCGAGCGCGTGCTCGCCACGCCGCCGAAGACCGCGCGCTAAGTCGCCGTCGCCACCACCGCGGCCGGCGGCGGCGCAGTGGCCGCGTACATGGCGCGGAAGCGCTGGCGCATCTTCGCCATCCGCTCCTCGACGCCGGGCACCGTCATCACCACTTCCTCGATGTGCTTGGCGAAGCCCGGCTGCGGCGCCATGGCGCGGATCTCGGCGAGCAGCGGATGCACCTTGGCGAAGGCGCCGATGACCTCGGAACTGGCGTCGAGGAACATCTGGCGGTCGAGCGCGCCGTGGACGACGAACGAGCACGCCATGTCCCAATAGCCGATCACCATGCGCAGGTGCGGGTTGTGCGGGCCGGCCAGCGCCGCCTGCACGTCGGCGATGGTGTCGGGGTGGAACTCGCGGATGAACCAGGTGCGCGCCTCGCGCATCACCGGCTCGCGGCGCAGCTCGTAGAGCTTGAGGATCAGCTGAGCGCTTTCGTACGGTGTCGTCATGGCGGAAGCGTAGCCAAAGCCCGTGCGCCGCGCCAGTGCGCTCCGGTGAGCCCGCGTCACCGGTCGCATCGGCGCGCGACCCGTAAACCACGGGCACCCTCGCGCGTATCCATTCCGTGCCCGACCGCCTCGCGACCCCGCTGCTAAGCTCGATCCGCATGCCGTTGGCGCCGCGCCCGACCGAGGCCCCCGCCCGCATCGAGCTGCGCGCGCTCACCCGCCGGCTGCCCTCCGGCGAGCGCCTGCTCACCATCCTCGACCGCGTCGACCTCTCGATCGCCGCCGGCGAGATGGTCGCCGTGCTCGGCCCTTCGGGCAGCGGCAAGTCGACGCTGCTGGCGCTGATGGCCGGCCTCGACCGTCCCACCGAGGGCGAGGTGCTGATCGACGGCGAGCCGCTCTCCGGCCTCTCCGAGGACCGCCTGGCGCTGCTGCGGCGGCGGAAGGTCGGCTTCGTCTTCCAGTCCTTCCAGCTGCTCGGCCACTTGACGGCGCTCGACAACGTGGCGCTGCCGCTCGAGCTGCTCGGACGTCCGTCGCCGCGCCGTCGCGCCGAGGAGCTGCTCGCCCGCGTCGGCCTCGGCGAGCGCGGCCACCACTACCCGGTGCAGCTCTCCGGCGGCGAGCAGCAGCGCGTCGCCCTCGCCCGCGCCTTCGCCGCGCGGCCGCCGGTGCTGCTCGCCGACGAGCCCACCGGCAACCTCGACCGCGCCACCGGCGAGCGCGTCCTCGCCGTGCTGCGCGAGCTGCACGACGAGGGCGGCACCACCTCGGTGCTGGTCACCCACGACAGCGAGGTCGCGGCGCTCGCCGACCGCCGCATCTACCTGCGCGACGGCCGGGTGACGCACGTCGAGGAGGCGCACGGCGTGGCGGCGCACGACGAATCGCCGGCGGCCGCCACGGGCCGCTGAGGCGCTCGCGGATGGCACCGCGCCTCTACCTCACCTGGCTGCTGCGCGACTCGCGCGGCGCGCGCGGGCGGCTCACCTTCTTCGTGCTCTGCCTGGCGGTGGGCGTGGCCGCGGTGGTCGCCGTGGCCGCGCTCGCCGACAACCTCGACCAGGGGCTGCGCAAGGAGGCCAAGCAACTGCTCGGCGCCGATCTCGCGGTGTCGGGGCGCCGGCCGCCGCCGGCGACAGTGGCTACGGCCGCCGCACGCCTGCCCGGCGCCCGCAGCTGCCTGCTGCGCGAGCTCGACACCATGTCGGCCGCCGTCGCGGCTCCCGGCAAGGTGCCGCCGAGCCTGCTCGTCGAGCTCAAGGCGGTGTGCGACGCCTATCCGCTCTACGGCCGCCTCGTCACCGAGCCGTCGGCGCCGCTCTCGCGACTTCTCGGCGATGACGGCGCCGTCGCCGCGCCCGAGCTGCTCGAGCGCCTCCACCTCCGAGTCGGCGACCGCCTGCGCGTGGGCGAGGCCACCTTCACGCTGCGCGCCGTGCTGAAGAACGAGCCCGACCGCGCTGTCTCTCCGTTCACCCTCGGCCCACGGCTGCTGCTCGGCGAGCGCGGCTTCGACCGCACCCGTCTCGAGCAGTTCGGCAGCCGCATCGGCTACCGCCTGCTCGTGCAGCTGCCCGGCAACGCCAGCCGGCCGCAGGTGGACGCGGCCGCCACCGCGCTGCGCGCCGCTCTGGGCGAGGCGCCGTGGTGGCGCCTCCAGACCTGGTCGCAGGCGCAGCCCGAGCTGCGCAACGGCCTGCGCCGCGTCGAGCGCTACCTCGGCCTGGTGGCGCTGCTTGTCGCTGCTCGTCGGCGGCATCGGCGTGGCGCAGAGCGTGCGCGCCTTCCTCGCCAGCCGCCTCGACGCGGTGGCGGTGCTCAAGTGCCTCGGCGTGCGGCCGCGCGAGGCCTTCGCGCTCTACCTCGGCCAGTGCCTGCTGCTGGGCCTCGCCGGCGGCGTGCTCGGCGGCTTCGTCGGACTCGTCGTGCAGCGCAACGTGCCGCGCCTGCTCGGCGACCTGCTGCCGGCGCAGGAGATCCACTTCTGGCAGCCGGGCGCGCTGCTGCGCGGGCTCGTGCTCGGTATCGCCGCGAGCCTGCTGTTCGCACTGCCGCCGCTCGCCGCCGTGCTGCGCGTGCCGCCGCTGCGCGCGCTGCGGCGGAGCGCCGAGGCGCTGCCGTCGAGCCGCCTCGCGCGCGCCGTCACCGGCGTGGCGTTGCTCGCCGGCACGTTCGGGTTGGCGTGGGCGCAGGCCGGCGAGGCCGGGCTGGCGGTGCGCTTCACCGGCGCGCTGGTGCTCGCGGTGGCGCTGCTCGCCCTCGCCGGGCTGGGCTTGCGCGCCGCCGCCGTGCGCCTCGCGCGGCTGCCGCGGCCGCTGGTGCTGCGCCACGGCGCGGCGCTGCTGGCGCGACCGGCGGGCGATGCGCTGCCGGCGCTCGTGGCGGTGGGGCTCGGCGTGCTCGTCGTGCTCGTCGCCGCGCTCATCGAGCGCCACCTCACCGCCTCGCTCGACGCCGAGCTGCCGAAGGGGTCGCCGTCGACCTTCCTCGTCGACGTGCAACCCGACCAGTGGCCGGGCGTCGAGGCGATGCTGCGCCGCGAGGGCGCCACCGCCGTCGAATCGGTGCCGGTGGTGATGGCGCGCATCGCCCAGATCGACGGCGTGCCCGTGGAGAAGCTGGCGCCGCCGCGGCCTGGAGGTTCTGAACAGCGCGAGCAGCGTGCGAGGCGTCGCGACCAGCGCGGCGGCCAGAGCGGCACCGCCCGCGAGCGTAACGAGGAGGACGAGGAGGGCGCGCGCGAGCGCCCGAGCGAAGGCGAGCGCCGCTGGGCCCTCACCCGCGAGCAACGCCTCACCTACCTGCCCGCGCTGCCGCCCGACAACCGACTGGTCGCCGGCAAGCTGTGGAGCGACCCGGCGCGCCACGAGGTGAGCCTGGAGGAAGAGTACGCGCGCGAGCTCGGTGTGCGGCTCGGCTCGCGGCTCGTCTTCGACGTCCAGGGCGTGCCGGTCGAGGTCGCCGTCACCAGCCTGCGCGCCGTCGACTGGCGCACCTTCCGCATCAACTTCTTCGTCGTCGTCGAGCCGGGCGTGCTCGAGGAGGCGCCGCAGAGCCGCCTCGCCGCCGCGCGCCTGCCGCCGGGGCGCGAGACCCAGGTGCAGGACCTGCTCGCGCAGCGCTACCCCAACGTGACCCTGGTCGACGTGCGCCAAGTGCTCGCCAAGGTGGCGGCGGTGTTCCGACGGCTGGGGCTGGGGGTGCGGTTCCTCGGCGGGTTCGTGGCGCTTGCCGGCGTCGCGATCCTCTTCGGCGCCGTGGCGGCGAGCGCGGTGCGGCGCGCGCGCGAGGTGGCACTCTTGAAGACCTTGGGCTTCACGCGCCGCGGCGTGGCGATGCTCTTCGCCGTCGAGCACGCGCTCACCGGCGTCGTTGCCGGCGTCCTGGGAGTGGCGGGAGGCGCCGTCATCGCGCGGCAGGTGGTGGTCGAGCAGATGGAGCTCGAGTGGCGGGTCTTCCCGGGAACACTGGGCGCGGCGCTGGCGATGGCCGTCGTGCTGACGCTCGTCGCCGGGCTCGCGGCGTCGGCGCGCGCGCTGCGCCAGCGGCCCATCGAGGCGCTGCGCGAGGAGAGGGAGTGACCACGCACAAATGCAGCGAGGGCCACCGCCTCGGCAGTGGCCCTCGAATGCCCGCTCGCTGAGCGGCGCGTCGGAGTCGCAGCTCTAGGCTGAAGGCTCGGGAGCGGCGGCGGCTCCCCCACCGCCGGCCAACGCGCCCGCGGCCTCCTTGACGGCGGCGGAGTACACGGCCGGGTCCTCGACCACTTGCCCGATCGCCTCGGCGCCAGCCGAGCGCACCAAGTCGAGCCCGGCCGCCACCTCGCCGGGCGAGGCGAACTGCCCGTTGACGAGGACGAACTGCGCCGTCGGCACGTCGTGCGCCCGCACCGCGGCGCCGAGTATGTCGTGCGAGAGCCTGGCATGAAGCGTCTGGCCCGCGTGCTCGCTGGCGCGCAGCTCCGCGAAGATCTTCTTGAGCTCGTCGAGCGCGTGCAGCCGGTAGAGCGCCTGCGCCGCCACCGTCTTGACGCCGGTGCTGCGCTCGAAGCCGTGCCGGAGGACGCAGACGAGCGCGTACGTCGCCATCGGCGTCGCGTCCCCCTCGAGGTCGCGCAGCACCTCGTGCGTGCCGGGGGCTTGGTCGAAGTCGTCGACCAGCGCCGCCAGCAGCGGCGCCGCCTCCTTGGCGATCGCCGGGTCCTTGCCGGTCACGCACTCGACCAGCCCGTGCAAGTCGTTGTTCTCCGCCAGCTTCTTGGGCTTCGGGTGGAAGAAGAAGGACATGTGCAGCCTCCCTTCGACGTGCGGGCGAATCCTACCCGACGATCTGGGCGTGGTGGTGGCGGAGGTGCTGGGTCAGGAACGGCACGCCGTCGGCGAGGCCGAGCTTGCCGAGGAACGGATGGGTGACGGACGGGTTCGCCGCGCGGCCGCCGTCGACCGTCTGGAGGAACTCCTCGCCTTCCCGCTGCAAGGCGGCGAGGAGCGTCGGGCGGTCGAACGGTCCATCGCCGGGGCGGATCTCACGGACGGCCGGAACGCCCTTCGGGAAGCTGCCGCGTTTGACGATGCCCGGCAGGTAGAGGAAACGGAAGAAGCGCTGCTGCCACCACTTCGTGCGCACCCGAAAGCCGCCGCGGCCGGCGAGCTCGGCGAGGACGATCTCGTAGGTGAGCCGCAGGTGCTCGGCAACCTGCGCCGGCGACCACTTGTCGCCGGGCCGCCGGGCGTTCCAGGCGTCGGCGGGCAGGCCCTCGGCGGTGGCGACGAACGCCTCCAGCGCTTCGCGGTGGGCGGCGACTTCGTGCTTCACGCGAGCAAGTCTAGCGAAGTGGGTCGGTGTGACGAGGAGCTAGTGTAGCGCCATGACCGGGAGCGTCTTCGCGAAATCGGGACGACGCCTCGGCGACCTGCTGCTATTCGGCGTGACCTCGATCGAGCTGGTCATTCTCTTCAAGCTCAGGGCCACATTCACGGCTACGGATTGGATCTACCTCTCGCATCACCTGCTGGTTCTCGCCATCGCGCTGACCCGCAGCGCACCGAGAGCGCAAGATCGTTCGCTGCTCTCCGCTGTGGCCGTGGCCGTCGCTTATGGCTACCCTTACGCACAGATCATCTACCTGAAAGCGACGCCCGGCCACGCGGCGTCGCCCACCGCCGGACTCGTCATGGTCACGGCAGCAGCCGCCCTGGGCTTGGCCAGCCTCATGGCCCTCGGCAGACGGTTCGGAATCCGCCCGGCCTGGCGAGGCCTGATGACGAAAGGCCCGTACCGCTTCGTTCGCCATCCCATGTATCTCTCGTACTTCGCCAGCGACATTGGATACAACCTGCAGGAATGGAACCTCGGGACCGTTCTGATGACGCTCGCGGGCTGGGCATCGCTCATCTACCGGATCCACGCCGAAGAGCGCATGCTCGCTCAGGACCCGGACTGGTCGCAATACTCCTCCGTGGTGCGCTACCGTCTACTTCCCGCGATTTGGTAGCGCCCTGCCACCAGCGGGCGTCTAGATTGCGATCTCGTCTTGCTGGCGATGCGTGACGGCTTTCAAAGTTACAGCACCGAGCCAACCCCGATGCGCCTGACGCTGGCCGAGCTCTGCGATGCCCACTACAGGCGACCGTGATTCGCCGCTTCCGCGATGGCGGAGTGAACCGACTAAACAAGATCGCTATGCCAACCGCCGTTTTGGAGGCGTCGGGTCGTATGCGTACCAAGCCCGTCCGAGAGGAACGAGGCTCGACTCACCTTTCGCTGTCGAAGCGGGCCGTCTTGGCGGCCAAGAGGGCTTCATGCAATGCGAGGTCTTCGTTCGGAGGTAGCGGTAGGTTCACGATGATCCAGTCTCTGCCGAAGGGCGTGGAGGCAAACTGGACGCTACCCCACTCAAGGAGAGACTCAACCAGTTCGTTGGCGAGTTCCATCTCGGATGCGCCTTCGAAATCAGCCGCGAACTGGTCGATCGGCGCGCACGTTACACGGTTGACCACGGCGAACTTGTGGCGAGTAGGCGGACCTACGATAAGCAGGGTGTCGTGTCCGAGATCGACCGCGAATTCCCAGAGTCGCCTGAGCGCGTTGTAGTCGAACGGCAGAACGGGCTTTACGTCGACGACGAGTCCAAGACCCGGGAGCCAGAAACTCGGACGGTACTTTGAGCCAGACGGGAGGTTCGTCGTCTCGGTCGAAGAAGCATGCTCAACCCCGAGCTTCTCCAGAAACACGCCCCAACGGGCCTCGAGGCGACTCTTATAGGTTCGACCGCTGTACCGGACTTCCATAGCTTTTCCCCAGACGCGTCTCTAACGGCGCATGACTTCAGCGGTATGCGCGTGCGACTGCACGGGTTTCGCCCGCTGAGCCGAGGGGTAGACGTTAGCCGATTCAGGTGCGGTCGGCACTCTGGACGAGATGGTCATACAGGTCTGACGCTGTTTCAGCGGGGCGGTTCGCAATCTCTGTGCCGGCATACCGAACGACTTGATAGCCCTGCCGAAGTAAGCGTCGGTCCCGTTGGCGGTCGCTCAGGAACGCGGCTTTCGTGTAGTGGAACGCGTAGCCATCACATTCAACGATCAGGCCGGGGCCCGGATGCTCCGGATACCAGACGAGGAGGTCGACTCGGGAACGACGGCCGGAAGGACTCGCGGGCGGGAAACCAGCCTGCGGTGTGAAGTGATACGCCTTGAAGAATCCAACTAAGGCGAGTATCGCCTCCGTCTTGAGGTCTTCGCGATTGGGGATAGGAAGGTCGGCGGCCTTCTCTAGCTCGTCAAGCCAAGCGGCGAAGTCGGTGCCAGGTGGGTTGGACTTGAAGGCCTTCACCCACTCCAGGACGCGAAGATGGTCCTTTTTGGCGTCGCGAATCTGCCGGGGTGCGTCACCACAGGGCGGAGTGAAGCGGAAGGCTAACGGATCGGACTTGAGAAATAGAAGAACGAGCGAGGTGAGGAACACGCGCTCGATCGGAGACTCCGAATAGCGGTGAATGATGGCGCCAGCGTCGGCTGACCGCTGACGCACCACTTCCGTGAAGTAGACGAGGAAGTCGTCACCAAGTGTGTTGGACGTGGCCAGCTCGCGGATGGCGTGTTCGCAGAAGCTCGCGATGACCTTGGGACCTCTCGCCGCGTCGGCCAGCCACTCTCCGAGATCGGGGCCGTAGTGGTCGTCAATGCTGGTCATCGTGACGCCTACGGATGTATGAGTTTGGCGGTAGCGCCCCAGGCCGAGAGAGACGGGTGGTCGCGAACCACGGAACCGCTCCACTCAATTCACATCGCCCTGTTGATGGGACAGGGATACATGACTCGCTGGACCAATTCGTCCTTCCAGACGGCATCGAAGTCAGGATCGAGCCGGGCCAAGAACCGCATTTCCGGCCTCTTACTAAAGACATCTTGAAGGTATCGAAGACAAAGACCCGTCTCCCGCTGGCGAGCATACATGCAAGCAAGGTTGTACGCCGCGAGCACGTATTGAGGATCCTTCCTGTAGAGCCGCTTGAGGCCGCGCTCGGCGGTGGCATAGTCCTCGAGCTTTAGGGAGGCCAGCGCAAGGTTCTTCAACAGGTCTTTGTGGTCAGGGTAAGCCGAGCAACCGTCGTGGCTTTGACTTCGCGTGAGCGGCACACCCTTCGATGATCTTCGTTGCAGCGCCGCCGTGAGCGTCTCCAGTATGACGAAGAATTGACCCAATCGCGCGCCGCGGCCGTGAGTGTTTGCTGCGTGGCGAGGAGGGGTGAAGCAGTTGCGAGGAGGTACGCGGCGACAAGGAGCTGACGGCGGGCCATGGCGTTCTCCTGTAGCGGATGACCGAGGAGTCGATAGACGATCCGGGCGTCGCCTGCGCTGACTTGACGCCCTTACGCTATATCTAGACGGATACGGCGGGCGCGGTTTCCGAAAGATTCGTGCATCGCCGCGTGAGCCGCGACGCCGGGCGGTTCAGCGGCCGGCCCCGCTGTCCGCGGTCCGCAGGTAGATCGAGGCGAGCTCCCCCTGTCCCGCTACCCGCTCGACACCCGGCGCGAGGAGCGCGGCGATCTTGCCGGCCGATGCCGCCGGCAGGACCACGACCCCGATCCGATGCTCGTCGACGAGGACGCGCAGGATGCGGGCCTGGGCCTCCGGCTCCTCCGCCATGAGCGTGTACCAGCGGGCGCGGGCGGCGTAGTCGGGGGTCATGAACCACTGCCCTACCCAGACGCGGTGCGGGGTCAGTGCGGGGATGAGGTTGCCGAGCTCCGGCGGCGCCAGCACGTTCGTCGGCGGGGTGTTGCGCAGATCGGCAAGAACGGGCACGTACGAGGCGGGTATGAGGTTCTGCTCGCGGGCGTCGCGCAGCGCTTCGCGCGTGATCCAGAGGGGTGAGGCGAAGAGCAGCACCGCGGCGACGCCAACCGGTGCCCACCCTAGGAGGCCGCGGGCACGCGCGCGAGCCACAACCTCGGCGACGGCGGGCGCCGCCGCGATGCAGAGCGGCAGCTGCAGCCCGAAGACGAAGTGGTAGCCGTTCAACAGCGTCGAGGACGCGAGCAGCGAGACTCCCAGCAGCCATCCGCCGATGGCCAGGCGCCACGGGTGCCGCTCGTGGCCCCAACGCTGGAAGCCGCGCAGCGCGAAGAACGCCAGCACTCCATGCGTAACAGGTAGCCAGAAAAGCGACGCCGACTGCGCGCCGGCGACACCCCCCGCGGAAGCGCGGAACACGGGATCGCGCAGCTGCCACGCCGCCACGCCGGCGACCACGGCGGCCGCGGGCGCGAGCGCTGCGCACGCTCTCCACAGTCGCCGCCAACCCGCCGCCGGCTCCAGCGCGAGCTCGACCACCACCACGCCGCCGAGGATGGCCCCCAACAGGATCGCCGAGTACGAATGCGTGAGCGCCAGCGCGACGAACCCCACCCCCGCCTGCGCGTAGTCCCGCAACCCCGCCGGCCCGCCCGGTTGCAGCAACGGCCGCAGCGTCACGAGCAGCAGCACCAGGGCCGCGATCCACAACGGGTTGTAGAACGACCCGAACCCGCTCCAGCCGTAGAGCGGCCACAGCTCGCGCTCCATCCGCTCGGCCATCGCCGCCGGCAGCCACGCCTGCGCCAGCGGCAGCACGAACGGCTCGATCCCGCCCGCGAACGCCACCAGCCCGCACGCCCACAGCCTCTCGCGCCGCTCCGCCAGCACCTGCCCGACGAACCGCCACAGCACGGCGAAGAAGACCAGCAGCAGCGGTACGCGCGACAGCTCCAGCAGCCAGAACGGATCGATCCCAGTCGCCGCGTGCAGCGCGCCGAGCGCCTGGTGGAAGAGCAGCACGAAGCGCCCCTCCTGCGGCTCGGTGGTGAAGGGGTTCGCCAGCAGCAGGCGACCGGTGTCGCGCGGCTGGCGGATCAGCGCGACGTAGGCGAGCCAGTCCTTCGGAATGTAGCCCGCGGGAAAGTAGACGTAGCCGCGCGGGGCGCGCGCCCGCAACAGCTCCAGGAACGGCAGCGCGCGCAAGGCCGCCACGCCGAGCGCCATCGCCCAGACGATCCACGGACGCGGGTCGAGGCGGATGCGGGCGAGGCTAGCTCGGCGAGATCGCCCGCGCACGCGGGTCGAGGCGGCAGCGTCAGCGGCGCCGAGCTCGCCTGGCGACGGCGCGATCTGCGGCTCGCGCATCGGCTCGCCGTCCCGAAGCACGCCGCCCCCGCCTCCTCCCGCCTCGACTTCGCGCGGCGCCACTCCGCGCCCTCGCCTACGCGACGCCCAGGATCCACCCCTCCAGCTGCGCCCGCTGCTTCTCCGCCTCCGACAGCGGCGGCTCGAAGTAGGGGCGCAGCAGGTCGAGGCGGTCGCGGTCCTGCAGCCAGGCGCAGATGGCGAAGGCCTCGTGCTCCTGGCGGTCGAGGCCCTCGCGGCCGTAGCGGAACTTGAGGCGCGCCGGGCGCACCTCGGCGACCACCGACTTGCCCTCGGCCACCGGGAAGCCGTCGAAGGGCCAGAAGTGGACGCGCTCGCCCGCCCGCCGCAGGTACGACAGCCACGGCAGCCCGGCGTGGGCGGCGCGCGCGGCGTTGTCCTTGAGGTCGCTGAACTGGAAGACGCTCTTCGGCTCCGCCGTCCAGCGGCCGGTCAGGCGCTGCTCGTCGGCGTTGCCCAGCACGGTCAACCCCGGCAACAGGTCCTTGATCGACAACCGGTGGGTCGGGAAGTGCTCCTCGAAGTCGCGCAGGAAGGTCTCCCAGCTCTCCAGCCCGTGGCGGTGCATGTAGCTCTGCGGGAAGGAGAAGGCGTGGTCGAGGCCGACGACGACGCGCTCCTCCTCGCCGAGCTTGGCGAGCAGCCACTCGGCGAGCTCCTGGCGCGAGAAGCGCCCCTCGCCGTCGTCGCGGTTGAGCTCGCGGTAGGGCTCGTGGTCGGCGCGGGCGGCGAAGACGAGGAGGTCGTCGATGCGCTCGTTGGGCGCCTTGCGGCCGGAGTAGCGGATGCCGACGTAGAGGTCGAAAGCAGGCATGAGGCGGCGATTCTAACGGCCTCCGGCCTCCCTTCCGCGACATCGGCCCCGTCTGACAAAATCCGGGAAGCCCTGGCGCCTCGACAATCGGTCATGCAACCCGAACCCGCGCCCTCCGCGCCCAAGAGCGACGCGCCCCCAGGCGGCGGCCGCGCGCTCATCCTGGTGGTCGAGCAAGACCCCCAGATGCGCCGGCTCGAGCGCTACTTCCTCGAGCAGGCCGGCTTCACGGTGGAGTTCGCGGCCGACGGCGACCAGGGGCTGGAGACGGCGCGGCGGCTGCTGCCCGACATCGTCGTCGCCGAGATCCTGGTCGCCGGTCTCGACGGGCTGAGCGTCTGCCGGGCGCTCAAAGCCGACCCCGCCACGCGCTCGATCGCGGTGCTGATCTTCAGCATCCTCGCCGCCGAGCAGCGGGCGCGCGAGGCCGGCGCCGACGCCTTCGTGCGCAAGCCGCTCGACGACGCCCGGCTCGTGGGGTCGATCGAGGCGCTGCTGCGCCAGCACAGGGGAGCCGCCGGCGATGCAACGGCTTAGCACCGGCAACGCAGCGCTCGACCGCATCCTCGGCGGCGGCTTGCCGAAGAACTCCACCAACATCGTCATGGGGCTGCCGGGGACCGGCAAGACCCTGCTCGCCGAGCAGCTCGCCTTCGCCAACGGCAGCGCCGAACGGCCGGTGCTCTACCTGACGACGCTGTCCGAGCCGCTGCCGAAGATCGTCACCTACCTGCAGGCGACGAGCTTCGCCGACGTCGAGCGCATCGGCACCGCGGTGCAGTACGAGTCCCTGGCCGAGCCGCTGCGCGAGCGGCCCGACCAGCTCGCGGACTACGTCGCCGGGCTCATCGAACGCAAGCGGCCGAGCGTGGTCGTCATCGACTCGTTCAAGGCGATCATGGAGCTGGCGCCCGACGCCGCTCACTGGCGGCGGACGGTGTTCGACGTCGCCAGCGTGCTCACCGCCTACGACACGACCACGCTATGGGTGGGCGAGTACGCGCACGACAGCGTCGCCCGGCTGCCCGAGTTCGCGGTGGCCGACGGCATCCTCGAGCTGCGCCGGCTGCAGTCGGGGTCGCGCGACGACCGCTTCCTGCAAGTGGTGAAGCTGCGCGGCAGCGGCTTCCTCGACGGCGAGCACGCCTTCACCATCTCCGCCGCCGGGCTCACCGTCTACCCGCGGCTCGTCGGCCCCAGCGGCGGCCGGCGCTACGAGGCGACGACCGAGCGGCTGCAGACCGGCATCGACGGCCTCGATGCCTTGATCGAGGCCGGCTGGCTGCGCGGCACCTCGACGCTGGTGGCCGGGCCGTCGGGCGCCGGCAAGACCATCCTCGGCCTCCACTTCCTGCGCCACGGCGTGCAGCAGGGAGAGCCCGGCCTGCTGGTGAACTTCCAGGAGAGCCCGGCGCAGATCCACCGCGCGATGAAGAGCCTCGGCTGGGACGCCGACGACCTGTTGCGGCCGGGCCAGCTCGACCAGCTCTACAGCTCGCCGGTCGAGCTGCAGATCGACACCATCATCCAGGAGATGCTGCGGCGCGTCGAGGCGGACGGCGTGCGGCGAGTGGTGGTCGACGCGCTGGGCGACCTGGCGAAGGCGGCCGCCGACCAGCGCCGGTTCTCCGACTACATCTACGCCCTCTCCCAGGAGCTGGCGCGGCGCGGCATCACCTCGATGCTGATCGTCGAGACGGCGGGCGACGCCGGCGGCGGCTACGTCATCAGCGGCCGCGACATCTCCGAGATGAGCGACAACACCATGTTGCTGGCGATGGAGCTGGTGCCCGAGCTCGAGCGCACGGTGCGCGTCATCAAGACCCGCGGCAGCGCCCACGACGGGGCCCGGCACGTGCTTCGCATCTCACGCCAGGGGATCGTCGTGGATTAGGAACCGATGGAAGAACGTGTGCAGCACCTGCTGGCGATCAACCGCGCGATCGCCGGCACCCTCGACTACGAGGAGGTGCTGCGGCTGGTAGTCGACAAGACCGCGCAGCTCACCGGCGCCGACGCCTGCGCGCTGCTGCTGCGCGACGAGCTCGGAGTGGCGCGCGTCGCCGCCTCGCGCGGCCTCGGCGCCGACAAGGTGGCGTCGTTCGCGGCGCCGCTCGACGAGCGCATCAACGGCGCCCTGCGCGGCCTGCTCGACCACCAGCAGGAGGACAGCTTCGTCGGCGCGCCGGTGATCCAGCATGGCGACGTCGTCGGCATCCTGGTGGTCCACCGCGACGGCGACGGCGACGGCGACCCCGACGAGGAGGCGATCCTCTCGGCGCTCGCCGACCAGGCGGCGATCGCCCTCGACCACGCCAGCCGCTACCGCGAGCTGTGGGCGCAGGGGCAGGTCGCCCGCCGCGAGCTGCAGCGTGAGTCACGGCGCAAGGACGAGTTCCTGGCCATGCTCTCGCACGAGCTGCGCAACCCGCTGGCCGCCATCGTCAACGCCGTCGAGGTGCTGCGGCTCTCGGCGCCGAAGGACCCCAAGCTGCAGCAGATCCACGACATCGCCGCCCGCCAGTCGATGCACATGAAGCGGCTGCTCGACGATCTGCTCGACGTCTCGCGCGTCACCACCAACCGCATCGAGCTGGCGCGGCGCGAGGTGCCGCTGCAGGAGGTGGTGAAGCAGGCGCTCGACGGCTTGACGTCGATGATCCGCCAGCGCGGCCACCACCTGGAGATGACGCTCCCCGACGAGCGGCTGGCCGTCGACGGCGACCCCGACCGGCTGCTGCAGGTGGTCTCCAACCTGGTGACCAACGCCGTCAAGTACACCGAGCCCGGTGGCCACCTGGCGGTGTCGCTCTCGCGCGACGACGGGCAGGCGGTGCTGCGCGTGCGCGACGACGGCATCGGCATCCCCGCGGAGCTCCTCCCCCACGTCTTCGACCTCTTCGTACAGGCCGAGCGCGCCGCCAACCGCAGCGAAGGCGGGCTGGGGATCGGCCTGTCGCTGGTCAAGCGCCTGGTCGAGATGCACGGCGGCACCGTCGCGGCGAAGAGCGAGGGGCCGGGGCGCGGGAGCGAGCTAGAGGTGCGGCTGCCGCTGGCGCTCGCCGCGCGCACCGCGGACGCCTGAAAGGGCGCGGCGCCGGGCGAATGCCCGGGTGTCATCCCAGTCAAGGGCTTGGAACCCAAAACGCGAGCAGCTCGTAGGGACCGATCATGAGATACCTGGCCGGCCTTCTAACCGCGTTGGTCTGCTGTGCTTGCGCAGGGTCCGTCCAGACGCCGGTTGCCACGGTGGAGCCGCGGGGCGAGCCGCCCTCCTCGGCCCTGTTTCGCGAGATAGCGGACCAGGACGCCAGGCTCACTGCTGCGTTCGATGCACACGACCTGACTGCACTGATGGGCCTCTTCAGTGAGGACCTGGAGTTCTACCACGACGCCGGCGGGCTTCAGACCTACAAGGACGTGAAGGAGGCCTTCGGAGGTCTGTTCGCCCGAAACGATGGCATCAGGCGAGAGCTGGTGCCCGGAACACTGCGAGTCTTCCCAATCAAAGGGTATGGAGCCGTGGAGCTCGGGAGCCACCGTTTTTGCCACCGTGAGAATGGACGCGACGACTGCGGCGCCTTCGAGTTCCTGCAGCTGTGGAAACGAGAAGAAGCATCGTGGAAGCTCACGCGAGTGGTGAGCTACGGCCATTAGAGGGAGTCGACGGCGTAGATACCGCATCGCGACCCAAGTGCCGCCTAGGCGTCGCCCTCACGACGGGTATCGTCTTCGCGCCTCGGCCACCGACGCCTTGACGAGTTTCTCGAGAACCGCGACATCTATGTCGGAAAGCCTCTTGATGTAGACGCAAACCTTGCTCGCCCTGTGCTTGCCAAGTTCCTGCAGGAGCTTCTCGCGGGACTCAAAGGCATCTGCAATGTAGACGACGATCTCTGGCTTCCTAGGCGAGAAGCCGGCCAAGCACGCGTCGCCCTCGTGCCCAGTCTCGTACCTGTAGTGGTAACTGCCGAAGCCGACGATGCTCGGCCCCCACATCCTGGGCTCGCACTTCGTCACCTTCTTCATGAGTGCGGATATCGCCGCACAGTCGGCCCGACGCCGCGGATCCTCGATGGTGTCGAGATACTCCTCGACGTTTGCCTCCGTCGGCTTCGTCTTCAGCTCAACCATGGGACCTCCCGAGCTCTTGGGCAAGCCCGAGGAGAATTCCTTCGGGGCCCCGGATGTAGCAGAGCCGATACGCGTCTTCGTACTGAACCACTTCGCCGACGAGCTCCGCGCCGCGCTTGCCGAGCCGGGCGAGGGTATCGTCGATGTCCTCCACGGTGAACATGACGCGTAGGTAACCGAGAGCGTTGACCGGGGCGCGACGGTGATCGGCGACCACCGGCGGCGCGAGGAATCGGGACATCTCGAGCCGGCTGTGACCGTCCGGCGTCCGCATCATGGCAATCTCGACGCGCATGTCGCGCAATCCAGTGACGCCATCCGCCCACTCTCCTTCGATTGGGGCGCGCCCCTCGAGCTCGAGGCCAAGCTCGGTGAAGAACTCGATGGCGGCGTCGATGTCTTCTACCACGATGCCGACGTTGTCCATACGCTTGACCGTCATGATGTCCCCTTGGCTTCTAAGTGACGCCTCGTTGCCACTCGAGGAGTTTGCTGGCCACATCTTCGGGTGCCCGCAGTCTCGTACGCGCATTGGGGAACTCGAGCGTGACGAACGAGATGAGGCCAGGGCTCGGAGCAGACACCGTGATGTCGTGCCAAGGAATGAGAACCGGACCAGCACCGATTCGGAACGGGGCGGCGACATTCAGGTACAGCCCCGCTGGTGTTGCTCCGGCGATCAGTGCCCCGCGATACCTGCTGCGCCCGACGTAGCCTGAGAACCTGTAGGTGGCGCCCTCAAACACGCCTGTCTCGTAGAGGAGTCGCAGGCGCCTCCAGCCTGAGACGGAAGCGATGCTGTAGCAGATCGCGACCCAGAGGACGACGAACCAGACAGCGGCGACGGCAATGATACTGAGTACGAGACCCGTGTTTGTTAGCACGCTACCCCTTCAGGCCGTGGCCTGCGCGGCGATCGTGACTCGCGGAATCCCCCTGGCGCAAACGGCGACAGAAGCCGAAACATGGCGACTGCCGCCTCTCTGACGGCGTATAAGTTCAGTGGCAACACCCGTGCGCACGCACGGGTGTTGTCCGCTGCAACGAGGGGTTGGAGGCGACGCCGCGAGTGTTGAGGCTGAGGTGCGGTTAGCCGACGACGAAGCGCCGAGCAGGGGGAACCACGGTTCTAACCCCAGAAGAGCCGCTCCGGTCAATTCACATCGCTCTGTTGATGGGACAAGGATACATGACTCGCTGGACCAGTTCGTCCTTCCAAACGGCATCGAAGTCAGGATCGAGGCGGGCCAAGAACCGCATTTCCGGATTCTTACCAAACACCTTTTGAAGATAGCTGAGACAAAGAGCAGTCTTCCGTTGGCGGGCATACAGGCAGGCAAGGTTGTATGCCGCGAGCACGTACTGAGGATTCTTCCTGTAGAGCCGCTTGAGGCCACGCTCGGCGGTAACGTAGTCCTCGAGCTTCAGGGAGGCCAGCGCAACGTTCTTCAAGAGGTCTTCGTGGTCAGGGTAGGCCGAGCAACCGTCGTGAGCCACATGGTGCATACGCTGATACGCCGCTCGCTGTCTTTCGCCCGGTGGCAGTGACTCTGCATGGAAGAAGTAGGAGTCAGACAAGAAAAAATACGTTCGCGCATCGCGGCTGCCACTGTCAAGTGCGCGCCTCAAGTGTATCGCGGCCTCCATGTAGTGCTTGGACCTGTAGAGGCGCAACCCAGCCTCGAGTTCTCCCGAGTCATTCGTGTCAGGTGTCTCTTGGATCGACGCAGCCGAGGACAGAAAGATATCCAAGTGGTCACTGAAGCGTTGCTCGATGAAGGTCCCATGCAGCGCCGCCTGGAGTGCCTCTTGAGCATGGAAACGGAGAAACTCGAAGTCCAAGCGGGACGGATCGAAGACTACAACGTTGGCGTCCCTCAGCATGGTGGGAATGCTGTCCAAACCGTCGGCCAGGAGAATGACGGGCTTTCCGAGCCCAATTGCAACACCGACTTCGTAGAGCACGTTGTTGCTCTTGTGGGCCACTAGAATAGCGACGACTGCGTTAGAGAGGTGGATCCAAGTACGAACGGTTCGCGCGAAGTCCTCTGGTATTGCGGCATCCAGGAAGGAAATTACCCGAAGGCGAGTCGATTCGGCCACAAGGGGCTTGATGGCGAGCGAATAGATTGCCTGCGCCGCCTCGCTTACGGGCATGCAGGTCACGATGAGCCGCGGGTCCATAGTGGGATGCGTAGTAGTCGCGATCAGCGCAAAGAGGCTACAGGAACGAGATCTGCGGTAGCGAGGCTGATTGGCATGGGTCTGAGAAGCCGTTTCAAGGGGCGGTCGGTCCTTGACGCCTCTTAACGGCGTATGAGTTCAGCGGCAACGCCCGGGCGAATGCCCCGGTGTTGTCCGCTGCAACGAGGGACTAGGCGTCGCGGCGCGAGCGTACCCAGATCCAGCCTTCCTTCCGGGCAAGACCTTCGTCGGCCGGCGGATCTGCCGCGCCTTTCAGGAAGTCCATTCCCGCGATCACGCAAGCCGCGGCATCGATGGCGTGATCGCTTGCGACGAGGTCAGCGAAGCAGTCCGTAGAGAGTATCAGGTGCCGGATAAGACGCTGAACGATGGCCGCTCTCTTTGTGGAGTGCTCTTCGGTTTTCCCTTTGTAGCCACGGTATGGCAGCTGATGAGCGCGGAGCGTGGCCGCGGGGTAGACCTCGATGCAAGCGATTGGGTCAGAGAATCGTGGACCCCAGGCAAGCGGCATCGGGTCGTTCACGAGCCGCCGGAGTTCGGCCAAGAGCCTGAGCGCTGCATGCGCGGTCCGCGCGATTCGGTCGGCGCCAACGTCAAGCGGCTGCTGGCCGGTAGCGACTTTGAGCCTTATGTCCGTCGTGCGCCTAAAGAGGGCGTTGGCCTCTTCCCCGAGGTCCTCGCCAGCGCTATGCGCGGTTAGCGCGGAGGCAAGAGGTGCCGGCCACCCGAGCGGGGCGTCCAGTGCCAAGAGAACCTGGTCGCCGCTGGCCTTCGCGGCGCGGAGAATAGACGCGAGTACGCGGGGGGAGACGTCGCGGATGCTCTTAAGCGTAGGTCGCGTATCGGCGGTGGTGGCGCTCGCTGCCCCCACGTTCTCGAAGTCTGTAGCGCAGTCGATTCCGATTACGAGCATGGGCAGTCCACGATTGGTGGCCGCGACGCCTAAAGGCCGCGCGTTACGGAACTCCCAGCACCGCGGCGCGAATCTCCGGATGGTCGCTCTCCAGACGCCGTCGACCAGTTTCTGAGACGAAGACAGTGGCATAGCCCTCGAAGCAGCTGGAATACTCTGAGAGCTCGTGCTCTTCGATGCACTTGGCGAATTTGCGGATAAGCCAGAAGTCCTGCTTGGCATAGAACGCATACTGGAAACTCGGCTCGGCAGCAGGCTCATGAATCTTGGGACTAAAGATCTCGTGTCGTCCTGTTCGCGATTCCTCTTCAAGGTCAATGGCTTTGAAGTAGAGCCAGACGGCTGCGGCAATCTCGAAAAGAGCGTCGGAGCGCTTCGTAAGTAGGAAATCTTCGTACTTGATGCTGGTAGCCATGTAGTAGGCGGCGAACCGGGACAGGCGAGATGGCAACGTCGATGGTCTGGGTGCGAGTAGTAGGGGCGGCTCGCCGTTAATGCCGAACTCAGCGCCTTTAGTGTACTGATAAACAGGCAATTTCGCCCCGTGCTTCACGGTGGCGTCGTACCGGCGGAATCCGTCAAAATAGGCCTCACGCACGTTCAGGATGTCGTGCACTGACTGAGAAACCAGTATCTGCTGTCCGTCGCCTTGGCTCATCACCCTTTGAGCCACGTTGATTCCAGCGCCGGCGACGTTACGTCTGCCATTGACGTCACGGACGATGTTGTCTGCGTTCTGGTTCAGCCCAACGCGCAGCTCGAATCTCCTCTGCGGGTCTTCGGCGGTGACGTTATGGTCACGGACTAGGTGCACAAGCGAAAGCGCCACGCGCATGTGGATGTCGTACGACAGAGTCGCATCGGTTAGCGCGATGCAGATGCCATCGCCTGTTGGCAGGAGGATGCGTTGCCTGAGTCGTACGGAACAGTTGTCGAGTGCGCCTCGAACAGCGCTACCGAGATGGCCGATGACATCAGCTTGGGCCTCAGCGGCGCGGTCCTTGGTGAAGCCGACAATGTCGGTGTACACATAGCGTATCAACGGCGGTCTTGCTGGTGGCAGTCTTGCTGGTGGCATTAGCGATACTCCGCTACAAAGGATCCTCCGAGCGCCGCCTAACTATTGATTAGCCGTCAAACACCAGTCGCGCCACCGCCGTAGCCGTGGCGCCCCAGGCGACATATGTTTGGGCGTAGCGATCGCGTGATCGGCAGGGGACCCCCATGCGGAAAGCGACGCCAAGTGGGCGTAATGCGCGTCGCCGACTTTCATAAGTGACTGCGCTCCCTCGCGCGGGCAGACTCCGCGCTCCTTGGGTGTCCGGCTCCCACGTTGGTGCCCCATGAGTGGCTTCTGGCCGCGGTCGAGCGATCCTCTGTCAGGCTGTCGTGTTGACGCTATACCTAGACGGACGCGATGGGGAAGTTCGCCGGGACACTTCACTACGGCAGCGGCCGCTCAGAGCGGCTGGCCGCTGCGGTCGAGGAGGAAGGACACCGGAACGAAGGTGAACCCGTCGGCCTTGGCCTTCGGGAGCTCCTCGCGCAGGACCTCAAGGGTCGTCGGTCGCGGGTGGGCTATGGCGATGGCTGCGCCACGCTCCCTCGACCGCGCCAGGAAGCGGGCGACTTCGCGGCGGATGGCCGCCGGATCGGGGTCGTCGTCGAGGAAGACGTCGCGTTCGGCGGCCGGCAATCCCAGCGAGCGCGCGAGCGCGAAACCCACGGAGCCGGCGCTGGTTCGCGAATCCAGGAAGAACAATCCGTGCCGCTGGAGCACGTCGAGCACAGTCCCCATGGCGGCGCGGTCGGTGGTGAGCTCGGAGCCCATGTGGTTGTTGGCGCCGACCGCGCCCGGGACCCGCGCGAGGGCGCGGTCGGTCGCGGCAGCGAGGGAGTCGAGGTCCATCGCCTGGCGCAAGGCGCCGGGGCCGGGGTCGTTCGCGTTGGCGGGCTCCATCGGCAGGTGGCAGAGGATCTCGCGGCGTTCCGACTGCAGGCGCGCCACCACTTCGGCCGTCTGCGCCTCGTAAGGGAGCACGGAGTAGGAGAGCGGCACGCCGAGCGCCTCGAGGGCGGCGACTTCGTCGACGCTGCGGCCGAGGTCGTCGATGACGAGGGCGAGCTGGCCGGGCGGGCGCGGGGGAGCATCGCGCTGCTCGGGCCGGCGCCGGCGGGGCTCGCGCGCGCGGGGCTGCGCGCCGGACTTCCCGTTGTCGGTCTCGCCGTTCGTCGTCTCGGCGCGCCGCGGCGTCACCACCGGCGGGCGCCTTTGGAAGGTCGGGAGGCTCTTGAACTCCGGATGGAGGTCGGTGAGGGTGAGCCACAACCCGGCAGCGACGAGCGCCAACGCCGCCGCGAGCAGCGCCCAGCGCCGCCAGCTCGGGTGCCGCCTCGACGCTCCCCCGCCGCCGGCGCGCGGCCCTCCGACCCGTCGCCTGCCGCCGCGCCAGCTCATCGCACGCCGGTCAGCTCACTGGCGCGCGTGCGATCGAGATCGCTTCGCTCTGTACACAAAGAGTGCTCGCGATGACGTCGACGCGCGTCATCGCGGTGGCGCGCTACGCGGCCTTCTGTTCGGGCGCCGCCGCGACGGGCGGCTTCTCGAGCGCCCCGACGCCGCGCTGCAGGATGAGCTCGTCGAGCGAGAGATCCTTCTCGCGCAGCGTGCGCGAGCGCTCGTCGACTTCCTGGTCGGGCTCGATGCTCTCGGTCAGCGGCTTGCCCTTGGGGCCGGTGTAGAAGGCGTCGGTGAGCTCGACGACGGCGCCGCTGGCGAGCTCGACCTGCCCCTGGCGGCCGGCGTGGCCGAAGGTGGGCTCGCCCACCAGCGTCGCCTCGGCCGCCTCGTCGAGCACTTGGGCGAGCACTTCGGCGGCGCCCAGCGTACCGCGGTCGGTGAGCACGACGAGGCGCCCCTTCCACACCGGCTCGCCGGCGGCGGTGAAGCGCTGCTTGACCTGCTCGCGCGCCTCGAGGACGCCCATGTCGCCGGCGACGAGGTGGTCGGCCACCTGGTAGGCCGCCTCGGTGTCGCCGCCGGCGACGCCGCGCAGGTCGATGGCGAGCTTGTCGGCGTGGGCGCTGGCGAGCTTCTGCAGCTCGCGCTCGACCGCCGCCGCGGTGTCGGCGCCGAAGCGGGCGATGCGCAGCACCGGCACCTCGCGCACGCGCTTGACCGAGGTGGTCGCTTCGGTCTTCTCCTCGTCGACCTTGAGCTGCAGCTGCTTGGCGTCGCCCTGGCGCAGCACCGAGATCGGCACCGTCTCGCCGCGGCGGCTCGCCAGCTGCTGCTCGATCTGCCACACCTGCAGCTCGCGGGTGGGCTGATTGTCCACCTTCGACACCAGGTCGCCGCGCTCGAAGCCGGCGCGCTCGGCGGCGCTGCCCTGAGCGACGCCGACGACGTAGAGCCAGCCGCGCTCGCGCACCATGTAGAGACCGGTGTCGGGCGCCGGGCGCTGGCGCAGCCGGCGGTAGTCGGCCACCTGCTGCGGCGGCACGTAGACGGTGAACGGGCCCAGCGAGTCGGCGGCGCCCTCGTAGGCGCCCGCCATCAGGCTGTCGACGTCGGTGTCCTTGACGTAGGCCTGGCGCACCAGGCCCAGCACCTCGGTGAACACCGAGAGGTACTTGTAGAGCGAGTCGGGCGCCGGCGCCTCGCGGCGCGATTGCGCGGCGACCCAGGAGGCGGCGACCATCGAGGTGGTAACCACCGCGGAGACGACCATGAAGCGCGTGCGGTTACCGGTCATCGCTGCTCTCGTAGCCAGAGGCGCGGATCCTCGGGCCGGTTGTCGATGCGGATCTCGAAGTAGAGCGAGTCGCCTGCGACGCCTACGACGTGGCCCAAAGATACCACGCCGCCCGCGGCGGCCCGGGTCTCGGTGAGGCCGGCGTAGAGCGTGAACGCGCGCCCCGCGTGCTGCACGATCACCGTCTGTCCGTAGCCTTGGAACGGCGCCGCGTAGGCGACCTTGCCGGGGAAGACGGCGCGCACCTCGCTGCCCGCTCGGCGTCGCGATGTCGACGCCGTGGTGTGGCACGCGCGTGCCGTAGCGCGGGTCCAGCCGCGGCCCGAAGGGGACGGTGACGCGCCCGGGGGCCGGCCAGTCGAGGACGCCGCGGAAGCCGGTGATGCTGGCTCCCGTGGGCCCGCTGTTCGCCGTGCGGCCGTAGAGGAAGGCGACCAGGTTGGAGAGCTTCTGCGCCTGCTCGGCCAGGGCGCCGCTCTTGGTCTCCAGGCTCTTGCGCTCGCGCTCGGCGCGCGCGAGGAGATCGGCCTGGTGCGCGCGAGTGGTGGCGAGCGCGGCGCGGCGCTGCTCTTCCTGCTTCACCCAGCCTTCGAGGCGCTCGCGCTCGGTGCCGAGCGTGCCCTGCTCGACCGCGAGCCTGGCGCGGGTTTCGTGGAAGCTCTCCAGCAGCTCGCCGTCGCGGCGCGCCAGGTAGCGCAGCTGGCGCATGGCGGGGAAGACGTCCTGGCCGGGGGCGAGCGCGAGCAGCAGCCGCAGGTAGCCGGCGCGGCCGAGGCGGTAGAGGCCGGAGAGGCGGCCGCGCAGGTCGGCGCGCACGCGCACCAGCCGCGCCTCGAGCGAGCCCACCTCGGCGGCGATGGTGGCGGTGCGGTCCTGGGCGAGGGTGCGCGCGGTGTGCGCCTCCTCGACGCGGCGCTCCTGGAGTTGCAGCTGGAGCGAGGTCTTGTCGAGCTCGCCGGCGAGCGACTGCGAGCGCTCCTGCGCCTTGGCGAGGCGCGACTGCAGCCTGGCGATCTCGCCGCGCAGCCGCTCGAGGTCGGCGACCCGCGGATCGGGCTCCGCGGCCGCGAGCGGCAGCGCTGCAGCCAGCAGCAGGAGGAGGCAGCAGCGGACGCCGAGCGCGCGCAACGCCTACCGCGGCAGCAGGCTCTTGCCGTCGAGGTCCGCCGCCGGCTGGATGCCGTAGCTCTCCACCACGGTCGGGAAGATGTCGGCCATGTAAGGCTGCCGCGGCGCCGTCACCAGCTTCTTGCTGCTGAACAGGATGCCGTCCACCAGCGGCGGGTAGACCGAGCAGTGGTCGGCGCTCCAGTAGTCGGTGTTGTCCTCGACGACCTCCTTGGCGATGCCGCCGAGGGTGTCCTGCCAGCCGACGCGGTAGCCCTCGCTGTTGGAGGGGATGAGGTCGGGGATCAGCGCCGGGTCGTAGACGCCGTGCGCCTCGTCGCGGGTGAAGACGTGGGCCACCGGCCGCAGGCCGTGCTTGTCGTCGACGAAAGCCTCGAGCTTGGTCTTGATCTCCAAGAGCAGCGCCTCGTACTCGGCGCCGGGCTTGACGATGCCCTTCGCCTCGCGCCCCTCGAGGTTGATGTAGATGCCGCCCAGGCCGAGCTGGTACGCGCGCGTCTTGCTCCAGTCGACGTTGGTGAAGAAGTCGCCCTGGTTGAAGAGGTTCTCCAGGCTCTGCGGGTCGGCGGTCTGGCCGTTGAGGTACATGAAGCCGTTCTTCACCAGCCAGGTGTTGTAGTTCATCGACCAGCGGAAGGGCTGGAAGCCGTGGTCGGAGACCACCATCAGGTGCGTCCCCGCCGGCATCCGCTTCATGGTCTCGCCGACGATGTTGTCCATCTGCTGGTAGGAGGCGAGGATCGAGCCGCCGTACTTCGCGGCCAGCGCCGGGTCGTACATCGGGTGCTGCGGGTCGAACAGCCGCCACATCATGTGCTGCACGCGGTCGGTGTACTCGAAGTACTGCACCAGCACGTCCCACTCCGCCGCCTTGGCGAGCATGCCGTAGAGGATCTCCTCCTCCTTGGCGCGGGTGAAGTCGACGTCCTCGAGGAACACCTTCTCGTCGATGGTGCCGCCCTTGAGCGACCAGGTGTCGACCTCCCAGCCGATGGTCTTGAAGAGGCCGAACTCGTCGGTGAGCTGGTTCGACGAACTTACGCGGCGCCGTGATGTTGACCAGCGGCGGCAGCGCCGTGGGGTCGAACTGGATGGGCGACAGGTAGAGCCGCACCTCCGGCTGCAGCGAGAGCACGCGGAAGCGGCCGATGCCGTGGAGCTTGATCAGCGGGTTGAACGAGAACGGGAAGCGCACCCAGTCGCTCCACTCGCCCGGCGCGAGCGTGACCTTCTGGCCGGCCACCTCGATGTCGAGCTTGCTGTGGTCGGGCGCCACGGTGAGCACCATCGGCAGGGTGATGTAGTGCACGCCCTCGGGGTGGGGGAAGAACTTGTCGGGCGGCCCCTTGATCTCGGTCTCGATGCGCCCCTTGTTGTCGACCAGCTCCACCACCTCGGCCGAGACGTCGTTGCCGCTACGCGGCTGGAAGAACAGCTCGGAGGTGAAGTAGAAGGGTTTGCCGATGCGGAACGAGAGGTCGGGCGTGCCGAGGCCCGACCACAGCTCGCCGTGCTCGAACTCCTTGGGCGGGAAGTTCTGCGGCAGGCGCATGACGCGCACGCGCTCGCCGTGCTGGCCGAGCACCTCCCAGAAGGTCTGCCCCTGGCGCGGGTTGCGCGCCACCGGCCGGTTCTCGGGCAGCCACTTGGCGGCGGCGATGCCGGCGCCGACACCGAGCGCGGCGCCGACGAGGACGCCGGCCGCCACCGCCCAGCGCGGCCGCACGCGGAAGAGCCTGAGCACGCCGAACGAGGATCAGGAACAGCAGCAGGCCGAGGGCGAGGCCGACCACCGGCGGCGTGCGCTTGCCCCACAGGAACGGCTGGTCCTCCTCGAGCACGAGGGCCAGCTTCGGCTTGTAGTTGCTGACGTCGCGGGTCAGGAAGTCGAAGATGCCGTGCCGCCCGGGGTTGAGGCCGGTGGCGAAGGTCGACCAGGAGACCGGCGTCTGCGAGGGGATCGTCGAGCGCAGCGGCGCGAAGGTGCCCTCGGCGCGCAGGCGGGCGAGGTTGGGGAGCTTCCCCTCGTTCATCCACCGCTCGGTGAGCTTGGCGTCGGCGCCGTCGAAGCCGAGGATCACCGTCTTCGGCGCCTCCTTGGCGGCGAGCGGTGCGGCGGCGGCGAGGGAGACGAGCGGAGCGAGCAGGAGGAGGGCTAGCGAGGTCGAGCGGCGCATCGGGTTCCTTCGCGAGGGTGAGTGACGCAGGTCCGCGTGCGGGCGGCCCGGTGGATGGTGGAGCGCGGCGAGCGGCCGCGAGGGCGATGATAACAGAGGGGTTGCGGCGCTGAGGATGCGAGACTTGCCGGCCGCCGCGAACGGCTTCTCCACTATCATTCGCGCCACCGTGGGCATCGACAAGCGGAAGATCGGCTTGCTGGCGGTCGTCTACGCCAGCCAGGGGCTGGCGCCCGGCTTCGCCTTCGTGGCGGTGCCCACGTTGCTGCGCGGCCAGGGAGTGTCGCTGCTCGGCGTCGGCCTGAGCCAGCTGCTGATGCTGCCCATGGCGTTGAAGTTCGTGCTCGGCCCGTGGGCGGATGGCGTGGCCAGCGCCGGCCGGGAGCGGTCGTGGATGACGGCGCTGCAGAGCGGCGCGGCGCTCTGTTTCCTGGGGCTCGCGCTGGTGCCGCCGGCGCGTGGAGCGGCGCCCTTCCTCGCCGTCATCGGCGTCGCCTACCTGCTCATCGCCGTCGTCGACGTGATCACCGACGGCGTCGCCGTGCGGCTGCTGACGGCGGAGGAGCGGCCGCTCGGCAACGCGGCGCAGTACGGCGGCTACTACGCCGGCGCCATCTTCTCCGGCGGCCTCTTCCTCGCCATCCTGCCCCGCCTCGGCTGGGGGCCTGCGGTGGCGCTGCTGGCCATGCTCATCCTCACCGGCCTGGCGGCAGCGCGCGCGCTGCCGGCCCTACCGGTACCGGCCCTCGCAGCTGCCGGCGTTGCGCCACGAGCGAGCGTGCTCGCCTTCCTGCTTCGGGCCGGTGGCGTGGCAGGTGTTGCTGCTGCTCCTCCTCCTCGACCTGCCGCAGAACATCGGCATCGCGATGGTGGTGCCGTTCCTCGTCGACGGCGGCCTCACCATGGCGCAGGTCGGGCTGGTCTACGGAACCGGCGGGATGCTCGCCGCCGCGGCGGGAGCGTTCCTGGGCGGCGCGCTGCTCTCGCGGGTGCCGCGCGTGCAGGCGCTGGTCATCGCCGGCGTGCTGCAGGCGCTGTCGCTGGTCGGCCTCGGCGGCGCTCGCCATGCGGCCTCAGCTGCCGCTCGCGGCCGCCTTCGCGGTGGTGTGCACGGCGAGCGGGCTCGCCAGCGTCTTCAACATCACGCTCTCCTCCTGGTTCATGGACAACAGCTCGCGCGACCAGCCGGCGACCGACTACAGCGTCATGGCGTGCGCCCACGTCGCGACCTACGCCGCGATCGGCGGCTTCGCCGGCATGGGCGCCAAGACGCTGGGATACCCGGCCTTCTTCGCCACCAGCGGCGCGCTGGCACTGGTGCTGGCGCTGGTCGCCTTGCCGTGGCTGCGGCGCCTGGCGCGCCCGGTGCCCGCACCCATAGCGCCGTCGGCAGTCGCCGCCGTGTAGGGCGGGCTCGGCGCCCGCCATTGCGGTGCACGAACGGCGGGCGCCGAGCCCGCCCTACCTCGCATGCGGACGCGCCACGGCCAATTGGATGAGTGTCTCGTTGGTACAGTCGGCTGCTCGATGCGCCGGACGATCGTCGCCGCTCTGCTCCTGGCGCTGCTCTGCGGCGCGTGCGGCCACGAGCGCCGGCCGGCGCCGCCGCGCGGCGACGAGCTGATCGTCGGCCTGGAGAGCGCGCCGACGCGCCTCGACCCGCGGCTGGGCACCGACCAGGGCTCCGAGTACGTGATGGAGCTGATCCTCGAAGGGCTGCTCGACAAGAAGCCCGACGGCACGCAGATTCCCGGGCTCGCCACGTCGTGGGAGGTGCTCGACGAGGGGCGCCGCTACCGCTTCCACCTGCGGCCCGGTGCGCGCTTCCACGACGGGCGGCCGGTGACGTCGAAGGACGTGGCGTGGAGCTACAACACCATCCTCGACGGCAGCGCCAAGAGCCCGAAGAAGGCGGGGCTCGGGCCGATCGACCGCGTCGTCGCCGTCGATCCGCTGACGGCGGACTTCGTGATGAGCGAGCCGTTCGGCGCGCTGTTCTACAACCTGACGCCCGGCACCGGCGTCATCCCCGACGGCACCACGACCGAGCAGATGGAGCGCCACCCCATCGGCTCGGGGCCGTTCCGCTTCGTGCGCAGGGCCTCCGACCGCGTCGAGCTGGCGGCGTGGGACGGCTACCACGGCGGCCGGCCGCCGATGAGCCGCGTGGTGCTGCGCGAGGTGCCCGACGCCACGGTGCGCGCGCTCGAGCTCGAGAAGGGGTCGGTGCAGCTGCTCGTCAACTCGCTGCCGCCCGACACTTTCGCGCTCTTCGCCAACCGCCCCGGCTTCCGCCTCGTGCAGAGTCCCGGCGCCAACTACGCCTACATCGGCTTCAACCTGGAGGACCCGGTGGTGCGCGACGTGCGCGTGCGGCGCGCCATCGCGCTCGCCGTCGACCGCGCGCGGCTCGGGCGCACGGTGTGGCGCGGCATGGCGCGGCCCACCGAGACGCTGATGCCGCCCGGGCACTGGGCGCGCGACGAGTCGCTGGTGCCGACCCCGTACGACCCGGCGGCGGCGGCGCGGCTGCTGGAGGAGGCGGGCTATCGCGACCCCGACGGCGACGGGCCGGAGCCGCGCCTGCGGCTCACCTACAAGCTCGCCAACAACGACCTCTCACTGCTGCAGGCGCAGGCGGTCCAGGCAATGCTCGCCGACGCCGGCATCGCCGCCGAGCTGCGGCCGTACGAGTTCGCGACCTTCTACGCCGACGTCAAGCGCGGCAGCTTCCAGATGTTCAGCTTGAGCTGGACGGGGGTGGCCGAGCCCGACCTCTACCGCAACCTGTTCCACTCGGGGTCGATCCCGCCTGCCGGGGCCAACCGCGGGCGTTATCGCTCGGCGAACGTGGACCGGCTGATCGAGGAGGGCGGCCGGCGCTTCGGGCCGCTGGCGAGGAAGCCGTTCTACGATGAGCTGCAGCGCATCGTACAGCGCGAGCTGCCGTACGTGTCGCTGCTCAATCGCGACACGGTGGCAGTGATGCTCGACGGGCTCGAGGGGTACGAGAACTACCCGGGCGGCGAGATGTACAGCCTGCGGTGGGCGCACTGGCGGCGATGAGCGACGGACACTGCGACGACGAAGCGGCGAGCGACGATCGCACCGTCGGCTGGCATGCCTACAGCGGGCGCACGCTGCCCGCGAACGTGCGGGCGCTGGCGCTCGTCTCGCTTCTGCAGGACGTGGCGAGCGAGATGGTGTACCCGCTGCTGCCGGGGTTCCTGGCGCTGCTCGGCGGCGGGGCGGTGGCGCTGGGGGCGATGGAGTCGGCGGCGGAGGGGGTGCTGGCACTGGTGAAGGGGTGGGCGGGACGGGCGAGCGACCGGCTGGGGAGGCGGAAGCCGTTCGTGTTGTGGGGGTACGGGTTGTCGGCGGCGGCGCGGCCGCTGCTGGCGGTCGCGGCGGCGCCGCTGCACGTGGTGCTGGTGCGGACTGCGGATCGCTTCGCCAAGGGTTTGCGGACGGCGCCGCGCGACGCGTTGATCGCCGACAGCACGGTGGAGAAGCAGCGCGGGTTTGCGTTTTCGTATCACCGCGGGCTCGACCACCTTGGGGCGGCGGTGGGGCCGTTGCTGGCGGCTGGGGTGCTCGCGGTGGCGCCTGGGGAGCTGCGGTTGGTGTTTGCGTTGGCTACGGTGCCGGCGGTCCTTGCCGTGTTCGTGGTTTGGCGGCGCGTGCGCGAGATGGGGCGCCCCCCCGGCGCGCCCCACGTCGTGGTTTCTGCAGCCAAGATCGAAGAGGGCGGATCTCGTGGCGCGATGGCCACTGGTGGGACATCGCTGGTGCCTCCAGCGTTGCGATTGCCGTTGATGGCGGTGTTCCTGTTCGGGCTCGGCAACGCGAGTGATGCGTTTCTGTTGCTGCGTGCCTCGCAGCTGGGGTTCGATGCGTTGGGGTTGACGCTGCTGTGGTCGGGCTTTCATATCGTCAAGTGGGCGTGCTCGGCGCCTTCGGGGCGCTTGGCGGATCGATTGGGGGCGGGGCGGCCGCTGCTGGTGGGATGGGCGCTGTATGCGGCGGTCTACGTCGGCTTCGCGTATGCGGGCAGTGTCGTGGCGCTCCTGGGGCTGTTGCTGCTCTACGCCCTGTACTACGGGTTGACTGAGGGGGCGGAGCGCAAGCTGGTGACCGAGCTTGGCGGCGATGCGGGGCGCGGCGCCGTCCTCGGCGCCTACCACCTGGCGAGCGGGGCCGGGTTGTTCCTCGCTAGCCTGTTGTTCGGCGTGGTGTGGGAGCGCGGCTCGGCGCGGGCGGCGTTTCTCGTCGGAGCCGCCCTTGCGCTGCTGGCGACGGCGCTGCTCGCGGCGGCGCTCGTCTACGCGCGGCCGTCGCGCACGGCTTCCGCCTGAAGGCCGCGCGCGCGAAGCGCGGCGCCGATCAGCTCGCCGGCAGCGCCGCGGTGTCGCCGAGGCTGCCGAACTTGTTCATCGGGTTGGTGTACGACTTCCGCCGGCCGCTGGCGACGTCGGTGATGGTGAGCGTGTACTCGACGTTGGAGAGCGCGCCATAGAAGAACCAGTACTGGCCGTTGACGCCGCGCGCGTCGAGCACCTTGGTCACCACCTCGACGTTGTCGGCCGAAGCGAACCAGAAGTAGCCGGTGTCGGCGGAGAGCGGCACCGCGCGGCCGGTGCCGGTGCGGCCGGCGAAGTCGCGCCAGGTGACCTCGACGCGGATGCGCGAGTTGCTCAGGCAGAGGCTGGTGGCGGTGGGCGTGCAGACGGCGGCCGGGGCCACAGCCGGCAGCTCCACGACCGAGGTGTCCCCGGTTGCCGCACTGCTCCACGATGCCGCGTCGTCGAGCGTCGAGTCGACGCTGCCGTCGCCGCTGCTCGCCACCGAACCGGCGGCACGCGCTGCCGCCGCCGCGCTCGCTGATCCGGCGAACGCCGTCGTGTCGCCGGCGCTGGCGAACTTCCCGGCCGGGTTCTGGTAGACGCGCACGGCTCCGGTCACCGTGTCGGTGACGGTCAGCGTGTGCTCGAGGTTGGTGAGCGCGCCAAAGAAGGTCCAGAAGTGGCCGTTGAGGCCGCGCCCGTCGAGCGCCTTGACGATCAGCTCGACGTTGGCGGGGTCGAAGAACCAGAAGGCGCCGGTGTCGCCGGTCAGCGAGACCGCTTGCGCCCTGCGGCGCACGCCGTCGACGACGAACGACACCTCGGCGCGAAAGCGGTTGCCGTTCATGCACAGGAACGGACCGGCGGTGCAGGTCGCCGAGGCTTTCGCCGCTGCCGCGGCGCTGCTGTCCACGTTCAACGTGAAGTCGGCGGGCCCCACCTCGAGCAGGCCGGAACGCTGGCTCAGCCCGAAGCCGTTGACGTTGGCGCTGCCGCCCGTCCAGGCGTAGCCGAGGACCGACGCGGTCGGCGAGCTCGGCGCCGCGCCGACGCTGCTCGGCGCCGGCACCGCCACCAGCCGCCCGCCGCGCGTCCCCGAAGCGTTGCCGAAAAAGCGGGTGTCGACCTGCTCGACGGGCGAGCCGTCGCTCCACAGCGTGCCGCCGGAGAGCGCCGCGGTGTTGCGCGCGAAGGCGGTGCGCGCGATGCGAGCGTGCGACTGCTGGCGCACGGCGATGGCGCCGCCGCCGCCGTTGCCGCCGCGGGCGTCGGAGTCGATCACCAGCGAGTCCTCGATGGAGAGCTCGGCGAGGTCGGCGAAGATGCCGCCGCCGAAGCCCGCGCCGCCGTCGCTGCCGAAGCCGGCGTCGCAGTCCGCCAGCACGCTGCCGCGCACCTCAACCTTGGCGCGGTTGTCGGCGAGCGTTCCCATGGGCGAGATGCCGGTGCCACCATAGACCCGCGGTCCGTCGCCGGCGGCGAGGATGCAGCCGCCCCGCCAGGGAGCTCCGTCGGGAGTGCTCACGCCCACGAGCAGCGACTTCGTCACCACCAGCCGCCCGGGCGGGCGGTTGATGGCGCCGCCCCCGGTCGAGGCGTCCGGCCAGTCGGTGGACATCACGGCGATGGCGCCGCCGGCGCCGCCGCGATGCCCCGCCGGCAGGCCGTTGGCCTGGAACACCGAGCCGTGAACCTCGACGACGGCGCGGAAGTTGTTGACGGCGGCGCCGAGGTCGGCGCGGTTCCTGACGAACGAGGAGCGGTGGATGCGCAGCGTCGTCGCATCCTCGACGTGCAGCGCGCCGCCGTTGCTGGAATCGGCGATCGGGCAGCAGGGGTCGGCAAGTACCTGGTTGGCGACGAAGCTGGAGTTGGCGATCAGCAGATCGGAACCCTGATCCCAGTTGCCGATGGCGTAGATGGCTCCGCCCACCCAGCCCGCCTCGTTCCCCTCGAAGCGGGTGCCGGTGACGCGCAGCGCGCCGTCGAGCACCATGATGGCGCCGCCGATGGAGCGCGGGTCGTGCCCGGGCAGGTTGGTGCGGTTGCCCACCATCTCGCCGCGCAGCAGGGTCACCGTCGAGCGATGCACCATCACGGCGCCGCCGAATTGCCGCGCCGAGTTGCCGCGGAAGGAGCAGTCGACGAAGGTGGCCTCGGAGCCGTCGATCACCCTGACGGCGCCGCCGCCGGCGGTGCGGTTGTCGGCGAACGAGACCTGGCGGAAGAGGGCCTCGGCCTTCGAGACGGTCACCGCGCCGCCCTCGTTGGCGTTGTCGTTGTAGCCGCCGCGGAAGGTGAGGCGCTCGAAGGTGACGCGCTTGCCGCGCGTGCGGTTGGAGTTGAGGAAGCGCAGGATGGTGCGGCTGCCGCCGCCGTCGAGCGTTACCGCGGCGCCGGCGGCGGCGCGCACGGTGAAGCCCTTGCCGGCGTTGCGGATGGCGAAGCCGTTGGGAGGCGAGGCGTAGGTGCCGGCCGCGAGCTCGACGATGCCGCCGTCGGCGACCTTGCCGAGAGCGACGTCGAGGGTGGCCGCATCCTGCGGCACGCGGACCAGCGCGCCGCCGGCGGCGTGCACGGCCGTGGGCGCGACGAGTGCGATCGCGGCGCAAGCCGCGATCAGTAGGAGAGAGGTAGTACGTCGGTTGCTCATGACGGCGATCCCACGATGAGCGAACGGCAAGATGAAGGGATCGCGGATGCGCTCCGCGTGAATGGCAAGGTAACACGCGCTCCGTGGGGCACGCTGTGAAACAGCGGCCGGCGGGCGGGGATTCCCTTCACACGGCGGAGGGCGGCGACGGCGGCAGCGCGCTTGCGATCTCGGCGGGCAGCGCTCGTACGAGGTCCGCGGGCAGCGGCGCCTCGATGCGCGTCGTCGCGCCGTCGCGCGGGTGCGGCAGCGCGAGCCAAGCGGCATGGAGCAGCGGCCGCGGCGCGTCGCGCCGGGCGCCATAGAGCCGATCGCCCACCACCGGATGGCCGAGGTGCGCCAGGTGCACGCGCGCCTGGTGCGTGCGGCCCGTGCGCAGGAAGCACTCGACGAGCGCGATGCCCGAGGCGGCGGCGCGCACGCGCACGGTGGTGGCGGCGCGCTCGCCGCGCGGCGCCACCTCGAAGCGCCAGGCGCCGCCGTCGACGCGAGCGATCGGCGCCTCCACCTCGCGCGTTTTCCACGCCGGTTCGCCTTCGACGACGGCGAGGTAACCGCGCTCCACCTTGCCTTCGCGCCACGCCTGCGCCAGCGGCGCCGTCGCAGCCGGGCGGCGCGCGAAGAGCAGCACGCCGGTGGTGTTGCGGTCGATGCGGTGCACGAGGCGGAGGAACGGCGGCCGGCCTTCCTGCCAGGCGAGGCGCAGCAGGAGCCACTCGTCCATGGCGAGATCGTGCGGCTCGAGCGCGGCACGTCGTGGGTCTTCGATCGGCGGTGCTGCGCCCGCGGCGCTGCCGCGGGTGCCGGTCCGCGGGCCTCGCTCCTCCGCCGGCTGCGACAGGACGCCCGCGGGCTTGTTGACGGCCACCAGCCAGCCGTCGTCGAGCAGCACCTCGACCGGCGGCGGCAGCCAGGGCTCGAAGCCGGGGAGCTCCGCCGCGGGCAGCTCGAGCACGTCTCCCGCGGCGAGCGCCCTGCCCTGCACGCGCACCGGCTCGCCGTTGCGCCTCACGGCCCCCGCTGCGATGAGCGTGCGCGCACGGCGGCGGGACAGTGGCGTTGCGGCGGCGAGCCACTGGTCGAGGCGCGTGGTCGCCTGCTCCGTGCGCACCACCAGGCGCACCGAGGCAGCATCGCCGTCGGCGGGCTCCGCCATCAGCCGCTCCCCGAATGCCGCTCGCCGTCGGCCGCACGCTTGCGCTCGGTCATGCGGGCGACGCTAGCACCGGCGACGCTCGCGCCGTCGCGTCGTAAGCTCCGCCGACCATGCTGACTCTCGGGCTCGACGACTTCCGCCAGGCGCGCGAGCGCATCGCTCCCCACGTCAAGCACACGCCGCTACTCGGCTCGCGCCAGCTGAGCGAGCTGACGGGCTACGACCTTCGCCTCAAGGCCGAGATCTTCCAGCGCGTCGGCTCCTACAAGATCCGCGGCCCGCTCAACAAGTTCGCGCTGATGTCGGAGGAGGACAAGCGGCGCGGCGTCGTCTGCTCGTCGGCGGGCAACCATGCGCAGGGCGTAGCGCTCGCGGCCAAGATCCACGGCATCCGCGCCGTCGTCTGCATGGCCGAGAACGCGACGCCGTCGAAGATCGCCGCCACCCGCGGCTACGGCGCCGAGGTGGTGCTCCACGGCACCATCTGGGACGAAGCGAACGAGAAGGCGAAGGAGCTCGTGCGCACGCAGGGGCTCACCTACGTCCACCCCTTCGACGACGCCCAGCTCATCGCCGGGCAGGGCACGCTAGGCCTCGAGATCGTCGACGACTGGCCGGAAGTCGACGCCGTCGTCGTCCCCATCGGCGGCGGCGGCCTCATCTCCGGCGTCGCGATGGCGGTCAAGGGCCACAACCCACGCGCGCGAGTGATCGGCGTGGAGTCCTCGGACGGCCCGGCGATGAAGCGCAGCCTCGACGCCGGCCGGCTGGAGACGATCGACTGCAACACCACCATCGACGGCCTGCGCGTCCGCCGCGTCGGCGAGCTCACCTTCTCCGTCGCGCAGCGCTACGTCGACGAGGTGGTGACGCTGCCGGACAGCGAGATCTTCGACGCGGTGGTGTGGATCATGGAGCGCTGCAAGCTGGTGGTCGAGGGCGCGGCTGCGGCGCCGGTAGCGGCGCTGCTGGCGGGGCTGGTGAAACTGCCGGCAGACTCGCGAGTTGCGGCGGTGCTCTCAGGAGGCAACGTCAACCTCGATCCGCTGCGTGGGCTGCGCTGGAACTGAGCCCGAGGGCGGTGCGACCGCTGGTGTGTTGGTGCTTTGGTGTAAACTACGGCCCATGGCGCGCCTCACCATCACCCTCCCCGACACCCTTCACCGTGCCCTCAAGGAGGCAGCTGCGCGGCGACGGCAGACGATCGGCGACGTCATCGGCGAGAGCCTGGCGCTCTACGGCGTCAAGGACGAGGAGACCGTCGCGGCGCTGCTTGCGCGCGCTCGCGCTCACGCCGCCATGGACGAGTCGGCAGCGCTCAGGCTGGCTGTGAGCGAGACGCGCGCGGCACGGCGTCGATGACGACGGTACGGCCGGCCATCGTCGACACCAACGTCGTCGTCTCGGGTCTGCTGACGCTGAAGGCCGACGCACCTACGCGCCGCGTGCTCGATGGCATGCTCGCCGGCGCCTTTCGGTTCCTGCTGTCGGTCGCGCTGCTCGCCGAGTACCGCGAGGTGCTCTTGCGGAGTGCCATCCAGAAGCGGCATGCGCTGGACGAGGATGATGTCGACAGCCTGCTCGCGACCATCGTCAAGGAGGCGATGATCCGCGATCCTTCCACCAGCGCGACGGCGCCCGACCCCGGTGATCAGCACGTCTGGGACCTACTGGGTGCCTACCCGCAGGCGATTCTCGTCACCGGCGATCGGGAGCTCATCGCCGGCGCGCCGGCCGAGGCCTCGGTGCTCTCTCCGGCAGCCTTCGTCCGGCTCCTGGATCTGCGGCGTCGACCTCGGCCATCGCGTTGAAGATCCGAAGCTCACCTTCGGATTTTCAGCCGTTCAGCCCCTCTGCTGCCCGCCATTGTGACGGTGGCCGACGGCACGGAGGGTCGCACAGCCCTCAGCCTCTCGCCGACCACACGGGGTGATGCGCCGAGCTTCAGAAGAGAGCCGACCAGGAGGTCCATGGATACCGCCGGGTCGCCCGCTTCCATCTTCGCCACCCGCGACTGGCTGGAGCCGAGCAGCCTCGCGGCCTGCTCCTGCGTGAGCTCGGCGGACTTTCGGCGTTCACGCAGCAGCTTGGCCAGAGCGATCTTCATCTCGATGAAGGCCATGTCTGCATCCGTGAGGTCGAGAAACTCCTGCACGTTGGTGACTCGGGCACCGATGGCCTCGAGGCGCTTGCGGGTACTCTGGTTCATGGCTCAATCCTCGGCTCGTGCGTCACGGTAGCTGCGAAGGCGAAGCTTGCAAGTGTCGATCACAGACTTCGGCGTCTGGTTGGTCTTCTTCGCGAACACCTCCAGGACCACGACCGCGTCTTGATCGAGGAAGTAGAGGCAACGCCACGTGGTGTTCTCGTCTTGAACTCTCAGCTCATGGCACGCCGGACCTATGGAGGGCATGGGCCGAGACTTCGGCATAGCTACCGACTCTCCCTCCTGCAAGAGCCGGAGCAAGAAGCCGGTTTCCCGCCGAGCATCTGCAGACATCGGAGGCGACTGGATCACGCCCCCCATCACGACCAGATCCTTCCCTCCCCTGCCCGCCATCACCAGTCGCATGATATGTCCGCACTGACATATAGGTCAAGACTGGCGTAGGACCAGCAGCAGCACGTTGCCGCGGAGCAACCCCTCTATGACGCCGGTGCTGCGCTGCCTCGCCCGAGCAGCGCGCGCACCCGGCGCCCGAAGCCGGCACGTGCCGCCTCCGGCGGCGGCTGCCGCACCAGGTGCAGCGGGCCGTCTTTCTCCAGCAGCTCGGCGCGGCCGCGGCCGTCTTCGTCGCGCCAGCAGCGCAGGGTCGCACGGGTGCGGCCGACGCGCAGGCCGTGCAGCTCGAGCTCCGGTAGCCACTCGGGCAGCAGCGGGTCGACGACGAGGGCGTGCAGGGAGGCGTAGGGCACGAGCCCGAGCAGCGTCTGGACGACCAGCGGCAGGGCGCTGGCGTTCCAGGTCTGCGGGGTGTTGGAGCGCGGGTAGGCGCCCGGCGTCGGGTGGTCCTCGAGCGAGTAGCCGCCCACCGTCTCCGGGATGCGGTAACCGCCATACAGCTCGGCGAGCGCGAACAGCGCCTCGGCGACACGCAGCGCTTCGGCATCGAAGCCGTAGCGCCGCAGCCCGAAACAGATGGTCGCGTTCTCCACCGCCCACACCGAGCCGAGGTGGTAGCTCAGCGGGTTGTAGCTCGGATGCGCGGCGGAGAGCGTGCGTACCCCCCAGCCGCTGAACATGTCGGGCGCCAACAGTCGCGTGGCGACTTCGCGCCGCCGCTCGCGCGCCACGATGCCGCTGGCGAGGCAGTGGCCGACGTTGGAGGTCGCCACGCGCAGCAGCCGCTTCTTCGAATCGAGCGCCAACCCGTAGAAGCGCTCGCGCGGGTCCCAGAAGTCGCGGTCGAAGCGCTGCCGTAGCTTGCGCGCCTCGCGCCACCACGCGCGCGCCTCGCGCCGCTCGCCCATCACCCAGCACAGCAGCGCCATCAGCTGCTGCGCCGCGTACCAGTAGCCCTGGATCTCGCACGGCGCGATGGGCGGCGGCACCGGCGTGCCCTCCTCGTCGACGATGGCGTCGCCGCTGTCCTTCCACCCCTGGTTCTTGGTCCCCATGCTCGACTTGGTGAGGTACTCGAGGTAGCCGTCGCCGTCGCGGTCGCCGTAAGTGCGCGCCCACTCGAGCACGCGTTTGGCGGTCGGGAAGTGGCGGCGCACCAAGTCGCGGTCGCCGCTCCACGCGTAGAGGTTGCCGAGCGCGATGACGTACATCAGCGGGCTCGCGAAGTCGGCGTAGTAGGCCGAATAGGGGTTCTTGCCCAGCCGCGCCAGGGGTCCCGTGCGCACTTGGTAGGGGATGCGGCCGGGCTCTTCGTCGCGCCAGTCGAAGACGCGGTCCGACTGCAGGCGGCCGAGGCGGCTCAAGGCGCTGTCGAGCATGGCGCCGCAGTCGAGCATCGCCGCCTGCCAGCCGGCAGTGAGGGCGTCGCGGCCGAAGAACGCGGGGTAGAGCGGCACGCCTGCCTGCAGCGCCAGCCACTCGTCGGGCTCGCCCTCGAGCTGCGGAAACGAGGCGAGGTCCTCCACCGCGCGAGCCAGCACTCGTTCGATTAGGTCGTTGCTCGGCGCGCGGAGGATCGTCATCTGCCCGCGCCAGACCTCGCGGGCACGCTGGCGAGCGGCGCGGCCCGCCTCGTCGAGCGGCCGGTCGGGGTCGTGGCAGTCGACGGCGAGCTGGATCACCACCTGCTCGCCGGGCGCGACGCGGATCGGCGTCGTGATGCGGTCGCGGTCGACGCGCGGCGCCCCCGGGCCGGCCACCGCCACCGTCGTCTCGAACGGCAGCTGCGGGTGGCCGTAACGCAGGCGCACGGCGGCGTCCGCCGGTTCCGACACGACCTCCGCCTCCTGCTGGCGCTTCCCGCCGTTGGCTTCGAGCAGGTCGGCGTAGTCGGCGGCGAAGACCCAGGCCACCTCGCACGCCACCTCGCGCCGCGCGCGGTTGGCGATGCGTAGCGTGGCGCGCAGGCGGTCGAGCTCCACCTCGAAGAGCAGACGCAGGTCGAGGCTGCGGTGGGGCACGCCATGCTCGTCGGTCGTCACCTCGTCGCCGGACTGGCCGCTGCCGCCGCCGCCGAATTCGGCGAGCTCCGGGTGCACGTAGACGAAGGCCAGTTGGTCGGTGCGCGGGCGCGCTCGCTCGCAAAGCCAGGGACGTACGCCGTCGATCTCGAGGCGCAGCGTCGAGAGGTGCCGCACCTCGCGCGCGTAGAGACCGCTGAGCGTCTCGTTGCCGCACTCGCCCGCGTTGTCGGTGAGCAGCACCGTCGAGCCCAGCCACGCGGTCGGCGACTCCAGCCGCACGGCCGCTTCGCCGGCGGCGTCGCGCTGTCGCGGCGCGCCGTCGGTGCGTGCGACCGCTTCAGCCACGACGCCTCCGCGACCACAGCACGCCGGCGGCGGCGCCCGCAGCGCCGGCGATCGCCGCCAGTAGCGGCCGGTGGGTCGCCATCCACAGCTGCGCGCTGCGATCGACGGCGCGGTCGTCGAACCGCCCGTGCGCCGCCTGCTCGCCGGGAACCGGCTGCCAGAGGTTGGCCGGCCGCGACGGCGGATCCGGCTCCGGCGCCAGCTGCCCCTCCCACGCCTTGCGGGCGAGGTAGCGGTCGGTGAGGCCGGGGAAGAAGCGCTGCGCCCACAGCGCCGCCACGGTCGGGCCGCCGACGTAGAGCTGACGCGGCGCGTGGTCGAGCGCCCACAGGATTGCCCGCGCATCGACCTCGGGTTGGTAGATGGGGTCCGGCGGCGCCGGCCGCCCCGGCAGGCGGTTCTCCACCCAGTCGAACTGCGGCGTGTTGGTGGCCGGGAGGTGCACCATGGTTACGCGCACGCCGCTCTTGTCGTGGAGCAGCTCGCAACGCAAGGCATCGGTGAAGCCGGACACGGCGTGCTTGGCGGCGCAGTACGCCGACTGCAACGGGATGGCGCGGTAGGCGAGCCCCGAGCTGATCTGCACGATGGTGCCGCGGTCGCGCGGCAGCATGCGGCGCAGCGCGGCCTGCGTGCCGTGCACGACGCCGAGGTAGGTGACGGCCGTGACGCGCTCGTACTCGGCCGCCGTCATCTCGCGGATCGGCGAGAAGACGCTGAGCATCGCGTTGTTGATCCACGCCTCGATGGGGCCGAGCTCGTCCTCGGTTCGCGCCGCCGCCGCCTCCACCGCCGCCGAGTCGGCGACGTCGAGCGGCAGCACCAAGGCGCGGCCGCCGAGCTCCTCCACCTCGCGGGCCGCGGCCTGCAGCCGCTCGACGCCGCGCGCGATCAGCGCGACGCGGGTGCCGCGGCGGGCGAGCTCGCGCACCGTGGCACGGCCGATGCCGGCGGAGGCGCCGGTGACGACCACGACGCGGTCGGTCCAGGAGCGGCCCACGCCCGTGGTAGCAGCAGCCCGTATGCCAAGGTTGCCTCGTCGTTGCGAGGAGCGCAGCGACGAAGAAATCTCGACGCCGCGAGATCGAGATCGCTTCGCTACGCTCGCGATGACGGCGAAGGAGCTCGCCGCCCGCCGGCAATGAGCTCGCCGGCGGCGGGCAAGGAGGTCGCCGCCGGCGGGCCGACCGCGGGCTACACGTAGCCGAGGGCGCGCAGGTTGCGCAGGTACTCGTCGCCGCTTGCCGCCGCTGCTGCCTCGGCGTCGCGCCGGCCGTAGCTCGAGACCGACGCAGGCGGTGCGGGCCACGCGCAGACCGCCGGCGGCGCCGGCAGCTCGGCGCTCTGCGGCAGCCCGGCGGCGCGGAAGAGGCCGGCTGCCAGCGCCTCCGGGCGCACCGCTTCGGCGGCATCCGCGCCGCCGGCGCCCGCCTCGCAGCCGCCGCGCCGCCACAGCAGCGCCCGGCCCTCGCCGCCGCCGCGGCGGCCGGGGTCGATCACCACCAGCACCGTGCCCCAATCGCCGCCGCCCAGCAGCTCTCCCAACAAGCGGTCGGCGGCGTGCAGCTCGGCCGCCATCAGCTCGGCGAAGGCGACCTCGCCGCCCCGCCAGCCGTCGGCGGCGAGGTCCACTGCCGGCAGGTAGAGCGCCGCCGCCCGCGCCTGCCGCGCGGCATCGCGCGCGAAAGCGTCGCGGTAGAAGCGCTCCGGCAGCAGGGCCCGCTCGGCGAGCTCCGCCGCCGCCGGTTGCGGCAACGCCGCCCGCGCGATCGCCAGCGCGGGCTCGTCGCTCGCCGCCGCGGAACGCCGCCGTAGCTCCGCGACCTCGCCCTGCCGCGACGGCGGCGCCACCGCTCCCGCCGCGCCCTCGGCGAGCAGCTGGTAGGCCCCGTGCGCTACCACCAGCCCCGGTGACGGGCTCGCCGGATAGGTGCCCCACCAATCGACCGCCACCACCGGCGCGCCGCCGCGCCCCACCAGCTCCCAGAAGGTGAAGGCGCTGCGTCGGTTCGACAGCAACGGCCGCTGCCGCGCCAGTCCGAGCGGCCGCGCCACCTCGGCCCAGTACCAGCGGAACGGCCCGTTCACCGCCAGCGCCGTATCCATCCCCGCCGGCCGGAAGCTGTCCACCGCCGCGACGCCGTGGAGTGGGCTCGGCAGCCCGGTTGCCACGGTCGTCCAAAACGCAGCCGGCGGCTCCGCGGCGTCGCGCGCGTAGCGCAGCACCGCTCCACCCTCACCTTGCAGGCCCGCGAGCGCCGGCAGCGCTCCGCGCTTGAGCAGGTAGTCGAGCTCGCCGGGCAGCACCCCGTCGACGCCGATCAGCAGCACCCGCTCGCCGCGCACCGTCGGCAGGAACCCCGCCGCCGCCACCGTCGGCCGCCCCGCCGCCACCGCAGCCGGCAACGCCACCAACGCCAGCGCCACCACCGCCACCGCCGGCAACAGATACCGCCGCACCAACAACCGCCGCCGCGGCGCCCGATCCGTCAACCGGATCGCCAGCGCCAACAACCCCTGGTACAGCAGCCGCCCGAGCAGGTAAGCGGCGCCGGCGCCGCCAAGACCCAACAGCACCACCGACAGCAACGGCAACGGCGCCAGCAGCTCCCGCCCGCGCCACAGCACCCAGCCCAGCAACCCGACGCCACCGACGATCCCCACCACCAGGCTCAAGCTGTCGATCCGCAACGCCGGCCGCAACCGCAGCGTCGCCGCCAGCACGCCGGCCAACACCAGGAACGCCACGCCGACGACCAACGCCGACACCGGCAACAGGTGCAACACCAACACCGCGAGGTCCAGCGGCGCTCCCACCAGCGGCGGGTTCCAAGCCAACAACAGCAGAGCCCCACCGACGGCTACCAAGCTTCCGCCCAAGAGCCCCAACTTTGCCGCCAACACCGTCACCGTCGCCCCCACGCGCTCGGGCCGCAAGGCATCCTGCAGCAGGTACCGCTCGACGCGGTGGCTGAGATACCCCAGCCGCTGCAGCTCCGCCCGCACCACCTCCACCTCGGCCGCCGTCGCGACGTGACGTGTCATCGAGCGGCGAGCTTATCCGCCGCGACTTCGACGGCCCTCGCCGCCGCCCCATCGAGATTGCTTCGTCGCTGCGCTCCTCGCAATGACATTGGGCTTCAGGCGACCACGGTGTGCCGCGAGTGGGCCACTCCGTATCGTCGGAGCCAAGTCGTCTCACTAGCGGCACGACGGACTCGCGATTCAGCGACAAGGGAGCGCGAGGCACGGCGCTCCAGCCACCACGACAGCGCCCGAGCTAGCCGACAGGTAGCTCGAAGACCAGGCACGAAGGCGCGTGTGTTGGCGTGGCCGGGGGGCGCCGCCCAGGGGCTTCCCGGAGAGCGCTTGGCTCGGGCGGTGCGTGACAGCGGCTGCGTGGCGCGCTCTCCGGGCAAGGCGAGCGCTCCCGCCCGAAGCTCTCAGAAAGCGAGCCGTGCCCCTGGGCGGCGCCCCCCGGCCACGCCAGCACGCGCCGGCCGGATGGTCGCCGTCGCCCAGCGACCACTCCCCTGCCTCCGATTGCTACTTGAAGGACGCCACCGCCGAAGCTTCGTCGTCGAAGACGTCGAAGACGGTGAGCAGCTGGGTGATCAGCAAGACGTCGTAGACCTTCGGCGGCAGCCCCAGCAGCTTGAGCTTGCCGCCGCGGTTGGCGACGCTGGTGTAGGACGACACCAGCTCGCCGACCCCGGAGGAGTCGATGGTGCTGACCTCCTGCAGGTTGAGCAGGATGGAGCGGGCGCCGTTGTTCAGCGCGTCCTGCACCGCGTTGCGGAGGGCGATGTCGCCCGCGCCGAGGGTGACCTTCCCTTTCAGGTCCAGGACGGTAACGCCTTCCACTTGGCGCTGATTGATCTTCATGAGTTTCTCCCTCCTCGCGCCGAGCTTAGCGTTTCCTGTCGCGGACCATCGCCGCCAGTGCCCGCAGCACCTCAGCCTTCGCGCCCAGCGGCGTCAGGCCGTCGATGGCAAACGCGAGCAACTCCGAGGCAAGGGCCTGCGCGCCGTCGACGCCCAGCAACTTGACGAACGTCACCTTCGCCTCGTCCTTGCCCAAGTCCTTGCCGACGACCTCCGCCTCCCCCACCACGTCGAGAAGGTCATCCGTGATCTGGAACGCCAGCCCCAGGTTCTTCGCGTAGCGCGTCACCACCTCGAGCTCGCGCCGCTTCGCATCCGCCGCCATCGCGCCGAGCTCCGCCGCGGCGATGAACAACGCCCCCGTCTTGTGGCTATGGATGTACTCCAACCGCTCGAGCTCGAGGTCCTCGCCGCGGCTCTCCAGGTCCAACGCCTGCCCGCCGATCAAACCCTCCGTCCCCACCGCAGCCGCCAGGTGATGCGCCAGGTCCGCCGCCGTGTAGCGCGACAGTCCGAGCCGCTGTCCCGCCTCCGCCACCACCGCAAAGGCGCGGTTGAGCAGCCCGAACGCCGCCAGCAGCGCCACGTCCTCGCCGAACTCCAGGTGCACCGTTTGACGGCCGCGCCGCAGCCGTGCGTCGTCCATCGCCGGCAGGTCGTCGAGCACCAGCGAGCAGGCGTGCACCATCTCCACCGCGCAGGCGAGGTCCACCACCTCGGCGCGACGGCAGCCCAGCATCTCCGCCACCGCCAGGGTCAGCACCGGCCGCACCCGCTTGCCGGGGCCGGTGAGCGCGTACACCATCGCCGCGTGCACCCGCTCCGGGCGCGCATCGGCGGCGGGCAGCAGCGTCGGCAGCCGCGCGTCGACGCGCTCGCCGAGGGCCCGCAACTGCTCGGCGAGCGCTACGGCCCGTCGTGAAGACACGCCGGGCCCGGCGAGCCCAGCCTCGTCAGGACTTGAACGACTCCACCGCCGAAGCTTCGTCGTCGTAGACCTCGAAGACGGTGATGAGCTGCGTGATCTGCAGGATGTCGTTGACCTTCGGTGGCAGCCCCACCAGCTTGAGCTTGCCGCCGCGGTGGGCGACGCTGGTGTAGGCCGACACCAGCTCGCCGACGCCGGCGGAGTCGATGGTGGTGACCCCCTGCAGCTTGAGCAGGATGTCGCGCGCGCCGCCGCCCAGCGCCACGTGTACGGCGTCGCGGATGGCGACGTCGCCGACGCCGACGGTGATCTTCCCCGATACCTCCAGGAGCGTGATGTCTCCTACCTGGCGCTGTTTGATGTTCATGACCTCGTCTCCTCCTCGGCACGCGGCGCCGCGGCCGCCTTGATCCGCTTCCGCAACACTACTTCAGTGCCGCCGTCGGCGCCGAAGCGATACTCCACCTTGTCCATCAGGCTGCGCATGTAGAAGATGCCGCGCCCGCCCGGCCGCAGCAGGTTCTCGGGCGCCAGCGGGTCGGCGACGGCGCTGGGGTCGAACCCCGGCCCCTCGTCGCGCACCGAGACCTCGACCTCGCCCGAGTCGACTCGCACCTCGACCTCGACCTGCTTCCTGGGGTCGCCGGCGTTGCCGTGCTTGATGGCGTTGGCCACCGCCTCGCGCACGGCCAGCCCGATCCAGTGCCGGTCGTCCTCGCCGAGCTCGAGGCGGCGCAGCAGGTCCTCGACGACCGCCTGCACCAGCTCGATGTTCTCGAAGCGGCTGGCCACTGCAAGGTAGGCCTCGGGCTCCACGACCGGCATACGGTAGACCGATAGTAACAGCGATGCCGGACGGTGCTCACCACGAAAGGGCCCCTCCCGTGGCCAGGCCGAAGAGCCCGCCCGCCACCGGCCCGAGCGCCTTGGCGCCCTGCGGCCACTGCTTCAGCGCCCAGGGGATGAGGATCAGCAGCTGGACGGCGTCGAAGAGGAAGTGCGCCGCCACCGCCGGCCAGACGTTCTGCCGCCACCAGACGAGCCCGGCGAACACCAGCGACAGGATGGTGATGCCGATGAGCATGAAGGGCTGGTCGTAGGAGAGGTGGGCGAGCACGAAGAGCAGCGTCGAGACGCCGATGCCCACCCGCGGCTGCAGGAAGCCGCGGAAGAACAGCTCCTCGACCAGGCCGGCGGAGAGCGCGAGCGCCACCTTGAGCCACGCCGGCAGACCGGCGATCCAGACGATCAGCGCCGGCGGCTGCTGCGGCAGCAGCTGCTCGCCGCCGAGGGCGAAGAGGACGCCGACGATCACCAGCAGGCAGACGAGCAGCAGCGGCCAGACCAGCAGGCCGAGGCCGAAGCCGATCCCGGCCTCGAGCAGCGGGCGCCGCGTCGCGAGCCCGAGCTGGCGGGCGGCGAGCCGCGGCAGCGAGAGCCCGGAAAGCGGCTCGCCGGCGAAGCCGAGCAGCAGCCAGAGGAGCAGGCCGAGCAGCAGCATCGCGTGCAGCCTGAACAACATCTCCGTCGGGATCTGCGCCGGCAGCGGCCCTCGCGGCAGCCCCACCTGGCCGAGCGCGGCGAAGACGCCGATGTAGAGGATGGCCGCCACCACCAGCGAGCCGGCGAGCCGGCGCCAGGGGTCACGGAACCCTGGCGGCTGCAGGCCACGCACTTGCGTGAGCTGGTCCACCGCCGTGGCGCTGACCAGCGCCAGCACCAGCGGGCCGAGCAGCCGCAGGGGCTCCACTAGGACTCCGGCGGGCTCGGCGAGGGAGGGAGCACCAGCACCGGGCAGCTCGCGTGGCGCAGCACGCTCTCCGCCGTGCTGCCCATGAAGGCGTGGCGGATGCCGCTGCTGCCGTGGCGCGCCAGCACGATCAGGTCGGCGCCGATGTCCTTGGCCACCGCCACGATCTCGTGGCGCGGGCGGCCGCGCACCACCAGGCGCTCGACGCTGCCGCCGGCGGGCGCCGCCTCACCCTGCAGCAGCTCCTCCATGTGGTGCAGCGCGCGCTCGCGCATCGACTTGTAGAACTCTTCGTCGGGGTGGTCCCAGGCGAAGAGCTCGGGGTAGGGGAAGCTGTCCTCGATGACGGTGAGCAGCGCGACCTGCGCCTGCACCGTCGCCGCCAGCGCCAACCCGTAGCGCAGCGCGCGCTGGGAGTCGTCCGAGAAGTCGAGGGGGACGAGGAGCTTCCTGCAAAAGAATGCCGCGCTCATGGCGCGCGGATGCTAACAGGGATTGGCGCGCCGGGCTTCGCCGCCGGCGCGGCATCGTGGCATCCTTGCGCCCGCATGAAGAGCCAAGCCGCGGAGCGCAGGGTCGTTCGCAGTCTCGCCTCGCTTGCCGTCGCCTTCGTCGTGCTCGCCGCAACGGAAGGCACCCCGGCCGGCGCGCAAGCGCCGCAGCCGCGGCGCGCCCCACGCCAGGTGGTCGGCGCCCTGCCCGCCGAGCCCCATCTCGCCGACGTGCGGCGCCTCACCGAAGGCGGCGAGAATGCCGAGGCCTACTGGTCGCCCGACGGCAAGCGGCTGATCTTCCAGCGCACCAGCGCCGACGGCGGCTGCGACCAGATCTACCGCCTCGACGTCGACGACAGCGCTCGCATCCCTGCGGCGCCGCGCCTCTCCTCGGGCCGCGGCCGCACCACCTGCGGGTACTTCCTGCCAGACGGCGAGCGCTTCCTCTACTCGACGACCGAGCTCTTCGCGCCGGAGTGTCCGCCGCCGCCCGACCGCAGCCGCGGCTACGTCTGGGCGGTCTACGACAGCTACGAGATCGTGCTTCAGGACGGTGCCGGCACGCCGCGCCGGCTCACCGACAACCGGGCCTACGACGCCGAGGCCACCGTCTGCCCGCGCGACGGCTCGATCGTCTTCACCTCCGACCGCGACGGCGACCTCGAGCTCTACCGCATGGATGCCGACGGCTCGAACGTGGCACGGCTGACGAACGCGCCCGGTTACGACGGCGGCGCCTTCTTCTCGCCCGACTGCAGCCGCATCGTCTGGCGCGCGGCGCGGCCGCAGGGTGCGGCGCTCGCGGAGGCGCGCGAGCTGCTCGCCCAGCACCTCGTCAAGCCCTCGCAGCTCGAGCTGTGGACGGCGCGCGCCGACGGCAGCGAGGCGCAGCAGGTCACCTACCTCGGCGTCGCCTCCTTCGCGCCGTCGTTCTTCCCCTCCGGCGACCGCATCGTCTTCGCCAGCAACCTCGGCGACGCCAACGGGCGCGAGTTCGACCTCTGGGCGATCGACGTCGCCGGCACGCGGCTCGAGCGCATCACCGCGAGCCCCGGCTTCGACGGCTTCCCGATGTTCTCGCCCGACGGCACGCGGCTGGCGTTCGGCACCAACCGCTTCGTGCCCGGTGGTCGCGAGACGGACGTCGCCGTGGCGCGCTGGGTCGAGGCGGCGCCGCGCTTCGAGGAGGGGCCGGCAGACCGCTTCCTCGCCGACGTGCGCTGGCTCGCCGACGACGCGCGCGAGGGGCGCGGCGTCGCCACCGGCGGGCTCGCCGCCGCCGCGGAGTGGCTCGCGGGCCGCTTCCGCGACATCGGGCTCGCGCCCGGCGTGGCGGGCGGCTTCCACCAGCCGGTGCAGGTGCCGACCGCGGTGCGGGTGGAGCCGGGCACGGCGCTGCGCGTCGACGGCCGCGAGCTCGCTCACGGCACCGACTTCGAGGTCGCCGGCTTCTCCGCCACCGGCAGCGTTGCCGGCGACGTCGTGCCGGTGGGCTACGGCATCGTCGCCTCCGAGCAAGGGCGCGACGACTACGCCGGCGTCGACGTCAAGGGCAAGGTGGCGCTCGCCCGCCGCTTCGTGCCGCCCGGCGACGCCTTCGCCGACCCCGAGCTGGCGCGGCGCCACGGCGACCTGCGCGCCAAGGCCTTCGCGGCACGCGAGCACGGCGCCGTGGCGCTGCTCGTCGTCGACTTGCCGGAGGCAATGGACGTCAAGGACGGGCAGGAAGTGGAGGAGGCGCCGCTGCCGAGCCTGCGCGTCGAGCAGCGCGGCGACGCCGGCATCCCGGTGCTGGTGCTGCGTCGCGAGGCGGGCCGCGCCCTCTTCGCCGGCGCCCACCGGGCAGAGGCGGAGGTGCGGCTCGCCCACGAGAACGCCGCGACCGCCAACGTCGTCGGCGTGCTGCGCGCGACCGCCGAGAACGAGCACCTCGCGCCGGTCATCCTCGGCGCGCACTACGATCACCTCGGCCACGGCAGCTCGGGGTCGCTCGCGCCCGAGTCGCACGACGTCCACAACGGCGCCGACGACAATGCGTCAGGTGTGGCCGCCCTGCTCGAGACCGCGCGCCTGCTGGCGGCGTCGCCGTCGCGCGCCCGCGACGTCTGGTTCGTGGCGTTCACCGGCGAGGAGGAAGGGCTCTTCGGCTCGACCGAGCTCGTGCGCCACCCGCCGAACGACCTGGCGGTCGGAAGCGCGCTCGCCATGCTCAACTTCGACATGGTGGGGCGGCTGCGCAACAACCGCGTGAGCCTCCTCGGCGGCGGCTCGGCGAGCGAGTGGAGCGCGCTCGTCGAGGCGCCGTGCCGCGAGCTCGGCCTCGACTGCCAGCTCGGCGGCGACGGCTATGGCCCCTCCGACCAGACGCCGTTCTACGCCGCCGGCATCCCCGTGCTGCACTTCTTCACCGGCGCCCACGACGACTACCACAAGCCCTCCGACGACACCGGCACGATCAACGCCGCCGGCGGCGCCCGCGTCGCCGAGCTGGCGGCGCGGGTAGTGCGCGCGCTCGCCGCGCGCGACGGCAAGCTCACCTACCAGCAGGTGGCGGCGCCGGCGCCGAGCAACGCCGACGTACGCTCCTACGGCGCCTCGCTCGGCACCATCCCCGACTACGTCGGACCGGCCGACGGCGCGCCCGGCGTGCTGCTCGCCGGCACCCGCGCCGGCGGCCCCGCCGAGAAGGCCGGCCTGCGCCGCGGCGACCTGCTCGTCGAGCTCGCCGGCACCCCCATCCGCGACGTCAACGACTTCATGTTCGTCCTGCGCCGCGTCAAGCCCGGCCAGACCTCGACGGCGGTGGTGATGCGCGACGGCCAGCGGCTGCAGCTCGAGGTCACCTTCGACGTCTCGCGCCGGCGCTGAGCGTTGGCGCCGAGCTGGCCTTCCTGCGACGGCGGCGGCCTACAACAGCCGCTTGAACTCGTCGATCGTCAGGCCAGCGTCCCGGACGATGCCGGCCATCGTGAAGGCGTTGACCGGATTGGCGCGAGGAATGGTCAGGATCCGCGTGCCGTCCGTCATCACCACGTGCTTCCCCTGGCGCGATGCGGAAGCCCGCCTTCTCGAGAGCGTGAACGGCTTGTTGATGGGAGACGCCCGGAAGCCTGGGCACGGCTACACGGGAACCTCGACCTCGCGGACCTCGGCGTCGCGGAGGTTCTCCTCGACGACGGCGAGGTACTCGCGGATCGCGTCCTCGATGTTCGCCAACGCCTCGACCTCGGTCGCCCCCTGGGACCAGCAACCCGGCATGCCCGGGACCCAGATGCTGATGCCTTCCTCCGTGTGCTCGAGAGCGACCTTGTAGCGCACCGTGGCTCCTCTTGTGACGCGAGTCTAGCTGCCGTGCTTCGTTGACGCGAAGTCGCGCTCTTACCTCAGCCGCAGCTGGTACTGCCGCAGCTGGCTGATGGCGCCCATCAGGCGCGCGGCCTTGCGCTGCTTGTGCTGGATGCCCGGGATGTCCTCGAGCGGCACCTGGATGCCGCGCACCTCGCGCAGCAGCTTCTCCATCTCGAAGCCCAGCTTGTCGAGCTCGCCGCGCTCGAGCCGCTTGTAGGTGCGCTCGGAGACGAGGATGAAGCCGTCGGCGATCTGCTGCGACATCGCCCATGCGCTGCCGCCCATGAAGTTGCCCATGTTCTCTGTATTTTAGGCCCGTTCGTGCGTGTTATGCTGCGCCCCCGGCGCGGCCGCGCCGCGCCCCCATCTCCCGCACACGGTCTATTCCATCCGAAGGAGCCACCCCGTGAGCCGTTTCCCCGGCGTCGACTTCCTGGACATCGACGTCGCTGCTCTCCGACGAGGAGCGGCTGGTGCGCGACACCGTGCGCTCGTGGGTCGACGAGCGCTTCATGCCGCTCATCGTCGAGTGCCACCGCGAGGGGCGCTTCCCCATCGAGCTGGTGCCCGAGATCGGCCGAGCTCGGCCTGTTCGGCGCGACCATCGCCGAGTACGGCCTGCCGGGCCTCAACAACGTCGCCTACGGCCTCATCATGCAGGAGCTCGAGCGCGGCGACTCGGGGCTGCGCTCTTCGTCTCGGTGCAGAGCGGCGCTCGTCATGTACCCGATCTACGCCTTCGGCTCGCGAGGAGCAGAAGGAGCAAGCTGGCTGCCCGGCGCTGGGCTCGGGCGAGGCGATCGGCTGCTTCGGGCTGACCGAGCCCGACTTCGGCAGCAACCCCGGCGGCATGCGCACGACGGCGCGGCGCGACGGCGACCGCTGGGTGCTCAACGGCGCCAAGCAGTGGATCACCAACGGCACGCTCGCCGACGTCGCGGTGGTGTGGGCGCAGACCGAGGACGGCATCCGCGGCTTCCTGGTCGAGAAGGGCACGCCCGGCTTCACGGCGCCCGACCAGCAGGGCAAGTTCTCGCTGCGCGCCTCGGTCACCTCCGAGCTCGGTCTTCCACGACTGCCGCGATCCCCGCCGACGCCGTCCTGCCCAAGACCGACCGGGCCTCAAGAACGCCGCTGATCGTGCCTGACGCAGGCGCGCTACGGCATCGCCTGGGGCGCGCTCGGCGCGGCGATGGACTGCTACGACGACGGCGCTCGCAGTACTCCAAGGAGCGCATCCAGTGCAACGGGCAGCCCGATCGCCGGCCACCAGCTCGTGCAGGAGAAGCTCGCCTGGATGATCACCGAGATCACCAAGGGGCAGCTGCTCGCGCTGCAGCATCGGCCGGCTCAAGGACGCAGGGCCGGCTCAAGCCGCACCACGTCTCGATGGGCAAGCGCAACAACGTCTGGGTGGCGCGCGAGTGCGCGCAGCTGGCGCGCGAGATGCTCGGCGCCAACGGCATCGTCGACGACTACCCGGTGATCCGCCACATGCTCAACCTCGAGTCGGTGTACACCTACGAGGGCACGCACGACATCCACACGCTGATCATCGGCGAGGCGGTGACCGGCATCGCCGCCTACAACGCGCCGCGGCCGACGGAGCGCGAAGCCAGGGTCGAAGCGCCGGCGCCCGCGCCGGCGGCCGTGAGGTAGCGCCGTGGAACACCTCCTCGAGCAGGACTTCATCCGCGTCGCCGAGCAGGCGGCCATCGCCGCCGCGCAGACCATGGGGCGCGGCGACCGCAAGCACTCCGACCACGTCGCCGTCGAGGCGATGCGCAAGGAGATGGACACCCTGCCCATCCACGGCCGGGTGGTCATCGGCGAGGGCGAGCGCGACAAGGCGCCGATGCTCTACGTCGGCGAAGAGGTCGGGGCGCGGAAGGGCGAGGGCGACGCCGAGGTCGACATCGCCGTCGACCCGCTCGAGGGCACCAACCTCTGCGCCACCGGCGCCCCGGGCGCCATCGCCGTGCTCGCCGCCGCCGAGCGCGGCGGCCTGCTCTACGCCCCCGACGTCTACATGGAGAAGCTCATCGTCGGGCCGACGGCGCGCGGCGTCGTCCACCTCGACGCCCCGGTGTCGGAGAACCTGCGCAACATCGCCAAGGCGTTCAAGCGCGAGGTCTCGGACCTCACCGTGGTGGTGCTCGACCGCGAGCGCCACGAGCAGCTCATCGAGGACATCCGCAGCGCCGGCGCGCGCATCCGGCTGATCGGCGACGGCGACCTCTCGGCGGGCATCTCGGCCGCCGTGCGCGGCACCGGCGTGCAGGCGGTGATGGGCACCGGCGGCGCCCCCGAAGGCGTGCTCACGGCGGCGGCGCTGCGCTGCCTGGGCGGCGAGATCCAGGCCCGGCTCAAGCCGCTCAACGACGAGCAGAAGCAGCGCCTGGTCGAAGAGAAGATCGAGAACCCGGACAGGATCTACAGCACCGAGGACCTGGCGCCGGGCGAGCAGATCTTCTTCGCCGCCACCGGCGTCACCGACGGCGAGCTGCTGCACGGCGTGCGCTTCTTCGGCGCCGGCACCCGCTGCTCGACCCTGTTCACCTCGGCGCACCAGCAGATCATCCGCTTCGTCGACACCATTCACAGAATGGACCCGGAGATGCCGGTCCTGCTGCGGTGACGGCGCGCTCGACGTGATCAAGAACGATCGCTGGATCCGCCGCTGGGCGGAGTCGGGCGGCGTCGAGCCCTACGCGCCCGACCAGGTCAACGCCGCCTCCTACGACGTGCGGGTGTCGGAGCACTGGATCTGCCCGACGCGCGAGCCCGAGGAGTTCACCTCGGACCACGTGAAGCTGTTCCCGGGCGAGGTGGTGCTCGCCTCGACCATCGAGTACGTGAAGATCCCGCGCAACGTCGCCTGCGATCTGAAGCTCAAGTCGACGCTCGGCCGGCTGTGGATCAACCACTCGCTCGCCGGCTGGTGCGACCCCGGCTTCGAGGGCAACATCACGCTCGAGCTGCAGAACCTCGGGCCCGGTGCCCTTCGTCCTCCACGCCGGGCGCCGCATCGCCCAGCTGATCTTCATCGCCATGGAGGAGGAGCCCGAGGTGGCTTATGGCGAACCGGGCTCGGGCAGCCACTACCAGGGCCAGCGCGGCACCACCGTCGCACGCTGACCCGCGATGGGTGCGCTCCACCAGCCCTGAGGAAGCCGCTCTTCCTACTCGACACCTCTGCCTAGGCCGCGGCGGAGCGGTCGCCCGATAGCGGGGCGTAGAATCCCGCAGCTCGCGCCCATGGGAATCGCCGGCAACCTCAAGACGATGGAGCTCGCCGAGCTCCTGCAGTGGCTGTCCCAGGGCACCAAGACCGGGACCCTGATCATCGACAACGGCGCACTGGAGAAGCGGGTCTTCTTCAGCAAGGGGAAGGTCGTCTCCTCCGCCTCCTCGGAGCCGCGCGAGCACCTCGGCCACTTCCTCGTCAGCCACGGCTTCATCACCGAGGAGCAGCTCGTCGAGGCGGTGCGCCGACAGGAGTCGCAGACAGTCGATGCTCGGCAAAGTGCTCGTCGACATGGGGCTGATCAGCGAGGAGGACCTCGACGGCATGCTGCGGCTCAAGGCGGAAGAGTCGATCTACTCGCTCTTCGACTGGCCGGAAGGGGAGTTCCGCTTCCACGACGACGAGCTGCCGGCCTACCCGATGGTGCCCATCGCCCTCGACGTCACCGGCCTGGTGCTGGAGGCGATGCGGCGGCAGGACGAGTGGGGCGGTTCCGCCAGCTGATGCCGTCGCCGCAGGCGGTGCCGGTGCGGGTGGTGGACGACCTCGTCGGCGACGACCCGGAGATGGACGAGGGACAGAAGCGCATCCTGCTCGCCGTCGACGACCAGCGCAGCATCGAGGAGATCTCGCTCGAGACCCACGCCAGCGAGTACTACGTCTGCGAGGCGCTCTACCCGCAGGTCAAGGCGCGCAAGGTGAAGGTGGTGAAGGCGCGCGGCCAGCGCCGGCGCCGGCCACGCCGCCGCCGCAGCCGGTCTCGGCGCCGGCCGCGCCGCTGACCGGCAAGTCGCTGCTCGAGCGCGGCGAGAAGCACCTGCAGGCGCGCGAGTACGAGCAGGCGCTGCGCAACCTGCGCGCCGCCAAGAGCCTCGACCCCGACGACCAGACGATCGCAGCGCGCCGCCGAGCGGGCCGAGGCCACCATCCGCGCCCTGTTGCAGGGAGAGGGGGTGGTGCTCGACGCCGTGCCCAAGCTCGCCGTGCGCCCCGAGGACCTCTCGCGCATGCGGGTGTCGCCCAAGGCCGGCTTCCTGCTCTCGCGCGTCAACGGCAGCTACGACGTCGCCTCCATCCTCAAGATCAGCCCGCTCACGCAGCTCGAGGCGCTGCTGGTCTTCCGCGAGCTGGTGCAGGCGGGGCTGCTGAAGCTCGAACGCCCGGCGACGCCGGCGAGCCGGCGCAAATGAGCGCGCACCGGTGAGCACCGGCCAATGAGGGTGACCGTGAGGCGACCGCGGTGACCGACGACGCCGTGCGGGCGGTGGCGCTGCCCACCATCCTCGCGGCCTTCGCCGATTCGCGCCGCCGCTTCGGCGCCCTGACCGCGCGGGCGCGAGCGCGCTTCGCCGCCCGCGACTGGCAGGGGATGCAGGCCGACACCGTCGAGCGGCTGGAGGTCCACGCCGCCGCGGTGACGGCTTCAGCGGCCGAGCTGCGGCACGCGCTCGGCGAGGCGGCCGGCGAACGGCGGCTCTGGATGCGCGCCAAGCAGGAGTGGGCGGCCGCCATCCTCGGCCGCCCCGACCGCGAGCTCGCGCAGACCTTCTTCAACTCGGTGTCGCGGCGCTTCGTGGCACGGCGCGGCGTCGACCCGGCGCTCGACTTCCTGCCCTACGACTTCGCCGGCGCCTGGAGCGAGCCCGCCGGCGACGTCGTGCGCGGCTACGCCGGCCCTGAGGTCAGCGCGGCGCTCGTCGCGCGACTGCTCGGCGACCTCGCGCTCGGCGCGCCGTTCCGCGACCTGGCGGCCGACGCCGCGGCCACCGCGGCGCGGCTCGACGCCGCGCTCGGCGCCTCTCTCGGCGACGGCCGCATCGACCGCCTCGAGGTGCTGGCGGCGCCTTTCTACCGCAACAAGGCGGCGTACGTCGTCGGCCGCGTGCTGCGCGACGGCGCGGTGCGGGCGCCGGTGCTGCTGGCGCTGCTGCACGGGCCCGGCGGCGTCGAGGTCGACGCGGTGCTGGCGAGCGAGGACGAGGTCTCGGTGGTGTTCAGCTTCGCCCGCTGGTACTTCCTCGTCGACGCCGACCCGCCGCGCGCGGTGGTGGGTTTCCTGCGCAGCATCCTGCCGAGGAAGCGCATCGCCGAGCTCTACATCGCGCTCGGCCACCACAAGCACGGCAAGACCGAGTACTTCGCCGACTTCTCGCACCAGATCCAGGAGAGCCGCGAGCAGCTGGTGCGCGCCCCCGGCAAGGAAGGGCTGGTGATGAAGGTGTTCCACCTGCCCGACTACGAGTTCGTCTTCAAGGTGATCAAGGACCACTTCCCGGCCGCCAAGCGCGTGACGCGCAGCCAGGTGAAGGCCAACTACCGCCTGGTGCTCACCCACGACCGCGTCGGGCGGCTCATCGACTTCCAGGAGTTCGAGGATCTCACCTTCCCGCGCGCCCGTTTCGCGCCGCAGTTCCTCGCCGAGCTGCACGCCGACGCCGGCGGCCAGCTCCACGAGGAGGGCGGTGACGTGCTGGTGCGGCACCTCTACGTCGGCCGGCGGGTGGTGCCGCTCGACTTGTTCCTCGCCTCCGACGTGCCGCGGACAGAGAAGGAGGCGGCGGTGTCGGACTGGGGTTGGTGCCTGCGCGACCTCGCCGCCGGCAACGTCTTCGCCGGCGACCTGCTGCTGAAGAACTTCGGCGTCACCCGCCACGGCCGCGTCGTCTTCTACGACTACGACGAGCTGGCGCCGCTCACCGCCCTGCGCTTCCGCCGCCTGCCGCTGGCGCGCGACGAGGTGTCGGAGCTGCAGCCCGAGCCCTGGTTCGGCGTCGCCGACGAGGACGTCTTCCCCGAGGAGTTCCCGCGCTTCCTCGAGCTCACCGGCCAGCTGCGCGAGCGCTTCATCGCCGAGCACGGCTGCCTCTTCGACCCCGCGTGGTGGATCGACATGCAGCGGCGCAACCGCGAGGGCGAGCTGGTGGACGTCTTCCCGTATCCGGAGAATCGGCGGCTGCGGCCGGCTTCAACGTGACGACACCGGAGCATCGGGAGGCCTCAGGCGTGGCGGATGCCTTCATTTCCTATTCCCGCAGCGACACGGCCACCGTCCGTCGCCTGCATGAAGGCCTGGCCGCGCGCGGCCGCGAAGTCTGGGTGGATTGGGAGGACATCCGCCCGACCGAGGCGTTCATGGAAGCCATCGACCGCGCCATAGAGGCGGCGAATGTCTTCGTGTTCATCATCAGCCCCGACTCCGTAGCCTCCACCGTGTGCCGGCACGAGCTGGAGCACGCGAACACCCACGGCAAGAAGCTCGTCCCCATCGTGTGTCGGGACACGCCATCGGCCTCGGTGCCGCCCCCACTCGCCTCGCTCAATTGGATCTTCAGCCGCGATGCGGACGATCCCGGCCACGCGGTGGAGCTTCTCATCGCCGCGCTCGATACCGATCTCGACTGGGTGCGCGAGCACACTCGTCTACTCGTGCGCGCCACGGAATGGGACAAGCGTGGCCGTAACAAGAGCTATCTCTTGCACGGCGTAGATCTCGCGCAAGCGGAGCGAGCCCTCGCCAACGTCGCGGCTGCACGCTCGCCGCAACCGACACTGCTGCAACGTGAATATGTCCTGATGAGCCGGCAGGGCGCGTCCCGCCGGCAACGAATTCTGCTTACCGGCGTCGCGGTCGCTCTCGTCGTCGCGCTCGGCCTCGCCTGGCTCGCCGAGACGCGCCGCCAACAAGCGGAAGACGCTCGCCAGCGAGGTCTCGCCCGCCAACTCGCCGCGCAGTCGGAGCTGGTGCGCCGCCCGTCCGGTGAGCCTCTCACCTTGAGCGCTCTCTTGGCGTCGGAGTCGCTCAAGCATTACTGGAGTGTCGAGGGCGATCTCGCCCTACGACGCGCGCTCGCGCTCCTACCGCGTCCGGTGATCAAGCGCGCGGATATCGGTGCAGCGAATGCGCAAGTGTTCAGCAGCGACGGGCTCCTGCTCGCGGTTGCCCCCGCGGGCGGCAATGTCGACGTGAGCGAAACGCTCACCGGCCGATCCCTTGCGCAGTTGGCGCAACCGGCTGCAGTCTCGATCGACTGGAGCCCTGACTCCGGCTACCTGCTCACCGTCGACGGCGAACGCGTGGCCAGAGTGTGGCAGCTGGCGGATCGGACTCTCGCAGCGAGCTTTCAGTTGGACTCGGACCTCGTTGCAGCGGCCTTCGCGGCCGAATCGCCCCGCCTCGCCGTCGCGGTCGAAGCTGACGAGGATCATCCGCTCGCGCCGGTCACCCTGTGGGACCTCGTGGGTGGCGGCATGGAGGCAAAGCTCGTCCCTTCAGTGCCAACGCGAGCGCTCGCCCTCGATGCAGGCGGCGAGACGGTGATCACTCTCGGATCGACCTTCACCTCGACTGCCCTGGAGGTTTGGCAGGCGCCGTTCACGAAGCCCCTCGCCCAGCAACGGTCGGATGGGCTCGTCAACTTCGCGGCGTTCAACAGGGCTGGCACGACTCTCGTGTTCACCAATCCCCTCCGACACATCGGCGGCGGCACTTCCGGTCAGCAGGACATGAAGCTGATCGAGGTGAGCCCGCCCTTGGGTGACGAAGGCTGGTCGTTCGACGAGGTGGTGCTGAAGCATCCCTGCACGGTCAGGAGTGCCCTGCTGAGCGCTGATGACCGTCAGGTCGTCACCAGCTGCGACGACAACGTGATCCGCGCGTGGAGCACGGCGGATGGTCAGCCAGGAGCACGCGTCAGCCTGAGCTCGGAACCTCGCGTGATGGCGCTGGCCGCGGACCCAGGCACACTGGCGATCGCCGGCGAAGACGGCTTCGTTCATCTGTTCGAGCTGTCCGCCGGGCGGCACGTCACGAGCGTGGCGCAAGCGGACGTGGAGACGTTGTCGATCACGGCGGACGGCCGTCGCCTGATCACCTTGGATGTCAACGGGCACGTGACCGTGAGGGCGACGAACGCGGGCTCGGAAGCGCGCCACTGGGTCGTTCCCGCAGACGTGCGCGAGGTCTACCTCGACAAGAGCGGCAAGATCGCCGCCTGTACGGAGGACGGCGCGTTCCTCCTCGATCGTGCTGCCGATGCGGGCGTCACCAAGCTCCCGGCGCACAACGCGCTCCACTGCGCCTTTGCACCCGGCGGCCGGGCCTTCTTCACGGTGAGCGCTGCCGGAATGTGTGGCGGCGACTGCGATGCGGCGGTGATTGGCGACGACAACGCCAGGGCGTGGGACACGGCGAGCGGGCGCGAGCTGTGGAGTCGCACCCGCAACAAGCTGTCCGATGCCGCGCTCAGCCCCGACGGGCGGCTGGTCGCCATCGGGGATCGAGCGGGAGTCATCACCATCTCACGCCTCGCCGACGGACGCGTCGTGCGTCGCCTCTCGATCTCACGGGGATTCGTCACCGATGGTACTCAGGGCAACACATCCGCGGACAGCGTGCCGCCATGGCTCTTTACCAGTCTCGAGTTCAGTCCCGGAGGTGAACGACTGGTGGCGGCCTATCGGTCGCGGCACGCGCAGGCGTGGGACCTGACGAGTGGAACGGCGGGGCGCGCCATAGCGTTTGAACGCGACACATACGTTTCGACGGTCGCGCCGGGAGCCCAGCTCTTCACCACGTCCACTACCGACGGCTGGCAGCGCCTCTGGGAGTCGGACAGCGGCCGCGAGATCAAGCTCGCCGCGGGAGACGAGGGCCTGCAAGACATCACGTTCAGCCCGGACGGCCACCGCGTCGGCGCACTGCTGCAGGACCATCGAACGGTGCGCGTGTGGGACTTTCCGAGCCGGCGGGAGGTCGCCTCATTTACCCATCTCGCGGGGGTGCACGTCATTCGATTCAGCCCGGACGGTGCGTACGTCGCGACGAGCAGCGGCGACGGCGACGTGCACGTCTGGGAAATCGCGGCACGACGCGAGGTAGCCCGCATGGGCCACGCCAGCGCGGTGTTTGGCCTCGGCTTCAGCGCGGACGGGAAAGATCTGGCCGTGCGGGTCGACCACGACATATGGCTCGAGCACTGGCGCCGGGAGGACCTGCTGTCTGCCACCGCAGAACGGCTGGCGCGCAACCTCACCCCTGACGAGTGGCGGCAATACATACCCGAGGAGTCCTACCGCGCGACCTTTCCGGCCCTGCCCTCCCCCGAAGGCGAATCCCGATCTCCCCAGTGACGTTGCCGGCTGCTTCCTGAGCGCGCTCAGAGCCGCGGCCGAGAAACGTGCGGGTTGCCGGCTTCGGCGAAACGCAGCGGCCAGGCCGCCGCCTCGCCGGCGTAGGCGACGCCGATGCGTGAGCCGATGGCGATGCGCGCGTGTGGCACCGGCTCGCCAGCCGAGATCCATAGCTCGCGCCCGTCGAGCCGCGCGCCGTCGAGCGCGCGATCCACCGCCAGCGCCTGCGCCAGCTTTCCCGGCCCGCCGGCGACGTCGCCCGGACGCACGCGGTCGGCGAGGCCGCGGCGGGCTCGCATCGCCGCCTCGCCGCGCAGGGGCTCGCCGGCGCGCAGCAGCACCGCGCCGCCCTCGTCAGGCTCGCCGCAGACGACGTTCAGGCACCAGTGAATGCCGTAGATGAAGTAGACGTAGGCGTGGCCGCCGGGCAGGTAGAGGCTCTCGTTGCGCGCCGTGCGCCGGTTGTTCCAGGCGTGCGCGGCACGGTCCGGCGCGCCGAGATACGCCTCGACCTCGACGAGCCGCAGCACCAGCCGTTGGCGGCCGACGCGGCGCACCAGCAACCTCCCGAGCAGGTCCGGCGCCACCTCTTCGGCGGGCCGGCGATAGAAGGCGAGCGGCAGCGGCGACAGGTCCATCGTGGAGATGGCGAGCGTCGAGATCGCTTCGTCGCTGCGCTCCTCGCGATGACACCACATCGTCATCGCGAGGGCCGCGCAGCGGCCCGCGGCGATCTCGATGCTCGGCCGCGCGCGACCTTATAAGATCGCCAGGCATGCCCGAGACCCTGCTCATCACCGGCGGCGCCGGCTTCATCGGCAGCCATCTCGCCGAGGGCGCCCTCGCCGACGGCCACCGCGTGATCGTGCTCGACAACCTCTCCACCGGCCGGCGCGAGAACGTGCCGGCGGGCGCCGAGCTCGTCGAGCGCGACCTGCGCGACGACGGGCTCGAGGAGCTCTTCCGCGACCGCGGCGTCACCGTCGTCTCGCACCACGCGGCGCAGGCCAACGTGCGCGTCTCGGTGGAGCAGCCGATGCTCGACGCCGAGGCCAACGTGCTGGGCAGCCTCAAGCTCATCCAGGCCTGCCGCCACACCGGTGTGCGGCGCATCCTCTTCGCCAGCAGCGGCGGCACCGTCTACGGCGAGCAGGAGGCCTTCCCCTGCGACGAGAACCACCCGACGCGGCCGCTGTCGCCTTACGGCTGCAGCAAGCTCGCCGTCGAGCTCTACCTGCTCGCCTATGGCCGCCTCGGCGACCTCGACCCGCTGATCGTGCGCTACGCCAACGTCTACGGCGCGCGCCAGGACCCCAAGGGCGAGGCGGGCATCATCGCCATCTTCGCCGAGCGGCTGCTGCGCGGCGAGCCGCCGCGTATCTTCGGCGACGGACTGCAGACGCGCGACTACGTGCACGTCTCCGACGTCGTCGCCGTGCAGCGCGCCGCCCTCGGGACGGACAAACCAGGCCAGTGGGTCTCGGGCGTCTTCAACGTCGGCACCGGCATCGAGACGACTCTACGCTCGCTGTACTCCAAGGTGCAGAAGGGGCTCGGCCTGGGGCCCGTCGAGCCGCTCTACGTGCCCGAGAACCGCGGCGAGCTGCGCAGGAGCGCGCTCTCGCACCGCCGCCTCGCCGAGACGCTGGGCGTGGCGCCAACGGTGGAGCTCGACGCCGGTCTCGCGCAGACCCTGCCCTACTACCGCCGGCAGCAGCCGCGGCTGGAGGCGCGGTGAGCGAGCCCTTCGGCGAGGACGAGCCCAAGGCCGAACGCGAAGGCGAGCGGCCGCACCTCTTCGACGCCCTGCCGCCCGGCCTCGCCGAGGCCTTCGACCCGAGTCGCCCGTGGGAGCTGCTCGGCACGCCGCTCGACGAGCTGCTCGCGGCGCTGCCCAGCCAGCTGTTCGACACGCCCATCCCGCCCGGCGTCCACCTGCTCGGCGACCGCATCGTCATCGGCAAGGGGGTCCGGCTCGCGCCCGGCGCCGTGCTCGAGGGGCCGTTGCGCCTCGGCGACGACTGCGAGGTGCGCCCCGGCGCCTACCTGCGCGGCGGCGTCTGGGTGGGCAGCGGCTGCGTGGTCGGCGCCAACGTCGAGATGAAACGCGCCATCCTCCTCGACGGCGCCAAGGCGTCGCACCTCAACTACGTCGGCGATTCCATACTGGGCGCCAACGTCAACCTCGGCGCCGGCACCATCCTCTCCAACTTCCGCCACGACGGCTCCGAGATCGAGGTCCCCGATTCGAAAGATGGCCGCGCGCGCGTCGCCACCGGCCGCCGCAAGCTCGGCGCCGTGCTCGGCGACGGCGTGCTCACCGGCTGCAACTGCGTGCTGCACCCGGGGTGCGTCGTCGGCGCCGGCACGCAGATCTACCCGGGAGTGATGCTACGGCCCGGCTTCTACCCGGCGCACCACATGGTGAAGCTGCGCCAGCGGCACGAGCTCGTCGAGCTCCACCGGCCGAATTGAGCCGCTCCGCGCGTGCCACGGTCTACCCGCTCGCGGTCGCCGGATGCGAGATGACCAGCACCGTGCGGTCGTCCTCCGGCGGCGAGCCGCCGGTCCACTCCTCGACGCGGGCGAAGATCCCCTGCACCACCTCGGTGGCCTTCCTCCCCTGCAGCTCGCGGACGGTTTCGAGCAGCCGCTCGGTGCCGAGCTCCTCGCCGTCGCTCTCGCTGCGCGCCTCGACGACGCCGTCGGTGAACAGCACCAGCAGGTCGCCGGGCTGCATCTTGACGAAGCCACGCTCGTAGGTGGCGTCGGCGAGCGGGCCGAGCACCGGGCCGCCTTCGCCGAGGAAGCGCGCCGGCCCGTCGGGCGGCAGGTGGAAGGGCGCGATGTGGCCGGCGTTGACGTAGATGAAGGTGCCGTTGAGCTCGAGCTCGCCGTAGAAGAGCGCCACGAAGCGGCTGGTCAACGTGCTCTTGTGGATGATGCCGTTGAGCCGCTCGACGGTGCGCACGATCTTGAAGTCGCGCGCCATCCCCATGCGCAGCCCCATGTGCACGTCGCGCACCTGCAGCGCCGCCGGCAGCCCGTGGCCGGAAACGTCGGCGATGGCGATGCCGAGGATCTTGTCGGTGATCGGGATCAAGTCGAAGAAGTCGCCGGCGACGCGGTCCATCGGCACCACCTGGCCGGCCATCTCGAACGGCGGGTACGGCGGCGCCTTGCGCGGCAGGATCGAGGACTGGATCTTGCGCGCCTCGCGGAAGACCTCCTCGATGCGCTCCTGGCGCACCTTCTGGTTGATGGCGTTGCGCAGGATCTGCAGCGAGAAGACGATGTCGTCGCGGCTCGCCACCGGGTCGACGTTGAAGGCGAGGATGTAGTCCTCGTCGCCCACCTCGATGCAGGCGAACTCGCGCACGCCGAGGGTCTCCTCCAGCGTGCGGTCGACACCCGGGTCGTCGGGCTCCATGTAGACGACGCCGTCGGTGACGCAGGCGTCGATGGGGGCGTAGGAGCGCGGCACGCGCAGCCCGGGCTCCACCGGCTTGGCGTCGGCAAAGGTGGTGCGCAGCACGTAGTCGCTCTGGTCGCGCTGGTAGACGCGGCCACCGACGAGGCCGAGCTCGGGGCGGAACTGGGCGATGATCTCGCCGGCGACGCGGCGTACGGTGGACTCGACGTCGCCCACCTTCTGGATGGTGGCGACGAGGCGCTCCACCTTCTTCATCAGCTCCCGGTAGTCCACCGGGCGGTCCGCGACGGTCGGCATCGAGGCCGAATATAGCGCGGGCTCCACGCCCTCCAGCGATCCCGCCCACCACCACTCGGCGCCTGCGCGGCGGCCGGGTGGTGGCGGGCGGATCGACGTCTCCGGGCTCGACGCCTTCGCGCTACCGCTTGGCCGCTGGGCTGCAGGCCGGCGCCGCCGGCCGGAAGCGGACGCACTCCGGCCCGCCGGTGCGCGGCACCCCGAACTGGTCCTGGTGCGGCTTCGGGCAGACCACCTGCACGTTCTCCATCATGCCGCGGTCCTCGTGGCCGAGGATGTGGCAGTGGATGACGTACTCGCCGGTGAAGTTCTCGAAGCGGTGGCGGATCGACATGCAGGCCGTGCCGCTCTTCGGGTCGCAGGGCTTGGCCTTGCCGTCGGGGGTCGCCGGCGGCACCGGCAGCGCCAGGGTGTCCCACCAGATCCGCGGCTTCGGGATCTCCTGGCCGCCGTAGCGGGTGACCTGGAACGGGTTGATGTGGATGTGGAAGGGGTGGCCGATCGGCGAGTCGTTGGAGACCGTCCACTCCTCGGCGGTGTCGAGCACCATGGTCTCGCCGGCGCAGCCCGGGTTGTAGCCGTCGCCGTTGATCCAGAAGGTGTTGGGCTGCAGGCCCGGCGCGGTGCCGTTCATGCTGAAGGCCACCGTCTTCGGCGGACCGACGATCTCCTTCTCCTCGATGTCGGCCAGGAAGGGCGGCAGGTCCGGCCAGCAGTTGGTCGGGCGCTTCTTCTGGTCCGGGTCGGCGCAGCGCTTGTCGGTCTTTGCCGTCACCGGGAACTGCTGCGGCGGCTGGATCGGCTTGCCGTCGACCACGATGCTGAGCAGCGGCGCGGCGCCGAAGTCGACGGCGCCGGCGGTCGAAGCCGGCATCGCGTTGGCGGCGCGCAGCGCCTCGCCGCGCACGTCGAGGGTGTCGCGCACCCGCGGGTGCACCAGGCCGACGACGTCGTAGGTGATGTGGTAGGTCCCCTCCGCCGCCGGCGCCTGGACCAGGAAGTCGGCGCGGTTGCCGGGCGAGAACGGGATCGTGTTCTGGGGGTTGGTGTAGAGCGGCTGCAGGTCGTAGTTCTCGGCGGCGAACTGGGTGCCGTCGACGGCGATCTGCTTCCAGACCACCGGCGGCTGGGCGCCCAGGCTGATCTGTGCGCTCGCCTGCATGGTGGCGTTGATGAAGCGCCAGCGCTGGATCTCGCCGGGCCGCATGCGGATCACCGGCTGCGCCTGGCCGTTGACCAGCTGCGACGGCGGGTAGACCGCGATGTGGTCGGCGGGGTTGTAGAAGTTGATCTGCGGCCAGACCTGCTGGATGAGCAGCACCTTGTCGAAGTCCTGGCGCTTCTCGGGGGCGACGCCGTAGAGCTTCTCCAGCCAGTAGTCGAAGGGCCCCTCGATGATCAGGGCGCCGGCCATGCCGTTGAGCACCTGCTCGGAGGTCGAGCCGTGCTTGTGCGGGTGGTACCAGTGGGTGCCCTCGTCCTGGTCGTAGCGCAGCGGGTCGATGTCGTACCAGTAGTCGCCCACCTGCCAGTCCTCGCCGTCGTCGTGGCCGTGCCCGGAAGGCACCTTCGCTCCCTTGGGCAGCAGAGCCAGCAGGATGTAGTCCTGGTGCTCCTGCGGCGAGACGTGGGTACCGTGGAAGTGGAGGTTGGTCACGTTGTCGGCGTGGAAGCAGTCGGGCGGGACCTGCGGCACCTTCTGCCCCTGCGGATACTTCTTCGGGTCGGCGAAGCCGATCGGCGCCGGCGGCTCGATGGCGTAGCGCGGGTTGCAGTCGACGGCGCTACTGGGCACCGTCTGCGTCGGCAGCCGGTTGTAGAGCTGCATCTTGAGGCGCGTCCCGTCGTGCCGGTCGGGGGCGGTCGCCTTGCGCACCCGCAGCGTCGGTCCGGGGAAGCCGTAGCTGACGTTGGGGTCGTCGGGGTCGTCGGGGTCCCACGGCTTGTGCGGATCGATCACCGTGCCGTAGGCGCGCAACGGGAACTTGTTGACCGACCACTGCTGGCCGCCGGGACAGCTGGCCTTCCCGGTGGCGCAGGCCTTGGCGCAGCCGTCGCAGGGCGGCTGGCCGTCCGGGCAGGTGCACGGCGGCTTGCCATCCGGGCAGAGGCAGCCCGCCGGGCAGTTCCCCGACGTGCAGCCGCAGGTGGGCACGCCGAACGCCGGCACGCAGGCGAAGTCGAGCAGGCGCACCACCCACGAATGCTCGAGCACGTTGTCCTTGCCCGGCCGGATCTCACGCGGCTGCACCAGGTCGCCGCCGAAGATCTGGTAGGGGCACGACTGCGGCCCGCCGGGCTCGATCGTCGCCGCGTCGGCTGCTGCCGCGGGGCCCGCGGCGCCGAGCCACCAGAGCACGGCGATGGCACCGAAAGCGAGGCTTCTCCCGGGCGGGAACGAACCCGCCGACACCCGATTCCTCCATCCCATGGCTACCTCCTCGGCTCACGGCTTGCGGCGCGCCGCGAAGGCGGCGGACCGCACGCCGACGATTGCGAGGGAACCCAGTTGTCAAGCCACGATGTCAAATCACTGTCGTGGGGCCGAGCCTAACACCAGCCCGCCGGTCGCGGGCAAGCCCCGCTGGGGGCGCCCACTCGGGAGATGGTGCGGTTAAGATGGCACGTCGACCCATGAAGACGCCTCTTGGAACCTTGCGGCGTTGGGCGCCTCCACTGCTCGGCTGCGCAGCCTTGCTGTTGCAGGCGTGCGGCGGCAGCGAAGACGACAGCCCCACCGAGAACCCCACCGCGGTCATCTTCTTCACCGCGGACGGTGCGGCCCCCGCGCGCAGCTTCTCGCTCCGTCGCGGCAGCGGCACCAGCGGCACCCGCCTTCAGCTGGAGCTGGTCGCCAACGACGTGACCAACGTTCACTCGCTGGATTTCGTGCTGGCGCTACCGACGAACGTCGCTCGCCTGGAGGGCCAGCGCCAAGGCTCGTTTCTCACTCAGGGCGGCGTGAACGCCCTGTTGATCGCCTTCCCGCTGCCGGCGCCTTTCAACGGCGTGCTCATCAGCGACATCAGGCCCCCCGGCGCCTCGGGGGTTTCCGGGTCGGGAGTCGTGATGACCCTCGAGCTCGAGGCGGTCGCCAACGGCAGCGGGCGCATCGATCTGGAGGCGCCGGAAGCGACGGACCCCCAAGACCGTCCGATCGCCGGCCTCAGCTGGATCGGCGGCACCGTCACCGTACAGCGCTAGCGCGCCGGTCCGCGCTCAGCCGTTGTCGACGAGCAGCGCCACGATGCGGTCCTGCGCCAGCCGCCCCTGCCAGGCGTTGGCGCCGTTGGCGAGGATCGAGAAGGCGTAGAGCTTGCCCGAGCGCCCCTTGGCGTAGCCCGACAGCGTCGACACCCGGTCGATGGTGCCGGTCTTGGCGAAGACGTTGCCGCGGTAGGCGGGCTCGGTCAGGCGCTGGTGCAGGCTCGCCTCGGGCTCGCCCGCGTAGGGGAGGCTGCGCACGAACTCGACTCCCCAGCGCTGGCGGAACATGTGCTCGAGCAGGAGCGTCATGCCGCGCGCCGTCACCGAGTCGCTGCGCGCCATGCCCGAGCCGTCGGCGACGTGGAACTGGTCGCGCGGCCAGCCGACCTTCTTGGCGAGGAAGTCACCGACCACCCGCGCGCCGCCCACCCAGCTGCCCTCCTTGCAGAAGCGCGCTCCCAGCAGCTTGAGCAGGCTCTCGGCGTAGAAGTTCTGGCTGCGCTTGTTGGTGACGTCGAGCGCCGAGACCAGCAGCGTCCGGTGGGTGTGGACGAGCTCCCACCACGGGCCGGGCAGCCGCTCCACCGGCCGCGTCTGGCCCTCGACGACGACGCCCTCCTCGGCGAGCGCCGCGCGCAGCCCGAGGCCGAAGTAGGCGATGGGGTCGGGCACGGTGACCCACACCTCCATCGGCCCGCTGCCGGCCGACATCTCGCCGGAGACCTGCACCAGGCGCGAAGCGGGGTTGCGCAGCACCGCCCAGCGGGTGCCGCGAGTCACGGTGCGCAGGCCGTTCTGCAGCAGCAGCGCGTCGACGCGCGGCACCAGGTCGAGGATGCCGCGCTGCCCGCGCCGCTGCGCGCCCCAGCCGCGCAGCAGCTGGCAGTTGTCGTTGAACGACAGCGCGGCGACCGGCGCCTCGTACCACCACTGCTGCTGCTCCGGCGGCCAGTCGGGGTGCACGAAGGGGCCGCTGAAGAGGCCGTGCTCGAGGTAGAGGTCGCCGGAGACGCGTCGCACGCCGCGCCCGCGCAGCGCGGCGGCCCAGCGGCGGAAGGCGGCGTAGGGGTCGCCGTTCTCGCGCCCCGAGATGGTGGGGTCGCCGGCGCCGCGCACCGCGAGGTCGCCGGCGAGGACGCCGTCGCCGCCGACGCTGCCGCGGATGCCGACCTCGGTCTCGAAGGCGTAGCCGGGACCGAGCAGCGACAGCGCCGCCGCGGTGGTGAGCAGCTTCTGGTTCGACGCCGGCGTCATGCGGACGTCGGCGCGGTAGGCGTAGTCGAGCTCGCCGTTGCCCAGCTCGACGACGCGCACGGCGAGGTTGGGGATGGTGCGCGCGGTGCGCGTTACCTCTTGTTGGAGCAGCGGCGCGAGTTGCTCGATGGCGCGGGCCGGCGTGGCGGCCAGGGCCAGGAGCACCACGAGGGCGGCGCGAGCGAGTCGGCGCGTCGAGAGACGAAGTCGGCGGCGGGGGCGGCTCAGCAAGGGCCGTGGCTTCCGTGCGCGTCGCGGGCAACGGCGATTGTAGCCGGTGGCTCGCACGATGGCGCACCTTCACAACGACCGTCATCGCGAGCGGAGCGAAGCGATCTCGACGGTGCGAGATCGAGATTGCTTCGTCGCTGCGCTCCTCGCAATGACAGAGATGGATGGCGGCTCTGAACCGCAAGCTAGAGTGAATGCGTGGCTGTTGCGCTTCCTGTGCTTCCTGATGCACTCCGCGAGCTCGTGGCGCGGCTGCCGCCGCGGACGGAGGCGTACCTCGTCGGTGGCGCCGTTCGCGACTTGTTGCTGGGACGGCCGCTCGTCGACCTCGACCTGGCGGTGCCGCGCGGGGCGGTGGCGTTGGCGCGGCGGCTCGCCGACGGCCTCGGCGCGGCGTTCGTGGCGCTCGACGAAGAGCGCGGCGTCGCACGCATCGTGTGGGAGCGCGAGGGGAGGCGGCTGGAGGTGGACGTCGCCGACTTCCGCGCCGCCGACCTCGCCGGCGACCTCTGCGCCCGCGACCTGACGATCAACGCGCTCGCGATGCCGCTCAACGGCGCGCACGGTGGGGCGACACCGCCCGAGATCGTCGATCCGGCCGGCGGGCGGCAGGACCTGCGCGACGGTGTGGTGCGGCTGCTTTCGCCGGCGGTGCTGCGCGACGATCCGCTGCGCACGATGCGCGCGGTGCGCGTGGCGGCGCAGCTCGGCTTTCGCCTCGACGAGCGGTCGGCGGAGTGGATCGCCGAGGCGGCGCCGCTGCTCGTCACCGCGGCGCCGGAGCGGGTGCGCGACGAGCTGTGGAAGTGCGTCGTGGCGCCGGCGCCGGCATCGACGCTGCGCCGCCTCGACGAGCTGGGCTTGCTGGCCCTGGTGCTCCCCGAGACGGTGCCCGCGCACGGCATGGCGCAGAGCCCGCCGCACCGCGAGGACGTCTGGCAGCACAGCCTGTCGGTGGTCGAGCAGACGGCGGCGGTGATCGCGCTGGTGCAGCGGCTCGCCGCCGGCGCGCCGGCAGGCGACGCCGACGCGGTGCTCGTCGCCGGCCTCACGCCGTTCGCGGCGCCGCTCGCGGAGCGGCTCGCGCGCCCGCTCGCCGCCGAGCGCTCCGCGCGCGGCCACCTGCTCCTCGCGGCGCTCTTCCACGACCTCGGCAAGCCGCTCGACGGAGACCGTCGGCGAGGACGGCCGCATCCACTTCTACGGCCACGAGCAGGTGGGCGAGCGCCTGGCGGCGGAGCGTCTCGCCGCGCTGCGCTTCGCGCAGACCGAGGTGCAGCAGGTGAGCCGCATCGTGCGCCACCACATGCGGCCGCTGCAGCTGCAGCGCGCGACGGCGCTGTCGCCGCGGTCGCTGCACCGCTACCACCGCGCCACCGGCGACGTGGCGCCCGAGGTCTGCCTGCTGTCGCTCGCCGACAACCTCGCCAAGGGGGCCGCGCGCGCGCACGGCGCCTGGCCCGAGCTTCGTGGCGCGCGTCGCGGAGCTGCTCGACGCCTTCTTCTTCCGCCACGACGAGGTGGTGGCGCCGCCGCCGCTGTTGCGCGGCGGCGACCTGGTGACCGAGCTCGGCACGCTCGCCGGGGCCGTGGACCGGCGAGCTGCTGCGCGCCCTCGCCGAGGCGCAGGCGGCCGGCGAGGTGCACACACGCGAGGAGGCGGCGACGCTCGCGCACGCATGGTGGCAGGAGCATGGCGGCGCCACCTGACCTGCTCTTCGACGGCCCCGCGGACGCGCCACTGACCGTGGCACTCGCCCACGGCGCCGGCGCGCCGATGGACTCGGGCTTCATGAACGTCGTCGCCCGCGGCCTCGCCGCGCGCGGGCTGCGCGTCGCGCGCTTCGAGTTCCCCTACATGGCGCGGCGTCGCGAGGGCGCTGGTGGCCGTGGCGCGCCCGATCGGGCGCCGGTGCTCGAGGCTACGTGGTTGGAGGTCATCGACGCGCTCGGCGGCGGCCGCGACCTCGTCATCGGCGGCAAGTCGATGGGCGGCCGCATCGCCAGCCACGTCGCCGACCGCGGGCGAGTGCGCGGCCTCGTCTGCATGGGCTACCCCTTCCACCCTCCGGGCCAGCCGCAGAAGCTGCGCACCGCCCACCTCGCCGAGCTGCGCACGCCGACCCTGATCCTGCAGGGCACGCGCGACGACTTCGGCCGGCCTGAAGACGTTGCCGGCTACGCGCTCTCCCCCGGCATCCGCGTCCACTGGATCGAGGGCGGCGACCACTCCTTCAAGCCCACGAAGGCCTCCGGGCGCACGGAAAAGCAGAACGTGGAGGAAGCGATCGCGGCGACGGTGGATTTCGCGCTGGGGTTGCCGCCGCCGGCCACCGCTGGCTAGCGAGAATCGAGATCGCTTCGCTGCGCTCGCGATGACGGTGGGACGTCATCGCGAGGAGCGCAGCGACGAAGCGATCTCGACGTTGCCGTCTCGCCACCAGCTCTGACTACCCGGCCGGCTTCGCCGCTGCCTCGCGCAACGCCTTGACGTCGGCGCCGCGCTCCTCCGCGGCCGCGACGGCATCGTCGAAGGCGTCGCGCTCGCCGCTGCGCAGCGCCGCCACCGCCAGCAGCAGGTGCGCCTCCGGCGAGTCGACACTGCCGCGCCGCAGCACCGCCTTCTTCAGGCGCCGATAGGCCTCGGCGAAGCGCCCGGCGCGCAGGTCGAGTCGCGACTGCAGCAGGTCGACCTCGCCGCGCACCGACTCGTCGGCCCAGCGGCCCAGCCGGGCGCCGGCGCGCTTGACCGCCGCCGCCGCCTCGCCGTCCTCGCCGCGGTCGAGCCGCAGGCGCGCCAGCTCGAGCTCGATCGTCGCGTCGAGCTCCTGGGTGACGTGCTGCACCTCGTCGGGATCGGCGGGCTTGGCAGCGACCGCTTCCTTCCACAGCTTCTCGGCGGCGGCCACGTCGCCCTTCGCCGCCGCCTCGAGCCCCTGGCGATAGCGCGCCCGCTTGATGTCGCGGATGTCGTCGTTGAAGGTGGCGAGCACGGCGCGCTCGCGGTCGAGCCAGAGCCGCTGCGGCTCGTGCTCGACGTCGATCTCGAACGGCGAGCTCGCGCCCTTGGCCAGCACCTGGCCGACGACGAAGCCGCTGGCCCGCACGTCGTCGAGCTTCTGCACCTTGGCCGCCGGCGCCTTGGCGTCGAGCACGGCGATCTGGAAGGGGACGAGCAGCCAGCGGCTCTCCACGTCGGTCGCGCCGCGCGGCTCGCGCACGACGTCAAGCCGGCCCGCGGGGCCGGTGGCGCCGACGCGCCAGCGATAGTGGTGCGGCAGCCGCTGCCGCACGTTGCCGCTCACCTTCCAGTGCCCGGGCGTCGACGGCGCGAAGGTGTAGTCGTACGACATCTCGGGCAGGCCGGTGCCGTAGACGAACTGCTGCGCGAAGCTCCCCAGCTCGACGCCGGAGGAGCGCTGGAGCGCCGCCAGCAGCACCTCGGTCGAGATCGCCTTGCCGGCGGCGACGCCGAAGAGGTCGTGCAGGGCCTTGGTGAAGTTGTCGCGGCCGAGCGCCTGCGCCAGCATGTCGAGGACGATGGCGCCCTTCTTGTAAACGATCGCCCCATAAGCGCCTTCGGCGAGCGTCGACTCGAGCCGGCCGCCGAGGGTGAGCGGGCCGACCGACTCGACGCGGCGGCCGTCGGCGAGCGGCGAGAGGAGCAGCGTCTCCCAGCCGAAGGTCGGTCCGATCGCCAGCTTCTTGTCCTGCAGCTTCTCGCGCGCGAACTGCATCGCCGACCAGCTGGCCAGCGACTCCGAGAGCCACATGTCGTGGTAGCTCGCCCAGCCCACCTCGTGCCCCCACCACTGGTGCGCCACCTCGTGCGCCACGATCGTGCGGCGGTCCTCGAAGCCGAGCAGCGGGCCGATCCAGCCGAAGTCGGCCATCATCAGGTCGGAGAGCGTGATCAGGCCGGGCAGCGACTGCGAGTAGTCGCGCGGCACGGTGACCAGCGTCAGCTCGCGTCGCGGGTAGGGCCCGAACATCGTGCCGTAGAGCTCGAGCGCGTCGCCGGCCGCCTGCGTCAACTGCTGCCGCGCTTCCTTGGGCAGGTCGCGCGACGCTTTGTCGAGAGCGATGCGCAGCTTGACGCCGCCGCGCTCGACCTCGCTGACGTCGAAGCGGCCGAGCTCGAAGCCGAACGCGGCGGCGGGGCGGTCGAGCTGCCGCCGCTCCCAGCGCTCGCCGCCTTTCTCGCCGCTCCCGACGAAGGTGCCGCCGGCGAGCAGGTCGAGCCGCTTCGGCCAGCGCAGCTCGACGTCGTAGGTGGCGCGGTCGACGTCGCCCACGTGCGGGTGCCAGAGGATGGGGTCGCGGGCCGCGAAGCCGACGCCGTAGATCCTCTCGACGAACGCCCCGTCGTAGGTGACAGTGACGGTGACCCGCTGGCCGGCAACCGACGGCTGCGGCAGCGCGACGGCGAGCTCGTCGGCGTTGCGACGGAAGGGCGCCGGCTGCCCCCCGACCTCGACCTTGGCGACCACCAGGTCGCGGAAGAGCTGCGCGAAGAGCACCCGCGCGCCGCTCGCCTGCGCCTCGACGTCGACCTCGGCGCGGCCGTGGAGCTGCAGGTCGCCGTCGAGCCGCGCCGTGAGGCGGTAGGCGACGGCCTCGAAGGGGTCGAAGCCGGGGCGCGCCTTGCCGTCGCTTCCGGCCGTGGAGGTGGAGACCCAGGTGTCGAAGCTACCCAGCTCCTCGGTGCGCAGCCCCAGCAGGCGGCCCTGGCGCTGCTCGCGGTGAAGCATGCGTTCGGCCTGGCGCTCCTCGCGCTTGGTCAGGTCGAGCTTGACGAAGCGGCCGAGCGTCGCCTGCTCGCGCGCCTGCGGGTCGACGAGGTAGAGCAGCGGCCGCGCCTCGGCGCCCTCGCCCTGCCCCGCCTGCAGCGCCCAGGCGACGAAGTACGACTGCGCGCTCGGGTGCCCCTGCTCGTCGGCAAAGGCCTGCAGCTCGACGTCGGCGATGCCGCGCTCGCCGGAGGCGAGCCAGCGCGTGCGCAGGTCGGCGAGCTTCTTCATCGCCGCGGCGTCGGCATCGGTCGCCTCGGGGCGCTTGGCCAGCGCTTCGCCGGCGGCGCGCATCGGCACGAAGAGCGCCAGCTCCTCGAAGGCGTAGTCGAGCGCCGGCTCGCCATGGAAGAGCTCGAGCTGCTGCGCCTCGAGGGGATCCTGCGGCCGCAGCAGCAGGCGCCCCTTGCCGACGAACACATACTCGCGCGAGCGCGACTCGCCCGCGGCGACGAGCGGCGCCAGCAGGCCGCTCTCGAGCTGCAGCGTCGCGGCGCCGGCGGCGAGCTTGAGGCCGTTGATGCGGCGCGCCTTGCCGAGCGCCGGCGCGGTGGCGGTGCTCGCGGCTTCGGCGCGCGCGCGCTCGGGCGCCGCCGCGACCGCCAATGACAACAAGCAACAGACCAGCCAAGAACGCAGCCCCGCGGACCGCAGCACGGCTCGCACGATCTCACCCCCGGTCGGCGTGGTGTCGATTCCTTAGTGTAGGCCCTTTCGGCGCCGGAGGACCGCGCAGGATAGCCGATCCGAGCCACCGCGCGCGCTGGCAAACGACCCTCTTAGCGACGCAGCAAGGCGGTGGCGGCGCCGAGACTCACCCACCTCGGGCGGCAGTGGTGCTGCATCGCCGCACCGATGGCCTGCGCGGCCCGGCCTGACGGCGCGCCGGTGGTCGAAGCGATCAAGTCGCCGCGCCGCAGCGAGCCAGCCGCACCTCGCGACGCGCAGAGCTGTACGACCGCCAGCCGCGCCTCTCCGCCTAGCTAGCTACGACGCCTCACCGAGAACGCCACCGTCCCGCGCAGCCGATGCTCATCGAGCTCGACAGCGACGCGGTGGAGCGATCGCCGCCGAGCTTTCGTGCGCCGCCGCCTGACCGGCGACGCGCGCCCTTCCGCCCTGTCCGCGGCTCCCAGGGCCCGCGCGCCGCCATCGAAAAGCGCCACCGGCTCGCCCCGCGACGCCCGTTGCGCCGCCCCGAGTCCGGCCCCTATCCCTCCGCCTCCGATTCCTCAAAACGACTCCCCGACGCCCGCGACGCTAGTTGACAAATCTCAAGTAGCACATCGGGAAGTTCCGCATGTGAACCAATCGTATGCTGAAACACGCCTCGCTCGCGCCACATGGGCTCCTGTGCGTCTCCTTCAAGAGCAAACCTCACGCCCCAGAACGCATCCCGCCCTTCCTGACTCACATGCGAGCCTCCGACGTCCTCGAGCACCGCCTTCAAGCGCTTATCATCGCCCGACAAGCCAACAAACAAACAGGTGTGCGCTCTCATGGTGACAAGCATCAGCTGCTGCCATTTGTCAGATGCCATTCCGATGATGCGCTCGAACTGCACCGACGCCAAAACAATGGGCGTCGTGGCATCAATATCCCTGCTAGGCAGCAATCCATGCGGGTGATAAACCGTCACATCCTCTCTGCCCGCCCACTCCGGAAGCCGCCCCACGCGCCGCACGACGAACCCATGAAATTCGAGATACCGCTCCAACAGATCATCGAAATTGAACGAGATAACCGCGCTGACACTCCCCCTCGCGGACGCCATCATCAACGCGCCTAGCGCCCGCATCAGCGGCCAATCGCTAAGCGCCGAAAACGTATCCTTGTAGTTCCTGTACAGACACAGCCGAGCCAGATCTGCCAGTTGAGTCTCACTGTCATTGCAACCGGAATGCAGAATTCGATCCGCTCTCTGCTCAAAATTGAGCGCCGCACTCGGCGTTGGCATACCGAGCTCCGCCTCCATGCACTCAATCAGCTCTTGCCAAGAGGGAAGGCCAAAGCCGAAGGAGACGCCAGCTCCGAGGATCACCGTTAGGCGCCCCAGCGCGAGCTGCTCACCGAGAAAGTCAAGCAGCACTTCACGTGATTCCCATGCGCTCGCATGTTCCATTCTGCTAAATCGCACGACCCCCTCCTTCTACGATCGCCTCTCGCGAATGCTAAAGAGCCGATCCCAGTTGGTGTAGTTGGAGAGAAAATGGAGAGCTTGGTCTACAAAATGAAGACCGCGCGCTCCGGTGAAGAAGAAATTCACTTCACCATGCGAACCAATCGACAAAACGTCGTCGCCCGTAGCCTGGCGACGCAGCCCTGCCCGATACGGAAATAATGTCTTCAGAAACGTCGTCGCCATTTGAGAGTGCCCGATGTCATCACCATAAAGAACCACGGAACGAAAAGCCGTACCGTGCCCGAAGACTCTCGCGTAGATCGAACTCAAAGCATACTCTCTTCGTTCCTGCACCAAATGTTCAACCAGCGACCCCACTTGCACACCCGGCGACCGCCCTATCCACCCGCCCCCAAGTAATCTAAGGACTTTTGGCACAAGGTTGACATGAGAACCCAATAGAAGCGTCCGGTCGCCGCTCTGACGACACAAGAAATGATGCTCGTATGCCTCCGCACCAAACGGCTGCCCAAGGAGCGGCCGGTCGGTCGTTAGAACCATCTGAATCCACCCCGCCGCCCCCGGCACGGGACCCATCGCCATGCCAGGGACGGATTCCCACGAAACAAATGGCCCCCGAGCGGACTCCCATTGAATGAGGTAGCCCGAAACTGGCAGCGTGCGAGGGAACTTAGGAGACAGATTGAGACTCCGCGAAGGCGAGCAGGTGCAGGATCCAGGCGGACCGAAGATTGTGGCGTTCCGCCTCGTTGGAGAACATGTTTATGAAACGCAGTGGATTCCTTACACTCTCGTAGGGAAGATTTAGAGGTTGATATGACAATCCGCTCTGGCCACCAGCCGGATCAGGGTCCGCGATGAGAGGCGCAGCCAAGGAGGGAGAGTAAAGAAAATGCCTCGCAAAGCGAAGGAGAGGCACCCGCGCAGCGAGGTCCCTTTGCAAGGCCCGACGCTCCGATCCGAGATATCGCAAGGCAGCCGTAACGTATGGCAGGCTGGGATGGCGCACAGCTATCTCCTCCAGACTTGCCCTGGCCTGCTCGAGCGCCAACATGTCGCCGCCCCGGGTCTCGAGGTGATTTAGGTAGAGCGTTGCTGCGGTTCGCAGAACGTACTCGCGCGCCCGGTGCTCAATGTTGGGAATTACGCCCCAGCTTGCCCACAGCGACTCTACGTACGCCTGAGGCCCGCCTTCGTAAAAATACAGGTAATCAAACGCATGAGTAAGCAACTCAGCAGCATCATGCTTATAGCGCCGCACTATTGTTGCGGGATGGGCCTGATCCCGGCGACGGCCAATTAGCGACCAGATGCCCGTAAGGACGAATCCCTTGACTTGGTCCAGCAGGGATTGGGGCGCCAAGGTCTGGTCGATTACGCCGGCGAGCCGATGGATTTCATGATGATCATCAATGTCCGGCAGGACAACACTCATTACCCCGTCGATCACCAAGTGAGATAGCTCGTGGGTGAAGGTCCGAAGTGTCCAGCTCACCGCGTTACAACTGCTCAACGTCTCAAGGGGAACGCTTATGGAAACGCGGGTACTGCGGAAGCCGTCACGGCCGCTGAAACAAGTGATCTGCGGAAGAATTTCCTCGATCGAAGCGTCGGCATTAGCTTGGACATTATAGGCAAGGTGATCGCGCGCCCAAAAGGGGTCGGTTGTCACCAAGCCCTGGAGAGGTCTTGCGTAAGGGGGTACCTGGTCGAGGAGCGCCAGCCGTTTGGGGATATTGCTTCTCGCGAGATGTTCCAGCACGAAAGAGTAGACATTGTGAATGGCGGCGGTTGCGGTTCCAATCCCGAGAAGCGAGTGCGTCCAGTAGTGACACTCGGTTGCCATTACTGGACTAATGCCAGCGTACGTCTGGGAGGACTGCCTGGAGAGTGCGGCATTGGCAAGTACTAGCAGGCGCTCGCGACCTAGATCAGAGTCCTCGTTCATCAAGGCCTCGCCGAATAGGCGAGCGAATCTCTCAAGTGTTGCCGTCAGGGCAGGCAGGTATGGCTTGGAGCGCGCAATAGCCGTGGCCACGAGAACTGAATACTCTCGGGCCGGAGCGGTGAGAGGAGCCGGGATTCCAGCCAAAGGGATCTTGAGCTCCCCGGGAATCGGCCCGTAAGGACTTTCCGACGAGCTATGCCCCAGGACTAAACCGTTCTCGATGACCCACGTTTCCCATGGCATGCCGGGCGAAAGCGAGGTTAGCCGGTCGCGGATGGATGCGCACGCCGCTTCCGACTCCGCAAAGGCCACGAAGTTGTAGACGCCTAGCGTCAGGAAACAATGGGGAGCCGGCGGCTGATCAAGCAACCCGGCCCGAAAAGGGCCAGCAAAGAGCAACCACGCTCGGGTGAGTGATGGAAGGGGCGCATCTCGCGCCTGATTGAGGGCGAAAAGAGGGCTCATCCGAGCCCCACCTTCCCATGCAGCCAGCGCCTCGCGGAATCGACGAAAGAGCGCTACTTGGTGCGCACTCTCATCGGCCTTGCGAAGGAGAACGAGATAATGTGTACCGCCCTCAATCCGCAACATTCTCGTCGCCGGGGAGCCGGAGCAAAGGAATGCCGGTGGACGGATCCTTGACCACCTTGAGACGAGGCAGGCTCGCGTCGGAAGGCTCCCGGCGCCTTGGCTCCTCCACAGGCTCGGCTTGGCCGGTGTGATGGTAGGCATCGTGGTCGTAGTGACCACTCCGCCGCTCACCGACCGAGCGCTCCAGCTTGCCAACTCGTTTCTGGAATTCCAACGTCAGCATTCCCAAGGCCTCCAGGGCGACACAGCTCTCGGCACCGAGGCGAGGAAAGGTCTGACAGCCTACACGCCTTGGCCGGTGGAGTCTAGCAGCACGCCTCATGCCTGCCGCTAGTTACATGTTGAGTCCCAGCGTCGGGTCCGGTGCGCCAAGAGAGATTCCTCGTTCAGAGATGGATCTGGAGCGGTTGTGCACACAAAGTCCGCTCAAGGGTCGCCTGGTGACCCCGCCCTCTATACTGACCACCCATGCCCGCCCGCTTCGACCCCGACCTGCTGCGGGTCGAGCTCTCGGTGGCCGACCTGCTCGAGCGCGAGCTGGTGGGGAGCCTCGGCCTCGGCCAGCGCGGCGGCTACGAGCGGCTGTGGTTGGGGCAGGCGATCCACAGCCGCTACCAGGAGTCGGCGCTCGCCGGCGACACCACGTACCGGCGCGAGGTGGCGGTGTCCGCCGAGCTCACCCACCGCGGCTGGCAGGTGCTGCTGCGCGGCCGCCTCGACGGCCTGCGCCGCGAGGCCGACGGCTCGCTGGTGGTCGAGGAGATCAAGTCGGTGCGCCGCGGCGGCCAGCTGTCGCCGGCGACGCGCGAGCTGTACGAGCGGCAGGCGCTGCTCTACGCCTGGCTGCTGCGACTCACCGAGAGCGTCCCGGTCAACGCCGAGCTGGTGCTCATCGAGATCGGCAGCGACGCGGTGGAGCGCATACCGCTGCAGACGTCCTGGGCCGCGCTCGAGGGCGAGGTACGGCGGCGCCTCTCCGCCCTCTTCCGCGGCTACGAGGCCGAGCGCGCCGCCGTCGAGGAGCGCCGGCGCGTCGCCTCCACGCTCCCCTTCCCTTACGCGCAGCTGCGGCCGGGCCAGGAGCGCATCGTCGCGGCGGTCGATACCGCCCTTTCCAACCGCGACCACCTGCTGCTCGAGGCGCCCACCGGCATCGGCAAGACGGTGGCGGCGCTCTACCCGGCGCTGCGCTACGCCCTCGCCCACGGCAAGCGCGTCTTCGTGCTCACCGCCAAGACGCTGCAGCAGGACATGGCGATGAAGGTGCTGGCGCTGCTCAACGGCGACGAGGCCTTCCGCTCGCTGCGGCTGCGCGCCAAGAAGAAGATGTGCGCCAACGGCGAGGTGATCTGCCACGAGGAGTACTGCCCCTACGCGCGCGACTACTACGGCAAGCTGAAGACGGCCGGCACCGTGCCGCGCTTGATGTCCGAGCACCCGACGCTCGAGCCCGACGAGGTCTACCACCGCGCCCGCGCCGACGAGGTCTGCCCCTTCGAGGTGTCGCTCGACCTCGCCCACCAGGTGCAGGTGGTGGTCTGCGACTACAACTACGCCTTCGACCCCTACGTGGCGCTCTCCGAGTTCGGCGCCGACGGCGACCTCGCCGACTCGATCCTGGTCATCGACGAGGTGCACAACCTCGTCGAGCGCGGGCGCGGCTACTACTCGCCGTCGCTGTCGGCACGGCAGGCGCGCGAGGCGGCGGAGTCGCTGGCGCGGCTCGGCGATCCGGCGCTCGATCCGCTGGTGGATGCGGCGGTCGAGCTCGCACGCCTGATCGAGCAGACCGTTGCGGCGACCTTCCCGCCGCGGCCGCCTCTCGCGAACGGTATGGCGGACGGTTACGCGAGCGCCACGCCGGATGGCGAGCTGCGCGCCTGGCTGGTCAATCCTTTCGAGGCCGAAGGCGGGCCGCAGGCCGCCGAGTCGGCGCTGCCCGAGGAGGAGCTGTGGCTCATGCGGCCGCGCTTCGACGGCGTCTTCGTCGACTACCTCGAGTGGCAGCGCAGCAACCACGCCTTCCGCGACGACGACCCCTTCGTGGCGCTGTACTTCGACCTGCTGCGCTTCCTCGACGTCATGCTGGTGCTCGACGGCGCCTTCTCGACGCTGGTGGTGCGCACCGGCGAGGACTGCCAGCTGCAGGTGCTGTGCAAGGACCCCAGCCGCTTCCTCGGCAAGATCGTCAACCGCACCCACACGACGGTGGGGCTGTCGGCGACGATCACGCCGCCGGAGTTCTACCGCGACCTGCTCGGCTTCGAGCGCGGCCGCACGGCGTCGCTGTCGCTGCCCGACCCCTTCCCGGAGAGCAACCGCCGCGTCGTCGTCGACGCCACCGTCGAGACCACCTGGAAGCAGCGCCCCTTCCACTACCCGCGCATCGCCGAGCGCCTCGGCGCCTTCGCCGGCGCGGTGCCCGGCAACTGCCTGGCGCTCTTCCCCAGCTACGACTTCCTGCGCTCGGTGGCCGAGCGGCTGCAGGTGCCGGGCAAGCGCGTGCTCGTCCAGCAGCGCGCCGACAGCGACCGCACGCGCTCGGAGATGCTCGCCAACCTGCGCGGGGCGCTGTTCGGCGACGTGCTGCTGCTGGCGGTGGCGGGCGGCGCCTTCGCCGAGGGCGTCGACTACCCGGGCGACATGCTGCAGGCGGTGGCGGTGGTGGGCCCGTGCCTGCCCGCGGTGTCGCTCGAACGCAAGCTGCTCGAGGCTTACTACCAGGAGCGCTTCGAGCGCGGCTTCGAGTACGCCTTCGTGGTACCGGGGATGACGCGCGTGGTGCAGGCCGCCGGGCGGCTGCTGCGCTCGCCGGAGGACCGCGGCGTCATCGCCCTCTTCGACCGCCGCTTCCTGGCGCCGATGTACGCCGGCTACCTCCCCGGCCACTGGCTGCCGCCCGGCGGCGTCGCCAGGCTTGCCGGCGAGCCCGCCGCGGCGGCGGCGGAGTTCTTCGGCACCGTGGCACGGTCGGGCGCCCGCCTGTCACCCAGCTTCGATTAAGCCGCGCGCTCGCCGCTCGCAGTCAGGGCGTGTAGCCGGGGATGGTGCGCGCGGTGGCGCCGCGACGGGTCATCTTCACCTCCACCTTGCGGTAGCCCTTGAGGCTCGACGGCCGGTCGGGCGCGTAGCCCAGCAGGTACTGGCTGCGCAGCTCCGCCTCGATCCGCTGGTAGACGCCGGCGAGCTCGGCGGCGTCGTTGATGACGAACGAGCGGCCGCCGGTCGCCTCCGCCAGGGCGTTGAGCTTGCCGCGCGCGTCGCCGTCGAGGGATTCGTTCTGCAGCCCGACGGTGTAGATCACCACCGCGCTCTCGCGCGCGTAGGCGAGCGCCTCGTCGAAGCTGAGCCTGCTGTTGGTGTCGGCGCCGTCGGAGAGCACGACCAGCGCCCGCCGCCCGGTGGCGCCGCGGAAGTAGTAGAGGCTGAACACCAGCGCGTCGTTGAGCGCGGTCCACCCGTCCGCCCGCAGGCGACCGAGGGACTCCGCCGCGGCGGCGGCGTCGGGCGTGCGCGGCATCACCAGCAGGGGGCGGTCCGAGAACGCCACCGCGAAGCAGCGGTCGCTCGGACGCACGAGGTTCTTGAGGAAGTCCGCCGCGGTCCGCTGGGCCTGCCCGAGCGACTCATGCATCGACCCCGAGACGTCGAGCGTCACGCCGACGACGAGCGGCAGGTTCTCCACCAGCTCGACGCGGGCGAGCTGCTGGCGCCGGCCGTCCTCGCGCACCTCGAAGTCGCGCGCAGTGAGGCCGCGCAGCAGCTCGCCGTCGGAACTGGTGACGGTGGTGTAGAGCTCCACCAGGTCGACGTCGACCTCCGCCATCGCCTCGGGGGCGCTGAGGATGCGCACGTCCTCGGCGCGGCTGCCGTCGTCGAGCTCGGCGCTCACCGTCAGGTAGGAGATGGCGCCTGCGGGCACCTTCACCATGGCCTCCCACGGCGGGCTCGTGAGCCGCGCCTGCAGCTCTTCGTTGATCCGGAACTCGACCGCCGCGATCTTGCGTTCCTCGGGGATCACCACCTCGGCCTGCGCCAGCGTCTCGCCGACGACGCGCGAGCGGGCGGCGGGAGCGAGGATCGCGACGTCGAGCTGGCCGCGCAGCTGGTTGAGGGTCGCCTGGTCGGCGGCCACCAGCTTGCCCCGCTGGTCGTAGCCTTCAGCCCGCAGCACCTGCTCGCGCGGAATGCGCGGCAGGCGCACCGTCACCGACCACGGGGGCGAGTTGCGCGCCAGCTGCGACTGCCCGTCGAGCAGGAAGACGACCTTGCGGATGCGCTCCCCGCTGACGATCGCCTGCGCCAGCACGCTGTCGAAGAGGACGTCGCGCGGCGGCACCACGAGGACGAGGCCGTCGTCGCCCTCGGCGGTGAGCTTGGCGTCGAGCGGCTCGCCGGCAACGCCGTTGAGGACGGCACCGAGCTCGTCCGCCGCCGGCGGCGCCACCGGCGAATCGGGGACGTCGAGCTCGCGCGCCACCACCGCCTGGGCGCCGCCCACCTCGTCACGCACGCGCAGGCGAATGACGTAGCGGCCCGGGCGCAGCGGACGCGGGACGGCGAGCAGCACCGGGGCCTGACGGTCGGCGAGCGGCGCCAGCGTGAAGCGCATGCGGAAGGTGTCGAACAGCTGGTTGTCGCTCTCCACCGCCCCTTCGACGCTCACCCGCAGCTCGCTGCGCTCGACTCCCTGCTCGTTCTTCTCCACCGCGGGCACCAGCGGCGCTCCGGCGGGCAGCTCGACGAGCAGGCGCGTCTCGAGGCGCAGCCCGACGCGCCGCGGATAGGAGACCCGCAACGGTTCCACCGGCAGGTTCGCGACCGGTGCCAGCGACTCGGCGGCCGCCTCTTTCGCCCAGGCGGCGAGGTCCTGCGGCGGCGCGAGCAATGCCCGCCAGGCGATGGTGTCGGGGCGCGCGGGGAGCTCCTGGTCGAGCCCGTCGATCCCGATCGCCGCATCGACCAGCTGTGCGACCGCGCAGAGGCGGAGGTCGATGCGCTTGCCGGAGAAGCGGCCTGCCAGCTCTTCCCAGTCCTCGAGCCAGCCCGCCATCTCGTGCGTGTAGAGGGCGCGCTTGCCGTCCACCGGCGCCCAGAGCCGGTAGGGGAGCGTCGGAGAAGGCTTGTAGATCACCAGCCGCTGGCTGCCGTAGGTCCAGATCTCGATCGGCTGGAAGACGGCCGAGCAGTCCACGGTCTCGAGCGACGCCGGCCGGCCGTGGAGGAAGAGCAGCCGCGCCCGCACGTCGGTCGTGGTCAGGCTCGACGCCAGCATCAGCGCGCGGCGTCGCCGCACGCCTTCGAGCAGCTCGTTGGCAGCGGTCGCCGGATCGGGATCGGCGAGCAGGGCGGACACCGCGCGCGCCCGCTCGCTGGCATCCGCCGCCGCGAGGGCCGCGCGTTGCGCCTCGTCCAGCAGCAGGCCGCACGCCGTCGAAAGCGAGCTGTTCGAGCGCCGGCAGCGGCAGGTCGGGCGCGGCCTCGACGGCCCGCACGTCACCCGTCAGTGACAGGAGCAGACCGCAGGCGAGGACGATCCGCCGCGTCCTGGGCAGCACGCGGCCAGGAGTGGCAATGCCCGTGCCCGGTTTCGTTCGTGCGGGCTGCCGGCTCCAAATTGAGGAGGACAAGGAGGGAGTGACCATGTTCGAGCATAGCCTGATGAAGCGACAGAAGAGCCGGCGGCGCGGGTGGACGCTGGCGTTGGCGGTGGCGGTGCACGGTGCGGCGCTGGCGACGGTGGTGCTGGCGAGCACGTGGAGCATCGGCGAGGTGACGCCGCCCGACGAGATGGCGCTCTACGACCCGCCGATGGACGTCACCCACCTGGTGTTCGAGCAGCCGCAAGAGCAGGCGGCGACGCCGCCCGCGGCCCCACCTCCCGCCGCTCCGCCCGCGCAAACCGAGCCGGAGCCGGTGCAGCCGCAGCAGCAGCAGACGGAGCAGGAGGTGCAGCCGGAGATGGTGCCCGAGAAGGTGCCCGACGGTTCGTCGACCGGCGACGAGACGCCGCCGGTTCCCGGCAGCGCACCGCCCAGCAGCCCGAGCAACGGCGGCGGCGGCGAGGGCGACGGCCCCACCGGCCCGGGCTTCGGCACCGGCGAGGGCGAGATCGCGGTGGCGCTCGACGCGCGGATGACGCGCCCGGAGACGATCTTCCGCGTCACCCCGCGCTACACCGAGGCGGCCCGCCACGCGCGCCGGCAAGGCGTCGTCATCGTGCAGGCCACCATCGACCGCACCGGCCACGTCACCGACGTGCGGCTGATGAAGGGCCTCGGCCTCGGTCTCGACGAGTCCGCGATCAGCGCCGTGAAGCAGTGGCGCTTCAAGCCCGCGGCGCTCTCCGGGCGGCCGGTGCCGGTCTACTTCCAGCTCAGCGTCAACTTCGACATCCGCTGATCGACCAGCGGCCAAACAAACCGCCCCGTGTCTCCGTAGTAAGAGGTGAGACACAGAGACGATCTCCACTCTCCCTCTTTGAGCCCCCGCCCCACGGCGGGGGATTTTTTCGGCGCTGCGGCGGCCCTCGACCGACGGGCGCACGCCTCGCCGGGCCGACATCAGCCGGGCGGCGTCAGACCGGCGACGGCGCCGGACCGGGCACATCGAGGAGACCGCGGCCGGCGCCGGGGCGACGCATGCCGCCGCCTCCCGGCCGACGATCCAACGGCCGCTGTCGCTGCCAGCGCGGATCGCCCATCCGGCCCTGACCCGGCGTCGGCCCTGGGCCTCCCGCTCGCGGTCCCAGCCGCGAGAGGAACTGCAGGTAGCGCCGCTCGGCTTCGCCGTCGAGCAGCTGGCGCGCCGCCAGGACGTGCTCGACGAAGGTGCGTTCGAGGGCGGCTTGCAGGCGGGCGGAGTCGTCGACGTAGCGCGTGCAGCCGCTGGGTGTCGGGCTTGGGCGCCAGCAGCTCGGCGCGCGAGCCCGCGGCGCACGGCGTCGAGCTGGATGCGCCGCTGGCGGCGTCTCGGCGACGAAGCGGCGCTGCAGCTCGATGAAGCGCGGACGGTCCGCCGCCGGCACGCCGAGGCGCTCCGCCATCTCCTCGAGCCGCGCCGGCGAAGGGCCGCCGCCGCGCGGGCCGGCGCCGGGCGCTCCGGGACTTCCAGACGCCGGGCCGGGCTCGCCGGAGTCGTGCGGCGCGGGTCAGCTTCGAAGGAGTCGTCAGGCTCGCCGGGCGGCGCTTGCTCGGGTCGCGGTGCCTGCGCCGCCGGCTCGCGAGTCGGCGGCTGCTCCCTCGGCGCCGGCGCCGCGCGTAGCGGCGACGCCACCGGCACCGGCGGCGGCGCGACCTCGCTCACCATCTCCGGCGACTCAGGCGGCGGCGAGGCGACTGCTGCTACGGCCGGGATCGTCGCCGGCGACGGCATGACGACCACCGTCGGTGCGGCAGCCGGCGGCGCGAAGCGCTGCTGCACGACGGCCACGACGAGCCCGAGGTTGAGCCCCACCGAGAGCGAGAGGAGGGCGACCGCCCACCAGCGGCTCACCACCGGGCGGCGCCCGCTCCGCCGTCGTCACCGATGCCGCCCGTCTCGAGCGCCTGCCAGTACTCCTCGGCGAGCGTGGTGCTGCCGCCGAGCGGCTCGTTCTCCTCGGTTGTGAAGACGTCGGCAAGCGCGGCGTCCGTGCCCGTCGCAGGCTCGGGATCCCGCCGCGCGGCCACGCTCGGTGCGGGTGCCGCGATGGATGCGCCGGCGGTGGCCGTGCCCGCCGCGACCGGCGGCGACGCCACCGCACCGACCGCCGGCGCCGCGATGGCCGGCGACGCGGACGCCGCCACGGCAGGCAGACCCGCGGTCGTCGCCGCCGGCGTTGCCGCCTGCGGCATCCGCCCCAGCCCGACGCCCAACGCGGTCCCGGCCAGCAGCGCCGCCCCCGCCAGCGCCCGCGCCCACGGCGGCGCCGCGCCCCAGCCCAGCGCGCTCGTCACCGTCTCCACCCGCCGCTTCTCGGCGAGACGTTGCAGCTTGGGCACGTAGCCGAACGGCGCCGGCGTCGGCGGCGACGGCTGCAGGCCCTGCCACAGCCGGTGCAGCTCGGCGAGACGCGCCTGCAGTGCCGGGTCGCGCGCGAGCTCGGCGCGCAGCTGCCGCACCTCGTCGGCGGGCAGCTCGCCGTGGAGGTAGCGCATCAAGCGGCGGTCGGCGGCGCGGTCTCGCATCGTCGGTCCCTACCCGGTGAAACCCGTCACTCGGGCGCTTCCTGCGCCTTCTCCAGCGCCCGCATGGCGCGGAAGAGGCGGCTCTCGACGGCGCCGAGGGTGATCCCCAGCGTCTCGGCGATCTCCTTGTACGACAGCTCCTCGAAGCGCGCCAGCACCAGCACGGCACGCTGGCCGGGCGGCAGGGCGGCGATCGCCCGCTGCACGCTGCCCCAGCGGCGGCGCGCGTCGAGCTCGCGGTGGGGGTCGGCGCGCTCCTCGGCGGGCTCGGGCGGAGCCGTCGTCTCCTCGTCCTCGACCGGCGACAGCGACACCCAGCGGCGCAGGCGCCGGCGGCGCAGCACGTTGAGGCAGTGGTTGACGGCGACGCGGTAGAGCCAGGTCGAGACCAGCGCCTTGGGGCGGAAGCTGCCCGCCTTGACCATCACCTTGAGGAAGACCTCCTGCACGGCGTCGCGCGCCTCCTCGGCGTCGCCGAGCAGCCGTTCGCAGACGCGCAGCAGGCGCCGGTGGTGGCGCTCGATCAGCTCGCCGAACGCGGCACGGTCGCCGGCCGCCACGCGGGCGACGAGGTCCCAGTCGGGGTCCGTCGCCTGCTCGCGGGCGAGGTCGGCGCTCAATATCGCCTCCTCAGGGAACGCCCCCGTCATGGAGGTGCAACCCGCGACACGGGCCAATCCTGCGCTCAGCGTCCGTGCGGGCCGCCGCTCAAGCCCCACGCCGCGTTCCGAGCGCGGCGGAAACTCATGCCCACGTCGCGCTCCGAGCGCGGCGGAAACTCACGCTCGCAGCGCCTCGAGGTCGGCGAGCAGCGCCGCCGCCGTGCGGTAGCGCTTCGCGGGGTCGCGGGCGAGGCAGCGCAGGATGATCTCCTCGAGCTGCGGCGGGATCTCGGGCCAGTGCTCGCGGGGCGGCGTCGGCTGCTCGTTGAGGGTGGCGACGATGACCTGCATCGGGTTCTCGCCGCGGAACGGCGTCTGCGAGGTGAAGAGCTCGTAGAGCACGACACCCACCGCCCAGAGGTCGGCACGCTCGTCGATGGCCTTGCCCTGCAGCTGCTCGGGCGCGAGGTACTGCGGCGTGCCCACCACCGTCCCCGCCTGCGTCTGCCCCTCCTCCATGCGGACGATGGGGCGGGCGATGCCGAAGTCCATCAGCTTGGCGTTGCCGTTGGGCATCACGATGAGGTTCTCGGGCTTGATGTCGCGGTGCAGCACTCCCACCTCGTGCGCGGCGGCGAGGCCGCGGCAGAGCTGGCGCGCCAGGCGCAGCCCCGCCGAGTAGGGCAGCGCGCCGGTCTGCGAGAGCAGGTAGCGCAGCGTGATGCCGCGCACGTACTCCATGGTGATGAACGGGATGCCGTCGACGTCGCCGAAGTCGAAGGTGCGCAGCACGTTGGGGTGAGTGATCTTGCGCGCCAGCTTGAGCTCGCTCTTCAGGCGCTCGAGCAGCTCGCGGTCGCCCCAGACGTCGCGCTTGAGCATCTTGAGCGCGACGAGGTCGTCGAGCTCGCGGTCGCGCACCTTGTAGACGATGCCCATGCCGCCGGCGCCGAGCGTGGAAAGGATCTCGAAGCGGTCGCCGATCACCTTGCCGGGGGTGATCTCGGCGAGGGTGGCGTGCTCGCGCGGGGCGGGCGCGGGGGCGCCGCTGGTGGGCTGGATGCGCGTCGGCGCGTCGGTCGAGGAGGGCAGGAGCGATGCGCCGGCGACGCCGGTCACCTTGCTGGCGGTGGGGCCGTTCATCACGTACAGCGTCTGCGCGCCGCCGAACATCCCGCGCTGCGGCGAGAGCTCGACGCCCGAGCGGGTGAACACCTCGCCGAGCGTGCCGTAGAGCGGCTGCGACAGCACCAGGTCGCCGGGCGCGCCTTCGCGCAGCAGCCCTTCGAGCTGCAGCAGCGGCCGGCCGACGACCACGCGTTCCGGACCTTCGCCCCACACCACCGAGCCGGTGACCGCCTCGCCCTCGGTGATCGCCAGCACCGGCGGCTCCGCCTCGTCGAAGGCGGTGCGCGCGACGCCGAGCACGGCGCCGATCTCGGCGGCCGCCGACAGGGCGCGGAAGGCGCGGTTGTCGCCGGCGAAGGAGACCAGCAGGCGCTGGCCGAAGGAGCCCTCGATCGTCCCCTGGCGGGCGTCCACCGCCGCGTGCACGCGCCGCAGGTCCTGCGCCAGCTGCTCGATCGTCGCCTCGGGGTCGTAGCCGATCTTCGGCTGCGCGTAGCGGCGCATGTCGACGCCGAGCAGCGCCACCGGCCGCGTGCCGGCGTCCTCCATCGCCGCGTGCTTGCCGCCGTTGGACGACGGCAGCGTGCGCGACAGCTCGTTGATGTAGGTCTCCATGTCCTGCTTCTCGCGCAGCTCGGAGAGCAGGTGGTTGAAGGCCTCGGCGAGACGCCCGACCTCGTCGCTGCGGTCGATGACGATCTTCTGGCTGTAGTTGCCCTCGCTGGCGGCCGCGGCGGCGTTGGCAAGATCGCGCACCGGCTTGAAGACGCGGCGGCCGAGCAGGAACGAGAACAGCAGTGCGATGAGGACGGCGGCGCCGCCGACGATGGCGAGCAGGGTCTCGATGCGCTGGAAGGGGAGCAGCTCGGCGTCGAGCGAAGCGAGCGAGACCACGGCGCCGACACGGTTGCCGCTGGCGTCGCCGAGCGGCCGCAGCAGGCCGATCCAGCGGCCGCCGCGCAGGTTGAAGTCGACCTGCTCGAGCGACTCGCCGCGGCGCATCACGGTGTCGACCATGTTGCGCTGCTGCAGGCGGGCGAGCAGCTCCTCGACCTCGGCCGGGCCGAGGGTGGTGGCCACCACCTGCGGCTCGCCGCCGTCGTCGGCGAGGATCGCCACGTCGGCGCCGGAGACCTTGCGCACCTGGTCGGCGTCCTCGTTGTCGATGGCAAAGCCGGCGACGAGGAAGCCCTGCAGGATCTGGTCGGCGGCAAGCGGCACGGCGACGGCGTTGAAGAGTCGCTTGTCCTGCTTCCAGAAGCCGGTCGCCTCGAACTCTTCCTGCGCTCGCTTGATGAGCGGCCGTTGCGAAAGATCCTCGCCTCTGGCATCCGGGTTGTCGGTTCGGGCGAGCACCCTTCCCTGCGGGTCGAGGGCCATGGCGAAGTCGTAGCCGAGGTCGTTCTGCCGCTCCTCGAGGAGGTCGAGGATCGGAGGCGCCCGATCCGCTCGCCGGCCGCCTCGGCGACGTAGGCGACGATGTTCGGGTCGCCGGCGAAGACCCGTGCGATGAGCTTGAGCTGCTCCTGCCGCTGCTGCTGCAGCGTCGTCTGCACCGAGCTCGCCCGCGACAGCGCCTGCCGCGCCGTGTCGTGCGCCACCCGATTGCCATAGACGTAGGTGGCCACCACGGCGGTCCCCACCGCGAGGGTGACGATCAGCCCTGTCATCAGGAAGACCCGGGCGCCGAAGGACATCCGCAGGCGAGCCATCAGTAGCTGCTGTCGGTGGAGTAAGCCTTGCCGAACTTGTTGAGGTGCCGCGGCACGCGCGGCTTGGAGACGGCGAGCGAGAGGCGCAGCGGCGCGCTCGCCGGCAGCGTCACCTGCTGGCTCAGCAGCTCGCCGCGCTCGTGCCACACGGAGAGCGTGCCCGGCCCGGCGGGCAAACCGGCGAGCGAGAAGCCGCCCTTCTTGTCGGGCGCCGTCGAGTAGGGGGTGTCGACGACCAGCACGTAGGCGGCCATCTGCTGGTGGACGTTGCAGAACACCCGCACCAGCCCCGCCTCCTTGAAGGTCACCGTCTTGCCCGGCCCGCGCCCGTAGAGCCCGACGTCGAAGGCGTTGCCGCCCGACACCGAGAAGGCGTTGTGGAGGATGGGGTCCTGGTTGGGGAAGCGCACCTTCGAGCCGACGGGGACCACCAAGCGGCGCGGAAGGAACGCCTTCTTGAGCGTCGCCATCTCGGGCAGCGCTTCGGCCGCGGCGACCTTCGGCTTCTTCGCCGGGGTGAAGAACACCACGGCCTGGTCGACGCCCTCGACGACGTTGCGCCCCTCCTGCACCAGCACCAAGGTGCCGCGCGAGCTGAGCGGTGTCCTCGCGCGCCGCCGCCACCGCCGCGGCCGCGCGCGGCGAGCATGGCGGTCGCGCCGCACAGCGCGAGCAGACGGACCGAACGGGCGAGCCGCGAGTTGTCGCGCTTCATGACCCTTCCTGGGGCGACGTTGGATGATAACAAAGCGGCCGAGAACGCGGCATCGGCGGCACACGGTAACTACGCGGCCCCGCACGGCTTAGGATTGGGCCATGCTGGTCGAGCGCATCGCCCGCTTCCTCTGCGATCCCCAGGGCGACAGCTTCGAGGAGCTGGCGCTCGCCGCCTTCGCCTTCCAGTACGAGCGCGTGGAGCCCTACCGGCGGCTGTGCGAGGGGCGCGGCGTCTCGCCCGACAGCGTGCGCGACTGGCGCGAGGTGCCGACCGTGCCCGCGCTGGCGATGAAGCGGCTGGCGCTGCACGCCGACGAGCCGCTGCAGGTGTTCCGCAGCAGCGGAACGGGTGGAGAACGGAGCGTCCACCACCAGCCCTACCCCGACCTCTACCACCAGGCGATCGACTGCTCCTTCCCGCGCTTCTGCCTGCCCAGCCTGCGCACGCCGGCGCCGATGCTGTCGCTGGTGCCCACCGTCGAGAAGGCGCCCGATTCGAGCCTCGCCTTCATGGCCGCCCACGTGCTCGACGAGTGGGGGGCAGCCGACTCCACCGACGCCTTCGCCGAGCGCGGCGTCGACGTGCCGCGGGCGCGCTCGTGGCTGGGCGCGCGCCAGCGCGAGGGGCGGCCGGCGCTCGTCTTCGCCACCTCGTTCGCCCTCGCCCAGCTGCTCGAGGCGCTGTCGCGACGGTTCCTCCACTTCCGCCTGGCGCCGGGCAGCGTCGTCTTCGACACCGGCGGCTACAAGGGCCGCCACCAGGAGCTCTCGCGCGAGGACCTGCTGGCGCGCATCCACACCTGGCTCGGCGTGCCGCCCGAGCAGGTGGTGCGCGAGTACGGGATGACCGAGCTGTCGAGCCAGTGCTACACCACCAACCTGCTCGGCGGCGACCCGGAAGTGTTCGTGGCGCCGCACTGGGTACGGGTGCGGGCGCTGCACCCGGAGACGCTCGCCGAGCAGCCGGCCGGCGAGCCCGGGCTGCTGGCGGTCTTCGACCTCGCCAACGTCGGCTCGGTGCCGCACCTGCTCACCGAGGACCTCGGTGCCACGGAGGGCGGGGGCTTCCGCCTGCTCGGACGCGCGGGAGGAGCCGAGCTGCGCGGCTGCTCGCTGACGGTGGAAGAGCTGGCCCGCGGCTGATTCGCGCGTACACTGACGACCAATCCGCCGCGATCGCGGCTCCGTAGGGTCGTCACCAGGAGGGAATTCGTGCGCCCTGCCAATCTCTCTCGTTGGGTGTTGCTCGTCTGGCTCGCCTCGGTCTCCGCTTCCCTGGCTTCCGCCGCCGCCGCGCAGGACACCGAGTCCTCCGGCGCGAACGACGAAGCCGGGGAACCCGCGCCGCACCTGAAGTGGGGCGTCGAGGTGAAGGCCGCCTTTCGCGACAGCGAGGACGTCAGCTTCCCCTTCAACTTCCGCCCCGCCGACACCGCGCCGCCGCTGGCGCTCACCCTGCGCACCGTCGACCCGGGCGGCAACCTCGAAGTGCCCGCGGCGACGCTGTTCCTCGACGCCACCTGGGGCGAGGCGCTCCTCGGTCACCTCAAGATCGACACCATCGACCTCTACGACCGCAATCCCACCTCCACCGACCACAAGGTCGACGTCGACGAGGCCTGGCTCCGCTTCGGCCGCGAGAGCGAGCCCGGCCGACTGCCCGAGCGCTCCGGCGTCTATCTCAAGGTCGGCAAGCTGCCCAAGTTCGAGCGCCAGGACGACCGCCACCTCGAGAGCTACGGCCTGGTGTCGACGGCGTTCAACCGCTTCGAGGACCTCGGCGTCGAGCTGGGAGTCGACCTCGGGCGCTACGTCTACCTGAAGGGCAGCTACACGCGCGGCAACCCGGTGTTCCTGCGCGACCCCAACGCTCTCGCCGGCGACAACGGCACGCCGGCGAACCTCGACGACCCGCCGCACCCGGCGCTCAACAGCGGCGTGCCGATCCTCTACGACGCCGAGATCGAGGAGGCGGGCTCGGGCGGTCACGAGGAGACCGGCGCCGGGCTCGGCTTGCGCCTCGCCAACGAGGACGGCAGCCGGCGCGCCGAGCTGCTCGCCTTCGCGTACCAGCGCACGCTGGCGCCGCGCGTCGAGATGGAAGGCTCGCTCTACGGCGGCGACCTCGACCTGCTCGACGTGCCGTTCGGCACCTTCCCCGGCCTCGACGGCGACGACAAGACGGAGCACGGCGCCAACCTCTGGCTCTACCTCGGCGGCCTCTCCTTCTTCGGCCAGTACGTCGACCAGGAGATCGCCGGTCTCGCGCGCGCAGGGGCTACGAAGGCGAGATCGCCTGGCGCTTCGAGCTGCCGCTCTTCGCCTCGCTCGCCGGCCAGCAGCTCTTCCCCTCGATCGCGCCGTCGTTCCGCTACTCCAAGCTCGAGCCGGACTTCCTCAACCCGCCGCCCGGCCGCACGCCGGCGCCGAGCTTCGCCTGGGAGTGGGAGAAGACCGACGCCGGCATCCGCATCGGCATCGTCCCCGGCACCGACCTCACCATCGAGCAGGCCCACAACCGCTTCCTCACCGCGCGAGGCTGGCGCACCAACGACGAGCTGCTGACGACGCTGCGCTGGCGGATGTAGCGCGGCGCCCCGCGTGTCTCGTCGTGCCATGATTCCCTCATGACGGCGGTCAAGGACCTCTCCGTCGAAGAGCTCGAGCACCTCATCGAGGGCGTCGTGCGTCGCACGATGGAGGACTACCTCGAAGACCGCGAGGGCCTCGCGTCGCGGCCGTATCTCGACTCCATCGCGGAAGCCCGCGAGGAGTACCAGGCCGGCAAGACGACCTCGCTTCGCGATCTTCGCAGTGACTGACGTCGTCCTCACGCAGCGAGCCCGCAAGGACCTCGACGCGCTCGACTCACCGGTACGCGCCCGGATCCTCAGACGACTCGGCGATCTCCAGGACGACCCGCGGCGCGGCGCCACTCGACTCACCGACGCGCGGCTCGGCACGTATCGAGCGCGCGTGGGCGATTGGCGCATCATCTTCGATCTCGACGACGACACGGTGGTCGTGCTCCGCATCGGTCACCGACGCCAGATCTATTCGCGCTAGTCCTCGAGCTTGTGGACCTCGATCGGCGCGAACACGCCGGGTTCCCAAAGCTCGAAGAGTCGAATGACGTTCTCGTCGAGAAGAAACTTCACGAGGCCTTGGCGACGGCGGGCGGCAGGTGAGCGGCGACGTGTGCGGCGTAGCGAATCGCGGTCAGCACCTGCTCGCGCGTGATCCCGAGCTCCGCCTGCACCTGTTCGGGCGAGTCGCCGGCGCCGAGGGCTGCCGCGATCGAAGCTGCGTCCAGTCGCGTGCCCGTGAGGCACGGCTTGCCGAAGCGCACTCGCGGATCCATCGTGATGCCTGGAAAGACTTCCATGTCGGCGCCTCCCCTGTTCCTGGGAAGTCTAGCCCCGTCCGCAGCTGTGACCTGTCGCTCTTCCAACGGCTGCACTGACCTGCTAGGGTTTTCAGCCCATGTCACGCTCACGGTTGGTCTCGACAGCACTAGTCATCCTCCTGGGTATCACCGGCGCGGCGGCGAGGGCGGCGAGCGCACCGTCGGTCGTCGTGGCGGTCGACACCAGCCGGTCGCTCGATCAGGCGACGCTCGCGGCGATGGGCGAGACGGCCTCGGCGGCGCTCGGCGAGCTGCCGGCGGAGACGGTGGTCGGCGTCTTGGCGTTCGACGACGCGCCGCGCTGGGTGCTGCGCGCGGGGTCGCCGGCCGAAGCGTCCGCGGCGCTCGGCTCGCTCGCGCCGGCCGGTAACTTCACGCTGCTCGACGACGCCCTCTTCACCGCCGCGCGCGAGATCGCGCCCGGCGGCGTCGTGCTGCTGCTCACCGACGGGCGCGACGAGAATTCCGCAACCACGGTCGAAGACGTGGCGCGCGCCTGCGAGGCGCGCGGTGTGCGGTTGGTCGGCGTCGGCGCCGGCAAGCGCCTCGACGAACGACGGATGCGGCGCCTGGCGCTGCTCACCGGCGGCAGCTACGTGGGGCCGCTGGCGTCGGCGAAGCCGGCGGCGGTGGGCGCGGCACTGGTGGCCGCGGCGAGCACGCCGCCGGAGGGGGCCGTCGAGAAGCCGACCGAGGCGGGCGCCGACGCTCCGGCCGCCGGCGATGCCGACGCCGCTCCGCCGCAGCCCGCGGCTGCCGAGGCACCCGCCTCCGGCAACGTGCCCGTAGCCTTACGTTCGCCGAACAGCTCCCCCGCGACTGCTCGCGACACCGCGGCCGCGGCCGACGCCGGGACCCCGGCCGACTCGCCCGTCGCGCGCTGGTGGTGGCTGGTGCTGCCGCTCGCACTCGTCGCTGTCGCCGTGCCGGTGACAGTGATTGCGCGCCGCCGCGCCGCCGGACGCACCACGGTCTGCAAGCGCTGCGGCACCGAGGTCCCCGCCGGCGAGGAGGACTGCCCGAAGTGCGCCGCCGCCGACTCCGAGCTGGCGCTGCAGGAGCGCCTACGCAACCGCGACCTCACGCGCCTCGAGGACACCTCGGAGCTGCGCCTCGACCAGGTCAATGAGGTGGTCACCGGCGTCATCGACCTCGACGCCATCGAGAAGACGCGCGTCATCGCCGACCAGAGCATGCTGATGATCCGCGAGCCCGGCGAGTCGCAGCGCTCGTTCCTGCTGCGCAGCGACGGCGCCTTCGCGGTGGGCCGCGACCCGCGCACCAATACGCTGACGATGCGCGACCCGGCGCTGTCGGCGCGCCACTTCAAGGTGGTGCCCGACAACGGCTACTACTACGTCGTCGACCTCGACTCCACCAACGGCACCTACCTGAACCGCCGGCGCGTGCGTGCGGCGAAGCTTTCGTCGGGCGACGTCATCATGGCCGGGCAGGTGGAGCTCGAGTTCCGCTCCTTCCTCGGCAACGTCGCCTGAGGCGAGAAGCGCGCGGGTGAGCGCGCCCGACCAGCTGGCGCGGTTGATGGAGCGCCTCGGCACCACCGGTGCCGCGACACTCGCCGCCCTCGACGACGAGACGCTGCTCGCCGGCTGGGCCGAGACGGTGGAGGCGTTCCTCGATCCGCGATCGCCGGAGCGAGTCGCGATCGAGCCGGCGCTGGTGGAGTCGACCGGCTTGTCGCCGGAGGGCCTGGCGGCTGGGCTCGAGGCAGTGCTCGGCGGCGTGCGCGCGCGCCACGCCGAGGCGCTGCTGCGCCGGGCGGGCGAGTTGCGATCCCACGAGCCCGACGCCATCGGCGGCCCGCGGCCGGCTCGTCAGGGCGAGCAGCGTCGCGCGCCGGCGGTCGCCGTGCTCGCCGGCAACCTCCCCGCACTTGCGGTGCAGCCGCTGCTGCCCGCGCTCGCGATGCGACGGCCGCTGCTGCTCAAGTCCGCTTCCGCCGAGCCCCACTTCGCGCCGGCGTTCATGGCCGCTCTCGTGCGCCGACTCCCCGCACTCGGCGACGCCGTCGCCGCGGTGACCTGGCCGGGCGGCGACGCCGCGATCGAAGCGCCCGTGCTGGCGGCGGCGCACTGCGTGCTCGCCTACGGCGACCGCGCCACCGTCGCCGACCTCGAGCGACGGGCGCCGGGCAAGGTCATCGACTACGGCCCCAAGCTGTCGTTCGCCCTGATAGCCGCCGACGCGGAGCTCGAAATCGCCGCGCGCGGTGCAGCGCGCGACGTGGCGCTCTTCGATCAGCGCGGCTGCCTCTCGGTACAAGCCGCCTTCGTCGCCGGCGACGCGCGACGCGCTCGTGACTTCGCTTCAGCGCTCGCCGCGGCGCTCGCCGAGATCGCAGCGACGCTACCTCCGGGCCCGGTCGATCCCGGGCTCGCCGCAGCGGTGCAACAGCTGCGCGGCGAGGCCGAGCTCCGCGGCGCGCTCGTCGGCGCTCTCCCGGTCGCCGTCGGTACCGTCTTGCTCGAGACGACAACGACACCGCTCGCTCCCTCCCCCGGCCTGCGCACCGTGCGCGTGTATGCGCTCGACTCCCTCGCCGAGCTGCCCGACCGCCTTGCCGGCTGGCAGCCGTTGCTGCAGGGGGCTGCGCTCGCCGGCTCCGCGGCGTGGGAGCTCGCACCGACTCTCGCCGCCCTCGGCGTGTCCCGTTGCGCGGCTTGCGGCGAGCTGCAGTCGGCCGACGCCTCCTGGCACAACGGCGGCCGCGATCCGCTCGCGCTGCTCGCGTAGTTCCAGCCCGGAAACGTGAGGCCAACCAGGCCCCGCGCCGAGGTCGCCGCGCGGCTACTGCCCGTCGCGGCCGGGCGAAGGGTTTGCATGTCGCTGCACTGGCCCGCCAACGGCGGGCGCGCGAGGAACGTTCCGGTTGGCACCTGGAGGGACATCCATGATCGCCGGAGCAGTTTCGAAGGTCGTCGCGAATCGCCCGTCGCGTCGCACGCTCCCCAACGCCGCACGCGCTTCGATCTGGATCTTGCTCGGCGTCGCCCTTGGGTGCCGCCACCGCCCAGGGCCAGGGACCGCCGCCGATCGTCTGGAGCGGACCCGGGCACATCAGCGTGCGATCCGTGGCCACCGACGGCCAGCTGCTGGCGACAGGGAGCTTCGTCGACCAGACGGTCAAGCTGTGGGACCTCGCCACCGGCAAGCTGCTGCGCACGCTGGCCGGGCACGACAGCAACGGGCACTATGGTGGCGTCAACGCTGTAGATTTTTCAGCCGACGGGCAGTGGGTCGCCAGCTGCGGCGAATTCGTCTTCGGGATCCCGGGCTGGAACGTCAAGCTGTGGAACGCGGCCACCGGGGCGTTGGTGCGGAACTTTGCCACCACCAACCACTGCTTCGCGGTCGACCTCTCCCCTGACGGCAGCCTGCTGGCCGCGGTCAACGGCAGGGACGTGCGGATCTTCCGCGTCTCGGACGGAGCGCTGTTGCGCGAGCTGATCGGCAGCGATACGTGGTACGCCATGGGCGTGGCCTTGAGCCCTGACGGGCAGTACGTCGCCGCGGCGAGCGCCGATCACAACGTCTACCTGTGGCGGCTGAGCGACGGCCTCCTTCTGCACGTCCTCGCCGGCCACACCAGCATCGCCACTAGCGTCGCCTTCAGCCCCGACGGCGGGATGCTGGCCTCCGGGAGCTACGACGGCCAGGTGCGGCCCTGGCAGGTCCCCACCGGTGCGTCGCTCGGGGTGCTCAACGGGCACCTCGACGGCGTGCTCGGTCGCCTTCTCGCCCGACGGGCAGAGGCTGGCGAGCGGGGGCAACGCGGGGGACATCTGGCTGTGGCGCCCGCTCGACTCGCCGCCGACCGGCGAGGTGCTGGGCAGTCGGTCGTCTCGGGCAGCTCCGACGGCCACCCCCGCCGCTGGCCGCCAGCAACGGCGCCACGGTGTTCGACGTGGTGTGGACGCCGGACGGCGGGTGAGCGACGGCGCGCTGCTCGCCAACCTGGGTCACCACAAAGGGACCGTTTCCGAGGTCGCCTTCGCGCCCGACCGGTTCGGCCGGAGCAGCTCACCGTTCGAGAGGGCTCGCCGCCACGTCGACGTGGCTTCCGTTCATGCCTGAACGTGGCAAGACGCCGCTGCCCGGGCGGAGCACTCCGCAGGCACACATCGAGGGTCCGGCTAGATGGGCTCAGAGGAGGATATGTGACGCAATTAGGTTCCCGCCCCCTGGTCTCCCGCTCCTGTTCTAAGCTCCCGGCTATGAGAGCCGCGAGGACGACGCTCGCCGTGGCGGCCGCCGCTTTGCTGTGCGGGTGCGGAATCGGCCTCCCCGACCCGGTCGTCGCGCCGGTCTTCGACTCGGAGTTCCACCCGATCAACCGCGGGTGGAGCAGCAACCCCGTGTGGGAGGACGACTTCATTGGCACGCAACTCGACACGGCCAAGTGGGTGGTCGCCCAATTTTGCGGCGGGTACAACGAAGAGCTCCAGTGCTACACCAACCGTCCCCGAAATCTTCGTGTGAGCGGTGGCCATCTGACGATCACCGCTTGCCTCGAGTTCCCCCAAGTGCACAACGGCTACCAGCGGTGCGATGGCACCGACATTTCCTTGGCCATGGCCAACAACGAGGTCGGCACGGTCAACTGTCCGGCTACGCCCGGGGACGTGCCGCTAAAGGACTACCTCTATTCGTCAGCGCGCATTCACACGCGCGTGTCGGCTAGCACGCACGCCTGGACCTACGGGCGCATCGAGATTCGCGCCAGAATGCCGTACGGGCAAGGGACGTGGCCGGCTTTCTGGATGCTACCGCTAGCGCCGCCCCCCGGCTTTAAATGGCCTCAGTCGGGCGAAATCGACATCCTCGAAACGGTCGATCTCGGCAAGTCCATCGAACAGAACGACTTCGTGCAGCCCAACGTCCATCTCTGCAGCAACACCACCGCTTACGGTTACACAGTCGTAAACTCGCTGATGAACCCCTGCCCCCCTGGCTACGACAGGGTCCAGTCGGAACAAAAGCTCCTCCTGGGAGCCTTTGCCGGAACGGCCCCCAACCTCACTGCTGCTTTTCACACCTATGCGGTGGAATGGACCGAGGACAGAATGCGCTTTTTCGTCGACGGTCAAGTCCTCGGTGTGGTGATGCACGGGCCGCTCTCGGACTCGACCAACAACTGGGCGCCATTCCAGCATCCCTTCTACCTCATCATCAACCTCGCGATAGGCGGCGAGTTCCCCCCGGACCCGCCCAAGCCGTCGACGTGGGCGTCATCTAACTGCGCACCGCTCGATCTCGATTGGGTCCGGGTTTATACCTGCGTCAACGATCCGACCGCCAAGAACTGCGCCTTCTAAAGGCGGCATCGGGAGCGCGCAGCTCAGCGGACGGCGAGACGACCTCCCGAATACAGGCTCCAGCGACGACCGGGCGCCTGGCTTAAGCGCGGCCGAGCCCCGAGGCGGTCGACGCTATTGGTCGCGCACTCGCATAGCGCGGCTGTCCGACGGCACGGGCACTTGTTGCCAGGCCTCTAGCGCCTCCGTGTCATCCCGCGGCACCGATGCGGCCCGCAGAATTTCCCCGGTTCGCGGCGCAAAGCCAGAGATCCCTATCGCCGTCCGTTGGCCGCAGGCCGCCCAGGGGCCGGCGCGGAGCGCGGGAGGGGGTTGTGGCGCTTCGCAGCGCACGACTTCATGACCCCGGACGAGGCGGCCCACCACGCCATGGAGCAGGATGAGGAGTAGGCGCGGAACCCGCAAGGCTGCCGCTCTACCCCAGCTTCTCGGCGATGGTCAGCAGCCCTGCGGCAATCGCCAACGCCAAAGCAAGGATCTGCAACAAGGGCCAGACCAGCTCCCGAGGCTCGATCGGACGGCGCATGCGCAGCTCCTTTGAGAGGCCGCGGCACTGGCCGCGGCATCCCCATAAGAGCCCGATCCCTCGCCCTGGGGCACGCGCTGGCTATTCCGATTTTCGTGCGCGCTTTCGTTCACGGGTGACGATGCGAGCTACCACGGCTTCCGTGAGGGGACCCTGCGTAGCCGACTGCCACACCTTCCGACGTTCCTCCGCCGTTGCGGTGAGCGCCAGCTCACGAGGCGTCTTGCCGCCCTTCTGGATAGGAGGGCACGGCCGGGCGCCCAGCTTGGCGAGCGCGGCCTCGTAGCGCCGCCGATCCCTGCGTTTTCCCAGGTCATACAGGCGCCGCCACATCGGCGCGTTCGGATGAAGAGCTCGAAGCCGGGACGATTCGGCGCGTAGCCACGCGGTCTCCCGATCCTCTTTGAATGCTCGTAGCCACTCCTCGTAGAGGTCGGCGATGCCACGCTCCATGACCGTCTGTAGCCAGTTCGGACGCTCCTTCCGGCGCGGTCGGCCTCTCCCCCGCTTCTCGTCCAGCTCGCCCGCCAGGCCCTTCACTACCCACTCGCGATCCTCCGGGTCATCAGGCATCTGCGCCCCGTTGCTAAGGGCGCGGAGGAACGCCTGCTGATAGCTGTCTCCAGTCTCGACCTCCTTGCGGGCAAGCATCCACGCGAGATGCGAGCGCGTAGCGGGGTCTAGATCGCCGATTGCGGTTATCTTGGCGGTCATGCCGCTGTGTCTCCTCTTGGGGTCGGGGACTTCTTGGAGCGGGCGCCGACGTCGAGCTCCCACGAGTATTGTTCTCCGGCCTGACCGGCGACGTCGGACGGGGCTGTCGAGCGCCTTGGCTACGATCAAGGGGGAGTCACCATGGGCAGGGCTGAGGATCTCTTCGAGGCCATCCAGGCCGGTGGCGAGGACGCGATCGACCGCTTCATCCTCTCCCGGCAACACGAGGAGCTCTTTCTCGACTTCAAGCGCGGCAACGGCGACGGCACCACCCTTCACGCGGATGATCGCAAGGGTCTCGCCAGGGCGATCTCAGGCTTCGGCAACAGTGAGGGCGGCGTCATCGTCTGGGGCGTTGATTGCCACTCCGGCGGGGAGACCGACCCGGCAGACGTCGCCCGCGCAAAACGCCCTTTGCCCGACGTTGCTCGCTTCGTCAGCTGGATCGAGGGCGCTGTCTCGGGTTGCACCCTGCCTCCCCACTCCGGCGTCCGAACCGTCCCGCTCGAGCGCCCAGGCCAGCAAAGTGGCTTCGCCGTCACCCTGATCCCTGCCAGCCCACGAGCGCCCCACCAGGTCGTTGGCGGCGACCGCGCCCACTTCTACATCCGCGCCGGCTCGGCCTTCTCGCCAGCGCCGTACGGCGTCATCGCTGGGCTTTTCGGCCGCAAACCGGCTCCTCTCGTCGAGCTCCTGGTCAGCCGTTATTACTCCAACTGTCGTGTGCAGATCCAGACCTCGCCGGCGATGACGATGCACGGCCGCGTTGGACTCGTGCTGAGGAACGCTGGAGTGACCCTGCTGCGGGACTTTTATCTCGTCGCGACCTCGAGAACGCCGGGCGTGGCCTTTGAGATGCACCGGCCCGAGGAGCGGGGAACCCGCTTGACGATGACCGGTGGAGTGTCGCGCATCGAGGTGGTTGCGAAGGCTAGCTCCAGGCTCCCACCGGCGGGTGAGGTCGTAATGGCGTCCTGTACGTTCCCTCTCCGGACGAACGACCAACACCATCCCGTCGACATCGCTCTCACGTACGGCGCGGCTGGTGCTCCGGTCAAGGAGCTGCGCCTCGCGTGGTCAGCGAACGAGGTCAGACTTCGGACCGAGGCCGTGCTCGCTGACGTCGCTGCTGCACCTTCCGGCGGCGAGTCCAAGCAGGCCGCCGCCAACGCCGCATTCCTAGTGCACTTCTTCGCGGGCCTCGTACAGCCGCTCCCTTCTGCCCCTGAGTAGCCGAGGGGCGAGACGCCGGCGACGGTGCCTAGCCGTGGAATCGGGCCTCACCGGTCGCATGGCCGCCCAGGGGCCGGCGCGGAGCGCGGGAGGGGGTCTGTGCGCTTCCTAGCGCCACCCCTCGCTGACACGGGCCGCCTCCTGCAGCTCGCTGTGCCGAGGCCCGCTGCCCGGAAAGCGCGCGCTACACTCTGCCTCCTCATCGAGACTAGAGATGCGTTTCCCGTGTCAGATGTGCGGCCAGCCGAGTCAGGGAGGCGTTCTGTGTTCAAGCTGTCACGAACACCTCTATGGGGTCCACGACGCTGTGCGATCCGCCCTGGCCAGCTATCGGCTACATGAAGATACCTTCGCGGCGCTCACACAGGGATACCGCGAGACTCTGGACTACGCCGTCGACCCGTATCGGGCGAAAGCGATCGCTGATGCCCTTGCCTATCCTCGCCATGCGGTAGATGCCCTCCAAGAGACCCACCGACAATTCGCCCTTCAAGGAGAGGTTCAAGCTGGTCTCGTCGCGCGGCTATTCGCCGAGCAACCCGGCGTTCCAGCGCTGGATTTCGGGGAGGAGATACGGAGCGCTAGAGACGCCCTCCAGAGCTTCCAGCTCCAGATCGCAGGCACTGAGGAAGCCGCTGCTCAAATCTTTTCCCGCGCAACGGCCGACCTTGACGGCCACAAGTACTGGGTCCAGGCGCTGACCCGACAACAGGACTTGGTCCAGGCCTGGCTCCGAAAGAGCTCGGCGGAACTGGACCTGGTCCACAACGAGCTCGCCGCCGCAGTAGAGGCTGTATCTCTCAAGGCGACTCTTGCACTCTACGTTCCCGAGTCAGCGGATCTTCTTCGCATGGCGGCGACGACGGGTCTAGCTCCCGACACCTTCCTCGACAGACAAACGGACTATGCGCTCGCCTCGATGGCGGCGCTCGCCGAGGCAATCGCCGAGGAGCCCTTCAGCCCGGAAACCGCGGAAGCGGTGCGGGGTGAGCTCGGGAACGCGAGTGGCCGCCGACAAGCAGCTGACGTCGAGACGCCAGCCCGGCGAGAGCAGAGCAGCGATGTCGCGCCGGAAGAGAAGGACCCACCCGCAGAGCCTCAGGCCGCGGAACCTCGCCTCGTCGCCGCTCCCGCGGTCGCCGTAGCAGCGATCTTGCGAGTCACTGGTGTCGAGCTGACAGTGCTGCCGCCGGTGGTGCTCGAGTTCTCGCTTGATTACGCGCCCCCGGCCGTCACCGAGGAAGACGCTAGCGCCGGAACCAAGGCATTCGAGCTCCTCTTCCGCCTCGAGTCACAACTCCGCGCTCTCGTGGAGCGGAGGCTGTCACCGATCGGCCCCAAGTGGTTCATCCAGCGATGCCCGGGGGAAGTCGTCGACGCCTGCGAGAAGCGGCGGACGGAGCGCGGCCGTTCTAGCGACGCCCTGCTCCTCTACGCCGATCTGGGAGATCTCCAACACATCATCTGCTGCAAGGACAATTGGCCCTTGTTCGAGCCCTACTTCAAGCGCAGGGAGGGGCTCATCGAGTCTTTCGCGCGCCTCGTTCCGCTGCACAAAGACGTCATGCAAATGCGGCTGCTCTCGGGCACGGACATGATGACGTTCTACCTCGAAGCTCATCGAATCTGGCGAGCGATCGACGTCCCCGATCCGGACGCCACGCCTCTACTGAGCGAGCGGGCGATCATGGAGCAAGCGGTTAACCTCTCGAGAGGGTGCCAAAACGAAGACCCAAGCCGGACGTCCCCCAGCGTCGCCGCCATCGTCGCACGCAACGGACAGGTGCTGGGCGCGGCCTTTCGCGGGGAACTACGGCCGGGCGACCATGCTGAATACACGCTGCTCGAGAAGAAGCTCCCGGGCGTTGACCTGACTGGTACCACCCTCTTCACGACCCTCGAGCCTTGTACCAAGCGCAACCCACCAAAGAAGGCCTGTGTGCGGCACATCATCGACCGGGGCATTTCCAAGGTCGCGATCGGCATGCTCGATCCCAACCGACAAATCCTCGGGCGCGGCTGCCGCACCCTCATCCAGGCGGACATTGCGATCAGCTTCTTCGATTCAGATCTCATGACCGAGATCGAGAGGATCAACGGCGCCTTTACTGCTCAGCATCCGCATCCGCTCCACGAAGCCGTCCCCATCGAGCCCATCGAGATTGACTTCGGCGAGCCCGACGACGAGTCGTTCGCCGGCTTGATGACTGGCTACGACAGCCCCGAGCCCGGCGCCGCGCCGTCGGTGACAACCCTCATTAGCTACCTTGGCTACGTTCGGCTCGTGAACCACGATCCACAGCCGGCCGCCGTCGATCGCTTCTGGATCTCGGTTGACGGAGCCGCACCCGTGGAAACGCTCAAGAACGAGCTGGAGGGCACTCTCCGACTCGAGGCGCGGGCGGCGCGGGTCTTCCGTCTCGACTACGCGGCAAACTACCCTCACCGCGCGAGTTCTGGCGCTGCGGCGGCGCTGAAGCTCCACGTCCAAGTCATCGGCCTCGGCGAGTTCTCGGCGCCCCTGCCGTCTTGGGCACGGCGCGCCAGCTAGCGGACCAAGCTCTCCTGCAGTGAAGGGCATCACCTGGCCTGGATAGATGTCACCGCTGGCCAGAGGCCATTGCCGCGCCCAGAACTGACCGCGTTCGATGTCCCTGCTTCACTGTTACGCCGGAACCGGCGTGAACCCGAACAGCGGCGCGATCCTCTCCCTCTGTTCGAGGGCGGCGCGCTCGCCGGCGCCCGTCAGCTTGTAGTACACCCGCGGCCTACCGCCGCGCTCGGGGCGGGCATCGGCCTCATAGGTCTCGAGGAGTCCCTCCGTGGCTAGCCGCCGCAGGATTGGGTAGACGTTCCCCTGGTGCACCCGCACCGTCCCGGCGGTGTACGTGGCCACCCGCTCGATGACCTCGAGCCCGAATGCCGGTCCCCTCAGCAGCGCTTGAAGGACCGCGGTCTCAGCGTTGATCACGCCCATAGCCGATGCTCCTTGCCTCGCACTGCTAGCCCTCCGAAGACTTCCCGCCGAAGAACGGCGAGAGCTTCTTCACGATGTAGCCGGCCGTGTTCACGGCGATGTAGAAGAGCTGCGCGACAACGTAGACGGTGATGCGGGTTCGGCTGGCGCCTTGAACGATCAGCCTCTCGAGTTGCTCCTGCGCGTCCCCTACGTCCTCGACCCGAATCCGCCGCGGGGTCACAAGCGCGGCCCACTCGAAGGCCGACTGCCCAAACAGCGCCCGCTTGTTCTCATGCCGAGCACGCAGTCTCATCTCGCTCACGAGGAACTTCACGACCGCCCGGTTTTCCCGCTGCAACTCTTGTCGTTTCTGCGCTGACCCCGCGGCGAGGACTCGCCCCATCTGGCCAAGGCACCAGCGGGCAGCCACGAAAGTCTCCTTCCCCTGGAGGTAGTGGCTCATCGCCTGGAGTATTCCCACCTTTTGAGGAAACTGTCAACTATCTAACATAACGTCCTTTATGTTGGATCTTGGGCCGTCGTCGCAGGCTCGCTGCCTCGCTGCGGCGCTAGCGCGTCCCCCCAGCTGCCCTGCCGACGCTCTGTGGCGCCTGAAGTCGCTGCCGACGGTGACTCCCTAGACGAGCTGAGAACCTAGCTCGCAGTCGTCGAGATCGCGCTCTTTGAGGCTACCGGCTCGCCTTCGGCGCGCTGGCGTCGAGGATCTTCTTGATCGCCAGCTCGGGGATGCTCCACTCGTTGCCGGCGATGCGGCCGACTTCCTTGGTGCCGCGGTAGACGACGCCGGTGGGGACGCCGGTGATGCCCATGCGCCTGGCCTCGGGCTCCTTGTCGAAGGGCGAGGGCAGGCCGTAGAACTCGAAGCGCACCTGCGAGCCCGCCAGCGCGTCGGCGAGGCGCAGGATGCGCGGCACCATCTGCCCGCAGTGCGGGCACCAGTTGCCGAAGAAGACGCGCACGCGGATGGGGTTGACGGCCTGCCGCAGCGCCTTCACCAGCGCCGGCGAGGGGTTGTACTGGCGGGCGCGGAAGGCGTAGGCGACGTCGTGGTCGAGCAGGTCCTTGCCGGGGTGCGGGCCGAGCAGGTAGGGCTTCTCCTTGAGCCGCGCCGGCTTGCCCTCGACGGTGAAGACGACCTCCATCCCTTCGACGGTGAAGGCGCTTTCGCGCACCGGCTGCGCGTCGGCGAGCAGGGCGGCGCGGCCGTCGGCGCCCACCACCACCTTCGCCGGGTCGACGCGCTGGACCGCCTTGTCGCGCGGCATCAACAGCAGCGCCGAGCGCAGGCCGGGGCCGGTCATCAGCACCGCCGCGCCCGCCTTCTCGGAGCGGTACATCTTCACGGCCGGCAGCGGCGCGCCGCCGACCATCAGCACGTACTCGCCCATCGGCTCGAAGTCGCGCAGCAGCGAATGGAGCGGGATCATCTGGCCGCGCGCGGCCGAAAGCGGCAGCAGCGTCAGCACGGCGAAGGCGAGCAGCAAACGGGATTTCATCGCGTCGAGTCTCCTGGAACATCTGGATGGCCGGCGGCCGGCAGTGCCGGCACGGTCCGCAGCACGCGGCCGTCCTCGCTGAGGAACGAGCGCGGCAGGGTTCGATAGAGGGGTCGCAGCAGGGCTGGCGGCGCCTCGTGCACGGGGAACCTCGGGCCCCACTGCCAGGTGAAGGCGGTCTTCTCTTCCAGCGTCGCGCTGGTGAGCGCCACCACCGGCGGATTGCCCGGCTGGGCGGCGAAGGCGTTGAGCGCATCGGCCCACTTGGCGGCATCCTTCAAGTCGACGAGCACGACCCACGCGCGGCCGCTCGCCGTCTCGGGCGCCACGTCGGTCAGGCACACTCGCGGCTCCTCGCCGGCGCAGAGCTGCGCCAGCTCGGTGCCGGGCTTGAGGCGCGTCGCCAGGTCGTCGAGCGGCAGCGCCGGCGCCCGCCAGGCGAGCAGGGCGACGGCGGCGACGCCGACCGCCGCCGCCGCGAGCCGGCGCGGCGGCAGCGCGCGCGACTCGCGCGGCAGCGCCAGCCACGACAGCAGCAGCAGCGGCACGAGCAGCGCGACGTCCTGCCAGAACGCGGCAGCCGGCGAGCGCTGCACCAGGTTGCCGAAGCAGCCGCAGCCGGTGGCCGGCGCCTCGCCGTGGGCGGCGCGCCACCAGTCCCAACCGTTGAGCGCCACGAAGCCGACCACCAGCAGCGTCACCGCGGCGAGGCTCCAGCGCCGCCGCACACCGAGAACGAGCAGCAGCCCGAGCCCGCCCTCGACGGCGAGCGCGAGCACCGCCGCCGCCATCGGCGGCAGGCCCAGCGTCAACCCCTCCGCCCGCAGGTGCTCGCCGAACGCCTGCGGGTCGAGCGCCTTGGCGAGCGTCGCCACCAGCAGCACGACGCCGAGGGCGAAGGCCGCCGCCCGCGCCACCCAGGTGAGGGTGGGGCGCGGCAGCGCGATGCCCGGCTCGGCGGGCGCGGCGAGGGCCGTCTGCTGCATCGCTAGATCTTAGTACCCCGCGCTGCAGGGGCCGCGGCCCGCGCACCGGTGGCCGAGTAAGATTCCGTCCGACGCCATGAAGCGCCTCTTCTGGGCCGTCGTCAACGCACTGCAGTGGCTGCTCATGGCCGTCTGTACGGTGGTGCTGACGTCGATCGCGGTGGCGGCGACGGTGGTCACCCGCGGCACCCACGTCGGCCTCGCCATGGCCCGTCGCTGCTGGGCCCCGGCGCTCATCCGCATCTGCATGGTGGATTTGGAGGTGATCGGCGCCGACAAGCTGGATCCGCGCCGCGCCTGGTTCCTCGCCTGCAACCACCAATCGTTCGCCGACATTCCGATGCTCTTCCGCGGCCTGCCGGTGGACCTGCGCTTCGTCGCCAAGCGCGAGCTGCGCTCGGTGCCCTTCATGGGCTGGTACATGGAGGCGATGGGGATGGTCTTCGTCGACCGCCGCCGGCGCAGCAGCGGCGCCGCCGGAGTCGACGCCGTCACCGCGCTGCTGCGCGAGGGCGGCAGCGTGCTCTCCTTCCCAACCGGCACCCGCCGCGCGCCCGGTGAGCCACAGGCGTTCAAGCCCGCCGCCTTCGCGCCGGCGCTGGCCGCCGGCGTGCCCGTGGTCCCGGTGGCGGTCTACGGCACGCGCGCTTTGCTGCCGCCGGGCGCCAGCCTGCGGCCGGGCCCGGCGTGGGTCATGGTCGGCGAGCCGATCCGCACTGCGGGCCTGCCGGTGACCGCGCGCGACGAGGTGGCGAGGCAGGCCGAAGCCGCGGTGACCGCGATGCTGGCGCAGCTCGAGGGGGCGGAGGCCGGCGAAGCGCTGCCGGTCGGCGTCGCGGCGCAGCCCCTCGCCCGCGAGCGCGCTTGATCGCCCTCAGCGCCGGATGACGGCGGTGCCGGCGAGGTGGTCGTGCAGCCCGCGCTTGTCGCGGGTGAAGGCGACCATGACGAAGCCGAGGCCGAAGAGCACCGCGCTCACCATCACGCCGCAGAGGCGCAGGAAGGCGAGCACGATCCCGAGACCGCGCCGGCGCTCGCCGCCGATGACGCGCAGCCCGAGCAGCGCCTTGCCCGGCGTGGCGCCGAAGGCGGCCCAGCAGAGGATGGGCACGACGATGCCGAGCAGCAGCGAGACCAGCGACGCGACCAGCCTGCGCGGCGTCGCTGCGCGGACCGCCGAACGGCAGGGTGACGGACGAAGAGCAACAGCGGCGATCCACACGGCGTCGATGAGGTTGCGCAGCGAGGCGGATCCAGAAACCGGCCGGCCGCAGCGGCGCAACGGGAGCTGCAACGGCGGCGGGGGCCGGCGGCGCGTACGCGGCGGGCGGCGGCGCGGCAGCGGCACGTCGGCGAGGGCCATGGGAGGCGGCGTCGGCGCCAGCGCCGTGCGGCGATCCGACGCGTGCTCGGCGCGGCCGGCGGCGAGCGGTGGCGGGCCCGAGCTCTGGAACACATGGTCGGCGATGCGAGGCAGGATCTCGGCGCTCGTCGTGCCAGCGGCTCGCGCGCATAGGAAGGCGGCGCGGATGGCGGCGGCTCGGCCGGCTCCTCGGCCGCTTCGTAATCGGCGAAGCCCGTCGCGGCGGGTACCGGTCGGCGGCCCCGGCGGCGCCACCAGCGGCGGCGGCACGTACGGCGTCGGCGGCAGCGCCGGCGCGCTTGCCGGCGGTGGCGGTGGCGCCGGGTCGAGGACCGCGCGGCTGCGGCGGTCCCAGCGCGTCGCCGCCGCCGCGGCGTCCCTGCGGTGACCGCAGACGGCGGCAGAACTCGGCGTGCAGCGGCAGCTCGGCGCCGCAGGCGGGGCACTCGATCGGCACGGTGTCGAGGCGCACCGTTGCGCCTACTTCCTGCGCCCCGGCCTGCGCCGACTCCGGCGCCGTGATGCGCACGAGGATGTCGGTCTCGCCGATGGTGATGCGGTCGCCGTCGTGCAGCGGCCGCTCGGTGGTCATGCGCTCGCCGTTGAGGTAGGTGCCGTTGGACGACTGCAGGTCGCGCGCCCACATCTCGCCCGGCTTGATGGTGAGCAGCACGTGGGTGCGGCTGGCGCTGGGGTCGCGCAGCGTCACCGTGCAGCCGCGGCTGCGGCCGATGGTCGACTCGCCTTCGGCGAGCTCCACTTGTCTCCCCTCGACCTCGAGCGCGTACGTCCAGTCGTCGCCGATGACAAGACCCTCCCGCTGCCGAATGAGAGAGTTGCAGCGCGAAGGATATATCAGGCGTCGCGGCGAGCTATCGGGAGGCGACGCGCTGGCCCGGCGCGTCGGCGAGCACCGGCGGCCGACGGCCGGCCAGCTCGCCGGCGCGGCTCCCAGTCGAGGTGGGCGCGCAGCTCCTCGGCCGTCGGACCCTCGCCCTCTTCGAGGAACCCCTGCAACGGCCCGCACCAGAGCACGCGGCCGCCGTGGGCGCCGCCGCCGGGGCCGAGCTCGACGATCCAGTCGGCGCGCGCGATCAAGTCGAGCTGGTGCTCGACCACCACCACGCCGTCGCCGCGCTGCACCAGCCGCCGCAGCGAACGGTAGAGCAGCGCGATGTCGGAGAGGTGCAACCCCGTCGTCGGCTCGTCGAAGAGCAGCAGGCGGCGCGACGCGCGCAAGCCGCCGCCGCGGCCGCGCGCGTCTTCCTTGCGACCGGTGGGCGCCTCGCGCAGGAACGCGGCGAGCTTGAGGCGCTGCGCCTCGCCGGCGGACAGCGTCGAGGTGGGCTGCCCGAGCCGCAGGTAGCCGAGCCCGGCCTGCTCGAGCAGGCGCAGCTTGCGCGGCGAGACCGCGCTGGTCGCCGAGCTCGGCGAGCGCCTGGTCGATGGTCATCTCCAGCGTCTCGGCGAGGTTCCTGCCGCGCACGCGCACCGCCAGCACCTCGGGGCGGAAGCGGCGGCCCTGGCAGCGCTCGCAGACCACTTCCATGGTGCCGAGGAACTGCAGGTCGACCTCCTGCGTGCCGGTGCCGCGGCAGTCCGGGCAGCGGCCGAGGTCGAGGTTGAACGAGAAGTGGCCGGGGCCGAGCCCGCGCGCGAGCGCTTCGGGTGAGCCGGCGAAGAGCTTGCGCAGCTCGTCGTAGGCGCCGATGGCGGTGACCGGGTTGCTGCGCGACGAGCGCCCCAGCGGCCGCTGGTCGACGAGCAGGACCTCGGCCAGCGCGTCGATCCCGCGAAGCTCGCGGCAGACTCCCGGGCTCGGCATCCGGCTCGCCGCGCAGCGCCCGCGCGCCCTCGTAGAGGACGCCCTCGACGAGCGTCGACTTGCCCGAGCCCGAGACGCCGGTGACCGCGACCAGGGCACCGAGCGGGAAGCGCACGTCGACGTCGCGCAGGTTGTGCGCCGAGGCGCCGGCGATCTCGATCCATGGACGATTGGCGAACTGCTGCTCGGGGCGAATCACGCCGCGCTCCTGCCGGCGCCGCGCCACGTGGCGGCGCGCGAGGTGGGCGCCGCTCCTGCGCAGGTGGCGCGCGGTGAGCGTGTCGGCCGGCGCAGCCCCAGAAGAGGACCCGTGCAGCAGCTCGTGCGGCGTGCCGGAAAAGACGAGGCTGCCGCCCGCCTCGCCGGCGCCGGGCCCGAGCTCGAGCAGGTGGTCGGCGCCGCGGATCACGGCCGGGTCGTGCTCCACCACCACCACCGTGTTGCCGCGCGCCGAGAGGTCGTGCAGCAGCGCCAGCAGGCGGCGGCTGTCGCGCGCGTGGAGGCCGATGGTCGGGCTCGTCGAGCGCGTAGAGCGTGCCGGTCAGACCGGAGCCGAGGGCCGCCGCGAGCTGGATGCGCTGCGCCTCGCCGCCCGAGAGCGTGCGGCCGGCGCGGTCGAGGGTGAGGTAGTCGAGGCCCACCTGGTGCAGCACCTCGAGACGGCGCGCGAGCGACTCGAGCAGGTGGTCGCCGCGGGCGCGCTCGGCGTCGCTCCACTGCTGCTCGCCGAGCCACCGGCGCAGCTCCTCGATCGAGAGCGCCAGCAGCTCGGGGAGCGTGCGGCCGCGCAGGCGCACGCGCAACGCCTCGGGCTGCAGCCGCGCGCCGCCGCAGGTGGGGCACCGGTGGTAGGCGCGGTAGCGGGCGAGCAGCACGCGCACGTGGACGCGGTAGGTGCGCGTCTCCAGCCAGGCGAAGAAGGCGGAGAGGCCGAGGAAGCTCCGCGGCCGCCGCCAGCGCCGGCGCGGCGCGGCGCCGTTCGGCCCCGACCAGATCCACTCGCGCACCGCCTCCGGCAGCTCCCGCCACGGCACGTCGAGCGGCACGCCGGCCTGCTTGCAAGCCTGCAGCAGCGGCGCGTAGTGCTCCTCGTACGACGGCGTGTTCCACGGCGCGAACGGGCGCTCGCGCAGGCTCTTGCCGGGGTCGGGGACGACGCGCTGGCGGTCGATGCCGATGATGCGGCCGAAGCCGCTGCAGTCGGAGCAGGCACCGAGCGGCGAGTTGAAGGAGAAGAGCGCCGCCACCGGCCGCCGCGCCGCCTCGCCGCAGACCGGGCAGCCGAGCTCCTCGGCGAGCTGGACGGGCTTCCCAGGTTTTCCAGATGCGCCGCCGGCGGCGGGGATGGCGAGCAGGCGGCCGCGGGCGAGGCGGAAGCCTTCCTCGACGGCGTCGGCGAGGCGCGAGTCGGCAGCGGCGGCGCGGAAGCGGCCGAGCAGCAGCGGCAGCGGATCGGCGTCGGCCGGCCACGGGTCGCCGGGTGAGACGCGCGCGATCTCGCCGTCGCGCCAGAGGCGGAAGTAGCCCTGGCGCACCAGCTCCTGCAGCTTGTCGTCGGCGCGCTCGCGCGGGCGGGCAAGCGGCGCGACGAGCAGGAAGTCGGCGCCGGCGAGGCCGCCCACGAGCGCCGCCGCCGCCGACTCGGCGGTGAAGGCGCGGGTCGGGCCGCAGCCGTTGGCGCACAGGACCTCGCCGAGGTAGGTGAAGAGCAGGCGCAGCAAGTCGTGCGCTTCGGTGAGGGTGCCGACCGTGGCGCGGGCGTTACGGATGGGGTTGCCGGCCTGGAGCGCGACAGCGGGGAGCAGGTGCTCGAGGGAGTCGAGGGGCGGGCGCTCGAGCTGCTGGATGAACTGCTGGGCGTAGGTCGACATCGACTCGACGAAGCGGCGTTGGCCTTCGGCGAAGAGGGTGTCGAAGACGAGCGAGGACTTGCCGGCGCCGGAGGGGCCGGTGACGACGGTCACGCGGCCGTGGGGGATGGCGCAGGAGATGCCTTTGAGGTTGTGCGTGCGGGCGCCGGTGAGGAGCAGCGAGCGGGGCGGTGCGGCGGAGGTGGACACGGCTGGCTCTACGGTTGGGATGCCGCGCCTGCGGTTCGTGCGGCGAACCGGCGATGTTAGCAGTCAGGGCGGTGCACTTCGGCCAGGGGAGCGCGTGCACTTCGGCCGGCGGTTGCGCATCTCGGCGGCGCCGCGCTGTGGGGCCCCGCCTCGGTCGGTATCCCGTCCGTGCTCGACGAGGACGTCTGCGCGCGGACGGGAGCCCTCCGCCCGGGCGCCCTCGCGCGGCGCCGCCGAGCGCAACCGCCTTTGCTCGTGACTCGTCGAGCGTCGAGCGCCTTGCCGGGCTGCAGTTGCGCCATCCATACTGACTGTCGTGATCGCCTTCGCCACGTTGTGGCTTGGGTTGGTGACCGGCGCGGTGCCGGTGGAGTTGCTGGTTGGCGCCGAGGTGGCTAAGGTCGAGGTGCGGCTCGACGGCGATGTGTGTGCCACGGTGTCGGCGCCGCCGTGGTCGGCGAGCTGCGAGTTGGGGAGCGAGCTGGCTCCGCACGAGTTGGTGGCGGTGGGTTTCGATGCGCAAGGTGCGCAGGTCGGTGAGGCGCGGCAGTGGTTGAACCTGCCGCGTGAGCCAGCGGAGTTGGAAGTGGCGGTGACGTCGGAACCGGGGCCCGCCGGCGCGGTTGGTGGCGCGGTTGGCTTGGGCGGGTCCGGGTGGGGCGGCGCCGGTGGCGGTGCGCGCCACGTATCGACGGCGAGACGGTGGCGTTGGCGGCGGATGGGGCGAGCTTCACGTTGCCGCGGGCCGCCCCCGGCGCTGCGAAGTTGCTGCGAGTGGAGGCGGAGTTCCCGGGCGGCGCTCGGGCGGTGCGCGAGCTCGCGGTGGGCGGCGACGTCGCCGAGGAGATCGTGCTGGAGCTCACCGGCGTGCCGGTCGAGCTGGTGGGGCGCGCGGCGCCGAGCTCGTTGAGCGACGGCGAGCGCGAGCTGCCGTTGGTGGCGATCGAGAAGGGCGACGCCGACCTGGTGGCGGTGCTCGACCCGGGCGCGCTCGCGGGGCTCGACGAGCTGGCGCAGGCGGGGAGCAAGAAGCGGGTGGCGCGCGCCGGGGTCGGCGGCATCGGCTTCGGTACCGGCGGCAATCCCGGCTCGCGCACGGTGGCGGCCGAGTCGCGCGCGCGGGTCCAGGTGCCCGACGGCGCACACCTGCGGCTGGTGTGGCCGGTGGCGGAGAGCCGCCGGCAGGGGGAGCTGCGCTACGACTTGTTCGCCACTTCGCCCGAGCGCACGGCGGCCGATGGCGGCTTGCTGGAGCAGCTGCGGCTGGCGGCGATGCTGCCGCCGTCGAGTGCGCCGCCGCGGCTCGCCGACGCGGTGGCGCTCGCGGCGCTCACCGCCGCGCAGCCGGGGCGGCGGCGCGCCGTGCTGCTGGTGCTCGGCGGCGACGCCGTCGACGCCAGCACCTACGACGTCGCGCGGGTGCGGCGCTTCCTCGATCGGCTACGCGTGCCGCTGGTGGTGTGGTCGACGGCGGCAGCGTCGCCGGCGGTCGCCGCCGCCTGGGGCGAGGTGGAGGCGGTGACCAGCCTGCCGCGCGCGGAGAGCGCGGCACGTCGGCTCGAAGCGCTGCTCGGCCGCCAGCGCATCGCCTGGGTCGAAGGGCGGCACCTGCCGCAGCGGCTCGTCGCCGGCGCCGAAGGGCGACTGCGGCTGGCGACGGCGGATCATGCGGCGATGACCGACGGCGACTCGTCGGCGGCACACACGCCAGCTGCGGCGGCTGACGACTCCCTGGTCGAGGCGCCAGCGACGGCGGATTCCGATCGGACGATAGGCGAGATCGACGGCGACGTCGCGGTCGACGCCGACGTCGACGCGGCCGACGACGCGCCTCCGACGGGCGAGGTCACCGAGACCTCGGCGGCGTCGCTCGCCAACGCGGCGGCGGCGCCCCCTCGGCTGCCCGCCGGTCTTCCCGTTCGCGCGCTGACGCCGTTCTCGCTCGCCACCGACGTGCGCGACGAGCGGCTGCTCGCGACCGTCGGCACGGTGGCTGCCGCGCTACCTGCGGACTTCGAGGCCCGCTTCGGCCTGCGCACCGCGCCACAGGGAACGCTCGTGCTCTTCGCGCGCGTCGCCGACTTCCGCGACTGGCTCGCGGCGGAGGGCGGCGGCGATTTCGCGGTCGAAGGCTTCGCGCGCCACGGCGTCGCCGCGTTCGCCGTCGAAGACCTGCGCAGCGACGAGGTGGCAGCGCTGATGGTGCACGAGCTGTCGCACCTGCTGGTGCGCGCGGCCGCCGGCAGGCAGCTGCCGCCGTGGCTCGACGAGGGGCTCGTCGAGGAGCTGGCGATCAGCCGCCGTGACGCGCGCGGTCACACGGTGCCGGGATCGCTGCGCGTGCGCAGCACGATGCGCAGCACGTCGGTGACCGTGCTGCCCGGCCGCGCGCGCTACGAGCGCACCATCAGCGGGCCGGGGGCGGCGCTGATCACGCTGCTGCGCGGACCGCGTCCGCCGCTCGCCGAGCTGATGGCGATGCCGCCGTCGACCTTCACCGCCGCGAGCGGCCGCCCCGAGCGCTACGCCGCCGCCGCGTTCTTCGTGCGCTACCTGCTCGACGGCGAAGGCGAGCGCTGGCGGCAGCCGTTCCGTGCCTTCCTGGCGGCGGTGGCCGCGGGCGGCCCCGCGGACGCGGTCGCGCTCGAGACGGCGCTCGGCGTGTCGCTGGCGGAGCTGCAGGGGCGATTCGACCCCTGGCTGCGGCGGACCGCGCAGACGCTGCGCTGAGCGCCGCTCGAGCGCGAGGCAGTGATCGCCGCGCCGCAGCGGCCTGAGCCCGCGGCGCTACAGTGCGCGTGTGAATGTCTTCGCCGCGCGCGTGGCCGACGCGGGACACCTGCTTGCCGGCGCCGCCCGCGCGGCCGTGCGCGGCGGTTGGCTCACCGCGCGACGCGGCGTGCTCGGCACTGCAGCGGGCGCGCGCGGCGTGGTGTCGCGGCATCGCGGTGCCGGCGCGATGCTCGGCGTCGGCCTCGCGCGGCTGCTGCTGCAGGTGCCGGCCGACGCGTTGCTGCTGCTGCTCGCGCGTGTGGTCTCGGCGCTGCAGACGCTGCTCGGCTTGGAGGCGACGGCGCGGCGACTCGACGACGAGGAGCAGGCGCTGCTGCGGCGCGTCTTCGGCGACGGCGTCGAGGCGCGCGCGGTGCGCCTCAAGGTCGGCCGCCTCGGCCTGCTCGGCCTGCCGCGACGCGCCTTCGTCGTCGGCGACGTCGTGCACGTGCCCTTGCCGCGGTGCGCGGACGACTCGCTGGCCCTGCGCGCTCCGGCGCTCCTCGTCCACGAGCTCACCCACGTCTGGCAGCACCAGCGCCACGGCACCCGCTACCTCTCCGAGTGCCTGCTCGCGCAGTGGCTCGGCGACGGCTACAACGTCGCCGTCGCGCTGGAGGCCGGGCGCGACTGGGCCGAGCTCAACTTCGAGCAGCAGGCCGAGCTGCTCGAGCGCGCCTGGGCAGCCGGCTGGTTCGACGAGGTCGCCGCGCCCGCGTCGCCGGACGACAGGCGCCTGATGCTGCTGCTCACCGACGCGCGGTGCGACGACGGCTTCGAGATCGAGCTGGCGACGCCGGAGCTCGCCGCCGGGCGCTGCGCCGAGGGCTGGCACGACGCCACGCCGCTGCTCCTCGCCGGGCTCGCCGCCGTCCGCAGTCCACAGCGAACCGCGGCGGTGAACCGGCCGCCGTCGGCGGCCGTAAACAGTGCTAGCTTGACCGTCTGACATCCAATCCAGGAGGTGCCCGATGAAGAGATTCGCGCTCGCGATCTGCCTGCTTGCCGCCCTGCTCGGCGCTCTTGCGCCGCTCGCGGCCCGGGCCGCCGACGAGGCCGCCGCCGCACCGCACCACACCGTGGTGAAGGCCGACGGCATCCAGTGGGGACCGGCGCCCCCCGTCCTGCCCGCTGGCAGCAAGTTCGCCGTGGTCACCGGCGATCCCGGCAAGGACGGCCCGTTCACCATCCGCGCCTGGCTGCCCGACGGCTATCGCGTGCCGCCGCACTGGCACCCGACGATCGAGAACGTCACCGTGCTCTCGGGGACCTTCGGCGTCGGCACCGGCGACACCTTCGACGCCGCCAAGGGCGAGAAGCTGGCCGCGGGCGGCTTCGTGTCGCTGCCCGCCGAGATGCGCCACTTCGCGTGGGCGGAAGGCGACACCGTGATCCAGGTGCACGGCAACGGCCCGTTCGCGCTCAACTACGTGAACCCGGCAGACGATCCGCGCGGCGCGGCGCCGGCGAAGCCGTAGCCGCGATCTCGTAGCCGGGCCGCGCGGGACGAAGTGCCCCAGCGCGTCGGCAGCCTCGCCGGCGCGCAGCCCGCGACCTCGCGTCAGCGCGGCGGCTGGGGATCGTCCCCGCCGCCGTTGCCATCGCCGTCCCCGCCGCCGTCGTCTTCGCCCTCGCCGCCGTCGGTGCCGGCGCCGCCGTCGTTACCACTGTCGCTGCCGCTGAACACACGGTCGAGCCAGCCGCGGAAGCCGCCGTGGCGCCGCGAGCGGTCGCCGCCGCGCTCGCCGGGCTGCGCCACCGGCTCGGACCAGTAGCCGCTGTGGCGCGCGCAGACGTCGCGCGGCGCAAAGCGGGCGACGAAGATCTCGGTCGTCGTGTAGGGGCAGGAGTAGGTGGCGAGCTGGCCCGTCGTCGGGTCGACGACGGCGGCGGCGACGCCCTTGGGCCGCACGAAGCCGGAGTAGCCGCCGCGCGGACGCACGTCTTCCATGAACTTCGCCCAGATCGGCAGCGCGCCGCGGGCGCCGCCGAGGCGCGTCGCGAGGTTCTCGTCGTAGCCCACCCAGACCACCGTCGTGCGGGTGGGCGCGTAGCCGGCGAGCCAGCTGTCCTTGGCGTCGTTGCTGGTGCCGGTCTTGCCGGCGAGCGGGTCGTCGAGACCGTAGCGGTGCACCCCGGCGCCGGTGCCGTGCTGCAGCACGCCCTGCAGCATCGCGGTGACGACGTACGCCACCTCCGGCTCGAGCGCCCGCACGGGCGGCGCCAGCGCACTGCCGGCGACCGTCTTCCCTTCAGGCGAGAGCACGCCCTCGAGCGCGTGCGCCGTCGGCCGCACGCCGTCGGCGGCGAAGGTGGCGTAGACGGTCGCCAGCTCGAGCGGCGTCATCTCGAAGGCGCCGAGCGCCATCGACGGCACCGGCTGCAGGCTCCCCTGCGCGCCCACCGCCTTGGCGAGGGCGACGATCTGCGGCAGCCCGGTGCGCATCGCCACCCGCACCGTCGGCAGGTTGAGGCTCTGCTCGAGCGCCGTGCGCACGGGCACCCAGCCGCGGAACCGGCGGTCGGAGTTCTCCGGCGTCCACACGCTGGCGCCGGGGATCTGCATGGTGAGCGGCGCGTCCTCGACCATCGTCGCCGGCGTCACCACGCCGCTGCGCAGGGCGGCGGCGAAGACCACCGGCTTGAAGGCGCTGCCCGGCTGGCGGCGAGCGCCGGCGCGGTCGAACTGGCTGCCTTGATAATCGCGGCCGCCGACGTAGGCGCGGATGCCGCCCGTCGCCGGGTCGATGGAGACCAGCGCCGCCTGCAGCGGCCGCCTCCCCTTGCGCCCCTTCTCCCACCCCTTCTCCAGCGCGGCGAGCCCCCACGGCACCGCCCCCTCGGCGGCGGTCTGGTCGGCGGCCGACAGCGTCGACAGCAGCGAGTGACCCGTGTCGGCGAGGTCGGTGACGGCGAAGCGGTCGGCCGCCTCGCGCACCGCGAGGTCGGTGAAGTAGGCGGCGCGCCGCCGCGGGATCGGCTGCGGCGAGGTGACGAGGGGCTCGGCGCGCGCCGCGTCGAGCCGCGCCTTGTCGATCCAGCCCAGCTCGCCGAGACGGTCGAGCACGAAGTCGCGACGCCCCTTGGCCGCCTCGGGGTGCTTCACCGGGTCGTAGCGCGCCGGCGACGGGATCATGCCGGCCAGCGTCGCCGTCTCCGCCAGCGACAGGCGCGACGGGTCCTTGCCGTAGAAGGCCCACGACGCCGCGCCGACTCCCATCAGGTTGACGCCCGACTTCGCGGCGCCGAGGTAGATCTCGTTGAGGTAGGCCTCGAGGATCTGCCGCTTGCTGTAGCGCAGGTCGACGAGCAGCGCCAGCACCGCCTCGCGCGCCTTGCGCGAGAAGGTGCGCTCGTGGGTGAGGAAGAGGTTCCACACCAGCTGCTGGGTGAGCGTGCTGCCGCCCTGGCGGATGGCGCCGCTCTTCAAGTTGACGTAGGCGGCGCGGGCGATGCCGCGCAGCGAGATGCCGCCGTGCTCGAAGAAGCTCGCGTCCTCGGCGGCGAGGATACAGAGCACCAGCTCCTCGGGAACCGTTTCGAGGCGTACCGGCCGCCGCTCCTTGACCTCGGCGGTATAGAACGAGGTGACCAGCGGCGGCTCGAGCTGTGCCCGCGGCACGCTCTTGCCTGCGGCACGCAGCGCTCGCACGGTGCCGCCGCGCACCCGCACCTCGAGGCTGTGGGCGCCCACCCAACCTTGCGGCGTCGGGAAGGCGCGCAGGTAGACGGCGAGCCCGTCGCCGGTGCGCCGGTAATCGCCCGGCAGCAGCGCGCCGCTTGCCACCGCGTGGTAGCCGAGGCGCTCGAGCTCGCGCACCGTGGCGTCGAGGTCGCCGCGCTTGCCGGCCTCCAGGACCAGCGCCGTGCCGTAGAGCCGCGACGGCCGGCGGTCGGCGCCGCGGCCGCCGAACTGCCCGGCGAGGCCCCAGAAGGGGACGAACAGCCAGACGGCGAACGCGATCGCCAGCGCCAGCGCGCCGGCCGCCACCGCGAGGTGCCACTTCTGCAGCTCGAGCTGCCAGCGCACCTCGTTGCCATGGCGATAGCGCAGCCGCATCGACGGATGATAGCCGGCGCCCGGATTTCAAACCGCGCCCTGCAATTCCGTTCAAGAACATCCGCCGCGTCGCTCCGTACTATGACTCCAGATAACACCTGCCGGCGGAAAGGTTGCCGGCGTGTCATTCAGCATGGAGCAGGAGAAGGGGCGACATCGCGAGGTCTGGCTGCTGGAGGTAGCGGAGGGGCGCCGCCGGCGCCATCTGCGCCTCGAAGACGGCACGGTGACGGTCGGGCGCGCCGCCGACTGCGAGGTCGTGCTCGACAGCGCGGCGATCGCGCCGCGCCACGCCACCCTGCGCCTCGAACGCGGCCGCGCCCAAGTGACGGCGGCGGCGCCCGCCGCGCGCGTCGCCATCAACGGCGTCACGGTGCGCGAGGGCAGCGTCTGGGACGGCGACGAGATCCGCATCGGCGACGCGCTGCTGCAGCTGCAGCAGGTGCCGGCGCTCGCCGCCGACCAGAGTCCCGCCGAAGTGCTCGCATCGCCGGCGGCCGACTTCGGCGCGGCGGAGGAGCTGCCCGTCGGCGCCCTGATGGAGCTCTACGACTGGAGCCGCGGCGGCCCGGCGGAGCGCAGCGGCGAGATGCTGGCGATGGTCGGCGGCGCCGGCGGTGCCGGTGCGGCGGCACTGCTGCTGTGGAGCGCCACCGCGACGCCGACGGTCCTCGCCGCCTGGGGAACCGCCGTGGACGAACTGGTGGAGTGGGTGGTCCGTCATCCACCTACGGCCGCAACCGGTGGCGGTGAGCCGGCGCTCGCCGACGGCGACGTCGCCGTCGTCTGGCAGTCGCTGCCCAAGGACCAGCGCCTGGCGCTCGCCGTGGCCGGCGCCTCGCCCGGCCTGCGCGCGCTGCTGCCGTTGGCGTTGCGCTGCTTCGTGCAAGCGACGATGCGACTCGGCGCCGCGCCGCCGCCGACCGTTCCCGCCGGGGCGCCGAGCCTCGCCTTTCCGCCCGAGGTGGTGGTGGGGCGCGCCCCGGCGATGCAGCGTCTCTACGCGCACGTGGCGGTGCTCACCGAGAGCATCCTGCCCGTCCTGCTGCTCGGAGAGACCGGCGTCGGCAAGGAGCACGTGGCGCGGCTGCTGCACGACTCCTCGCCGCGGCGCGCCCGCCCGTTCGTGACCATCAACTGCGCGGCGATCCCCTCCGAGCTCTTGGAGTCCGAGCTCTTCGGCATCGAGCGCGGCGTCGCCACCGGCGTCGAGGAGCGCCGCGGCAAGTTCCAGGAGGCGCACGGCGGCACGCTGCTGCTCGACGAGATCGGCGAGCTGTCGTCGCCGTTGCAGGCGAAGCTGCTGCGCGCCCTCGAGGACAAGGAAGTGCGGCCGGTGGGCGGCCGCGCCGCCGCCGTCGACCTGCGCATCGTCGCCGCCACCAACACCGACCTCTCCGCGGCGGTGGCGGCGGGCCGCTTCCGCGCCGACCTCTACCACCGCCTCGCCGGCTACGAGCTGCACGTGCCGCCGCTGCGCGAGCGCGCCGCCGACATCGCGCCGCTGTTCACCCGCTTCCTCGCCGCCGACCCGCGCGGGCGAGCCGCGACGGGCATCGCGCCCGAGGCGCTGGTCGCCCTGCTGCGCTACCGCTGGGAGGGCAACGTGCGCGAGCTGCGCCACGAGGCGGCACGCGTGGCGCTGGCCGTCCGCCCCGGGCAGCCGGTGTCGCTCGGCGATCTGTCGTCTCACGTCGCCGCGGCGCTGGAGGAGCCGCCGCCGGCCGCGGGCGCGGAGCACGGCCTCGACGCGCGGCTCGCCCAGCTCGAGCGCCACCTGCTGCGCGCCGCGCTCGCCGAAGCGGGCGGCGCGCTGACGCGCGCGGCGCACGACCTCGGCATCTCGCGCGGCCGGTTGCGCCGCCGGATTCGCGAGCTCGGCCTCGGGGCGCCGCGCGCGACTTAGAGCCTGTGAATCAGGCTCTCAGCGCTCCGCCGCAGGATCGTTCGCGGAAAGGCACTCTAACGATGCGTGATGCAAACCTTTGCCGCCGACGACGACCCGATCGCCGTCGAGCCGGCGCCGGTGCGCCGCGCGCGCGAATATCTCTCCACGAACCTCGCCGACAAGGTACCGCTCGCTGAGCTTGCGGCGGTCGCCGGGCTCGACACCTTCCGCCTGCTGCGCGCCTTCCGCAAGGTCCACGGCGTACCGCCTCATCGCTACCAGATCGCGCTCCGCATCGAGCGGGCGAAGCAGCTGATCCAGGACCAGGTTGGGCCGCTCGCCGCGATCGCGTTCGAGACCGGCTTCGCCGACCAGAGCCACCTGACGCGCAACTTCAAACGTTGGGCCGGCGTGACGCCGCTCGTCTACGCCCGCGCCGTGGCGCGCAGCCGTGCGCCACGTGGCTGACGAGGCCCGCCGGTCCATCGCGCACCAGCGTGGTCCGCGATGGACCACGGCGCTGCGCGCGATCCGGTGCGCTGGAACGGGCGATCCAAGCGCCGACGCCCGAGCCGCGAGCGGATCGCCACTCGTTCTTCAATCCACTGAAGTGGCACCGCCGTTGCCCTAAGCGGGCAACGTCGTTCAGACGAAGGGCCGATCAGGAGGTCGCAGTCGCCGTTACAGATTCCTTACGAGGCTGGCACCCTCGACGAACCTAACCTCATTCTTGATGACCAAGTCAAAACGAACCAAGGAAGAACACTTACAAATGAAACCCCTTCGCCTTCATGCGCTGGCCCTCGTCGGTGCGCTCCTGCTGCTGAGCGCGCCGGTGGCGGCCCAGCTGCAGACCGGCAACCTCTTCGGCACGGTCAGCGACCAGCAGGGCGCGGCGCTGCCGGGCGTGACCGTCACCCTCAGCGGCCAGGGCGCGCCCCAGGTCCAGGTGAGCAACGCCCAGGGCCAGTTCCGTTTCCTCAACTTGAGCCCCGGCAGCTATGGCCTCAAGGCCGAGCTCGAGGGCTTCTCGACCATCGACTACCCGAACATCACGATCAACGTCGGCCGCAACACCTCGATCGAGGTCACCTTGCAGGCCGCCGTCGAGGACGTCATCACGGTGACCGCGGAGTCGCCGCTGCTCGACGAGCGGCGGATCTCCACCGGCGCCACGGTGGCGTCGACCGAGCTCGAGAAGATCCCCACCGCCCGTGACCCCTGGGCGATCCTGCAGACCACCCCTGGCGTGCTCACCGACCGCATCAACGTCGGCGGCAACCAGAGCGGCCAGCAGTCGCAGTACGTCGGCCCCGGCGCCGGCGGCGACCAGGCGGTGTGGTCGGTGGACGGCGTCGTGATCACCGACATGGCGGCCCTCGGGTCGTCGCCGGCGTATTACGACTTCGACTCCTTCGAGGAGATGCAGGTCTCCACCGGCGGCTCGGACAGCACGCTGGCGACCCCCGGCGTGTCGCTCAACATGGTGACCAAGCGCGGCACCAACGAGTGGCGCGGATCGGCCCGCTACCTCAAGGCCGACGACGACTGGCAGTCGTCGGGCGACATCGACGAGGCCGACCTCGGCCAGGCCTTCGGGCCGACCCCGGCGCAGCCGGTCTTCAAGCAGGGCAACCGCATCGTGCAGGTCGAGGACTACGGCGCCGAGATCGGCGGTCCGATCGTCAAGGACCGGCTGTGGATCTGGGGCAGCTACGGCGAGAACCAGGTGGACCTGCTCACCATCGCCGACGTCTCCGACGCGACCACGCTGGAGAGCAAGAACGCCAAGATCAACGGTCAGGTCACCGCGTCGAACTCCGCCACCGGCTGGTACTTCGACAGCGAGAAGGTGAAGATCGGCCGCAACGCCGGTCCCACCCGCCCGCAGGAGACGACCTGGAACCAGGGCGGCTTCGGCGACACGCCGACCGCCTACAAGCTCGAAGACACGCAGATCTTCGGCAGCAACTTCTACCTCACCGGCCTCTACTCGAAGGTCAACGGCGGCTTCGAGCTGGTGCCCCAGGGCGGCGCCGACCTCGGCACCCAGCAGGTCAACGCCGCGCTCGACGAGAGCTTCGTGTGGCACAACACCTTCCTGCTGGTGCAGACCGAGCGCCCGCAGGAGCAGATCAAGGGCGACGCCTCGTACTTCTTCAACACCGGCAGCCTGTCGCACGAGCTCAAGTTCGGCGCCGGCTACCGCGAGGCGGAGATCAGCACGCTGACCCGCTGGCCCGGCTTCGGGCAGGACCTCAACTACTACCAGTTCTACGGCTACACCTACAACGTGGTCGGCCTGACCCGTGACGGCAACGCCTCGTGGACCTTCGAGTACGAGAGCGCCTACGCGCAGGACACCCTGACGGTGGGCAACCTCACCGCCAACATCGGCGTGCGCTACGACAAGCAGAAGCCGACGAACCTCTCTTCGACGGTGGTCGCCAACCCGGCGTTCCCGCAGGTGCTGCCGTCGGTCTCCTTCGCCGGCAACGACCCCGGCTTCGAGTGGAGCGACATCACTCCCCGCCTGGGCCTCACCTACGCCCTCGGCGCCGAGCGCAAGACGCTGTTGCGGGCTTCCTACTCGCGCTTCGCCGACCAGCTCGGCGGCGGCCTCGCCAACATCGTCAACCCGCTCTACGGGCCGTCGTACGCCTACTACTACTACAACGACCTCAACGGGGACAGCTCCGCCCAGCCCAACGAGGTGCTCGGCGCCGTCGGCCCCGGCCACGAGCTGTTCAGCAGCGCCAACTACAACGCGGTCACCGGCGGCCTGCTGCTCTCCAACGGCATCGACTCGAGCCTCAGCGCGCCGATCACCGACGAGATCCTGCTCAGCGCCGAGCACGCGCTGCGTCCGGAGTTCGTGGTCGGCTTGAACCTCACCTGGCGCACGGTCTCCGACGTCATCAACTCCCAGCGCCTGGTCTTCGACGGCGGCGCCTTCTCGGGCGGCAACCTCAGCAGCATCGGCCGCGTCAACCGGCCGGACGACTACGTGGTCAACACCTCGTCGGTCGTCCTCCCGGACGGCTCGACCCGGCCGATCACCTACACCACCCTGCGCGACGGCGTCGACACCCGCAACGGCTACTTCTTCTACAACAGCGACCTCGAGCAGGAGTACACGGGTGCGTCGCTGACCTTCAACAAGCGTCTGGCCAACCGCTGGATGCTGCGCGGCAACTTCACCTGGTCCGACTGGACCTGGAACGTGCCCGACCACGAGATCATCGACGTCAGCCGCAACGTCAACGAGCCGCGTGACGGCGAGGCGGTCATCCAGGGTTCGGGCACCGGCTCGGGCTCCTTCGGCGCCGTCTACATCAACAGCGAGTGGTCGTACAACGTCAACGGCATGTACCAGATCGCCCCCGACCAGCCGTGGGGCTTCAACGTCGCGGGCAGCATCACCGGCCGCGAGGGCTACCCGATCCCCTACTGGCGGCGCATCGCCCGCGGCGCCATCAACGGCCCGTCGTCGGTCTACCGCAACCTGCAGGTCGTCGAGAGCGACGAGTTCCGCAACGAGGACGTGCACACGATCGACGCCCGCATCGAGAAGGAGTTCCAGTTCTCCGACTTCGGTGTGACCGTCGGTGCCGACGTGTTCAACCTGCTCAACGAGGGGACGGTCATGCAGCGCCAGCCGAGGCTGCAGTTCGCCCCCAACGCCACGGGGACCAACGGGCCCGACTACGCCACCGAGGTGTTGAGCCCGCGCATCTTCCGTCTCGGCGTCCGCCTCAGCTTCCGCTAGACACCAGACACGACGCATTCCGCGTTGGTTCACGCAAGGCCGCCGGGGTACCCTCCCGGCGGCCCCTTTTTTTCCAGCCCCCTGGCCGTGTTACAGTTATGGCCGCCGCCGCGCCCGCCGGCGACACTCCCAACGCCACCCGCCTCGGCAGCGACACCAGCGCGCCAGCGTGCGTGGCGGGGAAGGTCGCGTGGGCGACGCCGCGGCCGCAATCGACGCCATGATCGCCATCTCGAACCTCACCAAGTACTACGGCGAGCAGGCCCTGTTCGCCGGCGTCAGCCTGCACCTCAACCTGGGCTCCTGCTACGGCGTGGTGGGCGCCAACGGGTCGGGCAAGTCGACCTTCCTGCGCCTGCTCGCCGGCGACGAGCCGCCCTCGGACGGCACCATCTCGATTCCCAAGCGGGCGCGCGTCGGCGTGCTGCGGCAGGACCACTTCGTCTACGAGCAGGACCCCATCGTCCACGTGGCGATGATGGGTCGCCGCGAGCTGTGGGCGGCGATCGCCGAGAAGGAGCGCCTGCTGGCGCTGCCGCGCGAGCAGTTCGACATGGACCGCTACGCCGAGCTCGAGGAGCTCATCCTCCACCAGGACGGCTACACGCTGGAGGCGCAGGCGGGCGAGGTCCTGGAGGGGCTCGGCATCCCATCCGAGGTGCACCACCTGCCGATGCGCACGCTCTCCGGCGGCTTCAAGCTGCGCGTGCTGCTCGCCCAGGTGCTCGCCGCGCACCCCGACGTGCTGCTGCTCGACGAGCCCACCAACCACCTCGACATCCTCTCCATCCGCTGGCTGGAGAAGTTCCTCGCCGACTTCGCCGGCTGCGCGCTGGTGATCTCGCACGACCACCGCTTCCTCGACAACGTCTCGACGCACATCCTCGACGTCGACTACGAGACCATCCTCCCCTACACCGGCAACTACGCGCAGTTCGACGCCCAGAAGCACGAGGAGCGCGCCCGCAAGGAGCACGCGATCGCCCGCCAGGAGAAGGTGATCGAGGCCCACCAGGCCAACATCGACCGCTTCAAGGCCAAGGCGACCAAGGCGCGCGGGGCCGCCAGCAAGCAGAAGCTGCTCGACCGCATCGTCATCGAGCGGCTGCCGCGCACCTCGCGGCGCTATCCGACGTTCCGCTTCCTGCAGGTGCGGCCGTCGGGCAAGGTCGCCGTCGAGGCGGAAGGGATCAGCAAGCGCTACGGCGACAAGCAGGTGCTCGAGGACGTCGCGCTGGACGTCCAGCGCGGCGACCGCCTCGCCATCATCGGCCCCAACGGCATCGGCAAGTCGACGCTGCTGAAGATCCTCATGGGCAAGGTCGATCCGGACGCTGGCAAGAGCGCCTGGGGCTACGAGACCTACCCCGGCTACTTCGCGCAGGACCACCGCGAGCAGCTCGAAGACTCCGCGGAGACGGTGGAGAGCTGGCTCTGGCGCTTCTGCCCCGGCGAGCCCATCGGCTTCGTGCGCGGCCGCCTCGGCGCCGTGCTGTTCTCCGGCGACGACGTGCACAAGAAGCTGCAAGCGCTGTCAGGCGGCGAGGCGGCGCGCCTGATCTTCGCCAAGCTCGGCGTCGAGAAGCCCAACGTGCTGGTGCTCGACGAGCCCACCAACCACCTCGACCTCGAGGCGATCGACGCGCTGGTGGAAGGGCTCGAGAAGTTCGACGGCACGCTGATCTTCGTCTCCCACGACCGCTGGTTCGTGCAGCGCCTCGCCAACCGCATCCTCGAGATCACGCCGCAGGGCATCCGCGACTTCCGCGGCACCTACGAGGAGTACCTCGAGCGGCTCGGCGACGACCACCTCGACGCCGGCGCCGCCGCGCTCCGCGTCAAGCGCGAGCGGCAGAGGAAGGACGAGGCGGCACCCAAGCCGGTGCGCGAGCGCACGCCCGCCGAGGACCGCGCGGCGCAGAAGCAGCACAAACGCCTCGCCGCCGAGCGCGACGAGGTGACGGCGCGGCTGGAGAAGGCCGAGGCGCGCATCCACGAGATCAACGAGAAGTTCTGCGACCCCGGCTTCTTCCAGTCCGCCGCCCGCAACGAGGTGCAGCGTCTCGAAGGCGAGCAGAAGCGGCTCGGCGAGGAGATCGCGGCGCTGATGGCGCGCTGGGAGGCGCTCGAGGCGGAGCTCGGGACGCTGGCTACGGCGGCCGGCTGATTCCCGGCGGCGCGGCCAGCGCTCGCCACGTCACATCGCCCATGGGAGCGCCGGCGCTCCCGCGCCGGCGCGCGTTCACGGGCAGGCGAAGGCTTGGGTGTCGGCGATCGGCGCGAAGAGCGAGCCCTGGGGGTGGGTGTAGGTGCGCTCGGCACCGGTGAGGCGGTCGCGCACCCGCAGCACGACGCCCAGGTCGGTGAGCCCGCTGGCGAAGACCCAGAATCGACCGTTGTAGCCGCAAGCGTCGATCAGCTTGACCGTCAGCTCCAGGTTGTCGTCGTCGAAGAACCAGAAGGCGCCGGTCTGGTAGGTGATCGGCAACGGAAAGCCCGCGCCGTGGCTGCCGTCGGCCGCGGTCCACGCGGCGGTGACGATGAACCGCCCGCCGAGCAGGCAGAGGGAGCCTCCGCACTCGGGCGGCGTCGGACCGACGGTGAAGGTCTCCCGATCCTCGGAATAGGACGGACCGGAGGGACCGTCGAGCAAGTGCAGCTGCAGGTCGTAGGTGCCCGGGGCGAGCGTCCCCAAGGACACGTCGACGCGGTACTCGATGAGCGGCTCGATCGCGCAGTCGTCCACAACCCAGGCGCGCACGTCGATGACGTCGCCGGCGCGCTCGACGACGAAGGACGGAGGCGAGCAGAACCCCAACGCGATGAAGCGCGCCGTGACCGGATCGCCCTCAACGGGCGCAGCGGGATGGACGGGCGGCTCGTCGAACCACGCGTACGACGCGAACGCCACGGGAGCGAGCGCGAGCTGGACCAAGGTGGCGAGCAAGACTGGTCGCATCGGATTGTCTCCCGGTGGGCTGTCCCCCCCCCCTGATTTATGAGATTATAGCATTGATGCCTCCTCGGGGGACGAGCCCGACGAGCCCGCGGCAAGGTTCGGCCAGCGGGTGATCGGCGCCTGTGCCCTGCTCACTGACAGGCGAACGCCGAGGTGTCGGTGATCGCCCGGAAGGGAATTCCGGCCGGGTTCTGGTACGTGCGCTGGGCGCCGGTCTGGTTGTCGCGCACGGTGATGAAGACCGGCAGATCGGTGAGGCCGGCGGCGAAGAACCAGAAGTGTCCGTTGTAGTGGCAGGCGTCGAGGACCTTCACCATCAGCTCGACGTTGTCCGCGGTGAAGAACCACATGGCGCCGCTGTCGCTGCTGAGCTTGATCGGCTTGGCGAAGCCGGAAGGACCGCTCGACCAGGACGCGAACACCGAGAACCGGCCGCTCCGGAGGCAGAGCTGCTGGATCGCGGGGCTGAACGGATGGGACGGGCAGTTGACGGGCGTGACGACGAAGGTCGCCTCGTCGTCCACCCGCGGATTCGCCGGGTCGCTGGTTTCGACGACGCGCAGCAGGTAGGCGCCCTGGAAGAGGCTGCCGAGCGGCACGGTCGCCTCGCTCTGAAGCGGGATGAGCGGGCAGTTGCGATTCTGATAGTGCAAGTCGATGACCTGCCCACTCCTCACCGGCACGATGGCGATCTCTTCGCAGGCGAGGATTTGCACGCGTGCGCTGACCGGCAGGTCGGAAGTCGGCTGCACCGGCAGCGTCGGCGGATCGTCGAGCATGACGTTGACGGACTGGGCGAGCGCGGCCGCAACGAGGACGAGCTGGCAGATGCAGACGATGAAGAGCTGGCGCATCGGACGAGTCCTCCTGGATGAGCGCGGCGTGCAATCGCGGCGCCGTCGTCGATGCCGTTATCGCCGGCAGAATGCAGGTTGCAACGCTGCAACGCCGCAAGGGCTTGTATCCTCCACCGGTGTCCAGCACGGCGCGCGTCTTCCTCGAGCCGGGCCACGTCAAGCCGGTGTGGGCCGGTCACCCGTGGGTATACGCGCAGGCAGTCGCCCACGTCGAGGGCTCCCCCGCCGCCGGCGACGTCGTCGAGGTACGCGATCGGCAGGGCAACCTTCTCGGCCGCGGCTTCTGGTCCCCCGGCTCGTCGATCCCCGTGCGGCTGGTGACGCGCGATCCCGACGAGACGCTCGACGAGGCGGCCTTGGCGCGGCGCGTGGCCGCAGCGGCGGCGCTGCGCGAGCGCGTGCTCGGGCTGCCGTCGACGGCGCCGGCGCGCGGCACCGACGGCTTCCGGCTGGTGCACTCCGAGGGCGACGACCTGCCGGGCGTCGTCGCCGACCGCTACGGCGACACCGTTTGCATGCAGCTGCTGACCGCCGGCATGAAGCGGCGCGAAGAGGTGCTGTTCGACGCCTTCGCGGCGCTGCCCGGCATCCGTCGCGTCGTCGAGATGCCGGGCGGCGAGGGGTCGCGGCGCGAAGGCATCGCGGCAACGCTGCGCACGGTGCGCGGCGCGCCCAGCGACGTGCTCGCGTTCCGGGAGCGCGGCTTCGCCTTCGAGGTGCCGCTCGAGCTGGCGCAGAAGACCGGCTACTACTTCGACCAGCGCGAGAATCGCGCCCGCGTGGAGGCGCTGGCCCGCAACGCGCGAGTGCTCGACGTCTGCACCTATCTCGGCGGCTTCGCGCTGGCGGCGGCGCGGGGCGGGGCCGCCGGCGTCGTCGGCGTCGACCGCGCGGCGCCGCTGCTCGCCGCCGCCGCGGCGGTCGCCCAACGCAACGGCGTCGGCGACCGCATCAGCTGGCGGCAAGGCGACGCGCGGCGAGACCTCGCGACCTGGGCCGCCGCCGGCGAGCGTTGGGATTTGGTGGTGCTCGACCCGCCCAAGCTCGCACCCACCACCAAGCACCTGCAGCAGGCGCTGTCCGCTTACGAAGGGCTCAACACCGCCGCGTTGCGACTGGTGACGTCAGGCGGCGTGCTCGCCACCTGCTCGTGCTCGGCGGCGTTCGGCCCCGAGGAGCTACTGCGCATCGTCGCCGCCGCCGCCCGCCGCGCCCACCGCGAGGTGCGGCTGCTCGCCATCGGCCACCAGGCGGCCGACCATCCGACGCCGCCGGCCTTCTCGCAGGGGCGCTACCTGACCTGCGCCTTCCTCGTCGTGAGCTGAGGGGCGCCGCACTTACGGCGACACGCTGAGCGGCGCCGTCGCCCGCGCGCGACACGAGCGCGTTACGCTCGGGAGTGGATATCCTCGTCGCCATGGTCACCACCCCCGCCTCGCCCATCGACCCCGCCGCCCTTGCCTCGCTCGCCGGAAGCCTCCGCGGCCGCCTGCTGCTGCCCGGCGATTCCGCCTACGACGAGGCGCGAACGGTGTGGAACGCGATGATCGACCGCCGGCCGGCGGCGATCGCGCGGCCGCTCGGCGTCGACGACATGCAGGCCTGCGTGCGCTTCGCCGCCGAGCGCGGGCGTCACGCTGGCGGTCAAGGGCGGCGGCCACAACATCGCCGGCCTGGCGATGCCCGACGGCGGCCTGGTGCTCGACATGGCCGAGCTGCGCGGCGTCGAGGTCGACGTGGAGCGCCGCCTCGCCCGCGCCCAGCCCGGCTGCCTGCTCGGCGACGTCGACGCCGCCACGCAGCGCACGGGCTCGCGGCGATGCTCGGCTTCGTCTCGCAGACCGGCGTCGCCGGACTCACCCTCGGCGGCGGCTTCGGCTACCTGACGCGGCGCTTCGGCTGGACCTGCGACAACGTCGCCGCCATGGAGTTGGTGACCGCCGACGGCGAGCTGGTGCGCGCGAGCGAGGAGAGCCACCCCGAGCTGCTCTGGGGCCTGCGCGGCGGCGGCGGCAACTTCGGCGTCGTCACCAGCTTCGATCTGCCGGCTCGAGCCGGTGGGGCCCGAGATCGTCGGCGGCCCGGTCGCCTGGCGAGCCGAGGAGGCGGCCGAGGTGCTCGAGCTCTACCGCCAACTAGTCGCCGAGGCGCCGCCCGGAGCTCACCTGCGTGCTGGTCGCTGCGCCTCGCGCCGCCGGCGCCGTGGCTGCCGCCGGACGTGCACGGCAAGCCGGTGGTGATGGCGATCGTCTGCTGGTCCGGCGACCCCGCCGAGGCGAGAGCGCGTGCTGGCGCCGACTGCGCGCCTGCGGCTCACCGGTGGGCAGCGCGTTGCAGCGCCGCACTTACGTCAGCCAGCAGCAGCTGCTCGACGCCACCCAGCCCAAGGGGCGGCGCTACTACTGGAAGTCGGAGTACCTGCCGGCCGTCGAGGCGGACGCGCTCGCCGTCGCGATGGAGCACTTCGGACGGGTGCCCTCGCCGCACTCGGCGATCATCTTCTTCCCCATCGGCGGCGCCATCGAGCGGCTGCCGGACGATCACTCGGCGGTCGGCAACCGCGACGCGCGGTTCGTGCTCAACGTCACCGGCTCGTGGGAGCGGCGCCGAGGACGACGAGTCGGGCGTCGCCTGGGCGCGCGGCGCCTGGAGCGACCTGCGGCGGTTCTCGACCGGCGGCACCTACGTCAACTTCCTCACCGAGGAAGAGGGCGACGAACGCGTGCGTGCGGCGTACGGCGGCAACCTGGCGCGCCTCGCGGCGCTCAAGCGGCAGCTGGGACCCGCGCAACGTCTTCCGCAGCACCAAGCAGGTGTTCGGGTGAGCTGAGCGCCTGAGCGCGCGCCGGATCGAGATTGCTTCGCTCGCTCGCAATGACGAGCACACGTCATCGCGACGCAGCGACAGTGAGCATCATCCGAGTCGCGCAGCGATGATGACCGTCATCGCGAGGAGCGCAGCGACGAAGCGATCTCGACGTGCGGGTCCTAGCGGCGGCCTGCTAGTCGGCGTGCCCTGCCAGGCCAGCGCCTGGACGAGCTGCCGCGACGCCTGCTTCCAGGTCCTCCTGCAGGTAGAGGCTGCCGCCGACGAGGAAGATGGTGTCGGGGCCGTAGCGCGCCGCCCAGCGCGGCAGGCTCTCGACCTTGCACGCCGCCGCCGGCCACCGGAAACGTCGGGCGCACGCCGCCGAGCGAGCGGCGCAGTCTTGCGTTGATCGCCTCGCAGGTTTCGACGGCGACCGGGAAGCGGCCGCCGGAGTTGACGTAGATGACGCCGTCGGCGCCGAGCAGCCGCAGCAGGTCGCCGTAGACGACCTCCGGCGCGATGCCGTGGTGACGACCGAAGAGCGTCCCCGACCACGTCGGGTGCGCGAAGAGCACCAGGCCGGAGGTCTTCGCCAGCCAGCGCAGCACGTCGAGGCCGAGCACGAAGGGGGACACCAGCGCGCCGCGCACGCCCTCGCTGCCGCAGCAGCTCGAGGCGCGCCGGCAGCTCGTCGACGGGGCCGGTCAGGTGCGGCAGGTAGAGGCTCTCGGCGCCGGTCTCCTCCGCCGCGCCGCGCACCTCGTGCTGGCAGCGCGCGACGCGCTCGGCGAACGGCGCCGTCCCCTGGTCGGCGAGGCCGTGGTCGTCCTTGATGAGGTCGACGCCGCCGCGGGCGAAGCGCCCCGCCAGCGTCGCCAGCTCGCGGCTGGTAAGGCCGATCGGCTTGAGCGCGGTGCAGAGCATCGCGCGACCGTCGGCCTGCGGCAGCAACCGCCGCACGCCGTCGATGCCGAACGCCGGCCCGGGCAGCGCCTCGAGCAGCGACCGCGGCCAGCCGACGTCGACGACGCGCACGCCGTCGAGCAAAGAGACGTTGCCGAACAGCACGTTGAGCAGCTGCGGAACCTCGCCGCCGACGATCTCGGCGGCATAGGAGAGGGTTGCGCGCCATCTCCGCTTGTCGAGTCGCTCCATCCCCTCGAGCCGGCCCACGACGGCGCGCTGTAGGGCGGCCGGCACGCAGGCTTCGGGCAGCTCCACCGTCTGCTCGAAGGAGATCTCTCGGGCACGGGCGAAGGCGTCCTGGTCGTGCTCGCAGGCAAGCTCGTAGGCGATGCGCAGGCGATCGTCGTCAGCTTCGGGCGGGAGGCTGCCTGGCTCCTCGCTCACGCGCCGCAGAGTAGCGCAGGATTCCCTCGCCGCGCGGTGCGCAAGGGAGTTACGCTGGTGCCTGGTGCTAGCATAAGCACATCATGAAACGCACCTCGGTCGTGCTGGACCCGGATCTGGAGATCTCGCTCAAGCTGGAGGCGCTACGGCAGCGGCGACCGTCCTCCGAGCTCGTGCGCGAAGCCCTCCGTGCCTACCTGGCGGACCGGCACCACACGCCCGATTTGAGCTGGATCGGTGCGTTCGAGAGCCAAGCCGGCGACATCGCCGAGCGCGCCGAGGAGGAGCTCGACGGCTTCGGAGAGGACTCGCGCGGTAGCGGGAGCTGATGCCGGTCCTGCTCGACACTGGGGTCGTCTATGCCGGCTACGACCGCCGCGACCGTTGGCACGCTGAAGCCCGCCAGCTCCTGCACGCCGAAGCGCGCGAGCTGATTCTGCCCACGCCCACGATCCCCGAGATCGACTATCTGCTCGGCAAGCACCTGGGGAGCGAGGCGCAGCGCAACTTTGTCGCGAAGCTCGGCGACGGCGATTTCTTCCTCGTCGACCTGCCGCCGACCGGTTACCGCCGTGTCGCCGAGCTCCACCGCCGCTATGCCGACCTGCGACTTGGTTTCGTCGACGCCGCGATCATGGCGATCGCCGAGCACTTGGGCATCGGCCGGATCGCCACCCTCGACCGCCGACATTTCGGTGCGGTGCAGCTGGGCGTGCCACTGACGCTGCTGCCGGCGTCTTAGCCTGGCCGCTCACCCGCGAAGCACTTCGCGCCCCGCCTAGAGGCCGGGCAGACGCCGGAAGCCAAGGATCTTGATCTGCGCCCGGGTGACGAAGAACGGCCAGTGATCGTCGTTGTCGAGGATCGACGAGAGGGTGTAGCTCAAGCTGCCGCCGTTGGGCGCCTGCGTCCACTTCCAATGCGGGATCCACACCCCCAGCTCGCGCACGCTCTCGTCGTTGATGCCGTAAGCAAGCTCCCAGCTCGAGAGCACGGGAATGGCGAACTGGAAGGGCACTCCGTTGACCTCGCGCTCCTCGGTCTCGACTCCCGCCGAGGGCGCTCCGCCGCAGGAGCCGCAGTCGGCCTTCGGCACGACGGCGAACGGCGGGTTGATGATGCCGACGTCGGGGCCGGCGAGGCCGGTGACCAGCTCGGCCATCGTCTCGCCATTGTCCGAATTCTTGTCCTTGATGAGGCCCGTCGACTCCCAGGTGACGACGTCGCCGGCAGCGACCGACACGTTTCCCGGCTGCGGGGTCTCGCCGTTGCCGAAGACCTTCCTGGCTTCCACGAATCGCTCGCCGGCGTCCTGGTGGTAAGCGACCTGCAGCAGATGATGGGAGGTCCCGTGAAACATGGCGAGGAAGCCGCGCGGCAGCACCGCGACTTCGGGCGAGCCGATGAAGGCAGGGTTCCTGAGGTAGCCGGGAATCGGCCGCAGCGCCGAGCCGCTGTTGTAGGGGCGGTCCTGGAAGACGTGCATGGGATCGTCGTCGTCGACCATCGCCGCCAGCCTCGTCGAGTCCCAAGCGATCGCGGTGTACGTGTAGCACCACTCGATGACGTCGTCGTAGGCGGCGTCGGAGAGGACCCCCGCGGCTTCCCAGGAGAGCATCCCCTGCTGGACGTCGATCGAGCCGATGCCGGTGGCCAGTGCTCGGACCCAGCTCTGCTCGTCCCGATACTTCAGGCGATAGCCGTTGAGCAGAACGGTGCCCTGGTCGAACCCGCGGTCGATGGAGATGTGCTGGCGGACCTTGACCGTCTGCGGCCCCACCGCGCAGGTCTCGCCGTGGTAGACGGAGAGTTCTCCCGGCGACGAGAGGACCTCTTCCACGGTCTCCGATGTGGATTCCACGAACGGAACCTCGTCGCGCCAGGGCAGCCAGGCGTCGAGGTTGCTGGTGCCGGAGGGGTTGAAGCCGCATGCGGGGAGGGCCAAGGCGAACAGGGCCCAGACGATGCCGGTGGTCACGGAACGGTGCTCCATCGCGAACCTCCTTTGGGAACGTCCTGACTACGACGCGGCAACACCGCGCGGGAGCTGCCACGAACGTCGCCGGCCTCGCGTGCCCGAAGGGGCCGCGGCGGCCCGGGGACCGCCGGCGCCGTGGCACTCGTCGTCGGATTTCGCCGCGTCCTCGACGTGTGGCCCCACGCCGGCTGCTGGTTCCCCTACTTCGCGCACCCTCACCTCGAGGTCGGCCCGCTGAGCGTGCACGCCTTCGGGGCACTGGTGGCGGTGGGCATCCTCGTCGGAGTCGAGGTGACCCTGCGGCGCGCCCGCTTCGAGAGGCTCGACCCGCGGGTGACCCGCGGCGTCATCGGCCAGGCGCTGCTGTGGGGCTTCGTTGCCGCCCACGTGCTCGACCTCGTCTTCTATGCGCCGCAGCGGCTGCTCGACAACCCCTGGACGCTGCTGCAGCTGTGGGACGGCATCAGCTCCTACGGCGGCATGCTCGGCGGGCTCGCCGGCATGGCCGTCTTCCTGGGCTCGCGCCGGCGCGGTCCCGTTGCCGCCGAGCGCTGGCGCTACGTCGACGCCGTGGCCTACGGCTGGCCGTTCGCGTGGGTGTTCGGGCGGCTGGCCTGCACGGTGGCCAACGACCACCCGGGCACGGTAACGCGCGGCTTCGCCTTGGCGACCAGCCTCGACACTGCGCAGGGGCGCCACTTCATCCGCGGCGTCTACGCGGCCGCCGGCCGCGGCGGTGAGCTGCCCGGCGACGCCGCGCTCGCCGGCATGGGCTTCCACAACCTCGGCTTCTACGAGCTGCTGTGGACGCTGTTCATCATCGTGCCCGTCTTCGTGTGGCTGGGGCGCAGGCGACGGCCGCCGGGATTCTTCCTCGCCGCCTTCACCTTTCTCTACGCACCGGCACGGTTCGTCCTCGACGTCCCGCGATTGACCGACGCCACCTACTTCGGCCTCACCCCCGGCCAGTACGCGAGCGGAGCCGCCATCCTCGCCGCCGGCGCGGCCGTGCTCTCAGCCTTCAGACCGCGAAGTATTTGGCGCACGCGGTAGGAGCGTCACCGCTCATACCGCGAAATACTTAGCATCCGGATGCTGGAAGACCAGCGCCGACACCGACGCTTCGGGGTCCATCATGTCGCCCTCGGTGAGGTGGACGCCGATCTCTTCCGGTTGCAGCGCGGTGAAGAGCTGGCGCTGGCCGGCGAGGTCGGGGCAGGCCGGGTAGCCGAAGCTATAGCGGCGGCCGCGGTAGCGCGCCGCGAAGCGGTCGCCGGGCTGCAGCTCGGGCGGATCGGGGAAGCCCCACGCCGCGCGCAGCCGCATGTGCAGCCACTCCGCCGCCGCCTCGGCGCTCTCCAGCGCCAACGCCGCCCAGCCGTGGCTCTTGAGGTACTCGCCGGCCGCCTTCCACTCCTCGGCGCGCTCGCGCACGCCGGCGCCTGCCGTGGTGACGAAGAGCGCCACGTGGTCGCCGGGCAGCACGTAGTCGGCGACGCAGAGCCGATCGCCGGAAGGCTGGCGCGGCAGCTCCCACTCGGCGACCAGTGCGCCGCTCTGTGGATCGAGCAGCCGCAGCCGCTCGCCGCTGGCCTCGGCGGGGAAGAAGCGCCACGCCACCTTGACCTCGAGGGCGCCGGCGAGCGCCAGCGCCTTGAGCTCGTCGACCACCGCCTCGACCATGCGCAGCTTGGGATCGCCCGCCTCGGCGAGCTTCTTGACCACGCCCTTGATGCCGAAGTACTTGCTGTAGAGCATCTGGTGGTTGAGCTGCGCCCACACCTCGCGTAGCGGCGCCGTCTCGACGTGGCGCAGCAGGTCGGGCGGCGGCGGCGCCACCAGGTCGCGCCGGACGCTCGACGTCGCCCCTTCCTCGGGGCGGCAGGCCGCCGGCTTCTCCGCCACCAACGCGTCCGCCTCGCGCAGCTTCTCCACCTCCGCTTCGAGCTGCGGGCGCTTGGCCTTGTCGAGGATGCGGTCGACCAGCTCGAGCCCGTGCATGGCGTCCTTGGCGTAGGTGCAGAAACCCTTGTAGGCCGGCGCGATGCGCTGGTGGGTGAAGCGCCGCGTCAGCGCCGCGCCGCCCACCAGCAGCGGCGTGTCGACGCCCACCGCGGCGAGGTCGCCGGCGGTGATCACCATCTGCTGCGCGCTCTTGACCAGCAGGCCGGAGAGGCCGATGACGTCGGGCCGGTGCTCGCGCGCCGCCTGCACCAGCTGCTCGCTGGGCACCTTGATGCCCAGGTTCACCACCTGGAAACCGTTGTTGCTGAGGATGATGTCGACGAGGTTCTTGCCGATGTCGTGGACGTCGCCCTTGACGGTGGCGAGCAGCACCTTGCCGCGGCCGTTGCCGTCCTTCTTCTCCATGTGCGGCTCGAGGAAGGAGACGGCGGCCTTCATCACCTCGGCGCTCTGCAGCACCTCGGCGACGATGAGCTGGTTGGCGTTGAAGAGCTTGCCCACCTCGTCCATGCCGGCGAGCAGCGGGCCGTTGATGATGTCGAGCGGCGCCGGCCAGCGCTGCAGCGCTTGGCGCAGGTCGTCCTCGAGCCCGACCTTGCTCCCCTCGACGACGGCGCGCGCCAGACGCTCCTCGAGCGGCAGCTCGGCGCGCGGCGTGCGCCCGGTCGTCGGCCCGCGGCCGCGGAAGTGCTCGGTGTAGGCGGCCACCGCCGCCTCGCCCGCCGCCTTGTCGCCGGGCCGCAGCGCCAGCAGCGCCTCGGCGAGCGCGCGCTCGTCTGCCGGGATCTCGGCGTAGCGCGCCAGCCGCTCGGTGTTGACGATCGCCGCGTCGAGCCCGGCCTGCGTGCAGTGGTAGAGGAAGACCGAGTTGAGCACCTCGCGCCCGGAGGCCGGCAGCCCGAAGCTGACGTTGGAGATGCCGAGGATGGTGCGCGTGTCGGGCAGCTCGCGCTTGAGCTCGCGCACCGCTTCGATCGTCTCGTGCGCGGAGCCGAGGTAGTTCTCGTCGCCGGTGGCGCAGGGGAAGACCAGCGGGTCCCACCAGAGGTCCTCCGCCCGCATGCCGAAGTCCTCGGTGAGGATCTGGAAGCTGCGCCGCGCCACCTCGAGCTTGCGCTCGACGGTCACCGCCATCCCCTGCTCGTCGATGCAGCCGACGACCAGCGCCGCGCCGTAGCGGCGCGCCAGCGGCACCACCTTGCGGAAGCGCTCGAGGCCGTCCTCGAGGTTGACCGAGTTGAGCACCGCCTTGCCCTGGCAGTAGTCGAGGGCGCGCTCCATCACCTTGGCGTCGGTGGAGTCGATCATCAGCGGCACCTTGACGAGGCGCACCAGGCGGTCGAGGAAGCGCTCGACGTCGACGATCTCGTCGCGGTCGGGGTCCTGCAGGCAGACGTCGATCACCTGCGCGCCGCCGCGCACCTGCGCGCGGCCCACCTCGCCCGCCTGCTCCCACTCGCCCGCCGCCACCAGCTCCTTGAACTTCCGGCTGCCGAGCACGTTGGTGCGCTCGCCGACGAGCAGCGGCCGGTTGTCGGGGGTGAGCTCGACCGCCTCGATGCCGGAGACCAGCGCGCGCGAGTGCTCGGGGAGGCGGCGCGGCCGCTTGCCGGCGACGAGATCCGCGAGCGCCGCCACGTGGCCGTCGTGGCGTGCCGCAGCAGCCGCCGACGAGGTTGAGCCAGCCGTGGTCGAGGAACTCGCCGAGCACGCGGCGGAAGTCCTCGGGGCTCTCGTGGTACTTGCCGTTCTCGTCGGGCAGGCCGGCGTTGGGCACGCAGGCGGTGCGCGTGCGCACCAGCTCGGAGAGCGTGCGCACGTGGTCGCGCATCAGCTCGGGGCCGGTGGCGCAGTTGAGACCGACGTAGAGCAGGTCGGCGTGCAGCAGCGACACCGCCAGCGCCTCGGCGTCCTGCCCCGCGAGCATGGTGCCGGAGGTCTCGATGGTCACCGACACCGCGACGGGGATGCGCCAGGCCAGCTCGCCAAACGCATCTTCGATGCCGAGCAGGCCGGCCTTGACGTTGCGGGTGTCCTGCTGAGTCTCGAGCAGCAGGTAGTCGGCGCCGCCGGCGAGGAGGCCGAGGGCCTGCACGCGGAAGTGGTCGCGGAGCTGCGCGAAGGTGACGCCGCCGGTGACCGAGATCGCCTTCGTCGTCGGCCCCATGCTGCCGCAGACGAAGCGCAGGCGGCCGGGCTCGTCGTAGCGCGCGCAGGCCTGGCGGGCGAGCGAGGCGGCGGCGCGGTTGATGCCGAAGGCGTGGTCGGCGAGGTCGTACTCGGCGAGGACGAGCGGGGTGGCGCCGAAGGTGTTGGTCTCCACCACGTCGGCACCGGCGCTGAGGTAGGTGTCGTGGAGGGCGAGGACGGCGTCGGGCCGCGTGAGGTTGAGCGCCTCGTTACAGCCTTCGAGGTCGGGGCCGCCGAAGTCGTCGGCGGTCAGGGTGAGTCGCTGCATGGCGGTGCCGGTGGCGCCGTCCATGACGAGGATGCGCTCGTCGAAGGCCTGGAGGAGCGCGTGGGTGCGCGCCTCGCGATCGGCGGGAGGTGGCGGGAGGTCGATCGGCTCGGGAGCGCCGATCGGCGTCGGGGCGATGGTGGTGGAATTGGCGGCCATAGGCGAAACCCGCTCCATGAAATGCATTCTTCAGAATGCATTGGAGCGGGTCCTTCCCACCGGACAGTTGGTTGCCGCCAGCGACGATCGCTTGCGGCCGCATCCCTGCTTTCGCAGCGGGAGGGCACCTTGGGTGTCCGCCCCAGGTTGCCGAGCCCGGCGCGAGCCGGACCGCTCCGAATGCGAGATCAGCTTACGGGAGGTGCGGAAGCCTGTCAAACGCAGCCACTCGCCCGTGCTAGCCTGACTGCGATGCCCACCAGCGAGCAGCGTCTGCGAGTGGAGCCGGGAGCGCCCAACGTCATTGGCGAGTCGATCGGCGGCACGCTGGAGCTGCTCCCTCTCTCCGTCGAACAGTACGACCGCATGATCGACGAGGGCATCCTGCCCGAGGACACGGGCGTCGAGCTGCTCGACGGGATGTTGGTGCGCAAGGATCGCGGGGATGCGGGAGGGGATCCGATGACCGTCGGAGAGGCCCACGCCTACGTCGTCAGGCGGCTCGCCTATCTGGCCCTTCGCCTCGACCTCGACAGCCTGCACGTACAAACCCAGCAGCCGATCGTCGTCCCCGAAGCGGGCGAGCCCGAGCCGGACGCCGCCATCGTGCTGCGGCCGATCACTGCCGTCGCGAAAGCCCGTGCCGAGCACGTCTCCTGCGTCATCGAGGTCGCCGGCACGTCCCTCGGCCGCGATCGCACCACCAAGCTCCGCCACTACGCGCACGGCGGCATCCCTCAGTACGTGATTCTCGTCCTGGCCGACCGCACGGCCGAGGAGTACGTCGACCCCGATCGCAACTCGGGTGCGTACGGGCGGCGGATCGTGCACCGTGCGGATGCGACATTGGCGCTCCGTTTGGCCGGAGCTGCCACACTCTCCGTCGTGCTCGCCGACCTGTTCCCGCGCGATTGAATCTCGACAGTGGTGATGCGGGCCACGCCTGAAGGCGGGTGCCCCGCCGCCCCGCTCAGGTTCAGCTCAGCTCTTGACTCTTCTGCCCTAGAGCGAGATCCCCTCGAGTACCCGCTTCACCGCCGTCGCGCTCTGCATGATGTAGAAGTGCACGGCGGGCACTCCCGCCTCGAGCAGCTCCTTGACCTGCCGCACGCTCCACTCGACGCCGACGTCGAGCGTGTGCTCCCCTGCCTTGGCCGCAGCGTCCGCGAGCTCCAACGGGATCTCGACGTGGAAGGTGCGCGGAATGGTCTTCAGCTGCGCCGCCGACGACAGCACTTTCAAGCCGGGAATGATCGGCACGGTGATGCCTTCGGCGCGGCAGAGCTCGACGAAGCGGAAGTAGTGGCGGTTGTCGAAGAACATCTGCGTCACGATGTAGTGCCCACCCGCCTCCACCTTCTCCTTCGTCGCCCGCACGTCGGTGATCAGGTTGGGCGCCTCGAAGTGGCGCTCCGGGTAGCCGGCGACGCCGACGCAGAAGTCGGCGGGGTCGGCGTCGAGCAGGTCCTCCTCGAGGTAGCGCCCCTTGTTCATCGCCGACACCTGCCGCACCAGCTCGACCGCGTAGCGGTTGGCCGAGCGGCCGTGCTGCAGCGGCTTCTGGTAGCCGTTGTCGTCGCCACGAATGGTCAGCACGTTGTCGATGCCGAGGTAGCGCAGCTCGATGAGGAAGTCCTCGGTCTCCTCGCGCGAGAAGCCGGTGCACAGCACGTGCGGCACGGCGTCGATGCCGTACTTGTTCTGGATCAGCGCGCAGACGCCGAGCGTCCCCGGCCGCTTGCGCTTCACCCGCCGCTCGAGGCCGTGCGAGGTCTCCTCGATCGACACCTGCGCCGCGTGCGAGGTGATGTCGATGAACGGCGGCGCGAACACCATCAGCTCGTCGAGCAGCGACAGCAAGCCGCGCACGTCGCCGCCGCGCAGCGGCGGGATGAGCTCGAAGCTGATCAGCGGGCGCGTCGCCCGCGCGAGGTGCTCGGTCACCTTCATGAGGGCGGCAATGATAGCGAACGCCCCGCCGCGCCCCGCCGCGCGCGAACGGGCGCCGGTGGCGCCGGCACGTAAGATGGCCCGCGATGCACCCCATGGGCGGCTCTGCGGGTTGGCGCGTCTGGCGCTACCTCGGCGATGGCTTGGCCGCCGTCGTCGCCTGGTACGGCGCCGTCTGGCTGCGCGTCGCGGTGCCGCTGCCGTTCACCATCGGCCTGCTGCCGCACGAACGCGTGGCGCCGCTCGATCCGGTGCTGGTGCTGGTCCTCGCGCTGCAGCTGCTCACCCTCTACTTCTTCAACCTCTACCACTCGCCCGAGCCGCGGCCGCGGCTCGAGCTGGCGAGCCGGATCCTCGGCGCGGCGGCGCTGCAGGGGCTGGGGCTCACCGCCTACTTCTTCCTCGCCGACCGCACCTTCCCGCGCTCGGTGCTGCTGCTCTACGTCTGCCTCGACGCTCTGCTGCTCGTCCTCTGGCGCGGCACCCTGCAGCGGCTCTATCGGCCACGGCGGCGCCGCGTCGCGCTCGTCGGCTGCGGCGAGGCCGCCGTCGAGCTGGCGGCGAAGATCGCCCGCCACCACTGGCACGGGCTCGACGTGGTGGGCCACTTGCACACGCCGGCCGACCCGCCGGCAGGTCTGCACGACGGCGCCCTGCACGACGGCGCCCTGCACGACGGCGGTCCGCTGGGTCCCTGCCTGGGCGGCATCGAGGAGGTGCCGGCGCTGCTGCGCGCCGACGCCTTCGACCACCTCGTCGTCGTCGCCCCGACGCACACCTGGCAGAGCCGGCTCGTCGACCTGCTCGCCGGCGAGCGCTCGGCGCACACCGCGCTGCTGCTGCTGCCGGGGCCATTCGAGAGCTTGATCGGCCGCATGCGCTACCGCTGGGTGAGCGATCTGCCGCTGATCGAGGTGATCGGCGCCAGCGAGTGGCGCATCCACCGGCCGCTCAAGCGCCTGGTCGACGTCGTCGGCGCCGGCGCCTTTCTGCTGCTCGCCTCGCCGGCGATGACCGCCTGCGCGCTGGCCGTGCGACTCACCTCGCCGGGGTCGGTGCTCTACCGGCAGGTCCGCGTCGGCCGCGGCCAGGCACCGTTCACGCTGCTCAAGTTCCGCACCATGCGCCTCGGCGCCGAGCAGGGCGAGGAGGTGCTGGCGACGCCAGGAGACCCGCGCCTGACGCCGGTGGGCGCCTTCATGCGCCGCACGCGGCTCGACGAGCTGCCGCAGCTGCTCAACGTCATCGGCGGCTCGATGAGCCTGGTGGGGCCGCGTCCGGAGCGCCCCGGCTTCGTGCGCGCCTACCTCGACCGCGTGCCCGGCTACGCCGAGCGCTTCTCGCTGCGGCCGGGGCTCACCGGCCTGGCGCAGGTCAACGGCGACTACGACTCGACGCCGGAGAACAAGCTGCGCTACGACCTCGCCTACCAGGCCAACTGGAGCCTCTGGCTCGACCTCTCCATCCTCGTGCGCACCGTGCGCACGGTGTTGAGCTCGCGCGGGGTTTAGCCCCTCCAGGGGCAGGGGGCGCCCCCACCCGGCCCCTCCTCCTAGCGCCGCGGTGCAGCCGGCGGCGGCACCAGCGGCGGGATGGGCAGCAGCGGCGCGCGCTCGACGAGCGGCCGTGCCCCCGCCGGGATCTCGCTCGCCAGGCGCGGCGCCAGCGCGACGCCGCGGCGCAGCTGCACGACGGCTTCGCCGACGCGCCCCTGGCGCCACAGCGTGAGGCCCCAGTGGGAGAGCACCTCCGGCCGCGGCTCGTGCGCGGCGGCCCGCCGGTAGGCGCGGTCGGCGTCGTCGAGACGGCCGGCGACGAGCAGCAGGTCGGCCTCGAAGGCGAGCGGCTCGATGGCGGCGGGGTCGCGCTGCTGCGCGCGCTGCACGGCCACCTCGCTGAGCCGCAAGGTGCGGTCAGGCGCGCGCGCGCTGCCGAGCGACGTCATCTCGTGCTGCACCGTGCGCACGAGCGCACTCGCCTCGAGTCGATTCCATGCGCGCACCGCCTGCGCGAGGAGCGCCAGCGCCAGGGCAGCCGCGACGAGGATGCGCTGCCGACCCATCACGCCGCGGGCTCCTCGACGTCATCGTCGGCGAACAGCCAGGCCAGCCAGGCGAGTGCCGGGAACGCCACCGGCGCCAGGCGGAAGGGGAAGTAGCCGAACGCCAGCAGCGCCAGCGCGGCGAGCCCTCCCCAGCAGAGCGCGCGGTCGGGCGGTTCGAGGCGCCGCCGCGCCCGCCAGGCGCCGCGCACCACCATCGCGATGCCCCAGGCGAGCGCCAGCAGGCCGGGCCAGCCGAGGTCGGCTCCCACCTCGAGGTACTCGTCGTGCGCGCTGGCGAAGCTGGGATTGACGTGGCCGGCGAAGAACGGCGTCCCCTCATTGATGAGGCGGAGCTTCGCGGGGCCGAACTCGGCGCGATAGGCGCCGAAGCCGACGCCGGACAGGGAGTGATCCTCGAGCAGCCGCACGGCGACGCGCCAGGCGTCGAGCCGGCCGCTGAGCGCCTCGTTGAGGCCGGCGCCGGTGGCGACCGTCCGCCAGACGAAGCCGACCCTCTCGCGCAGCGGCCGCACGCCGGCGACGAGCAGCACGACCACCACCGCCGTGGCCGCGGCAGCGGCGAGCACGCGCCGGCGCGGCAGCAGCGCCGCCCACAGGACGAGGCTGCCGCCGGCGATGGCGACGAGCGACGTCAGCGTCTGCGTGCCGGCGAGGGCGTAGAGGCAGAGGGCGAGCACGATCAGCCGCCACCAGCGGCCCCAGCCGCGCGAGCCCGGCAGCCCCGCCTGCGCGACCAGCGTGGGTAACACGAGGAACGCCGCGAGGTCGCCGGGGTTGCCGGCGAGCGAGGTGACGGTCAGGCGCTCGCCGGGGAGCGACCCGGCGATTCCGAACGGCTGCCAGAGCTGGTGCAGCTGCAGGATGCCGATCCCGGCGAGGGCCGCCGCCGGCACCAGCGTCGCGTCGAGCAGCCGGCGCAGGGTCGCCGGCTCGAGCGCCACCGACCAGCCGACGAGCACCGCGACGCCGATCGCGAGGTCGACCAGCGCGTCGGCGACGTGCGCGCGGTGCGTGGTGGTGGTCAGGCTCGCCGCGGCGACGAGCAAGAGCGGCAGCGCGGCGACCAGCGCCGTCGAGCGCAGCAACGCCGCGAACGACCAGCGGCGCCCACCGATGGCGAGGGCGAGCAGCGACGCCAGCGCCAGCCACTCCCCCACCATCCGCTGCGGCAGCCGAAAGGCGTCGAGCGCCACCGGCACGACGACGAACGGCGTGACGACGAGGGTGGCCACCGCCAGCCGCTCGCCCCAGCGCTGCGCGTCGAGGCGCGGCCGCGCGGACCGGGACGCGTCGCCCCCGCGCCGTCCCGAGCCTTCCGCTGCCTTGCGTTTGCCGCTGCGCTTCATCGCCACCGTGTCGTCGCTCTCACACCGTTCGAGATCCCGAGCTGCCGGCGCAGCCATGGTGCCGGCGAGCCCGGTGATACCGTCGCCGACGGATGAGCAGTGAGGGACCCTTGCGCTCCCTGGCGGCGCCATCCGCGACGGCGGCCGGCGCGCCGCCGGCGACCCTCTCGGTGGTCATCCCCACCCACGACACCCGCGAGCTGACCCTCGCCTGCCTCGCCGCGCTCGCCGCCGCCGCGCCGCCGCCCGACGAGGTCGTCCTCGTCGACGACGGCAGCAGCGACGGCACCGCCGCCGCGGTGGCCGCATCGTACCCTGCCGTGCAGGTGCTCCGGCACGAGCGCCCGCGCGGCTTCACGGCCGCCGCCAACGCCGGCGCCGCGATGGCGAGCGGCGACCTCCTGCTACTGCTCAACAGCGACACCGAGGTGGCCGTCGACGCGCTCGGCGCGCTGCTCGCCGCCTTCCGCGCCGACGCCGGGCTGGGCGTCGCCGGGGCCTCGCTCGTCTACCCCGACGGGCGCGCGCAATGGAGCGGCGGACACGCGCCGCGACCGCTGTGGCTGCTGGCGCTCGGCAGCGGCATCGCCTACCGCCTCGACCGCTGGCCGCGCTGGCGGCGGCGGCGGCCGGTCTCCGGCCACCGCGGCGGCGAGGTCGACTGGGTGAGCGGCGCCGCGCTCGCCGTGCGACGGCCGCTGTGGAGCGAGCTCGGCGGCTTCGACCCGCGCTTCGCCCTTTACGCGCAGGACCTCGACCTCTGCCTACGCGCCGGCGCCCGCGGCTGGCGCGTCGCCGTCGTGGCGACGAGCCGGGTCGTGCACCATCACGGCGCCACCGTCGGCAAGAGAGGCGGGCGAGGTGAAGCCGCGGCCGGCGAGGCGGCGGTCCCGACGATCGCGCACCACGATGCGGCCCTCCTGTGGGCAGACCTCGTCCGCTCGGCGACCAAGCAGGGTGGGGCTCGCGCGGGTCGCGCCACAGCGCGCTGGCTGCGTCTCGGCGGGTGGATCCAGCGCGCACTGCTGGCGCTTGCCGCCCTGCGCGGCGGCGAGGAGCGGCAACGGGCGAGGGAGGAGCGCCGCGCGCTGCAAGCCGCTTTCGCTGCCGCGCGGGAGGCCGCCACCGGCGCCGCAACCGCAAGTCCCGCCGCCGACGCCGGCTTGCCCGGCGAGGGTCGTACGTAGTACAACGATCTGTCCTCGGGCCGTCCCAGCCTGGGGACACCACCCACAGTCCCGGATCACCCAGCCGGATCACCACCCAAGCGGGACCACCATCCAAGCGGGATCGCCACTCAAGTGCGCCGCCTCTTCAGCTACCGCGACCTCGTCGCCACCCTCGTCATGCGCGAGCTGACGGTGCGCTACAAGCGCTCCACCATCGGCTTCGTGTGGACGATGCTGCAGCCGCTGCTGACCATGATCGTGCTGCACGCCGTCTTCAGCACCATGTTCCGCTTCGACGTCGCCAACTACCCGGTCTACGTGCTCGCCGGGGTGCTGTTCTGGAACTTCTTCTCGCAGAGCATCATCAGCTCGATGAACAGCCTGCGCGGCAACGCTTCGCTGCTCAAGAAGCTGCCGGTGCCGCACGCGGTGTTCCCGGTGGCGACGGTGGCCGCGGGGGTCATCAACCTGGCGCTGGCGATGGTCCCGCTGTTCATCGTGCTGGTGGTCACCGGGCACCCGCTGCACGCCGTCCCTGCTCTTCCTGCCGGTGTCGATCCTCATCGCCACCCTGTTCACCCTCGGCGCCGGCCTGCTGCTGTCGCCGCTCGCGGTCTTCTTCTACGACGTCGTCGAGGTGGTGGGCGTGCTGATGATGCTCGCCATGTACGCGACGCCGGTCTTCTACCCGATGAGCATCGTGCCCGACCGCTTCCGCTGGCTGGTGCGCTTCAACCCGGTGCGCTCGATCCTCGAGGTGTTCCGCGACCCGATCTTCTACGGCAAGGTGCCGCCGCTGTCGCACTTGACCGTCGCCGCCAGCGTGGCTGTGCTCCTCTTCGCCGTCGGCTACTGGAGCTTCCGCCGCTCCGCCGACCGCATCCCGTTCTACGTTTGAGCTGAGCTGCCGAACGTACGGCCATGACCGTCATCCGTCTCGACGACCTCTCGCTGCGCTACCGGCTCGCCAAGCAGCGGATCCCGTCGCTCAAGGAGTACGCCATCCACATGCTGCGCGGCGCGCTCGTCTACCAGGAGCTGTGGGCGCTGCGCGACGTCAGCTTCTCGATCGAGCAGGGCGAGGTGGTCGGCATCGTCGGCCGCAACGGCGCCGGCAAGAGCACGCTGCTCAAGGTGATCTCGGGCATCCTCAAGCCGACGCGCGGGCGGCTGCAGGTGCGCGGCCGCGTCTCGCCGCTGCTCGAGCTGGGCACCGGCTTCGACCTCGAGCTGACCGGGCGCGAGAACGTGATGCTCAACGCGTTGCTGCTCGGGCGCAGCCGCCGCGAGGTGCGGGAGCGTTTCGACTCGATCGTCGACTTCGCCGAGCTCGGCGAGTTCATCGACGTGCCGCTGCGCAGCTACTCGTCGGGGATGGCGGCGCGGCTGGGCTTCTCCATCGCCACCGCCTGGGACCCCGAGGTGCTGATCCTCGACGAGGTGCTGGTGGTGGGCGACGCCGCGTTCCAGCAGAAGTGTCACGTGCGGGTGCGGGAGGTGCTGGCGAGCGGCGCCACGGTGCTGATGGTGTCGCACGTGGGCGAGCTGCTGATCCGGGAGTGCAGCCGCTGTCTGTGGCTGTCCGAGGGGCAGATTATCGGGGACGGCAAGCCGGCGGAGATCTTGGAGCAGTACGAGCCGCCGAGCGTCGAGGAGCCCGCGCCAGCGAGCGAAGCAGCTAAGCCGGACGCGGCGGCACAGCCCGAACGCGAGCGCGAGCCCGCGACCACCGGCGGCTGAGCGGCAGCGCCGCCGCGGCGGCGAGGGCGCCGGCGCCGTCAGCGGCAAGGTCGGCGGCGTCGGCGTCGCGGGTCGGCATCGCCCGCTGGCGAAGCTCGCTGGCGGCGCCGAAAGCGAGGCAGAAGGCGACCGCGAAGAGGAGCGCGCCGCGAAGGCCGAACCGCCGCTCGGCCGCGAGCGCGCAGAGCAGCGCCTGCACGAGGAAGAGGGCAGCGTGGCCGGCCTTGTCCCAGGATAGGAGGACCGCGGGGAACCAGTCGGCCACGGATGGCGGCGTCGGCAGTCGTTCGAAGGTGAGCAGCCACCAGGAGAAGAGGGCCCAGGCTGTGGCAAGGAGGGCCCAGATGATGGAGCGGTTGCGGCCCATGACGGCGCGGACTATAGCCAGCGGCGATCGTGCGATGTTGGCGAAGGTGAGGCGAAGTCGGGCCGCGTTGGTGGTGAATGGTGACGGCGAGATTGTGATCGCGGGTCAGGAGAGGGAGAGGGACTCGGGGCCTGCGGACTGCTGTGACCACCCGGCCGGCGCGTGCTGGCGGGGCCGGGGGGCGCCACCCAGGGCCACGGCGAGCTTTCTGAGAGCTTCGGGCGGGAGCGCTCGCCTTGCCTGCATGGCGCGCATCGCACCCGCTGTCACCCGGCGTCCGAGCCAAGCGCCATGCAGGAAGCCCCTGGGCGGCGCCCCCCGGCCCCGCCAGACGCTTTCCCGTCACAACTCGCGCTCCACTGTGGTCGCCGGATGGGCTGGTGAATGGCCACATCGAGACTGCTTCGTCGCTTCGCTCCTCGCAGTGACATGAGTATCGAGTGATCGCGGGGCGACGTGTCGAGTAACTCGGTGAGCGTCGCTACCCCGCGACGACTCCGTCATCGCGAGCGAAGCGAAGCGATCTCGATGCCGCAACTACTATCGGTCGTTGGCAACGCGCTCCGCGTCCGGCGACCACCGGTGAAGCGCGAGTTGTGACGGGAAAGTCGGCGGCGCGCATCGCGGCACCCGAGCGGCACGACGGACTCACCTTCACCAACGACAAAGAGCGTGAGGTAGAGAGCTGCCGTCACCACGGCGACACTTGAGCTCGCCACCGGGAAGCTCGACGACCACTCGTGAAGGCGTTCGCGACCGGTGCCGGAGGGCGCCGCCCAGGGGCTTCCCGCAGGGCGCTTGGCTCGGACACCGGGTAACAGCGAGTGCGATGCGCGCCCTGCGGGCAAGGCGAGCGCTCCCGCCCGCAGCTCTCGGAAAGCTCGCCGTGCCCCTGGGCGGCGCCCTCCGGCACCGGTCGCGAACGCCGGCCGGAGACCAGCGAGCGCTAACCAACCACGACACCCTTCCGAGATCGCAACTTGGGTCGCACACTCGCTTCGCCTCACCCTCGCCCTCCCCTCGCACACCACAAACGTAGTGCTCGCAGTACCATAGCCCTCGATGCGCCTGATCCCCCTGCGCTGGGCCGCGGCAGCTGGCGCGCTTCTGCTGCTGGCGGCGTCGGTGTCCAGTTGCCGCCACGAACGAGCCGCGCGCGCGGAGTCGGTGCAGCGTTGGGAGGCCACCGGCGTTGCCCCGCGGTACACCGATGAGGCCGACCGTGCGCGGCGCGATCCCGATCCGCAGGCGAGCGCCAGGGCGCTCTCGCGGGTGCTCGTGATCGATGCGTTCGATGCGCGCTCGCTCGCGGCGCTGCCTCGCGCCGAAGCGGCGGCTGAGGCACGACGGGGAGAGCAGCGCCTGCGACTCGCGGCCGAGCTCGCGAGCCGGGCCCTCGTTGCTCGGCCCGCTTCCTCGGAGTCGGCGTTGATGCTCGGCGGCGCGCGGATGCTCGCGGGCTGGCGCAGCGGCGACGCGGACTTCTATGCGCGGCCGGACCGCTGGCGGGCCCCCCTCGTGCACGCCGAGAAGCTCGCGCCCGGAAACCCCGAGCCGCGCAGGGTGCTCGTCACCGGCTACCTCGCCACCTGGCAGGCGCTCTCCGCGGCCGAGCGCGCCGAGGCGCGGCGCCTCGTTCGCGAGGCGTTTCGCGACCGCGAGACGCTCAGCCAGCTGCTGCCGGCGTGGGCGGCGGTCGCCGGCAGCCGCGGCGAGCTCGAGGCGGTGCTGCCCGCCGAGCCCGGGCCTTACGACCAGCTGCAACAGGCGGCCGCGAGCCGTAGCGATTGGGCCGGCTACTGCGCCGCCCGCGAGCGCTGGCTGCCGCTCACCATCGCGGCGCTGGAGGCGCGGCTTGCCGAGGCCAAGCGGCGTCTCGATGCCGGCGACATCGCCGGCGGCCGCGGCGAGCTGGTGGCGACGCTCGCCGGCGCGCCGCCCGATCGCCGCACGGCGGCGATCTTCGCTGCCGCGATCGAGCACCTGCCGCCCGGGCAGCTGGGGTCGGCGACCGGAGCGCTCTCGGCATGGCTCGAATGGGCGCTGCCGCTCTGGCAGCTCGGCGGAGAGCCGCTGCCGCCCGAGGTGATGGCGCGGCTGGCCAGCCTGTCGCCCGACCTGCCGCCGGCGCAGGCGGCGACGGCGGCGCTCGCCGGCGGCGACCTCCAGCGCGCCGGCACCTGGGAGCGGCGCGCCGATCGATTGTGGAGCGAGGATTGGGCGCCGTACGCGACCGCCAAGGCGGAGGCGCTGCTCGCCCGCGGCGACGTCGACGATGCGGCGGCGGCGCTCGCCGACGTGCATCGCTCCTACCAGGGGCGCTGGCCGTACCTGCGCGCGCGCGAGCGGCTCGCCGGCGCCCGCAGCGAGGGGCTGGCCGCGCGGCCGGAGTCGCTCGCAGGCACGCTGTGGGGTCCCGAACAGTGGCTGTATCGCGGTAGCGAGGCGGCGGTCGAGCGTCGTCGCCGCCCATCCGGCAACGGCGGTGGCCGTGCACGTCGACGTCGCGCCCGACGCCGGTGCGGTGGTGGAGCTGGGTTGGGACGGGCGTAGCGCGGGCTGCTTCCCGGTCCGCGACGGCACGGTCCTGCGACTGCCCGTCGCCGTCGCTTCGGGGCCGCACCGCCTCTCCTGGCGTACCCTCGCCGGCGGCCGCACGGCGCCGGGCGCCGTCGAGCTGATCGCGGCGGCACAGCAGAACACGACGGCGGCGGTGCGATGACGAAGCCGCGGCCGTCGATCGACGTCGCGGGCGCCCGTACGTGCCGGTAGTGCGAGGTCCTGCGTGAAGGTGCTGCTCGCCACCGGGCGGCCGCCCTGGCCCCCGTGGCGAGGCGACCAGCTGAGGGCACGCCAGCTTGCCGAGGCGCTCGCGCAAGCACATGAGGTGACGTGGCTCGCACCACCGGCCGCCGGCGAGCCGCTGCCGCCCGCTGGGGTGCGGCGCGAAACCTTCCGGCCGCGTGCCGCGGCATGGGCGGCGTTCGCAGCGATCCCGGGGCTGCTGCGTGGCTGGCCGTTGCAGGCGCTGCCGTTCCGCCAGCCCGCATCTCGGCCGCCGTCTGCGCGCCCTCGCGCCGCGACACGACGTCGTGGTGCTGCAGCTGGTGCGGCTGCTGCCGCCTTGGATGATGGGGCACGCGTGACGCGAACGGCGCACGTGACGGCGAGGCGCCGCTCGTCGTCGATTTCATCGACTGCCTGTCGCTCAACGCGACGACGCGGGCGGACGCTTCGATCACCTGCCTCTTGCGCCCGCGCTGCGCGTCGAGGCACGGCGGCTCGCGGCGGCGGAAGCGACGGCTCGTCGAGGCCGCACGCACGGCGCTCGTGGTCTGCGAGCGCGACCGGCGCGCGCTCGTCGGGTCGCGGCGCCGGCGTCGCCGGCCGCATCGGCGGTGGCGCCGATCGCGATGCCTGCGATCGCGATCTCCAGCAGGTACCGCAGCCGGCGCCGTCGCGCGGTGGCCGACGATCATGCTCACCGGCAACCTCGGCTACTTCCCGAATCGTGACGCGCCCGCTTCTTGCTCGCCGAGGTCTGTGGCCGCGCGCTACGACGTGCGCGGCCGAACGCCGTCTCTCGTCGCCGGCGATCGGCCGTCCGGGCGATCGCACGCCGCCTCGCCGCCGCCGGCGGCACGCTGGTGGCGCGGCCGCCCGACCTGCGCTCGCTGCTCGCCGGCGCCACGGTGGCGGTGGCGCCGCTACGCTGCGGCTCGGGCGTGCCGCTCAAGGTGCTCGACGCCTGGGCGGCCGGCGCGCCGGTCGTCGCCTCGTCCTTCGCCGCGGCAGGCGCCGCCGCCGAACCCGAACGCGACCTGCTGGTGGCGGATTCGCCCCGCGAGTGGGTGGCGCAGGTGGGCAGGCTGCTCGCCGACGAAGCGCTACGCGACCGCCTGCCGCCGCCGGACGCGCGCGCGTCACCGACCTCTCGCCGCAACGGTCTACCCGCAACTGTGCCGGTTGGTCACCGGCAGCTGACCGGCGGCCGACGCCGCCTCAGGGGTTGGAGGGGGAAACCCCGAACGGCGTGGGCCCCACCGGCGGCGGCGGCGGCGATGACGACGGTGATGCCGCCGCCGGTGATCAGCACCAGCGGCGCCAGCATCTCGGGACGCGTCCCACCAGGCGAGCGGCAGGCAGGACTCGTCGTCGCGGCGTTCGCCGCGCACGTCGACGCGCTCGCGGATGCCGTCGCACCGCCACCAGGCGACCTTGCGGAACTTCTGCCCCAGCGAGGTCTCGCCGACGACCAAGTGCTGCGAGTCGGCCTGCTGGGCGTTGCCGAGCTGCACGCGGCAGTTGGGCTCGACCGGCACGCTGATGACGCGCGACTGCGCCCGCGGCACGCCGTTGGCCGCCGACCACGGAGGCGTAGACCTCGGCCTGCTTGTTGTCGGGCTCGGGGACCGGCAGACGCCCCAGAAGCGGCCGTCGGAGCTGGGGCGGGCGGGGACCCAGTAGAAGTCGCCGTAACCCTGCCGACGGAAGTAGACGCGCACTTCCTCGCTGGGAGCGAGCGGCCCCGCCACCGCCTGCGCCACGGCGTGCCCGTCGCGCGGGATGCAGGCGAGGTCGCCGATCAGCACGCGCGGCACCTGCGCCGACGCGCCGGCGCCGAGCGACAGCGAGAAGGCGACCGCAAACGAACCGGCGCGGACAGCGCTACGCATCAGGCTCTCCTCGGAGCTGCGAGTATAGCAATTGACTGCACCGGCGCACCTCGTCGCACGGCAAGCGCCGCGCGGCGAAGGGCCTACGAGCCTGCGGAGGCGCCCAGGATGCTTGTCGCGGTAGGCCTGCACGAACGGCGTCGGCCGCAGCTTGCCGTCGCAGCGGCGCATCACCGCCGCCGCCTCCTGCTGCGAGCCCGACTCCCACAGCGAGACCGCGAAGTAGAAGAGCAGCAGCGGCTGCGCCTTCGCCGGGATCGCCGCCGCGGCGAAAGTGGCGCACGGCGTCGCCCAGCGCGAGGCACGGTAGGCGATCTCGGCCGCCGTGTGCTGCACGCGCGGTGGGCGGGGTAGCGCGCGGCGAGCGCCGCCGCCGCCGCGTACGCCGCCTCGATCTCGGCCGCGGTGCTGGCGCCGGCGAGCTGCGACTGCACGCGGGCGAGCGTCGTCTCGTCGGCAGGCGCGAGCGCGCCGCCGACCGGTCCGGTCGCGGCGCGCATCGGCGTCGGCGCCGGCGTCGGCGCGACAGCGGCGGCAGGAGGTGTTCGCGGGGCGCGTCACCGGCGACGACGCGGCGGTGGTCGTGGCCGGTGTCGGCTGCGGCGTCGGCGCCGGCCGCGGCGCGACCGCCGGCGCGCTGCCAGCGTCGCGACCTGCGTGGGTGCCGCTGTCGAAGGAGCGCCTTGACCAGCATCGGGGCGGTCGCGTCGGGCGCGGCCGCCGGTGCGCTGCGCCGCCTCGGCGGCGACGGGCGTCGGCTTCGGCGCTGCCGCCTGCGACCGCCGCGCTCGACCCGCTGGGCGAGCTCGCCGACGCCCGGGGAGCTTGCGCTGCTCGGCGGTCAGCGTGGCGAGCAGCGCCTCGGCCTCGGACCACTGCTGGAGCTCGACGCGGCTCCTGAGCTCGGCGACGGCGAAGGCCGGATCGCCGCCGCGGCAGCCGGCGAGGTCGGCGAGCGCCTCGGCGTGCTTGCCGACGCCGCGCTTGCGCCCAGCCGCGCAGGCAGCGTGCCTCGGCGAGGTCGGGGGCAAGCGCGAGCGTCCGCTCGGCGGCGGCGAGCGCCGCCTTGGGCTCGTTCTGCTCCTTCTCGAGCCGCGCGGCGAGCAGCGGCCAGCGCACGGCCTTCGGCTCTTCCTTCTCGAGCTTGGCGAGCCGATCGCGGCGCGCCCGCGGCGACAGCGCCGCCAGTTGGCTCTCGCGCGGATCGGCGGCGAGCCGCTGGAAGCCGGCGCGGCGGCGAGCGCGGCGCGCGGGATCCACTCCACCACCTTGGCCTCGAAGCGGCGCGGTGAGCTCGGCGGGCAGGCCGGCCTTGCTGTAGAGACCGACCAGCTCCTCGCCCTCGACGAGGCGACTGGAAGGTCTGCGAGAAGGCCTCCCGGTCGCCGCTCGCCGCCTGCGCCAGCGCCAGCCGCACCAGGCAGTCGGCGAGCTGCGGCTCCTCGTCGAGCATCCCGAAGCAGGCGATGCGCAGGCTGCGCGCCGCGTCGGCGTGGGCGCCACGCTCGGCGGCGGCGATGCCTTCCTGCAGCCGGCTGGAGTAGAACGGATCGACGGCGGCGAGCAGCGGCGTCGCGACGGCGAGCAGCCAGACGCCCGGCGAGCGGCCAAGCGGAGAGAAGCCGAAGCAGCGCCGCGCGCTCAACTCGCGCTCTCCCTGCTCGGCCGCGGCGGTGGCGGCGAGCGGCACGTCGGCGAGCACGCTCGCCGGGTGGTCCTCGACCAGCGCCGCGCGCCGCGGCGCCGCCCAGCCGCCGCTCCAGCAGCGCGCGCGCCTTGGCGAGCCCGGGCGCCCGCCAGGTCGGCGAGTGCGAGTCGGAGGCGACGAAGTGCACCAGCCCCTCGTCGAGCAGCTCCCACACCCGCTGGTGCGGGCCGCGGCCGAAGTCCGAGGTCACCGCCGCCGCGGTCACCTGCAGCAGCGCCCCCGCGCTCGACCAGCGCGCCGAGCCGCGGCACCTCGAGCCAGGGCAGCACCTCGGGGTGCGCCAGCACCGGCCGCCAGCCGGCGACGACGAGCTCGTGCACGACCTCCTCGGGCGCCGGACCCACCTCGGCGCGCGGGAACTCGAGCAGCACGTAGCGGCTGCCGGCGAGCGACAGCGCCGCGGCCGCCCGGCCGCTCGAGGTCGGCGAGCAGCTCGGAGTCGACGCGCACCTCGGCGCCGAGCCGCACCTCGACGCGCTGCTCGGCCGGCTCGTCGGCGAGCGCCTCGACCAGCTCGGCGAGGGCGGCGTCGAGCCGCCTCGCGGGTGGCGGCGGGGAAGCTGGCGTGCCGCTGGTGCGGCGTCGCCACCATGACGGTGCAGCCGTCGGCGGCCGCCAGGCGGCACATGGCCACCGCGTCGGCGAGGTTCGTCGCGCCGTCGTCCACGCCCGGGAGGATGTGGCAGTGCAGATCGATCACGGTGAGTGGTGGGTTCAGGCCGCCGAGGAACCGCTGGCGCCGCTCGGACGCTCGTCGCTCTCGCCGTAGGCGTGGTACTGGTAGTAGTAGTAGTAGTGCTTGTCGTCGCCGCCCTTGCCGGCGACGTAGCGGTTGAGCACGGTGCCCAGCACGCGCGCGCCCGAGACGCGCAGCCGGTCGGCGCTCGCCATCGCCTCGCCGCGCTGCACGCGGCCGGCGTGCAGGCAGAGGACGACGCCGTCGACCATCGCGCCGAGCACCGCGGCGTCGGTCACCGCGAGCAGCGGCGGCGTGTCGACGATCACCAGGTCGAAGCGGCGCTGCGCCACCTCCAGCAGCTCGCGCATGCGGTCGGAGGCGAGCAGCTCGGAAGGGTTGGGCGGGATGGTGCCCGACGGCAGCAGGAACAGGCCGTTGACTCCCGTCGGCTGGATCAGCTGCTCCAGCGGCTCGCCGCCGGTGAGGCAGTGCACCAGCCCTTCGCGATTGCTCAGGTTGAACACCCGGTGCATGCGCGGCTTGCGCAGGTCGGCGTCGATGAGCAGCACCTGGCGGCCGAGCTGCGCCATCACCACGGCGAGGTTGGCGGCGGTGGCGGTCTTGCCCTCGCCGGAGTGGGCCGAGGTCAGCGCGATCACCCGCAGCTGGTGCGCCGAGGAGAGCAGCAGCGCCGTGCGCAGCGAGCGGTAGGCCTCGGAGATGGAGTGGCGCGGCTTGGTCTGCGGCAGCAGCTCGATCTCCTTGAGCGCCTCCGGGCTCGGCTTCTCCTTCTCCTTGACGGCGCCGCGGCGTTTCGGCCCGCCGCCCTTGCGCTTGCGCCGGTAGCCGTAGGAGGTGCCGTAGCCGTAGCGGCCCGGGCGCTCGAGCACGTCGGGGATGACGGCGAGCACCGGCAGGCCGAGTATGCGCTCGGCCTCCTCGGCGGTCTTCAGGCTGCGGTCGAGGTACTCGAGCAGGAAGATGCAGGCGATGCCGAGGAAGAGACCGAGACCGAGGGCCATGCCGACGTCGCGGCGCATCGACGGCGCCACCGGGCCGCCGGGCACCAGGGCGCGGTCCACCACCCGCACGTTGGACTCGCGGGTGGCCTGCAGGCGTGCCGTCACGTCGCTGTCCGACTGCCGCTTGAGCAGCTCGTCGAGCAGCTGGCGCCGGGTCTCGACCTCCATGTTGAGGTTGTTGTACTGCACCGCCGCCGAGCCCATGTTGATGGTCTCCTCGCGGGCGCGGCTGAGCTCGGCGCGCAGGGCGTTCTCCTGCGCCTTGGCCGTCTCCCACTCGCTGCGGGTGTTGCGGCGCGCCTGCTGCACGGTCTCGGCGACGAGCACCTTCAGCCGCTTCTCGGCGTCGGCGATCTTCGCCTTGAGGTCGAGCATCAGCGGCATGTCGGGCTTGTAGGTGCTGCGCTTGGCGTTGTAGTCCTGCTCCATCGCCAGCAGCTCGTGGCGCTGGGTGCTGACCAGGCCGCCCGAGATGCTGTCGGCGATGGTCTCCGGCGGCGCGTTGACCGACTGGTTGTAGGCCGCCTCCTTCTCGATGCGCGCCGACACCGCCGCGATGTAGTCGCGGTTCAAAGCCTGCATGCGCTGCAGCGTCGGGTTGGTCGAGGGGTCGATGGCGACGATGTCGGAGCGCCGGCCGTAGCCCTGCAGCGTCTGCTCCTTGTCGGAGATCTCTTGCTTGATCGACTCGATCTGCTTGCCGAGGAAGCTCGACGCCTTGCCGGCCGAGGTCGAGCGGTCCTCGATGCCCCAGTCGATGAAGGATTCGGCGACGCCGTTGGCGATCCGCGCCGCCAGCTCCGGCGAGCCCGAGCGGTAATGGATCGCCACCAGCTGGGTGTTCTTGAGCGGATCGACCTGCAGCCCGCCGAGCAGGCGCATGCCGAGGCCGCCGAGCTGCGCGGCGTCGAGGTCGGGCGTACCGGCAGTGCGCCGCTTGCCGCCCCAGCTCGCCCACCCCGGGTTGAACACCGGGTCCTCGTAGAGGCGCAGGTCGGTGACCACGCGCTCGGCGAGGCCGCGGCTCTGCAGCAGGTTGTACTGCGTCGGGTAGAACTCGAGGTTGTACCAGTTCTCCACCCACGGCGTGTCGGCGCTCGCCCCCAGCGACAGGGTGCGGCGGTCGATCTGGATGGTGGCCGTCGCCTTGTAGATGCGCGGCGTCACGAAGTAGTGCACCAGGCCGCCGATGCCGCAGACGATGCAGAAGGCGGCCGCCAGGCGCCAGCGCCGGCGCACCACCTCGAGGTAGTCGGCGAGGTGGAACTCGCTACGCGGGCCCTCGAGCAGGGCCTCGTGCGCGGCGAGGTCGGCGGCGGGGCCGAGGGGCTTCAGAAGAACGACTCCTTGACCACCACGACGTCACCCTCCTTGAGGGTGGGGTCGGGGATGCGGCCGTTGAGCACCGCCTTGTAGTCGACGGCGATCTCCTCGATGAGGCGGCCGGCGCCCTCGCGCTTGATCACCAGCTTGTAGCTGGCGCGGTCGGAGAGGCCGCCGGCGCGGGCAATGGCGGAGAGCAGCGTCATGCGGTCTGAGCTCTTGAAGCTCACCGCCCCCGGGTGGTTCACCTCGCCGAGACAGAACACCGTCACCTCGACGTCGGCGGGCACGTTGATGAGGTCGCCGGGGTAGATCGGCACGTTCATCCGCTGCTCGCCGCGGACGAGGAGGTCGTCCAGGCGCACCGTCAGCTGGTCGGTGAGGCCGTTGTCGCCGTGGCGGATGACGTAGACGACGTCGCCGTGCTGACCGCCGACGCCGCCGGCGGCGGTGAGGGCGTCGAGCAGCGTCAGCCGCCCCGAGGATTCGACCGGACCGGGGCGGCCAACGGCGCCGATCACCGAGATCGGCTTGAAGCGATACTGCTTGATCCGCACCGTCACCGTGGCGCGGTTGACGCAGCACTGCTCCAGCACGCGCTCGACCTCGACCGCCGCCTGTGCCTCGGAGAGGCCGGCGAGGGTGATGGCGCCGGCGTTGGGGAGGTTGATGCTCCCCTCGGTCGAGACGCGCACCTCGTCGGCGTTGAGCTCCGGGGTCTCGTAGACCTTGATCGACAGCACGTCCTGCGGACCGATGCGGTAGTCGGTCCCCTGGGCGCGGGCGAGCGAGCCTACGGCCGACGCGAGCGCGAGGAGCGCCCACACCCGTGCCCACGCGCGGATGGACCGACGCGACGCCGGCCGTCTGGAGGCCATCGCAGCCTGAGAACCAGCGCACAGCCCGGCGTATTCCGCCGTGATAGGGCCTCCGCCGTCCGCCGTGTAGCCGCGGCGGGCTTCAGGGATAATGACGGCTCTCATCGTTATCCCTCCATGATACGCGATCTCCCGCTGTTGCTGGCACTTCTGGCCCTTTGCCTGCTGCTGGTTTGGGCTCCGATTCCCTTCGGCAGCGTCACCTACGCGGCCCGCGCGGGACTGCAGGCAGGCTGTGCGGTGGCGCTGCTGTTGGTCCTCCTGACTCGCCGCGGCGAGGACGGTCTGGGGACGGGAGGGCGGGCGGTCGCGGTCGCCCTGCTCCTGGTGGCCGGTTGGGGGCTGCTCCAGGCCCTGGAGCTTCCCGCGGCGCTGGTGCGCGCCCTCTCTCCCGAGGCGGCGGCCCTGCGTGGGGCCGCTGACACGCTGGCGGAGGCTCCGCCGCCGCCGACGCGGCTGGCCCTGTCGCTCGCCCCCGACCTGTCGCGCCGCAACGCCCTCTGGTGGGCGGCGGTCGCGGCGGCGCTCTTCGTCGCCGCGGCAGTGGGGCGCCGGCGGCCGGCGCGGCGGGTGCTCGGGCTGGCGCTGCTGCTCGCCGCCGGCTTCGAGGTGCTCTACGGCAGCCACCGGTGGAGCTCGGGCGCCTCGGAGCTGTGGGGGGTCGCCATGGCGGGAGGGCCGGGACGGCTGCGCGGCACCTTCATCAACCCCGACCACCTGGCGCTCTTCCTCGAGCTGGCGCTGGTCGTCGCCTTCGGCTGGTTCTGGTGGTCGCTGCGGCGGGCCCGTGCCGCCTCGAGCTGGGAGCGCCGGCTGCTGCTCGTCGGGCCGGCGCTGATCGTCTGGCTGGGCTTCTTCGCCGCCATCGCCTTCACCGGCTCGCGCGCCGGGTTGCTGGCCGCCTTCGGCGCCACCGTCGCGCAGGGGGCGGCGGCGGCGCTGCGGCGGCGGCGCTGGGGCCTGGCACCGGCGGGGCTCGGCCTCGCCCTGCTCGGCGTCGGCACCGTCGCCGCCATCGGCCTGCAGGAAGGGCTGGGGCGCTGGCTCGCCACCTCGCCCTACGAGCTGACCTGGAATTCGCGGCACGAGGCGTACGCCGGCACCTGGGAGCTGTGGCAGCGCTTCCCGTGGACGGGGACGGGGATGGCGACCTTCCGCGACGCCTTCCCGCTGGTGCAGGCGGCGTCGATTCCCGGCGGCTGGTGGCACGCCCACAACGACTGGCTCGAGGCGCTGGCGACGCTCGGCATTCCCGGCGCGCTGCTGCTGCTCGGCGGGCTCGCGGCAGCGGTGCACCGGCTCTTCCAAGTGCTCGCCGGCGAGAACCGCAGCGAGGACCGCGCCGCGGCGCTCGCCGGCTACGGCGCGCTGGCGGCGGCGGCCGTGCACTCGGCGCTCGACTTCGGGCTCACCATCCCCGCCAATGCGCTGGCACTGGCGATCCTCGTCGGCGCCGCGTGCGGCGCGCCGGTGCTCAACCGGGAGGGGCCGGAGGCGGTGTCGCGGGTGCGGCGGCGGAAGCGGCGGCGTAGCAGGCGAGCAGTCGAGCCCGAAGCGGCGCCGGAGCGTGCCGGCGGCGAAGCAGCTCCCGAGCCGTTCGAGCCAGCCGCTCCCTGAGAGCGGCGTCGCGCCCGAGCGCCACGAGCGCGTCGGCGAGCGACTCCCCCATCTCGGCCACCAGCAACTCGTCGCCGGGAGTGGCGGCGAGACCGGCGGCGGCGGCGGGGGTCGCCGCCACGGGAATGCCGCGCGCCCACGCCTCCAGCACCTTCATGCGCACACCGGAAGCGACGGCGAGCGGCACGACGAGGATGCCGGCGGCGGGGAACGCCACCGACGGGTCGGCCGGCGCAGCGTGATGGACGACGCCCGCGGCGTCGACGGTGGCCTCGCCGAAGAGGTGCAGACGGGCCTCGGGCAACGCGCGCAGCACGCGCGGCCAGGTGCCGGCGATGAACGCCTCGGCGCCTTCGCGGTTGGGCGGCCAGCCGGCGCCGGCGAGCAGCGTGAAGGCCGGCGCGCCGGGCAGAGACGGCCCGGGCGGCAGCTCGGAGGGGAACGGCACGGGCAACGCATCGACGCGGGCGCCGGGCGCGAGCGCCGCGAGCGCCGCCGCGTCGCGGTCGGTGACGGCGAGGGTGAGGGCGGCCTGCCGCACCATCGCGCCTTCCCATCGCGCCAGCCGGTCCGCCTCGCGCCGGCGCCAGCGACCCGGCGCGCGACTCGTGCGCCCGGCCTCGGCGGCGACGCGGTCGTCAGTGGTCCCGCGCCAGAGCTCGCTCTCCACGTTCTGCGCCCGCAGCAGCACCGGCCGTCCGGCCGCGAGCGCCTGCGGCATCGCCTGCACCTGCTCGGCGTGCACCACGTCGACGGGCTGCTCGGCCGCAGCCCGCGCGACCTCGCGAGCGACGGCGGCGAGCCGGTGGCGCGCCGCCGTCACCGGCTCGCGACGCAGCGCCGCGCGTAGAACCGCCAACGGCAACGGCAGCGGCCGCGCGTCGACGAGGCGGGCCCGGCACAGCGGCGCCAGCGCCGCCGCAGTCGCGGCGTGCTCGCTTCGCGGCGCCGGCGCCACGAGCTCGACCTCGACGGCGGTCTCGCCCTCCTCACGCGCGGCGAGCAACCGTAGCGTTTCGAGCTGCAGCAGCCGCCCGCCGTCGCGCGGCGGCCACGGCGCCTTGGTGGCGACCCAGAGTACGCGCATAAGCGCGGGCTACACGAGGCTGAGCAGGTGCCCGAGCTTGTCGCGCTTGGCGCGCAGGTAGTCGCGGCTGCTGTCGGTGGGCGGCACCTCGAGCGGCACCCGCTCGACCACCTCGAGGCCGTAGGCGGCGAGCTCGCGGCTCTTTCTCGGGTTGTTCGTCATCAGCCGCAGCCGGCGCACGCCGAGGTCGCGCAGGATCTGCGCGCCGATGCCGTAGTCGCGGTGGTCGGGTAGGAAGCCGAGCCGCTCGTTGGCCTCCACCGTGTCGTGTCCCTGCGCCTGCAGCTCGTAGGCGCGCAGCTTGTTGCCCAGGCCGATGCCGCGCCCCTCCTGCAGCAGGTAGAGCAGGACGCCGCGCCCCTCGTCCTGGATGCGGTCGAGCGCCAGGTGCAGCTGCAGCCCGCAGTCGCAGCGCTCCGAGCCGAAGAGGTCGCCGGTCAGGCACTGGCTGTGGACGCGCACCAGCACCGGCTCCTCCGGCCGGAAGGTGCCGCGCACCAACGCCAGGTGCTCCTCGCCGGTGAGCTGCGAGCGATACGCGTGCAGACGCAGCTCGCCCCACGGCGTCGGCACCAGCGGCGACGCCACGCGCTCCACCAGGCTCTCGTGGCGCAGCCGGTGGCGGATCAGGTCCGACACCGCCACCATGCGCAGCCCGTGACGCTCGGCGAAGCGCTCCAGGTCCGGCACGCGCGCCATGCTGCCGTCCTCGTTCATGATCTCGCAGATGACGGCGGCCGGGGTGAGGCCGGCAAGGGAAGCGAGGTCCACCGACGCCTCGGTCTGCCCGGCGCGCCGCAACACGCCGCCGCGCCGCGCGCGCAGCGGGAAGACGTGCCCTGGCCGCACCAAGTCGTCAGGCCGCGTCGCCGGATCGATCGCCGTCCGCACCGTCGCCGCGCGGTCGGCGGCGGAAATGCCGGTCGTCACCTTGCCGCGCGCCTCGATCGACACCGTGAAGGCGGTGCCGTAGGTCGAGGTGTTGCGCTCCACCATCAACGGCAGCCCCAGCGCGTCGCAACGCTCCTCGGTCAGCGCCAGGCAGATCAGCCCCCGCCCGTGCGTGGCCATGAAGTTGATCGCCTGCGGCGTCACCATCTCCGCCGCGATCGCCAGGTCCCCTTCGTTCTCGCGGTCCTCGTCGTCGACGACGATCACGAACCGCCCGGCGCGCAGCTCCGCCAGCGCCTCCTCGACGGAGGCGAACGGGCTCGCCTGGTGGTGCGCGGTTGGGCCCATGGATCGTCAAGCTTAGCAGCGTTGCCGCAGCGCGGCGGACTGCACCGGACGCTGGGCACTGCCCCGGCGCCCGCCGCGGCACGACCGCCGTTACCCGCCCTCCGCCCGACGCTGCGCCGGCGAGACCGATGGTCAGTCCCGCCGCCACCAGCAGCACGCCCTGGCCGAGCACCAGCTGCAGCACCGAGACGCGGCCGCGCGCCGCTCCATTCTGCCTCTCGGCTCTCAGCCGACTTCGCCCCGGGCCATCGCCAGGCGTTCCTGGTCGCGTTCCCCGAAGAGGCGTGCGGTCCCATAGACTCTTCGCATGACCCGCAGACCGCCGGCGATCCTCGGAGTCCTGTCCTCATCGGACGGCGGCTTCGAGGTGCGTTGGGAAGTGGACACGTTCTTCCCGGACTCGGAGCCACCGGAGAGAGTGCTGATCGAGCTGAACGGCGTCCTGTTCCGGGAGCTCGACGGCGACGACGGTTCTGTCGAGGTTTCCGCCGCCGCGATCGTGGCGCTCGGCACGTCGCTGGTCAACGTCGGCGTGATCTTCTGGTGGTCCGGATCGCCGCCCGAGGAACAGCAGAGCGTCGAGACGGTGCCGGTGCAGCGGGATGGCGCGGGTGGTGGCACGGGTGTGTTCCCGGCGATGAAGCCGATCGTCACGCTCGTCGGCGTACATGCGCAGACCGCCGCGGCGCCGCGCAGCATCACGATCCACTGGCGATCCAACAACTACAACGATGGGAACATCGTCTGGGGCTCGGTGAACGCCGCGACGCCGTTCGTGCACAACATCCGTCCGCCGAACGACTCGGTGAGCAGCGGGACGTTCACGACGAATCGTCCGCTGACTCCCGCCATGAAGTATCTCTTCAAAGTTGAAGTGCGGAACACGCTGCACAGCACGCCGTGGATCTCGACGACGATCGTCGTGCGGTCCGCCGTCGAGGCGCAAGTCGTTGCCCGGACGGATTCCGTCCGGCAGTTCCTTCAGGCGAGCGGGAGGCCCGTCACGACCGGCCTCGCCTCGGTCGTCGGTCCGCAGAAGAGTGTGCGGAAGATGATCAACCTTCCAGGTTGATGCGCACGACGACCGTGCTCCCGCGCGGAACGGGCGTACCCGCCGGCGGCCGAATGCTGATCACGTCTTCGTGGCCGAAGTTCGGGTTGAGCCGATCGAACTCGTACTCGACAGCCAAGCCGAGCTCGTGCGCCGGTTGGGTATGCATTCCCATGTCGTCGCCTTCCTGGACTTCGGTCTTGTTCACCCAGGGCGGAATGATCACCGCGCCGACGATATCGATGAGCGCGCGCACCTGCATGTCGAGCGCCTGCATGTTTTCGAGCATCGCGTTGATCGTGTTCTGTAACCCGTTGATGGAGGTGGCGCCGGAGCCCAATCGGAGGTCACCCGTGACGGCGAGATTGCCGATCACCGTGGTGCCGCCGCGATAGTCGCCGGCGAAGTTGATCGTCAGGCCGTCGGTGCTGTCATGAACGAGAGCGCGCCGATGCTGACTGCCGCCGGGCCGGCGACGCACCGGCGAATCGAGCATGAAATCGGCGGCGCTGGTCTTGAGCACTGAGCCCTCGACCACGACCCAGTTGCCGCCACCCTGATCGAGCTTGATGTCGGTCGGCATCGCATCCTCCTTTGACGCGAAGGACAGCGTACCTTACCGCGACGAAGAAGAATGTCCCGGCCTCGTCGGGCGCTGGGTCATCTTGAAGTGACGGACCAGTGCCGCAACGTTGCCGCAGCCTCAGAAGGCGTTGCCAAAACTCACCAGCACCGCGCTCTGCGACTCCCCGGGCTCGCGGTCGAGCTTCCAGCCGACCTCGACGCGCAGCGGGCCGATGGGCGTCAGGTAGCGCACGCCGAGGCCGGCGCCGGGCTTGATCTCTTGCAGGCGCAGGTCGCGCCAGTCGGCCCAGACGTTGCCGGCGTCGACGAAGACGGTGCCGCCGAGTGCCCCCACCAGCGGGAAGCGGTAGTCGACGTTGAACAGGAACAGCCCCTTGCCGCCGATCGGCTTGCCGGCGAGCAGCGTCTCGCCGGGGATGCCGAGCTCGTCGAGGCCGTAGGCGCGGTGGGTGGTGCGGCCGCCGGCGAAGAAGCGCTCGGCGATCGACACCGGCTGGCTGCCCAGCGGCTCGATGCCGCCGGCGCGGACGCTCGCCGCCAGCACGCCGAGCGCGCGCAGGTCCCAGTAGCGCACGAGCTGGCCGAAGAGCTCGAAGAAGTGCTCGTCGGCGAGCCCCCAGGCGGGGAAGGCGTACTTGGCCTGGGCGATGAGCTGGCTGCCGCGGTGGGAGTCGACGGGGTCGTCGCGCTCGTCCCACACGACGCGCGGCACCAGCGACAGGATCTTGATGTCCTGGAAGGCGCGCTGCTCGACGAGCGGCAGCTCGGAGAGGTCGAGGCTCTCGTCGCCGGGCCCCAGCTCGACGTTGCGGTAGTCGGCGAAGAGGCTCAGGCGCAGCCGGTTGCGCCCGCGTGCCAGCTCGGCCAGGGCGCCGCGCTGATCGACGCGGAAGGTGGGCCGGCGCTCGGAATCCTGGTAGAGCAGGTAGTTGATCGAGCCCGGCCACTGGCCGCCCGCGTAGGGCTGCTCGAGCAGCAGCCGGAAGCGCTGCGAGCGCTGCGAGGCGCGGGCGTCGAGCTGGAAGTGCAGGGCGCGGCCGAAGAGGTTGCCCTGCGAGTAGCCGAGGAGCCCGCCGAAGCCTTCCTCCGAGTCGTAGCCGACACCGTAAGCGACGCGCTGGTTGCGCCCCTCCTCGACGTCGATCACCACGTCGCGCTCGCGGACGCTGTCGCTCGACGGCGCCAGCGTCACGTCGACGCGCGAAAAGATGCCGATGCGGTAGAGGTTGCGCTGCACCTCGAGCAGCCGCCGGCGCGACAGGGGCTCGCCGCGCACGACGCCGGCGAGCATGCGCACGACGCCGGTGCCGGTGCGGCGGTTGCCGCGCACGATGACGTTGGCGGCGACCTGCCGCGGCCCCTCGAGGACGCGCAGGACGACGTCGACGAGGGTGTGGTCGTCGTTCCAGTCGGTGCTCGCGGAGACCTGCGCGTAGGGGTAGCCCTCGCCCTCGTAGCGGCCGCGCACCAGGTCGAGCGTCTCGTCGAGCAGCCGCGGGTGGAACGGCCCGCCCGGCTGCAGCGGCAGGGCCTTGCGCATCGCCCCGGCGTCGAGCGAGCGCACGCCTTCGAGGATGAGGTCGACGACGCGCGTGCGCTGCCCCTCGACGATGGGGATGGTGAGGACCAGCTCGCGATCGCCCTCCTCGCTCACCTCCGGCGGCCCGACCTTGGCCTGCGCCCAGCCCGAGAGCGCGTAGTAGGAGCGCACGTTGTCGAGGTCGGCTGCGAGCACCTCGTCGACCAGCCTGCCGCTGCCCGCCACCAGCAGTCGCTTCTCGCCGGTGGTCATCAGCGCCGCGAGCTGGGAGACGGCGACGCCCTCGTTGCCGGTGAAGCGGACCTCGCGCAGCGTGTACTCGGGTCCCGGGCGCACGATCAGCGTGAGGTCGATGTCCTCACCGTTTTCTTCCTCCGGATGCCGCTCCTCGCGGTGCTCGACCTCGACGCGGTAGTGCCCGCGCTCCTGGTAGAAGCGCTCGATGCGCCCGACCGCCTGCAGCACCACCGCCTCGTCGTAGCCCTGATCGCCGAGGAACGGCAGCAGGTCCTTGCGGCGCAGCGTGCCCGCGTCGGCGCCCTCGACGTGCAACGTCAGCTTGCCGTGCGCCTCCACGCGGTAGGTGAGGTCGACGAGGTGGTCCGCGGGGTCGTAGCGTTCGGCGAGCAGCTCCACCTCGGCCTGCCGGTAGCCCTGCTCGTGCAGCCACCGCCGCAGCCGCTCGGCGTCGTCGCGCACCGTCGACTGGCGGTAGCTCTCGCCCGGGCGCGCACGCAGCTCCGCCACCAGCTGCGCGGGCGTGAACGGCCCGAGGGCGCCTTCCATCGCCACCTGGCCGATCCTGGCGCGCGGCCCGGCGACCAGGGCGAAGGCGACGCGCGCGCGCTTGCGCGGCGCGTCCAAAGACACCCGCGCGCGGGCCGTGGCGTCGAAGTAACCCTCGGCGCGGTAGCGGTCCTGGAGGCGGAAGACGCTGCGCACGACGCGGTCCTCGAGCAGCGGCTCGCCTTCCTTGACCTGCAGCTCGCGGCGTAGCGCCTCGTTGCTGAGGCCGCGGTCCTCGCCGAGCAGCTCGACGGACTCGACCAACACGTTGCCCCAGATCGCGGCCATCACGACGAGGCCGCCGGCGGCGTCCGGGCGCGTCCAGATCTCCGCCTCGGCGGCGAGGCCGCTGGCGTCGAGGTTGCGCAGCGTGCGGCGCACTTCGCGCTCGTCGTACGGCGCGCCGACGGTGAGCGTGATGAGCTCGAGCGCCGCGTCGACGTCGTCGATGGGCACGTCGCTGAGCAGCTCGATCGCCGTCACCACCGGCCCGCCGGCGGCAGGGACCGCCGCCTCGACGTCCGGCGCCGGCGGGATCGTCGGTTCCTGACCGCGCGACGGACCGGACCACAGCACCGCCAGCAGCGGCGCCGCCCGCAGGACCTGGCGCCAGCGGGAGCTCAGAAGCGGTGCTCCCACAGCACGTCCACGGCGTACGAGTTCTGCTCCTGGGTGAGCAGCACCGACAGCCCCGACCCCACCTCCCACTGCACCTGGAAGCGCTGGCCGCCGGTGGACGAGGGGTCGTAGGAGTACGTCAGGTAGACGCGGCGCGAGATGCGTTTGCCGACGGTGACGCGCGCCGACGACACCGACTCGCCGCTTCGAGACAGCGGCTCGATGCGGAAGGCGTCGAAGCCGAAGAGGTTGCCGACGCGCTGGGTGATCGCCGACGCCGCCTGGCCGAGCAGCAACGCCTCGGCGGCGGAGTTCTCCGTCGCCTGCTGCGGCGTGCGCAGCCGCGACAGCTCATCCTCCAGCCGCCCCGGCGCCCCCGACAGCAACAGCGACAGCACCTCGAGGTCGGGCAGCGGCGGGTCGGAGGAGAAGGTGGCGTTGAGCCGCTCGAGGTTGCCGAACAGCGCCAGCCGCACGTCGTAGCTCGTCACTCGCGTGGTGGCGACGAGGTCGAGCAGCGGCTCGACGCGGTAGGGGTTGGCGAAGGTGAGGGTGGCGCGCTCGATGCGGTAGTCGTTGTCGGCGTAGACCAGGCGCCCGCCCGGCTCGGCCTCGACGCGGCCGAAGAGGATCGGTCTCGCCAGGCTGCCGCGCACGGTCAGCTCCGCCGTGCCTTTCAGGTCGGCGAGGTTGTTCTTGATGCGCACCGTGCCCGGCGCGCGCACCTGCAGGTTGAGCTGCACGTCGCCGAGGTCCTCGTCGGCGACCGCCACCTCCTGGCGCTGCTTGCGGAAGAACTTCTGCAGCAGCGGCACCAGGCCGACGTCGACGTCGCGCAGGTAGAGGGCGCGGTCGAGCAGCGCCTGGCCGCGAATGGCCTGCTGGTCGCCCTCGATCGTCCACACCAGGTCGGCGTCGCCGCGCGACAGCCACCCCTCCGGGTAGCGCATCGTCACCGCGCGCAGCGCCACCTGGAAGCGCGCCGAGGTGGGCTCGTCGGGACGCGGCCACTCGAGGGTGCCCGTCGCCTGCAGCGTGCCGCCGCCCATTTCGCCCTGGAAGCGGTCGACCACCAGGCGGTCGGGGTAGAAGAGCGCCACGCCGCGCACGTCGGTGATCGGCTCGGGGAGCGCTGCCGAGGTGAGCTGCACGCCCGGCCGCAGGGAGGCCTGACCGTTGATCTTCGGCGCCTCCGGCGTGCCGCGCACGGTCGCCAGCACGTCGCTGCTGCCGGAGAGCTCGAAGCCGGGCAGGATCGGCTTCAGCCATGCGTTCTCGATCGCGCCCTGCAGCCGCAGGTCGAGCGGCGCGTCGGCGGTGAGGCCGACGCTGCCCGCCGCCACCACCTCGCTCTCGCCCTCCGGGGCGCCGACGTAGAGCGAGTCGAAGTAGAGCCGGCCCCCGCGGTCGAGCCCGGCCAGGCGCAGCCGCACCGGCCGCCGCGCCACCAGCGGCGTGCCGCCCACCGTGGTCTCCAGCCGATCGAGGCGCAGCGCGACCTCGGGGGCGGTGAGCGGGCCGGCGATGCGCAGCTCGCCCGCCGCGCTGCCGCGGATCTCGGGGGCACCTTCGGGCGCGAAACCGGCGAGCCCGCCGAGCTCGTCGACCTCCACGGCGAAGGCAAGGTCGGCCCGTTCGAGGTCGAAGGCACCGCCGCCGGAGAGCTTGGCGAGGCCGAGCAGCGAGCCGTCGGCCTGCAGCTCGCTGCCGCTCCAGTCCACGTGCAGCGCGGCGCGGCCGTCTTCGCCGAGGCGGTGGCCGGCGAGCTCGAGGTGCTCGCCGACGAGGTCGCCGCGAATCGCCGGCTTGTCGAGCGTGCCCTCGATGGTGCCGGCGAACGACAGCCCGCCCCGCACGCCGCCGAGCAGGTCGGCGAGCGGCGGCTTGCCGGCGTCCAGGCTGCTCGCCGCCAACGTCATCTGCAGCTCGTGGCCGGGGAAGGCCATGGTGCCCTCGAGCGTCGCCTCGCCCGCCGGCGCCGTCGCCGCGAGCTGCTCGATGCGCAGGCCCGCGTCGTCCCACACCATGCGCGTGCGCAGGCGGTCGACGGGGACGGTGAGCAGCGTCCCCGGCGCCACCTCGCCGGCGATCTCGCCGTGGCTGTTCTTGCCGGCGCCGCCGAGGGTGACGCTGCCGGTGAACGGCCCCGTCGCCGGCAGATCGAACTCCAGCCACGGCTGCGCCTCCTCCACCGGCCAACCGGCGACGTCGAGGTCGACGTTCCACGGCGAGCCCTTGGCGTACTCGAAGCGGCCGGCGATGAGCGCCGCGCCGTTGCCTTTCGCTAGCTCGAGCCGCATCGCCTCCACGGCGTCGCCGCTGAGCGTCACCGAGCCCTCGGCGCGGTCGGCGGAGACGCCGCGCGCCACCGCGTCGGTCAAGGCGAGGTGGAGCTCGGTCGACGTCGCGCGCGGGGCGAGCAATAGCGTCCCCGACAGCTCGCCCGCTCCCTGCGTCGGCAGCCACAGCGGCGCGCCGCCGTCCGCCGCCGGCGACACCGGCAGCGCCTGCGCCAGCGGGCCGAGGTCGGTGCTCTGCACGTGGTAGTCGATGCTGCCGGTCTCGCTCGGCAGCTCGTAGCGCGCGGCGCCGGTCACCTCCTGGCCGGGGGCGAAGAGGCGCACCGCGCGGCTGCTCACCACGCCGCGGTCGATCACCAGCGGCACGCCACCGGCGACGGCAAGGCCGTGCCCCTGCCGCGGGTCGGCGGTGAGCCGCATGTCGCCGATGCCTTGGCCGTGGCGCCAGTCGGTCTCGGCGAAGCGGTAGTCGAGGGTGCCGCCGATGCGCGCGGCGAGGTCGCCGACCGGGATGTGCGAGTCGTCGAGGAACTTCTCGGCATCGATGCCGTCGAGCCGCAGCTGCAGGCGCGTGCGCCGCACGTCACGGCCGGGCTCGCCTGCCTCGCTCCGCCTTCGGTTCGGCAGCGTCACCTCCACCCAGCCGGTGACGCCGCCGCCGGCGTAGCGCGCGCGGTCGATGTCGGCCCACACCGCGTTGCGGTCGCCGACGACCGACGCCTCGACTCCCGTCAGCTCCCAGTCGAGGGCGCGCAGCCGCGACGCCCGCGCCTGGCCGCGGAAGCCCCACACGCCCGGCTTCCATCCCACCGAGCCGTCGACCTGGAACCAGCCGTCGACCTGGTCCTCGATGTAGCCCAGGCGCTGGAAGACGTCGGCGGCGACGCTGCCGTTGATCTTCAAGTCGACGCGCTTGTCGCCGCGCCAGCGCACCAGGCCGCGGCCCGACACCGTCGCCTCGGGGGAGGTGGCGCGGGCGCTGACGATCTCCATGCCGTCGCGGTGGACGGCGATCTTGCCGGCGACGGCCGCCGTGTACGGATTGGCGCGCGGCAACCGCACCGTGACCGCCTCGGCCACCGCGCGCCCCTGCAGGTCGGTCCCTCCCATGCCGAGCAGGGCGACGCGGATGTGATGCGCGTCGAGGTCCATGGGCACCGCCTCGTCGCGGAAGCGCAGCACGCTGTCGGTGACGGTGAAGGAGGTGATGTCGAGCTCCCACGGCTTCCGGGTCTTGGGCCCGCCGTCGCGGTGCGGCCGCGGCCAGTTGTCGGTGCCGTCGAGGAAGCGGTCGACGTACGCCACCACGCCCTCGGCCTGCACCTCGCGCAGCCGCAGCACCTGCTGGCGCAGGCTGCGCAGCTCGGCCTGCGCGTAGATCCGCCGCACGGTGAGGATGGGCGGATCGCCCGGCCGCGGGCCGGCGACGCGCACGTCGCGCAGCTCGAGCCAGAGCGGGAAGAGGCTGTACCGCAGCTGGCCGACGCTGACGTCGCGCCCGAGGTAGGCCTCGATGCGCGGGATCAGCCGCCCGAGCACGTCGCGCTGAACGGCCGGCCGGTAGAGGTACCAAACCGCCGCCGCCAGCAGCACGACGACGAGCAGGAGGAACCAGACGATCGGGCGCACGATCCAGCGCCGGATCCGCCCCGGCCGCCGCCGCTCGCCGCGCCGGCGCTCGCCCTTGCGCCGTTCGGGGACGCCGGGCGGCGGTCCCTGGTCGACCTGGCGGCGGTCGACGCCTCGCCGCCGGTCGCCGCGGCGCCGGGGGCTCGCCTCCGGCTCCGTCAACCTAGTGCCCCGTCTCGGAGATACGCGGTACAGCGTTGGGGGCGCCTTGGGGCCGGATGCAAGGCGCGCGACCGAGGCATAGCCTGGGACTATGGCGCAGGGAGCGCAACGCCGCAGACGGCCCCAAGCCGCCCCCAACCCGGAGGGCGCCAGGGGATTGGGGCCCGATCCCGGCGTTGCTCGTCGTCGCCGATGGGCAGGACATCGACTCCTCCTCGCGCCTTGGGCTCGGGCCCCAAGCCCCTGGCGCGCTGTACCGCGTATCTCCGAGACGGGGCACTCAACCGCCCCAGCGCAGCTTGCCGCGCAGGCTCTCGTAGAAGGTGCGGCCGGCGGCCTTGACCAGGCGCACGACGGTGTCGCTGCGGCTGATGACGACGCGGTCGCGGTACTCGAGCCGGGCGCCCTCCTGGCCGTCGAGGGTGAGGTAGACCTCCTCGCGCTCGGTGTGCAGCGTCACCTCGATGCGGCTCGCGTCGGGCACCACCAGCGGCCGCAGCGACAGCGTGTGGGCGCAGATGGGAGTGATCACCGCCACCGGCAGCTGTGGGAAGAGGATCGGTCCGCCGGCGGAGAGGTTGTAGGCGGTGGAGCCGGTGGGGGTGGAGATGATGAGGCCGTCGGCGCGGAAGTTGCCGACCAGATTGCCGTCGACGACGAGCGCCAGCTCGATGATGCGCGCGAGGGCGGTCTTGGCGATCACCGCGTCGTTGAGCACGCGGTAGGCGAAGCTCTCGCCGTTGCTGCGCTGCACCTCGGCGCGCAGAAGCGATCTCTCTTCCAGCGTGTACTGGCCGGCGAGCACGCGCACCATCGCCGGATAGAGGTCGCCGCGGTTGACCTCGGTGAGGAAGCCAAGACTGCCCATGTTGACGCCGAGGATGGGGGTGGCGCGCTCGAGGGCGCGGGCGACGGAAAGGAGCGTGCCGTCGCCGCCGAGGACGACGACGAGGTCGAGGTCGGCGCCGGGGAGCATGGTGCGCGAGCCTTCGACGCCGCTGGGCAGGCTCGCCTCTTCGAGCAGCACCTCGATGCCGCGCCGCACCAGCCACTCGTCGAGCTCGGCGGCCGTGCGCATGGCCTCCTCGCTCGCCGCCTTGGCCACCACGCCGACGCGCCGGAACGAGGGAGCGGCGACCTCTCCGGCCTCGGGGGTCATCGCCGGCTATGTTATGGCCTGAGGGCCCGATGGGCGAAGGAGTTGCGCGGCTACTGGGCGGCCGCGGCAGGACGCAGGATGCGGACGCTGCGCGTCACCGGCGGCAGGGGCCCTCGCTGGACCTCGAGCGTGACGAGATTACCGCCCGGCTCCAGCTCCTCGGCGGTGAGCTCGAGACGGAAGCCTTGACCGAGGATTACCGAGCGGTCCGAGCGCTCCGAGCGCCAGACCAGCTGCTCGCCGGTGAAGCCCTCGCCGTCGGAGTCGATCACGTTGGCCTGCAGGTTGAGGACCCCGCCGCTGGCGAGAACGGCGTCGTCGCGCGCGCCGGTGATGAAGACGATGGGGTCCCGGCGAGCGACGCTGAAGGTGCCATCGGAGGCGTCGACGCCGGTATTGACGCCGTCGCTGACCAACACGCGCACCCGGACGCTGTCGCTGCCGGTCAGCGACGCGGGGTCGACCTCCAACCGATCGCCTTCGACGTCGGAGGCCAGCCAGCGCCATGTCGTTCCCTCGTCGACGCTGTACTGGACGACCGTGTGGAGCGTTTCCCTGTCGGGATCCACGGCCTGCCAGGCGATCAACCGCGTCTCACCGGCCGCCCACGACTCGCCGCCGTTGGGCTCGAGGAGGGTGACGTTCGGCCGCTGGGCGCTGACCGCGCGGCGCGCCAGGACGCGCGACCCCAGCTTGACGACGATGCTGGCCGTACGCGCGGGGAACGGCGTGGCAAGGACGAAGCTGCGCCCGCCCGGCAGCTCTTCGCTCGTCGGCTGCGGCTCGAACCGGCGCGAGAAGAGCACCTCGCCCCGCGCGTCGAGCATCACCAACGAGTACCGGCCCTCGCCCTTCCCGGTGTCGGGCCCCGCCCCTTCCTGCAGTTGGTAGAACGGGGACAGGGTGACCTGCGCGCGGCCGACGATGCGGCCCGAAACCGACAGGTAGGAGCTGATCGGGGTGCGCTTGGCGGCGAGGTCGCCTTCCTCCTCACCCTCGAGACTGCGCTTGGCGGCGTCCTTGAACAGCGGGAACAGCAATCGATAGCTGTACGGCGACACCCAGGAGTCCGAGGAGAAGATCTCGCGATCGCGCAGGGGGACGGACGGCTGGTTGTTCAATTCCCCGACGATCGCGTCGCGGATCTCCTGCGGCGTCTGGCCGGCGACGAGCCCGATGCGCACCAGCGGCCGGCCGTCGACCTGCAGCAGGAGGTCGCCGGTGGTCACCGTACCGGTGACGAAGACCTTCGCCTCGGCCGGCCGCGCCGAGGTGGCCGGTTTGAGCCCCTCGAGGCGGAAGCCCAAGCCGCGCGCCGACAGCGAGGTGTCCACCGACTGCGCCAGGAGGTTGGTCCCGTCACCGTCGAGAGGCTCGGTCTCTCCGATTCGGATCTCCTGGAAGCCGCGCAGGGTCAGCTGGTACGGCGCGGCAGCGCCGGCGCTCTCCGCCGTCCAGCGATCGCAGTAGGTGTAGCCCATGAAGTCCGAGATCCGGGCGGGGTCCAAGACCGTCATGTCCCGGACGTCGACACCGAAGTGGCCGATGGAGCCCGGGTAGTACAAGTCGCCCTGGGCGTTCTCGTATTTCGGCCACCCTCCGAATTCGTCGGAAGGGTCGGGGTGGGGGCCGGCGCAAGCGTGCCAGAGGCCGATCAACCCGTGTCCGACTTCCTGCGCCGCCACGTCGACGCGGTAGGCCTCGGAGAAGCCGGGGAACGGCGACGTGGCGCAGGCGGCGGGCTCGATGCCGTTGCCGGGCGCGCCGCCAAAGCCGTCGGGCCCGAGCGCGGCGTACGCCGCCGGGGTGATGAACGCACCCTTCTCGTCGACCATCCGCTTGACCATGGTGGCAAACCACGTGCCGCGATCCAGGTCGACGTTGCCCGCCTTGTCGAGCTTGGTCTCCGCGCTCAGACCAAGGAGCCCGATGCCGACCGCGAGGTCATTGGTCGTGGTGCTGCCCGTTCCGCAGCCGTCCTTGACCGGGTGCATGTTGACGAAAGAGCCGCAAAAAGTCTGTACGTCGGCGTCGGCGCCGGCGCCGTCCCCTCTGACGTAGAAGGACCGCACCTGAAGGGCAGCCGTGCGCTGGAAGGCGATGTCCTCGATGGCGAGTGAGTTGGCCCGATCGTTACAAGTGAAGCACTCTCGCGGGCCGGCCAGGTCGACGGGGTTGATCCGCACTTCCAGAGAGTCGATCGCTCCGGCCTCCGTGGCGGAGGCCGGCAGCGTGAAGACCCAGCCCTTGCTCAGGTCGGCCCGACGATTCTGCAGGGTGCGGGCGAGATCGAGCAGCCCGGCGGAGGTGTGGACCTGGTCCGCCGGGTCCACGGTGATGGGCGCGGCGGTCAGCGTGCGGCTCGTCCCTCCGCGACGGATGGTCAGCGCCGCTGGCACGGGGGTGATCGGGACCGTCGTGCCGCCGATACCCGGATAAACGCGGATCAGCGTGGTCTTGCCCGCCACCAGGGGCATCGGGGCCGCCCCGTAGTCGTGCGGGAGGAACAGGCTAGGTTCGCTGCCCTCCAAGGCCACCGTCCGCGTCTGCAGCTTGTCCTGGATCCCCTGCGTGACCTCGACGCCGAGGACGTAGAAGTTGAGCGCTGGGGGCGGATCCATCGCCGTCAGCGCAACGGAAGCCTCTCCCAGGTTCGGTGGGCACGCATCGTCCTTGGCCCGCACGGTGATCCGGTTGGCGCCGACGTAGATGGCGACGTTGCCAGCGGCGAATTCGAAGTCGGGGGATCCCGGAGCCGACGACAGCCGGTGGGTGAGGTCGAACGCATAGCGACCGGTGCCGGTGGGGCCTTCGATCTCGACCTCGACGCTGGAGAGCTTGCCGGAGGCCTCGTAGATGCTGCCCGCGAGCAGGTCGATGCTCTTGGTGAACCAGGAGCCCCCCGCCAGTGGCCTCGCGATCGACACCGCCGGTGGAGTGAGATCGGTTTCCAGGGGGCAGACCGGCGGCGTCTTGGTGTGGATCTCGAGGTCGTCGATGCGTTCGGCGGATACCGTGGCTCCCGTGAACAGGACCTCGAGGCGCCGGACTTGCTCGCCGGCGAGGACCAGCTCCAGGGGCCGATCGACGGCGGTGGGACCGTCGATCGGCGGCGCCTCGGCGCTGGCGAGCAGCACGCCGGCGGCGTCGAACGCGGTCAGCTTCGCCACCATACCCGGAACCGACTGCCCCAGTCCAAACCGAAGCTTGACGCGCTCGACCTGAAGGCCCTCGACGAGGTCGATTCGCAACGGCTCCGGGTTGAACTCCAACCCCTGGTCGCTGGCAGCGTTGACGAGCGCGAAGCTGCCGGAGCTGGTGCCATCGTCGGGATGCAGGACCCAGGCGCCAGCGGGGAACGAGACGCCGGTCAACGCTTGGTACTGGTTGCGCACGACGGTCGAGAACGGAAGCGGGAAGCTACCGTCCGGCAGCACGTCGAACGTCAATCGACACATCGTACTGCCGCCGGCCGGCTCCGACACGCAAGGGATGACTTGCGCGCCCGCCGGATGGCCGGCGGTCGAGAGGGCCCCGAGCCCGATCCCCAGCAGGACGACGAGGCGGGGTTGCCACGCAGCAGCGTTCCGCAGCTCCCGGCGCGAAGATTTCATTGCGATCTCACCCCCGGAACGATGGCGCGTCGGAGCGGCCACCTTCCGTAATGCCATTTGATAGATGGCAGTCAATAGAACTGATGCTTGTCAAGAGTACACCCGGGAGCGGCCGGCGAGCCGGTGCCGCCCCTCAGCCGGCGTCGTCGGCGGGGGCAGGCGGCGCCCCGAACAGGGCGAGCGCCTCGACGTTGCCCTCGGCGCCGGCCACCGGCGAGTCGATGACGCCGCGCGGTTGCAGGCCGAGCGCCGCGAGCCCCTCGACCCGCTCGTCGATGACCTGGCGGCGCACCGCCTTGTCGCGCACGATGCCGCCCTTGCCCACCGCCGCGCGGCCGACCTCGAACTGCGGCTTGATCAGCGCCAGCAGCAGCCCCTCGGGTCGCAGGTGCGGGAGCAGCGCCGGCACCACCTGCAGCAGCGAGATGAAGGAGACGTCGACGGTTATGAGGTCGCAACGCTCGGGGAGCCCGTCGGCGGCGAGGTGCCGCGCGTTGATCCCCTCGAGCGTCACGACGCGCGGATCCTGCCGCAGCCGCCACTCGAGCTGCCCGCGCCCGACGTCGAGCGCGTAGACGCGGGTGGCGCCGCGCTGCAGCAGGCAGTCGGTGAAGCCGCCGGTGGAAGCGCCGACGTCGAGGCAGACGAGCCCCGCCACATCGACGCCGAAGTGGTCCAGCGCCGCCGCGAGCTTGCCACCGGCGCGCGACACGAAGGGCGGGCGCGCCGCAACCTCGATAGTGGCGTCGTCGGCGACTGCGACGCCGGGCTTGTCGACCACCTGGCCGCCGACGCGGACCTCGCCGGCCATCACCGCCCGCCGCGCTTGCTCGCGGCTGGCGAAGAGGCCGCGGGTGGCGAGGAGCTGGTCGAGGCGCATTGGGGCGAGGCTAGCAGGGGCGGTTAGCAGGGCGCGGCGGGGAGGTTTGGTGTCATGTGGCGCGGTGACCATCCGGCCGGCGGGATCCGGGGGTCGCCGCGGCGGTTGCGGGCCGGATGGTCACCGACGCCCGCCGGCCACCACTCCCTACCCGACGCTATGCCTCGCGGCGCGCCAGGTACTCCACCAAACCGGCCCACAGCTCCTGGGCCCCCGGCAGCTCCCCCGCGATCGCCAGCCCCTCCTCGTGCAGCGCCGCGAGGCGTCGCCGGCTCTCCTCCAACCCGTACAGACCGGGGAACGTCAGCTTCTTCGCCGCCGCGTCCTTCCCCGCCCGCTTGCCGAGCTGCTCGGCGCTGCCTTCCACGTCGAGGATGTCGTCGGCGATCTGGAACATCAGGCCAAGCCGCTCGCCCAGGCCCGCCAATCGCGCGTCCACTCCTTCATCGGCGCCGCCGAGCACCCCGCCGAGCCGCAACGCCGCCGTCAGCAGCGCGCCGGTCTTGCCGCGGTGGATGCGTTCGAGCGCCGCCTCCGGCGAGGACGGCCACTCGCGTTCGGCCTCAAGGTCTTCCATCTGGCCGCCGATCATGCCGGCAGTGCCGATGGCGTTGCCGACGAGCTCCACCGCGCGCCGGCGCACCTCCGGCGGTGCGGCCGCCGGCTCGCTCGCGAGCAGCGTCAGACCGAGCGTGAGCAGGGCGTCGCCGGCGAGGATGGCCGTCGCCTCGTCGTACTGCTTGTGCAGCGTCGGCCGGCCGCGGCGCAGGTCGTCGTCGTCGAGCGCCGGCAGGTCGTCGTGGACCAAGCTGTAGGCGTGGATGAGCTCGAGCGCCACCGCGGCGGGCAGCAGCGCCTCGCGCGCGCCGCCCGACCGCCTCGCCGGCGAGCACGGTCAGCGCCGGCCGCACCCGCTTGCCGGGCGCGAGCGCGCTGTAGCGCATCGCTGCGTGCAACCGCGCTGGCGGCTGCTCGGCGGCGGGCAGCACGCGGTCGAGCGTGGCGTCCACGGCCGGCCGCAGCGCGGCGAGCCAGGAAACGAAGACTTGGGAGCTGCTCAGCGCGTGAGGTTGGAAGAAGGTGGAACCGAGTCGGGTAGGAGACGGCGGCTTGCGCCCGCGGCTACGGGATCAGCGCCCGATCACCGAGGCGGGCAGCGCCTCGTCGATGAGCATGATGGGGATGTCGGAGACGATCGGGTAGACGAGCCCCGAGTCGGCGCAGTAGAGCGCCTGCTCGACCACCGGTTCCTCGTCGCGGAAGTGCTCGCGGTACTTGTCGGCGACGGTGCGCCGCACCTCGGCCGGCAGCTCGACGAGCTCGAGCGGCCCCTTGCTCTTCGGGCAGACCAGGATCTCCAGCAACTCGGGGTCGACCGCCATCGCAGCTCCTCCAAAGGCAGCGTAGCACAGCGTCTGGGCGGCGCCGGCTGCGCGACGCCGGACCGGTCGGCGCGGCTTCGCTCAGTGCCGCGCCGACATCCGGCTCGGCGTCAACGCGAAGGTGAAGGTGATCGTCTCGAGCCCCGGGTTCTGCTCGCCGATGCCGGCGTTGGAGAGGTGCGCCAGCGCGGCGCCGAAACGCATGCCGGGCCGCGCCTCGATACGAGAGGTCGATGGCGGAGCGGAACTCGAAGCCGCGGCCGAGGTCCTTGCCTTCGCCCCGCTGGTAGCCGCCGCCGGCGATGGTGACGTTGGCGTTCCAGCGCTCGCCGAACGGGAAGTCGCGCGACAGCCCGGCGCGCAGGAAGGAGCCGCCGTCGCTGGTGGCGGAGACGCCGATCACCGGGCCGATGCCGAAGCGCCAGGGCGAGAGGCGGTACTCGAGGTCGAGCACCGCGGAGCGCTTCTCGCCCTCCTCGGGGCCGACGAGGCCGAAGGCGGCAACCGCCGTCGTCTCGGCGTGCGCCGGCACCGCCGCGATCGCCGTCAGCAACGCTACGCCGACACCGCTGAGCGCCGCGGCGCGCCACGAAGGCGCCCGGCGCCTCCCGAGCTCCGAGACGCCTCGCCCGCCTGCCGGCGACGCGGTCATCCCCTCTTCCCCCGTCTCTTCGGAGCCGCCAAGCAGTGCTCTCGTCGGGCTAGCTCGGGGCGGGTGGCTCGGGCCGCTCGCCGCCGTCTTCGACCTTCGGCGCCGGCCGCTCCGCGTTTGGCAGCTGCGCATCCTGCTGCTTCCCATCCTGCCGCTGCCAGGTCCGCGGGTCCTCGTCGAAGGCGGGCAGGTGGATCACCTCGCCCCGCCGCGTGCGCAGCCGGTACTCCCACAGGCGGGCGTACTTGAGGAACACGCCGAAGGCCTGCAGCGTGCAGAGCACCAGCCCGTGCAGGCCGTCGAGGAAGCCGAGCTGGACGACGTAGGTACGGAAGAAACGCCACAACGGACGGCCGGCGATCTCCAGCACGCCGACGCTCCGGCCCTCGCGGTAGGCCTGCGCCGCCCCCCACTCGGCGTACTTCAGGAACTTGTCGAAGTACTGGTCGAAGGAGCGGAAGGTGTAGTGCATGAAGGCGTTCTTGAGCAGCGGCGTCGGCCCTTCGACGGCGAGGTCGGCGTGGACCCGGCGGTTGGGGTAGCGCCCCTTGTCGCGGCGGAAGAGGCGGATCACCTTGTCGGTCGACCAGCCCGAGTGCCGCATCACGCGGTCGACGAAGATGTTCTCGCGGCGGATCGAGAAGCCGTTGACCGCCGGCGGGTCGGCGAGGGTGCGCAGGATCTCGGCGGCGAGCGGCGGCGGCACCCGTTCGTCGGCGTCGACGATGAGCACCCACGCCTTGGTGGTGCGGTCGATCGCCCAGTTCTTCTGCGCCGCCGAGCCGAAGTACTCGCGCTGCAGCACCTGCACCGGGTAGCCCTGGGCGATCGTCCACCGTGCGGTCGCGCGAGAAGGAGTCGACGACGAGGATCTCGTCGGCCCACAGCACCGACTCGATGCAGTCGGCGATGTTCACCTCCTCGTTGAAGGTGGTGATGATCACCGAGAGGCCGGCGCGGCCGGGGGCCTGGCGCAGCGCCTCGAGATCGGCGGTCTTCTGTCGTCTCGCATCGGCAGATCAGCAGGCGCTCGATGCCGCGCGCGCTGCCGCGTCGTCTCGTCGACGTCGAGCACCACGGCGGCGAGGCGGACGTCGCTGCTTGGCCACCTCGAAGCTCGACGGAGTATGCATCAGGAAGCGGTGCAGCACCCTCTCGACGTGGAAGCCGATGATCGACTCGTAGGGCCCGGTCATGCCGACGTCGGCTGAGGAAGGCCGTGCCCTTGGGCAGCAGCCGCTCGTCGGCGGTGGGCACGTGGGTGTGGGTGCCGAGCACGGCGGAGACGCGGCCGTCGAGGTAGAAGCCGAGCGCCTGCTTCTCGCTGGTGGCCTCGGCGTGGAAGTCGACGACGATCACCTTGACTTCGCGCGGCAGCTCGGCGAGCAGCGCGGTCGGCCGTTCGGAACGGCGAGTCGAGCGCCTTCATGAAGACCTGACCCTCGAGGTTGACGACCGCCACCGGGATGCCGGCCGCGGTCTCGCCCACGTGCACGCCGCGCCCGGATTGCCCGCCGGGTAGTTGGCGGGGCGCAGCACGCGGTCGGCTGTCGAGCAGGGGCAGCCCTTCCTTCTTGTCCCAGATGTGGTTGCCGGAGGTGAAGGCGTCGATCGGCAGGCCGTCGAGCTCCGCCATCACCTCGGGCGTGACGCCGAAGCCGCCGGCGGCGTTCTCGACGTTGACGATCGTGAAGTCGATCGCATGGCGGTCGACGAGGCCGAGCAGGCGCTCCTTGACGATGCGGCGGCCGGGGCTGCCGACGACGTCGCCGACGAAGAGAATCTTCAAGTTCGGTCCTACTTCGCGTACTCGATGGATCGCGTCTCGCGGATCACCGTCACCTTGATCTGCCCGGGGTAGGTGAGCTCGGCCTCGATCTTCCGCGCGATGTCGCGCGACAGCCAGATCGCCTGCTCGTCGGGGATCTTCTTGCTGTCGACGATGATGCGGATCTCGCGGCCGGCCTGGATGGCGAAGCACTTCTGCACGCCCTTGAAGGACTGGGCGATCTCCTCGAGCTTCTCCAGCCGCTTGACGTAGGTCTCGAGGATCTCGCGCCGCGCCCCCGGCCGCGCCGCCGACAGCGCGTCGGCGGCGGTGACCAGCACCGCCTCGACCGTCTGCGGGTCGTAGTCGCCGTGGTGGCAGGCCATGGCGTGCACGACCTCCTCGGTCTCGCCGTACTTGCGCAGCAGGTCGATGCCGATCTCGAGGTGGGTGCCGTCCATCTCGCGGTCGATCGCCTTGCCGATGTCGTGCAGGAGCCCGGCGCGCTTGGCCACCTGCACGTTGGCCTTGAGCTCGGCCGCCATGGCGCCGGCGAGCAACGCCACTTCCTTCGAGTGGTTGAGCACGTTCTGGCCGTAGGAGGTGCGGTAGCGCAGCCGGCCGAGGAGCTTCGCCAGCTCGGGGTGGATGCGCGGGATCTTGAGCTCGAGCAGGGCCGCCTCGCCCTCCTGCTGGATGCGCTCCTCGAACTCGGCCTTGACCTTCTCGACCACCTCCTCGATGCGGGCCGGGTGGATGCGGCCGTCGACGATCAGCCGCTCGAGCGAGACGCGGGCGATCTCGCGGCGGAAGGGGTCGAAGCCGGAGAGGATCACCGCCTCGGGCGTGTCGTCGACGATGAGGTCGACGCCGGTGGCCATCTCGAGGGCGCGGATGTTGCGCCCCTCGCGGCCGATGATGCGCCCCTTCATGTCGTCGGAGGGGAGCACCACCACCGACACCGTGGTCTCCGACACGTAGTCGGAGGCGCCGCGCTGCACCGCCATGCCGATGATGCGCTGGGCCTGCTTGTTGGCGGTCTCGCGGGCCTCGTCCTCGATGCGCTTGACGAGGTGCGCCGCGTCCATGCGGGCGTCGTTCTCGAGGCCGCGGATCGAGCTCCTCCTTGGCCTGCTGCACGGTCAGGCCGGCGATGTGCTCGAGCTTGCTGCGCTCCTCGGCGATCAGCCGCTCGAGCTCGCCCTCGCGCGACTCGACCTGCTTCTCGCGGCCGGCGACGGACTTCTCCAGCGTCGTCGCGTCCTTCTCGCGGCGGTCGAGGTCCTGGCCGCGGCGCAGCACGCCGTCCTCGCGGTCGCGCAGCTTGCGTTCGAGCGACTCGAGCTCGTTGCGCTCGCTGCGCGAGGCCTTCTCGAACTCGCTGCGCGCCTGCAGCAGCTTCTCCTTGGCGGCGAGCTCGGCCTCGCGCCCCTTGGCCGTTGCCGCGCGCTCGGCCTCCTCGAGCGTCTTCTGGGCCTGGCGGCGGGCCTGCGCCAGGATGCGCTTGGCGTTGCGCCGCAGCAGCAGCCAATAGAGCACGAGGGCGAGCGCCACCGCGATGGCGACCGCACCTGCGATGGTTGCAAAGTCCACGCGATCACCCCCGGTCGCCGGGACGGACCGGAAGGTGGCTCGGGAGGGTGGCCGTCGCGGGGTGGAAGGTACATCCCCCGCCCGGCCGTGTGGGCCTTCGCTCTAGAACCTGGCCTCAACCAGGTGGGTGCCCTCCCCACGAGCCGTCAGCGTCCCCGTCGAAGCGGGGCAGGCACGGGCCGCATGGGATCCGGACTCCCGGGACATGAGTGTTGGTTCTACAGTGCTCGACCCATCACGAACCGGTGCAGGGGATGCAACACACTCCAACTCTTGGCGACTCACTTCTTGACCTGTCCAAAGACCGCCCGCTTCCCTACCGGCCCCCACCCTATCGGGCCTGGCCGTCGAGCGCACGCTGCAGCTCGCCGGCGAGGTGCGCCACGGTCTCCGTGATCCTTTCCCGTTCCCCTTCCTGTCGTCTCTGGCTCTGGAACAGTTCGTCGGCCAGATTGAGCGCCGCCAGGATCGCGATCTTGCCCGCATCGAGGGTGGTCACCTTGTCGGCGACCTGCCGCATGGTGCGGTCTACGGTCTTCGCCAGCTCCTGGAGGTACTCGCGTTCCTGCTCGCCGCGGACGGAGTAGACGGCGCCGAAGATCTCGACCTCAGTGGTCGTCGCCGTGCCACTCGCCATTGGCGTCTCTTCGTTGATACCGACCCCCGCCAAGGAGGCAGGCCCCGCGGGGATCGGCGGCAATATAGCACAGGGGCCAGGGCCGTCAGGCCCATTTGGCTCAATGGTTAAGGGCCGTCAGGCCCATGAGGCTCAACGGTTAACGGCCGTCAGGCCCCATTCGGGTCAAGGTTTAGCCCGCGGCTGGCCGCAGCGGGTCAAACGGGGGCGAGGCCGGCGCGACGCCTCAGGGCGCCAGCGGCGGCGGCTCGCCGCCGCGCAGGTCGTCGGCGGCGCCGGGGCCGAGGAGCTCCTCGAGGTGGCGGGCCAGCCGCTCGACCCGCTCGCGCACCTCGGCGCGCTCGCGTTCCCAGGCCGCCGCCTCGCCACCGGTCTTCTTCAGCTTCGCCAGCTCGCGCTCGAGGCGGCGGTTCTCCCCGCGCAGGCGGCCGATCTCGGTGACCGCCTGGCGGACCCGCTGCTCGAGCTCGGCGAGCCAAGGGGCCGGCGAGGTCGAAGGAGCGGCGGGGGAATCCATGCCCGGAAGCGTACCCGAATCCGAGGCGCGGTCGCTCATGACGTCGCGGCCGCCTCGCCGCGCCAGCCGAAGCGCTCCTGGAGGAGGGCGGCGATGGCGCCCTGGCGGGCGTTGACCTCTTCCTGGGTGAGCGAGCGATCGGCGGCGTAGTAGACGAAGTGGATGGTCGTGTTCACCGCGCCCGCGGGCACGCCCTGGCCCCGGTAGCGGTTCTCGAGCTCGAACGAGACCAGCCCCGGCGGCCGCGCCGACTCGACGGCGGCCGCGATCGCCGACCACGAGACGTCGAGGGCGTGGGTGAAGGTGAGGTCGACGGCGACTGCCGGGTGGCGCGACGGCTGCTCCACCTTCACCGGGGGGGGCAGCGGCACGAAGGGCGCCGTCGCGAGCTCGGCAACGAAGAGCGGGAAGCCCTCCTCGGGCTCGTCGAGCTGGCCGAGGACTCCCACGGCGGTCCCGTCGGCTTTCAGGTGAAGCCGCGCGGCGCGGCCGGGCAGCAGGCCGCGCACCTCTGCCGGCTCCGCCACCAGCTCGCGGCCGAGCGCGGCGCCGAGGCCCTCGACGGCGCCCTTGGCGTCGAAGAGGTCGAGCTCGACGAGGCGTTGCCAGGGGTTGCCGTCGCGGCCGCCGACGACCAGCGCGACGTGCTCGGTCTCGTCGGGCGTGCCGTCAGCGCGCGCGCCAGTAGACGCGTCCGACCTCGAAGAGCCGCACCGACGGCGCTCCACGGCGGCGGTTGAACGAGGCGGACTCGAGCAAGCCCGGCAGCAGCGACCGCCGCATGCGGCCGTGTCGCTCCGACAGCGGGTTGAGCAATGGAGTGGCGGCCCGGGCTCGTCCGCGCCAGCGGCGCCAAAGGCGTCGAAACGGCCGTCCTCAGCGTCGCCGTAGAAGGCCCAGTTGATCGCGTCGACGAACCCCGCCGCCGCCAGATGGGCGCGGGCGGTGCGGCGCAGGCGGTGGCCCGGCAGCTCGGGGGCGTCGAGGCCGGCGATGGCGGGAAGCGCCGGCGCGATGCGGTCGAAGCCGTGGAGGCGCAGCACCTCCTCGAAGAGGTCGGCCTCCTCGAGCACGTCGAAGCGGCGCCACGGCGGCACGCCGACCCGCCACTCGTCGCCGCCCCCGACGCGCTGCGGGGCGAAGCCGATGCCGGCGAGCAGCCGCTCGACGTCGGCAGGAGGGATCTCGGCGCCGGCGAAGCGCTCCAGCCGGCGGTGGGAGAGCACGATCTCGGGGATGGGAGGCAGCACCTCGCCGACCGCTTCGACCGGCGGCTCGACGACGGTGCCGCCGGCGAGCTCGGCGATGAGCGCCGCCGCGCGTCGCGCCGCCGCGACCTGCCCCTCCGGATCGACGCCGCGCTCGAAGCGGTGCGAGGCGTCGGTGTGCATGCCCAGGGCCTTGGCCGTCCGCCGCACGGCCTTGGGGTCGAACCAGGCGCTCTCCAGCAGCACGTCGCGGGTGGCGGCGCCGACCTCGGTCTCCTGGCCGCCCATGACGCCGGCGAGGGCGATGGGCCGCCGCGGATCGGCGATGACCAGCATGCCGGCGGTGAGCTTGCGCTCCTCGCCGTCGAGGGTGCGCACGGACTCGCCGTCGCGCGCCTCGCGCACGATGACGTGGTTGTCAGCGAAGGGTTGCGAGGTCGAAGGCGTGCAGCGGCTGGCCGCGCTCCCAGAGGACGTAGTTGGTGACGTCGACGACGTTGTTGATCGGCCGCGACCCGATGGCGAGCAGGCGCTTCTGCAGCCAATCCGGCGAGGGTGCGATGGTGACGCCGCGGACGACGAGGCCGACGTAGCGGCGGCACAGCGTCGTCGCCGCGATGTCGATGCGTGGGAGGTCCGCCGGTGCGGCGGTCTCGACGGCGGCAAGCTCCGCGCACGCGGCTCGCGCAGCGCCACGCCGAAGATGGCCGCGAGCTCGCGCGCGAGGCCCAGGTGACACATGGCGTCGACGCGGTTGGTGGTCACGTCGACGTCCAGCGCGATGTCGCCGTCGGCCTCCTCGACGCCCTCGACGTGGAACCCCGCCGCGGTGAGGCGCCGTGCGATCTCGTCGACGCCCACGTCCGCGGGCACCGGCGCCAGCTCGCGCAGCCAACCCAGCGAGAACTTCATCGCACTTGCCGCAGCAGCCGCTCGTCGTTCTCGAACAGCAGCCGGATGTTGGGGATGCCGTAGCGGATCATCGCCACACGGTCGAGGCCCATGCCGAAGGCGAAGCCGCTGTAGACCTGGGGGTCGATGCCGCAGTTGCGCAGCACCCGCGGGTCGACCATGCCGCAGCCGAGGATCTCCATCCAGCCGGTATGCGAGCAGGTCGGGCAGCCGCTGCCGTTGCAGGCGGCGCAGGTGACGTCGACCTCCGCCGACGGCTCGGTGAAGGGGAAGAACGACGGCCGCAGCCGCACCTGGGTCGTCGGCGAGAAGAGCCGCTTGCAGAAGGCGTCGAGGGTGCCCTTGAGGTGGCCGAAGGTGATCCCCTCCGCCACCGCCAGCCCCTCCACCTGGTGGAACATCGGCGAGTGCCGCAGGTCGTTGTCGTGGCGGAAGACGCGCCCCGGGCAGATGACGCGGATGGGGGGCTTCCTCGCCAGCATGGTGCGGATCTGCACCGGCGAGGTGTGGGTGCGCAGCACCCAACCACCTTCGACGAAGAAGGTGTCCTGGGCGTCGCGCGCCGGGTGGTCGGCCGGCATGTTGAGGGCCTCGAAGTTGTGGAACTCGTCCTCCACCTCGGGCCCCTCGGCGACGCTGTAGCCGAGCTCGGCGAAGATCTCCTCGATCTCGCGCTCGACCAGCGTCACCGGGTGCAGGCTGCCCAGCCGCGGCCGGCGTCCGGGCAGCGTGACGTCGACGCGCTCGCGCGCCAGCTTCTCCTGGCGCTCGCGCTCGGCCAGCGCGACGTCGAGCTCGCCGAGGCGCGCCTCGACCGCTTGCCGGAGCTCGTTGACCTCGGCGCCGAAGGCCTTGCGCTCCTCGGCCGGCACCGAGCCGATGCGCGCCAGCAGGTCGCGCAGCACCCCCTGCTTGCGCCCCAGCCAGGCGAGGCGCAGCGCCTCCCAGGCGGCGCGGTCGCCGACCGCCGCCGCCTGCTCGTCGAAGCGGGCGCGCAGCTGCGCTCGGCCGTCGTCCGGCGAGCCGCGGTGGGCGTCTGGCACCGGAGCCGCTCGCTACGGCGGCCGGCGCGCCTTCGTCGAGCGCCGCCTTCGCCGACGCCGACCAGCTCGCCGAAGGCCGCCGCGTCGCGCACCGCCAGCTCGGCGAGCATCTTGCGGTTGATCTCGGAGCCGGTCTTCTTGAGCCCCTCGATGAGGCGGTTGTAGGAGAGGCCGTGCAGCCGCGCCGCGGCGTTGATGCGGATGATCCACAGCGACCGGAAGTCGCGCTTCTTCAGCCGCCGGTCGCGGTAGGCGTTGACGCCCGACTTGTCGACCGCCTGCTTGGCGATGCGGTAGGCGTTGCCCTTGTTGCCGTAGTAGCCCTTCGACTGCTTGAGGACTTTCTTGCGGCGCTCTCTGCGGTTGGAACCGCGCTTGACGCGTGCCATCTCGAACCTCGTTTCCTGGTAGGGCCGGCCACCTGGATGTGGAGATCAGGGGCCGGCTGGTTTGCCGGCCGCGCAGGACAGGTTCGTTCCTGCGGCGGCCGTTGCCGGTGCCGGGCGGGGAGCCCTTACACCAGCAGCATGGAGCGCACGTTCGCTTCGAACTTCCCCTTCACGGTGGTGACGTGACGGAGGTTGCGCTTCCGCTTCTGGCTCTTCTTGGTGAGGATGTGGCTGTGACCGGAGTGGCCGCGCAGCACCTTGCCGGTGGCGGTGACCTTGAAGCGCTTCTTGGCGCCGCGGTGCGACTTGATCTTGGGCATGGTGGACTGCCGCTCCCTCAGACTTGCTGTTGTGGCTCTTTCGGCGCTTCCGGCCGGGGCGCCGGCTCGCTCTTCTTGGCAGCGGCGGTCCCCTTGCGCGGCGGCGCAAAGATCTGGTGCACGCGGTTGCCCGCGCGTTCGGGCGTGGATTCTATCACTCCGTGGTCGGCGATGTCCGCCTCCAGGCGCTTGAGGAGGCTGTAGCCGAGGTCCATGCGCGCCATCTCGCGGCCGCGGAACTGCACCGTCGCCTTGACCTTGTCCCCCTCGGTGAGGAAGCGCAGCAGCCGCTTGAGCTTCACCGAGTAGTCGTGGGGGTCGATCATCGGCCGGAACTTCACTTCCTTGACCGTGAAGATGTGCTGCTTCTTCTTCGCCTCCTGGGCGCGCTTCTTCTCTTGATACAGGAACTTGCCGAAGTCCATGACCCGGCACACCGGCGGGTTGGCGTTGGGCGCCACCTCCACCAGGTCGAGGCCCGCCTCGTCGGCGATCTTCTGGGCCTCCCGGATCTCGACGATGCCGAGCTGCTCGCCCTCGTCGTTGATGAGCCGCACCTCGCGGGCGCGGATCTGGCGGTTCATGCGGGTCTTCTTGTCGATGGACAGGGGTCGTTCCCTCCTTGAGAGTTTCTAGAGCTCGAGGCTGCGCGAACGTTCGCGCTCGCCGATGCGCGCGGCCACCTCGGCCACCGGCATGGGGCCGAGGTCGGCGCCCGTGCGCAGCCGTACGGCGACGGTGCCCGACTCCGCCTCGCGGCCGCCGCAGACCAGCATGTAGGGCACCTTCTGCAGCTGCGCTTCGCGGACCTTGTACCCCAACTTCTCGCCGCGGGCGTCGAGCTCGACGCGCACGCCGGCGGCGGCGAGCTGGTCGCGCACCCCCGCCGCGTAGTCGGCGAACTTCTCCGACACCGGCAGCACCACCGCCTGTTGCGGCATCAGCCAGACCGGGAAGGCGCCGGAGGTGTGCTCGATGAGGATGCCCATGAAGCGCTCGAGCGAGCCCAGCATGGCGCGGTGGATCATCACCGGCCGGTGCTCGGCGCCGTCGGCGCCGACGTAATTCAGGTCGAAGCGCTGCGGCAGCTGGTAGTCGAGCTGCAGGGTGCCGAGCTGCCACCAGCGGCCGATGGCGTCACTGATCTGGAAGTCGATCTTCGGCCCGTAGAAGGCGCCGTCGCCGGGGTTGACCGAGTAGCCGTCGCCGAACACCGAGCGCAGCGCCGCCTCCAGCCGGCTCTCCGCCTGCTGCCACTGCTCTGCCGTGCCGATCGACTTGCTCGGGCCGCGTCGACAGCTCCACCTTGATGTCGGAGAAGCCCAGCGTGCGGTAGATCTCGAGGATCATCGCCGCCGCGGCCTGGATCTCGTCGCCGATCTGCTCCTCGGTGCAGAAGACGTGGGCGTCGTCCTGGCTGAAGCTGCGCACCCGCGTCAGGCCCGAGGTGACGCCGCTCTTCTCGTAGCGGTGCAGCCGCCCGAAGTCGGCGTAGCGGATGGGTAGGTCGCGGTAGCTGCGCAGCCGCGTGGCGTAGACCAGGCAGTGGCCGGGGCAGTTCATCGGCTTGACCGCCATCTGCCGCTCGTCCACGTCGGTGAAGAACATGGCGTCGCGGTAGTTGTCGTAGTGCCCCGAGGTGTGCCAGAGGTCGACGTCGAGGATCTGCGGCGTCACCACCTCGCCGTAGCCGCGCGCGCCCTGCAACTCGCGCACGAAATCCATCAGCCGGTTGTAGACGAAGGCGCCCTTGGGGTGGAAGAAGGGCATCGCCGGCGCCAGCGGGTTGAAGCTGAAGAGGTCGAGCTCGAGGCCGATCTTGCGGTGGTCGCGGGCGCGCGCCTCCTCGATGGCGTGGAGGTAGGCCTCGAGCCCGGCGGGGGTGGCGAAGGCGGTGCCGTAGATGCGCTGCAGCATCTCGGCCGACTCGTCGCCGCGCCAGTACACGCCGGAGGCCTCGAGCAGCTTGACGGCGCCGATCTGCGAGGCGCGCTGCACGTGCGGGCCGCGGCAGAGGTCGGTGAAGCGGCCGTGGCGGTAGAGGGTGATCGTCTCGCCCTCGGGGATGGTGGCGAGGCGCTGCACCTTGAGGTGCTCGCCCATCTCGGTGAACAGGCGCTCGGCCTCCTGGCGCGACACCTCGACGCGCTCGAAGGCGCTGTCCTCGCCGACGATCTCGCGCATCTTCTCTTCGATGCGCGCGAGGTCCTCGGGCGTGAACGGGCGGCCGATGCGGAAGTCGTACTGGAACTTCTCGCTGTGGTCCTTGCGGCCGGCGTCGATCTCCACCTCCGGCCAGAGTCGCTTCACCGCGTCGGCGAGCACGTGCTCGGCGCTGTGGCGGACGAAGTCGCCGGCGCGCGGCGACTTGACAGTGACGATCTCGAGCCGCCCGCCGCGCTCGAGCGGCTGGCGCAGGTCGACGAGCTCGCCGTCGATCAGGGCGCCGACGGCGTCCTTGGCCAGGCGCGGGCCGATGCCCTGCGCGACCACGAGCGGCGTCGTCCCCGCCTCGACCGTGCGCACCGAGCCGTCCGGGAGGACGAGCTCGAGGGTCGCGGAGGCAGTCACCATGAGCGCATGAGATTCACCGGGAAAAGCAGAGACACGCGTCGCCGTGACGAAGGGAGGCTGATCAAGCGAGGGGGGAGGGGCGTGCGGCCTGGTAGGCGCTGGCGGGCTCGAACCGCCGACCTCTACCGTGTGAAGGTAGCGCTCTAACCAACTGAGCTAAGCGCCTCTGCAAGGCCGTGGAAAGCGTGGGCGGCTCCTCTGTCCTGACTCTGTCCAGAATGGTAGGCCCGAGCGGATTCGAACCGCTGACCTCTACGATGTCAACGTAGCGCTCTAACCAGCTGAGCTACGGGCCTTTGCCGAGCCCAAAAGAGAACGGCAAAAGAGAACGAAGAGGGTAACAGACGGCTCCGAAGGCTGTCAAACGCCCGGGCGGGGCGGCGCCGGCCGTCGCAAGTGATTGGAGGCGCAGCGGTAACCGCCGTTGCGGACGACGCTTTCGACGAGCGGCGGCAGCAGGTCCAGGTGCACGCCGAGGGCGTCGAAAGCGGCCCGCGCCCGGCGGTCGCCGGAGGGGAGCAGAGCGGCGAAGCCCTCGGCGCGCACGGCACCCTCCAGCGTCTCGACGACGACGTTGTTCCAGCCGAGGAGGAAGTGCGGATAGCGCGCGTCGCCACCGCCGCCCAGCAGCGCAGTGGGGACGAGGAGCAGCGGCAGGCGGGCGACGCGGAGTCCCTGTGCCGCAAGGTGCTCGGCGACGAGGTCGAGGAACGAGGCGAGGGCGCGGCCACGCGGGCCGCCGGCCTCGGCAGCAAGCGCTTTGCGAACCTCGGTGGCGTTGGCTTCGGCGGCGAGCGCCGCGCGGCCCTCGGCACCGATCGCCAGGTCGTAGCTCGTTGCGAGCGCCACCAGCTCCGACGCCGGCGCGTCCGCGACCAACTGTTGCCCCGCGGTGAGGTCGGCGACCAACGCCGCGACGCCGCCGTCGCCGCCGGGGACGAAGGTCACCAGCGAGTCGAGGTCGTAACCGGCGCCGCCGCCGATCCTCCGCATCAGCTCCGTCGCCGTCACGTCGGCGCTGCCGGCGCTCGCGCCGCCCGCCGACGCCGGCGGCAGCGCGTGGACGAAGCGCACCGGCCGGCCGTAGAGCGTCGCCAGTTCGTCGGCGGCGCGGCGCACCGCAGCGACGTAGGCGTCGATCCCCGCCGCCGTGCCGAAGCTCTCCACCGGTACGCGCGCGGCGCCGAGCAGCTGCAGCGCCCGCGGCTCGAAGGTGTGCAGCGTCACCCACGCCGCGTCGCGGGTGAGCAACACCTGTCCGTTGTGGAACGGCACCGCGGCGACCGACCAGCGCACGCCCCCCCAGGCGCGAGCGAGGTCGGGAGGCAGGTCCTGCACCAGCTCGCGGCCGAGGTCGCCGTCCGCCTCGCGCCCCGACTGAAGGTTGGGGCGCACGACGACGCGCACGGAGCCGTCAGAAGCGTGCGCGAAGCTGAAGGGGTCGCGCGGCCACGGCGAGTACGGACCGCCGCGCGTCTCGAGCAGCCGCACGCGCAGCGGCGCCGCGGCCGCGGCGAGCGCCTGGCGCTGCGGCGGATCGGCGAGCACCAGCAGCTCCCGCTCGGGATCCGCCGCGCGGACGGCGGCGAGCAGCGCCGACGCCTGCGCCGCCAGGATGAGGCTCGACGGGAACGAGTAGACGGAGGCGGCGATAGCGAGCTCGGGCTCGTCCTCGATGCGCGCCGTCTCGCCGGCGATCGCCGGCGCGTCGGGTCGTTCCGGCGCGGACGCCGGCGCGGGCGACGCCGTGGCTACTGCCGACGCTGTTGCCGCAGGAGTGGACGGCGGCGACGCCCGCGTCACCATACAGCCGCCGACGGCGAGCAGCGCCAGCGCCACCGCCGCGGGCAGCAGCACCGCCGACGCCGGCTTCCTGCCCGCCTCTGGACGCGACCCCGTCAAAGCCCGGCGCTCCACCGCCAGCCGCCGCCTAACGCCCGGCGCCGGTGTCGCGGCGGAGCTGGTCGAGGTTCCCCTTCGCCGTCTGGTCGTCGGGATGCAGGCGCAGCACCTGTTCCAGCAGCTTCTTGGCCTCGTCGCGTTTGCCGCTGTTCATCAGCAGCACGGCGAGGTCGTTCATCGCCGCCGTGTGCTGCGGCGACAGAGACAGCGCCTTGCGCAGGTCGCGCTCGGCGGCGGCGAGGTCGTTGGCGCCCATCTCGGCGGCGCCGAGCTGGTAGACGAGGTTGGCGTTCTTGGGGTCGAGGGCGACCGCCTTCTTCGCCGCCTCGACGGCGGCGGGGAACTGGCGCGTCACCAGCAGCACCTGGATCTGCATGGTGTGCGCGAGCATGTCGCGCGGGTGGGCGGCGAGCTGCTTGCGCACCACCTCGAGCGCCTGCTGCGGCTGCTGCTGCGCCAGCAGGTCGAGGGCCCGCTGCGCCCACGCCGGCTTCGGCGGGCCCGGCGGTGCGGCGGCTGGCGGTTTCGCGGCCCCGGCGGCGCTCGCGCCTCCCCCACCGACAGGCGCTGCGGCGGCAGTCGTCGCGGCTGGCTTCCCCGCCGGCGCCGCCGCGAGCTTGGCGGCCTGCTGCCGTGCCTGCGCCGCCTCCGCCTTCTTCCCCGCCGCGTCGAGAGCGCCGGCGAGCGCGTTCCACGCATCGCGACTCTGCGGGTTGAGCCTCGTCGCCTTCTGGAAGAAGCCGATCGCCTCGTCGCCGTGGCCGCTCGCCTGGAGCAGGTGCGCGTACTCGACGGCGATGCCGGCGGCCGGCCGCGGGTCGCCTAGCGTGCTCGAGTCGTCGGGCAGCGCATCGGCCAGCGGCTGGAGCGTCGCCAGCGCCGCCGCGCTGCGCCCCAGCTGGCGCTGCGCGCGGCCGAGCAGAAGCACGAGGTCGGGCACCTTCCCCGCCTTCCCCTGCAGCAGCTCGACCACCTTCTCCGGCTGGCCGGCGCCGAGGTAGGCGGCCGCGGCGACCCGCCGCACCTCGAGGTCCACCGCCGGCGGGTGCTGCGCGAGGATCGGCTGCAGCAGCTTCAAAGCGGCGGCGGTGTCGCCCTTCTGGGTCAGCGCGCGGGCCTGCAGCAGCCGCATCGGCGGGCTCTCCACCATGCCGGCGAGCACCTGCAGCGCCTCGTCCGGGCGCTCGAGCTCGACGGCGAGGGCGGCCACGACGAGGCGCGCGTCGCCGTCGCTCGCGTGGTTGAGCACCCACGGCCGCAGCAGCGCGTAAGCCTCCACCACGCGTCCGGTGCGCGAGTAGAGGATGCCGAGGTCGCGAGCTGCCGGCGACGAAGGGTCCTTGGCCACCGAGCGCGACAGGTAGGTGCGCCCCTGCTTGGCGTTGCCGGCGAGGATGGCGGCGCGGCCGGCGTTGTAGAGCACGGCCGCCTCGGCGTCCTCGCGGTCGGCGATCGGTTTGAGCACGGCGAGGGCGTCGGCAGGGCGGTTAGCCTCGACATAGAGCGTGCCGAGCAGCGACAGCCCGCGCGGCCCCAGCTGCGCGCGGGTGCCCTCGAGGAGCTTGATGGCGCCGGCGACGTCGCCCTTCTCGGCGAGCGCGGCCGCCTGCTCGAGCGTCGAGGGCGCGGCCGCGGCCGCGGTGGGTGCGGCAAGGCCGGCCGTTGCCGGCAGCAGCAGGATGAGGAAGAGAAGCGAGGGGAGGCGTTTCATGGCGATCGGGTCTCCGCGATCTCGGCCTGGTTGGGAGGTGATGGTAGCCGGCGACGCCGGCGGCCGGTCTGCGATCGCCGTCAGCCGGCGTTCTCGGCCGGCGTCAACCCACGAGCGCGCGCAGCTCCTGGCTCTGCGGATAGGCGGCGAGAGCGCGCCGCAGCAGCGCCGCGGCGCTGCGCGGGTCGCCGAGGATGCGCAGCGTCTTGACGGCGGTGACGTAGGCGGCCGGCGACCCTTGCCCCTCGACGAGGGCGCGCAGCGTCGCCACCGCGGCGTCGGGCTGCCCCTCGCTGGCGTAGAGCAGCGCCAGCCGCGAGTACGCCGGCGGGTCGGCCGGGAAGTCGGCGATCTCGCGGCGGAAGGCCTGCTCGGCGTCGGCGGGGCGGCCGAGCCGCGCCAGCACGTCGCCGCGCAGCAGCTGCAGCCCGGCCATCTTCACCGCCGGGTCGCGCCCCGCTTCGGCCTCGTCGAGCAGGCGCAGCGCCTCGTCGAGCTTCTCCGCCCGCACCTGGATGCTCGCCATCGTCATCAGCGGGCCGAGCCGCGAGCCGCGGGCCTCGAGCGCCGCCTTCGCCTCGCGCTCGGCGGCGGGCAGGTCGTCGCGGGCGAGCGCCACGCGGGCCAGCAGGTCGTGCGCCACCGCCGGGCTGGTCTCGAGCCCCAGCTTGGCGTGCTCGGCCGCCTCGTCGAACCGCCCCATGTCGAGCAGCACGTTGGCGGTGCCGAGCGCCACGTGGGTCGAGCCGCCGGAGAGCTCCATGGCGCGCTGGAAGGCGGCGAGCGCCTCGCTCTGCCGACCGAGCTTCTGCAGCGCCGTGCCGAGGTTCTCCCAGGCGTCGAGCATGCGCGGGTTCTTCTGCAGCAGCGCCTGGAACAGCGGCACCGCCTGCGCGTACTGCTGCTGCGAGAAGGCTTGCAGCGCGCGCCCCAAGTCGTCGAGGGTGGAGATCTGCGACTTGGGGTCGGGCAGCGGCCCGTCACCGACCGTCGCGGCCGTCGTGCCGAGATACCCCAGCGCGGCGAGCTGGCGGGCCGTCTCCGGGTCCTCTTCGGCGGGCGCCGCGAGCGGCACCGCGAAGCGCGCCGCTTCGGTCTTGAGCGCCGCGTAGGTGCGCCGCTCCTGGCTCAGCACGTCGCGGCGCTCGGCGGGGTCTTTGCCGAGGTCGTAGAGCTCGGGCGACGGCCCCTCGATGTAGTGCGAGTCGCCGCGGATCACCGAGGCGAGCTCGCTCCAGCCGAGGTGGAGCCGCGGGTAGAAGGTTTCGGCGTAGAGCGTCCGCGGCGGCTCGTCGGCCGGGCGGCCGAAGAGCGGCGCGCCGTCGCTGTCCGCCGGCACCTGCATGCCGAGCAGCGCGAGCACGGTCGGCGCCACGTCGGCGAGCTGCGCCGGAGTCTCGACGGTGGTGCCGCCGCGCTCGTTGCCGGGCAGCTTGACCAGCAGCGGCACCTGCAGCGCCTCGCGGTAGAGGAGGATGCCGTGCTCCTGCTCGCCGTGGTCGCGCAGCCCCTCGCCGTGGTCGGAGAGCAGCACGACTAGAGCGCGGTCGTAGACGCCGCGCTCGCGCAGCCCGGCGAGCAGCGTGCCCACGATCGCGTCGGCGGTCGCCACCTCGCCGTCGTAGGGGTCGGCGTAGCGGCTCTTGAAGGGCTCCTCCGCCTCGTACGGCGTGTGCGGCTCGTAGAGGTGGACGAAGAGGAAGAACGGTTTCTCCTCCACCTCGGCTCCGGCGAGCCAGCGCAGCGCCGCCTCCACCGTCACCTTCCCCGGCCGCTGGCTGTTGCCCAGCGACTCGCTGCTGCGCACGTCGATCGCCGAGTCGTAGACGTCGAAGCCGTTGGCGAGGCCGGTCTCGGCGCGCAGCACGAAGGCCGACACCGCGCCGCCGGTGCGGTAACCGGCGTCGTGCAGCAACGCCGGCAGGTAGGGCGTGCGCTCGGCACGGAAGCGGTAGCCGCTGTTGTCGCGCACGCCGTGGCGCCCCGGCAGCCGGCCGCTGAACAGCGAGGCGTGCGAGGGCAGCGTCAGCGGCACGTTGCTGTAGGCGCGCGCGAAGAGCACGGAGTCGCCGCGCAGCGCGTCGATGGCGGGCGTCTCCACCTTCTTGTAGCCGTAGGCGGGCAGGCGGTCGGAACGCAGCGTGTCGATGGAGATGAGGACGACCGGCGCCTTGGGGAACGGCCCCGGCGCTCCCGCGGTCGAGCGGTGGCAGCCGGCGAGCGGCAGAGCGAAGAGCAGCGCGAGCGCGAGCCCGGTTCCGCGCGCGCGTCGCAGCGCGCGCCGATCCGCGCACGGACGCAGCGGCCCGCTCATCCGCCCAGCTCCCGCAGCACGCCGCGCGCCTTGCGCACGTCCTCGGCGCGCGCCGGCGGCGCGGTGGCGACGAACTGCCGCAACGCCGTGCGTGCCTGCTCGCGGCGCCCCGCCTGCGCCGCCACCAGCCCGAGGTTGAACAGCGCGTCGAACTGCTGCGGGTCGAGGGTGACGGCGCGCTGCCAGGCCTCGAGCGCCGGCAGCGGCCCCTCGAGCTGGTAGCGGGCCACGCCGAGCGAGTTCCAGGCGATCGGCAACTGGGGGTTGAGCTCGATCGCGTGGTCGAGGTACTGCTTGGCCTGCGCCGGCTGCTGCTGGCGCAGGGCGACCATCCCCAGCGACTGGTAGCCGATGGCGTTCTTGGGATCGGCGGCGACGGCGCGCTCGAGCACGGCGCGCGCCTCCTGGTGGCGGCCGCTGTCGGAGAGCGCGATGCCGAGCAAGTTGAGGGTGGGCGGATCGGCGTCCTTCGCCACCGGCTCCAGGACGCTCGCCGCCTCCACCACCTGCCCGGCCTCCGCCAGCGCCCGCGCCACCTCGCCGCGCAGACGCTCGCTGGCGTGCTGCTCGGCGGCGGCGCGCTGCAGCACGGCGCGCGCGGCGCCGAGGTCGCGGCGGGCCAGCGCCGCCTTCGCCAGCACTTCGTAGGCGCGCTCGGGCATCTCGCGCAGCATGGTCTGGGCGAGCTTCTCGCCGTCGTCCACGCGGCCCAGCTCGACGAGCTTCTCTGCCGTGTCGACGGCGAGCTGCGGGCCGGCGCTGCCCACCTCGAGGGCCTTCTCCCAGGCGTCGGCCGCCTCCTCGCGCCGCCCCAGCTTCTCCAGCGCGCGGGCGTAGAACGCCCAGGTGTCGGGCATCTGCGGGTCGGTCTGGAGGAGCTTGGCGTAGAGCGCCGCCGCCTCGGCGTGCCGGTCCTGGTGGGCGAACGCGACCGCGCGGCCGAGGTCGACGACGACGTCGCGCTTGGTGCGCGGGTCGGGCAGCGGGCCGGTGGTCTTGGCGACGCCCGACGCGTAGCCGAGCGCGGCGAGCTGCTTGGCGGTCTCCGGGTCTGCCGGCGCCGGCGCCTCCAGCTCGCGCGGGTACTTGGCGAGCGCGCCGCTCAGCGACGCGTAGGTGCGGCGCTCGCGCTCGAGCACGTTGTGGAGCTCGGCCGGGTCGCCCACCATGTCGAAGAGCTCGGGCGCCGGGCCGTCGATGTAGTGGTACTTGCCCTCGATCAGCGACGACAGCTCGCTCCAGCCGAAGTGCAGCCGCGGGTAGAAGGTCTCGGCGTAGAGCTGCCGCGGCGGCGCCTCGGGATCGTCGGCGATCGCGAGCAGCGATTTGCCAGGCAGCTCCTTGGGGACGTCGGCGCCCACCAGGCCGAGCACCGTGGGCGCCACGTCGACGAGCTGCACCGGAGCGGCGACGCGCGTGCCGCCGCGCTGCGACTTCGGCAGCTTGAGCAGCAGCGGCACCTGCAGCGACTCGCGGTAGAGGAAGATCCCGTGCTGCCCCTCGCCGTGCTCGTCGAGCCCCTCGCCGTGGTCCGAGAGCAGCACGACGATCGAGCGGTCGTAGACGCCGAGGTCGCGCAGCTCTGCGAGGAAGTTGCCGACGACGTCGTCGGCCGCCGCCACCTCGCCGTCGTAGGGGTCGCGGAACCGCGAGGCGAACGCTGCCGGCGGCTCGTAGGGCGAGTGCGGCTCGTAGAGGTGGAAGAAGAGGAAGAACGGCTTCTCGGCGTCGGCCCGTCCGCGCAGCCAGTCGAGCGCCAGCTTCGCGGTCTCGCCGCCCGGCCGCTGCACCATGTCGAGGGTGACGTGGGCGGGCGGCCGCAGATTGCTCTCGTAGAAGTCGAAGCCCTCGCCGAGCCCCGTCTGCGCGCGCAGCACGAAGGCCGAGATGGCGCCGCCGGTGTCGTAGCCAAGCGTCTTGAGCAGCCGCGGCAGGTACGGGTGCTTGCCGGCGGTGAACGGATAGCCGACGTTGTCGCGCACGCCGTGAGTGCCGGGCAGCTCGCCGGTGAACAGCGAGACGTGGGACGGCAGCGTCAGCGGGTAGTGGCGAGTAGGCGCGCTCGAAGAGCACGGCGTCGCGCGCGAAGGCGTCGATCTTCGGCGTCGCGCCGGTCTTGGCGCCGTAGACGCCGACGCGGTCCGAGCGCAGGGTGTCGATGGAGATGAGCACGACGGGCGCCTGCGGGAAGCGCTCGCCACGCCGGCAGCCGGTGGCCGGCAGCGCAGCGACAGCGAGGGCAAGCAGCGCAAGCATCCGCCGCGCGCCGCGCGTATGCCGCGCGCCATCGCTCCGCTGTGCGTCACCGGTCCGCCGCGCGCCGCTCATCCGCCCAGCTCCCGCAGCAGCTGCCGCGCCCGCGCGATGTCGCCGCCGAAGCGCTGCGGCGGCGCGGTGTCGGCGAAGCGCGCGAGCGCCCCGCGCGCCTCCTCGCGCCGGCCCAGCTGCGCCGCCACCAGACCGAGGTTGAACATGGCGTCGTACTGCGTGCCGTCGAGCTCGATCGCCTTCCGCCAGGCGTCGAGCGCCGCCTCGGCGCCGTCGAGCCGGTAGAGCGCCACGCCGAGCGTGTTCCAGGCGATCGGCAGCTGCGGGTTGAGCTCGAGCGCCCGCTGCAGCTGCTCGCGGGCGGCGGGGGCGCGCTCCATGCGCAGCAGCACGATGCCGTAGGTCTCGTGCGCTTTGGGGTTGTCGGCGTCGTGCGCCAGCACGCGGTCGAGCACGGCGACGGCCTCGCCGTGCCGGCCGGCGTCGGAGAGCGCCGAAGCGAGGATCACCTGCGTCTCGCCGTCGCCGGAGGCGGCGTAGGGCTCGAGCAGCTTCACCGCCTCGTCGGCGCGGCCGTTCTCGGCGAGCGCCAGGCCGAGGCGGCGGCGCAGCGACTCCTGCGCCACCACGCGGGCGAGGCCCTGCTGGAGCAGCGCGATCGCCTCGTCGGAGCGCTCGAGCTGGCGCAGCGCGAGCGCGGCGTGCTCGTAACCCTCGGCGATCTCCGGCCGCTCCGCCACCACCCGGCGCGCCGCGGCCGCCGCCTCCTCGTAGTGGCCGCGCATGTAGAAGTCGATCGACTGGTGGAGCTGGCGGTCGACGCCGATGAGGCTCTTGGGGTCGTCGTCCGCGCCGTAGCTGGTCTTCGCCGGCGCCTCGCCGACCGCGTAGCCGAGGCTGCGCAGGGCGGCGGCCTGCTCGCTGCCGACGGCGCCCTTCTTCGGCGGCCACACCGACTCCTCCGGCAGCGCCCGCCGCAGGTCGGTGGCGAGGCGGCGCTCGCTGTCGACGAGGTTCTTGGTCTCGGCGGGGTCCGTGGTGATGTCGTAGAGCTCGGGCAGCGGCAGGTCGATCCACTTGTCGCCGCCGCGCAGCAGGCCGCGCAGCGGCGCCCAGCCGCGGTTGAGGTTGGTCGACAGCGACTCGAAGTAGCTGTCCTCGGGAGTCGCGGAAGGCGCGGCGAGCAGCGAACGGCCGGGGAGCTTGGCCGGCGCCTCGACGCCGACGCGCGCGAGGATGGTGGGCAGCACGTCGACGTGCCGCGCCCAGCGCGCGTCGCGGCCGGCCGTGATGCCGGGCGTCCACACCACCAGCGGCACGCGCAGCGTCGACTCGTAGGCGAAGAGGCCGTGGGTGAGCTCGCCGTGGTCGCCGAGAGCCTCGCCGTGGTCGGCGGTGAAGACGACGATGGCGGGGCGCTCGCGGCCGTCGAGGATGGGCGCCAGCAGCGGCGTCAGGAAGTCGTCCACTGCCGCCACCTCGCCGAGGTAGAGCTTGCCGGCGTAGCGGCTCCTCCACGGCTCGGGCGGCTCGTAGCCGGCGTGCGGGTCGTAGAGGTGGATCCAGAGGAAGCGCTTGCCGCCGGCGTGCGCCTGCCACCACTCGAGCCCGCGCCGCACCACCTCGTCGCCGCGCCGCTCGGCGATGACGAAGGAGGCCGGCGAGGAGCCCCGCGGGTACTCGTCGTCGTAGATGGAGAAGCCGCGGTCGAGGCCGAAGTTGGAGTCGAGCGGGTACGCCCCCACCACGGCGCCCGTCTGCCAGCCGGCGGCGGCGAGCAGGGTGGCGAGGGTCGGCACCGCCGCCGGGACGAGGAAGCCCGAGTTGTCGCGCACCCCGTGCTGGTACGGGTAGAGCCCGGTGAGGAGGTTGACGTGCGACGGCAGCGTCAGCACGTTGTGCGCGTGCGCGCGGTCGTAGACGCGTCCCTGCGCCGCCAGGCGGTCGAGCGTCGGCGTCCGCACGTCGCGGTTGCCGGCGAAGCCCAGCGCGTCGGCGCGCAGGGTGTCGATGGTGATCAGCAGGACGTCGCGGGCGTCGGCCGGCAGCGGCGCGGCGAGCGACTCGCCGGCGCCGCCGTCGGGTCGAGTGACGGTCCTCCCGTCGCGCCGCCACCAGAGCAGACCGCCGACCGCGCCGAGCGCGAGCAGGCCGGTGCCGAGCAGGAGGCGGCGCCAGTTCTGCAGAGGCACGATGATCGGCCGAAGTCGCGCTGGCGCGTCAGCTCACCGCAGCGCGCTCAGAGGCTCTTGATGAACTCCTTGGCGTCGGCGGCGTAGCGGTGGTCGGGCGCCAGCTGCAGGAACTTCTCGAGGTCGGCCTTGGCCTCCGCCTTCTTGCCGCGGTTCATCCACACCAGGCCGCGGTAGTAGTAGCCGTCGGCGAGCTCGGGGTTCTCCTTGACCGCCTTGTCGAAGCTCTCGAAGGCCTTGTCCATCTCGCCTTCGTTGAACGCCTTGATCCCCATGTTGAGGTAGGCGTTGGGGTCGAGCTTGGTGCCGGCGGGCAGGCGCGCGATGTACTCCTTGGCGTCGGCCTCGCGGTTCGAGCGGACGAGCAGGTCGATGATCAGCTGCAGCACCTGCGGATCGTCGGGCTTGAGCTCCAGCACCTTCTTGAGGCCGGCGAGCGCCTGGTCGGTCTGCCCGAGCTCGGCGTCGATGCCCGCCACGGTGGTCAGCACCGAGAGCCGGGTGTCGGCGATCGCCTTCTGCGCCGTGGGGTCGGTCGTCTGCGTCTCCTCGAGCTTGGCGAGGCCCTCCATGTAGGCCGCCCGCGCCTCCTTGAGCTTGTCGTTGCCGCCGCCGGCGCGCGACTCGCCCAGCAGCTGGTTGCCGCGCTCGAGCGACGCCCGCGCCTGGCCGGCAGAGCTCGACTGCTCGGCTTCGCGCTGCGCCTGCTCGATGACTTCCTTCGGGATCTCCTTGAGGGTGAGGTTGATCGGCGGCACGGGGCCGAACTCATTCACCTTGGCGGTGCCCTGCGAGGTGAGGTAGCCGTCCTTGGCGAGGACGACGGTCCAATCGCCTCCGGCCAGGCCCAGCGTCGACCACTTGCCCTTCTTGTCGGTCGTCAGTGGATCGGGTCCCGGCCCCGGGTTGGCCGGATCGACGTTGTCGACCACGCCTTGGCGGAGGATGATCTTCACCCCTTCCAGCGGCTTGCCGTCCGGGCCCTTGACCGTCCCGTGCAGGCGGCCCCGGCCGGCCCACGACTGGGCCTGGGCGGCGGCGCCGCCGAGCAGCGCCAAGGCCAGCAGCAGCAACATCGCTCTGTATGCGCGCATCGCTCTCTCCTCGGGTTCGTCGTCCTCCCGGACGGGAGGATCTGGAGGTCGTTCTGGAGGTCGCTCGCGCCGCCGGCGCGGCGCCGCGTGGCAGTGTAGCACTCGGTACCGAAAGGACGCCGCGAACAAAAAGAACGCCGGGGCTGCCCCCGGCGTTCGAGATCAACGGAAAGTGAGCGCGCGGATCAGCGGAAGCTGATGCGGGCGCCGATGCGGTAGATGCGGGGGCTGAGGACCTCGGTCGCGTAGTTCGGACCGTTGACACCAGCCGGGACCTGGCAGCTGTTGGTGGCGGCACAACCAGGGGGGCTGGCCGCGTTGGGGGCGAACTGCAGGCGCGGCTGGCGCTGCATGACCGTCCCCTCGTTGAACAGGTTGAACACGTCGACGCCCAGGGTCAGCCCGAAGTCGGAGAAGGCGAACTCCTTCTCGAGGCGGGCGTCGGCCGTGTGCACGTCATCGTTGCGGAACTCGTCGCTGTCGACGACCTGCAGGTTCCGGTAGACCGACGACGGCCCGTTGATGGAGCCGCGGGCGATACGACGCCAGTGCGGGATGGGGTAACCCTCGCGGCCGGTGAGGCTGGCCGCGACGTTGAAGCCCCACGGACGGTCGGGGGCGATCTGGTACATCCCGTTGACGTTGTACGACCAGCCGCTGTTGATGTAGACGGCGCCGAAGGCGCCCGAGCCGGTGCCCGAGCCCTGCATCACGATGTCGCCGTCGCGCGGCTCGTTGACGTTGCGGCTGATGTCGATGACCTCGTTGCTCGGCACGTTCCAGGTCCAGTCCTGGAACGAGAAGTTGCCGCGCATCATCCAGCGGTTGGCGAGACGCTTGTTGAAGGTCGCCGACACGCCGGTGTACTCCTGCTCGAGGTCGCTGTTGTAGAAGTGGTAGCCGTTGCGGGTGTCGACCCCCGAGCGCAGGACGGTGTAGTCGATCGGCACCGTCGTCCCGTTGGGCAGCACGACCGTCGACGACTGGTTCACGTAGTCGTCGCGCCGGTTGACGCGGCCGACGGTGTTGAGGTTCGCCGGCGAGTAGGCGCTGCCGTCGAACACCAGGCGCTGGCTGTTGACGATGTCCGACACCGTGCGCCAGGTCAGGTTGAGGCCGATGACGAACTCCGGGCGCAGGGCGTGCTCGACGCCGAGCAGGATCTCGTCGGTGATCGGCGCGCTGAGGTTGGGGTCGATGGAGTTGGAGACCAGCAGGCCGCCGGTCACCGCGTTGAAGTTGGCGCTGTTGAACAGGCCGGCGCCGGGGCCGGTGGCGCCGAGTACCTCGTTGGGCTGGGCGGAGTTGTCGTGGTTGAGGTCGTTGTAATAGAAGTAGGCGTAGGACGGCCCGTACAGCGGGTTGACCGCCGTGGCGAGACCGCCGCCGAGCTGGTCGGCGAACCGCGAGTAGGAAGCCCGCAGCAGCGTCTTGCGCTCGGCACCCAGCGCGTAGGTGAGGCCCAGGCGGGGAGTGATGTCGCTCCACTCGAAGCCGCCGGCGTCGTTACCGCTGAAGGAGACGGCCGGCAGCACCTGGGGGAAGAACGGGTTGGCCGCCGCGCTCGAGGCGACGTTCTCCGGCGACTGCTTGTCGTAGCGGACGCCGATGTTGGCGGTGAGGTTGCCCACCGTCAGGGTGTCCTGGGCGTAGGCGCTGGTGTAGTCGAACTTGTAGTTCACCAGCCCGTCGCGGGTCAGGCCGACCACGTTGTAGGTGTAGCCGTAGAACTGGTAGTAGTTGAGGTCCTGACCGAAGCCCGGCCAGCGCGACAGCGTGCTGATCTCGGCCTCGCGGTAACCGGCGCCGAACTTGAGCTCGTGCGACAGGTTCCCGGTGTTGAAGAAGTACGAGGCGTCGCCCTTGATCTGCTCCTGGGGACGCTCGGTCTGGTACAGCAGGAAGGTGTTGTGCCAGATGAAGCTCGAATCGAGGGAGGCGTTGCGCTGATTGCCACCGACGCCGACGCCACCCTGAGGCGCCAGCTGGAAGCCGCCGTTGACCTTCGAGTACAGGCCGGTCAGGTAGAAGTTGCAGCCGAAGATCTGCGTGTCCTCGACCTTGTAGGCGGTCGGCTGGGGGCCGAAGCCGCTCTGGTTCCAGGTCGTCTCCTGCGGGCGGGTGGGACCCGCGTTGCGGCCGATCTTGATCTTGGCGCTGTCGAAGTACCAGCCGGTGGCCGAGTTCGACGAGGTGATCTGGCCGTTGATCTTGACGTTCTTGGACTCCAGCTCGGTGAAGTCGGTGACGTTGGCGATGGTCAGCAGGTCGACCTCGTTCTTGCCGTAGCTGCCCCAGATCCACAGCCGGTCCTTGACGATCGGGCCGCCGATCTCGGCGCCGTAGTCCTCGACCGAGACGATGGCGTTGCCCTGCGCGAAGCGGGGCTGGGCCGGGGTGGGCCCGAAGGCCTGGCCGAGGTCGCCGTCGTCGAGACCGCTGTCCGACTGCCAGTCGTCGTCGGCCTTCAAGTAGCGGGCCGATCCGCGCCACTCGTTGGTGCCGCGCTTGGTCACCATGTTGAGTGCCACGCCGGGGGTGGACAGCGTGCTGTCCGAGCCGCCGGTGGAGACCTGCATCTCCTCGAAGGAGTCGAAGTCGTAGTACGCCGGCGACGACCCGAGGGCCGCCATGTCGGTGATCACGACGCCGTCCACCGACCACACCGCCTGGTCGCCGCCGGCGCCGGGGCCGACGTACTGCGACTGCTGGCCGCTCTCGTTGCCGCCGACGTTGATGCGGTCGGTGAGCACGCCGGGGGTGGTCTGCAGGATCGCCCAGGGGTCACGGGCGGTGGGGATCTTCTCGAGCTCGGTCGACGCCACCGTGGCGCCGGTGGAGATCCGCCGCTCGTCGAGCAGCGGGCGACTCCGCCGTCACCGTGATCACGTCCTCGACGGCGGCCTGCAGGGTCACCTCGATCGAGGTGTTGCGGCCGACGTTGATCGTGATGTTCGGGTAGTCGATGGTCGAGAAGCCCTCGAGCTCGGCCTTCAAGGCGTAGCTGCCGGGGCTGAGGTTGAGGAAGCGGAACTGGCCCTGCGCGTTGGTCACCTGGACCTGCGGCGCGCCCTGGCCGGTGAGGGTGACGGTCACGCCGGGCAGGGCCGCGCCCTGCTCGTCGCTGACCGTGCCGTAGAGGTTGCCGGTCTGCAGCTGGGCGTAAGCCCCGCCGGCGACCAGCAGCGCCACCGCCGTAATGGCGAGAGCGCGAGCCCAGAAGTTGGAGCTCTTCATTGTCGCGTCGATCTCCGTGGTTTGGTTCACTGCTCGCCGGAATCCCGCGCGCTGAAACTCGCGTACGGTCCGGCCGTAAATGAAAGAGAGAAAAGTTGAGAGAGACGATGGGTCTCTAGGGTCCCGGCAACACCTCCTTTCGACGGCTCAGCCCATCGTGCGGGGCTTTCGGCCCGGTGAATGGGCAATTCGGGCTTGGCTTCGGTGGGGCAATCTAGCAAGGTCAATGCCGCAGGGGAAGGCCCCTGCCGCTGACGGCGGAAAGTGTGGACGCTGTTGGGCTCCCCGCTTCGCCGCCCTGCCCCGATCTGCCCCGTTCTCCCCCGTTGTCCAGGATCTTGAAGGGTCCGAATCCAAGAAGTTGGACGAGAACCCGCCGCCCCTGGACCGCGCACTCACGGGTTAACATGGCTGCCATGCTCCGCGTGCGTGCTGGCTTCCTGATCGCCGTGGTGGTGTGCGCGGGCTGCTCAACCTATCAGCAATTCGACTCGGTCGGCCACCTGCGCGGCCAGTTCGCGCAGCAGGTGGGGGCGGAGCGGGCGGCGCAGGTCGTCGTCCCCTTCGAGATCGACGAGGCGACGCGCGCCGCGCTGCCGCCGCGCCGCCAGCCCAGCCAGCTGCGCCGCCTCAACCAGGTGATGGAGCTGATCTTCGAGAAGCTCGACCTGCGCTACGAGCTGCAGCCGACGCGCACCGCGGTGGAGACCTTCACCGCCCGCCGCGGCAACTGCCTGTCGTTCGTCAACCTTTTCGTCGGCCTCGCCAGGTCCAACGACCTCAACCCTTTCTACGTCGAGGTCACCGACTACCAGAAGTGGAGCCACCGCGCCGGCATGGTGATCAGCCAGGGGCACATCGTCGCCGGCATGTACCTCGACGGCGAGCTCAAGACCTACGACTTCCTGCCCTACCGGCCGAAGGCCTACCGCGCCTTCCACCCCATCGACGACCTGCACGCGGCGGCGCACTACTACAACAACCTCGGCGCCGAGGCGCTGTTCGCCGGCGACTCGGCGCGCGCCCGCGAGCTGATCGAGACCGCCGCCCGCATCGCCCCCGAGTTCCCCAAGGCGCTCAACAACCTCGGCGTCGTGCAGGCGCGCGCCGGCGACTTCGCGGCGGCCGAGCAGAGCTACCGCCAGGCGCTCGCCGTCGAGCCCGACAACGAGATCGTGATGACCAACATGGCTCGCGTCCTGCAGCAGAGCGGACGCAGCGCCGAGGCAGGAGCGATGCTGGCGAAGGTCGAAGCGGCCAACACCTCGAACCCCTACTTCTTCGTCTACCAGGGCGACATGGCGCTGGCGCAGGGCGACCGGGACAAGGCGCTCGACTACATGGCCAAGGCGCTGCGGCTCGACAGCGAGAGCGCCGACGTGCACGTCGGCCTGGTGCGGGTCTACCTCGACCTCGGCGACACCGAGAAGGCGCGCCATCACCTGGCGCGCGCCCTCGCCCTCGACGCCACCAACCAGGAGGCGCTGCGTTTCGCCACCCTGCTCGGGAAGTGATCTTCGCCGAGCGTTGTTGACCCCATAGCGCCCGGGCGCGCCGCCACAGCGAGGACTCACCATGCGTTCGCCCCACCGTCGGCGTTGCCTCCCCGCGCTTCTCGCCTCCACCTCCATCGTGCTCGGCGCCGGCGCGGCCGGGGCGGCGAAGCCTGCCGCGGCGCCAGAACAGCCGCGCTTCTCCGGCGCCACCGAGGTGGTCTCCGTCGAGGTGCCGGTCAACGTCGTCGACAAGAACGGCAAGCCGCTGCGCGGCCTCACCCGCGACAGCTTCGAGGTCTACGACGAGGGCAAGCGGCAGGCGATCACCTCCTTCGAGCTCGTCGACCTCGCGGAGGCGGCACCGGCAGCCGCCGCCGGGCGCGCCGGCGCCACCCCGCCGCCGGCGGCGCGCCGGCACTTCCTCCTCCTCTTCGACCTCTCCTTCTCGTCGCCGACGGCGATCCTCAGGGCGCGGCTCGCGGCCCGCGACTTCGTGCTCGCTTCGCTCCACCCCAACGACCTCGTGGGCGTCGCCACCTACACGCTGCAGCAGGGGCCGCGGCTGGTCGTCACCTTCACCCCCGATCGCGCGCAGCTGGCGCGCGGCATCGACACCCTCGGGCTGCACGTGCCCGAGGACCTGCTCGGCCGCCGCGACCCGCTGCGCTTCATGATCGCCTCGCCAGAAGAGCTGCTGCTCGGCGGTCTCGAAGGCACGCTCGGCGATCACTCCGCCGACGTCGCCAGCTCCATGCGGGCGCAGAAGGACCAGGCGATGCTCGAGACCATGCGCGCCATGGCCACCGTCGCCGACCGCATGGACCGCGAGTACGCGCAGTCGCGCGTCGCCACCTTCACCCAGGGCATGACCGAGCTCGCCCGCGCCTTGAACGCCGTCTCCGGCCGCAAGGAGGTGGTGCTCTTCTCCGAGGGCTTCGACAGCCGGCTGATGCTCGGCGACGCGCCGGAGAGCCGCGAGGCCGCGCGCGACACGCAGAACATCATGGTCGGCAACATCGCGCTCATCGACAGCGACAACCGCTACGGCAACACGCAGGTGCAGAACAAGCTCTTCAAGATGCTCGAGGAGTTCCGCCGCGCCGACTGCGTGGTGCAGTCGATCGACATCTCCGGCCTGCGCGCCGACATCGCCGAGCCCGGCCAGCGCACCAACGGCAACGGCCAGGAGACCCTCTTCTACATCGCCAACGAGACCGGCGGCGAGCTGTTCCGCAACGCCAACGACTTCGAGGACCAGCTCGCGCACGTGCTGCAGAGGCAGCGAGCGTGACCTACCTGCTCACCTTCGAGCGCTCCGACCTCGAGCCCAACGGCGCCTACCGGCGGCTGCGCGTCGAAGGCAAGGGGCTGCCGGCGGGGGCGCGCCTCTCCTACCGCGTCGGCTACTACGCGCCGCGGCCGTTCAAGGACCTCGACCCGATCGAGAAGAACCTGCTCGCCGGCGACGCCATCGCCAACGCGGTGCCGCGCCGCGACATCTCGGTGCACGCGCTGGCGGCGCCGTTCCGCGCCAGCCCCAAGCTCGCCTACGTGCCGGTGGTGCTCGAGCTCTGGGCAGCAGCCTGCTCGCCGGGCACACGCGGCGACGTGCTCGACCTCGAGATCTACACCTACGCCAGCGACGGCGAGGGGAAGATGCGCGACTTCTTCACCCAGTCGATCAAGCTCGACCTCAGCAAGACGCGAAGGATTCTCCGCGAGACCGGGCTCAAGTACTACGGCCACCTGGACCTGCCGCCCGGTGAGTACCGCCTGCGCGTTCTGGTGCGGAACGGCGCAGACCGGACGGACGGGAGTGGAGTCGTTGCCGCTGACCATCCCCGCCTACGCCACCGCGGAGCCGTTCCTGCTGCCGCCGCTGTTCATCGCCGACCAGGACGGCTGGCTGATGATCCGCGAGCGCAGCGAGGACCAGGGCGCGGCGAGCGTCGTCTACCCCTTCACCTTGAAGGGCGAGCCTTACGTGCCGGCCGCCCACCCGGTGCTCGGCGGCAGCGAGCGCGCCGACCTCTGCCTGGTGGGCTACAACCTGGGCGCCGAGCTGGCGGTGGTGGGCACCGTGCTGGGCGGCTCCGGCGAGACCCTCGACGGCGGCCGGCTGTCGCTCGTCGAGCGCACTCCCACCGGCGTCGAGGGCGTCGACAAGCTGCTCGCGACCTTCGACGCGGGCGGCCTGTCCGCCGGCGACTACGTGCTGCAGGTGGCGGTCGAGGACAAGTCGAGCGGCCGGCGCGAGACCAGCTCGCTGGCTTTCACGGTGCGCTGAGGCTTTCACCGTTCGCTGAGGCTTTCACAGGAGCTCTCCATGTCGACCCTTCGCCGCCGCGGCGGCAGCACCGCGTCCCTGCTCGGCCTCCTCTGCGTGGTTCTCGCCGTCGCCGCCGCCAGGTTGCCGGCGCAGCAGGAGACCTTCGGCGAGACCACGTCGACGGTGGTCGTCGAGGTGCCGGTGCAGGTGATCCGCGACGGCGCGCCGGTGCGCGGCCTCACCCGCGGCGACTTCGAGGTCTTCGACGGCCGCAAGAAGCAGGAGCTCACCGGCTTCGAGGTCATCGACCTCGGCCCTCCGGGGCGTCGCAGTCGGCGCCGCAAGCGGCGGCCGCCGCCGCGACGCTCTCGCCCGCCGGGCGTCGGCACTTCCTGATGCTCTTCGACCTCGCCTTCTCCGACCCCAAGGCGGTGGTCAAGGCGCGCGAGGCGGCACTCGACATGGTCGGCAAGCTCCACCCCACCGACCTCGTCGGCGTCTCCACCTACTCCTCGCTCGACGGGCCGCAGCTGGTGCTCGGCTTCACCCCCGACCGGGCGCAGGTCAGCGCCGCCATCCGCACCCTCGGCAAGCCCGAGCTGCTCGGCCGCAACGCCGACCCGCTGCGCCTGGTGCTCGCCGACCAGCTCGGCATCACCAACAGCGTGATGGCCGCCAGCAGCTCCGACGGGCAGTCGCAGAAGCAGGTGGCGGCGACCGAGCTGCTCCAGGACCTGGTCAACAAGTCGTCGCAGGCGGAGGCGCGCTCGCAGCAGGCGTCGGTGATCAACCTCACCCGCTCGATGGCCGACCTCGCCAAGCTGATGGGCACCATCCAGGGGCGCAAGTACGTCGTCTACCTCTCGGAAGGATTCGACAGCGCGCTGGTGAGCGGCAGCACCGACGACGCCCGACAGGACAGAGATGAACCGCGCCAGCATGTCGGGCGAGATCCGGAACGTGAACTCCGAAGAGCGCTACGGCGACACCAAGACGCTCAACGAGGTGGAGAAGATGCTCGAGGAGTTCCGCCGCGCCGACTGCACGGTGCAGGCGGTGGACATCGCCGGCCTGCGCGCCGGTGGGCGACCTCGGCATCCGCCGCACCGGCGGCAAGGACACGCTGCTCAACTTCGCCAAGAGCACCGGCGGCGAGCTGTTCGAGAACATCAACGACCTCGCCGGCGCCATGGGCGAGATGCTCGACCGCACCAGCGTCACCTACGTGCTCTCCTTCCAGCCCGACGACGTCGAATGGGACGGCTCCTACCACCGCCTCAAGGTGGAGGTGAAGAACCAGCCGCGCGGCACGCGGCTGGTCTTCCGCCCCGGCTACTACGCGCCCAAGCCGTTCGCGGAGCGCACGCCGATCGAGAAGATGCTCGACGCGCAGACCAAGGTGGTGGCCGGCGACGACGCTCGGCGGCATCGACGTGGCGGTGCTGGCGGCGCCGTTCCAGGTCCAGGGCGAGCGCGCCTACGTCCCGGTGCTCGTCGAGGTGGACGGCAAGACGCTGCTCGCCGGCAAGCAGGGCCCGACGCTGTCCGCCGAGCTGTTCGTCTACGCCTTCGACGCCGCCGGGGTCATCCAGGACTACCTGACGCAGACCGTCGGCTTCGAGATCGCCAAGGTGCAGCCGCTGCTGCTGCAGACCGGCTTCAAGTTCTTCGGTCACCTCGAGCTGCCGGCCGGCGACTACTCCGTGCGCGTTCTGGTGCGCAACGGCCCACACCGGCGAGAGCGGCCTGCGCGTCGTGCCGCATGCAGGTGCCGGCCTTCGCCAGCGCCGAGGCGGCGCTGCTGCCGCCGTTCGTGCCCGAGCCGCCCAACCGCTGGCTGATGACGCGCGAGTCGCCGCGCGGCGAGCACCAGCAGGCGCCCTACCCCTTCATGCTCGCCGGCAACCCCTACATCCCGTCGTCGCGGCCGGTGCTGCTGCCCGGCGAGGAGACCCAGCTCGCCCTCGTCGGCTACTCGCTGGGCGAGGGGAAGGTGGAGGCGTGGGCGCGGGTGCTCGCCGCCGACGGGCGCGAGATCGGGCCGGCCGCCATCCAGGTGCTCAAGCGCGAGGCCGGCGGCCAGCCGTCGCGGCTGGTGGCCAACGTCAAGCCGCCGCAGCTCGCGCCCGGCGAGTACCGCCTCGAGGTCAAGCTCGAGGCCGCCGGCGCCGCGCACACCAGCTCGACGCCGTTCGTCGTGCGCGGCGGGTGAGGAGTCCACTGCCCGGTCGCAGGCGCGGGGTCGCGGGCGGCGCCCTGGCGGCGCTCGCGGTCGTCGGCGCCGCGAGCGCGGCAGGCGCGCAACCGGGGTCGCGGCCGGAGCCTCCAGCGCCGCCGCAGGTAGCCCTCCACGCGGCGCGGCTGCTCGACGTGCGCTCCGGCAAGCTCGTCGCCGACGCTCTCGTCGTCGTCGAAGGCGACCGCATCACCTACGCCGGGCCGGCCGCGGCGGCGACGCTGCCGGCGGAGACGCCGAAGGTCGAGCTCGGCGACGTCACCCTGCTGCCGGGGCTGATGGACCTCCACACCCACTTGACCGTCGGCGTCGCGGCGGGCGAGCCGCGGCGCCGCGGCGCCATGCTGCTCGGCCAGCCGGAGACGACGCTGCGCGCGGCGGCCAACGCGCGCGCCACTCTGCTCGCCGGCTTCACCACCGTGCGCGAGGCGGGCGCCTGGTTCTTCATCGACGCGGCGCTCGACCGCGCCGTCGCCGCCGGCCAGACCGTGGGGCCGCGCATCGTCCCTTCCGGCTACCAGATCAGCATGACCGGCGGCCACGGCGACGACATCGGCTGGCCGCCGGGCGTCTTCGAGACCGGCCCCGAGCAGGGCGTCGGCGACGGCCCCGACGACGCTGCTCGCGGCGGTGCGCTACCAGCTCAAGCACGGCGCGCGCACCATCAAGCTCACCGCCACCGCTGGAGTGCTCGGTCCGGAGGCGACCGCCGACGCGCGGCAGCTCTCCGACGAGGAGCTGCGGACGATCGTCGAGGAGGCGCACCGGAACCGCGTCAAGGTCGCCGCCCACGCCCACGGCCGCGATGGGATCCTCGCCTCCATCCGCGCCGGCGTCGACTCGATCGAGCACGGCTCGCAGCTCGACGCCGAAGGCGTGCGGCTGATGAAGGAGCGCGGCACGTATCTCGTGCCCACGGCGTGGATCAACTCCACCGGCGAGCTCGACACCAGCTGGATGGACCCGCACGTGCGCGCCAAGGCGGCGCAGATCACCGCGCAAGCGCGCGAGAGCCTGCGGCTCGCCATCCGCTCGCGGCTGCCGATCGCCTACGGCACCGACGCCGGCGTCTACCCCCACGGCGGCAACGCCTGCGACTTCGCCGTGCTGGTGGAGGCCGGCATGACGCCGCTCGAGGCGATCCGCACCGCCACCCTCGGCGCCGCGGCGCTGCTGGGCGTCGACGACCGCGGCAGCCTGGAGGCGGGGCTCCTCGCCGACGTCATCGCGGTGCCCGGCGACCCGCTGCGCGACGTGACGGTGCTCGGCAAACCGGCCTTCGTCATGATGGGCGGCAAGGTCTACCGCTCGGGCGAGCTCACCGGCGGGCCCGCCGGCCTGGCCCCGGCGCTGCTGCAGCGCGCCGGTACGGCACCGCTCGCCGCGGGTTCGGGTAAGATCGCCACGCCTTGAGCGAACAGCTTCTCGCGCCGATCCTGCTGCTCGCCGCCGAGCCGCCCGTCGGCGGCGGTCTGACGCTGGCGCCGTGGGCGGGGCTGCTGATCGGCCTGCTGCTGGTGCTGCTCAACGGCTTCTTCGTCGCCGCCGAGTTCGCGCTCGTCAAGCTGCGGCCGACGCAGCTCGAGGAGGCCGAGCCGGGCCTGCGCGTGCGCTTGCTGCAGCACATGCTGGCGCACCTCGACGCCTACCTCTCGGCGAGCCAGCTCGGCATCACGCTGGCGAGCCTCGCCCTCGGCTGGGTCGGCGAGCCCGCCTTCGCCTGGCTGTTGCGGCCGCCGCTCGAGAAGCTGGGCGCCGGCGAGGTGCTGGTGCACTCGATCGCCGCCACCGCCGCTTTCCTCATCATCATGGTGCTGCACATCGTCGTCGGCGAGCAGGCGCCGAAGACGCTCGCCATTCGCAAGCCCCTCGACACCTCGCTGTGGATCGTGCTGCCGCTGCACGCCTTCTACCGCGCCACCTACCCCGCCATCTGGCTGCTCAACAAGGCCGCCAACGGGCTGCTGCAGCTCTTCGGCGTCGAGCCGGTGACGGAGGGCGAGCTCGGCCACAGCGAAGAGGAGCTGCGGCTGCTGCTCGCCAGCACCGAGGAGGAGCTGTCGCAGCAGAAGCGCGAGCTGCTCGACAACGTCTTCGAGCTGTCGCACCGCGTGGCGCGGCAGATCATGGTGCCGCGCGGCGACGTCATCTACCTCTCCACCACGCGCGGCGTCGAGGAGAACCTGCGCCTCGCCCGCAGCTCGGGCCACACCCGCTTCCCGCTCTGCCGCGGCAACCTCGACCAGGCCATCGGCCTCATCCACATCAAGGACCTCTTCCGCCTCGAGGGGCCGCCGCCCTCGCTCGAGGCGATCGCGCGGCCGCTCACCTTCGTGCCCGAGACGCTCACCCTCGACCAGCTGCTGCGCCGCATGCGCGGCGAGCGCGTCCACCTCGCCGCCGTGCTCGACGAGTACGGCGGCGTCTCCGGCATCGTCACGCTGGAGAACGTCATCGAGGAGATCGTCGGCCAGATCCAGGACGAGTTCGACCTCGAGCGTCCGGAGCTGGTGGCGCTCGGCCCCGGCCGCTACCAGGTCGACGCCCGCATGCTGGTCGAGGACCTCGAGGACGCGCTGAAGATCGAGTTCTCCGAGCGCGACGAGGACACCATCGGCGGCGTCGTGCTCTCCGAGCTGGGCCGGCGCCCGCGCGTCGGCGACACCGTCGAGGTGGGGCCGCTGCGCCTGCGCGTCGCCGACGCCGAGCTCAACCGCATCAAGAGCATCGAGGTCGAGGTCAAGCAAGAGGAGCCGGCCGAGAAGCCGGAGTGAGGGGAATCGCGGCGTCGTCGCCTCCTGAAGTGCGAGGACCGCGATAGGCTTCCAGGAACCCTGGAGGCTTCCCATGCGCGAATCCAAGCGACGTCTTGGCTGGTTGTTCCTTGCGCTGCTGACCCTCGGCTTTGCGTTGCCCGCACCTACGCTGGCGTGGGGCGGCGGCGGCCACCGCATCATCGCCCGGCTCGCCCTGCGGGAGATCCGCAGCGAGGCGGAAGCCGGCGACCGCGACGCCCGCCTGGTCCGCAAGATCGTCTACGAGGCGATCGCCACCGACTCGACGGCGACGCTCGAGTCGGCGTCGGTCTTCCCCGACGTGGTGCGCGGCAAGGACCCCTACAAGTTCGCCGACAGCTGGCACTTCGTCAGCATCCCGCGCAGCAGCAGCACCTACGACGCCGCCACCCAGTGCGTCGTCAAGCCGACCGCCCCCGAGGGGGACTGCGCGGTGGGCGGCATCGCCCACTTCCGCAAGTTGCTGCTCGACCAGCGCGCCGTCGCCAACAAGGAGGCGCTCGACGCGGTGAGCTTCATCATCCACTTCATCGGCGACATCCACCAGCCGCTGCACGCCTCCGAGGACCTCGACTTCATCCACGACGGCCGCCCCGGCGACCGCGGCGGCAACTTCCGCCCAGTCTGCTTCCTGCGCGTCTCGGAGAACGCCTGCACTCAGGTCTTCAACGGCGAGCGCTCGAGCAAGAACCTCCACGCCACCTGGGACAAATTCATGATCATCGAGACTGGCAAGGACGACGACGCCTACGTCGACGAGCTCGACGCCCGTATCCTCGCCCTCGACGCGGCGACCAAGGCGGCGTGGGCCGCGGGCGACCCCGCCAAGTGGATCGAGGAGGCGCACGCTCTCGCGGCGCAGCACGTCTACACGCCGCAGCTGCTGCGCGACATCCAAGTGCCGCACCCGCGGCAGTTCGCCGACTTCTACTTCGTCGACCGTGAATACCAGGACGCCAACATCGTGCGCGTCGAGGAGCAGCTGGTGAAGGCGAGCGTGCGCCTCGCCGGCTACCTCAAGCAGATCGCGCACGAGCTGCCGTAGCCGCAGCGGAGGCCGGGCGGCGACCGCGCCGTGCTGCGAGGCCCCGCGCTCACGACAGGGCTCGTCAGCCCGCGAGCAGAGCCGCCACCCGTTCGACGGCGGCGCTCGGCTCGACGAGCTCACGCTGGCGGTCGCGGCGTAGCGAGAGCTCGACCTTGCCGTCGGCGAGGGACTTGGCGCCGACGACGAGGCGCACCGGGATGCCGATCAAGTCGGCGTCCTTGAACTTGACGCCGGGACGCTCGTCGCGGTCGTCGAAGAGGACGTCGACGCTCTCGCCGCCGGGCAGGCGCAGCTCGCTCAGGCGGGCGTAGAGGTCGGCCGCCGTCCGCTGCACGTTCTCGTCGTCGGGGTTGAGCGCCACGAGCAGCACCGAGAAGGGCGCCAGCGGCACCGGCCAGACGATGCCGTCGGCGTCGTGGTTCTGCTCGATGGCGGCGGCGACGGTGCGGCCGATGCCGAGGCCGTAGCAGCCCATCTCCATCGGGTGGCTCTGCCCTTCGGCGTCGAGGAAGTTGCACTGCATCGGCTGGGAGTACTTGGTGCCGAGCTTGAAGATGTGACCGACCTCGATGCCGCGGAACTCCTCGAGCGTGCCGTCGCAGCGCGGGCAGGGGTCGCCGCCGTGCACCAGCACGAAGTCGCCCCAGCTGGTCGGCGTCGCGTCCTTCCCCCAGTTGCAGCCGACGAAGTGGGCGTCGCCCTCGTTGGCGCCGCAGACGAAGTCGACGAGGTGGCGCACCGACTCGTCGGCGACGAGGTCGATGCCGGCGGCGAGCCCCACCGGGCCGGCGTAGCCGACCGGCGCGCCCGTCGCCGCCACCACCTGCGCCTCGCCGGCGAGGGCGAGCCGCTGCACGCCGAGGAGGCTCGTGAGCTTGACCTCGTTGACCTCGCGGTCGCCGCGGATGACCACCGCGACGTTGCCCTGCTCGGTCTCGTAGAGCAGCGTCTTGACGACGCGCGAAGGCTCGACTTTCAGCAGCGCCGCGACCTCCTCCACCGACTTCGCGCCCGGCGTCGGCACCTTCTCGCGACCCGTCGCCGAGGCGTCGGTGCCCGGCGGCAGGTGCCAGTACGCGGGGTTGGTCGACGCCTTCTCGGTGTTGGCCGCGTAGCCGCAGCTCGGGCAGCGCACGACGGCGCTCTCGCCCGAGCCGGCGAGCACCATGAACTCGTGCGACGACGAGCCGCCGATCGACGCCGGTGTCGGCCTCCACCACCGAGTACTCGAGCTTGCAGGCCTCGAAGATGCGGCAGTAGGCCAGGCGCATCGCCTCGTAGGCCTCGTCGAGCGAGGCGGCGTCGGCGTGGAAGGAGTAGGCGTCCTTCATCAGGAACTCGCGGCCGCGCATGAGGCCGAAGCGCGGCCGGATCTCGTCGCGGAACTTGACCTGGATCTGGAACATGTTGAACGGCAGCTGGCGGTAGCTGCGCACGTCGCGGCGCACGATGTCGGTGATCACCTCTTCGTGCGTGGGGCCGAAGCAGAACTCGCGGTCGTGGCGGTCGTCGATGCGCAGCAGCTCCTTGCCGTACTTCTGCCAGCGGCCGGACTCCTGCCACAGCTCGGCCGGCTGGATCGCCGGCATGTGGAGCTCGACGCAGTGGGCCTTGCCGAGCTCGCGGCGGACGATCTCCGAGAGCTTCTGCAGGCTGCGCCAGCCGAAGGGGAGGTAGCTGTAGATGCCCGCGGCGGTCTTCTTGATCATGCCGGTGCGCACCATCAGCTTGTGGCTCGTGACCTCGGCGTCGGCGGGCACCTCGCGGGTGGTGAAGAGGTAGAACTGGCTCCAGCGCATAGGGGGCGAATCCTTTCACGAAGCTCGACGGGAATCAGGGGGGATGGAACGGCGGGTCGATCAGAGGCCGCGCGGTCGACCCGGTTGACGCAAAGCCTGGACGTCGGACCAGTCCCAGGCGCGCGCGGCCGACGCCGGCGGCTTCACGTTCCATTCGCGCGTGCCCGGAGCCGTCGCCCCGCGCCAGGCGGTGAAGCCGCTCGCGAGCAGCGCCACCACCAAGAGGCCGGAGCCGGCGATTCTCGACCAGCTCGGCGCGCCGAGCAACCATTGGACCGCCGGCAGCAGCAGCAAAGCGAGCAGCGGGAAGAGCTCGGCGAGGGCGCGCGGGCCGAAGCCGGCACCGTCCCACCAGCGGTCGGTGGCGGCAGCCAGCGCGAGCAGCGCGCCGCAGCAGAGCGCCGCGCCGACGTAGAAGCGCCGCTTCCAGCCGTCGCTCCTGGCGATGCCGAGGGCGGCGCCGGCGAGCGAGAAGACGAAAATCGGCGTGACGACGAGCAGCCCGCGATTGGGCGACAGCAGGAGCGCGTAGGCGGCGCGAGCCCAGGCCGGGAGCGCGAACGGCGCGAGGTGGAGGTCGGGTGACGCCGGCAGCAGCGTGCCGAAGGCCGCGCGCGACGTCCACGCGGCGAGCCCGAGCACGGCAGCGAAGGCGAGCAGCCACGGCAGCAGCGCGAAGCGCCGGCGCGAGCCGACGACGAGCAGCGGCAGCGCGGCGAGCAGCAGCGCGCTCGGCCGCGTCGCCGCGGCGAGCGCGGCGAAGACGCCCGACCAGGCGCTCGCGGCGAGCGTCGGCTCGCCCCCTTCCGGCAGCGCCAGCACCAGCGCGGCGAGAACGAGGAGCGAGCTGACGTTGTGCGTCCACAGCCCGCCGGCGTGCAGCGAGAGGTGCGGCGTGCACAGCCCGAGGACGAGCGCCCCGGTCGCGGCGAGCCGCCCATCGGCGCCGAGCCGCCGCGCGGCGACGAAGAGCAGCGCCACGGCGAGAGCGGCGCAGGCGTCGGCCACCGCGTCGGCAAGACGCTCGCCGCGCCGCGGCGGCGGCAGGTCGCGGGTGATCACGCCGTCGGCGATCCAGACCAGCGGCGCGAGCGCCGCCGCCTCGGCGGCGGGGCAACTCGGCGCCACCCCACTCCCGCGCGCGGCGGGCGCGGCCGTCGTCGGTGCAGCGGCCGCCGGTTCAGCCGTCGACGGTCCGTGGCGGATCAGCGCCGCCGCCGCCTCCACGCAACCGCGCGCGGCGACGCCGTTGTCGGTCGCCGGCAACGTCAGGTGCGCGTAGACGAGGAAGCAGCCGGCGCCGATCGCCAGCGCCACCGCCCCCCGCCGCGCGTCGTGGCGCACCAGCACGAGGAGCCACACGGCGAGCAGCAACAGCGGCAGCGCGACGCGGACCGGCCGCACCAGCCCCTCGCGGCCGCCGAGCAGGTTCTCCGCGTCCGGCGCCGCCAGCATCGCCAGCGCCGCGTAGACGACCAGCGTGAAGAGGCCGCCGATCGCCAACGCCGCGCCGGTGCGCGGCTTCGCCTTCCACACGCCTTCGATGCTGGGGACGGTCAAGGAGCGTCGGGCCGCGCTGTTTAGGTCCGGAGCCTCACGCCTTGCCGCTGCGGCCGCGCAGGGTGCGGTCGACGCGGAGGCGCGAATGGAACCTGTTGCTGTCCCGCAGGCACTCCATCATCTTGAACTCCAACCCCTGGCCGCGCCCGCGCAGGCTGCGCGCGCGCTCCAGCGTGCGCCGCGCCTGCTCCTCGTCGCCGGCGGCGAGCAGCGCCATGCCCAGCTGCGTCAGCGTCGACGACGAGCTGCCGAGCTGGCTCGCCCGCGCCAGGAACTCCACCGCCTGCGAATACTCCTTGCGCTTGTAGTGCACCCAGCCGAGGGCGGCGAGCGGGAACTGCTGGAGCTCCTCCGGCGCGAGGTCGACGGCGCGCCGCGCGAACTCCAGCGCCTCGTCGAGGTTCTCTTCCATCTCCGCCAGGTTCCACGCCATCTCGTAGTAGGCGATCGTCTTGGCGAAGTTGCCGCCGCCGGCGGCGAGCAGCTCCTCGCCGAGACGGTTGCCCTCGGCGAGCCGCCCCTGCTCGCGCAGCGCCTCGATCCAGGTCGCGTACGCGGTCGAGAGCAGCATCTCGCCGGGGTCCTTGCCGGCGACGCGGCGCACCACCGCTTCGATCTCCTGCGGCCGGTCGAGGGCGAGGCAGGCGAGCGCGTAGTAGGTGAGCACCGTCGGATGGTCGGGCGCGGACTTCAAGGCGCGGCGGAAGCAGCGGTAGGCCTCGTCGAGGCGGTCGCCGTCGAGGGCGGCCTCGCCCTGGCGCAGAGCCGCCGCTGCCTCGCCGGAGACCGGCGGGAAGGGCGAGGCGCCTTGCTCGCCGAGGTAGCGCACCAGCTCGGTGTAGCGGAACTTGCGCGGGTTCAATCGCTGCGCGCGGCGGAAGGCGTCGAGCGCTTTGCGGTTCCAGCGGCGGTCGAGGTAGACGAGGCCGAGCTGGTAGTGCGCCTCCTCGAACAGCGGGCTCTTCCCCACCGCGTCGCGCAGGCAGCGGATGGCGGGCCCGAGCTGGCCGAGCTCGTGCCAGCAGCGGCCGAGCAGGAACAGTGCCTGCGGCACCGGCTCGATGCCCACCGCCCGCTGCAGGTGCTGCGCGGCGCGCGCCGGATCGCCCTGCGAGGCGTAGACGGCGCCGAGGGAGAAGTGCGGCAGGAAGCTGCTCGCCGTGCAGCTCGACGGCGCGCTGCAAGAGCTTGCTCGCGCCCTCGACGTCGCCCGCCTCGTGGCGGATGACGCCGCCGTAGACGAGCCCCTCGAAGTGCCCGGGCTTGAGCTCGAGCAGGCGGTCGAACCAGCCGAGGGCGCGCGGCAGCTCGCCGTTGTGGAAGAGGCACTCGCCGAGCAGGTGCACCAGCTCGTGGTTGTCGCGGTCGAGGCGCGCGGCTCCCTCCAGCGCCTCGATGGCGCGGTCGAGCTCGAGGGCGGAGAAGGCCTTGCTCGCCTCCTCGAGGAAACGCAGGAACTCCTCCTGGCGCCCGCCGTGGTGGAGGGCGAGGATGCGCTCGCGCAGGCGCTGGAAGCGGTCGCGCTTCTCGAGCGCCAAGCAGGCGCTGGTCGCGGCGGCGGCCCCACAGCAGCTCCCACTCCTCGCGCGTCACCAGCTGCTTGCGCTCGAGCAGCTCGCGCACGGTGGCCAGGCCGGCCTCGGCCATGGCCAGGTTCTCCTCCTGCTTCTGCACCACGCCGAGCAGGTGCTCGACGGTCTCGGTCGAGCGCTTGACCGCCTCCTCGAGCAGCGAGATGCGCTCGAGCAGGTGCTCGTCGAAGGAGAAGTCCTCTTCGAGCTCGGCGAGCAGGTCGTCGCGCTCGTTGCGGCTGCCCGACACCACCAGCAGCTTGTGGTGGCAGCGGCGGCAGAACTCCTGGTCGTCCGGGTTGCCGGCGCCGCAGGCCTGGCAGTACACGGGGTGGGGAGATCTGCTCTCGATCACGGGGTGGCGCTCGCGGTCAGCTCGATGAGTACTCGTAGAAGCCGCGGCCGCTCTTGCGGCCGAGGTAGCCGGCGTCGACCATCTTCACCAGCAGCGGGCAGGGGCGGTACTTGGGGTCGCCGAAGCCGTCGTGCAGCACGCGCAGGATGTCGAGACAGACGTCGAGGCCGATCAGGTCGGCGAGCGCCAGCGGCCCCATCGGGTGGTTCATGCCCAGCTTCATCACCTGGTCGATGGCCTCGGCGGTGCCGACCCCTTCGGCGAGCGCGAACACCGCCTCGTTGATCATCGGCAGCAGCACGCGGTTGCTGACGAAGCCGGGCGCGTCGTGCACCTCGACCGGCGTCTTGCCGAGCTTGCTCGTCGTCGCCTGCGACGACGTCGTAGGTCTGCTGCGACGTGGCGAGGCCGCGGATGATCTCGACGAGCTGCATCAGCGGCACCGGGTTCATGAAGTGCATGCCGATGACGCGGTCGGCGCGCTTGGTGCCGGCGGCGAGCTTGGTGATCGAGATCGAGCTGGTGTTGCTGGCGAGGATGGTCTCCGGCGGGCAGCAGCGGTCGAGCTCGGCGAGCACCGACGACTTGACGGGCAGCTTCTCCACCACCGCCTCGACGACGAGCTGGCAGGGGGCGAGCGCGGAGAGCTCGCTGCTGGTGAGGACGCGCGAGAGCGTCGCTTCCTTGTCGGCGGCGGTGAGCTTGCCCTTGGCGATGAGGCGGTCGAGGCTCTTGCCGATGCCGGCAATGCCGCGCTCGAGCGCCGCCGGCGCCACGTCGACCATGGTCACCGCGAGACCCGCCTGCGCGGCGACCTGCGCGATGCCGTGCCCCATCGTCCCCGCGCCCACCACGCCGATGCTGCTCACCGCTTGCATCGAGGGGGACACTATCAGGAGAGCGCGCGAAGGGAAGTGATCGACCTCGCAGAGAATCCTCGTATCGCGAGCATCGTCGTGCAACGAACGTCGAGATCGCTTCGTCGCTTCGCTTCTCGCCATGACACTTCGCCGTCATCGCGAGCCAGCGCGCTCGGCGCGCGATTGACTATCGCAGCGAAGCGATCTCGATGGTGGAGTAACGCGAGCTACGCGTTCGCGAGCCCTGCCGGAGGCCGTCAGCGGGCTACGGCGAAATCAACCAAGGCTCGCGTCTGCCGAGCTTCGTCGACAGCGCGGCGCCGACGCCGATGCAGCGTCGCCACCGTCCACGTCCAGACACCGATCCACGGCAGCAGCTTTGCCGCGCCGAGCAGCAGCAGGCCGACGGTGGCGGCGGAGAGCGGCAGCAGCCGGCCGCGCAGCAGTCGCCGCGACACCCACTCGCCGAGGGCGTGGAAGACCGCCACCATCCCCCACAGCTTGAGCAGCAGGCTGACGAAGACGGCGAGGAAGAGCAGCGGCACGCCGAGCACCGTCGCCGCGAACGAGGTCAGGAAGAGCGCGGTGAGCACCAGGCTCAGCACCGCGGTGAGGCCGACGAGGAAGTTGCGGAAGGGGTCGGCGACGACGCTCTCGGAAGTGGCGAGCACCTCGCGGCCGGCGGTGGCGAAGAGCAGCAGCAGCAGCACCAGCCAGCCGCAGAGGAGCGCGAGCTTGGCGCCGACGACGAGCGGCGATCCCGAGGGCAGGCCGAGGCTCGGCCCCTCGAGCAGCGTGAGCCAGGCGCGCGAGACCGACGGGTAGGCGACGGTGCGGCCGGCGATGGCGGCGCCCGTCGCGGTGGTGACGTCGCCGCCGAGCACGAAGACGTCGCCGTCGACGCGGCCGCCGGCGAGCAGCCGCACGTCGCCGCCGAGGACGATGACGTCGCCGCCGACGCGGCCGGCGACGTCGACGTTGCCGTCGACGGCGACGACGTCGGAGAGCGCCTCGCCCTCCACCACCAGGTCGCGGCCGAGGGCCACCACCTGATCGCGGGCGAGGCTGCCGCGCTCGAGCCGCAAGGCTTCCGGTCGAGCGGACGCGCGCGGCAACGCGTCAGAGCCGGGAGCAGCGGCCGACGCCGTCGACGCGAGCGCCAGGACGACGACGCAGAGCGCCACTCCTGCCGCCATCGGGACCCGGCGCCACGCCACGATCGCAGATCGTAGCGACGCCGCGGTGCCCGCGAATCGGCGCCACGCCGCAACGCCGCGCGCGCGCGTCGCCGTCACCACCTACCTCCGCCGGCGGCTCGCGGCGGCGAGCGCGGCACGCCGCCGGCGCGGCCGGCGCAGCAGCGCGATGAGCAGCGCGTTGACGGCGACGACGCCGATGCCGAAAGCGACGGTCGCCGGCAGATCCAGAGCCGCGGCCACCGCCATGCCGACGCCGCGCCACGAAGCGGCGAGCAGCCCGGCCCCCGACAGCGCCGCCGACGTCGCGAAGTCGGCCACCGCGCGCGCGGTCGCGAAGCCGACACCGTCGGCCCCGCCGCGCGCCGGCGACGCCGAAGGCGCCGAGCGCCAGCGCGAGCACCGCCGCCAGCGTGCCGAGCACCGAGCGCCAGCCGAGCAGCCGCCGGTCCGCCCGGTACGCCAGAAGCGAGCTCTCCGGCAGCGCCGCCATCACCGCGGCGGTGAAGCCGGGCCGCGCCGTCACGCGCCCAGCGGCGAGCAGCTCGTGCAACCGCGCGAGATCGCGCTCCTCGCGGCGCAGCGCCTCGTCATCGGCGACGCGGGCGCGCAGCGCCTCGCGCTCACCAGGGGCAAGGGCACCATCGACAGCTGAGGTCGACAAGCAACTTTGGGTCGTGGTCGGCGCTATCCATCGCGAAGCTCCAGTCTTGATTCTCGCTCGACTTCAGTCACCGAGATACGCGCCCAGCTTCTCTTTGAGCATCTGGCGGCCGCGGAACAGCTTGTTCTTCACCGTGCCGAGCGGCATGCGCTTGAGCTGGGCGATCTCCTCGTACGACAGCTCGGCGTAGTGGCGCATGACGATCAGCTCGCGGTAGTCGCCGGGCAGGGCGTCGATCGCCTGCTGGATCGCCGTCCCCCGCTGCTCGTTGCGCAGGTCGTGGTAGGGGCTGGGGTCGGCGCTCGGAAACTCCCGCTCCCACGGCGTCTCGTCCTCGGCGTCCTGGCGCTGCAGCGGCACCCAGCGAACCTTGCGGCGGCGCAGCTCGTCGACACCCAGATTGTGCGCCACCCGGAAGGTCCAGGTGGAGAACTTGAACTGGGGATCGAAGCGATCGAGCGCCTGGTAGACCCGCAAGAAGACCTCCTGGGACAGGTCGTGGGCGGTGTCGAGGTCGCGCAGCATCCGGTAGAGGAAGCTGACCAACCGATCCTGATACCGCGCGACCAACGTGCCGAAGGACCCCTGGTCTCCCGCCAGCACCCGCACCACCAGCTCCTCGTCGGGGATCGGTGGCGCCGTTCTGGATGCCAAGGCGGCGAGGGGCCGTGATCCTGCGGCCATCGGGAGTTACGAGAGAGGCCGGGGAAGGTTGCAGCCTACCTGCCGGTAGGCGGCGGCGACGCTCCATCCGGCGAGACCGACCCAGGTCCTAACGACTCAGGTGCCGGGGCGGCCGGAGGCGCCGGCGCGGCGGGCGAGCCCGGCTGCTGAGTGGCCGACAGGAAGCCGCGCTGGGTGCCGGCGAGCAGGTCGGCGAGGTCGCGCTCGATGCCATGCGGCGCCTGCTCCACCACGCGGCCGCACTCGACGCCGTCGCGGCTGACGACGAAGGTGGGCACGTACTGGAGGTCGGCGCCGGCGAGCAGCGCCGCCGGCTCCGCCTTCTTGCGGTCGACGCCGACGTACTCGACGCTGAACGGCACCTCATCGGTAAGACCGGCGAGCTCGTCGAGCGCGCGCCAGAAACGGCCCACCTCGCGCCGGCTGTCGGAGCACCAGGTGCCGAGGTAGACCTTGAGCTCAGCGCCCGCCGCCACGGCTGCCAACTCGCGGGCGGCGGCGGAGTCGACGATCGCGGTGGCCTCGGCCTCGGCGAAGCGCGGGTCGAGCCGCTCGACCTGCTCGCGGGTGAGTAGGCCGAGCTGGACCTCGGGGTCGGGCGCCTCGACGGCGGGCTCGGCGGCGACCAGCGCCGACGCGAGGGCGAGCGTGAGACCCACAGCGAGGGCGAGGCCGCGCTGGCGGAGCATCGCGGCAGTGTACTCCACCGCACCGCCGCACCGGCGGTGCGGCCCCGTTGGCGCGTGTGAAGCCAGCCTACGGCTCGATCTCGCGCACCCGCACGATGCGATCCCACTGCTCGAGACGATCGAGCACCTCGAGGCCGGCCACGACGGTGCCGAAGGCGGTGTAGCCGCCGTCGAGGTGGGGCTGCGGCGAGAGCGTGATGAAGAACTGGCTGCCTCCCGTGTCGGGGCCGGAGAGCGCCATGCCGACGACGCCGCGCTCGTAGCGCAGCAGGCCGATCTCGTCGCGCACCTCCCAGCTCGGGCCGCCGGAGCCGTCCCCGCGCGGGTCGCCGCCCTGGACGACGAAGTCGGGCACCACGCGATGGAAGGCGAGGCCGTCGTAGAACCCCTGCCGCGCCAGCGACAGGAAGTTGTTGCAGGTCAGCGGCGCGCGCGTGCAGGCGAGGTCGAGGGTGAGATTGCCCTTGTCGGTTTCCAGGCGCACGCGGTGCGTGCCCTCGGCGGCGAGCAGCAGCTCGCGGTAGTCGCCGACGCGCATGCCGCGTCCCGCCTCGCCCGCCGGCGGGGCCGTCTCGCCGAGCGCCAGCAGCGCGTCGGCCGCGGCGCGGCGGAGGAGCCAGGAGTCGCCGCCGGCAATGCGACGCAGCGCCGCGAGCACGGCGTCGCGCTCGCGCGGCTCGACCTGCGCCCGCGCCCGCAGCGCTTCGACGGCGGAGCGGCGGGCGTCGTTCATGGAATCCTTCGCGGCGGCGGCGAGCGCCGCGGCGAGCTCGGCGGCCGGCAACCGCGGGTGCTTGGCGAGCCAGTCGAGCGCCGTCGAGCGCACCACCACGTCGGGATCAGTGAGGCCAGTGCGGGCGAGCGTCTCGCCCTCCGCGTCGGCGGCCTTTTCGAGGCGCGCGGCGAGCGCCGCCACGCGCACCGACGCCACCGCATCGCGCTCGAGCGTCGCGACGAGCGCCGGAGCCGGAAGCCGCACCGCGCCCTGCGCCGCCGCGGCGCGCAGCGGCCACTCGGAAGCGCGGGCCGCCTCGGTGAGCAGATCGGCGGCCTGCGCGTCGCCGCCGGTGACCAGCGACAGCAGGGCGAGCTGGCGCTCGCGCAACGGTCCCGAGCGCGCGCGGGCGCGCAGCGCGGCGGCGAGCGCCTCGTCGCCGAGCCAGCTGCCGGCCACCTCGACGGCGGTGACCCGGACGCCGACTCGCGGGTCGTCGAGCAGCGCCTGCACGCGCCGCCGCCCGCTCTCGGTCGGCGCCACCTTGCCCTCACCGATCAGCTTCGCCAGCGTGCGCAGCGCCTGGATGACCGGGCCGGGCGCGGAAGCATCGAGGATCGGCTCGATGCGCGCCGCGTCGGCGCCCTCGCCGACCTGACCGAGGGCGCGGACAGCCCAGTCCACCACGAACGGATCGGGGTCGGCGAGCAGCGCGCGCAGGTGCGGCGCGGCGGCGGGGCGCGGATAGCGCGAGAGCGCGTAGGCGGCGCGGGCGTGGAGGAAGGGATCGGGCGTGGCGAGGGCGGAGCGCGCCGCCTCCACCGTCGCGTCCTCCTGGAAGCGGAACAGCGCCGGCAGCAGCCGCGGCGCCCGCTCGGCATCTGGAAAACCGGGCAGCGGCGCCAGCGCCTGCTGCACGTCGGCGAGCGGCGTCGACAGTCGGGCGAGCGCCTCCACCGCGAGGCGCGCCGACCCCGCGGTCGGGGTCGCGCGCGGCGCGGAGCACGGCGGGGCGGCTCTCGGCCGCCGCTTCGGGGTGCAACCCGAGGGCGAAGACGGCGGCGCGACGCACCGCCACCTCGGAATCCAGGAGCAGCGCCCGCAATGCCTGGGCCGCGCGCGGGTCGGGGACGCTGCCGAGCGCGAAGGCCAACCGCTCGCGTAGCGCCGCGTCGCCGAGCAGCGACTGCTCGACGGTGTACGGCTCGAAGATCTGGCGGTCGACGAGGAGGAGCAGCAGCGCGCGCTCCTCGAGGTGCGAGATGGCGACGGCGTTGCGCCGCGGCGTAGCGGGAGATGTTGCAGGGCCCGCCGGTCCGCGCACGGCTCCGGACGAACCAGTGCAGCCGCCGCCGAGGACCGCAAGGCCCAGCACCCAACCCACGAGCTGTCGTCGCATCGCGGCGGACGATACGCCGCTGCCACGCGCGAGCGCAACGCCGCGGGGACTGGATCACCTTAACTGACCCTTCGGCGGTGGGGGCGCGGGTTAGAGGCTCGCGAGCCTCCGCTTGGGCTGAGCGTTCACTTGGCGTTGTCAGTCGAGGCCCTGCAGTCGGTACAGGCCCTCCCGGATCCGAGCCGGCGCACTTCGCCCGTATGGGCGAAGTCGAGCCCCTAAGACAATTCCTGTCGCAGGGCACGAAAGAAGGCGTCAGCGGTCTCTGTCACGAGCCGGTCGCCGATCCACTCTCTTTCGGGCTTGCGCGCGAAGTTCGCTCGGGCCCGAGCGAACTCTTCGACTGAAGCGTCCAAGTAAGGGCTTACCCATCGTTCGTCGACCTGTCTCGCGAAGTCCTCCGAGCTGAGGACAGGCAAGAGGTCGCGATCTCGCATGCTGGCCCCGACGTATACCCACAAAAGAGAGGGCTCCTGAAGAAGGCCACGTAGGGCCTCGAGTTTGCCATGGCCGACTCCCTGCTGCATCTGTTCGTCACTGACCACGCAGCTATCGACTGCCTCTATCGAGCCGTGAAGCTTCAGGAGCGGAATCTCAGTCTCGTCGCCCCCGAAATAGCGGCGAACGTACGATGCAGCCTCCTGAAACTGTTCGTTAGACAAGAACACTCGCACTGGAACCGGTGAATGGCGCTCGACAAGACGATCGAAATTCACCTCGACAACGACGACACGGCCCACCATTCGCTGCAGCACGAAACCCAGGTCGATCACCGCCGATCCTGGCGATTCTATAGCCACATCGTGGTGCACCCGAAAGGCCTGCAGAGTGGGAAGATCATCCGCGACCCGCTTCTCGATTCTGATCACCTGTTCGAGGGTAAGTCGTCGGACGAACTCGTCTGCCCGCAGCGCTCGCTCACTCTCTGTCAGCCAACCCTCGTGCCCGGAAACCCACGTGTGAAATCGATGACCCAGAGCCTGAGATGGTGGTAGCTCCGAATCCGGAATCGACAGGAGTCGAGAAATAGCGGTGTCGCGCAACTTGTCGCCAAGTGGAAGCCGCGACGATACTGCAAAGCCAGCTCCCAAGAAGAACACGACCGGCTGCGGATAGTGCGCCATCCGGCGAGCTGCTACTCGCAGGTCGTCTCGTTGCTGACGATACAGAAGCCTGGAGGCGCTGAGCGCGAACCGGAAGCCGCGACCTGTCTGACAATGCAGATCAATGTCGATGGACGCCTCAACGAGGAAGACGAGGGTCCTAAGGGTCGGATGCGGTAAGTCGCTCAGTTGGTCAACTGCAAGGTTCCAGAGGCACCGGCGGAAGGGATAGTCGATTCCACTCTCGCTGTACGCGATCACGGCCAGTTCGCGATCGTCCAGTTCGCGGTGGACTACAGCGCGTGCCACGGCGAGGACCGCTCGTTCCCCTCCGCTTGGATCGGCACCGGTGAAAGGCTCGTATCTGGCGTCGAACTCGCTAGAGCGAGGTTCGTACACGACCACGCGCCGGGGTAGTGGCCCGCCAGTGGTTGAAAGAGCCGTCTCGACTGCGGCCCGCCGCAAAACATCTGCCGTGGCCGGTACCGGGCCCTGGAGAGCCTCGTCGGCAGCATCAAACATCCGCCCCTCGGCGACCTCGCAGAGTGCGCGAAGGACCGGCAGCGCTCGACTCAGGTCATCGACAATGACCGGGATCACTGTGACTCTTCCCGGAGCCGACCGCTCATGGGCGAGCGCCAGTTCCTCACCCATTCGAAAAACGCGGTGGGGCGACGTCACGCGTCCTCGGCGTACTGCTTAAACTTCGAGATCACCGCATCGCGAACCTTGAGCGTATTGGTGGGGCGCTCATGGGCTACCCCGAAGCCCGCCAAACGTGGAGTTTGGGCGCGAAATGCTCCCACCAAATCGTCGAAGCCCTTAGCTAGCGACTCGCTTGTGACGCGCGCTCGGTGTCCTCGACTCAAGTCGCGCGTCACAATCTCAATGGCTTGATCCTGTTTGGACTCCACTATCCAAATGAGGCCTTCCGTGTCAGGTCGGGCGCCTTCAACGATCAGCACATCATCACCAAGGCGCCTTCTTGCCTCGTAGAGCATCCATCCGCTGATGAGTCGAGGGTCGCGAGTTGCTCGTTGCCTAGGAGAAAGAACCTGAGCGAAGGCCTTGACCGCTTCAAAGAAAGCCTCATCGATGACGTCGCGTGCTGCGCCCGCTGGGAAGCGCCTGAGTGCACGGGCGGAGCTTGTCGAACGGTTAACCAAGAGCGCGATAACTACACCGGCAGCGGCAACTTGTAGCGGCTTCTGCTCGCCAGACAGCAGACCCACTACTGACTCGATGCGGTGCCTTGACCACCCCTTGTACAAGTGTCCCAGAACGCGATCATAGGGGAGCAGCTGAACCTCGTTGATGAGGTGTGCATCGCGGTCGTGGTCCAACTGGATCAGCAAGTCAAGAGCGCATCGTCCCTCCGGCGTCACGATGCTCTGCTTCGCCGCAACACGGAACGTGAACGGCGGCCCGGGATCGAGAATGTCGTTGCTCATGGGTCGAATGCCAGATAGCTCCCGCCGAAGACGCTGCCCCTGCGCAACAGGATCGAACCAGCGGCGGCACAGAGCCAAGTCGCCCTCCAAGTCCGCCACCTCCGAACCCATCGAACGTCTCCAGACTGCGGAGATGCTTGTGACCAGAGCGTCGATTCGCTCTCTTGCCAGATAGCCAGCCAAGCCAACCAGGGATGGCCGAGGAATCATGCGAGAACTCGCACGGCGAACCGTCGAGACTCAATCTGCTTCGCAAGACGTTCAAGACCCTCCTTCGGGCCTCCTACCGAGCTGCTGGCCTCACCGGCATAGTCGTGACTGAGAGGCAGGATGACAAGCACTTGGTCCTCTGGATGCTCCTTCACTCGCCCCTGAAGGTAGGAAAGGAGACCGGAGAGACGGTCGTGGGCGATAAAGGCCCCGAACTCATCCAAAACGATGAGCCTGTTTGGCGCTGTCGCATCCTCGTCGAGAACCGCGAGGCGCGCTCGCGTGTAAGCAAACGCTTGCTCCCCGCTGCTGAAGGCCTCGAGTGGACGGGACCGCTCGTGACCCTTCTCGAGCCACCTTACTTCCCGTTGACGCACATCCACCGAAATACGATCATCCGCCTCGGGCAACAACTCCCTGCGAACCTTGTCTGCGTTGAACCATTCACTGAACCGAAGACTAAACCACTTTTCCAGCTGGGGAACGTACTCGACGGCCTCAGCATCCTGACCCCGCAGCTGCCGTCCGATGCCTCGAAGTGCTGATCCAATTGCAGCTAGTTGAGTACGGTGCTTCCCCAGTCGTTCAATCACAAGTTCTGTCCTTGCGCGGGCACGATCGATTTCCGCAAGTTGCCGTTCCAGGGGGGCGGTCTCGTCAAGTTCTGTCGGGCTCTTAAGCGCCTCGCGAAGCCATCGCAATTGCCCAGATGCAAGCTTGCGCGTTGTTCGCTTCACCTCGGCCTCGGCCCGTGCCACCTCCCGTCGCAAACTCGCTAGCCGGTGACGCGCCTCCTCAAGCGTGAGGTGTGCTGCGCGTTCGAAAGCGCGAGCCCCGTCAATGGCCGCCGGGGTTGTGTCGTGGGGTGATCCCAGCTCATCCAGAACCGCTGCAAGCCGCGACTCCATTGCCTCCGTGGTTTCCTCACCCAGGCTGCCGAGTTGCTGGCGCAGGACCGCTCGTTGAGCTGCGAGCTCAAGTAACTGCTGGTCGAGTACCCGGCGCTGGAGCTCCAGTCCCTGGAGTTCTGCCAGTGCGCCCGGGTTAGCTTTGGACAGTGCTCGATCTACGCGTTGCTCATTCGCTGCCGCCAACCGAGTGTGCCTGGCTACAGATTCGAGAGCCTCCGCGAGTTGTGCAACGCGCGCCAGCCGATGCTGAGCGACGGTCAAGTGCTCAGAGACTTCCTTTGCGGCGGGTGGAGGCGGTTGCCCCTCTAGTTGGACGCGTCGAGTGGTAATCCCAACCCTCGTTTCGGTGACCGTTAGCTGAAACCCCGTCTCCGGATCGTCGAGCGCTATCTGATCCGCAAGGCCATGGCCCTCGCCCTCTCGCAACTCTCGACTCACCTCATCGAGGAGGGCCCGCATCGCTGGCGCAGCGTCCATGACCGTTTGACTTTTCGTCAGCTCAGCTATCTGTTGACGAAGCACTACATCGGCCGCTTGGCAAGCAGCGACGGTTGCGTCCAGTTGGAGCTCCGCGGCCGCCGCCCTCGCTGCGTTGAGAGCCGTCGATAGGCCACTCTGATTCCTCCGGAGAGTTCTTTGCGCGTTTCTCAGTTCGCGGATCGCCGACCCCCTCGTCGCAGCATGGCCAGCGAGGGAAAGGCTACGACGTCGGAGGGCATCGAGCTGTTCCCTGACCGTGGCAACACCGCTATCGACTGCCTCAATCCGCTGGCGGAGATCGGGCGCGCTGCTGCGAAGTTGCTCAAGTCGATGGCGGAGCTCCGCTGCCTCTGTAAGCTTGCGGGATCTCGCGCCTGCAGCTTCAGCGGCCCTGTGCGCAGCCTTTACGGCCGTCTCAGCGGCTTGCAAGTCATCAAGAAGGTGGCCACGGCGTGCGGCAGTCCACTCGCCCAGTTCCTGCGTCGTTTCGCTAGCCAGATTCTCCAAGCGTGCGATCGGGCTGTCAGTGGCCGAAGCTGTGAAGCTCGCCCACCGTCTGATCACACTCTCGGAGCTCTCTGCCTGTTGCGCCAGGGTCTCGATAAGCGTTTCATCGCCAGCCAGTCGATGCACGACTAGTAGTTGGCGTATGTCAGCAATGGTAGACTTCTTCCCGTTGATGGAAATGCGCGCGAAGAGGCTACCCACATCATCTTTACCCAACCAGTCACGCGAATCTGCTACCCATTCGATAGTGCCGCCGCCACGCAGCCCCGAAATCTGAATCCTAAAGCTTCCCAGGCCGTTGCAGAGGCTTACCCACGCGAGTGAATCGGCGCGGTACGGTGTGAGGCCCGTCGCGCAGATTTGAAGCAAGCGAACCGCGAGCGTCTTGCCAATGCCGTTCAACCCTTCAAGGATGGCGAGCCGAGCATCAGGGAGCTCCGGCAGGACCCTAAGCGGGCCGAGCGGCTGTGTCTCAATCCGAATCTGCATCACCCACCAAAGTGGCTATCGCGGAACGCATCGTCTCATCATCGACTTGACGCAGACCCGCAATTAGGTTCACAAGATCGAGGTCAGGATCGCGCGTGCCACGACGGGCGCCTTGAAGGATGTCAAGGGCGTGAGCGGTGTCGCGATTGCCTCCTGGCGGGTTGAGATCGCCGGAGCCGTCGGGGGCTTCAAATCTGCGACTAGCCATCCCCGATTCTTCCCTTCCTCGTCGGGGCAGGAGCCCTGGGAGGGGCAGCGACACTTTTGGCGGCCAGTCGAGCGCTCTTTCTCGAGAGCTCAAAGCCCAAGCCTCGCCTGCCAAGTCGCATGGCCGCAGCGATGGTGACCCCGGTTCCACAAAAGGGGTCGAGTACTAGCCCTCCTGTGGGGCTGGAGCTCAGGATTCTCCGTTCGATCAGTTCGGTGGGAAAGGTGGCCGTATGTCCGTTTCCCCCGTTGGACGTTGGGCAGATCACCACATCCAATGCACCATCTTCACACTGAGGAAGATCGTAGTAGTAGTTCGGCCGGCCGCTGCGGCGACGCATTACGAAGTGGAACCAATGCTCATGCGACAGTCGCAGCCGATCCGATTCGGGCCGAGGCATCGGATGGGGCTTGGCCCAGATGAGGTCGTTCCGTAAGATCCAGCCAGCGTCCTCCATAGCTATGGCAAAGCGGGCCGGAATCAACAGCAGTTGTTTGTCGTGGAGGTATCCTCCCGAGGGAGTACGCCGGCGCTCGCGACCATCGCGAATGCCCTGCCGACCGTTGTCTCGGATGCTACTCCATCGTGCGAAGTATGTGTCGCCGAGGTTGATCCAAAGGCTTCCAGTGGGCTTGAGAACTCGCCGAACTAGAGTGAAGAATTCGACCAGGTGTGTAAGGTACCAATCAGGGAACGGCTCGAGGCCAAGCACACCACCCTGGCCCTTGTACCAGTCCCAAGGCGGAACCCTCGTGCGACTGCAGCCAAGAGCCTCCCATTCGGCGAGAATGTCGGCTTTGTGGCTCAGTCCGTATGACCTCAGCCCCCAGTAGGGCGGCGAGGTCAACAAGAGATCAACGGAGGAGTCCGCTACCTCCTTAATGAGATCAAATGAGTCACCGTGCTGGACTAGTCCGCCGCTGGCTGGTGAGTCTGAGTGGGGTTGGCGGATCGGCAGCGCCATTGTTCAATCGTAAGCGAAGTGCGGCCGCACTTCAAGGCGAGCAAGATCCCGGGGACATGTGCGACCTGCGCGCCGCTCGTGAGGTGGATGGCCTCGGCGACGGTGTCTCGCGGAAGTGCGCTCGGCGACGTGGGCCGTACGCGAGCTGACCGCTGCGACATGACCGGAAGCAATCTAGGACGCCTCCAGGCCGCTAGAATCGGTCTCACCGTGAACGAGCTGCGCGGCGAGGTGGCGGAGCCGGAGGAGGGCCTGGCGTTTTCCGGCCTGGTGCGCGGCTTTGGCCACGTCCCGGTGCTCGCCGGCGTGAGCGCGGACCTGCGCGCCGGCGAGGTGCTGCTGGTCACCGGCAGGAATGGCTCCGGCAAGAGCACGCTGCTGCGCTGCCTCGCCGGTCTGCTGCGGCCGCAGGCCGGCACCGTCCGCCTGCGCGAGGGTGGCGTCGAGCTCGACGCCGCGGCCCGCCGCCGCCGCGTCGGCTACGTGGCGCCCGACCTCGCCTTCTACGAGCCGCTCACCGCCGCCGAGAACCTCGCCTTCTTCTGCCGCCTGCGGGGAGTCGGCCGCGAGCGTGCGGACGATCTGCTGGCGCGGCTCGGCGTGCCGGCCTCGAGGCCCGCCGGTGCGCTCTCGTCGGGGATGCGGCAGCGGCTGCGCTGGGCGTGGGCGCTGCTCCACCGGCCGCGCCTGCTGCTGCTCGACGAGCCCTTCCAGAACCTCGACGCGACGGGCGAGGCGGCGCTCCGCGGCCTGCTCGACGAGCACCTCGCCGCGGCCGGGATCGCGGTCGTCGCCACTCCGGCGGCGCTCGCGTTGCCGCGGGTCGCCGCAACGCTCGACCTCGACGCGCCGGCGGCGCTGCTGGGCGCGGCGTGACCGTAGAGATGGATGTCCGCGACACGGGCGCGGTTCGGTCTCCAGCGTCGACCGCCCCTCCAGCGGCGGCGCAGCGTTGGCTCGCCGAAGCCCTCGCCGTCTTCGCCAAGGACTGGCGGGCCGAGCTGCGCAGCCGCCACGCGCTGCACACGCTGCTGCTCTTCGCGGTGACGACGCTCGTCGTCGTCAGCATCGCACTCGGCCCGCTCGGCGTCTCCTCCAGCGAGCGCCTCGCGGTGCTGCCGGCGCTGCTGTGGGTGATCCTCCTCTTCGCCGCCGCCGCCGGCCTCCCGCGCGCCTTCGTGCACGAGGAGGAGACCCACACCGCCACCGCCCTGCGGCTCGCTGCCACGCCCTCGGCGGTCTTCGCCGGCAAGGCGCTCTTCAGCGCCAGCCTGCTGCTCGCCGTCGAGGCGCTGCTGGTGCCGCTCTACGTGGCGGTGATGCAGCTGCCGGTGGCGTCCCTCGCCGACCTGCTGCTGGCGTTGCTCGCCGGCGGCGTCGGGCTGGCGCTTGCGAGCACGCTGCTCGCCGCCATCGCCGCGCAGGCGCAGGGCCGCGCCGCGCTCTTTCCCATTCTCGCCTTCCCGGTGCTGCTGCCGCTGCTGCTGCTCGCCATCGAGCTCACCCGCGGCGCGGTGGGCGGCGGCGCCGGTGACGGGGTGCTCGTCAACCTCGTTCTGTATGATGCCACCATGGCCGTCGCCGGCCTGATGCTGTTCCCGTTCGTGTGGAACCCATGAAAACCTCGAACCCGTTGAGCACCCTCTGGCGGTGGGCGCTGTGGGCGTGGATCGCGCTGGCGATCCTCGGCGCCTTCTTCTACGCGCCGCTGGCCCAGGACTTCATCGGCGAGTCCAGCCGCATCCTCTTCTTCCACGTGCCGATGGCGTGGGCTTCGTTCGTCGCCTTCCTGACCGCCGGGGTGTGGAGCGTGCTCTACCTGGCGCGGCGACGGGCCGACGACGACCGCGCCGCCGCCGCCGCCGTCGAGCTCGGCCTGCTCTTCGCCGTGCTCGCCACCGCGACCGGCGCCATGTGGGCGAAGGTGATGTGGCACGCCTGGTGGAACTGGGACCCGCGGCAGATGTCGATCGTCATCGCGCTGATCTTCTACGGCGCCTACCTGGTGCTGCGCGGCGGCGTCGAGGACCCCGAGACGCGGGCGCGGCTGTGCGCCGTCTACGCGGTGATCGGGCTGGTGGTGGCGCCCTATCTCTACTTCGTGATGCCGCGGCAGGCGGAGTTCTCGCTCCACCCACAGCCGGTGGTCAACGCCGCGGCGAAGGTGGAGATGAACAGCCGCATGCTGCAGGTGCTGATCGCAAGCTCGCTCGGCTTCACCTTGCTGTTCTTCTGGGTCCATGGGCTGCGCCGGCGGCTGCTGCGCCTCGCCGACCGCCGCGCGAGTTTCGCCGCGATGTCGTCCGCAGCGTCCGCGGCGAGGAGCGTCTCAACATGATCGAGGGAGGCATCGGCTGGGTGGCAGCCGTCAACCTGGTGATCTGGACCGGCCTGTTCCTCTACCTGCTGCGCCTCGAGGCGCAGGTCCGCGACTTGGAGAAAGAGCGATGAACCGCCGACTGCTCTACCTCACCGGCACCGTGCTGCTGCTCGCCTTCGCCGGTTACGCCTTCACCTCGTTCCGCCAGCAGCTGACGCCCTACGTCGGCTTCGCCGAGGCGCTGAAGAGCAGCAACCGCACGCTGCAGGTGGCGGGCGGGCTGGTGAAGGGGAGCAGCAACTACGCCGACGGCGCGCTCTCCTTCACCATCCAGGAGCCGAAGACGAGCGCGACCATGCGCGTGCGCTACCGCGGCGTCAAGCCGGCCAACTTCGAGGAGGCGATCTCGATCGTCGCCATCGGCCGCGTCTCGGCGAGCGACGGCGTGATGGAGGCCGACAAGCTGCTCGTCAAGTGCCCGAGCAAGTACCAGGGCGTGGCGCCGGAAGAGAAGACCTACGGCTGAGGCCGGGGCAGTAACGGCAAACTAGCGCGCCATGGACTTCCTCGCCAAGCTCTATCTCCCCGGCGTCCTCGCCCTCGGCGGCGCGTTGCTCTTCGCGCTGGTGTCGCTGGCCGCCTACGTCCAGCTGCTGGCCCGCGAGGAAGACGAGGGGACGCGCCGCTTCGCCCGCCGCGCCTACGCCTTCTTCACGCTGGCGGTGGTGCTCGGCGCCGCGGTGCTCGTGGTCTTGCTGCTGCGCCGCGACTTCCGCATCGAGTACGTGTCGCAGTACTCGGGAGCGGAGCTGCCCTGGTTCTACCGCTTCTCGTCGTTCTGGGCGGGGCAGAAGGGGAGCTTCCTCATCTGGCTGGTGGCCGGCGCCCTGCTCGGGCTGCCGCTGCGGCGCGCCGCCGGCCGCGAAGAGGCGCCGGTGATGGGCGTCTACATCCTCACCCTGCTCGGGCTGCTCTTCATCCTCGTGCGCGAGAGCCCGTTCAAGATGCTCTCGCAGACGCCCACCGACGGCTCGGGGCTCAACCCGCTGCTGCAGGACCCCTGGATGGTGATCCATCCGCCGATCATGTTCGTCGGCTTCGCCGCCGCGGCGATCCCCTTCGCCTTCGCGGTGTCGGCGATGGTGCGGCGGCGCTACGACCGCTGGGCGCAGCTGGCGTTCCCGTGGGCGCTGGGCGGCTTCCTGGTGCTCGGCACCGCCATCCTGCTCGGCGGCTACTGGGCCTACAAGACGCTCGGCTGGGGCGGCTTCTGGGGCTGGGACCCGGTGGAGAACGCCTCGCTGATCCCCTGGCTGATCGGCATCGTGCTCATCCACGGGCTGCACATGGAGCGCCACAAGGGGCGCTACCGCCGCGCCAACTTGGTGCTCGCCTGCCTGCTCTACTTCTCGGTGCTCTACGGCACCTTCCTCACCCGCTCGGGCGTGCTCGCCGACTTCTCGGTGCACAGCTTCGTCGACCTCGGCATCTCGGGCTGGCTCGTGGGGCTGATGGCGTTCTTCATGCTTGGCGGCGCGTACCTGCTGGTGACCCGCCTGCGCGGCGTGCCCACCGGCAAGAACGAAGACCCGTTGCTGTCGCGCGGCAGCTTCCTCGTGCTGTCGACGATCACCGTCAGCGTGTGCACGCTGGTCGTCGCCGTCGGCACCTCGGCGCCGCTGCTGACCCGGCTGTGGGGACCGCCGAGCCAGGTGGGGCCGAGCTTCTACAACCGCGTCAACCTGCCGCTCGCCATGCTGGTGGCGCTGCTGATGGCGCTGGTGCCATACCTCACCTGGCGCGGCGGGGTGGCTCGCCCCGCCGCACCCGCGCTGCCGCCGGGCGAGGCGCTGCTCCTCGCCGCCCGTGGCGAGCTGCCGCGCGAGGCGATGGTCATCCCCCGGCTCGGCGAGACGCCGGACGAATTCCTTGCCGAGCTCCTGCCCCTGCTGCGCAAGCTGTGGCCGGCCGCCGTCGGCGCCGTCGCCGGCGTCCTCCTCGCGCTGTGGCTCGGGGTGCGGCAGCCGCTGCACCTGCTGTTCGTGTTGCTCGCCGCGCTGGCGCTGCTCACCAACCTGCAGAAGACGGTGGAGAAGGTCCGCCACGGCGGCCTGCGCGCCGGCGGCGGCTACCTCGCGCACGTCGGCGTCGGCATCATCCTGCTCGGCATCCTCGCCTCCTCGGCCTACGACGAGAGCGCCAAGGTCACCCTCGAGCAGGGCGTGCCGCAGAAGGTCGAGGGGATGACGCTCACCTTCAACCGCTTCCTGCCGCGCCAAGGCAACGAGAAGGAACGCATGGAGGTGGCGGTGGTGCGCGCCGACGGCAGCCGCTACCTCTCTTACCCGCGACTGTTCCTCAACGACCGCACGCAGCAGGTGATGGCGCACCCGCACATCAACCACCTGTTGCTGGAAGACCTCTACATCTCGCCGATCGAGTACGACCCCGGCGAGCCGGGCACGGCGCGGCGCCTGCACCTGCGCAAGGGCGAGGAGGCGACCGTCGCCGGCACCCGGGTGCGCTTCGTGGGCTTCGACCTCAACGCCGGCGGCAGCAACGCGCTGCAGGCGATGCAGCAGGGCGGCGTGGTGGTGGTGGGGGCGACGCTGGAGGTGGTGCGCGACGGCAGGAACGAGCGCGTGGTACCGCTCTACCGCTTCACGCCCACCGGCGAGGTCGATTCGCAGCCGCAGCCGCTGCCGGGTGGCGGCGAGGTGCTGCTCGCCGGCATCGACGCCAGCTCCGGCGCCGTGCAGATCGAGGTGCGCGGCGTCGAGCCGGTCGCCGGCCCGCGCCCCAAGCTGGCGCTCGACGTCACCAGGAAGCCGCTCATCAAGCTCGTCTGGTACGGCCTCTACGTCGTGCTCGCCGGCGGCCTGCTGGCCACCGCGCACCGGCTGCGCGACGCGTTGATCCTCGAGCGCGTCAAAGCCTAAATCCCCGACGCGAGCCGGTCGGCAAGCACCTTCGGCAGCCCCGCCTTGACGATGCGCTCCTGGGCGCGGGCGATCGGGTAGTCCATGCGGTGCCAGCGCACCACCCGCTTCTCGCTGTCGTAGGTCATGTACGACGCGCGCGGGTCGCGGTCGCGCGGCTGGCCGATGGAGCCGGGGTTGAGCAGGTACTGGAAGCCGGGCTCGATGGGGATGGTGCCGGTCTCGCCGCGCAGCAGCGCCACCTCGATGCCGCCGGGGTGGCGCACGAACAGCGACGGGATGTGGGTGTGGCCGAAGAAGGTGACCGGTACGGCGTGGGCGGTGAAGATCTGGTAGGCGTCGAAGTCGGAGAAGACGTAGGCGTCCTCGTCGAGCGGGCTGCCGTGGCAGATCGCCACCCCGTCGCCGACGTCGATGGGACCCGGCGGCAGGTCGCGCACGGCGCGCAGGTTGACGGGGGTCAGCCGCTCGGCGGTCCAGCGCGCCGCCTGCAGCGCGGCGGGGTTGAAGTTGGCGCCGTCCTCGACGCCGCCCACCACCTTGTCGTGGTTGCCGCGCACCTGCAGGATCTCGCCAGGCAGGCCGCGCACCGCCTCCACCACCTGGTTGGGGCCGGCGCCGTAGCCCACCAGGTCGCCGAGCACCAGGCTGCGCTCGAAGCGCTTGCGACGGAGCTTGCGCAGCACCGCGTCGAAGGCGTCGCAGTTGCCGTGCATGTCGGAGACGATCAGGTACCGCAACCGCCGCTCACCCTTCTCCGGCGCCGCCCGGCCACGAGCCGCGAGCGCCCACCGGTCCACCGCCCAACGAACCGACGCGCTGCAGCCAGAGCGCGACGCGGGCCGCCACTTCCTCCGGCGTCTCCTGCGCGCCCACGTCGACGCGGTGGTCGGCCTCGCCGTAGGCCGGCAGCCGCGCGCGGTAGAGGGCCAGCGCCTCGACTTCGTTGCGGAAGAGGGGACGGTCCTGTTTTCCCAACGCACCGATGCGGCCGACAATCGTAGCAAAGGAGGGGTTGAGCCAGACGCTGGTGCCGGCGCCGCGCATCAGCGCCAGGTTGCGCTCGAAGGTGAAGGTGCCGCCGCCGGTGGCGACCACCGCCGGGTCGGGCTCGGCGAGCACGCGCTGCAGCGCCTCGTGCTCGAGCTCGCGGAAGGCGGGCTCGCCGAGGCGGGCGAAGACCTCGCGCACGGTCATCGCGGCGCGCGCCTCCACCTCGGCGTCGAGGTCGACGAAGGGCCAGCCGAGGGCGGCGCCGAGGGCGCGCCCCACCGTCGTCTTGCCGCTGCCCATGAAGCCGGTGAGGAAGACGCGCAACTGCGGGCTCCGGCGGTGCGCCGCCGCTCAGGCGGCCGCGGCGGCGGCGAGCAGGGCGCGGCAACGCGCGGCGATTTCGCCGCGCGACATGGCTGAGAACCCGCCGGTCACGTCGCCGCGGCAGACGGCGGAGAGCACCGCCACCGCGTCGGCGCCGGCGGCGAGGACGGCGCCGAGGTTGTGCTCGTCGATGCCGCCGATGGCGACCAACGGCTTGGTGGTGAGGCGCCGCGCCGCGCGCACCGTCTCGACGCCGATCGCCGGGTCGGGCGCCGCCTTGCTGGCGGTGGCGAACACCGGGCCGACGGCGATGACGTCCACGGCCGGGTCGGCAGCCGCGGCAGCCGCCTGCGCCAGGTCGTGCGTCGAGGCGCCGATGAGCGTCGCCGCCGGCAGCAGCGATCGCGCCGCGGCGGGCGGTAGGTCGTCCTGGCCGAGGTGGACGCCGGAGAGCGGCAGCAGCGCCGCCACGTCGACGCGGTCGTCGAGCCAGAGGGTGACGCCGCTCCCCTCGACGACGCGGCAGCAGGCCTCGGCGAGCGCGTGCACGGCGGCGCCGCCGGCGCCTTTCGCGCGCAGTTGGATCCAGCCGACGCCGGCATCGGCCATCGCGGCGACGGCGACGGGCAGGGCGCGCTCGCCGAGCAGGCCGAGGTCGGCGATGGCGTAGAGCCGCGGCACCGGACGCGCCGGCTGGACAACGCCTATACCGGCGCGCGCGGCAGCCGGCGCCGCCGTGCTCACCTCAGCCGACCTCCTGGGGCACTCCTCGCCGCCGCTCGAGGAAGGCGGGCAGGAAGCGGGTGCTCAGACGGCCGGCGCGGAACTCAGGGTCTTGCAGGATCTGCTTGTGCAGCGGGATGGAGGTCTTGATCCCCTCGACGACGAAGAAATCGAGCGCCCGCAGCATGCGCGCCGTCGCCTCCTCGCGGTCGCGGCCGTGAGTGATCACCTTCGCCACCAGCGAGTCGTAGTGCGGCGGCACCACGTAGTCCTCGTAGCCGTGGGTGTCGACGCGCACGCCGGGGCCGCCGGGGAGGTGGAAGGTGGTCAGCCGGCCCGGCGAGGGGCGGAAGTTGTCGGGGTCTTCGGCGTTGACCCGGCACTCGATGGCGTGGCCGCGTGCGCGCAGACCGTTGGGCACGCCCAGCGGCTCGCCCGCCGCCACCTTGAGCTGCAGCTTCACGAGGTCGACGCCGGTGACCATCTCGGTGACCGGGTGCTCGACCTGGATGCGGGTGTTCATCTCCATGAAATAGAAGCGGCCGTCCTCGTCGAGCAGGAACTCGATGGTGCCGGCGTTCTCGTAGCCCACCTCGCGGCAGAGGCGCACGGCGGCGTCGCCCATGCGCTCGCGCAACTCGGGGGTGAGGGCGGGAGACGGCGCCTCCTCGATGAGCTTCTGGTGGCGGCGCTGGATCGAGCACTCGCGCTCGCCGAGGTGGATGACGTTGCCGTGCTTGTCGCCGAACACCTGCAGCTCGATGTGGCGCGGCGCGGTCAAGTACTTCTCGAGGTAGACCGAGCCGTCGCCGAAAGCCTTCGCCGCCTCCTCGCCGGCGGCGACGAGCTGGGCGGTGAGCTGGTCGGCGCTGTCGACGATGCGCATGCCGCGGCCGCCGCCGCCGGCGGAGGCCTTGAGGATCACCGGGTAGCCCACCTCGGCGGCGAGGCGTAACGCCTCTTCGGCGTCGACGAGCGGCTCGCGGCTGCCGGGCAGAATCGGCACGCCGGCGCGGCGCGCCGTCTCGCGCGCCTGCGCCTTGTCGCCCATCTTGCGGATGACCTCCGGCGGCGGCCCGATCCAGGAGAGGCGACAGTCGCGCAGCACCTCGGCGAAGTGGGCGTTCTCGGAGAGGAAGCCGTAGCCGGGGTGGATGGCGTCGGCGCCGGTGATCTCGGCGGCGGCGATGATGCTGCTGACGTTGAGGTAGCTCTCGGTCGAGGGCGGCGGCCCGATGCACACCTCCTCGTCGGCGTAGACGACGTGCAGGCTCTCGCGGTCGGCGGTGCTGTAGACCGCCACCGTCTGCACGCCAAGCTCGCGGCAGGCCTGGATCACGCGCAACGCGATCTCGCCGCGGTTGGCGATCAGCACCTTGCGGAACATCGCCATCGGTCAATCGAGGCGGATCGCGAACAGCGGCTCGCCGTACTCCACCGGCTGCGCGTTCTTCGGGTACACCTGCAGCACCGTTCCGGCCGCGTCGGACTCGATCTCGTTCATCAGCTTCATCGCCTCGACGATGCACAGCACCTGCCCCACCCGCACGCGGTCGCCGACGCGCACGAAGGGCTCGGCGTCGGGCGAGGGGGCAGCGTAGAAGGTGCCGACGATCGGCGACTTGATGACGTGCGAGTCGGCGGGGACGGCCGACTCGGCAACTGGCGCGGGCGCCGCGGCCGCGGGAGCTGCGGCGGGAGCGCCGGCGCTGAGCGCGGCGGAAGCTGGTGCCGCCTCGGCGGGTCGCGGTGGCGGCGGCGCCGCGGCGGCCACCGACTCTCCCGAGATCGAGAGCTTGAAGCCCGAACGCTCGAGCTCGAGGCCATGCAGGCGGTGCTTGGCCACCATCTCGATGAGCTCTTTGATCTGCTCGAAGCTCAGCATCCGGTTTCCTCACTCGACAACGACGAAAAAGACAGCACGCCCCCGACCGCGGCCGGCGCCGACTCCCGGGGGCTCAGACCAAGTCGGGTTCGAACAGCAGACGCGCGCGGCGCAGCTCGAAGCGGGCACGGCCGTAGCTCGAGCTCTCGCCCAGCACGAGGAGGAGATAGTACCCCTCGGCGACGTTGGCGACCATCAGCGTGAAGCGGTCGGTGGAGACCGCCATCTGCCGCACCTCGCCGACGTTGAGCTCGCGGTGGTCGTCGGAGATCACCCGCACCTGGGCGATGAGCTCGGCGGCGAGCACCTCGAGGTCGAGGGCGGGGTCGCTGTTGACCGACTCGACGGGGATGCCGTCGGCGGCCACCAGCGACAGCGCCACGGCGCCGTCGATGCGGTCGGTGATGTTATTGAGGCGTTCGAGGAACATTGGTGCCGGGCCCCCGCCGCAGCTTACCGAGATAACGGGTCAACAGCTGGATCTTGCGCGCGGTGAGGCCGCGCACTTCGGTGTCCTCGTCGCCGGCGACGATCTCGGCGGCGGTGAGCTTCTGCGTCCGCCGGCGGCCGATCGCCTCGAGACCGGCGAGCGCCGCCTCGTTCTCGGCGTCGCGCGCCAGCACCTGCTTGAAGATCTCCTCGGCCTCGCGCACGTAACCCTGACGGAGGTAGAGCTCGCCGAGGGTGGCGGTGCCGGGATCGCTCGGCCGCAGCTCGGGCGAGGCGAGGGCGCCGAGGTCGCCGGAGGGCTGCAGCTCGACGCCCGCGGTCTCGGCCAGCGGGCTGCGCTGGGCCGGTGGGGTCGGCGGCAGCGGAGCTTCGGCAGGCGTCGGAGCCACTGCGGCGGGTGCCGGGGCTGCTGCGGCCGGCGCCGGAACCGGAGTCGCGGCTGCCTCGGTCGGGCGCTCCCACCAGCGCGCCGCCGCCGGGGTCTCCGGGCTTGGCGCGGGAGCACCAGGCGAAGCGGTGGTGAGCGGCTGCGGCGGCGGCGATGCGGCGGTGGTGGCCGGAGACGCAGCGGCGGGCGCCGCGGGCGCGGCAGGCCCTGCCGCCGGCTCGCTGCGGGGCTCCCACCATCGCTCGGTCGGCGCCGGCTCCGCGGGGCGTGCAGCGGCTGGAACGGTGCCGATGCCGGCCGGCGGTTGCGGCGCTGGCACGGCGGGCGCTGCGGCCGAAGCGGCCGGCGGCGGCGCCGCAGTCGGAGCCTCCGCAGCCGGAGTGACCGGCTCGACGGGCACCGGCGGCAGCAACCGGAAGATCTCGGTGGCGGCGGCAGGCCGCTGCTGCGGACGGCCGACCCGCCCGAACGGGTCGCCGCCGCGCCCGCCGACCACTCTGCGCTCGGCTCCCGGACGCAGTGGCAGGACGACGCCGCGCGGGACCGCGGGCGGCAGGCGGAAAACGCGACCCGGACCGGCAGCGGACTCGGCTGCCACCGGCGTCGCCGTTTCGAGGGTGGCGGCGGCAGCCGCGGGAGCAGCTTGCGGCGGCGGCGCGGCGGCGGGCGCCGCCGGCAGCGGCTCGCGTTCCGGCGTCGGCTCGGGTTCCGGCGTCGGCTCGAGCTCGGGCGCGGCTTGCCACGGCAGCGGCACTTCGTCAGCCGCCGGCGATTCCGGCGCCGGTTCCGGCGCCGCCGCGCCTGCCCGCTCCTCCGCCGGCTCCGACCAGCGCTCGCGGCTGCTGCGCCGCGCGGTCGCGAGCCGCTGCTCGAGCCCGACCAGCTCGCTGGGCGGGATGCCGATCAGCCGGCAGCGGTCGATGGTGGACTGGGCGCGCTCCTCGTCGCCGAGCTGCAGCCAGCTCTCGGCGAGCAGCCGCGTGGCGACCGCCTGCGTGGGGTCGTGGGTGAGCACGCGCTCGAGCACCTTGACGGCGGCCTCCGGCTGACCGGCCTCGAGACGGCAGCGCCCGAGCGCCACCTGCGCCGCCAGGTAGCCGGGGTGGAAGCCGAGGCCGGTCTCCAGCACCTCCAGCGCCTCGGCGTGCAGGCCGCGCCGGCGGTACTCCTCGGCGAGCTGCAGGAAGATGCGCGAGCTGCGATCACGCTCCCACCGCTCCCTCAGGTAGGTGAGGTTGTAGTCGGAGGGCGTCGGATCCACCATCGGCAGGGTTTGGCCGCGGGCTGGCCGCGGCGGGCGGGATTATAACAGCAGGCCGTGCCGAGGGTTGCGCGCAATCCCGGGGGCGCGAACCGTTGCCGACGCTCAGGGAGCCGGGCCTGGTGTCGGCGTGGGCGTCGGCGTCGGGGTCGGCGTCGGAGTGGGGGTCGGAGTCGGCGTCGGCGTCGGCGTGGGAGTCGGCGTCGGCGTGGGCGTCGGGATGGGAGTCGGCGTCGGGGTCGGTATCGGGTTACCGCGCACGGTGATGGTGGTGACGGCGCTGACGCTGTTGCCGCCGCTGGACGCCTGGGCCGTCACCGAGATGCTGCCGCCCGAGGTGTCGACGGCGTCCGCCGAGGCCCTCAGCGTGTCGCGCGCCTCGCCGCGGGCGTTGGTGACGACGATGGCGCCCGCCGAGTCGAGCCGCCCGACGTTGGTGGTGAAGAGGACGTTGGCCTCGGGGATCGGCTGCCCTTGCTCGTCGCGCACGACCGCCAGCAAGCTCACCTGCGCCGCTTCGAAGGGCGGGATGGTCGCCGGCGTGGCGAGCAAGGTGATGCCTGCGACGCGGGCGCCGAGCTTCACCTCCACGGATGCCGCGGTGGCGGTGCCCGAGCGGGCGGTGACCTTGGCGGTGCCGCCGACGCCGTTGCCGCGCAGGGTCGCCCGCGCCTGGCCGCGCTCGTCGGTGGTGACGATGGGCTCGATCGTGCCGAGGGTGGTGTCGAGTTGGATCTCGGTGCCCGGGTTGACGGGCTGACCCCCGGAACGCTGGGCGGTGATGAGGACCGTCGAGGTGCCGGTGGGAGTGATCGTCAGCGGCGAAGCGGTGACCACCAGGGTGGTGCCCGCCGGGGCAGTGGGAATGCCTTTGTCGCAGGCGACAAGGCCGAGCGCCGTCAAGGAGATAGCGACGATCGCGGGGTGCGCGCGCATGGTAGGCCAGTATACGGAACGGGGCGGCCGCCCGTCCAGGCGACCGCCCCGACTCGAGGCGCGGTGGTGTCGGGAGCTACGCCGACTCGTTGTTGTCCTGCGGCACGACGCCCGTGCACTGGGCGTCGGCGGCGTCGATGAAACCGTCGAAGTCGTTGTCCAGTCCGTCCTGGCACTGCGCTCGCTCGTCGGTGTCGGTGCCGGCCGAGCAGCCGTTGTCGCCGCCGAAGTCGATGAAGGTGTCGCCGTCGTTGTCGACACCGTCGCTGCAAGCCGGGCTCGTGGTGGGGATGCCGATGTCGCCGACGCAGGCGTTGCTGGGGGGATTGACGGTGAAGGCGTTCGTCAGCGTCGCCTCGCAGCTGGTCGAGAGATTGCGGACGGTGATGCTGATCGGCGTCGGAAGGTCGCGCTCACCCTGGGTCCCGTCGCCGTTGTCGTCGCAGGCGACCGTGTTGAAGTCGAAGGTGGGCGGCGGCGTCGGCACGGTGGCGACGATGGTCTGCGGGCTGGCCGCCAGGTTGGTGCTGACGACGTTGGCCGACGAGCCGTCGGCGCCGCCGAACAACACCCGCAGCGGCGACTGGAAGCCCGAGCCGCTGATGGTGACGTTGCTGCCGATGTTGCCGCTCGCCGGGTTGACCCCGAAGACCACGGGGTTCGGCGGTCCGAGGAAGGTGAACGAGCCGCCCGAAGCGCTGGCGCCGCCCTCGATGTTGGTCACCGAGATCTCGCGGCTCGACGCTGCCCGTTGCAGGGCGGGATGGCGGAGCCGGTCAGGGCGCCGGTGATGAAGCGGATCTCGGTGCCCGATACCGACAGCACCTGCTGGCCGATGCCGCCGAGCGTCACCGCCACCGGCTCGTCGAATCCGCTGCCGAAGATGGTCACCGCCGTGCCGCCGGTGAAGGGGCCGGAGCCCGGGCCGATCGAGGTGATGCGGATGGTCGAGCCGTAGGTGAACTGGCCGGAGAAGACGGCCACCGCGCCGTTGGGGTTGATGACGCGGATCAGGGCATTGAACGGCGAGTTCAACGTCCCCGCGGCGATGTAGGAGCGGATGTCGGGGGACAGCGACTCCAGCCGGCTGCCGCTGACGAAGTTGGTCGGCGCCTCGAGGTCGATGGTGCCGGCGGGGCCGGAGAGGCGGAAGATCACCTGCGACTCGAGCTCGAAGTGGCTGCCGTTGATGACGATCGGCGTGCCGCCTTCCTGTGGGCCGGTGGTGGGGGTGACGGTGAAGATCACCGGCGTCGCGATGGTACCGCCGTTGGCGTAGATGAAGCCGTTGCTGAGCGAGTCGGAGGACTCGTGGGTGGAGCCGAAGGCGTTGATGACGCTGACGTTGACGGGCTGCGTCGAGCCGGCCGGCAGCGGGCTGGTCAGCGGCGGCACCACCACCACGGCGCGCGTCGGGGAGACCGAGATCACCTGCGCGTTGCTGGCGCCGAAGAGCACCCTGATCGGGGCCTCGAAGTTCTGGCCGAAGATGTTCACCCGGTAGCCGCCGCTGGGATCGCCCGAGTTCGGGGAGACGTGGCTGAGCGCGAAGACGCCCGGCTCCAGCACGCCGGCGACCTCGATGAATGCCTGTCCAACGCTCTGCTCGAGCTGGGCGCGGATCTGCACCGAGCCGGCGACCGTGGGCGTGAAGAGCAGCTGCGCCTGGCCGCCGACGAGCTGCGGGCAGACCGCCGTCGACGTAGCGCTGCACAGCGGCGCGCCCGACAGCGTGCCGCTGCTGCTGGTGACCAGGATGGTGGTGCCGTTGGGCGGCGGGTTGCCGTTGGTGGCGTTGCGCACGGTGATGACGATGGTGCTCGTCTCCGCGACCTCGCCGAGGTCGGGGAGCCCGATGAGGCTGGGGGTGGCGACCACGGTGATGTTCCAGCTACCGGTGCCGACGCCGCCGCTCGGCGGCACACCGCCGCCACCGCCCGACACCGCCGTCGGCGACTCCTTCGAGGAACAGCCGGCGAGGCCGCCCGCGAGGACGACGACGGCAGCGGTGAGGAAGACCTTCCAGCTCGTTTGGTTCTTCATGTCGGTGGCTCTCTTGGTCAGGAGCTGAAGCTGATGGCGAACTTGGCGGGCTCGGTGGCGACGTCGTCCCCGCTCAGCGTCTTGCCGAAGAAGGTCAGCGCGAGCTCGAGCTTGATCACCGGCGAGCCGGTCTCCTTGTCGAAGCCGCCGTTGATCAGGAGCAGGTCGGAGAGCGGCGTGTTGAGCAGCTGCTCGGGCCCCATGACCACCAAGCCGTCGACCTGCATGTTGCCGCCGCGGGGAACGATGCCGAACTGCCCCTCGACGAGCGGCCGCGGCACGCGCGTGCCGTTGTCGAGCCGGCGGTAGGTCACCTGGTAGCTCTTGATCTCGACGTCCATCAGGTCGGAGGTCGGCGCGGCGGCGTTGAGGATGACGTTGCGGACGGTCAACGACCCCACCTGCACGAAGCACAGCGAGGTGAACTCGCAGTTCGAGCTGACCGAAAAGGCGATCGGCAGCTCGTCGAAGTCCGACACCGTGAGCAGTACGCCGCCGGTGTCGGTGCGGTCCGTTCGTGCCTCGCATGACAGCACGGCCAGCGTCAGCACGCCGAGCAGAACGGAGCGGACCAGCCTGTTCATGGCCTTTCCTTTCTCGACTTTCATAGCTTGATCACCCGCGGCGTGATGAAGATGAGCAGCTCTTCGTTGGCGTTACTGTGGCGTTTGTTGCGGAAAAGGTGCCCGAGGAGGGGGATGTCGGCGAGTCCGGGGACGCGGTCCTCGCCCTGGTCGCTGGTGACCTTGTAGATGCCGCCGATGACGGTGGTGCCGCCGTCGCGGACGATGACGCGCGTGCGCGCCTCCTTGGTGGCGATGGGGGCGTTGGTGGCGCCGACGACGGCGAAGGCGAGCTGCGGCTCGCGCTTCTGCACCGCGATGTCCATAAGCACGGTGCCGTCGGCGGTGACGTGTGGAGTGACGTCGAGGCGCAGGGTGGCGTTGATGAACTGCACGGTGACGGTGTTGTTGGCCACCGTCTGCACCGGGATCTGCAGGCCGCTCTGGATGCTGGCGGCGACGTTGTTGAGGGTCGCCACCTTGGGCGCCGAGAGGATGTTGACCAGGCCTTCGTTCTCTGCCGCCTGCAGCTGTGCATCCAGGGTGAAGGTGTCAAGAATGTTGCCCAACGCGAGGTTGAGGAACCCGTTGGAGCCGCCGGTGAGCAGGTTGACGCCGCCGTTGCCGGCGACGTTGTTGGGGAACACCAGGCCGGTGCTGTTGCCGTGGGCGTTGTCGGCGACGCCATTGAAGCCCCAGGCGATGCCCAGCGTGCGGTTGAACTGCTTGGTGGTCTCGACGATCCGCGCCTCGATCATCACCTGCGGCTCGGGGACGTCGACCTGGTCGATGACGTCGAGCACGGTGTTCATGAACTCGGGCAGCTCTTTGATGATCAGCGTGTTGGTGCGCGGGTCGACGACCACCGAGCCGCGTGCCGAGAGGATGCTCGCCGTGCCGCTGCGCAGCAGGTTGGCGATCTCCTGCGCCTGAGCGTAGCTGATGCGCTTGAGCACCGTGCGCAGGGGCACCGCCAGGGCGGCGGCGGCGCGCTGCGCCGCCTCTGCCTGCGCCTCTTCGGCCAGCCTGGCGCGCGGAGCGATGCGCATGATGTTGCCGTCGAGCTCGTAGCCGAGGTCGTTGGTCTTGAGAATGATCTCGAGCGCCTGGTCCCAGGGCACCTGGTCGAGCTCGACGGTCACCGGGCCCTGGACGCCGGGCTGGATGACCATGTTGAGGCCGGCGATCTTGGCGAAGGTGCGCAGCACCTCCTTGATGTCGGCGTCGCGGAGGCTGAAGTTGATCGGCTCGCCGACGTACACCTTCTTGCCGGTGCCGATCTCGCGCGCTTGGAAGCCGGGGGCCTGGGTCGGCTGCCGCTGCTCGGGCGTCGCGGCCACGTCCTGCACCTCGACGGCCTCGAGGGCGCCGACGTCGCTGGGCTCGATCCCCGCCGGCGGGCGGGGTGTCGCGGGTGCCGGCACGGGAGCAGCCGCGACCTCGGTGCCGCTGCCGGTGATCTCGACCCGGGGTGCCGGGGCCGGCGCAGGCGGCGCCGCGGCGACCTCGGCGGGGGTGGCAGCGCTGGGCTCCGGCGCCGCCGGAGCCGGCTCGGGCCATTCTGCCGGCGGGCTGGTCTCGGCGACGGCCGACGCTTCCGGCGCCGGCGTTGGCGGCGCCACGGGTCCGTCGGAAATCGACTGGGCCACCCCGCGGTCGAAGGTCACCACCAGACCGGCGCCGGTAGCCGCGATGCGCGGCACCGCGTCGGCGGCGAGATCGAGCACGACGCGCGACACCGGCGAGGGCTGCGACTTGAACTGGGCGATGCGCACGCGGGCGAGCGGCTCGCCCGTTCCCGGCACCGTCGCCTGGGGCGCCGCGTTGGTCACTCCCTGCAGGTCGATCACGAAGCGGGCGGGGTCGGCGAGCTGGAAGGTCGAGTAGGCGAAGTCGCCGTCGCCCTGGATGCGCACCTGCGTGCCTTGCGGCCCGGCCTCCACGACGACGTCCTCGAGCCGCGTCGCCGTCACGCCCGTGGGGGCGGGTGCGACGTACGGCGCTTCCGGCGTGCCGGCGACGGCCGGCGCGGCCGGAGCCGCGGCGGTGGTCTCCATCGGCCGCGCCGGCGCCGGCGGAGCGGCGGCGGGCGGCGGCTCGCCTTGGTCACGCACCTGAGCGGCCTCCGGCGGCGCGGCGGCGATGGGCGCCACAGGCACCGGCTCGGAGGCGACGGCCATCGTCGCGTCGCTGCCGGCGGGGACGAGCGTCAGCAACAGCGTGTTGCCGCTCGCGGCGAGGTCGTGCTCGGTGTCGACCTGGGTGGCGATGACCAGACGGGTGAGCGGCCGCTCGCCGCTGTCGACCTGACGCACCGTCACCGCGCGCACGAGGTCGCCTTCGGGCCCGAGGTCGACGACGCCGGGTCCGGGGGTGCTGTTGGGGAGCTCGAGCACCAGCCGGCCCTCGCTGTCGCGGTACTGGGTCCACACCAGCGGCGCGGTGGCCTGCAGCTCGAGGCGCACGCCGGGCGCCGCCTCGCGGATCTGTAGCGAGGTGATCTGCGCCGCCGGCACCGGCGCCTCGGCGCGAGCGGCACGTGCCGGCCCTGCCGACGGAGAGGACCCGGCCTTGGACTCTGTATTGGACCCTGTATTGGACCCAGAGGCGCAGCCGAGGAGCAGCAGCGCGACCGCCCAGGGCGCGATCGCGCCTCGCGGCACCCAGCCGAAGGGTTCCCTCCTAGAACGAACTTTCCCCATGACGCTGCCTCCCTCCGGGCTCACGGCTCCGGGTTGAGCTTCTTGACCACCTCGCGGAACGGCTTGATGACGCTCGGATCGTTGACCACCTGCTTGAAGGTGACCTCACCTGGTGCGATCGAGACGACCTCGCCGTCGTAGAGCTGATCGCCCTCCTGAATCAGATAACTCTTGTCCTTGTCCGAAGCCTGCACCTGCGCGAACGTGCGCTGCTGCATGCGGAAGATGCCCTTGACCTCGATCTCGTCGATGAGCAGGCCCGGCACGCCCTCCGGACGCTGTTGCGGCGCCTCCTTGAGCAGCGTGCGCTGCAGCAGCGAGATGAAGGGGTCGCGGCGGCCGGCCGGATCGTAGCTGTAGCCCTCGCCGGCGAGCACCTCTTCCTCGCCGGCGAGGATCTGGTCGATCGTCTGCTCGTCGGCGGCCTCGCCGGTGTCTGCGGCAGCGGGAGGCTCGCCGGCGGCGGGCGGCTGCTGGGCCGCCAGCGGTGCGGCGAGCATGGCGAGAGCGAGACCGAGGGCGATGAAGGCCGGACGCAGGGGACGCAGGTGCTCGTTCATGGTGGGTGTACCTCCTGCCGCCTCAGCCCTCGGGAGCGCCGCCCGAGCTCGGGGGGCTGACCGGCGGCGCCGCCGCGCCCGGCGCCCCGGCCGGCGCCGCCGGCACCTCCTCTTCCTCCTCGCGGTAGACGAAGGTCTTGGCGGTGAAGGCGGCGTTGATCGAGTGCCCCTGGTTGCCGGTGGGGTCGATGGCGTCGACGACCAGGTCGTCGACGTTGATGATGCGCGAGAAGCGGCCGATGCGGTCGAAGAACAGCGCCAGGTTGTGGTAGGTGCCGTGCAGCTGGATCTGGATCGGCCACTCGCTGTAGAAGTCCTGGTCGGTCAGGTTGCCGGGAGTGACGCGCAGGATGTCGAGGTCGCCCTGCTCGGCGAGCGCGCGCAGGCGGCGCAGCAAGTCCTCGGTGTTGAGACGGGCCGGCAGGATACGCAGCAGCTTGTCGAGCTCGAGCTCGAGCCGCCGCACCTCTTCGCGGAACTGCGGCAACCGCTGCTTGGCGGCGCGCCCCTCCTGGATCTTGCCCTGTAGCTCGGCGAGCTTGGCGTCCTGACCGGCGATCTGCTGCTTCATCGGGCCGTAGAGGCGCCACCAGGCGAGCCCGAAGAGCACCGCCGCCACACCCACGCCGACGCCGAGGCCGACGTACCAGGGCTTCTCTTTGAGCGCCGCGATCGCCATTCAGGGCTCCCTCCCGTCGAGGCGCATCAGGTTCCTGCCGGCGGCGCCGCAGCGGCGGCCGGCGCCTCTCCGGCCGCCGGCTGCTCGGCGGCGGCCGGCTCGGCGACCGAGAAGTTGAAGGTGATGCTGAAGGCGTACACCGGCCCCTGCTTGTTGGTGTCGCGCAGGCGCGGCTCCTGGAACTCCGGCACCTTGCCGAGGTTCTCGATGAAGGCGGCGATCTGGTTGGTGTTGAAGGCCTTGCCGGTGAGCTCGATGTTGTTCGACTTGAGCGTCATCTTGTCGATCCAGAGCAGCTCGGGCAGCGCGGCAGAGACCTGGTCCATGATGCGGACCGGGCCCCACTGCGCACGCTTGAGGTCGTTGATGACGTTGATCTTGTGCTCGAGCTTGGCCTTCTTGACCTTGTAGTCCTCGACCTCCTGCAGCACCTGGGCGAGCTCGTCGACCTCCTTCTGCGCCACGGCGATGGCCTGGTCGCGCTCGCGGATCTCGCCGCGCAGGTACCACCAGAAGCCGCCGATCGCCAGCCCGCCCAGGACCAGGGCGAGCAGGAAGAGGCCCTCGCTCAAGGTGAGGCCGGCGATGCCGAGCCGCTCCTTGGTCTTGCGGGAGACGACCGGGCGTCTGCCCTCGGAGACGAGGTTGATCTTGATCATGCGCTACTCCCCGACCTTGCGGATGGCGAGCCCGACCGTCACCGCCAGCATCGGCGCCACCGAGCGCAGCCACTCGACGTCGAAGTCGGACTCGCGAACCTGGATGCGGCGGAAGGGGTCCATCAGCTCGACCGGGACGCCGAACCGCTCGCGCAGGATCTGCAGCAGGTTGGGGGTGAGCGCACAGCCGCCGGAGACCACCAGCTCGTCCACCGGCCCCTCCGCCGAGGTGGCGGCGAAGAAGTCGAAGGTCTTCTGGATCTCCGAGGCCATCTCGGCGGAGACCGCGTCGAGCACCGGGCGCGCTTCGGTCGTCGAGTAGCGGTCGACGTTGCCGCCCCGCTTCAGGGTCTCCGCCTGATCGTAGGAGAGGTTGTACTCGCGCTGCAGGGCTTCGGAGAACTGGTTGCCGCCGAAGGAGATGTCGCGCCAGAAGACGCTCTGGCCGCGGGAGACGACGTTGATGTTGGTGACCGCGGCGCCCATGTTGACCAGGGCCACCACCTTCAGCGGGTCGAGGTCGTAGTTGACCTCGTAGCAGTTCTGCACCGCGAAGGCGTCGACGTCGACGAGGGCGGGGTTACGGCCGGCCTGGCTGATCACCGACATGTAGTCGTTGACCTTGTCGCGCTTGACCGCCACCAGCAGCACGTCCATCTGCCCCTCGCCCGGCGGGGTGTCCGCGAGCACCACGTAGTCCAGGCGCACGTCGTTGATGTCGAAGGGGATGTACTGCTCGGCCTCCCACTGGATGGACTCGGCGAGCTCTTCCTGCGACATCGCCGGCACCTGGATCTTCTTGATGATCACCGAGTGGCCGGAGAGCGAGGTGGCGAAGTTGGGGTTCTTGACCTTGGCCTGGTCGTTGAGCTTGTGGATGGCGTCGACGACGAGCGAGGAGTCCATGATGGAGCCGTCGACGATGGCTTCCGGGGAGAGGCCCTCGACGGCCACCTTCTGCACCTGGAAGGAGCCCTTCCGCTCGCGCAGCTCGACGAGCTTCACGGCGGAGCTGCCGATGTCGAGGCCCACGACGCCCTTGGCGCGCGCGAACAGCGCCATGGACTAACGCCCCCCCCAGACCGCTGTAGGCATGGCAATTAGCTCCACACAGTTCAAATTTTGCTGGAGCGTAACAGGGTTTTTCGGCGGGTGTCAAGGCAGCGGAGCACACAGTGAAGTAGGGCACACCACACATTCTGCAAGGCTTAGCGGCCCAGAAGGGGCCGGCGCTTGCCCCCGGCGGGGGGTCTCTGCTAGCCTTGCGGACCCCGTAGCGCCGGCTCGTCACCGTCGGCGCGGCCCCAAGAAGACAGCAGGAAGGTTCAGGAAGGACAGAGCGATGGCAAAGCACTGCGACATCTGCGGCAAGACCACCGTGCACGGCCAGCAGGTGAGCCATGCCCATAACGTCACCAAGCGCACCTGGGAGCCCAACCTCCAGCGGGTGCGGGCGCAGGTCGGCGGCGGTACCCAGCGCCTGCGGGTGTGCACGCGGTGCCTGCGTGCCGGGCTAGTGCAGAAACCCACCGTCCGCCGCTGGCAACCAGAAGACAAGACCTAGCCGCGGTCGGCGGCGCAGCCCGGCCGGTCACCCGACCGGGCCGGCTACTCCTCCCGCCGCCCGCCGCCGCCCATCGTCCGTCCCACCTCGCGCACGCCCGACACCGCCTGGATCCCCTGCTCGAGCTTCTCGAGGTGGCGGCGGCTCTTCACCTCGACGAGCACCCGCACCCGCCCGCGGTTGGGCTCCACCGACTCCGCCTCGATCGTCCGAATGTTGGTGTCGCCCTTGGCGATCGCCTCGGTGAGGCGGGCCAGGACGCCCGGCTCGTCCTCGGTCTCGATGCGCAGGGTCACCGGGAAGACGCCGGACTCGCTGCGCGCCCACTCGACCTCGATCTCGCGCTCGGGGTTGTAGAGCAGGTTGCGCACGTTGGGGCAGTCGACGGAGTGCACGGAAACGCCGCGGCCACGGGTGACGTAGCCGACGATCTCCTCGCCGGGCAGCGGGTTGCAGCACTGGGCCATCACCGCCAGCAGGTCGTCGTGCCCCTTGACGACGATGGGGCCGGCGCCACCGCTGGGCAGCAGCTTGTCCACCGCCTGGCGCAGGCGGCTGGGCTTCTGCGGCGGCGCCTGCAGCCGCTCCTCGCCGAGCAGGCGGGCGAGCACCTGCCGCACGCCCAGCTTGCCGAAGCCGACGCGGCTGTAGAGCTCGTCGAGACCGTTGAGCCCGCTGTCGCTCAAGTAGGCGGCCATCTCGGGGCCCTCGGCCGCCTTCTTGGGGTTCACCTTGTAGCGGCGGAGCTCCCTCTCGAGAAGACGCCGGCCGATCTCGGTCGCCTTCTCCTTCTGCTGGATGCTCAGCCAGTGGCGGATCTTGCTCTTGGCGCGCGAGGTGGCGACGAGGCCGAGCCAGTCGCGGCTGGGCTGGCGCGTGGAATCGGTGAGGATCTCGACGATGTCGCCGTTGCGCAGCGTGGTGCGCAACGGCACCAGCTTGCCGTTGACGCGGGCGCCGACGGTGTGGTGGCCGACCTCGGTGTGGACGCGGTAGGCGAAGTCGAGCGGCGTGGCGTCGCGCGGGAACGAGAAGACGGCGCCCTTGGGGGTGAAGACGTAGACCTCGTCGGGGTAGAGGTCGATCTTCAGGGCGTTGAGGAAGGTGCGGTCGTCCTTGACCTCCTTCTGCCACTCCAGCAGCTGCCGCAGCCAAACGATGTTGGGGTCGCGGTCGCGGCCGCTCGGCGCGCCGCTGCCGTTGCCTTCCTTGTAGTGCCAGTGGGCGGCGATGCCTTCCTCGGCCACGCGGTCCATCTCGCGGGTGCGGATCTGCACCTCGAAGGGCTGCCCGCGCTCGGCTAGCACCGTGGTGTGCAGGGACTGGTAGAGGTTCGGCTTCGGCATCGCGATGTAGTCCTTGAACCGGCCCGGGTATGGGCCGCCAGCTCTGGTGGACGACGCCGAGCGCCGCGTAGGTGTCGCGCAACGAGGTGGTGATGATGCGGAAGGCGAGGTAGTCGTACAGCTGCGAGACGTCGACGTCGTTGCGCCGCAGCTTCTGGTAGATCGAGTGGTAGCGCTTGACCCGGTAGCTGATGTCGGCCGCGATGCCGGCCTCCTGCAGAGTCTGCTCGAGCCGCACGCGGATGCGCTCCATCGCCTCCCGCATGCCGCTCATCTTCTGGTGCACCGCCTCGTAGACCTCGGCGAACTGGTGCGGCCAGAGGTAGTAGAAGGCGAGGTCCTCGAGGTCGCCCTTGACCTTCGCCATGCCCAGCCGGTGGGCGAGCGGGGCGTAGATCTCCAGCGTCTCGAGAGCCACCCGCCGGCGCGTCTCCGGCGGCACGTACTCGAGGGTCTCCATGTTGTGCAGCCGGTCGGCGAGCTTGACGACGATGACGCGGATGTCCTTGGCGGAGGCGAGGATGAGCTTGCGGAAGGTCTGCGCCTGCGCTTCGTCGCGCCGTACGTAGGCGTGGCGGCCGATCTTGGTCACCCCGTCGACGAGCTCGGCGATCTCGCCGCCGAACGTCGCCTCCAGCACCTCGCGCGAAGTGAGGGTGTCCTCGAGCACGTCGTGCAGCAACCCGACGGATACGCAGGTCTCGTCGAACTTGAGCTCGGCGAGCAGGTAGGCCACCGCCATCGGGTGGGTGAAGTAGGGCTGGCCCGAGCGCCGCTTCTGCCCGGCGTGCTTCTCGGCCGAGAAGGCGTGCGCGCGGCGCAGCAGCGCCTCGTCGCAGCTCGGGTTCTGGGCCTTGAGCAGGTCCAGCAACCCGTCCAGGGTGGGGTGCTTGGGCGGGGCGACCGGCGGCTTGAGACGGCTCCGGATCTTGAGCACCAGGAGCCGATTATAGGAGCGGCCAGACCCCGGTGCTGACGGACCGGCCCGCCGGCGGCGGCGGACCGGGATTCCGAACGACCCGCCCTAGGTGCCGGCGGGCCTGATGTCGTCGAAGACGATGCCGAGGTTCTCGCCGCCGTTGTTGCGCACGACGTCCATGAAGTCGGCGACCTGGCCGTAGAGAAAGCTCGCCGTCGGCGGCGAAGAAGACCATCTTCTTGCCGCGGTTGGCGGTCACCTGCTTGAGCCGCGCGCCGAAGTGCTGCAGCGGCACCTCCTCCTTGTTGAGGTAGGTGCGACCGTCCCGGTCCATGCGCACGATCAGCTGGTCGGCCGACGGCGGGATGACGAAGTCCTGCTTGTTCACCGGCGGCGTGTTGACCGGGTAGCCCATCTGCAGGATGGGGATGACCACCATGAAGATGATGAGCAGCACCAGCACCACGTCGACGAGCGGCGTGACGTTGATCTCGCTCTTCAGGCTGCTGCCGCCGGCTACGTTCATGCCCATCGTGCGACCTCCGTCAACCCCAGCGTGACCTCCGTCAACCCCAGCGTGATCTCCATCAACCCGGCTTCCCCTTCCTCTGAGCTACCAGGCCGACGCCGCCGAAGCCGGCTTCGTTGATGACCTTCATCAGCTTGCGCACCTCGGCGTACTTGAGGCGGCGATCGGCCTTGATCACCACTTCCTTCTCGGGCGTGCGCTCGTAGATCTCCTGGAAAGCCGCCAGCAGCTGGTCGTTGGGGACCCACTTGTCGCCGACGAAGACGTTGCCGTCGGCCTCGATGGCTACGTTGAGCTGCTTGGCCCCCTCGGGCATCTTGTCCGGGTTGGTCGGTCTCCGGCAGTTGCACCGCGCGGCCCGCCTGCAGCAGCGGCGTGACCACCATGAAGATGATCAGCAGCACCAGGCAGACGTCGACCAGCGGGGTGACGTTGATGTCCGACTTGACGGAGGAGCCGGCGATGACTTCGATGCCGCCGGCTCCTGACTTAGACGCCGAGGCCCGACGCCATGGGATACCCCTTGCTTGGACGCCTTGCTTCTTGATGAAGAAGTCGACCAGCTCCGACGCCGAGTTCGTCATCTCCACCTGGAAGCGCTCGAGGACGTTGGTGAAGTAGTTGAAGAGCCAGGCCGCCGGGATGGCGACGCCGAGGCCGAGGGCGGTGGCGACCAGCGCCTCCGCGATGCCCTTCGACACCGCGCCGATGCCGCCCGAGCCCGAGAGCGCCATGCCCTGGAAGGCGTTGATGATGCCGATCACGGTGCCGAACAGGCCGATGAAGGGCGCGGTGGTGGCGATGGTGGCGAGGCCGCCGATGCCCTTCTTGAGGTCGGAGTAGACGACCAGCGACTCGCGCTCGATGGCGCGCTTGGCGGCCTCGATGACGTCATGCCCCGGAGGCCGTGGGGCTGGTTGTCTGGTCGTAGAGGAACTCGATCGAGACCGGCGCGGGTGACGCGCGCCAGGTGGCTGCGCCTTGTACTTGCGCGACAGCTCGATCGCCTCGGCCGGCTGGTCCTTGGCCAGCAGCGGCGTCATCTTCTTGGCGAACTCGAGCGACTGCTTGCGGGCGCGCGCGTAGGTGAGCAGCCGCTCGATGGTTACGTAGAGCGACCAGATCGACATCAGGATGAGGCCGATGGCCACGATCTTGGAGATCCAGGTCATGCTGTCCCAGATCTCCTTGGGTCCGAAGGAAATCTCCGGCGCCGCTGCCTGCGCCAAAATGAAGAGGGAGTTGATCACCGCATCGCTCCTTTGCTTTGAGGGTGCCCGCGCCGGGCACCCGTGGCCTCGTTCCCCGACTTAGCTATTGCGACGGTTGCCTACGCGACCTATTGCACCTTGAAGTTGACGGTGAGGATGAAGTAGACGTTCACCGGCCGGCCGCCCTGGGTCGCCGGACGGAAGCGCCAGCGCTTGACGGCGTCCACCGCCGCCTGGTCGAGGCCCATCGGCAGGCCCTTGAGCACGCGCACGTTCTCCACCTGGCCGGTGCGGTTGATGATCGCCTCGACGATGACGATGCCCTGCACGCGGGCGCGGCGCGCCGTCTCGGTGTAGACCGGCTGCACCCGATCGATGACCACCGGCGGCGTGACGTCGCCGCCGACGCGCAGGATCTCGTCGCCGGTGCCGCCCGGTACGCCGCCCGGCGTGCCGCCGGGGACGCCGCCGGGCACGCCGCCGGGCACACCACCCTCGACGCCGCCCTCGACACCCTCGTCGGCCGACGCACCTCCTCGACCGGCATCGGATCGGGCAGCTTCTCGGGCACCTCCATCGGCTGCACCGGCTCCTTGGGGATGACGACCGCGGCTTCGGCGTCTCCGGGGTCACCGGCTTGGGTGCCGCGGGCGGCGGCGGCGGCGGCGGTGGCGGCGGCGGCGGCGCCGCGGCGCTGATGAAGACCACCTGGATCGGCGGCTCGTCGACCGGGTCGATGTTCCAGTACTGCGCCACCAGCACGCCGGTGAACACGACGACGTGGAGGGCCAGCGCGATCGGGATGATGAGCAGGCCGCTGGGCGACTGCTTCTGCTTCTGGGAGACGATCAGGGAGTTCTCGAACATTGCGTCGTCACTCCTGGGGGTCGCCGCTCAGCCCCCTTGCTGCCCCTGCGGCCGGCGTGCGAGGCCTGCCGCCGCCGACGGCTGCTCTGGCTGCCGCCGCAGCTCGATCGGCGCGTTGCGGTACTCCGTCGGCTATCTTGATGTAGTCCTGCTGCTTGAAGGGGTCGATCTCGACCTTTACCTTCTCGCGCCAGAGCAGGTTGATGTAGCTCAGAGCGTCTCCATCGACGGCTTGTTGCCCTGCAGCGCGAGCGTCTTCTCGAGCGCCTTGATGCCGAGGTCGATGATCTCGCGGTGCTTGCTCGACGTCGGCCGGCGGATTGCGGTAGGACTTGCTCCAGGCGGTGACGCCGATGGTGTGGAAGATCTGCGCGTCCTGGACTGCGCCGACCTTGTCGGCTTGCTGCAAGGCCCGCTCGAGCATGCCCGCCTCGGCCATCGCGGCGATGACGCTGCTTTGGTACTTCAGGTCTCGGGATGCTTGGCGGCGTCCTCCTGGAGCATCGTGATCGCCTCGTCCTGCCGCCCGGAGCCCATGAGCGTGCTCTCCAGGTACTCCCGGACCTTTTGATCCGCGGGATAGTCGGAAAGAAACTTGCGGAAGGCGTCGATGGCGACCTCGGCGTACTCCTTGTTGGCCGGCGACTCGTCCCCGGGACGGTAGAGGGCGAGCGCGCGAGAAGCCCACCGAGCGCCAAACCTGCGTCGCCGTCGGGTCCTCCTCGAGGCCGCGCTTGTAGTCGTGCAGCGCCGACTCGTAGGACTCTTCCTTGTAGTAGTTGTTGGCGCGGTGGAAATGCTCGCGAGCCTTGAACTTGTCGCACCCGCCGACGGCGAGTGTCACGAACAGCAGCAGCGTGGTGGCGGCGATCCTTTGCATCAGCCTCGATCGATGTCGGAAAGAGGTCTTTGGTGGGCGCCGTCGTCGCGCCGGGCCTCTGACTCTATAGCTTCCGACCCTCAAGTCAATGGCCCTGCCGTCAACGGCGGCGACCGGCGGCAGCGGCCTTGCGTTCGCCGGCCGCCTTGTCCTCGCGAGGCCTGGCGTCGCGCGCCTTGCCCTCGGCGGCGCGCGGCGCGCCGGCCCCCGCCGCTCGCGGCGCCGCTGCAGCATGTCCTCCCACAGCAGGCTGAACGAGGCGGCCACCCAGATCGACGAGTAGGTGCCGACGAGGATGCCGACGAACATCACGAAGCTGAAGCCGCGCAGCACCTCGCCGCCGAGCACCAGCATGGCGGCGAGCACGGCGAGCACCGTGCCGCCGGTGAGCAGCGTGCGCGACAGCGTCTGGTTGACCGCCTCGTTGACCAGCTGCTCGAAGCTGCCGTGGCGGCGCGTGCGGTGCAGCGTCTCGCGGATGCGGTCGAAGACGACGACGCTGTCGTTGACCTGGTAGCCCACCAGGGTGAGGAACGCGGCCACCGTGGTCAGGTTGAACTCGAAGTCGAGCAGCGCGTAGAGGCCGAGCACGACGAGCACGGTGTGGAAGATGGCGATCACCGCACCGATGCCGTAGCGCAGCTCGTAGCGCACCCAGATGAACGCCATCATCGCCAGCATCGAGAGCGACTACCGCCCAGACGCCGCGCTCGCGCAGCTCGGCGCCGATGGTGGGACCGACGACCTCCTGCCCCATGCGCGCCGAGGTTGCCGAGGCAGGCCGCCCTGCTGCTGGAGCGCCGCCACCGTCTCGGCGCCGACCTCGGGCACCCCGGCGACCTCGCTCCAGTCGCGGAAGAGGCCGCTCTTGCGCGCGCGCTTCGGCGATGCGCTCGCCGACCTTCTCGTACTCCTGACTGGCGGCGACCGGGTCGCTGCTCGCGGAGCTGCAGCGGATCCGCCTGCAGCAGCGCGGCGCCGATGTTGTCGGGTCCGTCGAGGTTGAGGTCGACGCCCGCCCGCTGGCCGCCGTTGTAGATGCGGGTGAGGGCGGCGAGGATCTCCTGGCCGTGCCCCTCCTCGCCGCCGCCGCGCAGCCGCGTACGGATCATGTATTGGCCGCTGTCGGCGCCGCCGTAGCGCTGGATCGTGGCGTCGCCGAGGCCGGCGGTGGCGAGCGCCTTGCGCAGCTGGTCGGGCGGCGGCGGCTCGCGGAACTCCACGATCACCTGGGTGCCGCCGGCGAACTCGATGCCGACGTTGAGCCGGTCGCGGAAGAAGAACACCGAGACGCCGAACAGCGAGCCGACGAGCGCCGCCAGCGCCCACTGCCGCCGGTACTTCATGAACTGGTAGTGGCGGTCCTGGAAGAGCTGGATCGACCTGCCGATCGACAGCCCCTCGGCCCGCCCCGGCCGCGAGAGCACGAGGTCGAACAGCCAGCGGCTGACGAACACGGCGGTGAACAGCGAGGCGGTGAGACCGATGCCGAGGGTGACGGCGAAGCCGCGGATCGGACCGGTGCCGAACTGGAAGAGGAAGAGCGCCGCGATGAGCGTCGTCAGGTGGGTGTCGATGATCGCCGAGAAGGCGCGCCTGAACCCTTCGTCGACCGCCGAGCGCACGGTGCGCCCGGCCCGCAGCTCCTCGCGGATGCGCTCGAAGATGAGCACGTTGGCGTCCACCGCCATGCCGATGGTGAGCACGATGCCGGCGATGCCGGGCAGGGTCAGCGCGGCGTCGAAGTAGACCAGGCCGGCGAAGGTGATCAGCACGTTGAGCGCCAGCGCGATGATCGCGTTGACGCCGGCGAGGTGGTACATCCCCAGCATGATGAGGACGACGAGCGCCGAGCCCACGAGGCCGGCGCTGCAGGCCCTGGCGGATCGAGTCCTGCCCGAGCGACGGGCCGACGGTGTGCTCCTCGAGGATGGCGATGCCGGCCGGCAGCGCGCCGGTGCGCAGCACCGTCGAGAGGTCCTCGACCTCCTCCTGGGTGAACTGGCCGCGGATGATGCCGTGGTCGGTGATGCGGCTCTCGATGCGCGGCGCCGAGACCACGCGGCCGTCGAGCACGATGGCGAGCGCCCTTGCCGACGTTGGCCGAGGTGAGCTCGCCGAAGCGCACGCCGCCGTCGCGGGTGAAGGTGAACTCGACGATCGGATCGTTGAACTCGCCGAGGCCCGGCGCGGGCGTTCTTGAGGTCGCGGCCGGTGACGCGGGCCGTCTTCTGCACGACGTAGAACTGGGTGCCGATCGGCTTGCCGGTGAGCTCGTCGTTGATCGCCCCCTCGAGGATCTCGAGGTTCGCCGGCAGCGCGCCGTTGTAGGTGCCGAGCAGCTCCGCCGAGCTGCTCGCCGGCCCTCCCTCAACGATGCGGAACTCGAGGAAGGCGGTGCTCTTGAGCAGCTTCTTGATGCGCTCCGGATCGTCGACGCCCGGCAGCTGCACGACGATGCGGTCGCCGGCCAGACCCTGGCGCTGGGTGACCGACTCGGCGACGCCGAAAGCGTTGATGCGGTTCTCGATCGTCTGCAGCGCCTGCTTGACCGCCTGGTCCTCGAGGCGCGCCTTCTCCTCGGCGGTGAGCCGGAAGGTGAGGCGGCCGTCGGCGCTCTCCGGCTTCCACTCGGCGAACTCCGTGTCGCCGATGTCGACCAGCCGGTCGCGCGCGCCCGGCGGCACGTTGACGGTGAAGGCGGTGGGCGAGGACGGCTGCGGCTGGAGGCCGCTGACGCCCTGCGTCTGCGCTTCCTGCACCAGCCGCTCGATCGCCTTGTCGCGCTCCGAGCGCAGGGCGTCCTCGACCTTGACCTGCAGCACCATGTGGGTGCCGCCGCGCAGGTCGAGGCCGAGCTTGATCTTCTCCTTCGGCGGCCAGACCGCCAGCGCGCTGATCGCCGTCACCGCGAGGATGAGGAGGCCGCGCCAGAGCAGGCTCTTGTTCACGTGCTGGCCCCCCGGTCCTCGACGCGTGCGATCGCCGACTTGTCCAGCTTGACCTTGACCTGGTCGGCGATCTTGACCATGCACCACGCCGCCCTCGATGCCGGCCATCTCGCCGTGGAGGCCGCCGTTGGTCACCACCTTGTCGCCCTTCTGCAGCTTGTCGACCAGCTGCTGCAGCTCCTTCTGCCGCTTGCGCATCGGCGCGACGAGCAGGAAGTAGAAGACGACCAGGATGAGTAGCATGGGCACGAACGAGAGCCAGCTCGCCGGGCCGGACGGGGCGCCCGGCGCCTGCGCCAGGATGAAGAGATAAGTCGTCACGGGGCTCCTCAGGGGTGAACCCGCTCCGCCGGCGGACTTGACGTCGCTCCCAGGGGCAAGTCGTCCTCCGGGTGAACCTAGGTAGGTTCGCTCCGGATCGCCGCCGAAAGGCTGTCGGGTTGGGACTCCGAGTCCGGGCTCGAGGGACCAGCGAGACACCAGCTCCGTCAGTGTCCCGGACGCGATACTCTCCCGCACCTCCCTCATGAAGTCAAGGTAAAACCACAGGTTGTGCAGGGTGGCGAGGACCTGGCCGGTGAGCTGGTCCCAGCGCAGCAAGTGGTGCAGGAAGGCGCGCGAGACCTGCGCGCAGGTGGGGCAGCCGCACCCCTCCTCCACCGGCCGCGGGTCGGCGCGGTAGGCGGCGCCGCCGAGCTTGAGCGCGCCGCCGCGGGTGAAGAGCACGCCGTGGCGGGCGTTGCGGGCGGGGAGCACGCAGTCGAAGAGGTCGATGCCGCAGGCGACGGCGTGGACGATGTCGCGCGGGTAGCCGACGCCCATCAGGTAGCGCGGCCGCTCGCTCGGGCAGCGCCGGCGCCGTCCACTCGACGGCGGCGCGGCGCTCGGCGACCGGGCTCGCCGACGCTGACGCCGCCGATGGCGTAGCCGTCGAAGGCGAGCGCGGCAAGCTCCCGCGCGGCACTCTCGCGGAGGTCGCGGAAGGCGCTGCCCTGAACGATGGCGAAGAGGCCGCCGGGGCCGGGCCGGCGCTCCCACTCCTCGCGGGCGCGCGCCGCCCAGCGGTTGGTGCGGGCGAGGCTCGCCGCCGCCGCCTCGCGCTCGACCGGCCAGGGTGGGCACTCGTCGAGCACCATGGCGACGTCGACGCCGAGCCGGCGCTGCAGGTCGACGACGTCCTCGGGAGTGAGGCGCATCGCCGCGCCGTCGAGGTGGCTGCGGAAGGTGACCCCCGTCTCGTCGAGCCGTCGCAGGTGGCCGAGGCTCCAAGACCTGGAAGCCGCCCGAGTCGGTGAGGATCGGCCCCGACCAGCCGCACCACTGGTGAATGCCGCCGAGGCCTTCGATCAGCTCGACGCCGGGCCGCAGCGCCAGGTGGTAGAGGTTGGCAAGCATCACCTCGGCGCCGAGCGCGCGCAACTGCGCGGGCGCGACGCCCTTGACCGCGCCCAGCGTGCCCACCGGCATGAAGGCAGGCGTGCGCACCTCGCCGTGCGGCGTGCGCAGCACGCCCGCGCGGGCGGCGCCGCAATGGGCGTTGATGGTGAAGTCGAGCGGCATCGCGGTTCATGTCAAGGCGTTTTCTTGACAGCCCCCTACCCCGATGCTACTTTCCGCGACCCTGATTTTGTCGCCCTGAAGGGAGACTGTTGCGCATGCCGGAGCTGGGCAAGAAATACGAGTGCGCCGAGTGCGGCACCAAGTTCTACGACCTCGGGAAGGCCGAGCCGATCTGCCCCAAGTGCGGCACCAACCAGCGCGGCCTGGTGGAGCGCGAGAAGACGGTGGCGCCGGTGGTGCGCCGCGCCCCCCCCGCCGTCGTCGCGCCGCCCGTCGAGGTGCCTGACGAGGAGCTGCCGGCAGACATCGGCGACGAGGACGAGGAGATCCTCGAGGTCGTCCCCGGCGAGGAAGAGGAGGAGGAAGAGGAGGACGACGAGGCCTGAGTCCGGCCTCGCCTTCCCCCGCCGCGCCGCGGCGGATCGTCCTCGGCCTCGGCGCCAATCTCGGCGCGCCGCGGCGCCAGTTGCTCGCCGCTCTCGCCGCGCTTGTCGCGGCGGCTCGGGGCGCTCAGCGTCGCACCGCTCTACCGTTCGGCGCCGGTATCGCCGATCGCGCAGCCCGACTTCCTCAACACCGTCGTGCTGGCGGCGAGCGACTGGCCGCCTGAGGGGTTGCTCGCCTTCGCCAAGGAGCTCGAGGCGGCGGCGGGGCGCGCCCTGGGGCCGCGCTGGGGGCCGCGGCCGCTCGACGTCGACCTGCTGCTCGTCGGCGAGCTGCGACGCGACGATGCCGAGCTCACGCTCCCCCACCCGCGACTGCGCGAGCGCGGCTTCGTGCTGGCGCCGCTCGCCGACGTGGCGCCGGAGCTCGCGGTGCCGCCTGACGGCCGCAGCGTTGCCGAGCTGCTGGCAGCGCTACCGCGCGCCGGGCGGCCGCGGCGTGCGTCATGGACCGCCGATGGCTGACGGGCCGTAGGGTGCGCTCTGCGCACCGTCTCGGGTGGCGCTAACGAGGATGGTGCGCAGAGCGCACCCTACGGCGCCGCGAATCGTTTCGCCGCCTCGGCGCTGAGCGCCGCGTCCTCCACCTCGCTGCCGGGGCGTGGCTTGGCGGCGGCCACCTCGCGCAGCAAAGCGACGGCGCGCTTGGTCGCCGCCGGTCGGTGCTGCAGCAGCGCCTCGGCGAGGTAGTAGCGGTTCGACAGCTCCGCGGGGGCCAGCGACAGCGCCTTCTCGAGCTCGGCGATCGCCTTGTCGTGATCGACCCAGCCGGTGAAGAAGGGCACCTTCGGCGCCTCGGAGTGGAGCCGGCCGAGCACGCGGTGCCCGGCACCGCCCTCGAACCGCTCGTCGAGCGCGATCAACGTCTCCGCCCAGTCGCGCACCTTGGCGCCCACGCCCTGACGGGCCGCGGCCAGCTTGCCGAAGGCGTTGCCCCACAGGCCCCAGTCGGCGGCGCTCCACAGCAGCAGCGGCGGCGCCTCGGCGATGCCGCGCAGCGCCGCCGCGCGGTCGGCGGCGCGCTCGGCGGCGAGCCGTTTGTCGCCGACGCGCTTGCCGACGACGGCCCACGCCTGCTCCGACACCGTCTTGCCGCGGCCGAAGAGGCGCTGCTTCTCGTCTTTCGCCGTCGCCACGTACTCGCCTTCGAACCAGAGCGCGCGCAGCAGCTTCCAGGTCGCCTCGAGGTTCGCCGGCGCCGCCTTCACCGCCTCTTCGTAGGCGGCCACCGCGGCCGCGATCGGCGCGCGCGCCGCGCGGCCGCCTTGCGCGCCTTCGGCGCGGCGCTCCCAGGCGGCGTCGCCGCGCGCGATGGCCGCGGCGAGCGTCGGACGCCGACGCCGGCAGCGCGCCAACGACGAAGCAGAAGGCGGCGCACGCGGCGGCGAGCGGCAAGCGACGAAGCATGGCGGCGGAGGCTAACACGCTCCCGCAGCGCGACTCGCGCGCAGCACGTCCGGCGCTCGCTGGCTCACCGGGTTGCCCCACTCATGCTCCTGAGGGGCGCTGCTATCATCCGATCCATGCCGTCAGGCACGCACGTTCGGCTGCCGTTGTTGCTCACCGACGACGTGCAGTTCCCCTGCACGCGGGTGCGGCTGCCGCTCGCCGGCGCGCTGCTGTGCGACCTGCTGGTGCGGCCGCCCGACGAGCGTTGGCTGGGCGTCGTGCTGGCGCCGCAGCCGGGTGCTCGCCACCGGCACCGCGTCGCGACTCCTGGAGCTCGAGCCCGACGGCGACGGCGCTCGGGTCGTGTTGCTCGGCGCCCATCGCTTCGCGCTCGCCGAGCCGCCGGCGGAAGCGGAGCGCGCTGCCGCCTCGCCCACGGCTTCGTACCCGACGGCCCTGGTACGGCTGCTCCCCGAGCCGCCGCTCGACGAGCACGCGCCGCTGCTGCGCACGCTGCGCGAGGAGATCGCTGACCGGCTCGAGGAGGCGATCGACGTGCTCGGCGAGGCGATGCCGCTCGCGCGCGTCACGCTGCAGCGGCTCGTCGAGGCGCCCTTCGAGGAGCTGGTCAACCGCGCCGCCGCCGCGCTCGACGTGCCGCCGCTACGCAAGGTCGAGCTGCTGACGCTGCCGCTCTTCGACCGCGCCGCCGAGGTCGCCGGCATCCTGCGCAGCCGCACCAAGCTCGTCGCGCTGCTGCGCCCCTATCGCCACCTCATGGTGGCCGCCGAGAACAACTAGAGCCGTCCGTGCCGGCGAGGATGCTCTCCATCCGCGACCCGGTGCACGGGTTCGTGCGTGCCGACGCGCTCGAGCGGGCGCTCATCGACACCCGGCCGCTACAGCGGCTGCGCTCGATCCGCCAGCTGGGGATGATGTTCTTCGTCTTCCCCGGCGCCGAGCACAGCCGCTTCAGCCACGCCCTCGGCGCCATGGAGCTCGCCGGGCGGCTCTACGACGCGCTCGCCGCCAAGAGCGTCGGGACTCCTCGACCCCGACCGCCGCGCCCGCGAACGTCGATTGGTGCGCGCCGCCGGCCTCCTCCACGACATCGGTCACGCGCCCTTCTCGCACTCCGCCGAGGAGCAGTTCGCGGGCGGCATCGACCACGAGGAGATGACGCGGCGCCTCCTCGAGCTGCCGGAGGTGCAGGAGGCTTTCGCCCGCCACGGCGACGGCCTGCTTCCCGCCGACGTGGCGCGGCTGCTCGCGGGCGGCGAGGGCCCCGTCGAGCGTCTCCTCTCGCAGGTCGTCTCCGGCGAGCTCGACGTCGACAAGATGGACTACCTGCTGCGCGACAGCCTCTTCTGCGGCGTGCGCTACGGCAGCTACGACCTGCCGCGGCTGCTCGACACGGTGGTGCCGATCGAGGACCCGCGACCGCGGCGAGTGGGGCATCGGCGTCGAGGAGGGCGGCGTGCACGCCCTCGAGGCGCTGGTGATGGCGCGCTACTACATGTTCACCCAGGTCTACTTCAACGTCACCGGCAAGGCGCTGGAGCTGCACCTCTCGGCCTGGCTGGCGGAAGAGGGCACGCCGTGGCCGGCCGACCCCGAGGCCTTCCTCGCCGAGGACGACGTGGCGGTGCTGGCGCGCATGCGCACCTCGAGCAGCCCGCACGCTCACGCCGTGCTGCACCGCGCCCGCTACCCGCTCGCCTACGAGACCCGCGAGCACCTCACCCACGAGCAGCGCGAGCGCTTCGCGGCGCTGGTGCCCGACCTGGTCGCCCGCTTCGGGCGCCGCAACCTGCTGGTCTCCAACGCCGCCAAGGACCCCCACCGCATGGGGCAGTCGCGGGTCTTCGTGCAGCGCTACGACGGCACCCTCGAGCCGGTCGAGCAGGCGAGCCAGTTCATGCGGCACCTGACCCGCATCGAGTCCTTCCGCGTCTACGCCGCGCCCGATCGCTGCGCCGAGGTGAAGGCGGCGATCGCCGAGACGTGGAGCGACGCCGACTAGATTCTCAGTCGTCGGCTACGCGGTTCTCAGCAGTCGGCTATGCGGTTCTCAGCCGTCGACTAGGCGTGCACCGGCACCGCGGCGCCGGCCTCGTCGCGCTGCGCGATGGGCACCCAGGAGCGTTCGGTCGGCCCGGTGTAGATCTGCCGCGGCCGGTTGATGCGCGTCGCCTTGTCCTCGCGCATCTCCTTCCACTGCGCGATCCAGCCGGGCAGGCGGCCGAGGGCGAACATCACCGTGAACATGTTGGTGGGGATGCCCATGGCGCGGTAGAGGATGCCGCTGTAGAAGTCGACGTTGGGGTAGAGCTTGCGCTCGACGAAGAAGGGGTCCTCGAGCGCCACCCGCTCGAGCCCCTCGGCGATGTCGAGCAGCGGGTCCTTCTTCCCCATCTCGGCGAGCACCTCGTCGGCGGCCGCCTTGAGGATGCGCGAGCGCGGGTCGAAGTTCTTGTACACCCGGTGGCCGAAGCCCATGAGGCGGAAGCCCGAGGCCTTGTCCTTCGCCATGGCGACGTACTTCTGGTAGTCGCTGCCGTCGCGCCGGATCATCTCCAGCATCTCGATCACCTTCTGGTTGGCACCGCCGTGCAGCGGTCCCCAGAGGGCGCAGATGCCCGCCGAGATCGAGGCGAAGAGGTTGGCCTGGCTGCTCCCCACCATGCGCACCGTCGACGTCGAGCAGTTCTGCTCGTGATCGGCGTGGAGGATGAGCAGCAGGTTGAGCGCGCGGGTCGACCACCGGCGAGATGCGGTAGGGCTCGGCCGGCACCGCGAACATCATGTGCAGGAAGTTCTCGGTGTAGGAGAGGTCGTTGCGCGGGTACATGAACGGCTGGCCGATCGACTTCTTGTACGAGAACGCCGCGATGGTGCGCGCCTTCGACAGCAGCCGCACGATGTTGGTCGGCACGTCCTCGCCCGCCTCGGCCCCCGGGTAGTAGGCCGACAGCGACGCCACCATCGCCGACAGCATCGCCATCGGGTGGGCGGTCGCCGGGAAGCCGGCGAAGAAGTTCTTCATGTCCTCGTGCAGCAGGCTGTGGTAGGTCAGCTTGCGGTCGAACTCGGCGAGCTCGGCGGCGGTGGGCAGGTTGCCGTAGACGAGCAGGTAGCAGACCTCGGTGAAGGTGGCCTGCTCGGCGACCTCCTCGATCGCATAGCCGCGATAGCGCAGGATGCCGCGCTCGCCGTCGATGAAGGTGATGGCGCTCTCGCAGGCGCCGGTGTTGCCGTAGCCGGGGTCGTAGGTGATCGCCCCCGACTGCGCGCGCAGCGAGCTGATGTCGATGCCGACCTCGCCCTCGCTGCCCACCGTCACCGGCAGCTCGTACTCTTTGCCGTCGAGGATCAGTCTTGCCGAGCTCATGCCGCCACCCCCGCGCGTTCGAGGCGCTGCAATCCTACCGGCCGGATTGCCGCGCCGCAACGTCGGCGCCGCCGCGCTGCGGCAAGACACAACATCTTGCGAGAACAGGGTTGGGTGGGCGGCGGCAGCGGGCTTTGCCCGCGGGGGGGTCAGACGCCGCGCGCCGCGCCCCAGAGCTGCTTGTGGAGTTGCAGCTGCAGGCGCACCGGCAGTCGGTCGCGAAGGATCCACTCGGCAAGGGTCGCCGGTTCGAGCTCGCCGGCCACGGGTGAGAAGTGCACCGGGCAGCGGCGGTGGAGCTGCCACTCCAGCACCAGGTCGCGCGCCCAGCGGTAGTCGGCCTCGTCGGCGATCACCAGCTTGAGCTCGTCAGTCGGGCGCAGCAGATCGAGGTTCCCCCAGTGGTTGCGTTCGGCCTCGCCCGAGCCGGGGCACTTGACGTCGAGGATCTTGCGCACGCGCGGGTCTACAGGGGCGACGTCGACGGCGCCGCTGGTCTCGAGCAAGACTTCATAGCCAGCGTCGCAGAGATCGGCGAGCAGCGGCAGGGCGCCCGGCTGCAGCAGCGGCTCGCCGCCGGTGAGCTCGACGAGCGGGCAGCCGAAGGCGGCGACGCGCGAGAGCACCTCGGCGCGCGACAGCCACTCCCCTTCGTAGAAGGCGTAGGCGGTGTCGCACCAGCGGCAGCGCAGGTGACAGCCGGTGAGGCGGATGAGCACGCAGGGCAGGCCGGCGCGCGTCGACTCGCCCTGCAGCGAGTAGAAGATCTCGTTGACCCTCAGCTCGCTCCACGCGCTGCGCGCGCAGCCACTGCCCCCCAAGCCCTCCCGAGGCTCGTTCAGCCCTATCGCCGCGGCCGCCGCCGTCAGGTGCAGGGGGCGCGCTCACCCGCCCCGTCCGGCTCACCGCTGCTCAAGGCGCATCCTCGTAGACGGCGCCGGCGGAGTCGCTCTCCCACACCTCGACGCGCGCGACGCGCACGCGCTCGTCGTCGAGCCGGCGCCGCAGCTCGGCGAAGACGTGCTGCGCGACGAGCTCGGCGGTGGTGTTGCGCTCGTCGAACGGCGGCACCTCGTTGAGGAAGGCGTGGTCGAACGGGCCGACGACCTCCTCCATCGCCGCCTTGAGGTCGGCGAAGTCGACCACCATCCCCAGCCCGTCGAGCGCGTCGGCGCGCACCCACACCCGCACGCGGTAGCTGTGGCCGTGCAGGTTCTCGCAGCCGCCGCGGTGGCCGCGGATCTGGTGCGCCGCGGAGAAGCGGAAGTCCTTGCAGACCGAGAAGCTCATGCAGCCTCCGCCGCCGGCTGGGCGAGCAGGAACTCGACCGTCGGCGGCAAGCCTTCGGCGAGCGTGCGCGGCTGCCAGCCCAGCTCGGTGCGCGCCCGCGCGTCGTCGAAGGCCCAGTGCCGCGCCAGGCTGGCGATCTGCCGCGGCGGGATCGGCGGCCGGCGGCCGACGAGGCGCATCAACGGTGCGGCGACGGTGAGCGCGGCGCGGGCGAAGCCCGGCGACAGCTCGCGGCGCGGCGAGGCGACGCCGCCGAGCGCGCACACGCGATCGGCGAGCTCGCGAACCGTCGCCACGTCGCCGGCGAGCAGGTAGTCGCGCCCGGGCGGCGCCCGCTCGATCACCCGCACGATGCCGTCGACGACGTCGTCGAGGTAGACCCAGCTCGCCTTGCGGTCGGCGCCGATGAGCGCCGGGAAGCGGCCCTTGGCGAGGTTCTTGAGCATGACGTTGGCGCCGCCGCGCTTGCCGGGCGGGCCCGTAGACGAGGCTCGGATAGACGGTGTTGACGCGCAGCCCGCGCGCCGCGTAGCCGGCGATCGCCTGCTGGCCGGCGTGCTTGGTGGCGCTGTAGGTGGTGGGGAACGGCTGCTGCGGCGGCGACTCTTCGGTGGCGAGGCTGCCGTCGCCGGGCTGCCGCCGAACCAGGCGATCGACGACACCGAGAGGAACCGCGGCACCCCCAGCTTCGAGGCGAGCGAGGCGACGTTGTCGCTGCCGGCGACGTTGGCCGCCTCCATCCGCCGGTCGGGCGAGGCGGGGTCGAGCTCGGCCGCGGCGTGGACGACCCAGTCGGCCCCCGACATCCCCTCCCGCATCGAGGCGCGGTCGGCGAGGTCCCCGACGAAGGTGGCGACCCCGAGCCGCGTGCAGCTCCGCGGTGCGGCTGGTGGGCCGCACCAGGGCGCGCAGCTCGTGCCCCTCAGGGGCCAGACGGCGGCAGAGCGCGGAGCCGATGTAGCCCGTCGCCCCGGTCAGGAAGATGCGCATGATCAGTATCTTAGCTCGACCGGCAGGGCTCGGATGGACGGCTGACGAAAAGTGGCAGATCCGTCCACGAAATGGGAATGAAGCCTATCCGGCCCCGGTTGAAGGGATTGGGACGCGCAGGAGACCGCTCTCAAGGTCGCGCAAGAAACAACGAGACCGATCTCCTCAAGTCCCTCTCCTCCCCCCGTGCCGGCTCCCTCCACGGCACGGGGACTTTTTTTCAGTGGCACGCGGGCGGATACGGGGCCATCTCCCGCGTTGCGCTCGGAGGGGCTCCTTGCGGCGTACGTTTCAGTACGCCTCAGTCGCCCCTCCTTCGCGCGCCTTGGAGCTGACCCCGTCTCCACCCGCCTCAACGGCCTCGCGTCAGATAAAGAGCCGGAGGCTTCGGGTCAGCTCCGGGCGAGCTGCCGGAGCACGTACTGCAGGATGCCGCCGTGGCGGTAGTACTCGACCTCCTCGGGAGTGTCGAGGCGGGCCGCGCACGCGGAAGCTGATCTCGCCGCCTTCGGGGCGGGTGCCGCGGACGGTGACCTCGAAGCCGGTGCGGCCGGCGGCGACGCCCTCCTCCAGCCCCTCCACGTCGTAGAGCTCGCGGCCGGTCAGGCCGAGCACTCGGCGGTGTCGCCGGGCAGGAACTCCAGCGGCAGCACGCCCATGCCGACCAGGTTGCTGCGGTGGATGCGCTCGAAGCTCTCGGCGATCACCGCGCGCACGCCGAGCAGCCGCGGGCCCTTCGCCGCCCAGTCGCGCGAGCAGCCGGTGCCGTACTCCTTGCCGGCGAGGACGATCAGCGGCACGCCCTCCGCGCTGGTAGCGTCAGCGCGGCGTCGAAGATGCGTCATCTGCTCGCCGTCGGGCAGGTGGACGGTGACGCCGCCCTCGACGCCGGGCACCAGCTGGTTGCGCAGCCGGACGTTGGCGAAGGTGCCGCGCACCATCACCTCGTGGTTGCCGCGCCGCGCGCCGTAGGAGTTGAAGTCGCGCGGCGCCACGCCGTGCTCGACGAGGTACTGCCCGGCCGGGCTCTTGGCTTGATCGCGCCGGCGGGCGAGATGTGGTCGGTGGTGACGCAGTCGCCGAGCAGCGCCAGCACGCGCGCGCCGCGGATCGGCTCGACGGGCGGCGGCTGCAGCGTCATGCCCTCGAAGTACGGCGGGTGCTTGACGTAGGTCGACGCCGGGTCCCAGGCGTAGGTCTCGCCCGCCGGGACCGGCAGCCCGCGCCAGCGCTCGTCGCCGGCGAAGACGTCGGCGTACTCGCGGTGGAACATCTCCGAGCGCGACCGCCGCGCGCAGCACCGTCGGCGACCTCCTGCTGCGTCGGCCAGATGTCGCGCAGGTAGACGGGCTGGCCGTCGCTGCCGGTGCCGAGCGGCTCCGTCTGCAGGTCGATGTCGATGCGGCCGGCGAGCGCGTAGGCGACGACCAGCGGCGGCGAGGCGAGGTAGTTGGCGCGCACCTCGGGGTGGATGCGCCCCTCGAAGTTGCGGTTGCCGGAGAGCACCGCCGCCGCCGACGAGCCGGCCCTCCTCGATGCCGGCGCGGATCGGCTCGGGCAGCGGGCCGCTGTTGCCGATGCAGGTGGTGCAGCCGTAGCCGACGAGGTGGAAGCCGAGCTGCTCGAGGTACGGCGTGAGCCCCGCCTCGTCGAGGTAGCTCGGTGACCACCTTCGAGCCCGGCGCGAGGCGTCGTCTTCACCCACGGCCTGCGTCGCGAGGCCGCGCTCGACCGCCTTCTTCGCGAGCAGGCCCGCCGCCATCATCACCGACGGGTTCGAGGTGTTGGTGCAGCAGGTGATCGCGGCGATCACGACCGCGCCGTGGCGCAGCCGGAAGCGCTCGCCGCGGTACTCGACGTCGACGCCGTGGTCGAGGTCGGGCTCGGCCACCGCGGTGCCGGCGGCGTTGCCGCCCTCGCCCTCCCAGCGGCCGACGGTGGTCGCGCGCGGCTGGATCTTGCCGCCGTGCCCCTGCAGCGCCTCGAGCTCGCGGTCGAAGCCGCCCGGCACCTGCGACAGCGCCACGCGGTCCTGCGGCCGCCGCGGGCCGGCGAGCGACGGCTCGACGGTGCCGAGGTCGAGCTCGAGCACGTCGGTGTACTCGGCCTCGTCGGTGCCCACCGCGTGGAAGAGCCCCTGCTCCTTGCAGTACGCCTCGACGAGCGCGACCTGCTCCTCGCTCGCGGCCGGTGAAGCGCAGGTAGTCGAGCGTCTCGCCGTCGACCGGGAAGATGCCGCAGGTGGCGCCGTACTCGGGCGCCATGTTGGCGATGGTGGCGCGGTCGGCGAGCGGCAGGTCGGCGAGGCCGGCGCCGAAGAACTCGACGAACTTGCCGACGACGCCCTTCTTGCGCAGCATCTCGGTGACGGGCAGCACGAGGTCGGTGGCGGTCGACGCCCTCGCGCAGCTTGCCGGCGAGCCGGAAGCCGACGACCTGCGGGATCAGCATGCTGATCGGCTGGCCGAGCATCGCCGCCTCGGCCTCGATGCCGCCGACGCCCCAGCCGAGCACGCCGAGGCCGTTGATCATCGTGGTGTGCGAGTCGGTGCCGACGAGCGTGTCGGGGTACGCCCACGTCGCGCCGTCCATCGGTCGCTCGCTCATCACGACGCGCGCCAGGTACTCGAGGTTCACCTGGTGGACGATGCCGGTGTCGGGCGGCACGACGCGGAAGTTGTCGAACGCCTTCTGGCCCCAGCGCAGGAAGGCGTAGCGCTCGCGGTTGCGCTCGAACTCGCGCTCGGCGTTGAGCAGGAACGCCGCGCGCGTGCCGTACTCGTCGACCTGCACCGAGTGGTCGATGACCAGCTCGACGGGCTGCAGCGGGTTGATCCGCTCGGGGTCGCCGCCGAGCTTCTGCATCGCGTCGCGCATCGCCGCGAGGTCGACGACGGCGGGCACGCCGGTGAAGTCCTGCAGCAGCACGCGCGCCGGCATGAAGGCGATCTCGCGCGACGGCTCGGCCTTCGGCTCCCAGTCGAGCAGCGCCTCGATGTCCTCCGGCCGTCACTCCCGGCTCGCCGCTCGCGGCGCAGCAGGTTCTCGAGCAGGATGCGTAGCGAGTACGGCAGGCGCGCCAGCCGCTGGCCGGGGCGCGCCGCGGCGGCGAGCGGGGCGATGCGATATTCACGGCCGCCGACGCTGAGCGTCTCGGCGGTGGAGATGCGATCCATGATCGGGGGGTCCTCCTGAAGCGGGATGGGAACGGGCGGGCGGTCCCGGGCAGCGGCATTCTAGTGCACGGGTCCGCTGCAGGTCGGCGACACCTGGGCGGGCGATAAGATCGCGGCGATGGCAGATTCCGAGGCGGAGCTGCAGGCGCCCCTGCTGCTCATCGCCATGCCGCAGATCCTCGACCCGTTCTTCCATCGCAGCGTGGTGCTGCTGGTGCACCACGACGCCGAGGGGAGCCTCGGCTTCATCGTCAACCGCCCCACCGCCATCTCCGTCGCCGAGATCCTCTCCGGCATGGAGATCGAGTGGAACGGCGAGAGCCGACGTGGTGGCGCACTTCGGCGGCCCGGTGCAGCCGCAGCTCGGCACCGTGCTCTTCCGCCCCACCGGCGGCAACGGCGAGGACCCGGCGGCGTCGGCCGAAGTGATCCCCGGCGTCTCGCTGACGCCAGCACGTGGGGACGCTGTCGCATCTGGCGGTGGCGCCGCCGTCGCGGTTCCGGCTGCTGCTCGGCTACGCCGGCTGGGGCGCCGGCCAGCTGGTGGAGGAGATCCTGCGCAACGACTGGCTGACGGCGCCTGCCGCGGAGGGGCTGGTGTTCGCGCGCGATACCGAAGAGGTGTGGCGCCAGGCGCTCGAGTCGGTGGGCGTCGACCCCGGCGCGCTGCCGTCGTGGAGCCCCGAGGTGGGCGACGGAGGGGCAAATTAGAGTGGGCGGCGAGATCGTGCGCGACGAGCCGCGCACCGACGTCGACCCCATCGCCGCGTTCCAGCGGCTGTTCGCCGAAGCGCAGCAGCGCGAGACCTCGGACGCCAGCGCCGCCGCGCTCGCCACCGCCGACGCCGAGGGGCGCCCCGCGGTGCGCATGGTGCTGGTCAAGGGCATCGACGCGCCGGCTTCCGCTTCTTCACCAACCTCGGCAGCCGCAAGGCGCGCGAGCTCGAGGAGAACCCGCGCGCCGCGCTCTGCTTCCACTGGCCGGTGCTGGCCCACCAGGTGCGCGTCGAAGGCACCGTCGAGCCGCTCTCCGAGGCGGAGTCCGACGCCTACTTCGCAGCCGCGGCCGCGACAGCCAGATCGGCGCCTGGGCCTCGCGGCAGAGCGCGCCGCTCGCCTCGCGCGCCGTGCTCGAGGAGCGCTGCGCGCGCGTCGCCGAGCGTTACGCCGACGCGCGCGGTGCCGCGGCCGCCGTTCTGGGCCGGCTTCCTGCTGGTGCCCGAGCAGATCGAGCTGTGGAGCGGCCGCGACCACCGCCTGCACGACCGCGAGCTGTTCCGTCGCGTCGGCGGGGGGTGGAGCGCCGAGCGGCTGTATCCGTGAGAGGGTCGTGACGGCGTGCGCGTGCAGCACCACCACTCGGCGGGCGGCTTGGTGGTCCGCGGCGACGAGGTGCTGCTCATCGCGCCGCGGCCGGGGCGGTGGCAGCTGCCCAAGGGACACGTCGAGCCCGGCGAGGCGTCCGCCCGAGACGGCCGTGCGCGAGGTGCGCGAGGAGACGGGCGTGCGGGCGCGCGTGCTGGCGCCGCTGCCCAGCATCGACTACACCTACGACGTCGAAGGGCGCGTGCGCATCCACAAGCGCGTCGACTACTACCTGATGGCCTACCTCGACGGCAGCGAGCGCGACTGCGACCCGCGTGAGGTGGTGGCAGCATGCTGGTACCCGTGGGATGAGGCGCTCGCGCGGTTGTCCTTCGACAACGAGCGCGAGGTCGTCCGCGCCGGCCAGCGCCTGAGGGTCGGCGTCGCGGGGGGTGCATGACGGCGCCGGACCAACGGCGGGTGGCGGCGATCACCGGCGCCAGCTCCGGCATCGGCGCCGCCACGGCGCGGGCGCTCGCCGCGGCCGGCTACGAGCTGGTGCTCGGCGCGCGGCGCCTCGACCGCCTGCGCGAGGTGGCGGAGCCGCTCGGCGCCCGCGCGCTGCCGCTCGACGTCACCGACCTCGCGAGCGTCGAGGCCTTCGCCGCCGCCATCCCGCGCCTCGACGTGCTGGTCGCCAACGCCGGCAAGGCGCTGGGCACCGATCGCATCGAGGCGGCCCGCGAGGAGCTGTGGGAGACGATGTTCCGCACCAACGTGCTCGGCGTGCTGCGCACGGTGCGGGCGCTGCTGCCCAAGCTCGAGGCGAGTGGCGACGGGTTGATCGTCGTCGTCGGCTCGATCGCCGGCTTCGAGACCTACCGCGGCGGCGCCGGCTACACGGCCTCGAAGCACGCGCTGCGCGCCTTCACCCGCACCCTGCGGCTGGAGCTGCTCGGCAAGCCGGTGCGGGTCACCGAGCTCTCCCCCGGCCTCGTCGAGACCGAGTTCTCGCTGGTGCGCTTCGCCGGGAACGCCGAGCGGGCGAGCACGGTCTATCGAGGGATGCAGCCGCTGACGGCGGACGACGTCGCCGAGTGCGTGCGCTGGGTCTGCTCGCTGCCGTCGCACGTCGACGTCGACGAGCTCGTCGTGCGGCCGCGCGACCAGGCTACCGCCACCGAGGTCCATCGCAGAGGAGACGCCGATGTCCACTGATCGCCACCTCAGGAATCGACCCAACGCCGCGCCGCCGGCGGCCGTCGTGCTCGCCCTCGCCGCCGGTGTCGTGCTCGCCGGCTGCGACACGCTCTTCCCCAAGCGCAGCGAGGGCGAGCAGCTCTGGCGCCAGCGCTGCGCCGAGTGTCACGGCATCGCCGGCAACGGCAACACGCCGCGGTACATGGGCAACTACAAGGCCGACTTGACCGACGACTCGTGGAGCCACGGCTCGGACCCCGGCTCGTGGGCGATGGTCATCCGGCAGGGGGCCTTCGGCACCATGCCGGCCAACCCCGACCTGTCGCGCCAGCAGGTGGCGGCGCTGGTCGACTACCTGCGGCAGCTGCGCGGCGAGAAGGTCCGCCAGCCCGCGGGCTGAGCGACGGCGGAAGGAGGCATCGCGTGGACCCCAACCGATTCAAGGACACCTTCGCCAAGCTCGAGGTGCTCGACGACCGCCTCAGCTACAAGGTGCGCAAGTCGGTCCAGAACCGCAGCACCGAGCCGGAGAAGCTCGACGAGCGGGTGCGCGACGTGGCCGAGATGGTGCTCGAGCTCAAGGACGTCGTGCGCGAGCTGATGCTCGCCATCGCCAGCAAGCCGGGAGCAAGCCGGCGGAGTGACTTCGAGCTCCGGCTGGTGCGGGGGCCGAGCTCCACGGGTCCCCGCCTCGGTCGGTATCCCGTCCGTGCTCGCGAAGACGCTGCGCGCGGACGGGAGCCCTCCGCCCGGGCGCCCGCTCCGCCCGGCCCCCGCACCAGCCGGAGGGACGGTGACCGCGCCAAGCTGAGCGGCCTGCTGACGATGGTGAGCGGGGAGAGTAAGGAAACGGCGGAGCCCCGTGGCCCCGCCGTGTTCGTCAGTCGCTGGTGCGCTGAGTTAGAAGCTCAGGCGCAGCCCGAGCTTCGCCTGCCAGCGCGAGCGCAGGTCGGCGGTGGTGAACTGCGAGCCGGGGAGGAGGCGGTTGGCGGCCGCTTCGCGGTAGATCGGCTTGCCGGTGGCCGCGTCGATGCCGACGAAGTTGACCGGCGTCGTGGTCTGGTTGGCGACCGAGCCGCACCTGGCCCCAGTCCTTGTTGATCAGGTTGAGGGCGTTGAGCACGTCGAAGGTGACCTCGGCGCGCACGACGCGGATCGGCACCTCGATGCCGTAGTGGAAGTCGAGCTGGTGCGACCAGGGCTCGGTCGGCCTCGTTACGATCGAGGATCTGGCCGGCAGTCGGGTTGATGCCGGCACTGCGCAGGAAGTCGGCGAAGACCTCGTAGGGGATCACGGAGTCTGGTCCCGCGGACGCAGGATGATGACGCTGTCCGCCGAGCCGGGCACGAACAGCAGGTCGTTGGTGGCCTGGCCGTCGCCGTTGACGTCGCCGCCCATGAGCAGCGAGTACGGCCGCCCCGACTGCACGTTCCAGAACAGCCGCGATGGTGTGGCCCACCGGGCCGGTGGCGAAGGTGTAGGTCGGCGCCACGGTGAAGCGGTGCTCGACCTCGAACTGCGAGCGGGCGACGTCGTCGTCGAAGATGTCGCCCTTGGTGGGGCGGAACTGCCAGTTCGAGACGGCGCGGCTGGAGGTCGCGTCGTGGGCCGACTCGGCGTCCGTCCAGGTGTAGGAGGCGGTGGCCTGGAAGCCGCGGTCGAAGGTGCGCTGCAGCTGGAAGGTGAGCACCTTCTCCTCACCCTTGCTGGTGTTGGTCAGCAGGTAGGCGTTGGTGACCGTGGAGTTGATCGGAGGTGAAGCGCGGCCGGCCGTCGAGCGGGCTGATGCCGCTGCGCACCTTGGCGACGTTCTTGTAGAAGACGTCCTTCTGGGTCTGCGACCAGACGCCCTCGACGGTGGCGCGGATGTTCCAGGGCAGCACCCGGTCGTAGCCGAGGGTGGCGCGCAGCACGCGCGGGAAGTCGAAGTCGGGATCGATGAGGTCGACGGCGATCGTCGAGCCGGCGCCGCCGGTGTGCGGCTGGTTGAGCGGGTCGGGATTGAAGGCGATGCAGGGCGTCGCCGTGAACGGCGCGTGCCGCCCGGGCAGTTGGAGGTCAGCGACGTGCTGACGACGCCGGTGCCGCCGAAGGCGTTGGAGATCCACACGTACGGCGTGCGGCCGGCGAAGACGCCGATGCCGCCGCGCAGCTGCTGCGTTGCCGCTGCGGGCTCCAGTTGAAGCCGAGGCGCGGCGAGATGCACCGATGTCGTCGCTCGGCGTCGCCGAGGTGTTGAAGCCGAGGGCGGTCTGCACCAGCGGGTTGAAGGTCGGCGTAGTCGGGGAAGCTGGGCTTGTCGCCGCGCAGGCCGAAGGTGAGGGTGAGCTTGTCGTTGACCCGCCACTGGTCGCCGGCGTAGAGGCCGTACTGGTGCACCTCGAAGTCGGACGGCCGGCTCGGCGGCGTTGGCGAAGGTGATCGCGTACTGGGTGGCGAGCCCGGCGTCGAAGGCGGCGAGGTTGGGGAAGTAGTAGTAGCCGAAGAAGTCGGAGAGGAAGAGGTTCTTGAACTCGAAGAGCTCGTTGTGCGTGCCGACGGTGATGGTGTGGTTGCCGTGCAGCAGCGTCACGTCGTCGGTGATCTCGAGCATGTCCTGGTCGAGGGCGTTGGCGCCGGAGAACCGCTCGGTGCCGGCGAGCACCTCGCCGGCGCGCGGCGCCGTCGGGCCGATCTCGACGCTGGGGAAGGACACCGGCACGGACGCGGATGTCGCGGATGGTCTGGAAGCCGAGCGCGCCCCTCGTTGAAGATGCTGCCGAAGACGCTGTTGACCTGCAGCACCGTCGAGTTGGTCTCGTCGGCGAAGGCGTAGGTCGAGGTGGGGAAGCGGAACGAGGTGGTGCCGCGGTTCTCGATGATGTCGCGGCTGGCCTTGACGTAGTTGTGGCGCAGCGTCACCTGGTGGTCGCGCGGCGGCGTTCCAGTCGAGGCGGCCGAAGAGCGAGGTCGCTGTCGGTGGCGCCGATGAGGTCGCCGAGCCCACCCGGGTCGTAGCCGTAGCGGCTGCTGCAGGATGGCGGCGACCGCCGCCGGGCTGGTGCCGCCCTGGTACTGGGTGGCGGTGCTGCCGTCGGCGGAGGCGCCGTTGGGCGCCTCCTTGCGGTTGTATCTCGCCGCTGACGAAGAAGAACAGGCTGTCGCGAGAGGATCGCGGCCGCCGAGGCGCAGCGCCGTACTGCTCCTCGCTGAAATCGGAGACCGGGCGCTTGACCGTCTCCAGCGTCGGCGAGGTGACCGTCGGCCGCGTGCGGATGTCCTCGCCGATGAAGCTCTCGTCGCGCTGGGAGCCGTAGATCGAGCCTTCCCAGTCGTTGCTGCCCGAGCGCGTCACGGCGTTGATGCCGCCGCCGGTGAAGCCGCCCTGGCGCACGTCGTACGGCGACACCAGCAGCTGCAGCTGCTGCGATGGCGTCGAGCGAGATCGGCTGCGCGTCGGTGGGACCGCCCGGCGTGCCGGTGTCGGCGAGGCCGAAGAGGTCGTTGTTCACCGCGCCGTCGATCTGGATCGTGTTGTAGCGGTTGTTGCGGCCGGCGACGTTGATGCGGCTGGCGGCGGCGTCCGTGGGCGTCGACCGTGAAGTAGGGGTTCATGCGCGCGAAGTCCTGGATCTGGCGGTGCACGGTGGCGCCGTTCTCGATCGTCTCGGTGGACACCGCGGAGGTCGAGCCGGTCTTGTTGGGATTGATGATCTCGTCGGCGGTGGCGACGACGTTGATCGTCTCCTCAACTGCAGCCAGCGGCATCTCGATGGTCACCTCGACGGGAGTGCCGAGCACGGCGGTGACGTTGGACACCGAGGTGTCCTTGTACCCCTGAGCAGCGGCGCTCACCGTGTACGGGCCGCCGGAGCGCACGTTGACGATGGTGAAGCGGCCGTCGTTACCCGTCGTGGCGCTGTAGCGCGCGCCGGTGGGGCCGTGGACCGCGGTCACCACGGCGCCGGGAAGGACGCCGCCGCCGGCGTCGGCCGAACCGCTGACGCTGCCGGCGAGGGTGCCGGTGGTGACGCTCTGCGCGTACGCCGCGGGGGCGACCAGACAGGCGACTGCAAGCAGCGCGAGCGCCAGCAGCCGCGACTTCGGCGTGAACCTCATTCGATGCCTCCTTTGGAGCTTTCCTGACGTGGTCGGAATCGCCGGCTAGTCTACACGCGGGGAAGGCCCGCGCAAGGGCGAAAACGAGCGGTCGCGCGAATGTCACCGCGCCGCCGTTGGAAGGCATCCAACGAATTGGAAGTTCGGGATTTTGGAGCGCCTCGGGATCTTGGAGCGCCAGCGCGGCGGTGGGCTCGCGTGCTACTCGCGTCCGGTGGAGCCGAAGCCGCCGCCCTCGCGCGCGCTGGTCGAGAGTTCGTCGGCCTCCACCCACTCGACGCTCGCCACCGGCGCCACCACCAGCTGGGCGATGCGGTCGCCGCGGCGGATGACGAACGGCTCGCTCCCCTGGTTGGCGAGGATGACGCCGAGCTCGCCGCGGAAGTCGCTGTCGATGGTGCCCGGCGCATTGGGCAGCGTGATGCCGTGGCGCAGCGCCAGCCCGCTGCGCGGACGCACCTGCCCCTCCCATCCTGGCGGGATCTCGAGCACGAGACCGGTGGGCACGAGCACGCGGGCGCCGGGCGCGAGCACCACCTCGCCAGGGACGGCGGCGCGCAGGTCGGCGCCGGCGCTGCCGGCCGAGGCAGGGGCCGGCAGCGGCAGCCCGGCGGCGTGCGGCAGCCGCCGCACTCTGACCGTCACCTGCGCCGTCACTGGCACCGCCGCTCGCGGAGCGTCGCACCGTCACTGCGGCGGCTTCTGCGGGTTCGGCATGCCGGGCTGCTGCATCCCGGGCGGCTGCAGCCCCTGGCGCATCGGGCGGCCGATCCACTTCGCCGACATGCGGGAGGGACGGCGGGAGCCGGGGATGCCGGCGCCGCCGACGTTCTGCGGGACGCCGCCGCCGTCTGGAACAGCTCCACCGTGAACTGCCACTGGTCGTAGCGGTTCTGGTTGAGACTGCACTTTGATCGCTTCTTCCCGGCTGCGGCTGCGCACGCCGCGGATGGGGCCGAGGCCGACGTTGCCGTCGATGGTGCCGAAGCCGCCGCCGCCGAAGCCGCCGGCGCCGGGCTCGGGCTCCGGCCGTCCTGGCCGTCGGGATCCTCGTCGTCGTCCCGGTTGTCGCCGTTCTGCCTCGTCGCGGTCGACGTTGTCGGAGGTCATCAACCGGATCGGCACCCAGTCGCGCTTGCCGGTGATGGGGTCCGCCCACAGCTGGCGCATGGAGCGCGGCTTGCTCCTCGACGAGCTGCTCGAGCCGCGTCGGCAGCGCGCCGCAGTGGCGAATCTGGTAGATGCGGATCGCCTCGGCGTACTGCAGGCCGCGGAAGATCAGCTCCTCCTCCTTCTCGCGGCGGATGGCGGTGCGCCAGAGCGGGATCGCCGCCGCCACCATGATGTTGAGCACGGTGATGGCGACGACCAGGATGACGAGGTTGTACCCCGCTTCGTGCTTCCTCACCGCGTCACCACTCGTTACCTTCTTCCCGTTCACTGCTGCTTCACCATTCGCTGTAAGCGCGGCCGTCCGAGCCGGTGCAGCTCGGAGCCGGAGTGGACGTCCATGATGCCGGGCTGGGCCTCGTCGTCGCTCTCCGGGGCGCCGGCGTCGAGTCCGGCTCCTCGTATACCGCCACCCAGGTGTCGGCGCTCTTCGTCATCGGGTCGACGGGGATGGCGCGCAGGTAGTCGTCCTCGACCAGCGCCTCGAGCGACTCGGGGTACTTGCCCTTGTCGGCGTAGTACTGGTCGATGACGTCGCGGAAGGTGCGCAGGTCGGTGCGCAGCACCGCTTCCTTCGCCTTGTCCGGCGTGTGCATCAGCTTGGGCATGGCGATGGCGGCGAGGATGCCGATGATCGCGATCACGATGATCAGCTCGAGCAGCGTGAAACCTTCCTGGGCCGCCGCCGGCCCCGGCGCCGTTGTCCTTTCGATCGTGTCGTCACCACTCGCCGTACGGCACGCCGTTGATGCCGGTGCCGTCGGACAGCGAGTAGACGTCATAAACGTTTTCGCCGCCCCAGCTCTCGCTGTCGAGATCGTCCTGGTAGCTGCGCAGCCCCCACTCCGCCTCGCCGGTCATCGGGTCGATGCGGGATGCGGCGCAGGAACTTCACCTTCTTGTCGACCTGGCCGACGATGTCGACCCCCTCGACCAGCTTGTCGAGCTCGCGCGGGTAGCCGTCGGTCGCCCAGGTCGACGGGGATGCATCCCGGCGTCGCTGTAGCGCTTGTAGTCGTCGATGGCGTAGCGCATCTCGCGCAGCGCCGCCTTGAGCTCGGTCTCCTTCATGCGCCGCTCGGTGACCCGCGCCGTCGGGAACACGACGCCGGCGAGGATCACCATCACCGCGCAGGTGACCACCATCTCGGCGAGCGTGAAGCCCGGCTGTCTGGCGCTCGCGCCGCCGGCTCTCGAGCTGTCGTTTACGCATAGGATGGGCCCTCTTCGATCGCGCTGGCGCGCGGGCTCGGCGTCGGCGGCGTCCGCCGGCGCCACCTGCACCTTGGCGTTGGTCGCCGTCACCGGCTGCAAGGCGTCGAGCGCCGGGCCCAGCGCCTTCGGGCGGTCGAGGCGCACGGTGGCGGCGCCAGCGCGCTTGGCGACGAAAGTGATCACCGCCACCGTGCCGGTGCCGGTGACGCCGGGACGGTCGCCGAGGCGGCTCGCGCCGAGCAGCAGCCGGCCCGGCGGGCCGACGGCGCCGAGCAGCTCGGCCTCGCCTTCGGCGCCGAGCAGCGGCCCGCGCACCCACGACACCGGCTCGAGCACCTGCGCGTTGTAGGTGATGACCAGCGGCAGGTGCGACAGCGGCACCCGCGCGTCGGCGTCGATGCGCAGCTCGAAGCGGTCGCCGGTAGTGACGCCCAGCGCTCCGGGGACGAGCCGCAGCCGCACCTTCGCCGGCGTGCGCGGGCGCGCCGCCGCCAGCACCGCACCTGTCGGCGTGCTCGCGGCGTCACCGGCCGCGGCGATGGTTGCCACCTCCTCCGTCGCCGCCTCGCCGGCGTCGGTCGCGAGCTCGCCTGCCGCGGCCACCTCGTCGCCCTCGCCGGCGCTCTCCAGCGCCGCGTTGGGCGGCTCGTCGTCCGGCTCGGGCTCCTGGATCTCCGGCGCCGGCGGCGGCTGCTGGTCGGGGAAGGTCGGCGGCACCAGGTCGATCCCCTGCGGCGGCTGCTCCTTCTCCGACCCCTCGCCCGCCGGGTCGCCCTCGCCGTCGATCCCCTCCTCGAGGCCCGGCGGCAGCTCCTGCACGCGCTGGCGGATGAGCTCGCGGACGCGGTCGGCGGCGGCGGTGCCCTCGTCGAACGGCCCGCCCTCGACCTCGGACTCCACGCGCGGGCTGTCGCGGAAGGTGATGTTCTGCTCGGTGCCCACCCAGATCGGCTCGAGGTCCGACTCGACGATGTCGGAGCGGCGGATGATGTGCGGCGTCATCGTCAGCACCACGTCGGTGCGCTGCTGGTCGCGGGTCTCGCGCGAGAACAGCCGGCCGATGATGGGGATCTCCGACAGCCCCGGCACGCCCTCGGTGCCCGAGGTCTCGTCGCTGCGCAGCAGGCCGGCGAGGAAGTTGGTCTCGCCGTCCTTGAGCCGGATCACGGTGTCGACCTGGCGGGTGCCGATGATCGGCTGGTCCTGCCCCGACAGGGTTACCGTGCCGTTGAGCTGGCTGACCTCGACGTGCAGCTTGAGCGTCACCTCGAGGTTGTGGTGCACGCGCGGCTCGATGTTGATCTTGATGCCGACGTCCTGGTACTGGAAGGAGGTGATCGGCACGATGCTGCCGCCCACCGTGTTGGAGGTGTTGAAGGTGGTGGTGGGGATGGGGATCTTGTCGCCGATGATCAGCGCCGCCTTCTCCCCCTCGCTGATGCGCAGCTGCGGCCGCGCCAGCACCTGCGCGTCGGTGTTGGCCTTGACGAAGCTGTAGATGAAGGTGGGGATGGTGAGCGCCCAGCTGCTGCGGTTGAGGAAGGCCAGGTCGTCGATACCGAGCTGCGTGCCGCCGGAGTCGGGGTCGACGTCCACTCCGGGCATGAAGCCCTGGCTGATGTTGTAGCTCGACAGCGAGGTGCCGAGAGAGCGCGCTTTGCGCGAGTTGATCTGCAAGAGCTCGACGTCGATCACCACCTCGGCGCGCGCCTTGTCGTTGGTCTCGATCAGGCGTTCGGCTACCTTCACGCGGTCGATGGAGTCGCGCAGGATGATGGCGTTGAGCCGCTCGTTGGCCGCCAGCTTCTTGGCGTCGACGAGCGTGCGTAGCATGGTCATGACGTCCTTGACGTCGGAGTTGCTCAAGAAGAAGGTCTGGATGACCAGGTCCTCGTAGGCGCGCCGGTTCTGCGGCGTGTCGGCGGCGATGAGGATGGTGTGGGCGTCGAGCACCTTGTAGAAGTGCTGCGCCGCGCGCATCAGGATCTCGAGGGCGTCCTGCGCGGTGACGTCCTTGAGCTCGATGGCGATCTCCTGGTCCTTGAGGTTGGGGTCGAAGAGGATGTTGATGCCGAACGCCTTGCCCAGCGCCCGGTAGATGTCCTTGATCGACACCGGGTTAGGGAACTCGAGCGAGATCGGCGTCTTGCTGCGCGGCTCGAGCAGCGGCGGCTTGCTGCGCTCCTGCGCCTCCTTCTTCATCTCTTCGATGGTGCGCAGGTCGCCCTGGTTATGCTGGGCGGCGATCGCCTGGCGCACCTTCTCGAGCTCGGTGGCGGCGTACTGGTTGGTGGAGTCGAGCTCCACCGCCTGGCGGTACTCGAACTGCGCGCGCTCGAGGCTGCCCGCCTCGGCGAACTTCTTGCCGGTCTCGAAGTGGGCCTGCGAGGCCTTGATCTTCGACCGCATCAGTGCCGCCCGGTAGGTGAGGTCGTCGGGCTGCTTCTGCACCAGCTGGAGGTAGAAGATGACCGCCTGGTCCCAGTCCTCCCTCTGCTCGGCGAGCTGGGCGCGGCGGTACTCGGCGAAGCTGCAGCCCGCAAGGAAGGGCACCATGGGCAGCAGCAACAGGGGAAGCAGCAGCGGTCGTCGCATCGTCGTCGTTCCCTCCAGCAAGCTTACGAATCTCACCCGCCGCCCGCCGCCAGCCGCCGCGGCGGCGCGTCGGGGAAGCCCACGAAAGCAATGGCCACCGATTCAAAGCCGATCTCCTGGACGATGAACCTGCCCTCGAGGATCGCGCCCTCGCGCACGTTGTAGATCTCGCCTCCCGACATGATGGCCGCGATGCGCGCCTGCGGCGGCCCGAAGCTGCCGAGGTACTTCAAGTGGTCGCTCGGCGGCGGCTGCGGCGGGGGCGGCGGCGGCGGCGTCACGTAGGGCGTCGGCGTGGGCGGCGGCGGCGGCGGCGGCGGCGGGGGAGGCGGCGGCGTCGGGTCGGGCTCGAAGTTGAACGGATCGCGCCCGATGGCGAAGCGGTTCTGGCGCGGCGATAGCAGCGAGAGGTCGAGGCCCACCACTTCGCGGACCACCGGCGCCGAGGAGGACGACGCCGAGGCCGGCGCCCCCACGTCCCCCGGCGGCGCCTCGTCGCCGCCGCTGCGGTTGTTGGCGCGCACGGCGAGGCCGAGCGCGAGCACGCCGGCGAGGCCGAGCAGCATGCGCTTCTCGCGGCTGCCCAGCTTCACGCCTTCCCTCCCGCCACCGGCGGCGTGGCCACCGGCCGCCCAGCCGGCGGCGGCGTGGCGGCAGGCGACGGCGTGGCACTGGCCGGCGGCGCGGCACCGGGCAGCGGCGCGTCCTCGTCGAGAAACATCGTCGACAACCGCACCTGCACCCGCAGGCGGCCGCCGGGGGCGTCGCCGGCGACGCGGATCTCGTCGAGGCTCATGAACGAGGGCGACAGCTCGAGCAGGTTGATGAAGGCGCGCAGCTGCTCGTAGCCGCCGCCGGCGCCGAAAGTGATCGACTTCTTGACCAGCGGCATCTCGATCACCGCTTCGTCGCCGTAGTTGATCGCCTCGATGCCGGAGAGCCCGGCCTGCTGTGCCAGGTGCTTGACCTCGAGCATCACCGCGGTGAGCCGCTCGGCCTCGCTGCCCAGCCGCTCGTCGTAGAGCTCGTCGATGGCGGCCCGCGTCGAGCGCGCCCGCTGCACCAGCGCCTCGGTCTCGCGACGACGGGCGGTGACCTCCTGGAGCTCGTCACGACGCGACTCCAGCGCCCCGGCTTGCAGACCGAGGCGGCCGGCGAAGGCCAGCTCGTAGCCGACCAGCAGCGCCACGCCGACGAGCACGAAGATCGCCGCCGGCAGCCACACCCAGCGCCGTTCCCACCAGAGGCGCTCCCACGAGAGATTGAGGCCGCGGCTCACAGCTCGTCTCCCGCCGACGGCTTGCGGGCTGGTGACGCCGGCAGCGCCGGCCGTTGCTCGACGAGGCTCGGCGGCGGCACCGGTGCCGGAGCCGCCTCGGCCGCCCGCGCCGCCGCGGCGCGGCCGGCGGGCAGGTAGGAGACGCCGAGCGAGAAGCCGAGCTGCCCGTTCTCGCGCCGCTCGTTGGGCAGCGACGGGTTGGCGAACCAGTTGCTCGCGAAGAGGCGGTCGAGCAGGTCGGTGAGCGCCTCGTCGTTGGCGGCGACGCCGGCCATCTGCAGGTGGACGCGGCCGCCGCCGGCCACCGGGGCCGGGCGCCGGCCGCGCAGCAGCGCCTCGGCGCCGCGGCGCCCGCTGCGGGCGCGCGCATCGCCCACCTGCGGCGACAGGCTCACCAGGCGCACCTTGCGCGGCAGCACCTGCGCGAGGTGCTCGAAGAGGGCGCTCCACGGGAAGGTGCGCTCGCGGAGGCGCGCCTCGAGGTAGGCCGCTTCGACGTTCTGCCGCCGCAGGTCCATGCCCGCGAGCGCCGTCTCGGCGGCGGCGAGGCGGCGCCGCTCGGCGGCGAGCGAGCGGTCGACGGCGGCGATCTTCTCGCGCCCGCCCTCGATGCCGAAGAAGGAGCGCCAGTAGAGCGTGCCCGCCACCGCCGCCAGCGCGGCGCCGACGATCCACAGCAACACCGCCACCCGCCGCAGCGGGCGGGTGTTGGCGAAGGGGCGGCTCGCAAGGTTGACTGCCACTGCTACTGACCGGCTAGCTCACTGGCTCCCGCGCCGCGCCGAGCATCGGAGCCACTTCCATCCAGCCGACGCGCTCGGCGGAGGCGAGCGGCAGGCCCAGCGACTCGAGCGGCTCACCGGCGCGGCCGAGGCCGGCCGCCAGCCACTCCTGCCAGGCCCGTGTCTCGTCGCGCCCCACATCGCCGGCGACGACGACGCGCGAGATGGCGAGCTCGGGCAGCTGCTCGGCGACGAAGGCGCGGGTGAGCCGCAAATCGCGCTCCACAGTCGAAGAAGATCCGGTTGAGGCGGAGGCTGTCGAGGCGGGTTCTTCGCGGGACTTGAACCGGTAGAGGACCGGCTCCCCCCGGCGGGTGAAGAGCAGAGTGTAGCCACCGCCCCGCACCACGGCAAGCGCGCCGAGCGGCGCTTCGGCGAGCGTCTCGCCCACCGCCGGCACGAGGGCCAGGCTCTCGCTGGTGATGCGTCCGAGCCACACTCCCGCCTTGGCGAAGGCCTCCTCGAGCTGCGCCAGCAGCGCCTCGAGCGCGTAGGCGACGAGCAGCCGCTTGGGCTCGCCCTGCTGCGGCAGCGGCGCCACCTCGCTGGTGGCGAGGCGCAGCTCCTCGACGCGGAAGGGGAGCAGGCGCTTCACCTTCCAGCGCACCACCTCCTCGCGCGCCTCGGCGGCGCGGGGCAGCTCGCCGCTCTCGACGAAGGTGAGCCGCAGCCAGGCGTCGGGGAGCACCAGCGACGCCTCGCGCACCGGCGCCGAGAGGCCGCCGACGAGCTGCGCCACGCGCTCGCCGAAGAGGGCGGGCTCGCGCAGCGGCCCGCCGAGCACGCCGGTCTGGAAGCTCTCCGCCGGCAGCTCGACGCGACGCAGCTCGCGCAGCTCCCAGCCGCCGCCGGCCGCGACGAAGCGTCCGTAACGTAGGGCAGCTGCGTCGAGCGCGAAGACGTGCGGCGGCGCCGCGACCGCGCCGAGGCCGAGGAGGCGTTTGCCGAGCGTGGCCAGCGGCGCGCTCATTCGACGAAGGTCACCTTGTTGATCTCGCGCAGGGTGGTGACGCCCTCGAACACCTTCTGCAGCGCCGACTCGCGGAGGAAGACCATCCCCTCCTCCTTGGCGACGCGCTTGATCTCCGAGCCCGGCCGCTTGGCCAGGATCAGCTCGCGGATGGTGTCGGAGAGGTCGAGCAGCTCGGAGACGGCGAGGCGGCCGTGGAAGCCGGTGCCGTCGCACTCGATGCAGCCGGCGCCCTCGTAGAAAGTCTGCTCGCCGTAGGTGTTGTGGTCGAGGCCGCTGTCCTCGAGCAGCTGCCGCGACGCCTTCACCGGCCGCTTGCAGTGCGGGCAGATCTGCCGCACCAGCCGCTGCGCCAGGACGCAGTTGAGGGCCGAGACGAAGTTGTAGAGGTCGACCTTCATGTTGAGGAAGCGGCCGAGCACGTCGACGACGTTGTTGGCGTGCACGGTGGTGAACACCAGGTGGCCGGTCAACGCCGACTGGATGGCGATCTGCGCCGTCTCCTCGTCGCGGATCTCGCCCACCATCACCTTGTCGGGGTCGTGGCGCAGGATCGAGCGCAGGCCGCGCGCGAAGGTCAGCCCCTTCTTCTCGTTGACCGGGATCTGCGAGATGCCGCGCAGCTGGTACTCGACGGGGTCCTCGATGGTGATGATCTTGTCCTCCGAGGACTGGATCTCGGAGAGGCAGGCGTAGAGCGAAGTGGTCTTGCCGGAGCCCGTGGGCCCGGTCACCAGCACCATGCCGTAGGGCTCGCGGATGAACTTGCGCAGCTTGCGCATGGTCTCGTCGTCGAAGCCCAGGATGTCGAGCTTGAGGTTCTTGAAGTCCTTGCTCATCGACTCCTTGTCGAGGATGCGGATGACGCAGTCCTCGCCGTGGACGGTGGGCAGGATGGAGACGCGGAAGTCGATGGTGCGCTGGGTGAGGCGCAGCTTGAAGCGGCCGTCCTGGGGCACCCGCTTCTCGGCGATGTCGAGCTCGGACATCACCTTCAGACGGCTGATGATGGTCTGGTGGTGGCGCTTGTCGATCGGCTCCATCGCCTGGTAGAGGACGCCGTCGATGCGGTACTTGACGATCACCTCGGTGTCGCGCGTCTCGATGTGGATGTCGCTCGCCCGCCGCTGGATGGCGTTGAAGATGGTGGTGTCGACGAGCTTGATGATCGGGCTCTGATCGGCGGTGAGGCGGTCGAGCGAGAGCACCTCCTCGCCCTGCTCGTCCTCCTGCACCAGCTGCATGCGGAAGTCCTCGCTCGCCTCGTCGAGCACCCGCTGCACGCTCTCGGACTTCTGCAGGATCTCCTCGATCGCCGAGCGGGCGCCGACCTTGGGCTCCACCGTCTCGCCGAGCAGCATCTCGAGCTCGTCGAGCTTGACCACGTCGGTGGGGTCGGCGAGCACCACCGAAAGGCGCCCGTCGTGGCGCCCCTCGGGGATGAAGTGGTAGCGCAGCATCAGGTCGAAGGGGATCGAGCGCAGCAGGTCGTTGTCGATGCGGAAGTGCGCCACGTCGACGTAGTCGAGGCCGTAGCGGGCGGCGAGCGCCTGCGCCTGCTCGGCCTCCTGCGCCGCGCGGGCGGTGCGGTCGGCGATGGATTCGTCTCTGGTCACCATGACGTCTTTCCCGAGTTGGTCCTTGAATCGCTACTTGACTTGTCCGAGCACGGAGAACATCGGCAGGTACACCGAGATCAGCAGCAGCGCCACGATGATGCCCATGAACACCAGCATCAGCGGCTCGACGAGCGTCAGCAGCCGCTGCATGCGCGTCTCCACCTCCTGGTCGAGGAAGTCGGAGACGTTGGTGAGCATGGTGCCCAGGGCGCCGGTGGTCTCGCCCACCTTCACCATGTCGATGGCGAGCTCCTCCATCACCCCGGTCTGCTCCAGCGCAGCGTGGAGCGCCTCGCCCCTCGCGCACCCGCTGCACGGTCGGCGCAAGCCGCTCGCGCAGCCAGGCGTTGCCCACCGCGCTGGTGGAGATCTCCAGCGACGGCACCAGCGGCAGCCCGCCGTCGAGCAGGGTGGCGAGCGAGCGCGTCATCTCGGAGATGCCGAAGCGGTGGAACACCGGCCCCAGCACCGGCAGCCGCAGCCGCAGCCGGTCGAGCGCCACCCGCCCGGTGGGGGTGGCGCTCCAGCGGCGCAGCGCCCAGACGCCGACGACGATCGTTGCCGTGATGACGATCCAGTTCGAGCGCATGAAGTTGCCGATGGCGAGGGTGATGCGGGTGATCAGCGGCAGCTCGGCCTCGAGGTCGGCGTAGAGGCCGGCGAACTTGGGCACCACGAACGCCGTCATGATGACGATCATCGCCACCGACAAGCAGACCAGCACCGCCGGGTAGACGAGGGCGGAGACCACTCGCTTCCTCGCCTCCAGCACCAGCTGCAGGTAGCGCACGAAGCGGCGGATCACCTTCTCCAGGTCGCCGCTGCGCTCGCCGGCCTTGAGGCTCGACGGGTAGAGGCGCGGGAACAGGTCGCCGTGCGCCTCGAAGGCGGCCGACAGCTCCTGGCCGCTGGCGACGCGCTCGCGCACGTCGAGGAGCACCTCGCGGAACAGCGGGTCCTTCAGACGCTCGAGCATCAGCTCGAGGCACTGCAGCAGCGGCAGGCCGGCGGCGAGCAGCGCCGCGAGCTCCTGGTTGAAGACCAGGAAGCGCTGGATGGAGAGCTTGCCGCGCCGCCTGACGCGCGGCAGCGCCCTCGCCAGCGCCAGCCGCGGCCGCACCTCGAAGACGTGGAAGCCCTTGCGCTGGAGGTCCTGCCGCAGCGCGTCGGCGTCGTGGCCCTGGTGCACCTCCTCGATGACGGCGCCCTCGGCGGTGCCGAGGCGACAGAGGAACTGCATCAGCCGCCGCCTTTCGGCCGCGGCGTGGCGCGCACCGCCGCCGCCGTCTGCTGGGTGGTGCGGCAGCGCACCACCACCATCAGCGCCGTGCTGCTCCCCTCGCCGGGCGACAGCGCGAAGACCATGCTGCGGCCGAGCCAGAGGTTGAGCTGGCTGCGCAGCAGCGGCACCGGCTCGCCGTTGTCGGGCATCAGCAGCACCTCGAAGTCGTTGAGGCGCAGCCGCTGTCCGCCGACGATGGTGCCGAGGCGGAAGCGGACGGCGTAGTTGCCGGCCACCTGGAAGGTCATCTTCTCGCCCTCGGCGCCGCGCACCTTGCTGCTGCCGAGCAGACCGTACTGCTCGTACGGCAGGTGCTCGGCGAGGGCGCTTCAGCAGGTCGGCGGGCACGCTGCTCTGCCGGCCTTGCAGCAGCATCGGCGAGATGGCGCTCTTGCCGCTGGCGCGCACCATCCAAAGCTCGACGTCGACCGGGCGCGAGGGATGGTCGAAGGAGACCAGCACGCGGAGGAGCCGGGCGAGCGCCTCGGGGGTGTCGCGCAGCACCAGCGTGTTGGCGGCCGGCCGCAGCTCGACGGTGCCGCGCGGCGAGAGCAGCGGCTGCACCAGCCCGAGCGCATCGCCCGCGGTCTGGTGGCGCAGGGTGTAGACGTGGACGACGAGCTCCACCGGCTGTGGCTGCGGCTGCGCGAGCAGCGCCTGCGCCCCGGCGAGCAGCACGGCCAACAGCAGCGCAGCGCCAGGTCTTGCAGACCGAGCGCCGGATGTGCTGCGCGCGTCGAGGCGCCGGCCGGTCAGACGCCCAGCCGTCCGTCGACTACCAGCACGACGGAGAGGTCGTCGCCGTTCCACTGCACCACGTGGTCGAAGGGACGGTCGAGCTCGTCGAGGACGGGCTCGGCGGCGAGGAGGGCGTCGAGCCGCGGCGAGCTGGCAAGAATGGATGGACCCAGCGTGGATGGGCCCGGCGTCGGGCGGATGGCGGTGGCAGCCTCTCCCTGCTGCGGCGCGTTGCCGCCGCCGGCGAGCAGGGCCGCGGCGACGACGGCGGCGGCGGCGAGCTGGCGTAGCGGCAGCGCCGCGTAGAGGCGGCGGGCCGGCCTCAGGCTGCGTCGCACGACCCCGGACGCCGCGAGCGCGGCCGCCGGCGAGTGGGCGACGCGGCTCGCGCCGCGGAGGGCGGCGACGCGCAGGCGCATCGACTCCGCCTCGTCGGCGGCGACGGCGGCGGCGGCAGACGGCGGAAGGCGAGCAGCGGATCGGCGGCGACCGCGGCCCTGCGGCAGGCGGCGCAGAGGTCGAGGTGGCGCAGCGCCTCGTCCCAGCTCCGGCGGGTCGCCGGGCGCGGCGTCGCGGGCGGCGGCGAGCCGGCGCCAGTCTGGAGGTCCAGGCAGCCGGCTGCCGCGGAGCCGCGGGTGAGGTCGCGCTCGCTCACGGGGCCAGCGCCTCCTGCTCGGGGACTTCGGCGGCCGCGAGGCGCGCCGGGAGCTCCTGCGCGTACTCGGGGTAGCGGCGGCGGATCTCGCGCTGCAGCGCCTTGCGGGCGTTGAAGAGGTGGTTGCGCACCGTCGACTCGCGGCACTCGAGCACCGCGGCGACTTCCTGCGACGACAGACCCTCGACCTCGCGGAGGAGGAAGGCGAGGCGCTGCTTCTCCGACAGCCCGTGTGCGAGCTCGTTGAAGATCGCCTCCACCTCGCGCTGCTGCAGCTCCGAGAAGCCGCGCTCGGACTCGACCTGCCGCAGGTGGTGGCGGTAGGGCTCGTGGTGCCGCTCGCGGCTGCGGCGCGAACGCAGGTGGTCGATCGAGAGGTTGGTGACGATGCGGTAGATCCAGGTGTTGGGGCTCCAGCGGGCGTCGAAGCGGGTGCGGTGCTCCCACATGCGGAGGAAGGCGACCTGCACCACGTCGCGCGCCTCCTCGAGGTCGCCGAGGACGCGGAAGGCGACCTGCAGCAGGGCGGGGGTCTTGCGCTGCACCAGCTCGTCGAGGGCGCGCTCGCTGTCCGCCCGCAAGCCCTCGAGCAGCTCGAGGTCGGAGGCGGCGTGCCAACGCTGGCGCTCGTCGCGCTCGCTGAAGACCAGCCTGGGCATCGGGGTAGTCGGACTGGAGCCAGGTGCCGTCAAGGTCAGGGTTCCTCCCGGAGAGCTTACGGACGGCCCCGGGGACGCGTCTAGGGGTCGGGGTGCAGGCCAGAACCGGCAGCGCTACGACGGCATTCCGCCGGATGGCGGCCGGCCGCGACGACTGCATTGTAGTGCCTCGGGCGCCAACGGCTGCCGGCGGCGGGGCGAAACGCGGCCGGCCGGGCCGCGTCGGCCAGATGGGCCGCTCGTATACTGCCCGCCCGTGGCGTCGCTCTTGTACCAGCTGGGTTTGGCGCTCGTGCTGGTCACCGTCGGCCCGCTGCTGCTCTTGCTGCGCGGGCGGCACTACCTGCCGACGCTGCGTGGGCGGCTCGGTCTCGCCGTGCCGGAGGCACCGCCGGGCGCACTGTGGCTGCACGCGGTGTCGGTCGGCGAGGTGGCGGTGGCGGCCGTCGTCGCCGGCGCGCTGCCGGCCGGGACGCCGCTCCTGGTGACCACCATCACCCCCACCGGCCAGGCGCGCGCGCGGGCGCTGTTCGGCCGCCGCGCCGCCGTGGGCTACTTGCCCATCGACCTCGGCCCGCTCGTGGACCGCTTCCTCCGGCGCCTGCGTCCGGCCGCCTTGGTGCTCGTCGAGGGCGACTACTGGCCGCTGCTACTCGGCCGCTGCCGGCGGCATCGGCTGCCGGTGGTGGTGATCAACGGCCGGGTCGGCGACCGCACGCTGCGCCTGCTGGCGAGACGGCCACGGATCGCGCAGTGGCTGCTCGGAGCCGTGGACTCGTTCGCCGTGCAGACCGCCGAGGACGCTCGGCGCCTGCGGGCGCTCGGTGTGCCGGCGGAGAAGGTGACCGTCGCCGGCAATCTCAAGTACGACGCCGCGGAGCCGCCGGCGCAGCCGGCGCTCGAGGCGGCGGTGCGGGCGGCGGCGGCCGGCCGGCCGCTCCTCGTCGCCGGCTCGACGATGGCGGGCGAGGAGGCGGCGGTGCTCGCCGCCTTCGCCGCGCTGGGCGGCGGCGAAGGCGCGATGCTGGTGCTCGCTCCGCGTCACCCGGAACGGTGGGAGGAGGTGGCGAGGCAGCTCGCGAGCAGCGGGCTGCCCTGGCAGCGCCGGTCCACGCTGCAGGCGCGGCACGAGGACGTCGCCTCGCCGCCCGCCGTCGTCCTCCTCGACACCATCGGCGAGCTCGCCGGCCTCTACCGCCTCGCCGCCGGCTGCTTCGTCGGCGGCACGCTCACCGGCACCGGCGGCCACAACCCGCTCGAGCCGGCGCGCTTCGCGCGCGCCATCGCCGTCGGCCCGTCGATGGAGAACTTCCGCGACATGGCCTCGCGGTTCGACAAGACGGCCGCGTGGCGCCGCGTGGCTGGCGCCGACGAGCTCGCCGCCGTCTGGGGCGAGTGGCTGGAGACGCCGGCGACCGCACGAGCGCTCGGCGAGCGCGCGCTGGGGGTCGTGGAGGCCAACCGCGGCGCGCTGGAGCGCACGCTCGCCGCGCTGGCGCCGGTGCTGGCACGCCTCGAGGCCGCCGCTGCGGCGGCGTCCGCCGCGGTCGGCGCGCGCGAACCGGTCGCGGCGGCAAGGACGACGACAGCGGTGGAGATGCCGGCACCCGGCCGCGCACGCCGGTGATCGCTCCGCCGCCGTCCCGTTCGCCCTGGCAACGCCTCTACGCCGCGGCCCATCGCCGCCGCGCCGCGCACTGGCGCGCGCACGCCGAGCGGTTGCCGGTGCCGGTGTGGAGCGTCGGCAACCTGCACTGGGGTGGCACCGGCAAGACGCCGGTGGTGACCGCCATCGCCGGCTGGCTGCACGAGCGCGGCGTAGCGGTGGCGGTGCTGTCGCGCGGCTACGGCCGCCGTGGCAGCGGCGCGGTCGTGGTATCGGCGGGCACCGGTCCGCTGATGACGCCCGAGCGCGCCGGCGACGAGCCGTGGCTGCTGGCGGAGACGCTGCCGGAGGTACCCGTCGCGGTAGCGGCACGGCGTATCGACGCGGCGCGGCTGCTGCTCGCCACGCTGCCGTCAGCACCGCAACTGTTCCTGCTCGACGACGGCTTCTCGCACTTGCGGCTTCGGCGCGACCTCGACCTGCTGGTGCTGCCGGACGAGGATCCTTTCGGCGGCGGCCGCCTGGCGCCGAGCGGTCGACTGCGCGAGCCGCTCGCCGCCGTGGCGCGCGCGCACGCGCTGCTGCTCGCCGGCGAGGCGGCGACGCCGCGAGCGCGCCCGCGAGGTCGGCGACGCGCTCGCCGCTTACGGCTTCGCCGGCGCCGCGTTCGCGTGCGCGACGGCGACGGCGATGCCGCGCCCGGTCCACTCGACCGAAGATGCCCGCGGGGCGGGCGCCGCCGGGATAGCCGGAGTCCTGCCGAGCGCGCCGCCGGAGTGTGCGGCCGGCGATGGTCCGACGCGGGACGGGGACCTTTCGCTGCCACGACAGCCCCTACTGCTGGTCACCGGCATCGCCCGGCCCGAGCGCGTCCGCCACGCCGCCCACGCCGCCGGCGTCGTCGTGGCCGACCACCTCGTCTTTCCCGACCACCACGCCTACCCGCCGCGCAGCCTCCGCCGCATTGCCGGCGCCGCGGCGCGCGCGGGGGCCGCGGGCGTGCTCACCACCGGCAAGGACCGCGTGAAGCTAGCGGGGAAGCTGCCACTGCCGCTGTGGGAGCTGCCGCTGACCGCCGCGCCCGCGCCGGCGTTCTGGAGCTGGCTAGCGACCTGTACCACCGGAAGCGGAAGCAGCCAGCTTGCCCTCGACGACGTGGGCGGCGTTGCGCTCCCTGCGCCGCGGCTGCCGACCGTATGATCCGCCCCCACCGCTGCCGGGCGGGTTCCCATGCCCTCGACGCCGTCCAGCCCACGCCTGCGCCACCGCGGCGAGCTCGCCCTCTTCCTCGCCGTGCGGGGCGTGGTGCGAGCGCTGCCGCTGCGCGCGGCGCGACCTCTCGGCGGCGCCCTCGGCGAGCTCATCTGGGCGCTCGGTATCCGCCGGCGGACGGTGGCGGAGAACCTGGCGCTGGTCTTCCCCGAGAAGCCGGCGCAGGAGCGGCGCCGCATTGCCCGCCGCTGCTACCGCCACTTCGGGGCGATGACCTGCGACACCATCGCGCTGTCGCGCCTCGACGCCGTCGGCTTCTGCAAGCGCCTCACCCTCGTCGGCTGGGAGCGCCTCGCCGAGGCCGAGGCGCTCGGCCGCGGCCTGCTGGTGCTCAGCGCCCACCTCGGCAACTGGGAGGTGGCGGCGCGGCCGCTGGGGCTCTATCGCGGGCCGTTCCACGTCGTCGTGCGGCCGTTCAACAACCCGCTCGTCTACCGCTACATGGAGCAAGAGCGCGAGCGCTTCGGCGAGCGCCAGATCTCCAAGCGCGGTGCCGCCAAGCAGCTCTTCCGCGTACTGCGCGAGGGCGGCAAGGCGGGCGTGGTGATGGACCAGCGCGTGCGGCCAGGACAGGGAATCGTCCTCCCCTTCCTCGGCCACCCGGCGCTGGTGACGCCCCTGCCGGCGAGCGTCGCGCTGCGCACCGGCGCGCCGGCGGTGACCATCGTCGCCTGGCCGGAGCCGGGAGGCCGGTACCGCGTCGAGCTCGGCGAGCCGATCGTTCCGCCGACGGATGGCGAACGCGACGACGAGGCGGTGGCGGCGCTGACCACGCGCTACCTCGCGGCACTGGAGACCGACATCCGGCGCCACCCCGAACAGTGGCTGTGGATGCACCGGCGCTGGCGGCTGGATTGACGACGTCCACCAGCGCGTCGCCCCCTGGGAGTGAAGGTAGGCGGTGAACGCTCGCGATGAGCCGCTAGGCGTGCCGCCGACGCCGCGCGAACGGCGCGCGCTCGTCGCGCTCGCGGGCGCCGCGGTGGTGCTGATCGGGGTGGCTGCGCTCGTCTGGCCCACGTTTCCCCTGCCGTTCCTCGCCGCGGCACGCGTCGGCAGGCAGCTCGGGCTGCTCGTGCTGCTGTGCGGCGCTTTCGTCGGTTGGGGACGGTGGTTGTGCCGATGGCTGCGGGTCGAGGATGCCTCACTGACCGCGCAGGGAGCGCTCGGCGCCACCGCGACCGCCACGCTCTGGGGCTACCTCGCCCCATGGTGGTTCCCCGATGCCGTGCTCGCGGTGCCGTGGCTGCTCTCCGGCTGGCTGCTGCTGGCGCTCGACCTGCGCACGCTCGTGGCCGCGCGCGCTGTCGCGATCGTGTCGCCCGCGAGCTCGCCGACCCCGGGCGATGCCGGCTCGACACCGCGCGCGGCTTGGCCGTCGTGGGCCGGGAACGAGCGCGGTGCGGCCGGGCTGCTGTGGTCCGCGAGCTTCATCTTCCTGCTGCCGCCGTTGCTCGTGGCGCTGGCGCCGCCGATCGCGATCGACAGCCTCATCTACCACCTGGCGATCCCCAAGCAGGCGGCGCTCGCCGGACGCCTCGTCGAGATGCCGGGGCTCGCCTACAGCTACTTCCCGCTGCACGCCGAGATGCTCTACGGCATGGCGCTGCCGCTCGGCGCCGGCCAGCTGGCGCAGCTGCTCCACCTGGCGGCGGCGGTGGCCGCGGTGGCGACCGCGGCACGCATCGCCGCGCGCTGCTTCGGCGGCGCCGCGGCGCCGTCGACGGCGCTGCTGCTCGCCAGCGCGCCGCTGCTCAACCTCATCGCCGGCACCGCGGGGAACGACTGGTTCGTGGCGCTCTACGTGGCCCTGGCGCTGGAGCGGCACCTGCGGCGCGAGAGCGACGCGTCGCCGCGCTGGCTCGAGGCGATCTTCCTCGGTGCCGCCGTCGCTACCAAGTACACGGCATTGCCCGCGCTGGTGCTCCTGCTCCTGCCGCTGCCGCGGGACGCGCGCGCCTGGCGGCGGCTGCTCGCGCAGCTCGTTCTCGTCATCGCCGTCGCCGCACCGTGGTACGGCCGCAACCTGCTGCTGCGCGGCAACCCCGTCTACCCGTTGCTCAGCGATGGCCCCGCCGCGGCGGCGCTCGCCGACTTCCGCGGCGCCGGCGCATCGCTGTTCGCGCGCTTGCGCGGCTACCTGTTCGAGCCGCAGCTCGTCGACGAGTTTCCCGGGCTGTTGCTGCCGGCGGCGGCAGCGCTCGCCGCCATCCTCTTGCTGGGCCGGCGCCGCATGGATTCCGCGACTGCCCGCCCCAGCGCGCCACCGCTCCACGACGTCGGGGCTCGCCGCCGGCTCGCCCCTCTGGTTCCCCGCGGGCTGCTCGTCCTCGCCGTCATCCTCGCGCTGCCACTGCTCGTCGCTCATCCGACGGCACGCTCGTTCGCACCGCTGCTGCTGTTGCTGGCGATCCTCGGCGGCGGCGCCCTCGCCCTCGTCGCCTCGACGCCGTGGCGGCGCGGCGCGCTCGTCGTCGCAGCGCTCGCGGTGCTGCCTGTCCACCTCGGGGCGATCTTCGCGGTTTGGGACTCGGACGGACATCAGCCGCTGCGCTTCGTGGCCGGAGCCGAGGACGAGGACGCCTATCTGCGGCGCAGCCAACCCTACGTCGACGCCTATCGCGCGCTCGCGCGGCAAGCCACCGCCGAGGCGCGAGTGCTTGTGGTGGGCGAGCCGCGCGTCTTCTACCTCGAACGCCCGGCGATCTGGAGCTCGATCGTCGACCTGCCGCCCTTCGCACCCTTCACCGTCGGCCCGCCCGCCGCGTCGCACATCGATGCCGAGCGGCTGCGCGCGGCGGGCGTGCGACTGGTGTTCTTCTACCCGCCGCAGCTGCACGCCGGGCCGCGTCCACCCGGGATTCGCCACGAGCTGGAGTCGTACCTCGAGCCTCCTCTCGCAAGCGCGTTCCGCCGCCTGCTCGCCGAGCACGCGCGCCCGGTGTTCCGTCGCGGCAACAGCTGGATCTTCGCCCTCCGCAGCGACGGCGAAGCGGTCGCCTTGCCACCATCGCGAGGCCCGTCGTGACCGTGCGCACATTGCTGGTGATGCCCAACTGGGTGGGCGACTGCGTCATGGCTCTGCCGGTCGTCGAGGCGCTCGCCGCCGCCGACCGGCAGGTGGTGACGCTCGGCAAGCGGCATCTGACGCCGCTGCTTCGCCTCACCCCCGCCGTCGGCGAGGCGCTCGAGCGCGGGACCGACGACGCGGAGACCATCGCGCGGCTGCGCGCGGCGCGCTGCGACGAAGCGGTGGTGCTGCCCAACTCCATCCGCTCGGCCTGGCTGCCTTACCAGGCGGGTATCCCCTGGCGCTGGGGGTATCGCGGCGGCTGGCGGGCGCCGCTGCTGCGGCCGCCGGTGCCGCGGCCGCGCGACCTTCGCGGCCGCGGGCGGCGACCGCAGATCGAGGACTACCGCGAGCTGCTCGACGCGCTCTCGGTAGCGCCGCCGGCGTCCTGGGTGCCGCGGCTGTCGCCCGAGCCGGCGTCCCTCGCTGTCGGCGCCGAGCGACTGCAGCGCGCGCGGCTCGGCGGCGACGGACCGCTGGTGGGCCTCTTCGCCGGCGCCGAATGGGGCCCGTCGAAACGCTGGCCCTGGCGCCGCTTCGCCGACCTGGCGACGGCGCTGCGACGGCAGGTCCCCGGCGTGCGGATCGCCATCTTCGCCGGCCCCAAGGAGGTGTGGACGGCGGTACGCATCCACGAGGAGAGCGGCAAGATCCACCCGGTGATCGGCCCCGACCTCGACCTCGGCGAGCTCGCCGCCGCGCTCGCCCACCTCGACTTGCTGGTCACCAACGACTCGGGTCCGATGCACCTCGCCGCGGCGCTCGGCGTGCGCTGCGTGGCGCTCTTCGGGCCCACCGATCCGCGTCGCACGGCGCCGGCGGGCGAGGGGCACCGCGTGCTCTACACCGACCGCTGGTGCTCGCCCTGCTTCCGGCGCCGCTGTCCCCTGCTGCACCACAAGTGCCTGCGCGACATCGGCGTCGACGCGGTCGCGGCGGCGGCGGTCGCGGCGCTCGCGTAGGGCGGGCTCGGCGCCCGCCATCCGGCTGCGCCTTCGTTGTGCCGTCGCGCGGACGGCGGGTGCCGAACCCGCCCTACTCGAGCTCGAAGAGCAGGTCGCCGCCTTCGACCGCCTCTCCGGCGGCGACGCAGACGCGCTTGATGGTGCCGTCGTGCTCGGCCTGGATCTCGTTCTGCATCTTCATCGCCTCGAGCACCAGCACGCCTTGTCCGGCGCGCACCGCCTCGCCTTCGGCGACGAGGACGGCGACGACGCGTCCAGGCATGTAGGCGGTGACCTGCTCGCTCCGCTTGGCGCCGCGGCTGCTGGCGCCCTGCTGCGCCAGGTGGGTGAGCGGGTCGGCGACCTCGGCGAGCACGCCGCCGCGGGCGCTCGACACCCACCAGCGGCCGGCGCCGCGCGGCAGCGCCGTCACCTCGAACTGCTCGCCGCCTCCGGTGGTGGACGAGCCGCCGGTGGAAGACCCAATAGCGAGGATGCTCCAGTGACGAGGCCCGATAGCGGCTTGGTCGACGAGGTACGCGCGCCCGCCGACGTGCACGCGCAGCTGGTCGCCTTCGCGCTCGACGCGCACCTTCTCCGTGCGGCCGGCGACGGTGACGATCAGCTCCACGCTGCGCGCTCCCTGTAGCGACCCAGATCGCTCGTCACGTGACACCACCGCTGTTGCGCAGCGCCTCGCGCCGCGCCGCCACGCTCCAGCGCGAGCGCGCGCTCTCGGCCGGCGGTGCCGCCGCGGCGCGGCCGCCGCGCTCGAGCTCGGCGAGCGCCGCGGCGACGAACGGCAGGTCGCGGTCGACGGCGTGCACCGGCAGCACCAGGTCGCCGGCCTTGAGCTTGCGGTCGAGCCAGGCGATGTCGAAGGCGCCGCGGCGGAACTCGTCGTCATGCAAGAGGGCCAGGAAGAGCGGCACGCTGCTCGCCACGCCTTCGATGCGCAGCTCGGCCAGCGCCCGCCCCAGCCGATCGAGCGCCTGCGCGCGGTCCTCGCCCCAGACGATGAGCTTGCCGAGCATGGGGTCGTAGTGGATCGGCACCTCGCCGCCCTCGTAGACGCCGACGTCGTTGCGCACGCCGGGGCCCTGCGGCCAGCGCAGCAACTCGAGGCGCCCCGGCGAAGGGGCGAAGTTGCGGTAGGGGTCCTCGGCGTAGAGGCGCACCTCGATGGCATGGCCGCGCGGCTGCACGCCCTGGAACGCCGGCGGCAGCGGCTCGCCCTGCGCCACGGCGATCTGCGCCCGCACCAGGTCGAGGCCGGTGACCAGCTCGGTCACCGGGTGCTCCACCTGCAGCCGGGTGTTCATCTCCAGGAAGTAGAAGCGGCCGTCCTTGTCGAGCAGGAACTCGACCGTGCCGGCGTTCCAGTAGCCGACCGCGCGCGCCGCCTGTATCGCCGCCTCGCCCATCGCCGCGCGCAGCTGCCGGAGTGACCACCGTCGAGGGCGCTTCCTCGACCACCTTCTGGTGGCGGCGCTGCAGCGAGCACTCGCGCTCGCCGAGCGAGACCAGCGTGCCGTGCTTGTCGCCGATCACCTGGATCTCGACGTGGCGCGGCTCGACGAGGTACTTCTCGAGGTACACCGCGTCGTCGCCGAAGGCCGAGGCGGCCTCGGAGCGAGCGCCGCGGTAGGCGCCGGCGAGCTCCGTCGCGGAGGCGACGAGCCGCATCCCCTTGCCGCCGCCGCCGGCTGCGGCCTTGAGCATCACCGGGTAGCCGATCGTCTCCGCGGCGCGCTCGGCGGTCTCGAGGTCGGGGAGCGGATCGCGGCCGCCGGGGACCACCGGCACGCCGGCATCGATCATCAACCGGCGGCTCTCCACCTTGCTGCCCATCGCGGCGATCGCCGTCGACGGCGGGCCGATGAGCTCGACGCCGGCCTGCTCGCAGAGCGCCGCGAAGCGGGCGTTCTCGGCGAGGAAGCCGTAGCCGGGGTGCACGGCGTCGGCGCCGATGGCGACCGCCAGCTCGACGATCGCCTCGGCGCGCAGGTAGCTCTCGCGCGACGGCGGCGGGCCGATGCGGTAGGCCTCGTCGGCCATCAGCACGTGCAGCGCCTTGCGGTCGGCGTCGGAGTAGATGGCGGCGCCGCGGATCGAGAGCTCGCGCAGCGCGCGCAGCACCCGCACCGCGATCTCGCCGCGGTTGGCCACCAGCACCTTGCGGAAGGCGCGCCGCGGGATCTCCGCCATGGGGCGGCGATGTTATCGCGGCGCCTTTGGAATTATCGGGGCACGTTTGCCTGCGGCGCCGCGATGCCGGCGCCCTGCCGCACGTCGCAGGCGGGTGCCGTCGCCAGCGGCAGCTTGCCTTTCGCCATCCGCTTGCGGTGGCGCTCGACGCCCATGAAGAAGAGCTTCTCGAGCAGCCTCTGCATCAGCGTCATGCGGAAGACGCCGCCGGCGAGCGCCGAGACGACCGCCGCGCGCACGCCCTCGAACGGCGGCTCGGTGGCGAAGATGCCGACGAAGGCGGGGTCGTAGTAGCCGAGGATGTAGCGGCGGAAGCGGTCGAGGCCGCGGCGTGCGAAGCGCTCGTAGCGGGCGAGGTCGCCGGCGTCGAGGCGCTCCTTGCTCGCCAGCACGGCGGCCACGTCGTCGGCGGCACGCGTGCCGGTGGTGAGCGCCACGTGCACGCCTGAGGAGAAGACCGGGTCGAGGAAGCAGGCGGCGTCGCCCACCGTCACCCAACCCGCGCCCGAGAAGCGCCGCAGCCGGTAGGAGAAATCGGCGAGCGGGTGCACGGCCTCGACGCGCTCGGCTTGGGCGACGCGACCCGCCACCTCGGGCGAGGCAGCGAGCAGCTCCTCGTAGAGCGCCTCGAGCGGGCGGCCGCGGCGCTCCGCCATCACGCCGCCGGGGAAGACGACGCCGACGCTGGTGGTCTCCGCGTCGAGCGGGATCATCCAATACCAACCCGCCGGGCCGCCGACGACGAGGATGTCGCCGCCATCCTTGCCGAGCCCCATGCGGGCACCGCGGTAGTGCGAGAACATCGCCGCCTGCCGCAGCACCGGGTCGCGCTCGCGCAGCTTGAGCTGGCCGCCGAGCAGCGCCTCGCGACCGGTGGCGTCGAAGGTCACGCGCGCGGCGACGTCCTCCTCGCCGCCGTCGGCGTGGCGAATGCGGACGCCTACGGCGCGCTCGCCGTCGAAGCGCACGGCGAGCACCTCGACGCCCTCGCAGACCTCGGCTCCCGCTGCGGCGGCGTTCTTCAACAGCAGGTGGTCGAGCTCGGCGCGGCGCACCTGGAAGGCCTGCGCCGGCGGCTTGCGTCCGAGAGCGCCGGCGAAGCTGATGTGGTTGCTGCCGCCGTCGGGCTCGAAGGTGAAGTGCGCGCCCCACTTGCGCTGGAAGCCGGCGGCGGCGAGCTGCTCCCAGACGCCGAGGCGGCGCAGCAGCGGCTCGCTCTGCGGCAGCAGCGACTCGCCGACGTGGAAGCGCGGGAAGCGCTCGCGGTCGTAGATGCGCACGCGACGGCCGGCGCGGGCGAGCAGCGCGCCGACAGTGCTCCCCGCCGGCCCGCCGCCGATGACGATCGCATCGAGGTCGCTCATCGCGGCGCGGAACGGTAGCAGGCACGCCCGCGGCGCCACGAGCGGTGCGGCGCGTGCGCTTTCACTCCGGCATTGGTGGCTTGCGGCCGCGCAGGCCGATCGCCAGCAAGCCGAGCAGCCCGGCGGCCGCGGCGAGCGCGGACCGCTGCAGCGGACGGCGATCGACCCACAGCCGCACCTCGTGCGCGCCTGCCGGCACCGCCACCGCCAGCCGGTGCAGATCAGCGGCGGCGACCTCAGCCGGGCGCCCGTCCACGCTCGCGCGCCAGTGTGGCTGCCACGCCCGCTGCACGACGACCCAACCGGGTTGCGCGCCATCGGTGAGGATGTCCAGCGCCTCGATGCCTTCGCGCACCATTCGCGCGGCACCCCGGCCGCCCGGCGAGGCCGGGCCGCTGCCGGGCAATACCACCTCGGTCCGCGCATCGAAGCCGGGGTCGAGCAGCGCCGCGATCGCCGCGCGCGGATCGGCCGCGCGCCGCGCGCCGGCGACGCGCCGAAGCTCCGTCGTGGCGCCCTCGATGCGGTAGAGGAGGACCTCCGCCAGCGGTCCGCGCGTCGCGGTCACCAGCCGCACGCCGTCGACGCCGGCCGCGAGCGGGCGCTCGAGCAGCAGCGCCTCGACGCCCCATACGCGCAGCAGGCGCACGCGCCGCGCGTCGTCGCTCCCCTTGACCGCCTCGAGCGCGAGCCGCGTCAAGAACCCGTCGAGCCCCTCGGGCGAGGCGGCGAGCTCGTAGCGCCAGCCCAGCGGCACGCCGACGAGCGGCTGCCCGGCGGCAGCAGCTTGGCGCGTCAGCCAGCGACCCTCGCCGTGCGGCGCCGCGCGTCGGCTGAAGGGCCCGAAGAGCCGGGTGACGCTGCCGTGGGCGAGGTGCGTCCCCGCCGGCAGCGCGGCGGCGAAGGCGGGAGCTCGCTGGTGGGGCGCGACGCGATCGCGGGCCATCGTCGCGGGCGCGAGCAGGAGCAGCTGCGCACCGACGTGAAGCGACAAAGCCACGGCGGCGAGCGCCAACCCGGGACCCGCAGCCATGGCCGTCCTCAGCGCGGCGCTGGCGGTGCCTGTTGCAGTCGTCTCCTTCGCCGCGACGCTCGCGCGTCTTTCCAACAAGGCGGCGAGCGTGCCCGCAAGCCCTGCAAGCCCCGCCAACGTGAGCGCCCAGCGCCGCGCCTCGCCGGCGACGAGCGAGCGCGGCGCCGCGCGCGGCAGCACGCTTTCCATCCACGCCTGCAGCGGCTCGCGGGCGGCGAAGGCGACGATCGCGGCGACGAGGAGCACGCCGGCGAGGGCAAGGAGGGTCGCCCGCAGCCGCCGCGACGGGCGCGCTTCGCCCTCGTCGATCGCACGCTGCCACCCCACGGCGGCGAGCGTGGACAAACCGAGGGCCACGAGCAGCCAGGCTTTGACGGGAAAGCGCACGACGCCGCCCGCGGGCAGCGCGGCGAGCGCCGCGACCAGCGGGTTGAAGCGGCCGAGCGCCACGAAGAGACCGAGCCCGAGCGCCGTCCACGCGAAGGCGCCGCCGCGGCCGCGCGCGCGACCCGCCGCTGCCGCCAGCGCGAGCGGCAGCAGCCCGGGATAGAGGGTGATGAAGAGCGGCAGCATCCCGGTGTGGAAGCGCTGCCCCCAGAAACCGCCCGACCCGGCGCGGTCGACGCGTCCGAAGGGGAGCGGCAGCAGCTGCTCGATCGCCTGCCGCGGGTCCCAGCTGCCGATCGTGCTCGCCGTCGCGTCGTAGCCGCGCACGCCGCGCGTCGAGGTGGGGAGGATGCGCAGCAGCTCGACGAGCTGCGGCAGCGCCACCGCGGTGCCGAAGGCGAGCGCGAGCAGGAGCGGCAACCAGCGCGCTGCGAGGCCCGCGCTCGCACCGCCTCGGGTCGAGCCGTCGTCGCGCGCGGCCTCGCTCTCACCGCTCGGCGCGGCGTCGCCGTCCGCGCCGCGCTCAGCATCGTCGCGACGCGGGCGCACGAGCAGCAACGCCAGCGCCGCGGCACCGAAGGCGAGCGCCGCCACCGCCGGGTCGCCGCCGAGCAGGAGCAGCGCCCACAGCCCTCCAGCCGCCGCCGCGGCGCGCCAACCGCCGTGAGCCTGCGCCGTGGCACCACCGGCGCGATCGCGCGCCGCCAGGCAGGCGGCCACGAAGGCCGGCGCCAGTGCCGCCGCCGGGACGAGGTCGTAGAAGCTCGTCTGCGAGAGGAACCAGCCGCTGGTCGCGTAGACGGCGCCGCCCACCCACGCCGCCGCGCGCGAGCAGCCGAGCCGCCGCGCCAGCCAGGCCAAGCTCCACGGCGCGATCAGGAAGTGGAGCCAGAGGTGCGCGTTGAGCGCCCAGATGGGCGGGGCGACGAGGAAGAGCGCGTTGGTGGGATAGAACGGCGCGCCGTTGGGGTTGCCGAGCAGCGGCTGGCCGCCGCCGCGGTAGACGTCGAGCTCGGGCAGCTCGCCTTGCCGCATCGCCATCGTCTGCGCCTGCTTCATCGGCAGGTGGGTGGCGAGCACGTCGCGCAACACCAGCGTGTCGCGCCCGATGACCAATGTCCCGACCATCAGTAGCTGCAGCGCGATCACAGGCAGCTGCAGCAGCAGCGTCGGCAGCAGGAGCGACACTGCCTTGGTACTGAACAGCGTGCGCAGCCCGCCGGCTGCACGCGACGTTTGAGGATCGGCCATCGTGAAGGTGCGCGGTGCGCGTTTGAGGAGCGTGCGTACAATACCCGCCCGTACGTGGAGAACATCCGAATGCCGCCGCTGCTGCGGGCAATGCGGCCCCAACAGTGGGTCAAGAACCTCTTCGTGCTCGCCCCGGTGGTGTTCGCGCACCGCCTCGACGAGCCGGTGCTGGTCGGCCGCGCCTTGCTCGCGCTCGCCGCCTTCTGCGCCGGCGCCTCGGCGATCTACCTCGCCAACGACGTGCGCGACCGCGAGGCGGACCGCCACCATCCGCTCAAGCAGAAGCGCCCGATCGCCGCCGGCGAGGTGAGCGTCGCCACCGCCCTCGCGGCGGCGGCCGTGCTCGCGGTCGTCGCGATCGCCGCCGGCGCCGCGCTGGGCCTCGCCGTGCTGGCGCTGGTGCTCGCCTTCCTGCTCCTCAACGCCCTCTACACGGCGTACCTCAAGCACGTCGTCATCCTCGACGTCATGGTGCTCGCCATCGGCTACCTGCTGCGCGTCGAGGCCGGCGCCGCGGCGGTGGGAGTCGCGGTCTCCACCTGGCTGCTCCTCTGCACGCTCTTCGTCGCCGTCTTCCTCGGCTTCTCGAAGCGGCGCCACGAGCTGCTGCTGCTCGCCGACCGCGCCGCCGACCAGCGGCGCGTGCTGTCGCACTACAGCCCGGCGTTCCTCGACCAGATGATCAGCGTCGTCACTGCCTCGACGGTGATCTGCTACGCCCTCTACGCCATGGCCGAGGAGTCGGTGCAGAAGCACGGGCGCGGCCTCGTCTACACGGTGCCGTTCGTGCTCTTCGGCATCTTCCGCTACCTCTACCTCACCTACCAGCGGCCGGGGCACGCCAACCCGACCGAAGAGGTGCTCACCGACCCGCCGTTCCTGATCAACGTGGCGTTGTGGGCGGCGCTGGTGCTCGCCGTGCTCTATGCCGGGTGAGGGCGCTCAGTCGCCGTAGAAGCCGCGCACGGCATCGCAGACTTCGTCGACCTGCGACTCGGAGAGCTGCGGGTAGAGCGGCAGGCAGAGCACCTCGCGGGCGGCCGCCTCCGAGGCGGGCAGCGAGAGACCGGCGGGGAGCAGCGGCACCAGCGCCGGCTGCTGGTGCAGCGGGATGGGGTAGAACGTCGCGCTGCCGATGCCGGCGTCGAGCAGGTGCTGGCGCAGCCCGTCGCGGGCGGCGGTGCGGACGGTGAGCTGGTGCCACACCGGCGAAGCCTCCGCCGGGACGGCGGCGAAGCGCAGGTCGCCCACGCCCGCGAGCGCCGCGCGGTAGCGCGCGACGAGCGCGGCGCGCCGGTCGTTGTCGCGCTCGAGACGCGGCAGACGCAGGTTGAGCACCGCCGCCTGCAGCGCGTCGAGCCGCGAGTTGGTGCCCACCACGCCGTGCCGGTAGTGCTCGAGCCGGCCGTGGTTGGCGAGCGTGCGCACGCGGGCGAGCGCGCCGGTGTCGGCGCCGGTCACCGCGCCGCCGTCGCCGAAGCAGCCGAGGTTCTTCGACGGGTAGAAGCTCCAGCCGGCGAGCGCGCCGAAGGTGCCGACCCTCCTGCCGCGCCAGGTGGCGCCGTGCGCCTGCGCCGCGTCCTCGATCAGCCACCAGCCGCGACGGCGGCAGAGCTCGAGCGCTGCATCGAGGTCGCACGGCTGGCCGTAGAGGTGCACCGGGATCATGCCGACGGTGCGCGAGGTGGCGCGGGCTTCGGCGTCGGCGACGTCGACGTTGAAGGTCGCCGCCTCGACGTCGACCGGCACCGGCACGCCGCCCGCCCAGACCACGGCCTCGGCCGTGGCGAAGAAAGTGAACGACGGCACCAGCACCTCGTCGCCGGGGCGCAGGCCGAGCGCGTGCAGTGCCACCACCAGCGCATCGGTGCCGTTGGCAACGGCGACGCAACCGGGGCCGCCGAGGTAGTCGGCGAACGTCTTTTCGAAGGACTCGACTTCACTGCCGCCGACAAAAGCGGTGCGGGCGAGCAGGTCGCTCCAGCGCGCAAGCAGCTCGGGGGCGAGCTCCTCGGCGGCAGGCTTCAAGTCGAAGTGGGGTATGCGCAACGGTGGATCTCCGCGAAGTCGAAGTGGCGGGGAACGAGTCAGCCGGGTGGAGGCGTCCGCAGCGGCTGCCGCGTCCAAGGCGTGGCGTGGAGCACGATCGTACCCTCGCCGAGCGTCACGTTGCCAGGCACCTCGATCTTCAGCAGCGGCGGAAACTCAACATCGGAGAAGCAGGCGTGATGGCGCGGGAAGATCGCCAGGTAGTCGGGCTGCCGCTCGCGCACGAAGGCGAGCACGCCGGGGCAGAACGAGCCGGTAGAGGCGGCCGACCGCCGCGCGTAGGCATGGACCTGCGGCGAGACGATCCCCGCGAGGTCGAGCACGCGATTCGGGAGCAAGAACTTGAGCGCCCCGATGTCGTCTACCGCCAGCGTCGCCTCGGGCGGCAACCGCGGCACCAGCCAACGCGCCAACCGTACGTCCCCGCTCTCGATGTCGCGCACGTTCTGCACGTATCGCGAAGCGCCGCCGAACAGCGCCACCAGCCCCGGCACGAGCAGCAGCAGGCCCGCCCAGCGTAGCCAAGCGAAGCCGCCGCCGTGCTCGTCGCCGTGGCCGTCATCTCGAGCGCCGCTTCGCTCGCGCCAACGCAAACGCGCCGGCAGCTCCGCGAGCACCGCCGCGACGCCGACCACCGCGAGCACGATCACCACCGGCAGCAAGGGGTAGAAGTAGCGCCCGAAGTTGCCGAAGATCCCCCGCCCGCGCCCCGACAGCACGCCGTACGCGAGCGGCAGCGCGACCACCCACGACGCCGGCAACAACCCACGGTCCTCGTCCCCGCCGAGCCTCGCCACCAGCGCCAGCAACCCGGCCGGAGCGAGCAACGTCGCCACCGGCTGCGCCGCCGCCCAGATGCCGACCACCTCGAACAAGTAACGAATCCGCGGCAAGCCGGGAGTCGAGTACCCCGCCTTGGTATTGAACGTCGTCGGCAACGGCGACCCCGCGATCCACTGATACACGAGCAGCGCCGGCACCAGCGCCAGCGCCGCGAGCCCCAACCCGACGAGCAACGATCGCCACCCCGGCCGCCCCACCACGAGCTCGCCCTCGTCCCTGCTCACCACCAACATCCGATCCACCACCGCGAGCGCGAGCAGCACCAGCCCTTCCGGCCGCGCCAGCACGCCGAGCGCGAGCACCGCCAACGACACCGGCACCCGCCCCGCCTCCCGCCGCTCGCGCACGTGCAACGCGATGCCGCACACGCTCAGCGCCGCGAACAGTGGAATCTCCATCCCCGACAAAGCGCTCCACACCAACACGCTCGTCGTCGCCGTGAGCCCCGCCGCCACCGCCGCGAGCCCGCTCTTCAAACCGAGCTCGCGACCCAATCGCCAAGTCCCCGCGACCACCAACAAGTGGCAGCCGATCCCCAACACCTTCGCCCAAACGAGCGCGGGCAATCCCACCAAGAATCCGATCGACAACAACGCCGTCCACAACGGCGCCGTCGACCCCGCCACCAGCTCGCCAGGGTTGTAAGCCAACCCCTCTCCCGCCGCGAGATTGCGCGCGAATTGCAAGTGAATCCACCCATCGTCGAGCGGCAACCCCAACCGCCCGTCGAGCAGATACAGCTCGGCGCCTAGGAACGCCGCGCAGGGCACCAACGCTACGCAAAGCCCGAGAGCAACCAACCACCCCTTGCTCATGAGTGACCGCCAGCCTACCTGACCCCAACTCCCCAACTCCCCAACTCCTAAGCAACGTCGCGGACGCGTGGCTCCGGATCGGAGAGCGGGGGCGGGGAGGCCGTCGTGGCGGGACCTCTCGGAAGCCGCCTCGCGAATGGTGCGAGGTCACCAGCGTAGCGGCGGCTGGAGAGCGGAGCCGCGCTCTCTTGCTCCCGCCTACCACGTGGAGCGCGGCGGTCCCGCGGCGACGGCCTCCCCGCCCCCGCTCTCCGATCCGGCTCTTCCCAGCGATCCGCTACGATGCCCGACCCATGCCCCGCTACGGCCTGGTAGAACGCCGCCGCCGCGCCGCGGCCCGCGTCGCCCTCTACGGCAGCCTGGCGCTGGTCGCCGCCGCCACCCTCTGGGCCCGCCACTTCCTCCACCTCCCCGGCACCGGCGGCCCCGAGACCGACTGGATCAAGGTCGACTGGCGCGCGCGTACCCCGGTGCGCCTGCTCCAGCAATACCTCCGCATCGACACCACCGACGCCGCCGGCGACGAGCTCGCCGCCGCCCTCTTCCTCTCCACCCCGCTCGAGGCCGCCGGCATCCCCGTCCACATCGAGACGGTCGGCAAGCACACCAACCTCTGGGCGGTCCTCGAAGGCGACGACCCGCAGGCGCTCGTGCTGCTCTCCCACCTCGACGTCGAGCCGGTGCTCGCCCCCGACGAATGGGAGCACCCGCCGTTCGCCGGCGTCGTCGATCCTCCCTACATCGTCGGCCGCGGCTCCTTCGACATGAAGAGCTACACCGTGGCGCAGCTGCTCGCGCTGCTCGAGCTGCGGGCCGCGCATCCACGGCCACGGCGCTCGGTCATCTTGCTCGCCACCGCCGCCGAGGAATCGGGCAGCGACCTTGGCCTGCGCTGGCTCCTCGCCGAGCACCCCGAGCTGTTCCGGCGCAGCTGGGCCGTGCTCACCGAGGGTGGCATCGTCGAGGCGCGCAGCCTCGAGAGCCTCAAGTACTGGGGAGTCGAGATCGGCCAGAAACGCTTCGCCGACGTCATCGCCTGCGCGCCGACCAAGGAGCGACTGCTGCAGCTGCGGCGCGACGTCGCCGAGTTCAGCTTCCACACCACCGGCCTGTCCATCGATCCCGAGGTGCGCCGCTTCTGGCAGGTCTATCGCGCCTCGCGCGACCTCGACGCGCTGCGGCAGCAGCTCGCCGACCCCGATGCCTTCCTCGACGACCCCGCCGCCTTCCTCGACTTGCCGGGCTACCTGCAGTCGATGCTCCGCAACGAGCTGATCCCGTTCCCGCCCGCGGAGGCGCCCGGCGGCGGCTGGCAGATGCGCATGGTCTTCCACCTGCTCCCGGCCGCCGACCTCGAGACCGCGCGCCGCGAGCTGCTGCCGGAGTGGATGACGGCCGGCGTGGCGCTCGCGCATCGCAAGCCGCCGCCGCCTGCCGCCATCAGCCCCGCGGACCACCCGGTCGTGCACGCCATCGACGACGAGCTGCGGCGCGACTATGGCCGCCGCGTCGCCGGCCCGTACTTCCTCCCCTGGAGCGCCTCCGACTCGCGCTTCCTGCGGCCGCTCGGCATCCCGTGCTACGGCTTCGCCCCCTTCCTCCTGCTCACCCCCGAGACCGAGCGGATGGGGCGGAGCAACGAGAAGATCTCGCTGCCCGGCCTGGTGCAGGGAACCGACCTCTACCGCCGCGTCGTCGCGCGCCTCGCCATGGCCGAAGACTGACAAATCACGTCAAGTCCCCTGACAAGAACCGTCCGAGCCGCCGCGCCGGTGACGCCCGCTCGCCCCAACTCCGGGCCCTGCCGCGGCCGTGGCAACTCACTGCCTACTGGCATGGTCCGTGCTCGTCACCCCTCCGCAAAACCGCACGGAATCAACCGTCGGGCGCCCGTGGGAGGTGTTCATGCTGAGGAGACTCCGTAACCGGCAGCGGGGGTTCACCCTGATCGAGCTGCTGATCGTCGTGGCGATCATCGGCATCATCGCCGCACTGCTGATTCCGAACTTCCTGGATGCGCTCCAGAAGGCCAAGCAGAAGCGGACCGTGGCCGACATCCGCAACGCCGGCACCGCCGAGATGTCGTGGCTGACCGACCAGATCGCCGCCGCCGCCGCCGGCGCCACCAACACCGTCAGCGTCACCGAGTACACGGCGATGAGCCACGCCAACCTCAGCAACCTGCTGGTGCCGCAGTACCTGCAGGAGCTGCCCCAGAAGGACGGGTGGAAGGCGAACCTCGACTACTACGTCACCACCAACTTCTCGCAGAAGAAGATCATGCTCACCCGCAGCTACGGCCAGAAGGGCGCCGCCGACGGCGGCAGCTACACGGCCGGTGCCTTCGAGCCCACCGACTACGAGCAGGACATCGTCTGGGCCGACGGCTTCTTCGTGCGGTGGCCGCAGAAGGTCAGCACCTAACCCCAACCGCCCGACAGCGATCGTAACGAGGGCGCCCGGCAGCGGGCGCCCTTCGTGTTTCTGGCGCTGTTACAGTGCCCCCTGTTACAGTCATTCCAGTGCGCCGGCTCGCCCCGCTGCTCCTCGCCGGCCTCCTCTACTGCCAGGCGCCCGCCAGCTCCGACGAGACCGCGCTGTCGCAGCCGGCCCGCTGGCTGCAGGGCTACCTCCGCCTCGACACCACGAACCCGCCGGGCAACGAGGCGCGCGCCGCCGCCTACCTCGAGAAGCTGCTCGCCGAGCACGGCATCCCGGCCCGCCGTCTCGTCTCGCCCGGCGGCCGCGCCAACCTGTACGCGCGGCTGCAGGCCCGCCCCGGCGTCGACGGCGAGGCGCTGCTGCTGCTCCACCACATGGACGTGGTCGCCGCCGGGCCGGGCTGGCACCACCCGCCGTTCTCCGGCGCCGTGCACGACGGGCGGCTCTTCGGCCGCGGCGCGCTCGACGACAAGAGCCTCGGCATCGCGCAGCTCGCCGCCCTGGTCGACCTCGCGCGGGACCGGCGCGGGCTCACGCGCGACGTCGTGCTGCTGGCGGTGGCCGACGAGGAGCGCGGCGGCGCCGAAGGTACCGCGTGGCTGTTGCAGGCTCACCCCGAGCTGTTCCGCGGCATCGCCGGCGTGCTCAACGAGGGGGGCGCCAACCGCCAGGTCAACGGCCGCCTCATCTGGTGGGGGATCGAGGTGGCGCAGAAGCGGCCGCTGTGGCTGGAGGTGGTGGCCGAGGGGCGGGGCGGCCACGGCGCCGGCTTCAACCCGCACTCGGCGACCCACGAGCTGATCCGCGCCCTCGACCGCCTGCTCTCGCGCCCGCTGCGCTGGCGGGTCACCCCGGCGGCGCGCAACTACCTGCGCGCGCTGGCCCCGCTGCACAACGCGCACTGGCAGCCGCTGCTCACCGCTCCCGACCGCGTCATCCGCCCCGAGGGTCCCGTGGGCGCGGGGTTGCTGCCGGGCATGGAGAACCTCTTCCTCGACAGCGTGCAGGTCAACGTGCTCGCCGGGGCGGCGCAGATCAACGTCGTGCCGCCGCGCGCCACCGGCCCGCGTCGACGTGCGCCTGCTGCCCGACACCGACGGCGCGGCGTTCCTCGCCGAGCTGCGGCAGCTGCTGGGCAAGGAGGTCGAGGCGCGCGTCCTGCTCACCGCGCCGCCCGTACCGCCCTGCTCGACCGACACTTCGCTGCACCGGACACTGGCGGGCGTCCTCGGCAAGGAGGCGCCCGTCATGCCGTTCTTCTCGCCCGGCTTCACCGACTCGCGACTCTTTCGCGAGCGCGGCATCCCGGCCTACGGCTTCTCGCCCTTCACGGTCGAGCCCCAGGACCTGCTCGGCATCCACGGCGCCGACGAGCGCATCCCCCTGCGCGAGCTCGACCGCGGCGTCGAGCGCATGCGCGAGGTCGTACGCCGCTGGGCTCGGGACCGCGCTTGAGACCGGCTGGTCAACCGCATCCCGCGTCGCCGGTTGGCTCGTCACTTGCACCAGTTGGCAGACGCCAGCCGTCAAGAGGGGGTTTCCGATGCGCCGAGAGTTCCGCGAGAGGGGCTTCACGCTGATCGAGCTGTTGATCGTCGTCGCCATCATCGGCCTGCTGGCGGCGATGCTGATACCCAACCTGCTCGACGCCATGCAGAAGGCGAAGCAGAAGAAGACCATGGCCGACCAGCGGCTGATGGGCGGCGCCATGATGGGCTGGCTCACCGACGAGGTGAGCGCCGCCGCCGCCGGCGCAGCGCTGACCTCGCTCGACCTCGGCGTCTACAGCCCGATCACGCCCACCGCGCTCCACAACAAGCTGGTCCCCACCTACATCCAGGCCATCCCCGCCTACGACGGCTGGAAGCGCGCCTACGACCTCTACCTCGACACCGTGCCGCCCATCGACGAGAGCGTCATGGCCATCCGCAGCGCCGGTCAGGGCGGGATCGTCGCCGGCAACAGCTACGTCTCCGGCTCCTTCGAGCCCACCGACTACGAGCAGGACCTGGTGTGGGCCGACGGCTTCTTCGTGCGCTGGCCGCAGCGCACGAGCTCGTAGCGGGGGCGGTCGCTGGCCGGCGCGCGGCGGCGCGCGGTCTCCACGGTTAGGATCGCCGGGCTCTGAGAGCCGCGCTCCACGCTTCCGCGCCGCGCCTGCGGCGGCTGCTGCCGCTGCTGCCCGCGGCGCTGCTGCTGCTGGCGATGCTGCTGCCGCTCGCCAGCCCGGCGCGCCTGCTGATGGTGCGCGACGTCGCCTTCTTCCACCTGCCGTTGCGGCAGGCGATGGCGACGATGGTCCACGCGGGCGAGCTGCCGGAGTGGAACCCGGCGATCCACGGCGGCCAGCCGATCCTCTCCAACCCCAACTACGCCGCGTTCTACCCGCCGAGCTGGCTCGGCCTCGTGCTGCCCGTGGGCTACGCAATGGGGCTGCTCGTCATCCTCCACGCCGGCTGGGCGCTGGCCGGCGCCTGGCGGCTGCTGCGGCAGCTCGGCGCCGCGCCCGACGCCGCGGCGCTCGGCGCCATGGGGTTCGCCGCCTCGAGCTGGTTCCTCTCGCTCACCAGCACCTTCAACTTCTACTGCAGCATGGCCTGGTTCCCCTGGGTGCTGGCCGCTACGGAGCGCGCCTTCTGCCACCCCCGCGGGCAGAGCCCGCTGCCCCCCACCCAACCCCCGCCCCTGGGTTTGATTTCACCCCTATCCCCCCGTCCCCCTGCCCCTCCAGGGGCAGGGGGCGCCCCCACCCGAGGGTGGGGCGTGCCCGCCTTTCTGGCCGCCGGTGGGCTGGCGCTGCAGCTGCTCGCCGGCGAGCCGGTGGCGGTGCTGGTGAGCGCGCTCGCCGTCGCCGGCTTCGCTGCCGGCGGCAAGGAGCGGTTGCGCCGCACGCTGCCGCGGCTGCTCGCCATCGCGGTGCTCGCCGCGCTGCTCGGCGCGGTGCAGCTGCTCCCCACCGCGCACCGGCTCGCCGGCACCGCGCGCGGCGCCGGCCTCTCCGGCGAAGAGGCCGGCCGCTGGTCGACGCCGCCCGCGCGCCTCGTCGACTTCGTGCTGCCGCACTTCTGGGGCGACGCCGGACGCGACGAGGAGGGGCTGTGGTTCGGCTGGGGGCTGCACGACCGCGACTTCCCGTACGTCGTCAGCTTGTACTCGGGGCTGCTGCTGCTGGCGCTCGCGGCAGCGGCCCTGCTGCGCTGGCCGATCCCCTACCGCGGCGCGTGGGCGTTCGCCGCCGCCGCCGGGCTGCTGCTCGCCCTCGGCCGCCACACGCCGCTGTGGGAGCCGCTGCGCCGCTTCGTGCCGCTGCTCGGCGTCGTGCGCTACCCGGAGAAGTTTGCCGTCCTCACCGCCGCGGTGGTGCCGCTCGCGGGGGCGCTCGGCTGGCAGCACCTGCTCGCCGAGCGCGAGCGCGGCGAGCGCGGCTGGGCCTTCCTGCCCGCGGCGCTCGCCGCCATCGTCGCCGCCGTCGCCGCCACGTTTGTCGCCGTGCTTGCGGCGAGCCCCGAGGTCGGCGCCCAGTTCATCCGCGCTCACAGCGGGCTGCCGCCGTCGCCTCGCACGCTGGCCGCCGGGCTCGACTTCCTGCGCCGCGAGGCGCTGGTGGCGCTGCTCGTCGCCGCGGCGGTGACGCTGCTGCTCGCGCTGCTCGCCTTCTGGCGCACCAACGCGCACACCAACGCGCGCGCCCACGGCCGCGCCGTCACCGCCGCCGCCATCGCGTTGGTCGCCGCCGACCTCTGGTGGTACGGCCACGGCTTGCTGCCGACGCTGCCGGCGGCGCTGGTGTTGAAGCCGCCGCCGGCGGTGGCGGCCACGCGCTCGACCGGCGGCAGGCTGTTCAGCGGCCCCGCCTTCGACCGCAAGCCGGAGATCGGCGTGCGTCAGGGGCCGCCGGGTTTCCAGCAGCTGTGGGCGCGCCTGCAGCGGCTCGACCCCTATGCCGGCACGCTGTGGGGCGTCGAGTACGCCCTCGACCCCGACTACGACCTCATGCTCACGCCGTGGGCGCGCCATGGGCAGGCGCAGCTCGCCGCGGCGTGGCCACGGCGCGGCGAGGTCGATCGCCTGCTCGCCGCCTGGGACGTCGGCGCGCTGGTGCTGCGCCGCGACATGCGCGAGCTGGTGCGCGAGCTGCGACGCCAATCAGCTTCAGGTCGAAGAACCGGCCAGCCGCCGCGCCCGTTCGCGCTGCTGCCGCTGCGGCAACGTCTGCCGCGCTACCGCTTCGTGCGCACGCTCGGCCGCGCCGACGACGCGGCGGCGGCGACGCGCGCGCTGCCGGCGCTCGATCTCGCGAGCGCCGACCTCTGTGTCGGCGACGACGTGCCGCCGCCAGGAACGTACGCCGCGGCAACCCTGCTCGCGCATGACGACGGGCAGCGCGTGCGGCTGCGTTATCGCGCCGCCGGCGAGGCGTTCCTCGTCGCCGCGATCACCTTCGACGACGGCTGGCAGGCGACCCTCGACGACGGCACCGCCGCGCCGACTTGCCCCACCGCGCTCGGCCAGCTCGGCGTCGCCCTCCCCGGCGGCGAGCACCGGGTCACGCTGCGCTATCGCGACCCCTGGGTGCGCGTCGGCGGCGCCACCACCGCCATCGCGCTGCTCGGCACGGCGCTCGTCGCCTCGCGACGGCGCCCGCGCCACCACCCGACGATGCCAACGGCGCCGACCGTAGAATCCGCCGCATGATCCCATCCGGCATATGAAAGTCCAGTTGCTGCTCGACCTCTACGTGGCGCTGGTGGGGCTCGTCGTCGGCAGCTACCTCAACGTCGTCATCCACCGCCTGCCGCGCGAGGAGTCGACGGTGCTGCCGCGCTCGCGCTGCCCGCGCTGCGGCGCGCAGCTGCGCGCGCGCGACAACCTGCCGCTCTTGAGCTTCCTCCTGCTGCGCGGCCGCTGCCGCCAGTGCAAGGCGCCCATCTCGTGGCGCTATCCGCTCGTCGAGGCGGCGACGGCGGCGCTCTTCGTCGGCTGTCTCGAGGCCTTCGGCCTCTCCTGGCACGCCGCCACCGCCGCCGCGTTCGGCAGCGCGCTCATCGCGCTCGCCGGCATCGACTACGAGCACTTCCTGCTCCCCGACGTCATCACGCTGCCGGGGATCGCGGTCGGGCTGTTGCTGTCGCTGTTCGCCGACTGGATCGACTGGCGGCAGGCGCTGCTCGGCGCTGCGCTCGGCGGCGGCGGCCTCTGGCTGCTGGCGCGGCTGTGGCTGCTGCTGCGACACGAGGAGGGGATGGGGCTCGGCGACGTCAAGATGCTGGCGATGGTGGGCGCCTTCCTCGCCTGGCAGGGCGTGCTGGTCACCGTCTTCCTCGGCTCGCTCGCCGGCGCCGTCGTCGGCCTGGCGCTGATCGCTCTCGGCCGGCTCGACCTCGGCTCGCGGCTGCCCTTCGGCGTCTTCCTCGCCGGCGGCGCGCTGGTGGCGCTCTTCGCCGGCCCGGCCCTCGTCGCCCGCTACTCGCGGCTCTTGTAGATGTCTGCGGCCCCGCGCTCCCCAACCCCTCTCTCGCCTCGCTCTAGTTCCTCGCGATCCGCTCCCGGGCCGCTGCGGGACGCCTGGCTGGGGCTGCCGGTGGCACTCGTGCTGCTGCTGCTACTCGGCAGCTTCACGCTGCTGAGCTACCGCAACGGCACACGGCTGCTCGTGCTCGAGCGCCAGGAGGAGGCGGCCCAAGCCGCGCGCACGGCGGCCGACCGCGTCGGCCGTGGCGAGCTGCCTCGCGCCGGCGAGCTTCGCGCGCTGCACCCCGCGGCGCTGCGGCTGGCCGTCGCCGATGCGCAGCGCGGCATCCTCACCGTCGTCGGCGAGCCGCTCGACGCCGACTTCGCCGCGCCGTTGCCGGAGGGCCGTCTGCCGACCGAGGCCGAGGCGGTGGCCGTCGGACCCGGCGACTGGCGCGAGCCGGTGGTGTCCGCCTTCGCGCCGCTGGGCGGGACGGGACGCTGGTTGCGCCTCGACGTCGGCGAGCCGGTGCTCGCCGGCCAGCAGCGGGCGCTGCGCGTGCTCACCTGGACGACCCTCGGTGCCAGCACCGCCGTGCTGCTCTGGCTGGTGCTCTTCCTGCGCCAGCTGCTGCGCCCGTACGAGAAGCTGCTGCGCCGAGCCCGCGAGCTCGGCGGCGGCGAGGGTGACGACGAGGGCGCCTTCCTCCTCGCCACCGTCGAGCGCGCGCTGGCATCGGCGCCCTCGAGCGACGACGACCTCGAGGTGCTCGAGCGCACGCTCACGCGCAGCCTCGAGAGCGGCCTGCTGCTGCTCGACCGCGAGGGGCGGGTGCTGGCGCTCAACCCCGCGGGCGCCGCGCTGCTCGGCCCGCCGCCGCCGCCGCGCACGCCGCTCGCGGAGATGCTCGCGGCGCAGCCCGAGCTGCTGGCGCTGCTGGCGCCGGCCATCGCCGCCGGCGAGGGGCTGCAGCGCCGCGAGTGCGACGTGGTGGCCGCCGGCGAGACCCACCGCATCGGCCTCACCATGACGCCGCTGCGCCGCCCCGGTCCCGGGGAGGGGCTTCGCGGGGGCGAGCTGCTCGGCTACCTGGCGCTTTTCGCCGACCTCACCGCCAGCGAACGCGAGGGGCACCAGGCGCGGCTCGCCGAGAGTCTGGCGCACCTCGGCGAGCTCGCCGCCGGCGTCGCCCACGAGCTGCGCAACGGCCTCGCCACGGTGGGCGGCTACCTGACGCTGCTCGAGCGCGACCTGGCGGCGAGCGACCGCCAGATCGCCGGTGAGTACCTCGACGAGCTGCGCGGCGAGACGCAGCGGCTGCAGCGCGTGGTGGCCGACTTCCTCGGCTTCGCCCAACCCGGGGCCGCGCGGCTCGTCGCCGTCGACCTCGCGGCGCTGGTGCGGCACGCCGCCGCCGACCCGGCCCTCGACGCCGCGGCGCTGCAGGTCGAGACAGCCGCGGCGGCAGACGGCGGCGACGCTTCGTCGCGGGCGCCGGTGATCGCCGGCGACCCGCAGCTGCTCGAGCGCGCGCTGCGCAACCTGCTGCGCAACGCCCTCGAGGCGCAGCAGCGCAGCGGCGCGCCGACGCCGGTGGAGATCTTGGCCGGCTGGCGCGACGACCGCTTCGAGATCGCCATCCGCGACCGCGGCCCCGGCCTCTCGCCCGAGATGCGCCGGCGTCTCTTCCAGCCCTTCGCCAGCGACCGCCCGGGCGGCGTCGGCATGGGCCTCGCGCTCGCCCACCGCATCGTCGCGCTGCACGGCGGCACGCTCGCGCTCGAGCCACGGCCCGAAGGCGGCATCACCGCGCGGGTGAACTTCGCCCGCGAGCTCTTCGACCCGCCGAGCGGGGGTGGGCGGGGGCGCCCCTGCCCCTGGAGGGGCAGGGGGACGGGGGACAGGGGTGGAATGAAACCCAAGGGGCGGGGTCGGGTGGGGGGCGGGAGCGGGCTTCGCCCGCGGGGGTGGGGTCACCTGCGGTAGCGCGGATAGCCCTCGAGGTCGTACTGGCGCACCCGCCGCAGCAGCGTGCGGTAGGAGACGCCGAGCTCCGCGGCCGCGCGCCGCTTGTCGCCCTCGGCGCGCTCGAGCGCTTCTTCCACCTGCCGGCGATCCCCTTGCTCGGCGCCGGACAGCGCCTCCTCGACCTCTGCGGTGCCAAGCCGGCCGCCGGGCTGGAGGATCGCCGCCCGCTCGAGCACGTTGGCGAGCTGGCGCACGTTGCCCGGCCAGGGCTGCGCGGCGAGTAGCTCGCCTGCAGCCGGCGTCAGCTCGGCGGGCTCCAGGCCGTGCCGTTCGGCGAGCCGCGCGAGGAGATGGCGGGCGATCGGCACCACGTCGCTGCCGCGCTCGCGCAGGGGCGGCAGCTCGAGCGGGAAGACGCTCAGCCGGAAGTAGAGGTCGGAGCGCAGCTCGCCCGCCTCCACCATCGCCTGCACGTCGCGGTTGGTGGCCGCCACGAGACGCACGTCGGCGCGTTGGGGCTCGCTGCTGCCGACGCGCTCGTAGGTGCGCTCCTCGAGCACGCGGAGCACCTTGCCCTGCACCGCGAGCGGCAGCTCGCCGATCTCGTCGAGCAGCAGCGTGCCGCCGCGGGCGCGCTCGAAGCGGCCGGGCTCGCGGCGGTGGGCGCCGGTGAAGGCGCCGCGCTCGTGGCCGAACAGCTCGTTCTCGAGCAGCGACTCCGGGATGGCGGCGCAGTTGATGGCGACGAACGGCCCGTTCTTGCGCGGCGACAGCGCGTGCAGCGCCCGAGCGAAGAGCTCCTTGCCGGTGCCGCTCTCGCCGAGCAGCAGCACGGTCGTCTCGGTGGGGGCGACGCGGCGCAGCAGGCGAAGCGCCGAGAGCAGGCGCCGGTGACGGCCGACGATCGGCGGGCAGCCGGGGCCGGCGACGAAGGCCGGCGGCTCCTCGTCGCTCGGCGCCGCCGGCGGCGGGGCGCCGTCGCGCTCGCCGATCAGGCCATCGACGACGGCGAAGAGGTCGTCGAGCTCGACCGGCTTCTCCAGGAAGTCGGCGGCGCCGAGCTTCATCGCCTGCACCGCCGTCGCCACCGTGCCGTAGGCGGTCATCACCACCACCGGCACCGGCGGTGAGAGGGCGCGGCAGGCCGCCACCACGTCGAGGCCCGAGCCGCCGGGAAGCATGAGGTCGGTGAGCACGAGGTCGTAGCGCGCCGCGTCGAGGGCCACAGCCGCCGCCGCGGCGTCGGCGGCGACGTCGACGCGATGTCCTTCGCCGGCGAGGGCGCGCTCGAGCATGCGGCGCAGCGACTCGCGGTCTTCGACGACCAGTAACCGTCCTGCTCCGCCGCCGCGCCCGCTCGCCGCGACGTCCACCTGTCCCACCCCGATCCCCCCGTCCCCGTGCCCCTCTAGGGACAGGGGGCGCCCCCTCCCGGCCCGTTCGTCGCAAGCAGCGCGCTGCGGACGGCGGCGATCAACCTCGGGTCGTCCGCGGGCGCGACGGTGCGCAGGTCGAGCAGCAGGCGCCCTTCGCGCATGTAGCCCACCACCGGCGGCTCGTCGTTTCGTCCGCCGAGTCGCAGCCGCGCCAGCAGCTCGGGGTCGCCGGGCAGCGCCACCACCTCGCCGGGGATGGGCGCCTCGGGCGCGGCGCCGCCGCCGACGAAGGCGTCCGCGGTGACGACCTCGCCGCCGACGGCGGCCGCCACCGCGGCCACGCGCTCGTGGTGCCGCTCGGGCGCCGGCCACAGCCCGTCGAGCGGCAGCGGCGCTCCCGCCGCGTGCCGCCGCAGCACCCCGTCGAGCGCCGCGTAGGCGAGCCGGCTCGGGCGCAACGCGCGATAGAGCGGATGCCTCCGGCAGCGCCCCACGAGCTCCGCCTCGCCGAGCAACAGCCCCGCCTGCGGTCCGCCGAGCAGCTTGTCGCCGCTGCCGCAGACGAGGTGGGCGCCGGCCGCCAGCAGCTCGGCGAGGCTCGCGTGGTCGGCGAGCTGCGGCTCGGTGCGCGGGCGCAGCAGGCCGGCGCCCTCGTCGACGAGCAGCGGCAGCCCGGCCTCGCGGGCGAGCGCGGCGAGCGCGCCCGGCGTGACGCCGGCGGTGAAGCCGACGATGCGGTAGTTGCTGGGATGCACCTTGAGCAGCAGCCGCGTCGCCGGACCGATCGCACGGCGGTAGTCGTCGAGCCGCGTGCGGTTGGTGGTTCCTACCTCGACCAGCCGCGCGCCGGCGGCGGCGAGGATCTCCGGGATGCGGAACGAGCCGCCGATCTCGACCAGCTCGCCGCGCGAGACGACGACCTCGCCAGCTCGATCGTCCCCTTCCGGATGCGCCAGCGTGGCGACCGCCAGCACCAGGGCCGCGGCGTTGTTGTTCGCCACCAGCGCCGCCTGGGCGCCGGTGAGCAGGCGCAGCAGCCGCTCGGCGCGGCGGTTGCGGTCGCCGCGGCCGCCGTCGTCGAGCTCCATCTCGAGGTCGCAGGCGGCATCGAGCAGCGGCGGCAGCGCCGCGGCTATCTCCGCCGGCAGCGGCGCGCGGCCGAGGTTGGTGTGCAACAGCACGCCGGTGGCATTGAGCACGCGCCGCAGCGGCGGGCCGAGGCTCGACTCGACGAGGGCGCGTACGCGTTCGGGCAGCGCCGCCACCGCCTCGGCGCCAACTTCGCCATCGGCCGCCGCCTCCTCGCGCAATGCGGCGAGCGCGGCGCGCGCTTGGACCGTCACCAGGGCCCTTCCGTATAATCCAACGAGCCTCTGCATCTCCGCCGACGCCAGGAGGCGATCGACGGAGGGGAGCCGGCGGCGGGGGTCGGCGGCTTGCTGCGAAGGCATGGCTGGCCGTCGATTCTAGAGCGACCCGGCGACCAGGCTCGACGCGACCCCCGGTTCCAGCAAATACCAGATGCCGCCGCCTCCCCCGCGCCCACCCGCCGGCAGACCGGGCCCCACGGCAGCCAAGCCGGCAGCCAACGCGTCGCTGCGGCCTGCGGCAGCTCCGCCCGCCGGCGCGCGACCCGCGGTCCCCGGCCGTCCCGCCGCGGCGATGCGGCCGCCGACGCCTGCCCAGGCCGCGCGCGCCGCCGAGGACGAGCTCGAGGGGCGCTTCAACCGTCTCGACCGCCGCATCCAGCAACTCAAGGTGGAGTACAACCGCTTCTTCGCCGGCGACCTGCCGCAGCCGCCGCAGGCGCTGCGCGAAGAGATCGAGGCCGAGATGCGGCGCCTGCGCGCCGTCAACATGCGGCGCAGCGTCGACTCTTTCCGCTTCGGCGCCCTCGAGGCACAACTGAACAGCTACTCGGAGATGTACTCGCGCCGCCTGCGCGCCGTCGAGGAGGGCAAGGTGGCACCGCGCCGCCCCAGCGGCCCGATGCCGCTGCCGCGCCACGACGCCGACGCCGGCATCGTCGTCACGCAGCACCTGGAGAGCGACGCCGTCGAGGCGCTCTTCGCCGGGCTGGTGACGCGCAACGGCAAGACGCCGACCATGGACCTCGACACCTTCCGCAACTACCTGCAGCGCCAGGTGGCGCAGATCCGCGACAAGACCGGCTGCGAAGCGGTGCAGTTCCGCGTCGCCAGCGAAGAGGGGAAGGTCAAGCTCAAAGCCAAGCCCGTCGGCGCCGCCGGCGGCGGACCCTGAGGAACGTTCGAGTGCGCAAGCTGCCGATGAAGATCCGCCTCCTCGTCCTGCCCGTCCTCGCCGTCGCCGCCCTGGCGGCGCTGGCCACCGCCGCGGTGCCGCCGCCCAACATCGACCGTGCCGTCGCCGCGCAGCGGGCGCTCGCCCAGCGCCAGCCGACGGCCGCGGTGTGGAACGACCTCGGCAACCTGCTGGAGCTCGCCGGCCGCGACGACGACGCGCGCGAGGCCTACCAGAAGGCGCTCGCCCTCGATCCCAAGCTGGTAAGCGCGCACTACAACCTCGGCCTGCTGCTGCGCCAGGCGGGCGAGGAGCGCGAAGCGATGAAGCACTTCCGAGAAGTGGTCGAGCTCGCCCCCGACGACGCCTGGGGCTGGTTCCAGATCGGCGCGCTGAACGAGGCGCGCGGCGCCGAGAGCGCGGCGGTCGACGCCTATGCGCGCGCCTACGCCCTCGACCCGCGGCTCTCCTTCGGCGACGTCAATCCGCAGGTGATCGACAGCAAGCTCACCACCGAGTCGCTGCTGCGGGCGCAGGAAGAGCGGCCGGCCGCCGCCGACGCGCCGCGCGCCTACGAGGACCCGCGCCACATCGCGAAGCTGCTCCTGCCGCAGCCGCCTGCCGGCGCCGAGCCCGCGGCGACGCCCGGCGAGGTGGCGACGGCGCCGCCGGCGCCCGCCACGGTGACCAGGCCGGGAGTGCCCGCCGATCAGCGCACGCTGGGCCCGCAGGACATCCGCGCCGGCAGCAAGGTGGGCGGCGTCACCCAGCCCGGCCAGGGGCGAACCGCGCAGCCGCCGCCCAACCCTGCGTACAGCGACCTCCTCCGCCAGCAGCTCGAGCTGCAGCAGGAGATGCAGCGGCAGAACGAGGAAGGGGGCGGCGCCGACGCCCCCGTCGAGGCCACGCCCGAGGGGATCTACGTCCCCGGCGTGCGCAGCAGCGGGCAGCTGGGCCAAAAGATCGAGGACTGGCGGCCTGGTACGTAGCGCGGCGGATACGGCCCCGGCTTCGCGCGCTTGGATCCGGGGCCGTCTCCACCGCGCCTCAACGTCGGTGGTCTGAGAAGAACTTCGGCTTACACGTTGAAGCGGAAGTGGATCACTTCGCCGTCCTTCACTTCGTACTCCTTGCCTTCGAGTCGAAGTGAGCCGACGTTGCGGCAGGCGGCGAGCGAGCCGAGCTTCACCAGCTCCTCCCAATCGACGACCTCGGCGCGGATGAAACCGCGCTCGATGTCGGAGTGGATGGCGCCGGCGGCCTCGCGGGCGTGGGTGCCGCGGCGCAAGGTCCAGGCGCGCACCTCGTCCTCGCCGACGGTGAAGAACGAGAGCAGGCCGAGCAGCTCGTAGCTGGCGCGGATGACGCGGGCGACGCTGGGCTCGGCGAGACCCAGCTCGGCGAGGAACTCGCGCTGCTCGCTCTCGGCGAGGCCGGCGATCTCCTGCTCGATGGGCGCCGAGACCACCACCGCCTCGGTGCGCGCGCGCTTCGACCAGCCGGCCTTGCCCGGATCGGCGCCGGCGAGCTCGCTCTCGCCGACGTTCAGCACCACCAGCATCGGCTTGGCGGAGAGCATCTGGAAGCCACGCAGCCGCCGCTCGTCGTCGGGCGACAGCTCGACGTCGCGTAGCGGACGCTCCGCCTCGAGCGCCGGCAGCACGACGTCGGCGAGCAGCGCCTTCTCGCGCTCCTCCTCCGGCTTCAAGCCGCGCTTGGCCGACTGCGCCAGCCGTTCGAGCCGGCGCTCCACCAGCTCGTGGTCGGCGAGGATCAGCTCCAGCTCGAGCTCGAGCAGGTCGCGCGCCGGGTCGACGCTGCCGGAGGCGTGCGGCAGCTCGGGGTCGTCGAAGGCGCGCACCACGTGCACCAGCGCGTCGACGGTGCGCAGCTTGCCGAGGTCGAGGCTCTCCGCGCCTTCGCCCTTGCGGATGCCCGGGATGTCGACGTACTCCACCGTGGCCGGCGTGTACTTCTTGGGCGAGAAGAGGTCGCGCAGCTTGACCAGCCGCGGGTCGGGCACCTGCGCCACGCCGACGTTGGTCTGCCGCGAGGCGGAGAACTTGTCCGTCGACTGGTGCGAGGCGGTGAGGATGTTGAAGAGGGTGGTCTTGCCCACCTTCGGGAAGCCGAGGATGCCGAGCTGCATGGGGATGCTCCGTCGTCGAGGGTGATCGGTGCGAGGCCGGCGGCGGGCGCGCGGCGACCGGGCCGCGCATTGTGCCACAGCAGCGCGATCTCACTCGCCGCTGCGCACCTCGAGCCCGCTGACGCGCAGCGTCGGGCTGCCGATCATCCCCGCCAGCGGCGCGAAGGCGAGGTCGCGCGCCACGCCGACGACGCCGCGCAGCAGCGCGCCGATGCCGCCGCAGAGCCAGCCGCCGGCGAGCGGCCGCCGCGCCGCGCCGGAGGAGAGCTGGAAGCCGCACACCGGCAGCGCGAAGCGGTCGCCGGCGAGGTCGAAGTGCCCGGGGCCGTCGACGTCGAGCAGGTAGCAGCCGCGCTCGATGCCGCCGACGAGCATGGCCGGCCGCACACCCTCCTGCGGCCGCACGAAGAGGTGCGTCGGCCCGGGACGCGGCAGGTCGCGGAAGCTCGGCCGCGCGCTGCAGCCGCTCGCGACGCGCGCCCCCGACCCGCTGCCGCCGGCGCCGGCACCGCCAGAACCGGAGCCTCGTGCCTGCCACCAGGAGAGCAGCGGCTGGCGGTAGAGCCCGGCCTCGACGAGCGGCACCGCGCGAGTCGGCACGCCTTCGCCGTCGACGGCCGCCGCGAGCAGGCCGCCGGGCAGGCGGCCGTCGTCGACCACCGACAGCTGCGGCGAGCCGATGCGGCCGGCGGCATCCACCAGCGGTACCGCGCGCTCGCGCGCCTCCGGTCCGACGAGCAGCGGCAGCAGGCCGGCGAGCAGCCGCGTCGCCACCGCCGGCGCCAGCACCACGTCGCCGCTCTCGCGCTCGGGGAGGTCGCCGCGCGCGCGTACGGCGAGGCGATCGGCGAGCCCGCGGGCGAGGGCTTTCGGTTGCAGCCGTCGCGCCTCGCGCGCGCCCTGCTCGACGGTGGCGCGCACCGGAGCGCCGAGCGCCGCTCCGGCGGGCGCCGACTCGGGCAGCGTCCCCACCAGGCGCACCCAGGCGACGCGATGGCGCCAGCGGGCGCGGATGCCGTGCGAGCTGGCGAGCGTCGAGACGCTCGAGCCGTCCTCGAGAGCCGCCTCGACGAGCGTCGCGCCGGGGAGCTCCGCCGCCAGCGCCTCGCCGATGGCGTTGAGCAGCGACTGCGCCTCGAGCTCGGTGAGCAGCGGGCTGTCGAGGTCGGGCGGATCGCTCCAGCGCACCACCGGCGAGGGGTCGGGCAGCGGCGACGGGAACCCCTGCGGCGCCGGCCACGGCCCCTGCGGCTCGGGCCGGCCGGTGCCGGCGGCGAAGAACGCCGACGCGGCGGTCACCGGCGCGCACCGCCCACCCTTCCTCCACCAGCACCTGATGCTCCGGCCCGGCGAGGCCGAGGCCGAGCCGCCGGCTGCGCCCCTCCTTGAGATAGACCTCGGCCTCCGGGAGCCCCACCCGCTGCAGCGCCGCGAGCACCACCTCGACGTGCTCGTCCGCCCTCACCGCGCGGCCGCCATCGAGCGGGTGACCTCGACCGTCAACTGATGACCTCGACCATCAGCTGCTGACCTCGACCATCAGCTGATACCTCGATACCGGCGATCAGCAGCTCCGGCGACGCGGCCCACACCGGCAGCCGTTGGCCGCCCTTGGCGCACCAGCCGGCTCCCGCCGGCACCGCCTTGCCGCCCACCGCGCCGACCTTGCCGAGGAGATCGGCGAAGTGTCCGGCGATGCGGCACGGGCCCACCGGCTCGTGCAACGCGCCGTCGCGGATGCGCCGTCCGTGCGCGAAGGCGAGCGTGAAGTCGCCGCTGTGCGCGTCGAGACGGCCGCGGCTGGGCTCGGCGAGGTAGAGGCCGGAGCCCGCCTGCGCCACCAGCTCGTCGAGCGTCCCCTCGCCCGGCAGCAGCCGCAGGTAGGTCGAGCGAGGCGCCGGCAACCGATGGCGGCTGTCGCGGCGCCCGGCGCCGGGCTGCAGGCCCCCGAGGCGGCGCGCCCACCGCTGGTCGGCGAGCGGCTGGTCGACGACGCCGCCGCGCAGCAGCCAGCGCGGCACCACCGGCGTCCCCTCGTCGTCGCTCTGCCGACGCACCGGGTGCGGGGCGCCGGCGGGGTCGTCGAGCACGTCGAGCTTCGCCTCCGACAGGCGCACGCCGCGCGCCGCCTCCGGAGCACCCACCTCGGCCAGCGTGTCGGCCTCGAGCGCGTGCGCCACCGCCTCGTGCAGCAGCGTGGCGGCGGCGTCGGGCGCCAGCACCACGGTCGTCGCCGCGGACTCCGGCGGCGCCGCCTCGCGGGCGCGAAAGGCGTCGGCGAGGCGGCCGGCGACGGTCTCCGCGGCCTCGTCGCCGAGCTCGACCAGCAGGCCGCCGAGGCTCCCCCAGGCGAGGTCGACGCGAAAGCTGTAGTAGCTCTCGCGCTCGGCCGCCGGCAGCAGGTGCGGCGTCGCCACCTGCAGGTCGCGGCGATGCCGGCGCAGCGTCAGACGATAGGGGAAGGCGACGCGCCGCTCGCGCAGCGCGCGGTCGAGCTGCCGCGGGAAGGCCTGCAGCTCGGCGGTGGGCGGCAGCCCGCCCCACGGCTTGACGAGGGCCGGCGGCGGCGGCGACGCGGCCCTCGGGTGCACGCGCGCCACCTGCCGCACGGCGTCGACGAAGGCCTCGGGGTCGAGGCGGTCGCGGCTCGCGAGCCAGGTCTTCTCGCCGCGGCAGAGTCGCACCGCCAGCCCCTCCTCGCGCCGCAACCGCACGCCGGCCGGCTCGCCGGCGGCCGGCAGCTCGACCACCTCGACGCGCTCGAGGAAGGCGTCGACGAGGTCGTCGGGCCCCTCGGCGAGCTGCGCCAGCGCCCGGGCGAGGGCGGCGCGGTCGAGCTCGCCGAACGGCATGACGGGGATTGTAGGATGCGAGCGCGATGAGCGAAGCAGTCAAGCCATGAGCGAAGCGGTCAAGCCCAGCTCGGCCGACGAGCTGGCGCGGCGCCTCGACGCCTCGCGCGCCGGCGGCGGCGAAGAGCGCGTCAAGAAGCAGCACGCCGAGGGCAAGCTCACCGCCCGCGAGCGCGTCGAGCTGCTGCTCGACCCGGCCTCCTTCGTCGAGCTCGACGCGCTGGTGGTGCATCGCAGCCGCGACTTCGGCATGGACCGCCAGCGCATCCCCGGCGACGGTGTGGTGTCGGGCTACGGCACCATCGACGGCCGCATGGTCTTCCTCTTCGCCCAGGACTTCACCGTCTTCGGCGGCTCGCTGTCGGAGACCAACGCCCAGAAGATCTGCAAGGTGATGGACCTCGCGGTGGAGAACGGCGCGCCGGTGATCGGCCTCAACGACTCCGGCGGGGCGCGCATCCAGGAGGGCGTCGCTTCGCTCGGCGGCTACGCCGACATCTTCCTGCGCAACACGCTGGCCTCGGGAGTCGTGCCGCAGATCTCCGCCATCATGGGGCCGTGCGCCGGCGGCGCCGTCTACTCGCCGGCGATCACCGACTTCATCGTCATGGTCGAGGGCACGAGCTACATGTTCGTCACCGGCCCCGACGTCATCAAGACGGTCACCCACGAGGACGTCACCAAGGAGGAGCTCGGCGGCGCTCACACCCACGCCGCCAAGAGCGGCGTCTGCCACTTCACGACCGGCAACGACGCGGCCTGCCTGGCGCTGGTGCGGCAGCTGCTCTCCTACCTGCCGAGCAACAACATCGACGAGCCGCCCCTGGGGCACAGCAGCGACGACCCCGAGCGCGAGGACGTCGCGCTCGACACCCTGATCCCCGCCGACCCCAACAAGCCCTACGACGTCAAGCAGCTGCTGCGCGCGGTGGTGGACGACGGCGAGCTTCCTCGAGGTCCACGCCGACTACGCCCGCAACCTCGTCGTCGGCTTCGCGCGCGTCGCCAACCAGAGCGTCGGCGTGGTCGCCAACCAGCCCAACTACCTCGCCGGGGTGCTCGACATCGACGCCTCGTTGAAAGGCGCGCGCTTCGTGCGCTTCTGCGACGCCTTCAACATCCCGCTCGTCACCTTCGAAGACGTCCCCGGCTTCCTCCCCGGCACGCAGCAGGAGTTCGGCGGCATCATCAAGCACGGCGCAAAGCTCCTCTACGCCTACGCCGAGGCGACGGTGCCGAAGATCACCGTCATCACCCGCAAGGCTTACGGCGGCGCCTACTGCGTGATGGCGAGCAAGCACATCCGCACCGACGTCAACCTCGCCTACCCGACGGCCGAGATCGCGGTGATGGGGCCCGAGGGCGCCGTCAACATCCTCTACCGCCGGGAGCTGCAGGCCGCGGGGGAGGAAGCCGCGGCGCGCCGCGGCCAGCTGGTGCGCGAGTACCGCGAGAAGTTCTCCAACCCCTACGTCGCCGCCGAGCGCGGCTTCGTCGACGCCGTCATCCAGCCGCGGCAGACGCGGCGCTCCATCGCCCGCGCTCTAAGGCAACTCAAGGGCAAACGCGTCGGTACGCCGCCGAAGAAGCACGGCAACCTGCCGCTGTAAGCGGCGCCTTGACTGAGACTGCCTTGACTGGGGGCTGCCTTGACGGAGCCAGGGCCGTGCGACAAGCTCCCGCGGCTGCGCTCCCTGAGCGCTACGACAACCGAAAGGCCTGGCAACCATGCGTGAGAAGGACCGTGAGCTGAACCGCCGCCAACAGCGCCGCAACAAGCGGCTGGCGCGCCGCCGCAATGCCGCGCGCACCGAGGCGCAGGAGGCGAAGAAGGCCGCCAAGCGGCCGGCGGCGAAGAAGACGGCGACGACGAAGAAGAAGGAAGAGCCGAAGGCTCCGGCAGCTGCGGCGACGCCGCCCGCGGAGGCGCCGCAGGGCTAGGACCAACGCGCGGCAGCGGCGCGCCGAAACGCGCCCGCGACCGCGGCCCTCGCACCCGCGCCACCAGCCACCCGAGATGCTCGACAGCCGCAACCTCAAGGCCGCCGACCCCGAGGTCTGGAACGCCATCGCCAACGAGCGGCGGCGGCAGAACGAGGGGCTCGAGCTGATCGCTTCGGAGAACTTCGTCTCCCGCGCCGTGCTCGAGGCCGCCGGCTCGGTGATGACCAACAAGTACGCCGAGGGCTACCCGGGCAAGCGCTACTACGGCGGCTGCGAGTTCGTCGACGTCGCCGAGCAGCTGGCCATCGACCGCGCCAAGGCGCTCTTCGGCTGCGAGCACGTCAACGTGCAGCCGCACTCGGGCACGCAGGCGAACATGGCCGTCTACTTCGGCTTCCTGCGCCCGGGCGACAAGCTGATGGGGATGGACCTCTCCTCCGGCGGCCACCTCACCCACGGCCACCGCCTCTCCTACTCCGGCCGCGACTTCGAGGTCGATCGCCTACGGCGTCGACCGGGAGAGCGAGCGCATCGACTACGACGCCGCCGAGGCGCTGGCGATGGAGCAGCGGCCGAAGATGATCGTCTGCGGCGCCAGCGCCTACAGCCGCATCATCGACTTCGCGCGCTTCCGCGAGATCGCCGACCGCTGCGGCGCGCTGCTGATGGCCGACATCGCGCACATCGCGGGCTTGGTGGCGACGGGCCTCCACCCCTCGCCGGTCCCGCACTGCGACTTCGTCACCACCACGACGCACAAGACGTTGCGCGGCCCGCGCGCCGGCATGGTGATGTGCAGGGCGCAGCACGCCAAGGACCTCGACCGCGCCGTCTTCCCCGGCATCCAGGGCGGGCCGCTGATGCACGTCGTCGCCGCGAAGGCGGTGGCGCTCAAGGAAGCGTCGACGCCCGAGTTCGCCGCCTACCAGGGGCAGATCGTCAAGAACTCCGCGCGGCTCGCCGCGCGCCTCGCCGAGCGCGGCTTCCGCATCGTCTCCGGCGGCACCGACAACCACGTCTTCCTCGTCGACGTCGCGGCCCGCGGCCTGACGGGCAAGGTGTCCGAGAAGGCGCTCGAGCGCGCCCACATCACGGTCAACAAGAACACCATCCCCTACGACGCGAACCCGCCGCTGGTCGCGTCCGGCGTGCGCATCGGCACCGCCGCGGTGACGACGCGCGGCATGGGCGAGGCGGAGATGGACCGCATCGGCGACCTCATCGCCGAGGTCCTGGCGGATGCCGAGAGCGAGAGCGTGGCGGCGGCGGTGGCCGAGAAGGTGCGCCAGCTCTGCCTGCAGTTCCCGCTCTACGACGCTCTCAGTTGAGCCCGCCCCGCGGGCGAAGCCGCTGCCGCCCGCCCGCCCTCTCTTAGCCGGAAGCGCCGACAGGCGACCAAGTAGCGACGTCGGCTGCCGCCGCGGGCACGCCGTAGCGTTCGCGCAACCAGCGCCGCGCTTCGCCCACCAGGTAGAGCGAGCCGGTGACGACGAGCAGCGGCGGCGATCGGCCGCGGCCGCGGCGAGCGCCCGCTCCAGCGCTTCGGCGGCACCGCTCAGCGGGCGTCGCGCCGGCGAGCGCGGGAGCGCCGCGAGCGCGGCGACGGACAGCGCTCGCGGCGAGTCCGGCGGCGCGAGCCAGACGCGGCGCGCGGCCGGCGCGAGCGGCCGCAGACATGCCCGCCGCGTCCTTGTCGGCGAGCGTGCCGAAGACGAGATCGAACGGTGTCGCGAGGCTCGCCAGGTGCTCGGCCAACGCCGCGGCACCCGCGGGGTTGTGAGCGCCGTCGAGCAGCACCGTCGGCCCCTCCGGCAGCGCCACGGCTTCGAGCCGGCCCGGCCACCGACAGCCACCGACGCCGCGTGCGATCGCGTCGTCGTCGATCCCTCGAAGCCGAGCGGCGGCAAGCCGCTCGGCGGCGAGCACCGCGAGCACGACGTTGCGCAGCTGGTGCCGGCCGGCGAGCGCCACCCGCAAGTGATGCTCCGCGGCAGCCGTGCGCAGGTCGACGGTCTGACCGGCGAGACCGTCGGGATGTGCCCTGGCAACCTCGGCGTCCTCGACGGCGAAGCTCAACGTCGCGCCACTGGCTTCGGCCGCCGCTCGCAACGCGGCCGTCGATTCGGGCTCCTCGCCCCAGGCGATCGCCGGCCGCTGCGCCCGCAGCACGCCGGCCTTCTCGGCCGCGATCGCCGCCAACGTCGCGCCCAGCTCCGCTTGGTGGTCGAGCGCGATCGGCGTGATCACCGACAGCACCGGCTCGACGACGTTGGTGGCGTCGAGCCGGCCGCCGAGCCCGACCTCGAGCACCGCGAGCTCGACGCCATCCTCCGCGAAGTCCAGCAGCGCGGCCGCCGTCAACGCCTCGAACGGCGTCGGCAGCTCGTCACCGGCCGCGTCGATCACTGCATCGAGCAGCCCGTCGAGCTCGAGCGTCGCCAGCGCTACGCCGTCGACGCGAATGCGCTCGCGCGGCTCCTCCAGGTGCGGCGACGTGTAGAGCCCGGTGCGGTAGCCGGCGGCGCACGCGATCGCGGCAAGCAGCGCCGCCGTCGAACCCTTGCCGTTGGTGCCCGCCACCAGCACCGCCGGCAACACCGCGCTGCGGCTCGCCGAGCTTCGCGAGCAGCCGCCGGAACGGCTCGAGCGTGAGCCGCATGCCGAGCGGCTCCGAGCGGCGCGAGGATGGCGTCGGCCGAGGCTGGGCTCATCAGACCTCACATTGTCACGCGCGAGACACGAGGGGCGGGGGGGGCGCCCCCTGCACCTGGAGGGGCAGGGGGTCGGGGGGACAGGGGTGAGATAAACGCAGGGGAGGGGGTCGGGAGGGCGGCGGCAGCGGGCTTCGCCCGCGGGGGGGCTACGCGGCGTGGAGGTGGCGCAGGCAACGCGCGAGCGTCGCCTTGAGCTCGTGCCGCGGCACCACCATGTCGAGGAAGCCGTGCTCGAGGAGGAACTCGCTGCGCTGGAAGCCCTCGGGCAGCTCCTGGCGGATGGTCTGCTGGATGACGCGCGGGCCGGCGAAGCCGATGAGCGCGCCCGGCTCGGCGACGTTGAGGTCGCCGAGCATGGCGAACGACGCGGTGACGCCGCCGGTCGTCGGATCGGTGAGCACCGAGATGTACGGCAGGCGCGCCGCCCGCAGCCGCGCCAGCGCCGCCGAGATCTTCGCCATCTGCATCAGCGACAGGATCCCCTCCTGCATGCGCGCGCCGCCCGACGCCGAGACCACGAGCAGCGGCACGCGGCGCTCGGTCGCCAGCTCGGCGGCGCGGGTGATCTTCTCGCCCACCACCGAGCCCATCGAGCCGCCCATGAAGCGGTACTCCATCGCCGCCAGCACCACCGCCTGCCCCTCGAGGTGCCCCTCGACGACCACCACCGCGTCGCGGGTGCCGACCGGCTGCTGGTAGACCTTGAGACGGTCGCGGTAGCGCTTGGAGTCGACGAAGCCGAGCGGATCGGTCGGGCCGCAGCGAAGGCGAGCAGCTCGCGCGGCTCCTCCTCGTCGAGCAGCAGGCGGATGCGCGTCGCCGAGTCGATGCGGAAGTGGTAGCCGCACTTGGGGCAGACCTGGAGGTTCTTCTCCAGCTCGCGGCCGAAGATCGCCTCCTTGCACCCCTCGCACTTCGTCCACAGCCCCTCGGGGATGGGACTCGCCTGGCGGCCGCGCCGGACCGCCTTGGGCTTGCGCTCTTTACGGAACCAGGCCATGGCCGCACGGCCGCACCGCTGCGGGCGAAGCGCCGCGTGACGCGCCGCGGTCAGACCTCGGCCTCGGCGCCTTCCTCCTCGGCGAGGTCGTTGGGGATCTCCAGGCGCAGGCACGCCGCGTCGTACATCTGGCGCGCGGCCTTCTTGCCGTTCTGCAGCTGCGCCAGGCGCTCCTTGACCTTGGCGAGCTCCTCCTCGATCTGGCGGTCGAGGTCGGCGATCTCCTGCTTGGTCACCTGCAGGGTGTTTTCGTAGAACTTGCGCTGCTGGTCGGACAGGGTCGACATCGCGGCATCTCCTCCTCGGACTGAAAACTACAACTTGAACGGAATGTTGAGGTTCGCCCAGGTCTTCACGCGCACGCCGTTGAGCGTGGCGGGGCGGTAACGGGCGCTCTTGGCGGCGGCCACCGCGGCCTCGTTGAGCCCCACCTTCTGGGCGACGCCGCGCACGATGCGCGTCTGCTCGACCGCGCCCTGCTCGTTGACCAGCACCGAGACCACGACGACGCCCTGCACTCCCATGCGTTTGGCGACCGCAGGATACTGCGGTTTGGTGACGCTGACAAACGCCGGCGGCTGGAGGCCGGGCGTGCCGGGAGCGACGAAATCGCCCTCGCTCACGCGCGCCGGCGCGGCGGGCGCCGGCTCGGCTTCGGCAGCCGGCGCGGCCGGCGCGGGCTCGGGCTCCACAGCGGCCGGCTCGGGGGCCGGCGGTGGCGGCTCTTCGGCGCGGGTGGGGGCGGGCGCCGGCGGCGGCACGGCGGCGGCCACCTGCGTCGGCGACGGCTTAGCGCTCGCTGCGGCGCTGGGCGCCGGCTGCGGCTTGTTGAGCTCCGCCTCCATCTGCTTGCGTTGCGCCTGCAGCTGCGCTTCGAGCTGCGCCTCCTGGGCGCGAAGCTGCTCCTGCACGCGCTGCTCCATCGCCGCGGTGCCGCCGGGGACCGCCGCCGGCACGGCCGCGGGGACGACCGCCGGCGCGGCGCCTGGCGCAACGGGTGCGGCTCCTGCGGCGGCCGGTGCCGCGGCGGCAGCGGCCGGGGCGGACGCCGGCGAGCCGTCGCCGCGCGTGAGCCAGAAGACCAGCCCGCCGACGGCGAGCACGAACACCGCCGCGGCCGGCAGCAGCCACGGCTTCCGGCGCGCGCCCTCGGTCTCCTCGCACGCCGCCCACCGGCGCCACCGCCGGCACCTCGGCGCCGGTGCCGGGCACGGCGGCGGCTCCCACCGCGACCGGCGCCGCCGGCGCGCCGAGCGCCGCCTCGTCGCCGTGCAGGCGGTGCATGAAGGCGGCGAGCTCGCCCTGGCTGGGGGTCGGCTTGAAGTTGTAGAGGACGGCCTCGATCTCCTTCTGCATCTCGCCCGCGGTCTGGTAGCGGTCGTCGGGGTCCTTGGCGAGGGCGCGGCGGACGATGGCGTCGACGGCGTCGGAGATGCCGGGCTCGACCTCGCGCGCCGACTGCATGCGGCACTCGCGCACCGCCTCGAGCACCGAGATCTCGCTCTCGCCGGCGAAGAGGCGGCGGCCGGTGAGCATCTCGAAGAGCACCGAGCCGAGCGAGAAGATGTCCGAGCGCGCGTCGACGACGCGGCCCCAGGCCTGCTCGGGCGACATGTACTGCAGCTTGCCCTTGAGCGCGCCCATCTGCGTCTTGCTCGCCTTCGCCACCGCCTTGACGATGCCGAAGTCGCAGAGCTTGATGTCGCCCTCGTAGCTGATCAGCACGTTCTGCGGCGACACGTCGCGGTGCACGAGGCCGAGCTCGCGGTTGTCGAAGTCGCGCTTCCGGTGCGCGTAGTCGAGCGCGCTCGCGAGCCGCGCGGCGATGAGCAGCGCCAGGCCGGCGGGCAGCGGCTGGCTCTGCTTGCGCGCGCTGTTGAGGATGGAGCGGAGGTCCTTGCCCTCGACGTACTCCATGGCGATGTAGTAGTCCTCGCCGAGCTTGCCGAGGTCGTAGATGTGGATGATGTTGGGGTGGTTCAGCTGCGCCGCCAGCTTCGCCTCGTCGATGAACATGGTGACGAAGTCGACGCTGTCGGTGAGGTGGGGCAGGATCTTCTTGATCGCCACCGTCTTCTGGAAGCCCTCGACGCCCTCCATGCGCGCCTTCCACACCTCGGCCATGCCGCCGAGGGCGACGCGATCGAGCAGCGTGTAGGCGCCGAAGGTCTCCGGCGCCGCCGGCTTGGCGGTGTCGATCCGCACGGTGCCGAAGCCGCCGGCCGGCGAGGCCGGGCTGGCGACGGAGACGACCGGCGCGGGAGGCGGCGTCGCCTTGGCGCCGCGGCCCTTGTCGCGGGCGCGCTCCGGCGGCGGGTCGCGACGCTCCGGCGGGGCTTCAGGGCGGTCCGGATGGGGAGGCGGCTCGACCGGCGGCTTGGCGGCGGGCGGCTCCTCGCGCGGGGCGGGCGGCGTCGGCGCCGGCGGCTCTTCGCGCGGCGCGGGCGGCGCGACAGGAGGCGGAGACGTCGCAGCCGCGGCGGCTGCGGTGGCCGCGGCGGCGGCGCCCGAGACGGTGCCGGTGGACGTCGCGGGGCGGCGCGGCTTGGGCGCCACGCCGAGGCCCGAGAGCGTCTGGCTGAGGAGGTCTTCGACGTCGCTCTCCTGCTGCTCGGAAGTACGCGGCCGCGCGGCGGGACGCGCCGGTGGCGGCGGCGTGCCGGCAGCGGCGACTGCAGGCGGAGCTGCAGCCGCCGCAGGCGGCGCTGCCGCTGCCGGCGGTACAGCAGGCGCGGGCGCGGTGACGGCGGGAGTCGGCGCCGGTGCTTCGCGCGGCGGGGCCGCGGGCGTTGCAGCGACCGTGGGCGTCGGCGGCGCCGCGGCAGGCGGAGGCGTTGCCGGCGGAGGCGTCTTGGCCTGTGTCGCAGCGGCAGCCGCCGCGACCGCTGCGCTCAACTGTGTCGTCGGCCCAGTCGCCGGTCGCGGTGCCACGGGCTTCGCCGCCGCCGCCTTGGCGCGCGTCCCCTCGAGCATCCCCGACAGTGTCTGCGCCAGCTGCTTCTCGACGTCGCCGGTCATCGGCCGCGGCGGCGGCGTGCGCACCGGCCGCGCTGCTTCTTCCTCGACCTCGGCGAGCAGGTCGCCGAAAAGGTCCTGCGAGGTGAGCTGCGCGCCCGCCGACGCAGCCTTCGCAGCAGCGGCCTCGGCGGCGGCCTTCTGGCCGCGCGACAGGCAGCGCCGCACCGAGACGCGCAGCTGCTCGTCGGTGAAGGGTTTTGCCAGCGAGCCGTCTGCCGCGGCCGGGGCCGTCTCGACCGGCCGGCGTCAACGCCATGGCGCCGGGACCGCCCTGCGCGCGGCCGAAGGTGCGCAGCAGCTCGGCAGCGCCCGGCGCCGCGGTGCTGACGAGAACGAGGTCGGGAGTGCTGGCGGCGGCAGCTGCCATCGCGGCCACGCGATCGGAGACCACCTCGACCGTCCAACCCTCGGCAGCGAGGGCGCCCTGGATCCGCCCGGTGTAGGAACCATCCTGCTCGACGACGAGGATCAGGGACATGGGGCTGACTCCAAGCTGAAAATGGTCCCCCTTTGTAGCACCCGGGGGCTTGCCCAGTCAATGCAAACGCCCGCGCAAACGATTCTTACGTCGACATCTTACGTCGTCACGTCCGCTATCATCCGAAGCGTCTCACGATGACGAGCGAGGCGAGCGGACCGCTGCGCGTGCTGGGCCTCGATCCCGGCAGCCGCACCACCGGCTGGGGCCTGGTGGCGGTGGACGGACCGCGCTCGCGCCTGCTCGCCTGCGGCTGCATCGAGCCGCCAGAACGTGCGGCGCTGCCGCAGCGGCTGGCGCTGCTGTGCGCCGAGCTCGCCGCGTTGCTCGAGCGCTGGGCTCCCGCGGTGGCGGTGCTCGAGGAGCCCTTCCACGGCGTCAACTCGCGGTCGTTGATCGTGCTCGCCCAGGCCCGCGGCGCTCTCCTCGCCACCCTCGCTGCCCGCGCGGTGCCGATCGAGGAGTACTCGCCCGCCGAAGTGAAGAGCGCCGTCACCGGCAACGGCCGCGCTGGTAAGGACCAGGTGGCGCGTATGGTCGCCATGCTGCTGCCCGGCGCCGACCGGCTGCCGGCCGACGCGGCCGACGCGCTGGCGGTGGCGTTGTGCTTCGCCGCGCGGCGACCTCTGCTGCGCGCCACTGCCGCAGCCTTGCGCGCCTGATGCGCACCGTGTACTACAATCGGTCCGTCCCTGCCGGGGTCGATCGTAATCGCCGAGCTTGCCGGCTCGCGGGAGTTCACTGACCCGAGATGGCATTCCAGGGTTCGCTCAAGGAGCTGCCGCTTCCCGACATCATCCAGCTGGTGTCGGTGTCCGGCAAGACCGGCGTCTTCACCCTGAAGAACGGCACGGAGGCAGGCTTCATCTACCTGCAGGACGGCCAGATCGTCCACGCGCAGGTAGGCGACCTCGTCGGCGAGGAAGCCGTCTACGACCTCGCCATCTGGCCGCAGGGCGAGTTCGTCTTCACCCCCGGCCAGCACTCCCCGTCGTCGTCGATCCAGAAGTCCAACACCAACCTCCTCATGGAGGCGGCGCGGCGGATCGACGAGTGGCAGGTGCTCTCCAAGCGCATCCCGTCGACGCGGCTGGTGCCGGTGTTCACGCAGAAGAGCTCGAACACCTCCGTGTCGTTCACGCCGCAGGAGTGGGCGTTGATCTGCAAGATCGACGAGCGTCGCTCGATCGAGGAGATCGCCGTCGGCCTCGGCATCAGCCCCTTCGAGACCTGCAAGATCCTCTACGGCCTCATCACCTCAGGCCTCGTCGAGCTCAAGGAAGACCTCACCAAGCTGCACACCGACCGCCTGCAGCGGATGTCGCTCGCCCGACCTCGCGGGGCTCGCCGACAAGATCCACCAGCAGGCGCGACAGCTGCTGTCGCACCACGAAAAGTCCAACGAGCTCGAGACCGTCTACCGCCTCTCGCGCGCCGAGTTCGAAGCCGGCCGCGGCGTCGACGCCATCCTCGACTTGATCCGCGCCGAGGAGAAGACGATCTCCACGGCGCTGGGGCCGAACCAGGCGAAGAGCTTCCTCACCCGCGTGCAGCAGTTCCTCGCCGTCGCCTGAGCCCGCCTCCGCGGGCGAAGCCCGCTGCCTCCCCCCTCCCGACCCCCGCCCCTGGGTTTCTTCTCACCCTTGACCCCCCGACCCCCTGCCCCTCCAGGGGCAGGGGGCGCCCCCACCCGGCCCTGGTTTCGCGGGCGGCCTCCAAGCGAGCTCGCTGGCGCGGCGTTGGCGCGCGCTCGCCCTCACACTTCTTCACGGCGCAGCGAAGCGACCGCGCCGGCGAGACCGGCGAGGGCGCCGAGCGCCACGAGCAGCAGCTGGTCGCGCGGCGACAGGAAGGTGCCGGTGAGCGCGCCGGCGAGCCAGGTGCGCGGCGTGCGCGGCGCCAGCAGCAGGTGGCCGAGGTAGAGGCCGCCCACCGCCAGCGTGCCGCCGAGCAGTCCCTGCAGCAGCCCCTCGACGTAGAACGGCCCGCGGATGAAGAGCTCGGTGGCGCCCACCAGCCGCATGACGCCGATCTCCTCGCGGTAGAGGTAGGCGGTCAGACGGATGACGCTGGCGATGGTGAAGATGGCGGCCGACCAGCAGCACCGCCACCACCGCCAGCCCGATGCCGCCGATCACCTGCAGCACGTCCTCGAGCTGCCCCACCCAGTCGCGGTCGTCGTCCACCATACCCACCTGCGGAGCGCGGCGCAGCGCCTGCAGCCAGCCCTCGAAGGCGCGCGGGTCGACGACGCGGCCGGGGTCGAAGGCCACCTCCAGCGAGGCGGGCAGCGGCTCCTCGCCCCAGCCGTGGACGAGGTCGGCGACGCTCGGGAAGTAGCGCTCGAAGCGCTGCCGCGCCTGCGCCGCGCGTGACCACGTCGACGCCGGTGACCCACGGCTGCTTGCGCGCCGCCGCGGCGAGGCCGGCCGCCGCCGCCGGCGCCACGTTCGGACGCAGGTAGACGATCACCTTCGCCTCGCGACGCCACTCCGCCACTAGACGCTGCAGGTTGCCGATCAGCAGCAGCAGTGCGCCGCCGATGAAGAGCGACACCGCGATCGTCGACACCGCGACGAGGCTGATCTTCCAGCTGCGCGCGAGGTTGACGACGGCTTCGCGGAAGAAGTAGCCGAAGGCGCGGTGCACCGCCATCCGGTCTGTTCCCGTTTGCCGAGGTCAGCCGCCGACCGCTTCCGGAAACGGCCGCGCGGCCGCAGCGACGACGGCGGAGAGCCGTCGCGCGGCGGTGAGCGCGGGCGCCGCGCTGTCGTCCTGCAGGCGGCCGGCGCGCAGCGACAGCACGCGCTTGTCGAGCCGCTCGAGCAGGCGCGCGTCGTGGGTGGCGACGAGCACCGTGGTGCCGCGGCGGTTGATCTCCAGGAACAGCTCGAAGATCTCGCGCGCCATCTCGGGGTCGAGGTTGCCGGTGGGCTCGTCGGCGACGAGGATCTCCGGCTGGTTGACGAGGGCGCGGGCGATCGCCACCCGCTGCTGCTCGCCGCCGGAGAGCTCGAGCGGGAACGCCTTCATGCGGTGGGCGAGGCCGACCCGGCGCAGCGTCTCGTAGGCGAGCCGCTTCTGGCGCTGGCGGTCGAGGCCGAGCACGCGCGGCAGGTAGCTGACGTTCTCGAACACCGTCTTGCGCGGGATGAGGCGGAAGTCCTGGAAGACGACGCCCATGGTGCGGCGCAGGAAGGGCATCTTGCGTCGCGGCAGCGAGGCCACGTTCCTGCCGTTGACGAGGATCTGGCCGCTGGTCGGGATCTCCTGGCGGAAGATCAGCCGCAGCAGCGTCGTCTTGCCGGCGCCGCTCGGGCCGGTGAGGAAGGCGAACTCGCCGCGCTCGATCTGGAAGGTGATCTCGTCGAGCGCCCGCTGGCCGCCCGGGTAGTGCTTGCTCACCCGGTAGAAGTGGATCATCGGCTTCCGGTTGCGGTGACGGCGCGTGTTGGGTGGATGGGCCTAGTGTACCCTCCCCGCCGATGGCCGGCAGCTATCCGCTGTGGAGCGACCGTGTCGGGCGCGTCGAGGTGCGCTTCGTCGGCCGCGGCGAGGAGCGGACGCGCGAGGCGACGCTCGCCGCCGTCGAGCCCACGGCGCCGCCGGTGGCGGCGTTGCGGCAGCTGCACTCGGCGCGGGTGGTGAGCGTGGACGTCGGCGGCAGTGCCGGCGAAGGCGACGCGCTGGTGACGGCGCACGCCGGCCTCGCGCTGTCGGTGATCACGGCCGACTGCGTACCGGTGCTGATCGCGCTCGGGGCGAGTGACGGAGGCGCCCGCATCGCCGCCGTTCACGCCGGCTGGCGCGGCATCGTCGCGGGCGTGGTGCCGGCGGCGCTCGCGATCTTGCGCGAGACGGCGACGACGGCGTGCGCTGATGAGACACCGCCCGTCGCCTGGATCGGCCCCTCGATCGGCGCCTGCTGCTACGAGGTCGGGCCCGAGGTCGCCGAGGCCGTCGTGGCCGCGAGTGGCGCGGAAGTGGCGCACCCCGGGCCCGCCGGCAAGCCGCACCTCGACGTGGCGCGCGCGGCCGAGCTGCAGCTTCGCCGCGCCGGCATCGACGACGTGCGGCGGCTGGGCCCCTGCACGCGCTGCCACCCCGAGCTGCTGTGGAGTTACCGCCGCGAGGGCGCCAAGGCCGGCCGCAACATCGCCTACGTCTGGCTCCGCGCCTGACGCCGTTACCAGGACAGGTTGCTGCGCCGGAAGCCGCGCGGGTCGCGCCCGAAGGCGCGCAGCTGGCCGCAGGCGGCGGCGACGTCGTCGCCGCGGCGCCGGCGCACGGTCGCCACCAGGCCGCGCTCGCGCAGCCGGTCGCGGAAGGCGGTGACCACCTCCGGCGGCGGCGGCACCATGCGCTCGCCGAGCACCGGGTCGGGGTTGACCGGGATGAGGTTGACCTTGGCGCGGTCCTTCAGCCCGGAGTCCGCGAGCAGCCGCGCCAGCGCGTCGGCGTCGGCGGGTGCGTCGTTGGTGCCGGCGATGAGGATGTACTCGAAGGTGAGCCGGCGGTTGGGCTCGAGCGGAAACTCGCGCAGCGCCGCCATCAGCTCGGCGAGCGGATAGCTGCGGTTGACCGGCATCAGCTCGCTGCGCCGCTCGTCGTCGGGCGCGTGCAGCGACACCGCGAGGTTCGGCCGGCGCTCCCACGCCGCGAGCCGGCGGATGCCCGGCACGACGCCCACCGTCGAGACGGTGATGCGGCGCAGCGAGATCCATTCGCCGAGCACCGCGATGGCGCGCTCGACGTTGTCGAGGTTGAGCAGCGGCTCGCCCATCCCCATGAAGACGAGGTTGAGGCTCTGCTGAGCGTGCAATCGGCCGGCGATGGCCAGCACCTGGCCGACGATCTCGCCCGCCGTGAGGTCGCGGCCGGCGCCCCAGAAGCCGGTGACGCAGAAGCGGCAGGCCATCGCGCAGCCCGCCTGGCTCGAGATGCAGAACGTGCGGCGCGTCGCCGTCGGGGATGTCGACCGCTTCGACGGTGGCGCCGTCGACGAGCCGGAAGAGGTACTTGGTGGTGCCGTCGGCGGAAACGTGCCGGCTCGCCACCTCGGGCAGCCCGATGCGGAAGCGACCCGCGAGCTCGGCGCGCAGCGGCCGCGACAGCACGGTGATCTCGTCGAAGCTCGTCGCGCCTTGCTCGTAGAGGGCGCGATAGAGCTGCTCGACGCGATAGGGCCGGTCGACGACGCGGAGCGAGCAGCGCCGCGAGCTCGCCGCGCGGCAGCCCGAGGACATCTGGAAGCCCCGGAAGCCCGGGCAGTGGCTGGCTCACCGGCGCCGGCGGCGGGTGGGGTCGATGCCGATCGACTTGAGGAACGACAGGTCGGTGCCGTTGATCTGGAAGACCGGCTCCTGCGGCGGCAGCGCCAGCTTGCCGCGCTCGGTGCTCTGCTGCTCGCCGTCCTGCCGCTTGCAGTCGACGAGCAGGTACAGCGAGTACCCCTCCTCGCGCAGTTGGCGCCACGTGCGGTGCACGTCGGTGGAGTCCGAGATCGCCTCGTAGAGGGCCTTGCGGAACTCCGAGAGCATGTGCTGCAGGCGCTCGTTGAGCAAGGAGCGGTTGTCCTCCAGCTTCGACCTCACGGCCAACTGCAAATGAGACTCGGACGGCAATGCATCGATAACGATCTCGAGGCAGATTAACCCCCGACCCCGGACCTGTCAAACCGCGCCGACGAACCCGACACGGCCTGGACTCGCGGCGCCGCGACGTGTAGAAACCCGGCGCGATGACGGCCGCTCGTTCGCGTTCGCGTCCCAACCTGCCGGCGATCGCCGGTTGGCTGCAGGACCTCGGCCTCGCGCCGCGGCAGATCGACAGCCTCACCGGCGACGTCTCGCTGCGCCGCTACTTCCGCGCGCACCTCGGCGACGGCTCGACCGCGGTCGTCGCCTACTACCCGGTGCAGCTGCGGCCGGTGTGCCGCCGCTTCCGCTTCACCACGGCGCTGCTCGGCCACGCCGGCGTGCCGGTGCCGGTGATCCGCCGCAGCGACTGCCGCCGCGGCCTGATGCTGCTCGAGGACACCGGCGACCGCACGCTGTACGACGAGCCGCGCGCGCGACTGGGAGGCACTGGCGCCCATCTACCGCCGCGCCGCCGACTACCTGCGCCGCATCCAGACGCTGCCGCGCGACCGCGTCGACGCGCTCAACGTGCGGCTCGACGCCGCGCTCTTGCGCTGGGAGCTGCGCAAGAGCTGGGAGCTGGTGCTGGTGCCGCGCGGCCTCGTCGGTCCGCCCGAGGTGGAGAGCGCCTTCGCCGCGGCGCTCGATGCGCTGTGCGAAGAGCTCGGCCGCGAAGAACGCCTCCGCCCCTGCCATCGCGATTTCATGCCGCGCAACCTGATGCTGCGCGAGCGCAGCGGTGCAACCGGTAGCGAGCGCGAGCTGCTGGTGCTCGACCACCAGGACCTGCGCCTGGGACCGCCGGCCTACGACCTCGCTTCGCTGCTCAACGACAGCCTCTTCCCGCCGCGCGCGCTGGAGGACGAGCTGGTCGCCTCACTCCACCCCGGCGAGGACGGCGCGCTCGACTACCGCCGCGCCGTCGTGCAGCGCAGCGTCAAGGCGGTCGGCAACTACTGCGACTTCGCGCGCCGCGGCTTCGACCGCCACCTCAACCTGGTGGCGCCGACGCTGGCTCGGGCTTGGCGTTGGTTTGCCGAGGTCCCGGAGCTGCGAGCGGTGCAACCGGCGCTGCGGCCGGCGTGGGAGGCGCAGCTGGACGGTCTGTTAGACTGAAACCGAGATCGAAGCCGCGCGGCTTCGTCGGAAGTTCAGGCAGTCCAGGCCGGTCGCGGAGGTTGCCATGTTCGGACTGGGCGTTCCAAGAGCTGCTGATCATCCTCGCCATCGTGCTGCTGATCTTCGGCTACACGCGGCTGCCGCAGCTCGGCAAGGGCCTCGGCGCAGAGCATCCGCAACTTCCGCCAGGGGCTGCGCGGCGGGGACGACGGCGAGGGCGGCGACAACGACCGCCCGCCGCGCAGCTGACGCGGCCGAGCGCCGCGTCACCGCGAAGCGCGGCGCGAAAGCGGCGGGCGCGATCAGCTCCTCACCCGGCAAGTGGACGAGCGTCGCGTCCGGCGCCCACCGGCGGCAGGTCGCCGAGCAGCTGGTCGAGCCGCGCCTCCTGCCACATCGTGCGGTGGTAACCGAGGTAGAGCGTGAGCACGCGCTCGACGTAGCCGCGCGTTTCGCGGTACGGCGGCACGCCGCGGAAGCGCCGCACGGCGGCCGGCCCGGCGTTGTAGGCGGCCAGCGCCAGCTCGAGGTCGTCGTCGAAGCGGCGCAGCAGGTCGCGCAGGTAGCGCGCGCCGGCGCGCACGTTGGCGTGCGGATCGGTCGGCTGCGACGCGCCGTAGGTCTGCGCCGTCGTCGGCATCAGCTGCATGAGACCCTGCGCGCCTCGCGGCGAGATGGCGCTGGCGTCGAAGCCCGACTCGGCCTGCACCACTGCCGCGAGCAGCAGGCTGTCGAGGCGATAGCGCTCGGCCGTCTCCTCGATGATCGCTGCCGTAGGGGATGTTGGCGAGCAGCTGGTGGCGGCCCGCCTGTCCGCGCTCGTCGCCGAAGAGGGCGAACGAGCGCTGCCGCCTGTCGATACCCCGATCGGCGAGCGCCGACAGCGGCCGCTCGTCGGCGAAGAGGCGCTCGCGGCCGCTGCCACGGGTCCAGTAGGCGAGCTCCTGCAGCATCGCCAGCCGCTCGACGCCGGGCGAGGGCGGCGGATCGGCCGGCGGTGCCGGCGTGCTGCTGCTGGTGGGCCATAGCCACACCACCAGCACCGCACCGCCCACCAGGGCAGAGAATGTCCGTCGGTCGCGCATGGGGTTCCCTCCGGCGTCACCCTCACCTACCGCCGCGATGGCTCTCCATCGCGGCCTCCCGGGTCAAATTGGCTCGCCCGCGCCGTGATCGGGCGATGAAACGAGAATCTCCGGGAACCGGACTAAGCAAATGCGGTGCCGCGGATGGCGGAATCGAGGCGGAAGTACTGCTGCGAGTGGTTAGCGGGCAGGCTGACGGGAGGCGGCGCCGCGCCGGCGCGCGCGCGGTACCGTGGGTGCGAAGTCCTTGGGGGCGATGCGCAGCGCCGCCATCTTGTTGCGCAAGGTGTTGCGGTGCACCCCGAGCGAGGTGGCCGAGCGCGAGAGGCTGCCCGCGTGCTCGCGCAGCGCGGCGAGCAGGTACTGCCGCTCGAACTCGCGGCTCGCCTGCTGCAGGGAGATCCCTTCGCGGACGAGCTCGCCCACCAGCTTGCAGAGATGGCCGTTCAGGGTCTGGTCGCTCATCGAGGGGTCTGATCGCTCATCTTGAGGTCTGAGGAGGTCTGAGGAGGTTCTCGGCAGGTCTCGGAAGGTCTGATCGGCGGCGCCGGCTCGCTGAGACGGAAGGCGGGAGTCTACACGACCACCGTCGCGCGACGCTAGCGGGCGACCACGCGTCGCGCGCGACTACTTCGGCTCGAGCTTGTCGCCGACGTAGCGGCCGGGGCCGTGCTCGCGACGACCTGCGCGAGCCACTACTTCGGCTCCAGTTTGTCGCCGACGTAGATCGGGTAGCGGGAGGTGAGGATGCGCGCCACCGAGCCGCGCGTGTTCACCGACAGCACGGCCAGCTCGCCGAGCACCAGCGGCGGCTTGTTGCCGACGTTGGCGCGGTAGATGGTGAACATGTCACCCGGCGCCGCCCCGCTGTCGGCGCCGAGGTTGACGAACACCACGTGGTCCTCGCCCAAGCTGACGATGTCGTCCTTGGCGCGCAGGATCATCGGGTCGTCGACGAGCGCCTCGGCGGCCACCGGCACGTTGGGCGGCCGCAGGCCGGTGCGGCGGCCGAGCGGCACCGGCTCGGGCACGAAGGGCTTGAGGGCGGCGCCGTCGATGATGCTGTCGCACGCCTGCACGATCTCGGCGATCGCCAGCTGGTCCTGCACGGTGAGCAGGCGCAGGCGGCCCTGGTACTGGTAGAGCCGGCCGACGACCTCGTTGTTCTCGGGGTTCCTCATCAGCTCGAGCGGCCGCACGATGCTGTAGACGAGGCCGGGGGCGAGCCCCGCCGCCATGCCGCCGTCGACGTAGACGATGTCGCCCGTCGTCAGGTTGTACTTGACGGTGCTGTCGCCGAAGACGCGGTTCTTGTAGCTGCCGCTCGCGGCGCCGGTGAGCCCGGGCGACATGCCGTCGTACTCGGAGCCGACGATGTGGTACCCGAACGGCTCCTCGGCCTCGCCGACGTAGCCGCTGCAGTAGATGTCGTCCTCGGTGCCGAGCGGCGCCAGCGGCACCACCTTGGTGTCGACGTTGAGCGGCGGCCCCTCGTCGGCGATCGGCGTGCCGTCGGGGTTGGTGGCGCCTTCCGAGGCCGCGCTGCCGCCGAGGTCCTGCTCGGCGAGCTGCTCGACCGGCGCCACCTGCGCCCCGATCACCACCGGGTCGCCGGGGTAGATCCAGTGGGCGTCGAGGATGTAGGTGTTCCTCTCCCAGATCTGCGGCCACAGGTAGCTGTTGCCGAGGTACTTGCCGGCGATCGCCCACAGCGTGTCGCCGGGGACGACGACGTGGACCTGGGCGTCGGGCGGCGGCGTCGGCGGGTCCCAGGCCGTCCAGTGGTCCCCGACCTTGTGCAGGGTCTGCGGCGGCTGGTCCGCGGCGCCGGCGAAGGCGGCCGCGAGCAGGACGAGGACGAGCCCTGCGATCCCACTCCGTCCACGAAACGTCATGGCGAAACCTCCTCCGACCCGGCGCTTCCAGATGCACAGCCCAGACAAGGGGCCCAAAAGAGAATGGTGACTCACGAGGACGGTACGCGAGTCCGCCTCATCCTGTCAAGAGTTTGGCTTCACTCTCCTCAAGCAATCCTTGAAAGGAAGAGCGCCTGACGCGACCCCGCCGGGCTACGGAGCGAGCTTGGCGCGGCGCTCCGTGGCAAGAGTGGCGGCGGCGGTGTCGGGGTAGCGGCGCACCAGCTCGTCGTAGACGGCCAGGGCCTGGCCGCGCTCGTTGAGCCGCTCGAAGCTCTCGCCCATCTTGTAGAGCGCATCGGGAACCTTGTTGGCGGCCGGGTAGCGCTCGACGGTGCGGCGGAAGGCGGCGAGCGCGCCGTTGAAGTCGCCGCGCTCGAAGCGTGCGGCGCCGATCCAGAACTGCGCGTTGTCGGACAGCTCGCTCTGCGGGCTCTCGGCGAGGAACTCCTCGAAGCGCGCCTCGGCCTGCGGGTACTTGCCCTGGTGGTAGAAGGTGTAGGCCTCGTCGTAGACGGCCTGCGCCGAGCGCGGCACCGCGGCGCCCTCGCCCGTCCCGGCGACGACGTCGCCGCGGGCGGCAGGGGCGACAGAGGCGGGCGGGGTGGCGGCGCGCGGCGGCGCGCCGGCGAGGCGCGGCGGCCGCGGGCGCCGGAGGCGGCACCGGCGCGTCGAGCGGCAGCTCGCTCTCCTCGAGGTCGGTCTGGGTTCGACGCGCGGACGGGGAAGGCGTCGGCGGCGAGGCCGGCGCCGTCGCCCGCGCAGCCGGCGCGCCTGCCGGAGTCGCGGAGCCGCGGTTGGCGGTCGCAGTGGGCGGCGCGGCGGGGCTTCCGGAGCCGACCGCCCGCGCTCCCGGTGTCGCCACCGGAGGCGCGACGGCGCCGCTCGCGGTGCTCGCGCTGCCTGTCGTGCTCCTGCTCGCGGTGCCGGCGGCACCGGCCGCACCCGGAGAGCTCGCCGCGCCTGCGCCGCCACGTCCGGCGAGCCGCGCCTCGAGCGACGCCACCTGCTGGCGCAAGCGGGTCAACTCGACCTCTTGCACCGCCGCCTTCTGCGCCAGCGCGAGCACCCGCGCCTCGAGCGCCGTCAGCTGGTCGTCGCGCCGCTCGCCCGGCATCTGCGGCACCGACGCGCAGCCAACGAGCGCCGAGGCGACGAGGGCGGCGGCGAGCAGCCTCCCGCTCAACCGGGGATCTCGCTCGGGATCTCGCTCACGTACGAGCTCTGCGGGAAATCCTGACGCAGCTTGTCGAACCACTGCGCAGCCTCCTCGGGCTTGCCCGCGCGCTGCAGGGCGAGGCCCAGGTAGTAGTAGACCTTGTCCTTCTCGGCGTACTCGGGGTAGTTGGCGAGCAGGTACGTCAGCCGGTTGGCGGTGGCGATCGGGATGCCGTAGCGGTAGTAGAAGCGGGCGACCTCGTACTCGTGCTCGCCGAGCTTGGTGCGCACCTCGGCGAGCCGCTGGTTGGCCTCGGCGACGTACTCGCTCGTCGGGTAGAGGCGCAGCAGGTCCTCCAGCGCGGTCACCGCCTGGCGGGTGACGCTCTGGTCGCGGTCGGGCCGCTCCACCCGCGCCGCCAGCGAGTTGCCGATCTGCAGCTGCACGTAGGCGGCGCGGTCGCTGGTCGGGAAGCGGTTGAGGAAGTCGCGGTACTTCGCCTCCGCCTGCACGAGGTTGGCCGTGCCGCCCTGCTTGTAGAGCGAGTCGGCCACCAAGAGCAGCGCCTCGCGGCCGGAGGTCGAGTTGGGCTCCACCTCGAAGGCGTGGGTGAGGTACTTGCGGGCCTGCGAGTACTTCTCGATCCCCATCAGTCGCTGCCCTTCGCTGAGCGACTCGACGGCGGAGAGCTGCATGAGCGGGTCTTCGCGCTGGGCGCGGCCGCTCTTGCAACCGCGAGCGCGACGCCCGCGAGAAGGGCGCAGAGGAGGATCGAGACGTGTGTGCGGTGACTTCTCATCGGAGGGCTCCTGCGGCAACTTGCTTGAGCTCGCGCATGCGAGCGGCGGGGTCCTCGGCGGCGAACACGGCCGAGCCGGCGACGCAGATCTCGGCGCCGGCCGCGACCGCGTCGGCGACGTTGTCGAGGCCGATGCCGCCGTCGATCTCGATCTCGATCGGCAGCGCCGCGCCGCGCACCATGGCGGCGAGGCGGCGCACCTTGTCGAGGGCGTAGGGGATGAAGCGCTGGCCGGCGAAGCCGGGGTTGACCGACATCACCAGCACGAAATCGAGCGCGGGGAGGCAGTCGGCGAGCGCGGTGACCGGCGTCGCCGGGTTGAGCACCGCGCCGGCGCGCGCGCCGGCGGCGCGGATGCGCGCCAGCAGGCGATCGAGGTGCGCCGTCGCTTCGACGTGCACCGACACCCAGTCGGCGCCCGCTTCCAGGTAGTCGTCGAGCAGCCGCTCGGGGTTGGCCACCATCAGGTGGACGTCGAGCGGCAGCTTCGTGCGCGCACGCAGCGCCTTCACCATCGGCGGGCCGAAGGTGAGGTTGGGGACGAAGTGGCCGTCCATGACGTCGACGTGCACGAGGTCGGCGCCGCCCTGCTCGCACTGCAGCAGCGCCGCGCCGAGGTCGGCGAGGTCGGCGGCGAGGATCGACGGCGCCAGCTTCACGTCACGTCCCTTCCACCGGCTCCAGCGGCGCGATCGGCGCCGGCTCCGGTACCGCGGCGACGACGAGCGAGATCACCTCGCCACGGCGCAGCGGGTGACCGGGCAGCGGGAACTGCCGCAGCACGAGGCTCTCCGACACCCCTTCGTAGGGCTCGAACTTGACGCTGCCGACGCGGAAGCCGTGCATCGCGAGGAACGAGCGCACGTCGCGGTAGTCGCGGTCGACGAGGTCGGGCATCACGTAGGTCTGGCGGCGCCCCTCGGCGGCGAGGAAAAGGCGCACGAGCGTGCCGGGCCCCACCTCGGTGCCGGCGGGCGGCTTCTGCAGCACGACGCTGCCCACCGGCGCGTCGGCGAACACCTGCGCCACCGGACCGACGCCGAGCCCCGCCGCCGCCAGCGTCACCTGCGCCGCCGGCAGGGCGCTGCCGGCGAGGTCGGGCACCGGCATCACCCGCCGGCCGCGCGATAGCACGAGGTCGACGACGCCGCCGCGCTTGGCGATCGAGCCCGGGCCGGGGCGCTGGTCGAGCACGCGGCCGGCCGCCACGCCCTCCGAGAAGCGGTCGGTGCCGCGCTGATGGCGCAGGCGCAGGCCCTGGTCGGCGAGCCGCTCGGAGGCGCGATCGAGCTCGAGGCCCACGAGGTTGGGTACGGGAGTCACGCCGCGACGTACGAACAAGCTGAAGGAGAGGTACGCGGAGGCCACGAAGAGCGCCATGACGACCACCGCGTAGACCAGGCGCACGAGCGCCCGCAGCAGCCATCGCGCCATCGATTCAGTCTAGCAGCCGGCAACGGGCGTCGAAGGGCCGCGCGCCGCCTCATCGCGGCCTCGACAAACGACGCAGCAGCGCCAGGTCGCGCGCGTGGCCGCGCTCGTCGTCATTCGGCGTCTCGACGATCAGCGGCACCGCCGCGAGCTGCGGCGCGCGCAGCAGGTGGGCGAAGGCGGCGCGGCCCCCTTTCGCCTTCCCGATCGTGCCCTCGCCGAGGTTGGCGTGGCGGTCGCGGCGCGCGCCGCGGGCGTGCTTGGAGTCGTTGACGTGGACGCAGGCGACGCGCTCGGCGCCGAAGCGCGAGCAGGCCTCGGCGAGCACGGCCTCGACCCCCTCCGGCGTGTCGACGGCGTAGCCCGCGGCGTGGAGGTGGCAGGTGTCGAGACAGACGGCGAGGGACTCGGGGTGGCGGCTCTGCTCGACGATCGTCTCCAGCTGCTCGAGCCGCCAGCCGAGGCAGCTCCCCTGGCCCGCCGTCGTCTCGAGCAGCACTCGCGGTCCACCGCGCGGCCGCTCGCCGAGGACGGCGTCGAGCGAGGCGGCAACGCGGCGTAGGCCCACCTCCTCGCCGGCACCACGGTGGGCGCCCGGATGCACAACGAGGCCGTCGACGCCCAGCCGCGCGCATCGCTCGAGCTCGTCGGCGAGGCCGGCGCGCGAGCGCGCCAGCACCTCCGGGTCGTCCGCCGCGAGGTTGATGAGGTAGGCGGCGTGGGCGACCAGCGGCGCGCCGTTCCAGTCCGCCCGCGCGGCGCGGAAGCGCGCCACCTCGTCGTCCAGGAGCGGCCGCCCCTGCCACTGGTTGGCGTTCTTGACGAACACCTGCATGGCGGTGCAACCGAGCGCGCGGCCGCGCTCGAAAGCGAGCGGCAGCCCGCCCGCGACCGAAACGTGGGCACCGAGGAAGCGCGACGGCGCGGCAGCGCGCCGCGCGCTCATCGCGCCGGCGATGCGACGGGCAACGGCGGCGCGGACCCCACCGGCAACGTCGTCGCCGTCGGCGTCGGCGCCGCGGGAGGCGTGGAGAAGTAGCCGCGGCGCACGTCGAAGAAGATCACCGTCACCATCAGCAGCACGATGAAGGCGAGCCCCACCATGTTGATCGCCTCCTTGAGGCGCAGCGAGAGGTCGCGCCGGATCGTCGACTCGACGAGCAGCACGGAGATCTGGCCGCCGTCGAGCACCGGGATGGGGAGGAGGTTCAGGATGGCGATGCTGATCGAAACCAGCGCGGTGAGGTGGATGAAGAAGGGCGCCCCCTGCTTCGCCGCCTCGCCGGCGAGCTTGCCGATCTCCAGCGGACCGTGGAGGGCGGTCTGCGCCTTCATCTCGCGCCGCAGGAGCTTGCCGACCAGGGAGACGGTCTGCGCCGCGACGTTCCAGTTGTAGCGGGCGGAGACCACCAGCGCCCGCCCGGGGGGCAGCTTCACCGCGGTGGTGAGGGTGACGCCGATGCGGCCGTTGCCGGCGCCGTCGTCGCGCGGCGTCACCCGCACGTCGACGAGGCTTTCGCCGCGGCGCACCTCGACCAGCACCGGCACGCCGGCGTGGGCGCCGATGTAGTTGACGAAGTCCATGTCGGTGGCGAGCACGCGGCCGTCGACGGCGCGCAGCTCGTCGCCCTCGCGGAAGCCGGCGGCGAGCGCCGGGCTGCCGGGGTTGACCTGCGAGATCTTGGGCAGCACCTTGGGGTAGACGCCGGCGTCGCCTATCTCGTACTGGGGCACCATCACCGGCGTCACCGAGAGCGAGAGCGTCTTTCCGTCGCGCTCGACGGTGACTGGCACCGGCACGTTGGGCGACTCGAGGATCGCCATCGCCACGTCTTCCCAGTTGTCGACGTCCTTGCCCTTCACCCCGACCACGCGGTCGCCGGGCTGCAGCCCTGCCGCCGCGGCCGGCGAGCCCACCTCGACGGTGCCCACGACCGGCGGGATCTCGTTGAGGAAAGGCACCGGGAAGCCGAGCACGAGCACCACCGCCACCAGCAACACGGCGAGCACGACGTTCATCGCCGGCCCGGCGAGGTAGACGAGGATGCGCTGCCAGCGCGGCTTGCACTGGAAGTCGCGCGGGTCGCCGGTGGAGTCCTCGGGGGTTCTCGCCGCCGAGGCGCACGTAACCCCCAAGCGGGCAGCCACGACACCCGGTACTCGGTCTCGCCGCGCTGGAAGGCGACGATCTTCGGCCCGAAGCCGAGCGAGAAGGTCAGCACCTTGACGTCGAAGAGCTTGGCCATCAGGAAGTGGCCGCCCTCGTGGACGAAGATGATGACGCCGAGGAGGAGCAGGAACCAGGGAATGTCTTGGAGGCTCACGGGTGCTCGCTATCGGTGTGGTGGCGGTGAGGCGGCCGAGGGTTGGCAGCTTGGGGTCGGCCGTCGGAGCCCGACGGACGCGGCTCCCTGGTAGAACGCCGGCAAGGGGCCGCCCTCTTCCCGGGTCGGTCCAGAGTCGGCGCAGAGTATCAGCTACGGTGATACGGCTCTCCCGGGGGCGGGTTTCTCGCGGCGTCCCGCGGCGTCCTGAGGCGTCAACCGGGCAGCAGCTCGCCGGCGCGCCGGCGGCCCCAGTCGTCCCAGGCGAGCGCGTCGTCGAGGCTGTCCACCGCCCGCGCCGCGTGCTCGTCGAGCACCGCCGCCGACGGTGGCGGCGATCGCCGGGAAGGTGGCGCGGCCGGCGAGGAAGGCGCCCACCGCCACCTCGTTGGCGCCGTTGAGCACGGCCGGGGCGCTCGCGCCCGCGAGCAGCGCGCGGCGCGCCAGCGCCACGGTCGGGAAGCTTCGCCTCGTCGAGCGGCATGGAACTCGAGGCGCGCCGAGCTCCGTGGGCGACAGGCGCGGGAAGGAGTTGCCCCACCGCTCGGGCCAGGACAGCGCGTACTGCACCGGGAAGACCATGTCGTTGACCGAGAGCTGCGCCAGCCACGAGCCGTCGCGGAACTCGACGAGGGAGTGGACGAGCGACTGCGGATGGACGACCACGTCGATCCGGTCTGCGGCAGACGGCGAAGAGGTGGTGCGCCTCGATCAGCTCGAGCCCCTTGTTCATCATCGTCGCCGAGTCGACGGTGATCTTGGCGCCCATCTTCCAGGTCGGGTGCGCGAGCGCTTCCTCGGGAACGATGGCGGCGAACGTCGCGCCGTCGCGCTGCCAGAAGGGGCCGCCCGAGGCGGTGAGGACGAGCCGCGCGCACCTCCTCGGCGCGCCGCCGCGCAGCGCCTGGTGCAGCGCCGCGTGCTCGCTGTCGACCGGCAGCAGGTGCGACGCCGCGCGCTGCGGCGAGCGCGGTCAGCAGGCCGCCCGCGACGACCAGGCACTCCTTGTTGGCGAGCGCCAGGTCCTTGCCGGCGTCGACCGCCGCCCACGCCGGGCGCAGCCCGGCGGCGCCGACCATCGCCGCCACCACGCGCTGCGCCTCGGGGTGCGTCGCGACGGCGGGCAGCCCTTCGTCGCCGGGGATCACCTCGACGCCGGCCGGCGCCTGCCGCGCCACCTCGCGCGCCGCGCTCGGCGTCGACGACGCCGACGAGCCGCGGCCGCAGCTCCTCGACCTGCGCGAGCAGCTTGGCGGGGTCGCGTGCCGTAAGCGGCGAGCGCCACCACGCGCAGCTCGCTCGGGGTGCTCGCGCACGACGCGCAGGACGCTGCTTCCCGACCGAGCCGGTGGCGCCGAGCATCGCGATGCCGAGCGCACCGGTCGACCGTGGTCACTGCGACGCCCTTCGTGCGCGATCAGCCAGAGAGCCGCCGAGCATCACCGGCCCCGCGAACAGCATGGCGTCCACCCGGTCGAAGAAGCCGCCGTGGCCGGGGATCAAGCGCCCCGAGTCCTTGACGTTGACGCCGCGCTTGAGCAGCGACTCGAAGAGGTCGCCGAGCTGCGCCGCGACCGCGGTCGACCGCGGCCACCGATCAGCAGCGCCAGCCGCACCTCGCCGAGCCGCCACCAGCTCCACAGCGCGGTCGGCGACGATGCCGGTCAGGAAGCCGGCGATCGCCCCCTCCCAGCTCTTGTTGGGCGACACCACCGGCGCCATCTTGTGGCGGCCCCACGCCGAGCCGACGTAGAAGGCGGCGGTGTCGCCCAGCCAGACGATGGCGTAGAGCAGGAACAGCAGCCAAGGGTCGAGCCGCTGCATCGCCACTGCGACCGGCGACCGGCATGGCGAAGTAGGGCACGCCGAAGCCGACGATCCCCATCGCCGCCGCCGCCTCGGCGAGCGGCGTGCGCGCCGAGCAGCAACAGCGTGCCGACGCCGACGGTGGCGAGGGCGCGCCGGCGAGCACCCACGCATCGGTGGGCAGCGCGCGATCGTGCGCCGCCAGCGCCCAGTAGAACGCCAGCCGCGACAGGCGCCACCGCGAACGGCACCACCAGGAGCGGCGCGCGCGGCGCCAGCGGCCGCGAGCATCTGGACGAACTCGAGGCTCGCCGGCGATGAACACCAGCAGCATGAAGACGAAGAACGCCCAGGGCGGGAGATAGAAGGTGGCGAGCAGCGCCAACGGCACCGCCACCGCGGCGGTGAGCAGCCGCCTCATGCGCGTCGACGCCGACCCGCTGCCGTCAGCGATGCTGCGCCTGCGGAGCAAGCACCGCCTCGTCGGGAGAGACGCCGCCGTAGCGGCGCTCCCGGCGCTGGTAGTCGAGGATCGCCTCGAACAGCTCGCGCCGGCGGAAGTCCGGCCACAGCGTGTTGGTCACCCAGATCTCGCTGTAGGCGATCTGCCAGAGCAGGAAGTTCGAGACCCGCATCTCGCCCGAGGTGCGGATCAGGAGATCGGGGTCGGGCAGGCCGGCGGTGTAGAGGTAGCGGCCCAGCGTCTCCTCGTCGATGTCGGCCCGCTTGCCCGCCGCCCAGTCGGCGACGATGCGCGCGGCAGGCGTCGACGATCTCGCAGCGCCCGGAGTAGTTGAGGGCGATGTTGAGCCGCATGCCGCCGGCAGTGCGCGGTGGCCTCGATGGCGCGCTCGAGCGAGGCGACCACCGAGGCGTCGAGCTCGCGCCAGCGGCCGACCACCTCGAGGTGGACGTCGTTCTTCACCAGGGTGTCGAGCTCCTGGCGGATGTAGTCCTTGAGCAGGTTCATCAGCGTCCACACCTCGTAGCGCGGGCGCTTCCAGTTCTCCACCGAGAAGGCGTAGAGGGTCAGCGCCTCGAGCTCGAGCAGGCCGGCCGCCTCGACCGTGTCCTTGACCGCCTGCACGCCGGCGCGGTGCCCCTCGACGCGCGGCAGGCTGCGCGCCTTCGCCCAGCGGCCGTTGCCGTCCATGATGATGGCGACGTGGCGGGGCAGCCGCGTGAGGTCGAACCGTCTGACGAGGAGCTCTTCGGGGGAACCCGGGGTGGCGAGACGAGACGGGTCGGGCATGGCGTCAACTCGTTAAGGTACCACAGTCTGCGGGCCCTTCCGGGCCGCCGCGGAGGTGCCTCGGAGCCGCCTCAGGAGCGCCTCATGAGCCGCCCACCGCGGAGGCCGCGAGCCACTGCGGCGAGTAGTCGACGCGCTGCAGGACGAGGCCGTGCGCGGGCGCGTTGGGGCCTGCCTCGGCGCGCGCGCGGCCGCCCAGCAGCGCGGCGAACGAGTCGACCGTGCGGCGGCCGCGGCCGACCTCGAGCATGGTGCCGACGAGCGCGCGAACCATGCCGCGCAGGAAGCCCTCGCCGGCGACGACGAAGGTCAGCGCCTCGCCGTCCTCGCGCCATTCGGCGCGGTCGAGGCGGCGGAACGGCAGCGTCGGGCTGCCGCCCACCTTGGCGAAGGCGGTGAAGTCGTGGCGGCCGACGAGCAGCGCCGCCGCCGCGCGCATCGCGGCGACGTCGAGCTCCGGGTCGACACGCACGACGAAGGGCGCGTCGAGCGGCGACACCACCGGCGCGCGCGAGAGGTGGTAGCGGTACTCCTTGGCGAGCGCGTGCTTGCGGGCGTGGAAGCCGGCGGGCGCCGGCGCCGCCGCCAGCACGCGCACGTCGTCGGGAAGCCGCGCGTTCGTGCCGTGGACGAGTTTCCCCGAACCACCCCGAGGTGCGCCGGTCGCGGCGGCAGCGACGAGCGACACCACCTGACCGCGCGCGTGCACGCCGGCGTCGGTGCGGCCGGCGCCGGTCGCGCGCACCGGCTCGCCCAGCAACGCCGCGAGCGCCTCCTCGAGCACTTGTTGCACGGTGACGGCGTTGTCCTGTCGCTGCCAGCCGGCGTAGCGATCGCCGCGATAAGAGACAGTGAGGCGCCAGGCGGGCGGCGGCGCGGCCGCCTCGCTCGCGCTCAACCCCTCGTCCGCCACCTCTCCCCCACCCAAACGAGAGCGACCGGGAGCCACGTCGCCAGCAACACCCACGGCCACAACGACACGCCGAACAGCGCCGGCAGGTAGAGCAACAGAGCCGTCGACGCCGCCACGATCCACGCGGCGCCTCCGGCGAGCGCCGCCCACGGCAGCACCCACAGCAGGTACCACGGGTACACCGTCGGCGAGCAGAGGAGGAGGCCGCCGAACAGCGCCGCTCCGCCGCGCACCGGATCGCGCCAGGCGGGGCGACGCGAGAGCGCCGAGCGCGCGACCAGCGCCAGGGCGGCGACTCCCAGCAGCAGGCGCGACAGCAGCTGCGGATACGCCCACGGATAGGCGCGGTTCCACAGCGCATGCATTCCCGTCCACTCTTTCATAAGATCGAGACCGTGCTTGACGGCCTCCGGCGCGTGGGCCGCGGCCAACAGCCGCCACAGAGGCTCGTGCAGCGGACCGCCGAATTCCCAGCGCAGCGCGTAGGTGACGAGGCCGGCGGGAACGCCGCCGGAAGCGACGAGCACGGGCAGCAGCGCGATCGCCGCGAGGCCGACGGCGGCGAGCAGGAAGCGCAGCGCCGCGCCGCGGCCGGAGGTCCTTGCGCCGGCGTCGCTACCGGCGCCATGGCGCACCATCTCGCTCGCCTGCCGCGTCCACATCGGCAGCGCTACGAACGGCGCGAGCTTGAGGAGGCCCGCCGCCGCGGCCGCCGCACCGGCGGCGGCCGGACGGCTGCGCACGACGAGCAGGACGACGAGCACCGACGCCGCGACGCCGAGCGGCTCGACGTGCCCCATGCCGGCGCCCTCGAGCACCACCAGCGGATGCGCGGCGTACCACAGCACGCGCTCGCGCGGCCAGCCACGCGCGGCGGCGAGGCGCAGCAACAGCGCGCAGCCGCCGAGGTCGCCGAGCGCGACGATCAGCTTCCACCCCACCACCGCGGCGCCGAGCGGCAGCGCCGACGGCAGGACGAAGAGGGACATCGCGAGCGGCGGGTAGATCGACGGCCACCTCGCGGTGCTCGACGCGGCGCCAGAGCTCGTCGCGCTCGACCGCGAGCGCCGGATCGTCGGGCGCGAACAGGTACGGGTTGCCGTGGCCCGCCGCGACGCGCCCCTCCCACAGGTAGCGCCACACGTCGCTCGACAGCGTCGGCGGCAGCGGCACGAGCAGCAGGCGCAGCAGCGCCGCGGCGCCGAGGATGGCGACGGGCGAGACGGCGGCCCGCGCGGCGCCGCGGACGAGCGCGATCAACGCGAGCGAAGCGACGCCAAGCAGCAGCAGCGTGAGCAGCGGACGCCGCGTCGGATCGCCGGCGACGGTCAAGCCACCGAGGGCCGATGCCTCGACCACCAGGGCTGTGACGAAGGGAAGGGCCGCGCGCCGGTTCTCGCGCGCCGGAGCCGCCTGCTCGCTCGACGGCACCGACTCGTCTGGTCCTCGCATCGGCGACGTATCGCCCCGAGGTGGTCCCGTTGGAGCTGACAGCGACATCAGAGGCCGCGATGTTATGGGCAAGCGGGTTCGTGCTCGCGGCCTACTACGCGGCGCTGGCCGTCCTCTCCCTCTACGGCATGCACCGCCTGCTGCTGCTCGCCGGCTGGTGGCGCCACCGCCGGCGTCCGCTCGTGACGCCGCCGGCGCCGGCGGAGGACGCGTGGCCGCTGGTCACCGTGCAGCTGCCGCTCTACAACGAGCGTTTCGTCGCCGAGCGGCTGCTGCGCGCCGTCGCCGTCCTCGACTACCCGGCCGAGCGGCTCGAGGTGCAGGTGCTCGACGACTCGACGGACGACACCAGCACGATCGTCGCCCGCGTCTGCGCCGAGCTTTGTCGCGGCGGCCTCGACGTCCGTCACCTGCGGCGTGCCGATCGCGCCGGCTTCAAGGCCGGCGCTCTCGCCGCCGGCCTCGCCGTCGCGCGCGGCGACCTGCTCTGCATCTTCGACGCCGACTTCGTGCCCGGTCGCGACTTCCTGCGGCGGCTGGTGCCCTGGTTCAGCGCCGATCCCGGCGTCGGCATGGTGCAGGCGCGCTGGGGGCACCTCAACCGCGAGGACTCCCTCGCCACCCGCGTGCAGGCGATGCTGCTCGACGGCCACTTCGCCATCGAGCACGCGGCGCGCCACCGCACCGACTGCTTCTTCAACTTCAACGGCACCGCCGGCATCTGGCGCCGCGCCGCCATCGAGGACGCCGGCGGCTGGCAGGCGGACACCCTCACCGAGGACCTCGACCTCTCCTACCGCGCGCAGCTCGCCGGCTGGCGCTTCGTCTTCCTGCCCGAGGTGGTGGTGCCCGCGGAGCTGCCGGTCGAGGCCGCCGACCTCGAGGCGCAGCAGCACCGCTGGGCGAAGGGCGCCGCGCAGACGGCGCGCAAGCTGCTGCCGCGCCTCCTCACCGCGCCGCTGCCGTGGCGGGTGCGGCGCGAGGCGTTCGTGCACCTGACCGCCAACGTCAGCTATCCGCTGCTCACGGTCCTGGCGGCGCTCATCTTCCCCGCCATGCTGCTGCGCCGCAGCGAGGGGTGGTGGCAGGTGCTCGCCGTCGACCTGCCGCTGTTCACCCTCGCCAGCGGCTCGGTGCTGCTCTTCTACGTCGCCAGCCAGTTGGCGGTGGGCGAGCCGTGGCGGGCGCGGCTGCGCCTGCTGCCGGCGCTGATGGCTACCGGCATCGGGCTGTCGGTGACCAACAGCGCGGCGGTGGTGGCGGGCGCCTTCGTGCGCGGCGGCACCTTCCATCGCACGCCCAAGTATCGACGCGAGGACGGCGCGGCGGCGAGGGCGCGTGCGGCGAGCGGGACGGTCGCCGCGACCGGCTTGGCGGCCGCAGCGGTGACGAGCGCGGTGATCGACGGGAACGTCTCCGCGGCCGAGGCCATCACGATGGCGGCAACCGGCGCCGGCGGCCTCGCGGCCGCAGCCGCGACAGACGCGGCGATCGACGCCACCGGCACGACATCCGCGGCCGGCGGCGGCTACGGCGGCGGCCGCCGTCTCTCGTTCTATGTCGAGGGCGCGCTGACGCTCTACTTCGCCGCCTGCTGCGCCGCGGCGGTCGCCCTCGGCATGTGGGCGTCGCTGCCCTTCCTCTACCTCTTCCTGCAGGGCTATGGTTACCTGTTCCTGCTGGCGCTGCTCGGTCCGCGGCTCGCCCGCGTACCGGCGGCGCCGCGAAGCCGGCTGACGTCCACTCGCGCGGCATGCTCGCAGACGACACCCCTCGCCACCGACCCGTGATCGCCGAGGTCGAGGTCCGGCCGGCGCGCCCCGAGGACGCCGCCCTGCTGCACCTCTGGCGCGCCGAGAAGAGCGTCCGCCGCTACCAGCCGCTGGCACCGCTGTCGACGTCGCAGCTGCGCTCCGAGCTCGCCTCGCGCCGCGCCGACGACCTCTGGCGCAGCCGCGGCGACCGCTTCGACTGGATCGTCCTCGTCCACCGCCAGCCGGCGGGATGGATCACCCTCGTCGTGCACAGCTGGGAGCACGGCCTCGCCGAGTGCGGCTACTCGCTGTCGACCGCCTTCCAGGGGCGCGGGCTGATGCGAAAGGCGCTGACGCGGCTGATCGGCGACCTCTTCGCACGCACGCGGCTGCACCGTTTGGAGGCGCGAACGGCGCTCGCCAACGTCGCCTCGCAGAAGGTGCTCGAGAAGCTCGGCTTCCGCCGCGAAGGCACGCTGCGCGGCTACTTCCAGCTCGAGGGCGAGTGGGTGGACAACTACCTGTTCGCCGTCATCAAGGAGGACTGGCTGCTGCAGCAGCGGGCGCGGCGCGGCGACGGAGAGCGTGCGTGAGCGAGGCGTACGACGCCGTCGTCGTCGGCGGCGGGCCCGCGGGGGCGATCGCTGCGTACGAGCTGGCGAAAAGAGCGTTCCGCGTCGCGCTGGTCGAGAAGGCGAAGCTGCCGCGCTACAAGACCTGCGCCGGCGCGGTGGCGCCGCACGTCGCGAAGCTGCTCGACTTCCCGCTCGATCCGGTCATCGAGCGGAAGATCGACAAGATGCGCATCACGGTGAACGGCAAGCGGCCGTTCGTGCGCGAGGCGGAGCGGCCGTTCGCGTTCATGGTGATGCGCGACCGCTTCGATGCTTACCTGCTCGAGCAGGCCGCCCGCGCCGGCGTCGCGGTGCACGAACAGTCGCCGCTGACCGGTCTCGAGCGGACGCCCGACGGCTACGTCGCGCGCACGCCGCAGCGCGAGCTCGCGACGCGGTATCTCGTCGGCGCCGACGGCGCCAACGGCGCGACGCGGCGGCTGGTCGGCGCGCCGCGGTTCCGGCGGCTCGCCGTCGCCGTCGAGTGGGAGATCGCCGCCTCACGGGAATCGCTCGAGGAATGGCGAGATACGGTGGCGATCGACGTCGGCACGCTTGCGAGCGGCTACGGCTGGGTCTTCCCGAAGGCCGCCAACTTCTCGGTCGGTGTCATGGTGCCGCGGCCGCTGGCCAAGCAGCTGCGCGGCTACTGCAACGCCACGCGCGCACGGTACCGGGCCGCGATCGGCGGCGCCGAACCGCACATCGCGCTCGGCCACCACCTGCCGATCCGCGTACCCGACGAGCGGATCGTCTTCGGCCGCACGTTGTTGGTGGGCGACGCCGCCGGCCTCATCGACGCGGCGGTCGGCGAGGGCATCTATTACGCGATGCAGAGCGGCCAACTGGCGGCGGAGGCGATCGCCGGCGCCGTCGAGACGGGCGACGGCGCGCTGGCGACCTACCAGCGCCGGGTCGACGAGGTGATCCAGCCCGAGCTGCAGGCGTCGAAGGCGTTCCTCTACCTCATCGACCTCGCGCCGCGGCTGTCGGTGCCCTTCCTGCTGCGGCCCTGGCGCTCGTTCTGGCGCTACTTCTTCGGCATCTTCAGCGGCGAGCGCCGCTTCCGCGAGGTCCCCGACAGGCTCGGTCGGCTCGCGAGCCCGTTCCACTCCGCCTTCGCGCGCGACGACCTGCCGCTCTACAACGGCTGACTGCAGGCGCGCGCGAGCCCCACTTGGGTCGCGCCGATTTCCGCGACGCGCGTCCAATCGCCCGCCGGCGTTCTTCGCATGGGTGGTGCGCAGCCCACAGGGCTCGATGAGAGTCGCAGCGGCTTGACCGCTCCGGAGCGGTTGCTCTGGTCCCGCAGTTGACGTAGCGTCACGGCACGGTCTACAGCTCAAGCTCTCGAACGCGCGCGTGGGCACGCCGGTCACTTGGCGCGTCATGCGTCGCGGTAGTCGCCGCGTTGGCGCTGGCAGCCTGTGGCGACCGCCAGAGGAGTCACTCGCTACCGCCCATGCCAGGCATCCGGCTACCCGGTGGAGGCGAGCTCTACAGCTCAGAGCCGGGCCGTGCCGAGGCCCTGACCCGCGAACAGGTGTTGGCGATCGAACGTGCGCGCGATGCCGCGACGCCGGAGGGCTTGCGGCTCGGCGCCGCGCTCGCGGCGACGCGGCGCGAGTGGCGGCAGGCCCTGCTCCTGCTCGACGAGGCGGCGCGGCGGGGTGCGGTACCGGCGATCGTTGCCAACGATCGGGCGGCCATCGCGCTGGCGGCGGCCACCGCCGGAGCCGACCCGCTCGGGCTGGTGACGGCACTGACCGCTAGCGACGAGGCCGTGCGGAAGGCCCCGTCAGACGCGACGGCGACGGCGTGGCGGAATCGAGCGCTCATTCTCGATCGGCTCGAGCTCGCCTCGTCGGCTCGCGCGGCATGGGCGCGCTACCTTGCGGCCGCTGGCCCGCAGGCGCCCAGGCGCGCCGAGGCGCAGCGACGCCTGCATCGACTGTTCGTCGACTACGGGCGCGGCTCGTGTTGGGAGCAGGCGACGCGATGGCGGAGCTGGCTGGCCAATCCGGCGTCCGGGGGCGAGCCGTCGCTCGCCGGCGAGGACACGCAGGCGCTGAGACTCTTCGTCGAGGACGAGCTCTTACCTGCTTGGGCGGACGCGCGGCTCGAAGGCGCCACCCCCAGAGCCACTGCGCTCGGCGAGGTGGCGATCGCGCTCGCGCGCCGCATCACCGCGAGTGGTGGCGACCCGCTGACGCTCGAGATCGCCTCGCGAGCCGTAGCCTCGGAACTTCCCGGAGCCCGCGCCGTACAGGCCTATGGGCGCAGCCGATCTGCCTTCCGCGAGCTGCGCTACGAAGAGGCAGCCCGAGGGTTCGCCGAGGCCGCTCGGCCGCTGACGGCCACCAGCAATCCGGCGCTTCTCCGCGCCCGCGGCTATCGCGCCGCCGCTCTGGCACGGTTGAACCGGGCGCAGCTCGCGGAACTCGAGTTGCGCGAGCTCCACGAGACCTCGCGCCCGAGCATCCGCGCGTATGCCGCCGACCAACTGGCCTCCCTCTACGTCAAGCGGGGGGCGCCGGCGAAGGCGCTGCCGCTGTATCGGGAAGCGATTCGAGTGGCGGCCGCCCACCACGAGCTGGCGAGCTTGGCCACGATGCAATCGACGCTCGCGCACGCGCTATTTGCGCTAGGCAAGCCCGAGCTAGGGGTACTCGCGGCCGAGGAGTCGCTGCATACAAGCAGTCGGTCATGCAACGCCTACGCGCGCGGCAGCGCTGTCTGGATGGCCGGCGACCTGCTGTTGCAGGCAGGGTCTCTCCAAGCTGGTGACGCCTTCCAGCGCGAATCGCTCGCCATCGAGCGCGCTGCCGGCGATCCGGCACTGATCACCGCCAGCCTGCAGACCATCGCCTTGAACGACATCCGGCTGCAACGACCCGACGACGCCCTATCCATCATCGCCGAAGCGCGAGCGGTGTCGCGGAAGGCGGCAAGTGCGTCCGTCCGAGAAGGACAGATGCGCTTCCTCGACTGGATCGAAGGCACCGCCGTGAGGGAACGAGACCCGGCCGCCGCGGCTCGTCTTCTCGCCGCCTCGCTTCCCGTCCTCGAGAGCACCGGCCGCGCCTCCGAGAGGACGGCCGCGATCCTCAGCCGCGGCCAGGCCTTGCTGCTGCTCGGCGACCGCGCCGGCGGACGAGCCGAGCTGCGGCGGGGAGTCGAGGCATACGAGCGCCTTCGCGAGGAGGTGTCGACGTTAGGAGATCCGGCGCGTGCCTTCGCCGAGGCGGAGCCGGCCTTCGATGCCTTGACCGCGTCCTTGCTCGCTGACGGACTGAGCGTCGAGGCGCTGGTCAGCTCCGAGCGCGGTCGACGTCCGTGGCGAACGGCGGCGACCGCTGTCGTGAGCAGCAGCGCCGGCAGCCCATCGGCCGCGGTCTTGTACCTGGATCAGATGGACGACCGGCTGGCGGTCTGGTGGATGCGCGCGGGACATCTACGGCAGTGGCAACTGCCATGGAAACGCGACGACAGCCGGCGGCTGACCGCGGAGCTGTCGAGGACTCCCGCCAAGGGCGGCGAGTTGGTGGAGTCGCGGCTCGCCGAGTTGCTCGCTCCCGCGAAGGAGGACCTAGCGACGGCTGATCGCATCGTCGTGATCGCCGAAGACGCTTGGGCGACGGTGCCCTGGAGCGCAACGGCGCATCCGCGCGGGGGACGATGGATCGATCACCTCGTCGTCAGCGTTGCGCCGAGCCTTGGCTTGGCCATACGCGAAGGGGCCGGCGTCCCGGCAGAGGTCCTGGTCGCCGCCGACCCCGAGCGCGACGTTCGCGATGGCTCGTACCTGCCGCCGCTGCCCGCGGCTCGGCAGGAGGGCAAGGACGTCGCGGCGGCCTATCCCCGTTCGACGTTGCTCATCGGAGCGCGGGCGTCGCGGGAAAAGGTCCTCAGCCGCTGGCGGTCGGCCGACGTGCTGCACTTCGCCGTGCATGCAGTCGTCGACGAGGCAATGCCCGGCGCCGCGCGCCTGGTGCTGTCGAGCGCCGACGACGGCGGCAACCTGACGATCGCCGACATCGCCGCCGCGCGCTTCCCGCGCCGGCCGTTGGTGGTTCTCAGCGGCTGCTTCACGCGCGCTGGCCGGGTGGTGCCGTTGGCCGGCCCCATGGACCTCGCCCGCGAGTTCCTGAGCTCCGGCGCGTCCGGAGTCGTGGCGACGCTCCGGCCGGTGGAAGACCGAGAAACGGCCGAGCTAATGGGGGCCTTCCACCGCGAGTACGTCCGCGACGGCGATGCCCCGGCGGCGCTCGCACGAGCCATGCGCGCCCCTCGCATCACGGCTTCCGGTCACAGCGGGCCGCCCGACTGGTCGGCCTTCCAATACATCGGCTCCGATCCGCAGGCGCGCGCCGCGCTGCCGTCGGAAGTGGAGACGTTGCTCGCAGAAGGGAGGAGGCGATGAAGACGTTCGTGTTCCTGGCGGGTCTGATGGTGATCGTGCCGCGCGTCGACCCCCGCGGTGAGTGGCAAGGGCTCACGGTCCTGGTGCTCGATGTCGAAGCTGCCGCCAAGGCAACGGGCGCGCCTCACCACCACCATGTGACCACGGTGACGAACTTCGGCGGCACGTTCCACGAGCCGTTGACCGGCGCTTGGACTCTCCGGTCCAACGCTGCCGGGCCCATGGAAATAGTCGGGGACGACCGCTACCTCGTCTTGGAGCGTATCTACGGCTCCGACTCAAGCCTCCCGCCGATGCAAGCCGACTGCTACGGCACGAAATTCGCGACCCACTGCCGCAACGACAAAAAGTACGACAACGCGCTGGTGCGAGCCGTTTTACATTTCAAGGGCGGCTGGCGCATCCGACCGGTCGAAATCACTCATGACCGCGAGCCCCGGGCGCTCGTCTACGACGACTCGTTGTGGGGTTTCCTGCCGTTCCCGGCGAACAACCTGGCACCGCGATCCTCGCCACCCGACGTCCAGCTGTCCGGCGGCCTGATCCTCGAGCCACTGGACGACCACGACGACGACGACGCCAACGACGTCACCTTCGAGACTCCGAACCAGCCCCTCGGCACGCTCGCCTCGCTGCGGCCCCAGGTCTGCCATCTGTTCGCCGGCCATGCCGGTCGCTGCGCCGTCGTGCGCTTCCTCAACGTCATGCACGCCATGTCGTTCGGACAGGAGGACAAGCAAGTGATCGACTTCACCCAAGACCTAGTGTACGACCTCTTCAGAGACGAGAAGGATCAAACGGAGCCACCCGTCCGCTACTTGACCGTCCTGCGCAAGGATGCGCGTCCCGAGGTGATGGACATTCTCTATCCGGGTGGCGGGGGAACGCCCTTCCCGCGACCCTGCCCTCCGCCCACCTTCGCCCCACCGATCGAGGTGAGCCCGTGAGCGCGTCCGTTGCGGGAATGCGGCGGGCAGCCGGCGGTAGGCAGCGTACCGTTGCGCTTGTGGCAGGGGCTCTCTTGGCCACGGCAGCGGCACGTGCAGCCGAAAAGCCCGACGGGTTCCGCTCCCAACAAGGCTCGGCATGGTGCTGGGCGGCGGCGAGCCAGATGGTCATGGAGAAGGTGGACGCATCCCACAAGTTCCCTCAGGCGGACCAGGCGGAACGCGCCGTGCTCGGCTGCACGTCGGCTCCGCGCGCCGACGAGACCTGCACGGATGTCAACGTAGTTTTCGCGGGCTGCAACCGTCCGGGATTCCCGTCGTTCGATCTCTACGAATTCACCTACGAATCCAAGCCGACGCCTTTGACGTGGGAACTGCTTACCGCAGAGACGAAAACGGCGGGGCGCCCTGTGCTCTTCGGCTGGTGTGTCGAGGGACGTTGCGGCGACACCCCTCGAACGTCCATGGGGCATTGGATGGTAGCTACAGACACCTTTGTCTGCGATGTGAAGGATGCGGACGACAAGATCGTATCCGTACGGATGGTAAGGGCGCACAACCCCGCACCCTGCTGCTTCGGTCAAGTCCTCAACATGTCCTACGGTGTGTATGCCAACGGCGGCGCCGGCCTGAAATTCTGGCGCAACTACTACGGAGTCACGCCGAAGGGATCCGTCTCAGTGCCAATCCAAACGCCAGAGATGGCACCGGCAAAGGAAATTTTTCCGCCGAGTAAAGAGGCGGATACCGAAAAGAATGTGGCCATGAACACGGCAAGGCAATGTCTCTTCAACGAGAAGAATGAGTGGAAAGCGCCGGACCTGCTCCGGGAGGCTGTCGCGCCACCAACAGAACCCGCAAAGGTAGCCGCCGCCGCCATCGATCCAATACCCCGTCGCTATATCCCTCTGTCGACCCTGGGAGCACTGACAACGAAGGAAGGCCAGGAGGCGTTGCGACAGCGCTTGCCCCCTCCGTTGACCGTCGTCGCGTTGAAAAACAAGGACGACGACAAAGTCGCTTATGCGAGCGTCGTTCTCGAAGCGAGAGATAAGCGGTTCCAAGTGCTGGCGTTCGAGGACTACGAGGCCGCTCGCCGGCTGATCCTACGCGCACAAGAGGCTAAGAGGTACGGCGAGGATCCGATCTCGCAGAAATATGTGGAATATGTCGTCCTCGAGACAGGCCTACATTTTATTCTTGCCGCCGACAACGATCGGAAGGGGGGACAGGACGCCATCGCCATCCTCAGCGAGATCGACTGCCGAAAGCGAGCAAAGGAAGGAGAAGAAGAGAGGGTGGGGCGGATTTCACTCGCCGACCTGATCGAAAGGCTCACCGTCTCCGATTGACGGCGTCGTAACTGGTGTCGCCTCGGCTGGGCAAAGCGTCAGCTGCCGATGTGCGTCATCACCCGGCGGCAGCGCCAGTGGAGGTAGCCGCACCCAGCACCCAGAAGCTGCGGAAGGCCGGGTTCCTGGTCTGCCGGTGGTGGTAGCGGTAGTAGATCTGCTGCGCGATGACGGCGAGCGCGGAAGAGGCCGTAGACCTCGTAGAACGGCCAGTCGCGCGGCGTGCAGGCCGGTGGCGTCGCAGGTAGCGCTCGACCACCTCTTCGCGCCGCAGCATGCCCGGGCAGGTGCGTCGGCTGCCGGCGCATCCGCGCGGGCGATCCAGTCGTCGTCGGCCTCGACCCAGTAGGCGAGGGCGGTGCCGAGGTCCATCAGCGGGTCGCCGACGGTCGCCATCTCCCAGTCGAGCACGCCGACGACGCGCGTCGGGTCGTGCGGGTCGAGCACGACGTTGTCGAGGCGGTAGTCGTTGTGGATGAGGCAGTGGCCGGCGTCGTCGGGCGTGCGCTCGGCGAGCCAGCCGCGCACGCGGTGGAAGCTCGGCACGTTCCAGGTGCGCGCCTTTTCGTAGCGCTCGCGACCAGCCTTCGATCTGGCGGCGCGGGTAGCCCGGGCCCTTGCCGAGCGCGGCGAGGCCGGCCGCGGTCGACGTCGACGCGGTGGAGCTCGACGAGCGGTCGACGACGTTCTCGCACAGCTGCGCGGGTGCGCGCCGGCGTCCAGTCGAGCCGCGCCGGCAGCTGCGGCGCGGGATCACGCCCTCGATGCGGTCCATGACGTAGAACGGCGCGCCGATGACCGACTCGTCCTCGCAGAGCGCCGACCATCTCCGGCACGTAGGGGTAGACGGGCGCGAGCGCCGCCTGGATGCGGTACTCGCGGCCCATGTCGTGCGCCGACTTCGCCTTGGTGCCCGCCGGCGGCCGGCGCAGCACCAGGTCGGCGCCGTCGTAGCGCAACCGGTAGGTCCAGTTCGACGCGCCGCCCGAGAACTGCGCACCTCCGGCGCGCCGCGCAGCTCCGGCAGCCGCTCCCTTGATCCAGCGGTCGACGGCGGCGACGTCGAGCTCCTCGCCGGCGCGCACGTCGCCGGCGCGATCCTCGCTCGTGGCGGCGGCGCGCACCGCCGCCGGCGTCGCCGCCCCGTCCTGCCGGCTCACCGCCGCCTCGCCGCGCTTGCGGCGAGCTCGATCCGCGCGATGAGCGCCGCGGTGCACCTCGTCGGGCCCGTCGGCGATGCGCAGCGCGCGCGCCTGCGCGAAGAACGCCGGTCAGCGGCAGGTCGTTCGACACGCCGGCGCCGCCGTGGATCTGGATGGCGTCGTCGACCACCTGCTGCAGCACGTTGCGGCGCCACCACCTTGATCGCCGAGATCTCCGTCATCGCGCCGTGCGGCCCGACGCTGGTCGAGCTTCCAGGCCGCGTAGAGCGTGAGCAGGCGCGCCTGGTCGATGGCGATGCGCGCCTCGGCGAGCGCGCTCGCGGTTGCCGCCGAGGTCGAGCAGCGGCTTGCCGAAGGCGCGTGCGCGAGCGTGCCGCGCTCGACCATCAGCTCGAGCGCCGCCTCGGCCGCGCCGATGCAGCGCATGCAGTGGTGGATGCGCCCCGGGCCGAGCCGCCCCTGCGCGATCTCGAAGCCCATGCCGAGGCCGCGCGATGACGTCGGCGCGCGGCACGCGCACGTTCTCGAAGCGCACCTCGCCGTGGCCGTGCGGGCGCGTCGTACTCGCCGAACACCGGCAGCATGCGCTCGATCGGTGACGCCCGGCGCGTCGAGCGGCACCAGCACCATCGAGTGCTGGTGGTGGCGGTCCTTGCTCGCGTCGGGCGTGCGGCCCATGAAGATGGCCACCTTGCGCGTCGCGGATGGCCGAGGCTCGTCGTCCACCACTTGCTGCCGTTGACGACCACCGTCGCCCTCGCCGTCGGGGACGATCGTCGCCTGCAGGTTGGTGGCGTCGGACGACGCGACGTCGGGCTCGGTCATGCAGAAGACCGAGCGGATCTCGCCGGCGAGCAGCGGGCGCAGCCAGCGCTCCTTCTGCTCGGCGCTGCCGTACTTCCAGAGCACCTCCATGTTGCCGGTGTCGGGGGCGCTTGCAGTTGAAGACCTCGGGCGCGAGGAGGCTGCTGGCCCGTCGCCTCGGCCACCGGCGCGTAGTCGAGCGTCGAGAGGCCGGCGCCGAGGTCGGCGTCCGGGAAGGAACAGGTTCCACAGCCCCTCGGCGCTTCGCCTGCGCGCGCAGCGTCCGCATCACCGCCGGCTCGCGCCAGCGGCGCCAGTCGCCGCCGTGCAGCTGCGCCGCGACCTCCTCGTGGTAGGCGCGCTCGACCGGCGCCAGTCGCTCGCGGATGAAGCGCGAGACGCGTTCCGCGAAGTCGCGCGATCGGGCGAGGGCTCGAAGTCCATGATGGCGGGTGCGAGCCTATGCCAACGGGGCGAGGAGTCGCGTGTGCCGCGATGCCCGCGCGCGTCCTGCGCGAGCGGGCCTCAGACCGGTTCGAGCTTGGCGAACTGCGCGACGAGCTTGCGCTTGCCGAACTTCTCGAAGTAGACGGTGATGCGGCCGGTCGGACCGTCGCCCTCGATGTCCATCACCGTGCCCGGACCGAGCGTGGGGTGGCGCACCTTGGTGCCGCGGCGCACGCCGCCGAAACCCACCGCCGTCGCGCGGCGGCGGCTCGGCGCGGGGCGATGCCGGCCGCGAGACGGCTGCGCGCATCGTCGACGACCGTGCCGGCGCCGCCGACCCTTGCGGCCGCCAGCCCGACGACGGGGACTGCCGTTCGGCGACACTTGCCGCACCGGCACCCGAGCGCGCCGGCCTCGCCGGCACGCGGCGGGCCTCGCTCTCCTGGTCCTCGTTCTCGGCGTCGCGTCCCGCCCCGCTCCCCCACGACTGCGGCGCCGGCTTGTCGAAGAAGCTGTAGACGCCCCACGCCCGCTCGTCGACGAAGCGCTCGTCGCTCTCCTCGACGTCGACGAGGTTCTCCGGCACTTCGCTTCAAGAAGCGCGACTCGAGCTGGTCCTGCCAGCGCCCGGCCATGCGCCGCCGCCGGCAGCACGACAGCAGCAGCCGCTGCTTGGCGCGCGTCATGCCGACGTAGAGCAGCCGCCGCTCCTCCTCGAGGTCCTCGAGCTTGCCCTGCGAGTTGAAGTGCGGCAGCACGCCCTCTTCGAGCCCGGCGACGACGACGATGGGGAACTCCAGCCCCTTGGCGCTGTGCAGCGTCATCAGCATGACGCCGCCGCCGCCCTTCCAGGCGTCGAGGTCGGAGGTCAGCGAGACGTGGTCGAGGAAGGCCGTCAGGCTCTCGAGCGGCGCCGATCCCCGGCGTCTGCTCAGCGAACTCTTGCGCCGCCGACAAGAACTCCTCGAGGTTCTCCAGCCGCGCCTCGCTGTCGGCGTCGCCCTTCTCGTACATCTCGAGGTAGCCGGTGGCCTCGAGCAGCCGCCGCATCATCTCGGGCAGCGCGAGCGTCTCCGCCTCGCGCTGCAGCGCCACGATGAGGTCGCGGAAGCCGCGCAGCGCCTTGGCGCCGCGGGCCGGGAAGTCGTCGAGCACCTGCTCCTGCTGCAGCGCGTCCCACGGCGTGACGCCGAGCTCGGCCGCCTGCTGGCGCAGCGTCGCCAGCGTGCCGGCGCCGATGCCGCGCGGCGGCTGGTTGACGATGCGCTCGAGCGAGTAGGCGTCGCGCGGGTTGCGCAGCACGCGCAGGTAGGCGATGACGTCCTTGATCTCGGCGCGCTCGTAGAAGCGCACGCCGCCCACCAGCGTGTAGGGGATCTCGCGGCGCAGCAGCTCTTCTTCGAAGACGCGCGTCTGCGCGTTGGTGCGGACGAGGATGGCGAGGTCGGAGAGCGGCCGACCGCCTGGTTGACCCGGAGGCGCGGCCGAGCCGCGCTGCAGCTCCAGCAGCGTCCGCACCACCCACGCCGCCTCGTCGCCCTCGTCCTGCGCCTTGTAGACGCGCACCAGCTCGCCGCGGCCGGCGTCGGTCCACAGCCGCTTGCCGCGCCGCGAGGCGTTGTTGGCGACCACCGCGCCCGACGGCGTCGAGGATGGTCTGCGTCGAGCGGTAGTTGCGCTCGAGCTTGCGCACCGTGGCGCCGGGGAAGTGCTTCTCGAACTCGAGGATGTTGTGCGAGCTCGGCGCCGCGCCAGCGATAGATCCCCTGGTCCTCGTCGCCGACGGCGGTGAGGTTCCCTTGCGAGCCCACCAGCAGCCGCACCAGCTCCATCTGCACCGCGTTGGTGTCCTGGAACTCGTCGACGAGCAGCCACTTGAGACGCTCGCGCCAGCGCAGCCGCAGCTCCTTGCTCGCGTCGGTGTTGCCGCCGAGCAGCCGCACCGCCCAGAACAGCATGTCGTCGAAGTCGACGGCGCCCGACTGCAGCAGCAGGCCCTGGTAGCGGCGATAGGCGCGCGCCACGCTGCGGCTCCAGAAATCCTGCGCCTTGGCCTCGAAGGCCGCCACGTCGAGCATGCGGTTCTTGGCGCTGCTGATGGCCGCCAACACGCTGCGCGGCGGGTACTGCGTCTCGCCCAGGTTCTCCAGCTCGAGCGCCTGCTTGACGAGGTTCACCTGGTCGCCGCTGTCGAAGATGGCGAAGTCGCGCGGCAGCCCGGCGCGGTCGGCGTAGCGGCGCAGCAGGCCGAGCGAGAAGCGGTGAAAGGTGCCGACGAAGCCGCCCAGCGAGTCGCTGCCGAGCAGCCGCTCGACGCGCTCGCGCATCTCGCCCGCCGCCTTGTTGGTGAAGGTGACGGCGGCGATGCGCGAGGCGTCGACGCCCTGCTCGCGCACCAGCCAGGCGATGCGGTAGGTGATCACCCGCGTCTTGCCGGAGCCGGCGCCGGCGATGACCAGCTGCGGCCCCTGGCCGTGGGTGGCGGCAGCGAGCTGCTCGGGGTTGAGCTCGCCCGCCCAGTCGCTCGGCCGGGGGTCGGACATCGCGGCGAGGGTATCAGCCGCTACCCCCGTCCGCAGGCGGCTGGCGCTCCACGTCGAGATGGCGGCGGCGTGCTCCCCGGCGCCCGCCGCCGCCATCGCCGGCCGGCTCAGCGCCCGAAGCTGACCTCGTCGATGTAGAGGGGCCCGAAGGTCCCCTGGAGCTGCCCGAGGATCATGCCGACCAGCACTTCGTCGATCGCCGCGTCGTTGGCGTTCGGCAGGTCCACGGAGAGGAGCTGGACCTTTCCGTTCTTGACCGGGACGCCGCCGACATAGGGCGTGCGCCACATCGTCAGGTGCCCCGGATCGCCGGCGTTCCACTGGTAGTCGATCCGCGTGTCGTGCCCGTTGGGATCGTTGGCGTTGGCGATGACGCCGCTGGCGGCGAACTGCAGGACGCCCGTCGTCTCGTTGAACGTGTTGGCGACGAGCGACCACGTGGTCGCCGTGCGGACGAGGTCGAATGCGAAGCGCGTGACGTCGCGGCTGTCGCGGAACGCCACCATCTGGAAGATCTCGTTCGTGCCCATGGTCAAGCCTTGCGGATCGATGAAGAAGGTGCCCGCGAGCCGACGTTCGCCCCGGAAGCCCGCCTCGGCGCCGACCCGCACGTAGGCGGGCCGGCTCGGCAGGCGAGGCGAAGGCTGCAGGAGCTCGTAGTGGAGCCCGAGCTTGCTGGTCTGCGGCCCCAGCTTGGCCATGGAGGAGGCGCGTACCCGGTTGGCGTTGAGCGACTGCACGGTCTCCGACCAGTAGCCGGTGTCGCCGTTCTCGACACCGTCGGCGAAGAGCGAGCCGTAGAGCACGGTCTCCGAACCGACGTCGGCGACGCCGGTCTGTGGGTCGTCCTCTTCGGGCGCGCCGATCGCCAAGTCGGCATGGCCGTCGCCGTCGAAGTCGCCGGCGGCGAGCGCGGCGCCGTAGAACTTGTGGTGCTCCTGCTGGTCGCCGGGGAAGCCGTCGAAGCCGGCGGCGACGCCGCGGCGCCGCGCGGCGGAGATGCCCTCGCTGGTGCCCATGAGGATGCCGACCATTCCGTCGTCGAAGCCCGACTGGTATTCGCCTGGCGAGCCGATGGCGAGGTCGTCGTGTCCATCGCGGTCGAAGTCGCCGGTCGCGAGCGCAGCACCGAACCGATCGTAAGCCTCGCTGCTTCCCGCTCCGAAGATGGTGTCCTGGGTTCGGATCTCGGCGCTCGCCGGGTCGAGCCCGCCGGGGAAGCCGTCGACGACGTGCACTTGGCCGACGTGGGGCGTCGAGCCGAAGTCCTCGAGGGGCACGCCGATGGCGAGGTCGTCGACACCGTTGCCGTCGAAGTCTCCGGCGGCCAGGACCGAGCCGAAGAAGTCGTCCTCCTCCGAGGAGCCGCCGAGGAACGACTGGCTCGACATCAGGTTGCCGTCAGGGGCGAGCCCGGCGGGGCTGCCGAAGACGACTTGAACCACGCCTTCGTTGTCGTCCTCCCCAGGAGCTCCGATGGCGAGGTCGTCGAACGAGTCGCCGTCGAAGTCGCCGACGGCGAGCGCATCGCCAAAGCTGTCGCCGCGCTCGGCTTCTCCTGCCATGCCCTCGACGTCTTGATGGAGGGGATTGGCGCGGGCGAAATCGAGACCGCCGCTGAAGCCGGGGATGACGACGACCATGCCATGGTTACAGACGGATAGACACGGGAAGATCGGCGACTCGAAGTCCTCGCCGGCAACGCCGACGGCGAGGTCGTCGAAGCCGTCGGCATCGAAGTCGCCGCAGGCAAGTCTCGCACCGAAATAGTCTCCCTCCTCGACGCTTCCCGGGACCCCGTCCGTGCTCTCGGTAAAGAAGACATGGGCAGTGCGCGCGAGGCCCCCGCCGGTGCCCAGGTGTAGCTGGACCGCGCCGGCATCCAGGCGGCCGAGGTAGGCCTCGTGGGGGCTGCCGATGGCGAGGTCGTCCCTGCCGTCGCCATTGAAGTCGCAGGCGGCGAGGACCTCGCCGAACAAGTCGCCCGGTTCGGGCGGGTCTGCCGGCGCCGCCTGCCGGATGTAGACCTGAGACGGGTTGGTGGTGAGCCCGTCACCGAGGGTCGAATAGCGCACGACGACGCTGCCGCTCACGGGGACCGGGCTGTCGGTCGGCCCGCTGTCGAAGACCACGCCGGTCGCCAGGTCGTCCGCGCCGTCGCCGTTGAAGTCGCCGATGGCCAGCGAGTAGCCGAACTGATCGAATGGTTCCGGCGTGAAGATCCCGCTCAGGTTGTCGTTGCCGAAGCGCACGGAGCGGACCGTCGAGAGGCCGACGGAGGTCGTCTGGGCGGCCGCCGGGGCGGCCAGGGCAAGCACGACGATCAGTGCCCACCCCACGGGACGGACCGCCGAACGCATCGAGAGCTCGTTCACGAGGATGCTCCTTTCATGGTCTGTGGACGCTGCACCGGGGCGGCAGGGTGGAGGAACGCCGCTCCATCTGCGGACGCGGCAGAACCGGCGGTGAGCCGACAGGCCGGCGTCTTGCGCGGGAATACAGGGCGCCCACCACCCAGCCGCGATGAGAGGCCAAGCCGAGCTCCTGGCGACCGAAGTGACCGGCATGCTCCAGGCGTGGCGTCGCGGCGACGTCGACTCCGGGGAGCGGCTGCTGGCGCTCGTCTACGCCGAGCTGCAACGCATCGCACGGGCGCACCTGCGCCGCGAGACCCCCGGCCACACCCTGCAGACGACGGCCCTTGTCCACGAGGCTTACCTGCGCCTGCTCGGGCAGCGCGCGGTCGACTGGCACGACCGCACGCACTTCTTCGCCCTCGCCTCGACGATGATGCGCCGCGTACTCGTCGACTCCGCACGAGCGCGCCTCGCCGGCAAGCGCGCCCATCGTGAGGAGTCGCTGAGCGTCGCCGACGCCCTCTGCGCCGCCGTCGACCGTACCGTCGAGCTGCTCGACCTCGACCGCGCCCTCGACCTGCTCGCCACTCGCCGCGCTCCTCTGGGCTGCCGATGCGCGGTGGCGCGACGCGCGCGAGAGTCGACCCGCCGTCGCTCCAGATCCGCGTCCCTTCCCCTTCTCACCCCTCAACCTGCCCGAGGTCGACGAGGCCAAACGTCGTTTCGACGCCGCCCCGACCGATCTGGTCGCCGGCGCCCAGCTGGCCCTTGCCCTGGTGCAGGCGTCACGCCCGGAGGAAGCCGGGGTCGTCGCCGCCCGCCTGCGGCAGATCCCCGGCAAGGGCGAGGACCCGCTGATCGACTACGTCGAGGGGACGATCGCGTTCAAGCTCGACCAGACTCAGCGGGCGCTGATCTTCTACAGCCAGGCCGCCGAGCGGGCCCTGGCCGGCGGCCGCGGCGAGCTGCTGGGGCGGATCCGCGCCGCGCGCGGCCGCACGCTGACCCTGCTCGGCCGCAGCGCCGAGGCCCGCGCCGACATGGAGGCCGCCCGCGCCGACTTCCGCCGCGCCGGCGACCTCGCCTCGCTGGGCCGCGTCAGCAACGACCTGGCGATCGAGTTCCTGCAGCAGGGCGACCTCGCCACCGGCGAGCGGTTGCTGGAGGAGGCGATCGCGGCGACGCGGGCAGCCTCGCCGCAGAACCGCAGTGCCACCATGCTTCTCAACCTCGCCGTCGTCCAGCTGGCACGCGGCCGCGCCGACCGCGCCGAGGCTCGCATGCGCGAGGCCGAGGCTGCCGCCCGCGCGATCGGCCGCCCCGGGCTACACGGCGCCACGATGACGGGCTTGGCGGAGGTCCTCGACGAGCTGGGTAGGCCGGGCGAGGCGGCACCGCTGTTCGACGAGGGCATCGAGCTCCTGCGGGTCCCGGGAGAACAGGAGTGGCTCGGCCAGGCGATCTTCAAGCGCGCCCGCTTCGAGCTCGACCGCGGCGACCTCGGCCGCTGGCAGGCGGCGGCCCGCGCGATCGCCGACACGGCGCCGGCAAGCGGCATGACCGTGAACCTCGGCCACGCTGAGGCGTTGCGCGGCTACGCCGCCCGAGCGGCCGACGACCTGCCGGCCGCGAACGCCCGTTTCGGCGAGGCCCGGCGGCTGCTCGACGAAGCCGGTCAGCCGGAGTCGGCGGCCTGGGTGATGCTGGCGCTCGCCGACGTGGAGGCCGAGGCCGGCGGACGCCATGCCGCCGCAGCGGTGCGCCGCGTCGAGGGAGTGCTCGCGACCTTCGGCAAGCACCACCCGATCGCGCTCACGCTCCGCGCCGAGGCCCAGCTCGCCGACCTCGCCGCCGCCGCCGGCCGGCAGGACGAGGCCGGGCGCCACTTCGCGGCCATTGACGGACCGGCGGAGGCGCAGCCGAGCGTGCCGTTGCGCATCGCCCTGCTGCGCGGGCGGGCGCGGCTGGCGTGCGCCGCCGGGCGCCTCGACGACGCACGTCGCGACCTGCGCGCGGCGAGCGCCATCGCGGCAGCCGCGGAGCGTCGAGTCGACGAGCTGCGGCTGCGCCTCGACCTCGGCGCGCTCGAGCTCGCTGCCGGCGACCGCTCCGCGGCGCGCGCTGCTATCGACGGTGCCGGCGAAGAGGCCGCGCGCCGAGGCCTCACCGGCATCGCCACGCGCGCCCGGCGCCTTGCCGGCCTCTAACGCGCGTCCGCCGCGGGCGCAATGAGGTAGGGCCGGAAGAAGCGCACCATGCGCTCGATGCGCCCGACTTGACCGGGCGTGAATTCGCTGGCGCAGAGGTCGGGCTCGAGGTTCATGTAGTTGGTCATCGGGTCCATGCCGGGCGCGTCCTTGCAGGTGTCGAGCGGCCGGCAGCGGCCGAGGTTGCCCCAGATCCAGCGGTGAGGCGGCGTGTCGCGCACGCCGTCGCTGGTCTGACTGCAGGGCGTCCCGCATTCGAGCGCGGCCTTGCTCCCGCCGCTACCGCTCGCCTCGTCGTCCTGCTCTCCATCCCAGGCCTCGAAGGTGTGCACCAGGCCGAGGTAGTGCCCGACGAGGTGCACCAGCAGCTCGCCCTCGTAGTAGTAGCGCCGGAGGACCGGGTTCTGCACCTCGTGCAGCGACGGCACGTAGGGGAGGTAGTCCCAGTGCATCACGATGCCGTCGGTGGCGCCGATGCTCTCGAACATGCTGCGGGTGTCGGGTGCCGCCGCCCGGTTCTCCGCCTCGCGGAGCAGGAAGACGTGCAGCAGCTCGTCGCGGTTCGCCGTCAGGTCCTGCACCATGGCAGCGATCTCGCGGTTCAGCGCCCGTGAACCGGGCACTTGCGGATGGTCCAGCCACGGCGAGAAGTCCTGGAAGCTCGCTTCGGCGGTGACGAAGGAGATCCCGGTGCCGCGAAAGGCGCGCTGAAGCGCCCGCGTCTGGCGCTGGGCGAGGGCCAGCGGCGGCGCATGTGCGAGGTCGTCCTCGGGCTGCTCGCCCACCGCTGCACGGTACGAGCCGTAGACGAAGTGGTAGGCGACCGGGACGACGATGCGCTCTCCCGGCGCCAGCCGCGCCGCCGCGAGGGCGCGCGCGCCGGCGGCCTTGGCGGGACGTCCCGGCGGCGTCGAGCACCGCCGCCCACGGGTATCGCAGAAGTCGCCGCGTACCGGCTCGGGCACGAGCCCGACACCGAGGGCCGCGGCCGCGGCGAGCGTCACCAGGATGCGCCTGACTTTCATCGCACGATGAGGTTGGGGCGGTAGAGGCGAACCATGCGCTCCATCCGCTCGATTTGGCCGGGGGTGAACTCGCTGGCGCAGAGGTCGGGCTCGAGGTTCATGTAGTTGGTCATCGGGTCCAGGCCGGGAGCGGCCTTGCAGGTGTCGAGGGGGAGGCAGCGACCGTCGTCATCGTAGAGCCAGCGGTGCGGCGGCGTGTCGCGCACGAAGTCGCTCGTCTGGGCGCAGCTCTCGTTGCAGTCGCCGGCGGCCGCTTCGAAGGTGTGCCGCAGCCCGGCGTAGTGACCGACGAGGTGGACCAGCGTGTCGCCCTCGAAGTAGAGGCGGCGGAACTTGCGGTCGGCGATCGGGTGCAGCGCCTCGACGTAAGGGAGGTAGTCCCAGTTCATGATGATGCCGTCCCCGGTCCCGCCCTCGAAGATGCTCTTGCTCTCCGCGGGGGCGGCCCGGTTCTCCGCTTGCCGCATCAGGAAGACGTGCAAGACGTCCGGGCGGTCCGCCGTCAGGTCGCGGACCATCGCCTCGAGCTCCTCGACCGACGGCTGGCCCAGCCTTTCGGGATCGCCCCACGGCGCGAAGCTCCGCAGTGACGCCTCGACGGTCGTAAAGGAGAACCCGGTGCCGCGGAACGCACGATTGAGCGCCCGGGTCTGACGAGCGGTCAGCGCCAGCGCGGGGGCGTGCGCGAGGTCGTCCGGCTCGTCGGCCGGCCAGGTGCCGTAGGAGCCGTAGACCAGGTGGTAGGCGATCGGCACCACGATGCGTTCGCCGGGCTCGAGCCGGCGTGCCGCCGCGATCGCCCGTTCGCTCTGCGCCGCCTTCGCCGCCGGTCGCGGCGGCGTCGAGCACCGCCGAGCGCGGCGCTGACAGATGTCCGCGCCCGCCGGCTCCACGGCCAGGGCTCCCCACAGCACGACCGCCACCGCAACGAAAGTCAGGTCCCTTCTCATCACCCCATCCCCTTTCTCGTCGCTTCGGCAAGCGTCGTCGCCGAGCGCTCGACGCGCGCCACTCTGCGTACGGCCTCGGCGGTGAGGTCGTCGTCGGGACCGGCGACGCGCTCGATCAGCGCCGTCCCTCGCCGCATCCAGCGCAGACCCTCGTCGCGTTGGCCGGTGCTCGCCAGCGCCTCACCGTAGAGGCTCATCGCCAGCCCGCGGTCGGCGCTCGCTTCGTCGGTGGTTGCGGCGACGATGCGCCAGCCTGCCTCGGCGGCGCGCGACCGCTCCTCCGCCATCGGCAGGGTGAGCGCCAGGTCGAGCCGCGCGATGCCCGCCTCCGCGCTGCCCTTGCCGTGAAGCTCCTCGGTCAGGCGCAGCGCCTCGGCGAGGATGATCGCCGCCTCGCGCGGGCGGCCGCGCAGCAGCAGCACGTGACCGAGCGCGCTGAGGTCCTCGGTGACGAACGGGTGGCGCGGCCCCAGCACCACGCGATTGATGTCGAGCGCCTCGCGGTGGAGCACCTCGGCTTCCACCAGCTGTTCGCGGCGCAGCGCCAGCTCGGCGAGGTTGTTGAGCACCTCGGCGGTCATGCTGCTGCGCCGGCCGTAAGCGCGGGCGTAGGCGGCGAGCGCCTTCTCGAAGTGCGCGTGCGCGCCGGCGAGGTCGCCGCGGTCCTGGTGCAGGTTGCCGAGCAGGTTCTCGGCGGCGCCCTCCCCCTGCGGCAGCCCGATGCCGCGCGCGTCCTCGCCGGCGCGCCGCGCCACCTGCTCGGCCTCGGCGGCGCGCTCCGAGCGCCACAGCTCGATGCCGAGCCCGACGCGCAGCAGCACGGTGTCGGGGTGGTGCGGCCCGAACGCTTCCTCACCCAGCGCCAGCGTCTCGCGGGCGAGGGCCAGGCCGCGCTCCTGCGCTCCCGGTGTCTGCTCGAGGACGCGCCGCAGTCCCACCTTGTAATCCAGACGCGCAACGGGAGTGCGAGCCAAATCAACCGCGGTCGCGTACTCCTTCGCCGCCTGCTCGAGCGCGCCGTGGCGCAGCGCCACCTCGCCGGCGACGGCGGCAAGCCGGGCCGACACCTCCGGCTGCGCCGGCGCGGTGCTCGCGGCGCTCTTCGCCACCAGCAGCCACTGCTCCGCCTCTTTGGGCGGCGCCGAGGTGCGCTTGACCGACGCCTCGGCGAGGTCGAGGGCGGCAACGGTCACCTGGCGGTCGTCGCGGCTCGCGAAGCCGGCCTGCAGCGCCTCGCGAAGCGCCGCCTCGCCGGCGTCGTATTGGCGCTTGCGCAGCAGCGCATGCCCGAGCTGCCGCTTGCTCTCGGCGACGCGCACCTGGTCCTGGGGTCGCGCCGCGCCGTAGAAGAGCGAGCGCGCGTCGGTGCAGCCGTCGAGGCTGCCCAGGGCCTCGAGGGCGCGCGGCGCGCCGCGCAGCGACTCCTCGCCTCCTTGCGAGAGCCTGTCGACGACCTGCGCCAGCTCGTCGCGCCGCTGCGCGTAGCAGGCCATGCGCAGGTCGAGGAGCCGCTGCGACTGCATGCCGGCGGCGCTGGCGCGGCAGGCCGCCACGCGCCCCGCGACCAGCTTCGCCGCATAGTCGTCCAGCCGCGGCGCGATGCGGCCCCACAGCTCGCCCGCGTAGCCGATACCGGAGCGGCTGAAGGTCGACTGCACCCGCGAGCGCACCGGACTGCTCCACACCGGCGCCAGGTCGCGATCGAGGCCGCGGCAGCGCACGCTGGCGCTCTGCGCCACGAACCCCGCTCCGGCGACGACGACGAAGCCGGCGGCGAGCGCGACGGTGCGCAGCCGTCGACGACTCCGCACCGCGGGGTCGTCGGCGAGCGCCGCCGCCATCGCCGCCATCGACGGCCAGCGCTGCTCGGGCCGCACGCTCAATCCGCGCGCCACGACTGCGTGCAGCCATTTGGGAACGCCGGGCCGCGACGGCGGCGGGCCTTGCGCGATCTCCTCGACCATGGCCGCCGGGTTGGAGGCGTGGAAGGGCACCTCGAGGTTGAGCCCCTCGTAGAGCGAGGCGCAGAACGAGTACTGGTCGCTCGCCTCGCTGGGCACGCCGCCGGCGAAGAGCTCCGGCGCCAGGTAGTGGAAGGTGCCGGCGACACCCAGACGCCGGTCCGACTCCAGCCGCAGCCACGCCTCGCGGGTGAGCGCCAGGCCGAAGTCGGCCACCACCGCGCGGCCGCCCTCGCGCAGCAACACGTTGGCCGGCTTGAAGTCGCGGTGGACGATGCCGGCGGCGTGGGCGGCGGCGAGCCCGGCCGCGGCGTCGAGGAAGCGCGCCAGCACCTCGCGCCAGGGGCGCGGCTGCGCCCGCGGCGCGCCGCGGAGCCAGTCCTTGAGCGTCTCGCCGGCGACCAGCTCCATGGCGATCCACACGCCCTCCGCCGACTCGCCGACGTCGTAGACGCGAATCACGTTTTCGTGCTCGACGCGGGCGATCGCCTGTGCCTCGGCCTGCAGGTCGCGCGCAACGTCGCGGCTCTTCGACAGCTCGCGGCGCACCAGCTTGATGGCGACCCGGCGGTCGAGCTCGGGGTCGTGCGCCACGAAGACGACCGACATTCCGCCCTCACCGACGACGTCGACGATGCGGAAGCGGCCGATCGCGGCGAGACGGCCGGCGGGAGCGGGCGAGGCGTGGTTCAAGGCTGATGCTCCGGCGATGGGCGCAAGCCCAGGCCGCTCAGGCGCGGGAAAGCTGTGAGCTCCCACATGGTGGCATGCCGCTCCGCTGCGCGGCAAGGAAACCGATGCTACACTTTTAGTACGATCACTACGGCGGCGCTACGCGCGGCGCGCGACAACGGAGACCGGCCGATGGCCCCGAAGAGGACCCTGACCCGCAGCGACTGGCAGACCATGGAGTTCTGTTGGGCCCTGGGCTCGCCCACGGCGCGCGAGGTCTACGACGAGGCCAACCGCGACACCTCGGCCTTCCGCCGCCTCTTCTCGGACTGGAAGCTGACCACCGTACGCACCTTCCTCTCCCGTCTCGTCGACAAGGGCTACCTGCGGGCGGAGGTGCCCACCGAGGTGCTGCTCGAGGACCACGGGCCGAAGAAGCGCGAGGTCGTCGATTACCTCGAGACCCTCGTCGGCGACCGCGACCGCGCCGTCGAGCTGGCGGTCTCGGCGGTCCATCGCCCCAGTGTCGTCTACGTCGCCAAGGAGGCGAAGAAGGCGACCGAGGTGGCAGCGCGGCTGGAGTCCTTGGGCGGGCGGACGAGCCAGCGGGAAGGCACCGCGCGCTTCGTTCCCACGCTGACGCGCGCCGCCGCGCTCGACGAGTCGACGACCTCGTTCTTCGACCTCATCGCCCGCGACGATCCCGCCGCCTACGACCGCATCATCGAGAAGGCCGCCGAGCGCAAGGCGGCGCTCGCTGCCGGTGTGCCGGCCGAGCCCGTCGGCACACGCGCCTCGCGGCGCGCTCGCAAGGGCTGACGACTCCCGGCAGGCGGCCAACCGGGCGGCGAGGCCTGCCCTTCAAGGCGAGCTTGCGCCTGCGCACCGGCACGGCGACCCCGCCGGAGGCTCCAGCGCTTCGGCAGAAGCTCATATGTTGACATGACGACTACATTTGAAGTACGTTTCTTTAAGACGGCCTTCACTAGTAGCCCAATGATGCTCTCGAACGCTGCACCTGTGGCCAGCACGGCCCGCGAAGGAGAGAAGATGAGCTTGCCCGCCCGCCGCCGGATCGCGCTCGCGCTCGGTTTCGGTTTCACCCTCGTCCTGCTCACGCTCCTCGCCGCCGCCCCGGCCGCGGCAGCGGCCGCCGACGACTGCGCGGAACGCGCGATGAAGCCTGCCGCCTTGGTTGAGGCCAAGCGCGCCGCCGGCGAGTCCTTCGCGGTCGCCGAGCTGCTGGCCGGCGACCGTCAGCTCTCGACGAAGGCGCGCGGCATCCCCGACGAGCTCGGTCGCGAGAGCGTGCTGCACCGCCCCGACTTCGCCGCCGTCGCCGGCTTCCTGACGCGCAAGCCGGAAACCTTCACCCTGCCGGTCGACGGGCCGAGCGGCCGCACCGAGCTGGAGCTCGTCCGCGTCGACGTCACCACCCCCGACTTCACGGTGGTCACCGGCACCAGCAACGGCCAGGCAGTGCCCTACGAACCCGGCCTGCACTACCGCGGCAAGGTCAAGGACGATCCCGACTCGCACGCCGCCGTCAGCGTGTTCCGCGACGAAGTGATGGGGAGCTTCTTCCGCCCCGCGGACGGCGCTGTCGTCATCGGCCGCCTGCTCGGCAAGAACCTCGCCGGTGATCACATCGTCTACGCGACGCGCGCCATCGACGCGCACAACGACTTCACCTGCGGCAACGAAGACGCCGGCGAGACCGAGCCCGTCGACCAGGTGGCGGGGCCGGGGCCGAACGTGGAGCCCGATTGGTGGAACCTCGGCCCCGCCAAGGCCGCCGCCAAGGCGCCGTCGCTCGACCCCAAGGCCGTCGCCAAGTGCGTGCGGGTCTACGTCGAGGCCGATTACGACGTCTTCCAGGACAAGGGCAGCGTCGCGGGGGTCGCCAACTACGTGACCGGCTTCTTCAACCAATCGGCCGTGCTCTATGCCAACGCGCAGATCTCCATCGCGCTGTCGCAGGTGTTCGTGTGGAACATCGACGACCCCTACACCGGCGCCGACACCGACAGCATGCTGTCGCAGTTCCAGTTCCACCGTAAGACCTTCAACGGCGACCTCGGGCACCTGGTCGCCTTCCACGGCGGCGGCGGTCTCGCCGCCGGGTTCCAAGGCCTCTGCAACCCCAACATCGCGCAGCGCCAGTGCTTCAGCGGCATCGACAGCGGCTACGCGAACGTGCCCACCTTCTCCTGGACGGTGCAGGTGTTCACCCACGAGATGGGGCACCTGATGGGATCGCGCCACACCCACGCCTGCGTGTGGAACGGCATCAACAACACGGCGATCGACGGCTGCGCGCCGGTGGAAGGCAACTGTTCCCGGCCTGGGTTGCCGGCGGGCGGCGGCACCATCATGAGCTACTGCCACCAGCAGAACGTCGGCATCAACTTCTCGCAGGGCTTCGGCCCGCAACCCGGCAACCTCATCCGCTCGCGCTTCAACGGCGCGGGCTGCCTGGGGACCTGCGGCTCCACCCAGCCCCCGGACACGCCGCCCAACGGCCCCGGCACCTGCGGCACGACGCAGTGCGGCACCATCACCTGCCCGACCAACTGCTACCCCGAGTCGACCAATGCCTGCGGCACGAGCCTCTTCGGCACGCAGACCACCTGCAAGACGATCGCCGGCAACCGCTTCAACACCTGCGAAGACCATTGCCCCGACGGCTATTACGTCGACTCGGCGCGCGCCAACGTGCCGAGCTGCCAGCGTGGCTACGGCGGCATCCAGATGGGCTGCGCGAAGGTCGGCGGCAACTCGCTGACCACCTGCCAGACCCAGTGTCCCGCCGGCTACCACGCCACCTCCGTGTCGCAGAACCCGGTGGCGTGCGGCGTCGCCTTCGGCAACTGGCAGACCCGCTGCGACAAGGACTCGGCCGACACCTTCAACACCTGCGACGACGATTGTCCGAGCGGGTACTACCCGGCGGCGACCTCCTCGAACCCGGTGTCCTGCGGCGGGCCGTACGGCGGCATCCAGACGCAGTGCAGGAAGCTCACCGGCAACACCCTGAACGTCTGCGGCAACGACTGCCCGAGCGGCTACTTCCAGATCGAACGCCGCACCAACGTGCTGTCGTGCCAGCTGCGCTTCGGCGGCGTGCAGTCAGTGTGCTCGACGTCGCCCTCCCAGCAGTGCGACGAGGGCTGCCCCGCCGGCTTCTACGTCAAGCGCACCGCCGCCGACTCGGGCTGCAGCAACGGCGTCCGCACCTACTGCGAGCCGGTCAGCGGCAACTCGCTGCGCACCTGCCAGACCAGCTGCCCAAGCGGCTACTTCGCCAACTCCCTGTCCTCGAACGTGGGGGACTGCAGCCTGCTGTGGTCAGGCTTCCAGACCAAATGCGACAAGCCCACCGGCAACCAGGTCCTCTCCTGCGAGGACGGCTGCCCTGCCGGCTACTACTTGTCCGCGACCCGCGACAACGTCGGGCAGTGCGGCGGCCGCTATCACGGGCTGCAGAGCACCTGCCCGCGCATCCAGGGCGAGCTGCTGCGCACCTGCGAGGACCGCTGCCCCGACAACTACTACCCGTCGGCGGTCAACACCAACATCGGCGACTGCAACATCCGGCACGCCGGCATCCAGACCGCGTGCTCGCTCGCGCAGGGGGACTCCTTCTACACCTGCGGCAACGCCTGCCCGCCGAACTACTTCCCCGGCGCCACCAGCACCAACTTCGGCTGCGGCGCGGTCTACTCGAACCAGCAGACCTTCTGCAGCAAGGTGCCCGGGCACGGCTCGCGGCCGGTCATCCTGCAGCACCCGCAGTCGGTGAGCATCGTCTCCGGCAATTCGGCGACGCTCACCGTCGTGGTGGCGGGGCAGACGCCGTTCTCATACCAGTGGTACCTGGGGGCGAGCGGTGACTTCAGGTTGCCGATCAACGGCGCCCGCAACAGCAGCATCACCGTCAGGCCCTTCGAGGACAGCAGCTACTGGGTGCGGGTGACCAACAACCTCGGCGAGACGTTGAGCAACACCGCGACGGTACAAGTGACATTGGCCTGCGTGCCGCCCGCCATCACCGCGCAACCGCAATCGGTGACCATCCCGCAGGGCGGGACCGCGACGCTCGCCGTCACCGCCAGCGGCAGCGGCCTCGACTACCAGTGGTTCCTCGCCGTCCCCTCCGGCTGGAGCCCGATCAGCGGCGCCACCGCTTCGACGCTGGAGGTCTCGCCGGCGGTCACCTCCAACTACCGCGTGCGCGTGCACAACGACTGCGGCACGCTCGAGAGCAGCACCGCGAAGGTGACCGTGCAGGAGCCCTGCACGCCGCCCGCCGTCACCACCCATCCGCAGTCGGTGACGATCACCGCCGGCACCAGCACCACGCTCAGCGTCGTGGCCACCGGCTCCAATCTCACCTACCAGTGGTACGAGGGCAGCAGCGGCGACACCTCGCACCCGGTCGCGGGAGCGACGCTGGCGTCGCTCGAGGTGCGGCCGAGCCAGACGACCAGCTACTGGGTGCGGGTGTCGAACGACTGCGACCACGCCGACAGCAACACCGCCGTCGTCACGGTGACCGTCGCCTGCGTGCCGCCGCGCATCCAGGTGCCGCCGCAGCCGGTGACCATCGACGCCGGCCAGTCGGCGACGCTCAGCGTCGTCGCCACCGGCACCGAGCTCAGCTACCAGTGGTACCGAGGCCAGGCAGGCGACCGCACGCACCCCGTCGCCAACGGCAACGGCGCCACCGTGGTGGTGACGCCGCTCGACACCACCACGTACTGGGTGGACGTCTTCAACGGCTGCGGCTCCTTCCCGAGCTTCGGCGTCATCGTCACCGTGCAGCCGGGCTGCGTGCCGCCGGTCATCACCCGCCAACCGCAGTCGGTCGCCATCCTCCCCGGCCAGACGACGACGCTCTCCGTCGCCGCCTCCGGCAGCGACGTCGTCTATCTCTGGTACCAGGGCGCCGCCCCTGACACCTCACAGCCGCTCAACTCGAGCGGGCCGGCGCTCACCGTCTCGCCGACGCAGACGACCAGCTACTGGGTGCGCGTGATCAACGACTGCGGCTCGGCCGACAGCTTCACCGCGACCGTGACGGTGGCGATCGTCGACTTCCCGCCCGTCATCCTGGCGCAGCCCCAGCCGGTGACGATCAACGCCGGCCAGAGCACGATCCTCTCGGTGACGGCCAGCGGCACCAGCCCGCTGGACTACCAGTGGTACCAAGGCAGCAGCGGCGACACGTCGCAGCCGCTGCCGGGGGCGACGGGCGCGTCCGTGACGGTGGCTCCGCCGGCCACCACCAGATACTGGGTCCGGGTCTCGAACAACGTCGGCACCGTCGACAGCAGCGCAGCAGAGGTGACCGTCACCGCCGTCTGCGTGTCGCCGGCGATCACGACGCAGCCCCAGTCGACCACCATCCAGCAGGGTCAGTCGGCGGCCCTCGCCGCCGCCGCGAGCGGCACTTCGCCGATCGCGCACCAGTGGTATCGCGGCAGCAGCCCCGACGTCACGAGCCCGGTGGCGGGCGGCGTCGGCTCCACGTTGGTGGTCGCGCCGACGAGCACCACCAGCTACTGGATGCGGGCCTCCAACGCCTGCGGCTTCGCCGACACGCAGGCGGCGGTGGTGACCGTCGCCCCGCCCGACATGCCGCCGGCGATCATGTCGCAGCCGCAGTCGGTGACCATCACCGCCGGGCAGTCGACGACGCTTCACGTCGGCGCCACCGGCACCTCGCCGCTCGCCTACCAGTGGTACCGCGGGCCGGTGGGCAGCACTTTCAGTCCCGTCGCCGGCGGCACTGGAGCTGCGGTGACCGTGGCACCGACCGAGACCACCGACTACTGGGTGCGGGTGACCAACAACTTCGGCTCGGTCGACAGCAACCGCGCCACCGTCACGGTGCAGGACGTCTGCAACCCGCCGAGCATCCAGCAACAGCCGCAATCGGTGACCATCAACCAGGGCGGCTCGGCGATGCTGTCGGTCTCCGGCAGCGGTACCTCGCTGCAGTACCAGTGGTACCGCGGCAGCGCACCCAGCACCTCGAACCCGGTGGCGGGCGGCGACAGCGCGGTGCTGTTCGTCTCGCCGTCGACCACCACCAGCTACTGGGTGCGGCTGTTCAACTCCTGCGGCAGCGCCAACAGCAGCACCGCGACGGTCACCGTCAACGTCGGCTGCGGACCGGACGGCACGCCGTGCGGCGGCGACGGCCACCACACCTGCCAGAACAACCAGTGCGTCTGCACCGACTGCGGCTCGGCCGTCTGCTGCGGCAGCAGCGGCAACAGCTTCTGCAACGGCCAGCAGTTCTTCGACGCCAACACCGGCTACAACGGGGCCTGCGCCTCGTCACTCCCCAGCTGCGGCCCGGCCAACGACTTCAACGGCGACAACGAGCTGTACCACGACGGCGACATCTTCGGCTGCGTCAAGAAGGACGGCGTGCACCAGTGGTTCCCGCGCCGGCCGTCGCCGCGCTGCCTCGAGGTGGGCCCGGTGTGCACCTACCTCTGCGCCTACAACCTCGCCGGCGGCCAGGGCTTCCAGTGCGAGTCGGGCGGCTGGTGGAGCCAGAACCCGCCGCTGCCCTACTGCTACGGCGGCACCATCCCCGACGCGTTCCTCTGCGACTGACCGAGACCGAGGAATGGGCCGGCACCGCGCGCTGCTCTGGCACGGTGCCGGCCACCTTTTTCGCTACTCGACGGTGACGCTCTTCGCCAGGTTCCGCGGCTGGTCGACGTCGGCTCCCCGCCGCACGCCGATGTGGTAGGCCAGCAGCTGCAGCGGCACGACGTTGACGATCGGCTGCAGCAGCTCGCCGACGCTGGGCACGGTGAGCACCTCGTCGGCGATGTCGCGCACGGCGTCGGGGCGGTCGGTGACGACGATGGTCTTGCCGTCGCGCGCCTTGACCTCCTGGAGGTTGCTGAGCATCTTGTCGAAGACGCGGTCGCCGGTGGCCACCGCCACCACCGGCAGGTCCTCGTCGATGAGCGCGATGGGGCCGTGCTTCATCTCGCCCGCCGGGTAGCCCTCGGCGTGGATGTAGGAGATCTCCTTGAGCTTGAGCGCGCCCTCGAGGGCGATCGGGTAGTTGATGCCGCGCCCGAGGTAGAGGAAGTCGGCGGCGCGCACCCAGCGGCGCGCCAGCTCCTCGATGCGCCGCTCGCCGCGCGAGCGCGTCCTCGATCGCCTGCGGCACGTGCGAGAGCTTCTGCAGGTGGCGCGGCTCGATCGTCTCGCCGCGCGACTGCCGCAGGTACAGGGCGAGCAGGTAGAAGGCGACGAGCTGGGTGGTGAACGCCTTCGTCGAGGCGACGCCGATCTCGGGACCGGCGTGGGTGAGCAGCGTGCCCTCGCTGACGCGCGTCGCCTGGCTGCCGGGGACGTTGCAGATGCAGGCGAGCAGCGCGCCGCGCTCCTTCGCCGCCTCCATCGCCGACAGCGTGTCCGCCGTCTCGCCCGACTGCGAGACGCCGAGCGCCAGCACCGCAGTCGTCGACGATGGGGTCGCGGTAGCGGTACTCGGAGCCGTAGTCGACCTCCACCGGCAGCCGCGCCAGCTCCTCGATGAGGAACTTGCCCACCAGCGCCGCGTGCCACGAGGTGCCGCAGGCGAGCACGTGGACGCGCTCGATCCTGGCCAGCCGCTCGGGTGCGATGCCGAGCTCCTCGAGCTCGACGCGGCCGCGTTCGAAGTCCACGCGCCCCGAGAAGGTCTCCTGGACGACCCGCGGCTGCTCGTGGATCTCCTTGATCATGAAGTGCTTGTAGACGCCCTTCTCGGCCTGTCCCGGGTCCCAGGAGAGCTGGCGGACGGGGCGCTTCACCGGCTCTCCGGACGCGGTCGTGGATCTCCTGGCCGCGCTCGTCGATGCGGGCGATGTCGCCGTTCTCGAGGTAGACGACCTGCCTGGTGTAGGAGACGAGCGCCGTCGGGTCGGAGGCGAGGAACTGCTCGCCGTCGCCGACGCCGAGCACGAGCGGCGGTCCCTGGCGGGCGGCGACGATCTCGCGGTGACCGTTGTCGTCGTCCGCGCCGCCGTCGCCGCGGAGAATGGCGAACGCGTAGTGACCTTGCAGGCGCTCTCGCGCCGCGAGGACCGCAGCGAGCAGGTCCTTACCGCTGTCGAGCTCTCGCGAGACGAGGTTGGCGATCACCTCGGTGTCGGTGTCGGTCGAGAAGCTCCAACCGTCCGCCTTGAGCTCCGCCTTGAGCTCGGCGAAGTTCTCGATGATGCCGTTGTGGATCACCGCCACGCGGCCGCGGGAATCGACGATCGGGTGCGCGTTGCGCTCCGAGGGGCGGCCGTGCGTCGCCCAGCGCGTGTGGCCGAGGCCGAAGCTGCCGCGCAGCGGCGACGCTCCGACCTTCTTGACCAGCTCGTCGAGCTTCCCCTCGGCGCGCGCCGTCTGCAGGCCGCCGCCGTCGACGACCGCCACGCCTGCCGAGTCGTAACCGCGATATTCGAGACGCTTGAGGCCGTCGAGCAGCAGCGGGACGACCTCGCGAGGACCGACGTAACCGACGATTCCGCACATGTAGAAACTCCCCTGACCATTCCGGTGGGTGACCGGCGAGACTGCGGCTCGCCGGCCGCGATGCGCCTGGGACGCGCGGCCCGCTCGCGCCATGCACGCGCCGAGCCGCTGGGATCTGGTGTGGGGGGGAGCCGCTCGTTCGCCACGGCACGGGTGACCGTGGTTGCCGCCCGCCGACCCTTGTCGGCCCGTTGCCGGGCCGTTTTGCAGTCCGCGAGCGAGCGTGCTCCAGTCAGGTGGCAGCCTGGGAGGCATCCGCCGATCCGTTCGATTTTCGTCCCGCGCCCGCTCAGCGTTTCGGCTTCGCGTCTCGGCCCGGGACTTGGCCTCACCTCGCGGTGAGGAACCTCCAACCTCGTCTTCCCGCCGCCGCTTTGTGCAGCTCGCGGGACCTGGCGCTGTCCGTCCCCCTGTACTGGTGTGTCTGGGTTGCTTGCCGGCGGCTTACCTCCTCATCGACCTCTTTACTCTAGTCCTTCCGCTGCTCGTCGCCCTTCTTCTTGCGTCTTTGCTGCCAACCCTCGACGTTGCGCTGGCGCACGCGGCCGACCGCCGAGCGCGCCGTCGGGGACGTCCTGGGTGATCACCGAGCCGGCGGCGGTGGTGGCGCCGCTGCCGACGCTGAACGGGCGCCACCAGCATGGTGTCGGAGCCGACGAAGGCGCCGGCGCCGATCTCGGTCGGGTGCTTGCCGCTCGCCGTCGTAGTTGCAGGTGACGACGCCGGCGCCGATGTTGGCCTTCTCTCCCACCGTGGCGTCGCCGAGGTAGGCGAGGTGGTTGGCCTTGGCGCCGGCGCCGAGGCGCGACGCCTTGACCTCGACGAAGTTGCCGACGCGCGCGCCGGCGCCGAGGTGCGTGCCCGGGCGCAGCCGCGCGAAGGGACCGACGCGGCAGCCCGCGTCCACCACCGGCGCCGTCGAGGACGCTGTGCGGCTCGACGGTGACGCCGTCGGCGAGCGTCGTGTCGCGCAGCCAGGCGCCCTGGTGGAGGACGCAGCCGGCGCCGACCGGCGCTGTTGCCGAGGATGGAGACGTCGGGATGGATCACGGTGTCGGGGCCGACCTGGTGACCGCGGCATCGATGCGCGTGCGCTGCGGCTCGAGCACGGTCACGCCGGCGAGCATCAGCTCGTGCAGCTTGCGCTCCACGAGCAGGCGGTGCACCTGCGCCAGCTCGACGCGGGTGTTGACGCCGAGCGCCTCGGCGGCGTCGGCGAGGCGCAGCAGGGCGACACCGCCGGCCGCCTGCGCGAGCGCCGTCACCGCGTCGGTGAGGTAGAGCTCGCCCTGCGCGTTGTTCGGCCGTAGCCGCGCCAGCTCGTCGAAGATCGCCGGAGCCGGCAGCGCGTAGATGCCGGCGTTGATGGTGCGCACGGCGAGCTGCTCGGCCGTCGCGTCGCTGGCCTCGACGATGGCGGCGAGGCGTCCATCGCTCGTGGCGACCACGCGGCCGAGGCTGCCCGGCTGCTCGAGGTCGGCGACCGCCATCGACGCTCCGCCGTCTCCGGCCGCATCGAGCAGCGCGCGCAGGGTTTCGACCCGCATCAGCGGCACGTCGCCCGAGAGCACCAGCACAGTCGCCGCTGCGGAAACCTCGGGCGCCGCTTGCGCCAGCGCGTGGCCGGTGCCGAGCTGCTGCTCCTGCAGAACGAAGCGCACGTCGATCTGCCGCGAAGCGCTCTCGCACCTCCTCGGCCCCGTGACCGACGACGACCACGATGCGCGCGCAGCCGGCGGCGCGCGCCGCATCCAGCACCCAGGCGAGCAGCGGACGTCCACCGGCCTCGTGAAGCACTTTCGGCAGCCGCGACTTCATGCGCGTGCCCAATCCAGCCGCCAGCACCACGGCGACGACCGGCTTGCTGCCACCCGCGCTCAAGGCGTCCTCCCTGGGTTGACCCCTTTGCACTCCGGACGCCGTTTCACGGCGTCCTCCGCTCGCGTAGCGCCGCGCGCGTCGCCACCACCACCGGGTCCGCCGCCGGATCGTGCCGCGGCGGCGCCAGCGCCAGGACGGCGCGCGCCAGCTTGTCGGAGTCGTGGCGGATGAGGTCGCCTTCGCCGAGCAGGTCCTCCACCCACACCTGCACGCCGTGCTCGGCGATGGCGCGCTCGTCCACCAGCACCGGCGCCGCGCCCTCGCGCTCGTAGAGGTCGAGCAGCGGCAGCTGGGGCGCCGTGGAGTTGACCAGCACCGCGTCGACGAGGCCCGGCGCCGCCCAGCGCTCGATGGCCGCGAGATGGGCGACGGCGTCCATGCCGTCGGTCTCGCCCGGCTGCGTCATCAGATTCATCAACAGCAGAACCCGCGCGGGCGTCTCGCGGACCGCATCGCGGATGCCGGGGATCATCAGGTTGGGCAGGATCGAGGTGTAGAGCGAGCCCGGGCCGAGCACCACCAGGTCGGCGCCGAGGATGGCCTCGACGGCGCGCGGGAAGGCGGGCGGATCGGGCGGCTCGAGTGAGATCTGCGCCAGCGGCTCGCCGCTTCTGCCGATGGCCGATCTCGCCGTCGTAGTGCCGGCCGGAGACGCCGACGCCGCGCAGGTTCACGTTGCCCACCGTCGCCGGCAGGATGCGGCCGCGCACCGAGAGGATGTGCTCGGTCTCGAGGATCGCCTGGTAGAAGTCGCCGGTAACGCCGGCCAGCGCGGTCAGGAAGAGGTTGCCGAAGGAGTGGCCGGCGAGCTCGCCCCCTTCGCCGAAGCGGTACTCGAAGAGCTTGGCGAGCAGCCCCTCGTCGTCGGCGAGGGCGACGATGCAGCTCCTGATGTCGCCTGGGGCCGGCATGTCGAAGTCGCGCCGCAGCCGGCCCGAGGAGCCGCCGTCGTCGGCGACGGTGACGACGGCGTCGAGGCTCGACAGGTCGCCGGCCGCGACGTGGCGCTTGAGCCCGCGCAGCAGCACGGACAAGCCGCTGCCGCCGCCGATGGCTACCACTCTGCCGGCGGCCGGCCGCCGGGCGGCACGCGCCTCGGCCGCCTCAGCCGCCTTCGGCGGCGGGCTCGGCGGGCTCGCGGAGGGGGCGGAGGTCGGGGTCGTGGAGGGCATGGGCCCGATTATGCGGGTCGAGAGCCACGGCGCGCTCGAGGTGGCCGCGGGCGGTGTCGAGGTCGCCGCGCAGCGTCTGCAGGACGGCGGCCAGGTAGGCGAAGCGCCCGTCGCTCTCGCAGCGGCCGTCGTCGGCGCATACTGCCAGCGCGTCGTCGTAGCGGCCGCGATTCTTCTCGTAAACGGCCCGCAGCCAGGGATCCTCGGGGGGGGCATCCGCCATGCGCTGCCGAGCCACCGCCGCGAACTGCGCCGCCCGCGCCGCCAGCTCGCCGTACCCCTCGCTGTTGACGCTCTCGAGCAGGGTGGCCGCGCGCTCCCACTCGCCGGCGTAGAGCGCCGCCATCCCATCTTTGTAGTGGTCCACGCTGTCGATGACCGCCGCCGCCTCGGCGCCGCCGCCGTGCAGCTCCTCGAGCTTGGCGGCGACGGTTGCCGGATCGGTGTGCAGGCGCTCGGCTAGCTGCGCCAGCGACTTGTCACCGGCGTGCTTCTTGAGAAAGGCGATCTCGACTTTCTGCCACCGCTTGCTCATGGCTCAGCGCTTGCGCAGCTCGATCAGGATCAGCTTGGCCACCGCCTTGAGGGTGTCGAACACCCCGACCCCCTGCGGCGCTACCGCTTCGAAGGTGGGCTCGCGCTTGAAGTTGAGCGTGCGATAGAGCTCGTCGACCGGCATCGAGGTCGGCAGGTCGCGCTTGTTGAACTGCAGCGCGTAGGGGATCGGTCTTCAGGTCGAGGCCGTGCTCGCGCAGGTTCGCCTCGAGGTTGCGGATCGACTCGATGTTGGCCTCCATCCGCTCGCGCTGGCTGTCGGCGACGAAGACGACGCCGTCGACGCCCTTCAGGATCAGCTTGCGGCTGGCGTCGTAGAAGACCTGGCCGGGGACGGTGTAGAGGTGGAAGCGGGTGGTGAAGCCGCGGATGGTGCCGAGGTCGAGGGGGAGGAAGTCGAAGAAGAGGGTGCGGTCGGCCTCGGTGGCCAGCGAGATCATCTTCCCCTTCGCGTCGGGGCGGTCTTGTTGTAGATGTACTGCAGGTTCGTCGTCTTGCCGCCCAGGCCGGGCCCGTAGTAGACGATCTTGCAGTTGATCTCCTTGCTGGCGTAGTTGATGAACGTCATGCGTGCGTGCCTGGCTCAGCCACCGCCGTAGCTCTCGTCGCCCCTCACTCGCTGAAGAGGGCGTCGATGTCTTCTTCGGTGATCTCCGAGAACGGGCTCGCCGCGCCGTCGATCTCGGCCGCCTCGCCCTTCTTCGCCATGGTCTCGAAGATGCGCTCCATCTCGCTCGAGGCGCGCTTGACGCGCAGCCGCACCAGGCCGAGCGAGGAGCGGTCGTCGAAGATCACCAGCAGGATGGCGCGCCGGCCGACGATGGAGATGTGGATGTGGTCCTGCTGCCCCTCGTGGAAGAGCACCGAGAACTCGCGCTCGCCGATGAGCTTGGCGAGGCCGTCGGTGGCCGCGACGTTGCCTGCCGTGAGCGAGGCGAGGGAGGTGGTGTCGAACTGCTCGATCTCGCCGGTGGAGGCGATCTGCTGGCCGTTCTTGTCGATCAGGAACACGGCCTTGGCGTTGGCTTCCTGGCGCAGCCGACGCAGGGCGTCTTCGAGCAGGCGGAACTCAGCTTCGTAGACGACAAAGTTGACAGAGGGCATAGTGCCTCCGGAGCAGCACCAAGGTATATCACAGACGGGCCTAGGCTCCCGGGCCCGGCGCCGGGGCGGCGGGCAGCGCCGCGGCGGCGTCGACGAAGGCCCGCCAACGGGCGCGCACGCGCACTCTCCGCGCCTCCGGCCAGCGTGGCTCATGGCGCGCGCGCAGCGACGGCGGGGCGGCGAGCGTGGCCTCGCCGGCGCCGAGCGCGAGCGCGGCGAGGCGGGCGGTGCCGCGCAGACCCGCCTCCTCCTCGGCCACCACTTCGACGGGCAGGCCGGAGAGGTCGGCGACGAGGCCGGAGAGCGCCGGCAGCGCCGCGAGCCGGCCGCTCGCGCGCACGACGGACGGCGCCACCTGGGCGGCGGCGAAGGCTTGCAGGCAGTCGACGACGCGCTGGGCGACGCCGGCGAGCACGCCGCGCAGCAGGTCGTCGGGCCCGTGGGCGAGGGTGAGGCTGCCGAAGGTGGCGCCGGCGTGCGGCAGCCACCAGGGCGCGCCGACGCCGACGAAACCGGGGAGGAAGTCCGGCAGCTGCTCGGGGTCGAGCTCGGCGGCGCCGAGGGCGGCGAGATCCGTCGCGTCGCCGCCGCGCTGCGAAGTCGACCTACCTCGGAGGCGCAGGGCCCAGTCGACGGCGCTGCCGGCGCTGTTGACCGATCCTTCGAGCTGGAAGCGGCGGCGAGCGCCGCCGGGAACGCCGCCCGCCGCCGACCAGGCCACGGCGGCAAGCAGGCCGGCGTGACGCAGCGGCGTCTCGCCGGTCTCGACGAGCGCGAAGGCTCCGGTGCCGAAGTGGACGACGGCGACGCGGCCACCGCCCGCCTCGGCAGCGTGGCCGCCATTGCCCACCAGCGCCGCCTGCTGGTCGCCGACGAGGGCGAGCAGGGGCACGCCGAGGAGCGGTGTGTCGCGCCAGGCATCGCCCGCGAGCGCGCCGCGCGGGCCGGCGCTCGGCAGCAGCACCGGCAACGCCGCGGGCGGCACGCCGACGGTCTGGCAGAGCGCCTCGTCCCAGCGGTCGGCGTCGAGGTCGTAGAGCAGCGTGCGGCCGGCGTGCCCCGGCTCGGTCGAGGGCTCGCCGGTCAGCCGGTGGACGAGGAAGGCGTCGAGCGTGCCGGCGAGCACCTCGCCGCGCTCGGCGCGGCGGCGCAGGTCGGGGTGCTCGTCGAGGAGCATTGCGAGCTTCGCGCCCGCGTAGTGGGGCGAGACCCGCAGGCCCGTGCGCCGCGCGATCTCGGGCGCGTACGGCTCGAGCGCCGCGGCGCGCTCGCGCGCGGAGAGGTCCTGCCAGGAGAGCGCGGCGGTCAGCGGTCGCGCCGTCTCGCGCTCCCAGAGCAGGCAGGTCGAGCGCTGGCAGGCGAGCGCCACCGCATCTGGACGAGCAGGCCGGGCGACGGCGGCCAGATCGCCGAGCACGCGGCGCACCGAGTCGAAGAGCGCCTCGGGGTCGTGGCTCACACGCAGGCCGTCGCGGCACACCTCCACCGGCGCTTCGGCGCGCGCGTGGACGACGCCATGCTCGTCGAGCAGGGCGCCCTTCGTCGACGAAGAACCCTGGTCGACCGCGGCGATCCACCCACGCCCGCGCGCAGGGCGCGACCGCCCTTTCCCCTTGCCCCGCACACCTTGCGCCCTGAGATCCGGCGTTGCCAGCTCGCGGAGCAGCCGCGCCGGGTAGTCGGTGAACACGCCGGCGACGCCGAGGGCGAAGAGGGCATGCGCCTCGGCGGCGTCGTTGACGGTGTAGGCGAGCAGCGAGCGGCCGGCGTCGCGGGTCTTGGCGACCAGCTCGGCGTCGGCGAGGCGGCGGTCCACGTGCACGCTCCAGGCACCCAGCCGCTCCGCGCCAACCAGCACGCCGTCGGGGTTCCTCGACGTGATGGGCGCCACGGGTATCGCCGGCAGCAGCGTGCGCACGAAGGCCAGCGCATCGCCGTCGAAGCTCGAGACGAGGACGTTGGGTCGCTCGGCCAGCGCGTGCGCCACTCCCGCCGCCAGCCACGAAGGGCTCGCCTCGAAGCGCTTGAGCTCGACGTCGATGGGAAAGCCGGGAGGCAGCGCGGCGAGCAACTTTTCCAGGGTGGGAACGCGGCCGCGGAGCGGCTCACCCGCCGGCGTGTCGGGGCGAACGAACGCGAGCTCGACCTCGGCCAGCTCGGCGCTCGTCATCCGCTCCACCACCCGGCGGTCGCCGCCACCGAGCCGTACCAGGTCGCGGTCGTGGAAGACCACCAGCTCGCAGTCGGCGGTGAGCTGCACGTCGACCTCCAGCATCGGCGCCCCCGCCTCGACGGCGGCCACGCACGCCTCGACGGTGTTCTCGAGATGGTCGCCCGATGCGCCGCGGTGCGCCACCACCCAGGGCGGCGGCGGCAGCTTCACAGTGGTCGGAGCGGCAGCCGAGCGGTCAATGGAAGTACCGCCAGCCGGTGAGAACGTCGTCCTCGGCGAGCACCAGCATGTTGCCGTCGAGCCGGTGGCGCAGCGGCGCCGGCCGGCAGCCGCTGGTGCCGGCGTTGACCTCCTCCAGGCGCACGGCGGTGTCGCACTTGTTGTTCACCAGCCAGTCGCCTTCCTGGCGGAAGCCGAGCTTGCGCTTGTAGTCGTTCTCGGCGGCGTCGAAGGCCACGTGCACGGCACCCGCGCGGTCGCGGCCGACGAGGAAGCGCACCTCCTGGTTGCCCGGGTTGAGGAAGTCGTAGAAGCGCACCTGCCCCGGCGCGATGCCGGCGACGTCCACCTTCACCAGGCCGTTTTGCGGCGTCACGCGCTCGGTGTCGGCGCGTCGCGTCTGCTTGTCGATCGCCCAATCGGCGACGAGCACGGCCCCCATGAAGAAGGCGACCACGAAGACCGCGTGGATCGGCCGGATGCGCATCACGGGATGATTCTACTCGCGCCCTACAATCGCCGCGCCGTGTGTGCCGACTCTCCGTATCCGCCGCTGCCCCCGAGCGCGAGCGACCTCGCGATGCCGGCCTTTGCCATCGGCCACGGCAGCGACCGCGTGGGGATGACCGGCGTCACGATGGTGCTCTGCCCGCAGGGCGTCACCGCGGCGGCCGAGGTGCGCGGCAGCGCCACCGCCACGCGGCAGTTCGACTCGCTGGTGGCCGGGCACCACGTGGCGGCGCGGGCGCACGCGCTCGTCTTCGCCGGCGGCAGCGCCTTCGGCCTCGCCGCCGCCGATCCCGTGGTCGAGTGGCTGGCGGCGCGCGGCCACGGCTTCCAAACGCCGGCCGGCGTCGTGCCGACGGTGCCGACGGCGATCCTCTTCGACCTCGCCTTCGGCGACCCGGCGGCGCGGCCGCGGCGCGAGCTGGTGGAGGCAGCGCTCGCCGAAGCGCACCGGGGCGATATCGCAGTAGGCAGCGTCGGCGCGGGCACCGGCGCGACGGTGGGCAAGGCACTCGGCCCACCGCAAGGAATGAAAGGCGGCTTCGGCTTCGCACGCCTCACCGTGCCCGGCGGCGTCACGGTCGCGGCGGCGGTGGCGGTCAACGCAGCGGGCGACGTCTGCGACCCCGCGAACGGGCGCGTCGTCGCCGGCTGCCGGCCCGCGCCCGACTCGCTAGAGCTGCTCGACGCGCGGCGCGTGATGGCGGCGCTGCCGGCCGATACGTCCCATCCCTGGGAGGCCGACCAGGGCCGCGAGCCGGCGGCAAGCCGCGACGTCGCGGGGCGGCCGCCCGCCGGCGGCAACACCACCCTCGCCGCCGTGCTCACCGACGCCGCCCTCGGCAAGCCCGCCCTGCTCAAGGTCTGCCAGATGGCCTTCGGCGGCCTCTACCGCACGCTGGCGCCAGCGCTGACGCTCTACGACGGCGACTTGGTCGTGGCACTCGCGAGCGGCGAGCGCCGCGCCCACCCGCACCAGGTGGGCGTGCTCGCCGAGGAAGCGGTCGCCCGCGCCGTGCTCGTCGCCGTGCGCGCCGCCGATGGCTTCGGCCTGCTGCCGGCGGTGCGCGACCTGCACGCGCCGTAAGCCGGGCTCCGCGCCCGCTCTACTCGTTGCGGTTGACGATGCTGAACATGGCGCTGTTGGCGCCGATGCCCAGCGCCAGCACGGTTCGCGGCCGTTAACAGGGGCCGCGCAGGACCAGCGCCCAGCGGAAGGGGAACCGCCGGCGCAGCTCGATCACCGGGAAGCCGGCCACCACCGCGGCGAGGTCGTCGAACGAGTAGCTGCGCTCCGCCGACACCACGCCGTCGTGGTAGGCCACCTCGCCGAGCGCCAGCAGTCGCAGCCCGGGGCGCACCAGGGTGCGCAATAGCAGGCCGCGCCGCAGGTCGACGACCACCGCGCGCGCCGCCACCCGGCACATCTCGGCGAGCACCCGCCGGTTGCCGGCGGCGTCGAAGTGGTGGAAGAAGAGGTGCGAGAAGGCGCAGCCGAGGGCGCCGTCGCGCAGCGGCAGCGCTTCGGCGTCGGCCACCAGCGGCAGCTGCGGCGAGCCGAAGCGCCGCCCGGCGAGCAGGTGCGAGAGCTTGGCGTCGACGCCGATCACCTTCACCGTGCGCCCTTCTCGTCCGCCGTCGCGCACGAGGTCGGCGCCGACGTGGCCGCCGCCGGCGCCGAGGTCGAGGCACCATTCACTCTTCGCCGCGGCGAGCTCGCGCAGCACCAGGCGCCGCAGGTCGCGCCCATTGGCGAGGAAGAGGCGGTAGACGCGCTCGAGGTCGCGCAGCGCGCGCTCGGCCTCGGCCGGCGAGACGCCGCGGTCGAGCCGCTCGGGCGCGTGATCCACGGCGCGCGACGCGACCGCGTCGCTGCTGGCCCGGAGGTGAGGCGGCGAGGGCGCCGAAGGGGTCTGCACTGGTCGCGTCGAACCGAGGCGAGCGAACCGATAGGCAGGGAGCCGAGGCGAGCGCCGTTGTCTCGGCGGGGTCGGCAGCGTAGCATGCCGCCAGCCCTCGCATCGGCGGCGATTCGCCCGTGACCATAGCGTCCCAGAGCCGAGCTTCCCTGGCCCCGCTCGCGCCTCTGTTGCTGCCCGCGCTGGGGCTCGCGGCGCTGCTCGGCGCCGTGCGCGCGCTGCCGGGCGACTCGGCTTCGCTCCTGCGGTTGCTGGTGGCGTTCGTCGCGGCCGTCGTTGCCGCGCTCTACCGGCCGGCGGGAGTCGGGCTCGGCATCGGCACCGCGGCGCTGCCGCTCGCGCGCGCGCTGCTCGGTTGGGGAGGCGCCACCGTCGTGGCCGCCGCGGCCGGCGCGGCGATCGCGCTCGTGCCGCCGGTCGTCGCGGCGCGCGAGCGCCGCTCGCCGCGCTCGCGCACGCGCCGCGCGCTCGACGAAGCGGCGCTCCACGCCGTCGCCGGCGCTGCCGCCGCGGCGGCCTGGATGCTGCCGCTCGCTCTCGCCTGGCGCTGTGCCGCCGCGGCAGCGGTCTGGCTCGCCCTCGTCACCGCCCTGCCGCCGTTGCAGCGCCGCCTCGCCGGTCTGCCGCCGCTCGCCCCCTGGTGGCGTCCGCTCGGCGGCTTGGCCCTCGACGCCGCCGGCTGGGCGGCCGGGCTCTTGGTGCTCGCCGTCGGGCAGCGTGCCGGCTGGGGGCTCGCAGCGCTGGTCCTCCTCGCCTGCGCTGCCCTCGCCGGCGAGGCCGGGCGCCAGCGCCGGCTCCGCCAGCAGGCCGAGAGCGGTCGTGCCGCCCTCGAGCAGCTCGGCCGCGCCGGCGAGCGGCTGGTGGCGAGCCCCTCGGCCAGCGAGGACGTCGCGGCGCGCGTGCTGCAGGAGTGCCGGCAGGTGGTGCCGCTCTCCTGGTTCCACCTCGAGATCACGGCGCCGAGCAGCGCCGGCGGCAACTGGCACGCCGGGCCGGACGGGCAGCTGGGCGAGGGGTGGCCGCGCGTCCCCGCCCATCCGCCGCCGCTGCCCGGCGTGCACCGGCGCGCGCCGTGGCAGCTGCTCGAACGGCGGCTGCTCTCCGGCGGCCTCGAGCTCGCCCGCCTCACCCTGTGGTGCGACCCGCGACGCCTGCGCCCCGAGGTGCTGCCGCTCTTCGAGCAGCTCCTGCCGCAACTCGCCGGTCTCGTCCATCGGGCGGTGCTCGACACGCAGGCGAGCGAGGACCCGCTCACCGGCGTGGCGCTGCGGCGGGTGCTCGACGTGCGCCTGCGCGGGGCCCTCGAGACGAGCCGCGAGACCGGGCGCCCCATCGCCGTGGCACTGCTCGACCTCGACTTCTTCAAGCGCGTCAACGACCGCTACGGCCACGCCGCCGGCGACCGCGCGCTGCAGGCCGTGGCCGCGGTGCTGCGCCGCCACGCGCGGGAGGGCGACCTCTGCGCCCGCTACGGCGGCGAGGAGTTCACCATGCTCTTCGACGGCCTCGGCGGCGAGGCGGCGCTCGCCATCGTCGAGCGCCTGCGCGCCGACGTCGAGGCGCTCGCCGTCGACCACGAGGGCGAGCGGCTGCCGCTCTCGGTCTCGGCCGGCGTCGCCGCCTACCCCGAGGTGCCCAGCCGCACCGCCGAGGAGCTGCTGCAGGTGGCGGACGCCGCCCTCTACGAGGCCAAGCGGCTGGGCCGCAACTGCTGCCTGCTGCACACCGGCCGCGGCCGCTACCGCGACGGCAAGGGGCGCAGCGTCGAGACCGGCGAGCCGCCGGCGCCGCAGGCGCCGCAGATCTTCGCCTAGCCGGGGCGGGGGCGCCCCCTGCCCTTGACAGCGCGCTTGGCGCGCGGGGTTGGGGAGTGTTATAAACCGCACAAACGCAGCGCTGAGAACACGGCGACCTCGTGGCGGAGCCGGCTGGTGGCCGGCGTCCTTCCGGATGCCACGGGCGCCGGGTAGCTCCACGCTCTACTCCACCGAGGAGGTTCCCGCGATGAGCCCGAAGCGTCTCCTGTTCACCCTGGCGATGGCCTTGCTGCCAGCCCTGGCTGCCGCGCAGGGCTCCGGCTCGCTCGCCGGCAACGTCACCGGCAACACCGGCACGCCGGTCTCCGGCGTCACCGTCGTCATCAACGAGGCGGCGGTGGCCGAGATCACCGACGACAACGGCAACTACCTCCTCTCCGGCCTGCCGCCGGGCACCTACACCGTGAGCTTCTCGCTCGCCGACAACTCGCAGGAGGCCCAGGTCACCGTCGAGGCCGGGCGCACGGCGCGCCTGGACCAGACGGTCGACTGGGACGTCAGCTACGCCGAGACGATCACCGTCTACTCGGCGTCGCGCCGCCGCGAGCGCATCGTCGAGGCGCCGGCCGCGATCACCGTCGTCTCCGAGCAGGAGCTCGAGCGCGAGACCTCGCACCGGCCAGCTCGCCGAAGGTCCTCGAGTTCACCCCCGGCGTCGAGGTCGACGCAGAGCGGTCTCTACGACTTCAACTTCAACACCCGCGGCTTCAACAGCTCGCTCAACCGCCGCGTGCCGACGCTCATCGACGGCCGCGACCCGACGGTGCCCGTTCCTGTGCCAGCAACGACTGGGCGTCGATGTCGTCCATCGACGACATGGCGAGCGTCGAGCTGGTGCGCGGGCCGAGCTCGGCCCTCTACGGCACCAACGCCTACAACGGCGTGCTGGTACTGACCACCAAGCAGCCGCGCTACAGCGAGGGCGGCACCGTGCAGCTCACCGCCGGCGAGCTCTCCACGCTGCGCGGCGACGTCCGCTGGTCGACCGGCCTCACCGAGGCGACCTACCTCAAGGTCAACGGCAGCTACACCAGCAGCGACGACTTCTACCTCTCGCGCAACACCGGCGTCGAGTACAGCCACTTCTGCACTCCCGCCGAGGCGGCGGACCCAGCGCGCAACTGCTTCAGCGCGCCCGAGGCGATGCCGCTCGAGCTCAACGAGGACAAGCTGTGGCTCGCCGGCGTCCGCCTGGACCAGTACTTCGGCGAGAGCTTCCTCACCGTCGAGGGCGGCAACTCCTACGTCGAGGGCGTGGTGGTGCAGACCGGCATCGGCCGCGTGCAGATCCTCGAGCAGGACCGCCCGTGGGCACGCGCCAACTTCTCCCACCCGCACTTCAACGTCCTCTCCTACTACAACAAGCGCGAGGCGCCGAACCAGACGGCGCTGGCCTCGGGCGCCAACCTGGTGCTCGACGAACAGAACTGGGCGGCGAGGTGCAGGGCAACGCCGACTTCGCCGGCGACCAAGGGGCGCGTCATCGGCGGCGTCTCCTACAAGGAAGAGGAGATCGACACCCGCAACGAGGCCGGCGTGGCGACGCTCTCCAACCCGCCGACGCTCGACAACACGCGCACCGCCGGCTACGCCCAGGTCGAGTACACGTTCACCGACAAGTTCAAGGCCCTGGCCGCCGGCCGCTACGACGACAGCGACGCTGCACGACGGCCAGTTCTCGCCCAAGGTGGCGCTGGTCTTCGCGCCGACCTCGAACCAGACCATCCGCTTCACCTACAACGAGGCCTTCCAGTCGCCCAACTACTCGGAGTTCTTCCTCGCCGCGCCGGCGGCCGGCGCGCCGATCGACGCCGCGCCTCGCCGCGCTGGCGGCGCTCGACCCGCGGCTCGCCAGCATGCCGGTGCTGGCGCGCGGCAACAGCGACCTCGAGGTCGAGGAGATCAAGACCTACGAGGTCGGCTACAGCGGCATCCTCGGCGGCAAGGCCTTCGTGACCGTCGACTACTACAACAGCGAGCTCGACGGCTTCGTCACCGACCTGCTGCCCGGCGTCAACCCGGCCTTCTCGAGGCCCGGCAACCCTTACGTGCCGCCCGCCAGCCTGCCGCCGGCGCTGCAGGCGATCCTCATCGCCAACACCGCCCCCGTCGTCGGCCTCACCATGGTCAACGGCAGCCCGGCCATCGTCGCCTCCTACACCAACGCCGGCGCCGTCGACACCCAGGGCATCGACTTCGGCCTCAACTACTACCTCACCAACAACTGGAACCTGGCGTTCAACTACACCTGGTTCGACTTCGAGGTCAAGGACCCCCAGCTGGGCGACCATCGTCGAGCCCAACGCGCCGAGAACCACGCCAGCGCCGGCCTCGGCTACGTCGGCGACCGCTTCGACTTCTCGGTCAACTACCGCTGGGTCGACGACTTCCGCTGGGCGGCCGGCGTCTTCGTCGGCGACGTCCCCTCCTACGAGCTGGTCGACCTCGGCGGCAACTACAAGATCACCGACCACGTGCGCGTCGGCATCAACGTCAGCAACGTGCTGGACGAGGAGCACTACCAGTCCTTCGGCGGCGACCTGCTCGCCCGCCGGGCGCTGGGCAACGTGACCTTCACCTGGTAGGCGGCGGACCTGCCTACTCGGCGCGAGAGCCTCCCGGCTTTCGCCGACAGCCTCCCCGCTTTGCAGAGAGCCTCCCGATCGCGGGAGGCTCTCTTGCTTTGCGTCGCTTCCGGGCCGTACACTCTGCTGCCGCTTCGGGCCTCTGACGGGGCGTAGCGCAGCCTGGTAGCGCACCTGCCTTGGGCGCAGGGGGTCCTCAGTTCAAATCTGGGCGCCCCGACTTACTTCGGAGAACGCGAAGTCGGAGGCCTCGATGGCGGGGCCGCGGTGAGGTACTTTGAGTCGATCGAGACGGGTAGACCAGCACGGCTGCCTGTAGCTCAGCTGGACAGAGCGGCGGCCTTCTAAGCCGCGGGTCGGGGGTTCGAATCCCTCCAGGCAGACCACCCCGCCCGACCACCCTTCGCAGCGGCGATCGACCCTTCGGCGACCGACCGGCAGCTCTTTGGCAACGACTCTCGTGGATCCGTGGTGAGCGTAGCTCAATGGTAGAGCGCTGGACTGTGGCTCCAGTGGTTGAGGGTTCGATCCCCTTCGCTCACCCCATCCCGACCCTGTTTCGACCTTCGTTCTTTGCGCGCCCGTAGCTCAGCTGGATAGAGCGACAGCCTCCGGAGCTGTAGGCCACAGGTTCGAATCCTGTCGGGCGCACCATTCGCTCGCTTCCGCTCGCTCCTGTTGCCCCGACAGGCTTCGGTCGTCGCACTCCGGCGCTTCGCGCCGAGAGTGCTCAGGAGCGAATCCTGGGCTCGCTCACTGCTCAGGAGCGAATCCTGGGACGAACGCGATGGGGTGCGGCGGTGCCCGCCGCTAGGGGCGGGTCGGCGATCCCTTCTCCGCCAGCTCCCGCAGCAGTCCTTCGAGAACCGCGACGCCAGCCCGGTGCCGCAACCCTGGCTAGTTTCGTTCGTAGACGCCTCAGACATCAGAGGAGGGCGTCGCTTGGCGAGCCGCGCTACGTCGAGTCGGATCCTGCTCGTCGCGGTGGCGATCGGGGTCGGCGGCGCCTTCGCCTCCGAATCCCGCGCCGACGCCGCGAAGACCGCGTCGACTCGGGCGGTGTTGGTGATTCGGCCGCACTGGATCGTCGACGTCGACACCGGACAGAAGCATGCCGGATGGGTCCTCCGCGCCGAGGGCGACCGCATCGCCGCTGTAGGTCCGGCGAGCACCGTCGCCGTGCCGGCGGGCGCGCGCGTGATCGAGTTGCCCGGCGCCACGCTGCTGCCTGGGCTGATCGACGCGCACGTGCACCTGACGTGGGATGACGGCAAGAGCGAGGCGACTCGGGAGGCGGCGCGAAAGACGCTCGAGGCGGGGTTCACCACCGTGCGGAGTTGCGGGGCGCCGGGAGGGGCGGACCTGGTGCTGCGCGCCGCCATCGAGCGTGGCGAGGTCGTCGGGCCGCGGGTCGTCGCCGCCGGTGCGCCGCTGGGCTTCGCGGGCGGGGTCTGCGCGCAGGTGTTTCCGGGCTCGGGGGTGTTCTCCACCGCCGAGCAGGCGTTGGCGCACGTGCGGCGGCTCGCCTCCGACGGCGCCTCGTGGGTGAAGATCTGCGCCGGCGGCGGCGTCGTGCCAGGGCCCGACGACGAGGCCGCGGTGGAGGTGCCGCCCGAGACGCTCGCCGCGATCGCCGCCGAGGCGCATCGGCTCGGCTTGAAGGTCGCGGCGCACGCGCAGGGGCCGGCGGCGGTCACCGCGGCGGTGCGCGCCGGCGTCGACTCCATCGAGCACGGGGCGCTGCTCGACGAGGCGGCGGCGCGGCTGATGGTGGAGCGCGGCACCTGGCTCGTGCCCACCTTCTACCGGCTCCGCTGGCGGCGCGAGCAGGCGGCCGCTGCCGGTGCCCCGGCCGCCGCGCTCGAGCGCGCCGCGACCGCCGCCGAGAAAGTGCGCGACCGGCAGCGGCGCGCCATCGCGCTCGGCGTGCCGGTGGCGCTGGGCACCGACGCTACGGTGATCCCCCACGGCCTCGGCGCGCGCGAGGTCGCGGCCATGGTCGAGCTGGGGATGACGCCGCTACAGGCGTTGCAGGCGGCCACCGTCCGTGCGGCCGCGATGCTCGGCTGGAGCGACCGCGTCGGTTCGCTCGCGCCCGGGCACCTCGCCGACCTCGTCGCCGTCGAGGGCGACCCGCTCGCCGATCCGGCGGCGCTCGAGCGCGTCGCATTGGTGGTCAAGGGCGGCGTCGTGGTGCGGGAGCCCGGCGCCGCTGCGAAGCCCGCGGCTCCGTCCGCTACGCCGACACCGCCGGCTCCAACGCCTTCACCGCCGCCGTCGTAGCAAACCACCGCCGGTGGGACGGTGAGCCGACGTCCCTCGTCGCTTTCGATCCTAGCGACGCGTGCGGCGCGGGGCTGCACACGCTCCGCTGCTAGCCGACCCGCTCGCGCTCGAGCTTCTTCTCGAGATCGCGCAGCCGCACCATCATCTGTTCGTAGTTGCGGTCGGATTTGGCGTGCAAGGCGGCGATTTCGCGCTCGGCGCGCACGTTGACCTCGTATTCGACATCGGCGCGCACGCGGTCCTTCTGCGCCTGGCGGTTCTGGCTGACGAGGACGAAGCAGGAGAGGAAGATCGCCTCGAGGGAGACGATCATCGTCAGCAGGCCGAAGGGGAAGGGGTCGAAGCGCTCGACGCCGACGTTCAGCGTGTTGATGCCGATCCACACTGCGAAGAAGAACGCGTTGAGGAAGAGGAACAGCATGCTGCCGGAGAACCAGGCGATCCAGTCGGCGACGCGCTGCAGCGGGGTCAGGCGCTCGTCGACCGCCTGGTTGGCGTTGGGCACCACGCGCGTGCGCAGGACCTCGTTGGCGCGGCGCGTCATGGTGGCTACCGCGGCGAGCAGGCCCATCGCGGCGTCGGGCTGTTGCTGCACGAGGCGCAGGAGGTCGTCGCGGCCGACCTCGATGAGCTTGGCGGGCGTGCGCGTCGTCGCGGTGGCCGTGCGGGAGCCCTCGTCGAGCAGCGCCAGCTCGCCGAAGAGGTCGCCCTTGCCGGCGATGGCGAGGACGATCTTCTCGCCGACGTTGTCTTCGATGGCGAGCTCGACCTCGCCGGAGGCGACGACGTAGAGGGTCTCGCCGGGGTCGCCGGCGCGGAAGAGGACGCGGCGCTCGGGGAGGTCGCTGACGTCGACGAGCTTGGCCAGCGCGGCGCGGTGGTCGTCGTCGAGCAGCTGGAAGGGCTTGAGCTCGCGCAGCAGCGATTCTTCGCAGGCCATGGCTTGGGTGGCACATTGTGCCTGAGTTGGGGGGTACCTCCAACCGGGCTGCCCCAGCGGACCCTGAGATTTCGCGGCAACCTTTTGCGGTTTGGTCAGTAAAAGGGGGTGGTGCGGAGGTTGTCGCTAGCTCGAGCGAGGCCCGACATGGGGCCCCGCCTGCCGGTGGGTATCCCACCGTGCTCAGCGCCGCGGACGGCGCTTCCGCGCGGCGGGAGCCCTCCCCCCGGCGCGCCCCATGTCGTGGCTTATGCCATCGAACGGTCGCACCAGAACCCGATGAGGAGGTTGGGCGTGAGATTAGGCGCGGGGCGACGAGTGGTAGCGCGATCGTGGTCGGTGTTGGCGGTAGCTCTCGCTGTCATTGGGTTCGGAGGTGGGGCGCAGGCGCAAGAGGCGACCGCTGCGGAGCCCACTCCATCGCCCTCTCCCACTCCGGCTCCCGCCGCGCCCAAGCGCACCTATGAGGTGCGGCCCACGACGGCCAAGATCGCCGTCGACGGCGTGCTCGACGAGGCGCCTTGGCAGGAGGCGCCGACGTTCACGCTCGACTACGAGACCTACCCGGCCGACAACGCGCCGCCGCCGGTGAAGACCGAGTTCTGGCTCACCTACGACGAGCGCGGCCTCTACGTGGCGGTGCGCGCGCAGGACCCCGAGCCGGCGAAGATCCGCGCCCGGCTGCGCGACCGCGACGCGGCCTTCTCCGACGACTTCGTGGGCGTCGTGCTCGACACCTTCAACGACGAGCGGCGCGCCTTCGAGTTCTTCGTCAACCCGCTCGGCGTGCAGATGGACATGTTCCAGAACGACGTCACCGGCAACGAGGACGCCGCCTGGGACGCCCTCTGGGCCTCGGCCGGCCGCCTCACCGCGACCGGCTACGAGGTCGAGATGGCGATCCCCTTCTCGTCGCTGCGTTTCACCCGCGAGGCCGGCACGCAGACTTGGGGGATCGACGCCGTGCGCGTCTGGCCGCGCGACCAGCGCCGCCGCATCGGCCTCAACGCCCTGCCGCGCGGGCGCAACTGCTATCTCTGCTTCGAGTCCAAGCTGACCGGCTTCGAGGGGATCACGCCGGGCCGCAACTTCGAGCTCGACCCGACGCTGACCGCCAACCAGACACGCGCCCGTGCCGACTCGTCGGAGCCCTACGACGAGGACGAGGACGTCGAGCCCGGCCTCACCGCCCGCTGGGGCGTGACGCCGGGGATGACGCTCAACGCCGCCATCAACCCCGACTTCTCACAGGTCGAGGCCGACGCCGCGCAACTGGCGGTGAACACCCAGTTCGCCCTCTTCTTCCCGGAGAAGCGGCCGTTCTTCCTCGAGGGCGCCGACCTCTTCGAGACCCGCATCAACGCCATCTACACCCGCAACATCGCCGACCCGGCATGGGGTCTCAAGGTCACCGGCAAGGAGGGCAAGAACGCCTTCGGCGCCATCGTCGCGCAGGACACCCGCACCAACCTCCTCATCCCGTCCAGCCAGTTTTCGCAGCTCGCCTTCCTCGACGAGGAGAACACCTCGACCATCCTGCGCTACCGCCGCGACCTCGGCGGCGCCGGCTCGGCGGTCGGCGGCCTCGTCACCAGCCGCGAGGGACGCGACTACCACAACCGCGTCGTCGGCCTCGACGGGCTCATCCGCTGGGGTGAGGGCCACGCCTTCCGCGTCGAGGTGCTCGGCTCGGACACCCGCTACCCGGCGACCCTCGCCGCGGACACCGGCCAGCCCCTGGGCTCCCTGCGCGGCCACTCCTCGCGGCTCGTCTATCAAGGCCAGTCGCGCGAGTACATGGGCTACCTCCAGTACCAGGACGCCAGCGACGACTTCCGCGCCGACCTCGGCTTCATCCCCCAGGTCGGCTACCAGAAGGGCTACGGCATCTACGAGAAGTACTGGTACGCCGACCACGGCGAGCACTGGTGGACACGCTGGACCTGCGGCCGCCGAGAGCACGTGGACCTACGACAGCGACGGCAACCCGCTGCAGCGCCAGGTGTCGCCCTACTTCTGGTTCAACGGGCCCATGCAGTCGTTCGGGCAGGTCTACCTCGGCCTCGGCGACAGCTACTACGCCGGCCGCTCCTTCGACCGCAACTTCGTCGTCTTCTTCGGCGAGATGCGGCCCGTCGGGATCGCTCTACCTCAACCTCGACGGGCGGGTCGGGCAGGAGATCGACTACGACAACGCGCGGCAGGGGCGCATCCTGCGGCTGCGGCCGCAGGCGACGGTCAACGCCGGCCGCCACCTGCTGTTCGACCTCTCCGACAACTACCAGACGCTCGACGTGCGCGGCGGGCGGCTCTTCCGCGTCCACCTCGCCGAGCTGCGCGCCACCTACCAGATCAACGTGCGCACCTTCGTGCGCGTCATCACCCAGTACCAGGACCTGGTGCGCGACCCCTCGCTCTACACCTTCCCGGTGAGCGAGGAGTCGCGCGACCTGTTCAACCAGCTGCTCTTCTCGTACAAGCTCAACCCGCAGACGGTGCTCTTCCTGGGCTACTCCGACAGCTACTTCGGGCCCGACTCGCAGGGGCAGACCCTCGCCCAGAGCAACCGCACCTTCTTCGCCAAGGTCGGCTACGCGCTGGTCTTCTGACCGCGCGCAGCCGGAGCGCTACTTCCGCGGACCGCGCACGAGCTCCTTCAAGGCGTTGTACTTGGCGAGCTGCTCGGGGGTGAGGATCGCCGAGAACGCGGTGTCGAAGGTCTGCCGCGCCGCCTGGGCCTGCTCGAAGAAGCCGTTGAGGCTGACGACGTAGCCGCCGACGGTGCAGGCGGTGGGGCTCGGCTTGTCGAGCTCGGCCTGCAGCTGGTCGCGCACCACCTTCTCCTGCTCGTGGATCCCCTTCAGCGTGTCGCCGAGGGTCTTGAACAGCGCCTCCGACTGCGTCACCTGCGCCGGAGTGAGGTTGAGGTATCGCGCGAGCAGCCGAGGGTTGCGCAGGATCTCTTCGGGGCTCGGGCGGCGCGCCGCCTCGGCGAGCGCCGGCACCAGCAGCAAGGCGGCCAAGGCAGCGGCGACCACGTGCAGTCTCTTCATCGAGTCGTCCTCCCGTTCCAGAAGTGGTAGGTCCACCTTGGAACCCGCATCCTGACACTTTCTTGCGCCTACGCCATAAACCCGAGATCGGTGTGGCGGAAGCGGCCGAGGTTGGGGAAGACGAGCGGCAGGTCGCTCGCTCGCGACGCCGAACCAGCGGGCGAGGGTCGCCGCGTACTCGTCGACCGAGGTCGTCGGGATCCAGCGGCCCTCGCCGGATGTCGTCGGGGCCGTCGACCGCGAGCATCGGCACGTCGCCGTAGATCCGGCCGCCGCCGACCGCGCCGCCGACGACGAGGTGGTGGGTGCCCCAGCCGTGGTCGGAGCCGTCGCCGTTGCTGACGTAGGTGCGGCCGAAGTCGGAGGCGGTGAAGGTGGTGACGTCGCTCGCCACGCCCAGCTCGACCGTGGCGCGCGTAGAAGGCGGCGAGCGCGCCGTCGAGCTCGCCGAGCAGCTCGGCGTGCGCTCCCACCTCGGCCTGCGCGCCGACCTGCTCGTCGTGGGTGTCGTAGCCGCCGGCGGCGCAGAAGAAGACCTGGCGGCGCAGGCCCGAGCGCCTCGCGCACCGCGATCAGCCGCGCGATCATGCGGAGCTGGCGGCCGAGGTCGGTGTCCGGGAACACCGTCTGCAGGGCGGCGCGGTCGTCCAGGGCGGCGGAGAGCAGGCGGTCCTGGTCGAGGGCGCGCTGGAAGACGTCGCGGTAGCCCGGCTGGAAGAGGTTGCCGTAGCTCTGCGCCATCAGCCGCCGGATGGCGGTCGACGGCGGATGGTTCCACTCGTTGCCGTCGTAGTACCAGCCCAGGCCGATGCTGCCGTCGGGCGAGACCTGGTACTGGGTCACCGCGTTGCCGACCTGGAAGGTGTTGTTGCCGTCGAGCGACATCGACATCGAGACCTGCGGCGTTGCCGTTCAGCGCAGTGCAGGAGGTCGGCGACGCGGCCGCCCCAGCCGGTGCGCGCCGGCTGGTCGGGGAGCGAGGTCTGCCAGTGCACCGTCTGGTCGCTGTGCGAGAAGAGCTGCGGCGGCAGCGCGGCCGTGCCGGCGAGGTACTCGGCGCGGGTGACCGGCGCCACCAGCGGGCCGACGTTGGCGACGAGGGCGAGCCGCTGCTGGTCGAACAGGCTGTGCAGGTCGGGCAGCGCTCGGGTGGAGCCCCCACTGCCGGCCGTCGCCTGCCGAGAGCGGCGTGATCGGCAGCAGCGGCGCCTGCGGCAGCGCCAGGCCGCCGCGCGCCGCCGCGTAGGCGGCGTAGTCGGTGCCGCGCGGCACGAGCATGTTGTTGCTGTCGTTGCCGCCGTAGAGGAAGACGCAGACCAGCGCCTTGTAGTCGGCCGGCGCAGCGGCGCCGCCGCGGCGATGCGGCGCAGGTCGAAGACCGTGGTCGCGAGCGAGGTCATGCCGACCGCGGCGCAGGCCGAGCGCAGGAAGCGGCGGCGGGTCAGGCCGCGCGGCTGGCCCGGAGCATCGAGATCGTCACGCTCATCGCATCGTTCGACTCCTCATCGGCTCCGCCACGAACTCCGGCGACGACGCTCACCAGCCACACCAGCGTCTGCGCGCGCTCGAGCCGGGTCGGTCGGGAAGTCGGGGTCGGCGAGCGCGCTCGGCGAGGATGGCGCGCGTCTCCGCCGACATGCGGCCGGCGTAGAAGAGCAGGTTCGACGCGGTCGAGCAGCACCGCGTCGGTGCTCGGCGCCGGTCAGGTACGAGTCCAGTCGAGCGCGATCTCGGTGTCGTCGTCGGCGTAGCCGTCGAAGAGCACCGCGTGCAGGAAGTTGGCGGTGCCGAAGACCGAGGTCTCGTTGGTGATCTGCAGCTCCGGCGAGACCAGGCCGGCGTCGGCGATCGCGCCGGGCTGGGCGTAGCCGGCTCGAAGAAGTTGAACACCGTCGGCGCCGCAGCGGCGCCTGGTTGAGCCCCCACTCGGCGCTCGCCCAGCCAGTAGTAGCGGAAGCGGCCGTCGGCCGGCGGCTGCGCGCGCAACGCGCGCAGCAGCGCGACGAAGCGCACGATCGGCTCGCGCACCTTGCCGTAGCCGGGCTGGTCGAGCACGTCGGGCGCTGCGCGCCTCCCAGTCGAGCAGGATGGCGCGCACCACCGCCTGCGAGGTCGCCGCGCGCTCCCGTGCCGTCGTTGGCGAAGGCCTGGCCGCAGCGGTAGACGTAGGCCGGGCTCGGGTTGCTCGTCACCAGCCGCTGGATCAGGTGCCGGCAGACGAACGGCCCGACGTTGGGGTGCTGGAAGATGTTGTCGAGCGCCGCCGCCAGGTCCTGCTCCGCGGCGTCTGCCCGGCCGGCAGCACGACGCCGTTCAGGAGCAGCTTGGTGCTCGCGCTCGAGTGGTGCTCGGGCCACACCTCCATCGGGTCGGCGCCAGTCTTCGCTCCGGCCAGTAGAAGCGCCACTCCTCGGCGCGGTCCTGGCCGGCGAAGGTCCAGCCGGTGAAGACGCGGGCGAAGCCCTTGCACCGTCTCCTGGTCGTAGGTGGCGATCGGCAGCCCGTCGTCGCCGAGCTGCAGGGTGCCGTCGGGGTGCAGCTGGTAGAGGCCGATCGAGAAGAGCTGCAGCATCTCGCGCGCGAAGTTCTCGTTGGGGTTGCGGCCGGTCTCCGCGTCCTCCTGGTCGTTGCTCAGCATGTCGAGGTAGACGCCCATCGCCGGCGACAGCGTGACGTCCTCCAGCAGCGTGCGGAAGTTGCCGAAGGCGTCGCGGCGCGAGGACGTCCATGTAGCCGGCGATCCCCTCGACGCCGCCGAGGTCGTCGTCGCGGTCGGAGACGACGAAGAGCTCGGAGAGGGCGAGCGCCACGCGCTGGCGCAGCTGGTCCTGCCCCTGGATCGCCTGCTTCCAGATCGACTCGCGGGCGTGCTCGCTGGGCAGGTCTTCGTGGTCGCCGGGCAGCGCGTCGACGTAGGCGAGGTGCGAGGCGCGCGGCAGCGCGAGCTGGTCGGCGATCCAGCCGGCGTAGCCGCGGTTCTGCACCGCGGCGATGTCGGCGAGCGTCGGCCCATAGGTGGCCTGGCGCAGGAAGCGCGCCGCCTCGGCGGCGGTGGGCGGCGTCGTGGGCAGCGCCGGCGGCGCCGGCGGCGGCGTGAAAAGGACGCTGCCGCCGCCGGGCCGCAGGAAGCCCTTGATCTCGCCGATCGGGTAGCGCGCGGTGTGCAGGTTGACGTAGCAGGTGCCGGCGTCGAGCGCGGCGAGGATCTGCGCGCGCGACCAGACGCCAGCGTCGACGATCGTCCAGGTGCGCGAGCCGTCAGCCTGCACCGCCGCCTGGTCGAGGTCGAAGACGATAGCGCCGTCGGGCGCGTGGACGTGCGCGCCGGCGAGCGGGCCGCTGAGGTTGCCGTAGCTCATGCGGAAGGCGCCACGCGTCTTGTCGGCGGTAAGCAGCAGCGTGGCGTTGCCGGCGCCGAGCGTGAGCGCGCCCGACTGCGGGGTGAGCGCGGCGACGAGCAGCAGCGCGTTGCTCGGCCCCGGTGGCGGTGGCGGCGGCGGCGGTGGCGTGACGGTGTAACGCCCGGTCGCCACGAAGCTCGCCTTGCGCCCACCCGAGAAGGCGATGGCGCGCAGCGTCACCGTCGAGGTGAGCGTCAGCGGCCCGGCGTAGAGCGCGCCATTGCGCCGCGACGGCGAGGAGCCGTCGAGCGTGTAGCGGATCTGCGCCCGGGGCGTGGCGGAAGCGATCGCAACAGTGCGTGGTGCGGCGTAGGTCCCCGGCGGCGGGTTGAAGGTCGGCGTTGCGGTCAGGCGCGCCGGCGCCGCGACGGCGCGCGCCTCCGGCGTCGCCGCGGTTTGCGCGTCCGCGGCCGCGGCGCAGAACGCCATGGCGACGGCTGTCACGACGGCGCCCCACGCCCGCGTCGCGCGCCCCACGGCCCCTTCCCGCCGACGCTCCCGCACGGTCCGCCCGTCGCCGTCGCGGCTCCCCATCACCCTCGCTCCTGTCGCTGGCGCTGCCTTCGTTACCGGATGAGGCGCATGCTAGAGGCGCCGCGGCGGCGGTGTCAGCGAACGCGGTTACCGCGCCGCGGTGCCGGCGGTCACCGGGCGCCGGTGCCGGCCGTCACAGGCCGCACCACTCCGAAATCGTTGCTGTGTTAGACTTTGCGCCAGCCAAGTCGGTTCACCGAGGCAGGAGGTCTCGCATGCGTCACCGCCAGCTGTCGTCGTTGGTCCTCGCCGCGTCGCTGCTCGCCGCGCTGCCGGCGGCCGCCGACGTCTACACCATCCGGCTCAGCAACGGCGGCATTTTCGAGAGCCGCTACCAGCCCAAGCAGGCGGCGTGGGACACCACCCTCGTCACCTTCGTCGACGAGACCGGCACCGAGATCGCGCTGCCGCAGGCGCTGATCGCCGACGTCACGTCGCAGTCGGAGGTCAAGGGCTACGGCCGCGTCCTCAACACCACCACCATCGACCTCGGCTTCATGCCCAACGACCTCGACCAGAGCCAGCAGGCGATGCAGCGGCACGCGATGTTGAACCCCAGCGTTCAGGCCGGCGACCTTCCCAACGGCGGGCAGTTCATCGAGCCCGACCAGATCGGCGCCGGCATCCCCCTCGGCTTCGTCGCCGGCGACGGCGGCGGCTTCGGGTTCGCACCCACACCGTCTCCGGGAGCGGGAGCCGGCGGCTTCACCATTCCCCCCGCGGCGGGCGGCACGCTGACGACCCCGACCAACACCGTCACGCCGCCCCCGTTCACGACGCCGTCGCCGGGCGCGCCGACCTCGCCGCAGTAGCAGCGCATTCGTCGCGGCCGCGACCGTCGGCGGCCGCCCTTTGACAACCTAGGCACGTCGGGGCCCTCGGAAGCCGGTGCGAGACCGGCGCGGCCCCCGCCACTGTGACCGGGGACGAAACCGGGAGACCACTGACGCGCTCGCCGCCCTTCGTTCGAAGGCAGCGAGCAAGTCGGGAAGGTCCGGGAGTAGGACGATCCGGGAGCCAGGAGACCTCCCCGCCGCGCCAGCCCGCCGCCACCTCATCGAGGCGGCGGGTCGAGCCTCTCCTCCGGGGTGCGAGGGACGGCGGTGGCGCTGTCCGCACCACCCGTCCGCCGCCATGCCGGCGGAGCGAGTGGAGGCAGATGCCATGAGTCTCGATCGACTTCTCAGCCGGCGCGCTCTCCCGTGCAGGCGTCGCGCGCTGCGCCTCGTCTGCGCCGCGGCCGCGGTGGGCGTGCTGCTCGGCGTCGGCGGCGCAGGCGCGGCACGCGCGCAAACGCCCAGCCCTCCGGCAGGCGGCGCTGACGCGCACCGTCGCCGGCGGTGCGGCGGAGCCCGACGCCGCGGCGCCGGTCTACGGCGAGAGCACGGTGGTCACCGCCACCGCCGTCGCCGAGGAACGCGATGACGTTCCCGCCACCGTCCGCGTCGTCGACGGCGCCGAGGCCGCCGCGCGCCAGGCCGAGTCGGTGGCCGAGCTGCTCGCTACGGTCGCGGGGGCCCAAGTCTCCGCGTACGGACCATCCGGCCAGCTCGCGTCGCTCTTCGTGCGCGGCGCCGACTCCAACCAGACGCTGGTGCTGTGGAACGGCATCCCGCTCAACGACCCCTTCTCGGACGAATTCAACTTCGCCTTCCTCGCCGCCGAGGACGTCGCCCGCGTCGAGGTGGTCCCCGGGCCGTTCAGCGCCCTCTACGGCAGCAGCGCCATGGGCGGCGTCGTGCAGGTGATCACCGCGTCGCGGCGCGGCGTGCACGCGCAGCTCGAGGCGGGGCAGCGCGACCACCGGCGCGCCACGCTGTCGGCGGGCGGCGACCTCGGCCCGCTGCACGGCGAGCTCGCCGGCCACCGCCGCGAGGGCAGGGGCGGCACCGGCAACGACGAGTACGAGAGCAGCGAGGCGTCGGCGCGCCTGCGCTGGGCCGGCACGAGCAGCGAGGCCTCGCTCCTGCTGCGCGGCAACGACTCCGAGACCGGCATCCCCTTCGTCGGCTTCACCCCCAGCCCGCGCCGCCACATCGCCTGGCGCGAGCGCGAGGCGGCGCTGCCGTGGAGCCACACCGCTGCGGCGTGGGGGCTCTCCGGCATGGTGTCGCAGCTGCGTTACGACAACGAGTTCCGCGACCCCGACGACCCCTTCGGCTTCACCCGCGGCGACACCGAGTCGCGCGCCGACCGCGCGCGCGCCGTCGCCACGCGGCGTTTCGGCGGCGGCTGGTGGGCGGGGGGCGCCGACTGGCAGCGCGTGCGCGTCACCGACGGCGGCACCTTCGGCACCAACCTCGACGACGCGCGCCAGCGCACGACGGCCGCCTTCACCGAGCTGCACCTCGAGCGCGGCCGGCTCGCCGCCGACCTCGGCGTGCGGCGCGACGAGAACGACGCCTACGGCGGCGCCACCAGCCCGCGGCTCGGCGTGGTGGTGGCGGCGACGCCGGAGCTGCGCCTGCGCGGCAGCTACGGCGAGGCCTTCCGCGCCCCGGCGCTGGTCGAGCTCTACTACCCCTTCACCGGCAACCCCGACCTGCGGCCCGAGTACGGCCGTACCGCCGAGGTGGGCGTCGCCTGGCAGCGCGGCGCGTGGAGCGTCGACCTCGCCGCCTTCGAGTCGCGGCAGCGCGACCTCATCACTTACGACTTCGTCGTCAGCAAGAACGCCAACGTCGGGCGGGCGAGGAGCCGCGGCGTCGACGGCGAGGCGCGATTCCGGCGCGGCATCGTCGAGCTGCGGCTCGGCGGCATGCGGCTCGACGCCGAGGACCGCGACAGCGGATCGCCGCTGCGCAACCGGCCGCGGGAGACGGCGCACCTGGTGGCGACCGCGCGGCCGGGTGCGTGGGTGCTGTCCGGCGTCGCCGGCTGGGTGGGCGAGCGGGTCAACGTCTTCCCCGAGTTTCCGTACGCTGACACCGTGAACCCGGGCTACGCGACGCTCGACCTCGCCGCAAGCTGGCAGCTGTCGTCGCGCCTCGCGCCCTACGCGCGGGTGCAGAACGCGCTCGACCGCGAGTACGAGGCCGTCCTCGGCTTCCCCGCGAGCTGGCCGCACGGTGATCGGCGGGGTGCGGCTGGAGTGGTGAGGCGCGGCGGCAGGGTCGGCGACTCGTCGCGCGGCGATCGTCGCGCTGGCGCCGTCACTTGGCGCGTCGCGAACGTCGCGGCAAGCGCGGACGCACGTGCGGCGGGGAGCGGCGCGCGCGCCGGCGAGCCTCGACGCGGGCCGCCAGGCGCGCGCCGCATCATCGCCGTGGCGCCGAGCGCCGCCGAGCTGGTCTTCGCGCTCGGACTCGGCGACCGCGTGGTCGGCGTCGGCGAGTACGTGGCGTGGCCGCCGGAGGCGACGCGGCTGCCGCGGCTCGGCGGCCTGCTCGATCCGCGGCTCGAGACGGTGGTCGCGCTGCGCCCCGACCTCGCCGTGCTGCTGCCGAGCGAGCGCGAGCTCGGCGAGCGGCTGACGGCGCTGGGCGTCGACGTGCTGGTGGTGCCGCACGAGACGGTCGACGACGTGGCGCGCGCGGCTCGCGCGGTGGCGACGCGCGCCGGCGTGCCGGCGGCGGGCGAGCGGCTGGCGCGCTCGCTCGAGCGCGATCTGGCACCTTCGCCGCTGCCCGCGGGCCTCGGTCATCCCAAGGTGCTGCTGGTGGCCGAGCGCGAGCGCGGCCAGCTCGCGCAGCTGCTGCTCGCCGGCCCCGGGACGTTCCTCGACGAGCTGCTTCGCCGGCTCGGCGCCACCAACGCGGCGGCCGATGCGCCGCTCTCCTGGCCGCAGGTGTCGCTCGAGGAGGTGGTGGCGCGCCGCCCCGACGTCATCGTCGAGCTGCAGCCGCGGGCGCTCTCGGCCGCCGAGGCGGCGGCGCTGCGCGCCGACTGGCGCGGCGTGCCCGGGCTGCCGGCGGGCAGACGTGAAGGTCGCCGTCGTCGCCGGCGACTGGGCGCTGGTGCCGGGGCCGCGGCTGCCCATCCTTTATCGCGAGCTGCGCCGCGCCTTGCTCGCGGCGTCGTGCGCACCGTGAGCGTGTTGCTCGCCGCCCGCGGCCTGCTGCGCCGCGAGGCTGGCCGCACGGTGCTCGGTCCGCTCGACCTCGACCGTCTGTGCGACCGGCGAGTCGCTGGCGGTGGTCGGCCCCAACGGCGCCGGCAAGACGACGCTGCTGCGGCTGCTCGCGGGCGTGCTGGCGCCGAGCGCCGGTGAGGTGGCGCTCGACGGCAGCGATCTCGCGTCGATGCCGCGCCGCGAGGTGGCGAGGCGGCTCGTCTACCTGCCGCAGCATCCGCCGGTCGACGTGCCGCTCACCGTCGAGCGCTACCTGCTGCTCGCCCGCTTCCCACACCGCGACGGCTGGCGTGGGCCGGCGGCCGCCGACGGCGACGCCGTCGACGCCGCGCTCGCCGCCACCGACCTCGCCGCGCTGCGCGCGCGGCCGCTCGCCGCGCTCTCCGGCGGCGAGCGGCAGCTCGTGCAGCTCGCCGGCGCGCTGGTGCAGGGCGGCGACACCTGGCTCGTCGACGAGCCGACGGCGCACCTCGACCCCGCGCACCAGCGGCGCGTGGCGCGGCTGCTCGCCGAGCTGCACGCGCGTCGACGCGACGGCGGCGAGCGGACCGCGCACGCTGCTCCTCGCCACTCACGACTTCAACCTCGCCGCCGTGCTCGCCGCGCGCGTCGTGGCGCTGGTCGGCGGCGAGGTCGCCGCCGACGGCCCGGCCGCCGAGGTGCTCGCGCCCGAGCGCCTCGAAGCGCTCTACGGCGCGCCGTTCCGCGCCGCCGACGTCGGCCGAGCGGCGGGATCGGGCTCTGGATCGCGCTGTGGCACGGCCCTCGTCATCGCGAGCCGAGGCGCGTGGCGACCGACACGACCGCGGCGCTCCGCGCGCGGGCCTACGTCCCGCGGGGTCGCCAGGCGTGGCTCGGCGAGCGCCGCTCCTCGCGCTGCTCGGCTCGCCGTCGCGCGCTCGCGCCGCTGGTCGGCAGCCGGCCGCTGTCGCTCGCCGCCGTTGCTGGACGGCGAGCCCGCGACGACGGCGATCTTCTGGCAGCTGCGGCTGCCGCGCGTGCTGCTGGCGCTGCTCGCCGGCGGCCTGCTCGCGCTCTCCGGTCTCTCGCTGCAGACGCTCTTCGGCAACGCCCTCGCCGAGCCCTACACGCTCGGCGTGGCGAGCGGCGCCTCGCTCGGCGCCGCCATGGTGTTCACCTTCGCGCCGCGCGCGGCGTCGATGGGACTGCCGCTGCCGCGCTCGCCGCCTTCGCCGGCGCGCTCGCCGCCACGGCGCTGGTGGTGATGCTCGGCCGCGGCGGTGGCGGCGCTCCCGGCAGCGCGGCCGGCGGCGGCGCCGGCCTGCTGCTCGCCGGCGTCGCCGTGGCGCTGCTCTGCCAGGCGGCGATCCTGCTGCTGCAGTACCTGACCGACGCCGCCGGCACGCTGCGCATGGTGCGCTGGATGATGGGCGGCCTCGCGGTGGTCGGCTGGCGCGAGCCGCTCTGGCTGCTGCCCTGGCTGCTGCGTGAGCGCTCGCCGCCCACGTGCTGCGCCGCTGGGACCTCGACCTGCTGCTCGCCGGCGAGGAGGTGGCGTCCAGCCGCGGCGTCGCCGTCGGCGCGGCTGCGTCTCGGGTTGCTGCGTCGTCGACTCGCTGGCGGTGGCGGCGCTGGTCTCGGTGGTCGGGCCGGTGGGCTTCGTCGGCCTGATGGTGCCGCACATGCTGCGGCGCCTCGTCGGCGCCGAGCACGGCGCGCTGGTGCCCGCCTGCGTGCTCGGCGGCGGCGCCTTCCTCGCCCTCTGCGACGCCGGCGCGCGCACGGCGCTGGCGCCCGCCGAGCTGCCGGTGGGGATCGTCACCGCGTTGCTCGGCGGCCCGTTCTTCCTCTGGTTGCTCCGCCGGGGCGTCCGGTAGCCCCTATCCCGCGCATCCAGAAGGCAACGCGTAAGATCGCCGCCATGCTGCTCTACCGACTTGGGGCCCGAAGGCTTCTGGGCCGCCGGCGACGACGCGGGCTCGCTGCGCGTGCTCTTCAGCGATCCGTTCGAGACGCCGTCGCGGCGTGGGAATTCGGCAGCGAGTCGATCGCCGCGACGCTGCGGCCGCTCGCCCCGTGCGCCGCGCAAGATCGTCGGCATCGGCCGCAACTACCGCGAGCACGCCGCCGAGCTGGGCAACGAGATGCCCGCCGAGCCGCTGATCTTCCTCAAGGCGACGCGTCGCGTCGATCGGCCCGCGCGAGCCGATCGTGCTGCCGCCGGAGAGCGACGACGTGCACTTCGAGGGCGAGGTGGCGCTGGTCATCGGCACGACCGCGCGTCGCGCCTCGACTGACGAGGCGGCGGCGGCGATCTTCGGCTGGAGCGCCGCCTGCGACGTCACCGCCCGCGACCTGCAGAACCGCGACCGCACCTTCGCTCGCGCCAAGTCGTTCGACAGCTTCTGCCCGCTGGGGCCGGCGATCCGCCTCGGCGTCCCCGGCGCCCGAGGTGAGGTGGTGACGCGCGTCGACGGCGTCGAGCGCCAGCGCGGCCGCGTCGCCGACATGGCGTGGGGCCCGGTCGAGCTCGTCGTCTTCGTGTCGCGCTTCATCACGCTCGAGCCCGGCGACCTGGTGGTCACCGGCACGCCCGCGGGCGTCGGCCCGCTGCACGCGGGCGAGACGCGTCGAGGTCGAGGTGACCGGCGTCGGAATGCTCACCAACCCGGTGCAGTCGTGGAACGGCGGCTGAGGCGAGGGTCGCGGTGATCCGCGTCGCCCTCGCGCTCGCGCTGCTCTCGGCCTGGCTGGTGGTGCTGCTGCTCGGCTCGCCGCTCGGCGCCGCGGTCTACCTGCTGCTGCTCGCGGCGCTCGTCGTCTTCCCCTGGCGCCTGCTGCGCTTCGACCGCTGAGGGCGCGGCGTCCCGCGCCGTCGCCGCTCGCGACGCGCCGGATATCCTCGCCACCATGCGGCGACTGTCGCAGCCGAGGTCGGAGCGCGCGCGTGGCTGAGACGCGACTGCACGCCGTCGACCCCTCGCAGGAGCCGGGGCCGCTCGTGCGCGCGGTGAGCTTCGACGTCACCGGCACGCTCCTCGGTCTGCCGCGCCTGGGCGAGATCTACGCCGAGGCCTTCGAGCGCCACGGCCACGCGGTGAACGCGGCGGCGATGGAGCGCGTCGTGCTCGCCGTCTGGCAGGAGCTGTCGATCCGCACCCGGCTCGGCGAGGACCGCTTCAGCGCCCATCCCGAGGGCGCCAAGGGGTTCTGGCGCGAGCTGGTGGCGCGGGTGGCGGCACACCTGGAGCTTCCCGCGCCGACACCGTTCCTCGCCGCCGAGCTGTTCGAGCGCTTCGCCCACGCCGACGCCTGGGAGCTCTTCGCCGACGCGGTCGCCGTCCTCCCCGCTCTGCGCGCGGCCGGCATCCGCCTCGCCGTGGCGTCGAACTTCGACGCCCGGCTGCCGCGGCTGCTCGCCGACTGCGGCCTCGGCGAGAGCTTCGACGCCGTCGTCTACTCCGAGGAAGTGGGGGTCGAGAAGCCGCACCCCGCCATCTTCGAGGAGGTGCTGGGGCGGCTGGAGCTGCCGGCGGCGCGCGTCCTCCACGTCGGCGACAGCCGCCGCGACGACGTCGAGGGCGCCCGCGCCGTCGGCATGCAGGCGCTGTGGCTCACCCGCGGCTCGCGGCGCGGCGACATCGGCTCGCTGCGCGAGCTCGGCGAGCGGCTGCGCGTCGGATTGCCGCTGGGCTGACCGCGCCGCGCGATACGCTTGCGCCGCGCATGAGTGGCGTCAGCAGTCGACGCGACGACGGAGATCGGCGGCGGCGCTTCGGTGCCGCGGTCGTCGCCGCGCTCGTGCCACTCGCCCTCGCCGTCGCCGGCTGCGGCGGTGACGAGCCGCGCAAGCCCACCCCGCGCCCCGGCGAGCTCGACACCGTCGAGGTGGCGCCGCCCCCCGACGCCCGCGTCGACGTCGAGCGCGACGTCAAGGAGCGGCGGCGCGCCGAGGTCTTCGCCGGCGTGCTGCCGGCGAGGTTCCCCAAGACGCTGCCGTTGCCGCCGCAGGCGAGCCTCGTCGACCAGGGCCGCTCCGGCGGCGGCGCCTGGATCGAGGTGCTGGTGCCGCGGCGGCCGGCGGCGGTGCGCGGCGCCTACCTGCAGCAGCTCGCCGGCGCCGGCTGGGCGGCGACGCCGGCGGACGGCGAGGCGTGGAAGCTGCGCCGCGGCGAGGCTGACGGTGCAGCTCTCGCTGCACGCGCAGGGGCCGAGCACGCGCCTGCGGCTCGCCTACTGAGCCGCGCCGCGCCGAGGCGCCGCCGACGACCATGGACCTCGTCCTCCTGGTGCTGGCGCAGGCGGCCTGCCTGCTCGTCCTCGCCGCCACCGCCTGGGCGGCGGGCTGGGCGGCGTGGGGACGACGCGCGCCGGAGCGGCTCCTCCATCCGCTCACGGCGACTCTCGGGCTGGCGCTGCTCGGCACTGTCGGGCTGCTGCTTGCGGTCTTTCACCTGTTCGGAGTCGCCGCGCTCGTCGCCGTCACCGTCACCGCGCACGCGGCGGCGCTGCCAGGCTGGCGACGGCTCCTCGCCGCGGCAGCACAGTCGATCCGCCGAGCGCCGCGACGCGCGCTCGCCGTCGCGCTGCTCGTCGCCGCGCGCGCGCGGCGGGCGGCTTCGTCGTCGGCCTCTTCCCGCCCACCGCGTTCGACGAGACGACCTACCACCTGTCGTTCGCGCGCGCCTTCCTCTCGGGCGGCGGCCTGCCCTGGGTGCCCGAGCTGCGCATCCCCACCTTCCCGGTGCTCGGCGAGGCGCTGCAGGCGGCGTTGCTGCTCGCATGGGGCGAGCGCGGGGCGCACCAGGTGGCGCTGCTCGCCACGCTGCTCTCGGCCGCGTTGCTGCTCGCCTGGGGGCGCGAGGCGGAGCGCGTCGAGATCGGTTGGCTCGCGGCGGCGCTCTTCCTCGGCAGCCCGCTGGTCGCCTACCTCGCCGGCACCGGCTACGTCGATCCGCTCGTCGGCCTCTTCGCCACCGGCGCCTTCTACGCCCTCTGGCGCGACGCCGAGAGTGGCGCCGGCCGCGGGTGGCCGGCGGTCGCCGGCGTGCTCGCGGGAGCCGCCGCCGCGGTCAAGTACCTCGGCCTCTACGCCGTGCTCGTCGGCGCGCTGGTGACGATGCTGCGGCTGCTGCATGCGCCGCGCCGTTGCCATGGCGCGCCCTCCTCGCCTTCGCCACCGGCGTCCTGGCGACGACGGCGATCCCCTACGGCAACCTGATCTGGCGCACCGGCAATCCGCTCTTCCCGTTCTTCTCGGGTCTGTTCGGGAGCAGCCGCTGGGAGCCGGTCGCTCCCGGCGCTCGCCGCCGTTTATCGCCACAGCATCGTGCTGCTGCCCTACAACGCCGTCTTCCGCCGCGAGCTCGCCGGCGAGCAGCCGCCGCTGTCGCCGGCGCTGCTGCTCGGCCTCGTGCTGCTCTTGGTGGCGGCGGTAGCGGTGCCGCGGCTGCGCCCCGGCGCGCTGGTCGGTGGCCGGCTTCTTCCCTGCCTATCTCTACATGCCGGTCGTCTCGCGCTACCTCCTCACCGTGCTGCCGCTGTGGTGCCTGCTGGCGGCGCTCGCCGTCGGCTGGGCCTGGCGGCGGGCAAGCGGCGCGCCGCCGTCGCGGCTCGCGGCGGCGTCGCTGGCGATCGGGCTGCTGCTGCCGGGGCCGGCCTACGGCGCCTTCTACCTGGCGCAGCGCGGCGCCGTCCCGCTCTCGCCGCGGGAGCGCGTGGAGTACCTCGCCGCGGAGCACCCCGGCTACCGCGCCCTGCACTGGCTGCAGCGGCGCCAGGGCTCGCGTTACGTCGCCCGCTGCGCCGCCTGCGAGCACCTGCACGGCCTCGCCACCGGCCGGCTGCTCGGCGAGCACTTCGGCCCCTGGGCCTACTACCGGCTCGACCGCGCGATCGACGACCCGGCGGCGCTGCACCGCCTGCTGCGCGCCGACGGCGTGCAGTACCTGCTGCTGCCGCGCGCCGGCGCCGCCTCATTGCGACGCAGCGCGGCGCGGGGCCGCTTTACGCTGATCTACGCCGACGGCGAGTACGAGGTCTGGCGCGTGGCGCCCTGACGGCGCTCAGAGCTCGACCTGCATGCCCAGCTCGACGACGCGGTTGGGCGGCAGGTTGAAGTAGGAGGTCGCCGGCCGCGCGTTGCGCGTCATCCAGGCGAAGAGCTTCTCGCGCCACAGCGCACATCCCCGGGTGCGCGGTGGCGAGCAGCGTCTCGCGCGACAGGAAGTAGCTCACCTGGCGCAGGTCGAGCTCGAGCCCGGGCAGCCGCACGCGCGCCAGCTCGGCCGGCACGTCGGGCTCCTCCATGAAGCCGTAGCGCAGGATGACGCGGTAGAAACCGTGGTCGAGCGGCACCACCTCCAGCCGCTCGGCGGCGTCGACGCGCGGGATCTCCTGCGTCTCGACGGTGAGGATGATCACCGTCTCGTGCAGCACGTGGTTGTGCTTGAGGTTGTGCAGCAGCGCCGGCGGCACGCCGTGCGGGTTGCTGTACATGAACACCGCGATGCCGGGCACGCGCACCACCGGCTCGTTGGCGAGGCCCTTGCAGGAACGGCCGCAGCGGCACGGTGCTGCGGCGCATGCGGTCGGCGAGGACGCGCCGGCCGGTCTTCCAGGTCGTCATCAGCGTGAAGACCAGCACGGCGACGGCGAGCGGGAACCAGCCGCCATGGGCGATCTTGAGCAGGTTGGCGCCGAAGAAGGCCAGGTCGATGGCGAGGAAGAGCGCCGCACAGCGAGCAGCGCCGCCCAGCGCCGCCACTTCCAGCGCCGCCGCTCGACGACGTAGAAGAGCAGCGTCGTGATCACCATCGTCGCGGTGACGGCGATGCCGTAGGCGGCGGCGAGGTTGGAGGCCGAGCGGAAGCCGAGCACCAGCCCGATGCAGGCGACCATCAGCACCCAGTTGACCGCCGGCACGTAGATCTGCCCGCGCTCGCGCGCCGAGGTGTGCTCGATCTCCAGCGCGCGGCGAGAAGCCGAGCTGGACCGCCTGGCGGGTGAGCGAGAAGGCGCCCGAGATCACCGCCTGCGAGGCGATCACCGTGGCCACGGTCGCCAGCACCACCAGCGGATAGGTCGCCCAGTCCGGCGCCAGGTGGTAGAAGGGGTTCTCCGCCGCCGCCGGGTCGGCGAGCAGCAGCGCGCCCTGGCCGAAGTAGTTGAGCAGCAGCGCCGGCAGCACCAGCGCGAACCAGCCGATGCGGATCGGCCGCTTGCCGAAGTGCCCCATGTCGGCGTAGAGCGCCTCGCCGCCGGTGACGACGAGGAACACCGAGCCGAGCACGACGAAGCCGTGCCAGCCGTTCGCGGGCGAAGAAGCGCAGCGCCCACAGCGGGTTCACCGCCGCCAGGACGCTCGGCTGCTCGGCGATGCCGGTAGAGCCCCAGCGACGCCGAGGACGACGAACCAGACGACGATGATCGGCCCGAAGATCGTGCCGACGCTGCCGGTGCCGCGGCTCTGGACGAAGAAGAGGACGACGAGGACGGCGATGGTGATCGGCAGGACGTACGGCGTGAAGAACGGGGTCGCGACCTGCGAGGCCCTCGACCGCCGAGAGCACCGAGATCGCCGGCGTGATCATGCCGTCGCCGTAGAGCAGCGCGGCGCCGAAGAGGCCGAGGATGAGCAGCAGGCGGTAGCGGCCCGCGCGCAGCGCGCACCGGCACCACCAGGGCGGTGAGCGCCAGGATGCCGCCCTCGCCGCGGTTGTCGGCGCGCAGGATGAAGACCAGGTACTTGATGCTGACGACGACGATCAGCGACCAGAAGATCAGCGACAGCACGCCGAGCACGTTGCCGCGCGAGATCGCCATCGCGTGCGGCCCGTGGAAGCACTCGCGGAGGGCGTAGAGCGGGCTGGTGCCGATGTCGCCGTAGACGACGCCCAGGGCGGTGAGGGTGAGGTAGGCGAGGTAGCGGTTGCCGCTGAGACCTTCGGGGGCGGGGCCGACCGGGCTGGGCGGCGCCGGGGAGGGCTCCACCGGCCTCGATACGGCCCCGTTCGGCTGCGTTGGATTTGCCTCGGTCATGCGGGCTCGCGGCCGCCGCCGACCGGCGGGCGCGAGCCGCAGAGTCTAAGCCATTGCCGCCACCGGTGTCCCGGTGGCGGCTGGCGTAGGTCAGGGAAGGGAAGGATCGGGTGATACACGCACTCCCCTGGATGCGGCTCCGGCGCCCAAATGAGGAAGAGCTCGTTGCTGCAGGCGCAGTAGCGGCGCAGCAACGAGTTCCCGTGGTTGACGTCGCAGAGAAGCTTCTCCGATCTCAGCTGGCGCTTGAACTCCTTCGCCGCCGCGTAGGTCTCGAGCACCATCGCGGAGTCGGCGGCGACGAGGCCGGCGAGTGTCGTCACACAGGCGCGCTGCATCGCCGGCTTGAGCGTGAAGCGGATGAAGAAGTCGGCATCGACGTAGGGACTCGAGAACAAGCAGCTGTCTCGCTCGGTGGTGAAAATCTCGTAATCGCAGCTGAAGCAGAACTCGCAGAGCTGGCCGTGAAGCGACGGGTGGGTGGCCGGCTCCACCGGCAGCGCACTGCCGGAGGTGAAGACCTCCTCGAACACCGTTGTCGCCTGTGTAGTGGAGGCGACCTTGGCGCAGTCGTTGACCGCCTCCACGCCGCCGGCGACGGTGGCGTTGTTGTCCTCCCGCTCCTCGGCCACCTGGTCTTGCGGGTCGACGATGACGCCGATGACATAGCGGCCGTCGCGCAGCTCCGCCGGCCAGGGCACCCGCAGCGTGACGAGACGCGACAGCCGGGCGCCGGGTCCGAAGGTGTAGAGACTTTGCGCCGCCGGGAAGTCCTGCAGCGTGGTGTCACCGGCGTCGATGACCGAGTCGTCCGAGGCGACGACGCGGACCGCGGGGTAGAAGCCCGGCAAGGCGTTGTCCGCGATGTCGGCGAGGCGGATGGCGACGTCGATGCGGAACCCCGCCGCGATCGGGTCTTTTTCCAGGTGGACGACGTTCGCCTTGGTGAAGACGTAGTCCGGCTTCCCGGGCGGACGGGCATTGACCTCGACGCTGCCGACCAGGGCCGAGTTGTTCTCCTCGTCCATCTCCTCGACCTCCCCCTGCGCGCCGCCCGGCCCGCCGTAGTCGACGTCGGCGGCGATGGCGTAGTCGCCCGGAGGCAGCTCGACTTCCACCGACAGCGGCGGCGCGACGCGCGCCGCTCCCGGCGCCAGCGACCCGCCGGCGTCGATCGCCAGGGTGGCCTCGCCGAGGACGGTGCCGCCGAGCTCGTCGCCTCTCTCGGGCACGGCGCGGAGGCGGATGGCGAAGCTGAGCGGGCCGACGAGGGCTTCGTCGCCCTCGTTCCTCACGCCGGCGGCGATGGTGAGCGTCTCCCCCTGCGTCACCGGCGAAGTCACCGAGGTGGCGTCGAGCGCCGGGGCCAGGTCGACGCAGTCGCCCACCGCCACCACGTTGCCGGCGACCACCCGGTTGTTGCTCTCCGACAGCTCGAGCATCTCGTCGTCGACGTCGATGTCGATGCCCAGCTGATACTGACCGGCGGCGACGTCGGGGAGAGTGCCGGACAGCGGGACGAACACGCCGACCTCGCCGATCCCACCGCTGGTCACGCGGGGGAAGATGATCGTCTGCGAGCCGAGGAGGTTGCCGGGCAGGAAGGCGACCGTGTTGGGGGTCACCAGGTAGAACTCGATCCGCACCGGCGTGTCGCGGAAGTCGAGGCCGCCGAAGTTCTCGATCACTGCGTGGGCTTCGAAGGAGCGCCCCGGCGACAGGCAGCTCGGCGCCACCCCGAACCCGCCGCCGCGCGCCCCCAGGTCCGGCTTCGTGAGGTTCACGTTGCCGGGCCCGCCCGCCCACGGCGGCCCGTCGTCGCCGAGCGGACATTCGTCGAACACCATGCCGTCGATGACGCAGGTGGTGGGCACGCCGTCGGTGGCCGCGAGGGCGCTCGGCATCGCCGAGAGGAGGACTATCGTGGCATCAGCGAAAGACCGGAACGGCGCATGGGAAGCCTCCGGGCGCCGACCTGCTCACCGGGCGAGCGATCGCGACGGTGGGGGCGCGGCCCCGCAGGCGGTACCACTCATTCCCGCGCGCTCGGCGCCGCCGGAAACGCGGGTCAGTGCGAGGTGCCCGCTTCCGACTTGAGCTGGCTCTCGCCCGTATCAGGGGCGAAGGCGCGGTCGGGACGGAACATCGGGACGGGCCGCGCCTCGCCGAGCACCAGCGCGGCGACGTGCTCGCCGACGGCCGGGCCGAGCTTGTAGCCGTGGCCGGAGCCGCCGCCGGCGAGCCAGGCGTTGTCGACTCCGGGCACGGCGCCGATCAGGTAGTGGCCGTCGGGGCTGTTCTCGTACTGGCATACGCGCGATTCGAGGAGCGGCGCCCCGGCGAGGTCGGGGAAGCGCTCGGCGAGGAGCGCGCGGGCGCGCGCGAGGGCGTCGGGCGACGTCGCGCGCTCGCCGGAGTCGGGGTCGAACGCCTCGCCGCGGGTGTCGTCGGCCACCTTGAAGCCGCGCCGCTCGTTGCCGGGGATGCCGTAGAAGATGCGCTCGGCGCCGAAGTCGATCCAGGTGGGCACCTTCTCCTCGCTCCAGCGCGGGTCGCCGGCGGGGGTGCCGAAGAAGAACACCTCCTGCCGCGACGGCCGCACGCGGGCGGCGACGGTGTCCGGCAGCAGCTTCGCGAGCCACGGCCCGCCGGCGAAGACGAAGGCGTCGGCGGCGAGCGAGCTGCCGTCGGAGAGCGCCAAGGCGGCGATGCGGCCGCCGGCGCGGGCGAGCGGCCGCGCCGCCACCTCGCGGTACTCGCCGCCCTCGGCGACGAAGCGCTCGACCACGGTGGCGCAGCCGCGGCGGGCGAGCAGGTAGCCGGCTTCGCGCTCGAGCCAGACGTGACGGACGCCGTCGAGCCGGACCTGCGGGTAGCGCCGCGCCGCCTCGTCGAGCGTCAGCTGGTCGACGGGCAGCCCCGCCTCGCGCGCCAGCGGCACCGACGTGCGCGCGTAGGCGTCCTCGCCGCGGAAGAGCCACAGCGCGCCGGTAGGGTGGTAGAGCCGCTGCCCCACCAGCCGCTCGTGCTCGCGCCAGAGCGCGAAGGAGCGCACCACCCACTCGACGTAGATACGGTCGCGCCCGTAGAGGCCGCGGATCACTCGCGTCTCGCCTCCCGAGGAGGCGCGCGAGTTGCCTGGGCCCCAGGCGTCGAGCAGCGTCACGCGGGCGCCGCGCCGGCGCAGGTGCAGGGCCGTCCAGCCGCCGAAGGCGCCGGCGCCGACGACGACGACATGCAGGGAACCGGCGCTCGTTGCCGCCGCCGTCTTCGCCTCGCTCGAAACCATCACTGCGCCTCCAGCCACGACTGCGCTCTGCAGCAGCGTCCGACGGGTCAGGGAGCGGCTGGCGGGCGCCACGACGGGTGAGCCTAGCGCAGCTCGAAAAGCCAGCCGTTGCTCACCGCGCCGCGCTCGCGCGCACAGCCGCCAGCACCTCCTCGACGTCGCGGTGCATCGCCGCCGCCGCGCGCTCGAGCAGCGCGCGGTCGCGGTCGGCGTCGAGGCGGATGAAGAGCGCCGTCGCCTCCGCGAAGATGGTGCCGTCGTCGCCGCGCAGGATGCCGGCGGTCCACACCTTGCGCCCCTCGCGGCGCTCCACCCAACCTTCGAACAGCGCGTCAGTGCCCAGCGGCAGCATGGCGCGGAAGTCGGTGGCGAGGTGGGCGGCGACGGCGATGTGGCCTGCCATCCAGGCGGCGGCGCCCATCGCCTCGTCGAGCACCGCCGCCATGGCGCCGCCGTGCGCGTGTCCCGGCGGACCGGCGGTGCCGGGCCCGAACCAGGCGCGGCCCATCAGCCGGCCGTCGGCCTCGCGGCGGAAGTAGGCGACGCGCAGCGTCTCGCCCTCGGGATCGCCGGAGACGAACGAGCCGCGGCCGCCCTCGATGCGAAAGGGGTCGAGCGGCTGCCAGCCGGGCTCCGGGCGCACGGGTGGCGGTGTGACGCGCGCCGGCTGGCTCATGACGGGTCGGAATCCTAGCAACCGACTGATACGACCTGGGAGCAACGCCGGCGCCGCCCGGGCCGCCTCGTCCCGGGGGGTACAATCGCATGACCACCGATGAGCGACACCCTCGCCGCGGGCGAGCTGCTGCCCCTCTCGTCAGACTGGTTCCGCGCGCTGGCCGAGACCACCGCGGTGGCCATCTTCGTCTACGACAGCGACCGCTTCCTCTACGCCAACCAGGCGGCGCTCGAGCTCTCCGGCTACGAGGACGCGGAGCTGCTCGCCCTCGGCCCCGACGACTTCATCGTCCCCGAGCACCGCGGCTGGGCGCGCGCCTCGCGCCTGCGCCGCATCGGCGGCGACCCGACGCCGGCGCGCTTCGAGCTGCAGATCCAGAGGAAGGACGGCGAGCGGCGCTGGCTGCTGTTCACCGGCGCCACCATCCGCTGGGGCGGCGCACCGGCCGGCCTCGGCACCGCCATCGACATCACCGACCGCATCCGCGCCGAAGAAGCCTTGCGAACGCAGGTGCGCTTCGAGCAGGCGATGGCGGAGGTCACCCGCCTCTTCCTGCAGCTCCCCGTCGCCCAGCTGCCGCGCGGCGTCGGCTACGCCTTCGAGCGCTTCGGCCCGCTCGCCGAAGTGGACCGCGCGCAGCTGTTCCTCTTCTCCGACGGCATCGCCCGCTGCGCCACGCGCTGGCGCGCCGACGGCGGCGTCGCCTCCGACTTCGCGGAGCTCGCCATCACCCTCGAGGACTACCCGTTCACGATGGCCGCCTTCGGCCGCCGCGAGCCGCTGCGCATCGACGACGCCGACGCGCTGCCGCCGGCCGCCGCCGCCGAGCGCGCCCTCTGCGTCGGCGCCGGCATCCGCGCCGCCGTGCTGGTGCCGCTGGTGGGCGAGCGCCCCCTCGGCTTCCTCTCCTTCGAGGTGTTCGGCGCCCCGCGGCAGTGGAGCGCCGAGGTGCTCGGCATGCTCACCATCCTCGCCGAGGTGTTGACCGGGGCCTTCGAGCGCGAGCGCGCCGAGCTCGAGCTGCTGCACAGCCGCGAGCGGCTGGAGCTGGCGCAGAAGGCCGGCCGCAGCGTGGTGTGGGAATGGGACATCGACAGCGACGCCATGCTGCTGCCGCCGGTGTCGACCGAGCTGTTCGACGCCGCCCACGACGCGGTGCCGAAGAGCGGCGTCGAGCTGATGCGGTTGATCCCGGCCGCCGACCAGAACGCCATCCACGACGCGCTGCGGCGCTCCATCCACCAGGGCGAGCCGTACGTGCTCGAGCACCGTGTCCTCACCCCCACCGGCGAGGTGCGTTGGCTGGCGGTGCGCGGCCAGCTCATCGCCGACGAGCGCGGCCGCCGCATCCTCGGCGTCTCCGCCGACGTCACCGAGCACAAGCACGCCGAGGAGGCGCTGCTCGCCGAGCAGGAGCGCGCCGCCGTCACCCTCGCCTCGATCGGCGATGGCGTCGTGCGCACCGACGCCGAGGGGCGCGTCGACTACCTCAACGCCGGTCGCCGAGCAGCTCACCGGCTGCACCCTCGCCGAGGCGCTGGGCCGGCCGCTCGGCGAGGTCTACCACGTCGTCGACGAGCACACCGGCCAGCCGCGCCCCAACCCTGTCGAGCGCTGCCTCGCCGAGGGCGATGTCGTGGTGCTCACCGGCCCCAACCTGCTGCTGCGCCCCGACGGCGTGCAGTTCGCCGTGCGCGACTCGGCGGCGCCGGTGCGCGACCGCGGCGGCGCCATCTCGGGCGCCGTGCTGGTGGTGCAGGACGTCACCCAGCTGCGCGGCCTCGAGCGCGAGATGCTGTACCTGGCGCGGCACGACTCGCTCACCGGCCTGATCAACCGCCGTGAGCTGGAGCGCCAGCTCGAGGCCGCCATCGCCAGCGCCGGTGGCGGCGGCCGCCACCACTGCCTGTGCTACCTCGACCTCGACGAGTTCAAGCTCGTCAACGACAGCTGCGGCCACGTCGCCGGCGACGAGCTGCTGCGCCAGCTCACCGCGCTGCTCGCCGCCCACGTGCGCGAGGCCGACGTGCTGGCGCGCCTGGGCGGCGACGAGTTCGGCGTCCTCTTGCGCGACTGCACGCTCAAGGGCGCCGCGGTGGCGGCCGAGAACCTCTGCCGCACCGTGCGCCAGTTCCGCTTCACCTGGGAGGACCGCGTCTTCGAAGTCGGCGTCTCGATCGGCGTGGTGCCGATCACCGCCGACTCGGGCACGCTGTCGCAGGTGCTGTCGGCCGCCGACGCCGCCTGCTACGTGGCCAAGGAGCAGGGGCGCAACCGCGTCCACCTCTACCAGCCCGACGACCGCGCCATCGCCGAGCGCTACGGCGAGATGCAGTGGGTGCACCGCATCCAGCGCGGCTTCGAGGACCGCCGCTTCCGCCTCTACCACCAGCCCATCCGGCCGCTTGCGAGCGGCGAGGAGATGGCGGAGATCCTGCTCCGCCTGCTCGACGAGAACGGCGAGCCGCTGTCGACGCCGAGCTTCATCGCCGCCGCCGAGCGCTACCACCTGATCCGCACCATCGACCGCTGGGTGGTCGAAGAGGCTCTGGCGACGATCGGCCGCCGCGGCGGCAGCGGCGTCTTCACCATCAACCTCTCGGGCCAGTCGCTGGGCGACCCCGGCTTCCTCGACTTCGTGCTGGGAAAGGTGCGCGAGGGCGCGGTGCCGCCGCGGCGGCTCTGCTTCGAGATCACCGAGACAGCGTCGATCGCCAACCTCGGCCGCGCGCGGCAGTTCATCGCCGCGCTCAAGGAGGTCGGCTGCCGCTTCGTGCTCGACGACTTCGGCAGCGGCCTGTCGTCGTTCGCCTACCTGCGCAGCCTGCCGGTGGACTTTCTCAAGATCGACGGCGAGTTCGTGCGCCACCTCACCACCGACCCCGTGCAGCGAGCGCTGGTGCAGTCGATCCACCAGGTGGGCCACCTCATGGGCCTGGTCACCATCGCCGAGTCGGTCGAGGACGAGCCCACGTTCGAGGCGTTGCGCGAGATCGGCGTCGACTACGGCCAGGGGCACTGGCTGGGCGTGCCGGCGCCGCTGTAGGGTCCGGAGTGGTGTACAGCGAGGTGTATGATCTCGTGCATGCGCACCAACATCGTGCTCGACGACGAGCTCCTGGCCGAAGCCATGCGGCTCTCCGCCGCCCGCTCCAAGCGCGCGGTCGTGGAGGAAGCTCTGCGCACGTTCGTCGCCGTCAAGTCGCGCGACGAGCAGCGGCAGCGCTATGGCCAGCAGCTGCGCCGGTTGGAGAAGCGGCTAGCCGGCCTGAAGCTGCGCCAGGCGCCCAGCAGCCTGCTGCGCGCGGACCGCGACCGGCGGTGAGCGCCTACGTTCTCGATACCAGCGTCGCGGCGGCCTGGTATCTGCCGGAGACGTTCGCCGCGGAGGCACGCGCCTGGCGAACCCGTCTGTTGGCAGGCGAGGATCGCTTCTTCGTCCCGCGCCTCCATTACTGGGAGATGGCCAACGTGCTACGCACGTACGTCCGGCGGGGCGAGCTCCCACCCGCGCTGGCCACCGACATCTTCGGCCTCCATCTCGAAGCGCCGTTGGAGGTCGTCGAGCCGGAGCCGGCCGGCGTCCTCGCGCGATCCCTCGAGCTCGGAACGACCGCCTACGACGCCGTCTTCGTCGAGCTCGCCTTCACCCTCGACGTCCCGCTGCTCACGGCCGAGCGATCGTCGCGCCCGTGGGTCGAGAAGCTGGGCCCACGGGCGGTGACGATCGGTCGCTAGGCTCGGCTAGCCCGGGCCCCCGCCGTCAGCCTAGGTACGCACCGGCCGCGGGCCCGCCTCGACGACCTCGGGCGCGACCTGCGACTCGTACTCGGCGAAGTTCTTGACGAACATGTCGGCGAGCTTGCCGGCCTGCGCGTCGTAGGCGGCGGGATCGGCCCAGGTGCGGCGCGGGCTCGAGCAGCTCGGGCGGCACGCCCTCGATCTTCTCCGGCACCTCGACGCCGAACACCGCGTCGGTGCGCGTCGGCGCGCCTTCGAGCTCGCCGCCGAGCGCCGCGTGCACCATGCGGCGCGTGTACTTGAGCTTCATGCGGCTGCCGACGCCGGGCGGGCCGCCGGTCCAGCCGGTGTTGACCAGCCAGACCTGCGCCTGGTGCTTGGCCAGCCGCTCGCCGAGCATCTTCGCGTAGACCGACGGGTGGAGCGGCAGGAACGGCGCCCCGAAGCAGGTGCTGAAGGTCACCGACGGCTCGGTGACGCCGCGCTCGGTGCCCGCCACCTTCGCCGTGTAGCCGGAGAGGAAGTGGTACATCGCCTGCGCCGGGGTGAGCCGCGCGATCGGCGGCAGCACGCCGAAGGCGTCGCAGGTGAGGAACACCACGTTCTTGGGGTGCCCGGCCTGGCCGCCGAGGTCCACCTTGTCGAGCAGCGTCAGCGGGTAGCTGCTGCGCGTGTTCTCGGTCAGCTCGGCGGAGTCGAAGTCCACCTCGCGCGTCGCCTCGTCGAGCTTGACGTTCTCGAGCAGGGCGCCGAAGCGGTGCGAGGCCGACCAGATCTCGGGCTCGCCCTCCTGCGAGAGGCGGATCACCTTGGCGTAGCAGCCGCCCTCGACGTTGAAGACGCCGCGCTCGCTCCAGCCGTGCTCGTCGTCGCCGATGAGCGTGCGCTCGGGGTCGGCCGAGAGCGTCGTCTTGCCGGTGCCGGAGAGGCCGAAGAACAGCGCCACGTCGTCCTTGTCGCGCCCGTAGTTGCAGCTGCAGTGCATGGAGAAGACGTCCTGCTTGGGCAGCAGGTAGTTCATCACCGAGAAGATCCCCTTCTTGATCTCGCCCGCGTACTGGGTGCCGCCGACGAGCGACATGCGGCGGCCGAAGTCGAGGACGATGAAGGTGCTCGAGCGGGTGCCGTCGGCGGCGGGGTCGGCGACGCACCCCGGCGCGTCGATGACGGTGAAGCCGGGTTTGAAAGCTTCCAGCGCCGCGCCGTCCGTCTCGCGCAGGAACATGTTCTGCGCGAACAGGCTGTGCCAGGCGTACTCGGTGATGACGCGCACCGGCAGCCGGTGGGCGGGGTCGGCCCCGGCGTAGCCCTGGAAGACGAAGACGTCCTTGCCGGCGAGGTAGTCAGTGAGCTTCTTGTGCAGGCCCTCGACGTGATGGCCGTCGAGCGGGCGGTTCGACCTTGCCCCACCAGATGTCGTGCTCGCTGCCCGGCTCCTTGGCGAGGAACTTGTCGTTCGGCGACCGCCCGGTGTGGCTGCCGGTGAGCGCCACCAGCGTGCCGCTGGCGGACAGGCGCCCCTCGCCGCGCGAGATGGCGTGCTCGTGCAGCTGCGCCGGCGAGAGGTTCCAGAACACCCGCCGCAGCCCGTGCAGCCCGTGCTGCTCGAGACCGTGGCGGCTGGGGAAAGCGCCGTGTGATTCCATGGAAACGTCCCTCGCGCTGACTCGTTCGTGGGGCCCGCGCAAACGCGGCTCGGCCGAAGGTGCGCGATTCTAACAACAGCCTTTCGGGCATGTGGTCTGTACACATAAGCCATGTTAGTGTGTGTGCATGTCGAAGCGCACCACGATCGAGATCGACGAGGAGCTGCTGGCGCGAGCGAAGCAGGCTCTTGGCGCCCCGACAACTCGCGCCACGGTGGAGCAGGCACTTCGACGAGCAGCCGAAGACGCGGAGGGCGAGCGCGAGAGGCGAGCAGCGAAACAGTTGCGCTACCTCGAGCGACTCGGGCTGCGCGTCGACGTCGCCGTGCTCGACTCGGAGCAGATGTGGCGCTGAAGGGCTGGCTGCTCGACAAGAGCGTCGCTGCCCGCGGGACGCAGCCGGCCGTCGCGGCGCAGCTCGCGGAGCTGGCCGGAAGCTTGTTCCTGTGTCCGGTCGGCGAGCTCGAACAGCTCTACTCAGCGCGGTCGGCGCGCGACTACGACGCGCTGCAAGAAGAGCTGCGCGACGCATTCCAGATCGTCCCTGCTCCGCCCGACGTCTTCGACCAGGCTCTCGATCTACAACGCGACCTAGCCCACCATCAGGGAATGTGGCACCGGACGCCCATTCCCGACCTCCTCATCGCATGCACGGCGATCCATCACGGACTCGGCGTCGTTCACGTCGACCGCGACTTCGAACGGATTGCCGAGATCCGGCCTCTGGTGGTACGCCGTCTCTCGACGTCGTAGGGAGCCCGCCTCTACTTCGCGCCCGCTTCGAGGAAGTCGACGAGCACCCGGCTCATCGCCCGCATGCCCGCCTCGACGGCACCGTCGGCGGCGCGGAAGTCGGGGGTGTGCAGGCCGCCCGACTTGCCGCCGGGCTCGCGGGTGCCGAGGTTGAAGTAGACGGCGGGCAGCACGTTGGCGAAGTAGGCGAAGTCCTCGCCGCCCATCACCGGCTCGGCGGTGACCACGTTGCCGGCGCCGAGCGCGGCTTCCAGCGAGCGCCGCACGCTGGGCTCGAGGGCGGCGTCGTTGACCGTCGCCGGCGTCGTCTGCTCGTAGGCGAGCTCGTAGCTGCCGCCCATCGCCTTGGTGATGCCGTCGAGGACCTCGCGCATCCGCCTCTCGACCGTCGCCTGCGCCTCGCCGCCGTAGGTGCGCACGGTGCCTTCGAGGTAGGCGTCGCCGGGGATGATGTTGAAGCGTTCGCCGCTCCTCAGGATGCCCACCGTGACCACGCTGGGCGCCAGCGGGTCGAGGGTGCGCGAGCGGATGGTCTGCAGCGCCAGCACCACCTGCGAGGCCATGACGATGGGGTCGACGCCCTGGTGCGGGTAGGCGCCGTGCGACTGCTTGCCGCGCAGGGTGACGCGGAAGCGGTCGACGGCGGCGTAGACGGGACCCGGGGCGATGGAAGCCTGCCCGGCGTCGAGCTCGGGCTTGCTGTGCAGGCCGAAGATCGCCTTCGGCTGCAAGTCGCCGAAGAGCTTCTCGTCGAGCATCAGCCGCGCGCCGGTGGGCTCGCCGGGCGGGGCGCCCTCCTCCGCCGGCTGGAAGACGAAGACGACGGTGCCGGGCAGCTCGGCGCGCGCGGCGGCGAGCATCGCCGCGACGCCGAGCTCGACGGAGGTGTGGACGTCGTGGCCGCAGGCGTGGGCGACGCCGACGTCCTGCCCCTGGTAGTTGGTACGCACCGTGGAGCGGAAGGGGAAGTCGGTCGCCTCCACCACCGGCAGCGCGTCCATGTCGGCGCGCACCGCCACCACCGGGCCGGGCCGGCCGCCGCGCAGCACGCCGACGACGCCGGTCCTGGCGACGCCGGTGCGCACTTCGAGCCCGAGCTTTCGTAGCTCTGTCGCGACGCGCTTGGCTGTCTCCACCTCCTGATAGGAGAGCTCGGGGTGCTGGTGGATCTCGTGACGCGCGGCGATGGCCGCCGGCGCGTGCTGCTCGACGAGGGTGGGGAGCCGCTCGGCGAGATCGGCGGCCGCGGCGCCCGCGGCGGGGGCGACGAACGCAGTCGGAAGCAAGAGAGCGGCGAGCGCGCGGAGGGTACCCATCCGCGGATCCTAGTTGAGGATCGCCTCGAGCACGTGGTGCCTGGTGTGGGTACCGGCGCTGCAGCGCCACTGGCAGCGCCCCCTGCCCTCCGCTACAGTTATGGACGCGATGCCGCGACTTGTCGCGGCCACCCCGCCCGCATCCTTGTCGCCCCACCGCTGGGCACCTGCCGGGCAAGACACTCGCAAGCCAGACGCCGCCGGGCGACCAGCCGGGCGACGAGCAGGAGAGAACGCACCTTGAACTTGTCCGGCAAGAAGATCCTCGTCCTCGGCGGCTACGGCCTCGTCGGCATCGCCGTCTGCCGCGAGCTGCTCAAGCGCCGCCCGCGCGAGATCCAGATCCACAGCCTGCGCGCAGAGCGAGGCCGAGCAGGCTCGCGGCGAGCTCGGCACCGAGGCGGCCGCCGCCGGTACCGCGCTCACCACCTCCGCCGGCGACCTCTTCGGCCTCGCCGAGAGCGCCGACCGCCGCGCTCACATCGCGGCGCAGATCGGCGCCTTGCGCGAGGACCAGCTCGAGCGCTTCCTGCTCTACCGCGTGCTGGCCGCGGCGAAGGCCGAGGTGGTCATCGACTGCATGAACACCTCGACCGGCATCGCCTACCGCGACATCTACCGCGCTGCCGACCGCGTCTTCGCCGAGCTGGGCGAGGACAGCGAGGCGGTTTCCGGCGAAGCGGCCGAGGCGCTGCTCGAGGCGCTCTACATGCCGCGCCTCATCCGCCACATCCAGGTGCTCTACCGCGGCATGCAGGACGCCGGCACCCGCACCTACGTCAAGGTCGGCACCTCGGGCACCGGCGGCATGGGCCTCAACATCCCCTACACCCACTCCGAGGACCGCCCCAGCCGCGTGCTGCTGTCGAAGAGCGCGCTTGCCGGCGCGCAGTCGATGCTGCTCTTTCTCATGGCGCGCACTCCCGGCGCGCCGATCACCAAGGAGATCAAGCCCGCCGCGGCGATCGCCTGGAAGCGCATCGCCTACGGCCCGATCTCGCGGCGCGGCGAGGCGATCAAGCTCGTCGACGCGCGGCCGCGGTCGCTCGGCGCCACCTTTTCGACCTGCGACCCGGCGGCGGCGACGCTGCGCGACGAGCCGCTCGAGACGGTGTTCGTCGACACCGGCGAGAACGGCATCTTCAGCCTCGAGGAGTTCGCCCTGCTCAGCAGCGCCGAGCAGATGGAGTTCGTCACCCCCGAGGAGATCGCCCAGTACCTCTGCTTCGAGATCGAGGGCGGCAACACCGGCCACGACGTCATCAACGCCCTCGACAACGCCGTGCTCGGCCCCACCTACCGCGCGGGACTGCTGCGCCACTGGGCGCTCGAGCACATGATCGAGCTCGAGAGCCAGCACCCCGGGCACGAGAGCGTCGCCTTCGAGATGCTCGGCCCGGCGCGCAACAGCAAGCTGCTCTTCGAGGCCCACCTGCTGCGCCTCGCCTTCGGCACCATGATCGCGGCGCGGCAGGCGAGCGCCACGCAAGTGCGCGACAAGCTGGACGCGTTGGTGCGCGAGCAGCCGGAGGTGGCGAATCGAATCGTCGCGGTGGGAATCCCGATCCTGTTGGATTCCGGCGAGGTGATCCGCGGCCAGAAGGTGCTCGTCCCCGCCGACGCCAAGTGCGCGCCCGTCACTCCCGAGCTCCTCGAAGCCTGGGTCGTCGACGGCTGGGTCGACCTGCGGCTGGCCAACTGCGAGCGCTGGGTCGAGCGCTTCCGCCGCATCCACGAAGAGATCGAGTCGATGCCGGCGGGCGACACCTCCAGCCGCTTCCTCCGCAACCGGCGCTTCTGGCACGAGGAGCGGGCCATCCAGCCGGGCAAGATCGTCGGCTGGATCCTCGGCACCCAGGAAGCCGGGGCGCGGATCAAGCGATAAGCGGCGAGTCGCGGCCCAGACCAGTAGTGTCCCGGCGAGCGGAGCACGCGCTGGAGCGCGTGCAGCACGACCTCGTGATCGTCGAACGAGTACCACACTGCGAATGACGATTCGGTGCCGGGAGGATCTACCGGCCGCTGATAGAGCTTGCGGCCCGGAACGGCGTTGCCCAGCTCCGGACAGCGCCGCAGCCAGAGCTCGATGCCGCACAAGGCGACTTCCAGCGTGGGCGCTTCGACGCGATGGAGGGCGAGGTCGCGTTCGAAGCGCGGCGTCCGCCGCAGTCGCCGTTCAGAGGCCGAGCTCATCAGCCAACTGCTCGCCGAACTGCGCTTCCTCGAGGCTCATCGGCCGGCTCTCGCCGATGAACACCGTCTCGTAGGGGATCGACTCACCGGGCGCAGCGGCCTGCCAGCCGGGAAACTCGTGCGACCAGTCTTCGATCTGTTTGGCGGTGGCACCGCGCCAATGCTCTAAGACCTCGTCCACCAGCGCGATCTGCACGGCAGAAAAGCGGGAGAGGTCCGGATCCCGCAGTGGCACGAGGCGATCCTCTCGATAGCTCAGCTTCGAAACCGGCGTCACGACTGCCTCGCCCCTAGCCTGCAGCGCTTTCACGACCGGCAGAAAGGCGCGGGCGGCAGGACCATGAGGCAGCTTCTGATAAGCCTCGTTGGTGATCGACTCGCCGAAATTGCGGAAGGCGAGGAAGTCGCAGGCGAAGAGCAGCTTGTTGAGCTTGGTCGAGCCGAAGTGCGGATCGCCCTCCGATCGCAGAGCGATGTAGAGCATCAACTCGCAGAGCTTGTCGGGCTGGTCGGGGGCGATCACGATCGTTCCTGGTGACGTTGCGCAAACAGGGCGTAATGTCTAGAGCCGGAAGCCACGAGCCGAAGCCACTAGAAGCGCTGCCGAAAGGTGCTAGCCGGGCCTAGCGCGGATCAAGCGCTAGACCGGCGTCGGCAGGGGTGTCATCGCCTCGGGCGGCGGCGGCGGCGAGCAGTGCTGGCCGACGATCTCGCGCAGGTCGCTGCCCCTCACCGGCTTGACGAGGAAGCCGTCGAGGCCGGCGGCGAGCGCGGCGCTGCGCAGGTTGGTGAAGCCGCTGAGCGCGTAGATCGGCACGCTCGCCGTGTTGGGCTCGGCGCGCAGGCGCAGCACCAGCTCGAGACCGGCGATGTCGGGCAGGCCGAGGTCGAGCAGCACGAGACACGGCCGCTGCTCGCGCACGATGGCCAGCGCCTCCTCACCGCTTGCCGCCGCGATCACCGTGAAGCCGTTGAAGGCGAGCAGCTCGACGAGGAGGTTCCGCGTGTCGTCGTGGTCGTCGACGATGAGGATCGGGTCGCTTCCAATGTCGATGAGGTCCATGCCTGGGGCCCTCCCTCCGCTACGCCGCGTGCCCGAAATTGCAAAGCCGAGAGTCCCACCCAAGAAGAAGGGGCGCGCCGGGGCTGACGAATGGTGTAGATCTGCGCGCCCGGCCGGGAGGGTGCAGGCACTGTGCCAGCCGGCGGCGCTCAGAAGCGGCGGCTGTGCCAGAGTCGGCGTCATGAGCGCACTGCGAGCAGAGGGTCGCGACGAGGGGACGCCCGGCATCGCGGAGGTGGCGGCCGGCGAGCCTACGGTGGGCGGCTTCCGCTTCGCCGCCACCGCCTGCGGCATGCGCTTCGTCGGCCGCGACGACCTCGGGTTGATCGTCTGCGACGGGCCCGCCGCCTGGGCCGGCGTCTACACCACGAGCTCGGCGCCCGGCGCGCCGGTGGTGGTCGGGCGCGAGCTGCTGCGCAAGGGCAAGCCGCTGCGCGCCATCCTCGTCAACGCCGGCATCGCCAACGCCGGCACCGGCAAGGCGGGAGTGCGCGACTGCCGGCGCGTCGCCGCGCTCGTCGCCAAGGCGCTCGGCGTGCGCGAGCGCGAGGTGGTGGGCTCGTCGACGGGGCGCATCGGGCCGCGCATCGACGTCGGCAAGATCGAGGGCGCGCTGCCGGCGCTGGTCGAGGGGCTCGCCGGCGACCGCAGCATGGGCCTGGCGCGCGCGATGATGACCAGCGACTCGGTGCCCAAGCGCGCCGTGGCGCGCTGCACCGTCGACGGCCACGACGGTGACGCTGCTCGGCGTCGCCAAGGGCTCGGGGATGATCGCGCCGCGGATGGCGACGACGCTGTCGTTCCTGGTCACCGACGTTGCCGCCAAGCGCGCCGTTCCTGCAGGAGGCACTCGTCGAGGCGGTGGGCGCGAGCCTCAACCAGCTGGTCATCGACGGCGACACCTCGACCTCCGACACCTGCCTGTTGCTCGCCTCGGGCGCCGCCGGCAACGCGCCGCTGCGCAGCCGGCACCGCGACGCCGACCGCGTTCCGCGCCGCCCTCGCCGCGCTCACCGCCGATCTGGCGCGCCAGCTGGCGCGCGACGGCGAAGCGGCGACGAAGCTGTTCGTCGTGCAAGTGCGCGGCGCGAAGAGCGTCGAGCAGGCACGCGCCGCGGCGCGGGCGATCGCCGGCTCGACGTTGATGAAGACCTCGATCGGCGGCGGCCGGCTCGACTGGGGGCGCGTGATCGCGGCGCTTGGCTCCTCCGGCGCGCAGTACGTGCACGAGCGCTTCACTCTCGCCTACGGCGACGCCGTGCTGGTCAGGAAGGGCAAGCACGAGGGCAAGCGCGCCGCCGCGGCTGCCCTCGCCCACCTCGGCGAGCGCGAGATCCGCCTCAGCGTCGACCTCGGGCTCGGCCGCGGCGAGGCGGAGGCGTTCGGCTGCGACCTGACCGAGGGCTACGTGCGCGAGAACTCGGCGCCGCTGCCGACGTAGGGCGGGCTCGGCGCCCGCCGCCTTCGCAGGCCCGGCCAGGGGCGGGCTCGGAGCCCGCCCTACGCTGCCGGCGACGTGCGCGAAACGCGCCGACGTCATAGGCTCAGGGGCTCGGCATGTCGCAATGGCTGACTTTTTGCAGCCCGGCCGGACGACATCGAGCACTCAAAGGAATCGCCCGCATGCCCGACCGTGAGCGTAGGACCCCCGTAGCCATCCTCGGCGCCACCGGCGCCGTCGGCCAGCGCCTGGTGCAGGCGCTCGAACGCCACCCCTGGTTCGCCTTCGCCGAGGCGGTGGCCTCCGAGCGCTCCGCCGGCAAGCGCTACGGCGAGGCCGCTCACTGGCTGCTCGACAGCGAGCTGCCCGCCGCGGCGGCCGAGCTGCCGGTGCTCGCCGCCGGCGCGCCGCTGCAGTCGCGGCTGGTGCTCTCGGCCCTCGACTCCACGACCGCCGCCGAGCTCGAGCCGCTCTACGCCGAGCGCGGCCACCTCGTCGTCTCCAACGCCAGCAAGTTCCGCATGGACCCGCGCGTGCCGCTGCTGGTCCCCGAGATCAACGCCGCACGCCGCCGAGCGCATCCGCGAGCAGCCGTGGGCGCCGCAGGGCGGCGGCCTGGTCACCAACCCCAACTGCTCCGTCGTCGGCATCGTCATGGCGCTGGCGCCGCTGCACCAGGCGTTCGGCCTCGAGGCGGTCACCTGCGTCACCATGCAGGCGGTCTCCGGCGCCGGCTATCCCGGCGTGCCGTCGCTCGACATCCTCGGCAACGTCATCCCCGACATCGGAGGCGGCGGCGAGGAGGCGAAGATCGCCAGCGAGCCGCAGAAGATCCTCGAGGCGGACTTCCCGCTCTCGGTCGCGGTCAACCGCGTGCCGGTGGTCGACGGCCACACCGTCGTCGATGTTCGTCAAGCTGCGACCGCCGCGCCGGCCTCGACGAGATCCGCCGCGCCCTCGACGGCTTCACCGGCGAGCCGCAGCGGCTGAAGCTGCCCACCGCGCCCGAGCAGCCGCTGCAGGTGATCGACGCGCGCCGACCGGCCGCAACCGCTGCGCGACGTCATGCGCGGAGGCGGCATGACGGTTTCGGTGGGCAACCTGCGCGCCGACCCGGTCTACGACGCACGCTTCACCGTGCTGGTGCACAACACCGTGCGCGGCGCCGCCGGCGCCGCCCTGCTCAACGCCGAGCTGCTGGCCGCCAAGGGGCTGCTCGCGGCGCCGGTGGAGGTGGTGGCGGAAGCCCGCTGATGGCCGCGCAGCGAACGGCGCGCGGTTCCCGCGGCGGGCACCCGCGCCTCGCCGACCTGGTGGTGCTCAAGTTCGGCGGCTCCTCCGTCGACGGCGGCGAGAAGATCGCCGGCGTCGCCGCCCTCGTCGCCGACCGCGGCGAGCCGCGCCTCGTCGTCGTCTCGGCGATGGGCAAGGTGACCTCGGAGCTGCAGAAGCTCGCCGCGCTCGCGGCGCAAGGTGAGCTCGACGCGGCGCGGCGCGGCCTCCACGAGCTGGGCGCGCGCCACGAGCGGGCGCTGGGCGAGGCAGTGGCGAGCGCCGCCGAGCCCGGCGGCAGCGGCAGTCAGTCCCCACTCGCGTCGCTGCTGGAGGCGATCGCCGACGAGATCCGCCGGGTCTCCGAGCAACTCGAGGAGATCTACGAGTCCGCCGAGGTCTCGCCGCGGCACAACGACGCGGTGGTGTCGCTCGGCGAGCTGCTGTCGTCGCGGCTGGTGACCGCCGCGTTGTGCGCCCGCGGTGTCGACGCCGTCTGGATCGACCCGCGCGACTTGATCGCCACCGACGACGGCTTCGGCGGCGCGCGCCCCGACCGCGCGCGCATCTTCCGCCAGGCGCAGGCGCTCGCCTGCCCGCTGCTGCTCGCCGGCAAGGTGGTCGTCACCGGCGGCTACGTCGGCCGCGCACCCGGCGGTGAGACGACGACCATGGGCCGCGAGAGCTCCGACCTCACGGCGACGCTGCTCGGCGGCGCCCTGCGCGCGGCGGCGGTCGAGATCTGGACCGACGTCGACGGCATCCTCACCGCCGACCCGCGCTTGGTGCCCGACGCGCGCCTCATCCCAGCCCTGTCGTACCGCGAGGCGGCGTGCCTCGCACGGCTGGGCGCGAAGGTGATCCACCCCGACACCGTGGCGCCGGCGGCGGCGGCGGGCGCGGTGGTGCGCATCCGCAACCGCTTCCGTCCCGAGGCGGCGGGGAGCGTCATCGGCCCCGCGCCCGCGACGACGCCGCTGTGGGGGATTGCCGCCCGCGAGGTGCTGCTCGCGAGCAGCACCGGCAGGATCGTCAAGGCGCGCTTCCCGGTCGAAGGCAGCTGGGCGCTCGTCACCGGCTACCGGCTCGGTTCGGTGCCCCTGCAGCTGCGCGTCGCCCGCGGCGTGCTCGAGCACGTCGGCAAGACGGCGCGCGTGTTGGTGTCGGTGGTGGGGCGGGTGCGCGAGCTCGACGGCGAGCTGCTGCGCGAGGTGCGGCACACGCTGCGCGACCTCGACGCCGTGCCGGTGCCCGGCCGCGGCATCGCCGTCTCCCACCTGCTGCCGCTGGGCGAGGCGCGCGAGGCGGTGGAGCGGCTGCACCGCGCGGTGTTCGCGCGCGTGGAGGTGCCCGCCGTTGAAGCGGCGGCGCGCGAACCGGCGGCGCGCGGAACGCCGGAGCTGACGATCGCATGAAAGCGCTGATCGTCGGCGCCGGCGCCATGGGCGAGTCGATCGCCGAGCTGTGGACGGCGCGCGGTCACGAGGTGGCGCGCCGCGTCGGCCGCGACGACGCGATCGAGGCCGCCCCTGCCGACGTCGCCTTCGAGTTCACCCACCCCGAGAGCGCGCCGGTGCGCGTGCTCGAGCTGGTGCGCCTCGGCATCCCCACCGTCTGCGGCACCACCGGCTGGGACCCGACGCCGGCGCGCGAGCTGGCGGCGCAGCTCGGCGTGCCGCTGCTGGTGGCGGCCAACTTCTCGATCGGCATCGCGGTGATGCGCCGCCTGGTCGCCGAGGCGGCGCTGGCGCTCGCTCCCTTCAGCGAGTTCGAGCCCGGCATCGTCGAGCGCCACCACGCCCGCAAGAAGGACGCCCCGTCGGGCACCGCGAAGATGCTCGCCGCCGCGGTCGCCGCCGCGCGCGGCGGCAGCGCGCCGCCGGTCGTGGCGCTGCGGCACGGCGGCGTCCCGGGCGAGCACCTGGTGATCTTCGAAGGCGCCGACGAGAGTCTCGAGCTCGGCCACCGGGTGCGCACGCGCAAGGTCTTCGCCGCGGGCGCCGTCGCCGCCGGCGAGTGGTTGGCGGCCGAGCGCCCACCGGGCCCCGTCACCTTCGAGCAGTTCCTCGAGAGGAGGTCGCGATGAGCCAGCTGCAAATGAACCACGTGCGGCGGTTGCAGGGAGTGTTCACCGCTCTGGTCACCCCGTTCCGCGCCGACGGCATCGCTCGACGAGGAGGCGCTGCGCCGCGTCGTGCGCCACCAGATCGCCGGCGGCGTCGCCGGCGTGGTGCCGGTGGGCACCACCGGCGAGGCGGTGACGCTGTCGCCCGACGAGCACGCGCGCGTCGTCGAGGTGACCGTCGACGAGGTGCGGCGCGCGGCGCGCGGCGTGCAAGGTGATCGCCGGCGCCGGCACCAACGACACCCACAAGACGGCGCAGCTGGCGCAGCGCTGCGAGGAGGCCGGCGCCGACGCCGTGCTCATCGTCACGCCCTACTACAACAAGCCCAAGCAGGACGGCCTGTTGGCGCACTTCCGCGCCGTCGCCGACGCGGTGAGCGTGCCGGTGGTGCTCTACAACGTGCCCGGCCGCACCGGCTGCAACCTGGCGGCCGAGACGGTGCTGCGAGCTCGCCGAAGACCCGCGCTTCGTCGCCGTCAAGGAGGCCTCGGGCAACCTCGACCAGGTGACCGAGATCCTGCGCGGCCGCCCGGAGCGCTTCGCGGTGATCGCCGGCGACGACGCGCTGGCGCTGCCGATCTGCGCGCTCGGCGGCGACGGCGTCATCGCCGTCGTCTCCAACCAGGCGCCGGCGCTGCTGGTGCGCGCTCGTCGAGGCGGCGCTCGCCGGCGACCGCGCCGAGGCGGCGCGCCTACACGCCCGGCTGCACCCGCTGATGAAGGCCAACTTCCTCGAGAGCAGCCCGATCCCGGTCAAGTGGGCGGTGGCGCGGATCGGTCTCGTGCGAGGGGCACCTGCGGCTGCCGCTGACGCCGCTGTCGCCCGCGCTGCAGCCGAAGATGGAGGCGATCCTCGCCGAGCTCGGGCTGCTCGAGCCGGCGGCGGTCGAGGGCGCACCGCTGGCGGCGGCGACACCTTGACCGAGACACGATGACGGGTTGGAGCGCTGGTGGCTGACGCACTCGCCAATCGTTTCCGCGTCTTCCGCAAGGCCGACTGGCGCGAGCGCCCGCGCGAGGAGGTCCGCGCCGCGGTCGAAGCGCTGCTCGACGCGCTCGAGACCGGCGAGGTCCGCGCCGCGGTGCCGGACGCGGCCTCGCCCTCCGGCTGGCGCGCCGAGGCGTGGGTGAAGGAGGGGATCCTCGCCGCCTTCGCGCTCGGCACCGACGTCGACATCGCCGGCTGCCGCCGTTCGGCTTCCGCGACCGCGACACGCTGCCGCCGCGCACTCCTGCGCCGCCGGGCACGCGCATCGTCCCCGGCGGCTCGGCGGTGCGCCGCGGCGCCCACCTCGGCCGCGGCGTGGTGGTCATGCCGCCCGCCTACGTCAACGTCGGCGCCCACGTCGGCGAGGGCTCGATGGTCGACAGCCACGCGCTCGTCGGCTCGTGCGCGCAGATCGGCCGCAAGGTCCACCTCTCGGCGGCGGCGCAGGTGGGCGGCGTGCTCGAGCCGGTCGGCGCGCTGCCGGTGATCGTCGAGGACGAGGTCTTCGTCGGCGGCGGCGTCGGCCTCTACGAAGGCGTGGTGGTGAAGCGCCGCGCGGTGCTCGCCGCCGGCGTCGTGCTCACCGCGTCGAGCGTCGTCTACGACCTCGCCGGCGAGCGCGTGCTGCGCGCCGGCGCCGGCGAGCCGCTGGTGATCCCGGAGGGCTCGGTGGTGGTGATGGGCAGCCGCCCCGCGAGCGGCGACTTCGCGCGCGAGCAGCGGCATCGCGCTGTCGACGCCGGTGATCGTCAAGCGCCGCGACGAGAAGACCGACGCCAAGACGGCCCTCGAGGACGTGCTGCGGCGCTGAGCCCGGCGATAGACTGCGGCGCGCCATGCCGCCAAGCCCACCGGCCGCCGAGCGTTGGCTCGCACAACGCGAGGTCAACCCACGGGCGCGCCGGCGCCTGTTCTGCTTCCCCCACGCCGGCGGCGGCGCCTCCGCTTTTCGTGGCTGGGCTGCCGAGCTGCCCGCCGACGTCGAGGTTTGCCCGGTGCAGCCGCCGGGGCGGGAGAATCGCCTCGAGGAGCGCGCCTTTCGCGAGCTGCAGCCGCTCGTCGAAGCCGCGGCCGACGCCCTGCAGCCGCTCTTCTCGCTCCCCTTCGCCTTCTACGGCCACGGCATGGGCGCCGCCATCGCCTACGGCCTCGCGTGCGAGCTGCGCCGGCGGGGTCGCGCCTTGCCCGAGGCGCTGTTCGTCGCCGGCCGGCGGGCGCCCGAGGTGCCGCTGCGCAGCGCGCCGCTGCACGACCTGCCCGACGCCGAGCTGATCGCGGCGCTGCTCGAGCGCCGTCTCGTGCCCGAAGAGGTGCTGCGGCACGAGGAGCTGATGCAGCTGCTGCTGCCCGTCCTGCGCGCCGACCTCACGCTCGACGAGACGACGTCGTTCGCCGACGAGCAGAAGTTCCCGTTGGCGCTCTCCGCCTTCGTCGGCACGAAGGACGACAGCTTGGCGCTCGCCGACGTCGAGCCGTGGGCCGAGCGCATCGTCGGCACCTTCCGCCTACACGAGCTGCCCGGCGACCAGTTCTTCGTCCACAGCAGCCGGCGTCCGTTGCTGGAGGCGATCGCGCGCGACCTCGCGCAGCTGCCGCCACGAAGCTAACGCGGCCGGCTCGACTCCAAGGTTTCGAGCGCGGCGCGATTGGCGGCGAAGTCCGGGCTCGCCGTCGCCAGGCGACGGCGGATGGCCAGGGCTTCGTCGAACGCCACGGCCGCCTCCGCGCGCCGGCCGCGGTCGCGCTCGACCTCGGCGAGCGTCGTCAGGCCGGCGGCGAGCACGTCCTGCCAACGCGCGTTGCCGGCGTCGAGCGCGGCGAGACGGCGCCAGCGGGCGATTGCCACCGCGATCTCGGCGACGGCCTCCTGCGGACGGCCGAGGGCGGCGAGGACCTTGCCGGCCTGGAAGCGGGACTCCGCCGCGTCCTCGAGCGCGCGCGCGTCCTCGGGCTCCTCGGCGAGCAGCGCTTCGCGCAGCGCGATCGCTTCCCGGTGCTGCGCCAGCGCCTCCGCGGCGCGCCCCAGCGCCGCGTAGTCCACGCCCAGTCGCGAGAGGTCGGTGCCCAGGTCGCGCCGCGCCTCGGCGTCGTCGCTCGCGCGCCCCACCAGCTCGCGGTCGACGGCCAGCGAGGCACGGTGGTGGGCGAGGGCCCGCGGCCAGTCGCCAGTCTCGACGGCGGCGTCACCCAACCGCTGCTCGACGACACCGACTTGACGGATGGCGAGCGCCGAGCCGGGGTGCGCGCCGCGGATCGCCGCGGCGGCGGCTAGCGCCTCGCGGTAGCGCGCCGCGGCGCCCGGGATGTCGCCCAGCTCCCAGACGTCGTCGCCGACGGCGACGATCGCCTGCACCAGCTCGAGCCGCTCGCCGATGTCATCCGCGGTCGAGGCCGTGCTCGGACGCGCCGCCAGCGCCGAGCGGTAGATGGCGAGCGCCTCGCGATGCCGGGCTTCCGCCTCGGCAGTGCTGCCGCGAGCGGCGAGCACCGAGCCGATGCGCACCAGCAGGCGGGCCTCGGCGAGGTCGTGCGACGCGCCGGGAGTCGTCAGCGCGCGGCTGCGCCGCCGCAGCTGCAGCGCCCGCTCCAGGCTCGCCAGCGCATCGCCCGTGCGACCCTCGCTCGGCCACCCCGGCATCCCCTGCACCTCGGCGGTGCGCTCGTACGCGGTCGCCAGCTCGGCGAGCAGCTCCGGCTCGTCGCCCGCCTCGCGGGCGAGGTCGTCGAGGTAGTCGAGCGCGGTGCCCACCAGCAGCCGCCGCGCCGCCATCGCGCCGGCCACGTTGTCGAGTGTCGCGTGGACGTCGAAGAGCGCCACGTTGGCGAGCCGCCGCACGTCGGCGAAGCGGCGCTCGGCGCGCGCCCGCTCGCGCTCGGCGATGCGCGCCTGGCGCCAGGTGGCGACGACGCCGGCCAGCAGCGAGAGCGCGATCAGGCACGCCGCCACCGCCGCCGCTCGGTGTCGACGGACGAGCTTGCCGGCTCGGTAGGCGAACGCTCCACCGCGCGCGGCCACGGGCCGCCCGTCGAGGAAGCGGGCGAGGTCGTCGCCGAACGCCGCGGCGCTGGGGTAGCGTCGCTCCGGCTCCGCACGCAGCGCCTTCATGGCGACGTTGTCGAAGTCGCCGCGCAGTCGCCGGGCCAGCCGGCGTCGCGTGCGTGGCGAGGCGTCGGGCAGCGGAGCGCGGGTGAGGTCCGGGGCGGCGAGCACGCGCGCGCTCGGCGGCGTGAGCGTGTCGCGGTCGCGCTCGGCGGCAGACGCGAGCGCACGGGTCGAGGCGCGGCGCGCCGGCTCCCCGGTCCCGAGCTCCCAGAGCAGCAGGCCCAGCGCGTAGACGTCGGTCGCCGTCGTCACCGGCCCGCCGGCGAGTTGCTCGGGCGCCGCGTAGCGCGGCGTCAGCAGCCGCGCGCCGGTGCTGGTGGCGAGCTCGTCCTCGCTGCCGAGCAGCTTGGCGATGCCGAAGTCGAGCAGCCTGACCGCACCCTCGGCGGTGACCAGCACGTTGGAGGGCTTGAGGTCGCGATGGACGACCAGGTTGCGGTGCGCGAAGTCGACCGCCGACACCACTTCGAGCAGCAGCCGCAGGCGCGCTTCGAGCGGCACCGCGTGCACCGCGCACCACTCGGTGATCGGCAGCCCGTCGACGAGCTCGAGGGCGAAGTACGGTCGCCCGTCGGGCGCCAGGCCGCCGTCGACGAGCTGCGCGATCCCGGGGTGGTCGAGCCGGGCGAGGATGCGCCGCTCGGCGAGGAAGCGGGCGACGATCTCGTCGCTGTCGAGCCCGCGCTTGAGCAGCTTGAGCGCCACGCGACGCTCGAAGGCGCCGTCGGCGCGCTCGGCGAGGAACACCTCGCCCATGCCGCCGCGGCCGATGCGCTCGACGATCCGCCAGGGGCCGATGCGCTCGCCGCTGCGGTCCCCGTCGACACCGGCTGCATGATGCTCCTCGGTCAGCCAGCCCGCCGCCGCGCGCAGCGGATCGCCCAGTCCCGACTCGGGCACTCGGTCGGCGTCGAGCAGGCGCTCGACGCGAGCGGCGAGGCCGGCATCCGCCAGCGCCGCGATGCGTGCGGCGCGCTCGTTCGCCGGCAGCTCGACGAGCTGCTCGAAGAGCTGTCGCGCCGCGCGCAGCTCCTCGATCTCGTCGCGTTCCTCGCTCACGCACCCGCCGCCGGCGCCAGGCCGAGCTCGTCGACCAGCAGCGCGCGGGCGGCGCGGAAGCGGCGCTTGAGCGTGCGCTCGGGCGTGCCGGTCAGCTCGCGGATCTCCTCGAGCGACAGGCCGGCGAAGAAGCGCAGCTCGACGAGCTGCTCGAGCTCGGGGTCGATGCGGGCCAGCTTGCCGATGGCGCGGTCGAGCGCCAGCACCTCCTCGGCGCTGGCGCCGCGTTCCTGCTCGAGGCCCGAGAGCGGCACCACGGGAGCGCCGCCGCCGCGCTTGTCGGCGCCGCGGGCGCGCGCCGCGTCGACGACGATCTGCCGCATGGCGCGCGCCGAGATCGACAGGAAGTGCTCGCGGTCGCGCGCCGTCCAGTCGTGGTCGCCCGAGAGCTTGAGGTAGACCTCGTGGACGAGCGCCGTCGTCGACATCGTCTCGTGCCGGACGTGCGCGGCGAGCAGGCGGTGCGACATCCCGCGCAGCCTGTCGTAGAGCAGAGCGAAGAGGCGGTCGAGCGCCTCCTTGCTGCCGCCGTCGGCCTCCGCGAGCAGCCGCTTGACCGCCGCCCAGTCGTGCTCCGGATCGGCCATGGGGTGCGGCCCATTTTAGTGGCCACTGGGCCGCCGTTTCGATGGGGCCGGAGGTCGAACGCGTGAAGAAGCGCCAGTCGATGCGCGAGCGGCTCACGGGCACGGCGGCATCGCCGGACAAACGGCCGGTGGCGTCGGCTTGGGGAGCACCTGCTTGCAGAAGGCGACCTGCTCGAAGGTGTTGCCGGTGAGGAAGTCCACCTGCGCGCCCGTCCAGGCGCGGAAGACGCCGTGCGTGCTCGAGCGCGAGATGGTGGAGTTGGTGAGGAAGGAGGCGCCCGGCTGGCTGAAGAGCTTGAGCGCGCCGGAAGTCTCCGTGAAGGCGGCCGGCGGGCAGCCGAATCCGGCGTCGCCGCCGTTCCTCCCCGCGGCGTCGATGCGGACGTGGTCGAGCACGTTGCCGGCGGCGAGGGCGCCGAAGAAGGTGATCCCCTCCCAGCTTCCGGCCACGGGCGCACCGCCGGCGCCGGTGAAGACGATGGGCGCCGCGCCCGTGCCGCCGGCGACGAGACGGCCGCTGGGGCTGGTGGCGCCGCTGGTGCCGACGAACAGCCCGCCGTAGTTCGAGCCGGCGCTGTAGAAGCGGATCTCGACGCCGGGATCGATGGTCAGCGTCGCCACGCTCGAAGTGCCGCTGACGACGATGAGGCCGAAGGCGCCGGCCGGGCCGCCAACCTGGTAGGGGACGCCTCGGTGGTGGAACGCGTCGTCGATCTCGACCGTCGGGTTCCCTTCGCCGACGATCTGGATCAGGTCGCTGGCGTTGCCGGTGTAGATCCCCGTCGGCAGGGTGCCTACGGTGTTGAGCGACATGCGGACCGGGAAGGGCGCGGACGGGTCGGCGGCCCCCGAGCCGCTGACGACGAGGTTGTTGGAGCCGGCGGCGAAACCGGCGCGGCGGAAGAGCCGCACGCCGTAGCCGGCCGAGCCGGTGACCTTGACGTGGTCGAGCAGCAGGGGCGCAGCCGGGGGCAGCGTGTCCACTCCTTCGCCGATCACCGAGGCGCCCGCGGCGCCGCCGCCGGAGACGTCGACGAAGGCGAGCCGGGCCACACCGGGGCTCTTGGCCCAGATCGAATCCCACGCCAGGGCCGGGTCGTCGCGGCGGAAGGCGATGCGCCGCGAGGGCGTGCCGACGGCGATCAGGGCACCCTGCACGGTGAGGTCGAACCCGGGGCGGATGCGCACGTCGGCGCAGGGGTCCAGCCGGAGGGTGACGCCCGGCGGTATGAGGATGTTGGTGGTCACGACGTGCGGGCTGGCGTTCGCCGTCCAGACCTGGTTCGTCGTCACCGAGCTGTGCAGTGTCGGACCGCCGGTGGGAATCGGACAGGCGCTGGGCGTGGTGTCCGACGACCACTCGCCGGTGTGGCCGACCTCGAAGCCGGCAGCGAAGATGGCGTTGTCGAGCGCGACCACCTGCACGCTCCCGTCCGCGCCGCCGAGGAACGCCACGGCCCGCGAATCGGCACGGATCGCGAACCAGCCGTCGTCCGCGATGGGGAAGCCGTCGCTGTCGACCCGCATCGGCACGCCGCCGGCGATGGGCACCTGATAGAGCCGGCGCGCTCCGCTGGTGGACGTCGTGGTGAACACCACCCACCGCCCATCCGGGCTGGCGGCGAAGTCGTCCACCTCATCTCCAGGCACCAGGCCGCCGGAGAGGCGCATCGGGGCGCCGCCGCCGAGCGGGGCGCTCCACAGCTCCGCGGGCCCGCGCCTCTCGCTCTCCTCGCGGTAGATCAGGAAGCGGTCCATCGGGTCGGCCTTCACGGCGTCGTCAGGGACGGCCTGGAGGTCGATCCAGGAAACATCCTCGTCGAGCGCCGAGACCTCGGCCGCCAGGAGTTGGGAAGGGGCGCCGACGAGCACGAGAATGAAAGCGAAGGCATGAGAGACACGGGCCGATGGGTGCATGGAAAAGCTCCTTGTGGGCACTGACGAGACCTCAGGGAAGCTCGGGGCAGATCAGCTCGAAGTCGTCGATCTGCGCCAGGCCGCCGGCGGTGGGGACGCCTCCGGTGTAAAAGGAAAGCACCAGGTTCGCAGCCCCCATGTCCCCGGTTTCGAAGAGGATGCCCGGCCCGGCGGGGTCGCCGAAGCTCGCATACCAACCGAGCGTCCAAGGAACCGATCCGTCCGCCATCTGCCAGTAGAAGTCCAGGACGTCCTGGGTCCAGGGCCTGCCCGATTGGAAGTTGACGAGGAAGCGGATCGTCCTTGCCCCGGGCGCCGCCGCCGGCGGCAGGGGAATGACGAGTGACGCCGCGCCCTGGGCTGAGCTGAAGCCGCTGTCACCGACACACAACGCAGCGCCGCTGCCGCCGGTGATGTTGGCGCCGCAGGCGGCGGCAAGCCCGCCGACTCCCGACTGGACCCACCCCAGGCCCGTGCCGACCGGGACGGTAACCGTCCAATCCAGGGGCACGCCATCCGAGAAGCTCCTCGGCGGGGTGTTGCAGCCGCCCGAGGCGAGCACGAGGTTCCGCCAGTCGGCTGGTCCCAGGCCCTCGCAGGTGGACGGCAGACAGGCGCTGAATCCCCCATCGAGCCGTTGCACGCGCAGCCAGATGCCGAGCCTCTGGCCCGCTGCCGCCGCCAGCGGCATCGACCCGTCGAGCGGGATCGTCGCCTCGTAGCTGAGCCCTTCGGGGCGGGCAGCGACGGCAAACGTCAGCCGATCGGTGACGTCCTGCGACGGCCGGCACTCCCCATCCCGCCACGTCCACTCCTCGAACGTGACCCTGCCGTCGTTGCCGAAGACGAGGACCCCTTCGCCCCGGTTGGGCTTGTCGCTGCAGAACCTGGAGGTGAAGGCGCCGTCGTCGAGGATCGGCGCCACGCCGCCTTCGTCGTCGAAGTGCAGGTAGACGTTGTGGTGAGGGCGCAGGGTGTGGGTGGTGGAGTCGAGGACGGCGAGATAGAGCGTCCAGCCGTCGTTGCCGATGCGAGCGGTGATCCCCCGGCTGAGGGTGACCGGCGTCGCCGCCGCCCATTCCGACGCCGCGATCTCGCCGTCGATCGTGGGCGGGCGGCTCATCCAGGACGACACCAGGCGGCCGGTCCCGGCCGCACCCGCAGTGGGAAAACAGAAGAGCGCTACGAGACCGAGCGACGAGGCTGCGTGGGCTGCTCTGATTGGGCGCATAGGGGGCTCCTTGTTTCCGGTGGTACGCAATCCGGCCCTGCTCGGGGCCACACCGCGGACCGGATCTAGAATGGCGCCGACCTTGAGCCCGACACTCCCGAGCCCGCGACCCAGCGTGCCGCTGTCGTTGATCCGCCAGGTGGCGCTCGCCGCCGCGCCGGGAGCGGTGAGCCTCGCCGTCGGCGAGCCGTCGCACGCGGTGCCCGCTCCGGTGCGGCAGGCGATCGTCGATGCCGTCGAGCGCGGCGAGCTCGGCTACACGCCCAACGCCGGCCGCACCGACCTGCGGCGAGCGCTCGGCGCGCGGCGGCCCGAGCACGGCGGCGACGAGCACTCCTCCATCGTCACCGTCGGCAGCCAGGAAGCGCTGGCGCTGGCGGTGTTCGGGCTCGTCGGCGCCGGCGAGGAGATCCTGATCCCCGACATCGGCTACCCGGCCTACGACACCCTGCCGCGGCTCGCCGGCGCGGTGCCGGTGCGCACGCCGCTCGCGGACGTGGAGCGCGCGATCACGCCGCGGACGCGCATGCTCATCGTCGGCTCGCCCGCCAACCCCACCGGCGAGGTGATGAGTGGCGAGCGCTTCGCCGAGCTCGCCGCGCTCGCCGAGGAGCGCGGCTTCTGGCTGGTCTCCGACGAGGTCTACGAGGAGCTGTGGCTGGAAGCGCCGCCGCAATACCCGCAAGGCGCGCGCGTGCTGCACGTGGGCGGCATCTCGAAGTCGCTGGCGCTCACCGGGCTGCGGCTCGGCTGGCTGGTGGCGCCGCCCGACGTCATCGCGCAGCTCCAGGGCCTGCACCAGAACCTGGTGACCTGCGCGCCGTCGCTGGCGCAAGTCGCGGCGCTCGCCGGCTTCGCCATGCCGGCGGCGGAGCTCGAGGCCGTGCGCGACGGCTACCGCCGCCGGTGGGCGGCCATGCGCTCGGCGCTCGCCGCCATCCGCGACGTGCGCTGGCGCGAGCCCGACGGCGCCTTCTACTGCCTCGCCGACTTCCGCGCCCGCACGACCGACAGCACGGCGCTCGCCTTCGACCTCGCCCGGCGGGGCGAGGTGCTGGTGGTGCCGGGCGAGGCCTTCGGCCCCGGCGGCGCGGGGTGGCTGCGCCTCACCTTCGCCTCGACGGAGGAGGCGATCCGCGAGGGCGTGGCAAGGCTGGCGGCGGCGTTGGACTGAGTACGGCGAGGTGCATCCACCTCCCCTGCGCGGAGCCCGCCTCGCCCTCGTCGCCGTGCTGGCGGCGGCGGCGCTGCTGCGGCTGCTGCACTGGTGGACCCTTCGCGACGCTCCGTTCGTCGGCCAACCGGTGCTCGACAGCGCCGAGTACGACCGCTGGGCGCGGCAGATCGCCGGCGGCGACTGGCGCGGCGAGGGGGCGTTCTTCCAGGCGCCGTTCTACCCCTACCTGATCGCCACGGTCTACGCGGTCGTTGGGCCGCGGCTCTCGGCCGTCTACCTGCTACAGATCGTTGCGGCGGTAGCGGCGATCTGGGCGCTGTGGCGCTGCGGCCTGCGGCTCGCTGGCTGGGAGGTCGGGCTCGCGGCGGCGGCGCTCGCAGCGGCTTGCGGCGTGCTCGTCTTCCACGACGCGCTGCTGCTCAAGGAGTCGCTGGCGGTGAGCGCGACGGCGTTCCTGCTGCTGGCGCTGGTGGCGGCACGCGAGGCGGGCGCGCCGCTGCGCCGGTGGCTCGGGGCCGGCCTGTTGCTGGGCCTGCTCGTCGAGCTGCGCGAGAACGCGCTGCTGCTGGCGCCGCTGCTGCTCCTGCTGCCGTGGCTGTCGAACGACGACTCGCCGGCGCGGCGCCACGCGCTTGCCGCCTCGGCGCTGTTGCTCGGCGGGCTGGCCCTCGCTCTCGCGCCCATCGCGGTGCGCAACCTCGCGGTCGCCGGCGAGCCGCTGCTCACCAGCTTTCAGGGCGGCGTCAACTTCTGGATCGGCAACAACCCCGACGCCGACGGCACCTACCGGCCGCTGGTGGTCGGCCGCCAAGTGCCGGAGCGCGAGCGCGCCGAGGCGGTGCGGCTCGCCGAGCAGGCGGCCGGCCGCAAGCTCGCGCCGCGCGAGGTGTCGCGCTACTGGCTGCACCGCGCGCTCGCCTGGGCGGCGCGCGAGCCGGGCGCGTTCCTGCGCCTGCAGGCGCGCAAGCTGGCGCTGTTCTGGAGCCCCTACGAGTGGCCCGACACCGTCGACTACGCGTGGGTGCGCACGCAGTCGCCGGCGCTACGCGCCGCCTTCGTCGAGCGCGGCGCGCTGTCGCTGCTCGCTCTCGCCGGGTTGTGGCTCGTGCGCCGGCAGCTGCGGCGCTGGGCACCGGTGCTGGTCGTGCTCGCCGGCTGGATGGCGGTCACGGTCGCTTTCTTCCTCTTCTCGCGCTATCGGCTGCCGGCGGTGCCCGCGCTCGCGCTGCTCGCGGCGGTGCCGGTGGCACGGGTGATCGAGGCGGCACGCGCGCGACGGAGGTTCGCCGCCGGGGCGGGGACCGCTGCCGTCGTCGCGGCGCTCGCGCTGCCGCACGCCTTCATGCCGCCGTCCCGCCTCGACCTCGTGCACGGCAACCTCGGCCGCCTCGCCGAGCAGCGCGGCGACGCCTCCTCTGCCGAGGCCCACTACCGCGCCGCGCTCGCCGCCGCGCCGGACGACCTTCTCGCCCTGCTCGGTCTCGGCAACGCGGCCGCGCGCGGGGGTCGCTACGACGAGGCGCTAGCGCTGTACTCGCGCGCCGTCGCCGCGCACCCCGGCTCACCGGAGGCGCTCGCCAACCTCGGCGCCGCCGAGCTGGCGCTCGGGCGGGTGGACGCGGCGGAGCGCGACCTGCGTCGCGCCCTTGCCCTCGACCCCGCGCAGCCGCAGGCGACGCGCAACCTGGCCCTGCTGCTCGCCCGCCGCGGACCGCCGCGCTAGGCCCTCACCGCCGAGGATTCAGCGCGCACTGCCTCGACGCCGGCGTGTCGTCTACCTGGCGAGCACGTACAACAGCGGTGGCACCGCCGCTCCGACGGCGAGCAGCACGACCGCCAGCCACAGCGGCCGCGTCAGCCGCAGAGCGACGACCACGCCGATCAGCGTCGAGACGGTGAGGAGCACCGCGACGGCGGTGATCGTCGCCTTGAAGAGCAGCGCCGTCGCAGTCCGCGGCAGGTCTTCCGCCATGTGCAGGTCGGAGGCTGCGTGCAGCGCTTTCGGCGCCGTGTACGAGCCGTCCTTGCGGTTCTGCTGCAGCCGAAACACCTGCCATGTCCCGGAGACGGCGAAGAACAGCACCAGCGGCGCCGCGGCGAGGCCGGCGTAGCGGTGGAAACGGAGCAGGGCGCGGTTCGAGATCGCCATCAGGGACGCTCGCGGAGACTAACGCTTCGCCGCCAGCCCCACCGCCACCGGGTGCTTGGGCTGGTAGATGCCCAGCTGGCCGCCGCCGGGCAGCGTGACGTGCGTCAGGTTCCCCCAGGGCTGCTCGTGCACGGGACCGCAGGCGACGCCGCGCTCGCCGAGGGTAGCCATCAGCGCCGGCAGGTCGTCGCACATCAGGTAGAGCTCGTGTTGGTCATTCTCCTCGCCCGGGTGCATCGCCACTTCGCCGCCGGGCAGGCCGAAGATCAACCAGCCGCCGCCGGCGTCGACCGACGGGAAGCCGAGCACGTCGCGGAAGAAGGCGCGGTCGGCATCGGCGTCCTTGCTGTAGACGATGACGTGCGCTCCGAGGATCATGCTCGCTTCCCTCCCAGCTCAGCTGCGCGACCGGACCGGCCGCGTCCTCAGCCCGCTCACGAGAAGCCGGGCCCGCGGCAGCACGCCGACGACGACGCGGCCGACGACGCGTCGAAGCCCGCTCCGGCGCTGGCACCGCCGGCCGCGAAGGTCGACAGCACTCGCTCGGGACGTTCCCCGCCGCAGCGCGGGCAGAGCAGGTCGTCGCCCGAGGCGCCCAGCCGCTGCAGCACCTCGAAGCGCTCGCCGCAGCCGCGGCAGCGGTACTCGTAGAGCGGCACTCGCGCGCTCCGGTTACGACACCCGCGCGCCGAGCGCGGCGTCGAGGCGCGACTGCAGCGCCGACTTGGGCAGCGCGCCGACGATGCGGTCGACTTCCTTGCCGCCGCTGAACAGGATCAGCGTCGGGATGCCGCGCACGCCCAGCCGCCCGGCGTGCTCCTGGTTCTCGTCGGTGTTGACCTTGGCGATGGTGAGGCGTTCGCCGTACTGGCCGGCGAGCTCCTCGAGCACGGGCGCCACCATGCGGCAGGGGCCGCACCAGGGCGCCCAGAAGTCGACCAGCACCGGCCCCGCGGCCTCCAGCACCTTGTGGTGGAACTCGTGGTCGCTGACTTCGATCGGCTTGCTCATCAGGTTCTCCTTGCCGTTCGCGTCATCCGCGTCGGACTCGTCACAGCAGCGCCCGTGCCAGCGGCCCACCGAGGCAGCCGGCGGTGCGCGGCCGAATTATGGTTTAGCTGGCCACCTCCGCCATGGCGCGCGACGCCTCGCGCTCGACGCAGCCGCACATCAGGCGGCAGACCTCGAAGGCAGCGGCGTCCTCCATGGCGTAGTAGACGTTCATCCCCTCGCGCCGCGGCCGCACCAGGCCGGCCGCCCGCAGCACCGCGAGGTGCTTCGAAACGTTGGCCTGCGTGCCCCCCACCTGCTCCGCCAGGTCGCCCACGCAGAGCTCGCCGTCACCGAGCAGCTGCAGGATCTGCAGCCGGGTCGGATCGGCCAAGGCCTTGAGGCGATGGGCGATGCGGGCGAGGGCCTCGGGCCCGAAGGGGGTGTGGCGCGGCATCGACGCTCATAACCTATCAACCGAGTGGTTATATTTCAACGGCGGCCGCGGAGACCGACGGCCGCACCGGCCGTTGGGCGGCACGACGCTTGCGGCTCGCCGCCCCGATGGCAGAAACCTCCTTCGACGTGGTCGTCGTGGGCGGCGGCCCGGCGGGGCTGTCGGCGGCGATGGTGCTCGGCCGCTGCCGGTTCCGCGTGCTGGTGGTCGACTCCGGGCGGCCGCGCAACCACGCGGCGCCGGGTGTGCACGGCTTCCTCGGCAGCGACGGCGTGCTTCCCGCCGAGCTGCGCCGGCGCGGCCAGCGCGAGGCGCGGCACTACGGCGTCGCCTTTCGCCGCGGCGAGGTGACCACCGTCGCGCGGCGAGGCAGCGGCTTCGCGCTCACGCTCGCCCGTGGCGGGCGGCTGCGCTGCCGCCGGCTGCTGCTAGCGACCGGCGTCGTCGATTCGCTGCCGGAGGTGCCCGGGCTCGCGGCGCTCTACGGCAAGTCCGTCTTCCACTGCCCCTACTGCGACGGTTGGGAGGTCCGCGACCGGCCGCTCGCGCTTTACGGCCGCGGGGGCGCGGCCGCACGCTACGCGGTGACGCTCACCCGCTGGAGCGCCGACCTCGTGCTGCTCACCGACGGCCCGACGCGGCTGCGTACGGCCGACCGCGCCGCGCTCGACGCCGCGGGCGTGCGTGTCGTCGGCAAACGCATCGCGGCGCTGGAGGCCGCTCGCGGACGCCTCGCCCGCGTCCGCTTCGCCGATGGCGAGGCGCTACGCCGGCACGCCCTCTTCTTCGTCTCGCACCCGAGCCAGAGCTGCGGCCTCGCCGCCGCGCTCGGCGTGCGCTTCACCGACAAGGGAATGGTGCAGGCCGGCCGCTTCCAGGACACCGCCGTGCCCGGCGTCTACGTCGCCGGCGACGCCAGCCGCGACGTGCAGCTCGCCGTCGTCGCCGCCGCCGAAGGGATGAAGGCGGCGGTGGCCATCCACGCCGACCTCGACAAGGAGCGCATTGCGCGCCACGGCGGCGAGAGGGTGGGCAAGCTGCTGCGGGCCAGCCACGCTGAAGAGCGCGGCGAGTAGCGGGTCGGCGTCAGGACGGCGGCGTGTAGAGGCCGAGCGGCCGCGCCAGCACGGTGCCCGACTTGTCGCGCAGCTCGACCTTCACCTTGCCCTGGTGATCACCCAGCGCGCCGTGGTCGAGCGTCAGCACGTAGTAGCCCGAGATCGCCTGCGCCAGCGTGCGGGTGGCCAGCGCGGGCAGGCGGTAGGTGCTGTAGTAGGCACCGCCGGTGGCCCCGGCCACCATCTCCAGCCCGGTCTCGAGCGAGTGGTAGTCGGCGCTGGTGACGTCGAGCACGAACACCGAGGCGCGCGCCGCCCGCAACGCGTGGACCGCCGGTGCGAAGGCCGGCGTCATCGTCACGCCGGTGCTGCCGAAGCGGCCGATCCCCCAGCCGAGGAAGAGCACCGTCTTCTCCCCCGGCAGCGGCTCGAGTGCGCGGCCTAGCAGCTCCAGCGCCCGCTCCGGCGAGGCGGCGCGCCGCGCCGCGGCGGCGTCGAAGTGCGCGGCGAGCGAGTGCGGCCGCGCCGGCTCGACCCGCCGCTCGGGGCTGAACACCATCGCCTCGTCGATGGCCCGGCTGGTGGCCTCGCGGTCGGTCGCGAAGTCCTGCCGCAGCTTGAGGTGGGAGTCGAAGGAGACCACCGCGACGCGGTCGTCCGACCGCAGCGTCGCCAGCAGCTCACGGGTGTGCGGCCGCAGCCGCATCTGGCCGCTGATGCGCACCGGTGTCAGGTCGGCCTGCACGAAAACGACGACGAGTCGGCCGGACGTCGCCGGTGAGGGCGCGACGACGCGTTCGGGCGCGTCGGCAAGGCCGGTGGCGAAGGCGGCCTCGGCAGCGGCGGCGAGATCGGCTCCCGCCCCGAGGTCGGCCGGGGCGACGACGGCGTCGTCGGGGGCGGCTGCTTCCCCTCCGGCGAACCAGTCGAGCGCCGCCACCGGCACCTCGCGGGCACCGACGCGGACGCGGAAGTCCTGCGGCCGCAGCCCGAGGATGGGCTTGCCCCAAGTGTCGACCACCCGCACCACCATGGTGAGCAGCGAGACGTCGACCTCGCTCTCGAAGGTAGCCTCGGGCGGTGGCGGTGGCGGTGGCGGTGGCGGCGGCGCGGGCTCGGGCGCCACCCAGGCTGCGAGCGGAGCCACCAGCAGCAGGCCCGCGAGGACCGTCAGCGCTCGCCATCGCGCGCTCGCTTGCGCTCGCCGCATGTCGAGAAGACTACATCAGCCGCTCGCGCGCGGTCGGTCGCCCGTCATCGCGAGCGAAGCGAAGCGATCTCGACGTTGCGAGGTCGAGATTGCTTCGTCGCTGCGCTCCTCGCAATGACGGAGAGCAGCTACGCGGTCAGCTTGCGCTTGCCTTTGGCGACCAGCTCGCCGGCGTTCCCCCACGCTGCCGCGGCACGGCCGCCGATGACGCCGCCGAGCTCTTCGCCCTTCTTCGCCAGCTTGCGCCGCGTGCGCGCACCGGTGGCCGGCGCCCACAGCACGCCGACCGCCGCGCCCGCCACGAAAGCGAGCAGCAAACCCACCACCGATCGTCCCGTCCTCGCGATCATGCGGCCCTCCTCGATCGCGAAGTGTACAGGTCGCGCCCGCGGCGCCGGCGCGCCCGCTACTCCGCCTTCAGCGTCTGGGTGAGGCTCACCCGCGAGGCGTGCCGCGCCGGCAGGTAGCAGGCCACCTGCGCGATGGCGATGAGCAGCAACGTGACCGCCGCCAGCACCGGCACGCTGTTGGTCTGGATGGCGGGGAACGCCGCGCTCAACAGCCGCGAGACGCCGACCGCTCCCAGCAGGCCGAGGGCGCAGCCGATGAGCGCGAGCTTGGCGCCGGACGTCAGCACCAGCCGCGTGATGTCGCGGCCCTGGGCCCCCAGCGCCAGACGGATGCCGAACTCGCCGGTCCGCTGCGCGGTGGTGCGCGCGACGACGCCGTAGATACCGAGCGACGGCGAGACCGAGCCCGAGCAGCGCCAGCGCCGAGAGCACGCTGCTCCAGCACGCCGAGCTGGTAGTTGATGCGCGCGAGCGTGTTCTCGGCCGGCTGCAGCTTGCGTACCGGCAGGTCGGAGTCGAGGCCCATCATCGTCGTGCGTACACGGTCGACGAGCGCGAACGGCTCGACGCCGGCGGCCGCCTTCACGGCGAGCTCGCTGGTGCGCCGCGGCTCCTGCGCCATCGGCAGGTAGAGCTGGTACTCCGCCGCCGCCGGCGACGGGTCGACGGAGCGCACGTCGGCGACGACGCCGACGATCTCACCCCACTCGACGCCCTTGCCGCCCGCCTGCGCGATACGCCGGCCGACCGCGTTCTCGCCGGGGAAGAGGCCGCGCGCCATCGCCTCGTTGACGACGAACACCTTCGGCGAGCCGAGCGTGTCGCGAGCGTCGAAGGCGCGGCCGCCGAGCAGGCGCGTGCCCACGGTCTCGAAGTAGCGCGGGCTGACGCCGTTGACGACCGCCGCCGGCTCGTGGCCTGCCTCGGGCGCGTCGCGGCCGGCGACGAGGTACTTGCGCGCCTCGGAGAGGCCGAAGAACGGCATCGCGTACGACATGCTCGCGGCGGCGACGCCGGGCAGCGACTCCAGCCGCTCGAGCGCGAGGCGCTGGCAGCTTCGCGATCTCTCCGTCGCCGGGGTACGTCGCGGCCGGGAAGACGATGGTGCCGGTGACGAGGCTCGCGGACTCCCACCCCTCGCGCGGTGGTTGAGCTCGTGCAGGCCGCGGACGAAGAGGCCGGCGCCGGCGAGCAGCACCATCGCGAGGGCGAACTGGCCGACGATGAGCAGGTTGCGGAAGCGCCGTTGGCGGCGGTCCGCGGTGGTGCCGCGCGAGCCGCTCTTGAGCGTGCCGTTGAGATCGAGCCCGCGAACGAAGAGCGCCGGCGCGACGCCGAAGACGAGGGCGGTGAAGAAGCAGGCGAGCGAACGCCCAGCCGAGCACGCGCCAGTCGAAGGTGAAGCTGACGCCGACGCCGTTGCCCTCGTTGGCGCTCGCGGTGTAGAACCAGCGGAAGGTCCACAGCGCGACGAAGACGGCGCCGACGCCGCCGGCGAAGGCGAGCAGCAGCGCCTCGAGCGACCAGCGGGCGCAGCACCCGCGCGCGCGAGGCGCCGAGGGCCGAGCGCACGGCGAACTCGCGGGCGCGCGAGATGGTGCGGGCGAGCAGGAGGTTCGCGAGGTTGGAGCAGGCGATGAGCAGCACGAAGCCGGAGAGCCCGACCAGCATCGCCATGATCCCTTGCGCGCTGCGGCCGAGGAAGCTCTCGTCGAGCCTCACCGTGTGCCACGTGGTGTCGGCGTTGACGGCGGCATGGTCCTTGGCGAGGCGGCGGCCGAAGCCGTCGATGAACGCCCGCCGCCTGCAGCTCGCCGACGCCGCTCTGTGCGGCGGCCGACGAGGCGCAGCCAGGTGGCAGCTGCGGTCGCCGCTCTCCTTGGCGTCGAGGGCGAGCGGCCGGTAGACGTCGACCCAGGAGAGGTGGCGCCAGTCGCTGAAGGTCTCCGGCAGCACGCCGACGATCGCGTACGGCTCGCCGTCGACGCGCACCGTGCGGCCGAGCACCCGCGGGTCGCCGCCGAAGCGCTTCTGCCAGTAGCGGTCGCTGATGACGAGCACGCGGTGGTTGCCGACCACGTCCTCACCGGGGCGGAAGCCGCGGCCGAGCCGGGGCTCGGTGCCGAGCACCGAGAAGAGGTTGGCGGAGGCGCGCACGGCGACCGCCATCTCCGGCGGCCGGCCGGGCTCGGCGATGCCGAGGTCGACCCACGAGTAGGCGGCGACGTCACCGTAGCCGTCTTCTGGCGGACGCGAAGTCGAGGTAGTCGGCGGCCGACACCCGGCCGCGCGAGTCCTGCGGCGTGGCGCGGAAGATGCGGTCGAGCCGCTCGCGATCGGGGTACGGCGACGGGCTGCAGCATGTAGCCGTTGAGGATGCTGAACATCGACGTGTTGGCGCCGATGCCGAGCGCCAGCGTGACGACGGCGATGAGGGTGAAGCCGGGCGAGCGGCGCAGCGAGCTGAGGGCGAGGCGAAGGTCGCGCATAGGTGGCGGTGCTCCCGTGGAGCGGCCGCAGTGCAGGGGTCGGGCCAGGCGCGTTTTCGCGACGATATTGCTTGCAGGGCAAGCGTTTGGGCCGCGGACCGGGCGCACGGCCAGGGCCGCCGGCTTGTTCGTTGGCGCGGCCCGCCAATCCCACAAGCGGGCACTCGTCGCGCCGCGCCGCGCCGCCGCCCGAGGGAACGGGACCAGGCACTCCCCTTGCTTACCGAGAGGAGCTACCCCTAGGATACCGATATGAGCAAACCGAACGACCTCGTCCTCGGCACCCTCGACCTGCTGCTGCTCAAGATCCTCGCCCTGCAGCCGCTGCACGGCTGGGCGATCGGTCTGCGCCTGCGCTCGATCTCCGGCGACGTGCTGCAGGTGAGCGAAGGCTCGCTCTACCCCGCCCTGCACAAGCTCGAGCAGGAGGGCTGGATCAAGGCGGAGTGGAAGCAGACCGAGAACAACCGGCGGGCGAAGTTCTACGCGCTCACCCGCCTGGGCAGGAAGCAGCTCGAGACCGAGACGGCGAACTGGCAGCGCCTCTCCTCCGCCATCACCTACGTCGTGCAGCTCAACGAGACCTGATGAGGCTTTAGAAAACGATGCGCATCCAACACTGGTGGTTCACGGCACCCCTGCGGTTGCGGTCCATCTTCCGCCGTCGCCTCGTCGAGCAGGAGCTCGACGAGGAGCTGCAGTTCCACCTCGAGCACAAGATCGAGGAAGGGATCGCCGCCGGGCTCGCCCCGTCCGAGGCGCGCCGCCGCGCGCTGCTCGCCCTGGGAGGAATCGAGCAGCGCAAGGAAGAGGTGCGCGACACGCGGCGCATCAACTGGCTCACCGACTTCCTCGCCGACCTGCGGTTCGCGCTGCGCAGCCTGCGCCGCACGCCCGGCCTGACCGCCTTCGTGGTGGTCACCCTCGCGGTCGGCATCGGCATGACCGCGACGCCGTTCAGCATGCTCGACGCGCTGGTCTTCCGGCCCTACCCGGTGCCGCGCGCGGGCGAGGTGGTGTCGCTGGTGAGCACCTCTCGCGACAAGAGCGTCGACCTCTTCTCGCATCGCGAGTACCTCGACATCCGCGACCACGCCAAGAGCTACGACGGCATCGTCGCGCACACCACCACGTTCGCCGTCGGCTTCAGCGCCGCGGCGGGGGCTACGCCGCGGGTCAAGGGCGGCATGCTGGTCTCCGGCAACTTCTTTTCGCTGCTCGAGGTCGAGCCGCGGGTGGGGCGCGGCTTCCGCGCCGACGAGGACGAGGTGCCGGGCCGCGACGCCGTGACCGTGCTCGGGCCGGACCTCTGGAAGGGGGAGTTCGCGAGCGACCCTGGAGTCGTCGGCAGGAAGGTCCTCCTCAACGGCCGCGAGCTCACCGTCATCGGCGTGGCGCCCGAGTCGTTCCCCAGCATCCAGATCTTCACGCGGCCCGACTTCTACGTGCCGCTGGCGATGGCAGAGTCGTTCTCGACCAACCCGCAGAAGCGCTTCCTCGACGACCGTGACGACCGCGAGCTGATGGTGAAGGCGCGCCTGCGGGCCGACACCGGCCAGGAGCAGGCGCGTGGCGAGCTCGCCTCCCTGGCCCGCGACTTCGGGCGCGAGCACCCGGCCCTCTACCGCGACCGCGGCGCCGACGTGCTCACCCAGCGCGAGGTCCGCACGCGCGGCGACGCCGACCAGTGGAAGTTCGGCGTCATCTTCGCGATCCTCGGACTGGGCGTGCTGCTGGTCGCCTGCACCAACGTGGCGGGGCTGCTGCTGAGCCGCGGACGCACGCGCACGCGCGAGATCGCCATCCGGCTGGCGCTCGGCGCCGGCCGCTCTCGGCTCATCCGGCTGCTCCTCACCGAGAGCCTCGTGCTCGCGGCGTTGGGGGGCGTGGGCGGAGTCGCCGTCGGCTACGCCGCCATCGAGCTCCTCCAGACATTCCAGATCCCCGCCCAGCTGCCGGTCACCATCCCGTTCCGTATGGACACTCGCGTGCTGCTGGGGAGTCTCGCCGCCGCCGGAGTGAGCGCGCTGCTGTGCGGCCTCGCGCCGGCGCTGCAGAGCAGCCACGCGAACCTGGTCAACGGGCTCAAGTCCGCCGACGTCGACGTGCCCGGGCGCAAGCGCCTGTGGGGGCGCAACGTGCTCGTGGTGGCGCAGGTCGCCATCTCGCTGATGCTGCTCACCGCCTGTTTCCTGATGGCTCGCGGCTTTCGCGCCAGCGCGCTCCAGGCGACCGGCTTCGCCAAGGACCGGCTGCTGATGGTGCGTCTCGATCCCCGGCTCGTGCAGTACGACGCCGCGCGCAGCGAGCGGTTCTACGACCTCCTCACCGCGCGGGCTCGCGAGATGCCCGGCGTGCTCGACGCGGCGCTCACCCAGGAGCCGCCGCTCGGGCTGCGAAGGCTTCGAGGCCATCTCCTTCGTGCCCGAGGGCTACCAGATGCCGCGCGATCGCGAGGCCTTCACCTCGGCGATGGACGCCGTCGACGAGGGCTTCTTCGCGACGATGGAGGTCCCTCTCCTGCGCGGCCGCGGCTTCCTGGCGTCGGACGAGGGCGACACTCCGCGCGTGGCGATCGTCAACGAGGAGCTCGCCAAGCGCTACTGGCCGAACGGCGATGCGGTGGGCAAGCGCATCCGCCTCGACCATCGCGGCGGCACGCCGGTAGAGATCGTCGGCGTGGCGCGGACGATCAAGTACCGCTCGACGAGCGAGAAGCCGACGGCGTTCCTCTACCTGCCGCTGGCGCAGCATCCGCGCGCCCGCATGGTGCTGCTGCTGCGCACGACCGGCGATCCGCTGCAGCTCGCCGAGCCGGTGCGAGACCTCGTGCGCGCGCTCGACGCCAACATGCCGGTCGTCGAGATGCGCACCTACGAGGACCTCTACCGCTACCACACCGTCGAAGGACCGGGAGTGGCGATCGAGATGGTCGGCACCATGGGCGCGGTGGGGCTGCTGCTGGCGATGGCCGGCCTCTACGGACTGGTGTCCTACAACGTCAGCCGCAGGACCCGCGAGCTCGGCATTCGCATCGCCATCGGCGCCGGGCGCTCCGCCGTGCTGCGACTGGTGATCGGCAAGGGCCTCGCGCTGGTGGTCACCGGCACGGTCATCGGCCTGGCGCTGGGCTTCGCCGTCGAGCAGCTGATGAACTCGATGCTCTTCGACTCCGGCCGCGTCGACGTGGTCGTCTATCTACTGGTCGTGCCGTCGATGGTCGCGGTGACCATGCTCGCCGCCTACGTCCCGGCGCTCAAGGCCTCACGCATCGCGCCGACGCTGGCGTTGCGGTACGAGTAGCGGTCCAGGCCCGCCTCGAGCTAGTCGACGGAGAGCTCCAGCAGCGAGACCGGAGTGAGCGCCCCCTCGGCCTCGATGTTGGTGGGCGAGTTGAGGATGGTCGCCGCGCCGGTCCCGAGGTTGTACTGGACGAAGTGGTTGACACCGGCCCCGAGATAGAGCCAGCTGTAGAGGACACCCGTGGTCTTGTCGAAGTCCATCCCCTGGGCGAAGTTGGCGTTGAAGCCGATGGCTCCGATCAAGGTGGCGGCGCCGGTCGCGGTGTTGATCGTGTACAAGGAGTCGGTGCCGATGTCCATGCCGTACATCTGCCCGGCGCTGTTGAGCGCGATGTCGATCATCAACGCCGTCCCCGTCGGGCCCACCACCGTCGCCGCCCCGGTGGTGGTGTTGATGGTGTAGAGGTTGGTCGCCACGCCGTCCCCCGCGCTGAGGTAGACAGGACCGGCGGCATACGACGTCTGGAAGGCCAGCCCGGTGACGTTCTCGGCCACGGGCAGGCCGGTGATCGTCACCAGCGACGTGAAGACCGCGGTCGTCTTGCTGAGCGTCCCCAGCTGGCGGGTGGTGTTGTCCACCGCGTACAGGATGCCCGTGGTGTTGTCGTGCTCGATGCCGAAGAACGGCTGGCTGAGGGTGTTGGCGACCAAGGTCGCGGTGTTGGCGTTCGGCAAGGCGAACGTCAGGAGCTGGTCGGGGGTCGAACGCAGGTTGACGTGGAAGCCGGGGTCGCCGAGCGTGTTGGGAGCGCCCGGCTGCGCGTTGCGGACCGAGTCAGGGATGAGGTATCCGCAGGCGGCGGGCCACCACGCCGGCTCACGCTGGTTCGAGTTCCCCGCGGCCTGGCACTCGGCTGCGGGACGCTGCTGAGCTGCCAACACTGTCGGCGCGACGAGCAGAGCTGCAAAGCACACCCATACGCTGTGACGCATTGGATTGCCCCTCCGGAAGCTGTTTGTAACAGCCTCTCACAAGTGGCGGCCCAGAGTCCACGCGCCTTTCCGCCTCCGCCCCTAGCGCCCGCCCAAGGCGAGCCAAGGCAGGCCGCGGTAGGAATCCGCCACCACAGCAGGAGGTAAACAAGCCGCACGCGGGAGGCGACAGGATTCCCAGGCCGATCAAGGTCGCAGCAGCGACCGCATGGCCCCAGCTGGCGATGCGCATCGGCTCCCCCCGAGTGCTGATCGGCTCTCCGCTGTCGAGGCAGGTGTATGGTTCCTCGCGGGCTGATGAAGACTCGATCGGGGCCGAGGGCCGCGCTATTGCGGCCCAGTGGCACCTGACGGTGTCCGAGCTCCGTCGCCGGAGAAGATGCGTGAGCGTCGTCGAATGGCTCCTCGACTCGGACCCGTCGATCCGCTGGCAAGTGCTGCGGGACCTGACCGACGCACCCGCCGACGAGGTGGCGACCGAGCGCGCGCGAGTCGCCACCGAGGGCGCCGGCGCCCGCCTGCTCGCCATGCAGGCGGCGGACGGCCGCTGGGGCGGCGCCGCCTGGAACCGCGGCTGGGACTCGACCATGCACGTCCTCGCGCTGCTGCGGGAGATGGGTCTCGATCCCGCGAGCACCGAGGCGCAGCGGGCGGTGGCCATCGTCCGCGACCGCGTCACCTGGCAGGGATGCGGCCCGCAGGAATGCGACAGCAATCCCTACTTCACCGGCGAGGTCGAGCCCTGCATCAACGGCCAAGTGGCGGCGAGCGGCGCCTACTTCGGTCAGGACGTCCGCGGCATCGTTGACCGGCTACTCGGCGAGCAGCTGCCCGACGGCGGCTGGAACTGCGAGGCCGAGAGAGGCTCGACGCGGTCGTCGTTCCACACCACGATCTGCGTCCTCGAGGCCCTGCTCGAGCACGAACGAGCCGTCGGGAGCAGTCCGCAGGCGACCGCCGCGCGGCTCCGCGGAGAGGAGTACCTACTCGAGCGCCGCCTCTTCCGCCGGCGGTCGACCAGCGAGGTCGTCGACTACGCCTGGACCCACTTCGCCTTTCCGACGTGGTGGCACTACGACGTGCTGCGGGGCCTCGAGTACCTACGCCGCGCCGGCGTGGCGCCCGACGAGCGCATCACCGAGGCGATCGAGCTGGTCGCCTCGAAGCGCGACGGCGACGGCCGCTGACCGCTCGATGTCCGGCACCCCGGCCGCATGCCGTTCGAGTTCGACGACGGCGAGGGCTTGCCGAGCCGGTGGAACACGCTCCGTGCCCTGCGGGTGCTGCGCTGGTACGGGCGCGGTGGTGAGCGCAGCGCCGTTCGCTCACCGGCGCCTGCGAATGGTGTTCTCCTCGACGATCCAAAGCTCGTTCTCCAGGGCCTGCTCTCGCAACGCCCCGACGACCCGCTCGGCGACCGCCAACAGATGCGGCGTGTCCTGGATGGCGAGACGGAAGACGATGAACCCTGGCCACTCAACGGGCGAGTAGGCGCGGATGTTGGCGAATCCGAGATCGAGCGTGACGAGGATGCGTCCTTCCTCGCGACACACGGCACTGACGACGCTGTCGGGTTGTGCAGCCAGGCCTTGCCCGACCGCTGTCAGGCAGTCGAACCCGCTCTCGCGTAGGAGTGCAGCCAGCTCCTCCGGGAGGTTCTCGTCAGTCTTGAACAGCACTTAAGCGTCAAGCCGGCAAGCCGACGACCTGTTCGCGGGCAAGGTCTGCAGCGTAGGCGATGCACGCCTGGATCGCCTCGGCCGTCAAAGTCGGGTAGCTGGCCAGGATCTCCGCGTGTGACCGACCAACGGCGAGGTTGTCGAGCACGACGGAGACGGGGATCCTCGTACCCCGTACACAGGCCTGGCCATGGCAGATCGCCGGATCGACCGTGACGTGCTGCTGCCAGTTCAAGATCGCTGTAGCCACCGTGCGGATTGTACCCCTCTACTCCGCTGTGCCGAGCTCAAAGCAAAGGCTGATCAACGCTCCGGACCTCAGATATCGGTGATTGTCGGATCGGCGACGTGCCACTCGGCAGCGAGTCTCTGGAGCTTGGCGAAGCGATCCGGGTACACGTTGGTTGGCGAATGCAGCGCTACGGCGGCGATGTAATGCTTGCTCAGCCGTTCGAGGTGCTGGGCGAGATCGACCCACTGAAACGAGCGGTCCATAAGCTTCAGAGGTGTGGTGGATACTGCCGTAACGTGTTCTCTTAGTAGCGCATGCCCGCTGGGGCGAGGGTGGCCTCCGGTTTCACCATGGACTTGGTATTCCTCGGTCCGGAATCTGCCCGCCGAACGCTCGCGCATAGCTGCCGGCGAGAAGATCTTCTTGGCTTCCGCTCTTGATGCTTTGAGCCAGCGTTCCGGCTCGGTGGTGTCTGCCGCAAAGAGAAACAGCAGATACTCGACCTCGATGAGTTGCCGCACCAAGGCTGCACCAGCGTACCAACGCTTCAAGGTGTAGAGCTGCACCGCACCAACGGCGAGCTCGGCACCCATCTGAGCGACGATGGCAACGGCGCGACGCGGACCCTCCGAGAGGCCAAACGCCCACACCTGTGCCGCCAAACCATCGAGCTCTTCGGCGATGGCTGTCGCCATGCGTCTGGCGGGCTCGACATTCGCGGCGGTCAGGATTCTTTCGGCAACAGCCCTGTCCATCACGTGCCTTGCAACCGCGTAGCTGCGGCCCCTCAGCGCACCGACAGCTCGCCCGCCCGCAGCACCTGGGGCGCCTCCTGCCCCAGCAGCCCCGCCTCGCGCAGCGCCCTCAAGGCTGGCCGCAGGGCCACCGCGAGCCGCTCCACCGCCCGCGCCCCCTCCTCGTCGCTGCTTTCGCGGCCCTCGCCGAAGATCTCCTCGAAGGGGTTGCGCTGGCCGCGGGTACTCGCGCACTTCGACGTCGGCGTCGGGCGCCAGGTGCGCCGCCTGCTTCGCCAGCCGCAGCGCCGTCTCGTAGCCGCCGAGCTCGTCGACCAATCCCCTGCTGCTTCGCATCGACGCCCCGACCACACCCGCCCCTTGGCGAGCTCTGCGCAGCTTCGCCAGGTCCAGGTGCCTGCCCTGCGCGGCTTTGGTGGTGAAGTCGTCGTAGACGCGGTCGAGCCAGGTGTTGAACTTCGTCCACTCGTCGTCGTCCATGGGGTCAACGCGCCCACATGTCGGCGTGCTCGCCGCGCTGGACGCTGTCGAAGGTGATGCCGAGCTTGCCCCACAGGTCGCGGGTGACCATCTTGCCGCCGTAGACGCCGATCGAGCCGGTGATGGTGGCCGGGTGGGCGACGATCTTGTCCGCCGCCATGGCGACGAAGTAGCCGCCCGAGGCGGCGACGTCGCCCATGGTGGCGATCACCGGCTTGCCGCGCTTCCTGGCGCGCACGCACCTCGCGCCAGATGGTGTCGGACGCGACGTAGGAGCCGCCGGGGCTGTCGACGCGCAGCACGATGGCCGCCACGTCGGGCGCCTCGGCCGCCGCGCGCAGCGCCGCGGCGACGGTGTCGCTGCCCATGGTGACGGTGCCGAGCAGCGGGTCGGAGTCGCTCTTGCCGCGCATCACGCTGCCGACGCCGTAGACGAGCGCGATGGTCTTGTCGCCGCGGCTCCACGGACGCTCGATGCGGTCCCAGTAACGGCGCAGGTAGAGCAGGCGCGTCGGCCCCTTGCCGCCCAGGCCCTCCACCCGCTCGTAGACCTCGTCGCGGTAGAGCAGGCCGTCGACGAGCTTCGCGTCCAGCGCCTCCTTGCCGAGCAGCGGCCCGCGGTCGATCGTCTCGCGCAGCCGGTGCGGCGCGAGCTTCCGCGCCCGCGCCATCTCGCCCACCATGTGGTCGAAGATGGAGCCGGCGAGGGCGTCGAGCGACTCGCGGTGGGCCGGCGTGAAGGCGGTGTCGGTGAACGTGTTGGGGGCGTTCTTGTACTCGTGGCGCTGCGAGAACTGCGGCTGCACGCCGATCTTGTCGAGGGTGCCGCGCAGGAAGAGCGAGGTGAGCTGCAGGCCGGTCAGACCGACGTCGCCGCTGGGCTGGATGTAGATCTCGCTGAAGGCGGTGGCGAGGTAGTAGGCGCCGTTGGCGGGCGTCACCTCGCCGAAGGTGTCGGTCCAGGCGACGGCGGGCTTGCCGGCCTTGCGGAAGGCGGTGACGGCGTCGCGCAGCTCCTCGATGCCGGCGAGGCCGATGCCTTCGGGCGAGACGCGGGCGACGAGGCCGACCACCTTGTCGTCGTGGGCGGCGGCGTGGAGCGCCTCGACGACGTCGCGCAGGCGCATGCGCTTCTGGAAGGCGAGCGAGGCGAACGGGCCTTCGGGCTGCTGCTCGAGGAGCGGTGTGGTGAGGTCGAGCTCGAGGACGGTGCGCTGCGGCACGCGGGCCTCGCCGAAGCCCACCCAGAACAGGGCGCCGAGGGCGGTGACGACGATCACCGCGCCGACGGCGAAGAACGCGAGAGCAAACTTCCACGGCCTGGTCATGTGAGCGGTCCCTCCGGCGCGAGCAGCCGCGCCAGCGGGAATTGTGGCTGGCGGGGAGGGGCGGCGCAAACGGCTGGCGCCTCGGGGCATCGAGATCGAGGGCGTCATACAGTAGGAGCGATGCGCGCCATCTCCCCGGCCCCCGTGGCGGCCGACGCGGCCGCCGATGAGCTTGCCGCCCCGCGCGTGGTCGTCGTCGTGCCGTGCCACGACGAGGCGGCGAGCGTCGGCAAGGTGGTGGCGGACTTCCGCGCCGCGCTGCCGGGGGCCGAGGTGCTGGTGGTCGACAACGCCTCGACCGACGGCACCGCCGAGCTCGCCCGCGCCGCCGGCGCACGCGTCGTCGTCGAGCCGCGGCCGGGGAAGGGGTTCGCCCTGCTCACCGGCTTTCGCGCCGCGCTCGACGCCGACTACTTCGTGATGGTGGACGGAGACGACACCTACCCCGCCGAGGAGGTGCACCAGCTGCTCGCCGCCGCCGCGGCGGGGGCCGACATGGTGGTGGGCACGCGTCTCGCGGCACCGGAGGCGGGCGCCTTCCGCGCCGGCCACTCGCTGGGCAACCGGCTGTTCATCCTGCTCGTGCGCGGGTTGTTCGGGGTGAAGACGCGCGACCTGTTCTCGGGCTATCGGGTGCTGACGCGGCGCTTCCTCGCCACCGCGCCGCTCATCGCGCGCGGCTTCGAGGTGGAGGCCGAGCTGTCGCTGCAGGCAGCGGCGCACCGTTTCGCCATCGCCGAGGTGCCGATCCGCTACCGCGCGCGGCCGGCGAGCTCGCCGAGCAAGCTACAGACCTACCGCGACGGCACGCGCATCCTGCTCGCCATCCTCACCTTCTTCCGCGACTACCGGCCGCTGGCGTTCTTCGGCACGCTGGCGCTGCTGCTGCTGCTGCTGTCGCTCGCCGGCGGCGCGGTGGTGGTGGCGGAGTTCCTGCGCACCGGCCTGGTGCCGCGGCTGCCGCTCGCGGTGCTGTCGGCGGCGCTGTTCATCCTCGCCGCGCTGTCGTTCACCTGCGGCGTGCTGCTGTCGTCGATCAACCGGCGGGCGGCCGAGCTCGCGGCGTTGATCCCGTGGCGTTAGCCGCGCGCCGCTTGCGCATCCTGCTGCTCTACGAGGCGGTCTACCCCGACAACATCGGCGGGGTGGAGACGCGCAACTGGGAGCTCGGCCGAGCGCTCGGGCGGCGCGGGCACGAGGTGACGCTCGCCGGCTTCTGCGCGCCGCTGCCGGGCGAGCCGCCGAACGTGCGCGTGCTGCCGCTGGGGCCGAGCCCGCGCCTCTACAACGCCGGCGGGCGGCGCAGCACGCGCGCCGCGCTGCGCTTCGCCGCGGCGGTGGCGCGGCTCGACGTCGGGCCGTACGACGTCGTCGAAACGGCCAACATGCCGTACGTGCACCTGCTGCCGCTGGCGTTGCGCTGCCGGCTCGCCGGCAAGCCGCTGTTGGTGAGCTGGTACGAGTACTGGGCCGGGTACTGGCGCGGCTACGTCGGCGCTGCGAAGGCGCCGGTGTACCGCACGATCGAGTGGCTCACGGCGCAGCTCGGCCGCGCGGCGACGGCGAGCAGCCGGCTGACGTTGGAGCGGCTGGCGCCGCGGCGACATCGCCGCGGCACGGTGGAGCTGGTGCCGTGCGGCATCGAGGTCGAGCAGGTGCGGACCGCGGCCGCGGCGGGAGAAGCGGTCGGCAGCGCGATGGACGGCGGCGGTGCGACGGACAGCGAACCCGCGCCGCCGCTGGTGTTCGCCGGGCGCCTGCTCGAGCACAAGCGGCTCGACCTGTTGCTGGCGGCGTTGCCGCGTGTCGCCGCTTCGGTTGACGGTGCAGCGTCGGCGCCGGCCGCTGTGCAACGGGCCGCGGGGCCGGGCACATCGACTCCCGCGACGCCGACGCCGGCGCATGGCGCACCGCTGCTCACCATCTTCGGCGAGGGCCCCGACCGCGCGCGGCTCGAGGCGCTCGCCGCCGCGCTCGGCGTCGCGTGCGCGCGTGCGCTTCCGCGGCCACGTCGCCACCAGCGACGAGGTCTGGCGCGAGCTCGGCCGCGCCCGCATCGCCGTGCAGCCCTCGGCGCGTGAAGGGTTCGGCCTCTTCCCGCTCGAAGCGATGGCGGCCGGCCTGCCGGTCGTGCACTGCGAGTCGAGCGAGAGCGCCGTCGCCGAGCTGGTGCGCGACGGCGTCGAGGGCGTCGCGGCGCCGGCCGACGCGGCGGGCCTCGCCGCGGCGCTCGTCCGCGCTGCTCGCCGACGAGCCGCGCCGCGCCCGCCTCGCCGCCGCCGCCCGCGCGCGCGCCGCCGAGTACGACTACGACGCCATCGCCGCCCAGTTCGAGCGCGTCTGCGCGTCGCTGCTCACCGGACGGCGAAGTGCGCGTTCTCGATGATGCCGAGCGCGTTGCCGAAGGGGTCTCGGAGAACGGCGACGCGAATCCCCTCGCCGACGTCCTGCACCGGGCTCAAGCTCACCGCCCCGAGGCTGACGAGCCGTGCGTGCGCGGCCGCGGCGTCCGCCACGCCCCAGTAGGGCACCGCACCGCCGAGCCCCTGGTGCCCCGGCTCGGCATCCGGTTGCAGCCCGAGCTCGTAGCCGCCGACGTTGAAGCCGACGTAGAACGGCTGGTCGAAGTACGGCGCGCTGCCCAGCACCTCCGCGTACCAAGCCTTGGCCTTCTCCAACTCGGGAGCGTGGTAGATGGCCGTCCGCAGTCCTAGAAACATCTGGCGGCTCCGGGTGCACGACAGGTTTCTGGGACGAGTTCGTCATGAGGCGCGGCGATTCCAGAAGTCCTGAAAGCGGTTGCTGAGGATGAGGGCGCGGAGAGCCATGATGGCGTTGGCACCGCGGACGGTCCAGTGCATGCCAGAGCGTTTGAGCCGAGCGCCGATGGCGACGCCGCATCCGGCTTCCAGGACACCGGTCGAGGTGCAGAGGCCAGCAGCGCGGAAGAGTGGATATCGCATGCGGGCGCGGTTTACCTGGAGGTAGCCGATGCACTTGCGAGCCTCGTCGTTGGTTGCGGCGTGTACCTGCAGGGCGGAGAGAAGTGCATCGACGTGGCCATCGTCGAGCTCGTCGTAGCGTTTGGTCAGCCAGTGGCGGCCGAGGTCGCTTTGCGGTCCCCAGATGGCGGTGGCGACGGCGCTGAGGTGCTCCTTGGCGTGGAAGCGATCGAGGATTTCGATGGCGCCAGGGAAGAGCTCGGCTGAGAGCTTCCAGATCCAGGGAGCGCCATCGCCGAGGACGACGGAGCGTCGAGCGCGGAGAAAGCCGCGTCGACGCGCCTCGCGCTCGACCCGCAAGGCGAAGTCGGAGAGCACTTTGTCGGTGTCGCGGGTGGCGGCGCTCTCGATGGCGGCCGAGTAGCTCACCGAGCCGCGATCTCTCATCGGAATGCCTTTGTCGTCCCGTGCTTCGGCGCTCCAGATGGTGCACAGCTTCGCCTCTCGCGTCTTGGGCTTGCCCTCCTCCTGCTTGCCGGCACGGCCTTCGAGCTCCTCGTTGCGCATCGGTACGCCGGTGCCGTCCATGCCCAGGTACAGCGTCGGCGGCAAGACTTCGTGTGCCTTGGGCTCGTCGACCACCTGCCGCTCGTCCTGGGCGATCTCGGCACCCAATGCCTCAGCCGCTCGCTCGACGTGCTTGGCCTCCACCCGCACGCCGGCAAGCTCCCATAGCAGCTCTGCGCTCTCCACGAAGCTGACCCTCGCCGCCACCAAGCCCGTCATCCGCACGACGGCGGGTGACAGCGACCCCCACCGCAGACCCAGCGCCACGTCGCGGGGAAAGAAGCCTTGATGACAGCCATCGCAGTGGTAGTAGGCGCGAGCCAGAGTCAGCGGGCCGACCGCGGTGTGGAAAGACTTCTCCGTCCGCCCGGAGTAGCAAGCTTCGTGGCCACAGGGGCACGGCAGAGTGGGTCCCACCTGGTCGGACAGATCGGCGTTGAGGCGACGCTCGATGGCGCGGGCGGCGACTTGCAGCGCCTGCCGCCTGGCGGCGGTCTCGATGGCCTCGAAGTCGATGCCGGCTGCAGCACCGACGCCGATCAGCGCCTCGACTTCGGCGACGACCTCCGCCTCGAGGGCTTCGCAGAGCCCCCTTTTTCTCCCTCTCGGGCTCGTTCCACCCCGAGCCGCGCAGCGCAGAGATCTTCGTTGACTTCGATGAACTCGCGGCTGAGATCCCGAAACGCCCGGTACTCGGCGATCTGCTGCCGTGTCAGCTCGACGGCCGACTCCGGAATGATCCTGGTCACCGTCTTGCCCTCCACGACACGGGTCAACGACCAGCTCGGGCCGTGGCCTGCCGCACCTTCTCCGGCGCAGTGGCAGCTGGCCTTACCGCACCGCCGGTACCGCCCAACCAGCGAGCCCGGACGCATATCCGCCGTGGCGGCCAACTTCTCACGCAACCCCTCGCGCTTCCTTTCCAACTCCTCGAGAGCCGGTCGCTTGGGCATCGGGTCTCCCCTCTGACAGTTGTTACGACTGTCAGATAATACCCGAACTCCCTTCCTGCCACAAACTTCGCGCTGAGCGACCAGATGGATGTCGTGCACCCGGCGGCTCCTTCGCGGTAGACCGGTGACATCAGGCGGCGTACTGTAATCCGCTGGTGAGCGCACCGGGCAAGTCGGCATCGCCACTAAAGCTGCACCTCGGTGTGGAGCTTGCCCGCTCGCTCGCCCGCGAGGCTCGGCGGCGAGGCAAGACGAAGAGCGAGGTGGTCAGCGAGATACTCAGCGCCAGCCTCCTTGGCGCAGGCACTCCCGATCCGGCAGAGGCTCGCAGGCAGTCGCTGTTGGTCAGCCGCCGCCTATCCGAAAAGCAGACGCTCGACCTCCTCGAGTCCGTGGCTGACGTCCGGGGCTGGAGGTGAAGCGGGGAGACATCGGAGCACGCTACGGCTTGCGCGCGACCGCCAGCAGCGAGTCGCCGAGCCACGGGGTGACCACGACGCGGCCGATCGCTCGGCGCAGTGGCTTGAGGAACGGGTTGCCTTCGCCGACGAGGGCGAAGTTCGACATCGTGGCCATGCGCTCGGTGAGCAGGCCGGCGTCGGCGAAGGCGCGACGCAGCTTGCGCGCCGAGAACATTTCGACGTGAGTCGGGTCGAGCCAGAAGCTCCAGCGGCGGCCGAGCAGCGGCCGGGCGAGGCTGCCGGCGTTGAGGGTGACGACGAAGAGCTTGCCGCCGGGCTGCAGCACCCGCGCGCACTCGAGCAGCGCCGCCGGGTAGTGCGGCAGGTGCTCGATGACGTCGAGCATGGTGACGGCGGCGAAGCTCGCGTCCTCGTAGGGCAGCGGGTCGTCGGCGCTGCCGGTCGAGACCGGCGCACCGCTGCGCTCGCGCGCCTGCGCGGCCGCCTCGGCGGAGAGCTCGACGCCGGCCGGCTCATATCCCGCGCTCGCCAACGCCGCCAGCCAGAAGCCGTAGCCGGCGCCGAGGTCGAGCACGCGGCCGCGGTGCACGCCGTGGCGGCGCAGCAGCGCGAGCAGCCAGGCGAGGTAGACCTCGCGGCCCGGGTGGAGCCGGAAGTACTCGCGGTCGAAGTAGCCGGCGGGGTGGGTCTCGGCGGCGCTCACCGGCGTCACGCTACACCGTGAGAGCCGCGCGGAAGCTCGCGCGCGCGGCCGCCGGTTCGTGAAGGCGGCGACCGCTCACGCCGCGGCGGCGAGCGCCGGCGCCGCCGCATCGCGTCGCCGCGCCGCGATCACCAGCGCTAGCAGACCGGCGAGGGCCGCCGCCGGGAACCAGTCGCCGACCCACGGGTAGAGCGTGCGCAGCGGCGTCGCCGACACCGGCGCCACCAGGGTCACCGCGGCATCGCGGCCGCTCGTGCCCCTCGCCTGCACGCGGCCCAGCGGATCGATCACCGCCGAGGTGCCGTTGTGCGTCGGCCGCACGATGGTGACGCCGTTTTCGACCGCGCGCACCACCGCCATCTGCAGGTGCGCCTCCGCGATCGCCGGCCAGTCGTCCGAGGGGGCGACGAAGATGCCAGCGCCGCTGCGCCCGGCCTGGCGCGCCGACCAGGGAAAGTCGAGGTCATGGCAGATGGCGCCGGTGACGCGGCCCACGGCGACGTCCGCCACCGGCTGGGTGCCGTCGCCGGGGCGGAGGTAGCCGTCCTCGATGCCGAGCACGGGGTGTGCCTTGGCGTAGCTCCAGCGCGTGGCGCCGCCGTCCTCGAGCACGACGAGGTTGTCCACCCACGGGAAGGCGTCGGCGTGCCGCACCACCCAGGGCGTCGCCACGATGACGATGCCGTGCTCGCGCGCCACCTTGCTCGTCTCGGCGAGCCAGCGGACGAGGTTCTCCGCGAGCACCGGCGTCGACTCCGGCCACGCCACCAGGCGCGCGCCCGCCCGCGCGGCCGCTGCCGTGCGCGCGAGCTGGGCGGGCCACAGGCTCTCGAGCTTGGCGGCAACGGCCTGGCGCTCGGCCGGCGACGCCGTCGCCAGCACGCGCGCCTTCGGCACCGCGAAGGCGGCGTCGTACGCGCCGTTGGCGCTCGCCACCGTCGCCACCGGCACTCGCGCCGACGGAGCACCGGCGGCGAGTCGCACGCCGCCCGCGACGAGCACCATGGCGAGCATCGCGGCGAAAGCCAGAAGCGGCCGCAGCGCGCGGGCGGAAAGCCGGTGCCGCGCCTCCCACGCGCCGTTGAGCGCCGGCGCCAGCGCATGCACGACGAAGCAGATGCCCCACACACCGGTGAGGGCGACGAGCTGCAGCAGCGGCAGGTTGCCGGTCTGCGAATAGGCGGTGGCGCCCCAGCTGCCGAACGGGCTCGGCCGGAAGGCCGCGTACTCGACGGCCGTCATCGCCAGCGGAAACACCAGCGCGCCGCGCACGCCGCCGAGCCGGCCCGCGTACGCGCGGTCGAGGAGGTAGGGCACGGCGTGGAGCGCCCCCGCGAGCAGCGCGATCGCCACCATCCCGAACCAGGGCAGCGGGATGATGCCGCCGCGCAGCGCCACCACGTTGCCGGCGGCGATGGCGAGCGCGACACTCGCCCACGCACGGAGCCCGCTCCCGGCGTCGCGCGCCGCCCGCAGCAGCAGCACCGGGGCGAGCCAGGCGGCGGCGGGAACGATGGTCTGGAAGAGCGAGACGGCGACGAGCGAGGCGCCGCCCAGCAGGAGCAGCCAGAACGCCATGGGACCTCCTCAGAAGGCGTGGAGAGCGGCCGGGAGCCTAGCCGATACGGAGCGGCGCGCTGGAGGGATTGGTGAGGCCGACGGCCCAGAAAGCCTTCAGAAGGCGGCGGTGTCGGCCTGGCCGCAGAGCGTGCCGGGCGCGTTGTGGTAGGTGCGCGCGCGGCCGGTCGCGGTGTCGGTGACGGTGACCCAGTACTCGACGTCGGAGAGGGCACCGAAGAAGGTCCAGAAGTGGCCGTTGACGGGGCGGCCGTCGAGGACCTTGACGGCGAGCTCGAGGTTGTCGGGGCCGAAGAACCAGAACGAGCCGGACTCGGCGTCGGCGGCGACGGCTCGCGCGGGGCCGACCGCGCCACTAGCCAGCCGCCAGCTGCCTTCGACGCGGAAGCGGTTGCTGCCGAGGCAGAGCGCCTGTGGGCCGGGGACGCAGCTCGCGGCGGTGGCGACCGACTCCCATGAGGCAAAGGGCGGAGGCGCGGCGGAGAAAGGCGCCGTCGCCGGCGGCGAGAGGACGTTGACCACCGCGCCATCGAGATCGCTTCGTCGCTGCGCTCCTCGCGATGACGATGAGGCGAGCGTGCTCGCCGCCGCGCCGATCAAGACCTCGCCGCTCATTGCCGCGGTTGCCGACCCGCTCGCGAACGCTCGCGTGTCGGCGCCGCCGCAGAGGGTGCCGGGGGCGTTGTGGTAGCGGCGGATCTCGCCGCTCGTGCGGTCGGTCACCGTCAGCCAGTACTCGACGTCGGAGAGCGCGCCCCAGAACACCCACGCCTGGCCGTTGACTCCGGCGCCGTCGAGCACCTTCACCACCAGCTCGGTGTTGCCCTCGCCGAAGAACCAGAAGCGGCCGCTCTCGCGCGAGAAGGGCAGCGGCGCGCCGACGCCGGTGCGCCCGTCGGGCGTGCGCCAGGTCGCCTGCACGTCGAAGCGGCCGTCGTGCAACGGCAGCTCGGGCGCCGTCGGGTGCTCGGTGATGAAGCTGCGGAAGCTGGCGTAGGCCGGCTTCGGCGAGCCGTCGGCGCGCAGCACGCCCCAGCTGAAGTCGGCGGTGCCATCCTGCAGCTCGTAGAAGAACACCTTCTGGATCCAGGTGCGCGGCGCCGTGCCGGTGAGCCAGTGGCCGAGCAGGCCGCGGTACTCGTCGGCCTGCTCGCCCTCGCCCGCCGCCGCGCTCTCCCACCCCGTCTCGGTGAGCCAGAAGGGCTTGTCGCGCGCGCCGGCCTCCTTGAGCACCTCGCGCACCGACGGCGCCACCAGGTTCCAGAGGTTGGGGTGGCTGCCGAACTGCGTCGAGCCGTCGAGCTTGGTGGTGACGTCGCCGTAGCTGTCGCCGTCGTAGAGGTGGTGGGTGACGACGTCGATGCGGTCGCCGGCGGTCTGCAGCGTCTCGAGCAGCCAGTGGTGCCAGTCGCGCGAGCCGATGTGGGCGAGCGCCGGCCCCGCCACCTTCGCCTGCGGGTCTGCCGCGTGGATGGCGTCGGCGCCGGGGATGAGGACCTGCTGCCACCACTGCTGCCGCGTGCCGGCCCAGAACTTCGTGAGGTTGGGCTCGTTCCACACCTCCCAGACGGCGATGCGGCCGCGGTAGCGCTGCGCCGCCTTGGTGCAGAAGCTCGTCCAGTCGGCGACGTCGCGCGGCACGCCGTTGACCTCGGCGCCGTCGGTGGCCCACTGCGGCGTGTAGCCGGCGATGGCGAGGATCGAAAGGCCGCGCTTCTCCGCCGCCGCGACCAGCGCGTCGTAGAGCCGCCAGTCGTAGACGCCGCGCTGCGGCTGCACCGCGGCCCAGATGAAGTCGATGCGGATCCAGCCGATGCCGGCGCGCTCGACGCGGTCCAGCTGCGCCGTGAGCTGCGCGCCGGCAGGCGCGTGCACGTTGATGCCGTAGGGGGAAAGCTCGTCGGCGCAGGCCGGGCGCGTCGCGATCAGCGTCGCGAGCGCGAGCGATGGAAGCGCGAGTGAGCGAAAGAGACGTCGCATCGTTGGCCTGCCAAGGACTTGCAAGCGCGAGGCCGCAACGCGCGGCCGTTTTCAGGATAGCCGACGGCGGCGCACGGCGTGGCGACGCGCGCCACAAGGCTCGAACGCGCTACTCCCAGGGCAGCTCGTCGATCAGTCGCAGGAAGCAGTCCACCACCGCGGGGTCGAACTGCGCGCCGCGCTCACTCAACAGCACGGCGCGTGCCCGCTGGGGCGTCAACGCGGCGCGGTAGGGGCGGTCGGTGGTCATGGCGTCGAAGCTGTCGACGACGGCGATGATGCGGGCGCCGAGCGGGATCTCCTCGCCGGCGAGACCGTGCGGGTAGCCGGGGAACTGGACGTCGCCGCGGCCGTCCCAGCGCTCCTGGTGGTGCAGCACCAGCGGCGCCGCCTCGCGCAGCCCTTCGACGCGCATCAGCAACCGGGCGCCGATCTCGGGGTGGGTCTGCATCACCGTGCGCTCGTCTTCCTCGAGCGCGCCGCGCTTGTTGAGGATCGACTCCGGGATGCCGATCTTGCCGATGTCGTGCAGCGTGCTCGCGATCTGCAGCAGCTCGAGCTCGCGCGTGGAGAGCCCCAGCCGCCGCCCCACCTCCAGCGCGAAGGCGTTGACGCGCTGCAGGTGGCCTCCGGTGTAGGGGTCCTTCGCCTCCACCGCGCCGGTGAGCGCCCACACCACGCGCTGCAGGTCCTGCTCGAGGCGGCCGTGCAGCTCGGCGACGCCCTCGAGCAGCCGCGACTCGCGCTCGGCGCCGCGGGCGAGCAGCACGCCCACCAGCCACGGCGACAGCAGCTGCGCGTAGAGCGACAGCGCCATCGCCGACGGGATCTCTTCGCGCGCGCCCAACGAGGCGTAGCCCGCCAGCAGGGCGACGGAGACCATCGCGCTCGCCAGCAGCGCGCCCGGCAGCCGCAGCCGCTGCGCCATCCACCAGATCGGCAGCAGGTAGAGGACGTTGAGCCAGGTGGTGCCGTGGGTCCAGTCCCCCGGCAGGCCGATGCGCAGGGCGGTGACCGTCAGCACCATCGAGCAGGCCGAGGGCGACGACGCGGCCGAAGGGCTCCTCGCGCGTCTCCACGCCCACCACCTGCAGGGCCTCGCCGCCCAGACCCTGCCGCACCAGGGCAACTCGTTTCGGCGGCCGCACCAGCACCTCGCCGGGGATCGGCGCCAGCAGCGGCCGCAGGAAGCGGTCGCCGAGCACCAGCAGCGCCGGCGCGAACACGCACAGGGTCACCACCGTGCTGCGCGACCACAGCGCCACCGCGCTCAGCACGCTGCCCTCGTGGCCGGTGACCGAGATGACGATCGGCGTCAGCACCGCGTTGACGACCGCGGCGAGGACGTACCAGCCGAGGCTGCGCAGACCAGGGAAGCCGCGGCCCAGCCGCGGCACGTAGCGGAAGACCAGCCAGGCCACGATGCCGCCCATGGCGTAGGCGCCGGTGGACGCCCATGGGTAGAGGCCCCCGAGGCCCTCCATGTAGGCGAGGTAGACGAGCTGTACGGCGACCGACGCCAGCACGCCTTCCCAGCCGAAGAGCACCGCGGCGGTGACGAAGCCCACCGAGGTCGTGCCAAGCAGGTTGAGCACCGGCAGCTGGTAGAGGATCACCGCCAGCAGCTTGGCGATCGACGCCCAGACCGCGGCGGTGAGCAGCCGCACGCCGGCGCGACGGAGCGTGCCGCCCTGCTCGCGGGGCGTGTCGCTGCGCGGCGGTGCCGCGCCCACCGCTGAGGCGGGTGCGCCGGCGACGATGGTCACGATGGGCGGGAGCGTAGCAGGTCAGGTGCGGCCGCTGAGCGCACCCGCGCCGTCACCGCGAGCTCAGCGCGGCGACGCAGCGCTCGCGATGCCGCAAGCCGGCTGCTGCCTCAGTGCTGACCGCCCGCGGCGTCGCCCCACACCTGGCGCAGGCGCGCGGCGCGGCCGCAGCCGGTGCTGTAGAAGTTGTAGCGCACCGGGTTCTTCTCGGCATAGTCCTGGTGGTAGCCCTCGGCGGCGTAGAACGGACCGGCGGGCAGGATCAGCGTCGTCGCCTTGCCCAGCTTCGCCGTCACCGCCGCCTTGCTCGCCTCGGCGGCGCGGCGTTGCGCGTCGCCGTGGACGAAGATCGCCGAGCGGTACTGCGGCCCCTTGTCGCAGAACTGACCGTCGCCGTCGGCGGGGTCGACGTTGTGCCAGAAGACGTCGAGCAGCTGCTCGTAGCTCACCTTGGCCGGGTCGTAGGTGACCTCGATGGCCTCGATGTGGCCGGTGCGGTGGGCGGAGACCTCTTCGTAGGTCGGGTTCTTCTCCTTGCCGCCGGTGTAGCCGGAGACGACGGAGACGACACCCGCGTGCCCTTCGAAGGCGTCCTCGGCACACCAGAAGCAGCCCATGGCGAAGGTGGCCACGGCGCGCTCCTGCGCGCCGGAAGAGCCAACCACGGCGCGCTTCGTCGCGGCGGGCTTGGCGGGAGCGGCGGCACCGGCCTGGCCGTCGGCCGGCGAGCAGGCGGCGCCGAGCAGCAACAATGCAACGAGGGCCGGCGCGGCGAACGGACGGCGCGGCATGTGGTGATGGATCATGAAAGCTCCTTCGCGGTGACGGCGCGATGCTGTGCGGCGCGATCTCGTGCGCCGCTGTCAGCCCAGTGTACGGCCGCTCTTCGCGCGCGGATTCGTGAGGCGCCCGCGTGAAGCTACGCGGCGCGACTCAATCCACCCACAGCGGCACGAGCTCGAACTTGTCGACGTCGACGAGGCCGCGGTCGGTGAGCTTGAGGCTGGGGATCACCTCGAGGGCGGCGAAGGAGAGCGCCATGAAGGGGTCGCGCAGCGGCGAGCCGAGGGCGTGGGCGGCGGCGATGGCGCCGTCGAGCTCGCGGCGCACCTCCTCGATGGGGCGGTCGCTCATCAGGCCGGCGTAGGGCAGCGGCACCTCGGCGAGCACCTCCTCGCCCACCGCGGCGACGAGGCCGCCGCCGAGCGCCGCCGCGCGCCGCGCCGCGGTCGTCATCGACGCTTCGTCGGCGCCGGCAACCACCAGGTTGTGGTGGTCGTGCGCCACCGTCGAGGCGATGGCGCCGCGCACCAACCCGAGCCCGCGCACGAAGCCCTGGCCGACGCGGCCGCTGCCGAGGTGCCGCTCGACGACCGCCATGCGCAGCAGGTCGCGTCCGGGGTCGGCGACGGCGATGCCGTCGCGCACGGTGACCTCCTCGAATAGATGGCGAGTCACCAGCTGGTCGGCGATGAGGCCGAGCACGCGCGCCCGCCGCCCCTCGGCCCGCAGCGCGAAGTCGACGCGCGCCCAATCGACGCGCACCGACGGCGGCAGCGGCGGGCGAACCCGTGGAGCCGCATCGTCGAGGAGCTCGCCGCCCCGCGCCACCAGCCGGCCGCCGTGCCAGACGAGGTGGGGCCGCAGGTCGCGCAGGTCGCGGCAGGCGATCAGGTCGGCACGCCGCCCCGGCGCCACCGCGCCGCGGTCGAGCAGCCCGAAGTGCTCGGCGGGGTTGAGCGTCGCCATGCGGATCGCCGTCAGCGGGTCGACGCCGCCCTCGATCGCCATCCGCACCAGCGCGTCCATGTGCCCCTCGTCGAGCAGGTCGGCGGGCTGGCGGTCGTCGGTGCACAGGCACAGCCGCCGCTCGGTGCGCGCGTCGACGAGCGGCAGCAGGTCGCGCAGGTTCTGCGCGTTGGTCGCCTGGCGCAGGAAGACGACGAGGCCCGCCCGCAGCTTTTCGCGCGCCTCCTCCACCGTCGTGCATTCGTGGTCGGAGCGCGGGCCGGCGGCGGCGTAGGCGGCGAGGGCGGCACCCGAGAGCCCCGGCGCGTGGCCGTCGACCGGCCGGCCGGCGAAGACTTCGATCTTCGCCAGCACCTCGGCATCTCCCGCGACCACCGCCGGAAAGCTCATCACCTCGGCGAGGCCGCGCACCCGCGGCTCGGCGGCGAGCCACGACAGCTCGGCGACGCCGAGCGCGGCGCCGCTCGTCGCCAGGTGGCTCGCCGGCACGCACGAGGGCGCCATCACCACCATCTCGAACGGCGCGCCGAGGGCGTCGTCGAGCATCCAGCGCACGCCTTCGACGCCGAGCACGTTGGCGATCTCGTGCGGGTCGGCGACGATGGTGGTGGTGCCGCGCGGCACCACGGCACGCGCCATCTCCGCCGGCGGCACCATGCTGCTCTCGACGTGGACGTGGGCGTCGATCAGCCCCGGCAGCACCCAGGCGCCGTCGAGCTCCACCACCTCGCGCCCACGATAGGCGCCGACGCCGGCGATGCGGTCGCCGCAGATCGCGACGTCCGCTTCGATGGCGTCGCCGGTGAAGACGTCGAGCACGCGCCCGCCGCTGAGCACCAGGTCGGCGGGCTCGTCGCCGCGCGCGACGGCGAGGAGGCGGGCCCGGGGCTCGGCCGGCGACTGGGTCGATGACGACACTTGGCGCGCGAGTCTATCGCCGCCAAGCCTGCGGTAGCGGGATTACGCGGGTCAGTGACCGGAGGAATGCGTCGCCGCGTCGCCGGCGCCGTGCTTGCCGGCGCAGCAGTCCATCGCCTCGCCGGAAGCGTGCTTGGCGCAGCAGTCGGCGCAGGCCATCGGCGCGCTCGCAGCGGTGCACTCGCCGGCCTTGCCTGCCATGTGGGCGCAGCAGTCCCCCGCCGCCTTGCCGCAGCATGCGGCGCCGTGCGTGCAACAGCTCGCGCCTTCCTTGCAGCAGCTGCCGGCGTGCTCGCCGTGGCCCTTGCCGTGGTGGCCCATCGCCGTACCGTGGCCTGGGCCGCCGCCGTGCGCGGCCATCGCGGCGTGGATGCCCTCCATCGCCATCTCGCGCAGCTCCTTGCGTTGCGCGGCGAGCTCGGTGACGACGGCGGCGATGGCGTCGACCTTGGCCTGGCCAGTAGCGGAGTCCATCGCCGCCAGCAGCCCGTCGACCTTGGCGTCCATCGCCGTCAGCTTGGCCATCAGCTCGGCGTGCCTGCCCGCCATCTGCTGATGGTGGGCATCGTGGTCGGCGGGCGGCGGCGGCGTGTCGCCGGCCGCGGCTGGGACGGCGGCGAGGGCGAGGGCGGCGCCGAGGGTAAGCGCGAGGGCGAGGGTCGAGACAAGCGAACGGCGGCGATCGAGCATGGTGGTCTCCGGTGAGGGGTGAAGGGGTGGTGGGTGGTCGGGCAACAGCTTAGAGCATGCACAGACCCACCCCGAGAGCGCACCGCTCTGCCGGGTGGCCAGGCCACCGTCCTGCGGGGTGGTCAACCCACCGTGCCGGTGAGGCGCTCGACCAGCGCGCGCAGCCCGGCCGACAGCTCGACCGCGTGCGGCCGGCGGCCGGCGAGCTCGCGCAGCGGCGCCGGCAGGCGCGCCACCTCCTCGCGGCAGCGCGCCTGCGCGGCGGCGAGCGGCTCGGGGGGCGCCAGCCGGCGCCCGCTCCGCATCACCGGTTGCAGCAGCGGCTCGCCCGGCAGCTCTTCGTCAGCGAGGGCGATGACGTCGCGTTGCAACACGCCGTCGCGGCTCTCGCGAAAGACCTGCTTGCGCCCGGGCAGCGTTGCCTTGCCGGTGGAGAGCTTCATCTTCGGCCCCCGCGCGTCCTCCACCAGCTTGTACACCGTCGACAGCGTCGGCGCGTCGCCGCCGGTGCCGAGCCGGGTGCCGACGCCGAAGCCGTCGATGGGCGCGCCGGCGGAAAGCAGCGCCGCGATGCGCGTCTCGTCGAGGTCGCCGGAGGCGAAGATCCCGACGCTCTCGCAGCCGCCCTCGTCGAGGATGCGGCGCACCGCCGGCGCCAGCGCCGCGAGGTCGCCGCTGTCGAGCCGCACGGCGCGCACGTGGATGCCCTCGGCGGCGAGCTCCTTCGCCACCCGCGCCGCGCGCCGCGCGCCCTCCAGCGTGTCGAAGGTGTCGACGAGCAGCACCGTGCGGTCGCGGAACTGGCGGGCGAAGGTGCGGAACGCCGCCTCCTCGTCGCCCATCGCCATGACGTAGCTGTGCGCCATCGTGCCGGAGAGCGGGATGCCCCAGCGCGCGCCCGCCTCGACGGTGGCGGTGGCGGCGGCGCCGCCGACGAAGGCGGCGCGGGCGGCGAGCAGCGCGGCGTCGGGCCCGTGGTCGCGCCGCGCCGAGAAGTCGACGAAGGGCCGCCCGGCGCAGGCGATGGCCACGCGCGCCGCCTTGCTGGCGACGACGGTCGGGAAGGTGAGCGCGTTGAGCAGGAAGGTCTCGACGAGCTGCGCTTCGAGCAGCGGCGCCCGCACCGCCAGCAGCGGCTCGCCGGCGAAGGCGACGCGCCCTTCCGCCATCGCCCAGACGTCACCGGTGAAGCGCAGGGTCGCGAGGCGCGCGAGGAAGGGCTCGTCGAAGAGCTCGAGCGTGCGCAGGTAGTCGAGGTCGCGGGGCGTGAAGTGGAGATGCTCGAGGTAGTCGAGCGCGCCGGCGAGCCCGCAGGCGACGAGGAAGCTGCGCTCGCGCGGCAGCGCGCGCACGAAGAGCTCGAAGGTGGCCTCCCCCGCCACGCCGGCGGCGTCGTAGGCCGCCGCCATGGTGAGCTCGTAGAGATCGGTGAGGAGCGCGTGACCGGCTGCCGCGCCGCGGGCGCTCGCCTCGCCACCGTCGTCGCGGGCCGGAACCTCGCTGCCGTCCTCGCCGCTCACTCGACGGTGGCCCCGGCGCGCCGCATCTCGGCGAGGGCGCGGTCGCCGTCGCCCGGCTGCAGGTCGACGGAACGAACGCCCTTGGCGAGCACGGTGGCCCCGAAACCGAGCGCCAGGCCGTCGAGCGTGGTGGCGCGCACGCAGTAGTCGGTGGCCAGGCCGAGCACCACCAGCCGCTCGACGCCGTGGTCGCGCAGCAGGGTCTCGAGCCGCGACGACTCTCCCGGCGCGGCGCTCGCCTCGAAGGCGGTGTAGCCGTCCTCGTCACCGGTGCCCGTGCGAACCACCTTGCGCAGCGTCACGCCGCTGTCGTCCGCCTCAGCCGGCACGTCGAGATCCGGATGCAGCGCGGCGCCCCAGGTGCCGCGTACGCAGTGCACCGGCCAGGTGCCGCCGTCCTTGGCGAAGTGCGGCGTCGACGGCGGGTGCCAGTCCTGCGTGTAGATCACCAGCGCACCCGCGGCGCGCGCCTTGGCGATCTCGGCGTTGGCGACCGGCAGCACCTCTTCGCCTCCGCGCACGTACAGCGCTCCGCGCGGGTCCGCGAAGTCGTTCTGCACGTCGACGACGATCAGCGCCGTCTGCGGGTCGTACTCGGCCATCGGCAACCGATTATGCCGCGCACACCGTGATGGACGCAGTGGCAACAATGAAAAGGGCGCCGGCTTGCCGGCGCCCCCTCTCGTCTCAGCGAGAACCCTGCCCGCGCGCTAGAAGTGGACGCGCGCGCCGAACTGCACCAGGCGCTGCTCGCCTTGCAGCGGGTCGCCGGCGAAGGCGTGCGGCTCGCCGAAGCGGTCGAACGTCGCCGGGTTGTCCTCGTCGAGGACGTTGAACATCTCGGCGAGGACCTCGATGCCGAAGTCGCCGGGCCGAAGATGAAGTCCTTCGACAGGCGGACGTCGAGCTGCGAGAACGACGCGCCGCGGCCGGTGTTGACGTGGCTCACGCCGGGCGCCAGCTCGCCGGAGAAGCCGTCGCCGTTGACGTCCAGCGGCGTCAGCGGGTGGAGCTCGTTGTACGGCAGTGCCGAGCGGTAGCGGAAGAAGCCCGCCACCTTGATGTCCCACGGCGCCGTGTAGATGCCGCCGAAGGTCACGCGGTGCCGCGCGTCGGTGTAGAGCGGACCGATGCAGGCTTCGCACTTGGGGTTGCGCGAGTTGACGGTGCGGTCGGTCTGGTAGTCGGACTGGAAGTTGCCGTCGCCGAGGCGGAACTCGTCGGCGCCGGCGAGCACGTTGCCCTGGGCCTCCGACAGCGTGTAGAAGCCCTGCAGCTCGAAGCGCGTCTGGCGATAGCGGAAGGCGAGGTTGATGCCCTTGTACTCGGCCTCGCCGTCGCCCATCCACATGCGGGCGTTGGCCGCGAAGGGGAAGCGGCGTGTCGTGGTCGGGGTACCGGCGGCGTTGAGCAGCGAGTTGAAGCGGAAGCGGTACGGGATGTCGCGGTACTCGGCCCAGATGGCGTCGGCGGTCAGCCCCAGGTGGTCGTTGACCTGCCAGGAGTAGCCGAGCGAGATCTGGTCGGAGTAGGGGGTGGCCTGCGTCGGAGAGGCGACCTGCGTGGCCGGGTCCGGCGCACCACCCGCACCCGGCGGCAGCGGCTGGCCGACGCGGTAGAGGGTGCCGTCGGCGTTGCGGATGCCCGCGGGGTTGAAGGCGGAGTAGATGCTGCCGAAGTTCGACTGCGACGAGACGGCGGGGAAGAGCATCGTGGCGTTGGTGTAGGGGAAGTCGTAGAAGCGGCCGATGCCGCCGCGCAGCACGTGACGCCCGTCAGCCCGGGTGTCCCAGCTGAAGCCCAGGCGCGGCGCCCAGTTGTCGTCGTCCTTCTCGCCCTGGCAGTCCCAGCCCTTGAACTGGTTGAGGTAGTACTCGTTGTAAGTGCGTCTGCGTGGAGAGGAACTGGCAGATGGCGTTGCCGCTCTGGTTGAGCTCGAGGCCGCCGATGCCGGTGTTGAGGTCGTAGCGGATGCCGAGGTTGAGCGTCAGGGTGTCGGAGACCGCCCAGTCGTCCTGGAAGTAGACCGCGTACTGGTCGACGGGCGTGTCGAAGCCGCCGAACGTGCCGCCGTTGACGTTGATCTCCTGCACCGGACCGTTGACGTCGTTGGTGAGCAGCGTGAAGGTGCCGGCGGTGCCGGTCTCGAAGGTGCCGCCGAGCGTCGGCTCGTGCACGTACTGGGCGCCGGCCTTGAAGTCGTGGCGGCGGCCGCCGAGCGTGCGCGAGAAGCTGAAGTCGTCCTTGTACTGGTACTTCGTCTGTAGCGTCGTCTGCGGCGTGTTGGGGTTCTGCCCCTGGATGACGCCGTTGGGGAACGCCACCGCCGGGTCGTTGGAGACCGCGAGGATGCCGTTCTCGAAGGTGGCGTACTGGAAGACGAACTCGTTGAGGCTGCCGGCGCCGATCTGCGCCGTGTGGCTGGCGAGGATCGACTCGTAGTCGTTGTTGAGAGTGCCGAGCGCCGAGGGCAGGGTCTGCGAGCCGGCGCCGTAGAAGTCGACGTTCTTCTGGTAGCCGTAGCGCACCTGCAGGTACTGGGTGGCGCTGAGGTTCAGCGTCGCCTTGGCGGTGCCCAGCTCGTCCTCGAACGGGATGTCGATGACGGCGCCGTCGAAGGCGGGGGCGGCGCCGCCGGTGTTCCCGATGGTGTATTGGCCGTCACGCTCGAGCTTCTCGTAGGTGGCGAAGAAGTGGGCGCGGTCGCGCACGATCGGCCCGCCGAGGGTGGCGCCGTACTGGTCGCGCTTGTACGGCGACTTGTCGTTGCCGGCTCGGCGCTCGGCCTCGGTCTTGCCGTTCCACTCGTCGCGGCGCGCGTACTCGTAGACGCTGCCGTGGAACTCGTTGGTGCCGGTCTTGGTGACGACCGACAGCACGCCGCCGCTCGAACGCCCGTACTCGGCCTTGTACTGCGCGGTCTGGATCTTGAACTCCTCGACCGCGTCGAGGTTGTAGTTCTGCAGCGCGCCGCCGATGGTGTCGTCGGTGTTGTCGCCGCCGTCGACCGTGAAGTTGACGTTACGGCCGATGCCGCCGTTGAGCGCGATGGTGAGCTGGCCGGGCTTGGTGGGGTCGGCGTTGTACGCCAGGCTGGTGCCCGGCGCCAGCACGGCGACGTTGGCGAACTGGCGGCCGTTGAGCGGCAGGGTCTCGAGCTGCTGCTCGCTGACCACGGTGCCCATGGCCGGTGTCGTCTCGATCAGCGGCGCCTCGGTGGTCACCGTGATCGTCTCCTCGACGGAGGCGGCGCGCATGCTGATCTCGATCGAGCGCTCGCTGGCGACGTTGAGGTGGACGCCCTCGACGCTCACCGTGGCGAAGCCTTGCAGCTCGGCGGTGACGGCGTAGTCGCCAACCGGCAGCGCGACGATGCGGAAGGTGCCGTCGGCGCCGGTCACCGCGACGCGGGTGAGGCCGGTGCTCTTGTCGGTGGCGGTTACGGTCACGCCCGGCAGCGGCGCGCCGTCGGCGTCCGTCGCCTTGCCGCTGAGCGTCGAGCTTGCCGCCTGGGCGTTCGCCACGGGCGCCAGCGCGACGCCAAGGGCGAGCGCCAGGCCGAGCGCGAGCGTAAGCGCGCGCAGGCCGATGGTGGGTCTCGTGCGATCCATTTCGCGATTCCTCCGTCCGGTCGTTGTGGTGTTACAGAACCTTGACAGCATATGCCCAACGGCCGGTCGAGTGGTAGGGCGATGTCGCGGACGGGCCGAGCCGCGCGGCGATTCAACTCGTTGAATCGACTCACCCACCGGCGTCGAGGCGAGCGAGCAGCTGCGCCGCCGCCTGGCGCTGCGCGACGTACTGGCGGTCGCCGGCGGCGTGGGCCAGGAAGTCGCGGTACGCCGCCGCCGCGCCCGCGCGGTCGCCCGTCAGCTCGAGGGCGATGCCGCGGTTGAGGCGTGCTTCGTGTTGCGAGGGCGCGAGCGCGAGGGCGCGGTCGAACCAGGGCAGCGCCGCCGCCGGGCGTTGGCGCGCCACTTCGAGGGCGCCCATGCCGTTGAGCGGATCGGGATACCGCGGGTCGACCGCGATGGCGCGTTGGTAGGCGGCCGCCGCTTCGTCGGCCCGGCCGAGGCCGCGCTCGACGTTGCCGAGGTTGTTCCAGATCTGCGCGTCGCGCGCGTCGACGGCGAGCGCCGCGCGCAGGTGGTCGCGCGCTTCGACGAGCTTGCCGGTGTTGGCGAGCGCCACGGCGAGCGCGTTGTGCGCCTGCGGGCGGCCGGGGTCGTGGCGCAGCGCCTCCTCGAGCGCGGCGCGCGCCTCGTCGCCCTCGCCCGCCCGCTGCAGCGCCGTCGCCAGCTCGTACCAGACCTGCGGATCGGCGGGCGAGAGGGCCGCCGCCTGGCGGTAGAGCGGCAGCGCCTCGGCGACGCGGCCCTGGTCGCGCAGCACGCGTGCGTAGGAAGCGCGGAAGACGGCGTTGCCGGAATCCTTTTCGACCAGCGGGGCGAGCAAGGTCGCGGCGGCGGCGAGGTCGCCGCGGTGCTCCACCGCCTGGGCCTCTTCGAAAGTGCGGAAGAGATCGACGGCGTCCTTCGGGTGCCGTGTGCCGCCCTGTGCCGCGCCGGCGGGAGCGGCGTAGCCGAGCGCGGCGAGGCGGGCGCGGCTCTCGGCGTCGGCGCTCGCCGGGGCGGCGGTTCGCTGTTCCTTCGTGAGCTTCGCGTCGAGCGCCGCGAGCGCCTGCGCGAGGGCGGTGGCATCGCGACGGCGGTCGGCGCGGAGGTCGTGCGACTCGCCAGGATCGGCGGCAAGGTCGTAGAGCTCGGCGCTGCCGGCGGGCTGCGCGGTCGTCGCGGCCACGTATTTCATGCCGCCTCGGCGCAACGAGAGCAGCGGGCTCCAGCCGAAGGTCGCCGGGTAGCGACTCTCCGCGTAGAGGTCGGCGGCGGGGGGTTCCTCGCCGGCGACCAGCGCCGCCGAGAGGTCGCGGCCGTCGAGCGGGGCGCTCGCGGATGCGGCGTGGAGCGGCTGGCCGAGGAGCGCGGCCACGGTCGGCGCCACGTCGGCGAGCCCCACCGGCTGGCGCACGACGCGCGGCTTCAGGATGCCGGGAGCCGAGAGCAGCAGCGGCACGCGCAGGGTTCCCTGGTAGAGCAGGAGGCCGTGGGTGAGCTCACCGTGCTCGCCGAGCGACTCGCCGTGGTCGCCGGCGATGACGACGAGCGTGCGGGCGGTCTCGCCGCGGCGGTCGAGGGCGGCGAGCAGCCGTGCCACCTGAGCGTCGACGGTTGCCACCTCGCCGCCGTAGGGGTCACCGGGGTGGCGGCCGCGGAAGGGCTCGGGCGGCTCGTAGGGAGTGTGGGCGTCGTACAGATGCACCCAGGCGAAGAACGGCACGCGCACGCCGGCGCCTTCGACGCCGGGTCGGTCGTCGAGCCAGGCGAGGGCGCGATCGACGACCTCGCTGCCGGGGCGCTCGGCTTCGAGCGCACTGCCGCGGCGCGGGATCTCGTCGTCGTAGAGGTCGAAGCCGCGCGCGAGACCGTAGCGTCGGTCGAGGACGAAGGCGCCGACGAAGGCGCCGGTGCGGTAGCCGGCGCCCGAGAGCCGCGTCGCGAGCGTAGCGACGTCCGTGGGCAGCGAGCCACGGCCGTTGTCGCGCAGGCCGTGCCGCGGCGGCAGCAGGCCGGAGAGGATGGTGGCGTGCGACGGGAGGGTGAGCGGTGCCGCGCTCTGCGCCTGATCGAAGCGCACGCCCCGGGCGGCGAGGGCGTCGAGCGCCGGCGTCTCGGCCCTCGCGCGGCCGTAGCAGCCGAGGCGGTCGGCGCGCAGGGTGTCGAGGGTGACGAGGAGCAGGTTCCACCCCGCGGCCGGCGCAGCGGTCGGCACGGGTGTGGGCGCGTCGCAGGCGATCGCGGCGAAGGCCAGCACCGCCGCGATCGCGGCAAGCGCGGTGCGAGCGCGGCTTCCGCCTCGCTGACGGCGGGGCTGCATGGCGCCGGAATGGTAGCGAATGGGTGACCAGGGCACGGCGATTGCTCGTCGTGTGCAGGCGCCATGGATGGCTGGTCGATCGCGGGAGCGCTGGGGCTGCACGAGACGACGGAGACGTTGTCGTCCGGCCAGATGGCGCTGCGGGGGATCGTCGTCTACGGCGCGCTGTTGCTGATGGTCCGGCTCGGGCATCGGCGCTTCGTCGGCCGCAGCACCGCCTTCGACATGGTCTTGGCCATCGTCCTCGGCTCGGTGGCGAGCCGCGCCGTCAGCGGTACCGCGCCCTTCGTGCCGACGCTCGCGGCGAGCGCCGTGCTGGTCGCGGTGCACTGGCTGGTGGCGACGGCGGCGTTTCACTCGCACCGCTTCGGCGTCGTGGTCAAGGGGCAACCGCGAGACTTGGTGCGCGAGGGCGAGCTCGTCGAAGCAAACATGCGGCGCACCAGCATCTCGCGGCACGACCTCGAGGAGGCGTTGCGGGAGCATGGGGTCGCCGACGTTGCGGAGGTGGCGAGTGCGCGGCTCGAGCGGAGCGGAAACATTTCCGTGGTGAGGAAGCGCGATGGCGCCAGGCCAATGCGCGACTAGACCGAAGCAGCGTCGGCGACGGTACGTCGGGCACTGTGGCTCGCTCGAGCGCGGCCCGACGTGGGGCCCCGCCTGCCGGGGGGTATCCCATCCGTGCTCGCCGAGGACGGCTGCGCGCGGCTGGGAGCCCTCCCCCCGGCGCGCCCCACGTCGTGGCTTCTACCAGCGGGCGTTGATGAAGACGTGGCTCCGTGACCTTGGCAAGTGCGAGCGGCGTTGTCAGTCGCGCGCTGAGGTCAAGCGGACGCCGACGCGCAGCAGCCGGGGCGTGCCGACTGTCGTTACACCGGCGCGGCCGACGACGTACTCCTCGTCGAAAAGGTTTTCGGTGGCGACGAAGGCGGTCAGGCCGGGGCGAAGCTCGTGGGCCAGCTCGGTGTCAACGACGGTGAAGGGGTCGAGAGTGGTGGTGTTGCGGTCGTCTTCGAAAGCGCTGCCGCTCCAGCGGGCGGCGAGGGTGGCGGTGGTGGCGTCGCCGCGCCAGGTGAGGGAGAGCGAGGCTTGGGCGCGGGGGACTTGGGGGACGCGTTTGCCGATGAGGGAGGGGTCGGCGGGGAAGCTGCGGACCGTGCTGTCGACGAGGAGCGAGGAGGCGGCGACGGTGAGGCGGCGCCAGGGTTGCGCTTCGACCTCGAGCTCGAGGCCGCGCGAGCGGGTGCGGCCGAGGTTCTCGCGGCGGCGGCGGACGAGGTCGGGGGTGGTGGAGACGGTGACGTTGGCGATGGGCTCGGCGAGCTCCATCGAGAAGAGCGAGGCGCGCAGGCGGGCGGGCGTCGTGGTGGGCGTCCAGCCGATGCCGAGCTCGGCGCCGCGTAAGCGTTCGGGGCCGAGGTGGGGGTTGGGGTCGGTGACCACGTTGCCGACGCGGAAGCCGCGGTAGAGCTCGTTGAGGGTCGGCGCGCGGAAGGAGCCGTAGCCGGCGAGGTCGAGCGACCATGCTTCGCTGGCCTGGAAGCGCGCGCTCAGCCGCGGGGAGAGCGCCTGCGCCCGCCGGCTCGCGCGCTCGCCGGGCGGCGCGCCGGAGCCGAAATTGGAAAGGTTTTCCCAGCCGTCACCGCGCAGGCCGGCGGCGAAGCTCCAGCGCGGCAAGGGCGAAAGTAGCGTTTCGACGAAGGTGCCGGCGAGGTCTTGCCGGCCGCCGCTGGAGCTCTCGACGATGCGGCCGCCGGTGAGGAGCTGTTCGTCGCTCTCGCCTCGGGTGCGCCGACCCTCGACGCCGGCGAGCAGCGTGCGGCCGGCGCCGAGCGATCGCTGCCAGCGCGCGCTGCCCCCGTTCACCCGCGAGGGAACGCGCTGCTCGCGGTTCTTCACCTCGCTGTCGCGGTCCGGCGCGACGACGCTGAAGGTCTGGAAGTAGCGCTCGCGCGTCGCCCACAGGCGCAACGCCGCGTCGCCGCCGAACGCCGCGAGGTCGGCGCCGGCCGCCACCTCGCGCAGCCAGGTGCTGTTGACCTGCTGCGGCGTGCCGTTTCCGCGGTCCTCCTCGAAGCTGCTGCCGCGCGCGAAGAGGCGCCGCGGCGCCGATCCGCCGGAGCCGAGCGAATCGCCAGCCAACGTGCGCTCGACCGTCAGCTCGACGCTGGTGTGCGCGCCGCCCGCCGCCACGTCGACCGTGCCGCGCTCGTCAGGCGCGACCGGCACCGCGCCGGCGGACGTGAGCCGCGCCGCCGCCAGCGTGCCGCCCCAACCGCCGCGTCGCGCCGCGCCCCAGAAGTCGGCAGCGGCGGTGCTCTGGTTGCCGCCCGAGCCCTCGGCCAGCCATGAGCCCGGCGCTGCCGGCCGGCGCAGCAGCTGCACGACGCCGGCGAGCGCACCGGTGCCGTAGAGGTCGCTGGCGCCGCCGCGCAGCACCTCGACCCGCTGCAACGCCAGACGCGGCACCCTCCCCCACGCCACCCAGCCGCCGAAAGGGTCGTTGAGCGGGATGCCGTCCGCGAGCACCAGCGCGCGGCTCGCGCCCGAGCCGCCGACGCCGCGCAGCGACGGCCCCTGCGTCGTCGGGTTCGCCGTGCGGCTGCCCGAGCGGCGAAAGAGCGTGAACCCCGGCACTTGCCGCAGGACGTCGTCGAGCACCAGCGCCGGCGCCGCGGCGAGCTCCGCCTCGTCGAGCACCGTCACCGCGGCTGACACGTCGGCGAGGCGGCTCTCGACGCCGGTGGCGGTGACGGTGATCTCTTCGGCGAGCGCGGGGGCCGGGTCCCGGGTTTCGCCGGACGCCTTCGTCGACTCGATCGCGACCTGGTCGCTCGCGGTCGATGGTGCCGGCGTCGGCTCGAGCGCCGCCGCGCGCAGCGGCGCGGCAAACGCTAGCGCCAGCGACGCGGCCACCAGCCATCGCACGGTTGTCAGGCTATGGCCTACGGCGCTCGCTGGCAACCGCCGGCGCACGTGATCACGTCAGATCAAGCGGCAGTCAGGCGTCCGGCTGCGAGGCCGCCGGCGCGGCACTGAGCAACCACGCGCTCCAGTGGCGGAGCGAACGCCGCTCGCCGTGCGCACGCCACCCGCGGCCGACGAGCCGGATTGCGAGCTGCCGTCGAAGCGACGCGTGGGTGACGGCCACCACGAAGCGGTGGCGAGCCGCGAGGTCCGCGAGCCACTCCGCGGCTTCCGCGATGCGCGCACGCTCCGACGCCGGAGGGTAGCCGGGACGCAGCGCGAGGAGCAGGCTGCCCAAGCCGACGGCGAACGCCCATCCGAGGAGCGGCAACCGAAGGCGACCGAGGTCCGGCGCCCGCAGCTCGAGCTCGCGCAGCAGCGGCGAGGCGGTGATCTCGCGGCCCGGGGCGAGCAGCCGTGCGGAAGCGACGGCCCGCGGCGCGTCGCTACAGACGACGAGCCCGGCCTCGCCGGCGAGCCGCACCAGCTCCGCCGGCGCCCGTTCCGCGTCGACGAGTCCCGCCTCTTCGTACGCCATCCGCCAACGGTTGAATCCGCCGTGGTCGATCCAGCCGCGGTGGACGTGGGCGGAGCGCCCATGACGTACCAGGGCGAGTTGCGTCGCCGGCACGGTCGGCTGGAGCGCGCGAGCCGCTTCGGGGGACTTCCTTACAATCGCCGCCATGCGCCGAGTGCTCGCAGCCTATCGCGAGGCCTACTCCGGGCTGCCGCGGGCGACCTGGGTGCTGGCGGCGGTTTGCTTCGTCAACCGCTGCGGCACCATGGTGCTGCCGTTCCTGATGCTCTACCTGACGAGCCAGCGCGGCTTCTCGGCGTTCGGCGGCGGCGTGGTGGTGACGCTCTACGGCATCGGCGCCGGCGTCGGCGCCTTCTGCGGCGGCGTGCTCACCGACCGCCTGGGGGCCAAGCGCGTGCAGGTGGCGTCGCTGGCGTTCGCCGGCCTGGGCTTCCTGCTGCTCGGCCAGCTGCGGGCCCCGCTGTGGATCCAGCTCGCCGCCTTCGCGCTCGGCGCCGTCAACGAGTCCTTCCGGCCGGCCAACGGCGCCGCCTTCGCCGCTGCCGTGCGGCCCGAGCAGGTCACCCAGGCGCTGACGCTGCGGCGCCTGGCGCTGAACCTGGGGATGAGCTGCGGCCCCATGCTCGGCGGCTTCCTCGCCGCGCGCGACTACGCCTGGTTGTTCCACGTCGACGGCGGCACCTGCCTGCTCGCCGCGGGCCTGCTCGCCGTTCTCGACCGCTCGCCGGCCCCCGCCCTCTTCGCGACCGCCGAGACGGTCCCGGCGAGCTCGCCGTGGCGCGACGGCGCCTTCCTCATGCTGCTCCTTCTCGTCGCCGGGCACGCGACCGTGCTCTACCAGTTCTTCTCCACCTACCCGCTGGCGCTGCACGAGCTGCACGGGCTGCCGGAGCCGCAGATCGGCGGGGTCTACCTCATCAACACGCTGCTCATCGTGGCGCTGGAGATGGTGCTGGTGCAGCGGCTCGCGCTCGCGGCGCCGCTGCGCGTCGCCGCCTGGGGCATGCTGCTCTTCGCCGGCGGCTTCGCGCTGCTGCCGTTCGGACGCGGCTACACGTTCGTCGCCGCGACGGTGGTGGTGTGGACCTTCGGCGAGATGCTCACCATGCCGTTTCTCGAGACCGTCGCCGCCGGGCGCGGCGACGCGCGCAGCCGCGGGCGCTACCTCGGCGCCTTCAACCTCGCCTATGCGGTCTCCTTCGCCGCCGCGCCGGCGCTCGGCGCCTGGATCTACCAGCGCTTCGGCGCGGTGCCGCTGTTCGCGGGCATCGGGGCGGTGGGCGTAGCGATGTGGCTCGGGCTGCGCGCGCTCTCGCCGCGGCTCGCGCGGCCGCGCTCCGAAGACGGTCCCGACGCTGCGGACGCGCCGCTCGCGGCGATCGTGCCGCCGGCACCGTGAGCGACGAAGAGCCGCACGCAGAGGCCGCAGGGCCGCGCTTCTTCGCCGACGCCATGCTCGGCGGGCTCGGGCGCTGGCTGCGCACGCTGGGACTCGACGTCGCCTACGACCCCGCGCTCGACGACGCCGCGTTGGTCGAGCTCGCCGCGCGCGAAGGACGGGTGATCCTCACCCGCGACCGCAAGCTCGTCGAGCGGCGCCTCGCGCGGCGCCACCTGCTCGTCGCCTCCGACCACGTCGGCGAGCAGCTGCGGCAGGTGCTGGCGGCGTTCTCGATCGAGGTCGATCCCTCGCGCGTGCTGTCGCGCTGCCTGCGCTGCAACGTGCCGCTCGTCGAGCTCGAGACGGCGGCGGCGCGGCCGCGCGTGCCGCCGTTCGTCGGTCGCACGCAGACGCAGTTCCGCGAGTGCCCGTCGTGCCGGCGCGTGTTCTGGCCGGCGACGCACGCGGCGCGCATGCGGCAGCGGCTGGCGGCGCTCGGCTTCGCACTGTGAAGCGATTCATGTGACCGCCTTCACGCGCGCGCAAGTGGAATGAGGCGCCAGCGTGGGCGGTTTCGGATCGTGGTGGCCCAACCGCCACTGTCCACGCACAACCAAGAGGGCGAGCCGTAGGCGAGCCCTCGTGTCGTGGAGCGGCCGCCGCCGGCGGCGGCCGCGGAACAGCTCGACGCCCAGGAGGCCACCGATGTCCCGACTTCTCCGCCGTTACCTTCTCGTTCTCTTCGCGCTCGGCGCGGTTGTCGCAGCTCGCCCCGCGCTCGCCACCAGCTACGTGATGATCTCCGACGCCGCCCTCGCCGACCAAGCGTCGGTAGTCGTCGACGCCCGCGTCGTCGGTGCCGAGCCGGCCGCCGACTACGACCGCGCTCCCGCCACCGACTACCGCGTCGAGGTCGACCGCGTCGTCAAGGGCGACGCGCCCGGCGGCGTGCTCGTCGTGCGCGTGCCCGGCGGCTTCGATCCTGCGACCGGCGTCGGCCTCAAGGTCTTCGGCGCTCCCGAGTTCGGCCCCGGCGAGCGCGCGCTGCTCTTCCTGCGCCCCGCCGGCGACGGCACCTATCGCATCGTCCACTTGATGCTCGGCGCCTTCCACCGCCGCGCCTTCGGCGGCCGCGGCGTGGCCGTACGCCACCTCTCCGACGCGCACGAGGTGGAGCTGCCCGGCCGCGCGCCTTCTGGAGCACGAGGCGCCGACGACCTGCGCGACTTCGACGCCTTCTCGACCTGGGTCGAGGAGCGCGCCGCAGGGCGTGCGCGCGCCCGCGGCTACGTGCTGGGCAAGGCCCCCGCGGAGCTCGAGTCGGCGAGCGCCGGCTACGCCTTCCTCACCCCACACGACGGCGTGCCCATCCGCTGGTTCGGCTTCGAGAGCGGCCGCACGGTCGCCTGGCGCGTCCACTCCGGCGGCCAGCCCGGCCTCGGCGAGGGCGCCACGGTGGCGGCGTTCCAGACCGCGCTCGCGGCGTGGACCGACGACTCGCGCAGCGACGTGCGTTACGTCTACGCCGGCATCACCAACGCTGGAGGCGGCCTCGCCACCGGCGACGACGCCAACACCATCCTCTTCGACGACCCCTACCGCGACGATCCGCGCGAGGCCGTCGACGGCACCTTCGACTGCGGCAGCGGCGGCGTCATCGCCATGGGCGGGCCCTTCTACTACAGCGGCACGCGCACCTGGCAGGGCCGGCGCTACCACGAGGCGGCGGAGGCCGACATCGTCACCAACGACGGCACCGCCTGCTTCTTCCAGAGCAACCCGCGCGTCGCCGAGGAGGTGTTCGCGCACGAGCTCGGCCACACCCTCGGCCTCGGCCACTCGACGAACCGCGACGCGCTGATGTTTTCCACCGCCCACGACGACGGCCGCGGCGCGCTGCTCTCCGACGACGACCGCGCGGCGGCCGGCGCGCTCTACGGCGCTGCCGCCGCCGCCGGCGCCCGCCTGCGGGCGCCGAAGCAGCTGGTGGCGCGCCCGCAGTCGCCCAGCGAGGTGCGTCTCAGCTGGCGCGACAAGGCGGTGGGCGAGGACGGTTACGTCGTCGAGGTGCGGCAGCGGCGCGGCGCCTGGCAGCAGAGCAAGGCGCTCTCCGCCAACAGCAGCTCAACGGTGGTCGGCGGCCTGCGGCCCGGTGTCTTGTACAGCTTCCGCGTCCGCGCGGTCGCGGGCGGCAGCGCTTCGCCGTACAGCAACGTGGCGACCGTCGTCATGCCCCGCTGAGAGCGCCCGGCCCGTCATGACGCCGCGCCCAGCGCGCGGCGGGCGAGCGCCAGCACCTCGTCGGCGCAGCCCCACGCCACGGTGTGGCCGGCCCCGCCGTGGCCGTAGCAGTGGATGACCGGCGGCGTCGCCGCGCCTGCGGCGCCGCCCACTTGACCGGGCACCAGCTCGAGGCGCACCGCCGGCCGTCCGGGGCGGAGGCCGACGCGCACGTCGAGCAGGCGCGCGCCGGCGAGCGCCGGCACCAACCGCACGGCGCGGGCGAGGATGGCGGCCGTCACCGCCGGGTCGGGAAGCAGTGACTCGACGCCCACCTCCGCGGTGCCGCCCACCACGCAGTCGTCGCGGCGCGGGATGACGTAGGTCGGTGCCGCGGGATCGTCATCGTCGAGGACGACGCGCTGCAGGCCCGGGTTTTCGAGCACGGCAACCTGGCCACGCACCGGCACGACAGCGGCGTCGCCGGCCAGCGTGCGCGCGCCGAGGCCGCTGCAGTGGACGACCAGCGCGGCGCCGTCCGCGGCGGCAGCGAGGCTCGGCACGCCGGCGGGCCGCACGTCGATCGTGCCTCCGGCCCGCGCCAGCCGCGCCGCCAGCCACGGCAGGTAGCGCGGCGTCTCCGCCACCGGCGCGCGGGCGCACCAGCCGTCGGCGTAGCCGGCCGGCAGCTCGTCGCGCCGCAGACGGCGAAAGCCCTCGACCGCATGGCGCCAACTCGGGTCGGGCTTGGCGCGGCGCTCGAACGAGACGATCTCGCGCATGACCACCCCGCTCGCGGGCTGCTCGGCGGCGAGCGCGGCGAGCTCGCGGTAGGTGCGCGCGGCCCACGCGTCGACGCGCTCCGGCGGCTCGGCGCGATAGGGGAACCACACGGCAGCCGCCACCGCCGAGGTTGTAGCGAGCGGACCCTCGCGCGCGATCACCCTCACGCGATGCCCAGCCTCCGCCAGCCGCACGGCGCAGGTGAGCCCGACGACGCCGGCGCCGACGACCGTGACAGTCAAGCCGTCACGCCGTCAGCGGCGGCGCGTTGCCGCCCTACGCATATCGCGTCCAGCGCCAGATCTCCTTGAGCGACGGCTTCTTGCCGTACATCAGGATGCCGACGCGGTAGACGCGCGCGCAGAGCCACACCATGACGAGGTCGGCGACGATGGTGAGCGCGTAGGCGAGCGCGAGCTGCCACGCGGGCGGCATCTTCACCGCGATGCGCAGCATCATGATCATCGGCGTGAACAGCGGGATGAGCGAGAACACCGTCGCCATCGTCGAGTCGGGGTCGTTGAGCACCGGCATGAACACCATCCACGGCACGACGACGAAGAAGACGCCGATGCTCGCCAGCTGCTGCGCCTCCTGCGGGCTGTTGAAGGCGGCGCCGATGAGCGCGTACCACGAGGCGTAGAAGACGAAGCCGAGCAGGAAGAGGGCGACGAAGTGGGCGACGACCGCCGCCGACAGCGTCGGCAGGTTGACCCCCTCGGGCAGGGCGAAGCTGGCGACGATGGCCGGCGCGGTGAGCACCGATGCCGACACCAGCCAGACGCCGATCTGGGTGAGCGCCACGCCGCAGATGCCCAGGAGCTTGCCGGCCATCAGTTGCTCGGGCGTGGTGGTCGAGGCGATGACCTCGACGACGCGGTTGGCTTTCTCCTCCAGCACGCCGTGCATCACCATCTGGCCGTAGATCATGATCGCCATGTAGAGGATGGTGAACAGGCCGATGGCGAGGATCAGGTCGCCGACGCCGGCGTCGGCCTTGCCGCCCTCCGCGGTGACGCGGGTCTTGGCGAGGTCGACCCCCTCGACGAGCTTCTCGATCTGCTTGGCGTCGTAGCCGGCGCCGGTGAGCCGCTGCTCGCGCACCACCCGCGTCAACATGCGCTCGACGCGCTCGATCGTGATGAAGTTCGACGTCGTGCGCCCGTGGTACTCGACCTGGTTGTCGTCGAAGACGCGCGGCGTGATCCACAGCCAGGCGTCGATCTCGTCGGCGAGGACGCGGCGGTCGAGATCCTTGCGCTGCGCCGCGGTGTCGGCGGCGGCCGGCTCGACCTTCAACGTCAGGTCGACCTTCGGACCCTCCTTGCCGGGCGTGCCCGCCACCTCCTTCACCAGCACCGGCGCCACCCTGCCGGTCTGGTCGACGACGGCGAGGCGCAGGCCGCCGCGGCTCTTCGACATGATCAGGCTGGGTAGCACCATCCACGCCCCCATCAGCAGCGGCAGGATGACGGTGGTGATCCAGAACGCCGGCGTGCGCACACGCGACAGGTAGTCGCGCTTGGCCACCACCAGGATGCGGTCAAAGTTTGGCATCGCCCACCACCTCCACGAAGATCTCCTCGAGCGTCGGCTCGGCGGAGCGGAACTCACGGACGGAGAGGAAGGAGACCAGCTCGCGCAGCAGCACGGCGCCGTCGACGCCGGGCGAGGCGGTGACCTCGACGGTGCCGTTGCGCGCCGCCACCGCGGCCACTCCGGGCACGGCGGGGAGCCGCTCGAGGTCGCCGTCGGCGACCAGGCGGTAGCGGTCGGCGCCGCGGGCGCGCTTGATCGCCGCGAGCTCACCCGACGAGCACGACGCGGCCGTGGGCGATGAGGGCGATGTGGTCGCAGAGCTTCTCGGCCTGCTCCATGACGTGGGTCGAGAACAGCAGCGTCTTGCCCGCCGCCTTGTGCGCCGCCAGCAGGTCCTTGAACAGCCCCTGGTTGATGGGGTCGAGGCCGGAGAAGGGCTCGTCGAGCACCAAGAGCTCGGGCTCGTGGATGAGGGTGCCGGCGAGCTGGATCTTCTGCTGCATGCCCTTGGAGAGCTCCTCGACCTTCGACTTGCTGCGGTTGGCGAGCCCCAGCCGCTCGAGCCAGTCGTCGGCGCGGCCGCCGAGTACCTTCTTCGGCACGCCGTGCAGCTGGCCCAGGTAGACGAGCTGCTCGCGCACCGTCATCTTGCGGTAGAGGCCGCGCTCCTCGGGGAGGTAGCCGATGCGGTCGAGGTCGGCGCGGGTGCGCGGGTGGCCGAAGACCTCCACCTCCCCCTCGTCGGGGCCGATGATGTCCATCAGCATGCGGATGGTGGTGGTCTTGCCGGCGCCGTTGGGGCCGAGCAGGCCGAAGGTCGTGCCGGCGGGAACGCTGAGCGAGACGCCGTCGACGGCTTTGGCGCCATCGAACGTCTTGCGCAGGTTGCGGAGCTCGAGCGTAGGGGGCATGGATCTCCTTCGTCGAGGGCGAATGGCCGAGCTGACGAATACGGTCCATTGTACGGACCGATTCCTTACGGGTTGCGGCGTCCCGCGGGTGTGGCGCCCCCTGCCCCTCGAGGGGCAGGGGGACGGGGGGATAGGGGTGGAGCAAACCTAGGGGAGGGGGTCGGGTGGGGGGCGGCAGCGGGCTCCGCCCGCGGGGGCGGGCTAGGCGAGGCGGCAGTCGATGGCGGTCGCGCCCGCCGTAGGGCCCGGCGCCAGCGAGGCGATGAGCGCCTGCAGCGCCTCGGGCGCGAGCGGCTTGACGAAGTGGCAGTCGAAGCCGGCGCGCCGCGAACGCTCGTGGTCCTCGGGCTGGCCGTAGCCGGTGAGCGCCGCGATGCGCAGCGGCTCGAGGCTGGAGCGCCGCAGCCGCGCCGCCACCTCGTAGCCGTCCATCACCGGCAAGCCGATGTCGAGCAGCACCAGCGCCGGCCGCAGCTCCTGGGCGCCGAGCAGCGCGGCCGGCCCGTCGTGGGCGACGCGCGCCTCGCAGCCCATCGTCTCGATCAGCTCGGCGAGCGTCTGCGCCGCGTCGACGTTGTCGTCGACCACCAGCACCCGCACGCCGCCAGCGCGCCACGCCGGCACGCCCTTCGTCGCCACCGACTGACCGTGCCGCACGCGCAACGCCAGCGGCAATCGGACGGTGAACTCGGCGCCCTTGCCGATGCCGTCGCTGTCCACCGACACCGTGCCGCCGTGCAGACGCACCAGGTTCTGCACGATGGCGAGGCCGAGGCCGAGGCCTCCCTCGGAGCGGTCGCGCCCGCGCGGGCCCTGCACGAAGAGGTCGAAGACCGAAGGCAGGAGATCCGGCGCGATGCCGAGCCCGTTGTCGCGCACGGCAAGCACCGCCTCGCCGCCTTCGGCCGTCGCGCGCACCTCGATGCGCCCCTCGCTCGGCGTGTACTTGCCGGCGTTCATCAGCAGGTTGGCGACCACCTGCGCGAGCCGCGCCGGGTCGCCCTCCACCAGCAGCCCGTCGATGGGGACGTCGAGGATCAGCCGGTGCGACCGCTGCGCGATCAGCGGCCCCACCCGCTCGATCGCCTGCGCCACCACCTCGGCGAGCTCGACCGGCTTGCGCTCCAGCCGCAGCTTGCCGCGGGTGATGCGCGAGACGTCGAGGAGGTCGTCGACCAGCCGCAGCAGGTGGTGCACCTGGCGCTCGATGATGGCGCGCTCGTGCTCCGATTCGCCGCTGCCGCGCAGCTTCATCAGCTGCAGCGCGGTGAGGATCGGCGACAGCGGGTTGCGCAGCTCGTGGCCGAGCATGGCGAAGAACTCGTCCTTGGCGGCGCCGGCGCGCTCGGCGGCGTCGGCGAGCTCGGCCTGGGTGCCCTGCAGGCGGGCGAGCCGCTCGTGGGCGGAGCGGATGAGGCGCTCCTTCTGCAGCAGCTCGGCCGCCAACCGGCCGGGATCCAGTGGGGCAGTCTGGTCGGCCTCGGCGACGTGGACGTGCGCGTGAGCGGCGCAGACGCGCCGGAAGCCCTGCGAGTCGGCGTCGCCGTCGAAGGCGTCGATCCGGTAGCCGCAGAGCAGCTCGACCGGGTGGTGCGCCAGCAGCTCGTTCCACGCTTCCTCGAGCGCCACCGCGGCATCGATGCGGCCGGCACCGGCGAGCAGGTCGACCATCTCGCCGTAGGCCTGGACGCGGCCCCAGCGCGCGGCGAGGTCGGCGATCAGCGGCCCGAGCTCGCGCCACATGCCGTCGAAGGTCGGCTCGCCGCGCGCGTCGCAGACGGCCTGCAGCCGCTCCGCGGCGTCGAGGTAGACCAGGCGGCCCGCCGCCTCGGCCGCGGTGGCACCGCGAGCGTGCTCGGCGAGCGCGGCGGCGATCGCCTGCCGGTGCTCGGGCGTGGCGATGACCACGGCCGCACGGCCATGCGCCAGGCCGTCGCCGAGGAAGCGGGCGATTCCCGCCGCCGCGAAGTCGCGGTCGTAGAACTGCACCAGGTGATGGCTACCCTGAGCCGCTGGCTGCGGCGTAACGGCGGAGCGCACGAAATCCATGTGCGGGCAACGCCTCAGCAAGAGGAGTGCCCAGTTCTCGTGCGGCGGCGCCCCGGGGCTAAGCCCTCACCACAGAGTAGTTTGTAGAAAGCTGACGGTATCGACGCCGGGCGTTTGCAACTGTTGCCGGGGTGTGGGGCGAGGAATGGCTCCTGGGGAGGGAATCGAACCCCCGACCAATCGGTTAACAGCCGATCGCTCTACCGCTGAGCTACCCAGGAGCAGGGTGGATGCGAGACATCCGCGGAAGGCGGTAGATCTTAGGCGAGCCGACCCGCATCTTCAACCCCGCGCAGGCGGCGTGCGGTGGGCGGCGCCGCGGGTGCCTCCCGACCCCGAGTCCAAATCGCTGGCGTCGACGCGAATACCACGCCGTGTCGAGCCCGTCAGGATAGTTCTCGCGCGTAACTAGACGTCCCGCTCCTCAGTGGACGCGACGTGTCGTCGGCAAACGTCGACGGCGTGAAAGGAGGAAGCATGCGCAGTTGGTTGAGACTCTGCTCGATGGTGGTGTGCGCGGGGGTGGCCTGGGTGCTGCCCGCCCACGCCGATCCGGGGCGCGCCCCGGCCATCCTCTGCTACGTGTGGGCGAACAACCCGACGCAAGCGGTCAACGTTCCCTACTCCCCCTCGGCTACCTACTCGTACAACTTCGTCGGCCGCGACGCGGCCAACACCGTGACCCGGACCGCGGTGGGCAACTACACGGTGCGGTGCAAGGGCGTCGGCGGCGGCAACGTCGCCTTGGTCCCCGGAGCGGCGGCGCCGGCGGACGAGGAGAGCGCGGAGCTCTCGACCGAGGAGAAAGCCGCTTTGGAGGAGGCGGGCGAAGAGAAGATCGACAAGGCCAACCAGTGGGGCGCCGGCGGCCACGTGCAGGTCACCGCCTACGGCGGCGAGGACGCCGACCACTGCAAGGTGCTCAACTGGGGCACCGGCGGCGCGGACTTCACCGCCAACGTCAAGTGCTACAACTACAAGGGTAAGGCCGCCGACAGCCGCTTCGACCTGCTGTTCATCTGGTGACGACCCCATCTCGAACCTCGACGCCGTCCCGTTCGACGAGAAAGGAACCTTATGCCTCGCAGATTGGTCATCGCCCTGACGCTGGTCGGGGCCCTCATCGGTCTGGCGCAACCCGCCGCCGCGGACCCGCCGCGCGGCTCGACCGTTCTGTGTTACGTCTGGGCGCACGACCCGACCTCCGCCATCGGCACGCCCTACACGCCCTCGCCCACCTACTCCTACAACGCCATCAGCCGCGACGCCGGCAACACGGTGACGCGAACCGCCACCGGCCGCTACACGGTGACCTGCAAGGGCGTCGGCGGCGGCGCGCTGCCCGGCGTCACGGCCACGCAGGAAGAGACGGACGCGGCCGTCGCGGCCGGCGACGACAAAGCCGACAAGGCGGCCACCTGGGGATCAGGCGGCCACGTGCAAGTGACCGCCTACGGCCTCGAGGACGCCGACCAGTGCAAGATCGGCAGCTGGTCCACCGGCGGCGCCGACTTCACCGTCACCATCGGCTGCTTCGACCACGCGGGGAACGCGGCGGATCATCGGTTCGACATGCTGTTCGTTTGGTAGGGGCGCGTTTCGCGAGCCACGCGGCGGCGCGAGCGCGCCGCGTGGCCTCGTCCGTACCGTCGTTCGTTCGCGTGGCGGAGAGCTCTCAGAATGCACTCGTGTCGGCCACGCTGGCGAACTGACCCGATGGGTTCCTGTAGGTCTTGACCTTGCCGCTCGTCGTGTCGGTGACGGTCACCACGTACTCGACGTTCGACAGTGCTCCGAAGAACACCCAGAACCGCCCGTTGACGGGTGTGCCGTCGAGCACCTTGAGGATCACCTCGACGTTGGAGGACGAGAAGAACCAGAAGTATCCGGTGTCGCCGGTCAGTGACACGCCCGTGCCGATCCCGGTGTTTCCCGCGAAGTCCTTCCACGACACTTCGACGGCGAAGCGTCCGCCGTTGAGGCAGAGGCGTGTGGCGGTCGGTGCGCAGGCGCCGGTCGCCGTCTCGGTGGAACCCTCGTGCGCGGCGATCGACGGCGCGCCGGCAGCGCCGCCATTCGCCGCCGCGTGCGCGCCGCGCGGGCCGAAGGCCGACGTGTGGCCCACGCTCGCGAGACTGCTCTGCGAGTTGAAGTAGCGGCGGGTCACGCCGGTCTCCGTGTCCGTCACCGTCAACGCGTACTCGACGTTGGACAGGGCGCCGTAGAACACCCAGAAATGGTCGTTGAGCGGGCGTCCGTCCAGCACCTTGAGCACGACCTCGACGTTGGCGGGGCCGAAGAACCAGAAGTAGCCGGTGTCCGTCGAGAGGCTGACCGCGTGGCCGGGGCCGACGCGCCCGAGGGAGTCCTTCCACTGCGCCTCGACACGGAAGCGTCCGCCGTTGAGGCAAAGATGCGCGTCGTCCGGTCGGCAGGGAGGCGCCGCGCCCAGGCTCAGGAACCAGGGCTCGGCGCCGACCACGCCGTCGTCCGCCGTGAAGTAGAGGCGATCGCCGACGGCCGTGAACCCGCGCGGCTGCGAGGAGGCGACGCCGGGGTTGACGTCCTGCACCATCCGCGTCCCCGCGGCCGTGCCGTCGGTCTGCCACAGCTCGATACCGTGGGCGCCGTCGTCGGCCGGGAAGAAGAGCCGTCCCCCGGCCACCACGAACGAGGCGGGCGTCAGCAGGAAAGCCGGCAGCGACGCGGGCTCGCCGGGGAAGATGTCGCGCACCAGGGCGGTACCCGCGGCGGTGCCATCGGTGCTCCACAACTCGGGCCCGTGGAACCCATCGTCAGCCATGAAGAGCAGCCGGCCGCCGAGCACGACGGGGAAGTGGGAGCTGTTGCTGAAGACGCCTTCGTCGAAGGTATAGAGACGAACGGTGCCCGCCGGAGTGCCGTCGGTGCGGAACAGCGCATCGCCCTCGCCATTCACGAATTGGAAGAAGTAGAGCGCGCCGCCGAAGGCCACTAGGTCTTCCGCCGGGCCGTCGCCGGAATCCGAGATGAATGCCTCCAAGGTGCCTTGTGGTGTGCCATCGGTCTTCCACAGGACGCCCGGGTCGAACGGGCTGCGGAAGAAGACCAGCTGGCCCAGGCGCGTGAACAGCGGCTCGTAGCCCTCGTAGAAGCCGCCTCCGAAGGTAGCCAGCGTCCGTGTCCCCGGCAAGGTCCCATCGGTGACCCACGCCTGGTTCTGGGCGACGAAATAGAGCTGCTGCCCCAAAGCCGTGAGGTGCGTCGGGTTGCTGGCTTCGGTTGGCAGCGCCAACCACTCGGCCGTTCCTTCCGGCGTTCCATTGCTCCGCCAGAGGGCCGCCGAGCCGTCGGGGGCCTGCACCACGAAGACCAGCTGGCCGAGAAACTCCTGCCACTGCGGCGACGTCGAGAACAACGACAGCGAGGTGAGGACGCGAGTGCCCGCGGCGGTGCCGTCGGTCGTCCACAGCGTCGTCGTGCTCTCACAGTTCGGCCCCCGGCCGACGAAGTAGATCCGGCCGCCGGCGCGGAAGGGCGCCCCGAGCCCGTTGCTGCTGCAGCCCGGCGGCGGGATCCCCGTGAGCGGAGCGGTCGTCGCCGCCGATCCGGCGCTGCGCCAGATCCGCCTCTCCGAGAGCGACGTGGGGCTGCTGGCGGCGAAGAAGAGTTGTCCCTGCAGCTCGGCGAACCCGAAGGGACCGCTACCCCTGGGCAGATCGGCGGTGAGGTTGCCGAGCACCTGCGTCCGCCCCGCCTGGTCGCCCGACCAGACCTCGAGGCCGTAGAAGCGGTCGCGGGCCTGGAAGAGGACCCGGCCTCCCGCGACGCCCATCTCCTCCTGCGCGAAAGACAGCGGCGTGTTCGCGGGCAAGTCGGCGAAGATGCGCGTGCCCGCGGCGGTGCCGTCGGTGCGCCAGAGCCGGTAGGGGAAAGGCCCGCCGAAGGTCCCGGGCGTGCCGAAGAAGACGTCGCCGAGGAGCGCCACTGGCTTGCCGATCGACGTCGCGGAGAGCTCGATAGTGCCGGCCGAGGTGCCGTCCGTGCCCCACACCCTGCCGCTCTGGAACACGACGCGGCCGCTGGCAGCGCGCGCGAAACGCTCCGTGATCTCCAGTCCGGCCCCGCAGCGAAACGCGCAGACTTCGACCAGCGCGGTCGTCGAGCCCGGAGTGCCGGAAGTCGCGAACAGCTGGAGAGACTGGCCGTCGTCGGTGCTGGCCAGGAACACCACGCGCCCTCCCACCGTCTGCTCGACGTGCTCGGGGAGAAAGCTATCGCTGAACGGCTCCGTCGCGGCGAGCTCAGTCATCCGCACCGTACCCGTGCTCGTGCCGTCGCTGCGCCAGAGCTCGGTCCCGTGCTCGCCGTCGTCGGCCAGGAAGTAGACCGCGCTGCCGATCGCCTTGAGCCACCGGGTGCGGAAGAGAGGCTGGCTGGCGGCGAAATGGCTCACCGCCCGCGTGCCGGCGGTGGTGCCGTCGCTCACCCACAGCTGTTCCTCGCCACCCACGCCGGCGAGGAAGAAGACCTTGCCGCCCGCGGCGGTGAGCAGGCGCGGGCCCAAGGTGTCGAAGCTGCGCAGGTGGATGGTGCCCGTGGCCGTGCCGTCGCTCATCCCGAGCACGGACGTGAAGTCGGAGCTGCCGGCGAAGAAGACCTTGTTGCCCGCAGCTGCCATCGGGCCGGCGGCCTCGCCCGCCTTGACGACGCTCGTACCGGCGACGGTGCCGTCGGTGCGCCAGAGCGTGCAGTCGGAAGGATTCGTTCGGGAGCAGCCTTGGAAGTAGAGGGCGCCGCCGGCGAAGGCGTGCGTCGGCTCTTCCGGCACCTCGTTGGAGAAGGTGTACGGCATGGGTACGTTGAGCGTGAATAGAGTGGTGAGCTGATAGGTGCCGTCGGCGCTGCCGTCCGAGCGCCACAGGACCGACCGATTGTTGTCCTCGACGCACTGCAGCCAATAGAAGACGTCTCCCTGCACGCCGAGCGGCAGCCTCCGCGTACCGCTGCAAGTGCCGAAGCGGTCGACCGGCAGCAGCTCGGTCCCCAGCGGCGTGCCGTCGGTCACCGCCAGTGGTCCACCGCCCGCCCAGAAGAAAGCCTTGTCCCCGGCCATCGCGTAGCGCACGGCGGGCTCGTTGACCGGGCCGGGTGGGAGCCCCGGGTAACCGGTGTCGACGAAGAGATCGGCCAACAGCTCCGCGGGCTGCGCCGCGACCTCGGCGGCGATGCCGGTCGCGATGAGCAGCGACAACGTGGCGAGCTTCCTGACCTTCATCGAACCCTCCTCCGGATCTCACCGACCCCGGAGCGCCGCCACGATCCGCAGCCTAGTTGCTCGACGTGCTGTCGAGGAACGGCCGCAGCCGCGTGGCGCGCGTCGGGTGCCGCAGCTTGCGCAGCGCCTTGCTCTCTATCTGCCTGATCCGCTCACGGGTGACGTTGAAGTAGCGCCCCACCTCTTCGAGCGTGTGCTCGGCGCCGTCGCCGACACCGAAGCGCATGCGCAGGACTTCCTCTTCCCTCTGCGTCAGCGTCTTCAACACGCCGTCGGTCTGTTCCTTCAAGCCGGCGAAGATCACCGACTCGATGGGCGAGGTGCCGCTCTTGTCCTCGATGAAGTCGCCGAGGTGGGAGTCCTCCTCCTCGCCGATGGGGGTTTCGAGGGAGATCGGCTCCTGGGCGATCTTCATGATCTTGCGGACTTTGAAGGCGGGCAGGTCCATGCGCTGGCCGATCTCTTCGGCGGTGGGCTCGCGGCCCAGCTCCTGCACCAGCGAGCGGCTGGTGCGCGTGAGCTTGTTGATCGTCTCGATCATGTGCACGGGGATGCGGATGGTGCGCGCCTGGTCGGCAATGGCGCGGGTGATGGCCTGGCGGATCCACCACGTGGCGTAGGTCGAGAACTTGTAGCCGCGGCGGTACTCGAACTTCTCCACCGCCTTCATCAGGCCGATGTTGCCTTCCTGGATGAGGTCGAGGAACTGCAGCCCGCGGTTGGTGTACTTCTTGGCGATCGAGACCACGAGGCGCAGGTTGGCGACGATGAGCTCTTCCTTGGCGCGCTCGACCTCGGCCTCGCCCTGGCGGATCTTGCGGATGGTGCCCTTGATCTCCTCGAGCGCGATGCCGAAGCGCAGCTCGAGATCCTTCCTCCGCACCTCGTACTTGGCGATGCGCGCTTCCTTGAGCTTGCGCAGCTCGTCGTTGCGCTCCTTCTTGATGTCGCGCAGGTTGCGGCGCTCTTCGTGGTCGATGTGGTTGAGCTCGCGCTCGATGCCCTTGAGCAGCTCGACCATGCGGTTGCGCGACGTCGGCGAGAGGTCGACGGTGCGGATGTCCTTGGCGATCTTGCCGAGCACGCGGTCGACCTCGCGCTCGACCTCCTGGAACTTCTCGCTGCCCGGCTTCATCCGCGTCTGCTGCTGGCGCAGCTTGTGGATCTTCTTGTCGTTCTTCGAGATGCGTTCGAAGGTCTTGGCGGCGAGGGTGATGCGCTCGTTGGCCTTGCCGTCGAGCGGCTGGTCGGCGAGCTCGCCGGCGAGCACGCGGCGCATCGCCTCGGGGTCGCGCATCGCCATCTCGTTCAACCGCAGCAGCTGCTTGCACACCGCCGGGTTCTCGCACAGCGCCTCGTAGATCATCCATTCGCCGTGCTCGATGCGCTGGGCGATGGCGACCTCGCCCTCGCGGTCGAGTAGCGACACGGTGCCCATCTCGCGCAGGTACATGCGCACCGGGTCGTTGGTCTTCTCGTGCTCGGCGAGGCCGACGTCGACGGTCTCGTCGTCCTTCTTGTCGAACTCGGAGGCCACCGCCTCGAGGTCGTCGCGGTTCTGGTAGCGCTCGGGGCGGTCGATGAGCTCGACGCCGACCTCGGAGAAGCGCTGGTAGATCTCGTCGAGCTCGTCGGGGAGCGCCAGCACCTCGTCGGGGACCAGCTCGCAGATCTCGTCGTAGAGGAGATACCCCTTCTCCTTGCCGATCTCGATGAGCTGCTTGACCGCGGTGTAGCGGTCTTCGACGTTGTGGATGGTCTTCACGCTCAAGGGTGGGCTCCTGCTCGGCGGCGCGCTAGGTTGTCATCAACGGCTTCGGCGTCGCGGCTCGTGCGGCGACGGGCTTGCGCTCGGCGGCGTGCACGGCGCGGCTCACTACGGCTTTCTCCTCCAGCAGGCTGTGCAAGCGCCCTTCGTCGCCTGTCCGCTGGGCCTCGGAGATCTCTCGGCTCAACTGTCGATTGCGTTGCTCGCGCCAGCGCTGGTGGAGCTCGCCGAGGCGAACGCGCAGCCGATCGGCGCAGCTTTCGGTGCGCGTTCGGCCGGCGGTGCCCGCGACTTCTCCCGGATCGCCGGGGCCTTGTATCACGAGCCTCGCGACGAGATCAACGCTCGCTCCACCCTCGCTCGTCTCCAGTCGTTCGCGCAGCGCATTCAGTGGCGGCGCCTCACCCTCGCTCTCCTGGTAGAGAACGCTGAAGGTGCGGTAGACGTTGCGGCAGGCGCCATCCCAAAACGCGTCAAACGGCGGCAGCTCGGCTCGCACGGGCAGCGCCCCCGGCTGCGGCGAGGTGCCACCGGGCAGCATGGCGAGGAGAAGGCGCAGCGCCCCCTCTTCGAGATCGCGGCCGGGGTCGCGCCCTCCGGGCTGCGCCGTCGCGGCGCGCGGCGCCGGCCCGCGCCGCACGGTGGTAGGCCCCGGGCCCAGCCGCGGCGCCAGCAGCTCGAATGGGACGCCCATGCGCTCGGCGGCGCGGCGGCCGTAGGCCCAGCGCAGGATGGGGTCTTTGACCGGTACCAGCATCTCGACGACGGGCCCGGCGAGCTTGGCCTGCGCCTGCGGATCGGTGGGCGGCGCGCTGGGCAGCAGGCGGCCGAGCTCGTGCTCGACGGCGTCGGGGGCGGCGGCGACCAGCCGCAGGAGCGCCTCGCCGCCGGCGCTCAGGCGCAGCGAGTCGGGGTCCTCGCCCGGCGGCAGCTGCAGGCGGCGCACGGCGACGCCGACGGGGAGCAGGATGCCGAGGGCGCGCCGCGACGCCTCGACCCCCGCCGCGTCGCCGTCGTAGCCCACCACCACCTCCTCGCAGTAGCGCCCGAGTAGCTGCGCCTGCTCGGTGGTGAGCGAGGTGCCCATGCTGGCGACCGCACCCTCGACTCCGGCCGCAACCGCACCGAGCACGTCGAAGTAGCCCTCGACCAGTACGGCACGGCCCTGCTCTCGGATCGGGCGCTTCGCCTGGTCGAGCCCGTAGAGCAGCGTGCCCTTGCGGAAGCGCTCGGTCTCGGGCGTGTTGAGGTACTTGGGCTTGTCGTCCGCGCCGAGCGCGCGGCCGCCGAAGCCGACGAGCGCCCCCGAGGCGCTCTTGATGGGGAACATCAGCCGGTGGCGGAAGCGGTCGTAGCGCTCGCCGGGGCGCTTCTCGTTGGGCGTCAGCAGGCCGGCCGCTTCGAGCACGGGCTCCGGCGTGCGCGGCGCCAGCGCCTTCTTGAGGTTGTCCCAGCCCGGCGGCGCGTAGCCGACGCCGTAGCGCTTGGCGAGCTCGGCCGAGATGCCGCGCTTCTCGAGGTAGCGGCGCGGCTCGTCGGCGCCCGCGAGCTGGCGCGCGAACCAGTCGGCGGCCTCGGCGAGCACCGCCTCGAGGTCGGGCTCACCGGGCCCGCGCCGCGCGCCGGCGGTGGGCAGCGGCACGCCGAAGCGGCGGGCGAGGCTCTCGATGGCCGCCGGGAAGTCGTCGCCCGAGAGCAGCATGTGGAGCTTGATCGCGTCGCCGCCCTGGCCGCAGCCGAAGCAGTAGAAGAGGCCGCGCTCGGGGTCGACGGAGAACGACGGGCTCTTCTCGCGGTGCAGCGGGCAGAGGCCGGTGGTGCTCTTGCCGCGCTTGGTGAGCCGCGTGTGCTCCTCGGCGATCGCCACCACGTCCACCGCCTGGCGTACGGCGGCCACGAGCTGGGGCGTCAGGTGGACGTGACCGATCGACATCGCTGCTGGGGTGCTGCTCGCCGCGGCTCGCAGATCGAACGCGGCTCGCCCCGCCCGCTCACGGTGCCGCCGCCTGTCCTGTGCTTCGCCGCTTTGACTGGAAACAAGGATAGCCCGCCGCTTCGCGTTTGCAGGGACTCGCAGCGCGTTTGCGTCGCGGCGCGTTTCGCTGCATCCTCAGGGCCGCGACGAGCCATGCGCTCCGACGGCGATTCTCCTGTCACGCGACGGCAGCGGCGGCTGCGGCGCCGCCGGCGACCGTCGGACGCCGGACCGGCGCACGACCTCGGCGTCCTCTTCGTCCACGGCATCGGCCAGCAGGACCGCGGCAGCACCCTGGTCGTCTGCGGTGAAGCGCTGCACGCCTGGCTGCGCCGCTGGTTCGCGGGCATCTCCCGCAGCTGGCTGGCTGCCGGGCTCGAGTACGAGCAGTGGCACGAATGGTTCGCCCGCATGGAGGGCGTCTGGCAGGCCCGCCGCGAGGACCGCGAGATCCCGCGCCGCTTCGAGACCTTGCGCACGCTGATCGGCAACATGCGCAGCCGCAAGGATGCCGGCACGCTGCCGCCGCTCGAGACCGTCGCCAACGACGTCGCCGACGGGATCCTCGCCGCCACCGCCACGCTGCGCGACGCCCGGCTGCGCGATCCCGCGGGCGACGAGCCCTCGCACGCACCGCTCGAGCTGCTCGCCCTCCGCACCGACGGCAGCGAGCACCGCTCGCGCTGGCTGCTCGCCGAGTCTTGGTGGGCGCAGGCCTTCACCGAGCCCAGCTTCCGCCAGCTGGCGCTTTGGCTGGTGCAGGTCCTGCCGTGGACGTTGGGCTCGCACTTCGGCAGCCGCGTGCGGCGCGCATGGCGCATCTTGCGCGGCGGCGGCCGGCGCGCGTTCGTCGGGCTCTTCGGTCTGCTCGCCAACCTCGCGCTGCTGGTGCTCAGCATCCCCTTCGCCGTCGTCGGCGAGGGGCTGGTGCTGATCGTCCTGCTGTTCGCGCTGCTGCCGATCCCACGCCTGCGCGCGATGCTCGCCGGCTTCGAGCGCACGCTCGCCGCCATCCTGGGCGACAGCCTCGTGCTGCTGTCCAATCCGCTCCAGCGCGCGGCCATGGTGGCGCAGATCCAGCGCGACGTCGCCTGGCTGGCACAGCGCTGCAAGACGGTGGCGGTAGTGGCCCACTCTCAGGGCGGCGCCCTCGCCCACATCGCGTTGCGCGAGGATCGGCCGCCCAACGTGAAGCTGCTGCTCACCTACGGCTCCGGTCTGCGCAAGCTCGAAGAGCTGCGGCAGCTCGCGACGATGGAGGACGACACCGTTGGCGGCCGCGCCTACCTGACCGCTGCAAGCGTCGTGCTGCTCGGCTTCTCGGCGTGGAGCGCGCTCTTCCTGCGCAGCGGCTGGAACGTCTGGACGACCTCGACCGGCCTGCTGCTCTTCGTGCTGGTGCTGGCGTCCTACCTCTTCCAGTACTGGCCGATCGACATCGCCTGGTTCTCACTGCGCTTCAAGCGGGAAGGGTTGCACTGGGTCGACTACTACGCCTCGGCCGACCCCGTACCCAACGGCGCTCTGCAGGATTACGACCCGGACCTCCAGCTGCCCGGCTCGCTGCGCATCGTCAACGAACGCTCCTTCCTGCGCGACCACACGACGTACTGGGCCAACTACGAGCAGTTCGTGGCCCTGGTGGCAGCGTGGCTGGGGTCCCTCGCCGGCGGACCGTGGACCCGTATCCTCGCGCCCCGCAAGGTGGTGTGGACGCGGGCCTGGCTGCGCCGGCGATGGCGCGTCGCGGCGCTGGCGGCGGCGCGCTGGACCGCGATCGCCGGCGCGGCGTGGCTGCTGTTCGCGCGCCGCGACGAGTGGCGAGCCGTGCTCGCCTGGCTGGCGTCGCTCCTCGCCGGCGCGGCGGACGCGATCCTGCCCTGGTTCGCGCAGTCGGTGCGCGCGCCGCGGCCGGACCTGCCGACGCTGGGCGTCACGGCAGGCGCGCTGGTCGCGCTCTTCGCGCTCGGCCGCGCCGCGCGCGCGGCGTGGGACCGCTGGAGCGAGCACGAGCTCCGGGCCTACTTCGACCGCCGGGCGCCGGGCGCCGCGGATGCTCCCGCCGGCGCCGGAATGGCGCGCGTGCGGCGGCTGCAGAGGTCGAACCAGGCGTTCACCAGCATGTGGTTCTTTTTCGCCTTCGCCACCCCGCAGGTCGGGCTCGCGGTGATGCTGACGCCTCTACCCGCCGGCCGCTCGCTGACGTGGATCGAGGCCGGCAACGCGGCGTCGGTCGCGGGCTTCGTCGTGGCCGTGCTCTTCGAATGGCTCCAGAAGAGAGCCGAGAGGCGGGCGCTGGCGGACGCGGCGGCTTGACGAGAAGGAGATCGTCGAACGCTGCCCTCTAACCGCTGACCTCGTCGTGCACGTGACTTAGAGAGGAGCCTTATGCGGCCGAAGCAGCAGCATCGTTGCGGGAAGTGGCACCGAGGCGGCGCGCGGCGACTGACGCCCGTCCTCGTCGGAGCCGGCCTGCTGGTCCTCACCGCAGCGAGCGCTGCCAACGCCGCCACCCCCACCGGCGACGCACCGGCTTTCGGCGAGGTCGTCGACGTGCAGCTGGTGACGGTGGAGGCGGTGGTGCTCGACGACGACGGCAAGCCGGTCGTCGACCTCCAGAGCGCCGACTTCAAGCTCTTCGAGGACGGCGCGTCGGTGCCTATCGAGCACGTCGAGTTCGTGGGCTTGCCGCGGACCACCGCAACGGTCAGGCAGCGGACGGCCGCCGGCGCCGAAGAGGCGGTGGACGCGCCGCTGCAGCTCGCCGTCTTCCTCGACGAGGTCCACGTCTCCGCCGGCAGCCGCATCCAGATGCTGCGGCAGATGGCCGACGTGCTGGGCAAGAGGCTGCGCCCCGACGACCGCGTGATGGTGGCGCTGTACGACGGCAGCACGCGCGTGCTGCTCCCCTTCACCAGCGACCGCAAGGCGCTCGCCGAGGCGCTCAAGAACGCCGAGACGGTGTCGCTCGCCCGCCTCGCCGGCGAGAGCGACTGGCAGTGGACGATGCGGCAGCTCTACGACGACGCCTCCGGCAAGCACGGCTGGTCGCCCTGCCTGCACATCCAGGAGTTCGTCGACGCCTACACGCAGCAGCAGCTCCAGGAAGTGGAGCGCACCATCGACGCCTTCGGCCGCTTCGTCGACTCCCTCGCCGGCATCGTCGGCAGGAAGGCCGTGCTGCACGTGAGCGACGGCATTTCGACGCGCCCCGGCTTCGACGCCGCCCAGTACGCGCAGGAGCTGTGCAACGAGAGCGGCGCGGCGCAGGGCACCGCGCCACCGAACTACTTCCCGGCCCGCACCGCGGACATCTACGACGCGCAGCACCACACCATGGATGCCAGCGCCCACGACACGACGCCGCGCTGGGAGGAGGTGGCGGCGCGCGCCAACGCCGGCAACGTCAGCATCTACACCTTCCAGGCCGGCGCCACCAAGGACCTCGCCGCCGACATCCCGCAGGTGCGCGCGACCATGGCCACCAACGCGGCGATGCAGGCCGACCGGCAGGAGTCGCTCTTCGTCGTCGCCGACCGCTCGGGCGGCCGCGCCTGGCTCTCCGGCCTCGGGCTCGCCGAGCAGCTTTCGCGCACGGTGGGCGAGCTGCAGAGCTACTACCTGCTCACCTACACGCCGCCGCTGCGCGCGAGCGCGGGGATGCGGCACGTGCGCGTCGAAGTGACGCGGCCCGGCGCGACGGTGCGTTACCGCAAGCTCTACCGCCCACGCACGTCCCACGAGCAGGTGGCGGACGGGCTGCTCGGCCGCCTGCTCTACGGCTCGACCAAGGAGCCGAGCCCGCTGCGCCTCGAGCTCGCCGGCCGCCAGCCCGCGGCGGGAAACCAGATCAAGGCCCGCTTCCGGCTCGCCGTGCCGATGACGCTGCTGCAGCTGCCCGAGACGGTCGACGGCCGCGACGGCCTGTTCACCGCCTTCGCCGCCGTCGCCGACAGCGGCGGCTCGACCTCGGCCGTGCGCGAGAAGGCGGTGCCGGTGCGGCTCGCGCCGGCCGGCACCGCGGAGGCGCCGAAGCAGTTCGTCTGGGAGGTGGAGATGTTGCTCCGCCCCGGCGACCACGACGTCGGCATGGCGGTGCGCAACGAGACCAGCGGCGAGACGGCCTTCGTCGTCCGCCGCTTCGAGCTGAACGCGCGCTGAGCGGGCAGCCCGCTCAGCCGCTCATCGAGTTACCCGGGCGCCGAGCGACGCCGCCGTCCTAGGCGCCCCAGCCCGCCGCTTCCTGCTGCAGCTTCGCGGCGTCGGCCTTGGCGTTGTCGGCATCCGGCGCGGTGGGTGCGAGCGGCACCGCGGCGGCGGCTGCGGCCTTCGCCTCCGCCGCCTTCCCTGCCTTCGCCAGCAAGCGCGCCTCGACAGCCTTGCCCCAGTAGCTCTTGGCACCCTGCTCGGTGGCGGTCGCGCGCTGCACCCAGACCAGGGCCTTGTCGGCGGCGACGCCGTTCTGCTGCAGCCAGCGCGCCCAGCTGATGAGGGCGCCGGGCTTGACATCGGCCGCGGCGGCCTCCTTCTCGGCACGGGCGAGAGCGATCGCCGGCGTGTCGGCAGCGATGCGGACGGGAACGGCGACCTTCTCCCAGGCAAGCACCAGAGTGACGCCGTTGTCGGCGGCGTCCTCGAAGGTGAAGCCGAGGCGCTCGCGGAACGGTGCCTCGCGCGGCGTCACCTCGACGCGTAGCGCGTCGTCCTCCTGCTTGTACTCGAAAGCGCCCCACTGCTGGGTCTTGTTGAAGATCACGGTCCAGCGCTCCTTGCCGGGGATGGTGAACAGCGCGTACTTGCCGGCGGCGAGGGGCTTGCCCTCGACGGTGACGTCGGTCGACGTCTCGAAGGTGGTCGCCTCGTTGGCGCCGCTGCGCCACACCTTGTCGTAGGGGACGAGCGCGCCCCAGATCGGCCGCGCCTTGACGCCCGGGCTGCTGTAGGCGACGGTGATCTCGGTGAGGCCGGCGACCTGCGACACCGTGGCCTTGGGCGACGGGCGGGGCGGACCGGTCTGGGCGAGCGCGGGTGCGGCGAGCGCGGCGAGGGCGACGGCGGCGAGGGTGGCGCGGTGGCTCATGCTGGCGGTTCTCCTTGGGCTTGTGTGCGCGAACGAGTGATCGCGAACGCGCAATCCATCGGGACGGGCAATCCATCCGAACGGGCAATCCTAGTCTGCTAACGTCCCGCGGCCATGGCCGGCGAGGACTCAGCAACGACCGCGAGCCCGCGCCCGCGCGACGATGAGCCGCTCAGCGGCCCGGTGCGCCTCCGCTTCGCGCCCTCGCCCACCGGCTACCTGCACGTCGGCGGCGCGCGCACGGCGATCTACAACGACCTGCTGCGGCAGTCGAAGGGCGGCGCCTACGTGCTGCGCATCGAGGACACCGACCGCGCCCGTTCCGACGAGGCGATGACGCGACAGATCGAGGAGGCGCTGCGCTGGAGCGGCGTCGTCTGGGACGAGGGACCGTTCCTGCAGAGCGAGCGCCAGCCGCGCCACGCCGAGGCGGCGCAGCGGCTGCTCGCCGAGGACAAGGGCTACTACTGCTTCTGCACCGGCGAGCAGCTCGAGCCGCTGCGCCGCGAGGCCGAGCGCGAGGGGCGCACCTTCCGCTACCCGCGCACCTGCGCCCACTGCTCCACCGACGAGGTGGCGGCGCGGCGCGCCGCTGGCGAGCAGGCGGCGGTGCGCTTCCGCATGCCCGACGCTGCGGTCGGCTGGCAGGACCTGGTACGCGGCGACGTCGAGTTCCCCGCCGAGGCGCTCGACGACTTCGTGCTGTTGCGCTCCGACGGTACGCCGACCTACCACCTCTCGGTGGTGGTCGACGACGTCGACATGAACATCGACCTCGTGCTGCGCGGCGAGGACCACGTCTCCAACACGCCGAAGCACATCCGGCTCTTCGAGGCGCTGGGCGCCAAGCTGCCGCGCTTCGGGCACCTGCCGCTCATCCTCGGGCCCGACAAGCGGCGGCTCTCCAAGCGCACCGGCGCCACCTCGGTCGAGGAGTTCCGCTCCCAGGGCATCCTCCCCGAGGCGTTCTACAACTTCCTGGCGCTGCTCGGCTGGTCGCCGGGCGACGACCGCGAGCTGATGAGCCGCGACGAGCTGGTCGCCGCCTTCTCGCTCGACCGCGTCAACAACGCCGCCGCCGTCTTCGACCCCGAGAAGCTGCTGTGGATGAACGGGCAGTACCTCTGGAAGCTGCCGGTCGAGGCGCTGGTCACGCGCGTGACGCCGTTCGCGGTTGCGGCCGGCCTCGGCGAGCACGTCGATTCACCGCTCTTCGCGGCCGCAGTCGGCCTGCAGCAGATTCGCGCCCGCACGCTCGTCGAGCTCGCCGAGCAACTGCGGCCGTACTTCACAGCCGAGCCTTCGTACGACGAAGCGGCGAGCCGAAAGTACCTGCAGACGCCGGCGCTCGACGAGCGGCTCGGCGAGCTTGCGACGCGATGGGCTGCGCTCGCCGAGTGGACGAAGGAGCGGCTCGAGGAAACGCTGCGTGCGCTCGCGACCGAGCGCGGCATCAAGGCGGCGGCGCTCATCCACCCGGTGCGCATGGCGCTTACGGCCAGCACCGCCGGGCCGCCGCTCTTCGACCTCGTCGAGGCGATCGGCGCCGGCGAGACCGCGACGCGCCTCGATCGCTACCGCAGCTGGCTGCGCGAGCTTCGCTAGGGCCCGGCGACGGGTCAACGCGCGCGGGCGGAGCCCGTGGCGCGCACCGGCACCGACAACGCGCCGGCGCGCGATGTTCCGAGCGCTAAGCAGCGCCTGGCACCGCGATGATAGTCGCATTGCAGAGTCACGCTTGACAGTTGTAGTGCATGCGTGCTCTATTGAGTTTCATAGAGAGTTCGTAATCGGCATGGCGCGCCTCATTCCTGGCGCAAGGCCCGAAGGAGGTATCGAGATGAGTCGAGGATCGTGGATCTCGAGCATCGTGGTTGCGGCAGTAGCGATCACCGGCTCGGCCGTCCAAGCGCAGAAGCCGAAGCAGGAGAAGGAGCTGATCGTTCTCCTCTCCGATCGTTCGCAGGCCCCCAGGGCCGAGGAGGTGGTGGAGCGTCACCGCCAAGGGCTGCCGCTACCGGGCAGTCTCGGCACCGGCGGCCCGCAGGAGGTCCGCTTCGGCGTCAAGAAGCGCGCCCGCGGACCGCTCCACGACGAGATCGAGGCCGACCGCGACAGCCCGCGCGGCCGGCTCGAGCGCTACGTCGTGATGCGCTATCCATCGAACGCCAACCTCAACTCGATCCGCCAGGCATTGCTCGCCGACCCCAACGTCGTGGCGGTGCAGGAGAACGTGCTGGTCGAGCTCGCGGTGACACCGAGCGATCCGATGTTCCCGCCGGCCAACCAGTCGACGCCGCCGAATCAGTATCAGTGGGGCAGCTTCACGCTCAACCTTCCGGGCGCGTGGGACTACCAGAAGGGTCACGCCTACGTCGGCACCGTCGACACCGGGATCGACACCACGCATCCGGACCTCGGCAACTTCCGGCCGCACCTCTCCTACGACTTCGGCTACGACGACACCAACGTCGACGAAGGCCAGCCGCAGATGTTCAACGGCAACGTGACGGCGCCCAACCATGCCGGGCACGGCACCCACGTGGCGGGCATCCTCGGCGCCACCGCGAACAACGGCATCGGCGTCGCCGGCGGCTGCTGGAACTGCAGTCTGCTGATCGCCAAGGCGACCCGGCTGGTGTCTTGCGGTACGAACTGCATCTCCAATCAGGGGCTCTTCCTCGACACGCTCGCCGACAGCCTGGCCGGGCTGGTGGACAACGGCGCGCAGGTGGCCAACATGAGCTTTCAGATGCCGCGGCGCGACTGCCAGGCCAATCCCGACATCATGTGCGACGCCCTCGCCTACGCCACTTCGCGCGACCTGTTCATGGTGGCTGCTTCGGGCAACGGCAACAACACGAGCGGCAACGTCGCCTTCCCGGCGCACGATCCCCGCGTCCTCGCCGCCGGCGGCATCATCCCCAACGGGACGTTCTGGGGGACCTGCAACACGGCGACGGACGTCTCCGGGGCCTGCCCGTCCAACTCCGGTCCCGATCAGGAGGTCGTCTCCCCGGCGCGGCAGATCGTCTCCACGTTCTATCGCGGCCTTCCGCACGCCGCGCCGAACTGCGCCGAGACCGCGACCGGCGCCGGCTACGGTCCTTGTACCGGCACCTCGATGGCCTCTCCCCAGACCGCCAGCCTCGGCGCCCTGGCGCGCTCGGTCAACCCGCTGCTCTCGCAGGACAACGTCCAGACGCTGCTGCGCTCCACCGCCAGCTTCGGCACCTTCCACGACAATCAGATGGGGTTCGGCATCCCCAACGCCCTCGCCGCGGTGCAGACCGTCCTCGGCCGCGCCAACAGCGTCGTGATCCCCAACCGGCTGACGCCGCTGTTCAGCTTCTACAGCGACACTACGACCGACTCCTTCTACACCACCGTCCCGCAGATGGCGACCGCCGCCGAAGGGAGCAACGCCTACGAGCCCACGGGGCCCTTGGTCCCCGGGTACGACGCCTTCCCCGGCGCGCCGGTGCCCTGCACCGGCTGCCGCATCGCTCCCGGCGCCTCGGTTTACCTCTTCAGCGGCGACCGCGCACCCTTCAGCGGCGCGCCGCCGCTCGTGCCGCTCTACCGGCTCACCTATTTCTCGCCCACCCCTCCGGAGCAGGACGCGACCTACACCGCCGACCCCAACGGAGTTGCGGGCTTCATCAGCGTTGGTTACCACCTCGACGGCATCGAGGGATACATCTACCAGCGCTGCACGCCCGAGTCGACGTGCATCCCGTCGGGCGCGGTGCGCCTCTACCGCCTCTACAACGCCAGCCGCGACGATTGGGCGATCTTCCCCGAGTCCGAGCTCGCCGCCATGCAGGCCGCCGGCTATGCGTCGCAGCAGGGCTTCAACGACTGGATCGGCTACGTCTATCCGAACACCGACAACGACAACGACAACCTGATCACCGGCTTCGAGGGCCTCATCGGCACCGACACGACGAAGACCGACACCGACTGCGACGGCATGAGCGACGGCAACGAGGTCAACCAGTACCCGCCGCGCGATCCGCTGGCGCCCAACCAGTGCAACCCGCCGCCGGTCGCCAGCTTCACGTTCGCCTGCGGCGGCCGTCAGTGCTACTTCGACGGCACCGGCTCGACCGACGATGGCACCGTCACCGCCTGGGCCTGGACCTTCGGCGACGGTGGAACGGCCACCGGCTCGACGACGAGCCACGTCTACGCGACGGCCAGCACCTTCACCGTCACCTTGACGGTGACCGACAACAACGGCCAGACCCACTCGACGTCGCAGAGCGTCACCACCACCACGGACGACCCGCCGCACGCCAGCTTCTACGTCGGCTGCACCGCTTTCACCTGCACCGCCGACGCGGAGGCTTCCGGCGACGATGGCGGCATCGTCAACTACACCTGGAACTGGGGCGACGGCCAGACCACCTCCGGCGGCAGCAGCGCCTCGGAGTCCAGCCACACCTACGCGGTCGCCGGCTCGTACACCATCACGCTGACCGTGCGCGACGTCGTCAATCAGACCGACACGGACAGTCACGGTGTCACCGTCGGCCAGCCTCCCGTCGCTTCCTTCCTCATCAGCTGCGAAGGCCGCCGCTGCGACGTCAACGGCTCGGCGTCCACCGCCGCCGCCGGCATCGCCAGCTACACCTGGAGCTGGGACGACGAGACACCGATCACGACGACGACCGTACCCACCACCTTCCACGTCTACGCCTGGAACGACACCTTTGTCGTCACGCTCACCGTCACCGACAACAACGGCGCCACCGCCGCCACCACGCGCACGGTGAACGTGCTCGACCACCCGCCGACCGCCAACTTCTACGTCGTCTGCAACGCCCTGACCTGCACGGCGGACTCCGAGGCCTCGGGAGACGACTTCGGCATCGTCAACTACAACTGGGCCTGGGGTGACGGCCAGACGACTTCCGGCAGCAGCGCGGTGTCGGCTCCCAGCCACACCTACGCCGCTCCCGGCACGTACACCATCACCCTCGTCGTCACCGACGGCGCGGGACAGACGGCGGAGTACAGCCAGACCGTCACCGTCAGCTCGTCCCTGCCCACGGCCTCGTTCACCATCAGCTGCAGCGCCCGCAGCTGCGACGCCAACGCCTCGGCCTCGACCGGCAGCATCGTGAGCTACTTCTGGGACTGGGACGACGAAGGCCTGAGCACGACGACCGTGCCGACCGCCCATCACGACTACCCGTACGACGGCACGTTCACCGTCCGGCTGACCGTCACCGACAGCAACGGCAACCAGGCCACGACGACGCGCCAGGTCGTCGTCAGCACCGGCACCCCTTCGGCACCCACGGCCTCGTTCACCATCAGCTGCGTCGTGCGCAGCTGCGACGCCAACGCCTCGGCGTCCACCGGCAGCATCGTGAGCTACTACTGGGATTGGGACGACGAGGGTCTGAGCACGACGACCGTGCCCACCGCCCATCACGACTACCCGTACAACGGCACGTTCATCGTCCGGCTGACCGTCACCGACGCCAACGGCAACCAGGCCGCGACGACGCGGACGGTCATCGTCGGGCCGTAGCGATTGCGGGCCGGGGGCGCCTCTCCGGAGGCGCCCTCGCGCGCTCAGGCGGTGACGTCGAGCCGGATCCGGCGCTCGATCGCCGCCGCGAAGCGGCCGGCGCTGCCGGCGGCGTGGGCAACGAAGACCGAGGGCTCGCAGAGCTCGAGCTCGAGCACTCCCGGGGAGCCGTCGGCAAGCGGCACCAGGTCGACGCGGGCGTAGAGCGGCGGCATGACCGCCGCGGGAAGCACGCCCGCCGCGGCGCGTAGCGCCGCATCTCCGACCGCCAGCTCCGCCGCCGAGGGCTCGCGCGGCTGGATTTCCTCGCGGGCGAAGAGCCCGCCCACGATCTGCGGCCCGACGGCGAAGATGGCGCCCTTGCGGATGGCGTGGCTGAAGCGGCCGTCGAAGTAGAGCAGCGCCGTTTCGCCGTACTCGTCGACGGCGCGCTGGTAGGGCTGCACCATCGCCATGCGTCCCTCGGCCTGCAGACGCGCCACGTGCACGAGCGCCGCCTCGCGCTCTCCGGCGCGATAGCGGGCGGTGTCGTTGGAACCGGCCGACACCGCCGGTTTGACGATGACGTCGAGCTCGCCGTCTGCCGGCAGCGTCGCCGGCTCGCCAGGCGCGACGAACGTCGTCGGTACGATCGGCACTCCCGCACGCTCGAGGTCCCGCAGGTAGCGCTTGTCGGTGTTCCACCGCAGCACCGGCACCGGGTTGTGCAGCACGCTCACCGCGGCGACGCGCTCGGCCCAGGCGAGGAACTCCTCGCGGCGTGCGTAGTAGTCCCAAGCCGAGCGCAGGACGACGAGGTCGAAGCCGCCCCAATCCACCGCCGGGTCGTCCCACACCGCCTCGACCGCCTCGAGCCCGCGCGCCGCCAGCGCGGCGAGCAGCAGCGGCATGTCCTCGTCGAGCCCGCGCGCGCGGGCGGCGGTCACCAGCGCCACGCGGCCGGCCTCGCGCTGCGGCCGCACGGTCCGCACGATGCGCACGTCTCCCACTGCCTGCGCCGCGCCGCGGCCCCGCCTAGTCGCTGATCTCGAGCTGCAGCTCGTAGCGTAGCGAGGAGCCCTCGGCCACTACCGTGGGCTCGGTGACCTTGAGGCAGTAGTCGCCCTTGTGCAGGCCGAGCGAGACCACCGAGCCCTCGATCAACCCGAAGTTGCCGGTGGAAAGGCAGTTGGCGGTGGTGCCGCTGCCCACCGAGAAGGTGATGCCGCCGAAAGCGGGGCCGGTGGTGCCGTCGGCCGCCACCGCCTCCAGGTCGACGGCGGTGACGCGCAGGTTGCCGGTGTTGCGCATCGACAGCGGCGCGGTCGCCGAGGCCGAGCGCGCCAGCGTGCCGCTGAGCGCTTCGGTGCGGTCGGGCTCGGCAGGGTCGCCCTCGCAGCCGGTGGCGAGCAGCAGGACGGCGACGGCGAGAAGGGCTCGGCGCATGGATGCTCCAGATCGCGGAGATGGCTGGGAGGCAGGGATTCGAACCCCGATAAAACGGTCCAGAGCCGTTTGTCCTACCGTTAGACGACCTCCCAGGACGGGCCGGCAGGGCCCCATGTTTTAGCCGGTTCCGAGGCGGCAGGTCAAGGCGGGGGCGCCGGCCGGGGTGCGGCGGCCCGGTTCCGGCTTCGGTGTGGGAGACTCATGCGGCCTCTCGCGAGGCGACCTTCGCGAGCCACCTTCCCCAGGGAGTCCCTCATGCGTCGATCTTCCTTGCCGGCACTCGGTCTGGCCCTTGCCGCCGCCCTGTCCACTTTCGCCATCGTCCGCGCGGCCGACACGGCCGGCGCGCCGGCGGCCCTCCGCTACCCCGCGACCGCCACGGTCGAGCAGGTCGACACCTACCACGGCGTGTCCGTGCGCGACCCCTACCGCTGGCTCGAGGAGGACGTGCGCGAGAGCCCCCGCGTGCAGCAGTGGGTCGACGCCGAGAACAAGGTCACCTTCGACTATCTCGCCGGCATCCCCGAACGACCGCGCATCAACGCGCGGCTGCAACAGCTCTACGACTACGAGAAGTACGACGTCCCCGTCGAGGAGGGCGGGCGTTACTTCTACGAGCACAACGACGGGCTGCAGAACCAGTGGGTGGTCTTCGTCCAGGACAGCCTCACCACGCCGGCGCGCGTTCTGGTCGACCCCAACACGTGGTCGAAGGACGGCACGGTGGCGCTCGACAGGTTCGTGCCCAGCCCCGACGGCCGCTGGGTGGCGCTGATGGTGCAGGACGGCGGCTCGGACTGGCGCAAGGTACGCGTGCTGGAGCTGCCGAGCGGCAAGCAGCTCGACGACGAGATCTCGTGGGTGAAGTTCAGCCCCGTCGCCTGGCGGCGCGACGGCAGCGGCTTCTACTACAGCCGCTACCCGGAACCCACGGAGGGGGCCGAGCTCCAGTCGCTCAACAAGAACCACACGGTCTACTTCCACCGCGTCGGCACGCCGCAGTCGGCGGACGTGGTGGCCTATGCCCGCCCCGACCAACCTGACTGGGGCCTCTCACCATCGGTCAGCGAGGACGGCCGTTACCTGGTGGTCACCATCTGGCTGGGCACCGACGAGCGCTACCAGATCGCCGTGCAGGACCTGGCGAAGGAGGGCGGCAAGCCGGAGATGCTGATCTCCGGCTTCGACTACGCCTACGACTTCCTCGGCAACCAGGGCAGCGAGCTGTTCTTCCGCACCACCAAGGACGCGCCGCGCGGCCGCCTCGTCGCCATCGACCTCGCGCACCCCGAGCCCGCGCACTGGCGCGAGGTGGTGCCGCAGAGCGCCGACGTCGTGGAGAGCGCGACCCTCGTCGGCAAGCGGCTGGTGGCCCGCTACCTCAAGGACGCGCGCAGCGACGTCAAGGTGTACTCGCTCGCCGGCGCGCTCGAGCGCACGGTGGAGCTGCCCGGCATCGGCACCGCCGGGGGCTTCGGCGGCCACGCCGACGATCCCGAGACCTTCTACTCCTACTCGAGCTTCACCACCCCGCCCACCATCTACCGCTACGACGTGGCGACCGGCGCGAGCGCGCCCTTCAAGCAGGCCAAGGTGGCCTTCGACCCCACGCGGTACACGGTCGAGCAGGTCTTCTACCGTTCGAAGGACGGCACCCGGGTGCCGATGTTCCTCGCCCACCGCAAGGACGTGACGCCCAACGGCGAACGGCCGACGCTGCTCTACGGTTACGGCGGCTTCAACGTCCCCTCGCGCCCCACCTTCTCCGCCACCCGGCTCGGGTGGATGGAGATGGGAGGCGTCTACGCCGTCGCCAACCTCCGCGGCGGCGGCGAGTACGGCGAGGAGTGGCACAAGGCGGGCACCAAGCTGCAGAAGCAGAACGTCTTCGACGACTTCATCGCCGCGGCCGAGCACCTGGTGGCCGCGGGCTGGACGAAGCCGAGCCGGCTGGCCGTTCTCGGCGGCAGCAACGGCGGCCTGCTGGTGGGCGCGGTGGTCAACCAGCGCCCCGACCTCTTCGGCGCCGCCCTGCCCGCCGTCGGCGTCATGGACATGCTGCGCTTCCACCAGTTCACCGCCGGGAGATTCTGGGTGGACGACTACGGCTCGGCCGACGACGCGAAGGAGTTCCAGGCGCTCTACGCCTACTCGCCGTACCACAACCTCAAGCCGGGGACGCGCTACCCGGCGATCCTCGCCACCACCGCCGACCACGACGACCGCGTGGTGCCCCTGCATACCTTCAAGTACATGGCCGCGCTGCAGGCGGCGCAGAGCGGCCCGGCGCCGGTGCTCGTCCGCATCGAGACGCGCGCCGGCCACGGCTCCGGCAAGCCCACCGACAAGATCCTCGCCGAGGTCGGCGACCAGTGGGCGTTCCTGGTCAAGAACCTCGGCTTCACGCTGCCGAGCGACTACCCGGCGAAGTAGCGCCCCGCTTCGGGCGGCCGTCGCCGCGCGCACGGCGGCATTCAGCGGCGGCGGCGCGCGAAGAGGCTCGGGTCGTAGCCGAAGAGGGCCATCGAGGACGAACCGCGCCTTTCTCCCTCGGCGATGGCGGGCAGCCTGGACTGGACCTCGGCGCTCATCGCCGCGATGGCGCGCACCGTCGTCTCGTCGAGAGTGCCGGCATGCATCGCGTGCAGCGCGACGTGGAGGCCGGCGCGGTAGAGCGGGTGGTCGGAGAGCCGCACCTGCACCGGCGCACCCGCTGCTGGATAGACGGACACCTCGTCGTCGAACTGCCGCCAGCCGTGGTTGAAGAGCCAGGCGCGGCCGAAGGCGATCGGCAACAGCGCGACGCAGCGCGACGCCTCCTCGCGCGGCAGGCCGCCCTTCTCGAGCTGCGCGACGAGGTCCTCGGTGTCGTATTGGGCGGCGGTGGCGCCGAGGATCGGCAAGGCGATGGCGAACGTGGGCTCCGTCGACTCGAGGTCGCGCCGGAGACGCCGGCGCTCGAGCAGCGTCGGCACGAGCGGCTGCCGTGGCTCGGTCAACACGGCCCAAAGGCGACGCAGCCCGCCGGCGAAGCTCATGCCGCGGCTCGATCTCAGCTGCCGAAGCGCTCGAAGGCGAGGCCGACCAGCGTCTTCTGCTCCAGCGCGTGCGCCTTCGCCGAGCCGGTGGCCGGGCTCGCGCTCTCGCTGCGCTTGACGGTGCGCACGCGGCGGCCGCCGCTGACGCGCTCGAGGCGCGGCACGACGTAGAAGAGCGCGCCCTGGTTGCCGGGCTCTTCCTGCACCCACAGCACCTCGCGCGCCTCGCGGTGGCGGTCGAGCAGCGCCGACACCTCCTCCTTGGGGAAGGGGTAGAGCTGCTCGAGGAAGATCACCGCCGTCGCCGTGTCGCGGCGCCGGCGGCGCTCGGCCATCAGCTCGTGGCCGACCTTGCCGCTGCAGAAGAGCAGCCGCTCGGCCGCCTGGACCTCGGCGTCGTCGAGCACGGTGAGGAAGCGCGGCCGCGAGAAGTCGGCGATGGGTGAGGCCGCTTCCTTCGCGCGCAGCATGCTCTTCGGCGTCATCACGACGAGCGGCTTGCGCCACTTGCGCAGCGCCTGCCGCCGCAGCAGGTGGAAGTACTGCGCCGCGTTGGAGGGCTGGCAGACCTGCCAGTTGTCCTCGGCCGCGAGCTGCAGGTAGCGCTCGAGGCGCGCCGAGGAGTGTTCGGGACCCTGCCCCTCGTAGCCGTGCGGAAGCAGCAGCACGAGCCCCGACAGCAGCCCCCACTTGTCCTCGCCCGCGGCGAGGAACTGGTCGATGGGCACCTGGGCGCCGTTGGCGAAGTCGCCGAACTGCGCCTCCCACAGCACCAGCGCCTCGGGGAAGTCGCGCGAGAAGCCGTACTCGTAGCCGAGGATGCCGGCCTCGGAGAGCGGCGAGTCGAAGACGTCGAAGAAGGCGCCGCCGGTGGCGAGCGGCGGCGAGCGGCACCGCCTCGCGCTCGTCCTCGACGTCGATGAGCACCGAGTGGCGCTGGTTGAAGGTGCCGCGGCGGGTGTCCTGCCCGGTCATCCGCACCGGCACGCCCTGGGCGAGCAGCGAGCCGAAGGCGAGGGCCTCGGCCATGCCGTAGTCGACGGGGCGGCTGCCGCGCCCCATCTCGCGGCGCTGCTCGAGCAGCTTGGCACCTTGGCGTGGACGTGGAAGCCCTCGGGCGCGCTGGCGATGGCGTCGCCGAGCGCGCGCCAGCTCGCTCGCCTCGACGCCGGTGTCGACCTCCAACGCCGGCTCCCAGAAGCCGCCGCGGTAGTCGTTCCAGTAGTCGGGCAGCGTCGCCAGCCGCGGCTTCTTCTCCATCGCGCCGGCGCGCGCGTGCGCCGCGTCGAGGTCGGCCTGCACCTGCTGCACGACGCCCTCGAGCCAGGCCGCAGGCGTCCTGCGCCGCTCTTCTCGGCGTAGCTCTTCCACAGCGGCGGCATGCGCTCGATGGCGGCGTAGAGGCGCGGCTGGGTGATCGTCGGGTCGTCGACCTCGCTGTGGCCGTGGCGGCGATAGCCGACGAGGTCGACGACGACGTCGGTGCCGAACTGGTGACGGAACTCGGTGGCGATGCGGGCGACGCGCACCACCGCGTCGGGGTCCTCGGCGTTGACGTGGAAGATGGGCACCGGCAGCCGCCGCGCCACGTCGGTCGAGTAGCGCGTCGAGCTGTACTCGCGCGGCTCGGTGGTGAAGCCGATGAGGTTGTTGGCCACCACGTGCACGGTGCCGCCGACCTTGTAGCCCGGCAGGTCGGCGAGGTTGAGCACCTCGGCGAGCATCCCCTGGCCGGCGAAGGCGGAGTCGCCGTGCACCATCACCGGCACCACGCGGCGCGTGCCGCCCTCGCCGAGGCGGCACTGCTTGGCGCGCACGCGGCCGACGATCACCGGGTCGACGGCCTCGAGGTGCGAGGGGTTCGACGCCAGGTGGATGCGCACCTCCTGGCCGTCGGGGGCGGTGAAGGAGCCGGTCGCGCCGAGGTGGTACTTCACGTCGCCGCTGCCCAACACACTGCGCGGGATCGACGTCCTCGAAGCCGGCGAGGATCTCGCCAGGGTCCTTGCCCACCACGGTCGCCATCACGGTGAGGCGGCCGCGGTGGCTCATCGCCAGCACCACCATCTCGCAGCCGTGGCCGGCGAGAGTGGCGACCACCTCGTCGAGCAGCGGCACCAGCGCCGCCAGGCCTTCGATCGAGAAGCGCTTGCTGCCCAGGTAGCGCGACTGCAGCATCTGCTCGAACGCCTCGGCGCGCAGCAGGCGCTCGAGGATGCGGCGGCGGTCGGGCTGCCGGCGCCGGCGCCTCCATCTGCTGCGCCACCCACTCGCGCACCTCGGGGTCGGCGATGTGCATGAACTCGACGCCGATCGCGCCGGCGTAGATCCGCCGCGCCGCCTCGGCTTCGGGGCCGTCGGCGGCGAGGTCGGGGTGGCGCTGCGGAGGCAGCCGACCTAGCGGGTCGAGCTGGGCTTCGAGGTAGCCCCAGCGGCGGAAGGCGTCGAGGACGGTGGTGTCGACGAGAGTCGCCATGGCGGCAGAGAGCATACCGCCCGCCCTGGGTCGCAGCGACCGAGCGCTGGGCGGCGGGGACCATCGCCCCCGACGGCCGCCCGGAGCGGGCGTCAGGGCTCGCCGGACTTCAGCTCCATGTAGCTCACGTCGACCTTGCGGGTGAGGATCAGGCTGGCGCGCGCTCCCGCATAGGCCTGGGAAACCAGTTCAGCCACCTGCGGCCGTGTCCTTGGCCCTTGAGCGCGTGGGAGCTCTGGGGCCCATTCCGCCGGAGGCCTCTCCACATTCGACATCGGGCCGCTACGGTCCAGCCGGACACGTACGGTGAGAGGGAAGTAGTACTTCTGCGTCCTTCTGGTTCCCTTCTTCATCGTCATCTCGTGGTTCCGCCGGTGGTTGATCCAAACCCACGAGCTCTCACCGAAGGGTTCGCGCAGCCCTTCGATGCCCGACGCGAGGTTGAACACACTGTTCAGGTAGGCCGATCCGAGCTCCGACTCCTTTTTCCCGGCAATCAACGAGCCCCACTGCGGCGCGTTGATGATCTGCCAGTTCTTCCATGCCGCACGCCCGAGCGGCGGAAAGCGGCCGTCGAACTCCGCGGCAACACGGGGGGCCTCCGCCGAGCCAGTGAACCAGCCCTGGAGGTCTGGATCACGCCAAGTCATCTCTTTGGGGCCGTTGTCGACACCGCCCAGCGGGAAGAACATGGTCTTGCCGATCGTCGTGTCGGCGCCCGTGCCGACGTCGATGACCGCGCCTTCAGGGATGGGATCGGGCAGTGACGCGCGTTGCGTTTGGATGGTGCCGGGCCTGAGCCCGATCTCACTGTAGAACCTCGCGTTGGAGGCGGCGATGGTGTCGACCGCTTTCCCTTCGGCCACCTGCCACTCCGCCCTTTGGATCGCGGCCAACGCCTGGTACTGCTCGAGGTAGTCGTAGAGCTCGCGCAGCGCCTGCGACTGGGTGCGGCTCAGGTAACGGTTGCGGTGGAGGAGCAGGCGGCCGTAGCCGGTCACCAGCTCGTCCTCCGTAGCCACGCTGGACATGAGGTTGGTGATCTTCTCGACGTTGTTGTCGGCGCCCTTCCGGCCGGCGAAGACGCGGAAGTGCTCCTGCTTCTGCTGCAAACACTCCCGAGCCTCCGCGACTTGCTCTGGGGTGGTGGGCGAGGACATGACGCTGGCCAGGTTCTCCGCGGCGAGGGCGACCTCCTGCATGCCGTTGGTGTGGATGGACTCGACGTCGGCCCTCAGGTCCTTGAAGCGGATCATCAGGTTGGTGAACGCAGCCTCGTCGACCCGTCGCCGGATGTCGTCGGCGGTGACCTGGAGCCGGTCCAACTTGGCGTTGACCTGCCTCAACTGCTCGGAGATCTCCCGCATCTGGGCGGGCGTCTGATCACCGAGCCCGAGTCGGGACATCACGAACCCGAAGGCGGCTCCGCCGATGCGGGATGCAGCCGCTTTGGCAAACCAAACGACCAAGTCCTCCCCGGGCCCGATAGCGGCTGGGCCCGGCTCGACGTTTTCCGCTGGAGGGCATATGTCTGGGTTGGCCGCGCTGGCGGGCCGTGCCGCAGCGGTCAGCCAGCATCCGATCGCACCGATGACAGCCGCCGCGACGGCCGCTCTGTTTCGCAACATGGCCCTTCTCCTGCCGGAGTCGACGATCAGATTGCTCGAGGGGACGAGTCAAAGCTAACACGGGCGAGCGCCCGGGTTGGTTTCGGCGTAGGCTGCCGGTCAGCTCGTCGCTTCCTCGAACCTGAACCGGCCGGACGCCAGGAGGTCCCCATGAGGCTCCGTCTCGCCTCTGCCTTCCTCGTCGCCAGCGCTGCGGCGCTCACCGCTCTCCCTCTCGCCGCCCAGGACAACGTCGTCGTCGGCAAGGTCGCCAGCACGCTCGACGACGCGGCGCTGCCCGGCGCCAAGGTGGAGATCCTCGAGCTCGGCCTCACCGCCACCACCGACAGCGAGGGGCGCTACACGCTCCCCTTCCCCGCCGACGCGGCGGGGAAGGGGGTCGAGATACGCGCGAGCCTCTCCCCCTTCCAGCCCGCCGTGCAGCGGGTGACGCTCTCACCGGGCGTCCAGGCCGACTTTGGGCTCAACATCTCCTACTTCGAGGAGCTGACGGTGGGCTCGCGCGCGGTGGGCATCGAGGCGGCCACGGCGGTGCCGGTCGAGGTCCTCCCCGAGGAGCGCCTCGACACCACCGGGGCCTCGGAGACCAACCAGATCATCGAGGCGCTCGCTCCCTCCTTCAACTTCCCGCGGCCGACGATCACCGACGGCACCGACAGCGTGCGCCCCGCTACCCTGCGCGGCCTCGGCTCCGACCAGGTGCTGGTGCTCATCAACGGCAAGCGCCGGCACACCAGCGCGCTGGTGCACGTCAACGGCTCGATCGGTCGCGGCTCGACCGGCGTCGACCTCAACGCCATCCCCGCCTCGGCGATCGGCAGCATCGAGGTGCTCAAGGACGGCGCCGCGGCGCAGTACGGGTCGGACGCCATCGGCGGCGTCATCAACGTCGGCCTCAAGGACGGCATCGACCCGTTGACCCTCGAGCTCAAGGTGGGCTCGACCACGCACGGCGACGGCGACCTCCTCAACACCAGCCTGTCGCAGGGTTGGAAGCTCGGCGCCGGCTCACTCTTCGCCACCGTCGAGTACCGCGACCGCGACGAGACCAACCGCGCCGGCCCGGACCCGCGGCCGCAGGGCGCGCGCGATCCGGTCGAGCAGCCCAACCATCACTGGGGCGACTCGAAGTCGAAGGACGTCATGGCCTTCTTCAACGGCTCGCACCCGATCGGCGCCGGCGGGTCGACCTCGTTCTACGCCTTCGGCGGCGCCAGCAAGCGCGAGGGCTCGCACGGCGGGTTCTTCCGCCGCGCGCTGCAGAACCAGAACTGGCCGCAGATCTACCCCAACGGCTTCCTGCCCTTGATCGAGCCCGAGGTGCTCGACGTCTCGCTCGAGAGCGGCGTGCGCGGCAGCGCCTTCGGCGGCTGGTTCTGGGACGCCAGCGTCGGCTACGGCGACAACGAGTTCGAGTTCAACGTCAGCGACAGCCTCAACACCTCGATCGGCCCGGCCATCCCGCCCAACCAGACCAGCTTCTACGCTGGCACGTTGGAGGCGGACCAGCTGGTGCTCAACGGCGACTTCTCGCGCCAGCTGGCGATTGGCCTCGCCAGCCCGCTCAACGTCGCCTTCGGTCTCGAGGCGCGGCGCGAGGGCTACCAGATCCGCGCCGGCGAGCCCAACTCCTACCTCGACGCCGGCCACCCCGACCAGTTCGGCGGCCGGGCGCCGGCGGGGGCGCAGGTGTTCCCCGGCTTTCGTCCCTCCAACGAGGTCGACGTCACCCGCGACAGCTACGCCGTCTACGTCGACCTCGAGGGCGACGTGCATCACAAGCTCCGCCTCGGCCTCGCCGGCCGCTTCGAGGACTACGAGGACTTCGGCAGCACCAGCGACTACAAGCTGAGCGCGCGCCTGCAGGTGGTCGATCCGCTGGTGCTGCGGGCGGCGGTGGCCAGCGGCTTCCGCGCCCCGTCGCTCGGCCAGTCGTACTTCTCGACCGTCTCCACCAACTTCCTCGCCGTCGGCGGCGTGCTGCAGCCCTTCGAGATCGGCACCTTCCCGGTGGCGAGCCCGGTGGCGCGGGCGCTCGGCGCCACCGACCTGCGGCCCGAGGAGTCCGACCACTTCTCCGCTGGCATCGTCTGGAACCCCATCCGCGCGCTGCAATTCGACGTCGACTACTACGCCATCGACATCGAGGACCGCATCGTGCTGTCGGGCAACTTCACCGGCGCGCAGGTGGCGGCGATCCTGGCGCCGTTCAACGTCACCGGCGCGCGCTTCTTCACCAACGCCATCGACACCGAGACCCGCGGCTACGACGTGCGCGGCGCCTACAACATGGAGGCGTGGAGCGGCCGGCTCAACCTGACCGCCGGCTACAACCGCACCAAGAACGAGGTGACCCGCGTCGCCCCCACGCCGCCGCCGCTCGCCGGGCTGCAGGAGGTGCTCTTCGACGCCATCGAGCGACGGCGCGTCGAGTGCGGACAGCCCGAGGACAGCCTGCGCCTGGGTGCCGACTGGGACGGCGGCAGCCTCTTCGCCGGAGTGCACGGCGCCCGCTATGGCGAATACTGCCTCGTCGACCGCCAGGTGGTGGCGCAGACCTTCGAGGCCGAGTGGTTGGCCGACCTCGAGATCGGCTATCGCTTCTCGCGCTTCACCCTGGCGATCGGGGCGCAGAACGTCTTCGACACCTTCCCCGACCGCCACCTGGAGCCCAACTCGAACCTGGGGATCTTCACCTACCCGTCGAGCTCGCCGTTCGGCATGAACGGCCGGTTCGTCTACACGCGGGCGAGCGTGAGGTTTTAACCGCCAGCGGCTGCGGCGCCCTTCTGCTCGGCGATCCAGGCGTCGATCTGGCGCTCGAGGACGGGTAGCGGCACGGCGCCGTTCTGCAGCACGGCGTCGTGGAAGAGGCGCACGTCGAAGCGCTCGCCCAGCGCACCCTCGGCGCGCGTGCGGAGCTCGCGGATCTTCAGGTAGCCGATGCGGTACGACAGCGCCTGCCCGGGCCACGAGATGTAGCGGTCGGTCTCGGTCTTCACCTCGTGCAGCGACAGCGCCGTGTTGCCGGCCATGAAGTCGAGCATCTGCTGCCGCGTCCAGCCCTTGGCGTGCACGCCGGTGTCGACGACCAGGCGGCAGGCGCGCCACATCGCCTAGGTGAGGCGGCCGAAGTCGTGGTAGGGGTCGGTGTAGAAGCCGACCTCCTTGCCCAGCCACTCGGAGTAGAGGCCCCAGCCCTCGCCGAAGGCCGAGATGTAGCTGTAGCGGCGGAAGGGCGGCACGCCGGTCGCCTCCTGCGCCAGCGCGCCCTGCAGGTGGTGCCCCGGCACCGCCTCGTGGAAGGTGAGCGCCTCGAGCTGGTAGAGCGGCCGGTTCTCGAGCGCGTAGGTGTTGACCCAGTACTCGCCCGGTTGCGTGGAGTCGATGGGCGCGCCGTTGTAGCGGCCGGAGGTGTACTTGGGCGCCAGGAAGTCGGGCACCGGCGTCACCGTGTAGGGCTGGCGCGGCAGGGTCTTGAACAGCGACGGCAGCTTGCCGTCCATCTGCTTGGCGAGCCACGACGCGCGCATGAGGATCTCGTCCGGCGTCTTGGCGTAGAAGCGCGGGTCGGTGCGCAGGAACTTCAGGAAGGCCGCGAAGTCGCCCTGGAAGCCGACCTTGGCGATCAGCGCGTCCATCTCGGCGCGGATCGCCTTGACCTCGTCGAGGCCGATCTGGTGGATCTGGTCGGCAGTGAGATCGAGCGTCGTGTACTGGCGGATGAGGTACTTGTAGTAGGCCTCGCCGTCGGGAAGCGCGGCGGCGGCGAGGGTCTCGCGGGTGTTGGGCAGGTACTCCTTGGTCATGAACTCGAGGAAGCGGGCGTAGGCCGGCACCACCGCCTCGAGGATGGCGTCGCGCCCCGCCTTCAGCAGCCGCTCGCGCTCGCCGGCGGGGATCTGCGGCGGCATGCGCGTGAACGGCGTCCACAGCGAGCTCGTCTTGTCGTCGAAGACGGCGAGTGGCTGGATGGATTTCTCGATGCCGACGAGGGTCACCTTGGGCGGCGTCATGCCGCGCTTCAGACCCTCGCGCATGAGCGCGATGTTCTGGTCCATGTAGCGCGGGAAGGCGCGCAGACGCGAGATGTAGTTCTCGTACCCCTTGACCGTCTGGAAGGGCATCGACTGCCAGATCAGCGGGAACCCGCTGTAGAAGCCGGAGTCGGCGTTGATGGTGAGGTACTGCTCGCCGAATGCGTGCGACTCGACGCGCTCGCGCAGCTGGGTGGCGAAGATGTCGTAGTTCGCCTGCTCGGCGAAGGGCAGCGCCTCGCGATCGATCTTCGCCAGCTCGGCGCGGAACGCCTCCGTCTCCTTCGCCTGCCGCGCCAGCGTCTCCGGCGCCAGGTCCGACAGCTTGTCGTCGTCGTCGTGCACCCCGACGCTCGTCGCCAGCTCCGGCGACTGCTTCAGCCGCCAGGCCCACTCACGGTCGAAGAGCTCGTGCAGGCGGGCCACCGCGTCCGGCTCGGCGGTGGCCGGTGCGGCCGAGGATCGCGCGCCACTCGACGCGATGGCGACAACCGTGAGTGCGACTGCTGCGGATCGACGCATGCGGCGGCTCCTCCCTCGTTTGCGATTCGCGATGGTAACCGAACGCTCGCGCGTGCGACCCGTAGCGCAAGGACCATTCCTCGCACTAGAGTAGGGTGCCCCAGACCCGAGTCGTTCGCGAGTCGCTGGTCCTCGGGGGTCCTCGCGACCCCGAGCCTCCAGCCTCCACTCGATTCGCGACCTGATCGGACTCGGGCCTTCAACCAGGGAGGCGATGGAACATGCAGACACGGGGAGTCGGCGGATGGGGTCCGGCAGCGGTCTTGGTCGGCGTGCTGGCGGCACTCGCCGGCTGCGGCGGGAACAGTGATGACGGAAGGACGTCCGAAACGAGCTCGCAGCAACCCCTGAAGGCCACTGGGGGATGGGTGGGGTCCCGCATGTTTTTCTCGGTCGGCTCGGGGATGAAGGTCACCGTCACTGGTGGAGGTGGCGGCGGAAGGAGCAACTGCACCAAGGACGAGACGGTGACCTCGTTCACGACCCAGGCCGACAACGAGGGTCACGACTTTGGCTTCTACGCGAAGAGCGACGGCATCTGCGCCCTCGAGAGGAGCCACAGCTACTTCAAGGTGGTCGTGAAGGACCCGGCCGACAAGACCGTCGGATCCGTAGACGTGTTCTTCGGCCAGAACAAGCTCGACAGCTACTTCGTCCGCTGCGACTCCGTCGACCGGGTCAAGTGCGTAGCCGGTGGCGGGGTGGCGATCTCGCTCAAGTAGAAGCGTTGGCGAGCGCGTGCGCCGCCAGCTCCTGGATCTCCACGTTCCTGTGGTCGAGCAGCGCGACGACCGCCGGCCGGAGCGCGGGCACGCGGCCGAGGCCCTCGACGAGCCCGCACGCCGCCCAGTAGCCCAGCGCGACGTCCGCCGAGCTCGCGAGCTCGGCGAGGAGCGAAGCGGCCGCTGGCGCGGGCGGCGCCAGAAGGAGCAGCGCGCTGGCCGCGGCGGCCCGCGCCATCGGGGAGTCGTCGCCGAGCATGCCCTCGAGCGCCGGCACGGCGGCGGCGGCCGCTGGACCGCCCACCCTCCCCAGGGCCAGAGCTGCCTGCCGGCGCAGCGGCTCGTCGTCGCTCGCGAGATACGGAGCCAGGACCTCGCCCCCGGCCGCCGCCGGCTCGCCGATGCAACCGAGCGCCGATGCCACCGCCCACCGCTTGTCGGCGGGCGCGGTGCGCAACGCGTCGACGAGCAGCGGCACTGCCGCCGCGTCCTCCGGCCCGATCCCGGCCAGCGCCCGCAGGGCGCCGGCCGAGGCGTCGGTGTCACCGAGCTGCGCGAGCCAGCGGGCGACGTCCTTCAAGAGCCGACCTGTCGCCCCATCTTGGTTCGCTCCTGTAGTACACCCGCGTCGACGTCGTATTACAATCAGCCCATGCGCACGGTCACCGTGAGGCTACCTGACGAGTTGGCGGACGCCATCGAGAAGGAGTCCCGCGCCACGCAGCGGTCGAAGTCCGACGTCATTCGTGATCGGCTGCAGTCCGCAGGCGACGCGCCCAATCAGGCGGCGGATCCGCTGGCTTCGATCCGCGACCTCATCGGCTCGGTCGACGGCCTCCCGGACGACCTGGGGAGGCGCTACAAGCACTACCTGCGGACCACGGGCTATGGCCGCAAACGTCGTCGCTGACGCCGGTTTCCTGGTCACGCTGCTAGGCAAGCGCGACCGCGACCGGGATTGGGTAACCGCCACCGCAGCACGCTTCCCTCCACCGTGGAGGACATGCGAAGCCGTGCTTTCCGAGACGTTCCACCTGCTCGCTGAGGATGGCAGACGGGCCGTTCGCACGCTGCTCGCGCGAGGCGCTCTGGTGCCGGCCTTCTCGCTAGCCGAGAACCTGGAGCGTGTCCTTCAACTGATGGACAAGTACACCGACGTGCCGATGAGCCTCGCCGACGCGTGCCTGGTGAGGATGACCGAGTTGCTGGCGGACCCGCTCGTTCTGACGCTCGACGCCGACTTCCACGTCTACCGCCGGCACGGCCGCCAAGCCGTCCCCTTCGTCACGCCGGATCGGCCGCGACGATAGGGGACGGACAGGTCCGCTATCCGTAGTCAGCCCTTGTGCGCCGCCGCGGCCGGCTCGGCGTGGCTGCCGATGCGCATGCCGTAGAAGCTGCGCCAGACGAAGACCAGCGAGGCGAGGAAGAAGATCACCGCCATGGTGAGCGACACCGGCCGCGAGAGGCCGATGGCGAGCTCGACGGCGAGCAGGCCGAACAGGGTGGTGAACTTGATGACCGGGTTCATCGCCACCGACGAGGTGTCCTTGAAGGGGTCGCCGACGGTGTCGCCGACGACGGTGGCGGCGTGCAGCGGCGTGCCCTTCTCCTTGAGGTCGACCTCGACCACCTTCTTGGCGTTGTCCCAGGCGCCGCCGGCGTTGGCCATGAAGATCGCCTGGTAGAGGCCGAAGAGCGCGATCGAGATCAGGTAGCCGATGAAGAAGTACGGCTCGAGGCAGGCGAAGGCCAGCGTCGAGAAGAAGACCGTCAGGAAGATGTTGAACATCCCCTTCTGCGCGTACTGGGTGCAGATCTCGACGACCTTCTTGGAGTCGGCGACCGAGGCCTTCTCGGCGCCGGCGTCGAGCTTGATGTTGCGCTTGATGAACTCGACCGCGCGGTAGGCGCCGGTGGCCACCGCCTGCATGGAGGCGCCGGTGAACCAGTAGATGACGGCGCCGCCCATCAGGAGGCCGAGCAGGAAGGGCGGGTGCAGGAGCGACAGCTTCTCGAGGTCGGTGGTCAGGCCGTTGGTGAGCACCAGGATGATCGAGAAGATCATCGTCGTGGCGCCGACCACCGCGGTGCCGATGAGCACCGGCTTGGCGGTCGCCTTGAAGGTGTTGCCGGCGCCGTCGTTCTCCTCGAGGAAGTGCTTGCCGTGCTCGAAGTCGGGCGTCGAAGCCGAAGTCCTTCTGCACCTCCTCGCTGATGCCGGGCACGGTCTCGATGATCGAGAGCTCGTAGACCGACTGCGCGTTGTCGGTGACCGGGCCGTAGGAGTCGACGGCGATGGTCACCGGGCCCATGCCGAGGAAGCCGAAGGCGACGAGGCCGAAGGCGAAGACCGCCGGCGCCAGCATGATGGCGCCGAGGCCCTGGTTGCTCACCAGGTAGGCGACGCCCATCAGCAGCAGCGATCGACGAGCCCCATCCAGTAGGCGCTGAAGTTGCCGGCGACGAGGCCGGAGAGGATGTTGAGCGAGGCGCCGCCCTCGCGCGAGCGGTCACGACCTCCTCGACGTGCGCGGACTCGGTCGAGGTGAAGACCTTGACCAGCTCGGGGATGATGGCGCCGGCCAGCGTGCCGCAGGTGATGATCGTCGACAGCTTCCACCACAGCGATGGGTCGCCGCCGAGGTTGGGGATGAGCAGGTAGGAGACGACGTAGGTCACCGCCACCGAGACGATCGAGGTGAGCCACACCAGCGAGGTGAGCGGCGCCTCGAAGTTCATCTCGTCGGCGCTGCGCGTAGCGCGCCTTGGCGATGGCGCTCGTTGATCCAGTACGAGACCGCCGAGGCGACGACCATCATGATGCGCATGACGAAGATCCAGACCAGGAGCTGGACCTGCGCCGCGGGGTCGGCCACCGCCAGCAGGATGAAGGTGATGAGCGCGACGCCGGTGACGCCGTAGGTCTCGAAGCCGTCGGCCGTCGGGCCGACCGAGTCGCCGGCGTTGTCGCCGGTGCAGTCGGCGATGACGCCCGGGTTGCGCGCGTCGTCTTCCTTGATGTTGAAGACGATCTTCATCAGGTCCGAGCCGATGTCGGCGATCTTGGTGAAGATGCCGCCGGCGATGCGCAGCGCCGCGGCGCCCAGCGACTCGCCGATGGCGAAGCCGATGAAGCAGGGGCCGGCGTAGTCGCCGGGGACGAAGAGCAGGATGGCGAGCATGATCAGCAGCTCGACCGAGATCAGCAGCATGCCGATGCGACATGCCGGCCTTGAGCGGGATGGCGTAGGTCGGGAACGGCTTGCCGCGCAGGCTGGCGAACGCCGTGCGGCGAGTTGGCGAAGGTGTTGATGCGGATGCCGAACCAGGCGACGCCGTAGCTGCCGGCGATGCCGATGAGGCTCGAACAGCAGGATGATCGCCACCCTGCACGGCGTCGAAGTGCGCGCAGCCAGCCGAAGTAGACGACCATGATGGCGCCGATGAAGACCTCGAGCAGGAGGATGAACTTGCCCTGCGTGATCGAGGTAGGTCTTGCAGGTCTCGTAGATGAGCTCCGAGATCTCGCGCATCGACTGGTGCACCGGCAGGTTCTTGAGCTGCTTGTACATGCACCAGGCCGAAGAGCAGGCCGAGCGCGCAGACGACGAGGCCGAAGAGCAGCAGGTTGTGCCCGCTGACGCCGAGGAAGCTCTGGCTGCCGAGGTCGGGCACCACCAGGTCGGCTTCGCTGGCGTGCGCCGCGGGGGCGACGGCGAGAGCCAGCAGGAGGGTGAGGGCGCAGAGGCCCAGGGCGCGGCGGCAGACGGATCGATGCATGTCGGTCCTCCCGGATCAGATTCACCAGTCGCCCGCCCTCCCTCCCGGACCCGCGGCCGCCGTCGAGCGGCGCCGGAGTCAGCGAAGTGGCGGGGTGGAACGCTTCTGGAAGCTTCTGGAAACTACGTGGGGAACCGCGCCCCGAGCACGCCGGCCGGTCGCCGGGCGTTCGTGGGTCGCGGGGCCGGAAAAAAGCGCGGGGATGGTATCACGGGGCCCGTCCTCGCGAGATCGGGCGGGGCCCGACATGGGGCCCCGCCTGCCGGGGGGTATCCCATCCGTGCTCGGCGAGGACGCCTGCGCGCGGCTGGGAGCCCTCCCCCCGGCGCGCCCCATGTCGTGGCTTATGCCAGCGAACGCGGAGAAGACGACCCCGTGAAGGGACAGGGAGAGTCAGGAGCGCGGGCTACTTCTTCTTGGCCACGATCTCCATCATCTGGTACTCCTTGCCGTCCGGGCCCGGGCCGTACATCACCATCTTGAAGGAGTTGGGATCGACCCACGAGAGCTCCGAGCGCAGCGTCATCTTCTTGCCGCTCATCGGGTCCCAGGAGTCGCCGGTGTAGGCGCAGACGCCCGCGGCGTCGCAGGTGCCGGTCGAGTACCAGATGCCGGTGCTCATGCTGTCGAACCAGGTGCTCGTGTACTGCTTGGAGACGTTGTCGTAGGCGTACACGCCGCGGCCCTCGAACGGCTGCCCCATCATGTCGCCCTTCCAGTCCGTCACCACGTAGCGGCCGCCGTACATCGACTCGCCGTGCACGGTGCCGGTGGACTCCATCGGCGGCGCGCCGGGGGCCATCCACGCCTTGTTGACGTAGGTCCAGTCGCCGGCGAACTTGGCGAGCTGCTGGTGCTCGGGACCGGGGGTCATCGACTTCTGCCAGGCCTCCATCTCGGCGGCACTGGGGCCGGCGGCGGGGGCGGCGTCAGTCTTCTCGCTGTGGGACCCGGCGAGCGCCGGGACGGCGAGGACGAGCAGGGAGAGGGCAACGGCCGTGACGAGAGTAGAGCGAAGCTTCATACGTCATTCCTCCTAAGTTGCGGTTCGGCCGGGCAGCCTACCGCACCGCGCGCCGAAGTGTCCCCCCGGCGGCGGCGTGCGGCTGGCCTGAGCGCCGCGGCTTGCGGCTATGATCCGCGCCGAACCCCAAACGTGACGCCGGAGGAGCCCCGCATGGCGAAGCCCGCAGTGACGGTGGAATCGGCCTCGGGAACGGTCGACCGCAGCTCGGGATTCGTGCGCGAGCTCGGCCTGCTCGACTCGACGATGATCGTCGCCGGGTCGATGATCGGCTCGGGCATCTTCATCGTCTCCGCCGACATCGCGCGGCAGGTCGGCTCGCCGGGGTGGCTGCTCGCCACCTGGGTGATCACCGGCCTGCTCACCATCGCGGCGGCGCTGTCGTACGGCGAGCTGGCGGCGATGATGCCGAAGGCGGGCGGCCAGTACGTCTACCTGCGCGAGGCGTTCTCGCCGCTGTGGGGTTTCCTCTACGGCTGGGCGCTGCTGCTGGTCATCCAGTCGGGGACGATCGCCGCCGTGGCTGTCGGCTTCGCGCGCTTCTTCGGCGTGCTGGTCCCCTGGATCTCGCCTACCAACTGGCTGGTGCGGCCCATCGACCTCTCCGACAGCTACGCCGTCAGCCTGTCGACGCAGCAGCTGGTCGGGATCGTGATGGTGATCTTCCTCACCTTCCTCAACACCCGCGGCATCCGCATCGGCAAGCTGATCCAGAACGTCTTCACCTCGGCCAAGACGCTGTCGCTGCTGGCGCTCATCGTGCTCGGCATCCTCGTCGGCAGGAACGCCGACGCGGTCGCCGCCAACTTCTCCAACATGTGGACGCCGGTCGACCCGGCGCAGATCCGCCCCGACCTCGGCTTCCTGCCGACCCTCACCGCGGCGGCCGGCGCCGTCGGCCTCCTCGTCGCCCTCTGCGTGGCGCAGGTGGGGTCGCTGTTTTCCTCCGACGCCTGGAACAACATCACCTTCACCGCCGGCGAGGTGAAGGACCCCAGCGCAACATCCCGCTCTCGCTCGCCTACGGCACGCTGCTGGTCACCGTGCTCTACGTGCTCGCCAACGTCGCCTACCTCTGCACGCTGCCGCTCGCCGAGATCCGCAACGCCCCTGACGACCGCGTCGCGACCGCCGCGCTGTCGGTGATCTTCGGGCCGGCGGGCGCGGCGATCATGGCGGTGGCGATCATCATCTCCACCTTCGGCTGCAACAACGGGCTCATCCTTGCCGGCGCCCGCGTCTACTACGCGATGGCCAAGGACGGGCTGTTCTTCCGCAAGACCGGCAACCTCAACGAGCGCCACGTGCCCGCCTTCGGGCTGGTGCTGCAGTGCATCTGGACCTGCCTGCTGGTGCTGCCGCGCACGCGGGTGATCGACCCTGCCACCAGCGAGCCGGTGCTCGACTCGATCACCGGCGAGGCCACCTACGGCAACCTCTACGGCAAGCTGCTCGACTGGGTGGTGTTCGCGGTGCTGCTCTTCTACGTGCTCACCATCATCGGCCTCTTCGTGCTGCGGCGGAAGCGGCCCGACGCCGAGCGCCCCTACCGCGCCTTCGGCTATCCGCTGGTGCCGGCGCTCTACATCCTCACCGCCAGCGTGATCGCGGTGGTGCTGCTCTTCTACCGCACCGAGACCAGCCTGCCCGGCCTCGCCATCGTGCTCACCGGCGTGCCCATCTACTGGTTGTGGAAGCGGCGGGCTGTTCAGTCCTAGGTCCTTTATGGCAGAGTCCGCACTCATTCACGGCCAGAGGAGCACGGCATGTCGTTGATGCGCACCAAGCCGATCGAGCAGTTGCTGGCCGAAGGGGCCGAGACCGACACCGTGGTGGTCAACCAGGGCGGCGAGGTCATCGGCGAGGCGACGCTCAAGCGCACGCTCGGCCCGTGGGCGCTGATCGCGCTCGGCATCGGCGCCATCATCGGCGCCGGCCTCTTCGTGCGCACCGCGGCGGCCATCGCCGACCGCGCGGGCCCGTCGGTCGTCGCTCGCCTTCATCGTCGCCGGCGTCGGCTGCGCCTTCGCCGGCCTCTGCTACGCCGAGTTCGCCTCGATGATCCCGATCGCCGGCAGCGCCTACACCTACTCGTACGCCACGATGGGCGAGCTGCGTCGCCTGGATCATCGGCTGGGACCTGGTGCTCGAGTACGCCGTCGGCGCCGCCACCGTCGCGATCGCCTGGAGCGAGTACCTCAACCGCGTGCTCGACTTCTTCGGCATGCAGATCCCGTACCAGTGGTCGCATTCGCCGTTCGAGGTCGATCGCCGCGACCGGCGTGCCAGCGGCATCATGAACCTGCCGGCGGTCGTCATCCTCGCTGCTCCTGACCGCTGCTGCTGATCCGCGGCACGCAGGAGTCGGCCTTCGTCAACAGCATCATCGTCATCATCAAGGTCGCGATCGTGCTGATGGTGATCGGCATCGGCTGGGGCTTCATCAACCCGGCGAACCACACGCCGTTCATCCCCGCGGCGACGACCTACACCGACGCCGCAGGGCGTCACGCACGACTACGGCGGCATCATGGGCATCCTCGGCGCCGCCGGCGTCGTCTTCTTCGCCTTCATCGGCTTCGACGCCGTCTCGACCGCGGCGCAGGAAGCGAAGAACCCCAAGCGCGACATGCCGATCGGCATCCTCGGCTCGCTGGTCATCTGCACGATCCTCTACGTGCTGTTCTCCTACGTGCTGAGCGGCGTCGCGACGGTCGAGGACTTCCGCACGCCGGGCCGCGAGGCGTCGGTCGCGTTCGCGATCACGAAATACATGCCCGGCTACGAGTGGCTCGCCGACGTTCGTGACCGTCGCGATCCTCGCCGGCTTCTCGTCGGTCATCCTGGTGATGCTGCTCGGCCAGTCGCGCGTGTTCTACTCGATGAGCCGCGACGGCCTGGTGCCGAAGGTCTTCTCCGACGTGCACCCGCGCTTCAAGACGCCGTACAAGTCGAACTTGCTGTTCTTCGTCTTCACCGGCGCTGTTCGCCGCCTTCGTTCCCGGCGACATCGTCGGCGAGATGACCAGCATCGGCACGCTGTTCGCGTTCATGCTGGTGTGCGCCGGCGTCTGGATCATGCGCGTGCGGCGGCCCGACATGCCGCGCGGCTTCACGGTGCCGGCGCTGCCGCTGGTCGCCATCCTCGGCATCGTCGTCTGCGGCGCGATGATCTACGGCCTCGGCTGGACGAACTGGCTGCGGCTGGTCGGCTGGCTGGCGATCGGCCTGGTCATCTACTTCGCCTACGGCAAGAGCCACAGCAAGCTCAACCGGCAGGGCACGTAGCGCACCCACCCCGCGGGCGGAGCCCGCTGCCGCCGCCCACCCAACCCCCTCCCGGGGTTTGGTCTCACCCCTGACCCCCCTTCCCCCTGCCCCTCTAGGGGCAGGGGGCGCCGCCCACCCAACCTCGCTTCGTTCACCTGCGCTTGGCGGACCGCATTGCCGCCGATGACAGAATCCGCCGCGATGCGCGGACGACCCCGGTCTCGACGCCTTGGCTTCGCCCTCGTCCTTCTCCTCGCCGCGGGCCTCTTCGCCGCGGCACCGCTCGCCGCCGCCCCCGACCCGCTGCGGCCGGCAGGCAGCGGCGGCTTCGCGGAGCTCGTGCGCGGCCTCGACCGCCTCGGCCAGCACCGGCGGCTGATGATCTTCGCCGCCCACCCCGACGACGAGGACGACACGCTGCTCGCGGTCGCCTCGCTCGGCGACGGCGCCGAGGTCGCCTACCTCTCGCTCACCCGCGGCGAGGGCGGCCAGAACGTCATCGGCGACGAGCTCGGCGAGTCGCTGGGCGTGCTGCGCAGCGAGGAGCTGCTCGCCGGCCGCCGCCTCGACCGCGGCCGCCAGTTCTTCACCCGCGCCTACGACTTCGGCTACACCGAGTCGGTCGACGAGACCTTCGCGCGCTGGCCGCGGGAGGAGCTGCTCGTCGACGCGGTGCGCGCCATCCGCCGCTTCCGCCCGCAGGTGGTGGTCGCCGTCTTCCCGCCGACCGAGCGTGCCGGCCACGGCCAGCACCAGGCCTCGGGCGCCCTCGCCGACGAGGCGATACGCCTCGCCGCGGACGCGCTGGCGATGCCGCAGCTCGACGCCGAAGGGCTCGCGCCCTGGCAGGCGGAGGCGCTCCTGCGCGAGGCCTGGTGGGACCCGCAGTCGGCGACGGTGGTGCTGCCGAGCCAAGGGCTCGATCCGCTGACCGGCCACACCCTCTACCAGCTGGCGATGGAGGTGCGCAGCCTCCACCGCTCGCAGAGCGTCGGCCAGCTGCAGGACCTCGAGGCGCGGCCGGTGCGGCTGCGGCGCGAGGTGCCGGCGGTGGAGGGCGCGGACTCGCTCTTCGCCGGCATCGACACGCGGCTTCTGGCGCTGGTGCGGCTGCTGCCGGAGGGAGAGGAGTCGGCGCGGCTCGGCACGCTGCTCGGCGAGGTCGAGGACGCCGTCGCCGAGGCGCGGCGCGGGCTCGCGCCCGGCCGCCTCGCGGAAGCGGTGGCGCCGCTGGTGCGGGTGCTGCGGGCTTTGCGCGCAGCGTCGGCGATGGTCGCCTCCTCGCCGCATGCGGCGAGCACCGACGCGCGGCATCTCGCGGCGTTCCTGGCGGAGAAGGAGGAGACGGCGAGCGAAGCGCTGGCGGCGGCGCTCGGCCTGGTCGTCGACGCCACCGCCGCGCGCGCCGAAGTGGTCCCCGGCAGCGAGCTGCCGGTGACCGCGCGTCTCCTCAACGGCGGCACGACGGCGCTGCGGCTGCTCTCTCTCGAGCTCGAAAGTCCGGCGGCGTGGACGCCGCCGGTCGAGGTGGAGCTCCATCCGGCACCAGCCGCAGCGGAGACGCCGGTGGACGCGGCGGCGGCCACGCCAACCGCCGAGGAACCGCTCGCCGCCGAACCGGCTGGCGAGCCCGCCGCCCGCCGAGCCCGTCGCGCTGGCGCCTGGTGCTCTGCTCACGCGGCCGGCCACGATCGCCGTCTCTGCCGAGACGCCGCCGACGATGCCGTACTTCCTGCGCCGCGGCCGCAGCGGCGACCTCTACGACTGGACCGACGTACCGCCCGCGGTACGCGGCGAGCCCTTCGAGCCGCCGCCACTGCTGCTGCGGGCGGAGATCGAGCTGCCGGGTTCGAGGCTGCCGCGATCCCCACCGCTCCGCGCCGCCGCCGGCGGACGAGCTGCACTCTCCCGACGACCCGGCAGGTCGACGTCGCGGCCGCGGCCGGCGAGCGGGTCGACGGCGGCGCGGAGCTGCCGGTGCTGACGCTCGTCCTCGAGCGCGAAGTCGTCGCCGTCTCGCGCAGCCTCTCGCGCGGCGAGATCCGCCGCCCGCTGCGAGCGGTGCCGGCGCTCGAGGTGGACGTGGCGCAGGGGCTGCTGCCCTGGCCGCTCGCCGACCGCGCACCACGCCGCCTGCACGTCACCCTGACGGCGCACGCGCCGGCCGAGGGACAGCTCAGCGTGCTGGTGCCGGAAGGCTGGCCGGCGGTGCCGCTCCAGTCGTTCGCGATCCCCGCCGGCGAGCGCCGCACGCTGGAGCTGTCGCTGCTGCCGCCGCCCGCTCTCGCCACCGGCCGCACCTGGGTGGAGGTCGGTGCGGTCACCTTCGACGGCGGCCGCTACTTCGAGGCCTTTCCCGCTCGTCGACCACGAGCACGTACGGCCGCGGCCGGTGCCGGCGCCGGCGCGGGTGGCGGTCTCCGCCTTCCCGCTCGAGCTGCCCACGTTGCACGCGGTGGGCTACGTGCGCGGCGCCGCCGACCTGGTGCCCGAGGCGCTGCAGGCGGTCGGCGTGCCGCTGGAGGTGCTCTCGCCCGAGGCGCTGCTCCTGCGCGACCTCGGCGGGCTCGACGCCGTGATCATCGGCCCGCGCACCTACGACGCGGCGCCCGAGCTCGCCGCCGCCAACGGCAAGCTGCTCGACTTCGTGCGCGCGGGCGGCCTGTTGATCGTGCAGTCGCAGCGCGCCGACTACTTCACGAAGAAGCTCGCGCCGCTGCCGCTCGAGATGGCACGCGGCAACACGACGCGCACGACCGACGAGACGGCGCCGGTGCGTCTCCTCGCCCCCGAGCACGCGGCCTTCACGACGCCCAACGCGATCGAGGCGACCGACTGGGAGGGGTGGGAGCAGGAGCGCGGCCTCTACTACCCGCAGACCTGGGACCCTTCGTACGTGCCCCTTCTCGCCATGGCGGATCCCGGCAAGCCCGAGCTCGAAGGCGCGCTCCTCGTCGCGCCCTACGGCCAGGGGACGTTCGTCTACACCGGCATCGCCTTCTTCCGCCAGCTGCCGGCGGGGGTGCCCGGCGCGTATCGGCTGTTCGCCAACCTGCTCGCGCTCGCGCGGCCGCGGGTGCAGAGCGAGGACCTGCCGATGGAGGGCCAGTGAGCGGCGACCGCGCGCGGCGAGGTCGGTCCACCCGTCGTTGCGAGGAGCGCGGCGGCGAAGCAACCGCGCGCTCGCGGCGTCGAGATCGCTTCGTCGCTGCGCTCCTCGCGATGACGAGCGCGCTCGGCATGATGGTGGCTTTCGTCGCCTGCAACCGCGACTCGCGCACGCCCCTCGTTCTCTACTCGCCGCACGGGCGCGACCTGTTGCAGCTGTTCGAGCAGACCTACGAGAAGGCGCACCCGGAGGTCGACGTGCGCTGGCTCGACATGGGGTCGCAGGACGTCTACGACCGCGTGCGCTCGGAGGCGGCCAACCCGCAGGCGGACGTCTGGTTCGGCGGCCCCGACACCATCTTCGCGCGCGGCGCCGCCGAGGGGCTGCTGCAGCCGCACCGGCCGCCGTGGGCCGACGGCGCTCACCGCCGACTGCCGCGAGCCGAAGGACCTCTACTTCTGCCTCTACCTGACGGCGCCGGTGCTGGTCTACAACCGCGACGCGGTGCCGGCGGCCGACGCGCCCGCCGACTGGGACGACCTCCTCGACCCGCGCTGGAAGGGCAAGGTGCTCATCCGCGACCCGCTCGCTTCGGGCACCATGCGCACGCTCTTCGGCATGGTGCTCGCGCAGTCGGTCGCCGAGACCGGCAACCCCGAGCGCGGCTTCGCGTGGCTCGCCCGACTCGACGCGCAGACCAAGGAGTACGTGCAGAACCCGGCGCTGCTGTTCACCAAGCTCACCCGCCGCGAGGGACTGATCACGGTGTGGGAGCTCACCGACATGTTCTGGCAGCAGCAGCGCGGCGTGCCGATCGCGTACAAGTTCCCGACCAGCGGCACGCCGGTGATCGCCGACGCGGTGGGCATCGTGGCGCGCGCGCCGCACCCCGAGCAGGCGACGGCGTTCGTCGACTGGCTGGGCACTCTGGAGGCGCAGCGCCTGGCTGCCGAGAAGGCGTACCGCCTGCCGGCGCGCACCGACCTGCCGCGCGAGCAGCTCCCCGAGTGGGCGCAGCAGGTGCTCGCGCAGATGAAGCCGGCGAGCTACGACCGCGCGCTGGTGGCGGCGCACGGGGCGGAGTGGATGGAGCGGTGGGACCGGCAGATCCGCGGTCACGGCGCGACGCCGTGAGCGGCTTCGTCGAGATCGACCGGCATCGAGAAGAGCTTCGGCGCGACGCCCGTGCTGCGCGGGCTGTCGCTCGACGTCGCCGAAGGCGAGGTGCTGGCGCTGCTCGGGCCGTCGGGATCGGGCAAGACGACGCTGCTGCGCCTGCTCGCCGGCTTCGAGGAGGCCGACGCGGGCAGCATCCGCCTCGGCGGCGCCGACGTGACGCGGATGCCGCCGGCGCGGCGCGGCGTCGGCATGGTCTTCCAGCACTACGCGCTCTTCCCGCACCTCGACGTGGGCGAGAACGTGGCCTTCGGCCTTCACGGGCGCGGGCACTCGCGCGAGGAGGCGGCGCGCCGCGTCGCCGAGGTGCTGACGCTCGTCGACCTCGCCGGCTACGAGCGGCGCGCGGTGTCGGCGCTCTCCGGCGGCCAGCAGCAGCGCGTCGCGCTCGCCCGCGCCCTCGCCCCCGCGCCGCGGCTGCTGCTGCTCGACGAGCCGCTGTCCAACCTCGACCCCGCGCTGCGCGAGCGCACGCGGCGCAAGCTCCAGGAGGTGCTGCGCCGACTCGGCATCACCACGGTGCTGGTCACCCACGAGCAGGAGGAGGCCTTCGACCTCGCGCAACGCGTGGCGGTGCTGTGGGGCGGCGAGCTGCAGCAGGTGGGCACGCCGGAAGAGCTGCACGAGCGCCCGAGCAACCGCACCGTCGCCGCCTTCGTCGGCCGCGCCAACCTGCTGCGCGGACCGTCTGCGGCGCGGCGGCGACGGCGAGTGGCGCGTGGAGGTGGCGCCCGGCGTGGCGTGGCCCGGCGAGCTCGCCGAGGCGCAACCCGGGCTGCAGGAAGGCGGCGACGCGGAGCTGATGCTGCGGCCCGAGTCGCTGACCTTCACCACCACCGGTGCCGCCAACGCGCTCGCCGGCCGCGTCGCCGAGCGGCGCTACGCCGGCGCCAGCAGCCGCTTCCGCGTCGAGGCCGACGGCGGAATCGAGGTGGAGCTGGTCGCCTCCTCGCGCGCCGCGCAGGTCGAAGAACGCGTCGCCGTCGCCCCTGGCGGCAGCGGCCCGCCGGCGCGCATCTGGGCGGCGCCCGCCGCGCCGCCGGCGAGCCCGTAAACGCTCCCGCCGATGACGGCGCCCGCACCGCATCCGGACCGCGCGGTCGCGGGTGATAGCTTGCACGCCCCGTGAGCCGCTGGTCTCTCGACATAGAGCTCGCCCGCCTGCCGCGGACGGTGCGCGAAGTCGACGGCGACCGCCTGGTGGTCGGCCGCGGCGCCGAATGCGACGTACTGATTCCCGATCAGCGGGTGTCGCGACAGCACCTCCGCCTCGAGCGCCGCGGCGACGAGCTGTGGGTCGAGGACCTCGGCTCGCGCGGCGGCACGCGGCTCAACGGCCGCCCACTCGCCGGCAGCGCCCGGCTCGCCGACCGCGACCTGCTCGAGCTCTCGGAGGAGAGCCGCATCACGGTGCGCGCCGGCCGGGGCGCCACCGTCGCCTCGCCGGGGGCCACCGCTCCGAGCGGCACGGTCTTCCGCGACGCCGCCTCGATGCTGGTGCAGCGCGCCGACCTCGAGGCCACCCACTCGGCAGAGGAGCTGCGTCGCCACGCCGAGCGCCTGCACCTGATCACCGAGGTGCACCGCGCCCTCACCGAATCGCTGTCACGCGATGCCTTGCTGGAGATGATCCTCGACCGCACCTTCGCCACCCTTCGCCCCGAGCAGGCGGCGGTGCTGCTCATCGACCGCGAGGGGGGCCTCGCCGAGTCGGTGTCGCGTCCTCCCGGTCTCGACAGCGACAGCGTCTTCTTCTCGCGCAGCCTGCTGCGCGAGGTGACGGAGCGGCGGCAGGCGGCGCTGGTGCTCGATGCCTCCGCCGACGAGCGCTTCGCCGGCGCCGCGAGCATCCTCGACTCCGGCGTGCGCAGCGTGCTCGCCGCGCCGCTGCTCACCCCGGAGGGCGTCCTCGGCATGCTCGTGCTCTCCTCGCGCCTGCGCGTACGGCAGTTCGGCGAGGACGACCTGCAGCTGCTGGTGGCCCTCTCCTCCGCCGCCGCCCTGCACCTGCGCAACCTCGACCTCGCCGCCGAGGCGGCCGAGCGCCGGGTCCTGGCGGCGGAGCTCGAGCTGGCGCGGCGCATCCAGCTCGCGCTGCTGCCCGCGCGGCTGCCCGAGGTGGCCGGCTACGAGCTGCTCGCCGGCAACGTGCCCTCGCGCGGCGTCTCCGGCGACCTCTACACCGTCGACGTGCACCCCGAGCGCGGGGTGGTCACCTTCCTCGTCTGCGACGTCTCCGGCAAGGGCATGGCCGCTTCGCTCCTCGGCGCCTCCATCGAGGCGCTGGCGGTGGGCCCCATCGAGGTCGGCCACCCGCCCGACGAGATCTGCCTGCTCGTCTCGCGCCGTCTCTTCGCGCGCACGCCGCCGGAGAAGTACGCCACCGGCTTCGTCGCCCAGCTCGATCCCGCCGCGCACCGCCTCGCCTGGGCCAACGCCGGCCACAACAACGCGCTGCTGCTGCGGCGCGGCGGCACCGTCGAACGGCTCGCGGCGACGGGGCCGCCGCTGGGGGTGCTCGCTGCCGCGGCCTTCTCGGCGCGCGAGACGGCGTTCGAGCCCGGCGACCTGCTGGTCGTCTACACCGACGGCATCACCGAGGCCGCCGACCCCGACGACGAGGAGTTCGGCATCGAGCGGCTGGCCGACGTCACGCTACGCCACCGCGCGGCGCCGCTGGCCGAGCTGCGGGGCGCGGTCGAGGGGGCGCTCGACGAGTTCGTGCGCGGCGTGCCGTACGCCGACGACCGCACGCTGCTCTTCCTGCGCCGCCGGGAGGCGTGAGTGGGGCGCCGCACCGGTTCCTTCGCCGCGGTGTTCGTCGGCCTGCTGCTCGCCTGGCTGGTCGGCTATCCGCTGCTGGTCACCGCGCTCGAAGCGCTCGGCGGGCTCACCAACCCCTCGCTCGCCGCCTTCCGCGACCTGGTGCGCCGCCCCGACGAGTGGCAGGCGCTGTGGCGCTCGCTGTGGATCTCGCTCGCCAGCGTCGTGGCGGCAGCGGCGCTCGGCGTGCCGCTGGGGTTCCTCTTCGGCCGCGGCGACTTTCCCGGCCGCCGCACGCTGTCGGCGCTGCTGACGCTGCCGGTGGCGCTGCCGCCGCTCGTCGGCGTCATGGCCTTCCTCTTCCTGTGGGGCGAGAGCGGCTTCGCGGCCCGCGGCGTGCAGGCCTTGCTCGGCCTCGATGAGCCGCCGTGGCGGCTCGCCGGCTGGCCGGCGATCCTGCTCGTGCACACCTACTCGTTCTACGTCTACTTCTTCCTCTTCACGCGGGCGGGCCTCGCGCGGCTCGATCCCAGCCTGCGCGAGGCGGCGGCGGCGCTCGGCGCCTCGCGCTGGCGCACGCTCTTCGCGGTGACGCTGCCCGCCCTGCGCCCGGCGCTCGCCGGCGCGACGCTGCTCACCTTCCTCACCGCGCTCGCCTCGTTCTCGGCGCCCTACCTCTTCGGCGGCGGATTTCGCGTCATGACGACGCAGATCGTCGCCTCGCGGCTCAACGGCAACCATCGGCTGGCGATGGCGGAGTCGCTGCTGCTCGCGGCGCTGGCGCTGCTCGCGCTCGTCTTCTCGGGCCGGCTCGCCGGCGCGCAGGAGGTGGCGGCGAGCGGCCACGGCGTGGCGCCGCGCGCGCGGCGGCTGCGCGGGTGGACCGGCGCGCTCGTCGCCGCCGCCGGCTGGCTGCTCGCGATCTTCCTGCTGCTGCCGCACGCGACGCTGCTGCTGCTGTCGCTGGTGCCCACCGGCACCTGGACGGTGGAGACGCTGCCGCCGCAGCTCGACCTCTCCAACTACCGCATGCTCGGCGACGTCGAGCGCTGGCGGCCGGTGTGGAGCTCGTTCTGGATGGCGGCGCTGTCGACGCTCGCGGCGCTGGCGCTCGGTCTCGTCGCGGCGCGGCTCGCGCGCCGCGGCGGACGCGTGCGGCGCGGCGCGCTCGAGGGGCTCCTCGGGCTGCCGTGGGCGGTGCCGGGCACGGTGTTCGCGGTGGCGCTCGCCGTCACCTTCAGCGTCGACGCGCCGGCGGCGCTGCGCTTCGTGCTCGTCGGCACGCCGTGGCTGCTGCCGCTCGCCTACCTGCTGCGCAGCCTGCCGCTCACCGGCCGCGCCGCGGTCGCCGGCCTGCGCCAGCTCGACCCGGCGCTCGAGGAGGCCGTCGGCGTCGCTCGGCGCCGGGCGCGCGCGCACGCTGCTGCGCGTCGTGCTGCCGCTGCTGCGGCCGGCGCTCGCGGCGGGCGCCGGGCTCGCCTTCGTCACCGCGCTCGGCGACTTCGTGACCTCGATCCTGCTCTACACCTGGGACAATCGCCCGATCGCGATGGAGATCCTCGAGAGCCTCCGCTTGCAGGAAACCGGCCTCGCCGCCGTCTACGGCGTGCTGCTGGCGGCGGCGAGCACGGTGGCGCTGCTGGTCTGGGGCGAGCGGGAGCCGCGGTGAGCGAGAACGCCGGAGCATCGGTCGGCGAGAGCGGCTCGCCGGCGAGCCAGCGCACCCTCTTCGCCCGTCTCCTGGTGCTGATGTCCACCGGCTGCCTGGACCTGATGGGCATGCTGATGGTGGCGCCGCTGGTGCCCTTCTACACCAAGCGCATGGGCGGCTCCGACGCCCTGGTGGGGGTGATGCTCGGCGCCCACGCCTTCGCCATGCTGGTGACGGCGCCGCTGTGGGGGCGGCTGTCGGACCGCTACGGCCGGCGGCCGGTGATCCTGCTCGGCCTCGTCACCGGCGGCATCGCCTTCCTCGTCTTCGCCGTCACCGACAACCTCTGGGTGCTGCTGCTGTCGCGCCTCGCGCAGGGGGCGGGCGCCGGCACCATCGGCGTCGTCCAGGCCTACATCTCCGACACCGTCGAGCCCAAGCAGCGCATCAAGGCGCTCGGCTGGTTCACCGCCGCCACTTCCGCCGGCGTCATGGTGGGGCCGGTGGTGGGCTCGCTGGCGACGCGGTGGGGGCCGCATGCGCCCGGCTTCCTCGCCGCCGGCCTCGCCCTGATCAACGTCAGCGCGGCGTTCTTCCTGCTGCCCGAGCCGCCGCGCTCGACCAGCCTCTCGGTGCGCCGCCACCTGCGCCACGCCATCGCCGACGTCTTCCGCCATCCGCTCACCCCGGCGCACCGCATGATCTGGATCTACACCGCCGGCATGATGGCTTTCATGGCGATGAACGGCGTGCTGGCGCTGTTCCTCAACCGCCGCTTCGGCGTCACCGCCGGCACCATCGGCTACTACTACCTCTACATCGGCGGCATCGGCCTGCTGATGCGCGGCGGCCTGCTGGGCCGTCTCGTCGACCGCCTCGGCGATATCAAGGTCCTGCGCTTCGGCGCGCTGTCGATCGCCCTCGGCCAGCTGCTGATGCCGTTCGCCGGCAGCGTGCCGGTGCTGGTGGCGGTGATGGCGCTGGTGCCCATCGGCACCGCGATGCTGTTCCCGGCGACGACGGCGCAGGTGAGCCGCCACGCGCCCGCCGGGCACGTCGGCGAGTTCATGGGCCTGCAGCAGGCGCTCGGCGGCGTCTCGCGCGTGCTGGCGCCGGTGTGGGCGGGCTTCGTCTTCCAGCACCTCGGCGTGCCCTGGCCCTTCTGGATCGCGGCGACGCTGATGGCGGCGGTGGGAGCGCTGGCCTGGGGAGCGGTGACGGGCGACAGCGCGGAGGCGGGCGAGGGCGCGGCGACCGACACACTGCAGCTCGGCGCGAGCGCGGGAGCGACCGTCGCGGCCGATCCGCTCGCCGGCGTCGAAGCCGCAGCGGTCGCGGCGGTGGAGCCTGGCTCGGGCCGCAAGGTGAGCGCGTAGCGCGGTTTGCAGAGAACGTTCTCGCCGTCGGGTGGTCAGCGCGGCCGGTTTGACAGCCCGCCGCCCGTATGGGATCCTCCCCGGACGCCCACGGCGCCCTGGATGCATCAGATGCATCCGGATGAGCCGTGAGGTGGAGATGACGCGGGGTGGAGCAGTCCGGTAGCTCGTTGGGCTCATAACCCAAAGGTCGCGGGTTCAAATCCCGCCCCCGCAACCACTCAGACGGCCGCCGCGATCGGGTCACACCGAGACGGCGGCCGTCGCCTTTTGGGGGGCCGCGCTGCGGTGTCGCAGACTCCGTCGCGGCACGCAGGGTGCAAGGCCTCGCCTCCGACTCTCACCAGGGTTGGAGGTGAATCCATGCCTGTCCTCGACATCGTCATCGCCAGCACTCGTCCCGGCCGCAAGGGTCCGGCTGTCGCCGCCTGGTTCCACGAGCTGGCGCTGGCGCACGGCGCGTTCGACGCCCAGCTCGTCGACCTCGCCGAGGTGAACCTGCCGCTCCTCGACGAGCCGGCGCATCCGCGGCTGCGGCAGTACACGCATCAGCACACCCGCGACTGGAGCGCTCGCGTCGACGCTGCCGACGCGTTCGTCTTCGTCATGCCGGAGTACAACTTCGGCGTGCCGGCGCCGCTGGTCAACGCGCTCGACTACCTGTTCCACGAATGGGCGTACAAGCCGGTCGGCTTCGTCAGCTACGGCGGGCAGTCGGGCGGCCTGCGGGCGGTGCAGATGTCGAAGCTGATCGTCACCGCGCTGCGCATGATGCCGGTGCCCGAGGCGGTGGCGGTGCCCTTCTTCAACCAGCACTTCGACGAGGCCGGCGCTTTCCGCGGCACCGAGTCGATGGCGAAGGCGGGGCGCGCGATGCTCGACGAGCTGCAGCGCTGGGCCCACGCGCTGGCGCCGCTGCGCCGGCGGCCGCAGGTCGCGGCGCCAGCGACGACGACGCCACCCACGGAACGCCCCTTCTCGGTGATCGGCCCGGGCGCCGGCGGTGAACGCGCCGCCGCCGCTGCCGGCACCGCGGTTCCTGCCGCCCGCCAGCCGGCGCACTGAATAGGGAGAGGACGCATGCGGAAAATCATCGTCGGCGCCATGGTTTCGATCGACGGCGTGATGCAAGCCCCCGGCGGGCCGACCGAGGACCCGACCAAAGGCTTCAAGCTCGGCGGCTGGGTGATGCCCTATTTCGATCCGGAGTTCGGCGACGAGCTCGACCGCTTCTTCCAGGAGAAGCTCGACCTCCTGCTCGGCCGCAAGACCTACGAGATCTTCGCCGCCTACTGGCCCTACTACGACAAAGAGGGCCCGGACGGCGGCATCGCCAAGCTGTTCGACGAGATCAAGAAGTACGTGGTCTCGGGCTCGGGCGAGGTCGACACGAGCTGGGTGGGCTCCGAGCTGCTGCGCGACATCGACGACGTGAAGCGTCTGCGGCAGCAGGACGGCCCGCACCTCGTCACCCAGGGCAGCACCGAGCTCGTGCACGCGCTGCTCGCCGAAGACCTCGTCGACGCCATGACCATCTTCACGGTTCCCGTCATCCTCGGCAGCGGCAAGAAGCTGTTCGCGGACGGCTCCGTGCCGCACGCCTACGAGCTGACGGGATCGCGCTTCTCCAGCACGGGCGTCATGATCGCCCACTACGAACGCGACGGTGAGGTCGAGGTCGGCGAGATGGAGCTGAACAATCCCAGCAAAGCCGAAGCCGCCCGGCGGGAACGCATCAAGCGCGAAGGCTGACAGCGTCCCGCCGCCATGACGACCCCGGCGCGGGGCTGGTGAAGCGCGGGCAGCATCTTCGACTTCGATCCGGCTAGGCTCGAGTCGTGCGCTACGCGGGCACGAGCTTTCTCTCGTCGTTCCTGCTGTTCTTGGTGCAGCCGCTGATCGCGCGCCTGATCCTGCCGTGGTTCGGCGGCAGCGCGGCGGTGTGGACCACCTGCATGCTGTTCTTCCAGGCGCTGCTGCTCGCGGGCTACGCCTACGGGCACCTGCTTCAGAAGTACGCGAGCCGCAGGTTTGCGCCGCTGATCCACACCGCGCTCCTGATCGCAGCGCTCGCGACGCTGCCGATCGCGCCGAACGAGGCGTGGAAGCCAGGCGGGACCGAGGAGCCGGTGACTCGGATCCTGCTGCTCCTCGGCGCGGCCGTCGGCCTGCCGTACTTCCTGCTGGCGGCGAACAGCCCGCTGCTGCAGGCCTGGTTCGCGCGCGCGCGGCCGGGCGAGGACCCTTATCGCCTGTTCGCGGTGTCCAACTGCGGCTCGCTGGTCGCGCTCCTCGGCTACCCGTTCCTGCTCGAGCCCAACCTCGGCGGCGCAGGGCAGGTGCGCCTTTGGTCGTGGCTGTTTGCCGCCTTCGCGGTGCTGTGCGCCGCGGTCGCGTGGCTCACGCCCGAGGCCCCGGACGCGGCGCCCGCGGTGGGGGAGGCAGCTTCCGGGGAGGAAAGAAGTCCCTGGGCCATCTGGCTCGCGCTCTCGGCCACCGGCTCGGTGCTGCTGCTCGCGGTGACCAACCACCTGACGCAAAACGTCGCCGCGGTGCCGCTGCTCTGGCTCGCGCCGCTCACCATCTACCTCGCCACCTTCATCATCACCTTCACGGGCGCGGCCGCGTACCGGCTGCAGTGGCTCTGGCCGCTGCTGCTCGTGTGGCTGTGCGTGATGGGCTGGCTGCTGGTCGAGACCGACTACCAGTTCGACCTGCCGGTGCAGCTCGGGGTTTTCCTGCCCGGCCTGTTCCTCGGCTGCCTGTTCTGCCACGGCGAGGTCTACCGGCTGCGGCCGGCGCCGCGTCGGCTGACGGCGTTCTACCTCGCGGTGTCGGCGGGCGGCGCGCTGGGCGGGCTGCTGGTAGCGGTGGTCGCGCCGCTCGCCTTCAACGGCTACTACGAGCTCGGCATCGGCCTGGTGGTGCTCGGCAGGCTGGCGGCGCGGCGCTTCGCGAGCCTCAACCCGGTCGCCCGCTGGGGGAGCCTCGCGGTGCTGCTCGGCGTCGCCGGCTGCGCCGCCTACGACGCCTTCCGCAACCAGAACAACGCCATCGTCGCCACGCGCAGCTTCCACGGCGTGCTGCGCGTCACGGAGCTCGGCCGCATCGGCGACCACTCGCACCTGCGCCGGCTGATTCATGGCGCCGTCAAGCACGGCGAGCAGTTCATGCACCCCGAATTCCGCACCCTCCCCACCACCTACTACCACGAGGACTCCGGCATCGGCGCCGCCATCCAGTCGCTCGGTGCCGGCCCGGCGCGCGTCGGCGTCATCGGCCTCGGGGTCGGCACGATCGCGGCGTACGGGCGCGCGGGCGACCTGTACCGCTTCTACGAAATCGATTCGCGCGTGATCCAGGTCGCGCTGCACCAGTTCACCTACCTGCGCGACAGCGCCGCCAGGATCGAGCGCTCTCTCGGCGACGCGCGATTGACCCTCGAGCGCGAGCCGCCGCGGCGCTTCGACGTGCTCGCGGTCGACGCGTTCTCGAGCGACGCCATCCCGGTCCACCTCATCACGCACGAGGCGCTCGGCACCTACCTGCGGCACGTCAAGCCCGACGGCATCGTCGCGTTCCACGTCTCGAACCGCTTCCTCGACCTGATCCCGGTGGTAGCGCGGCTCGCGCGCGAGCACGGCGCGCACGCGGTGCTGGTGCGCGACAACGACGAGGAGGACGACGCGCGCAAGTCGCGCAGCGAGTGGGTGCTGGTGTCGCGCGACCCCGCCGCTCTCGAGCGTGAGCCGATCGTGAAGCGGGGAGCGGTGCCGGCAGAGGACCGATCGGAGCTGCGGACGTGGACCGACGACTACTCGAATCTCCTCCAGATCCTGAAGTAGAAGCGAGACCGTCGCCAACTTCGTGACGTCCCCGCGCCGCCCGCCGTCACCAAGATCCTCGCGGGCCGCCCCAAGGACCTCGACGACGCCCGCGGCGTGCTTCGCGAGCAGGGCGGCCGCCTCGACATCGAGCGTAGGCGTCGCTTCCTCCCTTGCTCGAGCAAGCACTCGACCGCAGCGACCTCGTCGGCGTGCTCGATCGGCTGCTCGAGAGTTAGGAAATCGCGACGAGCTCGAAGCGCGCGGCTCTCATGACGACCAAGGGTCGATGACTTGGAGCCCAGAAGCCGCGAACGGGGCCGTGTCGCGTGTGGCGACGGCAGGGTCGTCCGCCAAGCTACAAGAAGGTGCCCTATTCGGCCGACTGCCTGGTTGCGCGTCCGTAGAGTCGTGCGCAGGTCCTGACGGACCCGCCGGTGTCCGGCGATCACGGTTAGAGTGCCGCCGGAGCACCGTCGGATAGCCGCGTCAGCCCTCAGGGGGAGTACACGCACTCTCCTGGATGGGGGCTCGGGGCCCAGTCGAGGTAGTTGGTGTTGCTGCAGCCGCAGTAGCGACGAGTCAGGTCGTCGGCGTGGAAGCTGTCGCAGAAGGCCTTGTCGCCGGCCAGCTTGTCCTTGAATTCCTTCGCGTCCTTATAGACCTCCAGGACCACCGAGGGGCGCGCCGCCACCAGGCCGGCGAGGGTCGTCACGCACGCCTGGTGCATCATGGGCCTGAGGAAGTTTTTGACGGAGCTGTTGGCCATCTTGTAGCGGAAGTCGAAGTGGCAGACGTCGAGCTCGGTGGTGAAGATCGCCAGGTCGCAGGTGAAGCAGTCCTCGCAGAGCTCGCCGTCGAGGCCGGGGTGGGTGGCCGGCTCGACGGGCAGGGGGGCCGCGCGCGTGAAGACCTCCCCGAAGAGGGCTTGCGCGTCCTCCAGGGTGGCGAGATGAGTGCAGTCGATCACCGCCTGCACCCCGCCGGCGATGGCGACGTTGTTGTCCTCCAATTGCTCGGCGACCTGGTTGTGCGGGTCGACGACGACGCCGATGACGTACTTGCCCTCAGGCAGCTCGGCCGGCCAGGCCACCTCGAGCGTGACGAGACTCGACAGCGCGTTGGCCGGACCGAAGGAGAAGAGCCTCCGCGCCGACGGGAAGTCGCGTAGCGTGGCGTCGCTCGAGTCGATGACCTGGTCGCGAGAGGCGACGACGCGGACCTCGGGGTAGAAGCCGGGCTTGGCGTTGTCGCCGAGGTTGCCGAGCCGGATCGCGAGGTTGAACCGGTAGCCGGCCGAGATGGGGTTCTTTTCCTGGCCGGTGATCTGCGCCTTGGTGACGACGTAGTCCGGCTTCCCGGGCGGACGGGCGTTGACCTCGACGCTGCCGACGAGCGCCGAATTGTTGGACTCGTCCACCTCGTCGACCGCCCCCTCCTCGTCGCCGGTGCCGCTGAAATCGACGTCGGCGCCGATCGCGTAGTTGCCCGGAGGCAGCTCGACTGCCAGCGACAGCGGTGGCGCGACGCGAGCCGCTCCCGGCGCCAGCGAGCTGCCGGCGTCGAGGGCCAGAGTGGTCTCCCCGAGGACGGTGCCGCCGAGCTCGTCGCCTCCCTCGGGCACGGCACGGAGACGGACGACGAAGCTGAGCGGGCCGACGAGGGACTCGTCGCCCTCGTTCCTCACCCCGGCGGCGATGGTGAGCGTCTCCCCCTGCGTCACCGGCGAGCTCACCGAGGTGGCGTCGAGCGCCGGCGTCAGGTCGACGCAGTCGCCAACCGCCACCACGTTGCCGGCGACCTCCCGGTTGTTGTTCTCCGACAGCTCGAGCATCTCGTCGTCGACGTCGATGTCGATCCCCAGCTGATACTGACCGGCGGCGATGTCGGGGAGAGTGCCGGACAGCGGGACGAACACGCCGACCTCGCCGAGGGTGCCGCTCGTCACGTGGGGGAAGATGATCGTCTGCGAGCCGAGGAGGTTGCCGGGCAGGAAGGCGACCGTGTTGGGGGTCACCAGATAGAACTCGATCCGCACCGGCGTGTCGCGGAAGTCGAGGCCGCCGAAGTTCTCGATCACCGCGTGGGCGTCGAAGCCGCGCCCCGGCGATAGGCAGCTGGGCGAGACCGCGAAGCCGCCGCCGCGGGCCCCCAGGTCCGGCTTCGTGAGGTTCACGTTGCCGGGCCCACCCGCCCACGGCGGTCCGTCGTCGTCGAGCGGGCAGGTGTCGAACACCATGCCGTCGATGACGCAGGTAGTCGGCAGGCCTTCGGTCGCGGCGCCGGGGGAGATCGACGCCAGCGCCAGCAGCGCGGTCGAGGCCACGAGCAAGAGAGCGGAACGCAACATGGGCAGATCCTCCGGAGGTCCGCGCCGCGGCAGTGCGGCAGGCAGTGGGGTCTACCCGGTCTAGCGGAAACGGCCGGCGGACCTGCTCACCGCGTTCCCCTTATGATGTTCGGGGAAGGCAAGGAGAACTCCATGAGAGCTCGAAGCCTGTCGGTGGTCGTTGCGGCGCTCGGCGCGCTCGGCATCGCCCGCACCGCTGCTGCGCAGTTCCTGCCGCTCGCCGTACCGGATCTGGTCGCCGCTTCCGAGGTTGTCGTGGTGGCGTCGGTCGAAGAGGCGAGCAGCCGCTGGAGCGGCAAGCTCATCGTGACCGACTACCGGCTGCGCGTCGAGGAGCGCATCGTTGGCCAAGTGCCGGAGCTCATCTCGCTCACCCAGCCCGGGGGCACCGTCGGCGACGAGACGCACGAGGTCAGCCTCGCGGTCCCGCTCGACGTCGGCGCACGCTACCTCCTGTTCCTCGACGACGCGGCCGGCCGCGTCACATCGACGACGGAGATCACCGGCGGCTGGCAGGGAGCGGTGCGCGACGCGCCGGGCTTCGACGATCTGGTGGACGACGTCCGCTCCTTCGTCGACGGTGGGACTGCGGACCTCGCGGCGCTCGCCGCGACGATCGCGGCCCGCCGCGAGCCACCGCAGAAGGCCGCCGGCCAGGTCCGCGAGCCCGCCGTGCCCCCCATCGTCTTCAACCCCCTCCCCGACTCCTCACCCTTCGCGCCGTACGACCGGGAGCTGATGGCCTACTGGAACGTCTACCAGCCGGACCTCTTCCGAACGCAGAGCCCCACCGGCACCTGGTCCTTCGGCAACGGCGTGTTCGACATGGCGGGCTTCGCCGACGACGCGCAGTTGCAAGCCAAGCTCGGGAGGACGTGGGGGAACGGCGGCTCCAGCATGACCGTCAGCCGCAGCGTCAACGGTCGCACCGTCGAGGCCGACATCGTGCTCAACCCGGCCTTCGCCTGGACGTTGGACCAGGGCGAGGCGACCAGTCCCGGCCGCGTGCTTTCGTTCCGCCACAGCGTGCTGATGAATCTCGCGTGGGCTTGGGGCTATCACACCTCGCTCTCTCTCGAGGAGCCGCGCCTGGAGTCAGCGGTCGGCATCGTTCCTCAGTTCTACCGGCTCGCCACGCTCTTCTCGGAGGACACCGCGGCGGTGCGCGCGACCTTCGGCGAGGCCTCGGTCCTCGACGGTCTCGTCAGCGCCTACAGCGTCCAGGCGTCCGCGATCTACCCGTCGTTCGTCGCCAGCAGACCGGTCCCGTCCTCCGTCCGTAGCGGCGCCGGATTCAAGCTGGCGACGCCCTTCAAGATCGAGAACGTCGGCACCGAAGACCTCGTCAACCCCACGGTGGCGGTCTACCTCGTGCCGCGGCGCTTCAGCATGGACGGCGCCGTTTTGATGAAGCGTTTTCGCGTACGGGCCCGAGTCCCCCGGGAAACCCTGCGTAACGTCGTGCCGGGAAACCTCAAGGTCCCGAGGACGACGGCGCCCGGCGTTTACTACCTGGCGTTCCGACTCGAGCTCCCAGGCGACTCTTATCCCGGCAACGACGTCGCCTGGAGCCCGTACCTCGTGACGCTGACGGTCAGGGCGCGCTGAGAGCCCATGGGTACGGCCGCAATGGTCGGTACTAGCCCTTGGGAACCGTGGCTTCCCGATCTCGAACGCGCCTGCGAGGCCGACGACGTCGCGCGACTGCTCTCCGTGCTCGAGGATCTCTGGCGCTTCTCCTTTCACGACCAACGCGCGCTCGACCATGAGCGGTGGGACCGACTCTTTGCGCTGCTGGTGCGTCTGCTGGGACACGGCGATGCCGGGGTCCGGGACCTGGCGTATCACTACGTGCGCATCGCCATGGGCGCGGAGTACGGCCCGTCTTACGAGGAGCACACCGCGCAGGACCGCGCCCAATTGGTGGCGCGACGCACCGCCCAGCTGCTGCCGAGCTTGGCGCCACTGATACTTAGCGAGGCGATGTCGCTGCTGCGCTGCACTGACGACCTGGTGCACGTCGAGGGCCTGGCCGACCTCGGACCGCAGGAGATCGTCAAAGAGTGGATCGCCTCGCTGGCGGGTGACTCACCGCGGGCGCTCGCCGCGCGCATCGCCTACCTCGACGGCCGTGAGCCGTTGGAGCCCGCCGTCCGGTCAGACCAGGCGTCGCTGCTGGCGCATCTCGATGACGACGACGACATGGTGCGGGCCTACGCGGCCCGCGCGCTCGGGAATCGCTACTGCGGCGATGCTGCCGAGCTCATGCCGCCGCTTCCGCCGCTTCCTGAGGTCGTGGCTACCTTGACGGCGAAGGAGATCGAGCGCCCGGGGATCGCCGGGCCGTTCTTTTCGAACTGGTACGACTCCGCCATCGAGGATTTCGCCACCCGTGCCGAAGTCGAGGTGGAGGAGTGGATCTGCACCATCCTCGCCAAGCGCAAAGGGCCCGAGCCGGACACGCTGCCCTGCAGCAACGGCATCGACTTCTTCGCCCACGAGATCTTTGGCGGCCGGGCCGACTACGTGCGGAAGCTGCTCGACCTGGGGCACGACGAGCTCGCCGTCCAGGCGGCCACCGAGGTCGACGGGCGGATCGACGACATGGAGCCGCTCCTGGTCGAACTGGGCGATCGCGCGGACCCAGAGGTTTGCCGCCTGGCCGCCTGGCACCTTGCGAGCAACTACCGGCGGCTGCATGTGGCGGCGGAGCAGCGCGGATTCGTCGGCAAGCGAACCCTGGACGACACCGCCGAGCTCTTCGTCAGCCTCATGCCCCTCCCGGATGGAGGGAGCTACGCCTACTCGGCAGTGGTCTACCCGCGCCGGGAGGAGACCTTCGACGAAGCGGAGGCCGCTGCCTGCCTCGACGGCCTCCTCCCAGAGTCGATGCGCGGCGAGGTGCTCCCCTTCGGCATGCCGGGCGACGGCGACGAGCCCGGGCTCTACGTCTACGGACGAAGCGCCAATGCGCGCTACTCCTGCGGCGCTCTCGTGGAGTTTCGCGGTGACCTGGCCGCCAAACGCTGGGAGCGCATTCGCATCCTGTGGCATGGCCCCCCCGGCGCCTGGCGCCCGGAGAGGCCGCCCAGGGAGGGGCCACCCTCCTCGTTGTGACTGCCAGGCCGGCGCGCGCGCGGGCCGCCCGGGGCGATCCCCGAGCACCCAGCAGGATTCGCGGGCTGCCGGCGCGTAGCCAGTGAGCTCAAGGCCACTCGAAGCCCCGCCTGCCGCAGGATTTTGGCGTGTCCAGACACGCGCTTCACCGACCGGCAGTGCGTGTCCCCCGCCTTAGGAGTACCAGCCACTTCGCGACCCCTGGGGGACCTAGACTGAGCGCTGGGCGCCCCGTGACTGGTGCTTGGCAACCCCCCACGGTGCGGCACCTCTCCGAGGCAGCCCAGGGAGCCTGGTGCTGGAGGCCGCCGTCTGACTGGCGCGTGGACCCCTCCTGGACGGCTCCCTCATGGGACCGCGTCCTGCGCCCACAGGTCAACGCCTTGCACTGGTCTTCGTCGGGGTTGGGCTGGCCGCCCGGGGCGATCGACTTTCCTTGGACGGCGGTCGCCAGCCCCTGATCTCCTCAATCGACTCGAGAGGAACGAATCGCAGGTGCGTCCCCCTTGGGTCGGAGGTTAGTCTTGCCAATAACGCCAAATCACTGCTGACCAAGACGAGCCGATACTCACCATCTACTAGTCGCGCGAACGCCAGCTGACTGCGGCTTTCCGAGAATGCGCTACGTCCCTCGCTGCTTCCGAGCGACATCGCTGCCAAGTGAACGAACCCGACGGCTACTAGAATGCTTAGGACCCCGGTGTGACGTAGACCCGGTTCCCTCTTAGCGACGGCGGCTAGGGCATCCAGCACGTTGAACGCTGCCAAGGATGCCGATGTGGTGCCGGCGACGAGGTAAGCGACTAGCGCAACCTCCTGGTAACCACGCAAGTCGGAGACAAGTCCAACACCGAAGCCACCGAGGGCTACTACATACCAAACGGCTTGGAACCGACGTCCCACGGTGTACTTTCGCCCGAGTGAGTCGGCTGAGACCGCGACAAAGGGCAGCGACAAGGGGGCGGCCATCAGTGCGGAATACCAGGAGAGTTCCAGGAGATTGAACGGCGAAAGGTGCGGGAGAACCCACTGTGCCCCACACGCCCCAAAGTAGGCGCTAGCAAAGTCCCACCCCAGGATGAATGCGACGACAGAAAACCCAACGGTCGCCGACAGCATCGAAGCCAGCGGCCGTCCTACGCGAAGGGCTGCGTCTAGTAGCCCACTATCAGGTGGCTCTGCCATACCACAGCGCCGTTCCGCGACCCGGGGAACGCCTCGCCGTCACAGTCTTCGGGCGAGGGCGCCTCGCCCGACTCCTCCTAAACTTCCACAAGAGCGTTCCGGTCCTTGTACAAGGCGATGTCGCCATCGGAGCTGATCTTGATGGCCAGCCCCTGGCTCGATGCGCTTCTCGCTGCCCGGGTGCGACTGCCCTCCGAATCGGCAACGCGCGTGCGGGCCGACACCAGGATCGCCCCGTAGGCGAGAAGCCTCCCGTTGTTCGCGACGACGATGGCTCCATCCAACCCGGCCAGTTCAGCCACGACTCCTTCCGACAGCTTCAAGATGCTGTGGCTCCCGAGTGAATCGTCAAGCTGGCGATCGAGTGGAGTCCGGCTCGCGTCACCGATGCCGTCTCCCTTCCGGACAAGCTTTGCGAGATTCTTCTGCGATCGGAGTAGAACGAGTAGGCCGCCGGTCCGCCGAAACGAGACGTCGAGGGCGAGCCGGTAGAGACGCTTAGCGACGGCACCTACCGCTTTCGGCTGAACATGCTGTGCGCGCGCCGCGTTCCTGATGATGTCCACGATGTGAGCGTGGTTCCAGTATTGCCAACGTCCGAGACGATAGCTGAACTTCAGGTGCCCACCTGCAAACAGCAGGATGTCCCCGCTCTGCGTGAGTGCGAGCGCTAGTCGGCCGGAGCCTTGTCCGGCGATCTCCCTGGACCACTCCGGGACAAACCCGACGGAGTGTCCGGCTGCACGCTTCCGCAGGTCGATCACTCCGCGAAGAGCTCCCTTCGCCGAAACTCGGAACGCCGTCCGAAATCCGTCGCTGAGAGCTTTGAACTTCTTACGGCGCACGAAATCCCGCGGAAACTGCAGCTCACTTGGCTTCTGTTCTCGGGGTTTCGCGCTGCCGCGATCGAAGATACAGCCGAAGGCAAGGGCACGATTCTCGTATGTCTGCTCCGACAGCCCCCGGACCGCACTTAGGGCTCCCACGACGTCGAAGGAAACCTTGTACTGCTCGCGCAGGTGCGCTGCCACAACGTGCTCGTCGAACAACGCGGCGATCGCACGAAGCGAGTCGTCAGCATTCTTCGCCTGGAGATGGGGAAGGAGTATCTCCCTGACGCGCTTCGCGATTCGACCGCAGATCTCAAACTCCGAGGCGTCGAGCGTGCGGAGCTTCCTTCCAACTCCCTTCGGGGCCGAGCGCCGCGAAACGAGAACCTCGATGGTCCTGACCTTCGCGCCGTTACCGCTTTCTGCGTGGTTTGTGGTCGCGCCAAAGCGGAATCGGAGGCGGATTTGGCGTCTCGACGGGTCCGCCCACGTAGCGCCCAGCTTTCCCTTAGCGCCGTTGCCAAGCTCCTTCCAGGCACTCAATTGCACGTGAGGCAGTATCCTCTCCACAGCACCGACCGCGTGCTCCAGAAACCGGACCCCTTCTGGACCGAGCAGCCCGCGAATAGGGCTGTTCTTGCGCAACTGGTTCGTCGATCGAGTTCGCGTCTTCAAGCCGTACTCCCTGGGCTACCAGGCGCTGTCTTGCTACCGACCTAGAGCAGCCGAGAGATCAAGGTTTGCGTTTTCGTGAAAGCAGCGGAAGAGGTCAGTTTTTCAGAGTAGCCTTGAGTTCCTGAAGGAGCTTCTCCGCCTCTTCGACTGCGCGTTCTACCTCTGCGTCTCCCTTAAGCTCGGCAAGCGTTTTCCATGAGTAACTCTTGATCGCCTCTGAGATGGCCTCGATGTCACCGACAAGACCTTGGCGTTTCTTAGTAGGCGGCGGGGCAATCTTGAGATTGGCCGATTCGATAGTGCCGCGTGTACTGAGAAACTCTTCCCGGGCCACGGGGTCCCGGAGTATCTGACGGAGCTTCCGGACGTCTTTGGAGTTGGTGATCTCTTGGTTATTAATCTTCCCAATGAGCGCATTCTGCACCGGCGGCGTCAGAAGCTTTCTGTTGAGGTTTTTGATCTCTCGCGCCCAGGTGATCGATGTCGCAGGGTCAGGTAGGCCCTTCGTCAGCTTCTCAGAGAGCTCGTAAATCTCAACCAGCTTGTCGAGTTCCCGGACTGTTATTCCAAGAATGTTGGCCGCGCTCGCCCTTCCCACCAGATCTACCAACCGATAGGCCACCATCTCCTTCTCTTTGGCGTCCCATTCCTTGCGTTGGCGGTGAATGTAGATCCAGACGCGGAAGCGCTCATCATCGGTGAGGGTGCGGTCGGTCACCTCTGCAGGTAGGCGGCGGTATTGTTCCTTCTTGTGTGTGTCGACAAGCACCCGTGAGTTCGACCAACGGCGATCGCCGTCGACAATGCGGTACTTCCCGTGGAGCTCCGGGTGAGGCTCCAACAGGAGTGGCTCGAAGATGCCCTCGTTCGCCTCAATCTGGCGCTGCAGCTCAAGATCCTCCTTCGGGCCGCTGCGCGGCTGCTTTGGATTCGGTTCAATGTCATCAAGGTCGATGCTCGTACGATACGTCCGCAGAATGGTCCGCCCTAGGCGCCTTTCCTGCCAATGTGTTTCGTCGGGCCCGGGCGTGCGAGGGTTTGCGCTAGCGTTGGTGCTCACGCGCTAGGGTCCTGTTGCTCGTCCGCAGCCGCAGCCTGCTCAAGGATCGCACTCACCTCGCTGTCCATCGATGAGAGGAGGTGCCGAAGCCGGCTGGTGACGCGTCCCCTCTTGGCCCAGACCTTGTCGTGCTCGCGCTTCTCGTCGACGTCTATGTCGGCCAGGTCGCTGGTGAGACGCGAGGTTTCGGCCGTCTCACGTCGGTACTGCTCGGAGGTCAGGTACCTGTACAACTGGTCCCGCTTTTCGATTCGCTGCTCCAAGCTAAGGCCGAGACAGTGCATGCGGATCATGAGCTGGCGAACAAGCCAGGTAACTTCCACTGCTCGAGCCGGGCTGACGACAATGACGTTCGTCTCCGGATCGATGTAGAGCTCCTTCCTGTCGGGCGGGAAGGCGGTCGTGGCCAAGATCGCGTAGTCCGCCTGGCCAGCGATCTGGTCCTCCCGAAGCTTGGTTACCCAAGGGCTCTGGAACCGCTGGCAGTTCTTTGACTCGACGAGGATCGTTCCGGCTTCTGTGCCCTTGTGGAACACCTTGTGGGAGATGTCCGCGCCAACCTGGCCCTTGCCGATGCGAGTAATGTGGTCTGTCGGGAAGGCATCCCGGAGGGCATCGAACACGTCTGCCTCAGCGCCGTCGCCGAGGTCATTGGCGGTCTTTTGCTGGAGCTTGCGGGTTAGGTCGTTCACCAGCTCCTGGAGCTTCTCGCGATCCCGGTGATTCTGAGCTGTGAGCTCAATCAGTCTTGTGTCGCGGTCCTTCTCGAGCGCCCCTCGTAGCTGTGCGAGATCTCGCTGGTACTGCGCTTCCATCTCCTTGGCCTTGCCCGTCGCCTGATCGCGCTCGGCTGTGGCAGTGGCCACCTTCGCCTCAGTTTCCTGGCGGACGCGAGTCTCGGCCACGGCGGTGGCCTGCTCGCGGATCGTCACCTCGCGCGCCTCCAGCTCCTTGACCTTCGTCAGCGCCTGATCGCGCTCCGTGGCGGCGACCGTGGCCTTCGCCTCGGTTTCCTGGCGGACGCGAGCCTCAGCCGCCGCGGCGGCCTGCTCGCGGATCGTCACCTCGCGCGCCTCCAGCTCCTTGACCTTCGTCAGAGCATGGTCGCGCTCCGTGGCGGCGAGCGTGACCTTCGCCTCGGTTTCCTGGCGGACGCGAGCCTCAGCCGCCGCGGTGGCCTGCTCGCGGATCGTCACCTCGCGCGCCTCCAACTCCTTGACCTTCGTCAGCGCCTGATCGCGCTCCGTGGCGGCGACCGTGACCTTCGCCTCGGTTTCCTGGCGGACGCGAGCCTCAGCCGCCGCGGTGGCCTGCTCGCGGATCGTCACCTCGCGCGCCTCCAACTCCTTGACCTTCGTCAGCGCCTGATCGCGCTCCGTGGCGGCGACCGTGACCTTCACCGCGGTTTCCTGGCGGACGCGCGCCTCGGCCGCGGTGGTGGCCTGCTCGCGGACCGTCACCTCACGCGCCTCCAACTCCTTGACCTTTGTCAGCGCGTGGTCGCGCTCCGTGGCGGCAGCGGCCACCTTCGCCTCGGTTTCCTGGCGGACGCGAGCCTCGGCCACGGCAGTGGCCTGCTGGCGGACCGCCGTCTCCCGCGCTTCCAGTTCCTTCATCTTGGCGGTCGCCTGATCACGCTCCGCCGTGGCAGCGGTCACCTGCGCCTCGAATTCGTGGCGCATGTGGGCTTCGGCCTCGGCAGCACGAAGCCGCTCTTCTCCGAGCCGTGCTCGGACCTCCTCGAACTTGGCAGCTGGGATGGCGCTGTCGCAGGTCGGACAATGTTCCGTGGGTTCGATCGGCAGCCGAGGTCCTTGTGGGCTGGGGAACGACTGCGGTTCGGTTTGCATCGGGGCCTCCTTTTCGGCCTGACAGGGAGCAATAGGGAGATTTAACGCTCCTTGTGCGTCCTTGTCAAGTACGCCGGTCCATTGCAGAGGGATCCACCCACTTCGCGAGAAGCGGGGCGGCCGCCGCCAAGGCTGTGCCATGCACCAGTCTGAGGCTGCGGAGCGCCCTGAAATGATCTCGACGTAGTTGCCTGTCGCCCGCACAGCGAGGATCCGCCCCGGCTCCAGCTCGAGCTCGGCGCTGCCGTCGCAGATGCGCAGGACGCCGGCCGCGGCCGGCGAGGGCGTACGCCACCTGCCGCATCGCCACCATGCCGAGCCGCGCGACCAGGGCCGTCGGTCGACCCACCAGACCAGCGCCGGCAACAGGGCGAAGGTGGCGATGGCTGGTGCCCTCCCAGACAAACGGCTCGAAGGGGCGCACGGCGATGCCGTGACGCGCGAAGTCGGCGCGCGTGGAGAGCGCGTTGGTGACGGCGGAGAAGGCGAGCAGCGCGGCCCACGCGCCCCAGAATGCCGCCCGCTTCGGGCTCAGGGAGAACAGCGATGACGAACGCGTAAGCGCGTCACCGCGTGATCGTTTCGCTCGCTCCGCCGCGCGTTCCCACTCAGAGACGGGGAGCGCGGCATGGCCCCGAGGAGGTCCCCGATGTCAGCCCTGCGTCGGCGTTCGGTCCGTTGGCAGTTGGTCGCGGTCGCCATGGTGGTCACGGCGTGGTCGCAGATGCCGGCGGCGCTCCACGCACAGCAGTTCGCGGGAACGCTGTCGAGCATCGACACCACCTCGCCCACCGGCAGGGCGCTTTGGTTCTGGAACGAGACGCAGCTGCTGTTACACGGCGTCGGCACCACAACGACGAGCACGATCACCGCGCCGGGAGGGGCGCCGCTCGCCGGCATCCGTGGCATGGCCAGCAGCACCGACGACACCTCGCCCACCGGTTTCGCGGTGTGGATCTGGACGGACGGCGCGCTCTTTCTGCACGTCACCGGCTCGACGACGACTGTGCAGATCACCGCTCCCGGCGGGGGTCCGCTAGCCGGCGTGCGCGGCGTGGCAGAGGCCGGCGACGTCACCTCGCCCACTCGCCGCTCGGTATGGTTCTGGACCGCGGCCGGCGTCTTCCTGCACGTAACCGGCTCGACGACCACCGTGCAGATCACCGCCCCCGGCGGCGGTGCGCTCGCCGACGTGCGCGGCCTCGTGGCGACGAGCGACGGGACGTCGCCCACGGGCAGCGCGGTATGGATCTGGAACCCGTCGGGCGTCTTCCTCCACGCCGTGGGCACCACCACGACGGTGCAGGTCACCGCTCCCGGTGGCGCCCCGCTGGCCGGCGTCGCCGGCATCGTCTTCATCTCCGACCAAACGTCGCCCACGGGGCACTCGACGTGGATCTGGAACGCCGCCGGCGTCTTCCTGCACGGCGTCGGCACCACTACGACCGCCGAGATCACCGCCCCCGGCGAAGGCCCCCTTGGCGGGGTCCGCGGCATCGTGGGGAGCATCGACACCATTTCGCCCACCAGCACGTCGGTGTGGATCTGGAACGCCGCCGGCGTCTTCCTCCACGCCGTGGGCACCACCACGACGGAGATCACCGCGCCGGGCGGCGGTCCTCTCGCCGGCGTCCGCGGGATGCTCGGCGGCGGCGACAGCACGTCGCCGACCGCCAGCGCGGTGTGGATCTGGAACGCGGCGGGCGTCTTCCTGCACGGCGTCGGCACCACCACGACCGCCGAGATCACCGGCCCCGGTGGCGTCTCGCTGGCCGACGCGCGTGGCGCGCTCAACCCCCCCGACTACACCTCGCCGACGCTGAACTCGACCTGGTTCTGGACCGCCGCCGGCGTGTTCCTCCACGTCGTCGGCACCACCACGGTGGCGCCGATCACTTCCGGCGGGCTGCCGATCGCCGAGCCGCGCGGCGTGGCCGCGGCCCTCGACCTCTCTTCGCCGACGTTCACCGCGGTATGGGCCTGGAACGCGAGCGGCGTCTACCTCCACGTCGTCGGCACCACCACGGCCGACTCGATCACCCACGCCGACTTGCCGATCGGCGACTGCTGGTCCGTGGTCGCCTCCGGCTCGATCTGGGTTCGCACCGCCACCAAGGTCCTCCTGCACACGACCGGCACCACCGAGGCGGAGGAGGTCACCGCGCCGGGCGGCGGGCCGATCCTCTCGCCGGCGATGCCGTACGGCTTCGCGGCGCAGGCGGTGGTGAGGAACGCATACTTCAGGGGCGCCGGCCTCGATCGGCCGGCAGCGCTGCTGCCCGTGGCGACGGTCGGGACCTTCATGAGCTCCGCTGTGCACGCGCCCGCCGGCGGGGCGCCGGGGCTGACCACGATGGTGGCCCACGGCGGCACGCCGATCGTCGGCGGCGGCGCGAGCACCGACCTCATCGACGTCTCGGTCGCCGTCCTGATCGTGCCGACGATCTTCGGCGACGGCTTCGAGTCGGGCACGACCGACGCGTGGTCGGCCGTCTGGCCGTAGCGCGCGCCGTGTGGCGCGGCCCTCGCTCGCGGGCGAAGTAGCGCGCACCGGGGCACGGTGCCGTACACCAGTCTGAGGCCGCGCGGCCCGCCTACGGTGCGACGCACCAGTCCGTGCAGGAGCGGGAGCGGGAGCTTCCTGACTGGTGCGTGGCACCGGGAACCGGGGGAGCCGGGGGGCCGCGAATCGGGTGCGACGCCACGGCGACTGCGCCTCGGAAATGTGCGTAGGATTCCAGCTGCGAGCCGGCTATGGAGCTTCAAGCCTTCTTCCTAGCCAACCTGCCCACCCTGGAGCGTGCGGTCCGCGCGTCCGCGAGGCGCTATGGGTTCACCCGCGAGGAAGCAGAAGACCTCGACTCCTTTGTCAGACTGAAACTCATCGAGGACAACTTTCGGATCCTCAGGAACTATTCCGGAGAGTCGACGATCGAGAGTTACCTCTTCGTTGTCGTGCAGCGGCTAGCTCTGGACCACATCAGTCACCGACATGGCCATTGGCGGCCTGGGGGATGCTGCGGGCACGGGACTCGTTCTGTCTCCGGGCTGGAGGAGCTTGCTCTTGATGAGGCGGCCAGGGAGTTTCCGGAGCTAGAGAGGCACATCTATTTCTTCAAGCGCGGAGATCTCAGCTTCTATGGAGTGAGCCTCACGGAAGAAAGGCTGAGCGTCTTCGACGTGAGGATTCTTGGCAAGCAGACCACCGTTTCGGCCGACCACATGGGTGCCGTGTCTACACGATTTCACGCGCTCAAGGGTGAGGTCGAGAGCAGACGACAGACGATAGGTGATGGAGACCTCAAGCTCATCTTCCTTCTTGTCACCGACTTATCTGGGGACTCCTACCTTGAATTTGAGCGCGCGACCCGAACCTTGTTTGCGCGGCGTGCCGGAGAGGAGGTTCGCATCTACCAGGAGAGCGTTCTGCTCGATAACGCGCGTAAGGGCGTTTATTTCTATTTGCGCCTCTCCGGAGAGCACTTCGCTGAGTAGCGGGCGGCGACAGCCCTCAATGCTTGCCCGACACGGTGCCGGCCCGGACACGGTGCCATGCACCAGTCTGAGGCCGCGCGGCCCCTCCGCTCCTGACGGCTTCAACGCGCCCGCGGCTGACTGCGAAGCGGCTCGATCACCTGGCGGTGGCGGCGCGAGCCGGGAGCCTCCAGGCCCCCCGCCAGCATGAGCCGGAAGTCGCCGGCTGAGGTCGTGGATACCCGCTCGACGCGATCGAGCGCCACCAACCACGACCTGTGCACGCGGCGGATGCCGAGTGGCGCCGCCGGCTCGACCGCGCGCGACGGGCCTATCTCTCGAGCACGAACCGCGCACCTTCGAGCCGCAACATCTCGAAAGTGTTCAGGTACTTCACCCTCATGCCGACGCAGGCGTTCGGGATCTTCACCTGCTTGACACCGTCGCTCGGCCGTTCGTGGGTGACCACTGTGTAGCCGTGGGCGTGGGCGAAGGCGACAAGGTACGCGTCGGCGTCATCCGCGAAGGCGTTGATGGCCGCTTGCCGGAAAGGTTGCTGCCGAGCCCAGTCCACCGTGAGAACGAGGCTCCGGAGCATGGCTTCGTCCGCGGGCAGGAAGAACCCCGCGCCGCGTTCTCTTGACCAGTCGGAGAGCACGTCGCTGCCCGCCAACAGCTCATCGCCCACCTTCTCGATGCTGAAGACACGACCGTCGGAGTTGGCCTCGGTCAGCCAGTTCCAGTAGCCCGGGCAGACACCGAAGTCGTAGTAGCGCTGCTTGGCCTCGATGAAGGTGTTGCTGTCGAGGAGGTAGGCCATCAGAGCACGCCGAGCCTCGACCCCAGCTCGCGAAGCGTGGCCTCTTTCGAGATGCCGAGCATGCGAAACGCGTCGCGGTAGAGGGTGTTGCCCTCTACCGTGTCCGCGATCAGCGCGGCGGTGAACCGCTTTCCAAGACGGCTGGGTTGCGTGCGGTAGAAATCGCCACCCGCGCGGGCGCGGGATTGCGCTCGCAGGCGCGCGACCTCGCGCTGGTAAGCAGTCCAGTAGGCGTCACCGGCGAGGGAGCCCGCGTCGTGCATCCGGCGCAACACCACCAGCGTGCTCACCTTGAAACGATTCGCCAAACGGTCGAGCTCGGCACGAAGGTCGGCGCGCGGCGCGAGCTCGGCCCGAAACATCTCCAAGGGCACCAGCAGCTCGGCGGCGACCCGATTGCACCACCGCTCGGTGCGCTGCTGCGGTAACGCCGAGGCTTCGGCATCCGAAAGCGCACTCTGTCCGATCCATAGGTGAGCGAGCTCATGGGCCAGGGTGAACATGCGGGCCGAAAGGGTGTCGGCGCCGTTGACGAACACCAGCGGCGCAAGCGGGTCGGTGAGCGCGAAGCCGCGAAACTCCTCCGGGTCGAGCGCGCGATGGGTGTTGCTCCCGACGATGCCGCTCACCATCACGAGCACGCCGATCGCCTCCGCCTGTTCGACGAACAAGCGAAGGGCCTCGGCCCAGGTTCTTGCCCGGCGTCGGGCCTCGAGATCGAACCCAAGCTCGTCGCGGATCAAGGCCGCTGTGGCCGGGACGTCGTCGCCGACACTCGCGGTGCCGATGAACCGACGCGGCTCCTGCCCCGAAGCCCGGGCAAAGTCGCGATACCAGTCCTGACGCTCTTGGCAGTGGTAGATCGTGTCGAGAAGGTCGGCGCTCGGGCGACGGATGTCTCGATCCGCCATCGTCCTGAAGTCCGGGATAGGCACCTGCTCGACTGGCGGCTCGGGCAGCAGGAGGAGCCCCACAGGCGCATGCGTGGCCTTGGCGAACGCTTCGAGCTGTTTGAACGTGGGTCGGCGCTCGGCTCGTTCCCAGGCGCCGAGCTGAGGAAAGCGAATCGCCAAAGTTTGCGCGTCGATCCGCGAGCGCTCGCGCGCCCAACGCAAGAGGTCGGGCTTTACATCGACACGGATCATGGCGGTGGTCCTATCTTACCGGCGCCTTCTCTCTGCTCACCCCCGATCGCTCGAGTCACTCCGGATCGGCGGCTTCCAGTGACGGGCGCCCCCGGGGCACAGTGCCCACGCGCCAGTCGGAGGCCGCGGGCGAGGGGGCCGGCGATCAGGCCATCGTCCGTTGCTGCACCGGCCACGGGACGAGCGTCATTTCTAGATCAGCGCGCGGGCGGTGCGCCCGCCGCCCGCGGCTGGCTGCGAAGCGGCTCGATCACCTGGCGGTGCCGGCGCGAGCCGGGAGCCTCCAGGCCCCCCGCCAGCGTGAGCCGGAAATCGCCGGCTGAGGTCGTGGATACCCGCTCGACGCGATCGAGCGCCACCAACCAGGACCTGTGCACGCGGCGGATGCCGAGTGGCGCCACTCGTTCCTCAACCTCTACGAGGGTGGCGCGCACCAGCAGTGGACGGTCATGGACCCCGAAGATCTCGACGTAGTTGCCTGCCGCCCGCACGGCGAGGATCCGCCCCGCCTCCAGCTCGAGCTCGGCGCTGCCGTCGCGGATGCGCAGGACGCCGGCCGCGGCCGGCGCGGGGACGCCCGCGGCCGCCGGCGGCGCGATGACCGGGGCGGCAATCCGGCGCTCGATCTCGCGCAGGAGGTTGATCACGGCCGACAGCACCACGAAGGTGACGACGTCCTTGCGCAGCTCGTAGACGAACTCGCGGCGCCACGGTCCGAAGTCGTAGCTCGAGCCGGCGAGGGCGTACGCCACCTGCCGCAGCGCCACCATACCGAGCACGTGCAGCGTGCTGAACAGCAGGGCGGCGAGGGCGTTCCAGCCGATCGCGGCGGCGCTCGAGCCGCGCGACCAGGGCCGTCGATCGACCCACCAGACCAGCGCCGGTAACAGGGCGAAGGTGGCGATGGCGCTGGTGGCCTCCCAGACGAACGGCTCGAAGGGGCGGACGGCGATGCCGTGACGCGCGAAGTCGGCGCGCGTGGAGAGCGCGTTGGTGACGGCGGCGAACGCGAGCAGCGCCGCCCACGCGCACCAGAACGCCGCCCGCTTCGGGCTCAGGGAGAGGCCCTGAGGCGGCATCGCGCCGTCGGGGTCCGCCGCCTCTGGTCCCGTTGACGCCATCGGTTCGTCCCCGCGCCGCAGCCGGCCTCGCATTCCATCACACCGCTCCGCCGCCGGTCCCGGCGAGCTGGCGGCGCGCCGGCAACGCCCTCAGGATGGTGCGTGAAGGGAGCGCCTGTGATGCAAAACGTCCGACTGCACTTCCTCGATCGCCTGCGCGTCGTGGCCTTCGCCCTGCTGATCCTCTACCACGTCGGCATGCTCTACGTGAGCTGGGGGTACCACGTCAAGAGCCCACGGCTGGTGCCGGGCGTCGAGTGGCTGATGGTGACGGTGAACCCCTGGAGACTGGCGTTGCTGTTCTTCATCTCCGGCGTGGCGTCGCAGTTTCTCAGCGACAAGCTGGGGGCCGCCGCGTTCGCCCGCGATCGCCTGCGCCGCCTGCTGCCGGTGCTGGTGTTCGGCATGCTGGTCGTCGTTCCACCACAGAGCTATCTCGAGCTTCGCCAGGACGGCAAGGTCGCCCAGGGTTACCTCGACTTCTGGTTCGGCCACTATCTGCGGGGAGATCGCTCCTTCGGCATCGACCTGCCGACGTGGAACCACCTCTGGTTCCTCGCCTACCTCATCGTCTACAGCCTGGTCTTCGCGACGGTGACGTGGGCTTTCACTCGGGGCCGGCGCCGGGTCGCGCCGCGGCTCCCCGCCGTCGCTCTCGTTCTGGCGCCGGCTCTCTGGATGGCCCTCGCCAACGTGCTGGCGAATGAGCGCTGGCCGGAAACCCACGCTTTCGTCGGCGACTGGGCCGGCCACCTGCGCTGGGCCGGCCTCTTCGCGTTCGGTGTGCTGGCTGCGAAGCAGGACGACTTCTGGGAGCTGCTGCGGCGGCGCGTGGGCACGATTGCAGCGCTCACCGCCGCGACGCTCGGAGTCTTTCTCGGCATTCGAGCGGGCATCCACGGCGGCATCATTGGTCCCGCCTTCGACGGCATCGCTTACGGAGCGGGCGAAGGCATCTACGGCTGGCCGGCGATCCTGTGCCTCATGGCGGTGGGGGCGCGATGGTGGAACCGCCCGTCGGCGAGCCTGCGCTACCTCACCGTCGCCATCCTCCCTGTGTACGCACTGCACCAGACCCTGATCATCGCCACGGCGTGGACGCTCTTTCCCCTGCGCTGGCCGTTGATCGCGGAGGCGGCGGCAATCATCGCGGTGACCGCGCTGGGCTCGCTGGCGATCTACGAGCTTGCGATCCGTCGCATCCCCGTGATCGGTGCGCTCTTCGGCTTGCGGGTGCCCAGCTAGCCAGGGACCGTGACGTGAATCGTGCTCCCCTCACCTGGGGGGCTCTCGGCCCAGATCCTGCCGCCATGGGCCTCGACGATGCACTTGGAGATGTAGAGGCCGAGGCCAAGGCCCCGTCGATCGTTCTGGCCGACTTGCCAGAAGCGCTCGAAGACCACCTCCAGCTTGTCGGTCGGGATGCCGATCCCCGTGTCGCTGACCGCGAGGTGGATTCCGTCGCCTTCGCGTTCGGCGCGGACGGTGATCGCACCGCCTGGCGGGGTGAACTTGAGCGCGTTGGTGGTCAGGTTGGCAAGCACCTGCAGCATCCGGTCGTGGTCGAGGTCGGCCTCGAAGGGGGGCTCGGCGACGATGGATTCGAGCGCGATCCTCTTTTCCGCCGCGGCGGGGGCGAACGAGCCCACGGTCTCGGCGACCAGCGCGGTCAGGTCGCACGGTTCGCGACGCACAGCGAGCTTGCCGGCGTCGATGCTGACCACGTCGACGAGATCGCCGATGAGCCGGTTCATACGCGCGAGGTAGCGCTGGATGTGCTTCATCCCCGCCACCGTCCGCCGCCCCTCGTCGGACGACGAGGCCTGCTCCGACAGCAGCGCACCGTGCAGCATGATGCCGCTGAGCAGGTTGCGCAGGTCGTGGCTGACCATGCCCAGGAAGTCGTCGCGGTGCGCCAGTTCGTCGTCGGATCGCGCGCGCTCGGTCAGCAGGTACCTGTCGGTCTTCTCTCGCTCGAGCGGGAGTAGCGCAGCGAGGGCGCGCGCCTGCTCGGCGCGCTCGCGGCGGATGATCTCGTCCGCCGCCACCCGCTCATCGTGGACGACCCCGTCTTCCAGCTCCCTTCCCCTCATCAACGCGGCGCGGTCGCCGGGCCCCGCGGCGACCCGCTCGTCGTCGGCCTTGACGCGCGCCGCGTCGAGTACGACGTCGGCCTGCTCACGAGCCCGCTCGATACTCTCGTCGGCGTTCGCCGCCACGGCGGTCAGCTGATCGACGATCGCCTCGTCGGCGTTCTGCCGCTCGGTGCGCAGGCCCTCGTCGGTCCGGTCGCGCTCCGGCCGCTGGTTCTTGGGCTCGGGATCCACGCCCCGATGCTACCCCCTCGGCCCCTTCTGGCCGCTCACGGCGGCGACGTGCACCGAGCAGCACCTCGTCACCCGCGACCGCATGGGCCGCCCCTCCTAGTCGACGCGGAGGCGCTCGTACAGTCGCGCGTAGCACTCGTCGAGGCTCGACTGCCATGCAGGGGGCGGCGCCGGCGGGCTCCAGCGACCGAGGAACATCGGAGGCGCTCCCGGTGAGGCGATCCGGTAGTAGTGGACCGGCACCTTTGGCGGGAAGGGATAGGCGATGAGCTCGTCGACGAAGTAGTCGTAGGCGACTCCATCGGCGCTGGTGGCGCACAGGCGGAACCGAGGCGTGCACTCCAGGCAGGAGCTGTAGTTGATAGAGGCGCTGACTACCCCAGGCAGCGCCCGGTAGTCGGCCAGAATGTGATTCGGGCGCAGCGAGCCCTCGAAATAGATCCCGGCATCGCGGCTCCAGTCATACGCGCCGCTGCCGAGCGAGGTAACCGAGCCGCGGTACCAGTCGTTGAGACAGTCCCACTCGCGATAGGTGCCGGCCCTCACCGCGTCCCAGGCCGCGGCCGTGAAGAGCAAGGAGATCTCGAGGGGGTACCCCCACTGGATGTTGTCGAAGCTCGCATTCGCGAGGACCGGATCGGCGGCGCGGATCGCTTCCAGGTCGGTGTGGAATCGCTGGTAGAGCGACTCTTCCGCGGCGACACTGTTGCCGAGCACCAGCGCCAGTGACTCGGCGCCGAAATCGGGCCGCGGCGACGCCAGGATGTCGGCGCTGCTGCCATGGCCGCACGCCGGCGCACCGGCCGAGCAGACCTCGAAGCTCGCGGTGTCCGCAAACGGCGCGAAGAGGGCGCCGCCCGGGCGCTGGTAGCGCTGGAGCTCGCCGCTCCAGCGGTCCTCGACGGTCAGCGTCACCTCGACGTCGGTGAGACCCGAGGCGAAGACCCAGTAGCGCTGGAAGACCGGGCAGGCGTCGAGCACCTTGACCACCAGCTCGACGTTGGTGGACGAGAAGAACCAGAAGAGGCCGGTCTCCTCGGTGAGTGGGATCGGATGACCGATGCCGCGGCTGCCGTCGGGGGCGCGCCACTCGGCGGTGACGTGGAAGCGCCCGCCGTGGAGGAGCAGTGCCTCGTCGGCGGCGGACGGCCGAGGCGCAGCGGTGATGGCGAGAAGGGCGAGCAGAGCGGGCAAGGCGACTCGGGTCCGACGCGACATTGGAGCAGCTCCCTTCCAGACTAGACGCTGGGACACTCTAAGCTGCAATAGCATAAACCACTTTCCGCCCACCCTCCCGCGCCGCATCCGCGCCGGGGTGTGCGGCCCGTGTGTCATCGTCACGCAGGTGGTGCCGCATCCCGACGCCGGGTCAACGCTCGCCCTGAGGTCGGAGACCTCGCTGCCGCACTAGCGCCATGACCAAGCTCTCTCTCCGCACGGTCTTCGGGGTCGTGGCCACTGGCGCCTCCTATTACCTGACGACGCGGACCGCCTGGCTGCTCTGTTTTCCCGACAGCAAGGTGTCCCTCTTCTTTCCACCGCACGCGGTCCTCGTTTCCATCCTGCTGCTCGTCCCCACCTCGCGCTGGTGGCTCTACGCGCTGGCCGCCGCCGGCAGTCATTTCTTCGCCACGCAGCAGGCGCATTGGCCACCCCTCTACGCACTGCAGTGCGAAGCCTTCGATGTGGTGAAGGCTGCCTTGACCGCCGCCGGCATCCGCCTCTTCATCAAGTCCCGGTTCCATCTCATCAGCCTGCGTGAAGCGATCCTCTTCGTCCTCATCGCGGTGGTCGTCGTTCCCGCCGGGACTTCCCTCTGGGGGGCGGCCTTCACCGTCTCCAACAATTTCGGAGCTCACTACTGGGTCGAATGGCGCAACCTCGGCATCTCGAACGGAGTGACGGTGATCGTGCTGGTGCCGGTCATCCTGATCGGCGCCCACCAGCTGGTGACGAAGAGGTTCAAAGCAGCACCGCGGCGCGTTGTCGAAGCCTGCTTCCTCGCGGCGGGGATTCTCGCGGTCGGATTCGTCGCCTTCAATCAGGCGCCCGCGGGGCCGGACACCTCCCCCGCGCTTCTCTATGCCCCCGTTCCCCTGCTCATCTGGGCGGCCCTCCGCTTCGGGCTTGGAGGCATCAGCGCTTCGATGTTGGGCATCACGATGCTGGCGATCTGGGGAACGATGCAAGGACGCGGGCCGTTCCTGACGCAGACGCCGGCGGAGAACGCGCTGGCCCTGCAGCTGTTCCTCCTGATGGTGGCCACCCCACTGATGTTGCTGGCGGTCGCCATCGCCGACGAAAGACGGTCGAAGGAGGCGCTGCGCGTCAGCGAAGAGCGCATGGGTCTGGCGGCGGAGAGCGCGCGGTTGGCGCTGTGGGATTGGGACGTGGCGAGCGACAGGGTCTGGATGACGGAGGAAGGACGGGAGTTCTTCGGCTTCACGCCCAGCGAACCCCTTCATTACGCCAGCGTGGCCGGACGCGTCCACCCCGACGACAGCCCCGTTCGTGAGACGGCGATCCAGCAGGCGCTGGAGACCGGCGGTTCTTATGAGGTGGAGTACCGCATCGTCCTGCCCGACGGCTCGGTGCGCTGGATCGCCGCCCGCGGCCGCAGCCCAAGCCCCGCCACCAGTGACGCACCGCCGCGAATCCTCGGCGTCTCGATGGACATCACGCGCCAGAAGCAGGCTGCCGTGGAGGCGCAGCTGCAGCGGGAGGAGCTGGCGCACCTTTCCCGCGTCGCCACCGTGAGCGTGCTCTCGGGCTCTCTCGCACACGAGCTCAAACAGCCGCTCAGCAGCATCCTCAGCAATGCCCAGGCGGGGCAGCGCTTCATGTCGCAGGACGCGCCCGACCTCGACGAGTTGCGCGCGATCTTCGCGGACATCGTCAGCGAGGACTTTCGCGCCAGCGAGATCATCGGGCGCCTGGGCACCATGCTGCGCCGCGGCGAGGTCGCGCTCCAGCCCGTGAGCGTGAACGACAGCCTCGAAGAGCTCCTCCGTCTCACCCGCAGCGACCTGATTGCGCGCGGCGTCTCGGTGTCGAACCTCACCGCCCGCGACCTTCCCCCGGCGATGACGGATCGCGTGCAACTCCAGCAGGTCCTCCTCAACTTGATCGTCAACGCGTGCGATGCCATGGCATCGAACCCACCGCAAGACCGCAAGCTCACGCTCACCAGCTCCATCGCGCAGAACGAGATGCGCATCGGCGTGCTGGACAGCGGAGTCGGTCTACCGGACGACGTCGAGACCCTGTTCCAGCCCTTCCACACCACCAAGGATGGCGGCTTGGGCCTGGGCCTCTCGATCTGCCGCACCCTGGTCACCGCGCACGGCGGAAGGCTGTGGGCGGAGGGCAGAGCCGGGCGCGGCGCCGCGTTCTTCGTCGCGCTGCCTCTGGCCAGGCAGGACGCATGACAGGGTCGCGTTGACGTGCGTGGCACCGAGAGCGGCGGAGCTCGCGCCTCGGCGCCCCTACGACGAAGGAAAACCCCCCGCCTGCCCCTCTAACAACTGCGCAGATCGTGGGAGGTCGCTCCATGGTCGTACGACACGCCTCCTGGCTCGGGCTCGGCCTCCTGGCCTCGGCGATCGGCTTGGTGGTGGCGCTCGCCGGGCCTGCGGTTGCCAGGTCCGATCAGGCGCCCACCGCCGTCGGGTCTGGCCGTTCTGACCCGATCGCTCAGGAGCTGCAGGCTGCTCTGGACGATGTGGTCGCCGCCGGTGCCAGCGGTGTCACCCTCCGAGTGGACGATGGACAGCGCACCTATCGCCTGGCGAGCGGCCAGTCGCGCCTGAGGCCGCCGCAGCGGATGCGTCCCGAGGCAAAGATCCGGGTCGGCAGCATCACCAAGACGTTCGTCTCGACCGTTGCCCTGCAGCTCGTCGGGGAGGGCCGGCTGAGTCTGGACGACACCGTCGAGCAGTGGCAGCCGGGGCTGATTCCCGGCGGTGCGCAGATCACCGTCCGTCAGCTGCTCAACCACACCAGCGGCCTGTTCAACTACACCGATGACGATGCGTTCGTCTCGGAAGTTTTGACCAATCCACTGAGAGCCTATACGCCGCAGGAGATAGTCACGCTGGCGAACGGCTATCCACCGCGGTTCCCCCCGGGTACGAGCTGGAGCTATTCCAACACCAACTACATCGTCGCCGGTCTCATCCTGGAGCGGGTGACGAACCAGTCGATATCGCAGCTCATCCAACAGCGCATCACTCGCCCTCTCCGCCTGCGGCTCACCTCTCTCCCCGAGCAATCGCCGAACATCCAGGGCTACCACGCCCACGGCTACTTCCCACCGGCCCTGACCGGTGGGGGGTACGTCGACGTCACCCGCCTGTCGCCGACCGTGGCCTGGGCCGCCGGGGCGCTGGTGTCGAACGTGGACGACCTGCGGCGCTACTTCGGAGCACTGCTCGGCGGCCGACTGCTGGAACCGGCCCAGCTTGCCGAGATGAAAGATTTGGTGCCGGTCGAGGACGAGTACGAGTTCGGCTACGGCCTGGGTCTTTACCGCTCGGAAACCGCCTGCGGCCCGATCTGGGGGCACGACGGAGGAATCCCGGGCTATGCAACGATTGCCTGGAACGACGAGACCGGCGGACGCGGCATCGCGCTCGGCCTCCCCACTGACGCGGACGCGGACGAGCAGATCTCCGCGGCGGCTGGTCGGCTCATCGACGTCGCGACCTGCCGGGCCCTGGGCCAGGAGCCACCGCCGCTGGTCACCACTCCCGCAACCGACAGCCCGGCGAATTCCTGGAGGCGCCGGATCGACGGGAGTTTCCGGCCGCTTGCGGAGCGGTAGGCACAGCGTCAGCCGGCCCTCTCCTTTCGGGGAGCTCTGATCGAATCTCGCTTTGTGGGCGCCACGGAAACCGACTGCCGTGGTGCGGGTACTCATCTCTGTTCGACCCTCGCGGGCTTCCAGGGAGTGAAAGGTCCGAAGTTCTCGGGCTTTCCCATAGGAGGACCAAGCCATGGCGCAGAGATTCACCACGTGTCGAACCGTAGTCCTGCTGGGGGTGGTCCTCGTGCCCTCCAGCGGCTCTGGCCAGGAGGCGCGGAGCGTTTGGGCGGCGGAGCAGATGTCGGCCGGGGAGCGGGCAGCCCTCGCCGCGTCGGTGCCGCGCCGCGAGGCGGAGCTGGCCGAGCGGCAGCGGGAGGAGGTCCTCGCCGAGGTCGAGGCACGGGCGCGGGAGATGGGCGTGAGAGCCTCCGCCGAGGAGATCACCGATCTCCTCTTGCAGCGGGCGCGCCTCGAGATCGGCCTCGACAAGTGCCGGCTGGCCGACGGCGGCGCCGCAAGCTGCCGCGCCGAGGAGAAGAAGCTCGCCCGCGTGGAGAAGCTCTTCCGCGAGACGGCGGGGCTATCGGCGCGCGAGTTCCAGGGCGGCCGTAGGGACACGCCCGTGCCCGCCGACAAGCGCGGAGGACCGCAGTTCCCCTCCAAGGCCCAGACCTGCACCTGTACCTTGTCGGTCTACAGCCACAATCGGTGGATGAACCGCTGGTGGGGGCTGGAGGTCGGCGGGCACGCGAGCCACGGCGTCTGCAGCAACGACGTCGATTGGGCCCAGCCGCACACCCCCGGCTCGGGAGCGATGACCGGCGATATCAACATCTATTTCGGCTCCTACCACCAGTACAAAAAGTGCGAGGACGACCATGTGACCTGCTTCCACGGCCCGAGCACGGAGCACCTCGGCGAATGGGGCAACGTCTTCAGTTGCGACACCTGGCACGCGCAGTATTCCAACCCTCAAGGGTCCTTTTACGGCGGCGACCTCACGGACAGCCGCTGGGTGCATCAGGTCTCGACTCCTTATGTCACGGTGGCCGGCTCCTGCGACGGCGCCACCGTCAACGTGGGCGAGTTCATCAAGGAGCACGATCCCTGGTGCTGCGACGATCCGATGGGGACCTTGTGGGCCTCGGTGCAGGTCTCCAACGGCTCCGGCAACAGCTCGGCCCAGGCCTCGGCCGAGAACTGCAACGGCGGCTCGCAGAGCGGCGTCTACCCCTACTGCGGCACCTTCGGGGCGACGATCTGGGTGGCCTACATCTGCCAGACCTCCGGCACGCCTCCGCCCCCTCCGCCGACCTGCGATCCGCAACAGGAGGAGGCCTGCTGGAACATGGGAGGGAACTGGAGCTCCTCGACGTGCACTTGTCATCAAGACCCCTGTTACCAATACAGCTCAGCAAAAATGCCCTACTGCCCATAAGTGTCCAGCGACAGCCCAGACTCGAGCTAAAGGCGACACCCGGTCTTACGGCCGTGACCGGGTCCTGACTGCGTCGCCGGCGCGGACTCGCGGGCATCCGCTCGCGGCTGGGGAGCGGCGGCGAAGGAAGCCGCCCTCCTGTCCGCTCTAACACTGCGCAGCTGGGAGGTCGCTCCATGGTCGCACGACACGCCGCCTGGCTCGGGCTCGCCCTCCTCGCCTCCGCCGGCGGAGGAGCGGTTGCCCGTCTCGACGAGCCCGCGTTCGAGATCACCCGGGTGGGCGCCAAGTCGACCGCTGCCGACGGTGTCGTGCGCCTGACTCTCTCCGCCGCGCTGGCGCCGGCATGGGCGGACGCCAACGTCGGTTTCCTGGCCCTCCGCGGCCAGGGAATGCAGCGCAGCATCGACGCCGGCGTGGCGAGGGGCCGATCGCTGGACGTGGCGCTGCCTGCGTCAGGATGCGCTCTGCTCGTCGCCGACCTCGGCCGGCCCGAGGACCGCGGTCACGCGGACTCGTGGCGACGCTCGCGCCGAAGCGTCCGCGCGGTGCTCTGTCAGGATGGCGGCGATCCCTCGGCCGATCTCGCGGCCCGTCGCCAGGCGGGCGCGATCCTTCTCGCCGGCTCCGGGACGCGCGACGAGGTGCGCCCGCTCGCCAACCCGGCGACCACGCGCCCTGGCAGCTCCCTGCCGCTGCGCGTCTTCGCTGACGGCAGTCCCGCTGCCGGCGCCCGGGTGGTCGCGGAAGGTCCGGGAGGCGCGTCGAACGTCACGACGTCGGACGCGCACGGGGTGGCGGTGGTCTCTCTGCCCGCCGCCGGCGCTTGGCGCGTCTACTTCCGCTCCGGCGAGGATCGCATCGCGGAGCTGCTCTTCGACGTGCCGCGGGCCATGGTGGCCGGAGGTGCTCCATGAGCCGGCGCGTTCCGGCTCTCGCGCTGGTCATCTTCGGTACCCTGGCGTCGGCAGGCGTGGCTGCCGCTCCGAAGTGGCAGGAGCTCGGGCCGGCACCCATCGCCGGCGGTGACTTCAGTGGCTTCACGGGCAGGGTGGCCGCCGTCGCCCTCTCGCGCCAGCACGCGAACACGTATTACGTCGCCAGCGCCTCGGGGGGCGTCTGGCAGAGCCTCGACGGCGGGCTGAGCTGGTCGCCGCGGACCGACCGCCTGCCGACGACGGCGCTCGGCGCCATCGCCCTCGATCCGCGCAACGAGAAGATCGTCTACGCCGGCAGCGGGGAGGCGAACTACGCCTACCACAGCCTCTACGGGGCCGGGATCTACAAGTCGACCGACGGCGGACGGAGCTTCCGCGTGCTGGCCGGCAAGACCTTCGAGGGCCTCGCCTTCTCGCGCCTCGCCGTCGCCCCCAACGGCGCGGTCTGGGCCGCCGTGTCACGGGCGGGCGGCACGGCTGAGGGGTTCGAAGGGGCCCGCCAGCACCCGCGCCGCAACGCGCCGATGGGCCTGTTCGTGTCGACCGACGGGGGCAACCGCTGGCGGCTCGTCCGCAACGGGCTGCCGGAGCTGCCCGTTTCCGACGTCGACATCGATCCCAGCGACCCGAGCCGCATCTTCGTGGCCGCGAGCGACGTCTTCGGCGACGGCAGGAACGGCATCTACCTGTCGACCGACGGCGGCGGCAGCTTCCGCGAGGTGCTGGGGGTGCACGGCTCGACCATCGGCCGCATCGCGATCGCGATCGCCCCCAGCGACCCCGGTCAGGTCTACGCGATCGCCAGCCGCCCGTCCGGCCGTGAGATGCGCGGCGGCTTCACGCCGGTGGGAGACGTCACCCTCGCGCTCTACGCCTCGCGGGACGGCGGGCTCACCTGGACGTCCACGAACCCCGGCAACTTCCTCGGCGACCAGGGCGTCTACGACATCGCCATCGCCGTCGCGCCCCAGGAGCCGCGGACCATCTTCCTCGGCGGCGTCGAGATGCTGCGCTCCACCAACGGCGGGACGACCTTCCAGAACGTCACCCCGCCCCACGTGGACATCCACGAGATCGAGTTCGACGCCGCGCAGCGGCTGATCGCCGCGGGAGACGGGGGAGTCTTCCGCTCCACCGACCTCGGCCAGTCGTGGGAAGTCCTCAACGGCGGCCTGGGTACCGTCCAGTACTACGCCGGTCTCGCCGTCAGCGCGGCGACGCCGGACTTCATCGCCGTCGGCAGCCAGGACAACGGCACGCACGTGCGGCGCGGTGGCTCGTTCTGGGAGGAGGTGTTCGGCGGCGATGGCGGCTGGGTGGCGGCGAACCCCGACGATGCCGACGAGTTCGTCGTGCAGTACCAAGGCACCGGCAACGTGTTCGCCACCAGCGACGGCGGCCTGACCTTCGAGCGCATTGGACAAGGCATCGACGGGAGCGACCGCACGGCCTTCCAGGCGCCCCTGGTGCTGGATCCGGGCCGCGCGCTCTTCTACGCCACCCAGCGCCTCTACGTCGCCGAGCTCGAGTCCCAGACGGCGAGTTTCCGGCCGCTCTCCGGCGACCTCACCAGCGGGCCACCCTGGGCGATCCGGTCGCTCGCCGTCGCGCCCAGCGACGGTGTCTCGCTCTACGCGACGACCAACGACGGCGCCGTCCTGGTGAGCACCGACCGCGGCGTCAACTGGACGCACGTCCTGAGCGACATCGCCGGCTGGCCGAGGATCATGCGCCAGGTCGCCGTCGACCCGGGCGATGCCGGCGTGGCCGCCGTCGTCGACGGCGGCTTCGGCGGAGCGCGCGTCCTCCTCACCCGCGACCACGGCGCCACCTGGACCGAGGTGGGGCGCCGCCTGCCCGACTTGCCGATCTTCGCCGTCGCCATCCACCGCGCCGGCAGCCGGCGGCAGATCTTCGTCGGCACCGACCGCGGGGTTTACGCGAGCGGCAACGACGGTACGTCCTGGGCATCCTATGGAGTCGGCCTGCCCAACGCCCCCGTCCACGACGTCGTCGTCGACCCGGCGCACGGGCGAGTCGTCGTCGCGACGCTCGGACGGGGCGTCTGGCAGGCCCCGCTCGCCGCCGTCCGCGCCGGGCGCTGAGGCTCAGTCCTTGCGGACTTTCGTGAGCTGGATCGGGTTCGTGGCCAGGCTCTCGATGGTCAGGTCGCGCTTTTCGGCGTCGAGCACCAGCTCGGCGCCGACCAGCATCTTGCCCGCCCCGTTCCCCTCGGCGTCCAGCTCGAGGAAGATCAGGGTCACCGCGTTGTCGAGCGACCGCGTGTTGTTCATCACCTCGGCGCCGAGGATGGGCCGGTCGGTGCCGAGGACGATGCGTCGCTTGCCCTCGTGCTCCGTCGTGCGCGCATAACGCAGGTCGTAGCCGAGGGTGTTGGAGAAGCTGATGGTGCCCAGCGGCTTCTCGTCCTGCAGCGCTTCGGCAAGCTTGCGCGAGCCCTGCTCGGCGAGGACGCGCAGCAGGGCGCCGCGCTCTTCGTCGGTGGTCCAGCGCTTCACGTACATCCGCAGCCGGCCGGTGTTCGGGCCGCCCCCGCCGCTGAGGCTCATGGCGTTGGCGATGAACGTCTCGGGCTCCGGCTTCGCCGCCTCCTCAGCGTGGCCGGCGGCGGCCAGCGCCAGTGCCGCCAGAGCCAGACCGAAAACGCCGATGCGAATCCTCGGGTGCATCACGACTCCTTTCGGCGGCCACCCACGGGCCCCCGCGAGCAGCGTAGGCGTGCCCGGCCCGGCTGGGAATTGGCCTTTCGTCCCGTGCGACGTCGCCGGCCAGCCCTGACGCACTTCGGATTCAACTGCCGGCTTGGACTACTGCTCGAGGATCCAGTCCAGCACGGGATCCCGCCCCGCCACCCAGTCAGCCCAGGTGGGCCGGATCTCCTTGTCCGGTGTGACCAGCCCATCGGTGGGTAGGAACTCGTAGTACCTCGTCGAATACGAGACCTCCATTCGCGAGTGCGGCAGGGTCATCTCGTCGTTCTCGCTGTAGCTGTTCGGCCTCTCGCCGATCGTCTCGCCGACGAGGGTCGCTCTCGCGACGTCGCGAAAATCGATGGAGTTCTTGAGCGCGGCCGAGAACGTCTTGGCACCGATGAGGACGTAGCCGCGCAGCTTCGGCCGGCGCGCCAGCTCGTCGACGAGGTGTTTCCTGCCGACGTTGAAGTCGCCGCCGCCGTTCTGCCTGAGGTCGATGACGATCTTCCGCACCGGATGCCGGTCGACGAACGACCAGAGATCGCGCGCCTTGCTCCGCAGGTCGTCGTAGGTCCGGAAGCTCACGTAGACGGTTCCCGCCTCTGCCAGCCACTCGAACCAGAACCCTTCTCCCAGACGCTGGCGATAGAGCGGCGGCGTGGTGGTCACGGTCCGCCATTCGGGTTTCGCCGCGATGTCGATCGAGGAGACGTCGGCCGCGCGTTCGACGCCGTCGTCGAGCACCGCAGTGAACCGTGCCGTCGCGGCACTCCTGACGATGCCGAGGCCGTGCATCACCTCCGCGATGGAGAGCCACTGCGGCGCGGAGGCGACCAAGAGGACTTCGCTCTCGGCTTGGGGAAGGATCGTGCGGCTGCGCGCGATCGCATCGTCGATGGGTGTGTCATCGATCCGGACCAGCCGTCCGCCGACGAGCTCGGCGGCCGGCCCGGCAGCGCGGACGATGCGGTAAGCCCCGTCGATGGGCACCACCGTGAGCGGGAACTGGTGGACGTTCGACGGCGGTTGAACGCGGGTGTGACCGTCGCCGACCATCGCCGTGATTCGCATCAGTCCGACGATCATCTCGTCGTCGCTCGCGTGGCTCGCCTTGGCGCGCAGGGCCGCGACCTCGGCGGCGAACTGCTCGCGGGTGAGGGCGTGAAAGGCGTTCTTGTGGCGCTTCGGAAGCTCGCGCGCGAAGAAGTCGACGTCGGCGCGCCATTTCTCGGCGGTCATTGGCGGCAAGGGCTGCCGCTTCGACTCGGCGAGACCAGCGAACGCGACGGCGATCAGCAGTGGGAGCAGGGTGACGATTCGTTTCACCATGACTCTCCAACGCTCGATCCCGGGAATGGTTCCCGCGAAGCACCCTACCTGGCGTCTAGAGAAGGTACGGGACGATCAACTTGGTCCGTCTTTGGTAGCGGCCGTAGCCCTCGCCAAAGGTGCGGCTGAGCAAGGTCTCCTCCACCCGGGCGCGCCACGCGAAGGTGGGAACGATTCCGAACAGCGCGATCGAGCAGGCAAGCCAGTTGCGGAAGGCGAGTGCTTCGCCCAGGGCGAGCAGTACGAAGCCGAGGTAGATGGGGTGGCGGATCCAGCGATAGGGACCGGTGGTGACGAGGCCTGTCTCCTGGCCGGCCCTGGGCACGAGGCTCCAGGCGGCGCCAAGCTCGGCCCGGGACCTGAGGACGAGCGCCGCGCCGGCGACCGCAAGAGGGAACCCTGACGAGGCCATCAGCAGCGCCGTGCCGCCGTCGGCGCTGCCGGAGAAGACGACGAGCGAGAAGAAGAACGAGCCCACCGCTAGGAGGTTTGCGGCCACCGGCCATGGGCCGCCGCCACGGTGACGGGCTCGCGTCTCGGGCCCTCCACGACGCGCACCGACGCCCAGCAGCACCGCCGCGAATGCGAGCACGGCGAGCATGCGGAGAACGATGACCAGCGCCGACATCTTTCAGCGTGCTCGCAGCCGCAAGAAATAGAGCGCCAGAGGTAGCAAGACGACGGGGAGCACGTAGCTCACCACGAGAACCAGCAGCGGCTGGTCGGCCCAGCTGGCACCGATGGCGGCAAACGCGAACGCCGTGGGCACGCTGCCGACGGTCAGCGCCGCCACAAATCGCCCGATCGGCATGCCCGCAAGTCCGGCGAGGAAGACCACGGCCTCGGGAACGCTGTAGGGAAGGCTGCGCGTCAAGACGATCGCCCACGCACCGCTGCGGGCGAACAAGCTCTCCATCCTGTGCAGTGACCGAGGCCGGGTGAAGCGCTGGACCAAGCGCCGTGCGGAGGTGAGCATCAGCCCATAGCCGAGAAGGCCGCCGGTGATCAGGCCGAGGCTGCCCAGCAGACCGCCGAGCAGGGTCCCGTAGACGACACCGAGTGCGGCGATGACGGCCGCCTGCGGGATCGGCAACAGCAGGTCGACCCAGATGAGGGCAATGCCCATGGCCCAGGCCCAGCGCCCGTAGCCGCGGAGCGCCAGCAGGGTGTCGTTGGCCTCCTCGGCTGTCGGGATCTTCGCGCAGGAGACGAGCACGAGAGCTAGAACGCCGATCAGTGCGATGACGTCCGCGGTTCGCCCGTTAGCTGGCTCCGCTTTCCGCCAGAACGACAACATAGGTGTCATTCTGTGCGTTGACAACACCGGTGTCAATTGGGAGACTGGTACGGCGAGGGGAACGGAGGCGACGTCGATGGCACGACAGCGGAGCGCGCCGGCGCCGATCGTCGACGGCAAGGCCGGGGCGATCGCCGAGCTGATGCTCGAAGTGGCCCAGTGCTTCTTCAGGATACGGGCGGTCGGTCAGAAGACAGGGTTGATCACCAGCTGGGGCGGTGGTGCGTTCGGCTTCCTGCGCAGCCTCGCACTGCTGGGTCCGCTGACCGTGCCGCAGATCGCCCAGATGCGACCCACCAGCCGGCAGCGCATGCAGCGGCTGGCGAATGAGCTCGCCGCCGAGGGGCTCGTGGCATTCGTCGCCAACCCGAAGCACCGGCGCTCGAAGCTCGTGCGCCTCACGCGCAAGGGTGAATCGCGCTACCGCGCGCTCGAGGTCCGGTTCTTGGCGATCGCGTCGACCATGGGCGTCGATCTCACCGAAGGGGACATCCGCCGGACCACGGAGATCGTGCGACAGCTCAGCGGCGACGTGAAGAGCGCTACTGGAAGAATCCCTTCGGCGTCTCGCCCCGAAGAAAGGGCCCGATCAGGGCGGCCAGCAGGTCGGTCTGGGTGATGACCGCGGTGTGGGAGGTCGCCGGCAGGACGGCGAGGCGCGAGACGGCGAGCGGCTTGCCCATGTCGCCCATGACGCCGCCGCCCAGCAGGCGGAACAGCGCGACGGAGTGCTCGAGGGTCATGACGTCCGCGTCGCCACTGACGATCAGCACGGGGGCCTTGATCTTCTTGACCTCTTGCTCCCACGCCATCGGCTGCTTCTCGAGCGCGATCAGCTTCTCGACCAGCGCGGGGAAGCCGTCCGGATTCGGGGCCAGCTTGCGGTATTCAGCGGCGAACGGCATGCCGAGGATCATCTCCACCGTCATCTGTGGGATGGCCGCCTGGAACTCCGGCTGCCAGCCGCGGAGGTCGTAGGCGGCGGAGGCCGCGACCAGCTTGTTCACCTTGCCCGGGTGGCGGATGGCGAGCTGGAGGCCTGCTTCGGCGCCCATCGAGTAGCCGAAGACGTCGGCCTTGGCGAGCCCGACCGCGTCCATGAAGGCCGCCACGTCGTCCGCGAGGTGGGGGTAGGTGATGGGCCGGTCGATGTCGGTGGTCCGGCCATGGCCCTGGAGCTCGAGCGCGTAGACCCGGTGCGTCGCGGCGAGCTTGGGGACGATCGCGCCCATCGAGGGGATGTTCATGTAGGCGCCATGCAGCACGATCAGCGGATCGCCCTGGCCCGAGACCTCGTAGTACATCTGCATGCCGTTGATCTGGACGCGCTTGCCCGGCGATACGGGCTGGGCGAGAACGGCGGTGGGAAGCAGCAAAGCCACAACGACGAGGATAGTGGTCTTCATGCGGTTCTCTCCTTTCACACCTGGACGACGAACGGGGAGGGGCGGAATCGACACCGTGCAGTGTCCCCGTGCGGCCGGAGTGGTCGTGCACGTTCGGCGCCTGAGCGTGACGTTGCGGCTCGCACTGCACCCGCGCGTACAATTCCGATCAGTGCGCTACGACGACTTGCCCGGCGCCGAGCTGGTGCTTCCCGGCATCGAGGACCTCCGCCGCGGCGTGGAGTCGGTGCCGGCGCTCCTCGTCGCCATCGGCCGGCCGCGGCTGTCGCGGCTCGACCTCGACTTGCCGCCGAGCACCTTCGACGAGCCCGAGCGCCGCCTCTATCTGCTCCTCGCCGCCGAGCACGGCGACGCCGCGCACTCGCGCTACAACGCGCTCCTTCGCCGCCTGGTGAGCTTCGAGCGCGCCTCATGCGCGAGCTGACCGACGCGAACCGGCTCGACCGCTTCATGCGCGAACTGGCGCGTGCGCCGCAGGCTGGAGGATCTCGTCAATAGCCCCGGCTGGACCGCGGCGTAGTACCCTTTTGTCGCACATTCGCACTCGCAGGTGACGGGAGGGGGCATGTTCGAGATCGAAGAGCTGGTGGCGCGGGAGGTCCTCGACTCGCGCGGCAACCCCACCGTCGAGGTGGACTGCCTGCTGTCGGGCGGCGCGCTGGGTCGCGCCGCGGTGCCATCCGGCGCGTCCACCGGCACGCGCGAGGCGCTCGAGCGCCGTGACGGCGGCAAGCGCTACCTCGGCAAGGGCGTCCTCGGCGCGGTGCGCGCGATCGAGGAGGAGATCGCGCCCGAGCTGCTCGGCATGGACGTGCGCGACCAGGCGGCGATCGACCGCGGGCTGATCGCCCTCGACGGCAGCGACAACAAGGGACGCCTGGGCGCCAACGCCATCCTCGGCGTCTCGCTCGCCGTCGCCCACGCGGCGGCCGAGGCGGCCGGGCTGCCGCTCTACGCCTACGTCGGCGGCCCCGGCGCCACCACGCTGCCGGTGCCGATGCTCAACGTGCTCAACGGCGGCGCCCACGCCGACAACTCGGTGGACGTGCAGGAGTTCATGGTCGTGCCGGTCGGCTTCGAGAGCTTCAGCGAGGCGCTGCGCGCGGGCGTCGAGGTCTACCACACGCTCAAGAAGGTGCTGCTCGGCAAGAAGCTCTCGACCGGAGTGGGCGACGAGGGCGGCTTTGCGCCCGACCTGAAGAGCAACCAGGAGGCGCTCGACCTGCTGGTGGAGGCCATCGAGAAGGCGGGGTACAAGCCGGGCGAGGAGATCGCGCTGGCGCTCGACGTCGCCGCCTCCGAGCTCGCCGACGGCAAGGACGGCGAGGACCCCGCGACCTACTCGCTCGCCGGCGAGGGCAAGAGCGGCCTCGCCGCCGGCGACTTGATCGCCCTCTACACGCGCTGGCTCGATGCCTACCCGCTGGTGTCGATCGAGGACGGCCTCGCCGAAGGCGACCGCGACGGCTGGAAGGCGCTCACCCAGGCGCTCGGCTCCCGCGTGCAGCTGGTGGGCGACGACCTCTTCGTCACCAACCCGGCGATCCTCGCCCAAGGCATCGCCGACGGCCTCGCCAACGCGCTGCTCGTCAAGGTCAACCAGATCGGCACCTTGACCGAGACCCTCGACGCCGTCGAGCTGGCGAAGACCAACGCCTACGCCAACGTCATGTCGCACCGCTCCGGCGAGACCGAGGACACGACGATCGCCGACCTCGCCGTGGCCTGCCGCACCGGCCAGATCAAGACCGGCGCGCCCTGCCGCAGCGACCGCGTCGCCAAATACAACCGCCTGCTGCGCATCGAAGAGGAGCTGGAGGGAGTGGCGAGCTACCCCGGCCGCCGCGCCTTCCCCCGCTTCCGCCGGTGACTCCGCCTCCCGACTCCGCCGCCGCCGCCGCGCCGCCGCGCGAGCGCTCGCCGTTCCTGCTGGCGCTGGCGGTGATCGCGGTGCTGGTGGCGGTAGGCGCCGCGAGCCTGCGCTCGTGGCACGACCTCGCCGAGCAGCGGGCGCACGAAGCCGAGCTCGCCGCCGCCATCCTCAAGACCGAGACCAAGGTGCGCCAGCTCGAAGAGCGCAACCGGCGGCTGGAGAAGGATGCGGTGACGCTGGAGCGGCTGGCGCGCCAGGAGCTGGGGCTGGTCAAGCCCGAGGATCTGGTGGTGGTGTTCCCGGCCCCGGGAGCTCCGGCTCGGCGCTTGCCGACTCGAGCGCCGGCTCCGCCCCCGGCTGCGACGCCGCACTGACCGGCAGCGCACGCGTTGCGATGGCGGACGCGGCCTTCCGCCGGTCGCCGCGCCGGAGCGTCGCGGCGAGCAGCGGCGGGGTCACCACGGTGGTGGCGATGACGACGATCACCAGCGCCGAGAAGATGGCCGGCGCGACGACGCGCTCGCCGCCGAGCGTGAGCTGGGCGCCGATGCCGGCGAAGATGAGGCCGACCTCGCCGCGCGGCACCATGCCGACCGCCACCGACAGTCGGTCGAGCCCGCCTCCCAGCACGCCGCCGGCACACGTCAGCTTGCCGAGCACGGCGGCGACGAGCAGGAGCGCCGCGAGGCCGAGCACGCGCGGGTCTGCGAAGCTGCGCAGGTCGACGGCCAGCCCCATGTGCACGAAGAAGAGCGGCACCAGGAAGCCGGCGATCGGCGCCAGCAGGTCCTCGAGGTCGTGCTCGGCGCGGTCCACCAGGTCGCGGTAGTGGACCTCGTCGAGGATCAGCCCCGCGGCGAAGGCGCCGACGATCGCTGCCAGCCCGACGCGGTCGGCGAGCCAGGCGAGGAAGAACGCCACCGTGAGGCTGCCCGCCAGCAGCATGCCGCGGATCTGCAGCCGCGAGGCGAGGCCGAAGAGCCGCTTCGACACCCAACCGCCGGCGGCGAGCGCGCCGAACAGGAAGAGCCCCGCCTTGGCGACGATCCACAGCACGCTGGCCGCGCCCAGCTCGGCGCCGCGGTCGGCGGCCTCGATGCTGCCGATCACCACGGCGAGGATGACGAGGCCGAGGACGTCGTCGATCACCGCGGCGCCGAGGACGATGCGGCTCTCCGCCGCCTGCAGCTTGCCGAGGTCGGCGAGCACGCGGGCGGTGATGGCGACACTGGTGGCGCAGAGGGTGGCGCCGATGAAGACGTGCACCAGCGTGTGGGCCTCGGGCAGCAGCCACGCCGAGACGCCCCAGCCGAGCAGGAACGGCGCCACGACACCGAGGACGGCGACGAGCAGGCTCGACCAGCCCACCGACAGCATGGCGCCGGCGTCGGACTCGAGACCGACCTGGAAGAGCAGCAGGATGACGCCGAGCTCGGCGAGAGTGCGCAGACCCTCGTTGCCCGCGAGAAAGCCGAGCCAGCCGACGCCGAGCAGCGCGAGGTTGCCGAGGACGACGCCGGCGAGCAGCTCGCCGAGCACCGCCGGCTGGCGCACGCGCTCTGCCGCCCAACCCCCGAGCTTGCCGAGCACGAGCATGAGGACGACGCCGAGCAGCACCGGCCCGATGCCGCCACCGTGGTCCGTGTCCGCCACGCCGGCGGGCGTCCCTGGCGTCGCCGCAGCAGCGGCGAATCCGACGGCAAGGAGGAGCGCGAGAGCGAGCGTGGCGATGCGCATGGCGATGCGCGCGAGCGCGACGGCCATGCTAGTCGAACACACCCGATTGCAGCGGCACGCAGCTCGCGGTGAACGCGGTGACGCGGCCTGGCCGCGTTGTCCGGCTCAGAACTGCGCGACGCGCTGGAACACCCAGAACATCGCCAGCGTGCCGATCGCGTACGGCGGCACCAGCTCCGCCCATCTCGGCACGGGTCGCGGGATCCGACGCCCGAGCGCGATCACGGACAGCACGCCGGCGATGAAGAGGAAGTGCCCGGTCTCGACGCCGAGGCTGAAGAACAGCAGGGCCAGCGGGATGTGCCCGGCCGGCAGGCCGACCTCGTTCAGACCGCCGGCGAAGCCGAGCCCGTGCAGCAGCCCGAAGGCGAACGCCACCACCCAGGGCGCGCGCGCCGCGATCCCCGCCCGCCCCTGCTGTCCACGCAGGATCTCCGCTGCCACGAAGACGATGCTGAGGGCGATGATCGCCTCGACCGGCCGCTGCGGCACGTGCACCCAGCCCAGCGTCGCCGCGGTCAGCGTCACGCTGTGCGAGACGGTGAACGCGGTGACCGTCTTGACCATCTTCCAGCCGCCGCGGGTGATGATGCAGGAGCGCCAGCACGAAGAGCAGGTGGTCGATGCCGGTCAGGATGTGCTGGACGCCGAGCTTCAGGTACGTGCCGGCCACCGACCAGCCGCCCGGGCGGAGCGGGATGGTCGTCTCCGGCTCCTTCGGCGTCAGCCGACCGACCCAGGTGGTTCCGTCGGCGAACTCGATCCGCACCAGCGCGTCGGTCATGGTGGCCGAGAGCCCCTCGATGCGCAGCTCGCGTCCGCGCAGCGGCTCGCGCAGGCGGAGCTTCCAGGTCTGCACCGCCGCCGAGCCGGTGCGCCGCGTCGCCAGCGGCACCAGCTCCTCGCTGGCACCCGAGAGCACCGGCGCGAGCGAGAGCCGCATGTCGCCCACCATCGGCGTCTTCCAGAGCACGTCGAGCTCGCCGGCGGCGGACTCGTGCAGCTCGAGATAGGCGGGCCGCACCTCGTGGGCCCGCGCGGGGCCGCCAGCGGCGCCAGCGAGCAGGGCCAGTGCGGCCAGGCCACCGCCTCGTCACTGTCGCGGCTCCGCCGAGCGCGGCGCCGACCGCCGGACCGAGCAGCGGCCGCACGCTCGCGGCCACCTGCACGTCGTACTTCTTCAGCAGGCCCGAGAAGTAGGCCTCCTTGGCCGCCGTCTCCGGTTCGCGCCGCCACTCGTCGACGAGCGGCACCGCGAACCTCCTCGAAGGGCTGCGGCCGCTCCGCCGTGCGCGAGCCGTCATCCGTACCAGGTGCAGTCCGAACTCCGAACTCGATCGGCCCTTGCCAGCTACCGACCTCGGTCGTGCCGACGGCGCGCGCGAAGTCGCGGCCGAACTGACCCGATATCACCATGCTCGTCGGCAGTCGGCGAGCGTCGGGCGGCAGCAGCGAGGGGTCGCCGAGCGTGGACGGATCGAGTCCCGAGTCGCGCCGCGCGAGCACCGCGAGCGTTCGGCGCGCATCGTCCGCCGCCCGCTCGCCGCGCTTGTCGGCGCTGAAGTAGATCTGCTCGAAGCTCGTCCGCGCCGGCGACGCGGAAGCGGTCGCGATTGCGCGTCGTAGCGTGCGCGCAGCTCGGCGTCCGGTGGGCTCGGCGAGCCGCGCGGTGTCCTCGAGGATGAAGGTCATCTTCTGCGCCAGCCGGCGGCGCACGATGTGTCGTCGCGGTCGAGCTCGAGCGCGCGCGCCTCGCGCGCCAGCAGCTCCTCGCGCAGGTACTCGGCGACCAGGCCGTGGAGCTCGTCCTGGGTCGGCGGACGCTGCCACGGCGCGGTCGACGTCTCGACGAGCCAGGTCACCTCGCGCTCGGTGATGCGGACGTGCGGTCGGCGCGCCGGCCGCGAGCTCGTCGCCGCGAGTTCAGCCAGCCAGGCGTAGGCACCGAACAGCAGCCCGCCGGCGACGGCGAAGTGGAGGAGCGGTTCACGCAGGAGCTTCATCGGCGGCTCCTACGGCGTGTACCAGATCGGCGAGGTGTAGGCGCGCTCCTGCGTGGTCATCGGCACGCCTTCCGGCATCTTGGACGCCGAAGCACTTCGCGTCGTAGGCCGTCCAGCGCGGCGTCGGGATCTCGATGACGCGGGCGTAGTAGACGGCGCGCAGCGCGGGATCGAAGCTCGGGTCCTTCCACACCGTGATGAGCTCCGGGCGCGCCGATCGTGTTGGTCCAGGTCGCGTTCGCGACGTCGACGGTGTTGCCGACCGCCGGCAGCTTGCCGTCGGCGCCGGGCTTGCGGTCGTCGGACCAGGCGACGTCGTAGACCTTCTCCTGCCGCGCGCCCTTGGCGTCGACCCAGCCCTTGACGATCTGGATCCGGTCGAGGTTGCCGCTCATCGGGTCCTTCAACGCCGCGACGAGGAAGGTCGGCGCCTTGCCGGCCGGCGCGCTGCGCGCAGGTCGCCGCCCATCGGCACGCCCTTGGCGTAGCCGGCGTCGGCCGGCAGCCGGCTCTGCGCGTCGGCGGCGGCGAAGTCCCAGCCGCCGAAGAAGCGCACCGATCATGCGCGGGCCGGTGGTCGCGTAGGTCTCCTTGCGCTCCATGGCGTCGAAGATCGCCTCGCGCGTGTTCTCGCGTCGCCCACACCGCCGCGTAGCCGGACGCCGCCTGCGACCAGCCCAGGATGCAGTTCTTGCCGAAGCAGCCGACCGGGTGCTCCATGCGCTTGCGGGTTCGGCTCGGCGCCCGCGTGCTTGCCGAAGAAGTTGTCCTCGTCGGCGGTGGCGAGGCCGGTGTGGCTGTCGGTCGAGCCGATCATGCCGAACTTGTAGGGGTTGGTGCCGAGCTTCGCCTCGAGCTGCAGGCCGAGTCTGCGAGCGCGGTGCGGGCGTACTCGTACTGGAGCATGCCCTTCTCCTTCGGCACGCTCATGTTGAGGTTGAACTTGTCCCAGATCTCGTAGCCGGCGAACTCGTCGTTGGGCGACAGGAAGGGATGCGCCTCGCCGTCGCCCTTGATCTGCGTCGCCTCGTAGAGCGGCTCCCACTGCGCGCGCGTCTCCGCGTACTCCTTGCGTGAGCGGCTTGCCGGTGAAGGAGTCGATCTCCGGGAACATGATCCCGTTCGAGAGGTTGCCGTTGTGCGCGATGGCGAGGACGTTGCCGCCGGTCTTGTCCTCGTAGGCCTGGAGGACCTTCCAGAGGTCCTTGGGGTCGTCGCTGCCGACCGGCCTGACGTGGTGTACGGCTCGACCTGGCCCGCCTTGTCGGCGCCGTCGCGGAAGACGACGACGCGGTGCAGGTTGTTGCCGCCGGTGTTCGAGGTCCACTCGTAGCCGATGAAGGCGGTGAAGCGGCCGGGCTCGTTGTTGGTCTCGGCGGCCGGATGTCCTTCTCCCAGGCCGACCGGTAGGTGGTCGGTGCCCGGCAGCGAGGCGAGCGCCGGCGGGAACGTGCCCTTGGAGAAGCTGTCGATGACCTCGCATCGCGACCTTGACCGCCTCGGCGCCGCCCTGCTGGATCATCTCGTACCAGCGCTTGCCGGTCGGATCGGCCAGGAACTCGGGATCGCCGGCGAAGAGCTTGGGGAAGAAGCCCGAAGTTGTCGGAGTGGTCGGCGACCACGAGGAAGTCGAGCGGCCGCGACGAGCCTGACGCGCATGCCGTTCGACGGCGGTGATCTCCTCGCCGCGCGCGAAGCGGAAGGCCTCCTCCGGTCCCAGTCGCGCGCCGAAGGCGCCCGCGTCCATCGAGGCGCCGGTGTGGAGGTGGGTGTCGCCGCAGAAGACCCGGGTCGGGAAGTTGCGCCCGGCGTAGGGGGAGTAGCTCTTCTGCGGCTTGAAGGCGTGCTCGTCCTGGGCGGACGGCGTGCCCTCCTGACCGACGGCCGGCGCGCAGAGCAGGGCGAGCGCCAAGGTGGAAACGACCGCGACACCGTTAGCGCGCTTCTCGTTCACTCGGTTTCTCCGGGTAAGTGCCTCTGCTCGCCGGTGGGCAGGTGCCACGCTCCGCAGCCGCCCGGCTCACCTCGGGCTAGCCCGGTTTCCATAGCGCGGTGCCGAGCTTGGGCGTTTCCTCGCGACGCTACGGCGCCGCGCCGACGCCGGGAATTGGACCTTGGTCCCGGGGCGCCGGTGGGCGGGCGTTATGCTCTCCGGCCTTGTCTGGCGTCTGGGCCGACCTCGCCCGCACGCTGCGCAGCAGTGTGCCTTATCGCCGGCTCCGCGACGAGCTGGGCGAGGTGGTGCGCCTGCCGCTCGGCGCCGCCGCGTGGGTGGGCGAGCTGCTCGCCGCCGACCTCGGGCGGCCGCTGCTGGTGGTGGTGCCGCACGAGGCCGACGCGCTCGCCTGGCTCGAGGCGGTCCGCCTCGTCGCCGGCGAGGACCGCGCGCTCTACTTCCCGGCCCCGGCGCTGACGCCCTACCAGGAAGGCGGCGCCTCGCTGCCGGTGCGGGCGCAGGAGGTGCTCGCGCTCGATCGGCTGCTCGCCGCGGCAGCGGATAACGCGGGAGCGGCGCGCCCGCCGCGCGGCGACGGCGCCGGCCCCGGCGCGCTCTCCGTTCTCCTCGCCACGCCGCGCGCGCTCTTCCAGCGCCTGCCGCCGCCTGCCGAGCTCGCCCGCCGCACGCTGCAGCTCTCCCCCGGCGAGGACTGGCCGCGCGAGCTGCTCGTCGAGCACGTCGTCGAGACCGGCTACCAGCGCGTCGACCTGGTGGCGCAGGTGGGCGACGCGGCGGTGCGCGGCGGCGTCATCGACGTCTGGCCGCCGGGCGAGCCGCTGCCGCTGCGCCTCGACCTCTTCGGCGACACGCTGGAGAGCATCCGCGCCTTCGATCCGGTGAGCCAGCGCTCGGGCGAGGCGTTGCCGGCGGCGCGCCTGCTGCCGCTGACGCTGTTCGACAGCGGCGCGCAGGCCCGCGCCCGGCTCGCGCGGCATCTCGCCGAGCGCCTGACGGCGCAACTCGAGCCGGGCCGCCGGCTGCCGATGGAGGCGCAGGAGCGGCTCCACGGCCTCACCTCGGGCGTCCCCTTCGCGGGCTGGGAGGCGCTGCTGCCGCTCGCCGCCGAGGCGACCAGCTCGCTGCCGGCGCTGCTGCCGGGCGCGCTGCCGGTGGTGATCGACGCGACGACGCTGGGCGAGGAGATCGAGCTGTTCGCGCGCCGTCTGGAAGAGGACTACGAGGTGCGCCGCGCGCACGGCGAGCTCACGGCGCCGCCCGACGAGCTGCTGGTGCCGGCCGCCGAGGTGGCGCGGCTGGTCGAGACAGCGCCGCTGAGGATCGGTCCGCAGATCGCTAACGCGACGCGCGCCTCGCGCGCCGGGTCGCCGATCGACTTCGGCGGCACTCCCACCGATGTGCTCCATGGCCAACTGCCGCGGCTGCCGCGCGAGGTCGACGCCGCCCGCGCCCGCGGCGAGCGCTTCCTGCTCGTCGCCGAGGAGGAGCACCACGGCAACCTCGCCGAGCTGCTCGCCGGTCGCGATCTCCCCGTCGGCACTCCGGGCGGCGTCGAGCTCGTCCCCGGCGAGCTCACCCGCGGCTTCCGGCTCCCGCCCGCCGGCGTCGTCGTCTTCGGCGAGCCGCAGCTATGGCCGCGCCGACCGACTGCCACCCGCCCGCAGCGCCGCGGCGCCCGCATCGGCGCCTTCCTCTCCGGCCTGCGCGACTTGAAGGTCGGCGACTACGTCGTCCACGTCGACCACGGCATCGGCCAGTTCCTCGGCCTGCGCACGGTCGCCCCCGAAGCCGCCGGCCCGACCGCGCTCCCCGCCACGCTACGCGACGCCGCGCCGGCTTCGGGCGGCGCCGTCGAGGTGATGGAGCTCTCCTACTCCGGCGGCAAGACCTTGCTGCTGCCGCTGTCGCGCATCGACCAGGTGCAGAAGTACGGCGGCATCGAGGGCATGGCGCCCAAGCTCGACCAGCTCGGCGGCGCCTCGTGGAACAAGACGCAGGACCGCGTGCGCAAGAGCGTCAAGGCGCTCGCCATCAACCTGCTCGAGCTCTACGCGCAGCGGCAGATGGCGAAGGCGCCGGCGATGGCGCGCGGCTCCGACCTCGAGGGGCAGTTCGTCGCGGCCTTCGCCTACGACGAGACCGACGACCAGCTGGAGGCGATCGCCGCCATCTTCGACGACCTCCAGCGCGAGCTGCCGATGGACCGCCTGCTGTGCGGCGACGTCGGCTTCGGCAAGACCGAGGTGGCGATGCGCGCCGCCTTCCGCGCCGTCGACAACGGTTACCAGGTGGCCGTGCTCGCCCCCACCACCATCCTCGCCGACCAGCACCTGGAGACCTTCCGCAAGCGCTTCGACGGGCTGCCGATCACCATCGAGATGATCTCGCGCTTCCGCAGCCCGGCCGAGATCAAGGACATCCGCGAGCGGACGAAGGCGGGCAAGGTCGACATCCTCATCGGCACCCATCGCCTGCTGTCGAAGGACGTCGAGCTGCCCCGCCTCGCCCTGCTCATCATCGACGAGGAGCAGCGCTTCGGCGTCGCCCACAAGGAGCGCCTGCGCGAGCTCAAGAAGACGCTGCACGTGCTGGCGATGTCGGCCACCCCGGTGCCGCGCACGCTGCAGCTGTCGCTCGCCGGCGTGCGCGAGCTGTCGGTGATCGAGACGCCGCCGCGCGACCGCATGGCGGTGGAGACGGCGATCCTCCCCCACACTCCCGAGGTGGTGCGCGAGGCGATCGAGTACGAGCGCGAGCGCGGCGGGCAGGTCTACTACGTCTACAACAAGGTCGAGGACATCGACCTGATGGCGGGCTGGCTGCGCGAGCTGGTGCCCGGCCTGCGCGTCACCGTCGGCCACGGCCAGATGGACGAGCAGGAGCTGTCGCGGCGCATGCACGCCTTCACCGCCGGCGAGTACGACCTGCTGCTCGCCTCCACCATCATCGAGAACGGCATTCACATCCCGCGCGTCAACACCATGCTGGTGCACAGCGCGCAGCGCTTCGGCCTGGCGCAGCTCTACCAGCTGCGCGGGCGGGTGGGGCGCAGCAACACGCTGGCCTACTGCTACCTGCTGGTGCCCTCCGACCGCGTACTACCCGCCGACGCGAGGAAGCGGCTGGATGCGCTACGCGACTTCTCCGAGCTCGGCGCCGGCTTCCGCATCGCCGCCCGCGACCTCGAGATCCGCGGCGCCGGCAACATCCTGGGCGCCGAGCAGAGCGGCCACATCGCGGCGGTCGGCATCGAGACCTACATGCGGCTGCTCGAAGAGACCATGCGCGAGCTGCGCGGCGAGGTGGTCGAGGAGGCGCCGTCGGCGACGCTCGACCTGCCGGTGCCGATGGCCATCCCCACCGACTACATCGACAACGCCAACCTGCGCATGGAGGTCTACCGCCGCATCTCCACCGCCGAGGTCGAGCCCGAGGCGATCCTCGCCGAGCTGCGCGACCGCTTCGGGCCGCCGCCGCAGGCGGTCTACCAGCTGCTCGAGGTGGCGCGGCTCAAGCGACTGGCGGAGCGGCTGCGCGTGCAGTCGGTGTCGTGGGTGAAGGGCGAGCTGGTGATCCGCTTGCGCCGCGACGCCCGCATCAACCCCGAGCGGCTGGTCGAGCTGGTGTCGACGCAGCCCGACACCACGTTCTCGCCCAACGGCATCCTGACGCTGCGGCCGCGGGGCGAGGAGCTGATCGAGGCGGCACGCGGGACGCTCGAGCGGCTGGCATCCTGACGGATCACCGGACTGCCACGGCGCGCGCGGCCGGCATGATGTCCTAGCAAGTAGCGTGGCACCCCGCATGGAGTACGCTCCCGCCACCGGGAGGTCGCTTGTCGCACCGCGCGCCGTTCGCCGCCGCCTTGTGCCTCCTCGCGCACCTCGCCTGCCACCGCGAGGCGCCAATCTCCGCCGATGTCGTGGCCCGCATCGGCGGCCGGCAGGTGACCTACGCCCGCTTCGAGGAGTTCCTGCGCAAGCAGGTGGGCGAGGGCGCCGGCGCGCTCGACAGCCGCGTGCTGTCGCGGCTGCTCGACCAGTTCCTCGACGCCGAGCTGCTCACCCGCCTCGCCGCCGACGAGAAGCGGCCGGCGGCGGCGGACGGCCAGCGCGGGGCGCTCGACTCGCTGCTCGCCGAAGCCGACGTGCCGGTGGAGCCGGTCGAGGCCGAGCAGTACTACCGCACCCACGAGAGCGAGCTCGCCCTCCCCGAGCGGCTGCGCCTGCACCACATCCTGGTCTCCACGGAGGCCGAGGCGCGGCGGATCGCGCAGCGCCTCGCCGCCGGCGAGGACTTCGCGGCGCTCGCGCGCGAGCTGTCGCTCGACCCCAGCGCGCCCGCCGGCGGCGACCAGGGCGAGATCGCCCTCGAGGACCTGCCCGCCTTCGCGCAAGCGGTGACGCGGCTCGCCGCCGGCGAGGTGAGCGACCCCATCCGCGCCAGCGACGGCTGGCACCTCTTCCGCCTCGACGAGCGGCTGCCGGCGCGGCGCCGCACCTTCGCCGAGGTCGAGCCGGAGATCACCGACCGCCTGCGCCGCCAGCGCGGCGACGCGCTGCTCGCCCAACGGCTGGCCGAGGCGGCCGATAAGTACAATGTGGTGGTGTACGCGCAGAACCTCCCCTTCGACTACCGCGGCGACCACCCGCGTGCCGACGATGAGCATCCGGTGGGCCGATGAGCCGATGACTATTAGGAAAGTGAGCCGATGAGACGACCGTTCGCCGCCCCGTTGCTCGCCATCCCGCTGCTCGCCGTCGCCGCCGCCGCCGCGGCGCAGACCATGCTCATCAACCGCATCGTGGTGCGCGTCAACGACCGCATCGCCACCATGGTCGACTTCCAGAGCCAGCTCGCCGAGCGGCGGCAGGCGATCCTCGCCGAGCCCTCGCTCACCGACAGCCGCCGGCAGCAGGCGCTCGCCGAGGCCGGCCGCCAGGTGCTCACCGACATCTACTCGGACCTGCTGCTGCTCTCGCGCGCCGACCAGCTGGCGGCGCGGGTCACCGACGCCGACGTCGAGCGCGCGATGGCAACCCAGCGCGAGCGCATGGGCCTGGAGACCGAGGAACAGATGCAGCAGGCGCTCGCCGCCTCGGGCCTCACCGAGGAGCGGCTGCGCGAGCGCATGCGCGAGAACCTGATGGTGCAGGAGGTGATGGGGCGCGAGGTCCACCCGCGGCTGCGGGTGAGCGAGGACGAGCTGCGCCGCTTCTACCGCGAGCACGCCGCCGACTTCACCAACCCGGCCGCCGTGCGGCTGCAGGAGATCGTGGTGATCGAGGCGGAGGGGCGCGACCCGGCGACCGTCGGCGCCACCGCCCGGCGGGTGCACGACGAGATCGCCGCCGGCGCGCCCGTCGAGGAGGTGGCGAAGAAGGGAGCTGCCGACGGCAGCTTGCAGTTCATCGACCTCGGCTGGGTCAACGCCGGCGACCTCGACGCCGCGCTCGAGGAGGCGGCGTGGGCGCTGCAACCGGGCGGCGTGACGGCGCCGGTGCGCGGCCGCGGCGGCCTCCACGTCGCGAAGGTGCTGGAGCGGCGCGAGCCGACGCTGCGCCCGTTCGACGAGGTCAAGGAGCAGATCGCCGCCCGCGTCGAGCAGACCCGCCTCGCCGCCGAGTACCCGGCCTACATGCGCGAGCTCGAAGAGCGCTCCTACATCGTGCTCAAGGTGCCGCCCGAGGCCGAGGGGTTCACGGGCCTCGGGGCTGACAGCCAGGCCCCCGACGCGCTCCAGGGACTGCGCGAGCTGTCGCCGGCGAAGCCGGCCCCCGCGGCGCCGGAGGCGCCGGAGGCGCCGGCGACGCCGACACCGGCTCCCGCCGCGACGCCTCCGCCGCCGTCACCGTCCGCACCGGGCTGATCGCATCCGGTGGGCCGACGAGCCCGCCGGCCTGAGGAGTTCTCCCCCCCTCCGCTGGGGGTCTGCCTCGGTGCGCACCGCCCGCCGTCCTCCCTAACCTGAGCCTGCTCGTCGGGGCGTTCTGGCGGTCCCAGTGTGGTTCCGCCCGCGCCTCCGGAACGCTCAGGACTCAAAGGGGGGTTGACGGTGAAACGGACACTCGGTTTCGCTCTCGGTTGCTTCCTCACGCTGCTCTCTCTCGCCTCGGCGGCGAGCGCCCAGCTCGCCACCACGTCGGTGATCCTCGAGCTCGCCGGCGATCCCGGCGCCGTCTACAAGGCCAAGCGCACGGCGCAGGGGCTCTCGACCAGCGCCGCGCAGCTCGAGACCTACCGCGGCCAGCTCGCCGCGGCGCAGAACGCGGTGATCTCGGCCGCCACTGCGCGCGGCCTCTCGGTGAGCCTCGACCGCGCGCCGATCTACGGCGCCAACCATCTCGTCGCCGCCAACGTCGACCTGCGCTACACGCTGGTCTACAACGGCGTGGCGGTGAAGGTGCCGGTCGCCCAGGTGGCGGCGCTCGCCGCGGTGCCCGGCGTCAAGAACGTGCACCGCTCGCAGATGCTGCGCACGCAGCTCGACCACAGCGTCCCCTACGTCAAGGCCAACCCGCTCTACGGCACGCCGCCTGCCCTCGGCCCCTACGACCTGCCCAAGGGCGTCGAGGGGCAGAACATGGTGGTGGCGGTGATCGACACCGGCATCGAGTGGGTGCACGAGATGTTCGGCGGCGACCTGACGCCGCCGCGGCTGGGCGTCGCGCCGCCCACCGCGCTGGTCGGCAACCCGAAGGTCATCTACTACCTCCCCTTCGGCGACCTCGCCGTCGAGGACGGCGTCGGCCACGGCACCCACGTCGCCTCGACCGCCGCCGGCTACCGCGGCTACACCGCCGGGCCCGACAGCATTCCGTTGAACGCCGACGACGTGCCCATCCACGGCGTCGCGCCGCAGGCGAAGATCATGGCCTACGGCGTCTGCGCCAACGTGCTGTCGATCGTCGGCTCGCTCAGCGGCGCGATCGGCGGCTGCCTCAACGAGTACACCATGCTGGCGCTCGAGGACGCGGTGTCGCCGCGCACGCTCACCGGCTACGCCAAGCCGGTGGCCAACGTCATCAACCTCTCGCTCGGCGGCACGTACGGGACTCCCGACGACCCCACCGCCGTCGCCTGCTCGAACGCCGCGCTGATGGGCGCCGTGGTGGTGGCCGCCGCCGGCAACTCCGGTGACGTCGCCGGCATCGTCGGCTCGCCGTCGACCGGCACCCGCGTCATCTCGGTGGCGGCCAGCAACGACAGCGGCGTGGCGCCGCTCGGCATCGACCCGCTCGACGCTGCCGGCAACCCGCTGCCCGGCGCGTCGCCCATCCGCGCCGTCGCGGCGCCGGAGTCCAACGGCGCGCAGCCGTACACGGGCGGCATCGCCGGCAACTACGTCTTCGCCGGTGTTGCCGACGATCCGACGACGATCCCCGCCGCGGTGGCGGGGAACATCTGCCTCGTCGAGCGCGGCTCGACGGTGGAGGAGAGCAACACCGGCAACGGCACCGGCCTGTGGGCGGTCAAGGCCGCCAACTGCCAGGCCGCGGGCGCCATCGCCACCGTCGGCTTCAACAACGTGCCCGGCGCGGTGGGGGCGGTGCTCGGCCCCTCGACGCAGCTGTCTGGTCACCATCTCGCGCGAGGACGGGCTCTACTTGAAGGACACCCTCGGCTTCGACGCCAACGGCGTCTCAGGAACCGCATCCGCATCACCGGCCCGAACCCGGCGCTGTTCGAAGGGCGAGATCGCCGGCTTCAGCTCGCGCGGCCCGGTGGCCGGGCTGGGCCAGATCAAGCCCGACCTCGCCGCGCCCGGCGAGGCGATCGTCGCTGCCGTGCCGCCGGCGAGCATGATGGGCGGCCTCGCCGCCGCCGACACCTACGGCCCCACCTACGGCGAGGCGCAGGGCACCAGCATGGCGACGCCGCACGTCGCCGGGGCGGCGACGCTGATCAAGCAGGTCAACCCGAGCTGGCACCCCGACTCCGTGCGCACGGCGCTGCAGAACACCGCGACGCCGTTCCGCGACGCCGCCGGCACGCCGGGCGCCTACGGCAGCGGCAACTTCCCCATCCACGCACAAGGCGCCGGCCTCATCGACGTCGCCGCGGCGGCGCGCGCCAAGGCGCTGCTCGGCGTCAAGGGCGACGGCCTCAACAAGCCGTTCATCCTCGGCAGCCACTCCTTCGGCTCGTTCCCGCTGGCCGGCAACGAGTGCACCAACGGCTTCTCCGTCGGGCTCGACCTCGTCGACCTGCGCGGCACCGGCGGCACCTACACCTTGCAGCGCCTACCCCAACCGCAACACCATGCGGCGGCGCAGGCGAGCTTCACGCTGCCGTCGTCGGTGACCGTGCCGCCCGGCGGCTCGGCGCGCTTCGACGCCGGCATCGCCGTCGACGGCGGCGCTTTCGACGGCACGGCCGACCTGCAGTGGTACGTCGTCGCCGAGCGCGCCGGCGGCGGCGAGACGCTGGCGATGCCGATGCTGCTGCGCGCCACGCCGAGCGTGCCCGGCGCCACGATCGGCGGCGTCCACGACGTCGTCGAGGTCTTCGAGGGGACCGTGCCCGGCGGCACGCCGGCGGTGGTCTTCCAGTCCAACAACGCCATCACGGTGCCGGTGGGCACGCTGCGCATCCAGGCGCAGCTCGACGGCGACGAGGTGGTCAACGGCGTCGCACTGCCCACCGAGGTCGACCTCTACCTGCTCTACGAGGACGGCAGCGAGGACGGCGTCGTCGTCGCCTCCTCGACCTCGGCCGGCAACCACGAGTACCTCTCGTACGACTCGCCGGTGCCCGGCACCTACAACGTCCGCGTGCGCAGCGCGACCGGCGGTCCCGGCGAGCTTCACCCTCGAGGTGACGCAGACGCAGGCGGCGACGCCGGACCCGGCGAGCCTCGCCGCCGTGGCGACCGAGTACGTCGACCAGAGCGGCCAGCCGGTCGACCTCGACGGCGCCTTCACCCTCGCCTGGACGGGCGGCGGCCACGAGACGGGTTTCGCCGTCGAGCAACGCCTGGTTGATCCAGAAGGCGGCGAGTGGCAGCGGCTGGCGCTGGCGGCGGCCGACGCCCGCAGCTACCCGCTTACCGGCCTCGCCAACGGGACCTACGAGTACCGCGTCGTCGCCCACTACCCGGGCGCGCTGTGCACCTACGTCGCGGCGCCGAGCAACGCACGCGGCGTCACCGTCGACCGCCGGCAGCCGATCGACGCCACCGGCACGGTGACGACGATGATCAGCCGCACCTCCTTCAGCAACGGCGTCATGGAGGTGGACTTCGTGCTGCGCAACGACGGCACGGCGACGCTGCTCAACCCGGTCACGCTGTCGGTGATCGGCTATCGAGCAGCCGCCACGTGCGGGTGCTCAACGCCGACAACGGCGGCAGCGGCACCGGCCGCGACGACGCCGCGCGCTTCAGCTACGCCGCGCAGGTCGGCGGGAGACGCTCCAGCCCGGCGAGACGAGCGCGCCGCGCACGGTGCGCTTCGACAACCCCAGCGGCGAGCTGTTCCGGCCGACGTGCTGGTGTCGGCCTACGCGCCGGCGCCGTAGCGACGGCTCGGCCGCCAAGACACGACCGCCCCCTGCTCACCGCGAGGCAGGGGGCGGCGTCGTTCTCGGGCGGCGAGCGCGGCGCTCAGCGGAAGGTGCAGGCGCGTCGTGACGCCGAAGGTGCGCGGCTCGTTGGTCAGGTAGCCGACGCGGGCGGTCGGCCGCGCTCGCGGTCGAGCGAGAGCAGGGCCACCTCGTCGGTGACGTTGTTGACGAAGAACGCCACCTCGACAGCGCTCGCATCAGCACGCCGAGGCGCAGGTTGACCAGGTCGTAGGCGGGCAGCTCGGGGTCGAAGGTGAAGGTCTGCTGGGTGAACGGACCGCCGATGTCGCCTGGCGCAGGGTAGAACGGTGCCGAAGCCCGGCTCCTGGTCGCCGATCTGGGTGTAGCGGCTGCCGACGTGCTGGTAGGTGCCGGTGACGAAGCCCAGCCAGTCGTCGCTGATCGGCTTCTGCCAGGTGCCGGCGAGCGCCGCCTGGCAGCTGCGGCACGGTCGGCAGCCGGTTGCCCTCGCGCACGCCGCCGACGAAGGTGTCGCCGCTGCTCGATCGAAGGTCGAGGTCAGCTCGGAGTCGTTGTAGCTCGCCGACATGGCGAAGTCGAACGACGAGCTCGGCGCCGCCGCGAGCTCCAGCTCGATGCCCTGGCTGCGCGCGCCTCGGCACGTTGAGGATGATGCGCGACGAGCAGCGGCCGGCGGTCGATCGTCGCCTGCAGGTCCTCGATGTCCATGTAGAAGGCGGAGGCGTTGAAGGTGCCGCGGCCGCCCATGACGGTCGACTTGCGTGCCCACCTCGTAGTTCCACACCGTCTCGTCCTCCCAGGGGTCGAAGCCGCTGAAGGTGACGAGGTCCTGCGGCGTGCAGAGCGGCACGTTGAGCGGGTCGTTGATGCCGCCGAGCCGGAAGCCCTTCGACACCTGGGCGTTGAGCCGGGTGCGCGTCGCTGAGCTTCGTAGGCTGGCGATGACGCGCGGCGCGAAGCCGTCGGCCGACGACCGAGCCGCGCGAGCGTCGATGGCGATCGGCGAAGATGCCGTCGAAGATCAGGCTGCGGTTCTCCTCGAAGTCGTAGTAGCGCAGCGCCGCCGGTGAGGTCGAAGCGGTCGGTGACCGACCAGGTGGCCTCGCCGAAGAGCGCGAACTGCTTGAGCTCGTAGTGCAGGTCGGAGAAGAAGAGGTGGTCGACGCGCGGCGACGCCGCGGTCGTTGAAGTGCAGGCCCGAGACGGCGGCTCGAAGCCGGTCGACGAAGCAGGTCCTGGCCGTAGTCGCGGTCGATGTCGGCTGTAGAAGGCGCCGCCCACCCAGCGCAGCTCGCTCGCCGCCGCCGGAGAGCCGCACCTCCTGCGTGCAGCACCTTCGCCTGGGTGGCGTCGTTGAGCGGCGCGTCGATGGTGTAGACGCTCTCGCGGCAGGCCGATGGAGCCGCCGGTGATGCTGGCGGTGAGCGCGCGTGGCGTCGCGGATGCACCAGGACGTCGCGGTCGGTGTACGAGGTGATCGAGGTCAGCGCCAGCCGGTCGCCGAACTCGTACTCGGCGGTCAGGTCGGCGAGCAGGAACTCGTCGGTGAACGGCTCCTCGAACTGGGTGAACTGCTCGCGCTCGCCCAGGCCGCACCTGCGGACGGGTGGTGGTGAACGGGTTGCCGAGGATGTTGTAGATGTCGATGCGGTTCCAGCCGTTCATGTCGACCTTCTGGTAGAGCAGGCGCGGCGTGATGGTGAAGCTGTCGTTGGGCTCGAGCGCGCAGCGCGAGCGCGGGCGCCGGCGCGCGTCGCCGTCGTTGACGTCCTCGTCCTGCCGGCCGGCTGCACGGCGTCGATGAAGCCGCCGTATCCGGTGTAGTAGGCGGTGACGCGCAGCGCCGCGGTGTCGCCGAGCGGCGCGTTGACGGCGACCTTGCAGGCTGCCGCCCGATGCCGCCGCCGCTGATGCTGCTGAGCGTGAGCTCGCCGATCGCGCTCGGAACGGCCGAGCTCGGGCTGGTTGGTGATGTAGCGCACGGTGCCGGAGAGCGAGCCGGAGCCGAAGAGCGGTGCCCTGCGGGCCCGCGCAGCACCTCGACGCGGCTCAGGTCGAAGAGGTCGAGGTCGGGCGTGAACAGCGACAGCGAGATCACCGACTCGTCGAGGTAGACGCCGACCTGCTCCTTGACGCCCGGCTGGTCGCGCACGATCTGGCCCGCGGAGACGCCGCGCATCGCCACCTGGCTCTGGCCGGGACCGAGGTTCTGCACCGTGAAGCCGGCGACGTTGGCGGCGACGTCCTCGAGTGGTCTGAGCGCCGCGGTTGCGCAGCTGCTCCTCGCTGGGGGCGGCGACCGAGATCGGCACGTCCTGCACCGTCTCCTCGCCCAGCTTGCGGGCGGTGACCGTCACCTCTTCCTCGAAGCCGATGTTGGTGCCTTCGGGCGTCGCCTCATCCGGAGCTGCCGCAGGCGCCGGCGTCGGGGCCGGCTCGGCGGGCGGCGTCTCCTGGGACCACCCGACGGCCGGCGCAAAGACGAGCATCGCGGCGAGGAGCAGCAACGCCCCACCGCCGGCCCCAATGAATCGAACGTAGCGTTCGAAATCGCGAATGCGCATCGTCCGTCCTCCTCCATGCCAAAAGCCGGCGTCCGTCGCCGGCTTTTGATCTGCCCAATGCGTTGTAGGAGAGAGGCTAACACGACAGGCGGCGGCCGAACGGCAAATGCTTGAAGCGGTAGTACCGGCGGCGCGCTCCGCGGGCCCGGCTGCGGTCGCGCGCCGCTGTGAGATAGTCCCGGCACTTCGCCGGTCGGAGGACAAGAGCCATGCGGATCGCCGCCGATGCCGCGGTCGCCATCGTCGCCTTGCTGCACCTGCTCTTCCTCTGGCTGGAGATGTTCCAGTGGAGCAAGCCGCTGGGGCGGCGCGTCTTCGGCCTCTCTCGCGAGCTCGCCGAGCAGACCAAGGCGCTCGCCGCCAACCAGGGGCTCTACAACGGCTTCCTCGCCGCCGGCCTGATCTGGGGCCTCGTGGGCGGGCCGGTCTTCGGCTTCGCGCCGCGCGTCTTCTTCACTGCCTGCGTCGTCATCGCCGGCCTCTTCGGCGCGGCCACGGCAAAGCGCTCGATCCTCTACGTGCAGGCGCTCCCCGGCGCCGTGGCGCTCGGGTTGACGCTGCTCGCGCGCTGGTACCTCACCCTGTGATGACGCGGTAAGCCGGCTCCACGCGTGGCACCGCGGCGATGCCGAGCTCGCGCGGCGGTCAGCGCAGCGCGCGTGCGCGCGCCGCGACGTTCTCGGCGGTGAAGCCGAAGTGCTTGGCGAGGTCCTCGTACTTGCCCGACTCGCCGAAGCGGTCGAGGCCGAGGGTCGAGCCTTGCGGGCCGACCCAGCGGTCCCAGCCGAAGGGGCGCGCCGCCTCGACCGCGAGGCGCCGCGTCACCGCCGGCGGCAGGACCGCGTCGCGGTACTCGGCGGGCTGCGCGGCGAAGAGCTCGAACGAGGGGAGGCTCACGACGCGCGCGCGCACGCCGTCCTTGGCGAGCAGCTGCTGCGCGCCGAGCGCGACGTGCACCTCCGAACCGCTGGCGAGCAGCAGCAGCTCGGGCTCGCCACCTTCGGCGTCGGCGAGCACGTAGCCGCCGCGCGGCACGCCTTCGGCCGCGCCCGCCGCCGCCTCGGCGAGCACCGGCAGCTTCTGGCGCGTCAGCGACAGCGCCGTCGGCCCCTGCCGCCGCTCGATGGCGACCCGCCACGCCTGCGCCGTCTCGTGAGCGTCGGCCGGCCGCAGCACCACCAGGTTGGGGATGGCGCGCAGCGCGGCCAGCTGCTCGATGGGCTCGTGGGTGGGCCCGTCCTCGCCGAGGAAGATCGAGTCGTGGGTGAAGACGTAGATGACCGGCTGCTGCATCAGCGCCGCGAGGCGGATGCTCGGCCGCGCGTAGTCGGAGAAGATGAGGAAGGTGCCGCCGAAGGGGCGGAAGCCGGAGAGCGCGAGGCCGTTCATCGCCGACGCCATGGCGTGCTCGCGGACGCCGTAGCGCAGGTAGCGACCCGCCGGGTTGTCGGGGGCGAAGTCGCCGCCGCCCTCGATGAGCGTCTGGTTGGACTCGGTGAGATCCGCCGAGCCGCCGAGCAGCTCGGGTAGCGCCCCTGCGATGGCGTTGATCGCCTTCCCGGATGCCGCGCGGGTGGCGATGCTGGTGCCGTAGTCGATGCCGGCGAGCTTGCCGTCCCACCCGGCGGGGAGCTCGCGGCGCAGGCGGCGGTCGAGCTCGCTCGCGAGCTCGGAGTGCTCGCCCGCCCACGCCTCGCGATGACGGCGCCACGCCGCGTGTGCCTCCTCCCCGCGCGCGCGGGCGGCGGCGAACGCCTCGCGCGCCTCGTCGGGGATCGAGAATTCGGCGTCCTCCGGCCAGCCCAGCGCCCGCTTGGTGGCGCGCGCCTCGTCGGCGCCCAGCGGCTCGCCGTGAGCTTTCGCGGTGCCCGCCTTCTTCGGGCTGCCGAAGCCGATCACCGTGTGAACGCGGATCAGCGACGGCCGCGTGCGCTCGGCGGCCGCCACCTCCATCGCCAGCGCCAAGGCGTCGAGGTCGTTGCCGTCCTCCACCGTCTGCACGTGCCAGCCGTAGGCGGCGTAACGCGCCGCCACGTCCTCGGAGAAGGCGAGGTCGGTCGAGCCGTCGATGGAGATCTGGTTGTCGTCGTAGAGGACGTTGAGGCTGCCCAGGCGCAGGTGGCCGGCGAGCGACGACGCCTCGGAGCCGACCCCTTCCATCATGTCGCCGTCGCTGGCGATCACCCACACGCGATAGTCGAAGAGAGCGGCGTCGAAGCGCGCCGCCAGCGCCCGCTGCGCGATCGCCATGCCGACGGAGTTGCCGAGCCCCTGGCCGAGCGGACCGGTGGTGGTCTCGACGCCGGGGGCGAGGCCGTGCTCGGGGTGGCCCGGGGTCTTCGAGCCGAGCTGGCGGAAGCGGCGCAGCTCCTCGATCGGCAGGTCGTAGCCGGCGAGGTGGAGCAGGGCGTAGAGCAGCGCCGAGGCGTGGCCGGCGGAGAGCACGAAGCGGTCGCGGCCCGGCCACTCGGGATCGGTGGGGTCGAAGCGCAGGAAGCGGCTCCACAGCACCCACGCCATCGGCGCCATGCCGAGCGGCGCGCCGGGGTGACCGGACTTGGCCTTCTCCACCATGTCGACGGCGAGGAAGCGGATCGTGTTGATGGTGGTGAGGTCGGTCGTCGGCGCCACGGTCTCGGTCATCGCGGGTCCCCTGCGGTAGAGGGAGCGCTCGGGTAGAATGAGGGCCCATCGGGGCCACGGAGAGGTGCTGGAGTGGCCGAACAGGGCTGCCTGCTAAGCAGTTGCCCGGGGTAAACCCGGGCCGGGGGTTCGAATCCCCCCCTCTCCGCCATCGCTCGCTTTCGCTCGCTCAGGCGGAGCGGGGGGGCTTCGGTCGTTGGTCGCTCGCTGCGCTCGCGACCGCTAGAGCGAATCCCTTTCTTGCCTGCGACGCTGCCTCTTCGCGTCAGAGGGGGGGACGTCTTGCTGCGCTCGACGCCGATGGTGCGCCTTGGCGCACCATCGGTCCGGAGCGGCTCGCTTCGCTCGTCGATGGACGCGCGCGAGAGCGCGCGGCCGATCGGCGAGCGGAAGGGAGCCGCTTGCTTCGCTCGCGGCAAGAGCACGCGCATCACGCCTCGGGACGGCGGACGGTCAACACGGGGCAGGGGGCGTGCTCGATGACGCGTTCGGCGGTGCTGCCGAGGAGGAGGTGGCGCAGGCCGGTGCGGCCGTGGGTGCCCATGGCGATGAGGTCGACGGCGAGCTCGCGGGCGGTGTCGGCGATGACCTCGGGCGGGTAGCCTTCCTTGGCGATTGTCTCGACGGCGTGGGCCTCGCCGGCGAGGGCGGCCGCGGCTTCGGCGAGCTTTTCCTCGGCGACCGCGGAGACGTCGGCGTGGAAGGGGATCGAGGTGGGGATGGTGCCGTAGGCGGTGTACTCGACCGGCAGGTGGTAGGCGTGCAGCAGGGTGATGCGCGCGCCAGCGCCGCCCGCTTGCGGGCGGCGCGCTGAATCCCGTTCGCCGCCGAAGAGGGCGCGCACGGCCTGCGCCGCGCCCGCGGCATCGTGGGAGAAGTCGGTGGGCACCAGCACGTGGCGGATGGCGGGGTGGCGGTCGCGGTCGCCGGGGTGGACGGTGAGCACCGGCCGCGGCGAGTGCTGGACGATGCGCTGCGCGGTGCTGCCGAGCAGGAGGTGGGCGAGGCCGGGGGTGAGGCCGCGGCTGCCCTGCACCACCAGGTCGGGGGCGAGCTCGGTGGCGACGTGCACCACGGCTTGCGAGGCGACGCCCGTCTCGAAGCGGGTCTCCACCTCGACGCCCTGAGCGCGCACCGCGGTGGCGGCCTCGTCGAGGCGCGTGGCCGCCGCCGCGTGCACCTGCTCGTCCAGCTCGGCCGGCGAGGGGAGGAAGTCGGAGAGCGGGCCGTGCACGTCGACGGCGTGGACCAGCACCAGCTTGCCGCCGCGGGCACGAGCGAGCTCGCTCCCCCACTGCACGGCCGCTTCCGCGGTGGGCGAGAAGTCGGTCGCCACGAGGACCGTGAACGGCGAGCTCGCCATCGCGGGCGACTCTACCAGGGTGCCGAGACACCCGAAGGGGCGCGCCGCGGCCTTCGGGGCCACGAGCCCTCTAGCGGCCCGCAGCTCCGGCAGGAGCGAGCGGCGGGACGCGGTAGATGGCGAGCAGCGTCGAGCCTTGGCGGCGGACGGTGAACAGCGGTTGCTGCGTCGGCGACGAGGCGTCGCAGCCGCGGCGTGTACCAGGCCTCGCGCGTCATCAGCATCAGGTAGTGCGGGCGCGAGGCGTCGCGCCAGCCGTCGTGCGGCACCAGCGTGAAGCGGCCGGCGAGGAACGGCGCCGCCGCGTGCGGCCCCAGCGGCACCAGCACGAAGGCGCCGCGCGGGGCGTGCGCGGCGAGCCACTCGGCGCCCTCCTTGTAGCTCGCGCCCCAGTACTCGAGCTCGACGCGGTGCTGCGCCTCGTCGCCGAGCGCGAGGCGGGTCGGCCGATTGAGGTAGGCGTCGGCGTAGGGGTGGATCGCCGCCAGCTCGACCGCCAGCGCGAGCAGGCTCGCGGCGAAGACGGCGCCGAGCGCCACCGCCGCGCGCCGCGCTGCGGACCCACGGCGCCAGAGGGCGTGGCCGATCCCGAAGACGCCTCCCGCCGCGAGCAGCGCCAGCGCCGGCAGCGCCGGCAGCAGGTGCCGCGCGCCGTCGTAGCGCGCCGGCGCCAGCAGATCGGCGAGCAGCAGCAGCGCGAGCCACGACGCCGCGAGACGGCAGAGACGCGTGACGGGGCCGCGGCGGCAGGCCGCGACGACGCCGGCGACCGACGCCAGCACGACGGGCACTGGCGTCGCCATCAGGAGGCTCAGCCAGCCGTAGTGCCAGGGCAGCTCGCTCGGCCGGTAGGTCTGCCCGAGGTAGAGCACGCGCATCGGCACGTCGAACTCGCGGATGCGGTGCAGCACGAAGAGCGCGCGCGACAGAGGCGCCGGCCACAGCCACGGCCAGAGCAGCAGCGCGACGGCCGTCGCGACGGCGCCCGCGAGCAGCAGGCCGGCGAGCCGGCGCCGCCACGCGCCGCTCCCCGCGGCAAGCGGTCCAAACGAGCGCCAGCGGCGCGAGCAGGAATGCGCTCGACGTGGCTCGCCACCGCGGCGCCGGCGGCGAGACCGAGCAGCGCGAAGTCGGTGCGCCGTCCGCTGTGCGCTGCGCGCGCTAGAGCCAACACGGCCGCGCACCACACCAGCGAGCCCCACCACGTCCTTGGGGTTGGCCTGCGAGTGCGCGATCAGCTTCGGCTGGACGAGGAGCAGCGTCGCGGCGAGCGGCGCCAGCACCGGCGCCTGGTAGGTCGGCCCCAGAGGCCCTCGCGCGCCGCGAGCCGCGCCACGAGCCACACCGCGAGCGTGGCCAGCAGCAGGTTGGCGAGGTGGAAGCCGAGGTAGCTGCCGGGCTCCCAGAAGGCGCGATCGACGACGGCGGCGAACGCCCGCGCGCAGCGTGTCGGCGACGAACTGGTAGCCCGGCAGCTCGTGCCACGGCCAGGGCGGCAGCGGCTCGCCCGTGCACCGCGGCCGCGATCAGCCGAAGGTTCTGCGCGCCGGCACGGTAGCTCTCGCCCTCGTCCCAGGTGATGCCGCCGTCGGCTGAGCGTGGCGAGCCCGTGGGCGAGGAACATGACGGCGACCAGCGCGCCGCCGTGCCGCGCCACCCACGGCGCGGTCGTCGCCGCACCCGGCATCGAGATCGCTTCGCTGCGCTCGCGATGACGACGGAATGTCATCGCGAGGAGCGCGGCGACGAAGCGATCTCGACGTTCACGCTGCAGGGCTTCAGCGTCGCGACGACGAGCCCGCCGTCGCGGCGGCCGCGACCTCTCCCGCCACCGTCTCCGCCGCCTCGAGCCGCCGCCCCGCCGGATCGAAGATCCGCGGCCGGGCAAGCCCCCAGCGCGCCAGCCGGAAGCGCAGCGCCGTGCCCAGCACGCCGAAGCCGTAGACGACGCTGCGCCGGAAGTTGATCGACGACGAGTCCTCCTCGTAGCGCGCCGGGCAGCTGATCTCGCCGACGCGGAAGCCGCAGGTAGAGCGCCTGCAGCAGCATCTGGTTGTCGAAGACGAAGTCGTCGGAGTTCTCGAGCAGCGGCAGCGTCTCCAGCACGCGCGCGCGAGAAGGCGCGGTAGCCGGTGTGGAACTCCGAGAGCTTGCTGCCGATGAGCAGGTTCTCGGCCAGCGGTGAGCACGCGGTTGGCGACGTACTTGTAGAGCGGCATGCCGCCGCGCGAGCGCGCTGCCCACCAGGATGCGCGAGCCGAGCACCACGTCGTAGACGTCGCAGGCGATCAGCGCCGCCATCGCGGGGATCAGCCGCGGCGTGTACTGGTAGTCGGGGTGCAGCATCACCACGATGTCGGCGCCGCGCGCGCAGCGCCTCCGCGTAGCAGGTCTTCTGGTTGCCGCCGTAGCCGCGGTTCTGCGCGTGCACGAGGGTGGGGATGCCGAGCTCGCGCGCGACCGCGCACGGTCTCGTCGCCGCTGGCGTCGTCGGTCAGCAGGACCTCGTCGACGACGTCGCGCGGGATCTCGCGAGTAGGTCTGCGCAGCGTCCGCGCGGCGTTGTACGCCGGCATCACGACCACGACGCGACGGCCATGCAGCAAGGGTGAGGTGTCTCCGCTCGCGGCGAGGGCGCCGCTCGGCGGGTGAGTCTAGCCGCTCGCTATACTCGCCCGCCGCCGACGGACGCCGCTTCCACGATGCGCAAGCTCCTGCCCTTCGCTCGCCGCGACGCTGCTCCTGCTCGGCTGCGACCGCGCGCCGCGGCAGCCCAACCTGCTGCTCCTCGTCGTCGACTGCCTGCGCGGCGACGCGCTGTCGGTCGTCGGCTACGCGCGGCCGACGACGCCGAACATCGACGCGCTCGCCCGCGAGGGCACCCGCTTCACTCGCGCCTACGCGCAGGCGAGCTGGACGCGGCCGTCGCTGCCCACCATCCTCACCGGCCTCTACCCGACCGAGCACGGCCTCCTCGACCTCGCGAGCGACCCGGCGGCGGAGTCTGGCGGCGCTCGACGACTCGGTGCGTCACCCTCGCCGAGCGGCTCGAAGCCGGCCGGCTACGCCACCGCGATGGTGGGCGACCAGCACCAGCTCTCGCCGCGCTTCGGCCTGCAGCAGGGCTTCGACCTCTGGCAGCCGAAGGCGGGCGACGGCGCCAACATCCAGCGCCGCTTCCTGGAGTGGCAAGGCGCGACTGCCAAGGGGCAAGCCCTTCTTCGCCTACCTCCACTACCTCGAGCTGCATTTGCCCTACTGCCCGCCGAAGGACCTGCGCGGCCGCTTCGACGAGGGGCCGAGCCGGCTCAACGCCGTGCGCCGACTGGCGGCAGCTGCGCGACGACATCCGCAGCGGCGAGTACGTCGTCACCGCCGCCGACCGCCAGCTGTTGCGCGCCCGCTACGACGAGGAGCTGCTCGGCGTCGACCGCCTCATCGGCCAGCTCGTCGAGGAGCTCAAGGACCGCGACCTCTACGACGACACGCTGATCCTCGTCACCGCCGACCACGGCGAGGAGTTCGGCGAGCACGGCGGCTACTTCCACGGCCACTCGCTGCACGACGAGCTGCTGCGCGTGCCGCTGGTGTGGAAGCCGCCGGCGTCGTGGGAGGCGCCGACGCGACCAGATGGTCGACGGCACTCGTCGAGCAGCGCAACGTCGCCGCCACCTTCCTCGACGCCGCCGGCGTGCGCGCAGCTCCCCGCCGGCACCCACACGCTGCTGCCGTGGATCCGCGGCGAGCGACGCGACGCGCCCAACCGCTACGTGGTGTCGGAAGGCGTCGACCAGGTCGCGCTCAACGAAGGGCGCTGGAAGATGATCGTCGGCCGCGAGGGGCGAGCGGCGCGCCCCGGCTTCGAGCTCTACGACCTGCAGAAAGACCCCGGCGAGAAGCGGAACCTGGCCGAAGGCAAGCGCACGCGCCTGGCGCTGATGCGGCAGCTCCTCGGCGAACTGGCGCAAGGGCCTCCATCCGGCGCCACGGAAGGGGTGGTCGTGGACCGCGAGACGCACGATGGGCTCGACGCCCTCGGCTACGTCGGACAGGGAGGAGCGCGCGACGACCTCGCGACGCCGACCCCGGCGGCAGTCGCCGCACCGGCGACGGCCGCTGACGCGCGGCCGCGCTCGAGCGCGGCGCAGGCGCGGACGGGCCGGTTGGTGGCGCGCCGTTCGCGCCGCGGCCGGCAGGTCTTCGGGCCCGACGTCGAACACCAGGTACGAGTAGGCCGACCTGGTCGACGGGCGGGAGCCGCCGCAGCCAGGCGAAGCGGTCGTCGCCGAGGACGCCGGTGAGGAAGTTGGCGCGCACGACGATGGTGCCGGTGCGCGGGCGCCGCGGCTCGAGCACGGCCTGCGGGTGGGCGGCGAGCCAGCGCTTGACGTGGCGCTCGCTCTGGCCCCAGTCGAGGTTGGAGTCGGCGAGGAGGCGCCAGGCCTGTCGGCGGTCGGCGAGCAGCTCGTTGAAGTAGCTGATGTAGAACGGGTGCCAGGAGAGCACCGAGACCACCAGCCAAGCCCCCGCCGCGGCAACGGCCAGCGCCGCGAGCGCGCGCGGCGCGGCGCCGACGCGCCGCCACGACGTCGGGCGCGCCCAGGATGCCCGCGAAGACGTACAGCGGCGGGAAGAGCAGCAGCGAGTAGCGCACGCCCATCTGGGCGTGGAAGAAGAAGTTGAGGTGGACGGCGAGCAGCAGCGGCGGCAGCAGCAGCACGGCGAGGTCGCGCCGCCAGCGCAGCGCGCGACGCCGTCGCCACGCCACGATCAGCGCCGCGAGCAGCAGCGCCAGCGTCGGCAGCGGCACCTTGTAGAGCCACGCCCAGAGGTAGTAGCCGGGGAAGCCGCCGCGCTCGCGCAGCTCGCCGCGCAGGTAGATGCGGCCGTAGCCCTCGCCGGTGCGCTCGCGGTGGTGCACCCAGTCGAGGCCTTCGAGGTAGGGATAGGGGACCGGCACCGGCACCGCCGGCGAGCGCAGGCAGCTCGCGCTGCGCCTCGCTGCAGGGTCGACGAGCGGAAGCGGTAGTCGCCGAAGGGCGTGAGGATGCGGTCGCCGAGGAAGGCGAGGTCGATCACGACCAGCGTGAGGAGCAGCGCGAGCGCTGCCGCGGCGGCGGCGCGCAGCACGCTGCCGGCGCGCCGCGCGGCGCTCGCCGCGGCGCCACGCGGCGACGAGCTCCGGCCCCCAGCGCACCGCGGCGAGCAGCAGCGAGCAGCGGCAACAGCAGGACGGCGCTGTACTTGACGACCTGCGCCAGGGCGAAGGCGCGTGGCCAGGACGAGGCCTCGCCGCCGCGTCGGCTCCTCGGCGAAGCGCCAGAAGAGATAGAGCACCACCGTGAAGGCGAGCGCGATCCAGACGTCGGTCGTGACCAGCCGCGCGTGCGCCAGCAGGTTGGGGTCGAAGACGCAGAGCAGCAGCGACAGCAGCGCGCCGCGCTCTCCCCACAGCCGCCGCGACCAACGCCAGACGAGCCACGCCAGCGCCACCGCCGGCGAGCATCGTCGGCACCCGCGCGGCGTAGAGGCTCGCCAGCGCGCGTCCGCAGGCCGCCCTGCCGGCAGCGCCGCCGCGACCGCCCCCGGCAACGCGTTGAGCACCGACACCGGCATCTTGCTGTCGTCGAAGCGCCGCGCGTCGCCGTGCAGCAGCTGCCGGCCGTAGCGCAGGTGCCCCGGCTCGTCGTAGGTGATCGACATGTCGCGCGCGCTCAGCAGCGCGAGCGCCAGCATGACGAGCAGCAGGGCCGCCGCCGCGACGCCGAAGCGCACGCCCGTCGCGGCGCGTTCAGAATGCGCACGACTCGCGCTCGCTCCCGCGCTCAGCGATGCGGCAGGCAGGACCGGCTCGAGAGCCACCGCGGCGGCCGGCGCCGACTAGAACAGCGTGTAGATGAAGGGCGCCGTCGCCTGGCTGGTCACCACCAGCAGGACGAGCAGCCCCGAGCACCAGCACGAACGGCACGATCCAGTAGACCTTGTTCTGGCGCGCGAAGAGGAAGACGTCGCGCAGCAGGGAACCGAGGTAGCCGATCTTGGCCATTGGTGAGAATCCTCTAGACAGTGCCGCGAAAGTATAGCCGCGTCGCGCCGCTAGTCCAGCGCGTACTCCTGCTTCCAGTCGATCCCCTCGACCATCGCCGGCTGCGCCTTCTTCGCCAGCAGGAACGGCCCCAGCACGAGGTAGTCCATCTCGGTGCGCATGAAGCAGCGGTAGGCGTCCTCGGGCGTGCAGACGATCGGCTCGCCGCGCACGTTGAAGCTGGTGTTGACGAGCACTGCGTAGCCGGTCTGCTTCTCGAGCTCGCTCAGGATGGCGTGGTAGCCGGGGTTGTCGGCCGCGGTGCACCGTCTGGATGCGCGCCGAGTAGTCGACGTGGGTGACGGCGGGGATGTCGGAGCGCAGCCGGTTCACCCACTCGAGCAGGTCGTCGGAGGTGCGCTCGTTGCTCGCCGTCGGTGCGCCGCTCCTGCTGCACGTCGGCGACGAGCAGCATGTAGGGCGACGGGCGGTCGAGCTCGAAGTAGTCGCCGACGCGCTCCTCGAGCACCGACGGCGCGAAGGGGCGGAAGCTCTCGCGGTACTTGATCTTGAGGTTCATCACCGACTGCATCTTCGGCGAGCGCGCGTCGCCGAGGATCGAGCGCGCGCCGAGCGCCCGCGGCCCGAACTCCATGCGCCCCTGGCAGAGGCCGACGACGTTCTCCTCGGCGATGAGGCGCGCGATGCGTCGGCGCCCAGTCGCTCGGCGCGAGCTCCTCGTAGGGCAGCTCGTGCGCGTCGAGGTAGTCGCGGATCTGCGCCGGCGGGAACTCGGGGCCGAGCAGCGCGCCGCTCATGCCGTCGCGGCCGTCGCTGCGCCGCGCGCGCGGCTTGTCGAAACCGTTGTGGTAGACGGCGAGCGGCGCGCCCAGCGCGCCGCCGGCGTCGCCCGCCGCGGGCTGGATCCAGAGGTCGTCGAAGATGCCCAGCGCGCAGCAGCTTGCCGTTGGCGACGCAGTTGAGCGCCACGCCGCCGGCCAGGCAGAGGTTCCGCTTGCCGGTCAGCTCGCGCGCGTGGCGCGCGAGGCGGAAGCACCATCTCCTCGCTGACGAGCTGGATCGAGGCGCCGAGGTCCATCTCGCGGCGGGTGATGCGCGACTCGGGCTTCCTCGCCGGGCCGCCGAAGAGCGCGCGCGAAGCGCTCGTTGGTCATCACCAGGCCGTCGAGGTAGCCGAAGTAGTCCATGTTGAGGCGGAACGAGCCGTCGTCGCGCAGGTCGACGAGCTCGCGGCGGATCGCGTCGGCGTACTTCGGCTCGCCGTAGGGCGCGAGGCCCATCAGCTTGTACTCGCCCGAGTTGACCTTGAAGCCGGTGAAGTAGGTGAAGGCCGAGTAGAGCAGGCCGAGCGAGTGCGGGAAGGGGATCTCCTGCAGCAGCCGCAGCCGGTGCCCCTCGCCGACGCCGATGGTCGTCGTCGCCCACTCGCCGACGCCGTCGAGGGTGAGCACCGCCGCCTCCTCGAACGGCGAGGGGTAGAAGGCGCTCGCCGCGTGCGACTCGTGGTGCTCGGTGAAGAAGACCTCGGTCTTGCCGTCGACACGCCGCACTGCTGCGAGCGACTCCTGGATGATGGGCGGGATCCACAGCTTCTCGCGCAGCCAGAGCGGGATCGCCAGCGTCGCCGAGCGCAGCCCCTTGGGCGCCACCGCGAGGTAGGTCTCGAGGATGCGGTGGAACTTGAGCAGCGGCTTGTCGTAGAAGACGACGCCGTCGAGGCCGCCGCCGTCGCGCCCGTCGCCGTCGACGCCGCCTTCGGCCAGGCAGTAGCGCACGGCGTGGTGCGGGAAGCCCTCGTCGTGCTTCTTGCGCGTGAAGCGCTCCTCCTGCGCCGCGGCGACGACGCGGCCGTCCTCGATCAGGCAGGCGGCGCTGTCGTGGTAGAAGCAGCTGATGCCGAGGAGCTTCATCGCGGGACGTGTCGCCGAGGTCGAGATCAGAACGGGGCGCCGGTAGGCGTCGAGGCTCGGCGGCGGCGCCGTCGGCTGCTGCCAGTAGGAGGCGAGCGCTCGCGTCGGCGCCGCGCGTGACGTGCAGCTTGCGGCGGGCGCGCAGCAGCAGGCCGACGGGGAGGAAGAGCAGGTAGTAGGCGAGGCCGATGAGCAGCCACGTCATCACCAGCCCGACGCCGCGCGCGAACGACTCGAGCGCCCGGGCTGAGGGCGTGGAAGCCGCGAGCGGCGAGAGGAGGGCGAGCAGCGTCGTCGCCACGGCGATCGCGGCGACCACTGCCGCCATCTGCGGCTTCCAGAAGTACAGCGCGCTCGCCACCGCGAGGCCGATGAGCGCCGCCGAGGAGGCCCTTGCGGCGCGCCAGCGGCAGGCCGCGTCCGGCTTGCCGTCGGCGGCCGCGCGCGCGCGGCGCCACTGCCAGGCGACCTCGGCGCGCGCACGGCTGCCGCGGCGTCGCGCGCAGCGTCGCCATGACGCTCGGCGGCGTCCGACCGGCGGCGAGCGCGCGGCGATCTCGCTCATCCGGGTTCCGGCGTTCCCGATGCCTGTCGGCCTGCGATCCGGGCGATCGGGCGCGGTTACACGCAGGTCCCCTGGCGGGTCCGCGCGGTGACGCCGCCGCTCGCCTGATCGGCTCGCGGCTCTGGTTACCGCAGCAGTGATGCACCAACCTCGAGATCGCCGACGCCCTCGACCGCCTCGCCGACCTGCTGCAGGTCGAGCGCGAGAACCCGTTCAAGGTGCGCGCCTTCCGCCGCGCCGCGCGCACCGTCGAGGGGCATCCGGTGCCGATGGAGCAGCTGCTCGCGCAGGGCGGCGATCCGACGCAGCCTGCCCGGCATCGGCACGCGAGATCGCCGCCTGCATCCGCGAGCTGGTCGCCACGGGCAAGTCGACGCGCATCGAGACGATGGCGCAGAGCGCGCCGCCGTCGCTGCTCGAGCTGACGCGGCTGCCGGGCCTGGGGCCGAAGCGGGCGCGGCTGGTCTGGGACCGGCTCGCGCATCGCCACCCTGCCCGAGCTCGAGGCCGCGGCGGCGGCCGGCCGCCTCGCCGAGCTGCCCGGCTTCGGCGAGAAGACGCAGACGCGCCTCCTCACCGCGCTCGCCGAGAAGCGCGAGGCCGGGCGCCGGCTGCTGCTGCCCGCCGCGGAGGTGATCCTCGTCGACCTGCTCCGCCACCTGCGCGCGGTGCCCGGCGTCGTGCGCGTCGAGGCGGCGGGGAGCTTCCGCCGCCGCTTCGAGACGGTGGGCGACCTCGACGTGCGTCGCGCCTCGACCGACCCGCGGCGCGTCCTCGCCGCCTTCACCGGCTGGCACCGCACGGCCCGCGTCGAGGGCGCCGGCGACACCCGCGCCACCATCGTGCTGCGCCGCGGCGCGCAGGTCGACCTGCGGGTGGTGCCGCCGGAGAGCTTCGGCGCCGCGTGGATCTACCTGACCGGCATCGAAGGCGCACAACGTGGCGGCTGCGCGCCCGCGCCGTCGAGCGCGGCTGGAAGCTGTCGGAGTGGGGGCTGTTCGCGGGCCGCGACGGCGAAGCGGACCGAATCAGGCGAGAGCGCATCGCCGGCGCCAGCGAGGAGGAGGTCTACGCCGCGCTCGACCTCGCCTGGGTCCCGCCCGAGCTGCGCGAGGACGAGGGCGAGCTCGCGGCCGCCGCCGCCGGCACGCTGCCCGACCTCGTGCGCCTCGACCAGCTGCGCGGCGACCTGCAGATGCACACCACCTGGTCCGACGGCCGCGCCGACCTCGAGTCGATGGTCGCCGCCTGCGCCGCGCGCGGCTACGCCTACTGCGCCATCACCGACCACGGCCCGGGGCTGCCGGTGGTGCAGGGGCTCGACGCCTCCGCGCTGCGCGCGCAGCATCGCGAGATCGCCGAGGTGCAGGCGCGCCACCCCGAGATCCGCGTGCTCCACGCGCTCGAGCTCGACGTGATGGAGGACGGCTCCTTCCCGCTCTCCGAAGAGGACCTCGCGCCGCTCGATCTCGTGCTCGCCGCCGTGCACACCCGCCTCAAGCTGCCGCGCGAAGCGCAGACCCAGCGCTACCTGCGCGCGCTCGACCATCCGCGAGTGGCGATCCTCGCGCACCCGACGGCGCGGCGGCTCGGCCGCCGCGGCCGCGTCGACGCCGACTGGGACGCGATCCTCGCCAAGGCCGCCGCACGCGGCGTCGCCGTCGAGGCCAACGCCTCGCCCGAGCGTCTCGACCTCGACGGCGCGCTGCTGCGGCGGGCGCGCGCGCTCGGCTGCCGCGTCGTCGTCTCCACCGATGCCCACAACGTGCGCGAGCTCGACAACCTGCGCTGGGGCGTCGACCAGGCGCGTCGCGGCTGGCTCACCGCCGGCGACGTGATCAACACGCTGCCGCTGCCCGAGCTGCTCAGCTGGGTGCGATCGAGATCCGCGCGCGGCGCCTGAACAGCACGTATGCCGGTACGCCGAGCACGAGCAGCCCGGTGCCGAGCAGCGACTCGACCGGCTTGGCCACCAGCGTGTTGCCGATCAGCAGCAGGCAGGCGCCGATGAAGAGCAGCGGCACCAGCGGGTAGCCCCAGGTGCGATAGGGGCGCGGCACGTCCGGCCGCCGCCGGCGCAGCACGATCACCGCCGCCGCCGTCATGACGTGGAAGAGCACCAGCGAGAAGACGGCGTAGGTGTAGAGCTGCTGGTAGGTGCCGGAGAGCGCCAGCACCGTCGTCCACGCCCCCTGCGCCCACAGGCTCGCCACCGGCACGTGGTGCTTCGGGTGGACGCGGCCGAGGGCGCGGAAGAAGAGGCCGTCGGCCGCCATCGGCTGGTAGATCCGCGAGGTGTAGAGCAGGCTCGCCGAGAGGCAGCCGAAGCTCGACACCAGCACGGCAGCCGCCATCAGCCGCGCCGCCCACGGTCCGAAGAGCGCGCCTGCTGCCGTTTCGGCCACCCGCGGCGCGGCGGCGACGGCGGACACCGGGAGGGCGCGGAAGTAGACGACGTTGAGCAGCAGGTAGAGCACGACGACGATCAAGGTGCCGCCGATGAGCCCGCGCGGCAGGTTGCGCGCCGGGTTCTTGAGCTCGCCGGCGGCACAGGTGACGCCGTACCAGCCGTCGTAGGTCCACAGCGAGGCGATCATCGCCACCCCGAAGGCGGCGAGCAGCGCGGTGCCGGAGGGCAGCGCCGGCGATGCCGCGGCAGTCGCCTCCGCCGCGCGCGCCGCCGGCATCGTCGCCAGCAGGCCGAAGACGACGAGCCCAACCATCGCGGCAAGCTTGATCGCGGTGAGCACGTTCTGCGCTCCGGCCCCGGCGCGCAGCCCGACGTGGTTGATGGCGGTGAGCAGCAGGATGGCGAGCGCGGCCGCGATCTGCCCGCCGCTGAGCGTCCAGCTCCAGCCGCCGATCGGCACCGCGGCGAGCACGTGCTGCGTCGAGAACCACGGCAGGAACCCGCCAAGGTATTCGCCGAAGCCGACGGCGATGGCGGCGTTGCCTCCCGACATGCCGACCAGGAAGCCGCTCCAGCCGAAGAGGAACCCCCAGAACGGCCCGTACGCTTCCTTCAGGTACTGATACTGCCCGCCGGCGCGCGGGAACATCACGCCCAGCTCGGCGTAGGTCAGCGCCCCGGCGAGCGTCAGCAGCCCGCCGGCGAGCCACACCAAGAGCACCAGCCCCGCGTGCGGCAGCACCCGCACCATGTCGCTGGTGGTGAGGAAGATCCCGGTGCCGACGATCGACCCGATCGTCAGCAGCGTCGCGTCCCAGACGCCGAGGCCGCGGACGAGGTAAGACTCGCCGCCCTCGTCACTCCGCCGAGTTGCGGAGCGGCCGATTGTGAGCCGGGCGTCCGTTGTCTCGTCTACTGCTCGCCGGCCCACCACCAGCCTCATTCCGCCCGCCTCAAGATGATCCGCATTGTAGTCGTCCCAAATTCAGTCCGGCGGCGCGCCGGTAGACTGCCGCCGATAACGCTGGCTGCGATCGTGCGCGAGCGAATCCGTCGCCGCCTGCCACCGCTAAGTCGGAGGCTCCAAAGCGCTCGCGCGAGGAGGGACCTAGAGTGGGAATGGGACGGCCGATCGGGGCGCCATCTCAAGCGCGCAGCGCGTAGACGGATCGGCTCTTACCCACCGCGGGCTACTCCTCTGCGAACAGCGAGGGGTGATTGTCCCTCGCGAACTTCTTCATCTCGCCCAAAACTCTCTCGCGCTGTTCGGCTTGCCAATCCTCGGGAAAGAGTACGTAGAGGCGTAGCGCAAACAGCGCGTACTGCCCCAACACACTGAGCAGCGAGCTCTTCATCTCGACCGCCAACGTAGACTTGGCGCCACCACCGCTGACCACGTGGATGCTCTGCTGCTTCTCCTCAGCCGGGAACTCCTCAGAGATGGGTGCGCGCGATCCAACCTTGGTCAACGACGTACTTGTGTTCCAGAGGTAGATCAGGTCCTCGGCTATGCCAAACGTGACAGCTAACTGCGCACGGCAGACCTTGGCAGTCTTCAAGGCTCTACGAAAATCTTTGAGCGCTTCCCGGTCGGCGAAGAGTTGACTGTCGAGCAGCATCTTTGGCGGTTCGCGGTGAAGGACCGCCGATACCTTCGTGCGAGCGTTAATCGCGGTGGAGCCGGCGGCCACGAGCCTGTCATAGAGCGAGTGGAGCACTTGGTTTACGCGGGCGTCCGTGTAGTCCGCCCACGCGCCGGAGCGGATCGCCGCTTTAATGCCCTTCCCTGAGTAGTCGAGAAGCCCTTCCTCCAGCAATAGGCCGATCGCTTCCGCGAGCACTTGCTCGAGGGCTGCCACTGTCTTGTGGTAGGCGATCTGCTGAAAGGCGAACAGGCGTTGGAGCAGGAGGTGCTCCACTGTGCGGAGGGCCTTGGATGTTACGCAGATCGCTCCTTCGTCATCCACAACAAGCTGCGAGAGGATGTAGTCGAGGTCTACTCGTCCGTACGGAAGGCCAGTGTGCAGCGCCATCCGCATGAGGTAGTCAATGCGATCCGCATCGAGGTCCGAGCTCACTAGATTGGATAGGCCACCTGTGTCCTCATGCATGATCACGCTCGTGATCTGCCGCGGCTCGAACGCGGCTCCCTGCAACACGGCTACCGTTTCAGGGTCGTTCTCAATAACCTCGCGGCCCACCTGCTCGTGGTTCAATGCCGGATCAGCCTCAACCTCGTACTCCGCGCCTTCCAGCGCTACCCTCCCGGTGTAGTAGTTCTGGGCCGCTCTTTCGGTGGCGTGTGAGAAGGGATAGTGCCCGACATCATGGAGAAGTGCGGCCAACCGGTGCCGCTGTACCTCCTGATCGGTGAGCGCTAACGGCCCTCGAACCACGTCGAGAATCCTGCCAGCGACATGGCAGGCGCCGAGCGAATGAGAGAAGCGAGAGAAATCCGCTCCTGGGTACACCATGTGCGCGAGTCCGAGGTGCTTGACTCCTTGGAGGCGCAGGAATGCCCGAGTGCCGATGACAGCGGCCTCGACCTCGGTTAACCCAATGGTGCCGTGAACCGGGTCAGCGACCCGCTTAGCTACTACCAGCGCCATCGGCTGCGCGGCCTTAGTTGGCCGCGGCTATCGAAGAGGCCTTCTCGAGCGCCTCGTACGCGTCCTCTAGGAACGGCGATAGGCGGCTCTTGGACGGCGAACTCCGAATCTCATTCGATGCCCTGTCCCGGTCAAGCCCCTTTACGCGGATCAGGTAGTGCAGTGAGCCGACAAGCTCGAGCCAGTCGCTCTCGTTGAGAGCCTCCGGCTTCGACCGCAGTACCTCACCGAGCTGGGAAAGCCGTTGCGCATGGCGAGTCCGAAGGCGTGCACCCGCAGGCAGTTGCTCTCCCGATTCCACAGCCTCGTTGAGCGCATAGTAGTCGCGGGTGAGTGCCGGGCTGTAGGGGCCCATGAGGTACCAGCCGAAGCGGTAGCTGAGGTCGAGCCCGCCGAGGGCTTGGCCGAGGTACACGCCCTTCTGCACGCGCTTTCGATCGTCCAAAGTGTCGATCGCAGGCTCTACGCCCAGCGCGTCGAGGAAGAGCTTCAGCGCGACAAGACGATTTTCCATCGCTCCTCCCCTCCTTGCTTGCCCTGAACCCCGCGGGCACAGAATATATTCCTACGCGAGTTTAGCCTGGACGCCTTAAGGGCTTACTTGAATGGTGCAGTGCGTCTAGCCTACGCCCCAAATCCACCATTCGTCAATGTCTGCGCTAGGGGGGTTCAGTCGAAGCGACGCTTCGGGTCAGCGAGTACCGCGACGCCCCAAGGAGCGGCGGTCGTCGACGATGAAGCGAGTGGTGCGCCCGGAAGGAGTCGAACCTCCAACCCTCAGATCCGTAGTCTGATGCTCTATCCAGTTGAGCTACGGGCGCACGGCAGCCGCCTGCGGCTGCGGATGGTAGCCGATGGGTGCGCGGCGGCGCAACTTTCCCCGCCTCAGCCGACGATCGACGACGACGCGGACCGCTCCGCGCCGGCGGCGAGGTCGGTGCGGTAGACGACGTAGCCGCGCCGCTCCTGGTCGTAGCGGAAGTAGACCGCCGCCCGGCCGCCGCCGCGCTTGGGGTAGTACCAGGCCTCCAACCGCTCCGCCGGGCGGCGCAGCACCTGGCGCAGGTTGACCGGGCCGAGGGCGGCGCGGACGTCGATCGGCGTCATCCCTTCCTGCACGCGGGCGAAGCGCTCGGTGGTGACGAAGCGCATGTCGCGGGCGCGTGCGAGCGCCTGCTCGAGCCGCGGGTAGCCGGGGTCGAGCACGCGCTGCGTCTCCAGGATCTCGATGGCGCGCCGGTAGTCGCCGCCGCGCTCGATCCACTCCTGCGCCACGGCGACGTCCTCGTCGCTCTTGAGCCGCACCGTCTGTTGCCACTCCGGCGCCCTCGCCTGCCGCGCCGCGCCGCAGGCCGCCGAGGTGGCGGACGAGACGCTCGCCGAGCGACGACGAGCGTGCCGCGATGCGCTGCTGCCGCGTCGCCACCTCGTTCGCGATCGCCGCGTCGCCGGGGATGGCGGGCGTGCCGTCGGCGGCGATGGGCACCGAGGCGAGGTGGCCGCGCAGGCGCGCGAGCTCGGCGCGCTCGACGTCGAGCTGCTGCTTGTCGCGCTGCATCGCCGCCCGCTCGTGGGCCTGCGCCGCGGCGGCGCGCCCTTCGCTGCGGTCGCCACAACCGGCGAGCGCGGCGATCAGCGGCAGCGAAACGACGATCGCTGCGGTCGTGCTGCGGCTGCTCATATCCATGCGAGCCGACCCGGATGGCGTCGTCGCCACCGTGCCCTCGTTCGGCCGCAGGGTAGCACGCGCTTCGGCTTCGTCACGGGCTCGCGCGGCCGACCTAAATCGCGTCAGAACAACGGTTTGAGGCCGCGCGTCTCTTGACAGTGCGCGAGCGGTGCGGAACAATCTCCACGCTGGTTCACAAGCCGGCGCCGCGCATTCTGCGTGTCCCGTGCGTGTGCCGTGCGTGCGTCGACGATCGCGAGGAGGCTCAACAGGATGGCGCTCTCCGACAACTTGCACGACCTCGAGCACCTGATCGGCGACGCCATGGGCAACGCGCTCGAGAGCGCGCGTCGCGCGCTCGCCGAGCAGATCCACCGCCGCAGCGAGTCGGGCCTGCGCGAGGCGCGCGAGCGCGGCTTCCGCGACCTGCGCGAGGCCACCGCGAAGCTCGACGCCGCCCGCACGCAGGCCGACGTGCTCACCGCGCTGCTCGAAGAGGGCGGCCGCTTCGCCTCGCGCACCGCGCTGCTGCTCACCTTCGCCGACGGCGCCCGCGGCTGGGCCGCCTACGGCTTCGCCGCCGAAGCGCAGGGGATCGACGACCTCCGCCTCTCGTACGACGAGCCGGCGCTCGAGAAGCTCGCCGCCGGCCGCGGCGCGGTGAGCTTGTCGGGCGACGAGAGCGCCGCCTTCGCGCGCAACGTCGGCGGCGGCGCGCCGATCGCCGGCCTGCTGGTGCCGCTGGTGCTGCGCGACCGCATCGCCGCGGCGCTCTACGCCGACCAGCTGCGCGCCGCCGACCCGTTCGTGCCGGCGGCTTTGCAGCTGCTCGCCTTCACCGCTGCCAATCTGCTCGAGGCGCAGGGGGCGCGCGAGCGCGCGTCGACGCCGACGCTCGCCGGCGTCGACGCCGCCGAGGCGGACGGCGGCCTGCCGCTGTGGGACCCGTCCGCCTTCGAGGCCGCGCCGAGCGAGGCTCCTGCCGCGGTCGCCGCTCCGGTGGCTGCGGCTGCTGCCGCCCCGACGCCGGCGGCACCGACCTACGCGCCGCCGCCCGCGCCCGCGTGGCAGGAGCCGGAGGTCGAGGCCGAGCCGGAGCCCACGGTCGAGGCGCCGGCACCGCCCGCGGAACCACCCGCGCCCGAGCCCGCCGTCGCCGTCGAACGCGCCGAGGCGCCGGCGCCGTGGGAGGAGCTCCCCGAGGAGCCGGCGTGGGCGGCGCCGCCCGAGGCGCCGCCGGCGGTCGAAGAGCCGGAGCCGACTCCTGCGCCTCCCGCACCGCCGTCGTGGCAACCGTCCTGGCAGCTGGAGGAAGCGCCGCCGGCGCCTGCCGCTACCGGCCCCGAGGCCGCCGCTCCCCCGACGCCCACCTACGCCGCCGAGCCCGTCCCCGCCGAGGAGGAGTGGGTCTACACCGACCAGGGCTACGAGGCCGAGCCCGAGCAGACCTACGAGGGCGCGGCGGTGGCCGAGGACGCCGGCGAAGCCGGCTTCGAGGAAGACACCGCGACCTACCACATGGGGGATACCGGCATCGACGCCACGGCGCTCGAGCCCGGCATCGACGAGGGGGTCGAGGAGGTCGCCGCGGTGCCGGTCGAAGAACCGATGCCGGTGGAGGAGGCGATCCCCGAGGACACCTCGCCCTGGCAGACGCCGGCCGCGCCGCAGCCGCCGGAGTCGACGACGTCGCCGCTCTACGGCGGCCCGCTCTATCCGTCGGAAGCGACGGTGCGCATCAGCCGCGACATGCTGCAGGGCGCCGCGGCACCGGCGCCGCGCCTCCTGCTCCTCCCGCGGCGCCGGACGTCTCGGAGGACAGCACGGTGATGCTGCAGCGGCCGACCTTGCCGGCGCCGCCGCCCGCGCCCGCGCCACTTGCTCCCGAGCCGCCGCGTGCCGCCGCGCCCCGCCCGGCCGCCGTCTTCGGCGGTGGCGGCGGCGGTGGCACGACCGAGGTGCAGCCTCCCCCCGACCTCGAGGGGCCGGGCTGGGCCTTCCGCGGCGGCGAGGCCTCGACGGCGAGCTACCGGCAGCAGACCGAGGAGAACTCGGCGCTGCACGAAGAGGCGCGGCGCCTGGCGCGCCTGCTCGTCTCCGAGATCAAGCTCTACAACGAGGAGCAGATCGAGGAGGGGCGCCGCCAGCGCGACATCTATCCTCGCCTGCAGGACGACATCGACCGCTCGCGGCAGATGTACGAGGACCGCGTCGACGCCAAGGTGCGCGACGAGGTCGACTACTTCCAGCAGGAGTTGGTCAACATCCTCGCCGGCGGCGACGCCGGTGCCCTCGGAATGTAACGGCATCTGAGTCTGAGCTCGCCAATGAAGGTGGTGACGACCCAGCTGTAGGACTCGCATCGCCGGCAGGATTCAAGGACCGCGCCGGAATGCCGGTGGCCGTCCGACGGTTGCTGCCGTTGATGTGAGGCCCGGAATCCGCGTGACCCGCGCTCTCCTCGCCGTCCCCTTCCTCCTGCTCGCGGCGTCGACCGAGCCGGTGCAAGGCCCGCGCAGTCGCGCCCGCGCGGTCCGCCCTCGCCTCCCGCCGATCCCGTCCCCGTCGCGGCGCTGCGGCAGCTGCCGGCGGTGACGCCCGCCTACCAGGCGGCGGCGGTGGCGGTGCGGCGCCACGACTTCCTCGGCGCGCTACACGCCCTCGAGCGCGAGAGCGAGCGCGACGACGACGCCGGCCGCCACGCGCGGCTCGTCGCCGGCCTCTACGCCCACTCGCTCGAGCTGCCGGAGTCGACGGCGCGCGCTGCTCGGCGAGGAGCCGACGCGGCCGGGGCCGCTCGAGGACTGGCGGCTGTGGGTGCTCGCCGACGCGCGCGCCGCCACCGGCGACGCCGCGCTCGGGCTCGCCGCGCTCGAGCGCCTGCTCGCCGACTGGCCGAGCTCGCTGCTTGTGGCCGCGGGCGGTGGTGCGCGCCGTGGAGCTGGCGCGCGACGCCGGCGCCACCGACCGCGCCGTGGCGCTGGTCGACCTGGCGCGCCGGCGGCCGCTGCCGGCGGACCTCGCCGAGAAGCTCGAGCGCGTCGCCTACGAGATCGGCATCGCCGCTACGCGCGGCGACGTCGCCGCCGCCGCCGCGACGCGCCTGCTCACCGAGTACCCGCTCGCCGCCAACGAGCTCGGCGTGCCGGACCGCTATCCGGCGGCGTTCCTCGCGCCGCCGCAGCAGCTGCGGCGCGCCGAGTCGCTGCTGGCGCGCCGGATGGCGAGCGACGCGCAGGCGGTGCTGGCGGCGGTGCCGGCGGCAGAGCGCGGCCTCGACTGGCACCTGCAGATGGCACGCGTGCTCACCATCACCAACCGCGGCGACGAGGCGGCGAAGCTGCTGGCGCCGCTCGCGCCGGCCGCCCCCGGCGACGCCGTGCGGGTGGCCTGGGCGCGCGCGCAGGCCGCCCTCGACGAAGCCGAGGCGCGGCCGACCGGCAGGGTGCGGCCGACCGGCAAGAGCAAGGCGGCCGTCCGCGCCGCGGCCGCGCGTCAAAAAGCGAAAGAGCGCGCCGACGCCGCCGCGCGCGAGCGGGCGCTGCGCCAGGCCCTCGCCTACCTCGACGAGGCGGCGCGGCTGGGCGAAGCGCACGAGGAGGCGCGCGCCGTCGCCGTCAAGGCGCTGCGCCAGCGCTTCGCCGAGCACGCCTCGCGCGAGCGCGTCGAGTCGGCGCTCGCCGACTTGCGGCGCCTGCACCGCCTCGCCCCCGACGACGAGATCGGCGTCCCCTTCCTGTGGGAGCGCGGCTGGCGCGAGTACCGCACCCGCAACTACACCGGCGCGCTGGGGTTCTGGAGCGAGCTGGTGGCCGACGCGCCGCGCGACCGCCACCCGCGGGGGGCCCGCTACTGGTCGGCGCGGGCGCTCGAGAAGCTGGGGCAGAAGGAGCGTGCACAGGCGCTCTACGCCGAGCTCGCCGCGGCCGACACCACCGACTTCTACCGCCGCCACGCGGTGGCGCGGCTGAGCGACGAGGCGCGCCCCGCCGCCGCCGTCATCAGCGCGCCACCCGAGCCGTGGCCCAACGACCGCCGGTTGCTGCGCGCGCGCTACCTCTCCGACGTCGGCCTCGACGGCCTCGCTTCGACCGAGGTCACGCTCGGCGGCGACGCCGTGGAGCCGCGCGCCCGCGCCGCGCTCTCCGCCGTCGTGCTGGCGCGGCAGGGGCGGCCGCGGCCGAGCATGGACCAGCTGCGCCAGGCCTTCCCGGCGCTGGGCACGCCGCTGCAGGCTGCCGTGCCGGCAGCGGCGCTCGAGCTCTACTACCCGTTGCACTACCGCGACGCCGTCGAGCGCTGGGCGGCGGCGCGCGACCTGCCGGTGCCGCTGGTGCTCGGCGTCATCCGCCAGGAGAGCGCCTTCGACCTCACCGCCACCAGCAGCGCCGGCGCCCGCGGGCTGATGCAGCTGATGCCGGGGACGGCGCGCGACGAGGCCAAGAAGCTCGGCGTCGGCTTCGCGACGGACAAGCTCTACGACCCCGACTACAGCATCCGGCTCGGCACCTCCTACTTCGCTCAGGTGCTCGGCATGTTCGACGGCAACGTCGAGCTGGCGCTCGCCGGCTACAACAGCGGCCCGTATCGGCTGAAGCGGCAGTGGAAGGAGGCGCGCCACCGCGAGGTCGACGCCTTCATCGAGGACCTGCAGCTCGAGGAGCCGAAGACCTACGTGCGGCGGATCCTGCTGCTCTCCGACAGCTACGCGCGCTTGTACCCGGAGCTTGCCTCCCCCGCCGGCTGAGCCGGCGGGGCCCGCCCACCCTGCCCCTCCAGGGCCAGGGGCGCCACCACCCGCACCTCGCCCCGGCATCGAGTTCGATAGCCTCGGGGCCGTGGACCGCGGACCGAACGCGCTGCTGCAGCGGCTCTTCTTCGCGCTCGCCGTGCGGCCGGTGGTGACGGTCATGCTGGGGCTCAACGTGCGCCACCGCGAGCGGCTGCCGAAGGCGGGGCCGGCGGTGGTGGTGGCCAACCACAACAGCCACCTCGACACCGTGGTGCTGATGAGCCTCTTCCCGCGCCGCCTGCTGCATCGCGTGCGGCCGGTGGCCGCCGCGGACTACTTCCTGCGCGGCGGGCCGCTGTCGTGGTTCGCGCTGCGGGTGATGGGGATCGTCGGCGTCGAGCGCAAGTCTGGTCGTGGCGAGACGGCGGCGAAGCCCGCGGCCCACCGCGACCCGCTCGCCCCCGCCGCTGCTGCGCTCGAGCGCGGCGACGTGCTGGTGCTCTTCCCGGAAGGCACCCGCGGCGAGCCCGAGCAGCTGGCGCGCTTCAAGAGCGGCGTCGCCCACCTGGCGCGCCGCTTCCCGGCGGTGCCGGTGGTGCCGGTCTTCCTGCACGGCCTCGGCAAGTCGCTGCCGCGCGGCTCGCTGCTGCCGGTGCCCTTCTTCTGCGACGTCTTCGTCGGCGAGCCGCTGCACGGCCGCGCCGACACCCACGGCTTCATGGACGAGCTGGCGCAGCGGATGGCGGCGCTGGCGGGCGAGGAGCACTTCGCGCCGTGGGAGTGAGCGCCGCACCACCCTTGGGGCCTTCAGTGCGCGCGAGCCACTCCTCCAGGGCGCGGCGCAGCTTGGTGAAGCGCTCGCCTGCCTCGCCGCGGACGTCGCGCCGCTCGGCGGGATCGCGCTTCAGGTCGAAGAGCCGCCAATTGTCGGTGCCGAGCTCGGTCACCAGCTTGTAGCGGTCGTCGGCCACGGCGCGCCAGCGGTTCGTCATCGCGAAGGCGAAGCGTTCGCGGCCCGCCTTGCCGTTCAGGCGCGGCAGCAGCGAGCGCCCCTCGAAGCCCTGCCCTTCGACGGGCAGCCCGAGCAGGTCGACGAGCGTCGGCACGACGTCGACGTTTTCCACCACGCCGGCCAGCCGCTCGCCGTGACGCTGCCGCGGCAGCCGCACCAGCAGCGGCGTCCGCAGCTCGCCTTCGTAGACGCTGCCGCAGTGGCGGACGCTGCCGTGCTCGAGGAACGACTCGCCGTGGTCGGAGAGCACCACCAGGATGGTGCGCTCGAGCAGCTGCCGCTGCCGCAGCTGCTCGACGAGCTTGCCGAGCTGGGAGTCGAAGAAAGCGATCTCGCCGTCGTAGAGGCCCTGAAGGAAGCGCACCTCGCGCGGCCCCGAGCTGACGCGCGGCCCGCCCTCGAGCGGGCGCGCGAGCGGTGACGGATCGCCGCGTAGCGCCCACGGCTCCAGCGTGCGCCCCACCCGAAGCTGCTTGCGGAACGGCTGCGGCGGATCGTAAGGCGCGTGCGGATCGACGTAGTGCAGGTAGAGCAGGAACGGCTCGCGCAGCCGCGCCGCGGCGGCGAGCCCGCGGTTGGTGACGCAGGCGGCGCCCCGCCACAGGCACTCCTCGTCGAAGCGCCCGAAGCCGCGGTCGAAGCCGCCGCCGGGATTGGAACGCGTCGGGCTGCGCCGCACCACCGGGCTCGCCGACACCGCCCCGGTCGTCCACCCGCGCGCCGCGAGCACTTCGGCGATCGACTGCGTGCCGGCCGGGATCCCCACCGCCCCGTTCGGCTGCCCGAGAAAGCGCTGCGGGTAGCGCGACGTCAGCAGCGAGTTGACCGACGGAAACGTGCACGACGCCTGCGCCCGCGCGCCGGTGAACAGATAGCTCTCCGCCGCCAATGCATCGAAGCTCGGGCTCGTCGGCCGCTTGTGCCCGTAGGCGCCGAGGTGGTCGGCCCGCAGCGTGTCCACCATCACGACGATGACGTTCCACCGCCCGCGCTGAATGGGCAGCCGGCAGGAGAACGCCACCAACGCAACAACGAAGACGAGCAGGAGCCGCCGCATCGGAGCGCGGATCGTAACTCGCGATACATGGAATGAGCGGGACAGCCGTGCGTACAACGACTCCATGTCTGACCGCTCGCCACCAGACGCCGAGGACGCCACGCGCTGCCCGCTCCGAGGCAGCCGAGCGACCCGCTGCTAGTGCGCTCGCCGCGCACTTCGCCAAGGAGGAGCCCGTCCATGTGGGGGATTCTCATCGCCGTCGCCGTCGTCGTCCTGCTCATCGCCTGGGCGGTGAGCCTCTACAACCGCCTCGTCACCCTCCGCAACCGCTACAAGAACGCCTTCTCGCAGATCGACGTCCAGCTCAAGCGCCGCTACGACCTCATCCCCAACCTCGTCGAGACGGCGAAGGGCTACATCCGCCACGAGCGCGAGACGCTCGAAGCGGTGGTCGCCGCCCGCAACCACGCCGTCAGCGCCGAGCAGGCGGCGGCGGCGCGCCCCGGCGACCCCGAGGCGATGCGGCAGCTGCAGAGCGCCGAGGCCGGGCTCACCGCCGGGCTCGGCCGGCTCTTCGCCGTCGCCGAGGCCTACCCCGACCTCAAGGCCAATCAGACCATGCAGTCGCTGATGGAGGAGCTCACCTCCACCGAGAACCGCGTCGCCTTCGCCCGCCAGGGCTACAACGACGGCGTCACCCAGTACAACACCGCGCGCGAGACCATGCCGACGGCGCTGGTCGCCGGCGCCTTCGGCTTCCAGGAGGCGCAGCTGTGGTTGATCGAAGCGCCCCAGGAGCGCGAGGCGGTCAAGGTCTCGTTCTGACGTCGACAGCGGCGCCGCGCTGACGCGCCGCCGCGACGCCCGCGATGGACTTCTTCGGCCACCAGGACGCCGCCCGCCGCAACACCCGGCGGCTGGTGCTCCTCTTCACCCTCGCCGTGATCGCCACGGTGCTGGCGATCTACGTCGTGGTGGTGATCGCCTTCCACGACGACCTGCAGAGCAGCGCCGAGCTGCACGGCCGCGCCTTCTGGCCGTGGAACGCGGTGCTCCTCGGCTGGGTGGCGGGGTTGACCGGCGCCGTGATCGGCGGCGGCTCGCTCTACAAGACGGCGGCGCTGGCGCGCGGCGGCGGCGAGGCGGTGGCTTCGCTCCTCGGCGGCAAGCCGCTCGACCCCGCGGCCGCCACCCCCGCCGAGCGGCGCCTCCTCAACGTCGTCGAGGAGATGGCACTCGCCGCCGGCACCGCCGTGCCGTCGATCTACGTGCTCCCCGACGAGCAGGGGATCAACGCCTTCGCCGCCGGCCTGTCGCCCGACGCGGCGGTGATCGGCGTCACCCGCGGCACCGTCGAGCGCCTCGACCGCGACGAGTTGCAGGGCGTCGTGGCGCACGAGCTGTCGCACGTGCTCAACGGCGACATGCGCCTCAACCTGCGGCTGATCGGCCTCCTGCACGGCATCCTCGTCATCAGCCTCATCGGGCTGTGGATCCTGCGCTTCTCCGGCAGCGGCAGCTCGTCGTCGAGCAACAAGAAGGGAGGCGGCGGCAGCGCCGCGCTCTTCGGCATCGGGCTCTACGTCATCGGCTGGATCGGCGCCTTCTTCGGCGGCCTCATCAAGAGCGCCATCTCGCGCCAGCGCGAGCTCCTCGCCGACGCCGCGGCCGTGCAGTTCACCCGCAACCCGCTGGGCATCGCCGGCGCGCTCAAGAAGATCGGCGGCCTGTCGAACGGCTCGAAGGTGGCGAGCCCCAACGCGCCGCAGGCGAGCCACCTCTTCTTCGGCAACGCGCTGGCGGAGAGCCACTTCGCCTGGCGCTCGACGCACCCGCCGCTGGCCGAGCGCATCCGCCGGCTCGACCCGGCGTGGGACGGCAGCTATCCGCAGCTTGCCGGCGACGAGGCGGCGGCGAAGAAGCCGCAGCGCGCGAAGCCCCCGAGAGCGACGCGCGGCGCCGATCGGTTGACCGACTTGGTGACGGCCGGCACGATCTCTCCAAAGAGCGCCGAGATGGCGGGGATGGTGCTCGCCGGCATCGCCGAGGCAGTGCCGCAGACGGCCAAGGAGCTGGCACCGCTCGCCGAAGCGCTCTCGCCGGAGCAGGTCGCCGCCTCCGCCGGGCAACCGCGGCCGGCGCACCTCGCGGCGGCGGCCCAGATGCTCGGCGCGATGCCGGAGGGGCTCGCCGCCCGCGCCCGCGAGCCGATGGCGGCGCGCGCCGTCGTGCTCGCCCTGCTCTGCGACCGCGACGCCGAGGTGCGGCAACGCCAGCTGGCGGGGGTGGCGGCAAGCGGCGACGAGGCGCTCGCGCGCGAGCTCGCGGCGGCGCTCCCCGAAACCGACGCGCTGCCGAGCGAGGCGCGGCTGCCGCTGGTGGACCTCGCCGTGCCGGCGCTGCGCCGGCTGTCGCGGCCGCAGTACGACACCTTCCGCGCGCTGATGGAGGCGCTGGTGCGTGCCGACGCGCGCCTGTCGCTCTTCGAATGGGCCCTGCACCGCGTGCTGCTGCGCCACCTCGATCCTTGGTTCGCGCCCAAGAAGGCGCCGCGCGTCACCACCCACGGCCTGCGCGCGCTCGGCGCGCCGCTGTCGCTGCTGCTGTCGACGCTCGCCCATGCCGGCAGCGAAGACCCGGCCGCGGCCTCCGCCGCGTTCGCCGCCGGCGTCGCCGCGTTGGGCGACCAGGCACCGCCGGACCTCGCGCTGCAGTCGCGCGACAAGTGCACCTTCGGCCGCCTCGACGAGGCGCTCGGCGCCTTCGCCGCGGTGACGCCGCCGCGCCTGCGCCAGCTGCTCACCGCCTGCGCCGCCACCGTCGCCGGCGACGGCGTCGTATCGGGGGCCGAGGGCGAGCTCCTGCGCGCCGTCGCCGATGCCCTCGGCTGCCCGGTGCCGCCGCTGCTGGCACGGCACTAGCAGGCCGTTCGCGGTCCGTCGGCACGCGGCTATGCTCCGCGCGCCTCGCCGCTCGGTCGCCTCGCAGAAGCCACCGCAGAAAAGGAGATCCCGTTTGCATACGACGCGGAGGATGGGGCCGGGGCTCCGGCTGTTGCTGTTTCTCATCGTGCTGGTGGTGGCGACCGCCGGCCTGTTCTCGCTCTTCGGCTGGGGGCCGTCGCCCGAGGTCGAGGTGAAGACCGCCGCGCCGGGCATCGGCCAGCGCGTGAAGGTGGCGGTGGCGGTGCGCGAGCCGCGACGCGGCGTCGCCGGCTTGCGGGTCGTGCTCAGCCAGAACGGCAGGGAGGAGGTGCTGGCGCAAGAGACCTTCGCCGCGCGCCCGCTGTGGAAGGTGTGGGGCGAGCGCACGCCGGAGCGCCAGCTCGAGGTCGAGCTGGGCAAGAAGAAGCAGCCCTGGCTGCAGAACGGCGAGGCGGTGCTGCGCGTCGAAGCGGCGCGGCCCGGCGGCGCGCTGCGTCATCCGGGCCCGGTGGTGAAGGAGCTGCGGCTGCCGGTGCGCGTCTTCCCGCCGGCGCTCAACCTGCTGTCGACGCAGACCTACGCGGCGCAGGGGGGCTCGGAGGCCGTCCTCTACCACGTCGACAAGGCGGCGGTCCGCCACGGCGTCGAGGCGGGCAAGTACTTCTTCCCCGGCGCGCCGCTGCCCGGCCGCGACGGCGAGTTCTTCGTCATCTTCGGCATCCCCTACGACCTCGAGACCTCCGACAAGGTCAAGCTGCTCGCCGAGGACGCCCTCGGCAACCAGGCGCGGCTGCGGATTCGTCGAGCGCTGGACGCCGCGCCCGGTCGCCCACGCCGACATCAAGCTCGACGACCCCTTCCTGCAGAAGGTGGTGCCGGAGATCTCCTCGCACCGCCCCGACGTCGGCGGCGACCGACGACCTGCTCGCCACCTACCTGCAAGATCAACGGCGAGCTGCGGCGCAAGAACGACCAGGAGCTGCTCGCCCTCGGCGCCAAGAGCCGCCCCGAGTTCCTCTGGAACCAGGCCTTCCTGCCCTTCCCCGGCGGCCAGGTCATGGAGCGCTTCGCGGCGCGGCGCACCTACTACTACGCCGACAAGGAGGTGGACCACCAGACCCACCTCGGCTTCGACCTCGCCTCGACGCAGCACGCGCCGGTGCCGGCCGCCAACCGCGGCGTCGTCATGCTCGCCGACTACTTCGGCATCTACGGCAACACCGTCATCCTCGACCACGGCTACGGGCTGATGAGCCTCTACGCCCACCTGTCGTCGATCGACGTCAAGGCCGGGCAGACGGTGGAGCGCGGCCAGAAGGTGGGGCTCTCCGGCGCCACCGGCCTCGCCGGCGGCGACCACCTGCACTTCGCGACGCTGATCCGCGGCGTGCCGGTGACGCCGGTCGAGTGGTGGGACCCGCACTGGATCCAGGACCGCGTCGCGCGCAAGCTCGGCAGCGCGCTGCCGTTCGGGCGGCCGGCCGCGGCGGCGCCGGCGGCCTCGGCCGCCGCGAAGACGAATTAGGCGGCTATGCGACCCGGGGGAACACCGCATTGTCGTGAGGGTCGTTTACGCTGACTTCAACAACTTCGACGAGCACGGCACCTTGCCCCTCACGTGCGCCGGCTCCCAGGCGTCCATTCGACGCCTCGGCGCGCCATTGGTCGACGGGGAACCGGTGATCCTGTCGGATGGCGAGCTGATGATCGTCGCCAACGTGCAGCAGCGGCCAACCGGGACCTGGATCGCCCACTGCACGGGCGACTTCTCGGACGCGGACACACGCACCCGGACCCAGGCCCTCGAGAGCAGCGCCTTCCTGGGCCGCGCGCTACGCATAGACTCGCGGCGATGACGCCGTCTCGCCGCGCCTACCGTCTCGTCGTCTTCGACTGGGACGGCACGCTGATCGACTCGATCGGCTCTATCGTCTCCTGCACCGAGGCGGCGCTCGCCGACGCCGGCGTGCCGCCGCCGCCGATGGCGCTCTTGCGCGGCTCGATCGGCCTCGGCCTCCAGGACAGCTTCGACCGCTTCTACCCCTCGCTCGCCGCGACGACGCGGGAGACGATCCTCGATCGCTACCGCCATCACTGGGTGGAGACCTGGCACGAGCGTCACCATCCGTTCCCCGCCACGGCCGCCACGCTGGCGCGGCTCGGCGAGGCCGGGCTGCTGCTCGCCGTCGCCACCGCCAAGAGCCGCCGCGGGTTGGTGCGCGACTTCGAGCGCACCGGTCTCGGCGCCTACTTCCACGCCACGCGCACCGTCGACGAGTGCCCGCCGAAGCCGAGCCCGAACATGGTGCTCGAGCTGATGGACGAGCTCGGCGCGCGCGCCGACGAGACGCTGCTCGTGGGCGACACCAGCTGGGACCTGGAGATGGCGAGCAACGCCGGCGTCGACGCCGTCGCCGTGCTCTGCGGCGCGCAACCCGAAGCTGAGCTGCGCGGCTGCCGGCAGCTCGCCTGCCTGCCCGACGTCGGCGCGCTGGTCGACTGGCTCGGCCTGCCGTCGCCATCGCAGCGGGCGCCGGCGATGGCCGGCGCCTAGCGACTCGACGCCGGCGCGAGCGCGGAGGCGGCCGGCGCTTCGGCGCGGCCGCGCGCCGGCGTCACCCAGCCGCCGAGGTGGCGCAGCGCGATGGCGGCGAGCGCCTCGACGTGGTCGGGGCGCTCGTTGAGGCAGGGGACGTAGCGGTAGTCGCCGCCGCCGGCGTGGGTGAAGATCTCGCGGTTGAGGCCGTCGATCTCCTCGAGCGTCTCGAGGCAGTCGACGGAGAAGCCGGGACAGAGCACGTCGACGCTCGCGAGCTTGGCCGCGCCGAGCTGCTTCATGGTTTCGTCGGTGTAGGGGCGCAGCCACTCCTCCTTGCCGAAGAGCGACTGGAAGGTGACTCCGTAGGCGGCCTCCGGGAGCCCGAGCGCCACGGCGACGCGCCGCGCCGTCTCGTGACACTGCGCGAAGTAGGGGTCGCCGGCGTCGACGTAACGGCGCGGGATGCCGTGGAAGGTGAGCAGCAGCTTCTCGGCGCGCCCGCGCTGCTGCCAGTGCTCGCGAATGCTCGCCGCCAGCGCGCCGACGTAGCCGGCGTCGTCGTGGTAGTCGTCGACGGTGCGCAGCTCCGGCATCGCCCGCCAAGTGGCGAGCTCGGCGAACACCGCGTCGAAGGTCGACGCCGTCGTGGTGCCCGAGTACTGCGGGTAGAGCGGGAAGACGAGGACGCGCCGGCAGCCGCGCTCGGCGAGCTCGCGCAGCGCCGCCGCCATCGACGGGTTGCCGTAGCGCATGCCCACCGCGACGTGGAGCGGCTCGGCGACGCGCGCGGAGAGCGCTTCGCCGATCGCGGCGGCGACGGCGCGCGTGTGCACCAGCAGCGGCGAGCCCGCCGGCGTCCAGATCTTGCGGTAGAGCGCCGCCGACTTGCGCGGCCGCGTGGTGAGCACGGCGAGGTGGAGCACCGGCAGCCACTTCCAGCGCGGCAGCTCGATCACCCGCGGATCGGAGAGGAACTGGCGCAGGTAGCGGCGCAGAGCGGCGGGCGTCGGCGCGTCGGGGGTGCCGAGGTGGGCGACGAGGATGCCGATCGGCGACGATCCGCCGCTCGATTCACCGCTGCTGCCGCGAAAGAAACGCATCGACGCGCGAGCTTAGCAGCGGCGCCCCGACCCGCTGCGCTACGCTCGCGCGCCGGATGAGCGCCCCTCCCATCGTCGTCGTCGGCGGCGGGCTCGTCGGTCTTGCGACCGCGCGAGCGCTGCGCGCCGCGCTGCCGGCGGTGCCGCTGGTGGTGCTCGAGAAGGAGCCCGAGATCGCCCGCCACCAGAGCGGCCGCAACAGCGGCATCCTCCACTCCGGCCTCTACTACAAGCCCGGCAGCTTGAAGTCGCGCTTCACGCGCGAGGGCCGGCGGCGCTTGCTCGACTTCTGCGCCGCGCGCGGCATCCGCCACGAGGTGTGCGGCAAGGTGGTGGTGGCGACGAGCGCCGCCGAGCTGCCGCGCCTCGCCGCGCTGCAGGCACGGGCGGCGGAGAACGAGGTGGAGACGCAGTGGCTCGACGCCGCCGGACTGCGCGAGCGCGAGCCGCACGTGCGCGGCGAGGCGGCGCTGCTGGTGCCCGCCACCGGCATCGCCGACTTCCCGGCCGTGGCCCGCGCGCTCGCCGGCGAGCTCGCGGATTCCGGCGTGTCGCTGCGCCGCGGCGTCGCGCTCGACGCCGTCGTCCCTGCCGCCGGCGGGCTACGTCTTTTCACTTCGGAGGGTCTCCACACCTCCGAAGGACCGCTCGACGGCCGCCTTCCTCGTCAACTGCGCCGGCCTGTTCTGCGATCGCGTCGCCCGGCTCGCCGGCGTCGATCCTCCCGTGCGCATCGTCCCCTTCCGCGGCGAGTACTACCGGCTTCGCGAGTCGGCGCGCTCGCTGGTGCGCCATCTCGTCTACCCGCTGCCCGACCCGGCGGTGCCCTTCCTCGGCGTGCACCTGCACCGTACCGTCGACGGCGAAGTGTGGGCGGGGCCCAACGCCGTGCTCGCCGGCCGCCGCGAAGGCTATCGCCGCCGCGACCTTTCGGCCCGCGACGCCGCCGAGGTGCTGCGCTTCGGCGGCTTCTGGCGCCTCGCCGCGCGGCTCGGCGGCAAGGGGGTCGCCGAGCTGCTGCGCGCCACCAGCAAGCGGCGCTTCCTCGCCGAGGCGCGGCGCCTGCTGCCGGCGCTCGCCCTCGACGACCTGCTGCGGGCGCCGGCGGGCGTGCGCGCGCAGGCGGTGGACCGCGCCGGCAACCTCGTCGACGACTTTCTCGTACAAGGAGGCGAGCGCTCGCTGCACGTGCTCAACGCGCCGTCGCCGGCTGCCACCTCGTGCCTGCCCATCGGCGAGCACCTGGCGGCGCAGGTGGTGGCGGCGCTCTGACATCCTGAAGACATCCTGAGGACATCCCGAGGAACCGGGCGACGCCTGTCGGCCGTGAACCGACGACAGGCCGCCGCGCACTCACCCGTCGAGGTGCCGACCATGGTCCGATCCACCGCGTTGCTCTTCACCCTCACCGCCGTCGCCGCCGCGCTGCTGCCGGGGGCGCCCGCCGCCGCCGCCGACTACACGATCGACGGCGCCCGCAGCACGCTGCTGGTGCGGGTGTGGAAAGAGGGCCCCGCCTCAGCCCTGGCCCACGACCACGTGGCGCGCGCCACCAAGCTCGGCGGTACGGTGCGCTGGGACCCCGCCAAGCCCAACGCCGGCTCCATCGAGGTGCAGGTCGAGACCGACGGCTTGGTGATGGACGAGCCCAACATGCGGCGGCGCCTGGAGATGCCGCCGATGCCCGAGGTCAACCGGCGCGAGATCCAGAAGACCATGCGCGGCCCCAAGCAGCTCGACGTCGCCAACTTCCCGACCATCACGTTCCGCTCGCAGCGCGTCGACAGCGTCGGCGAGGGGAAGCTGCGCGTCACCGGCGCCTTCACCCTGCACGGGCAGACGCGAGAGGTGACCTTCCCGGCGACCATCGAGCGGCGCGGCGAGTACTTCCACGCCACCGGCAGCTTCCGCTTCCGCCAGAGCGACTACGGCATCACCCCCTACAGCTTCCGCGGCGCCGTCGCCAACCAGGACGAGGTGGAGCTGCAGGTCGAGCTGGTGGCGAAGTAGGGCGACCTCGGCGGCCGCCGCGACGGCCTCGCCTACGTTCGCCCGCGTCTCACCAACGGCAGCCACAACCCAATTTGCAGGCTTGACAAGCACAAACTGCTCGTGCCACCTTTTTGTTGCGTTCCTGGGAGGAGTGAGAAAGATGAGAAAGCCGAGTCGGGGATTCGTTTGGGGAGTGAGTATCGTGCTGATGGTTTTCCTGGCGGCGGTGCCGGCAATGGGCCAGCCTCCTATCGAGAATCCTGACCCTGATCCGGGCGGCAACGGTTCGGGACCTTGCGCGAGCTGCTACCAGGTATTCGATCAACAAGGCAATTTTCTCGGCTACACGTGCCACAGGCCGAGCGACGGGTCCGGACGCTATCGGTACTGTGAAGCACATTCCAATGGCTGCAACACCTCCGGCCCATCCGGTCAGCCGGGGCACTGCAACTACGTCTGACGTCCGCGGCCCGACATGCGGCTCGCCGCGCGATTGCTGCTCCTTCTTTGCCCGGCTCTGCCAGCACTGGCGGCCGAGGATCGCGTCGAGATCGCCATCGCAGTTTCGTTGGAGGGGGACGGGGCCGTTCCGGCGGGGAAGGTTCTCCTCGAACGCAGTGACGCGAGCGGTACCGCGATCGACCTTTCCGTGTCGCGCTCGCGCTCGAGCGTGTCCCTTCCCAGCGGGTCGGTCTGGCGACTGACCCCCCGCTTCCCTGACCTCTGGGGTCCATCGATCGATTTCACGGCCGCCGCGGGCGCCTCGGTTTCGTTTCGCCTCTGGCCTGCGGTCAAGGCCCGGGGCAAGCTCGACCTGGCTCCGGGCGAGAAACGCGCCGGGCCGCTATCGGTCCGCTTCGTGCGGGCCGCGCGGCCCGCTTCACTCGGCGCTCGTACGCTGGCCGAGCAGCCGGCGGGAGAAGTCGAGGTCTCCGTTGCTGACGACGGGACCTTCGAGCTGGAGCTGCCCGCGGCGCAATTGGACCTTCGGCTACATCGAGCAGGGTACGCGTCGGAGTGGCTCTGGGAGGTACCCGTGGCGCCGCGGCGTCCACTGGACCTCGGCAACGTCAAGCTCCAACGCGGAAGCTCGCTGGTGGGCTGGATCAGGTTCGACGAGCCCGCTCCGCCAGATCTGCTGCGGCAGGTAGAAGTCGAGCTGCAGGCCGTCGGCACTACGGATTCGGCGCCGCGAACGGCGGCACGCTTGGAAAAGTTGGCGCAGCGGAACCGATCGAGCGACTACGGCCTATTTCGTTTCTCGGACGTCGCGCCGGGAGGGTACAGGGTGGTGGCGAAGGCCCCCGGCTTCGCTCCTGCCGAGGCCTTTCCCACGGTCGTGGAAGGCAGGGAGGCCGAGCTGCTGAACCCGCTCGAGCTGAACCGACCGGTCGAGGCCGTCGTATCGGTGGATCCCCCTGTCGACCCCGAAGGGAAGCCTTGGAGCGTCGAGTTGAGCGCTCAGCCGCCGGGGACGTCATCAGCGGTGACGACTCATCGCCGGGCAGCCGATGGCGGCGGCTTGGCGCGGATCGAAGGCTTGGCGCCGGGGATCTACTCGTTGGGAGTCGGTAGTGGGTGGGGAACCGTTCACCAGGAGACAGTGACCATCGAGCGCGGTATGGCTGCGATCGAGGTAACGCTCGATCTGTTTCCGATCGCGGGCCGGGTGTCCCTGGCCGGTCGCCCCGTAGCGCTCGAGCTGCGCTTCGGCGGTTACATGGGCCGTCGCCAGGTGACTTTCGAGAGTGACGCGGAGGGGAGGTTCCAGGGATTCCTTCCCGGCTCGGGTCGATGGCCCGTGGCAGCGAGGTTCCCTGCCGCTGGCGTCCAGTACTCGCTGGAACCGGTGCTCGTCGACCGGCCGCCGAGAGGCGAGGCTGCGCGGATCGACCTCGAGCTCCCGGATACTCAGCTTCGCGGCCGGGTGACCGATCCTCTGCGCCGCTCGCTCGAGGCCGTCGACATCGACGCCGCTCGCGCGGGAGGTGGGGATCCAGCGGAGCGTCGCGTCACGCTGCGACCGGACCGCTTCGGGCGGTTCTCGGTGGCTGGTCTGCCGGAAGGCCTTTATAGCGTTGTCGCGCGCCACGGGCAGCGGAGAAGCGAGACCGCCGAGGTCGAGATCGCCGCGGGTGGCGACCACGAGGATCTGGTGCTGGTGCTCGGGGCTGAGAAGACGCTGCGGTTGCGCATCATTGCCGGCGAGCGACCGGTTGTCGGTGCCACCGTTGGGGCTTTTCCGAGCTTCATCACTCCTCAAGGTCCGATTCTGCTCGCCGAAGGGGTTTCGGGGCCGGATGGAATGGTCGAGCTGCGTCTCCCCGGCGGAGCGGTGGCCGCTTCGGTCGCAGTGTTCCCTCCGGCATACGCGGCGCGAGCGACCTGGATCGAGCTCTCGGATCGGGAGCTCATCGAGATGGACGTGCAGGTGGCCCGGGATGCGGGCACGCTGATACTCGAGCTGCCGCCTTGCGGCGAAGGAACGCGCCACGGTGCGTTCCGCGTCCGCCACGGGCAGCAGCTGCTCTTGCCGAACCACCTCATGGGTTGGGCGCGAATGCATGGGCAGCACGCCAACTCTTGTGGACGCCTCATCGTGCCGATGATGGCTCCCGGCAAGTACGATCTGTGCGCTCCAGGACAAGGGCGTTGTGACGAGGGTCCCCTTGATGCCGCGGGCGAGCTCGTCCTGAACGTAGCGGGCGAGGGCTCGCGCGGAGTCGCCGCGGAGCCGCAGCGATGACAGCGGGTCGCTCGCAGCTGGGGCCGCCAGAGCGACCGCAGCACTAGCGCCCGCGAAAGCGGTCGCTACGCCGGCACGGCCAGCGGCACCGGCGCCGGCTGCAGCTCGCCCATCACCTCGGCGACCTGCTCCCAGCCGACGCGCAGCAGGAAGCTGTTGTTGCGGCCGTAGGACTTCTGGCCGAGCAGGAAGAAACGCGGCTCGGGGCTCTTCAGCGTCTCGACGCCGTGAGTCGTCTGCTTCATGCAGTCGCCGCTCGCGCCACCGGCGGCGAAGAGCGCCGCCGAGAGCTGCATCGGCCCGCAGGTGGCGTAGCACTCGTGCACCTGCAGCTGGCGGTAGAGGCGGTGGTCGCCGACGGCGCCGGTGAGCGACAGCACGCGGTCGACGATCACCTCCTGCGGCTCGCCGACGACGCGGCGCAGCGTCACCTTGACCTTGCCGTCTTGCTCCGCGAGGCGGTCGACGGCGACGCCGCGGTAGGCCCACACCGCGGGCGAGGCGCCGCCGGCGAGGTCGGCGGCAACGGCGGCGAGACGGGCGCGCTCGGGGAGCGGGTCGTCGACGACGGCGCCGAAGGCCGGGCGCTCGGAACGCAGCGCCCACAGCACACGGGTGCCCGGAGCCTGCCGCGCGAAATCGGCGAAGTCGCGCGCCGCGGTCTGCGCCGAGTGGCCGGCGCCGACGAGGAGCACGGTGCGCCCGGCCCAATCGTCCGCCTCGCGCGCGAGGTCGGGGATGCGGCGCGTGATCCGTGCGGCGAGCCGCTCCTCGCCCGGCGCCGGGATGCCGCCGTCGCCGAGGGTGTTGGGCGAGCTCCAGGTGCCGGTGCAGTCGAGCACCACCTCGGCGCTCTCGATGCGCTCCTCGCCCCCTCCCTCGACGAGCAGGCGGAAAGGGTGGCCGGCGCGCGCCGCGGTGGCGATCTCCTCGTGCTTGAGCAGCCCCTGGCGGCCGACGGCACGTACGCGGCTGCCCAGGCGCAGGTGGGGCGCAATGGCGGGCGACTCGGCGAGCGGCAGCAGGACGCGCTCGCGCAGCTCGGCGCCGGTGGGGCAGCCGCCGTCCGCCGGCGGCTCGGCGCCGAGCGCCGCGAGGTGCCGCCGCTGGCGCGGCGACACCGACAGCGACCAGGGCGTGAACAGCCGCACGTGCGCCCAGTCGGCGACGTGCCCGGCGGGCTCCTCGGCGGCCTCGTAGATCGTGAACGGTAGGGCGGCCTCGGTGGCCGCCAGGGCAGCCTCGAGGCCGATGGGGCCGGCACCGAGGATGGCGATGCGGGGGCTCGTGGTGTCGCTCATGGTGCTCCTTGGCGATCTCGGATCAGAACCGGGAAGCCTCGCGCTCCCGCGCCGGGAGCACCTCGAGGCAAGTCGTCCACCAGCCGCTCTCGATGGTGGCCACGAACTCCTCGGGCAGCCGCTCATCGCGCATCTCGGCGGCGAGCGCGCGGTGATCGTAGGCGAGCCGCACCATCTCCACCTCGACGCCGCTGTCGCCGGCGGAAACCAGCGCGTAACGCACGCGCAGATCGCCGTCGTTGGCGGGGCGGCCGAGGACGCCGACGTTGGCGACCACCGCGCCGCCGGCGCGCTCGGCGCGCCCTCCGGTAGCGGTAACAGGCAGGGTGCGCACCCACGGCAGGCCGGTGTGCGTGCAGAGGAAGCCGTCGCAGCGTTCCTCGGCGCAGAGCATCTCGAGCAGCGGCACCGGTGTCGTCGAGGCGAAGAGGAACTCGTTGACCCGCCGCGGCGAGCCGTGCACGAGCAGCAGCTCGTGCGCGCCGCCGTCGACGGCGATCCGCACGCGGCGCCGCGCCGGCAGCGCGCCCATCCAGGCCTTGAACGCCGGCGAGCACGAGCGCGCCGTGTACCCGTAGGAGACGCGCGCGAAGTGGTTGTCGCGCGGGTCGGTGTAGCCGCAGTTGCAGTCGTCGCGCAACGAGGCGAGCGACTGCTCGTAGTTGCCCTGCACGCAGCGCACGGGTTGGCCCGTCAACGAATGCTGACCGGCGGCGGCGTGTCCCGCGAGCAGCAGCGGCCAGCAGGCCTCGGGGTGCGGCCCGAAGCCGCCGAGGTCGCCCAGGCAGTAGACCGCCTCCGCACCGCGCGCGGCGGCGTCCTCGAGACAGGCGGCGAGCGCCTGCCGGTTGCTGTAGACGCCGCCGCAGACGGCGATGCGCGAGAACGGCCCCTCGACCGGCGTCTCGTCGACGGGCTCCGCGAGCAGCGCCCGCCGCGACGCTTCGCGCTCGGCGGCGGTGAGAGCGACGCCGCACTCCGCCGCGGCGGCGCGGAAGTCCGCCAGCGGCACCCGCCGCTCGCCCCAGGTGGCGAGACCGCGGTGCGCTGCCAGGCGCGCTCGCTCGGTGGCGTCGATCACGTCCTGCAGCTCACCCCGTAGACGTGGCAGGTCCAGCAGGCGGGGTGGCCGAGCGACGCCGGCCCCAGCGCGTCGGCGAGCGTCGGCCCCAGGCGGGCCGACGGCTCGTTGACGAGGATCGGGCAGACCCACACGCCTTGGTCGGTGGCCATGCGGCTGCTGCTGCACTGCAGGTGGTCCCAGCCCAGCTCGTCGCCGTCGCCCTCGCCCAGGCGCTGCCAGCTCTCGTAGACGCCGGCGCGATCGGCCTCGGCGCCGATGCGGAACAGCGGCAGCAGCTTGAGACGGGGCTTGGTGACGCCGAGCTCGGCGAGCAACGCGAAGAAGCGCTCCTTGCCCCGCGGCGAGCCGTTGTCGTCGTACACCTCGGTGGCGGTGATCACCGGGTTGATGCCGACGGCGACGAGGTTGCGAATCCCCTGCGTGGCGCGAGCGAACGCGCCGCTGCCGCGCACCCGGTCGTTGCTCTCGGCATCCACGCCGTCGAGCGAGACGCGCAGGTCGAGCGAGTACTCGCCCGCGTCCGCGATGGCCCGCAGCCGCGAGCACCGCGCCGCGTCGAGCAGCAACCCGTTGGTGAGCACCGTCGCCGGCCCGTAGCCGCGCACGACCAGCGCCAGGATCGCCTCCATGTCGGGGTTGAGGAACGGTTCGCCGCCGGTGAAGTAGTACTCCTTCACCCCCAGCGCCGCCCCCTCGTCGAGGTAGGGCCGCACCTGCTCGAGCGTCATCATCTCGTGCGTGTGATTGGTCGGCGAGCACGACACGAAGCAGTGCGTGCACGCCAGGTTGCACAGCGTGCCGCCGACTTGGAACCACAGCGTCTCGAGTGCGCCCAGCCGCACGCTTGGCACTGCATTCGACTCACCAACGGGTAGCGGGGCTACAGCAGGTTGCATCGTCGTTGGTACGTTCGTAGTACGTCCCCTGGTACGTCCAGAAGTGCCGAGGATTCTAGCGCCGGGTAAGATCCCGCCCGGTGCGCGTCGCATGAAGGCACGCCAGGCGGTCACCCTCGTCACCGGCGCCAGCGCCGGCATCGGCCGTGAGCTCGCGCGCCTGGCCGCCCGCGACAGCCGCTCGCTCGTCCTCGTCGCCCGCCGCCGCGAACGCCTCGTCGCGCTGCAGGAGGAGCTGGTCGCGGCGGACCCCGGTCTCGACGTCCACCCGTGGGCCTGCGACCTCGCCGACGCGCGCGAGCGCCGCGCCCTCGTCGCCGGTCTCGCCGCCAAGGGGCTCGTCGTCGACCACCTGATCAACAACGCCGGCGCCGGCGACGCCGGCCGCTTCCACGCCATGGACCGCGCCCGCCTGCAGGCGCAGGTCGAGCTCGACGTCGTCGCCGTGCACGATCTGCTGCTCGCCTTCGTGCCGCCGATGGTGGAGCGCGGCTACGGCCGCGTCCTCAACGTCGCCTCGACGGCGGCCTTCCAGCCGCTGCCGTGGATGGCGAGCTACGCGGCGAGCAAGGCCTTCGTGCTCCACCTCTCCGAGGCGCTGTCGGTGGAGCTGCGCGGCCGCGGCGTCACCGTCACCTGCCTGTGCCCCGGCCGCACCGCCACCGAGTTCTTCGCGGCCGCTACCGGCCACGAGAAGCTCTTCTTCAACCGCACGCCCACCGGCGACCCGGTGGAGGTGGCGCGCGCGGGTTACGAGGCGATGCTCGCCGGCCGCCGGCTGGTGGTGCCGACGGTGCGCGACCGCCTCAGCGCCTGGGCGGCCCGCATCTCGCCGCGGCCGATGGTGCTCGCGATCGCCGAGCGGCTGTTCCGCCCGGAGGGGGCCTAGGCGCCGGTGGCGGCGGCGGGCGCGGCAGCGGCGGCCGGAGCGACGGAAGCGCCAGAGGCGCAGCCCGGTGCGCGCCCACCTTCGGCCGCTCCCCGCATCGCGGCGGTGGGCGCGGCCTTCCCGCCGCACTACTACGACCAGGAGCGGCTGATCGAGGCGTTCCGCGCGCTGTGGGGCAAGCGCCACCACAACCTCGACCGCATCGAGCGCCTGCACCGGAACGTGCTCGTCGGCGGCCGCCACCTGGCGCTGGCGCTCGAGGAGTACGTGCAGCTGGACAGCTGGGGCAAGGCCAACGACGCCTGGATCCGCGTCGCCCAGGAGGTGGGCGCGGAGGCGGTGCGCGACGCGCTCGCGCGCGCCGGGCTCGCGACCGAAGACGTCGCCTCCCTCTACACCGTCACCGTCACCGGCGTCGCGACGCCGTCGCTCGACGCGCGGCTGATCAATCGGCTGCGGCTGCCGGCGGCCACCAAGCGGGTGCCCATCTTCGGCCTCGGCTGCCTCGCCGGTGCCGCCGGGGTGGCGCGCGCCGCCGACTACCTCGCCGGCCATCCCGACGAAGTGGTGGTGCTGCTCTCCGTCGAGCTCTGCTCGTTGACGCTGCAGCCCGAGGACCTGTCGGTCCCCAACCTCATCGCCTCGGGCCTCTTCGGCGACGGCGCGGCGGCGGTGGTGCTGGTGGGCGCCGCACGCGCGGCAAGCGGCCCGTCTGGGCCGCTGGACCCAGCGTGCTCGCCTCCGCTTCGTCGTTCTACTACGACACCGAGCGCGTGATGGGCTGGGACATCTCCGAGAAGGGCTTCCAGGTGGTGCTCTCGGCCGAGGTGCCGGAGATGGTCCGCCGCCACCTGCGCACGGACGTCGACGCCTTCCTCGCCGCGCACGGCCTCGCGCGCGCGGACATTGCGAGCTGGGTCGCCCACCCCGGCGGTCCCAAGGTGCTGGAGGCGATGCAGGAGGAGCTCGAGCTGCCGGAGGAGGCGCTGGCGGTGACCTGGCGCGGGTTGCGCGAGGTGGGCAACCTGTCGTCGACCTCGGTGCTGCTGGTGCTGCAGGAGACGATCGAGAAGCACCGGCCGCCGGCGGGGAGCTACGGGCTGCTGCTCGCCATGGGGCCGGGGTTCTGTTCCGAGCTGGTGCTGCTGCAGTGGTGAGCGGCGCCGGCGAGAGCGCGGGCGCGAGCACAGGCGACGATAGTCGCGGCGAGCAACCCGCGGCGCCCGTCGACCCGCCGCTGCCACCGCACGAGCTGCGCGTCCTCGTCGGGGCCCTCGACGACCAGTACTACGACAACCCGACGCGGGCGCCGTTGTGGGACCTGCCCGCCGAGGCGTTCGACTTCGTGCTCGACTGGGGGTGCGGCTGCGGCCGGCTGGCGCGGCGGATGCTCCAGCAGGAGCCGCCGCCGCGCCGCTATCTCGGCATCGACCTCCACCGCGGCATGGTGCGCTGGTGCCGCGACCACCTCGGCCCGTGCGCTCCCGGCTTCGAGTTCGCGCACCACGACGTCTACAACATCGGTCTCAACCCGCAGGGCGCCGCGGCGACGCTGCCGTTGCCGGCGCCGGACCGCGCGGTGAGCCTCTTCGTCGCCGTCTCGGTCTTCACCCACGTGCTCGAGCCCGCGGCGGCGTTCTACCTCGGCGAGCTCGCCCGCGTGCTGCGCCCGGGCGGCATCGCGATGACCACCTGGTTCCTCTTCGACAAGGCCGACTTCCCGATGATGCAGGAGTCGCAGAACGCGCTCTTCATCAACGACGTCGACCCCACCAACGCGGTGATCTACGACCGCGGCTGGCTGCGCCGCACCTTGCGCGAAAAGGGCCTCGCGATCTGGCGCGTCGAGCAGCCCGACGTCCGCGGGTTCCAGTGGCGCGTGTGGCTGGCGCCCATTGGCGAGCGGCCAGAGGTGGAGCTGCCGGCGGACGCGGCGGCCTTCGGCGTCCGCCGCCCGCCGCTGCTGCCGGCCGGCGCGGCGGAGCTTGGGGTCGAGCGCGGGCTCGAGAAGTGGGACGAGTGAGCGGCAACGAGCGTTAGACTGCGGCACATCCAATCGGAGGGCCCTACCATGCGAAGACTTCTCGGCCTCGCGCTCGTCTGCTGCTCGCTCGCCGTTCTCGCTCCGCTCGCCGCCGCCGCGCGGGCGGACGCCGCCGCGGCCGCGGCGCCCGCAACCGGCTTCCAAGTGGACCTCGTCGCCGACATGGACGGAGCCCTGAAGCGCCTGCTGCAGCTCGCCGAAGCGATGCCGGCCGATAAGTACGGGTGGAGCCCGGCCCCCGGCGTGCGCAGCTTCGCCGCGGTGCTCGGGCACGTGGCTGCCGGCAACTACGTGGGCGCCGCGAGCCTCGGCGCGCCGGTGCCGGCCGGCGTCGACCCGAGCAAGCTCGAGGAGATCGCCGGCAAGGAGGCCGCGATCGCTTCGCTGCGTTCGTCCATCGACCACTTCGAGACGGCGGCCAAGGCAGTCTCCGACGCGGCCCTCGAGGAGCCCGTCGAGCTGTTCGGCATGAAGCTCAACAAGCGGCGCGTGATGCTGCTCATGCAGGGGCACGGGCACGAGCACATGGGCCAGGCAATCGCCTACGCGCGCATGAACGGCGTGGTGCCGCCGTGGAGCCAACCGCAGCCCAAGTCTGGTCGCTGACCAGGCCGGCGGCTGAGGCGGCGTCCGATCAGGGAGAAGCGGCGGCGCGCACGACGAGCGCGATGAGAGGGCGAGACCGTTGCTCGACTCGCGCGCGCTCTTCGTGCTGCTGATCGCCGCCGTAGCGCTCGAGCGGCTCGTCGAGCTCGTGGTGTCGCGGCGCCACGAGCGCTCGTTGCGCGCCCGCGGCGCCGTCGAAGCAGGCACCCGTCACTACCCGCTGATGGTCGCCGTGCACGCGGCGCTGCTGGTCGCCGCGCCGGCCGAGGTACTGCTGCTCGGCCGCCCGTTCCTGCCCTGGCTCGGCTGGCCGATGCTCGCCCTGGTGGCGGCGACGATGGCGCTGCGTTACTGGGTGGTGGCCACCCTCGGCGAGCGCTGGACGACGCGCGTCCTCGTGCTCCGCGACGCGCCGCTCGTCGCCGGCGGGCCGTACTGCTTCCTGCGCCACCCCAACTACCTCGCCGTCGCCGTCGAGGTGTTCGCGCTGCCGCTCGTGCACACGGCGTGGCTCACCGCGCTCGTCTGCGGCGCCGCCAACCTCGCCGTGCTCGCGACGCGCATCCGCGTCGAGAACGCGGCCCTCGACACCGTCGCGCCGCGCTAGCTTCCCAACCGGGCGAGGCTCGCGGCCGCACGGCGGAGCTCGGGGGCGTCGGCGCCGTCGCTCGCCCGCAGGTCGGCGACGGCGGCGCGCAGGGCGGTGCGGGCCGCCGCGGCGTCGCCCGCGCCCGCCGCCGCCAGCCCGAGCTCGAGGTGGGCGAGGCCGAGGTAGTGCGAGTGCGGGTAGCCGCCGAGTCTTTCCGTTGTCGCGCGCACCGTGCGCTCGCCAAGGCCGCGGCTCTCCGCGAAGTCGCCGCCGGCGTTGAGCGCCGACAGCAGGACGAGGAGCTGCTCGATCGGCTCCCTCTTCCCGCTCGACTTCGTTGCGCGGGCGAGGGCGGCGCGGGCGAGCCGCACAGCTTCCGCCGCATCGCCGCGCGAGAGGGCGACGCGCGCCGCCGTGGTGTCGAAGCGCACGCTTCTCTCCTCGCCCACCGTCTCCGCGTACTCGGCGAAGCGCCGCGCGGCGAGCTCGCGGCGGCCGGCCTCCACCGCGACGTTGGTCGCCACGCGCAGGGCGTAGCCGAGCATCCAGTCCTGCTCGACGGTGCGCGCCCGCTCCACCGCCTCGTCGATCACCGCCTGCGCCTGGTCGAAGCGGCCGACCGCGGAGAGCGCGCTCGCCCAGGTCGACAGCACGTGCGGCTGTACGCCCTTGTCGGGGTCGACCTGTCGTGCCAACGCGACCGCGCGCGCCGACAGCTCGGCGGCGTGCAGCATCTGGCCGGCGCTCTGCGCCGCGATCGCCCAGTTGTTGGCGCAGATCGTCGCGCTCTGCGTGCGGTCGCGGCCCTGCTCGGCGAAGAGCCGCATCAGCCGCGCGAACGTGCGGTCGGCGTCGAGGTAGCGGCCGGCGGTGGGGTAGACGTTGCCGAGCGCGTTGAGCGCCTCGAGCTCGCGGCCGGGCGGGCCGCGCCGCTGGCGTTCGAGCAGCAGCGCGCGCTCGGCGGCGCCGACCGCCAGCTCGGTGTCGCCCTGCTCGTAGGCGGCGCGGGCCTGCGCCACGCGGCAGCGCGCCTCCTCGGCGAGCGCTCCCTTCTCCTCCGCGAGGTCGGCCAGACCTTCGTTCGCCAACCGCAGCGCCGCCTCGCCGTCGTGCAGCTCACTGTGAACGCCCGACAGCAGGCAGCTCGCGAGGCCGCGCAGCCGCCGTTCGTCGAGCGGGCGTGAGAGCCGGTAGGCCCGCTCGGCGGTGCGCTGCCAGGCCTCGTGCTGTCCGTTGCCGTAGTAGCGGTCGGAGAGCGTCATCAGCACGTGCAGGTGCAAGCCCGGGTCGCTGGCGAAGCGGCGTTCGATGTGCTCCTCGGCGCGGGTGAATAGATCTCCGCGCGACAGCGGTTGGCCGCCGCCGGGAGCGGCCGCGGAGAGCAGGTAGCCGGTGAAGTCGTTGGTGATCTCGGCGCGGCGCAGGTCCTCGAGCGCGCGGTCGCGCTCGCGGGCGGCGGCCCGCGCCTCCCAGACGGCGACCGCGGTGCCGGCGACGAGCGCCAGCGCCGCGACGAGCGCCGCGGCCACCGGCAGGCGGTTGCGGGCGACGAACTTGCGCGCCCGGTAGCGCAGCGAGTCCGGCCGCGCGCTCACCGGCTGGTCGGCGAGGTAGCGCCGCAGGTCGGCGGCGAACGCCTCCGGGGAGGGGTAGCGCTCCGGCGGCGGCTTCTTGAGCGCCCTGGCGACGACGGTCTCGAGGTCGCCCTTGAGCAGCCGGCGCAGCCGCTGCGGCGTGCTGCCGCGACGGGCGGCGTTGTTCGCCAGCGTCTCGGCAGTCTCGGTGCGGGTGTCGGCGACGGCGACCGAGAGGCGCGGCGACTCGTCTTTGACGATGGCCTGGAAGAGGGCGGCCGGCGCCGCGGTCGTCGCGCCGGCCGGATGACGGCCGACGAGCAGCACGTAGAGCAGCGTGCCGAGGGCGTAGATGTCGGTGGCAGTGGTAACGGCTTCGCCGGTGAGCTGCTCGGGCGCCGCGTACTCGGGCGTCAGCAGCGCCGAGCCGTCGCGCGTCAGCGCCGTCGCCTCCGGCGCGCCGGTGTCGCCTTCGAGCAGCTTGGCGATGCCGAAGTCGAGCAGCTTCACCTGCCCGTCGGTGGTCACCAGCACGTTGGAAGGCTTGATGTCGCGGTGGACGACGAGGTTCGCGTGGGCGTGGGAAACGGCGGCGAGCACGTCGAGGAACAGACCGATGCGAGCCTTGGTCGGCAGCTCGTGGCGGTCGCAGTAGGCGTCGATGCGCTCGCCGTCGACGCGCTCGAGGACGAGGTAGGGCTGGCCGAGCGGGGACACCCCGGCGTCGGTCAGGTGGGCGATGTGGGGGTGACGCAGCCGCGCCAGGATGCTGCCCTCGCGGCGGAACCGCGCCTCGGCTTCGCGGCCCACGAGACCGGCGTTGAGCAGCTTGACGGCCGCCTGGCCGACGAACCGGCCGTCGCTGCGCTCCGCCAGCCAGACCGTGCCCATGCCGCCCTGGCCGATGCGCGAGCGCAGCGTGTAGGCGCCGACGGCGTGCCCGGCAAGCGAGGGCCGCGGTTCCTCCGGCGCCGCGGTCCCCGGGTCACCGAGCAGCGAGTCGGCGCCGCCCCAAGGCGAACGGTCCAGCGGCGAGCTGCCGCTGTCGGCGGCGGCGAGCAGCCGCTCGAGCTCGGCCGCCAGGGCCCGGTCTTCGGCGGCGAGCTCGGCGAGGAGCTCCCGGCGTGCCGCGGCGTCGAGCTCGACGGCTCGCGCCAGGAGGTCCGGGAGGCGGTCGGCGCTCACGTCGGAAGATACGCGGCAACGACGGCTGGCGCGTAGCAGCGGGACCCGCCGCCGCGCGCTCAGGCCAGCGGCGGCGTCGGCGCCTCGAGGGCGCCCTCGTCGAGGCGCGCGCGCAGCCAGACGCGCGCGAACTGCCAGTCGCGCTTGACGGTGATCGTGGAGACGCCGAGGCACTCGGCGACCTCCTCGTGCTCGAGGTCGGCGAAGTAGCGCATCTCGACCACCTTCGCCTGCCGTGGGTAGCGCTCGGCGAAGGCGTCGAGGGCGCGGTCGAGGTCGAGCAGGTCGACCTCGCGCTGCCGACGCACGACGAGTGTCACGGGCAGCTCGTCCTGCCCGCCGCCCCGCTTGCGCGCGGCGCGGGCGCGCGCGTGGTCGACGAGCACGCGGCGCATCATCGCCGCCGCGAGGCCGAAGAAGTGGGCACGGTCGCGCCAGTCGACCCGCTGCTGGGCGAGCAGCCGCAGGTAGGCCTCGTGCACGAGCGCGGTGGGCTGCAGCGTGTGACCGCCGCGCTCGCCGCGCAGCTGCGCCGAGGCGATCTTGCGCAGCTCGACGTAGACGCGGTCGAGCAGCACGTCACCGGCCGCGGCATCGCCGCGCCGCCAAGCCTGCAGCAGGCCGGTGACCTCCGTCGCCGCCGCCTCCGTCGTGGGCACGGCGTCCAGTGTACGCGTGGCGAGGCTCACACGGAGCAACGCGTGATACGCGGCCAGGCCGGCTCCCGCGTAGTGGCGGCGATCACGAACAGACGCTGCCGACAACGCCTGCCCCCACCAGGAGAGCCGCCATGAGCCACCGCCGGTCCCTTCGCCGCTGCCGAGCCGCCTGCATCGCGCTCGCCACGGCAGGTTTCTTCGTGATCGCCGCCGCCGCTCTGGCGCAGCCCACCTCCATCGGCCTCTCGACCGTGCGCGCGCAGCGCTTCGGCAACGACAACCTCGCCGGCATCTTCACCCCGGTCGCCGGCGACCTCTTCGCCTACACCCTCGCCGCCGGCGACTTCAACGGCGACGGCGCCGACGACCTCGCCACCGGCATGCCCTTCGACAACGGCCCCACCTCGGCGCCGGTCGACCAACAGCGGCAGCGTCGTGGTGCGCTACTCCGCTCCCGGCTCCGGTCTGACCACCAACCCGTCGCAGGTCTACCTGCGGCAGCAGCGTAACCCGCCGGAGCACAGCGACCAGTTCGGCTGGTCGCTCGCGTCCTGCGACTTCAACGGCGACGGCTTCGACGACCTTGCCGTCGGCGTCCCCTACGAGGACTACGGGTCGGGCGACAACGGCGGCATCGTGCAGATCTACTACGGCACGGGCTCCGGCCTGCCGCCGAGCGGCGACACCTTCTTCGCCCAGAGCACCGCCGGCGTCCCCGGCGACGTCGAGAGCGGCGACGCCTTCGGCTGGAGCCTGGCCTGCGGCGACTTCGACGCCGACGGCTTCGACGACCTGGCGGTCGGCGCCCCCAACGAAGCGTGGGGCGAGGTGCCCCATTCTGCTTCGACCCCAGCCTCTGCCCGGTCGCGCAAGGGATGGTCGTCGTCGTCCCCGGTGCCGCGAGCGGGCTCGACTTCGCCACCGCCACCCACCTGGATCAGGATGTCGAAGGGATGAACGGCGGCGCCGAGAGCGGCGACGGCTTCGGCTGGTCGCTCGCCTCTGGCGACTTCGACGACGACGGCTTCGACGACCTCGCCATCGGCGTCCCCGGCGAGGACGACTCCGAAGGGCAGGTGCAGGTCGTCTTCGGCAGCGCGACGGGGCTGCGGCCGAGCGGCAACCTGTTCTGGAGCGAGACCTTCATCGGCGGGCTCTCCGAGGACGGCGACCGCTTCGGCGAGACCCTCGCCGCGGGCGACTTCGACGGCGACGGCTTCGACGACCTCGTCGTCGGCATCCCCTGGGAGAACCTCGGCGCCGCCGCCAACGCCGGCCAGGTCGACGTGCTCTACGGCGCCTTCGACGGCTTCAACCGCATGCGCACGCAGTTCTGGGCCGAGGACGCCATCTTCGGCGGCGGCACCAGCGAGAGCAACGACGCCTTCGGCTACGCCCTGGCGAGCGGCGACTTCGACAAGGACGGCTTCGCCGACCTCGCCATCGGCCACCCCGCCGAGTCGGTGGGCGGCGCGCAGGACGGCGCCGTCACCGTGCTCATGGGCTCGGCCGCCGGCTTGACCGCGGCGCGGCGCGCGACAGATCGCCGAAGGGGTCGAGGGGTTCGCCGGCGACCCCGCGCAGCACGGCGAGTACTTCGGTTTCGCGCTCGCGAGCGGCGACTTCGACGGCGACGGCCACGCCGACCTCGCCGCCGGCGCGCCGTGGGAGAACGAATTCGGCGTCAACGACGTCGGCGCCGAGGTGGTGCTCTACGGCGCCCTCTTCGCCGACGGCGTGGAGAGCGGCGACACGACGCAGTGGTCGCAGACCGTCTCCTCGCTCTACACCACGTTCAACAACCTCAGCGTCGCCGCCGCCGCGAAGCTCGGGCCGGCGGCCAGCAGGTTCGGCATTCAGCTGAACCTGTTCAGCCCCACGCTGATGAAACCGGGCACCTCCACCTACGTCCGCGTCGGCCCCGAGGCCGGCTTCGCCGACGAGCGCACACTCCACGGCGCCTTCTTCATCGACCCGCAGAGACCTCACCATGAGCAGCGCCGCCAACGCCAACTCGTTCCAGCTGATGTCCTGCACCGACGCGCTCGGCGCCGGCGCCAAGACCCGTCTCGCCTTCGATCTCGTGCGCACGGCCACCACCTGGTCGATCGTCGGCAACTACTTCAACGAGCTGACCAACGCCCTCACCTTCGGCGGCAGCGGCGTCATCGCCAACGCCGGCGACTCCGACGGCGCGCAACAATCGCATCGAGTTCTCGTGGACCGGCGGCAACCCCGGCCACCTGACGGTGTGGCGGACGCGCTTCGTCAACGGCGCACCCGACGCCGCCGGCAGGGTGCTGCTCTTCTCCGTCGACCTCCCCGGGATGCAGAACGCGGTGATCAACCACGTCCGCACCGGCATGATCACCGGCCAGGACAGCGGCACCTACGGCCCGCTCTACCTCGACGAGCTGAGCTTCCGTCGCTGAGCCCACCCCGAGGTCAGGCGCGCGAGGTCCCGCCGAGCTCGCGCGCCAGCCAGGCGCGGGCGAAGGCCCAGTCGCGCTGCGCCGTGCGCTCGGTGACGTCGAGCGCGGCACCGATCTCCGCCAGCTCGAGGCCGCCGAAGAAGCGCAGCTCGACGACCCGCGCCGGCCGCGGGAAGTCGCGCGCCAGGCGCTCGAGGGCGCCGTCGACGGCGAGCACCTCGACCGCTGGGTCGACCCCCGCCGCCGCCACGTCGGCGAGCGCGATCGCCGCCTCGCCGGCGCCACGTTTTGCCGCCTGCCGGGCGCGGGCGCGATCGACCAGCACCCGCCGCATCATGGTCGCCGCCAGGGCCAGGAAGTGACCGCGGTCGCGCCATTCGATGCGGCGCTGGTCGACGAGGCGCAGGTATGCCTCGTGGACGAGCGCCGTCGTCTGCAGCGTCGTGCCGGGCCGCTCGTGGCGCAGCCGCCGGCGCGCCATCGCGTGCAGCTCGCGATAGAGCAGCGCCATCAGCCGCTCCTCGGCGTCGTGCGTCGCCACCACGCCAGGCGCACAGCAGGTCGGTGACCTCGGAGGCCGGGGCGTCGGCGGGGTCCGCGCTCGAGGTCATGGCAGCTGCGGCGGCGGCGGCGTGCGCCCCGCCGCGAGCTCGCGGGCGGCGCGCGTGTCGGGGTGGTCGGCGCCGAGCGCGGTCTCGAGGTGCGGCATCGCCTCGGCGGCGGCGGCCGCCGCCTCGGCGTGCTTGCCCCGCGCCCGCAGCGCGCGCGCCAGAGCGAGATGAGAGAGGCCGACGCGGCTGGAGCGCGCGCCGGGCTCGGCGTTGCGGCGCGAGACGGCGAGCGCGCGGGCGGCGTCGGCCTCGGCCATCGCCAGCTCCCCCTGAGCGAGCGCGAAGGCGGAGCGCCGCAGCAGGATCACCGGGCTGTCCTGCTCGTCCATGAGCGACAGCGCGCGCTCGAACGCGGCGCGCGCGCCGGCAGCGTCGCCGCGCGCCTGGGCGAGCATGGCGCGGTTGTAGGCGAGCGTCGTGTGGTAGTAGTGGTCGGGCGGGGACTCTCGGATCCGCGGCTCGATCTCGACCATCGTGCGCGCCGCCGCCGGCAGGTCGCGCTGCAGCGAGTAGACGAAATTGCGCAGGAAGAGCGCATGGGTGAGGACGACGTCGTCGCCCGACCGGCGGGCGCCGGCGTCGGCGAGCTCGGCGTAGCGCCGCGCCTCGTCGAGCCGCGCCAGGTCGACCAGGGTGCGCCCGAGGTTGGCGAACAGCATCGGCTCGACGCTAGCCTCGCCGCCGTCGGCGCTGGCGATGGCGACGGCGCGGCGGTAGAGCCGCTCGGCGGCGAGCGGCTGGCCGAGGCCGCGGCGGACGAGCGCCCAGTTGTTGAGCAGCGTGCCGGCGCGCTCGGTCTCGCCGCGCCCCATCGCCTCGAGCCGCTGCCACGCCTGGGCGAAGGCGGCGTCGGCCTCGCGCAGCCGTCCGGCGTCGCGTAACGACTCGGCGACGTCCATCGCCACCCGCAACTCGGCGAGCGGGGAGCCTTGCCCGGATCGACGCAGCAGCGCGCGCGCTGCCTCGGCTCGCTCGACCGCCCGCTCCCCCTCGTCCGCCCAGCGCGCCACCTCGCTGCCGCGCTGCAGGCAGAAGACGCGATGCAGCGCCAGCTGCGGCTCGTCCTCGAGCTCGGCAATGCCCTCGGCGAACAGCCGCTCGGCGCGCGCGAAGTCGTCGCTGTGCGAGACCGCCGCTGCCAGCGAGCAGGCGGTCTTGGCGCGCACGCCGGGATCGGCGCTGCGACGCGCCAGCGTGTACGCCTCGTCGAGCAGCCGCAGCGCCTTGTCGTCCTCGTCCTGGACCAGGTACTGCTGGCCGATCGCCACCAGCAGCTCGGCGCGGTCTTCCGGGCTGCCGCCGCGCTGCCGGCGCAGGATCTCTTCGGCGCGGCCGAGCAGCTCGCCGGCGGTGAACGGCTTCCCCCCCGGCGCCGCGTCGTAGAGCAGGAACGCGTTGAGCTCGTTGACGGCTTCGGCGCGTGACAGCTGCCGCAGCGCGAAGTCGCGGTGCTCGCGCGCCGCCGCCGCTTCGCGCGTCGCCCGCCGTGCCTGCAGCAGCGTGCCGGCGACGCCGGCGACGAGGGCGAGCGCCGCCAGGCCGGCGAAGGAGGCGGCGGCGCGGTGGCGGGCGAGGAGCTTGGCCAGCCGATAACGGCGGCCGCCGCGGCGCGCCTCGACCGGCTGGCCGCGCAACCAACGCCGCAGGTCGGCGGCGAAGGCGGCGGCCGAGTGGTAACGGCTCTCCGGCTCGGGCCGCAGCGCCTTGAGGGTGATGGCATCGAGGTCGCCGGCGAGCTCGCGCCACCGCGGTACCGTCGACGCCTCGCTCGTCGTCTCCAGCGCCACCTGCCGGGCCGCCGTCGACGGCGGTGCCGGCTCCTCGCCCCGCGACGCCGACTCGATCTCGGCGTGCCAGCCACCGGCGCGCGCGAAGGGTCGCCGGCCGGCCAGCATCTCGTAGAGCACGACGCCCAGCGAATACACGTCGGAGGCCGTCGTCACCGCCTCGCCGCGCCGTTGCTCGGGGCTGGCGTAGGCGGGGGTCAGGGCGCGCAGGCCGGTCCCCGTCTCCCCGTCCGCAGCTTCGGCGTCGAGCACCTTGGAGATGCCGAAGTCGAGCAGCTTCGGCCGCCCCTCGGCGTCGACGATGACGTTGCCGGGCTTCAAGTCACGATGGACGACGAGCCGGCGGTGCGCGAAGTCGACGGCGTCGAGCACCTGCACGAAGAGCTCGACGCGCGCGCGGAGGTCGAGCGCGCGGTGGCCTACGAACGAGAGCAGGTCCTCGCCCTCGACGTATTCGAGCGCCAGGTAGAGGCCGCCGTCCTCGCCGCGGCCGGCGTCGTACAGCCGGGCGATCCCCGGGTGCTCCAGGGCGGCCAGGATCCGCGCCTCGGCGTGGAAGCGGCGTAGCGAGTCGGCGGCGCCAGCCGGTCGGTGAAGGACCTTGAGCGCCACCAGGCGCCGGAACTCGGCCTCCTCCTGCTCGGCGAGGAAGACGCGGCCCATGCCGCCGCGACCGATCTCGCGCTCGATCCGGTAGGGCCCGACGCGCTCGGGCGGCGGCTCGCCTTCGTCGCCGTCGGCGGCCGACAGCCGCTCCCACGCCGGCGCGGCGAAGCGGCGCTCGCCGGCGGCGGCGGCGGCGAGCAGCTCCTCGACCTCGCGGGCCAGCGCCGGCTCCTCGCTGCGCAGCGCCGCGAGCCACGCCGCGCGCTCCGCGCCCGCCAGCTCCTGGGCGCGCGCGAAGAGCTCCGGCAGCCGTGGATCGGCCACCGGCCCCGCCGCTCGGTCGTCGCTCGCCGTCATGACTGTAGCCGCGAATTCTAGGCCCATGTCGTCCGGCGGCCGGTTGCCGCGCGGGAAGGAGGGAGTGGACAACGAGCCCGCAAGGAGATTCCCCATGCGTCAATTCCCTTCCGTTTGCCGCCTCCTCGCGGTCGCCGCCGTCGGCTGGCTGGTGACCACCTCCGCGGGTGGACAGAGCACCGCGGTCGGCCTCTCGACTCTGCGCGCGAAGCGCTTCGGCAACGACGACCTGGCCGGCATCTACACGCCGCAGGCCTCGGATCGCTTCGCCGACCCGCTGGCGGTGGGCGACTTCGACGGCGACGGCGACGACGACCTGGCGACCGGCATGCCGCTGGACAACGGCTTCGCCGCAAGCCCGCTCGAGGACAGCGGTAGCGTCGTCGTGCGCTACTCGGAGCACGGCTTCGGCCTCACCGACAACCCTTCGCAGGTCTACCTGCGCCAGCAGGGCGATCCTGCCGAAGCCGACGACTTCTTCGGCGCCAGCCTGGCGGCCTGCGACTTCGACGACAACGGCGCCGACGACCTCGCCGTCGGCGCCCCGCGCGAGGACTACCTGGGCAAGGAGAGCGCCGGCATCGTGCACGTCTACTACGGGACGAGCGCCGGCTTGCCGCTCGACGACGACGTCTTCTTCGCCCAGAGCACGGCGGGGGTGCCGGAGAACGTCGAAGAGGCCGACTACTTCGGTTGGAGCCTCGCCTGCGGCGACTTCGATGCCGACGGTTTCGACGACCTCGCGGTCGGCGTGCCCGGCGAGAGCTGGGACGGCGGCTTCTTCGCGATGGGCAACGTCCTGGTCGTTCCCGGATCCGCGTTCGGCCTCGCCTACGCCGAGAGCGTGAACCTGGGCCAGGACGGGCCCGGCATGGCGGGAGAAGCCGATGCCTTCGATGCCTTCGGCTGGTCGCTGGCGACCGGCGATTTCGACGCCGACGGCTACGCCGACCTCGCCGTCGGTGTGCCCGGCGAAGCGACCGGCGGGGCCGTCCAGGTCGTCTTCGGAAGCCCATCCGGGCTGGGGACGACGAACGTCCTCCTCGACCAGGAGCCGGCCGGCGGCGGCGGCTCCGCGAATGCCAGCTTCGGCAACACGCTCGCCGCGGGCGACTTCGACGGCGACGGCGCCGACGACCTGGCGGTCGGCGCACCCCTCGCGAACGTCGGCGCGGCCGTCGACTCGGGCGAGGTCCGCGTGCTCTTCGGCACCGCCGGCGGGCTCGATCTCGCCCGCACTCTGGTGCTCGGCGAGGAGACTGTCTTCGGTCCCGGGACGAGCGAAGCCGACGACAGCTTCGGTTATGCGCTGGCGAGCGGAGACTTCGATCGCGACGGTTGCGACGACCTAGCCATCGGCCATCCGGGCGAGACCATAGTCGGCCCGGGCGACGGTGCGGTCACCGTCCTCACCGGATCGAGCAACGGGCTGGACCTCGCGCGGCGCCGGCAGCTCGTCGGCGGCGTGCAGGGGATTCCCGGCTACCTCGCCCAGAGCGGCGAGCAGCTCGGCTACTCACTCGCCACCGGCGACTTCGACGGCGACGGCCACGACGACCTCGCCATCGGCAGCCCGTTCGAAGACGCGGGCGGCGTCGCCGACGTCGGCACCGAGACCGTGCTCTACGGCGTGCTCTTCGCCGACGGGGCGGAGAGCGGCAACACCAGCCTGTGGCCGCAGAACTTCTCCTGGCCCAACGGCAACAAGGTGCGGGCGACGGCGGCGGCGCAGCTGGGGCCGCCCGGCAGCAGGTTCGGCCTGCAGGTGGACCTCTTCGAGCCGACCATCCACCAGCCCGCCGCGCCGACTTACCTGCGCGTCGGCCCCGAGGCCGGGTTCGCCAACGAGCGCGCGCTCAGCGGGCAGTTCTTCATCGACCCGCAAGACCTGACGATGAGCGCCACCGCGGGCTTCAACATCCTCCAGATGATGGCGTTCGGCCGCGACTCCTCGGGAACCGGCGGCGCGGCTACCCTGGCTTTCGACCTCGTGCGAACCCCTACCGGCTGGTCGATCCTCGCCAACTACCGGAGCGACGCCGTCAACGGGCTGCGATTCGCGGGCTCCGGGACCATCGCCGAGGTCAACCGCAACGATCCGAGCCAGCGCAACGTCCTCATCGAGTTCGAGTGGACGGCGGGCGACCCGGGGCAACTGACGATGTGGCGCACGCGTTTCGTCGGCGGCGCTCCCGACGCCGAGGGCCGGGTGCTGCTGTTCTCCAACCCGCTGCCCGATGCCCGGAGTGCCGTCGTCAACCAGGTGTTCGTGGGCATGGTCTTCGGGCAGGACCGCGGCACCTTCGGCTCCTTGTACCTCGACGAGATCAGCTTCCGGCGCTGAGCGGCGGGCGAATGTCGTCCGGCCGCCGGTTCCTGCGCGGGAACGAGGGTCGACCAGCAGCCACCAAGGAGGACTCCATGGCCCGTACTCCCACCGCCTCGCGATTTGCCCTCGTCACCCTCGCCGCCGCCGGTTGGCTCACACTGGCCGCGGCGGCCGCCGGCGCGCAAAGCACCAGCGTCGGCCTCTCCGCCGTGCGCGCGCTACGCGTCGGCAACGACTTCTTCGTGTCCTTCACGCCGCAGCCCTCCGACCGCCTCGCCGAGGTCCTGGCGTCGGGTGACTTCAACGGCGACGGCGCCGACGACCTGGCGCTGGGCCTGCCCTTCGACAACGGCAGCGGCAGCGGCTTCAACGACAGCGGCAGCGTCGAGGTGCGCTACGCCACGCCCGGGCAGGGTCTCGCCGGCGCCGGCCGGCAGTACCTGCGTCAGCAGGGTGACCCGGCGGAGCCGGGGGACCGTTTCGGCTCCAGCCTCGCCTCCTGCGACTTCAACGCCGACGGCTACCACGACCTCGCCGTCGGCGTCCCGCGGGAGGACTACCAGGGAGCGGACGACGCCGGCATCGTCCACGTCTTCTACGGCTCCAGCTTCGGCCTCGACCCCACCGACTCCTACTTCGCCCAGAGCACGGCCGGAGTCCCCGAGGAGGTCGAGAGCCTTGACCAGTTCGGCCACAGCCTCGCCTGCGGCGACTTCGACGGCGACGGCTTCGACGACCTCGCGGTCGGCGCCCCAACCGAGAAGTGGGACACCGGCCTGCCCTGCGAGATTCCTCCCTATAACGTGTCGTGCGACATCGGACTGGGCAACGTGTTCGTCGTTCCAGGCTCTGCATCCGGCCTCGCCTACGGCTCGACGATCAACCTCGGACAGGACGGGCCCGGGATGATCGACGAAGCGGAGTCCGGCGACGTCTTCGGCTGGGCGCTGGCGGCGGGCGACTTCGACGAGGACAGCTTCGACGACCTCGTCATCGGCGTGCCCGGGGAGGAGGACGAGGGTGCGATCCAGGTCGTCTTCGGCGGTCCCTCCGGGCCGGAGCCGACGCGCAACGTTCTCCTGCATCAGGACCAGGCGGGCGGCGGCGGCACCTCGTACCAGGAAGACGTCTTCGGCTCGAGTCTGGCCGCCGGCGATTTCGACGGCGACGGCGCGGCCGACGTCGCCGTCAGCGCGCCCTACAAGGACTGCAGCTCGGGCAACGACTGCGGCCAAGCGACCGTGCTCTTCGGCGCCGCCGGTGCCGGCGGCGGGTTCGACCTCGCCCGCACGCAGGTCCTCACCGAAGACGTCGTTTTCGGCGCGGGAACCGGCGAGGGCAACGACTTCTTCGGTTTTGCGCTCGCGAGCGGAGACTTCGACCGCGACGGCTTCGATGACCTGGCAATCGGCCACCCCAACGAGACGATCTTCGGCGCGGGGGATGGCGCGGTGACGGTGCTCACCGGGTTCGCCGGCGGCATCAGCTTCGCGCGGCGACGCCAGTTCGTCGGCGGCCTTCACGGCGTCCCCGGCAACCTCACCCAGGCCGGCGAGCGCTTCGGCCATGCCCTTGCCGGCGGCGACTTCGACGGCGATGGCCACACCGACCTCGCCATCGGCAGCCCGTTCGACGACCAGGGCAGCCTCGCCGATGTCGGCTCGGCGGCGGTGCTCCACGGCGCCCTCTTCGCCGACGGTGTGGAGAGCGGCAACACCGGCTTCTGGCCGCAGAACTTCTCGTGGCCGAGCGGCAACAAGGTGCAGGTGACGACCAGCGCCAAGCTCGGGCCGCTGTCCAGCAAGCGCGGCCTGCAGGTGGACCTCTTCAACCCGACGATCCACACCGTCGGTCAGTCCACCTTCGTACGCGTCGGACCGGAGACCGGCTTCAACAACGAGCGGACGCTCGCCGGCCAGTTCTTCATCGACGCGCAGAGCCTCACCATGAGCCCCAACGCCGGCGCCAACCTCTTCCAGATGGTCGCCTTCGCCGCCACGGCGGGGGGCACCGGCGGCAATGCGCGGCTGGCGTTCGACCTCGTCCGCACCGCCAGCAACTACTCGCTGCTCGCCAACTTCCGCAACGACGCCCTGGGCGCGCTGCAGTTCGCCGGCTCCGGCGTCATCGCCAACCTTGCCGATCCGAGCAGTCGCAACATCCGCATCGAGTTCGAGTGGCGGGCGGGCAACCCCGGCCACCTGACCATGTGGCGCACCCGCTTCGTCAACGGTGCACCGGACGCCACCGGCCGCGTGCAGATGTTCTCAGCCGACCTGCCGAGCCATGGCTCGGCGGTGGTCAACCACGTGTACGTAGGCATGGTCTCCGGCCAGGACAGCGGCACCTACGGCCCGCTCTACCTCGACGAGCTGAGCTTCCGCCGCTGAGGCCGGCTCCCTCGTAGGCATTGACAGCGCCGCGGGTTGAACCGCGGCGCCCGCCTTGCATCACTCACCGGATCGACCGGCCCTCCCTGCGGCCGGCCCCATAGAATCCGCGCCATGGATCCCGCCGCCGTCACCCCCCTCGGCGAGATTCGCGGCACCCTCGCCGAGATCGCCGCCAAGCTCGGCTACCACGGCGCCATCAGCCCCGAGCTGCGACTGGTCGAGGACCTGCGCCTCGACTCGGTGGGGATCCTGACCCTGGCGGTGGAGGTCGAGGACCGCTTTCGCGTCTGCCTCGACGCCGCCGACGAGGCGGCGATCCGCACCATCGGCGACCTCGAGCGGATCCTGCGCGCCAAGCTGGAGGCCTGACCGGTTGCGCGACGCGCTGGGTGGGTGGTTGGAGCGGGCGGCGCGGCGAGGCGACCGCGGCATCACCTTCGTCGATCGCCGCGAGCGGGAGCGCGTGGTGTCGTGGGCGGAGCTGGTGGCGCGCGCCGAGCGCGTGGCCGGCGGGCTGCGGGAGCTCGGGGTCGCCGCGGGCGACCGCATCGCCCTCGCCTTCCCCACCGGCGAGGGGTTCCTCGCCGCCTTCCTCGGCGCCTTCGCCGCCGGCGCGGCACCGGCGCCCCTGCCGCCGCCGAGCCGGCTCGGCAACCTCGAAGAGCAGCAGCGCCGGCTCGCCGCCATGGTCGAGGCGGCGAGGCCGCGGCTGGTGCTCGCCGACGCGTCGCTGCTGCCGCTGCTGCGCCAGCCGCTCGCGGCGCTCGGTCCGGCGCTCGACCCCCTGCCGCTCGAAGCGCTGCCGAGCGGCACCGCCACCGCGGTCGACGTCGACGAAGAGATGCTGGGGCTCGTGCAGTTCTCCTCCGGCACCACCGGTGCGCCCAAACCGGTGGCGCTGTCGCGGCGCGCGCTCGCCGTGCAGGCCCGGCTGATCAACGCGCTGTGGCCCGACGGCGACGGCGCTTCGCGCGATGGCGCCATCTTCGAAACCACGGCGCAGCGCGGCTTCTCGTGGCTGCCGCTGCACCACGACATGGGGCTCGTCGGCTGCGTGCTTCCCGCTCTCGAACGGTGCGCTGACCTCGTGCTGCTCCCACCGGAGGCCTTCGTGGCGCGGCCGGCGCTGTGGCTGCGCGGCATCGCCCGCGCCCGCGCCACCGTCTCGCCGGCGCCCAACTTCGCCTTCGCGCGGGCGCTGCGGCGGGTGCGCGACGAGGAGCTCGCCGGCGTCGACCTCTCCTGCTGGCGCCACGCGCTGTGCGGCGCCGAGGCGGTCTCGCCGCAGACGCTCGACGAGTTCGCGCGACGCTTCGCCCGCTGGGGCTTCCGCCGCGAGGCGCTGACCCCCGTCTACGGCCTTGCCGAAGCCGGGCTCGCGGTGACCTTCGGCGCCCTCGACGCGCCGTTCACCGTCGGCCGCTTCGAGCGCCGCGCGCTGCTCGCCGGGTGCGCCGTCGCCGATCCGGACGGGCGCGAGATCGCCGGCGTCGGGATGCCGCTGCCCGGCTTTTCGGTGGCGGCACGCGACGACGCGGGCCGCGACCTGCCCGCCGGCCGCGTCGGCACGATCTGGGTGCGCGGGCCGTCGCTGATGGAGGGCTACCTCGGCGACCCGGCCGCCACCGCGCGGGTGCTGCGCGACGGCTGGCTCGACACCGGCGACCTCGGCTTCGTCGACGCGCGCGGCGAGCTGTTCCTCGTCGGCCGCGCGAAGGACCTCGTCATCGTCCGCGGCAGGAACCACGCGCCGGAGGAGATCGAGGCGGCAGTGGCCGCGGTCGCCGGCGTGCGCCCGGGCGGCGTCGCGGCCGTCGGCTGGCTGCCCGAGCGCGGCCGCCGAGGAGGAGCTGCTGCTGCTCGTCGAGCGCGCCCGCGGCGACGCGGTCGACGGCGTCGCGGCGCTCGCCTCCGCCTGCCGCGACGCCGTGCGCGCCGCCGTCGGCGTCGAGGCCGGACACGTTGCCGTGCTCGCTCCCGGAGCGCTGCCGCGCACCTCGTCGGGCAAGCTCCGGCGCGCCGAGGCGCTGCGGCGCTTCTTGAGCGGCGAGCTCGCCGGCGCCGGCGTCGGCACCGGCGCGCCCTCGGCCGCCGGCTCGGCGGAGCCGGGTTGAGCCAAGGCGGAGCCAGGTTGAACCAGATGCGCCACCCGCTGCTGATCGTCGGCGGCGGGCCGGCGGGCCTCGCCGCGGCGCTGGCGGCGAAGCAGCGCGGCATCGCGCCGCTGGTGCTCGAGCGCCAGCGGCCGCCCATCGACAAGGCCTGCGGCGAGGGGATCATGCCCGACGGCGTCGCCGCTCTGCGCGCACTCGGCGTCGAGCCGCCGGGCGTCGACTTCCGCGGCATCCGCTACGTCGACGAGAACGGCGTCGCCGAGGCGCCGTTCCCCGGCGCGCCCGGCCGCGGCGTGCGCCGCACGGCGCTGCACGCGGCGATGGCGGCGGCAGTGGACGCTGCCGGCATCGAGGTGCGCTGGGGGGTCAAGGTCGAGGCGGTGTCGCCCGGCGGCGAGGTGCGCACGGACGGCGAGACGCTCTCCGGCGAGTGGGTCGTGGGCGCCGACGGCCTGCTGTCGCACGTTCGCGGCTGGGCGGGTCTCGCCGGTCCGCCGCCGCGGCGCCGGCGCTTCGGCGTGCGGCGGCACTTCCGCCTGGCGCCGTGGAGCGACCTCGTCGAGGTGCACTGGCGCGACGGCGTCGAGGCCTACGTGACGCCGGTGGGCGACGACGAGGTCGGCGTCGCCATGCTGTGGAGCAAGGAGCGCACCCGCGGCGACGAGCTGGGTCAGGGCGGCGGCAACGACGGCGACGGCTTCGACGCGCTGCTGGCGCGCTTTCCCGAGGTCGCCTCGCGAGTCGCCGGCGCCCCCGAGACGTCGCGCGATCGCGGCGCCGGGCCGTTTCGCCAGCGCGCGCGCGGCGTCGTCGGCGGGCGCGTCGTGCTGATCGGCGATGCGGCGGGCTACCTCGACGCCATCACCGGCGAAGGTTTGGGCCTCTCGTTCCAGCAGGCGCACGCCCTCGCGGCGGCGCTCGCGCGCGGAGATCTCGCGCGCTACGCGCGGGCCTGCCGGCGGCTCGCGCGCCTGAGCGACGCGCTCACCGAGGCGCTGCTCTTCTGCGAACGCCGGCCGCGGCTGCGGCGGCGCCTGGTGCGCGAGCTCGGCCGGCGGCCGGCGCTGTTCTCGCGGCTGCTCGGCGTCCATGCGCGGCAGCTGCCGCCGCGGCGGGTGGGCGGGCTCGCCTTCGGCGCGCTGCTCTTGGGCCTGCTGCGCCGCTGAGCGGACCGCGACCGAAGGCGGCCGCGCGGGGATAAGATGACGGCAGCGCGTCCGCCCGCACCCGGCGCCCCGAAGGCATGAGCACCCAGACCTTGGCCGCCGTCGACCGCCTGCCGGCCGCCGGAACGCTCACCTCGCCGAGCGCCAATCTCGTGCTCTACGACGGCGTCTGCGCGCTGTGCAACCGCCTCGTGCGCTTCCTGCTGCGCATCGACCGCGGCGCCGTGCTCTGCTTCGCGCCGCTGCAGGGGCCCACCGCGGCGCGCGCCGCCGAGCGCCACGGCTTCGCGCTCGACGTCAAGACCATGGTCTACGTGCGCCACTTCGGGCTCAAGGACGAGCGCGCCTACCAGCGCTCCGACGCCGTGCTGCGGGTGCTCGGCGACGTCGGCGGCGTCTGGTGGCTGCTCTCCGGCCTGCGCATCGTGCCGCGCTTCCTGCGCGACCCGCTCTACGACTGGGTGGCGCGGCACCGCTACCGCTGGTTCGGCAAGTACGACAGCTGCCCGCTGCCGTCGCCCGAGCAGCGCGCGCGGTTCCTTCCTTAGCGGCCGATGCGGCAGTACCTCGATCTCCTCCGCCACGTCCTCGCGAACGGAGTCGAGAAGGGCGACCGCACCGGCACCGGCACCCTCTCCACCTTCGGCTGGCAGATGCGCTTCGACCTCGCCGCCGGCTTCCCGCTGCTCACCACCAAGAAGGTGCACAGCAAGTCGATCGTCCACGAGCTGCTGTGGTTCCTCCGCGGCGAGACCAACGTGCGGCGCGCTGCGGGAGCGCGGCGTCACCATCTGGGACGAGTGGGCCGACGCCGATGGCGAGCTGGGGCCGATCTACGGCCGGCAGTGGCGGGCCTGGCGCACGGCCGAGGGCTCGACCGTCGACCAGCTCGCGGCGGTCGTCGACGGCCTCCGCCGCGAGCCCGACTCGCGGCGCCACTTGGTGTCGGCGTGGAACGTCGGCGAGCTCCCCGCGATGGCGCTGCTCCCCTGTCACGTGCTGTTCCAGTTCTGGGTCGGACGCGCGGGTGAGGACGGGCGGCGGCGGCTGTCGCTGCAGCTCTACCAGCGCAGCGCCGACGTCTTCCTCGGCGTGCCGTTCAACATCGCCTCCTACGCGCTGCTGCTGTCGATGGTGGCGCAGGTCACCGGCTACGCGCCGGGCGAGCTGGTGCACACGCTCGGCGACGCGCACCTCTACAGCAACCACCTCGAGCAGGCGCGGCTGCAGGTCGAGCGCGAGCCGCGGCCGCTGCCGCGACTGCGGCTCGAGCCGGCGCGGCGCGAGCTCGACGAGTTCGTCTACGAGGACGTCGCCATCCTGGGCTATGAACCGCACCCGGCGATCGCGGCACCGATTGCGGTATGAGGGTGTCGCTCATCGTCGCCATGGCCGAGGGCGGCGTCATCGGCCGCGCCGGCATGCTGCCGTGGCACCTGCCCACCGACCTTGCGCGGTTCAAGCGCCTGACGATGGACCACCACCTGATCGTCGGCCGCCGCACCTGGGAGTCGATCGGCCGAGCGCTCCCCGGGCGGCGCATGCTGGTGGTGAGCCGGCAGGCGGCGAGCCTGGAGCTGCCGGCAGGCGTGCGCGGCGTCACCTCGCTCGAGGAGGCGCTGGCGATCGGCGCCGCCGCGGGCGACGAGGAGGCCTTCGTCGCCGGCGGCGCCCGCATCTACCGCGAGGCGCTGCCGCACGCCGACCGCCTCTACGTCACCTGGGTGCGCGCCGAGGTCACCGGCGACACCTTCTTCCCCGCCGTCGACTCCGCCGACTGGCATGAGGTCGCGCGCGAGGAGGTTGCGGCCGACGACCGCAATCCGCACGCGACGAGTTTCGCGGTCTACGACCGTAAGTAGGGGCAGTGCACTCGGGGGCATCGAGATCGCTTCGGGCGCTGCGCGCCCTCGCGATGACCTCCCCTCGTCATCGCGAGCCGGCGCGCCCGGCGCGCGAGTGAACATCGCAGCGAAGCGATCTCGATGCCGAACGAGCTACGGCTTGTCGCCGTAACGCGCCCGTGCCGCCGCCTTGCTCGCCGGCAGCCGCGGCGTCTCGGTGCCCGCCTGCGCCGCCAGGCCCTCGAGGGCGATCGGCAGCTCGATCTCGCGCTCGACGGCGAGCGTCGCGCGGTTGAGCAGGCGCAGCGTCAGCCGCTCCGCGCCCGCGGCCGCGTCCGGAATCGGCAGCGACACCGCGGCGCCGTCGGCCGTGAGGTGGAAGTCCTCGCGGCTGTAGGCGAGGCTCGTCAGGTCCTCGTCGCCCGACGGGTCGAGGCGGGCGCCGAACACCGCCTCGAGTCGGTACTCGCCGGGCGAGCCCAACACCGGCACCGACAGCGTCTCGGCGTCGATGCCGACGCCGGCGAGGTCGAGGTCGGCGGCGCCTGCCGCCACCATCGCCGCGGTGAGCGCCGTGCGCGCGAACGGCGCGCCGCCTTCGAGGGCGCCCTGCGCGTCGACGCGGATGGAAAGCGGCAGCAGGCCGCTCTCGGGGCGGGCGGTGAGCGTGGCGCGGTAACGGCCGGGCTCCACCTCGTCGAGGTGGATCGGCGCCCGCGCCCGCTCCCACTCCTGGAGGCGTGCCTGCACCTGCGCACCGGTGAGCGGCAGCCCGCCGGCGAAGAGCGTCGCCTCCACCGTCACCGGCTCGCCGGCGCGGGCGGCGAGCGGCGTCGCCTGCACGCGCATCTCGACCGGGCTCCCCTCCTCGTTGACGACGACAGCCACCGGCCCGGCGCCGGCGTCGCTCTTGAGCGTGAAGAGGCCCGCCGCCGACGGGTCGAGGCGGATGCCGACGCCGTAGGCCGGCAGGTCGAAGCTCTCGAGGTCGGGCTCGAGGAAGCGCTGCGCCTCACCAACCGGACCGCGCCCGGGCAGCAGCTTCTCGCCGCGGCCGTCGAGGAAGTACAGCTCGCCCACCTGCCGGTCGTGCGAGAGCACCGCCAGGTGCACGGTGCCGCCGGTCAACGGCAGCCGGACGCCCTTGTCGAGGTCGACGCCTTCGAGCACGAACCGCGTCGAGATGGCGATCGGCGACGGCTCGCCGGCGCGCGGGAACGGCCCCGCCAGGCGGCCGACCTCGGCCGACACGCCCGGGGCGGCCAACAGCAACACCCCGGCCCCCGCCCACAACATGCTGCGCTTGTGCATGACCTTGGCTCCCATATTCTTTTGAACCAGCGAACTCGTCAGAAATCTGTGGCCAACGACGCGCCGATGGGCTTGTAGTCGTTGCGCCGGTTGTGGTGGTGGTTGGCCTCGGTGCGGAACCAGGCGGTGCCGACGAGCTGCGCGCTCCACTCGGCCACCATGCCGTCGTCCTCGCCGGGGAGGCCGGCGACGCCCGAGAGCGTGGCCAGGCCGATGTCCTCGGAGTGGAAGCGGTAGTAGTAGTCGTTCCACAACCCCCAGCCCGAGATCCAGTAGAAGCGCTTGGCGAGCGCCGGCCGCCCGGACGTGCCGTTGAGCCAGTAGCGGTTGTAGTAGGCCATGTCGGCGGTGCGGCAGTTGCGCGTCGAGGCGTTGTCCTGGCCGACGAGGCTGACCATCCAGCCGGTGAGCCACGAGCCCGAGAGAGTGCCGGCGAGGTCGGCCGCCTCGCTGCCGCCCTGCGGCGCGGCGATGGTGTTGACCCAGCGGATGGCGTTGACCACCGCCGTGTACTTGTAGTTGCGCGTCGGGTTGGAGACGATCCAGCGCGTCACCACGCCGCCGAAGGAGTGGGTGTTGATGACCAGGTCGTTGATGCCGCGGCTGGTGATGAAGGCGTAGATCTGGTCGACGACGACGTCGCCCGCCTCCCACATCACCTTGGTGCCGTCGTAGTGGCAGACGACGTAGGGGATCGCGTAGCTCTTGGTGGCGACGCGGACCATGTCGGTGGTCCAGTAGGCGTTCGCCACCGACTGGGTGGCGAGGTCGGCCCCGCCCTTGCCGTGGACGAAGGCGACCCCGGGGACCGCGGCGGCGGGTGCCGCGAGCGCCAGGGCGAGCAGGGCGGCGGCGAATGCGGGCGCGATCCGCAGGGCGGCGGCAGCGGGATGTCGACGTGCGGGCGATGACCTCATCTCGTTTCCCTCCTCGTTCACGGCTCAGGTGGCGCTCGTGCGGTGGCCCGGCCCAGTCCACGAGTCGTGCCAGCAGCCGCTGCTGCGCCGTAAAGTCACCACACTCAGAGAGTTGACCAGGTTCGGCCGAGAATCCGTCGTGACCTCGGAGGGGTCAGTCGCCGACCCGAAGGCCTCTGCCGCAGTGCGGCGAGGGCGGGTCCGCCGGTGACCCTCTAACCACTCGCTGACCCGCTCCGAGCCGATACCCCGGCGGGGTACAATCAGCGGTTCGATGCGCCGCCCCGCCGCTCACGACTGGTCCCGATGGCTCGCCGACGAGAAGCCGCTCGTCCGCTTCTCGCCGCACGCGCGGCATCGCCTCGCCCTCGGCTACGCCAACAGCTACCACGTCGGCATGTCGAGTCTCGGCTTCCAGCGCACCTTCGAGCTGGTGCACCGGCGGGCCGACTGGGCCTGCGAGCGCTTCTTCCTCGACGGCGAGGGAACGCCCGTCACGCTGGAGACGCGGACGCCGATCGGCGACTTCGGCTGCATCGCCTTCTCGGTCTCCTTCGAGCAGGACTACGTCCACCTGCTGCAGCTGCTCGACCGCGCGCGGGTGCCGCTGCGGCGGCGCGACCGTGGTCCCGGCGACCCACTGGTGCTGATGGGCGGCTCGTGCGCCGCGATCAACCCGCTGCCGATGGCGGAGTTCGTCGACGTCTTCCCGCTCGGGGCCGCCGAGAACCTGCTCGATGCTCTGCAGAGCGCGCTCGAGGAGGAGCCCGACCGCGAGGCGGTGCTGCGCCGCCTCGCCGCCACGCCCGGCTTCTTCGTGCCGGCGCACCACGACGCCGGCGAGCTCACCGAGGCCGAGGGCAAGCTGAGGAAGCTCGAGCTCAGCGCCGAGCAGATGCGCCAGCCCGGCAACCTGCCGTCGACGGTGATCGTCACCCCGCACACCGAGTTCCGCGACAAGGTGCTGATCGAGATGTCGCGCGGCTGCCCCGAGAAGTGTCGCTACTGCTGGGCGACCTTCGGCATGGGCAAGTTCCGCTGGCACCCGACCGAAGCGATCCTCGCGGCGATGGAGGGCGCGCGTGGCACCACCGACCAGCTCGGCTTCGTCGCCACCGCGGTGGGCGACCACCCCGAGGTCGAGCGCATCCTCACCACCGGCGTCGAGCTCGGCTTCCGCTGCTCGGTGTCGTCGATCCGCATCCCGGCGGTGACGGAGGGCGTGCTCGCCGCGCTGAATGCTTCGGGCGACCGCTCGATCACGCTGGCGCCCGAGACCGGCAACGACGCGCTGCGCATCAAGATGGGCAAGCACGTCAGCAACGCGATGCTGCTCGACAAGGTGCGGCTCATCGCCGCCGCCGGCTTCACCCAGCTCAAGCTCTACTTCCTCGTCGGCCTGCCCGACGAGACGCTCGACGACGTGCGCTCCATCCTCGACCTCGCCGCCGAGGTGCGCGCGATCTTCAAGGCGCAGGCGCCGAAGACCGGCGTCATGGGTCACCTGCACCTGGGCGTCAACGTGCTGGTGCCGAAGCCCTACACGCCGTGGCAGCGCCACCCGATGCCGCCCGAGCGCGAGCTCGCCGAGCGCATCGCGCTGTTGCGCAAGGGAGTGGCGCGGATGCCCAACGTCTCGCTCGGGCCGCTCTCCATCCGCCAGGCGGTGTGGCAGACCTACATCTCGAAGGCGGGGCCGGAGGCGGCCGACCTGCTCGAGCGCGCCGCACGCGGCCAGCACCTCGCCTCGCTGCTGCGCGAGTTCGCCGACCGCATCGCCCCCGAGGTCTTCGTGCCGCTCGAGGGCGACCTGCGCTGGCACTTCCTGCGTACCGGCTGAGCCGCCGCGGGGCGGCGGGCGGCGCCTGACAGATCGCTGCTTACTGCCGGCGGTTCACCCGAGCTGACCCTTTTCCTGGGTCCATAGCAGACCCCTGCATCAGGCGCTGACCCCGCGTCGCGTGCCGGCTCATCGGCGATCGTTGTTTAGAATCAATCGTTTGCCTCTAGGTCGCCCCTTGGCATTCAGGTTGCTCCTGGCTCTCGCGACAGCCAATCCACGTCTCGACGATCCCGGAAATCCCGACCGGCGCTGCCGGTCAACCTCGGCCAAAGGAGCCACGAGAAATGTCCACGCCGTTCGCTCGCCCCTCGCTGCGGGGCACCCTCACTGCGGTCATCTGTCTGCTCGTCGCCTTCACGGCAGCGGCCCACGCCGCCACCCCCGGCGAGCTGGTCGCCGGCAAGCGCGCGCAGGGCGCGGCCTTCTCCGCGGTCGCCCCGTTCGGCGGCTTCGCCAAGGCCGGCGGCGAGCTGGGCTCGGTGCTGCGCAACGGCACGGTGATGTCGCTCGACGCCAAGGCGCTCGGCGCCGTCCGCCGCGAGCGGCCGGAGACGATCTCGCTCGCGCTGCCCGCCTTCGCGGACGGCCCGGTGGTGCTCGACCTCGTGCGCGTCGACCTCTTCGCGGCCGGCTTCACGGCCGTCTCCGCCAGCGGCGAAGCCATCCCCGCCAAGGCGCTCGGCGACCACTACCGCGGCGTCGTCCGCGGCGACGCGGAGTCGATGGCGGCGATCAGCCTCTTCGACGGCGAGATCGCCGGCTTCGCCACCTCGCCGCGCGTCGGCTACCAGGTCATCGGCCGCCTCGAGGGCAACAACCCCACCAACAAGCACGTCCTCTACGCCGCCAGCGACCTCATCCCGAAGCAGAACTTCGTCTGCGCCACCGGTGACAGCGGCGCCGCCGGCGCCGACGAGGTGATCTCCTACTGGGACGCCACCCGCCTCGCCAAGGGCTCCAGCGTCGAGGCCGTCAAGGTCCTCGGCGCCAACGTCAAGATCTACGTCGAGACCGACTACGACATGTTCCAGAACAAGGGCTCGGTGGCGGCGGTGACCAGCTACGTCACCGGCGTGTTCAACCAGTCGGCCACCCTCTACGCGGGCGAGTCGATCCCGATCGTGCTGTCGCAGATGCTGGTGTGGGACCGGCGCAGCCCCTACAAGGGCAACAGCTCGTCGGCGCTGCTGGCGAGCTTCCAGAAGAACCGCAAGACCTTCAACGGCGACCTCGGCCACCTCGTCGCGCTGCGCGGCGGCGGCGGCATCGCCGCCGGCTTCAACGGCTTCTGCGCGCCCGTGCGTGCCAACTCGCAGTGCTTCAGCATGCTCGACCCCACCTACGCCAACGTTCCCACCTACTCGTGGACGGTGATGGTGTTCACCCACGAGATGGGGCACCTCATGGGCTCGCGCCACACCCACGCCTGCGTGTGGAACGGCAACAACACGCAGATCGACGGCTGCTACACCCCCGAGGGCACCTGCCCGGCGGTCGCCTATCCCGCGGGCGGCGGCACCGTCATGAGCTACTGCCACCTCTCCGGCCGTCCCGGCATCAACTTCAACAACGGCTTCGGCGCGCAGCCCGGCAACGTCATCCGCTCGCGCTTCGCCGCGGCGAGCTGCCTGACGCCGTAGTCGCGCCCCTCGATCGCGACTTCGTCGCCGCCCCGGCCCGCCACCACGGCGGCCGGGGCGGTTTCGTTTTGTGCGGGGCGAGCGCCATCCCCCCCGGTCACGGCCCGGACGGTGAACCGTCCTCGCGCGGGGACAGCCGGCTGGTGGTCCCGCCGACGCCTGGCTTCTCTTTCCTTTTGTCCATCGCAGTTAGGTGCATCACCGACCGCTCGGTCGGCGATGGCACAACCGCTGCTCTCAGCCGCGGCCGGAGGGAATCGAAACCATGACCAAGCTCGTGCCTTGCTTCGGCCTCGCTCTCGCGTTGCTCGCTCTCGCCGCCTGTCACAGCACCGGCCCGCTGCACGTCGTCGTCGATCCGACGCTCTCCGGCGGCGACGTCTACGAGGTGAGCGGCCTCACCAACCGCTACTGGGGCAAGCCGGTGCGCTTCGGCGACTTCCAGACTCGCAAGACGCGCGTCGGCGAGAGCTGGTCGTGGAGCGCCGGCATCTGGAACGTCTTCGGCGGCAACCTCGGCGGCGGCGTTCACGTGCAGCCCTACCGCTTCGTCTTCGTCGGCGAGCAGGGTGCGGAGTGGCAGGTCGAATGCCGCGCCAAGACGCCGGTCCTGCGCCACACCGGCGAGCACCACCAGACGCAGGTGCGCATCGGCGAGACCCGCCTCGGCTGCGCCATGCGTGATGCGGGCGAGCGAGTCAACGCGCTCGCGCTCACCGGCAACGGCTACGACTTCGCGGGCACCACCGACTTCGGCGGCGAGCCGATCGACATCCGCGCCCTGCGCGAGCTCCCCCGCCGCGACGGCGGGTCGTTCCATGCACCCGCCGTGCTCGGCTACGAGCTGCGGCAGGGAGGCCAGGTGATGGCGGGTGTCGACCTGCTCGGCAAGGGCCGCGTCTACCTCGCGCGCGAAGCGCCCGCCGAGCTGCGCGACCAGCTGGCGATGACGGCCACCGTGCTGATGCTCTTCGGCGAGAGCTGAGCGCGGCGCGCGACGTGCTGGTGCCCGGCGCGCGAGCAGTGGCGCGGCTCGTCCGCGCCACACCTCGGGTTAGGTACCAGGCACCAGCACCTGCAGCCGCCGCTTCGCCACCCGCACGCGAGCGGGCAGCGTCTCGCGGCAAGTGTCGCCGTCGACCTGCAACGGCAGCTCGGGCGGACCGATCAGCTCGACCTCGCCGACGCACACCGCGGTGACGTCGGGGCGGGCGAGGTGGCGGCCGCGCACCAGGTCGGCGGCGAACGAGAGCGTGGCGCGCCGTCCGGCGCTGTGCAGCAGCACCAGCTCGAGGGCGTCGTCGTCCCAGCGCGCCGTGGGCACCATCGCCAGCGAGCCGCCGTAGAGCGGGATGTTGCAGACGCAGGCGAAGCTGCCGCTGCCCTGCTCGCCGTCCCAGCGCGCGGTGAGCTGCGGATAACCGTAGCCGCGCCAAGAGGCGAGCCCCTGCGCGACCACCGCAAGCTGCCCCCATCGCGCCTTGAGGTCGCCCGAGAGCGCGCCCATGATGGCGGCGTCGAGCCCCGCGGAGACCATCATCAGGAAGGGCGTCTCGCCGCAGATGCCCACCGCCAGCGGTCGCCGCACGCCGGCGGCCAGCGCGCGCGCCGCCGCCAGCGGATCGCGCGGCACGCCGAGCGCGCGCACCAGCACGTTGGTGGTGCCGGCGGGCAGCGGCGCCAGCGCCACCTCGCTGCCGAGCAGCCCCGCCGCCACCTCGCGCAACGTGCCGTCGCCGCCGACGGCGAAGACCGCTTCCACGCGACCATCGCGGGCAAGCTCCGCCGCCAGCGTCGTCGCGCCGCCCGGGCTCCCGGTGGGCGCCGCCTCGATCTCCCAGCCGCCGGCGGCGAGCGCGGCGCAGATCTCGTCGCGCAGCCACTCGGCGCGCCGGCGCCCCGCGGCGGGGTTGTAGAGCAGCGCGCCGCGTCGGGTCACGGAGGCTAGAAGAGGGTCCGCGCGCCCTTGACCGCGAAGCCGAGGTGCTCGTAGGCGCGCTTGGTGGCGACGCGGCCGCGCGGCGTGCGCTGCAGGAAGCCCTCCTGGATGAGGAAGGGCTCGTAGAGGTCCTCGAGCGTGCCGCGGTCCTCGCCGATCGCGGCGGCCAGCGCGCTGAGCCCGGCGGGGCCGCCGTCGTAGTGCTCGATCAGGGTGCCGAGGATCTTGCGGTCGAGCTCGTCGAAGCCGTGCTCGTCGACCTCGAGCAGCGCCAGGCCGCGCCGCGCGGCCTCGCGGTCGATGCGCTCGGCAGCCGCGTGTACCTGCGCGAAGTCGCGCACGCGGCGCAGCAGGCGGTTGGCGATGCGCGGCGTGCCGCGGCTGCGGCGTGCGATCTCCAGCGCCCCTTCGGCGTCGAGCGGGATGCGCAGCAGCGCGGCCGAGCGGGCGACGATCTTCGCCAGCTCGTCGGGGGTGTAGAAGTCGAGCCGGTGGACGATGCCGAAGCGGGCGCGCAGCGGCGCCGTGATCAGCCCGGCGCGGGTGGTGGCGCCGACGAGCGTGAAGCGCGGCAGCTCGAGCTTGACGGTGCGCGCCGCCGGCCCCTGGCCGAGCACGAGGTCGATCTGGAAGTCCTCGAGCGCGGGGTAGAGGATCTCCTCGACCGTCGGCCCGAGGCGGTGGATCTCGTCGATGAACAGCACGTCGCCGGGCTCGAGGTTGGTGAGGATGGCGGCGAGGTCGCCGGCGCGCTCGAGCACCGGCCCCGAGGTCGAGCGCAGCGGCCGCCCCATCTCGTGGGCGACGATGTGGGCGAGCGTCGTCTTGCCCAGCCCCGGCGGCCCGAACAGCAGCACGTGGTCGAGCGACTCGTTGCGCTCGCGCGCCGCCTGCACGAAGACGCGCAGGTTGTCGACGATCTTCCGCTGGCCGACGTAGTCGTCGAGCTGCCGCGGCCGCAGCGACTGCTCGAGCTGCAGCTCGTCGGCGTCGGGCGCGCCCGTGACCAGGCGCGGGGTGTCGGACACGGCGACGATTGTAGCCGCGCGCCCAGCGTCTAGAACCCAACCAGCTTCCTAGTCGTCGATGATGAAGGTCACCATCATGTTGACCTGGTACTCGGTGATCGCGCCGTCGGTCACCCGCACCTGCTGTTCCTTGATCCACGCGCTGCGCACGTTGCGCAGCGTCTTGTTGGCGCGCGCCAGCCCTTGCACCACCGCGTCCTCGAAGCTCTTCGTGGACGTGGCGCTGATCTCGGAAACCTTGGCGATCGACATGCTTGCCTCCGTTCGGGAGTTGCCCTTCCTGACCTGAGCCCTGGGCCAGCATACGCCGGCTCAGGCGGGCAGCCGTGCTAGCTTGCTCGCACGAACGTCTCCGCCGACGCGGGCCTCGAGAAGCTCCAACGGGACGCCGTCGGCTACTTCCGGCGCGCCGCCAACCCCGAGACCGGGTTGATCGCCGACAGCTCGCGGCCCGGCGCTCCGTGCAGCATCGCCGCCACCGGCCTCGGCCTCGCCGCCTTCGTCGTCGGTGCCGCGCGCGGCTTCCTACCGCGCGGCGAGGCCGCCGCGCGCACGCTCGCGACGCTGCGGTTCCTGCGCGACAGCCGCCAGGGCGAGGAGCCGGATGCCACCGGTCATCGGGGCTTCTACTACCACTTCCTCGACCTCGCCACCGGCCGGCGCGTCTGGGAGTCCGAGCTGTCGATGATCGACACCGCCATCCTCATCGCCGGGGTGCTCACCAGCGGCACGTTCTTCGCGGCCGCGGACGACGACGAACGCGAGGTCCGCCAGCTCGCGCGCTTCCTCTACGAGCGCATCGATTGGCCCTGGGCTCTCCATGGCGGGCGGGTGGTGTCGATGGGCTGGAAGCCCGAGGTCGGATTCCTCACCTACGGTTGGGAGGGCTACAGCGAGGCGCTGCTGCTCTACCTCCTCGGCCTGGGGTCGCCGACCCACCCGCTACCCGCGGAGAGCTATGGCGCGTGGACGACGACCTATCAATGGGAGAACCTCTACGACATCGACCTTCTCTTCGCCGCGCCGCTGTTCGTCCACCAGCTCTCGCACCTGTGGATTGACTTCCGCGGCATCCAGGACCCGTTCATGCGCGAGAAGCGCTCGGACTACTTCGAGAACAGCCGCCGCGCGACTCTGGTGCAGCAGCGCTACGCCGAACGCAACCCGAAGTGGTTCGAGGGCTACGGCGAGCGCTGCTGGGGGATCACCGCCGGCCCGGGCCCTGGCTTCTGCAAGCATCGAGGGGTCGGGGGGATCGAGCGGCAGTTCTACGGCTACGTGGCGCGGGGAGTGCCGTTCGGGCCCGACGACGGCACGCTGGCGCCGTGGGCGGCCGTCGCCTCCCTCCCTTTCGCCCCGGAGATCGTGCTGCCGGCGCTCGACCACGTCCGCAGCGCTTACCCGGAGGTGCTCAGCGAAGACGGCCTGCTCACCAGCTTCAACCCCACCTTCGACGCCCAATCCTCTCGGCGGTCGAACCCCGGGGGGCACCGCGGCTGGCTCTGCGGCGAGCACTACGGGCTGGATCAGGGGCCGTTGGTGCTGATGGTCGAGAACCACCGCTCGGGGCTGGTGTGGAACCTGATGCGCGACTGCCCGGCGATCGTCACCGGGCTCCGGCGCGCCGGCTTCCGGCGCGGCTGGCTGCGCGCGAGCGGACGATGAGCCGGACCCCGCGCGAGGCGTCGCTGGTCGCGCTACTGCCGGGCGATCCCTTCGACGGCGAGCTACTCGCCGAGGTGCGGCCGCCGGACTGGGTCAACCCGCAGCCCGCCCGCCGCTACAACCTCGTGATCCTCGGTGGCGGCACCGCCGGGTTGGTGGCCGCCGCCGGCGCCGCCGCCCTCGGAGCCAGGGTGGCGCTGGTGGAGAAGGACCTGCTCGGCGGCGACTGCCTCAACGTCGGCTGCGTTCCCTCCAAGGCCATCCTGCGCTCGGCGAGCTTCTACGCCGATCTCCGGCATGCCGCGCGCTTCACCGGCCTCGCGCCACCCGGCGTCGCTCCACCTTCGGGCGAGCCCGACTTCACCGCCGCCATGGAGCGCATGCGCCGGCTGCGCGCCCGCCTCGGTCGGCACGACTCGGCCCGGCGCCTGCGCGACCTCGGCATCGACGTCTTCCTCGGCGCGGCGGCGTTCATCGACCGCCGGCGGGTGGCGGTCGGCGATGCCACGCTCGCCTTCGAGAAGGCCCTCATCGCCACCGGTTCGCGCGCCGCGCGGCCGGAGATCGACGGCCTCGAAGCAGCCGGCTACCTGACCAACGAGACGGTGTTCAACCTCACCGCGCGCCCGCGGCGTCTGCTGGTGGTCGGCGGCGGCCCGCTCGGCTGCGAGCTGGCGCAGGCCTTCAGCCGCCTGGGCTGCGCGGTGACCATCGCCAGCCACGAACCCTACTTCCTACCCGGCGAGGAGCGCGACGCGGCGGAGATCCTCGCCCACGCCCTGCGCCGCGACGGCATCGACGTGCGGCTCAACACCGACGTCAAGAGCGTCATCCGCGAGGGCGGCGAGAAGCGGGCGCGGCTGGTCAACTACGACCAGGACGTGACGGTGGCGGTGGACGAGATCCTGGCGGGGGCGGGGCGCGTGCCCAACGTCGAGGGGCTGAACCTCGAGGCGGCCGGCGTCGACTACGACCCGGGGCAGGGCGTGCGGGTAAACGACTTCCTGCAGACGACCAACCGGCGCATCTATGCCGCCGGCGACGTGGCGCTCGACCGCAGGTACACTCACGCCGCCGATGCGACCGCGCGGCTGGTCGTCCGGAACGCGCTGTTCCTGGGGCGCAAGAAACTGAGCTCGCTGACCATCCCCTGGTGTACCTACACCGACCCCGAGATCGCCCACGTCGGCATCTACGTGCGCAACGCTCGCGACCAGGGCTTCCTGGACTTCCTGGACTTCCCGATGAAGACCTTCACCGTGCCGATGAGCGACGTCGACCGCGCCGTGCTCGACGGCGAGCCGGAAGGGTTCGTCAAGATCCACGTCAAGGACGGCACCGATACCATCCTCGGCGCCACCATCGTGGCGCGCCACGCCGGGGAGATGATCAACGAGATCTCGCTCGCCATGGTGGCGGGCATCGGGTTGAAGACGCTCGCGCAGGTGATCCATTGCTATCCCACCCAGGCGGCGGCGATCCGCCAGGCCGGCGACGCCTACAACCGCAGCCGCCTCACCCCTTCACTGAAGGCGATCAGCCGCCGCTGGCTGGCCTGGTCGAGGGGAGGGCGATGACCATGACAGGAAAGACACCGTGACACCCCACCGCGTCCTGCTGCGCGCCGGCTTCCTTCTCATCCTCCTCGCCCTTCTCGGCGGCACGGTGATCCCGCTGTTCACAAACCCGCGGCTGGCGTTGGCCGCCCACGTCACCGGCGCGCTCAACGGTCTGCTGCTCATCGCGCTCGGCCTGTGCTGGGACGCGCTCGTTCTCTCGCCCGCGCGCGGACGGCTGGTGCGCGCGCTCTTCCTCTACGGCGCCTACGCCAACTGGGCGGTGTCGCTGCTCGGCGCCGCCTGGGGAACCAAGCGGCTCACTCCGATCGCCGGCGCCGGCTTCGCGGCCAGGCCGTGGCAGGAAACCGTCGTCCAGGTGGGGCTGCTCTCGCTCGTCCCGGCGATGCTCGTCGGCACGGGGCTCGTGGTGTGGGCGCTGCGGCCGCGGCCGGAGGCCGCGGCCGAGCCGTCCTAGCCTGCTCTCCGCACGAACGCAACGCCTCCCCCGGACGCGCGAGGCGCGGGCCTGGCTACTGGGCGGTGAACGTCCGCTCCATCTCGGCGTAGCAGCGGCTGTCGCCGTCGGTCATTTCCACGATCCACTTGTAGTGGTAGCCGGGAACATGGGCGCTTGCCGGCGGGACCTGGGGAAAGCTCCAGTTGATCGTCAGCTTGGTTTGCGTGCCAAACGGCCATCCGGTCACGGTGGGGATCACCGCTATGGGCCCGGGAAGGGGACGGGAGTAGCTGGTGTCGCCCGGTCTCCAGAAGGTGTTCGTCTCCACCTGTAGGAAACCCCCGGCGACCGCCGTCCAGCTCTGATTGAAGCCCGCCCCGGCATCGTCGGCACGCCCGGAGAAGCTCGAGGGCGGCGTCCCGGTGGGCGAGGTCGCGGTTAGGGTGGGACAGCTCTTGTCCCAGACGTGCTTGAGAAAGTTGGTGGTGTCGCCGCCGGGCCAGACGATCCGCAGGTTGGTGTCGATCTGGGTGCCGGGCGTGCCCGCCCAGGTCCAGGGGCCCTTGACGGCATTACCGTTCGCATCGGTGCAGAGCCAGCCCGCGCCGTAGAGAGACTGGCCGTTGCGAATACTCGCCAGGTCTCCACAGGTGTTGGGCGGGCCGCCGGCGACCGTGAAGTAGAGGTTACCGGTCTGGGACCAGTTGATCGGCGCGCTGAAGTAAGCGGTTCCGGTGTAGCCGAGCGCTGGCAGGGCCACCAGCAGCGACGCGAAGGCGATGGTGAGCGGTTTCAAGACAGCTCCTTTCGGGTTGTGGGAGTAGCTCGGAAGCGACGGCGAGAGCGGTTTCCCTCGCTGTCATCTCGAGGTGCCGGCACCCTGCATGCGCTTTTCGCCCGAAAGATCCGTCATCGCCCGGTGACGCCCGCACCCGGACCGAGAGCTGGGCGCAATCCGCGCCCGCTAAGGAGTCACTCGACGACCAGCGCCGCCGGCGCCAAGTGCCGCCAGCGTCAGGGCTGCTGCGCTCATCCGGCCAGCTCGGCGGCGGCGGCGGTCAGGCGCGCGGCGAAGCCGCCGGCATCGCTCATCGCCGCGTGGTCGGCGGTGACGCCGAAGCTCACCGCGCCGGCGTAGCTCATGACGGTGACGATCAGCCCCAGGCCGTCGTAGAGCGGCGCCGAGCCGAAATGGGCGAGCAGCGGCGCGCCGGCGATGGTGAGCGGACGCGGCGGCCCCGGCACGTTGGTGACGACGACGTTGAAGACCGGCCGGTGCCGCTCGGCGAGGTGGAGGCGGCTGTAGAGCTGCGCCCCCAGCCCGGCGAGGGCGAACGGCAGCAGGCCGGCGGAGTCGAGCAGCGTGCGGGCGCCGATCGCCTGGTGCGCGACCTTGGAGCCGCGCGAGGTGTCGCGGATGCGCTGCAGACGGGTGCGCGGATCGGGCTCGTCGGTGGCGAGCGGCACCAGCATCGCCGACACCTGGTTGCCGGCTTGCTGCCGCTGCTCGTCGGCGCGCACCGAGATCGGCACCATCGCGACCAGCGGCTCTTCCGGCAGCTCGCCGCGGTCGGCGAGCCACCCGCGCAGCGCACCGGCGACGATCGCCAGCACGACGTCGTTGACGGACGCGTCGGCGGCGGACTTGATCGCCCTGATGCGGTCGAGGCGGACCGTCGCCGCCGCCCACGCCAGGCGGCCGGAGAGCGGCCGGTTGAGCGGCGACCGCGGCGCCGAGAACGGCAGGGGCGGCGTCTCGTCGCTGCGCAGCCGGCCCCAGGCGCCGGCGGCAAGGCCGAGCAGCGAGCGGCCGGCGACGGCGGTGACCGCGGCCGGCGCGGCGGCGAGGTCGCGGCCGGTGCGGGCGAGCAGCTCGAGCACTCCCGGCGGCGCGGTGGGCTCGGCGACCAGCGGGGCCGCGGCGGTTGGCAACCGAGTCGGCGACGCGTGCTCCGCGGCGTTCGTGGTTGTCGCCGCACCAGTGACTGCCGTCGCCGGTGCCGCCGCATCGAAGAGGGCGCCGAGGATCTCCGCTCCCGACACGCCGTCGATCGCCGCGTGATGGGCGACGGCGATCAAGGCCACGGTGCCGCGCGGATGGTCGGGCAGCCGCACGCCGTCGACGAAGGTCATGTGCCACAGCGGGCGCCCGCGGTCGAGCGGCTGCGCCAGCTGCCACGCCATCAACGCCGACAGCTCGCGCCAGCCACCCGGCTCCGGCAGCTCGGTGCGCTCGACGTGCGCGGCGAGGTCGATCGCGTCGAGGTCGAGCTCGCTCCAGTACGGCCGCGCCAGGTCGAGCGGCAGTGCGGCGAGCCGCCGCCGAAACGCGACGGCGAGGTGCAGCCGCTCGCGCAGCACGGCGCGGAAGCGCTCGACGTCGAGCCCGCCGGGCGCGCTGGTGGGATCGAGGATCGACAGCCCGCCGACCGTCATCGGCGCCCGCGCCGATTCGAGCGCCAGGAAGCCGGCGTCGAGGCCGGACAGCTGCACCAGGCTCACGGCAGCGCTTCCGCTGCCGCGTCGACGCGGTCTACCTCGCCGGTCGCGCTCGCCGGGTTCGCCGCGGCTTTGGCTGCGGGCCTCGCCTTCGGGCTCGGCTTCGCTCGCCTCCTGCCTTCGCGCTTCTTCGCGACGACAGCCGCGGGCTCCGCCGCCGGCGACGGCTCTTCGTCGTGCGCCTCCGGCGGCCGCGCGAACCCCGGCGGGTGCCAGACGCCAGCGCGGAAGAACGGCTGCCACGCAGCTTCCGGCTGGCCCAGCCGGTCGGCGATGGCGTAGAGCACGAGCGGGTTGAAGCCCAGCCCCAGGTGGCTGCCGGGTACCTGGATGCTCTCCGCCAGCGCGCCCTCCGGCTGCAGCGACGTCTGCCAGGCGGCGATGCCGTCGGTGCGGCTGAAGATCGACGTCGTCGGCACCGGCGGCGCGTCGCGGAACTCGGCGAGCCGGCCGGCGTCGATGGCGTCGAGGCGCTCGCCGGTCAGCCACTCGTAAAGACGCCAGCTGTTGTTCGCCTTGGTGTCGGCGGCGAAGGGCGCGCCGAGCGAGACGACGCTACGCACGCGCTCGGGGAAGCGGTTGGCGAGCACGCGCGCGTAGACGCCGCCGAGACTCCAGCCGATGAGGCTCACCCGCCGGCGCCCGTGGCGCTCCCACACCTCTTCGAGGCGGTGCGCCATCCGCGCCTCGAGGTCGGCGCGGATGCCATAGTTGCGGCCCAGGTTCCAGCGATGCGCGAAGTAGCCGAGGTCGCGCAGGAAAGCCCGCAGCGGCCGCGTCGAGAAGTCGCTGGCGAGGAACCCCGGCAGCAACAGCACCGGATGGCCGTCGCCCTTGGGAAGCCGCCGCAGCAGCGGCCGCAGCGCCAGCGTGGTGAGCAACTCCCCGGCAGCCCGCCCTTCCAGCAGCAGCCACAGCTTCGACGGTGGCGCGATGCGCGGCGCGCCGGCGCCGCGGGCCTCATCTGCGGTCACGACCCCATCGTACTCGTAACGCGTCCCACGCGGCGCGGTAGTAGCCGCATGCGAACCTCGGCCATTGCTTCCCGCGCCGCCCTCTTGGTGCTTCTCGCCGGCGCCTTGCCGTCTTGCGGGCGGCGCTACCCGGGCGCAAACGGGTTGATCACTCGTACCGCACCGTATTGCTGCCCTGAGCTCAGATCCTCGCTGTAGACCACGGCGGCGCCGAGCCGCTCCGCCGCCGCGACCACAGCGGCGTCCCAGTACGAGATTGCGTAGCGGAGAGAGATCTCGACCGCACGCGCGACCAGCGCGTAGTCGACCACCACCAAGGGGAAGACGCTGTACTCGGAAACCAGCTCGAAGGCGCGCGCCGGATCGAGTCGAACGCGAGTCTTGCGCGTGAGCGTCACGTACAGCTCTTGGAGGACCTGCACCGACAGCCCGAAGTCGGTGCAGGTGACGAGCGTCAGTGCCCGGTCTCGCTTCTCGGCCTCCTCAGGTGCCGCCGACAGCGCGTAGACGAGGACGTTGGTGTCGAGGAAACACTCAACGCTCATGGAGCTCGTCGCGGCTCCACGTGCGCGGCCCGACCTCGACGTTGGACTCGCGGCAGAGCTCGACGATGCGCGCCCTCGCCGTGGCGGCCCGCGACTCGCGCTGCGTCAGCTCCTGGAGGAACTCGCGGATCATGGCGTTGAGCGTGGTCGAGCGTTCGGCGGCGATCCGCCTCGCCTCCCGCAGGATGTCGTCCTCGATGGCCAGGGTCACGTTCCTCATCGAACACAGGATACGTGTGGCTGTGGTGCTCGGTCAAGGTCGATACGTCGACCTCCCTCAGCGCCAAGCGCACCTACAACTACAACCGCGCCAGCCGCTTGAGGGCCATGCGCAGCAGCTCGGGGACCTCGGCGGCGGCGCTCTCGCGGTGGACATCGGCGAGGGCCTTCTCGGCGTCGGCGCGGCGGTAGCCGAGGTTGACGAGGGCGACGAGGAGGTCTTCGTCGTCGGGCTGGAGCGCGGCGCTGGTGGTTGCCGGCGCGGCGGCGAGCTCGGCCGCTTTCTCGCGCAACTCGAGGACGAGGCGCTCGGCGGTCTTCTTGCCGACGCCGGGGATGCGCGTCAGCCGCGCCACGTCGCCGGCGGCGAGCGCCGCGAGCAGCACCTCCGGCGGCAGGCCCGAGAGGATGGCGCGCGCCAGCCGCGGCCCGACGCCGGAGACGGTGATCAGCCGCTCGAACAGCGCCCGCTCGCGCTCGGTCCAGAAGCCGTAGAGGGCGAGGGCGTCCTCGCGCACGTGGGTGTGCACGAACAGCGACACCTCGGCCTGCGCCGGCAGCCGCTGCAGCTCGTAGTAGGTGGACAGCGGCAACGACACCGCGTAGCCGACGCCGTGCACGTCGAGCACCGCCAGCTCGGGCGTGAGCGAGAACAATCGGCCGCGCAGCTGCGAGATCAAGCTACCGCCAGCGCTTGCTCGAGGTCGGCCAGCAGGTCCTCGGGGTCCTCGATGCCCACCGACAGGCGCACCAGCCCGTCGGCGATGCCCAGCTCGGCGCGCTCGGCGGGCGAGAGCTGGCGGTGCGAAGTGAGCGCCGGCACGCCGACGCCGCTCTCGACGCCGCCGAGGCTGGGGATGAGCTGCCAGATGCGCAGGCGGCCGACGACGCGCCGCACCGCGTCGCCGCCGCCACGCAGCTCGAAGGCGAGCATGCCGCCGCCGGCGCGCATCTGTCGCCGGCCGACCTCGTCGAGGCCGGGGTAGCGCACCGCGGCGACCGCCGCGTGGGCGGCGAGCATCTCGGCGAGGCGCGTCGCGGTGGACGACTGCCGCTCGACGCGCAGCACCAGCGTCTTCATGCCGCGGCCGACGAGGAAGGCGGCGTGGGGGTCGAGGCAGCCGCCGCCCACCATCTCGGCTTGCCGGACGCGGGCGATGAGGTCACCGCCGCCGGCGACGAGGCCGGCGGTGACGTCGCTGTGGCCGCCGAGGTACTTGGTGGCGCTGTGCACCACGAGGTCGGCGCCTAGCAGGAGCGGCGTCTGCAGCACCGGCGTGGCGAAGGTGTTGTCGACGATCAGTGTCGTGCCGCGGGCGCGGCAGGCGGCGGCGAGCGCCGCGAGGTCGCAGCAGGCGAGGCCGGGGTTGCTCGGCGTCTCCACCAGCGCCGCCCGCGGCGGCCGCGGCGAAGTGGCGACCGCGGCCGCGACGTCGGCGAGGCGCGGCCGCAACAGCTCCACCTCGGGGTGGCGCTCGGCGAGGAAGCCGAGCAGCCCGTGGCTGCCGCCGTAGAGCTCGCGCGCGGCCACCAGGAGGTCGCCCGAGCGCACCACGGCGGCGAGCGCGCCGGCGAGCGCCGCCATTCCGGAGGAGAAGGCCACCGCGTCTTCGGCGCCTTCGAGGGCGGCAAGCTTCTCCTCCACCGCCCGCACCGTCGGGTTGCCGTAGCGGCTGTAGAGGCCGGCGAGCTCGCCGCTGCCGAAGGCGCGCTCGAGCTCGTCGACGCTGTCGAACAGGAACGGCGCCGTCTGGTAGACCGGCACCGCCGCCGGCCGCCGCGGCGCCGGCTGCCGCTCGCCGGCATGCACGGCACGGGTGCCGGGGCGCAGGGAGTCGTCGCCGCTCATCGCGACGCCGACTCTACGACGCTCAGCCGCTCTGCGGCGTCGCCTGCCCCGTCATCCCCAGCTCTTCGAGCAACTGCGGATCGTAGGTGACGCCCACCTGCTGCCGCCGCTGGTTGATCAGCGAGGTGAGCAGGGCGTTGATCTGCTCCTGCTCGAGCTGCTGGCGCAGCGAGTCCTTCTGTTGGGCGAACTGCAGCGGGTCGACGCCGGTGCGCGATGCCACTTGATAGAGCAGCGCGCTGCCCGCCACCGACACCGGCCCGCCGACCGTGCCCACCGGCTGCTCCATCGCCGCCTTGACCAGCTCGGGCGCGTAGCCGAGACCGGGGACCATGCCGCCGCGGCCGAACTCCGGGCTCTCCTGCACGCCGACGCCGAGCTGCGTGGCGACCGCGTCGAGGGGGGCACCGGCGCCCGCCTTCGTCCGCGCCTCGGCGAGGCGGGCGGAGGTCTGCTGGCGCTGCTTGTCCTGCCCGGCGTCGCGGCGCACGGCCTCGCGCACCTCGGCGAGCTCGGGCAGCCGCGGCGGCTTGACCTCGTCGAGGTGCAGCACCACCCAGCCGCGCGGCGTGCGCAGCGGCGCCGAGACGCCGCCCTTCTGCAGCCCGAACGCGGCGGCGTTGAGTGCCGGCGCGGCGCCGAGCGGCGCCACCACGCCCTGGCGGCCAATGGCCTCGGTCTTGCCCAGCTCGAGCCCCGGCTGCGTCGACAGCTCCTGCATCTTCTGGCGCGCGTTGGCGCCCGCCTTGCCGACCTCGGCGGCGAGCGTCTTCGCCTTCTCCTCGGCCTGCTGCGCCGCGCGCTCGGCGGCGAGGCGGGTGCGTACCGCCTGCTGCACCTCGGCGAAGGGCGCCGTCATCGCGGCGCGCTTCTCCTGCACCTGGATGAGGTGGTAGCCGAACTGCGTCTGCACCGGGCCCGCCACCTGGCCGATGGCGGCGCCGAAGGCGGCCTCCTCGAAGGCCGGCACCATGCGGCCGCGGCCGAACCAGCCGAGGTCGCCGCCGGTGGCGGCGTTGCTGGTGTCGGTCGACATCTCGCGCGCCACCTTGGCGAAGTCCTCGCCGGCGTCGAGGCGAGCCTTCGCCGCCGCCGCCTCGGCCTCGGTCTTGACCAGGACGTGGCGGGCGCGGACCTGCTCGGGCTGGGCGTACTCCTGCTGGTGCTGCGCGTAGTAGTCGCGCAGCTCGGCGTCGCTGGGCGACAGCGCCTGCTCGAGCTTCGCCTGGTCGACGAGCAGGTAGTCGGCGATGCGCTGCTCGGGCACGCGGTACTGCTCGCGATGCGCGTCGAACCAGCTCTTCAGCTCGGCATCGGAGACGGCGATCTCGCCGGCGGCCAAGGGGAGCGCCACGTAGCGCACCTTCGCCTTCTCCACCTGCTCGCGGTAGCGGTTCTCGACGTCCTTGTCGGAGACGACCACCGAGCGCTCGAGCGCGGAGACCAGCCGCTGCAGCATCAGCTGGTCGCGGATCGCCTGCTCGAAGGAGTCGGTGGTGTGGCCGAGGCGCCGCACCGCCAGCTGGTAGCGCTCGGCGCCGATGAAGTTGCCGTCGGTGTCCTGGAAGACCGGCAGGCTGAGGATGTAGCGGCGCAGCTCGCGATCGGAGACGCCGAGGTCGAGGTCGTTCGCCTCGGCGAGGAGGATCTTGTTGGAGACCAGCCGGTTGAGCGCCTGCTGGGGCAGCCGCAGCTGCTTGAGCAGCTCCTCGTTGTACTGCTCGCCGAGCTGCTGGCGCATCTGGTCGTCGAGCCGCTGCTTCTCGCGCTCGTACTCGACGCGGGTGATCGGCTGGCCGCCCACGGTCGCCGCGGCCGCCGTGGGGCTGCCGCTGCCGTAGTTGGAGCCGCGGCCGAAGTCGACGAAGACGAAGAGCACGAACACCGCGATGACGACCCAGAGGATCCAGGCCAGGTACTTCATCGAGTCGCGGAGGACTTGCAGCATGAGGGTCTCCTTGACGGGGCGCGGCACTTTACCAGCCCGGCCGGAGCCGTCGCAAATCGCGAGCAAGTGCTATATTCCGGCGCGAGTGGAGGCGCCGCGATTTGAGCCCGGCACGCAAAGCTGCCAAGCACCGGGACTGGTACAAGGTCTCGGTCGAAACGCTCCGCGGCTGGGGGATCTTCGTCCTGCTCCTGGTCGCCGCCGGCGCGGGCTACGTCGGCTTCCGCGCCTGGGAGCGCTACGCCATCCAGCGCGAGGCAGCGGCGCGCCATCGACGACGCCCGCGTGCTCTTCCAGCGCCTGCGCAGCGAGCGTAGCCTCGCCGGCTTCAAGACCGAGTACGACGCGGCCTGGACCGGCATCGAGGAGGCGCGCGCTCTCTACGCGCGGGCCCACTACGAGGAGTCGCTGTCGAAGGCCGAGCGCAGCCGCGAGATGCTGCGCTCGCTCCTCGACGCCTCGCGCAACACCCGCGACGGCGGCGAGGCGCAGTTCATCGCCGTGCAGGGGCGCGTCGAGTACCGCCGCGCCGACCGCGCCGAGTGGGAGCAGGCGCGCGGCCGCGTCACCCTGCGTCCGGGCGACTACGTGAAGACCGGCGCCTCCGGCTCGGCCGAGATCATGTTCGGCGACGGCACGCTCTACACGGTGCGCTCCGACACCCTCTTCCTGGTCAGCTCGCGCGCCGCCGGCGAGCAGGGCAAGAAGGTGCGCCTCCAGTACGGCTGGATCAACCTCAACACGGCGCAGAGCGGCAGCCGGGTGGCGACGCCGCAGGCGGAGGCGGTGGTCGCCGACCAGTCGGAGGCGGTCGTCTCCTACGACGAGAGCAAGCGCGAGGGGCGCTTCTCCACCTACCGCGGCAGCATGGAGGTCAAGACCGGCACCGAGACGCGGCAGGTGGATGCGCTGCAGTCGGTGCGGCAGCAGGCCGACAAGCTGTCGGCGGTCGAGACGCTGCCGGGCCCGCCCAGGCTCACCCGGCCGGAGGAGAACGCCGATTTCGACTACGACCGGGTCAAGCAGATGCGGCTGTCGTGGGAGGGGGTGCCGGGTGGCGAGCGCTATGCCTTGCAGGTCTCCCGCAACCGGCTCTTCGTCGACAACGTCATCGACGCCACCGACCGCCGCGCCACCGGCGCCACCCTCGGCATCCAGGGCGAGGGCACCTTCCTCTGGCGCGTCGCCGCGGTCGCCGCCGGCAACGTGCGCGGCCCGTGGAGCGCGCCCGGCCGCTTCCGCGTCGTCTCCGGCCGCTCGGGCAGCCGGCTCGGGCGACAAGCAGCCGCCGGAGCTGCAGGTGCAATCCGTGCAGACCTACGGCTCGATCTTCATCGTCGGCGGCCACACCGAGCCGGGGGCGACGGTGACCGTCAACGAGGAGTCGGTGACCGTGCAGGCCGACGGCGCCTTCACCAAGACCATTCAGCTCGCCGCCTCGGGGTGGGCGTTCCTGGACGTCAAGGCGGTCGACGCCTCCGGCAACCAGGCCACCCACCGCGCCCGGGTATTCGTGGAAAGCCTGTAACCGCGCCGCCCGGCGGCGCATCCAATAGACCAAGCAGGGCGCCGTTGGCGCCAGGAATGCAGGGACGCGCACCCCATGCCGATGTTTTCCGTGCTCCGCTACTTCTCGAACGACCTCGCCATCGACCTGGGGACCGCCAACACGCTGGTGTTCGCGCGCAGCCGCGGCATCGTCGTCCGCGAGCCCTCGGTGGTGGTGATCAACAAGGTCACCAACAAGATCGAGGCGGTCGGCTCCGAGGCCAAGGAGATGCTCGGCCGCACGCCCGGCAACATCGAGCCCATCCGGCCGATGAAGGACGGCGTCATCGCCGACTTCGAGGTCACCGAGAAGATGCTCGACCACTTCATCCGCAAGGCCCACGGCGGCCGGCGGCTGGTGCGGCCGCGCATCGTCATCGGCGTCCCCTCCGAGATCACCCAGGTGGAGAAGCGGGCGGTGCGCGACAGCGCCGAGCGCGCCGGCGCCTCCGAGGTCTTCCTCGTCGAGCAGGCGATGATGGCGGCCATCGGCGCCGGCCTGCCGATCACCGAGCCCTCGGGCAACATGATCGTCGACATCGGCGGCGGCACCACCGACGTGGCGGTGATCTCGCTCGCCGGCACCGTCTACAGCCGCTCGGTGCGGGTGGCCGGCAACGAGATGGACGACGCGATCATCCAGTACCTCAAGCGCAAGTACAACCTGCTCATCGGCGAGCGCACCGCCGAGTTCATCAAGTGGGAGATCGGCTCCGCCTACCCGCTCAAGGACCCGCTCTCGCTGGAGATCAAGGGGCGCGACCTCGTCGAGGGGGTGCCGAAGAACCTGAGGATCACCGACGAAGAGATCCGCGAGGCGCTTTCCGAGGTGGTCTCGGTGATCGTCGACGCCGTCCGCCAGGCGCTCGAGCGCACGCCGCCCGAGCTCTCCGCCGACATCATGGACCGCGGCATCGTGCTCTCCGGCGGCGGCGCCCTGCTGCGCAACCTCGACCAGCGGCTGCGCGACGAGACCGGCCTGCCGGTGGTGCTCGCCGAGGACCCGCTGGCCTCGGTCGTGCTCGGCGCGGGGCGCGTGCTCGAGGACATCAACCTGCTGCGCAAGGTCTCGATCCTCTAAGAGGGGACGGCCCCTCTCGACATGGGCTCACGCGCTTCGCGCTGGCTGCTCGTGCTGCTGCTGCTGGGCGAGCTGCTCCTGCTGTCGCGGCAGGCGTCGCGGCGCGGCCGCGAGGGGCCGTTGCTCGCCGGCGCGGCCGTCGGCGTGCTCGGCCCGGTGGCCCACGGCGTCACCGGCGTCGAGCGCGGGCTGGGCTCGGTCGGCTCCGGCTTCCGCACGCGCAAGCGGGTGATGGCCGAGAACGAGCAGCTGCGGCAGCAGGTGGACGACCTGCAGCGCCAGCTGCTGCGCCTGCAGACCGTCGAGGGCGCCTTCCTGCGCCTCGGCGAGGCGGTGCAGTACGCCCGCCGCACCGGCCAGCCGCTGCAGGTCGCCGACGTCGTCTACGCCGACTACGCCTCCTGGCTGCGCAGCCTGCTCGTCTACGTCGGCGAGCGCGGCGCCCGGGTCGACCAGCCGGTGATCGACGAGCACGGCCTCGTCGGGCGCGTCGTCGCCGTCGGCGGCGGCTACGCCAAGGTGCAGCTGATCACCGACCGCACCTCGGCGGTGGGAGCGATGGTCGAACGCACCAGCCGCCAGGGCGTGGCCCGCGGCGACAGCCGCTCGGGCCTGCTGCTCGACTACGTGCCGCTGCAGGCCGACGTGCGCCCCGGCGATCGCGTGGTGACGGCCGGCATCGACGGCATCTACCCGCGCGGCGTGCCGCTCGGCGTCGTGCGCGCCATCCGCCGGGGCACCCAGCTCTTCCACCAGGTCGAGGTGACGCCGATGGTCGACTTCGGCGCCCTCGACCACGTCTACCTGCTCCCCGCCGTGCCCGATGCGCGCGGCGTCTCCGAGGCATTGGCGCGTGACCTTCGTTAAGTTCCTCTTCGCGCTCCTCGCCGCCTACCTGGTGCAGCTCGTCGGGGTGAGCCTCTCGCCGCTCTTCCCGCGCATCGTCGACCCCTTCCTGCTCGTCGTCGTCTGGTACTCGATGCGCACCGGGCCGGTGGGAGCCGAGCTCATCGGCACCGCCACCGGGCTGCTCCAGGACGGCCTCTCGGGCGGCCTCTTCGGCCTGCACGCCTTCGCCGACACCGTCGTCGGCTACGGCGTGGCGCTCGCCGCCCAGCGCGTGGTCGTCGGCCAGCAGGCGGCGCGGGTGCTCATCTTCGCCGCCTCGGCGGCGCTGCAGCAGGTGGTGCTGGTGGGACTGCTGCGCTCGATGGTCGGCGCCAACGCGCCGCTCCCCTCCTGGGGCTCGGTCATCGGCAAGGTGATCACGACGGCGCTGCTCGGCGCCGCCCTCATCAGCATGGAGTCGCGCGCCCGCACGCAGTGGAGCTCCTGGCAGCGGCGGCGGTCGCGGATGTTGCGCTTCCGGTGAGGCCGACCGCCATCATCCTGGCTTTCGTGTTGCACAATCATCGGGCATGACCAGCCACCCGGTATGACCAGCCATCCGGTATGACCAGTATCGTCCGCACCCGCGAGCGCCGGGAGACCATGGCGACGCGCGTCCGCGTGCTGTCGATCGTCGTCGGCGCGGCGCTGGTTGGCGTCGCCGCCCAGTACTGGCTGGTGCAGGGGCTGCACGGGCCCGAGTATCGCGAGCTCGCCGACAACAACCGGCTGCGGCGCTTCCCCATCCGCGCGCCGCGGGGGATCGTCTACGACCGCACCGGGCGGCCGCTGGCCGAGAACGTCCCCAGCTACAACCTGCTGCTCGAGCCCGACGCCAGCAACGACCTGCAGAAGAGCCTCGCCTTCGCCGCCGCGATCCTCGAGACCGACCCCGGGCAGCTGCACCGGCTGCTCGTCGCCCACCGCCGCGAGCGGCCGGTGGAGCCGGCGCTGATCGCCGAGAACCTCACCCTGGCGCAGGTGGCGCGCTTCGAGCTCGCCGCGCTCGAGCACCCCGAGTTCGAGACCGACGTCCAGCAGCTGCGGCTCTACCGCCACCGCGAGCAGACGGCGCACGTGCTCGGCTACCTCGCCGAGGCGGGGCCGCAGGACCTCGCCACCGGCCAGTACCAGCGCGGCGACATGATCGGCCGCCGCGGCGTCGAGAGCCAGTTCGAGCCCGGCCTGCGCGGCAAGGACGGCGAGCGGGTGGTGGTGGTGGACAGCCGCGGGCGCGCCGTCGACGAGTTCCCGCCCGTCCAGCCGGGCCCCGGCAACAACCTCAAGCTCGCCATCGACCTCGACCTGCAGCAGACCGCGCAGCGACTGCTGCAGGACAAGGTGGGCGCCGTGGTGGCGCTCGACCCGAGAAACGGCGAGATCCTCGCCATGGCCTCGGCGCCCTCCTTCGACCCCAACCTCTTCGCCCGCCGGCTGCGCGCCGACGACTGGATGCGGTTGGTCAACGACCCGCTCAAGCCGCTGCAAAACCGCTCGGTACAGAACGCGCTGTCGCCCGGCTCGACCTTCAAGATCGTCATGGGGATCGCCGGTCTCACCGAGCGCGTGGTGACGCCCGACACGCGCTTTTTTTGCCCGGGCTCTGCCGTCTTCTACGGCCGCAGCTTCCGCTGCTGGAAGCCGGGAGGGCACGGCTCGGTCGACTTGCGCCAGGCGATCAAGCACTCCTGCGATGTCTACTTCTACACCGTGGGCCAGCGGCTGGGCATCGAGCGCATCGCCAAATATGCGCGCGCCTTCGGTTTCGGCGCCCTGACCGGCGTCGACGTGCCCGGCGAGAAGGCGGGGCTCGTCCCCGACGGCGCCTGGAGCCGGCGGGTGCGCAAGCACCAGTGGTACCTCGGCGAGACGATCTCGGTGGCCATCGGCCAGGGGCCGCTGTTGGTGACGCCGCTGCAGATGGCGGTGATGATGGCGGCGGTGGCCAACGGCGGCCACCGGCCGACCCCGCACCTCGCCGCGCGCGGCGCGCCGCTGGATGCCGCGCAGGGGATCCCGAGCTGGACGTGGAAGCCGGTGCGCGAGGGGCTGCAGATGGTGGTCGACTCCGGCACCGGCTACGCCTCGCACGTGCCGGGCCTGGCGATCGCCGGCAAGACCGGCACCGTGCAGGTGGTGGCGCAGCACACCCGCATCAAGGCCAACCAGATGGCCTACGAGCAACGCGACCACGCCTGGTTCGTCAGCTTCGCGCCCGTGCAGGACCCGCAGCTCGTCGTCTCCGTGTTCATCGAGCACGGCGGCGCGGGATCGCAGGCGGCGGCGCCGGTAGCCAAGGGGATCTATGAGGAGCTCCTCAAGAAGCGGCCCGATCTCCGGGCTGCTCCGCCTACCTGAAGAAGCGGCCACCGCCGGCATCGGGCGTCTCGCCAACGTCCGCTGGAGCCTGCTGCTGACAGCGTTGATGCTGGCGGTGGTGGGGGCGGCCACCGTGCACAGCGCCAGCGCCGAGATGCCGGTGGAGTACCTCTGGCGGCAGCTCGCCTGGATTGCCGCCGGGCTCGTCGTCTTCCTCGTCGTCTTCTCGCTCGACTACCAGCGGCTGGCGCTGCTCGCCCTGCCGCTCTACGGCATCGCCATGGGGCTGCTCGTGCTGGTGCTCTTCTTCGGCCAGGTGCGCGGCGGGGCGCGCAGCTGGTTCGCCATCGGCCCCTTCGGCATCCAGCCCTCCGAGGTGGCGAAGATCGCCACCGCCATCCTGCTCGCCCAGTACCTCGCCGGCCTCGAGGGGGAGTACCTGCGGCTGCGCGAGATCCTGACTGCCATCGGCATCGTTCTGCTGCCGGTGGCGCTCATCGTCGTCGAGCCCGACCTCGGCGGCGGGCTGGTGTTCGTGCCGATGCTCGGCGCCATGCTGCTGGTGGCGGGGATCAAGAAACGCTACCTCGTCGTCGCCGGCTGCGCGGCGCTGGTGGTCGGCGCCCTCGGTTGGGGCTTCATGCACAACTACCAGCGCGAGCGCGTGCTGACCTTCCTCAACCCCGAGCGCGATCCGCTGGGAGCGGGCTACCAGGTGCGGCAGAGCAAGATCGCCGTCGGCTCGGGTGAGCTCGTCGGGCGCGGCTACATGCAGGGGACGCAGAGCCAGCTGCGCTTCCTGCCGGCGCGCCACACCGACTTCATCTTCGCCGTGCTCGCCGAGGAGTGGGGCTTCCTGGGCGTCGCCTTCGTGCTCTTCCTCTACGGCAACTTCCTCTTCGGCTGCGCGGAGGTAGCAGCCCGGGCGCGAGACAAGCTGGGGATGCTGCTGGCGGTGGGGTTCTTCGCCGCCTTCGCCTTCCACATCCTCTACAACACCGGGATGGTGGTGGGGCTGATGCCCAACTCCGGCATCCCGCTGCCCTTCCTCTCCTACGGCGGGTCGTTCACGCTCTTCGCGTTCGCGGCCACCGGGCTCGTGCTGGGAGTGGATTTCCGGCGCTACGTGAATCGGTAGCGGCGAGGGGCGGGCGCCGGCCGCCGACGAGAGGACCGGGCGCGCGCGGCTAGAATGCCGCAGTGCCAGCCAACGTCCCGAGCAAGATGCTGGTCGAGCAGGACCCGCACCAGACGCGTGTCGCCATCCTCGAGGACGACAAGCTGGCGGAGCTGTTCATCGAGCGCCAGGGGGCACGCGGCGTCGTCGGCAACGTCTACAAGGGGCGGGTGTCGCGGGTGCTTCCCGGCATGCAGGCCGCGTTCGTCGACATCGGGCTCGAGCGCGACGCCTTCCTCTACGTCGCCGACGTGCGCGAGGAGATCACCGACCTCGACGACGTCGAGCTGCTGGGAGACGAGCGCGGCGGCGCCAACGGGGGCAATGGCGGCAACGGCGAGGGCAACGGCAACGGCGCCCGCACCGCAGGCAACGGCGGGGGCAACGGCGGCGGCGATCGCCCCGGTCACGGCGAGCGTGGCCACGGCGCCGACCAGCCCTCGATCGACGAGCTGCTGCGCGCCGGCCAGGAGATCGTCGTCCAGGCGCTCAAGGACCCGCTGCCCAACAAGGGCGCGCGCGTCTCGACGCACGTCACGTTGCCCGGCCGCTACCTCGTCTACGCCCCCACCGGCCACCACCGCGGCGTCTCGCGCCGCATCGAGGACGCCGACGAGCGGGCGCGGCTGCGCGAGCTGGCGATGGGGCTCGGCATCCCCGGCGGCTGGATCGTGCGCACCGCCGCCGAGGGCAAGGGCGAGGAGGAGTTCCGCCAGGACGCCGCCTACCTCACCGGCATGTGGGAGCGCATCTCCGCCCGCGCCGACCGCGCCGGCGGCGGCACCGTGCTGCACCACGACCTCGACGTCGCGCTGCGCGTCGTGCGCGACACCCTGGGCCCCGAGTTCTCGGTGCTCTGGGTGGAGGGTGAGGAGACCTACACCCGCATCGTCGAGTTCCTGGACGACGTGCAGCCGCTGCTGCTCGACCGCGTGCGCCTCTACCGTCAGGAGCGGCCGCTCTTCGAGCGCTTCGGCATCGACGAGGCGATCGAGGAGGCGCTCAAGCCCAAGGTGTGGCTCAAGTCGGGCGGCCACATCGTCATCAACCCCACCGAGGCGCTGGTGGCGATCGACGTCAACACCGGCCGCTTCGTCGGCGGCCAGAACCTCGAAGAGACCATCCTCCACACCAACCTCGAGGCGGTGGGCGAGATCGTGCGCCAGATCCGCTTGCGCAACCTCGGCGGCATCCTGGTGCTCGACTTGATCGACATGACGGTGCCCGAGCACCGCCAGCAGGTCTTCGCGGCGCTCGAGGAGGCGCTGCGGCGCGACCGCGCCAAGAACAAGGTGCTGTCGATCTCCGAGTTCGGGTTGGTGGAGCTGACGAGGAAGCGCAGCCGTCCGAGCCTGGAGCGCCAGCTCACGCAACCGTGCCCGTACTGCGAGTCGCGAGGGCGCATCAAGTCGGCGGCGTCCGTGGCCTTCGCGGTGCGCAAGCAGGTGCTGCGCCACTGCGCGCTGCACCCCGGCGCGCGCGAGGTGCTGGTGCGCCTCAACCCCGAGGTGGCGCGGGCGCTGCAGCAGGAGCAGCGCGCCGTCGTCGACGAGCTCGAGCGGCAGCTGGGCATCAACCTCGTGCTCCAGGCCGACGCGGCGATGCACCACGAGCGCTACGACGTGCTCGAGGTGTGAGCGTCGGCGGCGCGCTGCGCGCGCTCGAGCTGCCGGGGATCAGCGGCGAGTGGGCCGCGGCGACGCCGCCGGCGGCGGAGCTGCTCGACCCGGCGCACGCGCGGCGCACGCTGCACTGGGGGCGCAACTACCTGTGGGTGGCGGCGTGGCCGGGCGTCGGCGAGGTGGTGGTCAAGCAGTTCCGCCACGACGCGCTGCGCCCGCGGCTGCAGCGCCGCTGGCGCGGCAGCAAGGCGCGGCGGAGCTTCGCCACCGCGCGCGCCATGGCGGAAGCGGGCGTCGACACACCCGAGCCGCTGCTGTGGGCGGAGAGCGCCGAGACCAGCGGGCCGGCGTGGTACGTCTGCCGGCTGGTCGACGGCGTGGAGGCGCGCTACCCGTTCCGGGCGCTGGCAGCTGGCACGCTGGAGCGCGACTTCCCGGAGCTGCCGGCGGGCGAGCTGCTGGGCGCGGTGGCGACGACGGCGCGGCGACTGCACGAGGCGCGGTTCTGGCACCGCGACCTCTCGGCGGGCAACCTGCTGCTGCAGCGGCACGACGGTGCGTTGCGCGCTGCCGTCGTCGACCTCAACCGCTGCCGGCGCCTCGCGCGCGTGAGCCTGTCGCAACGGCTGCGCGACCTCGCACGCGTGCCGGTGCATCGCGAAGAGGATCAGCGGGCACTGCTGGCGGCGTACTTCGGCGGCGCGCCGAGCGGCAGCGCCTGGCGCCTCTACCGCCTCTACCACCGATCGTTCCACGGCCGGCATCGGCTGAAGAACAAGCTGCGCGGCCAAGGTGGCGCGGCGCCGGCGAGCGGGCGGGCGGGCCGCCGCAGCGTGCTGGCGATGCTGCGCCCGCGGCGCGCCTACCCGCACCTGCCGCCGCCGCCCGCCGACGCCTCGGCGCGCGACCGCGTCGTCTGGGACGCGCTCTCCGACCAGCCCCACCAGCACGCGAGCCGCGCCGAGAAGCTCCTCGTCCGCGCCCGCGACGCTGGCCCACACCTGCGCGCACAGCTCGTCGCCGCGGCGGCGGCGCCGCGCATCTGGCGGCGGTACCGCGAGCTGATGGCGGGGCTGCACAAGGAACCGGTCCCCTTCGGCAAGCTCGGCATCGGCCTGCGGCCTTACCCGGAGGATCCCGCCGCACTGCTCGCCGCGGTCGACGAGCTGGGCGTGCGGCACGCGCTCGTGCGGCTGCACCCGTGGCAGGAGACACACGACGACGAGGAGGCGCTGGCGCTCGCGCTACGCGAGCGCGGCATCGCCATCCTCTTCGCGCTGCCGCAACGCCGCGAGCTGGTGCGCGACCTGCCGCGCTGGCGGCGCGCGATCGAGGCGCTCGGCGCTCGCTTCGCCCCCTACGCCGAAGCCTTCCAGGTCGGCCAGGCGATCAACCGCAGCAAGTGGGGCGTCTGGACCCTCGCCGAGTACGCGGCGCTGCTGCGCGAGTCGGCGGCCGCGCTCGCCGCGCACGGCGTCCCCATCGTCGGCCCCGGCGTCATCGACTTCGAGCCGCACGTCACCGCCGCCGCCGTCAACTGGCCCGGCCTCGGCGTCCGCTTCCACGCTCTCGCCAGCCTCCTCTACGTCGACCGCCGCGGCGCGCCGGAGAACACGCAGCTCGGCTTCGACGCGCTCGGCAAGGCGGCCCTCCTTCGAGCCATCGCCGACACCGCGCGCTGGTGCGAGCCGCGCTCGTGGATCACCGAGGTCAACTGGCCGCTGCGCGAGGGGCCGCACTCGCCGGCGGGCCGCGACGTCGCCGTCGACGAGCAGACGGCCGCCGACTACGCGGTCCGCTACTGCACTTCGCTGCTCGCCAGCGGTTTCGTCGAGCGCGTCTATTGGTGGCAGCTCGTCGCCCGCGGCTATGGCCTCGTCGTCGCCGAAGGCCGCACGCTCCGCCGGCGTCCTGCCTTCCACGCGCTCGCCGCCATGCAACGGCTCGTACGCCCCTGAAGTCGGCGGCGTAGCCCGCGGAGGTCGCGGCGATCTGGCCGGGCGGCGCCGCGCAGGGCGGCGCGACCGGTGTCGGCGGTGGCTTGCGCCTTGCTACGTCACGCCTGGAACGCCACCGGCGCTCCCACCGGCACGCCCACGCTGGGGCGCGCGGGTGCCTGCATCCACTGGGAGGTCGACATGAAACGCACTCACAAGCTCCAGACGGCTGCTTCGCTCGCGCTGATCACGGCCCTGCTCGCCGGCTGTGCCAGCGCTCGTCAGCCTTATTCCACCCCTCGCGACAAGACGGCCCGCGGTTCCGTCATCGGTGCCGCGGTAGGCGCCGCCGGGGCCGTCGCCACCGGCAAGCGCGAGGCCGACGAGATCCTCGCCGGCGCCGCCATCGGCGCGGTCGCCGGCGGCGCGGTGGGCGCCTACATGGACGCCCAGGAGGAGAAGCTCGCGCGCATCCCCAACACCCGCGTCGAGCGGGTGGACGAGGAGACGCTGCTCGTCCACTTCGACTCCGACATCCTGTTCGACTTCGATTCCGCCGCCCTGCGCTCCGACGCGCGCCGCTCGGTGGACGAGCTCGCCCAGGTGCTCCAGGAGTACGACAAGACCGCCGTCGTCGTGCAGGGGCACACCGATGCGCGCGGTACCGACGGCTACAACCAGGACCTCTCGGAGCGCCGCGCGACGAGCGTGCAGCGCTACCTCGAGGGCAGCGGCGTCGACGGCGACCGCGTCTCCGCCCAAGGTCTCGGCGAGCAGTATCCGGTGGCGAGCAACGACAGCGAGCCCGGCCGGCAGCAGAACCGCCGCGTCGAGGTGCTGCTGCGCGCCCGCGCGTAGCCGTCGTAGCCGTGGCGGTGGCAGGGCGCGCGAGCACGCCCTGCCCGGCCCGCGCGCCTACTTCTCGAACATCGCCGCCACCGGCACCACCTCGACCTTCGTCGGTTTCACCGGCAGCTTGGCGATGACGGGTCCGTCGGCCGTGACGTCGGGCGGCACGGCGTTGGCGTAGGTGATCGGCGACGGCGCGTCGGCTTCGAGCTTGGCCTTCAGCGCCTCGGCGTCGCCGGCCACCATGCACGCCCTCCCACTTCACCGTCTGCAGGTACTTCTTCGCCGCGCGGTTGACGTCGTCGACGGTCATCGTCGCCAGGCGCTTGCCGATCTCGTCGATGTAGTACGGGCGTGCCGTAGAACTTGCTGTCGAGCAGGAAGCCCAGCCGCCGCGACAGGGTCTGCGCCCACAGCTTCGAGTAGCTCGACCAGGTAGTCGCGGGTGAGCTCGAAGTCCTCCTTGCGTCATCCCCTTGTCGGCGAGCTGCTGCACCTCGTGCAGCGCGCCGCGCAGCGCGAACTGCGCGTTCTCCGGCTGCACCGGGCGGATCCACACCGAGAAGTACTGCTGACGGCGCGGCACGTTGGGGGTCGGGTTGGTGGTGAAGGGCGGCGACGCGTAGTGCTCGACGTAGCTGTAGTTGCCGTAGTTGAGCCCGCGCTTGCCGCGCAGCTCGTTCTGCAGGCGGCCGTTGAAGGTGCGGTGCTCGCCGAGGTAGCTGTTGGCGACCATCAGCGGGTAGTAGTCGGCGTCGGCGCGGGTGATCGGCAGCGGGTAGCCGAAGTGGATGCCGGTCGAGGCGGCGTCCTTGGCGACGAGCACGATCTCGCGGCCGCTCGGGCTGCGGCGCCGGCGGCAGCTCGCGCACCGTCGCCTTGCCGGCCGGCAGACGCACCGAGGGCCTGAGCCAGCCGCTCCGGATAACCGTCCGGGTAGCCGCCGGCGACGCCGAGCCACAGGTTGCCGGTCGGTAGTGCTCGCGGTAGAAGCGCTTGACGTCGTCGAGGGTGACGGCGCCGAGCCCCTTCACCGTCCCCGCCTCGGCGTGGCCGTAGGGGTGGCCGGCGAAGATCTGCTCCTGCAGCGCCTCGAGGCCGAGCAGCTCGTCGTTGCTGGCGCGCAGCGTCGTCGTCAGGTACGACAGCGCGTCCTTCCTGTGGCGCTCGAGGTCGTTGGCGTCGAAGCCGGGCTGGGTGAGCACCTCGGCGAGCAGCGCCGTCGCCTCGTCGAGCTTCTCGCGGTGGACGACGAGGCTGAACACCGTCACCTCGCGGTCGACGCGGGTGACGATGCTGGCGGCCAGCGGGTAGAGCGCCTCGACGAGGTCCTTGTACGGGCGCTTGGCGGTGGCGCCCTCGCCCACCACGCTGGCGGTCAGGTTGGCGAGCCCTTCCTTGCCGGCGGGGTCGTCGATCGAGCCGGTGCGGAAGAAGGCGCGGATGGCGACGATGGGGGACTGCGGGCTGGGCAGCGTCACCAGCTCGATGCGCGGCGCCGCCGGCGACGCGGTGTCGGCAGCCGCGGCGGTGGCGGCGCCGGCGCTCGCGGCCGACGCGACGGCGCACACCAGTGCGCACGGAAGGACGAGACCGATTCGGCAGGGCAGACGGCGCGCGCTCATCGCGAACCTCCTTCCGGCTTGGCGGCGCCCGCCGTCGCCGGGTGCGACAGCGTCACCACGGTCATCCCCTTCTCCGTGAAGACCTCCTTGGCGACGCGCTGCACGTCCTGCGGCGTCACCGCCTCGATCTCCTTCCACAGCCCGTTGAGCGCCCCGACGTCGCCGGTGAGCGCGACCACCTGCGAGACCTGCCGCGCGACGGCGAGCGGGCTGTCGAGCGACAGCGCGAAGGCGTAGCGCAGGTGCGACTTGACGCGGTCGAGCCGCGCGGCGTCGATCGGCCGGTCGCGCAGCTCGGCGAGGGCGCCGAGGATGGCGCCCTCCACCTGCGGCATCAGCTCGTCGCTGCGCACGCGGGCGTAGATGCCGAAGAGGTAGGGGTCGCGGTGCGGATCGGCGTCGCCGCCGACGAAGTCGACCCACTGCTTGTCGACGACCAGCTCCTGGTAGAGCGGCGCCGACTCGCGAGAAGAGCAGCTGCTCGACGACCAGCAGCGCCGCCCAGGTGCGGTCGGCGGCGAAGGCCGGCGTGCGGTAGCCGATCGTCAAGTAAGGGTTGGTCGGGCTCGGCCAGTCGAGGTGCGCGCGCTGCGGCCCCGCCGGCGGCGCCTCGGCGACCACCGCCGGCGGCTGATAGCCCCGCTGCCAGCCGCCGTAGTGCTTCTCCGCCAGCGCGAACACCGCGCTCCGGCTGCACGTCGCCCACCACCAGCAGGGCGCTGTTGTCGGGCCGGTAGAAGCGGTCGAAGAAGCTCAGGCTGTACTCGTACTGGTTGGGCATGTCCTTGATGTCGGCGAGGAAGCCGATCGTCGTGTGCTTGTAGGTGTGCTTCTGGAAGGCCAGGTCGCGCATCTTCTCGTCGAGCGGCTGGAAGGGGTTCGAGGCGCTCTTGTTGTACTCGCCGAGGACGGCGCCGGCCTCGGTGCGGAAGGCGTCCTCGGCGTACTCGAGGTTCTGGAAGCGGTCGGCCTCGAGGTCGAACATCGTCGGGAGCTTCGCCGCCGGCCCGACGATGTAGTAGAAGGTGCAGTCGTCGGTGGTGAAGGCGTTGCGAGTCGGCGCCCATCGCTTTGAGCGCCTCGTTGTACTCGTCCGGCGGAGTGCTTCTCGGTGCCGCGGAACATCATGTGCTCGAAGAAGTGGGCGAAGCCGGAGTGGCCGGGCTCCACCTCGTCGCGCGAGCCGGTGCGCACGACGGTGACGTAGGCGACGATCCCCGGGCTGTCGAAGGGGACGGCCATCACCTGGAGGCCGTTGGCGAGCTTCTTCTGGTGAACCGGGTAGGGGAAGACGTCCCCGCCGGCCGCGGACGCCGGGCCGGCGGTGCCTGCGTACGAAAGAATGAGCGCCGCGAGCGCCAGGGCTGGGATGATTCGTTGGGCGATGCGACGCCTCACCGTTGCCTCCTTTCGGGCTGGCGTGGGGCGGATTCGCGCCCCGGGACGGTCAGAAAGGTCCGAGCAGCAGCGGGGCGAGCGCCCCGCCGCCGAAGTGTAGCGTCTGTCGCGGCGGCAGCAGGGCTACAATCGCGAGCATGCCCGGCAAGCGGCTGCACGTGCGGTGCCCCGACTGCGAGACCGAGCTCGTCGTCGACGCCGAGACCGGCGAGGTGCTGTCGCACCGCGCGGCGAAGCGGCCGCTCGCCGGCGGCAAGGACTTCGACAGCCTCCTGCGCGGCCTCGACGAGAGCAAGGCGCGCGCCGAGGCGGTCTTCGCGCAGGAGCAGGCGGCGATGAAGGACCGCTCGCGGCTGCTCGACGAGAAGTTCGAGGAGGCGCTGCGGCGCGCCGAGGAAGAGCCCGCCAACGTGCCGCCGCCGCGGCCTTTCGACCTCGATTAGATGCTCGCCCGCCTCATCCACTTCCGCGGGTTGCTGGCGACGCTCACCGCCCGCGAGCTCAAGGCGCGCTACCGCGGCTCGCTGCTCGGCTTCGTCTGGTCGCTGGTCAACCCGCTGCTGCTGCTCGCGGTCTACACCCTCGTCTTCGACGTGGTGTTCAAGAACCGCGCAGGCGGCGCGCAGCCGTACGCGGTGTTCCTGATCTCGGGGCTCTTCCCGTGGATCTGGTTCTCGGGGGCGCTGCTCGACGGCACGGTGTCGCTCTCGGCCAACGCCGGGCTGCTGCGCAAGGCGGTGTTTCCGGCCGAGGTGCTGCCGGTGGTGTCGACGCTGGCGAGCCTCGCCCACTACCTGCTGGCGCTGCCGGTGCTGCTGGCGGCGCTCGCCGTGGCGCGCTTTTACCTCCATCACCCGGTGGGCGGCTGGACCATCCTGCTGCTGCCGGCGGCGTTGCTCGTGCAACTGCCGTTCACCGCCGGTCTCGCACTGGCGCTTTCGGCGCTCAACGTCCACTTCAAGGACGTGCGCGACCTGCTGGCCAACCTGCTGACCCTGGCGTTCTTCCTGACGCCGATCCTCTACCCGCTGGAGACGGTGGCGCGAGTGCGACCGCTGGCGCTGCTCGTGGCGGCCAACCCGGTGACGCCGTTCGTGCGGCTCTACCAGGAGCTGCTCTTCTTCGGCCGCGTGCCGGGGCCTGGGCTGTGGCTGCAGGCGGTGGGGCTGGCGCTCGTCGCCTGGGCGATCGGCAGCTGGATCTTCGAGCGGCTGTCGCCGACCCTGGTAGAAGCTGTCTGATGGGTGGAAGGCGTCGGATGGGTGGCGGCGGTTCCAGCCGGGCGGCGAGTCGCGACGCCGCGCCGGCGATCGTCGCCAGCGGCATCACCAAGATGTACCGGCGGATGGCGCCGGGCTTCCAGCTGCGCACGCTGAAGAGCGCGCTGCTCGAGGGGAGCCTCGTGCGCGGTCTCTCGCCCGAGGAGGCGATCGTCGCGCTCTCCGACGTCTCGTTCACGGTCAAGAAGGGCGAGGCCTTCGGCCTGATCGGCAGCAATGGTTCCGGCAAATCGACGCTGCTCAAGCTGGTGGCCGGCATGCTGCGCGCCGACGCCGGTACCGTCGCCGTCGACGGCCGCGTCGCGGCGCTGATCGAGCTCGGCGCCGGCTTCCACCCCGAGATCTCGGGGCGCGAGAACGTCTACATCAACGGCGCCGTGCTCGGTCTGTCGCGCCGCGAGCTCGACGCGCGCTTCGACTCGATCGTCGAGTTCTCCGGTCTCGAGGACTTCATCGACGAGCCGGTGAAGACCTACTCGTCGGGCATGTACGTGCGGCTGGGCTTCGCGGTGGCCATCCACACCGCCCCCGACGTGCTGCTCGTCGACGAGGTGCTGGCGGTGGGCGACGAGGCCTTCGCCCACCGCTGCCTGCGCAAGATCGAGGAGCTGCTGGCCTCGGGGCGCACGCTGCTGCTGGTCTCGCACTCGCTGTCGTTGATGGAGGGGATCTGCGACCGCGTGCTCTGGCTCGACGGCGGCAAGGCGCGCCTCGTCGGCGAGCCGCGGCGCGTCGCCGACGCCTACCGCGAGGCGGTGGCGGAGGCCGAGGGGCGGCGCCACCGCGAGGAGAAGGAGCGCGTCGACGAGGACGCCGCGGCCGGCGCCGGCGACGCTGCACGCGACGGCGCCGACGCGGACACCGAGGCCGGCGAAGCGCCGCGCCGCTGGGGCTCGCGCCAGGCCGAGATCGTCGGCGTCCGCCTCCTCGTCGGCGGCGAGGAGCGCTATCACCTGCAAGAGCGGCGAGGCGGTCACCCTCGAGCTCGCCGTCGAGGCGCGCGAGCGGCTCGACGACTTCGTCTTCGGCGTCGCCCTCGCCGACGCCGCGCGGCGTCGAGGTGTGGGGCACCAACACCGACCTCGAGGGGTGGCGCCCCGAGCGCCTCGCCGGCGCGGCGACCGTGCGCGTCGAGCTCCCCGCCCTGCAGCTCGCCGCCGGCGAGTACGTCCTCGACGTGGCGGTGCACGCGCGCGACGGCGCGCCCTACGACTACAGGAAGGGCGTGCTCTCGCTATCCGTCACCGCGCCGAGCGCCGCCATCGGCGTCTACCGGCCGCTGCACCAGTGGCGCTTCGACGGCGACGTCCGCTGGGCGGAGCGCGGTTGACTCACCGCCGAGCGCCGGCTCGCCGAGTGCTCGCGCCACCGCGCCGGCCAGCCCGTAGGTGGCCCAGGCCCACAGCACGCCGGCGGTGACGGCGGCGGCGAAGCCGCCCCACGGCGGCACGGGCGCCGCGGCGACGCGCGCGAACACGAGGCTCACGTCGTCGCCGCGCAAGAGCGCTGCCGCGTCGGACCACGCCGGCAGCCGCGTCACGAGGATCGACCCGATCTCGTAGGCGTCGCCCGAGAGCGACAGCAGCGGTGCCAGCGCGAACGGCGCCGCGGCTCCGAAAAGCCCCGGCCGCCGCGCCCGCGCCGCCCGCCGCAGCGCCCAGACGCCGAAGAGCGTCAGCACGAAGGGCGCGAGGTCGGTGACGAGGTAGACGGCGTCGCTGCCGTGGGTGTCGAATCCCGACAGGCGGCCGGCGTACTCGCCGCCGGCGACGACCCAGGGGAACAGCCGCGCCAGCAGCGCGCCGCCGTAGAGCGGGTCCACCTCCAGCCGGGTCACCGCGCCGCCGGCCGCCCAGCACCCAAAAGCATGCAGCAGCTCGTGTAGGGGCACGTACACCCACCAGCCGGCGAGCAGCCCGCAGAGCAGCCAGGCGAGGTCGCGCGGCCGCGCGAGCGTCCGCTGCTGCCCGCGCAGCAAGTCGGTAACGGGTAGGGCGGCGAAGCGGAGGAGCCGGGTCAGGCCACCTAGGGTACGATGACTTCGCACCCCCCGCGAGGAGGAGTCATGGCCGAGCCGGAAGAGCCTCAAGAGCCTCAGGGCGTCAGCATCAAGATCGGCGACGACGAGCTCAAGGGTCGCTACTCCAACCTGCTGCGCATCACCCACACGCGCGAGGAGTTCATCCTCGACTTCATCAACCTGGTGCCGCCGCAGGGCATGGTCTGCGCCCGCATCGTCACCAGCCCGGGGCACATGAAGCGGATCGTGCGGGCGCTCGCCGCCAACCTGACGCGCTACGAAGAAGCCTTCGGCACCATCGTCGAAGCGCAGGAGCCGGCGGCCGACTCGGTGCATTGACGGACCTGACCCGCGCTCCCGGGCCCGTCGCCGGGGCGTGAACCGAATCGACCATCGTCGCGACACCTTGGCCATGGAACGCGTCTCCGCGCTCCTCGTGCTGGCGCTCGCCGTCGGCGGCTGCCGCCCGTCCGGCTCCGCCGCCGCGGAGACGGCGCATGCCTGGGCGGCGGGGCCGGCGCGCTGGCTGCTGCTACCCCAGGACGAGGCGGGGCTCTCGCACGTCGAGACCAACACCGACTTCGCCGCCTTCCTCGGCCGCTTCTGGTCCTGCCGCGACGCCGACCCCGGCGACGACGACAACCCCTTCGCCCGGCTGTTCGCCGAGCGCGTCAAGGCCGCGGACCGACTCTACGAGGAGCCGGAGCTGCGCGGCAGCCTGACGCCGCGCGGCCGCGCGCTGCTGCTGCTCGGGCCGCCGCGGTTCCTGCGCTACTCGCAGCGGCGGGCGCCGGCGCTGGAGGGCTCGACGGCGGCGGGCGCGCGGGCGACGCGCGTCTTGCGCGTGGAGATCTGGGGCTACCTGCCGCGCGACTTGCCGCCGGCGCTCGCGCCGCTCGTCGGCGCCGACCCGGCTAGCGAGCAGGAGCTCGCGCTCACCTTCCTCGTCAGCGGCCGCCGCACGCGGCAGCTCGAAGGCCAGGAGCTGCTCGACCACGCGGCGCGCGCCGCCAGCCGCTGCGGCGACGACGGCGACTAGCTGGCGCGCTCACCATGCGCGCTCGCCGGCCGCCTCATAGAATCGCGGCCGAGGAGGATTCCATGCGCCTGACGCCGCTGCTCGTTCCTGTCTCGCTCGCTCTCGTCACTCTCGCGCAGGCCGGGTGCGCCGGCCGCGGCGGCACCACCGCCAGCGCGCCGGCCGCCGCGCCGACCGCAGCCGCCACGCCGGCGCCGACTCCGGCCGCTCCGGCGCTCACCGTGGTGCCCGACGTCGAGGCGCGGGTGGCGCAGTTCGCCCGCACGCCGCTCTCCGCCGACATCAGCGCCCTGCCCAAGAGCGAGACCAAGGCGCTCGCCGAGGCGATCGCCGCCGCCCGCTTCCTCGACGAGGTCTACCTGCGGCAGGTGTGGACGGGCAACCCCGAGCTGCGCGACCGCGTCGCCGCCTACGACGGCCCGCACGCCGCGGCGGCGCGCGAGTATTTCGCGATCAACTTCGGGCCCTGGGACCGCCTGAAGGACTTCGAGCCCTTCCTCGGCGACACGCCACACCCCGAGGGCGCCGCCTTCTACCCCGAGGGGCTGACGAAGGAGGAATTCGAGGCCTGGATCGCCGCCCACCCCGGCGACGCCAACGCCTTCCGCTCCGGCTTCACCGTGATCCGCCGCCAGGAGGGCGGCGGCCTGACCGCCGTCCCCTATTCGCAGGCCTACCTCGAGCTGCTGCGCCCGGCGGCCGAGCGCCTGCGCGCGGCGGCCGCCTCGACCGCCAACGAGTCGCTGCGCCGCTTCCTGCAGCTGCGCGCCAATGCCTTCCTCTCCGACGACTATTACGAGAGCGACGTGGCGTGGATGGACCTCGACGCCCCGGTCGAGGTGACGATCGGCCCCTACGAGACCTACGAGGACGGCCTCTTCGGCTACAAGACCGCGTTCGAGGCCTACGTCACGGTCGACATCCCGGCGGAGTCGAGCAAGCTCGCCATCTACAAAGCCGAGCTGCCGTGGCTCGAGCGCAACCTGCCCATCCCCGACGAGCACAAGAACCTCAACCGCGGCAGCGAGAGCCCCATCCGCGTCGTCGACCTCGTCTACTCCGCGGGCGACGGCAAGAAGGCGGTGCAGACCGTCGCCTTCAACCTTCCCAACGACGAGCGCGTGCGCGAGGCCAAGGGGAGCAAGAAGGTGCTGCTGCACAACATGCTGCGCGCCAAGTACGAGCAGATCCTGCGGCCGATCGCGGCGCGCACGCTGGCGGCCGACCAGCTGCCGCACCTCTCGTTCGACGCCTTCTTCAACGAGGTGCTGCACCACGAGCTCGGCCACGGCCTGGGCCCGGGGCGCATCAAGAAAGATGGCAAGGACACCGAGGCCCGCCTCGAGCTGCAAGAGCTGTACTCGCCGATCGAAGAGGCGAAGGCGGACGTGCTCGGGGTCTACGACATCTTCGCGCTGGTCGGCCGCGGCAAGATGCCCAAGGAGCTGCTCGACACGCTGCCGCCGACCTACCTCGCCGGCCTCTTCCGCTCGGCGCGCTTCGGCGTGCACGAGGCGCACGGCAAGGGCGTGGTGTCGCAGTTCAACTACCTGCAGGAGCAAGGCGCGATCGCCGTCGACGCCGACGGCAAGTTCCGGGTGGTGACGGCGAAGTTCCCCGCCGCCATCGAAAAGCTGCTCACCTTGTACCTGATGCTCGAGGCGCGCGGCGACTATGCGGGGACGAAGGCTTTCCTCGACAAATACGGGGTCGCCTCGCCGGCCCTGCTCGCGGCCATCGAGAAGCTCACCGACGTGCCGGTGGACATCCGGCCGCTGTTTCCGCTCGCCGACGAGCTGGCGCCGGAAGGGCGGTAGCGCGCGGCGGGCCGGGCAGCTGGCAGGCGGCTTGCTCTGTAGGCGTGGCTGGAGGAACGACCATGTCCAGCTACGGCTTGTACGTCATCGGATATGCGGTGCTCATCGGCGGGCTCGCCTACGGCGCCTTCCTGCTGGGAGTGCCGCAGGTGTGGATCATCGTCGGCGCCATCGTGCTGCTCGGCATCGGCATCATCACCGGCGTCACTCGGGCGCGGCGGCCGGATACGCCGCCGAGCTCGGCAGCGCCGGTGGAACGAGAACGGGTGATCGAGCGCCGGTAAGTTAGCTCGCGACCTGGTGCACGACGCGCCCGGCCTTGACCACCGCCGCCACCGGGTTGATCCCGTAGTGGTAGGCGAGGTGGAGGAGGTTGGGCGCGTCGAGCAGCACCAGGTCGGCGCGCTTGCCTTCCTCGATCGAGCCGATCTCTTCGCCGAGGCCGAGGCAGCAGGCGGCGTTGAGCGTCGCCGCGGTGAGCGCCTCTTCGATCGACAGGCGGAGCTCGAAGACGGCGAGCACCAGCACCATCGGCATCGACTCGGTGTAGGAGGAGCCGGGGTTGCAGTCGGTGGCGAGCGCCACCGGCACGCCGGCCCCGATCAGGCCGCGCGCCGGCGCGTAGGTGTGCTTCATCAGGAAGAACGAGGTGCCGGGCAGCAGGACGGCGGTGACGCCGGACGCCGCCAGCGCGTCGATGCCTGCCGGCGAGACGGCGATGAGGTGGTCGGCGGAGAGGGCACCGAGCTCGGCAGCGAGCACGGCGCCGCCCGAGTCGACGAACTCGTCGGCGTGGAGGCGCGGCAGCAGGCCGTGCTCGACGCCGGCGCGCAGCACGCGGCGCGACTCCTCCGCCGAGAAGACGCCGTGCTCGCAGAAGACGTCGCAGAAGCGGGCGAGACCGCTGCTCGCCACCGCCGGCACGATCTCCTCGCACACCAGGTCGAGGTAGCGCGTGCGGTCGCCGCGGTGCTCGGGCGGCACCTCGTGCGCCGCCATCAGGGTCGGCACGAGGTCGACGGGGTGCGCCGCCGCGGCGCGGGCGATGGCGCGTAGCTGCTTCGTCTCGTCGGCGAGCGAGAGGCCGTAGCCGCTCTTGGCCTCGGCGGTGGTGGTGCCGTGGACGAGCATGCGGTCGAGGCGGCGTCGCACGAGCTCCGAGAGCTGCTCTTCGTCGGCGGCGCGCGTCGCCCGCACGGTGGAGAGGATGCCGCCGCCGGCGGCGGCGATCTCCTGGTAGGTGCGGCCGGCGAGGCGCTGCGCGAACTCCTCCTCGCGCGTGCCCGCCCAGGGCAGGTGGGTGTGCGGGTCGACGAAGCCGGGCACCAGCGTGCCGCCGTTGCCGTCGAGCCGCGCGGCCTCGGGCAGCTCGCCGAAGCGACGGCGGCGCTCGTCGGCGGGGCCGACGAAGGCGATGCGGCCGTCGCGGCAGAGCACCTCGGCGCCGGAGACGCGCTGCACTTCGCCCTGCGCGCTGCCGCGCCGCGGAGTGGTGCCGCGCGGCGTCGCCAGCTCGCCGAGGTTGGTGATCAGCAGCTCGCCGGCGCCGACGCTCATCGGCGCGCCTCCTGCGCGTCCGCAGTCGCCGCGAGTCCGACGTGGGCGGCGCCGAGCTCGCGCACGCTCGCGTCGAGCCACGCCTCGACCGTCTCCCAGGCGAGCGGCTCGGCGAGGGCCGGCATCGGCTCGCCTTCGACCTCGGAGAGGTCCGCGAGCCCCTTGAGCGCCTGCAGCGCGAAGTCGCCGACGTGGCCGAACTTGTCGGGCGAGGCGGCGAGCAGGTCGCCGAGCGGCAGCTTCCGGCAGAGCAGGTAGAGGTCGACGAAGTCGCGCCGGCCGCCGCGGCTGATGATGGCACCGAGCTTCATCAGCCCGAGGTCGAGGGCGGAGGCGACCTCGACGTGGTGGTGCTCCGCGGGCGGCGCCGCGAGCGGGTACGGGTAGTAGTAGAGGCGGACCGCGGGTCCGCTGCTGCCGTCGCCGTTCACGGCGCGCAACGCGAGGAATCCATCGCGCGCCGTCTCCACCTGCATGCCCGGCGCGGCGGCGAGCAGCGCCTGCAACAGGTCGCGCCGCTCGGGCGGCGTCAGGCGGTTGGCCATCGCCATGAGGTCGAGGTCGCGCACCCGCCGGTGCCCGAGGTAGAGCGCCAGCGCCGCCGAGCCGGCGAGGTAGAGCTCGGCCTCGGCGAGCGGCGCGGCGAGGCGGGAGAGGAGCGCGTCGCTTTCCGGTGCGAGCGCTTCACGATGGGCGAGAGGTAACGGCACGACGCGACGATATCGCGGGCGCGGCACGCGACCCGACCTCACTCCCGTAGGGCGCGCTCGGTGCGCGCCGCTTCGGCCGAGGACGACCCGGACGGCGGGCGCGGAGCCCGCCCTACGCTAGCGGCCAAAGCTCGTGGGCGAGCGGGTGGGGCGGCGCGCTGCGGACGCCGAGCAGGCGCTCCCAGAAGGCGCGGCTGCGGCGCGACAGGGCGCGGCCGCCGCGCCTCGCGAGCAGTGCGGCGAGCAGCTCGCCTCCGACGGCGCGCAACAGCCAGCGCAGCTCGTCGCCGCCGCCCTCCTCCATCAGCCGCGCGACGAGGAAGTCGCGATGCGCGGGGTCGAGGAGATCGCTCTCGACGTAGCCCGGGAAGCGATCGCGCACCGGCGCGGGGAGGCTCGCGGCTCCGCGGTCTCGCCCGCGCTCGCCGGCCGACTCGCCCTCGCCGCCGCTCACCCCTGCCGTTCGCGCGGCGGCATGGTGTGGATGGTGGCGCGGCGCTCCTGCTCCTCGGCCATGTCGGCCTCGAGGATGCGGGCGTAGAGCTCGATGGTGTTCTTGAGCTTCATCTGCAGCTCGCGGCGGCGGTGGCGCAGCTCGGCCATGCCGCGCTCGATGCCGGTGGCCTGCTCGATCGCCTGCTGCACGAGGCGGTCCGCCGTGTGCTCCGCCTCCTTGACCAGCAGCTGTGCCTCACGCTGGGCGTTGGCGAGGATCTCGTCGGAAACTCGCTGCGCCCGCAGCAGCGTCTCCTGCAGCTCGCGCTCGCGCTCCTCGCCCTGGCGCAGCCGCGCCTCGCTGCGGTCGCGATCCTCGCGCATGCGGTCGACGTCGCCGAGCGCCCGCGCCAGCTCCTCGCTCACCATGCCGAGGAACTCCTCCACCTCGCCCGGGTCGTAGCCGCGCAGGGCGTGGCCGAACCTCATCTTGCCGATGTCGAGGGGGGTGAGCGCCATGGGTCGACCTGCCTCCGGGTAGAGAGTGCTCGTAAGCGACAGGAACGCAAGATGTTAACACACGCCCCGCGCGCGGGGCGCCCGCTCCCCTAGACGCCGCGCGGACCGAAGAGGGCGGTGCCGACTCGCACGTGCGTGGCGCCTTCTTCGATCGCCACCGCGAAGTCGTCGCTCATCCCCATCGACAGCCAGCCGGAGAAACCCTCCCAACCCGGCGCCGCGGCGAGCTCGTCGCGCAATCCGCGCAGCTTCCGGAACCACGGGCGCGAGGCTTCGGCATCGGGCCCCGGCGGCGGGATCGCCATCAACCCCACGAGCCGCAGGCCGGGCAGCTCGCGAAACGGCGCCAGCGACTCGCGCAGGCCCGCCGGCGCGAAGCCGTGCTTGCTCGCCTCGCCGCCGAGGTTGACCTCGACGAAGCCGTCGACCGTGACGCCGCGGCGCTGCGCCTCGGCGGCGACGGCGGTGAGGATCTTCGGCCGGTCGAGGGCATGGTAGGTGGCGAACAGATCGGCGGCCTGCCGCACCTTGTTCGACTGCAGCGGTCCGAGCAGGTGCCACTCCGCGCCGGCGAGGTCGGCGAGCTCGGCCTGCTTGGCCGCCGCTTCCTGCACGCGGTTCTCGCCGAAGGTGCGCACGCCGGCATCCCACGCCGCGCGCAGGCGCTCGACCGGCTGGCTCTTCGACGCGGCGACCAGCGTCACCGACCCGACGTCGCGACCCGCCGCCGCGCAGGCTGCCGCGATGCGCTCGCGGATGGCCGCGACATGCGCGGCGACGCCCACCGTCATCGCGAGCGCTCTTTAGAACACAGCGAAGCGACCTCGGCGGTCGGGCATCGAGATCGCTTCGTCGCTGCGCTCCTCGCGATGACGGGGAGGCCTCTCACGAAAGCGCCGTCTGCAGCCACTCCGGCACCGGCACGCGTTCGTCGATGGCGCGGTTGCTGAGCTTGTCGGCGCGCGCGTTCTCCTTGCGCGGCACGTGCTGGATGCGCACGCGCGGAATCTGCCGCCGCAGCGCCAGCGCCCGCAGGAACATCGGCATCAGGTGCGGCGCCTTGACCTTGTAGACGCCGGAGAGCTGCTTGAGCACGAGCTCGCTGTCACCGAACAGCGACAGATCCTCGACTCCGGCACGGCGCGCCCAGGTGAGGGCGGCGAGCAGGCCGCTGTACTCGGCGACGTTGTTGGTGGTGCGGCCGAGGTACCCCGCGTGCTCCTCCACCGTGCCGTCGGTCTCGACGACGAGGCCGAAGCCCGCCTCGCCGGGGTTGCCGCGCGCGGCGCCGTCGAACCACGCCCGCGCCGCCTTCACCGTCAGCCGGCTTCCTCGGGAACGAAGAGGAAGCGGCGGCAGCCGTCGCACTGCACGAGGCTCCCCTTGTTGCGGATCTCGCCCACCACCTGCAGCCGCACGCGGTAGTTGCAGCCGCCGCAGTGGTAGATCGCGCCGCCGGGGGCGGAGCTCTTGCGCAGGGGCGCCACGGCGTCGCCGGCGCGCCGCTCGTAGACGCGCTCGAAGTTGGTGAGCGTGGGGCGCGGCAGCTCGGCGCGCAGCTGCGCCACCTCGGCGCGCAGCGTCTCGGCCTGCTGCTCGACGGCGGGGCGCTCGCTCTGCCACTGCGAGAGCGCCTGCTGGTAGCGCTCGTCGAGATCGGCGAAGGCGCCACGCTCCTCGGCGAGCTTCTTCTGCGCCTGCTCGTACCCTTCCATGCCGGCGAGGGCCTGCTCCTCGAGCCCCTTGATCGAGCCCTTGACGGTGTCGATCTCTTGCAGGAGCGCCGAGTACTCGCGCTGCGTGCGGACCAGGCTGATCTGCTGCTGGTAGTGCTTGAGCTTCTCGGTGGCGTCCTGGATAGCGGCCTCGGCTCGCCGGCGGTCGGCAGTGGCCGTCTCGGCGGCCTCGCCGACGGCGGCGATCTCCGCCAGGCGGGCGCTGTGCTGGCCGTGCAGCTCCTCCATCCACTCGGGGACGCCGGAGAGCTGCTTCTCGGCGCGGCGCAACGCGTCGAGCGCCGCTTGCAGCCTCACGATGGTGCGCAGGTGGGTCGTCATTGTCGTCATCGTTTCCATCAACGCCAGCACCTCCACCTCACCCCTCGACCCGGCCGGTGGAGGCTTCCTGGGCAGCGTCCGACGGTTACGACGAAGGCTCCGACTCCACCACCGACGGGTCCACCGACCGAGTGGGTCCACCTGGATTCGAACCAGGGACCTGCCGGTTATGAGCCGGACGCTCTCACCGCTGAGCTATGGACCCGGGAAGCCCCCGGCCATGGGATTCTGGAGTATATCAAAGGGGTCGAGGTAGGTTGCCCTCCCTCGACCTCGCCAAAAGCGGCGCGGCGGTAGACTGCCGGGCCACTCCGCGGCCGCCTTGGAGCCGCGTCTACCCCACTCGATGCGACCTCTGGCCACCTGATGCGACCCCTGGCCGCGATCGGCGACGCCGCGGTGAGAGAGGCGCCGCCCACTGGCGGCGAGCCGTCCCCAGGCACTCGGCTCGACGAGCCCCGCCAAGAGCGGCACCCTGCCCGCGGCGCGCGGCGTACCGGGGCTGCGGGCGCCGCCGCTTGGGCGGCGGGGGTCGCGTTTGCCGTGCTGCTGGCGGTCGGCCTTCTCCGCCACGAGATGTGGCGCGACGAGCTGCAGGCGTGGATGCTGGCGCGGACGAGCGCGACGCCGGCGGCGCTGCTGCACGAGATGCGCTACGAGGGGCACCCGGCGCTGTGGCACCTGCTGCTCTTCCCGCTCGCGCACGCGACGGCGCACCCCGAGGCGATGCAGGCGCTGCACTTCCTCGTCGCCGTGCTGGGCGTGGGAGCGTTCCTCGCCTGGGCCCCGCTGCCGCTGCCGCTGCGCGCACTCTTCGCGGTTGGCTACCTGCCGCTCTTCGAGTACGGCGTCATCAGCCGCAACTACGCGCTGGCGCTGCCGCTGCTGTGGCTGGTGTGCCGGCTGTGGCCGCAGGAGCCGCGGCGATGGCTGGCGCTCGGCGGCTGCGTCGCGGTGCTCGCCAACACCAATCCGTACGCGTGGATGCTGGCGGCGGCGCTGCTCGCGGCGGCGGCGGTGGATGGTGCCGGCGACGCGACACGGCGGCGCGAGCTCGTGGCGGCGCCCGCGAGAGCGGTCGGCGGCGCCGCGCTCGCCGTCGCCGGATTGGCGCTCGCCCTGTGGCAGATGGTGCCGCCGCCCGACGCGCTCTATGCCGCCAACGTCGAGCGCTGGTCGATGGTGCGCCTCTACCGGGTGCTCGGCACCGTCGTCGCGGGCAACCTGCCGCTGCCCGACTGGCGCACGGCCACGCCATGGAACAGCGCGCTCGTCTACCGGCTGCCGGCGCCCATGCTCGCCGGCTTCGCGCTCGCCTGGTTGCTGGTCGCCTGGTTGCTGCTCGACTCGCGAGCCGCGCGCGCGCTGTTCGCGTCGGGCACCGGAGCGCTGCTCGTCTTCGGCTACCTGCGCTACGTCGGCTGGGCGCGCCATCACGGCCACTACTTCCTGCTCTTCGTCGCCTGCTGCTGGCTGGCCGCGGTGCGGCGCGACGGCGAGCCCGACCCGCAGCGGCGGCTGCGGCTCGCGACGCTGGCAGTGCTGCTCGTCGTCCACGCGGCAGCGGCGGCGTGGTTCTACGGCGCCGACCTGCGGCGCCCGTTCTCGGACGCGCGGGCGGCCGCGGCGCGGCTCGCGGCGCCTCCACTTGCCGGGTTGCCGGCGATCGGCTACCCCGACCCGCCGCTGCCCGCCGTCGGCGCCTACCGCGGCGAGCAGCTGGTGTCGCTCGCGAGCGGCCACCCGCTGGCGTTCGTGCAGTGGCGCCGCGGCGGCGAGGTGAAGCTCGACACGGTTGCGCTGTGCGCGCGGCTCGCGGAGCGGACGCGCGCGGCGGGCGGGGCGATCGCCTTTGTCGCGCCGCCGGCGACGATGCCGGCCGCGTGTCCCGGTCTCATGGTGCAGCAGGTCGGCGGTGGGCCGAAGCCGCTCGTCCCCAGCGAGCGGCTGGCGACCTGGCGAGTGACGGTGCCGTAGCGTGGCGCCGATGCGACATCCTCCTCGCCGCGCGCGACGCCCACGCGGCGGCGCTGCACCGCAGCTGCTTGCGCAGCGTCTCCTCGAGGGAGCGCGGGCCAGCCGAGCGCCGGTGGCACCACACGCGCCGCGCTCCCGCCGCCTGCGAGGAGCTGCCGTCGGGCTGGCGCTGCTCGCCGTCGCCTGCGCGCCGCGATCGCCGGGACCCGTGGACGGCGAGCGGCGGATAGAGCTGCTCGACGGCACCGCCGCGCCCGACGTGCTGGTCGAGGCGCGGACGCTGGAGGCGCCGCCGGCGACGGGCGGCAACCGCTTCCTCACCGGCTGGACCGCCGAGCGCGTCGACGGCGTGCGTCTGTTGCGCGCCGACGCGCGCGGCGCGCGGCTGGAAGGCGTCCACCTGGGCACGGCGCCGAGGCGGCTGGTGATCGCGCTGGCGCCGCCGGTGGGCGGCGGAACGATGGAGGTGTCGATCGCCGGCGGAGCGCCGCAGCGCGTGCCCCTGGCGCCGCGAGTCGACGTGACGCTGCCCGCCGACCTGCGGCATGGGCGCTTTCTCGTCGACCTCGGCTTCCCGGCCGGCGGGGCGCCGCTGCTGCGCGGCGCCGGCTTCGATCGCGCGTTGCCCGCGGGCGATGTGACGGTGGGCGACGGTGAGCTGCGGCAGAGCGGCGTCTCCCGCGTCGAGCTGGTGCGGCCGCTCGTCGGCGAGGCGACGCTCGTCGGCGAGCTCGTGCCACCCGCCGGCGGCCGCGCTGGCCAGCGCTTCGACGTGCGCGTGCTGAGCGGCGGCCGCGACCGGCTGCTGTGGTCGTTCCAGCCACGCTGGTGGCGGCGCGACACGCAACGGCTGCGGCTGCCGGTGCGCGGCGAGGGCGGCTTCCTGCGGCTGGCGCTCGAGGCAACCGCGACTGGACCGCCGGCGGCGTGGCGCGGGCTGGCGCTGGTGCCCACATCGCACGGTGACGAGACGGCGCGCCATGACCTCGCCACGACCGCGCGCGACGCGCCGAAGCTCGTCGTCCTCTACGTCTTCGACGCGTTGCGCGCCGACGCCGTCGGGGCGCGGGCGCCGGACGGGACGAGCGCGACGCCGACGCTCGACGGCCTAGGCGCGGAGGGCGCCCGCTTCGCCGCCCACTTCGCGGTGGCGCCGAACACCTTGCCGTCGACGAAGGCGCTGCTTACCGGCCGCGTCTGGCGCCAGCGCGGCGGCGTGCCGCTCGGCGCTGCGCCGCCGACGCTTGCCGAGCAGTTCCGCGCCGCTGGCTACCGCACCGGGCTCTTCTCGGGCAACGTCTGGGTGTCGCGCGCCTACGGCGTCGACCGCGGCTTCGAGACCGCCCCGGAGAGCACGATCTTCGGCGCCGACACCGAGAAGGCGCGGCCCTACAACGACAACGCGGAGACCGTGCACCGCGCGGCGCTCGACTGGCTCGCCACGCTACCGCCGGGTGCGCGCGCCTTCCTCTACCTCCACGTCGTCCACCCGCACAACCCCTACGACCCGCCGGCGGCGCTGCGCGCTCGCTTCGACGATGGCCGCGGCGGCACGCTCGACGGCAGCTCGCCGACGCTCCTCGCTCTGTCGAACCGCCGACTCGTCGCCAGCGCCGCGGACCAGCGCCGCATCCGCGGGCTCTACCACGCCGGCCTCGCCTACGCCGACGGCGAGCTCGGGCGCTTCCTCGCCGCGCTGCGCGGCCGCTACGCGCCTGGGCAGACGCTCTTGGCGATCACCGCCGACCACGGCGAGGAGCTGTTCGACCACGGCGGCGTGCTGCACGGCTACACCCTCTACGACGAGATGCTGCGCATCCCCCTGCTGCTCTCCTGGCCGGGACGCGTGCCCGCGCGGTCGGTGGCGGAGCCGACCGACACCGTCGACCTCCACCGCGCGCTCGCCGCGCTCGCCGGTGGCGAGCGAGCCGACGCCGGACGGCTGTGGACGATGGTCGGCGCCGCCGAGTCGTCGCCACGACAGGGCGCGACCGCCGCAGCGCGAGACCCCGAGCGCGAGCTGCGCCTCGCCGCCGCGGCGAGCATCCGCGGTGGCATCTACGCCGCGCGCACCTCGCGCTACAAAGTGGTGTGGGCGCCGCGCACCGGCCCGCAGTGGGGTATGGGCCACGGCCCCGGCCGCAGCCGCGACCCCGAGTACGTCTTCGACCTGCGTGCCGACCCGCTCGAGCGCCGCAACCTCGCCGGCCTCGCCGTACCCGAGGTGCTCTGGCTGCGCGCGCGCCTCCTCGCCTGGGCGGCAGGCGCCGAAGCCGACGAGGGCGACGCCGCGGCGACGGTCGATGCCGAAACCCGCGCCCGCCTGCGCGCGCTGGGTTACGTCGATTAGCGCGCCCGGAGCGCGCGCGGCGACTACGTCGACTAGAAGTGCAGATACAAGACGTAGTGGAAGAACAGCGGCGCCGTATAGGTGAGCGAGTCGATCCTGTCGAGGATGCCGCCGTGGCCGGGGAGCAGCGCGCCGCTGTCCTTGATGCCGAGGTCGCGCTTGAGTGCCGAGATCACCACGTCGCCGATGAAGCCGCCGAGGCCGAGGATGACGCCCGCGACGACCGCCTCGCGTGGCAGCAGCGGCGTCAGCCAGGGGGCCAGCAACACCGCCAGCGCGATGGTGGTGGCGAGGCCGCCAAGCAGCCCTTCGACGGTCTTGTTGGGGCTCACCTTGGGCACCACCTTGTGGCGGCCGAGCGCCTTGCCCCAGAGGAACTGCGCGACGTCGTTGAACTGGGTGAGGAAGACGAGGTAGAGCACGAGCGCCGGCCCGCCGAGCGCCGGTGTCGCGGCGGCGGCAGCGGCCGCATCGGCGCCCGGCCCGCCCTGGTTGGCTATCCCGACGGGCAGCTCCGGCTGCGGCGCCCGCAACACCAGCAGGAACGCCACGTGCGAGATCGAGAAGACCATCGTCATCAGGCCCCAGTGCAGCGTTCCGGCGGCGCGCAGGAACCCGCCCGTCTCCCCCTGCAGCACCATGCGCATGGGCAGGAAGAGGAACATGTAGATGGGGATCCAGATGATGAACATGCCGTACCACTCCATCCCGATCCACAGGTACTGGACGGGGATGGCGAGGTAGGCCCACAGCAGAACCTCGCGGTCGACGCGCCGCGTCGGGATGAGCGACAGGTACTCCTTGAGCGCCAGGAACGAGAGGAAGGCGAAGAAGACGAGCGAGATGGTGCGGTCGAAGACCAGCGCCAGCGTGAACACCCCCGTCATCACCCACCAGGTGCGCACGCGCAGCCGCACCTCGTCGAGCTTGAGGCCCGGCTTCCAGCGGCCGAGCAGCCAGAGCACCGTGGTGGCGACGACGAGGAGGGCGAAGACGCCACCGAGCGCCATCAGCACGCGCGGGTGGACGTTGGGGTCGAGGAAGCCGAGCCAGCGCGGGAGCGTCATCGCAAAGGCGCTCCGTCGACGCGAGAGGGCGGCGCGGCGACCGCGTTCCGGCCCTCCGGCGTCGCAGGTGACACCGTTTCGGCGGCGTCAGTGGCCACGCTTTCGCCCAGCGCTCGCCGCACGCGGTTGGCGATGGTGAGCGCGAGCAGCGCCACCACGGCCCACAGCGCGACCGCGAGCCAGCGACCGCCAGGAACACCGAGCCCGAGCACGAGGCCGAGCGCCCCGAACACCGCAGCGCGGTCGCTCTTCCCCATCGGCCCGTCGTAGCGCCGCGAGGCGCCGGCCGCAGCCGCAGCGACGCCAGACGAGCTCGCTCGCCCCAGCGAGCACCACCGCGCACACCACCGCCGCCGCCGGCCACCCCGGCAGCAGCGCCAGCGGCAGGTAGAGCAGCGCGTCGGAGAGCACGTCGCCGAGCTCGTTCAGCAGCGCGCCAAGCCGCGTCCGCATGCCGTGCTCGCGCGCCATCATGCCGTCGAGGGCGTTGAGTGCCATCCGCAGCAGGAGCGCCGGCGGCAGCAACAACAGCGACCAGGGGGCGCGCGTCCAAGCGATGACGGCGCCCACCGCGGCCGACAGCAGCAACGCCGCGACGGTCACCTGGTTGGGGGTGACGCCGGAGCGCACGAGGCCCGCCACCAGCGGCCGCAGCAGGCGCTGGAACGCTGGCTTGAGGTCGTAGATGCTGGCCATGCGGCCGAGCGCCCGCTATCTTCCCGACAGCGCCTGCAGCTGCCGGTCGGCGACGGTGAGCATGGCGAGGTCCACCGCCTCGGCCCCGCGCAGCTCCTCGAGCAGCTTGTCGAGGCGCGCGACCTCCGCCGCGTGCCGCGCCTCCCAGGCAGCGAGCCCCTCGCGCCACTCGGTCTTCTTGCCCGCCTCGGCGAGCACCTGCCAGGCGATCGCCACCTGATGCTGCGAGACGTCGTCGAGTAACCCCTCCAGCGCCGCACGCTGCCACGCCGTCTCCACCTTCACGCGCGCCGCCGAGCTGCGCACCCAGTCGAGCCCCAGCCGCTCGCCGACGCCGAAGTAGACGCGCGCCACTGCCTCGGCCGGCGCCTCCACCGCGGTCGCCAGCCCGACGACGTCGGTGCCGGCGAGCAGGCCGCTCATCGCCCCTACTTGCCGCGCCAGCGTCTCGGGCACCTGCTGCTGGCGGTACTCGGCGATCCGCCGCTCCATCTCCGCCCGCGGCGCCGCCGGCAGCAGCGCGTCGAGATGGGCGGCGAGCCCCCGCACCGCCGGCCGGTAGACGGCCACCACCTTGGAGACGTCGAGCTGCCCGTCGAAGCGCTGCAGGAACCACAGCGTCGCGCGCTCGGTGAGCGCCCGGACCTCGCGCAGCAGGCGCAACTGCACGTCGGCCGGCACCACGTTGTCGAGCGCCTCGATGGCCGCCCACACCGGCCGCAGCTCGAAGCTGTCACGGGTGATGGTGTAGGCGCGCGCCACGTCCTGCGACGAGCGGCCCGTCGTCTCGATCATGCGGAAGACGAACGAGGGTCCGACGCGGTTGATGGTGCTGTTGGTGATGTAGGTGGCGACGATCTCGCGGCGCAGCCGGTGGCGCTCGATGGCGTCGCGGTAGCGCTCCACCATCGGCTGCGGGAAGTAGCGCAGCAGGTCCTCGCCGAGCAGCGGATCGTCGGGCACGTCGGAGGCGAGGAGGTCCTCGTAGAGGGCGATCTTGGCGTAGGCGAGGAGCACCGCGAGCTCGGGCCGCACGAGGCCGCGCTTGCCCGCCGCGCGCTGGCGGATCTCCTCTTCGTCGGGCAGGAACTCGATCTTCCTGTCGAGGCGCCCCGACTTCTCGAAGGCGCGGATCATCTGCGCGTGGCGGTCGAGCAGCTCGGGCGACATCGACTCGGTGAGCGAGATGGCCTGCGTCTGCAGGTAGTTGTCGCGCAGCACCAGCGCCGCCACCTCGTCGGTCATCGCGGCCATCAGCTCGTCGCGCCCCGGGCGGTCGAGCTTGCCGCGCGAGATGGCGTCGTCGAGGCCGATCTTGATGTTCACCTCGTGGTCGGAGGTGTCGACGCCGGCGGAGTTGTCGATGGCGTCGGTGTTGACGCGCCCGCCGTGGGTGGCGTACTCGATGCGCGCCCGCTGGGTGAAGCCGAGGTTGGCGCCCTCGCCCACCACCTTGCAGCGCAGCTGCGGGGCGTCGACGCGGATGGCGTCGTTGGCGCGGTCGCCGACGTCGCCGTTTCTCTCGCGGCTGTGCTTGACGAAGGTGCCGATGCCGCCCAGCCAGAGCAGGTCGACCTCGGCGAGCAGGATCGCCTGCATCAGCTCGTTGGGGGTGAGCTGGCGGCCCTCGGCGCCGAGTCCGAGCGCCGCCGAAGCCTCGGCCGAGAGCGTCAGCTGCTTGGCGCCGCGCTCGAAGACGTCGCCACCCGGCGACAGCGCGGCGCGGTCGTAGTCGGCCCACGAGGAGCGCGGCAGGTCGAAGAGCCGCTGGCGCTCGGCGAAGCTCCTCGCCTCGTCGGGGTTCGGGTCGACGAAGATGTGGCGGTGGTCGAAGGCGGCGAGCAGGCGCGTGTGCGGCGACAGCAGCATGCCGTTGCCGAAGACGTCGCCCGACATGTCGCCGACGCCGACGACGGTGAAGGGCGTCGTCTGGATGTCGCGCCCCATCTCGCGGAAGTGCCGCTGCACCGCGACCCAGGCGCCGCGGGCCGTGATCCCCATCTTCTTGTGGTCGTAGCCGGCTGATCCTCCCGAGGCGAAGGCGTCGCCGAGCCAGAAGCGGTACTCGGCGGCGACGCCGTTGGCGATGTCGGAGAAGGTGGCGGTGCCCTTGTCGGCCGCGACCACCAGGTAGGTGTCGTCGCCGTCGCGACGCACGACATGGGGCGGATGCACCACCTCGCCGCCGACGAAATTGTCGGTCACGTCGAGCATGCCGCGCAGCAGGGTCTTGTAGCACTCGATCCCTTCGGCGAGCTGCGCCTCGCGGCCGCCGCTCGTCGGCGTCTTCTTGCACACGAAGCCGCCCTTGCTGCCCACCGGCACGATGACGGCGTTCTTCACCATCTGCGCCTTGAGCAGGCCGAGGATCTCGGTGCGGAAGTCCTCGCGGCGGTCCGACCAGCGCAGGCCGCCGCGCGCCACCATGCCGCCGCGCAGGTGCACGCCCTCCATGCGCGGCGAGTAGACGAAGATCTCGAAGCGCGGCTTGGGATCGGGCAGCAGGCGGAGGCTCTTGCTGTCGAGCTTGAACGACATGTACGGCTTGTGGTGGCCGTCTGGGCTGAGCTGGAAGAAGTTGGTGCGCAGCGTCTCTTTGATGACGGCGAGGAAGCCGCGCAGGATGCGGTCCTCGTCGAGGCTCGCCACCGCCTCCAGCTGCTCGCGCATCTCGTGCAGCAGCGCCGACACCCGCGCCGCGCAGTCCTCCTGGTCGGCCGGGTCGAAGAGCGTGCGGAACAGCTGCACCAGCCGCTGCGCCACCTCGCGGTGCTGCACCAGGGTCTGCGCGATGTAGGTCTGCGAGAACGTCATCCCCGCCTGCCGCAGGTAGCGGCTGTAGGCGCGCAGCATCGCCACCTGCCGCCAGTGCAGGCCGGCAGCGAGCACCAGGCGGTTGAGCACGCCGTTCTCGTGATCGCCACGCCAGACGCGCCGCAACGTCTCCTCGACGAGCGGCTTGGCGGTGTCGAAGTCCACCGCGCCGGACTTGGCGACGAGGGCGAAGTCGTGGATCCAGATCGTGCGCGCGCCGTCGGGGCCGCCGTCGCCGCCGCCGCGCTGCACCTCGAACGGCAGCTCCTCCTCCACCCGCACGCCGAGGTTCTCGAGCAACGGCAGCGCGTCGGTGAGCGCCACCTGGCGGCCGGCGAGGTAGAGCTTGATGCGCATCCGCTCCGGCGGCGCGTCGGCGTCGCGGTAGAGGCGCGCCGCCAGCTCGTCGCCGCCGTCGAGCAGCGACTCGACCGTCGCCGCATCCGCCACCGCCTCGGCGGCGTCGAAGCGGTCGCGGTAGGCGGCGGGGAAGGCATCGCCCCAGGCGGCGAGCAGGCGCAGCCCCTCCTCCTCGCCGCGGGCGGCGATGAGCTGGTCGCGCAGCTCCTCGCGCCAGCTGCGGGCCGCCTTGGCGAGCTTCGCCTCCACCTGCCGGATGTCGACCTGCGGCACCTGCCCCGGCGTGGTGACGAGGATGTACTGCACGCGCGCCAGTGGTGCATCGCCAACCGTCGTGTACGTCGCGACGACCGGCCCGCCGAGCGCCTCCGTCAGGATCCTTCCCAGCTTCTCCTCCAGCTCGGAGTTGTAGCGGTCGCGCGGCACGAAGACGAGCGCCGAGATGAAGCGCTCGAGCTCGTCGCGGCGGACGAAGAGCGCGACCCGCTGCCGCTGCTCCAGTTGCAGGATCCCTGTCGCGATGCGGAAGAGGTCGTCTTCGCCGATCTGGAACAGCTCGTCGCGCGGGAAGCCTTCGATGACACGGACGAGCCCCTTGGCGTCGTGGCTGCCGGGGCTGAAGTTGGCGCGCTCGCTCGTGCGGCGCAGCTTGCGGCGCAGGAGCGGGATCGACGCCGCGCTGCTGCCGTAGGCGCGGGTCGTGAAGATGCCGCTGAAGCGGTCCTCGCCGACGACGTTGCCCTGGGCGTCGAAACGCCGGATTCCCACCGAGTCCATATGCACGGGCCGGTGCACCTCGGCCTTGGTGCTCGCCTTGTTGACGATCAGCAGCTCGTGCGGGCGCATGAAGCTGTCGAGATAGTCGGGCAGGCGCGCCGCCCTGCGCTCGTCCTCCGCCGAGAACTCGCGCAGGATGCCGAGGCCGGGGCCGTCCTCGAGCCGCAGCGGGCTCTTGTCCTCGGCGCGCCCGAGCCGGTAGCGGCGGTAGCCGAGAAAGGTGAAGTGGTCCTCGCGCAGCCAGCGGAGGAACTCGGCCGCCTCCTCGACCTCGTCGGACGGCACCGGCGGCGGCACGCGGCGCAGCTCGTCCTCGATCTGCTCGGCCTTCTCCATCATCGGCCGCCAGTCCTCGACGACGACGCGCACCTTGGCGAGCACGGCGCGCAGGCGCGCGGCGAGGGCGGCGAGGCCCTCCTCGCCCGCCGTCTCGCGGTCGATCTCGAAGTGCATCCACGACTCGCCGGCGCCCTCGCCGCGAGACAGCAGGCGGCGCAGCGCGCCGCTGCTGTCGCGTTCGACGCCGAGCACCGGGTGCAGGACGGCGTGGATGGCGCGCCCCTGCCGCTGCAGGTCGCTCTTCGTGGAAGCGAGCAGGAACGGCATGTCGTCGTTGACGACGTCGACGGCGGTGTGCGGCGACGACCATCCGTCACGCTCGCGCTGCGGGTTGTAGACGCGGACGTTGACCCGCCCCGGCTGCCGCTGCTGGCCCAGCTTCCACAACGACACGATCGGCCCCACCACGTCGTCGACCGCGAGCTCGGCGAGCTCCTCGCGCGGCGTGCTGGCATAGGCGCGGCGCAGCAGGTCGGCGGCGCCCTCCACCTCGGCCGGCGGCACTCGCTTGGCGAGCTCGCCGGCGAGCCCTTCGAAGGCGTCCTCGTTGGTGGCGGCGACGGTCGGCTGCATGAGGCGTTCCCCCTGGGGCTGCGCGGCTCTCGCGGGCTACGGCGGCTGCGTTCGCTAGCCTACCGGAATGGGCGATCCACTAGAGTCTCGGCAACGCCGACGGGAGGCGGACCTTGAGCACGGAGCTGAGGGAGTACACCGAGCCATCCCCGCCATCGCGGCCGACGCGGCGGGTGTTTCTGTCGTCCACCGGGCTGGACCTCGGCGCCCATCGCGAGGCGGCCGACGATGGGATCACGCGGCTGAAGAACGCACCGGTGCGGATGGAGACCTTTGGCGCCGTGCCCAACATGCCGGTGGCCGAGTGCGAACAGCGCGTTCGCGAAAGCGACGCCCTGGTGGTCGTGGTCGCTCATCGGTATGGCTGGGTGCCCCCGGCCGAGCAGGGCGGAAGGGACGGGAAGAGCATCACCTGGATAGAAGTCGAGGCGGCGCTGCGCGCGCCGCGCCCTGTGCCGGTGTTCGCATTCGTGGTCGACGACGCGCATCCCTGGACGGAGCTGAAGGAGGAGAGCCGGCTGCGGCAGCCCGATGTGCTCGCCGACCCAGCCAAGATCGCCGATGTCGCGCGCGCCGTGCAGGACCTCCTGCGCTTCAAGGCGTGGCTCAAGAACGACGCCGGGTTAGTGGTCGAGTCCTTCAGCACACCAGCTGATCTGGCATTGAAGGTAACAGCAGCGCTGGCCAACTGGGCGCTCACCGAGCAGGCGGCCCCTGGTTTCAGCACCGGCCCTGCCGCCAGTGTGCGGTCACTCGAGCTCAGGATCCACCACCCGCTCCAGCCGGCGCCTCACTTCCAGGGCCGAGCTGCGCTCGTGGACGACCTCGTCCAGTGGTGGAGCGACCCGGCCCATCCCGACCGCGTGCGGGCCCTGGTCGCGGCCGGGGGCACCGGCAAGACCGCCGTCGTCGAGCAGGTGCTGCGCCGAGCTCGCTCGCTCGAGCTGCGCGGGAACGTCTTCGTTTGGTCTTTTTACGAGAAGCCGGATTCCGATGCGTTCTTGCGAGAGGCCTGCGACCTCTTCCTCGGCGAGCGCGAGGGCCCGGCCGGAGGGCGCCTAGAACGGCTGGAGCGCGGCCTGCGCGAGGGCAACCGGCCGCACCTGCTGGTGCTCGATGGCCTGGAACGTCTGCAATCCGAAGCCCGCGAGGGCAGCGCCCGCGGCGAAATCGAGGATCACAGCCTGCGCATGCTCCTGCGGTCGATCGCTGCGGGCCTCGGGCGGACCCGCGCGCTTATCACCTCCCGGTTGCCACTCGCGGATCTCGACAACTGGAAGCGCGCTGGGTACGGCGAGGCGCGGCTCGACGACTTGGAACCGGCAGCGGCGGTGGCGGTCTTGCGCGCTTGGGGCGTGTTGGGCGACGACACGCAGATGGCCGCGCTAGCCGGGGACGTCGGCAACCATGCCTTGTCGGTGTCGGTGCTCGGATCGTTCCTGGCCGGCTTCGGTGCCGGAGACCCGGGCTTCGCCGACCAGCTCAACTTGCGACGCGAGGCCAAGGACGACTCGCAGGCCGCCCGCCTGGCGCGGATCCTCACGGGATACGCTGAGCGCCTGCCGGCCGCCGAGCGCGACCTCCTCGTCCGGCTGAGCGTGTTTCCTCGCGGCGTTTCGGTAACGCTGCTCGGAATCGTGGTGAACGCCGGCGGAGAGGTCGCCGGCGAGCTGGCACACAGCGACGAGGCCGAGCTGCTGCGGCTGGCGCGCAGGCTGGTTGAGCGCGGTCTGGCCTTCGCCTATAACCGCGGCACCGAGCGGATCTTCACCGCTCACCCATTCCTACGTGACTGGTTTCGGCAGCTGCTCGGTACGCGCGCCGCTACCGTTCACGAGGCCATCCGAAACGCGTTGGCGCCGACGCTCGAAGCCCGGCCAGCGAGTCCCCCAACCGATACGGAGATGCTCGACCGCTATGAGGCGCTCATTGAGCACACCCGGCTCGCTGGTGAGGAGCAGCACGCCTTTGACCTGTTTTGGTACGGCCTGGGCGGCTTTCAGCACCTCGGGCAGACAGTTGGGGAGACCGCTCGCGGCGCTCGCATCTTGGCAGCCTTCTCCGCATCTGGGCGGCCGGAGGACATCGCGTCGACGCTGCCGTTGCGCGAACGAGCCATTGTGCTAGGGAGTTGGGGACTTCACTTGACGCAGTTGGGGCGGCTCGAGGAGGCGGCTCGGCTTTTCGCCACTGACGAACAGTGGTGGCGCCAACTTGGCGAGCCGATCGGGCTCGCGCGCAGCCAGACCACAGAGGCCGAGCTCGCGCTAATGCTGGGTCGAATACCCGAGGGTCGCGATCTTGCGGCCCAAGCGATGATTCAGGCGGAGATCGCTCACGAGGAGTTTGAGCGGAAGGTCATCCACGGGGTCCACGCCGCGGCACTTCACGCGCTCGGTGCTCCGGCCGAGGCCCGGGAGGATTTCGCGGCGGCAGAACTCCTCGGGGGCAAGCCGCTGTACGCGGTACGCGGTCTTCAGCAAGCTCGACACCGGCTGGATCTGGGCGCGCTCGGCGCCGCACGTGACCAGACCGAGGCCAATCTCGAGCGCAGTAGGCGCAACGGCTGGAACCGCATCGTAGCCCGTTGCCACGCACTCCTGGCTCGCGTCGGCCTGCAGGAGTCGCCTGAAACGGCAGCTCCGCACCTCGACGCTGTGCGGAGGTGGACGGCCCAAAGCGGCGACATGGAGATGGTGATCGAGGGCCATTGGATCGCCGCCGATCTCGCACGGCGGCGCGGCGACCTCCAGGGCGCTCACGACGAGGTCCTCACCGGCCTCAACCATGCCGAGGCCTGCGGCTACGGCCTGTTGCGCATCGAGCTGTTGGTGTTGCTCTCCCGGATTCACCTCGCCTGGCCCGACGCTCATGACGCCCTCCAGCACGCCCGTAACGCTCTCGACCTCTCCACCGCCCCCGAGTGCGGCTATGCGTGGGGCGAAGCCGACGCCGCGCAGCTCTGCGGCGAGGCGCATCTGGCCCTCGGCGAGCCCGAGCAGGCTCGTCGCCGCTTCGAGCAGGCCCTGACGGTCCGCGAGCGCATCGAGCATCCGGGCGTGGCGGAGACTCGCGCCGCCCTCGCGCGTCTCGCCGCTTCCTGACGGCGGCATGCAACGCCGGTTGGAGCGCTCGGGCGCTTCCACTAGACTCACCGGCGCCGCCGCCCATGAGGACCGCTCCGGCTCACGCGCCGTCCGAACGCCGCCGCCTGCCAGCGCTCGCGGGCCTCCGCGGCGTCGGCCTCGCCGCGCTGCTCGCGCTCGCCGCCCTCACCAGCTCAGCCTGCGTCGACCTCGCCGAGGCCGCCGGCGAAGCCGGCAAGCCGCACGTCGGCATCGTCTTCGACAGCGGCGGCAAGGACGACCGCTCGTTCAACGCCGCCGCCTTCCGCGGCGTCACCCGCGCCGCCAAGGACTTCCCCATCGTGCTGCGCGATGCCGAGCCCGGCGACCCCGCCTCGCTCGAGCCGGCGATGCGCGCTTTCGCCGAGGTGCACTACGACCTCGTCATCGGCATCGGCTTCGCGCAGACGCCGATCGTCGAGGCGGTGGCCAAGGACTACCCCGACGTGCGCTTCGCCATCGTCGACGGCGTGTCGAACCTGCCCAACGTCGCCTCGCTGATCTTCAAGGAGCACGAGGGGAGCTACCTCGTCGGCATGATCGCGGCGCGCAAGTCGAAGACCGGCGTGCTCGGCTTCATCGGCGGCATGGACGTGCCGCTGATCCACAAGTTCGCCACCGGCTACGAGGAGGGGGCGCGCGCCGTCGACCCCGACGTGCGGGTGATCCAGAACTACGTCGGCGTCACCGAGGCGGCGTGGAACAACCCCGGCAAGGGCAAGGAGCTGGCGCTGGCGCAGTACGGCAAGGGGGCGGACGTCATCTTCGCCGCCGCCGGCAACTCCGGCCTCGGGGTCTTCGACGCCGCCGAGCAGTCGAGGAAGTTCATCATCGGCGTCGACTCCAACCAGAACTGGGTGAAGCCGGGCTTCGTGCTCACCAGCATGGTCAAGCGCATCGACAACGCCGTCTACAAGATCGTCGGCGACTTGGTGGCCGGCAAGTTCGAGGCCGGCATCCACGTCTACGGGCTCGAGGACGGCGGCATCGGCTACGCCGTGGACCAGTACAACGAGAAGCTGATTCCCAAGGAAGTCATCGCCGAAGTCGAGGCCGCCAAGCAGCGCATCATCCGCGGCGAGATCAAGGTCACCGACGCGATGGCGCAGTGATGCTCGAGCTCCGCGGCATCACCAAGCACTTCGGCGCCGTGCGCGCCAACGACGGCGTGTCGTTGAAGGTCGAGCCGGGCACCATCCACGCCATCGTCGGCGAGAACGGCGCCGGCAAGTCGACGGCGATGAAGATCGCCTACGGCTTCTACACCGCCGACGAGGGCGAGATCGTCGTCGACGGGCAGCCGCGGCGGATCGACGGCCCGCACGACGCCATCGCGCTCGGCATCGGCATGGTGCACCAGCACTTCATGCTCGTCGAGCCGATGACGGTGGCCGAGAACGTGGTGCTCGGCATCGAGCCCGGCTCGCCGTGGAAGCTCGACATGCCGGGCGCCGTGGCGAAGATCCGCGCGCTGTCGCAGCAGCTCGGCATGGCCGTCGACCCGCTGGCCAGGATCGAGACTCTCGCCGTCGGCCAGCAGCAGCGCGTCGAGCTGCTCAAGGCGCTCTACCGCGAGGCAAAGCTCCTCATCCTCGACGAGCCCACCGCCGTGCTCAGCCCGCAGGCGGTGGGCGAGCTGTTCGCCATCCTGCGGCAGATGCGCGAGCAGGGCAAGACCGTGGTCATCGTCACCCACAAGCTCTCCGAGGTGCTCGCCATCTCCGACGAGGTGACGGTGATGCGCGACGGCAAGGTGGTGGGCAACCGCAAGACCGCCGAGACCTCCGCCGCCGAGCTGGCTCGCCTGATGGTGGGGCGCGACGTGCTGCTGCGGGTGGAGAAGCCGCCGGCGAAGCCCGCCGCGCCGGTGCTCGCGGTGACCGGCTTGACGCTGGTCGACGAGGACGGCCACCACCGCCTCGACGACGTCTCGTTCGAGGTGCGCGCCGGCGAGATCGTCGGCGTCGCCGGCATCGAGGGCAACGGCCAGACCGAGCTCGTCGAAGCCCTCGCCGGCCTGGCCGAGGGCACCGTCACCGGCAGCGTGCGGCTGCTCGACCAGGAGGTGGGCGGCCTCGACGCGCGCGCCCGCCGCCACCGCGGCATCGCCCACGTGCCCGAGGACCGCCACCGCCGCGGCCTGCTGCTCGACTTCGACCTCGCCGAGAACTGCATCCTCGGCGCCGCCGACCGCCCGCCGGTCGCCGTGGGGCCGGCGCGCGCCTGGCTGGTGCGGCCGGCCATCAACGGCCGCTGCACCCGCATCCTCACCGAGTACGACGTGCGGCCGCCCGACCGGACGCTGCCGGCGCGCGCGCTCTCGGGCGGCAACCAGCAGAAGCTGGTGATGGGGCGCGAGCTCACCGACGGGCCCAAGCTTTTGTTGGTTGCGCAGCCGACGCGCGGCGTCGACATCGGCGGCATCGAGTTCATCCACCGCCGCCTCGTCGAGATGCGCGACAAGGGGTGCGCCATCCTGCTCGTCTCCTCCGAGCTCGAGGAGGTGACGGCGCTCTCCGACCGCCTGCTGGTCATCCGCGGCGGCAGGATCGCCGGCGAGGTCGACCCGGCGCGCAGCAGCGCCGAGGAGATCGGGCTGCTGATGACGGGAGGCGCTGCGGCGTGAGTGTGCGCAAGGCGCTTCGCGAGCTCGCATTCCCGCTGGCCGCGGTGGCGGCTGCGTTCGGCGTCGGCGCCCTGCTGGTGCTCGCGGTCGGCGACAACCCGCTGCTCACCTACGAGCTGCTCATCGGCAGCGCGCTCACCTGGCCCGACGGCATCGGCTACACGCTCTTCTACGCCACGCCGCTGATCTTCACCGGCCTCGCGGTGGCGGTCGCCTTCCGCTGCGGGCTGCTCAACATCGGTGCCGAGGGGCAGCTCACCATCGCCGCCTTCGCCACCGCCTGGGTGGGGATCGAGCTGGCGAACCTGCCGGCCGCGCTGCTGCTGCCGCTGTGCTTCCTCACCGCCATCCTCGCCGGCGGCATCTGGGGCGCCGTCCCGGGTGTGCTGAAGGCGCGCTTCGGGGCGCACGAGGTGATCACCACCATCATGCTCAACTTCGTGGCGGTGGCGCTGGCGAGCTACATCACCCAGTACCACTACAAGCCGGTGGGCGATCCCATCCTGGAGACGGTGCCCATCGGCGCGGGCGCTCATATCCCGCGCCTGGGCACCTTCGTGCCCGGCTTCCCCGAGCGCATCCCGGCGAGCGTCGCCTTCCCGATCGCGCTGGTCGTCTGCGTGCTCGTCTACCTCTTCCTCTGGCGCACGCGCTGGGGCTACGAGATCCGCGCCACCGGCGCCAGCCCGGCCGCGGCGCAGTACGGCGGCATCGCCACCGGCCGGCAGGTGGTGCTGGCGATGGCGATCTCGGGCGCGCTCGCCGGCATGGTGGCGATCGGCGAGGTGCTCGGCTACCGCTACCGCTACTACGACAGCTTCTCGGCCGGCTACGGCTTCACCGGCATCGCCGTGGCGCTGCTCGGGCGCAACCACCCGCTGGGGGTGATCGTCGCGTCGTTGCTCTTCGGCGCGCTGCTGCGCGGCGGGCTGTTCGTCGACATCTTCACCGAGCACGTCTCCAAGGACCTGGTGATGGTGCTGCAGGGGCTGATCATCCTCTTCGTCGCCGCCGAGGCGCTGTTCCGCGACCGCTTCGCGGCGCGGCGGGCGAAGGCATGAGCGGGCGCGCCACGGTGCGGGCGGGCGCCCCTGCCCCTAGAGGGGCAGGGGGACGGGGGGATAGGGGTGGAGAGAGCCCAGGGGCGGGGGTCGGGTGGGCGGCAGCGCGCTTGCGCGCGGGGCGGCCATGAACCAGATCCTCACCATCGCCTTCCTGCTCTCCGCGCTGCGGCTGGCGACGCCGCTGCTGCTGGCGGCGCTCGGCGGCCTCTACTCGGAGCGCGCGGGTGTCATCAACATCGCGCTCGAGGCGCTGCTGCTCGCCGGCGCCTTCACCGCCGCCACCGTCACTCACTTCTCGGCAACCCCTGGCTGGGCCTGCTCGCGGCGGTGATCGCCGGCGTCGGTGTGGCGCTCGTCCACGGCGTCGCCTGCATCCGCTTCCGCGCCGACCAGGTGGTGTCGGGGACGGCACTCAACATCGTCTTCCTCGGTCTGCCGCAGCTGCTCGCCGGCGCCTTCTTCGCCTCCACCGGCGCCACGCCGCAGCTGCCCCAGGACCAGCTGCTGCCGTTGCCGCCGATGGTGATCGCCTTCGCGCTCGTGCCGGTGACCTGGTACGTGCTCGACCGCACCCGCTTCGGGCTGCGCCTGCGGGCGGTGGGCGAGAACCCCGAGGCCGCCGACACCGCCGGCGTCGACGTCGGACGCGTGCGCTACCTCGGCGTCATGCTGTCGGGCGCGCTCGCCGCCATCGGCGGCGCGTACCTGTCGATCGGCCAGGCCTCGCTGTTCACCCGCAACATGTCGGCCGGGCGCGGCTTCATCGCGCTCGCGGCGCTGATCTTCGGCAACTGGCGGCCGGTGCCGACGATGCTCGCCTGCCTGCTCTTCGGCGCCGCCGAGGCGCTGTCGATCCAGATGCAGGGGGTGTCGAAGGTTCCCGTGCAGTTCGTGCAGATGATCCCCTACGTGCTGACGCTGGTGGTGCTCGCCGGCTTCATCGGCAAGTCGCGGCCGCCGCGGGCGCTCGGCCTCCCGTACCAGAAGAAGTAGGGCTGCCTTACCAGAAGAAGTAGGGACCCGCGGCGCCGCGAAGCGGCGGGCCAGGGTCTTCTGGCGCCGCGAGCGAAGCGAGCGCCGTGGGCGGTGCTCGGCGCGCCGCGCTGCGGCGTGGCGGCGCGACGGCGGTTCGGGCTACGATGCGGCCTCGCCGGGCGGCGTCCGCCGCATCCGTATTCACCCGCAGAGGAGCGCCATGGAAGAGCTGATCTTTCGCGAGATCGCGGACGAGTACGGCCCGGAGAAGGTGGTCTACGTCTACGAGCCGCGCTGCGGGCTGCGCGGCATCGTCGTCATCGACAACACGGCGGCGGGCCCCGCCATCGGCGGCATCCGCATGGCGGCCGACGTCACCACCGCCGAGGTGTTCCGCCTCGCCCGCGCGATGACCTGGAAGAACGCCCTCGCCGGGCTGCCCCACGGCGGCGGCAAGTCGGGCATCCTCGCCGACCCCGGCGTGCCGAACAAGGAGGCGTTGATCCGCCAGTTCGCCCGCGGCATCGAGGCGCTGGTGGGCTACATCCCCGGCCCCGACATCGGCACCGACGAGGTGTCGATGGCCTGGGTGCGCGACGAGATCGGCCGCTCGGTGGGGCTCTCCAAGGTGCTCGGTGGCATCCCGCTGGACCAAGTCGGCGCTACCGGCTTCGGCCTCGCCGTCTGCGCCGAGGTGGCGCAGGACTTCTGCGACGTGCGCCTCGACGGCGCCAGGGTGGTGGTGCAGGGCTACGGCAACGTCGGCAGCCACACGGCGCGCTACCTCGCCGAGCGCGGCGCCGTGCTCGTCGGCGCCTCCGACGTCGACGGCACCGTCTTCGACCCCGACGGCATCGACATCGAGGAGCTGTGGGTGGTCAAGAGCGAGACCCACCGCGTCACCGACTACCCGCGCGGCCAGAAGCTGCCGCGCGAGGCCTTCGTCGACCTGCCGTGCGACATCCTGGTGCCGGCGGCGCGCCCCGACGCGCTCGACGAGAGCAACGTCGGGCGGCTCACCTGCAAGATGGTGCTGCAGGGCGCCAACATCGCCGTGACGCCGGGCGCCGACAAGCATCCTGCACGAACGCGGCATCCTGTCAGTGCCGGACTTCGTCGCCAACGCCGGCGGCGTCATCTGCGCCTCCGTCGAGTACCACGGCGGCACGCAGAGGCGAGCCTTCGAGGCCATCGACGAGAAGATCCGCGAGAACACCCGCGAGGTGCTGGAACGCGCGCGGGCGAGAGAACAGCGGCCGGCCGAGGCGGCGCTGGAGCTGGCGAAGCAGCGGGTCGGCGAGGCGATGGCGTACCGGCGCGCGGGCTGAGCCGCTCCCGCAACACCCGCTAGTTCTGACCCAGGTCGAGACGCCGAATCACGTCGCGCGCCGCTTCGACCTGCTCGGGAGTGTCCCGGACGACAACCGTCGACAGGGCCTCGTGAAACGCCATCCTGCTGATACTCACCTCCACTCGAAGTGCCTTACCAACGTCCGCCAAGTCAGCGTGTTGCACACGCATGGAGGCGATGACGGATCCATCCGGGGCCGTGTGGATCCTGACTTCACCTCCGAGGTCGCTCGGATTCTCGGCGAGCTCCACCACGGCCTTTGCCAGCGCGACCACCTCAGCCGAGTCGGTGACGGCAACGGTGCGCTCGTCGATCAGCTTCAGCCCGCGCGTGCCGGCGATGGTCCTCAGCAGGGTGAGCGCACCGGGCGCCTCCAGCTGATGCAGGGCGATCTCCGCGGTCACCGTAGGCTCGTCTGCCGTGGCCGGAGCGGCGAGCAGAGCGGCGGCAACCAGAGACGAGGCGACGAGGCGTCGAGCTGTCATGGGCAACCTCCTTCGCACCAGCGGTGGGTATACGGGGCTGCTTCCCGCGTCGTCCAGCGAGCGGCCTGCCCCACCGAGTCGCAAGCCCTGGCCTGACGTCGACGACGTGAGCGGCGTTGCGTCTCGTGCGCGAGCTAGCCGCTTGGATGGTGGTACCCGCTCCACAGCTTCTCGCCCGCCTCGATCGGGAACGGCAGCTTGTTCCCCTTCGGCGGCAGCGGGCAGGTCGCGTACGGCGTGAAGACGCAGGGCGGGTTGTAGGCCTGGTTGAAGTCGACGGTGACGGTGCGCTCGCCGGGCTTGGGCGGGTCGGCGTAGACGAAGCGGCCGCCGCCGTAGGTGCCCTTGCCGTTGGTCTGGTCGCCGAAGACGAGGAAGAGGCGACCGTCGCCCTCGTCGATCGCCTGCAGGCGCACCTCATGACCGTCGCGGCTGAAGACGACGTCGCCAGGCGAGTCGGCGTCCTCGGTGGTGCCGAGGATGTTGGGCACCGGGATCTTGGTGCCCGCGGGTGCCGGCTCGAAGCTCGCGTTGCACCACCCAGTCGCCGCGCAGCGGGTAGTAGTCGAGGCCCTGGAAGCCGGTGCGCACGGGGCTCTCGCTGTCCTTGATGCGCACCGCCCAGCGGTCGCCGCGCTGGATGACGTAGAGCTCGATCGAGCCGAACGAGACCGTGGTGGGCTCGCCCTGCGCGTCGCTCGCGAGCTTGGTCGCCTTCGTCACCGGCTTGCCGTCGATGGTGAGCGGCGAGCCTCCTTGCTTCGGAACCGCCGGCGTGAGCGTCAGCGCGTCGCCGCGGCGAGTGATGGTGCCGAGGTTCGCCGGCGCCTTGGCCGGGAAGCGCACGTCGGCGTCGGCGGCGCTGCCGAGGCGGTTGTCGCCCTCGTCGAGCCACTCGAGGCCGACGAGGCTGAGCCAGCCGTCGGGGGCCTCGAGGCGCTCGATGCGCCTGCTGCGCCAGGCTTCGACGGCGGCGGCCTGCTGCGGGTTCATCGGTTGCTCCTGCTCGGCGGCGGAGGCTGTCGCCGCGGGCGTCGGCGCGGCCGGCTCGTCGGGAGGGCTCGGCGCGCAGGCCGCGACGGCGACCAGCGCTGCGAGCACGGTGACGGCGGCTGCCCAGCGCCCGCTCACTCGCGCTCCTCCACTTTGCCGGCGCCGTCCTCGGACTCGCGGTAGAGGATGGCGACGCCGCCGACGGTGCCCACTACCAAGCAGTCGAGTCGCGCCGTCACGTCGGAAAGCTGCGCAGCACGATCCTCGCGTTCACCGCGCAGCCGTATCTTGACCAGCTCGTGCGCCTCGAGCGCGCGGTCGAGCTCGGCGACGAAGGCGTCGGAGACGCCGCCGCGGCCGACCTGCACGAGAGGCGAGAGCGGATGGGCGCGCGCCCTCAGCTGGCGACGTTGCGAGGCGGTGATCGCGGCGGCGGTCATGCGCGAAACTCTACCAGCCGGCCGCGCTGCGCTCGGCGGCCTGCCGCGCGCTCAGGCCTGGCTGCGCCGCTGCACGACGACGCCGATCACCCACAGCACGACGAGCAGCGCCACGCCCCACGGCGGCGGCGCCGCGATCGCTTCGGCGAGCATCGCCGCGCCGGCGCCGGCGGTGAGCACGACCAGCGCCAGCGAGAAGATGCCCAGCGCCACGAAGGCCATCAGCAGGCCGGCGGCTGCGACCACCAGGCCGTGCCACGGGCCGAGTGCGAGGTCGGTGAGCGGCAGCAGGAACGTGGCGAGGACGACGCCGAGCAGGAAGCCGGCGAGCGCCACCGCCACGCGCTGCACGACGACCGCGAGGATCATGCCGATGACGCCCACCGCGATGGCGACGACCAACGCCGCGGTGTGCGGCAGCCCGCTGCCCCAGCGCTCCATCGCCTGGTAGCCGGCGATGAAGCCGAGCATGCCGACGGCAAGCCAGAAGAGGCGCCGGCCGGCGACGAGCAGTGCGATGCCGACGATGGCGAGCAGCAGCCGGCTCGGCGTCTCGGCGAAGGGCAGCATGGAGTCCACGGCGCGCAGCCTACCGCGCGATGCGAGCGCGAGCGGCGACCCCGCCACAAGACCGCGGCCTCCCCGTGTTGGCCGCGCGGTCGGCGAGCCAGCATGCGGTCGCTGGGCTTGGCAGCGACGGTTTCGCCTGCCGCCGGCCGCTCGCCTCAACGCCCGGCTGGCGCCCCGCCGGCGCGCGGCAGCACGGGCGTCTGCCGGCCGGCGTCGTCGACCCGCACGACGACGCCGTCGTCGGTGCGGAACAGTCGGTTCGCCGGCGCGTCCGGGATGACGTGGTCGGCCCCCGGCCACCAGGGGGCGGCACCGACGAGCGGTGTCACGCGGCCGCCGAGGCTGCGCACCGCGCCGCTGGCGAGGTCGACGACGCGCAGCTCGCCCTTCCAGCCGGCGCCGTCGCGCACGTTCGCCGTGAAGGGCAGCACGTCGGCGCTCCACGGCGCGCCCAGCCACGCCCAGCGCCCGCGGCCGAGCGGCAGCTCGCGCAGCGGCTTGCCGTCGCGGTCGAAGAGGCGGAGCGTCAACGTCTCGACGCGCCCCACCGCCACGGCGACGCGGCCACCAGACAGGAAGCTGGCGCTCGAGTAGGCCTTCTCGCCGGCCGGCACGAACGCGGCGAGCGATCGCCCGTCCGTCGCGTCGACGAGCTCGGCGCCGCCGCGGCCGCCCCAGCCGACGGCGAGCAGCAGGCGGGTGCCGTCGGCTGAGAGAGCGGCACCGGCCCCGACTTCGGTCTTGTCGAGAGGCCGGTCGGCGCGCGCGACGAGCCGTCGGCCGGCGACGTCGAGGTCCCAGATCTGCAGCCGCGGCTCCTCGTCCCCCGGGCTGGCCAGCCGCGCCAGGCGGACGTTGCCGCCGGGCAGGCTGCGCAGCACTTGCCACAGGAGACGTGGGCGCGGCAGCTCGGCAGCCGCGAGCAGCCGCCGCCCTTCGTCGGTCCACACCGAGAGGCGCTGTGGCTCGGCGATGGCGACGCGGTCGCCGTCGACGAGCAGCGCCGTGTTCCAGACATTGGCGACGTCGACGCCGCCGGCGCCGACGCGCGGATGATCGCCGAGCTCCACCCACACCGCCTCGCTGGGCCCGCCGTAGGGCGCCCCGCGCGGGCGCAGCCAGACCGCGCGGCGGCCGTCGGCCGAGAAGGCGAGCGGCGAGGGCCGGCCGACGTCACGCCCGCCTCGACCCGCGGCGAGCGGCAGTGAGCGCCCATCGGCGGCGTCGACGAGTATCCACGGCCGGTAGCTCGGCCGGTGCCGAAGGGGCCCGCGCGTCACGAGCCACGACCCGGCGGGCGCCGCCTCGACCTCCTCGACGGCGGTCAGGTCGCCCGCGTCCACGGCCAGCACCCAGCGGGTGAACCCGGCCGTGGCGAGCGCGGCGACCAACAAGCCGCCGGCGACGAATGCCGCCTGCGCGCGGTGCACGCGGGTGAGCAGCACGCCGCCGCGCGCCAGGCCGATGCCACCGCTGGGCAGCAAGACGATAAGGGCGATGGCGGCGACCACGGCGGCGCCGATCAGCAGCTCGAGCGGCGCGCCGCCCTGCAGCAGGCGGGCGAGCGACCGGGTGACGACGACCGCGGCGACGGTTAGGCCGCCGAGGTCGGCGAGCAGCCAGGGCGACCGGCTGCGCACGGCCGTCGCCAGCAAGTGGGCGAGGAGCAGGAGGAAGAGCGGCGGCAGCAGGACCACGGCACCGGCGCCCGCCAGCGAGTCGAACAGCGGCCGTTCCAGCAGTCCCGCCGCCGCTGGGCGCCACAGCTCGCCCGCCGCCAGCGCGGCCGGGACCACGATCGCCGCCATGGTGCCGTAGACGAGGATCGCGGCGGCGAGCAGCCTCCCCGCCCACACCGTCCCAGCGGCGAGCGGCAGGGCGAGGAAGAACCCCATCCGCCCTTCGGCGAGGTCGCGCGCCAAAAGGCCGGCGCCGGCGAAGAGCGCGAAGGTGAGCCCGAGCAGCGCGGCGATCGCCGCCGCGGTGGCCAGCCGCACGTCGGCGGCCGGTTGGCCGCCGCCCACCGGCAGCAGCGGCGCGAGCCAGGGCAGCGTCGCGGCGACGAGGGCGGCGGCCCAAGCGGGCGCGTAGGCGCGCAGCTCGCGAGCGGTGACGAGGGCGAGGGCGCGCATGGGTCAGGCCTCCTCCGGCGCGGCGTGTAGCGCCGCGAAGATCTCTTCGAGCGACATCGGCCGCGCCTCGGCGGCGGTGGTGGCGTCCTCGCTCCAGCCGCCGACGACCACCTCGACGCCCCACGGCCGCGCCTGCTGCACGAGCGGCCGCAGCGCGCCGAGCGCCTCGACGCGGCCGGCGGGGAGCAGCAGGCGGCGGAAGCGGCCGCGTAGCGCCTCGAGCGGCTCGTCGACGAGCAGCCGGCCGACGGCGAGGATGCCGACGCGGTCGGCGATCCCCTCGACGGCGGCGAGGTCGTGAGTGGTGATCAGCACCGCGGCTCCGCCGTCGGCGAGCTCGGCCATCAGCTCGCCGAAGAAGCCGCGGCGGGCGAGCGGGTCGAGGCCCAGGGTCGGGTCGTCGAGCACCACCAGCGCTGGCCGGTGCGCCAGCGCGAGCGCCAGCTCGACCTGCTTCTTCTGCCCGCGCGAGAGGCGGCGGAAGCGGCGGTCGAGCGGGATGCCGAGCCGCCGCAGCCGCTCGGCGAGAGCGGCGCCGTCCCAGCGCCGGTGCAGGCGGCCGCAGAAGGCCGCGAGCTGCTGCGCGCTCATCTCCGGCGGCGCCTGCGGCTCCTCGGGAACGTAGCCGACGTCGTGCATGAGCGCCGCGCGCTCGCGCCGCGGGTCGCGGCCGAGCACCTCGACCTCGCCGGCGGTGGGCGGCTGCAAGCCGAGGAGGGCGCGGACGAGCGAGCTCTTGCCACTGCCGTTCCTGCCGAGCAGGGCGTAGACCTCGCCGGCCTTCAGCTCGAGGTCGATGCCGTCGACCGCCACGTCGCGGCCGTAGCGCACGACGAGGCCGCGCGCGGCGAGCACGGTTGTCGCGGCGCTCGGCGCCGGCGGCGGCTCAGCGGCGGGCGCGCTGCTGCTTGCTGTCAGCATCGGAGGTCTCCTCCTCGATCTCTTCGCACGCCTGGCGCGCCGCCGCTACCGCTTCATCGATTCCGAGGCCGAGGGTGACCGCGTGTGCGGCGTAGCTGCGCGCCGCCTGCTGCAGGCGCCGACGGCGCTCCGCGCGCGGCAGGGTGGGCGCTCCGGCGGCTACGAAGGTGCCCTCGCCGCGCCGCACTTCGAGCACGCCGGCGTCGGCGAGGCGCTGGTAGGCCTTGGCGATGGTGGCCGGGTTGACCGCCAGCTCGCGCGCCAGCTCGCGCACCGAAGGCACCGCCGCTCCGGGCGCGAGCGCGCCCGCAGCGACGAGGTTGCGCACGCCTTCCTCGAGCTGGCGCCAGAGCGGAAGCGGGTTGCGAGGGTCGACGGTGAGCATGGCGACGTTCGCGGTTGGCGCGGCGGCTCGATTCGCGGTGTACTAGTACAGTGACACACCAGCTGCGGCCGTGTCAACCGCTCCGCGACCGACCGACGCCTCAGCCGCCGAACGGGGTAACGAGCAGATCGCCCTGGCGCCGCGTGCCTGGCGGCGGCGCGATCTCCGGGCGCCAGCGGGTCAGCAGCACATCGGACCACGCGCTCCCCGCCGGCAGCTCGCTCTCCGGCCCCACGACGACGCGGCGCAGCCGGCACTCGGCGCCGACGATCGCCCCAGGCAGCAACAGCGACTCCTCGACCTGTGCACCATCGCCCACCCGCGCGCCTCGTTCGCCGACGACGCGCGCCAGGCTCGCGTCGCCGGCGACCTGCATCCGCCCGATCCAAAAAACGCTGGCCCCGTACCGCGCCACGAGCTCGAGCATCGCCTCGAGATAGCGGGCTGGCGTGCCGAGGTCGTGCCACGGCTTCCACGTCACCAGCGAGTCGATCCTGCCGCCCTCGGCGAGCAACGGCTCGAAGAGGTCCCGCATCGAGTCGGAAAACCCCTCCGGCAAGCGCGCCAGCAACGTCGGGTCGAGCGCGTAGGCGCCGGCGTAGACGAACCGCCGCGAGATCGGCCCGAAGCGCGGCTCGCCGCGGATGGCGCGCACGCGACCATTGCGGTCGACGCCGATGCCGCCGCCGAACCGCCGCGGATCGGGCCGGCCGGCGAGCAGCAGCGTCGCCGCCGCGCCTCGCCTCCGATGCCGCGCCAGCAGCTCGACGAGGGGCCATGCGCACAGGCTGTCGCCGTTGACGAGCAGCGCCGTCTCGCTGCCGGCGAAGAAATCGCGCAACGGCACGAAGGCGCCGCCGGTGCCGAGGATCGGCTCTTCGCGGGAGTAGAGGATCCGCATGCCGCGGTGCTCGTCACCGACGGCGGCGGGGATCGCCTCCGCCAGATGGTGGAGGTTGATCGCCGCGGCCTCGCAGCCGGCATCGACGAGGGCGTCGAGCGTGCGCAGCAAGAGCGGCCGGCCGAGGACCGGCAGCAGCGGCTTGGGCAGCTCGTCGGTCAGCGGGCGCAGCCGCGTGCCGTAGCCGGCGGCGAGGACGAGCGCGCGCACGCGAGCTACCGCGTAGCTATTTGAAGACCATCCGGTAGCTACTTAAAGACCATGTCGGGCGGCTCGCCCGGGTTGTCCTTGAGGTGGTCCTCGTAGAGCTCGAGGTAGCTGCGCTTCTCGGCTTCCTCGGGGACCAGGCCGCAACGCTTGGCGAGCTTGTCAGCGCCCTGCCCCTCGAACTCGGCGAAGTCGCCGATCGGCGTGTGGTCGAGCGAGATCAGCACCGCGCCGAGACGCCACTCCTCGCGCATCTTCTGGTAGCGGCGGTGCACCTTGTAGCCCAGCCGGCGGAGGATCTCCTGCATCACCTCGGCGTCGTCGAGCCGCGTCTCGAGCTCGCTCCTTACCTTGGTCGACTCCTCCCACTTCGGCGGGCCCTTCAAGGTGAGCTGGGCGCCGTGGCCGTCGACGCGCAGGCGCAGCACGGCGCCTTCCTTGTGCAGCTCGCCCTTGCCGCGGTCGAAGATCCAGTTGTCCTCGAAGGCCGGCGGCGCCACGCGCTCGGCCTGCAGCTCGAGGAGGCGGTCGCGCAGGTGCGCCAGCTCGACGCGGCCGAACTTGAGCTCGCGCTCCTCGTGGCTGGTGGCGCTGACCGGCTCTCTGCGTTCGGTCATGCCGCCCTCGCGCCGCCGGCGAGCTCGGCCACGCGGTCGAGCAGCCGCACGTTGCAGCGGATGCCGTCGTAGAACTGTGGGATCGACATCTTCTCGTTGGGCGAGTGGAGGCGGTCGTCGGGCAGGCCGTAGCCCATCAGCAGCACCGGCGCGTGCAGCACCGACGAGAAGGTGTCGACGACCGGGATCGAGCCGCCCTCGCGCACGCGCAGCGGGCGCTTGCCGAAGGTGTCGGCGAGGGCGTCCATGGCGGCGCCGAAGTAGGGGCCTTCGGTGGGGAGCAGCATGGGCTTGCCGCGATGCAGGAGCTTCGCCTCGACGCGCACGCCGGCGGGCGCCAGTCGCGTCACGTGGTCGACGAAGTCGCGGCCGATCTTCTCCGGGTCCTGGTCGGGCACCAGGCGCATCGACACCTTGGCGCCGCCCCACGCCGGCAGCACCGTCTTGGCGCCGCCCGCCATGTAGCCGCCGAAGATGCCGTTGACGTCGAGCGTCGGCCGCACGGTGGCGCGCGCGAGCGGCGGGTAGCTCCTGCTCGCCGCCGAGGGCGTCGACGCCGAGGTCGCGCTTGTACGCCTCCTCGTCGAACGGCAGCGCGGCCATCTCGCGCCGCTCCCACTGCTCGATCTCGCGCACCGCGTCGTAGAAGCCGGGGATGGTGATGCGGCCGGTGGCGCGATCCTTGAGGCGGCGAGGATCCCGGCCAGCGCGTTGAGCGGGTTGACCACCGCGACCGCCGTAGGTGCCGGAGTGGAGGTCGCGGTTGGGGCCGTGGACCTTGATCTCCATGTAGGCGATGCCGCGCAGGCCGTAGACGAGCGACGGCTGCCCGGGCGCCGTGCATCGAGGAGTCGGAGACCACCACGCAGTCGCAGGCGAGGCGGCGGCCGGCGTCCTCGGTGACGAAGCGCTCGATGGCGGCGCCGCCGGACTCCTCCTCGCCCTCGACGAGGAACTTGACGTTGACCGGCAGCGAGCCGCGCTCGGCGAGCATCGCCTCCACCGCCAGCAGGTGGGTGTACGACTGCCCCTTGTCGTCGGTGGCGCCGCGAGCGACGAGGTTGTCCCCTTCGTGGGTGGGCTCGAAGGGCGGGTGACGCCACTCCTCGATCGGGTCGACCGGCTGCACGTCGTAGTGGCCGTAGAAGAGCACCGTCGGCTTGCCGGGGGCGCCCAGCCACTCGCCGTAGACGAGGGGGTGGCCGCCGGCGTCGACGCGCTCGGCGGCGAGGCCGGCGCGCTCCATGCGGTCGCGCAGCCAGCCGCTGCAGCGGTCGACCTCGGCGGCGTACTCGGGGTCGGTGGAGATCGAGGGGATGCGCAGGTACTCCTCGAGCTCGGCGAGGTACCGCTCCTTCTCCCGCTCCACCCGTTCGAGAACGTCACCGCTGCGCTCCGCCAAACCGACCCTCCCTTCGTCGGCCGGGAGTCTACCAGCCCGAAACGGGGCTCGCCGGGACCGGCGCGGTGAGGGCGCCTACGAGAGCGGCGAGGTCGGCGACGGCACGGCCGGTGGCGCGACCAGCAGCCGCCGCAGCTGCACGGCGTTGACCAGCGCGTGGCAGACGATGGGCGCGAAGAGCGAGCCGCGCCACAGCATCAGCGCGCCGAGGACGGCGCCGGCGGCGAGCGCCGACGTCGTCCACAGCATCATGGCGCGGCCGCGGCCGCTGTGCAGCGCGGCGAAGATCAGCGTCGCCGGGTAGAAGCCCCACGCCGCCTGCACGGCGCCGCGGAAGAACACCTCCTCGGCGACGCCGGAGAGCAGGGCGAGGCCGAGGGCCTCGGCGGCGGTGAGCGGTCCCAGCCGCTCGCGCAGCGTCGTCTCGAGCTGCCGCGCCATGCCCCAGCGGCGCGCCGCCCACCAGGCGAGCAGCAGCGCACCGGCGCCGGCGACGCCGGCCAGCGGATCGATCCACCGGTGCGGCGCGCGCGGGGAGGAAGAGCGACGCCGGGATGCCGCCGCGCCGCAGGCCGATCCACACCAGGCCGCCGAGGGCGAGCACCAGGTAGACCCCGGCGGCGAGACGGAAGAGCTCGCCGGGCCGCGACGGGCGCGCGGACGTGGCGGCTGGCTCAGTCATCGGCTCGGCGCCCGGGACGCGCGCGGCGAGCGAAGTCGTCAGCACGCAGGCGCTCACCGGCGCCGAGTCAGCGGAAGCTGCCGCCGCTCTTCTTCCAGTCGGCGAGGAACTTGTCGAGCCCGATGTCGGTGAGCGGGTGCTTGTAGAGCTGCTGCAGCACCTTGAAGGGCATGGTGGCGACGTCGGCGCCGAGCAGCGCCGCGCGCAGCACGTGCTCGGGGTGGCGCACCGAGGCGACGAGCACCTTGGTGTCGGCGCCGTAGTTCTCGTAGATGGCGAGGATCTGCTCGACGAGGTCCATGCCGGGCAGCCCGATGTCGTCGACGCGGCCGACGAAGGGCGAGATGTAGGCGGCGCCCGCCTTGGCGGCGAGCAGGGCCTGGTTGGCGGAGAAGCAGAGGGTGACGTTGGTGGGGATCCCCTCTTCCTTGAGCCGCGCCACCGCCTGCAGGCCGGGCGGGGTGAGCGGCACCTTGACCACCACGTTGTCGGCCAGCTCGGCGAGCTCGTGCGCCTCGTCGAGGATCGGCTGCAGCTCGGTGGCGAGCACCTCGCCGGAGACCGGCCGGTCGCCCAGGAGCTCCGCCACCTCCTTGACGGCCGGCAGGTACGCCTTGCCCTGCGCCGCGATCAGCGACGGGTTGGTGGTGACGCCGTCGCACATCCCCCACTCGAGGGCGGTGGCGATCTCCTTGATGTCGGCGGTGTCGAGGAAGAAGTCCATGCGTCGCGCCTCCCGCTCAGTGGATCGTATCTGGTGGCGTTTCGTCGCCGTCGTCGCCTGCATCGCCCTCGTCGCCGCCGCCGAGCTCGTCCGCATCCTCGCCGGCGGGCGTCGCGTCGGGCGCCCCGGCGCCACTTGCAGTTCCTCGTCCTCGTCGCGCTCCGACACCCGCGCCGCGGCGATCAGGCGGTCCTCGCCCTCGAGGTCCATCAGCTTGACGCCCATGGCGCCGCGGCCGGTGAGCCGCACGCCGCCGGCCTGGGTGCGCAGGATCATCCCTTCCTGCGTGATGAGCACCAGCCCGTCGCCGTCGGCGACCTGCTTGACGGCGATCACCTCGCCGGTCTTGCCGGCGATGCGGACGTTGATGATCCCCTTGCCGCCGCGCCCCTGCTGGCGGTACTCGGCGACCTCGGTGCGCTTGCCGAAACCCTTGGCGGTGACCGACAGCAGCGGTCCGCCGAGCGGGTCGAGCGGCTCCATCGCCACCACGCGGTCGTCCTTGCGCAGGCTGATGCCGCGCACGCCGCGGGTGGCGCGCCCCAGCGGCCGCACGTCGCTCTCCGGGAAGCGGATGGAGAAGCCCCGCGCGGTGGCGAGCAGCACGTCGTGGCCGGGCTCGGCGAGCCGCACCTGCAGCAGGCGGTCGTCGGGGTCGATGTTGATGGCGATGATGCCGCCGGCGCGCGGGTTGCCGTAGGCGGAGAGCTCGGTCTTCTTGATCACGCCGCGCTCGGTGGCGAAGAGGAGCGAGGCGTCGTCGCGGAACTCGCGCACCGCCACCGTCGTCGCCAGCTTCTCGTCGGGCGAGAGCTGCAGCAGGTTGACGATCGCCTTGCCCTTCGCCGCCGGCTCGGTGGCCGGCACCTCGTGCACCTTGAGCCAGTGCACGCGCCCGCTCTGGGTGAAGACCAGGATGTAGCTGTGCGCCGAGGCGACGAAGAGGTGCTCGACGAAGTCGTCGTCCTTGGTCAGCATGCCGGTGCGGCCCTTGCCGCCGCGCAGCTGCTCGCGGTAGGCGGTGAGCGGCGAGCGCTTGACGTAGCCCGAGGCGGTGACGGTGATCACCATGTCCTCGTCGGCGATCATGTCCTCGATGGTGATGTCGCCCGCCGCGTGGACGATCTCGGTGCGCCGCGGGTCGCCGTAGACCTCCTTGAGCCGCAGCAGCTCCTTCCTGATCTCCTCGAGCACCAGGCGGTCGCTGCCGAGGATGGCGCGCAGCCGCTCGATGGTCGCCATCAGCTCGCGGTACTCCTCGACCACCTTGTCGCGCTCGAGGCCGGTGAGCCGCTGCAGGCGCATCTCGAGGATCGCCTGCGCCTGCACGTCGGAGAGCGCGAAGCCCGTCATCAGCCGCTCGCGCGCCTCGCCGGGGTCGCGGCTCGAGCGGATGGTGGCGATCACCTCGTCGAGGTGGTCGAGCGCCTTGAGGATGCCTTCGAGGATGTGGGCGCGCTCCTCGGCCTTCCGCAGGTCGAAGCGGGTGCGGCGGATGACCACCGTCTTGCGGTGGTCGAGGAAGCGCTCCAGCAGCTCCTTGAGCGTCAGCACCCGCGGCTGCTGGTCGACGATGGCGAGCAGGATGATGCCGAAGGTCACCTGCATCGGCGTCTGCTTGTAGAGCTGGTTGAGCACCACCTCGGCGATGACGCCGCGCTTGAGCTCGATGACGACGCGGATGCCGTCGCGGTCGCTCTCGTCGCGCAGGTCGGAGATGCCCTTCGAGCTTCTTGCCGCGCACCAGCTCGGCGATGCGCTCGATGAGCTTCTTCTTGTTGACCTGGTAGGGCAGCTCGGTGATGACGATGCGCTCGCGCTCGCCGCGCTCCATCGGCTCGACGTGCGCCTTGGCGCGCAGCTGCAGGGCGCCGCGGCCGGTGGCGTAGGCGTGCCAGATCCCCTCGATGCCGTGGATGAAGCCGGCGGTGGGGAAGTCGGGGCCGGGGACCTTCTCGATCAGCTCGGCGCAGGTCGGCGCCCGGGCTCGTCGATGAGCAGGATGAGCGCGTCGACCACCTCGCCGAGGTTGTGCGGCGGGATGTTGGTGGCCATGCCGACGGCGATGCCGGCGCTGCCGTTGACCAGCAGGTTGGGGATGGCCGCCGGCAGCACCATCGGCTCGCGCTCGGAGTCGTCGTAGTTCGGCGACCCAGTCGACGGTTTCCTTGTCGATGTCGTCGCCCAGCATCTCCTCGGCGATGCGGGAGAGGCGCACCTCGGTGTAGCGCATCGCCGCCGGCGGGTCGTCGTCGATGGAGCCGAAGTTGCCCTGGCCGTCGACCAGCGGGTAGCGCAGCGAGAAGTCCTGCGCCATGCGCACGACGGTGTCGTAGATGGCGCTGTCGCCGTGCGGGTGGTACTTGCCCATCACGTCGCCGACGATGCGCGCCGACTTCTTGTAGGGGCGGCCGGCGCGGTTGCCGGCCTCCCACATGCCGTAGAGCACGCGGCGGTGCACCGGCTTGAGGCCGTCGCGCACGTCGGGCAGCGCGCGGCCGATGATCACGCTCATCGCGTAGTCGAGGTAGCTGCGCTTCATCTCCTCTTCGATGTCCACCGGGATGTGGACCTCGGGAGGGCGGGAAGGGGGGGTCTTCAGATCGTCGTCGGCCATCGTGGGTTCTTATGAGTCGGTCAGATCAGGTCAGATGTCGAGGTTGCGCATCAGATGTCGAGGTTGCGGACGTCGAGCGCGTTCTCGTGGATGAAGTCGCGACGGGGCTCGACCTCGTCGCCCATCAGGATGCTGAAGATCTGGTCGGCCGCCACCGCGTCCTCGATGCGCACGCGCAGCAGCCGGCGGCGCGCGGGGTCCATGGTGGTCTCCCAGAGCTGGTCGGGGTTCATCTCGCCGAGGCCCTTGTAGCGCTGGATGGAGAGCCCCTTCTTGGCGCGCGCGAAGAGCTCCTCGAGGGCCGGCTCGACGGCGTCGAAGGCGAGGCTCTCCTCGCCGCGGACGAGGCTGACGCGACGGGCCTGGATCGCCTCGATGCCCGGCGGCGTTCTGCCCCAGCGCGCGGTACTCGGCGGAGATGAGCAGGTTCCAGTCGAGGCGCACCAGCCGGTCGACGCCGTAGCGGCGCGACACCAAGCGGATGGCGAGGGTGCCGTGCTCCTCGTCCTGCGACACCTCGACGTTGGAGAACCCCTTCGCCTCGAGCGCCGCGGCGAGCCCACGCACCCGCGGCTCGTCCTGCAGGGCGGCCTTGCCGGTGAGCCCGTGCAGCAGCGCCAGCTCGAGCGCCTCCTTGGGGTAGCCGCGGCTCATCAGCCGCTCGAGGTTGTCGCGGAAGCTCTCCACCTTCTCGAGGAAGTGCGCCAGGCGGGCGCCGGCGAGCGTGTGCGGCGGCTCGCCGTCGCCGTTTCGTTCCAGGGAGACCTCCCAGCCGCTCTGGATGCGGTCGATGAGGAAGGCCTTGTACTCGCGGTCGTCCTTGAGGTAGCTCGCCTTCTTCCCCTCGCTCACCTTGTACAGCGGCGGCTGGGCGATGAAGAGGTGGTTCTTCTCGATCACCTCGCGCATCTGGCGGAAGAAGAAGGTGAGGATCAGGGTGCGGATGTGGCTAGCCGTCGACGTCGGCGTCGCACATGATCACCAGCTTGTGGTAGCGCAAGCGCGTGATGTCGAAGTCGTCGCTGCCGATGCCGGCCCCCAGCGCCGAGATCAGGGTGCGGATCTCCTCCGACGCCAGCACCTTGTCGAAGCGCGCCTTCTCGACGTTGAGGATCTTGCCGCGGAGGGGGAGGATCGCCTGGAAGCGGCGGTCGCGCCCCTGCTTGGCCGAGCCGCCGGCGGAGTCGCCCTCGACCAGGAAGATCTCGGACAGCTCGGGGCTCTTCTCCGAGCAGTCGGCGAGCTTGCCGGGAAGGTTGAGCGAGTCGAGCGCGCCCTTGCGCCGGGTCAGCTCGCGCGCCTTGCGCGCCGCCTCGCGGGCGCGGGCGGCGTCGACCGTCTTCTCGACGATCTTCTTGGCGATCGCCGGGTTCTCCTCGAGGAAGGTCGAGAGCCGCTCGTGCACCACCTGCTCGACCCACCCCTTGACCTCGGAGGAGACCAGCTTGTCCTTGGTCTGCGAGGAGAACTTGGGGTCGCGGATGCGCACCGAGACGACGGCGGTGAGGCCCTCGCGCACGTCCTCGCCGGAGAGGTTCTCCTTGAGCCCCTTGCCCAGCGGGCTCTGCGCGGCGTAGTCGTTGATGACGCGGGTGAGCGCCGACTTGAAGCCGGTCAGGTGCGTACCGCCGTCGCGGTTGTTGATGGTGTTGGTGAAGCTGAACACCTGCTCCTGGTAGCCGTCGTTCCACTGCAGCGCCACCTCGGTGGTCTCTTCGCCCTCGCCGTCGTCGCGCACGTCGCGCAGGTAGATGGGCGGACTGTGCAGCGGGTTCTTGGCGCGGTTGAGGTGGTCGACGAAGCTGGCGATGCCGCCCTCGTAGCGGAACTCGGCGCCGCGGTCGGTGCGCTCGTCGCGCACCTTGACCAGCACGCCGCGGTTCAGGAACGACTGCTCGCGCAGCCGCTGCGCCAGGGTGTCGTAGTGGAACTCGAGGACGGTGAAGATCTGCGGGTCGGGGGTGAAGCGCACCTTGGTGCCGGTGCGGTCGCTCTTGCCGATCGCCTCGATGGCCTTCTCGGGGACGCCGCGGCGGTAGACCTGGTACCAGACCCTGCCGTCGCGCTTGATCTCGAGCTCGAGGCGTCTCGGAGAGCGCGTTGACCACCGAGACGCCGACGCCGTGCAGACCGCCCGAGACCTTGTACGAGTTGTGGTCGAACTTACCGCCCGAGTGCAGCTCGGTCATGATGACCTCGGCCGCCGAGCGCCCCTCTTCGACGTGCAGGTCGACGGGGATGCCGCGGCCGTCGTCCTCGACGGTGACCGAGTTGTCGCTGTGGATGGTGACCTCGACGGTGGTGGCGAAGCCCGCCTGCGCCTCGTCGATGGAGTTGTCGACGAGCTCGAAGACCATGTGGTGAAGGCCCGAGGCGTCGTCGGTGTCGCCGATGTACATCCCGGGGCGCTTGCGCACCGCGTCGAGGCCCTTGAGGACCTGGATGCTCTCGGCGTTGTACTCGCTGCCCTTCTGGACGTTCGGGAGGTCGAGCTTGGGGGTGTCTTGCAAGGGATCGCTGCCTCTCTCGCCGGCTCGCGACGGACCCCTCGAGGCTGCTTGGATTCCTACACCCCGGGCAGGATGAAGTAGGTCGAGAGTCGCTCCCGGGGGCAGAAGGAGGGGCGCCGGCCGGCGCGTTGGCGAGTATACCTTGCCGCGGCGCGGAAAGCCAGCGCTTAATGCCTGAAGAATCTGTGCTTTACGGGGCGGTAACGCGACCGCCGGAGAGCTGCCAGCGACGGCCCGCCGGCAGGGCCTCCCAGACCTCCGGCCGGCTCGAGGTGGCGAGCAGCTGGGTGGCCGGCGCGAAGGCGTCCCAGACCGCCCCCAGGCGCTCGCGATCGAGCTCGGCGTCGGCGTCGTCGAGGAGGTAGACGGGGTCGCGTCCGGTAGCCTCGACGAGCGTGCCTTGAGCCGCGGCGAGGAGGAGACCGAGGGCCTTCCCCTCGCCGGCAGAAGCGACAGTGCCGACCTCGCGGCCGTCCCAGAGCAGCCGCAGCGCATCGCGGTGAGGACCGAGCAGCGGCGCGCCGCGCTGCCGCTCGCGCGGAGCGATGCGCTCGAGCGCGGTGACGATGGCGTCGGCGCCGGCGATTCCCGCGCGTGGCGAGGGCAGGTACTCGACGCGCAGCGGCGGCAGCGGCAATGCGGTGCGCTCGCGGACGGCGCCGAGCGCGGCATCGAGCGCCTCGACGTAGGCGGCGCGCAGCGCGATGACCTCGGCGGCGCTCTCGGCGAGCAACTCGTTCCAGCTGCCGAGCCCGTCCGCGCGACCGCTTGCGAGCAGCTGGCGTTTCTGCGCCAGCACGTGGCGATAGCGCGAGAGCACGGCGAGCGCCGTTGGCCGCGTGCTCACCAATCCGCGGTCGATCAGCCGCCGGCCGAGCACCGGCGCGCCTCCCAGCAGGTCGGCCTCCGCCGCCGTCCACAGCACCACCGGTTGTACGGAGACGTGCTCGGCGAGCGGCACGCCATTGCCGTTGGCGAGCCGCAGCCGCTCGCCGCGCTGCCAGCCGAGCTCGAGGCGGTCGCGCCCGCCGGCTCCGGCGTCGATCGCGACGTGAAAGCCCGCTTCGCCGTGCCGCGCGCAGGTGGCGAGATCGGCCGTTCGGAAGCTCTTCGTGGTGGCGGCGAGGTAGAGCCGCTTCCAGCAGGCTCGTCTTGCCGGCGCCGTTGCTGCCCAGCAGCAGGTGCCGCCCCTCGCCGGGGGCGAAGGAGGCGTCGGCGAGGTTGCGGAAGGAGCGGGTGGTTAGGGAAGCGAGCAGAGCGGGCCGTACTCAGACATGCATCGGCATGATGACGCAGAGGTAGCGCAGGTGCTCGCCCTCGACCGGGTACCCCACGCACTGACTCTCGGCGTCTTTGAGCTCGAGACGGACCTGGGACGTCTCGACGGCGTTGAGGAAGTGACCGAGGTAGTCGGGGTTGAGCCCCAACTTGAGCTCCGGCCCGCCGTACTCGCACGGCACCTGTTCGGTGGCCTCGCCGAGGTCGGGGTTGGCCGCCGAGATCACCAGCCCCTCGGGCGAGAAGTGCAGCAGCACGCCGCGGGCTCGCTCGCCGGTGAGCAGCGCCACGCGCTGCACCGCCTGCTGGAACGGCTGGCGGTCGAGCACCGGCCGCTTGTCGTTGTTCTTGGCGATGACGCGCTCGTAGTCGGGGAAGGTGCCCTCGAGAATGCGGCAGGTGAGCTCGCGCTTGCCGAGGCCGAAGGCGAGGTGGTGCTCGCCGCGGCGGTAGGAGACGGTGTCGGCGCCGTCGAAGCGCAGCAGCTCCTGCAGCGCCTTGCGCGGGATGAGCACGCCGTCCTGAGCGTGCTTGACCGTCACCGCGCTGCCGTTGCTGCCACCCGCGGCGACTTCGACGAGCGCCAGCCGGTGGCCGTCGGTGGCCACCATCTCGAGACCTTCAGCCTTGATCTTGAACAGCGCGCCGTTGAGCTGGAAGCGGGACTCCTCGGTGGAGATGGCGAAGATGATCTTGGCGATCATCCGCCGCAGCACGTCGAGCGACAGCTCGACCGCGGTGTCGCCCTCGACGCGCGGCAGGGTCGGAAAGTTCTCCGCCTCGAGGCCGCGGATGCGGAAGCGGCTGCGGCCGGCCTGGAGCGTGACGTTGCTCCCCTCGTCGAGCTTGAGGACGAGCTCGGCGTCGGCGAGAGAGCGCACGATTTCGTGAAATTTCTTCGCCTGCACGGCGACCGCGCCGGGGCGCGACACCTCGGCGCTGCACCAGGTCGAGAGCGAGACGTCGAGGTCGGTGGCGGCGAGGGCGAGCTTGCCGTCCTTCGCGTCGAGGAGCAGGTGGGAGAGGATCGGAATCGTCGTTCGCCGCTCGACGATTCCCTGAAGAAGAGCAAGCTCCGTCAACAGGGCGTCGCGCTGGAGACGGATGTCCATGGTCGGGGGATTCTCCTCGCTCTCCTGATCCCTAGCTCAGATCGATCGGGAATATACCTCAGAGTAACAGTCGGGAGAAGCGCTGCGGAGAGCGCGGAAAAGCCTGGTTGGATGAACGCTGTCGACGACTTGCGCCGGCGCGCGCGGCTGCGGAGCGGCTGTGGAGGCGATGTGGAGTTCGCGGAAAGCTGCGCCGGCGTGAGAGGCCGGTGAGTCGTTCGGGCGAACGCGGCGACCGACTTCGCAGATCTTCCGCAGCCGAGCTGAGGGGGTGTGGAAAAGGGGACGGCGAGGGTGGCGAATCAGGCGAAGTGCTGGACCATGCGCTCGAGGGTCTGCGCGAACTCCGCGTCGCCCTCGCGGAGCTTCTCGATCTTCTCCACCGAGTACATCACCGTCGAGTGGTGCTTGTCGTTGAACTGCCGGCCGATGTCGGGGTAGGAGAGCTCGGTGAGCCGCTTGCACATCCACATCGCGACCTGGCGGGGGAAGGCGATCTGCTTCTGGTTGGACTTGCTCTTGATCTCGGAGACCTTGAGACCGTAGTGGCGGGCGACGAACTTGATGACGTCGGCCGAGGAGATGCGGCGGTCGCCCTCGGGAAGGATGTCGCGTAGCGTCTCCTTGGCAAGATCGAGGGACAGCGGGCGGCCGGTGAGCTGCGAGAAGGCGAGCACGCGGTTGAGCAGCCCCTCGAGCTCGCGCACGTTGCTGCGCACCTGTTGGGCGAGGAAGAGAGAGACGTCGTCGGGCAACGTCTGGCCGCGCGCCTCGGCCTTGCGGCGGAGGATGACGATCTTGGTCTCCAGCTCCGGCGGCTGGATGTCGGCGATGAGTCCCCACTCGAAGCGGCTGCGCAGCCGCTCCTCGAGGCCGGCGATGCTGCGCGGCGGCGCGTCGGAGGAGAGGATGATCGGCTTCTGCGCCGTGTAGAGGGTGTTGAAGGTGTGGAAGAACTCTTCCTGCGTGCGCTCCTTGCCGCCGACGAACTGCACGTCGTCGATGAGCAGCACGTCGACGGTGCGGTAGCGCTCGCGGAAGGCCTGCATGCGCTCGAAGCGGATCGAGTTGATGAGCTCGTTGACGAACTGCTCGGCGACGAGGTAGAGGACGCGCCAGCTGGGATGCCGGCGCTGGATCTCGTGGCCGATGGCGTGCAGCAGGTGGGTCTTGCCGAGGCCGACTCCGCCGTAGAGGATAGAGAGGGTTGTAGCTGTGCGAGGGGCTCTCGGCAACGGCGCGCGAGGCGGCGTGGGCGAGTTGGTTGCCGTTGCCGACCACGAAGTTGTCGAAGACGTAGCGCGAATCGAGCGGCGGCACGGCAGTGCGGTCGGTCGTCGGGGCGGGTTTGTCGGCGAGCGAGAAGAGGACGCGGAACTGAGGTCCGCGGAGGTCGGCGATGGCGCGGTCGACGGCCGGCCGGTAGCTCTGCTCGAGGGCGTTGACGAACTGGTCGTTCGGGGCGACGAGCACGAGGCGGTCGGCATCCTCGCGCTGCACGCGCAGGGGGCGGAACCAAGTCGCCAGCTCGTCGGGATCGAGGTGGCGCTCGAGCTCGCGCTGGAGGTCCTTCCAGAGGTGGTTCTTGCTCAAGGTAAGACTGCTACCTTGCCTACCTGGCTAATACCGAAAGGTCGCGGCGGGCACAATTCCACACCCTTTCCACAGCTGTGGAAAACGATCCTCGGCTCCGGCCAGGGCCGGTTGCCGTTCTTGTTTCCCGGGGAGCGTCGGGGACTATAACACAGCGTTTCCGGGTCGCAAGGTTCCGCGTGTTACATCTCGGAAGTCGCGTGTCCTCAACGATATCGGCGTTTGAGGCGCGACGCGGTGCGGAGGCCGGCGCGGAGGCTAGACTGCTGCCGTGAACGAGGCCGCGGAGCTGCTTTCCTGGTACCGGCGGAGCCGCCGCGACCTGCCGTGGCGGCGCACCCGCGACCCGTGGGCGATCTGGGTCTCCGAGGTGATGTTGCAGCAGACGCGGGTGGAGCACGTGATCGCCTATTTCGAGTCTTTTCTGGTGCGGTTTCCGTCCGTCGCCGCTCTCGCCGAGGCGCCTCTCGAAGAGGCCCTGGCGGCCTGGTCGGGCCTCGGCTACTACCGTCGACTGCGTCTCCTCCACCGTGCCAGCAAGCAGGTGATGGCGAGCGGGGGAACGATCCCTGCCACGGAAGAGCAGCTGCGCTGCCTGCCGGGAGTCGGCGACTATACCGCTGCCGCGGTGGCAAGCATCGCCTTCGGCGTCAGCACGCCGGTGCTCGACGGCAACGTCGTGCGGGTGCTGACCCGGCGGCTCTCCTGCGCCGAGGAGCCGGCGCGGCCGGCGGTGCGTCGGCGGCTGCGCGCCGCGGCCGCCGAGCTGCTCGACGCCGACGCAGCGGGCGACTCGAACCAGGCGCTGATGGAGCTCGGCGCGACGATGTGCACGCCGGTGGCGCCACGTTGCGGCGAATGTCCGCTGTCGGGTGGCTGCGCCGCGTATGCGAGCGGCAACGTCGAGTCTTTCCCGCGACGCACCAAGAAGCCGCCGCCGCGCCTCGTGCCGCTGGTCGTGGCGGTCGTCGAGCGCGGCGACCGCGTGCTGCTCTTCCGCCGCGACGACAGCGAGGTGCTGCTCGCCGGCACCTGGGAGCTGCCGTGGGTGGAGAGCGACGAAGGCGACGCCGCGGCGGCGCTCGGCTCGCGCTACGGCGGCCGCTTCGAGCTCGGCGCCGAGCTCGGCCGCGTGCGGCACGCCATCACCACGCGGCGCATCGTCGCGTGCGTGCGGCGCGGCAACGTCGTGACGCGCGACGACGAGGTAGCCGAAGGCCGCGAGGCGGCATGGGTGTCTCGCGCCGACGTCAAGGCGTTGCCGATGTCGTCGCTGGTGCGCAAGGCCTTGACGCTGGCGCCGTAGCGGCGCGCGCCAAACGCGCCCTACGACCCGCGCCCTACGAGCCGCCGGAGAGGATGAACCAGCCGACGAGCTTGTCGTCGATCTCGCGCAGCCGCTTGGCCACCAGCTGGCAGAGGATGCGCAGCAACCGCAGCGAGGAGACCTTGCGGATGTCGAGCAGGCCGGCGACGACGTCGCTCGGGATGGCGAGCACCACCGCGCCGCTCGTCGTGCGCCGTGGCTTCCGCCGAGCGCGGCTGGTTGTCGATCAGCGCCATCTCGCCGAACCAGTCGCCGCGCTCCATGAAGGCGAGCGCTTCCTCGCCGGCGCCGGGGATGTGCTTGCCGATGCGCACGCGCCCCTCCACCACCACGTACATGGCGTCGCCGGCGTCGCCCTCGCGGAAGAGCACCTCGCCGGGCCGCAGCCGGCGCTCGCGCGACAGCGAGGCGAGGAAGTGGATCTCCATGCGCGAGAGCTTCTGCTCGGAGAAGAGGTCCTGCTTCTGCGCCAGCTGCAGCCGGAACGAGCCGGTGGGCTCGCGCAGCGGCGCGTGGATCGACGGCAGCGGCTTGCCCGCCTCGCTGAAGAACTTGGTGAGCCGTTCGTTGGTGCTGCGCAGCTTCTGCGACAGGCTGCGCCAGAAGGTCCACCACAGCGCCATGGCAAAGCGCGGGTCTTCTTCGCCGAGGGCGCCGAGGATCTTCGGGTCGAGCACGAACAGCTCGCTCGCGTGCTCGCTCACCGCATCCACGGAGCGCGGCGAGAGGTCGACGAAGCTGGTCTCGCCGAAGAGGTCGCCCTCGCCGAGACGGGCGATCTCGAACGATGCCGTAGGAGGTGTCGCGCTTGATGCAGCACCCGGCCGCGGTGGACGATGTAGGCGTCGAGCGACGCGTCGCCCTCCTTGATCACCGTGGCGCCGCCGGGGAAGCGAACGAGCTCCGTCGCCTGCGCGAGGCGGGCCCGCTGCTCGGCCGGGAAGTGGTCGAGGATGGGAAGCGCGGCGAGCTGCTGCTCGCTTACCGCCACGACGAGCCAGCGCGCGAGAAGGACTGCATGGTCGGGCGACTATCTTATCGCCCCGGCGGAGGAGCGGCCCGGCGCGGTCGCCACAGGTGCGGTGCGGCGGAGTCCGGCGAGCGCCACGGCGAGCTGGCGGAGTGTGAGCACCGCGGGCGGTAGCAGCTCGAGCACCTCCCCCTGGGCGCCGGCGGGAAGCGCCAGCACGCCGGCGCCGAGCGCGCGCCTCGCCCACGCCGCGCCACCGCCGGCCGCCGACGTCTCGTGCAGCTCGATGCCCCACAGCAGGCCGCGGCCACGCACCCCGCGCACGGCCGGGAGCGCGGCGAGCTCGCTCGACGCCGGTGGCGATCGCCGCCGCGAGCGCGGCCGCGCGGTCGACGAAATCCGGGTGGCCGAGCACCCGCAGCGTCGCGAGCGCGGCGGCGCAGGCGAGTGGATGGGCGAGGAAGGTGGCGGTGTGGAGCGCCTCGCCCTCCGCCGGCCAGGCGGCGAGCAGCTCGCGGCGGCCGAGCACGGCGCCGAACGGGAGCCCGCCGGCGAGTGCCTTGCCGCAGCAGAGGAGGTCGGGCTCGACGCCCTCCGCGGTGCAGGCGAAGAAAGGCCCGGTAGCGTCCGCCGCCGGTGAGGATCTCGTCGAGCACGAGCAGGCGCCGTGACGCCGCGCCAGCGCGGCGAGCTCGGCGAGCCACCCCGACGGAGGCAGCACGACGCCGGCGCGCCCCTGCACCGGCTCGACGATGACGCAGCCGATGCGTCCAGTGGCGAGGCGTTCCTCGATCGCGCCCGCCGCGGCACCGAAGGGGACGTGCTCGACGTGCGCATGCAGGTGGGCGGCGAACGGCGTGCGAAAGCTCGCGCGGCCGCCGGCGGCGAGCGCGCCGAGCGTCAGGCCGTGGTAGCCGCCACGGAAGGCGAGGACGCCGGGGCGGCCGGTCGCGAGCAGCGCGGTCTTGAGCGCCACCTCGACGGCGTCGGCGCCCGAGGCGGCGAAGTAGACGGCGGCCTCGGGCATCGGCGCGCGCGCCACCAGCGCAGCGGCGAGCGAGACCCGCGCCGGGTGCGCGTGGACGTCGCCGAGGCCGTGCAGCAGCCGGCCCGCCTGCCGTCGCACCGCCGCCACCACGGCAGGATGGCGGTGACCGACGAGCGCGACGCCGAAGCCGGAGGTCAGGTCGACGTAGCGGTTGCCGTCGACGTCGAGGACGTTGGCGCCGCGCGCTTCGCGCCACAGCGGCGCCGCGCCGGCGCCGACGGTGTTGACGCCCGGCGCCTCGAAGGCGGCGAGCTGCGCAGCCAGCTCGCGCGCGCGGGGGCCCGGCGGCGGCGACACGAGTCGCGGCAGCAGGTCGCCGCGCAAGAGGCTCGCCCCGCGCTCGCGGCGCCGGCTTCGGGATCGAAGGCGGGATCGGAGGTGTGGGTCCGCAGGCATGACGCGCGGGCAGCGAGCGGCGGCGACGGAGCGGCTACATCTCGCGGCGGCCGAGCAGCGAACGCGACAGCGTCACCTCGTCGGTGTACTCGATGTCGCCGCCTACCGGCATGCCGAAGGCGAGGCGGGTGACGCGCACGCCGCGCGGCTTGAGCAGCCGCGCCAGGTAGTGCGCGGTCGCCTCGCCCTCGACGTTGGGGTTGGTGGCGAGGATCACCTCGTCGACGCCGTCGAGGCGCGACAGCAGGCCGTCGATGGCGAGCTCCTCGGGCCCGACGCCGCGCAGGGGAGAGAGCGCGCCGAGCAGGACGTGGTAGCGGCCGTGGTACTCGCCGGTGCGCTCGATGGGATCGATGTTGAACGGCTCTTCGACGATGCAGAGCTGCGCCGCTGTCGCGGCGCGGGTCGTCGCACAGCCGGCAGGGGTCGACGGCGGTGATGGAGTTGCACCGCGAGCAGTGGAAGAGGCGCGCCTTGACCTCGACGATGGCGCGCGCCAGCGCCTCGGCCTCGGCGGCGGTCACTTTGAGCAAGTGGTGGGCGAGCCGCCCCGCCGTCTTCGGACCGACGCCGGGCAGCCGCGACAGCTCGCGGACCAGGTCTCCCAGAGGATCCCGATGATCCGAGCTCAAAACATTCCCGGCAGGCCCATGCCGCCGGCGAGGCTGCCCATCTTCTCCTGCATCGCCTCGTCGACCTTGCGGTTGGCCTCGTTGACCGCGGCGACGATGAGGTCCTGCAGCATCTCGGGGTCGGCGGGGTCGAGGACCTCGCGCTCGATGGTGACGGCGAGCAGCTGCTTGTGGCCGTTCATGCGCACGGTCACCATGCCGCCGCCGGCGGCGGCCTCGACCTCGAGGGCGGCGAGCTCGCGCTGCAGCCGCTCCTGCATCTGCGCCGCCTGCTTCATCATCTTCTGGATGTTCATGGGCCCTTCCGGATCTTCATGGGATGAGTCACTCCTCTGCGCTGGCGCGTTCGACGGCAGCGATGGTGCCGCCGAAGATGTCGAGCACCGCTTGCACCTGGGGATCGGCCGCGGCGGCGGTGAGGGCGGGCTCGGCTTCGGCGGGAGCTTCCGGCGCGCCGTCGCCGTCGAGGAGGCGCCAGCGCGCGCCGGGGCCGCACACCTCGGCGAGCGCTTCCTCGAGGACGGTGCGGTTGCCGGGACGCTGGAGGGCGCCGTCGAGGCTGCCGTCGCCGGGCCGGCGGTAGATCTGCAACTCGTCGCCGGCGACGTGCAGCGCCTGCGCCTCCGCCAGGTGCGCGGCGAGCACCTGGCGGCGTCGCGCCACCGCATGCAACACGGCGGCAGCGGGCTCGCTGCTGTCCTCGGGGACCAGGGCGATCGCGGCGGACGAGGTGCGGCGCGGCGGCGCGCTGACTGCGGCGCGGAAGCGGACGGCGGTCGCGCTGACGCGAGCTGGTGCGGGCGGAGCCGGGGCGGAGGCGGCGGTGCGGGCTGGGGCCGCGGCGTCCGCGGCGTTCCGCCGCGGTGCGCCGCCCTCGACCGCGCCGGCGGCAGGGCGACCGCCGGCCGGCGGCAGCGCGCCGCCGCGCAGCAGCTCCTCGACGCGAGTGAGCTTGGGCAGCTCGGCGGCGCGCAGCAGCGCGACCTCGAGGGCAAGCCCGGGTACCTCGCTGCGCCGCACCAGCTGCTCGGCGCCGATCAGCTGGTGGAGCAGGCGCAGCAGGTTCTCGTAACCGGCCTCCTTCGCCACCGCCTGCAGGCGGACGACCTCATCCGCCGGCAAGTCGAGGCGCGCGGAGACGGCGGCAGCCGGAGGGCGGCCGCGGCGGGCGTCGCGGTCTCGCGGCCGAGCGCCAGGTGAAGCGCGTCGCGGCAGTAGCCGAGGAAGCGGCCGTAGAGCTGCCGCGGGTCCCACCCCTCCTCCTCGATGCCGGCGGCGAGGGTCGCCACCGCATCGCCGTCGCCCTTGGTAATGGCGGCGAGCAGGCGGTGGAAGAGGTCGAGGTCGAAGCCGCCGAGCAGGCGCGCCGCGTCCTCGTCGGCGATGCTGCCGGCGCCGTAGGTGGCGAGCTGATCGAGCAGCGCCACCGCGTCGCGCACGCTCCCCTCGCCGGCGCGCGCGACGAGGCGCAGCGGCGCTCGGGGAGGCGGTGATCCCCTCGGCGCGCGCAGAGCGTCTCGAGGTGCGCCGCGAGCGTCTCCACCGGCACGCGACGGAAGCGGAACTCCTGGCAGCGCGAGAGGATGGTCGCCGGCACGGCCTCGGCCTCGGTGGTGGCGAAGACGAACACCAGGTGCGGCGGCGGCTCCTCGACGATCTTGAGCAGCGCGTCGAACGCCTGGCGCGACAGGCGGTGGACCTCGTCGAGCACCACCACCTTGTAGCGGTCGCGCGCCGGACCGTAGCGCAGGCTCTCGGTCAGGTCGCGCACCTGCTCGACCTTGGAGTAGGTGGCGGCGTCGACCTCCAGCACGTCGAGGTCGGCGCCGACGGTGATCTCACGGCAGGCGACGCAGTCGTTGCAGGGATCCGCCGCCGGGCCCTCTCGCAGTTGAGCGCCTTGGCGAGCACGCGCGCGGCGGTCGTCTTGCCGACGCCGCGGATGCCGGCGAAGAGGTAGGCCTGCGCGATGCGCCCCTCGACGAGGGCGTTGCGCAGCGCGGTCACCACCGGCTCCTGGCCGATGAGACTCGCGAAGTCCTGGGGGCGCCACTTACGCGCCAGCGCCTGATAGGTCATGGGGGTCGGGGTGCGGCAGGTGGCGTGAGTGAAGGGTTCCGGTAGCGCTGCGGCACCCGGCGCGGACGCCTTATCGCTGCTCCCTTCCGGGCCTGACGAGGTTCGGTGCCGTCCGGTGCACAGGACCCGAACCCTTCACGCCCGCCACCTGTCGCACCGCCATCGTAGCAGGGGCCGGGAGGGGCGCCCCCTGCACCTGGAGGGGCAGGGGGACGGTAGCGCGCTCTGCGCGCGGGGCGGGGTGGGCTACAATACGCGGCCCTGCCTCGACCCGGGGCAGCCCTTCGGCATGGACGATAGCGAGTGGATGCGGTTGGCGCTTTCCGAGGCGCGCCGCGCCGCGGAGCTGGGCGAGGTGCCGGTGGGGGCTGTGGTGGTGCGAGGCGACGAGCTGCTCGGCGCCGCGCACAACCGCCGGGAGATCGAGGGGGACCCGCTCGCGCACGCCGAGCTCCTGGCCCTGCGCCAGGCGGCGGCGCGGGTTCCGGGGTGGCGTTTGCTCGGCTGTACAATGTTCGTGACCCTCGAGCCCTGCGCCATGTGCGCGGGGGCGCTGGTCAACAGCCGCGTCGAGCGCTTGGTCTTCGGCGCTTCCGATCCCAAGGCGGGGTACTGCGGTTCGCTGGGAGACATCCCCGGCGACCTGCGGCTCAACCACCGGCTCGACGGTGGTGTCGGGCGTGCTGGCGGACGAGTGCGGTGCGCTGCTGCGGGATTTCTTTCGGCGGCTGCGGGAAGGGTCTCTGAGATCGGAAGCGCGCCGGTTCTTTGTAGATCGAAGGCTATCGCCGCGGAGAGGTGACCGAGCGGCCGAAGGTGCAGGACTGGAAATCGTGTGTGGGGAAACTCTACCGCGGGTTCGAATCCCGCCCTCTCCGCCATCCCGCGCGTGGCGCGGGATGGCTGGAGTGGGCGGGATACGGTCGTCGGTCCGCGCCGCTGCGCGGCGACGGACCTCTAGAGCGAATCCCGTTCGCTGCTTGGCGGTGCGGCAGCGGGGCTGCTTCGCTCGCGTCAGCGAGTGGTGGACGGAAGTTCATTACGGAGAGGTGCCAGAGCGGCCGAACGGGGCGGTCTCGAAAACCGTTGACCATGCAAGTGGTCCGTGGGTTCGAATCCCACCCTCTCCGCCATAATCTTGGTAGCAGGCTAAATGACTGAGCAGGAAGGACGTGCGACGTGAAGAGAACGTTCCAGCCCAACAACCGGCGGCGCAAGCGCACGCACGGGTTCCTGGTGCGGATGCGCACCCGTCACGGGCAGGCGGTGCTGTCGCGGCGGCGGCGCAAGGGTCGGAAGCGGCTGAGCGTCTGAGCGGTGGGGCGCCCCCTGCGGCCACTGCGCTCGCCGGCGAGCGGCTGCGGCGGGGCGAGCGGGTGCGCCGGCGCGGCGACTACCTGCGGACCTACCGGCGCGGGCGGCGGCGATCGGGCGCGCTGGTGATCCTGCACTTCTTCCCCAACGACGACGGCGTCGCGCGGCTGGGGGTGACGGTGAGCCGCAAGGTGGGCAACTCGGTGGTCCGCCATCGCATCAAGCGCTGCATCGTCGAGGTCTTTCGACGCTCGCCTGCTCGGGCAGGATTGCCGTCTTGGGATTTCGTCGTCCACGTCAAGCCGGATGCGGCGGCGGCGGATTTTGCCGCGCTGCGGCATGAGATCGAGGGGCTGCTGCGCGGCGCCGCGGAGGGACGGCGGTGAAGGCCGGGGTGCTGTGGCTGCTCGGCGCCTACAAACGCTGGCTCTCGCCGTTGCTGCCGCCGTCGTGCCGCTTCGTTCCCACCTGCTCGGAGTACGCGCGGCTGGCGGTGATCAAACACGGCGTTGCCCTCGGGCTCTGGCGCGCGGGCGGACGCCTGCTACGCTGCCAGCCTTGGCACCCGGGCGGGATCGACCTGCCGTGACCGCTGCCTCCCCATCCACCTGCGAGGCCTTCCACCGCCACTGAGACCGGGGCCGGATTCGCCTCCGCGATCCGGCCGTAGGAGCGAGACGACGTGGACAACCGCCGGCTGCTGCTGTTCTTCCTCATCTCCCTGACGATCCTGTTGGGGTGGCAGTGGCTGATGCCGGAGCCGGCGCGGCGGCCGGTGCCCGCGCCGACGCCGAGCGCCGCAGCGACGACCGCGCCGCAACCGACGGCGAGCCCGGCGGCGACCGTTCCGGGCGCTGCGGCGGCTGTCACCGCGACTCCGTCCGCCCCCGCCGCGCCGATCGCCGCTACCGGCGAAGAGCGGCTCGTCCTGGACACCGAGGAGTTCCGCGCCGTCTTCACCAACCGCGGCGCGCAGCTGGTTTCCTTCCAGGTCAAGGAGCATCGCGACGAGAAGGGCCGGCCGCTCGAGCTCGTGCGCGCCCGCCAGCAGGGTCCGTGGCCGCTGGGGCTCGTCGACGCCGACCTGCGGCCGCTGCCGCTCGACGACGCCCTCTTTGCCAGCCGCCGCGAGCGGGACGCCGAGGGGCGCGAGGTGCTGCGCTTCGACTACCGCGGCCCCGCCGGCAGCGCCCGCAAGGTGGTGCGCGTGCTGGGCCCCGGCCTGCTGGGGCTCGAGGTGGAGGCCTCGCCGCCGGGCTGGGGCCTGTTGCTCGGCCCCGGCATCCGCAACCCGAGCGCCAAGGAGTTCGACTCGACGCAGCAGCCGCGCCAAGTGGTCTATCGCGCCCAGGGGGAGGTCGAGACGATCGCGGGGCCGGGGGCGGAGAAGCTGACGAGCCTCCCCGTCGCCGGCCTCAGCTGGGCGGGGGTGGAGGACAACTACTTCCTCTTCGTGCTGGTGCCCGACTCGCCGCTCGCCGCCGTGGTGGCGCAGCCGGTGGTGGTGCATCCGGCGGCGGCGGGGAAGCCCTACCGGATGACGCCGTTCTCCGACGAGGAGGCGCTGGGGCCGAGCGAAGCGGAGCTGCCGCGCGACCTGCGGGTGGTGGTGCGCCCCCGGGGCGCGGCGCTCGCCGGCACGCTCTACGTCGGCGCCAAGCAGTACGAGCGGCTGGCCCGTCTGCCCTGGGGGCTCGAAGAGACCCTGCAGTGGGGCATGTTCGGCTTCCTCTCGCGGCCGCTGCTGTGGTCGCTGCTCTGGCTCCACGACCACGTAACGCCCAACTACGGTTGGGCTATCTGCTTGTTGACACTTGGCTTACGCGTGCTGCTCTTCCCTCTCACCTGGTCCAGCCAGCGGTCGATGCAGCGCATGCAGGTGTTGCAGCCGCGGCTGCAGGCGATTCGCCAGAAGTACCGCGGCAAGCTCCGCGACGGCAAGGGGCGCATGGACCTCGAGGCCCAGCGCAAGATGAACGAGGAGATGCAGGAGCTCTTCCGCAGCGAGGGGGCGAACCCCTACGGCGGTTGCCTCCCCATCCTCGTGCAGATCCCCATCTTCTTCGCCCTCTTCACCATGCTGCGCAGCGCCGTCGAGCTGCGTCAGGCGCCGTGGGCGATGTGGATCCACGACCTCTCCGAGCCCGACCCGTTCTACGTGCTGCCGATCGTCATGGGCGCCACCCAGGTCTATCAGCAGAAGCTGACGCCGATGAGCGCCGACCCGATGCAGCGCCGCCTCATGCAGCTGTTCCCCTGGATCTTCACCATCTTCTCGCTCGGCTTCCCGGCCGGCCTCGTGCTCTACTGGACGGTGAACAACATCGTGACCATCGGACAGACCATGGTGTTGGTGAAGCGCACGGAGGCGGAGAAAGCAGCAGGGAAGGCTGCCGAGAAGGCGGAGAAACGGGCCAAGCGGCGACGCGGCAGCGAAGCGGGCGGAGGTGAGTCGTGAGCGGACCGGCGCGGCGCTTCTTCTCGGCTGACACCGAGGCCCTGGCGGTGATGGAGGCAGCGGCGCACTTCGGTCTCGAGCCGGCGGAGCTCGCCTATCGGCCGGTGGAGAAGAAGCACGGCTTCCTGCGCCGCCCCAAGGTGGTGATCGAGGTCGACACGGCGAGCCCGCGCCGGCAGGCCGGCGTGGCGGTTTCGCCGGAGCGGCCAACAGTGGCTCCGGCGAGTGCGACGGGGGTCGAGCGCGCGCCCGCTCGTGATCGGGATGCTGCCGGGAGCCTCGCGCCGTCGCGGCCGCGGTCGGATGTGCCGCGGACCGTCTCTGGTTCGGAAACCCCGGAGCCGGTGGAGCTGGAGCCGGTCGCCGGTCCGCTCACGGGGGTCGACGGCGCCATCGCGGCCGCGACGGCCGTCGCCGTGCTCGCCGGCCTGCGCGTGAGCGCGTCCGCGGAGGTGGTGGCCACCCCCGAAGGCAACGAAGTGCGGGTCGAGCTCGCCGGTGCCGGCCGGCAAGCCCTGCTGGAGCGCCAGGGCGAGCTGCTGCGGACCTGCGAGCATCTGGCGCGGCGCATGGTGCGCGACCTCCCCGCCGGGGGCCTCAACCTCGACAGCGGGGGCTTCCGTGAGGAACGGACGCGCACTCTGCGCCGCCGCGCCGCGGCCGCCGCCGAGGAGGTCCGTCGCAGCGGCGAGGCCGTGGTCTTCGAGCCGCTGCCCGCCGCCGAGCGCCGGATCCTCCACCTCGCCGTCGAGGCGGAGCCGGGCGTCGCGTCCGAGAGCGAGGGCCAGGGGGAGCGCCGGAGCGTGCGCATCTTCCCGCGCCGCGAGAGCGCGGCGGTGCCGGCCGCGGAACCCGTCTGACGCGCTCGACGTTCCACGTGGAACGCCAATGGGCGTCGCCCTCCCCGCCATCCCCGCCCAAGAGTTTGCCGCGGCGATCCAGACGCGATCGCCCGAACCCCTCCCCAACGAAACGATCGACCGCCTCATCGCCCACTATGAGGAGCTGCGACGATGGAGCGGCCGGCTGTCGCTCGTCGGCCCCGGTACCGCCGCCGAAGTGGTCGAGCGGCACTTCGCGGAGTCGCTGGCCGCACTCCCCTACCTCCCCGAGTCACGGGGCCGACTCGTCGACCTCGGCTCGGGCGCCGGTTTTCCCGGGCTCGTGATCGCCTCCGCCCGTCCCGGCTGGGAGGTTGCGCTCGTGGAGGCGCAGGAGCGCAAGTGGGCTTTCCTGCAAGCCGCAGGCCGCCGCGCCGGTTTGTCGTGCCGGTACCTGAATGCTAGAGTCGCCGCCCTCCTGCCGCCGGGTTTTCCCGACGCGTACGAGGTCGTCACCGTGCGCGCGCTGCGGCTCCCCCCAACCGTCCTGGCGGCGTTGTCCGAGCGCCTCGCCCCGCGAGGCCGCTTGCTCCTCTGGACGGGCGTGGAAGTGCCCGAGCTGCCTGCCGGCATGGCGGTCACCGGCGAGATCTCCCTGCCGGGGTCCCAGGCGCGGCGCGTGCTGCGGGTGGAGCCCGCATGACGACGATCCTCGCGATCGCCAACCAGAAGGGCGGCGTCGGCAAGACCACCACGGCCATCAACCTCGGCGCCGCCCTCGCGGCGCACGAGCGCCAGGTGCTGCTCGTCGACTGCGACCCGCAGGGCAACGCCACCCGCGGGCTCGGCAAGATCGCCGAGCGGCCGCACCTCTACCACGTGCTCAGCGGCGAGGCTCCCGCCGCCGCGGCCATCCGCCCCAGCGGCTTCCCGCACCTGGACCTGATCCCCGCCGACCGCGACCTCGTCGGCGTCGAGGTCGAGTTCACCGGCCTCGAGGGCTGGGAGCGCCGCCTGAGCGACGCCCTGGCGCCGGCGGTCGGCCCCTACTCGACCGTCCTCCTCGACTGCCCGCCCTCGCTGGGCCACCTCACCGTCGCCGCGCTCACTGCCGCCTCGGCGGTGCTGGTGCCGCTGCAGTGCGAGTACTTCGCCCTCGAGGGCATCCGCGAGCTGCTCTCCACGGTCGAGCGCGTGCGCGCCGGCCTCAACCCCAACCTCGAGATCGCCGGCATCGTGCTCACCATGTACGACGACCGCACCAACCTCGGCCAGGACGTGGCGGCCGAGGCGCGCCGGCACTTCGGCAGTAAGGTCTTCCGCACCGTCGTGCCGCGCAACGTGCGACTGGCGGAGGCGCCGAGCCACGGCGTGCCGGTGCTCGCCTACGACATCAAGTGCCGCGGCGCCGAGGCCTATCTCGAGCTCGCCCGCGAGGTGCTGGGAGCGGCGGCGTGACGGCGCCGGACAAGACGGCACCGACCAAACGCCGCGGTCTCGGCCGCGGGCTCGATGCGCTGCTGCCGTCCACCGGCGCTGACGTGCGGACGCTGCCCGTCGACCGGCTGCGGCCCAACCGCTTCCAGCCGCGACGCGACTTCGAGCCCGAGGCCCTCGCCGAGCTCGCCGCGTCGATACGCAGCCAGGGCGTCGTCCAACCCATCGTCGTCAAGCTCGAAGCGGGAGGCGTTTACACCATCGTCGCCGGCGAGCGGCGCTGGCGGGCCGCCCAGCAGGCGGGCCTCGAGCAGGTGCCGGTCGTGGTCCACGAGGTCCGCGACGACCGCCACTTGCTCGAGCTCGCGCTGGTGGAGAACCTGCAGCGCAGCGACCTCAATCCGATCGAGGAGGCGCTGGCTTTCCAATCGCTCCAGAACGAGCTCGGGCTCTCCCAGGACGACATCGCCGGCCGCGTCGGCAAGGGCCGACCAACAATCTCTAACTCGTTGAGATTATTGAACTTACCAGAAACGATCCAGGAGATGCTGCGGACCGGGCGATTGACCGCCGGCCAGGCGAAGCCCCTGCTCGCGCTCGGCAAGGCGGCTCAGCAGGTGGCCCTCGCCGAGCGCGCGGTGGCCGAAGGGCTCTCGGCGCGCCAGCTCGAAGCGCTCGCCGCCGCGGCCCGCAAGGGCGAAAAGCCGCGAGACGCCGCGGCCGCAGCGGCGCCCGACGTGCACACCGCCGCCGCCGCGGAGCGCCTCACCCGTCAACTGCAGACCAAGGTCGAGATCCGTCGCCGGCGCGCGGGCGGTGGACTGCTGCAGATCCACTTCTTCTCCGAGGAGGACCTGATGCGCCTCTACGACCGCTTGATCGCCGCGGAGGACGCGTCATGAAGGGCAAGGACGGCGGCAAGAGCCAGCTCAACGGGTTCCTCGACGCCGGCAGCCACCTGCACGGCGAGCTGCACTTCGACGACACCTTCCGCATCGAAGGCCGCCTCACCGGCAAGGTCCAGTCGAGCGGCGACCTCTACGTCGGCCAGGGCGGGGAGGTGCAAGGCGAAGTGCGGGTGGGACGCCTGTTCGTCACCGGCAAGGTCGACGCGCTCATCCAGGCGCAGCGGGTGGAGGTCGCCGCCGGCGGGCAACTGCGCGGCGAGGTGAGCACGCCCTGCCTGGTGATCGATGAGGGCGCCATCTTCGAGGGCCAGGCGCGCATGGTCGAGCGCGAGCGCACGCTCGCCAGTGTCGCTGGCGGCGTCCCCGGCGCGCCGGTCTCAGCGGGTGAGGGCTTCGTACGACGGCACGAAGCTCAAGGGGTGCGTGGCTAGGAACGAGGGCTCGAAGACGCCGGTCAGCGCGCGGCCGTCCATGTCGCGCCCGACCGGCAGCCCCAGCGCGTAGAGCAGCGTCGGCACGACGTCGGCGATCGCCGCGTCGCCGACGAAGTTGCCGGCGCGCACGCCGTCGCCGCGCAGCAGCAGCACGCCGTCGGCGCGGCCGGTGAGCACGCCCTCCACCGGCAGGCGGCTGAGGCTCGTCACCCGCCGCCAGCCGCTCGGCGCCATGGCGCCGTAGGGAGAGACGACGGCGAGCAGCCGCTCGCCGCGCCCGCGCGCCCACAACGCGCCGAGGTAGTCGTCGAGATGGCGGTAGTAGGCCTCCACTCGTCGCGCCGCCTCGGCGGCGCGCGCCGCCCGCTCGCCTTCGAGGTCGTGGGCGACGTAGCCGCCGAACCAGCGGCGCGCCACCTGGCGCAGTCCCGGCAGGCGCAGGAACAAGGCCTGCGTCCGCGGCTCGCGGTCGAGCAACGCCCCAGCGAGCCGTTCGCGCCAGAGGTCCTGCCTCAGTGCCGTCACCACCGCGGCCGGCGGGGGCTCGCCGAAAGCGCTGGCGAGCTCGGGCCCGAACCCGTCGCCCGTGACTTTGAACGAGAGGGCCTGCGGCTCGAGCTCGGGCGGGCTCACCTGGCCGGGCCGCCCGGCGAAGAAGCCCTCCGAGACGGCGAAAGCGACCCCAGGCGGCGCCGGCGTCGCCTCCGGCCACCCGACGACGCCCGGCGACACGCCGAGCTGGGCCAGGATCTCCCACAGGGACAACGCGTGCCGCTGCGAGCGATCCACGGGCCGCGGCTGGGCGCCGAAGAGGCCCCAGCGCGAGAAGGCGATGCCGGCCGGCACCAGCTGCAGCTCGGCGCCCGCGACGAGGAACGGCGCCGGATCGAGCTGGTTGCCGAGCACGCCGTGGCGGTGCGGGTGCTTGCCGGTGGCGAGCGTCGTCCACAGCGGTTGCGCCCGCGTCGGCGTGAGCGAGCGCAGCCGCGAGTAGCTCCCTTCGCGCAGCATGGCGGCGAAGAACGGCAGCCGGCCCTGCTCGGCGAGCGGCAGCAGCGCGTCGAGCGTCGCAGCGTCGATCCCCACCACGTAGAGCTCGAGCTGTCGCTGCCCCTCGACGACGGCGCCCAGCGGCGTCGCCTCGGGCCCCGGCTGAAAGGCCTCGCGCCGCTCGCCGAGGGCGTAGAGCGACAGCAGGACGACGAGCGCGATCGACCAGCGGCTCGCCCGCGCATACGGGCGGCGCTCCCAGCCGTGCGCGAGCGCCGTGCCGAGCACGATCAGCCCGCCGAGCGCGAGCCAGGCGGCCGCCTTGAGCAGCCGTACGTTGATGCCGGCCGGCAGGTAGTAGGCGTAGAACGAGGCCTGCACGGCGTCGAGCACCGCGAAGCCCAGGAGCACCGCAGCGAGCGACCAGGGCAGGAAGCGCGGCGCGACGCTCCGCAGTCGCCGGGCGCGGAAGAGCCACGGCAGATGCAGCAACAGGCTCACCCCGCCGAGCAGCGCCGCATAGGCGATCACACCGCGCAGGATCGGCGCGAAGCGGAACGGCAGCCCGGGGTTGAGGAAGAAGAGCAGCCCCGCCAAGTGCGCGCCGGCGAGGGCGCCGGGCACCACGGCGGCGCCGACGCCCGACCAGGCGGACGGTGTGGATCGAGCCTCGGAAGTGACAGCCTCCGCGATGACCGGCTAAGCTCCTGCCGCCGCATTCTTCCACTCCCGCACGGCTGAATCGTGAGCCAACCCGCCGCCGCCTCCGCCCAGCGCCCGCGTCCGCTCGATCGCGTGGCGGTGGCGCTCGACACGCCCGACCGCGACCTCTACGACGCCTGGTGCCGCACCTTCGGCCCGCGGGTCGGGCTGCTCAAGGTTGGCCTCGAGGTCTTCGTGCGCTGGGGCCCGCCGGCCGTAGAGACGGCACGCGAGCACGCGCGCGGCGTCTTCCTCGACCTCAAGCTGCACGACATCCCCAACACCGTCGCCGGCGCAGTGAGCGCCGCCCGCACGCTGGGCGTTCGCTTCCTCACCGTCCACGCCGCCGGCTCGACGTCGATGCTGCGCGCCGCGGTCGAGGCCGCGCGCGGCGAAGTCGAGATCCTCGCCGTCACCCTGCTCACCCACCTCGACGAGGCCGCGCTCGCCGAGCTCGACCTGCCCGGGGCGCTGACGCCGCGCGTCGAGCGTTGGGCGGAGCTGGCGCGGGCGGCAGGGTGCGCCGGCGTCGTCTGCTCGCCGCACGAGACGGCGGCCCTGCGCCACCGCCTGTCGTCGCCGTTCCTGCTGGTGACGCCGGGCGTCCGCTCCACCGGCAGCGACGCCGGCGACCAGCGGCGCGCCGCGACGCCGGCGGCGGCGCTGGCTGCGGGCGCCGACTACCTCGTCATCGGGCGGCCGCTCACCGGCGCCGCGGATCCGCTCGCCGCGCTCGCCGCGCTCGAGCGCGAGCTCGACGGCTGAAGCGCGATCCCGCGGCCAATCCCGCAGCGGGTGGCGCCGCGGCGACGCCCGCGCTACCGGCGGCGCCGTCTAGAAGATGTAGATGTTGCGGTCCACGCGCTCGTGGAACTGCCAGTTGTACGTGTAGCCGGGGAACTCGATGGGCACCGTGTAGACCGCCTCCATCCGCACGCGGTCGCGGTCCTTCTGCACCTGCACGCCCTGCTCGGTGAGCGGCAGCCCGAGCTCGGCGGCCTTGGCGAGGATGCTCTTCTTCAGCGCATCGTTGGTGAGGTTGCCGGCCCACTTCGCCTGGTCGACCATGTAGGTGCGCAGCTCCGAGCTCTTCACCTTCACCGGGATCATCTTGTACGCCACCAAGCCGGCGACGATGACGGCGAGGATCCAGATCGCGCAACCGATCTTCCCTTGTCCGGACTGCTTGCCCCGACCTGCTTGCCTGCGCATGGTGCGACTCCTGCTGCGTTCCAGATGCCGAGGGTGCGCGATCATTGTAGCGCTATCGCGCCACCCGCACGAGGCGCCGCCAGCGCGTCGGCCGACAGCTCGCGATTGTCGCCGAGCACGAAGTAGCTCGCCGCCGGCACCACCGCCGCACAGCTCTCAGCGGATGAGCTGGAAGGTGCGCTGCCAGCGGGTCTTGGTGACGAAGCCCGCCGCCGTCTTGGCGAGCTGCCGGAGCTTGGCGCCGAGGCCCGGCCACTGCCCGTCGGAGGTTTCGCCGCCGTACGACCAGTAGATGAGGAAGGCGCGGCCTTTGATGTAGTGGCGCGGTACCGCGCCCCAGTAGCGCGAGTCGTACGAGTGGTCGCGGTTGTCGCCGAGGAAGAAGTACTGGCCGGCGGGCACCGTGACCGGGCCGAAGTTGTCGCGCCGGTAGAGCTGGTACGTCGATGCCGAGCGTTCGCTGCCTACCCGTGAGTCCTTGTGCACGGCGAAGCCGTCGTCGTGCACCTCTTGGCCGTTGACCAACAGCTGCTTCTGGCGCAGCTCCACGGTGTCGCCGGGAAGCCCGATGAGCCGCTTGACGAGGTCGATGCCGGGGTCCTCCGGCGAGCGGAAGACCACCACGTCGCCGCGGTGAGGCGACCGCGCCGGCAGCAGGGCCGTCGCGGCGCCGGCGCCGAGGCCGTAGACGTAGCGGTTGACGATGAGGTGATCGCCCACCAGCAGGGTGTCCTCCATCGAGGCGCTGGGGATGTAGAAGGTCTTCAACACGAAGGTGTTGGTGAAGCCCAGGAAGAGCCCCGCCACGAGCAGGGCCTCGAGGTACTCGCGCCACACCGGGTGGTGCCGCCGCTCCGTCATGGCGCGCATCTTCGCTCCTGAGCGGGGGCCTCGCAAGGCGGCGCGAGCAGCGATGTCAAGCGATTTGGCGGCCGTCCAGATCGTTTGACATCCCCGCCATCCATACCGCGCGTGGGCGGTTTCCAGACGGGCGGCGGCCTCGGCGCCGCCCGCGGCGCGACGCCCTTCGCCGCGCCGCGGCAAGAACGCTGGACGCGGCGCGGCGCCTCCAATGCGCCGGGCGCGACGCTATCTTCATACTGCTCTGTTGGTTGCGTTGTTTGCCGCAGCGTGGCACAACCCTTGGACTAGGGCTGGCCGAACCCACGGGAGACAAAAGGAGGTGGGACGAGGCGGCAAAGAAACCAGGAACGGCAATCCACGACAGGGGAACACTCGGAAGTCAGATGAGTCCACGCAAACGCAACGCATCGCAAACCCACGAATCAAGGAGTGATCGAGTCATGACCAAGAACCTGCGCAACGCCTTCGGCATCCTGCTCGTCGTCAGCCTGCTCGCCCCCGTCGCCGCCGCGGCGGCGGCCTCCGCCGGCACCGTCAACGTCAACACCGCCACCGTCGAGCAGCTGCAGCTGCTGCCCCGCATCGGCCCCTCGGTGGCGCAGCGCATCCTCGACTACCGCAAGGAGAACGGGAAGTTCGGCAGCCTCGACGACCTCATGCTGGTGCGCGGCATCGGCGAGGCCACCTTCGCTCAGCTCAAGCCCTACGTCAGCCTCAGCGGGGACACCACCCTCAGCAGCAAGGTGAAGGTCTCCCGCGGCGGCAAGCCGGCCCAGGCCGCGGCCCCCGCCAAGCCGACGCAGTCCGAGTCCAAGCCGTAACGGGTTGCTCCCACCGGGGCGGGGCCTTCGTGCCCCGCCCCGCCTTTTTCCGATTTTCTCCCTCTCTCTGCACTCGCCTCCCGCAAGGAGACCTCATGTCGACGCAACGCGGCTTTCAGCTCATCGAGCTGATGGTGGTCCTCGCCTTGATCTCGATGGTGGCGCTGATCGTGGTGCCGCCGGTGTTCTCGATGAGTGCCCGGCTGCGCGTCGAGCTGGCGGCTCACGAGCTGGTGGCCGCGCTCTACCAGACGCGCTCGCTCGCTCAGCGGCAGTCCTCGTACGTCGGCATCAAGTTCTACCCCGGCGCCGGGCGCGTGACCTACGCCTGCTATCGCGACGGCGACGGCGACGGCGTGCGCACGGCCGACATCGTCGCCGGCGTCGACCCGCAAGTGACGCCGCTGCGCACGCTGGTGCACCTCGGGGGCCGCGTCGGCTTCGGCTTTCCACCCGGCCCGGCGCCGCGCGACCCCGGAGACCCCGGCCGGCGGCTGAACCGGCTCGAAGACCCCATCCGCTTCAACGACTCCGACATCGCCTCCTACGGCCCGCTCGGGACCTCGACGCCGGGCTCCCTCTACGTCACCGACGGCCGCCGCGAGCTCTCCGTGGTGCGCGTGCTCGGCCTCACCGGCAAGGTGCGGGTGATGCGCTGGGACCCCGCTACCGACACCTGGAAGTGAGCCGCCGCCAGCGTCCGTGCCTCGACTCGCCCAAGCGTCCGCGCGTTTGACTCGCCATCAGGGCGCCCGCTAAGGTGATCGGCGATGGGCGCCGTCGTCGTCATCACCACGGTGGGAGACGAGGAGCAGGCCCTCCTCATCGCCCGCGAGCTGGTGGCACGGCGCCTCGCCGCCTGCGTCAACGTGCTGCCCGGCATCCGCTCCGTCTACCGCTGGCAGGGCAAGATCTGCCGCGACGGCGAGTACCTGCTGATCGTCAAGACGCTCGAGTCCGAGCGCGAGGCGGTGGCGGCCGCCATCCACGAGCTGCACAGCTACGAGCTGCCGGAGATCCTCTCCTTCACCGTCGCCGCCGGCGACGAGCGCTTCCTCGCCTGGATCCGCGATAGCGTCGACAAGACCGCCCCGCGGGCGGAGCCCGCTGCCGCACCCCCACCCGACCCCCACCCCTAGGTCGGATTCCACCCCTGTCCCCCATCCCCCTGCCCAGGGGCAGGGGGCGCCCAGATGTCTTCCTGCTGGCGACTTGCCTACACCGCGTCGAGCCCGCGCGCGAGGTCGGCGAGCAGGTCGTCGCGGTCTTCGATCCCCACCGAGATGCGCACCATGCCGTCGCCGATGCCGAGCGTGGCGCGGCGCTCCGCCGGCACGGAAGCGTGCGTCATCGTCGCCGGGTGGCTGATCAGCGTCTCGACGCCGCCCAGGCTCTCGGCGAGGCTCATCACCTCCAGCCGGTCGAGGCAGCGCTTGGCGGCGTCGTAGCTGCCGAGGTCGAAGCTGATCATGGCGCCGAAGCCGCGCGCCTGCCGCTGCTGGATTGCGAAGCCCGGGTGATCCGGCAGCCCAGGGTAGAGCACGCGCCGCACCTTCGGATGGTCGGCGAGGAAGGCGGCGATGGTGCGCGCGTTGGCTTCGTGGCGCTCCATGCGCACCGGCAGCGTCTTGATGCCGCGCAGCAGCAGGAAGGCGTCGAAGGGCGACATCACCGCGCCGGCGGACTTCTGCACGAAGTAGAACCAGTCGCCCTGCTCGCGGTCCTTCGCGATCAGCACGCCGCCGAGCGCGTCGCTGTGGCCGTTGAGGTACTTGGTCGTCGAGTGCACGACGACGTCGCAGCCGAGCGTGAGCGGCTGCTGCAGGTAGGGCGAGAGGAAGGTGTTGTCCACCGCCACCAGCGCGCCGTGGCGATGAGCGATCTCCGCCGCCTCCGCGAGGTCGGTGATCTGCATCAGCGGGTTGGTCGGGGTCTCGAGGAAGAGCAGCTTCGTCTGCGGCTCCATCGCCGCCTCGATCGCCTCGGGCGAGGTGGCGTCGATCCACGAGAAGCGCAGCCCGTAGCGCTCGAGCACCTGGGTGAAGAAGCGGTAGGTGCCGCCGTAGACGTCCTGCGATACCACCACGTGCTCGCCGGTCTTGACGAGAGTGAGCAGCGCCGAGATCGCCGCCATGCCGGAGGCGAAGGCGTGGCCGGTGGCGCCGCCCTCGAGGGCCGCGACGTTGTCCTCGAGCGCGAAGCGCGTCGGGTTGTGCACCCGCGTGTACTCGAACCCCTTGTGCTCGCCGAGACCGTCGTGCACGTAGGTCGAGGTCATGTAGATGGGCACCGTCACGGCGCCGGTGGCGGCGTCGGGCGGCTGGCCGGCGTGGATGGCGCGGGTCGCGAAACCGTAACGGCGAGGGTCGCCTTTCATCGTTCCTCCTGGTCGGCGGGCGAGGCTATCAGTCGGGCGCGTATAGTGCCGGCCGATGAGCGCGGCGACAGCGTTCTCGCCCATTCGCTACGCGGCCGGCAAGCTCGCGCTGCTCGACCAGACGCGGCTGCCGGCCGAAGAAGTGTGGCTCGACTGTCCCGACGTCGAAACCGTCGCCGACGCCATCCGCCGGCTCGCCGTCCGCGGCGCGCCCGCCATCGGCGTCGCCGCCGCGTGGGGCCTGGTGGTCGCGGTGAGCGAGCCAGCCGCCGACGAAGCGTCGCTGTCGCGCCGCTTCGACGCCGCCTGGCAGCTGCTCGCCGGCACGCGACCGACGGCGGTGAACCTGCGCTGGGCGCTCGACCAGGGCCGCCGGGTCTGGCAACAGTCGCTGTCGCACGGCAGCGATCGCGCTCGGACCGCGCTCGCCGCCTGGGCGGCGCGGCTGCAGGCCGACGACCTCGCCGCCAACCAACGCATGGGCGAGCACGGCGCCACCCTCTTCGCCGCCGGCGACCGCGCCCTCACCCACTGCAACGCCGGCGCCCTCGCCACCGCCGGCTACGGCACGGCGATCGGCGTCCTCACCAGCGCCTGGGGCGCGGGCAAGCTGGCGAAAGTCTGGGTCGACGAGACGCGTCCGCTGCTGCAGGGCGCGCGGCTGACCGCGTGGGAGCTCGGCCGCCTCGGCATCCCCTACCGTCTCATCACCGACAGCAGCGCCGGCTCCCTCATCGCCAGAGGCGAAGTCGACCGCATCGTCGTCGGCGCCGACCGCATCGCGAGAAACGGCGACACCGCCAACAAGATCGGCACCTATCCGCTTGCCGTCCTCGCCGCGCGTCACAACGTTCCCTTCTACGTCGCGGCGCCGCTCTCGACTGTCGACCTCGCGACCCCGAACGGCGCCGCCATCCCCATCGAAGAGCGCCAAGCGGACGAAGTCGTGGCCCTTGCCGGCGCACGCACCGCGCCAGCAGACGCGGCAGCCCTCAACCTCGCCTTCGACGTCACCCCCGCCGACCTCATCACCGCCATCATCACCGAGGCGGGCGTCCTCGCGCCGCCATACGAAGAGAGCCTCGCCCGCGCCGTAGCCGGCGCAGCCGAGTCTCCGCGCTAAACGCATGACTCCCGCCCCGCTTCTCCCGAAGCCGGCCGGTCGCGTCGAGTTCTTGTTCTTGGTAGGCGAGTCTTCGAGCCGGCGAGCCGAAGGCGAGTGCGACAACGCTCTCTGGACCAGCGAAAGGGAATCGCTCTAGAGGTCCCTCGCCGCGCAGCGGCGGGGACCGACGACCGACGACCAGCGACTCCGCCAGTCCGTAGCGAAGCGAAGGAATGGTGGAGGCGGTGGGAATCGAACCCACGTCCGAAGAACGTGCCGGCCGGGCTACTACGTGCGTGTCCTTCGCTTGTTGGTCTCGCCACCGCGCTTGGGAGGAAGGCTCTCCACGACGCGGCCGCCAGCCCCGATGTTTACCCACGATCGGCGCGGGGCCATCCGATCGCTTCGGCTCGTCTTGACGTCGCCCCGGTGAGTGCCACGAGCGAGCTCTCACCGGGACGCGCAGCTAGTTAAGCCGCGAGTGCCAGGTTGTCGTTGGCAGGTATACAAGTTCCGATTAACGAGACGGACCTCGGCACGCAACCCGACGGACACTATGTCCCTCGTCGAATCCAGGGCGCCCCCAGTTATCAATGACCATCCGATGAATGAACCTAGCGGGGATCATAACAGCGCGCCGCGCCGCGTCATTCCTCCTGCCTCAGGGCGGCGGTCCGCGCGTGCCGCATGCAGCGAAGAACGAAACCTACCGCGGCGTAACCGGTGGCGGTGGCTCTTCGGCTTCGTCGGCGCCGCCGCTCTTCGGTGCTTTCAGCGCCGCTTCGACGTCGGCCAGCATCTCTGCCGGGCCGCGGTGACGCAGCCGCGCGAGGATCGCCAGCCACGAGGCGGCGCCGAGCACCAGACCCAGCGGCACCAGCGGCGCGAGCGCCGGGTAGAAGGGCCAGAGCACGCCGGCGATGGCGGGGACTGCCGCGCCGAGCAGCAGGGCCAGGGCGGTGCGGTGCACCCACCAGCGTGCGTCGACCACCTCGAGGGTGAGCTCGCTGCCGCGGCCCTCCGCCGTCGCGGTGGCGCACGCACGCACGAAGCCCCGACGCAGGCCGGCTTCGACCGGCAGCCGCAGCTCTCCGCCCTCGCCGCTCGGGGTCCACTCGCCGCCCCAATCCTCCACCGTCGAGACGAGCGCCGCGAGCGCCGCTGCAGGATCGCGGTCCGTGCACAGCCGCAGGACCTGCGGCGTCTGCGCCGAGACCTCCGCCGGCGCCGTGCGCGCCTCGCGACTCACGCCGCGGCGTGCTCGAGGTCGGCGAAGAAGGTCTCGACGGCCGCGATCAGCGCCGGCGCGTCGGGGAGCCCATGGATCTGCCGCCGCAGCCGCTCGCCCGCCGGCAGGCCGTGGCTGTAGACGCCGGTGAAGGTGCGCAGCTTGTGCAGCGCCATCAGCGCCGGCTCGCGCGCCACGACAGCGTGGAAGTGGTCGAGCACCAGCGACCGCCGCTCGGCGACCGTCGGCGGTGCGGCCCCGCCTCCCGCGAGCAACGCCGCCGCCTGCCGGAAGATCCAGGGGTTGCGCGTCGCGCCGCGGCCGATCATCACGCCGTCGCATCCGGTCTGCCGCAGCATGCGCACGGCGTCCTCGGGCGCGCGGACGTCACCGTTGCCGATCACCGGGATCGACAGCGCTGCCTTGAGCCGCGCCACGTGCTCCCACGCCGCCTCGCCGCGGAACATCTGCCGCGCCGTCCGTGCGTGCAGCACGACGCCGTCGGCGCCCTCGCCCTCGCAGATGCGGCCGAGCTCGAGGTAGTTGACGCGCCGCTCGTCGAGGCCGAGGCGAAACTTGACGGTGAGCGGCACCGTCACTTCGCGGCGCACGGCGGCGACGATGCGGCGGGCGGTGTCGAGGTCGCCCATCAGCGCCGCCCCGGCGCACCCCTTGAGTATCTGGTTGGCGGGACACCCCATGTTGACGTCGACGGCGTCGGGGCCGAGCGCCGCCACCTGCCGCGCGGCGGCGCCCAGCGTCGCCGGATCGCCGCCGTAGATCTGCATCGACAGCGGCCGTTCTTCGTCGGCAAAGTGAAGCAGCTGCAGCGTGCGGCGGTCGCCGGCGACGAGCCCCTTGGCGGGCAGGAACTCCATCCCCACCATGCCGACGCCGCCGATCCGCCGCACGATCAGTCGGAAGTCGCGGTCGGTGATCCCCGCCATCGGCGCGAGGAACAGCGGCGGATCGACGTTGAGCGAGCCCAATCGCATGACGGCGCAATTGTAGGATGCCGTGCGCGCACACCGCTCTCAGCATTCATGGCCTGGTACAAACAGTGGTTCGGCGAAGAGTATTTGGAGCTCTACGCCCATCGCGACGAGGGCGAGGCGGAGCGCCACGTCGACTTCGTCGAGTCGCTGTTCGCCGGCCCTCCGCGCGCCATCCTCGACCTCGCCTGTGGCGCCGGCCGGCACACGGCGGCGTTGCGGCGGCGCGGCTACCGCGCCTTGGGCGTCGACCTCTCGCTGGTCTTGCTCGCCCAGCCGCCGCCGCTGCCGCGCGTCGCCGGCGACATGGGCTGCCTGCCGTTTGCCGAGCACACCTTCGACTGGGCGCTCAACTTCTTCACCTCCTTCGGCTACTTCGAGACCGAACAGGAGAACTTCCGCGTCCTCGCCGAGATCGCCCGCGTGCTGGCGCCCGGCGGCCGGTGTCTGCTCGACCTGATGAACCTGGACGCGACCCTCGCGCAGCTGAAAGAGTACGAGCAGCGGGAGGACGGGGAGCGGCGAGTGGAGATCCGGCGCTGGTGGGACCCGCAGCAGCGGCGCATCAACAAGCGCATCCGCATCGTCGCCCTGGATTCGACGAGAGCCGGCAGCGAGGCGCGGACCTTTCTCGAGAGCGTGCGCGTCTACACCCTCGACGAGGTGACGATGGGGCTACGCTGGGCGGGGCTCGAGGTGACGGCGACCTTCGGCAGCTTCGCGGGGGAGGCGTACGGGCGTGACAGCGAGCGGCTCATCATCGTCGGGCATCGGGTCCACTGACGCACCCGTGGTGCCGCCGGCGACGCGTCCTGAGCGGCTGGCCTTTCCCGCTCCGCTGCCGCCGCTGCCGGCGGCCTGGCTCGCCGGCCGCGACCGCGACCTGCTCGCGCCGCTAACACTGGCAAGCCCCGGCGCGACGCTGCCGCCCCCGCCGCGCGTCGACCGCCGCGAGGTCGCGCGCGGCCTCGAGCGCGCCAACCGCTCCTACGGCCACCCGCGCGCCGGCGAGCTGGCGGCGCGGCTCGCCGATCCGGCGACGCGCGTCGTCATCGGCGGCCAGCAGCCCGGCCTCTTCGGCGGACCGCTGCTGGCGCTGCTCAAGATGGTGGCGGCCGCCCGCTGGGCCGACGAGCTCGCGCGCGCCGGCGAGCCGGCGGTGGCGCTCTTCTGGGTGGCCACCGAGGACCACGACTGGGACGAGGCGTCGTGGGCCGCCGTCTGGACTCCCGAGGGCCAGCGGCGCGTCGACCTCGGCCCCGACCCCAGCCCGCTGGTGCCGCTCGGCATGCGCACGCTCGGTCCCGGCGTCGCCGACGCGCTGGCCACCCTCCGGGCGCTCTTCCCCTACGAGCCTTACGCCTCCTGGGTGGAGACGATGGCGCGCTGGTACCGCCCCGACGCGCGCTTCGGCGAGGCCTTCTGCCGCCTCGCGGTGGCGCTGCTCGGCGAGCGATGTCCTCTCCTCGTCGATGCCCAGCTGCCCGAGCTCAAGGCGGCGCAGCGGCCGCTGCTCGCCCGTCTCGTCGAGCGGCGCGCGGAGGTGGGCGAGGCGCTCGCCCGCGCCGAGGTGGCGATCGCCGGCCGCGGCTACCCGCTGCAGGTGGCGCCGCAGCCCGGCGCCGCGCCGCTCTTCGCCCTCGCCGGCGCCGAGCGCCGCCGCATCACCTGGACGGGCGAGGACGGCTGGACGCTGCGCGGCCTGTTCTCGCACAGAAAGGAGGCGGCACCGAGGGCGCCGCCGAGTCGCGCTCCATCGCCGACCTGCTGGCGCTGATCGAGGGCAACCCGGCCGCCGTCTCTCCCAACGTGCTCTCGCGTCCGCCGCTGCAGGACGCCGTGCTCGGGACGAACGTGCAGGTGATGGGGCCGGGCGAGATGTCCTACCTCGCGCAGGCGGCGCCGCTCTACGCGCTGCTCGACGTGCAGCCGCCGGCGGTGGCGCCGCGGCCGCGCGCGCTCGTCCTCGAGGAGCGACAGCTCGCGTCGCTGGCGCAGACCGGCCTCGACCCGCGGCTGCTGCTCGCGCCCGCCGCGGAAGTGGAGAAGGCGCTCGCGGCCCGCCTCGACGGCGACCCGGTGGCGCCGGCGCAGGCCCGCGCGCTCGCCGAGCTCGCGGCGCTACGCGAGGCGGCGGTGGCCCTCGACCCCAACCTCGAGCGGCCGTGGGAGAAGACGCAGGAACAGGTGAAGACCGCCTTCGAGCGCTTCGGCGAGAAGCTGACGCGGGCGCGCGCCCAGCGCGACGAGGTGGCGCAGCGCCGGCTCGCCGCGCTGCGCGACTACGCCGCCCCCGGCGGCGTGCTGCACGAGCGCGTGCTCTGCGCCGCCCACTTCCGCGGCCGCTTCGGCGAGTCGTTCGCGGATGCGCTCTGGGAGCAGCTCGACCTCGGCACGGTAGACGTTCAGTTGCTGCGCGCGCCGGAGCCGCCGCGGTGAGCGATCTCGTCGACGTCCTCGCCATCGGCGCCCACCCCGACGACGTCGAGCTCGGCTGCGGCGGCACGCTGGCGCTGCTCGCACAGGCGGGCAAGCGCGTCGGCATCCTCCACCTCACCGGCGGCGAGGCGGGGAGTCGCGGCACCGCCGGACGAGCGCCGGCGCGAGGCCGAGAACGCCGCCGCCGCCCTCGGCGCGGTGGCGCTCGCCTTCCTCGACTGCGGCGACGGCGGCCTGCGTCACGGCGCCGCCGAAGAGGACGCGCTGATCGCCGAGCTGCGCCGGCTGCGCCCCGAGCTCGTGCTCGGGCCGACGCCCGCCGACCGCCACCCCGACCACGGCCGCGCGCACCGGCTGGTCGCCGACGCCTGCTTCTACGCCGGCCTGCGCCGCCGCGGCGCCGGCGCGCCGCACCGCCCCGCGGCCGTCTTCTCGTACATGCAGCACGACCCCTTCGTGCCGTCGTTCATCGTCGACGTCACCACGGCGTGGGCGACGAAGGAGCGCGCCCTCGACGCCTACGAGTCGCAGCTGCACCAGCCGCGCACCGCGGAGCCCGGAGTGGGCTGGGCGACGGCGCCGGCGACGACGCAGGTCCCCGTCCCCGCCGCGCCGCCAGCCGCCACCAAGGTCTCCTCCCCCGAGTTCCGCCTCGCCGTCGACCGGCCGCGCCCAGCACTTCGGGCTGATCATCGGCGCCGCCTACGGCGAGCCCTTCTGGAGCCCGCTGCCGCTCGCCGTCGCCGACCCGCTGGCGCTGCTGCCGCGGGGGTTACGATGATGCGCGCGCGGAAACCGGAATGAAGATCGGCATCTCTTGCTACCCGACCTACGGCGGCTCCGGCGTCGTCGCCACCGAGCTCGCCATGGCGCTCGCCGCCGGCGGCGACGAGGTGCACGTCATCAGCTACGCGCTGCCGTCGCGGCTCGCGTTGCTCGAAGCGACGGCGCCCCAGGCGCGGCTCTCCTTCCACCAGGTGGTGGTGCCGCACTATCCGCTCTTCGAGTACCCGCCCTACTCGCTGGCGCTCGCCACCAAGATCGTCGAGATCACCCGCCACCACCAGCTCGACCTCGTGCACGTGCACTACGCGGTGCCCAACGCGGTGTCGGCGATCCTCGCCCGCACCATCCTGCAGCCGCACGCGCTGCCGGTGGTGACGACGCTGCACGGCACCGACATCACCCTCGTCGGCAACGACCCGTCGTTCATGGAGACGACGCGCTGGGGGATCGAGCAGAGCGACGCCGTCACCACGGTGTCGGCGGCGCTGCGGAGCTCGACGCGCGACATCTTCGGCATCACGCGGCCGATCGAGGTGGTGCCCAACTTCATCGACCCCAACCGCTACCTGCGCACGGCCGCCGGCCCGGGCGCGCGGCGCTGGGCGAAGCCGGGCGAGCGCATCCTCGTGCACATCTCGAACTTCCGCCCGGTCAAGCGCGTCGACGACGTGGTCGAGGTCTTCCACCGCCTGCGCGGCCGGTTCCCGCTGCGGCTGCTGATGGTCGGCGACGGCCCCGAGCGCGCGCGCGTCGAGCAGCGCTGCCGCCAGCACGGCAGCTGCGGCGAGGTCTCCTTCATCGGCAACCTGCCGCTGGTCGAGGAGGTGCTGGTCAACGCCGACCTCTTCCTGCTGCCGTCGGAGAGCGAGTCGTTCGGCCTCGCCGCGCTCGAGGCGCTGGCGTGCAAGGTGCCGGTGATCGCCACCCGCGCCGGCGGCATCCCCGAGGTGATCGCCGACGGCGAGTGCGGCCTGCTCTACCCGGTGGGCGACGTCGAGGGCATGGCCGAGGGGGCGGCGCGCCTGCTCGGCGACGAACCGCTGCGGCAGCAGTTCGGCGAGGCGGCGCGGCGGCGGGCGGTGGAGCGCTTCGCTACGAACAACGTCGTGGCGCAGTACCGCGGCCTCTACGAGAGCGTGCTGGCGCCGGTCTGAAGAGCCCGGTGCGCGCCGGGCGCCGAGCGCCGCGTGTCGTCAGGATGTCGTCGTACCTCGCCCCTGCCGCCGCGGCACGCGCCGAGTTGCGCGAGAAAGGCTCGCGCTTCCTGGCCCTCCTCGAGCCGGTGGCGGACGAGGCCGCGGCGCGAGCGCGGCTCCTGGCGATCGAGGCCGCGCACCGCGACGCGTCGCACTGCTGCTGGGCCTGGCGCCTCGGCGCGCCGCCGCGCGAGCGGAGCAGCGACGCCGGCGAGCCCGGCGGTACGGCCGGGCCGCCGATCCTGCGCGCGCTGCAGACGGCCGAGATCTCCGACGCGCTGCTGGTGGTGGTGCGCTGGTTCGGCGGCACCAAGCTCGGCAAGGGCGGCCTGGTACGCGCTTACGGCGGCGTTGCGCGCGAAGCGGTGGCGGCCGCCGCGACCGCCCGCCGGCTGCGGCGGGTGCGGGTGAGCCTGGAGTTGCCGTACGCCCACGTCGGTGCCGTGCAGCGCCTCATCCGTCCGCCCGAGGTCGAGCTCGTCGAGGAGGCGTTCGGCGAGCGCGTCCGCCTGGTGCTCGCCGTCGCCGACGAGCGCCTCGCCGCGGTGCGCGAGGTCGCCGCGGCGCTGGGGTTGTCTATTGAAGAAGGGTACATCATGACGACATCGTGCCCGCGCTCGTAGCGCGCCGGCGGAACGCTCGTGTACACTGCGCTGCGGCCCCACCACCTGCCGCTGTGCCGCACGAAAGGAGCGCCTCACGATGAGCCAGCCTCCGTTGCCGCCGAGCGCGCCGCCGCCACCTCCGCCGGCGTCCGCGTCGCCCGACCAGACGAATCGCACGCTCCTACTGGTGGCCGCGTACCTGTGGATCCTGGCCGTCATCCCGCTCATCGTCGAGAAGGAGGACAAGGAGGTCCAGTGGCACGCCAAGCACGGGCTGGTGCTCTTCGGCATCGAGTTCGCGCTGTGCATCCTCTTCGGCGTGCTGACCTCGATCCCTCTGCTCGGCTGCGTCGTCGGCCTGGTGTGGGTGGTCGTCGGCATCGGCATCCTGGTGCTGCACGTGCTGTGCATCATGAAGGCGATCAACGGCGAGCGCTTCCTCGTCCCCGGCATCTCGGACTTCGCCAACCGCTTCTGAGCGGCCGCGCTTGTACCCGCCGAGCGCTCCGCCGCCGCCGCCCGACCACCTGGGTGGTGGCACGGCCGCGGCGGGCGGCGCGGGTTCGGCACACCCAGGCTCGGCCCCGCCGAACGCCGCGACCGGCAAGGCGATCGCGATCCTCGTGCTCGGTATCGTCGGCCTCGCCTGCTGCCAGCTGACGGCGCCGGTCGCCTGGGTGCTCGGGCACCAGGAGCTCAAGGCGATCCGGGCGGGGATGGCGCCGGCCGTCAACTACTCGCTGGCGCAGATCGGCATGGTGCTCGGCGTGCTCGGCACCGTGCTGCTCGGCTTCGGGCTGCTGTGGGTTTTCGCCTTCGGCGGCCTCGCCGTGATGAGCGTGCTGTTCCACCGGTGAGGGCCGAGCGGTGAGCGTCGCCGCGGCCGCTCCGCTGCGCCTCCTCTCCCATCCGCGCGCGCCGCTGCTGCTGTGGCTCGGCGCCGGCGCGGCGGCGGCGCTGCTGTTCTTCGGCGCCGGCTGGATCGGCCTGCCGAGCGGCGCCGGGTTCACCATCTGCGCCTTTCGCCGCCTCACCGGCATCCCCTGCCCCGGCTGCGGCCTGACGCGGGCGATGGCCGCGCTCGCCCGCGGCGAGCTGCTGCTGGCGCTGCACTTCCACCCCTTCGCGCCGCTCATCCTCGGCGAGGCGGCGGCGCTGTGGGCGGCGATCGGCGCGGCGGTGGTGCGGCGGCGACCCTTCACGCTGCCACCGCGGCTGCTCCAGCAGCTGGTGATCTGGCAGGCGGCGGCGTTGATGGCGCTCTGGCTCGGCCGGCTGGCGACGGGTACGCTGCCCTGGTGAGCGCCTCGCCGCCGCCGCTCGTCGCGACCGGGTCCGACGCGGCGCGCGAGCCCTGATGCCGCGACGCGCGCGCGCCGGCGCCGCCGGCTGCTCGTCGCGGCGCTCGCGCTCGGCCTCGTCTTCGCGCTCGACCTCGCGCGGCCGCCGGCGCGCCAGCTCTCGGCGCGCGGCCTCATCGCCGCCATCCACCTCTACCAGGCGACGCTCTCGCCGCGGCTCGGCGCCGCCGGCGTGCGCTGCCGCTTCGAGCCCAGCTGCAGCCGCTTCGCCGAGGGCGCCATCCGCAAGGACGGCGCCCTCGTCGGCAGCGCGCGCGCCGCCTGGCGCATCGCTGCGCTGCGGGCCGTGGAGCCCCGCCGGCACCTACGACCCGCCATAATCTCACCCCTATCCCCCGACCCCCTGCCCCTCTAGGTGCAGGGGGCGCCCCCGCCCACCCGGCGCGCGCGATTTCCTGAGCTACCATCCGCCGGTGCCCGCGACGGCGACGTACCCGGTGGAGGCGCGGCGGCTGCCCGAAGCGCAGCAGCTGCGGCTGACTTGGAGCGACGGCCACGTCGGCGAGTACGACTATCGACTGCTCCGCGGCTGGTGCCCCTGTGCGATGTGCCAGGGCCACCAGGTGCTGGAGCTCACCTTCCACCCGCCGGCGCAGCCGGTGGACCTCCACCGCATCGAGCCGGTGGGCAACTACGGGCTCTCGTTCCTCTGGTCCGACGGCCACGGCACCGGCATCTACCGCTTCGAGTACCTGCGGCAGCTCTGCCCCTGCCCGCGCTGCGCCGGACCCGACGGGCGACCCCCAGGAGACTGAGGCATGTGGATCTTCCTCCTCGCCGCCGCGCTAGCCGACCCCGCCGGGTCGAAGGCCGCCGCGTCGCCGCCGCGCGTGACGTTCTCGACCAGCAAGGGCGAGATCGTCGTCGAGCTCTACCCCGACAAGGCGCCGGCGACGGTCAAGAGCTTCCTCACCTACGTCAACGAGAAGTTCTTCGACGGCACCATCTTCCACCGCGTCATCCCCGGCTTCATGATCCAGGGCGGCGGCTTCACCGCCGACATGAGCCAGAAGGCGACCCACGGGCCGGTGAAGAACGAGGCCGCCAACGGTCTCTCGCAACGTGCGCGGCAGCATCGCCATGGCGCGCACCAGCGACCCGCACAGCGCCACCGCGCAGTTCTTCGTCAACCTCAAGGACAACACCTTCCTCGACCGCGCGCAGTCGCAGGACGGCTGGGGCTACACGGTGTTCGGCAAGGTGGTCTCGGGGATGGAGACCGTCGATGCCATCGCCGGCGTGCCCACGGGGATGAAGGCCGGCATGGGCGACGTGCCGAAGCAGACGGTGACCATCACCACTGCCCGGCAGGGAAAGAGCTGGAGGATCTGAGCTCGGAAGGAGTGGTGCCGAAGGCCGGACTCGAACCGGCACGGGTCGCCCCACACGGCCCTCAACCGTGCGCGTCTACCAATTCCGCCACTTCGGCCTGACTGTCAAAGACTTCCGAAACCGCCGCCGGCGCTCCGTCGCGGACCCGGCGGCGGTGATCTTAGCAAGGCTGCGAGGCTACTGCGGCGCCGGCGCGGAAGGCTGCGGCGCGGGGGCCTGAGCCGGCGCGGTGGCCGGCGCCTGCTGTGCCGGTGCCGGCTGCGCGGGCGCCGCCGGTTGCACGGGCACGGCTGCGCGCCGCGGCCGGGGGCGCGGCGGGCGCCGGGGTCGGCTTCGCCGGCGCCTGCAGCTCCTTGGGATCGGCGCCGGTGATCACCGACGAGCCCGAGGTGCCGCCCTTGTAGACGGCGATGGCGAGCGTGAGCAGGATGAAGGCGACGAAGGCCCACACCGTCAGCTTGTGGATGAACTGCGTCGTGCCGCGGGCGCCGAAGGCGGTCTGCGTCGCGCCGCCGCCGAACACCGAGAGGTCCGCGCCCGAGCCCTGCTGGAGCAGCACGACGAGGATCAGGAACAGACAGACGACGACTTCCAGCACGTAGAGCACGTAGATCACGGGGTTCCTCCGAGGCAGCTAGCGGGTGACTTGGCCGACCTTCTGGTGGTCGGCTGAACCGAGGGGGCGAAGACACCCCTACCGGCGGGCGGCGCCGCAGGCGTGGATGATAGCCAGGAATTTGCCCGCGTCAAGGCTGGCTCCGCCGACGAGGAAGCCGTCGACGTCGGGCTGGGCGATGAGCTCCGCGGCGTTGTCGGGCTTGACCGAGCCTCCGTAGAGGAGGCGCAGCGAGGCGGCGAGCGCTTCCGAAGCGAGCTCACTCACCCGCGCCCGCAGGAAGGCGTGCGCCTCCTGCGCCTGCTCCGGAGTCGCCACGTCGCCGGTGCCGATGGCCCACACGGGCTCGTACGCAATTACCCAGGAGGCGCCGTCCGCCGGTCCGGCCGCCAGCGCTGCTGCGAGTTGTCGCTCGAGCACGGCGAAGGTCTGGCCGGCCCGCCGCTCGTCGCCCGTCTCGCCGAGGCAGAGGATCGGGCGCAGGCCGTGGCGCACGGCGGCGGCGAGCTTCTTCGCCACCAGCGCGTCGTCCTCGCCGTGGTCGCGACGCCGCTCGCTGTGGCCGACGATCGCCCAGCGACAGCCGGTGTCGGCGAGCTGGGCGCCCGAGACGTCGCCGGTGTGGGCGCCGGCGTCCTCCGGGTGGACGTCCTGGCCTCCGACCTCGATCTCGGAGCCGGCGAGCGCCTGCACGACGGTGTCTAGCAGCGGGGACGAGGGGAAGATCACCGCGTCGGCGCCGGGCGTCGGCGGCGCCGCGCGCAAGTCGGCGCACAACGCCCGCGCCTCCTCGCGCACGAGGTGCATCTTCCAGTTCGCCGCAGCGAGCGGTCGGCGGGGGTTGCTCATGAGGCTTGCAACGCCTCCACGCCCGGCAGCGCCTGCCCGGCGAGGAACTCCAGCGAGGCGCCGCCGCCGGTCGAGACGTGGCCGATGCGGTCCTCGACGCCCGGCCTGCTTCGCCGCCGCCACCGTCTCGCCGCCGCCGATCACCGAGAAGGCCTCGGCGGCGCCGACCGCGGCCGCCACCGCGCGCGTGCCGGCGTCGAACGGCGGCTTCTCGAAGACGCCCATCGGGCCGTTCCAGAACACCGTCCGCGCCGCCGCGATCGGCGTCGGCGAAGAGGCGGCGGCTCTCGCTGCCGACGTCGAGCGCCATCTTGCCGTCGGGCACGCCCTCGTCGACGGTGACCTCGGCCGCCGTCTCCGGCTTGTCGATACCGTCGGCGACCACCACGTCGACCGGCAGCAGCACCGCGATGCCGCGCGAGGCCGCCTTTTGCAGCAGCTGCGCGGCGAGCGGGACCTTGTCGGGCTCGAGGAGCGAAGCGCCGATCTTCTTGCCCTGCGCGGCGAGGAAGGTGTTGGCCATGCCGCCGCCGAGCACCAGCTCGTCGACGCGGTCGAGCAGGTTGTCGATGGTGTCGATCTTGCCCTCGATCTTGGCGCCGCCGATCACCGCGACGAAGGGCTTTGCGGGGTCGATGCAGCAGCCGCGACAGCGCCTCGACTTCCTTCACCAGCAGCCGGCCCGCGGACTTGCGCGAGAGCCGCTGCGGCACGCCCACGACCGAGGCGTGGGCGCGGTGGGCGGCGCCGAAGGCGTCGTCGACGTAGGCGTCGGCGAGCGAGGCGAGCGCCGCGGCGAAGGCGTCCTCGTTCTTCTCTTCGCCGGCGTGGAAGCGCAGGTTCTCGAGCAGGCAGACGCCGCCCGCGGGCAGCGCCGCCGCCGCCGTCGCCGCCGCCTCGCCCACGCAGTCGGCGGCGAAGCTCGACCGGCGCCTCGAGCAGCGCGGCGAGCGCCGCCGCCACCGGCCGCAGGCTGTATTTGGGGTCCGCCTTGCCCTTCGGCCGGCCGAGGTGCGAGGCGAGCAGCACGCGGGCGCCGGCGCGGCGCAGCTCGTCGATCGTCGGCAGCGCCTCGCGCAGCCGCGTGTCGTCGTCCCACGTGGCCGTTCGCCGAGCGGCACGTTGAAGTCGACGCGCACCAGCACGCGCTGGCCGCGTAGCGCCGGCAGGTCGAGGTCGTCGAGGGTGAGCAGGCGGCTCATCGCGGTCATCCCTCCGCGGTTGCTGCTGCCGAGACGCCGGATGCAGGTCGGCCGAGGCGGCTCGCGTAGCCCCACTCGTTGTCGTACCAGGCGACCACCCGCAGCAGCCGGCCGCCGTCGACGTGCTGCAGCAGCGGCAGGTCGACGATGGCCGAGCAGGGGTGGCCGACGAAGTCGCTGGAGACGAGCTCCTCCTCGCTGGTGGCGAGGATACCGGAGAGCTCGCCCGCCGCCGCGCGGCGGAACGCCGCCGCCACCTCCGGCAGCGACGGCGTCTCGTCGAGCTCGAGCACGAACTGCACCATCGACACCGCCGCCACCGGCACCCGCACCGCCTGCGCGTCGAGCCGCCCGGCGAGCTCGGGGAGCACGAGGCCGACGGCGCGCGCGGCGCCGGTGGAGGTGGGCACGATGTTGATCGCCGCGGCGCGAGCCCGGCGCGCATCGGGAAGCGGCGCGTCGAGCAGCTCCTGGCCGCGCGTGTAGCTGTGCACGGTGGTGAGCAGACCGCGGCGCAGCCCGAAGGCGCGATGCAGCACCAGCGCCACCGGCGCCATGCAGTTGGTGGTGCACGAGGCGTTGGAGATCACCCGCTGCGTCGCGGGGTCGAGCCGGTCGTCGTTGACGCCGAGGCAGACGGTGAGATCGGCGTCGGCGAGGTTGGCCGACATCACCACGTGCTCGACACCGGCGCGTAGGTGGGCCGCGACTTGCTCGCGCCGCGTCATCGTCCCCGTCGCTTCGACGACGATCTCGGGGCCGGCGTCGAGCCAGGGGATGCGTGCCGGGTCGCGCTCGCTGGAGACGCGCACGTCGTCGCCGGCGAGCACCAGGGTGGCGGGTGCGCCGCCGTCGCCGCCGCGCGCCTCGACGCTGCCCGGGAAGACGCCGTGCACCGAGTCGCGGCGCACCAGCGGCAGCAGCTGCTCGAGCGGCGCGAGGTCGTTGACGGCGACGATGCGGAAGTCGCCGCGCTGCACGGCGAGGCGCAACAGCGCGCGGCCGATGCGGCCCAGACCGTTGACGGCGACGCGCGGAATCCCTGGCGCCGGCTGCGACATGGGCGGCGACGATACCAGTGGCGCCACGCTCTAACATGCCCGCGATGGAGCGCTCCGGCGACCTCCGGCGTGACCCCGTGCGACCGCTCGTGCTCGCCATCGAGACCTCGTGCGACGACACCGCCTGCGCGGTGGTCGACGGCGAGGGGCGCGTGCTCGCTTCCAGCGTCTCGTCGCAGCTCGCCGCGCACCGACCCTACGGCGGCGTGGTGCCGGAGATCGCCTCGCGCGAGCACCTCGCCAACTGGCCGGCGGTGGCGGCAGCGGCGCTTGCGCCACTCGGCCTCACGCCGCGCGACGCCGACCTAGTCGCCGCCACTCGCGGGCCGGGGCTCGTCGGCGCGCTGCTCGTCGGGCTCTCGCTCGGCAAGGCGCTTAGCGTACGCACTGGGCAAACCCTTCTTCGGCGTGCACCACCTCGAGGGTCATCTGTGGTCGCCGTTCCTTGCGACCGGCGGCGAGCCCGCCGCCGAACCGCCGCAGCGCTTCGCGGCGCTCGTGGTGTCGGGCGGCCACACCGCTCTTTACGGCGTCGACGGTGGCAGCCGTGACCACCCTCGCCGAGACCCGCGACGACGCCATGGGCGAGGTCTTCGACAAGCTCGGCAAGCGGCTCGGGCTCCCGTACCCGCAGGGGCCGCTGGTCGACAAGCTGGCCGAGGACGGCGACCCGCAGGCCGCGGCCCTGCCGGTGCCGCGCGTCGAAGGCGACCTCTTCTTCTCGTACTCGGGTTTGAAGAGCGCCGCCATCCGTCGCCTCGAGGCGCTCGAGCGCGGCGGCCTGACCGTCGATCCGGCCGACCCACCGCAGCCGGTCCGCGACCTGCTCGCCGCCTTCCGCGCCGCGGCGGTGGCGCAGCTCGTCGACCGTGTCGACCGGCTCCATCGCAAGCGGCGATTCGACCTGCTCGCCGTCTCCGGCGGCGTCGCCGCCAACCGCCTCCTGCGCCGCGAGCTCGCCGCCTGGGCCGCCGCAACGGGCGTCGACCTGCGCCTCGTGCCGCTCGTCTACGCCGGCGACAACGCGGCGATGATCGCCTTCGGCGCCCTGCAGCGCCACCGCCGAGGCGAGCCCGGCGATCCCTGGACGGTCGAGGCCGAGAGCCGCATCCCGCTCGGGTGAGGTGTCGTGAAGCTCGACGGGAGGCCAAGTCGTTGCGGGGCCCGTGCGGCCGGCGGCAGCCGTCGCCGCGCGTGCTAGCCTTTTCCGCGTTGTCCACTTCCCATCCCCAGGCGCGCGCCGCCCGGCGGTGCTGGCGATCGGCGGCTCGTGCCCTCGTCCTGGCAGCACAGCTGCCCGCCGCCGCGCTCGCCGCCGAGGCGCAGCCGAAGGCGACGCCGGCGCCGGCCGAGGAGACCTTCTACGAGGCCATCCAGGTGCGCACGGCCGAGGTCGAGGTGGTGGTCACCGACCGCAAGGGCAACCGGATCACCGGCCTCGGCCGCGAGGAGTTCACGCTCTATGAGGACGGCAAGCGCGTCGAGCTGACCGGCTTCGCCGCCTTCGCGCCGGCCGCCGCGCCGGCGCCCGCGGTGGCGGGCAGTGCCGAGCTGGTGGCGCCGCCTCCTCCACCGGTCGTGCCGCCGCCCACCGCCTCGGTGGTGGTGCTGCTCGATAACCAGAGCCTGACGCTGGCGGGGCGCAAGCGCCTCCTCGAGCACGTGCGGCGGCTGGTGACGGAGCTCGGTCCGGAGGCCCGCATCGGCGTCATGAGCCAGGACTCTCCCGGCGAGCTGCGCGCGGTGCTGGCCCCCAGCGAAGATCGCGCCGCGGTGCTGGCGGCTATCGAGACCGCCAGCAAGGTGGTGCCGCGCGGCAACCAGACCTACAGCGACACGCAGCGACTGGCGCGCGAGATCGGCATCGCCCCCGGGCCCGGCGAGGACGCCATGATGGGCGGCGGAGCGGCCGCGCCGATCGCACAGACCAACGCCCAGGACATCTACGACCAGATCCTCGCCCACGGCGCCCAGCTGCAGGCGCAGGCGATGAGCACCGCCGCCGCCCTCGAGCAGTTGGTGGAAGCGCTCGCCGGCCTACCCGGCCGCAAGGCGGTGGTGATGGTCAGCGGCGGCATCCCGCAGAAGCCGGCGGAGGCGCTCATCTCCGCCTGGCGCAACCGCTTCGCCCAGTCCAACGAGGCGTGGCGCATCGCCTCGGCGTTCGACGAGCAGCAGGGAGACATCTCCACCGTGCTGGCGCGGACGGCGGCGCACGCCAACGGCAGCCGCGTCGCCATCTACGGCCTGGTCGCGCCGGCCGTGCCGGGCCGGCTCTCCGCCGACATGGGGTCCGGCGACGCCTGGACCGATACCGAGGAGTGGAAGGCCAACATCAACCTCCGCGACTCGATGCAGCAGCTGGTGGGCCCCACCGGCGGCGTCGCCGGGTTCGACCAGGGCGCGAAGCTGGTGGTCAACGCCATCGACGCCGACCTCGAGAGCTACTACACGCTCGCCTACACGCCGCGCGAGCGCACGCGCGGCCGCGACCACAAGCTGAAGGTCGAGGTCTCGCGCCCGGGCCTCAGCGTGCGGCACCGGCTCGCCCACCGCGAGCGCACCAGCGGCGAGCTGATGGCCGAGCACACCCGTGCCGCGCTGCTGTTCGGCTGGCAGGACAACCCGCTCGGCATCGCCGTCAGCGTCGGCGCTCCGACGGCCGGCGAGCGGCGAGGCACCTCCGAGCTGCCGCTCACCATCACCCTGCCGCTGTCGCAGGTGGTGCTCGTTCCCCAGGGGCCGGCGCACGAGGGGCGGCTCAGCATCCACGTCGCCGCCACCGACGAGGCGGGCCGCAGCTCTCCGGTGTCGTCGGTCGAGGTGCCGGTGCGGGTGCCCAACGAGGAGCTCCTCGCGGCGCTCTCGCAGCAGCTCGCCTACCGCACGCGGCTGGCGGTGCGCGAGACGCGCCAGCAGATCGCCGTCACCGTCCGCGACGAGGTCGGCAACCAGGCGGCGACGGTGCTCGTCGTGCACCCGCCGGCCGAGCCGACGGCTCAGGTGCCGGCCAAGGGGCCGGCCGCGGTCGGCGGCAGCCGTTGAGTCGCCGCGCTGCGGGTCGGGGCGGACCGCCGCCGCTGGCACGCGCTACGAGCTGCGCTGGCCGAGCGCGGCGCGGACGCCTCCTGGCGTCGCTGCTCGCGCTGGCGCTCGCGGCGCCGGTCGCGGCGGTAGCCGCCGACAATGCCACGGCACCGACGCCGGATCCGCCGGTAGCCATCGGCGCGGTCGAGCCGGCCGCACCGACAGCGACGGTCCCGACCCTGCCCGCGGGCGTGCGCGTGCTCACCACCGGCGGGGTCGACATGGAGCAGGCGGCGCTGCTGCTCAGCGGTCAGGAAGGGGGCGCTCTGCCGCTCGCCGCGTTCGCCTCGCCGGTCGGCCCGGCGGCGGGCGGTGTCGAGACCTTGGTGGTGCTCGAGGTAGCCGGCGCGTCGCTGCTGAGGGAGCCGGCTTCGCCGCTGTACCTCGACGTCTGCCTCTACGTGCTCTCGGGCGACCCGCCGACGGTGACGGCCTCGGTGCTGCAGACCGTGGCCATCGACCTCGAGCAGCAGAGCGAGGCGCTCGCCGACGGCGGCCTCCAGCTCGTTCGCCGGCTGGTGCTGCCCGCGGGCGAGCACTCGCTGCGCGTCCTCGTACGCAACCGCGCCAACCGCGACCTCGGGCTACGCGTCCTGCCGCTGTCGGTGCCCACCTTCGCGCCGGGGACGCCGGCCCTGCTCGGCCCCTTCTTTGCGCCGGGGCCGGGACCCTGGCTGGTGATCCCTGCCTCCGAGGAGACGACCGCCCTCCCCGGCCTGCCGGCGCTGCCGCCGGCGCTGCCGCTGGTCGCCGTCGGCGGCGCGGCGCAGCTGCAGGTGGTGGCCTCGCCGGGGCAGGAAACGGGCATCGAGGTCGAGCTGCGGCGCGACGCCAAGACCCTCGCCGCCGTGCCGGCCGCCGTGGCCGAGCGGACGCCGATCGCCGCAGACCTCGAGCTGCTCACTCTCTCGTTCGATCTTCCCGCCTTGCCTTCCGGCGTCGCCGAGCTGAGCGTCCGCGCCGCCGGCGGCACGGTCGCCACGCGGCCGACGAAGGTGGTGCTCACCGAGGGCACGGTGGCTGCGGCCTGGCCCTCGTTGCTCGCCGGCGCTCCGGCGGCCCCGACGGCCGCCGCCGGCCCGGGTCTGCCGGCGGCCCCGGCCCGCCGCCGGCTTGGCCGGCAGGGGGAACGGCAGGTGGCCAAACGCTACCGCGAGGCCCTGCAACAGCTCGCCGGCGACGGCGCGGAGGCGGCGCGCGCCGCGGTGGCGGCGCTCGAGTCGGAGGCGCTCGCCGGCAAGAGCGTCGACCCTCGCGAGCTCGTCGAGATCGAGCTCGGCGTGCTGGTGTCGCTCGCCGAGACCGCGCCGGAGGCGCTCTGGCCGGTGCTCGCGCTCTACGTGGACAACCACCGCCAGCACCTCGCGGCGCGCGCCGGTGTCGCCTCGCTGCACACCCAGCAGATGGTGCTGCGGCTCGCCGCGCTCTTCGCCGAGAAGGCGCCGCCGGCGGCGCGGCCGCAGGCGGCGGTGCCGCTGCTGGCGCTCGTCGCCGGCCTGCCGGCCTCCGGCGAGCGCGACCTGCGCGTCCGCGCGCTGGCGGCGGCGCGGGAGTACCAGCCCGAAGACGCCGGCATCCTCCGCTGCATCGCCGTCGACGACGAGCGGCACGCCGATTACCGGGGCGCGATCGAGGCGCTGTCGGCCCTCCGCCGGCTGACCCCCGACGACCTCGAAGTGCGCCTGCGGCTGGGCATCAACCACGCGCGGCAGGGAGCGCAGCGCCCGGCGCGCGGCGAGCTCGCCGCCGCCCTCCGCGCCGACGCCGATCCGCCCCCCTGGTGGCTGCCGCTCGCTTACCAGGAACTAGGGCGGCTGCACCTCGAGGGCCGCGACCTGTCCGCGGCCGAGCGCGTGCTGCGGCAGGGGCTGGAGCGCCTGCCGCGCGAGGAGAAGCTGTCGCTGTTGCTGGCGCAGGTGCTGGAGCGGCGCGGCGACGCCGCCGGCGCGGTGGCGGTGCTGGCGGCGGTGGTCCCTTCACCGCTGGACCGCGGCTTCGACTCCGCGCGCCACCGCTACGTGCAGCTGCCGCGCGAGCGGCTCGAGCGGGCGCGGGCCGAGCTCGGCGAGCTCGCCGGCGCCGCGCGGCCGCGGCTCGCCGCGGCGCTCGCGGCGGCACCGGGCCGGGAGGCCTCGCGGTGAGGCACGGTTGGCTCGGCCTGCTGGTCCTCTCGGGCCTGCTGCTCGCCGCCGCCGCACCGCGGCGCCCGTTCGCCGTCGCCTTTGCGTCGCCGATGCCGGGCGAGCCGCTGTTCGGTGAGGTGGAAGTGGCGGTGGCGGTGCGCCCGGCCGCCACCCGCCTCGAGCGCGTCGAGGTCTACGTCGACGGCGTGCGGGCCGGCGTGCTGACGAAGGCACCCTGGCGCCTCGTCGTCGACGTCGGCGACGCCAACGTCGCCCACCGGCTGCAGCTGGTGGCCACCGCCGCCGGTGGCGCCACCGCCACCGCCGAGCTCACCAGCGGCACCATCGCCGTGCAGGAGCAGATCGACGTCGAGCTGCGGCCGCTGTTCGTGCGCGTCGAGCGCGACGGCGCGCTCCTGCCCGCACTCGGGCGCGAAGACTTCACCGTCTTCGACGACGGCGCGCGGCAGCAGATCGTCACCTTCGAGCGCGGCGACGTGCCGTTCACCGCCGTGCTGCTGCTCGATGCCAGCTCCAGCATGCAGGGCGGTCTGCTGACGCTCGCCACCGACGGCGTCCTCGCCTTCGCGCGCTCCATGCAACGGCTCGACGAGGCCAAGCTGCTGCTGTTCGCCGACCGCGTGCTGGTGGAGACGCCGTTCACCAACGCGCCGTCGTTCCTCACCCTGTCGCTGCCCACCGTCAACGCCGCCGGCGGCACCGCCATCCACGACGCCCTGTCGCTGGCGTTGTCGCGCCTGCAGCCGCGCAGCGGCCGCAAGGTGGCGCTGGTGCTCTCCGACGGCATCGACGTCGAGAGCGTGCTGTCCATGCGCACCGTGCTCGAGCAGGCGCGCAAGAGCGGCGTCATCCTCTACTGGCTGCGGCTGGGCGACGACCAGGGTGCGGGGCGCGGCTACCGGGTGCACACCCCGTGGCGCGGCATCGAGGCGCACGAGCTCGAGCAGCGCTTGCTGCGGCAGGCCATCGAGGAGAGCGGCGGCCGCGTCCTCCAAGTGGGGCGGGTGGAGGGGATCGGCGGCGCCCTCGCCGCCGTGCTCCAAGAGCTGCGCGAGCAGTACGTCATCGGCTACTACCCGTCGCGCCTGCGCGGCCGCGGCGAATGGCACGAGGTGCGGGTCGAGGTGGCCGTAGCGGGTGCCCGGGTGCGCGCGCACCGGGGCTACTCGGAGCCGTGAGAGTGGCGATCAGGGTTGCGCGCACGAAGCCGCGTCTACGCCTGCTCTGTCTGGCCCTGGGAGTCCTGCTGCCGCACGCCGGCGCCGGCGACGAGGCGCCGCCGGCGCCGGCCGCCGAGGATGCCTACCAAGAGGCGATCCAGGTTCGCACCGCCGAGGTCGAGGTGGTGGTCACCGATCGGAAGGGGAATCGCGTCACCGGCCTCGGGCGTGAGGAGTTCACGCTTTACGAGGACGGCCAGCGGGTCGAGCTGACCGGCTTCGCCGCCTTCGCGCCGGCCGCGGCGCCGGCACCCGCGACGGGCAGCGCCGAGCTGGTGGCGCCGCCGCCGCCGGTCGCGGTGCCGCCGCCGACCGCTTCGGTGGTGGTGCTGATCGACAACCAGAGCCTGACGCAGGCGGGGCGCAAGCGCCTCTTCGAGCACCTGCGGCGCTTGGTGAGGGAGCTCGGCCCCGCGGCGCGCATTGGTGTGATGAGCCAGGACTCGCCGGGCGAGCTGCGCATGGCGCTGCCCCCCACCGAGGACCGCGCCGCGGTGCTGGCGGCGATCGAGCGCGCCAGCAAGGCCGCGCCGCAGGGCAACCAGACCTACTCGGAGACGCAGCGGCTGGCGCGCGAGATCGGCCTCGCGCCGCTGCCCGGCGAGGACGTCCTGCTGCCCGGCGGACCTGGCGCCCCGGTCGCGGAGACGATTGCGCGCGACCTCTACGATCAGATCCGCGCCCACACGAGCCAGCTCCAGGCGCAGGCGATGAGCACCGCCGCCGCCCTCGAACAGCTGGTGGAGGCGCTCGCCGGCCTCCCCGGCCGCAAGGCGGTAGTCCTGGTCAGCGGCGGCATCCCGCAGAAGCCGGGCGAAGCGCTGGTCTCGGCCTGGCGCAATCGCTTCGCCCAATACAACGAGCAGTGGCGCATCTCCTCCCCGTTCGACGAGCAGCATGGGGACGTCACCACCGTGCTGGCGCGGACGGCGGCGCATGCCAACGGCAGCCGCGTCGCCATCTACGGCCTGGTCTCGCCGGTCGTTCCCAGGCGGCTCTCCGCCGACATGGCGGCCGGCGACGCCTGGACGGAGAACGAGGAGTGGAAGACGACCATGAACCTGCACGACTCGATGCAGCAGCTGGTGGGGCCCACCGGCGGCGTCGCCGGATTCGACCAGGGCGCCAAGCTGGCGGTCAACGCCATCAACGCCGATCTGGAGAGCTACTACACGCTCGCCTACACGCCGCGCGAGCGCCGAGGCGGCCGCGACCACAAGCTGCGCGTCGAGGTCGCGCGTCCGGGCCTCGGCGTGCGCCACCGCAGCGCCTACCGCGAGCGCACCAGCGCCGAGCAGATGGCCGAGCACACCCGCGCCGCCCTGTTGTTCGGCTGGCAGGACAACCCGCTCGGCATCGCCGTCGACGTCGGCCCGCCGGTCCGGGGGGACCGCCGCGGCATCGTCGAGCTGCCGCTCACCATCACCGTGCCGCTGTCGCAGGTGACCCTCGTTCCCCAGGGCCCGGCGCCCGGGGGAGTGCATGAGGGACGCCTCAGCATCCACGTCGCGGCCATCGACGAGGCGGGGCGCAGCTCCCCGGTATCGTCGGTCGAGGTGCCGCTGCGGGTGGCCAGCGAGAAACTCTCCGCGTCGCTGTCGCAGCGGATCGCCTACCGCACGCGGCTGGCGGTGCGGGAGACGCGGCAACAGATCGCCGTCACCGTACGCGACGAGCTCGGCAACCAGGCGGCGACGGTGCTCGTCGAGCACCGCGGCGACTCGAAGCCGTGAGGGTTGCGCGCGCGCCCACGGTGGCGCTGCCCCTGGCGCTGACCGCTCTACTGTCCACCGCGCGTGCGGGGACGCCGACGCCCGCCGGCCCACCGCCGACACCCGGAGCGCGCACGGCTCACTTCGTGGACGTCGAGGACCCCGACACCGAGCTGGTGTTCCCTCTCGACGCCATCGCGCCGCCTCCTTCACGTGGCGGCTACCTCTACTGGCTGCAAGGCGAATGGCTCATGAGCCCGTACGCCGGTGCCGGCAGTGGCCCCGGCAGCCCGACCAACGTCGGGCCGCAGGTGACCATGCCGCTGGTGCCCGCCGGCAAAGTGGCGCTCCCGGCCGGCCTGCGGGCGGCGTCGGGGCTGTCCTTCCACGTCCTGCACGCCGGGAGCTATCGCGTCGGCGGCCCGGGCCATCTTCGGTGGGAGCTGTTCGTGCGGCGACCCGCGGCCGACGTCGGTGACGGCGTGCTGATGCCGGCCGGTCGTGCCATCGCCGGTCTGTGGGATCCCGCCAGCGATCGCTACCTCGCGCTGAGCCGTCCGTTCCTCGTCCGCGCGAGGGCGGTCGTCGCGGCTCCCTTCACGACGTCGTCCGGTAGCGACGTCTTCGCTCGACTGGATTGGCGCCAGCGCATCGGTTCCTTCGAGGACGTGGCGGCGACGGTGTGGATCGACCTTGCCGGGCGGCGCTTCGACCCCGAGCACGTCGTCGCCGTCGGCGGGCACAGCTACGCCGTATGGTACGGGCTCCCCGCCGGCCTCGGGGAGCTGCGCGCCGACACCGAGGCCTCCGACGCGCGGCTGCCGTTGCATCTCCAGGCGGGAAGGATCGAGCGGGTGACGACGGACTTCCGCGCCAAGGCCAGCCTCGAGGTCGAGGTCGGCCTTCCGGGTGAGCCGCAGGAGAGCGGCACCCTGGTCCTGCGCGAGCTGCCGTCGAGGAGGACGGCGGGGCGCCGCGTCGTCGTGCCGGACGAGGCCCGCCAGCGGTTCGACGGTCTGGCGGCGGGCGACTACGAGGTGACGCTGGAGGTGCGGCTCGGCGACTTGGCGCGCACGGTGCGGCTCGCGCCGGCCGACCTCGGTCAGCTCTCCATCGGCGCGCGCGAGATCGTGCTGCACGGGACCGTCCGGTGTGGCGACTCGGGGTGCCCGGCGACGCTCGCTTTCACCACCGTCGGCGGCCGCGAGCTGGCGACCCGCGCCGACGCCCGAGGACGTTACGAGCTGCTGCTGCTCGAACCGGTGCGTGCCGTCGCCATCACCGCCGGCGACGAGGGGACCGAGCCCTGGCGCGAGAGCCTCGAGCCGCACACCTCGAAGAGTCTGCCGAGCGCGACTTCGCGCTGCCCGACTAGCCGCCGGCCGCGCGCAGGTCCGCCCGCCGCCGCTCGCCGCGAGGGCGATAGCGCGCGCCGCCTCCGCGTTGCCGAGGTCGCTCATCGCCTGCGCGGCGAGCTGGTAAATCGGGGCGGTGGCGAGGCCGCCAGAGTGGGGTGAGGTGCGCCCACGGTCCAGGCAAGCAAGTTTGACAGCCGCATCCGCCGGCGGTAGTTTTTCTTGGCAGCGAGTCAGGGCTCATAACGTTGGCGCCGAGCTCCAACGGTATGTTTTCCGAAGGGGTGGTCCATGTGGAAGCACTTCGTTCTCCTCGCGACCCTGGCGCTGCCCGCTCCTGCCGTAGCTGGCGAGAAGACCCCGGAGGAACGTCCGCGCCTAGAGGTCGTAGCGCGCTATGCACTGCCGGCGGGACGGCGCTCGGCAGTCACCGACATCCGTTGGGCGAGCAAGAGCTCCGTGTACCTGCTCCATCCGCTCGACGGCGTCGTCGAGGTCGAGCTCGCGGAAGGCCTTCCCGAGGTGCGGCGCGTCACGCCCGCGGCGAAGGCGCTGGGGTTGGCCGCGATCACCAACATGGCGAGGTCGTCAGCGCTGGTGGTCGGCAACCCTGCCGCGCGTCTGGCTTGGACGAGCCTCGATGACGATGCCCTCACGGCGCAACCGAAGGCGAGGGTGAGGAAGGAAGCTGGTTGGGCACAAGACATCGACATTCGTGGCGAGGAAGTGGTGTTGCTCGGGTCTCCCGATCGGTCGTCCTATTTGGCGTCGAATGGTGGCGTGCTATGGCGCTCGAGACTCTCCGAACGGCTCGATCCATGGGAGGTTCTCCACGAGAGCCGCGCGGTGGCCCGTGATTGGGAGGTCCTGGAGAACGGCCTAGCCCCCGGATCGCTGAGATTCCTTCGTAACGGGGAGATCGCCGTTGCGCCGAACTTCCTGCCGGGCGTGCTGCTCTTCAGCTCCTCGGGTGCCCTCAAGAAGAGTTGGACGCCGGAGGAGCTGTGGGGCAGCGACGAGGTCATGGAGTGGACCGGCGAACGCCAGATCGGGCGGCAAAACCTCAAGAGCTACCTGTCCAAGCAACGGCTGATCGAGGAAGTGCTGCCGTTGCCCCGCGGTCCGGCGATTGTCGTTCGTGAGCCCAAGGGCCAAGGGGCTCGTTGGCGCCTGGCCGTGTTGGGCGCGGAGATCGAGTGGTATGAGATTCCTGCCAGCGACATCACCGCGGTCGCCCGCCTTCGCGGCGATGCCGATGAACGCGGGCGAATCGTGCTCGTAGGGACACCGCGAGAGATGTTTGCCGAGGCGCTCGTGGCCGAGAACGAAGTAATCGTGCTGAGGCTGCCCGAGTAAGGGACGGCGCTTGTAAACATTGAACGGGGGTGCCCTTTGAGCCAAAAGAGAGTTCTCAGAGTTTGGGGCTTGGTCCTCGCAACGACGCTGGGTCTCAGTGGAGGTCTCCTCGCCGGCGACGAGTGTCTAGGCGACGGATACAGTGAGGCGGGCTGCACTCATTACGCGAACCACACCGAGTATTGGGGCGATTGCCGTCAGAGCCAAGGCAACACCTGCTACTTCTGCCAATACACGTGCGACGACGGCAGCTACGACTCGTGTGGCGAGGACGCGGACGAACCGGCGCCGTACTTTCAAATGTGTCAGCAGAGGTATGACGAGTTACTGCAGAACCGGCACTAGTAGCGTTTGCTTTTAACGGGTGGGCGCGGCGCCGAACGGGGCGCGGCACGATCCTCGGAGGACGGAGTGGCGCGGAGGCGTAGGGCCAGCGTGACTGGCGCGACCTACGGCTGACTGGCGCGCAGGTCCGCCCGCCGGCGCTCGCCGCGCCGACGATACTCACGGGCGCCCGCCTCGTTGCCGAGGTCGGCCATCGCCTGTGCGGCGAGCTCGTAGGTGCGCGGCTGCGGCGAAGCCGCCACCATCGCCTCCAGCGTCGGCTCGATCTCGCCGAAACGGCGCTGCGAGGCGAGCAGGATGGCGAGGCGCACGTAGGCGTCGGCAGCGTTGGGGAAGCCGGCGATCTCGGCGCGGAAGGCGGCCTCCGCCTCGGCGAGGCGGCCGAGGCGGGCGAGCGCGTCGCCACGGCTGGAGGCGAGGGTGGGCACCGGCTTGGCGCCGTCCTCGGCCACCCGCCGCGCCGCGCGGTCGAGCACCGCGAGCCCCTCGGCGAGCTTCCCTTGCTCGACGAGCACGCGGCCGAGCAGCAGCAGCGCCGGCACTCGCGGCCGGTCGGCGCGCCCCTCGGCGAGGCGGGCCTCGCTTTCCGCCGTCGGCCAGTCCTTGCGGGCCACGGCGACGCCGGCGAGCAGCAGGTGCGCCTCGGCGGGGTTGAGCTTCATCGCCTGCTTGGCGTTGAGCTCCGCCGCCGTCAAGTTGCCGAGGTCGAGCTCGAGCTTGGCCACCTCGACGGCCAGCGAGTCGACCAGCGGCGGCGAGCGGCGGATGGCCTCGCGGTAGGCGGCGAGCGCCTCCTCGAGCCGGCCGAGGCGGCGCAGGTCGCCGGCGAGCTGGTTGTAGACGTCGACGAGGTCGGGGTAGTCGCGCAGGATCTCGCGGCAGAGCTCGACGCTCTCGCGGTAGCGCCCCTGCTGGTTGAGGGCGAAGGTCTGCTGCACCCGCGCCAGCACGCTGATGTGGTCGCGCGGGTTGCGGCGCGGCCCGTTCTTCCCTCCCGAAGCTGCGGCCTCGGCCGGCGCGCTCAGGTAGCCGAGGGCGGCGAGGCGCGAGCGCTCCTCGGCGTCGGCGCTGCCGGGTGCGGCGAGCGCCAGCGGCACCTTCGACAGCGGCTCGGAGAGCGCGTGCAGCTCGCGCCGCCGCTCGTCGCGGAGGTTGCGGCGTTCGCCGGGGTCGGCGACGAAGTCGAACAGCTCGGGGTCGGGGCCCTCGATGTACTGGTGACGGGCGTCGATCATCGAGCGCAGCTCGGACCAGCCGAGGTGGAGCCGGGGGTAGAGGGTCTCGCTGTAGATCAGCCGCGGCGGCGCGGCGGCGCCGTCGCCGGCGGGTTGCAGCAGCGACCGGCCGGGCAGCCCCGCCGGCCGCGGCGCGCCGGCGGCGGCGGCGAGGGTCGGCAGCACGTCGACGAGCTGCGCCGGCGCCGGCTGCCGGCTGCCGGCCTGCCGCCTGCCGGGCAGCTTGAGGATCAACGGCACGTGCAGCGCCTCGCGGTAGAGGAGCACGCCGTGCTCCGACTCGCCGTGGTCGTTGAGGCCCTCGCCGTGATCCGCCAGCAGCACGACGAACGAGTCGTCATAGAGGCCGCGGCGCTCGAGCTCGGCGAGCAGGCGGCCGACCACGGCGTCGACGGTGGCGATCTCGCCGTCGTAGGCGTCGGGGTAGCGGTCGCGGAAGGGGGGAGCCGGCTCGTACGGCGAGTGCGGCTCGAAGAGGTGGAGGAAGAGGAAGAACGGCTTGGCCCGCGCGCCATCGTCGCCACGTACTTGGTCGACCCAGCGCAACGCCACCTCGACGGTGTCGTCGCCGCGCCGCTGCAGCGCGCCGAGGGTGGCGGACTCCCACACCTCCAGCGAGTCGTCGTAGCTGTCGAACAGCGGGCCGAGCCCGGTCTCGCCGCGCAGGACGTAGGCGGAGACCGCGGCGCCGGTGGCGTATCCCTGAGCCGCGAGCAGCCCGGGGAGCGTGCGCGCGCGCTCGCCTTCGAGGCGGTAGCCGATGTTGCTGCGCACGCCGTTGTCGTATGGCAGCCGTCCGGTGAGCAGGGCGGCGTGCGAGGGCAGCGTCAGCGGCACGTGCGCGTAGGCGTTCTCGAAGACGATCCCGTCGGCGGCCAGGCGGTCGATGGCCGGCGTCGCCACCCGCCGCGACCCGTAGGCAGGCAGACGGTCGGCGCGCAGCGTGTCGATGGAGACGAGGATGATCGGCGCGCCGGGAAAGCGGACCGCGTCGTCGCTGCCGCGACAGCCGGCGAGGGCCGCGGCGGCGATGGCGGCGGCGGTGGCGAGCAAGCGCGCGCGTGTCACGGACGGGATGTTAGGCCATCGGCCGGCCGCTGGCCGCAGCGCGGTCGAGCCGCCCGCACAAACGAAAGCGGGGCGGCTGAAGCCGCCCCGCCAGGATCCGCAGCCTGGACCGCCGAAGCGATCAGCAGGCTGTCGAAGCGATCAGAAGCGAATGCCGGCGCTGACGAAGAACTCGCGCGGCGCCGTGTAGTTGGTGGCGGCCGTCGCCGTACCGAAAGTCGCACCCGGCCGGAAGGTGGTGGGCAGGCCGAGGTTGTCGGTCGGGCAGGTGCCACCGCACTCCACCGGACGGACGCCGGTGTTGGCGAGGATGCCGGTGTTGTAGGTGACCAGCGTGTCGTCGTTGAGCACGTTGGTGATGTCGAGCTTGACCCACGGCTCGAAGCTCTTCCACACCGGCAGGCTGTAGTTCAGCGTGAGGTCGAAGAGCGACGAGGAGTTGAAGCTGCCGATGCCGCGATCGCCGAAGAACAGGGTCTGCGCCGTCGGCAGGCTCTGGTAGCCCGGGTTCGCCGCCCGCTGCGCGGCCGACAGCGGCACCGAGGTCGAGTAGCTGAAGGTCAGCGGCGAGTCGTAGCGGTAGATCACGCCGGCGCCGAGGTCGCCGGCCTTGCCGAGGTTCAGGTTGTAGATGGTCCACAGCCGGCCCTTGTGCTCCTGGTACTGCGCCAGGCGGCCGGTGGGGTTGACGCGCGGCGACTGCGTCTCGGGACGATTGCCGAAGGGGGTGGCGCCGATGCTCTGGCCGCCCTCACCCTCGTAGTTGCCTTCGTTCTTGAGCTGGTTGGTGTAGTTGCCTTCGATCAGCCAGTTCGGGGTGATGCGGTACTGCCCCTGCAGCATGATCGCCTGGTACTCGCGCTGCGGCGTGTCCGAGTTCTCGTAGACGATGTTGTCGAAGCAGCCGGCGTTGACACCCTGGAAGACGACGTTGGTGCAGCCATTCTCGAGGGCGATGAAGTCGTCGATGACGCCGCTGAGGTCGCGGTTGACGAAGGTCAGCTTGGCGAAGCCGCCCTTGTTCAGCGCCATGCCGGCGGAGAGCGTGTACTCGGTGTTGACCGGCGAGGACAGCCCGTCGGCGACGAAGTTGTTCGCCAGCGGCACGCTGGCGTAGTAGAAGACGTAGTTGTTGGGGTTGAAGCCGGGTGCGAAGTTGCCGCCCGAGCCGTTGGGGCCGACGTAGTAGCCGTACAGCAGCGCCGGCCGGCCGACCACGGTGTCGGCGCCGACGATCGACGGGTTGTAGCGGCCGGCATACTCGGCGTAGGTGACGTCGAACTTGTACTTGCCGTCGCCCCGGGGGTCGAACGAGAGGCCGAGACGCGGCACGACGGTGTCGGTGTCGATGCTGCTGATGCCGCCGGTGGCCTCCGAGCGCACCTTCTCGTAGCGCAGGCCGGCGTTGATCGTGATCTTGTCGCTCAGCACCCAGCGGTCGTTGAGGAAGAACGAGTCGGTGGTGACGTCGAGCTCGGCGCCCTTGGTCGGCACCCAGATGCCGATGCGGGAGTCGTCGCCGCGGCGGCCGGCGGCGGCCGAGGTGAACACCGGGATGAGGTTGCCGTTGGCGTCGAGCACCGGCTGGGTGCCGGCGAGCTGGTAGCCGGTGTAGAAGACGAAGCCGGTCGAGGTCTGGCTGTTGCCGCCGGTGCGGGTCACCGTGAAGCGCTCGGCGCCGAGCTTGAAGTCGTGGCTGCCGAGCTTCGACGGGGTCCAGAAGTACGACAGCGCGCCGTAGAGCTGGTCGTTGTTGCGGTCCTCGGGGTCCGTGGCGTCGAAGTAGGGGGCGTTGAAGGTGCCCGCCGTGTTGCCGGGGATGCGCGTGGACGAGCGGATCGGGCTGTTGAAGATGTCCCTCGAGGTGCCGCCGAGGCCGACGAAGCGGAACTCCTTCTTCGAGTAGCGGGCCTCGGCGAACAGGCTGTCGGTGGGCGAGCCGGTATAGCCGACCGTGTAGCCGCTGTTCTCGCGCTTCGAGTTGAGGCCGATGGCGTCGACCTCGAGCGGGACGACCTGGATCTCGTGCGTCGATTTCAGCGGGTTGTCGATGTACGAGGCGTTCAGGCTGTGCCGTGCGGTGACGTTGGCGGTCAGCTTGCCTTCGTAGCGGGTGTTGTCCTGGACGCGGTCGACGTTGATGCCGGTGACGGGGAGCGCCGCCGGGTTGCTCAGCGACTCGTCGCGCCCGGCAACGAAGAACCACAGGCGGTCGCGGACGATGCGGCCGCCGAGGGTGGCGGCGTAGTTCTCGGAGAGGTCACCCTCGCGCTCGATGCCGCGGTCATCCTCGAACGGCGTCTCGTCGCGCCACTGGGGCTTCTGGAAGTTGGCGCGCAGCGAGCCGTGGAAGTCGTTGCCGCCGCTCTTGGTGATGACGTTGAGCACGCCGCCGGTAAAGGCGCCGTACTCGGCGGAGATGCCGGAGGTCAGCACCTGGGTCTCGGCAACGGCGTCCTCGATGAAGAGGTTGTTGGAGGTGCCGAAGATCGGGTCCATGACGTTGGTGCCGTTGATCAGGATCGAGTTGTCGTACGCCATGCCGCCGTTGATCGAGAGCTGGCCGGCAACCGGCGTGCGCAGGTCCCGATCGCCGCCGGTGACGCCGCCCGAGAGCGCGCCGATGGCGACCGGCGTGCGGACGACGAGCGGCAGCTCGTCGACCTTGGTGGCGGTGAAGTTGGAGCCGACGGTCACGGTGTCGAGCGCGGCGGGCGCCTCGGCGGTGACGACGATGGTCTCCTCGGTGACCGCGCTGGTGAGCTGGGCATCGGCGCGCTGCTGCACGCCGAGGCCGAGCTCCGCCTTGGTCTCGACCGTGACCATGCCCTCGAGCGCGAAGCTCACGGTGTAGGAGCCGGGCGTGAGGCCGCGGATCACGTACTCGCCGGTCTCGGCGGTGATCGTCGAGCGCTCGCCCATCGACACGGGCGACGTCGCCGTGACCGTGACTCCGGGCAGCGGCGAGCCGTCGGCGCCGCGGACGGAGCCGATCAGCGTCGCGGTCTGGACGCCTTGTGCCTGCACCACACTCGCGCTCATCAGCACGAGGGCGAGGCACAGGGTCACCTTCAGGATGCGATTCATCATGTGCTTCTTCGGTCGGGGTCCGCTGGACCCTTCCCACCTCCATCGTTCGGCGGTTACGGTTTCCGCCGCAACCCTGAGCGTCCGTCCGCGTATGAGCGAAGAGGAGCCCGGATCCGGCGCGCCTGGGGATACCTGCAGCTACTGAGAGGCTCGGCTGCAAGCATAGTGCCGCCAGGGGCCTCAGCACAAGTCCCCTGACGAGAGGGAGATCGGCGCGGGCCCCCCGTCGCCGACTCAGCGCATTGGATCGGCGATCCGGAAAACCGGACGGCCCGCGCCGCCGCTATGCGGCAATCGTTAGCCGCTGGCGAGGTCCGAGCCTCACCGCCGCTTCGCGAAGCCGGTGACGATGTAGGAGCCCGAGCGCTGGTCCTTCTTCAGCTTGACGACGCTCTTGCGCTCGGCGTCCTCGAGCAGGTCGGAGAACGCGGCGTAGCCGTAGTAGCCCTCGTTGAACGACGGGCGCTTGCGCTGCATCGTCTGCTTGATCATCGAGCCCCACAGCACGTCCTTGTTCTCGCGGGTGAGCGCGAGGATGGCCTCGATGAGCAGGCCGAAGACCTCCTGCTCCTTCTTCGGCAGCGCGTCGAGCTGCGGCACCCGCTCGACGTCGCGCCAGATGTCCTCGTAGTAAATGAATTCGTCGCAGCTGTCGATGAGCAGGCTCGACGACGAGCCCTTGACGCCGACGCCGATGACGTACTTGTCGTTTTCCTTGAGCTTCGACACCAGCGGCGAGAAGTCGGAATCGCCGGAGAGCAGCACGAAGGTGTCGAGGTGCTCCTTGGCGTAGGAGAGGTCCATGGCGTCGACCACCATTTTGATGTCGGCGCTGTTCTTCCCCGAGTAGGAGCGCTGCGGGATGTCGATGAGCTCGATGCCGGCCTCGTGGAAGGGGCGCTTGTAGTCGCCGTAGCGGCTCCAGTCGGCGTAAGCCTTTTTGACGATGATCTTGCCTTTTTCCAGCAGCCGTTCGAGCACCAGGTTGATGTCGAAGGTGATGCCGGTGTCGCGCGAGCCGATGGCAACGTTTTCGAGGTCGCAGAAGACGGCGAGCTTGCGCTCCTCGTAGGAGGACGCCGTGCGCTCGGGAACGGCGGTGACGATCTCGCGGATCATCTCCGTCAGCTGCGGCACGCCGAGCTGGATGCGCTCGCCCTCGCGGCCGCTGGCGAAGCCCGGCTCGTCACGGCGCGGCTCCTCGCGGCGCGGCTCGCGCGCCGGCTGGTCGCGCAGCGGACGCAGTCGGGGCGGCTCGGCGCTCGGCGGCCGCGGCTCGGCGGCGCGCGGCTCCGCGGTTGCGGCGCCGGCCGCTGCCGCCGCACCACTCCCGCCCCGGCCGCGTCCGTTACGGCGGCGCCGGCGGCGCTCGGGCGCGGCCGCGTCGCCGCCGGCCGGCTGCGCTTCCTCGCCGGCGGCGGGCTCGTCGCCCTCCGGCAGCTCCTCGCCCTCGCCGGTGAGGGCCGGAGCCGCCGGCGCGACGATGGCCGGCGGCGGAGCGCCGCCCGGAGCGAACAGCGGCAACGGCCGCGAGGTCGGCGGCGGAGCAGGCGGCGGCAGCGGCGGCGGCGCCGGGACCAGCGACGGCGCCTCAGGCGCCGGCGTCGGCGGCGCGGCCTCGCCGCCCGACAACGATGACGGCGCGGGCGCGTCGCTCGGCAACGCCGGCGGCGCTGGCGTGTCCGGCCCGCCCTCCCGCTCCGGTCCCTGTTCGCTGCCCTCGGCTGTCGGGCGTGACCACCATGGCGCCATGCTGTGCTCCCGGGACCATATTATCCCCGGCGTGAGCGGCGGGCCGAGCAGCGGCGGATCGCGGGTCGCGCTGCTGGTCACCGGCGCCTCGGGGATGCGGCTGCCGGTGCACCTGCTGCGCGCGCTCGCCGCCTCCCCCGCGGTCGAGCGCATCCACCTCGTCGCCTCCGCCGGCGCCAGCCAGGTGCTGCGCCACGAGCTCGGCGATCCGCCCGGCGCGCGCGGCCTGGTGGAGTCGGCTTCGCTGCCAGCGAAGGTTGCGGCGAAGGTGATCCTGCACCGCGACAGCGAGCTCGACGCGCCGATCAGCTCCGGCTCCTACCGCCTCGCCGGCACCGTCGTGCTCCCGTGCAGCGGCGCCACCCTCGGCGCGCTGGCCACCGGCGCCGGCACCACTCTCGTGCACCGCGCCGGTGCGGTGGCGCTCAAGGAGCGCTGGCCGCTGGTGTTGGGCTTCCGCGAGACGCCGCTCTCCATCGTCCACTTGGAGAACCTGCGGCGTCTCGCCTACGCCGGCGCCGTCGTGCTGCCGCCCATCCCCGCCTTCTACGTCGAGCGCTCGACGGCTGCGGCGGCGCCGCCGGGCGGCGGTGCCGCGCCGGTCGAGACGCTCGAGCGCTTTCTCGACGCCTACGCGTTGCGCGTGCTCGACCACCTCGGCGTGCCGGCGCCCGCGGCGGCCGCGCCGCTACGCTGGCCGCCGTAGGGGCGCCCGCGACCGCTCGCGGCGGCGGCTTCGGAGCCGCCGCCAAACTCGCTCGTCACAGCACCCGCGTCACCCGGCTGACGATCACCGAGCCGGTGAGCGGGTTGACGCGGAAGCTCAGCAGCGACGTCGAGCCCGACGGCGTGCTGCCGGAGCCGCCGCCGGGGCCGCCGGACGGCCCGCCGCCGCCACCGCCCACGCCGCCGATGGAGTTGCGCCGGTTGGCGGTCACCATCACCTCGAAGGTGAACAGCTCGCCCAGTGTGTCCTGGAAGCGCAGCGTGCGCGCGCCCGTCGTCTCGCCGGCCGTCCACTGCTCGTCGGCGCCCAGCGTGGCGCCGTACTCCCAACGCGCCGCGGTGGCGACGGAGAGGCCGTTGCCGCCGTTGTCGGCGTTGATCGCGCGCACGGTGCCGCTCGTCGACTGGATGCGCACCACGTCGAGCTTGACGAACGGCACGTAGGTGCCGGCCGACTGGTTGATGAGCTTCAGATCGATCGAGTAGACGCCGGCGGAGAACGAGGTCGCCGACAGCGTGGTGGCGACCGACGCCGTGATCACCTCTTCGACGCGGGGGTCGACGACGATCGTCTGGGTCGCGCTCGGCGCGCTGACGAAGGAGCCGATGCGGCCGGGCGACAGCGAGCGCACGCGGAAGCCGAAAGTGCCGGCCGGCTGGTCGGCGAGGCCCCAGCTGGTGGTCGTGCCGTCGACGGCGGCGATCGCGTCCCAGCTCGCGCCGCCGTCGGTCGTGCGCTCGATCTCGAAGCCGGTCTCGCCGCCCGCCGGCTGCCAGGCGAGGGTGAAGCGGCCGTCGAAGTCGACCTGCCCGCCCTGCGCCGAGGTCCACTCGCCGGCGATCGGTTGCAACGCCGGCGGCTGGCCGCCGAGCAGCTGCTTGCTGGTGACGGTGAACGGGGTCGGACCGTTGAGCCAGCCGACGACGCGATAGGTGTAGGTGCCGGGACCGACGGTGAGCGCCTCGAGGTGCTCGGGCACGCCGGCGGAGAGCGAGCTCGCGAGCTCGTCGCCGTTGGGGTCGAAGAGCACCAGGTCGAGGTCGGGGTAGGTGCCCTCGACCGTCGGCACCGTCGCCTCCAACGTCGCCTCCAGCCCGTAAGTGTCGACGCGGACGGTGAACGGCACGTCGGCGTAGGTGACGTCGGCGGCGAGCTGGCCGCCGGTGTCGCCGGCGAGGACGATGCCTTCGTAGGTGGTGGTCTCTTCGCCCACCGCCGACGCCGGCTGCGACATCGCCGGCTGCAGGTAGAACGGCATGCGCAGGCTCTTGCCGTCGGCGCCGGTGGCAACCACGTACCACTGCAGGTCCTCGGCGGGCACCGTGCGCAGCGCGTCGCCGTCGATCGTCACCGTGACCTCGATGCCGACGTCGCCGCCGGCGGGCACGCTCACCTGCGACGGCGCGACGTCGACGCTCACGCCGGGGAGCGCGAGCCCGCGGTTGTCGGCCACCGACAGCGTGTAGCTGCCGCCGGCCCCGGAGGTGTCGAAGAGGCGCACGGTCACCTGCTCGCTGTGGCTGGTGCGTGTGTTGACGACCGGCAGGCGGCCGAAGGAGTGGCTACCGAGCAGCGCCGGCGCCGCGACACCGTCGCCGACGACGCCCATCAGCGCCTTGGCGCCGACGGCGGCCGCCACGTCGACGAGGCCGCCGCCCTGCGCCACGATCGGGTCCGCCTTCACCTTGGGATTGCCCGCCGCGTCGCGCAGGTTGGTGGCGTAGTTGATGAGCGCGGTGCGGATCATGTCGACGCTCCAACCCGGGTGCGCCTGGCGCAGCAGCGCCGCCACCCCGGCGACGTGCGGCGAGGAGAAGCTGGTGCCGTTGGCCGCGACGTAGCGCGTCGGGCTCGCCATCGACAGCACCGGCACGCCCACCGGCGTCGTCGCCGCCAGCACGTCGACGCCGGGCGCCGCGACGTCGGGCTTGACCTGGCCCAGCCCACGCACCGGGCCGCGCGAGGAGAAGCCCGCCATCAGCGGCAGGAACATCGAGCCGTCGGGCGGGCTGATGCGGATGACGCGCCGCGAGAGACCGGTGGCGTCGAAGCCGACGGTGTCGCGCAGGTAGCGGCCGTCCTCCTGCGACAGCGTGAAGACCGGCTTGCTGCCCGGGGCCAGCACGCCTTCGAGCGGGCCGGGCTCGTTGTTGAACACCACGGTGGCGATGGCGCCCTTGGCCTCGCAGTTGAGCACCTTGACGGTGAACAGGCCGGTGCCCTGGTCGCCGGCGGTGGCGGTGCTGCCGCGCTCGACGAGGCAGATGTTGCCGAGCACCGTCGCCGGCACCTGGTCGGGGATGTCGGCGAAGCCGGCGTAGACGAAGCGGGCTGCGACCGGCGCCGTAATGTTGCTGCGCAGGTTGGAGTCGGGCGCCCAGATGGCGGTGCGCCGCGGCCCCTCGGGCTGGCCGAGGCCGACGAGCACCTCGAGCGGGTTGGGGTAGACGCCGGGGTCGTTGTCGGCGGCGACGGCGATGACGTGGCGGCCGGCGGCGGGCGAGCCCAGCGTGCGCAGCCCCGGGCCGTCGTTGCCCGCCGCGGCGACGACGACGGCGCCGAGGAGCGCGGCGTTGTCGGCCGCCACCGAGTCGCTGTCGTCGGGCCCACCGGCGCTGCCGAGCGAGAGGTTGATGACGTCGGCCACCGGCTTGGCGAAGCCGGTGAGCGTGCGCGGCGACACCGCGTCCTCGATGGCGAGGATGATCGAGGTGCCCAGGCAGCCGACGGTCGCGGTCGCCGAGCCGATGCCGCTGCACACCTTGTAGCCCATCAGCTCCGCCTGCGGCGCGACGCCGTGCACGGGCACGTCGTCGGCGGTGCCGGGCACGCCGTCGGCCCCCGGCGCGAGCCCGCGGTAGCCGGCGGCGTCGGCGGCGACGTGGGTGCCGTGGCCGAAGTCGTCGACGGCGTTCTCCATCAGCGACAGGTAGTAGACGACCTTGCGGTTGCTGCCTACGGCGGCGGCCTCCGGCAGCAGGCCGTGACGCGGCGGCGTCGGGTCGCCGCCGAAGCACTCGTGCGACCACTCGATGCCGGTGTCGATGACGGCGATGCGCTGGCCCTGCCCTTCGAAGCCGTCGCCGGCGTTGTCGTCGGGCTCGAGCTCGGCCGTGGGGCCGTAGACCGCGGGCGCGCGCAGGTAGGCGACGCTCTTGTCGAGCAGTGGCCGCCGCACCGGGTTCTCGTGCACCGCCTTGACGCCGGGCGTCGAGGCGACGCGCGCCTTGGCGGCGTCGGAGAGCTGCAGGGCGATGCCGTTGTAGACCAGCGTGTAGCGGTACTCGACCGGCGTCGTGACGCTGCTGCCAGGGAAGCCGGGCACGCGCGCGGTGTCGACGACGAAGCCGACGCCGTCGCGGCGCAACCGGGCGAGCAGGATCTCCTGCTGCTCGCGCAGGTCGTCGCGCAGCTGCTCGATGGCCTGCGGCGGCAGCGGGCTGCCGGCGGCCGCGGCGCGCGCGGCGGTCACCGCCGCCGGCTCGCCGGTGAGCTCGACGATGTAGGTGGGCTCGGCGAGCAGCGGCGACGCCAACGTCGTGAGCGCGGTGGCGAGGCCGAGGGTGAGGACGAAGGCAAGGAAGACGAAACGGGTGCAGCGTGCGGACGACATGGGAACCCCCTTGAGGTGCGGTCATCGACGCGGGCGGCGGACTCGCTCGCAGCCGCGTCGAGGTGCAGCATCGCCGCGCCGGGCGCCTCGGCGCGTCAGGGGCGTCCCTCAGGAGAGGTGGGGGGTTTCCCTCAGCCGTGTTGCCCCCGCCGCATCGAGATTGCTTCGCTTCGCTCGCAATGACGGCGGGCGCTGGCATGGCTCTCGCTCCTCGCGGCGACGGCACATGCCGAGGGAGGGAGCCGCCACGGCCAGCGAGGCCTTGCACGCCGACACGCCCGCCGCCAAGCCGTGGATCGAGCGGCTGGGGCGGGCCGCCGGTTGCGTCCCGCCGTCGCTCGCGGCGACCCTCGCGTTGGCGCTCGTCGTGCTCGCTTGCGGCGGCCCCGTGCCGCGCGGTGCGAAGCCCGACGCCGCGCCGGTGCCCAAGCCGCTCGAGGCCAAGGCCGCCCCGGCCCCGGTGGCCCCGCCGATCGCCCGCGACCTCGAACAGATCGTTACCGACGGCGCCCTCAAGGTGATCTTCACCTTCAACTCGACGGGCTATTTCGTCTACCGCGGCGAGACGATGGGTTACGAGTACGAGCTGCTGAGCTCCTTCGCCAAGGAGTCGGGGCTGCGTCTGCAGCCGGTGATCGCTCGCGACAGCAAGCTGCTCTTCGAGGCGCTCAACCGCGGCGACGGCGACGTCGTCGCGGCGCAGCTGGCCGCGTCGCTGACCGAGGAAGAAGTGTTGATGAGCGAGACGCTCTACTCCACGGCGCCGGTCGTGGTGCAGCGGGGAGCGGGCGCCCCGGCGGCCGGGGCGTCGGGGACCGTGAAGCGGGCGACGGCGCGCGAGAAGCGCGAGACCAGCCCCGGACCGATCACCGTCCGCGCGCGGCTGGTCTCCCGTCCGGCCGAGCTCGCGGGGCAGCAGGTGCACGTCGCCCGGGTGACCCCCTACCGCCGGCGCCTGCTCGAGCTCAACGTCGAGCTCGCCGACGACATCGAGGTCGTCGAGGTGGACGAGACGACCGACAAGCTGATCGAACGGCTGGCGGAAGGGGACATCGCCTTCACCGTCGCGGCGGAGAACGTCGCCGCGCTGCGCACCGGTGAGTACGCGAACCTGATCATCAAGCCGGCGATCGGCCCGCCGCAGCCGGTGGTGTGGGCGCTGCGCAAGAGCTCGCCCGGGCTGCACGACGCGCTGAACCGCTGGCTCGCCGGCAAGCGCAAGAGCGGGTTGCTGAACGTCCTCTACCGCAAGTACTTCCTCGACCGTCGCGGCTATCGCAAGCGGGTCGCGAGCCGCTACCTGACCGGCGACACCGGGCACCTCAGCCCGTACGACGACGCCTTCCGCGAGTCGGCCCGCATCCCCGCGTGGGACTGGCGGCTGGTCGCCGCGCAGTCCTTTCAGGAGTCCCGCTTCGACCCTCGCGCGCGATCGTGGGCGGGAGCCATCGGTCTGATGCAGATCATGCCGCGCACGGCGCGCGAGCTCGACGTCGACCCCCGCGACCCCGAGGAGAGCGTCGACGGAGCCTGCCGCTACCTGCGCCGCATCGAGCGCGCCTGGCGCCCCAGGGTCGAGCGGCGCGCCGAGCGGCTCAAGTTCGTCCTCGCCTCCTACAACGTCGGCCTCGGTCACGTGCAGGATGCCGTCCGCCTGGCCGAGAAGAACGGCGACGACGCCACCTCGTGGGAGAACGTCGCGTACTGGCTGATCCGCAAGTCCAAGCGCGAGGTCTTCAACGACCCGGTGGTCCAGTTCGGTTTCGCGCGCGGCACCGAGCCGGTCGGCTACGTCGACGCCATCCTCAGCCGCTGGGACCACTACCGTGAGTTCGTTGCCCTCGAGCCGGCACCGGAGGCGACGCCGACGCCGAGCTTCGAGCCGACGCCGCCCTGGCCGGCGACGACCCCGGCCCTGCCGCCGGCGCGACCCAGTCGCTTTTAGTGGCCTGTACCACCCGAGCGGAAGCAGCTGGCTTGCCCTCGACACAGGCCACCTAGAATCGCTCGGTGCCTCGTCCAGGACCCGTTCGCCTCGCCCTCGCCGCCATCTTCGTGGCGGCGGCGGTGGTGGAAGGCAACGCGGCGATGCCGTCCTCGACGCTGCCGGTGGAGGAGCTGGTGCTCGACAACGGCATGCGCGTGCTGCTCGCGCCGCGGCCCGGGCCGGGGCTCGTCGCCGCCGCCTGGGCCGTGCGCCGTGGCTCGGGCGACGAGCCGCGGGCGCTGTCGGGGGCCGCGCACCTGCTCGAGCACCTGCTCCACCAGGGCAGCGCGCGGGTGACGGCGAGCGACTACGCACGCTCCTACACCGAAGCCGGCGCCGTCGGCATCGACGCGCGCACCGACCGCGACTTGACCGTCTACTTCCTGCGCCTGCCGCCGGAGCGGCTGGAGCTGTGGTTCTGGCTCGAGTCCGACCGCCTGCTGCAGCCCGCGCTCGGCGGCGTCGAGCGCGAGCTGCGGGTGATCGCCGAGGAGCGGCGGCAGCGGTTGGAGGCGACGGCGCTGGGGCCGGTGGAGGAGGAGCTGCAGCGACGGTTCTGGGGCGACCACCCGTACGCCGCGTCGGCCGGCGGCGGAGCCGAGGAGCTCGCACGCCTCGGGCGCGCCGACGCCGAGTCGTTCTTCGCCGCGCACTACGGCGCGGGCGAGATCACGGCCGTGCTGGTGGGCGACTTCCAACCGGCGACGGTGCGCGAGATGGCGCGGCGGTACTTCGGGCGACTGCCGCGCGTGCGTGCCGCCGTGGCGACGGCGACGGCGACTCCCGGGGCGACGCTACGGACGACGGAGAATCCGCAAGCATCGGCTCCGACCGGTGTCGCGGGCACCGTCGACCGTGCCTGCGCCTGCCCACCGCGGGCGCGCATCGTCTACCCGACCGTCGCCGCGGCAGACGCCGACCGCGCGGCACTCGACGTGCTCGCCGGCGTGCTCGCCGGCCGCAGCGGCCGCCTGCAGCGCGCCCTCGTCGAGCGCGGCCTCGCCTTCTCCGCCGCCGTGCGCCACGACGTCGGCCGCCGCGGCGGCGCCTTCGTCCTCGAGCTCGAGCCGCGTAGCGAGGTGGCGCCGCAGGCTCTCGTGGAGGCGTGGGACGCCGAGCTCGCGCGGCTGCTCGCCGGGCCGCCCACCGCCGAGGAGATGGAGCGCGTGCGCAACCAGGTGACGACCGACGCCTGGCGCGGCATGCGCGAGCCGCTCGACCTCGCGCTGCGCCTGCTGGTCGCCGATGCGCAGGGCGGCTGGCGGTCGCTCGAGATCTGGCCGCGCGCCGTCCTCGCCGTCGAGCCCGCCGACGTGCAGCGCGTCGCGCGGCCGCTACCTGGTGGCGGACCGCCGTCTCGTCGCGCGCATCACGCGGAGCGCGCGGTGAGCGAAGCAGGGCGAGAGCATCTGCGGCAGAGGCTCGCCCAGCGCAGCGGTGCGCACCGCGTCGCGCTGCGGAGCGTGACGAAAGCAGCGGGAGCGGTCGCCGCGCTGGCTCTCGCGGCGAGCGTTGCCGCGCAGGTCCCGTCGCGGCCGGAGCTGCTGCGCTTCCCGCCGCGGGTGACGACGATCCCCGACCCTGCCGGCATGCGCCACGCGCTGCGCAACGGCATCCCGGTGTTCGTCGCCGAAGACCATTCGCTGCCGCTCGTGCAGGTCCACCTGGCGGTCGCGGCGGGCGACTTCCAGGACCCGCCGGACCGCATCGGCCTCGCCGGCTTGACCGGCGCGCTGCTGCGCCGGGGAGGTGCCGGCGCCTGGGCGCCCGACGCCTTCGACTCCCGCGCCGACCTGCTCGCCGCCGAGCTCGACAGCCTCGGCGCCGGCACGCGCAGCGGCGTCTCGCTCGACTGCGGCAGCCGCGTGCTCGGCGAGGCGCTGCCGCTCTTCGCCGCCATGGTGCGTGCGCCGCGCTTCGACGCGGCGCGCTGGGAGTTGCTGCGCACCAACCTGGGCGAGAGCCTGCTGCGGCGCGAGGACGACCCCATCGACGTGCTCGACCGCGAGTGGGGCTTCCTGATGCTCGGCCCCGACCACTTCGCCGCCCGGCAGGTGAGGGCGGAACAGCTCGCGGCGATGAAGCGCGAGGACCTCGTCGGCTTCCACCGCCAGAACTGGCGGCCGAGCCGGATGGTGCTCGCCGTGTCCGGCGACGTCGAGCCCGCCGCGGCGATCGCGGCGCTCGACGCCCTGCTCGGCGACTGGCGCGACGATCCTGCTGCCGCGACCGCCGCGACCGCCGACGAGACGACACGGCAGTCGTCGCGGGTACCGGCCGCAAGCGATGCGGTCACGTCGTCGTCGGCCGCGACCCCACCGCTGTCGCAGGCTGGTGTCTACATCCGCGATTGGCCGGGCCCGCAAGCGAAGGTCGCGCTCGGTCATCGCGGCCCGATGCGCCGCGGCTGGGACGACCCCGACGAGCCGGCGCTGCTCGTCCTCGCCGAGGTGCTCGGCGGCGACGGCGCCGTGTCGCGGCTGCGCCGCCGGCTGCGCGCCGAGGAAGGGCTCGCCTACCGCGCGCGGGCGCGAATCACCCTCGGCCTCGACGGCCCCGGCACCTTCCAGGTCTACCTCGAGACGGCGCCGGCGCACGCGGGGCGCGCTCTCTCCCTGGCGCGCGCCGAGCTGCTCGTCCTGCGCGGCGAGCCGGTCCCCGAGCCCGAGCTCGCGCTCGCCAAGGGCTCGCTCCTCGACCTCTTCCCGCTCCTCTTCGACTCGGCCGAACGGCGCGCCGGCCGCGCCGCCGAGGACGTGCTGCTCGGCCGTCCGCACGCCTACTGGGCGCGCTACCGCGACCGCATCGCCGCCGTCACCGCCCGCGACGTGCAAGCGGCGGCGCGCCGGCACCTGCGTACCGACGAGCTGGTGGCCCTGATCGTCGGCGACCGCGCTGAGGTGCTCGCCGGCGCGCGCGCCGACGGCGTCGACCTCGCGAAGCTTCTCGGCCCGCTGCGCGAGCTGCCGCGCCGCGACCCGCTGACGCTGGCGCCGCGCTAGCTGCGCCGCGGGTGTGCGCCGGTCATCCAGGCGGCCATGGCGTCCGTGCATCGCGCGAGGGTTTCGAGGGCGCCGGCGCGCGCCACGGCGCCAGGGCAAGCCTCACGCGGGGGAACCGATTTTGCAGCTGCGAGCCCGATCGGCGCGGGCACGCGCTGAGGCGTCGCGCTTGTCGGCGCGACCGAGCGGCCCCCCGCTCGGCTGAGAAACCCAGCTACTGGAGGCATCGTCCATGACTCGCCAACGAACGACCCGCGCACTGCTCCTCGCGGCCCTCGTGCTGCTCGCCGTCGCGGCCCCAGCCCGCGCCGACTCGCCGCCCATCAGCAAGCAATCCTTCAACGCCGACATGCGCAAGCTGTGGGAGGACCACATCACCTGGACGCGGCTCTACATCGTCTCGGCGATCGGCGGGCTTCCGGACAAGGACGCCACGGCGCAGCGGCTGCTGCAGAACCAGGCCGACATCGGCAACGCCGTCAAGCCGTTCTACGGCGACGCGGCGGGAGCGAAGCTCACCGCGCTGTTGCGCGACCACATCCTCGTCGCCGCCGAGCTGATCGACGCGGCGAAAGCGGGCGACAAGGCCAAGCAGGACGACGCGACCAAGCGGTGGTTCGCCAACGCCGACGAGATCGCGGCCTTCCTCAGCGGCGCCAACCCCAAGAACTGGCCGCTCGCCGATGCCAAGAAGATGATGCACGACCACCTCAACCTGACGACGAAGGAGGTCGTCGCGCAGCTGACCAAAGACTACGCCGGCAGCATCGCGGCGTACGACGAGGTGCACGCACAGATGCTGCACATGGCCGACATGCTGAGCTCCGGCATCGAGGCGCAGTTCCCGAACAAGTTCAAGGCGTGACGACCGTCGGGGCGAGCCCACCTCACCAGGTCTCGGTGACTTTGGACAGCCCGCGCGGCGACTCGGTGTCCCGGCCCATCGCTTCGGCGAGGCGATGGCTCCACAGTTGCGCGGCCATCACGGCGGTGATCGGGCTCAGCCACTCGGGCAGCAGCCGCGGCAGGCGGATCGGCGAGCGCGCCAGCGCGAGCGCCTCCTCCTCGTCGGAGAGCGCCACCAGGTCGACGCCGCGCTCCTCGACCAGCGTTGCGAGCAGCGCCAGGTGGTCGCCGTAGACGGCGCCGCTCGGGACGACGGCGAGCACCGGGAAGCCAGGCGCCGGCATCGCCGCCGGCCCGTGCCGGAAGTCGGCCGTCGAGTAGGGCTCGGCCACGACGTAGGTGAGCTCCTCGAGCTTCAGCGCCCACTCGCAGGCGGTGGCGTAGTGGAAGCCGCGCCCGAGCACGACACACTGGGTCATCTTCGCGTAGCGCCGAGACATCGGCGCGATGGCCTCGTCGAGCTGCAGCGTCGCGCGCGCCGCGGCCGGGACATGCGCCAGCGCCGCGCCGTCGCCCTCACCGCCGGGCAGTGCCGCGGAGAGCATGGCGACGGCGAGCAGCTGGCTGGTGTAGGTCTTGGTGGCGGCGATCGCCAGCTCGGGCCCGGCGCCGGTCGGGATCACCAGGTCGGCCGCCGCGGCGAGCCGCGATGTCGGGTCGTTGGTGATCGCCAGGGTGGGCGCGCCTTGGCGCCGCGCCTCGGCGAGGACGCTGCCGACATCGGGCGACTGGCCGGATTGCGAGATGGCGACCACCAGCGCGCCGTCGAGGCGCGGCGGGCTGCCGTAGTGGGTGAACAGCGACGGTGTCGCCATCGCCACCGCGAGCCGGTTGCGGGCGCCCCACAGGTACTGGGCGAAGAGACCGGCGTTGTCGGAGCTGCCGCGCGCCGCCAGCAACACCCAACCGGGCTGATGCGCCGCGATCGCCCGCGCCACCTCGGCGACGTGGTCCGCCTGCGTGCGGAGCAGGCGCTCGAGGATCTCCGGCTGCTCGTGGATCTCGGACCAGAGGCTCATCGCGAAGCCGCGATCAGCGCGCAGCGCTCGTGCGCAAGTCGAGATTGCGGGCGTCGAGAAAGAGCGCCGCGGCCCCGAGGATCCCGGCGTCCTGAACCTCGCCGGCGGCGATTTTCAGCGCGCGCCACGACGTGCGGCCAGGGGTACTCGCGCAGGCGCTCGCGCATGCGGTCGCCGAACAGCGGCAGCGCGACGCTGATCGAGCCGCCGAGCACGATCAGCTCGGGGTCGTAGGCGAAGAGCGCCAGCAAGACGGCGTAGCCGAGCTCGGCGCCGAATTCCTCGAAGAGGGCGAGCGCCGCCGGGTCGCCGGCCTGAGCGCGCGTGTAGACCTCCTCGCCCGCCATGCCGGCGCGGCGCTGGAAGAAGGCGCCGGCGCAGTAGTACTCGATGCGTGTGCTCGCGGTAGGGGATGGCGCCGAGCTCGCCGGCGGCGCAGTGGGCGCCGCTGTAGAGCCGGCCGTCGACGACGATGCCGGCGCCCAATCCGGTGCCCACGGTGAGGGCCACCAGGTTGCGGTGGCCGCGGCCGGCGCCGAAGTAGAGCTCGCCGACGGCGAAGGCGTTGGCGTCGTTGTTGACGTACGCGGGCACGCCGTAGCGCCGCTCGAGGTCGTCCTTGAGCGGCACCTCGCGCCACGACGGGATGTTCTCGACCGCGTAGACGACGCCGGTCGCGACGTCGACCACGCTCGGCACGCCGCAGCCGATGCCGGTCACCTCGTCGTCGAAGACGGCGTCGATGGTGCGGTAGAGCTCGCCATTGACCACCTCGGCGCGCTCGCGGCCCGAGATTCGGGCGACGGCGCTGCGCTCGACGGCGTCGCCGCGCACCTTGCCCGCGCGCACGCGAGTGCCGCCGAGGTCGATGCCGAGGATGGCGCCGCCGCCGGGGCCGGCCGCTCGTTCGCCTCGGGATTTGGTCAGCGGTTCGGGTGGCGACATTCGTTCTCGGCGCCGTGGGCTGCGGTTGGCGGCCCTGGTTGGTCGCCCTGGTGCTAAATCGATTAACTAGTGATACCATGCCGCCCGCGACGGCGTCAACAAGTGGCCGGAATCGAGGAGGCGGAACCGATGGCGGCACGCAAGGGGGGTCGGGCCAAACCAAGAGCCGAGGCCGCGGCCGCGGGAGAGCGCGAGGGCGGCCGCACGGTAACCCTCCGCCAAGTCGCCGCGAGGGTCGGGCTGTCGCCCGCCACGGTCTCGCTGGTGCTCAACCAGGCGCCCGCCGCGGCGGCGATCCCGGCCGAGACCCAGGAGCGGATCTTCGCCGCCGCCCGCGAGCTCGACTATCGCCCCAACTACCTCGCGCGCTCGCTGCGCAGCCGCCGCATCGTTCTCGGTCGGCGTGCTGGTGCCCGAGATCAGCGAGCCCTACGCCGCCGAGGTGATGAGCGGCATCGAGGGGCACCTGCTGGAGACGAGCTACCACTACCTCGTCGCCAGCCACCGGCGCTCCAACGCCAGCCTGCTCCACGAGTACCTCGACCTCATGCGCGACCGCGCGGTGGAAGGGCTGATCCTCGTCGCCAGCGAGCTGCACGAAGCAACCTTCGCTGCCGGCGGTCGTCGTCTCCGGCCACGTGCCCCTAGCCGGCGTCACCAACGTGGTCATCGACCACGACCGCGCGGCGCAGCTCACCCTCGGCCACCTGCGCGAGCTCGGGCACGAGCGGGTGGCGTTCTTCAAGGGGCAGCCGGGCAGCTCCGACACCGAGGACCGCTGGCGCGCGCATCGCGAGGCCGCCTCGGCGCTGGGCTTCGCGCATGTACCCGGAGCTCATGGTGCAGCTCTCGGGCGAGCCGGCGCTCGCCACCTTCTCGCCCGCCGACGGCTACGAGGAGGGCTACGCCTTCGCCCGCGTCGCTGCTCGATCGCGGCGCCAAGTTCACCGCGCTCTTCGCCTTCGACGACGTCTCCGCCATCGGCGCCGTGCGCGCCTTCCTCGACGCCGGCCTGCGCGTGCCCGAGGACGTCTCGGTCGTGGGCTTCGACGACATCCAGAGCGCCGCCTACCACAACCCTACGCTCACCACGGTGCGGCAGCCGCTGCGCGAGATGGGCGAGATCGCCGCGCGGCTGCTGCTCGAGCGCATCGCGGGCGGGGAGACGCGTCGATCAGGCATTCGTGACCGTCGGAGCCGCAGCTGGTGGTGCGTGGCTCTACCGGCCCGCGCGCCGCGGAGCGAGGCGAGGAAGCGTCGGTGAGGCGGGTGACGGCGGCGCACGACGTCGCGCGGCGGCTGGCGCTCGCTTGCCTGGTTGCGGTCGCGCTCGATCGCTGCGAGTGCCTGCGCCGACGGGGCTGGCGGGCGAGCAACCGCGACGCCGCCGTCGCTCAGCCTGCGCGACGGGTGGCACCTGCGCAGCTCCGCCGAGGTGACGGCCGACGGAGCGGCGATCTCGCGACCGGGCTTCTCCACCGCGGGCTGGACAGCGGCCACGCGTGCCGACGACGGTGCTCGCGGCGCTGGTGAAGAGCGGCGAGGTCCGCGATCCCTACTCACGGCGCGCAACCTCGAGACGATCGCGACGTCGCGCTTCGCCGTGCCCTGGTGGTACCGCACCGAGATTCGTGCGTCGAGGAGCCGCTAGCCGACCTCCTCGCGGCTCGTCTTCCACGGCATCAACTACCGCGCCGAGGTCTGGCTCAACGGCGAGCGATCGCCGGCCGCGAGCAGCTCTCCGGCGCCTTCCGGCGCTTCGAGCTCGACGTGGCGGCGCGGCTGCGCCCCGGAAGGAACGCGCTGGCAGTGCAGGTCTTCCCGCCGAAGCCGGGAGACTTCACCGTCGGCTTCGTCGACTGGAACCCCGAGCCGCCCGACCAGAGCATGGGCCTCTGGCGCGAGGTCGAGCTGCGGCGCACCGGGCCGGTGTCGCTCGACGACGTCTTCGTGCGCAGCGACTTCGACGTGGCGAAGCCGACGAGCGCCGACCTCACCGTCGAGGCGCGGCTCACCAACCACACCGGCGCCGCCGCCTCCGGCGTTGCTGCGCGGCGAGGTCGCCGGCGCGGCGTTCGAGCACGAGGTCGAGCTCGCGCCGCAGCGAGCGGCTCGCAACTGCGTCTCACCCCCGCCGAGGCGCCGGCGCTGCAGGTGCGCTCGCCGCGGCTGTGGTGGCCCCGCAACCACGGCGAGCCCCACCTCTACCGCCTGGAGCTGAGCGTCGCCGGCGACGACGGCGCGGTCTCCGACCGCGCAGAGCGTCGAGTTCGGCATCCGCAAGGTCGCCGACTACCTCGACGCCAAGAACCAGCGCGGCTACGACGATCAACGGCAAGAAGATCTCGATCCGCGGCGGCGGCTGGGTGGACGACCTGCTGCTCGCCGACGACGACCGCCGCCTCGAGGACCAGATCCGCTACGCCGCGCACCTGAACCTCAACACCATCCGCCTGGAGGGCTTCTGGGGCAGCACGCCGAAGCTCTACGAGCTCGCCGACCGCTACGGCCTCATGGTGTGGGTGGGGTGGAGCTGCCAGTGGGAGTGGCAGGACTACCTGAAGGCGCCCGGTCGACGAGACCTTCGGCGGCGTCGACACGCCGGCCGAGATGGAGCTCGTCACCAGCTCTCTGCGCGACCAGGTGCTGCGCCTGCGCAACCACCCCAGCGTCGTGGTGTGGAACCTGGCGAGCGACATGCTGCCGCGTCCCGAGCTCGAGCGCCGCTACCGCACGCTGCTCGCCGAGATCGACCCGACGCGGCCGCCGCTCGCCGCCTGCTCGGTGCGCACCAGCGAGGTGAGCGGCCCCACCGGGGTGAAGATGAACGGCCCCTACGAGTGGGTGCCGCCCGAGCTACTGGTACCTCGACACGGAGCGTGGCGGCGCCTACGGCTTCAACACCGAGACCGGCCCGGGCGCGCAGCCGCCGGTCGCCGAGAGCATCCGGCGCATGCTGCCGCGCGAGCACTGGTGGCCGATCGACGACGATGTGGGACTACCACTCGGGGCGCCACGAGTTCACGAACCTCGACCGTTACCGCGCGGCGCTCGACGCCCGCTACGGCCCGTCGGCGAGCCTCGACGAGTTCGCACGCAAGGCGCAGGTCGCCAACTACGAGGCGATGCGGCCGATGTTCGAGTCCTTCTCGCTCCGCCGGCCGGGCGCCAAGGGCGTCGTGCAGTGGATGCTCAACTCGGCGTGGCCGGACATGTTCTGGCAGCTCTACGACTGGTACCTGGTGCCCACCGGCGCCTACTACGCGGCGCGCAACGCCAACCAGCCGCTGCACGTCGCCTACGACTACGGCAGGCGCTAGCTGGTGGCGATCAACGACACCGACGCCAGCGTGCGCGGCAGCGTTCTCGTGCGGTTGCTGGACGCCGGCTCGAGGGAGGTGCGGCGCGAGACCGCAGCGGTCGAGCTGGCGCCCGGAGAGCGGCGCGAGGTGGTGGAGATCGGTGCGCTGCCCGCCGGCTCGCCGGTGTACTTCCTCGACGCGCGGCTGCAGACGGCGAGCGGCGAGGCCGCTCGGCCCCCGCGGCAAGACCCGGCGCCGAGCTTCTACTGGCTGCCGGCGGCGAGCGACGTGCTCGACTGGAAGAAGAGCGAGTGGTTCTACACGCCGACACGGCGCTTCGCGGATCTGACGGCGGTGACGCGCCTGCCGGTGGCGCCGCTCGAGGTGAGCCACCGCTTCACGTCGACCGCCGACGGCCAGGGGGTGGAGGTGACGCTCCACAACCCGCGGCCCGCACCTCGCCTTCTTCGTCGAGCTGGCGGTCGTCGGCGCGACAGAACGGCAAGCTCGCGGCGCCGGTGCTGTGGGACGACAACTACGTCTCGCTGCTACCCGGCGAGCGCCGCACCGTGCGCGGCACCATTCCCGTCGCACGCGCTCGGCGGCGAGCGCCCGGCCTTCCGCTACCAGGGCATCAACGTGCCCGCCGGCGGAGCGCGACGCGAGCGCGACGACGAGGACGACTCGACGAGGAGACGCCGATGCCGCGCCGCTACCCGCTGATCGTCCTGCTGGTGTTCCTCGTCTTCTTCGTCATCTCCTTCCTCACCAACATCCTCGGGCCGCTCGTCCCCGACATCATCAACGGCTTCGACCTGAGCCTGGCGCTCGCCGGCTTCCTGCCGTTCTCGTTCTTCGTCGCCTACGGCGTGATGTCGATCCCGGCCGGGATGCTGCTCGAGCGCTACCGCGAGAAGGCGGTGATGGTCGCCGCCTTCGCCCTCGCCTTCGCCGGCTCGCTGCTGTTCGCCACGACGCCCACCTTCGCGCGTCGCGCTGCCGTCGCTGTTCCTCATCGGCATCGGCATGACCATGCTGCAGGTGGCGATCAACCCGCTGCTGCGCGCGGCGGGCGGCGAGGAGCACTTCGCCTTCCTCTCGGTGATGGGCCAGCTCGTCTTCGGCTCCGCGTCGTTCCTCAGCCCGCTCGTCTACTCCTATCTCGTCACCCATCTGAAGACCGAGGCCGGCCGCCGACGGACCGTTGCTCGGCTTGCTCGCCGGGCGCGTGCCGCGCGGCGCTGCCGTGGGTGTCGCTCTACTGGGTGTTCGCGGCGGTGACCGCTGGCGATGGTGGCGCTGCTCGCCGTCGTCCGGCTGCCGCGCTTCGAGCTCAAGGAGGACGAGCGCGCCGGCGCCTGGGACACCCATCGCGAGCTGCTCGCGCGACCGCAGGGTGTGGCTCTTCTTCGTCGGCATCTTCTGCTACGTCGGCTCGCGAGCAGGGGATCGCCAACTGGATCTCGAAGTTCCTCGTCGACCTACCACGGCCTCGACCCGCAGGTGGAGGGCGCCCGGGCGGTGGCCTTCTTCTGGGGGCTGATGACGGCCGGCTGCCTGCTCGGCCTGCTGCTGCTCAAGCTCTTCGACTCGCGGCGGGTGCTCATCGGCTTCGCGCTCGGCGCCATCGTCACGCTGGCCGCCGCGCTGCTCGGCCCGGCGCGGGTGTCCTACTACGCCTTCATGCTGCTCGGCTTCTGGCTCTCGGTCATGTGGTCGATCGTCTTCTCGCTGGCGCTCAACTCGGTGCCGCGCCACCACGGCTCCTTCTCGGGCATCCTCTGCACCGGCATCGTCGGCGGCGCCTTCGTCTCGCTGGCGGTGGGCTGGCTGGGCGACCGCTTCGGCCTGCGCTGGAGCATGGCGCTGCTCTTCCTCACTCTCGGCTACATCTTCAGCGTCGGCTTCTGGGCCCGGCCGCTGGTCGCCAACGCTACGGTGCCCTGGCGGGAGCTCGTTCGCCGCCGCCGGCCGGGCGTGAGCGAGGCCCCAATCCCGCAGCCGTAGGAGGGAGGCCTCTTGACAGTGCCGAAAGCTCTGTGTTATCGATTTAGTGAATCGTTTAACTGAAATCGACCGAGGGGGCCCGAACCCCGGATCTCAGGAGGTAGCCATGCGTACTCGGTGGACGATGCTGGTGCTGGTAGTGGCCGTTTCGTTGTGCTGCGTCTCGCTCGTGGCGGCAGGCCCCGCCGGGGCCCAACAGACACCGCCGCCTGATACTCCTCCCGCCGAGAGCGCCGAGCCGCCGCCGGAGCCCGCGCCGGTCGAGGAGGAGATCACCGTCGTCGGCATCGCCGACGCCCTGCGGGCGGCCGTGGAGGTCAAGCGCGAGTCCCCGGCGATCGTCGACGCCATCGTCGCCGAGGACGTCGGCAAGCTGCCCGACAAGAACCTCGCCGAGGCGGTGCAGCGCGTGCCCGGCGTGCGTGATCAACCGCGAGTTCGGCGAAGGCGAGCGCGTCTCGCTGCGCGGCGTCTCGCCCAACCTGGTGCGCACCACGCGTCAACGGCCACAACGTGGCGGTCGCCGACTGGTTCGTGCTCGAGCAGCTCGCCGCCACCCGCAGCTTCAACTACCTGCTGCTGCCCTCCGAGATCATCGGCGTGGTCAAGGTCTACAAGAGCCCGACCGCCGACCTCGACGAGGGCGGCATCGGCGGCACCATCGACGTGCAGACGCGCAAGCCGCTGGACCTCAAGCCGTTCGCCTTCATCGGCTCGCTGCAGCAGGCGTACACCGAGAACTCCGACTCCTACGACCCCAACGTCTCCGCGCTGCTGAGCTGGAAGAACCCGGCCGGCAACCTCGGCATCCTCTTCTCGGGCGTCTTCGACAAGCGCGAGATCCGCCGCGACGGCGTCGAGGTGCTCGGCTACTTCAACGACTCGACGACAGGGCTGCTGGTGCCGTCGCTGATCGGCTCGGCGCTCTTCCAGCAGGAGCGTGAGCGCAAGGCCTTCAACGCCGAGATGCAGTACCGGCCCAACGACCGCCTCGAGATCAACGTCAACGGCCTCTACTCGCGCTTCGGCGCCGACAACATCAACGCAGAACTACCTCGCCTGGGGCTCGCAGGCGCTCGGCGGCGGCGGCACGCTGACCAACGCCGTCGTGCAAGGCAACACCGCCATCGCCGGCATCATCACCTCGGCCGGCGGCGGCACCGAAGGGCGCGGCATCGTCTACGACGCCATCGACCGCTTCGCCTTCGCCCAGACCTCCTTCGTCGACTTCGACCGCCAACTACACCGCGAGCGACGACTGGCTCTTGCACTTCGACGTCGGCTACACCGAGGCGGAAGGCGACACCGAGTCGCAGCCGTTCGTGGAGTTCGGCGCGCCCGGCGGCTTCCGCTACGACCTGCGCGGCAGCACGCCGCAGGTGACCTTCTTCGGCGCCGACCCGACGCGGCCGACCGACCTCGTCTTCGACTTCGCCTCCCTGCACGAGATCACTAACGACGACAGCGAGCTCTACTCCTATCTCGACGCCGAGAAGGTGTTCAGCAGCGGCACCGTGAAGTCGGTCAAGTTCGGCGTCAAGTACACCGACCACGAGCGCCAGACCGACTTCCAGGCCACCACCTACGGCGGCTTCTTCCTGCCGCTCGCGGCCACCGGGTGCAACGGCCGCGCTTGCACGCCGGCCGACTTCGCCGCCGGGGTCACCCCCGGCGACTTCCTCGGCAACGTCGCGGCGCCGGGGACGCTGACGCGCTACTGGACCGTCAACCGCGGCCTCGTGGAGCGCATCCTCTTCGGCAGCTTCAACGGCGCCCGCATCCCGAACCCGCCCGAGGTCTTCTCCGTCAACGAGACCACCTACGGCGGCTTCGCCATGGCCAACGTCGAGTGGGGCGGCTGGAAGGGGAACCTCGGGCTGCGCGCGGTGGCGCACCGACCAGGAGTCCACCGGCAACATCGTCGGCGGCGCCGGCGAGATCTCCAACGCCTTCGGCAACTTCACCCACGTGACGGCGAGCCGCACCTACTGGGACTTCCTGCCGAGCGTCAACTTCTCGCGCGATCTCAATCCCGACCTGGTGCTGCGCCTCGCCGCCGCCCGCACCATGGCGCGCCCGGACTACACGGACGTCTCGCCGCGCGTGTCGCTCAACCCGGGCGCCCTCACCGGCCAGGGCGGCGACCCCGACATCGACCCCTACCGCGCCAACCAGCTCGACGTCTCGCTCGAGCGCTACGGGGGCAAGGACTCGCTGCTCTCGGCGGCGCTGTTCTACAAGGACATCGAGTCGTTCATCACCGACCAGCCGGTGCAGCAGGCGCACCTGATCCAGACCGACAATCCGAACGTCGCGCTGTGCACGCCGGCGTTCACCACCGCCTTCCCCAACCGCTACAGCTGCCAGTTCACCATCAACCAGCGCACCAACGGCGGCGGCGGCAAGATCAAGGGCCTCGAGCTCGCCGCGCTGCAGCCGCTCGGCATGGGCTTCGGCATCCAGGCCAACTACACCTACTCCGACGCCGAGGCGGACGACCCGGACCTCGAGATCCCGGGCAACTCCGAGCACTCCGGCAACCTGGTCGCCTTCTACGAGAACGCCCGCTTCGCCGGCCGCGTCGCCTACAGCTACCGCTCGGAGTTCTTCGTCACCTTCGACCGCTCGACGCGGCTCAACCAGGACGACCTCAAGTCGCTCGACGCCTCGCTGACCATCAACCTGTTCCGCAACCTCTCGTTCGGCATCGACGGCGTCAACCTCACCAACGAGGAGATCCGGCAGTTCGCCACCGACCGCTTCCGCCCGCGCGCCGTGTACGACAACGGGCGCTACTACTACATCGGGTTCCGCTGGAGGAACTAAGGGGGCGAGCCGAAGGCGAGCACCCGTGTCGTGGAGCGGGCGCCGCTCGCGGCGGCGGCGAACGATTGACCGCGGCGGCGGCACGAGCCACGACGCCGCTGGATCGCAGGCGCCCCTCGAAAGCGGGGGGCGCCTCGCTATTTGGCGCCGGCGGCCTCGAGCACGAAGGCCTCGGTGCGCCGCACGAACGAGCCGAGGTAGCCGTTGCAGTCCATGATCATCGAAAGCCCCGGCGGGTGCGCCCCTTGGCGCGCCGCCGTGCCGCGCTGCGAGGCGTAGGCGCGCACGGCGGCGAGCTTCGTCGCCGACTCGCCCTGCCACAGCTCCGGCGCCAGGCAGAGCTGCCGCGCCTCGCCGTAGTCGGCGTCGTCGGGGAGGCCGGCCGGCCACTCGGGGCGGAAGCGGTGCTGCGCCAGGCGTGCCACCCACTGGCCGTCGGCGGTGGCGCAAGCCTGCTCGCCGGCGCAGGGGCAGGCCAGCGCGCGCGGGGCCGGGTACCAGCAGTCCGGGTGCGCCGTGTCCTTGGGAGTGTGGGCGTGGATCACGGCGTAGGCGGCCGCGCGCGGCCGCTCCAGCTTGCCGTTGAGCTCGCGGACGAGCCCGCCAAGAGCGGCATGGTCGCCGTGGCCGTCGAGCCAGTGCGTGGTGGCGACGAGCGTGCGCGGCGAGGTGGCTTCGATGCGTGCGCGGATCGCTTCCTCCAGAGTGGCGGCGGTGAAATCGGTGGTGACGCCCTCGCCGTAACCGCCGACGCAGGTCTCGCAGTCGGTGCAGTGCGAGAAGTCGGTGCGGCGCAGCGGCCGGTCGAGCTCGCCGGTCTGGCGGTTTTGCCAAGCCTTCGCGAGCCCGGCGTCGGGGTAGCCGAGGAAGGTCGGTGGGCCCAGCCCGAGCACGGCGGCGGCGGCGACGCTCTCGCCCCGCCGCACCTCGGCGAAGCTGTCGACCTCCGGCGTCGCCAGGTTGGAGAGCTCGATGCCGGTGCACGTGGGGCCGTGCACCGAGTTGCTCTTCCACAACCGGCACGCCTCGCAGTAAGCGTCACCGTCGGTGACCACCACTTCGGTGACCGGCTTGCCCTGCGCCCGGTAGGTGGCGGCCAGCCCGCCGAAGCCGAGCGACTCGTCGTCGGGGTGCGGCGCGAGCACCAGCAGCCCGTCGTAGGCGAGCAGCTCGTCGTTGGCGCAGCGAGGGTCGGCGGGCGGCTCGAGCTCCGGCGCCTGCGCCGGGTCGAAGCAGGCGCCGGTCGCCTTCGCGGAGGCGGTCCCGGCACCGACTCCGGCCAGCGGAGCCGGAGACGGGACGGCGGTGCCTGCGCCGGGCTTGGCGGGCAGCGTGGAGCAGCCGAGGGCGAGCGCCGACGCGGAGACGACGGCCAGGGCGCTTAATCGTTTTAGCATAGGGGGATGCTAACAGCTTTGCCGCGGCCGGCCGTCGCCTAACCACCACTCGTGCTCGCCCTTGCGCGTCGCCTGCTGGTTGTAGATGAACTCGAGCGCGGCGCCCTGCCGGAAGGCGCCGTTGTGGAACCAGTCGTCGCCCATCCACCCGTCGACCATCGGCGCGAATGCCACCGCGGCCTTGAGGGCCGGATGCGCGCCCACCGTCGACATCACGGTGGTGTAACCCTCGTAGGAGCCGCCGATCGTAGCGACGCGCCCGTTGCTCTCCGGGACGTTCTTCACCAGCCAGTCGATGGTGTCGTAGCAGTCGGTTGCGTGATCGACCGCGGTCGGGTTCAACGGGCCGCGCAGCGGGCGCGTCAACACGTAGTCGCCTTCGGACCCGTGCTTGCCGCGCACGTCCTGATACACGATGACGTAGCCGGCCGCCGCCGAGGTGTCGTTCATGTGCGGCACCGCGGCGGCGAGCCGTGGGCTGTTGAAGCGAGAGACGCGCGCCGCCGCGTCGTACGGCGTGCGCGTCAACAGCAACGGGGCGTTGGCTGCGCCCTTGGGTACCAGGATGATGGTCTTCAGCTTGACGCCGTCGCGCATCGCGATCATGACTTCGCGCTTGTCGTAGTCGAACGCTTCGGTGCGGGGCGTGAAGGTTTCGGGCGTTTCGCTCGGCAGCGAGCTCGCGCGTTCGCCATCGCCGGCGTGTGCGCCAACGCCGACCACCGCGACCGCGACGATGCAGGCGCCACGCAGCGCTTTCTTCCACTTCAGCACGGCACTCTCCTCCGCCAGGTCTCCGATCTGAGTCGCGCAGGACCTACCTGCTCTTCCGGCGGGGCTCAGCGTAACGCAGGCGTCGCCGCTCGCGAGCCGCCGCCGGCACTGCCAGTGGTGCGACCCGTAAGTCACTCACCTCATCTGGAGGCCCTTTTCGTCCCTGGCGGCGTTGCGCCGCCTCGAAATACGGCAGAGTATTCCTTCGCCGGCGCGCCTTGCCAGGAACGAAAATGGCTCGCCAGCTGAGGCAAGCAACTCACGGGTCGCACCACTACCTGCGAGCGGGAGGCACGCCATGGCACCACGGCTGGAAGGGCGCAAGGTCGCCGTCTTGGTGGAGGAGGCGTTCGAGGACCTCGAGCTCTGGGTCCCCGTCATGCGGCTGCGCGAGGAGGGCGCCGTCGTCACCCTCGTCGGCAAGGAGGCCGGCAAGGTCTACCGCGGCAAGCATGGGCTCGCGGCGACCACCGACGTGGCCGCGCGCGACGTCGGCGCCCGCGAGATCGACGCCGTGGTCGTCCCCGGCGGCTGGGCACCGGACAAGCTGCGCCGCTACCCGGAGGTCATCGGCCTGGTACGCGAGGCCCACGAGCAGGGCAAGGTCGTGGGCCTGATCTGCCATGCCGGCCTGGTCGCCATCTCGGCGCGCATCGTCGACGGCAAGCGGGCGACGGGCAGCGCCGGCATCCGCGACGATCTCGTCAACGCCGGGGCGACCTGGGTGGACGAGGCCGCCTTCCGTGACGGCAACCTGGTCTGGGGACGCGTCGTCGAGGACATCCCGGCATTCTGCCGCGAGCTGGTGGTCGCGCTCGCGCGCGACGGCGCCGGGCCGGTGCGGTAGCGGGCGCCGAGGGCCGCGCTGCCGAGGGTCTGAGCGAACGCCATGAGCCACCCCGAAGGCCCCACCGGTACAGCGGATAGGCGGCGCTCGTCGCGAGCCGTCGCGTTTCGCCTCCGCACCGTGCTCGAGATGATCAAGATCGAGCACACCCTCTTCGCGCTGCCCTTCGCCTTCCTCGGCATGCTGCTCGCCGCACGCGGCATCCCGCCGTGGCGGACGGTGCTGTGGATCGTGGTCGCGATGGTGGGGGCGCGCAGCGCGGCGATGGCGTTCAACCGCCTCGTCGACCAGCGCATCGACGCGGCGAACCCGCGCACCGCGACGCGGGCGCTGCCGGCGGGGCAGCTGACGCCGGGCTTCGTGGCGCTCTTCGTCGTCGCCTCCGCGGCGGTGCTGGTGGTCGCCGCGTGGCAGCTCAACCCGCTGGCGTTCGCGCTGTCGCCGGTGGCGCTCGGCGTGATCTTTCTCTACTCGTACACCAAGCGCTTCACCGCGCTCTGTCACCTGGTGCTCGGGCTCGCGCTCTCCGGCGCGCCGCTGGGCGCCTGGATCGCCGTGCGCGGCGACGTCGCCGCGGCGCCGCTGGTGCTCGCCGGCGCGGTGCTGTTGTGGGTGGCGGGGTTCGACGTGCTGTACGCGCTGCAGGACGTCGGCTTCGACCGCCAGGCCGGGCTGTTCTCGATCCCGGCGCGGATCGGCGTCGAGCGGGCGCTGGTGGTGTCGGCGCTGCTCCACCTCGGCACGCTGGCGCTCCTCGCGCTGCTGCCGCGGCTCTACGCGCCGGGCCTGGGCGCGGCCTACTGGGTGGGCGTCGCCGGCTGCGCGGCGCTGCTCGCCTGGCAGCACTGGGTGGTGCGGCCCGGCGACCTCTCGCGCTTGAACGCGGCGTTCTTCACCGCCAACGGCGTGCTGGCCGTGTGGCTGTTCGCGGCGACCGCGGTCGACGTCATCGCGCTGCGCGGCTGAGCGGCCTCACAGGTCCAGCTCCATGTAGACATCGGCGGTGCCGTAGTCGGCATCCGCCGGCATCGGCAAGTGGCGGAACCCCATCGACTCGTAGAGCCGGACGGCGGCGGGCAGGCGGGAGCTCGAGTAGAGCCGCACCGTCCGCGCGCCCGCGGCGCGGCTCAGAGCCAGCGCCCGGTCGGTCAGACGGCGGGCGATGCCGCGACCGCGCTCCATCGGCGCCACCGTCAGCTTGACGAGCTCGAAGACGCCGTCGCCGGCGGGGTGGATCCCGCAGGTGCCGACGACGACGCCGTCGCGGAGAGCGAGAAACAGCTCGCCGCCGCCCGCGACGATGGTCCCGCGCGGATCGCGCAGGTGACGTTCGTCGATCGGCTCGATCAGCCCGTGGTCTTCGAGCCACTCGCGGTTGAGGCGGGCGAAGTCGCCGGCATAGCGATCCTCGAACGGGACGATCTCGACCTCGGCTTCCACGGCGCGCACCCTCGTGCTCAGTGCACCTGGAGCGGCGGGCTGAGCGTGAACTCGGCGATCTCGGCGTCGAAGGCCTCGCCCGAGTCGGTGACCATCCGGTAGGTGCCCCGCATCGAGCCGAAGGCTGTGGGCAAGGGGCATCCGGAGGTGTACTCGAAGCTCTCGCCGGGCTCGAGGCGGGGGGTCTCGCCCACGACGCCCGGGCCGCGCACTTCCTCGACACGGCCGTTCGCGTCCTGGATGATCCAGTGACGGCTGACGAGCCGGACCGGCTCGTCCCCCTCGTTGCTGAGCGTGACGGTGTAGAGGAAGAACCACAGGCCGGGATGCGAGCGGCCGGGGTCGTGCCGCGATTCGACCTGGACGCGCACCCCGCGGGTCACCGCCTCAGAGACCTCGGCTTCCACGCCACGAGGATACGCGTTCGACGGCTTCGGCGTGGAGCGAGCTGCGGTGCGTCCGCCCTCGTTGGTCGAGAGCTACGAGCCGTAGCGCCGCGGCACCGCCGCCGGGGGGATGGCAGACGCGGCGCCGTCGCTCCGCGTCTTGGGGCATGAGACACCTCGCGCCGCCATCGAGACGCTCGTTCCCTGCATGCCTGCCGATCGCCGCCCTGGCCGCCCTGCTGCTCGCGCCGGCGCCGGCGCTGGCCGCGTCCTACTGGGTGGGCAACGGCGGCAACCCGCCGTGCACGCACGCCACTCTGCAGCAGGCGATGGACGCGGCGGTCGGGGCGGCCGGCGATGACGTCATCTACCTCGTCGGCGCCGGCCCCTTCACCGGCCCCTTCACCGAGGTCGGCGGCGGCTTCGAGATCGTCGGCAACGTGGCGAGCTGCGGTGCGACCCTGTCGGTGGGGCGCTCGACCGTGAACGCGCCCTCGGGTGAGCGCCCGCTGACCCTGCTGGTGCTGGGTGTCGAGACCGTGCGCCTGCGGCACCTGGTGGTGACCACCGGGCAAACCAGCCACGCCGGCGACGGCGGCGCCGTCCACTTCACCGGCGGGAGCTCCGCGAGCCGGCTGGAGCTGGTCGACACCCGGGTGGTCGACAGCGTCGCGCTCGGCATCGGCGGCGGCATCCTCGTCTCCGGCGGCCGGCTTACCGTGGTCGCGGGATCGCAGGTGTCCGGCAACACCGCCAACGCGGGCGGCGGCATCGCCGCGGCTGTCGGAGCCATCGTCGAGCTCGACGGCGCCGGCGTCGTCGGCAACACCTCCTTCTTCGACGGCGGCGGCATCCACACGCAGGGGGGCGCTGCCGTGATCGTGGGTAGCTCGACCGAGCAGCCGACGGTGGTGGCGAACAACGTCGCCGCCCGTTACGGCGGCGGCCTCTACCTCCTCGACGAGGCCGAGCACCGCATCTCGTCGGCGGCCGGGGCGCCGCCCGCGGTGGTGAGCGGCAACCAGGCGCAGCGCGGCGGCGGCGCCTTCATCGACGGCAGCTTCGTGCGGCTCGACTACGCCTCGATCGACCACAACCAGGCGTCGATCGAAGGCGGCGCGCTCTACCTCGCCGCCGACGGCACGCTGGTCGCCAACAGCTTCGACCAGCCCGAGCCCACCCGCGGCGGCTATCCGCGCATCGAGAGCAACGCCGCCCCCCAGGCCGCGGTGATGCACGTCGACGACGGCGCCGTCGTCCTCGCCTCCGGCCGCATCCGCGACCACCATGCCGGCAACGGCAGCGATGGGCTGGTGAGGCTGCTCAGCGGCATCCTCTTCCTGCACGGCGTCGCTCTGGAGGGCAACCAGGCCCCGGCGCTGTTCAGCATCGAGAACGCCACCATGCTCCAGCTCGAGCACGTCTCGCTCGCCGGCAACACCGTCGGCGGCTTCGTGCGCTGGCGCGGCAGCAGCTCCGAGGTGATCCTCACCTCGAGCGCGCTCGACGAGACCGAGCCGTTGTTCGCCTCCTTCCAGTCGCCGTCGACGCCGCCGCAGATCGCCTGCGTGACCAGCCGCTTCGCCTCGCCCTTCGCCGTCGTGCCCTCCGGCACCGACCTCACTTGGGTGACGATCGCCGACCCGCAGTTCGCCGCTCCCCCCGAGGAGCTGCACCTGCGCCACACCTCGCCGGCGATCGACAGCTGCCCGCCGAGCGAACGCCCGGACGTCGACGGCGAGATCCGCTCGTACGACGACCGGTACCACCCTGGCCCCGAGGAACTGACGGCGGACGCCGGCGTCGACGAAGCCACGGTGCTCTTCGTCGACGGCTTCGAGAACGGCGATGCCGGGGCGTGGAACGACAGCGATCCCTGAGCAGAGGCGAGCGATGTGGCGCGGCGGGCACTGGGCCGCTCGCTATACTCCGGGCATGTCGCAGCGCCCGATCGACCCCGCGACCTTCCCGTCCGAGCTGCGCGAAATCGCGGTGAAGGTGCGCGACGGCATCCGCCTCGACGAAGCCGACGCGCTGCAGTGCTTCACCACGCCGCACCTGCTCCACCTCGGCAAGCTCGCCGACTCCGTGCGGCGGCGCCTGCACGGCGACGTCGCCTACTTCAACGTCAACCGCCACATCAACCCCACCAACGTCTGCGTCTACACCTACAACTGCAAGTTCTGCAGCTTCGCCGCGCTCGAAGGCGAGGCGCACGCCTGGCAGATGAGCCACGAGCAGGTGTACGAGCACGCGGCGCAACAGGGCGGCAACGCCGTCACCGAGTTCCACATCGTCGGCGGCCTGCACCCCGACCTCGACCTCTCCTGGTACGAGGAGATGCTGCGCGGGCTCAAGGAGCGCTTCCCGCAGGCGCACCTCAAGGCCTTCACCGCCATCGAGATCGGCTGGTTCGCCAAGCGCGAGAAGCTCTCCATCGCGGAGGTGCTGCGGCGCCTGGTGGCGGCGGGGCTGGGGTCGCTCCCCGGCGGCGGCGCCGAGATCTTCCACCCCGAGGTGCGGCAGATCATCTGCGACGGCAAGCTCGACGCCGACGAGTGGATCGAGGTGCACCGCACGGCCCACGGCATGGGGCTCAAGACCAACTGCACCATGCTCTACGGCCACGTCGAGCGGCTCGAGCACCGCGTCGACCACCTGCTGCGGCTGCGCACGCTGCAGGACTAGACCGGCGGCTTCAACTGCTTCATCCCGCTCGCCTACCACCCCGAGAACAACTACATGGGGCTCAAGTACCACACGCCGGGGAGCGAGGACCTGCGCACCATCGCCACCTCGCGGCTGGTGCTCGACAACGTGCCGCACGTCAAGGCCTACTGGGTCATGGTGACGCCGAAGCTGGCGCAGGTGGCGCTGTCGTTCGGCGCCGACGACCTCGACGGCACGGTGGTGGAGGAGACGATCTACCACATGGCCGGCGCCGAGACCGACCAGTCGCTGTCGCGCGCCGAGCTGGTGCGCATCGTGCACGATGCCGGCTTCGAGCCGGTCGAGCGCGACACGCTCTACCGGCCGCTCCAGCGAGAAGCCGTGGCCGAGCGGGTAGCGGCCCCGGCGCCGGGCTGAGCGGCGCGCAGTCGCGCGCCGTCACCCCTCGCCGGCGCGCGACCGTGCTCACATAAAAGGGGGTTTCCATGTCCTCGATCCTCGACCTGCTCGGATCGCAGCTCGACGCCTCGACGCTTTCGCGCCTGGGAAACCAGGTGGGAGCGACACCCGAGCAGACCTCGGCCGCCGTGTCGGCGGCGCTGCCGGCGCTGCTCGGCGCGCTGCAACGCAACAGCTCGACGCCCCAGGGAGAGGCGGCGCTCGGCGCCGCCCTCGACCGCGACCATGACGGCTCGGTCCTCAACGACCTCGGCTCGCTGCTCGGCGGCGGCCCCTCGAGCTCCGACGTGCGCAGCCTCGACCACATCTTCGGCCAGCGCCGCCCAAACGTCGAGGACGCGGTGGCGAACCGCGGCGGCCTCGACCGCGCGCAGGCAATGCGGCTGCTGGCGATGCTGGCGCCGCTGGTGCTGGGCGCGCTCTCCCGCGCCCGCCAGCGCGGCGGCGCGAGCAGCAGCGGCGCGGGTGCCGGCGGCATGGGCGGCGGCGGCACGGGTGGCGGGCTGGGCGACATCCTCGGCGGTGCCCTCGGCCAGATGCGACAGGGCGGTGGTGGCGGCGGCCTCGGCGGCATCCTGGGCGGGATGCTCGACCGCGACGGCGACGGCTCGTTTCTCGACGACCTGCTCGGCGGCGGCGGTCAGCCGAGCGGCGGCCAGCAGCGCGGCCGCGCGGGGGAGGGCGACGGCGGCGGCATCCTCGGCGACCTGCTGGGTGGGCTCGGCGGCCGGAACCGCGGTTAGAAGCTTGCGGCGCGCTTCTGGGCGCGTCGCTGGCGCCGGTGGGCCGGGAGGTGCGGCCGCTGCCGCACCCCCCAACCGCGCGGGCTTTACGCCAGGCGCGTGCCGCCAGCCGGAAGCTTCAGCTTCTGGCCGGGGAAGATCTTGTCGGGGTCGTCGCCGATGACGGCCTTGTTGGCCTCGTAGATCTTCTTCCAGGCGTTGGCGTCGCCAAGGTGCTTCTTGGCGATCTTCGAGAGGCTGTCGCCCTTCTGCACCGTGTACTCGCCGCTGGCCGGCGCCGGCTGCGACGCCGGCACGGCCTGCGGCTTGGCACCGCCGGGGGCCGCGGCGCCGCCGGCCGCCGCACCGCCCGCCGGCGCCGGCTTCGGGGCGCCCGGCGCGGGCGCCGCCGGCTTCGCTGCCGCCTGGTCGCGGCGCCGCTGCGCCTCCTGCAACTTGCGCTGCGCCTCGTGGTGGGCCGCCTGCGCTTCCCGCTCCTTCTCCTTGTCGCTCTTGCCGAACAGACCCATGGTGCTTACCCCCTTGTTTCGCGTCGCGAGATCCGAGCGGCGCTGCGCCGCCCCCGCGTCCGAGGCGTGCGCTGCACGGTGCATGCCGCAGACCCGCCGCCGGCGCCGCCGGTCCGGCTCGGCGGTCGTTCCGGGGCCCGGCGGTCGTTCCGGAGTAGACTCGCCGCGGCTTGGCCGCCGAGCTCCCCTTCCACTACCTGGCCGTCGATGGGCCCATCGGGGTGGGCAAGACCACCCTGGTGGAGCGGCTGTGCGAGCGCTTCGAAGGCGTCAAGCTGCTCGAGGACGTCGGCAACCCCTTCCTCGCCGACTTCTACAAGGACAAGGCGGGTACCGCCTTCCAGACCCAGCTCTACTTCCTCCTCTCGCGGTTCAAGCAGCAGCGCGACATGCACCAGATGGGGCTGTTCGACAAGCTGGTGCTCGCCGACTACACCTTCGACAAAGACCGCATCTTCGCCTACCTCAACTTGACCGACGACGAGCTGTCGCTCTACGACAAGCTCTACAAGCTGCTCGAGCCGCAGGTGCGCACGCCGGACCTCATGCTCTATCTCGTCGCCGACGTCGACACCTGCCTCGAGCGCGTCAAGCGCCGGCAACGCAGCTTCGAGCGCCACCTCGCCGGCGACTACTTGCGGCAGCTCATCGACGCCTACAACCACTACTTCCACTACTACACCCGCTCGCCGCTGCTCGTCGTCGACACCCGGCACATCGACTTCGTGAACCGGAGCGAGGACTTCGAGGACCTGGTGAAGGTGCTCGCCAAGCCGGTCAAGGGCACGGAGTACTACGTGCCCCTCGGCTCGCGGAAGGCATGAGGGCTCGCGGAAGGCCTGACGGCGCCGCTGGCGCTAGGGCGGGCCCGCCGGCGTGCCGACGATCAGATAGGGCCGGAAGGCCCGCACCATGCGCTCCATGCGCTCGACCTGCCCGGCGGTGAACTCGTTGGAGCAGACGTCCGCTTCGGCGTTCATGTAGTTGGCGACCGGATCCAGACCCGGATACTCCCGGCAGGTATCGATCACTACGCAGGAAGGAGACGTCACGTTCAGGAGGTGCGTTGGCGTGTCGCGCACCCGATCGGTGCTCTGAGCGCATTTGCGCAGGCACTCGGTCTCGTCATCGGTGGTGCCCGGCCAAGGCTCGAAGGTGTGCAGCAGACCGAGGTAATGCCCGACGAGGTGCACCAAGGTCTCCCCCTCGTAGTAGTAGAGGGGCACGCGAGGATCCTCGACCGCGCGCAGCGACGGCTCGTACGGCAGAAGGTCCCAGGGCAACAAGATCCCATCGGTGGGGCGGCGGAAGGCCTCGAACATCCTCTTGGTGTCGGGTGGCGCCGCCGCCTCGTGGTCCTTCCGCATCAGGAAGACGTGCAAGACCCCACGGCGCTCCGCGTTCAATCTGCGGATCACCTTGACGATGTCCGCGAGCGACGGATATCCCAGGCCTCGGCTCCTCCACGGGGCGAAGCTGCGCAGTTGCACGTCGGCGGTCGAAAAGGAGAAGGCGGTGCCGCGGAACGCGCTGTTGAGCACTTCGGTCTGCAGCTCGACGAGCGCGGGGGGAGGCGCGTGGTCGAGATCGTCCGGCTGTTCACCTGGCCCCTGCGGCACATAGGTGTCGTAGATCACGTGGTAGACAACCGGAACCACGATGCGCTCGCCCGGCTGCAGCCGCCGCGCCGCGGCGAGCGCCCGTGCGGTCAGAGCTTTGCCTCCGCCGGGCGGCGTCGAGCATCGCCGGCCCCGGTTCGCACCACCCTGACACTCGTCCGCGCGCGCGGGTTCGGCGGGGCCGGAAAGGACACTCATCACCAAGGTCAACACGAGCAACGCCGTCCTGGTTCTCATAGGTCACCCCTTGTCTCGCGCCTGAGGGTCCCTCCTGCGCTCGCTCCCCCGCGGGACGACGCCGAGCTCTCGAGACGCGCCAGCCGCTGCAGTGCCTCGGCGGTCAGGTCGTCGCTCGGACCGGCGACCCGCTCGAGGAGGGCCGCCCCTCGCCGCATCCATCGTAGACCGTCGGCTCGCCGTCCCGCCGTCGCCAGCGCCTCGCCGTAGAGGCTCATCGCCACCCCGCGGTCGGCGCTCGTCTCGTCGGTCGCCGCGAGCACCGTGCGCCAGCCGGCCTCGGCGGCGCGCGACCGCTCCGGCGCCGTCGGCAAGCTGAGCGCCAAATCGAGCCGCGCGATCCCCGCTTCCGTGCTCTCGCTGCCGTAGTGCTCCTCGGTCAAGCGCAGCGCTTCCTTCAGCGCGGCCGCAGCCTCGCGGGCTCGACCGCGCAGCAGCAGCACGCGGCCGAGGGCGCTGTAGTCCTCGGCGACGAAGACGTGCCGCGGTCCGAGGACGACCTGGTTGATGGCCAGCACCTCGCGCCGGAGGACCTCGGCTTCCTCGAGCCGCTCGCGACGCAGCGCCAGCTCCGCCAGGTTGTTGAGCACTTCCGCGGTGAGGCTGCTCCGCCGGCCGTAGGCTCGATCGTAGGCGGCCAGCGCGCTCTCGAAATGGGCGTTGGCGCCGTCGAGATCACCGCGGTCCTGATCGAGGTTGCCGAGCAGGTTCTCGGCCGCGCCCTCCCCTTCCGGCAGAGCGATGCGGTGCGCATCCTCGCGCGCCTTCCTCGCCGCCAGCTGCGCCTCCGCCGGCTGCCCCGAGCGCCGCAGCTCGATGGCCAGGCCGACGCGCAGGAGCACGGTGTCGGGGTGGTGCGGCCCGAACGCCTCCTCGCCCAGCGCCAGGCTCTCGCGGGCGAGCGCCAGGGCCTGCTGCTTGGCCTCCGGCATCTGCTCGAAGACGCGCCGCAACCCCATCTTCGAGTCGAGACGCGCGACGGCAGTCTTCGCCAGATCACCGGCGCGCTCGTACTCCTTCGCCGCCAGCCCGAGATCGCCGTGGCGCAGGGCCACCTCGCCCGCGGCGGCCGCCAGCCGTGCCAACGTCTCGGGCGGCGCCGGAGCGGTCGCTGCCGCGCTGCGCGCCACCCAGAGCCACTGCTCCGCTTCCTTGAGCGGCGACGAGGTGCGCCTTACCGAAGCCCCGGCGAGCTCGACGGCGGTCGCCGCCACTTGCCGCGAGTCGCGGCTGGCAAAGCCGGCCTGCAACGATTCGCGCAACGCCGCCTCGCCGGCGTCGTACTGGCGCATGCGGAGCAACGCACGGCCGAGCTGCCGTTTGGCCTCGGCGATGCGGACCTGGTCCGCATCCGCGACCTCCGGCGGGGCGTCGAGCAGCGCCCCGGCATCCTCGCAGCCGTCGACCGCGACCAATGAGTCGAGGGCTCGCGGCGCCTGGCGGACGGCCTCGGCGCCGCCGCTCGACAGAGCTTTGACGACGTCGTCCAGATCGTCGCGCCGCTCGGCGTAACACGCCATCCGGCGATCGAGCAGGCCCGGCGACTGCGCTCCGGCGACGCTGGCCTGGCAGGCGTCGAGCCTGCCGCCGGCGATGCCGGCCGCGTAGTCGTCGAGCCGCCGGGCGACCCGGCGCCAGACCTCGTCGGCATAGCCGAGGCCGGAGCTGCCGAAGACGGCAGCGAGCCGCGTACGCGCGCCCTCGCCCCACACCGGGCGGAGATCGCGGTCGAGACCGCGGCAGCGGCGGCCCGTGCCGTCGCCGAGGAAGCCCAGCCGCACCAGGCCCAGCGTCGTGAGCAGCGCGACGACCGCCGCCGCTGCCGTGATCGCCGCCGGGCGGCGCCGCACCAGCTTGCGGGCGCGATGGACGAGCGAGTCCGGCCGCGCCAGGAGCGGCCGATCGTGGAGGTGGTTGTCGAGGTCGGCCGCCAGCTCGGCCGCGGAGGCGTAGCGGCGGGCCGGGTCCTTGCGGAGGGCGGCCAGCACGATGGTGTCGAGGTCGCCGTGCAGCTCGCGGCGCAGCGCCGCCGGCCGCGTGCCCCTGGCGTCGGCGATCTCCTCCGCCGTCGGCTCGCCTTCGCCGCGCAGCGACAGCGCGCGGCTCGGCGGCTCGGGCTCCTGGTCGCAGATGGCCGCCTCGATCTCGTGCGGCCGCTCGCTGCCCAGCCTGTAGGGGCTGCGCCCGGCGAGCAGCTGGTAGAGCAGGACGCCGAGCGAGTAGACGTCGCTCGAGGTGGTGACCGGCTCGCCGCGGACCTGCTCGGGGCTCGCCCAGCGCGGCGTCATCACCCGCGCGCCGGTGCGCGTAACCCCGGCGTCCGGCTCGGGAGCGAGCTCGGACGCGAGCTGCTTGGCGATGCCGAAGTCGAGCAGCTTGGGCTCGCCGTCCGGGGTGACCAGGATGTTGGCCGGCTTGAGGTCGCGATGGACGAGGAGGTTCTGATGGGCGTGCTGCACGGCGTCGCAGACTCGCCGGAAGAGCCGCAGCCGGTCGGCGCTGGGCAGCCGCTGCCCATCGCAGTACTCGTCGATGGGCACGCCGGTCACCAGCTCCATGACCAGGAACGGGCGGCCGTCCGGCGTCGTGCCGCCGTCGTAGAGGCGAGCGATGCCGGAGTGCTCCAGGCGCGCCAGGATCTGCCGTTCGGCGAGGAAGCGGTGCAGCGCCGCCGCGTTGCCGATCCCGCTGCGCAGGACCTTGACCGCGACCTGCCGCTCGTAGGCGTCGTCGTCGCGCGCGGCGAGGTAGACCGTGCCCATCCCGCCGCTGCCGATCTCCCGCAGCAGGCGGTACGGGCCCAAGTGCGACGGTGGCGGCGGCGGCTCCGCGGCGGCCTCGAGCTCGAGGAGCTCCACGGGCACGGTCAGCGGGCGCGCCATGAAGTCGTCCGCGCTCGCGTCGGCGGCGAGCAGGCGCTCGACGTCGCCGAAGAGCTCGTCGTCGCCGGCGCAGGCGGTGCGCAGGAACGCCAACCGCTCCTCGCGCGGGCGCTCGAGCGTCGCCGCGAAGACGGCGTCCATCTGCTCGAAGCGGACGCGCGCGTTCATGCGCTGCCTTGGGGGGACTGCAGCGCGTCGTAGAGCCAGGCACGGGCGCGGCGCCACTCGCGGCCGACGGTCTCCACCGAGACGCCGAGCTGCACCGCCGTCTCCTCGATCGACATGCCGGCGAAGAAGCGCAGCTCGACGACCGCCACCTTGCGCGGGTCGAGCGCCTCGAGCCGGTGGAGCGCCGAGTCGAGCGCCAACAGGTCGGTCGCCCCTCCGAGCCCGAGCTCGCCCTGCGCCTCGATCTCCTCGAGCGTCACCTGGCGCAGGTTGCCGCCGCGCTTGGCGCGGTTCCGTTCGCGCGCGTGGTCGACGAGGATGCGGCGCATCAGGTGCGCGGCGAAGGCGAAGAAGTGATCGCGGCTGGGCCACTGCAGGTCCGGCTCGCGGTTGAGGCGAAGGTAGGCCTCGTGGACGATGGCGGTCGCCTGCGTGTGCCGGCCGCGCTCGCCGCGCAGCTGGCGGGCGGCGATGCGGCGCAGCTCGTCGTAGACGAGCGGCAGGACCCGCTCGGCCGCCTCGCGGTCGCCGGCGCTCCACTGCTGCAGCAGCGCCGTGACGGTCGCCGACCGCGGGTGCCCCGCCATGCGGGACACAGTACACGGAGCGCGGCAGGGCTGAGGGCGTGCGGCACGACTGGATCTCGAAAATGCGGAGACACCCCCGCCCGGGGGTGTCTCCCGCGAGCTGATGAGGCTTACTCCTGCGGAACGCCGGGCTGCTGAATGGCCGAGACCGGCGCTCAGCCCACGGGGATCCGGATGCGGCCGCACAGGACCGTGCCGGGCGGGGCGTCTGCGCAGGGATCCGATTCCTCCTCCGCGCCCTGGTCGACCTTCTGAGCCGTACTCTCCATGCGGTTCGTCCCGGCGGACGCGGCGAGGAGCAACAGCAACAACAGGAACGACAAACGCATCTCGACCTCCTAGGCGGGCGGTGGTTGTTGAAGGGCTGCCCGCCCATCAGGCATGCGCCGTCGCCGGGAAAAACCGGGCATGAGGCAGCCGTCTGACGGCGCGCGGGCGCGCGCTAGGGCTGGCCCGCTGGCGCGCCGACGATCAGATACGGCCGGAAGGCCCGCACCATGCGCTCCATGCGCTCCGCCTGACCGGCGGTGAACTCGCTGGCACAGGCGTCCGGTTCCCTGTTCATGTAGTTGGCGACCGGGTCCAGGCCGGGATACTGCGGGCAGGTGTCGAGCGGGGCGCAGAGAGTGCCCGAGCTCCCACCGAGATGCACCGGCGTGTCGCGCACGCGGTCGCTGACCTGAGCGCACTTGGTCGCGCATGGAGGCTCGCCTTCGACCGGCCACCGCTCGAAGGTGTGCAGCAGGCCGAGGTAATGCCCGACGAGGTGCACCAAGGTCTCGCCCTCGAAGAAGTAGCGGCGCACGAGATCGTCCACGTCGGGGTGCAACACTTCGTCGAACGGCAGATAGTCCCAGGGCATCGAGATCCCGTCCGTGCGGCGGCGGAAGTCCTCGAACATCTTCTTGGTCTCCGGCGGCGCCGCCGTCATTGCCGCTCCGTCCAGCAGAAAGACGTGCAAGGCCCCACGGCGCCCCGCGTTCAAGTCGACGATCATGTCGACCTCGTCCTCGGGCGCCGGACACCCGACGCTGTTCCGTGTCCTCCACGGGGCGAAGCTGCGCACGTCGACGCCGGCGTCGAGGAAGGAGATGGCGGTGCCGCGGAAGGCCTGGTTCAGCACTTCGGTCTGCCGCAGGACGAGCGCAACGGGAGGCGTGTGCTGGAGGTCGTCGGGCGGAACACCCGGCTCCTCGGGGAGACAGGAGTGCTCGTAGATCAGGTGGTAGACGATCGGAACGACGATCCGCTCGCCCGGCCCGAGGCGGCGAGCCCCGGCGAGCATCCGTTCGGTGAGAGCCTTGCCTCTCGGGAGCGCTGGCGGGGTCGTGCAGCGTCGTCCCCGGTGCGGGTACGAACAAGAATCGGCTCGCGCCGGCTCCGCGCTCGGCCCTAGCCACAGCGCCGCAGCGACCGGCAGCACGAGCAGCAACGCCTTGAATCCCATCGGCTCACCCTTCTCCCTTTCGACCGCGGGTGCCCCCGCCATGCGGGACACAGTACACGGAGCGTGGTGAGGGGGCCTCCGGCCATCTGGATTCAGCGGCGAAAAACGGGTCCCGCCGCGAGGGCGGGACCCGTACCCGAACCGACTACATCTCGAACTTGACGTCGACGAAGAAGTTGCTGCAGCTGCCGTTGGTCGGGAAGCTGTTGCCCGCGCCCCAGTAGCCAGAGTGCGCGGTGAGCGGGCCGTTGCTGATCCCGCCGCCGATGCCGCAGCCGGTCTTCGACTGCTGGGTGTTGGTGTTGACCCAGACGCGGTAGCGGGTGCCGGCGTTGATGGCCACCGCCTGGTCGAGGGTGATCCAGCACCAGCCGGAGCCGCCGCAGGTCGCTGTCTTCGACCCCAGGTCGGCACCGCTGTCGGTCGTCAGGTGGAGGGTGTTGCTGCCGGTCTCGCCGCTCGCGCGGTGGAAGCCGAGCTTGGTGATGAGGCCGCTGCGGCTCGAGCTGAATTGCGTCGCCACCGAGTAGACGACACCGCCGGTCGAGTTGTTCTCCGCCGGGGTGATGCCGGTGAACATGGAGACGTCGCAGATGATCTGCCGGTTCACCAGGTAGACGAGGTCCGTGCTGGTGTTGGCGTAGCGCACGCTCACGGTGTGCCACTGGCCGTTGCGCCACGAGCTGGTCGGCGTGTAGCCGAAGGCGTGGACACCGTTGCCCTTGCCGGCGGCTTGCAGGTCGGCGCGGTAGACGTTGGCGGGTACCGTCGACATCTTCGTCGAGTTGCGGTAGATGTCGACGCTGATCGGCGTGTTGGGGATGACCTGGTCCCACGCCCAGCCGGAGATGGCGCGGCAGTTGATCTGCTCGACGTAACCCTCGTAGACGGGGTTCCACGGCGAAGCGGTGCTGTACTCCACGTCGCGCTGTCCGCCGGCGTCGGTCACCACCAGGTGGACGCGGTAGCTGCCGGCCGAGCTGTAGGTCCGGGCCGCGGTCTTGCCGACAGCGGTCTGACCGTCGCCGAAGTCCCAGTGGAAGTTGCCCGACGAGATGAAGGCGTCGTCGGTGGTGTTGTTGCCGTTGAAGGTGCAAGTGAGGCCCGAGCAGGACACGGAGAAGTTCGCGTTGGGCGCGCTGTTGAGGCTGCGCACGCGGTAGCCCGAGGTCGTGCCGACGCGGATGCGCATCGCCGCCGCCGCCTGGTGTGTCGCGTCGCCCATGGGAACGGTCGTGCCCGGGTACATCAGGTTGGGATCGGAGAAATAGGGGACCCGATTGCAGACGGCGCCGAAGATGTTGCTGCCGCAAGGGGCCAGCGGCGGGTTGCCGCAGGCGCAGCCCATCACCGTCGCCCGCCAGGTGTTGTTTCCGATGTCGAACAGGTACCCGCGACCATTGGGGAAGATGTCCGTCTGGGCGTTGGGGACGTGGACGTCATGGTGCAGGCCGTGGTTGTGGCCGATCTCGTGCGGCACGGTGAAGTCGGCTGCGCCGCAGCCGCTGCGGGTGGCCGAGAAGGCGCGGTCTCCCATGTCTTCCTGGATCACGCCCCCGGCGGTGATGAAGCTGCCGTTCTGCGGAATGTTGCCGGCGCCGCAAGCGGGTGTCTCGTTCCAGCCCGCCGGAATGAACGCCGCCACGACGTCGGCGCCGTACGCATCGCGCAGGGCCGCCGGCTCGGGAGCGCGCGGGGGCGTGTTGCCGGCGCCGCCGGTGAGCCAGGCGAGGGTGTCGTAGATCCCGGCTCCCGGCTCGCCGTTCCTGACCACCGGGTCGAGGAACGGCACCACGCCGCGCAGCTCGTAGCGGGCGTCGACCACGCTGCCCGTGAAGATGGCGTTGGCGGTCGCGATCGAGTCCTGGACGAAGTTGCGCATCGCAGTTTCGTCGGTGGCGCTCCCCTGGAAGAACCCCGCCGGGTTGCCGTTGCCGCTGCGGCCGGGGTAGACGGCGAGCACGTCGATCGTCGCGGTGGCCTTCTCCTGCAGCGAGCCCACCTCGGGCGCCTGCTCGGGGGTCAGCCAGTGCTGCGTCTCGTCAGCGGGCGCGTCGGCCTCGGTGCCGATGGCGCAGGAGGGCGGCGTCAGCTCGTCGGAGAGCCGCACCAGTCGCTGCCCCACCTCGGGCCCGCCGGCGATGCTGTAGCGCTCACCGGCGATCTTCATGTCGCCGGTGAGGCGGTCGCCGTGGAAGCCGAGGTAGATGTAGCCGGTCGGGCCGGCTTCACCGTCGACGGGACGCAGGGTGCCGAACCAGCTCTTCCAGTCGGCCTGGTAGGCGTCGAAGCGCGTGCGCACGGCTTCGAGCATGGGATGACCGGGAAGGTCGATGAGGAGGGTGGGGGGGTTCCTGGCGACGACTCGCGGGTCGACCTGGATGAGGAGCTCCTCGGCGGCATCGAACACCAACGGCTCGGGCAGCGACCGCGGCGCCGCCTTCTCGATCTGGTAGAGCGCCACCGGCGCCGAATCGCCCGGCTCGGGAGCCGCAGCGGCGCCGGTGACCGTCGTAACGAGCAACATCAAGGCGATGAGGCAAATCCTGTTTCGCATCGAGTCCATTTCTCCTTAGTGATCCTGGGTGAACCGAGTTGAGCCGAGGTGGGCGGTCAGCCCCCGGGAACGCGGAGCCGCCCGCACAGGACGGTGCCGAACGTGTCGGCCGAGCAGGGGTCCGATTCCGCCGCCGTCGCCTGGTAGGCCTTCTGGGCGGTGGTGTCCACGCGGGCCGTCCCCAGGGATGTGGCGAGGAGCAGCAGGAACAGCAGAGACAAACGCATCTCGTCCTCCTTCGCGGGCGATGGGTGGTTGATGGCCGCCCGCGAATCAGGCATGCGCCGTTGGCGCGAAAAAGCGGGCATGCAGTCCGACTTGACGCGTGCGCTAGGATCAGTGACGTGCCGCTTGGATCCCGCGAGGGACTGGGACGGTAGGTAGGTAGGGACGAGAGTCCCACGTCGGTGGTGCGACGGGTGGCGGTGGTGGGGCCCGATCCGATTCCGGACGGACACCCGCGAACGGCTGCCACCTCGGTGTGCGCGCGCGCCGGCGCCAGCCGACCCGTCGTTTCCCTGTCTTTCGCAGGAACCGGAAGCCCACGCGGGATCCGCGCGGCCGCCCAACATCCGTCAAGAGATGGAGGCCGGTCATGCCCGAGACCCGCGTCACCGTTCCTTGGGTCAGTGAAGCGCCCGCGCGCGGCGAGCGGCTGGTGATGGTCACCGCCTACGACTGCCCGCAGGGGCGCCAGGCCGACGCCGCCGGCGTCGACATGGTGCTGGTGGGCGACTCGCTCGCCATGGTGGTGCTCGGCTACGAGGACACCCTCGCCGTGACCATGGACGAGATGCTCCACCACGTGAAGGCGGTGCGGCGCGGCGTGCGGCGGGCGCTGCTCGTCGCCGACATGCCGTACGGCTCGTTCCACCTCGGCGGCGAGCAGGCCGTCGCCAACGCGCTGCGCTTCCTCAAGGAGGGCGGCGCGCAGGCGGTGAAGATCGAAGGGGACCGGCCGGAGGTGGTGCGCGCCCTCGTCGCCGCCGAGGTGCCGGTGATGGCGCACCTCGGCCTGACGCCGCAGTCGGTGCACAAGCTCGGCGGCTTCAAGGTACAAGGGCGCGGCGAAGCGGCGCGGGAGCGGCTGCTCGCCGCGGCGCGAGAGGCCGAGGAAGCAGGGGCGTTTTCGCTGGTTCTCGAGTGCGTGCCGGCCGACCTCGCGGCGGAGGTCTCGGCGGCGCTTGCGATCCCCACCATCGGCATCGGCGCCGGCGCCGGCTGCGACGGGCAAGTGCTCGTCTACCACGACCTGCTCGGGCTCGAGGAGCGCATCGCGCCGCGCTTCGTGCGCCGCTACGCGCAGCTCGGCACCGCGGCGCGCGAGGCGATCGCCGCCTTCGCCGCCGACGTGCGCGCCGGCCGCTTCCCGTCGCCCGGCGAGTCGTACGGCGACCCGAGTTTGGGCAGTCCTGCCCGGCGCGGGGACGCGCCGGGCCCGCGGCCGGTCGAGGTCGTGGGCAAGCTCTACGGCTGAGATGGAGACCGTCACCGACACCACACGCCTGCGGCGCACCGTCGCCGGCTGGCGCCGCGAAGGCGCGGTGGTGGCCTTCGTGCCGACGATGGGGGCGCTCCACGCGGGGCACCTGTCGCTGGTGCATCTGGCGCGCGAACGGGCCGACCGCGTCGTGGCGTCGGTCTTCGTCAACCCGACGCAGTTCGGCCCACAAGAAGACCTGGCGCGCTACCCGCGCTCGCCCGAGCGCGACGCCGCGCTGCTCGCCGAGGGCGGCTGCGACCTGCTGTTCCTGCCCGCTGCCGGAGACGATGTATCCGCCCGGGCACGCCACCTTCGTCGAGCCCGGCGGCGCCGCGCGCGGTCTCGAGGGCGAGCTGCGGCCGGGGCACTTCCGCGGCGTCGCTACGGTGGTCACGCAGCTCTTCCACCTCGTGCAGCCCGATCTCGCCGTCTTCGGCGAGAAGGACGCGCAGCAGCTCGCCGTCGTGCGCCAGCTGGTGCGCGACCTCCACCTGCCGGTGGAGATCGTCGCCGGAGCGACGGTGCGCGAAAGCGACGGCCTCGCGATGTCGTCGCGCAACGCCTACCTCGACGCCGAGGCGCGGCGCGCGGCGACGGTGCTGCACCGCGCGCTGCGCGACGCCGAAATGCAGATCGCCGCCGGCGAGCGCCGCGCCGCCGCGGTGTGCGACCGCCTGCGCGCCACACTCGCCGCCGAGCCGCGCGCCGCCGTCGACTACGTCGCCGCGGTGGACGCCGACAGCTTCCAGCCCGTCGAGACCCTCGCTGGGAACGTGGTGCTGCCGATCGCCGTACGCATCGGCGGCACGCGCTTGATCGACAACCTCCGGCTGCGGGTGGCACCGGCGATCGCGCCGTCGCCGATCCCCGCGTCGGCGCCGCTCCTCTGAGCTCCGAACGCATACACGAGGAACCTCCCATGCAACGCACGCTGCTGAAGTCGAAGATCCACCGTGCCACCGTCACCGACGCCGACCTGCACTACCAGGGCTCGGTGAAGGTGGACCCGCTGCTCATGGTTGCCGCCGACCTGCTGCCGCACGAGCGGGTGGAGATCTACAACGTCACCAACGGCGAACGCTTCGCCACCTACGTCATCGCAGGCACGCCGGGCCGCGGCGAGGTGGTGATCAACGGCGCCGCGGCGCACAAGGCCCGCCGCGGCGACCTCGTCATCCTCGCCAGCTACGCCGCCTACGACGAGGCGGAGGCGCGGCGGCACGAGCCGCGGGTGGTGTTCGTCGACGAGGCCAACCACGCCGTGACCGTCGCCGCCGATCGAGGCGCTGCTTCCGGCTTAGCGCCCCCGCGCGCCCGCTTTCTCGGATAATCCACTCCATCGGCACCACCGCCCTCCTCCTCGTCGTCGGCACCGCCTTCGGCTGGTCGGCGCTCGACGTGCTGCGGAAGCTCCTGGCGCCGCACCTGTCGCCGCTGGCGGTGGTCTTCTACCTCGCGCTCGGCCAGGTGCCGGTGCTGGCGCTGTGGGGATGGGCCACCGTGGCGGGGCCGCTGACGCCGCGCTACCTGCTCGTCGCCGTCGGCTCGGTCGTCCTCAACATCGTCGCCAACGGCGCCTACGTGGCGGCGCTGCTGCGCTCGCCGCTGTCGGTGTCGGTGCCGTTGCTCTCGCTGACCCCCGCCTTCGTCGCCGCCTTCGCGCGGCCGCTGCTCGGCGAGTGGCCGCGGCCGGTGCAGCTGCTCGGCATCGCGCTGGTTGTGGCCGGGGCGCTGCTGCTCGGCGGCGCCGCTGCCGAGGGCGGCATCGCCGCCTGGTGGCGGGCGCTGCGCCGCGAGCCGGGGGCGCGGCTGATGCTGCTCGTCGCCGTCTGCTGGGGGCTGACCCTGCCGCTCGACAAGCTCGGTGTCGAAGCGGTCGGTCCGGCCCGCCACGCGCTCGTCCTCTGCGCCGGCATCGCCGCCGGTACGCTGCTGGTGATGCTCGTCCGCCGCAGCGTCGGCGAGCTCGCCGCCGGCCTGCGCGGCCGCACGCTGCCGCTGCTCGCCGTCGCGGTCGCCGTCTCGGCGGTGGCGCTCGTCCTCCAGTTGCTCGTCATCCGCGTCGCGCTGGTGGGCGTCGTCGAAGCGGTCAAGCGCGCCGTCGGCAACGTCATGGCGCTGCTGCTCGGCGGCGCGCTCTTCGGCGAGGCGATCGGCTGGAAGAAAGTGATGGCGCTGCTGCTGCTGGTCGCCGGCGTCGTCCTGATCCTGGTGCCCTGAGCGGGGAGGGGCCGGGCGGGGGCGCCCCCTGCCCCTCGAGGGGCAGGGGGACGGGGGGACAGGGGTGGGATGAAACCCAGGGGAGGGGGTCGGGTGGGGGGTGGCAGCGGGCTATGCCCGCGGGGGGGACCCGACGATCACCACCAGCGTCACGTCGTCCTGCTGCGCCGCCGCGCCGCGGTGCGCCGCGAGGTCGGCGAGCACGGCGTCGCAGATCGCCTGCGCGCCGTCCGCGGGCGACTGCGCGGCGAGCACCGCGGCGAGGCGCGCGGCGCCGAAGGCCTCGCCGGCCGCGTTCGGCGCCTCCACCAACCCATCGGTGTAGAGCAGGCAGCAGTCGCCGTCGCCGAACGGCACGTCGCGGGCGGAAGTCGCCGCCGGCAGCCGCGTGCCCAGCGGCGGCGACGGTGTCGCGACCTCTTCGATCTCACCGCTGCGGCGCCGCACCAGGAGCGGCGGGTGCCCGGCGGTGGCCACGGTCATCTTCCGCGCAGCGCCGTCGAAGCGCGCCACGGCGAGCGTCACCAGCATGCGCCGCGCCGTGCGCTGCACCAGCCGGTCGAGCCGCACCATCGTCGGGCCGAGCTGGTGGTCGGGCTCCTCCATCAGCAGCGTGAGGCCGCTGCGCACGGAGGCGAGCACGAGGCCGCTGGCGACGCCGTGGCCGGCGACGTCGGCCACCACCACCGCGAGGCCGTCCTCGGCGGCGAAGAAGTCGTAGTAGTCGCCGCCGACCTCGTACGCCGGCAGGCAGGCGGCCGCGATGTCGAGCCGCGGCAGCCGCGGCACCGTGGCGGGGAGCATCGACAGCTGCACCTGCCGGGCGAGGGCGAGCTCGTCGCGCACCCGCAGCTGCTCGCGCACCGCGCCCACCTGCCGCTGCCACTGCTCGAGGAAGCGCCGGCGGAACCGCCGCGTGAGCAGCAGGCCGAGGCCGGCGGCGGCGAGGTGCACCAGCGTGGCGCCGACGATCGCCGACAGGGCGTCGTCGGCGTGCGTCGCCCACCACAGCACGCCGCCGGCGACGACGCAGAGCGCGTGCAGCAGCACCAACTCGCTGGCGACGAGGCGGAACATCAGGAGCGCCGCCGCCGCCATGAAGATCAGCACCGGGCGGCCGCCGATCGCGGCCATCCAGCCGACGCCGAGCAGGTACTCGATCACCAGCAGCCCCTGCAACAGCTCGCCGAAGCGCTCGGCGAGCGCCGGCGCGCGCAGCGGCGGCGACGCCTCGCCGGGAGCGGCGAGCGGCAGGAGGCGCCGCAGCGCCACCAGGCTGCCGATCGTCACCACCAGGCCGGCGGCGGCGAGCGGCCAGCCGTTCCCCTTGAAGTCGGCGAAGGCGCTGATCAGCGCGCCGAAGAAGAAGGCGACGAGCAACGCCTGCAGGGCAGGCAGCACCCGGCGGTTGCGCACGTCGAGCCGCTGGCGCAGCGCCCGCTCGACGCTGAGCGCCGAGAGCGCGTCGGGTGGGAGGGAAAAGGGGTCCAGACAGGAAGCGTATACGCGCGGGCGAGCCCAGGGTTCCCGCGCGCTCGCCGCTCGGCCGCGTGGGCTGTCGTGGCTGGATGTATGCATGCCCAGCCGGCCGCGTTGCGTCGCCCGTATCGCGCTTCTCGCCTTCCTGGCGCTCGGCTGCGGCCGCGGCTCCGGGGGTGCCGCGACGCAGGGCGGCGCGCCGCCGCTCGACCGCATCCGCCTGCCCCCCGGCTTCCGCATCGCCGTCTATACCGACGAGGTCGCAGGCGCCCGATCGCTGGCGCTCTCGCCAGCCGGTACCGTCTTCGTCGGCACCCGCGACGGTGCCGTCTACGCCATCCCCGACCGCGACCGCGACGGCCGCCCCGAGGCGGTGCAGACGATCGCCCGCGATCTCGACGTGCCCAACGGCATCGCCTTCCGCGACGGCGACCTCTACGTCGTCGAGGTGACGCGGGTGCTGCGCTACGACGACGTGGAGTCGCACTCGGGACAATCGAACCAGGGCAAGCCCGGCCAGCCGCCGCCGAAAGTGTTCTTCGCCGGCCTGCCGCGGCAGGACGGGCACGAGTGGCGCTACGCCCGCTTCGGCCCCGACGGCTGGCTCTACGTCGGCATCGGCGCGCCGTGCAACGTCTGCCGGCGGCCCGATCCCTTCGCCACCATCTCGCGCATCGCTCCCGACGGCAGCCGCCTCGAGGTGTGGGCGCGCGGCGTGCGCAACAGCGTCGGCTTCGATTGGCAGCCGGGCACCAACGTCCTCTGGTTCACCGACAACGGCCGCGACCGGCTGGGCGACGAGCGGCCGCCCGACGAGCTCGGCCGCGCGCCGCGCGCCGGCATGCACTTCGGCTTCCCCCACTGCCAGGGCGGCGACCTCGTCGATCCCGACGAGGGGGGCGGCCGCCGCTGCAACGAGTTCACGCCGCCGGTCGCCAAGCTCGGTCCGCACGTGGCGGCGCTGGGGATGCGCTTCTACCGCGGCTCGACCTTCCCCGCCGCCTACCGCGGCGACGTCTTCATCGCCGAGCACGGCTCGTGGAACCGCAGCCAGAAGATCGGCTACCGCCTCACCGTGGTCGACGTCGACGGCGACCGCGCTTCGAATTACCGCGTCTTCGCCGAAGGCTGGCTGGGATCCGACGGCGTCTGGGGCAGGCCGGTCGACGTGCTGGTGATGCCCGACGGCGCCCTGCTCGTCTCCGACGACGAGCGCGGCGCGGTCTACCGCATCTCCTACGGCGGCAAGTAGCGCCGGATACCATTGCGGCGATGACCACCACCGCCCTCGCCGCCCCCACGGTCGAGCCATTGCAGCTCGGCGGCCGCACCTTCCGCTCGCGCCTCATCCTCGGCACCGGCAAGTACACCGAACTCGCGACCATGCAGGCGGCGCTCGACGCCTCCGGCACCGAGATGGTGACGGTGGCGCTGCGCCGCGTCAGCTTCGACCCCAACGGGAAAGCCGACCTCGTCGAGGCGATCGACCAGAAGCGCTACCTGCTGCTCCCCAACACCGCCGGCTGCTACACCGCCGAGGAGGCGATCCGCACCGCGCGCCTGGGCCGCGAGCTCGGCGGCTGGGACTGGGTGAAGCTCGAGGTGATCGGCGACCGCGAGACCCTCTTCCCCGACAACGCCGAGCTGCTGCGCGCCACCGAGGTGCTGGTCAAGGAGGGCTTCGTCGTGCTGCCCTACACCAACGACGACCCTGTGGTGTGCAAGAAGCTCGCGGACCTCGGCGCCGCGGCAGTGATGCCGCTCGGCGCTCCCATCGGCTCCGGCATGGGCATCCGCAACCGCGCCAACCTGCGCATCATCGTCGAGCAGGCGAAGGTGCCGGTGATCGTCGACGCCGGCGTCGGCACCGCGTCGGACGCCGCCGTGGCGATGGAGCTCGGCGCCGCCGGCGTGCTGATGAACACCGGCATCGCCGGCGCCCAGGACCCGGTGCGCATGGCGCGGGCGATGAAGCTGGCGGTCGAGGCGGGGTGGCTGGCCGCCCATGCGGGGAGGATCGCGCCCAAGCTCTACGCCACCGCCAGCTCGCCGCTCTCGGGGCTCATCGAGTAGCACGGCCTTCCTTGCCACTGGTACAATGGCCGCCGCGGGCCACCCCACGGCGGGAGGCCTCGGCTCGGAGACACCGCTCGGGATCCCTCTCGCGGACCATCCTCTCGGGCCCATCTACAGCAGGTTGGAAGGCAGGTGATCCCTTAGATGCCGGTCGTCTACGTCAAGGACGAAGAGAGCTTCGAGAACGCGCTGCGCCGGTTCAAGCGCAAGTGCGAGAAGGCGGGCGTGCTCACCGAGCTCAAGAAGCGCCAGTACTTCGAGAAGCCCTCGGTGAAGCGCAAGCGCAAGCAGCTGCAAGCCAAGAAGAAGGGCCTCCGCAAGCTCCTCGAAGAGCGTCGCGTCGGGCTCTCCTAGGGCCGCGGCGCCGCGCCGATCGCAACGAGCCGAGGCTCGTGCCACCTTTGACCGCGGGGAAGCGAACCTTCCCCGCGGTTTCGCTTTTCCACGCCGCGCGATAACGGATGCGATGACCCCGGCGACCGCGTCGCCGTCACCCAGCGAACGATGTCCGTGAGCCCGACCGACCACCCGACGAACGACGCGGACGCGAGCGCGGCGGAGCCGGCGCCGCTGCGCGTGAGCCCGGCGAGCCTCGCCGCGCTCGAGTACCCGTCGCTGCTCGCCGTCGTCGCCTCGCAGGCCGCGAGCGACCTCGGCCGCGAGCGCGTCCTCGCGCTGGTGCCGCTCGCCGACGCCGCCGCGCTCGCCGAGCGCCGCGCCGCCTACGAGGAAGCCGGCCGGTTGCTCGGCGGCGGTGCGCTGGTGCCGAGCTTCGAGACGCCCCTGCTGCCGCTGCTCGCGCGCGCCGCCGGCGCGCCGCCGGGGCTCTCGGGGCGCGACGTGGTGGCGCTCGCCGACCTGCTCGAGACGACGACGCCCGTCGTGGCGCGCGTCGCCGCCGCCGATCCCCCGTGCCCGGCGCTCGCCGCCCGCGCCGCGACCCTCCCCGACGTCGAGCCGCTGCGCCGCCACATCCGCCGCGTGCTCGACCGCCGCGGCGAGGTGCGCGAGGACGCCTCGCCCGAGCTTCAGCGTCTGCGTGGCGCCATCCGCCGCCAGCGCGAGGCGCTCTACGGGGACCTCCAAGGCTTGGTGCAGGAGCACCGCGAGCTGCTCTCGGAAGAGACGGTGCCGATGCGCGAGGGGCGCCTCGTGCTGATGCTGCAGTCGGGCGCTCGCGGGCGCGTGCCCGGCCTCGTGCACGGCCGCTCGGGCACCGGCAAGAGCTTCTACTTCGAGCCGCTCGCCGTCGTCGAAGGCAACAACCGCCTGCAGCAGGCGTGGGAGGACGCCGAGTCCGAGCGCCGCCGGCTGCTCGCCGAGCTCGCCGAGCTGCTGCGCCGGCAGCTCCCGGCGCTCGAGGCCCACGCCGACTTCCTCGCCGGGCTCGATCTGGTGCAGGCGTCGCAGCGCTTCGCCGAGCGGGCGCACGCGCTGCAGCCCGCGCTGGCGGCGGAACCGCGGCTGCGCCTGCTCGCGGCCCGCCATCCGTTGCTCGACCCCGACCTCGCGCCGCTGCGCGCCGAGGCGCTCGGCCAGCCCGGGCACACCGGGACGATGGTGCCGCTCGACCTCGAGCTGTCGCCGCAAACGCGCGCGCTGGTCATCACCGGCCCCAACGCCGGCGGCAAGACCGTGGCGCTCAAGACCGCTGGCCTGCTGTCGCTGATGGCGCTCGCCGGGCTGCCGGTGCCCGCCGCCGCCGGCAGCGTGCTGCCGGAGCTCTCGACGCTGGTGGCGACCGTGGGCGACGAGCAGGACATGCTCGCCGATCGCTCCACCTTCAGCGGCCGGCTGCTGCGGCTCAAGGAGGCGTGGGAGCTGGCCGGTCCGCGGAGCCTCCTGCTGCTCGACGAGCTGGGCTCGGGCACCGATCCCGAAGAGGGCGCCGCGCTCGCCGCGGCGCTGCTCGAAGGGCTGGTGGCGCGCGGCGGCCTGGTGCTGCTCACCACCCACCTCGGCCGCGTCGCCGGCGAGGCGATGGAGCTGCCCGGCGCCGCCTGCGCGGCGATGGAGTTCGACTCCACGAGCGGCGAGCCGCTCTACCGCCTGCTGCCGGGGCCGCCCGGCAGCAGCGAGGCGATCGCGCTGGCACGGCGGCTGGGGCTCGCGCGCGAGCTGCTGGCGAGCGCCGAGCGCCGGCTCGATCCGGAGGGCCGCCAGTACCGCCGGCTGCTCGCCGAGGTCGAACGGCTGCGGCAGGAGCTCGCGGCGCGCCTGTCCGACGCCGCGGCCGAGCAGCGCCGTGTCCAGGGCGAGCGCGAGCGGCTCGAGCGCGCCCGCGCCGACCTCGAGGCCGAGCGCGGCACCGTGGCGCAACGCAGCAAGCGCGAGCTCGAGAGCTTCCGCGTCCAGGTGCGCCAGAAGCTCGCCGCCGAGGTGGACCGGCTCAAGGCGCAGCTCGGCGCCGGCAAGCAGCGCGGGCTCGCCGAAGCCGCGACGACGCGTCTGTTCGCGGAGGCACCGGCCGTCGAGACCGGCGGCGCCATCGAGGACGAGGGGCTGCCGCTGGCGGTTGGCGCGACCGTGCGGCACCGCGCGCTCGGTTGGCAGGGGACGCTCGAGAAGCTCGAGGGCGCCCGCGCCGAGGTCGCGGCGGGCGGCAAGCGGCTGCGCTGCCGCGCCGAGGAGCTGGTGGCGATCGCGTCGCCGCGGGACGGCGCCAAGGCAGCAGCGCCCGCGGCGCGCAGGAGCGCGGAGTCGTCACGGCGGCGCACCCGCGCGCGTCGAGACCCGCCCGGCGCCGCGCATGCCCGAAGCGCCCGAGGTCGCCCCCGAGCTGATGCTCATCGGCGAGCGCGCCGAGCCTGCGCTCGAGCGCCTCGACACCTACCTCGACGACGCGCTGCACGCCGGCCGCGAGGAGGTGCGCGTCGTCCACGGCCACGGCAGCGGCCGCCTGCGCAGCGCCGTGCGCGAGCACCTCTCCACCCACCGCGCCGTCGCCAGCTGGCGCCCCGGCGAGGACGGCGAAGGCGGCAACGGCGCAACGGTGGTCCGCCTTCGCGGCTGACGCCGCGTGGGTCGTTCGGCTGCGCGGTTAGAGCACCGTTCGGGGTCGGGAGGGGGACGGCAGCGGGCTTTGCCGCGGGGGTTGGGTATCAGCGCGCAGCAGTTGCCGGCAGTAGCTGCCGCGCCTCGCGGGCGATGCCGTGGAGGCCGTGCCGCTCGGCCTCCGCGAGCACGTCGCGCGCCAGCGCCGTTCCCTCCGGCTCGCGGAGCCCGGTGAGCACGCGCGCGAGCGCCAGCCGGTGCGCGAGCACCAACCCGGGCGCCTTCCACTCCACGGCCATCCGGACCGTGTCGCGACGGCGGTCGCGAGCGGTGCGCAGGTCGCCCAGCGCCTCGGCCACCCGCGCCTCGGCCATCAGCCAGGCGAAGGACGCGGTGTCGCTCGCCGACTCCGGTGCCGCCGCCGCCGCGCGCATGGCGGCGAGGCGGCGGCGGGCGCTCGCGGCATCGCCGCGGCGCGCATCGGCCCAGGCGAGGACCCCGGTCGTCTCGTTGCCGGAGCGTTCGTCGCCGGCGCGACGGTAGGCGGCGATCGCCTGCTCCGCCGCCGCTGCCGCCGCCTCCGGCCGGTCGGCGGCTACCTCGAGCCCGGCGAGCGCGGCGAGGGAGTCGGCCAGCCGCCAGTGCCGCCCGCTCGCGCGCTCCAGCTCCACCGCCGCGCCGAAGCTGGTGCGAGCGCGCGCGTAGTCGCCGCGTGTCTGCGCCAGCAAGCCGCGGGCGCTCAGCACCGAGGCGCGCTCCAGCTGACTGCCCAGCCGCCGCGCCAGCTCCTCGGCCTCGTCGAGGAGGCCGTCGACCGCCGCGAGCTCCAGGCGGTCGATGAGGAGGATCGAGACGTTGCCGAGAGTCGTCAACAGCACCTTGCGGTTGCCCGACGCGCGCAGCGCGCGCAGCGTCGGTTGCACCTCGGTGACCACCGCGGCGTCCTCGCCCGCCCAGTTGAGGATGACCATGCGAAAGGCGAGGGCGCTGCCCAGCGCCCACACGTCGCCGCGCGTCTGCGCCCGCTCGACCGCCTCGTCGACGGCGCGGCGCGCGCGCCCGAGCTCCGCTTCCATGCCGAGCTGCCCCGCCAGCTCGCAGAGGGCGAGGACCTCGCCGCGGCTGTCGCCGACCTCCCGGAAGCTGGCGAGCGCCGCTTCCACCTCCCGTCGTTTCTCGGCGGTCTGCCCGCCGCCGCTGGCGATGCTCGCCAGGACGAGCCGCGCGGCGGCGGCGTCGCGCCGCAGGCCCAGCCGCGCCGCCTCCTCGCGGGCGCCGCGGAGCTCGCGCGTCGCCGCCGCGTCCTGGTCGAGGTAGCGCAGGGCGAGGCCGTGCACGAGACGCGCGCGGACGGCCAGGACCTTGCCGCCGAGCGGCAGAGCCCGCCGGCGCGCGCGGTCGGCGACCGCTGCCGCCCGCTGGTGCTCCGCACCCTGCAGCGCCGCCTCAGCCTCGGCGAGGTCGACGCGCGGGTCGTCGGCCGCCGCGGCGAGCTGGCGGAGGCGCCCGAGGACGGTCAGCGCCGCCTCCGTGCGGCCGGCCGCGGTGTTGGCAGCGACGAGGTCGAGACCGACGTCGAGGCGCTCGGGCTCCTGGGCGAGCAGCGCTTCGAAGCCCTGGATCGCGGCGTCCCAGCGGGCATCGGCCGCATCCGCGCGGGCCGCCAGCCGCGCCCGCTCCTCCGCTGGCAGGCCGTCGGCGAGCGACCTCGCCCGGCGAGCGGCCGCCGCGGCGCGCGTCGACTCGCCGAGCTCCGTCTCCGCCTGCGCCAGCAGGTCCCAGCCGAGCGGCGAGGAGGCGTCGACGGCGAGGAGCTGCCGGAGCGAGGTGCGCGCCGCCGCCGGATCGAGGGCGCGCAACCGCTCGAGCGCCGCCTGCAGCGATCGCCGCGACGCGCGCGGCATCGGAGTCTCCGCGACGACCTGCGCCAGGGCGTCCTCTGCTCGCGGTGGCGCGGTTTCGCGCAGCCACGGTCCGGCGGCGACGCCCGCGGCGAGCGCCGCCGCGACCGCTGCGGCGGCGGCGATCCGCGCGCGGTAGCGGCGCACACGCCTCGCGGCGCGATAGCTCCAGCCGCCGCGCCGCGCCGCCACCGGCTCGCCGGCGAGGAAGCGGCGCACGTCGGCGGCGAAGTCGGCGACGCTCGCGTAGCGCTGCCCGGGCTCCTTGCGCAGCGCCTTGAGGCAGATGGCGTCGAGGTCGGCGGGGATGCGCCCGGCGGGCGGCCGGGTGGTCGCATCCGTCGCGGTCTCCGCCGCCGCCCCGGTCTCCTCGGCGCGGCGGCTGCGGCGCGCGGCGGTGCTCGGCGGCTCGGGATCCTGCTCGAGCACGGCGCGCTCGAGCTCGCGCGGCGTCCCCGACGCCGTGCGGTAAGGCCGCGCGCCGGTGAGCAGCTCGTAGAGCACGACGCCGAGCGAGTAGAGGTCGGAGGCGGCGGTGACGGGATCGCCGCGCATCTGCTCGGGGCTCGCGTAGGCGGGGGTGAGCGCCCGCAGCTCGGTGCGCGTCGGCAGGCCCTCGGCGTCGACGTCGACCAGCTTGGAGATGCCGAAGTCGAGCAGCCGCGGCCGCCCGTCGCTGCCGACCATCACGTTGCTCGGCTTCAAGTCGCGGTGGACGACGCGGCGATCGTGCGCGTAGGCGACGGCGTCGAGCACGGCGAGGAAGAGCACGAGGCGCGCCTCGACGTCGAGGCCGTGCGCCGCGGCGTGCGCCAGGAGGTCGCTGCCCTCGACGCACTCGAGCGCGAGATAGACGATCCCTTCCGGGCTGCAGCCGCCGTCGAGGAAGCGGGCGATGCCGGGGTGCTCGAGCGAGGCGAGGATGCGCACCTCGGAGGCGAAACGGCGCAAAGCCTGTGGTGTGGCGGTCGCGCTGTCGAGCAGCTTGAGCGCCACCGTGCGCTGGAAGCCGTCGCCCTCCTGCTCGGCGAGGTAGACCCGGCCCATGCCGCCGCGGCCGAGCTCGCGCAGCACGCGGTAGGGGCCGATGCGCGGCGGCAGCGCCGGCGCGGACATCGACGTCGCGGCGGCGGCGAAAGGGAGGGGCGAGCGGTCCAGCAGCTCGCCGGTGTCGGCGGCGGCGGCGAGGAGCTCGCGGATCTCGCGGGCGAGCGCCGCGTCCTCGTGGCCGAGCGCCGCCAGCCATGCCGTCCGCTCCTCGGGCGGCAGCTCGCTGGCGGCGGCGAACAGCTCGGGCAGGCGAGGATCGGTGGTCACCGCCTGGCGCTCGCGATCGGCGCTCACGGCGCCGCCTTCTCCTGCAGCTCCCGCCGCAGCCAGGCGCGGGCGAAGCTCCAGTCGCGCATCACGGTGCGCGGCGCCATCTCCAGCGCGACGCCCACCTCGCCGAACTCGAGCCCCGAGAAGAAGTGCAGCTCGACGACGCGCGCGGCGCGCGGGAAGGAGGCCGCCAGGCGGTCGAGCGCGCGGTCGAGGTCGAGGAGCTTCTCGGGCGGCAGCGCCTCGTCGGCGAACAGCGGCGGTGCCGCCGGTGATGGTCACCCGCTGGTGCGCGCGCTTGTCGGCGAGGCGGGCGCGCGCGTGGTCGACCAGCACGCGCCGCATCATCGCCGCCGCGATGCCGAAGAAGTGGGTGCGGTCGCGCCAGTCGACGCGGGTCTGGCCGAGCAGTCGCATGAAGGCCTCGTGCACGAGAGCGGTCGGCTGCAGCGTGTGGCCGCTGCGCTCGCCGCGCAGCTGGGACGCGGCCACCCGCTTGAGCTCGTCATAGACGCGGCGCAGCAGCTCCTCGTGTGCCACCGCGTCGCCGCCGCGCCAGGCGCGCAGCAGGCGCGTCACCTCGCCGGGAGGCCCGGCATCGGAGCTGCTGTCGGCCGGGGGCACTGCCCGGCAGTGTAGCCCGGTCGGGGTGGGCGATGGCAGTCGCGGCGCGATCGTGCCGCGTCTGGTGGCATGAGACCACCAAGCGCCGCCGCTCCACGACCGCAGGGGATTTCACGCCACGCCGCAGCGCTCGCCGCGCTGCTTCTCGCGCCGGCCGCGGCCGGCGCCGCCAACTACTGGGTGGGCAACGCCGGCGTCGCGCCGTGCACGCACGCCACCCTGCAAGCCGCGATCGACGACGCCGTCGGCAGCGCCGGCGACGACGTCATCTCGCTCGTCGGCCCCGGCCCGTTCAACGGCCCCTTCTCCATCTTCGGCGGCGGCATCCACGTCCGCGGCAACGTCGGCAGCTGCGGCAGCAACGCGTCGGTGGGCTATCGCCACCATCCGCGCGCCGTCGGGGTCACGGCCGCTCACCATCCTCATGGGCGGCGCCGAGACGGTGCGCCTGCAGCGCGTCGTCGTCACCACCGACAACGGCGCCGTCAACGGCGACGGCGGCGCCATCTGGTTCGCGGGCGCCGGCAACGACAGCTGGCTCGACCTCATCGACTCCCAGGTGGTCGCCAACACCGCGCTCGGCGACGGCGGCGGCGTCTACGTCTCCGGCGGCAAGCTCTGGGTCTCGACCCTGGCGCTGGTCGGCGCCAACAACGCCGCCGGCAACGGCGGCGGCATCGCCGCGAGGAACGGCGCGTTGGTGGAAGTGCGCGGCGGGTTCGTGCTGGGCAACGTCGCGCTCTTCGACGGCGGCGGCGTCTACGCGCCCGACGCGGCGGTGAACATGCTGGCCGGCGGCGTCGCCGCGTCGGTGTCGAACAACATCGCCGGGCGCGACGGTGGCGGCCTCTACCTCGGCAGCGGCTACGTGGACACCTTCACCGCGCTGCCGGATTCCGCGCCCAGCCTCATCAGCGGCAACCAGGCGCAGCGCGGCGGCGGCCTCTTCGTCGACGGCGCCGACGTACGGCTGCGCTACGTGTCGGTGGACCACAACACGGCCGGGGGTGAGGGCGGCGGCGCCTACGTGACCGACGGCGGCGGGGTGTTCACCAACGGTGCGGCCGAGCTTCCGCCGCGCAACGGGTTCCCGCGCCTGGAAGCCAATGTCGCCGCCGACGGCGCGGCGCTCTACGCCGCCGACGGCGCCGTCATCCTCACCACCGGCAGCATCCGCGGCCACCAGGGCACCGGCGCCGCGGCGCTGGCGGTGGCCGCCGGCGACACTTCGCTCCTCTTCACCGGCGTCAGCTTCCAGAGCAATGCGATCCCGGCGCTGTTCGGCGTCGAGGACTCCGCCTTTTTCCAGCTCTGGCACGTCTCGCTCGCGGGCAACGACGTCACCGGCATCGTGCGCTGGCGCGGCAGCAGCTCGCACATCTTCGTCATCTCGAGCGTGCTCGACGAGCGGGAGCCCTTCTTCGCCTCCTTCCAGGCGCCGTCGAGCCCGCCGCAGTTCGGCTGCGTGGTGAGCCGCTACGCCTCGCCGTTCGCCACCGTTCCGCCCGGCACCAACCTCGCGGACATCGTCTTCGCCGATCCGCAGTTCGTCGCCCCGCCGGGCGACCTGCACCTGCGCCACAGCTCGCCCGCCATCGACCGCTGCTCGACGAATCCCCAGACCGACCACGACGGTGACGCGCGCTCGTACGACGACCGCTACCACCCCAACGGGGAGCTGCGGACCGCCGATGCCGGTGCCGACGAGACGACGGTGCTCTTCGCCGACGGCGGGGAGAGTGGCGCTCTGGCGGCCTGGAGCGGCGTCAGTCCCTAGGGGCCGGGTGTCGGCGCCGCGGCGACGGGGCGCGGCGCCGACTCGCCGGCCTCGCTCCGGAGCTCGGCGAGCGCGGCGGCGATGCGCTCGCGAGGCGGCCCCGGCGGCGCCTTCCACCAGGCGAACGACAGCAGTCGCTCGGCGGCCGCGAGGTTGCCGGTGGCGCGGGCGCTCTCGGCGAGACCCCAGAGGTCGGTCCAGCTCGCGTCGCCGCCGAGCGGCGAGACGACCGGCGCGAAGGCGCGGTAGGCGCGCGCGGGCTCGCCGAGCCGCATCCATGCCGCCCAGCGCAGCCGGCCGACGGCGGCGGGCGCGGCGCCGCGCGCCTCGGCGACGTCGTAGGCGTCGAGCGCCGCGCGGAGGCGGCCGGTCGCGGCCAGCGCCTCGCCGCGCAGCTGCCAGGGCTCCGGGCGCGCCGGCGCGAGAGCGGTTGCACGGGTGGCGAGGCGCAGGGCCTCGCGCGCGTTGCCCTGCGCGAGGCGCGCGCGCGAGAGCGCCGTCGCCACCGCCGAGTTGCGCGGGTCGAGCGCGTGCAGCCGGGCGAGCTCGTAGGCCGCGCGCGCGAGCAGCTGCGGCCGCGGCCGGGCGGCCGGCTTGTAGGGATCGAACGCGGTGAGCTCCCAGCCGCGGACGATCTCCTCCTGCCCGGCGCGGCGCGCGTAGAGGACCATCGTCCAGTCGAAGGCCACCGGCTCGTAGCCGCCGACGGAGTCGATGCGTGGCTGCATGTGGGGCGCCGAGGCCGGCGCCGCGATCCACGCGGGCTGCAGCCGCTTCACCACAGCGGAGAGCACCTGGAGGTCGGCGAACGGGGCGCCGGTCACGAACAGCGCGTGCTCGTCGAAGAGGTAGGCCTGCAGATCGGCGAAGGTGCGATAGCGCGGGCCGAGCGTCCACTCGAACCAGCCGGCGAGGTCGGGGTAGGCGAGCACGGCGCCGCCACCGCCGGCGCGCTCCAGGAAGCGGCTGACGCCGGAGGGGAGCGCCGCCTCGTCGAGCGGCCAGCGGCGGTGGGTCACCAGCCGGTCGCCCAGCCCGACGAGCGCGGCGAGCGCGAAGGCGGCCGCGGCCAGGCGCCGTAGCGCCGGGGCCGCTGCGAGCGCCGGCGGCCGCCAGGCCGCGAGCAGCGGCACCAGCAGCAGCACGAGCTCCATGACGAAGCGGGTGCCGCGAAAGAGCAGCACGGCGCCGCCCGTCGGCGAGCAGCAGGTGCGGCAGCGGCAGCGAGCGCTTCGCCGCGCGGTCGACGAGCGCCGCCACCGCGAGCGCGAGCAGCAGGACGAACGCCCACTCCGCGCTGAGGCCGTGCGTCAGCCGCAGCGGCAGCGCGTCGAAGTCGAACGGGGCCATCTCGGCGATGGCGTGCCGCACGAAAGCTACCGAGGCGAAAGGCACCGGCAGCAGCCGCAGGCCGTGGGGCGTCGCCAGCGGCGCCAGTGCCGTGAGCAGCAGCCACGCCAACCGCCGCCGCGGCTCGCCCTTCGGCAGCGATCGAGCGCGGACCGCCTGCAGCAGCAGCGGCGCCGCCCAGGCGCCGAGCACGAGCAGCAGCACCGGGTACTCGATGCCGTGCAGGTTCGCCCACAGCACGGCGAGCAGCGGCAGCGCCGGCAGCGCGCGCGGGACGTGCTCGAGCACGAGCAGGAAGGCGGCGAGCAGCAGCAGCGAGAACAGGTGCGGCCGCAGCGACGAGAAGCGCGGCAGCACGGCGAGCAGCACCAGCGTCCACAGCACCGCTTGCCAGCCGCCGAGCCGGCCGCCGGTGTTGTTGCCGGAGCGGCGGAGGTGGACGAGGAGCACGGCAGCGAGCCCGAGCACCAACGCGCCGCGCAGGACCACCAGCGCCGCGTAGCCGCCGAGCTCGTGGGTGCCGTAGGCCAGCAGCTGGAAGAGCCAGTAATAGTCCACCCAGCCGGCGGCCGCGGGCAGCACCGAGAAGAACGCCGTCGTCGGCAGCGCGTGGTGCTCGGCGATCCAGCGCCCGCTCGCCAGGTGGTACCAGAGGTCGCCGTCGTGCGGGAAGATCGGCCAGGCCGCGACGCCCACCGCGGTCGAGCGCGAACAGGACCGCGGCCCACAGCCTCGCCGGCGACCTCCACCACGAGCTGTCGCGGATCACCGCCGCAGGATAGCGTGGTGCGACGCGGCGCCCTGGTCATGTAGCGGAGGCCGCGCGACGAGGAGGTCCCGATGGTCCAGACGGCCGATCTCGCAACCCGCCGCTGCGAACCCTGTCGCGGCGGTACCCCGCCGCTGCGCGGCGACGCCATCGCCGAGCTGCGCCGGCAGCTCCACCCCGACTGGCAGGTGGTCGACGAGCACCACCTCGAGCGCACCTTCCGCTTCCCCGACTTCCGCCAGGCGCTCGCTTTCACCAACCGCGTCGGCGAGCTCGCGGAAGCGGAGCAGCACCACCCCGACCTTCACCTGGCCTGGGGCAAGGTGAAGGTGCAGGTCTGGACGCACAAGATCGACGGCCTGTCCGACAACGACTTCATCCTCGCGGCCAAGGCCGACGCGCTGGCGTAAGCGATCTGTTCTGAGCGATGGGAGGGGACGAGCCCGCGGCAGGAGCGGCGCCCCTGCCGCGGGCGATATAGGTCAAGCCGTCAGCTGGCGCGGGGCGGCGTCGCGCGCCGCGGCACGGGCTCGGTGAGACGGCGCTCCACAACCTGCAGGAGCGGGGCGAGGGGCAGCAGGACACCCACGATGATGAGCCAGGTTTCCATGGCAACAGCTCCTCAAAGAAGCCCGCCGGTCGCCGCCGTGCGTGGTTGGGTTGCTCTCACGGTGTTGCGCGCGGCGGCGGCGGGCTCGGTCACGCCGTAGCAGATAGCAACGGTCGTGCCTGCTGTCGCGGCCGGCGCAACGCCCGTCTCCTCAGCAGTTTCCGCGGGATGGGCGACCATGGCGCGAGCAGGAACTGCAAGCACTTGTGTAGGGATCGAGCGCCAGCGGCGTGTTACCCTAACGCCGCCATGTCGCCGCCGGTCGAGCTCGATCTGAGCCTGCGCCCGCAGGCTCGCTATGACGTCATCGACGTACGGCGGGCGGCGCGCGATCAGCACGGCGACGCGCTCGAGGGCTATCCGCGCGGGCTCTACTGCTCGTACCACACGACCGCGGGCTTCCTCGAGCAGAGCCTCTGCGCCCGCCTCGGCTACAGCCGCGAGTACGTCGACCCCTACATCCAGGTCTTCAAGCAGGTCTTCCCCGAGGGCGCCAACTACGAGCACGACCAGCTCGACAAGCGAAGCGAGCTCAGCGACGAGGAGAAGCGGCAGGAGTCGAAGAACGCCGACTCCCACCTCGCCGCCATCGGCGCCGGCCTGCGCAACTGCGCCACCTACGTCCACCGCGACGGCAACCCGGTGCTGTTCATCGACCTCGACGGCGTCGTTCCCGCCGGCCACCGCGCGCGCCGCGCCACCGTCTTCGGCTACGAGCGCGAGGAGGTGGTGGCCGAGTGGCAGACGGCGCTGCCGGTGTCGCCGCACCCGGTCGACTCGCTCAACCTGCGCGACCCGCGGCTGGGCTTCTTCGACGAGCTCAGCGCGGCCGTGCGCCACCACGGCGTCGAGCACGGGCGGCTCGACGTGGCGCTGCTGCCGAGCGAGCGCAACGTCGGCCTCACCGTCAACGAGTACGAGACGCTGCTCATGCAGCACGACCTCGCCGAGGTGCTGCGCGAGCCGCTGCGCTTCATGGCCGCCAAGGGGCGCAACATGCTGCGCGACCCCGGCGAGATCCCGCGCAAGACCCTCGATTACGCCAAGTACGACCTGGTGCACATCTTCAACGAGGCGATGGACCGCCTGCGCATCAGCGAGTCCGCCCTCGAGCGCATGCTGTCGCGCTTCCTGGCGCTGCCGGCGGCGCGCTTCCTGCGCATGAAGCGCACGCTGGCGCTGCCCGTCTCCGCCACCAGCGGCCGCGACGGTCTCCTCTACGGCACCTACCAGAGCCCCATCCTGGTGCAGTGGAGCAAGGCCGAGCACCAACAGCGCGTGGTGAGCGTGAGCCTCGTGCGCTTCCGCTAGATCAGCGACTTCGACTGGCCGCCGTCGACGTTCCAGCAGGCGCCGGTGACGAGGCTGGCGCGCGGCGAGGCGAGGAAGGCCACCACATCTGCCACTTCCTGCGGCGTGCCGAAGCGCCCGAGCGGGATGTTCTGGCGCACGAAGGCGGCCATCCCCTCGGGGTCGGCGAGCACGCGCTTGTCCCAGCTGCTGCCGGGGAAGCGGAGCGACCCCGGCGCCACCGAGTTGACGCGGATCCCCTGCGCGGCGAGCTCGAGGGAGAGGATCTTCGCCAGGCTGATCGCCGCCGACTTGGTGGTGTTGTAGAGCACCAGCCCGGGGCCGCCCGCCTCGCGGCCGAAGATCGAGGTGACGAAGACGATCGAGCCGCCGCCGCCTTCCGCCATCAACGGCACGGCGGCGCGGGTGAGCCGCACGTGGCAGCGCAGGTTGAGCTCGAGGACCTCGTCCCACTCTTCGTCGGTCGTCTCCTGGAACGGCTTCCGCCGGTTGCCGCCGACGTTGTTGACCAGCACGTCGAGGCGGCCCCAGCGCGCGCGGGCCGCGTCGACGAGCGCCGCCGCGGCGTCGCCCGTGGTGACGTCGACCGCCAGCGTCTCGACGTCCCCGGCGCCGCGCTCGCGGACCCGCGCCGCCGCCTCCGCCAGCGGCTCGGCGTGGCGGCCGCAGAGCAGCAGCCTGCAGCCTTCGCCGGCCAGCGACAGCGCGATCTCGAGCCCGATGCCGCGGCTGCTGCCGGTGACCAGCGCCACCTTGCCGGCGAGGCCTAGGTCCATGCGCTACGCGGGTCCATGCGCTACGCGCTCACCACCGGCGCCAGCTTGCCGGCGTCGAGCTCGCGGCGGTACCACTCGACGGTGCGCGCGAGGCCGTCCTCGAGCGTCACCGTCGGGCTCCAGCCGAGCAGCTCGCCGGTCTCCTCGTTGCGCGCCACCCGCACCGGCTCCATCGCGCGGTCGGGGATGCCGCCGAAGGGCGGCTGGCGTTCCGGCGCGAGCAGCGCGTAGAGCTGCTCGACCACGGCGCGCACCGGCACCAGCTTGCCCGAGCCGAGGTCGACCTGCAGCCCCTCGACGCCGTCGGCGAGGCCCGAGCCGCAGCAGCCCCTCGACGACGTCGTCGACGAAGACCCAGTCGACCGGCCGCTTGCCCGAGCCCAGCTCCGGGTCGCGGCCGAGCAGCAGCGAGGTGACGACGTGCGGCACCAGCTTGGAGAGGTCGCGCTGCTCGGGGCCGTAGACCATGAACAGCCGCGCCAGCACCACCGGCGTCGACCACAGCTGGTGGAACATGCGGGCGTAGGCGCCGGCGCTCCACTTGGCGGCGGCGTAGGGCGAGCTCGGCGTCGACACCGGGTCGCCGGGCTCGGGCTCCTCGAGCGAGCCGGTCTGCACGATGCGCTTGCACCCCTGCTCGGTGAGCGCGTCGAGCAGGTAGACGGTGCTCGCCAGGTTGGCGTGGAAGGTGGGCAGCACGAGCTTGCGCTCGCGGCTCTCGGTGACCTGGCTCGCCAGGTGGAAGGCGCCGGCGGGCTGCGTGTCGGCGACGAGGCGCGCGGCCGCCGCCGGGTCGGCGAGGTCGACCTGGTGCCAGCGCCCCTCCTCGCCGGCGGGGGCCGCCTTGCGGGAGGCCGGCTCGACCTCGGCGCCGAGCTCGCGTAGCCGTCGGCAGAGCCGGCGGCCGATGAAGCCGCTGGCGCCGGTGACGAGCACCCGCCTGCCGTGGTAGTCGAGAGCGTCGGCCATGTGGCGCCCGGGCGGTGGGCGGGCAGTGTAACAGAGGGGTTCAGGCCCCCTGGTCAGTCACCCGAAGGTCAGGCCGGGTTGGTAGAGTCGCGGCCCCCGGAAAGGAGTAACCCGTGCACGAAGACGGCTACGACAAGGAAGAAGAGTACTTCTACCGCAAGAACCAGGAGCTGCTGGAGAAGAAGCGCGCCGAGCTCGACGCCCAGCGCCAGTCGCAGGAGTCGGCGCAGCTGCGCGAGCTGCACTGGATGCGCTGCCCCAAGTGCGGCCAGCAGATGGTGGAAGAGGAGCGCTCCGGCATCAAGGTCGACCGCTGCGAAGGGTGCGGCGGCGTCTTCTTCGACGCCGGCGAGCTCGACCTGCTGCTGCAGGCCGAGGAGCCGAGCGGCTTCCTCTCGTCGCTGCGACGGCGGTTGAAGGGGTAGCGGGAGCCGATCGCGTCGAGGTGTCATTGCGCGCGGAGCACCCCTCCGTCGGCGCGGCTTCGCCGCCGTCCGGCGCCGGCGTGCGGAAGAGGATCGGCGTCACCGACGTCGTCTGCTTCGTCCTCCTCGCCGTCGGCATCGCCGGCCTCTGGTGGCAACCGACGCGGGTCTTCGCTTGCGCTCCGCAGCCCGGCGGCGTCGCGCGTTGCGACGTCTCCGCGCGGCTGCTCGGGTTGGTGCCTCTCCGCCATCGCACGGTGGACGGGATCGCGCACGCCGGCTACGAGACGCGAAGCGAGACGACCGAGCTCCGCGAGCCGTCGAATCGGACTCGCCAAGTGACCGCTCGCGTCGAGGGGCTGGTGTTGTCGGACGTCGACGGCCACGCGCTGTGGTCGTCATCGGAGCGCCACCTGCTCGGCGCCTCGCTCGCCGACGTGGCCACCGGCATCGAATCGCTGATCGGCGAGGGGGCCGCGCCGCCCTTCGTCGCCTGGTACGTCCCCTGGCCGGTGCTGCTGCTGTGCACCCTCTTCCTGCTCGTCGCGACGAGCCACCTGGGCACGTCGGCGAGCCTCGCCCTGCACCGGCGCGGCCTCCTCGGCGGCGTCTCGTATGGGCTCGCCTACTGGCTCCCGACGCTCGTCGTCGCGGGGGTGCTCGGTGTCGCCTGGCTCGTCGCCCTCGCCGGCGCGAACCCGCCGCGGTGGCTGAGCGGCATGGCCTGAGCGACTATTGGTGAGACCGGATTAGGGCGTCTCGTCGTGGTGTGGCCAAGGCCACCACCAAAGGCCGCTAGCCTTGGCGTTGAGCTCGAGCGAGACAGAGCCCCCGAACGGGGGTTTCCCTACTCGGGGGTGCTGGCGGAGACCGTCCTGGCTGCCTCCGCCGCGGCGAGGCCCTGCAGCGGCACCAGCGACAGCGCGCCCTTGCGCAGAGCGGCGATTCCTTCGACCGCCGCCATCGCGCCCGAGAGCGTGGTGATGCAGGGCACGCGGTGGGCCAGCGCGGCGCGGCGGATCTCGGCGTCCTCGCGGTAGGCGTCGCCGCCGAGCGGGGTGTTGACGATCAAGTCGACCTCGCCGTTCTTGATGTGGTCGACGACGTGCGGGCGGCCCTGGTGGAGCTTGAGCACCGTCTCCACCAGTACGCCCTGGCCGCGCAGGTGCTCTGCCGTGCCGTCTGTCGCTACCAGCCGGAAGCCGAGCTGCTGCAGGCGTAGCGCCACCGGCAGGAGCGCGCGCTTGTCGCGGTCGTGCACGGTCAAGAAGGCGGTGCCCGACAGCGGCAGGCGGTTGTTGGCGGCGAGCCACCCTTTGGCGAAGGCCTCGCCGAAGGTCTCGCCGATGCCCATCACCTCGCCCGTCGATTTCATCTCGGGGCCGAGCTGCGGGTCGACGCCGGGGAAGCGGTTGAAGGGGAAGACCGGCACCTTGACGAAGAAACGCGGCACCTTCGGCGACTCGGTGAGCCCGATGTCGCGCAGGGTCTTGCCCGCCATCACCTGCGACGCCATGCCGGCGAGCGGCAGCCCCACCGCCTTGGCGATAAACGGCACCGTGCGGGAAGCGCGCGGGTTGACCTCGAGCACGAAGACCTTGCCCTGGTAGACGGCGAACTGCACGTTCATCAGCCCGACGACGCCGAGCCGCTTCGCCAGCCGCAGCGCGATGCGCTCCATCTCGGCGAGGGTCGCCGGGTCGGCCTGCCACGGCGGCAGCACCGCCGCCGAGTCGCCGCTGTGGATGCCGGCCTCCTCGATGTGCTGCAGGATGCCGCACACCACCGCGTCGGTGCCGTCGGCCAGCAGGTCGAGGTCGAGCTCGACGGCGTCCTCGAGGAAGCGGTCGAGCAGCACCGGGTGGTCGGGCGACACCTCGGCG